>NZ_MWFK01000001.1 GCF_002078175.1 Streptomyces sp. M41(2017) | reverse complement strand
CGGCGGCCGGAGCGGCGGCGGGCTCGACGCAGGAGGGCGCGGTGGAGGGGACGCCCTCGGTCCGCTCGGGGGCGCCCAGTGCACAGCACCACCGGCAGTCGCCCTCCGCGCCGTTCAGCCAGTCCGCGCCCGCAGACCGGACCGAGACCGTGACGGGTCTGTCCTGGTGCCACATCGTCATGACGGGTCCAACGAGACACGCCACGGTCGGCCACGTCCGCGCCAGTCATCGTGACCCAGCTGACATCAGACGGTGACGAGGAACGGGTTCACCGACGACCGGACCGGCACGATCGGTGAACCTCTCGAGACCCGCGCCCTGCCCCGTCGGCCGGACGAGCCGTTCACCGTGACCGGGAACGGCATCGCCGTTCCCGGTCAACACGAGGCCCGTCCGCGGTCGCGCTCCCTCCCCGCGCCAGGGACTCCGGCCATTCCCTACCGATGCCGGTCAGTCCGTCTCGGAGGCCTGCGGCCCCGGTTCCGGCGTCTCCGCGACGCGCTTGATGTTCGCCAGCCGTCGGTCCCAGTCCGCCGCGAGTGCCGCCATCCACCGGGACGCCGCGTCCAGCGCGGCGGGCCGGAGCGTGTACCGCACCTCGCGTCCCACGCGGCCGGCTGACACCAGCCCCGCGCTGTCCAGCACGCCGAGGTGTTTGACCACCGCCTGCCGGGAGACGGGGAGCCGTTCGGCGAGGGTCGTGGCCGTGCCCGTGCCCATCTCGGCCAGCAGGTCGAGGAGTTGGCGCCGTGTCGGGTCGGCCAGCGCACCGAGGACGCCGTCGACGGCTTCGCCGCCGCCCCCCGGACGTGCTTCGCTCACGTCGAGGGCTGTTCGGCGCGCTCCTTGAGCGCGTCGAGCTCCAGGGGCCAGCCCTGGGTGTGGTCCTTCAGGTTCTGGCCGCGGAGTTCCTCGGAGCCGGCCAGCGCCGCGAAACCGCTCTCGACCACCCGCAGCCGGGTCCGGTCACCCTCCTCGGTCAGCGTGAACTCGACGAGCGTGCTGTTGTCCTCGCGCAGTTCCTCTCCGGGGAACGCACTCGTCCAGCGGTACGCGAGGTAGGTCGGGGCATCCACCTTCTCCACCCGCACCGGGAAGTCGCCGTGCTCGGAGTTCTTCAGCACGAGCGAGTCGCCCTCCTTGGCCACGGTGCCCGGCAGGCTCGCCTTGTCGGCCACCCAGAACCCGGGCTGGGCCACCAGCGACCAGACCCGGTCCAGGGGTGCCTCGATCAGGGTCTCGCGTTCGATCCGGTCCTCGCTCATGAAGGGCTCCTCGGTCGTCACGATCAGATGCAACTCCAGGGTTGCACAACAGGCCATCAGGTGCAACCCCACGGTTGCACGATGGAGGATCGAGGGCATGCGCCACCGGCTCGATGGTCTCGACCCCTGCTTTTCTCGAATGCGTTGGACAGGCGGGACCGCCGCGCACTGTGATGGCTCCGACCGCCCGCCGTACGACGCGGGCCGACCACAGGAGCGCTCTTGCCCGCGAGGGAGACCCAGGACAGCCGTCCCCGGATCGACGCGGCCCTCGTCAGGCGGCTGATCGACACACAGTTCCCGCAGTGGGCCGAACTGCCCCTGGAGCGCGTCGACCCGGCCGGTTCGGACCATGTCATCCACCGGCTCGGCGCGTCGATGGCCGTCCGGCTGCCCCGCCATGCCGGTGCCCTCGGTCAGGCCAGGAAGGAGTTCGTGTGGCTGCCACGGCTCGCCCCGCATCTCCCGCTCGCGATCCCCGTGCCGGTCGCGGTCGGGGAACCGGACCTCGGCTACCCGTGGGCCTGGGCGGTGTCCCGCTGGCTGGACGGTGACGTGGCGACGGTTGCGGCCCTGGCCGACTCGACCGTGGCCGCCGCCGAACTGGCCGGCTTCCTCGCCGCCCTGCAGGGCTGCGCACCGGACGGCACGCCCGGTGAGGGCACCCGGTCCGACCTCACGGCCGGCGGGCTGGCCGACCGCGACCGTACGACCCGCGCCGCCATCGCCGAGGTCGCCGGCACCTTCGACGGGGCGGCACTGACCTCGCTGTGGGACGCGGCGCTGAGCGCCCCGGGATGGGACCGCGCACCGGTCTGGTTCCACGGCGACCTCCATACCGGCAACCTGCTGACCCTCGACGGGCGGCTCAGCGCGGTCATCGACTTCGGCGGACTCGGCATCGGCGACCCCGCCCGCGACATGACCGTGGCCTTCACCTCCATGTCGGCGGCGAGCCGAGGTGTCTTCCGCTCGGCGCTCGGGGTGGACGACGCGACGTGGACCCGGGGCCGCGGCTGGGCCCTGGCCACCGCCCTGAACGCGTACACCTCCTATGCCGCCACCGACCCCCGTGTCGCCGCCCAGACCACGCGTCAGATCACCGAGGCTCTGATCGGCTGAGGGGCAGAGCGGGCAGGTGCGTCGGCGCTCGCGTGGCCGGTGAACGGCCCGCGCCGCGCTGCCGCGGCCTGTCTCCCGGCCGACAATGGACCTACGGCGGGGACGGACCCGGGGAGGCGCCGGGAAGGAGCGTCGATGCCGCAGGGGTTCTTCTCCCCCGCCCGCGTTCGGGCCGCACGCCAGGCCGCGCGGGTCACGGCAGCCTCGCTCATCGGCTTCTACACCGCGCTCTACGCACTGGACCGGCCCGTCGTCGCTGTCTACGCCCTCTTCACACCGATCGCGCTCGGCGTCCTCTCCCCCGTCCCCGGCAGCGGCCGCCAGCGCGCGCGTACGGTCCTGCTGGTCCTGCCGGTCGCCGTGGCCCTGACCGCCCTCGGCACCACACTGGCCGTGACGACGGCCTCGGCCGTGGCGGGGATGCTGGTCATCGGATTCAGCGTCTCCTTCGCCGCCGCCTACGGCCCGGCACCCGCGGGCGTGGTTCCGGGGCTGCTGCTCTTCTACGTGCTCGCGTGCTTCCCGCCCTACGCCCCTCAGACGCTGCCGGAGCGGCTCTACGGTCTGCTCGCCGGTGGCGTGCTGCTGATCGTGTGCGAACGGGTGCTCCTGCCCGCGCCGTCCCCGCCGTCCTACCGTGCGCGGATCGCCGCCGCCCTCGATCTCGCCGCCGAGGCGGCCGTCTCGGTCGCTCAGGGACACGGTGACGATCGCGAACGCGCGCGGCACCTGCGCGACGAAGGGCGGGCACTGCGCTTCTCGCAGATGCCACCCGCCTCCCGCCCGACCGGAGCGGGCCGGACCGCCCGGGGACTCGCGCACGCCGGATCCGCCACGCGGCGGGTTCTGGACCAATTGGCCCGAACGTTCGAGAAGCCCGCTCCGCGACCGGGCGACGACCCGCACTGCGCGACCCTGCTGCGTGAGGTCGCCGCGGCCTGCGCCGCGACGGCCGGCGCCCTGCGCGGCACCCGCGCCGTTCCGGGCCAGGAGATGCTCGAAGAGGAGGTCGCCGCCTTCGTCGCCGTCCGCGCACGTCCCTCCGAGGACCGGGCCGAGGCGTCACCCCGGCTTCTGCGGCACAGGACCGACGTGCTGACCGTCGCCGCGTCCGCGCTGACCGTGCAGACCGCCGTCACCGTCGCGATCGGCGGCCGCCGCAGCTCACCCGGGATGCCGCACGACCAGTTCTGGTACGCGCGACCCTCCACGCCACGCCTCCTGGCCTTACGGCTGACCGGCAACCTCACCCTGCGCTCGGTGCTGTTCCAGAACGCCGTCCGTACGGCCCTGGGGCTCGGAGCCGCCCGCCTCGTGGCCGGAACGCTGGACCTCTCGCACGGCTTCTGGGTTCTGCTCGCCGTCCTGACCCTGGGCCGCACGACCGCTGGAGCGACCTGGTCCACGGTCCGGTCGGCGGCCGTCGGCACACTGCTGGGCGCGCTGGCCGCCGGGGCGCTGCTGTTCGGGGCGGGGGGCGCGACCGTCGTGTACGCCGTCGTGCTCGTACCGGCCATGTTTGTGGCCTTCGCCGTGGGGCCGATCGCCGGACCCGCCTGGGCGCAGGGCCTGTTCACCCTGGTGGTGTCCGCCGCGTTCAGCCAGCTCACGCCGGCCACCTGGCGCCTCGCGGAGGTACGGCTCCTCGACGTCCTGACGGGATGCACGATCGGTCTGCTCTGCGGCGTGCTGGCCTGGCCCGCCGGGGCCCGCGCGGAGCTCCGGCGCAGTGCCGCCGAGCTGCTGCGTGCCGTGGCGCGTCTGGTCGCGCTCACCATCGCCGATCTGGTCGACGCGCCCGACGAGGCACGCGCTCGGGGCGACGCGACCGAGGAGGCGCTGCGGCTTGCCCGGCACCGGCTCCGGATCGCCGAGGGCGCCTACGCGCAGTACCGGACGGAGGGCGGCAGAGGCCCCGGCGGTGGCGGTCCCGACTGGCTCGCGGCGCTCAACTGCGGTTCCCACGCGATGGCCGGGGCGCACTGGCTGCCCCGGCTGGACCACGGCCCCGCGCCGCCCGACGCCGTTCGATGGGCGCGGGAGTCGGTCGCCCGGCTGACCACGGCCCTGGAACGGGCCGCGACCTTCCCGCCGGGCGGCGTACACGTGCGGACGCCACCCCTTCCGACCGAGGTCATCTCGGCGGCCCCACCGCTCGTACGACCCTCGCTGGTCGACATCGACGGCTGGCTGCGGAACCTCGCGGCGGATCTGGCGACCGTCGGCGGGGGCGACGCGGACACGCCGTCGCCGCCCGTACGGGACGACGGAAGGGACGCACGCCGGACGCAGGGTCGGTCCCGCGACCTACGGTGAACCGGTGGCCGACCTCCAGGCCTTCAACCTCAAGCTGCTCATCATCGAGAAGCTGATGTACACGGACGGGACGCTGACGCCCCGGTTCCGTCTCGCCGACCTCCTGCGTGCGCGCGGGCTGGGTGACGGCCCCTGGACGTACGCCTACGAGCAGCGCCCGTCCCCTCAGATGGTCCCCGAGGCCCGCGTCCACTTCGAGTCCTTGGAGATCGATGACGAACTCCTGGCCACGGTGGACGAGTTGGTCGTCGACGGCGGGCTCCGGGTGTACCAGGAGTGCGCACCCGTCCGGGACGGCGAGGACGATCTCTTCGACGTGGTGCCGCCCGCCGACCTGGACCTGCTGCTTCCCCGGCTCGCCCGCGTGGTCAGCACGGTTGCGCTCACGGAGAGTCGCGCCACGCGCCGGCAGGGCGGTGTGTCGTCATCGCCTGAGGATCCGGCGATACGTCGTCCCCGCCGGCACGGCTCGCTCCGTTCAAGCGAGGCCCGTTGCGGACAGCCGTCGGCAAGAGACCGTCGGCAGGGGCCTGTTGTCGCACGCGCACTCGCCTGTCGTCGTCGGCGCAGTACCGTGATCACGGAGCAGACACCGACCCGTGCCCGGAAGGAACCACACATCATGCCCGTCCCCGCCGACCCGACGGTTCTTCGTCCGATGCCCGACCAGCCGCGTGTGGTACTGCTCAAACCGCTGGTGAAGTCGCCGTTGATCGAGGTCGGGGAGTACTCGTACTACGACGACCCGGACGACGCGACCGCGTTCGAGACACGCAACGTGCTCTACCACTACGGGCCGGAGAAGCTGATCATCGGCAGGTTCTGCGCGCTGGGCACGGGGGTGCGGTTCATCATGAACGGCGCCAACCACCGTATGGACGGGCCGTCGACCTTCCCGTTCCCCACCATGGGTGGTTCCTGGGCCGACCACTTCGACCTGCTCACCGGCCTGCCGAACCGGGGCGACACCGTCGTCGGCCACGACGTCTGGTTCGGGCACGGCACGACGGTCATGCCCGGCGTACGGATCGGCAACGGCGCGATCATCGCCTCCGGTGCCGTCGTCACCGCGGACGTGCCCGACTACGGCGTCGTCGGCGGAAACCCGGCCCGTCTCATCCGCACCCGCTACAGCGAGGAGGAGATCGACCGTCTCCTCGACGTGGCCTGGTGGGACTGGCCGGCGGAACACATCACCGAGCACGTGCGCACGATCATGTCGGGCACGATCACCGACCTGGAGGCCGCCGCGCCCACATCCGGCGTGGGGCCGACCACTTGACGCGCCGAGGGAACCGGACGACGCCCCACGACCCGTGCGCCGGAGTGAGCCGACGTCACGGCGATGCACCCGACACCGGCCCTGCACCGTCGCCGCGGAACCCGCGATGAGCGACCCCACCGAGGGTGAGGGCGACGGCGGATCCCGACGCGATGCGGAGGCGGCCCGAGTGCTGCTGCTCGGGTTCCTTGCCGCTCTCGGCGACGCCAGAGCGGAGGTCAGTGCTTCTGTCCCCTCGGTGGAGCGGTTGGCGGACCTGCCGGCACTCGTCCGCTCGGGCCTGATCGCCCGCCGCGGTGAAGCCGGCGGCCATACGTACCTGGTGCACGAAGCGGGCTGCCGGCTGACGAGCCCGTCCGGGATTGACGTCGACGTGGACTTCACCGCGGACGGAGCGGAGATCTTCGACTTCTGGCGACTCCGGACCCACGGCCGGAGCCTGCCGACACCGGTGGACCCTTCGGAGAAGGACCTGCGGGCTGCGGTCGACGGCCTCACGGATCTGCTGGCCGAGGTCAGACCGGGCTGGTTCAACGCCACGGGGTCACGCCGAGGCGCGGACGAGGACCCACGGCGGGACGAACGTCGGCCGTGACCTGAGGACCGGGGCCGTTCGCCGACCGGAGCTGCCCTCTCCCCCGCCTCCCGAACCGCACCGGACGCAATTGATGCCGGCACCAGCACCTCACCTCCCCGAACCGCCCCCGACGGCACGCCGACCGGCCTCGCCCCAGGCGCCCAGCTGCCCGGCCCCGGAAGTTCCCTGAGACTGGGCTCAGCTCGCAGCACCCGCTTCGCCGCCTGGCCCCGGCACACCTAGACACCGACACCTTTTCCCTCCTTGACAATATTTTTTGTCGGATGGATCCTGGAGCAGTACTGGACGCCGCCGTGATCGAGGAACCTCAGGCGTCCGGATGCCGACGGTGTCGTACCGGTCCGTCGCCGGTGCGGCCCGTAAGACTCAGCGAGGGGCCATCGACTCGATCGCGTCGAGACGGCGGCGAACACGCGAAGACCGCACACCGGACACTAAGGAACCAGCATGCGCACCCTGATCAGCTCCGCGTTCGTCTCGCTCGACGGCGTCATGGAGGCACCCGGTGGCGAAGCCGGATATCGCAACGCCGGCTGGACCTTCAAGGGCGTCGAGTTCGTCCCCGAGGCCTTCGAGATCAAGGGGCGGGAGCAGGAGGAGGCCGCCGCGATCCTGATGGGCCGGGCCAGCTACGAGGCGTTCAGCCCCGTGTGGCCCGACATGCCGGAGTTCGCCCGCTACAAGGACATGCCGAAGTACGTGGTCTCCAGTGGTCTCACCGAGGACGCGCTGGTCTCCAACTGGGGTGAGACCACCATCCTGCGGGACCTCGACGAGGTGGCCGCCCTCAAGGAGACCGAGGGCGGCCCGATCATCGTGCACGGCAGCGCCGCCCTGAACCACGGCCTCGCGGACGCCGGTCTCGTCGACCGCTACCACCTGCTCGTCTTCCCGCTGCTGCTCGGCGCGGGCAAGCGGCTGTTCCCGGCGACCGACAAGGACACCCAGCAGCTGAAGCTCGTCGAGCACGCCGTGTACTCCAACGGCCTGCAGATGAACGTCTTCGACGTCGTCCGCTGACGACCACCTCCCGCAGGACCGCCCCGCCGCGCGGCGGCCTCCCCGAGGCACCTCGGTCGAGGCCGCCGGCAGCCGCCCGCGTCGACCCGGTCCTCCGACGTGCTCAGCGCCGCCGTCACACTTCACCGTCGGCAGGAGTCACCCGCTCTGCCCCGCGTCCGCGACGAGCATCCGCTCCGGACCCTCGTGCCCCGCTCCCCCGGCGCTCGCGCCCAGCGCTCGCGCCGTCTCCCGCGCCTTGTTGCGGATCAGCCACTCCCGGTAGGCCGGCGCCTGGTGTGCGGCCTCCCAGTACGCCTCCTCCAACTCCTTGTAACCGTTGTCGAGTTCGGCCTCGGTGCGTGCCGCCAGCAGGAGCCGTACGCCGATCGGGTCGCCCTGGAGCGGGCGGATGGCGACGTCGGAGCGAGGGCGAGCGGTGGGCTGGCTGACCGTGACGACCTCGCCG
The DNA here is from genome assembly GCF_002078175.1 of Streptomyces sp. M41(2017). Classification (GTDB taxonomy): domain Bacteria; phylum Actinomycetota; class Actinomycetes; order Streptomycetales; family Streptomycetaceae; genus Streptomyces. Next base: position 5,860,315 of record NZ_MWFK01000001.1, on the reverse strand, counting down.
GTGGCGGCCAGCGAGTAGGCGGTCAGGTAGTCGCCGTGCAGCATGTCGGGGTCGAGTCCCGCCCCGCGCAGCACGCGACACACTCCGTCCCACTCGCCGTCGACGGTCGAGTCCACCATCCACTGCTCGTCGGCGAGTTCGGCGAGGGGCACTTCGTGTCGCCGGGCCGCGGGGTGTTCGGGGGCGAGCGTCACGAACTGCGGCTCCCGTTCGACGAGAACACGCAGGCACAGTTCGGGCGGGACAGAGAGGGGGCTGCCCTCCACCTCGTGGACGAAGGCGAGTTCGAGCCAGCCCCCTGCGACCATGCTCAGCAGGGAGTTCGCCGACACGTCCATCCGCAGGGTGGGTTCGGTTCGCGGGACCCGGGCGCGCAGTCGCCGGATCCAGCCGGGCAGGGCGCGGCTGGCCGTGGCGCCGATCCGCAGTCGGCGTTCGTCGGCGGCCCGGGCGACGGCGGCTCTCGTCTCCGTGACCATCGCCGTGAACTCCGCGACGAGGGGCCGCGCCCGGCTCAGTACGGCGTGCCCGAGCGGTGTGGGACGGCAGCCCGTGCCCGCGCGGACGAAGAGCTGCCCGCCGAGGGTCTGCTCGATGCGGCGCAACTGGGTGCTCAACGAAGGCTGTGCCACGCCGAGTTCACGGGCGGCCTTGTGCAGGCTGCCCGCGTCGGCGATGGCGCACAGGGCACGTAAGTGCCTCACCTCCAGATCCATGCCGGAAGGGTAGGGCGGCACGGGGCGGCGCACCAGATGTTCAAATCGCGACGAACGCTCACGAGTCGGCCCCGATAGCCCGGTGCTATCCCCTGTTGCCATCATCCGCCGGACCCTTCGCCTGCCCGACACTCCTGCTGAACCCATCGTTCACACCCCACACGAACGAGTAGGAGCACCCCCCATGCGTTCCTCGAAGACGTCCCGCAGACTCGTGGCCCTCGCCCTCGGTACCGGCCTGGTGTCCGCCGCGCTCGGCACCGCGGTCCCGGCGAGTGCCCAGCCGGCCCCGGCCGCCCCGGCCACCGCGAACGCCCGGTACGTCGGTGGAGCCGAAGGCGCCGCCGGCAACAAGGCGTTCTTCGACGCCGTACTGAAGTCGGTCGCCAAGAGGCAGACGGCCAACCCGTCGCTCGCGTCGGTGACCGTCTACTACAACGCCTCGCAGGCGCCGAGCTTCCGCTCGCAGATATCGAGTGCCGCCTCGATCTGGAACAGCTCCGTGTCCAACGTCAAGCTCCAGTCGACCACGGGCGGGGCGGACTTCACCTACTACGAGGGCAACGACTCGCGTGGTTCGTACGCCTCGACGAACGGCCACGGCAGCGGCTACATCTTCCTGGACTACGCGCAGAACCGGCAGTACGACTCGATCCGTGTCACCGCTCACGAGACGGGACACGTCCTGGGTCTGCCGGACCACTACAGCGGCCCGTGCAGCGAGTTGATGTCGGGCGGCGGCCCCGGCACGTCCTGCACCAACCGCTACCCGAACACGACCGAGCGCTCCCGCGTGAACCAGCTGTGGGCCAACGGTCTGGCGAAGGCCCTCGCCAAGGTGAACAAGGCCGCCTGACCCCCCCACCGGCCGCACAACGGCGTAGGCACCGTACGGGCCGTGGCATCACGCCACGGCCCGTACGGCACTTTCCGACGGAGAGGGAGACGGAGAGACGGGACCGTGACGGTGACGGGGACAGGCCGTTCGTCCCGGGCGTCGTGCCGGTCGGCTCCGTCGCCCCGCCCCGTCGTTCAGGGGGTACGGCCGATGAAGGCGAGCAGACGGGTCTGCACGTCGGCGCTCGCGGGGACCTCGACCCGCGGTCCGTACTGGCCGCTCTTGCGGAGCACGTCGTCGAGGGGCAGCATCCCGTCGAGCAGCCGCGCGCACCTGACAGGATCGAGCGCCTCCCGCTGGCCGGTGGCCCGCGCCAGGTCCCAGGTGTGCATGAAGACGTCGGCGGTGTAGAAGCGGTCGACCGCCTGGTCGAGTGGGACGTCACCGATGTGCGGGTTCGACAGGACCTTGCCGGCCGTGGCCGGATCGTCGAGGAGCGCCTGCACTCCGTCGCAGTGGACGGTCCAGGCGGCGACCGGATCGTCGTCGACCGAGGGGCCGTGGGGCAGTTCGACGCCGGCCCCGGACTTCAGGAAGGCCGGGAACCATTCGACGAGGTGGCGCACCACGTCCCGGGCGACCCAGTTCTCGCAGGGCGCCGGGTTGTTCCATGCCTTCGGGTCGACACCGCGCACGCGTTCCGTGAAGTCCCCCGCGACGGTGCGGTGTTCGTCGGCTGCGCTCGTCATGGATTCAGTCCCTTTCCGTCGGTCCGAAGCTCCCCGTCGGAGTCGGTCCTGTCGTCGGCCTTGTCGATTCCCGGGTCCGCGAGCAACTCGTCGAGCCGTTCGTGGCCCTGGCGGACGCCGTCCTGCATCCCGCTCTTGATGATCGCGTCGCGTGCTTCGACGGATTCCAGGACTGATGTCGTGGTGACCCGGGTGCGGCCGCCGAGATCCTCGAAGACGGTCTTCTCCAGACTGACACTGTCCGGGTAGCCGTCGTAGGCGAAGGTCTGCACGATGCGCTCGTCCGGGCGCACCTCGTGGAACACGCCCCGGAAGCCGTACTCGGTGCCGTCGTCCTCGCGATGCACATAGCGGTACGCGCCGCCGCTGCGGGCGTCGTACTCCTCGATCCGCATCTTCAGCCGGCGCGGGCCGAGCCACTGCACGACGAGGTCGGGGTCCGTGTAGGCCCTGAACACCCGGCCCGGCGAGGCCTCGAACTCCCGCGTGATGACGATGGTCGGCAGCGCCGGGTCGGCCTCGATCTGCGTCTCGAGCCGACGGTTGGCCCCTGCGGTGCTCATGATGCTTCCTCCTTGGGCGTGTTGTCCTTAGCGGGCCGTTCCTCCATCTGCTCGAGTACGGCGTCGAGTCGGCGGAAGCGGTCCTCCGCCTCGCGGCGGTACCGCTCGATCCACTTCGTCATCAGGTCGAACACCTCACCTTCGAGGTGGCAGGGCCGCCGCTGGGCGTCCCTGGTGCGACTGACGAGACCGGCGTCCTCCAGGACCTTGATGTGCTTGGACACGGCCTGGACGGTCACGTCGTAGGGCTCGGCCAGTTCGTTCACCGTGGCGTCGCCGCCGGCCAGCCTCGCGACGATGTCGCGTCGCGTCGGGTCGGCCAGCGCGGAGAACACCCGGGACAGCCGGTCGTCGACCACGTCCCACCTCCTCTATTCAACCCTTCGGTTGAATAACCGTACGACGGCGGGCGCCCCATTGTCAACCAATCGGTTGAATAACGTCGGGGCCCCGCCGGCACCCCCCGCAGTGCGCCCGACAGGAGGTGGCGCGCTTTCGCCCGCACCGACACCGGCACCCGCTACGGAGCGCGCGGCTACGGCTGGAGACCGTGGAGCCGTATTTCGTCCGGGACCTCCGAAACTCCGCTCACCCCTTGTCCGGCGCGGGCTCCACGACGGAGAACACGGCCGGCCCCACGGTGAGCGTCCCGTCGGACAGCGGGCGGCAGCGGACCCCGGCACGGCCGCGCAGTGCCCGCTGGGCACCGGGGCCGAACATCGTGTCCATCCACGCGCAGGGCCGCGCCTCGCCGCGTACGGCCAGGACGACGGGGCCTGTACCGCTGTCCAGGGACACGGTGGCGCCGATGTACGACTCGATGTCGACGCCTCTCAGCAGGACGTTGCGCCGGGTGGCTCGCAGGTCCGCCGGCGCGTCGAGGCCCTCGGGGAAGCGTTCGGCCGCCATGAGCGTGACCGAGGCGTTGCGGTGGGCCGGACGATTGAAGTAGCGGTCACCGACGATGCCCAGGTCCGCGCGTACCCGCGCCGTCGTCACCAGGTCCTCGTCCGGCAGCGCGGGCGCCCCGTCACGGGGACGGCCCTCGAACCGGTGGACGGCGGACACCAGCAACTGAAGGATCTCCACATGCTGCACCTGATGGAGCCTAGGCGACCGACCGCCTGCGGATCGTCCCACCCCAAGGGGGCACAAGCCGGACATCGCGCTGACACGACGACGCCCGGCGTGGCAGGGTCGGCTGAGTTCGAGGACAGCAGCGAGGAGAAGGGGGGCCTTTGTGGACAGCCGAACGTGGGACACGCTGGTCAGCTCGATGAAAGGCACCTACGGCACAGCAGTGGGCGAGGGCGCGGTGCCCAAGCCGGTCATCATGCCGCTGGTGCGCGGCGAACTGGTCGGGCTGATCTGGCTCCGCCCGGTCGAGCCCGGAGCCGACGCGCTCACCGGGATCGCCGCGCTGTCGAACATCGCGGCGGCGGCCGGGGCGGACGAGGTCGTCCTCGCGTGGGAGTCCCGCGACGTCAGCACCGTGTGCGGGCTGCCTTCCGGCGGCCCTGTCCCGTGCCTGAACATGGTCCACGCCACCCCTGAGGGCCATGTGCTGCACCAGTTCCCCTACGACGAGACGGTGCCCGCCCCGAAGGGCGAGGGAGAGGCGGTGACGGCGGGAATCGAGTGGAAAGCGCCCCCGGCACCCCAGGAGGGCGGTGACCTGGTGGCGCCCGTCCGTGCCGCTGTGGACTACGCCTTCACGCCGATGGACATGGACCACCCCAATCCCTTCGGTGTCACCGTCGTCCTGATGGAGGAGGACGGCTACACCGTGCGCCTGACCGAGTCGCTGGACCGCTGACCCGCCGGTGACCGCGACCGCCCGGGGACCGGCCCGCGTGTCGGTCGTGTTGCGAAGGGGTCCTGGTTGACGCGACGGGGGCGCGCATGGCCCATAGTCTGGAAGGGCGCGGCCCGCCCGCGTGCCCAGCGGCGTTCGTGATCGCAGCACAGGAGGAACCGTGTCCGGTCAGTTCGAGGCGACAACCGAGGTCAACCGTCCCGTCGAGGAGGTGTTCGCCTTTCTCGCCGCCGGCACGAACGACCCCAAGTTCAGCCCCAGGGTGCAGGAGATCACGAAGACGCCCGAGGGCCCTACGGCCGTGGGCACGATCTTCACCAGCACGGTGAAGGACGCCGGCATGAAGTCGGCCCGCAGGTTCCGGATCACCGAGTTCGAGCCGCCCCACCTGATCCGCTGGACGGAGATCTCGAAGAACTCCGTGACGGCGGACGAGGGCGGCTACGACCTCGAGTCCACTGCCACCGGCACGACCCGTGTCCGGATCTACAACGTGCTCAACGGCCACGGCATCGGCAAGCTTCTCGTCGGCTTCGCGCTCGGCGCGGCCCGCAAGGACGCACCGGCGTTCGGGCAGCGCATCAAGGCGGCGGTGGAGGCTTCCTGACCCAGCCGCCCTGTGCCGGTGCCGATCAGACCCGCTCGGCAGCTCCGTACCGACCGCGGCACCGGCATGACGGGCGGCCATTCGCTGCACCGCCGAGTGCCGGCCTCGGCGGCGCCCGCTGGGCAGGCCCCCTCCACGAGGCGTGCCGGCCCGGTTCCGGCAGTCGGCCGACCGGACTCCCCGCGCTCGACGGGTTGCCGAGTACAAGAACCGTCGTCGGCCTCACGGAAGGGCCCCTGATCGGCACCGGCTGGTCGGGCCCCACGGCGTGACCAAGGACGTGCGCCTGACGAAGAGGTAGGTGACGTCGGCCCCGACGGCGGCGTCCTGTCGCTCCTTGGGAAAAGTGCCGGAACCCAGGGTCGTGCGACGGGACCTGCCCGCGGCCGACGCACGCCGTCGCGGGCGGTTTTCCGTCGGACGGCCGGGGTGGGCAGCGGCCGCGCGGAGACCCGCAAAACCGACTCCTGGTCGGGTCGCGCCTCAAAGGGCACGGCACACGGAACCTGTGTGGGACCGGTGCGGACGGGCTCGACTCCCTCCCGCCGCGCGAATCCAGCACCGGCTCCGCAGGGAACCGCAGCGCCGGCCGGGGTGGTCGACGGGGAGCGCTGGACACCGGCCCCACCGTGCCGCAGGTCCCACCCGTCACTCCCGCATCAGCCACGGCGATTCGGACAGCCGCGGGTGCGGACCGGCCCCGGTATCCCGGCCCGCCCTGTCCGGCCTCCCCGTGCCGCACGGAATCCGATGCGGCCGAAACACGTGTGTTCGATATCGCGGCACGTGTCGTTGAGTCATCTGAAAGCGGCTCTCATCGCATCAAATCGCCCGAGGAGACGTCCAGTTGACCTCTGCTTCCCGCTCCACCACAGCAGCCTCGCCACCGGCACCACCGCAGCCCGCCGAGATCACCTACTCCGGGCACTACTCCGTCAATCCACTCGGTGAGGTCGGTTTCCGGGCCCTCTGCTCGCAACTCCCCCGCGTCCTGCGGCGGATCACCGCGATGGCCTGGGGAATCGACCGCCCGGCCGTACTCCTCATCCTCGCCTGCCAGTTGGCCACCGGTGTCAGCGCCGCCGTGCTGCTGACGGCGACCGCGAAGGCCATGGTTCCCCTGCTGGGCACGGGTGCGGTCGCCGACCGGCTGGGGACGGCGCTCCCCGCGCTCGCGGTCGTCGCCGGCGCCAGTGCGGTGGCCCGGCTGGCCGTGGCGGTCGCCGCGTACGCGGAACGGCGCGTCACGCCCGGACTGACGACGGCCACCGACACCGCGCTCGTCGAGGCGGTCTGCCGGGTCGAAGCCGCGGCCTACGCGGTGGACGGCTTCTCCGACCGGCAGGAGGCCGCCGAGATGGGGGTGATCCGCACCACCGTGATGGTGACGGACGCCCAGCGCTTCCTGTCCGCCCTGATCAGGATGGTCACCGCGGGCGGGGTGCTGTCCGTGCTCGATCCCCGGATGCTTCCCCTGCTCCTGCTGGCCGTCGCCCCGGCCGGTATCGGCGCGGTCCTCACGGCCCGGGTCGACTACGAGACGCACTACGCGAACGTCGCCGACCGCAACGTACGCGGGATGACGCGCTGGTGGGCGACGACGCCGAAGTACGGTGACGAGGTCCGGGCCAACGGCATGACCGACTACCTCGTCCACTGGTACCGGGCGCTCTCCGAGCGGGTCGACGGACGCACGCTCGCCGCCGCGCCGCGCACCCTCCGGATCTCCTTGCTCTCCTCGCTCGCGGGCGGCACGTTCCTCGCCGCGGCCTGGGGCGTGCTCGCCTGGCTGGCGGTGACCGGGCGGATCGAACCGGCCGTCGCCGCCACGGCGGTCGTCGCGGTCCAGACGACGCTCGCCGCGCTGTCCCAGGTGGTCGTCAACGGTGCCGCCGTGTTCCACACCAGCCTCTACCTCGGCGACATGCAGGCCTTCTTCGACGACGCGGCGGCACGTGCGCCCCGGCGCGGCCGAGCGGTCGTGGGGGCACCGGTGGAGGAGATCCGTCTGGACGAGGTCGGCTACACGTATCCGGGGAAGTCCGAACCGGCGGTCGACGGGGTCTCCCTGACCCTCCGGCGCGGTGACATCCTCGCCATCGTGGGCGTCAACGGCTCCGGCAAGAGCACCCTGACCCGGCTGATCACCGGCATCTACCTGGCGGACAAGGGGCGCGTCTCCTGGAACGGCACCGACCTGGCGGAAGCCGACCCCGCCACCGTCTGGAACCACACCGGGCTCGTACCGCAGATCTTCGCCCAGTGGCCGTTGCGGGCACGCGAGAACGTGACGCTGGGCCAGCCCCGGTCGTCCGACGACGAGCACGTGTGGGAGGCGGTCGACGCGGTCGGCATGCGCGAGGCGATCGAGGATCTTCCCGCCGGACTCGACACGCTCCTCGCCCGGGAGATCTTCGGCGGCGCCGAACTCTCCGGCGGCCAGTGGCAACGCCTCGCCTGCTCCCGGGCCCTGTACCGGCGGCCCGCGCTGCTCATCCTCGACGAACCCACCTCCCAGATGGACCCGCGGGGCGAGCACGGCATCTTCGAGAGGATCAAGACCATCGCTGCCGACCGCATCACCATCGTCGTCACGCACCGCCTGGAGAACACCCGGATCGCCGACCACGTCGTCGTCATGGAGAAGGGCCGCCTCACCGAACAGGGCACCTACGACGATCTCGTCCACGCCGGCGGCACGTTCGCCGATCTCCTGCGCCTCTCCCAGGAACGCTGACCGGCCCGACCCGAGCGCCCCCGTCCTCCTCTCCCCGCCGAAAGGACCCCCGTATGACCGGCCTGGACGCCATGCCGTCCCCGCACCCCCGGCCCGCCACCGAGCACCACGGCACCTCGGCCCTCCTCGTCGACGACTCCGGTCGGTACCTCCTGCACCTCCGTGACGCGAACAAGCCCATCTGGCGGCCCGGTCAATGGGGTCTGCTGGGCGGCGGCACGGAGCCCGGCGAGTCGCCCGCCGAGGGGATCGCCCGCGAACTCCTCGAGGAGACCGGTCTCACCGTCCCGGATCTCGCGCCCTTCCTCGTCGTCGACACCTTCGACATCGACGGCACACTGACCGATCGCTGTCTCGTCCATGTGGGCACGCTGAACAGGCCCGCCCACGAGATCCCCCTCCACGAGGGCATCCAATTGCGCTGGACGCACATCGCCGAGACGGCGCACATGACGATGGATCCCGGCACGGCGGCCGTGCTCCGCGAGCACCGGAGGGACCCGCGCCCCCGCCTCGACGCGGACGGAGTACCGCAGACCCTGCGGATCCGGGAGGGGGGCGCGGTCCGCGCCCGCAGCATCGTCGGCGCCCACCTGGTCCTCGTACGGGACGGTGCGGTGCTGCTCGGCCGACGCCATCCGGACAGCGCGTACGCCCCCTCGACGTGGCACGTGCCCGCCGGGCACCGGGAGCCGGGCGAGTCCGCGCTCGCCTGCATGGTGCGGGAGACGGCGGAGGAGACCGGGATCGCCGTCGAGGCCGACGCGCTGTCCCTCGTCCACACCGTGGACATGTGCAACCCCGGGAGCCCCTTTCCGCGGGTGCAGCTGTTCTTCGCCGCCGCCCGCTGGAGCGGCGAACCCCAGGTCCTGGAACCCGACCGGTGCACCGCATGGCGGTGGTGGCCCCTGGACGCGCTCCCGGACGACCTGGTCGCGTACACCCGTACGGCACTCACCGCCATCGCCACCGGGAGCGTCTACTCGTCGCTCGGCTGGGCGGATTGACGATCAGGGCATGCCGGACACGGCCGCTCTGACGCCGCCGGTGTCAGGGCGGCGCGGGCGGACCGTCCGGTGAGCGGCCCGCCGGCTCGGGCGGTCTGCGGAGCTCACAGATCACGGACCACGCGACCGACACCATCGGCACGGCCACGACGGCTCCGATGACACCGGCGAGGATGCTTCCGCCGATGACGGAGACCGCGACGACCACGGGGTGCAGGCGGACCGCCCAGCTCAGGACGAGCGGGTGGAGTACGTGCCCCTCCAACTGGCCGATCACGACGATCAGGCAGAGCACCACGATCGCCACGACCGGCCCCTTGGTGGCCAGCGCGACGACGGTGGCCACGCCGAGCGCGACGGGAGAACCCACCAACGGGATGAAGGCCGCGAAGAACTCCAGCAGGGTGAGCGGCAGCGCGAGGGGGACCCCCAGCGCGTACAGCGCGATCCCGACGAGCACGGCGTTGGTCGCGGCCACGATGATGATGCCGCGTGTGTATCCGGCGAAGGACCGCCAGGCCGCGCGGCCCGCCCGGTCCCAGGGGTCTCGGGCGCTCCGCGGGATCAGGTCCTTGAACCAGCGCCAGAACCTGTCACCGGAGCGGATGAAGAACAGTGAGCAGAACAGGGCGAGCACCAGCCCGGTGATGACCTCCACCGCACGGCCGACGCCGCTGAGAGCGCTGCTGATCAGCACCGACCGGTTCTCGGAGACGAGATGGGCGACCTTGTCCTGGAGGTTCGACAGAACCGCGTGGCTCACATGGAAGGGAGAGCCCTCCAGCCACCGTTCGATACGCCCCAGTCCCCCCGCGAACTCGCTCCCCAGGCGCACCGACTCTCCCGCCACGAGCCTGCCGACCAGTGCCAGCAGGCCGAGGACGAACAGCACGCTGCCGCCGATGCTGAGCACCACGGCGGGGGTCCGGGGCATGTGACGGGCCAGCAGGTCGGCCAGGGGGCGCAGCACGGCCGTGATGACCAACGCGAGGAACAGTGCCACGGCGACGAGTTGCAGCCGGCCCAGGAGGGAGAAGACCGCGTAGGCGACCACACCGACGATCACCAGCCGCCAGGCGTACGCCGCGGCCACCCGGAGTCCGTGGCCCACCGTCGTGCCGTCGCCGCCTCCGCCGCGGGAGCCCGCGGTCGCGCCGATGCTGCGGGCCCGTGCCACGGAGCGAGCTCCGCGCGCGGAACGGTTCCCGAGGACGACGGAGCGCATCCGGCGGCCGCCGCGCGCCGTGCCGGGCGCGTCCTGCTGCCGGTGCGAACGGCGCGGTCCGGCGTTCACCTGTGTGCCACCGCCCTCGCTTCGTCGGGACCGACGCCCCCGTGCTCCCGTGGGCGGATCGTCGCGAGGCCCGGGCGAGGCGGGGCCACCGCTGCCGGGCCGGGATCGGTGATCACGTGGGCGTCCAGGTCAGCGTGGGGGCGCGTGCGGGGGCCCGCAACCCGGGAGTCGTACGGAGACGGCTCCTCGGTGCGGGGGCTGGAGCCAAGGGCCGGCGCCCCGGGAAGGTGGCCACCGGGACGCCGGCCTTTCCGTCCGGTGCCCCGGACGTGGCGGCTCGGGGGCCGAGCGCCGTCGGCAGTGGCTGTCGGCGGCGGGCGCCGCTGTCGACCGAACGGACTAGTCGATGCTCGCGAACGTGATGGTGACCGGGTTCTGCTCCAGGCCGGTGTTGCCGACGCTGAAGACGTCTCCGGGGATGCCCAGGCCGCTGAGGGTGTTGTCCGTGATGGTCTGGGTGGCGGTGGTGCCGTCGCCGTTGCCGTTTCCGGCGTCACCGTCGGCGGCGGCGGTTCCGGCCAGGCCGACCAGGGCGACGACGGCGACGGCGGGGAGGGCGAGTGCCGTGCGGATGCGCATGGGTGTGTCCCTTCGAAGGCGGTGATGCTGCGTTGCACCACCAAAAGCGATCATCATGGCGACACGCACGGATTGCGCCGTCCCGTGGCGCGCCGCCCGGGCGTTCTCGCCCGGGTTCGAAGCGGTCGACTCCCCGAGGCGCCCTCAGCGCGTGGCCGCCGTCATCGGCGAGCAGTGCGATCGACAGACAATGTCATTACCGGCATTGCACCCTATATTGGGTCTGTGATCAGGCGGCTGGACGTACTCGACACCGCTGACGACGGCATCACGGAGAGCGAGGTCTTCCGGCTCGCCCTTCAGCACTCCATGGCGGAGCTGGGGTGCGTCGGCGGGGCCGTCTATCTGCGGGGCCCGATGTCGGCGCTGCGTCTCGTCTCCTCCGCGGGGTTGCCGGAGTCGCTGACGCGGGCCTGGGAGATCGTCGACCAGAACGGACCCACCGCCACCGCGTGTGCCGTGCGGTCCTGCGAGCCCGTATGGCGGGGCGCGGTCCCCGCGGACCTCGTGGAGTCGGCCGCGCCGCTGCTGTCACGGTCCGGCTGGTTCTCCGTTCCGCTGGTCGACGGGCCGCGCGCCATCGGCGCGATCACCTGTCTCAGCGGAGACAACCGGGAGCCGACGCCCGAGCAGTGGACGTTCCTCACCACGGTGGCGGACTGGACGATGGGCCGGCTGAAAGGGATGCCGGCGCCGGCCCGGCTCGGCACCGACCTCGACTTCACTCCCGTCGGCTCGTGGGAGTGGGACGTGCGCACGGGTGAGCTGCTCTGGGACGCTGCGGCCATGAGCGTCTATCACACCGATCCGGCGGACTTCGTGCCCCGCGTGGAGAGCTGGATGAAGGCGGTGCACCCCGACGACCTCCCGAGCACGCTCGCGGCGGCCGACCGCAGTATCCGGACGCACACCCCGTTCGAGGCCGAGTACCGGGTCCGGGGCGGCGACGGCAGCTATTCGTGGACCCGTGCGTCCGGTCACGTCGTCCTCGACGACCAGGGGCAGGTCGCGCGCATCGTCGGCAAGGGCTGGGCGAGCGACGCGTCGCGCTCCACCCGCCACGCCCTGAGCCGCGCCCTGCAGTACATGAGCGACGCGTTCCTGTCCGTGGACGACGACTGGCGCATCACGTTCGCCAACCTGGAGGCCGAGCGTGTTCTCGGCGCCCCCGACGAGCAGCTCTTCGGACGGGACCTGTGGGGCCTGCCCGCGCTGCGCAGCATGCCGGACGTGGAGGAGCGGTGCAGGCGCGGGGCCGAGGAGTCCGTCGCTCTCGGCTTCGACGTCACGATGGCCGACACCGGTCTCTGCCACCACCTGCGGCTCGTCCCGGTTCCCGGCGGTGTCACCCTCTACCTCACCGACGTCACCGACTCGCGGCGCCGTGAGACCGAACAGGTGGAGGCCATCCGGAGCGCGGCGGAGCGGGCGAGCCGGACGGTGGAACTGACCAGTCAGCTCGCCGCGGCCACCACCTCGCACGACGTGGTGAGCGCGATCGCGCACCGTGTGCTGCCGCCGTTCGATGCCGGGGGCCTGCTGGTACTCGTCCGAGAGGGCGACAGGCTCGTACACATCGGGTCGGTCGCCTACCCCGACACGTTCCTCCGGCAGATGCACGGCACGCAGGGCATGGAGCTGTCGGCCGCCCATCCGGTCGGGCGGGCGGTCCTGACGGGCGAGCCCCTCTTCTACTCGTCGCGCGAGGAATGGGCGTCCGCGTTCCCCGAGGGCGCCAGCCGGCCCCCGACCACCAAGGAGGCATGGGCCTTCCTCCCGCTGACGGCTTCCGGCCACACCTTCGGGGTGTGCGTCATCGCCTTCGACACCCCGCGGCGCCTCAGCTCCGAGGAGCGCACGCTGCTGATCACCATCAGTGCCCTCGTGGCGCACGCCCTGGAGCGGGCACGGCTGTACGACGCCGAGCTCACCCGCTCGCAGGAACTCCAACGGGCCCTGCTGCCCCCGAGACTGCCCGTCCTGCCGGAGGTGACGGCCGCGGCCCGGTACCTGCCGGCCGGGCAGACCGCCGATGTGGGCGGCGACTGGTACGACCTCATCCCGCTGTCGGCGGGGCAGGTGGCCCTCGTCATCGGCGATGTGATGGGACACGGGCTGCCCGAGGCGGCGACGATGGGCCGCGTGCGGACCGCGCTGCACACCCTGGCCGCCCTGGAGCTGCCGCCCGACGAGATCATGGGCCACCTCAACGACATCGTCGGCGGCCTCGGGGAACACTCCTACGCCACCTGCCTGTACGCGTTGTACGACTCCACCGACGGCTCGTGCACCGTGGTGCGGGCGGGACATCCGCCCCCGCTCGTCGTCCTTCCGGACGGGAGCGCCCACTTCCCCGACGTGGCCTCCAACCCCCCGCTGGGCGCGGCGTTCCCGCCGTTCGAGACGACGGAGCTGAAGCTGTCGGCGGACAGCCTTCTGGTGCTCTACACCGACGGGCTCGTGGAGTCACGGCACCGCGAGATCGACCAAGGCATGGCCCATCTGGCCGAGTTGCTCCCCCGGGCCGCCCTGCGCACCGATCTGGAGGACGTGTGCGACGCCGTCACCGTGGGACTGCTCCCGGGCGGTCAGCCCACCGCGGACGACGCCGCGCTGCTCATCGCCCGGGTGCACGGCGTGGCGGACCGCCAGATGGCCTCCTGGGCGCTGCCGGAAGGGCCGGAGGCCGCGGGTGAGGCCCGCCGCCACGTCCGGGAGCAGCTCGCGCAGTGGGACCTGGACGACCTGGTCATGACCACGGAACTGCTGGCCAGCGAACTCGTCGGCAACGTCATCCGGCACGCCAGGGGGCCCATCGGGCTCCGGCTGCTGTGCAGCGGAACCCTCGTCTGTGAGGTGTCCGACGCGAGCCTGACCATGCCCCGCATCCGTCGCGCCTCCGACACCGACGAGGGCGGCCGGGGCCTTCAGCTCATCAACGCCCTCTGCGAACGCTGGGGCAGCCGCTACACCACGGAGGGCAAGGCGATCTGGACGGAGCAGCCGCTACCGGAGGGAGAGGGGCCGGGGCCCGACACGGAGCCCGGCGGGGGCATCGGCCGCCCTTCCTGACACGGGACCGCGGCACCGGCGCCCCTCCCTGCGGCACACGTCGTGTCAGCCCCCCGAGCTCTCGGTCCCGCCGGCCCCTTCGGCCTGCTGATACAGCGTCACCAACACGCCGTGCACCGGCTGATCGTCCGCGTCCTCCTCGGCCTCGTCGACCAGCCGGGTGAGGGTCTCCGCCAACTGCCTCGCCCGCGTCGGACCGAGCCGCAGGTGACGCAACGTCAGTCCGACTTCCGCGGGCGAGCGTTCGACCTCCTGGGCGACACCGGCGAACATGGCCGCGGTGCCCGCCGGTTGGGGTTCCGTGACCAGCATCCGGCGCGCGGTGCGCTGGTAGTACTGCTCGGTTCCGCCACGTACCTGGCGGGTCTCGGCGACGTGGACCAGTCCGGCTTCGCGCAGCACCTTGAGGTGATGGCTCACGTTGCCCTTCCTCGCGTCGAGCTGCACCGCCAACTGGCTGGTGGTCGCGGGTCTGTGCCCCAGGGCGAAGAGCAGCCGCTGGCGCAACGGATGGGCGAGCGCGGCGAACTGCTCGGGCGCGCTGATCTCCTGGACCTCTTCGGGAGGCCGTATGTGCGAGGGCTCGTCATGCATGGCGCAAAGTGTCCAACCGTCTTGACGCTTTCGCAAGCCCGGTGCTGTACTCGCCGCCATGACGACCCTCACGCACCTCAGCCCCGCCCCTGTCATCGACGAGACCGTCCGGCTCCTGACCGAGCACTATGTCTTCCCCGAGGTCGCCGCGGAGCTGGGGTCCCTGCTGCGGCGGCGGTTCGCCGAGGGCTCGTACGACGTCGACAACGCCGAGGAGCTGGGCCGGCTCGTCACCGCGGATCTGCAGTCCGTCAACGGCGACCGCCATCTGAGTCTGAAGTACCACGCGGATCGGGTACCCGAAGAACAGGGGGCGGCCGCTCTGGCAGCGATGCGCCGCGACTTCGACAACTCGCTGGGGGGTGCGCCGCGGGTCGAGCTGCTCGACGCGGGGGTGGCCGTGGTGGAGCTTGCCCCCGCGCTGTTTCCGCTGGAGTGGGCGGCGGAGCCGCTGACCGCCGCGCTCAGTCTCGCCGCGAACGCCCGTGCCCTCGTCCTGGACCTGCGCGCCAACCTCGGCGGCGACCCGGACACGGTCGCCTTCGTCTGCAGCCACCTGCTGGACGAGCGCACCCACCTGAACACGATGTTCTGGCGCGCCGGCGAGCGCTACGAACAGTCCTGGAGCCTGCCGCACGTTCCCGGCAGGCGGTTCGGCGGCACCGGGCCGGTGTACGTCCTGACCAGCGAGCGCACGTTCTCCGCCGCCGAGGAGCTGGCCTACGACCTGCAGCAGCTCGGCCGCGCCGTGATCGTGGGTGAGCGCACGCGCGGCGGGGCGCATCCACGGGAGGGCTGGACGGTGCACCCGCACCTGGAGGCGACGATCCCCGTCGGCCGCTCGGCGAACCCGGTCTCCGGTACCAACTGGGAGGGCACCGGGGTCGTGCCGGACGTCGCCTGTCCGGCCGCGGACGCCCTGGACCGCGCACACGCGCTGGCGTCGGCGCGGCTCTCGGGCTGACGCCGCCCGACACGTCGGGCGCCCCGGCGGCCGGGCTCGTCCGTCAGCGGCGATCGGAGCCGCCGTGAGCGGTGAGGAAGTGGAGCCGGTGGTCGTCGACGCCGGGTCGGGCCGCCGTCTCGACAGCGAGGCGCACGTGTTCAGCGCGGGGCCCAACACGAGCGACGGCACGCGGGCTCGCTACGCCGTGTGTCCGGCACCTCCGCTGTCCCGCCGCTCCCTGTGGCATGACGGAGCGGCCCGCACCTCCGGTGCCGGGCCGCTCGTCGGGTTCTGCTCGGCTCAACTGCGCGCGAACTCCAGCAGATCTGCGTTGAAGATCTCCGCGAACTTGGGCACCATCGCCAGTCCGTGCGGAGCTCCGGGGTAGACCTTGTAGACGGCGTCCTTGACGAGCTTGGAGGACTTGTCGCCCGCAGCCACCTTGGGGACGATCTGGTCGTCGTCGCCGTGCACGATCAGCGTGGGCACGTCGACCTTCTTGAGGTCCTCGGTGGTGTCGGTCTCGGAGAACGCCTTGATGCAGTCGTAGGCGCCCTTGATGCCGACCGTCATGCTCCAGAGCCAGAACTCGTCGCGGGTGCCCTGCGTGACCGTCGAGTCGTCGCGGTTGGCTCCGTAGAACGGGGCGCTGAGGTCCTTGTAGTACTGCGAGCGGTCCGTCTCGACGCCCTTGCGGATCTCGTCGAAGACCTCGATGGGCAGGCCCTCGGGGTTCGCGTCCGTCTTGAGCATCAGCGGGGGGATCGCGCCGAGCAGGACCAGCTTGGCGACCCGTCCGGTGCCGTGGCGGCCGATGTAGCGGGTGACCTCGCCGCCGCCGGTGGAGTGGCCGACCAGGATGACGTCGTGGAGGTCCTCGGCCTCGATGACCGCCGCCAGGTCGTCGGCGTACGTGTCGAGGTCGTTGCCCTCCCACGGCTGCCCGGAACGGCCGCCACCGCGCCGGTCGTGGGCGATGGCGCGGAACCCGTTGTCCGCCATCAGCTTCATCTGGGGATCCCACGCGTCCCCGGTCAGCGGCCAGCCGTGGGAGAACACGACCGGCTGGCCCGAACCCCAGTCCTTGTAGAAGATCTGCGTGCCGTCCTTGGCGGTGGCGAAGGGCATGTGAATTTTCCTCTCGAACTGGTCCGGAACTCCACGCGTCGCACGGTGTCCGCGCCTGAGTCGACGTTTCTGGCGACGCCACGAAAGACCGCTTCGGATGTACGGGGATTCGACGGAGAGGTCAGCGGCGAAGGGCGACCGGAATGAGCACGTCGTCGCCCTCACTCTAGTCGAGGCACCGCTCTTCAGCGCGTTGGGCGAACAGCCCGGGGATTGCCGTGAACGGCGAATTCCGGGCACCACGAAGGAGGCCACCGCGGGACATCGCGGGACACCTCTTTCGCTTTCTCCGCACACTTCCCCTCCTCGATGTCCGGTTCTGGGGCCGGACATCGAGGCGGGTGCCGCTACACCCCGGCCACTCCGTACATGCGCTCCAGGACACCCACCGTCACCACCGCGTACGCGAGGTGCGGGACCACGTCGGAGATCCAGTCCGTGGCCGACCAGGTCCGGGGATCCGTGACGCCGAGGACGGTCATCGGGCCGTTGGTGCCGATCAGCGCGCCGAGGGTCGCGACCGTGTACTCCGTGGTCAACGACGGGCGCCAGCCGGCGGCGCGAGCCACGGACAGGACGGCGCCCATGCCCAGTCCGGCGGCGAACCCGGTCATGGGCGCGAGGCCCGCGATCCGGTTCTTCAGCGACTCGCCCTCGCCCGGAATCCGCACGTGCAGCCTCTCCGCGAGCTTGCTGAGGGTGACTTCGGGCGTGGAACTCGCGGGCCTCGCCCGCCATGCCATGTCGGCGTAACTGACGATGTTGAGCGCGGTGGTGCCGGCGGCGCCTGCCGCCGCTCCGTAGAGCAGCGGGCGTGTCAGACAGGTCATGTCCGTCCCTTCTCCTCGTCCAGCACGTCACTTCTCCTCGTCCACCAGTCGCCGACGAGTTCCGCGTACGACTCCGGCCGTTCCTCCCAGCAGAAGTGGCCCGCGTCGATGAAGTCCAGCCGGCTGTCGGGCAGTCGGTCGTGCAGGAACTCGGCGTTCACCGACGGCACGACCGCGTCCCGGACACCGGCGATGATCCGCACCGGGGTCCTGATGCCGGGCAACAGGTCGGCCAGGACCGGGAGTTCCGCCGGATATGCCCGCGCGTAGCGCATCGACTCGACGAAGCGGTCGCCCGCGTAGGACGCGTGGTAGTCGTCGCGGATCCCGTCGGACGGCGTGAAGCCGTCGATGGTGGACAGTGCGGCGTCGACGATCCGTCGTGGATCGATCCGCCGGTACGGCTCCAGGTCCGGGGCCTCCACCCATTCCTTCAGCGGCCCCGTGAGCTGGAGGGGCACCACCGCTGCGCCGCTGCCCACGACCACGCTGCGGAACCTGTCCGGTCGTGCGGCGGCGGCGAACAGCGTCGACGCCGTGCCGATGTCGGGACCCACCAGATGCGGCCGCTCCAGCCCGAGGGCGTCGGCCAGCCGGACCACGAACTCCCCCATCGCCCGCGGCGAGCGCAGTTCGTCACGGGACTCCGATCGGCCGAATCCCGGTGGATCCACGGCGGTCAGGCGCGCGCTCCGGGAGAGCCGGGACCACACCTGCTCGAAGGCGTAGAGGCTCTCGGGCCAGGGGCTCAGCAGCAGGGCGTCCTGTCCGGCACCGCCGGTGTCCCCGCTCCGCGCGAAGCGGACGGAGAGCCCGTCGATCGTGGTGAATTCCGGACGGACCGATACGGGCGCGTTCACGGCGGACACGCTGTCCGGCCCCCGGATGAGCAAGCCATTCACCCACTCTAAAATGGTCGGGTGTCACCGGCCACACGAGGACCGGGCGACGCACCGCAGTCGAATCCCCCATCTCAGGAGCCGCTGTGACGGAACGCCCCCCTCTCCCGCCGTTCACCCGTGAATCCGCCCTGGAGAAAGTCCGGCTGGCCGAGGACGGCTGGAACAGCCGGGATCCGCACAAGGTGTCGCTCGTCTACTCCGAGAACTCGCGCTGGAGAAACCGCGACGAATGGGTCGACGGGCGGGACGAGATCGTCGAGTTCCTGACCCGTAAATGGTCGCGAGAACTGGACTACCGACTCATCAAGGAACTCTGGGCATTCGACGGGAACCGCATCGCCGTGCGTTTCGCCTACGAGTCCCACGACGTCGACGGCAACTGGTTCCGTTCCTACGGGAACGAGAACTGGGAGTTCGACGCGGACGGCCTGATGGCGGTGCGGCACGCCTCGATCAACGACGTACCCATCACGGAATCCGGCCGCAAGTACCACTGGCCGCTGGGCCGTCGGCCGGACGACCACCCCGGGCTCACCGAACTCGGGTTCTGAGGCCGGATCCCCACGGAGGTGGGCGCACGTGACAGCCGACGCAGACGACGAGGGGCGCTACGCGACGGCCCTCGACACCGCCGGGCGGCTGCTCGGCATTCCGCTGACGGGATTCCTGGAACCCGGCCCCGGTGAGCCGGCGAACGGCGCGGACTTCAAGCGTCTGGCCACCGTCCACACCTTCGGCGACGCGTGGCCACGCACCGAGGTGCTCGACACGCGGACCCGTGCCCTGGTGTCCGTGACGATCGCCGCGACCCTCGGCACGCTCGAACCGCTGCGGGGCCAGCTCCGTATCGCGCTCAACAGCGGTGTGACGCCGGAGGAGATCGTCGAGGTGTTCATCCAGGTCGAGGCGTACGCCGGGGCCGCCCGCGCCTTCGACAGCTACCAGATCGCCCTCCAGGTGTTCGCGGAGGCCGACCGCGCCCGCCCGGACGGCTAGCCCGCCTCGGTCCGTGCGGGTGGGACGTCCGCGCCCACCCGGGACCTCGGGCGTCACGGCAGCAGGCGCTGTTCCTTCGCCACCGACACCGCGCCCGCCCGGGTGTCGACGCCGAGCTTGTCGTAGATGCGGCCGAGGTGGGTCTTGACCGTCGCCTCGCTGATGAACAGGGCCTTCGCGATCTCGCGGTTGCCGAGGCCCTGGGCGAGCTGGGTCAGGATGTCGCGTTCGCGGTCGGTGAGCGTGGGCCGCGGGCTGCGCATGTTGGCCATCACGCGGCTCGCGACCGGGGCCGACAGGGCCGTGCGCCCCTGGGCGGCGGCCTGGATCGCGGCGAACAGTTCCTCCGGGCGCTCGGCCTTCAGCAGGTAGCCGGTCGCCCCTGCCTCGATGGCCCGCGTGATGTCGGCGTCGGTGTCGTACGTCGTCAGCACCAGGACGTGCGGCGTGGCGCCGGGAGCCGCGGTGAGCCGGCGGGTGGTCTCCACGCCGTCGATGCCGTCGCCGAGCTGGAGGTCCATGAGAACCACGTCGGGGGCGAGCCTGGCGCTGAGGGCCAGCGCCTCCTCGCCCGTACCCGCCTCGCCGACGACCTCGATGTCCGGGGCGCTGTCGAGCAGGGCGAGCAGTCCCGCGCGGACGACGGCGTGGTCGTCGCACAGCAGGATGCGGACGGCGGGCCGGGAGGCGTCGGGCGCACCGGGGGCGGCTGTCATCGGGGGGACTCCAGGGGGATCGCTGCGGACAGGACCGTGCCCTCTGCGGGCGCCGACTCGATGGTGAGGGTGCCGCCGAGCTGGCTCGCCCGGGCGCGCATGGCGGGCATTCCGTGTCCGCGCACCCCCTGCGAAGCGGCGGGCGGCTCCCCAGGGGTGAAGCCGCGGCCGTCATCGGCGACGTCGAGGACGACCTGGTCGTCCAGCAGGGTGAGCGTGAGCGTGGCCGTCCGTGCCCCGGAGTGCTCCCGTACGTTGGCCAGGGCGCCCTGGGCGATCCGCAGCAGGGCCGAGCGGACGCGCTCCGGCACGTGCGGGACGCGTCCCGCGTCGTCGACGTGGACCCGGACGGTGAGGCGTTCACCCGACTCACGCCGGGCGAGCGCGCGCAGGGCCTGGTCGAGGGCCGTGCCGCGGGCCAGGTCGGCCGGACCGAGGTCGTGCACGAAGCGGCGCGCCTCGTCGAGGTTGTGCTCGGTGACGGCCTCGGCGGTGCGGACATGGGCGCGCGCCTTGCCGGGGTCGGACTCCCAGACACGGTCGGCGGCCTGGAGCAGCATCTGCTGACTCGACAGTCCCTGGGCGAGCGTGTCGTGGATCTCCATGGACAGCCGCTGCCGTTCGGCGAGGGTGCCGGCGCGGCGCTCGGCGGCGGCGAGTTCCCGGCGGGTGCGGATCAGGTCGTCGATGAGGGCGCGCTGGCGTGCGGTCTGCCGTTCCATCTGGAGGAAGACGGCGGTGGCGATCGCGGCGACGGCGGGCGGGGCGAGCAGCAGGTTCGGGTCGAAACCGCCGGCGAGGCGGAGCTGGGCGGCGACGACGAACACCGTCAGGACCACGACCAGCACGAGCGCCGCCCGGGTGGGCAGCATGCGCAGGCCCGTATAGAAGAGCGGCACGGCGCACCAGGCGAAGCTGGGGGCGAGCAGGACGAGGACCATCCACACGGCGACGACGGCGGCCAGCCAGCCGAGGCCGGGGACGGCGGGCAGCCGGTCACGGGGCCGGCCCCGGGCGGGCAGCCGGTCACGGGGCCGGCCCCGGGCGGGCTCCCGGCCGGAGCGTCCCGTGTGGCCGCGGACGGCTCCAGCGGAGGGGACGGCGTACAGGACGGCCAGGACGACGGAGAGCGCGATGATCCACGGCGTGCGGGTCTCTCCGGGATGGCGCAGCAGGAAGCGCGCGAGGGCGCCGCCCAGCAGCAGGAAGAACGCCACGTGCATCACGACGCCGAGCAGGCGGGTGTCCGCCGCGTACCGGGGGTCCGTCCGCTCGTCGGCGCCGCCGCTCCGGACCGCGCCCGCGCCGTCCGCGCGGTCCGCGCCGGGGGCCTCGACGTCCGTCCGGTCCGTTTCCGTGTCCATGCCGTCCACCTCCTTCTCGGCTTCCGCTCGCGGCTCTGGCCTGCCCGAACCCTTCCATGGTGACCCGTCCGGGCGGGTCCGGGGTCATCCGATCGGTTGACCCCGGTGTGGGCCGGTCGGCAGCGCGCGGCGAGCCGGAACGCCGACGGTGACGGCCTTCCCCCGGCACCAGGCTGGAGAGCGGAAGAAGCGAACCGCCCTCCCAGACCTGGAGTCGACCTCATGAAGAAGCTCTCCCGCCGCGCCCGTATCGCCACCGGCGGTGCCGTGCTCGCCGCCGTCGCCGCCGGCACGTTCGGCACGGTGTCCGCGAACGCCTCGTCGTCCGCCTCCACCGGCGTCACTCCCGTCGCGAGCGTGAAGGGCGGCAGCACGGTCACGTCCACCCACCTCTCGATCGACGCCGCCACGAAGGGTGCGCAGGCCGCGCTCGACGCCGCCGAGAAGGAGAACCAGAAGGTGACGGTCGCCGTCGTCGACCGCAACGGCAACACGCTCGTCACCCTGCGGGGCGACGGCGCGGGCCCGCAGTCCTACGAGTCCGCGGAGCGCAAGGCGTACACGGCCGTCTCCTGGAACGCGCCCACCTCGGAACTGGCCAAGCGCCTGGCGCAGGCGCCGAACCTGAAGGACATCCCCGGCACGCTGTTCCTCGCCGGTGGCGCGCCCGTGGACGTGAAGGGTGCCCCGGTCGCGGCGATCGGTGTCGCCGGGGCCCCCTCCGGTGACCTCGACGAGAAGTTCGCGGCGGCGGGCGTGGCGGCGCTGGGCCGTTGACCCGGAAGCGGTCGGCCTTCCGGCGGGCCGGGGCGGGGTTCCACCGGGTCGGTGGGACCCCGCTCGGGAGCCGGGGTGGGGTTCCACCGGGTCGAGAGGGCCCCCGCCCGAAGACGGTCCGGTGGAACGACCCGGCAGAGCCCGGCGCGCACTCCTCAACGCATGATGATCTCGGCGGGCCACCACCTCACCGGGGTTCCGTCGCGGGGGGGGGCCGCGACCCGCGCGCGGCCCGCCCTCACGTGTACGACGAAGGAGCACAGCCCCATGAACCCGCACGACCTCGCCCTGCTCGACGCCGCCCGTGAGGGCGACGCGGACTCCGTGCGCTCCGCGCTCGCCGCGGGCGCCGACACCGAGGCACGCGACGCGCACCGCCGCACCCCGCTGCTCCTCGCCTCCCTCGGCGACCACGTGCCGGCGGCGGAGGTGCTCGTCGCCGCGGGCGCGGACGCGGACGCCCAGGACGACCGCGAGGACAGCGCCTGGCTGGCCACAGGGGTCACCGGCAGCGTCGCCATGTTGCGGACGCTGCTCCCGGCACGCCCTGACCTCAAGGTCCGCAACCGCTTCGGCGGCATCGCGCTCATCCCCGCCGCGGAACGGGGGCACGTCGACTACGTCCGCGCGCTGCTCGACGAGACGGACATCGACGTCGACCACGTCAACCGCCTCGGCTGGACCGCCCTGTTGGAGGCCGTGATCCTGGGTGACGGCGGACGGGCGCACCAGGAGATCGTGGAACTGCTCCTCGCGGCGGGTGCCACGCCCGGGCTCCCGGACGCCGAGGGTGTGACCGCTCTGGAGCATGCGGAGCGGCGGGGGTTCACGGTGATCGCGGGCCTGTTGAGGGCCGCGAACGGGGAACGGTCCTGACGTCGGCGGACAGTGGCACCGCCCGCGGGAGACGACGGCGCGGGTGACGGAGGACGGGGCGGGGGGGCTACACACATGCGTGTCGCCCCCCCGCCCCGTCCTCCGTCACCCGGCGGGCCGGCCGTCGCCCCGGTCGCCGACGCGTCCGAAGAGGTCGCCGGCCACCACTCCTCGGGTGGAGAACGTGACGGGTTCGCCCGGCAGGAAGTCTCCCGGCGGGATGCCGGGGTGGTGCCCGTCCCCCGGTGACGCGTGCCCGGAGCGCGGGCCGAGCGCCAGCCGGGACACGATGCGGTAGCGGTCGCCCCGGTAGATCGAGTGGACGTACTCCACGGGCCGGCCGGCGGAGTCCGAGGTGAGGCGCTCGAAGAGGAGGGCCGGGGAGAGTTCCGGCACGTCGAGCAGGCCGGCCTCGTCACGGCTCACCACGGTCGGTTCGATCGACTGGACCGCCTCGCTGACCTGGATTCCGTGCCGCTCGCCGAGATGTTCGTACAGGTCGCCGTTCTCCAGTTCGTCACTGGTCAGGTCGGGCACCAGGGCGGCGGGCACGTGCAGGTACTCGATGGCCATCGGCGCGCCGTCGACCAGTCGGAGGCGCGCCACGTAGCGGATTCCGGCCGCGGGCGAGATGCGCAGTCTGCGGCCGACCCGGGCGCCCGCGGGGAGCGTGCTGAACTCCAGGAGTCGGCTGGTCCACGTTCCCGCGGCCTGCGGCAGGCTGAAGGTCTCCCGGCCCGACACCAGTTCCTGGGTGATCTTCTCGGCCGCCACGAACATACCTCGGCCGTGCTCGCGTACGAGCAGCCCGGCGACGACGAGTTGGTCGACCGCGGCTCGCAACGTCGGTCGTGAGACGCCGAGTTCGGCGCAGAGCGTGCGCTCGGAGGGGATGGCGTCCCCGGGGCGGCGCTCCTCGATGAGTTCGAGGATCGTGTCGCGCACTCTCTCGCGTTTGAGTACCGCGCGGGAGGCGGCGGGATCGATCTCCATGCGGTGCTCTCGTTCGTCGTCGGTACCGGCCAACTGGTATGGCCCCTGACCATAACTGGTCCGTCGGCCAAGGGCGGCCTCCGTGATCGAGCCGCCCGAACCTCTCCCTCCGCTCGGCGGCAACCACACCCTCCTCCACCAAGTCCCCCTTAACCCCAAGGGGGTTGACGCCTGCAATGGTCTATGCCACCTTCATGCGACGTCAACTGGTAAAGCCCACGGGCCAACTGGTCAAGCGCGTACCGCCGTTCTCCCCACCGTGTTCCTGCGCACCCCCACCCTCCCGCGCCGAACGGGAGCCCCCGAAAGGAACTCACATGAGAAACCGTCCGCCGACCGGCCGCCGCCGTCTGGCACTCGCCCTGTCCGCCCTCCTCGGCGGCAGTGCCCTGATCGCCCTCCCGACGACCGCCGGCGCCGCCGACGGTGGCGTGGCCGTCCAGTACCGCACCAGCGCGAGCGGAGCCACCGCCGACCAGAGCGAACCCTGGCTCAAAGTACGCAACACCGGTTCGACATCGGTCCAGTTGAGCCAGGTGAAGATCCGCTACTACTTCAAGGCGGACTCGGCGAGCACCAGCTACCGATTCGCGTGTTCCTGGGCGGTCAAGGGCTGCGCGAACATCACGGGCACCTTCGGCACGCTGGCCAACCCCACCGCGACCGCGGACCGCTATCTGGAGATCGGCTTCACCTCCTCGGCGGGCACGCTGGCGTCCGGCGCGGACACCGGTGACATGCAGCTGCGCTTCTACCAGTCCAACTGGCAGACCCTCAACCAGGCGGACGACTACTCCTTCAGCGGCGCGCAGACCTCGTACGCGGACTGGAACAAGGTCACCGCACAGCTCGCGGGCGCCACCGTCTGGGGGACCGCTCCGGCCGGCAACGACCCGACGGATCCGACCGACCCCACCGACCCGACGGATCCCACCGACCCGCCCGGCGGCGGCCAGTCCCTGTTCGACGACTTCAGCTACACGTCGTACACCGACCCGGCCATCTCGGCGCACGGGTGGAACGTCCGCTCCAACTCCGGCGGCCCCGGGGTCCCCGGCGCCAACTGGGACCCCTCGAAGGTCACCTTCCCCACCGTGTCCGGGAACAAGGTGATGAACCTGGAGACGTCGACCGCGGGCACCGCGGAGTCGACCAAGCAGACCGAGGTCGTCTCCAAGAGCACCAAGTTCAAGAACGGCACCTACGCGGCGCGGGTGAAGTTCGCCGACGCCCCCCAGTCGGGCCCCGACGGCGACCACCTGGTGCAGACGTTCTTCACCATCAACGACCTCAAGGCCCCGATGGCCGACGACTACGCCGAGTACGACTTCGAGTACCTGCCCAACGGTGGCTGGGGCGAGTCGGGCAACATCCTGTACACGACGTCCTGGGAGACGTACAACCCGGACCCCTGGCAGGCGGTCAACCAGCACACCGAGTCGCGCCAGAGCTACGCCGGCTGGCACGACCTGGTGCTCACGATCGACAACAGCAGCATCAAGTACTACATCGACGGACAGCTCTTCGGCACCCATGACGCCCAGTACCTGCCGGAGCGGCCGATGTCGATCAACTTCAACCAGTGGCTGATCGACCTCGCCGGACAGACGTCGACGACGGCCCGGGCCTACAACGAGCAGGTCGACTATGTCCTGCACGTCAAGGACCAGGTGCTCACCCCGGCCCAGGTGTCCGCGAAGGTGGCCGCGTACCGCACGGCCGGCACCGCGTTCGTGGACGAGGTCCCGGCCTCCTGACCCGTCCGCCCCACCGCACCGCTGCCGCACGACCGAGGCCTCCGACCGCGGGCGGGCCCGTCCTGGACACCGGGACGGGCCCGTCCGCGCATCCATGCACCCGACCCGACGCGAGACTCCGGCAACCGCGTCGGGAACGAGACCGGTCCGCACCCGGGTTGGGCGGGTCACCGGCTGAGCACAGTAGGGATGTGGAATGGACCAGCCTTCTCAGCACCACCATGGGTGCCCTCATCGCCCTTGCCGCGTCCGCGCTCGCCGAACGACGCCGCTGGCTGCGGGAGAGTGAGCAGCGCACCCGGGACGACCGCCGCGCCTCCTACGTCGCCTTCCTGAACGCCACCGCGGAGGCCAGCGAGATCCTGGTCAACATCGCCCGGGGCCACGACAGCGACGAGACCGCGCTCGCCCGGGCCGCGACCGTCCTGCGCGACAGCGACGTCCTGCCCCGCCGGCTGGAACTCTCCCTGGTGGCCGACGACCACGTCGTCCGGCAGGCCACCCACACCGTCGCCCTGTTGCGCACCTACCGGGACACCGTCGCCCAGGGGCTCCCTTTCGACTCGGAGGAACTGCAGAGCGCCCGCGTCGCCTTCAACGAACAACGCGACCGCCTCACGCAGCACATGCGCGGCACGCTCTGACCTGCGCGTCGTCACACCGCCGCCCCCGCATGCCGTGACCCAGATCACGCGCCCGAAGTGCATAGCGAAGCGCCCCCCGGCGTCTTTCTCCAGGTGTACGAAGGCGGCAAGTGCGGGGACGGTGCGGATGCGACAGCCAAAGAGCGAGGGGACCGACGGGTTCGACGGATTCGTCGCGGCCCGTTGGTCGGCACTGTTCCACCTCGCGCGCCTGCTCTGCGCGGGTGACCGGCACCGCGCCGAGGATCTGCTCCAGGAGGCACTGGTCAAGCTCTGGTTCGTCTGGCCGAAGGTCGCCGACGAGGCTCCCGAGGCGTACGTGCGCAAGGTCCTTGCCCGTGCCGCCGCCCGCTCCGCGCGGCGCCGCTGGTGGGGCGAACGCCCCGTCGAGCAGTTGCCCGACCTGGCACAGACCGCGGACGAGTCCGCCGCCGTCGTGGAACGCTCGCGACTGGAGACGGCCCTCGCCCAACTGCCGCCCCGGCAGCGGGCCGCGGTCGTGCTGCGCTACTACCAGGACCTGCCCGAGAAGCAGGTCGCGGAGGTCCTCGGGTGCCCGCTGGGTACCGCCCGTTCCCACGCGTCACGCGGTGTGGCGCGCCTGCGCCAGATCCTGGCGGACGTCATCGAGCCGGTGGGGTGAAGGATTCCATGGACCACTTCGAGCGGGAGTTGGCGCGGATGATGCGCGACTCCCACGAACACACCCCCTTCGGCCCCGCACAGCAGGACGGCCTCCGGTCCGGCGTCCGCGGACGCCGCCGGATCCGCGCGGCCCGGAAGGCGGCCGGCTCGGTGCTGGCGGTCGCCGGAATCAGCGTCGGTCTGTTCCTGATGCCGCACGCCCGGAACCAGGAACGGCCGCAGGCGCCCCTCCCACGCCCCGCCACCACCCCGACGTCCCCCGCCGTGACGCCGGCACCGACCCTCTCCCCCAGCGAGACGCCCACCGGTTCGGCCACCTCCACGGCGGAGGACGGCGCGGGGACCTCCGTCACACCCGACAGCCCCACCGCGCCCGAGAGTTCGACCTCGGTCGCCGCCGATCCGACCGGAGGGCCGACCACCGGTCCGCCGGCCACCACCCCGGCGCCACCCAGCGGGACGCAGTCCACCGCGACCTCGAACGTCACCTCCTCGTACGGCGCCGGAACGCACGGCACCGAATAGCCCCCACCCACCACGCCCCCTCTCCCGTAGCCGCCGCGCTCGGGCCCGGACCTCCTGATCGCCGCCGGACCGCGAGCCGCTTCCGCCTGTCCGGCGACAGCGCACAGAACAGGACGAAACGTGATGAAGACACCGAGTTCCGCTCCCGTGGACCTCCCCACCCGGGCGATCCTGCACGACCCCCCTCAGGAGCGCCCGCCCATGGACCGACACCGCGACGAACGGCCGCACGGGGAGCGGCGGCCCCCGTACCCCCGGCCCGCCCGACTCCCCCTGCCCGCGGACCACACGGAGCCCGTCCTCGACGTGGTCGTTCCCGTCTTCAACGAGGAGACCGACCTGGAGCCCGGCGTGCGGCGGCTCCACGCCCACCTGCGCGAGACCTTTCCGTACCCCTTCCGCATCACCGTCGCCGACAACGCCAGTACCGACGCCACACCGCTGATCGCCGCCCGGCTGGCCGCCGAACTGCCCGAGGCCCGGTGGATCCGCCTGGAGGAGAAGGGGCGCGGCCGAGCCCTGCGTACCGCCTGGTCGGCCTCGCGGGCGCCGGTGCTCGCGTACCTGGACGTGGATCTGTCCACCGAACTGAACGCGCTCCTCCCTCTGGTCGCCCCCTTGATCTCGGGTCACTCCGACATCGCCATCGGCACTCGTCTCGCCAGAGGCTCGCGCGTCGTCCGCGGCCCCCGCCGCGAGATCATCTCCCGCGGCTACAACGCCCTCCTGCGCTCCACCCTCGCGGTCGGCTTCTCCGACGCCCAGTGCGGGTTCAAGGCCGTGCGCAGCGACGTCGCCGAACGGCTGCTGCCCCTGGTCGAGGACTCCGCCTGGTTCTTCGACACCGAACTGCTGGTGATCGCCGAGCGCGCCGGGCTCCGTATCCACGAGGTGCCGGTCGACTGGGTGGACGACCCCGACAGCCGGGTCGACCTGGTCTCCACCGTCGTGGCCGACCTGCGGGGCATCGCCAGGATCGGCCGCGCGCTGGCCCGCGGAACCCTGCCCACGGCCAGGTTGGGGCGGTCGGCGGACGCCGTGCCCCCGGACTCCCTCACGGCGCAGCTGCTGCGGTTCGCCGGCGTCGGCGTGGCCAGCACCGTCGGATACGTACTCCTCTACGCGGCACTGCGTCCGGTGACGGGGCCGCAGGCCGCCAACGCCTGGGCGTTGCTGGTGTGCGCCCTCGCCAACACCGCCGCGAACCGGCGGTTCACCTTCGGTCTGCGCGGCGGCGGTGCGCTGCGCCACCAGGTGAAGGGGCTGGCCGTCCTCGGCATGGGGCTCGCGTTGACCAGTGGCTCACTGGCCGCTCTGCACCGCTGGGCACAGGCCCCGGGACAGGCAACCGAGATCGCCGTCCTGGTCGGCGCCAACCTGGCGGCGACGCTGCTGCGGTTCGCGCTCCTGCGCACCTGGGTGTTCCCCACGACCGCCCCCGGCAACGGCACATCGGGAGGCCCGCGATGATCAACCCTCCCGCCCGAGCCGGGACTTCACCGAACGAGGACGGCATCTCCCGCCCCGGCGGAGGACACCGCCCCTTGGCCGCCCCGCGACCGGACAGGAGAACTCCGCCGAGTGTCAGAGCCCTGCACCCGGCACCGAACGCCGACGAACCGCACGAGGGCGACACCCCGCTCCGGCTCCGCGCCCAGGAGGCGTCGGAGAGACTGTGCCGGTCGGTGCGGCCTCATGTGCCGGTCCTCGCCCTGTACGGCACGCTGAAGCTGACCGGCTTCTGCGTCTTCATGTTCCTGCTCGACTCGACCGGCGACTTCCGGCGGAAGCATCCCCGCTTCGGGGGCGGCGCCCACACCTGGGACGTCCTCGCCACCTGGGACGGCTGGTGGTACCAGCAGATCGCCGCGCACGGCTACCACCCGGCGCTCGTCCCGGTCCCCGGCGCCACCGGCCTGATCACCTTGGAGGGCAACTCCGCAGCGTTCTTCCCGCTGTATCCCGCCCTCATGCGCCTGGTCTCCTCCGTCACGGGACTGGGCCTGTTCGGCGCCGGACTGACCGTCTCGATCGTCGCCTCGTTCGTCGCGGCGCTGGGCATCCACGCCGTGACGTCCCGCGTCAGCGGCACCCGTGCCGGGCTGGCCGCCGCCGGGCTCTTCGCCGTGTGGCCCGGATCGGGCACGGAGTGGTCCGGCTACTCGGAATCCCTCTACATCGCCCTCGCCGCGTGGGCCTGTCACGCCGTCATGCGCCGCAACTGGCTCACCGCGGGCCTCCTGACCTGCCTGGCCGGTCTCACGCGTCCGACGGCCACCGCCCTCATCGCCGCGCTGGCACTCGCCGTCCTGCTGGAACTGCGCCGCCACCACCGCGAAGCACGCCGGTGGGGCTGCCTGCCTGCCCCGGACGGAAGACGACGCCGAGGTCCGGTCCTGCGGCCCCTCGCGGCCGTCGCGATCGCTCCGCTCGGTCTGGCCGGCCATCTCGGCTGGGTGGGGCACCGGATGGGCGACTACGGCGGCTACTTCGCGCTCCAGAAAGGCGCCTGGGCCCACACGTTCGACTACGGGCGGCAGACCTTCGACGTCTTCACATCGCTCCCGGTCGGCCACTTCGACTACCTCTTCGCGTACCCCTACGAGGACCTCGTCGGCGCCGCCACGGTTCTGCTCGGCCTGCTCGCCCTGCCTCTGCTCCTGCGGTTGCGCCCGCCGCCGGTCCTGGTCGCGTACACCGTGCTGACGATGGCGCTCGTCCTGGGAAGCCAGCAGATCTTCGGCAACGTCTCCCGCTATCTGCTCCCCGCCTTCCCGCTGTTGATCCCCTGCGCCACCGCCATGCGCCGCCTCGGCACACCGGTGCTGTGCACGGTCCTCGGCCTCGCGGCACTCGCCTCCGGCTCCTACGCCGGATACGTGCTGTTCGAGCTGGGCGTGCCCTAGGAAGGTCAACCGCCGCGACGCGCACCGCGGTTGACCTTCCCGCGGGAGGTCACACCCCCGCGACGGCGCAGCGGCTACGGCTTGGCCGGAGCGGCCTGCTGCACGACCTCGAAGGACCACAGCGTGGATCCGCTCGCGGCGGGCCGAGGACGCTCGCCGCCAGAGGCGGCACCACCCTGGTGGGCGGCCTGCATCGGGCCCTCCATCCAGGCCTGGAAGGACTCCTCGTCACGCCAGCGGGTGTAGACGAGATAGCTGTCGGTGCCTTCGAGGGGCCGCAACAGCTCGAACCACTCGAACCCGTCGGAGCCCTCCACCGCGTGGGCCCGCGAGGCGAAGCGCTTCTCCAATGTCTCCCGCTGCTCGGCAGGGACGGTCAGTACGTTGATCTTGACTACGCTCATGACCCCATCCTGCCGCACGGCGACAGGGCCACCCCCGAAGGGCCGCACCGCTCATCGCGTCCGCGGGGCGGGACCTCCCGGGGCGCCGCGTCGGGCGGCGAGGTCGAGGCTGTTGCAGACGCGCCTGAGGTGCTTGGCGACGGCGCACGGCGTCCGGTCCGCGGCGCACTGGCGGCAGGAGTTCAGGTGCTCGTCGTACGACCTGCGCGCCTGATCGAGGGCGTCATCGGGGGTCTGCATCCTGGGCTCCTGACGCGGGGGGACACGCCGGGCTCACACGGCGCGCGAGGGGGGAGGGTGAAGAGCGTCCCGCATAGTTGCCCGAGGCGCCCACCGGCATTTTGATCTTGTTACTTCAGGTAGGGCAAGCGACGGCGGGATCGACCTGCCTGAGCGTGCTCTTGCAGATCGATCGGCGTTTCGCACCTTTTCTCTCCTATCGCACGAATTACTCCGTTTGTGTGACGATAGCCACTAGGGCGTGCCCGTTATATGGCCGGGCACTTCGTACGTCTCCGTATGGAGGAGGTCTCGATGACGGACCTGAGCAGCAGCCCCGCGACCAGCAAGAACCAGACCGACAAGTCGACCCGTTCCGGCTCCGGAGGCAAGGGTGATCCGGCCGGCCGGGGGCGGACCACCATCGCCGACAGTGTGGTGGAGAAGATCGCCGCAGCGGCCGCGCGGGATTCCGTGGGCGTGCACAGCCTGGGCAGCGGCATGGCGCGAACGCTCGGATCCGTGCGCGACCGGGTCCCCGTCGGACGTCCCGGAGCGAGCCGTGGAGTGAGCGTCGAGGTGGGTGAGCGCCAGGCGGCGGTGGACCTCGACCTGGTCGTCGACTACGGGTATCCCATCGCGGATGTGGCCACCGGCGTACGTACCGACGTGATCTCGGCCGTGGAGCGGATGACCGGCCTGGAGGTCGTGGAGGTCAACCTCGCCGTCGGCGACGTCCATCTGCCCGACGAAGAGGACGACACACCGCAGTCGGAGAGCCGCGTGACGTGACCCGGCACCCCTCCGCCGATCGCCGCGACGATCGCTCCGAGGGACCCTCCCCCGCTCACCGAGCATCCGGTCCAGTCCTTGCCGGGCACCCCGAGAGCCCCGCTTCGCACGAAGAATCCTCAGGAGGTGTGTCGCCGTGGACGAGAAGGACCACCGGGACGCTGTCCGGCTGTCTCCGCTCGAACGCGCCGCGCTCGCGGAGATCGAGGAAGGGCTGCGGCACGACCACGTCGGACCGGACCAGCCTCCCACCCCGGCCCGCCGGTCGTGGCTCCCGCTCTCGATCGTGCTGATGCTGATCTGCTCCGTTTTTCTCGCCGTCGTCGGCTACCGCACGTCCCAGCCCGCCGTCCTGTGGTGCTTCGCGATCCTGTGGCCGCTCACCGTCATCCAGGCCGTCCGGCTGGTACGACGCTGGATGAAGGCCGGCGGTCGCGGACGCATCACCTCCTGGTTCTGAACGGCCGGACGGCGGGAGCCGGTTGAGGTGCGTCACCCCGGCCCGACGTGATCGGACCGGCGGGGAGGCAGGGCGCCGCAGCGGGGCCGGATCCTGCGGCACCGGTGTCCGGTCACACCCCGCCGACGGGGGCGCACCCTCTCTCGCATGGTCGGACCGGCTTCGCGGTGCGAGGCTGGAGGGGAGATGTGTCCGTGGGGTGAGACCCGGGAGGGCCGATGGGGCGAGATGTTCCGGCGCTGGTCTTCACCCGCGAGGACCGACGCCAGTACCGCATCAAGATGCAGGAGTGCCTCGACGCCTTCGCGCAGATGCTGCGCGAGTCACGGTTCGACGCGGAGCGGCCCCAGGTGGGCCTGGAGATAGAGCTGAACCTGACCGACGCCGAGGGCGACCCGGCCATGCGGAACAGCGACGTGCTCGACGCGATCGCGGATCCGGCCTGGGACTCCGAGTTGGGCCGGTTCAACCTGGAGATCAACGTGCCGCCCCGGCGGCTGACCGCGGGCGGTCCCGACGCCTGGGAGGAGGAGATCCGCGCCGCGCTGAACCACGCCGACGAACGCGCCAGGACCATGGGAGTCCACCTGATCATGGTCGGTATCCTCCCCACCCTGCGCGAGGAGGACGTGGGCCCGAAGGCCCTGTCGGAGAACGCCCGTTACCAGCTGATCAACGAGCAGGTCTTCGCGGCACGCGGTGAGGACCTGCTCATCGAGGTGGACGGCGTCGACCGGTTGCGGACCTACGCGGAGACCATCACGCCGGAAGCCGCTTGCACGAGCACGCAGTTCCATCTCCAGGTGTCGCCCGAGGAGTTCGCCGGCTACTGGAACGCGGCGCAGGCGATCGCCGGGGTGCAGGTCGCGCTCGCCGCCAACTCTCCGTTCCTGTTCGGCAAGGAACTGGCACACGAGACACGCATCCCGCTCTTCGAGCAGGCGACGGACACCCGTCCGCAGGAGATCAAGGCCCAGGGCGTACGGCCCCGGGTCTGGTTCGGGGAGCGGTGGATCAACAGCGTCTTCGACCTCTTCGAGGAGAACCTCCGCTACTTCCCTGCCCTGCTGCCCCTGTGCGAGGACCAGGACCCCACGGGGATGCTGGACCGCGGCGACATTCCGGATCTCGGCGAACTGACCCTGCACAACGGCACGATCTACCGCTGGAACCGTCCGGTGTACGCGGTCGTCCAGGGCAGGCCGCACCTGCGGGTGGAGAACCGCGTACTGCCCGCGGGCCCGACGGTCGCCGACACTCTCGCCAACGGGGCCTTCTACTACGGCCTCACCCGCGCGCTCGTCGACGAGGACCGGCCGGTCTGGTCACGGATGTCCTTCTCCGCCGCGGAGGACAACCTGCACGCGGCGGCACGGCACGGCATCGACGCCCGCCTGTACTGGCCCGGAACCGGCGAGGTCCCGGTGCCCGAACTCGTCCTGCGCAGACTGCTGCCGCTGGCCCACCAGGGCCTGGAGCGCTCGGGCATGGACGCGGCCTGGCGGGAACCGTTGCTCGGCATCATCGAGCAGCGGTGCGTCACCGCGCGCAACGGCGCGGTCTGGCAGAAGGAGATGCTGCACCACCTCGAGGCCTCGGGCCACCAGGACCGCCACGAGGCCCTGCGGCTCATGACCCGGCAGTACATCGACTACATGCATCTCAACGCCCCGGTCCACACCTGGCCGGTGGACTGAGGAGACCGCGCGGGTCGACCGGGCCGTCGGTGCGCCCCGGCCCTTCCCGAGGGGCACCCCGGCGCTCGCCTGCTCCCCCGTTCCGCCGGGGCCCGCCGGGGTGTCGTTCGTCCTCGGTCAGCTCGCGGCGAGGAGCTGGAGCGTGTCGATCACGCGGTTGGAGAAGCCCCACTCGTTGTCGTACCAGGCGACGACCTTGATGTGGCGGCCGTCGACGCGGGTGAGGGCCGAGTCGAAGATCGACGAGGCCGGGTTGCCCGTGATGTCGGACGACACGAGGGCGTCCTCGGAGTACTCCAGGACGCCGGCGAGCGGGCCCTCCGCCGCCGTGCGGTAGGCGGCCAGGACCTCGTCACGCGTCACGTCGCGGGCCACGGTCGTGTTCAGCTCGACGATCGAGCCCACCGGGACGGGCACGCGGATCGAGTCGCCGGACAGCTTGCCCTCGAGGTTCGGCAGCACCAGCCCGATCGCCTTGGCGGCGCCGGTCGTCGTCGGCACGATGTTGACGCCGGCGGCACGGGCGCGGCGGGGGTCGCGGTGCGGGCCGTCCTGGAGGTTCTGCTCCTGGGTGTAGGCGTGCACGGTCGTCATGAAGCCGTGCTCGATACCGGCGAGTTCGTCGAGGACGGCGGCCAGCGGGGCGAGCGCGTTGGTGGTGCACGACGCGTTCGAGACGATCGTGTGGGTGGCCGCGTCGTAGGCGTCGTTGTTCACGCCGAACGCGAGCGTGACGTCGGCGCCGTCGGACGGCGCGCTGACGAGGACCTTCCTGGCGCCGGCGTCGAGGTGCGCGCGGGCCGCCGCGGCCGACGTGAAGCGGCCGGTCGCCTCCAGGACGACGTCGACGCCGAGTTCCGCCCAGGGCAGCTGAGCCGGCTCGCGCTCGGCGAGCACCTTGATGCGGTGGCCGTCGACCACCAGGGTGTCCCCGTCGACGGTCACGGGTCGGCCGAGGCGGCCGGACGTCGAGTCGAAGGCGAGGAGCCGGGCGAGCGCGGCCGGCTCGGTGAGGTCGTTGACGGCGACGACCTCCAGCTTGGTGTCGCGTTCGAGCAGCGCGCGCAGCACGTTGCGTCCGATGCGGCCGAATCCGTTGATGGCGATGCGAGTCATGAGTGGTGTCCTTCCGGTCCCTGCGGGTTCCCTCCCAGCCTCGCTCGCGCGGCGCCGCCGTGACACCGGCGAGATCGCCATGGTCCGCAAGGATCGCGCCAGCGGGTGGCGGGGCTATTCGCCCTGGGTGAAGGTGCGCCGGTACTCGCTCGGGCTGGTGCCGAGAATGTGCTGGAAGTGGAGCCGCAGATTGGCGCCCGTGCCCAGGCCGACGCCTGCGGCGATCTGCTCGACGCTCCACTGCGAACGCTCCAACAGCTCACGCGCCATGTCGATCCGGGCCCGCATCACCCACTGCATCGGGGTGTAGCCGGTGTCGTCGGCGAACCGCCGCGAGAAGGTCCGCGGTGACACCGCCGCGTGCTCGGCGAGCCTGTCGAGGGAGAGGGGTTCACCGAGCCGGTGGAGTGCCCACTCGCGGGTGGCGGCGAACCGTTCGCCCAGCGGCTCGGGCACACTGCGTGGCACGTACTGGGCCTGACCGCCGCTGCGGTAGGGAGCGGCGACCAGGCGCCGGGCCGCGTGGTTCGACGCGGCCACACCGAGGTCGCCGCGCAGGATGTGGAGACAGAGGTCGATGCCCGAGGCGGCGCCCGCCGAGGTGAGCACGCTGCCCTCGTCGATGAAGAGGACGTTCTCGTCGACGTGGACGAGCGGGTGCTTCGCCGCGAGCGCCCGGGTGTAGTGCCAGTGCGTCGTGGCGCGCTTGCCGTCGAGCAGCCCCGTGGCGGCGAGGGCGAAGGCGCCGGTCGAGATGGCGGCCAGCCGTGCCCCTCGCCGGTGGGCGGCGATCAGCGCGTCGACGACGGCGCGCGGCGGGTCCTCGCGGTCGGGGGAGCGGTAGCCGGGGACGAAGACGATGTCGGCCCACGCGAGGGCGTCGAGGCCGTGGGCGACGTGGTACGACAGTCCGTCGCCGCCCGTGACGAGCCCGGGTTCCGCGCCGCACACCCGTACCTCGTACGGCATGCTCGCGCGGGTCGTGAACACCTGCGCGGCAATTCCGACATCGAGCGGTTTGGCCCCTTCGAGGACGAGGACGGCGACGCGATGCAGACGGCTTCCTGACACGGGAGAAAGGGTACGTGGCCTGCGCTCGCGGGCCGGTCGGCCGGGCCGTACGGGCAGCCGGCCGGGGGACGGGACGCGCCTGTGCGAGGGGCCGGGGCCCCAACGGCGCCGCGCCGTCCGCAGATTACGGCGATATCACTTCGACAACCCCCTTCACGGGAGCCACACATGCCGTGCGAGGATGCGGCCTCCGGTATCGAATACCGGCGTAGAGGGGAACACCATTGAAATCAAGGAAACTGAGCCGTAAGCGGCAACGCGCGACCATAGTCACGGCGGCGGCCGCATCGGTCGTCGCCGGAGCGGCGCTGCTGCCCAACTGGTCCGCCGGCGCGGCGAGTGTCGCCGCCGACCCCAAGGTGGACGCGTCCACGAAGGCCACCTTCCAGAAGCTGGCCGACGCGGTCTTCACCGACCGTACCGACGCCCTGGTCGACAACGGGACGAGCAAGCGGGCCACGTCCCGGTTCTCCGGCGACGTGCGTCTGTCCTCCACCCAGACGCGCACCGAGAAGTCCGCGCTGTCGCAGCTCGAGGGCCGCAAGGACCGTCTGGCGAAGCTGGGCGAGAAGTACCGTGCGGGGAACACGACGGTCTCGCTGGACACCACGAAGGTGAAGGGCCGTCACGCCACCGTCACCGTCACCGAGACGACGACGCTGACGTACGACAAGGCCACGGGCTCCGAGCCGAAGACCACCGGCTTCCAGGCCCACCACCAGCTGACGTTCAAGGCCGACCGCAAGGGCGACTGGCAGCTGACCGGTGTCCGGGACACCGACGACGGTGTCGCGGTCAACCAGGTCGCCACCACCCCGCTCGTCGCCGCCCCGAAGACCGCCGACGACGGGCCGCCCACGGCCGCCCGTTCGGCGATCACGAAGAACCCGGCGGCGAAACCGAAGAACCTCACGGCCTCCGGTTACGACTACAAGGCCATGGCGGCGTACGCGGCCAAGTACTGGAAGACGTACAACCCGGCGTACCCGGACTTCAACGGGGAGGGCGCCGGCGGTGACTGCACCAACTTCGTCAGCCAGTCCCTGAAGGCCGGTGGCTGGAAGCACGTTCCCGGTTACACGAACGACTTCCACAACTGGTTCGGTACCGCGGACATCCAGTCGGACTCGTTCATCGGTGTCAACGAGTTCTCGTGGTTCGCGCTGTCCTCGAAGCGTGTCACCAGCCTCGCCAACGTCTACCAGCTGGACATCGGCGACGTGCTGCAGATGGACTTCAACAAGGACGGGTCCAAGGACCACAGCATGATCGTCACGTACCGCAGCCCGCAGGGTGTGCCGTACCTGTCGTACCACTCCACCAACACCTACAACAGGTCGGTGGCGAGCATCATCGCGTCGTACCCGAACGCCGCGTACTACGCCTACCGCACCTGACGGTCGGCGGAACGGGGCGGGAGTCGGCCGGGTGCCGTGCTCCCGCCCTTTTGCGTGTCGCCCGACGCCCCCGCCCCGGGCGCGCGTCCGGACGTCAGAGCCAGGTGGTGCCGAGCCGGGCGGACGCCGCCGCTGCGACCAGCAGGGCGATGTTGAGGCCGATCAGCCGGGCCTCGCCGCGGGAGACGTGGACGGCGATGCCCCCGGCCTGGAGGAGGACGAGGCCCACCGCGGCGGCGACGGCGAGGACGGGCGCGATCCCGGTGAGGGGCGGCAGTATCAGCCCCGCCGCGCCGAGGATCTCCAGCGTCCCGATCACTCTGACCAGCGCCATGGGCACCCGGTCGACCCAGCCCATCATGGGCCGGAGCTGTTCCTGGCTCCGCAGGACCTTCATGCCCCCGGCGTAGACGTAGAACAGCGCCAGCAGCCCCGCGACGATCCAGTACGCGACGTCCATGGTCATTCCCTCGCACAATAGTTACCCGGCGTAAGTTGCCCCATGATGGGTCACCGTCGAGGGGCTCACAAAAGGCACACGGGTGTGCGTCACGTACAGGGAGCTGTCATGTCGGAGTACGAGCACACATGCATGATCCGCGGGGACGGCGGGCGGACGATCCGCGCCGTGCTCGACCGCATCTGCGACAAGTGGACCCTGCTGATCGTGACGACACTCGACCAGGGACGGCTGCGCTTCACCGACCTGCAGCGTCAGGTCCCGGGGATCTCGCAGCGGATGCTGACGCTGACCCTGCGGAATCTGGAACGCGACGGTCTGGTGTCGAGGACGGCGTACGCGGAGGTTCCGCCCCGGGTCGAGTACGCGCTGACGCCGAACGGCCGGAGCCTCATCCCGCCGGCGCTCGCGCTGGCCGGCTGGGCGATGGAGCACATCGCGGACATCGAGGCGAGCAGGGCCGCGTACGAGGAACGAACCGGCTGATTCGCCCCGAAGGGGAGCCGCGGCCCGCCAGTTCAGCGGGCCGTGCTCACGTGTCCGGAGAGTGGGCCGGACGCCGGACCGGTCCGGGGCGGATACTGGCGGCATGGGATTCGTCGTCTTCATGACGTTGCCGGGACTGGTCATCCTGCTGACGGCGGTGGCCTTCGCCGACCAGCTCGTCCTGCGTCTGGGCCGGGCGGGACTGCTGCCCTGGCGGAACAGCGCCCGGCACGGGCAGATATCGGCGACCGGTTTCGAGCAACTGCACGCGACCTTCTCGCCGGGCAAGCAGAGCGAGTTGAAGGAACGGCAGTCGGCGCTCATCCTCCGCGACGACGAGGAGGACGGCGCGCCGCCGAACAGGACCATGGTGGATCTGGACGGTGGAACGGCGGTCGTCCGCATGGCCGCCGAGCGCGCCTCTCGGGGACGCCGGTAACCGGCCCGAGCGGGCGGGCCCCGTGGAGGCGGGAAGGTGCGGC
Organism: Streptomyces sp. M41(2017); assembly: GCF_002078175.1. Lineage (GTDB taxonomy): Bacteria > Actinomycetota > Actinomycetes > Streptomycetales > Streptomycetaceae > Streptomyces. Next base: position 5,821,154 of record NZ_MWFK01000001.1, on the reverse strand, counting down.
GCGCGGGACGCACCGCCCGACAGCGCGACGCGAGGTCGTCCGAACGGCAGGTCGGCGGTCCGCACCGGCGCGCTCCGTAGGATGCGGCTCATGCCTGATGTCGCGCCCCGTCCCGAGCCGTTCACTCCGCGGACGGCCCCCGCCGCCCTGGACGACCTCCGCGCACGCCTGCGCGGAACGCGGTGGCCGGACGCGCCGGAGGACGCCGGCTGGGCGCTCGGCACCGATCTCGACTACCTCCGCGAGCTCGTCGCGTACTGGGCTGACGGCTTCGACTGGCCCGCCCAGGAGGCGGCCCTCGCCCGGCTCCCCCACTTCCGGGTCCCGCTGGGCGGTCTCGGGATCCACTTCGTGCACGCGCGGGCCGTCGCGCCGCGCGGTCCGGTGCTGCCGCTGGTGCTCAGCCACGGCTGGCCTGACTCGTTCTGGCGGTACACGAAGGTGATCCCGCTCCTCACCGATCCCGGTGCCCACGGTGCGGACCCGGCCGACGCGTTCGACGTGATCGTGCCTGACATGCCGGGCTACGGATACTCCGACCGCCCCACCGGCGCCCCGCTCGACTCGATCGCCGTGGCCGGTCTGTGGGCGGAGTTGATGTCCGTGCTGGACTATGAGCGCTTCGGCGCGGCCGGTGGTGACATCGGCAGCCATGTGAGCCGGTACCTGGCGCTCGACCATCCCGACCGGGTCGTGGCCGTCCACCGCATGGACGGGGGCCTGCCCGTGTTCGGCGGTGACCCCGCCGACCTCACGCCCGAGGAGCGTGCGTGGATGGAGGGCGCGGCGGCGTGGGGAGGGTCCGAGGGTGCGTACGCCGCCATGCACCGCACGAAGCCGCAGACGGCGGCCGTCGGGCTCACCGACTCGCCGGCCGGGCTCGCCGCCTGGATCGTCGAGAAGCTGCGGGCGTGGAGCGACTGCGACGGTGACGTCGAACGGTGCTTCACGAAGGACGAGATCCTGACGAACGTCACGCTCTACTGGCTGACGGAGACGATCGGTTCGTCGATGCGCATGTACCGCGCGAACGGCGCGATCCCGCCCGCCCAGCTCGCCCGGCGCGTCGAGGTGCCGTCCGGCTTCTCGATCTTCCCCGGCGACCTGGTCCGCGCGCCCCGTGCCTGGCTGGAACGCACGACGAACCTGGCCCGCGCCACGGAACCGTCGCGCGGCGGCCACTTCGCCCCCTTCGAGCAGCCGGAACTGTACGCGGAGGAACTCAGGGAGTTCTTCCGCCCGTACCGCCACGCACGGGCTTGAACGGGCCGGAAGCGGCCTGCCGTCGACGCACGTTCGCGGACGGTCGGGGCGGCTGAACGGGCATGTCCCCTTCCTCCCGGCCGGGCGCCGCGGCGGCGGTCCTCCCAGGCCCTCCGCGTCGCGTCCCGTGCGAGGGGCTCACCCGTGCCCGCGCGGCGGAGGTGTGCCCAGGGCCGCGGAGGGACGGGTGTGTGCGGCGTTCAGGAGGTGGGAGGCGCCGCGGACGGCCGCGGTGTGGGGAGCGGGGGCCGGTTCGACGGGGGCGTGCAGCTGCCGGGTGAGGCGGTGGGTGATGTCGGGGCGCAGGGCGCCTCCGCCGGAGAGGAGGACGCCTCGCCGCAGGGCGTCGAGGGTCAGGGTGGTGCGGTCCTGCTCCAGCATGGTGGTGACCATCGCGACGACGGCGTCGGTGATGCGTGCGGGTGGCTCCGCCGGGTCGAGGTCGCCGAGCCCCAGGTCGGTGTGGTGGGCGTCGATGACGGTGTCCTCCGCGAGGAGTACGACCTCGGTGATGTGGGCGCCGATGTCCACGACGAGCAGCGCGGTGGTCACGTCGGCGCCGGCCGCCGCCGCCACGGCTCGCGCGGACGGCACGGTGAGCACGGTGGACGGCCGCAGGGATTCCACCGCGATACGGGCTTCGGTGCGGAAGGCGACGCCCCCGAGGGCGGGCGTGGTCAGGATGAGCAGTGGCCGGCCGATGCGCGGCAGCCGGTGGGTGAGCAGTCGGTCGAGCATGCGGGCGATGCCGGGGGTGTCGACGATGGCGCCCCGCCGGACCGGGTGCACGGGGCCGTCGCCCGGGAAGGTGACCGTGGGGACGTCGAGGATCATGCCCCGGCCGGACGTCCACGCGCGGGTGCGGGCGCTGCCGAGGTCGAGGGCGATGCCGTGGCACGTACGGCACCGGGGCCAGGCCCGGTGCCGTACGGGACGAGGGGCCGTGGTCATCGACCGGCCTCCCTGACCTGCTGACAGCGACCGCAGTAGCGGGCCTGCGGCACGACGGCCAGCCGCTCGCGGCCGATGGCGGCGTGGCACAGGTGGCAGGCGCCGTAGCGGCCCTCGTCCATGCGGGCGAGCGCCGCCTCGACGTCGGCGAGGACCATGCGCGCCGACGCGGCGAGCTGGACGCGGACCTCGATCTGCGAGGCGGACCGCCGGGCCGGCGGTCCCTCGGTGCGGCTCGGGACGGCCGACCCGATCTGGTCGAGCTGCTCGCGCCGGAACAGGCGCTGTTCGTGCAGGTTCTCGCGCAGCGCGGCGAGATCCCGCGCGGACAGGCGGGTGTCGCGGTCGTCGACGGTCTGACGGGTCACCACTTCATCCCCTCGGGCAGGGTGGAAACGGGATACGGCGAGGGCGGGGGCGGGGAGGCCGGCGCGGGACGGAACGGGGTTCCGCCCACGGGCCGGGCTCTCAGCCGGTGCCGTGCAGGCACGGGACGCAGAACCGTGTGTAGGGAAGGATCTCCAGGCGTTCCACGGGTACGGGCCGGGCGCACGCCACGCAGACGCCGTAACTGCCGTCCCGGATACGGCTGGAGGCGTCCTCGATCTCGGTGAGGACCCGCTCGGCCACGTCCCGCTGCGCCGCCATCACCTGCTCCTCCGCGTCCTGCCCTGCCTCGTCCATGGCGCGCAACTGGGCGAGCCGCGCGTTGCGTTCGTGTTCGAGACGCTGACGCGCCTCGTGCGTCGTCAGGGTCCGGGGACGTCGAGTCGCGTTCCGGGGCGTGTCGAGGGACATGGCGGTTTCTCCCTGGGGGTTGCGGGGCTGGGGGGCCGGTGGCCTGCGGACGATGCGTACGCGGGGATCGCGTCCCCGGAGGGCAGGTCCGTGGCCGCCGGTTTCGTGTTCTGTCCTCACCTTGACGTTCCGCCCCGGTGATTCCCATCGGGCGCAGTACCCATTTGCGGTCGTCCGAGGGGATCGGTGGAGGGGGCGTGGAAGGGGCGGGCCGGGCCGGAAATGGGCATTGGACCCCATCGACGGCCGCGGGCGCTCCGGGGCAGGCTGGGCGCCGGGCCGGTCGCCGAGTCGACCGCGATTCCCGGTCCGGGTGCGCGGTGACGGACAGTGGAGACAGAACCGTGCTCGTGAGAAAGGCGTCATTCCGTTGTCCCTGTTCTGGCGGCTCTTCGCGCTGAACGCGCTGGTGCTGGGAAGTGCCACCGCGCTGCTGCTGTGGGCCCCGGTCACGGTGTCCGTTCCGGTCGTGCTGACCGAGGCGGTCGTCCTCGTGGCCGGGCTGGCCGTGATGCTGGTCGCCAACGCGGCCCTGCTGCGGATCGGACTGGCTCCGGTGGCGCGGCTCAGGAAGCTGATGACGACCGTCGACCTCCTGCGCCCGGGGCAGCGGCTGCCGGAACGGGGCCGCGGTGAGATCTCCGAGCTGATCCGTACGTTCAACGCCATGCTGGACCGCCTCGAACAGGAGCGTGCCGCCAGCAGTTCCCGTGTGCTCCTCGCCCAGGAGGCGGAGCGGCGACGTATCGCCCAGGAACTGCACGACGAGGTCGGCCAGACCATGACCGCGATCCTGCTGTCCCTGAAGCGCTCCTCGGACCAGGCGGACGAACCCCTGCGCGGTGAGCTGCGGCAGGCGCAGGAGATCACCCGGGAGAGCCTGGACGAGGTGCGCCGCCTGGTACGACGGCTCCGGCCGGACGTCCTGGAGGATCTGGGCCTGGTCAGCGCCCTGACCTCGCTCACCGGCGAGTTCGCCACCCACACCGGGTTGCGGGTGGCGCGCGCCTTCGCCTCCGGCCTGCCCGACCTGGACCAGCAGACGGAGCTGGTGCTGTACCGCGTGGCTCAGGAGGCGCTGACGAACGCCGCCCGGCACGCCGAGGCCGCGCGGGTCGAGGTGAGCCTCCGGCACACGGACGGCACGGTCGTGCTGGCCGTCACGGACGACGGCCACGGGGGTGTCCTCGCCGGCGAGGGTGCCGGAATCCGTGGGATGCGTGAGCGCGCGCTGCTGATCGGGGCCACGCTCGACATCACCTCGGCGGCCTCCGGAACGCAGGTCCGGCTGTCCGTGCCCGACGCGAGGAAGCAGTCATGACCACGCCCGACGAATCCGTGATCCGGATCCTCCTCGCCGACGACCACGCGCTGGTGCGGCGCGGCGTGCGGCTCATCCTCGACCAGGAGCCGGATCTGACGGTGGTCGCCGAGGCGGGGGACGGGGCCGAGGCGATCGCGCTGGCCCGCGCCAACGACGTCGACCTGGTCGTCCTGGACATCGCCATGCCCCGGATGACCGGTCTCCAGGCCGCCCGGGAACTCGTCGCGCTGAAGCCGGGACTACGCGTGCTGATGCTGACCATGCACGACAACGAGCAGTACTTCTTCCAGGCCTTGAAGGCCGGTGCCAGTGGCTATGTGCTGAAGTCCGTGGCCGACCGCGATCTCGTGGACGCCTGCCGTGCGGCCCTGCGCGACGAGCCCTTCCTCTACCCGGGCGCGGTCACCGCCCTGGTCCGCACCTACCTGGACCGCCTCCGTGACGGCGAGGAACCCCCGGACCAGGTCCTGACGCCCCGCGAGGAGGAGGTCCTCAAGCTCGTGGCCGAGGGCCACTCCTCCAAGGAGATCGCCGAGATGCTCTTCATCAGCATCAAGACCGTCCACCGGCATCGGGCGAACATGCTGCACAAGCTCGGCCTGCGCGACCGACTGGAGCTCACCCGCTACGCGATCCGCTCGGGTCTCATCGAGCCCTGATCCCCCGGGCGACCGCGCCGAACCAACACCCGCCGACCGCCTCAGGGCTCCGGCCGCCCACTCCCCCGTCGGAGCCCTGAGGCCTTCCTCGGCCGAAGCGCCATGCCCCCGGACGCGCCCGGACGTCGGCCGAGGCGCACTCCCTGCCGATCCGTCCGCCGCCCGAGGCCGCCGCGCACCCCGCGTCCGACCACCCACCCCGAGCCACCCACCGGAGGCCTGCCGTGCCCGGCGCCCCGCGCATCCGCGCGCTGATCTCTCTCGCCGTCGTCGCCCTCTCCCTCGCCGTGGCGCTGACCGTGCCCCTCCAGCTCGGTCTGGACCTGCGGGGCGGAACCCAGATCGTGCTGGAGACCCGGCCGCCCTCCCCGGCCGACGCGGCGGCGGACACGGGCGCCGGGTCGGACGGCGGAAGCGTCGACCGGGCCGGCGCCATGGACCGCACCGTGGAGGTGCTGCGCGGGCGTGTCGACGCGCTCGGGGTCTCCGAAGCCACCGTCGTCCGCTCCGGCGGCGACCGGATCGTCGTCGAACTGCCCGGCGTGCAGGACCCCCGGCACGCGGCCGACCTGCTCGGCCGCACGGCTCAGCTAACCGTCCACCCCGTTCTCGGCATCGCCGCCGGCCCGGACGACACGCCCCTGCCCCTCCCCAAGCGGCCTCACCAGCAGGTTCTGCCGGACGAGTCCGGCACGCTGCTGCGCCTGCGGGCTCCGGCCCTGACCGGTGCGGACATCACCTCGGCGGACGCCCTCTTCGACGGAGAGACCGGAGCCGGGTGGCACGTCGCGGTCGGTTTCAGGGGGGCCGGTCGTGACGGATGGGCCCGGCTGACCGGCGAGGCGGCCTGTCACCCGGCGGGAGATCCCGCGCGCCGCGTGGCCATCGTGCTGGACGGCAAGGTCATCTCCTCCCCTCAGGTCGACCCTTCGGTCTCGTGCGGCTCCGGGATCGGCGGCGGGGCGACGCGCATCAACGGCTCGTTCGACGGCGCCGAGGCCCGCGAGCTGGCGCTGCTCATCGCGGGGGGCGCCCTTCCGGTGCCGGTGGAGACCGTCGAGCAGCGGGTCGTCGGGCCGTCCCTCGGGGCCGAGGCGATCCGGGCGGGCGCGTGGGCCGCGGTCGTCGGAACGGCGCTGACCGCGCTGTTCCTCTGCGTCGCCTACCGGCTCATGGGCGTGCTGGCGACGATCGTCCTCGCCTGCTACGGCCTGATCTCCTACGCGGCGCTGGCCGCCGTCGGCGCCACACTCACCCTGCCGGGGCTCGCCGGGTTCGTCCTGGCCATCGGGATGGCGGTCGACGCCAACGTGCTGGTCTTCGAGCGCGCCCGCGAGGAGCACGCCGGCCGGGCCCGTGCCACGCCCCGCTCCTCGCTGAACGCCGGTTTCCGCGGCGCCTTCAGTGCCATTGCGGACTCCAACGTCACCACCCTCATCGCCGCTGTCCTGCTCTTCTTCCTCGCTTCGGGTCCCGTGCGCGGCTTCGGGGTCACCTTGGGCATCGGCGTTCTGGCGTCGATGGTCAGCGCCCTGGTCGTCACGCGCGCGCTCGCCGAACACACGGTGGGTCGCCCCTGGGCCCGCCGGCGTCCACGGCTCACCGGTATCGCCCACACGGGCCACGTCCGCGACGGACTGCGGCGCTGGAATCCCCGGCCGATGCGTACGCCGCGCCGCTGGCTGGCCGGATCCGCGGTCGCCCTCGTGCTGGCCGCCTCCGGGATGGCCGCGCGAGGCCTGGACCTCGGTGTGGAGTTCACCGGTGGCCGACTCGTCGAGTACGCCACGACGACTCCCGTCGCCCCCGACCGGCTGCGCGTCGCGCTCGCCGAGGCCGGCTTTCCGCACGCTGTCGTCCAGGGCGCCGGGAACGACCGGGTCATCGTCAGGACGGGCCCGCTGACGAACGCGCAGGCAGCCTCCGTCAGCGCGGTGGTGAAGGATCTGGCGCCGCGGGCCGAGACGGTGCGCGACGAGTCGATCGGCCCGAGCCTCGGACGGGAGCTTCGACGCGGAGCGCTGATCGCTCTCGCTGTCGCCCTCGCCGCCCAACTCGTCTACCTCGCCGCCCGTTTCCGCTGGCTGCTGGGCACCTCGGCGGTCGCCGCGCTCGCCCACGACGTCGTGATCCTCCTCGGTGTCTTCGCCTGGTGGGGCAGGCCGGTCGACGGCGTGTTCCTCGCCGCGCTGCTGACCGTCATCGGCTACTCCGTGAACGACTCGGTGGTCGTCTTCGACCGCATCAGGGAGCTGCGCCGCCTCGACAGCACGGTGCCCTTCTCCCGCACGGCCGACCGGGCGCTGCTGCAAACGCTGCCGCGTACGGTCAACACCGGTGTGGGCGCGGCCTTCGTCCTGACGGCGCTGGCGGTGTTCGGCGGCGGCTCGCTCACCGACTTCGCCCTGGCTCTTCTCATCGGCCTGGCGGTGGGCACGTACTCCTCGATGTTCGTCGCCACTCCGCTGGCCGTCGAACTCGACGGCCGGCTCCTCGCGGAGGGCGACGCGCCCCCGTCGACCGGGCCGTCGGCCGAGCGATGAAGTGCGCAGCACCCTCCTCAACACCCCGGATTCGAGGACACGTTGACTGTTCGACTCGTCGGGTGATCAGTACGCCCGGAGTGACCCCGGCGTCCAGTTCGAGGAGTTTCATGTCCACGGCACGACAGGCCCCCGACATCCTTTCACCCGAGTTCGCCGCCGACCCGTATCCGGCCTACCGGGTGATGCGGGAGGAGGAGCCGCTGATCTGGCACGAGGCGATGCAGAGTTACATCGTCTCGCGGTACGCGGATGTCGAGCGGGTCTTCAAGGACAAGAAGGCCGAGTTCACGACCGACAACTACAACTGGCAGCTGGAGCCGGTGCACGGCCGGACGATCCTTCAGCTGAGCGGGCGGGAACACTCCGTGCGGCGGGCGCTGGTGGCGCCGGCGTTCCGGGGCAGCGATCTGCAGGAGAAGTTCCTGCCGGTCATCGAGCGCAACTCGCGCGAACTCATCGACGCCTTCCGGCACTCCGGTTCCGCGGACCTCGTCAGCGACTACGCCACGCGGCTCCCGGTCAACGTGATCGCCGACATGCTGGGCCTGGACAAGGCCGACCACACCCGCTTCCACGGCTGGTACACGGCCGTGATCGCGTTCCTCGGCAACCTCGCGGCCGATCCGGAGGTGACGGCGGCCGGCGAGCGCACCCGGGTGGAGTTCGCCGAGTACATGATCCCGGTGATCCGCGAGCGGCGGGAGAGCCCGGGTGAGGATCTGCTGTCCGTGCTGTGTGCCGCCGAGGTGGACGGCGTGCGGATGAGCGACGAGGACATCAAGGCGTTCTGCAGTCTGCTGCTGGCGGCCGGGGGCGAGACCACCGACAAGGCGATCGCGAGCGTCTTCGCCAACCTCCTGCGGAATCCTGACCAGTTGGCGGCCGTCCGGGAGGACCGCACCCTGATCGCGGCGGCTTTCGCCGAGACGCTGCGGTACACCCCTCCGGTCCACATGATCATGCGGCAGTCCGCCACGGAGGTGGAGGTCTCCGGTGGTGTCATCCCGGCGGGTGCCACCGTGACGTGCCTGATCGGCTCCGCGAACCGTGACGGGGACCGCTATCGCGAGCCCGACCGCTTCGACATCTTCCGCGACGACCTGAGCACGACCTCCGCGTTCACCGCCGCCGCGGACCATCTCGCCTTCGCCCTCGGGCGGCACTTCTGCGTGGGGGCGCTCCTCGCCAAGGCGGAGGTCGAGACCGGTGTGAACCAGCTCCTCGACGCTCTGCCCGGCCTCCGCCTCGCCGACGGCTTCGACCCCGCCGAGCAGGGTGTCTTCACCCGCGGCCCGCGGTCGCTGCCGGTGGTCTTCGACGCGGTGGCCGGGTAGCACGGGCGGCGGGGCTCCGTGCCGGCCGGAGCCCTGCCACGCCGCATCCACGCCGTGCCGGTGGTGACCGGCCGCGACGCCCCGCTCCGGTTCGCCCGGGCGGGGCGGGTGCGCGGCAGCGGACCCCGTCCCGGTGGACGCGGGACACGGGGCCGGCGGACGTCGACCGCGGCCACGCCGGGCGCGCTCCGCACGATCCGCCCCGGGCCGTCACCGGGGTGCCTGCGCACCTCCCCTGCCAGGCCGTCTAGAGTGACGCGCTCATGGGTGAGCACTACACGAACCAGCCACCAGGTCACCCCGCCGAGGGGTCGGCCGGCACTCCCCCACTGCTGCGCCTGCACCTTTTCGGCGGTTTTCACGTCACACGTGACGGTGGGCCCGCGCTCGCGGAGCGCTGGCCGCGGCCCAGCGCGCAGGCCCTGGTGAAGCTCCTCGCCGTCGCGCCCGGGCACAGCCTGCACCGCGAGCAGGCGACGGAGGTGTGCTGGCCCGACGCCGATCCCCAGCAGGCCCTGGGGAGCCTGCGGGTGGCCCTGCACGCCGCCCGCCGCGCCCTCGAACCGGAACTCGCCCCCCGCAGGGCCTCCTCCTACCTCGTCTCCGACGGTGCTCTCCTGCGTCTGGACGCGGGGACCGTGTGGATCGACACCGACCACGCCGAGCGGCTGGCCGAGGACGCGCTGCGCACGCCGACCGCCCCCGGACTGGCCGCCGCGCTGGACGCGTTCACCGGCGAGCTCCTGCCCGAGGACCGCTACGCGGACTGGGCCCGGGCGCTGCGTGAACGGCTCGCCGGGCTCCGCGACCGGCTGCGCCTCACGCTCGCCGAGGCGCTCCTCGACGACGGTGCGCCCGAGGAGGCCGCGGCCACGGCGCGGCAGGTCCTCGACGAGCATCCCGCCGAGGAACGTGCCCACCAGCTCCTGATGCGGGCCAGTCTGCGGCAGGGACTGCGCCGTCAGGCGATACGCCAGTTCCACGCCTGTCGGCAGGCGCTGGACGGCGAACTCGGCATCCGCCCGGGCCCCGTGACCGAGCGGCTGCACCTCCAGGCGCTCGACACGGACAGCCCCGCCGGGCCGGCCACCGCGGCCGGGCAGGCCTTCCTGCCGCCCGCCGTCCTGCGGGGCGCCGTGCCCGCGCCGCTGCGCGGACGCGGCCGGGCGCTCGACGACCTGTTGCGGGCGGGCGGTCCGCCCGTGCGGCTGATCGGCGGGGAGGCGGGGCTCGGCAAGACGCGGCTCGCTCTCGAAGCGGCCCGGCAGGCCTTCGCCTCCGGGACGGCCGTGCTGTGGGGTGCGGGTCATGACGCGGAGGGCCACACCCCGTTCGGCGCGTTCGCCGAGGCGCTCGACGGATGGCTGGCGGAACGGCCGCCCGCCGAACGGGCACGGACCGGTACCGAGCATCCCGAACTGGCGTCGCTGCTCCCCTCGCTGGGGCAGGTCGGCGCGGCCGCCGAGCGCAGCCCGGAGGAGGAGCGGGAGCGGCTGTTCCGTTCGACGGCAGCGATGCTCCACGATCTCGCCACGACCGCACCGGTACTCGTCGTCCTCGACGACCTGCACGCCGCCGACGTGGGGTCCTGGCAGCTCCTGAGCCATCTGGCCCGGCGTGCGGCGGCCGCGCACGCCGACTGGCGCTTCCTCGTGACCTACCGTTCCGAGGAACTCGCGGAGTTCGACCCCCGGCTCACCGTCCTGGACACCCTCGTACGGCAGCAGCTGGCCGAACGTGTCGGCCTGGAGCGGCTCACTCGCGCCGACTGCCTCGCCCTCGCCGCCGACACTCTGGGCCTGCCGCCCGGACACGAGCCGCCCGAGCGGGTGTGGGAACTGTCCCTGGGCAACCCGTTGTTCGCCCTGGAACTCGCCTCTGCTCCCGACGACGCGGGCAGTCAAACACCGGACGGCGTGCGGCAGTTGGTCGCCGAGCGGCTGGCGCGGCTGGGTCCTGCGGCGCGCCGGGTGGTGGAGGCCGTCGCGGCGGCGGGCGGCGACGCGGCGCTCTCGGACGTCCTCGACGTCGCGGGCGGCGGTCTGCATCCGCCGCTGTCGCCCGCGGAGGCCACGGCGGGAGCGGACGCGGCCATCGCGGCGTCCGTGCTCACCGAACGCGACGTGGTCACCGACGGTCAGGGCGCGCCCGGGCTCGCCTTCCGGCACCCGCTGATCCGGCTCACCTGCTACGAACGCCTGTCGGCCGCCCGGCGCCGGCTGCTGCACTCCGCGTACGCCGAGACCGTACTGCGGCGCAGGCCCGAGGCGGTGGACACGCTCGCCGTCCATCTGACGCTGGCCGACGACCCGCGTGCGACCGGGTTCCTGCGCCGGGCGGCGGAGCGCGCCGCCGCGCTGTGCGCCAACGACGCGGCCGACCACTACTACGTGCAGCTGACGGAGCGCCTCGACTCCGCGGCGGCCGAGGCTGCCTGGATCAGGATCGACCGGGCCGCGGTGCTGCGCCGCATGGCCCGCTACGACGACGCGGCCCTGATCCTGCGGGAGGCCCTGGAGGACATGCGGCGGCGCGGGGACGGCGACGGCCGGGTGCTGGCGGCGGCGCGGCTGGCCGAGGTGCTCGCCAAGTCGCGTTCGGCCACGGAGGGGTTCGCCTTCCTCGACGCGTCACCGCCCGCTCCGGGTACGGCCGCCGACGCGGCGGCGGCCCATCATCTGGGCCGGTCCGTGCTGTGTTTCGTGACGGGGCACTATCCGGACGCCGTCGAGGCGGCGCGCTCCGCGCACGAGGCAGCCCAGCGGGTGACGGGACCGGAACGGCGGGGTCTGCTGGCCAGGGCGCTCACCGCGCAGGCCACGGCGCTCGCGCTGGCGGGCCGGTTCAGTGACGCGCGTCCGGTGGCCGACGAGGCGCTGCCGCACGCGGAGGCGTACGGCGATCCTCAGGTACTGGCGTCGGTCCTCTCCGTCCTGCGGGAGCACGCCCGGCGCTCGGGCAGGCTGCGGGAGGCCACCCGGACCGGCCGCCGCGCGCTCGAACTCGCCGAGCGCTCGGGCGATCCGACCGCGGCGGCCTTCGAGCGTGCGAACCTCGCCGAACTGCATCTTCTGCTCGAAGAGCCGGGGACGGCGGCCGCACTGGCCGAGGCCGCGGTGGACGACGACCGTCGGCAGGGGGCCGTCACCTGGTCGACGGCGTACGCGCTGGCCGCCCTCGCCCGTGTCCGGATGCGGCCGGGCGCCGGCCCTGACGCCGGCACCGCGCCGTCCGCGGAGGAGTTGCTCGCCCGTGCCGCGGACGCGGCGGACGGGCAGGGTGATCAGCAGGCCCTGCACGAGGTGCGGCTGGCACGGGCCGAACTGCTGCTGCGCCGACGTCGCCCCGCAGCAGCCCTGGAGCTGCTGACCGAGCCCGACGCGGCGACGACGGGGGCCGCGCCCCTGACCGCGTGGGCACGGCTGGGCACGGGGGACGGCCTTGGAGCCGCCGAGCTGGCGGCCCGTGAGACGGCCCGGGCGTGCGAGGCGGGCGAGCGGCTGGCCGAAGCGGACGCCCGTATCGCCCATGCGGCCGCGCTCGCCGCCCTGGGCCGCGTCACCGAGGCCCACCAGGCCTTCGACACGGCGGAGTCGCTGTCGGCGGCGCTCCCCTATCCCGCCGGACGAGAACTGGTGAACCACAAGCGCCCGTGAACTCCTCAAAGGCCCACTTCTCAGGCCGCTGTCCAGGTGCTTGAATGCTCAGAAATCTCGGCACCCGCCCGATTTCTTCATCTGCTTGCTGTCCCGGGACCCCGGACGGCGAGGGCCTCCTCTTCGTGCTCCGCAAAGTCACGGAGGAGACCTGCCCGGGCCCGGCAGTGAGCTGCCGGACCCGGGCGCGCCCTTGCCGTTCAGCCGCCGACGTAGGCCGCGAGGTGTTCCCCGGTGAGGGTGGAGCGGGCGGCGACGAGGTCGGCCGGGGTGCCTTCGAAGACGAGCCGGCCGCCGTCGTGACCGGCACCGGGGCCGAGGTCGATGATCCAGTCGGCGTGCGCCATCACGGCCTGGTGGTGTTCGACGACGATGACGGACTTGCCGGAGTCGACGAGCCGGTCGAGGAGCGCGAGCAACTGCTCGACGTCGGCGAGGTGCAGACCCGTGGTCGGCTCGTCGAGCACGTACACACCGCCCTTGTCGGCCATGTGCGTGGCCAGCTTCAGGCGCTGGCGTTCGCCGCCGGAGAGCGTGGTGAGCGGCTGGCCGAGCGTGAGGTAGCCGAGGCCGACGTCGGAGAGCCGGGAGAGGACGCGCTGTGCCGCGGGGGTGGCCGCCTCGCCCGCGGCGAAGAACTCCCCGGCCTCGTCCACGGACATGGCGAGCACCTCGCTGATGTCGCGGCCGCCGAGGTGGTACTCGAGCACCGACGGCTGGTACCGCTTGCCCTCGCAGTCCTCGCAGGGGCTGGCCACACCGGCCATCATCGCCAGGTCGGTGTAGATGACGCCCGCGCCGTTGCACGTCGGGCAGGCGCCCTCGGAGTTGGCGCTGAACAGGGCCGGTTTCACGCCGTTGGCCTTGGCGAACGCCTTGCGGATCGGGTCGAGCAGCCCGGTGTACGTGGCCGGGTTGCTCCGCCGTGAACCGCGGATCGGGCTCTGGTCGACGGACACGACGCCCTCGCCCGCCGGGATCGAGCCGTGGACGAGCGAGCTCTTGCCGGAACCCGCGACGCCCGTGACGACGACGAGGACGCCGAGCGGGACGTCCACGTCGACGTCACGCAGGTTGTTCGCCGAGGCGCCGCGGATCTCCAGTGTGCCGGTCGCCTCCCGCGGGGTCTCCTTGACGGACGACCGGTCGTCGAAGTGGCGGCCGGTGACCGTGCCCCCGGTCCGCAGTCCCTCGACGGTGCCCTCGAAACAGACGGAGCCGCCCGCCGTACCGGCGCCGGGCCCGAGGTCGACGACATGGTCGGCGATCGCGATGGTCTCGGGCTTGTGCTCGACGACGAGCACCGTGTTGCCCTTGTCGCGCAGGCGCAGCAGCAGTTCGTTCATGCGCTGGATGTCGTGCGGGTGCAGACCCGCGGTGGGCTCGTCGAAGACGTAGGTGACGTCGGTGAGGGACGAGCCGAGGTGGCGGATCATCTTGACGCGCTGCGCCTCGCCGCCGGAGAGCGTGCCCGCCGGCCGGTCGAGGGCGAGGTAGCCGAGGCCGATCTCCACGAACGAGTCGAGTGTCTGCTGGAGTGCGGTGAGCAGCGGCGCCACCGACGGCTCCTCGAGAGCGCGGACCCAGTCGGCGAGGTCGCTGATCTGCATCGCGCACGCGTCGGCGATGCTGATCCGCTTGATCTTCGACGCACGGGCGCCCTCGCTGAGCCGGGTTCCGTCGCACTCCGGGCACGTCGTGAAGGCGACCGCGCGGTCGACGAAGGCCCGGATGTGCGGCTGCATCGCCTCCTTGTCCTTGGAGAGCATCGACTTCTGCACGCGGGGGATCAGCCCCTCGTACGTCATGTTGATGCCGGCGATCTTCATCCTTGTCGGTTCGTGGTGGAGGAAGTCCTGGAGTTCCTTCTTGGTGTACTTGCTGATCGGCTTGTCCGGGTCGACGAAGCCCGACTCCTTGTAGAGGCGCATGTTCCAGCCGTCCGAGCCGTACCCGGGAATGGTGATCGCGCCCTCGTTGAGGGACTTGGAGTCGTCGTAGAGCTGGGTGAGGTCGAGGTCGGAGACGGTGCCGCGGCCCTCGCAGCGCGGGCACATGCCGCCGGTGCGGTTGAAGGTGGCCTTGACGGTCTTCTTGGCGCCGCGCTCGACGGTGATGGCGCCGCTCGCGCGCACCGAGGGGACGTTGAAGGCGTACGCGCTCGGCGGGCCGATGTGCGGCTTGCCGAGCCTGCTGAAGAGGATGCGCAGCATCGCGTTGGCGTCGGTGGCGGTGCCGACGGTGGAGCGGGGGTCGGAGCCCATCCGCTGCTGGTCGACGATGATCGCGGTGGTGAGGCCTTCGAGGACGTCGACCTCGGGCCGGGCGAGCGTCGGCATGAAGCCCTGCACGAAGGAGCTGTAGGTCTCGTTGATGAGGCGCTGCGACTCCGCGGCGATGGTGTTGAACACCAGTGAGCTCTTGCCCGAGCCGGACACGCCGGTGAAGACGGTCAGCCGGCGCTTCGGGATCTCGATGCTGACATCTTTGAGATTGTTCTCCCGCGCGCCCAGCACGCGGATCAGATCGTGACTGTCGGCACCGTGCGGCGCAGACGGCTGCGGGTCCGTCCTCGTGGCCTTGCTCATCGTCTCTCCATCTCTCGGGCGGCCGCCTGCGCGGTCTCCGTCGGCATCGCCTGGCTCGATCCAACCAGCCCCGGCCGCGATGCCGGGCACTGTCGCGTCGGTTCCGTCCGCGGGGCGGGCGGGAACCTCCGTCCACCACCCTGACGAAGCCGGCGCGCGCGATGTGACGACGCCCGGGGAGCAAGGCTAGGTGAGGCCCGCTGCCGTGCGCTTCTCGAATCCTGACCGACTGTGGGCGGATGTGCGTTACGCGTCCGGGAGAGCGTCGGGCAGTGCGATGCGCAGGCTGACGGTTCCGCGCAGGTCGAGCCAGGCGGTGCCGGGGCCGCGGACGAGCCGGAGCATGACGTGGGCGCAGTCGGGGCAGCGGGCGATCAGCCCGGGCCCGCGGCCGTAGACCCGCAGCCGGGCGACGGGTCCCGCATTGCCGCAGCCGGTGCAGGTGGCGACCGCCACGGTCAGGTCGACGGCGAACACCTCGGAGAGGGGCCCGGCCAGCACGTTGCCGTCCTCGTGGGCGTCGTCGTCGTAGGCGTCGTACGGTGCGTCGATGGGGAGCGTGGTCATCTCAGCCTCCGCTGGGACCGAAGCGTTCGGTACGGACGAGTCCGGGGGCGTGCCCGAGTCCGACCAGTTGGTCGGCCGCGTACTCGACGAAGCCGGTGGGCCCGCAGACGTAGACGGTCGGTTCGAAGTCGGGGGGCCACCCGGACGTCACGAGGTCCTCGGCGCGCAGCCGCCCGGGCGGGCGCCGCGCGGCCTCGGGGGCGGTGCGTGTGTAGACGTACGCCACGTCCAGGCCCGGGTCGGTGTGGCGCAGCTCGTCCTGGTAGAGCCGGTCCTGGGGGGTGCGCACGGAGTAGATGAGCCGGAACGGCGACCGGCCGCCGACGGCACGGCGGGCGCGGATCATCGCCATCAGCGGGACGAGTCCCGAGCCGCCGGCGACGAGGAGTACGGGCTCGGTCTGCTCGGGGCGCCACACGAACCAGCCGCCGACCGGTCCGCGCAGTTCCACCGCGTCACCGGCGCCGAACGCGTCGACGAGGTACGGCGACACCTCGCCGTCCTCGACGCGCTGGACGGTGAGCTCGACGTGCTCGGCGCCCGGCGCGGAGGCGATCGAGTAGCTGCGCTGGGTGCTGTAGCCGTCGGCGGCCGTCAGCCGCACGTCCACGTGCTGGCCGGCGAGGTGTCCGGGCCAGCCGGGGACGTCCAGGATCAGGGTGCTCGCGGCCGGTGTCTCCTGCCGTCGCTCCGTCAGCGTGGCCGCCCGCCAGCGCAGCCGGTCGCCTAGTCGCCTTGGTACCGCTGTTCGCGCCATGGGTCTCCGTAGTCGTGGTAGCCGGCGCTCTCCCAGAACCCCGGTTCGTCGTCCAGGAGCAGTTGGATCCCGCGCACCCATTTCGCCGACTTCCACAGGTACAGGTGCGGTACCAGCAGCCGGGCGGGACCGCCGTGCTCGGGCGGCACGTCCTCGCTGTCGTAGCCGTAGGCGATCCACGCCTGTCCGTCGAGCAGGTCCTCCAGGGGGAGGTTGGTGGTGTAGCCGCCGTAGGCGTGGACCAGGGCGAACTCTGCGGCGGTCTCGACGTCCGCGAGCAGGAGGTCCAGCGAGACGCCCTGCCAGTGGGTGTCGAACTTGGACCATTTGGTGACGCAGTGCAGATCCACGGTGGGCCGCTCGGAGGCCAGGCCCATGAGGTCCGTCCAGGACCAGGTGTGCTCGGCTCCGGTCTCGGTGGTCACCGTGAACTGCCAGGTGTCACGACTGACCCGGGGCGTGGGTCCTGCGGACAGCACGGGGAAGTCGTAGGCCTCGTACTGTCCGGGGGGCAGCCGCCCGTCGGAGGTCCTCGGCCGTCCCCGGAAGCCGGGTGAGAAGGTGACCACGGCGCCACGCCCTTCCTGTCCGGATGCGCA
The DNA here is from genome assembly GCF_002078175.1 of Streptomyces sp. M41(2017). Taxonomy (GTDB): domain Bacteria; phylum Actinomycetota; class Actinomycetes; order Streptomycetales; family Streptomycetaceae; genus Streptomyces. The sequence continues at coordinate 5,804,112 of NZ_MWFK01000001.1, read as the reverse complement.
CCTGTCGATTCTCCCGCGCCCGGCCGACGTCCGCACGGTCGGCGGGTACGCGCACACGGGATCACCGCTTGCCGGGTGGCGGCGTGTGGACCGATCCGGTCCGGGGTGAGAATCAGAAGGTGACCATGCCATCCGAGTCGTCGTCCCTGTCGGGCCAGAGTCTGTGCGGAACGGAGCCGCGCAGTCCGCTGCGCGCTTTTCTGCGGACGGAGACGGGCAGCGCGGCCGTGCTGCTCGCCGCCACCCTGGCGGCGTTGGCCTGGGCCAACATGGGCCCGGGCTCGTACGAGTCCTTGTGGGGCACCGAGCTGTCCGTGCGCATCGGGTCGGGCGGGGTGTCGCTGGATCTGCGGGAGTGGATCAACAGCGGGCTGATGACGCTGTTCTTCTTCGTCGTGGGACTGGAGGCGCGCCGCGAGTTCGACCTGGGCGAGCTGCGGGAACGCCGCCGGGTCACGCTGCCCCTGCTGGCCGGGGTGAGCGGCATGATCGTGCCGGTGGCCATCTATCTGGCGGTCACGGCGGGCCACGGCTCCGACGCGCACGGCTGGGGTGCGGCCATGTCCACGGACACGGCCTTCGCCCTGGGCATGCTCGCCATCTTCGGGTCGCGACTGCCGAACAACCTCCGGGTCTTCATGCTCACCGTCGCCGTGGTGGACGACTTCCTGGCCCTCGCCGTCATCGTCGTCGCGTACAGCGACGCCATCGCGCTGCCCGCGCTGCTGACGGCCCTCGGCCTGTTCGCGCTCGTCCTGCTGGTGCGCCAGACCATCGGCAGACGGTTCCCCGCGCTGTACGGGGTCCTGGGCGTCGCGATCTGGGTTGCGCTGCTCAAGTCCGGGATCGATCCGGTGGTGACGGGTCTCGCGATGGGCCTGCTGACCTACGCGTACGCCGCGGACCGCGGCGACCTGGAGCACGCGAGCAGTCTGTTCCGGCGCTTCCGTGAACAGCCCACTCCGGAACTCGAACGGACCGTGCGCCGCGGGCTCGCCTCAACGCTCTCGCCGAACGAGCGGCTCCAGCAGATGTTCCATCCCTGGACGAGCTACGTCATCGTGCCGCTCTTCGCGCTCGCCAACGCGGGCATCACCCTCGGCGGCGGGCAGCTCGCCGACGCCTTCACCTCGCCCGTCACCCTCGGCATCCTCCTCGGCTACGTGGTCGGCAAGCCGGTCGGCATCATCGGCGCGACCTGGCTCACCACGAGGGCCAGCCGGGGACGACTGCGGCCGCCCGTGGGCTGGGGCGCCATCACGGCGGGCGGCACGCTGGCCGGTGTGGGCTTCACCGTGGCCCTGCTGATCGCGTCACTGGCCTTCGAGGGCGACCGTCTGGAGCAGGCGAAGATCGGCATCCTGGCGGCCGTGGCCAGTTCGTTCCTGCTCACGTGGATCGTCACGCTGCTGATCGGCGCGCTGAACGCGCGTTCGCGTGCGCGGGCCCTGCTCGGCACCGGTGAGTCCATCGTCGACCTCAGCGAACCCGTCGACGTGGAGCGCGATCACGTGCGGGGGCGGCTCGACGCGCCGGTGACGCTCGTCGAGTACGGCGACTTCGAGTGCCCCTACTGCGGTCGCGCCGAGTCCGTGGTGCGCGAACTCCTCGCCGACTTCGGTGACGTCCGCTACGTGTGGCGGCACCTTCCGCTCACCGACGTGCACCCCAACGCGCAGCTCGCCGCGGAGGCCGCCGAGGCCGCGGCCCACCAGGACCGCTACTGGGAGATGCACGACCTCCTCATGGCCCACCAGGGCGACCTGCTCCCGAAGGATCTGCTGCGGTACGCCGCCGACGTCGGCCTGGACGCGGACCGCTTCCGCGACGACCTGCGGGCCCGCGCGGGTGCGCCCCGGGTCGCGATGGACGTCGAGTCGGCGGACCTCAGCGGCGTCTCGGGCACGCCCACGTTCTTCGTCAACGGCCGCCGCCACTACGGCGCCTACGACATCGCCTCGCTGACGGCGGCGGTCCGCGCGGCGCGCCAGCGGGCGTCGCTGACGGGGGCGGGCCGCAAGGACTGAGGGGGCCTGCGACGTATCAGGCGGTACGGGCCCGCAGGCGGCGCAGCATGCGGGCGTCCTCGAAGCCGACCGCGTGGGCGGCGGCGTCGACGGTGAGGCCGTGGCTGATGAGGTGCTCGGCACGTTCGAGGCGCAGGGCCTGCTGGTAGCGCAGCGGGGTGAGGCCTCCGGTCGCCCGGGTGAAGAGGCGGGTGAGGGTGCGTTCGCTCACCCCGACGGCGGCGGCCAGGTCGGGCAGGGGCAGTGGCTGGTCGAACCGGGTGTCGAGCAGGTCCTGGGCCCGGTGCACGGTGTCGTCGAGGTGGGACCGGTGGCGGAGCATCGTGCTGGCCTGCGGTTCGTTGCCGTTGCGGCGTGCGTAGACCACCATGTCCCGCGCCACCTGCGCGGCGACGGCGGGGCCGTGCCGGGTGGCGACCAGGTGCAGGGCGAGGTCGATCCCGCTGGCGATGCCGGCGGAGGTGACCACCCGGTCGTCGGCGGTGTAGAGCACGTCGCGGACGACGACCGCTCGGGGGTAGCGGCGGGCGAGGTCGTCCTGGACGTCGTGGTGGGTGGTGCAGCGGCGGCCGTCGAGGAGGCCGGCCCGGCCGAGCGCGTCGGCTCCGGCGCAGACGCTGGCGACGGTGCCGCCCCGGGCGTGGTGGTCGCGCAGGACACGGAGCGCGGGCTCTCCGACGGCGGGTGCGTCGGCGAGGTCGAGGGCGCGCCAGCCAGGGACCACGATCAGGTCCTCGGGGCCCAGCTCGGGCCAGTCGACCCGGGTCACCAGGGGCAGGCCCTGGGCGGTCGGCACCTGCGGCTGCTCGGCGACGTAGTGGAGTGTGTAGGGGTGCCCGAAGTCGGCGGCCGTGGAGAAGGCCTGCGCGGGTCCCGCGAGGTCCAGCAGATGGACTCCGGGCACCAGGAAGAAGACGATGTGGCTCACGATCCGGTCATCATGCCCGAGAGCCGGCCGCTGCTTCCAGTTCGTCGACGGTGGCGATGGTGGCGAACCGTCCGGCCAGGGCGTACTCGGTGCGCCGGACGATCTCCTCGGCGCTCAGGGTGCGCGGGTCGGCCAGCAGCTCGGCCACGGACTGCCCGGCGGGGGCGTCGCGGTGTGCGATGGGGTTGGTCGCCGTGGCGTCGGTGACGAAGGTGACCCGGTATCCGAGGTCACTCGCCACGCGGGTGGTCGTCTCGACGCACTGCTCGGTGCGGATGCCGCACACGACGAGTTCGCGGATACCGCGTTCGGTGAGGAGTTGCTGCAGGTTGGTGGTGGTGAAGGCGTTGTGCGAGGTCTTGTGGACGAGCGGTTCGCCCTCCTCTCGGTGGAGCTCCTCCAGCAGCCGGACGTGGCCGAGCGCGGGGTCGAACACGTCGCCGCTGCCGGGCTCCGAGTGCAGTACCCACACCACGGTGTCGCCGGCCTGCCGGGCGAGGCGGACGAGGCGGTCCACCTGGTGCGCGATCTTCGGGCGGGAGATGGTCTCCCACAGCGGGCCTGCACGGAACGATTCCTGGACGTCGATGACGACGAGTGCTCGGGTCATGGGTCCACTCTGACGGGCGCGGCCACAGTGGCGACAGGCCTCATCGGGTCCACCACCGGACCGATCCGGTCACGGCCCCCGCAGACCGTCCTCGCTTCTGCACCATGCCCTGATCGACGCCCTGACGGATGCCCCGATCGGTGCCCCCTTGGCGACCAGGAGAATGACCCCATGAACCCGCTGCTCCACCTCGGCTGCACGCTCGACGAGGTAGATCCTCCTCGATGGCCCGCACCCGGCGCGGACGCCACCCGGCTCGTCCGGACCGTGCACGCGTTGCGGCACAGCAAACTCGGCGATCTACGCCCGGGCGACCTGCGCATGCTGGTGGCGCAGCGGGTGGCTCTGCACTGCACCCTCCCGCTGGCGGCGCTTCTCCTGCTCGAAGAGCCCCTGCTCGAAGCGACCTTCTATCCGGGGGACCTCCTGCTCACGGCCGCGGGGGCGCCGGAGTCGGGCTGGGCTCCGATTCCTGATCTGCGCACGCGGCTGAGCGCCGTGATCGCGGCCCTGCCGGACGCCGGGATCGCCGAGCTGCCGCAGGGTTCGGCCGAGGAACTCGCCCGGTTCGGCGGGAGGAGCGCCACACAACCCTGAGCGGGAAAAGGGCAGTTCAGGTTCCGGCGACTCGAAAACTACTTGAGTTCATTGATTGTTGAGCGCCGACGGCTAGGCAAGCGGGATCACTCCACCGATCATCTTGTCATGAACCTGCTGCCCAACCGGGCGGCACCTTCGTGGAGGTGTTGGGATGCACCGTAGATTCGCCACCGGCCTGGCCGCCTCGGCCATGGCGCTGGCCGCTGTCACCGCGACCGCCGGCACGGCCACCGCCGCTCCTGCCGACAAGCCCCAGATCCTGTCCAGCTGGACGCAGACGAGCGCGTCGAGCTACAACCTCTGGGTCGCGGCACGGTCGAATCAGGCCGCCTGGTCGGCGTACTCGTTCGACTGGTCCACCGACTACTGCTCCTCCTCGCCGGACAACCCCTTCGGCTTCCCCTTCTCCACCTCCTGCGCCCGTCACGACTTCGGCTATCGCAACTACAAGGCCGCCGGATCCTTCGACGCCAACAAGTCCCGTCTCGACAGCGCCCTCTACGAGGACCTCAAGCGGGTCTGCAACGCCTACAGCGGCGTGACGAAGACCGCCTGCACCAGCACCGCGTGGACCTACTACCAGGCGGTCAAGGCCCTCGGCTGACACCGAGGCCCAAGTCCGGTGTGACGCACTGGCTGTGACGCTCCGTCATGCCTGTCGAGTTCGTCAGATCTGTCAGGCCCGTCAGGCCTTATGGGTGCGCTCCTGCCCGAGGTGTGCCGCTGCCTGACGAGTACCCGGTCAGAAGCCTCGGGCCCGACCGCGACCACCCGCATCGGCCCCGCCGTCCTCGCGCCGGCCGATGCGGCGGTCGGGGCCGCGGCTTCGCCCTCCTCGCCTCGCCCTCCGCTCCTCCTCCACTTCCCTTCCCCTCCCTGTCCGCCCGGTGCCGTCCGTCAGGCACATTCGCGCGGACGGGCCGAGAATGAGGGAGGCGGCTGATCGGTGAGTGAGAGCGCGGGCGGGTGAGCGATGACGGCGGACGACTCGGCACCCCTGTCCGAAGAAGCGCCTGCGGTTCCCGTCGCACCCCTGTCACCCATGACACCGCTGTCACCAGGCGCATCCGCGGCCCCGGGGGCATCCGAGGCGTCCGCACCCTCCGCGGCCGGGCACAACGGGCCGCCGCCCCCGCCGACCGGGGTGGCGGACGGCCCCGGCCCGTCGAGCGCGCAGGACGCGTCCGCCGACGGCCGTTCGGCGGCAAACCGTGAGAGCGTGCGCGGGGACCGCTCGCAGGACGAGACGGCCGCGCTCGTGCACCTGGCGACTCGGCTGAAGGCCGCTCACCCCACGATCGAGGCGTCTGTCGTCGACGACACCGTCGCCTCGGCCCACGACGCGTTCCGGGAGGCGAAGATCAGGACGTACGTTCCGATCCTGGTCGAGCGCCGGGCCCGGAACCTGCTCGTCGCCATCGAACGCGAGGGCGCCACCTCCCCGAAACCACCGTCCCTGTCCGCACCCACCGCCCCTCCCGGCACCCTGCCTGCAACCGCGACGGCGTTCCGCGTCGTCGGCGACCAGGGGCCGGCCACCGGGGCCACCGGCCTCGACCTCTGAGCCCGCTCACGGGATCTCCTGCTCGGCCCAGATGACCTTCCCCTCCGGTGTGTGGCGGGCCCCCCAGCGCAGGGAGAGCTGCGCCACCAGGAAGAGGCCGCGGCCTCCCTCGTCCGTGCTCCGCGCGTGCCGCAGCCGCGGGGCGGTACTGCTGGCGTCGACGACCTCGCAGGTCAGCCGGGAGTCGAGGAGCAGCCTCAGTCGGATGGGCGGCTCGGCGTAGCGGATCGCGTTGGTGACCAGTTCGCTGACGATGAGTTCCGTCGTCATGGCCAGGTCGCCCAGGCCCCACTCCTCGACGCGGCGGGTGGCCCGGGCCCGTACGTCGGACACGGCCGCGGGGTCCACCGGGACGTCCCACGAGACGACCCGGTCGGCTCCCAGCGTGTGCGTCCGTGCGAGGAGCAGGACGATGTCGTCGGGCTGCGGCACGGGGACGAGTTGGCGGACCGCCGCCGAGCAGAGGGCTTCGAGGTCCTGGTCCGGTCCTGCGAGCAGCTCGCCGAGCCGGGCCATGCCCTGCTCCATGTCGTGGTCGCCCTCGACCAGGCCGTCGGTGTACAGGCCGACCAGGCTGTTCTCCTCCAGCTCGATCTCGTGCGCCTCGAAGGCCATCCCACCGAGCCCGAGCGGCGGTCCGGCGGGAAGCTCCGGGAAGGAGACCTGTCCGTCCGGTCCGACGACCACGGGTGGCGGATGTCCGGCCCGCGCCATCGTGCAGCACCGGGTGACAGGGTCGTAGACGGCGTACAGGCAGGTCGCTCCGAGGAAGGAGGACGCGGACCCGTTCTGTCCGGCCGCCTCGTCATGGGTCTTCTCCTCGCTGAGCCGGAGCACGAGGTCGTCGAGATGGGCCAGGAGTTCGTCGGGGGGCAGTTCCATGTCGGCGAGGGTCTGTACGGCGGTGCGCAGGCGCCCCATGGTGGCGGCGGCGGTGATGCCGTGACCGACCACGTCGCCGACCACCAGGCCGACGCGGGCGCCGGACAGCGGGATCACGTCGAACCAGTCGCCGCCGACCCCCCCGGTCGGGTCGGCGGGCAGGTACGAGGAGGCGATGTCCAGCGCTGTTCCGCCGGTCGGGGGGTGGGGCAGCAGGCTGTGCTGGAGGGTGACGGCCGCCGTGTGCTCCCGGGTGTAGCGGCGGGCGTTGTCGACGCACAGGGCCGCGCGTGCCACCACCTCTCGGGCCAGCAGGACGTCGTCGGGCAGGAACGAGACCGGGTTGAGGGAGCGGACGAACGTGGCCAGGCCGAGGGCGGTGTGGCGGGCCCTCATCGGCACGGAGATGAGGGAGTGCAGGCCGAAGCGGCGGATGCTCTTCGCCCGCTCGGGTTCCTCGGCGAGCCACAGCTCGTCGGACGGGTCGAGAACGGAGAGGAGGACCGGTTCGCCCTCGGTGAGCAGGTGGACGTCGTGCGGCGGCGGGAGGAAGTCGGCACGGTCCCCGATCCGGGCGACGGCCTCCGGGCAGCCCTCGCGCACCGAGCTCATCCCGGCGCGCCGCATCTCCGGCGCGACGGAGGCGGGCCCGACGTCGGACAGCCAGGCGCCGTGCCCCTCCGTGCTGAGCACCGGCTCCAGGAGGTCGACGACGACGAAGTCCGCGAATCGCGGCACCGCGAAGTCGGCGAGTTCCTGCGCGGTCCGCAGGACGTCGAGGGTGCCGCCGATGCTGGTCCCCGCCTCGTTCACCAGGGACAGGAGCTCCCGGGCGTTCCACCGCTCGGTGATGTCGAGGACCGTGTAGCACACGCCGGTGAAGGAGTTGTCGGCTCCGAGCAGGGGGAAGAACGAGGTGGAGTAGGCGTGTTGGCGGTACGGGTCGGCCCAACTCCATCCCAGGTACTCGTAGTCGATGACGGGGTCGCCGGTGGCCAGGACCTTGTGCATCAGCCCTTCGATGGTCTCCGACAGGAGGCCGGGCAGCAGTTCGGTGAGGCGGCGCCCGAGGCGCTGGTCGCGGGGAACGCCGCCCAGGTGTTCCAGGGTGTCGTTCATCCACGCGTAGCGCAGGTCCAGGTCGAGCACGGCCATGCCGACCGGGGCGCGGGTGACGAACCGGTCGAGGAAGGCCGGGTCGGCCGTCCACCGGCGGCGCTGGTCCCGCGCCGACACCAGGAAGCACTCACGGCCGTCGATACCGAACGCCGCGGAGACCCTCAGGTCCACCTCGACGGGCCGCCCGTCCCTGCGGCGCAGGGGTACGGAGCCGCTCCACCCCATGCCGGCGCGGCAGCGGTCGGCGATGCCGGCCACGCGGATCGGGTCCCGGGGCATGGCGAGCAGGCGGCCCGCGAAGGTCCCGACCATCTCGGCCGCCGGGTATCCGAGCAGTGCCTCGGCGGCGCGGGTCCAGCCGATCAGCACTCCGTCGCCGGACACCACCACCGCGGCGTCGGTCGACGCGTCGAGCGGCGCGCCCGGTCCCTCGGACACGGACGCGTCGGAACCTTCCTGTGCGGAGTCCATGCAGCTCATCCTCTACAGCCATGTTCCTGCTAGTCCGCGTGTTGTGCACGGCCCGGCGAAGGGCACGGTGCGGGGTGCCGGGCGCGGGAGGACGCCGGGCCGCCCCGTGCCGGTTCGTGGCCCCGCGAACACGCGTCGGCGGCCCCCGCGCGGCCCGCTCCCCGGCCCGGAACACACCTGGCGCTCAGCCCCGTACATGCCAAGAAGGCGCTCTGGAGTGGGCATGACCGGTGTCAGGGCGCAGCATGGAAGAGCCGGGGTAAGGGCCGCCGTGCGCTACACCGGCGACAGAGCCGGCACGCCGCGCCGGCCGGTGGAGGAGGGCCAGGGATGACAGCCGATTCCTTGCAGTCCGAGAGCGGGGGCTACGACCCCGACGCGAGCCGGCCGACCGGGCTGCTGGACGTCCTCAGCGTCGCCGCGATGGTTCTCGACGCCGAGGGCCGGATCGTGTTCTGGACCCCGCAGGCCGAGGACCTGATCGGGTACACGGCCGAGGAGGTCCTCGGCAAGTACGCGGCCCGGCTGATCATCCACCCCGAGCACCTCCAGTCCGTCTCGAAGCTGTTCGCCGAGGTGCTGGCGACCGGCCGGAGCTGGGCCGGTGCCTTCCCCATCCGGCACAAGGACGGCAGCACCCGCCTGATGGAGTTCCGCAACATGCGGCTCCTGGACGACCTCGGTGATGTGTACGCCCTCGGTATCGCCGCGGACCACACGCTCCTGCAACGCGTGGAGACCGACCTCGCACTGTGCGAGCAGCTGATCAACCAGTCCCCCATCGGCCTGGCCCTGATGGACCCCGACCTGCGCTATCTCATGGTCAACCCGGCGCTGGAGCGCATCGACGGCATCCCGGCGGAGGACCACATCGGGCGGCATCTGCGGGAGACGCTGCCGTTCCCCGACGTGGACACCGTCGAGTCCGCGCTGCGTCAGGTGCTGACCACCGGAACTCCGCTGCTCGACCAGTACCACGTGGGCCGCCCGCCGGCGGACCCCGAGCACGAGCACGCATGGTCCCTGTCCTTCTACCGGCTGGAGGACCCGGGCGGGCGGGTGCTGGGCGCGGCGGCCTCGGTCGTCGATGTCACGGAGCGGCACCGCGCGGCCGCCGAGGCCGACCGGGCGCGCCGTCGTCTGGCGCTGATCGCCGACGCCTCGACGCGGGTGGGCACCACGCTGGAGGTGGACCAGACCGCCCGCGAGCTGGCGGACATCGCGGTCCCGGAGCTGGCCGACGTGGTCGCCGTCGACGTGCTCGACTCGGCGCTGGCGTGCCGCCGGATGCGCCGTCCGGACAACGGCCCGGAGTTCTTCCGCGCGCTGGCGCTCAAGGCGTCCCATCCCACGGTGGCGTTGCGTGCCGCGGACCCGCCCGGCGACCTGGCCACCTACGAGGGCGACCGCATGGTGACCCTGTGCGTGCACACCGGCAGGCCGGTCCTGGTGCGGCACGTCGGGGAGCAGGATCTGCCGCGGATCGCCCGGGACGCCCAGGCCAGCTCCCTGCTGGCACAGGCCGGTGTCCACTCGTACCTCGCGGTCCCGCTGATCGCCCATGGTGAGGTGCTCGGTGCCCTCGACCTCAAGCGCACCCGTAACCCGGTCCCCTTCGACGACGACGACGTCGTGCTGGCGACGGAACTGGCGAGCCGTGCCGCGGTCGCCATCGACAACGCCCGCTGGTTCCAGAGCGTCCGCAACACCGCGGTGACCCTCCAGCGCAGCCTGCTGCCCGAGCACCCGCCGAACCTGAACGGCCTGGAGGTCGCGTCCCGCTACCAGCCGGCCCAGGCCACCAGTGAGGTCGGCGGCGACTGGTACGACGTCATCCCGCTGTCGGACGACAGGACCGCCCTGGTCGTCGGTGACGTCATGGGCAACGGGATCGACGCGGCCGCCACCATGGGCCGGCTCCGGACCGCCACCTGCGCGTACGCCGACCTCGACCTCGATCCCGGCGACGTGCTCCAGCACCTGGACAAGATCACCTGCGATCTGGAGCACTACATCGTCACCTGCCTGTACGCCGTCTACGACCCGCACAGCCGCCAGTGCCGCGTGGCCAACGCGGGGCACATGCCGCCCGCGCTGGCCCGTCCCGGCACCGCTCCCGTGCTGCTGGACCTGCCGCCGGGCGCGCCGCTCGGCGTCGGCGGCATCCCCTTCGAGACCACGACCGTCGACCTGGCCGCCGACGACGTCCTCGTCCTGTACACGGACGGCCTCGTCGAGACCCGCCTGCACCCCATCGACGACCGGCTGAACGTCCTTCTGAGCTTCCTCGACGAACCGGGTCGGCCACTGGAGGAACTCTGCGACCTCCTGCTGTACGGCCTGCGCAATTCCGACGACCACGACGACGTGGCCCTCCTCGTGGCACGGGCGACCTAGCCGGTCGTGGAGATGTGCGAACGCGCCGACTCAGGCCGGTGCACGGGCGTGGTGCGCCCGTCCTACGGCTGCCGCTTCCTCTCGTCCTTGGAGCGGCGGTGGGAGACCTGGTCGCGGGTGGAGCGCCAGCGGGACCGCGCCTGGTCCACGACGCTGTCCCACTGGCGGCGGATCTCGTCGTCGGACGGCCGGTCGCCCGCCCGGATCCGGACCAGTTCGTCGCGCATCTCCCGCCCCAGCGCGGCGGACGCGACGATGACGAACATCGCGGCGAAGAGCGCCGAGATCATCGCGAAGACGGCGCCGACCGCTCCGTAGCGCGCGGCGTAGGAGTTGAACAGACGCGGGAGATAGACGGAGGCGCCCACCGAGTAGACGGCCGTGAGCGCGGCGGCCGTGACACCGAAGGGCAGGAGGTCCCGCCAGGGGATCCGCTTCGCCGACAGGGCGGTGCCGCTCCACACGAGGAAGGCGATGCTCACCGGCACTTCGCAGACCGAGGCCACCACGCCCAGGGGCTTTCCGCCGAGTGTCGCGTGCATCCAGCCGGTGACCGCCGTGTAGCAGGCGAGCGCGAGGATCCACGCGAGGCCGTTCCGGGTGTTGCGGACGCTGAGCGGGGTCAGTTGCCAGGTCTGTTCGAAGAGGCGCTGGGTGGCCCGGGCGAAACTCAGCACGGAGATGATCAGGAAGATGCCTCCGAAGATGCCCACGCCGGCGCTGGTGCCGTCGGCGGGGGCGAGGAGCGACCTGACCGCCTCGGCGCCCTGCCCGGTGAGGCCGTAGCGCTTGATGATCCGTTCGGCGGCGTCGTAGTCCGAGAAACTGCTGAGGACGGCGCCGCAGAGGATGCTGAGGGGGATCACGGCGGTCAGCGCGCTGGAGGCCAGGGCCATCGAGCGGTCGAAGCCGACGATCTTCTGGAAGCGGTTGAGGACGCGCAACGCGAACGCGGGACGCAGCCAGAACGTCAGCGTCCTGACGAGGCGTTCACGATTGATCCCCGCCGTGCTGTCCTCCGTGATCTCGGGCCCGGTGTGGCGCTGCGAGCGTAACGGACGGGCGCCCGGGCGGCGCGGGACGACACGGGCCCACCGTGCCGCGTACGACGGGAAGTGGGCGGGCGCGACGACGGCGGGCCTATGTGAGGACGAGGAACCGCAGGGCCGTGACCGCTCCGACCTCCCGTACGCCGATCCTCTTCAGGGCGATGCCCTCCACCTCCGGGTCGTCGAACAACCGGAGTCCTGAGCCGAGGAGCACGGGCACCACGTCGAGATGGAGTTCGTCGGCGAGTCCGGCCCGCAGGGTCTGCCCGATCACATCGGCGCCGAGCACCTGGACGACCCGGTCCCCCGCGGCGGCCCTCGCCTGCCCGATCGCCGACTCGATCCCGTCGGTCACGAAGGTGAAGGTGAGGTTCTCGTCCTGCTGGGGCATGACCCGCGGTGGTGTGTGGGTCAGGACGAAGAGCGGGACCTGGAACTCGTAGGCGCCGACATAGGAGTCCGGGTCCTCGGCCATCGCGTACGAGCGCCTGCCCATGACGACCGCGCCGGTCTGCTCGATCAGTTCGTCCATGTACGCGCTGCCGCGGAGTGTCTCCGGGTCGGAGAGGCGCGCGGCGCTGCCCTTGCGGTCGGCGACGAAGCCGTCCAGCGAGATGGCCATGCCGGCGTGCACGGTTGCCATGGGTCGTCCTTCCTTTCTCCGATGCCGAGAAGACGGGCCGAAAACGTTCCGTCCCAGGGGCAGACTCCGGAGCCGAGGACAACTCATCGGTCGTTCCGGACCCGCGGAACCGGTGGCGTGCGATGCCGGACGAATGTCGAGGTCGGGGACCTCCCGTGTCGGGTCGCCGGCATCCCGCCGACGACGGCGCCGTTCCGGCGCGGCACAACAGCGGGGGCCCGGCCGAACGTGTCCGGGCGCCCAGGCGGATGGCTACGTCGTGGGCGGGAACGGCTCAATCGGCTTCGGACAGGGCGAGTTCGGCCCAGATCGTCTTTCCGCGCGGTTCCGGGCGGGTCCCCCAGCGTCGGCTGACCTGCCAGGTGAGGTAGAGGCCCCGGCCGCCCTCGTCGGCCTCCTCGGCGTAGCGGAGGTGCGGCGCCGTGCTGCTGTCGTCGGTCACCTCGCAGACGAGGACGGGCCCGTCGAGGATGAGGCGCAGTCCGATGTCGCCGTCCGCGTACCGGATGGCGTTGGTGACCAGTTCGCTGACGACGAGGCTGGCGGTGAACGCGTGTTGCTCCAGCCCCCACGCGGCCAGTGCCTCTTCGACCGCGTCACGGGCCTCGCCCGCGCTCTCGGGACGGTTGGCAAGAGTCCACGAGCGGACCTGGTCGGGGCCGAGGACACGGGTGCGGGCCAGGAGCAGGACGGCGTCGTCGCTCTCCGCCTTGTGCGGCGTCAGGCTGTAGAGCACCTCGTCGCACATCTCCTGCAGGGGCCGGTCGGTGGGCAGCAGGACGTCGGCGACGGACGCCAGCTGCTCCTGCGCGTCGTCCGACACGGACCGGAGCATCGCGGTGTTGGACAGCAGCAGGACCGAACCCTCCGCGAGCTCGAACTCGGCTGTCGCGTACTTCGGCATGCCACGTCCGAGCGACGGCCCCACGGGCACGGTCGCGTACTCGACGCGGCCGTCGGGGAGGGCGACCACGGGCGGCGGATGCCCGGCACTGGCGACGGCGCAGCGGCGTGTGACGGGGCTGTAGACGAGGTACAGACACGTGGTGTGCCCGTCGGACGGATCGTGTTCGGTCGGGTCCGTGTGGTCGGGCCGTTCTCCGCGCAGCCGGGTCACCAGGGCGTGCAGGCGTTGCAGGACCTCGTCCGGTGGCAGGTCGAGGACGGCGAGCGCCCCGATCGCGGCCCGGACCTCGCCCATGGTCGCGGCGGCCTGCAGGCCCTGGCCGGCCGTGTCGCCGGTGACCAGGGCGACCCGTGCTCCGGACAGCGGGATGACGTCGAACCAGTCGCCTCCCGCGCCGAGCGGGAAGTAGCTGGACGCCGTCTCCACCGCCGCGTGCCCCACCACCTGCGGCGGACGCAGGCTGAGTTGCAGGATGCGGGCGGCCGAGCGTTCGCGTGTGTAGAGACGGGCGTTGTCGAGGCACAGGGCGACGCGGTCGGCGAGTTCGGAGGCGAGGGCGAGGTCGTCGTCGTCGAAGGCTCCGGGGGTGCGGTCCCGGTAGCAGTGCGCCACGCCCAGTACGGCGCCACGGGCGGCCAGCGGCAGGACGAGGAGGGAGTGGGCCCCCGCTTCGAGCATGCGCCGTCCCCGCACCGCCTCGTGGTTCGGCCAGCCGTTGCCCGATGTCAGCTCGGCGACGAGGCGCGGCTGCAGGTCGGACAGACTCTGCGAGAAGGGGGTACCGAACAGCAGGCCGATCGCCTCACCGATGGTGGGAAGCCTGTCGGCGGGTTCCGGAACGGAAGCGCTCACGCCCGCGCACCGCAACGCACCGTGCTCGAACACGGCGCCCGGCGCGGAGACCTCGCCGCGCAGGACCGAGTCCAGGACCTCGACGGCCACCACGTCCGCCAGGGCGGGCACCAGCGCGTCGGCGAACTCCTGTGCCGTGCGGAAGATGTCGAGCGTCGTGCCGATGCGTCCGTTGGCCCGCTCCAGCAGTTCCAGCCGTGCCGTCGCCCGGTGCTGGTCGGTGACGTCGACGATCGCCGCCATCACCCCGAGCACGGCGCCTGCGGGGTCCTCCAGCCGGAAGGTGGAGATGGACAGGACGGTCTCGGGCGACCCCGGCGTGAGATGGCCCCGCGCCTCGACGTCGAGCACGGCCACACCGTCACTCAGTACGTCCCGCAGCATCGTCTCGAAGGCCCCGGAGTAGAAGTCTCCCGCCCACTCCCGCGGGTGACGGCCCACGGCGTCGTCGAGAGGGAAGGCCCGGATGTGCCGGGCCGCTCTGTTGAACCGCACCAGACACAGGTCCGGGTCCAGGACGTGGAGGCCGATGGGGGACTCGGTGAACAGCGTCCCCAGCACGGCCAGCTCGAGTTGTGTCGTCGGCCCGTCGTGCCCGCCCAGCGATGGATCCATGGGTGTTCCGTAGACCGTGCCCCACGGAAGCAATCCGGCTGGGCCGAGATCCATCCCATCCGCTCAACGGCGGCGCGCGACCGGAGTAGTGGCCCGGAGCGAGGAGCGCGCGCCGACCGGACCGCGTGTCGGTCGATGCCGCCCGGCGGCCCTGGGGACTCCGTGGGATGTCGCAGGAGGCACGAATTGGTTGCGGCCTCCACGTCCGGCCTTGGGTACGGCCTGTGGCGGGCAGCATGACGATCCATGAGCAGAAGCGCGGAACGGGACCGCTATGTCGACTTCCTGCGGGCGTGGGCGATCGTCCTGGTGGTGCTCGGGCACTGGGTCATCACCGCGCTCGTCCGGTCGTCCGACGGCGAGATCACGGCACCGGAGCTGCTCGCCACGCTGCCCTGGACCCAGTGGCTGACCCTGGGGTTCCAGATCATGCCGCTGTTCTTCCTGGCCGGGGGCCACGCGGCGGGCGGCTCCTGGAAGCGGGCGCGCCCGGCGGGCGGGACCGCCGCGGGATGGGTGGGCGGCCGGGCGCTGCGGCTGCTGCTTCCGGCAGGGGCGTACAGCGTGCTGGTGCTCTGCTCGGTCGGGATCTGCTCGGCGGTGGGCGTGGACTCCGGCACCCTCGCGCTCGTCGGCTGGGCGATGGCCATGCAGTTCTGGTTCCTGCCCGTGTACCTCGTGCTCAGTGCGTCGACCCCCGCTCTGCACTTCCTGCACCGGCGTTGGGGGCTGCGTGTCCCCGTCGCCATGGCGGTGGTCGCACTGGCCGCGGACGTGTTCGTGGTCACGGCCCACACCCCGTACGTGGGACTGCTCGACTACGTTCTGGTGTGGGGCGTCGCGTATCAGCTCGGCTTCTGCTGGCAGGACGGCCTGTTGACGGGCCGTCGGCCGTTGGCGCAGGTCATGGCGGGGTGTGGCGCGGTGGCCTTCGGCGCCCTGATCGCGTTCGGGCCGTTCCCCGTGAGCCTCATCCTGGTGACGGGCCAGGACCCCAGCAACACCAACCCTCCCTCGGCGGCGATGCTGGCCTGGGTGGTGGCACAGACCGGCGTGTGCCTGGTCGCCGCCCCGGCGGTGCGGCGACTGCTGGCCCGCGAGCGGGTGTGGCGCGTCGTGGGTCCCGTCGGCGGCGCCAGCATGACCCTGTACTTGTGGCACATGCTGCCGGTGCTGGTGGTGGCCGCCGCCTTCTATCTCACCGGTCTCGCCCCCGAGCCCGCTCTCGGCTCGGCGGCCTGGTGGGCGCTGCGGGTGCCGTGGCTGCTGGTGCTCGGCACGGTCCTTGCCGGCGTGGTGGTGGCGCTGCGCCCGCTGGAGCGCGGGCTGACCCTGCTCCACGAGCGGACCCGCCCGAGCGCCGCGCCCGACCGTGCCTGGCTCCTGTGGCCGGGTCTTGCGGTGAGCGTGCTCGCGCTGACCCGATTCGCCGTACGGGGCTTCGCCCCCGGCGGCCGCTTCCCGGTCCTGCCCGCGCTGGGCCTTCTCGTGGGCACCGCCCTGGTGATGGCGACCGGGTGGCGGTCGCGAGTGATCCCGGACCCCAAGGACCCCAAGTACCCCGAGGACTCCAAGGACTCCAAGGACTCCAAGGACTCCAAAGACAGCCTGGAGGAGGCAGCCTGACGCCCGAGTGGGCGGGCCTCTACGCCACGTCGCCCCCGCCTGGGCTGTTGACGCCCAACGTGACCCAGAGGAAGGGGAGTCACCGCCGCCGACCGCGGTGACTCCCCGATCTACCGTCCCCGGACAGCGGTTCCTAGAACGCCGTCAGCGTCAGGCGGATCGCCGTGGGGGCGGTGTCCTGGATGTAGGAGGCGAAGTCGGCCACGTCGTCGAAGGCGAAGCCGTAGGCCTTGCCGTCCTCGGTCGCCGCGTGGACGGCCTTCGCGTAGTGGTTGGTGAGGTCGGTCCGGTAGAAGTCGGCCGCGGAGGTGGTCGGTTGGGCCGGGTTGCTGAGCAGGGTCGAGCGGTTGAAGCCCGCACCGAGCACCGCGGCCACCGGACCCGTGGTTCCGTCGTTGGGAGCGGCGAGGTTGCCGTCGCAGAACAGGACGTCACGGGTGGAGGGCTTGCTGAAGGAGACCGAGGCGGGCCCGTCGAAGGTGAACTTGTCGGCGCGCACCCGTCCGGTGAACGCACCCGCGTTGGTGGTGACGGTGAGGTCCTTGCCGGTGTAGGTGCTCCACACCTCGTCGATGTACGGGGCGAAGTAGTCCTTCGCGAACAGGCCGGCGTCGAGACCATGGCCGGGGGCGATGATGCGGACGTCGTCCACGACCAGCGGCGCGAAGTCCTCGATGCCCTTCACCGCGGCGAAGGCGGCCGCACGTCCGCCGTCGCGGACCGTGCCGGTGGTCTGTTCCTTGTCCCCGTTCAGGCGGATGCTCATGGGCACACTGAACATGTCGACCATGGTCGTGTTGCAGAACATGCCCGCGGAGTTGTAGGTGAACTCGGCGCAGTCGTGCAGCACCGCGTAGTTGGGGTCCGAGGTGACCCAGCCGGCGGGGTACTGGAGTGCCGCGTTGCCGTTGCCGTCCGCGACGGCCTTGAACTTCAGCTTCTCTCCGAGCGACACGTAGATGCGGCCGGACATGTGCGGGAGGCTGAGCTGCGTCTCCCCGCTGCCGGACAAGGTGAGCGCGTAGTCCGTGAACCCGTCGGCGCCGTTGTCCGCGAGGGATATCGGGGCGAGGGTGCCGTCCTGGGTGACGCGGACCTGCTGGCCGTCCTGGTTGCCGACGACGTAGACGTGAACGGACGCGTTGTCGAAGGAGCCGCTGTTGTTGACGATCGTCAGCGGCAGCGATCCCGCGGCGGCCTTGGTGGAGGCGTCCGTCGTGTCGGCCAGGGCGTACGGCGCGACGGCCGCGATCGCGGGGACGGCCACGGCGGCGCCGCCGAGGGCGAAGAGCATCTTGCGGCGGGAGAGATCACGCTGGTGACGAGGCGTCATGTCTGTGGTGCTCCTTGGTGCTTGTGCCTGCGGCGAGGCTGTGGGGGGTGGCCCTGCGGAGAGGTGCGCCGACGCGACGCACCCTGTCGGGGGGAGACTCTTCGGTTGTCCGGCACGGTCGACGTTCGCGCGTGGATGATCCGAGCAAACCCTGAGAGCGCTCTCACAACGGCACGGCCGTCACCGATGGGCCCCGATGCTACGCATGACTCACGGAGAGGCCAACCACTTGGAGGGATCACCAAATCCCTCTGAACTGGGCTTACTTGAGGACCAGCGCGTCACCCTCGAACTCTTAAGGCGCGTTTAAGCCGTACTTAAGAAGGGGCGCTCCGCTTTCGGACTGCAATCCCGCCGCGGACGGGTGTGCGCCCGTACGGGCGCACAGAGTCACCGGCCGGCCGTTCGGCCGCTCGCGGCGCTAGGGGGTGTCCCAGACATCCGGGCCGCCGCCGCGCCACTCGATCAGGTCGGAGCCGACCACGTCGAGCTCGTCCCAGTTCTGCAAACCCGCTTCCTGCAGGAACGCCGTCAGGTCGTGCAGCGAGTAGGCGGTACCGAGGACGGCGGTGTCGACCTGTACACGCCGACCGCCTCCCTCGCTGGGCGGGTACACGGTCACGGGCGTCGCGGATGCCATGGGGCCAGCATGGTCCAGGGCCGTTCGGCGCGCATCCGGGCCGTTCGGAGACCTGCCGGGGCGCGAGACGGGCAGGGCGGAATCGGCCACCCGGCGGCACTTCACGAACGCGCCTCGTGACGACCGTCCGCTCAGGGCCGGCGCGCGGTCATCGGGACCCGAGGACCTGCGGACACCAGCTGTCGCCGTGCTCCCGTCGGGTCGTCCCCTCGACCCGGCGCGTCAGCGGCTCTCGGCGACGGCGACACGGCCCGACCGCAGGGACGTCCGCCCTTGGGGCGGGATGCCATGGGCGTGGGCGAGGTCGAGGAGGTTGTCGTCGGACAGCACGCGCAGGCCGTACTCGTCGAGCAGCGCGGCCAGTTGCTCCGGTCGCCACAGCGAGCGCCACGGTTCGCCGGAGGTGATGGAACTGCCGAGGAAGCGGGTCAGGAGCCGGCCTGCGGCCGCTCTCGTCGACGGACTCTGGTAGTTGACGACGAGTACGCTGCCGGGGGCCGTCCGGGCGGCGAGGGCGGCCACGGTGGCGCGTACCTCGTCGCGTGTGAGGTACGGGACCACGCCCTCCCACAGCCATGCCGTCGGGGTCGACGGGTCGTGGCCCGCGCCGTCGAGGGCCACCCCGAGGTCGTCGAGCGCGAAGTCGACCGGCGTGAAGCGCACGGACCGGGACACGGCCGACTGTTCGGCGGGCAGGCGGTCAAGCTTGTCCTGCTGGGAGGCCGGATGGTCGACCTCCCAGACGTCGGTCCGCGCGAGCTCCGACAGACGCCAGGCCCGTGTGTCCAGACCGGCGCCGAGGATCACGAGCTGGTCCCCCGCGTGTGCGCGCAGCGCCTCGTCGATCGCCACCGTGCGGGGCACGACCACCTCGGCGCAGGCCCGCACGCCCTCGTACGCCGCGCGCTCCCGCCAGCCCGTCGGCGGAGTGTTCGCGCGCACCTGCTCCACGGGGGTGCGTTCCTCGGCCCGCAGCAGCCGTACCGCCACCGGATCAGCGAACCGACCCGTCCCCGCTCTCCCGTCGGCCGCCGCCCGCCCCTGGCAGACGAGCACCGCCGTCCGGCTCGCCGCGCGCTCGCTCATGGCGTCACCCTTACCGTCGTACCGTGGCCCTCGACCGCGGAGAAGCCCTTGTCCCACCAGTGTCCGTACCGTCGGTAGACCGTCGGATCGCGGTCGGCGAGAAAGGCCGTCAGCCGCTCGGCCTCCTCCGTCAGACTGCGCCACGCGGCCTTGCCGATGGTGCGGAAGGCGGTCAGTTCCAGTCCGCCGTCGGTCGCCCGCCACACTCCCGCGACCTCGCCGTCGACGAGCAGACAGGGCAGTACGTCTCCGTTGCGCCGCACGACCAGGGGTCGGTATTCCAGGGGCATGAGCCGCCCGGGTACGGCGTGGGACAGGAGCGTGCTGTCCCACATCGGCAGCAGGCGCGGCGGGGCCGGCGTGTCCTCGGCCGGCAGGGTGGCCCCGTCCAGGTCGAACAGGGCCGCGCGGCCGGGGCCGGGAAGCCGCACCAACTGGTCGGAGAGCTGCTGCAGAGCCCGGGAGATCACGGGGCGTGTCAGCAGGGTGAAGCGGGCGAAGTCCTGCGCGGAGGCGGGGCCGAAGGCCCGCAGGTAGGAGAACAGCAACTGCCGGACTCCTTCGTCCGGGTCCTGGGGTGCGGCTCGGGAAGCGGTCCGGGCGGCGCGGTAGGTGTTCGGCTGTTTGAACGACCAGGTGCCGTCCGTCGGTACGTGGTGGACGGGCGCGAACGTGCGCAGTGCCCACCACATGCGGTGCGCGTGTTCGCCGAACCGCTCCTTCAGGTGGTTCTCCACCTCCGCGCCGGTGCGGGGGAGCCGCAGGTGGTCGGCGAGTTCCGTGAGCAGCGCGTCGGCGTCGTCCGCTGTCAGGCCTGTCGCGGTGAAGCGGCGGTCGTACAGCCGGGAGGCACGCAGGGTGCTCAGCATGGCGGCCCGGAAGGCGTCGTAGTCCTCGGCGTGGACGGCGTGCAGGGTGATCCGCAGGAGGGTCGCCTTCACGATCCGGCGATCCGCGAACGCCGCGTCGAGGTCCTCGGGTCTGAAGCCCTCCAGGCGGTTCCACAGGGCGACATAGGGCGATGCCGGAGTCTGCGCCTGGAGTGCGCAGACCCGGCGCACCGCGTCGGCGACGTCGAGGCGCTGCCGTTCGAGCAGGAGCTGACGGTCCAGGGTGGCCAGGGCGAGCTGCCGCGCGGTCGGAGTCACCCCCGGATTATGGCGCGACTGCTCCACGCCACCGCCGCGGGTCCCGTGGCGGCGCAGCGCGGCGGCGCCCCGACGAGCCGGGACCGGCCGACCTGGGACCGTGCGACGTCCCGCACCTGCCGCCTCGTACGCTGGTGACCATGCCGCTTCATGATCACATTCACCTGCGCCCCGTCACCGAGACGGACCTCGACCAGCTCGAACGCCTTCACGAAGACCCCGCCGAGGCCGGCGACCACGGCTTCTTCGGGTTCCGCAACCCTGGGCAGCTCCGACGCCGGTGGGCCGACGGTTTCCTGTCCGCCGAAGGCGGCCGGCTGGTGATCGCCGGAGACGACGAGCGGTTCGTCGGTGAGGTGCAGTGGCACGAAGTCATGCAGGGGCCGGCGTCGCCCTGCTGGAACATCGGCATCTCCCTGCTCACGGCCGAACGCGGCCGGGGCTACGGCAAGGAGGCTCAGCGGCAGCTGGCCGCCTACCTGTTCGACCACACCAAGGTGAACAGGGTCGAGGCAAGCACCGAACTCACGAACATCGCCGAGCAGCGTGCTCTGGAGGGCGCGGGCTTCACCCGTGAGGGAGTCCTCCGCGGAGCGTGTTTCCGGGCCGGCGCATGGCGCGACATGGTCCTGTACGCGGTCGTGCGATCGGACATCGCGCCGCAGGGGTGACGCGCCGCCGGGGCGGAGCGACCCGGCGAGCCCACGCTGGCGCCGGAGAAGCGTCGCACCGTGCCCTCCGAGGACACGGAACGGCAACTCTCCGCGCC
This sequence comes from Streptomyces sp. M41(2017), assembly GCF_002078175.1. GTDB lineage: Bacteria > Actinomycetota > Actinomycetes > Streptomycetales > Streptomycetaceae > Streptomyces. Next base: position 5,782,846 of record NZ_MWFK01000001.1, on the reverse strand, counting down.
CGGGCTGTTTTCCGTCGCGGCCGGGGGTACCCGGGCGGCGAGCCCCACTGGAGAGCAGCGTCAGGAGTGCCATGCGGATCAAGGTCGGTTACTTCAGGAACCGGTCCCTCACGAGACGTCTGCGCCGGTGCGCCCGTGAGGTCTTCGGCTGGGAGCGGCTGCGGCCCTCCCAACTCGCCGCCATGACTGCCGTGATGGAGGGGCGCGACACCATCGTCGTGATGCCGACGGGCGCGGGGAAGTCTGCTGTGTACCAGGTACCGGGCGTGCTGCTGGAGGGGCCGACCGTCGTCGTCTCCCCCTTGATCGCGCTCCAGCGGGACCAGGTCGCCGCGCTCGCCCGGATCGAGGGCTCCGACGCCTCGGCGGTCAACTCCGCCCAGCGTGCGCGGGACAACGAAGCCGTGTGGGAGCGCGTTCGCGAAGGCAGCCTGGACTTCCTGTTCGTCTCGCCCGAGCAGCTCGCCAAGGACGAGGTGGTCGAGCAGATAGCCGCCGCCTCACCCGCGCTGATGGTGGTCGACGAGGCGCACTGCGTGTCGTCGTGGGGGTACGACTTCCGGCCCGACTACCTGTCCCTGTCCCACGTACGCGAGCGCATCGGCCGGCCGCCGCTCCTCGCCCTGACCGCCAGTGCGGCTGCCCCCGTGCGGGCCGACATCGTCGAGCGGCTCGGCATGCGCGACGCGCACGAGGTGGTCGCGGGGTTCGACCGCCGCAACATCACGCTGGAGGTCGTACGGCACCGGGAGAACGCCGGCAAGCGCCAGTGGGTGGTGGAGCGGGCCGCGGCCGAGGCCAAACCTGGCCTCGTCTACGTGGGGACGCGGCGCGAGGCCGAGCAGTACGCGGAGGAGCTGTCGGCGCTCGGATTCGACAGTTCCCCGTACCACGCGGGGCTCTCCGCGGCCGAGCGCTCCCGGACGCACGACCGCTTCCAGGAGGGCGAAATCGATGTCGTGGTCGCCACCTCCGCGTTCGGGATGGGCATCGACAAGCCGAACATCCGCTTCGTGCTGCACGCCTCCGTGCCGGGTTCCCTCGACTCCTACTACCAGGAGATCGGCCGGGCGGGCCGCGACGGAAAGCCGTCGACGGCGATCCTCGCGTACCGGCCCGAGGACCTCGGTGTGCAGCGGTTCCGGACGGGCGCCCACCCCGACCCGGAGGTTCTGGGCGGGCTGATCGACGCGGTGCGCGAGCAGCAGGGGCCGGTCACGGCGACGGCCCTGCGGGAACGCACGGGGCTGTCGCAGACACCGCTCACGTCGATGCTGCACCTCCTGGAGGAGGCGGGAGCGGTGACGACGGAGAAGCGCGGTGGCGTCCGGGCCGTTCCCGGGGCGCGGCGGGACGTCTGCGTCCGCGAGGCGGTACGGATCGCCACCGCGCGTGTCGACCTGGAGCGTTCACGGGTGGAGATGATGCGGGCGTACGCGGAGACGAACGGCTGTCGCCGGCGCCACATGCTCGGGTACTTCGGTGAGACGCTCGCGGAGGGCGACTGCGCGGGCTGCGACACGTGCGCCCGCACACAGGAGTTGAAGGAAACCCCCGTCCGAACGGGGGACATCCTCTCCGGCACGGGCCCCGACCCGCTGGAACCCGAGGCGGCCGGGACCGCCGACAGCGACTTTCCGCCGGGCATGAAGGTGGGACACAGCACCTGGGGCGAGGGCCAGGTGATGAGCGAGGAGGGCAACAGGATCACGGTCCTGTTCGAGAGCGTGGGCTATCGAACCCTGTCCCTCCCGGCCGTCCAGGCCCGCGGCCTGCTGACACCGGTGTCGTCCGCGACGACTAAGGGCTGACGCCGGTTCGGGTCGGCGGGGCCAGACGGCCGGACGGCCTCACTCAGGTCGACGTACGGTTCTCAGAGCGCCCAGCGATCGGTGCGTCCGGTCCCGCCGCGTGGTTGGACGATCCTCCCCAATAGGACCGGTCGGCATCATGACCACGTACGTGTCCTGACGGATCTTTCGCGTCTACCCTCACCTGTGTGGCGACCGATTGGACAGAGATAGACCAGCGCATCGCTCGGGGGCGACGCTCGGGCGAGTGCGGCCGCCCGCCCGCGGGGCGGATCGCTTCCCCGCCGCCGTTGTCCGAAGCAGAGATCTGCGAAGCGGAAGCAGAGCTAGGCATCAGGTTTCCGGGCCAGTACCGAGCGTATTTGCTCCGCCGGAGTGCCGGGGGCACGGTGAACCGGCTCTACCGATCCGCGGTGGGTTGGGGCTGGTACGGGGACTCGTCGACCAACTACGACCTGCTCACCACCGACTTCGCGCCTCCCGACTCCTACCGTGCCTACAAGGATGACCTGGACGCGCGCGAGCCGCGGACGCAGGACTTCGCGGACCACGATGCCTACCGAGCGGCGTGGGGGCAGTGGGACGCCGAGTACGGGGTGTTCCAGGAGCGCATGACCTCGGGCGCAGTGTTCATCCAGGACAACGGATGTGGCTTCTCGACCCTGCTCGTTGTCAGCGGTCCGCTCAGGGGCTCACTGTGGTTCGACGGCCGAGCCACCTGTGACCAGATCCTTCCTCTGAACCTGAGCGGTCAGCCGGTGTCGTTCATGGACTGGCTCGCTCACCGGTCCATGGATCTGGTCGGCTGGTGAATGCGGCGACGCCGACACCCGACGAGCCTGGTCACGTAGGCCGTGAGAACTCTAGGTCAGGCCCCCTGCCGCCTCCGCTGCGATACTGGTGGAGTGCCGCACGACGAGCAGACGACGGACCGGCGCCTGGAGCGAGTCATCCTGGAGTTGTTGGATGGCCGTGCCCCGGGCGCGACCATCTGTCCCTCCGACGCCGCGCGGGCGGTGTACGCAGGCGAGGACGACGGGTGGCGTGCGCTCATGGAGCCGGTTCGGCACGCGGCCCGGCGGCTCGTCGCGGCCGGCGAGGTGGAGATCACCCAGGGCGGCCGTCCCGTCGAGCCGGCGAAGGCCCGCGGCCCCATCCGTCTCCGCCGCTGCCGCTGACCCACCGGACGCGGCACGACACCCCCCCGTGCGGTGAAGCGAGGGCGCCCGCGGTCGACGCCGTGTGCCCGGTTCATGAGTCAGTCGAGCGCGGCCAGGCCCTCGCGCCATCGCGCCCGGCGCTCCCCGTCGCTCTGCTCCCACCACGGCGTGCCGCGCTCCCCCAGGGCCACCTTGGACCGGTGCACACGCGTGCGTGCCGCCCGTTCGGCTTCGGGGTCTTCCGCACGCCGGGCGGCAGCGACGGCGCGGCGGGCCGCCATGAGATGCGAACGGAGGCGCGCCGCGGCGTCCTCGGGGATCTGTGGGTCCGTCGCCCGCCAGCGCCGACCACCGACGACGACGTAGCGCCCGTCAGGGGTGCGGTCCGGTCCCGTGTCGGCTGTCACCGAAAGAACCCTGCCAGAGAGCCGCCGGCGCTTCCATTCGACAGCGCCCGTATGAGCGATCGACGGATGTCAGCAATCCGGTGGGCGACCACGTTCGCGCCTCCGTAGCCCCGAACAGAGTTTTCAAACCCGGAACTTCCACCGGTTCCGCGGGAATGGAGATCGAATCGCCGGGCACACGAGGCTCCGGAGGTCGATAACTATGGTTCCTATTCTTCTTGTTCTTCTGCTCGCCCTGATCCTTTTCGGTGCCGGTTTCGCGCTCAAGGCGCTCTGGTGGATCGCCGTGATCGTCCTGATCGTGTGGGTCCTGGGCTTCGTGATCCGTCCGACGGCGAGCGGCGGCAAGCGTGGCCGCTGGTACCGCTGGTAGACAGCCCGAACAGCACGCACACGCGCATCATGGGTGGGGCCCGACGCCACGGCGTCGGGCCCCACCCATGTCCGTCCCGGCGGCAACAGACAAAAAAGTGACGACGCATGTGTGAGACCAAAGCACATGGGCACTCGGCTTTCTGAACGAACGTCACCGAATTCGATGACGCCTAAAGAGCCACCACAGTCCAGCTGTGAGCAGGCAACGAATTTCGATGAGGGAGCGGTACTTTTATGAGTGACAACATCTGGGGCTACCAGCCGACCACCGGCTACACCGCGGGCACCGACCTGACCGGATTCAAGGTCGAGGCCACCGATGGCAGCATCGGCAAGGTCGACAAGCACTCGGACGAGGTCGACTCCTCCTACCTCGTCGTCGACACCGGCGTATGGATCTTCGGCAAGCACGTCCTCCTGCCCGCCGGGACCGTGCAGTCCGTCGACCTGGAAGAGCACAAGATCTTCGTGGCGCTCACCAAGGCCCAGATCAAGGACTCACCCGAGTTCGACAAGGACAAGCACGTCGGCGACGCCGGCTACCACGAGCAGGTCGGCGGCTACTACCAGACGCAGCGCGGCATCTGACCGCGACGACAGCCCGCAGCGGGGGCCCGCCGGAGACACTCCGGCGGGCCCCCGCTCGGCTGTGCCCGGAGGTACGGGCTCGGCCCCTCCCCGCCTTCGTACGGCCGAACCAGCCGGAGTGCGCCGGTTCGTGGGGATTGCGACGCCGATCCGGGGCACACGAACCGTGATGAATGATCAGCCGACCCCCACCAGAGCGATGGCGTTCTTCGCGATCTCCAGGTCCGATCCCCTGCGCCTGCTGTCCACCACGGACCTGGTGCAGGAGAACGACAGGCTCAACGAGGAGCGCACCCACCTCCATCGGGCCGTGTCCTCGCACGCCACCGTGGATCAGGCCATCGGTGCCCTGCTGGTCCTCGGCCGTATCGGCCCGGAGGACAGCTGGGACGTGCTGCGCGAGACCTCCCAGCACACCAACCGCAAACTGCACGTCATCGCGGACGAGGTCCTCGCCTTCGGCCGGGGCGGCACACTCCCGGACGACATACGCGTCGCACTGGAGGCCGCGCTGGCGAAGCGGCAGCCGGCGAAGGCGGAATCCCCGTCGACCGGGTCCGGGACGAACCCGGAGGGGGCCGACTCGGCCCGGACGGACCCAGGCGGAGCATCGCAGGACGCGCGCCGACAGGAACCGTCGTCGACCTGACCGGACCGCGTCCGGACCGCTACGGCGCCGCGTCCGTGGGGGACGAGCTGACCGTGCCGTCCGAACCGGACCCGGGTGTCTCCGCGGAGCTGCTGTCGGGCGAGAACAAGGCCACGCCCACGAGCACCGCGAGGACGAAGACCACCGCTCCCGCGGCGGCGCCCACCGCTCGTGGCCGCTGGGTGAGGAGTTCACTCACGCCGGAACGTCTGCGTCTGCGTGAGCGACGGGCCCCCGCCGCCTCCCGGGTGACGGTCGCCCCGTGGGAGGGCGCGGCCGACGGGAGGGCGTACGTGGTCGCGGGGCCCGCGACTCCGAGGTCGGGCCTGCTGCGGCGTTGCGCCGGCCGTACGGCCGGAAGGGGTTCGGGACGCCCTTGCCAGGCGCCGGTGCTGTACCAGGACGCCGCCTGCTGCGCGGTCGGACGGTCGTCGGGCTGCTTCGCCAGGAGACCGAGGAGGTAGTTCTCGAACGCGGGCGGCAGCTCTGCGCCGAGTTCCCGGGGCGGGGTCGGGGCGGTGTCGAGGTGGTGGTGGAGGATCGCGACGGCACTGGCGGCCTGGAAGGGCGGCCGCCCGGTGAGGAGTTGATAGAGGACGCAGCCGAGGGAGTACATGTCGGACGGTGGTCCCGCGGTCTTCCCGAGCGCCCGCTCCGGGGCCAGGTACAGGCTGGTGCCGACGATCTGTCCGGTCGCGGTGAGGCCGCCGGCCGGGTCGTCCATGAACCGGGCGATCCCGAAGTCGCCGATCTTGACGCTCCCGTCGGCGTCCAGCATCAGATTGCCCGGCTTGATGTCCCGGTGCACGATGCCCTGTTGATGCGCGGCGGCGAGCCCGGCGGCGGCCTGCGCGGCGATCCGCGCCACCCGCTCGGCGGGAAGGGTGCCGCTGGTGGCGAGGACGTGGGAAAGGCTGTCGCCCTCGATCAGTTCCATCACCAGGAAGAGCCGGTCCTCGAACGAGCCGAAGTCCAGGACTCCCACCACATGAGGATGGTTCAGCCGTCCCGCGGTCTGCGCCTCCAGGCGGAACCGGGCCGCGGCGGTCGGGTCGGCATCCTGGGAGAGCAGCAGCTTGACCGCGACGGGCCGTCCGATCATCTCGTCCTGCGCCCGCCACACCTCCCCCATCGCGCCCCGACCGAGAGTGGTGTGCAGCCGATACCGCCCCGCTATCAGCACGTGTACTTCATCCTCACGCCGTAGAGATCCGTCCGTCGCCGCGAGCCGTTGCAGAGCCGGTCCGTACAGCCGACCGGGGCGTCGCAGCAGGGTGAGCCTACTGCCAACGCGGCCGTGGTCAGGCGGCGTTCGGCCTCGGCCCGGCATCGCCGCCCAAGATCGCGGGGAACCGGTCCGCGAAGCGTCCGAATCCGATCGGGTGTGACGCAGGACGTCCGGCCGGGACGTGCTCCGAAAGATCGTTCTCGTGGCGCCGCGACCTGATCCCAAAGAGCGGTCATGCATTGGCATGGACCTGCTCAACCTCATTGACTATTCTCGACCTCGCACCTCTGAGAGCGCTCTCTCATGCCCTTCGCCCCACTCACCGACCATCGGATCGACGAAAGGCAACTCCCTTGAGACGCACAACAGTTCTGCGCACCGCTGTGTCCGCGGGCCTGCTCGTCAGTGCCGCCACCGTCGGACTCACCCAGACCGCCGCCGCCGACGCACCCCTCACCACCCCCACCGCAACCCGGGCCCCCGCCTCCTCCGCGCTGCTCTCGGCGATGCAGCGCGACCTCGGACTCACCGAGAAGCAGGCGACCACCCGGCTCTCCCAGGAGACCACCGCACGCTCCGTCGAGCGCACCGCCCGGACCAGGGCCGGCAGTTCGTACGGGGGCTCGTGGTTCGACGTGAAGAGCGGCCGGCTCGTCGTCGCGCTGACCACGATGGCCGCGCGTGAGGCCGTCGAGTCGACCGGCGCGCGGGTCACCCTCGTCAAGCACAGTGAGCGGCAGCTCGACGCCACGATGAAGCGCCTCGACACGCTCGACGCACCGGCCGGCGTGAGCAGTTGGCACGTGGACCCCAGGTCCAGCACCGTCGTCGTGAACGTGGTCTCCCCCCACAAGGATGACAACGATGTCCGGGCCTTCGTGGCGCAGGCCCGCAAGGCCGGTCCCGTGACGGTCCGACAGACCGGCTCGGCGCCGAGCACCTTCGCCGCGGGCACGGTGGGCGGCGACCCGTACTACACGGGCAACGTCCGCTGTTCCATAGGCTTCTCCGTGTACGGCGGCTTCGTCACCGCCGGGCACTGCGGCCAGGCGGGCGCCGGTGTCAGCGGCTGGGACCACAGCTACATCGGCAACTTCCAGGGCTCCTCGTTCCCGGACAACGACTACGCCTGGGTCAACGTGGGCAGCGGCTGGTGGACGGTCCCCGTCGTCCTCGGCTGGGGCACCGTCTCCGACCAGCTCGTCCGCGGTTCCGGCGAGGCTCCCATCGGCGCGTCGATCTGCCGCTCCGGCTCCACCTCGCACTGGCACTGCGGCAACGTCCTCGCCAAGAACGAGACGGTCAACTACAGCCAGGGCGCCGTGCACCAGATGACCAAGACGAGCGTCTGCGCCGAACCCGGCGACTCGGGCGGCTCGTTCATCAGCGGCGACCAGGCCCAGGGCGTCACCTCCGGCGGCTGGGGCAACTGCAGCAGCGGCGGCGAGACCTGGTACCAGCCCATCAACGAGATCCTGAACCGCTACGGACTCACGCTCCACACGGCCTGACCCCCGCACGCCGGCATGCTCGCGCCGGTCCGCCTTCGTCAGGCGGGCCGGTGCGGGTGCCCGGTCGGCGGGTTCGACGGAATCGGTCGATTCGGGTACGGGTACCGGGACGGGCCGGGAGGCTGACGGGGAGCGACGCACCGGGAGCCCGCGTCGCCCCGGCGACGGCACCCGTGCACCATGGGTCGGTACCCGTCATCGATCCGAAAGGCTCCCCGTGATCAGCATCCCGGCCCTCACCGCCCATGACGGAACGACGATCCCCGCTGTCGGTCTGGGCACCTGGCCGATGGACGACGCCCAGGCCGAGCAGGCCGTGAGCGGCGCCCTCGGCGTCGGCTACCGCCTCATCGACACGGCGACGAACTACCGCAACGAGACCGGCACCGGCCGGGGCGTCGCCCGCGGTGGCGTCCCGCGCGAGGAGGTCGTCGTCACCACGAAACTCCCCGGCCGGCATCACGGCTACGACGAGACGCTCGCCTCCTTCGAGGAGTCCCGGAGCCGCCTCGGACTCGACTACGTCGACCTGTACCTCATCCACTGGCCCCTGCCGCGCGTGGACAAGTACGTCGACTCCTGGAAGGCCATGATCAAGCTGCGCGAGCAGGGCCTCGTACGGTCGATCGGCGTCTCGAACTTCACCGCGGAACACCTCGGCCGGCTGGAGACCGAGACCGGGGTCCTCCCGGCGGTGAACCAGATCGAGCTTCACCCCTACCTCCCCCAGGACGAACTCCGCGCCTTCCACGCGGACAAGGGCATCATCACCGAGAGCTGGAGCCCCCTGGGCCGCGGCTCCAGCCTGCTGGAGGACCCGGCCCTCGGGAAGATCGCCGAGACGCACGGCGTGACACCCGGGCAGGTCGTACTGCGCTGGCACACCCAACTCGGGGCCGTACCCATTCCGAAGTCCGCCGACCCCGGCCGCCAGCGGGCGAACCTGGACATCTTCGGCTTCGAGCTGACCCCCGAGGAACTGGCGACCGTCTCCGATCATCCGCGCCGTCGTCTGGGCGGAGACCCGGAGACGCACGAGGAGTTCTGATCCGGGGCGGACGCGGCGGTCGGAACGTGTACTCAGGTTCGGGGAGGGGAGGTGGGGGACGGGCTGCCCACGGTGGAGGGGGTGGTCGACGCCGACCGATGCGGCGATGCCGCTGCCCGAGCAGTTCCGGCGGCCGGCCGACTTCCTGGTCCGTTGGTCAGTCGTCCTCCGGGCAGAGGAACGTCCCGTCGGGGCCCCAGCGCGTGATCACGTCGGCCTTCGCGGTGACCGCTCCGCACGTCAGGTCGGTGCGCTTGCGGCCGTCCGCGGTGATCTCGCGGATGTCGATCTCCTTGTCCACCGGGTACTTGTGGCCCTTGCCGATCGTCATGATCCCCGACTCCCCCACGAAGTCGGCGACACCGGTGGACTGGAGGAAGGTGACGACGGCGCTGGGGGTGAACTCGGGGTCGGTGACGGAGATCTCGTTCATCACCTTGAAGTAGACCTTCACCGCGTCGTATCCGGCGGCCGCGTCGCTGTCCGAGGAGGCGTTGAAGGACTGCCGGAAGCTGCCGGCGAACGAGCCCTGCGGGTCGGGCACGCTGAACTGGCTGTAGAAGAGGCTCAGGGAGCCGTAGTTGCGGGGCATCAGTTCCGGGTGCAGGACGAGGTCCGGTGCCGGACTCTCCGCGAGGACGGCGACCCGGCCCTGGTGGGTGCGGCATTCCTTGTCGCTCTGGAGGTAGTAGAAGAGGTCGTGCATGACGCCGGAGCGTCCGGCGTAGAGGACGAATCCGTCCGTCTTGCGGATCAGGGTGCAGATGTTCGCGGCAACGGCCGGTGTCTGACTGTCGTTGCCCGTCTCGCTGTACGGCACCGGGTACACCGCCCCGTCGTGGCTGTAGGCGTCGGTGAACCTCTTCTTGAAGTCGGCACTGAAGTAGTGGTCCCGGGGGTCGAAGACCACGACGGCGGCCGGCGCGGTGTGCCCCGGGTCGATCTTCGTCAGGGCGGCCAGTTGGGGCGAGTGCCGGGCGAAGGCCGCCATGACGCGGGCGATCCGCGCGTCGGGGGGCGAGAGCTGGAAGTACGACACCGGGGAGTCGCCCTCCACCATGGGCTGGCCGGAGACGCCGGTGCCGATGACGGTGACGCCCTTGGCATCGAGTTCGGCCGCTGCCTGGAGGGACTCCGGTCGGCTCTGGGTGAGGCCGATGACACCGGCGATGTGGTCACGGTGGATCCTGTCGACGATCATGGCGGACACGTCGACACCGCTGTGGTTCGTCGTGTTGAGTCCGCCGTGCGAGCCGAAGGCGAAGTACTCCCCCGCGTTGGCCACGAGCAGCCGGACCGGCATCTGCGACTTGAGGATCAGCTCGTTGACCTGTTTCTGCGCGAGCAGCGCACCGCGCAGCATCTGGAATCCGGTGGGGACGGTGCGGCGGGACGCGGAGCCGACACTCAGCGGGGCGAAGAACACCAGCGTGCGGTAGGGCTTGGTCCGGTCGACCTTCGCGTTCTGTTCGCCCAACGTGTGCTCCAGCGACCGCAGTTCGGGTGCGTAGAGGCCGTGGGCGAGGTCGCAGTGGTCGGCCCCGTCGGTGATGCCGACGCGTTCGCCGGTGCTGACGTGCCGGCACGAGGGGTTGGGCGTAGAGGGCGTGGCGCGGGACTGTGTCGCGTCGGGGCGCAGCGCCTGGAACAGTCCGGTGGCGATCAGCGCCGCCACGGCCACGGCGGCGACGACCGGGCGCAGCCAGTCGGCGGCCCGCCGGTCGCGGGAGCGCACGGTCCGTTGGACGGCGAGCCGTTCTGCGGTCGTTCCGTTGTCGGGAACGCGGGACAGCGGCACCAGTCGTACGGCGTCGACGGGCCGTCCGGCGGCACCCGCGGCGAGCAGGGAGGCCACCGCCTGCGCGGTGGAGCCGGTGTCGAGGTGGCGGCTGCCCTGGACGGGGACGGTGTGCCGCGGCAGGGGGACGGCGTACGGCGGAAGGTCCGCCGTGGCGGCGCCCAGGACGAGCAGCGGGCATGTCCCGAGGTCCTCGGCCACCGCGGCGAAGGAGTTGAGGAGTTTGCGGCTCGGGGAGTCGTCGCCGCCGACCGTCGGCAGCAGCAGGACGAAGGGCCAGCGCCGCCTGGGCCTGCGGGCACTCCAGATCGGCGGGCGGGCGGCGCGGGCGAGGTCGTGGACGAGGGCGGTCAGCAGTACCTGTCGGACCACGGCCTCGTCGCGGGCCGAGACGGCGGACGCCGCGTACAGCGCGGACGCCGCCGCCGGAGTGGCGTCGGCGGGTGCCTCCCGGCCGGCGCGTTCCTGTGCTCTGGAGCGCAGGTGGGCGTCGCGCAGGGACATGGCGGAGTTGAGGAAGCTGCGCCCCGGTTCGTCGAGCATCGCGCCCACCCAGCGGAAGCGGGTTCCGCGGTCGACGCGCAGGCCGTACGACCACCGCCACAGCCAGGCCAGCGGTGTCGTCACCACCTTCGTGATCGCCGTCCACTGGCGGGGGCCGAGTTCTTCGCCGAGGCGCGTGACCTCGGCGGCGAATCCGAACTTCCAGGCGTACTTGTCGTAGATCCGGTCCCGCAGTGCCCGTCGTTCGTCCGTCACGTCGCCCGGGGCGACGTCGGCGCGCAGGACCGACAGGCAGGCGTCGAACTCGGGGAGCCGGAGGGTGCCGGAGCCGTCGGGCATGGTGGCGCGGAACTGTCGTGCGACCCGGTCCAGCAGGCGTACGTGGGGCCCGTCGCTGCCCGGGTCGTCCTCGCCGGGGCGTTCGCCGGCGAGCAGTTCCTCGTCGACGAGCGCGTGCGGGGCGAGGCTCGCGAGGTGGCCCGTCTCGCCGGTGCCGAGGCGGAGCAGGCGTTGGTGGTAGAGGGTGACCAGGGCCGACAGTGCAGGGTCGGGGAGGCCGCGGCCGGTGTCGTCGGGCGTGGCAGTGGCCGCGGTCGCCGCCATGACGCCCGGTTCGGCGGTCGCTTCGCGGGCGAGCAGCAGGGCGGGGAAGCGGTGTCTCGACGTGCGCCGCCCGGTCGGTGTCCCGGCCTGCCGGTCGGCGACGTGGCGGTCGATCACTCGGACGATGTCGTCGAAACCGCTGGGAAGGACGAGATCGTACTCGTCCGTCCGGTGGGATTGCGGCACGTGGGGCCTCCCCGTTCCTGAGAAACAGGAGGCGAGCCTAGAAATAGTCGGCTGAATTCAAGGCGCTTTTCCCTAAATGGGCACACATTGAGCGAATACGTCCGCTTGTCTTTCGGATGGGGCGCACCCGGGCGGACGGGCGGGGCCGTCGTCGGCGCGGCCGTGGAGGCGTCTCGGGCCCTGTCGCCGTAGACGCGAGGGCGGTCATCTCCATCCGTACGCGTAGGCGGCGACCCAGGTCACGTCGAGTTCCGCGCTGCTGCCGGGGGCCGCGCCGGGGCCTTCGAGGGCGCTCTCGTTCTGCAGCACCCAGGAGAGGGGGCCGGAGGGAACTCCTCGGGTGTCCTCGCCGATCCGGCGGCCGTCGACGAAGAACCGCACGCGCCCGGGTGTCCACTCCGTCGACACGGTGTGCCACTCGGTCCAGTCGGCGCCGCTGGGGAAGTAGCCCTGTTCTCCCCCGCCGCAGGGATGGTGGAAGGCGGTGATGCCACCCGTCCACTCCCCCTCGGGATGGTCCATTTCGCAGCCGTCGCCGTAATGCAGCCAGGCGGACTTGTATCCGGGGGCCACCTTCGTCACCTTGATGCGCGCGCTGTACTTGCCGTACGCCATCTGCATCACGGCACGCGGCACGAGCGCCGCAGCGTGTACGGGGCCGCCGTCCTCGGGGCGCCACATGCGGATGTGCATCATCCCGTCGCCGTGTTCACCGGGGCCCACGCTCACGGTGTCCTCCGGGTGGTAGGTGCCGACGACGCTCCTGTCCCGGTCGTTCGCCGTGTCCTGCCAACCGGTGGGGTAGGCCCACCAGTTGTCGCGGTACGAGCCCTTGAGTCCACCGCAGTACGCGGCGGAGGTGTCGGCGTGGTGGTCGCAGTCGCTGAAGGATCCGAGCGGCACCCGGTCGCCGTTGAAGTCCTCCGCGAGGACCTGCCAGAACGGGCCGCAGTCGCCGTGCGGCAGGGCGTTTCCGGTGCTGCGGCAGGCGTCCGTGGGACGGGGTGCGCCGTCGGCGCCGGGGACCCAGAAGAGGGCGCCGGCCAGGAGGACGAGACCGAGCGGCATCAGCAGGGCGCGCCTGCGCCGGCCGGGTGCCGCGTGTGAGCCCATCGCATGTCCCCTTCGGTCCTCGCCGCGCGAGCGTCGCCGCCGCGCCTTCCGGGCTGTCGTCCACGGGGCGACAGCGGGAGCGGACTCCTGCGCGTCCCACGCGCGGGGGCATCCTCGCGTCACGGGAGGGGCCGCACCACCCCGTGGACCGCCCGTGATGCGGAGGTCCGCGCTCCGCCGCGGCGGGGGCAGAGGCGGCGGCGCGTGCGGAGCAGACGACCCGAGGACCCCGGCGGCTCTGACGCCGTCCGGGGTCCAGGATCCGGGGTCCGAGGTCGTGCCGCTCAGGGTTGCAGGGGCATCGACCAGCAGTTGGAGGTGGCGCGCTTCCCGGAGAGACGGTCGGTGAGCCAGGAGATGGCGTCGCCCTGGTCGGTGAGGAGGGGGACGAGGTGGTTGGTGAGCAGCCCGTCGCCGAGGTTGGGCAGGTTCACGGCGTCGTACGTGATCGTGGCGCCCTTTCGGCACCAGTCGACGGCGAGTTGGCGCGCCTGGGCGTGCGGCACGATGTCGTCCTGGATGCCGGTGGCCACGCGTACCGGGCTGGTCGGCTTCAGCTTGCCGATGCGCTGGTCGTCGAGGACCTTCTGGAGTGCCGGGGTCTCGGCGACGATGGCGCTGATGGACTTACCGTCGGTCGTCCACGACGAGCTCTTCTTGAACGCGTATCCGAAGATCGAGTCGCCGACGCACATGGTGGACAGGTCGGAGAGCGCTGCCTTGCCCGCGGCGTTGATGTGGGCGTCGGCGAAGGCCTTCAGTTCAGGGTCGGACTGCAGGAAGCCGTTGAGGGACCAGCCCAGGGCGCCGGCGAGGGCGCTGCCGTCGATGCCCTTGATCACCTCGGTGAGGTTGGCGGGCGGCGCCCCCGAGTAGGTGCCGGCGAGGGTGATGTCCGGAGCGTAGGAGGGCTGGAGTTCGGCGGCGGAGGCGCTGGCGCCGCCACCCTGGCTGTAGCCGAACAGGCCGACGGGTGAGGCGGTGGTGACGGACGCGCCGGTGAGGTTGCGTGCGGCGCGGACGGCGTCGAGCAGCGCGTGGCCGCCGTCGAGGCGGTTGACGTAGGTGTGGAGCCGGTCGGTCGCGCCGAGTCCGACGTAGTCGGTGACGACCACCGCCGTGCCGGCTGCGAGGAGGCGGTAGATCGACAGGTCCTCGTAACCGATCGACACCGTCTCGCCGTTGAGGGTGATCGGGTGCTGGAGGCCCAGGGAGGCGGCGCACTGGTCGCCCTGCCCCATGGTGCCGGGTGCGACGGCGACCACCGGTCGTGGGCCGCCGCCCTTCCAGGCGGCCGAGGGTTCGATGTAGGCGCCGGTCACCGCGATGGGTTCGCCGTTCGAGTCGGTGGACTTGTACATCAGGCGGGTCGCCGTGCCGGGCAAGGGGCCGTTGAGGCCGGGCAGGCTGAGGGCGAGCGGGAGGGGTTCGCTGCGCACGATCGCGCCGTTGGCCTCCGGCAGGGCGGTGGGCGGGTCGTAGAACGCGGGGATCGTCACCCCGCGGGACACGGTGCCGGCCGCGCCGGTGGCGGCTGTGGCGGGGAGCGCCTGGACGGCGAGGCAGGCGCAGACGGCGAGGGCCGTCGCGAGGAGCCGGCCGCCCCGGGGCGCGGTGGATCCGGTGCGGGACTCGGTCGACGGCCCTTCCAGGCCTGGCTGTCGGGCGGACGTCGAACGGGGTGCGTTCTCGGGGCCGTGGGGTCGGTGGGGTCGTTCCATGCGGCTCACTCCCTGCTTCCTCGAAGGGGGTCGGTGATGCGGGCGTGCGAGGTCAACGGCTCGACGCACGGACCCGCTTGGGGAGCCGACCGGGGCCGCCGCCGTGGGGATACGACGTGTGGATCCGGTCGGGGTGGAGCAGGGCGGCCCCCGGTACGGGGACGGCTCGGGATGGTGAAGGGGAACCGCGGCATGCCCCGGCCCGGGCAGGGGATGCGGTCCGGCACAGGACGTGCGCCGCCGCGCACGCGTCGTCGGCCGGGCGACGCGTGCGGGAGCGCCCGTCCGCACAGGGTGCGGCGCCGGGCGAGACATGCCATGAGGTGCTGTGCACGGCGGAGCCCCGGTGCTCGTGGCTGCGGCTGCGCCGTCCCGTGCTGTGCCTCTTGGTCGGGTGGTGCGCTGTTCGCATGCGTGTGACCAGGAAGGACGGACGTCGAAGTCCCGTGCGAAGCCCGTTAGTTACTCCGGAGTCACATCAGGAGAGTAGGAGCGGATGTCACTCAGTGACAAGATGTCTGCGCACGCGTTTTCCCGGGTGGCCCCGCACGGTCGCGGATCGCATCGAACGCCGGACACCGCCAACTCGGCGCATAGGCGGCCGCATTGACCCCATGCGCACCCCGAGGAGCGCGACGCACAGGCCCTTGAGTAAAGAGATTGCATGGTCTAGTCCAAAGACCTATCTGGTCTAGTCCAACTCATTGACGTGATCGCGACAGTGGCCGGAAGCTATGGCCACTCCCCCACCCCTTCTGGAGGCACCGTGAGACGTCTTCGCGCATGTCTGGGCGCGGCAGCAGCCGTCAGCCTGGCCGCAGTCGGCACGACCGCGCTGGTCGCGGGCAACGCCTCGGGCGCGACCACCGCGCTCAGCAACCGCTGGTACGCCGCCGCCCCCTACCTGATGCCGACGGACAACGAGCCGCCGGACGCGGGCGCCATCATGGACGCCACGGGCCTCAAGGCGTTCCAGCTCGCCTTCATCCTCGCTCCCAACGGCGGCGGCTGCTCGCCGACGTGGGGCGGCACGTCGGCGGTCTCCTCGGACACCGCCGTGCAGTCGGTCATCAACGGCATCCGCTCCAAGGGCGGTGACGTCTCCGTCTCCATCGGCGGGTACGGCGGCACCAAGCTCGGCCAGGCCTGCTCGGACGCGGCCTCCACCGCGGCGGCGTACCAGCAGGTCATCACCAAGTACGGCCTGCACGCCATCGACTTCGACCTGGAGGAGCCGGAGTACGAGAACACGGCGGCCATCAAGAACGAGATCGGCGCCGCCAAGATCCTCCAGCAGAACAACCCCGGACTGTACGTCTCCGTCACCACGGCCGGCACGGCGGACGGCACCGGCTGGTTCGGCAAGCAGATGCTGCTGGAAGCGAAGTCGCAGGGCTTCACGCCGAACAACTTCTCCATCATGCCGTTCGACGGCGGGTTCAACGGCGCCGCGTCGCAGACCAGCGCGCTCGCCAACTTCAACACGATCCTCCAGTCCACCTTCGGCTGGGACCAGTCGACCGCGTACGCCCACGAGGGCTTCTCGGGCATGAACGGCCGCAGCGACACCGGCGAGTACTTCTCGCAGGCCGACTTCCAGACCGTGCTGGACTTCGCCACCAGTCACAACATGGACCGCTTCACCTTCTGGTCGCTCAACCGCGACCGCCAGTGCTCGCCCGCCGACAACGGCGGCCGTACGTCGGGCACCTGCTCCAGCGTGGCCCAGAACTCCTGGGACTTCGCCAAGTACTCGGTGAAGTTCGCGGGAGCGACCCCGCCCACCGGCACGCCCACCCCGACGCCCACGCCGACCCCGACGCCCACGCCGCCGAGCGGCGCGTGCAAGACGGCGTGGAGTTCGTCCGCGGTGTACACCGCCGGCAACGAGGCCTCGTACAACCATCACAACTGGAAAGCCAAGTGGTGGACCCAGAACGAGGCACCCGGTGCCTCCGACTGGGGTCCGTGGCAGGACGAGGGCGCCTGCTGACCCGTCACGTCCGGTCCGGCTCCGGACGGGGTGCCCGTCTCCATCGGGCCCCGCGTCCGGAGCCGCCCGGCCCAGGCCTCCCCGCCTGAGCGCGCCGACGCGCGCACGACGGAAGGGACGGCGTCACCCGTGGTTCCGGGGACGCCGTCCCTTCCGTCGCGCCAGGTCCGCACCGACCACCGGCCGGGCGACGACGGTGCGTGGCCGCCGTGTCCGTGCCCCGGCCGGTGCCGCCTACCCGGCCGACAGCGCCTCCCGCATCGACTTCGCCGTGACCGCCGGGTCGTACCCCTCGGGGACACCCGGGACGAGGACGATGTCCCCCTCGATGTGCCGCGAGCGCAGCGGAGCGATCTCCCGGTACGCCGGGGACTCCCACCAGGCGCGCGCCTCGGCCATGCCGGGGAAACCGATCACCACGACATGACCGGGCCATCCGCCCTCCAAGACCTCGTGCTGCGCGCCGTGCACGAGGAACCCGCCGCCGTAGGGCTCGAAGGTGGCGCCGATCCGCTCGATGTAGGCCGCGATCTCGGGGTGCGGTTCGGCTTCGCGCAGGTGGGCTATGGCGTACGCGGTCATGGTGGCGTCCTTCCGGCCGATCGGGCTCCGTCGGGAACGACGATGCCAGTCGCGCGACGTGGGGGCGATTACCCGACAGGTAAGGCCCAGGGGAAGGGCGGTGGAACCGGCGGGGCAGGACCGTTCGGGGAGGGCCCGCGGCCGGTGGGCCCGGGTACACGGGCCCACCGGCCGGATGCCGGCGTGGTCGCCGGTTCAGGCCTGGTGAGCCGGGCAGCCGTGGAAGCCCCTCACCCACCAGGCGCCGTCCGACGCGGAGAGCACCCAGCTGTCCAGGGCGTGCGACTCCTCGCGCGGTTCGTCCTCCCCGGCGAGGACCACGGACCTCGTGCAGATCACGAGCGCCGTGTCCTCACCGGGGAAGCGGACGCTCTGGACCTCGTTGAGCGCCCGGGAGCCCTTGAGCGGGCCCGCGAACGCGGCCGCCATGGCGGTCCGCAGCTCCTCCCGGTCGTGCCGGAACGTGCCGGGAAGCAGGACGGTCGCGTCGGGGGCGTACGGCTCCACGAACGCGTCCGCGTCGTTCGCCGCCCAAGCGGCACAGACGGCGTCGATGACGGCGCGGACCGCGCGATCGGCCTCCCGGATCGCCGACGGAACGGTGAGGGCCTCGGTGCTGGTCATGGTCTTCCCTTTCGCCGTGAACGTGTTCGGCAGTACGGACCGGGCAGGTCGGTGAAAGGAATCGGGGGACGGGGACGTCCCGGAGTTGGCCTCGGTCGAGCGAGGGCGCCCGGGGGCACGAGGGCGCCCAGAAGGTCGCGGGGCTGAAGCGGGAGTCACGCACCACTGCGGGGCTGCCTGGCCGAAACCAGCGCAGAGAACGGCGCCCGCTCCGCCACGTTCCACCCCTCCGGCCATCTCCCACGAGGCGCAAGTCCTCCCGCTTCGGGGGCGGTCGACGTCACGACTCTTGACAGGAACCCTCACGCGTCACACTCTTTGGCAACGTTGTCATTCACTGTGACAACGTTGCCATGCCCCAAGCCGCCCCTTTCCTGTGCTCCTCAAGCACCACCCGTGTGATTGGACAACCCGCTGATGGCTCAGCCGAATCCGCCGCACTCCCCCTCCCGACGATCGATCGTCCTCACCGGCTCGACGCTGCTGGCCGGATTCGGCCTGGGTGGCGCGCTGCCCGGTACCGCCGTGGCAGCCGGGCGCCAGGGCCCCGTCGTCGCGCGGGGGTCCGAGGACGAACTCGCCGTCTACCGGCCGGTGACGGTCTCGTCCACCGACTACGCCCCCACGCCCGGGGAGTTCGTGGTCGACCGGGTCGCCTCCCCCGGCGTGCGGGGCACCGGGTGGCGGGCCGGGGGCGGCGACCCGCAGTGGATCTCGGTCGACCTCCAGGCGGACTGCCGGGTCACCTGGATCCGGCTCACCTTCGAAGCGGACGCGAGCGACCCGGTGTTCACGCCTCCGGCGACCGGGAACTGGGCCGACGGCACCACGGGCAAGGAGATCCTCTCCAGCTACGCGGTCGACTTCGTGGTCGAGACGTCCCGTGACCACACCTCGTGGACCAGCGTGTACCGCACGACGGCCGGCACCGGCGGCGTCGTCGACATCCAGTTGCCGAAGCCGACCACGGCGCGCTGGGTGCGGCTGACCTCCCGCAAGCGGTCCAGCCCCAACCCCCTGGGCGTCAACGGCTTCGAGGTGTTCGGCTCCGCCCAGGGGCGCCGCCCCTCCGCCACCGGGTGGACGGACTGGGGCACGCACGACGGGCACGCCCCGGCACTGAAGGTGGCCGGCGACGGCACGGTGCCGCTGGAGTCCGGCTGGACGCTCACCATGGACGACTGGGCCAAGGGCGACGGCGCGGCACTGTCGAGGACCGACGTGGACACCCGGACCTGGCTGCCGGCCACGGTGCCCGGTACCGTCCTCGCGTCCCTCGTGGACCAGGGCAAGCTGCCCGACCCGGTCTCCGGCCTGAACAACCTGCACATCCCCGAGGCGCTCTCCCGTCACTCCTGGTGGTACAAGCGGGACTTCGAGCTGCCGCGCGGCCTGCGGACGGGTGCCGGGCGCCGGATCTGGCTGGAGTTCGACGGCATCAACCACCGGGCCGACATCTGGCTCAACGGGAAGCAGGTGGGCGACCTGCTGTACCCGTTCGCCCGCTCGGCCCACGACGTGACGAAGCTCCTGGAGACCCGGGGCGAGAACGCGCTGGCGGTGAAGATCACGCCGATGCCCGTGCCCGGCAGCCCCGGCGACAAGGGACCCGCCGGTGAGGCGTGGGTCGACGCCGGCGCCAACCAGATGAACCTCAACTCCCCCACGTATCTGGCCTCTTCGGGCTGGGACTGGATGCCGGCCGTCCGCGACCGGGTCGCGGGCATCTGGAACCACGTGCGCCTGAGATCCACCGGGCAGGTCGTGATCGGCGATCCCCGGGTGGACACCGTCCTGCCGGACCTCCCCGACACCTCGACGGCCGAACTGACCATCGTCGTGCCGGTCCGCAACGCCGACAGCGCCGACCACAAGGCGACCGTCACCGCGGCGTTCGGCTCCGTACGCGTCTCCCGCACCGTCACGGTCCCGGCGGGCCGGAGCGTCGACGTCGTGTTCGCCCCCGACGCCTTCAGCGGGCTGCGGCTGCGCAACCCCGAGCTGTGGTGGCCCAACGGGCTCGGCAGCGCGCGTCTGCACGACCTGACGATGGTCGCGGTGGTGGACGGCTCCGAGAGCGACCGGCGCGAAACCCGCTTCGGCATACGCCAGTTCGGCTACGAGTACGACGTACCACTTCCCTTCGTCGCTTCCGGTGACGCGTACACCCAGTCCGTGGACGTGGGCGCGCAGCAGGCCCGGCACGTCCGCGTCCGCTGCCTGACCCGGGCGACCGACTGGGGCAGTTCACTGTGGACGCTGTCCGTCTTCGACAGTGCCCGGCCGGGCACCGACCTCGCGCTGCACGCCGACGCCGCCGCGTCGACGACCGACGAGGACGGCCACGCGGCCGGCAACGTCACGGACGGCGACCCGGCCACCCGGTGGTCCTCGGCCTACCAGGACGACCAGTGGATCCGGGTCGACCTGGGAGCCACGCAGTCCTTCGACCGCGTCGACCTGGTGTGGGAGCAGGCGTACGCGCGCACCTATGTGGTGCAGGTGTCCACCGACGGCGACCAGTGGCGGGACGTGAAGTCCGTCGACAACACCGCCGTGCCGCTGCCGTTCAACAGCGGTGACGCCAGCCTCCAGGTGGAGGAGTTCACCCCGCGCACGGCACGCTACGTGCGCATCGACTGCGGCGTGCGCAACACGAGTTGGGGCAACTCGCTGTGGTCCCTCTCGGTGATCGACAGTGCCGAGCCGGGAACCGACCTCGCGCTGCGCAGGACGGCCACCGCCTCGACGCAGGAGTCCGATCACCCGGCCTCCGCCGCGACGGACGGCGACCCCGGCACGCGCTGGTCCTCGGAGTACGCGGACCACCAGTGGCTCCGGGTGGACCTCGGCAGCGCACGGCGCTTCGACCGGGTGGCCATCGTGTGGGAGGCGGCCTACCCGAAGACGTACACGATCCAGGCGTCGGACGACGGGGAGGCGTGGACCGACGTCACGTCGGTGACCAACACGCCCGAGCCGCTGAAGATCAGCGTGAACGGCGTCCGGGTTCTGGTGCGCGGCGGCAACTGGGGCTGGGACGAGCTGCTGCGCAGGATGCCCGCGGAGCGGATGGACGCGGCGGTGCGGATGCACCGCGACATGAACTTCACCATGATCCGCAACTGGGTGGGGAGCAGCAACCGCGAGGAGTTCTTCGCCAGTTGTGACGAGCACGGGATCCTGGTGTGGAACGACTTCCCCAATGCCTGGGGCATGGACCCGCCGGACCACGACGCGTTCAACGCGACGGCGCGGGACACCGTGCTGCGCTACCGCGTCCACCCCAGTGTGGTGGTCTGGTGCGGGGCCAACGAAGGCAATCCCCCGGCCGCCATCGACAAGGGCATGCGGGAGGCGGTCGAGCAGCAGGCTCCCGGCATCCTCTATCAGAACAACTCGGCCGGCGGCATCATCACGGGCGGTGGCCCCTACGGCTGGGTCGAGCCGGAGAAGTACTACGAGCCGTCGACGTACGGCAGCAGCAGTTTCGGCTTCCACACCGAGATCGGTATGCCGGTCGTCTCCACGGCGGCGAGTCTGCGCAACATGACGGGCGACGAGCCGGAGTGGCCGATCCGCGGTGCGTGGTACTACCACGACTGGAGCGAGCGCGGTAACCAGGCGCCGCAGAACTACAAGGCGGCCATCGAGACCCGGCTCGGTACGGCGACGGACCTCGACGACTTCGCGCGCAAGGCCCAGTTCGTCAACTACGAGAACACACGCGCCATGTTCGAGGCGTGGAACGCGCACCTGTGGGACGACGCGAGTGGTCTCATGCTGTGGATGTCCCACCCCGCGTGGCACAGCACCGTGTGGCAGACCTACGACTACGACTTCGACGTCAACGGCACCTATTACGGGGCCCGTTCGGGCTGCGAGCCCCTGCATGTGCAGGCGGATCCCCGGACCGGGCAGGTGATCGCGGTCAACCACACCAGCCGGGCGCTCAAGGGGGCGAAGGTCACCGCCCGTCTGTACGACCTGTCGGGCCGGCAGCACGGGGCCACCCATACGGCGGGCGTCGAAGTGGCCGCCGCCACCACGACACGGGCCCTGACCGTCGGATGGACCGACGACCTGCCGGATCTGCATCTGCTCCGGCTGACCCTGGAGGACTCCGCGGGCCGCCCGCTGTCCGTCAATACGTACTGGCGTCAGCGGACCCCGGCCGCGCTGAAGGCGCTCAACTCGGGGCGGAAGGTCAAGCTGTCCGCCGCGGTCTCCCGTCTGTCGCAGGCGGGGGCGCGCCACGAGTTGACCGCCACCGTGGGCAACCGGGGCACGGCGGTCGCGGCGATGGTCCGGCTCTCGCTGCTGGACCGGGCCGGCCGGGAGCGCGTCCTGCCCACGCTGTACGGCGACAACTATCTGTGGCTGCTGCCGGGAGAGTCCCGTCGGGTGACGCTGTCCTGGCCGGCGTCGGCTCTGGCGTCCGGCCGTCCGTCCCTGCAGGTGGAGGCGTACAACAGCGATCCGGTCCTGGCCCGGTCCTGACCCCTGTGTCCGCTTTGCCCGCCCCGTGGCCGCCTCGGCGTGCGTCGTCGCGGCTCAGGGGGTTGTCGTCACGGCGGTCGCCTGGTCTTCTGTACGCCCGGTGACCGGCAACGCGTCGCCTTCTCCTCGGCTGTTCCGGTCGAGGAGAAGGCGACGTCGACAGGAAGGGCGCGACGTGGACTCGGTGGCGGGGCAGGATGTGCGGAGGCCGCTGCCCGACGGGCTCGGCACGGCGATACGCGGGACCGCCCGGGACATAGCCGCCCTGCTGGGTCCCGGAACCGACATGGGCCGGCGGATACCCGGGGCGGAGTGGAACGTCGGCGAGGCGGCCGCGCATCTGGCGCTGGCCAACGCGTTGATGGCGGGGCTCGCGGCAGGGCAGGAGCGCCCCTACGGGGACGGCACGCCGCAGAGTCTCGCCCAGGCCAACGAGCGTTCCCTCGCGGAGTTCGGGGAGCGGGAGCCGCTACCGCTGGCCGCCATGATCGTCGAGCAGGCGGACGCCTGCCTGCGGGCGCTGGAGGAAGGGACCGCCGAGGGGCCTATGGTCACCCCGCTCGGTCCGATGAGTTCCCAGGAGCTGGGCTCGTACCTGCTGACGCACATGCTCGGGCACGGCTACGACCTCGCCCGCGCCCTGGGCAGGCCGCACATGCTCGACCGTGCCCGGGTGGGCCTGACCATGCCGTTCATGCTCCGGGTGATGCCGCGGGTCGCCGACTCCTCCCGTGTCACCGGCATGAACGCCCGCTACGACGTACGGCTCTGGGGCGGTGGCGGGTTCGGCGTGGCCGTGTCCGACGGCGTGCTGTCCGTCGAGGACCGGCCGTCGGCCCGGCCGGACTGCACGATCCACATCGAGCCGGTCACGTTCCTGCTGATGGCTCTGGGCCGCCAGGGACAGGCCGGCCCTCTCGCGCGTGGCCGCATCCTGGTGAGGGGCCGCAGGCCGTGGCTCGCTCCCCGGTTCCCCGGCCTGTTCACCGCGCCCTGAGGACACCGGCCGTCGTTCGCGGCCGTCAGCCGAGTTTGCGGTCCAGGTTGAAGGCGGCGCTGATCAGGGCGAGATGGGTGAAGGCCTGGGGGAAGTTCCCGCTCTGCTCCCCGGTGTGGCCGATCTCCTCCGCGTACAGGCCGAGGTGGTTGGCGTAGGTGAGCATCTTCTCGAAGGCGAGCCGGGCCTCGTCGATACGGCCCGCGCGGGTGAGCGCCTCGACGTACCAGAAGGAGCAGATCGAGAAGGTGCCCTCCTCGCCCTGAAGGCCGTCGGGGCTCGCCTGCGGGTCGTAGCGGTACACGAGCGAGTCGGAGACCAGGTCCTCGCCCAGCGCGTCGAGGGTGGCCAGCCACTTCGGGTCGGTCGGGGAGACGAACTTGGCGAGCGGCATCATCAGCAGGGACGCGTCGAGGATGTCGCTGTCCTCGTACTGGGTGAAGGCCCGGCGCACATCGGACCATCCCCGGCTCATGATGCGCCGGTAGATGTCGTCACGGGCGGTGCCCCAGCGGACGGTGTCGGCGGGCAGACCGCGGTGCTGGGCCAGCCGCATGGCCCGTTCGATGGCCACCCAGCACATCAGCCGGGAGTACAGGAACGCCTTGCGGCCGCCACGGGTCTCCCACACGCCCTCGTCCGGCTGGTCCCAGTTGTCGCACACCCAGTCGACGAGCGCGCTGATGCCGTCCCAGTGCGCGCTGGAGAGCGGCTGGCCCCACTTGTCGTACAGGTACAGCGAGTCGACCAGGGCCCCGTAGATGTCGAGCTGGAGCTGGCCGACGGCGGCGTTGCCGACACGCACCGGGGCGGATCCCCGGTAGCCCTCCAGGTGCGGCAGTTCACGCTCGGGCAGGTCACGGCGCCCGTCGATGCCGTACATGATCTGGAGCGGACCGCCCGGCGCCGTCGTGTCGGGATCGTCGAGGCGTACGTGTTCGGAGAGGAAGGTCATGAACGCCTCGGCCTCCTCGGTGAAGCCGAGGCGCAGCATGGCGTAGACGCAGAAGGCGGCGTCGCGGATCCACACGTAGCGGTAGTCCCAGTTCCGCTCGCCGCCGATCTGCTCGGGCAGGCTGGTGGTGGGAGCGGCGATGATGGCGCCGGTGGGCGCGTACGTGAGCAGTTTCAGGGTGAGCGCCGACCGGTGCACCATCTCGCGCCAGCGGCCCTTGTATCGCGACCTGGACAGCCAGCGCCGCCAGTAGGCGACGGTCGAGTTGAACTCCCGCTCGGCCTCGGCCACGGCGCAGAAGCGCGGCGGCACGTCGTCGTCGATCCGGTCGATCGCGAAGACCGCGGACTCCCCCTCGCCCAGCTTGAACAGCGACCGCACGTCCTGCCCGTCGGCCTCCAGGGGCACGGTCGACGTCAGCGCGAGCTTGAGCGCGGGCGAGTCGAAGATCGCCTGGCCGTCGTCCAGGTGAACGGTGTGCGGGACCGTGCCGTATTCGAAGCGGGGGGCGATCCGGGCGCGGAAGGGCAGTGTGCCGCGGACGCACACCACGCGGCGGATCAGGCGGTGCCGGTCGGCCTCGCGCGAGCCGTCCACGACCGGCATGAAGTCCTGGATCTCGCCCACTCCGCCGTCCGCGAAGAACCGGGTGATCAGGACGTTGGTGTCGGGAAAGTAGAACTGCTTCGCCCGCGCGGGGACGTCGGCGGCGAGCTCGAAGCTTCCGCCACGGTCGGCGTCCAGGATCGACGCGAAGACACTGGGCGCGTCGAAGCGGCCGCAGCAGTACCAGTCGATGGTGCCGTCCGTTCCGACCAGGGCGGCGCTGCGCAGGTCGCCGATGAGTCCGTGCTCCGCGATGGGCAGATACCGGGGCGCGTCACCGCGACGCCCGCCGGGCCCGTTCCGCGGCCTCTCTCCCGCCCGGGCTCCAGGAGTCTCGTCCGCCATGCCGGCCTCCCTAGAGGGTTTGTGGACCGTGTGGGATCGGTGGGTCCTCGCCGACGCCGCGCCGTCAGTCCTTGAGGACGACCTTGGCGCCCACGATGATCAGGCCGAGTGCCAGGTTGACGAACCCCTCGGCGAAGACCTGCCCCCGGGAGGCCCCGGCGCGGACGGCTCCCAGGCACGCCCACACGACCTGCTGGGCGACCGCCACCCCGAGGGCGAGCCACAGCCCGGTGTTCACGCTCATCCCGAACCAGCTGATGGCGACGGCCGCGGCGGGAAGGGCCGCGGCCTCGACGATGGCCCACTCGTGCAGGCCGCTGCGGCGGATCTCCGGCCAGGACCAGGGCTGGCCCACGATCCTTTCCCCGGCCAGGTGGGCGTAGACGTGCGTGGCCCAGAAGACGAGACCGGTCACGAGCAGCAGGGCGATGACTTCCAGCCGGGGGTGTTCCCCGCCCGATCCCGCGGTGGCCACTACGGAGGCGGCGAGGATCGAGCCGTAAATGGCGCCCGCGTAGTCGGTTCGTCGGCTTGTCGACGTTCTCGACGACCGTGGCGGGTCGATGCCGTCTCCACCCTGGGGGGTGGCGCTGGAACGGATCACTCTCTCAAGATATGGCCGGGGCTCGGGCTCTGCCCGACGAGCGCGACGGCGTACGGGCGCGCTGCGGCCGGCGTGCGGCTCGTCCCCCGCAGCGGGCCTCGGGGACCGGTGGACCTGGGCAGCCCCAGGGTCTCGCCGGAGGCTCGTTCGTGCCGCCGGGTTCGCCGGTCCCCGCGTGGGAGGCGGTCCTGGCACGGCGGCGGGCCGGCGCTGCGAAGGCGCCGGGGAGCGCGGCCGGCCCGACCACGTCGCTCCCGTTGCCGAACCTGGTCACGAGCGTGGCCGGCCGCACGGCCACGGCCGGCGCTCGTCGACGATCGGCGAGCGCCGGCGCCTTCAGGCGGGCTGACCCGGTGCGGGCAGGGCGGCCACTACATCGATCTCCACGAGTATGTCCATGAGATCCGAGCCCACCGTGGTGCGCACCGGACGGGCGTCTCCAAGGAACTCACGGTAGGCACGGTCGTAGGCGTGGAAGTCGCGCTTCAGATGCTGAAGGTGTGTCGTCACCTTCACCACGTCACGCATGGTGAGTCCCTCCTCGGCGAGCACGGCGCCGATGTTGCGGAGCACCTGTGTGGTCTGAGCGGCCACGCCGTGCGCCACCTCGCCGGTTGCCGGGTTCTGCGGGCCGAAGCCGGAGGTGAACAGGAACCCACCGGCGATCACGCCCTGGGAGTAGGCGCCTGCGGGGGCCGGGGCGTCGAGGGTGTGTACGGTGCGCTCGTTCATCCCGTCAGGTCTCCGTCGCGCTCGTTGACCGCGGCGTAGTGTCGGAGTTTGTCCTCGTCCACGCTCACCCCGAGACCGGGTCCCGTCGGCACCCGCAGTCGGCCGTTCTCCAGGTGCAACGGATCGATGATGTCGTCCGCGTGGAGGTAGTACATGCTGTCGATGGCACGTGACAGGACAGGCGTGCTGGCCACGACGGCAAGGTGGGCCGCTGTGGCGATGCCGAGTTCGCCCCCGCTGTGCAGGTTCATACCCAGGCCGAAGGTCTCGCAGTGCGCGGCGAGTGCCTTGGTCGCCGCGATACCGCCCCACTTGTAGACGTCTCCGTGGATGACGTCGACCGCGTTCAGGCGCATGGCGGGAGCAAACTCCTCAAAGCGGACCACGCACATGTTGGTGCACAAGGGGATGCGGATCTTCGCCTTGACCTGACTCATGCCTTCGATGCCGACGCATGGATCCTCCAGGTACTCCAGGTCGATTTCCTCCAGGGCCATGCCGGCGCGGATGGAGTCGGGCACCGACCATGCCGCGTTCGGATCGACTCGCAGATTCACGTCGGGCAGCGCGTCACGCACCGCGCGGAGGATGGCCACATCCCCTGTCGAATCCCTGGTGCCCTTGAGTTTGACCGCCTCGAAGCCGCCCTCCGCCACGACGCGTACGGCGTGCTCCGCCATCGCCTCGGGCAGTCGCGGACCCTGTGCGCCCGGGGCATCGGCCCGGGTGATGAGCGCGGTGATGGGAACCTCGTCGCGCACAGCACCGCCCAGCAGATCGGTGATCGACTGGCCCGTGATCTTTCCCATCGCGTCCCAGCAGGCGACGTCGATCGCGGCGATGGCCGCATAGCCGAGGTATCCGTAGAAGAACGGCACCATGTGCTGCTTGCGGTGGAAACTCTCCAAGGCGAAGGGACTGGTGCCTATCAGGTCCGAGGCGATCGACTCGACGATCGCAGCGACCGGGCGGCCCCACATCGATTCGCCCCAGCCTTCGACACCGTCGTCGGTGCGAATGCGCACCACCGTGCGCGTTTCGCCCGTTTTTGTTTCGAATGAACTGGTGAAGGGGTTGACGAGTGGAAGGTTGACAACCCACACGTCGACGTCAGTGATCTTCATTTCTCTCTCCTTGCAGCAGCGGAAAGACCGGCTTGCGGGACGGACCGTGCCGGTCGCTCAGCGCGTTGCCTTGTCGAAGGCCTGGATCGCACGGGCCAGTGCGCGGGCCCGGTCGTCGAGCAGCAGGTCACCCTCGGTGGCGTCGGCGTCCGAAGGATCGTCCGTCGATCCGCCGACGCGTTCCCATTCGCCGTGTCGCTCCACGGTCAGGCCGGGGTGGGGCGGGTTGTCGAACAGGGGCGGGGGCTCGACGGGGCCGCGCGCGGGCACAGGTGTCCGCACGAGGTCGGGGCAGGCCGCCAGCATCAATGAGGTCTCGAACCAGCCGGCATGTCCCGGAGTGACGTCCGGCCGGCCCGCCGGCTCGGTGCCGGAGGTGAGGGTCCAGTACGAGCATGCGGCGACCGTCACCCGCGAGCGCAGGGCCAACCGCTTCACGGCGAGGCGCATGATCTCGTCGTTGCCGCCGTGCCCGTTCACGATCATGATGCGGCGGTAGCCACTCGTCACGAGCGAGTCCAGGACGTCGTCCAGGACCGCGCCCAGTGTCGCCGCGGACAGTGATACCGCGGCGGCGAACAGATGGTGCGGACTGTGCCCGAAGGGCAGCACCGGCAACCGCACCACCTCGGCGGGAGAGGTGTCCTCGGCGAGCAGGTCCAGCGCGCGGTCCACAGCCGCCTCGACTAGGTGCGTGTCCGTCCCCATGGGCAGATGAGAGGCGTGCTGCTCCTGCGAGCCGATGGGCAGCAGAGCGATGCCCTCCTCGCCGGCCTGACGCACCTCTCGCCAGGTCAGTTCGCTCAGTCTCGATTGGCTCACGGTGCTTCCTCTCCGAAACGCGGGCATGCCAGAGTCGGCGTATGGTCCTCAAACGTTCTCCGCTGCGCCTGGTCCCCGAACCCGTGTCGGAGGCGACCGTTCCGCGCGCACCGCAGCGGCTGGGCGCTGTCGAGCTGTTGCCCGGTCGGGTGAGGGCGGCCGTACTGTCCGCGGCGGGCGGCATCCTGGAGCGCGCCGAGGTCGCGTACGACGCGGGCTCCGCGACCCCTGGCGACATCGACGCCGCGCTCGCCGGGGCGGCCGAGATCTTCGGAAAGCATGACCTGCGTGGCGTCGGGGTTGCCGCGGCCGGGCTCGTGGATCCCCTGACCGGTCTGATACGGGAAGTGAACGACGTACCCGGGCTGCACGGATATCC
This sequence comes from Streptomyces sp. M41(2017), assembly GCF_002078175.1. Lineage (GTDB taxonomy): Bacteria > Actinomycetota > Actinomycetes > Streptomycetales > Streptomycetaceae > Streptomyces. The sequence goes on along the minus strand of NZ_MWFK01000001.1, from coordinate 5,753,881 downwards.
GGTGACCGAGCGGCTCGGCGCACTCACGGGCGCACGTGTGCGGGTGGAGCACCGCGCACGCCTCCAGGTGCTCGGCGACCGATGGTTCGGTGCCGGGCGCGGGCGGCGCACTTTCGCCTCGGTCTCGACGGGTGCGGTCCTCGGGGTAGGGGTGCTGTACGAAGGCGAGGTCATGGCTCCGCCCGGTGGCCGCAGCGGTGCGCACATGACGGTGTCGGCGAGCGGCGAACGGTGCACGTGCGGGAACCTCGGCTGCTGGAAGACCTTGGCCACCACGGGCTGGCTGCTTGCCCGGGCTCGCGCCGCCGGGCTGGGCACGGCCGCGTCCCTGGAGGAACTGGTGGACCACAGCGACGGGCTCGCCCGCGAGATCGTCGACGAGTACGCGCACAACCTCGCTCTGGGTCTGCTGAACGTGCAGCAGCTTTTCGCTCCTGGCCTGTTCATCCTGCATGGCGAGGCGCGTCAGGGTGGTGAGCGTTTCCGCAGCGTCGTCGAGCAACGCCTGCGCGACGGTGCGGCTTTCACCGGTGGCGAGCAGCCGCGGGTGCTGGTGAGCACGGCTGCCGTGGATGACATCGCCCTGCTGGGCGCGGCGGGTCTCGTGCTGTCGCACGCGTAGGGTTTGGGCGCTCATCGGCTGGTCTCCTCGGGCAAGGCGGCAGCCCTGGCACCGCGTCGGCCCCTGCGCGGGTCGAGCACCGGCACAGCGTCGAGCAGCTGGCGGGTGTAGGGGTGCTGTGGCGTGTGCAGCACGGCTGCCGTGCTGCCGACTTCGACCAGACGCCCACGTCGCATCACCGCGACACGGTCGGCGACCTGGCCCACCACGGCGAGGTTGTGGGAGACGAAGACATAGGTGAGGCCGAGTCGTTGCTGGAGCTCGGCCAGGAGGTCCAGGACGGTCGCCTGCACGGAAACGTCCAGGGCACTGGTGGGTTCGTCGAGTACCAGCAGACGCGGGTCGAGCGCGAGAGCCCGGGCGATGGAGATGCGCTGGCGCTGGCCTCCGGAGAATTCGTGCGGGTAGCGGTTCTGGACGCCGGCACTCAGGCCGACGGATTCCAGGAGTTCTCCGACGCGCTCTCCGACCTGGGCCCGGGCGCGCCGACCGCGCAGTGCGGGGTCATGGGTGACCAGGGGTTCGGCAACGATGCCGGAGACGCGCATGCGGGGGTTCATGCTGGAGTAGGGGTCCTGGAGAACGACCTGCATCTGTCGACGTACGGACCGCATTTCCGCTGCGGAGAGGGAGGCGAGGTCCCGTCCGTCGAAGTGCACGCTGCCGGCGGTGGGTTCGAGGAGTTTCAGCAGCAGGCGGGTGAGGGTGGTCTTGCCGCAGCCGGACTCACCGACCAGCGCGAGCGTCTCGCCTTCGTGGACGCGGAGCGACACGTTGTCGACGGCCACGTTCACGGTCCTGGCGCCGAACTCCTTGCGCAGGTCGACGAGTTCGAGAATGACGTTCCCGGCGGGGTCGATCGGCGCAGCGGTTGCGTGGGTCATGCCGCCTCCAGTCGTGGGGTGGCGGCGAGCAGCGTGCGGGTGTACTCGTCGGCCGGGTGGTCGAAGACATCGAGGACGGTGCCGGTCTCGACGACTCTGCCCTGGTTCATGACGGCGACGCGGTCGGCCGTCTCCGCCACGACGGCCAGGTCGTGGGTGATGAGCACGACCCCCATGTCGTGTTTGTGCTGAAGGGTGACGAGGAGGTCCAGGATCTGGCGCTGCACGGTGACGTCCAGCGCTGTCGTGGGCTCGTCGGCGATGAGGACTCGGGGGCGTGCCACCAGCGCCGTCGCGATCATCACGCGCTGACGCAGGCCTCCGGAGAGTTCGTGCGGGTACTGGCGGTAGCGGAGGTCGGGGTCGGGGATGCCGACTTCGTCCAGCGCGGCCAGTGCGGCCTGCTTGGCTTCGGCACGCGACATGTCGGTGTGGTGCCTGAGTACTTCGGCGACTTGTGCGCCGACGCGCTGGAGCGGGTCCAGGCACGTCATGGGGTCTTGGAAGACCATGGCGATGTCACGGCCCCGGATCCGGCCGAGTTCCTTCTCCGGAAGCTTGAGCAGGTCACGTCCGTCGAAGAGGATCTCGCCACGGATGTACTGGCACGGTGGGCTCGGGTTGAGGCGCAGCACCGAGAGTGCGGTGGCCGACTTTCCGCTCCCCGACTCCCCCACGACGGCGAGGGTTTCGCCGGCGCTCACGTGAAGAGAGACGTCCTGTACGGCGTGCACGGTGGAGGTCTGCAGCTGGAAGTCGACGCTCAGGCCCTTGATCTCCAGGAGTGGCTGCCTTTCCGTCGGTGGGCGCCGGGTGGGGTTGGTTGTCGCTCGGTCCATGGTCATCGGCGGTAGGCCTTCGGGTCCGCGACGTCACGCAGTGCGTCGCCGGTGATGTTGATGGCGAGAGAGGTCAGCATCAGGGCGATGCCGGGGAAGACCGCGACCCACCAGGAGGTACCCAGGTAGAGCTGTCCGTCGGCCAGCATGGAGCCCCAGGTGACGGTCTCTTTGGGCACGCCCAGGCCGAGATAGCTCAAGGAGGCCTCGGCGACGATGGCGGCGGCGACGTGAAGGGTTCCGATGGTGAGCAGGGGCGCGACCACGTTGGGCAGGAGGTGGCGGCGCATGATGGTGGCGTCGGTGGCTCCGATCGCCCGGGCCTCGGTGATGAAGTCGCGTGTACGCAGGGACATCACCTCGGACCGTACGACTCGGGCGTAGGAGACCCAGCCGGTGAACCCGAGCACCAGGATGACAGGCCACAGGCCCGAGCCGACGAAACCGACGATGGCCAGGGCCAGGAGCAGCGAGGGAAAGGCGAGTTGCACGTCGGCCAGACGCATGAGTGTCCGGTCGGCCCAGCCGCCGAAGTAGCCGGAGGCCAGCCCCACGAGCGTGCCGATGACCCCTGCGAGCAGGGCGGCGCCCGCGCCGACGAGCAGCGAGACACGAGTTCCGTAGATGACGCGGGAGAGCATGTCGCGGCCGAGCTGGTCGGTGCCCAGGAGATGGGCGGCGTGGCCTTCGCCGCTCCAGGCGGGGGGCTGCAGGCGCTGGAGGAGGTCCTGTGCGTTGGGGTCGTAGGGGGCGATGAGCGGTGCGAACAGTGCGGCGATGAGCAGGAGGGAGAGGACGCTCAGCGCGAGGACGGCGGACTTGTTGCGTCGTAGCGCTGTGAGGGCGGGGGACCCGGCTCCGCCGGTCTGCACGGCGTCGCGGGTCTCGGTGCTCGCGGGAGCTGAGGCAGTGGTCATCGTGACGTCCTCACCCTCGGGTCGAGGAAGCTGTAGGAGATGTCGACCAGCAGGTTGACCACGACGAAGGTGGTGGCGAAGAAGAGGACCGTGGCCTGGACCAGTGGGAAGTCGCGGTTGGATATCGCTTCGATGGTCAGCTGTCCGACTCCGGGCCAGGAGAAGACTCGTTCGGTGAGGATCGCTCCGCCGAGCAGGCTTCCCACCTCCAGACCGACCACGGTCACCACGGGCAGTGAGGCGTTGCGCAGTCCGTGGGTGAGAACCACTTTGAGCGGTCCGAATCCCTTGGCCCGGGCACTGCGGATGTGGTCCGAGGTCAGGACGTCGATGAGCGAAGAACGCAGCAGACGCGCGACGACGGCGACGGAGTAGACGGCGAGGGTGACGGCGGGCAGGACCAGATTGGCGAGGTGTCCGTATCCCGAGGCGGGCAGGGCGTGAAGCCAGACCGCGAAGACCAGGATGAGGAGGATGCCGACCCAGAAGGGCGGGGTCGACTGGCCCAGCAGGACGCCCGTCATCACGGTCTTGTCGGAGCCGCGGCCGCGCCTCATCGCGGCGAACACTCCCGCCGGGATGGCGATGACGAGGGTCACGGCCAGGGCCGCGCCGGCCAGTTCGAGAGTGGCGGGCAGCCGGTCGGCGAGGATCTCCCTGACGGGCTGCCCGTAGACGAGGGAGTCGCCGAAGTCGAGGCGGGGCAGCCCCCAGAGGTAGTCGGCGTATTGCGTCAGCAACGGCCGGTCGAGTCCGAGGGAGGCGCGCAGCGCGCTCTCCTGCTGGGCCGTGGCGTCCGGCGGAAGGAGTATCTTCACGGGGTCGCCGGAGAGCCTGACGAGGAAGAAGGCCACGGTCGCCGTGCACAGCAGGACGAACAGGGCTGTCAGGAGCCGTTGGAGAATCGTGCGCAGGAGACGTGCACGGTGACCGACGCGAGGTGGGGTCTGTGTGCGGGCCGGCGGTTCGTCGAGGGTGACGTCGCTCATTGCGAGACCTCCGCGCTCTGCATCGCGAGAACGCCTGCGGATCCGGGCTTCCACTGAGGCCGGTCGTTGCGGGCGAAGATGTTGTCGAGCTGGTAGAGGAAGACGAACGGCGCTTCCTCGCGCATCAGTCGCTGCAGATCGGAGAAAGCCTGCTCGCGCCGTGCGGGATCCTCGGAGAGCTCTTCGAGGTCGATGAGCCGGTCGGCTTCCTTGGAATGCCAGCGGCTCTGGCGGCGGTCACTGCGCACGTTGGACTGGACGATGCTCTGTCCGTCCATCGTCCAGACGGTGCTGGCCGCGAGATACAGGGGACCGAGCGCTCCCCGGTTGTCCGACGTCAGGCGAGCCGCGTACGTGCCGGGGTCGAGGAGGTTGACGGGCGCGTGGACTCCTGCTTTGGCCAGGAGGCCCGAAAGCGCTTCGGCGACGTTGGAGTCGACGTTGGACGCGGTGAGTGCGGTGGTGAAGCCGTGCGGGTAGCCGGCCTCGGCCAGCAGGGCGCGGGCTCTGTCCACCGAGCGAGTGAACGGCTTGACGGTCGGGTCGAAGCCGAACGCGCCTCGCGGGACGAGCGCGGGAGTCTCCGTGGCCTTACCACCGAGGACGGCCTTGATCAGCAGGGGTACGTCGATCGCGTGGTTGAGTGCCTGCCGGACGCGGCGATCCTGAAGCGGCCCCTTTTCCAGGGTGTTCAGGGACAGATACGACGTGCGGATGCCTGTATGACCGTCCAGCCGAACGCCGGAATAGCCCTGAAGCTGCTGCGCGGCGTCCGGTGTGAGGCCGGCGACGAGGTCGACGCCTCCGCTCTGGAGGGAGGCCAGAGAGGACGAGGCGTTGGGAGCGGGGCTGAAGACGAGGCCGTCGAGGCTCGGCGGACCCTGCCAGTGGTCGGGGAAGGCCCGCATGCGCAGTTCGTGGTCCCGTTGCCAGCTGACGAAGGTGAAGGGACCCGTGCCGACGGGCCGCCGGGCGAAGCCGTCGTCGCCCACCTCCGACAGGTAGCGCGGCGGGACGACCACCCCGCCGAACAGGGAGAGTTTGGCGGGCAGGATCGGGTCGTGCAGCGTGGTGTGGACGTCGACGGTGAGCGGGTCGACCACGGTCACGTCTTCGACGTAGCGCAGTTCGACGATCGGTGACTTGGTGGCGGGAGCCAGCAGCCGTTTGACGCTGAAGGCGACAGCGTGTGCGTCGCACGGCTCGCCGTTGTGGAACCTCACATCGGGGCGGAGCGTGAAGCGCCAGGTCCGCCTGCTGGTGGCCTTCCAGGAGACGGCGAGTCTGGGATGCAGCTGATTGTCCCTGCCCCGCGTGGTGAGGGTGTCGAACATGTTGATCAGGACGTTCATCGAGACCATGTCGCCCTGCTTCTGCGGATCCAGCGTCTTGGGGTCTCCGGGCTGGGAGACGCGCAGGACGTCGCCGGCTCCGTTCGCGGCCGCCGTGGTGCCGCACGCGCTGAGCAGCGCCGGGGCGCCGAGGGCCCCGAGCATCAGGCCGCCGGCCCGCAGGACATTGCGTCGCGCGGGACGGCTGCCGTCCCTGGTGCGCCCTCGAGGACTGCGTTCCATCGAGCAGCACCTCCGTTCCGTTAAATGGAATGAGGTGCGCTAAGCTAGGCGTCATGGCGAAAGAGGTCAACACCCGGTTGGTCGATCAGGAACTCGTGAAGGGGCCCGTCGACAAGGCGATGGACGTGCTCGAAGCACTCGTCCAGCCCGGCGCCCCCCATCGGCTCGGCGACATCGCACGCCGCACGGGCCTGACAAAACCCACCGTCCACCGGCATCTGCGCACCATGGCGGAACACGGCTTCGCCGAGCCTTCCGAAGGCGGCAGCTATCGCGCCGGCCCGCGCCTCCTCGGCCTGGCCGCCGCGGCCCTGAACGACGGCGGTGTCCTCCAGCTCGTCCGCCCCGCCCTCGCCGATCTGCGACAGCGCACCGGCCACCTCGCGTTCTACGCGGTCCGGCACGCCGGCGACGCCGTCTACCTCGAACAGTCCGAGCCCGCCCGCGAGTACCGCATGGGTACACAGCCCGGCCACGCCTCGCCACTGCACGCCTGCGGCGTGGGACTCGCCATGCTCTCGGCGCTACCGCCCGAGGAGAGCGCCGCCATCATCCAGGCGCCGCACCTCCAAGCCCTCACGTCGCAGACCCTCACCGAACCCGCCACCCTCACGAAGCTCCTGGCCGCAAGTGCGCTCCGCGGCTACGCACTCGACGACGAGTACGACGAGCTGGACGTCAGATCAGTGGCAGCTCCCGTTCTCGACGCGGAGGGCCGCGTCCTCGGAGCGCTCGGCATCTCCGGCCCGACCTTCACCCTGGACGACGACAACGTCGAGGCATTCGGGCCCATGGTGCGCGCCGCCGCCCGCACCGTCTCCGCGGGCCTCGGCAGACGCACACCCCCTCTGGGCGCGGCGAACAGCCCGTTCCAGGGTGAACGCCCATGAGCACCCTCCACGAACTGCTCGCCGAAGGCCGGGAACAGCACATCTACTCGGGCGCCGCCTGGTCCGTCGGAGGCCCGCAGGGACCCACGGACCGCGGATGGACCGGCACTCGGAGCTGGGACGGCCAACCGCTGGACGGCGACGACCTCTGGGACCTCGCCTCACTGACGAAACCCGTGGTCGGCATCGCGGTCATGGCACTCGTCGAACGCGGCGCACTGGGCCTCGACGACACCATCGGAACGCACCTTCAGGAATACCGCCACGGCGACAAGGCGGACCTGACGGTACGACAACTCCTGACCCACACCTCCGGAATCCCCGGCCGGGTACCGTTGTATCGCGACCACCCCACGCGCGCCCAACTCCTGGAAGCCGTACGCCAACTGCCCCTCACCGCGAAACCGGACACACGGGTCCAGTACAGCTCCCAAGGCTTCATCATCCTCGGCCTCATCGCCGAGGCAGCCACTGGGCAGCCTCTACAGGATCTGGTGACCCAGCTGGTCTGCGCACCGCTGGGCATGCGGCGCACGCTCTTCCGTCCGGCACCCGAGTGTCGCGAACAGGCGGTCGCGACGGAGAACTGCAGCTGGCGCCGCAGCATGATCGTCGGCCAGGTCCACGACGAGAACGCGGCCGTGCTCCGTCAGCCCAGCGGTCACGCGGGCCTCTTCTCCACCCTCGGCGACATGGAACTCCTCGCCACCGCACTTGCCGACGAAGGCCGCGGGCTCCTGACACCGGCCACCGCCGCCCTCATGACGGCCCCCCACACCGACGCCTTGAACCTGCGTCGCGCACTCGCCTGGCAGGGACAGGACGAGATCGGCTCACCCGTCGGAACGGCGTTCGGCCACCGTTCCTACGGGCACACCGGCTTCACCGGAACGAGCCTGTGGATCGACCCAGCCACCCAACGCTACGCGGTTCTGCTGACCAACCGGGTTCATCCGAGGCGGGACAGCGACAGGATCACCGACCTCCGCCGCGCGTTTCACGACGCCGCCGCGAGAACGGCGGCGCACTAGCCCCGGCCCGGGCCTCTCCCAGCCGCTCGACGCAGTACAAGACGTACTGGTCAGCGCGTCGCCCGTGCCTGCGCGAGCGCGGGCCGCAGGTGGCCGTCGGACTCTTCGAGGAGTGCGGCAGCGGTGGGACCGTCGACCTCACCCAGAATCGTGAGGATCGCGTTCTTCACCTCGTCACCCGTGGCCGTGAGCGCTGCTTCGATTTCACGGTCCGGCGCCCCCGTGGCCAAGGCGACGATCCGACGGGATCGGGCACGGAGCTTTTCGTTCGAGGCTCGCACGTCGACCATGAGGTTTCCGTAGGTCTTCCCGAGCCGGATCATGACGATCGTCGAGATCATGTTGAGGACGAGCTTCTGGGCTGTTCCGGCCTTCAGCCGGGTGGAGCCGGTGAGCAGTTCGGGTCCGGTGACGATCTCCAGGCCGTGCTCGGCGGCGGCTGCGAGCGCCGATCCCGCGTTGCAGGACAGCCCTACGGTCAGGGCGCCGAGTGCTCGGGCATGTTCCACAGCTCCGATGGCGTAGGGGGTCCGGCCGGAGGCCGAGATGCCCACCACCGTGTCGTTGTCGCACAGGCGCAGTTCATCGAGGTCGGCAGCCGCGAACTCCTTGCTGTCCTCGGCGCCTTCGACCGCTGTGACCATCGCGGAGGCGCCGCCCGCGATGAGGCCGACCACCTCTGCCGGGTCGGTGTTGAAGGTGGGCGGGCACTCGCTGGCGTCGAGGACGCCGAGCCGTCCCGCGGTGCCGGCTCCTGCGTAGATCAGCCTCCCACCACGGGCCATACGCAGGGAGATGGCGTCAATGACGGCGGCGATCTGCGGAAGCCTCTCCGCGACGGCGACTGGGACGCTGCTGTCCTCGCCGTTCATGAGCTTCACGATCTCCTGCGTGGGGAGCGCGTCGATCTCGGCCAGCTCGGGCCGAAAGACTTCCGTGGTCAGGGTGTCGAGCTCAGCGCGCAGCCGGCTGTAGCCCTCGGGAGAGGCGGCGGAGTTCTTGGTGGCAGTCATGGGAGGGCGTTCTGCTTTCTCAATCTTGCGGCGGTTGACGGGGGTTCGGTACGTGGCGGTGTGCGAGCGCTTCGTAGGAGGCGGCGAGTGCTGGAGCCGCCGTCGTGTAGGTGCGCTGGGCGATGCCTACGAAAAGACAGTCGATGAGCAGGAGTTGACCTGTGCGGCTCGACATGGCGGCCGGTCGCAGCTCGCTTTCCCGGGTCGTGGTGGTGGTGAGGAGGTGGTCGGCGTACCGCGCGACGGGTCCGACCGGGTTTCCGGTGATCGCAATGGTCGTGGCCCCGCGTTCGAAGGCAGCCCGAAGCGGCTCGATGACGTCTTCCGTGGAGCCGGAGTCGGTGATGGCGATGGCCACATCCCCTTGGCGGAGCAGCACCGCGTCGGTGACGGCGAGGTGAGGGTCGGTGTGCGCGTGTGCGACGAGACCGATGCGGAGGAGCTTTTGCGCCAGGTCCTGGCCGACGAGGCACGAGGCGCCGATTCCGTAGACGGCGATACGTCGGGCGGTCGACGCTGCGGCGACTGCTGCGGCGAGCTGACGGGTGTCCACGCATGCAGCGGTTTCGGCGAGCGTCTGCTGTTCGTCCCGGGCGAGTTTGGCGACCACGTCGGCGATCGGGTCGTCCACTGCTATGTCACTCGTGACGGCCGGGGCTTGGCCGGACTCCTGCTGGGCGGCCAGCACGCTCAGCGCGACGCGGAGGTCCCGGTAGCCGCTGTAGCCAAGAATGCGGGCGGTGCGGACCACGGTGGCTTCGCTGGTCCCGGCGAGCCGTGCGAGTGCCGTGACGGTGAGGACCGCACATCCCGCCGGATCCCCGACGAGAACTTGGGCGACGTGCCCCACGGAACGGCTCATCGACGGTGCGAGGGTCCGGACCTTGATCGCGAGAGCGGCGGGAGGGGGCGACGCCGGACTTCTGAAAGTTTTCTTCACTTCTCGGATCACTCTTGAAATCTATTTTCACGTGAGGATTTCGTCAACTTTCGAGCCCTGTTGCCTGATGTGAGCTCCAGTGCTCCTGGTCATCGGGTGGCATCGTCGAGCACTTCCAGAACGTGGCGGTAGGTTCGGCCGGTGGCTCGGGTCATGCCCATCTCACAGGTGCGGTTGCACGAGGCGTACGCGTCGTGCTCCCGCTGCTTCACTTCGGCGGCCTGAGCCGCCGTGGCACCCGCCGTGACGTCGGGATGGAGCAGTCCCCTGTCGCCGGCGAAGGCACAGCAGCTCCAGCTGTCGGGAACGGACACCTCGTGGGAGACGGTCTCCGCGAGCGTACGCAATGCGTCGTCGATGCCCAGGTGCACCGTCGAGCAGGTGGGATGCAGGGCCAGGGAGTTCACTTGTCGAGGCTTCGGCAGCGCGGGCAGGATGCGTTCGACGGCGAACTCGACGCTGTCGACGAAGCGCAGCCCCTGATAGCGAGTGCGCTCTTCCGGTGGCAGAGCATCCGCCAGCTGGAGCAGCCCGTGGGTGCAGGAGGAGGCGTCGCAGACGACGGGCAGCCTGCCGTGGTCGGACGCCTTCCACAGGGCGCGCAAGGTGCGTTCCGCCATGGCCCGGTGGCCTCGGGTGAAGCCCTTTGACTGCCATGGCGTGCCACAGCACAGGCCGTCCAGTCCCTCGGGGACCCGCACCGCGATGCCGGCCCGATCGCACAGGGCCAAGAACGCGCCGGCCGCTCCCTGCGGGACCGCGCCGGACGCACCGTCCGTGCTCGACGCGAACAGAGTGCCGATGCACGCTGCGAAGAACACGGCCTGAGCCTGGTCGGGTCGACGGGCCGCCGGACGTGCCGGGCCGCTCCGCGGGATGTCTTCCTGCCAGTCCGGAATCAACTCGGTGGCACCCAGCCCCCTCATGGTCCGCGTGAGGGCACGAGTGACGGGGGCGGGAGCCTTGTGGGCAACCGTGAGAGCGGTGCGTACACCTGCGACCGCACCACTCCAGTGGCGGGCGGTGAACGTGCCGATCGATTGGGCCACGTCGCTGTGCCGCTCGCTGCGCAGCCGCTTCATCACCGCACCCGTGTCGATGGCCACGGGGCACGCCGTCACGCACAGGGAGTCGGCAGCACAACTGTCCACGGCGGCGTAGGCGTAGTCGGCTTCCAGCGCCTCGCGCCGATCGTCGTCGCCCTGCGCCGTCGCCAGGGCGATCTCACGTTGGAGGACGATGCGCTGGCGCGGTGTGGTCGTGGTGTCCGCGGTCGGACAGACCGGTTCGCAGTAGCCGCACTCGACACAGCGGTCGAGGTCCTCGTCGACTGCCGGGACGCTCTTGAGATGGCGCAGATGCGCGATCGGGTCGTCGTCCAGCACGACACCGGGGTTGAGCACCCCGGAAGGATCACAGAGCGTCTTGATGTCCCGCATGACCGCGTAGAGCTCATCGCCGTACTGTCGCCGCACGAAGGGGGCCATGACCCGGCCCGTGCCGTGTTCGGCCTTCAACGTACCGCCGGCGCCGAGCACGAGATCGACCATGTCGTCGGTGAAACGGGCATAGCGCTCGACCTCTGCGGACGAGTCGAAGTCCTGGGTCAGCATGAAGTGCACGTTGCCATCCCGGGCATGCCCGAAGATGACGGTGTTGTCGTAGCCGTGCTGATCGAACAGTCCGATGAGCCCTTCGCACGTCTCGGTGAGCCTGGGCATGGGTACCGCGACGTCTTCGAGCAGCGCGGTGGTGCCGACGGGGCGGGCCGCGGCCACAGCTGTATAGAGGCCCTTCCGGAGGTGCCACAGCTTCGCTCGCGCCTTGGCGTCACGGGTGAACCGTGCGCCGCCGATGACCGGGATCCGCGACAGAGCCGGCCGTGCCGCGGCGAGGACCGTCTCCAGTGCTTCCACCGTGTCTTCGGTGAACTCCACGAGCAGCGCGGCGTGGCTTTCGATCCGGAGCCCCCGTAGTTGTTCGTCTGCGCCTGCGTCCGTCCGGGCCACGCGCAGGGCAGCGGCGTCGAGCAGCTCGGCGGTTCGCGCACCTGCGGCCAGCAGGGCCGGCAGTGCGTCGGTGGCCTCGGCCAGGCCGGGGAACATGAGCAGGCCCGTGGCGGCGTGCGGCATCACCGGAACGGTCCTGAAGACGGCGTGCGACACGAATCCGAGCGTGCCCTCGCTGCCGATCATCAAGTGGGCCAGGATGTCGACCGGCAGAGTGTGGTCGAGGAAGGAGTTGAGGGCGTAGCCCATGGTGTTCTTCATGGAGAACTGGTGCGCGATGGTCGTGCGCGAGCTCTCCGAGGCGCGGATCCGATCACGCAACCGGAGCAGGCCGGCGTGGAGTTCGGGTTCACGCGCGCGCAGGAGACCGTCGGCGTCGTGGGCCGCCGAGTCGACGATCGTGCCCGAAGGGAGAACGAATTCCAGCGATTCCAGCGTGCGGTAGGTGTTGTCCTGGGTACCGCACGTCATGCCGCTGGAGTTGTTGGCCACCACCCCGCCGATCGTGCAGGCCGACTCGCTGGCCGGGTCGGGACCCAGACGTCGGCCGTGGCGGGCGAGCCGTGCGTTCGCCTGGCGGACCGTCAGGCCCGGCTGAACTCTGAGACGCAGCCCGTCGTCGAGTACCTCGGCCTGACGCCAGTGGGTGCGCACGTCGACCAACAGGCCATCGGTTCCTGCCTGGCCGGAAAGGCTGGTGCCGCCGGAGCGCAGGGTCAGAGGCAGACCCGTGGCGCGGGCGGCGGCCATCAGGGCCCCCACTTCCTGGGCGGAGGCCGCACGCACGACGGCCTGCGGGTCCAGCAGATAGTGAGAGGCGTCATGTGCCGCGGCCGCTCGCTGCGGTACGCCCGTCAGGACCCTGGAAGGGTCACTGACACAGGAGCGCAGCAGTTCGGCCAGTTCGTCGGCTCGGTCACCGACGGCGGGGCTGGGTGGGACAACAGATGCAGGGCTCATGGGTCCTTCAGTACGTCGTGGCCGCCAGGGCCGTCCGCGTGCATGCCGGTTGAGAGTTCCTCCGGGCGCCGTGCCTCGCCCGGCCTGCGGTGACGGGGATCCGCCGCCGTCGTTCCGGGGTGACGTCAGCTGACGATGCGCAGACGCCGCGGCGTATCTGCCACCGCAGGCAAGCTGAGGGGGCCGCGTCCTGGCGTGATGTTTCCCAGGATGGATTCGTGGCGGGCACCGGTGGTGGAGGGAAGCGCACCACACACGCCATGGACCGTCAGGAATCCGAGGACGGCGAAGGCCAGCGCCTCCTTCGCGTCGGAAGGCACTCCGAGGTCGTCACTGACCAGCAGACGGACTCCCGGCAGCTCCTCGCCGATCATCGCGGTCATCACCGGGTTGCGCACCCCTCCACCGGACATGATCAGTTCGGTGACGCCGTACGCGCGACAGGCATCGGCGACGGTGACGGCCGTGAGCCGGGTGAGCGTGGCCAGGACGTCATTCTGGTCGGTCACCGGTTCCGCCGCGAGGACGTCCAGCAGGTACGGCAGGTGGAAGAGCTCCTTGCCCGTGCTCTTCGGCGCCGCACGACGGTAGTAGGGGTCTTCGAGCAGGCGCGAGAGCAGTCCTTCGTGGACCTGCCCCGCGGCAGCGCGCTTCCCGTCCTCGTCGTAGTCGCGCGCCCCCTGAGTGAAGTGACGCACCGCGGCATCGACGAGGGCGTTGGCCGGCCCGGTGTCGAAGGCCACGGGGCCCTCGCCCGGCGCGACGACGGTCACGTTGGCGATCCCACCCAGATTCAGAGCCGCCGGCGTCCCGGTGCGGCCCTGCAGGAGAAGGGTGTCGAGCAGGCCGACCAGCGGTGCGCCCTGTCCTCCCGCCGCCACGTCCCGAGCGCGCAGGTCGGAGACAACCGGCAGGCCGGTCGCTTCGGCGATCCAAGCGGGCTGCCCCAGCTGCAGGGTTCCTCGCACGGTGCCGTCCTGCACCCAGTGGTGCACTGTCTGCCCGTGTGACACCACGAGGTCGGCGCCGTCCGGGCACAGTGCGCCGACGGCGTGGACGGCGGCCTGGGCAAAGGCCTGGCCTACCGCGGTGTCGAGCCGGCAGACGTCCTCCATCGTCACAGCGGCAGGCGGCAGCGCGGCGCTGATCCGCCTTCGCACGTCGTCGGGGTAGGCCAGGCTCACGGCGCCGCGAGGCCGCAGCACCAGCGCGTCCCCCTCGACCGTGATGTCAGCCGCGGCAGCCTCGATGGCGTCGTAGGAGGTTCCGGACATCAAGCCGATCACACGCATGACACGCCTCCTTCGCGGCGCCGCAGAGGTCCTGCGGGGGAGACAAGAGTGCCGGCGGCAGTACGACCGGGGGTGCGAATCATGAGTGCTCCAGGATGGGCGGCCCGGGACGCCCTCGGCGACGACGGCCGGGACCGCCCCGGGCCGGGGCGTGATGCGGTGATGCTCAGGCCACGGTCACGGTGTCCGTCGCGGGTTCGTCGGCCGCTCCCGCCGGCTTCGGGACCGGTGCCTTGTGGAACAGGCTCATCACGCCACCCACGATCAGGGTGACGAGGACGCCCAGGGGCACCAGCCACTGCGCCGCGATGGCGGTCGGTACGGTCCCTCCGGCCGCCGTGACATCGATCTTGACGCCGCGTACGACGTACGTCATGACGCCCACGGTGACGAGGAAGGCGATCACGGCGTCGATCTCGTTCGAACGCTTGACGAGCCGGCCCAGCAGGAACGCGCCGAGCAGCGCGCCGTAGGTGTAGCCGGCGATCGTGAGACCGGTGACGTACACGTTGCCGGTACTTGTGCTGAAGGCGCAGGCGAACACGGCCATCAGCGCGGCCCAGACCAGTGTCATCACCCGCGCCAGCTTGAGGAGCGCCTCGTCCGAAGGGGCCCGCTTGAAGAAGGCCTGGATGATGTCCGAGACGGTGGAGTTGGACATGGAGTTCAGCGCGGACGACAGGGAGCCCATGGCGGCGCCCAGGATGCCGGCCACCAGCAGACCGGAGATGCCTACGGGCAAGTCGTGCAGGATGAAGTGCGGGTAGAGATTGTCGGCGCTGTCGAGCCCCATGTCCGCGAAGGTCTTCTGGCTGTTGTAGCTCCACAGCAGCGCACCGACGAGAGAGAACGCGGCGAACTGGACGGCGACGAAAACGCCGGAGCCGATCATGGCCTTCTGGCTGTCACGCAGGCTGTTGGTCGCCAGGATGCGCTGGACGATCAACTGGTCCGAGCCATGGCTCGCCATCGCGAAGATGGCGCCGCCGATGATCGCGGTCGGCAAGGCGAACGAGCTGGTCATGATGTGCGCCAGGTCGAAGTCGGTGTCGAACAGCTTGAACCGGCCGGCGTGCAGAGCGTCGGAGAAGCCTGCCCCGCCCACGTGACCGCTGAGGACGGCGATCGCCAGGATGGCTCCGCCGACGTACAACACCATCTGGATGGCGTCGGTCCAGATGACGGCCTTGATTCCGCCCAGGTACGTGTACAGAACGGTGATCAGCGTCAGCACGATGATGATGAGCTTGTAGCTGGTGTGGACGCCGAGCTCGTCGAGCAGGAGCTTGATGGGGATCGCCGAGGCGAACAGGCGAACGCCTTCCGCGAGCAGCCGGGTGAAGACGAAAGTCACCGAGGCGAGCCCCTGCAGCTTCAGTCCGAAACGCTCCCCCAGGTACTGGTAGGCGCTGACGAACCCTCCACGCTTGTACAGCGGGATGAGGACCGTGGCGACGATCACGCGGCCGATGATGTAGCCGAAGGCAAGTTCGACGTTGCCGAAGCCACCGCCGTTGTAGGCGGCACCCGGCACGCTGATGACGGTCAGAACGCTGGTCTCGGTGGCCACGACCGAGAAACAGACGGTCCACCAGGGCATCTTGCCTTCGCCGACGAAGTACTCCTTCGCCGATCTTTGGCGTCCTGACAGGCGCAGGCCGATCCAGGCGATCGCGATCAGATACGCGACGATCACCAAAAGGTCGAGGTGACGCACGGGCTCACTCCTTTGTGGGGCAGGTGCGGTCGCACCGAGAAGGGACGGCAGGTGCCAGTGCACCGGTGGGGGCGACGGAACGGGGTGGCGTCGACGGCGCGCTGCCCCGTGGCCATCACCCGGTGGACAGAGACGGGGCGATGGCCTCGTGTCGGACACGTTTGACGGACGCCTCGTGCGGCAGTCGGCCGGCGAAGGCGAGGGTGCGCGCTCCAGCCAGCGGGTCACCGAGTGGAGGGACCATGTGCAGGGGGAGGTTCGAGGACGTGATCAGTGCTTCGAACGGGCCGGTCAGCGGCTCGCCGAGGCCGAACAGACCACCCGTGACAGCGACCGGCAGGGAGCGCTGTCCGGCAAGGGTCCGGGCAGCCGCAACCACACTCCGGGCCAGAGCCGTCGCGGCCGCGTGCATGATCTCGCCGGCCGCGCCGTCCCCGGCGGCTGCCGCCAGGCCGACTCGGGGAGCGAACGACGCGGCGACGCGAGCAGGATTCTCTTCGTTGGAAAGAAGGGCAGGAAGCCTGTCCAGGTCTCCGAAGGCTTCGGTCGCATCCTTGCGCAGGACGGTGTCTGCGGCGCGGCCGTCGTGTGCGTGCAGCGCCGCCCGGAGCCCGGCCAGTCCGATCCAGGCGCCACTGCCCTCGTCACCCAGCCAGGGGCCCCATCCGTCGACGCGGGTGAAGGTCCCGTCGTCGCCGATGCCCACGACGACCGCTCCGGTTCCGGCAGCCAGCACCACTCCGGCCTGGGCCCCCAGCGCGCCCGCGTGTGCTGTCACCGCGTCGCTGGTCACGGCGACCTCGTCGGCGGACAGCTGAGCGAGAAGACGTCGGGCCAGCTCTTCCGCAGCGTCGGGCGCCGCAGCGGCGCCGGCCGCTCCGACGGAGACGGCGGCGAGGTGCGTACCGTGCCACTGTCGAAGAATCGGCCTGCTTGCGGCAAGCACCGCGGTCTCGGCGGCGGCGGCACCACCGAGACCGGCCAGGCCGGGGGCGCCGGCCCGCTCGCACAGGAGCAGGGGCTCATCGCTGTGGTCTGTCCAGATCGCGGCGCGACAGCCGGTCTTGCCCAGGTCCACAGCCAGCACGGCTGTCATGCGAAGACTCTCCTATCGGAGACAGGCAGCTGGCCGTCTCGGTTCGTCAGTCCGCAGGGTCGTTCAATGTCCAGCGAGTATCGGAACAGCAACCTCCGCATGTCAATAAGTTACGGGCCATCATTTTTGAAGTTTATTTTTGACCTCCGCCCCGGAACGTCGCTAGGCTTGCGCCATCCACAACAGGAGGACCGCATGGCGCATCCGGCCCCCCGGCGCGACACCGTCGACACCGCGCGAGAAGCGGCGAGCGCAGACATCCTGATGCGCATCCGCGGGGCGCTGCCTTCCCTGGCCCCCTCCGAGCAACGCGTCGCGGAGGCCGTGCTCTCCGATCCAGCCGCGGCCGCGCACCTCCCCATCGGTGCTCTCGGCAACCTGGCAGACACTTCGAGCGCCACCGTCATGCGCTTCTGCCGAGCCATCGGTCTCGCCAAATATCCTCAACTACGACTCGCTCTTGCCAGTGCGGCCGCACGCGAGGACGTCCTGGGCGGCGACAGACCAGCGGTCACCACCGACATCAGCGCGACAGACACACTCGACCGCATCGTCGAGAAGATCATCTACAACGAGGTCCGCGCTCTCGAGGAGACCGGCGCCGGAGTCGACGTCGAGACCCTCGGCCGCGCCATCGACGCCGTGAGCCACGCCCGCCGCGTGGACATCTTCGGCGTCGGAGCCAGCGGCTTCGTGGCACAGGACCTGCACCAGAAACTCCATCGCATCGGCCTGATGGCGTTCATCTGGACCGACACGCACGCCGCGCTGACGGCAGCAGCCCTGCTCAGGCCTGAGGACGTCGCCGTCGCCATCTCGCACTCCGGCACGACGCAGGACACGATCGAGCCCCTCCAGGTCGCAGCGGAACGTGGCGCAACGACCGTCGCTCTCACCAACTTCGCCCGCTCCCCCCTCGCGCGGAGCGCCGACCTGGTGCTCACGACCAGCGTCCGGGAGACCCCGTTCCGCTCCGGTGCCACCGTCAGCCGTATCGCCCAACTCGCCATCATCGACTGCCTCTTCGTCGGAGTGGCCCAACGCTCCTACGACGAGTCGACAACAGCTCTCCAGAAGACCTTCGGCGTGATCCATCGACGCACCCGTCAGCCGGCTTCCCGCCGCTCCCCCGGTGACGACTGAGCCTCAGAAAGAGGTCATGTCCCGCTCTCGCCTCAGCGCGAGAGACCACGGACGCTCCAGGTCAGCGAGCCGGCCCCCGTGGCGTGCGAGGTCTCAGGGGACCACGGAAGGGTCGCTCGCGCCCGCGGGTTCCCCGGTCCCCGCGCGGGACGCGGCGCGAGCGCAACGACGGGCCAGCAGCGCGAAGGCGTCGGCGAGTTCGGCCGGCCCGACCACTTCGATCTCGGTGTCGAACCCGGCGACGGCCGCGGCCAGACCGGCCCACGACCACGAACCGAGGACCAGGCGGCACCGGCCGGGTCCCAGCTCCTCGACGACGCCGTCCCTCGCGTACCCGGAGACGACGGCGGCGGGCAGATCGAGGATCACCTCGCCCCGGCAGGACCAGTCCGCCAAGGGCACCGACCCGCCGGAACCGTCCGAGCCCCCGGCTCCAGTGGAGCCGCGAGACCCGGGCGAACCAGCCACGCCGGCACGCGCGCGAGCCACCGACCCGCGGAACCTGCCGGCGACGAACGCGGCGACGTCTCCTCCCGGCACCTCGCGTGGGGTGAAGCGGGGGCCCCTCGGCGTGCGGGGGTCGATCCGGTCGGCCCGGAAGGTGCGCCAGTCGGCCCGGTCGAGGTCCCACGCGACGAGATACCAGCGTCCGCCCCAGGTCACGAGGTGGTGAGGTTCCGCGCGGCGCGGCGGATCCGGGGCGAGGCCGCCCGCCGGGTGCGGCACCGAGGTGTCCGGGACCGGCGGGGGCGTCCAGGCCGGGCTGTAGTCGAAGCGGACGACCTCGCGGGCGCGCACGGCCGCGCTGAGGGCCAGGAGGACGGCCGGGTCGGCCTGCGGCCTCACCGCCGTCCCCGCTCGGTCCACGGCGGTGACCTGAAGGGCGTCGACGCGATGGCGGAGCCGTGCGGGCATCACCTGCCGGACGGTGCTGAGGGCCCGTACCGCCCCTTCCTCGATGCCCGCACCCGTGACGGCCGCGGTCCGCAGCGCCACGGCGAGGGCCACGGCCTGCTCGTCGTCGAACAGGAGCGGCGGAAGCTCGGTACCTGCGCCGAGGCGGTAGCCACCGTCGGGGCCCTTCGCGGTGCGGATCGGATAGCCGAGCTCGCGCAGCCGGTCGATGTCCCGCCGCACCGTGCGCGGGCTGACGTCCAGGCGCTCGGCCAGCAGCTGCCCCGGCCAGTCCCGGCGGGCCTGGAGGAGCGAGAGCAGGGACAGCAGTCGCGCGGATGTCTTCGGCATGTCCCCGATCGTCCCCCAAGTAGCGGACACATCCTGTCCGCTACTCCTGAGACGGTGGTCTCGTTCGCAACCACCGGACCGACCCGAAGGACCTGATCACATGGCAACGCCTCCCTCGTCCCCTTCCTCCGCCTCGTCCACCGCCGCACTCGACGGCGAGCGGGCCGACCTCCTCGCGGAACTGGCGGCCGTCCGGTCCGCCCTCACCGGCACGGTGCGCGGCCTCACCGACGAGCAGGCCGGAGCGAACCCGACGGTCAGCTCCCTGAGTCTGGGCGGTCTGATCAAACACGTCGCCTCCATCGAGGAGGGCTGGCTGCGCTTCGCCGTGGAGGGCCCGTCGGCGCTGCGCTACGACCTGCCCGCCGGAGTCACCTGGGCGGACATGGCGGCCGGCACGGCGCGTGAGTTCCCGCAGTGGGCGATCGACCACCAGAACAACTTCCGCATGCTGCCCGGCGAGACACTGGCGGACATCGTCAAGCGCTACGAGGAGGTGGCGGCCCGCACCGAGGAGGTCGTCGCCACCGTCCCCGACCTCTCGGCGACGCACCCGCTCCCCGAGGCACCCTGGCACGAGCCCGGCGCCGTGCAGAGCGTGCGCAGGGTCCTGATGCACGTCATCGCCGAGACGGCACAGCACGCCGGGCACGCGGACATCCTCCGCGAGAGCCTCGACGGCCAGAAGGCGACCTGACCGACCTTCGATAGTCAGCCGTCAACTCCTGACAGCTGACTGCTGACTGCCTGACCGGTGTGGAAAGGAACAGTGTGACCAGGACCTGGAAGCCCGTCGGAGGTGCCACGGCATCGCACCCTGCAGCGGCGGGTATCCGCAGGCGGGTGGTGCGGCGATGACGACCGTTCTCGACGACCGGTCGCTCAACCGCGCGACCCTCGCCCGCCAGTTGCTGCTCGACCGTGCCGACCTTCCGACGCACGAGGCGATCGCGCACCTGTGCGGACTCCAGGCGCAGGAACCCCAGGAGCCGTACACCGGGCTGTGGTCACGACTGCGGGCGTTCCAACCGGGTTCTCTGTCCGTCCTGTTGACGGGGCGGAGCGTGGTGCGGGCGCATCTCATGCGGCGCACGGTGCACCTGCTGACGGCGGAGGACGTCCTCGCCTGGCGGTCCCGGCACGACGCCATGCTGCGTCAACGGGTGCTCGGGGTCTACCGGCGTGAGCTCGACGGGGTCGACCTCGACGAACTCGCCTCGGCGGCCTCGGAGTTGATGGCGGACGGTGAGCCGCGTCCGACGTCCGAGGTGGTACGCGTGCTGGCGGCCCGCTGGCCGGAGCCCGGGCGGCGGGCCCTGGGTGAGATGGTGATCGCCGCACTCGTCCCGGTGGCACAGGCTCCACCGCGAGGGCTGTGGCGCACGAAGGCGGGCGTGCGGAACGTCGCACTGGCCTCATGGCTGGGCAGGGAGGTGGACCCTCCGCCGCCGGGCGGCACGGACCCCGTCGGCGAGGCGCTGGTGCGACGCTACCTGGCCGCGTTCGGCCCGGCCTCCTCGGCGGATCTCCGTGCGTGGTGCGGGCTCGCCGGACTCCCGGCCGCGGTGTCCGCCGTACGGGGGGAGTTGGTCTCCTTCCGCGACGAGCGGGGCCGGGAACTCCTGGACCTGCCCGACGCCCCCCGTCCGGACCCGGACACCCCGGCCCCGGTGCGGTTCCTGCCGGCGTTCGACAACGCGATCCTCGGCTACCAGGATCGCGGCCGGATCATCGACGACGCCCACCGCGGCCTGTCGGTGGCCGGCGAACGCGTGGTCCTGATCGACGGCCGTGTCGCGGCGACTTGGCAGTTCACCGGCGCCGGGGTGACCGTCACACCTCTGTACGCACTGTCCCGAGCCACCCGGGACAGCGTGGCGGAGGAGGCCCGAGAGCTGGCGGCGTTTCTTTCCGACGGGGAGACTGAGCGGGTGCGGTGGCAGGAGCCGGCCGGGACGCTGCCCACCGGACGGTGAGCACCTCGCTGTCCACGAGGACCGCCGGGTGCCCACGGCCGACCTGGCTCCCTGTCAGGCAGGTTGCGTCGGCCCTCGGCACCCGGCGTCAGGCCGCCGTCAGGCGTACACGAGCAGGTAGTCACAGGTGCTGGTGCCGCCGTGCAGGGACGTGTCGCTGTTGAGGACGTAGAACCCCGCGACTCCGGTGGCGGTCGTCTTCGGCACCACGATCAGCGTCTGGTCCGCCATGCTCAGCCCGTTCGGCCGGACCACGTACTGGTTCAACAGCGCGAAGAGGTTCTGCCTGAGGTCGGTCAGTTTGAGAATGCGGTACGTGCGGTCGCCCGAACCTCCGGTGCCGGTGATGGGGGCCTGGTTGGCCGTGGCGGCCCACTGCGCGGGGTGCGTCGCCATGCGGCCCATCGTGTCGAGTTCCTGAAGGCGTCGTTGCGTGCCGGCCCGGACGCCGGCCAGGTGGATGTGCATCTGGTCGAAGCGCCGTGCTCCCTTCGAGTTGATGCCCAGTCCGATGTCGGGGTACTGAACAGGAACGCCGCCCCCGCTCCTCGCGTTCTCCCAGGCGTCGTTCCAGTAGTTCGCCACCCCGGAGGTCACGAGGAACGGACATTCGATACCCGTGATCCGGCAGCTGGGGAGCAAGAGGTAGTTGTGCTGCGTCTCGGGCTTTCCGTGCAGCACGACGTAGTTGGGCGTCGTCTTCAGACAGTCGGGCTTGGGCTGCGGCGCGGGCGGGACGATGCCCCGCGTGCAGTACTGGACGTCGTGCCAGAGCGGATCGTTGTCGGTGAGGCTGCCGCAGAGAGCCTGCATCTGAGACGGAGGACAGGGGCTCTGGCCCGACCCGGGCGGCGAGGTGGGCGGAACGGGGCATGTGCAGGGGCTCTCGCCGCGCCCCGGATCGTCCGTCGCGGCGGCGCTCCCCGTCGCGCCCGCACCCGTCAGCAGTGTGGCGGCACCGACCGCGCCCGAGAGCGCGATGAATTGACGCCGGGGCAGCGCGTTCACGTTCTTGTGCTCGTTCATGCGTGATCTCCGATGGTGACGACCGCAACGGGGTGGTACCGACCCTGAACGAGGGCGGACGGTTTCGCCCGGTTTCGCCCCTCGCGGATCCGCTCACAGGGTAGGCAGCGGCGGACCCGATACCCGGCAACCGAACGGGTGAGCGTCACACGCTCCGCCATGGGAGGCCGGCCCGGTCCGACCGCGAACCCAACCTCCCCCTGCTCAACACCTGTACGCCGCCCACCTCCTGGGATAGCGTCGCCTCGCCCGTCACGATTGAATCGTTTCAGTCACTGAGGAATGAGGCGCCATGTCGTCGCACAGCACTCCAGACAGCACTCCGGGGACCGGCCCCTCCCGGCGGGCGGTCGTCGTCGCCGGGGCCGGGGCCCTGGCCGTGACCGCCGCCGGGGTCCCGTTCGCGGGGGCCGCGTCCGCCGCCGGGAGAACGGACGGGGCCGGGGCGCCGGCGCCATCGGTACCCCGTGCGGCAAAGGGGTGGCAGGGGTACGTGCAGGCCCCGGCCTCCCGGACCGTGCGGCCCGTACGGGTCATCGCCTCCACCGGTGATGTGAGCGGCGCCGAGGGCCTGTTGAAGCCGGGCGGCGCGAGGGCCGTGCTGCGGCGACCCCGGCCCGCCGCCGCCCCGCGCTGGCCCGAAGGCACCGCGGCCGAGGCATCGTCGGCTCACGCGGGGAACAACGGCAACGACGGGCAGCCGCGGACGTACGACGCCAAGAACGCGATCGACGGCGACCCGGGAACCTTCTGGAACGACGACACGATCGGCGTGTTCCCCGACACCCTGACCATCACGGTGCCGGCGGCACGGGAGATGTCCGGCATCACGCTGATCTCCAACGGCGACGGCGTGCCGACCGACTTCACGGTGGACGCCTGGAAGGACGACGCCTGGCAGACCGTCGCCACGGTGAAGGACAACGATGTCATCCAGCGGGCGGTGCCGTTCTCCCCCACGGTGACCACCACCCGGATCCGCATCACCGTCACAGGCGTCCAGGACACCCCGAAGGGTGCCTTCACCCGGGTCAACGAGGTGTGGCCCGAGCCCGTCGCCCCGGTGGCGGCACCCAGCGTCACCGTGGACTTCGGCAAGGTCGTGGTGGGGTTCCCGCGCGTCCGGTTCACCTCCGCGTCCGACAACTCACCCGGTGTACGGCTCGCGTTCTCCGAGACGAAGCAGTTCCTGACCGACCGCTCCGACTTCACCCGCTCCGACCAGTCCGGCGGCGCCGGCCAGGGGACGGACCAGTTCGCCGTGCCGGCCAGGGGCGCCGACTGGACCGACCACAAGGGCTACCAGTCCGACGGCAAGGTCTACGCCGACGGCCTGCACGGCTTCCGGTACCTCAAGATCACCCTCGACGCGCTGGCCGGCGACGCGCCCGTCGCACAGCCGTGGGGAACCGTCGAGATCGACTCCGTCAGCCTCGACTTCACCGCCTACCTCGGCACGCCGAGCACGTACCGCGGCTGGTTCCTCTGCTCCGACGACGACCTCAACCGCTACTGGTACGGCGCCTCGTACACCAACGAGCTGGTGACGGACACCTTCCGCCAGGACGACGTCGACCCGCGCAACGCCTGGAGTCCTTCGCTGGAGGGCAAGCTCGTGCTGCACGACGGGCCGAAGCGTGACCGGGACCCGTACGTCGGCGACCTGGCCGTGTCGGCGCGGACCCTGTACCTGACACACGACGACGCGGCCGCCGCCGCACGCAACGTGCTGGCCGACCTCGCCGAACATCAGCGGGCCGACGGTTGGATACCGCCGGCCTCCATCTCGGGTTACGGGCTGCCGCTGTTCGACTATCCGCTGTGGTGGGTGACGTGCAGCTGGGACTACGTCCTCTACACGGGAGACCGTTCCTACGCGAGCCGGTACTACCCGAACCTGCTCAAGGCGCTCGACACCTGGTACCCGAGTGTCACCGACAGTGCGGGCCTCCTCAGCAAGGGGCTCAACAACACCGGCGGCTACGGCGACTACGCCTTCCTGGACCGCACCGGTCGCATCACCTACTACAACGCCAACTACGTCCAGGCTCTCGACGACGCGGCGCGGATGGCACGCTGGCTGGGGCACGAGGCCGACGCGCAGCGCTGGGAAGCGCGTGCGGGCGCGGTGAAGGACGCCGTCAACGCCCACCTCTGGGATGCTGACGCCGGCGCCTATCTCGACTCCGCTACCGGCCCGGTACGCCACGCGCAGGACGGCAACTCGATCGCCATCACCGCGGGGATAGCCGACGCCGAGCGCGCCGCCTCGGCGCTGGCCCACCTGGACGCCACCACACACCGGCCGTACGGCAACGCGTTCATGGACAACGACACCATCTTCGGCGATGCCTCGCAGCGGGTGTACGCGTTCACCTCGTACCCCGAGATCGTGGCCCGCTTCGAGAGCGGCAGGGCCGAGTCGGCGGTCGACCAGATCCGGCGCACGTACGGCTGGATGGACAGCCACGATCCCGGTATCACGAACTGGGAGGGCATCGGCCCCGGCGGATCACTGTACGAGGGTGCCTACACGAGCATGGCGCACGGTTGGTCCACCGGCGTCCTGCCCGCCCTCACCCATCAACTGCTCGGCGCCCGACCGACCTCCCCCGGCTACGCCACCTGGGAGGTACGCCCCCAGCCCGCGGGCGTCAGCTGGGCGCAGGGCCAACTGCCGACGCCGCACGGTCCGTTGCAGGTCAGCTGGGAAGCGGAGCGCACCGCGTTCGACGTGACCGTCCATGTACCCGGCGGTACCCGTGGAGCGCTCACCTTCCCGATGGACGCGCGTGAGGTGACGGTGCGGGCGGGCCGACGCGTTCTCTGGGACGGCCGCCGGCCGTCGGACCGCACGGTGCAGGTCTCCGACCACCAGGTCACCGTCTCCGGTCTCGGAGCGGGCACCCACACCTTCACGGCCGTACGGCGCAAGTGAGAGCACGCCGGGTGGGGAGCCGATGTCGACTCGGCTCCCCACCCGGCGTGTTCATGTGACCGCATCCTGAAGGTCGGCCTGTTCGCACCGGCGTCCCGAGCGGGCCGACTCCGTGCGAGAGGGTGAGCGCTCAGCCGCCGTCACCCTGCTGGTGGGCGCTCTCCGGGCGGAAACAGGCCGTCACCGTCTTGCCGTGACGCTGGCACTTCATACCCCAGTCGTCCGCGAGCATCTGCACGATGCCCACGCCCCGGCCGGAGACCGCGCCCGGTTCCGGATCGCGCTGGCGGGGCAGGGTGGGGTCCTCGTCGTGGACGCTCACATGGAGGCAGTCGCCGTCCCAGGTGAGGACCAGAGCCGCGTCGCTGCGCGCGTGGATGTGCGCGTTGGTGAGGAGTTCGGACACCGTCAGGACGACGGCGTCCACCGTGTCGGGTTCCTGGGCCGTCCAGGGCAGGGACTCCAGGTGCCTGCGGGTCCACTGTCGTCCGGCCCTCACGCCGCCGGAGACCGGGAACGAGTGCGCCCAGCCCATCGCCTTGACCGCCATGTACCTGTCCTCGCTCCCATTTCCTTCATGCCTACCGTGCCGTGGAACTCGGGTACCCGAAAGACGCCCACACACTCGGGCGGGGCCGCCGCCGGCACCCACATCGGCCGTGAGGAAGTCAATCCCGCGCCACAAGTCACCCTCTCCCGGGGGCCAACCTTCGCGCGACGGGAACAACAGGTGCCCCCTGTCCGTACTATCGGTAGGCCGGGGCACGACGCAGCAGGTGCGGCTGCGCGCCCCGTCCTCCAGCGCGGTCGCCAGGACGCGCCTCGCCCTCCGGCCGCTCCATGTGTGTTCATGTGGCGGTCGTGCACCGACGAAAGGTCACACCATGCCCGACACCACGTCCTCCACCGAGCTGACATCGCAGTACACGGCCCAGGTCATCGGCGACCTGGACCGCAACACCAAGGAGCAGGAGCGCATCGGTGCGGAGATCGACGCCCTCCAGGAGCAGTTGAACGCGCTGCGCCACGACCACTCCGTCCTGACGAGCCTCCACCAGGCCCTCGGTGTCACGGAGAAGGCCGTCCCCACCAAGGCGGTCAAGCCCGCGGCGCCGTCCGTGCCCCAGCAGAAGTCCGCCGCCAGGGCGACGAGCCCGGCCAAGGCGGCCAAGGCCGCGAAGACCACTGACGCCAAGGGCACCCGGTCGCGCGCCAAGACCGCCGGCAGTGCGAAGGATGTCGCGTCGAAGACGGTCGCCGCCAAGGCGTCCGACGCGAAGACCGGGGCTGCGAAGACCGCGGATGCGAAGTCGTCCGGCGCCAAGGCCGCTTCCGTCAAGAAGCCCGCGGCCAAGGCCGTCTCGGGTCAGCCCACCCTCGTCGAGCTGATCCGCGGCTACCTCACCGCCCAGGGTGAGCCCCGTTCGGCCGCGGAGGTGTCCACGGCGCTGGGCAAGACCCACCCCGACCGCCGTATCCAGACGAATGTCGTGCGCACCACGCTGGAGAACCTCGTGGCGAAGAGCCACGCCCACCGTGCCAAGCAGGGCACGTCCGTCTTCTACACGGCGACCGACGGCCACAAGCCGGCGGCCACCGCGGCGAGCACCGAGCAGCCCGTGGAGGCCAGCGCCGGCTGACCGTCCGACGTCAGGCACCCGGTCCGCGAGGAACGGGGAACCGTTACGCCTCGCCGCGCCCGGACGGGCACGGCGTCGCGCCTCAGCTCTCCGTCTCCCCGCGCCCGGCACCTTCCCGAGCCGCGGCCCGGGAAGACCATGTGTCCCTCATGCCGTCACCTTGGCGACGAACGCCGCCAGGTTCGTCACGGTGCGCTGGATCTTCTCCTCCAGGGTCAGCGACTCGTGCATCCGTCCGCCGACGCCCGCGTCGCGCTTGCCGCGCACATACAGCGAGCAGGCGAGGTCGCTGCATATGTAGGCGCCCACCGAGTTGCCCTGCTGCCCCTGCTTGCCCGCCTTGGGCGCGACCATGAGGGACACGCCTCCGGTGTGGGTGGTCACGCACAGCGAGCACATGCTGCGGCGCATATGCCCGGAGGTCTGGGCGGGGCAGCGCAGGGCCAGCGCGCGGAGGCCGCCGTCCAACTCGACGACGATGTAGGTGCGTTCGGGTGACTGGGGGTCGCGCCAGCCGAGGTAGTCGAGGTCGTCCCAGGGGCGGTCGGCCAGGTCGCGCGGGACGGAGAGGCGCTTCGCCTCGCCCTTCGTGCAGTTCACGAAGGCGGCACGGATCTCTTGCTCGGTCAACGGCTTCATGACACCTACGCTAATTTGCCTAAACCTATTAGGCAAATGCATAATCAGTTCTGCCGGAAGAGAGGATCACTATGGTTCGTGCAGGACTGACCACGGAACGTCTGACGCGGGCGGGAGCCGAGCTGGCCGACGAGGTCGGCTTCGACCAGGTGACCGTCTCTGCGCTGGCCAGGCAGTTCGACGTCAAGGTCGCGAGTCTCTACTCGCATGTGAAGAGCTCGCACGACCTCAAGACACGGATCGCCCTGCTCGCCCTCGACGAGCTCGCCGACCGTGGGGCGACAGCCCTGGCCGGACGCGCCGGGAAGGACGCCCTGACCGCCTTCGCGAACGTCTACCGCGACTACGCACGCGAGCACCCGGGCCGCTATGCCGCGGCGCAGCTGCGGCTGGACCCGGAGGCGGCCGCCGCCAGCGCGGGCGGGCGGCACTCACAGATGACGCGGGCGATCCTGCGGGGCTACGACCTGGTGGAACCCGACCAGACCCATGCGGTCCGCATGCTCGGGAGCGTCTTCCACGGCTACGTCAGTCTGGAGATGTCGGGCGGGTTCAGTCACAGCGCCCCGGACTCGCAGGAGAGCTGGTCACGCGTCCTGGACGCCCTGGACTCCCTGCTGCGGAACTGGCCCGCGCCCTGACCGAGGCGGCAGGACCGACGGGTTCACCGGCAGACAGCGCTCGCCGGGTTCCGCAGCGTCGGCACCGTACGAATCCCCCGAACGACAGGCTCAGATCATCATGCAGAGCGAGCACGACCGGATCACCACACCCGTCACCGCCGACCTGGTGCGGGGCGCCATCGAGCTGGAGCGCACCGCCGTCGGTCTGCTGCCCCACCGGCTGCCCGCCCGGGCCCGCGCCCAGTGCGCCGACGCTCAACTGGCCATGGCGGAGGCCCAGCCCTCGGGCGTTCGGCTGGCCTTCAGCACGCGCGCCACGACCATCGAGCTGGACACCCTCCCGACCAAGCGGGTCTACGTGGGCGCCCCGCCACGGCCCGACGGGCGGTACGACCTCGTGGTCGACGGGCGCCTTCTGGATGGGTCGACCGCATCGGGCGGCAACACGCTCACCCTCGACATGACCACGGGCTCGGCGACGACCACACCCGGCCCGGTCGGCACCGTTCGTTTCACGGACCTGCCCGACGGCCCGAAGGACGTCGAGATCTGGCTGCCGCACAACGAGACCGCCGAACTCGTGGCCCTGCGCACCGACGCCCCCGTCGAGCCCACGCCGGACCACGGCCGCTCGGTGTGGCTGCATCACGGCAGTTCGATCAGCCAGGGCTCCGACGCCGCGAGCCCCAGCACGACCTGGCCCGCACTGGCCGCCTCGCTGGCCGGGGTGGAACTCATCAACCTGGGACTGGCCGGCAGCGCCCTGCTGGACCCGTTCACCGCCCGTACCCTGCGCGACACCCCCGCCGACCTCATCAGCGTCAAGCTGGGCATCAACGTCGTCAACACGGACCTGATGCGACTGCGGGCCTTCACGCCCGCCGTGCACGGCTTCCTGGACACCGTCCGCGAGGGCCACCCCACCGCACCGCTGCTGGTCCTCTCCCCCATCCTGTGCCCGATCCACGAGGACACGCCCGGCCCGAGCCTGCCGGACCTCACGGCGCTGAGCAGCGGACGACTGCGGTTCCGCGCCGCCGGCGACCCCGCCGAGCGCGCGAGCGGAAAGCTGACGCTCCAGATCATCCGTGCCGAACTCGCCGGGATCGTGGAGCAGCGGGCCGCCGCGGACCCGAACCTGTACTACCTCGACGGACGGGAGTTGTACGGAGAGGCCGATGCCGTCGAACTGCCGCTGCCCGACGCGCTCCACCCCGACGCCGCCACCCACCGGCGTATCGGCGAACGGTTCGCGAAACTCGCCTTCGACGGCACCCGGGGCTTCCCCGGGCCTTCCGCCTGACGGGACGCGGGCGCGGGCGCGTCTCCAGGGCCGTCCGCCGCCCTCCGTACACCCGTTGACGTGCTCGGATCCCCATCCGGGCGTCGCGTACGACCGTCCGGGATGTGGGCGTTCTCCCCAGCACGGCGTCCGTCCGCATAGGGTGATGTCCGCAGCTGGTTCGCCCCGTCCGCCAGGCGGGATGCGTCGTAAGAGGGAACCCGGTGGGAATCCGGGACTGCCCCGCAGCGGTGAGCGGGAACGACCGCCGTCATACGCACTGGGCCCGGCCGGGTCTGGGAAGCGACGGCCAGTAGGTGACCTCCGTCCGGAGGGCGTGCCCGCGAGTCCGAAGACCTGCCCGCTGCCCGTGCGCGACCCATCGCGTGCGGACATCCCGGTGACCTCGTGGGCGGGTCGGCGTACATACCTGGCGGCACGGCCGCGCTCCGGCGCGCCACGTCCTCCCGCCCGGTACGTCACCCTTCGCGCTCGCGGCTCCCATCGGGATCCAGGGAGACATCTCGCGAAGGAGATTTCCGTGACCACGAAGACCGCAGCCGCGGCAGCACGGGCCACCGTGTACGGCTACCCCCGCCAGGGTCCGAACCGGGAACTGAAGAAGGCGATCGAGGGCTACTGGAAGGGCCGTGTCAGCGCCGACGCCCTCCGTGCCACCGCGGCCGAACTGCGCAGCTCCACCTGGCGGCAGCTCGCCGAAGCCGGCATCGGCGAAGTACCGACCGGCGACTTCTCGTACTACGACCACGTCCTGGACACCAGCGTCATGGTCGGCGCCGTCCCCGAGCGTCACCGGGAGGCCGTCACCGCCGACGCCCTCGACGGCTATTTCGCGATGGCCCGCGGCACCCAGGACGTGGCGCCGCTGGAGATGACCAAGTGGTTCGACACGAACTACCACTACCTGGTCCCCGAGTTGGGCCCCGACACCGTCTTCACCGCCGACTCGTCCAAGCAGGTCGCCGAACTCGAGGAGGCCCTGGGGCTCGGCCTGTCGGCCCGTCCCGTCCTGGTCGGCCCCATCACCTACCTGCTCCTCGCCAAGCCCGCCCCGGGTGTGTCCGCGGACTTCGACCCGCTGACCCTCCTGGACCGGCTGCTGCCCGTCTACACCGAGGTGCTCGCCGACCTGCGTGCCGCAGGCGCCCCGTGGGTCCAGCTCGACGAACCCGCTCTCGTCCAGGACCGTACGCACGCCGAACTGAACGCCGCCGAGCGCGCCTACCGCGTCCTCGGCGCTCGCACCGACCGTCCGCAGCTGCTCGTCGCGTCGTACTTCGACCGGCTCGGCGAAGCCCTGCCCGTCCTCGCCAAGGCTCCGGTCGAGGGACTCGCCCTCGACTTCACCGACGCGGCGGCCGCGAACCTGGACGCGCTCGCCGCCGTCGGCGGTGTGCCGGGCAAGCGGCTCGTCGCCGGGGTCGTCGACGGCCGCAACATCTGGGTCAACGACCTGGAGAGGTCGCTCGCCACACTGGGCACCCTGCTGGGTCTGGCCGGGCAGGTCGACGTGGCCGCCTCCTGCTCGCTGCTGCACGTGCCTCTGGACACCGCCGTCGAGCGCGCCATCGAACCGCAGGTCCTGCGCTGGCTCGCCTTCGCCCGCCAGAAGACCGCCGAGATCGTCACGCTCGCCCGGGGGCTGTCGCACGGCACGGACGCCATCGCGACCGAACTCGCCGCCAACCGGGCCGATCTCACCGCCCGCACGGGCTCGGCGCTCACCCACGACCCCGCCGTACGCGCCCGCGCCGCCGCCATCACGGCCACCGACTCCCACCGCTCGCAGCCTTACGCCGAACGGACCGTCGCCCAGCGCGCCCACCTCGGCCTCCCGCTGCTGCCGACCACCACCATCGGCTCGTTCCCCCAGACCACCGAACTCCGCGCGGCCCGGGCCGACCTGCGCACCGGACGCACCGACGTCGCCGGATACGAGGAGCGCATCAGGAGCGAGATCGGCGAGGTCATCGCCTTCCAGGAGAAGACCGGCCTGGACGTCCTCGTGCACGGCGAGGCCGAGCGCAACGACATGGTGCAGTACTTCGCCGAACAGCTCACCGGCTACCTGGCCACGCAGCACGGCTGGGTCCAGTCCTACGGCACCCGGTACGTGCGGCCGCCGGTCCTGGCCGGCGACATCTCCCGCCCGGAGCCGATGACGGTGCGCTGGACGACGTACGCCCAGTCGCTCACCGACCGGCCCGTCAAGGGCATGCTCACCGGGCCGGTCACGATGCTCGCCTGGTCCTTCGTCCGCGACGACCAGCCGCTCGGCGACACCGCCCGACAGGTCGCCCTCGCCCTGCGCGACGAGGTGAACGACCTGGAGGCGGCGGGCACTTCGGTGATCCAGGTCGACGAACCCGCACTGCGCGAGACCCTGCCGCTGCGCGCGACGGACCGCCCCGCCTATCTGGACTGGGCGACCGAGGCGTTCCGCCTCACCACCGCGGGTGTCCGGCCGGACACGCAGATCCACACCCACATGTGCTACGCCGAGTTCGGGGACATCGTCCAGGCGATCGACGACCTCGACGCCGACGTCATCAGCCTGGAGGCCGCGCGGTCCCACATGCAGGTCGCCGGCGAACTCGCCGAGCACGGCTATCCGCGCGAGGCGGGCCCGGGGGTCTACGACATCCACTCACCGCGTGTGCCGAGCGCCGACGAGGCGTCCGCCCTGCTGCGCAAGGGACTTGAGGCCATCCCGGCCGAACGCCTGTGGGTCAACCCCGACTGCGGGCTGAAGACCCGCGGCTGGCCCGAGACCCGAGCCTCTCTGGAGAACCTGGTCACCGCGGCCCGCACGGTCCGCGCGGAGCTGTCCGGGTCCTGACCCACGAGGGACGACGTCCGGGAGACGCCACGGGGCGTCTCCCGGCCGTCGTCCCTTCGTCCGTCCACCGCCCGGATCCGCTGATCATGACGGCGGCAACACAACCGACCCGAAGCTGCCGCCCGTTCGACGTCTTCTTCGGATCCGGTCGACAAGATCGCACCTGAACGCGGCCCACTAAGGTGATGATCGTGACAGCAGAACGATGGGCACTGGGCGGCGACCTGAACGTCGCACGCATCGGTTACGGGACGATGAAGCTGACCGGCTGGCCGCGGGGCGACCGGCCGGACCGGGAGACCGCTCTCGGCGTCCTGCGCCGCGCCGTGGAGCGTGGGGTGAACCATCTCGACACCTCGCACTACTACGCCCGGGACGGGGTGGCCGCCAACGAGCTGATCCGGGAGGCGCTGCACCCCTACCCGGACGACCTGGTGATCGTGACGAAGGTGGGCGCGCTGGTCGAGGGGGCCGACATCGCGCTGCCCGCCGACCGGAAGACCGGCCTCACCCCCGACAACCTGCGCCGCGGCGTGGAGGCGAACCTCCGCTCCCTGGGCCTGGACCGGCTCGACGTGGTGAACCTGCGCATGGGTGACGTCGACCGGCCCGGCGCCTCCCTCGCGGATCCTCTGGAGGCCCTGCTCGCGTTGCGCGACGAGGGCCTCATCCGGCACCTCGGTGTCTCCAACGTCACGCTGGAGGAGTTCGAGGCTGCGCGCGCGATCGCTCCGATCGCCTGCGTCCAGAACCTCTACAACCTGTCCCGACGGGACGACGACGTCCTCGTCGACGCCTGCGCCGCTGCCGGCATCGCGTATGTGCCCTTCTTCCCGGTGGGCGGCTTCCAGCCCGTCACCGCCGAGCGACTGGACACCGTCGCCGCCCGTCACGGCGCGACCGTGCCGCAGGTGGCCCTCGCCTGGCTGCTCGCCCGGTCACCGAACATCCTCCTCATCCCCGGCACGGGATCACCCGCCCACCTGGAGGAGAACATCGACGCGGGCACGCTGAAGCTGACCGCCGAGGATCTCGCGGACCTGGAGGTCGGCCGATGAGCGGCGGCAGAGCGACCCTCGAAGAGACCGCGGCGCCGAACCCGGAGGACGCGCCGGACGCCGGCCGCGGGGGCGCACGGCGCTGGCCGGTCCGCACGGGCGTCGCGGTCGTCGTCCTCGCCCTGCTCGCGGGCGGGATCGTGTGGCTGTTCCAGGACGAGCTGTTCAAGCCGTTCGGGGACGCGCGGGCCTGTGAGGGCAGCACGACCGAGCTGCCCAAAGTGATCTCGGCCGGCGGCGTCCCGCTCCCCGCGGATGCTTCGGACGTCCACTACGCCACCCGCGAGGGCACCGCCCAGGTCTCCTTCCTCAGCGACCGGATGCCGGACTACCTGCACCGCGCGGGACTCCTGCCGCAGGACGCGAAGCCGTTCGACGAGCAGTACGGCAGCGCCTACGCGCTCGCGACGGACGAGGGGGAACTCCCCAAGGGACTGTGCGGCCCGGCCTTGAAGGGACCCGCCTGGAGCTACATCACCAGGGGCCCGGGTACTGGAGTGAACGTCCTGATCGAGCGGTCCCCCGTCGTCCCCGGCCGGTTCCGTTCCCCCGCTCGGGCCGTCGTCACGTTCGACATCAACTGAGCCTGAGGTCCTGCCCACCGCTCTCCAGGACGACCCGCTTCACCCGAGGAGGGCGGCGCGTGTCGACCGAACGGCCTCGTCCGGGAGCCCGGCGGAGGCAGGGTCCGCGAACCGATCCACTTCCGTTGCCGCAT
The DNA here is from genome assembly GCF_002078175.1 of Streptomyces sp. M41(2017). Lineage (GTDB taxonomy): Bacteria > Actinomycetota > Actinomycetes > Streptomycetales > Streptomycetaceae > Streptomyces. The sequence continues at coordinate 5,719,960 of NZ_MWFK01000001.1, read as the reverse complement.
CGGGCCAATCCGCGACCGCTCCGGCTACGGATGACTGAGGAGGACTCCGAGGGAGGACGGTCATGGCGGGATCGGCTCGTGCCCGGATCATCGCGCTGGCGGGCCGCCGCAGCTGGATCGTGGTGGAGGGGCGGCTTCCGCGGTCCGCGGCCCCGTACCTCTCCGCCGTGCTGCGGGAGAGGTGCGGGCAGCAGGCCGTGGTCTTCCTCGACCTGCGGCAGGCCCAGCTGTCCGGTGCCCAGGAACCGCGCGGCGCGTTCCTGCCCGACGGCCCCCGCGTGTTCCACGTCATGGCCGAAGAACCCTGGCGTTCCCTCCTCGCCCGCGACCGCCGTGTGCGCTGGCACGGCTGCGCCGAGGAGGCGTGGCAGGCCTGGTGTTCCGGTCCCTGACGGCTGGAACCGATCCGGCCTGGATCGTGTCTCACAGCACACGGCTGGGAGCGCGTGGGGGCCGGAGCGCCTCACGTGTCCCAGGTCTCGGGGGGTGGGGCATGAGCACGTGGGCGGTACCGGGGTACGCCGAGTCACGGGAACTCGGGTCGGGGGCGAGCGGACGGGTCGCGCTGGCCGTGCACCGGGAGACGGGGCTGCCCGTCGCGGTCAAGTATCTGAGTGAGTCGCTGCGTACCCGCCCGGGTTTCGTGCGGGAGTTCAGGGCGGAGGCCCGGCTGCTCGGAGGCCTGCGCAGCGCCCACGTGGCAGGACTGTACGAGTACGTGGAGAGCCCGGACGGCGCGGCGATCGTCATGGAACTGGTCGACGGCGTCAGTCTGCGGACGCTGCTCGGCAGGGAGGCGCCCCTCTCCCCCGAGGCCGCGCTCGTCCTGCTCAAGGGCTCCCTGCTCGGGCTCGCGGACGCCCATCGGATCGGCGTGGTGCACCGCGACTACAAGCCGGAGAACGTGCTCGTCCGTTCCGACGGCACCTCGAAGCTGGTGGACTTCGGGATCGCCGCCGCCGACGGCACGACCGCGGGTATCGCGGGCACTCCGTCGTACATGGCTCCGGAACAGTGGACCGGCGCCCCCGCGTCCCCGGCCGCCGACGTGTACGCCGCGACCGCCACGTTCTTCGAATGCCTCACCGGCCGGAAGCCCTACACGGGCGAGAACCTCGCCGAGCTCGCGCTGCAGCACGTGGACGGACCCATCCCCGCCGACGAGGCGCCGGAGCCCGTCCGCTCCCTGGTGCGCCGCGGGCTGGCGAAGACGCCCGAGCAACGTCCCACCGACGCCGAGGACTTCGTGGCGGAGCTGGAGGCCACCGCGGGCCGCGCGTACGGACCGGACTGGGAGGAACGCGGACGGGGACGCCTCGCGGCTCTCGCCGCGCTCTCGCTGCTCCTTCTGCCCCATGCCCCCGCCACGCCGCGCAACAGCGTCACGGACACGGCGCGCACCGTCCTCGGCAGGACTCCCGACGTGCTGCGTGCCTGGCGTCCTGGCGGCCGTTCGCTGCTCGTCTCGGTGGCCGCGATCGTCGCGGCCCTCCTGCTGACGTACGGCATCGACCGGCAGGCGCCCGGCCTCGGCGACCCGGGACAGGCGACACAGGCCCTCGCCACCACGAGTGCACACCCGGACGCGACCGGCGGGATCCCCGTGACGGCGGACCCGGATTCCCCGACACCGTCCGCGTCGTCGTCCGACTCGACCGTCCCCACGGTGACCGCGTCCGCCCCTCCGACCGACGGCAGCGTGACACCGACGCCTTCGTCGGCATCCACCACCGCCACCCTCGCGCCGCCGACGACCTCGGCACCCACGACGGCCGCACCCACGACGACCTCCCCGTCGCCCGAAGTCGGCGTCAAGTCGGTGGTGTTCGGCGGCTTCCGGCAGACCGGCACGGCGACCGCCACAGCGTCGGTCACCGTCACCACGGACGGAACCGGCCCCGTCGACATCACGGTCACGTGGTCCACCGGTGACGCCAGTGGACAGCCCGGCGCCCCAGACGGAGGGGCTGACACCTACCGGCGCAGCGGCTCGACCCAGTACACCATCGCCCTCGACCACACCTTCCAGGGCACGGGCTGCTACTGGAGTGTCCGGGCCGGGACGCAGCCCGTCTCCGCGGACGGCGGCGCCTCGCAGCAGCTGATGACGAGGCGGTGCACGATCGGATGAACGAACACCCCGGCGCTCCCGCGCCGTCCGACGACGACTACAGCGCGACCGTGCTGGCCAGCCACTGGATCCAGCGGCCCGACACCGCCGAGACCGACCAGACCGGCACGCGGGCCTCCGACACTCTTGCCCTCGGCGGGACTTCGACCACCCGGGCGCTGTCGGAGCCGACGGTGCCCGACACACCGCCCGACCGGGTCGAGGGAACCCTGCTGCGCTTCGGGCCCGGGGTGAACGCGGACACCGTACGCCGATCGACTGCGGCGCCCGTCTCGGTCCCGACTCCCCGCCGGACCTGGCGGCGGCACGTCCTGCCGGCCCTGGCGCTTCTGGCCGTCGTCGCGTTCCTCCTGTGGCACCGCTCCGGGCCCTCCGTGGGCGTCGAGGGCATCGCGGTCTCCGCCACGTCGTCCTCGCCCGGATGCGACACGACCGTGGACATCGTCGCCGCCGTCACCACCGACGGCCGGCCGGGGGAACTCGCCTACCGCTGGGTGCGCAGCGACGGCACCTCCTCGAAGGTGCTGCACGAGGAGATGACACAAGGTCAGGAACGGGCGCACCTGCACCTGTTGTGGACCTTCCAAGGGGAAGGCCGGTACACGGCGCGTGCCGAGTTGCGTGTGCTGTCCCCGGTGCGCCGCAGCGTCGAGACGCGGCTCACGTACCACTGCCCCTGACCCGTACGGTGCGCCGGATGCTCAGAGGGCGACGGCCGAGCCGCGGGCGCACATCATCGGGGCGCACAGGATCCGCTTCTTGCGCACGCGCTTGCCCTCGATCGCGGAGGCGGTCAGCCGGGCGGCCTCCGCGGCGATCTGGGTCAGCCCCCAACCGACGGTGGTCAGCGGTGGGGTGAGAACGCGGGAGACGGGGTGGTCGTCGAAGCCGACCACGGAGACGTCCCGTCCCACGACGAGCGCGGCCTCGGCCGCGGCCGCGTACACGCCGTAGGCGAGCGAGTCGGAGAAGCAGAAGACGGCGGTGGCCCGCACGTCCCCTTCGAGAACGCCTCGGGCGACGACGGTCGCCGCGCCCAACTCCTGTGGACAGGGCACGAGTTCGGCCCGCAGCCCTATGCGGTCGGCCGCCTCGCGCACGTACACGTCGGCGGGCCGGTCGGGGGTGCTCGGCCGGGTCGGGGTCAGGACGGTGACCCGGCGGTGGCCGAGTCCGTGGAGGTATTCCAGGACGGCGTCGATGCCGGCCCGGTTGTCGAAGATGACCTGCCCGACCGTGCGGGCCCGGCTCAGTGAGTCTCCGACCGCGACGACGGGCAGGGCGTCGGCGATCGCCGTCCACTCCTCGGCGGCCGGGTTCACGGGGGACACGAGGAGAGCGTCGACGCGCTGGTCGCGCAGTTGCTTGGCGAGGACGAGTTCCCGGTCGGGGTCGCCGCCCGCGTCGAGGATCAGCGCGTAGCGGTCGCCGGCGAGGAGTTCGCGGCCGATGGCGGCCATCAACTGCTGCTGCCACAGGTCCTGGAGGTCGCCCGCGAGGACGCCGACCATGCTGGTGCGGCCGCTGGCGAGGGCCCGGGCGATGGGGTCGGCCTCGTAGCCGAGCTCGGCCGCGGCCTTGCGCACGCGTTCCTCGGTCTCCTTGGAGACGTGTTTGCCGCGCAGGGCGTAGGAGACCGCGGCGGTGGAGAGGCCGGTGGCCTCGGCCACCTCCCTGAGGGTGGTGCGCTTCGGGGGCCTGACCATGCCGGGAAGCCTACCGGGCCGCGTCCGGATCGCGGGCACCTGCTTGACACGCCAGGTTGTTAATCGCTTAAGTTAAGCGCATCACTGAAGCGCTTAACCGATGACCGATCGCTGCTCCCGCCACACCGCACGGACCTCCGAGGACTTCAGGGTGCCCATCGACGTCCACCAGCACATATGGCCTCCCGCCTTCGTCGAGCTGCTCAGGGCGCGCACCGCGCCTCCACGTCTCGACGGCTGGACGCTGCACCTGGAGGGCGAGCCGCCGTTCGCGGTGGACCCCGGTGACCACGACGTCGAGGCCCGTGCGCGGCTGGCCGTCGCCGACGGTCTCGGCCTCGCCCTGGTGTCGCTGTCCAGCCCGCTGGGCATCGAGTACCTGCCGCCGGCCGAGTCGCTGCCCCTGCTCGATGCCTTCCACGCGGGCGCTCTGGCGCTGCCCGCGCCGTTCGGCGTCTGGGCCTCCCCCTGCCTGAGCGCGCCGGACCCCGACGTGGTGGAGCAGACGCTCCGGCAGGGTTGTGCGGGACTGCAACTCCCGGCCACAGCACTGCTGGACGCCGCCGGCTGGCGCACGTGCGCTCCCCTGCTCGACCTGCTGACACGTCTGGACAGACCACTGTTCGTCCATCCGGGCGCGGCCCCCTCCGGTCCCGGGGCCCCCTCTTGGTGGGCGGCCCTGGTCCCCTACCAACAGCAGCTGCACAGCGCGTGGTTCGCGTTCCGGGCCTTCGGCCGTGCCCGTCATCCGGGGCTGCGGGTCTGCTTCGCGGCGCTCGCGGGTCTGGCGCCGCTGCACGGCGAACGGCTCGCGGCGCGGGGCGGCGGGCGCGGCGAGGTCGACTTCGACGTCTTCTACGACACCTCCTCCTACGGCACGCGCGCGGTGGACGCCCTGGTCCGGGCCGCCGGCATCGACGTCGTCGTGAGCGGGAGCGACCGGCCCTACGCCCCTCCCGTCGTCCCCGATCTGGGCGCGGACGCCGCCGTCCACGCCCTGCGCACCGTCAACCCCGCCCGCCTGCTGCACGGCCGCGTCTGATCCGTGCGACGGGCCCATCCTGGAAGGGAACACCGCCGTGACGTACTCGTCCCTGCCGGACCGCACGCTCGACAAGCACGAACTCCAGCGGCTCGTCGACGGTCTGGCAGCCCGGCCCGAACTCTGGCGCGACCAGGTCGCCTTCTCCCACGAGGAGCGGCACTACGCGTCGCTGCACCGCGACGAGTACGTCGACGTCTGGCTGCTGTGCTGGACCCGGCAGAACGACACCGGCTGGCACGACCACGACATCTCGGCGGGCGCGGTCCGGGTCGTCCAGGGGGTGCTGAACGAGTCCAACCCCCGGATAGGCGGCCGTCATCTGTCGGTGGCGGTCGGCGCGGGCGAGTCGTTCTGCTTCGGTCCCGAGCACATCCACCGGCTCACCGGCGCCACCGACGACGCGGTCTCGCTGCACGCCTACTCGCCGCCGCTGTGGCGCCTGGGACAGTACGACATCACCGGGGACGGACTCATGCGCCGCGTCTCCGTCTCGTACGCCGACGAGCTGCGCCCGCTGGACAGCCCGGCCGCGTGAGGGAATTCCGCCGGCGGATCGCCGGCGGAGATGGGCGTGTTCCCCGGCCCTCGCACCGGGATCCCACGCGCCGAGAACCGGTGGCGCCCCGCGTGACCGCGGCGCGCCGTGGTCAGCCGCGGGAGGATCTGCCCTGGTCCCGGCGGCCCTGCCGGGGCTGGGGACGGCCGCGGCCGCCGGAGCGGGACCGTGACGGTGCCGCGGGTGCGTCACCACTGTTGAAGCCGGGGCCGCTCGGCGCGCTGAAGCCGCCGGGCACCGCGGGCACGGCCGCCGGGGTCCCGGCACCAGGGGTCGCCGGTGCCGGCGCGACGGGTGTCCTGGTGCGAGGGAGGGCTCGGCCGAGAACGCGGGTGTGGGTCATCAAGGGGGCGCAGGCGGCGCAGACTTCCATCAGGGTCCACACCTGACCGACGGCCGGGTCGTGCCGCAGGACGAGCAGCACGCTGCCCGCGCAGTGGACCTGACTGTCCTCGTGGGAGGCGCACTGCGTCTGCCGGCAGGCACAGGCGGCGTCGGGATGCACGGTGGCGGCCCGGGCGTGCGCGCCGACATGGGCCTCGGCGAAGCGGCGCAGGGAGGCGAGGTCGCGGGAGCGCGGCGGCATCGCGCAGGGAGAGGAGCAGGAGACGGACGCCGTGCGGTCACTGTGGCCGGAGATGCGGACGGTCCATGTCCGCCCCGGACGTCGTGCGGCAGGGCTTTCGGAGTGTGGGAGGTCCAAGACCGGCAGTCCTTCGGCAGTGGGGGTCTTCGCGCAGGTGCGCACAGGTTCTTTACCCGCGCGGACCGGTCCGTCATCCACCGGTGGGCCACGAGCGTCATCGAATCTGTGAACGACGACGTGCGCGGGCCCGGACTTCTGTCGTGCGGGGCTGCGATCTTCCCACAGCGGCGCATCGGAGATCCTCGACCCGCCTGGGGCCTTCGGAGGATATCTCCCGGCGTGCGTCAGCGCTTCGAGCGGCCGCCCGTGATCCGGTCCCACCAGGAACGGGTGGCGCCGAAGCCGGTCTCGTGGGTCCACACATGAGTGCAGGACGGACACTGCAGATGCAGCAGGCTTCCGGTGGTGGAGAGCAGGTAGCGCCAGTGTTCGGAGCACGACCGACGCTGCCCGCACGACGCGCACCCGCGGTTGTCCGCGCAGTTCGGGCAGGTCACCCAGGCACGGCGTCCGACGTCCGCCTGGGGATCAAGCGGCAGCACTGCCGTCTCCGCGCCGCGGCAGCACTCCGGCCGCGACGAGATCGTCGTACACGCGCTGCTGTTCCGCGTCGAGGCCGGAGTAGAGGAGGGCGCGGGCGGCCTCCTCGCCGCGCAGCGCCTCGATCGGATCCCAGTCGGGACCGAGCGCGGCCAGGACCTCGGTCTGCCGCAGGGCCTCGTGCGCGGTGAGGTCGACGGTGAAGTCCACCAGCGCGGGAGCAGCCGACCTGTCGGCGCCGCCCGCGGTTGCTCCGTCGCGGTCCTGGGGTGCGGGGGACGTATGGGGATCCATGGGACACAACTTAGGTAGGCCTTCTTCGCGGCGACAAGGGGAGGTGGGCGACGTCACACCAGGTCAGGCGGTCGGAATCGGCTCGCCCCACCCCTGCACCCGGGGCGCTCTTTACGTTGCCCACACATTCCTGTCACCTCGCAGTCACACGCTCGATATGCTCCTGGAGCTTCATCCGCACCACTGAGGGGGGAATCCTCATGCGTATTCGTGCTGCCCTGGCAGTCACCGCAGCCGCTGCCGGGGCGTTCGCGGCCGTCGCCGCCACTCCGGCGCAGGCCACCGAGTACTCGTCCGCGCTGAAGGTCAAGGGCGTGCAGTACGACGCTCCGGGCCGGGACTCCAACAGCTGCTCCACGGGCAACACCCGGAGCGAGTACCTGACGATCAAGAACTACTCGTCCAGCGCGACGGTGAACCTGAAGGGCTACGTCGTCAAGGACGCCGTGGGCACCACCTTCACGTTCCCGTCGAACCACTACCTCCAGCCCGGGGACTACATCAAGCTCCGCGGCGGACACGGCACCGACTCGGACGCGAACAACGTCGTCTACCGCCAGAACTGCAACTTCCTCTGGAACAACGACAAGGACACCATCTACCTGTACAAGCCGTCCGGCGCCCGCGCCGACGTGCACGCGTACAGCGCGTCGTCCAACGACCGTGACGGCAACGGGTACATCACGTACCACGGCTGAGGCGGCGGGCGACCGGAGTCGGCCGGCCCGTCCGGGCTCCGGGAAACCATGACTTCAGGAAGCCACGTCGGGGACGGCCTCGGGTGTGTCGCGGCACAGCGGCGCGGCCGGGGCCGTCCCCGTCACCTGTCCGCGATCGGACCAGGACGCATATCCGCGGTCGAAATCAGGGGTTTGGCGTATTTCCACGAGCTGACAGGCCTGTTCCAGGGGTTCGGGGGCAAACGGCGGTGGACCCGGGAGGAGCGCCCGACCGGGCCGAAGCCAGCCGTACTGCGCTGACCCTGGGAGTCCCTGATGCCTACGACCGTGCCGGACAGATCCGCCGGAACCACCGGCGCCCGAGCGGAGAACGCGCGACCCACCCGCTCGTTCACCATGCCCCGGGGCACCGGCAAGACCGCCGCACGCATCGGTGTGCTGACCGTCTGCCAGGCGGCCCTGATGGTGGGGATCGGTCTTCTCATCACCGGTCCCGCCAAGGACGTGTGGCCGCTGACGGTCGAGGACAACGTCAACGAGGGCTTCGAGAACGTCCGTACGGGCACTTTCAACACCCTGTCCTTCATCGCCTCGGAGGCCGGCAACACCCTTACGGTCGTCATCGGCACACTGCTGGCCTGCCTGGCCCTGATCCTGATACCTCGACTGCCGATGTGGCGTCAGGCCGTCTTCCTTGCTGTCGGGGTCTCCCTCCAGTCGCTGGTGTTCCTGGTGATCACCATGTCGGTGGACCGTCACCGGCCCGAGGTGGACCGCCTCGACGCCTCACCGCCCACCTCCAGCTACACCTCCGGTCACACCGGTGCGGCGACCGCCCTGTACGCGGGTCTCTCGGTGATCGTGCTGTCCCGCATGCGGGGGCCCTGGCGCAAGGTCGTGGGCGGACTGCTGCTGCTCCTGCCCCTGATCGTGGCCTTCGCCCGTCTCTACCGGGGCATGCACCACCCCACGGACGTCCTGGGCGGTATGGCCAACGGCGGGCTGTCCCTGCTGATCGTCGGCCGGGCCCTGTTCGTCGACAAGTCCGTGGCGGCGCCGCCCGCCAAGGCCACCGTCCCGGCCGCCCGTGCCGCCGACGAGGGGCATGAGGAACGCCCGGCCGGCAGCACCGCCGTGATCGTCAATCCCACTGTCACCGACGCCGCCGCGCGCGAGGAGCTGCGCGAGACGCTGGAGCGGCACGGCCACCGCGACCCGGTGTTCATCGAGACCACCGCCGACGACCCGGGCGCGGGGCAGGCCACCCGCGCGATCCGCGAGGGCGCGACCGTCGTTGTGGTCTGCGGCGGTGACGGCACCGTCCGCGCCGTCGCCGACGCCATGGCCGACAGCGACGTACCGCTGGCCATCGTCCCCAGCGGCACCGGCAACCTGCTGGCCCGCAACCTGGGGCTGCCGCTCGCCTCCACAGCCGCGCTCGAGGCGGCGCTGACCGGCCGCCCGCACCGACTCGACCTGGGCCACATCGAGGGCGACGATCTCCAGGGCACCCACTTCACCGCCATGGCCGGAGCCGGCCTCGACGCGGCGATGATGGAACACACCGACCCGCGTGCCAAGGCCCACCTGGGCTGGCCCGCCTACGTCCTGGCCGGTGTCGGCACCCTGCGGACCCCCCGGATGCGCCTGACGGTCCGACTCGACGACGCGCCCGCCTTCAGCCGCACGGCCCGGATGGTGCTCGTCGGCAACGTGGGCACGGTGCAGGGCGGGATGACCCTGCTGCCGGAGGCCCAGCCCGACGACGGCCTGCTCGACCTGCTCGTCCTGGACCCGCGTGGCCCCGGCGGCTGGATCCGCGCCGTGCGCACCCTGATGCGGCGCCCCGGTACCTCCGCCGGGACCGCCCCGCGGACCCTTGCGACCGGTGACGACTCCGGGAAGGGCGTGCCGGTGGAGTTCTTCACGTTCAAGCGCGCCGACATCACCTTCGACACACCGCAGTCGCGGGAGCTCGACGGAGATCCGGTCGGCCCCGGCCGTCGTATCACCGCCGAGGTCCGCCCGGGCGCGCTGACCGTGCTGCTGCCGTCGCGGGAGAAGTGATGGGTACGGCCACCAAGGTCCCGGTGACACGGGACATGAGCGGCGAGGAGCTGTCGGCCGACGAGGCGCTGGCGTCTTTGCGCCGCTACGGCGGCTGGCCGCTGCTGCGCGATTCCTTCATCCGGTTCCGCTACGCCGACGGGTTCAGCCACTCGCGGGCGCTCGCTCTCCAGACCGTGCTGGCGGTGATCCCGCTCGCCATCGCCTTCGTCGGGCTGTCCACCACCCTGCACACCGAGAACATCGGCCGGGTGGCCGAACTGACCATCCACCGGCTCGCCGCCGGACCGAGCGCAGAGGTCGTCGATGACGCGCTGCAACGCAGCCGGCACAAGGCGGGCGACGGCGCGGCGGTCGCCCTCTGGTTCGGCGCGGTGTTCTCGGTGGTCAACGTGACGACGGCGATGTGCCAGATAGAGCGCGGCGCCAACCGGATCTACGGCAACGAGCGTGACCGGGTCTTCCACCAGAAGTACCTGCGCGGCCTCGTCATGTCGCTGAGTGCGGGGATACCGCTCGGCCTCGGATTCATCATCATGGTGGCCGGCGGCGACCTGGCGGCCTCCGTCGTGGCCGTCTACCACCTCGACGGAGGCGCCAAGACGGCCTGGGAGATCATCCGCTGGCCGCTCGGGCTGCTCCTCGCCCTGATCTCGGCGAGCGCCATCTTCCGCCGCTCGCCACGCCGTCAGCAGCCCGGCTACACCTGGCTGGCCTTCGGCGCCGTCGTCTACCTGGTGCTGTGGACCGCACTCACCTGGGTACTCAGCCTGTACCTGGACATCAGCGGTTCCTTCGACACCGTCTACGGCCCGCTCAGTGCCTTCATGTCGCTGGTGCTGTGGGCCTACCTGACGTCCATTGCCCTGTTCCTCGGACTGTCCTTCGCCGCACAGCTGGAGGCCTCGCGGGCCCGGCGCCCCGGTCCGATCCAAACCGACCCGGGAGTCTGATGCCCGTGCGTGTCGCCGTCCGCACCCTTCGAGAACGCCGCCGCCGCGAGGCAGACCGCAGGTTCGGCACCCGGCTTCTCGGCGCGACCGCCGTCGCCGCCGTCGCCGCCGTGCCCTTCGGGCTGCTCCTCGTGCTCGTGGAGGGGCGGTGGCAGCCCCTGCGCCGACTGGACTCCGGTGCGGCGCACTCGCTGCACACCACCGCACTGGACCACCCGGCGTGGACGAGCACCCTGCGGTTCCTCTCCGACTGGGTGTGGGACCCGACCACGCTGCGCACCGCCGTCGCCGTACTGACCGTGTGGCTGCTGTACCGGCGGGCGTGGCGGCTGGCCGCCTGGTCCGCCGTCACGGCGGTGGCCGGCGGGGTCATCGGACTGCTGGTGAAGACCATCGTGGAGCGGGCGCGCCCGTCCCTGGAGGACCCGGTGGCGCAAGCCCCGGGCTTCTCCTTCCCCTCCGGCCACGCCATGACCGCCACCACCTCGTTCGCCATCGGACTGCTGGTCCTGCTGCCGATGGTGCCGCGGGCGTGGCGGGTGCTCTGCTGGTGGGTGGCGGGACTGTCCGTGGTCGGTGTCGGCTTCACCCGGGTCGCGCTGGGCGTGCACTGGTTCAGTGACGTGGTGGGCGGCTGGCTCCTGGGACTCGCCGTGGTCGCCCTCACCGCCTGGGCCTTCGAGGCCTGGCGCGCCGACGCCGGCCGCGGCCATGCCGACGTGAGCGGGGGCCTGGAGCCCGAACTGACCCAGAAGCACCCGGAACCGGAACCGGGGCGGCGCTGAAGAACATGACTTTGGGGCGGCGGGCACACCATGTGCCCGCCGCCCCTCGTGTGTCCCGACAGCTGCATGTCCCGACGGGCCGCCTCTCGCGTGCTCAGTGGTCGGCCCGATCTCGGCATCAGCGATGCGGGTGCCCCTGCTCCGGGTCACCTTCGGGGGTCTGCCATCCGTCGCCGCGCTGTGCGGGGTCGGCCGTACCGTGCGGCATCTGTGCCGGGTCCTGCACCGACGTGGAGATCTGGCGCCGGGCGGAGCGTCGGCTGCCGACGAAGAACGCGACCAGGAGCCCCACGACGATCACGACTCCCGCCACGATCAGCCACAGGGCGCCGGTGGAGGACGCGGCCAGAGTGGTTTCTGCTGCATTGATCATGCGGTCCGGGTACCCCTGCCGGAGGGGAATCATCACGCACGGCGGTCACGGCACCCGTCTGGCCGACCTGGGGGCCATGACACGTGCACGGCACTCGGCACGGTCAGGCGACGGGTGACACGCGGCAGCAGGTGGGCCCGGTCATGCACACGCGAGCCGAATGCCCGAAGCACCATGCGCCGACGCGGAGACCTGGGCACGATGGCGAAGATTCCAGAGCGAGCGCACGCGCCATTCGGGCTGTGCAGCGGCTCCCGTAACGGGGCGTAGGTGGCCTGCGCCGATGAGTTTCCGGCGGCCGCGCCGTCTATACCGTTGACGAAGGGAGCGCATCATGCGCCAGATCATCATTTGTACGTTCCTGACGCTGGACGGCGTGATGCAGGCGCCGGGTGGCCCGGACGAGGACGCCGAGAGCGGTTTCGAGCACGGCGGCTGGCAGAAGCCGGTGTCCGACGACGAGGTCGGCGGTGCCATCGCCGGCTGGTACGAGCACTCCGACGCGATGCTGCTCGGCCGCAAGACGTACGAGATCTTCGCGTCGTACTGGCCCACCGCCGATCCTGAGAACCCGTTCACCGAGCGGATGAACAGCATGCACAAGTACGTGGCGTCCCGGACCCTGACGTCGGTGGAGTGGCAGAACTCCACGCTGCTGAAGGGCGACACGGTGGATGCCGTGCGCAAGCTCAAGGCGACCGAGGGCGGCAACATCACCGTCGTCGGCAGCGGCGACCTCGCCCAGACCCTCATGCGGCACGGTCTGGTCGACGAGTACCGGCTGACCATCCATCCGGTGATCATCGGTGCCGGCAAGCGGCTGTTCGCCGACGGAGCGATCCCCACCGCTCTGGAACCGGTCAGTGTCTCGACCACGAAGAGCGGCACCGTCGTCGGCGCCTACCGGCCGAACGGAACGCCCGCTCATGACAGCTACTGACCAAGAGGGCTGAGCCGCGACCGGATAGCGGCTCTCCTCGCACTCGGGCGTATCGACAATGTCGATCCCAACCGACGCGAGACGCGCGCCTACCGCTGTCCACACTGCCGGGGTTGGCACCTCACGAGTCGGCCGGAGAGGCGCTGAGCGGTGTCGTCTTCCCACGGTCGGGCAACCGACCGTGCGCGTCGTCGGCTACGACCGGCTGATCGACATCGCAAGCGCCCGTCCCACCCCGCGTTCCGGTTTCGCCGCCGGCTGAGAGGTCCGGCTCGTCGAGTCCTGTGGCAAGATCGCGGCATGCTTCGACTCACAGACTTCATCATCGACTGCCCGGACACGATGAAGCTGGCGGCCTTCTACTCCGAGGTGACGGGAATCCCCGTCAAGGAGGACAGTGACGAGAACTGGGCCGGCATCCAGCTCGGCCAGATCGAACTGGCCTTCATCCAGGTGGATGACTACCGCGCCCCGCAGTGGCCCGACAGCGAACACCCCAAGCAGTTCCACCTCGACTTCGAGGTCGATGCGATGGAGACCGAACACAGCCGCGTCCTGGCCCTCGGCGCAACTCTGCAGCGCGACTGCACCGACCCCGACGGCTACGGCTTCCGTGTCTACACGGACCCCGTCGGCCACCCCTTCTGCCTCTGCCGCAACAAGGGCGTCATCTGGACCGATCAGGAGCCTGTCTGGCCGAAGCGCGGCTAGGTTGCGAGCGTGCTCGTATCCGCGACGAGAAGGGGCATCCGCTGGGGCGGCCGCCCCTTCTCTCAGCAGTCTGGCCGAAGCGGTGTCCGTGCCGGTGTTCCTGTCCGGTGGGAGCTAGTCGTCGAACTCGAACTCCAAGTGTCCGCCCGGGCGATGAGGTCTCGGACTGCCTCGGGGCTCGTCATGACTGACGCAACAGCCACCTTGAGTGGCACCAGGTCACTCGGACTCCCCACCGCGCAGAACATGCGAGCCCCGCTGCCGCAGTCGTGGCGTTCGGCGATGTCAGGCCAGGCGATCCGCACGATGCCTTTCCCAGAAGTACCCGTTCGACTCGTGCCCCGCTTCGGCTACCGCGGCATCGGCGGCCAGGTCACCGACGTCCAACGTCAACGAGTGTTCGCCGTCGAAGACATGCAGCTTGATGTCACGGCCGCGATCTTCGCATGCCTCTCGAACGGGCTGCCTCGATCCGCTCCCTCGCCGCTCTCGGCCCCGGCGAACCTTCCGGATCAGAGCACTCCAACGCCTGGCGACATGTGGCTGGTTGCTCAGGACGGGTTCAGCGTCGCCCGGGCCCGGCCGATCAGCCGGTGTGCCCGGGCTCCGTGGACGGCGTATTCGGCGAGCCGGTCTCAGGCCTTCTCGTACGGTCGGAGGTTCCCCTCGTCGTCCGGCCACATCCAGGGGGAGCGCCCCACTACGGGCACTCCACTACCGGTGTCTCTCCGGAACCCGACCTGCTCGAATCGCCTGGAAAGCTGCCCGCCCTGACCGCAATTGCCAGTCTGCTGGACCAGCCGCCTCACATGCTCGGATCCGGATACTTTGGCCTGCCACGACTTTCGAGGAGACTCCATGCCCTGGTCCGACTCACAGATCCGTGACCGCAGGACTGCAGCAGCGTACGCAGAAGAGCGCGGGTGGAAGCGAGTTGCCACAGACCTCACCAGCCAGAATCTGACCGTCTGCACCGACCGCTGGACCCATCCGCACCGCGAGGACGTGGTGATCGCCGTCTGGACGCTCTACGAAGCGAAAGAGCCGGTGGCCTACTGGGCGTGCGGAATCCGGGAGCTCCGGGGCGTGGCGGTGAAGGTAGACAGCATGTGGACCGAGAAGGGGCTCAGCCTGGAACGAGCACTGGAGGGAACGGCCTGAAGCTTGACGGGACCGTCGTGCAATGCCCTTTCCGAAGAGCCCGAAGCCGCCGCCCAAGATCCACGGCCACGCTCCCACGCGCCCGCACAGCGGGACTGCTGAGACCGAGCTGCGTGATCGTGTCGCGAGCTCAGTGCGGCGATCACGACGCCGGCCTCGAAGCGGATCGCGAGGCTGCCGAATCAAGTGGCCGGTCGGTGGACTTGACCGGTCCGCGAGGGTTCTTGGTCACCGCAGTGCCCGTCGGAGAACCGCTCCTACTTTCGCACCCGGAAGCGGAGCATCGTGATGGCACCGGACTGGGTGTTGTCGAAAGGCTCCAGGTCGATCCTGTCGAGGCTCGGGGGTGAGAAGCGGACTCCGTCGCCGAGGAGCACCGGTACGACGTACACGAGGATCTCGTCGACGAGCCCGTGCTGCAGGCACTGGGCCGCCACGTCGGCACCGAGGATCTCCAGGTTCTTGCCGCCCGCTGCGCCGCGGGCCGTGGCGACGGCTTCCTCAAGTCCGCAGGTGAGGAATGTGACGGTGGGGTCCGGCTCGTCGGGAGGCCGGTGCGTGAGGACGAACTGCGGTCCCCCGTCGTAAGCGGCACCCTCGTGGGCCATTCGCTTGGCGACCTCGTACGTGCCCCGGCCGACGAGCATGGCGCCCGTGGCCGCCATGACCTCCGGGAACGCGTCCGCAGGCACGTACTCGCCGACCCAGTCCATCGCGTTGCCACGCCCGGCGATGAAGCCGTCCAGCGACATCGCCCTGTTCACGACCACTTTGCCGGTGCCGGCACTCACATCGCTCATGCGTCTGCTCCACGGATCTTGGAGGCCCGAGGCCGAATCGGAGGCCGGTCGGTGGGGAGCTGCCAGCGTATCCGCGGTGGCGCAGTGGGAACAGGCGACACTCGGACGAGAGGGACGCGCAGCGGACCCTCCTGCAACGCATCACCTCCTATCCGGAGGGGATGGAGGCAGCCGCCCGGTGTGCGGGTTGAACCACGCCACCGATGTGGGGTCGCCCCTCGGTCCCAGGCCGGTGACCAACCAAGCTCAAGCGCCCGCTGACCGACGGGACATGGGGCATGCCTGGCACCCGCCCCGTGACCCGGGCAAGCAGTTCGACCTGCGGCCTTTCCGCCTCTGCGTGGTCTGCCGACGACCTCGCGGCGTATTTCGCCGCCAAGGTGTAACGCCATCCCGTGACTTGAGCGGAATACGCCGAGCGGAAATCATCGAGTACGCGTCCGCTCCCTGCGGAACGCCTCTTGCGACACGGCACGTTCACGGTTTTCCGCGTTCTCCCGACCGCCGTAGTACCGACCGAGGTGGAGTCATGTCTGCTGTCCAGCACACTTCGCTGCCATTGACGGCGGCCCAGAGTGGGGTCTGGTTCGCCCATCAGCTGAATCCGAATTCCCCCGTCTACAACGTCGGCGAATTCGTGGAGATCCACGGCCCGGTCGACGCGGGGCTCTTCGAGAGCGCCTTGGACCAAGTGGTGCGTGAGGCCGGGACGTTGCACATCCGGCCGACCGAGGAGGCGGACGGACCGCGCCAGGTGCTCGGCGCTCCGGCCGCGCCCCGGCTGAGCACGATCGACGTCACCGGCGAACGCGATCCGGAGGCTGCGGCGCGCGCGTACATCAGCGGGCAGATGGCCCGGCCGGTGGACCTGGCGGACGGCGAGCTGTACTCGTACGCCCTGATTCGGCTGGGCGACGACCGGTACTTCTGGCACCAGCGCTACCACCACGTGGTCGTGGACGCGTTCGGGGCCGCCACCCTGACGGCGCGGGTCGCGCGGGTCTACACCGCTCTGGCCGCCGGGGAGAGCACGAGCGAGGGGGCCTTCCTCCCGCTGGAGACCCTGCTGGAGGACGAGGCCGCGTACCGTTCGTCGGAGCAGTACGCGAAGGACCGCGCCCACTGGGGCGAGCGGTTCGCCCGCCGGCCCGAGGAGACCGCGACGTTCGCGGGGTCGGGCCGGGCCGCCCCGCCGTCGGACACCTTCCTGCGCCGCACCGCTACCCTCTCCCCCGATGTACTGGACGACCTCCGGTCCACCGCCCGGGCGTCCCGCACCACCTGGTCCGCGATGATCGTCGCGGCGGTCGCCGCTCATCTCCACCGTGTCACCGGAATACGTGACATCACGCTCGGAATTCCGGTCAGTGCGCGGCACGGGGCGAACGCCCGGAAGATCCCGGGAATGGTGTCGAACGAACTCCCCCTGCGCGTCAGTGTTTCCCCGGAAACGACGGTCGGGGAACTCGTGCGGAATGTCGCTGTGGAACTCAGGAATCTGTTGCGGCATCAACGCTATCCGTACGGAGACCTGCGCCGGGATCTGCGTCTCCTGGACGAGGGGCGCCATCTTTTCGGCCCGATGGTCAACATCATGCCGTTCGATTTCGACGTCACGTTCGCCGGACATCCGATCACCGTTCACAACGTGTCGAACGGCCCCGTCGGCGACCTGTCGCTCGCCGTCTACGAACGCTCCGACGGCAGCGGTCTGCAGTTCTCCTTCGACGCGAACCCCGCGCTCTACGAGTCCGGTGAACTGGCCCTGATCCAGGAACGGTTCATCGCTCTCCTGACGGCGATGGCCTCGGCCGACGGCAGTCTGCCGCTGGGGCGGCTGGACACCCTCACCCCGCCCGAGATCGACGCCGCCTTGGCCGCGGCGGGTCCGCCGGCCCGTCCGGTCGGCCCGGCCACCGTCACCGACGTGTTCGCAGCCCAGGCGGCCCGTACCCCCGACGCCATCGCCTTGGTCGACCCGAGCCGCTCCATGACGTTCCGTCAACTCAACACTCAGGCCAACCAGTTGGCGCATCTGCTGACCGGCCTCGGCGCGGGGCCGGAACGGTGCGTCGCGCTCGCCCTGCCCCGCTCTGCCGACACGGTCGTCGCCATGCTCGGTGTACTGAAGGCCGGTGCGGCCTACGTGCCGATCGACCCCGAGCATCCGGCCGAACGTACCGCGCAGGTTCTCGCGGAGGCGGACCCGGTCCTCGTCCTGACCACCGCGGCCCTCGCCGACAGTCTGCCCCCGGCGCACGCCACCCAGGTGCTGCTTCTGGAGGATGCCGGGCTCGGTCTCCCAGGGCTGCCCGACAGCGATCCGGCCGACGCCGACCGCACGGGGCCGCTGCTTCCAGCCCATCTCGCGTACGTCATCTACACCTCCGGCTCCACCGGCCGCCCCAAGGGTGTCGCCGTCGAGCACCACAGCCTGAGCAACCTCTACGAGCATCACCGGCGCGTCTTCATCGAACCGGCCGTCGCCGAGGCGGGCGGCGAACGGTTCCGAGTGGCGCTGACCAACGCATTCGTCTTCGACGCCTCCTGGACGGCCCTGCTCTGGCTGGTCGCCGGGCACGAACTGCATGTCATCGACGACGCGACGCGCAGGGACGCCGGAGCACTCGCCGCCCATGCCGACCGACACGCCGTCGACCTCCTCGACACCACCCCCACGCATGCCCGCCAGCTGCTCTCCGCCGGGCTGCTCGACGGCGGGCACCGTCCCCGGGTCCTGGTCCTCGGCGGCGAGGCCGTCCCCGACGATCTGTGGGCCGAACTGCGGGCCACCCCGGGCCTCACCGCCCGCAACGTGTACGGGCCGACCGAGTGCACCGTCGACTCGATGTACTGCGATCTGCGGGCCGCGGACGCCCCGGTGATCGGCCGCACCGTCGACAACCTGCGCGCCTACGTCCTCGACAGCGCGCTGCGCCCGGTCGCGGAGGGAGCGACCGGCGAACTCTTCCTGGCGGGTGCCGGGGTGGCCCGGGGCTATCTCGGCCGGGCCGCGCTCACCGGGGAACGGTTCGTCGCCGACCCCTTCGGCGCACCCGGCGAGCGCATGTACCGCACCGGCGACCTGGCCCGTCGCGGCCAGGACGGGCTCCTGCGCTATGCGGGACGCGCCGACACGCAGGTCAAGCTGCGCGGGTTCCGGATCGAGACCGGTGAGATCGAGTCGGTGCTCGCCACGCATCCGGCCGTCGCCCAGTGCGGTGTCGTGGTGCGCGAGGACGGCTCGTCGGTCCGCCGGCTCATCGCCTACGTCGTCACGGCACCGGGCCACCTCGCACCGGAGGCGGGCGCCTTGCGGGAACACCTCGGTGCGGCCCTGCCGGAGTACATGGTTCCGGCGGCCTTCGTCGCGCTGGACGCTCTGCCCCTCACCCACAACGGCAAGCTCGACCGGAACGCCCTGCCCGCGCCGGAGATCACGGCGGCCGCGGACAGCCGGGCCCCGCGCACCACCGTCGAGGAGACCCTGTGCGCTCTGTACGCCGAGCTTCTCGGCGCGGAGAGCGTCGGCATCGACGACAGCTTCTTCGCCCTCGGCGGCGACTCACCGCTGGCCGTGCGTCTCGCGGCACGGGCTCGGGAGGCCTCCGTGATCGTGCGGCCCCGGGACGTGTTCCAGCTCAAGACCGTCGCCGCCCTCGCCGAGGTCGCTCGCGTCGCCGAGCCCACCGAGCAGCGCCCCGTCCGCGCCGAGCACCCTCTGCCGGAGCTGGACCTCGCCGACACCGCTGCCCTCGTTGCCGCCCATCCCGGCCACAGCGACGTACTGCCACTCAGCCCGCTCCAGGAGGGCATGCTCTTCCACGCGCAGTACGACAGCAACGGTGACAGCGACTCGGACGGTGATGGCGGCACGCAGGGCTCTTCCGTCGACCCGTACGTCGCGCAGTCCGCTTACGAGCTGGCGGGCCCCCTGCGGACGGAGCTGCTGAGGGCCGCCTGTGACACCGTTCTCGCTCATCACGGCTGTCTGCGGGCCGCCTTCACCCGGACCGCGTCCGGCCGGCCCGTCCAGGTGATCACCGACGCGTCCGCCGCGCCCTGGGACGAGTGCGATCTGACCGGGCTGCCCGAGGAGGTCCAACAGCAGCGCGTTGAGGCCGAGTTGGCGGCCGACCGTGCCCGCCCCTTCGCCATGGAGGACGCTCCCCTCGTCCGGTTCCTGCTGGTGCGGTTGTCCGCCGAGCGGCACGTCCTCGTCTTCACCGGTCACCACATCGTCCTGGACGGCGCGTCACTCGCCCTGGTCATGGACGATCTCCTCGGCGTCTACGAGGCGTTGTGCGGCGGATCGCTCGCCGCCGGCATCGCGGTGGCCGACACGACCTCGGGTGTCACGCTCCGGGAGTACGCGGCCTGGCTCGCCGCACAGGACGCGCCGGCCGCGACGGAGGCGTGGACCACGGCTCTGGCGGGTGTCGACGAACCGACGCTGCTGGTGCCGGACGCCGGGCCCGACCGGCCCCCGGTCCTCCCCGAGGAAGTCCGGGTGACGCTCGGCCCGGCCCGCACCGCGGCCGTGGCCACGGCGGCACGGTCCCGCTCGCTGACGCTGAACAGCGTGGTCCAGACAGCCTGGGCGGTGACGCTGGCCCAGCTCACCGGCCGTGACGACGTGCTCTTCGGGACGACCGTGTCGGTGCGCCCCGCCGACCTGCCCGGCGCGGACGAGCTGGCAGGTCTGCTCATCAACACCGTGCCGGTACGGGTGCGGCTGGATCCGGCGGAACCGCTGGAGAGCCTCTCGGCGCGCGTCCAGGACGAGCAGGCGGCCCTGTCCGCGCATCATCACCTGGGCCTCGCCGACATCCGCAGGTCCACCGGTCTCGACCGGCTCTTCGACACGTCCACGGTCTTCGAGAACCACTCCGGCACCACCGGAGCCCTCGCCGGCGCCACGGCCTCGGGCCTGACCGTCACACCGGCCGGCAGTTACGGCGCCACCCATTACGCGCTGACCCTGATCGCCGAACCGGGTGCGGAGCTGACCCTGCGGCTCGCCCACCGGCCCGACCTCGTGGACCGCTCCGGGGCTCTGGCCGTCGCCGAGCGGGTCGCCCGCTTCCTCGACGCCTTCGCCTCGGCACCCGACGCCTCGCTCGCCACGGTGCACCTGCTGTCGGCACCGGAACGGGCGCGTGTCCTTGAGGAGTTCAACGCCGCCGACGCCCCTTCCTGCGGCTCCTCACTCCCCCGGCGGATCGCCGAGCAGGTGGCGCGCATTCCGGACGCCGTCGCCCTCACGGGTTGCGGCGGCCCACTGACCTACGCCGACCTCGATGACCGTAGCGTCCGGTTGGCGCATCGGCTGCTGGCACTGGGGGTACGGCCCGAGGAGCCGGTGGCCGTTCTCCAGGAACGCTCGCCCGAGTTGATCGTCACTCTGCTGGCGGTCCTCAAGGCGGGCGGCGCCTACATGCCGCTCGATCCGCGCTCCCCCGCCGACCGGCTGCGCGCCATGACGAAGGGTTCGCAGGCCCGGATCCTGCTGACCGACCGTGCCTCCCACGAGGCCGCGCGGGCACTGGACCCCGAGCAGCTTCTCGTCGTGGACGAACCGCTCCCCGACCTCACCTCCCCGGTCGGCCCGCTGCCCGACATCCGGCCCGACCAGCTCGCGTACGTCCTGTTCACGTCCGGTTCGACGGGCGAGCCGAAGGGCGTCGGGGTCACCCACCGTGCGGTTCTCGACCTGGCCGGCGACAGCGCGTTCGCCTCAGCGGCGCACCGGTCGGTGCTCCAGCACTCCACCCAGGCCTTCGACGCGGCGACGTACGAGATGTGGGTGCCGCTGCTGAGCGGCGGGCAGGTCGTTCTCGCGCCTCCTGCCGAGCTGGACGGTCCCGCGCTGGAGAGGCTGGTGGCCGAGCACGGTGTGACCGCCGTCTGGCTGACCGCCGGCCTGTTCCGTCTCCTCGCAGAGGAGTCGCCACAGTCGTTCGCCGGGTTGCGGGAGGTGTGGGCGGGCGGCGACGTCGTCCCCGGCCAGGCTGTCCGCCGGGTCATGGCCGCCAGCCCGGGACTGACCGTCGTGGACGGCTACGGCCCGACCGAGACCACCGTCTTCGCCGCCCGGCACCGCATGCGCCCCGGGGACGAGATCCCGGGCACCGTCCCGGTGGGCCGCCCCCTGGACGGTATGCGCGCGTACGTCCTCGACAGCGCGCTGCGTCCGGTGCCCGTCGGTGTCGCGGGTGAACTGCATCTGTCCGGAGCGGGACTTGCGCGCGGGTATCTGAACCGGGCGCGGGCCACGGCCGAGCGCTTCGTCGCCGACCCGTTCGGCGCGCCCGGCGAGCGCATGTACCGCACCGGCGACCTGGTCCGCTGGAACGGCGAGGGCGAGCTGGTGTTCCTCGGCCGTGCCGACGACCAGATCAAGATCCGCGGGTTCCGCGTCGAGCCCGGTGAGATCGAGGCCGCGCTCGTCCGGCATCCGGCGGTGGCCCAGTGCTGCGTCCTCGCCCGCGAGGACACTCCCGGCGTCAAACGGCTTGCCGCCTACGTCGTACCGCCCGCCGGGGGCGAGTCGCCCACCGCGGCCGAACTCCGCGCCCACCTGGCTCCGTTGCTCGCCGACTACCAGATGCCGGCCGCGTTCGTGCCGCTGGCCGCGCTCCCGCTGACCCGCAACGGCAAGATCGACCGACGGGCCCTGCCCGCACCGGAGTTCACCGCGGCCGGTGACGGACGTCTGCCCGCCACTCCTCGGGAGGAACTGCTGTGCGCCCTTTTCGGAGAGGTCCTCGGCATCGAGGGGGTCGGCCCCGACGACAGCTTCTTCGCCCTCGGGGGCGACTCGATCGTGTCCGTCCGGCTGGTCGCCCGGGCCCGCCGGGAGGGACTCGTCCTGACCGCCCGTGACGTCTTCACCCTCCACACCCCGGCCGCCCTCGCCGAGACGGCGTCCGACCTGGGACCGGAGTCCACCGAGGGGGCCGGGGAGCCGGACCTGCCCTCGATGACCCTGCCCGACCTCGAACTCGACGAGCTGGTGGCCGAATGGGAGTCCGCCCAGTGAACGCGACACCGACCACGACCAAGCCGGCCGCGGCCGGCAAGCGACCCGACCTCGACATCCTGCCGCTGACGCCCCTCCAGGAGGGCATGCTCTTCCACGCGCTCTACGACAGCGAGGGCAGCGATGTCTACACCGTCCAGACCTCGCTGGAGCTGAGCGGGCCACTCGACACCACCGCGCTGCGGACGGCGTGCGGCGCTCTGCTGGACCGGCATCCCGCGCTGCGGGCCGGATTCCTCCAGCGCGGCAGCGGCCAGGCCGTCCAGATCGTGCCGCGTACCGTCGACACACCGTGGGCCGAGGAGGATCTGAGCGGCCTCCCGGAGGCGGAACAGGGGCCGGCGCTCGACCGGATCACAGCCGAGGACCGGGAGCAGCGCTTCAACCTGGCGACTCCTCCCCTCGTACGGTTCCGCCTGCTGCGCATGACCGCCGAACGCCACGTGCTTCTGCTGACGAATCATCACATTCTGTGGGACGGCTGGTCGTTGCCGCTTGTCCTGCGTGATCTGTTCGAGCTGTACGAGCGGTTCGGGCGAGGGGACGGCGCTGCGGGTCTGGCTCCGGCGCCCTCCTTCCGCCGTCATCTCGCCTGGCTGGCCGGCCAGGACGTGACGGCCGCGGAAGGCGCCTGGCGGGCCGCGCTGGACGACCTGGACGAGCCCACGCTGGTGACGCCGGGCGGGACGCCGCACCGAGCGGTCTTCCCATCCCGGGTGGTGACCCACCTGTCGGAGGAACTGACCACGGAGCTGGGCCGGTTCGCCCGCGCCCGGGGACTCACGGCCAACACGCTCGTCCAGGTGGCCTGGGCCCTGCTGCTGGCCCGCGTCACCGGCCGACAGGACGTCGTGTTCGGGGCGACCGTCGCGGGACGGCCGCCGGAGGTGCCCGGCGTGGAGGAGACGGTGGGCCTGTTCATCAACACCGTTCCGGTGCGGGTGCGTCTCGACGCGGCCGAACCGCTGGATCGGCTGCTGGCTCGCGTCCAGGAGGAGCAGTCCGCGCTGCTCGCGCACCACCACCTCGGCCTCGCCGCCGTCCAGCGGCTGGCCGGACTCGGCGATCTCTTCGACACGGCCGTGGTGTTCGAGAACGCGCCGTTCGACGACGCGTCCGTGAACCGGGCCTTCGGCGGACTGCGCGTGGCAATCCTGGAGGACACGGCCACCACGGGCACGATGCACTACCCGCTCAGCCTGGTCGCCGTTCCCGGACGCCGGCTGCGGCTCGATCTGAGCCATCGTGACGACGTCCTCGACCGGCCGACGGTCGAGGGACTGGCCCGGGGTCTCGAACGCCTCCTCGGAGCCCTGGTCGCCACCCCCGAGCTGCCCTGCGGCCGGGTCGACGCGCTGGACGCGAGCGAACACGCGGGGCTTGTGACCGCCGGGACAGGGCCTGCCGTCTCCCTTCCCGCCAGCACGCTCCCGGAGCTGTTCGCCGAGCAGGCCGCTCGCACGCCGGAGGCGACCGCCGTGGTCTTCGAGGACGAGACGCTCACGTACGCCGAACTCGACACCCGGGCAGCCCGGTTGGCCCACGCGCTGCGGGCCCGTGGCGCGGGCCCCGGGCGGGTCGTCGCGGTCACCCTGCCGCGCTCTCTGGACTTGATCGTCACGCTGTACGCCGTGCACAAGGCAGGCGCGGCCTACCTGCCGGTCGACCCGGACTATCCGGAGGACCGGGTGCGGTACATGCTCGACGACGCGGCCCCGGCACTCGTCGTCACCCCGGACGTCCACGACGCCCTGGTCGAGGAAGCGGAGGAGGCCGAGGCGACGGGAGCCGCAGGGGTACTGCCGCGGGTGGCACCCGGCTCCCCCGCCTACATGATCTACACGTCGGGTTCCACCGGCCGGCCGAAGGGCGTGCTCGTCCCGCACGAGGGGATCGTCAACCGCCTGCTGTGGATGCAGTCCGCGTACGGCCTGACGGGGGCCGACCGAGTCCTCCAGAAGACCCCGTCCAGTTTCGACGTGTCGGTGTGGGAGTTCTTCTGGCCGCTGATCACCGGGGCCACGCTGGTCGTGGCCCGGCCCGAGGGCCACAAGGACCCGGCGTATCTCGCCGACCTGATACAGCGTCAAGATGTCACCACCCTGCACTTCGTGCCGTCCATGCTGGAGTCGTTCCTGCACACGCCCGAGGCGGCCCGATGCACGAGCCTGCGGCGGGTGATCTGCAGCGGTGAGGCACTGCCCGCCGCGCTCGCCGACCGCTTCCACACCGTCTTCGACGCCGCGGGCACCGAACTGCACAACCTGTACGGGCCCACCGAGGCCTCCGTCGACGTCACGCACCGGCGCAGCGCGCCCGGGCTGCGGACGGCGTCGGTGCCCATCGGCCGGCCCGTCGACAACACCCGCGTGTACGTCCTCGACGCGGGCCTGCGGCACGCACACCCGGGCGCCCCCGGCGAGTTGTACCTGTCGGGCGTCCAGCTCGCCCACGGCTACCACGGACGCCGCGAGTTGACGGCCGAACGCTTCGTCGCAGACCCGTTCGGGCCGCCCGGGTCACGGATGTACCGGACGGGCGACATCGTGCGCTGGACCGAGGACGGTGAACTGCTCTATCTGCGGCGCGCCGACGACCAGGTCAAGATCCGCGGCTTCCGCATCGAGCTCGGCGAGATCGAGTCCGTGCTGGCCGGCCACCCGGCCGTGCAGTCCCAGGCGGTCGTGGTCCGGGAGGACCAGCCGGGCGTGAAGCGTCTGGTGGCGTACGTCGTTCCGGCGGGCTCGCGACGCTCGGAGCACCCCCTGGGCTGCGACGGCGCCGAGCTGCGGGCCCACTGCGCCGCAAGGCTCCCCGAGCACATGGTTCCGCAGGCGTTCGTCCCGCTGGAGCGGCTGCCCCTGTCGCTCAGTGGGAAGTTGGACCGTAAGGCACTGCCCGCGCCCGCGTTCACCGCCTCCGGCGGGCGTGAGCCCGAGGGCCCGGTGGAGGAAGTGCTCTGCGGGCTCTTCGCCGAGGTGCTCGGTGTGCCGGGGGTCGGTCCGGACGACGGCTTCTTCGAGCTGGGCGGCGACTCGATCCTGTCCATCCAACTCGTCGCCCGGGCCCGCAAGGCAGGCGTGGTGATCACCCCGAGAGACGTGTTCACGCATCGGACGGTGGCCGCCCTCGCGCTCGTCGCCGCCCCGGCCGAGACCGCACCGGCCGCCGGGACCGACGACGCGGGCACCGGTCCTGTGCTCCTCACTCCGATCGCACATTGGCTGCGCGAACAGGACGGCCCCGTCTCGGGCTTCCATCAGTCCACAGTCGTACAGGTGCCGGCCGCGCTGCGCGAGGAGGACCTGGTCGCCGCGCTCCAGGCGGTCATCGACCGGCACGACGCGCTGCGTCTGCGGCTGAGCGGCGACGACGACCGCTGGACGGTGGAGGTTTCGGCCCGTGGGGGCGTGCGAGCCGCCGACTGCCTCACGCGCCGCTCCGTCGGGAGGGACGACGCCCTTCGGGACGCCGTGACGGAGCAGTCGGAGGTGGCCCGGGGCACTCTGGACCCCTGGCAGGGCCGTGTCTTGCGGGCCGTCTGGTTCGACCGTGGTGAAACAGAGCCGGGTCGCCTGCTCCTGATGGTGCATCACCTCGCCGTGGACGGCGTCTCCTGGCGCATCCTGCTGCCCGACCTCGCGGCGGCCTGGCGAGCCGCGGCCGACGGCACCTCTCCTGACGCCGCACTCGACCCGGTGCCGACCTCGCTGCGCACCTGGTCCCGGGTGCTGTCCGAAGCCGCCCACGAACCGACACGAACCGCCGAACTCCCGGTGTGGCAGGCCGTGTCGGAACCCGACGACCCGCCCATCTCCCACCGCCCGCTCGACGCGAACCGCGACATCTATGCCACCCGCCGGGACCTGACGCTGACGCTCCCCGCCGAACAGACGGCCGCCCTGCTGACAACCGTGCCCGAGGCCTTTCACGCCGGCGTCGACGACATCCTGCTCACGGCGCTCGCGCTGGCCGTGGCGCACTGGCGCGATCCGGCGGCGACCACATCGGTCCTCGTCGACCTGGAGGGCCACGGCCGTGAGGAACTCACCCCCGGCATCGACCTCTCCCGCACTGTGGGCTGGTTCACCAGCCTGTATCCCGTGCGCCTGGACGCCGGGGCCACGGACTGGGCGGACGTGTGGGCAGGCGGCGCCCAGCTCGGACGGGCCGTGAAGACCGTCAAGGAACAGCTGCGTGCCCTGCCGGACCACGGGATCGGATACGGCCTCCTGCGTCACCTCAACGCCGATACCGGTCCGGTCCTCGCGGCGCTCCGCACTCCCCAGATCGGCTTCAACTATCTGGGCCGGTTCGGGGCCGGGCAGTCGGGCGACTGGGAGACGGCCGGCGAGACCGACGCCGTGACCGCACCGGCCGACCCGGCGATGCCGCTGCCGCACGCGGTGGACCTCAACGCCGCGACCGAGGACCGCCCCGACGGACCCCGTCTGGTCGCCAACTGGTCATGGCCATCCGCCCTGTTCGACCAGGACCGGATACGCGAGCTCGCCGACACCTGGTTCCGGGCCCTGCACGCGCTCGTCACCCAGGCGACCACCCGCAACTCCGGCGGGCACACGCCCTCCGACCTCGGAGTCGTTGCCATCGCCGGTGAGCGACTGGACCAGGACGAACTCGACGCGCTCGAAGCTCGCTGGTCGCGTCAGACCCTGACCGACGTCCTGCCTCTGTCCCCGCTCCAGGAAGGGCTGTTGTTCCACGCCCTGTACGACGAGGACACGGCCGACGTCTACAACGTCCAGCTCTCCCTCGGATTCGACGGACCACTCTCCTCGTCCGCCCTGCGCGCGGCCTGCCAGGACCTGGTCGACCGGCACGCCCCGCTGCGCACGACCTTCGGCACCCTGTCCTCCGGCACTCCGGTCCAGACCGTGTTGAGGGACGTCGAGGCGTCCTGGACCGAGCACGACCTGAGCGGGCCGGACGAGGAAGCGCGGCGGATCCGCCGTACGGACATCCTGGCCGCGGACAGGCTGCGCCGGCTTCCCGTGGACGCACCTTCCCTCGCCCGGTTCACGCTCGTCCGGGAGACGGACGACCATCACACGCTTCTACTGACGGCACATCACATCCTGTTGGACGGCTGGTCGATGCCGATCCTGCTGCGCGACCTCTTCGCCCTCTACACGGCACGCGAGGACCACGCCGACCGTCTGCCGAGGCCCCTGCCCGGTCCCACCGTCCGGGACCACCTCGCCTGGCACGCCCGCCAGGACCAGGACACCGCCGAGAAGGCGTGGCGGGAGGCACTCGGCGGGCTCGACGGACCCACGCTCCTGGCGCCGGAAGCCGCGCGGGCGGGCACACCGCTGCTCCCCGAACGGATCACGGCGGAGCTGACCGAGCCGGAGACGGCGGAGCTGACCGAGCTGGCGCGGGCAAGCGGCGTCACCCTCAACACCGTGATGCAGGGGGCCTGGGCGCAGGTGCTTGCCGAGGCGACCGGGCGGCACGACGTCGTCTTCGGCGCCACGGTCGCCCTCCGCCCCGCGGAGTTGCCAAGTGTGGAGAACGGCGTCGGACTTCTCATCACGACCGTGCCGGTGCGGGTACAGGTGCGCGAGAAGGACGGAGGGTCACCGGCCGCGTTCCTCACCCGCCTCCAGGACGAGCAGTCCGCTCTGGCGCCCCATCACCATCTCGGCCTGCCCCGCATCCAGGAACTGGCGGGCCACGGAGCGCTCTTCGACACCTCTACTGTCTTCGAGAACTACCCCGCCGACTCCGGCGAGATCAGGGCGGGACGCGTCCGTGTCTCCGGTCTCGAAGGCCGCGACGCCTACCACTACCCGATGAGCCTCATGGGCGTGCCCGACGAGCGTCTCTACCTCCAACTGAGCTACCGGGCCGACCTGTTCGACCGCGGAACTGCCGAGCGCACCATGGCACGGCTGCGTGAGGTACTCGCCGCGTTCACGGGCCGGCCGGTTCCCGGTGAGGAAGGTCCCGTGGAGGCCGTACAGACCCTGTTCGCCGAGATCCTCGACGTCGAACACGTGGGTCCTGACGACGACTTCTTCGCGCTCGGCGGCAACTCCCTGCGAGCACTGCGCCTCGCGGCACGTCTGCGCGCCCTCGCCCGCGCACCACGTCTCGCGGTACGAGCGGTGTTCGATCGACCCACGCCACGGGCTCTGGCGCGCCACCTGCGCTGACCGGCCGTCCTGGCGCTGGCCACCCGTGGCGACCGGCCCGTGCCTGCTCCGGAGACTCACGGGCGGCGCGCCCTCACCCCGCCACCGGACCTGACCGGCCCACCAGCCGCCGGCCGCCCCGTCACCCCACCCACCTCCCGAGCAGGACCTCATCCTCGTACGCCCAGTCCGTCTCAGGCATGCCTTCGCGACCCCGTGCGCCCGAGCGACCCTCTGCCACCACCTCACCTGCCCAGCCCACTTACCCACCCCACCGGAACGGGCGAACGCCGTTCCGGCAGACACCGACGACAGCCAAGGAGACACCCAGCATGAACAGCCCCTTCGACAACCAGGACGGCACCTTCCTCGTCCTCGTCAACGACGAGAACCAGCACTCCCTGTGGCCCGCGTTCGCGGAGGTTCCGGCCGGCTGGACGGTCGCCCACGCCGAGGGCACGCGCCAGGACTGCCTCGACTACATCGGTGAGCACTGGACCGACCTGCGTCCCCGGAGCCTGGTCGAGGCCATGGCAGCCGACGCCGCCACCGCGAGGTGAGCGCCCCGCTCACGGTTCTGGCCACGGCCTTCCTCGCCCGGACAAGTCAGCTCGGCCTCTTCTCGGCGGAGACGCTCATCCTCCTCGACCGGGACGTCGCCACCGACCGCATCGGGCTGGTGATGACGGCCGCCGCGGCGGGCGGAGCCCTGGCACAACTCGCCGTGAGCCGCTGGGGCCACAGTTGCCGCGCGACCCGGATCACTCTGCTGGGCACGCTCCTCCAGAGTGTCGGCTGTCTGGCGTTCGCCCTCCTCACGCCGTGGTGGAGCCTGGCCGCGGCCGACTTCCTGGTCATGGCGGGCGGCGCGCTGACCGGCACCGGCCTGCGCGCCGCCCTCGCCAGCGACCGGTCCGACGTGTCCACCCCCTCTGCGGGACGCTCCGAAGCGCGTTCCGCGGAGGGGGAGGCGGAGCGGACGAGTCGCCTGGAACGCGCCTACGGTCGCCTGACGGCGGCCCAGATGCTGGGTGCGCTGACCGGACCGCTCGGCGCGGGCGCCGCGCTGCTGCACGGCAGCGGCGGCGCGGCCTGGTACGCCACGGCTGTGGGCGTCGCGGCCATGGCGGTGGCGGGATCGGCGGTGCGACGGGAGAGGGCTTCAGCGCCCACCCGCGCGGAGTCCACCCGCACGGCTTCGCCGCCTCACGTCCGATCCGGGCTCGGCCGGGCACGGTTGTCCGCCCGGCCGAGCCCGCGGCCGCTCGTGCGGACCGGGCCCAGCTCAGCACCGGTCTCTCCGGGTGCGCTGTTCGCGCTGGTGTGGCCGGCCCTGGTGCTGCTGTTCGGGATCACCGCCCTGTACGGGGGCTACTCCGTCGTCTGGGCCGTCTACCTGCGCGGACTCGGCGCGGCGGACTCCGTCGTGGCCTGGTCGATGGCGTGCCTGGCGCTCCCGGCGCTCCTGCTGTCGCCCCGGGCGGGCTCCCTGCTGCGCCGGGTTCCCCGTACGACGCTGATCCGCTGCGCCGCGCTTCTCCTCAGTGCGTCGGCGTGCCTCTACCCGCTGGTCGACGTGACCGGCGCGGCCGTCGCCCTGTCGCTCGCGGAGGGTTTCCTGCTCGCCGTCGCGCTGCCGCTGATCTCCGCGAAGGTGGCGCGCGACGCGGGGCCGGACCATACGGCCCGGGCTTTCGGCGCCCTCGGTGCGGCGGACGCGCTCGGCAGCGGCCTGGGGACGGCGGCAGCCGGTGTGCTGCTCGCCCAGGGCGGTGCCGGCCTCGCCTTCCGGTTCAGCGGCGTGCTCTGCCTGGTGTGCGCCGCGCTCTCCCTGGTCCCGATGCCGGCCGCGCCCACCGGCTCCCCATCACCCTCCCCTTCACTCCCCACCTCGCCCTCGGCCTCCTCCCCGCCTCCGGTTTCCACCGTCCCCCCATCGATCTCGCCTCTCCCCAACTCCCCTTCAGAAAGTGGCAGGTCCAGTCATGTACCACGGCATACCCCTCGAATACGGGCTCTCCGTCGCTGAGACGGAACAGATCCAGGAAGCTCTGGCCCGCTTCCGCGAGGGGGCACTGTCCCCCGCACACCCCGCCTTCTACGACGAGCACTGGGACGCCGCACTCCACCTCCCGGCCGGACTGCGCACCTTCCTGGAGCAGTTCCGCCGCACCGAGCCGGCCGCGGTCCTGGTCATCCACGGGTTCCCGGTCGACGACGAGGCCGTCGGTCCCACACCGGCCCACTGGGAGGACGTACCCGTCCAGGGAGCCGTCCTCGACCAGGAGCTCTTCCTCGCCATGGTCGGCACCGCCCTCGGCGACCCGTTCACCTTCTCGACGCTCCAGTTGGGCCGCGTGACGCAGAACCTGCTGCCGATCCGCGGTGACGAGCTGCGCCAGAGCGGGCACGGCAGCGAGTGCCTGCTGGAGTTCCACACCGAGGACGGTTTCCACCCCGGCCGCTGCGACTACCTCCTGCTGTTCGGCATGCGCAACCACGAACGGGTGCCGACCATCGTCTCCTCGGTACGCGACGTCAAGATCAGCGACGAGACCGCGGACCTGCTCCGCTCACCCCGCTTCCTGATCCGCCCCGACGACGAACACGTACGCCAGCTCCAGGCGCGCCACCCCGACCACCCGGCCCTCGCACGCATGCTGCGGATGCAGAGCGACCCCGAGCCCGTGGCGGTGCTCTCGGGCGAGCACGACCGGCCGTATCTGCGGATCGACTACCCGTTCATGACGTGCGCCGGTGAGGACTCCACCGCCCAGGAGGCACTGGACGAGCTCATGGAGGAGCTGGAGCGGGTGCAGCTCGACGTCGTCGTGGAGCAGGGCAGCCTCGCGGTCGTGGACAACTACGTCGCCGTGCACGGCCGCAGGGCGTTCCGCGCGACACACGACGGTACGGACCGCTGGCTGAAGCGCATGATCGTCAGCCGTGACCTGCGCAAGACGACCCCGCACGCCTCTCCCGGGAACGCGCGCATCCTCTTCTGAAGCACGCCCGGTACGCCTCCCCCGTCATCCCCCTCAGGAAAGGGACATCCACAGATGCGCACCATTGTCGTCACCGGTGGCTCCAGCGGTATCGGCCGGGCCACCGTCGAACGCTTCGCTCACGCGGGCGACCGCGTCGTCAACCTCGACATCGTTGAACCGGACGGCGATCAGGGCGAGTTGGTCACGTGGGTCCGCTGCGACGTGGCGGACTGGCAGGCGGTGAACGACACCCTCACCCAGATCCACCGGGATCACGGATCCCTGGACGTGGTCATCGCCAACGCAGGCATCAGCGTCCGTCACGGTGTCCTCGACATCAGCGAGAAGGACGCCCGGCGGATCGTCGACGTCAACCTGCTGGGCACGCTCGGCCTGTGGCGCTCAGCAGCCCGCCTCATGGCGGACCAGGACACCGGGGTGCTCCTCGCGACCGCGTCGGTCAACGGCCGGCGCGGATACCCCAACTACGCCGACTACAACGCGACCAAGGCGGGCGTGATCGCCCTCACGCAGACGTTCGCCCTGGAACTCAGCCCCCGCGTACGGGTGGCCTGCGTGAGTCCGGGCGCCGTGCTCACGCCGATGCAGCTCGCCGAGTACACGGGCGAGATGCTGGCCGACGTCAACGCCCGTATCCCGGCCGGGAGGCACGCCGACCCCTCCGAGATCGCGTCGGCCTTCTTCTACCTCGCCTCACCGGACGCCGCGTTCCTGACGGGCCAGGAACTGGTCATCGACGGCGGCGAGACGGCCGGCGCGACGACCGCCGAATGGGGCAGCGCTGAACGGCACACAGCCGAGCGGGCCTGACCGTCGACGCACCATCGGTCGCCGCCCGGCTCCGGAGCCGGGCGGCGACCACCCCCGCACGCCCGTCCCTCCACCCGCCGCACCGACTCTCACCAGGAGAAGAAGAGGAAACCATGACCGCGATCACCGACGGCCCCCTGGCGGGGCCCTCACCCGGCGGCACCGACACGGTCGCGCCCGGCACGTTCCGCGAGGCGATGACCCGATTCGCCGCCAGTGTCACGGTGGTGACGGCCTACGACGCCAAGTCGCCCGTCGGCTGCACCGCGACCGCCGTGTTCTCCCTGACCGACCGCCCGCCCACCATGGTTGTCTCCCTGGCCTCGACGAGCGGCACACTCCGGCACATCACCGCGTCGGGCCTCTTCGCCGTGAACGTCCTGCCGTGGCGGCTGCGGGCCCTGGCCGACCGGTTCGCGCGGCTTCCCTCCGGGCACCGGTTCGAAGGAGTCGAGCACACAGCCCGGTTCGGGGCACCGCTGATCACCGGCGCAGCGGCCGGCCTGGTGTGCCGTGTCACCCGGCTCGTACCACTGGCGGACCACACCCTGGTCCTGGGTGAGGTGCTGCACGCGCAGACCGAGGACCATGAGGACCCGTTGGTGCACTACGCCCGGCGCCAGACCCGCCCGGAGGCCTGAGTGCACCCGACGTCCCCACACCCCACTCCCCCGGACGACACGACCACACCTGCTTCGGGCGCCGGTCGCTGGCTGCGCCGCTACGGCCCGCCACCGGCCACGGGCGAGGCCGAGGCCACCCTCGTCTGCCTGCCCCACGCGGGTGGCGCACCGACGTTCTTCCGCGGCTGGCCGGCGCTTCTCACCCCTGCCCTCGACGGGGTTGCGATCTGCTACCCGGGACGGCAGGACCGCTTCGACGAACCGTGCATCACCGATATGACGGTGATGGCCGGTGAGGTCGCCGCCGCACTGGCCCCCCTGGCCGAGCAAGGGCCACTTGCTCTGTTCGGGCACAGCATGGGTGCCGCCGTGGCGTACGAGGCGGCGCGGCTGCTGCATACCCGGCACGGGGTCCGGCCGGCGCACCTGTTCGTCTCGGGCCTGCTGCCCCCGCACCGCATACGTCCCGGCACTCGACACCTCAAGAGCGACGCCGCCCTCGCGGCCGACCTCCTCGAACAGGGCGGTACCGACGTCCAGGTGCTGGCCGACGAGGAGCTGAGGGCCTTGGTGATGCCCGCGGTCCGGGCGGACTACCAGCTGATCGAGACCTACCGCCACTCCCCGGCGGGCG
This sequence comes from Streptomyces sp. M41(2017), assembly GCF_002078175.1. Classification (GTDB taxonomy): domain Bacteria; phylum Actinomycetota; class Actinomycetes; order Streptomycetales; family Streptomycetaceae; genus Streptomyces. The sequence goes on along the minus strand of NZ_MWFK01000001.1, from coordinate 5,686,297 downwards.
GACGACTGGATGTCCCGATCACCGCGTACTACGGGCAGGACGATTCCCGAACTCCCGCGGCCACCATGCCGGACTGGCAACTCCACACCCACGCCTCGACGGAGACCCTCTCCTTCCCGGGTGGCCACTTCTACCTCCAGGAACAACGAGGAGCGCTGACATCGGACATACGGGATCGGCTGATGGCGTCGCTGTGACGCACGCGGCTGCCCCCCGCGTGCCGCACCTCGCGCCGTGATGGACCCAGGACACGGTTCACATCGAGGCGTGGTGACCCACGAGAGCACTTCGAGGCCCGGCGAGAGCCGAACAGGTGCCACCCGACACACGGAAAGCGCCGGCCTGGACCCCTTCCTCCTCCATGATCGGGTTTCTGCGCCCCGAAAGCACCATCCGGCTACTGGAGTTCAGCCCCGGACGGGTCACATTCTGCGCGCGGCGGGCGGCCCGACCCGGTCCGCCACCGCGCCCCGGTCCACCTTGCCGTTGCTGTTGAGCGGCAGCCCGGGGACGAGGAGCACTCGGGCCGGGACCTTGCAGACACGACGACCAACCGGGCATCGGCATCGATCTCGATGCCCGCCCATTTCGCTGGGCCCGCACCCTGCAATCGTGTTGGCTGGTGGCACCGAACCATCAGTACCGCCGGTGTCCACTCGGCTGTAGCAGGGAGTTGAAGGTGCAGGACGATGTTGTCGACCCGGTCGCCCACAATCGGGCAGCCTGGGACAGGTATGTCCAAGAGGGTAACGAGTGGTCGAGGCCCGTGAGTTCTGAGGATGTCGAGCGCGCCGGCACGGGCGACTGGTCGATTGTCCTCATCGGGCATGAGCCAGTCGACCGCTCCTGGCTGCCGGCGGACCTGACCGGCAAGGACGTGTTGTGCTTGGCCTCCGGCGGTGGCCAGCAGGGTCCGATCCTCGCCGCCGCAGGTGCGCGAGTCACCGTATTCGACAACTCACCGGGCCAACTCGGCCAGGACCAGATGGTGGCGGCGCGCGACGGACTCGACCTGCGCACCGTCCTCGGCGATATGCGCGATCTCAGTGCCTTCGGCGACGCGACGTTCGATGTCGTGTTCCATCCGGTCTCCAACCTGTTCGTACCGGACTTGGCAGCGGTGTGGAGTGAGTGCTTCCGAGCGCTGCGGCCGGGAGGAACGCTGCTCGCGGGCTTCCTCAACCCTGATGTGTACTTGTTCGACCACGAGGCGCTGGACGAGCGCGGCGAGCTGATCGTCGTGCACAAGCTGCCCTACAGCGATGTCACGCAGTACTCCGCCGAGGAACGCGCCACGAAGTTCGGCGCGGATGCCGCTCTTGAATACAGCCACACCCTCACCGACCAGATCGGCGGGCAGCTCGCCGCGGGGTTCGTCGTCACCGGCTTCACGGAAGCGCCGCACCAATCCAATGCATCCGCTTCATACATGTCGCACTACTTCGCAACGCGGGCGATCAAGCCGGGCTGACCCCGCCGCGGGAGTGGATGAGTCAGTCGACGAGGCGCGACTCCCGGACCACGCCGAAGACCAGGCCGGCGAGCCTCGGGCCGGGCAACCCGCCGGCCTGCGTCTCAATGGACTACGTCCGGCGTCGGGCCTCGAAGTTGAACGAGCAGCGGCATGCGGAACTCGATGGGCTCGGCATGCGCTCAGTCAGAGCGCATCGTTGTGGCGTCAGCCTGTGGCGGCCCGTGCAGCTCCAGCTTTGGTCGGGGCGAGGCAGCAGGCGAACTGGTCGACGATGGCCGTGCAGTCCCTCGGATCGCTGTGTGCCTCTTTCACTGCGACGTTTCGGTCTGTGCCCAGCTCAGAATTCGAACGGCAGGGTTTGGGCATGAGGCCGCCGGCCAGCGGCCGATGGCTGGCCCCGTGTACTGACGCTTCGCTGCCTCGGTGAGATCGTCCATCACCGGGCACCGGGCGACAGCGAGATCAAGGATCCTGGCGTCGCGGCCGCGCCCCACCAAGACGGCCAAGGCCGGCTCGCGGTGAAGGAGGCGGCGTAGGCGGCTGGACCCCGCAGGCCCTCTCCTTCAGGAGCGGCTAGCGGTTGACCGAGCGCATTCCGGCCTCGTCGTAGCGCTCCCCCGCCGCCTCGGGCAGCTCGGCATCAATACGGGCCAGGTCGTCCTTGGTCAGCTTGATGTCGACCGCGGCGGCGTTCTGCTCCAGGTAGGTGCGCCGCTTGGTACCCGGGATCGGCACGAAGTGCTCGCCCTGGGCCAGGACCCAGGCGATGGCAAGCTGGGCCGGGGGCACGTTCTTCTCGGCGGCGATCTCCTTCACTTTGGCGGCCAGGCGCATGTTCGCCTCGATGTTGGCCTCCTGGAAGCGCGGGTTCTGGCGGCGCCAGTCGTTCGCGTCGAGCTCGTCCGGCGAGGCGAAGCGGCCGGCGAGGAAGCCGCGGCCGAGGGGCGAGTACGGCACGAATCCGATGCCCAGCTCACGGCAGGCGGGCAACACCTCGGCCTCCACATCCCGCGACCACAGCGAATACTCGCTCTGCACCGCGGTGATCGGGTGAACAGCGCTGGCGCGCCGGATGGTCTCCGCGCCGGCCTCGCTCAGACCGATGCCCAAAATCTTGCCCTCGGCGACCAGCTCGGCCAGCGCCCCTACGGTCTCCTCGATGGGTACGTTCGGGTCCACGCGGTGCTGGTAGTACAGGTCGATGTAGTCCGTTCCCAGGCGCTCCAGGGATCCGTGGACAGAGCTGCGTACATGCTCTGCCGACCCGTCCTGAGGACCGACGGAGTTCATGTCGCCGGGCACGGCGTCGTCCATCCGGTAGTTGAACTTGGTCGCGATCACGTACTCGTCGCGATGGCCCCGGATGGCCTCGCCCACGAGCGACTCGTTGGTCAGCGGCCCGTACATCTGCGCGGTGTCGAGGAAGTTCACCCCGATCTCGACGGCTCGCCGGATGGTCGCGATCCCCTCGTCGTCGTCCGTGGATCCGTAGAAAGCGGACATGCCCATGCAGCCCAAACCGATAGCCGATACATGAAGGTCCCGCAGGCTGCGCTTCTGCATGCCGTCTCCCAGTCTTCTCTGCACTCGTCCGTCGTACGTTGGGCGGCGAAGCCCTTTAGAGGTCCTAACAAAGGTGTTGGACGTGCCGGTGGGTGATCAGGCAGGTGGCGAGGCCGAGGAAAGCCTCGTGGATGTCGTCGCGTCGTTCCCAGCGGATCCGCAGTCGTCGGAAACCGTGCAGCCAGGCGATCGTGCGCTCTACTACCCAGCGGAAAATGCCCAGGCCGGAGCCGTGTTCGACGCCTCGTTCGGCGATGACCGGGCGGATGCCGCGGTCCCAGAGCAGGCGGCGGTACTTGTCGTGGTCGTAGGCGCGGTCGGCGAGCAGGGCATCGGGTCTGCGTCTGGGTCGGCCGACGACGCCTGCCACGGCCGGAATCTTGTCCAGCAGAGGCAGCAACTGCGTGACGTCGTTGCGGTTTCCGCCGGTCAGCGATACCGCGAGCGGGATGCCCTGGGCGTCGGTGACGACGTGGTGCTTGCTGCCCGGCCGTGCGCGGTCGACCGGGCTGGGTCCGCTTTTGGGCCTCGCCGAGCGGCCCGGACGTGGGAAGAGTCGATCACCGCCCGCGACCAGTCCAGCCTGTTCGCAGCCCGCAGCCGCTTCAGCAGCACCAGGTGCAGCGCGTCCCACACACCGGCCTCGTTCCACGCGGCCAGGCGCCGCCAGCAGGTCATGCCCGAGCCGAAGCCCAGTTCCTGCGGCAGGTACTCCCACTGGATGCCCGTATGCAGCACGAACAGGATCCCGCACAAGGCCTGCCGGTCCGGCACCCGCGGTCTGCCCTCCACCAATTTCGGAGCGGCCTCGGGCAACAACGGCTCGATGAGCGACCACAGTTCATCCGAAACGATCCACGGCCGCGACTGACGCTTCCCCACGACCAGACCAACGAACGCTGAAGCCGAAAGTCACATGATCAACAGCTTCTGTTAGGACCTCTTATCCGTCTAGCGACGATTTCCACGACCGTGTATCTCTGAGGGAATCTAGCCACCCTTCGTGGGCCGTGATGTCTGCAACGCTACGACCTGGAGCACACTCCAACGCAAGCGGGCGCCCCGGGCTCACCACCTCTCGGCCCCCTGCCCCTCGCGACGGCACACAGCACGGTGAGCCACACGATCTGCACGCCAGTAAGCCATCCGAGTGAGAGCCCGCAGGCCACCTCCGAGTCGGACCAAGGCCCCTACAGCCCTGCCCGCGATCGAGAAAAGGGGCGGCAAAAGCCCTCGCAGGAGAAGGGTGGCGGGGGGGGGTGCTCAGGCTGCCGCATCGTCTTGACGGCGCTCCTCGCCGATCGCCTCCGGACCGGTGGCGGCCGGGCGCCTGCCCGGATGGACGGGTGGAGCCTGCGGTCGGCGAGGGGGCGGGATCATGCTGGGAATCGGTCAGTGTGGGGTGAGCTGTTCCAGGGCCGCGTCGGTGTCGGGCGCGAAGCGGAAGAAGCCCTCCACGCCTGCCAGGCTGAACAGCCGTTGTATCCGCGGGCTCAACGGGCCTGCGACTACCAGCTCGAACGCCAGCTTCTGCGCGCGGATGAGAGCGTTCAAGGTGGCGGAGTCCCCGAACGTGAGCTGCGACAGGTCCACGATCACAGCAACCGGACGCGCGCGGGCGGCGTCACCAAGGGCGGCATCGAGCAGGGGCGCGGTGTCGATGTCGACGTCGCCTCCCACCCGGATCACCCGCACCAGGCCGAGGGTGGCAAGGTCGAGATCATCCGCCCGCACCTCGAGATGCTGGTCCCTCCACACGCCGCGAGCAATGAACTTATGGTGTGCGCCGTCCTTGGCGGTCATCAGCGTCCTTCTCCTTGACATGCCTGCCGGGCAGTGCGGGCCTGAGCCCGGACTTTGTGTACTGCGCGGTGACATCCAGAACTGTTACTGCGCGGCGGCCTGCCCGTGTAGCGGGTCGCGGTCGCGTGGCCTACAGGTCGAGGTAAGCGATCACGGTCTTGCCGGTGCCGTCGGGCAGCGGGCGCACGTCCAGGCGCCGTGATGCCCCGCTCACCAGCGCCCAGCCGAACCCTCCCGGCCGGGACACGTCACTGGTCGGCGCATGCGGCAGTTCGAGGTTGTTGTCCGTGACCTGCAGTAGCAGTTCTCCGTGCGTGACGTGCGCGCTGAATGCCCGCACCCCGCCACCGTGCCGGATCGCGTTCGTGACCAGTTCGCTGGCCACCAGCAACGCGTCGCCCGCTGCCACGCTCTGTTCCCTGCCGGTCCCGTAATGATCAGCGAGGACCCGGGCGACCAGACGGCGTGCCTCACCTGCCGTCAGCGGACCGGTAACGCTCTTGTCCGCCTCGGGAGAGTCAGGAGAAGTGCTCACGGGCTGCTCCGGGATTGTCACCGGAACAGCCAGCCCGGCCCGGTATCAGCCATTCGGTTGCCCCATTCTCCTCGTCCGACGCCTCCGCCCGACAACTTCGTTCCCCACCGGCCGGAGTCCGCAGACCGGAAAGGTTCTCGCACTCCGCCCCGCCCCATGACCCGATGCGCGCGACGAACGGCAGCATGCGGAAGACCCAACGGCCGTACAGCCGCCGGAAGTCGAGCCCGCTTCACTGCACTGGGGTCGTCTCGTGGCGGGCCCTGCAAACCAGTGGGCCAGAGGGCGCTCGACGGTCGGCTCGCCACACCACGTCCCGGGACGTCGAAGTGAGGTGCCCCGCAGTCGGCTGCCACGAGGGGGCGCATCGCAGTCACTCCGGTTTCGAAGCATTGGTGAGGTTTGCTCCGGTGGCGGCGTTGCGCTGGGAGTGACGGGTGCCGTGCCAGTCCAGGCACATGACGGTCGCATCGTCGTGCAGGTGGCCGTTGTTGGCAGCGACCACCGCCGCGATGAGGGTGCGGGCGGCCTCGCGGGGGTGCAGGTCGCGGGTCCGCACGATCAGTTCGGACAGCTCGACGCTGTTGGCCTTGCGCTCCAGCATGCCGTCGGTGAGCATGACGAGCCGGTCCCCGGGCCGCAGGTCCAGCGACTGGACTCGGTAGTCGTGGGGCGTAGGGAAACCAAAGGGTGTGTCGACCTTCGGCGCGATCTCCTGCACCTGGCCATTGCGCATACGCAGTGGCCAGGGGTGCCCGGCGTTGATGAACTCGGTCGTGCCGTCGAGCAGGCTGATCCGCAGCAGCTGCCCGGTGACGTAGCCCCTGCGGCCGTACTCGTGAATGGCCTGGTCGGCCTGGTGGGCCTGCTCGGCAAGGTCTGCGCCGGCCCGGCGGGCCCGACGCAGGGCACCCACCAGCAGGGTGGCCAGCAGCGCGGCGTCGACGTCGTGTCCCATGGCGTCGGTGACCGAGAGCTGGACGGTGTCCCGGTCGATCACGTAGTCGAACGTGTCACCGCCCACGTGGTCGGCCGGCTCCAGCGATCCCGCCACGGCGAACTGTGCCGCCTCGCAGGCCAGCGACGCCGGGAGCAGCCGGTGCTGGATCTCGGCGGCCAGGCTCAACGGGGTGGTGCGGCGGCCCCACTGATACACGTCGGTGTAGGAACGGTTGGCGATGACGATGTACGCCAGCGCGTGTGCGGTCTCGCCGATCTCCCGCATCTCCGCAGCGTCGGGTGCCTTCGGCAGAAACAGCTCGAGCAGGCCGATGGCGTCCCCGCGGTTGGTGACAGGGGCGATGATCCGCACCAGCGCGTCCTCGCCCCTGTCCTCCACGCTCGGTCGCTGGGTGCGGATCACGTCGTCGTAGAGGGTGCCCCGCACCTCGATGCGCCGGGCGGGTGTACCGGTGTCGACGCTGCCTGCCGCTCCCAGCCTCACCACGGAGCTGCCGGTGAAATCAATGATCAGGAAGGACACCGCTTCGGCTCCGAGATGCTCCTTGAGCATCCGGGCGACCACGTCGAGCGCCTCCACGGGCGCTGCCGCCTCGGCCGCCTCCAGGGTCCCGGTCAGGGTCATCGGTGTGCCCCGACGGTTCCCGTCCTCGGGATGGCCAGGGGCCTGCCCACCGTCCTGCCTTCGTGCGATCACTTCGGCTCCTAAGTGCTCGATGGCGCTCCGGACCCAGTCCGGAGCAGGTCTGCGCTCTTGGGGAAGACCGAATGCCGGCGGCCTGAGGGACCAATCACCCGCGTCCCAGTTCGTCCAGAACGCCAGGCAACTCGAACAGAGAGTTACCACGCAGGCCACCAGTGCATTCAGCTTCCACAGCGGCACACGAGGCGCATCGTGAAAGCCTCGTCCACGTCCGACAGAGCGCGGTTGTGCCACCTCGCACTCTGGGTTCCTGCACCCGTTGGATCGTCCTGCCCACCACCTTCGTCACCGGGCACACCTCTGCCGGCTACGGGGCGGGGCCTCTCCCCCGCATCTCTGTCACCGAGTGGGTCAGAGACCAAAGGATCAGCATCCGGGGTGCTGGTGCGCGCAGGGATACCACTCACCCCGGTCCGGGCTGCCTGAGCTTGCGTTCCTGCCCGAGCAGCACGGATCCCGGCAACCAGCGGGCTGCCGGGATCAGGAGTACGAAGAGGACTACTTGGGCTTGACGGCGTCCTTCGTCTTCTCCTTGGCCGCGCGGAGGTCACCCTGGGACTCCTTGGCCTTGCCCTTGGCCTTCAGGGACTCGTTGCCGACTGCACCGCCGACGACCTTCTTGACCTTGCCCTCGACCTGCTCGGCCTTGGCCTGAGCCTTCTCGTCCGCAGCCACAACCACTCACACCCTGTCTCGCTCGAAAAAGGTTCTTCTCCGAGTTGCCAGAGATTCACCTCCTAAACCAGTGGATCACAAAGGCGTGGCCCGGATCGGGGACAACCGCGAAAAGGGATCGATCCGCAGGAGTGGAGATTGCCGACCCGGGCAGATGAGGGGGCGGAGGTTGATCATCATGGTTCCTATTCTTCTTGTTCTTCTGCTCGCCCTGATCCTCTTCGGTGCCGGTTTCGCACTGAAGGCACTGTGGTGGATCGCCGTCATCGTGCTGATCGTGTGGGTGCTCGGCTTCGTGATCCGCCCGACGGCCAGCGGCGGCAAGCGCGGCCGTTGGTACCGCTGGTAGACGGTTCTGAACAGCAGTTTCACGCGGGTGGGGCCCGACGCGACGGCGTCGGGCCCCACCCGTTTCCCGTTCCCGCCCCTGAAGGTTGCCCTTCTTGCCGCGCGGAGCAGAAGGGGGTGATTCCCCCGATGCGGGGTATGCGCCACGTGGTGGCCGGAGGCGGGGTGACGCCAGGAACCATGGCCCTCCAGCATGCCGCCTCCGGCCACTACGCTCGGTAGTTCCATGTTTGATTTAAGACTCCCGGACAATAGCCGCCTTTTTGAGCAAGCGTCAGTGAATTCGACGACGGTTTCCACGGCGCCATTCGACTGCGGCACCCCCCGCATTTCGAGCTGCCAACCGACGCACACAGGGGCCGGACGGAGACACTCCGTCCGGCCCTTGCGCATGTGACGGTCGCTGCGTTCTGCTGCCGGCCGACCGCGCCCCGAGGGCCGTTGTCGTGAGCGGGCGGCGATCACGACCCGATGGAGGAACGGTGAGGTGTTCGCTCACGACCATCTCGCCGGCGTGGCGGCCGATGCCGGTCACGCGGTCCGCGAGGTCCCCGTGACCGGGCCGCGGATGGGACCGCCCATCTCGGAAAGGGGGCCGGGGAACTGGGCCGGGCTTCCCCCGAGTGCCTCATGCAGGGACGCGAGAGCGTCCGCCGCGGTGGCGGGGAGTCCCGGCAGTCCGTGACGATTCCGGCGAGCTGGCGCAGCGAGGCGGCGTGGTCATTCGCCACGAGGTGACGGAGCGGTCCACGGTGCGCTGTCCTCGGGCTGCACGCGCTGTTGCACCCGACAGCGTGACGTCAGCAGCACCGCCGGACAGAAGAGCGCGCAGTCCCAGGCAATTCGGAGAGCTGCATCCCATGGGCTCGTGGAAGCCCGCGAACCAGTCACCCACGGTGCGCTCGGACCATCCGAAAATCCGCTGACATGCATGGCCCGGTTCCGGGTACACCGTCTGTCGCCGACGTGCATGGGGCCAGCGGCCGAACGCTTGATTACACAGGAGGGGACCAGCATGACAGTGACGAGGACGGCAGAGGCGCAGTCCGGTGTGCTGCCCGAGATCGCGGACCCGTCGCAGATCGCACCGAAGGACGCCCGTGAGCTGTCACGGCTGTTCTTCGACAAGCTCGCCGTACTCGAAGAGGGCACGCCCGAGTACCAGTACGCGCGCAACACCCTCATCGAAATGAACATCACCCTCGTCCAGTACGCGGCCTCGCGATTCCGCAGCCGCAGCAGCGACGAGATGGAAGACATCGTCCAGGTCGGCACGATCGGCCTCATCAAGGCCATCGACCGCTTCGAGCTCACCCGCGAAGTCGAGTTCACCTCCTTCGCCGTCCCCTACATCGTCGGTGAGATCAAGCGCTTCTTCCGCGACACGAGCTGGGCCGTCCACGTCCCGCGGCGCCTGCAGGAAGCTCGCGTCCAGCTGGCCAAGGCCACCGAGGAACTGCGCAGCCGTCTCGGCCGCACCCCCACGGTCAAGGAGCTCTCCCAACTGATGTCGCTGAGCGAGGAGGAGGTCATCGAGGCGCGCCTTGCCTCCAACGGCTACAACTCCTCGTCCCTGGACGCGACGATCAACTCCACCAGCGACGGGGAATCCGCGCTCGCCAACTTCATCGGCGCGGACGACCACGCCCTCGAACTTGTCGAGGACTTCAACGCGCTCGCCCCCATGATCGCCCAACTCGACGACCGCGAGCGCCGCATCATCCACATGCGGTTCGTCGACGAGCTCACCCAGGCCCAGATCGGCGAACACCTCGGCGTCTCCCAGATGCACGTCTCCCGACTCCTCAACCGAACTCTGGCCAAGCTCCGCGAAGGCATGCTCGCCACCAACTGAGCCCACCCGCGGCGTCCCCTCGGCGGTGTTTTCCCGCTCCTCCACCAGGAGCGGGAAAACACCGCCGGTTCATGTGTTCGGCGCCGAACTCTGCACCGCCGTGCGCCACTGGTTCAGTGCCAGTAGCTGGGCGTGCTCCCGCCGGGTTGCTGCCACGCCCACACGACCAGGGCAATTACGGCGGCGATGGTGACCACGGCCACGAGGATGCAGCCGAGGCCGCCGAGCCTGTTCCGTTGAGTAGGGTCGTCCACACGTCCCCCCAGGGAGTCGAGGCAGCTCTTTCGTCCGAGCGTCGTTGGCATCGGGGTTGCGGGGCCGCCGCCCTCGACAACCGCATCGAGTGGGGCGTCCGGGGCGGCATGACCGAGCGTGAGCGGCGGGCCCTGCCCGAAGTAGTCTCGCCGGCCCGATGGGGCCGGCGTCCTGGTCGTCCGGCATGTTCTGTCAGGACTCGCGGCGGAACAAGACGCTTTGTGACTGGCACCACCATCGACGCCAAGTCGAGGGAGCGCGCCTTGGTTCCTCACGCTTCGTCAAAGGCGTCGAGCAGGCGCTCGTACGCCGGCTTCAGCCGCAGGGCCGCGTCCCACGGCAGGGAATCGGCCGTGCGCGGAGGATAGATGTCGGTGTCGGCGGTGGAACCGTACCGGTCGGTGAATCCCCATGTGGTGAACGATGTGCAGTTCGGCTCCTCCAGGCAGACCCGCAGCTTGCCCGCCATCTCCTCAGCCTGGGTCTGCCGCCCGTCCTCCTCGTCCTCACTGATGGGGACGTCCATCTCCGACACCCGCGCCTGCACCCCGAGCTCCGCCAGATCCCGCACATGGCTGCGGAAGGTCTCAGGGTCGATGCGGTCGCCGGGCGCGTACTCATGGTTCTGGAAGCCCACGCCGTCGATCGGTACGCCGCGTTCCCTGAGCCGCTCGACCAGAGCGTAGAGGGCGTCCCATCGCTCGCCTTCCTCCTCGACCCCGTACTCGTTGAGGAAGAGCCGTGCCTTCGGATCGGCCCGGTGGGCGGCCCTGAACGCCTCGTCGATGTACTCCTCGCCCATGGCCTCGAACCACGGGCTCTGCTCGGAGCGCAGACCGAGATCCCCGTCGGTGTAGCTCTTCTCGTCGTCGGACATGGGCTCGTTGACCACATCCCATTCCGCGACTTTGCCCTTGAAGTGCCCGGCGACCCTGGCGATGTGCCCGAGCATGGTCCGGCGCACCTCCGCGGGGTCGTCCGTCTGCCGCATCCAGTTGGGCAGAGCCTCGTGCCAGACGAGGGTGTGCGCGTGCACCTTCATGTCGTTGGCGCGGGCGAAGCGTACGAGGAGGTCCGCGTCGCGGAAGTCGTAGACGCCGCGGCGTGGGTGGAGGAACTGCGGCTTGAACGCGTTCTCCGGGGTGAGCATGGAGAACTGGCTCCCCGCGAGTGCCCGGTAGCGTGAGTCGGTGAGCAGCGGGTTCTCGGCCAGGGCGGCGCCGACGTCAAAGGGCCGCCCGACGTCTGCGGCCCGCGCGCGCAGTGAGTCGCCGGACTGCTTCTGGCGTAGCTGCGGTGCTTTGATCACGCGGAGCGCGTCACCGCTCTCTGCCCGCGCGGTCAGCTGCGTGAGACGCCATCCCTCGTGGCGCTTGTCCTCGCCCGCGTCGGCCTCCAGGCCGAACCAGACAGTGCCCTCGGCGAACACCCCCGGGTCCCGCGCGGTTCCCAGCCGCCGCCCGTCGGCCGTTACATGGAACGTGTCACCGATGCTCGACACGGTGAGCGTCACCGTCCCGGAGCAGTCGCAGTCGAAATCCTGGGAGGTGGCGGGGTCATCGTCCTCGCCGTCCCATATCTGGATCGTCACTTGTCCGTCGGCGGTCACGCCGACGCGGAGGGAGGGCCGCTCCTGCCGCCACTCGTCGTAGATGACCGGTGCCCGTCCGTACAGCCGTAGCCATGAGCCGCCGGCATCGTCCCCCACATCGGACATACGCGCGGTGACGGTGAAGTCGCCATCGGACTCGAGATGCGGGCCGGCCAGGTTCAGCGGGGGGTTGGGCTGGCCGCCGGAGGAGTCCTGCTCCACGATGCGCCGATCCAATGCGCTGACCCGCAGGATGTCGTTCCGCGCGGTGATGCCCGGCATCTGTGTCCAGTCGTCGTTCCGCAGCAGGTCCACGTCGTTTCCGCCGCCCGAGACTTCCCCCTGCCCCGTACACCCGGCCGCCACCGCCATGACGAGCACCACGGCGGTCAGCCGCTGCCACGTCCCCCCACCAAGGTCCACGAACCCTCCCACTCTCTCGTTCGATACGAGGTCAACGTCTCGAAGCCGGGCCACAGTTCATCACGCATGACGTACCGCTACCCGTGAGCGCCATTCCCAGGAGCCGGGCCAACGCGGAGACGGGGCCGGCCTGTGGGCAGAGGCGCGGTTCTGTCGGAAGGACGTCAGTGGGGGGACCGTGTGAGCGGAACTGCTTTCAGGTTCACGGGTCGACAGGTTCCACCGGTCTGGTGCCTGCTCTCCGGAGCGCAACACGCTCTCGCCTGGCAGCGTCCGTTTCTCCCTTGCACAGGATGGCGCAGGGGGAACGTACGCAGGAAATAGAATCTTCGCCATGTCCAAGCCTGACGAGCTGCTCGAAGACGTCGCCACCCTGGTGGAGTCCGGGCAAAGCAACCAGATGTCCCTGACCGTGGTCACCGGTGGCACGGTCATCACCGGCCGGCTGGCGCCTGAGGGAGTATGGCGGCAGCGGGTGTCCGATGTACTGAACGACTCCGACCGTCTGACAGAGTTCTCCGCTGTGTTCGACACTCCGTCCCGCATCGCGGCGAAGCCCACGCATCTGCACTTCCATGTCGCCCGGATCCTGCAGGGCACGGTGGGTATCCCCGAGACGGGCGGTATGTACCGGGTGGCGATCGCCGACGTCAGTGCCTGGACCGTCGGCGATTTCAGATATTCCGACCACTGAGCGGCCGGCGCGGCAGAAACCCACTTTGCCGCGTGCTGTCGCCTCGCCTGGCTGACAGGGGCGGTCCGTACCTTCCGTGCTCAAGGTGAGGGCCATGTGGCCACGACTTCCGCCGTTGACCGGCCACCCCTTGGGTGGCCGTCTGCTGAGTGCGGAGATCGCCCCGGTCACCCGCGAGGGCTGAACGCGTCGCCCATCGCGACCAGGGCCCTCAGTGCCGCGCTTCGCCCCTGGCGGGGAACCGTCCATAGGGTCTGGCCACGAACGTTCCAGCCCTCCAGGAGTGCGTTGGCCGCCATGAATCCGCTCGTTGCCGCGCGTTCCATGAGGGCCACGGGGAGGTCGGTCCGGACGAGGTCTCCGGCGATCATCAGCCCGGGCTGGGGGGTGCGAATCGTGGGGCGGTCGGCGTAGCCGCCGACCGGGAACATGGGGCAGTCGCTGCGCCATTCGTGGCGCTCATCGACGACGGAAGCGGCTCGGGTTTCTGGATAGGCGGTGTGCAGTTGGGTGAGCAGCCGCTTCTGCTCGATGTCGTGCGAGCTGCTCTCGGGCAGGGCGTAGGCGTGCAGTTCCACGACGGAACCGCCGGTTCGCTCGGCCCAGCGAGTGGCCTCGCCCTCCCAACGGTTGAGGACGCTGATGTTGTCCAGGGTCTCGTAGCCGCTGGTGCCCAGGAAGCCGGGGCGGTGCTCGGAGACGGGTCGGTCGAGCCAGAGCCGTGATACGAGAAAGGGGGGTGCTGTGCGCAGGCGGCCGACGCGTTGGCGCCATGGAGAGTCGGCGAGGTCGGGCGACCGGCTGACAACGGCCTGAAGGCCGGCGGTGTCGAGGGCCAGCACGACGGCGTCGTGTCGCTGCTGGGCGCCGCCGGTGTCGACGATGAAGCCCGCGTCGCTGGTGGGGGTGACCGCCGTGACGGCGGTGGACAGCCGGATGTCGGCGCCGTGCTGCTGCAGGTAGGCGCCGAGAGGGTCCCAAAGGGCCTGCGGGAAGGGTTCATGAGGCACGTCGAAGAGGAGGCCTTCGGCGGAGCCCAGGAAGTAGATGTGGAACATCAGCACCATCTCCGCGGCGGAGAGGTGCCGCGGGTCGGCGAAGAAACTGCGGGAGAAGACCTCGAAGGCGAGGTGGTGGGCGGCTTCCGGGAAGCGGACGGATTGCAGGAAGTCGTACGCGCTGACAGCGTCGAGCTGTTCGTAGACGTCGGGGACACGGACATCGAGGAGAGGCAGAGCAGCCAGGGGATTCATGCGGACCATGTCGCGCACGGTGAAGGTCGGGCTCTGGGCTACGAAGCCGAGGGCGCTCCAGGGTGGCGTACGCGGCACCCTGCGGAAGCTGTCACGCATGCCTCCGCTGTGCTGCAGCGGATAGTCGGGAAGGCCGGTCAGTCGTCGCAGCCCGGGGTCGGTACGCCGCAGAAGTCCGCGCAGGTTGTAGTACTGGCGGAAGAAGGCATGGAACCCTCGGCTCATCGTGGCCGTGGTGCCGTCGTTCATGCTGATGGGCCAGCCGGCCACGCGCCCGCCGAGGGATGTTCCGCGTTCGTAGAGAGTGACGCGTACCCCTCGTTCGGCCAGTGCGGTTGCTGCCGCCAGCCCCGCCATGCCACCTCCCACGACAGCGGTTGTGGGAGGTCGAGCACTGTTGACGCGCGGAGCGCCGGGACGAGGCGCCAGCATGTGCGCCCGGCGGTCCCTGCCGCGCCGGGCGGCCTCGTGCGAGCGCGGCGCGTTCATCGGGACCCGGTCCTGGTGTCGGGGGTCGCCCGCTGGGCGATGACGGTGTGGGTGATGCCGGTCTGCCAGCCCGGCAGGGGCAGGACCCGGACCCGGTCGAAACCGGCCGCGCGTACGCGTGCCGCGAACGCATCCGCTGTGTCGAACTCGACGACGCTGCGCCACAGATGGCGGTACAACTGGCCGTCCCCCAGCGCGGTGGCGACGGGCAGGACCAGGCCGCGGCACACCGCCGTCCAGACCGCGCGGTCCACGGTGCGGCCGCTGAGGGTGTACTCGTGCACCGCGAGCCGGCCGTGGGGGGCCAGCAGGTCGTGCACGGCGGTGAGGACGCTGTCGGGCTGGGCGACGTTGCGGAACAGGTAGGCGGCGAAGATCGCGTCGTACGCTCCCCCGATGCCCGCCTGCGTGAGGCGTTCCGCCGGCGCGTGCACGAAGGTGACGTTGCGGGGCCAGGGTTTGTCGGTGGCGCGTTGCAGCATGCCGGCCGACGCGTCGACCGCGGTGATCCGGGCGTGGGGCAGGACGGCTGTGAGCGCGGCGGTGGAAGCTCCGGTTCCGCAGCCGAGGTCCAGCACACGCAGGCCGCGGCCGCCGTCGGCCAGGCCGAGGCGGCGCGCCGAGCGGCGCAGGTGGGTGTGGTAGCCGGGGTTGGCGGCCACCAGCGTGTCGTAGCTGCGGGCGGCGTGGTCGAACGCGGCGGCCAGGTCCGCGTCGCGCAGCAGGGTCATACGGTCTCCTAGGTCGGGCTTGCACGGACACGTCCGCGAGGGGTCACGCGCCGGGGTGGGGGCGGCGGGGCAGGTAGGGCAGTTCCACGGCGGAGCGCAGCATGGGCAGCACGGGGGTGTGGATTCCGACGGTCAGGTCTTCTCGGAGCCGGGTGTGTCCGTCGAGGAAGCGCAGCAGCCGTTCGGTGGGCACGCGGGTGAACAGGCGGGTGAAGAAGTCGGCGCCGTTGACCCGTCCGCTGTCCAGGGCTCGGAGCATGACGGCGTCCATGGCACGGGAGCGGGCGGAGTGTGCTGGGGGCGGGAGCGGATGGCGCCCGGACAGCAGGGCGTTGGCGATGGCCTGCGTCTGTCGCTGGATGGCGGCGAAGGTGTAGCCGGTCGAGGGGCGTGTCGCGCCGGCCGCGGCGCCGATCCGGAAGACCGAGGGCGCGGTCCGCCGGGCGAAGGACGCGTCGGTCATGGGGATGACCCCGGTCTCGGTCGAGACCGCCTGGAGGCCGGGCAGCCCGAGGACGTTACGGATGTAGTGGCCCAGCGCTGCCTCGTAGCCCTGCCGGGACAGGAGTTGCGGGGAGAACTCGGTGTACTCGATGAGGGCGTGCCGGGGGCTGGTGGGAAGCACGTAGCCGAAGGAGAGTCCTCGGGCCGGCTGGGGGGTGCGGAAGTCCATGAGGGTGACCGCGCCGGGGTCGAAGACGGGCTGGTCGGATTCGACGAACCAGCCGTGGAAGTGCTGCAGCAGCGTGGTCCGGCTTGCGGGAAGGCTGCCGAGCGGGCGGGAGTCGAAGACCCAGCGGGCACGGGCCGTCAGCGGTTCGCCGTCCGCCGTGCGGCAGTAGAGGTGCGCTCCGCCGGTGGTGCCTTCTACGGTCTCGACGGTCGCCTCGACGCGTTGGACGTTGTCGCTCCGTTCGAGGCTGTGCGCGGTCAGCGCCTCGAAGTCGTCCGAGCGGATCATCTTGTAGCGCAGTGGGGCGATGTGACTGCTGATGATGCGGCCGCTGCGGGTGTGGACGCGGAGGTTCTGCCATGAGGCGGTCACGGCGTCGTCGTACCAACTGCGGCAGCGCTCCCAGAAGCACCAGGTGCGGGCGGGGGGCCGCAGGGGGCCCGGTGGGGCGTCGACGAGCAGGACCGACAGGCGGCGACTTCCCGGTGCCGGGTCGGACAGCAGATAGGCCAGAGACAGTCCTGCCGCGCCCGCACCCACGATGGCGACATCCGCCCTGAGCACGACCTTCTCCCCTCTTTGCTCTTTTCGGTCCCCGTTCATGTCGTCGAAAGCATTCCCCCTGGCGGACGGATGCGGATGCAGGACGCGCAGGCAAGGTGCCCATGACCACGCGATGTGGCATTCGCGCCCGCCGGGCCGCCAGGGCGACCGACCTCCGTGCAGGGGGCTCATGGGCCAATTTCCCCCGGACGGCGCATCCGTGGTGCTTCCCGGCGCGGAAAGCGTTAAGAACGGCCAGTTTCGATCATGAGGAGAGGAATCGGGATGCGTCCCAGCAAGCTGGACGGCCCCCGCGAGGTCGAAGCACCGCCGGACTCGGTGCCCGCTTCGCTCGCGGAGGCGTCCGCGGGGGGACACACGCACCGTCCCGGCGCGGGCCACCCCGAGCCGAGTACGGGAGCCCGCACCGGCGCCGTCGAACTGCGCGCCATCGACGCGGACGTGCCTACCGCCGTCCGCCATCACCTCGAAGTCCTGCTGACGCAGCGCGCCGAGCAGGCGTCTGCCCTTGATCCCTTGTTCGCCGGGGATCTCGCTGACCGCGTCGCACGCTTCGCTCTCGACGGCGGCAAACGAACCCGCGCCCAGTTCCTGTGGTGGGCTCTGCGCGCCTGCGGCGGCACGGACGACGCGGAGGCCGCGCTGCGCCTCGGGGCCGCTCTCGAACTCATCCAGACCTGTGCGCTCATTCACGACGACGTGATGGACGGAGCCCGGCTGCGTCGCGGGCGGCCCTCCGTGCACGCGGATGTCGAGGCGCAGTACGCCGACCGTGTCCCCGCTTCGCAGCGAGCGCGCTTCGGCGAGTCGGCGGCCGTCCTCGCCGGCGACCTCGCGCTCGCGTGGGCGGACGACATCGTGGCGGACACCGACCTGCCCCCCGGGCGCGCGCAGCGGGTCCGCATGCTGTGGAGCGCGATGCGGATGGAGATGGTGGCCGGCCAGTACCTGGACATCCAGGGCCAGGTCACCTCGTCACGATCGCTCGCACACGCGATCCGCGCCGCCTGCCTCAAGAGCGCTCTGTACTCGGTGGAACGGCCACTGGCGCTCGGCGCCGCCCTCGCGGATGCCGACGGTGCCACCACGGCCGCCCTGTGCTCGGCGGGCCGCTGCGTGGGTATCGCCTTCCAGCTTCGCGACGATCTCCATGACGTCTTCGGTTCGGGGCAGGGCGGGAAGCCGTCGGGCGGCGACATCCGCTCGGGCAAGCCCACCTATCTCCTGGCCGTCGCCCGAGCCCGCGCCCAGGCACGCGGCGACCGTGGTGCTCTGCAAGTGCTCGAGGACTCGCTCGGGTGCCCGGGCCTCTCTCAGGACGGACTCGCCCGGGTGCGTGAGGTCTTCGTCTCCACCGGGGCCCAGGCGACGACCGAAGCGAAGATCAGCAGACTGGCCGCCCAAGGGATGCGCCATCTCGAGTCCGCGCCGCTCGAACCAGCAGGCCGTGAGCGACTTCGCGCCCTCCTGTGGTCCGCCGCCGGCACGATCCCGGCCCCAGGTCCAGTTGCCGGCGGCTGCCACCCCACCCCCGGCCGTGCCGCGTCCGTGTCCCTCGCCACCGCCGAAGGGGTCCGCCGATGACCAGGACCATCCCGGGGCGCACGGACCACGTCGTGGTGGTGGGCGCCGGACTGTCCGGACTTGCCGCAACGTTGCACCTGCTCGGGGCCGGTCGCCGGGTCACCGTCGTGGAGCGCGACCTGCTGCCCGGCGGCCGCGCCGGGCGACTTGAGCGCGGCGGCTACCGCATCGACACCGGCCCCACCGTGATGACCATGCCGGACATCGCCGACGAGGCCTTCGCCGCGGTCGGCGACAGTCTGCGCGAGCGCGTCGACCTCATTCCGCTCCACCCGGCCTACCGGGCACGGTTCGCCGACGGCAGCAGCATCGACGTCCACACCGACGCAGACGCCATGGAAGCGGAGATCCAACGGTTCGCCGGGTCCCAGGAAGCTGCCGGCTACCGGCGGCTGCGGGACTGGCTGACACATCTGTACCGGGCGCAGATGCGCCACTTCATCGACGCCAACTTCGACTCGCCCCTCGGCCTGCTGACCCCGGACCTGGGCCGGCTGGCCGCCCTGGGCGGCTTCGGCAGGCTGGACACGCGCATCGGACACCACCTCAAGGACGAGCGCCTGCGTCGCGTGTTCTCCTTCCAGGCCCTCTACGCGGGCATCCCACCGGCCAGGGCCCTGGCCGCCTACGCCGTCATCGCCTACATGGACACCGTCGCCGGCGTCTACTTCCCCCGCGGCGGCATGCACGCCGTACCGCAGGCCATGGCCGACGCCGCCTCCCGGGCCGGCGCGGATCTGCGTTTCGGGCAGACCGTCACCCGGCTGGAGCGCTCCGGCAGCCGTGTCACCGCGGTCGTCACCGAAGGGGACCGCATCGCGTGCGACGCGGTCGTCCTCACCCCCGACCTGCCCGTCTCCTACCGTCTCCTGGGCCGGACGCCGCGCCGCCCGGTCAGCATCCGGCACTCGCCGTCCGCGGTCGTTCTGCACGCGGGCACCGACCGGACCTGGCCCGGCCTCGCCCACCACACGCTGTCCTTCGGCAGCGCGTGGAGCCGCACCTTCGACGAACTGACCCGTACCGGACAGCTGATGAGCGATCCGTCCCTGCTCATCACCCGCCCGACAGCCACCGACCCGACCCTCGCCCCGCCGGGCCACCACCTGCACTACATCCTCGCCCCCTGCCCCAACACCGACATCGGGCCCGACGCGAGGGCGTGGGGCGAACTCGCCCCCCGCTACCGCGACAGCGTGCTGAAGGAACTCGAACAGCGGGGGCTGGACGGCATCAGCTCCAGCATCACCGAGGAGTGCCTGGTCACCCCGGCCGACTGGCAGGCCCAGGGACACGCGGCGGGAACCCCGTTCTCCGCTGCTCACACCTTCGCGCAGACCGGCCCCTTCCGCCCCCGCAACCTCGTCCGCGGCACCGACAACGCCGTCCTCGCCGGCTGCGGCACCACCCCGGGTGTGGGCGTCCCCACCGTTCTCCTGTCCGGGAAGCTCGCCGCCGCCCGCATCACCGGCCCCGCGGCCCGCCGACCCCTCCGTCCACGCAGGGCACCGTCCCCCACCGAAGGAACGCCTTCATGAGCGACCGCGAACTCGACGCGGCGGGTATCCACCACCCCGCGCTCCGGAGCGCCTACGCGCGCTGCCGGCAGCTCAACGCCCGCCACGGGAAGACGTACTTCCTCGCCACACGCCTCCTTCCCATCGAACACAGGCCCGCGGTCCACGCGCTCTACGGCTTCGCCCGCTGGGCCGACGACATCGTCGACTCGCTGGACAGCACCGACACGACCGAGCAGCGATCGGCCGACCTGGACGAACTGCACCACCGTCTGGAGCGGGGCCTGCGAACCGGGGACAGCACCGAGCCGGTCGTCCTGGCCCTCGCCGACACGGCTCGGCGCTATGCCATCGACCACCAGCACTTCAGCGACTTCATGACGTCCATGCGCAGCGACCTGAGCGTCACCGAGTATCCGACCTACGCCGATCTGCGCGCCTACATGCACGGTTCGGCCGCCGTCATCGGCCTGCAGATGCTTCCGGTTCTCGGCACGGTCGTGGCGCGTGAGGAGGCGGCACCGCACGCCGCCGCACTCGGCGTCGCTTTCCAACTGACCAACTTCCTGCGAGACGTGGGCGAAGACCTCGACCGCGGCCGCGTCTACCTGCCCACCAGCCTCCTCGCCGCCCACCACGTCGACCGGGACCTCCTGCGGTGGAGCAGGCGCACCGGCCGACGCGACCGACGTATCACCGAAGCCCTGGCCGCATTCGAAGAACTCACCCGCGACGTCTACCGTCAGGCGGCACCAGGCATCGCCATGCTCGACCCCGTCAGCCGCCCCTGCATCCGCACAGCCTTCGTCCTCTACAGCGGCATCCTGGACGCCATCGCCGACGACGGATACGCGGTCGTCCACCGGCGCACCGCCGTGAGCCGCCGGCGCCGCGCCGCCGTCGCCGTCGACGGCCTGGTACGTGTCGCCGCCGCCCGCGTCCGAAAGCGTCACAGCCCCCGCCCGGCGGGCTTCCCGGAGGCAGGACATCCGCGTCCCGACGCGCAGCCCGCCGCTCACCCCGCCCCCGTGGAGGTCGCGTGAGCACCGACCGCTCCCCTGCCCGCAGGCGCTTTCCGCTGTCCCTGCGCCGCCATCCCGTGCCCTGGGAGGGGCAGCGGCCGACCTGGCGGGACGCACGCCCCTCCGTGATCGCCCAGGCCCTCAAGCGCGCGCAGAGCAGTCCTTCAGGCAACTGGTACGTCGTCGGCGCCACCCAGGACGTCCGCTCCGACCTGCCCTTGTCCCGAACCGTGGCCGGAGAAGAGGTTGTCGTCTGGCGGGACAGCGAGGGACGGCTCGTCGCCGGGCCCGGCATCTGCCCCCACCTCGGCGCCCCTTTGGGTGACAGCCCCGTCCGCTGCGGCAACCTGGTGTGTCACTGGCACGGACTCGCCCTCACCGGCGCGCCGTTCGCCGGCTGGGAGCCCCTGCCCGTCCACGACGACGGGCTGCTCGTCTGGGTGCGACTGGACACCGTGGGTGGCGAAGCTCCCCTGGCGGCACCCGTCGTGCCGACACGGCCCGCACTGACGGCCGCCCTGTCCGCCGTCTACACCAGTTCCGGCCGCTGCGAACCGGAGGACATTGTCGCCAACCGGCTGGACCCCTGGCACGGCGCCTGGTTCCACCCCTACTCGTTCGTCGATCTCACCGTCCTCGACGCGGGCGAGGACACCTCGCACGGCGTGGCGGACGAGGACGGTTTCGCCGTCGACGTCTCCTTCAAACTGGCGGGGCGCCTCGTGGTCCCCGTCCGCGCCGTTTTCACAGCACCCGAACCCCGTACGGTCGTCATGCGCATCACCGAGGGCGAAGGCGAGGGCTCCGTCGTCGAGACGCACGCCACGCCCCTCGGCGCCGACGACCGCGGGATGCCACGGACGGTCGTCATCGAGGCGATTGTGGCCGCCTCGGGCCGCAGGGGCTTCGCCGCAGCACGCGCGGCAGCTCCGCTGATGCGCCCTCTGATGCGGGCGGCAGCGGGTCGCCTGTGGCGCGACGACCTCGCTTACGCCGAGCGTCGCTGGCAACTGCGCTCCACGGGACGCTTCCCCGGCTGACAGTTGTCTGCTTCGATCTGTCACGGCTGTCTGTACGTGGCGCAGCCGGGCCCGCACGAAGGAACCCGCGCCGGCCGTGGCTTGCCGGCGGAAGTGCTCACCTGATGCCGCATGGCCGGCCAGCGTTTCGCTCCATCGTCCTGGGATTCGGCCTCGCCGCCGCGTGTCGTCCGGGTCGCGGCTGTCACCGTCCGATCCACTGCATGGACGGGCGCCCGGAAGCCGACCTTGGGCGTGCAGGCGCCCCGATCATCACCCTGCCGCTGGTCCCGCGCCCGCCTCGCACCTGTGCTGATCTCAGGCCATCAGCCGCTCCGGACGGCGGAGTCGTATCGGGACGGCCGTGCTGCACCTCTGCACGCGCAAGGCGGGTACACGGCGCATCCCGCGGGTTCGTCAGGCGTCCGCGAGCAGAGGGTCATATGGGGTGTTCGTGCGGCGGCCTGACATGAAGGCAAGGAACTCGCCCACGAAGGCGCTGCGGCCGTACGTGGCATTGGTGGTGGTGAGGTCGCGGTGGAAGGCGGTGCGGAAGAGCGTCCTGTGCTCGTCCGCGTCGATGGTGCCGCTGCCGTCCTTGTCGGTGGCGTCGAAGAGCACCTCGGCCACGCGGATGAGGGCGGGCCCGGCAAGGGAGGGGACGGCGGCAGCGTACTCGTCGGCGCTGACGCGGCCGTCGCCGTCCGTGTCGAGGGTGGCCTGCAGTTCGCGCCACCAGGCGGCGAAGGCGTCGTAGAGACGGGTCTCCTCTGGTTCGCCCAGGTCGAGGCGGGTGGCGAGTTCGCGGGCCATGGCGGCGAGGTCGGGCCAGTCGAGATGGCCGTCGCCGGTCTGGTCCAGCACCTGGCGAAAGAACTCCTCGGCCGAGCGTTGGCCTTCTCGCGTAGCCCGCGTGGCGGCCGGGGCCGGGTCGCGGCTGGTCTCATCGCTCAGTGGCGTGAGGAGGCGGAGCAGTGCCGAGGCCCTCTTCATGCTGGTGTGCAGCGTGGTGACGGTCCGGGCGCGGGGGTCGTCGCTGTCGGGTGAGAGGGAGAGGGCTTCGATGATCGTTTCGGCGTCGATCCAGCCTTTGGGAAGGAATCGGGCGAGTCCGGTGGCGAGGTAGGCGCCCTGCATGAGTGTCGGGGCGCCGGGCGTCTCGGGCAGGCCGGCCTTGCGCCGGTAGGGCTCGGGGAGCGAGGCGACGGTGATCGCGCCGAGGAGCGGGCCGACGACTGCCCGGCCCGCCGCCCACAAGGTCGGTGCGCCGGCGAGAAGCGCGGGGGCGGGGAGGTGGTCGAAGAGCCGGTAGAGGATGATGCGGGCTGCCTCGGTGTTCTCCAGCTCGTTCTCGACGACTCCGTCGAAGTACCCCCAGAAGTCGTGCAGTTGTTCAGGGAGTTCCCCTGCGTCGCCCTCCAGTGCGGCGAGGAAATGACGGTACTGGGCGTACATGCGCTCCATGGTGTCCTGGTCGAGGGGTTGGCCGCTCAGTCGGCACATGGTGACGGCGCTTTCGAAGAGGGCGGCGACCACCCAGGCCCGGGACGCGCGGTCCATGGCGTCATAGGCGCGGCCGCGGGAGTCGGAGCCGCTCATGCGGGCGTGCAGCCTGTTGAGGCGGGCGGCCTCCCGTTCGCGTACCGCAGGATCGGCGTCGAACATCCGCCGTGTACTGAGGAAGGTGTTGCGCAGTCGGCGCCAGGGGTGGGCGACGAAGGTGGAGTTGTCGGCGAGGGCGGCCGCGATCTGTGGGTGGGCGGCTTCCAGTACGGTGGCGCGGATCATGGCCAGCGCCCAGCGTGGGTCGTCGAAGAAGGTGCGGAACTCCGACTCCGGACCGAACTCCGGGCCGAACAGGGGTGTTTCACCGGCCGTGGTGGTGGTTCCAGTCGTCATGACATGTCTCCGTTCGTCTGGGGCGGCACGCCGCCGAAGCGGCGGTCACGGCTCCGGTAGGTGTGCAGGCAGGCGAGGAAGTCGGGCGCCCGGAAGTCCGGCCAGAGCACCTCGGGGAAGATCCACTCGGCGTAGGCGACCTGCCAGAGCATGAAATTGGAGATGCGCTGCTCGCCGGAGGTGCGGATCACCAGATCCACATCAGGGGTGTCGGAGAACGGCAGATGGTGGGCGAACAGCTGCTCGGTCACTTCCTCCGCGGACGTCTCGTTGCGGATCAGTGACCTGGCGGCCTCGACGATGTCCCGGCGTCCACCATGGTCGAAGGCGACGGTCAGCGTCATCCCCCGGTTGTCGGCGGTCAGTGTCGCCAGATCCTCGAAATCTCGGGCCAGTTCACGCGGGATGCGCGGGTCCGCGGCTCCGAGGAAACGGCAGCGGATCCCGCGGGCGAGCAGCAGCGTCGCATGCTTGCGCACAACCCGGCGGACCAGGCGCATCAGGTAGTCGATCTCGGAACCAGGACGGTTCCAGTTCTCGGTGGAGAAGGCATACAGGCTGAGCCACTCGACGCCGGCCGCCCTGGCTGCCTCGATGATGTCGATGACGGTGGTCTCCGCGGCCTGATGGCCCGCCGTCCGGGGAAGCGAACGCCGCTGCGCCCATCGGCCGTTGCCGTCCATCACGCAGGCGACGTGCCGCGGCACCGCACGCACCGGAACGTCTACCCCCGGCTGCCCGTCGCCGTGTTGCCGCCCACCCGGCCGTGTACCCGTCGCCGCGCGTACACGCTGGACACCGTGGTCCTTCACGCCCCACCCCTCACGCCGCCCCGCATCGCCATACGCGCCCCCACCGGGGTGATCCTTTCCTGGAGTCTCGCGGAACGAGTGGGCCCGACGGGCGAAACGGAGGCTTCGTCACCCCTGGCTCACCTGCACGATTCCCGTCGGCGCCGACGGTCTTCTCCGGAAACCAGCGCGACCTCATCTCCCGCCTCGTCGCACCGTGACCTGGCCGTCGGTGCGGCGTCCCGGGGACACCCGCCGCGGTCACGCGCAGCGTCTGCCGCTCTCCTCGTCGCCGAAGCGGCAGGTGTTTTCGGAACGGTGCGCGCGCTAGTTGGGCTTGGCCAGGTTCGCATGAGTGGGTCCGCGGACCTGGCCGGTTCGGCCGCCGTAGTCACCGCTCCCCGGTTCGCACGCATCAGAGCAACGAAGCGATGCCCTCCCGGTCCTCCGGCAGGCCTGCCGCACGAAACCACAACCAGTTTCCGGCGATGCCGGACGTCGACTCGTCGGTGTCCACTAAGGCCCTCAGCAGGTCGCGTTGCGCGGAGGTGAGCGGGTGGGCGGGGTCGTAGCCTGCCGAGAAGGCTCCGCCTTGAGTGAGGCCGGCGCCCAAGCCCCTCATGAGCGGTCGTGAATGCTGCGGCCCCTTTGACACCAACCCCCGCAGCATCAACAACATGAGGGGGAAGTAACGCCGGGCCCGGAGGTGGTGCCACGAAGACGGTAACGGGGTGGCAGGATCGCCGAAGATTTGCCGGGGTTTCATGCCGGTGGATGCACGGCCTGGCCGGAAGCTGTCAGACCGCACCACGATTCAGGCGTACACCCACGGGCGCGTCGAACGGATCGCCGGTCTGGTTCACCTGGACGTGTCCCGCGCCGATCCACTCGTCGGTGCCGGGAATCCGGTGGATCTCCTTCAACCACAGCGACTGGTTCGAGGAGGTCCCGGCCCCCGTGGCCGTGGGCAGTCGGTGACGTCCGATCTTCTCGCAGCGGCCGGAGTCGGTCAGATACCAATTGCCGTCGAGGAAGAGACCGTTGTCGTCCTCGGCCACTGGGAGCCGAGCCTGGCAGCCACCGGGCGCGGGTGTCCGATCGACCCACTGCGAGCCGTCCCAGCGCCACTCGATGACCTCGTCCGCGGGCTCGCCCACGCTCTCTCCATGCTCGAACGTGTTGCTGCCGTAGCTACGGACCTCTCCGTCGTGCAGGGCGACGACCTTGGTCAGGCCCGCGGTGGGTTCCGGCGGAATCGGCTCCTCGAAGCGGACCTGCGGCGTCTCCACCGCCGTCCAAGACGTTCCGTCCCAATGCATGGAGGCAGGCTGGCTGTACCGCTCGCCACGGCCGAGTTCGGTGCCCGGCCCCGTCGACCGGCTGCCGACCGCCCAGACGTCGTCGGGCCCCGCCACGGCGAGGTCATTGGCCGTGTAGGGCAGTCGCGTGGCCGTCCATCGTGTGCCGTCCCAGTGTTCGGCGCTCTGGCTGCCGTTGAGGGTCCAGACGTCGTCGGGGCCCTCCGAGACCAGTTCGCCTGCGCTTCCCGGCGGAGGGCTCGGCACCGCCGACCAGCGGGTCCCGTCCCACTTGGCCCAGTGCTTGTCGTCGATGGTGCCGTCGGCGTACGGCCTCAGCCAAAGCTCCCCTTCTCCCACTTCCTCGAATCGGGGAGCGTAGGCGCCGGCCCCGAGAGCCTCGGGGAACGGCCGCTGTTCCCAGCGGTCTCCGTCGTAGTGCAGGAGCCGGGCCTCGGCCTGCCCGTTGTTCTCGGTCCCCACCGCCCAGATGTCGTCCGGGGCCAGCGCGGCGACATCTTCGAAATGTCCGTGAAAGTCCGCGATGTAAGCAAATTCCCAAGTCGGGCCGCTCCGCGAGCTCCCGGACGCCCCATCAGTGGGTGGTGACATGTCAGCAGAACCTCCGGCACGGGGGCGCGCCGGCTCACGTCCGGCGCCGCAGCCAGCACCCGTGATCAGGCAGGCCAGCACGGACAGTGCCGCCACTCCCCCACGAAGTCTGCTTCCGAGCCCATGACGCCTACCTCTGGTCCTACCGACTCTGCTGCCGGCCGATCCGAGCACGATCCCCTCCCCCTGTACGTACGGGGCATCATCCTGCCTGCTGACGGGGACCGCAGTCGACGAGTAGCCGCTCTCCGCCCGCGCCCACAAGAGGTCGCTTCCTACGGCTGGAGCGAGTGTGCCGTTGACCAGCCCAGGTGTGTGACCGAACGGACCCTCGAAGGACGTGGGCAGGAGACACGAGCCGTCAGCCGAAGGCGCGTGCCACTATGACGCTGGTATCGGCCACGGCGACTTGAGCAGACCAGAGTGGGAAGTGCCAGATGACCATCTCAGAGCCCGCGCGCATCCTCGATAGCAGCTGGATCATCGACGTGAACCTGCGGCCTCTGTGCGAATCAATCGCACAGTTTGCGGGGTACGAGTTCGGCGACTCGGATTGGAGAGCTGTTGAAACGGCTCTGCCCGCGACAGACGTCGAACAGGATGAGTGGTACGAGTATCCGATCGTGGGCCAGCCGGCCATCTCACTGCTCGTGGCAGTAGATCCGGGATCATCCGTGGTGTTCGTCAGAGTCCGTGGCGTGAACAACGAGCGCGCCAAGCTGCAGATCGAGACGGCGCTCCGGATCTTCGCCACCTGGGAGCTTGCTCAATAGCGGGTTGCGATCCCGCTGAAGTGCTTGATCCGCTCCACCGAAACGATCTCACCCCGTCGGCGAGGGCGAGGCTGCGTGTGCGACCGGATACAAGGTGCAGGACGAATGGTCGGGGTGTGCCATCCCAGGGGGAACAGCAGGCCGGCGGCCCAGCCCCGGCGGCTTCCAGCAGCCCTGGGTCAACGGGGTGCAGTACGACGACTGCTCCGTCGACCGGCCCGCTCCGCGACCTGAAGGTCTCCAGCTTGGGTGCCCTCCTCCCGTACGACGGTCAGGGCCTCGGGGTCGTGAACGGCGATGTGGGCGCCGGCATCCACGAGTTCCCGCGCGCCGGCCTGCGTCGGGGACTCGCGGATGTCGTCAGGCTGCTGCTGCGGCGTGCGGCTCTAGAAGTAAGCCTGCTGGCGCAAGTCGACAAAAAGACCCACCACCGCGAGGCCCGGCTCCGCGACGTGTGCGTCAAGGATCGCTCCTATACCCGGCATGAGGCGGTCGCGTGACCGCCCGTTCTCCGATCAGAGCAGGGGAACCCGATCCGGTTACGGGAACACGTAATTCACACCGCCCGCAGGCCAGGGTCATTCGCCTGCTCGCTGAGCGTCGGGATGTGAGCCTGACGAGGTCAGCGACCTACCTGACGGGTGTCCGAGGCAGTTCAGGAACGTTTGCGAGGGCCCGCGGGTACGACCGCCACCTACGCCGCGTCCTCACCGGCAACACCGGCTGACCCGCCGGTCAGGTCTCCGAGCTCGCGGGGTACGCATGGCCGTCACGGCTGCGAGCCGCCGAACAGCCACTCCATCGCGGCAATGCTCTTGTCGACGTACCTGCTCTGTCCCGCCGTGATGCCGTGCGCGAGATCCTCCAGAACCGTGCACCTCGCATAGAACACGGCACGCTCGCCGAGCGCGGTCAGGTCGTTGTCGTCGGCTCGATAGCTGCTGATCGCGGCGCGGACTGCGGCAGGACCGAGGTCGCGGTGCAGCAGCCCGAAGTCGTACGCCGGATCGACGACGGCCGCATCGCTCCAGTCGAGGACGCCGCTCACCGTCCATGTGCCGGGGTCCACGAGAACGTGTTCGATCCCGAGGTCGTTGTGGGAGAACACAGGAACGTATGCCGCGTCCGGCGGCGCGGCGGCCAAGAAGGTCTCGACGGGTCGGCGGTACGGCGCGGGCACGTGCCCGGCCACCGTCGTGTAGTCGTGCTCGGCCTCGAGCAGCCACGCGGCCGGCGGCGGGTGGTCCGCGTCCATCAGGCCGGCCAGCAGATCGAGCGGTGCGGCATGCAGCGCGGTGAGCAGTTCGCCGAGCGTGGCGGCGATCGACGGGGCGTGGGCCGCGCGTCGGTGCGGTGGCATGTCCAACAGCGGCGTACCGGGGAGCTTTCGG
Source organism: Streptomyces sp. M41(2017) (assembly GCF_002078175.1). Taxonomy (GTDB): domain Bacteria; phylum Actinomycetota; class Actinomycetes; order Streptomycetales; family Streptomycetaceae; genus Streptomyces. The sequence goes on along the minus strand of NZ_MWFK01000001.1, from coordinate 5,657,802 downwards.
TAGGCCAGGCACCCCTGTTCCGCGTCCACGAAGGTCGGTTCGGGGACGGGCAGCGGTGAGATCTCGGCGACGGCAGCGAGCAGGCGAGCCTCGCGGACCACGAGGTCAGCCCGCCGTGCCGGGTCCGACTCCTTGCTCAACCGCACGATCAGCTCACCGTCGACCTCGTACGCCAGGTTGTCCATGCCCTCGCCGAGCCGCACCACGCTCTGGATCCGGCAGGTGGGCATGTGCGCGGCAATGATGTTGCGGACATCTGCGCCACGGTCGCGCCCGCCACTGGTCATGCGCCGACCTTATGCCCGTGCGGCGCGCGGAGGAGACGACCAGGCGTCCAGGGCGGGGGTCAGTCTGGAATGTGGCGGTCCGTTTCCGGGGACCAGGTGGTTCAGCCCCGGTCGCATCCCCGCCCACGAAAGGGCGGCACTACCGTCAGGCCCACGTCAGAGTCGTATGTGTTCCCCTCCACTGCGCTTGTCGAAGAGAGCGAAGTATCCGGCAGTGGGCAGCCGCTCGGTCACGGCGCCGGCCTGCTCCTGCGCCCCGCCCCGCGCCGCCCTGGAAGACGACGACGAGCCGTCCGTGTCGGGCTGAGCGGTTGAAGACTGGCCAACATCAGGAGGTACCCAGGGAATCGAGAAAGCTCACGCCGACCCAAAATTTGCTGCATGAGGCAGTGACCGAGGCAGACCGGCGTGGCCTCTCGCCGGCCCCACCAGTCGAAACCCCTCCGAGGCGGCCTGGCCAACCGGAACGCAGCCGTGGGGAAGCCTCGAACTCCAACGACCAGGCGAGCAGGCGGCGTTGGAGTTGTGGAGCGTGCCAGGTCCGATCAGGCCTGCTCCGGCGCCGACCGCGTCAGTAGGCACCGTGCCGACGCAGGGAACGCGGGCGGCCGTCGGGATCGGCGATGACCCGGTAGAGCGGGTCGGTCAGGGCTCGCGTGATGCGGGACAGGCGCGGCGGATGGTAGGTGCGCAGCCGTCCCGGCGGTCGCGGACCGCGGCGGCCGTCGTCGTGCCATGCGTCCAGAGCGGCGGCCGAGTCGGCGTAGGCGGCGAAGACGCGGCTCGGTTCGCAGAGTGCCGCCGCTTCCCCGTCTCCGTCGCGGTCAAGGTGTTCCAGATTCAACGACAACCGCAGCTCGCGCGCGAAGACGCGGGCGCCGTCACCCAGGCCGCCGGGGTCCGTCGGTTCACGGGGGTCGCGGGTGTCGTCGAGGACAGCGCAGCTGAGTTCCGAATCGTGCGTCCAGGAGCGCCGGTTGACGTTGTCGGACCCGACCGAGGCCCAGACATCATCGATGACACAGACCTTGGCATGGACGTACACGGGCGTTCCGGCGTGATTCTCCAGGCTGTACACGGCCACCCGGTCGCCGCCGGCCCGTCGCAGGACTTCCAGGGCGCGGATCCGGCCCAGCAGGTTCATCGGTGTACTGATCCGCCCCTCCTGGTCCGGCAGTGGCGGCAGGACGGCGATCATCCGCAGTCCCGGATGATCCGCGAGGGCCTGGGCGAATGGCTGGACGGCACTCTCGGACCACAAGTACTGGTCCTCCAGGTAGATCAGCCGGCGTGCCCGCCGCAGGGACTTCGTGTAGGCGCGGGCGATGCTGCGTTCACCGTCGGGCGCGAACGGATAGCCCCTGAGGCGGTTCGGGTAGGTGCGCAGGATCTGGACCGTCTGGGAACCGCGCGGGCCCGGGTCGGGTTGCTGCACGGGGAGCGGATCCGCCTGCGTGTCCTCGTCCCGGAGCGCCGCCCGCAACCGGCTGCGCGGGCTGCGACTGAGTGGAGCCGGGTCCGTCCACCGCTCACGGAAGGTGGCCTCCACATCGCCGACGGCGGGCCCGCGCACGGCCAGCTGAACGTCGTGCCAGGGCGGACGGGAACCGTAGGCGTCGGCGATGGGTTGCGCCAGCGGGTCTCCATGATGATCGGCGTCGTCCCGGCGGCTGTGGCACAGATCGATCCCGCCGACGAAGGCGACGTCCCGCTCGGGCCGACCCGGGTGGCGCAGCACCACGAACTTCTGATGGTGCGAGCCGCCCGGCCGCACCCGCATGTCGAGCAGGCACTCGCCTCCCGCCTCCTCGATCTCCTCCCCCAGGTGGTAGTTCTCTTGTTCGCTGAACTGGAAGCGGTCCAGGTGGGAGCGCCACACCAGTCCCTTGACGACGACACCGCGGCGTGCGGCGTCGCACAACACGTCTCCGATGGCGCTGTCCGGACCGTCCAGCAGCTCGTCGGGGTCACCCCGCCAGTCCGTGAACATCAACATGTCGCCGGCCCGCTGCGCGCGCACGGCCGCGAGCAGCTCGGCGAAGTACACCGCTCCGTGTACCAGGGGGCGGACGTCGTTGCCCGTGGACCACGCCGCTCCGTCGGCGTGACGGCGGTCCACCCGCGACGCCGGATTGCCCCGCTGAGCGGAGGTGAGTAGCCAGTCGGCGCGTTCCACGTGACAGTCCTTCCAGTCAACGGCCCTTCCGGGATGGCCTGGCAGGTCCGGGTACCCCATGAGCACGTGACCACGCGATTTCTGCTCCGCCGGCCCTCCGAAGCGCCGGCACCCGGCTGACCCACGCGACCCAGACCCGGTAACGCGACGGCATCGGCTCTGGTCGGCCAGATCGCGCGCTTCGGGGCCTGGTGCACGAGAGCTCAGACGGCGGCCAGAGATGCGTCCGCCTGCTCCGTCGCCGCTTACGGGGCGCCGGAGCAGGCGATGTATGAGGATTCTTGAAGGAGGGAGCGAGGTTGGGGCCGCGGCCGCCGGACGGTTCGGCATTGGCGACCGCGCCCGTAGTTACAGGGTGCTGGTGAGTCGGTCAGTGAGCAGTCGGGTGAAGCGGGCCGGGTCGGGCAGGTCGCCGCCTTCCGCGAGCAGGGCGCTGCCGTAGATCAGCTCGGCGATCTCCGCCAGGGCGGGGTCGTCGGCCTTCGTGTCGTGCGCTGTGCGCAGGACCGCGATGAGCGGGTGGGTGGGGTTGAGTTCCAGGATCCGCTTGACCGGGGGGATCTGCTGGCCCATTGCCCGGTACATCTTCTCCAGGGTCGGGGTCACGTCGTGGGCGTCTCCGACGATGCAAGCGGCCGAGGTCGTCAGGCGCGATGACAGGCGAACCTGCTTGACGTGGTCGGACAGCGTGGTGGTCAGCCAGGGCAGCAGGGCGGCGAAGTCCTGCTCGCGCTGGGCTTTGTCGGCGTCGGTCGCCTTCTCGCCGTCGTCGGATTCGTCGAGGTCGACCTGGCCCTTGGCGATGGACTGCAGACGGTGGCCGTCGAAGGCGGGAACCTGGTCCACCCACACCTCGTCGATCGGATCGGTGAGGATGAGGACCTCGTAGCCCTTGGCGGCGAAGGCTTCCATGTGCGGCGAGTTCTCCACCGTGGCACGGCTTTCGCCGGTCAGGTAGTAGATGGTGTCCTGGCCGTCCTTCATACGCTGGACGTACTCGCGCAGCGTGGTGGTCCTGTCCGGGTCGTGGGTGGAGGCGGCCGACACCAGTTCCAGCAGCGCCTCGGCGTTGTCCGCGTCCTCGACCAGGCCTTCCTTCAGCGCTCGGCCGAACTGCTCCCACAGTGTGGCGTAGCGTTCGGTGTCCTTGGACTGCATGGTCTTGATGGCACCGAGCACCTTCTTGACCAGACGTCGGCGTACGCCGCGGATCTGGCGGTCGTGCTGGAGGATCTCGCGGGACACGTTCAGCGACAGGTCGTGGGCATCCACTACACCCTTGACGAAGCGCAGGTAGTTGGGCATGAGCGCTTCGCAGTCATCCATGATGAACACCCGCTTGACGTACAGCTGCACGCCGCGCTTCGTCTCGCGGGAGAACAGGTCGAACGGCGCTTGCGCGGGAAGGAACAGCAGCGCCTCGTACTCGAAGGTGCCCTCGGCGCGCATGTGGATCGTTTCGGCCGGGGGCATCCAGTCGTGGCTGATCTGCTGGTAGAACTCGCTGTACTCGTCTTCGGTCACCTCGCTGCGGGGCCGGGCCCACAGGGCCTTCATCGAGTTGAGCGTGGCGATCTCGTGGGTGGCGGCGCCCTCGGCGTCGGTGCGTTCGGCGGCCATCCGGATCGGCCAGCGAATGAAGTCCGAGTAGCGCTTGACGATCTGACGGATCTTCGATTCGGACAGGTAGTCGGCGATCCCGTCCTCGCTGTCTTCGGCCTTGAGGTGCAGCGTGACAGAGGTGCCCGTCGGCAGGCCGTCGACGGTCTGGATCTCGTAGGTGCCCTCGCCGTCGGACTCCCACTGGGTGCCGGAGTCGGTGCCGGCGCGCCGGGTGCGCAGGGTGACCTTGTCGGCGACCATGAATGCCGAGTAGAAGCCGACACCGAACTGTCCGATCAGGTTCTCGGCGGTGGTGGCGTCCTTGGACTCCTTGATCTTCTCCAGCAGGCCCGCGGTGCCGGACTTGGCGATCGTGCCGATCAGATCGACGAGGTCGTCCCGGGTCATACCGATCCCGTTGTCACGGACGGTCAGCGTTCGGGCGTCAGGGTCAACCTCCAGCGAGATGTGCAGGTCGGTGGCGTCGGTCTCGGCGAGGTCGGCATCGGTGAGGGATTCCAGCCGCAGCTTGTCCAAGGCGTCGGAGGCGTTCGAGATCAGCTCGCGCAGGAAGATGTCCTTGTTCGAGTAGATCGAGTGGATCACCAGTCGCAGCAACTGGCGCGTCTCGGCCTGGAACTCGAGCGTCTCGGCACTGCTACCCATGGGGTTCTCTTTCTTCTGTAAGAACGTCATGAACGGATAGGGACTCGGACCGGGGCGGACCGTTGCCCGTCGTCGGCGTGGTTCGGTGCGCGCCGTTGTCGCACCCGCACGGCGTGACCTTCACTGGAGGTCAGCCTTCCTCGGCGACTGTCGCCGTGCGCCGGTCATCGAGACCCATCAGGGAATCGACCGGGACAGCCTGGCAGGCGTCGAGGAAAGGTCGCATGCCAGCCAGGGGCGCGAGAGTTCGGCGGCGTCGACAGCACCGAGAACATCGTGAAGCGCGATCTGAGCTGAGCGCGCTTCGGGCGCGACGTACTCAAGTGCGGTGATCCGGCCGGCAAGGCCGCACAGCTCGACGGCACGGTTACCGGACCAGCCGGCCGTGGCACGGCCGGCCGGCGTGGCCTGGCGGTCTGTTCGGGACCTGGACCGGCCGCATCGGGCGTCGGCGCTGAGCGTTGCGAACGCGTCGCCTATGCCAGCCAGGGTCGCCGCCGCAGCGAGGAAAGACGCCGGGCCGTGAGCGTCGGAACGGCTCGTGGACGGCTTGTCGGCCGCAGTCACGGGCATCCCCCTCGAACAGTCATCCAGGGGACGACGCCAGACCCGTCATCCATGTGATGACACACTACAACGGCCTCTCTGCAGAGCATTGGCACATTGGCCACAACCGCTCGAACAGGTGACCTCAGCCTCCTGGCTGAGCTTCCTGATGTAGGAGACCAGGTCGCCCCGTGTTCTCACCCAGGCTGTGTCGTTCAATGAGTCCATGGCGAAGATCCTGCACGCCAGTCTCTGCAGACCCCTCGTCGGGAGCGGTTCGGCCTGCCTGACGAGAGCCGGTTGTTCGTCGCCGAACTGCCCGCCGACACCCGGTGCTTTCCGCGATGGGGTGCACACTCACCCGCCCGGCAGTCACCTCGTCTTCGATGACTTGCCCGCAACGGTCGGCGGGGTCTTCGGTCGCGGCCGGTGCGGGAGCTGACCGGTACCGGCACCCGAGTGATCGCGATGCTCACTGATCACAGCCTCACAACGTCGGTGTCGCCGACATCATCCAACTCACCTTGCCGCACACCCTTGGCGTGCGGCCGGGCAGCACCTTCCACGAACGCGCTCACGGCGACAACACCACCGCAGTCGACCCGGCTCCCACTCCGGTCAGCAGGAGCAGCAGGCACCGCTTCGACCGCGACGAACCCACCCCGCCCAGCACCGACGCCCAGTCATAAGCCCTGCCAGAGCGATCAAGACTCAGGGAATGTGGACCCGCGGCTTCGCGACTGGAACGATAAGTGCATGCAGCATTTGAAGGCGCCGTCGCTCCCACCCGGCCGTGCGGAAGTGGCTGTTCTATGACAAGCGCTGGCCGCGGGCACCGTGACCCGCGAGGCCGTACATGGATGGGCGGCTCCTTGGGTTGAGAGCGACGAGGCTTCGGGCTCCGTCAGTCCTTTGGTCCTGACAGCCCTGCAACACCTGCACGGCTTCAACCTGTGCCGGGATCCAAGCAGTCCCAGCATTCTGTGGCATGGCATGGCATGACAGGCGAAGGCCAGTGGACGCATTCCCGCGACGACATCACAGTCGGACTCGCCCGCTGGCTGCGAGCATGCGATCTCCACGACGCGGATCCACAGGGCTGGTCGAAGGCGATACGCGAACAGGCGAGAGCAGGAGCCCGGCCCGAGGACGGCAGACCCGAACAAGCGTGATCTCTTTGCCAAGCTACGGTTCTGGCCAAAAACTTGCGATTCGACCCCTTCCGGATCCTCACGTTGATACGGACAGTTGAACACCCCGCCACGCTGAGCGTCGGACAACCACACGACGTACGAGTTTTCCCAAGATCGACAGGGGAGACGGCGTCGGATGGCCAACGTCCCTACTGAGCAGCACTGGCACCACCAGGAGCCGCCCAACGACAGCCCAGACAGAGCCAAAATGGCCGATTGAACAGCTACTCGGTTGCGGGCGCCAGATTGTGCCACCCATGTGTACAGGCGCCCTTGCAGTACGTCTCACGGCGGCGTGTATCGGCAACGGCGAACACGGAAACGAGGACACGGAATGCCGTGACGTGCTCGGCGGCAGGGAGACCCGCGAACCCGTAGCGGGGCGGGTCCATACAGATCATGACCGACGGATTGGCCGTGGGCTTCACCCCGGACCGCGCAACCCCCGCACGGCCGTCAGCAGAAGTAATGTGCGCCTGCATCGCATAGCCGGTGACTTCCTGCAGAACCTCCTGCCGCCCCTCCGGCGCGAGACCGGAGAACCAGCCAACACCAGAGTCCAACATGCGGAGCCCCTGAGCGATCTCGTTGACGACCCACTCGGTCTCGCGCCGGAAGATACGTCCGTCGTTACTGCTCGGTTCGTTCATCGCATGAGGATTTCACCATCGCATTTGGGGGAACTTGCCCATCCTTGTCGATCAGGACACGGCCCCGGCGGCATCGGCTGCCGTCCCGTCCCTGCGTTCGGTTGCCGGCGCTGCCCGCACGACCACGTACACGGTCACGGGACGGCCGCTCGTAGTGCGGGGGGCCCGGCGTGGAACGAGGACCCAGTGGCCCGGCCCGACAGCCCGGTCCACGACGACGTGCACCGCGGCGACGTCCTCGCCCTGTGCGTCTCCGCGGTTGCCCGGACATCGAGCGGCGCCGCCTACCGCAAGTGCGGCCGCACCGGCTCAACCTGGCGCGTAGTGCGAGGCGGACAGATCCCCGCCACATGCCTCCGCAGCAACTGATCTCTTGATACCGAGTTTCCCCGGCCCGCAGCCCAAGCGGCCTGGTCCCCCTCGGCGGCTATCCAGAAGGTCCGGTCCGTCACCGCGGGGCGTGCGACGGGGCAGGGTGGCCCGATCCGCCCCGAATCGCCGGGCATTGAACCGTCTTCCTCCCCAGGGCCGTTGTCCCTCTTCGAAGCGCTCGTCAGGCGCACTCGATGAGAGCAGGAGACACGCATGGCAACGCCGGCTGACACCACGAACGAGATCTCGTACGCCTCCGTCGACGAGGCGGAGCGCAGCGCGCTTCAAGAAGGCAGGAGGTCCACGTCACCGTCGCCGGAGCGGAACGTCAACCAGGGCGGACACGGCGGCATCACACCCCTCGGACCGAACGGTGAGATTCTGCAGAAGGGAGCCCCGCAGGGCTCCGTGGAGAACGAGTTCTACCAACGGGTACGCGCCGCCGCGTACCCGCACTTCACGCCGGTCGTACCGGCGTCCTACACGGCGGACGAGGTTCGCGACAGACTGGGTGACAGTCTGTCCGCCGCGCAGCTCGACGGCCTCGACGACCGCCACAACATCTACATCGAGAACATCACCTCGGGCCTGGACGACTCGAAGACCCTCGACACCAAGATCGGGAAGTCGACCACGAGCTACCGCGAGAACCTCGAACAGCACGACAAAGGCAGGTGGGCGGCCGGGACCAAGGCCCTGAAGTTCGCCATCGGCGTGGACCCGGCCACCGGCTCGACGTTCCGGGGCTGGCGTGCGGTCGGCGGCACCGACGCGGGCGAGAGCCGACTGATCACCGGCGTGCAGTCACAGAGGATCCTGAGCAAGTTCTCGGAGGATCCGGCGGTCTGGGACCAGCTCATCACCAAGATGCAGGACATCAGGACCGCGGCGCAGAACTCGGACATCGGCTTCATCGCCTCCAGCGTGTTCTCGGTCACCGGCACGAGGGCGGGCGAGCAGGTGGTGGACGCCAAGCTCATCGACTTCGCCCATGTCATCGACGCGGCGCAGCCGTTCAAGCAGTCCCCCAGCGTCAGCCCCGACGGCAGCCCGCGGCTCGGCCCCGCAGAGCTGGATCCGGGCGCCCGGCCGGCCAACCGCACCGATCTGACCAATCTCAAGAACAAGTACCGGGAACAGTTCATCGGGGGTATGGATGCCCTGATCCGGGACGCCACTCGGGTCCGCGGGGAGAAGGGCCAGGCCCAAGTGGCGCACTTCGCAGCGATGAACTCCGCACCGGGTGTCGCCCAGCAGTCGACCAGCACGGCGGCCCAGGGCAAGCCGTACGTCCCGCCGAAGAACACCCAGGGTTCCGTCCACGGCCGCTGACGGCCCGGAGACTCCGCTGCGGCAGCCGAGCGGAAGCAGCCTCCCGGGGAGGCCCTGGCCCGGCGTGGATGGAGGACTCAGCGGCCCACATCGCTCGCACGGCGTCACCTCAGGCACCGGATCCGGCTCGAAGGGGGGCTTCGTGACCGACCGTTCGCTCAAGGCGGCACGGTCGCGTCGGCGCTGCGCCGGCTCTCCGTCGTTCCGGTCCCGGCGCACCACTCCCGTACGTCCCAGGCCCGGCGGTCGGCCGGATCGTCGAGGCCGTCAGGGACGGTCTCCCACCGACACACCGTGGCCACACCGGACCCACGCTGCTCCGCCGCGGGCCCCGGCCTCCAGACGGTTCGGCGTGGTGAACGGGACGGGGATTGGCGTCGGTGAAGTCGTAGCAACCGTCGCCCTCTCCCGGTCGTCACGGCGCCGCAGCCCGTTGTCCTCCAGGACGGTGCAGCCGGGGCTCCGGTCCGAGGGCTCCGTGTGCTGCGGTTGCGCTGCTCCTGCCGTACGGAGCGCGGGGCAAGGACCGCCGAGCGCAGGGGAGCCGGCGGCTACCTATGTCCGCGGCGAGGTCGATCGCTGCCCCAACCCATGCGCCGCTGCACGAGTATGCCTATCACTACGAGAGGGGCGATCACCGCCGAGACCAGGAGCGACGTTCCCCACGAGTGGGACGACCCCCGCATACCCGCGCGCATGCTGAGGGTTGAGAAGACGTACACACCCACTGTCGCCAAGGCGACCCGCAGCCAACGATTCATATCCGCCGTTTGCCCTCAGAGCCCTGTTTCATCACGAGCGATCCCGTCCCGGCACCGGGACGGGCCAACGCCTCCTGCTGATCAGAGAACTGAGCGAGCATCATCGAAGCGCCACGGTGGAAGAGCTTCCGCCGAATTCCCGGCCGTCGATGCCCGCGCCGATGTCGGCGACGACGATTTCGTCGCATCCGGCTCCGCCTCCGATCCTGACCCCCGCCCACGACTCAACCCGTGGAAGGATCTTCCACCGTCGGGATGTACGGCGACAGCAATGCCTCCGTGTGCTGCGTGACCGTGCCTCGAACGAGCCTCAGCAGGCGTACCTGGTTCTCGCGATCGTAGCGACAGGAATGGCTTCACCCTCCCGGCCGGAGCAGGATCGATGGAGACGCCCTGGCGTCCATGGTGTGATGCGTCAACGCGGCGGCTTCCAATGGAAGGCAGCTCCGTTGCCCGCGACAGCCGGGCCCGTCGATGGATCGACTTCGGCAGCGTGGACGGTCCTACATTGCCGGGCTGAGGCATCGTGTTCACCCGGGGCCGCTGAGAACATCTGCCCGACGTCATCCATGAGGAGGCTTGGCCATGAGCTTGTCGATGTCCGGTGCGGCGCTGGTACTCGTCCTGGTCGGGGCGGTGATCGGGTTGGGCACGGGGCAGGCGTCTCGCCGCCGGCTGGCTTCAGCCTGGGCTTACCTCATCGCTGCCGCGGTACTCCTAGGCGTCGTAGGCCTCCTGGTGACAGGGGCACTCTTGATCGTCAGAGGGTGGAGCACCGTGCTGCAGCCGGCGGCCGGCATGGTTCTGCTCGCATGCGCCGTGTATGTGTGGCCGCGCCCGGCCAAGTTGAGGCCCAACCGCTCCACGTTGGGACGCAAGCAGGCGCCGGAGCTGTTCGCGTTGGTGGACCGCGTGGCGGATGCGGCTGGGGTAGCGCACGTTGACGTCATTCAGCTCAGCACGGAGTTGTCGGTACGAGTCGTGGCCGTGGGTGTCAGGCGCCGGAGGGTGCTGTTGCTGGGCTATCCACTGTGGGTCGTGCAAGCGCGGCGGCAGCGGGTTGCGGCGATTGCCCATGCGCTGGTGCACCAGGCCCACGACATCTGCAGCACTCCGCTGATTGACAGTGCCCGCGCCGTGCTGCGCCGGATTTCGTCCCTCTCCGGCCGACCGCCCGAGTCCGACGCTGCCGTCGATCAGTTGCTGAAGCCGTCGGCGCTGTCCCGTTATGGCGACGAATTGAGCACTGCGGCAGGCCAGTTCACCTCTCGTACCCGCGTCGCGGATTGGACTCTGTTGCTGCCCGCGCTCATCGCTCGCGGAACGGATCGACTGCTGCTGACAGCCGCACGTCCGGCGGCGCTCGGCGCCGAACGACGGGCGGACAGTGCCGCTGCCGGCCTCGGCTCGTACTCGGGAGCAGCTCTCCCTGACCCGTGCCTCGCTCGTGAGGTCGCAGCTGAGATGCATCGTCTGGCCATCACCGCGCAGACATTCCCTTACGGTAGAAGCAAGTTCGACGCCGCGGACAACTACTGGGATGGGCTCGCACCTTTTGCGCAGGCGGATTGCTTCGGGCAGGGCGTGCCGCGTGCCTCGGACACCGCCCCGGGTGTCATGTCCTGCGACCGCGCAACGGCGGACACTATCGAGGAGGAACTGCGAGCACCCTCCCGCGTCCTGGCCGAGGCCGTGATCCAGGGCGGCTGAGGACTCCTCCACGCTCGTGCGCTCTGAGCCGTCTGGTCCCGGACGGCCTCGGCCAAGCACCCGGCCGACCGGATCCAGGCGTGTGCCCGCACCCTCCAGGGGCTGGGCGTTGAGCAACCCGGAGGGCTTCTGACTGATCTACGGCGACCCGGTTCCCCGGCTACCGCACACCGGAGGACGGCGCCGCCCCAGGTGCTGCGTGCCGGGTCTGCACCCATTCCGGCCGTACGAGCACACCGTGCGCAGCGCGCCCGGGCCTGCCGGGGCCGGCCGTCGTAGGCGGCGGTCCGCTGGGACACCGCCTGCCGCCGCCACCTGCACTCGCGTCGACGTGCACGGGCGCGAGACCGTGGCGTCGTCCAGGACCACGCCGAGCGCTCCGGTGTGGCAGGCAAGGGATTCGGCCGGCGGACCCTGGCACGGCTGCGCGCGCCGATGACATTTCTGGGGTGCTGTCGCCGGCCGGGGTGCGGCGCATGCGTTCAATGCCTCGCGAGCGGCAGGCTGAGTACTCCGTGGTCGCCTCCTACGATCAGGTCCGCACCGGCGGTGGTCATGCAGGTGAGGCCCGCATCGAGGGCGATGTGGTCCACCGTGCCGGTCTTCGGCTCCCATATCCGCAGCCGGTGGCGGTGGCGGGTGCCGGCGACCAGGACCGTGCGGCCGTCCCGGAGCGTGGTGGCGGTGATGACCGGCAGACCGGCGGTGCCGGTGGAGGCGGACAGACCGTCGCCTATCGGAGTACCGGTGGCAAGGTCCCACAGCATGACCACTCCCTGGTCGTCTCCCGTGGCGAGCAGAGCTCGGTCGGATGTGGGCACAGTCGCCACAGTCGCCACCCGGTGGTCGGCATCGGCGAGCGCACGCGCGCTCAGCTGCACGGCCGCGCCGGTCTTCCATGGGTCGTCGACGGCTGGATCCCACACATGGAGGCGGCCCGCGGTGTCCGAGGCCGCGATCAGCGTATGGCTGTCGGAGAGGGGGACGGCGGCGATCGACTGGATCGGACTGCCGTAGGGGTTGAGGCGTCCGACGCATTCGCCCGTGTCCGGGTCCCACATCCGGACTGCGCCCCGGGGGGTGGCGGTGACCCTCAGGGTGCGACCGTCGGGGATGACCGCGGCGCACATTCCGGTTATTCCACCGGGGCTGTCGCCGGCCGGTTCGCGAACCGGCTCCCTGGTGGCAGGGTTCCACACGGCGATCGTGCCTGTGTCGCCTCCGCTCGCCAGAAGGACGCGGTCGCCGGGCAGAGCCATGGCCGTCATCGAGCGGATGCGATCAGGATGTCCTGGCAGCAGGTCGTGGACGAGTCGCCCGTCGGCCACGTCCCACATGCGTACCACGCCTCTGTCCCCGCCGCCGGCCACCAGCGTCGGCCGACCGGGACGGGACACCACCGTCAGTGCAACGACACTCCCGAACGAACCGGGCGCGGAATCGGAGAACACGACCATAGGGCTCCAGGGTGTGCCGTCGGCCGCGAGCACCCTGGTCCCGTCCTGCCGGAAACGAGTTCCCGTTCCCGCTCCACCTGTTCGGCCTGCCGTCGCCGAGGCAGTCGCCCCAGCAGCGTCCGTCTGAGCCTCCGTCAGGGGCACCGTCGGACGCTCCTGTGGGTATGCGCCGTCCGGATGCTCCGCCAGGCCGTCGGCGATCGTCCATATCCGCTCGCAGTCCCAGCAGCGGAAGTGTCCGGTGAGCGACATCAATGTGCGGGCCCATTCCCTACCGGCCCGCCGCGGGCTGCCCTTGACCGCGACCATGCCGGCGACCAGGCACAGGACAGCCTGCCCCGGCATGTCGTCGGGTACCCCGGCCGCCGCGACCTCGCGTCCCACCCGTAGGAAGGATTCCCACCCCTCCCCCAGCGCATCGCTCCGCAACGCCGCGGCGGCCTTGCCCCAGGGATGCCCTTCCGCACGGACGCGAACGGGATCGGGCAACTCCGGAGCCCGCGCAGGCGGATGCAACGGATCCCTGAAGAAGTCGGGGATCTCGGTGTCGCTCTCACACCCGGGACACACCAACTGCAGGCAACCTTCCCGGAGATCGCGAAGACGCCACAAGGCCTCGCCCATGTGATGGCCGGCGAAGGCCACGCAGGCGAGCACGAGGTGGGCGCACACCTGCGCGGGTACGCCGGTGGAAAGGAGGCTCCGTGTAGCCGCCTCCTCGGCCGCCCGCAGCGCTGCGCTGAACCCTGCCTCGAGATCGGCCGGGACGGGGGGCCTGTCCTCCGCGGTCACGATGGAACCCAGGTCCACCCAGAAGTCCACGGTCTGCCCGGGAGGCATGGCCGCTGCCGCCTCGATGAGATGAGGCAGGGCCGCGTAGGCGCCGTCGAAGACGGTTCCGTCGTCCAGCAGGCCACCGGCCAGGGCGGTCCATCTCTGTCTCCACTCGTCGCTGTCCTCGGTGTCAGCCGCGGAGGCCAGCTGCGCCAGGAGTGCTTTCACCTCCTCGGCCCTCACGCCGTGAAGGTCACGCCAACGAGGGCTGTGCAAGGGCAACTTCGGAATCATGGATGAAGTCTCGCAATCGGCTCTGACAATCGGAGGCTCGGCGTCCGACGGGCTCCACTCAGCTCGTCGTCCGGTCGGCGACCACTGCCACTGAGCGGGGCATGATCCGCTCCAGGACCGGCAGAACAGCCTCCCAGCCGCCGAGCACCACCACCTGCGCGGCAAGCCTGCGGGCCCGGGGCGGCTCGGACAGCTCCACGAGTGCGGCCAGCGCCCGCGCTCGTGTCCCGCGACAGGCGATCGAGCGGGTCAGCGTCTCGGCGGCGTCCAGGTCACCGTGCCGGGCCGTCCCTAGGGCGATCGCGAGCAGCGCCTCACCCTGTGCCCAGCCGTCGTCGATCAGACGGGTCATGACCTCGGCCCTGCCCCGATCGCCGCGCAGCACCAGCTTCCGGACCACTTCGATCAGCGCCCTGTCATGCGCCCGACGGTCGGTGATCGTGTGCGCGAGAGCCTCAGCCCCGTCCGTGTCGCCGGAGCGGGCAAGTTCTCCGACCATGTCCGCCTGCTGCGCCACGGACAGATCCAGGTCGAGCCCCTCGGTGAGGACCATGGCCCGCTCGACCTGCCCATGGCGGGCGAGAAGGAGCGTCAGCGACTTGAGCAGAACATTGTGATCACGGCCATCACCGGTCTCGAGCAGTGTCTCGGCCCGGTCGGCCAGGGCCAGAGCCACGTCGAGGTCGGCGTTTTCGTCGACCGTATCGAGCAGACACGCCATGTCCCGCGCGCCGAGCAGGAGTCGGGCGGAGACTGGGGAGGCAGCGGACGCGTCCAGGTCTCCCTCCAAGACCGTGCCCTGGTCACCCGGTTCGCCGAGGTTCCATCCACAGGGACTGCCGCCGGCCCGGACGGCGGATTCGGACGGGGGGCGCAGAAGAGCGTCGAGCCTGCGGAAGTCCCCCTCAAGCGCCTCCCGCGCCAAGACCATCGCCAGGGGCCGCGGCTTGCACCACCCGTGCGGGTTGCGGGACCGGGCCATCTCCTCCACGCGATCGGCCAGTTCTGCCGCCCGGTCGTGGTCGCCGGTGGCGACGGCAACGTCCATGAGGAGGCCGAGCAGCTCTTCCATGCCGTCGACTGCGCAGAGCCGCGCCTCGTCGTCGGCGCGAGCGGCGAACCTGAGCGCCTCGGCGATGTCGCCGCGGTCCGCCGTCGCCTTGGCCAGCAGGGCCCAGGCCCACCCCCAGTTGTGCGGGTAGCGGATCCTCTCCGCCAGGGCGACAGCCCTGTCCCCCCTCCCGGCACGCGCCCACGCCGGTACGAGGGAGACCAGTGCCTGGTCCCGCGACTGCCTCAGGGGAATCGACTCGGCCAGTGCCTGAGCACCGTCCAGATCTCCCGCGCCCGCCGCAGCCTTCACCAACTCCAGAAGCTCCGTACCCTGCTCGAGCTCGTCACCCATCGTGTACGCCAGCTCAGCCGCGCGGACGAGGTGACCGGTGCGGGCGAGCGCCCTCGGGAGCCATCCACGGGTAAGGCCGGTGCCCGGCTCCCTTCTCACCGACAGCCGCAGAAGGGTCAGCAGGCAGGGCTCGAACCCCCCTTGCGCGATGCCTCTTGCCGCGTCATTCTCCGGTGCCAGGCCGCGACGTCGCTCCCATTCCCGCAACGTGAAAAGTTCTGGCCCCCACTGAGCCAACCCCTCTGGCATACCTGGTACCCCCTGGTAAAGCACCTCGGCTGTCCGCCCACACAGACGGCCCGACAATACGGCGGGACTCCCCCGGATCGTCGCCAACTTCCCTTCGCCATCCCGCCGGTCGCCGATGACGTACAGCCGTGACGGCAAGAGCCCTTCGTCGGCCGGCGGACAGAGGACGGGCCGGGCTCGAGGGCAGGCCGTACAGCGGAACGCCCGGAAGGACGAACTCGATGACGGCAACCCGGAACTCCGCCGGACAACCCATGGGCAACAGCCGACCAGCGCCTCGACCGCATGATGACCCGGATGCTTTCATCCGCCAAGAGCAACTACAGTCGTCTCGGCCACATTTCAGGGGGCGGACTTGAAATATCGAATGCTGACCGCGGACGTGGTGAACCTGCTTCTCGGAGGCGGGGAGGCAACACCGAAAGGCATCGAGACCACCGCCCTGGAAATGGTCCGCACGGGCCGACTTCAGGGTGAACGGAAGGCCGACGGAACACTGACCGTACGGACGATTCCGCCCACCGCCGACTCGGCACCGCTGCGGCCCGTCGAGGCACTTGTGGTGGAACGAATCCGCCGGCGCAGCCGAAACGGTGTCGACCGTGTGCCGACAGGTGCCCTCGGGCCGGGCGACGGCGACGAGTTCTGGGTATGGTGGCGCGACTTCCAGAAGGCTGTCCGCGACGAGACGACGGCTCTCGGCCTCATCCGGCCGGCCCGGAACAAATACCTGACGCTGACGTATCGGGGTGCGGCTCTCGCAGCCTGGTTCGGCGCCCTGTGGGCCGGAGTGTCGTGGAGTCCCGACGGGGTACGGGTCCTCCTCCAAGCAGTCCTCGTACTCAGCCTGTTGGGGCTGGTACGGCTGTCGGACGTCCCGCTCGGATCCGCGCCCAGGTTGACCGCCGAAGGACGGCAGGCCGCGCGCGAGTGGCGGACCCACGACCGCGACGGGGAACATCGGCTGCCCAAACGCCAGGTGGGAGTGGCTGGTCCCGAATCGGCGCTTCCCGTACGCGAGCCGCGGCAGATCTGGTCCTCGTACGGCAGAGCGTGGCACGTCGTGGACGCCGGACCCCTGGATCCCCCGCGCTGGGGACACCTGTGGCAGTTCGTCGTGCTGGCCGTGACCGTGGGCGTCGGCTTTGTCGCCATGCTCGTGGTGAGCCTGACCGCGCGCCCGCCCTACGGCTGGGAATGGGACACCGCTCCGGTCCTCACCGGCGTACTGCTGTGGAGCCTGTGGCTACCGGCCCGCCGTCATGTCCTGGCTGTTCCCGACGAGTCCAGCTTCCGCGGCGCCGTGATCTCGCGCTGGGACTACGACACGCACTACGACGACCCACACACGGACGTCACACACTACTGCTGCTCCATCGAGGATCCGGCAACGCGGAAAGCCTGGTCCTTCGAGGTGGACCGGTGGAGCCGACCGATGTTTTCACGCGAAGCGAACTCGCAGCTCAAAGACCGGTTCCGCGTGGGGGACGTCGTCGATGTCCACTGCAGCCCGCGCCGGCGCAAGATCCGTCGGATCAGTGTGGCCGAGGCCGTGTCGCGGACCGACTGACGATCGGACCCGCCCTCGCAGGCTGACCATGAGCCTGCGGATGCCCGGTGGGGACGTCTACGAGAGGGCCTCCAGACCGGGCACGGAGGCTGGCCCGGAAGAAGAACTCCCGCAGCGGCGTGCCCCGATACATGCGCGGGTTGTCCCGCACGAGGGCGACAGCAAGCAACGGACCCCCATAAGCGTCCCATTGACGATAAGTGGATCGTCATGCGAGGCTGACGTAGTCGACACGCCCGAATGTCCTGCACGAGCATCTTGCTGTGGCCAGCGCCCTTCTGATCGTTCCGATCAGGACGACCGACCACTCCCCACCGCCTCACGCCACCTGCCGGGCCCGGTGTACGCGGGCCATCGCACCGTCTGGAGTCCGCATGGCACGCAGTCCCGCACCCCACCCCGAGCTGGACGCACGGGCTACCGACCGGGCCGCCGGAGTGCTGCTCGGCGCGGCTGCGGGTGACGCGCTGGGCGTGCCCTACGAGTTCAAGGCGACGCTGCGCGCGGATCAGCAGCCGATGATGATCGGAGGCGGCCTGGGGCCGTACGAGCCCGGTGAGTACTCCGACGACACCCAGATGCAGGTCTGTATCGCCCAGGTAGCGGCGACCGGAGCGGATCTGCGCGACCCGGAAGCCCAGGACGAGATCGCCGCCAACTTCCAGGCCTGGCTGGGCGAAGGCGCCAGCGATGTCGGCAACCAGACCAGCATGATCCTGAGCATCGCCGCTCGCGAACCCGGGTCGGCGGGCACGGCGATGCGGAAGGCGGCCCACGAGTACACCGCCGGCAACGCGCGCAGCGCGGGGAACGGCTCCCTGATGCGGACCGGGATCGTCGCCCTCGCCCACCTCGGTGACCCCGTCGCGATGGCCGAGGCCGCCATCACCGTCAGCGCGCTCACCCACCCGGACCCTGAATGCGCCGATGCCTGCGTGTTGTGGTGCTCCGGCATTCGTACCGCCGTACTGGACGGGACCTTCGACGGCGTGCGTGCCGGCCTGGATCTCCTGCCAGTCGAACGCCGGGGCACGTGGGCAGAGCGACTGGACGAGGCCGAGGCCCACCCACCGCGCCGCTTCAACAACAACGGCTGGGTCGTCCACGCTCTCCAGGCTGCCTGGTCGGCGATCACCCGGACCGCCGTACCGGAGTTGCGTCCCGCCGAGGGCAGTTTCCCCGCCCAGCACCTCAAGTTGGCCTTGGAGGCGGCGGTACGGGCCGGAACGGACACCGACACCGTCGCGGCGATCGCCGGTGCCCTGCTCGGCGCGCGCTGGGGCAGTTCCGCTGTCCCGCTGGAGTGGCAGCGGGCCGTAACCGGCTGGCCAGGCATGAAGGGGGCCGACCTGGTCCGGCTGGCACTGCTCACCGCCCGCGGTGGAAGCGACGATGCCGCCGGCTGGCCCTCGACGCCGCAGATGCCTTCCTCCCACCCCGGCTTCGCCATCCCCCACCCGCACGATCCCGGGGTGGTACTGGGCAGCCTGACCACGGCCCAGAGTGTCAAGCCGCTTCCTGTCGACGCCGTGGTGTCCTTGTGCCGTATGGGCACCGGACCGGTCCTGCACGGCAGCGACGTCGAACACGTCCGCGTCTGGCTGGTGGACAGCCAAGGAGACAACGCCAACCTCCACTACGTACTGGACCAGGCCGCCCGTGAAGTGCTGCGGCTGCGTCAGGAAGGGAAACGAGTCCTTCTCCACTGCTACGCCGGGCAGAGCCGCACCCCGGCCGTCGGCGCCGCCTACAGCAACCTGGCTTTCGGCCTCGATCCCAGGACCGCACTGAAGGAGCTGCGTACCGCACTGGTGAACGGCTGGCATCTGTCGGAGCACCCTGAACTGCAGAACGCCGTCTACGAGCTGGCCACCCCCACGTCCCCAGGAGGCAAGACGACCGGAGCCGTTTCGCGAACAGACCAAGCGCACGACGTCACGGCGGGAACGACGGACGACGAGACCGGGGGCCCGCGCGATGACGCCACCCCGGAACAGGACTCGCTGCTTTCCATGGAGCCCGAGGATCACGATGCGGGCCGGACACCGCGGGAGTTCATGAAGGAGAAACACGCGGTGTCCCGGGTACGCGGGCTGCTGCTCGGCCTGGCCATCGGCGACACGCTCGGCCGAGCCAAGGGCAAGCTGCCCGCCGACGGTCCGTTGCTGGCCGGAGTCAGCACCCAGCTGGCCTGCTTCACCACGGAAGGAACGATCCGCGCGCTCGTACGGGGCGACCACAAGGGCATCTGCCATCCCCCAGGGGTGGTGTGGCACGCCTACCGCCGATGGGCCGCCTTGCAGGGACTGGAAGCCGAGCGCAGCAGATCCGCGGGCAGGTGGCCCGACGGCTGGCTCGCCCAAGTGCCTGCCCTGACCGAACGGCGCGGTTCGGCGCCGGCGACCGTGACCGCGCTCGCAGGCAGCGCGCATGGCCAGGTGAAAACGCCGACGACCAGCCGCGGCTGCCACGCGCTCACCCGCACCCTTCCGGTCGCCGTGCTCAGTGCCGCCTACGGCTCCGAGCCGGCAGTCGACGCAGCCCGTGACATCGCATCCCTCACCCACGGCGACCCGGCCGCGCACACCGCGACCGCCCAGGCGGTGGTGCTGGCCCAGCACTGCCTGACCGACCTGACCGAGGCAAAGGCTTCCTCCGGAGGTCGGACACAGGTACGGCAGGCGTTGGCCGAGGGTCTTCGTGCCCTTCGTGGTATCGACCGGGCTTACGCTTCTGAAGGACTCGACCGGCTCGGCCAAGCACTTGAGATGGCCATCGCTCACCCCGCCGACGCAGAGCGGCTCGCGAAGCTGGCACCCGACGCCACCGCTCCGTCAGCCCTGCTCGGCGGCATGTATGCCGCCGCCTCCTTCCCTGAAAGGGACCAGGTGGCCGACGCGCTGAGTTTCGCGGCCCGGGCACCGGACGCCGACTCGGTCGCCTGCGTGGCCGGTGCGCTGCTCGGAGCAGCCCACGGCGCCGAGGCCCTGCCCGTCGACCTGGTCAGCCGTCACGAACTGGCCTGGGTGCTCGACACGCTGGCCCGCGACCTCACAGCCCAACTCGCCGATCTCCCTGGCGGCACCGAGTACACCTCGGGCTGGGATCCGACCTGGTTGGACCGCTACCCCGGCTGGTGACCCGCTGCCGATGGCCACGCGAACCGCGTGGCCACCACCTCGTCCCATCCCGTCCCATCCCATCCGGTCGGTCTCAGTCGTCCAGGCGGACCGGCGCCAGGAAGGAGAAGGTGTCCGTGTGGTCAGGACGGCGGATCACGCACGGTGCCGCAGGAGCCCCGAACTCACCGCATCCTGCGCCGGGTTGAGCAGGTGGGGCCGTTTCCGGCTACCCGGCCGCTCATCCGCCTATGCTCGGTACGTGCAACCGCTTTCCGACAGCAGCAATCCGTTGACCACGGCATTCCCATCCGAGCTTGCGAGCGATGCCGAGGCAGTGCTGGCGGTGATGCCTGCCTCTCGGCTCCAACCGCACGCCTCGTTCTCGGTCGTTGTGGCGGACCAGCACGTCTACATCCCTGGCCGTCTCTACCACGACGAGCCGCCGACCGACGCGGTGGCGTCGCTTTCGTCGCGTCAACGGCAGCTTCTGCACTGCCTGTACTCAAGGCACTGCGACGGGGTGGTCAGACAGCGTCACCTGGAGAAGATCGTTGCTAGCACGGACCCATGGGTCGTCCCCTTCGTCGTGCAGCTGGTTGGCGAGTACGTCGTGGAGATCCTTGTCGTCATCTGCGATGAACTCCGTGATCTCGCCACGCCCGGCACGCGCGGCCACCTCGCTTACGGGCAGTTCATCGTGAACAACCCTGCCTTTTTCGCGCGCACCCAACGCCGGGTCGTGAGCTACTGGAGCTGCTACTACCGTGGCACCTACGCGATTTTCCGGGGCTACCCGGGGTGCACTCTTCTTGACCTCCTACGGTCCGCTGCCTCCGACAGAGCCGGGCATCCCTGGCCCAACCTCGCTCCAGCCGGCGCCAGGGTGCACGGCTACTGCTAGGACCCGGCCGGGCAAAGCCACCGGGCCGATCAGGTGACAACAGCACGGGAGCCTTGTCCGTTGGGCCCCGGCCTCACGCCGGCTCCGTCCCTCCATCGGTGGCCGCTCCCCATCGGACCCTTGAACCGTCTGCTCAGACGGGAAGTTCGGTGACGCCGATGGCGAAGTCAAGATTCCCCACCCCGTGGTTGGCGAGGCCCACCGTGAGCACGCCCGCGCCTTCCAGCCAGTGCGCCATGGAGAGGCCGCCGACGTCCAGCGGGCGCAGCCCGAGGCTCTCGACGAACGCCTCCACCCGCGCCTTGGCCGACGCATCGTCCCCGGCGATGAAGACATCGGGCCGGCCCTTCTCCAGGACCTGACGGAAGACGGTGTTGAACGCCTTCACCACGCCGGCGCCGGCCGGGGCGGCCTTGGCGACTTCCCGTGCGATCGAGGTCTCCTCGCGATGGGCCAGCCCGTCGAACGTGGCGTTGAAGGGATTGCTGATGTCGACGATGACCTTTCCCGCGAGTGCGTCGCCGTACTGGACGACGGCCGGCACGACACCGTCGTACAGCAGGGCCACGATGACGATGTCCCCGGCCGGTGCGGTGCCCCATTCTCCGGTCGTGGTGTCGCCGCCGAGCGTTTTGGCCAGTTCAGTGGCCTTGGACTGATTTCGGCCCATGATCTCGACGGTGTTGCCGCCCGCTATCGCCCGTACGCCGAGGGTGCGGGCCATGTTTCCGGTGCCGATGATGCTGATGCTGCTCATGAGATGTCCTGCCCTGGTTGTGTGGTGTCGGGTTCAGATGGCGGTGGTGCCGCCGTCGGCGACGAGTTCCATGCCGTTGACGTAGCTGGAGTCGTCGGAGGCGAGGAACAGGGCGGCGGTGGCGATCTCGTCCGGGTGACCCATCTCGCCGCGGGGGATGAGGGACTCGAACTGGCGCTTGGTGGCCTCGTCGAAGAGTTCCGCCTGCTTGGCGGTGGCGACCTGGCCGGGGGTCAGGACGTTGACGCGGATGCGGCGGTCCTTGAGCTCGTTGAGCCAGATGCGGGCCCAGGCCTGCTGGACGGCCTTGCTGCCGGCGTAGACGCTCCAGCCGGGGAAGGCGCCGAGGGAGGCGTTGGAGCCGGTCATGAGGATGGAGCCGCCGTCGTTGAAGAGCTGGAGGGCCTTCTGGACGGTGAACAGGGTGCCGCGGGCGTTGAGTCCAAACCAGGTGTCGAACTGGGCCTCGGTGATCTCGCCGAGCGGAGCGGGCTCGCCGCCGCCGGCACTGGCCCACAGCACGTCGAGGCTGCCCTTCTCCCGCTTGACGGTGTCGTACAGGCGGTCCAGATCGTCCAGGTCGGCGGCGTCACCCTGGACGCCGGTGACGTTGCGGCCGATCTGCCGCACGGCCTCGTCCAGGGCGTCCTGGCGACGGCCGGTGATGAAGACGTGCGCTCCCTCGTCGACGAACAGCTTCGCGCCGGCCAGCGCCATGCCGGTGGTGCCACCGGTGATGACCGAAACCTTGCCGTCGAGCTTTCCCATGGTCGCTCCCTTGAGTAGGTGGTGCAGTTGACAGGTGGTGCCCTGCGCACCTGGAACGACGGCATTAAGTACACCGTCCTGTTTCCTTACCGTACGGGGCGATCAGCTGCGGCGCAAACTATGTACACCGCTCGTTACCCACCTGCGGTAGGGTGGAGCTATGACGGAGTTGGAGAAGGGCCCCACGGGCCGCCGCCGCGGCAGGGGCGCTCGCGAGCGCATCCTCAGCGCGTCCCAGCAGCTCTTCCGCGAGCAGGGCATCAACCGCACCGGCATGGACCAGCTGTGCGCCGCGGCCGAGGTGTCCAAGCGCACGGCCTACCAGCACTTCGGCGGCAAGGACGAACTCGTCGCCGAGTACCTGCGCCGGTTCGACCCCTCCGTTCTGTCCGGCGTGTTCGACCGCACCGACCTCACGCCCCGCGAACGGCTCCTCGCCGCCTTCGACGTTGCCCCCACCACGCCTCTGTGCCCCTACATCGCCACCGCCGTGGAGCTCCACGACCCTGAGCACCCCGCGTCCCAGTACGCGCGGGAGTACAAGATGGCCGTCGCCGTGCGGCTCGCCGACACCGCGCGCGAAGCCGGCGCCGCCGACCCTGAACAGCTCGGCGAGCAGCTCGCGCTGCTCATCGACGGCGCCGCGGCTCGCACCCGGGTCCTCAACGCCGACGCCTTCCCCACCGCCGCCGCCATCGCCGCCGTCCTCATCGACGACGCCATCCCCGGCACGGCCGGCGATGACCGGGGAGGGGAGGTAGTGCCAAGCTGACTTGGCACTACTCAGCCGGGCCGGCCGCACTGCCGATCGCACCTCCGCAACCCGTCGGTACGCGGCACCAGCCGTCGGCGCTCGGCCCGATCCTGCCGGCCGTAACGGAACCGGCCGCCCGCTTGTTGAAGGCCGCAGCAGTAGCGGCGGGGAGACCGGCGTCCCCCTCCCGAGGCCCCACTGGCCCGGTCATCGAGACGGCGGTGCTGACGAAGCAGGCAAGCTCACCCGCACTTCGAGGTGCGGACCCTGGACTGACTGAAAGGGTCAGTCGCCGCGGGCGCGCCTGTGTTCACGTCCCGTCAGTCTTTATTGGGGGAACTGATCCATCAGCACTGCGGCGGGGTCACGGGGGGCAAGGGGGGCGCGGGACGGTGCGACTCCCAGTCGGCGCGACCGCCTGCTCCCAGAACGCCGGTATTGCTGTGCAGTTCCGCTGCCGGAAGATCAGCGAGGGAGCGGCGTGCGACCCGGGACACGATCGAGGGCAGCAGCGGGCGCAGCGGCTCCACCAGACGCAGCCAGGGCGGCGCGTACACGCTGGTTGCGCGCTTGTTGATGCCGCGTACGAGCCACGCGGCGACCTGGTCGGGGCTGTGAACACGTCGGGCCGGGGAGGGCTGGTGGGTTCGCAGGGCGCGTAGCACCGGATGGTCGTCGATGCCGCCGATCATGTCGGTGCCGGTCCAGTGGAGGTAGGCGATTCCCACGTCGACGCCTTGGTGGTGCAGTTCGGTGCGCAGCGCCTGGGCGAAGGACTCCACTCCTGCTTTCGAGGCGCAGTAGGCGCTCATCAAGGGGGCGGAGCCGAAGGCTGCGGTGGAGGCGATCTGCAGGAAGTATCCGCCCGTTCGCCGGAGTTGGGGCAGGAAGGCGCGGGCCGTGTTCGCGCTGCCGAGCAGGTTGACGTTGATGACTCGGTCGAACAGGGCCGTGTCGGTGTCCGCGAAGAGCCCTGCGGCGGCGATACCCGCGTTCGCCACGACAACCGATGCAGGACCGAGGCGTCTTTGAACGCTGCACGCCGCGCCCTGCAGTGCGGCCTCGTCGGTGACGTCCACCTCGATGCAGCATGTCTGGGTCGGCAGGCTGTCGGCGACCTGGCGCAGCGTATCCAGCTCGCGTCCCAGGAGCGCCAGCCGCAGTCCGCGGCGCGCGAGGTGGCGGGCTGTCGCCTCCCCCACTCCTCGGGCGCCGCCCGTGACGACCGCCACCCGCCCGTCCGGCCGGCCCTGCACCATCGCTACCTCCCCGGCGAGAGCGTCTACCGCCAAGTGCAGTCGATCACGCTTCCGGTGCGTCCACCTGTCCTGAACACCCCTCCGAGTGAGAACCCCGGCGGACGAGGCGCACATCGGTGAGCGGCATCTGGATGATCGCCTCGGCCGGCTCCGCGTTCCACGTCGCGACCCGCGCCACTGACGACACGGGTGAGTAATCCTCGGCACGGGCCCATCGAACGACCGCGGACGGGTGTGTGAGGCGCCGTCCGGGATACCTGCCGCTCATGGAACTGATAGCGGACGCCCGCGACGCAGATCGGCTTCTGACCCAGCGTGCGGCAGGTCGCATCCCTCCCGGCATCGGGCGGCTGCTTTCGGCGGTCGAGGAGACAGCGGAGAACAGCAAGCTGTGGTGCGGAGCCGCAGCGCTCATGGCCATGACCGGTGGGCGGCGCGGCCACAGAGCCGCGGTGCTGGGACTTGCCTCGCTCGCGCTCGCCCAGCTGGTGTCGAACGGCGTGGGCAAGCAGGTGGTCGACCGCCCACGCCCGCCCAAGGAGTGGATCGACCACGATGAGGTCGAGGACCGGCCCGATTCCTCCTCCTTCCCGTCGGGTCACACCGCGGCCGCCGTAGCCTTCACCGCCGCCGTCGCGCCCGAGTGGCCGCTTGCCGCTGCCGTCTGCGCGGTTCCTGCCGCCCTGCTGGCCCTGGAGCGCGTTCAGTCGGGAGCCCACTACCCCAGCGACGTGGGCGCCGGCGCCCTGATCGGTGCGGGAGCCGGCTGGCTCACCCGCCGTGTCCGGTACCTCCTGCCTCATCCGCTGTAGCCGCCACCCAAGGTGCCGCGCGCTTCGGGCTTCATGGCGACGCATCCCTTATCTGGACCGGCCACTTCGGGGTACTCGCTACGCCACACAGCCAGGGCCGCCGACAGCGGTCCCACGGACAGCACAGGAGGTGATCGCATGTCGAGCACACAACCGCCCAACCTGAACTCGGCCCCCCCACCCGACCGGTGTCGGACACGAGCCGGTGGGCGAGCTGGTCCAGCGGGCCTCGCAGCAGTTGACCGAGCTGGTGCGTGGCGAGATGAAGCTGGCGCAGGCGGAGATGAAGGAGAAGGGCAAGCGGTACGGCAAGAGCGGCGGACTGTTCGGCGGCGCCTCGCTCGCCGGATTCTTGATGCTCCAGGCACTGGTTGCCACCGCTATCGCCTCCCTTTCCCTCGTGCTGCCGCTCTGGGCGGCAGCCCTCGTCGTGACCGCCGCCCTCGGCGTGATCGCCGCGGCGCTGGCCCTCTCCGGCAAGAAGCAGGCCGCCAAGGCTTCTTCGCCCGTCCCCGAAACCACGATCGAGAACGTCAAGGCCGACGTGGCCGAGATCAAAAGGAGCGCACACCGATGACCCACACGCCCGCCGACCAGCACACCCCTCCCACGCCGGCCGAGCTGCGCGAACAGATCGAGCAGACTCGCCATGACCTCGGTGTCCAGGATCTTGCGGACAGGACCGACGCCAGGGCCCGTGCCCAGCAGAGGGCCGGTCAGCTGAAGGAGCAGGCGGTCGTCAAGGCCGCTGAGCTGAAGATCCAGGCGGCGAAATCCGCCTCACAGGTCCAGGACAAGCTGCCTGCCCCGGTCAAGGAGAAGGCCGCCCAGGCAGCCGCGCAGGCCCGGACCGCAGCGGCCAAGGCCGGACAGGTGTGGGAGGAGAAGGCACCCGCGTCCGTGCAGGACAGGACGGCTCAGTACGCGCGGCTGGCGCGCGACAGCCGCTCCGTTCTGCTCGTGGCCGGCGCGGGCGTCGCCGTGCTTTGGCTGACAGCCCGCCGCCGGAAGAGCTGACAGTGGCCATGAAGCGGCCGAGGGCCCGAATCCGATGAGGATTCGGGCCCTTGGCCGCTTCTGCTTCCGGACCGGACCGGACCAGTCAGCGCCGGCCCGGAGGGGGCGCGTCGCCGGACCCGCGCCACCCGGGCCTACCGGCGAATGGCGCAAGGCCTGACGGTGGGCACGCCGTGATGTGCGGGACCTTCTACAACTGGACGGCGGTACCCGGTGCGAGGCGCTCGACGGCGATCCCGGTCAGACCGTTCTCGCCCAGGAGGTTGGCGACGGAGTGCTGTCCGAGGTCGCTGAGCATGAGTTCGTGGATCTGGACGACCCGTTCGGGCTTGACCGCGCGGACGTAGTCGGCAGCTTCGCCGAGCTTGGTCCACGGCCCGCTGGTGGGGAGCAGGAGGGTGCGCACGGGGACACCGGGGGCGTAGTACGCGTCGCCCGGGTGATACAGGGTGCCGTCGAGAAGGTAGCCGACGTTGTCGGGGCACGGTATGTCGGCGTGGATCAGCGCGTGACGGTGGCCGTGCACAGCGACGGTGACGGAGCTGACGGTGAAAGTGTCGCCCTCTGCGACGGTGTGGACGCGGCCTCCTTGGCTTCCCAGGGCGGTCGCGACGCCGGCCGTGCCGTAAATCTGCAGCTCGGGCCGGTCCGCGAGGGCGGCAGCGAGCAGCTTCTCGTCGAAATGGTCGAAGTGCTCGTGGGTGATCAGGACTGCCTGTGCGCGGCCGACGGCGTCCGCCGCGTCGGGGGTGAGGGTGCCGGGATCGATCACAAGGCGGGTGTCGTCCTTCTCGACCGTGACGCATGCGTGGGCGTGCTTGGTGAGCCGCATGGGGATTCCGTTCAGATCGGTCAATAACTACAACCAAACTGTACACCTGGGTTGCACAGTTTGAAGCGGGGTAGGTTGCCTCCATGCCCGACAACACCTTGGACGACGCCCGGCTGGCCGAGGAACTCCGGCTCGCCGTCGGACAACTGGTGCGTACCGTGCGTACCGCCGACACCATGCCGCCCGCCGAGTCCGCCGTTCTCGGCTACATCGACCGCGACGGCCCACTGACCACCGCGGACGCCGCCCAGCGACGGGGCGTGAGCCACCAGTCGGTCGCAAAGTCGGTGAAGGAACTGCTTGCCCAGGGCCTCGTTCGAACCGAGGCGCACCCCATGGATGGCCGCAAGCTGCTGCTGCACCTCACCGCCGCGGGAAGCGACCGCCTCGCCGAGGAACGTCGCAGGCGCGCGGACACGCTCGGCGGCGCCATTGGCGACACACTCAGCGCCGAGGAACGCGCGACGCTCGCCGCGGCACTGCCCCTGCTGGCCCGGCTGACGGCACGCCTGAGCAGTCGGTAGCCGGGAAATAGCGGGCGGTTCCCACCTGCGTGCACGGCGCCGCAGGGGGCGACTTCGGCCGTCGACGAAGCAGCGGCGGGGCACCACGGGTAGCTATGACTGCTCGGCGAGCTGCGGGTACAGGCCGCCGAGGTCGCCCGAGAGGCCGGCCTTGACCTGGCGGGTCACCGCGTCGGCGAGAACCTCGTGGGCGTCCGTCTCGATGCCGTCGAGAGCCTGCTCCACGACGCCGCGCGCGGTGACCTTGGGCACGTCGAGACCCGTCGTCAGATCCGTGTCGACGTAGCTGACGTGCAGCCCGGTGACCTTGATCCCCTTCGGCTGGAGTTCCAGGCGCAGCGCGTTGCTCTGCGACCACAGGGCGGCCTTCGAGGCGCTGTATCCGCCCGAGCCGGGGGCCGCCAGCCAGGACAGTACGGAGTGGACGGTCAGGATGTGCCCGCCGCCGTTGCGCTCCAGGACCGGGACGAACGCCCGGGTGGTGAGCAGGGGACCGAAGAAGTTGATGTCGAACTCGCGCCGTACGTCCTCGATGGGTGAGTCGAGCAGTGACGTCCGTCCCGATCCGCCCGCGTTGTTGATCAGGATCGTGACGTCCTGGGCCCGCTCGGCGGCGGCCGCGACCGACGCGGGGTCGGTGACCTCCAGCGCCAGCGGCACCGCGTCGGGGTGGGAGACCGACTTCGGGTCGCGGGCGGTCGCGTACACGTTGGCGGCGCCCCGCTCGTAGAGGGACTCCACGAACGCCTTGCCGATACCGCGGCTGCCGCCGGTCACCAGTGCCACGGAACCTTCGATGCTGGTCATGAGCTTGCCCTTTCCGGGAACCAGTGGGTTCCCTTCGCCTCCGGGAAACGGTGACCCGCGTGCCGCCTCGCCCCCGGCCGGACACCGCAACCCCGTGGAACCCGGACACTCCAACCCGGAGGAACGTGCAGATCGGCCCCCCTCTGCAAGGAAGTTTCAGAGCAGCCGATTGTGGTCCGGTAAGGGTTTCGCAGGCTGCCTCTCACTCTCTCAGCGCTCACCCCGCCTCGCAGCCCGAGCCGGTTCGAGACGAGGCACCGCTGTGCTGCCTGCCGGCGTCGATCGCCAGGACACGCAAGATCCGCCGACACGCCGACCGCTTCTTTCTCACCCTGCAGCAGACAAGAAATTGCTGTAGCAGCCGGGTGGAGGCAGAACGGGCGGGTCTCAGGCGTTCAGGGCCTGAGCGAGACCGGGGTAGCACGGGATGACGGTCGGCAGGCCGACGATCTGAACGACCTCGTGAACCGCCGGGGTCATGGCGGCAATGCGCAGCCAGCCGCCTGCCGCCACGGCGTCCCGATGGGCGGCGAACAGGACGTGGATACCGCTGGAGTCCAGGAAAGTGACGGCGCCCAGGTCCACAACGACGCCGGATACCCCGTCATCGAACCGGAGGGCGTCGCGCAGCAGCCCCGCCGTGTCGTCGTCGATCTCACCTCTGCAGGCCACCACCCGGACGCCCGCTCGAGAAGTGGTCCGGCTGATCGACAAGAGCGCGTGCTGCCTGATGTCGTCGTTCACAAAATTTCAGCGATCCTCTGTGTGTGAGAGCTGCGCGACGCCATCCGTCGCAGAGATCGGACGGTCTGCACGGGACCGTGCAGCATCTGCTCCCTTGCGGCGAGAACGGCGAAGCGCCAAGGCGGCAGGCAATCCGACGGGCCCCCCGTGCGTCGGTCGGCGAAGAACTCGAAAATGTTGTCCTTCGACAACCATCCTCTCCTGACGCCTGCGTGGCAACCCGCCGCCCCGCCGGACTCAAGGCCGATGCGCCCGGTTGCCTCACAGGCCCCGATGGCCGGCTTCGCTCGTCGGGGCGCGCCGGGGAATACGACCGCGGCGGAGATCCTCTTGGCTGCGTGTTCGCGCTGGGCACAGGAGGTCCGGCACACCGCCATCGCCGCTCCAACCCGTGCTGCTCAGCCCCGTTGGAGGGCTCGTCCACCGCGGCGCACCGCCCACGGTTCCACGGCAGAGGCCTCCGCAGATCCACAAGGACCGCCAGCCGTAGGCGAATTGACCGCCAGTGCTCCTCCGACGCCGGGGCTCCCGTCCGTCCGACGACGTACGGACCGACCCACAACGCATCGGCGCGACGACCCGGGACGTCTATCTCTCCGGCCGAGGGGACGGTTCCGGAGCGTTGACCGTAAGGGGATCCGGTGGGGCTGTTCGGTGACCGCCTGTCACGGCGCGCCGTCTCCCAACGTCGGGAGTCCCCACGGCGGTGTGTCCTCGGCGACGAGGTGGAGCATGGGGTGGCTGGTCATTGCTTGTTGGAGTCCTGCCAGGCCCTCGGCGAGTGCGGCGCGCTGATGGTCGGGCATGGCGTTGAGGGCCTGAAGGAGGACCTGGTCGCGTCGCTCGCGGATGTGGGCCAGATGTTCACGGCCGGCGCTGGTTACCCGGAGCATGACTTCCCGGCGGCTGTCGTGGCAGGGCTGGCGTTCGACGAGTCCCAGGGCCTGGAGGCGGTCGACCAGGCGGGAGACCGAGGGCGGAGATGCGGCCAGGAGCCGGGCGAGGGCTCGCATGCGGATCCCGTCCTCGCGGTCGACGAGGTAGAGCACGCGCAGCTGAGAGACCGAGATGTACGGAGGCGGGCCGGCGTTGCGGTCCTGCTCCCACAACAAGTCGAGGAGTTCAGCCGTGCGGCCGGCCTGGCGGGCGACGGCCAAGAGCGGGCCGAGGCAGGGGTATGTCCACTCGGTCATGCATTTCCCATCCACGGGACCCGGCTTCTGAACGGAGTCACCACCGGCGTTGGCACGTGACCGCGGTCGATCCAGCCCGGCAGACCGCCGGGCACTTGGTCGGCAAATTCTCTCTTCTCTCGACTGTTCATCCGTCTCGGTCCCAAACCCCT
This sequence comes from Streptomyces sp. M41(2017), assembly GCF_002078175.1. Taxonomy (GTDB): domain Bacteria; phylum Actinomycetota; class Actinomycetes; order Streptomycetales; family Streptomycetaceae; genus Streptomyces. The sequence goes on along the minus strand of NZ_MWFK01000001.1, from coordinate 5,627,116 downwards.
GCTCGTCCGCCCTGCCCCGAGCTGGTACATGAACGGCCCTGGGAGCCGAGTCCGGTCGCGGCCGTCTTACGCCGCGGCCGTCGGGTCTGCCGTTCCGTCATTGCGGCGATATGCGGCGTTCAGCTGCTGGGCCTCTTCGAGCTGGTCTTCGAGGATGACGATGCGGCACGCGGCCTCGATCGGCGTCCCCTGGTCGACGAGCTCTCGCGCACGGGCCGCGATGCGCAACTGGTAGCGGGAGTAACGCCGGTGGCCACCCGCGGAGCGCAGCGGGGTGATCAAGCGGGCTTCCCCGATCGCCCGGAGGAAGCCTTGGGTGGTGCCGAGGACTTCGGCGGCCCGGCCCATGGTGTAGGCGGGGTAGTCGTCGTCGTCGAGCCGGCCGAACGAGTCGTCTGCTGTCATTGCACCTCTCTGAAATGGAACGCGTAGAGGGGCCCTGGCGCTCGTCGCGCCAGGGCCCCGAAGGAACTGCTACACCATCTGCCGGCCCTGATACCGCACGGGCCTTCTGTATCCGGGAACCCGACCAGATCGGCTCGGGGTTCGCGGGGATCGCGGTTGCTCGACCGGAGACCACCTCACTATCGATGTCCTGCGGTACCCGGGCTCGTCACTCCACCCGGGCGATCCTGATGGCGCCTGGCTCCTCCGTTCATCCCTCTGGGATCAAGCCGACTGCTGGTACTGCTGCACTGCGTACTACTGGGTACTACTGGTGATGCGAACTACTCGGTGACCTGGGGAAGCGTCACTCTTCGACAGTCAGCCCCGTCGCCCTTCCTGCATCTGCTCCGGCTTGGAACCCCACTGCCGAACCTCCCGGTGCGCGCGCCCGCAGCCGACGCCTTCACCGAGGTACCACTCACACATCTTCACTGCGGAATCTCGCGTACTGCACTCACCGGTACTGCCACCGCAAACCATCGCGGGTCCTGCTTTTGGTGGCCCCTGATCACTACGGGCCACCCGGTCCGGTCGTCAGCCCCGTCGCCGTACCGCAAAAGTCCTGGCTTCGAAACTCCACCACCGCACCGTCCAACAGATGCCAACTGCTCACCGCTGCCCGGCAGTTCGTGACTGCCGGGCCGCTGTCTTCTTGACTACGAGAGAAACCATAGCCAGCCGATCAAGCAATGTCTACTCCAGCCACCATAGATTTCTGCGCGTTCGGCAGCGAGCTAATCGGGCTCGAACAGTGCTGGAGGACGAGGGAAGCCCACCGTTCTGCGGGTTGGCGGCCTCCGACCGGGGCACCCGGCACAGCACGGAGGAACAGGCGGAACGATGCAGAGAGAGTGACCCGATGGACACGATGAGCGTCAACGCCACAGCCGACCGCCCCACACCGTCCCTCGCCGGCGCACGCAAGAGCACCCGCAGGTTCCTCGAAGGTCTTCACCGACCGATCGGGGCCAAGGACGCCGACAGCATCCTCCTGGTGGTCTCCGAACTCGTCACCAACGCCCTGCGCCACGGCGGAGGCACCTGCACCCTGGACCTGTACGCCCACCCCGACAGCATCGAGGTCGCCGTCCACGACCACAGCCGCCAAGCGCCCCACCTGCGTACCCCCGACCTGACCGGCGCCACCGGCGGCTTCGGCTGGCGCATGGTCAACCACCTCGCCCGCGCCACCGCCGTGACCCGCCCAGCAGAAGGCGGCAAGACCGTCAGCGCGCTCCTCCCCCGGTAGCCCCACGGCGCGCCGTCGATCGACGCGAGTCGCTCCACTCTGAAGCCGGACATGACGCCGACCGACCGGCGGCCGAGCCCCACCGACCCTCGACCGGCACGGTTCACGCGAACCGGCTCCGGCGCACTTTCCGCCTCCTGGACGGTGTCGACGCGACCTGAGCACGCCGGCACGCCAAGCATCACCAGCGCGAGTTCGTGCTCCAAGCGAGCACGGTCGTCTCGTGGCGTCCGGCATGATCAGCGGGACGGGACGGCGTGGAGTGAACGCGTCCTGGCGGGACACCGACTGGGGGCAGGGCATGGAGTGGGGAACGCTGGTCGCCACACTGGGCGGCGGTCTGATCGCGATAGCGGGCACGGTACTGGCAGACCGTTTACGTACTCGGCAGGAACATCGTCGCGGCCTTCAGGCGCGCCGACGGGACGTCTACACGGAGTTCATCGCAGCGGCGGGCACGGCCCACACCGAACTGCGCCGCCTCGCGCAGAACGGCACGGCTGCGACCGACCTGGAGGAAGCGAGCCGCCTGGCCCTGACCGACGCCCGGATCTACGAGGTGCGCGAGCGCCTCTTCATCGACGCCAGCGCCCGGATCGCAGGCACGGGCCAGACCATGTTCGAACGTCTCCGCGCCCTCCGCGGGACGGTGGCCGCCGGGGCCGGCCTCTCGGCACCCGCGTTCCACGACATCTACCACCCCTACCTGAACGCGGTCTGGGCCTACCGCGAGGCTGTCCGTGACGAGTTGGGAGGCCCCGCCCTCACCCCGGCCGACTTCGGCTGGTCCACGTGGGACGGCCGCGAACGCTGCGCGCACTGCGGGCAGCGCGGGGCCGACACCACTCCCGCGCAACCTTGACGACCACGACCCCAGCCAGGATCGGCTCACGCGGCGTCACCTCCCACACGGGTTGCGGATCGGCGGGAAACTCAGCGACCCAACGTTCGGTCTCCGCAGCCCGGTCACGCTCGTGCTCCGCCACCATGCCCGCGCCCTGGCCTGGCTCGGTGCCGACTCCAGCTGGGCGGCGTTCGCCCGGTGGCACCGTTGTCGGTGTACTCCCTCAACTGGCGCGGTCCCGAGGCGCGGCGCACGGACGCCCCGCGGCCAAACACATTTCAGTCCCTCTTGAAACGTTGGTGGCCGCCAGGCCGTCGGTCATACGGTGCTGCGCGTCAGCATCGACGGACCACCGCAGCACACCTCGTCGCAGCGGGACGGCCCACGGAGCCCAGGGGGAACCATCCATGCCCATACGTACTCTGCGCAACGGACTCCTCGCCGCGCTGGCCGCGGTCGGACTGCTCGCCGGCACCGCCCAGGCCGCCTCGGCACAGCCCAGTCCCGGGACGACGGCCGCCGCGCCGCAGTCCGCATCCCTGGTCTACATGACCACGATCGTCGACCAGTGGTCACACTGGACACCCGACTGGCACGACTCCTCCCACGCGGGAACTCTGAAGGCGGGCAAGAGCTACTTCTTCTGCTACAAGTACGGCCTCACCTACTCGGACTTCGGCCGCCAGAGCTCTGTCTGGCTCAAGACGGACGACGACACCGGGAACCACAACGTGTATGTGAGCGACGTCTACCTCAACGACGAAGGATTCCGCAACGACATCCTGTGGCTGCCCAAATGCTGACGGCTCGCAGGCTAAGAGACGGTAGGCCTGGCCCGGCGACCCGGAGCCCGAGCTCATCGACGCCCATCAAGAGCTCCAGCCGCCCTGGGCACTGTGTGCCTGACGGCAAACAGCCACACGTCATGATCGGGAGAGCCCGTTCAAGGGCTGCCGCGGGGTGTGATCGCGATGAGGGCGATGTCGTCGGTGAGGCGGTGGGTCCACTGCTGCGCGTCGGCCACGAGTGAGCGAAGCAGGGTGGGCAGGTCACCGTCCGGGATGTGCAGCAGGCGCGGCAGCAGGGGATAGAATTCGCCGGATGCGTTGCGGGCTTCGCTCAGACCGTCGGTGGCGAGCAGCAGGACGGCGCCCGGCTGGAGGGAAACCGAGGTGGGCGCGGGACCGAGCTGCTGGTCGAGTGCGGCGAAACCGAGCGGCAGAAGGACGGGGAGGTCGACTTCCTCGGCCCGCTGGTGAGTGAGGAGTACGGGTGGGAGGTGACCGCAGTTGAAGATGCGTACTTCGTCGCTGTGGTCGTGATGTTCGAGCAGGAGTGCGGTGGCGAAGAGTTCGGTGTCGTCGCGGGCAGCGGCGGTGCGGGCGATGTGGCGGTCGAGGTGGGTGGCCAGTTCGGTGAGGTCCGGGGTGTCGTGGACGCGGCTGCGGAAACAGCCCAGGACGTCGTTGACGATGCCCAGGGCGTCCAGTCCTTTCCCGCGGACGTCGCCGAGAAGGATCCGGGTGGTGTGGTCGGTTCGGGTGACGTCGTAGAAGTCGCCGCCGATGCCGGAGTCGGTGGTCGCCGGGAGGTACAGGCACGCGAGTCTGAGGTCGCCGACGAATGCGGGCGGGTGCCGGAGCACGGCTTGCTGCAAGGCGGTCGCGCCGGCCACGGTGCGGGCCAGACGCTCGCTCTGGCGCCCGCGGATCCACACGGCGATCCCGACGATGACGCCGCTGAGGACGAACACGGCCAGGGACAGCGGCCGCTGGGCATAGCGGGGCTCGCTCAGCACCGTGACCAGGACGTACTGGACTGCTGCGGCGCCGGCGACCGCGAGGGCGACTGCGGAGCGTCCGAGGAGCACAGCGGCCAGGGCCAGGACGACGACGGTGATCCACAGCAGTTGGTTGATGGTGGCGACGCGGGTGGCGTCGGTGATGACCGTCTCGTAGGGGATGCCGGAGATCGCGGCGCTGCCCAGGACGACGGCTGCCGGGTAGGCCGCCGCGGTCACACCACGCGAGTCGGCCGGCAGTGCGGCCAGATACTCGGTGACCGAGGCAACCTGCGCCATGGCAATGCCGGTGCCGACCACGACCGCCAGGGCCGTGGCCATGGTGGTCGCGAGGAAGGGCTGGTGGTGGGGAAGCGTCGACATGAGGGAAACGCTGACCGCTGCGAGCGTGAGTCCCAGAGCTGAGGCGGTGCGCTGGGAGACGGCGCGGCGCAGGCAGACGAGCCCGGCGACGACGAAGCCCGCACCGAAGCCCGCGAAGGCGATCAGGCCGGCCGCCTGCCCCGCTCCGCGTTCGCTCAGCAGGACCAGGAGCACCGTCGCGAGTGCGGACTGTCCGAAGCCCCAGACCCCGCCGGCGGTCACCGCTGCCGACACCGGTGCATGGCGCCTCGTTGAGGACTCGGCAGGGGTTCGGGTTCTCATCCGCACCAGCCATGCGGGCCACTGGCCGCATGCGCAGGCGAACAGCACCGTGAGCGAGAGGGCCAGCAGGACCACCACCTGCGCGTCGGCCCAGTTGCGCAGCGGGGTGGCCTGCAGGCCTGCTCCGAGCAGGACGACGAGCACACCGTGAACTGCGAAACGGTCGGGTGCGGGGCGGACTTGGGTCGGCGGGCCCGTCAGGGAATGCAGGCGCAGGGAGGCGATGAACAAGGCCAGGCACAGCAGGACCGGTACCGACTCGCCTGCCCGCCAGCCGCCGACCTGCTCCGCGAGCAGCGCCAGCCCGACACCGGCGATCAGAGCCGCAGCCAGGGCGGCGAAGGCTCCCGCCACCTGATGCCGGATCCGGCCGGTCAGATGGGCGACCGGCACGGAGGCCAGAAAGCCCACGACCGCGGCCATGACGCCGGCACTCTGCACCAGCAGACCGGCCCAGTATGCCCACACGGTGGGCGCAGCGGCCAGACCGGCCCCTCCCGCGCAGGCGGCGGCCAACCCGCCCACGGCGACGCGGCGCGTGCCCCACACGTCGACGGCCCGCCCTCCCGCCAACACTCCGGCCAGCGATGCGACAACCACCAGAATCTGGGATGCCGCCCGATCCGTGGCGTCCATGCCCAACGACGAGCCGGTGCGCACCAATGTGGCACTGTGCAGGGTCGGCACCAGCAGCCCCAGCGCCACTCCTGCCAAAAGGACGAGCGGCTCGTGCCACCTCAGGCTGTAGCCCCTCGCATCACTGACACGTCCAGCTGACACTGTCGCTCCCACCTCCTGACACGCGCCCTGCATCACCGTCATCAGACACCAGACAGGAGCCCGGGCTGCTCATTGAAGCCACCGCGGTGGGAGACAACGGCCCGAATACTCCGCGATGAACCCGCCACCGCCGGCCGGGCTGATCCCGTCTGGCCTCAATCTCCCGCTGGCTCGCGCAGCCGCGCGGGCCACCGGACGCGAGGGCGCCTGTCAGGGCTCGCTTCCTGAGGGCCACCCATGTGTTGCGGCGGGCGCGGAGGCGTTCGGAACCGTACGCCCCGCACGCGCCGTGGAGCCGGTCCGTACGGGACGACGCACCGACCCGGAAGGGGCGGATACGGTCGTCGAGTCGGGCCGTTCGTCACCGAGATGGTGCCGGGCTCCCCCTCCGCGGACCTGGCTGACGGCCGGACCGCACCGGACGAAGGACGCCGCTGCCCAGAGAAGGTGCGCGGAGATGTCGATCCAGGCAGGCTCTGTTCGACGCAGGGGTGAGAGAGCGACATCGACACGAGAGGTGAAGGCCATGCCCAAGGTCCGCGTACACAACGTGACGATCTCCGTCGACGGCTTCGCGGCCGGCGCGAACCAGCGACTGGACGCCCCGTTCGGCGATGGCGTCGGCTGGGGTGACGACCTGCACAGCTGGTTCGTCTCGGCGGCGGAGGACTCCGCCGCGGGGAAGAGCGGAGTCGATGTCGACTACTTCGTCCGCGGCGATCAGAACATCGGTGCCACGATCATGGGGCGGAACATGTTCGGGCCGCAGCGCGGGCCGTGGGTGGACGAGTCCTGGAAGGGCTGGTGGGGCGACAACCCGACGTACCACCACGACGTCTTCGTGCACACCCACCATCTGCGCCCGACGTTGGAGATGGCCGGCGGAACAGCCTTCCACTTCACCGACGAACCGCTCGAGACGGTCCTCCAGCGCGCGTTCGACGCGGCCGGCGGCAAAGACGTCCGGATCGGCGGCGGCGCCGCGGTCATCCAACAGTATCTGCGCGCCGGGTTGATCGACGAACTCCACCTGGCGATCGCGCCGATGCTCATCGGGCACGGGGAGCGACTGTTCGACAATCTGGGTGACGGGATCGACGGCTACCGGGTTTCCGAGCTGGTCGGCTCGCCGACCGTCACGCACGCGGTGCTGGTCCGCCGCTGACGCGCGCGGGCAGGGATCACCGGTCACCGGTCACCAGTCAGGAAGACACACCGTCGTCGACGACGGACCGGCCGAACCCGGCGCGTCACGCATTCCCCTCCGGCCGCGCATCAGGTCGGATCGACGCCCGGCAGGCCGTGCCGACTGCGCTCGTCGACTCGAGTGCGTGCGGTGGCCGACAGGGCCGCCTCTCGGCCCCGCCCGCCCGTGAGGCCCCGACGGTGAATCCGTCGGGGCCTCACGAAGAACGGCAAGTCGATCTGATCAGTCGGTGCCCGATTCCATGGCGGCACGGTCGAGCATCTCCTCATCGCTGGAGACCTCGCCGCGTGAGGCGATGGCCTGGGACCCGCCCTGCGACATGGCGCCGATCAGCCCGGTCGAGGCCGCCTGGGCGGCGCCGACGAGCGCGGCCTGGTCGGTGCCGACCATACCGATGCCCGCGTACTGCTCGAGCCGGGCACGCGAGTCGGCGATGTCGAGGTTGCGCATGGTGAGCTGGCCGATCCGGTCCACCGGGCCGAACGCCGAGTCCTCGGTGCGCTCCATCGACAGCTTGTCCGGGTGGTAGCTGAACGCCGGGCCGGTGGTGTCGAGGATCGAGTAGTCCTCCCCACGCCGCAGCCGCAGGGTGACCTCGCCGGTGACCGCCGAGCCGACCCATCGCTGCAGCGACTCCCGCACCATCAGGGCCTGCGGGTCGAGCCAGCGGCCTTCGTACATCAGCCGGCCCAGACGCCGTCCCTCGGTGTAATAGTGGGCGAGGGTGTCCTCGTTGTGGATCGCGTTGACGAGGCGCTCGTACGCGGTGTGCAGCAGAGCCATGCCGGGAGCTTCGTAGATGCCGCGGCTCTTGGCCTCGATGATCCGGTTTTCGATCTGGTCCGACATTCCCATGCCGTGGCGGCCGCCGATCGCGTTCGCCTCGATCACCAGGTCGACCGGGGAGGCGAACTCCTCGCCGTTGATCGTCGCCGGGCGGCCCTGCTCGAAGCCGATCGTCACGTCCTCGACAGGGATCTCCACTTGGGGGTCCCAGAATCGCGCGCCCATGATCGGTTCCACGGTTTCGACGCCGGTGTTCAGGTGCTCCAGGGTCTTGGCCTCGTGCGTGGCGCCCCAGATGTTGGCGTCCGTCGAGTACGCCTTCTCGGTGCTGTCGCGGTAGGGCAGCTCGTGGGCTCGCAGCCACTCCGACATCTCCTTGCGGCCGCCGAGTTCGGAGACGAAGTCCGCGTCCAGCCAGGGCTTGTAGATGCGCAGGTGAGGGTTGGCGAGCAGGCCGTACCGGTAGAACCGCTCGATGTCGTTGCCCTTGAACGTCGAGCCGTCGCCCCAGATCTGTACGTCGTCCTCGAGCATCGCCCGGACCAGCAGGGTGCCGGTGACGGCGCGGCCGAGCGGCGTGGTGTTGAAATATGCGCGCCCGCCCGAGCGGATGTGGAAGGCGCCGCAGGCCAGCGCGGCGAGGCCCTCCTCGACCAAGGCCGCACGGCAGTCGACCAGGCGTGCGATCTCGGCGCCGTACATCTTTGCCCGCCCGGGCACCGAAGCGATGTCCGGCTCGTCGTACTGGCCGATATCGGCGGTATAGGTGCACGGGACGGCACCCTTGTCGCGCATCCAGGCGACGGCGACCGAGGTGTCGAGGCCGCCGGAGAAGGCGATGCCGACGCGCTCGCCGGAGGGCAGTGAGGTGAGAACCTTGGACATAGGTAGAGTATGCAGGCTTCTGCATTTTCATGCAAACCATCCGACCCTTCGGACGCCACCGACGCCGACGTTGGTGTTGCATCGGACTGAAGGGCGGCGCATAGGCCGCGCAAAGCGCCGGGCGCATGCAGTCAGGACCGCCCCGTCCGCGTCAGCTGTCGCCAGCCCTCACCCGCCGGCTTCACGGTCAACCCGCGAGGGCCTGCCCGGTCGCCGGGTCCGCCGCAGTGCTGTCGAACGACCCCCAGGGGGACCGAGGGTGATCGAACCCGCTTCGTGGGGTTTCACGGGGGCTGGCGTGCGCCTGACGACGTGGCGGTCAGGTCTGGCACTGAGAGGTCGCGGCGCCGGTCCAGTTGCTCCAGGCGCCTCCCGCGGGTTTGACGTGAACGCGGATCTCGACTTTGGCGTTGACGACGAAGCAGACGCGGGTGGTGCTGCCGATTTCGGTGGGGCCGGTGGTCGTACGGCGGGGGACGAGGGCGCGTCCGTTGCCGATCTTGACCCAGTGGCCGCCGGAGACCACGCGGAAGAAGGCTTCGTACTCGACGTGGGCGGCGTGGGGGCTGGTGTTGCGAAGAACGACGTGGGCCTTGATGTCGCGGGTGTAGATGCGCCCCTCCTTGCCCTTCTCGGCGCTGATGCAGCCGTTGGCTGCGATACCCCGAGTGGAGACGGAGCCGCCGCAGGCGACGGCGGCGGCGTGGGCGTTGGCAGCGGGAAGCAGGAGGGCGAGCGCGGTGGCGGAGATCAGGGCTGCGGTCCGCATCAGACGCATGGAAGTCCTTCCGGTTGAGGAATGTCCCATCTTCTACCGGAATTTCGAGTTGTTTCTCCTCCGCCACCCTTTCGCGTGAACTTCTTCCGTGCGTGGTCCCGCGCGGGCGCGGTCGGCGGGCATCCGGGCAGCGTCGCAAGCGGGTCGCCGTCGCATCGGCCGCGGTCGTCAACGGTCCCGGTGTCACGAAGATCCCCATCAACCGCCCAGCGGCGCGGTCGGGTTCCAGGACGAACGCCTCGCGGGCATGGCCCACGACGCACGCCTACGCGGCCGCGCGCCCCTCGGAACAGCGAGCAGGCCGTGCCTCGACCCGAAGTACCGGTGGAAGAGCACCGCGGCGACAGGTTGACGACCCGAAACGCGTGATTCGGACGCCGCCACTGACCGATCCACCCACCCCGCGGGGGCGCCGGAAAGCCACCTGGGCAGGGGCGCCCGGGACCGCCAAGCGGGGCCGGCCCGACCGACACCGACGGGACGACGTCGAAGTCGCAGCGCGCCCTCCGGTGGCCCCACGCAGGACTGCGTTCACCGGTAAGAGAACGGTGTGAACCGATAATTGATCGGGCTTTCGGCGCCAAATGACCTAGCCTTTAAGGAACTTGACGATGAGCAGGTCGGACGATGGCGTTCTCTTTACCATTTTCGCAGTGCGCCCAGGATCCGGCCGCGGAAGGAGTGCAGTGCCTCCCGTACGCCCGAATCGCCGTTCCCTCATAGCCGGTGGACTCGCGGTGGCCGCCGCGACCGCCGTTCCCCTGTCGGTGTCCACGCCCTCAGTGGCGGCCGGTCTCATCCCCCTCCGGCTGGCCGGGCCGACCGGTCCCGCGCCGGTGGGCGCAGTAGAGCTGCACCTGGTCGACCCGTCGCGGACCGACCCCTGGTCGGGGCAGCCACGCGAAGTGATGGTGACCGTGACGTACCCGGCTGCCGACGTGCGTGACCGCGCGATGTTCCCCTGGCTTCCCGCTGGTGCCGAGCGGGCCCTGAAAGCACGCTTCGGGGGCGCGGTGGACGGCTACGCGCTGCCGACGACCCACAGTGCCAACCGCGCGCCGGTCCGGCCCGGCCGCCGGCCGGTGCTGCTCCACTCGCCGGGATACAACGCGGACCGCACGTTCAACACGCTGGTCATCGAGGAACTGGCGTCCTGGGGCTATGTCGTGGTCGCGATCGACCATCCCTACGATTCGGGCGAGGTGGAGTTCCCGGACGGCCGCGTGGTCGTCAATCGCCCCGACGACGCCAGCGACGAGGCCCGCACGGCCGCGGTCGCGGTGCGCGCCGCCGACATGCGGTTCGTTCTCGACCAACTGACCGTGCTGGAGCGGGGCGGCAACCCCGACGCCGAGGGGCGTCCGCTCCCGCGCGGGCTGCGCGGGACGCTGGATCTCAGGCGGGTCGGCGCTTTCGGGCACTCCCGGGGCGGAGCAGCGTCGGCGGCGCTGATGTATCTGGACAAGCGGGTGCGGGCCGGCGTCAATCTGGACGGCGCGCTGTACGGGCCGGTGGTCAAGCACGGTCTTGACCGGCCGTTCCTGCTGATGGACACGGTGGTCCACGACGGGCTGAACGAAGACGAGACCTGGCCACCGTTCTGGGCGCACCTGAGCGACTGGCACCGCTGTCTGCGGCTCACGGAAGCCGACCACAACTGCTTCACCGACCTCGTGGCCATCGCCCCCAAGCTCCCCGAGGCAGTACGCAATACGCTGCAGATCGGCCCGATCCCCGCCGACCGGGCTGTGGCTGCCGTGCGGGCGACCGTGCGGGCCTTCTTCGATCTTCAGCTGCGCGGCCGCCCGGACGCCGGGCATCTGTTGTGGGGGGCTTCGCCGCGCTACCCCGAGATCGAGTACATGGCCGGATAGCAACCGGCGCCGGACGCCCTCAGGCGTTCTGCCCGCGGCCCTGCCGCACGACGACGGGCATCACCAGCAACGCCCCTGCTGGGCAGGCCCGTTCGGTACGGACGAGGAAGAAGGCCTCGCCCTGGAAGAGGCGGAACAGCGCGGGCCCGTCACGCACCGGAAGACGGGTGAGTTCCCACCCGGTCATGGTCAGGGTCGACGGTTGCTGGCGTCGGTCTCCAGGCCGGCCAGGGGGCCGGGCGTCGTCGGATCACCACCTTGGCGACGGCCGGCCGGGGACACGGCAAGGGTTTCCCCGCGGGTCGGGCACGGAGCGGTGCGCGGCGGCGGTCTCCCGCCGCCGCGCACCCGCACAGCGCGCCGAAGAGCGCGGTCGCGCCTCTGGCGTGCGGACAGCAGTGTCGTGCGGCAAGCGCAACAACCCTCGCTGGGCTCGCGGAGCGCGCGCCCGGCGGCTCGGAAGACGGGCGGCCCCGCCCCCGTGGCCCGGCCCCCCGTGGCCCGGCCCCCCGTGGCCCGGCCCCCCGTGGCGCGGCCCGTCCCCGTGGCGCGGACCGCGCAGGATCGCGGTCGGTCAGTTGCGGTCACCCGCCTTGTCCACCACAGCCGTCGTGACGATCGAGTCACCGCCGAGGACCTTGCCTCGTGCCGAGATCATCTGGCTACCGACGATCCGGTAGGTCCTCGGGTCGATCAGCCACCGGTCGTGGATCGATTCGCCGGTGGCGGAGTTCTCCCCACGGAAGTAGTTCAGGGCGATCACCCGGCGTCCGGCGGCGGTGTCGACCAGGTGGCCGGTGACCTCTCCGCCCGGCAGGAGTGCGAGGGCGCGGTATAGAGACGCCAGGCCGTTGGCCGGCATCACGTCGGCCGACAGCAGGACTCTGATCTCGGAGTAGTCGTTGCGTGCCTGTGAGACCTCCTGGGAATCGGCGACGGCATCCTGCTCGCGCAGCGCCTTCAGCGTCTGCTTGCCGTCGGCCGGCAGGACGGTGAGGACCTGGTACATCTCACGTGGCGAGCGGTCATCGCGCCCGCCGCCGTTCTCCATGTGCATCTTGGTGACGTCGAGCGGCTTGTTCCTCAACCGGAAGGCGCTGGCGGAGCCGTCGTAGCGGATCCAGTTCTCCACAGCGCCCACGCGTTTGTTGGACTTGTTCTCAGGCTCCTGCACCGACTTGGTGTAGATCCATTGCTTCGCCGTCGGAACGGTGCCGTCCGGCTGAGTCTGGACCGCGTCGGCGGCCCGCCGCAGGAACTCCGCCGCGCTCACTCCTTTGAAGCGCACGCCCTGCGTGGCTGCGGGCTGCACCGCGCGTCCGGCGTCCTTCCCACCCACCAGCAGGGTGGCGGCGACGGCGACGGCGGTCACCGCGGCCGCGACCGCGACGATCGCGAACTCCCGCCGTCGCCACACCGCGCGGCGCGACTCCCTGGCTCGCACGGCTTCGGTGAGCCGTGCCCGCCCCGGTGCGAGCCGGCCTCGGTCGGGTACCGGCGTGTGGGCGCGCAGCTCACGCACTTCGGTCATCTCGTCCATGGCTAGGCCACCTCCGCGGTGTCGATCACGAACGTGGGATCGGCGCCCAGCGCCGTACGTACCTTGCGTCGCGCCCGGTTGAGCCGCGATCGAACCGTGCCGACGGGTATGCCCAACGCCTCCGCGACCTCCTGGTAGGTCAGTTCGGCCCAGGCGACGAGCAGCAGGACGTGCCGGTCCGGCGCCGACAGTCCCGCCAGAGCGCCGGCCAGCGGGCCCTGCGCCGCGATCCGGCTGTCGGTGTCCTCCGGCCAGAAGGAGCCCCCGGACGCGGCGAGCGGGTCGTGGCCGGTGCGGGCGAGCGCCCTGAGCGCCCGCACCTCGGCGCGGCGCTGCTTGCCGATGAGGTTCCCGGCGATGCCGTACAGCCAGGGGCGCGCGTTGGCGCGGCTCTGGTCGTAGCGGGACCGGATCCGGAAGGCGACCAGGAAGGTGTCGGCGGTGATGTCGTCAGCGGCCGCGTCGCCCAGGCGACGGGCCGCGTAGCGGTGGACATCGGGGGCGTAGCGGTCGTAGAGCGTGGCGAACAGCTCCGGCTCCTCCAACGACTGCGCGACGATCTCCGCGTCGTCCATCGTCGGTGCCGTGGACGGCGGTGGTCCGCTCACAGTGCTTCCCCTGACTCCTCGGTGAATGCCTCACCCGTTGTTCCCCGCCGACATCCAAAAGGTTCACGGTTTCGCGAAAGCCGTCGCCCCCCGGTGAACACGCAGGCGTTCGGGGAATCATCCGCTTCAGCACCTTCCGCACGGAGGGGCCCGGTCTCCGAGGTTCGTCCGGCCGTTCGCGGATCGAACGACTCGCGATCCGGGTGGGCCCGGCGTCCGGTTGTGCTTTGTCGCGGATCCGCGCCCGACGCCCGACGGGCAGCGTCGAAGGCGCCTCGACGTCCATGTCCCATTCGACGATGGTGCTGTCCGGCTCGATGAAGTGACGGGACAGAGGCCGAAGGCCCGACAGATTCCCCGGCGGCTCACTTCGCCAAGCGGTCCCACAACGCGCATCCGTGCGCGGTGAACGCGTCGACGGGGCGAATGCCGCCTCGTCCCGACGCCAGTGACTGCACCGACGGCCTCAGCGGGGAGGACACGCGGAAGGCGGGCCATCGAGGTGCGCCGGCGGTGTGGAAGGCCCCGCCGGAGCGGGGCCTTCGCTGCGCAGTCGGGCGCACCGACCGTGGTACGGGTCCTCAGCTCACGTCGACGTAGTCGCCGGAGGAGTTGCTGGCACCGGTGGTGGTGTTGCCGCTGTAACGCCAGCGCCAGGTGCCGTCCTGGGAAGCCGTCACGGTGGTCTTCAGGTGACCGGTACTGCCGGCGGTCACGGACTTGACCGTGGAGTAGGTGCTGGAACCGGCCGGCTTGAACTGCAGCTTCACCGACCGGCCGCCGTAATTGTCGTAGCGGTGCTGACTCCAGTTGGCGCGCTGCACAGTGCCCGTAACGGTGATCTGCTTGCCCTTTGCGACGGGCTCCGGGGACGCGTTCGCGCTCTGGATGCGCGAGGCACGCTGGAGGCTGACCGTCGCGGAGAGCAGGTCGTCGTCGTAGCCACCGTTCTTCTTGATGGCCGTGCCGAGAGTCTTCCACGCGGCGGCGTCACTGTTGACGAGGTGATTGCCATGACCGACCGGCATCCCGTTCGGGTCGATGGTCACCGTCTCGTCGCAGGCACGGAAGGTATAGCCCCCCGCAGACGACACCTTGCAGCTCCACCGGGTCGAGGAGATCGAGAGCATGTACCGGTTGGACCCGCTGCTGCGGTACGCGTCGACATACCAGTCGTCGAGCGCCACCTTGCTCTTCACCGTGTACGTCAGTCGGGCCTCGACTTCGGCACTGATACCGACGACGATCGGCTCGCCGTTGTTGAAGACGACTTTCGAGAAGGAGATGTCGCTTTCAGCCGCGTGCGCGGCCGGCGCCGTGAGCCCCACGCCCACCAGCGTCATACCTCCGGCCACGACCGCGGCGGCCACGCTCCGCGCGGTCGCCGGTCTGTTCCGCTGTACAGCAGCGGATGTCGCAGTGATCAATCCCCACCCCTGAGTCAGATACGAGAGCGGCGGGTCGACTGCCCGCCGCCGGAACTCTAGATCATCCAGGGGCGGCACCCGACGCCGCTCCGCACCCGGCCGGCAAGGCGGCTGATCGCGTCATCACGCCGACCGATCCCCCGGCAACCGGACGGCCTTACCGCTTCGCCGGCACCTACCAGGACCCCATGCATCTGCACCACACGGGCGCCCGCAACTACGGCACCAGTACCGGCCGCTTCACCCGGAACGACCCCTCCGGCCAGGACCGGCGAACGCCGCGGCCGATGAAGCGTCGGTGCGCCTCGGACCGGTTGCCGTCGGGAGCTTTCTGCTGATCACCCGGGGTTCCAGCCGCGGCAGGAGTCCTGCAGGTCGAGCAGTGCCGGGCGGAAAGAACCGGGCTGCGCTTCACCGCTTGCCAGGGGCGATCTCGTCGCCGTACATTCCCTGCACCCGGCTCGTCCGGTCGCTTCGTCTATCCCTTTGAGCACATGAGGAGCGCCCGCTATGACGGGTGTACTGGCGGTCGCAGGCGGCACCGCATCCGGCAAGTCCACCCTTGCCGAAGCCCTTTCCCTGCAGTGTCCCGAGAGCATCGCGCTGATCCATCTGGACGACTACTACGTGCCCGCGCACGACCCCCTGAGGGGTGTGTGGACGGTCAGTGCCGACCACCACGCCGTCCTGGACTGGAACCATCCGGGCTCGATCGACGAGGCAGCGGTGACACACGCCATCGACGCGGCGCTGTTGCGTGCCGGTGTGCTGCTGGTGGTGGTCGAGGGCCTGTTCGCGCTGACCCTGCCGTCCGTGGTCCGGCGAGCCGCGTGGCGGGTGTATGTCGACACCCCCGACGACATACGCCTGGCCCGCAAGATCCTCCGGAAGATCGAAGTGCAGCGGCAGGACCCCCGGCTGTCCCTGCGCAACTATCTGCAGACCGGCAGAGACCGCCACGCGGCCCACGTCGCGCCCTCCCGGGCGGCGGCCGATCTGATCGTGGACGGGACCGCGAGCGAGGCGGAGATGCTGGCGAGCGTCATGCCGCTGATCGGCCCGGCCCTCGCGCCACCACCCGCCGCGCCCTCGCCGGCCCAGAGGGTGTGCGAGGTGACCCGTACCGCCGGTGTCCCCGCCTTCGCGCTGTGACGGGCCCGAGGCTCCTGGGGCGACGGGCCGGGATGCCGGCCTCGCTGCAACCGAGCGCGCTGGTTGGCCGACCCGGCCGAACAGCGCGCTGACGGCGCGGAATACACGGTCACGGCAGATGGCGAAGAGGTCCGGGCACGTCGACTACTGCACGGCGACAGAGTCACCGGTCGACGACTTCGCCCCGGAGGTGGAGTTCCCGTAGTACGTCCACCGCCACGTCCCCGACTTCGTCGCCTTCACCGTGGTCTTGAGGGCGCCGGTGCTGCTCGATGTCGCCTTCTTGACCGTCGTGTACGAGGAGGCGCCGGCCGCCTTGAACTGCAGGCTCACCGTGCGGCCCGCGTAGCCCTGGTACGTGTGGGTGTCCCAGTTCGCCCGTTCGACCCGGCCGGTGACAGTGATCGTCTTGCCTGCCGCGACGGGCTCCGGCGATGCGTTGACCGTGACCCGCGTAGCCCGCTGCACCTGCAACGGGAGGTTCTCGTCGTCGGTGTCGAAGGCGTCACCGGCGAGAAAGACCCGCGCTGCGGTCTTCCAAGCACCGGCGTACTCGTTCCCGAAGTCGGCGAACCTCGGGTCGATGTACAGCCACTCCTTGAAGTCGCAGATCCCGTCGGCCTTGTCCACGACCTTGCAGTCGCTGGTGATGACGGTGCTCTGCAGCGTGTCACTGCTGTCGGGGTGCCCCCGGTAGGGGAACACGGTTGGACCGAAGTCGTAGGTGAGCTTCGTCGTCATCCGGAAGGATGCGGGCACGACAACCTCGTTGGTGGTCCCGACGACGATCGGCTTCCCGCCATTCACCGTGACCCGGGTGAACGAGACCCCGCCCTCAGCGGCCCCGGCGGGCACCGCCGCCACCCCGGTGAACACGACCGCCGCTCCACCGGCCACCACTGTGCTCCACATCGTTCTGCCCATCGTCGGCTTCCCCATCTACGAGCCCGTCCTCTCCCCCACAGCCCTGACCGGGCCTCTGGAATGCCGGCCGAAGGATCATTCCTGGCGGCCAACTGTCGGACAGCGGAGGGCTGTAGGCGGTTGTACGCGGGACAGCAACGATTTGATCACCACGGCGTACTCTTCGCCCGTCACCAGGCTCTGGTGCAGCAGGCCTTGAGCGACTTTCGCCGCCGGGTGGACGCCCCGTCGAGCTCCTTATCAAGTGCGCGGTGTCTCTCGGGTCTGGCATGCTGCCCCCGTGAACACCAAGCTCAGAAAGGACGATGCCGCGTAATCGGCCGTCCCAAGTCCGCGCCGCCGGACGCCACCCGAGGCGGCGGCTGCATGAAGTACGAGCACCCGGAATGCCGCGGGGCTCCGGCAAGCTCGCCGGAGCGATCTCCCGTCTTGAGCGCGATCGGTTCTGGCCCGGGGCGACAGCCCAGGCCCTGCAGGAGTGGTCGCGAACAGCCCACCGCCCCAGTCGTGGTCTTTCCGGCGGCTGTGGTTGCACTCTGTGCAGCCCCTATTACGCAACCGACGTGCGGGGAGTTCTGGAAGTGGCCATGCACGCTCTCGCGCCACAAGCGGCGCGCGAGCTGCGGCGCCTGGTGCAACCGCTCGATGATCTCTACATCGCCAGGACCTGGCCCGACCCCTTCGCGTCACCCGAGGCCGGATGGTGGGTAGGCCGCTGCTGGGAATAGCCGGCCCTTCTCGCTCCGAGCCACCGTGATCGTGCCCGAGCGGAGTCACGGCGGAAACTCACGCAGACTCCGGCCGTACCAAGCTGATGGAGCCCCGCCCGACGACCGGGCGGGGCTCCACCTTTTCCATGCACGCGCTCTTCGGAATCGACGGCGTCAGAATCAAGGCGCCGGGCGGTGATGTCCCGGCCGCCGCCAGACGGGAGGATTCAGGTTCGCGTGCGTGAGCGACGTGGCGTCAGTTCGACGCGCTGCCCGAGACCCACTGGCTCCACGGCATGTTCCAGTCGCTGAGGCCGTTGCCCGGGGCGACCGTGGCCTTGTCCGGGGAGTTCTTGACGATCACGACGTCACCAGTCAGCGAGTTGTCGAAGAACCATGCGGCGGGCAGCTTGCCGTCGTCGGCGTTCCTGACGTCCTTGAGTCCGACGCAGCCGTGGCTGGTGTTGACCTTGCCGAAGACCGAGTCGCCACCCCAGTAGTTGCCGTGGATGAACGTGCCCGAGTCGGTCAGGCGCATGGCGTGCGGCACGGCCTCGATGTCGTAGGAGGGCTTGCCGTTCTTCTCCGTGAGGCCGACGGTCGCACCGTTCATGTGGATCTGCCGGTACTTCTCGGAGATGGCCATCTGGCCGTTGTACGTCGGGTGCTCTGCGCTGCCGGCCGAGATGGGGATGGTCTTGATCGTCTTGCCGTCCCGCACGACGGACATCTGCTTCGTCTTGGCGTCGACGGTGCTGATCTGGCTCCGGCCGATCTTGAAAGTGACCGTCTGCTGGACGCCGTCGCGGCTCATCTTGACGGTGACGGTGGAGCCGGGCTTCCAGTAGTGCTCGGGGCGGAAGTCCAGTCGACTGTTGGTGAGCCAGTGGCCGGCGATCTGCTCGCCGCTGCTGGAACTGACCTGGATCTTCGACTCCACCGCGGCCTTGTCGCCGATCGCCTTGTCGAAGGTGAAGGTCACGGGCATGCCCACGCCGACGGTCGAGCCGTTCTCGGGCGAGAGGTGCCCGAGGAAGTCGTTGGCCGGAGAGACCGTACTGATGGCGGCGTTCTCGATGGCCGAGCGGCCCTTCGCATCCTCGGCCTCCGCGGCGACCTGATAGCGAGTGGCCTGCTTCAGCGGGCCGGACGGCATCCAGGAAGTAGCGTCCGTGGACAGGGTGCCCGGAACCTCGGTACCCGTCGCAACGTCGGTCATGGTCACTTTGGTGAGCTTGCCGTTACTGACCGCGACATTCACGGGGTCGCTGGCTCCGACGCCGTGGGCCCCGCCGGGCGTGATCTTTATTCGGGCGTCGGAAACGTCCTGGGTGTCCCTGTGATGCGCCTGCGCCTGCTGCTGCGCATCAGGGTGAGCCCCGTTGTCGCCGGTGGCGGCGTAGCTGGTACCGGCCAGGGCCGTGAGCACGAGGGCCCCGGCCGAAGCCATCAGTACGGTGCCTCGCTTGCGTGCGGTGATCAAACTCTTCTCCCAGGCCGCTGGTCGTCGATTCCCCCGGCTGATCGTTGATTCCCCCGACTGATCGACAGAGGAGGAATCAACCCCAAGGAGCCATTTTTACTTATTAGTCCGATTTATTGGGTGGATTGTGACAGGTTTCACGCACTATGGGCGCGATGCCGGTATCCGCGCGACGGGTGGATGGCGTGTGATCGACCCACTCCCTTCGACCGCGGTGCAGACCTGCGGCGACAGGCCTGACGGTGACCTGATCGATCGGCGCTCGGGGTACGCGCTGTACGAGTTGCCAGGCGCCCCGGCGTCCGCCCACAACGGCACTCGCCACCGCCACGCACCATGGGCCTGGGCAGCCGCCAGGACGGGGCGATCGCTTCAGCGCCGCAGCGATCGCCCTCCACCTCGACGGCACCGCCCCATCCGGCCGTGGGCAGCCACACCCTCCGGCCGTGATAACAGGTTTCACCGTGGCTGCCGGCGTCGATCGTCGAGGATCATGTGCGGGGCGTCGCCGTTTGCGGCGCCGCCACCACGTAAAGGATCGGCATCCGCCGTTTTTGGGGACAGCTCAAGCCGCTGGGTAGGCAGCGGTGCGGGTTGTCACCTCATCTCCCATTCGGGTCATCGCAAGCAGCCACCACAGGGGCGGCTTCGGCGGGCTGCTGAAGGCGGGGTCCAGGCGCGGGTTCCCGTGCTGCGAGCAGACACAGCACGGGCGTCGTCGATGTTCAGCGCACCGACACGTCTCACGGCACCGTGACGGTTCCGGGTTCTCACCCCGTATCCCGAACGAATTCGAGGAGGGCGTCGGCGACCGCGTCCGGTGCCTCCTCGGCCTGGTGATGACCAGAGTCGATCACACGGTGCTGCAGCGGCCGCGCGAGCCAGGGCTGCCAGATCGCGGCCGGGTCCCCGTGAATGTCCAGGTCGTCGTGGGCCGACTCGAGCAACAGGGCCGGGCATTGCACCTGGCGGCCCGCAACCCTGTCCGCCGCGTCGTCGTCCCGGTCGGCGCGCAGACCCGCGCGGTAGTCCTCGCACATCCCGTGCACGACGTCCGGGTCGCGCAAGGCCGCCCAGAGGTCAGCATGATTGCCCTCGCCCATGATCTGCGGCGCAGGCGTCCTGTACCAGGCCTCCGGGTCGGCGCAGATCACGCGCTCGGCAGGTTTGTCCGTCTGCCCCATGAACCACCAGTGCCACCACGCCTGCGCGAAACCGGCGTCGGTGCGCTCCAGATGCTCGATAACCGGAAGCCCGTCCATAACCACCAGATGGGACACCCTCTCCGAGTGATCCATCGCGGTCCGAAACGCCACGAGAGAACCGCGATCGTGCCCCACGACAGCGAACCGGTCGTGGCCGAGGTGAGCCATGAGTCGGACGACATCGTGCGCCATGGCCCGCTTGCTGGACTGGCGATGGCCCGGCTCGTCGGGCGGCAGTGACGAGCGGCCGTATCCACGCAGGTCAGGCACCACCGTCGTGTGGTGCTCGGCCAGCCGCAGCGCGACCTGGTGCCACGTCGTGTGGGTCCGCGGATGTCCGTGCAACAGCACGACCGGCGACCCCGTGCCCCCGTGCCGCACCCGAAGCGTGACCTCCCCCAGGTCGACGTACTCAAGCCGAAAGCCCTTGAACATGCCAGCACCACCCTCCCCGCAGACGTCTGCGCCCCGTCTACCCCGCACCTCGACGATCACCGAACGGCAGACCGGACAGGACGATCCGGCGATCCGCGCGACCGGCTGCGCCCTCAGGCCATGTCGGCGACCAAGCGGTGGAAACGCGGCGCCGCGGCGCGTGCCTTGACGCCCCGTCGACTGCCTGATCCTCCCTGCGAGACGGCGGCGCGACGGCCCATGCGCACGACGGGCCCATGCGCCCATCGGGTCTACGCGGCAGCCCCCGCGCGGGAAGGACCCGGGCAGGGGCTGCGGCACATGTGTTGCTGGAACGGGGACCCGGCCGCGCCTAGTTGCCCGCGGAGGCCTGCTCCTGGAGGAGCGCGGTGATCTGGTTGACGTCGTTGAAGATGCTGAGGAAGCTCGTGAGGTCGGGGCTGCTGGCGCCGTTGACGCCGACGAAGAAGGTCAGCAGGCGGCCGTCGTCGGTCTTGAGATAGCCCGCTTCGTTCTGCGCGGTGGCCGCGAGCTGCTGGTTCAACTCGTCGTCACCGACGATGGTCCCGGGCTTGGCGAAGACCTTGCCCTTCGCCGGGCAGTTGGTCTGGCAGGAGATCCCGTTGGAGCCGTCCACGCCGAGGATCGGGAGCAGCCGCTGGAAGGCCTTCGCGTCGGGCGTGTGCAGCCAGTAGGTCAGGAGCTCGACGAGCCCCTTCGGTGTGACCCGCTCGGACGGCGTGCCACCGCGCCCGTCGGAGAGCTGGAACTGCTTCGGGTCGATACCCGCAACGTCGGTGAGGAAGTCGTGCTCGATCGGGAAAGCGTCGAAGCAGTTCTTGCTTCCGCGTGCGACCGCCATGTTGCACAGGGCCAGGTTGGCCCCGAGGTTGTGACTGACCTTGAGGATCAGCTTGGCGTACTGGCTGTAGGGCGGCGAGACGTACGCCGCGACGCGGGGGGTATTGCGGTAGGACGCGGGGAGCTGCTTCTGCGGGTTGGGTCCGGTGTGCGGCGCGGTGACGGTGACACCGGCGCGGGCGAGGGCCTCGATCAGCGCGGTACGGCCGAACGCGTTCGGGTCCTTGATGGCGGAGACGCGCAGCTCCGGCTGGGCGCCTGCGACGATGGTGCCGGTGAGGTTGATGCGGGTGCCGTCGGGCGATGCGGTCACGTTGATGGACGTGGTTCCGCCGCTGGACACCGTCCGGACACTGGACGTCACCTTGTACGGCGCGACCTGCGGGCGCCAGGACAGCTTGGCCTGCTGTCCGGGCCGGGTCGGGGCCGTCAGCAGGTCGATCAGATTGTCGTTGAGGATCAGCGGCGTGGGCTGCGGGTCCAAGTCGGGGAGTTTGAACAGGCGGGGGTCGATGATGACGTTGCCGTCGACCCGGGTGATCCCGGCCTTGCGGATCTGCCGGGCGATCTGGTTGATGCCGGCGAGCGGGTTCTCCGGTGTGAGGGTGGCGCCCGGGAGCTCGGCTTCGGTGTGGTCGATGTCGGTGTAGTCGACCGAACCGTCGGGCTTGGTGCGCCCGCCCATGGTCAGGTCGCCCTGCGCGACCAGAGCCAGATTCCCGTGCAAGGTCGATCCGGTGCGGTGGCCGGTCGCCATGACGGGCGTGGTGAAGCGGTGGTCGGGCCCGAGCGTGTGCCACGCGGTCGAGATGGTGACGAGCTTGACCGTTGAGCCCGGGACGAAGAACTGGTTCGCAAACCGGGAGTGAATCACCTGGCCGCTCTCCGGGTCCGTTTCCAGCACCCCCCATTGCGCGTGCTCGTAACCGGGCTTGTGCATGATCGCCTCAATGGCGGGCCCGAGGTCGTCGCCGTGCGCCGCCGCCGCGGGGCCGGCGGCCACCGCTCCGCTCAGTGCGGTGAGGGTCGCACCGGCAGCGGCCCAGGTACGGATCCGTCCGCAGAACATCGGTCTCATACGTTCCGTCATTTCTCGAGGTGGCGAGCCGGATCGAGGCAGTCCGCGACGTACAGGCCCGTCAGCTCAGCGGCTCACCGGGCTGGGACTACTTCTGGCGGCATCGTAGGAAGCCGAAGCCCGGCCACTCGGTCGCCTGGGCCCGGTCTCGCGGCCGGAGAGCGGAACTTCATCCGGTCGGTCGATCATCGATACGCGCCTCCTCCCCCGCCTGTGGGCACGAAATCCCTGCCCGGACGTCGCAGCCCACGGATGCCGTGGCGCCGTGGCCACCAGAGGTCCCCCTCTCCTACGGTTGCGGGCGCCGCACGCCTTGTCCTGAAACGGCGTCACGCGGAGCGAAGTCCGGGAGGTCCGGTGCCCGTCCTGGGCAGGTGCCGGTGATCGCGCCGACTGCACGGTCTGAGTCACCCACGGGGACAACATGGCTGCGTGATCGGGACGATGCCCGGATGCCGCATGTGACGCTACGTCCGCCCGCACGCCAAGGTGCGATGTGCGGCTACCAGTCCAGGGGTGCGGCCAGGAAGGGCACGGTGTCGGGTGCGGCCTTGCGTGCGCTCAGGGTGGCCTTCGCGCCTTCCCCTACGGGGATACGGAAGGGAGCCTTGGCACCCTCTGCGATGGTCGCCGCCACCACGTCGGCGACTTCTTGGACCGAGACCGGTGCTGCCCGGAACGCCGAGATCTCTTCCAGCAACGGGCGGTAAGGGTTGCTGTCGTCCAGGTGGACCTCAGCGCGCTCGGCGCCTCCCGAGTCCACGGCGGGCGGCTGCACGACGTGGACAGACACGCCGAAGTGTCCGGCTTCGATGGCCAGGACCTCGGCGATGGCCTCCAAGGCGTGCTTGCTCGCGCCATAGGCGCCGATCAACGGAATGACGTAGCGGCCCTGGACGCTGGACATGAAGATCAGTTGCCCCGCTCCGCGTCGGCGCATCTGGGGCAGAACGGCCTGGGCGACCCGCAGGGCCCCGAAGGTGTTGAGCTCGAAGAGGTCGCCGAGCGCGGCGAGCGGGATCGTCTCGAGCGGAGCGCGCACAGTCGCTCCCGCGTTGCTGAGCAGGACGTCGATGTGACCGGCCTCGGCCAGCGCTCGGTCGACCGAGGCCTGGTCAGTGACATCGAGCTGCAGCTTCTGCGCCACCGACAGGTCGTCGAGCATGGTCACATCGCGGGCCGTGGCAATGACCTCGTGACCCTGTTCCTGCAACTCCGTCGCGACGCCCTTCCCGATACCCCGGGATGCTCCGGTGATGAGTACACGAGCCATGATCCGAGCCTCACTCTCTTCTGTCGGCCGGCGTCCTCCGCGGCCGGCGCCCCGCGATACGCGGTCCCGCCTCGTAGGTCTGTGCTGCCATACGGCCACCCGCCACCCGGCCACCGATACTATGTAGGCCAACATACATAATGCCTTCGCACCGTGCGACTGCGGAACGATGAGCCGCCTCGGGCAGACGCACAGCCATCGCCCACTCACCGCCCCGGAGTAACCCGGCGGGCGCATCGAGGCCGCCCAAGCCCAGGCGGGCGCGGCCTAGGACCTCACGGACGACACATGCGCGGCATGACTGACCAGTACCTTTCTTAGCGATTCATACGGTTTTGGGCTCTTCAGCGCCCGGGAGGTGATCATCGCCCCCTGCACGCCCGCGATCACGGCGTCCGCCAGCACACGTGCCGCCGCACGCTCCACGCCGAAGGCGACGAAGTGAAAGGCCAGCCTGTCCGTCATCTCCGAGAAGGCCCGCCGTGCGGTCTCGGCGATCTCGGCCGAATCCTCTGCGGCGCCCTCGACGATCAGGGGGGCGACACCGCAACCCCGTCCGTACCCGCCGGCCACCATCGCGTCGCGGCCCAAGTCGACGTAGAGCTCGATCATCCGACCTGCCGACGTAGCCTCCCCGGCAGCACGGTCGATGATGTCGACCTGCTCGAACGCGTGGGCTTCCGCTGCTTCGATCCCGAGCTGCGCCTTACCGCCAGGGAAGTGGAAGTAGACCGAGCCGCGGGACGTACCGCTGAGTTCGAGCACATCGGAGAAGGCCGTGGCACCGTAGCCACGCTGCCGGATCAGTTGTTTCGCGGCCTGCACCATCTTCTGCTTGGCATCCGTTCGCCTGCCCATGGCGCACCCTCTTCTCCTGACATATATGCCGACCTACATAGTATCCATGCGCAGAGCTGCCCAAAACAGGGGGAACTGCACTACTGAGAGCGACCACCCAGGGGGACCTCCAAGCCTTCCGGGGGGCACGCTGGTGCGGTCGGGGACGAGAGGTGGCCCCGGCCACCCGGGGACCGCCTCTTGTTGATGGATCACCGGCCTTCCCGCGAAAGTCGACTCCGGCCCGCCGGGGAAAGCGCCATAACAGGGTGCGGTCACGCGGATTGGCGTTGCCACCTGCCTGACGGCCCGCCTTTGTGCCACGGCGCGTGGCCTGGTGCCGGTCCGATCCTTCTCGTGGCCGGCGGGCCTCTCCTGCGCTGCAGTGTGCGGAGCGAGTCCCCCGCTCAACCCGCCGCGTTTCGGACCGCGTCGACAAGGCAGAGGGGCGCGCCCCGGTGGTACGCACACCGGTATACGCCCCTTGCCCGCGCGTCCGGGATCATCCGCTGATCGGCGCGCCGAACTCGGGGTACCAGTCCTCGCCGGTGGCGAGCCCGATGGTCTCCGCGCTGAAGCCGACCGCGCGGGTGACGGTGATCCGCACTCCGTCGCCTCGCAGCGAGGTGAGCGCGCCGTACCAGCCGTTCTCGCCGGGCGCGCCGACGGCCAGGTCGAGCCGACCGTCGCGGTCGGTGTCGGCGAGCGCCAGTGCCTCACCGAAGGAGTCGCGGGACTCCGCGACACCGGGCACACCCGGAGTGTCCTGGTGCAAGGCGTACGAGCCGGTGCCCGTCAGGCCCTTCGCGGAGCCGGAGAGCACGGTGACGGAGCCGGTGAAGCCCGTCGGGCCCACCCCCTCGTCGACGGCGCCCGTGGCCAGGTCGGCCCGTCCGTCCCGGTTGACGTCGCCCAGTTCGACGGACCAGCCGAAGCGGTCGCCCTCCTCGACGACCCCGGGCACCCCGGCGGTGTTCTGCGTGATCACGACCGCCCGTCGGCCGTCGACACCCTGTGCCGAGCCCCGCAGGACGCTCACGCTCCCGCCGTCCCGGGCCCAGTGCACCTCCTCGCTCCCGTACGGCTGCCCGGACACGACATCGCCGTGGCCGTCGCCGTCCACGTCCCCGACGGCGAGGGAGAGTGCCGGGGGCAGCTCGCCCGCCGTACGGCGCTCGGCCGGAACACCTGGGGAGAGATAGAGCGCGCCGCCCGAGCCGCTGAGCGGGTTGGTGACAGCGGCCAGGTCGTCGGTGCCGTCGCCGTCGACGTCCCCGGCGGCCAGTGCGGTGACGCCGGTGCCGGTGGCCGGCACCGCCGACGCCTCGAAGTCGGCGTGCACGAAGCCCATTTCACCGGACTGGCCCGTGCTCCGGTTGAGGTAGAGCCACAGGTGGGTGCCGCTGCCCGTGCTCGCCGCGATGTCGGCGTGGCCGTCCCCGTCGAAGTCCCCGGCGGTGACCGCAGTGCCGAATCCGGTCTGTTCGATGCCCAGCGGCTGACTCAGCGCCCCGCCCGCGCCAAGTCCCCCCGGGCTGCCCCACAGCACCGTGACCGAACCCCAGTCGTCACCGCGCGGCACGTCCTCGCCGGGTGAGCCGACCGCGAGGTCGGTGTATCCGTCCTTGTTGAAGTCCCCCGGCGCGGTGGAGGCGCCGAAGCGGTCGAAGGCCTCGGCGACACCCGGCACGTGTGCGGTGTTCTGACTGACGGTCTTCGTCCGCGAGGACTTGATCCCGCCTGAGGAGCCGTAGGCGACAACGACCGCCCCGGCCAGGGTGTGCCCGTCGATCGCCGCTCCGGGTGCGGAGACGGCGAGATCGCCGTACCCGTCGCCGTTGAAGTCGGTCAAGGGAGTCGGTGTGCGGGCGTGAGCGACGGCCGGGGGCAGAAGGACGGAGGCCGCAAGGGCGGCCGGCAACGCGGCGCCGGCGACGATGAGTCTTCGCATGACACGGCAGACCCGTCCTCGGGGCCGATGGTTGTACGGGCATCCCTCGCCCGCCTTCCGACCTTGGGCCGGGATCAAAGCCCGACAGCAACATCGCTACGCCGCTGGAAGGCCTCCGAGCCGCGAACGGGCCAGGGCCGGACCCCTTGCACTGAGACCGCCGGCAGTCCGGCGCAGTGATCCGCTCGGCGACCGCAGGTCACAGGTGTCACCATCCAGATGTACTGACGTCGGTCACTTGGGCCTGCCGGTACACCCTGCGACGGCTGGACCGACCGAGTGCGGGAGGTGGGCCAGAGCCGGCGCCACCGCCTCCGCGGCGTTGGGGGCTTCTCCATGGACGCCGGTGTTCGCGTACCGCAGCACGATGTACGGGCCGCCACCGGATGGGGGGCTTATCGCGATCTCGTCGCGGTAGGGGCGCCCCGTGCAGGAGCTGGAGGCGACGGTCCAGTGGCTGGTGAACGGGAAGAGTCGGCGCAGTCGGGGCTCCGCGTGTGCCGCCTCGATCAACGAGCCGAACTCGGGGAACCTCGGCACGCTGGTCGCCTTCTCCCTCAGTAGGTCCCACTGTGCCGTGACCGCTGCGACGGGACCACGCTCGTGGGCCTCGGCGATCGGGTCGGAGTCGAGGAAGGTCAGGGTCGCTCGCATGCGTGCCACGGTGGCACCGGGTGCCCACGCGACACCGGCCTCGACGACGTCCGTGAGGTTACGTGTCACTCCGCTCACGATGTCGATGCCGCCGGCCCGACCGTGGACTTGGAAGGCACGGCTCTCGGTCCGGAGGATCACAACGAGCGGCAGCCGGAACGGGGTTGTCGTGGCGATACCCACCGAACCGGGTATTTCCCTGCGGCCGGGAACGAGCGTGGGTTGCTCTTCCAGACCGGCCGCCGCTCGCTCCAGTGCGGCAGCCAGGCTGCCGGCCGCGACAACATCCGGATAGAACCGGCGACCCCAACTCAGTGCTGTCGGCGGGGCGGTGGCAAGGCGCGCGAGCAGCGGATCTTTAGACTGTCCGTGGCCGTACGAAGAAGGAGAACCGCGTGAACACCGAAAAGGTCATGGCTCGACGTCTCACCGTCGAGGAGGTTTCAGAATT
Organism: Streptomyces sp. M41(2017); assembly: GCF_002078175.1. GTDB lineage: Bacteria > Actinomycetota > Actinomycetes > Streptomycetales > Streptomycetaceae > Streptomyces. The sequence goes on along the minus strand of NZ_MWFK01000001.1, from coordinate 5,599,252 downwards.
GGGTCCCCAGGAGGAGATATTCGTCTCGGCGGAGCTGGACCATCTTTCTCTCGACTGCCACGCTCCTGCTTTCCTGACGAAGCCCGGTAAGTACTTCGAAGGAGGGTCCTTCACGGCAAGGACCATTTTCGGCAAGGAAGTTCAGGTTCTTCCGAACAATCCGGACGAGCGTGGGATCTGGGTCGCGGACGAGGCAGGGGAAGAGATCGAGGTTCTCCAGAGTGCCGGCGTCCTCCTGAACCTCGCGCTCTTCGTGCCCAACGGGAACAAGGACGCTCTGGAGTCGCTCTACACCGCCGCACGGGAGGCGTTCGGCGCGGGAATCGTTCAGCGCTGGAACGAGGAAGTCGTGGCGGTGCCGGACGTCAAGGTCGACCTGTTCGAAGAGCCGGTCCGAGGGCGCAAGAGCGCGAGCGGCCAGAATCGCGACCGCCGCGCCTTGGACATCTACCCGACCCGAGTGCGCTTCATGGAGGCCAGCACCGGCTGGAAGTTCATAGTCGAACCGCACCACGAGGTCATCGACGACACGCCGACGATCTGAGCTGACAGCAGCACGGCCAAGGTACGCCGACGGCCGCGGCCGCTCCGGCCCGAGCTACGTTTCCGCTCTCCGGCCACGTACACCGGGCACCGCGCACCCGTAGATGCGCGACGGTGAGGACCCGGAACCGTGACGGCACCGGGTCCTCATCCACCGCCTCGAAGCGTGCCCGGCGCCCCGTCTCGTATACGTGTCGGGCGCAGTGCGCGTTTGTCGGCGTCACCGGCAGCAGACCGGCGCCGCCGCCCGAGCGGAGAAGCAGCGCCGCGCCCGTCGTCTCCACCTTCGTGGATCGTCCCGCCTCCCGGAGCAGCCGGCAGCAGGGCATGCGCAGGACCTCGTGCCGAGAAGGCTGCGACCGATGATCTTCAGCCTGCAGATGCGATCGCGACCAGAGGGCCGCCGCGGCTTCATCGCCCCGCACCGGAGGCTCCGTTGCTGGCAGAGCGGGCTCGCCCTGCGGTGGTGAGAAGGGGTTGGGGGTGCGCATGCGGGTCCGGGCATAGAGCACAGTCGAGCCGACGCACAGCCGCCCCTCAAGGATGGCGACTCCCGCCTGACTGCCTAAGCGAGCCCCGATTGCGAGAGGCTGTCTCTGTAGTGACCAGAGCCCTGCACCCGCCCTGTCCAGGGTCTCACGTCAGGCCAGGGACAGAGCCCGCTTCATCGATTGCGAACGGCGGCTCTCGACGGCGCGGCGAGTCCGCCGATCAGCGGGCGACGCGGGCGGTGGATTGGAGGTGTTCCAGGGCATCCAGCACGACGGTCCGACGATGCCAGTGCAGCCAGCCGCCGACCGCGGCGCCCGTGGACGCGAGGGCTGTGAGCTGCGGCTGGCTGAACCCCGACAGAGGGGGTGCGTGGTGGGAGGAGATCAGGCCGATGACCCGGCCGGCGCGGCTGGTCAGGGGAAGACTGTGTGCGGCACGACTTACGTCGCGCACATGGAGGTACAGCCCTCGATGGGGCTCGCCGCGGTCGTCGTCAGGCCCGGGCCCGGGGTCCTCGACTTCCAGGCCCGCCTCATCGAAGCCTGCGCCCCTACACCGAGAGCGGAGGCACTGCGGACGCCTACTTCCGCACCGACGCCGAACCCGACATCAACGCGCCCACCCTCACCTACATCGAGAACTACGTCCCCCAGCACAGCGGCGACCACTACCTCCCTCACATCACCGTCGGCCTGGCCACCCTCGCCGACCTGGAAACGATCGAGGCAGAGCCGGTCACCCCCCTCACCTTCTCCGCGAGCGGCATCAGCACCGACCAACTCGGCAACAACGGCACCGCCGCCAAGGAGCTCAAGAGCTGGGGCGCTTAGAGGTACCGATGCCTTCTGCCGCCATACATCACAACGCGGCAACCCTCGGCCTCCGCGGCGACGACCTGACCGGCGCCGGCAGTGCTGAACTGCGTCCACGCCGTGCGCACGCTGGGGCCTCAATGCAACTCCCGCCTCCGACGCCGCCTCATCGTGGTCCTCATCGCAGCGGCCGGAGTCTCTGTTGCGTGGGCGATCGAGGGGGCGTGGTCCCTCCGTGCCCGGGGATTCTCATGGCTGGGCGGAGGAGCGTTGCCGCTGCTCGTTCTCGCGTGTTTCGTCGGCGTGCCGACCGATGTCGGACACGCGGTCCGCGAGGTCAGGGTGGCCGGCGCGAAGGTAAGGACCCGTCTCCGAGAGGGGGCCCAGGAGCTGACCGGGGTTCTTGTCGCCGAGTGCGGCGTGGAGGGCTTCGACTGCGCTCGACGCCGAGGAGGGGAGGTCGCTCAGATCCGTGATGGTTCCGGCGAGTTGCCGGAGGGTGGCGGCATTGTCGTTGGCCCACGCGTTCACGGATCGGTCTGCCGCGCGCCGGCCACGAGTGGCCTGCACGCGCTCCTCCTTGGTGGCACCTGCCTCGCCGGGTCGCACGCGCAGGTAGCGGCGTTCGGCTGCTTGGCGACTGGCGACGCCGAGTGGGTGCGCCAGCTCCGCCCAGCTCGCACCGGCTTCCCGCGCGGCTTCGATCATCTGGGGCTCCCAGCCTGCCAATTGCTCGCGGACCTGCCGTAGGAGCAGCAGCGCCGCCAGCGCCCTCTGGGGGTCCTCGGCGGTGTCGGCCCGGGCGTTCTGCGCGCTTTCCAAGGCATCGGTGAGCGTGTGGAGCGCCGCGATCGTCGCGTGAATCGTGGGCGGTGCCGAAGTCGGATTCTCGTCACTCATGAGTGCACCTCCCTCACCTGCTGTCATCAGCCTGACGACATCGACCTCGTCATCACTTTGACGACATGCTACAACGGATCCGGGTTCAGCGCATTGGCAGCAACTGCCCGCACGCTCCTGTTGGTGTGACCCCGTGCTGGCGTCTACTGACCCATTCCGTGAACTCGACTTTCCTGCACAGCAGTTGATCGGTCCGCGTACCTCGCCCCGCCCCTCCGCCGTGCCGGTGGACGCCGACCGAGACGGCGGGCGTTACGTCATCGCGTTCGACCTGGCTGGCGTGGACCCCACGGCCCTGGACGTCGACATCGAGCGGAACATGCTCAGCGTGCGCCAGGTCAGCGTCGCGGCACCGGCGACCGCAAGGCGCTCGGCGGCCGAGCCCACGGGGCCGATGCGGGGCAGGCCCCGGAATGGGGGTGCCCGGGCGCCGTCGGCCCCACAGCAGCAGTGGTCGCGACAGCCCAAACGGATGCCGCGACCATCGCGTCCGGCGCCTGCCGCGTTCCATGGGCGTGAGTCGCGGAGATGGCCCGCCCCGAAGGCGTCAGCGACGGGGCGCAGCGTCCGCTACGGCCGGTCGGGCAGTTCGGGGATGACCGGTGGGTGGCCCGTCAGACTGGTGATCATCTGCGCGCACAAGTCCCTCAGTTTGATGTTGCGGTGCTGGGAGGCGGACCGCAGGATGCCGAACGCTACATCGGCGCTGCAGCGGCGCTGCAGCATCACCATGCCCAGGGCCTGGTCGATGACCGTGCGGGACTGCATGGCGGTCCGCATCTGCTCAGCGAACTCTCGCGTCTGCGCGAGGCGTTCGGCCAGGACGATGGCGCCAGTGGCCTGCGCGGCCAACGAGCGCAGGAGCGTCAGGTCGGCCGGGTCGAATCCGTTAGGTGGTCCCGCATACAGGTTAAGCGCACCCACGGTCTCCGTGCCGTCGGCAATGGGCAGGGACAATGAGGAGCGGATCCCGCAGGCCGCCGCGAAGGCCGGATATTCCCCCCAGCGCGACTCTTCCAGCATGTCCTCGACGAGGATCTCCTGGCCGGTGCGTCCAGCCTGCAGGCACGGTCCGTCGTCCTGGCCGTACTGCTTCTCATCCAGAGGTGGGGCGGCCGGCCCCGCACTGACGACGGTCAGTGGACGGTGGTCCCGTTCGATCGTGACGCCGACGCCTTCCACGACGGTCCGTTTCAAAGCGGCGTCGGCCAGCGTCTGCAGGAATCCTTCCAGCGACTGCATCTCCAGCAGCCATTGCGTGACCGATGCACTGTCCCACGCCATCTCGGCGTCTTCTGCGCTCACTGTTCGCATCCTTCGACAGACTGGCGGCCTCTTGAGGGTGGCTGTGCATAGCGTCATGGAGGCGATGGGTCACGTCAGGGAACAGCCGCGCGTGCGGTCGGAATCCGTCAACGCGGCACTGCCCCTGCTCTGGACCCTACCCATGACGCGTCCGAGCGCACGGGTGCGCGCCCATCGCCAAGCTGACCCACCTCTCCTTCCCGATGGAGCCAGGTCGCACAAGCCGGTCCGAGGCCCGGTAAGGGGCGGGTCTCCCGGCACTCTGGCCGAACCGGGAGAACCTGAGCTCAGCCAGTCCCCTAGGGGGCGGCCACCTAGCCGGCCTGTTCCCTGAGTGCCCCGTTGTCGGCCCGATCAACGACCACTCGTGCACAAATTCAGTCGAAAGTGGGTGGCACGGCCGAAGTCATGGGACTCGGGAGCAATACCCGTGCCACCAGGTCAGCCCGCTCTGTAGTGCGACACGTCGGTCGTTGAGGCATCGGAATGCAGGGGGAAGACCCGGTCCAGGCCCGTGAGGGACAGGATGCGCATGGTGTCTGCCGGGACTGAGGCCAGCGCGATGTGTGCGCTCCGTTCTGCGGCCAGATTCCGGGCCGCCAGCAATGCCGTGAGGCCACTGGAGTCGCAGTAGTCCAAGCCGGCCAGATCCAGGATCAGTAGCTGCCCATCGGCCAGAGCGAGGCCGTCGAGGGAGTCACGGAGTTCCGGCGCGCTCGCATAGTCGAGGTCGCCGGCGATCTCCAGTACGGGACCGGTGGCGGCGTCTCGGCGGGTGATCGTCAGCTGGCTCATGTCAGACCTTGCTCTCCGGTCGCGGAGGTGGGATGCGGGGCGGGGGCGCCCAGGGCGAGCAGCGCGGTGTCGTCGTCCAGGCCCTTGCCGAAGCCCGCCAGGAGCCCGGTCAGGGCCGTGACCAATGCCTGAGGGCCCGAGGCGGGCTGCGCGGCGGCGAAAGCACACAGGGCGTCTTCACCGTAGAGGTCACGCCGCGGGCCGATTCGGGCCTCCGTCAAGCCGTCGGTGTACAGGAGCAAGGTGTCTCCCCGGGTCAGTTCGGTGTGGACGGAGGTGAACGGCGCGTCGGGCAGGACGCCGATGAGCATGCCGCCGGGGGTGGGCAGATAGGCGGCGGTCCCGTCCGCGCGCTGGATGAGCGCCGGCGGGTGGCCGCCGGAGGCCAGGTGCACACTGACATGCTCGTCCTTGGGCTGCAGGACTCCGAAAATCGCTGTGCAGTAGCGGGTGTCACCCCGGGTGTACCGCTCGTGCAGCACCGTATTCAGGGTTCTCAGAACGGTTTCGGGGTCGGGATCGTGCAGGGCCGCGGCGCGCAGCGTATAGCGGGTCAGCGAGGTCAGCGCGGCCGCCTGGGGGCCCTTCCCGCACACGTCGCCGAGGAAGAAGGCCCACCGGCCTGCGTCCAGGGGGAACAGGTCGTAGAAGTCTCCGCCGAGCAGGTCCGGAGAGGCGGTGTGGTAGTACGAGGCCGCGTCGAGTCCGGGAATCTTGGGAAGTTCGGCGGGCAGCAGGTTCCGCTGGAGGACGGCGAGGGCCTCTTGGAGCCGGGCCCGGTCGGTCTCCGCCTGCCGGTGCGCCTCTTCGGCTGCCAGGCGGCCACGCAGTAGCTCCTGCTCATAGGCGCGGCGCTCGCGGGCGTCGAACACGGTGGTGCGGATCAGCAGCGGCTCACCGTCGTCGCTGGTCTTCACCCGCGAGGTGACGAGGACCGGGAGCCGCTGCTTGCCGGCGGCTTTGAGGTCCAGGGCGATACCGCTGACCTCGCCCTGCATCTGCAGCATCGGCGCGAAGTGCGTCTCGTGGTAGAGCTTGCCGCCGACGGTGAGGAGATCGGCGAACCGCAAACGGCCCACGACCTGGTCCCGGGAGAGGCCGAGCCAGTCGAGCAGCGTGGCGTTGACCTTCGCGACGGTGCCGTCCATCAGCGTCGAAAGGTAGCCGCAGGGCGCCTGCTCGTACAGCTCCTCAACGCTGTCCTCCAGCAGTGAGGAGAAGGCCGCGTCCGTGTCCCCCGCCTCCTGCTCCCCGCCAGGTCCCTGGTCGGTCGTCCCGCACATCATCGGGCGCCCCCGGTGAACTCGGTGATCGCGGCGGCGGTGGCCTGCGGAGCACTCAGCTGAGGGCAGTGGCCCGTCGCTTCGAGCGTGACCAAACGGCTGCCGGGGATCGCGGCGTGGACGTAGGCGCCCACCTCGCGCGGCGCGATCACGTCCTGTCGGCACTCCAGCACCAGCGTCGGCACCGCGACCGTCTTCAGATCGGCCCGGCTGTCGGAGAGAAAGGTCGTGCGGGCGAAGACCCGGGCCATGTCCGGATCGGTGGCGCAGAACGAGGCGGTCAGCTCCTCGCCGAGCTCCGGCCGGTCCTCATTACCCATGATCACCGGCGCCATCGCAGCCGACCAGCCCAGATAGTTCGACTCCAGCGACTCCAACAGCTCCTCGATGTCGTCCGCGCCGAATCCGCCTCGATAACCGTCGTCATCGATATACCGGGGCGAGGGAGCCACCATCACCAAGCCGGAGAACCTCTGCGGAGCCTGCGCCGCGGCGAGAACCCCGACCATGGCGCTGACCGAATGCCCCACGAACACCACATCGCGCAGATCCAGGTCCTCACAGATGTCCAGAACATCCTGGGCATAGCCCTCCAGGGAGCCGTAGCGCTGCTCGCTCCACGCATCCGGATCCGCGTGGCCCGAGCCGACGTAGTCGAAGAGCACCACCTGGTGGTCACGAGCCAACGCGGGGACGACGAGCCGCCACATGTTCTGGTCACAGCCGAAGCCGTGCGCCAACAGCAGCACCTGCCCGCCCGCACGGCCGGTGACGGTGACGTTGTTCCTGCGACGGATGTCCATCCCGCAAGTCTCCCACCGCCTTCATCACACGCGGCAGGAGCCTCTTGCGTACCTCAAGGCAGGGGGCGTCGCCGGACCGACCGCGTAGACGACGCCCTGCGTGCGCCGACGCACCTGGGACGCGCCGCCGCCCGCTCCCCACCCCTCCCCCACTGCGGACTGCGCAGAGCGGCCGCCTCGCCGTGGACCGCACCTGAGCGCCGACAGGCGGAGCCATCGTTCGTCAGCGGACGGATGACATGCTACTTGTCATCCATTGGATGACGTGTTAGAACTGAGTCAGACGAAGCGCATTGGCAGTTCCTGCCAGACCTGTGGAGGTGTTTTCGCGATGTTGATGCGCACTGACCCGTTCCGCGAACTCGACCGTCTCGCCCAGCAGCTGACCGGTGGGTCCGGCACATGGTCGAGGCCCTCGACCATGCCGATGGACGCCTACCGCGAGGGCGAGGAGTACGTGATCGCCCTCGACCTGCCCGGCGTCGCGAAGGACGCGATCGACATCGACGTCGAGCGGAACATGCTCACCGTCAAGGCCGAGCGGCGCCCCGTCGTCAAGGCCGACGACGTACAGATGGAACTCTCCGAGCGGCCCCTGGGCGTGTTCTCCCGCCAGCTGGTCCTCGCCGACACCCTGGACACCGAGCGCATCACGGCCGACTACGACGCAGGGGTGCTGACGCTCCGCATCCCGATCGCCGAACGCGCAAAGCCCCGCAAGATCGCCATCGGTGGCACCGGCGATCACCCGCAGATCAGCGGCTGATCAGCCGATCTCCGGCCGACGCGGAGGGCGGATCCCGTCCCTCGGGCTCCGCCCTCCGCCCTGCTCCCGGAGACGTCGCGCTGACCCTGCTCGACCCGCTCCAGGCCGCCGAAAGCTTGCCGCCCGGCGGTTCGTGAGGGCGGGCGACAGCGGCATGGAGCGAGGGACCGAGCGAACGGACCGCGGCCTGGGACATCAGCGCCGTGCGCAGTGTGACGGCCCACGCCGCACACGAAGACCACACCGGCCACCGTGCTCCAGCGCCCCCGGGCTACGACCTCCTCTGCGGTCGCCGTGATCCCTCCTACTGACCTGGGCCACGCCCCCCTGAATCCCCCTGCCAAAGAAAGGGAACGCCTTCCCATGCTTTCGCTGCGTGAACCGGCTTCTGCCCGGACCGGTATGACGTTTCACGAGATGCTGGAAAGGATCCGCTACGAAGGCGCTTATCCGACGCTGCAGCGGGCGGAGCACGTCACCCGCGCCGTACTGGAAGCCCTCGGCCGCCAGCTCGCGGGAGCGGAGCGCGACGAACTCGCCGCGTGCCTTCCTCCCGAGGCTGCCAGGCTCCTCACCCGTCAGGTTCCCCACCCGCACCACCTCACCGGCTGGGGCTTCGTGAAGGATCTCGCCACCCGCACGGGGACTGCTCCCGCAGTCGCCCGCTGGGACACCGGAACTGTTCTGAGCGTCGTCGGGCGACTCGCCGGCGACGGCCTCACTTCCCGGATCATCGGACAGCTCCCCGAGGGCTACGCGCTGCTGTTCGGCCGAGCGCAGCTCGTCCGAGCTGCCTGACACCCAGGGCGGGGGTCAAGGCCCGCTTCACCTACGGGCCTTGACCCTCCGGACACGGCCTAGCGCAGCGCGATCTCCTTCACGGCAGCCAGATCCTCACCCGTCAACTCCGCAATACGGTGCGCGGGAACCCCAGCCGCGAACGCACGGATGATCAGCGACTCGCGTCCGCCCATCTGGAAGCCGTATGCCTGCAGCTCCTCCTCCATACGCCCGACGCCCTGCGACGTGGCGTGGTGGCGGACGCGGCTCAGTTCCTCGTCACTGAGCGGCACGGGAAGCCTCTCGGCCTCCTCGGGAATGCCCGACGTCTCCTCCGGAGGCAGGAGACGCAGACGTGACGACGGGACCGACGCCCCCTGTGCGTGGAGCCACCCCTGAACCGCGGGAGTCTCCATGCAGGCGAGATCTCCGACGGCCGCAGGGGATACCCCGAGTGTCGAAGCCGTGCCGTTCAGCAGGACGAGGTAGGCATCGGCGGTCATGGTCGGTTCCTCACGGGAGAAGACGGTCGGTGCTCAAACGGTACCCACCCCTGGCCGTCTCACCGGCGGCTCGTCGAGTCGCGAACTCGGGCGTGCGTACGGTCTCCCAGCGAACCCACGTCCACCACACCACAGCAGATGAAGCAATCGCACACGTCGCCGTCATCGGGCGCGCCGAGAACGGTCATGGCGCAGTAGGGGGCAGCCGCCCGATGGCATCACCCGAAAAGGTGAAGGGACATCTTGGCGACACACCGTCTTCTGGAACCCCTTCTTCACGGGACTTGGTGCTCGCGCCGTGCGCGCTCGGTTCCCGGTCAGCGCAGATGGTGACCGTGGGCGGGCCGAGGCACACTGCTCAACCGCTCCTGCAACGCCTCCAGCAGACGGGGCAGATCAGGGGCGACGGCAAGGTCGTCGAGAGTGGCTGCGGGGAGAAAGCCAGAGTCGGCGATGCCGCGCAGGGCGCCGAGGAGCGGCGTCCAAAAGCCGTCGGTGTTGAGGAAGCCGATGGGCTTGGCGTGGAATCCAAGCTGGCGCCAGGACCACACCTCGAAGATCTCTTCCAGGGTGCCGAGACCGCCGGGCAGGGCGATGAAGGCGTCGGCACGCTCGGCCATGAGCGCTTTGCGCTCGTGCATCGAGTCGCAGAGGAGCAGTTCCGTCAGCCCTTCATGCGCCCACTCCCGTTCGGCCATGCTGCGCGGCATGACACCGATGACCTCGCCACCCGCCTTCAACGCGCTGTCCGCCAACACGCCCATCAGACCGCGACGGCCCCCGCCGTAGACGAGACCGATTCCGTTCCGGGCGAGTTCTGCGCCGACGCCGGCGGCCAGCGCGGCGTGCGCCGGGTCGTTTCCGTTGGACGAGGCGAGGAAGACGGCGAGGCGGTGCATGAAGGCCTCCGGAAGGGGTGCGGAGCAGGCCATCGGTTTACCACAGGCGTCCCGGCGCTGACCAAGACTTCGCAACCCAGTCCTGACCTACTTGACCAGCCGGCCGGAAGGATGACGCTTCGCTGCTCGTGCGCTAGCTGCTCTGGGCACCGTTCGGTGAGTTACTCCCGCCACCATGGGAGTCGGGGGCCGGACCCTTCGCGTAATTGACCGGACCCTTCGCCTTACGGGGCAGCGCCGGGCCCATTCCTTCGCGGCTCGAAGAGCCGCTCGGGGAGCTGCCCTCGCCGCCGTCCGGCGCCGGATCCCCTTTGCGGACCGGGCGCTTTGCCTTGCGCGGCAGCGGCTGATCGCTCGTTTTCCCGGCCCGGGTGTCGGTCGACTCGGATTCACGCGTTTCCTCGGCCACTGTGGGCCCCTTTCGCAGCGGTGACACGGCGGTCAAGCTGTCCCCGCATCCGCCCGTCCCCAACCACGTGCCCTCGACCACGCGGAGGAAGCCGCTCTCGATCTCTCCGGCGTGCCGTTGAAAATGCGCGGTTCGCCCACACCCGCGCACAGGCCGATCGGTACGGTCCGGGCGTATCTCGACGAGAGAGAAGTCCGTGTACGGGCACCCGCAGGCGGCGGCGCCCGACACGTTCAGGGCGTAGCAGTCGAGGAAACCCGGAATGCCGGCCGTCCGACGTCCGAACGAGTCCGCCTGTTGTCCGGGGCACGAAGCCGCCGAGACGCGCCAAGCCTGCCGACCTCGTGCGGAGTCGAGGCGGGCCCGGCGCTCTTGGGCACCCTGGGCTCGCTCTGCTGCGGTAGAGCCGCCTCAATCACCGCCCCCGCAGCTTTCGTCACCAAACGTAGTTCGAATTCACCGGCATGCATTTCCCCTTGTCCGCACCGTTGAGAGCGTCCGCTGTGTCCGGGACCCGCTCGTCGTTCCTCCGAACGTCGTAGGTGGTGCCTGAGCGCCAGTCCGCCCCTACGACGAGCGTCACAGCGGATGCGCTCGGGGACTCTCTGACCGAACTCGCGGGAATACGGAGGGCTTTGGCCACTCGGCGAGCGTCGCCCTCCATGCTGACGCTCGGATACCGCACTGTCGTCGTCTTCTGAGAGGTCGCCCTCGTGGTGTCGGCCGTCGCCTTGGTGAACCCGATGTCGGCAAGGAGCCGGGTCACCGTGCTTGCCCGACCGCTGACAGGGCTCTGCGTGTCCGTGCGGGTTCCGTTACGGACCAGCACGCTGATCTGATTGCGTTCCCCGACGGGCTCGTCGGAGGCCTCGGTGCGCGCCGTTTCCTTCCTGCTCGTGCCGGCGAGCGAGATGTCTTCGCGCACCAAGCGGAAGAGGGTGTAAGCGTCCTGAGTGGGTTTGACCCGGACACCGGCGTAGCGGTTGGGCATCGTCGCCATGGTGATGCCCCGCGTCGGAACTCTGCGCAGTTCGACAGCGAGGTCGTACAGTTTCTTGACTGTGCCGAGGTCGTCGTCGACCGTCAGCGCCTTGGTCGCACTCTCCGCGAGGGAACGCAGTCTGCCCGGGTTGCCCAGGGTCGCGTTCTCCCGTAGGAGCCGGACCATCGAGTTCATGTACATGTGTTGGGCGCGGGCACGCATCAGATCACTGCCATCTCCGAAACCGTAGCGGGTGCGCAGCCATTGCAGGGCCTGCTCGCCCTTTACCGGATGGGTTCCTTTGGACAGCTTCAGTCCTGAGCCGTGGCCCTGACCGTCCCTGGAGTAGATGTTGGCGTCGACACAGACCGGCACGCCGCCTATGGCGTCTGCCATCGCCACCACTCCGGAGAAGTCGATCTGCAGAAAGTGGTCGATGTGGATGCCGGTGAATTTCTCCCAAGTCGCCACCGTGCAACCTGGTCCGCCGCGGCCGAGGGACTCGTTGGCCGGTGTGGGCAAGACGGTGGCCTCGTAGACAGTGCCGCTGTCAGGGTCCGTGCACTTCGGGATCTGCAGCAAGGTGTCGCGTGGCATGCTGACGACCGACATGTTGGAGCGGTCGGCGGAGACGTGCACGAGCATCTGGACGTCCGCAAGGGGCACTCCGTCGAAGGTGCGTCGGGCGCCGCCGAGCTTCTGGTTCACCTTGCTGTCCCGAGCGTCCGAGCCGATCAGGAGAATGTTGAGCGGCGTCTGGCCCGCGGCATTGGATGTGGCTCTGACGGGCCTGTCCTTCTCGTCCCCGAGATTCAGGGCTTCCTTTTTGATGTTGCTGTTGAGCTGCCGGTAGTAGAGGTACCCGGCACTCGCGGCGCCAAGTATGAGAACCGCCAATACCGTTGAGGACCAGCGAAGAGCCCGCCGCCGTCTGGACCGCGACCGGGAGGCGCCACGGCCGCGCGTCGACGGCCTGCCCCCGGACCGCAGGCCCTGCCGGTGCGCTCCCCTCTTCCTGGACGTCGCATTGCGCGTACCGCCCCCGCCGGCGGTGGACTCGACGTCCACTGCCAATGCGTCCGTGAGAGGGACTGGAGTGCTGTTCCCGCCCGACGCACCAAGGTCACGTTCTGGTTCGTCATCCTGACGGACGCGTGATCGTACTCCGCCTTTTCGTGGTCGTGTCCTCATCCCTCACCTTCCCTGGCCACGCGCACAGCACCGGACCTCCGTCGTGCAGGGTCGTCCCCAGGCCCTGAGCTCGCCGGCCGGTGCCGCAACGTGTCCGTCGTGAATCTGCTCAGCCTCCGGCGTGTGCGGCCGGGAATCGGCCGGTGTCCCTCCCGTGCGGGCCGGCCGACGCGATGCGGATTTCGGCAAGCCGCCCGTCGGTCCGACCCACCCCTCGCTTCCGAGCGCGGGCCGGAGCTGCCGGCCAAGCCGGTACATCAGCTCTGTACGGCGCGACCGGCAAGCACGGTCAGATCACGGGAGAGTCCTTGCCCAGTACTTGTCCTGGTCGGAGTCATAGACGAGCTTTCCGGCGGCGTCGTACCCCTTGATGCGCGGTGCCACTGTGACCTGCCGGCGCAGCACGCCGGAGGCGACGAACCAGCCGTGCTTCACGACCGCTTGGCGGGTGGCGCCGCCGTAGGAGACGGACACGTCCGCCACCGACGGATCAACCGTTCCGACGACCGCCCACCGGAAGGGGAGAACCCAGCTGCCCCTGGCCGCGGCCGTCTGCCGGAACAGGTCGCCCGAGTTGAGGTCGGGCACGACAGGACTCCGGCCGGGCGGATCGGCGTCGCCGGCGCCGGTGCTGATGCCGGAGGCCTTGCCGTCTTCGATGGTGCAGACCACCCTCATCCCTGCGGGGTGCTCCCGCACGCCCACGACATGGAAGGTGTCACCGGGCACGGAACTGTCGATACCCCTCGCCGCAAGGATGATTCTGTAGTCCTCGGCCTCACCCAACGGGGCTGCCGGCGCGCCGCGTTCCGCCGTCAGGCACTTCCTCAGCCCGTCAGAGGCCTGAGCGAATGTGATCCCGTCGAGCAACTGTCCTTCGGCGGCGGAGGGCGTGGGTCCGGGTGTCGTGGGGGCCGAGGTCCGCGGTGCGCTGCCCGAAGGCTTCGGTGCCGCCGTGTCAGCGCCCCGTTCCCCCTCTCCTCCGGCCAGGCCGTAGATCATCGCGGGCAGCACGAACAGAGACGTCAGTGCCGCCCCTGCCACCGTCGCCCGCCGTTTCCGCTCACTGCGACCGCGCTTCCGGATTGCCGTGTAGGGCGCCGGCGAAGGCTTGATCGTGTAGGCGTCCTCGGCGAGAAGCCCACGCATACGCTCCTCGAATCCGAACTCCGGCTCGCCCCGTGACTCCTCTGCCCGAGAACCGGACCTCTGCGCATCGCCTGGCCCGTTCATCTGCTGCCTCCCCGCCCGCCGGACACCGTGCGGCTGTCGGCCAGCCCCGGATGCGTACGCAACTTCGCCAGTCCCTTGGATGCCTGGCTCTTGACCGTGCCGGCCGAGCATCCGAGCACCTCGGCCACCTCTGCCTCCGACAGGTCCTCCCAGTACCGCAGCACCACCACCGCCCGCTGCCGCGAGGGGAGTTGAGCAAGTCCGGCGAGCAGGGTCCCGCGCTCCTCCACCCGGACCGCGCCCTCGTCGCACCCCGCCCTCTCGGGTACGGCCGCCGTCAGCGACTCGCTGACCCGCCTTTTGCGAAACCGGTCGCTGTTGCAGCTGACCAGCATGCGGCGGACGTATGCCTCCGGGTTGTCGGCACGCGAGATCCGTCGCCACGACCGGTACGCCTTGGCCAGCGCGGTCTGCGTCAAGTCCTCCGCATGGTGGACGTCCCCCGTCAACAGATACGCGGTCCGCACCAGTTGCGGCCACCGCGCTCTGACGAAGTCCTGGAATCTGTCCTCTAGTTCGGCCTGCATCGAGCACCCTCCCTCGCCCTCCAGACCACCGCTTCGGCGGATTCGGTTGCCCGGAGGGAGAGGGCGGCTCAAGCCGAGGGTGCAGGCCGGTCGAAGGCCGAGGTTCCGGCCGACCTTCGATGCCACTGACACGCATCGTGTGGCAGCTCATACTCGCCCAGCACCTTCGCCGTGAGATGCCGGCCGTCGCGGGTCACCAGCAGAGCGGGCCCGCCCGCTGCCCCACGCCGACTCGTCCCGCCCGAGAAGTGGCGGCATGCTCGCTCAACCCGCGATGCGGACGAACGGCATGCTCGCTCAACCCGCGATGCGGACGCCGAACTGGAAGGATCCGATGGTGCTCATCGACTCGTAGCGGACGTAGGCGCCCGGGTACGGGGCGTGCAGCACCTGGTTGTTGCCCGCGTAGAGGCCGACATGCTCGGTGTTGTTGAAGAAGACGAGGTCACCGGGCTTGAGCGCGCTCATGCCGATCCGCGTTCCGTCGTTGACCTGCGTGTAGGTGACACGGGATATCTGGACGCCGGCCTCGCCGTACGCCCACTGCGTGAGACCCGAGCAGTCGTAGGAGCCGGGGCCCGTGCCGCCCCGGGCGTACGGCTTGCCGATCTGCGTGGCGGCGGCGTTCAGCGCGGCGGCGCCGAACGGGGAGGCGGCCACCTCGTTGCCGAGGTCGACCTGCTGCGCCGCTGTCCGACTGGCCTTCTGTTCGGCGTGGGCGATCTCTTGGCGTTCGGCTGCGGTCAGCGTGTTCAGCAGCTTCTGCGCCTTGTTGAGCTTGTCCTGCACCACTTTCTTCTTTTCGCCCAGCTCGGTGCGGGTGTCCGCGAGGTCCTTGAGCTTGAGCGTGGCCTCGGCGCGCTGCTGGGCCAGCTCGCGCTGCTTCGCCTGGACCTTCTGCAGCGACGTCAGCTGCTGCGCGGAGAGCGACTCCAGCGTTGACGCCTTGTCGAGGTAGTCGTCGGGGTCCGCGGAGAGCAGCAGTTGAACGGACGGGTCGATGCCGCCGGAACGGTACTGGGCGCTGGCCATCGCGCCGATGCCCTCGCGCAGTTCGTTGAGCTCGTCCTGCTCGCGGGCGACCTGGCTCTGCAGCAGCCCGATCTCCTTCTGCAGCTTCTCCTGCTTCTCCTTGGCCCCGTCGTACTGGTTGGTGGCCCGCTCCGCCTCTTTGTAGAGCTTGTCGACCTCGGACTTCACCTCGCTCTTCGTGGGCTTGGGGGCCGCGTTGGCGGCCTGCGAGGTGAGTGCCACGGCAGCGGCGGCGGTCGCGGTCATCACCGTCACGCGGGCGCGACTGGGTGACTTGGGTCGGCGGTGAAGCGCCATGAAGACAAGCTCCTTCTTCCGTCAGCGCCCGCGCAACTGCCCGTGAACGGCGCACCCTTCATCGGCACTCGCCCCTTGCGTGCGATTGTCCGTGCGAAGGTTCGAGACCTCACCTTAGTGATCTTCTTGTGACCGTTTCAAAGTTTGACGAGAACAGTTGCGATCACCTTCCGCACCTATTGAGCACAAATCGATCACAACCTGCCTGCTGGTTAGGCACGTCCGCGGCATGGCCCTCCTGGCCCGACGCACACGTGTACCGCGCCGTCACAGACAACGGCCTTGTTCGTGCGGCGTGCGGCGTCGGCGCTCAGTCCCGGGACGCCACCACCCTGGTGAGGGTCAACAGACGCTCCGTGTCGGCGACGATCGGGTCCTCCCGAGCCGGGCCTGCTGTCCACTCGGGGTCGGCGAACTCCGCGCAGGCGCGGTTCCACAGCAACCACTCCCGCCGGCCGTCCTCCAAGGCGTCCGCGGTCTCCACCGTGACCACTCCGCTGCGCTCCCAGTTTCGCCTCCACCACTGGGCGGTCCGGAACGTCCAGAAGTCCGCCTCGGCCGCCCACGGTGTCAGATGCTCCGGCACCGGCTCGGCGTCGAAGTCGACCCGAGTGCCCGGTGCCGCCATCGCGATCTGCCCGCCGGGCCGAACGCACCGTGCCAGCGTCGGTAGGTAGCGGACGTCCGTCCCGAAGTAGTGATATGCGTCGACACTCACGACTGCGTCGAAGTAGCCTGCAGCAAAGGGGAGTTCGTGTGCCTCGACGCTGAGGGGCATCACCGTCCCCGCACCGGTGCCGACCTCCCGTACCCGTCGCCAGTTGTCTCCGGGGGCTGTCCACAGGTCGGCCGCTGTGACGTGCACGCCGAACTCACGGGCCAGGAACACCGAGGTGACAGCCGTCCCGCAACCGAGGTCGAGCACGCGCATCCCCGGCTCCAGCCGCATCGCTCCGGTCAGCCACTCCATGAGCCAGAGCGGATGCGGTCCCATCACGTTGGCCATCACCCAGGCAGGGTCGTACGCCGCACTGCGCGGATACGCCGGCAGCGCCAACCGATCGGCCAGTACCCCCGGTTCGGCCACCGGCCACGCCCACAGCGAGACCCGCCCGCTGCCGTCGCCCGCCTCGCTCGGCTTCCGCGAGGCCACGACGCGTACGATCTCCAGCGTCTCCCCCGCGTCCGCCCGCAGCAGTGCGACGACTCCGGCCGTACGCTCCCCGGGACCGGTCTCCAGCACCGCCTCCTCCCAGGCGAGCCAGTGCGCCGCACCGTCCGGGAGGAAGTCCGCACGATCGACGTCCACCTTCCCCGAGGACTCCCAAAGCCGCCGCCACCACTGCGGGGTGTGATAGCCGTTGAACTCCCAGTCCCACCACCGCGCGAGGTGCTCGGGCGCACGGCCGGCCAGCTCGCGCCTCACCCCCGGCGTGACCACGCCGATCTGCCCGCCTGGCCGCACGAACCGCAGCAGGGACGGCAGGAACCAGTGGTCCGTGCCGAAGTACTCGTAGGCATCGACGCACACCACGGCGTCGAAATACCCCTCGGCGAACTTGAGGTCGTGCGCGTCGACGCGCAGCGGGACGACCGAGTCCTCGACGCCGGCGGCGCAGATCCGCTCCCAGTTGTCGGACGGGTCGATCCACAGGTCTGCGGCAGTCACGTGGACGCCGTACTCGCGGGCGAGGAAGACGGAGGTCAGGGCGCGCCCGCAGCCGAGGTCGAGGACGCGCATGCCCGGCCGGAGATCCATCGTGGCGGTGAGCTCCTCGACGAGCCAGAGGGGGTTGGGCCCCATCTGATTCTCCAGCACCCAGTCGGCCGGGTACGCCCCGGCGCGTGGCGCACTGCTCACGGCTATACGTTTCTGAAACTGCGTCAGGTCAAACGAAGAGTCGCTCATGGCGTAAAGAAGGTCCCTTGTCGAGAGATCAAGGACCCGGAGAACTGAACGGACGAGAGGTCGTGTGCGTCAGCCCCGGGCCCGGCAGGCGGGGATGGCGGAAGCACTGCACGCGGCAGCGCCGAACCCGGCGTTCATCAACCCACCTCCTCATGCCTCGAATGGCTCACAGACCGACGTCGCGCACGATAGCAGGCAGACCACCCTCAAGAGCCGAAAACTTCCCGGCCTGGGGGACGAAGCACGCGTGGCCCCCTCTAAGGACCCGTGCCCCGGACGCATGGGCATCACGGCCCCCGCCACGAGGACTGCTGCCCTGACCGCGGACCAGAGAGCCGGGCGGTCTCAGCCGTCAGGGGTCGGACGTCACAGCCGTCAGGGACTGCGTCGCCGGCTGGTTGCGAACAGGATCAACGCGGTGAGCGCGGTGAGTACGGCCACGATGACGGCGGCCTGCGGCTCGATGACGGCCAGGACGATGAACAGGGCCACGGCCAGAATGCACCCCGCGACAACGCGGCTATTGCTGGTTCGGCGCGTGCGCTTCGGGTCCTTCCATGGGTCGCCTTCGTGGAACGCCATCGACGCCTCCCGGGCCGGGTCTCACCTTCCAGGGTGCGCCGGATGGGCGGGTCCCGCACGGCGGAAACAGAGCCGTGCGGTCGGCGGAAGCGGGTACCGGGCTTGCCTCCCTGAGCGGGCAACGCTGTTCGCGCCGGTCCGTGCGCTCAGAAGGCTTGCGGAGTCAGATCCGAGAGGTGAGCTCCGCGACGATGTCCGCCGCGGGCTGCGACCTCCTCGCGAGTGCGACACTCTGCCCTGCCCACATCGAGAGCGCCTCGATGTCACCCGTGGTCCCGGCCATGGGCGGCGCCGGTTCGTAGCGGACGATCGCCTCGCCGGAGCTGAAGTGCGCGATCACGTCGCCGGCGCCCGGGCGCTGCGCGAGCGGAGGGCTGCCCGCGGCCTGCCAGGCGTCGGCGGTCGAGTTGCGCAGCGCGCGGTGGGGAGAGTCGGGCCATCCGACCGAGTACAGGTCGGCGTACCGCTGCGGGTCGGTCTCCGCCGCGGCGATCAGGCGGCGCCGGTAGTCGTCGTGGATCGGCATCTCCTCGGCCAGCAGGAACCGCGTGCCCAGCCAGGCGGCCTGCGCACCCAGCGCCAGCACCGCCGCGACGCCCCGCGCATCGCCGATGCCGCCGGCCGCGATCACCGGTACCGGCGCCACCGCGTCCACCACGGCCGGCACCAGAGGCAGCGTCGCGACGGTGCCCCACACGTGCCCGCCGGACTCCCAGCCCTGCGCCACGACCACGTCCACGCCGGCGTCGACCGCCCGCCGCGCCTCCTCCGCGGTACCGACCGTGTGCAGGACGATCCCTCCGGCGTCGTGGACCTGCTCGGTGTAGCCGCTCGGGTCGCCCATGAAGAACGACACGATCCGCAGTCCGGCGTCAAGGGCCTGATCGAGGCGGCGGTGCCGATCCTCGGTCAGCACGAGATTGCCGCAGAACGGCCGCTCGGTCAGCGCCGCCGTCTCACGGACCACAGCCGCGACATCGTCCGCCCACGTCAGCGTCAGCATGCCGAGCGCGCCGGCGTTCGACACCGCCGCGGCCAGCGCGGGAACAGCGACCATGGGCGCCAGGACGATCGGCTGCTCGATCCCGAGCAGGGCGCACACCGGCGTGGGCATCGTGCTCATCCCTCGCCCTCCGGGACATAGGAGTTGGGCATCGACTCGGGGGCCCGGCGATCCCACCCGTGGAACTTCGCGTAGTCGCCCGCGTCCCACGCTTCGCGCAGTCCCGGGCTGCTCAGATCCCAGTCCGGGCGCATCTCGCGGGTGGCCGTCCGCAGGTCGTGCCACAGGTCGTCGAACGACGGGCGCCCCCAGAACCAGTAACCGTTGTAGACGCTGTGGACCACCAGCCCCGGCTTGAGCACGAGCGTGTGCGGGATCATCGGGTCGTGCTCGGGGTCGGTGTACTCCTGGATGTCCAGAGCCTGCTGGACGGTCCGCTCGGGGTCGGACAGGAAGGGCCACTGCGCGCCGACGGAGGCACGGAACTCCTGCAGCGTGTGATGGTCGTCGGTGGCGATCGTGGCCACCTGCGTATAGGCCACCGCGATCTTCGGGTAGTTCTCGGCGAGTTCCCGGTGCTGCCAGTTCTCCTTCGGACAGTAGTGGCCACGCGCGAGCGTCAGGATCAACGGGTCCCCGCCCTGGATCTCACTCAGCGTGCGGACGGTGCCGGTGTGGTCGGGCAGCGCGAAATCGGGGAAGGTCCCGCCCGGGACGATGTCGGAACGCACGGGATGACCGCCTCTCCTGCGATGCCGCGGGTGCTGCCCACACACGGCCTGGCGCAGTATCTGTGTGCTGTACGTCAGGACATGACTGTGCGGGGAGGCACGAACGTGCCCGGCCGCTGCCGTTGATGTGTGACCGTCTGCGCTTCCGCACACACCTCCGCGTCGCTCCAATGGCCTTGAGCGGGGAGCCATCCGTGTGGAGCTGCCGGCGAATCGCCCAGGAGGGCGAGCTGGTGAATCACCGGCCGCCTCGAAAGGGGAACCCTCCGTCAAGGCACATCAACGGTCATGAAACCGACAAGTGGAGGCACCAGATGGCCGAACTCCCCCACCGCCAGAAGGAATCCTGCTGGCCCACTTCATCGTCTCGGACGATGTCGAACGCTCCCGACGCTTCTACACCGAAGTGCTCGGCGGCCGGCTGGCCTACTCCGGCCCTGGAGGCCTGACCTACGTCTCACTGGCCAACAGCTGGATCATCATCAACGGCGGCGGAGGCCCGACGGACGACAAGCCGGCGGTCACCCTGGAGACACCACGCGATTCCGGCCGGGTCAGCAGTTTCCTCAACATCCGCGTCAAGGACATCTACCCCTTGTACGAGGAGTGGAGCGCCCGCGGTGCCCAGTTCCTGACGCCGCCGAAACAGCACGAGTACGAGATCCGCTGCTACATCCGTGACCCTGACGGCCATTTGATCGAAGTGGGGCAGGCCACCGACCCGGAGGGAGACTGGACACCGGCTCACTGGCCTCCGGGTTCCCGCACCGGCGATTCCTAGTGAGCTCTCGGATCGCGCGTCGCGCCTCGCCGTCGGCTCATCACGGTGGGACAGCCTCGATCACCTCCCTCAGGCGCCGCAACACCAGTCCGAGTTCCTCTCGAGGTGGCGTGGCGAGCGCCAGGCGGAGTCCTCGGGGGTGATGGGAGCCGGTGGCGAAGGCGTCCGCCGTGGAGACGAGGATGCCCACCTCGGCGAGCAGCGCAGCGACGTGGTCCGGGCGCTGATGGGGCTCCAGGCCGAGCCAGACCATGTAGGAAACCGGGTGCGCCGTGCAGCTCATTCCGGCGAGTGCGGTGCGGGCGATGTCCTGCCGCGCTGCCGCATCGTCCCGCCGGTCCCGTTCCCAGCGGGCGACCGTACCGTCGGCCAGCCAGCCGGTGGCGACCGCGGTGATGAGTCCGGGAGCGCCCCAGGCCGCGAGGCGAAGGCTCCGGGTTACGGTCTCGATGTGAGGGCGGGGCAGCACGGCGAATCCGAACCGCAGGCCGGGAGCGGCGTTCTTGGACAGACCGGCCACGTAGCAGGTTCGTTCGGGGGCGAGGGTGTGCAAGGGCGGAGGTGGCGACGCGTCGAGGAAGGCGTAGGTGCCGTCTTCGACGATCAGGCAGTCGTGGGAGCGGGCGATGGCAACGAAGCGTTCGCGCTGCTCCGTGTCGAGGACCCAGCCGAGTGGGTTGTGCAGGGTGGGGATCGCGTAGATCGCACGCACGGGGCGCGCGCGGCACAGGCTGTCGAGCGCGGCGAGGTCGGGTCCTTTCTCCGTGACGGGGATCGGAACCATGTCGAGTCCGTGGGCGGATGCGAGCAGCTTGATGCCGGGGTAACTGAGTGCGTCGACCGCGAGGACGTCACCGGGCCTGGTCAGGGAGCGCAGCACGGCATCGAGGGCCTGCTGGGTGCCACTCGTGATGACGACGTTCGCCGGTGCCGTGTCGATCCCGCGCTCCAGCAGGTAGGTGGCCACGACCGCTCGCTCGTGCAGGCGGCCGCCCGGCGGGTCCTGGCGCAGCAACGCCTCGACCTCGCCCGAGACGGAGAGGGCACGCAGCGACTGACGCAGTCGGTCGGCCTGTCCCTCCCCCAGTGGCTGGTTGAACGACAAGTCGGCGACTCTCGGGACCGGCAGGACGCGAGACGGCTCAAGGCCGTCGTAACCCGACCGCACCCGAACGAACGTTCCACGCCCGGGCTCCCCCACCACCAGCCCCATGGCGGCGAGTTCGGCGTAGACCCGCGTGGCGGTGGCCAGAGCGATCCGCCGCTCGCGAGTGAGTGCGCGGTGCGTCGGGAGCCGGGTGCCCGCCGGGAGCGTGCCGGATCTGATCGAGGCGGCGAACTCGTCGACGATGGCCTTGTAGGACGATGGCCGCATGGGAAACCCGCGCCCCCCTGTATCCAGGACAATGATTGGATCGCCCTAGGGTACGGCTCCTAGCCTCTGTGCATCCAAGCTCAGCGGGAACGGAGCACGTGGCATGAACGTCCACATCGACCGGGACGAGCACGTCGTCACCCTCACCATCGACAGAGAAAACAAACTCAACGCCCTCGACTACCCGACGATCGACGCGCTGATCGCGGCTCTCGACCACATCGACTCCGACGACTCCGTCCGGGCGGTCGTCCTGACCGGTGCCGGGCGCAGGGCTTTCAGCGCCGGGGCGGACATTCCCTCTCTGGCGGAGAGCATCGCCGGCGGCCCCGAACGCGCCCTCCGCGAGATCGTCCGGCGAGGGCAGACACTGACCCGGCGGATCGAGGAGTTCCCCAAGCCCGTCATCGTCGCCGTCAACGGGCTGGCGTACGGCGGTGGTTGTGAGATCACGGAGGCCGCTCCCTTGGCGATCGCCGCCGAACACGCCGCATTCGCCAAACCGGAGATCTCCCTCGGCTTCCCACCGCCGTTCGGCGGCTCCCAACGGCTGCCGCGGCACGTGGGCCGCAAGCGCGGCCTCGAGATGATTCTGACCGGAGACCCGATCTCGGCCGCGAGGGCCGCACAGATCGGGCTCATCAACGGCGTCGTACCAGGCGACGAACTCCTCGGCGCCGCACGGGACCTGGCCGAACGGATCATCAGGCACGCGCCGACGGCCGTAGCGGCCTGCCTGCGCTCGGTCACCCGCGGCATCAACCTCCCCGTGGACGAAGGACTCGCGGTGGAGGCGGCCTGCTTCGCCGCGACCGTGCGGACCGAGGGCGTACGGACCGGGCTTCAGCACTTCTTCGACCGCACGGCAGAGCGGGCGAACTCCGTCCGCTCAGGACGCGCGAACCCTTGATCCGGCCTCGCATCGGTCACGACTGCACCGGTGTGCTCCCACGTGCCCCGGTGGCGGCGCGGTGGTCGTGCCCGGAAGGGAGGGTGCCGATGCGGCGGCGTGGCCTCTGCCCCGACGCAGCCGTCGAACAACGCGGCCACGGCACGAATCCGCGCCGGAACCGGCATGGGCACGAGCCATGTCCTCCATCAGCCGGAACGCCGTCGAACGACGCGCGCGCTCCGACGCGCCACCGCGTGCGACCGGCGCTCGGGCCGCGTGGCGGTCAGGAGCGTGCGAGCCGGGCAGCGAGGTAGGGCGCCGTGACGCTGCGGCGGGCCTTTGCCACCTTGGCCGGCCGGCCGGCCGCGACCACCCGGCCGCCCGCGTCACCTCCGCCCGGCCCGAGGTCGATGACCCAGTCGGCGGAGGCGATCGTGTCCAGGTCGTGCTCGACGAGGACGACCGTGTTGCCGGCGTCGACGAGCCGGTGCAGCTGCCTCAGCAGCAGCGCGATGTCCGAGGGGTGCAGTCCTGCGGTCGGCTCGTCGAGCAGGTAGAGCGCGTGCCCGCGGCGGGCTCGCTGCAGTTCGGTGGCCAGTTTGATGCGTTGTGCCTCACCACCGCTGAGTTCCGTGGCGGGCTGGCCCAGCCGCAGGTAGCCCAGTCCCACCTCGCGCAACGTCTCCAGACTGCGGGAAGCGGCCGGGACGGCGGACAGGAACCGGGCGGCCGCGTCGACGGACAGGGCCAGCACCTCCGCGATGTTCCTGCCGCGGTAGGTGACTTCCAGCGTTTCGGCGTTGTACCGGGCGCCTTCGCAGGTCGGACACGGCGCATAGGTGCCGGGCAGGAAGAGCAGTTCCACCGCGACGAAGCCTTCGCCCTGGCAGGTCTCGCAGCGCCCTTCGGGCACGTTGAAGGAGAACCGCCCGGCCGAGTAGCCGCGCGCCCGCGCCTCGTCCGTCGACGCGTACAGCTTGCGCACCGCGTCGAACATCCCCGTGTACGTGGCCAGGTTGGACCGGGGAGTTCGGCCGATGGGCCGTTGGTCGACCAGGACCAGCCGGTCGAACGACTCGACCCCCGCCGCGTCCTGGACGTCGACCACCAGCCGTGCCTCGTCGGGCTCCTCCGGTTCGAGTCCGAGGTGGTTGCGGACTACCTCGGCGAGCACCTGCGTCACGAGCGTCGACTTTCCGGAGCCGGACACGCCTGTCACCGCGGTCAGCACGCAGAGCGGTACGTCGACGGACACGTCGTGCAGATTGTGGCGGGAGACGCCGCGGAGGTGCAACCAGCCGTGCGGTGTGCGGGGGCGGTGATCGAGGGGCTGGGCGCGCTCGAACAGGTACTGGCTCGTGGCCGACTCGGCGACCGCCTCAAGGCCCGCGACGGGGCCGCTGTACAGGACGCGTCCGCCGCCCTCCCCCGCGCCGGGGCCGATGTCGACCACCCAGTCCGCCCGCCGTACGACGTCCATGTCGTGCTCCACGACGAACAGCGAGTTGCCCGCAGCCTTGAGCCGGTCCAGCACGTCGAGCAGTGGTTCAGCGTCAGCCGGGTGCAGACCCGCGGAGGGTTCGTCGAGGACGTAGACGACGCCGAACAGTCCCGAGCGCAGCTGTGTGGCGATCCGCAGGCGCTGGGCCTCGCCGGGCGACAGGGTCGTCGAGCGGCGGCCGAGGCTGAGGTATCCAAGGCCGAGGTCCAGCAGGACGTCCACCCGCGCGACCAGATCGCCGCAGATCCGGACCGCGGCCTCGGTCGTCTCCCCGGATCGGGCGGTCGATGTGGTGGCGTCGGCCTTGGCCTGCCCGGCGACGGGCCGCAGCAGCGCTACGACCTCGGTGAGCGGCATCGCGTTGACCTCGGCGATGGAACGTCCGGCGAACGTCACGGCGAGCGCCTCGGGCCGCAGTCCGCTGCCGTCGCACTCGGGGCAGGGCACACTCCTGACGAACCGAAGCGCCCGGTCACGCATCTTCTCGCTCTTGGAGTCGGCGAGGACATGCATGACGTGCTTGCGGGCGCTCCAGAACTTGCCCTGGTAGCCGTAGTCGACGCGGTCCTCCTCGGGCTCGATGTACACGGAGGGCTGCTCGTCCGTGTACAGCAGCCAGTCCCGGTCCTTCTTCCTGAGCCTGCGCCACGGCCGGTCGATGTCGATCCCCAGGCCGCTCACCACACTGCGCAGGTTGGCGCCCTGCCAGGCTCCCGGCCAGGCGGCGATCGCCCCCTCGCGGATGCTCAGTGAGGGGTCCGGGACCAGCAGGTCCTCGGTGACGTCGTGCACGACACCCAGCCCGTGGCACTCCGGACATGCGCCGGCCGCGGTGTTGGGAGAGAACGACTCCGCTTCCAGCCGTGCTGCATGGGGTGGATAGGTTCCGGCTCGGGAGTACAGCATGCGCAGCAGATTGGACAGCGTGGTGATCGTGCCGACCGTCGAACGCGAGCTGGGCGCCCCGCGCCGCTGCTGCAGGGCCACAGCGGGCGGCAGCCCGGTGATCTCCTCCACGTGCGGTGCGCCGACCTGGTGCAACAGTCTCCGGGCGTACGGCGCCACGGACTCGAAGTAGCGGCGCTGGGCCTCGGCGTAGAGCGTGCCGAAGGCGAGCGAGGACTTGCCCGAACCGGAGACGCCGGTGAAGGCGACCATCGCGTCCCGCGGAACATCGACATCGATGTTCCGCAGGTTGTTCTCAGTGGCGCCCCGAACATGCACGAAGGGGTCACTCGTGTCCTCGTTCACCCTTCCTGACTACCTCATGGCGCCGGGCACCGCGCGACGGGCGCGCGCCGTGCTGTTCCCGACGATGACACCGGTCATGACGAACGCCGTCAGGGCCAGGGCGAGGGCGACAATGGAGCGTCCGAGGAGTACGGCGGCCAGGGCCACCTCTACCCCGACGACAGCGCCCGCACCACCGTGGCGCTGGGCGGCATCGGCGCCATGGCGATCACGGCGCTGACAAGCCTCGCGCTCGCCCGCCGACGCTCGTCCGAGACCACCCCGTGCGTCGGATGCACTCATCGCGACCATGGAGGTTCCATGCCCAAGGGCTACTGGGTCAGCGCCTATCGCACCATTTCAGACCCTGAGAAACTGGCTGCTTACAACCAGTTGGCCGGTCCGGCCGTCGCGGCCGGGGGCGGCCGTGTCCTCGTCCGGGGCGGGCGGGTCGAGGCGCACGACGCCGGGATCGCCGAGCGCACCGTCCTGATCGAGTTCGACA
The DNA here is from genome assembly GCF_002078175.1 of Streptomyces sp. M41(2017). Taxonomy (GTDB): domain Bacteria; phylum Actinomycetota; class Actinomycetes; order Streptomycetales; family Streptomycetaceae; genus Streptomyces. Next base: position 5,573,191 of record NZ_MWFK01000001.1, on the reverse strand, counting down.
GCTTCGAGCAGGCCGTCGCGGCACGCGAGAGTGCGGCCTACCAGGAGGCGCTGGTCGCCCTGTCCGACGGCGTCGAGCGTGACTTCCGCATCGTCGAAGGCATCGACTGACAAAGATCCAGTCGGATCGTCACCGAAGCTGAACTTGAAGGCGTCCCGGAGGAGGGGCGTGCAGCGTCGGCACGACATCGCCGCGTCGGCCGCACCCGTGGTGCTCACAGACGGCTTACGGACGGCGAACGTCGTCTCCGGGTATTCGTACACCCGCCTGTGAGGTTTGAGATCGCCGTCACTGAACACACGGAGTTCTGACACAGCCTTTATATGACCAGGTAGGAGACACACTTCATGGGCATCATCGCCTGGATACTCATCGGTCTGCTCGCGGGCATCATCGCCAAGGCGCTCATGCCGGGCAAGGACCCGGGCGGCATCATCATCACGATGCTCATCGGTATCGCGGGAGGTCTCCTCGGCGGCTGGCTCGGCAAGGTCATCTTCGGCGTCGACTCCATCGACGGCTTCTTCGACCTCTCCACCTGGATCGCCGCCATCATCGGCTCGCTGATCCTGCTGGCCCTGTACCGGGTCTTCGCCGGCAACCGCCGCCACGCCTGACCCCAATCCAGGCACCTTCGGCGAAACGGCTCCGCCCTCCCTTCCAGGGGAGGACGGAGCCGCCGCTTTTTGCCTTGCCCTGGTGCCGCCTCGGGCCGTTTCCCTCCCTGGCGACGGAACACGGCGGGACCGCTTGCTCGTCGAGTCCTCGGGTATTGCGTTTGAATGAGTTGTGCTTCATCAATGCTTCGGGCTTACTGAAAGTTGTTGTCCGTGACGCACCTCGACAACCACGGTGACGATCAGACGAGAAGGCCGGGCGATGCCCCCGCGGTCGTCGCCCTGGAGATCTCCGACGCGGTCGAGAGCCTCGCCAACCTGTGGTCCGTTGCCGGGCACGATGCGGCGCTGCGCTTGTCTCTGCCCCAGTCGAAGGCGCTGCGGACCCTCAGCGCGTCACCGGCCCTGAATCTCACGGCGTTGGCCGAGTGGTTGGACATCGGGTTGCCCACAGCCAGTCGGCTCTGTGATCGCCTCGAGGCAGCCGGTCTTGTGGAACGAGCGTCCCATCCGAGCAATCGGCGCGAAGTGCAGCTGCTTCTGACCTCGGCCGGCCAGGGCGTGCTCAGGGATATCGCCGGGCGTCGAACACAAGCGCTCACCGCGGTCCTGGGAGGGATGGCACCGGACGAGCGGGCCGCGCTGAGCATGGGGCTGAAGGCCTTCCTCAAGGCGCGGGGGGCGGCGTCGCCTCGTCCTGGCGTCATGTAGGAGGGCTTCACCGCTGCCTTCGGGCCTCCGAAGTTCCGGCCGCCCCGGAGTATCTGCGGGGAGGCACGTGGTGGGGGCCCGACGGGTGGCGCCGGGCTCAGGATGGTCTCCCGCGCCAGTCCAGGCACAGCACCAGGGCGTCGTCGGTCGCCACGGCCTGACCGCGGTGGCCCGTCAGTTCGCGCAGGACCGCTCGGGGGACGTCGGCGGGGGGAAGGAGCCGGGTGGACAAGATGGCCCGGGTCAGTGCGGCATTCCCGTACGACTCTCCGCCGGGAGAGAAGGCTTCGTAGACGCCGTCGCTCACGAAGACGAGACGATCACCTGGCTCGACCTGGAAGTCCTGGGCCGTGTAGTCCGTCTCTTCGAACATTCCCAGCGGCAGCTGGGCCTCGAAGGAGACGCGCTCGACCGTGCCGTCGCGCAGGCGCAGCACCTGGGGGGATCCGGCGTCCACGACCTGGACCTGACCACTGATCAGGTCGAAGTCGAACATGAGGGACGACAGGTAGCAGCGGCCTCGGTAGTGGGCGTAGACCGCCTGATCGGCCAGGGCGGCCTGGTCGGACAGCCCGATACCGGCCCGTCGGGCGTTGCGCAGGGCGTTGACAGCGAGATTGGTGAGCAGGGATGCCTCCATGCCCTCGCCCATGCCGTTGGAGACGTAGAGGAGGAGCCGGTCGGCGGTCACGGACCAGTCGAAGTTGTCACCGAAGATGGCATAGGCGGGCTCCAATTGCGCACCCAGCTCGTATTCGGGGCAGGCATACGAGCGTCCGGGCAGGAGCTGCCACTGCATCTCGGCAGCCAGGGTCAGCCGGTCCTTGCGGCGCGCTTGCACGTAGAGGTCTGTGTCGCGTTCGGCCACGACGACCTCGTGTCCGAGTACGTCGGCGACCTCGGCCAGTTCCTTCAGGCAGCCGCGTGCGTGTTCCCCACCGGGCAGGCTCACCGCGAGGATGCCGAGGCGGTCTCCTCGAACGGTGACGGGCAGATGGACGCAGACCAGGCCGTCGGACAGGCCTTCGATGAAGGGTTCCTGCGCGCCGAAGGCCCGCCCCGCCGGGCTGTTGTGCACCGAGACCGGCTCCTGGGTGTGCGGGAGCCTGGAGACCGGCTGCAGCACGGTCGTGCCGTAGTCGGCCATGAACAGCTCGACGGCGTCTGCTTCGTATTGCTCGACGAGAACCCGGCGGACCGCGTCGAGCAACTGGTGGGGCGCTGCGGTACGCAGGGCCCGTTCAGCAGCCACGAATCTGTTCATAGTGGTGAGTACGCCGATCTTCTGTGAGGCGGGGGAAGCCTCGGCTCGCGTCGAAGCCCCGGAGGGGTGCGGTGTCGGTGATGCAACCCATCTCTAACCAGCTCGCTCGCCCCGTACGCCGGCGAGCCGTCCTGGTGCCTGCGAGCGGGTGAACCGGACCTCGGGCAGCGTTGTCCGGCGCCGGGTACGGCGTGCGGAAACGACCCCGACCTCGCGATGACGGGCCCGGTGCCGGCCGGACACGGTCCTCCCCCGGCAGCCCGCGCTGCGCGTCGCATCCGACGCCCGCAGTCGTGAAGCGGCGAGTGCGGCGCCATCACGTACGCACGTCCGGATGCCCCGCGCCCTCAGGCGGAATACGCCGCTGTGCCTCGTTGCCCCTCTTCGGGCCTCACACCTTCTTGGACCAGGTGGAGTGCGGGTTGGCTGAGCAGCGCGTGCTGGAGACTGGCGAGACCCTCGGTCAGTGCGATGCGCTGAGGGGAGGGCATGTCGGCCAGGGCCTGGTACAGGAGCCGGTCGCGCAGTTCACGGATCCGGGCCAGTTGGTTGTGGCCGGCCGGGGTGATGGAGAGCAGGACTTCGCGGCGGCTGCCGGGACAGGCGCCGCGCTCGACGAAGCCCATGGCCTGCAGGCGGTCGATCAAGCGGCTGACGGAAGGAGGCGCGGCGCCCAGGACCTGCGTGAGGTCGCGCATGCGAATGCCGTCCTCACGGTCGACCATGCACATCACGCGTAGCTGCGAGGCGGGGATGTAGGGGGGCGGTGTCTGGCTGCGGGCCTGTTCCCAGAGTATGTCGAGGAGTTCGACGATGCTCTGCACCTGTCGGATCGCAGCGTGGACGGGCTCGGAGGCAGGACGGACGCGCTCGGTCATGCGGTTCCCCTCCGAGAGGTTGGGCTCCCTTGACACCGTTTCGGGTGCTCGTATCGGACGTCAGCTGTTGATGCCGGATTCAGCACTGCGAGAGTTGGCAGGGGTGCCGTCTTTGGATGTATGACGATATGCCATGTGCTGGGCATCTGGGAGTCCGTCGACCTCGCCGGCGGTGTCCGTCTCGTGCCGTGCGTGCTCCGGCGCCGTATGTCCTGCGGTCAGGTGGTCGTGGGTGCCGGTGATGTCCAGCAGCCGGTTCAGCGCCGGTGTCCGGTTGTCCAGGGAGAGGGTGACGCCGGCCGCGACGGTCCGGCGGTGGAGCATGAGCAGCATGGCGAGGCCCATGGAGTCGACACCGCTCAGAGCACCGCAGTCCAGATGCAGGTGGCGCAGGCCCGGGTACGCCGCGAGGGATTCGGTTGCCACCGCCAGGAAGTGGTCGGCGCTGTCGTAGTCCAGGAATCCCTCCAGTCCCACATGCACCGCGCCGTCGGTTGCGACGGTGGTCAGGCGCAGGTGGTCGAGGTCGAATCCAACGAGTGGGGTCATACGGTGTTCCTGGTCTCGGGGGCGATCACTGATCCTGCCCGGGTGAGGCGGTCGGCGGCCTGGTGGAGCGTGGACACGGCACGGGGGAAGTCCTTGAGCTGTTCGCCGAGGATGTCCAGGGCCGGGATGAGGGACCGGGCGGGGACCCCGCGGGTGGCGAGGATGCCGGCCGTCCAGCAGATGAAGTCGGTGAAGAGGTCGACGTCGTCGGTGTACAGGGCGGTTGCCAGGAAGTCGACGATGTGCGCGATGTCCTCGGCCGTGCGTTCACGCTGGACGTCCGTGTAGTCCCGCATCGCGGGAAAGCGTTCCTCCAGCGCGGCCATCACCTCGCGCACCAGCCGGGTGCGGGTGCGGGCGACCATCGTGTACTCCTGGTCGGCCAGGTGCGGCAGGTCGTCGATGGGCTGGTGCGCGGTCGCGGGGCGGGGCAGCGGGCCCTGCTCGAGGCGGTCGGCGGCGGCCCGGGCGTCGGGTGCCCAGGCGTCGGCGCCCAGGCTGCGGGCGTACTGACCGTGCCGGCCGAAGGCGGCGCCGCCGGCCAGGACGGGGGTGCCGGTGGCCTGGACCGCGGTGATCGTGGCGTGTGCGGTCGGCAGGCGGACGGGGATCGAGCTGGACAGTGCGACGAAGTCGGGGCCGGTCTGGTGGATGTGGCTGATCAGATGGCTGGTGGGAACCTGCGCGCCGAGATAGTCCACCCTCCAGCCGCGCAGCTTGAGCACCTCGGCGACCAGGCGAGCGGGCAGGCCGTGCCATTCACCGTCCACGCACGCCACGGTCACCCGCCCCCGGACCGCTTGGGTGCGCTGGGCGCAGCGGTAGGACAGGGCCGCGACGGCGCGCTCGTTGATGGCGGTGGCCGCGTGCTCTTGGGCGACCGTGAGACGGTTGGCCGCCCACTCCTCGCCCACCCTCCGCTGCACGGCGCCGATGAGGTCCAGGAGCACGTCCTCCGGCGAGGCTCCGTCGTCGAGGGCGTCGAAGACGGTACGAGTGGCGGTCTCTTCGTCGCCGACTCGGACGGCTTCCCACAGCTGTTCTTCCCGTTGCCGCGGATCGGTTGTGGTTGAGGTCACCCCGTGAACCTGCCCCGAGTGTGGCCGTCCACCGCACTGAGATGGGTGGTCCGCGGCGCAGAGATGATCATGACGGCCATGTCGTCGTGAACGTCGGGGCCCACCCACTGGTCGGCCAGCATCAGCATGTGTTCCACGACGGCCTCGGCGGGCATCCCCGCGCACTGTGCCAGTGCGCGCTTCAGGCGGGCCTGGCCGAACAGTTCACTGCCCAAGGGCCCGCCCTTGGCCTCGGTGAAGCCGTCGGTGAACAGCACGCAGAAGTCCCCGGGCTCGAGCGTCTCCTGCGCGGTCGACGCCCGGGCTGCGGGAAGAACACCGACGAGGGTCCCTCGCGACCTGCCTTCCTCGACCGTGCCGTCGCCCCGCACGATCAGAGCCGGCTCATGTCCCGCGCTGGTCACCCGCAGACGCACACCGCTCCCCTCCCGCACGACGGACGCCATGGTCAGTGTGACGAAGCGAGTGGCATGCGAGTTCAGGAGTGCGCTGTTCAGGAGGTCGATCACGCGTTGATGGTCGTCGGCCATCGGGAGCAGGGCTTGCAGGGTGTTGCGGATCTTCCCGGTCAGCACGGCGGCCTCGAGGCCCTTGCCGCAGACGTCACCCAGAACGGCGAAGGACTCCTCGCCGTCGGCGGCTGCGGGGTGGACGTCGTAGAAGTCGCCGCCGACCCGGTCCTGGTCCCTCGCCGCCCTGTAGCCGCCGGCGAACTCCACCCCGGAGACCCGGTGCAGGACCGGCGGGAGCAGGTCCCGCATGAGGGTCTGGGCGAGTGAGGACTGCTCCACGTACAGGCGGGCCGCGGACATGGCCGCACCGGCCCGGGCGGCGAACAGGCGGGCGAAGACTTCCTCGTCCGCGCTGAAAGCGGCTTCTCCGCTGCGCCGCAGGAGAACGAGAGCGCCGGCCGGAACTCCATGGCCGGGCAGGGGGGTGATGACGATGGAACCGACCGGGCCGAAGCCGTCCGGGACCAGCCAGCTCGGCGCGGAGGCGGGGTCTATCCACCGGGAGGGCACCGGCGGGAAGCCCTGCAGGGCTTCCCCCAGGCCGGGAACGTCCTCGGGGTCGACGTTCCATGTGAACCGTTGCGGTGCCTCGCCGGTCAGGCACAGGACGACCGGCAGAACGCGCCCGGCGCGGGGCGCGATGACCAGGGCGGCATCGGCGAGGTATTCGGCGGCGAGTTGAGCGGTCACGTCCATGCAGCGCTCCAGATTCAATGACGAGAGCAGCATGTTGGACGCCTCGGTCAGGAACGCGGTCCGCTCGCGTTCCATCCGCAGCGCCTCGCGGGCCAGGTGGTGATCGGTGTCGTCCACCAGCCACCAGACGACGTCGCCGTCGTGCTGCACCGTGGAGTGAGCCTCGTAGGTGCGCTCCCCCACCGGTCCGGACAGCGCGTCACCCGGGTGAGAGCCGGCCCGCACCCGGTGCGCGTGACCGTCCGAGAGCCACGCCGGAACGCTCCCGGCCAGGGGCGCGCCGGAGCGAAGGGCAGGCAGAAGGCTGCCGGCCCGGGGGTTCGCGTGGCGTACCGTGCCGGCCCGGTCGACGATCACAACCGGGTACGGCGCACACGTCCATACCGCGTCTGCCGGAGCGTCGGCGCTCACGGCAGGGCCCTGCTCGATGGAAGTCACAAACACGAAGGCCCGCTGAGCGAACCCCTCACCTCATCCGGTCGATGAATTATTGCCTCACGGCAACCATCCTCCACGGTTCCCCGTCCTGGCAACCCGCTCCGGCCTCACGGGCGCCTCCGGCCGGCGTGAGGCCGCCGGAACAGCGGGCCGAACGTGGCGCTGTCGCGGGGTGAGTCCGGCCTTTCAGGCCTCGGGAGCAGGTCAGCGACTCCTCCGGGTGACATGAAGCACGTCGCGGGCGACCGGGGAGCAGAGAGTGAAGAATTTGAGGAGATTCCGTAACTTCGCCACTGGATCACCAGAAAATCGTCCGGATGCCCGCAGCAGGACGACAGGACAGCCTGCAATCGTCGCCGCGCACGGGAGATCCGGCAGCGCGTACGAACGGCCCCTCGGTGTCTTCTCCCAACAGATCGCCCTGGTCGAGTCCCTCGACAGCTGCTCCGGTGAACATGTCCCAGCGGCCGGAGCAGCGAGCGCTCCGCCCGACGGGGCGGCGACGATCCCGGCGCTCGACCGCGGCCGTGCGCCCAGTCCGTGACGAGCGCCCTCGGTCCCGTGCTGTGACGGGCCGGCGACGCGACCGCGTGCACCGCATCCGTCGCGGAAACGAAGCCGGCCCGGGAAGCACAGATCCCGGCAGCCATCAGGCTGCCGGGATCAGGAGTGCTGAGCGCTACTTGGGCCGGACGGCGTCCTTGGCCTTCTCCTTGGCCGCACGCAGGTCACCCTGGGTCTCCTTGGCCTGCCCCTCGGCCTTCAGGGACTCGTTGCCCACGGCGCCGCCGGCGACCTTCTTGACCTTGCCCTCGACCTGCTCGCCCTTGGCCTGAGCCTTCTCGTCCGCAGCCACAACCACTCACCCTGCCTCAATCGGAATTCACGTACGCCCTCCGTGTCACCCCGGATCACATCCTCAAACCAGCGCGACGACTGCCGCGCTTTTCCCAGCCGCCCAAGCCCGAGCAATACCCACGACGCGCAGGAATGAAGAGCGGAGCGCAGGGCACACGACGGTCCGGAGGTTGATAACCATGGTTCCTATTCTTCTTGTTCTGCTGCTCGCCCTGATCCTCTTCGGCGCCGGTTTCGCGCTGAAGGCGCTCTGGTGGATCGCCGTGATCGTCCTGATCGTCTGGGTTCTCGGATTCGTGATCCGCCCGACAGCAAGCGGCGGCAAGCGTGGCCGCTGGTACCGCTGGTAAACAGCCTGATCAGCACAGATACATGGGTGGGGCCCGACGCCATGGCGTCGGGCCCCACCCATGTCACGCCTCGGGGGCGCGAGACAAGGCGCGACGCCGGGAATCATGGCATTCCAGCACGACACCTCCGGCCATCCACGCTTTCGCACAGCGCGTCTACGTGAGGTCACGGCGTTTGAAAGCGGGCCCCTGAGGGGGCGTCACCCAATGTGCGGGCCCGCGGCGTCCTCAGTTCGACCGCCGTAAGGCATCCGAACCGCGCCTGTTGTACCTCGCGGAGGAAAGGGGCGGACAGGAAGGGTCAAGGGCCCCACTGTTCCAGGTGACCGTAGGGGATTCCGCGGGCGGAGCGGAGCGGCGGTATGCGTGGCTGCCACGACGGGCCGCCCTGTCGTACAAGCGGTACGGGCACCGTCATCAAGCCGGTCGAACGAGTCGCCTGCCGCCATTGCACCTCCCTCACGCAACACATCGAGGGGCCCTGGCGCTCTGCGCCAGGGCCCCGAAGGAACCTGCTACACCATCTGCCGGCTTGGGGACTGCACCGGCCTTCTGTAACCGCTGGCCCGACCGGATTGCTGTCGGGGACGCGGGGATCGCGGTTGCTCGACCGGAGACCACCTCACTATCGATGTCCTGCGGTACCCGGGCTCAGCCATTCCGCCCGGGCGATCCTGATGGCGTCTCGCTCCTCCGTTCCTTCCCTCTCGAACAACTGGTGCCAACGGGCCGCGCCGCACATCTTCGGCCCTGCTCACGGCGGCCCCTGATCACTTCGGGCCACCCGGTCCGGTCGTCAGCCCCGTCGCCGTCCTTCGACAACCCTGGCTTCGGAACTCCACCACCGAACCGCTCTGCCTACTACAACTGCGCTTTTCTCCACGGCAGTTCGTGTCTGCCGGGCTCCACCGATCTCGACTACGAGAGAAACCATAGCCACACGATCAAGCAATGTCTACTTCAGCCACCATAGATTTTCGTGTCTCATCCGAGGAGCAAGTCAGCGCCACAGCAGCACGGTGACGATCTCATCTGGCATGCATGCCTCAACCGCGGGTACGCCGTCTCTGCCCGTCCCGAGGCGGCGGGCATCCAAGGCTGGATCACGCGGGAAGGGACGAGCATGACAGTGACCGACACCAACGGGGCGCGGACCGTCGTGCTGCCGGCAATCAGCCACCCGTCGCACGTCGCCCCGAAGGATGCCCGCGAGCTGTCGAGGCTGTTCTTCGACCGTCTCGCCGTCCTCGAAGAGGGCACCCCCGAGTACCAGTACGCGCGCAACACCCTCATCGAAATCAACATCACCCTCGTACAGTTCGCGGCCTCACGTTTCCGCAGCCGCAGCAGCGACGAGATGGAAGACATCGTCCAGGTCGGCACGATCGGCCTCATCAAGGCCATCGACCGCTTCGAGCTGAGTCGCGAAGTCGAGTTCACCTCCTTCGCCGTGCCCTACATCGTCGGTGAGATCAAGCGTTTCTTCCGCGACACGTCATGGGCCGTGCACGTCCCGCGCCGGCTTCAGGAAGCGCGGATCGCCCTCGCCAAGGCGACTGAGGAGCTCCGCAGCCGGCTCGGCCGCATGCCCACCACGCGCGAACTGGCGGCACTGATGTGCTTGCCCGAGGAAGAGGTGATCGAGGCTCGTAAGGCCTCCAACGGCTATACCTCCGCCTCTCTGGACGCCGCCATCACCTCCAGCGAGGACGGGGAAGCCGCCCTCGCGGACTTCATCGGAGTGGATGACACCGCCCTCGAACTGGTCGAGGACGTCAGCGCGCTGGCCCCACTGATCGCGCAGCTCGACGACCGTGAGCGGCGGATCATCCACATGCGGTTCGTCGATGAACTCACCCAGGCCCAGATCGGCGAGCACCTCGGCGTCTCCCAGATGCACGTCTCCCGACTCCTCAACCGCATCCTCGCCAAACTCCGCGAAGGCATGCTCACCACTACCTGAGCACGAACCTCGAGCCACCCTCGGACGAGGCGACTCGTCGCAGTCCTTCCCCGCAGTGGCGGTGGCACGGCCGTGACGGCCCTGTGCTGCGTGGCCGGCGACGACGAGACACGTTCGTCGCCGGCCACGGTCCCCCACGACCGCAGACGTCTTCGGGTCGCCGATCAGGACGCCGAACTCGACATCGTTGCCTTCCGCGCACCGGGAGGAGTTCGCGCCGCCGCCGTACGGACCCCTTTCCGGCCGACGTTCCGCCGCCGGGACCCGGCCACGACCCTCAAGGACGCACGGTGGCGGCGAACAGTCCGAGGCGGGCGGCCGTTTCGTCGCCGCGTCCGCCTAGCCCAAGGTTCGCAGCACCTCGGCGATCGTTGCCCGGTACGCTCGCAGCGCCTCAAGACCGGCGGCATAGCGGTCACGGTGTCTGGCGATGTCCGCGCTCTGCTCCCGCGCCCGGGCGGCGTGCCAGACCTCGGCCGTATGGTGACGGCGTTTGCAGGTGACGTCCGCCGTCGCGGTCGCTCGCTCCCGCGGCAGGTGCCGGGTGTTGCCGTCACTGCCACGCCGCCAGGCAGTGTCCGAGTACGCGGCCACAGGGTCGGGATAGCGCGTGAATCCTTGTTCTGCCACACACTGGGACCACACTTCCCACGCGGCGCGCAGGCGTGGATCGCGCTTGACCACCGTGTCGACCTCGACCGCCCGCCTACCGGCGTACAACCAGTCCCGCTGGACGTCGATGCCGTGCATCAACCGCTCGCCCGCCTCGGCAGTGCACGCGGGGAAGTCCGCATACTCGGCGATCGTCATCCTGCGGCCCTTCGGCTGGGACGACACTGCCACTGACGGGTCCCAGCCGTAGCCCCAGCGGCGAGCGGCGTCGAGATCAAGGACTCCGTAGTCGCTGGCGACCGCGGTGGCGACCATGGGATCGCTGGGATAGCGAGGGTCGAGCGGGAAGTCCGGATGGCCGCGCTGCGCCATGCACCGGCGGACCAGCAATGCTGTGGCCCGCTTGGATCGTTGGTAGTCCTGCGACGTGTAGTCGAAGCGGTCGCCCGGGAGCGAGCCGAGGTCCGACGCCGTACGGATGACGCCCGGCCCTCCCGCACCGGAGACACACAGCGCCGTAAGCAACAACGCGGCACCCAGCCGCCACCCCCGCATGGTCATGATCACGGATGCTAGCGACGCACGAGCAACTGCCCGTCGTCGGCCCCCACTTCAGCGAACGGACTCCGGCTCCTGGCCGCGTGCTCAAACGGCATCTCCGACGAACCGGCTCGATTCCGGCCCGTGCCGAGACCCACCTCGAAGATCTTTCCCGGAGGCCGCCGCGGCCAGGCACCTGCATGGATCACGCCTTTCTCGCCCGCCGGCGCGTACGGACAACACGACCGTCAGGGTCCGCCCACAGCCCACGGACCGTCACTGCCCTGGCCGGGGGCGCCCCGTCACGAGGGCGTATGCGTCCCGACGCGAGCGACACACGGCTTCCGGCCGAGATCCGCAAGGATCTTGGCGCGCTGACACGGCATGGAAGTGAGCCACCGTCGAAAACCGTTCGGGGTTCCCTCTCGGCCTCTCGGGAAGCCGGAGAGACGACACAACGGATGCCGGGTGTGTGCATGCCGGGCGGAGGATCGAGAGAGGACACCCATGACCGCGGTGCTCGTACTGCACAGCGTCAGCCTGATGCGCTCCGCGCTGACGGCACTCCTACGGACTGAACCCACGTTCGACGTGGATGCGGCGGGCTGGATGTCCGCCCGTGAGAACGCAAGCGGGCTACGCCCCGACGTGTGCCTGGTCGACCTCGACTGTCCCGGCGCCACCTCCTTATTAGAGGGCGGCGCCGGGAACACGGGCGAGCGGGTGCCGGTGCCGCGCGCCGGGCTCGTCGTCCTGGCGTCGGCCGGACGACCCGGAGCGCTGCGCAGAGCGTTCGATGCCCAGGCCCTGGGGTTCGTGGACAAACACAGCTCCGCGCAACGGTTGATCAAGGGCATCACGGAAGTGGCCGCGGGTCAGCGGTTCGTGGACGCGTCACTGGCCTGTGGGTTCCTGGAAGCTTCCCAAATGCCGCTGACCACGCGCGAACTGAGCGTGCTGGCACGGGCCGCCCAAGGCGAGACGGTGGCGGAGATCGCCCGTCGACTCCATCTGACCAGCGGAACGGTACGGAACTACATGGCCGCGGCGACCCGCAAGGTCGGCGCCCGCAACCGCATCGACGCCATCCGCATCACGCAGGGCGCCGGCTGGGTCTGACGTCGCGGGGTCCGACGTCGCGGTCGCAGGCCGGGCCGACCGCTGTGACCGCACCCTTCGACGCCGGGGGGTCGTCGCCGCGAAGCGCGGGCAGGGACGCCCTCACACCGCGGTCCTCCGATTCCTCTCCTCCGTGAGCGCGGCGCTCCGACGCGCGCCGATCACGCTCCTCCACGGCGGATCCGGGCTCGTGGTACCAGCGGCCGACCAGGTCGCGGTAGAGCTCCGACTCGGCCAGAAGGGCGTCGTGCGGTCCACACAGGGCGCGGTCGCCGTCCAGGACGAGGACGCGGTCGGCCCGTAGAGCGGAGCTGATCCGGTGGGCGACGAGCACGAGGGTGCCGGGGCGCTCGGCGAGGACACGCTCGGTCCGCTCCTCCGTCTCCGGGTCGAGGTGACAGGTGGCCTCGTCCAGCAGGAGCAGGGGGGCCGGGGACACATAGGCGCGTCCGACGGCCAGTTGCTGGCACTCCCCGAGTGAGAGGAGACGTGGGTCGACCCTTCCGTGCAGGCCGCCGAGCCGCCGCACCAGGCCTTCCAGACCAAGGAGGCGCGTGGCGCGGTCGAGGTCGGCACGGGAGGCGTCGGGCCGGAAGTACGCGAGGTTCTCGCCGACGGTCCCGCTGAAGACGTACGCCCGCTGCGGCAGGAGTGTCCGGCGCGGCTGCGGATGCGCCGGCCCGTCGGGACCCGGCGCCGCTCCCGCCACCCGTACCGAACCGGCATCCGGCGTGAGGAGTCCGGCAAGCAGAGAGGTGAGGGTGGACTTGCCGATGCCGCTCGGCCCGACGACCACGAGGTGCTCGCCGTCCTCAACGGTCAGGTCCAGCTCCCTCAGCACAGGGCGCGCTCCGGTGCCGTACGCGAAGGTCACGCCTCGAAGCTCGGCCGCAGGTGTCCGTCCGGAGCGGCCCGACCTCGCGGGGCAAGCAGGTCGGGGATCGTCGGCAGGTGGCCGCCCGGACGGATGCGCGCCGGGTTCGACTGGAGGCTGGGCAGTCGGGATGGGTGCGATGGGCGGGATTCTCGGGGCAGCGTGGTCATCCTGGTCGGTGAACCGCTCCAGCACGACCAACAGGCGGGTGCCGGCCGTTCCGACGGCGGTCATCAGGGCGTGCAGGGCGGGCAGGAGAGCCTGGACCAGGTACGTCAGCGCTCCCAGCAGGGCGCCCGCCGTCAGTCCGCCCTCGATGAGAAGAGGGGTCGCGGCGAGAAGTACGACCAGGGGAAGTCGGCCGGCGACGCCGAGCGCGAACGATCGTACGGCCGCCCAGCGGGCCAGCCTCCGGGACAGCCGTTCCTCGACGGCGATCAGCCTGCCGATCTCAGCGGCGACCCGGGCTCCGGCCCCGCACGCCGCCACGTCGCGCAGGCCGGAGGCCACCTGCCCGGACAGGGCGGACAGTGCCTCGTCGGCGTCCAGATAGGCACGCTGCGCGGCCGCCATGGGAGGAAAGGTCGACAGGAAGAGGATGAGTCCTGCCAGCAGCGGCGGCAGTACGACGAACAGCAGCGCCGGGTCGAGCGAGGCCATGCCGAGCAGCGCGCCCGCCGTGGTGAAGACGAACGAGCGGGCGGTCAGGACCAGGCCGGCGAAGCTGTCGCGGGCGATCTCGGTCTGGTGCGTGAGCCGGGACACGGCCCCGGTCGGGTCGGCTCGTGCCGGCTCGGCGAGCGCGGCGCCGAGCGCCTGGTCCACCGCCCGGCGCATCAGGCCGTCGCGGAACGGTTCGACCAGGTCGGCCAGTCCTCGGAAGACCTGCCGGACGGCGAAGCCGCCGAGCAGCGTGGCGCCCGCCGCGACGCAGAGCCAGAGCAGGCCGGTGCCGGTACGGCCGGCGAGGAAGCCGTCGTCGAGCGAGCGGGCGACTCCGTAGCCGCCGAGGAAGATCTGAGCGCTCTCCAGGAGGGACCAGCCGGACAAGGCGAACAGGACAGATCGGTGCCGGCGCAGGAACCGTCGGCCGTCCGGCAACACCCGTGTCAGGGAGCCACGTTCATCGTTCCTGCTCGACCTCGGGTCGTCCGGGGTTCGCCGCGTCGACGGTCCGGGCTTGTGCAGGGGCGAGGAGCCGTCGGGGGCTGCCGCGGGACGGGTGTCGTTCATCAGGCCCCCTCCCCCGCTGCCGGGTGTCCGGAGGTGGCCCCGGGCGGCGAACCGCTTCCCGGGACCGTTCGAGAGTTGCCTGGACGGTCCGGTCCGGCTTCCGCCGTGGCGGTGAAGACGGCACGGTAGTCGGGCATCCGCCACAGCACGTCGTGCGGGGCCATCCCGCGGATGCGGCCCTTCTCCAGCCAGAGCACCAGATCGGCACGGGCCGCGGTCGACAATCGATGGGCGACCAGCAGCCGGGTCCCGGCACGGACGTCACGGGCGAGCGCGCGCTCCACCTCCCGCTGGGTGACGGTGTCCAGGCCGGACATCGCGTCGTCCAGCACGAGCAGTCGTCCGGCGTGCGCGAACGCCCGCGCCAGCCCGAGTCGTTGGCGCTCACCGCCGGACAACGGCGCGTGCGTGAGCGGGGTGTCGTAGCCCTGCGGAAGACGCGTCACGAAGGTGTCCGCTCCAGCGGCACGGGCGGCTGCGCGTACGGCCGAGGGCGGCGGTGCCACGACGCCGAACGCGATGGCGTCGGCGACCGTGGCTCCGAAGAGCGCGGGCTGTGCGAAGGCGTGAACCACCTCCGTGCGCAGGTCCTCCTCGGTGAGCCGGTCGAGCGGGACGCCGTCCAGACGCACGCAGCCCTCGTCGGGGTCGGTCAGCCGGCCCGCCACCGCCGCGAGGGCGGACGTGCCCGAACCGGAGCGGCCCACGACGGCCACCGTCGTCCCGCCTGGCACGGTGACGGTGACGTCGTCAAGGACACGGACGCCGTCGCGTACGACACCGACACCGTGAAGCTCCAGCGTCCCCGGTCCGCCTGCCGACAGCACCGAGGGACCGTGCGCGACCGGGGCCAGGAGGGCCGGTTCGACCGTGCGGCGAGCGGCCGCCCTTCCCTTCACGAGGGCACCGACCACCCCGGCCACCGCCCCGGCGCCCGCTGCCAGTGCCGCGTACCGGGAGGCGGCGACCAGGTCACCGACGCTCAGGTGTCCGGTGGCGAGCCGCAGGCCCCCCACACCGAGAACGAGACAGACCAGCAGCGGCATCAGGACTCCGCTGTGCGCGACCGCACGCCCGTAGACCCGCCACATGGAACGGCCCTCGGTGGAGAGACGTGGCAGGTCCGCGAGCACGCGGCGTCGTTCCCGACGTACGGTGCCCGCCGCGGCGACGGTCTGGGCTCCGCCCAGCACTTCGGCGAGCCGGTCGGCGATCTCCGCCTGGACCTCCTGATACCGGCCGACGGCCACGGACGAGGAGCGGGCGAACGTCCGAAGGAGCAGCACCAGCAGAGGGACCCCCAGCAGAAAGGCCGCGGCGGTCCACCCGTCGATGACGGTCAGGGCGACAAGGGCACCGAGGGGCGGGAGGAGAGCAGCCGCGACTCCCGCCGCGGCGGCGGGAACGGTGCCCGCCTCGGTGGCGTTGGCGGTGAGCCGGGTGGCCAGATCACCCGGCGCGAAGGAGGCGGTGGCGCGGTTCGGGTCGGCGCGCAGGAGCCGGTCGAGTGTCCGGGTGCGCAGCCACGCGGTGGAGCGGGCGTTGACGGTTCCGACGAGGAGGGCGTCCGCGGAGTCGAGCAGGATCTCCGCGACGACGAGCGCCGCGCACGCGAGGGTCCATGGGGTGGCGCCCGGCGACCGGGAGAGGAGCAGGTCCAGGGCGTGCCCGAGGACCGCCGGTTCGGCCAGCGAGACGAGCGCGGAGGTGACGGAGCAGAGGAGGATCGCGAGGCTGTGTCCGCCGCTGTGGCGAAGTGCCTGGCGCAGTACGCCGTTACAGGCCGCGCGGACCTCCGAGTCTTCCTCTGCGTCGCTCCCGGCGAAGGACGGGGTGGCCGGTGGGTCCGAGAGGTCCGGGCGATCCGGAAGGTCCGGGGCGGAGGTCATCGTGGAGGTCTCCTCCCCGGGAACGGCTGGGACACGTGGTGTGGAGGCCGGTGTCGGGCTCGGGCCGACGAGCTTCCGTCGTCGGACTCAGCGGACGTCGGTCTCGGCGGACGTCGGGCATGAGCGGCGCCGGGCCGTGACCGGCGCCGGTCCGCGCGGCGGTGACGCCGCGCGGACCGGCCGGTGTGTCAGTTACAGGTGGTGACGGACAGGCTGCTGTCGCCGCAGAGCAGCAGGCTCGCGCGGCTGCCGGTGGCGACGTCGCCGGTGGCCTCTTCCTTCGGGGTCTCCATCGACTGCAGGTCGAGAAGCGTCATCGTCTTTCCTTTCGATCGGGGACTGTGAGCGGTTCGTACGTCCTGCGGGTGGTGCACTTCACGATCCCTGGACGGGACCGGCTTGTGGGTTCCGCCGGGGCGGCGGGAGGAAGGGCAGATGCACGTCTCCGCCGGAGGCGGCGCTGCCGAGGGCGAGAAGGCAACCGGCGGTGCCGGTGGCGAGGTCCATGGACAGCCGCATCATCTGCTCACCGGGAAAGGCCAGATGGCCTGCGTAGGGGACGGCGTGCCGGGACAGGGCGTCGATCTGTCGGCGCACGTCCCCCGGCGTGGTGCCGGGGCCGGGAGCGGTGGTCCGGCTGAGGTGCAGCACCATGCCGGCGGCGCCGCGGAAGAGTCCGGGTTGCGCGTAGAAGGTGGCCTGTGCGGCCCGTACGATCTCGCGGCGCGCTCTGTCGAGGTCCTCGTCCGCCCGGTGGGCGAGGTAGTCGTCGAGCACCATGCCGATGCCGACGCTGCCGGCGCCGAGGTACGGCATGGTCCGCCAGCCCTCGTCGACCTGGAGCGTTCCGGAGGCGCTGCGGACACACCGGGCGAGATCCTGCCGGAGCGCGTCGCCTGCCCGGTCGAGCAGCGCGGTGTCACCGGTGCGTTCGTAGAGGCGGACGAAGAGCAGGGCCGGTCCGGACGCCCCGTACAGGAGCCCGGCGCGGGTGATGCCGGGGACGGCCTCGGCGACCAGTTCGGCGCAGCGCCGGGCCGCTTCGTGCAGGGCGGGTGTTCCGGTCGTGGCCGCGAGGGAGTCCAGGGCGAGTCCGACGCCGGTGAGGCCGCCGTGGAGATCGGGGGCGATGCCCTCCCAGGGCCGCGCTTGGGCCGACTCGGCCAGTTCCAGGGCCCGTTCGGGGTGGCCGAGGCGGTCCAGTGTCCAGGCGATGCCGGTCAGTCCGTCGTAGAAGCCGATCGGGGTGCCGGACTCCGGTGCCTTGGTCTGGCGCAGAAGCCACTCCTCCGCCTCGGTGTGCGGGTCCGCGCCGGTCTCGGCGAGGGCGTACAGGACTCCCGCGGTGCCGTACCCGAAGGTCGCTCCGCCGCCGGTGGTGGCGAACTGGGCGATGTCGCCGGGGAAGAACCGGTCGTCGCGCTCCGGGGTGGCGGAGGCCAGGACGGCGCGGACCATCGAGTCGCGGCTGCGTGGCCAGTCACCTGGTTCGACGGGCAGGTACGGTCCGGCAGCGGGTCGGGCGGTGCCGCGGGTGATCTCCTCGACCGCCTCGTCCAGGAAGCCTCTGTCGATGGGGAATTGCTCGGCGGCGATGTCCGCCAGGTGTCGGGCTTTGGCCCTGTCGAGCGGAAGCAGACTGGTGAGCGGCAGGAACAGGGCGAGCCGGAGGCAGGCCAGGGCGTACCGGTCCACGTCGTGTCCTCGCCGGTCGGCGGGGGCGACGAAGCCGGGGTTCGCGACCGTCTGGCGTCGGCCCTCGTCGATGGGGGCCGCGGCCTCGAAGTCGATGAGTGTCACGGACCGTTCGTCCTCGGAGACCATGATGTTGAAGAGATGAAGGTCGTTGAAGACGACTCCGCGAGCGTGCACCGCGTGCACCGCGTCCTCGATCAGCCGGTGGATACGCAGGGCCCAGGCGGTGTATTCGGCGAGTGCCTCGGGGCCGGGGTCGGACTCGATGAGGGGGTGACGGCGGGCGAAGAAGGTGTTGAGCGGTTTGCCCTCCACGAACTCCATCGCCAGGAACTGGTGGTCCCCGACGGAGAACGTCCCCCGCACCTCCGGGGTGCAGCCGAGTCCGGAGAGCCGCTCCAGCGCCTCTTGTTCGCGGCGCAGCCGGGCCACCGCGTCGGCGCCGTCGGCGGCCAGTCCTGCATGCGGGCGGGCCTCTTTCAGGACGACCTTCTCACCGGTGGCGCGGTCGCGGCCGACGTAGACCCCGCCTCCGTTGGAGAAGTGCAGGGCGCTCTCGATGGCGTAGGGAAGTTCGCCGACGGTGACCGCGGCCCGGGCCTCGAGGTGGGGCGCGAGGAAGGCCGGCGGCTCGATCCAGTCGGGTATCCGGAAGGCGGGCCCGCGCAGATCGGGGACGAGCCGTCCGTCGGGGCGCCGTACCGCGGGCCGCAGTTCCCCGTCCTCGTCGTAACAATGCCGGCGGGTGAAGCTGCCGTAGCGGAGGTGGACCGGTCCGGATCCCCAGCGCAGGTCGCTGAGAATGTACGGTGCAGGCTCGCCGGCGAGGAGAGCGGCGAGGTCTTCTGCGACGCGGCGGCACCGCTCGTCGTCGGACGGGTACACGGTGATGAATTTGCCGCTCGCCGCCCGGTCCGCGTACTTGGCGTTGCGATGGTGCAGCAGATAGCGACTGGGCACGAACTTGTGGGCGACACGCTGCTCTTGACAGTAGGTCGAGACCCTCGCGAGGACGGACTCGGCGTTGCCGAGGCACGCGGACACATGGATCTTCCATCCCTGTTCGGGGAGTTGGCTGTCCATCGGCCGCAAGGCCAGCCAGTCGCCGACGCGGTGACGCTGCCAGCCCTCGGGGACCGGTGCGAGGGCCACCTCGTACTGCTCCCCCCTTCGGTCGGCTGCGCCGGTCGGGCCGGTGTTCATCCGGTGCGGAGCGTCGTAGAAGTGCGGGTCCGCGTCACAGAAGGCGGCGTAGCCCTTGATCACGTCCACTCCCTCGGTCGGCGGTACCGGCTCCGTGTCGGCCTGACGGGAAGAACGGTGTCATCCGGTGAAGGGGCGCCGACAGTCACACACGTCAGCAACTGACCGTGCGAAACGCACGGTTGACCCGGACCTTGGGGAAGGGTGCCCGCACCAGCGGAGGCAGCTCCTGGCGAGAGACTCTCCCGGCCGCTGTACGCGACGACCGGCTGATCGGAGCCGCGGTGTCGACCCGCTGATTCGTACGG
Organism: Streptomyces sp. M41(2017); assembly: GCF_002078175.1. Classification (GTDB taxonomy): domain Bacteria; phylum Actinomycetota; class Actinomycetes; order Streptomycetales; family Streptomycetaceae; genus Streptomyces. The sequence goes on along the minus strand of NZ_MWFK01000001.1, from coordinate 5,553,803 downwards.
ATCGCCCCACCCGTGACGGGCCGACGGTCCGTACGGCATTTCACTCACCCACTCGGCTGTCCGCGGCACAACGCGCACCACTCGGGAATCCACATCTGTCCCATCGCCACACAAATGGCCGCAGCGGCAGCCGGCGGGCACCGTGCGTTATGGCCCCGCACATGAGGCACGACTGCAAAAGGGAGTCTGGAAATCTCATCCCCAATACGAGCCGACGCAGGGAGCACTCACTTCCTGCTCCCGTCCTCAGCGTTCTTACGGTGCCTTCTTCCACGGGCCGAGTCGTGCGCCCGGATCGAATTGCCGCATCCGATCTCACCGGCCGAGGCGAAGTAAGGGCCGCGTTTTCTGCGCCCACCATTGTGCGAGACCGCCGATACGCGATGTGTTTCTACACGAACGCGCGGGAAGTCGAGTCGTTGCCCTGCGACACGAAGGATGAATGCGAGCATCGGTAAGCATCGAAAACCGGACTGCATGCCAGGGCAGATATCGGGAACTCAGACACAAAGATCGAACACTGGAGGAACCATGACGCATTCTGAAGACGAGGGTCCTGCGGACGGCGGCGCCGAGGGCACACCGGGCCAGCACGACGGCGGAGCCGACGGAGGAGCCGACGGAGGAGCCGACGGAGGAGCCGACGGTCCCGCGGACGGCGGTGCCGAAGGCACACCCGGCCAGCACGACGGCGGAGCCGACGGAGGAGCCGACGGAGGAGCCGAAGGTCCCGCGGACGGCGGCGCCGAAGGCACACCCGGCCAGCACGACGGCGGAGCCGACGGAGGAGCCGACGGAGGAGCCGAAGGTCCCGCGGACGGCGGCGCCGCAGGCACACCCGGCCAGCACGACGGCGGAGCCGACGGAGGAGCTGGCCGCTCTTGAGGCCGGTACGGACCGATCTTCAGGGCGCCGGCAACGATTCGGCGGGCGCCCTGGAGTCCCGTTTGACCGGGTGCAGCCGTGAGTCGTTCGCCGGTGGTTTCTGGGGGCGTGAGCCACTGCTGAACCGGGACGCGAGTGACTTCGGAGACGTGTTCTCCGCCGACGCGGTGGACGAGCTCATTTCACGTCGTGGTCTGCGTACGCCCTTCCTCCGTGTCGCAAAGGAGGGCGCGGCTCTTCCCGATTCGTCGTTCACGTCGTCCGCAGGAGTCGGGGCCACCATCACCGACCAGCTGGACGACACTGCGCTGTGGCGCGCGTTCGCCGAGGGGGCCACCCTTGTGTTGCAGGCGTTGCACAGGACCTGGGAGCCGATGGCCGATCTGGTGTCCGCGCTCAGTGAGGAGCTGGGGCACCCCGTACAGGCCAATGCCTACGTGACACCGCCGCAGAACCGCGGGTTCGACGCCCACTACGACGTGCATGACGTGTTCATCGTGCAGGTCGAGGGCTCCAAGAGGTGGGTCATCCACAAGCCCGTCCTGCCCGACCCGCTCCGCGACCAGCCCTGGACCGATCACCGGAAGGCAGTCGCTGAGGCGGCCGGGCAGAAGCCGTACCTGGATACGGTGCTCAACCCCGGCGACGTGCTCTATCTGCCACGGGGCTGGTTGCACTCCGCGCAGGCTCAGGGCGACGTCTCCCTTCATGTAACCCTCGGCGTTCATGTCTGGACTCGCCACGCGTTGGCCGAGGAGTTCACCCGAGCCGCGCTTGCCGTACTTCGGGAGGATTCGGCGGCACGCCGCAGTCTCCCCCTTGGACCGGAGCATCTGGAGTCCGAGCTGGAACTCGTCCGGTCCCGTCTGCTGGAGGCTGTGGCGGAGACCGATGTGAGGCCGCGATTCCACCGGGCCCGACGATCTCAGGGCCGGCCCGCGCCGCTGGGTCCCCTGGCCCAGCTCGCAGCGCTGCGGAATCTCGACCCGACCTCGTTGATCCGGCTCCGTGACGCGCTGGCTCCGCGGTGGGAGGGAGCGCGGTTGATCACCCGAGTGGGCTGGCTCGACTTCGCGGAAACCGATGTTGCCTCCGTAACACGGTTGCTCGACGGGCAGGCTCGCACTGTCGGCGAGCTCGGTGCCGCACTCGCCGAGAGGCTGCTCCGGGCCGGCGTGCTGGTGCCGGCAGAACGGTGACCGATACCGAGCGCTTCTTCTGCTCCGACGCGGCCCGCTCCCGGGGGGACGCCCTGGCAGGGACCGCGCCCCACGGCACAGTCTGGATCCTGATCGAGTACCGACAAGGATGGCCCGTCAACGGTTTCCAGGGGCTCGACCTCGATCCGCGGACCAAAACGCTCGTCAGCAATGCCGCTCAGCGGGCTCGAGCGCGGATCCTCCTCATCAGACGCCCCGGGCGCCGCCACTGCGACGGCGCCAACCGCTGGGCGGTCCTCCGTCGCGAGACCGACGGAGCGCTCCTGCAGCATTGGGGCACCTGGCAGCGCGACGAACATCTGGCACACGTCGTTCCGGCCCTGACGACTCGTGGGACGACCGACCTGCCTCCGGTCATCCTGGTGTGCGCGCACGGCCTCCACGACACCTGCTGCGCCGTACGCGGGATTCCTGTCGGACGGACCCTGAGCGGGTTGTGGCCCGACATGGTCTGGGAATGCTCGCACGTCGGCGGAGACCGCTTCGCAGCAAACATCGTGGTCGTTCCCGACGGCGTCTACTACGGCGGCCTTGACGCACAAACAGCGATCACCGTGATCGAGGACCACATGGCCGACCGCATCCGCGCCGACCATCTGCGCGGCTACACCACCCTCTTCCCACCCCAACAGGCCGCCATCAGCGCCGTCCTCAGGCGATTCGGCCCCGCAGGCAGAGACGACTACACGATTGCCGAGTCGGTCCGGCACGGCAGAGGGTGGCACATCCGGGTCAAGAGCCGCTCACCCCGCACACCGGCGCTCGAGGTAGAAGTGATGCCGCATCTCACGCCCCCACGGCAGCTCACGTGCCGTGGGCCGGCCGATAGTTCGGCTGTGCGGTACGAAGTGACGTCGATGCGCAGGCTCGGCCGCGACGGGGCCGAGCCCGGGTCCTGAGAGCCCACGCGCGACCCGCTGACGCCTGCGGCCCCGGCTGCTGTGCTTGCTGTGCTGCTGTGCTGCTGTGCTGCTGTGCTGCTGTGCTGCTGTGCTGCTGTGCTGCTGTGCTGCTGTGCTGCTGTGCTGCTGTGCTGCTGCGAGGATGCCGTTCTGTCGTCGTCGCCGGGGTTCCCGGGGCCCTTGTTCGGACGGTAGCCGGGGTCGTTCGTGATGATCCGCCGGCCGGCGCCGAACGGCACTCCAGCAGCGACTCGTCGACAAGCCGAGATGTGACGCCCGCTCCGGCAAGCCCAGGTGACCGCGGGGCTATCCACCGGCGGGTCCCGGGGCGGGCCGTCACGGTGTTGCCAGGCCCACCCCCGTTCGGGTGTCCAGGCCCAGGGACGTCGAGCAGCCGGGACAGCAGACTCTCTCTCACGGAACCGACCACGAGACCAACCACGGACACCGGGAGACAGCCATGAACGAAACCGTGGCTAGGCGACTGACCGGCAGGGCCGGCATCGCCGCAGCAGCCGCCTTCATCATCGAAGTACCGCTGTACTTCATCTACTCCGGTCCGCCGCCGGACGCAAACGTCCTTGCCCGGTTGTTGATCGGGATTCTGGCACTGGCGTTCCTGATCGTCTTCGTGACGGTCTTCCGTGAATGGGTCAAAGCAGCGAATCCGGCCTACGAATGGGTCGGCACCGTGGCCTTCGCCGCCGGACTGGTCTACTCCACCGTCACGCTGGTCTCCAGTGGGCTGGAGGCCGGCGCGGTCATCGCCACCGACCATCCCCTTGACCCGACCATCACGGTGAACGGAACCTACATTCTGTACGGATCCATCGGCCGCATCATGCTCGCGCTGCTCCTGGCCGCCATCGGCTACGCCATCTCCCACACGCATCTGCTGCCGCGCTGGACGGGACACACCGCCTTCACCTTGGCGGCAGTCAACCTGGCCTTCGTGCCGTCCCTGTTCTTCGGCAACACCCCCTCACATTTCTACGCGGCGAACGGCTGGGGCACCACTGCCCTGATGGGCGCACTCTTCAGCTACTGGATGCTCGCTCTCGGAGTCGCCGCCTGTCGCAGGAGCACCCGTAGTGCCTCCGTGGACGCGAGGGTCCTGGAGCACTGAGCCCTTGCGGGGCGCCTCCCCCTTGAATTGGTGGAGTCCGGCGCGGAGTTCACCCCAGGTGGCTTCCGCGTACGAGGGATCGGCGGTGGGGGGCCGTCCGGACTGCGCGAACCTCGGCTGAATCCTCGAGGAGGCGATCTGCCACCCCGGGGATTCACTGGCGCCTCGCGGGAGACTGGGCCCGACGTCGGTCAGGCGGTCTCGTTCACGCCGTCGGCCGGCAGATGCGCGTCGAGGGCCAGGAGGCTTTCCGCGGTCTCGGCGATGGTGTCCTCGACGGGCCGCGGCTGCCAGTTCAGGAGGCGCCGAGCCTTCTCGGAGGTGGCGTCGAGGTCCTTGCCCAGGAGCGCGCGGAGCGGGCGCAGTTCGGGCTTGACCAGGGACAGAGTGCGGGCCGCCCAGACGGGCATCTCCCGCGTGGGCACGCGGTCGGCCCGCTTCCCGAGTCGCCGGCGGAGAATCCCCGCGACCTCACGGACCCACAGGCTCCGTCCTGACGTCGCGATGAACCGTTGTCCTGCGGCGGCGGGGTCGGTCATGGCGCGCAGGTGCAGGTCGGCCACGTCGCGGACGTCGACGTAGCCGGAGGCGAACTTCAGAGACAGGGGCATCGAGCCGTCCAGCATGTGCTGGATCAGTCCGAGGGAGGGGGAGAAGTCGGGTCCCAGTACCGGACCGAGGACACCGGTGGGGTTCACGGTGGCCAGTTCCAGCCCGTCCCCCTGAGTGGCGATGAAGTCCCAGGCGGCGCGCTCCGCGAGCGTCTTGGACTTCTGGTAGGGCTCGATGCCCGCGTCCACGTTCGTCCAGTCGTCCTCTGTGAACGGTGTGTCTCGATCGGGGTGGCCGTAGGCGATGGCGCCGATCGCCGACGTCAGGACCACGCGTCGGACGCCCGCGTCGCGGGACGCCCGCAGCACGCGGAGCACGCCTTCGCGAGCCGGTGTGACCATCGCTTCGTCCGATCGGGGCGCGGTGGTCAGGGTCGGCGAGGCGACGTGAAGGACGGCGTCGCAGCCCTGCACCGCCTCCTGCCAGCCCGCGTCCTGGGTCAGGTCGGCGGTCAGGACCTGAAGCGGCGCGTCCGGTGCGGCTCCGCCGCGCTGCAGCATCGCCCGCAGTTCCGCTTCACGGGACAGGCTGCGGACCGTCGTCCGTACCGAGTGTCCTGCGTCGAGCAGGGCCAGGACGCACCAGCTGCCGATGTAGCCCGAACCGCCCGTCACCAGTACTTCGGCCATGATTCTTGTTCTCCTTGCGCAGGGGTGGAAGCCGGCGGCGCTCAAGCCGGGATGAGCGTGGTGAGGCAGAACGGGTGGCCCGCGGGGTCCAGGAGGACGCGCCGGCGGTCGGGGGCGGGCTGGTCGGCGGGCTCGGTCGCACCGTTGGCGAGCGCCAGTCGTTCGGCCGTGTCCAGGTTCACGACGGCGACGTCCAGGTGGAACTGCTTCGGCGTTCCCTCCGGCCACTGTGGCGGACGGTGATCCGGGACGCGGACGGTGACCAGGAGGAGGGACCCCAGGTCGACGGCGCAGAATCCGTCGGACTCGAGGGTGATCTCGCCGCCCAGGGTGGCAGCCCAGAACGTCGCGAGCGCTCGCGGATCGTCGCAGTCCAGGGCTACCGATCCCAGGCGGCCCACGGGTTCGGTCATCTCGGCTCCTCGAGGCATGAAGGGGAACGGGCTGTGTGCGCTGCAGGTCGGGCGCGGGGTCAGACGTTGGCGTAGCCGGGGATGCTCGCCTTGATGCGTTCCAGTTCGCGGGTGTCGGAGACTCCCTGGAAGTCGTGGCGGGGGGTGTACGGGGCTTCCAGCCGCCGGGCTTCTTCGTCGGTGAGGTCCAGGTCGAGGGAGGCGACGGCGTCGTCGATCTGCTGGATGGTGCGTGCTCCGACCAGGGGTGCGGCGACGACGGCGTTGCGGCGCAGCCAGGCGAGGGCGACCTGGGCGCGGGAGACGCCGTGGGCGTCGGCGATGGTGCCGACCTCGTCGATGATGTGGCGGTCGCTGTCCGCGGTGGCCTGATAGAGCATGTCGGCGTAGGCGCCGTCGGTGGCGGAGCGGGTGCCGGTGTTCGCCTGGTCGGCGGGGCGGGCGAGGCGGCCGCGGGCGAGAGGGCTCCACACCATGGTGGCGACGCCTTCGTCTGCGCACAGGGGGAGCATTTCGCGCTCCTCTTCGCGGGCGAGGAGGTTGTAGTGGTCCTGCATGGTGACGAACCGGGCCCAGCCGTGGCGTTCCTGGAGGTGGAGGGCTTTGGCGAACTGCCAGGCGTGCATCGAGGACGCGCCGAGGTAGCGGGCCTTTCCGGCCTTGACCACGTCGTGGAGGGCTTCCAGGGTCTCCTCGATCGGGGTGTCGTTGTCCAGGCGGTGGATCATGTAGACGTCGACGTAGTCGGTGCCCAGGCGGCGCAGGCTGTTGTCGATCTCGGACATGATCGCCTTGCGGGACAGGCCGCCGCCGTTGGGGCTGCCCGGGCGCATGTCGTGGCGGACCTTGGTGGTGATGACGACGTCGTCGCGGTCGGCGTAGTCCTTCAGGGCCCGGCCGAGGATCTCCTCGCTGGAGCCGTAGGAGTACATGTTGGCGGTGTCGAAGAAGTTGATGCCCGCTTCGAGGGCGTGCTTGATCAGGGGGCGGCTGCTCTCTTCGTCGAGGGACCAGACGGGGTGGCCCCGGTCGGGCTCTCCGTAGGTCATGGCGCCGATGGCGACCGGAGACACGTCCAGGCCGGTGCGGCCGAGCTTGGCGTAGCGCATGAAAGGGCTCCTAGAATGGGTGAGCGGACACAAGCGGAGACATCTCCGTCTGACTCACGCAACGCTAACGGAGAGTTCTCCGCATCGCAAACGGAACACGGCCGCAGACCAGGAGAACCCCATGCCCGACGCAGCGCCCCAACGCTCCGACGCGCTGAAGAACCGCGCACTGATCCTCGAGGTCGCCCACGACGCGCTGGCCGAGTCCCCCGACGCATCCCTCAACTCGATCGCCAAGCGCGCGGGCGTCGGCCCTGGCACCCTCTACCGGCACTTCCCCACACGCGAGGCACTGATCCTCGAGGTCCACCGCCACGACACCGAGCGCCTCGTCGCATCCGTGCCGGACGTCCTCGCGGCGCACCCCCCGCTCGATGCCCTGCGACGATGGTTCACCACCCTCGCGAGCTACGTGCGCATCAAGCACGGCATGGGCGAAGCGCTGCACTCGGCGGCCGCACAGGAGGTCGTCAGCGCCTCGTGGCCCCCCGTCACCGCAGCCGTCAAGCAGCTCCTCGATGCCTGCGAGAGCGCCGGCGAGGTGCGGCCCGGCATCGACCCCGTCGACGTCATCATGCTGCTGAGCTGCCTGTGGCGGACCCCCAGCACCGCCGCCGGCACCGCCCAGGCCGACCGCCTCCTGGAGCTGGCCATCGACGGCTTCCGTCCGTAGTCACCGTGCGGTGGGCTGTCACCGCTCAGCACGAGGCAGGCGTCGGGCAGGAAGCGCTCGACCACTGTCAGTCCGGCGCCACTCGCACGGTTCCGGCTCCCACCGCGCTGCTGGGCGACTGCCCGGTCGAAGTCGACCACCGGTGGAGGACCGCCCGACGGCTTGGATCGTTGTCCCGCTCCGCACGCACCACCGTCTCGGCCTGCGCCGATCGGTCACACCGGGCTGGAGGGATGAGCCGCCGTGGCTGAGCGAGGTGGCCACGCCTGCGGCGAGAGGATACCGAGGACATAGGCCCGGGCGACCAGGGCGGGTCGAGTCGGCGCTTCCAGGAGGACGCGCAGGCGACTCAGGTGATAGTCCACCGTCTGGCGCGACAGGCGCAGTTCCTCGGCGATGTCCGCGTTGCTCCGGCCTGCCGCGAGCAGGGCGACTATGCGCACTTGCGCGGCGGTCAGGGCAGGCTGGGTCTGCAGACGTCGGCCCAGGTGGGTGGCGACGGCCCACACGCCCCGCACGCCGGGCGCCGTCGCGCCGACCGTGGCGAGCCGGATGCGGGCCCTGCGCTGCCGGCCCTCTCCGTCGACGATCACCGCTGACGCCTCAGCGGTCCTGCGTCGGCCCGTGATCAGGTCGTCCCAGGCCCGGAGCAGGTCGACGCGGTCGGGGGTGTCGGCGAGAAGGGAGTCGGCGCGCAGGCCGGTCAGATCGGAGAGGCGGAGGCGCAGGATCTCCGCGGTGGCGGTGCCGGCCTCGCTCACGCGACCATCGGGGGAAAGCCGGACGCAGGCCACCCCGCTCTGGTCACGCAGTGCGTGCAAGTCCGCCTCGGCCCGGTGCCGTTGGTCCATCACCCGGGCATAGTCGGTGACATCGACGTAGATGCCCGCGACGCAGCGTTGCACCCCCCAGTGGACGGGGAATCGATAGCCCGCCGCGTGGGCGGAGGATCCGTCGGGGCGCCGGTAGGTGAGGGCGTGCCGCACGGATTTGCCGTCGGTCAGGACCTGTTGGTCCATGGCGAGGAAGCGGCCTACGTCGGCGGGCTCGTCGAGATCCGAGAGATGGCGGCCGATCACCGCGTCGCGTGTCGTCCCGTACAGATGGGCGTAGGCGTGGTTGGCCCACACGTAGCGGCCGGCGCTGTCGCGCATGAACGCGGCGGCCGGAGCGAGTTCGGCGAGGGCGCCGAACGGGTTCTGGCCGGGCGGTCCCGTCATGTGAACCGGCCACGCCTTGAATTCCGTCTCGTTCACGATCCAACTCCTTGAATGCCGCACGATGTGACGTTCGGTGACATCTCATGTGTAAGCCGTAGCACCCTGGGAAGTCGGGGAGACCGGGCACGCCCACGCTCTGCACCGCCCGTTCGCTAGCGCACCACGGCATCTTCACATGACGCCGATCACGCGCACGCATAGGGCATTTGCCTGAGTGGTTCTCGTTCCACGGCTGCTGGAGGGCGAGTTGGGACTGGTTCGCTTGAGCAAGGCGCACCGGGCGGACGTGAGTGCTCCCGACAGCGAGTGCGTCGACTTCGAAGGAGATGGATCCACATGAGCCAGGTGCTGTACGTGCACGCCAAGGGCGGACCCCCGGTGGGCCATGCCTTAGCGCGGGTCGCCGCGAGGTCCCCGGTGCACCTGCTGGCGCTGAGCGAGCTGCCCGTCGAGGTGGCGGACGACGCGGCGCGACTGTGTGCCTCGGTCGTCACGCCGCCCGGGACGGAGCGCCGGGATCTGGTCGAGCTGATCACCGCCCGCGCCCGCGAGGTGGGGGCGGACGCGGTCGTCACCTTCTCCGAGTACGCGGTGGTCGCGGTGGCCGAGGCGTGCCGACTGCTCGGCCTGAGGGGTGCCGGGGCCGCCGCGTCCCTCGCCCGCGACAAACGGCTGATGCGTGCCACCTGGGATCGCCGCGGTGTGCCGCAGCCGCGCTTCCGTGCCGTCGCGAGCCTCGCCGAACTGGACCGGGCAGCCATCGAGTTGTCATGTCCTCTACTGCTCAAGTCCGCCTGGAGTGCGGGGTCGACCGCGCACCAGATCATCGACGAGCCCGGGCAGACGCGGCACGCCTGGCACCGCTCGCGTCAGGTGATGGCGGAGTCGGCACAGCTCGGCTTCGCCGAACTGCACGTGCCGGGCGCGTCGGAGGACTTCATCGTCGAGGAGATCGTCACCGGACGGGCCGAGGAGTGGTTCGACGGCCCCGGCTGGGGCGACTACGTGAGCGTCGAGGGCGCCGTCGTCGACGGTGAGTTCCGGCCGGTCTGCCTGAGCGGGCGGATGCCGACGGTGGCGCCGTTCACCGAGCGCGCCGGCATCACGCCGGCCGCCGTCGGGAGCGGAGCACAGGACAGGATCGTGGAGCTCGCCCGGCAGGCCGTGGACGCGTTGGAGCTGGAGAACTGCGGCACCCACACGGAGATCAAGCTCGGAGCGGACGGCCGGATGTGGGTCATCGAGACGGCCGCGCGGTTCGGCGGGGCGATGACCGTGCCGCAGATCGAGGAGGTCTTCGGCCTCGATCTGGTGGGTCTGTTCACCGATCAGCTGCTCGGCCGTTCGCCCGCCTGGCCCGCTCGCGCGCTGACGCCCGCGGACACCGAGCGCGCGGCGGGCTCGCTGGTGGTGCTCGCGGTCAACAGCGACGGCACCCCGTGGGCGCGGCGGGGCCGGTGGGACTCCTCGACGGTGGTCCGCGAGGCACCGGTCGGCGCGGACAGCACGCTGTCCGTGGTCCGGGAGAGCTCTCTGCCGGACGGCTCGCCGGTACCGGTCTACGACCCGGCGGGCGGCGCCAACACCATGGCCGGGCTGTGTCTCCTGTCGGCCGACCGGCCGCAGACGGTCGTCAGCGACTTCAGCGCCCTGGTGGAGGCCCTGCCGGACATCCTGCGGGTGGACGCCGCCGAGGAGGCTCGCGCATGACGGTCGCACAGGGCGAGACCCGCGCCCCCGACGCGGCGGGCGACGGAACCGTCGTCGGGGCCAATCTGTCGCTGCCCCTGTTCCGCACGCTGTCCGGCGTGCTCGCCGGACACCCGTACCTGAAGGTCGTGGTGGACCGGGCCGAGGACACCTGGCATCTGCTGGACACCCGGGTGCACCCCTTCCACGTCGACTACATCGCCACGCGCGTCCTCGGCATGACACCGCAGCAGCTCGACGCGGAGCTGGACGCCTTCAACGCCTCGGTGTACATGGCTCCGGACCGCCGCTTCCTGCTGGGAGTCCTCTCGTTGCACAGCGACGAGGACACCGACGGTGCCGAACGGCCCTTCCTCGTCCTGGAGACGACCGAGGCCGACACCATGCAAGGCCCCCTGCTCCAGGACTTCTACGACTACGTGCGCGTCCGTGTCGACGGCCGCCTCCCGTTGCTCCTGAAACCGGCGAACCACGGCCAGGAGCACGAACTCGCCACTGTCAGCGATGCCCGGCTCCCGAGGATCCTGAGCCAGGAGCTGTTCGGCAACCGCACCCGGACCTGCCTCAACCCGGGCGTGGCGCAGGGACGTCTGCGCTACTTCCGCAGCCCCCAGGAGTACCGCGCGGGCGCCGCCGCCCTGGGCTGGTCGGACATCGTCGCCATGGCGGGCCTGCCCGACGACGTGCCCCGAGTGGCAGGCTTCATCAACACCGCCGCCACGACACCGCTTTCGCACACGAACGTGCTGGCCTCGGGCTGGGGCATCCCGAACGCGATCATCCGTGACCTGGACGATCTCGTGGAACGGCACGGCCTGGACGACGCGTGGGTCGACTACCACGTACGGGAAGACACCATCACCCTGGAACGGCTGAGCCGCGCTCCCGCGCTGGAGCGGCCGGTCTGGGACACCCAGCGCATCCACCTCGGCGCCCCGCTCATCGGGGACGCGCCGATCATGGAACTGCGCCGGCTGCGGAGCGACGACCGCGACAGCTACGGCACCAAGGCCGCCCATCTCGGTGAACTGCACCATGTGCTGGACAGCCGCACCGCGGACCTGACCGCCTTCTACGCCCGCCCACGTCCGCCCCGGCCGGACCTGCTCGCCCATCTCGGCTCGCGGCTCGACGAGCCGGGAGCGTCCCTGGAGCGGCTCCGGTCCTCGGCAGCCGAACGCGTGGCGCAGACGGTCCGGGCCCCGCGGGGTGTCGCACTGCCCTTCCACCTGCACCATCTCTACCTGACCTCGTCGCCGGCCCTCCAACAGGGCATAGGCAAGCTCAAGATGGCGCTCGAACTCGACGCGCTCGACATGATCGACTCACTGTCGCTGGACCTCCAGCACCTGATGCGGAACACGCCGATGCCCGACGAGGTGGCGCGAGCCATCACCGGAGCGGTACCGCAGCTGCTGGCCGAAGGCCGCCGTCTCGTGGTGCGTTCCTCCTCCAACGCCGAGGACCTGCCGGGGTTCTCGGCGGCGGGGATCTACGACTCGGTGACGACCGTGCACGGCGCGCGACAGCTGTTGGACGCCGTCGTGCAGGTGTGGGCCTCGCTGCTGTCCCCGCGCAGCGTGCGCATGCGGCACCAGGTGGGCATCTCGCTCGACGACACCTACATGGGAGTGATCATCCAGGAGTACGCGTCGGCCGACCTCGGCGGCGTCCTGGTCACCTGCAACCCCACGCGCCGGGAGGACTTCCGCAACGTCTACCTCAACTGCACGCCCGGTTCGCCCGAGCGCGTGGTGGACGGCACGGTCCTGCCGCACCAGTACCTGTACAACACGGTGGAGGGCGGCGGCCGTACCGTGGCCGTCGGATCCTCGGGCACGGACCTGGCAGCGGGTACCCGGGCGGCGCTGGCCCGACTGGCCCTGGCGGGACGGCTGTTGCAGTCCCACTTCAGCACGGGCGACCCCGACGACGCCCTGGACATCGAGTGGCTGATGACGGACGAGGGGGCGTTCCAGCTGGTCCAGGTACGCCCGTACGCCCGATGACGCGCCGTAGGTTCCCCTTGCGGCGCCGCGCGCCCCAGAGGGATCTGACTCCGGCCGCCCGCCGTGTGATCCGCCTCAACAACGGGTTCCAGCTGCTGTTCAATCTGTTGTGGTGGATGCCCGTCTTCTACGCCTTCCAGCGTGACGCGGGCCTGTCCGACGGCCAGATCTTCGGCATCCAGAGCATCTACTACGTCGCCTTCTGCCTCTTCGAGATCCCCACCGGGCTCGTCGCCGACCGCATCGGAGCACGCAACTGCCTGTGGGCGGGCGCGGCGGTCATGACCGCGGCGAACATGATGCCGGTGTTCTCGCCCTCCTACACGGGCTTCCTCCTCCACTTCCTGGCCATCGCCGCGGGCCGCTCCCTGACATCGGGTGCGGCCAGTGCCTGCCTGTACGACGGGCTGCGCGCGGAGGGGGCGGACGCGCACTATCTCCGCGCGGAGGGCACGGCGCGTGCTCTGGGACTGGCCGCCAAGGTGGTCTGCTGGCCGCTCGTCGGGCCGCTGATGACGCTGGCTCCGCAGTCTCCGTACGTCCTGAGCGCGGCGAGCGCGGCAGGCTCCCTCGGATGCGCCCTGGCTCTGCCCCGGCTCGCTCCCCGCGACCCGGTCGCGGCGAAGCGCGGCTCCGGACAGGGCGGCACGGCACTGCTGCGCGACACCGGAGCCGCGTTGCGGGCCCTGCGGTCGTCGCCGTGGCTGACCCTGCTGATGGTGCAGGGCGTCGGCGTCTTCACGCTGTCACGGATCTGCCAGGTCAACCTCTTTCAGCCGGTGTTGCTGCACCATGGCATCGGTGAGGGCAGCCATGGCAGCGTGCTCGCGGCGATGACGGTCGCCGAGGCGGTCGCCTCGGCGCGGCCTCAGTGGCTGGGGTCGCGGCTCTCGCCCACGGCCTGGGTGTCCCTGCTGAGTGTGGGGCTCGCGGCCACGCTGGCGGCCACCGCCGTCGGCGGCCCGTGGGCCGTGGTGGGTCTGCTCTGCGCGTTCGCCGCGATCACCGGCTTCTGCTACCCGGTACAGCGCAAACTCATCAACGACGCGATCCCCGAGGGCGCTCCGCGCGCCACCCTGCTGTCGGTGGAGAGCATCGTGGACCGCGGGGTGTGCGCCCTGGCCGCGGTGGCCGCGGGTGCCTATCTGGCGGCGGACCGGATCGACGCGCTGCTGTGGCAGTCCGCCGCCGTCACATGTGGGGTGATCCTGGTTCTTCACCTGGCGCTGCGCCGCGTGCACCGGGCGCGGCGGGCTCCTGGAACGGACACCGCACACGGCGCCGTTCCGCGATCCAGGAAGGCGACGGCGCTCCCGGTCGACGAACCGGTCGCGCTCCCCGTCGACGAGGGCGCGGCCCCGCGGCACTGAACCGGCCCGGGACCGAGCGGGGCGCAAGCCGACCGGTTCCCCAAGATGCCTGCCGTGGCGCCGTGTTCGGCTCCGCGGCAGGCACCGACGGCTGCAAGGCCTGTCCCCGGCGAGCGGCAGGACCGGGCAGACCAGCAGGTTGTCAGGGTGGAGCCGGCTCCCGTGCCCGCCGTCGGGACGCAGCGGCCTTCACATCACACTGGTGGCTCTGTTCAACCAATTCGCGGCACATGCACAGGTGGAACGTGCCGTGCGTCGCTTGTGAAGGGCGCGTGGGGTTGTTGTCATTTGTGATCCCCATGCATGGCGCGAGCGCGATCACTGAGGTTGTCTCTGGGTGTCGGACCCAACTGCCCACGGAGTGTCGAGGATTGATGAATCGCGCACCTCCTTCGTCTGTTGTCATGCCCCTGCCTTTTCGGGGCGTGCCCTTCATGTAGCTCACACCGGCCGACTCCACACCGGCCGGAAAATCCCCCCACGGAAACTGGAGCTCGCATGACCTCCCGCACCACGCGCCACCAGCACGCGGCCCTCGCGGCATCCATCGCCGTCGCCACCGCGGCCGCCCTGATGAGCACCTCGCCCACCGCGTCGGCCGCCCCCCTGCCCACCGCCGACTCCGCGCGACCGGCTGCCGCACCCGTCGCGCTGTCGGCCTCCGCCCGCGCCGGCCTCCTGCACAACGCGCAGGCCAGGCTCGCCGAGACGACGAAGAACATAGGTCTCGGCGCCAAGGAGAAGCTGGTCGTCAAGGACGTCGTCAAGGACGCCGACGGCACCGTCCACACCCGCTACGAGCGCACCTACGAAGGCCTCCCGGTGCTCGGCGGCGACCTGATCGTGCACACCTCCGAAGCAGGCAGGACCGAAGGCGTCAGCAGAGCGTCGAAGGCCACGCTGAAGCTCGCCACGCTCACGCCGCGGGTCGGCGCGACCACGGCGCAGAAGCAGGCACTGAGCCTGGCGAAGAAGGACGGTTCGGCGAAGCCCACCACCGACCGGGCACCGCGCAAGGTCGTCTGGGCGGCGAGCGGCAAGCCCGTCCTCGCCTACGAGACCGTCATCGGCGGCTTCCAGGACGACGGCACACCGAACCGACTGCACGTCGTCACCGACGCGGCCACGGGAAAGAAGCTCTTCCAGTACCAGGGCATCGAGACCGGCGTGGGCAACACCCAGTACAGCGGCAAGGTCGACCTCTCCACCACGCAGTCGGGCTCGTCCTACACCCTCACCGACGACACCCGCGGCGGCCACAAGACCTACAACCTGGACCACAAGCAGGACGGCACCGGCACGCTGTTCTCCCAGGACAGCGACACCTGGGGCGACGGGAAGACCACCAACGCCGCGACCGCCGCCGCGGACGCCGCCTACGGCGCGCAGGTGACCTGGGACTTCTACAAGAACACCTTCGGGCGCAGCGGCATCAAGAACGACGGCAAGGCCGCCTACTCCCGCGTGCACTACGGCAACGCCTATGTGAACGCGTTCTGGGACGACAGCTGCTTCTGCATGACCTACGGCGACGGCACGAACGACAGCGACCCGCTGACCTCGCTCGACGTCGCCGGCCACGAGATGAGCCACGGCGTCACCGCCAACACCGCCGGGCTGGAGTACAGCGGTGAATCGGGCGGACTGAACGAGGCCACGAGCGACATCATGGGAACCGGCGTCGAGTTCGCCGCGAACAACAGCACCGACGCCGGCGACTACCTCATCGGCGAGAAGATCGACATCAACGGCGACGGCACACCGCTGCGCTACATGGACAAGCCCAGCAAGGACGGCGGTTCCGCCGACTACTGGACCTCGTCCGTGGGCAACGAGGACGTTCACTACTCGTCCGGCGTCGCCAACCACTTCTTCTACCTGCTGTCCGAGGGCAGCGGCGCGAAGACCATCGGCGGCGTCGACTACGACTCGCCGACCAAGGACGGCTCCAAGGTCACCGGGATCGGCCGGGACAAGGCCCTCCAGATCTGGTACAAGGCGCTGACGACCTACTTCACGTCCACCACCGACTACGCCGACGCCCGCAAGGGCACACTCTCCGCGGCCGGCGACCTGTACGGCGCCGACAGCGCCGAGTACAAGGCCGTCGAGGCCGCCTGGACCGGGGTCGACGTGCACTGAGTCGTCCCCCTCCCGCCCGCACAGGATGGCACCCGGACCGCGGTCCGGGTGCCATCCTGTGCTGCCTCGTCCGTAGGCGAGGCGGTCGGCTGGGAGAGCTGTTCGGTTCCCGGCGGATTCCGTCAGGGATCGACGCAGCAGCCGGTGCGTCGACCCCTGTTGCGGCTTCCCTTCTCTTCGATCACCCGGCCGTGGCTCCGCCCGGCGATGACGCTTCCGCCGGGCGCACCTCGTCGAGCCGGGATGTCTGCGCGGTCGTGTCCTTTGCGATGGTGGCGGCCAGGTCCTGCGCCGTGCTCGCATGCCCCTGGGTCTGCTCGCCGGCACAGAGCAGCGCGGATTGTGCGAGGTGGGCGTGCAGTGCTTCCGCGAGGAGCCGGTCGAACGCCTTGCCGGTCAGGGTGCCTGCCCGCTCGATGGTGGGGAGGCTGACCATGCCGGGCATGTTGTGCCCTTCGTGGGGTCGGCTGTCGGGAACCCCGGAGAGGTCCAGGAGTCGGTGCAGGCGCTTCTGGTCTTCGCGAAGTTGTGTTCCGGTGTCGGCCGCCAGTGCCGCCAGTGCCGGACTTGCCGCGTGGGAGGGTGCGAGATCGGTCAGTGCCTGCGCACGCTCGGCCATGGGGATCATCAACTGGATCCAGGCGATGTCGGTCGGACTGAAGGCTGTCGTCGGCGATGCGCCGGTCCGGGACGACGTGCCGGCTGTCGGCTGCGAGGTGCAGCCGACAGCCAGCAGCGCCATGACGGTGGCGCACACCAGACGCAGGGTCAGAAGGTGCCGGCGGAGTTGCACTTGGCCTTCTGAACGATGCAGTCCTTCACGCGATGTCCCAGGGCGGCGTTGTCCCACGCGTTGAAGAAGTCAC
The DNA here is from genome assembly GCF_002078175.1 of Streptomyces sp. M41(2017). Taxonomy (GTDB): domain Bacteria; phylum Actinomycetota; class Actinomycetes; order Streptomycetales; family Streptomycetaceae; genus Streptomyces. The sequence goes on along the minus strand of NZ_MWFK01000001.1, from coordinate 5,536,917 downwards.
CGTGGATGGAGGAGGCCATGCCCGAGGCGAGTCGGAGACCCGCCGCGCTGCCGCTGGTCGGGTAGCTGACCACGAAGGAGAGGTTGGGGATGGCGACGGGATAGGCGCCGCTGCACTTGCCGTCGTAGGTGTAGGCGACGTGGGACTTGTGGTCGGGACTGTCCAGGTTCTTGCCGTCCCAGCAGTCGGGGAAGACGAGTTGGTGGGTGAGATGGGCGGTGGGGGCGCAGACCGGCCAGTTGCCGTCGGTGCTGCGGCCGATCTCGCCGCCCGGACCGGCGCACCAGTACTGGCCGGGTGATCCCGCCGGCGTGGGTGTCTGGGCCTTGGCGTCGCCCGCGATCATGCGGAATCCCTCGGGGAAGGGCAGGGTTGCCGCGGGGTCGGGCAGCCGGGAACCGTAGTAGACGATCATGTTCTGCGGTTCGACGGCCTTGGTGCCCTCGTACAGGCTGGGGATCCAGTACGCGGAGAGGTCGTCCGCAGGCGCGCAGGTGGTCGCGGCGTTGCCGCGCAGGGACTGGGCTGTGGAGAAGGCGTCGGTGCTCTTGTTGCCGAAGAAGCTGTGCATGTGGGATGCCCCGGCCAGGTTCGGCAGCACGATGGGGTCGTCCTGCTTGGAGTGGCTGTAGTCGCAGGTGGCGTTGAACTCCGGAACCCGGACCACGTCGGCGGGCACGGGCGCGGCCGTCATCGCACGGAACTGTGCCACCTGGGCGTTCCACTTGGCTTGGTCGATCGGCACCCAACCCGCGGCCGGACCGCTGCCTTCACCGACGAAGGAGAACCAGTTGATGTTGACGAAGTCGCCGGGTGTCGTGCTGCGGAGAACGGCGAAGACGGTCTGCGTACCCGTGGGGTGGGTGGTGACGTCGGTGGTCCGGGTCGCCCAGTTCTGCCAGCCACCGGTGGGGGCGGTCTGCAGGACGGCGAGGAGCGGTCCGGTCGCGCTGGTGGTGCGCAGCTCGATCGTGCCCGTACCGACCGCGGAGGCGATCCGCGCCGACACGGTCAGCCGGCCGGCTGTGCCGAGGTCGACGTTGTCGAAGCGCATCCAGTCGCCGTCGGCGAGGAACGCCGCGTTCTGCCCTCCTCCCGCGTCCGCGGTCCCTTCCAGGGCGACCCCTGACTGGGCGGCGTAGGACTCGGCCTGGACGGTGACCGTGGCGGCTCGCGCCTGCTGCGTGGAGACGGTCAGGCTCAAGGCCGCGGCCAGGGCGACCACCAGCGCTTCCACTAACAGCGTGTACAGACGTGCGGGTTGTCTGTGCATCTCACTTCCTTCACGTGCGTCGGGGGTGAAGAGCCGGAGAGGTGGTGGGACGAGAGGGTGACTGTTCGGAGATCCGGGTGGCCTCGGTCGTCGCACCGCCGGGGGGGGGAACGGACCGAGCGGCTTGGATGGTCGCGGACGTCAACCGGTGCCTATTGGTAGACCCGCACGTAGTCGACGAGCATCCTGGCCGGGAAGGGCGTGGTGGCGTCGGTCGGGCCGGGCCAGTCGCCGCCGACCGCGAGGTTGAGGATCATGTAGTGCGGGTGGTCGAAGATCCACGGTCCTCGGGTCTGCTCCACCTGTTCCTTGTCCAGGGTGAACACAGTCTGGCCGTCGAGGCTGAAGGTGATGCCCTTGCTGTTCCAGTCGGCGGCCCAGGTGTGGAAGTCGGCGGAGAAGTCCGCGCTTTGGGGCAACTTGTAGGGTGAGCCGATGCCGCCTCCGCCGTTGTAGGCGGGTGCGTGGACCGTCGAGTAGGCGGTCTTCACGTCCTTCCCGAGAATCTCCATGATGTCGACCTCACCGTTGTACGGCCACGGCCGGCCGGTCAGGAAGTCGGCACCCATCATCCAGAACGCGGGCCACAGTCCGTTGCCCTTGGGGACCTTGATGCGTGCTTCGACGCGTCCGTAGGTGAACTGGAAGGAGGCGCCGGTGTTCATGCGCGCCGAGGTGTACTGGCAGGTGGTGCTGCCGCTCAGAGGATCGCTCGGGCACGACGATCCCGCGGTGGCCTCCTTGCGTGCCTCCATGACCAGGTGCCCGGATCCGTCCATCGCCGCGTTGCGGTGGTCGGTGTAGTACTCCAGTTCACCGTTCTGCCCGGTCCCGGGATCAGCTCGCCACTTCGAAGCGTCCGGCTTGTTCCCTGCGGCACCGTCGAACTCGTCGCTCCAGACCAGGCGCGGCGGGTTCGCGGGATCGCTCGGCAGGGGAGGCGCCGGCAACGGATCGCCGCCGGTGCCGTACACCCGGAACTCCCACAGCGAGTAGCCGTACGGGGTGGCACGTTCCGTGCCGTACATGCGCACGTAGCGACCGGTGCCGGACACGGCGAGTGTCTGCTTGAATCCCGTGCCGGACGTCGTCGAATAGATGGGCGTCCAGTCCTGCCCGTTCGGCGAGACCTGGATCTGGAAGGACTTGGCGTAGGCGGGATCCCACTGCAGGACGACCTTGCTGATCTGCGCGGTCGCGCCCAGATCGACGGAGATCCAGCCCGGATCGGTCCATCCCGTGGTGGTGCTGGTCGCCCAGCGCGAGGCCGGATCGCGGTCGAAGGCCCGGGCCGGCGTGCACTCCCAGCAGTTCTGATCGCTCTGGGAGGAGGAGGCGGCTCCCGTCCTGCCGTAGGAGAGGAGGGTGGCGGTGCCACCGGTGCCACCCGAGCCGTCGCCGTACACCTGGAACTCCCACAGCGAGTAGCCGTATTGGGTGCTGCGCTGCGTGCCGTACATCCGTACGTAGCGGCCCGTGCCGGTCACGGCCAGGCTCTGGGTACCGCCCGTGCCCGTGGTCGTCTGGTGGACGACCGTCCACTGCTGCGCGTTGTCCGAGACCTCGATCCGGAACGCTTTGCCGTACGCAGCCTCCCAGTTGAGCGTGACACGACTGATCTTCGCGCTGGACCCCAGGTCGATCTGGATCCACTGCGGATCGGTGAATGCGCTGGACCACCGGGTGCCTGGGTCGCCGTCGACGGCGTTGCGGGCGTCGAAGGGTCCCTCGGCGCTCGAAGCGGTGGCGGTCTTGCCCTGCGAGAGCAGGACCTCGGCCGCCTGAGCGGGTGGGGCGGGCAGTGCGACGAAAGCAATCAGCGAAGCAGCAACTGCCAAAAAGAGGCCAAATCTGCGGACGAGCGTTTGCATCTGCGACTCCTCAAGTGGGGTTTGAGGCGAGGGAGCGCTCCCTGAGGGGAGAATGGAGGGGGTGTCAGAGACTGTCAAGTCCGTTAGCCACAAAGAAATTTGAGCACCATGATCGCCTCATGCTTCGAGGGAGCGGTTCCTGAACGCCGTCCCCTCACGGCAAACAGGCACGGTGTACCGCAAAGCGATTCAGGCCATCAAGCAGGTCTGAGGCGTCCGGCCTGCGGATACGCTGCTGGCATCGCCACGACGCAAAGCCGGAGGTCGCCCCGATGAGAAATCCCGTCCCAGACACGTACGTGGGCGGCGGCAGGGAGGACGACCAGGCATGAAGCGCCCCACTCTCGAAGTGGTCGCCGCCCGGGCGGGCGTGTCCAAATCGAGCGTCTCCCGCGTCATCAACGGCGAGACGACCGTTGCCCCACAGATCCGAGACGTCGTGATGCGCGCTGTCCACGAACTCGGGTATGTGCCCAACGGAGCAGCACGCAACCTCGTCACGCGTCGCACCGACACCCTCGCCCTGGTGGTCTCCGACCCGCCGCAAGGCGTCGTGTCCGACGACCCCCTCTTCTCGGCCGTCGTGCGCGCGGTCAGCCGGGAACTGGAAAGCGCCGGCAAGCGACTCGTACTCATGCTCGCGGAGTCGGACCAGAGTCGCACCAGAGTGGAGCAGTACGTCGCCGGCGGGCACGTGGACGGCGTCCTCCTCGTCGCCCTGCACGGTACGGATCCGCTGCCCACAGCACTGGCCCGGCAGGGCCTGCCCGTCGTCTCCTTCAACCGCACCTCAGCACACGACGTCCCCTACGTGGCCCTGGACAACGCCGGTGGGGCGGCGCTGGCGGTCCGTCACCTTCTCGAACGTGGCCGCCGCCGTATCTCGACCATCACCGGACCGCTCGAACTGCACGAGGCGCGGGAACGCCTCGACGGCTACCGCCGAACGCTCCGCGACACCGGCCGTCGCTCCATCGTGGCCCTGGGCGACTTCACCAGGGTCTCCGGCGCCGAAGCCATGCGTCAGCTCCTGGATGACGATCCCGACCTCGACGCGGTGTTCGCGGCCAACGACCTGATGGCGATCGGAGCCCTTCGCACCCTCCACCAAGCCGGACGCCGCGTCCCCGAGGACGTCGCCGTCGTCGGCTTCGACGACATAGAGGCCGCGTCCTACACGACCCCCGCCCTCACCTCGGTACGCAGTCCCATGGCCGACCAGGCAACCGCCGCCGTCCACCTGCTCCTCGGCCTCATCGGCGGCGGCCCCTCGAACCCGGTGATCATGCCGAACGAGCTGGTGGTGCGTGAATCGACCTGAGGGGCCCTCCGCTTCTTGACAGGTCCCCTCTCAGGACTTCCGCCTCGCCGTCCTTGCCTTCTTGGTTGCCGTCCCGCTGCGTGCCGGGGTCGCGGGCTTGGCCTGTCGAGGTGTGGCGTCCTCCGCGACGGCGCCGGCTCGCGACGCCCGGGCCCGGGATGATGTCGGCCATTTGAACTCGATTTCCAGCTCGATCTCTCCACCGCTGACCTCGACCTCTATCTCGCTGCGGAGGTCGTCGGGGATCCGAAGGTTCAGCTTTCCGGACCCGAGCTCCAGTTCGGCCTCTCCTCCGTCCCGCAGAGCGGTGGCCAGCGCCGTGAGCTGGTCAGCGGCCTCCTGACGCGACATAGAGCGCTTCTGCTCGAACTTGAGATCTCTCATCATGTCTCCGATCGGCATATCGCTCGGCGCCCGGTCCGCCCCGCACAGCCACACGTGAGGCCAGTCGGAGTACTTCCAATCTGGCTCTTCCGGGCCCGCCTCGCACGTCGGGCCCGGATCGGATGCCCTGGGCGACCGCACGGTCACCCCCAGCGGGTGAAGCCGTCCCGCCACCGCGTGCCCACGCTGAACAGCGCCGACGGCGAACGTGCCGCACAACGGGAAGGCTCCACGACACCCTGGACACGGCACGGGAGACCGACAGCGGCACAGCGATCGAGGAACTCACGTGGCCCGATCCCGACGGCACACCCCGGTTCTGGAGCACGCTCTGGTTCTTCCTGGCGATCCTGTGGTTCGTCCTGCTCCCGCCGCCTGACGGGCTGCCCTCCCCCGGCTCCGGGGAGGCAAGGGAGGCCAGCAAGACCACCTGGTGTCAAGGTGCGCTCCAGCACTCAGAGTTGCGCACCGGCCGGTCAGAAGCAGATCGCCCGAGGCTCACGGGACCGCGTCGAGTTTCTCACCATGCGCGGACAACAACACGGCTCCCTGAGGAGTCACGCGGCGTCGTACCAGGGCTTGTTCTCCGCCCAGTGCCGGACCCAGCCGGCAAACCCGGGCTCGGCGGTGGTGAAGCCGAACTGTGCGCCGAAGGGAACAGCGCCGACGTCGCTGATCATCCAGACGTGCCCTCGGTGAGGTCCGGTGACGACGAGGTGCCAGTTCATCGCGCAGCCGTCGGTGCCGAGCACGACAGAGCCGTGGTTGTAGACCTGCTCAAGGATCTCGTCGGCGTCCTCGGCGGGGTCCGAGTCGTCCTCCCACAACCATGCCTCCACGAGGGGAAACGGCCTGCTCAGGTCGCGTTCCTGCTCTTCGTCACCCCAGTCGTCCGGCAGCTCCGCCACTGGCATCAGGCCGTACTCCGGCGGACCGGAGTACGAGCCGTCCGATATCTCGGCGACGAAGGTCCGATACGGCTCGGGCATCACGATCCCGTGCCCTGCCTCGAAGGCCTGCACCGCCTCCCATCCAAGGGCCGACTCAGCTCCGCCATCCCCATCGAACACCGCACGAAGCGCCGCGAGTTCAGCAGGGTCGGCCTGATCACTGTTCATGCGGCATGGATACCACTCGGCTCCGACAAGGTCGGACTCGTGCGGGGACTCAACCCATGACCGCGGTTGGCGGCCGCGGCGGTGAAGGTGGTCAGTTCCGGTGGGACCCGCGTCAGCGCGCTGCACCTTGGCCGGTCCAGCGGGTGATTCGCCGGTTCAGCGGTGTGTTCTCAAACCCGCCGCGATGAGTACACGGCATCCGAGCGCCGATCCACGCCGGCCACTCAGGTTCCCCAACACGCGGCATACGCCACCCAGGGCCGACCCGCTCAGCTCCGCGGCCCCTCTCCACGACCTTGACCGGCAGGACGCATCACAGGCCGAGCCAGCCGTACAGGCGCGGATGCCGCGCGTCGGCCGTGCACTCGTGACCGAAGCCGCCCGTGCGCGCAGTTGACGGGTCGTAGACCGAACCGTAGGGATCGGAACTGAGCGTCCTCGCGGGACAGCCGGGGCCGACAGGCTGCACCGACCACCAGGCAAACAGACACAGCCCAGCAAGGACGATCAAGCTGACTTTGCCTCGAGGCGAGCGGAACAGCACAGACGGAGACACCCCCGGATCGTACGCGCACACCTTTCCCGTCTCACCGGCGCCCGACCACATCGCCACCGTCTTCTCTCGGCTGTCCCGCGACGGCGCCCTCGGCGATCCTCTGGGTGGGGGGATGACCGGCGAAGGAGTCGCAAGCGGGCGACCAGGCAGGCCGTGGAGCGTGTGAAGACCTGCGAGGCAAATCATGTCCCCGGCACGCGGAAGGCCACCCGGGCCGATGTTGGTGTCGAGGCCTAACCGAGACGCAGATACTCATCGACAACCAGGAGTCCCGGGACCAGAATTCGAAGGTGCCGAATGTCAGCGCCATGAACGAGCGGGAGTACTTTGCCCAGTTCGCCAAACGGACTGGCATGTTCATAGGCCGCACATCCCTGACCGGCGTGACCGCCTTCATGGTGGGCTACGACCAGGCAGCCCAACGGCACGGAGGGCTGGGCCTATTCGGCTGGCGAGACTGGCTGATGACGCATTATCAGGTCAGTGCCAACCTCATCTGGGAAGCCCAGATCCGGCAGATCGCCCTGCCGGGCCGGGAGGGAACCTGGGACCTCACGCCGGAACAGGAAGCCCACGTCCTCAAGGTGCTCTTCGAGCTGTTCGACAAGTTCCTCGCCGAACGGGAGAGCGTAGCGTCGGGGTCGTAGTGCGCCTTCCGAATCCTGGGAGGGTCCGCGCAGCCCGACATCGCGCGACGCGACTCCGCTCGCCGGCGATAGAGGAAGTCCAGCGATCCGAGCAGGCAGGCAGCGTTGCGTCCGAACTCAGGCCCGTCCGCGTACGAACCACGGGCGTCTCAGTCGGTGTCGGTCGCGGCAAGCACCGCCAGGCGCCGACGGTCTGGGGAAAGTACGGCCAGACCGACGTCCCAGGCCACCTGGTCGAACCACTTCGTGTCGGCACCGAAACTGTGCCACAAACAGTCCAACGCATGTGCTTCGACCTCAGCGACGATGGATCCGTCCGGGCTTCCGGCCAGCGCGGCCATCGACTGCCAGGCCGCGAGTCGGCCGTAGGCGCCGTAAGAACCGGAGTTGTACGCCCCTCCCGTCGATGCCGCCGCGAAGAGCACGCGCCATGCCTCGGAGAGCGGACTGACAGCTACCGACAGAGGGACCTTCTTACCTGCTCCCTGCAGACACTCCAGCCCCAGCGTCAGAAGCGCGGTCGGGACCGACTCGGCATCCAGGGGTTCCGCCAGGCCGAACACGCGCGCCTCGATGCGCCCGTTGGATTCTTCGCTCCAGTTCGCCACAGCCCTGCCCATCGCCTCGGCGGCGGGCTGTGTTGTCGTCTCCTCCGCCGACGGGATGCGCGCGTCGGCGATCACCGTCAGTTCGCGGCTCTCCGAGGGTCCGTACGGCATCGCGTGGCTGCTGCCTCGGATGCTGTAGCTCGGCAGATCCGCATGTCCCTCCACGTCTGACCGAGTCAGAGGCAGCCGGCCCAGCGGGTGATGACTCCAATGCGGCGACGTCGCCCAACCCGCGATCCCCGGCGTGTCCTCGACGAACACGCCCCTCAGTACCAGTTCATGAACAAGGCAAGCCCGAAGCTCCTCCGAAGCACGACCGGTGAACGCCGCAACCAGGTCGGTCGCCTCGTGGCTGGAAGCCAGCAATGAGGCCGTGTAGCGATCCAGCTTCCGGCTGGTGACCTCATCCGATGAGGCCAGCCGCAGCGCCTGGGTGACATTCTCGGGACCGGCAGTGGTAGCCAGCAACCGAAGCAGATGGTCGAAGACGCTTCGTTGCTGCCAGATCTGCTCCCCGGTGCCGTACGTCCTCGCAAGAGCGATGCCAAGGTCCGCCGCAAAGGCGGCATCCCCCTGCGCGACCCGACCATCAACCACGGCCCAAACGTCGGTGACGCTCTTCAGGTCCGGCAGCCCCGTTACGATCTTCTCTATCTCATCAGCCACGGCCCCGAGCCTACGCACCCGACCGCCCCGGTCCGGGGGACCGCCCCTGACGCCAGAACGGGCGCACCCACAGAACCCAGGCGCTGAGTATTCTCTGGCGATCTCAGCAGGGACACACTCCTCGGGCCCTCTCACTGACACCTCACCGTTCCGCACGCTTTCCAACTCGGCGATGCTGCGCCGGGTTACGTATAAGAGGTCCTAACAGAAGCTGTTGATCATGTGACTTTCGGCTTCAGCGTTCGTTGGTCTGGTCGTGGGGAAGCGTCAGTCGCGGCCGTGGATCGTTTCGGATGAACTGTGGTCGCTCATCGAGCCGTTGTTGCCCGAGGCCGCTCCGAAATTGGTGGAGGGCAGACCGCGGGTGCCGGACCGGCAGGCCTTGTGCGGGATCCTGTTCGTGCTGCATACGGGCATCCAGTGGGAGTACCTGCCGCAGGAACTGGGCTTCGGCTCGGGCATGACCTGCTGGCGGCGCCTGGCCGCGTGGAACGAGGCCGGTGTGTGGGACGCGCTGCACCTGGTGCTGCTGAAGCGGCTGCGGGCTGCGAACAGGCTGGACTGGTCGCGGGCGGTGATCGACTCTTCCCACGTCCGGGCCGCTCGGCGAGGCCCAAAAGCGGACCCAGCCCGGTCGACCGCGCACGGCCGGGCAGCAAGCACCACGTCGTCACCGACGCCCAGGGCATCCCGCTCGCGGTATCGCTGACCGACGGAAACCGCAACGACGTCACGCAGTTGCTGCCTCTGCTGGACAAGATTCCGGCCGTGGCAGGCGTCGTCGGCCGACCCAGACGCAGACCCGATGCCCTGCTCGCCGACCGCGCCTACGACCACGACAAGTACCGCCGCCTGCTCTGGGACCGCGGCATCCGCCCGGTCATCGCCGAACGAGGCGTCGAACACGGCTCCGGCCTGGGCATTTTCCGCTGGGTAGTAGAGCGCACGATCGCCTGGCTGCACGGTTTCCGACGACTGCGGATCCGCTGGGAACGACGCGACGACATCCACGAGGCTTTCCTCGGCCTCGCCACCTGCCTGATCACCCACCGGCACGTCCAACACCTTTGTTAGGACCTCTAAGGCCGACCAGAGGCGAACCGTCGCGAGATACACCGACCCAGCTCGGCGGTCAGGCCCCTGAGCCGGGCCCTGTCGTGCCCTGATAATGCTCGGGTGAAAGAAGAATCGCCCGCCCCAACGCCCGTCATCCTGGGCATAGACGACCTCCGGTCTCTGCCCTGGACCACGCGAATCGCGCGCAGCAGCGGTGAAGGCGTCAAGCTCCTGCAAGAGCACCGCGACAGCTTCATCGACGAACTCTGGCTCGACCACGACCTCGGCGGTGACGACACCATCCTGCCCGTGGTGACCCTGATGGAAGAAGCCGCGTTCAACGGCCGACCCTTTCGAATCGGCACGGTCTTCGTGCACAGCTCCAACCCCACGGGCGCGGAGACTGTCGTCCGGTCACTCACCCGCTGGGACTACGACGTCCGGCGGGCGACGGTATAGGAACGTGATTTCGAGGTCCGCCCTCTTCGTTCTCGTCCGCGCTGCCGTAGTCGTCGGGCGAAACGAGCGTGACCTGGAGCGTGCCCGTCGCTCGAACCGCCGGTTGGGGAGAAGAATCCGTCCGCGACGCAAGAGCCGAGACACCCGCCTGGTCTGGCAACTCGACGTCGTTGACGCCTCCCACGCTTTCCTCAACTCCGAGCAGCCATCCATTGGCCCAGGACATGCGCCGATCTCTGCGAATGCAGCCCGGCGACCTGCTATGGAGCTACGCGTTCACCCCGCGGGCTGAATCAACGGCGCGTCGGCTACGCCATGGCGTACTCTGCGGCGGCCGTATCGCACGTACCCTTCGTAGGGTCCACGGCGTCCATAGCGGGTGCCAAACTACTGGAGGCAACACCACGTGCTGATTGCTCAGCGTCCCTCGTTGACCGAAGAGGTCGTCGACGAATTCCGCTCCCGGTTCGTGATCGAGCCGCTGGAGCCGGGCTTCGGCTACACCCTCGGCAACTCTCTTCGCCGCACGCTCCTCTCCTCGATCCCCGGAGCCGCTGTCACCAGCATCCGGATCGACGGTGTCCTGCACGAGTTCACCACCGTGCCGGGCGTCAAGGAGGACGTCACCGACCTGATCCTCAACATCAAGCAGCTCGTCGTCAGCAGTGAGCAGGACGAGCCGGTCGTGATGTACCTGCGCAAGCAGGGCCCGGGTCTGGTCACCGCCGCCGACATCGCGCCCCCGGCCGGTGTCGAGGTGCACAACCCCGACCTCGTCCTCGCCACGCTCAACGGCAAGGGCAAGCTGGAGATGGAGCTGACCGTCGAGCGCGGTCGCGGCTACGTCTCCGCCGTTCAGAACAAGCAGGTCGGTCAGGAGATCGGGCGCATCCCGGTCGACTCGATCTACTCGCCGGTGCTGAAGGTCACGTACAAGGTCGAGGCGACCCGTGTCGAGCAGCGCACCGACTTCGACAAGCTGATCGTCGACGTCGAGACCAAGCAGGCCATGCGTCCCCGTGACGCCATGGCGTCGGCCGGTAAGACCCTGGTCGAGCTGTTCGGTCTGGCGCGCGAGCTCAACATCGACGCCGAGGGCATCGACATGGGCCCGTCCCCCACGGACGCCGCCCTCGCCGCCGATCTCGCCCTGCCGATCGAGGAGCTGGAGCTCACCGTTCGGTCGTACAACTGCCTCAAGCGTGAGGGCATCCACTCCGTGGGTGAGCTCGTCGCCCGCTCCGAGGCCGACCTCCTGGACATCCGCAACTTCGGCGCGAAGTCCATCGACGAGGTCAAGGTCAAGCTGGCCGGACTGGGCCTGGGCTTCAAGGACAGCCCGCCCGGATTCGACCCGACCGCCGCCGCCGACGCCTTCGGCGCCGACGACGACGGGGACGCCGGTTTCGTCGAGACCGAGCAGTACTGACCGTCGCACTGCACGCCGGTCGCGGAGGCTCGCGTCCGAGGCCTTCGTCCAGGGGGGACACCCTCTGCATCCTCGCCTCGGACGTAGCGGAGCTCGTCGAACCGTGCACCGCCGACGACCTGGAGGAGGCCCGCCAAGCGGAAGGCCTCCTCCAGGAAGAACTCAAGGCGAAGAGGCAGTCGCTGACGGTCTTGCGAGCCGCTTCAACGGCTCACGCAGAGCCCCGACTCGGCCTCGTCCGTCAGGGCACCATCGGCATGGGTTCGGCAACTCATCGCCCGGCAAAGGCCCCAGCGGAACCCATGGCCGCGCTCGCGGAGTCGGCAAGGTCGACGATGCCGATCGGTCGACCTTCCGGACCTCGCCACCCAGCCCCGTCGTCTCGCAACTCAAGGCGAACTGGCGCTCCTGAGAAGAGTCGCCAGATGACCACCGCATCCGAGCGTCAGCCAGGCCACGGCAGCACGGTGAGCTCCGGCCACTCGCATCTCCAGCGAGCCGCCTTGGTCTCGTACACCTCCCTCGGGGCAAGAACCGGGTTCGGCCGGACCACCAGGTTGAACACGTCGGACAGCCCGTGGGGCGCGTAGATACGCCACCCGCCGTCGGCTTCCAGCCGCACCCCCAGACAGCACGTCGTCGAGGCGAACGAGTCGATCGCCGCCTCGGTGGACTCGTGGGGCGGACACGGCACGCCGAATTTCTGTTCGTACCAGAGATGCACACGAGCCTCGTTGCGGATCTCCACCTCGGCCGGCAGCCCGGCGAACAGCTCCTGCCCTGCCCTGATCACGGCATCCTCCGCCTCCCAGGACAGGTCGGCGGCGTCGAAGTAGAAGATGTCGTAGTCCTTGATGCCGCTGGTGGGCGGCTTGTCGGTGACCACGTTCCACACTGTCTGGAACAGGCAGCCCGCCGTCACGTACCAGCCGGGCAGCTCCATCGTCGCTGCCCGGCTCATCACCTCGGTCAGGACCTCGTTCCGTGAGAGCGCGGACCGCAGGCCTTCGAGTTGCTCATCGAGCGAGCGTCGGCCAAGCATCTGGATGGCCTGCCCGCGGCCCGCCGCTACCCCCAGCGCACGATCTTGATCGTCGACACGCTCCACCCATTCGTCCACGACACGCAACCCTGGCACAGCCCGCTGACAACGCGGCTGTTCCGTCTGTGGCACGCCTGGTGCGATCCCACGTGGGCGGGAGAAGGCGGCCCTCCGAGGCCCGTGGGAGAATCGGGGCATGCGGTCGTGAGGCTGTCGCGCGCGGAAATTGCGGCACTCCGCGGCTGTCCGCTGCACGTGGATCGATCCGCCGGGAGGCTCCCGTGAGCGAACGTCCCGAGGCGTGGCCGGTTCTGGACCACGCGGAACTGGCGCCCATGATCGAGTATGTGAACCGGGTGGTCCAGGTCGCAGGCAAGTACTCGCTGGACGACCCTTTCGAGGTCGGGTGGGGCAACATCGTCCTGGAGGTGTCCCCTCGCGGCCTGCGCACGCCGACGTTCCGGCGGAAGGGGGCGACCTTCACGGTGCACTACCGGTTGCTCGACGGTGACGTGCTGATCGAGACCGACCGGGCCTCGCGGACGCTGTCGCTGGCACGGACGTCGGTCGCCGACTTCTTCACGGCGTTCTGCGAGGCGGCGACCGAACTGGGCATCCCGCATCCGGGCACCACGCAGATCTGCGAGATCCCTGCTGCTCCGTCGAACTTCGCCGACGACCGGGACGAGCGGGTGTGGGACGCTCACTCGGCGCGTCTGATGTGGGAGGCGTTCGATCTGGCCGCGGACGGTCTGGAGGCGTGGCAGGCCCCCTTCCTCGGGCACCGGCCGCGTGTCGGCGTGATGTGGGGCGGGTTCGACCTGTCGTCGACCCGCTGGCGCCCGATCCGGACGAAGCCCGGCCCGGGGGGCCCGCCGTTCATGCGCAACGCCCAGTTGCACGAGTACGTGTCGGTGGGGTTCTCCTTCGACAACACCCACAGCGACGGTACGAGCCCGCTGGACATCGGGATGTACGCCTATATCTGGCCGCAGCCGGACGGTCTCTCGGGCTGCGACTGGGGCGTCGAGGGCGCCGACTGGCACGCGGATCTCGGCCTGGCGTTGCTGCCGTGGCAGGACCTGCGCCGGCTGCCGGACCCGCACGGCGCGATCGTCGGCTTCGGCGACGCCGTTTACGACGCGGCCGTGCGGACCGCGGGGTGGCCGACCGATCTGATGGGGCCGCGGGTCGACGGCTGGCACATGAGCGAGCACCAGCCGACCGAGAACGTGGGACGCCAGGGCTGATCCGACGCCGTGCGGCCGGGTCCAGCCACCGTGCGGACGGGTTCACCCGCGCTGGTGATCCGCGACGTCATGCTGTCGACCCGCCACAGCCCACCGGCTGACCCCCGTCGAATCGCGAGTCGACGTGGGCGGTCCTCGACGTGGGCGGTCCTCGGGCTGCCCGCTGTCCCTGCTGGAGGACTGCATCGTCGTCACCACGCCCGATCGGTGACGGGCCGACATCGCGGGCAGGAGGGCGTGGCGAGACTGGGGCCCCGCCATCGGTGCGAAGGCTCAACCGAGTTGGGCGGTGGCGCATGCGTCTGCACCGGCCTCCACCGCGCCGTCCAGGCCGTCACCCGCGCGCCCGCCACCCGGACCGACCAGCCCCGCGACTCGGCCGCGGCCACTCACCTGTGTTCGGGGTTGGCCGCATCGTGACGGCAACCCGCGTCCCAGGCGGCCCGCACATTGCCGTAGGCGGGGATGCCCCCGGAGTCCTTGAGCAGCCGCGCCATGTGCAGCAGGTTCCACGTCATGAAGGTCGTGTTGCGGTTGGTGAAGTCGTTTTCCGGGCCGCCTGAACCCTCGTCCAGATACGAGGGGCCCGGCCCGGCCTCGCCGATCCACCCCGCGTCGGCTTGCGGCGGGACGGTGTACCCGAGGTGCTGAAGGCTGTAGAGGACGTTCATGGCGCAGTGCTTGACGCCGTCCTCGTTGCCCGTGATCAGGCAGCCCCCCACGCGGCCGTAGTACGCGTACTGTCCGGCTTCGTTCAAGAGCCCGGAGCACGCGTAGAGGCGCTCGACGACCTTCTTCATGACCGAGCTGTTGTCACCCAGCCAGATGGGCCCCGCGAGCACGAGGATGTCCGCGGCCAGGACTCTCTCGTACAGCGCTGGCCACTCGTCGGAACGCCAGCCGTGTTCCGTCATGTCGGGCCACACGCCACTGGCGATGTCGTGGTCGACGGCGCGCACGATGTCGACGGCGACGCCCTGCTGTCGCATGATGGCCGTGCTTCGGTCGATGAGGCCCTGCGTGTTGCTCAGCTCGGGTGACCGTTTCAGTGTGCAGTTGAAGACCACGGCTCGCAGATCGTCGTAGCGGGCCGGCGGCGCGGCGGACTCTGGGGCCTGTGCGGTCACTGGTGCCTCCGTGGTTTCGATGGCTGCGCCCGTCACCGCGGGCCGCTGTGATCCTCTCGTGGATCGCTGGGGAGCCGCGGTCCTTGAGGGTGCACGCTTCCATGAACCACTCCCCCGGCCGAACCCGGAACGGGGCCGCCCTGAGGGTTCGTCCGGGGCACGGTGTTACGGCGACTCCGGTGTCTCGGCGGGCCGTGCGGTGCGGGCGCGTAGGTGTGCGCGCTCTCCTTGGAGGCCCAGGAGGCTCAGGATCTCGACGGGGTGACGGTCGGCGTTGCCGAACCAGTGGGGAGTGCGGGTGTCGAATTCGGCGGCTTCACCGGGGCCCATGGTCAGGTCGTTGTCGCCCAGGACCAGACGCAGGCGTCCGTCGAGGACGTAGATCCATTCATATCCCTCGTGGCTGGCCTGCTCGGGCTCCGGCGAGCGCAGCTTGGGCGAGATGATCAATTTGTAGGCCTGGAGTGTTCCGGCCCTGCGGGTGAGCGGGAGCATGGTCATGCCGTGGCGCGTGACGGGCTTGAGGTGCAGGCGAGGATCGCCGGTCTGGGGCGCACCGATGAGCTCGCCGATGTCCACCCGTAGCTCACGTGCCAGCGGAAGGAGCAGTTCCAGGGTCGGGCGACGCTGACCGGACTCCAGTCGCGAGAGCGTGCTGAGCGAGATTCCGGTGGCCTCGGCCAGTGAGGTCAGCGACAGGGTGCGCTGCGTGCGCAACCCCTTGAGGCGGGGGCCGACCGCCGCCATCGTCGATGCGGTCTGTTCGCCCATCTCACCACCTTGCCACCGCAGCAGGGATCTTTGCGTGGTGCGGGCCGCCGTTCCACGCTGGTGGACGAGCGCACCGGGCAGTCTGCCGGATGCACCCCTGTGCTCGACACCGCACATGTGTGCTCGACACCGCACATGGTCGGCTCAGCCCGATCACATGATGAGGAGACTCTTTGATGAGCGAGACCGATCCGCGTTACAGCGCCGCCTTCTGGGACCAGCGCTACGGCGGTACCGGCCCCCTGTGGAGCGGTGATCCCAACCCCGTACTGGTCACGGAGGTGGCCGCTCTCGAACCGGGGACCGCGCTGGAGGCGGGCTGCGGCGAGGGCGCAGACGCCCTCTGGCTGGCCGGACAGGGCTGGCAGGTCACGGGCGTCGACTTCTCGGCCCAGGCTCTGCACCGCGCGGCCGAGCACACCCCGGCGCCGCTGACCGATCGGCTCACCTGGCAGCAGGCCGATGTCCGCGACTGGAAGCCCGGCGACACTCCTCGTTACGACCTGGTCACCGCGTCCTTCATCCACTTTCCCCGGCCTGTGCGACGAGCCGTCTTCGCCGCCCTCGCGGCGCGGGTCGACCCCGGCGGACACTTGGTGATCATCGGTCATCATCCCAGTGACCTGGACACCGCCATGCCCCGCCCGCCCGAGCCGGATCTCTTCTACACCGCGGACGATCTCATCGCCGATCTTCCCGCGCACACGTGGAACGTGCTCACCAGCGCCGCCCGCGCTCGCAGTGCCACCACGCCTGACGGCGCTCCGGTCACGATCCACGACACCGTCGTCAGAGCCGAGCGCACCCGCTGAGGTCCCGCCCTGTGCCCCTCGCGACCGTGGGCGGGCCAGCAGCCGCCGGGCGTGCGGTGGTCGCACCCGACCACAGAGGGGCCTCCTAGGACGACTCCCGCACCACCAGCTCCGTGGGAAGCACGATGTGCCGGCGAGGCTCCTCGGGGTCGTCGATCTCCGCCAGCAGAATGCGCGCGATCGTGCTGCCGATCTCTTCGACCGGCTGACGCACGCTGGTGAGGGGCGGGTGGGTGTGCCTGGCGATGATGGAGTCGTCGAAACCGACCACCGCGACGTCGTCGGGAACGCGCCGCCCCTGTCGGCGCAACTCCGCGAGCGCACCCGCGGCCATGACGTCCGAGGCGACGAACACGGCGTCGAGCGCGGGCACTTGTTCAAGGAGTGAGCGCATGGCGGCCCCGCCGCCCTCCTCGGTGAAGTCGGAGGAGGCCACGAGACCTTCGGGGACCTCGTGGCCCGCCTTCTCGAGGGTTTCGCGCCACCCCTGGAGCCGGCTACGGGCCACGTCCATGTCCAGGGGCCCGCTGATCGTGCCGATCGTCCGGCGTCCCCGGCCGAGCAGGTGCTCGACGGCGGCCGCGGCTCCACCCGCGTTGTCGGAGTGCACGTGGCTGAGCGACTCCTCGGGCGAGCGGCGCCCGGCGAGCACCGTGGGCAGGCCCATGTCCTCCAACAGCCCCGGCAGCGGATCGTGTTCGTGCACCGAGACGAGGAGTACGCCGTCCACCCGTCGCTCGGCCACCGACTCGGTGAGCTGGTCCCGCTCGGCCTGATCGCGTACGAGGACGAGTTGCAGCTGCGTCCGGGTCTCGGCCAGCGCGGTGCTGACCCCGCGGATGACGGCCGAGAAGTAGGGCTCGGAGCCCAGTCGGCTCTCCGACTCGGGAATGACCAGGGCGACGGAGTTGGTCCGGCTCGTCACCAGTCCCCGGGCGACCGAGTTCGGGACGTAGTTCAGCTCGGCGATGGCGGCGAGTACGGCGGCCCTCGCCTTCTCGCTGACGAGTTCGGAGCCATTGATGACTCGTGAAACCGTGGTGCGTCCGACACCGGCGCGGGCGGCCACGGTCTTGATGGTCGGGCGTTGCCTGCCCCCCATGGCATCTCCTCGCTCGCGCGCCGTTCCACCGGCTTTCACCTGCGCATTGTGCCAGACCCTCCCCAGGCTCCCGGAAGGCCCCGGCGCGCGGGCGCGACATCGTTCCGCAACGAACTGGATTCACCTTCTTGACAGGAACCTCAGGGGGCCGCCACGCTTCGGGGCCTTGAGTGGGCACGTTCCCACCACATGTTGGGAACGTACCCACCGGGACATATCGGGACTCGCGGAGCGGACCGTGGGGCCCGAGCTCCGGTGCGTCAGCGCCGCCGCTAGGAGGACGAAATGGACAAGGCCCAAAGGAAGTTGCGTACACGAGCCGTGGCCGCCGTATCGGTCGTGTCGGCTCTCGGCCTGGTCGTGGGCTGCGGGAGCAGCGACAGCGGCGGGACGGGCGGGGGCAGGAAGGACGGCAAGGTCACCATCACCATGGGGCTGTTCGGCGTCATGGGCTTCAAGGAGACCGGGCTGCTCGACAAGTACATGAAGGAGCATCCGGACGTCGTCATCAAGGCCGACGTCGCCGGTGACGAACAGACCTACTACACAGCGCTGCAGACCCACCTGGCCGCGGGCAGCGGGCTCAAGGACATCCAGGGCATAGAGATAGGCCGGGCCAAGGAACTGGCCGACACCCAGAAGGACAACTTCGTCGACCTCGCCGGCGTGTCCGGCACGGACCACTTTCTGCCGTGGAAGCAGAGCCAGGTCACCACCAAGGACAAGAAGGTCATCGGCCTCGGCACCGACATCGGTCCGATGGCGGTCTGCTACCGCAAGGACCTCTTCGAGCAGGCGGGCCTGCCGACCGACCGTGACGAGGTCGCCGAGCTGTGGGAGGGCGACTGGTCCAAGTACGTCGATGCGGGCAAGCAGTTCAAGCAGGGGTCCAAGGACGGCAAGGTCGCGTTCATGGACAGCTCCAGCGGACTGTTCAACGCCATGATCTACGGCCACTCCGAGCAGTTCTACGACAAGCAGGGCAAGCTGATCTATGCCTCCAACCCTGTCGTGAAGGACGCCTGGAAACTGGCCTCCAAGGCGGCCACCTCCGGTCTCACCGCCAAGCTCCGCCAGTTCCAGCCCGGTTGGGACCCCGGCCTGGCCAACAGCACCTTCGCCACCACCGTCTGCCCGGCGTGGATGCTCGCGCACATCAGCGAGAAGGCCGGGCCGAAGAACAAGGGCAAGTGGGACGTCGCGAAGGCTCCGCAGGGCGCCAACTGGGGCGGATCGTTCCTCGGCGTCATGGAGAAGAGCCCCGTGAAGAAGGAGGCGCAGGAGCTGGTGGCCTGGCTCACGGCCCCCGAACAGCAGGCCTACCTCTTCAAGAAGATCGGCAACTTCCCCTCGTCGCAGACCGCGCTGGAGATGCCGGACGTCGTCGACGCCACGTCGTCCTACTTCAGCGGCGCACCCATCGGCCGGATCTTCGGCGCCGCGGCCAAGGAGATCCCCGACGAGCAGGTGCTGGGCCGCAAGGACGGCACCATCAAGGACATCTTCTCGCAGGGCCTGACCTTGATCGAAGCGCAGGACAAGAGCCCGAACGACGCGTGGAAGACCACTGACGAGCGCATCGAGAAGGCCGCCGGCTGACCGTCGGCACCGCTGCCCAACCGCCGTACCGCCCGGCGTCCCCCGCACGGCCCGCGCGGGCCGCCGGGCCGGCCCGTGTCCGCTTCTCACACTCTCCAGGAAGGACCCCTTCCGGTGGCCATCTCCACCTCGACACCTCCTGACGGAGCCCCGGGCCACGCCCTGCCGGCCGCGAACGGCACCGGCGAGGACGGTTTTCGGCGCCGTACGCTGCTGCATCGCCTCGACGTGCGCGGCGCGCCCTACGCCTTCGTCGCCCCGTTCTTCATCGTCTTCGCCGCCTTCAGCTTCTACCCGCTCGTCTACACCTCGTGGATCTCCCTGCACCGCGTCGAACTGTCGACCCTGAACGTCATGGAATGGGTCGGCTTCGACAACTACACGGCCCTGTGGGACGACGACCGCTTCTGGAACGCACTGTTCAACACGATCACCATCGGCGTGCTGTCGACCATGCCGCAGCTGATGATGGCCCTGGGACTCGCCCACCTGCTCAACTACCGGCTGCGCGGCTCCACGTTCTTCCGCGTCGCCGCCCTGACGCCCTACGCCACGTCGGTGGGCGCCGCCGCCCTGGTGTTCACCATGCTCTTCGAACGCGACTTCGGCATGATCAACTGGATGCTGAGCCTCGTCGGCGTCGACAACATCGACTGGGAGAACAACAAGTGGGCGGCGCAGACGGCGATCTCCACGATCGTCATCTGGCGCTGGACCGGTTACAACGCCCTGCTGTACCTGGCGGCGATGCAGGCGATCCCCCGCGACCGCTACGAGGCCGCGGCGATCGACGGCGCCTCACGCTGGCAGCAGTTCCTCAAGGTCACCGTGCCCGGCATCCGCTCCACCATCGTGTTCACCATCGTCCTGTCCACGATCGGTGCCACACAGCTCTTCGGTGAACCCCTGATCTTCGGCCAGGGCCCGAACGGCATCACCGGAGGAGCCGACAACCAGTACCAGACGCTGGGACTGCTGCTGTACGAGGAGGGCTGGAAGAACTACCAGATGGGCCGGGCCGCCACGGTCGCCTGGGCGATGTTCCTCCTGCTCATCGCCGTGTTCATCGTCCAACAAGTCGTCAGGCGCGTCCTCGCGCGCAGGGCGTGACCGGGAGATCCCCATGACCACAGACAGCATCCCGGTCCGTACGGCGGACGCGCCCCCCAGGACCGCACCGAGAACGCGCAGGAACACGGCACCGGGTGGACAGGGCCGGCGGCTCTTCCGGCACCCGGGTGCCGGACGCCAGCATCACGCGGGCCCGGTCGCCTACATCCTGCTGGGGATCGCGGCGCTGTTCTCCCTCTTCCCGCTGTACTGGACGATGGTGGCGGCGTCGACCGACAACACGCGCGTCACCCAGACGCCCCCGCCGTTCCTGCCCGGCCCCCACCTGCTCGACAACCTCGTCAAGGCCTGGCAGGACGCCGCATTGGGCAAGGCCATGCTCAACAGCCTGATCGTGGCCGGGGTGATCTCCCTGTCCACCGTCCTTTTCGCCACGCTGGCGGGTTTCGCGTTCGCCAAACTCCGCTTCAAGGGCCGCAACATCCTGCTCATGCTCGTGATCGGCACCATGATGGTGCCGCCCCAACTCGGCGTCGTCCCGCTGTTCATGATGATGGCGGAGCTGGGCTGGGGGCAGAAGCTGCCCGCCGTCATCTTCCCCACCCTCGTCAGCGCCGTCGGGGTGTTCTTCATGCGGCAGTACCTGACCGAGGCGCTCCCCGACGAACTCGTCGAGGCCGGCCGCGTGGACGGTGCACACTCCCTGCGCATCTTCTGGAGCATCGTGCTGCCCATCGCCCGCGCTCCCATGGCCGTACTGTTCATGATCACGTTCGTGCACGCCTGGAACGACTTCTTCTGGCCGTTCATCGTCCTCGACATGACCAATCCGACGGTGCCCGTCGCCCTCACGCAGCTGAGCGCGGGATACGTCCGCGACCAGTCGCTGATCATGGCAGGCGCGCTGCTCGGCACGCTGCCCCTGCTCGTGATGTTCGTCGTCTTCGGCCGCCAGATCGTCGGCGGAATCATGCAGGGCGCCGTCAAGGGCTGACCGGCCCTCCGACCCGCCGCGCCCGGGTCTTCGAGACCCACCACCCCGTCGCCCTCCCGCACCGCAACACCACTGGAAGGACTCACGTGACCACCGCCATCCGACGCGTCGCTCCCACCCCGGACACCACGGGCACCGGCCGATTCCCGCAGGGGTTCACCTGGGGCACGGCGACCGCCGCTTATCAGATCGAAGGAGCGGCCTCCGCCGAGGGCCGTACTCCCTCCATCTGGGACACCTACTCGCACACCCCCGGCAGGGTACGCAACGGCGACACCGGTGACGTGGCCACCGATCACTACCACCGCTGGCGGGAGGACGTCGCGATCATGGCCGATCTCGGCGTGAGCGCCTACCGCTTCTCCCTGTCGTGGCCCCGAGTGCAGCCGACCGGCCGCGGCCCTGCCGCCCAGAAGGGGCTCGACTTCTACCGAGCCCTGACCGACGCCCTGCTGGAGAACGGCATCGAACCGGTCGTCACGCTCTACCACTGGGACCTGCCCCAGGAGCTGGAGGACGCGGGCGGCTGGCCGGAGCGCGTCACCAGCGACCACTTCGCCGACTACGCGGCCCTGGCGGCCCGCGCCCTGGGGGACCGGGTGAAGACCTGGACCACCCTCAACGAGCCCTGGTGCAGCGCTTTCCTCGGATACGGCTCCGGTGTCCACGCCCCCGGACGCACTGATCCGGTCGCGGCGCTGCGGGCCGCACACCACCTCAACCTCGGCCACGGCAAGGCCGTTCAGGCACTGCGCGCCGAACTGCCGTCCTCCGCGCGGGCATCCATCACGCTCAACATTCATCACGTGCGCCCCCTCACCGAGTCCGCCGAGGACGTCGACGCGGCCCGCAGGATCGACGCACTGGCCAACCGCGTGTTCACCGGCCCGATCCTGGAAGGCCACTACCCGCAGGATCTCCTCGACGACACGGCCCACCTGACCGACTGGTCCTTCCTGCGGAACGGCGACACATCCACGATCCACCAGCCGCTCGACTTCCTGGGGGTCAACTACTACACGCCCACCCTTGTCTCCGCGGCCACCGGTGAGGCCGGTCACCACTCGGACGGCCACGGGGTGAGCGACCACAGCCCCTGGCCGGGCGCCGACCAGGTCGCCTTCCATCGCCCCGCGGGCAGTACCACGGCGATGGGCTGGGCCGTGGATCCCAGCGGACTGTACGACCTGTTGCTGCGGCTCAAGGCGGACCACCCCGCCATGCCGTTGATGATCACCGAGAACGGCGCCGCGTTCGACGACTACGTCAACCCGGAAGGCGAGGTGACGGACCCGGAACGGATCGCCTACCTCCACGGGCACCTGTCGGCCGTGCGGCAGGCGATCGCGGCGGGCGTCGACGTCCGCGGCTACTTCTTGTGGTCCCTGCTCGACAACTTCGAATGGGGCTACGGCTACAGCAAGCGCTTCGGCGCCGTCTACGTCGACTATCCGACCGGCAAGCGCATCCCGAAGGCCAGCGCGCGATGGTACGCCGACGTGGCGCGCACGGGCCGCCTCCCGGAGGACAAGAACGACGACAGGTGACGTCAACGAGTGCCGGTGCCGGCCCCGCTCTCCTGCACCGGCCCGCTGCCAAGGCCCGCACCGCCCCCTCTTCCCGGAGAGTCTCAGGCAGCGTCCGGCGTGCAGTACGCGGCGCGTGACTCCCCCGGCGTCAGCCGGCCCGGGGGACCACGCCGGCCCGAGCCGCATCCAGGACATAGAGCCAGGACGCGACATTCGGCTGTCGCTTCAGGAGCACCCTGCGCTCCCGCTCGGTCATGCCGCCCCACACCCCGAACTCAATCCGTTCGTCGAGCGCCTCGGCCAGGCACTCGGTACGCACCGGACACCCCATACAGATCACCTTGGCCCGCTTCTGCCGTGGACTGTCGGCAAACAACGCGTCCGCGTCCGAACTACCGCAGGCGGAGTTCTGCCTCCAGTCGGTCTTCGCCCTCGTCATAACGTCCCTCTCCCCCGCGACTGACCAGGATGACCACCCCTCTGCGTGTCGTCACCCCGGCACGTCACCGGCCCGACCACGGTCCGGATCTCCTCGGTCCGACGGGTGACGTGCACTGCGGTCCTCCTCGACATCCCAACCTCTATACGCGAGGCGGGCTCCTTCGTCTCAGGCGGGTCCCGATGCCCCCCTGCCCTGGACTCCTGGGATCTGCGGCCCACAGCACTGGCGGACACAGGCCCGGTGACCCGGCTCCACCGACTCCGGGTTGATGTGCGTCTCACCGGAGGTCGCGGTCTGTCGCACAACGTGCCGAGAGCGACCACGTTCCTCCGCGTGCCGTAGGACATCACTCGGGCCGCGGCCCCAGCAGGCCCTCCTGCCACACCCCGCGCACGGCAAGCGGGCGGCGAGGACCCGACGGCCACCGCCGCATGCCTCTTGACCTGCACAGACCGCTGTGTTTCGCTCATCTGATCCAGGCGGCGACCTGGCTCGGGACTCGGGGAGATCCATCCAGTGGGCGCGGCTGCCGGAACACACGGGCACGCACCACCCTTCGTCCTCCCCGAGCAGCCGCTCCCCGCCGGGGCGGCGGGGAGCCGGCACCGACTCCCCGCGGAGCGGCACGCGAAGTCCCCCCGGTCAGGAACCCGTGCGGGGTCCTTTCCGTCTTGCCCGGGTGAGTGGGACGGGCAGCACAAAAAAGCATCTAGTGAAGCGGTCGGGCATTGATACACATACGGCGCCAGCCACGCACAGGACTGTGGGCCGTGACGGCCGTCGCGGTCTTCGGGTTCCTCATAGCCCTCGAACTCGCCGTACGCCACTACGGCATGCCGGGCCCGATCACCACCCAGGCCCGCGAGGTGTTCTGGCCACCCAAGTCCGGCGGGCTGCTCTACGCCAGCATGGCCCTGATGATGGTGGTCCTCACCTGGCGCCAGCGCTTCCTCGCCGTCGGCACGGCGATCGGCATCGACATCGTCTTCGGGCTGGTCCGCTGGGCGGCCGGCATCGAACTGGGCGAGGGGCACCCCTTCGGCAACGGCGCCCTGTGGGTGATCCTGGGCTGCGCGGTCCTCGCCCTCACCCGCCGCACCGGCCCCGAACGCATCCTGCTGCTCAAGGGCGTGGGACTCGCCCTGATCCTCATGGCCGGCCGGAAGACGGGTGACGCCTGGCTGTACCTGACCTCCAGGACGCGCCCCATGGTGCTCGACCAGTACGTGGCGACCGCCGACCACGCCCTGGGCAACCCCTCCTGGCTCGCCGGCCGGCTCGTCACCGCGTCCGGCTCGATCGGCTTCAACGTCCTGGACTTCGTCTACGGACAGCTTCCGGTGGCCGCGGTGGTCGTCGCGCTGTACCAACTGCGGCATGTGGCCACCGAACGCCGTTTCCCCCGCCACCACCTGGTGCGCACCTTCCTCACCATCGGCCTCATCGGCCCGGCGTTCTACCTGATCTTCCCCGTGGTCGGCCCCGTCTTCGCCTACGGCACCGGCGCCGAACACTGGGAGGGGATCAGCCTCTGGGCACCGCACATGCCGGCCAGCGCACCGTGGGCCGTGGCCGACCTCTGGCCGAACACGCCGTCTCCGCTCAACCCCCCGCACCCCATGCCGTTCGACGAGATCACTCCCCGCAACTGCATGCCGAGCCTGCACACCGCGTGGGCCACCGCGATCTTCATCCACTCCCGCAAGGGACCCCGCGCACTGCGTTGGGCCGGCACGTTCTGGCTGGTCGCCACCCTCGCCGCGACCCTCGGCTTCGGCTACCACTACGGCGTCGACCTCATCGCCGGTGTGGTGTTCACGCTCACCATCGAAGGGGCCCTGCGCGCCCACGACCGCAACTGGGACCGGTCCGGGATCCAGCTCGTCGCCCACGGCTCGACGGTCTTCGCGGCCCTCCTGCTGTCGTACCGCTGGCTGCCGGTGCAGATGGCCGCCCATCCTTGGCTGGCCGGCCCCCTGCTGCTCCTCGCCATGGGCTCGGTGATCCACCGCTACGTACGGACCGACACGTCCTGGGAACCGGGGCCGGTATCCGCCCCGAAGCCGTCCACGCCGCAACCCGAACTGATCTGACGGCACGCCGGCCCGCGCCGCGACAGACAGCAGGCAACAGGCCCGGGCCTCTGCCCGAGGTGCGGTTGCGCCTCCGAGAATCCCGTCGCGGCGGCCTCGCGGAGCACTGTCCGACTCTGGAGCTCCTTTTTGGCCTCAACTCGCCCGGTCGGGGATGGGTTGGGACCTTCGCGACCGCGGGCGGTCCTGAGATGAGATCCTGCCCGCGGATGTCGAGTCGCAGTCGCAGCGGTCCTGGTGGCCCCCAGCCGAGTACTGCGGTGACACCAGCCGTGCCGGGCCCGTCCTCGTCGCCGTCGTCGCCGGAAGCGAGTCCGTGACGGCTGCGCGCCACTGTCGGGCGATCGCTGCGGTGCGGTCGTACGAGGCGGCCCCTGCGGCGGTCGTCCGGGCACGACGCACGGCTTACGGCCGTTGTCCGGGCACGATGCACGGCTTGCGGGCAGTCCGGCTGCCGGATCGTGCCGACGGAACGGACGGGAGCCGGCGCCGAACGCCGCGGGTGTGAGACGTCCCCAGAGAGGGGACTCGGCTGGACATGAAGCTCTTGAGTGAGGGGCACAGCAGGGCGGACAGCCGATGGCCGTACGTGGCCGCCGCAACAGCGGTCACCGCGACCGCGGTGGCCGGAGCGGTGGCCGTGGACCCGGACAGCACCTGGTACCGGCGCCTCGACAAACCGTCCTTCCAGCCGCCCCCGTGGGCTTTCGGCGCGGTATGGACACCCTTGTACGCCTCTCTCGCCTGGGCGGGCGGACACGCTCTGTCCCGTGCCACGAACGCGCAGCGAGGAGCCCTGGCAGCATCCCTGGGCGCGAATCTCGTGCTCAACGCCTCGTGGAACTGGCTCTTCTTCCGTCGGCACAGCGCGCGGGCCGGACTGCTCGGCACGCTCCTGATCGACCTGAGCAACATCGCCCTCATCCGGCGCACCGCGGACGTCGACCGGTCGGCAGCCCGCGCGCTGCTCCCGTACGCGGGGTGGTGCGGATTCGCGACGGCATTGAACGCGGCGATCCTCAAACGCAACCCTGCGTGATCGGTCCCCTCGACAAAGAGACGGCCCTCCAGGCCTCTCGGCTGCTCCCCGGCTGCGTCCCCGAAATCAGCGGCCTGGAGGGCGGAGATCCGCTGTCCACAGCCTGACGTGAATCGGCCCGTCGTGGTCGGGTGTGTCGCAGGGGTCTACCGGCTCGTCGGAGATGCGGGTTTCTCTGTCATCACCGCCGCTGTCGCCTGCCCCTACGGCACCTGGCGCCTGCGCCGCTGAGCGCACCCGGCCCGACTCGACGCGGGACCGGCCCCTCAGAGCGCCGGCTCCGGAAGCTCTCCGGGCTCGACCACGACGACCTCGACCCGGGTGCACCCGACCGATTTCAGTGCGCGCCGACGCTTGGTGGCCGCGCGCTTGTCGTAGTGGCCGGCCGCCGCCTGCGGCACACCGTCCGGGTCGGTCCACGTCAGGCTGTAGCGGTGTTTCGTGGGCTTCATGCGGTCATCCTCTCCAGCACCGGACATGGGCAGACGGATGCGTGGTCCGTTCGACGCAGCAGCTTCACACGTCTGCCCCCGCGGTGGAAGACCATCCGGGTACGGCGGGGTGAGACGGCCACAGGGAGGGCCGACGGCTACCCACCAACCGCCGGGAGATGGCCGACACGTCCGCATCGCCCCGGGGCGGCGTCCCCGCCGGACAGGGCGAGCAACCAAATCGCCGCGTAGTCGGTCGACGACGCGTTCCAGCGGTGATGCGCCTACCTTCCGAAGGACTTGGACCACGGGCTGAGCCGTATGCGAGGCAGGTTCGGCAGGCGCGACCGGGGATTCTCCGGTCCCAGCACCGACCTGAACGAGATCCCGTGGAGTCCGGCGAGGAAGACGACCTCGGCCCCGTCGAGCCCCTCGGCCCAGGATGTTCCGGCAGCTCCTGGACACGAACTCGGCCATGCGGACGGTAGTCGACCCCTTGACCAGCCCCCTGATGCAAGACGCGCGAACGGTGGAGGGGCCCGACTGCGCCGGGCCCCTCTTCACACGCTGATGATCAAGCCCGCGGCTCCGAAGGCCTTGGGTGGCGACGGGCTGCCGGTGTCAGCCGCGGACGATGTTCTCGGCCTGGGGGCCCTTCTGGCCCTGGGTGACGTCGAAGGTGACGTGCTCGCCCTCGACCAGCTCTCGGTATCCGTTGCCCGAGATGTTGGAGTAGTGGGCGAAGACGTCCGGGCCGCCGCCCTCCTGCTCGATGAAGCCGAAGCCCTTTTCGGAGTTGAACCACTTCACGGTGCCGCTGGCCATACTGCTGTCCTTCGAAATAGCGCCGGAGCTTCCCCCGGCTGATCTGTGAGAGGCACCCCTCCGTCACCGGAGGGCACCCGACACCTGTTCTACCCCACCAGCCAGGCTGATCAACCGTTCCTCGCACAACATCCTGACGGTCGATGCGGGACTGATGCCGACGCGGCGCCGCCCAAGCGGCCGGACCGGCCTCGCGGCGCGCACGTGCGCTGGTCATCGCCTTGTCGTCGTGGCGGCACCCGGCGGAATCGGCGGTGCCGACATAAGGCCTCGGCACGCTAGGAGCCGCTGTCGTCCCCCAGTGCGCGGCGTCGGCTGACAGCACCGGTGATGATTTTGACAGCGACACCCAGGATGACGAGGTCCGCGATCATCTGTCCGGTGACCACGAGACGGGCCGCCTCGCTCTTGGCCGTGAGGTCGCCGAAGCCGACCGTCGCGAAGACGGTGACGGCAAAGTACAGGCCGTCGGTGTGGGTCAGCGGGATGCCGAAACTGCCGTCCGAGAGTTTGGCCATGACGACGTAGGTGCCCGCGAACAGCAGCAGGAAGAACGGGACGCTGGTCGTCAGGGCCTCCACTGCCCGCAGTCCGGGAAACGGCGATCGCATGACCGAACGAACCTGAAAGGCCACCAGGGCGACGAACCCGAACAACCCGACGATCAGGATCGTGACCGCGACCCCGGCGGAGGAACGGTCCAGGGGCAGCAGAAAATACAAGGTCACCAGAGCGGCGGCGGATCCCGCCATCCGAAGGAGCGTGCGTACCACCCTGCCGCGGGTCGGCCTCGATCCCCGCAAGGTCTCCGGCCCGCGGCCGGCTCCGTCACTCACTTGGCCGGGTGGGCGACAGCGGCACGGACACCGGCGTGAACAGGGCCCGGATCCTGGGCTCCGAGGAACGCGGTGAGCGGGCCCTCCCAACCGCGTGTCGCACGGTCGGCGGCTGCTGCCGCGACCGCCTGCCGGATCTCTGCGTCTGCACCCCGACTCAGCGTGACGACAGCATCAGGACCCGCTTCGGCGACGTTCCGGTGGCCCTCGCTCGTATCGGAATCGACGTGGCTCCGGCATACGCCTGCCGCGTGAACCCCGGCCGTCGCCCCTTTCACGGTCGAGAACAGGCCCATGGGTCCCACCGTCCGCGAAAAACAGACGCGCAGCAGCGCACGCACCAAGCCCTTCGCCGTCAGCACGCGCGCCTGCCTCAACCGCACTGAGCCGTACGCGTTTCCACCTGCCCCCACAGCTGTCACTGCTCCCCTGCGAGCCATCCTGCGGAATCCGCGGCCGGGGGACCCCACCATGTACTCGGCACCGTGCCCGCTGCCGAAGCCGGCCAGAACGACCCGCTCCTGCCGAAAGTCCGCGGCCTGCGACGTCATGAGGGAGCATCCTTTACTGCCGACCACCGAGCGCAGCGGACCCGTCAAGGCCCACCCTTACGACCTTAGTTATCACTTTTGCCTCCTCTTGCGGCATCGAACCGCCTCCACGCGCGTCGTCGACTCGCACTGCGGATGCTTCGATCGGTCCGCGCCTGCGGCCTATCCAGTGCACTGGAGGGGCCCTGGAAGGTGAGGTGGCCTCGATGGGTGGAGTCCTCCGATGCCCAAGACGATGCGGGCTCCATCGAGGCTGGGGGCTACCAGCAGGAGCCGAAGCGGACACTCGGCTCCTTCCAGGTGTTCGCGATCTCGTTCGCGTTCATCTCCGTGCCGGTCGGCATCTTCGCGACCTTCGACGAAGTCCAGCAGACCGCCGGACCGGTCGGGATCTGGCTGTGGCCCATCGCAGCCGTAGGACAGACCCCGGTGGCCCTCGTAACCGCGGCGTGAAGCCGCCGCGCGTCGTCGCGCTCACCACTCGTCCCCCCACTCCTCCTCGGGGAACGGCAACGGATCCGTGACCCAGCCCGCCGTCAGCACGAGGCGCGTGTGGCGATGCACGGCGAGGAAGCCGAAGGGGCGGTCGAACGCGGCGCTGATCCGGGTGGTCAGGTAGCGGAGTTCGGGTACGCCCGACGGGCCGAGGGCGAATGCCGTCACCGCGGCGGCCTCGAAACCCAACGCGCCGAACTTGGCCATCGTCTTCTGGTTGGCCGACTCGATGGCGAGCGGGAGGTCGCTGATGCCGGGGAAGTGTCCGCGCGACGTGTCCCGTGCGGTCGTGAGCCCGAACAACCCGTGCAGCTTCAGCAGATCGTGGCCCGCGTTCATCGTGAATGCCGCTGTCGTCACCTCCAGCGACGGCGGCTCGGGTCGCGCACTGCGCACCTTCTCCACCAGCAACCCGGGTCCCACATTGCCGTAGGGCAGCCGCGGTCCCGACACGACCGTGCACCGGCCGGCGAGGATGTCGACCCCGACTCTGAGCACGTGCCCCGGCGTCATGCCCTCCTCGCCGAGAAGCAGATGAACGTCCAGGGCGTTGTTGCCCAGCACCTTCAGTGCGGTGACATGTCCGCCGGGTGTGTCGGTCACGCCCACCCGGTCCAGCACCGTACTGGAGCGCCGCAGGCCCATCCGCGGCACGGTGGCCCATGGCTTGTACGCGGTGTCCAAGGGCAGCTCGTGGAAGGGGCTCAGCCATTGTGTGCGCAGGATCAGCGCGCTCGCCAGCACCAGCTGCGTGGCCTGGTTCAGCATGACCGGCATACCGTCGATCAACCCGCCGGTCCGCTGCACCGCCCAGGCGTCCAGCGCCCGGTGGTCGGAGGCCGGGTCACCGGTGAGCACTCCGTGAGCATCGACCGGCAGCCCCGCCAGCCACTCCTTCCGCAGCTCCAGGGTCCGCCGCGTCCACAGACCCAGGGCCGTGTCGAGTCCCCGCATACTGCCCATTGCCGCGAGCAACTCATGTGCGGAGTGGGCCGCTTGCCCGGCGGGAAGTCCGAGAGCCTCGGCCAACTCGGCCCGGGCCGCACCTCCCGCTCCATCGGCCAGGAGGGCCAACAGAGGCCATACACCGGCTGCCGAGAACGTCGTACCGCCCTCCGACACCCCCGCCCACCGCGCGGTCAACCCGTTCACCGCGCGGACCGTCGTCGCTGCGACTCCCATGCCACCCCATCCTCGCCCCGCGATTCCCCGACCTGTTGTCAACCGTATTCCGCGATCACGGCGAGCCTCCGTTCACGGTCCGTAGACGAGATCCGCACCCCCGCTCGCCTCGATCAGCCAAGACAGCGAACCACTCCCGAAGGGCCGGCCAGTGGTGGCCACCTGCACCCAGCCGCCCGACGCGTCGATCCCTGCATGCCACCACCACCAGCTGCGATCATCTCCCCTTCCCTCATCGGTCGGGTCGAAGTAGTACAGCCAATCCGAAAGCGTCCACCGCCCCTCATCGACGGCCGCTCTCCGGTCCGAGATCATCGCCCGCCAACGACGCAGCCACGCCGCGACGTCGAAGGGCTCGCCCTGGTCCGGTTCCGGGGCCTCGGGCGCGCACCGTTGGATGAACCAGGTCGGCAGCAGGTGCGGCCACACCTCATCCCCCGGCCAGTCATCCACCTGTGCGACCACACGTGTCAGTACCGCACGCGCGTTGGCCAGGACCTGGGCGGGGTCCTCGGCCGTGAACCGGAGGCGCACCAGAAACGGCCGGGACTGGTCGTCCTCGGCCGCCGGTCCCGATCGAAGGCGCCGGAGCTCGGCTGTCATGGTCTCCACTGTGCGGTAGCCGGATCCCGATGGTCCGGGTGTTCGCTGTGTCGCGTCCAACTGAACTAGCCGGCAGGCCAATGCGGGTTCGGCATGCCGTCATCGTTCATGTGCGCCCGCTGCCGGATCCCGTTCCAACTGCCGGGGATCTCCGGCTGATACGGGTGCCGCTGCCCGCAGGGACATGGCGCCAGCACCCACGCGCACCGTCGGCACAGCTCGTTCCAGCCGTGCCCGGTCGAGTTCAGCACCCGCGGTCCTTCCTCCCCGCACGCCGGGCAGCCAGGCGGCTCGGCACCGTCCAGAATCGCGTTCTGCCGCCGGACCTACTCGGAGAGACGCAGCGACGGGTGGCGCAACGGGTCCAGGTGCCAGACGCGCTCCGGGCTCTCCCACGTCCTCCGCAGCCACCACGGTCGCGGGGGCGGTACGGACCGCCGCCCGGCCCGCTTCTCGGCCCGGCGGTGCGCGGCGTACTCCTCCGCCCGCGCGAGCCACAGCACCCGCGCCTCATGGAGTTCCTCCACCGCCCGCACCAGCGCGTCCGGGTCCCCTTCGAGCCGCCGGGGGATCGCGGCGCTCAGCGTGAGGTGGTGGTACGTCGCCCGGAAACCGTAGGGAGCGAAGAGGGTGATGCAGGTCCGCAGCGCGCTGTGCCTGCGTCGGAGGGACAGGTGGGCGTCATGCACGTGCGCTCGGCGGGTCAGGAAACTGGTCATGGTGTGGACGCCAGGTCAAGTGCCCGTGCCAGGGCGGCAGTGACGGCGGCAGCACGTGCCGGCATCTGCCGTTCAGCCCAGGTGCCGACGAGGCCGAGGAAGTCCCGCACATCCTGCTCGGCACCCGCGACGAGCTTTCGTACCTGGTCTGCGGGCAGCTCGATCACCGGGCTTCCGTCCGTCCCGTGGGCGTCGAAGGTCAGCCGGATGCCGTCGCCGACGCGTTCGGCCACCGAGAACGGATCGTGGCCGAAGGAGGAGTAGCCGGTGCCGTCGAGCACCTCCAGCCAGTCCCGCCAGGTCTCCAGGCCGTTGCAGCAGCCCGGCTCGACGAAGACGGTGCCGGTGGCGGGGTCGGTCATCCGGAACCCTCCGGCGGCGAACAGATCAGGCATGGTGAGCAGCCCGTGCAGGAATGAGCCGAGCGGATCGGTCGGGCACGGCCCCTGCTCCTCCTCCGGCTCGAAGTCGTTGCAGGCGGCGATCCGCATGACCGCCGTGCCTACCTCCGCCGGAGTCAGCTCTCCACTCAGCACCAGGTGGCCGTACGACTCACGTTCACCGGTCGGCCAGAGCGCGAAGTCGTCCGCGGCGAAGACCTCCAGAACGGGCTGCATCACCATCACAGGGGGATGATGCCGGACTCACGGCTGCACCTCCAATGGCTTTCAGCTGCGCCATCGGGACGGAGCGGGCCCGCTACCCGGGCGGGCTCGTGGTGCGCTCCGCGCAGGCGGTGCCGACACAGCGCACTGCGGTCCCTTCGGTGGTGCCGGACAGGCGCATCAGCTGTCTGCTGGTGTGGTGCCGCTGTTCGTCGAGGGTCCCGCAGTCCACGCGCTGGTGTGCGGGGTGGCCGGTGTGAGGCCACCCCGCACGGGGTTCGGTGCCCGAGGCTCAGTGGCCGAGGGCGCGGTCGACGGTCCGTACGAGTTCCCCGTCAGGGGTGTCGCCGTCCAGGGACCAGAACATCGCGCCGCCGAGTCCCCTGGCCCGGACGTAGCGGGACTTCAGCGTGAGCACCTGCGGGTCGTCGTAGGTCCACAGGGTCGTGCCGTCGAAGAGCCAGGCGTGGCCGCCGCGGGGATCGCGGTGCAGTCGGTACTGGCCCGTGCCCGCCAGGGCCTTCAGTTCCTTGTAGTCGGCGTAGCCGTTGGCCCACTTGGCCGGGGCGGCCGCCGTGGCCGGCTGGCCCAGGCCGTCGCCGCCGCCGCTGACACCGGTCCAGCCCTGACCGTAGAACGGCATGCCGACGACGAGCTTGCGGGCGGGGGCGCCACGCCGCAGCCACGCGTCCACCGTGCCGTCGACGCTGAAGTCGTCGCGGGCGTAGAGGGCGGACTGCTGGGCCGTCGTCTTCTCACCGCTGACGTGGAAGTCGTAGCCCTGCAGGTTGACGAAGTCGAAGTCCTTCATGATCTTGCTGACCTCGAACCCCGCGTCGATCTTGGCGGGTGCGGTCGGGACGAACGCGGACAGCTCGTAGTGGTGGTGGCGGGTGCGGCCGTAGGCGTCGAGCTGACGACGGAACTCCGCGACGAGAGCGGTGTAGTTGCGCTTGTCCTCGGGGCGGTACACGGTGTCGGTGTCGCCCTCGGAGCCGGGCCACTCCCAGTCCAGGTCGACGCCGTCGAAGACGCCGGCAGCGGCACCGGCGCCGCCGCGGACGCCGTCCTGGGGCAGGTTGCCCTTGAGGTAGAGGTCCACACAGGAGGCGACCAGTGCCTTGCGGGCGGCGGGCGTGCGGACGGAATCCGAGAAGTGGGTCGACCAGGACCAGCCGCCCAGCGAGATCATCACCTTGAGGCCGGGGTGCGCCGCCTTGAGTTCCCGCAACTGGTTGAAGTTGCCCGCGAGGGCCTGGGTGTCGCTGTCGGCGATGCCGTCCACCGAGTTCTCGGCGTCCAGCGGGCGCTCGTAGTCGGCCCACGGATCCGACTCGCCGGGGACGTTGCCCATGAGGCATTTGCCGTCGGTGCCGATGTTGCCGAACGCGTAGTTGACGTGGGTGAGCCGGGCGGCAGCGCCGCTGCGGTCGAGATCCTGTACCTGGAAGTCGCGCCCGTAGACGCCCCATTGGGTGAAGTAGCCGACGCGGCGCGGGGTGTCCTGGTGGTGGTCACCGTGGGCGGCGGCTGCCGGCGCGAACGCGGCGAGCAGGGAGAACGAGGTGACGGCAACGGCCGCTCGGGAGAGAAGTCTTCGGCGAGGACGCGGGCGTAGGCGCATAACGGAGCTCATTCCTCTGAGGCGTGGTGCAAGTGCCGTACACAGCGGTGGACTTATCTGCACGAGAAGCTATTGGTCTGGACCATCGGGGGTCAAGGGTCGGAAGGGTGTCGACGCACGTTGCGACTGTGTCACCAGGAGATCGTGCGGTTCTGGCCGCGATCGTCCTCCCCCACGTTCAGGCCGTCACGTGGCCTACCGGGAGGCCATCGACGGAGCCCAGGGCGTCCCGAGCCTGGGGGACGTGGCCCGCGCAAGCATTCCCCGGGTAGGCGCCTTGGCCAGATTCCGGGGCGGGGCGACCTGGCTATCTGGCGATCTGGCGATCTGCCTGCGGCGGCCTAGTCTTGATTGATGATCACATGCGTCGTGCGGTACGTCATCGACCCGAAGAGGATCGCGGCTTTCGAGGAGTTCGGCCGCCGCTGGATGGAACTGGTGCAGGCTCACGGCGGCACGCACCACGGCTACTTCCTTCCCTCAGAGGGGGCGAGTGACGAAGCTCTGGCCCTGTTCAGTTTTGCGAGCCTGGCCGCCTACGAGGAATACCGGCAACTGTTCGGCCGGGAACCCGAGTTCATCGAAGCGGACCGCATTCGCGACGAAAGCGGCTGCGTACTGCGCTATGAACGCACCTTCATGCGCCCACTGCTTCCCGACGACCCGGGGCCGGTCGACGGGGCGCCCCCGACCGACGGCTGAGGGCGACCGAGGCCCTCGGCACAGGCGCCTCGCGGGTCATCGGCCGAGACATCGGCGTGCCCCTCCGCTTGCCCGTCGCCCAGGCCCGCCCTACCGTGCCGAGGTGGATCTCTTCTCAACGTCCTGGGCGGCCCTGCGCACCGCAGTCGCCGATCTCCGTGACGCCGACTTCGGACAGCCCTCCGGCTGCACCGGCTGGCTCGTGCAAGATCTCGTCTGCCATCTGGTCATCGACGCCCAAGACGTGCTGATCACCCTCGTCACGCCGACCGACAAGGCGGCTACCGCCGACGCCGCCACGTACTGGGAACTGCTCGCCGAACCCCCCAGCGGTGACGATCCCCTCGCCGCGCTGATCCCACGGCTGGCCGCGGCATACGGCGAGCCGAGCCGGCTCACGTTCCACCTCGATGACGTCGGCTCCGCCGCGGGCCGCGCCGCCCGACTCGCCGATCCCGCTCAGCGCGTCATCACCCAGGACAAGATCCTGACCACCGACGACTACCTGTCCGCGTACGTCCTCGAATGGACACTGCACCACCTCGACCTCGTCGCCCACCTGCCGTCCGCGCCGGGGCCGCCCGCCCAGACCCTGGGAGCCTCCCGGACAGCCCTGGAGAAGATCGCGGGTGCCGCATTCCCGGTCACGTTCACGGACACGGACGCGCTGCTCATCGGTACAGGGCGACGTCGGCCGAGCGCGGTCGAGACGGCCGACCTCGGAGACACCGCGGGAAGGCTGCCGCTCATCCTCGCCTGAGCAGCTCACCACGAGGTGCACGCGTGCGCCGCAGTCGACGTCGCTCGGCCCGCCGACAGGGCCGGCCGGCGGAGAGGTGAGGTTCCCCGGTTCCCCACGCCTTGCCCGCCGCCGGTACGGCGACCGTCGCCGCCTCGACCCGGCCGACCGTCACGCCACTCGCCACCGCCCTCCTCGCGAACGCGGTCGCGGACGGTCGAGGAAGTCAGCTGACCCGGGGACCGACCGCCAGTGTCAGTTCGAAGACCCGTTGCGGCGATCCGAGGTCCGGAAACAGCTCCCGGAGCTGAGACATCCGGTAGCGGACGGTCTGGGGGTGGACGAACAACGCCGCCGCCACCTCGTTGCGCCGGCCATGGTGCAGCAGCCACGCCCGCAAGGTGTCCTCAAGCCGCCGCGCGGTCGCGACAGGCAAGGTCCGCAACGGCGCGAGGGCGCGGGCGCGCAAGTCCGCGAACGCGTCCACGTCGGCGTTCAGCACCAGTTCGGGCAGGTAGTCCTCGGTGTCGCGGATATCGGGAGAGAGGAAGCGCGCGCGTGCGGCTCGTGCGTACGACGCGGATGCGCGCGTCCATGGCCGGGCCGGGCCGACCACGGCGGTGCGGTCGGTCAGTTGCCTCAGGAGATGGGAGCGGTCGGCGTCGGGGACCAGCAGCACGCCGGAGGCGTCCGGCAGATCGTCGAGAACGAGGGTGTTCGGATCGAGCGTGCGGTAGGCGGGGCGGGCCTGGGCGGCGGGCAGCAGGACCGCGGTCAGTGAAACCGGGGGCTGCCACCCGGCCCGTTGGGCGGAGGCCAACAGCGCGTCCGGGCTCGCGCCGGCGAGGAGGTCGCGGACCAGTTGTTCCAAGTGGCGTTCATGGGCCCGGCCCTGGGCGGCGAGTTCGTCGGCATGACCTGCGGCGCTGGCGGCGGAGAGCTCGTCGATGTAGGCGAACGTCAGCTCGGCGAACTTGGCGACCTCGGCGGCAGGCAGCCCCGCGGGCACCGCACCCGCGGCCAGGCATCGCCAGGCCACGCGGGCGCCGACGCGGTAGGCGCCGAGCAAGGCGTCCATGGAGCGGCCGTCGCGCACCTCGCCCCGGCCCAGCTCGTAGGCCGCGTCACCTGCGTCGCCGCCCGTGACGTTGCCGCTCGCGACGTTCAGATAGTGGCCCAGGGCGGTGCGGACGGCTCGGCGGATGGTGCCGCCCATGCGGCCGGACAGGGCGTTGGCGTAGGGAGGGACCTCGTCGATGATCGCTTGGACGATCTCGTCGGCTGTGGTCTTCAGGTCGGCCCGAAGTACGGTGACCGTCGTCTCATCCAGTGCGAGCTCGGTGACTCTCTGAATTGCATGGCTCATCTTTTGTTCCCTACGAACAATTCTGCCGACCAGATTCACGTCCTACGGACAGGACTTTACGCCCGGCGGCGCATCAAGCTGGAGTCATGACGAGTGCAGCCCTCCGCAGCAGGGCTTGGAAGCTGCTGGAGATGGTCACGACGCCTCTGCTGCCGTCGGACTACCTCGACCTGGTCAGCCCGCTGCGTGCGGGCGCCGACCTGCGAGGACGCATCGAGGCCGTGCACCCCGAGACGGATGACGCCGCGACCATCGTGATCAGGCCGGGACGGGGCTGGCGCGGCCATACGGCCGGTCAGTACGTGCGGGTCGGCGTCGACGTCGACGGCGTGCGCCTGTGGCGTGCCTACTCGCTCACCTCACCGACGAACCGCCAGGACGGACGCGTCACGATCACCGTGAAGGCGATCCCGGACGGCAAGGTCAGCAACCACCTGGTCCGCCGGGCGACACCCGGCACGCTGATCCAGCTCGACCAGGCGACCGGTGACTTCGTGCTGCCGAAGGCCAGGCCGGCCAAGGTGCTCTACCTGACCGCCGGCAGCGGCATCACGCCGGTGATGGGCATGCTGCGCGACACCGAGTTCGACGACGTCGTCATGGTCCACTCCGCGCCGCGGCCGCAGGACGTGATCTTCCGCAACGACCTGCACGGCCTGGTCGCGGACAAGAAACTGCGTCTCACCGAGCTGCACACCGACACGGGCGGCATGCTCGACATCTCCCGTCTCGACGAACTCGTTCCCGACTGGGCCGAGCGGGAGACCTGGGCCTGCGGGCCCGCGGGCCTGCTCGACGCCGCCGAGGCACACTGGACCGAGCACGGCGTCCACGAGCGCCTGCACACCGAACGCTTCCGCCCCCGCATCGTCGTCGCCGGCGACGGTGGCGAGGTCACGTTCAGCACCACCGGCAGGACCGTCGACGCGGACGGCGCCACACCGTTGTTGGACGTCGGCGAGGAGGCCGGCGTGCTCATGCCCTCCGGCTGCCGCATGGGCATCTGCTTCGGCTGCGTCACTCCGCTCAAGGCGGGCGCCGTCCGCGACCTTCGAACCGGCGAGATCACCGAGGCCGAGCCGGGCGTCCTCATCCAGACCTGCGTGTCCGCCGCGGCGGGCCCCTGCGACATCGAACGGTAGGAACACCTTGACCGCTATCGACCCCACCGCCCACCTGACCGCGGAGCAGATCGAAGAGCTCGGCCGCGAGCTGGACGCCATCCGCGACGGGGTGATCGCCGGCCGCGGCGAGAAGGACGCCGCCTACATCCGCAAGGTGATCTCGGCGCAGCGCAAACTCGAGCTGGTCAGCAGGGGCGTGCTGTTGTTCTCGATCTTCCCGCCCGCGTGGCTGATCGGCACCGCCGGTCTGTCCGTGGCGAAGATCATGGACAACATGGAGATCGGTCACAACATCCTGCACGGCCAGTGGGACTGGATGCGGGATCCGAAGATCCACTCCACCACCTGGGACTGGGACCACGTCTCGCCGGCCGAGCAGTGGAAGCACTCGCACAACGAGCTGCACCACACGTACACGAACGTGATCGGCAAGGACAACGACCTCGGGTACGGCATCATGCGCGTCGACGAGGACCAGAAGTGGCACCCGGTGCACCTCGGCCAGCCGCTGTGGAACTTCATCAATGCCTGCTTCTTCGAGTACGGCATCGCCGCGTACGACCTGGAGCTCGGCAGGAACCTGGAGAAGAGCCGCCGCAGGAGTCCGGAGTTCCGCGCCCGGGCCAAGGCCGTGGGCCGCAAGATCCGCAAGCAGGTGCTCAAGGACTACGTGATCCACCCGCTGCTGTCGGGCCCGTCGTTCTTCAGCACGCTCGCCGCGACATTCACGGCGAACGTGGTCCGCAACGTCTGGACCCACTCGGTGATCATGTGCGGGCACTTCCCGGAGGGCGTGAAGGTCTTCGAGCGCCGGTCGATCGACAACGAGACGCGGGGCCAGTGGTACCTGCGCCAGATGATGGGCTCGGCGAACATCAGCGGCAGCAAGGCCATGCACTTCATGACCGGCAACCTGTCGCACCAGATCGAGCACCATCTCTTCCCCGACCTGCCGAGCAACCGGTACGCCGAGGTCGCCGTCAAGGTCCGGGCGTTGTTCGAGAAGTACGAGCTGGACTACGTCACCGGGCCGCTGCCCAAGCAGGTGTTCTCCGCGTGGCACAAGGTCTTCCGGCTGTCGCTGCCGAACAAGAAGGCCAGGGTCGAGATGCCGGAGCGCGAGAAGGCGCTCGTCGCGGCCTGATTCCCGGTTTCCGCCACCTCCGTACCCGCTGACGCGGGTGGGACCGCTCGCTCTGCCCCCTTGCCGGACGGGCAGAGCGCAGCCGTTTCACGAGTGGCGGAGACCCGTCCGCTGCCGCGCGGTCGGGATCAGGCGACTCGCCTGTGGTTTCCCACTCAGTCGAACCCCGGCTGGGAGGGGGCCTCGGGCGGTTGCAGCCGGGCGGTGAAGACGATGATGTCGTCGTCCGCCTCCCCACCGAAGGCGTCGACCAGTTCGCCGCACAGGGTTTCCGGTTCCGCGGCTCCGTCGGCCACCGCCGCGCGGAGGAGCTCCATGCGGTCGCGGAGGTCGCTGTCACGCGTCTCGATGAGCCCGTCGGTGATCATGAGCAGCCGGCTGCCCGGTTCTACCGGGTGGCTGACAGCGGCGGGCTGCGGCAGTCCCAGACCCAGGAGCGGGCCGTGCTCGGTCAGGTAGCGGGGTGTCCCGCCTGCCGCCGTGAGCAGAGGCGGGAGATGGCCGGCGTTGGCGATGTGGAGCCGCGCGTTGCCGGGGTCGACCAGCACGATGCACACGGTGGCGGTCCATCCCGGCTGGTGAAGCCTCAGAAGCCGGTCCAGGTGCTCCAGCAGAACGTGCGGTGGGTGGTCCTGGGCGGCGTACGCCCGCAGCGCATGGCGTATCTCGCCCATCACCATGGCGGCCTGCAGTGAGTGGCCGACCACGTCTCCGACGGCGAGCAGCAGCCCCTGTCGTGTGGTGACCGCTTCGTAGAAGTCTCCGCCGATCTCGGTCGTGGCGGCGGCGGGAAGGTAGCGCACAGCCAGTTCCACGCCGGGGGTCCGGGGCAGCGTCGCGGGCAGGAAGGTGCGCTGCAGCGCCAGGGCGAGTTCGTGTTCCTGGCCGAAGCGCTCGACGACGTCCTTGTGCTCGACGCTCAGTTCCGCGTAGAGAGCCATCACCCCGGCGTTCGTCTCGGTCAGCTCCTCGTTCAGCCGTTCCAGTTCGTCGCGCTGGGCATGGGCTTCCTGGAGCGCGTTGATCAGGTCCCTCGACTGCGCCTGCAGATCGTCGATCGCGCTGGCGGGACCGTCCGACTCCAGCAGCGCCAGAACCTGTTCGATCTTCAGGTCCCGCGCGGCGAGTTCGGGGATGGCGCAGACGATCTCGATCCGGCCGCCGCCCGAGTGGCCCGGCTCGCCGGGGGCCGGCTCGTAGCGTGTCTGTGGCAGCAGCCGGATGATCGCGGTCAGCGACTCGCGGCTGGGGGCACGGTCGTCGCGCCACTGCAGCAGGGTACGAAGCGCGGGCGGCTCCTGCTGGAGGCTGAACACCGCGGTCATCGAGGAGGGCCGCAGCAGGTCGCGCCCCAGCTCACTGACCGCGGTCGCCAGCCGCACCTGCTCCCTGTCCTCCAGCCGGACGGCCGAGGCGACGGCCTTGGCGTGGCGACGCAGCGCGAAGATGTCCTGCTCCGTGCTGAGGGGTGTCACCAGCAGAGCCGTGGCGCCGGTCGTACGGGCGGCAGGTACGGTCACAGCGCGGCCTTGACGATCACCGCACTGGCGTCATCACGTCGGGTCCCGGCCTGCCGCATCAGAGCCGCCGCGATCAACGCGGGCGGGTGATGGATCAGGCCCGCCAGGTCCCTGTGGGTCCAGCGCTCGCTGAGCCCGTCGGAGTGCATCACCAGGATCCCGTGGGCGGGCAAGCGGTGCTCGTAGGTCCGTAGTTGATGCATCTGGTGGCCCGTGATGCCCGGATGGGACAGCAACGTGCTACGGCTGCTGTTCGTGACCAGGGCCGCGGTGATGTTCCCGACCCCGCAGAACAGGAGTCGGCCGTCCGGTTCCAGGCGGGCTATGGCCACCGCCGCACCGCGCGTTCCGCGCAACGCCCCGTGCACCTGCTCCATCGCCTGCTCCGGCGTGCGGGCCGTACCCGTCTTGAAGGCGTGAACGGCCGCCTGCGCGGCCCTTGCGGCCATCGGACCGTGACCGAGCCCGTCACAGGACATGACCAGGACGCCCTCGCCCGGCCCGGCGACGGCGGCACGCACCGCGGCGGGACGGCCCACGGTGCCCGGGCGCGGAGAGGAGACCCGCTCGGAGCTCGTCGTGGTGCGCGCCGCGGCCGGCCGGCCCGTCAGGGCTGACCAATCCGGAGCGGACCCGGAAGTTCCGCGTCGGGTGGTGCTCTCGGAGTGTCGGAGGGATGCCTGCTCGCCGGTGTCCGTGCGGACGGCCCAGGCGTCGCCGCAGACCTGCTCGCCGCCGATGGGCCGGGTGATGCCTCCCACCATCGACTCGCCGGCTGCGGAAGGAGGTTCGGGGCGCGGCCAGAACCGCGCGACCTGTACGGTCCCCACGCCGGGCTGGGAGTGGATGTGGAAGGAGTCGGCCAAGCGCTGGACGGCACCGAGGCCGATGCCGAGGGTGCCGGTCGTCGACACACCGTCCCTCAGCGCAGCCGGTACGTCGGCGATTCCCGGGCCGTTGTCCACGGCCAGTACCTCGACGCCGGCAGTGGCTTCGTTGCGCAGGACGCGCAGAAGGAGGGAGCCGTCGATGGCGTGCTTCGCGATGTTTCCGGCCAGTTCGGCGACCGCGAGGACGAGCTGGGAACTGCGCTGTTCTCCCAGGCCGATCCGCCGGCCGAGGGCGGCGGCGGCACCTCGGGCGGCTTCCGGCTGGTCGCGGAACCAGGCCACGTCCTCGCAGTCCCACATCGACGCGGAGCCGGGGCTCGTCATCGCTTCCACTTCGTGATGGTCACGGTGGTTCCTTGTCCTGGGCTGGTGTCGAGAACGAAGTCGTCGACCAACCGCCTGGAGCCGGACAGTCCCAGGCCCATGCCGCCGCCGGAGGTCCAGCCGTCGGTCAGTGCCAGGTCCACATCGGCGATGCCGGGTCCTCGGTCGCGGAAGACCAGGCGCACACCGCGCCGGCCGCGTTCCTCCACGAGGGCGGCGGTCATCGCACCGCCGCCTCCATGAATGAGCGTGTTGCGGGCCAGTTCACTGGCCGCGGTGATCAGTTTGGTCTGCTCGACCAGGGAGAAGCGGCACTCCAGAGCGAGGGCGCGCACCAGCTGGCGGGCTTGCACCACTCCGGCGTTGGCGGTGATCTCCAGCGTCTGGTCACCGCTGGAGGGGCTGTTCACAGGCCTGCCGCAGCATCTGACGCAACACCGTCGGCGCCGGGATCGGCGAGGCCTTCCGGCTCGGACTCGCCGAGGGAGGCGACGCGGGCCTGCTCCAGCACCCGCAGGCCCTTGTCCAGGGTCAGCGCGGTGCGCACGCCACCGAGCGACAGACCGAGCTCCACCAGGGTGATGGCCACAGCCGGGCGCATGCCCACCACGACGGTCTGGGCGTCCAGCAGACGCGAGATGGAGGCGATGGTC
The DNA here is from genome assembly GCF_002078175.1 of Streptomyces sp. M41(2017). Taxonomy (GTDB): domain Bacteria; phylum Actinomycetota; class Actinomycetes; order Streptomycetales; family Streptomycetaceae; genus Streptomyces. Next base: position 5,494,325 of record NZ_MWFK01000001.1, on the reverse strand, counting down.
GACAGCATCCGGCCCACGAAGGAGTCCACGATGTCCACCGCGGTGATGTCGATGACCACTCCGTGGACGCCCAACTCGACGACCTTGGCCGCCAGGTCGTCCTGAAGAAGCATCACCGACTGGTCGTCGAGGTCCGTCTGGATCGAGACCAGCAGGACCTGCCCGATCTGCAGGACCGGGACACGCTCGGTCACCGGGTACCGGCCTGCGGCGCGGTGCGGGAGAGCGTGACACCGGAGCGGCGCAGGGCGTGCCGCAGAGCGTCGGCCAGGGTGGCCTTCGTCACGATGTCGCCGAAGTTGATGCCCAGGGCCACGATGGTCTGCGCGATCTGCGGGCGGATGCCGGAGATGGTGCACTCGGCACCCATCAGGCGGGCGGCCACGACGGTCTTGAGCAGGTGCTGGGCGACTTCGGTGTCCACCGCCGGGACACCGGTGATGTCGATGATGGCCTGCTCGGATCCCGTGTCGATGAGGGCCTGGAGCATCTTCTCCATGACGACCATCGTGCGCGCCGAGTCCAGGGTGCCGACCAGCGGAACGCCGATCACGCCGTCCCACAGCTTCACCACCGGCGTGGACAGCTCCAGAAGCTGTTCGGCCTGCGCCGAGATCAGCTCCTCGCGCGTCCGGGTGTAGACCTCGATGGTGAACAGGCCGAGCGTGTCCAGCAGCCCGGCGAACTTCAGGTAGGCCTCCAGGTCGCCGCCCGAACGCGAGACGGCCGGCTCCAGTACCTCCTTGAGAGCGAACACGCTCACCGCGGTCTCGGTGGGAGTGAACCCCTGATGGGCGCGGTTGCGAGACAGCTCGGTCAGCAGCGCCCGCACCTCACCGAACGCCTCTCCGCGGCCGTCGAGACTGCCGGCGCCGAGCGCGGCCACCAGCGCGGTGTAGATCTCCTGCAGCTCCCGCTGCACCTCGGCACGGCTCACCCGCCCGCCCAGCGAACCGGTGACCCTGTCCGCCCACTCGGCGCCGAGATCCTCACCCCGAACCGTCAGCAAGCCGACCAGACGATCTGAAATCCCGTCACCAGCCACGAAACACATCCTTTTTTCACAGTGGCCACGCGGCCTTCACGAACCTTAAGCCATCCAGGTGAGGGGCGGGGTGGTACCCCATTGCGCGATTCTCAAACCCAGTCAGCCGCCCACGAGAGTGTGTTGTCGCCATCCCCGTGAGGGCTGGTGGATCGTCCGGGCCGCACCTTGGGCGCCGCGTCGCTCAGCGTCGCCCAGATCGGGCCCGCCGGATCCAGCTACACCTGAGCCTTCGTACGGTGCCCGTAGCGCACAGTGGTTCCTCCTCGCCCGCTATGGCTGATGTTCCTCTCCTTCGGCTCTGTGCTCGCCATGGGCGTCCTGCGGGCACTGCACCGGCCGTTTCAAGGCCCTCAGTCGATGCAGAACTCGTTGCCCTCGATGTCCTGCATCGGGATGCACGACTCGTTGACGCCATCGGCGAAGAGGCTCTGCACGTGTACCGCGCCGAGCGCCACCAGCCGTGCACACTCGGCCTGGAGTACGGCGAGGCGCTCCTCACCGACCAGTCCGGTACCGACCCGCACATCGAGGTGCAGCCGGTTCTTCACTGCCTTCCCTTCAGGGACCCGCTGAAAGTACAGCCGCGGGCCGACACCCGAGGGATCCGTGCAGGCGAACCAGGAATCCCGCTGCTCCGGGGGCTGCGCGAGCTTGAAATCGTCCCACGTGGCGAACCCGTCCGGGGGCGGCGGGACGACGTACCCCAGCACCTCGCACCAGAACCGGGCGACCCGCTCAGGTGCCGCGCAGTCAAAGGTGACTTGAAACTGCTTGACCGTTGCCATCTGTCCTCCGTAGCGCCTGATGCCTACCGAAACCCTGCCCGAAGCCGCCCGGTACGGCAGCCGGACACCGCGTCACAGCCGGGTGCCCACGGTGCCGGGCCACCATGGGCACGCGTACTGTCCCTGTTCAGTTGTGCCGCATCCAGATATTGGGCTCGCTGTACACGCCACGATCTGCGGAGCGGTCGACCCGAAGCACGGTCAGGCCTTGTGGAATCACGTAGTCGCCCGATTCCGGGAAGACCATTCCCGTCCACCGCTCCCACTCGGCAACCCTGCCGGTCATCGTCTGCGAAGCGGGCGCGGCCGCGAGGATCTCGGCACCAAGACGCTGATGGGTCCGTATCCAGGGGTCAAGTGCCATGCCGTCCTCACGGCTCCACCTCATGAAGGACTCGATGGGTGTCAACGGATACTGGGCCTTCATCGTCGGGCGAACCGGCACGACGATCCGGACCAGGCCGGCTTCCTCGGCGGTCCGGCGCAGAGCCTTGAGGATCTCACCCGCAAGTCCGCGGCCCTTCAGCGACGGGGTGACGACAGCTCCGCAGATGACCAGGGTGTTGGCTTCGGTCCCCCGCTCACGGCCTTCGACGGCGCGGACAAGGGCTTGGCTGTATCCGGTGGGGAGTGTGCCGGTCAGACCGTCCCAGTGAATCGGTACACCCCAGCCCGCCGCAACGGGCACCTCATGCTCATCCACCAGCATGAGGTCAAGACAGGCGAACCACTCACGGACCCTGCCGATGTACTCCTTCACCAGGCGGTCGGCAGAGATGAACTCCGGAAAGCCCTCACTGAAGAGCTCCTTCAGCTGCTCATCCGGCCACGCGCGCGCGTCAGTTCGCTCGATCTTCAATGCCATGCCCGTTCATAGCACACGAGTTCTCGGCAAACTCGACACCGTCGTCCCGCCGTCATCGAGGACGGTGTCGTCTGCGACCGCGGACTCGGCCCGAAAGCCCAGGCATCGGCTCGTGGCCGGCAGGCGAGTGCGCCCGGGGAGGTCACTTCACTACGACGTTGTCGCCGGCCGAAGTCGACGGCCCGGTGGTGGTGTTGCCGTAGTACACCCAGCGCCACGTGCCCGTCTTGGATGCCTTGACCGTTGTCCTGAGATTGCCCGAGCCGTTCGCGTACACCTTCTTCACCGTGGTGTAGGAGGTGGCTCCGTTGGGCTTGAACTGCAGGGTCACCAGGCGGCCTTCGTAGGAGGCGTACTTCCTGGTCTCCCAGTTTGCTCGCGTCACCTTCCCGGTCACGGTGACGGTGCTGCCCTTGGTCACGGGCTCGGGTGAAGCGTTGACCGTCAGACGGGAGTTGCGCTTGACGTAGACGGTGAGGCCCTCGTCGTCGGTGTCTCCGCCGTCGGTGTTACCGGCTGCATCCTCGTAGTACACCTCGGCTCCGACCTTCCAAGCGCCGGCCTCGCTGTTCTCCATCTCCCACTCGCTCGGGTCGAAGAACATCGTCTCGTCGATGTCGCAGACGCTCGGGCTCACCCTGATGCAGTCGCTCGTCTCGATGGCGTGCCACAGTCGATCACCCGCGTCACCGCGGTACAGGAACACCGCCGGCCACTTCCATCTGTGGGTGGTCGTCAGCCTGAAAGTGGTGGGCGCCGTCACCTCGTTCGACACCCCGATCACGATCGGCTTGCCGCCGTTCACGTGGACGCGGGTGAACGAGGCCCCGCCTTCGGCCGCGCCGGCCGGAACCGCGGCCACGCCGGTCAACACGGCGGCCGCGCCACCGGCCACGACAGCTCTCCCGAGCTTCTTCCCCACTTGATCCCCGATCTCTGAACCGATACGCGCCGAAGACTCGTCCTCCGGCGCGTTTCTCAGACAGCCGGGAATCACACGGGGTTGCACACCCGCGGATCACGATCGGGCATCGGACGATCGACGCCTCGCACGAGGCGGCGCGTAAGACATTGGTGTGGATCTCCGGCAACGAGACGCTCAACGAACTCCCAGCGCCGGCGGCGGCCTGCCGGGCAGATCGAGCCGGGTGGGCGGCGGTGAGCACGACCCGGCCGGCCTGGTGCGGCAAGGCGGGCGGCGCGGGCGGTGACGAGGTCGACGCCTCCTGCGCCTCGACGGCTCGGAGGGCGAGGCCTCGTTCGAGCTCGCTGCGACAGCCCTGGTGTCAGAGCCTGCGGATGTGCCGGTCCAGCAGGGTCCGGATTCCGTCCACGTCCGCCAGCTCTCGCACGCCCCGCTTGGGCAACACGGTCAGGCACGAGACGTCTTTGTCCCCGCTGAGCAGGACGAAGGTGTCGGCCGTCTCGGCGTAGTGCGGGGCCGCGGTCCAGTTCAGCCGGCTGGAGCCACCCGTGTTGCTGACGGTCGCACCGGAGTCGTCGACCCTGGCGCTGTACGCACCGTTCCGCGACGCGATCTTGTGGAACTGGCGGGCCGTGAGCCAGGGCTGCAGCACGAACATCAGCACGGCGATGAAGCCGGCGAGCACCAGCGAGTGCGTGTCGGGGGCCTCACCCTTCGCCAGCGGCACCACCGATACGCCGACGAGCACGGCCACACCCATCACGGCGAACCGCTGGGTCCGCTGGGCACGGCCCGACGCCTTGGCCCGCGCCGTGAGCGCCTGTCTCATGTCCTCACGCGTCAGCTGGTACTCCAGCTCGACGTACTCCCCCGCCGTGATTTCCACACGGTCCTCCATGAGCCCTCCCCTGGGACCTCTTCATGATCGAACGAGGGGAGAATAGCCTGCGAACAGGCCGGTGACACCCGCGATTTCCTCGTCGTGGCCCACCGCGAAGGGCTACCGGCAGGCGGGCCGCCGGCGCGCCGCGACGCCGACCGGACAGACCGCCGCGAAGCGGGCTACGCAGTGATCCATTGGGCCGTTCCGCCTGTCGTCCAGCGGGGTCGGGCCCGGGGTCGAGGAGACAACACCCGAGGTCATGGCCGTACTATCCCCCCTCACAGATGCGATCCAGGGGTGGGCAGTGAAGAACGTCGTCATACGAAGATGGGCCGTCGGCGCCGCAGGCATGGTCCTGGGCCTCGGAGCGGTCGGCTGCGGTGCCGAGAAGGGCGGGGGCTCCACCGCGGTCGACGCGCCGGGCGCGGAAATCGCCGCGCGCACGGCTCCCGCCACGACGTCGACGCCGACGAGCCCGGCACAGCGCCCCCTGACGCAGGATCAGCTCGAACGCGCCGTGGTCGGCAAGCGGGACCTGCCGGGGCTGGAGGTCACCCGGCTGGGATCCGGCACGGACGGCTTCGGCGACGGGACCGTCAGTGCCCTGTCCGCCGAGGACACGCGTCCCGCGTCCTGCGCGCCGGTCAGCTCCGCCGTCAGCGGCGGCGCCAGCAGGTACGCACCGCTCGGCAGCGTGACGCGTATGGCCCAGACCAGGAGCGGAACCTCCACCTTCCACCTCGTGTCCTATCGCGCGGCCGACGCCGTGCGGGTGATGGACGAACTGCGGTCGGCCCTGGCGACCTGCACGACCTACACGGTGAAGTGGCCGACGGACACGACCTTCGAGAACCTGCGCTCCGCCGGCGATCCTCATCAGGGCGACGACGGAGTCTCGTTCCGGCTCGACGTCGTGTCGTCCTCTCCTGTCGGCGGCGACGATCCCGTCAGGACGCTCCAGAGCTTCCAGGTCATCCGCTCGGGATCCACCGTGGCGGTCTTCTCCGCGTTCGACACCGACGCCCACAAGGTCAAGCAGGTTCCCGCGGCGCTCGTGGCCGCCCAGATGAAGGTCCTGGGAACCGGCGGCCACCGGTCGTAGCGCGCTCAGGTGGATCGTGTTGCCGAGCTCCGCCCATGGGCTGGGCGGAGCGTGCGCCGGCTCCCTCCCCCGCACCCCGGCCGGATCCGGGGCTACCGGGTGTCGCGCCGCCGACGCGCGCGTTCGAACTCGGCGACATCCGACATCCAGGGGCCGTGGTGTTCGAGTGCGGCGCAGCCGCCGCGGACGAAGGCGCTCACCAGGCTGCGGTACCCGGCGATCCCGTCGACCAGGCTGTACTCGACCCGGTACTCCGGATCCGCCCCGCCTTCACCCTCGCGCAAGGTCGTGATCCGGGCGATGGAGTCGGCGTAGAAGTGGAGCTGGATGCCTTCGCCCATCTCCTCGTCCTCGATGGTGAACACTTCGTTGTCCGCGGCGGAGCGATCCCCGACGAACTCCCAGAACTCCGCGGTGGCAGTGCGCGGACTGTTCCGTAGCCATCTCTTCTCGGCGCCTTTGTCGTCGGTGAACGACAGGGCCGTCTTCATCGCACTGCCACCGGGTTCGGCGCGGTGGTCGGCAGCGGCCTCGACGTCCTCCATGGGCGTGCTTCCAGCCCGGCCCGCGGCCTCCGAGCACATCAGGAAGCCCACGGTGCGCACAGCGTCATCGACGAGTTCAGGATGTGCACGGCGCACGACCTCCTGGACCGTCGTCTCCATCCGCGCCCAGTCGCGCCTGTCCGTAGCGCGCTTTCCCCGTCGTGGATCGCGACCGATCCGCATCCCGGCGCACGCCCGCTCCGCAGTGGCGATCACCCGCATCACCTCGGGCAGCAGAGTGGGATCGACGGCGTCGGGCATCCGCCTCGGAACGGTCGCGCCGTGCAGATACTGGCCGGTATACCTCAGAATCGCGGCGTCGAGGGGACCGAGTGCTGCTCCGCGCTCGGCCCTACGGTGGTTCGCGTGGTACTCCTGCGCTCGTTTCTCGTTCGCCGTCTCCGTCGCCGCGCGCATCGCCGCGCATACCTGACCGCGCTCCAGTGGACCGATGTCGGCCCCGTGCGCGATGAGACGTCTCCTGTCCCAACGGATGCGCTGGAAGAGCGCGTCGACGTCCCCGGGAGCGGCGAGGAGGATCGGGTCCAGGAGCGCGACGGCAGCGTTCTCGTCGAGTCGGCCCCGGGGCCCGGCGGCGTCGCACAGCGGAAGGACCGCGCTCCACAGCAGCAGGTGTCTGGCCAGGTCCTCCTGGATCACCTCAAGGTGCGCTTCGCTGATCGGGAACGTGAACGTGCGGGGATCGTGGTTGGCGTCGGCCCCGGCACCGAGCATCAGCTTCAGTTCGCCGTCCTCACGGATCACGTTCGGGATCCAGCCGCTCCGGCGCGCAAAGACGACGTCTCTCATCGGCTCAGTCCTCCCCGGAGCGGCGCCCGGCCGGCGTCACGGCGATGTCGTCACCCCACCACCCGTGCCACCTGTTCACGACCACCGTGCACATTCCACGTCGAGGCGCGGGTCGGTGCGCACCCAGACTTCGCCCCGTGCCCTCTCGGCCGGGGCGTCGACTCGTTCGATGCCCAGGAACTCGAGCAGCATGAGCAGTTCGGCCCGTTCGGCTCGGTCATCGTCGACGCTGTGCGCGTCGAAGAACACATGGTGCCGTCCGCTGGGGTCCACGCTGCCCGAATCTGCCCAGATCCGAGCGACTTCCTCGATCGCCGCCGCTTCCGTCGTCATCGTGGCGGCGCGGGCGGCACCGCGGGCTTCCGGTGACGCGTCGAGGTGAGCTACGTCGGAGATCCACTGGCCGAAGCGGTCGAGCCCCTCATATCCGTTCTCGAAGAACAGCATCGCGCTCGGGAGACAGCGATTGCCCCTGTCGACCTTGAGGTGCTCCGACCGAGGGCGGTTCCCCTCTTCGGTCCGGGAGATCACACCCCGCTCGGGCATGAGCACCAATCGCTGCCCCGCCGGTTCGTCACTGATGGTGTAGGTCTCGGAATCCCGATCACGGAAGAACGCAGAGAACGCCACGTAGGCTTCCTGAGGGTCGCCCACAGAGACCTGTTGGTCGTCGCCATCACCTACAGAGAAGACGAACTGTTTCGGTCCGGGGCTGTAGGGGCGAGCCATGTGCGGATGCGTCCTTCGTTCACGTGTGATGGCTCCGCCAGCGTAGTCGAGTCGGGAGCGCACGGAACGGCGAGGAGAACGGTCGGCAAGGCCCGCCCCCCAACCCCGTCAGCCGTCTCGCCCTGTCGGGCCCACCTCGCCTCGGCGGAAGGCCCCGGGCACGACGGGCGGCGGAAGCACCGTTCGTAGTCGCAGGTGAGGGCGCATGGCGGACGGAATCCGAGCCCATGCACTCACACACACGCGCACGCGGTCAGTATCCGGTGCAGTGCATCTCCTCGGTGCGCATGCCTCAACTGTTGGTGCATCCGCATGGCCGAGAGACGCTGAAGCCGTATGCCCGGGGTATCCGCCTGAACATGCTTGCTCTGATTGCCTACCGCTCCTACCACGGCACAACAACCGTGTGGGCCTTCGTCGTTGCCATGCTCATCGTGCTGGTGGCCGCTTGGTACATCCGACGCCGAAGGTAGCCGCGACACCTGGCAGCGCGAGAAGGAATCCCCCGACGGCCAGTCCATGTTGCACTGCCCCACTGAGGCCACCTGGATGCCGACCGCGACGCTGAGCCAACCGGCGGGCACCGTCACGACGTCACGCAGCTGATGCCCATGCGGGAGGCGACACCCCGCATACGCTGGACGCGCGGGCAGCCGGCCCCGGCTGCTGGTGCCAGCCACCGCAGGTGGTCGTCTACTTGTCCGCCCGGTAGAGCTTGATGTCCCTGTTGACGAAGAGGTGGACATAGCCGCACCGCCAGCAGATCAGGCCGGTGGCGCTCTCGTCGGCCCAGGCCAACTTCATGAACTCCATGCCGGTGCTGTTGAGCAGGACATCCCGCTCTCGGAACAGATCCCCTTTGCAGACCTGGCAGTTGAGCCAGACATCGCCCAGTGCCGCACGTACCGGCTTCTTCGCCATCGCCCGAACGCCCCCGTCGTTACTTTTTGCAGTCGGATGAACCTATGTCTCCGACATGCGCAGAACTACTGGTTTTGAGCAAGATCAGAGGTTCTCCGCGACCACGGCACCAGCGCCCGACAGCAAGCCACCACTCTCCCAGCGCACATCCCGACCGGCGTCGACAATCGACCGGCGTCGTTGCGCACGGAAACCGGCCGCTCGTGCACTACGTCAGTCAACTGGTGCCGGGGGAAGGTGCACATGACCAGGTTGACTGTTTCACTCGGCGGCGGCCTGCTGGTCGCCGGGACCACGGCAGGGGTGTGGTGGAACTGGTCCCACGAGCCGTGCGCCCTGGTCGACGCGCCCAAGGTCGACGTGAAAGGTCTCGGCGACGGCGGCCCCGCGGCAGGCTCGTAACGACACCCACGAAGGACCTGACACAGGACCGGTGGAGAACCTCAGCCGCGTGCCAGCAGGATGCTTTACCGCGGCTGTGAGGCGATCTGGATCAGGTTGCCGCAGGTGTCATCGAAAACGGCCGTGGTGACGGGGCCCATCTCCAGAGGCTCCTGAGTGAAGTGGACGCCGAGACCGAGGAGGCGCTCGTACTCCCCCTGTACGTCGTCGACCGCGAACTGGGCGAGGGGGATGCCGTCCTGGACGAGGGCGTCGCGGTAGGGCTTGACGGCCGGGTGCCCGGCGGGTTCCAGAAGGAGTTCGGTGCCGTCGAGTTGCTCGGGCGAGACGACGGTCAGCCACCGGGCCTGCTCACCGAGCGGGACGTCGTGCTTCTTCACGAAGCCGAGGATCTCGGTGTAGAAGTGCTCGGCCTTGGCCTGGTCGTCGACGAAGACGCTGGTCAGGTGGATCTTCATGGGGTGACTTCTTCCGGTGGGGAGGGGTCGGGCACGGGCCATCGTTCGGTGATCCGCCGCAGCGGCGAGGTGTTCAGGTCATGGAATTTGTAACGGCCCTCCCGCCGCGTCTCGACGAGACCGGCGGCTTCCAGCACGGCGAGGTGCTGGGAGACCGCCTGCCGCGAAAGGCCGAGCTGGTGCTTCATGGACAGTCGCGAGCAGATCTCGAACAAGGTCTGTCCGGACTTCAGCGCGAGCTCGTCGAGGATGGTGCGGCGGGTGGCGTCGGCCAAGGCTTTGAAAATGTCGTCGGCCACTCCGTCACCTTAGGCAAGTGTCGGCTTGCCTATCAAGTCTCAGGGCTCCGTGTCGCCAGTCCGAACCACCGGCCGAGGGCGCAACCGCGGCGGACGGCCTCGCAGCACCCGCCGACGCCCGCCGACGCGACGCGGCACCCCAAGCGTGCGGTGATGCCGCGCCTCGCGGTCGAGAGGGCCCTGGTTGGCCCAAGGTTCTGCCATGAAAATGGACCAAACTCTTGGGCTGGTCCGCTCCTACGATCGGAGAGGTGCCGACGCACGAGGAGCAGTCCGACCGGCACTGTCCGAATCGGCCGGACGTCTCCTGTCACCCCGTCGAGGGGCTGCCGGACGGGTCCTCCATCCCGGCAGCGTCTGCACCGAAGAGACAAACGACCAAGGAGGCAATTCCCATGAAGGCGATCGTGGTGAGGGACCGGACCACGGGAACGGCCGGGATGACGCTGGAGGAGCGGCCGGAGCCGTCTGCGGCGATCAACGACGTCATCGTCCGGATTCACGCATCGGGCTTCGTGCCCACCGAGCTGGAGTGGCCGTCGACCTGGACCGATCGCGCCGGCCGTGACAAGACCCCGTCGATCCCCGGCCACGAGTTGGCCGGAGTGGTCACCGCCCTCGGCTACGGCACGACGGGGCTGTCGGTCGGCCAGCGGGTGTTCGGCCTCGCCGACTGGCACCGCGACGGCACCCTGGCGGAGTACGTGGCGATCGAGGCACGTAACCTCGCGCCCCTGCCCGGCGACGTCGACTACACGGTGGGCGCCTCCCTGCCCATCTCAGGGCTGACCGCATGGCAGGGACTGTTCCAGCACGGCCGCCTTCAGCCCGGCCAGACCGTCCTCGCCCACGGCGCGGCCGGCGCGGTAGGGACGATGGTGACCCAGCTCGCACGGGAGGCCGGCGCCTACGTCATCGGCACCGGGCGGGCCGGCGACCGCGAGAAGGCACTCGACTTCGGCTCGCACGAGTTCGTCGACCTCGAGCACGACACGCTGGAGGACGTCGGCGCCGTCGATCTCGTCTTCGACGTCCTCGGTGGCGACGTCCAGAAGCGATCCACCGCCCTGATCAAGGCTGGAGGAACGCTCGTGTCCGTCGTCGGTCCGGTCGAGGCACGACCCGCCGAGGGCCTGGCGGTGGACTTCGTGGTCGAGGCCGATCGAGCCGAACTGGGCGAGATCGTGCAGCGGGTGCGCGACGGAAGGCTGCGGACGAACATCGGTGACGTCTCGACCCTCGACGCCGCCGTCGCCGCCCTCAATCCGACCGAGCGGCGCAAGGGAAAGACGATCATCCGCGTTCGCCCCTGAGGACTCGGGGACGGCGACCCCCGTGGGTCCGGGCAGGCGGTAACCACGCTGGTCAGTGGCGACTGGTGGACCGTCGGCATGACGTTCGTGGTGGTGGTCGACGGTGATGCCGCTGGGTGGCGTCGGCCAGGAGGCGCTGACGGCGGCCACCCGCAGTGATCAGGAGCGGCGCCTGCGGGCCGTTCACCCTCGCGCTCGCGGGGTCAGTTGATCGTCGACGTCCGTCCAGGGCGGGAGCCATGGGAGCGGGGGCGAACACATACGCCACCACGAACCGGGCGAAGCCCACGAGCGGGCACAAGGCGCCGCCCGACTGGGCCCCCTTCGCATCACACAGCCGCGAACTCGCTCAGCGCGGCCCACACGACACGGCGCCCACCTCTAGGCTCTCAGTCACTCCGACCGCCGCCGCAGCCGGAGTTGATGGCCGGGCCACAGTGGCTCCGGCGCCACGCCCGCCTGCGCCTGGCCAGCGCCTGGCCTGCGAGCGGGCCCCTCACCTGACGCCCGGCAGCCCAGCGTCCGCCATCGCTGGTGCTCGGCATGGACGATTGCGGGCTCGCGTCAGCATCCGGACAACTATTTGAACATGTTCAACACTGCTGGCAAGATGACGCTCGACAACCGTCCCCGGTGGAGAGCGGTTGCTCCTCTACCTCCCGAGGATCGATGACATGGCTCTGACTCTGCTCCTGTCACTGCTCGTCGCTGGGCTCGTCGTCTTTGCGGTCACCGTGCTCGGCATCCATGCCCTGCTGCTCGGACGCATGCCCGGCCCACAGCCGGCGAGATGGATCCACCGCCCCAGGCTCTGGGGAGTCGGCGTGCTGCTCGTGGTCTGTTCCGCACGGTTCGGCGGCGCCACCGCGCTGGTGATCGGGATCGGGCTGGTCACCCTGGGCCACGTCGTGAAGCCCGCACCCCGACCGCAGCTGCCCCGTTGATCCGACCCGATACCCGGCCTCCGTGGCCTGGTCCGGCACAGGCAGCCCCACCCCGATCCGCTGAACCAGAAACGCCGCGCAACACTCGTCCGCACTTCACTACGCGCAGTCGAGAGGGGCTGACATTGCCAGAGGGTGTGAAGGCCAAGCAGGTCTGGAAGTCGGGCCTGGTGTTCGTGGCGGTGGAGGCGGTCTGCATCGGCGCCGCTCTGTGGTGCCCCGGCGAGCTCGTGTTGGCCTTCAGCACCGGATGCATCTCCCCTGGCGCATGGCCGGCAACCTCGCGCGAGATGTTCGACCCCTCCAGGGTGATCGCGGTCATGGCCCTGGTCATCATCAGCGTGGTTGCGACCGTACTCGCCTATCGGATACCCCTGCAGCAGTCGGAGGCGAAGCAACGGTCGGTTGCGGCTCTGAAAGGGCAGTTGGGGTTGTCTCTCGTGATCATCGGGGTCACTGTCGCCCTTCATGATCCGCACCGCGTATACCTCTGCGGGTGACTTCGACGCGTCAGGCCGCCGCTGTCGGCGTACCGCGGTGACGTGCGGCGGCCGTCGGACCCCCGTGACCAACCAGCCAACAGCCGTCGGACGATCGGTCGGCCGGCCCGCGGACCTCGGCGTCTCCCGCGATTTCTGATCCACCGGTGGCAGGACGCGGCTTGAGCAGTCGCGGTGTGGCCCGCCGTCTCGTAAGCCGCAGCCACCGGGGTCATGCCTCGGCACGCGCCTCCGGAGGCGGTACCGGGGGCCCAGGCGGTCGCTCGATGGTGAACGCTCGGGTGACCGGATCGACCCGGGCCGACAGCACCGTCCCCTGTGTGGCGCTGCCGAACCGGTAGTCCGGGACTTCATCGCTGCACTCGAACGGTTCGAAACCGGGGCCGCTGATGCGCATCAGGAGGCGGACCTGGTCGTAGTGGTCGTTGGTCGGCGGAGCGGAGGCGACCGCCAGAACCAGCGCGGTCGCGTCGACGCCCAGCGCGGCGAGTCGGAGCGTGGCACGCCGGTCCTCGCGCGCGGAGAGGAGGGTGGACAGCCCGACGCAGGCGATGAACGCCGCGGCCAGGGCGAGGCCGGCGCCGGCCCACACCCAGCCGCTGCCCGTCGCATCGAGGTCGGCGACAGTGCGGACGGTGACGTAGACGAAGGCCCCTCCCGCGCCCAGGAACAGGGCCGCGCCCACGGTGCACGCGACCGCTGTGATCACCGGGCCCTTGGGGTCCAGCAAGGCGGGTTCGTGGACACGAGCGCTGGCCATGGTCGCACCCTAGCCAAGGACATGTGGCGCGGGCAGGGGTGCGACCCGGTCACGCACGTTCAGCCGGAGGGGGGCGGCAGCTCCGAGCGCTCTCGGCCGCCCCGATCTGGACGCTTGTGTGGTGCGTCGGCGCATGCTCTGAGCCCTCGGTACTCGAAGGCACCGTGTAGTCGTTGATCACATGTGGCGGCCTCCGGTCACTTCCATCACCGTGCCCGTGACGTAGGACGCCAGGCTTGATGCGAGGAAGAGCGCGACCGACGCCACCTCTGATGCCTCGCCGACCCGTTGCATCGGAATCTCGGCCAGTTTGGCTTCCCAGATGGGTGCCGGCATCACCTCGGTCATCGGTGAGCGGATGAGGCCTGGCGCGATGGCGTTCACTCGTACCCCGTGATGCGCCATCTCCTTGGCCGCGGCCTTGGTGAGGCCGACGATGCCGGCTTTGGCCGCCGAATAGTTGGTCTGGCCGACGAAGCCGACCTTGCCGGAAATGGAGGAGAGGTTCACGACGGCACCGGAGCGCTGTTCACGCATCACGGCGGCGGCCAAGCGCGTGCCGTTCCAACAACCCTTGAGGTGGACGTCGATCACCTGCTCGAACTGTGCCTCGGTCATCGTCCGCATGGTCGCGTCCCGGGTGATGCCCGCGTTGTTGACCATGACGTCGAGGCAGCCGTATGTGGAGACGCACCGGTCGACGGCGGCCCGGACGTCACCGGCGTCAGTGACGTCACAGGCAACGACCGTGACGTTGTCACCCGCGTCGAGGAGTTCGGCGGCGCGGCGACCGGCCTGGGCGTCCAGGTCGGCGATGACCACGCGCGCACCCTCACGCAGGAATGTCTCGACGATCGACAGCCCGATGCCCTGGGCACCGCCCGTGACGATCGCGGCTTTGTCGCTCAACAAGCTCATCGGTGTGCTCCAAGACAGGGAGGTGCGGACGGGGAATGCCCGAACGTGCTGGGATCGAGCCGGGCGAGCGCCTCGGAGAGGTTCGCGTGGTGCGCGATCGGTGCGACGAGCAGCAGATGGTCGAGGTGGTCGACGTCGAGTCGCAGGGGCGCGAAGCGAGGTCCGGTCAGTTCGAAGGCGCCGGTTCGGCGGTGGGCGTCCCTCGAGCCGATGCCGTACGCCGAGTGCAGTGAGTGTCCCGGAGCCGCCGTCAGCAACGTGGTGCCGCGATGGTCCGCGTCGGCGACGAATGTCCGGTCGCGGGTGCGTGCCAGGGCGAGGGCATGGCCGAGGACGGCCGGTTCGATGAGCGGGAGGTCTGCGGGCAGCGCGGCCACGCCGCACCGTGGACGGACCGCCCGCGCCGCCCGCTCACCCAGGGCCAGCGCCTCGTTGAGGCCTGACCCTGGAGCCAGGACATGGTGGACACCCAGGTCTTGGATCGCGGCGAGGTCCCGGGCCCGGTCGAGGACGACGATCACTTCGCAGACCCCGGGAGTCGCCCGTGCGGCTGTCACAGTGTCGCGCAGGAGCGCGCGGGCCACTCGTCGGCGGTCCCGGCCGTCCAGTTCCATCCGGCTCTTGGCCAGCCGGAGATCCTTTTGCGGGACGACGACCGCCCACGGCCATGGCGTCACCGAACGAATCCGACGCTGAGCGGCACGACGCGGTGCACTTCCGCGTCGAACCTGCCTGCGGCTTGCGCTCGTTCGGGGGTGACGAAGCCGTAAGTGGTGGTGCGCTGCCGAGTGGGCCTGCCTGCCGCGGCCGCCAGTTCCTTGATCCCGGCGACCGTCTTCATCGATCCGTTGGTCGATCCCGCCATCCGGCTGATCGTCTCCTCCATCAGCGTGCCGCCGAGGTCGTTGGCTCCGCCGCGCAGCATCTCCTCGCACTGCTCGGGAGACAGTTTCACCCAAGAGCACTCGATGTTGTCGATCTGGCCGTGCATGAGCAGCCGGGCCAGGGCGTGTACGGCGCGGTTGTCGCGGCGCGAGGGGCCTGGACGGGCGATGCCCGCCAGATAGATGGGCGAGCTCTGGTGCACGAAAGGCAGGGGTACGAACTCCGTGAACCCGCCTGTTTCCCGTTGCAGCTGAACCAGTGTTCGCATGTGGTCGACCCAGTGACGTGGCTCGTCGACGTGGCCGTACATCATGGTGGCCGTCGTTCTGACGCCGAGTTCGTGCGCGGTGCGGATGACGCGGAGCCATTCCGCCGCCGGCAACTTCCCCTTGGTGAGGACCCAGCGGACCTCGTCGTCGAGTATCTCGGCGGCTGTGCCCGGCAGGGAGTCGACGCCCGCGGCGCGTGCCTCGGTCAGCCATTCGGCGACGGAGATCCCCCTGCGCGAGGCGCCGCTGATGATCTCCATCGGTGAGAAGGCGTGCAGATGGATGTCGGGACGACGTCGCTTGACCTCGCGGGCCAGGTCGAGGTGGACGGTGCTGGGCAGCTCGGGGTCGATGCCGCCCTGCATACAGATCTCCGTCGCGCCCACATCCCATGCCTGCTCGACGCGTTCACCGACCTCATCCAGGGAGAGGCGGTAGGCGTCCGCGTCGGTGGCTCGCTGGGCGAACGCACAGAATCGGCAGCCGACGTAGCAGACGTTGCTGAAGTTGATGTTGCGGTTGACCACATAGGTGACGAGGTCGCCGACGGCCGAGCGGCGGACCTGGTCGGCGAGCAGGCACAGCGCGTCGAGCTCTGGTCCATCGGCGTACGCCAGTGCCAGTGCCTGTTCCTGGGTGAGGCCGGCCGGGTCGTGCTCGGCCGCACGCAGGGCTGCGGCCACGTCGCCGTCCAGCCGCTCGATGCCGCGCGCCCCGCTCCCTGTCGGTTTGTTGTCGAGTTGCTCGGCCAGGGCCTGCCAGTCGCCGAAGGCGTTGTCGAAGTCGCCGCGTGTACCGGTCCTGCGACCCTCCTGGTCGATCGCGACATGGAGGTCGGTGCGCCCGGAGGAGACCACGTCGGCAGTCTCCTGCCAGGGCAGGCCCACCGGGAGAGCGTCCGCCGCCAGTCCTGTGGCCTCGTCCGCCAGTGCCTCCAGGTGCGGTAGCACCCGGGCGTCGGCCCAGGGGCTGCCGGCACGTATGTACTCCGGCTGCACGGCCAGCCGCTCGCGCAGTTCGAAGCCCGCCTCCGCGGTCAGCTCGGCCAGGCGCTCCAACTGGGGCCACGGGCGCTCGGGGTTCACGTGGTCCGGAGTCAGCGGCGAGACCCCGCCCCAGTCGTCCACGCCGGCGGCGAGCAGCAGACGCAGTTCTTCGGCGTCGGTGAGGTTGGGCGGCGCCTGGATCCGCATCCGCGGGCCCAGCAGGACCCGTGCCACCGCGATGACAGCGAGGTATTCCTCCAGATCCGCGTCCGGCGTGGCCATCATGGCCGTGCCGGGTTTGGACCGGAAATTCTGCACGATCACTTCCTGGACCGCGCCGTACTGCCGGGCGAGGCGGCGGAGCTCCAGCAGAGAGTCGACGCGGTCGGCGGGACGCTCTCCGATGCCGATCAAGATCCCCGTCGTGAAGGGGATGTTGGTCCGGGAGGCGTCCTCGATGGTTCGCAGCCGGAGTGCCGGTTCCTTGTCCGGTGAACCGTAGTGGCAGCCGCCCGGTTCAGCCCACAGCGAGCGCGCGGTGGTCTCCAGCATCAGGCCCATCGATCCGGCCACAGGCTTGAGCTTCTGCAGTTCCGCCCAGGACATCACCCCGGGGTTGAGGTGCGGGATCAGCCCGGTCTGCTCCAGGACGAGGATCGCCATCGCGCGGAGGTAGGACAGGGTGTCCTCGTAGCCGCGGGCGTCGAGCCAGTCGCGCGCGGCCTGCCAGCGGTCCTCCGGCCGGTCTCCAAGGGTGAAGAGGACTTCCTTGCAGCCCAGTCGGGCGCCCTCGCTGGCGATGTCCAGCACCTGATCGGGGGTGAGGTACGCCTCCTCCACCCGGCCCGGGGTGGTGGCGAAGGTGCAGTAGTGGCAGCGGTCCCTGCACAGTCGCGTGAGCGGGACGAACACCTTCTTGCTGTACGTCACGACACCGGGCCGTCCTGCGTCCCCGAGTCCCGCCGACCGGATGGAGGCCGCGATGGAGCACAGCCGGGTGAGGTCTTCTCCCCGCGCTTGGAGCAGGGCGATGGCTTCCTCGCGGTCGATGCTCTTGCCCGCCCCGGCTCGGGCCAGCGCTCGGCGAAGGGATGTGGTGGTCACTGGGGCCTCCTCACATGGACGGCGGAGCGCATCAGCCGGCCCTCAGTCCCATGGAGCGGGCGATGAAGTCGAGTTGGACGGACGGTGGGCCGGCGACGACCCGGGCGATGATGCCGTCGGAGTGGTGCATGGGCAGTGTGTGGTCGCGGACGTAGCCGTACGCGCCCTGGATCTGGATGGCCAGGGCTGACGCCTCGGCGTAGATCTGCCCGGTCAGGAATTTGGCCATGGTGCTCTCCGTCTCGCAGGGGAGGCCGGCGTCGAAGAGTGCGGCCGCGCGCTGTACCGCGCATCGGGCGGCGTCCATCCGGACGTACGTCTCCGCCAGTGGAAGGCTCACTCCCTGGTAGGAGGAGATGCTCCGGCCGAACTGCATGCGCTCGTTGGCGTAGGCGACGGTCATGTCGAGTACCGAGGCGACGCTGCCGAGGAAGCCGGAGCTGATCATGATCCGTTCCAGGACCAGGCGTTCTTTGAGGATCTGCCAGCCCTGTCCCGGTTGGCCGAGCAGTGCGGTGTCGGGCAGTTGGACGTCGTGCAGGAACACCTCGTAGATGCCGCTGATGTTGCGGCCCAGTGCCGGCATGCGGCGGACCTCGACGCCCGGGTGGTCGGCAGGGACGAGGAACACGGCCAGGTCGTCTCGTTTGCGTCCGCTGTCGCCGACCTTGACGAGCAGTTCCATGACCGCTCCCGGCAGTCCGGCGCCCTCGCAGTAGGTCTTCTGGCCGTTGACGACCCAGCCGCCGTCGGTGCGCTCGGCTCTCGTGGTGACGCTGGCGGCGTCCGAGCCCACGTCGGGCTCGCTCACCCCTATCGCGAATCGGCTCTCCCCGCCGAGTACGGGGACCGAGTAGGTTCGCCGCTGGTCGGGGGTCCCCCAACGGGCCAGGTCGCGAAGGCCGCTGAAGTTGAGGTTGAGCAGCGCCACGAGGTCCGAACTGGCGCGGCCCACCTCCTCGCACAGGGTGGTGAGCAGGCCGGCGACGTTCTCGACGGGCTCGTCGGCGTCCGTGACCATGTCGTACCAGCCGAGCTTCGCGATCTCGCGGTACAGCTGTTCTGGGTAGGAACCCTCTTCGTCCCACATCTGGACGTCGCGCTCCGGGGCGCGGCGTGAAAGGAACTTACGGGCCGTGGCTCGCAGTTCCGCTTGTTCTTCGCTGTCCATGAAGGCGCTTGCGCGCATGATGGTCCCCTTTCTGGGGGATTCGGACGGCCGGGTCGGTGCTGCTGTCTCAGGGGAGTTCACGTGGTGAGTGCGGTGCGAAGGTGGCGGAGAAGGTCGGGGGGCGCGGCCGCGAACCGGTCCGCGAGGTGACGCGCTCGGCTGTGAAGGTCGGGGGCGGGGACGACCTCGACGAGTCCCAGGCGGGCCAGGTCGTCCGCGGCGAGGCGTTCGTCGGCTGCGAGCAACCGGAACGCGACCGTGGCCCCGACGCGGTCGCGTAGGCGCCGCACTGTCGTGTCCGGGGGGAGGAAACCCAGACGGAGTTCCGGGAAACGAAAGGTCGCTTCGGGGGCCGCCAGGGTCACCGTCGCGGCTGTGGCCAGAGCCCAGCCCGCGCCGACAGCCGGTCCTTGGACGGCGGCGACGGATGCGGGGAAGGAATCGATGAGGTCGCAGACCTCCTCGATCAGTCGACGGCGCAGGCCGGGCCGGCCGATCGCGGTGCCGTCGTCGGCGCGGATGTCGGCTCCCGCGCAGAAGGCAGTACCCTCCGCCCGCAGCACCAGGATGTCCGCGCCGTGGGTGCGGGCCTCGTCAAGTGCTCCGACCAGGTGCTGGAGCAGCGGGATGTTGAGGGCGTTGCGGGCGTCGGGGCGGTTGAGGGTCACCGTCGCCATGGAGCTGTTCCGCTCCGTCAGGCACAGTGCCGGGGCCTGGTCGGCGTCAAGGTTCACAGGATCTCCGGGAGGATCTTGGAGGTGAGGAGTTCCACTGCTTCCGCCGGATCCGGGCCGACGGGGGCCCCGACGTACGCCTCGGTGAAGCCCGCGCCACGCGCGTACTGCAGCAGTTCCAGGAGCGCGTCGATGCAGTCGGTCGGCGTGCCCGAGATGATCAGCTGGTCGGCCACCTCCTGGGGAAGCAGTGCGGCGGCCTCGCGCAGACTCGCGCCTGCCTTCACGGCCTCCCGTGTCGGCGCGTAGTCGGACTGCTCGAAGCCGGCCCGTTGCAGGCTTTCGTGCGGCTGCTGCGCGACGATGAGCGTGGCCTGCCTGCGCGCCGCAGCGGTGGCTCGGTCGCGGTCCGTGGAGACGGAGACGTTCACGCCGTAGATGCGGGTGAAGTCGGCGCGCTCGCCACGCTCTCGGCCGCGTTCGAGGCGATCGAGATTGCTGACCGTGTCGAATTGCCCGCTGCGGAACGCGGCCAGGCTGTGCGCGGGGAAATTGCTCGCGCAGATGACGCCGTCGGCCAGCTCGCCGGCCATCTCCAGCACCTGGGGTCCCGCGCCTGCGACGATCACCCGCACAGCGGGCTGGTCGACCCAGTCGAGTGAGACGCGCGCCTCTTCGCGCAGGCCGAGGTCCGCGCAGGTGAGGGGGAAGTCGCCCAGTCGGACGCTGTCGCCCCGCCAGAGTGCCCGGCAGATCCTGATGAGCTCCGCGACGCGGCCGACAGGGCTGCGACGCTCCATCAGCGCGCTCACCAGACCGCCGCCTGTGCCGATCCCCATGCTGACCTGGCGCCCCACTGGCATGAACTCGGCCAACGTGGCCATCGTGGAGGCCTGTTCCAGTGGGTTGCGACCGAAAGGGAACGTCACCGCCGTGCCCACACCGGCCCCGGTGCGAGCCGCGATCGCGCCCAGGACGGCGCCCACGCCGCGCGACTGCATCTGGTCCGTGACCCAGATCGTCTCGAAGGTTCGGGCGGCGACCTCGGCGACCTCCACGATGCTCGGTCCGGCGGCCCAGGCGTGTAGCTGAATACTCTTGATCATCGAGAGCCTCAATTCACACTGACGAACTATGTCCACGATGTGGAGCAGGTGGAGTATCGGTCCACTCCGGTCAAGACCCTGACCGCCTCTCGGCTGGTCGTACGCAGCCGCGCTCGAGGCAGCGGGAGGGTCCGAGGATCACCTGCGGGCGTCGACGTAGTCGGGCTCCACGAGGTAGGTGCTCTCGATCCTCTCGATCAACGGCCCGTTCGCTTCGGTGCGTTCCTTCAGCGCGATCCACCGCGGATCGGCGCGGAAGGCCTCCCAGAAGGCCACGGCAACGTCAACGTCGGCGAACGCGCAGAGATAGACGATCCGCCGCCGCTCCCCGACGGCGTGCCAAAAGCCCCGAAGGTCGAGTCCGACCTGGTCGAAGAGGTCGAGGGTCTCTTCACCGAAGCGGCGGTGCAGGTCCTCGGCGCGATCCGGCAGCGCGACGTACTCACGCAATTCGAGGATCACGCGGGGATTCCCGAGATCGAGACGCCGGAGCGCGTCTTGTAGCGGCGGTTGATGCCGATGAGTACGGCAGTGAGCGGCTCCAGTTGGCGTGCCAGGCGCAGCGCACCCCCGTCGACACCGGGTCGCCCAGTGATCGTCGCGGCGAGAGCGGCGACCTGCTCCTTCGCGTCCCGGTCGTCGCCGACCACCAGGACGTCCTCATGCTCCAGGGGCCCTTGCGCATCCCACAGCGACACAGCGGAGAGGTGGTGGAACGCGCCGACGACGACTGCGTCGGGGACGAGTTGCTGCGTCTGTTCCGCGGCGCTGCCCTCCTCGACGTCCAGCCCGTAGGCGCCGCGCTTGTCGAAACCCAGCGGGTTGACGCAGCTGATCACCAGCTTCCCGGCGAGGTACGGGGCGAGGTCACGCACGAGCTGCTCGTGACCGTCCCACGGCACCGCGAGCACGACCACCCCGGCCGTTCGGACGGCAGCCGCGTTGCTGAGGCCTCGTACGTGCTCCCCAGGCCCGATACGGCGCCGGATCTCCTGTGCGGCTTCTTCGGCGCGCTCGGCGGAGCGCGATCCGATGACGACTTCGCGGCCCGCCCGGGCGAAGTGCAGGGCAAGGCCCTTGCCCTGCGGGCCGGTTCCTCCCACCACAGCGATGGTGTGTCTACCCACGGTCGGTGTTCCTTTCGAAGGGTGCCGTCAGCCGGTCACCGGGCAATCGGCCCGGCGCGACTACGCCAGGGCACTTGGGATCAGAAGGGTCAGCCGGCGGCTTCGTCAGCGCCGCTGCGGGAGAGATCGGCCGTCACCGTCCGCCGCTGTCGACGGTGACGGCCTCTCCCGCGTTCCGTTCGAAGGCGCCTCACGCGTGAGCGGCGGCGTCCCCCACCAGCTCGACGAAGTGGAAGAGCGTGCCGTCGGGGTCGACCGCGAAGAGAATCCGCCAGCCGTTCACACCGTCCGGACCCATGACGGTCTGCGGCGTGTGCAGGAACTCGACACCGGCGGCGCTCAGCCGGTCGTACTCGCCCTGTATGTCGTCGGTCAGGATCGAGAACCGGCACAGGCCGGGGTTGACGGTGTCGGCGATGGACCGCTCACGCGTCGCCGGGACGTCGCGCCACTCGATGATGTCCAGCATCGCCTCATCGGGTGAGTTGTTGAGCCGCATGTGCGCGAAGCGCAGTTTGCTGCCCTCCTCGATCATGAAGGCCCGGGCCAGATTGACGTCGTCGACCGCCTTGTCCTGCACGACCTCGAAGCCGACGTGCTGGTAGAACTCGATCGACCGGTCCATGTCGGTGACGTTGATTCCCACATGCCAGAACTTGCGCATGACGCTTCCTTCCATCCGTACGTTCTTGGTCGTCGCGGGCCCGGGTGCGGCCGTCCACGTTCGGGCGGCATGGGCGGGTACGACAGGGGGGCTTCGGTGGGGGCGCCTTCTCGTGAGGGCGGATATCAACAGCAGATTCCTGAGCCCTGGGCCTGCGCGCGGCCCTCCGTCGAGGGGCGTCGCTCCGCGTCAGTGGCTGTGTGAGGTGAGCCGGCGCCTGAGGAGCTTTCCGGTTTCGTTCCTCGGCAGGGCCGTTACCACCTCGAACTGCCGAGGTCTGGCATGCGGGCCGACCGAGGTGGCCACCAGTTCGCCCAGCTGCGCGCGGAGCGGGTCGTCGAGCCCGCCGCTCTCACCGTCGCCCTTGCTCTCGCTGAGCCTGAGGAACACCTTGATGTGCTGGCCGATCTTGTCGTCGGGTATGCCCACCGCCGCGGCCTCCAGAACGCGCGGGTGTTTCACCAGAGCGTCCTCGATCTCCGCCGGCCCGATCCGGTAGCCGCGGCTCTTGATGACGTCGTCCACGCGACCGAGGTACTCGAACCGCCGCGTGTGTGCCCGCCGGGCCAGATCTCCCGTGCGGTGCCACGTGCCATCCGGCGGTACCGCACGTGCCGACTCCGCGTCCCACACCCCGAGCAGGGCAACGGGATCGGGGAGCCCCACGGCGATCTCGCCGACCTCGCCGCGACCCACCTCCTGGCCGTCCTCGCCGAGGAGGGCGATGCGGTGCCCCGGGTAGGCCGTTCCCATCGTGTCGTCGTCGACGGAGCCCAGGACGGCAGCGTCACCGATGAGCGCGTTCGCCTCGGTCTGCCCGTACGCCTTGTTGACGGCCTGGGCCAGGTGCAGCCGAGCCCACGCCATCTCGGAGCGGCCTGCCTGCTCGCCACCGGTGACGACGGCCCGCAGTCTGCGTTCCGGCGCCCGGCCGTTCGCCTGGAACAGGCGCAGGACCGACGGCGGGAGGAACGCGGTGGTGACGCCGCACCGGGCGAAGAGGTCGAGCGCCGCGTCCGGGTCGAAACGCTGCTGCCGCTGCGCGACCACCGGAACACCGAACGACCAGGGTACGAGCAGCCCCAGCATGAGCCCGCCGATCCACCCCCAGTCGGCCGTCCCGTAGTAGACGTCGCCCGGCTCGAAGAGCTCGAAGGCGCAGTCCACACCGGCATGGCCGAGCAGGACTTGGTGGCCGTGGACGATTCCCTTGGGTGGACCACTGGTCCCGGAGGTGTACATCAGGAGTGCCGGCTGCGTCGGTCCACCGGCATGGGGGGCCTCGCGGTGCGGCTCGCCGGACTGCTCGGCGACGAGCTGTCCGTCGGCGTCGTCGACCCTCAGGACGATACGGTCCTCGATCACGCATCCGGTCGACATCAGGCGGTCGAGCCCCGGCCCGTCCGTGACAAGGACCTTCGCCCCCGAGTCGCCCAGGCGATGAGCCACGGACGCGCCGGCCATGAGCCGGGGAACCGGAACCAGTACGGCCCCCGCGGCCAGCACGCCGAAGACCGTCTGCGCAGCGGTGGGTGAGGGTTCGAGATACATGGCGACGCGGTCACCCGGGTCCACGCCACGTGCCTGCAGGACGCCGGCAATGCGCAGCGCCGCACGTTGGACCTCGCCGAAGGTGATCTCGGTCGGCGCGTGCGGTCCGACGGTGAGCAGGGCCACCGCACTCGGATCGTGGCCGAAGAGCGCGTCCTGGGTGATCGAGTAGTCCGGCGCCGGCCTCCAGTGAGTGACCCCTCGCAGTGCGCGCAGCCGGGACACCACCGGCCCGTCGGCGCCGTCCGGCGCTAGTCCAGCCGCGCCCATATGCTCTTCTCCTTCGTGAAACTCTCGATCGCGCTCTGACCGAGGTCGCTTCCGTGGCCGCTGTGCCGAAACCCTCGGTACGGCGAGGCGGGGTTGAGTACGCCCCAGCTGTTGATCCATACGTTCCCGGCGTCCAGAGTCCCGGCGAAGCGCAGTGCCCGGCCCACGTCGCGGGTGAAGACACCGGCGGCGAGGCCATAGATGGTGTCGTTCGCCAGGGCCAGCGCCTGCTTCTCGCCTTCGAAGGGCAGCACGCCGAGTACGGGTCCGAAGATCTCCTCGCGCGCTATCCGCATGTCCGCGGTGACGTCACCGAACAACGCGGGCCGGTAGAAGAACCCCTGACCGGGACGGTCCTGCGGTGTTTTCGTGCTTCCGGCCAGCAGGACCGCGCCTTCTTCCACGCCGGAGAGGACGTAGGAGTGGACCGAGTCGCGCTGCACCGCGTTGATGAGGGGGCCGATTTCGGTCTCCGGGTCGAGCGGGTCACCGATCTTGGCGGCCTCCACCCGGGCCTTGACCAACTCGACGACCTCGTCGTAGATCGGCCGTTCGACCAGCAGTCGGCTGGGAGCGGTGCAGGTCTCGCCCTGGTTGCCGTACATGGCCGTGAAGGCCACGTCGGCGATCGTCTTCGGGGAAGCGTCGGAGAACGCGACCAGGGCGGACTTCCCGCCGAGTTCGAGCGAGGTGGTGATGAGCCGGTCGGCGGCCATCCGGCCTATCTCCTGGCCCACCTCGGTGGATCCGGTGAAGGTGATCTTGCCGACGTGCGCGTTGCGGACGAGCGCGTTCCCGGCGACCGAGCCCCGGCCGGGCAGGACGTTGACCACCCCGGCGGGGATTCCCGCCTCCAGCGCCAGCTCACCCAGCGCGACCGGTACCAGCGGGGCCAGTTGGGCCGGCTTGAGGACGATGGCGTTGCCCATGGCCAGGGCGGGCGCGATCTTCCAGATGGTCTGTACGGCAGGGAAGTTCCACGGGGTGATGGCGCCGACCACACCGATCGGCTCGCGCACGGTGTAGTTGAGGAACCGCCCGGGCGCCTGAGTGGTCCGTCCTTCGATCTTCGTCACCAGGCCGGCGAAGTACTCGAGGGTTTCGACCATGATGGGCAGATCGATCGAGAGTGACTCGCGGATGGGTTTGCCCATGTCGCGGGTCTGCAGCTCGGCGAGTTCTTCCTTGTTCGCCTCGATGAGCGCCGCGTAGCGCAGCATCAGGCGCGTTCGTTGGGACGGTCGCATCCGCTGCCACACCGTGGCGCCGGCGCGCGCGGCCTCGACGGCACGGGCGACGTCGTCCGCCGTGGCTTCGGCGACCGTCGCGATGACGGTGCCGTCGGCCGGGTTGACGCTGTCGAAGGTCGCCCCTGTCGAGGCCGGGGCAAGCTGGTCGCCGATGACCAGCGGGACATGGGAGGTCAGAGCACGCACGGTCGGTCTCCTTCGCTCGGGGGTCAGGGAAGGCGGTGGGCGGTCGGCAGGACGTCCTCGGCGAGCGCCTGGAGTTCCTCCATCGCGGAGTCGAGCGTTGCGTGCTCGAAGGATGTGTCGCAGATGAAGTGGGTGACGCCGAGGTCGCCGTACGCCTCGATGGTTTCGGCGTTGTAGGGGGCCTTGCGCAGCGGCCTCGCCGTCAGCGTGATCTCGCCCATGTCACGGCCTGCCTCCTCGACGTACCTGCGGAGGGTGGCGAGGTGGCCGGCGTATTCCTCGGGGCCGACCGCCAGCGGATGCCAGCCGTCGCCGATGGCGGCTATGCGGCGCAGTGACGCCTCGCTGTAGCCGGCGAACCAGATGGGGATCGTGCCGCGCACGGGCTTCGGATACATCTTGAAGTCGTGCAGGTTGTAGAACTCGCCGTCGAAGTCCACCTCGTCGTCGGCCCACATCTGCCGCATCGCGTTGACCATCTCGGTCACCCGGCGCCCCCGGTCCTTGAAGGGCGCGCCCAGGGCCGCGAACTGTTCCTTCATCCACCCGACGCCGATGGCGACGGACAGCCGACCCTTGGACAGGACGTCGATGCTCACGAGCGTCTTCGACGTCGGTACCAGCGGCCGCCAGGGGAGGATCAGACAGGATGTACCGAGTTCGACTGTCTCCGTAGCCGCCGCTGCCCAGGTCAGGGCCGTCAGGCAGTCCAGGTACGGGGTCTCGGGCGACCAGAGGAACTTGCCGTCCGTCGTGTACGGATAGGGGGTCTCCACCTTCGTGGGCAGCGCCACGTGATCGGTCATCCACAGCGAGTCGAAGCCGATCTTCTCCGCGTAGCGGGAGACCTCGCTGATCGCGTCCGGTCCCGCCCACGGTCCGGCGCCGGGGATCCTGATACCGACCTTCATATGATGCTCCTTCGTCTGAGTTTCGAGGTCAGCGGACGACCCGCGCCGCGAGAAGACGCGCGATGTCCTGCTTGTCGTGTCCGAGCTCCGCGAGCAGCTCGGTCGTGTGCTCGCCCAGTGATGTCGGCGGCCGTTCCACACGCCCGGGGGTGTCCGACAACTTGACGGGGATGCCGGGTACTTGGAGTGGCCCGAGGGTGTCGTGCTCGATGTCGACCACGAGGTCGAGCGCACGGATCTGGGGATGTGCCACGGCCTCGTCGTAAGCCAGCACCGGGGCGCAGATGATGTTCTGCTCGCTGAGGAGCGTGACCACGGCGTCGCGGTCGCGGTCGGCGAACCACGGGGCCAGCGCCGCGTCGAGCTCCGCCCGATGGGCCAGCCGACCCGCCGCCTCGGCGAATCGCTCGTCGTCGAGGAGCCGCTTGTCCACCACCTGCGCGAGTCGTGTGAAGTGACGGTCGTTGAAGGCCACCACGTGCACGGATCCGCCGTCCCGCGTCGGGTAGGCGTTGTACGGGGCGTAGAAGGCGCTCGCATTGCCGACGCGCGACGGCACGTGCCCAGCCAGCAGGTACTGCCCCAGCCACGGTGTCTGCAGATGGAACAGCGAGCCCACGAGAGATACCGAACCGTCCTGTCCGGCTCCGGTCCGCTGCTTGGCCAGCAGTGCTACCAAGGCCGCGATGGCGATCAAGTAGCCGGCCGCGCTGTCCGCGATGGGCGGGCCCGCCTTGGTGGCCGCGCCGTCCGCGTCGCCGGTGGCGTGCATGAGGCCGGTGAGCGCCTGAGCCACGGGATCCATCGCCGGCCTTCCGGCCAGTGGCCCGCTCTCGCCGTAGCCGCTCACGTTGAGGCAGATCAGGTGCGGGTGCCGCTTGCGAAGGGCCTCCGGATCCAGGCCGAACCGTTCCCGCACGCCGGGCAGCATGTTCTCGATCAACACGTCGGCCCCCGCGCACAGTTCGTGAAAGAGCTCCCGCCCGTCCTCGGCGCGTAGGTCCAGTGCGATCGCCCGCTTGTTCCGGTTCACGCCGGAGTACACGCCACTCATACCGTCGCGACCTGGTCCGAAGGTTCGAGATTCGTCACCCGTGATGGGCTCCACTTTCACGACGTCCGCACCGAAGTCCGCCAGGATCGACGCGCCCAGCGGGCCCGCCACCATCGTGGCGGCGTCGATCACACGCGTCCCCAGGAGAGCCTTGGTCTGCGCCATCACGGGACCACCTTTGTTCATTATCTCGAACTCAGATCAGCATTGTGGACGACTGTAAGTACGGGTCGCCCTTCCGTCAAGAAAGCTGTTGCCGGGCGGAGATCGGCTTTCACGGGCCGTACCTGGCATCACCCGGAACCCGGGAGTCGACCGGAAGACGGAGCCGCAGGCCCATGTCACCGGCGCAGCGGGGGAATTGCCGGACGGAGCCCATCGGCCACGTCGAACGACGTTGCCTGCGCGGGTGGTCGGGCATGAACGGGCCCCGGAGGACAGCGTGACGGCATCGACCGGGTACACCGGCCAGCCGCCCACGCACCCGCCAACTACCCTTTTTGTCAGTACATTTCAGGCCGATGCGACAACGCGTCGGGCCGGCAGGAGGCCGTGTCCTCACCCGCATGTCGGGCGCACGACGGGCGCGGTTCGGCGATCTGGGTCAGGCCTCGCGGAGTCCAGGACAGCCCTGCGCCAGGCGCCGACCTCAACAGGATCGCGCACCTCCACACAGCCGCGCCGGGGAGCGGTCGGGGCTGGGCCCGCAGGAACAGCGGAGCGACGGACAACCTCGGGACACGTCCTCAGGACGTGGCGTCCGCCCTGCCCGGGTCGTTCGGATGGGACTCGACAGCGGTGACGGTCCCGGTCATCCACGGCCACAACGGCAGCGTGTTGAGAACCTTGTCGTACAGTTCGGCCTCGTCGATCGCGCGCCACAGGGCGATGCTGCGCGTCTCGCCCACCGGTCGCCAGAGCCGGACCAAGTGGCCCATGGCGATGAGTTCTCGGGCCCGAGCGGCCTCAGCGGCTCGACGCCGGTCCACCTCGGCCGGATCCGTCCCTTCGGGAATCGCGGTGGTGACCTCTACCAAAAACTCTTTCACAAGTCGGCCTCTCTGTACTCCTCCGAAAACGCGCCGCCACACGCCCCCTGCCGAACCCTGCGGGCGACGACCGCCCAGCCACCTGCGGCGACTTGCGTGTGGCGTGGCCGTGGCTAGGCCGCAGCCTGCGTGGTGCGGAAGAAGTCCGATGCGGTGAATGTGGCGGGGACGCCCAGTTCGGCGGCGACCGCGGTGATGGCGGCGTCGCCGACCACGAGGTCGGCTTGGCCGTCCGTGCTGAAGTGCGGGGCTATGAACTTCTCGTAGTGCGCTCGGGCCTCCTTCGGCGTATGTCCGCCGAGGAAGCTGTGGAGATACCGCTGGATGGTGTCCGGTTCGTGCTGGATCAATCGCAGGGCTCGCCGGTGAGCCCGGACTACGGCCTGGACCGCCGGGTCGTCCGGACGGGTGTACGTGGAGTCGACAGCGACGCCCACGGTGGGAATCTGGAAGTGATCTCCGGCGAAGGCCAATACCTGCCATCCGTTCTCGGCCGCCACCGCCTCCGGGGCCATCGTGTCGCCGACCACGGCTGCGTCGATCGTGCCGTCGCGTAGCCGGCGCAGGTCCATGCCGTAGTTGCCCGGCGACCGGACGACGGTGTGTACATCCCGGTCGGGGTCGAGGCCGGCCTCACGCAGGATGATGCGGGCGATGCACCCGGGTCCGGTATGGGCCGGATGCAGCGCCAGCCGTCGACCGGCCAGATCCGCAAGGGAGTTCAGGCCGAAGCGGGCAAGGAACCAGAACTGCGGGCGCTGAGTGTTGACGTTCAGCGCGACCCAGGGGATGCCACCGACGAGCCGGGAGAGCAGTGTTCGCCCGAGCCCGATGACAGCGCCACGGCGCAGCCGTTCCGGGTCCCAGACGCAGCCGTCGCGCAAGGCCACGTGGACACCTTCGTCCGCGTAGTAGTCCTGTTGGTCGGCGATGTACGTGACAAGTTCCTCGTGCGGGCCACGCCCGACATAGGCGAGATCGATCGTGTGCATGAGTGTCCTCCTTTCATGTGTCCCATCAACCAGGTCGCCATGCCGTAGCCGAACCTCGACAGGCGGGGGCGACGACGGGCGGGCCGAGAACGCCGCACTCGCCAAGTCGCCACCGATCGCAGCCGTGACGGAGGCGTGGAATCGCCGACCGACCGCGAGGGCACGCAACCGGCGCGCATGCGCGGCAGTTCGACGGACGAGATGAGGACGCACAGGTCGTCCGTCGTGGCGGGCGAGAATCGTCGCGAGCGTCGCTCACAGGCGTGCCACCCCACAGATGGGGAGACCGACAGCGCCCTCCGGCACCAGGCTCGGGCGGCGACATGGTGATGGAGGTGTCCGCCGTGGACTTCGACGGTGTTCGGAGCCTCCATCCCTGGGGGGCCTGATACCCAAGGCCGCCCACCGTGCGCTCGCCCTTGTCCCTGAAGCCCACTCCATGCCACGTACTGGGTGCGGCGCGCACGACGCCGCAGCACCTCAACACTCTCCGGTCCAGGCTCAGGCCCAGCGGGCCGGGTTGACGCCTGTGACATCCCACGTCACAGACCGCGCGACGCCGCACAGACTCAACGACTCGTCACGGTGACGTGCCACCCTCTGCCACGGTCCCACCCGGGGCTGTCGCCACAAATGCTCGGGCCGGCAGCACGCTACGGCGCATCGGCGACGGCGTGGTCCCGGGAGTGGATCGCCCCGTACAGCACGGTATCGACGGTCGCCCGCAGGAGATCGGCCGCAGTCCAGTTCAGTTCGCGGGGCAGTTGCGAGGTGAGCAACCGTTCGAGCGCCCCGGAGATGATCGCGCTGAGCAGTTCCGGCGGCGCGGGCAGCACCCCTTGCCGGTGACCGTCTACGAGCAACTCGTCGAGCCGGCGGTAGATCACCTCGTCCACTCGCTGCTCCACGTACTCGCGCAACATGGCGTCACCCCGGCCCAGAGCGAGCTGAGCCGCACCGAGCTTGTCCAGCTCACTGCCCGCCGCGATCAGGAACCGTTGTATGCGGACGTCCAGCGGCTGCCCCTCCGCGTTCTCCACAGCAGCGATCAACGAGCGCTCCACAGCCGCGAACTTCCGGTCCAGGACCGCGGCCAGCAGACTGCGCTTGTCTGGGAAGTGGCGGTAGATCGTCTTCTTGCTCATCCCTAGCTCGCGCGCGAGGTCGTCCATACTCACCCGCGGGCAACCCGGCGCGAAAAAAAGCCGGCCGGCGGCTTCCACGATGAGATCGGCACGCTGCGCATCATCCGTGGAAACGCCGGAAACTGAATTAGTTTCCATGGGTGCGATCCTGCACCCCGCCACCTGCGCCGTCAAGGCACTCGGCCCGACCCGGCAGGACCGCCGCACTCCTCCCGCTCGAAACCACGCAAGTGATACGAAACCAGTTTCAGACGGCAGATTCCTCCCCGGCGGCAGGGTAGTCGGCCGGTACCTGTCCACCACTGCGGGCAGTGATGGCCCGAGCCGCAAGTACCAGGTACTCCGCCAGCTCCTCGACGTCGTGCGGCGTGAGATCCGCGCCGATACCGAGCAGGGTGATCAGCAGGCAGGGGTATCCATCTCGGTCGAAGACCGGGAAACCCGCGACGTTGAGTTCAGGACGGTACTCACCGAAGACGGCCCCAAAACCATGGGCGCGCAGTTCCGCACGACTCGGTCCGTCAGGCCGCACGACCTGCTTCGCGGACTCGTCCCAAGCGGCGATCAGTCGGCTGAGCAGCGGCGCGGTCCGATCGAAACGCGCCCCTATCTCGATCGTGATCTTGATGTCTTTGCGGCTCTCGATCTTGGCGATCGCCGTGAAGTGCCCGTCGGGCATCGGCTGGATCGCGAGGCACGCCAGCTGTGTCCGCTCGGCGAGCCGCTCCATGTAAGGCCGCGCCTCAGTGACCGGCGTGGTGCGGGTCACCGCCGCGATGCCGTACTCCACCAGCAACGGCCCGAGGTTGTAGCGCCGAGTCTCGCTGTCGTAGCTGATCAGGCCCTCGGCCACCATCGTCCGAATCAGGTTCGAAGCCGTGCTCTTGGCGAGCGAGCAGCTCTTGGCGAGCTCGGTGAGCGTGGCACCACCGACGTGCCGAGCCAGGGTGTCCAGCACCCGGACCGTGCGCGACACCGCCGGTACGAGAGCTCCGCCACCCTGCTCATCCACATCGTCGTCCAGCGCCCCGCCGTGTTGCCGGGAAAGGCCGTTCGCCACGTCTTCCTACCTTCCGGTCCGGGTGTCGTACCCGTTCGTATTAAACCTCCCTGCGCACGCACCCCGTGGTTCCGAAGATGGCCTGGCCACCGACATCGTCACCGTGCCGCTCTCGCAGGGACGCCGGCCCGTGATTCGGTCGCCAAGGACACAAGGCCCGTCGCAGGGCCTCGGGTCAGGTGTGTCCACCCCCAGGGTGTGCTCACCCCAGGCGCATCAGCCTCACTCATCTGCTGAACCGTGGCGTTCTCCGTATGCCATCACGCGTCGACGCATACTGATGGTGACCGCTGGCGCTTGGTCCGCCGGGCCGGCCGTCCCCGATCCACTGTCGCGAGGTGACGCTCATGGCCACCTTTCTCCTGGTCCACGGTGCCATGCACGGTGGTTGGTGCTGGCGGAAGGTACGCGACGCCCTGACCGCACGTGGGCACCGGGTCTTCACGCCCAGTCTCACGGGACAGGGTGAGCGCAGCGGCCAGTTGTCGCCCTCGGTCGGAGTCTCCACTCACATCGACGACCTGACGGACCTGCTCTGGTACGAGGACCTCCAGGACGTCCACCTCGTCCTGCACAGCTACGCCGGCATCCTGGCGGGCCCGGTCGCGGAACGCGCGCGAGGGCGCCTGAGCAGCGTGGTGTGGCTCGGCGGGTTCGTCGTGAACTCGGGTGAATGTCTCCTGGATGTCGAACCGCCGGAGGTCGCCCGGCGCTATCGCGAGCAGGTGGCCGCGGCCGGCGACGGCTGGTACCTGCCGGCCGACCCTGCCTTCCTGTCGCAGTGGGGTGTGCGCGACGAGATGGTCCGCGCCTGGGCGGGTCCCCGCCTCACGGCCTTCCCGTTCCGCTGCCAGACCGAGGCCGTGCGATTCGACCCCGCTCCTCTCGAAGCACTCCCCCGGTTCTACGTACGCCACACAGAGCCGCCGTTGCCCAGTCTGGACGCGTCCTTCGCGACCGCGGTCGCCCAGGGTTGCGCCGTGCGGACACTCGCCGTCGGTCACGACATGATGCTGGAAGCACCCGATGCGACGGCCCGCGTCCTCCTGGAGATGACGGCACTCGCGGACTCCTCGCGCTAGCCGCAGGAGTTCCCCGGGCGACGATCGGTCCGCGTCAGGAGACGATAGACACGATCCGGCAGGCCGCTGCGGCGAGTTGGTGATCGCCGTTGATGCGGGCTCGGGCCAGGGCGGTGTCGGGATCGATGCCGCGGGTGCACAGCCGCTACGTGGTCTCCGGGTGCAGCCGCACGGATGCGGCCGCCCGGCCGGCGACCGGCGCTCCCCTGTGGCGGTCGCGGTCCACGTACCACCGACCGGCCCATCGATGACCACCTGGAGTTGCGTCCCGGCCGATGCGGGCGTGTTGCGCAACGTGTGGGGCAACACGCCCGCATGAAGGTGTCCAGCACGGCGGCGAGAGCACGAGGCTCCACGTCGGTGGCGTGCCCGGTGGCGTGGCGGAATGCGAAGTGACCAGCAGGCTGGCTCTAGTCGAGTCCCTCGGTCACCGGGCCGTTGAGGCGCCCCGGTGGGTAACTCGGCTCTCCGCCGCCGTCCGGCACCGGGAGCAGCAGCGCGTAATAGCGGACCGTCGTGAACACCCTCGGCTCGGGCAGGCCGAGGGCCGTCATCGCGGCGGAGGCCGTTTCGTGACGCTCCCCGTTGATCCGGATCTCCGCCTGCATCGCGCCGGGCCGTCCGCCGTAGAAGATCTTGGCGCCGTTGAAGAACGGGGACTCCAGGTCCGCGGTGAAGGTGTCCGCGATGCGGTGCAGCACATTCGCGTCGAGTACGGCGGTCTGCATCCGCCGGTTCTCGTCGGCGTCGAGCCCGAAGCCGGCCGCGCCTGAGATGATCGAGTACCAGCCAGGAACACCGCGCTCGTGCTCGGGACCCGCGTGATCGGCGAAACCCTCACGACGGTCGAGGAGTTCGAGCATGCACGCACCGGCCGTCCGGACCCACGCATTGGCCGCTTGGCGGGGGTCACCCGACATCGCCACGACACAGTCCATGAAACAAGGAACATCCGGCTGGACGCCCACGTCCGGCATCGCTACGAGGTCGTAATGGTGACCGCCACCGTGGTGGGGCGGCGCCACACCCACGGCCCATCCGCTCGGACTGCTCAGCGAGTTGCCCCTGAGTACAGCCCCCCGCGTCACACCGGGCGCGTACTCCTCAAGGCTCGCTCTCACCAGGGCGAGGAACTCAAGGTCGGGCAGACGCTCCCCAGCCGACTTGGCTTGGCGCGCACGCCGTCGTATCCAAGGCATGCGGTGGATCTTACTGAGCCGCCACCGTGTGCGGCGCCGTGTCGAAACACAGGGTCCATCGACGTGGCCCAGCTGGAGAGGGCCATCCTCCAACTCGCCACTGTGGTGACGCCAGTCAGGGGCGCTCCACCCGTCATGGGTGCCGCGTCGGCCGGTCCGGCCGGTCGGAGGTGAGCGTCGCCGGGTCTGCGGGGCGGCCCGATGTCGGGGGGCCCATCTGAGAGCATGCCTTCAGTGCCGTCACCGGCACGGTGTGCCCGGTCGAACCGCACGACAGGTGGTCACGGGATGTGATCGGGCCGGGACACCGCACGCACGAAGATCGCGGTGGATGGGAACGGGCTCGTGGAACTGACGTTGGTCGCCGTGCTGGGTGTCATCAGTGTCGTCGCGGTGGCGGCCGCGTCGCGCAGAGTGGGTGTGGCCGCGCCGCTCGCCCTGGTCGTGGTCGGCATCGGGCTCAGTTTCCTGCCGGAGGTTCCCCACATCGAGGTGGAGCCCGAGCTCGTCCTCACCGTCGTGCTGCCCCCGTTGCTGTACGCCTCCGCGGTGCACATGCCGGTCATCGACTTCCGGCGGGACATCAAGACCATCCTGCGGCTCGCCGTCCTGCTCGTCGCCGTCACCACCCTCTGCGAGGGCTATCTGTTCGCCTGGCTGCTGCCCGGTCTCGGACTGGCCGCCGCCTTCGCGCTCGGCGCGATCATCAGCCCGACCGACGCGGTCGCGGCCACCTCCATCGGCAAGCGGCTCGGGCTGCCGTCGCGGCTGATGACCATCCTCGAGGGCGAGGGTCTGGTCAACGACGCGTCCTCGCTGGTCCTGCTGGCTTCGGCGATCACCGCGATGACCTCCTCCGTGCACCCTTGGAGGGTGGGGGCGGACTTCGTGTTCTCGGTCGCCGTCGCCACGCTGCTGGGCGTCCTGGTGGGCGTCCTGACGGTGCTGGTGCGGGGTCGGCTCAGGGACACGGTCCCCAACACGGCGCTCTCGTTCGTCGTACCGTTCCTGTCGTTCCTGCCGGCCGAGGCGCTGGGGGCGTCGGGGGTGCTGGCCGTCGTGGTGACGGGACTGGTCAGCGGCCACCTGAGCCCGCGCTTCCTGCGCGCCCGGGACCGGCTCGCCGAGGACATCAACTGGCAGACCATCGCGTTCCTGTTGGAGAGCGGGATCTTCCTGCTGATGGGGCTGCAGCTCCGGACGCTGGTGGACCAGGCACGCGATGCGGGCCAGAGCGTCACGCACGCCGTCGGGATCGGCCTGCTGGCCTCGCTGCTGGCGATCGCGGCCCGCATGTTGTTCCTGGTCCCGCTGGTCGCCTCGCTCAGGCACGACGCGGACAAGGCCGAGACGTTCCGCACCGCGGTGGACGATCTCGCGGACAAACTCAACAGCGGCCAGGAGCTGCCCCACAGGTTCCGGAAGAGCGACCCGGAACGTCTTCAGGGACGGCTGGTACGGGGCCGGAGCGACGCCGACTTCAGGATCAACGAGAAGTTCGGCTGGCGCGGCGGGACCGTGATCGCCTGGTCGGGAATGCGGGGCGCCGTCACGGTGGCCGCCGCCCAGACACTGCCGTCCGACACTCCCTATCGGCCGCAACTGCTCCTGATCGCGTTCACCGTGGCCACCACGACCTTGCTCCTCCAGGGGCTGACGCTCCCCTGGGTCATCCGCCGGCTGAGGGTCGACGGCGACGACGAGGCCGCCGACCGGGCCGCCTTCGGCGAGCTGTACGCGGCCATGACCGACGAGGTGACGGAGGCACTCGCCGACCCGAGTCTGACCATGGCTGACGGCACCCCCTTCGATCCGGTGATCCGGGAGCAGGTGCGCACCTGGACCGAAGCCCGTCGGCGCCGGCCCACTCCTCAAGGGGTCGTCCCGGAGGACGTCAATCCCCGCGAGCAGTATCAGGAACTGATGCTTGCCGCAGCCGTCGCCCAGCAGAACGCCCTGCTCTCCCTCCGGGCCAGCGGCACGTACAACTCCCGTGTCCTGTCCCGGGCACAGTCCATGATCGACAGTGAACTGGCCCGTTTCCAGGACCCCGAGGGCTGAAAGGGCCCGTCCTGTCGGAGCGCGGCCCGGTACGCCGCGCCTTCAGCGCCTCGGACTCTCCCGCGGGTTGTGCCGCCCGGGTGGGTCGGCTGCCCGCCGTTGTCGCCATCGCTGATCCCGTCGAGGACCCACCGCCCCTCGGAAAACTCTGGGGCATCCGGCATGACCGACCCGT
Organism: Streptomyces sp. M41(2017); assembly: GCF_002078175.1. GTDB lineage: Bacteria > Actinomycetota > Actinomycetes > Streptomycetales > Streptomycetaceae > Streptomyces. The sequence continues at coordinate 5,458,147 of NZ_MWFK01000001.1, read as the reverse complement.
CCTGGAGGAAGCATGGTGGGGCCGCTCCGGCCCGCACCCGCACATGAGGAGGAGGCTCATGACCGACGTCGCACCGGGCACCCCCGAACGCCACATGCACTTGCTTCAGCGCTACTACGACCAGGTCGAAGCCGGACGCAAGACGATCGAAGTCCGCGTGGCCACCCCGGATAAGGCCGAAGTCTCAGTCGGAGACACGATCGTCTTCCACGACCGAGGCAGCGGCCGGGAACTCGACATCGAGGTGAACCGGGTCACCTGGTACACCTCGTTCGAGGCGCTGCTCAACGCGGAGGACCACATCCGCATCGACCCGGACGCGACGAGAGCCGAACTCCTGGCCGGCCTCCGGGCGATCTACCCGCCGGCCCGAGAAGCACTCGGTGTCATCGTCCTCGCATTCGACCACCGGACCGCGCGGCCCGGCCGTCCTACGCCGATGACGCCCTCCCAGTACGCGGAGACGCTTCCCCATCACACGATGTACGGCGGCCTGTACGTACGGGACGACCACGACCGGCCGGTGCAGTTGCGGTCGGTCCACGGATCCCGGCCCTGGCAATTCCCCGGCGGCGACCTCGACGTCGGAGAGGACCCGCTCCGGACCGCCCGTCGTGAAACGTTCGAGGAAACAGGCCTCGAACTCGACACGGAGACCCCGCGCCTGCTCATGGTGCACTTCCTGCACACCGGCACCCGGACGCCCCTCGACAAAGTAGGCCTCATCTTCGACGGCGGCCGGCTCAGCGCCGATCAGCTCCGCCGGATCCGCCTCGATCCCGCCGAACACGACATGTGGGCCGTCCACGACCTACCCGACTGGCAGGCGCTGATGGCCCCTCAGGACTTCGCCCGCCTCGACGCCATCGAGAGATCCCGCCGCGGCGAGGGTCCCGCGTACTTCGTCACGCATGTCTGATCGGCGTCACAGTGCCCACCGAGGAGCCGACTTGCCCGCCGAGGACATCAACAGCGAAGCCTGGAACGTCTACGGCCGACGCCAACTCGCCCGTGCCTACTCCCCGCCCGTCCCCGACCAGATCTCCTGGACATCCTGGGAGGGCGTAGGACCAGGCGTCGAAATCCTCGGAGACATCGCCGGCCGACGCGTCCTGGACATCGGCTCCGGAGCCGGCCACCACGCCGTCCACCTCGCGCAGGCCCACGGCGCCCACGTCACCGGCATCGAACTGTCCCCAACCCAGCATCAACGCGCCATCTCCGCCCATGGACACATCGACAATGTGGAGTTCGCCCAAGGAGACGTGGCCGAGTACCTGGCCGACGCCGAACCGTTCGACGCCGCCTACGCCATCGGGACGCTCGCTTTCATCGACCCCCATCGCGCCCTTCCGGCACTGTACGAAGGCCTGCGTCCCGGAGCGCCACTGGTCCTCTCCCTCCTCCACACGGACCTCCACGGCCATGGGCCCTCCACGGAACCGGCTCCACGCGAACAGATGATCCTGCTGCGCGACGACCCGCCCTTGGCCACCCAGATGTGGGTACTGGCACCCCCGTTGTGGGAGGCACTGCTCAAGCAGTACGGCTTCCGCGTCGAGGCACTCGACCTGCTGCGCCACCCTGACGAGAATGTCCCCGTCACCCAACAGCTCATCCACGCCCGCCGGCTCACGCAGCGGCCGGCACGGATCAGCAGCCGCCCTCGCACCACCGAACCACCGACCCCTCACGCAGCCGTCGGCGTCGGAACCATCCTCCTCAGCGAGCAGGGACTTCTCCTCGGCCGCCATCGCCGCGGCACCCTCGAACTGCCGGGCGGAACCGTCGAGGCCGGGGAATCCTTCGAAGCCACAGCCGTTCGCGAACTCGCCGAGGAGACCGGCTTGATCGCCGAACTCGGCGACGTTCAGCTCCTGGGCACGCTCGTCGACCACGTGGAGGGAGTCCCACGGATCACCGTCGGAGCGATCGTTCATGCCTGGCGGGGAGAACCCGCAACACAGCCCCACGAGAGCGTGGGCGACTGGGCATGGCACCCCCTCGACCGCCTCCCCGACGGCCTCTTCGTATGCAGCGCCCAGATCCTCACAGCCTGGCGCCCTGACCTGCCCATAGACCACACACCCGCGTACTTCACACCCTTCACCCCGGCGTCTCCGCACCGACAACGCCGGACGGCCATCCATGCCAGGGAGCACGGGCCCAACTCGTAGGCCGCGGAGGAGGCGAGGGATTCTCTTGGCGCCCGTGCGCCGCTCAGGAGCACCCCGGCCGGTGCTGGCCCCCTGCCTGGAGACCCTCCCGCGCCGCGCTCAGTTGGCGCAGGAGACTGTGATGGTCGGTGCGTACCCACTCCTCGACGATGCGTCCGCGGTCGTCGAAGCGGAAGATGTTCATCAGGTCGAAGACGACGCGTTTGCCGTTCGGGGGCAGCGGGCCGACGGGTGACTGGGTGAACTCGCGGACGAAGGTGCCTTCGATCCACGTCTGGCAGGCCAGGTGGGCGCCTTCGGCCACCACGATGCCGCGTCGGATCGACCGGTCGTCGAAGGCCCCGCGCACGGACGCGAAGTAGGCGTCGAGCCCGGCGAAGTCGGATGCGAAGCCGTCGGGTCCGTGGAAGCGGAACTTCTCCGTGTCGAAGTACGTCGCGACCTCGGCCGGAGCCTCGCCCGACACCTCCAGCTCGCCGGCCCGGACCAGGCGCGCCACCAGTTCGTCTCGCGTATATCGCTGTGTCATACCGTCAGCCTGCACCTTCCCAGCCATGCGGTCCAACGATGAATTGTCATCGTTTCCATGAGGAATACGCATGTTAGGGTCGCGGTCATGGCCGAGTTCACCCTCGCGGGTCTCCGAATCGTTCACCAGGTCGCCACCGCCGGATCGTTCACGCGGGCTGCCGAACTGCTCGGCTACACGCAGTCGGCCGTTTCCCGTCAGGTCGCGGCCATGGAGGCGGCGGCGGGCGCGCCGATCTTCGACCGCGGCCGGCGCGGGGCCGCGCTCACCCCGGCGGGCCAGGTGCTCGTCCGCCGCGCGGCGGAGATCCTGGCCGACATGGCCGAGACCGAGCTGGAACTCGCCGGTCTCCGCGACCGGCTCGCGGGCCGCCTCACGGTCGGCGCCTACCCCACCGCCGCCATGGCCCTGGTCCCGCGAGCGACGGCGCAGGTGACCGCCGGGCATCCGGGTCTCGCCGTCGTCCTGGAGGAGGCATCGACACCCGCCCTGCTCCGCCGCCTGCGGACCGGCCGACTGGATGTGGCGGTCATCGGGGTCGGCCACGGCCTGCCGGAGTACGACATGAGCGAACTCCGGCAGGCCGCGGTGCTCCCGGGCGATCTTCTGGTCGTCGTCCCGGACACGCACCGCCTCGCCGGCCATGACGGCACCACGGTGGCGGACCTGGCCCAGGAACTCTGGATCGTGGGCGACGGGGCAGCGGGCGAGCCCCAGTTCGGCGCCTGGCCGACCCTGTCGGACCCCCGCATCACCTACACCGCGCGCAGCTGGTCGACCCGCCTCGCTCTGGTCGCCGCCGGCCTGGGCCTCACCGTCATCCCCGACCTGGCGCTGCCCGCCCTGCCGAAGGGCGTACGCGCCGTGCCTGTCACCGACGGCCACTGGCCCGGCCGCGCCACCGTCGTCGTGACCCGGGCACACCCTTCCGCCCAGGCACAGGCGATGGTGTCAGCCCTGCAGAATCAGGCCACTCGCCTCCACGAGGCCTGACCCGGTCCTCCTCCACGCGCCGACCTCACCGCGCGGGACGCCGTCCTACGGCTCGCTGGTGAACTGCGGGTCCTTCGTCTGGTCGTGGACCTCCTTGCCTGACGCGTCGTAGGCATGGATGTAGGGGCTCGGACCCGCGCAGTGCGGGCCGGGAGCGGTGTCGGGACGGAGAGCCGCCGCATAGACGAACGCGCCGCCCGCCATGACAGCCGGGTACTCCTTCGGCTTGTTGCCGTAGTTGACGGTGACCTTGGCAACTCCAGTGGTGTAGTGCCCCGCGCCCAGCATGAAGTACTGCCCCTTGCCGGCGGGTTCGCGATTGGAGTCGAAGTACTCGATCGAACGGCCGGTCCCCCACAGGCGGTTGTTGATGAAGGTGGGTGGGGGGGTTCCCGCAGAGCCGACTTCGCTCCAGGTACTTCAGTGAACCGCGGTGGTGTCCGACACGAGAACCGTTGGACGGGGGGCCGCCGATGTCGATGTCCGGCACGATATCCCACGATCTCAACCCGCCTGAGCCGTATCGGTATTTACACCGCCTTTGCGGTTTTCGTCTGCCATCCTGCGAGCGGGGTCACACCGTTCCGGGTGCGTGACCATTGCGTCGAGACGGGGTCGAGTGGTGGCGTCAGTGGATGTGGTGCGGGAGTCGGCGCTGGCCGGTCGTGTGGTGCTCTTCGAGGAGTCGGCGCGCGACGGAGCACAGGCCAAGACATTGATGGGCGCCGACTTCCGGGTGCGCCTGGCCCGGGAACAGGGGGCCGTCTTCGGAGCGGACGGGCCGCGGCATGTGGTGTTCGCGGCGGGTTTCCCCTCGGTGTGTGCGCAGGAGTTCGAGGCGACGCGTCACGTCGCGCTGGAGGCACAGGGTTCGGTGAGCCCCGCGGCGATCTGCCGGGGCACGCTGTCGGACGTGCGTCTGGCCCTGAGCTCGGTCCGGGGTGCGGCGCACGCGCGCGTGATGGTGATCGTGGCGGCGTCGGAGGCGACCGCGCAGGCCCTGGTGCACAGCGATGCCCGGGAGGCCCTGGCCGGTGGCCTGGACGTGGTCAAGGCGGCCGTTGACCTGGCGGACGGAGTCGCCGTGGACGTGTGCCTGGTGGACGCGCCACGCGCGGACCACGCGCTGGTCGGCGAGTACGCGGGGTCGATGACGGCCCAGGGCGCGGGCACGATCGTGCTGGCGGACACCGTCGGTGATCTGCTGCCCGGGCAGACCCGCACACTGTTCCAGCGGGTGGCGACCGCAGCGGGACCGGAGGCGGTACTGGTTTCCCACCTGCACAACGACCTGGGCCTCGGCCTGGCCAACACCCTGGCCGCGCTGGAGAGCGGGGCCAGGGTGGCCGCCTGCTCCTGGCTCGGGATGGCCGAGCGCAGTGGAATGGTGGCCACCGAGCAGCTGCTCTTCCTGCTCGCCCACGATCCGGCGAAGGCCGCGCAGGTCCTCGGCCCCGATTGCGCGCCGTGGTGGACGACACCGGACCTGACCCGGCTGCCCGGCATCGCCCGGATGGTGTCCGCCGAGACCGGCGTCCCGCTCACCGTCACCACGCCCATCGTGGGCACCGGCGTCGCCACCATCTCGACCGGCACCCCTTTCACGCACCCCAGGACGTTCCAGCCCTACGATCCCGAGGAGCACCTGGGCCTTGCCCCGAGCGTGGTGCTGACCCACCTCGCCAGCCAACGCGTCCTGCGCGCGGTCGCCGAACGCCTCGGTCATCACCTCACCCCGGCCCACACGCGTACCGCTCTGGCCTGGGTCAAGGACCGCGCCTACCGGCAGGGCCGGGCCGTCGTCACCGACGCGGACTTCGCCGCCTACCTCGACGGCCTCACCGCCGACGCCACCGCGCCCACCACCACGCCCGCTTCCTGAACGGACTCCCGATGCCGGGCACCGCACTGCCCGACACCTGCCCTGCCGCCGATGCCCTGGCCGCCGGACAGGCCGCGATCCTGCCCAACCCCAGCCCCCTGACGTACGTCGTCGCCGCCACCGATCCCCAAATGGTCAACAAGGCCAAGGGGCGACCCGCCGGCCAGGAAGTCGCCCTATGGGTCCACGACGACACCACCTGGGCGGACCTCTCCCCCGCACTCGACCTGACGCCTGCCGCCCTCGACAGGGCACTCGACCTGCTGCGCACCGAACTCGTCACCTTGCTGGTGCCCCTGCGCAAGGACGCCACCCCGCCCCCCTGGGCCCTCCCCGCCCTGCGCGACAACCACCTGCTCCTCTTCGGCGCCCGCTGGCGGCCCCTGGCCTCGCTGCTGGAACGGTTTCCCCACCTGTACGTCAGCAGCGCCAACCGCACCGGCCAGGCGCCCGCCCCCACCGCCGGCCACGCCTCGACGATGTTCGGCCCCGACATCCACATCACCAGCGCCGACGCCCTGCGCGACATCGACGCCCCGCACCACGCCACCACCATGCTGCGCATCGCATCCGACGGCACGTTGACCCACGTCCGCCACGGAGCCCAGGACCTCGCTCACGGACCGGACCCCGTCCAGTACCTGGAGTACCTGCGCACGATCGGAGGCCGGAAGGGGGCCGTCGCGCGCTGGTGATCGCCGCCGGCCGCCGGGAAGGGGGAGACGTCCCCTGGACCAGGTTCCCGATGGCGCGCGGGCTCGCGACCGCTAGACCAGTGCGTGTCGGTGCTCGGCCGCCACGTCGGTCAGCTCCGGTTCACCGAACCTCGCGCGCAGGTTGTCGAAGGCGGCCGTCTTGTCGGGGCCGAAACGTGCGACGTATCGAGCGTACGAGGCTGCCGTGAGGAATCTCTGCGGAGTGGACTTGGTGTGGAACTTGTCGGCGTACATGACGAGTTGCTCTTCGACGGTGACCGCCACGTAGTCGGCGGCCGGCAAGGGCAGGCCCTGCCGTTCGATGTCCTGTTTCGTCAGGCCGACGCCCGTGTGGCAGGAGCAGAATCGACAGAGTTCCTCGGAGAATCCTTCCTCGGCGAGGATTTCGTGGCCCAGGAGTCCGTGACGCACGTAGTTGCGTTCGTCGACTCTCCCCGACGCGTCGAGGAGGCGGTAGACGCCGATGTCGTGCAGCAGGGAGCCGGCCCGTACAAGGTTCTCGTCGACTTCTCGGCCCGCGGAAGGGATGAGTCTCTTCGCGATGGACCAGACGATCTGGCAGTGCGTGAAGACCACGTCGAGCGCTTCGGTGTTCGGCGCGTACTTCTCGTGCAGTGATCGGATCTCGGCGAGGCCTGGAGTCTGCATCACCCGAGCTTAGGAGATCGTCCGAGCTTAGGAGTTCGTCGCAACCGGCTCGCTCACCGGACGAACGCCGTGATGGCGGCACCAGGCGCGCGGAGGTTCCTCTCCACCGCACCCGGCGGATTCACGAACCGGCCCCACCTACCGGGGAGTTGCCACCGGAGGCTCACCGCCGGGCCAGGGTTCTCGACTCCGCTCGGATCAGGGGACTCCCAGCCGCGTATCAGTGGCGGTCGACCGATTCGACGGTGCGAGCGAGAATGCCGAGCGTGGCGCGCAGACCGGCCTCCGGGATGACGGGGAAGATGCCGGCCTCGCGGTACTTGTCCTCGATCTGGCTCCAGTCGTAGTACGACGTGACGAGGGTGCCCCACTGGCTGGGTTCGAGGCGGTACCCGTAGAGGTGGCGTATGGGTGGCTGGACGGTGCCCGAGATCGTCCATTCCAGGAGCGCGTCCCGTTCGTAGCGGGTGACGATCACCGTGACGTCGTACCGGCCCATGGGGAGGTCTCCCAGAGCCTCCCGGTCCATGTGGACGACGAACTCGTCCGCCACCGCGCTCACGCGATCGCCCTCTGCGGACTGCAGCATCCCCGAGCTGTCGATGTCCACGTGGCCCTGCGGGGATCGCAGCACTTCGAAGATCGTCGACGGGGGTGCGGCGATCTGGCGAGTGACTTCAAAACGGTCTGTCGTCATGCCCCACCCTTACACGCTTCCCCCTGCCGACCTGCGGTGGGGGAACCCGGTCCGCCGGTCCGCCGGTCCGCGGCGATGATGCGGATGGGGTGCCGGGGGGGGCCAGGAGGACCGTGGCAGAGGTCGGCCTGTGCGTCCCGGGCCGGAGCTCAGCGGGCGGCCCATCCCTTGATCTCGGCGGCGATGCCCCTGACGTCCAGGGCGTCGCGGCTGACGCGGGCCGCGAGCGCGGCGGCCTGCTTGGGCTGTACGTCCACGATGACGCCGCTCACCGACAGGTACGAGGCGGCCACGACGGCGCCGAAGAGTTCGTTGGAGTGCGCCAGCGCCGGGCAACGGATCAGCTGATGCATGAGGGAGGCGGCTCGGTGGTGGACCTCGGTGTAGACGGGGGTGTCCATGACCGCGTCGGTGTGCCGGGCCGCCGCTGCCGCGAGCGTTCCGAAGTCCGTGACGTCGGGGTCTCCGGGAAGGTGGCGGTGTGCGAGGTCGAGAAGCCAGGCGCGGTCGATGCGCACGATCACGCGGCGGCCGCCGGTCCGCGGTCGGTGTTCGGGGCCCCGAATTCCTCGGCGAAGGCGTCGGCGAAGAGGTCGGTGAAGTGCGCGCCCGCGGCGAGGAAGCGGTGCCGTACGTCGTTGCCCTCGTCAGCGAGCACCTGCTTGGCGTACTCGGGCACGGTCAGCCCCGCCGCCTCGGCCCGCTTCTCGATGGTGGCAGCGGTCTCGTCGTCCACACGCACGTTGATCTGCTTCACCCGGAGAGCGTAGCGGGGAATACGAGGCGCTACAACGGCTTCGGGTGCACTCCCGCATTCACTCGCGTGCTCCCGTGCTCCCGTGCTCCCGTCTTCCTGTGCTCTAGCGGCGCACCTTGAACTGCAGGTGCAGCACCCTGTCACCCTGGATGACCACGTGCGGATCCTCCAGCAGGTGCTGTCCGTCGATGCCGCCGAAGAAGCGTCTGCCCGATCCGAACACCACGGGGACCACGTCCATCGCCACCTCGTCCACGAGACCGGCCGCGAGGATCTGGGCGCCGGCGTCGCCGGCGTTCACGGCGACGACTCGCTCGCCGGCGAGTTCCTGGGCCGTGTCGATCGCGGCCCTCACGCCGTCGACGAAGTGGTACGACGCCTCCGGGTGCCACCCCTCGGGCTTGGGCCGATGGGACACCACGACCACGTGATCACCCGCGGGTGGCCTGCCCTCCCAGCCGTTCACCAGGTCGAACAGGTTGCGGCCCATCACGATGGTGCCGATCGACTCCCACATCGACCGGACATGATCCGCGGAGGCGGGCGAGACCTTGAAGCCGCTTTCGGATCCGGAATGGTCGTACTGCTCGCCCCGGCCCACGACGATCGGGACGTCACCGCTGAAGTACCACTCGTGAAGGGGCCCGACCTCGCCCTTCTCGTCGGCGATGAAGCCGTCCACCGACACCACGCTGTGCATGATCACCCTGCCCATGGGTCCTCCTCCACGTCTCGTTGCGGGTTCACTGCAATCCTTGCGCGGCCGGAGGATCCGGGCATGTAAGAAATCAATCAGCGGGCATCGGGCCGTAGTCCTGCGGGCCTCGCCGCTCGGCGGGGAATCGACGCCAGAGAGCCAGGTACTCCGTCGGCGTGTGACCGGTGAAGTCCTTGAACTCCCTGCTGAAGTGGGCGTGATCGAAGTAGCCCGCCCTTTGCGCGAGTTCCGCCCAGTCGACCGGCCCCTGGGCGTCCACGGAGATGATCAGCCGGGCAAAGCGGTAGATCCGCGCCACGTGCTTCGGGGTGACACCGACATGAGCCTTGAACAGGTTGGCCAGGTGATTTCCGCTCACCCCGGCGGCGTCGGCGAGCGCACCGACCGAGATCCCGCCATGCGTCATCTCCAGACGGCCGCCCGTGTGCCGGACCAGGTCGAGGCCGCGCCCCGGGGCGTCGGCGAGCCGCGACCGCAGTTCCTCCTCCAGGACGAGCAACGTCTCCTCCGGCGACGTGACGTCGCCGAGCCGGTTGCGCATCCGGTCCACAGAGCGCCTCCACACGGCGTCGACGGGTACCCATCGGTTGCGCAGCTCGGCCGCCGGCATGTCGACGAACGGCGACATCCCCCACGGTTTGAAGTGCACCCCTACCAGCCGGACATGGGCGGGGTACTCGAAGAGGAAGCGCCTGGTCCATACGCCCATGAACCACCCGTCCGTGAACACGGCCGGCGGCGTCTCCCGGTCGGAGTCCCACAGGCGGACGGGCCCGTCCAGGTGGAGGAACAAGTGCGCCGACGGCATCGGCGGAACGTTCACCAGCCGGTGGGTCGGCACCCCGGACAGGCAGTAGATGTCGTCGATGAACCGGTCGAGCGGCGGCGCGGGCACCCGGCCGACGTATTCCATGGAACCAGTGTGGCGGCTCGCTCGTCGCCCCGCGAGGGTGGTGGCTCGACCGGCGACGATCCGGCGCGTCCAGCCGCACCCCATCGCACCGTACTGCTGCGAGCCTGCGGTCTTCCGACAGCAGACCGCGCACGCCACGTGACGTCAGGCCTGCCGTGTGCCATGACACCGGCCGGCGAGCGCGGCGCCTGCGGCGGGCCTCACGGTCCAGTGACAGCCTGGCGCCTGGTCCCCCGGTTCAGGACAAGGTGGCCGATGGCCCGACTTCATGGATGTTGAGGCTTCTGTATACACTGCTGATCTTTGGTCTACACCTTTTCCTGTGCGGCGGCTGTCAGCCCCACCGACGACAGCGCTTCCCCGGACGGCGGGTGCGCGGGAGCACCATGAAGATCGCTTTTCTGATCAACAACGCCTACGGCATCGGCGGCACGATCCGCGCCACCGCGAACCTCTCCGGCGCCTTCACCGACCGGCACGAGGTGGAAGTCGTCAGCGTGCACCGCGTCCAGGACGAACCCGCCATCCCCCTGCACCCCCGCGTGCGGCTCACTTCACTGATCGACATGCGCGAGGACTCCCCCACCTACGACGGCGCGCACCCACTCACCGAGCAGCCCTGCACGATGTTCCCCGACACCGGCGCCGCCGCGAACTCCGCCCGCCTGCCCTACTCCGCCCTCCAGGACGACCGCATCGGCACCTGGCTGCGCACCACCGACGCCGACATCGTCATCGCCACCCGCCCCGACCTCAACGGCTACCTCGCCCGCGACGGACAACCCCGCTACCTGCGCATCGGCCAAGAACACCTCAGCCTCGACGCCCACAACCCCACCCTGCGCGGCCACCAGAACAAAGCCATAGCCGGCCTCGACGCCTTCGTCACCGTCTCCGAAGCCGACGCGCGCCAATACCGAAACGCACTGACGGATCTGGACACCCTCATTCTGTGCATTCCCAACGCGGTGCCGACTCCCGATGTCGAACTCGCCGGCCTCGACTCCAAGGTGATCGTCGCCGCCGGCCGACTGGTGTCCGTCAAGCGCTACGACCGCCTCGTCGACGCCTTCGCCAAGGTCGCCGACACCCACCCCGACTGGACCCTGCGCATCTACGGCCGCGGCCCCGAGAAGAAGGCCCTGCGCGCCCGCATAGACGAACTAGGCCTGTATGACCGGATCTTCCTCATGGGTCCGGTCTCCCCCATCGAGACCGAGTGGGCCAAGGGAGCCATCGCCGCCGTCTCCTCCGACATGGAGTCCTTCGGCATGACCATCGTCGAAGCCATGCACTGCGGCGTCCCCGTCATCGCCACCGACTGCCCCCACGGCCCCGCCGAAATCATCGACCACAACACCAACGGACTCCTCGTCGACCTCGACAGCGGAACCGACGGCTACGCCGCCGCCCTCCACCACCTCATGAACGACGACGAACAGCGCAGGCGCCTCGGCCCAGCAGCGCGAGAGCGAGCCGCCGACTTCGCCCCACCAGCGATCGCCGACCGCTACGAAACCCTCATCGGCCAACTCCAGGCCATGCGTGAGCGGGGCAAGGCGGGTAGACGAGGCCGGGGCCATCTGCTGTCACGGCTGCGTTCCGCGATGCCCACAGCCCGGCCCGCGGCGCACACAGCGGCGCCCACCACAGCGTCACCGGTTCAGGAGAAGCTCGGCTCTCGCCCGGTCGCGACAGCCCGTGTGCTCGCGAGTGGCGCGCTCTCCGTCCGTCTGGACGCAGGCGCCCTGCCCTCTGGGCCTCTCGACTTCCTGGCTCGGATGCGTCGGGATCCCAAGGGCCGCGAAATCCGCCTGCCGTTCCCCGACGCTGCGACGGCCCCGGGGCAGGCGCCGGGAGCGATCACTCTCGAGGCCGACCGTCACCAACTGGCCGAAGGGCGCTGGGACTGCTACGTCCTGCCCCGCGACGCCCCGGTCAAGGACCGGATACGGCTGACATGCCGCCTGGCCGAGCAGGCCCGAAGCATCGGTCGTGCCCCCACCGCCACGGGAGACGTCGTCATCTCCCGGTTGCCGTACACCACGGCCGACGGGTACCTCGCCCTGCGCGTCTGGCAACGTCCCGCGCACGCCGAGATCACCTCACTCGCCGTGACCGCCGACCACGCCGTCGTCTCCGCTCGGCTCCTGGCCCCCGGCCCCGACGCGGCTCTGCCCGACACCGCCGCCGTCGTCGCCATCTCACGCCACGGCCAGGCCCATGACATCGTCCTGCCCATCACCCGGATCGGTCCTGGGCCGGGCCACTTCACCTGTACCGTCCCCTACGCTTCCGCGCTCGCCGAACGGGCCACGGACCACGACCTCTGGGACCTGTACCTTCGCCTGAGCGCGAGCGGCGCACCGATTCCCATCGGTCGCATCGGCGGCGACATCGTCGACCGCAAGACGACCGACACTGTCCCTGCCGCCCGTCTCACCCACCCCACCCGAGGTGCCACACGCACCAAGCCGTTCTTCACCATGACGAACGACCTCGCCCTCAGCCTCCGCGACGCGGAGGCGACCGGCTGAGACTGCTGCGGGTCGATGCCGGCCCGGCACCCTCGCATCGCTGCCGTGGCCGGGCACTCATCAATGTCGAGTGGCCTTCAGGACCTTGTGCGCGATGACGAAGATGTCGCCGGTGGGCTCGGTGGCGTACGGCGGATGGGTGCGGACCCATTCGTCTTCGATGGCGAACCAGTCGAAGGTCCTGGGGGCACGACCCTCGGCGAGTGCGGCGTCGAGGTCGTCGAAGTAGGTCCTCCATCGCAGGGTGTACAAGCCGCCGATCAAACCGGCCCACTCGCGGTTCGCGTAGTCCCGGAGCTTGCCCTTGTCCGCGGCGGGGCGGTCGCCCCAGACGGTGAGAACCGAGACCGCGTCGTGTGCGAGTTGCTCCTGCTCCCTAGGGTCTGCTCCCCGACTGCGCGCGTCGGCGATCCACGTACCAAGGAGGTGCCGTGCGTCGGTGGCCACCGTCTCCTCCAGGAGTTGCATCCATCGGAACCACTCCGCGGTGAGCCGCCCGAAGGCCGTGCGATCGCCTGCCTCGTAGACGGCCCTGATCTGCGGGAGGAGGATTCGGCTGCGATGGGAGATGACCTGCCGAGTGACGTCGAGCAGGTCGTAGCGGTAGGCGCTGCTCCGCCTCAATTCCGCTGACACTGCGAGAAGTTCCGGGAGTGCCTTGGCGAACTCGGTGGGGTCGTAGCGCAGCGCTTTGGGGGACCAGGAAGCCGCCTTCGTCGCCTTCAGGGAAGGGCGGGCTCCGAAGAGGCCGTCGTGGGCCTCGGACCAGCTGTCCCGGCGGGTGGTGCCGTAGGCGGTGCGTCGCAGGATGTCCCAGGCTGTCGCGGCGTGCTGGTCGGGGGCGCCGTAGCGCTGGACGGACCATTCCTCGAACCAGGTGTTCAGGGACAGCGGGCCTTCCGTCCATGCGAGGTCGCTGAACAGCGCGAATGCCGCTGGATTGTTGTCCGCGGCCTCCGGCATCAGGGCGATGCCATGCAGTGCGCTGCCGTCCTTGGTCCGCCACTTGTCGTACAGAGCGGGCCAATCGGCGGTGTTCGCTCCCATGGTGGTGTGGCCGCCGAAGTTCCAGATCGAGCCGAAGGCGTAGGGCGTGCGGTCCCAGTCCGTCTCACGGTCCACCACTTCCGGGAAGCGGTCCGAAAGCCCGTCGACGATGAGCATCTTGCTCTTGTCGACGGCGTCGACGATCTCCCTGCGGGGATTGGTCTGCCAGCCGAGAATGTTCCACACGGCGCCGGGGTGGGCGACGCGCAGGGCCTTCTCCACAGCCTTGGCAGCGTCACCCACGGGTACGTCCCCTGGCTTGCCTCCTTCATGGAGGAGGTCCATTTTGTACATGCTGGAATCGCCGAAGAGCCCGGCCTGAATGCGGTAGAAGTCTGCGGCAACGCGGGCGAAATGGTCGGTTCGCGGGTCGAGCCAGTCGGGGCGGGCGAAACCGGCCCACTCTCCTTGCGGCACGACGTCGGCCCCGGGATTGCGGTCGGTGAAGCCGGGCGGAACGGTGCCGAAGTAGCCCGGGAGCACAGGTGTCATACCCAGTTCGCGGAGCCGTGCGGCGATCCTTCGGCCGAGTGCGAGGCGATGGTCGAGGAGTGGCCGGGACACCGGTCCGCCGAAGCCGGACATGTTCTGCAGGAGCCACCACGGCTGATGTGCGGGGCCGGCGATCCAGGACCGCATCTCGGTATCCGTGTAGCCGTGTCGCTGGAACAGGCGGTGGTAGACGGACTCCGCACCGATGTAGACGAGTACTTCGTTGAAGCCGTGGAGCGCGAGGACGTCCAGCTCGTGTTCCCAGTAGTCCCAGCCGTGGTAGGGGCCCGTGTAGCCGTCGCTGGTGTCGTTGAGGGCGAACCGGTGAGCCACGTTGGCCGTGCGCTCCAGCGGGCGACGAAGCCCGGGCAGCGTCGGGGGCAAGTCCGTCTGCTCGCCGTTCCAGGAGAAGTGGGCGTGCGCATGGCTGCGAAGGTATTGGTGGAATCCGGCGAGTTGCACGGCCGGGGTGCTGCCCTCCACCAGGATCCGTCCCCTCGCGCCGGAGACCCGGAAGATGTCGGCACCGTCCTTCGCCGGAAGCGCGCGGAAGGCGACCTGGTCTTGATGCCGGGGCAGAAGGCGTCCCAACGCCACGTGCGCGATGTCCTGGGCCCCCGCCCGTCGGGCGGTTCCCCTCTCGGAGCCGGGGCGCGAGGCACAGCCACCGACGACGCTCAGCGCGGTGGTCGCGCCGAGTGCGGCGAGGATCTTCCGACGAGCCATGTCCAAGAGGAGCTCCAGCAAGGGAGACGGCCAGGGAAGTGATCTACCCCGGCCGAGGATCCTAACGACCGTCGTGGGCGACGCGGGAATCTGGGCCGACGCACACGGTCAGCCACCGGCGGGTCGGTCCGTCCGCAGCCGTCTGGGGCACATGCTTTCGCGCGTGTCGTCAGGTCGGCGCCGTATTCGCCCTGGCGGCCCTGGGGGCCCGGCTGAGCCACGGCGGTCGCACCCACGGCGGCAACCTCCTCCATCAGCGCGGCTCCCTCTGGTTGTTCCGACGTGACCAGGTGCCAGTGGACAGTAAACAGGGATACGTGCGGGAAGGTGCGGCAAAGGCTGGTAGGTACGCTTCAACGGCTTGCTTTGGTTGTTCCTTCCGAAGGTCGGGCTCTGCCGAGGTGCACGCTGCCGGCGGAGTCCCGTAACGGGTAGTCGCGGATCCGGCTGTCACCGAGGACGTCGGCCGCGGGCGCGCGGAGCCCTTCACGCACAGGTACAGCTGGTGCTCCCGCTCAGCGGCGAGCGCGATGTCCGCGGTCTTGCGGGAGGTGTCGCCCGTGTGGGCGTCGCGCACGATGCCCCGCACGAGCGGCCGCGCCGAGCAGCGCGGTGAGTCCGGCATCCGCCATTTCTCTGCTGACGTGAGAGGCGTGTTCGCCTCGGACTGGGCTGCTGCGACGGGGAATTAAGGCCGTTTGCGTTGCCGGCTCAGACCTGTCGGACCGGACCGATACCCCTGTGACAGAACCTTTATTACTGGCGTCCGGCTTCGCGCCGATGTCGGCGGTGCACGGCGCGAAGGGCGTCCGTCCCGGTCGTGGCGGAAACGGCCCGCGAGCGCGCCGGGCCGCGGGAAGGGCCCGGCCGGGGACCGGGCGGCCGGAACCTGCGACTACACTTCGGGCTCCGTCAATCGCTGGTACGAAGTGAGGAAACCCGTGCCTCTGGTGTCTGTCGTCATGCCCGTGTACAACGCGGCAGCCACTCTTGGATCTTCGGTGCGATCGGTGCTCGCGCAGACGCACACCGATGTCGAACTCCTGGCCATCGACGACGCGTCCAGCGACGAGTCGATGGAGATGCTCCACGACCTCGCCCGGCAGGACGACCGGGTCCGCCCGGAGGCGGCCCCCGGCCGCGGGGGCGCGGCCCGAGCCCGCAACCAGGCCATCGCTCGGGCCCGCGGTGACTACGTCGCCTTCCTCGACAGTGACGACATGTGGCTGCCGACGAAGCTGGAGCGGCAGTTGGAGTTCGCGGCGACGTCCGGTACGCCGTTGACGTTCACGTCGTACTACAAGATGGATGCCGAGTACGACGGTGAGGCGGCCGATTTCGCCCCCAACGGCCGCGTGATCTGGGCGCGAGAGCGTGTGGACTACCGGGCGATGCTCACCCAGGACCACATCGGGGCGCTGACCGCCATGTACGACCGTGGGCTGCTCGGTACGAGGCTGATGCCGGACATGCCCAAGCGGCAGGACTACGCGTTGTGGCTGTCGATCATGCGTGACGGCCATGACGCCTGCGGCCTGCGGGAACCACTGGCGGTGTACCGGGCGGGGCGCGCCGGGTCTCTGTCCTCCAACAAGCTCGGGCTCGTCCCGTACAACTGGGCCCTCTACCGCGAGCACGAACACCTCTCGGTTCCCCGGTCGGCGCGGGCTCTGGCCGGAGCGGCCTGGCACTCGCTGCGCAAGTCGAAGATCTGATCCCTCCGGCGGGTCCGTCGGCCAGGCCGCGGGCTCGGCTGTCGCGTGCGCCGGGGGCAGGTCGCCGGTCCGGCGCGGGAGGAGCCGGAGCAGCGGCCGACGGGGCGGGCCGTCCGCCCGGCCCTCGTCGACCGCCACGCTCCGATGTCTCGGCGTCGGCATCACCTCGGGCGCTGAGACCTTGTGCGGGTCGTTCACCACGCGGGTGCGTGCAGGCCGAGGAGCTGCAGCGTGCACGAGGTGTGGACGTCGTCCAGGGTGTAGGTGTACCCGCGCGGGAGGTACAGGGCCTCGCCGACCCGCAGGCGCAGGCGCAGGTCCAGGGTGTGCGGTGGTCGGGTGGACGACGGGTGCGGGGGGTGGGCCGGTTCGACGCGGCCGCCGCAGCTTCCGTGCACCGGGAGCAGGACCAGGTCGGTCTCCGTGGTGGTGCCGGTGTGCCGGTCGCCCCGGGCGAGGGCGACGGACGAACTGACCACCGTGCAGCCGAGGAGCGTACCCAGACGTGCCGTCAGTTCGGCTGCCTGGTGCGGCACTTCGGATGAGGGTGGTGGCGTGCCGAGGGGTGGGGCCGCGCGTGCCGCGGCCACCACTGCCTCGATGCCCTCCGGCCACACCAGGGCCGGCGTCCTGTCCCGGTTGACGGACAGGCACAGGGCCACGTCCCTGACGAAGAGGTCCAGGCCGGCTCTGCCCGTGACCGAGGTCGATTCGAAGTCCACGTCGTGCTCCCGCTCCCGTTGGCGCAGACCCTCCGGCGTGCCGCGACGCAGGTGAGGTCGCCCACCGCGCCGTCGCCCGCGGGTGGGACCTGCACGGCGTCGAGGCCGGACCGGTGCCCATGTGCGGTGTCGTTCGTGCGCGGAGGGCCCGTCCTTCGTGCACGGAACATCCGGGAAGGACAGATCTGCTGTTCTTCCGCCACATGGCCGCAGGGATGGGCGGCGTCGTCGGACCGGTCCCCTTCCCTGCGGTTTGCAGGAACTCTCTCGGACCGGGCCGGTGGTGCGGCAGTCCCGGGATCACGGTACCGCAGGGGCCACGGCACGTCGCGGCCCCTTCCGGCGGACCGGCGCCCTCCGGTGGGAGGCCGCTCAGCCGGGAGTGGGAACGTCCTCCGCCTCGTCGTCGAGGAGCCCCGCCCGTGCCGCCAACACCCCCGCCTGGAAACGGCTTTCGGCGCCGAGCGTCTCCATGATGTCCGCGATGTGCTTGCGCGCGGTGCGCAGGGACATACCGATCCGGCGCGCGATCGTCTCGTCCTTGAGGCCGGCCGCGAGCAGCCGGGCGATGGTGCGGTCGATGTCCTTGGCGACGAGTTCGAGTCCGTCCGTCGCGGCGTCGGAGAACGGTGCGGCCTGCATCCACGCCTGCTCGAAGACCTCGCACAGGTAGCTCACGACCGATGGTTCCCGGATGACCACCGCGCCCCAGGTGCCGCCGCGTTCGGGGATGAAGGCCACCTTTCGGTCGAAGACGATCAGGCGGCCGAACAGTTCGTGCGCGGTGCGGTATTCGGCACCGAGGGAGGACACCATGGAGACGTAGGCCTGGCTGGGCCCGTTGAAGCGGGCGGTGTGGTGGTAGAGCGTGCGCATGCGGACACCGCGGCCGAGCATGGCGCTGTCGCGGGCGAGGGCCTCCTGGAGGACCTCGGGGACGCGGTTGCCGCCGGGCTGGCTGGTGAGCATCTCCTGCGCGCACTCCTCGGAGGCACGGTTGAGTGCCGCTCTGACCTCCTCCAGGCGGGGGATGACCTCGAGGCCGACGGAACCGCGGCTGATGCTGTCCAGGTAGTGGCCCCGCAGGTCGGCGAACTGGTCGCGGATGCGGTGCAGTTCGGCCTGCTGGGTGCGGATCTCGGCTTCCATCGTGGTCGTCACCACGGCGGCCACCAGGTCCGGGTCGACCGGCCGCAGCCGGCTCGGGTCGTCCGGGTCGGCCTTCATCAGGCCCAGTTCGGTGAGGGAGACGACGGCGGCGTCGACCTCGTCGCGGCCGAGGCCCAGTTCTCGCGCGGCCCGGTCGGGGTCCATGCGCTCGTTCCTGGCGACCCACCTATAGAGGGCGATTTCCCTTTCGTTCGGTCGCACGGGCGGTTCGAATGCCCTACTTTCGTCCGCTATGAACACTTCGTCCCCTGTTCGTTTTGCTGCGAGGCAGCTTGGTGAGCACCGTGATCGGTAGTCAGGACCACGTGCGGCACGAGAGTCTTGAGGCAACGGAGAAACCGCCGCAACGGAATCCCCGAATCCGTCCAGAATTCAAATACAGGAGTGCCCACAATGAAGTCCTTCCGCGCCGCCGCCATTGCTCTCGCCGCCGCTTCCATCGCTTTCGGCGGAGTTGTCGGAGCCGCCCAGGCCTCGACGTCGGCACCGGCCCGCACCGCGGTCACGGCGTCGGCCGCCACGGAGGGCAACACGGACGGCGACAGCGGCTGGGGCGGGCGCGTCATCACCGTCCCCACCGCCACGCGTACGGCCGGACAGCTCACGGCCGGCACCGACACGGCCGCCTGAGCCTCACCGCACGCGCGATCCGGCGGGCCCGGGACGGCCCCCGAGAGCAAGAGCGAGGACCCTGCGAGCGCGCCTGGGACGGGTAATAACCGCTGTTCCACGCGCTGCTCGCGGTCCGGGCGTCCGGTCAGCACTGCGTCCGCGCCCCCACCGTGTCGATATCCGAACACACGCTTCAGATTAGCCCGTGCGACCGACGCCCTGCTCGACGGCGCGCGGAGGGCACACAGGTGCGGCCTGACCGGCGATTCAGCAGCCGGGGCCGCCGCGTGACGGCGACCGAACCGGCTCCACCCTCCCTGGAGCACCGGGGAGCCCGCCCCATGGCCCTCACTCCCCATGAAAGGCACACGTGTGAGTCCGTTCGCCGTCGAAATCCTGGAACTCCTCAGCGACCGCGAGCTCGAAGTTCTGGGCTACCTCGCCGAAGGCCATACCTATTCCTCCATCGCGCGGAGAATGAATCTCAGCCCGCACACGGTGGACACCTATCTGCGCAGAATCCGGGGAAAGGCGGGAGTCAGCAATCGCGCGCATCTGATGGTTCTGGCCCTTCAGGTCTCACGCCGGCACGACTTCGGCATGACGCAGGTGTGAACTCCGTCCGAACGACGGCGGAGGGCGCCGGTGGGGACCCCCCACCGGCGCCCTCCGCCGTCGTGGTGCGCGCCCCGGCGGACGCGCACCCCCCTCATCCCTGAGCCCGCGCCTCCCGCTCGCGCCGCTCGACCTCCTGTCGCACCAGCGGCAGCAGGGTGCGCCCGAACTCCCGGGCGTCCTGGACCGGTTGGTATCCGCGGAGCAAGAACGTCGTGACACCGATGTCGACGTAGTCCAGCAGGGCCCGGGCCACGGTCTCCGGTGTTCCCACCAGAGCGGTCGAGTTCCCCGCGGCTCCGGTCACCGCCGCGGGCGCCGTCCACAGGGCGCGGTCGTGCCTCTCGCCCCGCTCCGCCACGGCCAACAGCCTCCGCGAGCCCGCGTTCTCCGGGCGTACCGACGGCCCGAGCGGCAGCGGCGGCCTGCTCCGGTCGAAGAAGCCGCCCGCGGTCCCCTGCCGCCGGAGCCCGTCCAGGATCCCGAACGCCCGCTCCCAGGCCTCGTCCTCGGTCGCGCCGAGCACCGGGCGGAACGAGGCACTGATGCCCGGCATGACCGTACGCCCGGCGGCGCGCGCTCCCGCGTGCACGGCCGCGATCTGCTCGGCGGTCTCGGCCAGGGGCTCACCCCACAGCGCGAACACGTCCGCGTGCCTGCCGCCCACCCGGTACGCGGCGGGCGAGGATCCGCCGAAGTAGAGCGGCATGTGCGGATGTTGGACCGGCCGTACCTCGGAACGGAAGTCGTCGAACCGGTAGAAGCGGCCGTCGTGACCGAACCCCTCCTCCTCGGTCCACGCCCGCTTCACCACGTCGAGGAACTCGTCCGTACGCGCGTAGCGGTCCTCCTTGGCCGCATAGTCGCCGTCCCGGCGCTGTTCCGCGTCGTGACCGCCGGAGATGACGTGCACCGCGAGCCGCCCGCCACTGAACGCGTCGAGGGTGGCGAGGGTACGGGCCGCCATGGTGGGGGCGACGGTTCCCGGGCGGTGGGCGAGCAGCAGTCCGAGGCGTTCGGTGTGGGCGGCGACGTACGCGGCGATCTGGCCGCCGTCGGGCGAGCTGGAGCTGTGCCCGATCAGGACCCGGTCGAAGCCGGCCTCTTCGTGCACACGGGCGAACATCCGGGTGAAGCCGGGGTCCACGGCAGGCCCCCGGCCACCCCCCTCGGAGTCCCGTGCCCCGACCATTCCGATGAACTCAACCGGCACGGTGGCCACCGTCCTTGGTCGTGCGGGGCGCGTCGTGCCCCAGGTCCCGGCCGGGGACCGCCCCGGCCAGCAGGGCGTCGCGGTCCAGCTTGCCGTGCGCGGTGACCGGCAGGCGGTCGAGGTAGTGCAGTCGTTGCGGAAGCATGTGCGCGGGCAGCCGGCCCGCGAGCGCGTCGCGCACCCGGACCGGGGGCACCACGGCACGGTCGGCGACCAGATAGGCGGCGAGTGCCGGGATGCGTCCGCTGTCGTCGAGGAGGCAGGCGGCGCCGTCCACGCCGGGGACCGCCCGCAACTCGGCCTCGATCTCCCCCAGTTCGACGCGGAAGCCGCGCAGTTTGACCTGACCGTCCATCCGGCCCGCGTAGTACAGCCGGCCGTCGGCGTCGGCGACGGCCCAGTCACCGCTGCGGTAGCGCCGACCCGGGCCGCCGGGTTCACCGGGTTCACCGGGTTCACCGGGGAAACGTTCGGCGGTCAGCTCGTGCCGTCCCAGGTATCCGTGACTCACCCCCGCTCCGCCCACCCACATCTCTCCGGGTTCACCCGGGCCGACCAACAGACCGCCCGCGTCACGCAGTTCGACTTCCAAGTGGGGCAGTGGGCGGCCGATGGGGGTGCGGCCCGGGCGCGCGGCCGCGAGGAGGTCGGGGGTCAGCGGGCAGTGCGTGACATGGACGGTGGTCTCGGTGATGCCGTACATGTTGGTGACCGAGGCGCGAGGCGCCGTGTCCGCCGCCCACCAGCGACGTATGTCGTCGGGGACCATCGCCTCGCCGCCGAGGACGACATGGCGCAGGGCAGGCAGCCGGATCCCGGTGGCGGACGTCTCGGCGACGAGGTTGCCGAAGGCGGACGGTACCTGGTTGACCACGGTCACGGCCTCGTCCGCGAGCAGCTGCGCGAAGGCCTCGGGATCGGCCGCGGTGTCACGGTCCACGACCACCGCACGGCCGCCGCCGAGCAGGGCGCCCCAGATCTCCCACACACTGAAGTCGAAACTCCAGGAATGGAACAGGGTCCACACGTCGTCGGCCCCGGTGTCGAACAGCGGAAGCGCGGCGTCGAGCAGGGCGAGCAGGTGTCCGTGCCCGACCACGCATCCCTTGGGAAGACCGGTGGAGCCCGAGGTGTAGATGGTGTAAGCGGTGTCCGGGGGGAGCGCGGGCGCTCCGGGGACGGGCCGGCGGGCGGCGAGGGTCAGCGGGCCCACCTGGGCGAGTGACGTCTCCCCCGGTTCCGGTGGTCCCTCCGTGAGCACCAGTGCCGTGCCCGAGTCGTCGAGCAGGTGGCGCTGCCGGTCCCGCGGATAGCCGGGGTCGACCGGCAGGTAGGAGGCACCGGCGCCCAGGATGCCGAGCAGCCCGCCCAGGGCGGCCCGGGACCGACCGGCCCGCAGGGCAACGGGCTGCCCGGGCGACACGTGCCCCCGCAGGACGCGCGTCACCGCGGCGGCGTCCTCGGCGAGCCGTCCGTACGTGACCGAGCCGCAGGCGTCGGTGACCGCCGTACGGTCGGGCACGCGGGCGGCGATCTCGCGGAACCGGGTGTCGAGCCGGTCCTCGGGCTCCGCGCCCTCCGTCGCGGTGGCGAGCGCGCTCGTGTTCTTCGCGGGGACCGGGGGCGGGGTCGTCGGCGGCCGGCTCACAGGAAGCTCCTGTCGGCGGACACGGTGGTTCCGGCCGTCTCCTCCGCGTCCTCGCCCGTGCTCGCCGACTCACCGTCGTGCACGCTCTCGTCCAGATCCACATCCAGATCCAGTTCGCGAACGCGGGAGCGTCCGACGGTCAGGGCGTGTACGAGGTAGCTGGCGACGTCGTCCGGCGTGGTGCCCCGGCCGAAGATGCGGTCGACGCCCAGGTCCGCGGTCATGGCGGGGTCGAACCGGGGGCCGCCGACGACCAGGAGGGGCCGGGGGCGTCCGGCGTAGGCGGCGTCCAGCTCCGCGCTCAGCTCACGGACGTTGGTGAGATGGGCGTCGCGCTGGGTGACGGCCTGGGAGACCAGGACGGCGTCGGCGTTCTCCCGGACTGCCCGGTGCACCAGGTCGGTTACGGAGACCTGGGCGCCCAGGTTCACGACGCGCATCGAGTGGTAGTACTCCAGGCCCTTCTGGCCGGCGAACCCCTTGATGTTGAGGATCGCGTCGATGCCGACGGTGTGCGCGTCCGTTCCGATGCAGGCGCCGACCACGACGCAGTCGCGCCCCAGGTTCTCGTGCAGGCCCTCGTCCACCTCCTGGGAGGACAGCAGCGGGTACTCGCGCTCCACGACGTCCACGGAGTCGAGTTCGACCTCGTGCACGACCGGGCCGTAGACCACGCAGAACGTGAACTCGGTCCCTACCGGGCGAGCGTGGACGAGGAGGGGGCGGTCCATGCCCATCTGGCGGGCCAGTTGGAGGGCGGTGCCCTCGGCGAGCGCGCCGTGCGGCAGCGGGAGGGTGAACGAGAGCTGCACCATCCCGTCGCCTGTGGTGTCCCCGTAGGGGCGGACCGCGGGCGGCGGTCCGGCGGGGGTGTTCATCGCTGATCTTCTCCTTCACGGTCGGAGTCCTGGGACGTTTCGAGCAGTTCGACGGCCGGGTTGCGGTAGCCGGGGGCGCACTCGGCCACCCCGTCCCGGCCACGGCCTCCGTCGACGGGGCGACGCATGCCGCCGAAGGTGCCGGCGGCGATGGCGTCCAGCAGGCCGTGTTCACCGATCCGCTCCAGCAGGTCGACCGCTTCGCGCAGCACCACCTCGGCGCGCCGGGTGATGGCGCCGCCGGGTGCCGGGCGGAAGTCCTCCTCCAGGGAGCCGGCCGCGTTCATCACGTACCGGACGTTCTGCAGCGCCAGGTCGCGGTCGGAGAGGAAGGGGGTGACGACGGCCTCGGTCATCATGCCGACGAGCAGGATGTTCTGCCGGGTCAGCGCGCCCGCGAGGTTGAAGAAGCCGTTGAGCAGGTAGCCGCGGAAGATGTCGCCGGTCATGTGGCGGGTCGGCGGCATCCACTTGAGCGGGGCGTCGGGGAACAGCTCGCGGGCGAGCAGGGCGTGGGCGAGTTCCATGCGGAAGGAGTCGGGCAGGTCGGGGTCGATCTCGAAGGCGTGCCCGAGGCCGAGTTGGGCGTCGGTGAGCCCCGCCTCCTTGCCGAAGTACTCGTTGAGGAGTTGGCTCGCGGTCACCGTGTGGGCCGCGTCCATCGCGTCGGCGGTGGTGAGGTAGTTGTCCTCGCCGGTGTTGATGACGATGCCGGCGCGGGCGTGCAGCTGGCGGGAGAACCGCTGGTCGACGAAGGTGCGGACCGGGTTGATGTCGCGGAAGAGGATGCCGTACATGGAGTCGTTGAGCATCATGTCGAGGCGTTCCAGGCCCGCGAGGATGGCGATCTCCGGCATGCACAGACCGGACGCGTAGTTGGTGAGGCGTATGTAGCGGCCGAGTTCGGCGGACACCCCGTCCAGGGCGGCCCGCATCAGGCGGAAGTTCTCCTGCGTGGCGTAGGTGCCCGCGTATCCCTCGCGGGTGGCGCCGTGGGGGACGTAGTCGAGCAGCGACTGTCCGGTCGAACGGATCACCGCGATGACGTCGGCGCCGCCGCGGGCGGCGGCGACCGCCTGCCGGACGTCCTCGTGGATGTCGCCGGTGGCGACGATGAGGTAGATGAGGGGGCCGGTGGGCTCGCCCCACTGCCCGATCAGCCGGTCGCGTTCCCGGCGCCGGCCGTCGATCACGGCGAGGCCGCCGGCCATGGCACGCCGGGCGTCGGCGACCGCGCTGTCCGCGGCGGCGCCCTCGGGCAGCCGGAAGGACACGTCGCGGGCGGTGGCGCGCGAGGCCAGTTCGGTGAGGTCGCGGCAGGAGCCGGTGCGCAGGGCGTGCCACACGGGCAGGGCCACGCCGTGCTCCAGGCCGACTTGGTCGCGTACGGCGTCGACCAGTCGGTTGGCCCAGGGGATGCCCTCGGCGTCGGCGCCGGACAGTCCGGCCAGTCGCAGGGCGGCCCGTTCCACGGCGACCGTGGTGTGGGACCGGGCCATGTCCACGACGGCGCCCCCCGCGCGCGCCGCCAGTTCCCGTGCCCGGCGCACGAGTCGCGGGTCGAGGCCCAGCTTCCCGGCGGGGGCTGTGGTGGCCCGAGGGGTGTGGCCGGGGTCGACGACCACGGCGGAGGCGTCGTCCGCGACTGCGGAGGCGACCCGGTCGGTCGCCGGGGCGGGGGCGGCCACCGCCGGGTCCTCGTGCCGGAGCGTCGGGCCGATCCTGCGGTCGAAGAGGGCGCGCACGCCGGGTTCGGTGCGGACCAGGTGGAGTGCCTGCTCGGCGTGGCCGGGCTGGTAGCCGTTGCCGATGAGCATGGTGACGTCGGCACGCAGTCCCTCGGCGCCGAGTGCGGCGGCCGGGAAGGAGGTCGCCATGGAGAAGAAGACGACGGTGCCGCCGTCCCCGGTCGCCAGCACGGCGGCGTGTTCGCAGCCGGGCACGTCGGTGCAGACCACGGTGATGTCGGCCGGGCCACCGTGGGCGGCCAGTCCGTCGGCGAGTGCCACGGCGTCACGGGCGTCGGCGCGCAGCACCGAGCCGGCCAGGCCGGAGGCGGTGAGGGCGGTCGCCTCCGCCTCGTTCGGGACGACACCCACCAGGCGGCCGGCGCCGGCGCGGCGTGCGGCGGCGAGCGCCAGGCTGCCCGACTTGCCGGCCGCGCCCAGGACGGCCACCGAGGGGGCGCGGCCGGTCCGGGCGGCGTACTCGGCGACGGTGCGGCCGGTGAGCGCCGGCGCTCCGCAGACGTCCAGGACGGCGAGGGACAGTTCGTCGGGCAGGTCGGCGGGCAGGACCGCGGCGACCGAGCGTCCGAAGAGGATGGCGTGTCCGCGGGCCGGCACCCGCTCCCCCAGGCCGTCCCAGTCGCGCAGGCCGTCGGTGAGTTCGAGCGGGGTCAGGGTGAGGGAGACCAGGGTCGCGACCCGTTCGCCGGCCTTGAGGCCGAGCGGCGTCTCGGGTCCGGCCTCCGCGACGGTCCCGATGAGCATGCCGCCGGACCCGGTGACGGGGTTGTGCATCTTGCCGCGCTCCCGCACGATCGCGCGGACCGCCTCGCGGATGGCGTCGCCGTCACCGCCGTGTTCCTCGTGGAGCTGGCGGTAGGACGCCGCGTCGAGGTTGAGGTACTCGACGTCGATGCGGAGTTCGTCGTCGCGCAGCCGCGGGTCGGGGTCGAGGCGCAGGGCCGCCTGCGGCAGCACTCCCTCCGGGGCGAGCACGCGGTGCAGGCCGAGTGGTGAACCGGGCTTGCCGGGCGGGGTGTCGGTGGGCGTGTTCACTGCTCCTCCCCCGGCTGCCACTGGGCCCAGTGGGCCTGGCCGGACGCGGGCAGGGTGTGCAGCGGGTCGTAGTAGTGGTGGGTGCGCTTCAGGGCGTCCGGGGCGTCGTGTTCCACGGAGGTGAGGTAGTTCTTCGACCAGTCGGAGACGCCGAGTTCACGGTCGTACGCGTCGGCCTGGTGCACCCAGCGCTTGCCGACGTAGGGGACGTCGCAGACGAGGCGGGGTGTGGCGAAGCCGGGGAGGTAGCCCATGATGGCGTGCTGGAGCCGCTGGGCCTCGGCGAGCGGCAGCCGCCAGTGCTCGGCGCCGGGGACCATGTCGCAGAGGTAGAAGTAGTAGGGCATGATGCCGGCGCTGTCGAGGAGGGCGAAGCACAGGTCGAGCAGTGCCTCGGGGGTGTGGTTGACGCCGTTCAGGAGCACCCCCTGGTTGCGTACGTCGCGCAGTCCGGCGGAGAGCAGCGCGCGGGACGCCTCGGCGACCAGCGGGGTGATCTGCTGCGCGGCGTTGGCGTGGGTGTGCATGGCGAGGCCGACGCCTCGGGCGGAGGCCTTGGCGGCGAGTTCGGCCATGCCGTCGAGGACGTCGGGTGCGAGCCAGTGCTGCGGCAGCCCGATCAGTCCCTTGCTGGCGAGCCGGATGTCGCGGACGTTGTCGAGGTCGAGGAGTCGGTCGACGAAGGAACGCAGGCGTGGCCAGGGCACGTTGGCGACGTCTCCGCCGGACACGACGACGTCGCGGACGGTGGGGGTGGCGCGCAGGTAGGCGATCATGCGGTCGAGGCGGTCGGCGGGCCGCAGCACGAAGCGGTACTTGTCGACCTGCGGGGTGGAGGTGCCGACGAGGTCCATGCGGGTGCAGTGCCCGCAGTACTGCGGGCAGGTGGTGACGAGTTCGGCGAGCACCTTGGTCGGGTAGCGGTGGGTGAGTCCTTCGACGACCCACATCTCGGCCTCGTGCAACGAGTCGCGGGAGGCGAGGGGGTGGCTCGGCCAGCGCGGGTGCCGGTCGCTGGCCACCGGCAGCATGTAGCGGCGCACGGGGTCGGCATACCAGTCGGTGGTGCCGGGGGCGGCGTCCGGGGCGATGGTGTTGAGGACCTGCGGGGTGAGCAGGATCGGCATCGTCGCGAACTGCTTCTGGTCGGCGGCGAGGTCCTCGTAGAAGGCGTCGTCGAGCCCCGCGCCGGCGAGTTCGCGCAGCTGGCGGACTCCCTTCACGCAGTGGGCGCGCTGCCACTGCGGGTCGCGCCACTGGGCGGAGGTGACGTCCCGCCAGCCCGGGAAGCGCCGCCAGTCGGGCTCGACGGCCTCGTGGCGTCGGTAGCCGTACGGCTGGGCGAGCGCGTCGGCCGATGCCCGGGTGGGCGGCGCGGTCGGCGGGGGTGCGGTCTTCACGAGGTGCCTCGGTTTCTCCCGGCCGCCGCGGCGGGTGGGGATTCGGGACGGGGCACCGCACGGAACGGTCGTGCGGTGCCGCCGGGTTGAGTGGTCTCGGTCAGCGGGTGAGCGCGTGGACGAGAACGCCGTCGCGGTCCGGGCGGCGCTCGAAGCCGGCACGTTCCATGACCCGCTGGGAAGGCACGTTGTCCGCGGTGGTCGTGCAGACGACGGTGTCCACGCCGGGCTGCTGGAGGGCCCAGCGGGCGAGCGCGGCCAGTGCCTCGGTCGCGTAGCCGTGGCCGCGGGCGTCCGGGTGGAGGTCGAAGCCGATCTCGGCGGCCGCGTCCTGCGGCGGTCCGTGGAAGCCCATGCCGCCGACGACGAGCCCGTCGGCCTCGCGGACCAGCACGTACATGCCCCAGCCGGAGCGGTGCAGGCCCGCCGTGTGGGCGCCGGCGAGCAGGCCCGCGGCCTCCCGCGACCCCTCCCCGGGGGTGCCGCCGAGCCAGGGCAGGTCCGCGGTGCGCCCCTCACGGAGTTCGAGCGCCTCGGCGGGCAGGACCTCGCGCAGCCGGAGCCGCTCGGTGGTGAGGACGGCTGTGGGGCGGGCGGCGACCTGCCGGCGGCAGGCCTCCTCGTCCCCCGACCAGCCGGTGCTGCGCCAGCCGTCGGGGAGTTCCCCGGTGGACGGCAGTACGGCGAAGGCGTCGTGCGGGTCGAGGGCGATCACGTGGGTCACTGCTGCTCCTGTGCTGGGGTGGTGCGGGACACGGGCAGGTCGCTCGTGCGGCGGTGGGTCACGGGGTCGACGGCGTCGAGCGCGTCGAGCAGGCGGTCGAGGTGGCCGGCCGGGCCGACGGAGATCCTGAGGTGCCCGGCCAGGCCGAAGCGGCCCGCGTCGCGGACGAGGATGCCGTGGTCGTCCTCCAGAAGCCGTTCGGCGCGGGCGGAGTCGCCGACCGGCACGGCGAGGAAGTTGGTCACCGAGGGCAGGGCGTGCCGGCCGCGTGCGGCGAGTGCGGCCCGGAACCCTTCCCGCGCGGCGGTGTTGCCGGTCCGGACGTGCTCCAGGTGCTCGCGGTCGGCGAGGGCGGCGACGGCGGCGGCCTGGGCGGCCCGGTTGACGCTGAAGGGCATGGTGCCCTGGACCTCGCGCAGCCGGGCGACGAGGCCCGCGTCGCCGACGGCGTAGCCGATGCGCAGACCGGCGAGGCCGTGGGCCTTGGAGAAGGTGCGCAGTGCAAGGACGGGCGCGCCGGATCCGAGATGGTCGAGGATCTGCGGGGTGCCGGGCGGTGCGAAGTCGAGGTAGGCCTCGTCGACCACGAGCGGGGTGCCGGTGGCCGCGGCGCGCTCGACCAGCAGGTCCAGTTCGGCGCGGTTCAGGGCGCCTCCGCCGGGGTTGTGGGGGTTGCACACATAGGCGATGCCGGCGCTCGCCATGGCGTCGGCCAGGGCCGTGACGCCCGGGGAGGTGCCGTCGAGGGGGACTTCGTGGCAGCCGCGACGGGTGGTCTCCAGGCAGATGCGGTAGCCGGGGAACGTTCCGGCGGTGGTCACGCCGGGGCGGCCGGGGTCGCCGACGCACAGCGCGGTGAGCAGGACCAGTTCGTCGCTGCCGTTGGCCACGGCGACCTGTTCGGGGTGGACGCCCAGCAGATCGGCGATGGCCCGCGCGGGGGCGGTGCGGGTGGGGTCGGGGTAGGTGCCGGTGTCGTCGACGGCGGCGTGCGCGGCGCGCAGGGCGTGCGGGCTGGGCCCGTACGGGCTCTCGCTCAGGTGCAGTCGCAGGGGCGCGGCGCGCGCGGTGCGGGCGACGGTCGGGGCGGTCATCGTTCGCTGCCGAGGAGCAGGCCGAAGCAGTAGCTGCCGGGTTCCGCCTCCAGGGTGAGGAAGCGGTGCTCGGCGCCCGCGGGGACACGCAGCAGGGCGGGCGAGGTGAGTTCGTGCCGTTCGCCGTCCACGAGGACGTCGATGCGGGCGCCGCCGGGGTTCGGCGAGACCAGGAAGTAGATCTCGTCGACGGCGTGCCGGTGCGGGTCGGCGACGGGCTTGCCGACGAGGTGGGTGATGGGTCCGCCCGCCAGCTCGACGGGCACACCGCCGAACATGTCGGCCGTCAGATAGAACGGCGCGGGCGCGTGGTGTCCGGCGACGGGCAGGAACTGCGGGATGTCGGTGCGGATCTCCGCTCCGTTCGCGACGGTGCGCACCCCTTCGGCGGAGGCGGGCGCGGCGCTGGAATCCTCTCCGGTGGAGGGGTGTTCGGTGGTGGCCGGCTCGGTGGTCATCAGGAGGCCTTTCGTATGTCGGTGGGGGCGGGGCCGGCGCCTTGTCCGGGTCCGGCCGGGACCAGGTCGCGGGCGCGCACCGTGCGTTCCTCGGGTGTGCCGGGCGTTCCGGCGAAGGTGTAGGTGAGGGTGTCGAGGGCCCGGTCCAGGACGGCGAGCATGGTGTCGTGGTCGTCGGCGGTGCCCCAGAGCACGGCCAACTCCCCGGTCGCGACGGCCGGTTCGACCGTCCGGCCGGGCTGTACCCGGGTCTCGTAGGTGTCGACGCCCGGCAGGCCGCGCACCTCGCCGACACCGCGTACGCCGGTGAGCAGTCCGCCCTCGGCGGGTGTCGGGAGCGCGCGGGCGTAGGTCACACGGTCGTCGGGCACCCAGGTGGTCGGGAGGGGCCGCCCGAGGGCCACTTCCGCGGCGAGGAGGACGGGGTCGAGTCCGCCGGCCAGGCGGCCGAGGCCGGCCTGGAAGCCGCCCAGCCGGCCGTTGACCTCGATCAGCCGGGGGCCGTCCGGGGTCAGCTTCACCTCGGTGTGGGTGATGCCGGTGCGGACGCCGAGCGCCTGGACGGCGTCCGCGGCCAGGGCGAGGACGGCGTCCCGCTCGGCGCCGGTGACCGGGGCCGGCCAGAAGTGGCCGACCTCGCGGAACGGGGGTGCGAGCGGGAACTTGCCGGTCGTCGCCCAGTGGGTGACCCGCCCGTCCAGGACGGCGCTCTCCACCGAGACGTGGTCGCCGAAGGGGTCCGCGCCGACGCCCTCCAGGTACTCCTCCAGGACGAGGGCCTCCTCGCCGCCCGCGGACGCCGGTGCGGTCAGCAGGCGGGTGGCGAGCGCGGCGCCCGTGGCCGCGTCCCGCACGAGGTGGGTGCTGCGGCTGCCCTCGCCGCGCAGGGGCTTGAGGACGGCGGGCAGTCCGACGGCGGCGAGCGCGGGCGCCCAGTCCCCCGGGGTGCGCAGCAGCCGGCAGCGCACCGGGTCCACGCCCCGTTCACGAAGCCTGCGCCGCTGCTCGTACTTGTCGGTGAGCAGCCGTACGGTCCGCGCGTCGTGGAAGGGCAGACCGAGCCGGGCGGCCAGCTCGGCCGTGGTGCCCAGCCGGCGCTCGCTGTAGGTGAGTACGGCGTCGGGGCGGTGTTCGCGCAGGAGCTCGGCCGACGCGTCGAGGGTGTGCGCGTCCTCCTCGTGGACGGGGACGACGGGCGCCAAGTCGGCGAGGAGTGGGGCGAGTTCCTCGGTGTGCCGGGAGGGGCACACGGCGAGGACGACGTCGCCGAGCGGTTCGATCCGGTCCACGATGTCCGCGGGCGCGGCGGAGCCGAAGTCGTAGACGACGGCGATGACGGGGCGTGGCATGGCCGTTCCCTCAGACGTCGGCGTGGTCGGGTTCGGGCGCGTACCGGACGCCGGAGAGCGTGGCGGCCAGGGCGGGTGACAGGGATCCGGAGGGCGCCGGTACCGGCTGGGACGTGGACGCCGCACCGAACAGGTCGAGGGCCGGTTCGAGGCCGGCGATCTCGGCGGGGACGGTTCGGGCGGCGGCCCAGTCGGCGCGGGTGAGGCGGTAGCGGTCGCTGACGGCGCGTTCCCCGCGTACGGCGTTGACCTGTGTCCCGTCGTGGGTGAAGCCGAACTTGCGGCACACGGCCTGCGAGGCGCTGTTGCCCCTGCGCACCACGGAGAAGGCGTCCTGCGCGCCGAGGCCGGTGAACGCGAGTTCCAGGGAGGCGGCCCGTGCGTGTCCGCCGAGACCGAGGCCCTGGTGGCGCAGTCCGAGCCACGAGGTGAGGAGCACCTCCCCGGTCACCGCGAAGTCGCGGGCGCCCAGCGACTGGGAGCCGACGACCTCGCCCTCGTGCACCACGACGAGGTAGAGCGTCCAGTCGTCGGCGCTCCAGTCGGCCATCGCCCTCCAGTGCCGCTGGAGGACGCGGCGGGCGACGGTGGCCCGGTCCCCGTCCGTCCACTGGGAGAAGAAGGGCATGAAGCCGGGGGTGTGCACGCCCTCGGCGCCCAGGTCGGCGAGCGCGTCGAGGTCCTGCGGGGTGGGGTGGCGCAGTTCGACGAGCGGGGTACGCACGGTGATGCCGGTCAGCGGCCAGTTGTGCATGGCGGGTGCCTCCTCGGGGGCTGCGGCGGGACGGGGCGCCGGCTACGGGGCGGTGGTCACGGGGGCGGAGCCCTTGGGGGACGGCGCGGTGACCACGGCGTCGGCGGTCGGGGCGCCCTCGGGCGCGCCGGTCCGCGCGTCGAGGGGGTCGGGGTTCCCGTCCCGCGCGGCGGTGTCCGCGGGGTCGGGCAGGTCGGCGGCCGACGGCAGGACACCGCGGAACGCCGTTCCGACCAGGGCCACGGCGGCGCAGACCGCGATGAGCGAGACGACCAGGGGCAGACCGCCGGCGAGGGGCAGGGTGGCGCCCGCGAGCAGGGGGCCGGCCACGGATCCTGTGGACACGGCCACCGACAGCATGGCGTTGACGCGGCCCCGGGTGCGTTCCTCGGCGAGGTCGTTCAGCAGGCCGGTGATCACCGGGAAGACCAGCGCCTCACCGACCGACAGCAGCAGGACTCCGGCCATCGCGGTGACGGTGGCGGTGGCGCCGTGCTGGCGTCCGGCGACCAGGACGAGGGCCCAGGCCGCGGTCCACAGGGCGCCGGTGGTGGCGAGGACGGTGCTGCGCCGGACGCGCTGGATCCGCTCGCCGAGGAGGACCTGAGTGAGGACCGCGACCACGATGTTGACGGCGAAGGTGCCCGAGAGCCCTTCGGGCCCGACGGCGCCGCCGGCCGTGAGGTAGCCGGGCAGGCCGGACCTGAGCTGCCCGTACGACACGAGCGAACACAGGGTGAGGGTGGCGAGGAGGACGGCGATCGTCCGCTGTCCGAGGACCTCGCGGTAGCCCACGGGGCGCCGCGCGATGCCGGCTTCGGCGGGGGCGGCGGGGCCTGTCGCGCGGTCGAGTCGCGGGAGCAGCAGGAAGAACGCGGCACCGGCGGCCAGGAAGGTGCATCCGTCGGCGAGGTACAGGGCCGCGAACCTCGCCGCGTCGGAGCCGGGCCCCGACGCGGCGACCAGGCCGCCCACCAGGACGCCGAGCCCGGTCATCGCGTTGAACACCGCGTAGTCGGCGGAGAAGGCGAGGCCCCGTTCCCGGGCGGTGGCGGCACCCGCGTAGAGGAACCGCAGGACGGTGCCGACGCCGCTGATGCCCAGGCCGTACACGACGGCGGCGGTGAGTGCGGTGGGCGCCGAGGTGGCGAACGCGTACAGTCCGGTGCCCGCGCCCGCCACGCACATCACCAGGGTGACGACGGAGCGGGGTGCGAGCCGGTCGAGGACGGCGCCCCAGGCGAGGCCGCCGAAGACGGCGGTGCCGGCCTGGACGGCCAGGGTGGCGGCGGGGATCCAGGCGGCCAGACCGCGGATCTCGCCCAGGTAGATCCAGAGGAAGGGCAGCACGAGTCCGCCGCCGAAGGAGTTGACCGCGTTGACGGCCAGCACCGCGCGGGTCCGCGGGGTGAACTCCCGCACGACCGCGAGGGGGTTGACGCTCATCGGGCCTCCAGCACGTACAGCCACGAGTGCGGGGTGCCGAACGCGACGGTGCGGACCGGGTGCAGTCCGGCGCCGGCGAAGAGCTCCTCGTAGGTCTCCTTGGTGTGCAGGGGTACGCCCATCAGCGCGTGCGCGAGTTCGTAGCCGAGGGAGAACACCGGCAGGGTCGAGGAGCCCTCGGCGTCGGGGCGGAGCATGGTGTCGGCCAGGACGAAGGTGCGGGCGGCGGGGAACGCCTCGCGCAGCCGGGTGAACAGGTGCGGCCGGGTGTCGGGGTCGGCGAGCAGGTCGTGCAGCAGGAAGAAGCTCATCACCGTGTCCACCTCGGCGATGGCGTCGCGGTGGGCCTCGCGGTGACAGACGTCGAGCACGTCGGCCTGTACGGCCCGTACCCGGTCCTCCAGGCCCGCTTCGGCGATGGTGCGCCGGCCCAACTCGGTGGCGGGGCCGCTGATGTCGATTCCGAGTCCGCGGGTGCCCGGACGGCCGCCGACGATCCGGCTGACCCGGGCGGAGATGCCGCTGCCGAGGTCGGCGAGGGTGTGGAAGTCGATGCCGGCGAGGACGTCGTCGAGGGTGTTCGCCATGAACGAGCGGTCGTTCTGACCCGAGCCGAGGGCGACCATCGCCTCGTCGCGCAGCAGGTCGTCGCCGAACGTGGCCTGGCCGGTGGCCAGTCGGGAGGCACCCGCGAAGAGGTCGCTGTACCCGCCGACCGCCCAGGTGAAGTAGCCGCGCATCCGGACGGTGTCGCGTCCGGCGTCGGTGAGGACGGCCGTGTCGCCGTCGTCCTCCAGCCGCAGCCAGCCGCACACGGCGGCGGCTCGCAGCACCTCGCGGACGATCCGTTCACGGACGGCGGGGCCCGCCCCGCGGACGAACTCCGTTATGTCCAGGCGGGGGTTGTCCGCAAGTCGGTCCAGGACGCCGAGCCGGTCGAGGGTGTGCACCACGGTGGCGGCGACGTAGCCGTTGAACGCCTGGTCGACGCCGATCGGGGCCGGCGCCGCCCCGTACCAGTCGGCGGGGAGTTCGGTGGGCGGGGTGTGCAGGAGGGTCATCAGGACTCCGGGTCAGGAGGAGGGAGGAAGGAGGAAGGAGGAAGGGAGAAGGGAGAAGGGAGAAGGGGCGACGGAGGAAAGGGAGCGGGAGCGGACGGGGTGGCGAAGTCCGCGCGTGATCAAGCAGGTTCGGGCTCGGCGATCGGTGTGGCGGTGGTGGGGGCGGGAGCTTCGGCGCCGAGCAGTGCGCGGAGTTCGTCGAGCAGCAGCCGCGGGTCGGCGGTGGCGGAGAGCGGCTCGTAGAGCCCGAGGGACAGGGCCCAGTGGGCCGGACCGGCGCGGACGCAGCAGCGCAGGAGGGGCTCGTCGCGCAGGCGGAGCGGTTGACGGGCCGCGTCCCGTACTGCGGCCCGCAGTTGTTCGGGGCCGGCGTCCGGGTCGGTGGCGAGGTGCGTGGGCCGGACGGTCGCGGTGGGCAGGGTGCGGGCCCGCCAGCGCCCCGCGGGGTCGGAGAACACGGTGCGCAGGACGGGGTGGCGGTGCTGGATCTCGTCGAGGGCGGCGGCGATCTCGGCGGGCGCGGGCAGTGGTCCCGGCAGCACCGTCTCGACGGTCACGTTGTGGTCGCCGGAGGAGCCGTGGCGTACCAGGTCGTAGAAGAGCCAGCGCTGTTCGAAGGGGGTGAGGGCGCGGGTCGCGGGCCCGTCGGCAGGTTCCGCGCCGCCCGGTTCGCGGCGGCGGAAGGGGTGTCCGGGCAGCCGGATCCGTCTGCCGTCCCGTCCGAGGGTGGTGTCGACGTCGAAGCCGCGGCGCCACAGTTCCGCGAGCAGCCGGGCGTACGCGGTCCCGTCGGCCGTGTCGAGCCGGAGCGGGTCGGCGTGGCCGGTCCCGCCGGTCACCGACTCGCCCGTCGTGCACGGCGGGAGGGACCCGATGAGCACCACGGGTGCGGTCGGTTGCTCCGGGTGGGCGGGGGTGCCCATCGGGTTCTCCTGGACGCCGGGCGGAGGCGTCGCGTGCTCGGCGGCGGCTCGCAGCGCGGCGGACAGCGGGAGGTCACCGCGTGCCGCGGCGGCGGCCCAGGCGCCGGCACCGTGGCCGTGCACCGCGTGCGGGGTGACACCTCGGGCCAGCAGCCAGGCCACGGCGCCGTACTGAACGGCGGCGGCACGCGCCGCGGTGGCGTCCCCGCCGTCCCGGCAGGCGTCCTCGGCCCGGCGCAGCGCCTCGGCGGTCTCGGGCAGGCCGGGGACCGACGCGGGGGCCGGTGTTCCGTCGAGCACGAGGAGGGGTCCGGCACCGGGCTCGCGGACCGGAGGTGTGTTCGCGCCGTCCGACTCCCTCAGGAGGAGCGCGAGTTCGGCGGTGTCGCAGCCGATCACGGCGTCCCGGCAGGGGAAGCGTTCCCGGCCGGCGTGCAGGGTGCGGGCGATGTCGTCGGGAGCGGTGCCGGGCTCGCGCTCCAGTCGGTCGGCGAGCCTGTGCCGCAGGACGGCGAGGGCCTCGGGGTCACGTGCGGACAGGGCGAGGACGCGGGGCAGGTCCGCGAGGGTCGTGGGTCGGACCAGGGATTCGGCCACGGCGGGTCACACCCTTTCGAGCTGGGGGACGGGGACCGTGACGGGCGGGCCGGCACGGTGTTCCTGGACGACCACGTGGGCGTTGGTGCCGCCCACACCGAAGGAACTGACACCGGCCGTACGGGGGCGGCCCGTGTCCTCGGTCCATGGGCGCCCCTCGCCCAGCAGGGACAGGCGGGTTCCGGCGGCGGTCAGTTCCTCGATGGGCTCGCCCACGTTGGGTGTGGCGGGCAGGTGACCGTGGTGCACGGCGAGCACGGCCTTGATGAGTCCCGCGAGGCCGGCCGCGGTGTTGCAGTGCCCCACGGAGGCCTTGACCGAGCCCACCGCTACGCCGGGCCCCTCCGGGCCGAGCGCGTCGGCCAGGGCGGTCGCCTCGATGGCGTCGCCGAGGCGGGTGCCGGTGCCGTGCGCCTCGACGAAGCCGACATCGCGTCCGCTGACGCCGGCGTTCGTGAGGGCGTCGCGGATGACCCGGGACTGGCCCTCGACGCCGGGTGCCGAGTAACCGATCCTGGCCCGGCCGTCGTTGTTGACGGCGCTGCCCCGGATGACCGCGTACACGGGATCCCCGTCGCGTTCGGCGTCGGCGAGCCGGCGCAGCAGTACCGCTCCGGCGCCGAAGCCGCCCACGGTGCCCGACGCGCGCCGGTCGAAGGGCCGGCACACGCCGTCGTCGGCGTAGAGGAACCCGGGGCGGTAGCGGTAGCTGCCGTCCGAGGCCGGGTCCAGCGAGACCGCGCCCGCGAGGGCGTAGTCGCTGCTGCCGGTGAGCAGGCTGCGGCAGGCGAGGTGGACCGCGTAGAGGCCGGTGGAGCAGGCGGTGTCCAGCAGCAGGGCCTCGCCCCACAGGTCGTGCAGATAGGCGAAGCGGGAGGCGACGAAGGTGGGATCGGCGTTGACGACGTCGTCCACCCGGGCCTCGGGGTCGGTGTCGACGACCTTGGCGCAGCCGGCGTAGAGGCTGGTGCGGGAGGCGATGTCGGACAGGCGCAGGGAGGCGTCCTCGACGGCGGACCACAGGACCTCGTGGAGGACGCCCTGTTGGGGGTCGCCGTCGCGCAGGTCGTCGGGGCCGAAGCCGAGGAGGTCGGCGTCGTACCGGGCGCCTTCGGCGGCCATGCCCCAGCGCGCCACCCGCCGCTGCCCGTCGGGCAGGTGGGTGATCACCGGTCCTGGTCCCTCGCTGAAGCAGTCCCGCCCGCTGCGCAGGTTGTCCCAGAAGGACGGGAGGTCGGCGGCGCCGGCGAACCGGGCGGCCATGCCGACGACGGCGACGGCGTCGTCGTCGCCGGTCCTGCTCCGCACCGTGGTGGTGGCCGGACGTGGGGGTGCGTCCTGGCCGCCGAGCAGTCGGGTCTGCGACCGTACGGTGCCGTGCCGCAGCAGGTCGGCGATGGCGGGCTTGGTGCCGGTGGCCCGGCGCAGTGCCGCCTGGAGCCGGACCAGGAGCAGGGAATGTCCGCCGACGTCGAAGAAGTTGTCGTCGGGGCCGAAGGTGCGCTCGCCGAGGAGCTCGCTCCAGGCCGCGTGGACGGCCCGCTGGAGGTCGCTGCCGTCCACCGCCGTCCGGGTGGTGCGGGGTCCGCGGGCGGTGGGGTCCGGGTCCGGTGCGGGAGTGGCCGTGTCCTCGGGGCGGGGCAGCCGGCGACGGTCGATCTTGCCGTTGGGGGTCAGGGGCAGTTCGTCGAGGGCGACGAGATGGGTGGGGACGGCGAAGGCCGGGAGGCAGGCCCGCAGATGGCGCATGACCTCGGGGTGGGCGCCGGGCCGGCCGAGGACGGCGTATCCGACGATCTCCTTCTCGTCCCGCTCGTTGCGGCGGGCGGTCACGAAGGCGGCGGTGACGTCGTGGTGGGCGCGCAGTGCGGACTCCACCTCGCCCAGTTCGACGCGCTGGCTGCGGATCTTGATCTGGTTGTCGGCGCGTCCGATGAACTCCAGCTGTCCGTCCGCGGTCCGGCGCACCCGGTCGCCGGTGCGGTAGAGCCGGCGGCCCGGCTCGGTGCTGAACGGGTCGGCCCAGAACCGCTCGGCCGTACGGGCCGGGTCGCCGAGGTAGCCGAGCGCCACGCCGGTGCCGCCGAAGACGAGTTCGCCCGGCATGTACGGGGGTGCGGGGACGAGGGTGTCCTCGAAGACGACGTGGGCGACGGTGCCGGGGACGGGGCCGCCGATGGGCAGGGTGCGGGCGCGGTCCGGCACCTCCTCCACGGGACACCAGGTGGAGGTGAAGGAGTTCTCCGTGGGGCCGTAGCTGTGCAGGAGGGTGCCGGGCCGGGCCCAGCGCAGCGCCTTGCGCAGATGCGGTACGGAGACCAGTTCGCCGCCGAAGTAGACGCGGCGCAGGGTCTGGAGCAGGTCGGGGGCGTCCTCGATGAGGCGGTTGAGGAGCGGGGTGGTGACGAGGAGGGTGGTCACGCCGTGTTCGCGGACGGCGGTGCGCAGGGCGGTGGGGTCGAGAACGAGTTCCTTGTCCAGGACGACGAGCCGGGCGCCGTGGGTGAGGGCTCCCCAGATCTCGTAGGTGGCGCCGTCGAAGTTGAGCGGCGACAGGTGGGAGACGGTGTCGTCGGGGCCGAGCGGCAGGAAGTCGGGCCGGTGCATCATGCGGACGACGCCGCCGTGGTGGAGCAGGACGCCCTTGGGCCGGCCGGTGGAGCCGGAGGTGTACAGCACGTTGAGGACGCTGTCCGGGCGGCCTGTCACGGCGGGCGGGGTGGCAGGGCACGTCGCTGCGGCCCGGGCGATGCCCTGAGGGGTGTGCACGGCGAGCCCGGCCGGCGCGCGCTCGGTCTCGGAGGGCTCGGTGATCAGCAGCCGGGGGCGCGCGTCCGCCAGGACCAGGTGGAGCCGGGTGTCGGGGTGGTCGGGGTCGAGCGGCAGATAGGCCGCTCCGGCCATGGCGACGGCCAGCATCGCGGTCACGGTGTGCGGGCCGGGCCGCAGCAGCAGGGCGACCAGGTCGCCCTCCCGGACGCCCCCTTCGTGCCTCAGCCAGTGGGCGGCCCGGGCCGCCGACTCCACCAACGCTCCGTAGGTGAGGGTGACTTCGCCGTGCACGACGGCGACGGCGTCAGGGGCGCGCCGCGCCTCACGCAGGACGAGGTCGGGCACGCTCGACGCGGCGAGTGCCTCCGTGCCGGCCGGGTCTCCGGCACGGGAGGCATCGGGACCGTCCTCGGACGCGGGGCTCTCCTCGACCACGGCGGAGTCGGCCAGTCCCGCGAGCAGCTCACGGCACCGCGCGCCGGGGCGTTCGGCGGCCGCGAGCAGCGCGTCGAGCTGACGCACCATCAACTGAGCTGAGGCGGGGGCGTACAGAGCCGTGTCGTAGTCGATGCGCAGGACCAGGCGCTCGGGGTGTTCCAGGGCCGCCAGCGCGAGGTCGTACTTGGCCGAGGCGGTGTCCAGGTGCAGGACGCGGACGGTCGCGCCGGGCACCTGCCGGGGGGCGGTGTTGCGGGGCTGGTGCAGGAACACGGCCGTGTACGCGGGGGCGGTGGCGGGGGCCGGTGCTCCGCCCGCGGCGAGGGCGTCCATGGAGTCGAGGATCTGGTCGCCCAGGCGCCCGGCGTGCTCGCCGAACTCCTCGTCGGGCACCATCCGGCTCCGGACGGGCAGGACTCTGGTGAACAGGCCGACGGTGTCCACGGCGTCCGGCTCGTCCCGGCCGGCGAACGGCATGCCCAGAACTCCGTCCCGCTCACCGGACCAGGCGTGCAGCAGCAGCGTCCAGGCGGTCAGCAGGACGGTCGCGGGGGTGACGCCGAACCGGACCGCCATCCGCCGTACGGAGTCGAGGCGTTCGGCGGACAGGGTGCGCTCGGCCCATCCGGGCGCGCCCCGCAGTCGGTCCTCGGCCCGGACGAGGTCGGGCAGTGGCCCGAGCGTGACGGGCTCGTCGTCGAGCAGCTCCTCCCAGTACGTGCCCGGGGCCCGGCCCGGCGAGTCGGCGCCGGGGTGCGCAGCAGCGGTGGGATCTCCGGAGCCGGAGTGGGAGCCGGTCGGGCCGGCGGGGGCGAGGGGAGGCGCTCCGGCGACGCGGGCCCGGTAGGCGGTGGGCACGTCGGCCGCGACGAGGTCCACCGTGTGTCCGTCGGCGACGATGTGATGGATCGTCAACACCACGAGGGCGCCGTCGTCGTGGAGCAGCACCTCGGCGCGCAGCAGGGGTGCGCTGCCGGGGTCGAGGGGGCGTTCGGCGGTCCGTACGGCCTCTCGGTGCGCCTCGTCGGAGCGGCAGGACCCGGTCCGGCGGGAGACGCCGAACGGGACCGGTGCTCCGGGCTCGGGACGGAAGCGGAGCTCGCCGTCCTCGTCGTCGAACCGGCCGGCCAGCTCCGTGCGGCGGGCGAGCAGGTCATCGAGGGCGAGGCGCAGCGCCGGAACGTCCAGGTCGCCGAGGAACTCCAGTGCCACCGGCACGTTGTAGCGGCCGGACTCCGGTTCGCAGCGGTCGGCGAGCCAGATCTCCGTCTGGGCGGCCGAGGCGGGCCGCCCGATGGCGTGGCCGGTCACGGGCGCTCCTCCCCCGCCACCGCGGCGGACACCGCGCCGGCGGCCGGGACCGCCGGCGACGGCGGCGGATCCGCTGTCACGTCCGCCGGCACGGCTGTGCCCGCGGTGAGGCCGGTTCCGGTGTCCGCGGTGCGCGGGAGCGGTCCGGAGGGGCCCGCGGCGAGTTCCTCGGTGAGGGCTCGCACGGTGGGGTTGCGGAACAGCACCCGTACGGAGATCCGGCGGTCGAGCACGGTGCCGAGTTCCCTGACCACCTGAAGGGCGCCCAGCGAGTGGCCGCCCACCTGGAAGAAGTGGTCGTCGTCGGTGAATTCGTCGTGCCCGAGCGCCTCGGTCCAGGCGCGGCGCACCAGCACCGCGGTCCGTGTGGGGTCAGCGGTGCCGCGTGTCGCGGATTCGGTCGCCATGGCGGCAGTCGTGTCCTTCCGTCGTTCGTCCTGGCAGTGGTCGGCCGTGCCCGCGTGTGCGGCGGTGCCGGGCCGCGCTCAGGCGGGTGTCTGCTCGTCGGGCACGAACGCCCGGTAGGTGTCGTCCACGGAGTCCCACAGCCGGGGGAACAGACTGCGTTCGGCCATGGCGCGTACGCCCGAGGTGGACTGGCCGCGCAGACTCTTGGGCAGACCGTCGCGGGTGTCCTCCGCCGCGGTCGTTCCGGCCTCGGGGTGACCGCCGAGCTGGGACCACACCAGTCGCAGGTGGTGGTGTTTCCAGGCGGCGACGGCTCCGTCGAGCCGCAGGAGTGCCTGACGGACGAGGGCGAGGTCGGGTGCCCTGTCCTCGCGGTCCGGGACGGCGGCGCGGCCCTGGGCGACGACGAGTTGTCTGAGGCCGAGGCCTTCGCGCGTCACGGCGGCCTCGGTCTCCTGCCACAGCGCGGTGGCCGCGCGGCGCAGGTTGCGGGCGCCGGGCGAGTCGAGCCCGGTGGTGTTCTCCGGGAACGTCTCGCGCATCGTCAGCAGGCTCTCCTGCGGCAGGAATTCCAGCAGGACACGGACGGCCTGGACCGCGACCTCCCCCAACGCGCACGCTCTCTCCAGGAGTTGTGCGGCGAGGAGGTAGTCGCGGTCGCGCAGCAGGCCGGCCGCGCGGCGCATCTCGAAGTGCATGTCGCACCAGGCGTACTCGGTGATCAGGTGCACGGTCTGGAACAGCCGTTGATCCGGGTGGACGAGCGTGTCCTCGGGCAGCAGGGCCGACAGGGCGGTGGTGAGCCGGGTGTCCTGTTCGTAGTTGCTGCCCCGGTCGTACTCGTAGACGAAGAGCCGGTTGCTCTCGTCGGGGTTCATCACCCGGCGGGCCGTTCCGGGCCGCCCGGTCTGGGCTCGCTTGCTCATCGTGGTGGACGCCTCCGGGCGCGGGGTCGGTGCGTGGGCGGGCGGGGAGCGGGCTGGGGGCGGGTCGTCGACGGTCAGCCGACGAGGGCGCCCTGACGGTCGGGGGCGGGGAACAGCCGGTTCTCCAGGACCGCGGCGAGGTAGGGGACGCCCTGGGTGTAGCCGGTGCCTGAGCGTTCGCCGATCATGCGGACCGCCAGGCGGTAGTGGGTCTGCTTCCACCGCTGGTGGACGCCTTCGAGCCGGTCGGCGGCGGCCTGGAGAACTGCGGCCTCCTCGGCGGGCAGCCGTCGCTCGGCGATCAGGTCGCGCCAGGTCCCCTGGACGGTGGGCCGGCCGTTCACGATCCGTTCGCGGACGGCGGGCACGGAGGTGTAGGCGGCGGAGGCGAGCCGGGCGAGGCCGGGGGTCGAGCACAGGGACTCGAAGGTCTTGTAGCCGGCGGACTGGATGGCGCTCGCGCCCTCGGTGAAGTCCCGGAAGACCCGGAAGGCCTCGGGCCGCATGGTAGCCAGCAGGGAGAACAGGGGCAGCGACTCCTTGAGGACGGCGGCCACCGCGTCGACGAGGTCGGCCGCTTCCCCCGGCCGGTTCTCGTCGAGCCGCCGCACCGCCGCGTCGAGGGCCGCCGCCATGAAGGTGAACGTGGTCTCGAACGACTGGAGGGTCCGCAGGAACAGGTACTCGTCGTGCAGCACGTACACCGGCTGGACGCTCGCCGACAGCAGCAGGGACTGGGCCGGGGAGGCCGCTCGCAGCACGTCGGCGGCGAGTCGCCCGCCGGGCGTGCGCCCCGGGACGGCGGCCGCGGCGGCCGCGTCCACGATCCCCTCGGGCAGCGCGCGCAGCGCGGCCGGTTCCATCACGCGCACGGCCAACCGGACGCGCTTCGCGACCAGTCGGGACTCGGGCGGCATGCCGTGCGGGTCGTCGGGAGTGCCGGTCAGCGCCCGCTGTTCGAAGCGGACCAGGTCGGCGAGGAGGAGCAGCAGGACCTCGTCGCGTGCCCTGCGGGCCGCGCGCCAGTCGGTCGTGGCGGGCCGGGTCAGCAGGGAGAGAGCGGTGTAGCTGGGGTAGTCGTAACGGCCGTCGTACTTGTCCAGGACGACGTCGAGGAACCCCCGCAGGAACGCCGTTCCGTCCTGCGGGCGGATGC
The DNA here is from genome assembly GCF_002078175.1 of Streptomyces sp. M41(2017). Lineage (GTDB taxonomy): Bacteria > Actinomycetota > Actinomycetes > Streptomycetales > Streptomycetaceae > Streptomyces. The sequence continues at coordinate 5,415,142 of NZ_MWFK01000001.1, read as the reverse complement.
CGTCCCGTGTCTCCCCGCCGTCCTGCCGGCCGCTGCCGGGCGCGGACTCGGGGTGGCCGGGCAGCGCCGCGCGGATCTCGTCGAGCCGGGTGAGCAGGTCGTCGGTCAGGAAGTGCTTGCCCACGGATCGCAGGTGCGTGAGGAGCGTGTCGTAGGGGAACGCGGCCGGTTCGGCGGCCTCCGCCCAGGTCCCGAGGCGGTTGAGGACGGTGGCGACGCCGGGAGACGCAACAGGGGACGCGGCCGGGGCGAGGGCCGCCGGGGCGGATTCGACGGAACTCATCGGGAAATCCACAACGCTGATATCGAGGGTGCGTTCATCACTCGGTGCCGGGGAATTCGGTCGGACATGGAAGGAAGTCCTCATCTCGGTGACGACAGACGATCGGGTCTGCGTGACGACTGACGATCGGGCGTCCACGAGGAATTCACCTGGCCCTGGAACCGACCGCAATCACTTTCCGAGAGAGATCCTGCGCCGTATGCCGAGAACTCCCAAGTCACCGGTATCCGGTCACGTCCGCCCGGTCACGGCACCCCGTTCCCGCCTGCGAGGTCCCGGGATTCCGTGACACGACAAGGCACCGGATCCGTGCGCCGGCGAGGCGAATTCCCTTCGACTCGCGGTGCCCTTCCCGGGTTTGTTCTCGCGTGCCGGAAGACACCGCCCCAACCCCTCTGGAACGATGGGGCCATGGACAGGATCAGCAACAGCGAGATTCTCGCGGTGATCGCCGCCGAATTGCCCGACTGGCGCAAACTGGCCCAGCCGCTCACCGCCCGCTATCGCACGGGGGACGCCGTTTCGGGAGCCGCTTTCGTCGCTGCGGTCACGCAGGCCTCGGTCGCCGCCGGACACGGCGTACCGGAGATCAGGCTGACTCCCGGGGTGGTCGACATCGGCCTCTACGGCGTGGACGCGGCGGGAGCCCGGTGGGTCACGCCCAAGGATCTCGAACTCGCCCGTGTCATCACCGGACTTGCCCGCGAGCACGGGCTGGGGGCGGCCCCGGACGAGGTGACCCGGTGGAGATCGCCCTCGACACCGCGGACGACACGGTCGCCGGCCCCTTCTGGGCCGCACTGCTCACCGGGGACGCGGGCAACACGGTGCACGACTCCGCCTTCGACCCGACGAACCGCGTCCCCTCCGTCTGGTTCCAGCGGACCGACCCGCACGAAACACCGCGGCAGCGCTGGCACATGGACCTGTGGCTGGCTCCCGAATCGGCGCGGTCCCGCATCCGGGCCGCCGTCGCCGCCGGGGGCACCGTGGTCGACGACTCCGGCTCCCCGTCGTACACCGTGCTGGCCGACCCGGAGGGAAACAGGGTGTGTGTCTGCACGGCGGTCGGCCGCGACTGACCGCAAGGCCTCGTGAAGCCAAGACGCCAAGGCGTCATGGCCTCACGGCCTCATGGCCTCGCGATCCGGTGATCTCGTGAGTCCGCGGGCTCCGCGCGATGAACACCCGCCGTGCGCACAGCCGTTGGCCGGAGGATGTGTGCTTCAGCAGAGCCTGCCGAACCCGCTCGCGCCGGACGGCCGTCGCTCCAGCCGGCGGGCGGGCGCGAGGCCGCTCCGCTCGACGCGGAGGGTGCCGTGGACGGACGGAGGCGGGAGCGGTGGACGTGCATGTGCGCAGCGCGACCTTCGTCCGGTCGCCCGCGCACCTGGTGAGGCCGCGGCCGGGCCGCGGGTCGCGGGCCCGCACGGACGTTCCACCGGTCGGCCCAGGGACCTGTGGCACTCCCGCCCCGTCGGGGGAACAGAATGGCTCATCACCGAACGAAGGAGTGCCCGATGATCTTTATCACCGCCCGGTTCAGCGTCCGCCCGGAGTACGCCGACCGCTGGCCGGAGATCACCGCCGACTTCACCGCCGCCACCCGCGCCGAACCCGGCTGCCTGTCCTTCGACTGGTCCCGCAGCGTGGAGGACCCGACGGAGTACGTCCTGGTCGAGGCCTTCCGCGATGACGACGCCGGGGCGGCGCATGTCCGGTCGGCCCACTTCAAGGCGGCCCAGCAGACGCTCCCGCCCCATCTGTCGGCGACGCCGCGCATCGTGAACATGAAGCTTCCCCAGGACGACTGGTCGCCCCTCGGGGAGATGGCCGTCGAGGGCGACTAGGGACGTGTCGGCCAGGTCCGGGGACCCGAAGCCGCCCGGTCCGTCGCGGAGTCCGGGGGCCGGGAGACGGCCCCCGCTCCGCCGCCGGAGGGCTTTGCCTTCCGCCTCCGCCCCACGTACCGTGTAGCAGATGAAAAGCGACAGTGACCCTTACATGCTGGCTGCCGGGACACCCTCCGTGGAGACCTACCGCAGGCTGCGCACCGCGTCCGGTCTGAGCGGCAAGCCCGTGGAGGCGGCGCTGGCGGGGCTGCCGAACACCTGGCACGCCGTGTCCGTCCTCCACGACGGCGAGCCGGTCGGCATGGGGCGGGTCATCGGCGACGGCGGCTGCTTCTTCCAGGTCGTCGACATCTGCGTCCTGCCCGATCACCAGGGGCGCGGGCTGGGCAAGCGGATCATGAAGGCGCTCGTCGACGAGTTGGAGCGGCGCACCCCCGACGGCGCGTACGTGTCCCTGATCGCCGACGGCGACGCCCGGTTCCTGTACGAGAAGTTCGGGTTCACGCCCACGGCACCCGCGTCCATCGGGATGCACCGGACCGTCTGAGAACGACCGTCGTCCCCACCCGCGGACACCCCACCGCTCCCGCCCTGGACCGGACGGGCCGCCGACGATCAGCCGGCGAAGTCCTCGACGGGCTGGGAAAAGTCCGACCCGAGCTGCGACATCAGGTTCCCGAACTCCTTCTCGCTGATCGCGTCGCGCAGCGTCACGAGGACCGCGCGGACACCGCTGTCGGCCTCGCTCTTCTTGAGCATGTTGCGCTCGGCGACCCGTCGCACGGTCTCGGCGTAGCTGAAGGCCTCGATGGCCGAGGTGGCTCCACGGCGGACGGACTCCGCCAGACCTTCGGGCAGTTCCCGCTCCAGGGCCCGGTCCTCACCCCCGCTCAGCCGGTGGGCGAGCGTCTCCAGCGTGGCGCGCGTCAGATCGGCCGACTCCTGCCGTGACAGTCCTGTGCGCTCCGACACCGCTTGGACGAATTCCCTCTCCTCCACGCGCTGTCTCCTTCTTCCGCGCCGGTGGTCCGGCGGCTCGGCGTCTGGCGGGTGGTGTCCCGGAGCCCTGACGGTCTCGCGGGCCCACGGCCCTGGATCCACCCTGACACGCGACCGCCGGGCCCGCGCGGGCAAGCCGGCCGCCTCGCCCCGCGCCGGTGACCGCGCCGCCGCACTCGGGCGCGCACACCGTCGGCCGCGCAGGCTCACCGGACCCCGAGCTGGGCGAAGAGATGCAGCATGTCGGAGTTCACCCAGTACTCGGCGTACCTGCCGTCGCGGGTACGCAGGGTGTCCGTACCGGTGAAGGCGACCGCTGTCCCCGGGGCCGCCTCGGCGCCCGGGAAACCACCCGCGTAGGTGCCGCCGGCGGTCCAGCGGACGGAGGTGAAGGCACCGTCCACCAGGGGTTCGGCCTCGATCGCGAAGCGCAGGTCGGGGAATGCCGCCCGGGTCTGCCCGATCCAGGCCGCGAGGCCCTCGGCACCTCGGACGGCGCTGCCGTCACCGCCGTCGAGCAGGGCCGCGTGGAGACGGAAGTCGGGCGTGACGGCCTCCGGCGCCAGGGCGAGATCGCCGTTCCACAGGCGCAGCCACACGTCGAGCAGGGCGTGGGCATCGGTGCGGCTCGAAGCGGCTTCCGGGGCAGGGGGGTTGCTCACGGCGGGTCCATCGGTCATGGCGGGTCCTCGCGTTTCTCCGGTCGGGGGTGCGGTGACGGATCCGGGGCTCGGGCGTGCGAGGCCGGGGTCTACGGGTTGAGGACGACCTTCCCGGCGACGGTGCCGGACTCGGCGAGCCGCAGGGCCTCGGCCGCGCTGGCCAGGGGCAGTTGGGCGGCGATCTGCGCGGTGACCTCACCGCGCCGGAGAGCGGTGAAGACCTGTGTGAGATCGGCGCGCAGCCGGGCCCGGAACGCGTTCCTGGCCAGGGCGCGGCCACCCCAGACGTTGAAGAAGTAGGCGTGCCGGCCGTTCGGCAGGGCGTTCCACAGCCAGACCCGGCCGAGCAGCTTGAGCACGGGCCACTGCTTGGATCCGGTGTCGTCGCGGGTGGAGGCGCTGCCGTAGGAGACGAGCGTGCCACCGGGCGCGAGGAGGTGCCAGGAGTCGACGGCGCTGCGGCCTCCGACGTGGTCGAAGACGGCGTCGACGCCTTCGGGGGCGATCTCCCGGACGCGGGCCGGAACGTCGTCGGTCCGGTAGTCGACGGGAGTGACGCCCTGCTTCCTGAGGGCGTCGTGGTGGCGGGCCGACGCCGTGCCGATCACCTTCACGCCCGCCGCGTGCGCCAGTTGGACGAGCACGGAGCCGACACCGCCGTTGGCGCCGTGCACCAGGATGGTCTGCCCGGCGCGGACATGGGCCTTGCGGTGCAGCATCTGCCAGGCGGTGATGCCGTTGACCACCACCGTCTCCGCTTCCGCCGCCCCGATCCCGTCGGGCACGGGCACGACGTCGGCCGCCTCGACGCGCACGTGGGTGGCCCATCCGCCGACCTTGAGCAGGGCGGCCACGCGGGTGCCGGCGAGGGCCGGGTCGACGCCGGCGCCCGTGGAGAGGACGGTGCCGACCAGGTCGTAGCCGGGCACGAAGGGGAAGGGCGGCTGGTCGTAGTACCGCCCGCGCCGCATCTGCTGCTCGGCGAAGGACACGCCGGTCGCCTCCATCCGGATCACGACCTCGCCGGACCCGGCGACGGGGACGGCCCCGTGCCGGATCTCCAGGCCCTCCGGCTCCACCTTGCCCGGCAGGACGACCTCGACGAGCGTTTCGGCGTTCATGACGACCTCCACTGCGTTCCACGTTGGTTACTGACCTTCGCTTTAGTTAGAGGCTATAACTCAATTGCGTGACGGTCAAGAGGTTTCGTGACAGGGTCTAACGAACGCGCAACCTGTTCCGGGATCGGGTGATCCCGCGCCCGCGTCTGCCGGACCCACCCGGTGGCGGATGTCCGGCGGCCCGCCCGGGCCGAACACTATGAACACAACGATCACGGCCATGGATCTCCCCGGGCGGGCTTCCTAGCATCACGCCCGACGGCGCGACGACGCGCCGACGAGGACAAGGAGCCGCGCCGTGAACAGGTCCAGCACGCCCGTACGCCTCCCCCGCAGGTCCCGGTCACGCGGGCCCCGCCGCGCGACCGCGGCCGCCCTGGTCGCCGGTGCGATCGCCGGGACGCTCACCCTCGCACCGCCGGCCGGCGCCGTCACCGCGCCGCCCGCCGCGGTCGACTGTCCGGCCGACCTCGCAGGAAAGGCGACGTGTTACACCGGCCGGGACGGCAACGGCGCCTACTATGCGATGGCCGTCCCCACCGCCTGGAACGGCTCGCTCGTGATGCACGCCCACGGCGGCCCGGACCTCGGCCCGGAGTCCGACCCCACCCGCAGCGTCGGTGACCTCGACCGGTGGTCCGTGATGGTCGACCAGGGATACGCCTGGGCGGGATCCTCGTACCGCCGCGGCGGCTACGGGACGCGCATGGCCGCCGCCGACACCGAGAACCTGCGACGCCTGTTCGCCGGAACGTTCGGCACCCCGAAGCGGACGTACGTGCACGGCCAGTCCTGGGGCGGGAACGTCGCCGCCAAGGTCGTCGAGACCTACGGCGGCAGACGCGGCCCGTACGACGGCGCGCTGCTCACCAGCGGTGTCCTCGGCGGCGGCTCGCGCGGCTACGACTACCGCGTGGACCTGCGTGTCGTCTATCAGTACTACTGCCGGAACCACCCGAGGCCCACGGAGCCGCAGTACCCGCTGTGGCAGGGGTTGCGCGCCGACTCGACGATGACCTCCGCGGGACTGCGCGCCCGGTTGCAGGAATGCACCGGATTCTCCTCCCCGCCCGAGGACCGCACGGCGCTCCAGCAGCGCAACCTCGACGACATCCTGGCCGTCACGCATCTCCCCGAGCGGACCCTCGAATCACACCTTCGGTTCGCCACCTTCACGTTCCGGGACATCGTCCGCGACCGGCTCGGCGGACGGAACCCCTTCAGCAACCAGGGGGTGCGGTACGCCGGTTCGCACGACGACAAGGCGCTCAACGCCGCCGTCGAACGGTTCACCGCCGACCCCGCCGCCCGACGCGACCTCTCCTACGACAGCGACCTGACCGGCAAGGTCTCCCTGCCCGTGCTGACCCTGCACGCGATCGACGACCCGACGGCGTTCGTCGAGCACGAGGCCGCCTACCGGGCCACGCTCCAAGGCGCCCACCGTGCCGCCCACTTGGTGCAGACGTTCACCCGCGAGACCGAGCACAGCGAACTCAGTGACGCCGAGTACGCCAACTCCCTTGCCGCTCTGGACTCCTGGGTCCGCACCGGGCGGAAGCCCTCCGCGCGGTCGATCAGTTCGAGCTGCGCCGCGTTCGACCGTGTCTACGGCACCGGCTGCTTCTACTCCCCGGACTTCCGCCCGGCCCCGTACGCGTCACGCGTCAGGCCCCGTCCCGGTGGGCTGGCCTGGCCCGCGATGACCGCCGCCCAGGAGCGGAGCTGGAGCCGGATCGACGGGATCGGGATCGCACCCTGAGCCCGGTCCGCGCCGAGGGCGCCAGGGGGCGGACCGGCTACGCGGCCGGTTCCGCGGTCCAGGTGATCTGCGGCGGCACCACCCGGGCACAGCGCGGATGGCCGGACTCGTCGGTCAGGCCGAGCCGGGCGACGAGCAGTCCTTCGCGCGCGGCGGCGGCGAGGACGTCGGCGGGAACCGCGTCGAGCATCAGCTTGGCGCGGCGGAACATGCTGAAGACGCCCGCCTCGTCGACGGTGCCCCAGGACAGGTAGATGAACCGGTGACCCAGCCGGTCCTGCACGTACGGGCCCTTCACGTGGATGCCGGTCTCCGACGGTTCCGCCGTGCAGTCGAGGGACCAGGTCGCGGTGGCGCCGTCACCCGGCTGGGGGTCGAGCAGTTCGGCCGGGCGATCGCGGCGCTGGACGGCCACGTGGATGTTGTCGTACGCCGAGACGGTGCGGCCCTCGGGGGCCGGGCACGTGCGGCCGGGCAGCTCGACGGCGTCGATACGGATGCGCATGCGAGCCATCATGCCGCCCACGGGCCCGCGGCCCGCCGCGCGGTGGCCGCGGCCACCGCGCGGCGGGCCAGAGGGACGCCCCCGACACAGCCTGTGGCCCTCCGGTCCGGGCCCGCCCCACCGGAACGGAGCCAGGGGCGTCGCACCGTCTCTCACGGCGCGACGCCCCCGGCTCCCGCGTACCGGCGGGCTCCGTCGCTCAGCCGGACAGGGCCGCCGACACCACGGCCTTCGCCTCGTCCTGCACCTGACGGAGGTGGTCGGTTCCCCGGAAGGACTCCGCGTAGATCTTGTACACGTCCTCGGTCCCGGACGGACGGGCCGCGAACCAGGCGTTCTCCGTGGTCACCTTGATGCCGCCGATCGGAGCGCCGTTGCCCGGCGCCTCGGTGAGGACCGCCGTGACGGCTTCGCCGGCGAGGGTGTCCGCGGTGATCTGCGCCGGGGACAGCTTGGCGAGCAGCGCCTTCTCCTCGCGGGTCGCGGGGGCGTCGATCCGCTCGTAGGCGGGCTCGCCGAACCGGCCGGTCAGCTCGGCGTAGTGCTCCGAGGGCGTCCTGCCCGTCACGCCGGTGATCTCGGAGGCCAGCAGCGCCAGGATGATCCCGTCCTTGTCGGTGGTCCACACCGAGCCGTCGCGGCGCAGGAAGGACGCCCCGGCCGACTCCTCGCCGCCGAACCCGATGGAGCCGTCGACCAGCCCGTCCACGAACCACTTGAACCCGACGGGCACCTCGATCAGCTCGCGGCCGAGATCGGCGGCGACCCGGTCGATCATGCTGGAGGACACGAGCGTCTTGCCGATCCCCGTGCCGGCCGGCCACCGGTCCCGGTGGGAGTACAGGTAGCCGATGGCGGTGGCGAGATAGTGGTTGGGGTTCATGAGCCCGCCGTCCGGCGTCACGATGCCGTGGCGGTCGGCGTCGGCGTCGTTGCCCGTGGCGATCTGGTAGCGGTCGCGCTGCGCGATGAGCGAGGCCATGGCGTACGGCGACGAGCAGTCCATGCGGATCTTGCCGTCCCAGTCCAGCGTCATGAAGCGCCAGGTCGGGTCCGTGGTCGGGTTGACCACGGTCAGGTCGAGCCGGTGCTGCTCGGCGATGCGGCCCCAGTAGGCGACCGAGGCCCCGCCGAGCGGGTCGGCGCCGATCCGGACACCGGCGTCGCGGATCGCGTCCAGGTCCACCACGTTCGGCAGGTCGGCCACGTAGGCGCCGAGGAAGTCGTAGCGTCCGGTGCCGGGCGCGGTCAGCGCCTGCGTGTAGCTGACGCGGCGTACGTCCTTCAGGCCGTCCCTGATGAGTTCGTTGGCGCGGTCCTGGATCCAGGAGGTCGCCTCGGAGCCCGCGGGGCCGCCGTTCGGCGGGTTGTACTTGAAGCCGCCGTCGCCCGGCGGGTTGTGGGACGGCGTGACCACGACGCCGTCGGCGAGGCCGGTGGTGCGGCCCCGGTTGTGGGTGAGGATGGCGTGCGACACCGCCGGAGTGGGGGTGTAGCCGTCCTCGCTGTCGAGGAGGACCGTCACGCCGTGCGCCCCGAACACCTCCAGGGCGGTGACCTTCGCGGGCTCCGAGAGCGCGTGGCTGTCGATGCCCAGGAAGAGCGGGCCGTCCGTGCCCTGGCCGTCGCGGTACTCGCAGATGGCCTGGCTCGTCGCGGCGATGTGGTCCTCGTTGAACGCGGTCGCCAGGGACGATCCGCGGTGTCCGGACGTGCCGAACGCGACGCGCTGGCCGGGGTCGGCCGGGTCGGGGTGGAGCGCGTAGTACGCGGTGACCAACCGGGCTACGTCGACGAGGTCCTCGGGGCCGGCCGGCTTGCCCGCGCGCTCGTGCTGCATGTGCCCGCACCTCCACATCGGTGTTTCTTCGCTTGTGGTCTCATCTTTCCCCACCGGAGTCGACCGCGGCACGGTGCCCTCACGGTCCGGATCGTGGGAGGGGCCCGTCCGCGGTCATTTCAGGCGGTCGTCGTCCTCGTCCGGGGGCGGCGGCCGGGGTGGCGGGTTCCCGGCGGTCAGGTGCTCCAGCACCTGGACCAGTTCCTGACAGGCCCGTTCCACGGAGCGCCTCGTGTTGCGCTGTTCGGTGATCACCGCGGACAGCAGCAGGGCCGTCAGCGCCATGGACCCGTTGAACGCCTGCAGTTTGATCATGACCGAGGTGTTGCTGAGGTCCACGAAGGGACCGGCGTGGTCCGTGGCGGCGATGGTGGCCAGGACCGACGCGAAGAGGGCGCACACCATGCTGCCCGCCAGCTCGAAGCGCAGCGCCGCCCAGATCAGCAGGGGGTACACGAGGTAGAGCAGGCTGAGACTGCTGCGGGTGGCGTACGGCACGATGACGCAGACCGCGGCCACCAGGAGCACGGCCTCCTTCCACCGCGACAGGTTCAGCGGCCTGTGGAGCGAGTAGGCCATGAGCAGGACCGGGGTGATGATCAGGACGCCCATCGCGTCACCCACCCACCAGGCCAGCCAGACGGGCCAGAAGTCGCCCCAGGCGAGCTTGCCCGTGGCGATGAGGATGCCGACGCCCGACATCGCGCTGATCGTCATGCTGCCGAGGGCGGCGAGGAAGACCAGCGCCAACCCGTCGCGCAACCGGCTCAGATCGTTCCGGAAGCGCACCTTGCGCAGCAGGAGGTAGGCGCACACGGGGGCGATCGTGTTGCCGGCGACGATACCGATCACGGACGGCGTGATGGACGAGAAGGAGGAGAGGGACAGGACGACCAGGAGGGCGCCGAGGGCGATGCCGAGCCAGGACCTGATCCCGAGGATCAGCAGGACCGCGACGGCCACTCCGGTGGGCGGCCAGATGGGGGTGAACACCGCTCCGTCGACGGAGAGCCGCCGCACGAGTCCGAGCCGTCCCGCTCCGTAGTAGCAGGCGGCGATCGCCAGCGTCTGGAGCGCCAGGACAGCCGGCCTGCGCAGCTCGTGTGTACCCACCACACGAGCCATCAGACACCTACCCCGCCCGCTCGGCGAGGCGAGCGGGCGTTCGGAGTCGGGGGCGTCTGCCGATCGGACCGCGTGAGCGAACGGTGCGTGCCGGACCGGGGCGACCGGCGGGTGGGCCCTAGATGTGGGCGCCTCGGCCGTCGTGGCCGACGACGAGCACGGCCGCGTCGTCCTCGTGCCCCACCCGCTCGGCCCCCTTGATGACGGCGGCGGCCAGTGAACCGGCCGACAGGCCCGCCACGGCGGCCACGCCCGCGAGCCGCACGACCTGGTCGAGGCCTTCGTCGACGCTCATCGACGGCCCCTCGACGACACCGTCGGTGAGCAGCACGAACACGCCGCCGACGGTGAGCCGGTGCCGGGTCACCGGGTACTGCGTCCCCGAGGCGATGCCGAGCGGCGGGCCGCCCTCGTCCTCGGTGATGCCGGATTTTCCGTCCGCCGTGGCCCACACGCACGGTATGTGTCCGGCCCGGGCGCTCTCCAGCAGGCCGGTGGTGGGATCGAGTCGCATGAAGGTGCAGGTCGCGAAGAGGTCGGCGCCGAGCGACAGGATGAGCTCGTTGGTGCGGGCCAGCAGTGCGCCGGGCTGGCTGGTCACGGACGCGAGGGCCCGCAGGCCCACCCGGACCTGGCCCATGAACGCCGCGGCCTCGATGTTGTGCCCCTGCACGTCGCCTATGGACAGGCCGATCCGTCCGTCGGGCAGCGTGAAGGCGTCGTACCAGTCGCCGCCGACGTTGAGGCCGTAGCACGCGGGCGCGTACTGGACGGCCAGCTCGAAGCCGGGGGCGGAGGGCATGTGGCCCGGAAGCATGCCGCGTTGCAGCGCGATGGCGAGCTCCACCTGCGAGCGCTGGAACTCCGCGCGTTCACGCGCCTGAGCGGTCAGCGACCCGAGCCTGGCCAGCAGCTCGTCGTCGTCCGTCGGCGGCTTGCGGGACATCGACCACCCCGGGAGGAGAACCACACAATGAGAAAAGGTTAAAAACTCTTCTATCGGATGATAACGACCTCGGAGGCAGGACCTGACATCGTGCGATTCCGGCCGGGGCTCACCCCGCAGCACCGGGGTTCAGGCGCGGGAAGAGCCGCTGCGCGTTTCGGGTGGTCAGGGCGTGCCAGGTGTCGCCGGCGGGCTGGGCGGCCCCGGTCAGGGAGGCGACCTGCGCGTCCACGCCGAACGCCGGGGTCCAGCAGTAGTCGCTGCCGTACAGCACGCGCTCGCTGCCGAAGGCGGCCGTCAGGGCCGGTGCCTGGTGGGGGAAGGGCGTGCCCGCCAGGTCGTACCAGAGGCGCCCGAGCTGGTCGGGTACGGAGGCGGAGTCCGCGGCACCGGTGGAGAGCATCGGGCGGAACAGTTCCATGCGCTGGGCCAGCAGCGGCAAGGCGCCGCCGCCGTGGGTGATGATCCACGGGATGTTCGGATACCGCGCGAGGACACCGGCGAACACCAGGTCGCTCACGGTGCGGGCCGAGTCGAAGACGAACTCCAGCATCGGGCGGGGCCGGCCGAGGGCGAGGTCCTCGGCATGCGGCGGGGAGGTGGGGTGCACGAAGACGGGGGTCCGCCTGCGGTCGAGTTCCGCGTACAGCGGCTCGTAGCGCGCGTCACCGAGGTAGACGCCGTGGGCGTTCGACTCCACCGTCACGCCGTCGGCGCCCAGGTCGTCCATGGCGTGGGCGAGCGCGTCGAGGGCGCCCGTCACATCGGGCAGGGGCAGCGAGGCGAAGTGCCCGAAGCGGTGCGGGTGCCGTCGGCGGATCGCGGCACCGGTCTCGTTGACGTGGCGGGTGAGGGCGCGGGCCGCGGCGTCGTCGCCGAAATGGGTGCCCGGTGAGGAGATCGACAGAAGCGAGGTTCCGATGCCCCAGCGGTCCATCAGGCGGAGGTGCTCCTCCGCGCTCCAGTCGGGCCAGCCCGGCATGCCGTCGGGGTGGAGGTGCCCGGCGGCCCGGGCGGCGGCCACGTACTCGGGGGTGAGGAAGTGGGCGTGCGCGTCGACGAGCGGGGGTGTGCTCTCCGGCATGGAGGGTCCTTTCATGGTTCGGCGGGTGGGAGGGGTACGGGGCCGGCGCTCGGGAGCCGGCTCCGCTGTTCGGTGACGGCGGTCAGGCGCGGGCGGCGACCCGCTCCTTGAGGGCGGCCAGGTCCGCCGTGCCGTAGTGGTGTCCGGCGCGCACCACCCCAGAGACGCGGTGCAGGTGCTCGACGCTCTCGACGGGGTTCGCGTCCAGGAGGACGAGGTCGGCGCGCTTGCCCGGCTCGACGGTCCCCATGGTGTCGGTGGCGTCGAGGAACTCCGCCGCACGGAGGGTGGCCATCTGGAGGACGCGCAGGGGCGCGAGGCCGGCGCGGGCGAGTTCGTCGAACTCGTGGTGCAGGGAGGCGCCCGGTACGACCCAGGCCGCTCCGGAGCAGTCGCTGCCGGCGAGCATCGGCACCCCGGCGTCGTCGAACAGCTTGGTCAGTTCCAGCTGCCGCCGGTAGACCGCGCGGAAGGTCTCGCGGGCCTCGGGCGGGAAGGCGGCGAACCTCCGGGCCGCCGACGTCCAGGCGCGGACCGTGGCGTCACCCATGAAGCGCAGGTCGGGATCGTCGGCGAACGCCGGGTCGTCGCACAGCTCCTGGGTCTTGACGCGGATCAGCGTCGGCACCTGCCAGGTGCCGTCGGCGACGAACCGCTCGGCCAGGGTGGCGGCCAGTCCGTCGTCGAAGGTGCGCACCGCGAGCCGCAGGTTCTCGGTGTCGGCCGGCTTGGTGCGATTGATCGGGTTGACGACGAGCTTCTTGACGACCCGTTCCATCACCCGTTCCATGAACGGGATCCTGAACGGCGGAACCTTCATCGGGGCCTGCCCGGCCGCGTTCGCGTGCACGTGGGTGCCGTCCGTGGAGCAGCACGCGAACAGGCCCACGCCCGGGCCGAGATGCTCGATGGACTTCATGCCGATCCGGGACGCCTTCGGTACGTCGATGCCGACGGGCAGGTGTCCCACGATGGGCAGTCCCAGCCGCAGCGCCTCGGCCTGCGCGGCGAAGAAGACCTCTGGTGTGACCATCGCCGCCTTGATGAAGTCTGCGCCGGCCGCGTGCTGTTCGCGTACCGCGGCGACGGCCTGTTCGGCGGTGGCCGCGTTCACCGGCGTCAGGAGCAACGGGCCGGGCAGTGCCAGGAGTTCGGGCGAGGCGGCCGGGAGGTCGAGGGTTCCCGAGGCGCGCCGCTCCAGCAGCGCGAGCGAGCCCGACATCTGGCGGAAGCCCGTCACGCCGTGGGCCAGCAGGAGCTCCAGGTCGCGTGTCTGCTCCTGCGGGCGCTGGCCGAGGGGGTGCGCGTGCATGTCCGCGTATCCGGGGACGACGTACGTGCCGCGGGCGTCGACGGTGACGGGGTCGGGTCCGTCCGCGACGGTGATGCCCGGACGTACGTCGGCGATCCGGTCCCCGCGGATCAGCACGTCGGTGTCCGGCGCGAGGGCTCCGTCCCGGGTGTCGACGACCGTCGCGTTCTTCAGCAGCACGGCGGAGTCCCGCCGGGTGGCCGTGTCCCGTGTGGGCGGTGGGGTCATGTCGGGTGCTCCCTTACTGGCGTGCTGCGTGCCCACGGCCGCCGTCCCTGTTGACGTCCGGCCGGTTCCACGTTAGGCAGGTGTTCCATCGAGCGGCACGGTATGTGCCATTGAATGGAACGGAGATGACGTGCGAGCAGCGGACGACTCCTCCGGCACCCCGGGGCGTGGCGAGGAGCCCGCGGGGCGGACGGCGGACGGGCGGAAGTCCGAGGGACGGACCGCGAGGGGACGGACGGCGCGGGATCCCGGCGCGGTGGCCGGGAGCCGGTCACCGGTGGCGCCGACGCGTGGGCGCAAGCCGCCGGTCGGCGAGGCGGTCGTCGACCGGGCGTTCACCCTGCTGCGCTCCTTCGACGCCGAGCACCGCGCCCAGCCGCTCTCCGAGCTCGCCCGGAGAACGGGGACACCGCGCAGCAGCGCCCTGCGGATGGCTCGCAAGCTCGTCGAGGTCGGCGCGCTGGAGCGGCTGGAGGACGGGCGGTACGTCGTGGGGCTGCGGTTGCTGGAGATCGCCTCCCTCGCTCCTCGTGGACACGGGCTGCGCGCTGTCGCCATGCCGTTCATGGAGGACCTCTTCCATGTGACCGGCCAGCACGTGCTGCTGGCCGTGCGCGACGAGACGGAGGCCCTCCTGGTGGAGCGGCTCTCCGCCCATGACGCCGACCCGGTCCGGTTCCGGGTGGGCGGACGCATGCCGCTGCCCACCACGGGGGTCGGTCTGGTCCTGCTGGCGCACGCGCCGGCCCACGTGCAGGAGACGGTGATCGGATCGTTCGAGGGCGGTGACGGGGACGACGTGGTGCGGACACCCGCCGAGCTGCGGCGGGCGCTCGCCGAGATCCGGCGGGGTGACTACGCGGTCGGCAGCCAGAGCGCGCCACGGCCGTTGCTGACCGTGGCGGCGCCGGTCCGGGGCGCCGGGGGCGTGGTCGCGGCGCTGTCCGTGGTCGTCCCCGGCACCGGCCCCGCGTCGTACGTCCCCGCCGTCCGCACCGCCGCCCGGGCGATCTCGCGCCAGCTGGCGTCCGAGCGGCCGGCCGGCTGATCAGGGACCGTCGGCCGTGGCCCGGGTGAAGCGGGTGAAGTAGGCGAGGGCCGCCGGGTCGTCCACCGCCTCCCGGCCGGCGACCCGGCTCGGGTCGGCACCCTGGATCAGCCGCTTGACCGGGATCTCCAGCTTCTTGCCGGTGCGGGTGTGGGGAAGCGCGGGTACGGCGATGACCGCGTCGGGGACGTGCCTCGGCGAGGCACGGGTGCGGATCGCCTCGGAGATCTCCGCGCGCACGGCGTCGGTGAGGTCGTGCCCCGGCTCCATCACGACGAACAGCGGCAACCAGTAACCGCCGTCGGCGAGTTCGGCCCCGATGACCAGGCTCTCCCGCACGCACGCCAGCTCCTCCACCACGGCGTAGACGTCGGCGCTGCCCAGCCGCACCCCGTGTCGGTTCAACGTGGAGTCCGATCGGCCCGAGACGACGACACTCCCCCGTGAGGTGCGGGTCACCCAGTCCCCGTGCCGCCACACCCCCGGATAGGCCCCGAAGTAGGCGTCGCGGTACCGGGATCCGTCACTGTCGGCCCAGAAGAAGAGCGGCATGGACGGCATGGGGCGGGTGACGACCAGTTCCCCGACCTCGTCGAGCACGGCACGGCCGTCGGGGTCCCAGGCCTCCAGGGCCACGCCGAGGTGCGCGGCCGAGATCTCGCCGGCCCGAACGGGGAGCGACGGCGCTCCGCCGGCGAATCCGCTCACGATGTCGGTACCCCCGCTCGCGGAGGCCACCTGGACCTGGGCACCGACGTGCTCCCGCACCCAGTGGTACGACGCGGCGGGCAGCGGGGCCCCGGTGGAGCCGAGGACCCGCAGCGTCGAGAATCCGCCCGGCCCGCGCCTCACCACCATGCGGCGGAGGACGGCCCCTGCCTCCGTCAGACGGTGGTGCGCGGGAGGACGCGGTCCAGCCGTCGTGGGAGCCACCAATTGGCGCGCCCCATCAGGAACATGAGGGAAGGGACCAGGACGAGACGGACGACCGTCGCGTCCAGGACGACGCTGACGGCGAGTCCGAGCGCGAGCATCTTGACCACGACGGTCGGTGAGCGCGTGAAGGAGAGGAACACCGCCGTCATGATGAGCGCCGCGCAGCTGATGACCCGCCCGGTCAGCGCCAGCCCGGTGCCGACCGCCTGTTCGTTGTCATGGGTGGCGTGCCACTCCTCGGCGATGCGGGAGAGCAGGAAGATCTCGTAGTCCATGGAGAGTCCGAAGACGATGGCGAACATCATCATCGGCACGTAGGACTCGATCGGGACGGGTTCGCTCATGCCGAGCAGGCTGTCGCCCCAGCCCCACTGGAAGACGGCGACCAGGATGCCGTAGGACGCGCCGGTCGTGAGCACGTTCAGGACAACCGCCTTGAGGGGGATCACCAGGCTGCGGAAGACGACCGTCAGCAGCAGGAACGCGGCCACCAGCACGATGCCGATGATGAGCGGCAGGCGTTCGGTGACGGTGTCGCGGAACGCGAGCCGGCCCGCGGTGGTGCCGGTCAGGTAGCCGCTCGCTCCGGTGCCCTTGAGCGCTTCGGGGACAGCCGTGTCGGTGAGCGTGGCGAACAGGGCGTCGGTGTCGGCCGACTGGGGCCCCGTGGTGGGGACGACCGTGGCGACGAGCAGCCTGCCGTCCCTGCTCGGCCGCGGCGGGGTGACGCGGGCGACGCCGTCTGTCGTGGCCAGTGTGTCGGTGAGCCGGTCCGCGACCCGGTCGGCGGAGCCGGTCGCGCGGGTGAGGTCGACGACGAGGGTGAACGGGCCGTTGGCGCCCGGGCCGAAGCCGGGTCCGTCGGCATCGGCCAGCCAGTCGTAGGCGGTACGGGTGGTGCTGCCCACCGGGTCCGCGCCGTCGTCGATGTGTCCGAGGCGCAGGGAGAACAGCGGCACGGCGCACAGCGCCATGAGCAGGAATCCCGCCGTGAAGAACGTCCAGGGGCGGCGGGCGACGACCCGGGCGTAGCGGTGCCAGCCGTCGTGGTCCCCGGCGCTCTCGGCGACCGGCCTGCGGCGCACGCGTATCAGGTCGACGCGGCGGCCGACGAGGCCCATGGCGGCGGGCACCAGCGTGAGCGCGGCGGCCGCGGTGACGACGACGGCGATGGTGGCGGCGAGACCGAGCCGCCCGATCATGGTCAGTCCGCAGGCGTACAGGCTGAGCAGGGCGACGGCCACGGTGACCGCCGCGACCAGGACGGCCTTGCCGCTGACGGCGGTGGTCCGCCCGACGGCCTCCTGCGGGTCCTCCCCGTCGATCAGGTACTGCCGGAACCGTGTGATGAGGAAGAGCGCGTAGTCGATGCCGACGCCGAGCCCGATCATCGTGGCGAGCGTCGGAGCGGCGGTGGCGAAGGTGAGGGTGCCCGCCACGATGCCGACGACGCCCATCCCGACACCGACGCCGATCAGGGCGGTGACCAGCGGCATGAGCGCGGCGGCGACGCTGCCGAAGGCGAGCAGCAGGACGACGAGGGCGGCGCTGACGCCGACGGCCTCGGCGAGTGTGTCGTCGGCGGGAGTGCGGACGATGTCGTGGAGGTCGCCGCCGTAGGCGACCTCGATCCCGGCGTCCCGGGCCGGGGCGGTGGCTTCGTCGAGCCGTTCGGTGTAGGCGTGGCCGAGGGACTTGAGCTTCTCGTCGAACGACACCCTGGTGTACGCGGTGGCGCCGTCGGAGCTGGTCACCGGATCGGAGACGGCGGTGACGTGGGGCAGGTCCCGGAGGCGGTCGAGGGTCGCGTCGAGTCCGGTGTCGTGGTCGGACACCCTGCCGGAGCCGACGTGCAGGACGACCTTTCCGTTCGGGGCTCCCGCCGCCGGGTCGGACCGCTCCAGCAGGTCCGCGCCGACGGCGGTCCGACTGCCCGGAAGGCTGACCTCGTCCCCGTAGGACGCCCCGACGGCGTGCCGTGCGGTGAAGGCTGCGGCGAGCACCAGCAGCCAGCCGGTGATCACCCACACGGGATGCCGTGCGCAGAAGGCGCCGGTGCGGTGCAGTGCCGACGGACGCGGGGCAGGGGAAGGGGACACTGCGCCTCCAGAAGAAGTGACAGGACTGCCACAACTAAACCCGGGAGATGGCAGAGCCGTCAATTGGCAGTCATGCCACTTTGTCGGCACTCCGGAAAATCCCGGAAGGTCGCGGACGATCCCGGGACCTCAGGGCGACAGGGCGGGAGTCCGCGGAACAGACGAAGGGCGCCGGAGTCCCGAGGACTCCGGCGCCCCGCACACGGCACGACCGCGGTCAGCCGTCGATCCGGCCCCCGCCGGAGGCGCAGCCGGGCGCCCCCGAAGCCGTCCCGGCCTGTCCCCCGACACCTCCGGGCGCCACCTTGAAGTCCAGGACGAGACCGTCGGAGCCGGCGTGGGCGCCTGTCAGCGTGGCTCCGCGCGGGAGCTTGTCGATGTCGATCGTGCGCGGCGTCAGCTTGTCCGCGAAGTTGCCGGCGCCCGGCAGCGCGGAGAGCGCCGACACCGGCACCTGCCGGCCGAGGATCTGGACCGTCGCGGGGGCGATGGTGAGGCTGTGCGTCGTGGTGGTCAGCTTCGTCACGACCGTGACGGGCATCCCGGTGCCGCCCGCCGTGCCGCTGAGCGTGAGGTGCGTACCGTCCGTTCCGGTCCTCAGCCCCTCCGCGCCCGCCGCGCTCTTCGCGTCGGCGGTCTTGTCGAGGGATCCGTAGGCGATGGTCGCGGTGGCGGTTCCGCCGGCGGAGGAGCCCCCGGTCGACACGTCACGGAGGTACACGTCGACGTCCATGTCGGTGCCCTGGCGTCGTACGCCCTCGGCGCCGACGTGGACGGTGCCGACGGTGCCGGTGAGGGCCTTGAGTCCGGCGAGGGTGTCGTCCAGGTCGACCTGCACCCCCCGCGTCGCACCGAGACGGCACGCGGCGGTCTCCGCGACCCGGCCCCGCACCGTGTGCTCGACGACGAGGTCGGTGGTGACGGCTCCCGCGACGGCGGCGGTCAGGCATATCGCGGTGATGACGACGCGACGGCGATGGCTCACGAGCTGGTGGCTCCGATCAGGGAGAGGAAGATGAATGCCTGCGGGAGCAGGCGGTCGGGCTCCGCGGGGACTCCGGCGGTACGACGGTTGCGCAGGGTCCGGAGTACGGCGCGCGCCGCCGACAGCGCGCAGTTGGCGATGACGGCGGCCTGCAGGTCGGCGTCCGGCGCTCCCTCCGGGAGGCGTTCCAGGACGAGCTCGGTGAGGCGCGCCTCGAACTGCTGGAACTGCCGGGACAGACCCTCGCGCGCCTGCTCCCGGATCTCGCCGAGGGGATGCGCCAGCGCGGTCAGGCTGCTGGTGGCGAAGTAGGCGACCGCGTCGGTGATCGCCCCGCAGGCCGCTTCGAGGGGTGCCTCGTCACGCGGCCGGGCCAGGAAGGCCTCCTCGATGCGCGCGTACAGCTCGGCCCCGTCGGGAAGGAGCAGGGCTTCCTTGTTCTCGAAGTAGCGGAAGAACGTCCGCTCCGACACATTGGCCTCGGCGGCGATGTCGGCCACGGTCGTCTGGGCGAACCCCCGCTCGGCGAAGAGCCGCCCGGCGGCCTCGCGCAGTCCACGCCGGGTCTCGTCCTTCTTCCGCTCCCGCAGACCGGGCCGCTCGCTTCTCTCAGACATGGAGCCACCCTCACCACCGGCGCCAGGTCTGTCAATTGTCAGCTCTGCCATTTCAGCGGACGCGGATGCTCCTCGGACACGTCCGGATCTACGCCCGGGTCAGGACGTGGAGGCCCCGCCGCCGGGCTTCAGGAGCCCGCCCACCCACCAGTCGTGCGGTACGCCGTCGACCTTGCTGCGGTTGCGCAGCGTCCCCTCGACGGTGAAGCCGAGCCGCTCGGCGAGTGCGCGGGAGGGTGCGTTCCCGACCATCGCCCACCATTCGAGCCGGTGGGCGCCGAGCGCCTCGAAGCCCCAGTCACACAGAGCCCGCGCCGCCTCCAGCGCGTAGCCCTTGCCGCGCTGCTCCTTGTCCGCCCAGTAGCCGAGTTCGTAGACGCCCTCGAAGAGTCGCGTCAGACAGAACGAGCCCACCAGCGCCCCGTTGTCGGAGCGGAACGCCCCGAGGATGTGGTCCCGGTCCTCGGCCCAGCCCCGGGCCGTGTGCACCTCGACGTAGTTCTCGGCGTCCTCACGGCGGTACGGCGTGGGCACCGGCGTGTAGTGCTGGATGTCCGCGTCCTGACAGGTCGCGTACACGGCATCCGCGTCCGAGGCGACGAACGCCCTCAGAACGAGCCGCCCGGTCTTCAGCGTCACGGGTTCCATGCGGGGAGTATGAGCGGCGCCGGCCGGGCCTTTCCAGTGGATTTCCCGGTGCCGCGGCCTGAGGCGAACCCGGCGCAGGGATCTTAGAGTGGGTCCCATGAGTGACGACAATGAGCGGTTCGTCGGGGTCGAGCGGACCGGGGCCGGGCGGTTCACCGCGACGAACGCGCGCGGTGGGACCATCTCGTTCGGTACGGGAGCCGAGGGGGACGACACGTTCACGCCCGTCGAGCTGCTGCTCGCCGCCATCGGCGGCTGTACCGCGGTCGACGTCGACGTGGCGACGACCCGGCACGCGGAGCCCGAGCGGTTCAGCGTCACCGTGACCGGCAACAAGATCTCCGACGAGCTGGGAAACCGGCTGACCGACCTCGCGGTCGCCTTCGCCGTGGCGTTCGGCGACGGCGAGTCCGCCGACCGTGCCCGTGCGATCCTCCCCCGCGCGGTGAAGACCTCTCACGACCGCCTCTGCACGGTCAGCCGCACCATCGAGGTGGGCACCCCCGTCGAGGCGACGGTCACGGACGTCTGACCTCGCGGGGACGTGGGCGCGGCCGTGCGACGACGGGGGGAAAACGATCGCGCGACGGGGTGGAGTGAAGCGTGGTTTTCGGGGAAGACGCCCGTACGTCGGAGCGGGCGGATGCAGGACGGGACGTATGGGCCGATCGGTGAGTGAAGCGGAACAGCGCAAGCAGCGGGGTGCACTGATCGAGGCGTCCGTCGCCTACGACGGCGACTCCGCGTGCATAGCCGAGGCGCGCGCGTTCGCCCGTGACTTCCTGGCGGAGGTGCAGGCCGTCGCCGGACTGCCCGTCTCCGGACGCGTGATGGGCATGGTGCCCCTGGTCGTCAGCGAGCTGGTGACGAACGCGGTCAAGTACGCTGGCGGCCCCTGCCTGTTGTCCCTCGAAGTGGACCAGGGCGCCGTACGGGCGACGGTGTGGGACTCCGATCCGACGCTTCCGGTGGCCCGTGCCGCCGACGTGGGCCGGGTCGGACAGCACGGCCTGGAGATCGTCATGGGTGTGTGCCAGGCCTTCGAGGTGCACCGCGAACCGGTCGGCAAACGCATCACCGCGGTCGTCGTGCTGGCCGACGCCCCCGGCAGCGACGTGACGCAGCCCGTCGCCTGATCCCTCCCCCCCCTGCGCCCGCCTCTGTCCCTGCGTCGCACCACCGGATTCCGCGCCGTCCGGCGTGGAGGCCGCCGGGCGAGGCCGTGAGCCGATGACGTCCACCGGTGACACCTCCCGCTGGAACACGGGCCCGCGCGGGTCGCCGGGCGACCTCCACGTGCGAGGTCGCCGCGGGACGTCCGGACGGCCGTGACGACATCGTGTCGCGACTCCGCAGGCGGCATGCGGGAGAATGACGAGTTCGACCATCTCTTCCAGGCCAGGAAAACGGGGGTTCCCACGTGCGGCAGGCAGGTGTACTCGACGTCGGGTGTCACAGCGCGTTGCTCACCGTCGCGCGCCGTCGCGGCGGGACCGACATGGAACCGGTGCTGTCCCGCAAGGTACGACTGCAGCTCCACGAGACCCTCGACGCCCACGGCCGCCTGGACAAGTCAGGCGTGCGCAGCGTCCAGCTGGCCGTCGCCGAGACACTCGCCGAGGACGGCGAGACCCTGCCGGACGTGTACGCCTTCGCCACCTCCGTGATCCGTGACGCGCCCAACCGCGAGGAGGTCCTCTCCCAGGTGGCACGCGCCACCGGCACCCGGCTGCGGGTGCTGTCCGGCGAGGAGGAGGCCCGGCTGGCGTACGTGGCCGCACGGCACTGGGCGGGCGCGAAGCCCGGCTCGCTGCTGGTCCTCGACATCGGCGGCGGGACGGTGGAGATCGCGTCCGGCACCGCGAGACAGCCGCGCACCACCCTCTCGCTCCCGCTGGGAGCCCGTACCGTCACCCGCGAATGGAAACTCGGCGAGGCCGTGTCGTCGAAGCGGCGGCTGGCCGAGGTCCGCGATCACCTGGGCGACCGCCTCGCGGCGGTGACCGATCTGCCGCAGGCCGAGCCGGACGGACGCGTCCTGGCCTGTTCGAAGACCTTCACCCAGCTCGCCCGCTACACCAGCGCCGGACGCCCCCGTCCCCTCGCACAACAGCGGCTGACCATCGACGAGGTACGCGCCGCGGTGCGCGTCCTCGCCAAGCAGGGGCCGGCCGGCCGGAGCCGGCTGCCCGGCATCTCGCGCCACCGCGCCGGACAGTCCCTGGCCGGCGCCCTGGTCGCCGAGGCCCTGATGGACGCGTGCCGCGCCACCAGCGTGGAGATCTCCCCCTGGTCCACCCGCGAGGGTCTCCTCCTGGAGCGCCTCGGGGCTCTGCGCAGCAAGGGATCCGCCCGCCGCTGAACCCGGCACCCGCTCGGAGCGAGCGCACCGGCGGCCGCTTGGGGCGAGCGCCCCGGTCCCCGCGCCGGGCGTTCCTCGTACTCGGATCGGGCCGGGACACATCAGCCGTGTCCCTCGGTGGACGCCGTCCGGGGGGTGGCCCGCCCGGCGAGCGGAGCGCTATCACTCGCCGGGCGGGCCGTTCAGCGGCCGCCGCCTGTCAGCGGGCCACTCGGTCGGGGTCCGGCTTCGCCGCCCGTGGCGGTGCGGGGCGGCGGGCGTTCCACCCGGTGGCCAGGGCGACGAGCAGCGCGGCCAGGGCCACCAGAGCCGTGGCCGCCGAGGCGGCACCGGCCGCCCACGGTGGTGCGGCCGCGATGTCCAGCGCCTGGGACAGGGACGTCGAGTGGAGCCGGCCGTCGAGCAGTTCGAGGCCGGCGAGGGCCGACGGCACCAGGACGGCCGCGACGAGCAGGGGCACCGCGCCGCGCAGCAGCAGGGCCGCCGCGAGGACGAGGCACAGCGCGAACACGGCCACACCGAAGCCCCGGACCGGCAGCGAGGCGCCGTCCTGGCGCAGCGGCAGGTACGTCGCGCCGCACACGACGAGGGCGACGGCCGCCACGCGGCGCGGCCAGTCCGGGGGTGCGGCGGTCCTCACGGGGTCGCGCTCCCCCCGTGTCCTGGGCGCGCGTTCGGGGTGCTCCCGCGGTGCGTCACGGTCCTGTCCGGTCGCGGGCCTCGCCGCGGGGCCGGCCGTCTCCGCGACGGACGACGGCGGCAACGCCGTGGCCGGCGCTGCCGCCGCGGGACGGTCGTGCTCGGGGTCGCCCGCGGCCGGGGCGTCCCGGCGGGTGCGCTCGTCGGACAACCGGCCGATGAGTTCGACGAGTTCCTCGACGGGCCGGTGCGCGGCGACCGCGCGAACGGCCTCCTGGGCGCAGTGGGCCTCGACCGACGGGCTGTGCAGGAGCGCCATCAGGCGGCTGACGTCCTCGACGGGGCGGGACTCGGCCGCCGAGCGGATCACCTCGTCCGCGCTGTCGGGATCGCGGGGCGGGCTGGCCAGCTCGGCCACGAGCCGGCCGACGTCGTCGACGGGGCGGTCCACCGCCACGGCCCTGAGTGCGTCGACGGCGGCTCGGGCGTGGTCCGGTGACTGTTCCAGCAGCGTGATGAGCTGGATGACCTCTTCCAGGGGCCGATCGGCGACTGCCGCGTGCACCAGGCCCTCGAACGGGTCGGGGTGTTGCGGTGGGGGCGGGGTGTCGTGGGTGTCGAGGGATATGCCGGAACGGTCCGGGGCGGGAGAGGAAAGGGGGGTGCTCATCTTCTTTGCTCCAAATACTGTGCTGCGGCCGCGCAGGCGACGCACGGTGCGACCGCTCTCCGGTCCCCGATTCCGTTCGCGGCCCGCTGCCCATTACTAGGGGCGCGGGTCACCGCCCGCCACTCGGACGGGGCATCGGTGTGAGGCCCGGGTCACCCGCTCGGCCGTACGTTGCGGCGGGCGCCCCCTGTCGTCGCCGGGGCCACTCCGGAACGCGCGTGACGTGCCGAGGGCGGGAACAAACCCGGGCCCACCGACGCTGATTCGGACAGCTGACGGGAACCGGTGGACGGGGTCCCACCTCGGACGGTGGACCGGCCGACGGGACTGTTCGTGGAAAGGCGTGAGAGCGATGACGAGGTTCGGACAGGCGGGCGCGGGCGGGGCGAGGGCGGCCGACACGCCGCTGGTGACGTCCTGCGGCCGAAGGATCGCCGTGAAGGAACTGCGGCTGTTCTCCCCGGACCGGCCGGTCGGCCGCGTCACGCTGGACGTGGGACCCGATCAGGGCGACGAGCACGGGGCCTGGGCCTCGCTCACCCCGGCCGAGGCACGTGAACTGGCCCGCCGCCTCATGGCGCACGCGGCTCTGGTGGAGCCGGCCGGGCCGCCCGACCACGAGGGCGCCCGAGCGCACGACGACCCCTTCGACACCGTTCCGGACAGGATGCCGGCCCGCCCGGGACGGCTGCGCCGCCGCTCGTTCTGAGATGGCCGGAGCCGGGAGCGCACCTCGTGCGAGTGACGTGCGGGCGTCGGCGTCGGCCTCTGCGCCGGGCGCGAAAGAGCGATGCGGGTGCCGGGTTCCCTCCTCGGAGAGGGAACCCGGCACCCGCGTCCTGTCATGCCGTGCCGTGCCGTGACGTCACACCATCAGGCCGTCACGGTCGCGGTCACGCTCACGGGAACTGCGTGATCTTCGAGGGAACGGTGTCCGTCCCCGACGTGGGTGAACCGGTGTTGTTGACGACGTGGGCGTACTGGCCCTTGCCGCCCAGGGAGATCACCAGGATGTCGTGCAGCTTGATCCCTGTCTTGACCGGCACCTGGAAGCCGTGGGCCTGCACGATGGACGGGTCCGAGGTGAAGTTGCAGTAACTTCCCATGCCCCATGCCTCGTGCACGTTGACGGAGTCGGCGACCTTGTAGGCCGCGTATCCGACGATGCCGTCATGGGTGATGGCGGCGGAGTTCGGCACGTCGTACGCCTTCTCGTTCTGGAAGAAGATCGTGCGCCCGCGTTCGCCGTTCCACAGCACGTCGTACTTGTTGAAGTGTTCGACGAACAGGCCGGTGGTGAGGACGTCGTCGCCGTTGACCACGAGGCCGTAGTCGGCCCGGTTGGTCTCCCAGCCGACGCCTTCACCGTGGTCGGCGCGCCAGAGCCAGGTGTGGTCGACCACCACGTCGTCGCTGTTGACCACGACGGAGTTGGTGGCGAGGCCGGGGCCGGCACCACCGATGCGCACGAACACGTCCTGCATGGTGGTGGGGTTGGCCGCGTGGTCGGCGGAGCTGTTGGCCGGGCCGATCTGCAGCAGGGTGTTGGAGTTGGACCGGCCGGCGTCGATGAGGAACCCGGCGAGCCTGACTCCGTCGACGTCCGCCACGTGCATGGCGTCGACGCCGTTGTCCGGAATGATGGTCGCCAGACCGAGACCGAGGACGACGGTGTTCGCCCGGTTCACGTTGATGGTCTGGTCGAGGTGGTAGACGCCCGGGGTGAAGAGCAGATTCAGGCCCTGGGCGAGGGCGGCGTTGATGGTCGCCGCGGTCGCGCCGGGCTTGACCACGTAGAACTGGTCCAGCGGGAGCGACGTACCGGGCGTGTTGGGCCAGGAGACGCCGCGCGCGTTGGTGCGCTTGGAGGGCACGAACACCTTGTACGCGTTGCCGTCCATGTAGAGGTACGGCTTCTCGCGCGAGACGGGGGTGTTGTCCAGGGTGGTGTACGGGCCGGAGTCGAAGTTGGTGGCCGGGGCTCCCTGCACACCGGAGAACGTCATGTTCCAGACGCCGTTGGTCCAGCCGCCGACGGAGCTGTCACGGGTGTACCACTGCTGCTGGGAGTAGGGGCCGACCGTACCGTCGATCTTGGAGTCGGCGATGTAACCGCCGGAGGCCCAACCGTAGCCGTTCGGCGCGAGGTTGAGGCCGCCCTGCACGTGGATGCGGCGGAAGGGGGCCGCCTGGGCCACCGCCCACCGGTCGGTGCCGTTGGAGGGCGTGATCGACAGGTTCTCCGCCGAACGCCAGAAGTTCTGGGTCGCGTTGCCGTTGAACCAGCCGGCGTCGACGGTGATGTCACCGTTGATGTGGACGTCGTCGGGGTTGAGGCCGAGGCCCGAGACCGAGGTGTAGAAGCCGACCTGGGCGTTGATCCCGTTGTAGGTGCCGGGCTTCATCAGGAACTGGTAGCGGCCGGTGCCGAACTGGTTCGACTCCTGCTGCGCGAAGACCTGGTCGAACTTGGCCTGGAGGTTGGGCGTCGAGGGGTCGACGACGATCACGTTGGGGCCGAGGTCTCCGCCGCCCTGCACGGGTCCGCTGCCGCCGCCTGAACCGGTGTGGACGGCCACCTCCCAGAGCGAGTATCCGTATCCGGTGCCACGGGTGGTCCCGTTGATCCGCACGTAGCGGCCCTGGCCGGAGACGTCGTAGGACGTCGCGCCGGCGGTGCCGTCGGTGACGGACTTGAGCGTGGTCCAGCTCTGCCCGTCCGCGGAGGCCTGGATCTGGAAGGCCTTGCCGTACGCGGCCTCCCAGTTGAGGTCGACGCGGCACAGGTCCTTGGACGATCCGAGGTCGACCTGGATCCACTGCGGGTCGGAGGCCGCGCTGGACCAGCGGGTGCCGGTGTTGCCGTCGAACGCGGCCGACGCCGGGGTGCCGGCGTTCTCGGTCGAGGAGGCACTCGCCGTCTTGCCCTGGGCGGCGTTGGCCGTGTCACAGCCCGCGGGCTGGGTGGTGCCGCCGCTGCCGAACACCTGGAACTCCCAGAGGGAGTAGCCGTACTGGGTGGCCCGGTGGACGCCGTACATGCGGACGTACCGGCCCTGCCCGGAGACGTCGAGGCTGTCGGTGCCGCCGTCGCCGCCGGTCACGGACTTGATGTCGGTCCAGGTGCTCCCGTCCGGGGACGTCTGGATCTTGTAGTCGCTGCCGTACGCGGCCTCCCAGTTGAGGACGACCTTGGTGATGGTGGCCGAGGAGCCGAGGTCGACCTGGAGCCACTGGGTGTCCAGGGCGGCGGAGGACCACCGGGTGGCGGTGTTGCCGTCGACGGCGTTGGCGGCCGCGGTGCCCCCGTTCTCGTCCGAGGACGACGTGGCCGTCTTGCCCTGGGACAGCGGCAGGTCGGCCGCGGCGGCCGGGCTTTGCAGGGGCAGGGTGACGAGCGCGGCCATGGCGGCGAGCGCGACACCCAAGGATCTCAGTTTCATGCCGTGACTCCATGCGGGTGGGGTGACGAGCGGAGCGGACGCACGGGAACGAGGACGCAGGAGGGAGCTCTGCCCCGTGCGACCGATGAGCGTGAACCAGCCCTGGGAGGCGCTTAGTTCACGGTTTGATTTAAGTAATGAACCATTGGGGTGGCAAGAGCCGTGACGCGAGTTTCTTCAACTCGCTTTCACAGCGGCCCGATCGGTGAACCACCCCGAAGGACGTGACCTGGAGGGAGACGGCGAGGGCGGGCCGGGCGCGGCGGGCGTCCCGTCAAGGCTTGAAGGCACGACCGCGCCCCACACCCCCGCGTGCGGGGGCGGGCGCCGTGCGGAGGACTGTGAAAGAGGCTTCTTCAAGGCCTGCTTGACGGCGTGTCAGCAGCAGTCGTGGTCCGCCGCGCCGGTGGCGGGCGTGGCCGCCGACGTCTCCAGGCGGCAGAAGCAGGACGCCTCGATCCGTACGTCCGCCTGCGCGAGCGCCGTCCTCAGCTGCTGTCCCACGATCTGCGCCTCCCCCGTCCTGCCGAGCCTGACCAGGCATTCGTGGAAGCCGTGCAGGGCCCAGACGTTGCCGGGGTGCTGGGAGGGGCGGGGCAGGGTGTCGTCGATGCCGAGGTCGGCGCGGTAGACGGCTTCCGCCTCGGCCACCCGCCCCTGTTCGAGCAGCAGGGCGCCGTAGGCGTGCCGGGTGGGCTGCATCCAGCCCCACGGCTCGTCGTAGGGAAGGCCGTCGTCCAGGGCGATCGAGCGCTCCAGCGCGGCGAACGCGGTGTCGTGGTCGCCCTTGCGGTAGGCCAGTTCGCCGTCGAGCATCTCCGATGCGATGGCGAGGATGTCCGCGCAGGTGTTGTTGAAGAGCATGCGGGTCTCGGGGACCCGGGTGACCGCTTCGCCGAACAGGTCGCGCTCCGTCTCCGCCTCGGTGACGCGGCCGGTGGCGGACAGGGCGACACCGCGCGCGTAGTGGAGCATCGCCGTGGTCACGCAGTGCAGCCGGGGGTCGGCGGGCAGGGGCAGGCGCAGGATGTCGTCCCAGCGGCCGAACCGGATCAGCACGTGGACCCGCATGGCAAGGAAGCTCTCCAGCCAGTCCGCCATCGGCGGGCTCTGTACGCGCAACAGCTCGTCCGGGATGGAGGCTTCGAGCTGCGCGGCGGTCTCCAGGGCGATCGCCGACCGGCCGAGGAACATCGCTCCGTAGATCCGGAAGTGGTAGTTGTGCGAGCGGTACAGGGTGTAGAAGTTCATCGCGCCCGCCCGCGCACGGTACTTCTCGTCGGCGGCGATCGCGGTGCCGTTGTCCGCCACCACCCGCCGGTAGTCGCCGCACAGCACGTCCAGATGCGTGGGCATGTGCTGGAGATGCCCCGCGTCCGGCACCAGACCCCGCAGCCGGTCCGCGACGGGCAGCGCGGTCTCGGGCGTGGGAGACATCTCCATGAGGTGGATGTACAGGTGCAGGAGTCCGGGGTGCCGCTCCCCCGCCGCCGTGGCGAGCGCCCGCTCCAGCACCGCCCTCGCCTCGGCCGTCCGGGCGCCCTCGGCCGGTTCGCCGGTCCGCAGGTCCCACAGCTGCCACGGGGTCAGGTTCATCAGCGCGTCGGCGTGGAGGGCGGCGATGTCGAGGTCGTCGGGGGCGCCTTCGTACACGGTGCGCATGGCGTCCGCGTAGGGCGCGTTCCACACCGAGCAGTCCTCGACGGGTTCCGCGCGCGGGTAGCGCAGCTCCAGCGCCCCGATCAGGGCCTGTTCGGCCGGGGTCGCGGTGTCCGACTTCGCGCGGGCGAACCGCACGGCGGCGTGGGTGCGTTCGACCGTACGGCTCAGGTCGTCGCCGTCGAAGAACTCCCACGGCTTGTTGTAGTTGGGCCCGAGGGCGTAGGCGATGCCCCAGTACGCCATGGCGCAGTCGGGATCGGCCGCCGCGGCGGCCTCGAAGCAGGAGACGGCCTCCTCGTGGTGGAAGGCGTAGGACCACACCAGCCCGCGGTCGAACCACCGTTGCGCCTCGGGCGACGTGGTCGTCACCGGACGGCTGTGGGTGCCGAGGTCGTAGTAGTCCATCCCGCGCTCCTCAGACTGCTGCCGGAAGGGTGCCGTCCTCCCATCGTGAGGCATCCGGGGGGCGTCCCGCCGCCGAAGCGACGGGACGCCCGCGGGGAACCCGGTGTCAGGGCGTGATCCGCCACTGCTGGATGTAGCCCACGTCGATGGAGGCGAGGTCGCGGACGCGCAGCTTCCAGGTGCCGTCGACCGGCTGGGCCGAGGCGTCCACCGTGAACGTCCGGTCCACGTTGTCGGCGGAGCCACCGCTGCGGTTCAGCAGCGAGTACACGGTGCCGTCGGGGCCGACCAGGTCGACCGTCAGGTCACCCCGGTAGGTGTGCACGATGTTGACGTAGACCTCGGTGGTGGCCGAGGCGTTGCCGGGGCGGCCGGTGATGGTGACCGGCGACTCCACCGCCGCGCCCAGGTCGGGGATGTCCACGCGGGTGCTGTTGGCGTAGACGTACGCGACGCGCCACGTGAAGCCCACGGAGACGGTGGCGCCGGTGCTGTCGGTCACGGTGACGGTGGTGTCGCTGGTCCCGGTGGTGGTGGGGACCCCGGAGACCAGGCCGGCGGTGCTGATGGTCAGGCCGTCCGGCAGGCCGGTGGCGGTGTAGGTCAGGCTCGCGTCGGCGTTGGTGGTGTAGGCGTCGACCTGGAGCGAGACGTCCTGGCCGACGCCGGAGGTCTGGTCGGCGATCGGGGCGATGTTGACGCCCAGGGCGACGCGGTCACCGACGTCGATGCCGGCCCAGGCGTCGGCGACGGCGAGGTAGGTGGCGCTGTAGGCGCCGAAGAGGTCGGCCGCGGCCCGCAGGGTGGCGACCCTGGCAGCCGCGTAGTCGGTCGTCGACGTCATGTACGTGGTCAGTGCGCGGTACCAGATGCGGGAGGCGTTCTCGATGCCGACGCCGGTGACCGGCAGTCCGTCGGCGGTCGGACTGTCGTACGCGACGCCGTTGACGGTCTTGGCGCCGCTGCCCTCGGACAGCAGGTAGAAGAAGTGGTTCGCGGGGCCCGAGGAGTAGTGGACGTCGAGGCCGCCGAGCGAGGGGTCCCAGGAGTCGCGGGAGGATCCGTCCCTGGAGGGCTTGTCCATGTACCGCAGCGGCGTGCCGTTGCCGCGGATGTCGATCTTCTCTCCGACGAGGTAGTCGGGCACGTCCGCCGCGAGGTCGGAGTGGAACTCCACGGCCGCGGCGAAGATGTCCGACGTCGCCTCGTTGAGGCCGCCGGACTCTCCCGAGTAGGTCAGGTTGGCGGTGGCGCTGGTGACGCCGTGGCTCATCTCGTGGGCCGCCACGTCGAGCGCCGTCAGGGGGTGGGTGTTGCTCGCGCCGTCGCCGTACGTCATGCAGAAGCAGCTGTCGGACCAGAACGCGTTGACGTAGTTGTTGCCGTAGTGGGCCCGGCTGTAGGCGGCGACGCCGTCGTTGCGGATGCCGTTGCGGCCGAAGACGTCCTTGTAGTAGTCCCAGGTCGCGGCGGCGCCGTACGCGACGTCCACCCCGGCGGTCTGCCGGTCGCTCTGGGTTCCGTCGCCCCAGACATCGTTGTCGTCGGTGTAGAGCGTCCCGGTGCCGGTCGTCCCCTGGTTGAGGTCGTAGGTGCGGTGGCCCGCCCGGTCCGCGTCGACGAGTTGGTACGTGGAGCCGGAGGGCGTGGTGGAGAGGGGGACCGTGCCGCTGAACTGGCCGGTGCCCGTGCCCGTGTGGACGTCCTCGTACCGGGAGGCGACCTTGCCGGTGGCGGCGTCGGTGACGACGTGCAGCGCGCTCGGCGTCCCGTCGTGCTGGAACCCTTCGACGACGGACTCCCAGGCCAGCACGGGCCGGCCTTCGGCCGCCCACACGACGAGCCGCGGCGCCGCGTCCACGGCGGGACGTCCGACGGCCGCCTTCCTGCTCACGGCGAGGGCCTTCGCCCTGGCGTCGGCGGCGGACCTGCGGGGTGTGGTGCTCGGCACCGTGATGGTGGAGCGGGTGGCCTCGGACACGGTGGTCCGGCCGTCCTTCAGGTGGACGACCAGGTCGCCGCCGAGCACCGGGAGCCCGGCGTACGTCCGCTCGTACCGCGTGTGGGTCGTGCCGTCGGCGTCCTGGACCACGTCCTTGACGACGAGCTTCTCCCGGGTGCCGAGTCCGAGCCGGCGCGCGGTGGCGCCCGCCTCGGCCGTGGCGCTCTTGACGAGGGTCGTGCGCCTGGCGGGCGACAGCGGGACCTGGGCGGCCGCCGCCCGGGGTTCGGCGGTGATCCGCGTGGTGGCGGGGCCGGGGTCCGCCGGGGCGGCGGACGCGGAGCCGTGGAGGGCGAGGGCGAGCAACGAACCGGCGGTGGTGAGGGCGAGGGCGGCGGCACGTCTGCGTCGACGCGCGGAACCATGGTTCCCGTTCAAGGTCGTCTCCTTCTGCGGGGGTGGCCCGGGGGGCGCCCGGGCCACCGGGCCGGCGGGTGAGGCCGGTCCGGGGGCGAGGGCGGGAAGGAGCGCCGCACGACGGACCGCACGAGGACACACGCGGTTTCGGCGGCGCGTGGAACGTGAGGGTGCGCGAGGCACGGGTGGGGGATGGTGGTGGGGGCGAGAGACGTGCGGGTGTGAACGAAGCGTGAACGTTCGCCAGCAGAGTGACATCAGCCCGGTCGCTTTGTCATGGAGATGACAAGACAACGGCTGGAATTGACCACGGCTCAGCGGGCTTTCGTCACCCGCGCAAGACCCTTTCGGAGGCTGTGCGTCCGCTGTGAGCGGGGCCGTCGTCGCGAGGGACCGGGCGACGGGTTCCGGCCGCGGGTGACGGTGCCGGACCGGCGCCTGGCGCGGAAGTGCGCCGGACCCCGCACCGGCCGGTCCGAGGGATGGTCACGCGGCCGCCTGCGACTCTCAGGGCTGA
Organism: Streptomyces sp. M41(2017); assembly: GCF_002078175.1. Lineage (GTDB taxonomy): Bacteria > Actinomycetota > Actinomycetes > Streptomycetales > Streptomycetaceae > Streptomyces. The sequence goes on along the minus strand of NZ_MWFK01000001.1, from coordinate 5,383,032 downwards.
CTCGCGTGCGTGTGGCCGTGGGACCACTCGGGCGGGCAGGGCGGCTGGTCCTGATCGGGTTCGCGGTCGCGCAGCCAGTCGTACACGGCGAGTGCGAACGCGCAGAGGATGGCCAGCGTCCCGGACCCGACGGCGATGGCGACGGCGGAGCGGTAGTCGTGGTGCTCCGTGCCGAGCACCATGTAGAAGAGGCCCGGCAGGGCGGCCGTCCCGACGGCGCCGCCCAGGCGTTGCGCCGTCTGCAGGGCACCGCCGGCCGCTCCCGCCATCCGTACGGGCACGTCCCGCAGGGTCATCGTGACGTTGGGCGAGATCACGCAGCCGCTGCCCAGGCCGCCGACGAACAGGGCGGGCGCCGCCCACCAGACGGCACTGTCCGCGGGGCCGAAGCGCAGGATGAGTACGGCACCGCCGAGTCCGAGGGCGACGCCGGCGAGGCCACAGACCGTCAGCAGCCGCCCGAACCGCTCCACCAGCCGTCCGGCGATCACGGCCGCCGCGGCCGAACCCACGGCGAACGGCGTCACGGCGAGCCCCGAGCGCAGCGGGGAGAAGTGCTCGCCGTTCTGGAAGTACAGGGCGAACACCAGCCACACCCCGCTGAACCCCACGAAGTACAGGGCCGCGATGGAGGCTCCGGCCGCATAGCCCCGCGTGCCGGTCACCAGCCGGGGGTCCAGCAGCGGCTGCCCGTCGCGCGCCGCGAGGCGCCGCTCCCAGCGGGCGAACGCCACCAGCAGGATCAGACCGACGAGGAAGAGCCACCATCGTTTCCGTACGCCGCCCGACTCGGCCATCACCAGCGGCAGCATCATCGCGAGCACCCCGCAGCCGAGCAGCAGCACGCCCGGGAGGTCGAGCCGTTCGCGGCGCCTCCGGGCGACCTTGGGGAGCATGCGCACCCCCAGCAGGAAGGCCACGGCGCCGACGGGCACGTTCACGTAGAAGATCCAGCGCCAGCCGTCGGGGCCGTCCGCGAGTTTCAGGATGAGCCCGCCGACGACGGGGCCGACCGCGCTGGAGATGCCGACCGTGGCGCCGAAGAGGCCGAAGGCCCGGCCGCGCTCGGCTCCGCGGAACATCTGCTGGATGAGGGCGGAGTTCTGCGGCGCCAGGCAGCCGGCCGCCACACCCTGGGCGAGCCGGGCCACGACGAGCCAGGTGATGTTCGGCGCGGCGCCCGCCCAGGCGCTGCACAGGACGAACGCGGCGAGTGCCCACAGGAAGATCCGCCGTCGGCCGATCGCGTCACCGAGCCGTCCGGCCGTGACGAGGACCAGGGCGAAGGTGAGGGCGTAACCGGAGACCACCCATTGGATGGACGGGGCCGAGGCGTGCAGGTCCCGTTGCATGGAGGGCAGGGCGACGGCGACGATCGTGACGTCGAGAAGGCTCATGAACCCGGCGGCCAGCGTCACCCACAGGGCGTGCCAGCGCCGCGGATCGGCTCCCTCGGCCGCCCCCTTCGAACTGTCTCCTCGTCCTCCGTCTGCCTGCGTGTGCCGTGCTCCCACGCCGGGGGCTCCTCTCCGCCGCTCACCACCATCTTGGGTACGAGCGGCCGTCCGGCAACACGAACGGCGCGGACGGCCGGTCCCCGACCCCACCACGCCGGCACGGCGGACCGGGTCACGGCCCTCGCCGGACACACGCCGGTGGGGCCCGTTCCGAGGAACGGGCCCCACCGCGTTCGGCCCGACGACCGCGTCGGTTCCGGCCGGTCACCGGGCGGCCGTCGCGCGGCCCGGCGCCGGAAGTCGTCCCGGCGTCAGGGCTTGAAGGCGTCCTTCGTCTTCTCCTTGGCCTGGCGTGCGTCGCCCTTCGCCTTCTCGGCGCGGCCCTCGGCGGTCATCCGCTCGTTGCCCACGGCGCGCCCGGCGGCCTCCTTGGTCTTGCCCTTGGCCTGTTCCATCTTGGCCTTGGCCTTCTGGTCACCAGCCACAACTGCTCACTTCCCCATCAGGATCGACATCAGCTGCTGGGACGTCGGGTGACCGCCCGGGCGTGGATCAAACGTGAAACCCTCGGATCGCCCCTCGCCGGTCGGTCACTCTGCGTGTCGTCGTGCCGTTCCGGGGTGCCGGAACGGGTGGGCTGGGTGAGCCTGGGTACGCGGGGCGATGACACACATCGAACCATCCGGGAGGTCGCTGACGACATGGGCAGCCAGAGCGAGGACGACACCATGGGGGACGAGGTCTACCAGCCGGAGGGCCTCGACGACCGCGAGGACGAAGGCATCCTGGACGCGGAGGACACGCTGGAGGACCGGGGTGCCGACCCCTACGACGAGGGGTGGTCTCCGCCCGAGCGCCCGCTCGGGGTGGAGCACCAGGGCACCACGGAGCGTGAACAGCGGGAAGGGGAGACGCTCGACGAGCGGCTCGCCGAGGAGCGTCTGGACCCCGCGCTGGAGGAGCCCGACGCCGCCGACGACGGCGTGGGCGATCTGGAGGGCGGGGACGGCGAACCGCTGGACGACGAGGTGGGCACGGACCGCGCCGGCCGCCTCGTGTCGTACGACGGAGACGCCCTGGCGGACGCCGAGAACGACATGCTCGCCGAGGACGTCGGGATCGACGGCGCCGCCGCCTCCGCGGAGGAGGCGGCCGTGCATCTGGTCCCGGACGACGTTCCCGAGGACGCGGCGGACGAGGACCTCCGCCAGGCTCAGCGCGACGAGATCCGCCGACTGCGTTCCGAGACCGACACCGCTCCCTGACAGCCGTCCCGCCCGCCGCTCGGCCCGCCCGTGCACGGCAGGAGGGCGCGGACCCCCGTGCGGGGTCCGCGCCCTCCTCGTACGAAGCCCGGGTGCCGGCGGCGGTCAGTCCTCGCCGCGGATGATGTTCGCCTCGGGGGCGGACCGGTCCTGGCGGGCCGTCCGCTCGGTGGTCGCGGCAACGCAGGTCCGCGGACCACTCCCCCGACGGCGCGCCTCGGCCCACTCCGTCTCGGTCCGAATGATGGTCCTGCTCGTACTCATGCTGTCCGCGGTCACGACGCTCATCTTCCTTCTGTGTTGGGCCCGTTCGGGACCGGACTTCCCTGCGGCTCTGGGCTTTGCCTACCGGGTCCCCGCAGGCGGCGCGGAGAAACCCGGCCGTTGTGAGCGAGAACCGGACAGCGGCCGGTTTGCGCGGCCGTCCGCGGGCCAGACGGTGGGTAACGCCGCAGCGCGGCACGGAGCCCCCGAGAGGACGACGACGATGAGGTTCAAGGGCAACGCGAAGGTGAGACAGCTCAAGGGCAAGGTGACCGAGTCCGTCGGCAAGGCCATGGGTGACCCGTCCATGCAACGCGCCGGGCGCCGTGAGCAACTGCGCGGCAAGGCACAGGAGATGACCCGGACGGCGACGGACCGCGTGCGCACGTGGACCAAGCGCTGACCATGGTTCTCCAGCATCCCGCCGACCGCGGCGGCGACGACCGCGGCAGGTTCGAGCGGCTCGCCGAGTCCGCGTCGCGCTTCACCAGCTCGCCGGTGTTCTTCGCCATCTGCGTCGTGCTGGTGTCCCTCACCATCGCCGTGCACTTCGCCGGGCTCTCCCTGGAGTGGCTGCTGCTCGCCGGTGACGCGATGACGACGGTGACGCTGCTGCTCCTCGCCCTTCTGAAGAACTCCGAGCTGCGGGGTGAGCGGGCCCTCCAGCGCAAACTGGACGCCATCGCCGCGGCGCTGCTGGAGGCGCAGGAGGGCGCACCCGGCACGGCCCACAAGAACCTCAGGAGCGTGATCCGCATGGAGGACGAGACCTGAGAGACCGAGGACGTCGTACGAGGGGCCCCGCACAGGCGCTGTGCGGGGCCCCTCGTACGACGTGTTCCTGTCTCAGCCCTTGTTGGCGCCGAGGGTCAGGCCGCTGACGAACTGACGCTGCAGCGCGAAGTACACGATCAGCGTCGGGATCGCGGTGAGCAGGGCACCGGCGGCCACCAGGTTGGGGTCCGTGAAGTACTGCCCGGAGAGGTTGTTCAGGGCCGAGGTGATCGGCATGTTCTCCCCGGTCGAGATGAGGACGATGGCCCAGAAGAAATCGTTGTAGATCCAGATGGACAGCAGCGTGGCCAGGGCCGCCATCGCCGGCTTGCACAGCGGCAGCACGATCTGCCAGTACATCCGCCACACCGAGGCGCCGTCGACCAGGGCGGCCTCGGTGAGTTCGTCCGGAAGCATGCGCATGTAGTTGCTCAGCACGAAGGCGCAGAACCCCGACTGGAACGCCACGTGGATGAGCACCAGGCCGAGCGCGGAGTCGTAGAGCTTGCCGCTCGCCGTGACGCCGGGCAGGTCGACGAGCAGGTACATGCGGTACAGCGGGGTGATGATGACCTGCTGCGGCAGCAGGTTGCCCGCGGTGAACACCAGCAGCAGGAACACGTTGAGCCGGAAGTCGAAGCGGCTGACATAGAACGCGACCATCGACGACAGCAGCAGCGTCAGCAGCACGGCCGGGACCGCGATGATCAGCGTGTTGACGAAGTAGTGCGTCATGTCGGACTGCTGGAACGCGTTCTTGAAGTTGTCGAGGCTCAGCGTGTCCGGCCAGGAGACGTACCCCTTCTCGCTGGTCTCCCCGTACGGGCGCAGGGCCGCGAACACCGCCCACAGCAGCGGGGCGAGCCAGGCCAGCGACGTGACGACGAGGAACACGTGCAGCAGGACGCGGGCCGGGCGGACCGGGGGCCGGGGTCGCTGCCGGTCGAGCGCGGCGGTCGGGGTGCTCATGCGCGCCGCTCCTTCCGGAAGGTCGCGATCAGGTACGGGATGATGACCGCGAGGGAGATGACCAGCAGGACGACGGCGATCGCAGAGCCGTAGCCGATCCGGCTGGACTCACCGATGATGTTGTTGGTGATCAGGATCGACAGCAACTCGGTGCCCTGGGCGCCCTTGTTGAAGACGAAGACCAGGTCGAAGGCGCGCAGCGCCTCGATGATCGTGACGACGAGGACGACGGTGTTGGTGGGCCGCAGCGTCGGGAAGATGACGCTCTTGAACGTCTGCCACTCGTTCGCGCCGTCGAGTGCCGAGGCCTCGCGCAGCGAGGGGTCGACGCCCTTCAGGCCGGCCAGGTAGAGGATCATCATGTAGCCGGTGTGCCGCCATGAGGCGGCGATGAGCACGGCCCACAGGTTGAGGTGCGGGTCGCCGATCCAGTCGATGTAGTGGCCGGGCTTGTTGGCCCCCACGAGGCTGTTGATCAGGCCCGTGTCGGGGTTGTAGACGAGCTGCCAGACGAAGCCGGTGACGGCCAGCGAGACGACGACCGGGAGGAAGAACGCCGTCTGGTAGACGCGGCTGAACCGGATCCGCTTGTCGAGCTGCACCGCGAGGAACAGGCCCATCGGGGTCGGGACCAGGATGAGCACGACGAACCAGATGATGTTGTGCTGGACGGCGGGCCAGAACTGCGGGTTGTTGGTGAACAGCTCCCGGAAGTTGTCCAGGCCCACCCACTTGATGGAGTCGAAGCCGATGCCGTCCCAAGTGGTGAAGGCGAGGGCGATCGAGGCGAAGGCGGTGACCCAGACGAGGGCCACGTGCAGGACCGTGGGCACGCCCGCCATGAGGGCGAGCGTGATGCGGTCACGGCGGGTCAGCAGACGCCGGCGCCCTCGCGGGGCCGGCTGCTGCTCGTGTGCGGGCCCCGGAGGCGGCACGGCGGCGGCCTCCGGGGTCTTCGTGTCGGTCTCGGCGGTCATGCGGAGGCGAAGATCGTCTTCTTCTGGCGCTCGATCGAGGACAGCAGACCGTCGACGCCCTTGGGGTTCTGGAGGAACTTCTGCAGACCGGGCTGCATCACCGTGGAGGTGAAGTCCGGCCGGGAGTCGCGGTCCATGAACTGGGTCAGGCTCTTGGCGCCGCTGATCATCTCGTAGGCCTTCTTCTGCAGCGCGCTGTACGAGGAGGTGTCGGCCTTGGAGGAGGCGGCGACCACGCTGGAGTCGGCCTTGAGGTAGATCTGCTCGGCGGCGGGGGTCCCGAGGTATTCGAGGAGCTTGACGACTCCGCTGTGGTTCTTCGGGGCCTTGCTGACCATGAAGCCGTCGGTGGGCGCCTCCACCGTGTCCTGGCCGTAGGCCGGGTTCATCTCGGGGAAGGCGAAGAAGTCGAGGTCGTCGAGGTCGGCCTTGTTCGTGAACTGCTGGGCCACGAAGGAGCCGAGGAGGTACATGCCCGCCTTCTTGGCCACCATGGTCTGGGCCGCGTCCTGCCAGGTGCGGCCCATGAAGCCGTCCTGGTGGTACGGGAGCAGCTCGGCCCAGTGGTCGAAGACGGCCTTGACCTTCGGGTCGGTCCAGGAGGCCTTGCCGCCCATCAGCTCGACGTGGAAGTCGTAGCCGTTGAGGCGGAAGTTGATCTGGTCGAAGGTGCCCATCGCCGGCCAGGCGTCCTTGTCGGCGAAGGCGATCGGGACGAGGCCGTCCTTCTTCATCTTCTTGCAGAGGGCGACCAACTGGTCCCAGGTGGTGGGGACTTCGTAGCCGTGCTGCTGGAAGACGCTCTTGCGGTAGAAGATCGCCCAGGGATACGTGTAGAGGGGCACGAAGTAGTACTTGCCGTCCTGGCCCTTGCTGAGCTTCTTCATGGCGTCCGGGAAGTTGCCGCCGATCTTGTCCCACACGTCGTCGATGGGCGAGGCGAGCTTCTTCGACGCGAAGAACTGCATGCGGTAGCCGGCGAACCAGTTGAACACGTCGTCCGGGGTGCCCTGGAGGTAGGAGTTGATCTGCTCCTGGAAGGTGTTGTGGTCCTTCGTGTTCACGTCGACCGTGACGCCGGACTGCTTCTTGAACGCCGCGTAGATCTCGGCGAAGGCCTTCTTCGGCACCGCGTCCGAGGCGTTGGAGCCGAGCGTGACCGTCTTGGGGTCGGCCGAGCTGCCGCTGTCACCGCAGGCGCTGAGCAGGGGTATGCCGGCGCCGAGCGCTGCCGCGCCGCCGATTCCTCGGAGCAGCGTGCGGCGGCTGGGAGTCGGGGCGGACGAACCCGGGAGATGAAGGTGCATGACGGCTCCTGTGGGCAGGGTTCGGTCAGGGAGGACGACCGGCCCGGAGGCCGGAAAATCGATCAAAAACCAACTCGACCGAACAACGTGGGCGTAATGACAGCCGGATGTCACCATCGTCGTCAAGACCCCGCACCTCACGTGCCCGAAACGTGACCGACACACCTGGACGTCAACCACTCTAACGGTCAAGGAAGTTGTCGACTTCCCCAACGAAGGTGACCATAAGTCAACAGCGACGGACGGGAATTGGACACAGACGGGCTGCCCGGCCGGGGTCCACCCACGCCCCTCGCAGCACCCCGCCCGACAGCCGCCCCGGCGACTCCCCACCCGTCCGCGCCCCGAGCCGCCGACCGGCTCCCCCGTCCGCCCGCGACCGGCCATCGGGCGCTCCGCAACCACGGGTCCGAACGGAAAAGACTCGATCCGCCGCAAACCGCGCATATTCACGCGAGGGCGGAGGTCCGTGATCCCCGAGGGGGCCACGTCCCCGGATCATGGTGCGAGGTGACCATACTGGGAAGGCACACCACACCCCACCAGCAAAGTGACTCATGCCGAAGTCCTCCACAGACCGTCCCACCGCGCCGGACACCGTCTGGCTGGCCGCCGGGCGCCACACCGGCCCCGCCCCGCAGCACGCTGTCCGGGAGCATCTGCGGGCACTGAAGAACAGCGAGCGGATCCAGGACTTCCTGGAGACGGAGAGCGCCTCGACACCGGGCGGTCACGTCTTCGAGGCCCGCTGGTTCGTCGCCGACGGCGTCACGGTCCGGGCACGGCTCGTCACCGACGGGCGCGAGGAGGTGGACGGCGACCGGCACTGGACGCTGGCGGCCGAGGCCGAGCGGCCCTGGGACCTGGCGTGGGCCTCCCCCGCCGACGTGTTCTGGCCCGCCGGGAGCCACCTCGCCTGGGACCGCGACGCCGCGACCGGCCTCCTGCTGCAGGACATCAACCCGCTGCCGAAGGACGACGCGGCTCTGCGTCGGCTGATCAAGGACAGCGGACGGCACAGCTGGAGCATCAACGTCGTCGTCCACGAGGCCATGACACCCGACCGCGACGGGCTCGTCCCCCTGGTCCGGCGGCTGCCGCCAGGCCTGCGGCACCGTGTCGTGGAGCACCGCGCCACGCCGGAGCAGTACCACGCGGTCAACTGGGCCCTCGGTGACCTCGCCGCGTCCGTACCGCGCGGCGGGGCCGTCATCCTCTCCGGCACCCCGGCGCGGCTCGGTTACGACCAGGAGGACTTCAGCGTGCGGAGCGTCTTTCTCGACGGCTCCGAACCGGCCGAGCTCCTGGACAAGGTGCTGCGCTTCGCCGCGCTGCCCTGGCCGCTGCCCGACGACGCGGCCGCCGCCGTGACCGAGCTCCGCGAGGACTGGCGTCTGCTGACGCTGGAGGAGGAGCTGGCCAAGGCGCGGGCACAGGCCGCCTCCTACGCGGAGGCCCTCGACGCCATGACGAAGTCGCGCGATCTGTACCGCGAGGCGACCGAGCTGGCCCACGCGGCGCTCGCCGAGATGGAGGAGTTCCGTGACGCGGCGTCCGCCGTCCGCGCCGCTGCCGAAGGGCAGGAGAAGAACCCCCTCACGAAGACCCTGCAACGGGTCTCCGACACGCTGCGCGCCCGGCGCGCACCGCGGATCGAGGCGCAACTCCAGGAGGCGCGTGAGAGCGTGCACCGGGCCCGCGAGTCCGGCTGAGCGGGCGGGCCCCTCCGCCGGGCGGGCCCGGCGACAGGCCCTCGGCCTCGTCGAACCCGCTCGATCCCCGCGGAGGTCCCTCAGCCGCGCCAGATGTTGGCGAAGGCCGCCTTCTCGATGGACCGGCGCTGACGGACGGCCTCCAGCTCCATCACCGCGTCGTGCACGGCGACCAGCACGGTCGTGACGCCCTCGTCGACCACGGCCGGCGTGTCCTCGGGCTGCTCGACGGGAATCCCGACGACCTCCGCCAGGGCGAGGAGAACGGGTTCGTCGGCCGCCCAGCGGTGCAGGGCGCGGGTGCGGGCCGGCGAGTCCGCCAGTTCCATGCGCTCCCCTTTGAGCGACAGCCGGCCCCGCTTCTGCCGGACGAGCTGCCCCGACTGTTCGAGGTCGCTCTGATAGGCCCCCGCCAGGTCCCTGCCCCGGCGCCAGAGCCAGTCCTCGACCCGCTCGTACGGCGCGTCGTGGCTGAGCTTCGCCGCCGCCTCGCCCAGCAGCCGGTCCTCCGGCGCGGCGCCGGACTTCGGCACCATCAGGTCGCCTTCCAGCACGAGAGCCCCGGCACCGACGAGATCGATCACCTCGGCGCCGGCGAGGGCGAGCGACAGATCCCCCTGTCCCACCGGACGGTCCGACTCCCTGTCCATCGTGATGACGAACAAGTCCCTGGCCGTGGTCACGAACGGCTCCCCTCGGAGTTCTGCGCCCGGCGCGACCCTCACGCATCGGTTCCCGTCGTCCGCGCCCCACCGTCCGCCGGCGATCCGGTCGCCGGGGAAAGGCACGTCACAGTCGTGATCGTAACGCCAGGGAGGTCCGGGAACCGTGAGCCGTGGGCCGGACGGGCAGGTCGGCGAGGCGCCGTACGGGACGCCTTCGTGGCCCCGGCGCCGAAGGGGCGCCGGACCCGCAGGCCCGGGCCGCCCGCGGCGGTGTCCGCCGGAACAGCGGGGTCCCGCACATGCGGCCGGCCCGGCCCACGCGGACGCGTGGGCCGGGCCGGATGTGTTCCCCCGGACGCCCGTCAGCCCTGGCGGGCCTTGAGGCGCGGGTTCTTCTTGTTCACGACGAAGACCACGCCGCGCCTGCGCACCACCTGGGCGCCGGGCTTGGACTTCAGGGAGCGAAGTGAATTGCGTACCTTCATGGTCGGACTCTCCTCCTGCCGAACGCGACGGACTCCAGGACTCAGGTCCGGTTCGCCGCGGCTCGGCCGTAGCGGCGCTCGAAGCGCTCCACCCGGCCGGCGGTGTCCAGGACCCGTGAGGTCCCGGTGTAGAACGGGTGGCTCGCCGACGAGGTCTCGACGTCGATGACGGGGTAGACCACGCCGTCCTCCCACTCGATCGTCTGCGCCGAGTCCGCGGTCGAGCGCGTCAGGAACGCGACGTCCGCGGCACGGTCCCGGAAGACGACCGGACGGGATACGGGATGAATGTCGGTCCTCATGGGGTTCCCTCCTCGATGGCGGCAGGTCGGTCCGTGATGACGTCGGCCACCTCTGCCGGGCGTGGCCGCCGTGCGGTCAGCGCTCCTCGCGGAACGTGACGTGCCTGCCCGCCTGCGGGTCGTACTTGCGCAGGACGAGCCTGTCGGGGTCGTTCCCGCGGTTCTTGCGCGTCACGTACGTGGCGCCGGTGCCGGCCGTCGACCTCAGCGTGACGACGGGGCGTGCGGTGCTGCGTGCCATGAGGTCCTCCTTCGCCCACCATGCACGAGCCTTGACTCGCGCATGCCAATCAGTTACGCGAGCTGTAACAGCGCACCCCGCGTCCGCATTCCCGACGCGCGTCAGGGTTCTCGAAGCGGACGAACCGGACGTCGGGCGCCAGGCTCCGGGCACGCGCGATCGCCCGCGCACGGAGCCTCAGGCTTCGCGCAGGACCCCGGCGAGGACCGAGTTCACCATCCGACGGACGGCCTCCGGATCGGGCGACGCGTCCTCCCCGCCCGCGAACAGGAGGTGCCCCGTCCCGATCAGGGTGAGCGCGAGCGTGTCGGTGTCCGCTTCGGGCGCGATACGGCCCAGATCGCGCTCGGCACGCAGGTAGGAGGCGATCATGGCGCCGGCCTCCGTCAGCACGGGCAGCCCCGCGGGAGTGGTGAGCCGCAGCCGCGCACGCAGCGCGTCCCGGGCCGCGACGAGGCCCAGCACGCCGAGGGCCAGGGGACCGAACACGTCGGCCAGCGCGGCGGTCAGCCGGTCGGCCACGGCGCCCGTTCCGGCTGTCGCCCGCAGGACGCCGCCCTGTTCACCGATGAGGACGATCCGGTCCCGCACCAGCTCGGCGAGGAAGTCGTCGAAGTCGGCGAAATGCCGGTGCAGGACACCCTTGGCGCACCCCGCCTCGGCCGTCACCGCACGGCTGGTCAGCGCGTTCGGCCCCTCACGCAGCAGGATCCGCTCGGCCGCGGCGAAGAGCTGCTCACGGGCGTCGCGCAGGGCCACTCCGGTCGGCATGAGTACATCCACCTTCCTGTTCCGGGCGGGTGCGCCCACTCCGCCGCCGTACCCGCCCCCTCACGGCAGCCCTGCCCGTGATGGTCGCCCGCCACCTGCGCCGACGTCCCGTTACGACTCCCCGCATCGTTCTCGAACGGCGCGCCCGGCCGGTCCGGACCCGTCGTTCGACCGTTGACGAGTGGGCATGCGCCCACTCATAGTGGGCGCATGCCCACTGTACCGACGGGAGGGTCGCTCCCCTCACCGCGAGAACCGCACGAGCACCGGTCGACGGCGGAGTCCTTCGGTTCGGACGCCGAGCGCTACGACCGGGCGCGGCCCGGCTATCCCGATGCTCTGGTGCGGCGGATCGTCACGGGCAGTCCCGGCCGCGACGTGCTCGACGTGGGATGCGGCACCGGGATCGCCGCCCGGCAGTTCCGTGCCGCGGGATGCGCCGTCCTCGGGGTCGAGCCGGACGACCGGATGGCCGAGGTGGCCCGGCGGCTCGGCACGGAGGTCGAGGTGTCGGCGTTCGAGGCGTGGCAGCCCGCCGGGCGGCGGTTCGACGCCGTCGTCGCCGCGCAGTCCTGGCACTGGGTCGATCCGGTCGCGGGAGCGGCCGGGGTTGCCGGGGTGCTGCGCCCCGGGGGCAGGTTCGCCGCGTTCTGGCATGTGTTCGGTCCGCCGGCCGAGGTGGCGGAGGCGACCGCGACGGCCTGTCGAAGGGCGATGCCCGACTCGCCCTTCGACTTCGCGGCGATGGCCCGGCCGTCCACGGACCCCTACCGCCCCGTGCTCGACCGGACCCGCGAGGGGCTGCACGAGGCCGGCGGCTTCGGTGAACCGGAGGAGTGGAGCTTCGCCTGGGAACGGTCGTACACGCGGGACGCGTGGCTCGACGTCGTTCCCACCCAGGGCGCGCTCACGCAGCTCCCGGCGGATGCGCTGATGGGCGTCCTGGCCGAGGTGGGCTCCGCGATCGACGCGATGGGAGGCCGCTTCACCCTGCGGTTCACGACCGTGGCGATCTCCGCGGTACGGACGGACCGACCGGACCGGGGATGCTCCTGATCGCGCGGACCGCACACCGTCGCCGCCCGGACGTCCTACGGCGACGGCGTGGACGGTCGCGGACGCTCAGGAGGGCTTGGTGGCCGTGACCGGAGTGGCGGTCACCGTGTCGTCGCATTCGGCCACCACGCCGTCGTCGAGGGCGACCTGGTGCGCTCCGGCGCCGGGAAGGCCCACCACGAGGGTCGGATAGGTGGCGGGGTCGGCCCCGGACGCGCAGTATCCGTCGCCTTCGCCCTGGACCTGCTTGAACGTCAGCTTGATCCAGGCCTTCCCGCCGGGGGCGAGGACCACCCGGGCCGCCGTACCCGTCGGGGTCACCGCGAGCGGACGTCCCTTGTCCGGGGAGCCGTTGGCCGCGCCCGCCACGGTCGGATGCCCCTGGAGGGAGCACGACGCGCCGGACGTATTGGTGAACTCGACGACCGCCGCGCCCGTTCCGGTCCCGTCCGGCCGGACAGCGGCCTGACGCATGGTCGTTTCCAGCGCCTCCGCGGCGCAGGGCGCGGCCGCCGGGGCCGAGGAGGCACCGCCCGAACCGGGCTTCCCGGAGGGGGTGTTCGAGGACGGCGCGCCCGAAGGCCGAGCACCGCCCGTGGGCGCCGAGGAAGCGGCGGACGGCACCGAACCGGTCCCGTCGTCGCCCGGCTGGCAGGCCGTCATGAGAAGTGCGGCGGCCGAAACGGCCGCCGTCGCCAGAGCGGCCCTGCGGGCAGCCGACCCGTACCGCGTCCCGTTGAGCATGGAGTCCCCCGATGAGTTGGTCGGGCGCCGGTCGCTCACCGGCACCCGTCGCTACAGAGCGCACCGGGGCCGCCGGAGGTTCGCGTCCGGACGGCCCTGTGACGCGACGGTGACGCGACGGGCACGGACCCGGACGCCCGTCCTGGCGAGGACAGTCCCGCAACCGCGCGCCCGTGGGACCGCGCACGGCGCCCCCACGGCTCTGGCACCCCCGTCTCACGAGGCCGTTCCGTCGAACTGGAAGCGGAAGGCGATCAGGCCGTCGGTGCTGCCGCCCTCCGCCGTGAGGGACGCAGCGGAACCGTCGAGGCGCCCCGCGAGCGTCGTGCCCGAGGCGAGCGCGTGCGGGTAGCCGCCGGGCAGCTCGCCGAGGTCGGAGCGGCAGGCGACCACCGGGCTGGGCCAGTTGAGGAGGTTGAGGGCGATCGCCTGCTGGGTGTGCGGGTCCGTGAGCCGGGCGTCGAGTTCGCCGTCGGACCAGTCGATGTCCCAGTAGGTGAGCAGGAGATGGGGATCGCGCGGGTTGCCGGCCAGGTCCTGGGAGGACGTCGTGCTGACGGCCGAGGACCAGAAGGACACGGCACCCGCCCGGGAGGGCTCGCCCGCCGCGAACAGCATCGAGAACGGGTTGGCCTCGGTCTCGTCCCCGCCGGTCCGCGGAGCGCTCAGGTTCAGTGTGCTGTTCATGGAGTACGTCCGGCTGCCGGCGAGCCTCCGGGAGCCGTCCGCGGCGCAGTAGTCGTAGACGTCCACGGAGATGTCGGCGGTGCCGCTGTACTCCGTGCCCCACAGGGCCGACGCGTCCGACGCGTCGGCCCGCACGGTCGCGTCGTCCGAGGGTTCGGTGACCGGCTCCTCCGTCGGCGTCGGGGTGTCCGCCGGCTCCTCGACCACCGAGGGCGTCGGACCGGCCGTCGAGGCGTCCGGCGCCGGCGGACTCGACGAGGAGCCGCTCACGGCGGCTGTCGAGGCGGCGTCCGACGGGGTGCCGTCGCTCCCGCATCCGGACAGCGTCACGCACAGGAGTCCCAGGCAGAGCGCCGGGACCAGTCGCGTCCGGGCTCTCCCACCCGTCCTTCGTGCATGCGTCACGACAGGCATGACCTTCCCTCCCCCACACACCGGGACGCTCCCCCACGAACGCCCCGGACCGGGGACATTACGCTGCGCGGTCGACTGCTCACGCCGCGGAAAAGCCGTTCGTTACCGATTCGTGCCTGACGTCCGCGATCGTCCCCCACCGGCCCCGCTGCCGGACGCCCTGACCACCCGCCGGAAGCAGCCGCCGGGGCCCGTCGTGATGCCCCTCGCGAGGGTCACGACGGGCCCTGGCGAACCGTCCCGCGAGGCGGCTGGGGCACCATGGTCGGCGACCGGGCCGGACGGCGGCCGGTCGGCGGGCCGGGAGGGTGACGATGGGCCGAGATCGGGGCCGGGTCCTCGTCGTCGACGACGACGCGGCGATACGGCGTTCACTGGAGCGCGGCCTGCGCCTGGGCGGGTTCACCGTGGACCTCGCCGACGGCGGCAGGTCCGCGCTGGAGGCGCTCCGGCGGACTCCGCCCGACGCGATCGTGCTGGACATCTCGATGCCGGACCTCACCGGCATCGACGTCTGCCGGACACTGCGCGGCGAGGACAACGACGTGCCGGTCCTCATGCTCTCCGCGCTCGACGAGACCTCCGACCGGATCGCGGGGCTGCAGGCGGGCGGCGACGACTACCTCGTGAAGCCGTTCGCCCTCCAGGAACTGGTGCTGCGTCTGGAGGCTCTCCTGCGGCGCCGACCGCCGAAGGACACCCACACCGTCCGGGTCGGCGGTCTGTCACTGGATCCCGCCGCCCGGGAGGTCAGCCTCGACGGCCGCCGACTCGACCTGACCCGGCGGGAGTTCGAGCTGCTGCACGTCCTCGCGCTCAACACCGGCATCGTGTTGGGCCGCGACCAGCTCCTCGACCGGGTCTGGGGCTACGACTTCGACGTGCGCACCGACGCGGTGGACACCTTCGTGAGCTATCTGCGGCGCAAACTGGAGACGGCCGGCCGCGCCCGGATCATCCACACCGTGCGGGGTGTGGGGTTCGTGCTGCGCGACGACGGACCGGAGGCCGGACGATGAGGCTGTCCACCCGTATCGCGCTGGCCGTCGGCCTGACCGTGCCGCTCCTGGTGCTGGCGACGGGCTGGCTGCTGCTGCGGCTGGTCGCGACGGACCTGCACCACCAGCAGGACACCCACTTGCGGGAGAGCGCGACGGCGGTGGCGAAGGACGCCCGCGGGCTGCTGCGGGCGAGTGCCGCCGATCGGTCGGCGGCGGTCGAACGCGCCCGTGAGCGGCGGCTGTTCACCTCGGCCCTGGATGTCGGCGTCCGGCTGGTCGGCCCCGATGAGACGTTCACCGGCGGCCCTCAGCCGGACCATGCGGTGCCGCTGCCCGCGAGCGCGCCGGCGCCGGTCACCCTGCGGGCCGGCGGGGACACCTGGCGGATCCTGTCGACGCGGGTGGCCGTCGGCCGCGCCGGTGCGCGCGGAACCCTCTGGCTGTTCGCCCCCGACACCGCGAGCGACACGCAGCTCCGCCTGGTGCGCAGGCGCGTGGTGACCGTCGCCCTGCTCGCCGCGCCGTTGTCCGGGCTGCTGGCCGGGGCGGTCGCGGGGCGGGCGAGCCGTCCGCTGCGTCGGCTGCGGGACGGCGCGAACGGCCTGGACCCGCGGACCAGTAGAGTCCGCCTGGACCACACGCCGACGCGGATCCTCGAGGTCGACGACCTCGCCCACACGCTCCAGAGGGTCCTCAGCCGCTACGACGAGCAGGCCGCGCGCACAGCGGAGGCGCTGGCCACGGCGCGTTCGTTCGCGTCCGCCGCCGCGCACGAACTGCGCACCCCTCTGATGAGCATGCAGACCAATCTGGAGATCCTGAGCGACCACCCGCGCCTTCCCGGGCCGGACCGCGAGGAGGTCCTGGACGACCTGCGGCGTGAACACGCCCGGCTGCTGGGGCTGTTGGTCATGCTGCGCGAGCTGGGCCGCGGGGACCTGGTCGAGGCGGACGCCTTCGGCCCGGTCGACCTCGCGGACGTCGTCGAGGCGAGCGCGCGGGAGCAGCGGCACCGCCACCCGCTCGCCCACCTCACGGGAGACCTGCCGCCGGGGCTGCGCGTGTACGGCTGGGAGCCTGGGCTGCGGACGGTGGTCGACAATCTCCTCGCCAACGCGCTGGTGCACGGCAGCATGGACGGACAGCCCGCGCGGGTCGACGTGACGCTGCGCGCGAGCGGCGGCGACGCCGTCCTCGTCGTCACCGACCGGGGCCCCGGCATCGCGCCGGAACGCCGGACCGAGGTGTTCGAGCGGTTCAGACGCCGCCCGGACAGCCCGGGTTCGGGCCTCGGCCTCACCCTCGTGGCCCAGCAGATCGACCTGCACCGGGGCCTGGTCCGTATCGTCGAGCCGCCCGCCGGTGCCGGTGCCCGGTTCGAGGTGGTCCTCCCGCTCGTCGACGGCACGGCGGAGACGGAGGCGACGCTGCCCCTCCAGCGGAACTGGATGATCACGACCGCCGGTGACCGGCCACAAGAATTCCACAAAGAGGACTCCTAGCGTGCCCGGTGAGCGGGCAACCGCCCCGGAAGGAAGAGGAGTTCAGCATGGCGAAGACACCGATGACACCCAGGACGCCGACGGGATCGAGGACCCGGACGACCGTCGTCTCGCTGATGGCCGTCGGAGCGCTGCTCGGCACGGCAGGCGCCGCGGCGGCCGACGACTCGGGCAAGAAGCCCTCCGGCGCGCCGACCGGTGACGGTGCCCACGCGCTGTGCAAGAGGGCACCGAAGATCGACAAGCGCATCGACCGGATCCTCGACCGGCTGAACGGCGACGTCACCGAGCGCGGCTCGATCACGCGGCTGGAGAAGCGCGTCGCGAACGCGAAGTCGGCGGGGCACACGGAGATCGAGAAGTACCTCGACAAGCGGCTCACGCACCGCCGCTCCCTCGTGCCGGCCCTGGAGAACCGCCAGAAGGATCTGGCGTCCGTCGTGAAGTGGTGCAAGGCCAACAAGAACGGGGCGGACGCCTGATGCGCGCCCGGCGTCTCGCCCTGGCCGTCGCCGCCGCGGCACTGCTGCTGACCGGATGCGGCGGCCGCGCGGACACCTCGGAGAACCCCGCGCCCGCCTCGTCCCCCACGGACGTCGCGCACCTGCAGAAGCTGGTGGACGGCGCGGAATCGGCGGCGCGTTCCGCGGAGTCGGACATGGCCAAGGACTGACGACTCCGGGAGGCGCCGGGAGTCCGGCCCCGCCCGAACCGGCGTAGCCGCCGGCGCGCCCCCTGCCCGGCGACCCCGGCAGGGGGCGCGTCCCGTGGTGGCCCGGCGGCCGCCGACGCGCCGCGCTCTGGACGAGGTCCTACATTGGAAGAAGCGGTGCTCGGTGGACCGACGGGCACACGGTTCGCGACATGACCTCCTCCGGTGAGAATCAGCCGCCGAATCCCTCCCCCGAGCGGAGGTGCGCAGCCGGACCCACAGCAGAGGTGATTCCGGTGACTGATGAGGCTCCGCTGATCGTCGTCGACGGCGCCGGTGTCGTCGTCCGATGGAGCCCCAGGGCACAGGAACTCTGGCGGTTGCCGGCGTCCGGGGCCGTGGGAAGGACGGCCCTGGACATGGTCATGCCCGAAGGTGAGGACCCCGACGACCCGCCGGAGCCCGGCTCCGGGACGTCCGGTGTCCGGGACCACGAGGGCAACCCCGTCGATCTGCGCGTCCGACCGGTGCCGCTGCCCGACGGCGCCGCGGCCTGGGGAGTCTTCGAAGTGGCCGGCGACACTCCGGCCACCGGACCGCGGGACGAGACCCCCGACACCAGGAACGCCGTGTTCGACGCCCTGCGCGCCAACGCCGTGGAGGCGTTCTTCGTCCTCGACGCGGACCTGCGCGTGCTCAACCTGAACAACCCGGCCGTCGCGCTGTGCGGCGTCACGGCCGACGAGGCCCGGGGCAGGCCAGTCGGCGAGGTGTGCCGGCCCTCCCGTCCGCAGGAGTTCGACGGCATCCTGCGGGAGGTCGTCACCTCCGACACGCCCGTCACGGACTACGTCGTACGCCTCGATCCCGCGGGCGGTGCGGGACCGGAGCGGTTCGTGCGGGCCTCCGTCTTCCCGCTCAAGCACGGGCGCGGAGCGGTCGTCTCCCTGACCGAGGTCACCGAGCACATGCGCACCGAGCGGCGCATCGAGACGCTCGCCTCGGTGCGGGAGCGGGTCGGACGGAGTCTCGACGTCGTCGCCACCTGCGAGGAGCTGGTGGACGCGCTGGTGCCCGGGTTCGCCGACATCGCGGTGGTCGAGGTCGTCGACGCGGTGGTGCGGGGCGAGGACCCGCCGCTCAGTCCGCTGGGCCGCGAGGTGCCGCTGCGCCGTGCCGCGTTCCGCAACGGCGGGCCCGACCGCGCCGCGCAGGCCCATCCGCTCGGCGACGTCCGCGCGCTGCCGGCGCCGACGCCGTACTCGCAGGTGCTGAGCGATCTCAAACCGCGGGCCGTCACTCTCGACGAGGACACTCCCTGGCTCGCCGCCGATCCGGAGCGGGCCCGTGCCATCCGCGCCTCCGGTGCCCGGATGCTGCTCACCGCGCCGCTCGCCGTGCGGGGCGCCGTCCTCGGTCTGCTGAGCCTGTACCGGGTTCGGCCGAACGACGTCTTCGACGCGAACGACGTGGCCCTCACGCACGAGCTGGCCACCCACACGGCGCTCAGTCTCGACAACGCCCGCCGCTACACCCACGAGCACACCATCGCGGCGGCGCTGCAACGCCATCTGCTCCCCCCGGACCCGCCCTCGCAGACGGCCATGGAGTTCGCACAGCTGCATCTGCCGGCCGACGCGGGCGCGGGCACCTGGTTCGACGCGTTCAGCCTCCCGGGCGCGCGGACCGCGCTGGCGGTGGGCGAGGTGGGCGGGAGCGGTATCGACGCCGCGACCGCCATGGGGCAGCTGCGCACCGTCGTCCGCTCGCTCGCGGCGCTCGACCTGGACCCCGACGAGCTGCTCGCCCGCCTCAACGACACCGTCGTACGTCTCGCCTACGAACGCCAGGCGCTGCCGTCGGGTGATCCGCTGCACCAGGAACCGCTCAGGGCCAGCTGCGTGTACGTGGTGCACGATCCGCTGCGCGGTGTCTGCGCCATGGCCTCCGCCGGGCACCCCGCGCCGGTCGTCGCGCATCCCAGCGGAGTGATCCATGTTCCGGACCTTCCGACGGGACCGTTGCTCGGCAGCCGGGACGGGCCGCCCTTCGCCACGGCGTCCGTGCCGATGCGGGACGGCAGTGTCCTCGCCCTGTGGACGCCGTCCTTCCCCGCGTCCGACCGCTCGGGCGGACGCCCCTCGAAGCTGTTGCGCGAGGCGCTGACCCGGCTGGACCGGCCCCTGTCCGAGCTGCGGGACGACATCCTCTACCGGCTGCGCGGCACTCCGGGCACGCACGACGTGCTGCTCCTGCTCGCCCGCACCCGGGCGTTCCCCCCGGACCAGGTGGCGACGTGGCCGCTGGATCCCGTACCGGAGGCCGCCGCGACGGCACGGCATCACACGCAGCACCGGCTCAGGCTGTGGCGGGTGGGCGAGGAGACCGCGTTCGCGACCGAGCTGATCGTCAGCGAGCTGGTGACCAACGCCGTGCGCTACGGGGCGGCGCCCGTCCAGCTCCGGCTCATCAAGGACTCGACCCTCACCTGCGAGGTGAGCGACGGCGGCGGCGCGGCCCCTCGGATCCGGCATGCCCGTACGGTCGACGAGGGCGGGCGCGGTCTGTTCATCTGCCAGGAGATGAGCCACAACTGGGGTATCCGCTACTCCGGGAACGGCAAGACGATCTGGACGGAACAGACGCTCCCCTAGCCCCTGTCCCGGTCCGCGTACCCCGCGGAAGGACGCGGGGACTACCCCCGCGCGGCTCCCGCGGGCACGCCCGCGCCCGCGCAGTCGACGTCGGCCCAGACGGTGTGCCCCTCGCTGGTCGGGACGTCCCCCCAGCTTCGCGCGAGGGTGTCCACGATCAGGAGTCCCCTGCCGCCGTCGGCCAGGGAGAACGAGGGATGACGCCAGGTCGCGCGCACGAGACCGGCGTCGAGTCCGGTGCCGGAGTCGGCGACCTCGATGTGCACGAGTCGGCCCTGCGCCGTGCGGCTCAGGCTGAAGACCACCCGGACCGGCGGTGCGCCGTGGCCGACGGCGTTGGCGAGCAGCTCACCGGTGACGAGAAGGATGTCGTCCTCGGCGGTGCGCCCGAGCCCCCATTCGGCCAGCTTGCGGCGGAGAGCATCGCGCTGCCCGCACAGAGCGGCCGCTCCCGCCGACGGGACCACACATTGCATATACGTGGATTCCATGACGTTTCATCCCTTACGTTCCCTCAAGGGAGATCCGTAGCCGTCGGGCCCGCGGATGGGCCGGAACCCGCGACGCCTCGGAACGCAACGCTGACGGGCGGCCCGGGCCGCCCGTCACGGCTGCCCGGCCAGGTCCCGCGCGACCTCACGGGCGGCGCGTGCTCCGGACGCGAGGGCACCCTGCACCGATCCGGTCGTCCGATGGTCCCCGCACACGTAGCGTCCCGCCGAGAGCCGGGCGGCACGGGTGAGCGGCTGGGGCGGGGGCATCGCGGGCAGGGCGTCGGGAATCGTCCGCACGGTCAGCGGTTCCCAGCCGGAGGTGTCCGTGCCGTACGCCTCGGCGAGCGCGTCGCGCAGCCAGACCTCCTGCCCCTCCTGCTCCGGGCCGAGGACCGAGGTGGCGATGAGCGACGTCCCGGGGGGCGCGTAGCCGGGAACCACCTCGCTGAGGACGCAGGTGTTGAGGAAGCGTCGGCGGGTGTCCGTCATCAGCGTGGGCTCGGCCAGCGGCGTGCTGGGCGCGGCGTGGTAGTACGTCGTCACGACACGGTAGGCCGGGAGGACGAGGTCCGGCAGCAGACGGCCGGCGGGGCCGGGGCCCGTCGCCACGACCACGGCGCGCGCGGCGAGTTCGGACCCGTCGTCCAGCTCCACTCCGTCGTCGGAGAGACGTGCGACCGGCGTGTCGAGGCGCACGGTGTCCGGGGGAAGCGCGTCGGCCAGCCGACGCGGGACCGCCCCGATGCCCGCGTCGGGCAGGCACAGCGTGCCGCGGAGCATGCTGCGCCAGACGAGGTGGAACACCTTGCCGGAGGTCTCCAGTTGGTCCTCCAGGAACACTCCGGACAGGAAGGGCCGGAAGAACCGTTCCACGAACTCCTCGGAGAAGCCCGCCGAGGCCAGCGCCGTGCGGGTGGTGCGGTCCTCACCGCGCTTCAGGGAGCGCGCCGGGGCGAGCATGTCCCGGCCGGACAGGACCGCCAGCGCGATCAGGTCGCGGGTTCCCGCGAGCCGCCCCGGTCGCAGGTCGCCGAGCTGCCGGGGGGCGCGGGTCGGGTCGCTGAAACGCAGCGGACCGTCCGGGGTGTGGACCAGGACGCCGGGGGTGAAGGGACGCAGACGCAGGTCGCGCAGCGGGAGACGGCGCCGGACCTGCGGATAGGACGTGTTGAAGACCTGGAAGCCCCGGTCGATGACGAATCCGTCGTGCCGGTCGGATCGCATCCGGCCGCCCACCCCGTCCGACGCCTCCAGCACCCGGACGTCGAAGCCGTTCCCGGCGAGATCGCGGGCGCACGCCAGACCGGCGAGGCCACCTCCGACGACCAGGACATCGGGCACACCGCGCTTCGCGGTCATGGGCATCATCCTCCGAGCAGCCGGTCCGTCCGCGCGCCGGCGGGCGCGGTCTGGTCCGGGCGCGCTCCGGCGTCCGTACGGCGACGGTCGCGCCCTCCTCGACCGATCTTCCCGTCGGGTCCGCCGGGCGGATGCGGGGCCACGCCGGGCGGCCGCATCGGGTCCGGACACGGACGACGCCGGTGCCGCCCCTCTCGGAGGCGGCACCGGCACTCGCGTTCGGGTCAGTGACCGGATCCGTAGTGACCGCCGAGCTGGTCGCGGTAGTGCGGATCACCGAGATGCTTCTCCTTGTCGAACTCCGGTGCCGACTTGATCTCGTCCTTGGTCCGCGCGACCTGGATGGTCCTGTCCTCGTGGCTGATCGACGTGATCGTCCCGGCGGGCAGCAGGACCTCCTTGCCGAAGATCCAGACGCCGGTGTCGACGACGATGTACTGAGAACCGACCTCGTCGGAGTGCTTGTCGACCTTGCCGATGTGACCGTCCGTGGCCTCCACCTTGTAGCCGGTGAGGTCCGCGTCGGGCGTGTGACCGGCGGTCGGGCCGTAACCCCAAAGGTTCTCGTTCACGAAGAATTCCTCCAACTCCTGTGCGGGTGTGCGCTTCCGCTTCGTGCGGCGCACCCCCGGTGACCGGAGTCCGGTCACCCCTTCACAGCGTGTCGTCCCGCTGCGGAGGACCGGGTGTCCCGTTCCCGGAGGCCGACACCCCTTGTCCGGCGATTTCTCCATTGCGCCACACGGAAGGCGTGCGGCTCCTCGCGGACACGCGTGTTCGCGGGTTTCGCGGGCATCCGGATGCCCTTGGCGATGGGCCTCCCGGAGGAGAGCTGTCATGTATCTGGCACGTATGCACGGTGGTGGGACGGCCGACGGCCAGGCCTGGCTGTGGGCACTGGGGGCTCTCGCGCTCTACTGCCTGATCAGCTACGGCCTTCAGTACCGGACACGGGCCCGGCGCGGCTCCAGCCGTCCCGCCCGGGACGCACTGCGCGACCTCAAGGACCGCGAGGAGCCGCAGTCCCCCGGTCAGCACTTCGCCAGCCGCATGATCATGCTGGGGGGCGGCGCCCTGGTGGGGCTGGTCGCCTTCCTGACGTCCGGGGGTCTGCGCGTCGCCGCGGTGGCGGTGACCGCGGTGGTGGCCGTGACGGCCTGGGCCTTCTACGACCACCGCGCGGAGTCCCGCTCGCTGGAGCACGGCTGAGGGGACCGGCCCGCTCCGCACCCGACACGCTCGGGGGCGTGAGCGGCGGCACGCCTCGGGGGACGAACGATTGCGGCCCCGCCTCGCGGTCCAGGGGGGCGGGACGGCGGGCGGGGCCGAGTGCTCGGGGGTGCCGGGGGGGGGAGGCAACCACGAGCTGACCTTCTTGTGCCCTCCCTCTCCCGCTTCATGCACGGGGATTCCCGGTCGTGTTCGACGCTCCCGCCGACACGGGCCTGACCGGCCGGAACACCGCTCCCTGGCCGGATCCGCCGCGGGATCGGACCCTTCGGCGACGCCCGCACGGCCGGGCCGGCGCACGGTATCCGCCAATAGCGGCGGCTCGGCCGGACCGCCACGCCTCGTCCGATGCCGGCAGGCGCCGGTTCCGCGTCACCCGGTCATCGCAGGGCCGTCCCGGAGAACGGCGGCCGCACACGGCACCTACACACCGGGCACACCGGTCGTCCACTTCCGGCCGTCAGTGACACTCCGTGGCCGTACGGGGGCAGACGGTGCGTGCGCCGCATGCCTAGCCTCCGGGGCCATGCGATCAACACAGCCGAGACGCCTCGGTCCCACCTCCGTTCTCACCCTCGCCTTCGCCTTCGTCATCGCCCTCTTCGGATGGGCTCCCACCTCGAGCGCGGCCGACCCCGCCCCGGCCGACCTGACTTTCACCAGCGACAGCGCCACGACCACCCCCGGTGGCACGGTGAACCTCTCGATGACGATCACCAACCACCGGACGTACGACGTGTGGTTCGTCTACCAGACGATCGAACCGACCTGGCTGACCACCCAGCGTCCCGATCTGAAGTACACCTTCAGCGGCTGCACACTGGCCACGGCCACCGGCGGCGTTCCGTGTTCGGGTACCGGGCCCACCAACCTCGGCCCGAACTACGGGTCCACCATCCCGCCCGGCCAGAGCCGTACCGTCACGCTGACCCTCCAGGTCGCCGCCGACTCCGGCTGCAACGGGAACATCGGCTTCTACTCGTACTACTACGCCGAGTTCAGCGACAGCACGAGCACCAGCGGCGGCCCGGCGTACACGCCCGAGACCCGTGTGCTCTGCGCCTGATCCATCACCTTCAGGGGCCGGCCGGCCCGCGCGACGCGCGCGACCGGCCGCCCCTCGGCATCGGCTCACCGCCAGAAGCGATGCGCCCCGGGAGCGGATCAGGGTGACCAAAAACCGATCACTCGCCCTGATGACCCCTGTGGTCTGGACCACTGGCACCACGTTCGGGCGGACTCCGGTGTTCCAGATCCGCCACTCCTCAAGGCGGGGCCAGCACAGGCGCCCCCGGCGGCCTTCGCGCCGCGTGCGCCGCGGCGCTCGATGCACCCTCAACTGGCCTTCTCGCGGCGTCTGTTGGATACCTGCTCTTTTCCGTCATGTTTCGCAGCAGGCGCACGAAAGCTACACAGAGACATCACTATGTGACGCGACGAGAGCGTTGACGACCGACGTCTGAGGGGGGCGGTGGCGTCACGCCAGGGGGTGGTCCGCTCCACGGGAGCAGCACTCACCCCTGCCCGGGGAGGGGACTTCACCGCATGAAGCGGACCATTCGCACGACCGCGCTCACGGTCGGCGCGCTCATTGCCTCGCTCGGCTTACCCGCCGGCACGGCGCACGCCGATCCGGTCGCACCCCGCATCGATCTGCGGGTGCTGATCGTGAGCGACGGCGGACCCGCGACCGACGCCATCGCCGCCGAACTGGACACCGCCGGAACGCCGTACACCGAGGTCGACCTGGCGCAGTCGGGCCGCCCGGTCATCGACGCCGGGTTCCTCGCGGACACCGTCGGCGGCGTCCCGCGGGCCAGATTCCAGGCGGTAGTCCTGCCCAACGACAACCCGTTCGCGGCGAACTCCGCCGAGATGGCGGCCCTCGCGGCGTACGAGCAGACGTTCGCGATCCCGCAGGTCGACGCCTACACCTACGCCCGTCCCGAGGCCGGGCTGCAGTACCCGGTCACCGGCGGCTACTCGGGCAGCCTCGACGGAGTGCGCGCACAGGTCACGGCAGCCGGCAGGGCCGGGCCCTTCGGCTATCTGGACGGCGCCGTGCCGTTCGAGGACAACTCGCCCGACGTGGGCGAGAGTTACGCGCATCTGTCGACGCCCGCGACCGGGGCCGACTTCACGCCCTACGTCGACGCGCCGATCCCGGGAAGCTCCTCGCGCGGCTCCCTCGTGGGCGAGTACCGGCACGACGGCCGCCGCGAGCTGGTCGTCACGTTCGTGTACAACCGGTACCAGCAGCAGTTCCGGCTGCTGGCGCGCGGCATCGTGGAGTGGATGACGCAGGGCGTGCACCTCGGCGCCTCGCGCAACTACTTCGCCGTCCACGTGGACGACGTCTTCGCCGGTGACGACCGCTGGGACACGACGCTCAACTGCACCCCGGGCGACATCGACTGCCCGCAGGGCGAAGGCGTGGCCAACCCGATCCGGATGACCCCGGCGGACGTCGACCACGCGGTCGCCTGGCAGGCCGGACAGAACTTCACCCTCGACCTCGCGTACAACGGCGCGGGCAGTGTCGACCAGCGCGAGGACAACAACGGCGCCGACCCGCTGGCGGACAGACTCATCGCCGACCGCGACCGGTTCCGCTGGATCAACCACACCTTCACGCACGCGTTCCTCGGCTGCGAGCAGGACGTCAGCGTGCTGCCCTGGAGATGCGCCACCAACGCGGACGGCAGCACCTCTTGGGTGTCGCGCACCGCCGTCTCCGACGAGATCGCCGCCAACCGCGTCTGGGGGCAGGCCGCCGGACTGCCGCTGGACAACCAGGAGTTGATCACCGGTGAGCACTCCGGTCTGAAGCTCTCGCCGCAGCAGCCCGTCGACAACCCCAACCTGGCGCCGGCGCTCGCCGACAACGGCGTCACCTGGCTCGGCTCCGACAACTCCCGTGAGGCCGGCCAGCGTCAGGTCGGCCCCGCCACCACCGTCCCGCGCTACCCGATGAACGTCTTCTACAACGCGGGCCGGGCGGCCGAGCAGGTCGACGAGTACAACTGGATCTACACCAGCCGCGCCCAGGGCGGCAGCGGCATCTGCGAGGACCACCCGGACACCTCGACCTGCCTGCCGGCGCCGCTGAGCACCAGCACGGGCTACGCCGACCACATCGTGCCGCTGGAAACCCGGATCGACCTCGGCCACGTGCTCTCCAACGATCCGAAGCCGCACTTCATCCACCAGTCCAACCTCGCCGAGGAGCGCATCGCGTACCCGGTGCTCGACGGGGTCCTCGACGGCTACAAGGACCTGTTCGCGGACGACACCCCGGTGGTGAACCTGCGGATGAAGGACATCGGCGTCGAGCTGCGGCGCCGCGCCGCGTGGAAGGCGGCCGTGGACTCCGGTCGGGTGAGTGCCTACCGCGTCGGCGACACCGTCACCGTGCAGGCGCCGAACGGCGTCGCGATCACCGCCACCCTGCCCGCCGGCACCAGGTCGGGCACCGCGGACTTCGGCACGGCGTACGCGGGCGCGGTCTCGGGATGGACGGCCTCGGCCGGCTCACCCGTCACGCTCGGCCTGCCGTCGGGCACGCCCACGCTGTCCGCGGCCGTCCACGCGAAGCGGCAGCCCGCGACCAGCGGCACGCCGCGCACCCGCGTACCGGCGGGCGTCAGCGAACAGGTCCCCTTCGCCCCGGACAACTGAGCGGCGCACCGACCGAAGGTCCCGGCCGCACCCTGGGCGGCCGGGACGGGCACGACCACCCCACACCTCGGCCGTGGAGCACACCGATGCACGTTCCCCGCGGCGCGCGCGATCCCAACGCGACGCGCGTCACCCTGCTCACCGAAGGCACCTACCCGCACAGTCACGGCGGCGTCAGCGTCTGGTGCGACCAACTCGTCGGCGGTATGCCCGACATCACGTTCGAGGTCGTCGCCGTGACCGGCACCGGCCGCGAGCCCGTCGTGTGGGACATCCCCGCACACGTGGCGGACGTGGTGTCGGTCCCCATGTGGGGGCCCGCACCCGACGGCCGTCCGCCCCGCGGCCGCCGGCGCAATCAACTCGCCGCGGCCTACGAACAGTTCCTGACCTCCCTGCTCGACCCGTGCGCGGAGGAACGGTTCCCCGCGGCGCTGTACGCGATGGCGCGCGCCGCGGCCGACGGCATGCTGAGCCCCTTCCTGCGCGGCGACCACGCGATCCGCGTGCTGACCGGTGTGTGGAACCGTCCGGGGCTCGCCGTGCGGGAGGCCCGGCCGACCCTGCACGACGCCCTCACGGCAACCGCCCTGCTCGAACACGCGCTGCGCCCGCTGGCCGCGCCGCTGCCCGAGCACGGGGTGGCCCACGCGGTCAGCGGCGGCGTGGCCGCGCTGCCGGGCCTCGCCGCCCTGGAACGGCACGGCGTACCGCTGCTGTTGACCGAGCACGGTGTCTACCTGCGGGAGCGGTATCTCGGCTACCGCACCGGGCCGTACCGCTGGCCGGTGAAGGCCGTCGTCCTCGGCTTCTTCCGGCTGCTCGCGGAGGAGACGTACCGGCGGGCCGCGCTGATCACCCCCGGCAACCGGTACAACCGGCTGTGGGAGGAGCAGGGCGGTGCCGCGCCCGAGGCGATCCGGACGGTGTACAACGGCGTGGACCCCGCGGCCTTCCCGCCCGCGGGTCCGGAGCCGGAGCCGCCGACCCTCAGCTGGGCCGGCCGGGTCGACCCGATCAAGGACCTGGAGACGCTGATCCGCGCGTTCGCCCTGGTCCGCGAGCAACTCCCGGACGCCCGGCTGCGGTTGTTCGGCGGCACACCGCGTGGCGGCGAGGCGTACCGGGAACGGTGCGAGGCGCTGGCCGCCCGGCTCGGTCACGCGGACGCCGTCACCTTCGAGGGACGGGTCGAGGACATCAGGGACGCGTACGCCGCGGGGAACGTGGTGATGCTCTCCAGCATCAGCGAGGGCTTCCCGTTCACTCTGATCGAGGCCATGTCGTGCGGGCGGGCGACGGTGTCCACGGACGTGGGCGGGGTGCGCGAGGCCGTCGGCGACAGCGGTCTCGTCGTACCGCCGCGCGATCCGGACGCCATGGCGGCGGCCGCCCTCGCACTGCTCGGCGACCCCGCCCGCCGGCACGCCATGGGTGAGGCCGCCCGGCTGCGGGTCATCGAGCAGTTCACGCTGCGCCAGACCGTCGACACCTTCCGGTCCATCTACCTGGAGCTGTCGGCCCTCGGCCGGTACGTCCCCGGTGTTCCCGGGACGGCCGGAACCCCGGTCACCTCCGTGGGCGCCGAGGTGCTCCCGTCGAGACCGAGGAGCCTGGCCGGATGAGCGGACCGATGGCTCTCGAACCCGGCGGCACGCGGGACACCCTGTCCCTGCGGGTCGCCGGTGACCGCCCCGCCCCGCGCGCGCCGGAGGGCGGCACCCGCCAGGACGCGGTCGACCTGCTCGCGGCCGAACTGGCCGACGGCATCGGGCCGGCCGTCCATCCGTACGAGGTGGCCGCGCTGCTGGAGTCCGAGGGGCTCACCGCCGAGGTCATCCAGGAACGGTACGGACACCCGAACCTCTTCTCCCTCGCGTCCGCCCTGTACGAGCGCGTGCCGCGTACGTTCCCCGAGCCGGCCAGGCCCGCGAACCCCTGGCGGCCCGATCATGTGCGCTGCGCGCTGCGCGGGGCGCTCTTCGCCCTGCCGGGCCTGGCCTATCCCCTCACCGGGCCGCTGTGGCACGCGGGCGGTGACCTCCGCGTCCTGGTGGCGGCCGGGCTGGTCTCCTGGGCCTGGGGCCAGGCACTCGGGCACCGCGCCTACCTGCGGATGACCACGGGCCGCCGCGAGGCCGGCCGCACCCTCCTCAAGGGGGCGCCGCTCGGCGCGCTCACCGCGACCGCGGCCGGATCACTGATCGCCGGATCCGGCACGGCGGTCGCGGTGGCGGCGGCGCAGTCCGTGTATCTCGCGGCGGCCGGGGTGCTGCTGGTACTGGGCGGGGAGCGGCTGCTGCTGGCCGCGCTGGGCCCGCTCGTCGCCGGCGCCCTCGCCCTGCCCTGGTGGGAACCGGGAGACACCCTGCGGCTCGCGCTCCCGTTGCTGTCGGTGCTCGGCGCCGTCGCCGCGGCCGGCTGGTCGCTGCGTGCCGCCCTGGCCACCGCCCCGGCCCCCGGCGGCGCCCACCCGGCGCTCCTGCGCTCCCTGCCGTACGGCCTGTTCGGACTCTCGGCCGGGGTCCTGGTCCTGCTGGAGGGGCGGCAGCATCCGTACGCCGTGATCGTGCTGACGGTCAGCATGGGTCCGGCGGAGTGGCTGCTGTACCGGTACCGCGGGATGTCGGTGGCGGCGTTGCGGGCGACCGCGACCCCGGCCGCCTTCCTGCTGCGCTCGGCGGGCGTCCTCGGGCTCTGCCTGCTCCTCTACGTCCTGCCGCTGCTGCCCGCGGCCCTGCTCACGGGAGCGGAACCGGCTCCGCTGCTGCTGCTCGCGGCCACGCTCTGGACCGCGCTGCTGCTCCAGGCCTTCGGGGTGGCCTGGCCACCGGCC
The DNA here is from genome assembly GCF_002078175.1 of Streptomyces sp. M41(2017). Lineage (GTDB taxonomy): Bacteria > Actinomycetota > Actinomycetes > Streptomycetales > Streptomycetaceae > Streptomyces. Next base: position 5,353,536 of record NZ_MWFK01000001.1, on the reverse strand, counting down.
GCGGTCTGTCTCGCGGCGGCCGGCGGAGCCGCCGCGGCCGGGTCGCTCCGCTCCCCGCCGACCGCTCTCGCGCTCTCCGTGTTCTGCGGCGCGGCCGCCCTGTGTCTGACGGCCTGTGCCGTGCGGCTGTTGGGGCGGCCCGCCCCGCACGCCTGACCACCGCCCGCGTGACCGCCCGGACCACCGCGTCCGCGGGACCGCCGCACGTACCGGAAACACCTCCGCACCACCCGAGCAACCGACCGGAAGGACCCACGAGTTGACCTCCGCACCGCTCGCCGCCGTCACCGGAGCCGAGGGTTTCATCGGCTCCCACCTCACCGAGGCGCTGGTCGCCTCCGGGCACCGGGTGAGGGCGATGGCCCAGTACAACTCCTTCTCCTCGTACGGCTGGCTGGAGACCCTGAGCGCCGACGTCCTGGAGCACGTCGAGATCGTCCTCGGCGACGTCCGCGACCCGGGCTCGGTCCGGGGGCTCGCCGAAGGCGCGGACTGCGTCTACCACCTGGCCGCGCTCATCGCGATCCCGTACTCCTACCAGGCGCCGCACAGTTACGTGGACACCAACGTGACCGGCACCCTCAACGTGCTGGAGGCCGTGCGCGCCCTCGGCACGCCCCGGCTGGTGCACACCTCCACCAGCGAGACCTACGGCACCGCGCAGACCGTGCCGATCACCGAGGACCACCCCATCAACACGCAGTCCCCGTACGCCGCTTCGAAGGCGGGCGGGGACCGGCTCGCGGACAGCTACCACGCGAGTTTCGGCACACCGGTGGTCACCCTGCGGCCGTTCAACACCTACGGCCCGCGTCAGTCCATGCGCGCGGTCATCCCGACCGTCATCGGCCAGGTGGCCGCGGGCGAACGCACCATCACCCTCGGCGACCTGCGTCCGACCCGCGACTTCACGTTCGTGCGGGACACCGCGCAGGCGTTCCTCGCGGTGGGCACGGCGCCCGCCGAGCAGGTCGTCGGCCACACCTTCAACGCCGGTACGGGCGGGGAGATCTCGGTCGGCGATCTGGTCGCCCTGATCGGCAAGGTGATGGACACCGCCCTCGACGTGCGCGAGGACGCACAGCGCGTCCGGCCGCCGAACTCCGAGGTGATGCGCCTGGTCGCCGACGCGACCCGGCTCACCGGGGCGACCGGCTGGAGCCCGGCCCATCAGCTCGAACAGGGGCTGGCGCACACCGTGGAGTTCTTCCGCGACCCGGCGAACCTCGCCCGCTACAAGACCGGCATCTACAACATCTGACCCGTCCGGCACGACCACGAAGGAGGAGCCCCATGCACGCTGTGATTCTCGCAGGAGGCAAGGGCGTCCGGCTGCGGCCCTACACGACCGCACTGCCCAAGCCGCTCGTGCCCATCGGCGACCAGCACGCGATCCTGGAGATCGTGCTCCGCCAGCTCGCCTCGGCCGGGTTCACCGGCTGCACCATCGCGATAGGCCATCTCGGCGAGATCATCCGCGCCTACGTCGGCGACGGCTCGCAGTGGGGCCTGGCCGTCGACTACGCCACGGAGGAGAGCCCCCTCGGCACCATGGGGCCGCTGCTCACCATGCGGGAACGGCTCCCGGAGTCGTTCCTCGTGATGAACGGCGACGTGCTCACCGATCTGGACTTCGCCGATGTCCTGGTCCAGCACCGGAGTTCGGGCGCACCGCTGACCATCGCGACGTACGCGCGCAAGGTGCACATCGACTTCGGTGTGCTGACCACCGCCGACAGCAAGGTGGTGGCCTTCACGGAGAAGCCGAGCATGGACTACCGCGTCTCGATGGGTGTGTACGGTCTGTCCCGGTCCACGCTCGACGGCTACACCCCGGGACTGCCGCTGGGCTTCGACGAGTTGGTCCTCGACCTGCTGCGGAGCCGGAACGAGCCGCACGCCTACGACTTCGACGGGTACTGGCTCGACATCGGCCGCCCGGACGACTACGACCGGGCGAACGCCGAGTTCACCACCCGCAAGTCTCTGCTGCTCAAGGGAGCCTGACCGCCGTATGCGCATCCTCGTCCTGGGCCACACCGGCTATCTGGGCGGCCATGTCGTCGAGCACCTGCGCGCCCTGCCGGGCGTGCGGGTGTTCGGCGGCGGCCGCTCGCCCGGCGCCGAGTTCGGCGTCGACCTCGCCACCGACGGCCGGGAGCGGCTGGCGGCGACGCTGGCCGAGGCCGCACCCGACGCCGTGATCAACTGCGCCGGGGCCACCGGCGGTGACGCCGTGACCCTCGCCGAGGTCAACTCCCGCGGCCCGGCGGTACTTTGTGCGGCGCTGCGCGAAGCGGCGCCGTCCGCGCGGCTCGTCCACCTGGGCTCGGCGGCCGAGTACGGCCCCGGCGTCCGCGGCAGCGCCGTCGCCGAGTCGGCGGCGACCCACCCGCTCACCCCCTACGGGGCCACCAAGCTGGCCGGGACGGTCACCGTCAGCGTGTCCGGGCTGGACGCGGTGGTACTGCGGGTGGGCAACCCGGTGGGACCCGGCGCACCCTCGGCCGGCCTTCCGGGCCGGATCGCGGGGCTGTTGCGCGCGGCCGGGACGGATCCGGACGCGGTGATCCGGCTGGGCGACCTGTCGGCGTACCGCGACTTCGTGGACGTACGCGACGTGGCGCGGGCGGCGGCGGCCGCGGCGAAGGCCCCGGGGCCGCTGCCCCGGATCCTCAACATCGGCGCGGGCAGGGCCGTTCCGGTACGGGACCTGGTGGGCGGGCTGGCCCGCGCGTCCGGGTTCCGGGGACGGATCGAGGAGAAGGGCGCCGGCTCCGACCGCTCCGGCGCGGTGTCGTGGCAGTGCTCCGACATCACGGCCGCCGCTGAATCCCTGGGCTGGCGCCCTGCGTCGACCCTCGACGACTCGTTGACCGCGCTCTGGACATCCGTGTCGGAGGCCGCCCGGGCGGGGCGGCCGGAAGGCGACCGGGTGCGATGAGCCTGCTGATCCCGCTGTATGTGCACCCGAGCGAGGACCCCGGCGCCTGGCACCGTCTCATCACATCGGCCGACCGCACCTACGGTGTGGTCATCAACCCGGCGGACGGGCCGGGCACGGACCCCGATCCGGCGTTCACGGCGGCGACCGGCGCGCTCCGGGCGGCGGGCGCCCGGCTGCTCGGCTACGTCGACACGGACTACGGCGCGCGCGATCCGGACGAGATCGCGGACGAGGTGCTGCGCCACCGCGACTGGTACGGCACCCAGGGCTGTTTCCTCGACCGGGTGGCCTCGACCACCGAAGCGTTGCCGGTCTTCAAGCGGCTGGTGCGGAGCGTCCGCCGGCTGGGCGCGGCGCCCCTGGTCCTGAACCCGGGCGTCCACCCCGCTCCGGGGTACGCCCGTCTCGCGGACCTGCTCGTCACGTTCGAGGGCCACTGGTCCACGTACGTCGCGGCGTTCAGCAGACCGGAGTGGACCGCCCGGCACCCGTCCGAGCGGTTCTGCCATCTCGTCTACGGCGTCCCGGAGTCACTGGTCCCGCTCGCCGTCCGCACCGCCCGCGACCGCGGAGCAGCCGTGACGGGCCCGGTGACAGGCGAACTCCCCAACCCCTGGTCCCGACTGACGCCGGCCTTGAGCACACCGGCGTCCTGAGGGGGCCGAGGAGCGGCGGGATCCGGTACCGGGCGCTCCGCTGGAGGGGGCCCGGGTCCGGGCATTCGCATGATTCACCGAACCGCCTCCTTTCCCGCGCTTCGATGGCATGTCTCGGTCAAATCTGCCACGCTTCCGGGAGCCGTCGTCCTGACCCCAGGGCGGCGGGACGGACATCTCACCAAGCGATCGCGCGCACCCGCGCGCGGCCCGCGGCCGTCCACCCGGCGCACCCCAGTCGTCGCGGGCGGCCACCGAGCAGGCCGGAATCCGGCCGCCTCAAAGGAGTTTCGTGTGAGACCAACCCCCCGCAAGGCCATCGCGGCACGCCTCCTCAGCGTCGCCGCCCTGGCCGCCGTCTGCCTCCCCAGCGCCCCCGCCGCGGCCGCGCCGCACGCGGTCCCGGCGGCCGCGGCCGCCTGCACCCCGTCCCAGGTCGTCACCGACGGTGGCTTCGAGAGCGGAACATCGCCCTGGACGCAGTCGTCGACGAGTGTGATCACCAACCGCTCGGGGCAGTCCGCCCACGGCGGCAGCAGCTTCGCCTGGCTGGACGGTGTCGGCAGCACCCACACGGACACGCTCTCGCAGAGCGTGACGATCCCTTCCGGGTGCAGCAGCGCCAGCCTGACCTTCTGGCTGCACATCGACACGGCCGAGACGACCTCGTCGACGGCGTACGACAAGCTCACCGCCAAGATCGGCGGCACCACGCTGGCGACGTACTCGAACCTCAACAAGGCCTCCGGGTACACCCAGAAGTCGTTCGACGTGTCGGCGTTCGCCGGTCAGACCGTGACCGTCGCGTTCACGGGCACCGAGGACTCCAGCCTGCAGACCAGCTTCGTCCTCGACGACATCGCCCTCAGCACCTCGGGTGAAGCGACCCCGCCGGCCGACTCCGTCCGCACCCCCGCGGCCCCGGCGTACACGGTCAGCCTGAGCAGCAACACCAGCGGCACCGTCTGGACCGGTCACGAGAGCGCGACCTTCACCAACGCCTCGTCCACCGCGCTCAGCGAGGTGTACCTGAGGCTGTGGGACAACTACCACGGCACGTGCACCGCGCCGCCGATCACCGTCAGCAACGTCACCGGGGGCACCGCGGGCGCTCTCTCCGTCGCCTGCACGGCCCTGAAGATCACGCTGGCGTCTCCGCTGCCCCAGGGCCAGAGCACCTCGATCGGCTTCGACCTGGGCATCACCGTGCCGAGCGGCGCCGACCGCTTCGGCTACGACGGCGCGTTCAGCTTCATCGGCAACGCCCTGCCGGTGCTCGCGGTGAAGGACGGCGCGGGCTGGCACCTGGACCCGTACACGAACAACGGCGAGTCCTTCTACTCGCTGGCCGCCGACTTCAAGGTCACCCTGGACCACCCGACGAGCCTGCTCGTCCCGGCGACCGGCACCTCCGTCGACACCCCCGGCTCCAGCGGACGCACCGTCACCACGGCCACCGCGTCCAAGGTGCGTGACTTCGCCTGGGCGGCGGGCCCGTTCACCAAGATCTCGGGCACCTCCCCCGCCGGCACGGCCGTCAACGTCTACTCCGTGTCGGGCATCAGCTCCGCCAACGCCCAGTCGATGCTCACCACCGCCAAGTCCGCGGTGGACGCGCACGCGGCCCGATTCGGGGCCTACCCGTACGGCGAGCTGGACGCGGTGATCGACAACAACTTCTGGTTCGGCGGCATGGAGTACCCCGGGTTCGTCCTCGACCTGGTGAGCACCACCGCGCTGACGCACGAGATCGGTCACCAGTGGTTCTACGGCATCGTCGGCGACGACGAGTACAACAGCCCCTGGCTGGACGAGGCGTTCACCGACTACGCCACCGACCTCGCGCAGAACAAGACCGGCGCCAGTTGCTGGAACAGCGTCTCCTGGGCCTCCTCCGCGGAGAAGATCACCAACTCGATGGCGTACTGGGACACGCACTCGTCCCGCTACTCCACCGTCATCTACGGCTACGGCAAGTGCGCCCTGCACGACCTGCGGCGTCTCCTCGGTGACACCGCCATGGCCAAACTCCTGAAGGACTACGCCACTTCGCACTGGTACGGGGTGTCGACCACGGCCGAGTTCAAGGCGGCGGCGCAGGCCGCCACGACCACGGACCTGACGTCCTTCTGGACGACCCACCGCATCGAGGGCTGAGCCTCGCGCCGATCCGCCGCGGCGTCACCTCCGGGTGTCGCCGCGGCGGATCGGCTCGCGCGTCATCCCGCCCCGGTCTCCTGGGCGTTGCCGAGGATCTTTCCGGCCAGGGCCGTGACCTGGGCGCGCTCACCGGTGGTCAATGACGCCGTCAGAGCCGCGATCTCGCGTCCCATCCCGGCGGTGCAGCGGCCCGTGAGTTCCCGGCCCGCGGCCGTCAGTTCGACCAGCACGGCTCGGCCGTCGTCGGGCGACGGGACGCGCCGGACCAGACCGCGTTTCTCCGCGCGGGAGACCAGGCCGGTCATCGAGGACTTGTCCAGGCCCAGCAGCCGGGCGAGTTCGAGCATGCCGGGCCTGCGGTCGCGCAGGATGCCGAGCAGGCGGACCTGGATCAGGGAGAGGTCGTGCTCGGACGCCATGCGCGCCAGCACGCCCTGCACCAGGAACGACAGCTGGACCAGGGCGTCGACGGTGTCTCCCTGTTCGGCGGCGCCCCCCTGTTCGACGGCCTCCGGCTCGCGGGCCGGTTCCCTGATGTGCCCGACGGGCATGGCGGTTCCCCCTCCTGGTTCGGACGCGGTCCGGTTCGGGTGCGACACGCGGGTGCGGTGCCCGGGACACCGTCCGGGCCGGAGGCCGGGACGGCCCCCACGAAGCCGACCGACCCCACTCGGTACGTGACCCAAACTACCTTGACTTAGTACGTGCCGCAAACTACCGTCCAAGTAGTACGTGACACGAACCAAGTAGTCGGGTCCTTTCACGCCGGTTCGCCCGCGTCCACAAGGGCCCGGCCCGGCCCAGGAGGCACCCATGCACGCCGCTGTCGTCCGTTCCTTCGACGCTCCGCCCCGCTTCGACGTCTTCGACACCCCCGCGCCCCGGAGTGAGCACGAGGTGCTCGTCGACGTCCTCGCGGCCGGTCTCCACCCCCGCGTCCGCTCCGCCGCCGACGGCTCCCACTACACCTCGGACGGCGCGCTGCCCCTGGTCCCGGGCGTGGACGGCGTCGGCCGCACCGACCGGGGCGAGCTGCTCTACTTCGTCGCCGGGGACGACGTGCCGGGCACCATGGCCGAACGGGCCGTCGTCGACCGCCGCCGCGCCGTCGCCCTGCCGGACGGTACCGACCCGGTCGCCGTGGCCGCCGCGATGAACCCGGCCATGTCCTCCTGGATCGCCCTGCGGCGCCGCGTCTCCCTCCGGCCGGGCGCCGGTGTCCTGGTACTGGGGGCGACCGGCAACGCGGGGCAGCTCGCCGTCCAGATCGCCCGTCGGCTCGGCGCGGGCCACGTCGTCGCCGCCGGACGCGACGGCGAGCGGCTCGACCTGGTGTCCCGGCTCGGAGCGGACGACACCGTCTCGCTGCTGGGCGAGCCCAAGGAGGTCGCCGAGCGGCTCGCCGCGAGCGCCGCCGACGTGGACGTCGTCATCGACTACCTGTGGGGGCCGGCCACCGAACAGGCCATGCCCGCGCTCCTCACCGCGCGCACGGAGCGCGCCGAGGCACTGGCCTGGATCCAGATCGGGTCCATGGCCGGCGCGGAGATCACCCTCCCGTCCTTCCTGCTGCGGGCCGCCAACCTCCAGATCATGGGAAGCGGCCAGGGCTCGGTCAGCACCGCCGGGATCGTCGCCGAACTCCCCTCCCTCGCCGCGGAGATCGCCTCGGGCACCCTCGCCGTCGACCCGCTCGTCCTCCCGCTCTCGGAGGTGGAGCGCGCCTGGAGCACCCCGACGGCCCCCGGACAGCGCCTCGTGCTGGCTCCGCACTGACCGCTCCCGGCATGCTCCCGGCCTTCCCGGAGGACGCCGGGCGGGCATGGGCCGCCCCGTCGGGGGCAGGTTCCGCCACACGGCGGCTCCCGGTCCGGGGGCACGGCGCCGATCATGGTCGAACGAGCCGCCGGGCTCAGCGCGAGGAGACGTCATGCTGCTGGTACCGCCCCCGTTCGACCCCGACCTCGCGACCGCCCTCGCCGCGGTCGGCCCGTCGACGCCGTCCGGGCTGAGCCTGGAGGAGATCACCGCCCTGCACGCCGGACCGGACATCGCGGTGCCCGCGTTCGACCTCACACAGGACGGCGCCTTCGTGACCACCGACCGGACGGCGCCGGGCCCCGAAGGCGCCCCCGACGTCTCCCTGTTCGTGGTGACGCCCGCAGCGCCTCCCCAGGACGGGCAGCCACGCCCCGTGATCTACCACGCCCACGGCGGCGGCATGATCCTCGGCAACAACCGGGCCGGGGTGGAGGTCGTCCTGGAGTGGGCGAGGGAACTGGACGCGGTCGTGGTGTCCGTCGAGTACCGGCTGGCGCCCGAACACCCGTATCCGGCGGGGGTGGAGGACGTCTACGCCGGGTTCCTGTGGACGGCGCGGCACGTGGCGGAGTTCGGCGGCGACCCCGAGCGGATCGTCGTCGCGGGCGCCAGCGCGGGCGGCGGCCTGACCGCGGCGCTCGCCCTGCTCAGCCGGGACCGCGGGGGCCCACGGGCGATCGGCCAGGTCCTCATGTACCCGATGCTCGACGACCGCAACGACACCCCGTCCGCGTACCAGATGGCGGGCGTCGGCGCGTGGGACCGTACGGCCAACGAGACCGCCTGGACCGCCGTGCTGGGCGACGCCCGAGGCGGCCCGGACGTCCCCTCCTACGCGGCTCCCGCCCGGGCCACCGACCTCGCCGGGCTGCCGCCCGCCTTCCTCGACGTCGGCTCCGCGGAGACCTTCCGGGACGAGGTCGTCGACTACGCGTCACGGATCTGGCAGGCCGGCGGCGTCGCCGAACTGCACGTGTGGCCGGGCGGCTTCCACGGCTTCGACTCCTTCGCCCCGAACACCCCGCTCTCCCGTACCGCCCGCGCCGCGCGGATCACCTGGCTGCGCAGACTCCTCGCACCCTGACCGGCGGGCCGTGTCCACGCGGGCCCGCGGGTCAGACGGGCAGGAGGCGGCCGATCAGCGCGCTGAGCTGCTGGGCGTTGCGGCACTCGTACATCTCCACGAGTTCCGCGTAGGCGGGAGCCACGGAGTCGCCCGTGCCCCACTGCGAACGCGCCTCGGGATTCAGCCAGTAGACGCGGCGGGCCTGCCGGGTGAGCCGGCGGACCGCGGGCAGGTTCGGGTCGCTGTTGTTCGTGCGGGCGTCGCCGAGCACGAACACGGTCGTCCGGGCGCCGACCGCGCCGGAGTACCGCTCGGTGAACTCGCCGAACGGCACCCCGTAGTCGCTGCTGTCGTGCCAGCCGGTGAGCGTGGCCTCCGAATTGATCCGGGCGCTCAGCCCGTCCGGGTCGGCGGCGCCGTGCACCAGCAGCCCGGTCACCTCGTCGACCCGGTTGACGAAGGCGAAGACCCGCACCTTGCTGAACTGGTCGTGCAGCGCCTGCACCAGCAGCATCGTGAAGTCGGAGAAGCCCGAGACCGAGCCCGACACATCGCACAGCAGCACCAGTTCGGGGCGCACCGGGCGCCGTCGGCGCAGCACCGGACGCATCGGCACCCCGCCGGTGGACAACGATCCGCGCAGGGTCCGCCGCAGGTCGATGGTGCCGCGCCGGGCCCTGCGGCGGCGCGCGGCGAGCCGGGTGGCGAGCTTGCGCGCGAGCGGCTGGACGACCCTGCGCAGCTCGGCGAGGCGGTCGCGGCCCGCGAACAGGAAGTCGACGCGGTCGGCGGTCGTGGCCACCGCGCGCCGGGCGATCTCGTCACGGTCGCGCCGCTCGGCGACCCGGCGGCGCGCCTCCGAGGCCACCAGCCGGCGGAACGCCTCGATGCGCCCCCTGATCTCGTCCTCCAGCAGCCGGTCGGTGAATCCCGGCGCCCCGCCCTCCGAGCGGACCGTGTCCCGTACCCGGGCCATCAGCGTCTGCGGACGGAGCCGGTCGAGCGTCTGGTACGACGACCAGCCGTCCGTGGCGGTCGTGCCGCCGTATCCGCCGAAGCCCTCGACCGCCTCCATCGCCAGCCGTGCCATGAGCGCACGGTCGTCGTCGGCCAGCGCTGCGGCGAGCCGGTTCCGCAGGTCATCGCGGTCCGCGGGCGCCGGGGCGTCGGGGGCTCCGACGCCCCGGGGGAAGTAGACGTCGAAGACGGGGTCGAACACCCGCCGCTGTCCCGGGTTGTGCAGGAGCGTGGCCGCGAGTCCCTCCCGGAGCAGGTCGCGGTCCGCGAGGCCGAGCGCCTCGACGGCCTGCGCGGCGTCCACGGTCTCCCCGGTGCCGATCCGCATGCCGTGCGAGCGCAGCGCGCCGACCAGTCCGGTCAGCCGGTCCGCGACACCGGCCGCCGGGCCGGCGCCGGTCACACGGCACCCAGGTCGAGCTTGGCCGCCGCCTTCAGGATGTCGTCCTGGTGCTTGAGGAGCACGCCGAGGCTGTCGCGCACGACGTCCTCGTCGAGGGTGTCGGCGCCCAGGGCGAGCAACGTGCGGGCCCAGTCGATGGTTTCGGCGACGGACGGGACCTTGCGCAGGTCCATCTCGCGCAGCGCGCCCACGACCCGCACCACCGACTCCGTGAGCGTCCGGTCGAGGCCGGGCACCTTCAACCGGACGATACGGCGTTCCAGTTCCTCGTCGGGGAAGCCGATGTGCAGGAACAGGCAGCGGCGGCGCAGCGCCTCGGACAGTTCACGGCTCGCGTTCGAGGTGAGCACCACGAAGGGCCGGCTGGTCGCGGCGATGGTGCCCAGCTCCGGAACCGTCACCTGGAAGTCGCTGAGCACTTCGAGGAGCAGTCCCTCGACCTCGACGTCGGCCTTGTCCGTCTCGTCGATCAGCAGAACCTTCGGATCGTCCCCGCGGATGGCGGTCAGCAGGGGACGCGGCAGGAGGAACTCCTCGCTGAAGATGTCCGTCCGCGTCTCGTCCCAGCTCTCGTCGCGCCCGGCGCTGATGCGCAGCAGTTGCTTGGCGTGGTTCCACTCGTACAGCGCCCGGGACTCGTCGACGCCCTCGTAGCACTGGAGGCGCACCAGCCGGGCCCCGGCCACCTGGGCGACGGCCTTGGCCAGCTCCGTCTTGCCGACTCCGGCGGGGCCCTCCACGAGGAGGGGCTTACCGAGCCGGTCGGCCAGGAAGACCGTCGTCGCGACGGCGGGCGAGGCGAGATAGCCCGTCCCGGCGAGGCGTGCGGAGACGTCGTCGACGGATGTGAACAGCAACGGTGCCTCCAGCGCGCGGACGAGCTCGGACTCACTATCTAAGCGCTTGTTCACGTCACCTGTCACGTGTGACGACGCCCACGGTCCAGCGGGCCCGGCCCCTCGTGGAGGAGGGCGCGGTGCGGACGATTCGAGCACCGTCGAATCATGTGGCGTCGGGGTGGACCCGTATGTCATCAAGGAGGCGGGGCCGCCGCGGCCCACCCGAGGCGAACCGCGCCGAGGGGCGCCCGGCTCGTCTCGGGGAGATCGTCATGGGTCTGCGCAAACGTGGTATCGCCGCGGTGTTCGTCGCCGCGGCCGCTTTCACCGCCGTCGGCCCGCGGGCCGTCGCGGTCCCGATGCCCTGGGAGACGAGCCGGGTTCCGGCCGTCGCGCCGCAGGGGGACCGGCCGACGGCCGGTGCCGACGGGACCGACAGGGTCACACCGCTGTGCGGCCCCCCCTGCTACCAGTAGCGGCGGGCGCACACCGCCCGCCCCCCGGATCCGGCTCACCTCGCCCCTCTGCGGGGTGACGCGGGCCGGCGCAGAGGTCTGGCCCGTCACCACGGGGGGAGTGACGGGCCAGACCCTGCGTCCACGGTCCCACGCGCGACGGGTCTCGCGCAGTCCCTTCGCCAAGTCCCGTGCCGGACGACCGCTCCTCGTCCGTGCCGGAGCGCCGTGAGCTGCCGGGCCCTCCGGGCGTTCCACGGTGATCGCCTGCGACAATCGGCGGTAGCGCTGGTGTTCGGCAGACCGTGCCGCGACCGTTGGAGGAGCCCGTGCCCCTGCCCTCACGTCCCTTGCGGAAGCTGGGCTTCCTGACCATCGGGCTGTTCGACGCGAACGACCCCGGGCGGGGCCACGAGTCGACGCTGGAGATCATCGAACTGGGCGAACGGCTCGGCTTCGACAGCGCCTGGCTGCGGCACCGCCACCTCCAGTACGGCATCTCCTCGCCCGTCGCCGTCCTGGCCGCCGCCTCGCAGCGCACCCGCCGTATCGAGCTGGGGACGGCCGTCACCCCGGTGGGCTGGGAGAACCCACTGCGGCTGGCCGAGGACCTGGCCACCGTGGACGTGCTGTCCGGGGGCCGCCTCAACCCGGGCGTCAGCGTCGGCCCGCCCCTGCACTACGAGCAGGTGAAGCACGCGCTCCACCCGGACACCGCCGCGTCGGAGGACTTCGGCTACGCGCGGGTGGAGCGGCTGCTGGACTTCGTGCGGGGCAAGCCGGCCACCGACTTCAGCGGGGTGGAGGGCTTCGAGGTGTTCTCCGACCGCGTGCAGCCGCACTCCCCCGGCCTGGGCGGCCGGATGTGGTACGGCGGAGGCAGCCTGCGGTCCGCGCGGTGGGCGGGCGAACACGGCATGAACTTCCTGACCAGCAGCGTCGTGAAGGCCGAGGAGTCCGAGGCCTTCGCCGAGATCCAGCTCAGCCACGTCCGGGCGTTCCGCTCCGCCCACCCGGACGGCGACCGGGCCCGGGTCTCCCAGGGCCTCGTCGTGATCCCGACGGACGGCGCCACACCGGCGCAGCGGGAGAGGTACGAGGAGTACGCCCGCGAGCGGCTGCCGCGCACGACGACGCCGCAGGGTCCGGCCCGCATGATGTTCGCGCCGGACATCGTCGGGACGTCCGAGCGGATCGCCGAACAGCTCTACGCCCAGGCCGCGTTCCAGGAGATCGACGAGGTCGCGTTCGCACTGCCGTTCACCTTCGCCCACGAGGACTACGTGCAGATCCTCACCGACATCGCCACGAAGCTCGGCCCCGCGCTCGGCTGGCGTCCGGCTGCCTGAGCCCGGCGCGGAGCGGCGACCCCTGGTCCGGGTGCGCGGAAGATCGGTTGTTACCGTGCACCCGTGGCTCACTCTTCACGCGACACGGCAGAAGGCGCAGGCTGGGGAAACGCTCAACTCGGGACCTACAAAGGGCTGATGCCCGCCCGGGTGGAGAAGCTCTCCTGGCTCGATCCGAGGACGCTGTGGCCTGCTCGCAACGGCGTGCTGGCCTCGTGGTTCGGGGATCCGACGGGCCGGACCCGGCGTCGTTGGGTGGAGCAGCGGGTGGCCGCGGGCGCACCCGCCGACGCGGTCGTCCGCCGCACGGACTCCGACCACTTCTCGTTCATGGTCATCGGCGACACCGGTGAAGGCGACGATCCTCAGTACGCCGTCGTGCCGGGCTTTCTGAAGGCCGGTCAGGGGACGGACTTCGCCGTTCTGGCCAGTGACGTGATCTATCCGGTGGGCAGCACCGGGGACTACGGCACGAAGTTCTTCCGCCCGTACCGGGACTACCCGGCGCCCATCTACGCGATACCCGGCAACCACGACTGGTACGAGGACCTGCAGGGCTTCATGCGGGTCTTCTGCGAGGCGCCGCCGCTGACTCCGGAGGCGCGTCCCCGTCCGCTGACCCGGGCCTGGTTCAGATCGCTGCTCTGGCACTCGCCGGGTGCGGCCGACGAACAACGCCTGGCCGAGGCGAGGGCGTTGCGCTCCGAACCGTCCCAACAGGCCGTCCAGCCGGGGCCGTACTGGGCCATCGACGCCGGACCCCTGCGGATCATCGGGATCGACACGGGCCTGCTGGGGACCATCGACGCCGAGCAGGGCCGCTGGCTGCGCGAGGTGTCGCGGGGCGAGCGGCCCAAGATCCTGGTGACCGGGTCCCCGCTGTACGTCGACGGCGAGCACCACCCCTGCGCCATCGAGGGCGGCGGCACGGTCGACGCCATCGTGCGCGACCCGGAGCACCACTATGTCGCCGCGATCGGCGGCGACATCCACAACTACCAGCGGTATCCGGTACGGGTGGACGGCGGCCGCACCATCCAGTACGTCGTCGCCGGTGGCGGCGGGGCGTTCATGCACGCCACGCACACCGTCCCCCGGGTCTCCGTCGCCGACGTCACCGAGGAGGAGTTCCGCTGCTACCCGCTGCGCGGCGACTCCCTGGCCTTCTACAGCAGACTGTACGGGCGCCGGCTGCGGATGCCCCGCTTCTTCACGCTCACCGAGGCCGAGGCCACGGCGGTGATCGCCGAGCGGCTCGGCGTCCCTCCGACCCGCACGCAGGGTGAGCCCGTCCGCCTCACCCGCCGCATCCGTGTCGTCGCCAGTCTCCTCGGGGCAGGCCGGCGCCCCGACCGGAACGCGCACTTCCGGCTCCCGGTCCGCAAGACGTACACGCAGTTGTTCTCGCCGGGCTCGGCGACGTACAGCCCGCCGTTCTTCAAGTGCTTCCTGCGGCTGGACGTGACACCGTCCGCGGTGCATCTGCGCTGCCACTCCGCCACGGGCACCCTCGACCACGAGATCGATCCGCCCGTCGAGGACGAGGTGACCATCCCGTTGCCCTGACACCGCTCGCGGACCGGGTCCGGCCCGCACGGGGCCGGACCCGGTCCGTCGCGGCCGCGGTCAGTCCCGGAGGCGGTCGATCTGACGGATCTTGTTGGTCGCGTCCAGTGCGGCCACCTTGTAGGACTCGGCGAGGGTCGGGTAGTTGAAGACCGCGTCGACCAGGTAGTCGACCGTGCCGCCGCAGCCCATCACGGACTGGCCGATATGGATCAGTTCGGTCGCTCCGGTGCCGAAGCAGTGGACACCGAGGAGCTTGCGGTCGTCGGGCGAGACCAGCAGTTTCAGCATGCCGTGCGAGTCGCCGATGATCTGTCCGCGGGCCAGCTCCCGGTACCGGGACACACCCACCTCGAAGGGCACGCAGTCCTCGGTGAGCTGGTCCTCCGTCTTCCCGATGAAGCTGATCTCGGGAATGGTGTAGATGCCGATCGGCTGGAGGTCGTGCATCCGGTTCACCGGCTCACCACAGGCGTGGTAGGCCGCCGTACGCCCCTGCTCCATCGAGGTCGCGGCGAGCGCCGGGAAGCCGATGACGTCGCCGACGGCGTAGATGTGCGGGACCTCGGTGCGGTAGTGCTCGTCGACGGTGATCCTGCCGCGCCGGTCCGCGGACAACCCCGCCTTGTCCAGGTCGAGTTCGTCGGTGAGGCCCTGTCGGCCCGCCGAGTACATCACGGCGTCGGCGGGTATCTTCTTGCCGCTCTCCAGGACCGTGAGCGTGCCCCGGGCGTGCCGCTCGACGGCGGCGACGGTCTCGCCGAACCGGAAGGTGACGGCGAGATCCCGCAGGTGGTACTTGAGCGACTCGATCACCTCGACGTCGCAGAAGTCGAGCATCCCGGAGCGCTTCTCGACGACCGTGACCTTGGATCCGAGGGCCGCGAACATGGAGGCGTACTCCATGCCGATCACGCCCGCTCCGACGATGACCATGGAGCGCGGCACCTGCTCCAGGTTCAGCACGTTGTCCGAGTCCATGATCGTCCGCCCGTCGAACTCGACGGTGTCGGGACGTGCCGGACGCGTACCGGTGGCGATGACGATGTGGTCGGCGCTCAACAGCCTCTCGTTGCCGTTCACTTCGACCAGCGCGACGGTGTGGTCGTCCACGAAGCGGCCGGTGCCGGCGAAGAGGGCGACGTGGTTGCGGGACAGCTGACTGCGGATGACGTCGACCTCGCGGCTGACCACGTGTTCGGTGCGCGCGGTCAGGTCGGCGACGGTGATGTCCTCCTTGAGCCGGTAGCTCTGGCCGTACAGGTCCCGCTGACTGAGGCCGCTGAGGTAGAGGACCGCCTCACGCAGCGTCTTGGAGGGGATGGTCCCGGTGTGGATGGAGACCCCGCCGACCATGTCGGGGCGGTCGATGACAGCGACCCGACGGCCGAGCTTGGCTGCGGCGATGGCAGCCTTCTGGCCGCCCGGGCCGGATCCGATGACGAGCATGTCGAAGTCTGGCACCTCCGGAGTCTGTCAGCCGGAGGCCTCTCCTCGAAAGGGCGAACGGAGGATAGTTCAACGGAACACGGACACCGGGGCGGGCGTGCGGGGCTTCCCGGGGACGCCGCCGACCGGCCGACGCCCCCTCACCGTCCACCCCGGCGCCGCGCCGGGCACACCCGCCCGGAGCGCGCCATCATGGCCCGTGGGGCCGGGACCCGCTCGTGGAGGCTTGGATGCCGAGGAACGCGTTGCCGCACGTCGACGACCACACCACCGTCGTCGAGGCGGCGCCCGACGTCCTCTGGCGCGCGCTGTGCGAGGTCCTCGACCGGTCCGGCGCCCGCCCCGGCGCCACCGGTTACGCGCGGCTGGTCGGCTGTACCGACCGCGCGGCAACCGGCCCGCGTCCCCTGGCGGCGGGCTCCGCGCTCCCCGGCTTCCACGTGACCTCGGCGCTCCCCGAACGCGAACTCGTGCTGGAGGGCGGCCACCGGTTCTCCTCCTACGCCCTCCTCTTCCGCATCGAGCGGACCGGCCCGGGCCGCTCGATGCTGACGGCCGAGACCCGGGCCGTGTTCCCCGGCGCCTCGGGCGGCCTCTACCGCCGGCTCGTCGTGGGAACGGGCGGTCACACCTGGGCGACGCGACGCCTGCTGGCGTCCGTGCGCCGACGGGCGGAACGCGGCCCGCAACCGACGACGGCGTGAAATCCGTCCGCCCGATCCCGCCGGGCGCGAGGCACTCTCCGGCCGCCCTGCGCCGAAAAGAGGCCGCGCGGAGAACGAATTCGGGGTGACCGCGGTACGGCTGCCGGAACAGGGCCCGGCCGTCGCCCCGGTGGGCTACATTCGGGAACCCTCGACATCGGCGCCTCCGGGGGTGAGGTCCTGTCGAGGAGAATCCCGGAGCGGCGAATGCACCAGTCCCATCTCTCTCCATCGCCGGCCGCACGCCTGCAGGGGGGACTCGCCGACAGCCTCTACGCCGCGGCGCGGGACACCCCTGACCTTCCCCAGCTGGCCCGCCGCGCCGAAGGCCGACCGGCTTTCTGGACGCAGGTGACGGCCGCCGAGCTGTGGGACGAAGTCGTCGACGTGGCACGGGGGTTCGTGCGCTCCGGCATCCGGCCCGGGGACCGGGTGGCCATCATGTCGCGCACACGGTACGAGTGGACGGTCTTCGGCTACGCCCTGTGGTCGGTGGGCGCCGAGATCGTTCCGGTCTACCCGACGTCCTCGCACGATCAGGTCGCGTGGATCCTGCGGGACGCCCACTGCGTCGGTGTGGTGGTCGAGGACGAGCAGGGGGTCATGACCGTCGGCTCCGCGTGCGCCGCACTGCCGTTCCTGCGCCACGTCTGGCAGTTCGACGCCGGGGCGCTCGACCAGTTGGTCGAGCGCGGACGCGCGATCCCGGTGACGGCCGTCGACTCGCTGCGCAGAATCGTGCTGCCCGACTCCACCGCGGTCATCGCCTACACCTCCGGCACGACCGGACCGCCCAAGGGCTGCGCCCTCACCCACCGCAGCCTGGCCAGCCCCTGCGACACCGTCCTCGAAGGCTGGGGACACACCGCTGCGCCCCCGGGAGAACAGCCGGCCGTCCTCGCCTTCCTGCCCTTCTCGCACGCGTACGGCCTCATGGTCCAGGGCGTCTGCCTGCGCGGCGGCATCCTGATGGGACACGAGCCCGATCTGAGCGAGGAAGCGCTCTCCGAGGCCATGCTCTCCTTCCGGCCGACCTACCTGTACGCCGTCCCGTTCGTCTTCGAGAAGATCTACAAGAACTTCCTCCGCGCCTCCCAACGAGCGGGCCGCGGGGCCCTGTTCGAACGGGCCGCACGCACGGCGCAGGACTTCGCGCTCGCCGAGGAACGGCTGCGGCTGGGCACCGGTCCCGGTCCCGGCATCGATCTGAAGCTCCAGCACTCGCTCTACGAGAGGACGGTCTACCGGCGACTGCGCGGCACGCTCGGCGGCCGGGTCTGCGGCGCGGTGTCGGGCGGCTCGCCCCTGAATCGTGAACTCGCCCTGTTCTTCGCCGGAATCGGCATCCTCGTGCACGACGGGTACGGGCTCACCGAGACCAGTGGCGGGATCACCGCCCAGCCGGTCGGTCGGGAGAAGTTCGGCACGGTCGGGCGCGCGCATCCGGGCACCCAGATCCGGGTGGACGACGACGGCGAGATCCTCGTGTGGGGGCCCTCCGTGTTCCAGGGCTACGTCAACAACGAAGAGGCGACACGGGCCGCGTTCCGCAGCGGCTGGCTGGCGACCGGGGACGTCGGCCGGATCGACACCGAGGGCTATGTCACCATCACCGGCCGCAAGAAGGACATCATCATCACCAGCGGCGGCAAGAGCGTGGCGCCCGCCGCCCTGGAGGAGCGGCTGCGCGCCCACCCGCTGATCCACCAGGCCGCCGTCGTGGGCGACAACCGGCCCTGTGTGGGCGCCCTCATCACGCTGGACCCGGAGTTCGTGACGCACTGGCGCGCGTCCCGGGCCAACAGGGACACGGCGGCCCGGGACGCGCGGGAGGAGAACGAACTGCGCGAGGAGGTCAGACGTGCGGTCGCCGGGGCCAACAGCACGGTGTCCCGCGCCGAGACCATCCGGGTCTTCCGCGTCCTGGCCGAGCCGTTCGACCTGGCCAACGGGCTGCTGACGCCCTCGCTGAAACTCCGTCGGGACGCGATCGCCCAGCGGTACGCGGCCGAGATCGAGGCGATGTATCAGACGTCGTCGCGGATCCCGCGCGAGTCCGCGCTCACCGAGCCGTCGATCTGGGAGGAGTCGGACGACGTCTTCCGGTGAAAGGGGCGGGCCGCGGTACGGCCCGGGGTGTACGTGCCTCCCAGGAGGGACTTCAGGGGCGTGACACGGCTCCTGGTCGTCGGCCGGTGCGTGCTGTTCATGCGTCCACTGTGCGCCGGGGTCGGCGGCGCGACCAGACCCCTCCTGTGCGGGGGACCACCGGTCCTGGTACCGACTGCACCCCCATGACCGGGAATAGACCGTGCGTCGCTCCGGCAGGAACCGCGCACGGGTGGGGCCGGGCGTGCGCCGTCCTGCCGTACGGGTGCCCGCGCCCGTCGGCGTCAACCGCCGGTGCCGGAACGTACCGCGGCGGGCCGGTCGGCGCCCGGCCGGAAGGCGACCCACGCGAGCAGGGCCACCGAGCCGACCGCGGCGAACGCGCACCAGGTGGAGACGAACTCCAGCTCCCACAGGGCCCAGCAGATCACCGCGCCACCTCCCATGAGCGCGCCGATCAGCAGCAGGCCCCGGTCACCGGAGAGCAGCAGCGCGCCCACTGTGGCGAACAGGTAGCCCGCGATGACGAGTTCGGGCCGGTCGAGCCGGACGGCGTACCCCATGGTGTGGCCGCGGATCTCGGCCGTCACGGGGTGGGCGACGAGGGCGTACGCGAGCGCGATCCCGGCACCGGCCACCAGATCGGCCGTCGCGCTCCAGCACATCGCCGCCCTCCGAGTCCGCCGTCGCATGATCCCGTCCGGGGCCCACGCTAACCCGGCTCGCTCCTGGCATGCTGCCTCCATGCCGACACCCACGCAGCCGGGTCCGCCCGTCGCCGAGGACGGACCGGCCCCGCCGGTCGACGGTCTGCGCGTAGGTGCGCGCCGGATCTCCCAGGCGGTGCGCGGCGCCGGGCGCGTCCTGCACGACCTGTCGTTCGACGTGGCGCCGGGGCGGCTGACCGTGATCGCCGGAAGCAGCGGCGCGGGCAAGACGGTGCTGCTCCAGACGCTCGCCGGGCTGCGTCCGCCCACCGCGGGCGAGGTGCTGCACGACGGTGCCCGGCCGGGGGCGCCCGGGCCGGAGTTCGGCTTCGTGCCGCAGGAGGACATCATCCACCGCGAGCTGCCGCTGAGCCGGACGCTCCGGTACGCGGCAGGTCTGCGGATGCCGCCGGGCACGACCGCGGAGACCGTGGCCGCGGACGTGGACCGGGTCCTGGAGGCGCTGGGGCTGACCCACCGGGCCTCGACGCCGGTCCGCGCGTTGAGCGGCGGCGAGCGCAAACGGGCCTCCATCGCCGTCGAGTTGCTCACCCGGCCGCGGGTGCTCTTCCTCGACGAGCCGACCTCGGGACTCGACCCGGTCACCGGGGCGGCGCTGCTGCGGACCCTGCGCGCGCTGGCCGAGGACGGCACCACCGTCGTGCTGACCACCCACGTCCTCGCCGACCTGCTCCGCTGCGACCAGGTCGTGTTCCTCGCCCCGGGCGGACAGGTCGCGTACGCGGGTGAACCGGCCGCTCTCCGCGCGGCGTTCGGCGTCGGCACGGTCGAGGAGGTGTACGAGGCGGTGGCCGACGGCGTGCGCGTCGAGGGCACCGCCCCGGAGGAGACTCCACGAGCCGGGACGAACTCCGCTGCCCCGCGCGGCAGTCGTGTCGGTGCCCTGCGGCAGTGGGCGCTGCTTTCCCGCAGGGGAACGGCGCTGCTGCTGCACAGCAGGCTGTCGGCCGCCGTCCTGGCCGGTTCGCCGGTGATGATCGTCGCGATGTTCGCGGTGCTGTTCCGGGCCGGTGCCTTCGATCCGGCGTCGCCGGATCCGGGTTCGACCGCGATGATCATGTTCTGGATCGCGTTCGGCGCCTTCTTCTTCGGGCTGACCTACGGGCTGCTCCAGATCTGCACCGAACTGCCGGTGCTGCGCAGGGAATGGCTGGCCGGGCTGCGGATCGGCCCGTACATCGCCTCGAAACTGACCACCATGCTGCCCGCGCTAGCGGTCGCGGACGCGTTGCTGCTGGTCGTCCTGCGCGCCGTGGACCGGCTGCCTCCGGCGGGCTGGGACACGTACGGCTCGCTGTTCGTGACGAGTGTGCTGGCCTCGGCCGCCGCTCTGGCCCTCGGGCTTCTCGCGTCCGCGGCGGTGTCGGAGCCCGGTCAGGCGACCCTCATGCTGCCCCTGCTGTGTTTTCCCCAGGTGCTGTTCTCGGGGGCGTTCGTGCCGGTCCCCCGGATGACCGGTGCGGGGCAGGCCGTCAGCTGGGCCATGACGAACCGCTGGGCGTTCGAGGCGCTGGGCGGCGGCGTGGGGCTGGAGAGGCTCTGGCGCACCGGCGACTCCCCGCTCGGACCTCCGCTGCTGGCCTCCTACGGCGGCTCGTTCGGCCATCCGGCGGCCCGCGGCTGGCTGATCCTGGCCGGGTTCGCGCTGCTGTTCACGACCCTGGCGTGGGCCGTTCTGGTCCGCCGGTGCCGCGAGGGAGCCGTCCGCAGCCGGGACGGCCGGTGAACGCGCGCCGGGCAGCGGCCCGGCGCGGACACCCGGGCGGCCGCGAACACCTGGGACAACCACCAACGGGGCTCGTTCCGGAGGGGAGTTGCGTCTCCACCGTCCCGAGCCCGACCGGCGCGCCCTCCGGAGTCAGCACCCCGTCCGCGCCGCCAGGCCCGTGCTGCCCGGCACGCGGTCGCGGTAGGTCTCCACGACGAAGGCCAGGAAGGTCGCGATGTCGGCGGGCTGGGAGGACACCCCGACCGACACGCGGACGGCTCCGGCGGAGGGGAGTTGGAGGAGATCCAGGTACTCCTCCAGGGAGCGGGGCCGTCCGCGTGCCGCCGTGTGGAGCCGGCGCAGCGGCAGGGCGAACGCCGCCTCGCCGGCGCCCGGGTTGCAGAAGCAGCCGGTGCGCAGGGAGATGCCCCGCGCGGCGCTGTCCCGGGTGACGACCCGCTCGTCGACGACGGCGCCGTCCGCTCCGAGCAGGTTCAGGGCGACCGTGCCGCCGCGGTCGGTGGCGGCGGTGTCGTCGGGCCCGTACACCCGGACCATCGGGGATCCGTCACTGTGCCGCAACGCCCGCAGTCCGTTGAGGAGTTGGCCGGTCAAGGCGGTGACGTGGGCGTGCACCCGGTCCATCCCGACGTCCGCGATCCAGCGCAGTCCCGCCGTCACGTCGGGCACGGAGAGGAAGTTGACCGTGCCGTCCTCGAAGGCCGCCTCGTCGTCGGCGAGGACGTGCCACTGCGCCTGGGCGCTGACCGCGTAGATGGTGCCGCCCGAGAACCAGGGCCGACGGAGCCGGGAGAGCGCCTCGCGGCGCGCTATCAGGCTGCCGATCCCCGTCGGGTGCCCGAACACCTTGTACCAGCTGACCACCGTGAAGTCCGGGTGGTACGTGGAGAGATCGAGGCGGTTGGCCGGTACGAAGGCGGCCGCGTCGAGCAGGACGTCGTACCCCTGCTGCTGCGCGCGCTCGATCCAGTCCAGGGAGTGCTGGACGCCGGTGAAGTTGCTCTGGGCCGGGTAGGCCAGCAGTCCCCGGCGGCCGGTGGCGCCGCTCGCCGCGCGGCACGGGCCGAGGCGCCCGCGTAACAGGCCGCTTCCGGCGCGCGCCAGGATCCCCCGGCCCGGTGCGGACAGGGCCGCGAGCAGCCGCTCCTGATCCATCTGGAGGCCGCTTCCGCTCACCGGCACGTAGGCCGTGGTGGCGCCGCGCGCCCGCGCGTACTCGCGCAGTCCGTTGACGGAGTTGTGGTTGTCGAGCGACATGACGAGGCGGTTGCCGCGGGTGAACGGGTAGGCCTCGCCGACCAGGCGCAGGGCCCCCGTCGCGTTGGGTGTGAAGACGACCGCGTACTCGGCGGGGTCGGCGTCGAAGTGGCGCAGGACGGCTCGGCGCGCCTCCGAGAGCAGGAGGCCCGAGGCGCGGGATGCCGGGCTCCCGGAGTGCGGGTTGCCGAACAGGCCGCCGGTGATCCGCTCCGCGCTGCCGGTGACGAGGGAGCGCGGCGGCAGTCCGGCGCCCGTGTGGTCGAGGTAGGTGTGGCCACCCTCGTCGAGGTAGCCGAACTCACGCGCGCGCAGGTCCGCGAAGCTCGCGGGCCGGTCCACCGTTCCCGGTACGGAACCTTCCGCGGGTGCCTTGTCCATCGCTGTCCCCCTCCGCCCGGCCGGACGGGGACGCGGGCCACCGACCGGCACTTCATGAAGTTTCAACAAAGCTCTGTGTACGGTCCGGTTCGTCCCTGTGCCGGGCCCGCGATCGGTGGTTGGGTGGTCCCGGCCATGCCATCCAACACGCAGGAGAGCCCCGCAGCCATGAGCAACCCCTATACCTACGAGTACAAGGTCGTCACCTTCCGTGAGTCGCTGATCGGCGACGCGCTGGACAGCGGCAAGCTGGAGAAGGTCCTGAACAAGCACGCCGAGGACGGCTGGGCGCTCAAGGCGATCACCTCCGCCGACGTCAAGGGGCGCATAGGTCCCGGCGCCGTCGAGGGTCTGCTGCTCACCCTGGAGCGGCCGCGCGGCTGACTCCGCGCCGTGCGGGGAGCGCCGAGCCGGGAGATGCTGGAGCCGATGGGACAGCGGATCCGCAGGTGCTACTGAGCCGTCGGAGGCCTTCCGGCACGGAGGGCCCCCGACGGCTGGGCGACGTCCGGTTCCGGGCGAGGGCCCGGCACCCCCCGCGACCGCTGCCGGCCAGACGTCAGGACGGTCACTCGATGCAGAGCGATGGAACACTCACCCCCGATGTCGTCACCAGCAGTTCGGTGTCCGGAGCACCGTGCTGGGTCAGCCTGACCACCCGCGACCTGAAGGAAGCCCAGGGCTTCTACACCGCGGTCCTCGGCTGGCACTGGTCCTCGGCCACCAGGATGGGGGACGGGTACCGGGTCGCCCGGGCGAACGGCATCCCGGTCGCCGGTGTCTCGGAGGTCGACTTCGTGGCGCGGACCGCGGTCGCCTGGATCCCGTACTTCGCCGTGGCCTCGGCGGACGAGACGGTGGCCCGCAGCCAGGAGCGCGGCGGCACCACCGCCGTGGGACCGATCTCGCTCCCGCCGGGCCGGGCCGCGCTGCTGGCGGACCGCGACGGCGCGGTCTTCGGCATCTGGGAGGGCCAGCTCGTCACCGGCTGGGAGCGCTGGCGGGAGGCGGCACCGTCGTACGTACGGCTGCACACCCGGGACGCCTTCGACGCGGCCATCTTCTACGGGGAGGTCCTGCGGTGGGCGTCCGCGGCCCCCGGCGGCTGCGAGGTGCACTACGAGGGCAACGAGGTCGTGCTGCGCAGCGGCGACGACGTGGTGGCCCGGATCTACTCCGGAGCGGTCGAGTCCGGCCCCGATCCGACGGTCCGGCCGCACTGGCAGGTCCACTTCGCGGTGGACGACGTCGAGGCCTGCGTCCGCGCGGCCCGCGACCACGGCGGCACCGCCCACCAGCAGGGCTTCGGCTCGATGGAGGCGATCCTCACCGACCCGGACGGGGCGCGCTTCACCGTGACCTCCCGGGACCGGGCCGCCGGATGACCCGGCCGGACGCCGACGCCGCCTGACGTGACGGGCCGCCTCCCTGCCGGGCGCCCGCCCCCTCCCGAGAATCCGCACCCCCTACGACGCGACGGATTACTCCGTTCGGGCTCCAATGGAAGGTGACGGGATACCACCGGAACGACAGGCGCCGCCGACCCCCGCGGTTTCGCGGCGGCCCGATGGAGGTCCGCGATGCCCACTGCTCTCCGGCTCCTGCCCGCCCTCTCCCCCGAGCACCGCGAACGGCTCATGGGGGTGGCGCGCGAGGTCTCCTTCCCCGCCGACGGGCCGATCTTCGAGGCGGGCGGCACCGCCGACCGCTTCTGGGTGGTCCGCTCCGGGACGGTGTCCCTGTACCAGCGGGTCATCGCCGAACGCCGCATCACCGTGGCGCAGCTGGGCCCCGGTGACCTGCTGGGCTGGTCCTGGTTGTTCCGCCCGCACACCTGGGACTTCGGAGCGGAGGCGTTCAGCCCGGTCCGCGCCTACGAGTTCGACGCCACCGAGGTACGGGCCCTGTGCGACCAGGACCCGACGCTGGAGCTGTCGCTGACCCGGACCATCGGCGCCATCCTGGCGAACCGCCTGGAGACCACCCGGGCGGCCCTCATCGAGCACTACGCTCGCCACGGCGGCAGCGGCTAGGAGACCCGCGGGCCGGCCGGCCGGGGCTCCCCCGAGGTGTCCGTCGGCCGCCCGCGACCGGAGCACCTGCCCCGCCTCCACGCGACGGAGCGGCCGGGCTGGGATAGGAAGTCCGTATGGACGACACTCTCGACTCCGCGGCCTCCCCCGACTCCTTCGAGCTGCTGCCCGGCGCGGTCCACTCGCCCGTGATCCTGCACGTTCCGCACTCCGCCCGGGAGATCCCGACGCCGGTCCGCGCCGGCATCGTCCTCGGCGACGCGGCGCTGGAGGGCGAGCTCGACCACATCACGGACGCGCACACCGACGAGCTGGCGGCGGCCGTGGCCGAGGGGGCCGGGCTCACCCCCTGGCGTTTCGTGAACCGGCTCTCCCGGCTCGTGGTCGACCCCGAACGGTTCCCGGACGACCGGGAGGAGATGCTGGCGGCCGGGATGGGAGCCGTCTACACCCGGACCACACACCGGGCGCCGCTGCGACCGGCCGACACCGATCCGGGTCCCCTGGTCGACCGCTACTTCCACCCGTACGCGCGGGCGATGACCGACGCGGTCGCCGGCCGGCTCGCCGCCACCGGGCGGGCCGTGGTCGTCGACATCCACTCCTACCCGACGGCCCGGCTGCCCTACGAGCTGCACGGCGACGGGCCGCGGCCGGCGGTCTGCCTCGGGACCGACCCCTTCCACACCCCGCCCGAGCTGGTCGCCCTCGCGGAGAAGGCGTTCGCGGGCCTGGGCGGGGTCGGGATCGACAGCCCCTTCTCGGGCGCCTACGTGCCCCTGCGGTACTACGAACGGGAACCGGCGGTGACGGCCCTGATGGTGGAGATCCGCAGGGACACGTACATGACCGAGCCGGGCGGCAGGCTGCGCCCCGGATTCGCGCGGCTGGTCGCGGCACTGACCATGCTCGTCGACACCGCGGGCGGGTAGCCGAAGGCATCTCCGGGTCCAACCACCCGATGTTCACGCCGCGTCGGGCACCGGAGCGTGTTGCCGGCTGGACCTGGACGGAGAGACCGCCGCGCTGTTCCCGCCGGGCGACGCCCGGCGCGTCTTCCGCCCCGGCGATCATTCGTGGATGCTGGAGCCGCAACAGCGTTCGATCATGAGGTGAGGGCGGCCCAGTCATGGCTCTGCAGATCAGCGCCACCAACCCGGAGCACCCCGCGCTCCTGCTCGAACTGCCGTGGCAGCTGCCCCTGGAGGAGTGGCCCGAACACCATCTGGTGCCGCTGCCGCGCGGCATCTCCCGGCACGTGGTGCGCTACGCGCGGGCCGGTGACGAGGTGGTGGCCGTCAAGGAACTCGCCGAGCGGCCCGCGGTGCGCGAGTACGAACTGCTCCTCGGTCTGGACCGGTTGAGGATCCCCGCCGTCGACCCGCTCGCCGTGGTCACCGGGCGTACCGACGCCGCCGGTGAGCCGCTGGAGTCCGTGCTGATCACCCGGCACCTGGGCGGCTCGCTGCCGTACCGCTCGATGTTCGAGACGACCATGCGGCCCGCCACCATGCACCGGCTGATGGACGCGCTGGCCGTCCTGCTGGTGCGGCTGCACCTGGCCGGCTTCGCCTGGGGCGACTGTTCGCTGTCGAACACCCTGTTCCGGCGCGACGCCGGCGCCTACGCCGCGTATCTCGTGGACGCCGAGACCGGAGATCTGCATCCCCAGCTCAGCAGCGGGCAGCGGGAGTACGACCTCGATCTCGCCCGGGTGAACATCAGCGGCGAACTGCTCGACCTGGAGGCGGCCGGCGCGCTGCACCCCTCGGTGGACCCGATCGAGTTCGGCACGGAGATCTGCGCCCGCTACCGGGGCCTGTGGGAGGAACTGACCCGCACCTCCGTCTATCCGGCGGGCAAGTACCACTACATCGACCGCCGTATCCGCCGGCTGAACGATCTCGGGTTCGACGTCGCCGAGATGCAGATCGCGCACTCCTCCGGCGGCGACACGGTCACGTTCGTTCCCAAGGTCGTCGACGCCGGACATCACCAGCGCCAGTTGCTGCGGCTGACCGGCCTCGACACCGAGGAGAACCAGGCCCGGCGGCTCCTGAACGACCTGGAGAGCTGGATGGCCACCCAGGACGACTACGCGCCCGCGGGCTCCGGTCACCGCACGGGCGGGGCGCCCGCCGGGTCCGCCCGGCCGGAGGTCCTCGCGCACCGCTGGGTCCGGGACGTCTTCCGGCCGACGGTCCGTGCCGTGCCGACCGGACTGCGGGGATCCATGGACCCGGCCGAGCTGTACCACGAGATCCTCGAACACCGCTGGTTCCTGTCCGAGCGCGCCCAGCACGACATCGGCCTGGACACGGCGGTCGAGGACTACGTCGGCACCATCCTCCCGAAGGCCCGGGAGCCCCTGTCGCCCCAGGTGGACGACCCCGAGCAGCCCGGCGCCCACCCCGTTCCTGAGCAAAGGTGACCGATCGTACATACGATTGGGGCTGTGTCCGCCCGGCGTGCCTCGCGGCGTCCGTCGGACGGCGACGCAACTGACCTCTCGGGGTGGGAGACCAATGACCCAGGCCGCCAGTCCAGCGCGGACCGTCATTCTGACCGTCGATGACGATCCCGGGGTGTCGCGCGCCGTCGCCCGTGACCTCAGGCGGCGCTACGGCGAGGAGCACCGCATCGTGCGCGCCGAGTCCGGGGACGCCGCCCTCGACGCCCTGCGCGAGCTGAAGCTGCGCGGGGACCAGGTGGCCGTGATCCTCGCCGACTACCGGATGCCGCAGATGGACGGCATCGAGTTTCTCGAACAGGCGATCGACGTCTTTCCGGGAGCCCGTCGGGTGCTGCTGACCGCGTACGCGGACACGAACGCGGCGATCGACGCGATCAACGTCATCGACCTCGACCACTACCTGCTCAAGCCCTGGGACCCGCCGGAGGAGAAGCTCTACCCGGTGGTCGACGACCTCCTGGACGCATGGCGGGCCAGCGACTACAAGCCCGTGGGGGCCTGCAAGGTCGTCGGGCACCGCTGGTCGGCCCGCTCCTCGGGAGTGCGGGAGTTCCTGGCCCGGAACCAGGTGCCGTACCGCTGGTACTCCTCCGACACACCGGAGGGCGAGCGCCTGCTCAGGGCCGCCGGACAGGACGGCCAGCGGCTGCCCCTGGTGATCACCCCGGAGGGCACACCGCTCGTCGAGCCGGACGACCACGACATCGCGGCGCACGTCGGGCTGGCCACGACACCCACCTCGGAGTTCTACGACCTCGTCGTCATCGGCGGCGGTCCGGCGGGACTCGGCTCCGCCGTGTACGGGGCGTCGGAGGGCCTGCGGACCGTGCTCGTGGAGCGGTCCGCGACCGGCGGGCAGGCGGGCCAGAGCTCCCGGATCGAGAACTACCTCGGCTTCCCCGACGGCGTCTCGGGGGCACAGCTCACCGACCGGGCGCGGCGGCAGGCCGCCAAGTTCGGCGCCGAGATCCTCACCGCGCGCGAGGTGACCGGACTGGAGGTGACCGGCGCGTCGCGGACCATCCGCTTCTCCGACGGCTCCTCGATCTCGGCGCACGCCGTGATCCTCGCGACCGGCGTGTCGTACCGGCAACTGGACGCGCCCGGCCTGGACGACCTCACGGGCTGCGGAGTGTTCTACGGCTCGGCGCTCACCGAGGCGGCCGCCTGCCAGGGCCACGACGTGTACATCGTGGGCGGCGCGAACTCCGCCGGCCAGGCAGCGATGTACCTGGCGCGCGGCGCGAAGTCCGTGACCATCCTGGTGCGCGGTCCGTCGCTGGCCGCGTCGATGTCGCACTACCTGATCGAGCAGATCGAGAACGCGCCCAACATCACGGTCCGCCCCGGCACGGTCGTCGAGTCGGCGCACGGCGGCGACCACCTGGAGCAGCTGACGCTGCGCGACGTGGAGAGCGGCCACACCGAACTCGTCGACGCGCAATGGCTGTTCGTGTTCATCGGAGCGGCGCCGCTGACCGGCTGGCTGGACGGCACGGTGCTGCGGGACGGCCGCGGGTTCATCATGGCGGGACCGGACATGACGCCCGACGGCCAGCCACCGCGCGGCTGGGAACTGGACCGGCCGCCGTACCACCTGGAGACCAACGTGCCCGGCGTCTTCGTGGCCGGCGACGCCCGCGCGGAGTCGGCGAAGCGGGTCGCGTCCGCGGTCGGAGAGGGAGCCATGGCCGTCATGCTCGTCCACCGTTATCTGGAGCAGTCGTGAGCGGGCGACAGACGCCGTGCGACGTCGCGGAACTCGGCACGCTCTTCCTGTTCGAGAAGCTCGACGACGACCAGCTCGACCGGCTGTGCCGGGAAGGCCGCGTCGAGCTGTTCGACCCCGGACCGGTCTACGCCGAGGGCGACCCGGCCACCTGCTTCTACGTGCTGCTCGAAGGCACCGTGGTGATGTCCCGGCGGGTCGGCGGCGACGACGTGGAGATCAGCCGGACCTCGCAGCGCGGGGTGTACGCCGGGGCGATGCAGGCCTATCTGAACGGCCGGAACGAGGAGGTCTACAAGGGGTCCGTACGGGTCACCGAGCCTTCCCGCTTCTTCGTACTGCCGGCGGAGAAGTTCGCCGCCGTCCTGCGCGACTGGTTCCCGATGGCCGTGCACCTGCTGGAGGGCATGTTCTTCGGCAGCCAGAACACCCAGCGCACCATCGGGCAGCGCGAGCGGCTCCTGGCGCTCGGCTCGCTGTCCGCGGGTCTCACGCACGAGCTGAACAACCCGGCCGCCGCGGCGGTGCGGGCCACCTCGGCGCTGCGTGACCGGGTGGCGCACATGCGGCAGAAGCTCGGCGTCATCGCGTCCGGTCCCTACGCGCGCGACACGCTGGAGACGCTCGTCGAGATCCAGGAACGGACCGCGGAACAGGTCGCCAAGGCCACGCCGCTGACCCCCATGGAGGCGTCCGACCGGGAGGACGCGCTCGGCGACTGGCTCGACGACCACGGCATCGCCGGCGGCTGGCAGCTGGCGCCGACGTTCGTGCAGGCGGGGCTCGACACCGACTGGCTGGACCAGGTCGCGGCGGCGGTGGACGGGCCGACCCTCGAAGGCGCGGTCCGCTGGCTGAACTACACGGTCGAGACCGAGCTGCTCATGAACGAGATCGAGGACTCGACCACCCGAATCTCGCATCTGGTGGACGCGGCCAAGCAGTACTCGCAGATGGACCGCGCGCCCTACCAGGTCGCCGACGTGCACGAACTGCTCGACAGCACCCTGATGATGCTCGCCGGCAAGATGGGTCCCGGCATCAAGGTCGCCAAGGAGTACGACCGGTCGCTGCCCCGGATCCCCGCCTATCCCGGCGAGTTGAACCAGGTGTGGACGAACCTCATCGACAACGCCGTCTCGGCGATGGACGGCGAGGGGAAGCTGACGGTGCGCACCGCCCTCGACGGCGACAATGTGCTCGTCGAGTTCCACGACACCGGCTCCGGGGTGCCCGACGAGATCCGTGACCGCATCTTCGACCCCTTCTTCACGACCAAACCGGTGGGTGAGGGCACCGGCCTCGGCCTGGACATCTCCTGGCGGATCGTCGCCAACAAGCACCACGGCAGCCTGGCGGTGCGGTCCACACCCGGGGACACCCGCTTCCAGGTCCGCCTCCCCCTGACCGGTTCGGACACCCCTGCCACCCCTGACACCTCTGAGGAGTCGACATGACCACGCCGAACGGAATCGATCCCTCCGTCCCGCCGAGCGGCACCGGCTGCACCGAGTGCGACGCCTCCGGCGGCTGGTGGTTCCACCTTCGGCGCTGCGCCCAGTGCGGCCATGTCGGCTGCTGCGACGACTCCCCGTCGAAGCACGCCACCTCGCACGCGCAGAGCACCGGACACCCGGTCATCCAGAGCTTCGAGCCCGGCGAGAACTGGTTCTGGGACTACGACACCTCACAGCTGTACGACTCGGGGCCCGAGCTCGCTCCGCCGGGAAGCCACCCGCTGGACCAGCCCACTCCGGGGCCGGCGGGACGCGTCCCGGCGAACTGGGCCGAGACCCTGCGCTGAGTCCCGCGGCCGGTTTCGCCCGTCCGGATGCGCGACGCGCCGGGGAGGACGATCCTGGAGACATGTCCGGACGGGCTCCTTTGGTCGTGCATCCGGCCCTGAACACCAGCGGCCGCCAGGTGACCGCGCGTGGCGAGAGCCTCGGCGTGGCGTTCTCCGACGAGGATCTGCTGGAATTCCTCGGCCGGGCCGGACTGCCGGACGCCGAGGATCTGCTGGACGATCCGGCGTGGGTCAAGTGGCGTGGCGGTCAGGCGCACTTCTACGGAGCCGGATAGCGGCCGGAGCCGGGTCGGGGCGGCAGCACGGCGAGGGTGCCGTTGGCCTGGCGCAGCGCGAGTTCCAGGGGCAGGGCGGGATGAAGAGCGCCGGTTCCGTCCGGCGGAATGACCCACTCCAGCGACCCGGCGGACCGGTAGGGCGGCGGTACGGCCACCCAGGACCCCCTGCCGAGGTGACGGAGCCCCGCGCCCACCCACCTGCTGGCCGGGTCGGGCGGCAGGAAGAAGCCGACACGGTGGGCCGCGGCGTCGAGCAGGGTGGGGCCCGGGGGCATGGCCGGATCGCACCAGAGGATGTCGAGGGCGATCAGGCCCAACGGCTCGGGGACGCTGAGCACGTCCCAGTAGCGCCCCGCCTCCAGGAGCACACCGCCGCTCCCCCGGTCCCATTCCCGTTTGCACACCTTCGGGTCCGTCGCGGCGGCGGCGAGCCACTCCACACTCTGGGTCCACGTCGCGTTCGTCATGGCTCACCCCGGGGTCGTCCGCTCCGTCCTGCGGACGCGGAGTCGGGCACGGACCGGGGGCCCGCGGTCGTGCCTCAGTCCCTCGGCATATGCATGGTGGTGGACTTCGCCCTGTGGCGGAAGGGGTGGCGCGGCATGGCGTTCCGCTATGGCCGGTTCACGCCGGGTACGAGGGTGCTCGCAGAGAGTGCAGGGAACGCGCGTGCAGCGGGGCGGTGTGCCAGCGCGCGGTGAACGTCCCGTCGGGGAGCGAGCAGGTCACGGTGAGGCGGTGCGGGGTCTCCACGAACAGCACGTCGACGCTCAGGGTGTCCGGGTCGGTCCAGCCGCCGCTGACCGCCGTGGGCGCCGGCCCCTCGTCGAGGGTCCAGCCGGTTCCCAGCCGCAGGTCGAGCCGCGTGTCGCCCTCCACGAGCGTGACGCGCCGCCCCTGGTCGCCGTCGGCCACGAGCACCCGCGTGAGGGTCGGCACCGCGTCGCAGTGTCCGCCCGCCGGAGTGAAGGCCGTGTCCGACCACCCGTGGGTCCGTCCGGCCGGTTCGGGGGTCGCGGCGACCGCCGGGAGGGCGAGCCGGGCGAGGCGCCGCCCCAGAGCCTCGTCGGCTCCGCCGTGGTCCTGGGCCGGCAGCGGCGCCGGTCCGAAGGCGGGCAGCAGATGCCGCCACATCAGGTTCAGCAGCTCCTGCAGCTGCTCGGTCGCCGCGGTCGTGGCGATCACCGCGTCGTGCTCGGGCAGGACGACGCAGAACTGCCCGTACGCGCCGTCGCCCCGGTAGCCGTGCCGCGACCGCCAGAACTGGAGCCCGTACCCCTGCTGCCAGTCCGAGCGGGCGCCCTCGGGGCTGCCGTCCGCGGTGGAGACGTGTGCGCGGGTCGCCTCGGTGATCCACGAGGCGGGCAGGATCCGCCGCCCCTCCCAGACGCCTCGGCCGAGATACAGCTGTCCGAGCCGGGCGACCGCGTCGGTCGCCGCGTGCATCCCGCTGAAGCCGATCTCCCGGCCCGCCCTGTTCCGCGTCCAGGCCGTCTCGCCGATGCCCAGCGGGTCGAACAGCCGCGTCCGCAGCCAGCCGGTCAGCGTCTGGCCGGTCACCTTCTGGACGATGCTCGCGAGTGCGTAGGTGGCGGACTGGTTGTAGGCGAACACCGTCCCCGGTTCGCGGTCCGGCGGGATCAGCAGGAAGCCCCGGACGGTCTCCTTCGGGTCGAGCAGGACCGCGTCGCCCCAGGTGTCGACGAGATGCCCGGAGGCCATGGCGGCGACGTGCCGGACGAGCAGGGCACGGCTGCGGGGATCGGTGATGTCCGCGTCGAACTCGGGGAAGTAGGAGAGCACCGGCTCGTCGAGGTCCAACAGGCCCTCGGCGGAGGCGAGTCCGGCCGCCGTGGACGTGAAGCTCTTGCTGAGCGAGTAGAGCAGTTGCAGGCGCTCGGGTGTGTACGGGGCCCACCAGCCGGAGGCGACGAGGTGCCCGTGGCGCAGGATCATCAGGCTGTGCGGCTCGATGTCCGGGGCGGACTCCACGGCGTCGAGGAACGCGGTGATCCCGGCGGCGTCGACTCCCTGCTCGGCGGGCGTGCTGACGGGCAGCGGACGGGCACTCATACGGACGGCCTCCGGGCGGCTCGGGCGGTGGACGGCTGCGCGGCACGGTGCTTCAGAGGAGGCACTGTGTGCAGATGGCATCTTTCCGGGGCGTCCCACGCGTGTCCATGGCCGGCCGGCACGAAGGCCTTCGCGTGCTCCCGTACGAACCCGCGGATCGCGCGGCGGGCGGTCCCCGAACCGCGGCCTGAACTGTTCGTACGTGCACGCGACTTCGGAGATGCCACGAAAAGACAGGCATCTCGGCGCGCTCCGCGTTGAACACTCTTCGTCACCTCTCGCGTACTTCCGGGAAAGGTGGGGGCCGGGTGAGCAACGAGGGATGGCGATGGTGGTCACGGTGCACGACTCAGTGGGCGAGCTGGTCGCCGGGAGATACCTGCTGCTCGACGTCGTCCTGCGCGAGGAGGGCCGGACCTGCTGGCTCGGCCAGGACTCCGCCCTGCGCCGGCCGGTCGTCCTGACCCGGTCGCGCGTGGCGGCTCCGGCCGCGGCGGCCGAGGCGTCCGCCGCGGGAAGCGAGGCGTCGGCGTCCGGGGACGCTCTACGCGGGGAGACCGAAGGGCGGGCCGCCGACCGCATCCTGCGGGCGGCCCGGGTCCTCGGGGCGGCCTGCCCCGGCCGGGTGGCCGCCGTCCTCGACGTGATCGAGGAGCCCGGTTCCGTGTGGACGGTCACGGAGCGGCCCCCCGGCACCCCGCTGACCGATCTCCTCTCGGGCGGCCCCGTCGGGCACGTCCGGGCGGCCCGCGTCGGACTCGGTGTCCTCGACGTCCTCGCCGCCGCCCACGCCGAGGGACTGCCGCACGGGGAGCTCGGTCCGGGACAGGTCTGGACGGACGAGTTCGGCACGGTCACGGTGACCGGCTTCGGCCAGGCGGAGTCGAAGGACGCCCCGCGCCTCACGGCTCCCGCGTACGCCTCTCCCGAACAGGCCCGCGGTGAGGGCGGCGCAGCGGCGGCCGACCTGTGGGCGCTGGGCGCCCTGATGTACGCGATGACCGAGGGACGGCCCGCCGTCCGGGACCGGGGCAGGCTCGACGCGACGCTCCGGGCGGTCGACCGGCTGCCGATCAGGGCACCGCTGCGCGCCGGACCGCTCGCGCCGGCCGTCCAGGGCCTGCTGCGCTGGGACCCAGCGGAACGGATTCCGGAAACCGTCGTGCGCGAGTCCTTGACCCGCATTCTCCGGCAGGACCTCGAGGAGGCCGAAGCGCCCGGGCAGCCCAACGGGTTCCTCGGTCCCGGCACCGACGTCACGGAACGGCAGGCGGGTGCGCGTCCCGAGGGACACGCGCCGGGAGGGCGGCTCACCGGCCGGCCCGTGCTGCTCGGCGGCGCGCTCGTCGCCACGGTCGCGGTCCTCGCGGTCCTCGCGGTGACGGGCGGCCTGCCGGGCGGGGACAAGACCGGCGCGTCCGCCGCCACGTCCGCGCCGTCGCGGTCCGCCGGCGTGCTGCCGCCGGGTCCGGTCCCCACGGCCCCCGTCGCACCCTCCGGCCGCACTCCTTCGGGCTCGCCGTCGCCGTCCGGCGGCGCCGGCGGGAACCTGCCGGACGGTTTCGTCACCTATCGGGCGGCCCAGGGCTTCTCCGTCGCCCTTCCGCGAGCGTGGAAGCCCGTGGACACGCAGGCGTCGGACGATCTCTCGTACCGGGTCACCTTCGGCGCGAGCGGCGACCCGCGCACCCTGGCCGTCACGTACAGCACACAGCTCGGGCCGGATCCGGTCGCCGTGTGGAGCGACCTGGAGCCCGCGCTGCGCGCCGACACCGCCGGATACCGGCGGGTGGGCGCCATCCGGGCCGTGACCTACCGCGGCATGAAGGGCGCCGACATGGAGTGGTTCTCGGGTTCCGGGAAGGAGCGGCTGCGTACGTTCGGGCGGGGATTCCTCGTCGGCGGTCACCGGGGCTTCTCGCTGCGCTGGACGACCCCCGCGGTGGACCGGGGCACGACAACGGACCGGCGGGCCCTGGACGCCGTGCTCGCGTCCTTCCGGCCCCCGGTGGGCTGAGTCACGTCATCAGGGGTTCACGTCAATGTCCTTCCGGAATCCGGAAGCCGGGTCTTCGCAGCGCCAGCCACAGGGCGACCTCCTCCGCGATGGGCTGACCGGTCTCCAGTTCGACGAACCCGAACTGACCGCCCTGGTTGCACTCCAGGAACCACCACACGCCGTCCGCGTCCTCGGCGAAGTCGAAGGCCGCGTAGGCGAGTCCGGTGAAGACGAGGTAGTCGTGGACCGCGCGCCCGATGCGCTCGGGCACCGCCGCCAGCGGCTCCCAGCCGTTCTCCGTCTCGCCGAACCGGCCGTCCACCTGACCGGGCTCGGCGGCCTTGCGGGCCGCGAACATCCGGTTGCCGATCGCGGTGAGCCGGATGTCGGCCCGCTTGGGGATGTAGCGCTGGAGCAGCGCGGGACCGGCCGCGACGCCGGAGAAGTCCGTGTCCGGTCCGACGAGCGTGGTCGGCAGGGCCACCCGGGGTTCGCCGGGCGGCGGCCCCGAGGCGGACTTCACCACGACGTCCCGGTACTCCTGGACGAACTGCTGCGCCACCCGGGGAGCGGTCGTGATGACCGTGGGCGGCACCGCGAATCCGCTGCTGTGCGCCACCCGCAGCTGCCACGGCTTGTGCCGCGCCTGTTCGGCACGGCGCGGGTGGTTCATCCAGCGGGTCGAAGCGGAGTAGAGCATGCCGAACAGGGCCTGCCGCGTCTCGGCGGTGAGCCACGCGGAGGGTTCGGCGGCGTGCGCCGCCGGCTCGCCCGGCCTGCGCACCCACACGGAGCGCAGGCCTCCCATGCTGAGCACATGGCCGTTGACCGACAGGTAGCCGTCGAAGTCACCGTGGGCGTAGTCGGCGGAGAGCACCGCCTTGCCGGGCAGGTCGGCAGGGTCGAGGCGCACCATGGGCACGCCCCGCTCATGCAGTTTGGCCACCACCATGTCGGCGGTGACGTCCTGCTCGGCCGTGAGAATGAGAACCGTCATGCGCGCGTTTCCGTCAGTCGTCGAAGTGCGTCTGGGAACCGGCCGTCGACGTCGTGGTGCCGGTCGCCAGCAGCAGCGCGCGATCGGTGACGGCCGGGCGGCCGTCGGGCAGCACGTTCAGTTGCAGGGCCGTATCGAAGTGGTACGGGGGTATTGCGGCCGACTGCCCTGAGGGCAGGGCGTAGTTGAGAGTGAACGGTCGCACGAAAAATCCTCCCGCGGTCGTACGATGGTCGGCACCCACCCGTACGTGACACGGCCGTAAGGAATTCATCACTTTCCGCCACATCGGGGTGAAGGCCATCACATCGCGTCGTTTCTGGCTTACTTGTTTCGGATTTACTTGGGTGTCCGCTTGGTTCCGCTCCACGC
Organism: Streptomyces sp. M41(2017); assembly: GCF_002078175.1. GTDB lineage: Bacteria > Actinomycetota > Actinomycetes > Streptomycetales > Streptomycetaceae > Streptomyces. The sequence continues at coordinate 5,317,139 of NZ_MWFK01000001.1, read as the reverse complement.
GTGGTTACTTGGTTTTCACGCAGAGCTTGGGCCAATGCTTCATTCTCCGTGACATCAACGCCCCACCATCCCAGGAGAGTTCCCGGTGACCGTTGCCATCGCCTCGACCGAAGACTTCGTCGTGCGCCCCGAGGTTCCGAACCCCGTCGAGCGGGACGCCCGCGACTTCGGCGCCTACGCGCGGACCGGCGGCTGGGCCTTCGGGCTCAAGGTCGCGCGCAGCGTCCGCCCCGGCGGCCAGTCGGCCGACGAGACGCCCAAGGTGTCCGCGAAGGACTTCGCCGAACTCGCCGGATGCTCCCCGGAGCGGGTCATGCGCTACTACAAGGCGTGGGACAGGGCCGCCGACGACGGTCTGGTGCCGCACTTCGAGATCCTGCTGCCGGGTGAGGACATCGAGCTGCCGGACGCCGAGGTCTGGTCCTCGTACTACGTGTCCCGCTCCAGTGCCGCCTCCGAGCGGGGCACCGCGATCGCCGAGGCCGCGGAGGCCGAGGGCATCCGTCCGACCAAGGCGCTGGAGGTGGCGGAGAACCCGACCGCGCTGCGCGCGGCGATCCTCGCCGATCCGTCGACGGCCCAGGCGGCCCGGGCCGCGCTCCTGGACCGGGTGAAGGAGGACCCCGCCCTCCAGACCGAGCTGGCCCGTGACATCGCCCGCACGGACGAGCTGAAGAAGGCGGTCGCCACCGAGAACAGGGCCGCCGACCGCATCGGCTATGTGCGCCAGATCGCGGAGAAGGGGCAGATCAGGACGGCGGCCGGGCAGACGCTCGACGCCCCGGCGGAACTGCGCTCCGAGGCCGAACGCCACCTGTCCCTCCTCGACGAGCTCGACGAGGGCGAGGACTCGGGCGAGTGGGCGTCGGAGGCGTACGACACGATGAAGAACCTGGTCGTCGAGACGGTGGAGGCCGACCCCGAACTGCGCGTCCAGGAGCGGCGGACGAAGTTCTACAACAGCCTGCAGAAGGCGACGAAGGTCTTCGAGGAACTGACCTTCGACGACGCCGACGACATCTACGAGGACGACATGGTGCAGCGGCTGGAGGAACTCCAGGAGGCGATCGGCACCGCCATCACGGCGCTGCGCGGGGCGGCGGCCCGGGACTGAACCGGCGCGCACGGCCGCACGGGAGGGACTCCCGTGCGGCCGTGCGCTCGTCTCGGCCGGCCCGGGGGCGAGTCGCGGGACCGCGGTCGCGGGGCGATGAGTTGCCGTGCCCGCAGGAATGGCGGCCCGTCACCCGCCGCGCCGCGTACGTCAGTCCGCGTCGGGACCGTAGGAGTCCATGAGGTCGAGCAGGCTCTGCGGGGTGCCCGGGCCGAAGCAGACCTCCAGGTTCGCCGCCGACTCGGCCGCCGCCCGCTCCGAACGCGGGAACAGCGCCTCCTCGTAGACGGTCAGGGCCTTCTCGGTGTCGTCCGGGTGGGCGGCGAGGGCCAGGGCGAGTTCGGCGCCGTCGAGCATCGCGAGGTTGGCGCCCTCGCCGGCGAACGGGGACATCAGGTGGGCGGCGTCCCCGAGAAGCGTGACCCCGGGGACACGGTCCCAGCGCACGTCGACCGGCAGCGCGTGGATCGGCCGGGCGACGAGCGCGCCGTCCGCCTCGGCGACCAGGGAGCGCAGACTGTCGTCCCAGCCCTCGAAGTACTCCAGCACGCCCCGCTTCGCCGCCTCGGTGTCGGAGAAGTCGACGGGGCCGGAGACCGCCCAGTCCGCGGAGGTCCGCAGAGCGGCGTAGACGTGCAGCGAGCCGTCCGGGTCACGGTGGCCGAGGAACCCCTTGCGGTCCGCGAGCGCGAACAGGAGACCGCCGCCGACCACGCCCGCGCCCTTCGGGTGCCGGGTGTCCGCGTCCGCGAGGTGCATCTCGACGAAGGACAGTCCGGTGTACGCCGGGGTGGCGTCGGTGAGCAACGGCCGCACCCTGGACCACGCTCCGTCGGCGCCGATCAGGAGGTCGGCGGTGAAGGTGCTCCCGTCGGCGAGCGTCACCTCGTGACGGCCTCCGACGAGGGTCCGTACGGCGGTGGCCTTGGCGCCCCAGCGGACGGTGCCCTCGGGCAGCGAGCCGAGCAGGACGTCGCGCAGGGCGCCGCGGGAGACCTCCGGGCGCTGCCCGTCCTCGCCCGAATCCTCGCGCAGGAGCGTGCCGTCCTTGTCGATGATCCGGGTGGCCTCACCGTCGGCGTGGATGATGGCGCGGAAGGCGTCGTAGAGCCCCGCGGCACGCAGCGCGGCCTGTCCGGACTCCTCGTGCATGTCGAGCATGCCGCCCTGGGGACGGGCGGTGGGTGAGGCGTCGAGGTCGTACACGGCGGCCTCGACTCCCTTGCTGTGCAGGACACGGGCCAGCATGAGGCCGCCGAGTCCGGCGCCGATCACGGCGATGGGGTGGTGGGGGGTGGTCGTCATGACTGTCTCCTTGCGCTGAGGCCGGCGTCACCGAGGGGCGGCGCCACGCGGGGTCACGGCCGGAGGCCGCCGGTCACGGGGTGTCGGTCGGGGGCGGGGTGCCGGGCACGTCGGGCGTGTCCGGGCGGGGGGTGTGCACGACGCCGTTGATCAGGACCTGGAGGCCCCAGTGGAGGCGGGCCTCGCCCGGTCCGGAGAGCAGGTCGCTTCCCAGTTCGGCGATGTGCGGATGCCGTTCGCCGGAGGCGCCGCGCACGGCCGTGGAGAGCGCCGCCCACTCGCCCGCGCTGTCGGCCGCGTCCTTCTCCCCCGCCGCGTGCTCCGCCGCGGTGGCGGTGGCGAACTGCAGCAGCGCGTCGATGCCCCAGGCCGCTCGGGGCCCGGGGACCCCGCCCTCGTCGAGCAGGGCGAGCAGCGCCTCGACCAGGTCGAGATAGCGCTCGCCGGAGGGGCGTGCCACCAGGGCGGACCGGGCGAGCCCCGGGTGCTCGAACAGGACATCGGTGTAGGAGGTGAGGACCCGTACGAGCCGGTCGCGCCAGTCGCCGTCGCCGCGGACCGGACTCAGGTCGACCCCGCCGAGGAGGTCGTCGAGCACGGCGGCGTGCAGTTCCGCGGTGTTGCGCACGTAGACGTAGAGCGAGGCCGGGCCGGTGTCGAGTTCCTGCGCCAGGCGGCGCATGGTCACGCGCTGAAGGCCCTCGGCCCGCATCACCGCGACGGCGGCCCGGACGATGCCGTCCCTGGTCAGGGCCGGTTTCGCGGGGCGTTCACGACGACTGGGGCGGGGGGCGGGATGGTCTGTCACTTCTCCAGGCTAACGAACATGTTCGTTACGAACAAGTACGGCACGAACATGTTCGTCACAGCGGGCGCCGTTGCCGCGGGGGCCTGCCCGCATACACAGCGCGCCGGTGAGTAGCCGTACTCATGTCGTCGCCCCGGCCCTCCCCGACCATGGGGGCACCTCAATCCCAAGGAGCCCGCTCATGCCCGGATCAGCTCTCGCCCCGTCCTCCCGCCACTCGCTCTCCCCGCGGCGGGACCGGCGCCGGCACCTGCCCGCCGTCCTCGCCGGCGTGGTGGTGCTGGGCATGGCGGCCTCCGCCTGGCGTCCGCACGACCTGACGACCTGGCTGCTGGAGACGGTGTGGGTGCTCGTCGGGCTGCCGCTGGTGCTGCTGACCTGGCGTCGATTCCCGCTGACGAACCTGCTCTGCTGTCTGCTCGCCGCGCACGCGCTGGTGCTCGCGGCGGGCGGCCACTGGACCTACGCGCAGGTGCCGCTGGGCGACTGGGTGCGCGACGGCCTCGGCCTCGACCGCAATCCGTACGACCGGTTCGGGCACCTCATGCAGGGCTTCGTGCCGGCGGTCCTGGTACGGGAGGTGCTCAGCCGGACGTCACCGCTGCGGGGCAGTCGGTGGCTCGCGCCGCTGACGGTGTGCGCCTGCCTCGCCTTCAGCGCCCTCTTCGAGCTGTTCGAGTGGGCGGCGGCGGTGATCGGCGGACACGCGGCGGACGACTTCCTGGCGACCCAGGGCGATGTCTGGGACACCCAGTGGGACATGTTCTGCGCCCTGATCGGCGCGGTCGTATCGGTGCTGGTGCTCAGCCGGCTGCACGACCGGCAGCTCGGCGCGCTCCCGGCGGCGGACGTCAGGCCCTCAAGCGCCTCAAGTGCCTGACGTCCACCGCCGGGTACCGGACCGCCTTCTACCAGCGGCCCTCGACCTGCTCCTTGATCCGCCGCTCGTACAGCTCCTCGACGGCGTCCAGCGTCGCGCGCGACAGCTCCGGGAGCTTCGCCGCCGTCGCGTTGAGACGCGCCTGCTCCGGAGAGCGCGCCCCGGGGATCACCGTGGTCACCCCCGGCTGCTGCACGATCCAGCGCAGCGCCAGCTGGGCCGGCGTGTACCCCTCGGGTGCGAGCGCGGAGAACTCGGCCGCCGCCTCCACCCCCGTGGCGAAGTCGATGCCGGAGAAGGTCTCGCCCTGGTCGAAGGCCTCACCGTGGCGGTTGTAGGTCCGGTGGTCGTCGGCCGCGAACACGGTGTCCTTGGTGTACTTGCCGGACAGCAGGCCGGAGGCCAGCGGAACCCGGGCGATGATCCCGACGCCCGCCTCCCTGGCGGCCGGCAGCACCTCCCGCAGCGGCTTCATGCGGAAGGCGTTGAGGATGATCTGCACGCTCGCCACGTTCGGGCGGGCGATCGCGGTCAGCGCCTCGGCGCACGTCTCGACGCTCACGCCGTACGCCGCGATCCGCTCCTCCTCGACCAGGGTGTCGAGCGCGTCGTACACCGCGTCCGAGGAGTACACGGGGGTCGGCGGGCAGTGCAGCTGCACCAGGTCGATCCGGTCGACGCCCAGGTTGCGGCGCGAACGGTCGTTCCAGGCACGGAAGTTGTCGAGGACGTAGTTCTCCGGGATCTGGTCGACGCGGCGGCCCATCTTGGTGGCGACCTCGACGTGCAGGTCCGGCCTCGCGCTCAGGAACGTCGCGATGGTCTCCTCGCTGCGCCCGTCGCCGTACACGTCGGCGGTGTCGAAGAACGTCACCCCCGACTCCGCCGCCGCCTCCAGAACGGTGAGGGCGTCCTTCTCGCTCACCTCGCCCCAGTCGGCACCCAGCTGCCAGGTGCCGAGACCGATGACCGACGCATGCTGACCCGACCTGTGGAATTCGCGCTCGTCCATGGCGTCAGTCTGACACTTCCCCCCGGCCGGACCGGACGCCCCCGCTCCGCGCGTCCCCCGCCCGCCGCGCCGTCACCCGGTGGCCGCGCGCGCGTCCCGCCGGCCCACCCGGCGCCAGATGGCGCGCTGGCTCCGCAGGGTGAGCGCGCCGACCACGATCAACACCGACACGTTGATGAGGAGTTGGATGATCGATCCGCGTGCCTCGGTCCAACTGCCGAAGGCGGCGGAGACACTGAAGTCGGCGGCCGCGGGGATGGTGGTCACGGAGATGAAGACACCGAGGAGTGCGCTCGTCCGCGCCTCGGTCAGCGACACGACCCCCACCACGCCGGCCAGGGTGGCGACGGCGATCGAGAAGAAGTCGGGTGTGTCGATCAGGCTGGAGACGGGCCGCACCCCCTTGCCGAACGCCGGGGACTCCAGGCCGAATCCGCGGATCACCAGCGCGAAGAGGAAGGTCGCCACGATCGCCATCAGGAACCCGGCCAGCAACGCCGTCAGCCCTTGCCGGATCCTCGGGCCCGAGCGCCGGTCGATGCCCAGCGCGACACTGACGATGGCCCCGTACTCGGGTCCGACCACCATCGCCGCGACGATGAGGATCTGCGAGTTGGTGACGATCCCGACGGCGCCGATGAGTCCGGCGACCACCAGATAGAGATAGAAGCTCGGCGCGTAGGTGCCCTGCGCCCGGATGCGCGCCTCCACCTCCTCCCAGACGGGTGCCCGGGAGAGCGCCCCGAGCCGGTGGGTCCCGACCTCTCGTGCGGCCCGTCCCGACAGGGCCATGTCGACCGGTTCGATGACGATCGAGCCGCGCTCGTCCAGGCGCAGGTCCCGCAGCCCGCGCAGCAGAGCGTTCGCGCCCCCGGTCAGCACGTCGCAGGCGAGGGCGTCACCGTCGGGGTGCCGGGCGATGCCGGGCTGCACCACGAGGTTGAGGACGCACGGGTCGGCGGCGAGGAGCGCGACCACCGCGTCGGTCAGCTCGGCGGGGCTCACCATCCGGACGTGGATCATGTCCATGCGGGGGCCTTTCCGGACCCGGGCGGGCCGAGCACGACAGCGGTGTCGCCCGCCCCCGGTTCGGGGGTGCGGGTCCGGGTGACCGGGTCGAGCCGCCCGTCGGGCCGTACGAGGAACAGCAGCGCGTGGCCGTCCGGGAGGCCCTCGCCGGCCGGGCGGCAGACGATCCGGGCACCCTCCTCGTAGCGGCGGGCCAGTTCCGGTCTGCTCAGCTCCCCTCCGAAGAGCGTGTCACCGGGGGTGTACGGCGCGACGACGCCGTGACTCGAACCGGGGGGCCCGAGCCGGTGCACGAACCCGTCGACCGTGCCGCTCAGATGCGCGGAGGCCAGCGCGTTGAAGTCGTCCTCCTCGGTGAGCAGCAGCACGCCGGTGATCCCTTCGAGTTCGGCGCCCTCGCCGGTGGCGGCGGCGAGCAGTTCGCCCGGCGCGAGCGGCAGCCCGGCGGCGCGGATCAGGTCGCGTTGCCGTTCCTGTCCCGCCCACATCAGCACGTCGAGTCCCGCGGTCCGCAGGGCAAGGCCGAGGTCCACGGCCCACGGGTCCCCGCCGACGAGCAGCGGACGGGCGCGCGCCGGCCGGAGCACGCCGAGCCGCCGGGCGACGGGGTGGGCGGTCAGGCCGTACAGCGTGACCGTGGTGACGATGACCAGGAACGTGGCGGGCAGGATCTTCTGGGCTCCGCCGACGTGGCCGGCGACCAGGGTGGCGGAGAAGGTCGACGCGGTGGCCGCGGCGACGATGCCGCGCGGGGCCATCCAGCCGATGAAGGCCCGTTCGCCGCGCGGGACATCGGTGCCGAGCGTGGACACGAACGCGACGAGCGGGCGGACCACCAGGACGAGCGCGGCGACGAGGACGAGGGTGGGCAGGGCGACGTGCCGCAGGGAGGACGGTGTGACCGTCGCGGAGATGGAGATGAACAGCAGCCCGATGATCAGGGACACCAGGGTCTCCAGGAACGGGCGGCGCGCGGGGAGGTTCATGCCCGGCAGGTTGGCCAGGGCCATGCCCATCACCACGGCGGCGATGAGACCTGTGTCGTCCCGGATCGCGTCGCAGGCGGCGGCCACTCCCACCGCGGCGGCCAGCTGCACGGTGGTGCCGAGCACCTCGCCGAGGTTCAGCCGGCGCAGGAGCAGCCACAGCACGGCGGCCCCGACGGCTCCCCCGACGAGTCCGATGGCCGAACTCGCCGCGAACTGACCGATCTTGCCGGCCGGGCCCCGGCCGTCGTTCGCGACGACCGCGTGGAAGACGAGCGCCCCGAGGATGCCCCCGACGGCGTCGATGAGGGAGCCCTCCCAGATCAGGATCCGCTGCAGCCGCTCGGTCGGGCGCACGAAGTCGAGCAGCGGGCCGACGACGGTGGGGCCCGAGACGATCAGGATCACGCCGAGCATGACGGCCGCGCTCTTCGACATCCCGAGCAGCGGCACGGCGAGCACGGTGGCGCCGGCCCAGGTGATCAGTGCCCCGAGCCAGATCAGCCGGACGACCACCCGCCGCATGTGACCGTGCAGCCTGCGGATGTCCAGGCCGAGCCCGGCCTCGTAGAGGATCACCGCGACGGCGAGCGACACCATCGGTGAGAAGGCGTCGCCCAGCAGGTTGTCCGGGTGGACGACGTCGGTGAGGGCGCCCGCGGCGAAGCCGACCGGCAGCAGGACGATCAGGGCCGGAATACGGAGCCGGCTCGCCAGCAGTTGGGAGCCGACGGCCAGGACGACGATCAGTCCCAGTCCTTCGAGCACCTGATTGTCCGTCACGGCAGCCTCCTGGCCGGTCGGCTGGACCGGCGGTCGATTCCTTGGGTCGGGGGCCGGTCAGCTCTCGCCGGACGGTCGGGCGCCGCCCTCGACGTCCGCGTCGGTCTGGGCCTCCAGCAGGCCGTGGGTGTCCAGGCGGTAGAGCACCACGAGGGCGGGCCCCACCAGGACGACCGCGACGCCGGTGACGATCAGCAGCCAGTGCAACGACGCCGGCGCGCCGGCGGCCTGCTGCACCGTGAGGGACGTCGGCACCAGGTAGGGCCGCTGGGCCGCTCCCCAGCCGGCGATCACCAGGGCCACGGCGGCCACCGAGGTGAAGCGGGCCCAGCCCGCGGCCCTTCCGGCGACCAGCCAGGCGGTGGCCGCCGCGGCGACCGCGGCGAGGACGACCAGCAGCAGCCCCAGGCCGTGGGTGAGCCGGTCGTACACGTACGACGTGTGGTCGCGGGTCTCGGCGAGGCCGATCAGGGCGAGGACGGCCACGGCGGCGAGGCTGCACCAGGCGCGGCGCCGGAAGTACAGGACCATGTCGGGGGCGTCGAAGCGATGAGCGTCCGCGGTCAGGAACACGGCTCCGAGGAACGCGGTGGCCGCGACGGCGAGGAGTCCGGCGACGACGGAGGTCGTGCTGGCCCAGACGTGCGCGGTGGCCGTGGTTCCGGGGGCCGCCCGGCCGGAGGCGACTCCGCCGACCGCCGCGCCCAGGAAGAACGGGGTGAGCAGGGAGGCGACGGCGAACACGGCCCCGAAGAAACGGCGTTGGGCGAGCCGTCGGCTGGGCTTGCGCAGGGCGAACCCCGCTCCGCGCAGCACGAGGCCGACGGCGGCGAGGGCGAGCGGCAGCCACATCGAGCTGAACACCGCCTCGAAGAAGACCGGGAAGCCGGTCCACATGAGGACGAGGACGAAGATCAGCCAGACGTTGTTGACCTCCCAGACCGGCTCCATGGCGTGGTCGATCAGGTCGCGCGGCCGTCTCCCGCGCCGGGTGCCGCCCGCGGTCAGGTCCCAGAACCCGGCACCGTAGTCGACGCCGCCGCCACAGGCGTAGGCCGCTGTCGCGAGGAGCAGGATCCAGGCAGCCACCGTGGCGGTCATCGGGTGTCCCCCGGCTCGGAGCGGGACTCCGGTGGACCGGCGCCCCCGGTGGCCTCGACCGTCTCCCGGCGGGGTCCGTACGGCGTGTCGAGTTCCGGGTCGTGCTCGTCCCCGCCGTGCGGCTCCGTGCCCGCGACCCGCCACCGCCGGCTCATCCGGAGGACGATTCCGAGGAACGCGCCGAACATGAGCACGTAGACGACCACCACGATCCCGAACATGATCCACAGGGAGGTGGCGGGGGTGGACGTCACCGCGTCCGAGACCCGCATGTGCTGGTAGACGATCCAGGGCTGGCGGCCCACCTCGGTGGTGATCCATCCGCACTCGACGGTCACGACGCTGGCCACGCCCGCGAGTGCCGCGCAGCGGAAGAACCAGACGGAGCGGGGCAGGTCGCGGCGGCGGAACCAGCACCAGCCGTACCAGAGCGCGAGGAGGATCAGCACGCTGCCGATGCCGGCCATGATGTCGAACGTCCAGTGCACGATGGTGGCCTGGGTGGGGGTGGGCCGGTCCGCCGCGGGCACGGACGTCAGCCCGTTGACCTTGGTGCCGGGGCTTCCGCCCGCCAGGATCGAGTCCAGCTGCGGGACCTTGATGCCCCCGGTGACGCTGCCGTCGGGGTGCAGCCGGCCGAAGAGGTACTCGGGGACGTGCGTGTCCGTCTTCCAGACCAGCTCCGCGGCGGCGAACTTCACCGGCTGCTTCTGGTAGACCTGCCGGGTGATGTTGTCGCCGAGGAAGAACTGCACCGGGGTGAGGATCGCCGCGACGGTGAACGGCACGCAGAACCCGAGCCGGTGGTACCGGTCCCGGCGCCCCCGCAGCCACCCGACCGCGTACACGCCGGCCACCACATAGCCCGCCGTCAGGAACATCGCGACGACGAAGTGCCAGTACTGGGGGCCGAACATCGGGGTGAACACGGCCGAACGGATGTCGACGTCGGTCGGTCTGCCCCGGGAGTCGAGCCGGAAGCCCTGCGGGGTGTTCATCCACGCGTTCGCGCCGATGATGCCGAAGGCCCCGAGCAGCGCCGCGAGCGGCAGCGGGGTGGCGAGCCAGAAGTGGGGCCATGGCTTCAGACGCCGCCAGCCGTAGAGGTAGACGGCGATGAGGACGGCCTCCAGGAAGAACGCCCAGGCCTCCACGCCGAATCCGAGGCCGAAGACGTCACCCCAGGTGCCCATCATCTTCGGCCACAGCAGCCCGAACTCGAAGGACAGCACGGTGCCGGTGACGATGCCCACGGCGAACTGCACGGCCATGACGGCGGACCAGCGCCGGGCGAGCAGGAGCGCGACGGGGTCCTTCCTGCGCAGCGCCCGGTGGTGCATGACGAGCGTGATGAACGGCAGGGCCACACCGAGCGGCACGATGATGATGTGGGTGGCCAGGGTGAAGGCCATCAGCTCGCGCGCGGGGAGCATCTGCGCGGGAGCGTCGGCCAGGAGGGTCAATGCCTTGTTCATGCTGGCCTATCGGCTGGTGACGACGGTGGGAGGTGCCGGTCCGCCGTCTCAGCCGCCGGTGGCGAAGCCGGGGAAGAGCGTCATCCCGCCGTCCACGAACAGGGTGGTGCCGACGACGTAGTCCATGAGGTCGGAGGCCAGTACCGTCACCGCGGTGGCGATGTCCTCGGGGTCACCGACCCGCCGGTAGGGGATCAGCCGGAGGAGTTCCTGCTCGGCCTCGGGAGTGTCCCAGGCGCTGCGATTGATCGGGGTCTTGATGGCGCCGGGCGCGACCGCGTTGACGCGGATGCCCTGGGGGCCGAGTTCCTGGGCGAGGGTCTGCATCAGCATCAGGACACCGCCCTTGGAGGCGGCGTAGTTCAGGTGGCCGGACCACGGGATGATCTGGTGCACCGAACTCATGCATACGATCTTCCCGACGGAGCGGGAGACGTCCGGTACGACACCGCGCCGCAGGAACTCCTTGGCGGCCTCCCTGGCGCACAGGAACTGGCCGGTGAGGTTCACGTCGATGACCTTGCGCCACTGCGCCATGGTCATCTCCGTGACCGGGGCGTCCCGTTGCAGTCCGGCGTTGGCGACGAGGAGGTCGATGGTGCCGAACTCCTCCAGCATGCGCGCGAACATGCCGACGACCTGGCCCTCGTCGGAGACGTCCGCCTCGTGCGCGAAGGCCCGTACGCCGAAGGCCTGGATCTGCCGGACGACGTCCTCGGCCGCGTCCTGTCCGGACACGTAGTTGACGACCACGTCGGCGCCCGCGCGGCCCAGCGCGATCGCGGTGGCCAGTCCGATGCCGGAGTTCGCCCCGGTCACCAGGGCCTTCTGGCCCCGCAGGAGCGGCAACGCCGCGAGCTGCCGACCACTGTCCACACCTGAGGTCACTGCCGTCTCCCGTTCGTCGGTTCGCCGTGGCAGGGAACCACTCCGCAGGGGGGCCGGGGAGGGCGGACTCGCCCGGCTCGGCCGTTGGGGGGAACGGGGTCCCTCCGGCGGAGCAACGGAGCGCCACAGCGGGCCACCGCCCGCCGGGAGCGGAACACGCCCCGACCGCCCGAGGTGACCGAGGCGTCGGTCCAGTCGTGACCGCCGGTCCGGACGCGCTTCAAGAAGTGAACCGCGGGCCACGACCACACCGTGCGCGACGGACGAATACCCGTTGAACCGGGTCGAGTTGGCCGAACAGCGACCCTCACACTCCTTCAACTCCTCATGCGGTCCTTCAATTTCGAACGGTTCTTTGTTTCATCTCTTGACGCCCCTGGTGCAGACCTTTAGGTTCACCGATCACCACGACTCCATGAATGCAGTTGCCGTTCATGGACATGAACACCCCCCACCGTCAGCCATCTGCGAAGGGCTGTGAATCCCCCAGATGATCCATTCATCCCTCGCGCGCTCCACCGCGCTCCGTATCACCCTCTCCACCGCCGCGCTCACCCTCTCCGTCGGCGCCCTGAGCGCCACCCCGGCGGCGGCCGCCACCGGCACGATCACCGGCCTCGGCGGCAAGTGTCTCGACGTCGCCTCCGCGAGCTCGGCGAACGGCACCGCCGTCCAGCTCTACGACTGCAACGGAACCGCCGCCCAGCAGTGGACGGTCGGCTCGGACGGCACGGTCCGCGCGCTCGGCAAGTGCCTCGACATCACCGGCAACTCGACGGCCAACGGCGCACGCCTCCAGCTGTGGGACTGCGGCGGCGGCGCGAACCAGAAGTGGACGGTCACCGCCGCCCACGACCTCGTCAATCCGCAGTCGAACAAGTGCGCAGACGTCACCGGCAACACCTCGGCCAACGCGACCCCGGTCCAGATATGGACGTGCACGGGCGCCGCCAACCAGAAGTGGACCGCGCCCGGCGGCGGCGGCACCGCACCGAGCGCGCCGATGGCCGTCGCCCCGTACCTGTACAACGGCTGGGGCAGCCCGCCGAACCCGGCGACGGTGATGAACGCGACCGGCGTGAAGTGGTTCACCCTGGCCTTCGTGCTCAGCAACGGCTACTGCAATCCGCAGTGGGACGGCAGCCGCGCGCTGACCGGCGGTGTCGACCAGCAGACCGTCAACACCGTCCGCGCGAACGGCGGCGACATCATCCCGTCGTTCGGCGGCTACAGCGGCAACAAGCTGGAGAGCTCCTGCTCCAGCGCGGGCGAACTCGCCGCCGCCTACCAGAAGGTCATCAACGCCTACGGGCTCAAGGCCATCGACATCGACATCGAGGCGGACGCCTACAGCAACGGAACCGTCCAGCAGCGCACGGTCGACGCCCTCAAGACGGTGAAGGCCAACAACCCCGGCCTGAAGGTGTACGTCACCATCGGCACGGGCACGAGCGGCCCCGACACCAGCCTCATCAACCGGGCCGCGAACTCCGGCCTGAGCGTGGACAGCTGGACGATCATGCCGTTCGACTTCGGCGGCGCGGGCCAGAACATGGGGACGCTGACCACCCGTGCGGCCGAGGGCCTCAAGACGGCCCTCAAGAACGCCTACGGCTACAGCGACGACCAGGCGTACCGGGACATGGGCATCTCCTCCATGAACGGGATCACCGACCAGAACGAGACGGTGACGGTCGCCGACTTCCAGACGATCCTCGGCTACGCGCAGCAGCACCATCTGGCACGCCTGACCTTCTGGTCGGTCAACCGGGACCGCCCCTGCACGAGCGGGGTCGCCGACAGCTGCTCCGGCGTGGGCCAGTCGGACTGGGACTACACCCGCGTCCTCGCGAAGTACACCGGCTGACCTTCGTCACACCCCCCACCAGCGCAGGAGTGCTCCCATGTCCCGTTCCACCCTGTCCAGAAACAGAAGAACGTCCGGCCGGCACCGGATACCGAGACTGCTCACGGTGACCGCGCTCGTGGCGACGACCCTGTCGGGTCTGTCCGTCGCCGCGCAGGGCGACGCGGTGGCCGCCACCGGCGCGGCCGCCGCCCTGCCGACCGGCTGGGCCACCGTCGTCAACGCGGGCAGCGGCAAGTGCGTCGACGCCCGGGCCGCCGGTACGGCCGACGGAACGGCCGTCCAGCAGTACGCGTGCAACAGCAGCCAGGCACAGCAGTGGCGCCTCACGGCCACGTCGGGCGGCTACTACCGGGTCGACAACCGCGCCGACGCGACCAAGGCCTGGGACGTCACCGGTGTCTCGGCCGCGGACGCCGCGCCGGTCCAGCTGTGGACCTACGGCGGCGGCGCCAACCAGCAGTGGCAGGCTGTGGCGGAGTCCGGCGGCGCCTACCACTTCGTGAACCGCAACAGCGGCAAGTGCCTCGACGTGCCGAGCGCGTCGACGGCCGACAGCGTGCAGTTCCAGCAGTACACATGCAACGGCTCGGCGGCGCAGTCCTTCTCCGTCAACCCTGTCGACGTCCAACAGCCGCCCGGCACACCGGACCTCGGCCCGAACGTCACCGTCTTCGACCCGTCGACGCCCGCGGCCACCATCCAGAGCAGCCTCGACGCGGCGTTCCAGCAGCAGCAGACCAATCAGTTCGGCACCGCGCGCAAGGCCTTCCTCTTCAAGCCCGGCACCTACGACGCCAACGCCAACGTCGGCTTCTACACCCAGGTGGCGGGTCTCGGGCTGTCTCCCGACGACGTGACGATCCGGGGCGCGGTGCACGCCGAGGCCGACTGGTTCCAGGGCAACGCGACCCAGAACTTCTGGCGTTCGGCGGAGAACCTGTCGGTGACCCCGGCCTCGGGTTCCGACCGGTGGGCGGTGTCGCAGGCGGCGCCGTACCGGCGGATGCACCTGCGGGGCAACCTCGCCCTCGACGACGGCGGCTGGTCCAGCGGCGGCTACATGGCCGACACCCGGATCGACGGCCAGGTCAACTCCGGCTCTCAGCAGCAGTGGCTGTCGCGGAACACCGAATGGTCCAACTGGACCGGCTCGAACTGGAACATGGTGTTCGTCGGCGCGAAGAACGCTCCCGCGAACAGCTTCCCCAGCCCGCCGTACACCACGGTGAACCAGACCCCCGTCTCCCGCGAGAAGCCGTTCCTGTACGTCGACTCCGCGGGCGCCTGGAAGGTCTTCGTGCCCGGCGTCCGCACCAACTCGACCGGGGTCTCGTGGGGTTCGGGGACGCCGGCCGGGACGTCCCTGCCGTTCTCGGACTTCTTCGTCGTGAAGCCGGGCGCGACGGCCGCGCAGCTGAACGACGCGCTGGCGCAGGGCAAGAACCTGCTGGTCACCCCCGGCGTCTATCACCTCGACCAGACGCTCAAGGTCACCCGGCCCGACACCGTGGTGCTGGGCCTCGGCCTCGCCACCCTCATCCCCGACAACGGCGTCACCGCCATGACGGTCGCCGACGTGGACGGCGTCCAGCTCGCCGGACTGCTGATCGACGCCGGCACCACCAACTCCGCGCAATTGCTGGAGATGGGGCCGAGCGGTTCCTCCGCGGACCACGCCGGCGACCCCAGTTCGCTGCACGACGTGTTCTTCCGCATCGGCGGCGCGGGCGTGGGCAAGGCCACCACCAGCCTGACGATCAACAGCGACGACGTCATCGGCGACCACTTGTGGCTGTGGCGGGCGGACCACGGCAGCGGAGTCGGCTGGACGAGCAACACGGCCGACACCGGGCTCGTCGTGAACGGCGACGACGTGACCATGTACGGCCTGTTCGTCGAGCACTACCAGAAGTACCAGACCGTCTGGAACGGCAACGGCGGCCGCACGTACTTCTACCAGAACGAGATGCCGTACGACCCGCCCAACCAGGCCGCCTGGATGAACGGCTCGACGCAGGGCTACGCCGCCTACAAGGTCGCGCCGTCCGTGACGAGCCATCAGGTGTACGGGTTCGGCAGCTACTGCTACTTCAACGTCAACGCGTCCGTCGCCGCCGAGCACGCCATCGAGGCGCCGAACAACGCCAACGTGCGCTTCAAGGACATGGTGACGGTCTCGCTGGGAGGCACCGGCACCATCCGGCACGTGGTCAACGACCGGGGCGGGCCCTCCAACTCCTCGACCAATGTCGCCAACCTCGTCAGCTACCCCTGACCCCTCCGGGAAGGACCGTCCGATGCACATCAGCAGATCCGGTCCGGCACGCGGAGTCCTCGGATTCCTCGTCCTGCTGGCGACCCTGCTCGGCCTGGCCTCACCGCCGGCCGCGCAGGCGAACACCACGGCGGCGCCCTTCAAGGTGCTCGCCCTCTACAACGGCACCTGGGACGCGGCCCACATCAGCTTCGTCCACGAGGCCAACGACTGGTTCCCGAAGCAGGCCGCGGCGAACGGCTTCACCTACACGGCCAGCAACAACTGGGACCTGCTCAGCAACGGGGGCGTGAACGCCTACCAGGTCGTCCTGTTCCTCGACGACCTGCCGCAGACCACGGCCCAACGCTCCGGTTTCGAGCAGTACATGCGCGGGGGCGGCGCCTGGATGGGCTTCCACGTCTCGGCCTTCACCACCGACGCGCAGAGCTGGCCGTGGTACCACAACCAGTTCCTCGGCACGGGCGACTTCCGGTCCAACACCTGGGGCCCGACCACGGCCGTCCTCAAGGTGGAGGACCGGACGCACCCCTCCACCGCGAACCTTCCGGCGACGTTCACCTCGTCGGTCAGCGAGTGGTACAGCTGGTCCAACGACCTGCGGCAGAACCCGGACATCCGCATCCTCGCCTCGATCGACCCCAGCAGCTTCCCGCTGGGCACGGACCCGAACCAGACCTGGTACAGCGGCTACTACCCGGTCCTGTGGACCAACACGAAGTACAGGATGCTGTACGCCAACTTCGGCCACAACGCGATGGACTACGCGACGAACACCACCCTGTCGTCGACCTTCGCGAGCTCGACCCAGAACCGGTTCCTGCTGGACGGGCTGAAGTGGCTCGGCGGAGCGGGCGGGTCGGTGCCGCCGGCCGGTCCGGTCTCCGAGACCGCCTGGTACTCCCTGGCCAACTCGGGCAACGGCACCTGCGTGGACGCCCGGGCGGCCGCCACGGCCAACGGGACCGCGATCCAGCAGTACGCCTGCAACGGCACGCAGGCGCAGCAGTTCCAGTTCCGTTCGACCGACAGCGGTTACACCCGCATCACGATCCGTCCGAATCCGCAGCAGGTCGTCGACGTGACCGACCGGTCGACGGCCGACAACGCGGCACTCCAGCTGTGGAGTTGGTCGAGCGGACAGAACCAGCAGTGGCAGCCGGTGCAGGAGAGCGGCGGCCGCTACCACTTCGCCGCCCGGCACAGCGGCAAGTGTCTGACCGCCGCGGGGTCGGCGGCGAACAGTGTGCAGCTGACCCAGCGTGCCTGTGACGGCTCGGCGGCGCAGAGCTTCGCCCTCACCGCACAGCCCTGACCGGCCGCCGGTCCCCGGGTGCCCCCGTCGCGTGCGCGGCGGGGGCACCCTTGTGCCGTCGGTCAGCGGGCCAGCCGGGCCAGTTCGGTCCCGGCGAGCAGGAAGGCGCCGACGCCGAAGTCCGCGGTGCTGCCGTACGTGACGGGCTGACTGGACTCCGGGCGGTCGCCGACGCCCTGCACGTAGCCGAGGAAGCCGTCGGGGTGCACGACGGTGGCCACCAGGCCGTTCCAGGCACGGGCGGCGACCGGGAGGTGGACCGAGCGGTCGACCAGACCGGCGGTGACCGCGTACGCGGTGCCGTACAGGAAGAAGGACGTGCCGCTGGTCTCGGGGCCGGGCAGGTGCGCCGGGTCGGCGAGGTCGACGTTCCAGAAGCCGTCGGCGCGCTGCACCCCGGCGACGGCCCGCACCAGACGGGTGAGCGTGTCGCGGTACTCGGCGGTGTGTGCCTCGGTGGCGGGCAGCGCCTTCAGCGTCTTCACGTGGCCGCCGGCCACCCAGCCGTTGCCGCGGGACCAGACGACGGGCCTGCCCGAGGGGGAGACGATGCCGCCGGGCAGGAACCGTTTGTCGCGGTACCAGAGGCCGCTCGCGGCGTCGTACAGACCGGGGCCGCCCTCGGCCCGTTTGGTGTGGTCGTACAGGGAGTAGAGCTTCTGCCAGTACGCCGGGTCAGCGCGCAGGGCGCCGAGGCGGGCGAAGGGCGGCATCGCCATGTGCAGGGCGTCGTCCCACCACCAGTCGTCGTTCTTGTCCGGCTGGTCCTCGTGGACCATCCGGTGCAGCGACGTCTCGATCGCGGCGAGTTTCCGCTCCTCGGGCTCGCGCTCGTAGAGGTCGAGGTAGGCCTGTCCGGCGCAGTGGTTGTCGGCGTGCCGGGTGGTCACACCGCCGCTGAGGCCGTACGCGTGCTTCTCCGCCCAGTTCCGGGCGTAGGTGAGGTAGCGGGAGCTGCCCGTCATCCCCTGGAGGGCGAGCAGTCCGCTGAAGAAGGTGGCGTTGGCCCAGCCGTTGTCGCCGGGGTCCGGGTGGGCGCCGATCCACTGGTCGGCCACGCGGCGCAGGACGGCGGTGATCGCGGCCCGTGACGGCAGGGCCGGTGCGGCGGCCCGTGGGGAGGCCTGAACGGTGCCGGAGAGGGTGGGGAGGAGAGCCGCGGAGGCCGTGAGAGCGGCCGCGCCGGAGAGCAGGCGTCGTCTGTCCATGTGAACAACTCCTACGGATGGGGACTCCCATCCTCAACTCCCGTCACAGCGACTGTCCATGACTGTGCGTCAACTTGTCGCGAAGTGGCGGTTGTTCAGAATGGTGGACGCGGTTCGCTTCCGGAAATCAGGTCCCCCGTGCGGTCCACGCGGATGTCCCGGCATGCACGACCGGCCACAGCACGGCGGGCGGTGCCCCTCCTGGGGGCACCGCCCGTATCGCCGCCGCGGGACGGCGGCCCGAGGCCGCCGAGTCGCGTCACACCTTGCGCCACCGCGCCATCGCGAACGAGAACACACCGAACAGGATCAGGCCCACGGCGACGAGCGCCAGCAGCCACGGACCCATCGGGGTACCCGCGAAGGACCGGAGCGTGTCGTCCATCCCCTTGGCCTTGTCGGGCTCGTAGTCGATCGCGGCCCGCACGGCGAACACACCGGCCGCGGCGAACACGGCGCCGCGCGCCGTTCCGCCTCCCACACCCGTCACGTCGACGACCTGGCGGACCCGCTTCGACATCTCGCCGAGCTTCAGGTGCTTGTGGTACTTGCGCATGATGGCCCGCACCGCGATCCACACGCCGGCCGCGACGAGTCCCACACCCACGGCGCCGACGATCCACTGGCCGCCGGGTATGCCGAGCGCCTTGGCCGTCACGTCGCGGGACTTCTTGTCACCGGCTCCGCTGCCGCGCGATCCGGCGGCGAAGGAGAGCACGGAGTAGGCGACGAATCCGTAGAAGACACATCGCCCGGCCGCCATCAGGCGCTTGGTCGGCTTGCCGCCGTCCTCGCCGGCGGAGCCGAACACCGCCTCGGACAGCCGCCACAGCGCCATGCCGACGACGCCGATGCCGAGCGCCCACAACAGGACGGCGCCGAAGGGCTTGGAGGCGATCTCCTGCAGGGCACCGCCGCGGTCCGCCTGCTGCCCGCTGCCGCCGAAGGCGATGCGCAGGGCGAGGACGCCGACCAGGGCGTAGATCACGCCACGCGCGGTCAGTCCCGCCCGGGCCGCGCCTTCGCGTGCCGTTCCGGTGGCCGCCCGGCGGGCGCCGACCTGGCCCTCTCGGGCCACCGCTCCGGCGTTCACGCGGACACCGCCTCGTGCGTCGCGCTCGTGTCCAGCAGCACCATCATCACACCCTCCATGTCACCGGTCGCCGCGCCGACTCCTGCGGGGCGAAGGCGGCACCGGGGGCTTCCCGCCGACGTCGCGTCGCGAGCAGGCCTCCCCGTGCCTCCACGGTCGGTTGCCCCGAAAGTTGCCCGGCAGACGCCGAATTCCGTCCGGGATCACCGCCGGGCCGAAACCGTCGGTCCACGTCGGCGCGGTGACGGACGCGGCCCGCGCGATCCGGTGACCGGCTTTGCCGCCGGGCCGCCGGGGATCGTCGCAGGCCCCGTTCGCAGCGCCGCCCGCCCAGGTCAACACGGTCCGTGAGCTATGTTGAGTTCTCGTGGGAGACGAAGGAGGCGCACCGGTGCCATCGCCGCAGCAGGCACGCGCACAGGCATCCGCGATCACCTCGGGCCGCACGGCACCCGAGGCGGGCGCCGCTCCCATGTCCCAGCTCAGGGAGCTGTTCGACGGTCCCCGGCTCTCTCCGGGCCAGCGCAGGATCGCCCAGTACCTGATCGAGCACATCACCGAGGCGGCGTTCCTCTCGATCACCGACCTCGCCGAGCGGGTGGGTGTCAGCCAGCCCTCGGTGACCCGTTTCGCGGCGGCGGTGGGCTTCAGCGGTTACCCGGCGCTACGGGAACGGCTCCAGGCGATCGCGCTCAGCGCCCTGGGCAGCACACCGGGCACACCGGCCGAGGTCACCAGCAACGAGCTGCAGGCCGCGGTGGACGCCGAGATCGAGAACCTGGAGAACCTGCGGCGGGACTTCGCCGACCCCGACGAGGTGATCCGCGTCGGCCGGGCCCTGTCGGAGTCGACCCCCCTGACGGTCCTCGGGCTGCGCATCTCCGTGTCCCTCGCCGAGTACTTCACGTACGCCGCCCGTCGTATCCATCCGGACGTCCGGATGGTGACGCGCGGTGGCTCGGTCGCCTACGACGCGCTGCTCCAGTCACGGGAGGCCGGCGGCACCTGGGTGCTGGCCTTCGGGATGCCCCGGCACGCGCACGAGACGCTCACGGCCATGCGGGTCGCGCGCAGCGCCGGTCTCCAGGTGGCCCTGATCACCGACCTGGGGCTCGGCCCGCTGGCGGACGAGGCGGACGTCACCTTCGCCACCGGAACCGGTTCCCGGCTCGTCTTCGACTCCTACGCGGCGCCCGTGGTGCTGTCGGCGGCCCTCCTGCAGGCCATGACCGACGCCGATCCGGAGCGGACCCAGGGGCGACTCGAGGAGTACGAGCAGGTCGCCGAGCAGCACCAGTTCTTCCTGAAGGACTGACCGCACCGGCCCTCGGCCGCCCTTCCCGTACCGGCTGTCACCACGGCATCACGGGATCAATCACATCAAAGCACGCATGAATGTTTTCATGTCCTTGCGCATCTGGCGGTATATATAAATACTTCTTGCGGATCGCGACCCGGAGGCCTCCAGGTCACGACCCTGACCACCCGGGGCCGTCCGCTCCTACCCGCAACGGGTCCCGGGTGATCGAGCGGGACTCGCCTCGGCGAGACCCGTGGTGGCGGCCCCGGTCATCCCCTATGCCGGGGCCGCCCCAGAGTCCCCCGCCGACGTAACCCGGAAGCGATGAACATGGCCCTGACGTATTCCCCGATCACCTCGGACTGGCCGTGCCAGGTCAAGACACCCGGCAGTTTCGACTGGGAGCGTTCGGCGGTGAAATGGCTGCGCGAGCTGGTGCCGAGCCGGTACGCGAGCTATCCCGTGCTGCACAAGCACCCCGTGCTGCTCGCCCGCCACGCACAGCTCCAGGTGCAGCAGGAGATACGGGTCGCCCGCACCGCCCTGCAGACCGCCCGTTCCGAACTGCCCGGCCTCGGCCTGCACGAGGGCGTCATCGAGCACACCATCAAGCTCTACGCCGCCGAGCTGATGCAGCTCCAGCACATCGCCCGGAGCATCCGCACGGTGTCCCAGGCCCTGGTGGACCACCCCCACCCGCGGCACTGACCCCTCGGCGAGAAGCGGGAGCGTCGTACGGATGGCCGAACCGGGTGCGATAGCCGGGGCGCGAGCGGGCACACGGAAGGCAGTCACATCCCGACGAGAGCCCTGGACGGACGCATGGATACGACCTCATGGACCGTGGTCATCATCGTCGCGGTCCTCGCGGCCGCCCTGCTCGGCGTCGCACTGGTCCTGCTGGGCCGTCTCGTGCGCACCCGACGCGATCTGCGGCGGGCCGGACTGCCCACGGGATCCAAGTGGGTGTTCTGGGGCGCCGTCCTCTACCTGGTGCTGCCGACGGACCTCGTACCCGACCCCGTCTACCTGGACGACATCGGTGTCATGCTGCTGGCCCTGCGCTCGATGCGCTCGGCCGCCGCACCCGCCGACCCTCTCGCCGAGCGCGGGAACCCGAAGGATCGGGCGGTCCGTTGAGCGTCTGACGGCCCGTGCCGCGCCTCCTGCCGGCGTGCGGCGCGGATCATCCGACCGACGGGCGGTGGCATGAGCGAGCTGGTTCCCGGGGGCAACACCCCACTGCCGGGCGGTGCCCTGACCCTCAGGGTGCCGGGCCCCTTCGACGTGTCCGCGCTCGTCACGGACACCGACGGCCAGGTGCGCGGCGACGGGGACTTCGTGTTCTACAACCAGACGTCGGCGCCCGGTGTCCGGCTCGACGGCGACCGTCTCACCGTGGACCCGGCGCGGCTGCGGCCGGGAGCGGACCGGGTCACCGTCGTCGTCAGCCCCGCCGATCCCGGGACACCCCTCGGACGTCTCCCCTCCCCCGCCCTGCTGGTCAGCGCGCCGGACGGCCGCACGATCGCCCGCTTCACCCCTCCCCGGCCCCAGGCGGAGACGGTACTGCTGCTCGCCGAGCTGTACCGACGCGGCACGTCATGGAAGCTCCGCGCCCTCGGCCAGGGGTACGCGGACGGACTCGCCGGTGTGGCAAGAGACTTCGGCATCGAAGTGACCGAGGACTCCGACTCCGCGCCCTCCGCCGCACCGCCGAGCCCTTCGCCGGCCACGCGACCGCACCCGGGGCGGGGGGTGGCTCCGGTCGTCCGGACCCCGACGTTGCTGGACCTCGGACCGATCGGCGCGGGCGCCGGTTCCGGTCCGACGTCCGGTGACGGCACGGCCACGCACGGATTCCTCGAGGCCGCGAACTCCGCGCGTGCGGCGGCCGGTTCCCCGCCCGTCGCCCTGGACGCGCGGCTCATGACGGCGGCGCGGGCCCACGCCGCCGGTATGGCGGCCGGAGGCCTGCTCAGCGCGGAGAGCCCGGACGGGGTCTCCGTCTACCAGCGCGTCGTCTCCTCCGGGTACGCCTACCTGACCATCGGCGAGCACCTGGTCTCCGGGCCGCGCACCCCGCGCGAGTTCGTGGAGTACTGCCTGTCCTCGGAGCGGTCCCGGAGCACCGTGTGCGACCCCGGGTTCGAGCAGGCCGGACTGGGCCAGGTCGCCGACGCCCGCTCCGGCGACCTGTACTGGACCGCGCTGTGGGCACGGCCGTTCAGCCCCGCGGGCCTGGAGCGCACGGCCCGGGAGGTCATCGCGCTCACCAACACCGAGCGCACCGCGCACGGGCTGCCGCCCCTCGCCCCCGACTCCCCGCTCACGGCCGCGGCCCAGGGCCACAGCGCCGACATGGTGGCCCGCGACTTCTACGCGCACACCTCTCCGGAGGGCCGCCGGCCCTGGGACCGGGCCGCCGCCGCGGGCTCCGGGCGGCGCACCATAGGGGAGAACATCGCCTGCGGTCAGCGCTCCCCCGCCGAGGTGGTCCTCGGCTGGATGAACAGCCCCGGCCATCGCGCCAACATCCTCAAGCGCGACTTCACCCACATAGGCGTCGGCCTCGCCGGCGGCGGCCGGGCGGGGACGTACTGGACGCAGCTCTTCGGCGGCTGACCGGCCGTCAACCGGATCGCGCCCCGCACCACCCGGCGGTCCGTCAGCACGGCGCCGGGCACCGTCGCCCCTCGGTCACGCGTCCCCCGACGGCCGCTTTCCGCCAATCCACCGATTCCCGTCCACGGATTCCGGTTCACCGGCGGGCAATGCGACCCCCGCGCGTCTTCAGCGCGTACAGATGGGGGCGACGCCCGCATCCGCGGCGCGGTCCGGGCCGGCACGGCGAACCGGCAGACGGCACAGGGGAGAAGAATCAGATGGTCTCAGGAACGGTGGGTACGGGCACGGCGTTGGGCGCGGTTCTGGTGTCGCTGCTGGCGGCCCCGGCCCAGGCCGTGACCCCGGCGGACCCGGACGGTCCGGGTGCCCGGCCGGCCGCGGCGGTCGCTGCGGCGCCCGACGACGCGGGGCTGCGCGCCATCCTGCGCACGGCCCGCACGCAGGGCGCTCCGGGAGCGATGGCGAGAATCGACGACAACGGCACGGTGCACCGACTGGTCGAGGGACTCGCCGACCGGGCCACCCGGCGGACGATCAGCACGAACGACCGCTTCCGCGTCGGCAGCATCACCAAGACGTTCTCCGCCGTCGTCCTCCTCCAGCTGGTCGACGAGGGCAAACTGAAGCTCGACACGTCGGTCAACAGCTACCTGCCGGGGCTGCTGCCCGACAACCGCATCACCGTGCGGCACATCCTGAGCCACCGCAGCGGTCTGTACGACTACACGAACGACCTGTTCGCCCGGACCGTCCCCGGTTTCGAGGCCGTGCGCACCAAGGTGTTCAGCTACCGGGACCTGGTGAAGCTGTCCCTCAGGAAGGCGCGCACGAACGCGCCCGGTGCCGCCTACTCGTACTCGAACACCAACTTCGTCGTCGCCGGCCTGCTGATCGAGAAGCTCACCGGGCACGGTGTCGCCGCCGAGTACAAGAAGCGCATCTTCACGCCGCTGAGCCTGGCCGACACCGTCTACGTCCATCCCGACGCGACGATCCCGGGCCGCCACGCCAACGGCTACCTCACGCCCGACGCGGCCGGCACGGCGCTGGTCGACTCCACCCGGCAGACCGCCTCCTGGGCGCAGAGCGCGGGCGCGATCATCTCCACCCCGCACGACCTGGACGTGTTCCTCTCCGCCCTCGCGCGCGGCAAGCTCATGTCCGCCGCGCAGCTCACCCAGATGAAGAAGTGGACACAGGTCAACAGCAACACGGCCTACGGCCTCGGTCTGCGCCGCCGTGACCTGTCGTGCGGGATCTCCGTGTACGGCCACACCGGCACCGTGCAGGGCTACTACTCGTACGCGTTCACCACGAAGGACGGCAAGCGCAGCCTCACCGCGCTCGCCAACACCTCCAACAACACCAAGGTGCTCAACACCATGTACCGCACCCTGGAGCCGGCGTTCTGCGGCAGGTCCGCCGCGTCCGCGGTCCGCGGCGCCACGCGGTCCGGCGGACCCGCCACGGCTCCGCCGGAGCGGCACGAGGACATCGCGCCCGGCATCACCCGCGACTGAGCGCGGCGGAACCCTCCCCGGCCTCGTCCCGCCCCTGGCTGTTCGGCCGCCGGTGGGCGGGCTGGTCCGGGGCGGGGCGTGACCGTTGCGCCGGGATCGGCAGGCTGTGGGGTTTGTCGGCGTCGACGGTGAACGGCTCCCGGTAGTGGTGGATCTCCAGGGGCTCTCCGCTCGCGAGCGTGTACGTCGCGACGTCCTGGTGGATCTCCACGCGCAGCCGGCGGCCGAGGAGTTCCAGGGAGAACGCGAGACGGCTGAACCGCTCGGGCAGCCGGGGTGCGAACTCCAGGGTGTCGCCGTGGTGCCGCAGTCCGCCGAATCCGGCGACGAGCGCCATCCAGGTCCCGGCGAGCGAGGCGATGTGCAGTCCGTCGCGGGTGTTGTGCTCCAGGTCCTCCAGATCCATCAGCGCGGCCTCGACCAGGTAGTCGTAGGCGAGCCCCGGGTGACCCGTCTCGGCGGCCATCACCGCCTGGCAGCAGGCGGACAAAGAGGAGTCCCGGACGGTGAGGGGCTCGTAGTAGGCGAAGTTGCGTGCCTTGTGCTCGTCGTCGAAGAACGGGCTGCACTTGTACATGGCGAGCACGAGGTCGGCCTGCTTGACGACCTGCTTGCGGTAGATGTCGAAGTACGGGAAGTGCAGCATCAGCGGGTACTGGTCGGGGCGCGTGGCGGCGAAGTCCCAGCGCTGGTAGCGGGTGAAGCCCGCGTTCTGCTCGTGGACACCGAGTTCGTCGTTGTACGGGATGTGCATCGCGTCGGCCGCGTCGCGCCAGGCCGCGCTCTCCTCCTCGTCCACGCCGAGTTCGGCGGCGCGCCGCGGGTGCCGCTCGACGACGTCCGCGGCGGCGAGGAGGTTCGCGCGGGCCATCAGGTTGGTGTACGTGTTGTCGTTCGCGACCGCGCTGTACTCGTCGGGGCCCGTCACCCCGTCGATGTGGAAATGCCCCTGGTGGTCGTGGTGGCCCAGTGAGCGCCACAGCCGTGCCGTCTCGGTCAGCAGCTCGACACCGGTCTCGCGCTCGAAGTCCGTGTCGCCGGTGGTGGCGGTGTAGCGGACGACGGCGTCGGCGATGTCGGCGTTCACGTGGAACGCGGCGGTCCCGGCCGGCCAGTACGCGGAACCCTCCGGGCCCGCTATGGTCCGCCAGGGGAACGCGGCGCCCCGCAGGCCGAGTTGGGCCGCCCGCTCCCGGGCGGCGGACAGGGTGCTCTGGCGCCAGCGCAGCGCCTCGGCGACGGCGTCGGGCGAGGTGTAGGTGAGCAGCGGCAGCACGAACGTCTCGGTGTCCCAGAAGGCGTGACCGTCGTACCCGGACCCGGTCAGGCCCTTCGCGGGGATGGCGCGCCGCTCGGCGCGGGCGCCCGCCTGCAGGACGTGGAAGAGGGCGAAGCGGACGGCCTGCTGGATCTCCTCGTCGCCGTCCACCTCCACGTCGGAGCGCGCCCAGAAATCGTCCAGGTAGGCGCGCTGTTCGTCGACGAGTCCCTGCCAACCGCCGTGCTGGGCGGCGGCGAGCGCGGCGTCGACCTGGTCGCTCACGGCGGGCAGGGAGCGGTTGCCCGACCAGCCGTGCGCGACGAGCTTCTCGACGCGCAGGGTCTGGCCCGGTTCCAGGACGGAGGTGACCGTGAGGCGGGCGAGGTCGTCGCTGCTCTCGCTGGTCATGGTGGTGCGGTCGGGTCCCTTGACGGCGTGGTCGGCCGCCGCGGCGACGCGCAGGGCGCTGTGCCGGGTGCGGTGCACGAGCCGCAGCCTGCGGCCGGTGGCGAAGTGCTCCTCGGACTCCAGCGGCGACTCCAGGGCGACCGCGGCGCGGGGGTCCCCGGAGCGGCCGGGCAGCTGCTCGTTGGCCACCAGCTCCGACTGCACGACCACCCGGGTCCGGTCGTCGAGGGGTTCCACCTCGTAGGCGACGGCGGCGATCGCCCGCTGGGTGAAGGACACGAGCCGGGTGGAGCGCACGCGGACCGTGGAACCGGCCGGCGACGTCCACTCGCAGGTGCGGGTGAGCAGACCGCTGCGCAGGTCGAGGACCCGCTCGTGGGACCGCAGCTGTCCGTACCGCAGGTCGAACGGCTCGTCGTCCACGAGCAGCCGGATCAGCTTGCCGTTGGTGACGTTGATGACGGTCTGCCCGGACTCCGGGTAGCCGTAGCCCGCCTCGGCGTAGGGCAGCGGGTGCACTTCGTGGACGCCGTTGAGGTAGGACCCGGGCAGGCCGTGGGGTTCGCCCTCGTCGAGGTTGCCGCGCCAGCCGACGTGGCCGTTGGCGAGGGCGAACACGGACTCGCTCTGCGGCAGCAGCCGCAGGTGCAGGTCGCTCTCGCGCAGGGTCCAGGGCTCGACGCCGTACGACGTGTGGGTGATCACGCCTCCTCCGTCAGCTCGGACAGGTCCTGTACGACGATGTCGGCGCCGTGGTCGCGCAGTGCGTCGCCCTGGCCGACCCGGTCGACACCGACGACGTACCCGAAGTGGCCCGAGCGGCCGGCGTCCATGCCGGCCAGCGCGTCCTCGAAGACGGCGGCGGCGGAGGGGTCGGTGCCGAGGTCGTGGGCCGCGGCCAGGAAGGTGTCCGGGCGCGGTTTGCCCGGCAGCCGTCGTTCGGCGGCCACGACACCGTCGATCCGTACGTCGAAGAGGTCCTCGGCGCCCACCGAGCGCAGGATGTCCCGGCAGTTGGCGCTGGAGGAGACGACCGCGGTGCGCAGGCCGCGGGCCCGGACGGCCTCGACGTAGCGCAGCGTGCCGTCGTAGGCCTCGACGCCGTCGGTGCGGATCATCTCGAGCAGCAGGTCGTTCTTGCGGTTGCCCAGCCCGTGGACGGTGACGCGGTCCGGCGGGTCGTCCGGGGTGCCCTCGGGGATCTCGATGCCGCGCGAGGAGAGGAAGGTGCGCACGCCGTCGGCGCGCTGCAGCCCGTCCACGTACTCCGCGTAGTCGTGGTCCTTGTCGAAGGGCCGGAAGCCCTCTCCGTCGCGGTCGCGCAGGAAGTCGTCGAACGTCCGCTTCCAGGCGGCCGCGTGGACCACGGCGGTCCTGGTGATGACGCCGTCGAGGTCGAAGAGGCACGCCAGGATCTGTTTCGGCAGGCCGAGCTCAGTCATACCCACAGTGTTCCCCCGCTTGCCGGGTCCAGCGGGTGTCGAGCGCCACACGCGTCGCCGTCGGCTCCGCGGCGCGTCCGCGACGGCGTCACGGAGTGTCGTCCGGGAACGAGTGGTGTTCGTGCGCGACGCTCCAACGCCCGCCCTCCTTGCGGAGTCCGAGGGTCAGACGCAGCCTCATGTCGGGGTTCTTCGCGAACTCCTCCGGTGTGCCGCAGCGCAGCAGGGCGTGCGCGTACGCCACGTCGTCGCCGGCGACGACGTCGAGCGACTCGACGGTGAACGACGCCCCCTGGGCCTGCCAGGCGAAGAACGGAGGCCAGGTCTCCCGGTAGGCGTCGATGCCGCGGACGCCTTCGTAGGGCGGCGGCACGTCGTACATGACGATGTCCGGCGTGTGGTCGGCGAGGACACCGTCGAGGTCGCCCTCGTGGACGGCGGCGGCCCAGCGTTCGACGAGGGCGCGGATCTGCTGTTCGTCCTGGTTCATGGTGCATCCCTGCCCCGTCCGGCACAGGACGTCCCCGGATTCCCCCGAGGCCGATACTGGAGGGCATGGACATCGCCTCCCTCCGGCCCCTCGCGGGGCGCGCATGACCTTCGACGACCTGGTGGAGCGGGCGGCTTCGCTGGTACGGCCCGGCCGGCGCGCCCTCCTCGGCATCGCGGGCGGTCCCGGCTCGGGCAAGTCGACGCTGGCGGAACGGCTGGTCCGGCGGCTCGACGCGACGGGGGCCTGCGGGGTCGCCCATGTGCCGATGGACGGGTTCCATCTCGCGGACGCCGAGCTGGACCGGCTCGGCCGGCGCGACCGCAAGGGCGCTCCGGACACCTTCGACGCGGCCGGGTACGCGGCGCTGCTGCGCCGGCTGCGCGCGGACGAGGAGGAGGGCCTCGTGTACGCGCCCGGATTCGAGCGTGTCCTCGAACAGCCCCTGGCCGGTGCCGTTCCGGTCCCCCGGTCCGCCCGGTTGATCGTCACCGAGGGCAACTACCTGCTGCTCCGGGACCCGGCCTGGGTCCGGGCGCGCGAGCAGCTCGACGAGGTGTGGTTCTGCGACCTGGAGGACGCCGAGCGCGTCCGGCGGCTCGTGGCGCGCCACGAGGAGTTCGGCAAGGACCACGACACGGCGGTGGCGTGGGTGCTCGGTCCCGATCAGCGCAACGCCGAACTGATCGCCGCGACACGGGAGCGGGCGGACCTGATCGTGGACACCGGGGCCCTCGGACGGTCGCGCACGGAGGACGGGCCGGCCTCGCGGGCGCGGGAGGGTGGCGACGTCACCCGGTGACGGACTCCCCGCGGGCACCGTCGACCACGCGGCGTGCGGGCGGTCACGGCAGCGTCGTCCGGGACTCCAGGTCGGCCCGCGTGTCGTCTCCGTAGACGCCGGACTCGTCGCCGCGGATGCCGTACCAGAGCTGGAAGCGGGCCACCGCGTCGGCGAGCGGCGCGTCGAAGGTGCCGTCGGTGGCGCCGTCCTCGTACACGTTCGGGATCCGGAGCAGGCGTTGCTGGAGGGCCGTCACCTCCGGGCCGCTGTCGCCCTGTCGGAGTGTGCCCGCACCGTCCGGGTCCGGTGCGCCGGAGGAGGCACGGCCGACGGGTGCCGCCGGGGTCCGGGCGCCGCTACCCGCCCGGGACGCTTGGTTCTGGTACGCGCCCGACAACAGGAGCGCGAGGGCGATTCCGGTGAGGGCCGCGGCGGCGACGCCGACCGCGAGCGCGGTGCGGCGCCGGGTCCGCGTCCGGATCCGGGGTGGTTTCCGTGTCGCAGGGACCGGTGTCAGTTCCTCGGTGTCGTCGTCGGAGGGCGGCAGGGTGCGGCGCGTCGGCAGCGGGACCGACTCGTAGCCCTCGTCGGCGTCGCGCCCCTCGTCGTCCTCACGTACCTGCCGGACGAGTTCCGCCAGGGCCTCGGTGCGGCGGCGACGCTGGATGTGGGTGGGTTCGATGGCGGAGCGGCCGGTGGATCGCCCGCGTTCGGGTGGTGGCGGCACACTGTTCCCCTTCCGTGCGCGTGGTCTGGGGCCGTCTGCGGGGAGTGATACGCGAGCGCGGCCCGCGGCGTTCAGGCCGCCGGAACCGTCCACCCCACCAAACGATCGATACGGTCAATTTGGTAAGGGTTGTTGAGCGTTTGAACGAAGGCGTGCTAGAAACCGCCGTCATGACGACTCGTTGGTCACGCCGTGGTTTTCTCGCCGCAAGCAGCGGCACCGCTCTCGCGCTCGGGGCGCACGGCGCCGCCGATGCAGCACCCGCCGCTCCCTCGGTGAGACCCGGTCCCGCGGCGACCACCGAGGCCGTGGACGAGTTCGCGACGCTGCGCGCCACGTGGCGCACCCTGATCCTGGGCGAGGGGTTCAGCCCGACGGCCGAACCGTTCAAGAGCCGGCTCGCCGACCTCGGGACCACCGCGAGCGGTCTGCGGTCCACGATGGCACCGGCCACCGGCTCGCTCTGGCCCGACCTGGTCTACGCCGACCCGGACCCCGACACCGACCAGGAGTCCTACGGCTTCTCCGGCAACCTGAACACCAGCTACACCCGGCTCGCCACGCTCGCGCAGGCCTACTCCCAGCAGGGCACCGGGCTGACCGGCGACAGCGCCCTGCGCGACGCGATCGTCACCGGCCTCGACCACCTCCACGACGAGGTCTACAACGCGGCCCAGACCCGCTACGGCAACTGGTACAGCTGGCAGATCGGCGCACCGCAGGCGCTGCTCGACGTGTGCGTGCTGATGTACGACCAGTTGTCCGCCGCGCGGATCAGCGGATACCTCGCCGCGGTCGACCACTTCGTGCCGGACTCCGCGGTCGCCGCCTACACGGGGACGAGCACCGGCGCCAACCGGGTCGACCTGTGCCGGGTGCTGGCCCTGCGCGGGGTCGTCGGCGCGAACGCCGCGAAGATCGCACTGGCCCGGGACGCCCTCTCCCCCGTCTTCCCGTACGTGAGTTCCGGGGACGGGCTGTACACGGACGGTTCGTTCATCCAGCACACCACCGTCCCCTACACCGGGTCGTACGGGTCGGTGATGCTCGGCGGGCTCGGCATACTGTTCGCCCTGCTCGCCGGATCCACGTGGGCGGTCACCGACGCGGGCCGGCAGATCGTCTTCGACGCGGTGGAGAAGGCATGGGCGCCCTTCCTCTACAACGGCCTGGTGATGGACGGCGTCTCCGGCCGGGCCGTCAGCCGCGGGGTGTCCGCCTCGGACCCGCGGCACGTCCAGCAGGACGACCATCTGCGCGGCCACCCGATCCTCGCCTCGATCGTGCTGCTCGGGCAGGGCGCGAGCAGCACGGAGAACGCGCGCTGGCGCGGGCTGGTCAAGGGGTGGATGCAGCGCGACTACTACAGCCCGCCCCTGAGCGACCCCTCCCTGGGACTGACAAGTCTGTCCCGGCTCAAGGGCGTTCAGGACGACACCTCGGTGTCGGCGATCGCCGAGCCGACCGGGCACCGCCTGTTCACCAACATGGCCCGGGCCACCCACCGCCGCCCCGGCTGGGCCGCGTCGATCAGCATGGCGGACCGCCGCATCACCTACTACGAGACGGGCAACGGCGAGAACCTGCGCGGCTGGCACACCGGTTCCGGAATGCTCTACTGGTGGGGCGACACGTACGCCAACGGCCAGTACAGCGACGCCTTCTGGCCCACCGTGGACCCGTACCGGCTGCCCGGTGTCACGGCCTCCCGCAAGGCGCTCGCGGACGGGGCCGGCGGGGACTGGGGCGCGTCCCTGCCGGACGTGAACTGGGTGGGCGGGGCGACGGACGGGCAGCGGGCCGCGATCGGCCAGTACCTGAAGGGACTGCAGAGCACGCTGCTGGCGAAGAAGTCGTGGTTCTGCCTCGACGACGCGATCGTCTGCCTGGGCGCCGGCATCACCTGCACGGACGGTACGGCGGTGGAGTCGACGGTCGACAACCGCAACCTGGGGCCCACCGGCAACTCCGCCTTCACCGTCAACGGCGCGGTCAAGCCCGCCACTTACCCCTGGTCGGCGACACTGTCCGGCACCTCGTGGGCCCACATCGCCGGCCACGGCGGCTACGTCTTTCCCGGCGGCGCCACGGTCAAGGCACTGCGCGAGGCGCGGGACGGCAGGTGGAGCGACATCAACAAGGGCGGCTCCACGACCGTCCTGAACCGCAAGTACCTGACGATGTACGTGGATCACGGCACCGCTCCCTCGGCCGCCACCTACGCCTACACGCTCATGCCGGGGGCGTCCGTCGCGCAGACGCAGGCCAGGGCGGCCGCCACGACATGGCTGACCGTGCTCGCCAACACCGACGACCAGCAGGGCGTCAGCGTCCCTTCGCTGGGCTTCACCGGGGTGAACTTCTGGTTCGCGGGCACGGTGGGCACCCTCACGGCGAGCAAGCCGTGTTCGGTGATGATCAGCGAGAAGAGCGACGGCACCGCGGTCGTCTGCGTCAGCGACCCGATGCGCGCGCAGAGCGGTCTCACCCTCACCTGGAGCAGGGCGGTCGCCTCGGTGACATCGAAGCCCTCGACCGTCACCTCGGCGACCACCGGGTCCGCGCTCACGCTCACCTTCGGCGACCTCGGCGCGACCGCGGGCGTCACCCAGAAGATCACCGTGAAGCTGGGCTGAGCACCAGGAGCCCCGGGCCGCGCTCGGCGGACCCGGGGCTCCCTCGACCGCTCCCCTCAGGGGGCCGCCATCTCCGAGGGCCGCGCGTCCAGGACTCCGGACGTCCCCTCCGACACCCGGAGCCCCGACGTCCCGACGGGCGTGAACGGCCGGCCGTCGAGCGTCCAGTGCCGGTCGGCTTCGCGGCCCAGCGAGGCGAACACCTGGGCGGCGACGTCGACATGGCGCACGACCGCGGGCGCCGCGCCGATCTCCGGGCCGGCGGCGATCACCCACGCGGTGCGTTCCTGCGCCGAACGGCCGCCGTGGCCACCGGCGTCGGCATGCCCGTGGTCGGTCACGACGAGGACCGTCCAGTGTTCCCGGTCGTACGTGGGCCTGCCGCGCACCGCGTCGAACAGCCGGCCGACCCGCGCGTCCGCCCGCCGCACCGACTCCTCGTACGCCTCACCGCAGCCCAGGTGGTGGGCCGTCTCGTCGGGTGCGCCCAGGTAGACGAAGGACGCGTCGATGTCGTCGCCCGCGTCGGCGAGGACGCGCGCCGCCTCTCCGGTGATCTGTTCGTCGCAGCGGTCCCAGGCCTCGGGGGTGTCCTCGGTCGGGGCGACGTGGACGCTCCTGGAGGGGGCGCGGAAGAGCGGGCCGCCGTCGCCCACCTGGAGGAGCGGCTGCCAGCCGGCCGCGACGAACGTGCGGCGGCCGTACTGCCGCGCCAGGCGGGTCGCGAAGTCCGGGAAGACGTCGAGCCGGTGGCCTGAGAAGTCATTGCTCCACACCCCGTGCTTGTCGACGCCGACGCCGGTGACGACGGTCGCCCAGCAGGGGCCGGACATGGTGGGGGTGCGGTCGTCGACCTCGACGGGCGCGAGGAAACCCTCGGCGGCGAGGGCGTCCAGGTGGGGCGTGGGCAGCCGGCGCAGCGTGTCCAGGCGGACGCCGTCGATGCCGACGACGAGGACACGGCGGTCAGCGGGGGCGGGCATGGAGCTCCCTTCGGGGGTGGTCGGGGGCGGGACGCGGATGCGGCCGTCGCCGTTCAGGCCGAGCGGGTCAGCTCGTCGGGGCCCACCCCGTACGCGAACGGCAGCCCGTGGGCGTAGCGCTGCACCTCGTCGACGGCCCAGTCGGTCATGCGGCCCAGCTCGTTGCCGAGGGAACCCGCGATGTGCGGGGTGAGCAGCACGTTGGGCAGCGTGTAGAGCGGGGACGAGGCGGGCAGCACCTCGGGTTCCGTCACGTCGAGGACGGCGTGCAGGCGTCCGGTGACGAGACACTCGGTGAGCGCCTCGGTGTCGACGAGCGAGCCGCGCGCGGTGTTGACGAGGGTCGCGCCGTCCCGCATCAGGCCGAGCCGTCTGGCGTCGAACATGTGCCGGGTCTCGGGGAGTTGGGGTGCGTGGATGCTCACCACGTGGCTGCGCCGGACCAGGTCGTCCAGCTCGACGGGCTCGACTCCGAGGGCCCTGGCGTCGGCCGGATCCACGTAGGGGTCGTGCAGCAGCACGTTCAGGTCGAAGGGGCGCAGCAGGTCGATGACGCGCCGGCCGACGCGGGAGGCGCCGACGATGCCGACGGTGCGGCGGTGGTTGCCGTAGCCGCTGAAGTACGGGAGCAGCGCGGGCTGTTCGCGGGAGACGGCGTAGTCGTGGGCGATGTCGAGGACGCGTTTGTTCGCGAACAGGATGGCGGCCAGCGTGAACTCGGCGACCGGCACCGCGTTCGCGTCGGCGGCGGAGGACACGGTGATGCCCTGCTTCCAGACCGACGCGGTGACGTGGTGCTTGACGGAGCCGGCAGCGTGGACGACGGCCCGCAGCCGCGGCATGCGGGCGAGCGCGTCGTCGGTCAGCAGCGGCGCGCCCCAGTGGGTGAACAGGACCTCCAAGGCGGCCAGTTCGGCGGGGTCCACGGCTGCGAAGTCGGTGATGGGAGCGGTCGCGTCGAGGGTGGCGATCCGGGCCAGACGGTCCAGGGCGCCCTCGGCGACGAGCGAGCGGTGGATCTCGGATCCCATCGCGAGGGCGGTCCGCGGGCTGCGGGCCGCGGCCGGCAGGTCCGAGCCGTTCGGGAGGGTGCCTTCCTGTGCGAGCATGGTCACTTCACCGCGCCCGCGGTCAGGCCCGAGCGCCAGAAGCGCTGGAGGCAGACGAAGGCGACGATCAGCGGGACGACGGCGACGAGCGATCCGGTGATCACCAGCGAGTAGTACTCGGGCTGTTGCTGCGTGACGCTGTTCCACATGAACAGGCCGAGGTTGACGGGGTAGAGCTTCTCGTCGTTCAGCATGACGAGGGCGCCGAAGAAGTTGTTCCAGCTCGCGGTGAACGAGAACAGGAAGATCGTCATGAAGGCGGGGGCGAGCATCGGCAGCGCGATCCCGGCGAAGGCGCGGACCTCTCCCGCGCCGTCGACACGAGCGGCCTCCAGGACCTCGTTCGGGACGTACCCCTCGGAGAAGACGCGGGCCAGATAGACGCCGAAGGGGTTCACCAGCGCGGGGAGCAGCAGGGCCCAGTACGTGTTGACGACGCCGACCTTCGTGGCGAGCAGGTACATCGGGAGCTGGATCACGGTGGTGGGGACGAGGACGCCGGCGAGGACCGCCGCGAACAGCTTCTCCTTGCCCTTGAAGTCGTACTTGTCGAAGGCGTAGCCGGTGGCGACGGACAGGAACGTGGAGGCCGCCGAGCCGATGACCGAGTACAGGACGCTGTTGCCGAACCAGCGCAGATAGATGCCGTCGTTGAAGGTGAAGACGTGATGCAGGTTGGTGAACAGGTTGAAGTCGCCGAGGGCGAAGCCGGAGGTGCCGAAGAGGTCCCGGGGGTTCTTCGTGGCCGCCAGCAGGAGCCAACTCACCGGCATCAGGGTGTAGAAGGCCGCGACGATCAGCAGGCCGTTGACCACGCCCCTGGAGAGCAGCGCGCCGGGTGAGGTGCGGCGCCGGCGTTCGGGGGCGGCCGCGGGCTCCGGGTCGGTCCGGGGCCGGGCCGGGCTCGTGGTGTGCGTGAGGGTGCTCATGAGGCGGCCTTCCACCGGTTGCCGAGCCGGGTGACGATGTAGGAGAGGATCACGCCGAGGAGGGCCAGCAACAGGGACGCGGCGGCGGCGAGTCCGTAGTCGTGCTGCACGAAACCGGCCTTCCAGATGAACAGGGTCGGTGACCACTCGGTGTCGACGGAGGGCGCTCCGCGCTGGTTGAGCAGCTTGGGCTCGGTGAAGATCTGGATGGCACCGACGCAGGTGAACAGGACGGTCATGACGACCGCGGAGGCGATCAGCGGGACCTTGATCTGCAGGGCGGTGCGGATGGCGCCCGCGCCGTCCACGACGGCCGCCTCGATCGTCTCGCGCGGTACGGCCTGCAGCGCGGCGTAGAAGATGACCGTGTTGTAGCCGAGCCACTGCCAGGCGCACAGGTTGACCATGGAGGAGAGCACATGGTCGTTGCTGTAGAAGTCCCACGACCCGCCGAGGGCGCCGATCCCGTCGAGCACGGGGCTGAGTCCCGGGGTGTACAGGTAGATCCAGATGATCGAGGCGATCAGTCCGGGGATCGCGTGCGGCAGGAACAGGGCGAGCTGGAAGAACCGTTTGGCGCGGGCCATCGCGGAGTCGACCAGCAGCGCGAGGACGAGTGAGCTGCCGATCATCACCGGGATGTACAGGGCGCAGTAGAGCGCGATGTGCGCGAAGGAGGCGCGGAACCCGGTGTCGGACAGGGCCTTGGTGTAGTTGCCGAGCCCGGAGAAGACGCGTTCGGTGCCTCCGAAGCCGAGTCCCGAGGAGCGTTCCTGGAAGAGGCTCATCCACACGGCGTAGCCGATGGGTGCCGCCATGACCGCGGCGAACAGGACGAAGAACGGGGTGACGAAGAGGGCCGCCGCCCGGCGCCGGCCGCGCCGGAGCTTCGAGGGGCCCGGGGGGTTCGCCGGGGAGGTGTGCCGGGCCTTCACGGCCGGGGCGAGAGGTGCTGCCACGGTGGGGCTCCTTGGCGGGCTGGACGCTTCGGGGGTACGGGAGGGCGGGCGGTGACCGGGTCCGGCCGGGACGCGGGAGCGAACGACCGGACCCGTCGGGTCACTTGGCGAGCTTCAGGCCGCGCTCGGTGATCCCCGCCTCGGCCTTCTTCTGGCCCGCCTCGATGCCGCCGGCGAAACCGGACTTGGCCGTGGCGTCCTGGACGGCGGTGTAGACGTCGAGCTGGTTCGGTCCCCAGGTCCAGCCGGGGACGATCGCGTCGACCTGCTCGGAGGCGAGCTTGTAGAGGTCCTGGCCGTTCAGGTAGGCGGTGTCGAACTTGGCCGCGGCCACCGCGCGCATCGCGGGGTCGGCCGGCACGGCGCTGCTGGGGGACTCCAGGTCGGCGAGCCGGGCCTCGACGCCGGCCTTGTCCGTGGTGAGCCACTTGATGAACTCGGCTGCCTGCTCGGGGTGTTCACTGCCCTTGAGGACGCCGTAGGAGGTGCCGCCGTAGTTGCCGGTGGCGGGGGTGCCCCAGTTCGGCAGGGGGGCGGCGGCCCACTTGCCGGAGAGGTCCGGCATGGCCGTCTTCAGACCTCCGGCCGACCAGGAGGCACCGAGGAAGGAGAGCGTCCTCCCGGCCGTACGGGCCTTCGTCTCCTCGGGGCTGTACGCGGTGTACGACTGGACGAGGCCGTCCTGGAGGAGGCCGTCCCAGTACGCCGCGACCTTCTTGCTGGGCGCGTCGTTCACGGCGGGCTTCCAGGCGTCGCCCTCGGTGGTGAACCACTTGCCGCCGGCCTGCCAGGCGAGGGCCGCGAGGAGCGCGGAGTCGGACTTGGGCATGGAGGCGAGCCGGACGTTCTTGTCCTGCTTCTTCACCTTGGCCGCCGCGGTCTTGAAGTCGGCCCAGGTCTTGGGGACGTCGATGCCGTACTTCTTGAACAGGTCGCTCCGGTAGTAGTAGAGCTGCGGCGCGACGTCGTAGGGGACGGTCCAGGTTCTGCCGCCGAAGGTGACCAGGCTCTGCACCGCGTCGGGGAACTTCGACTTGACCGTTTCACCGGCGTACTTGGTCAGATCGATCAGGTTTCCCTGGCTCGCGAACTCCGGGACCATCTGGTACTCGATGGTCGCCACGTCGGGCGCGTTGCCGCCCTTCACCGCGTTGGACATCTTGCTGTATCCCTCGGTGCCGCTCGGGATCTCGGTCAGCTTGACCTGGATGTCCTTGTGCGTCCTGTTGAACGCCTCGACGGTCGACTTGGCCCCGAGCGTCCAGGTCCAGTAGGTCAGGGTGACCGGCTTGCCGTCCGACGCGGCGGTGGAACCGCCGTCGCCGCCGCACGCGGTGGCGATCAGGCCGAGGGCGGCGACGGTGGCGGTGGCGGCTATACGGAACGAACGTGAAGTGCGCGACATTGCACGGCTCCTACGAGACCTCGTACGGGAAGAGGCGGATGCAGGACATCATTTGTGCGCACACGATCAGAGTCAAGAGCGTTCGACCAAGACAATCAAAACGATCGCCGAACGATCAGCTCTCGGTCGGCGTGCCGCCGCAGGACGAGCGGACCCTCAACTCGGGGAGAAGTTCGAGGTGTTGCCGGGGCGTCGGGCGCTGACCGCCCGTGCGTTCGGCGAGCCGCTGGAGCAGCAGCCCGGCGGCCAGCTCCCCCACGGACCGCTTCGGCGGCGCGACGGCCGTGAGCGGGACGTCCGCGAGACCGGCGACCTCGTCGTCGTAGGCGATCAGCGCGAGGTCCCCGGGCACGGCGATGCCGCGGGCCTGGAGCTTGGGCACCAGCACGATGGCGTCCTCGTCGCTGTGCACGAGCGCCGCGGTGACGCCTCGCCGCTCCACCGCCTCCACGAGGTAGTCGATGCTCGCCTCGTAGTCCCCGTGTTCACGGACCGACGGCGCCCCCGCGTCGACATCGAGACCCAGGGAGGTCACGGCGGCCAGGAAACCGGAGGAGATCTGCGCCGCGTGCGGGCCCTCCTGGAGCACCGCGGTGATCCGCCGGTGCCCCAGGGACGCGAAGTGCCCCACCGCCACGGCGGCGCCGTGCGCCCGGTCGGTGCGGACCCGGTCCAGACCGGCCGCGGGGTTCCCGGCGGGCGCGGACCGCTCGACCAGGACGGCCGGCACCGGGCAGTCCAGGAGCCACTTCTCCTGCCCGTCCACAGGGACGCCGCCGAACCAGCTGGGCGCGACGAGGAGCCCCTCCGCACCACCCGCCACCAGGTGTTCCGCCTGCACGGCGTCCTCGGAGTCGACGTACCCGGTCATGCCGAGGACGAGCCGGCCGCCCTGGGCCCCGACGGCCTCGCGGGCCCCGCGGACGATGTCGGCGAAGATGTAGTTGGTGGTCGGCACGATCATTCCGATCACCGTGCCCTCGGCGGACACCGGACGCGGCCGCTCCTCCGCCGCGGTGTCCCCCGGCCACACCACCGCCCCGTGCAGCCGCTGCACCCGGCCCTGCGCCGCCAGGGTCTCCACGTCGCGCCGCAAGGTCACGGCGGAGACGCCGAGTTCGTTCGCGAGGTCGGCGACCCGGAGACTGCCGCGCTCCCGGACGAGTGCGAGCACCCGCTCATGACGCTGGTCGACGTGCAGTCGCATGGCTCCCCCTGGGGCAAGGCCGGACGGACGATCTACGGGCGAACGCGGAGCGTGATCCCGTGAGGTCACTGTACGCCCACCATCGTATCGATCGCTTTCGCTCAATACGATCGATCACTGCCCGCGCACCCCTCCGCGGGCGGACGCGGACGCCTGCCGCCCACCGCTGGGCGACGCAGCGCGGCACGGTCGCGCGGGGACGGCCGAGTTGACGGAAGGTTGACCAACCCCACGGAAGGTTGACCAATTCCCTGGAGATCGCTGACGCATGCATCAATATCGTCGGCCGCATGCCCCCACAACCTCCGAGAACACCCGCGCTCCCGGTCCTCCCCTACCGGAAACCCACGCGCGACAGGGACTACTGGGTCTTCGACGACGTCCTGCCCGACCCCGACGCCGTTCGGGCCCGGTGCGTCGCCAAGGACGACTGGGTCAAGGGCCATCCCTACACGTCGGAGAGCTGGCCCGGGCTGCGCACCATGCCCGGTCTGGAGCCGGCCGAACTGGGGCGCGTGGAACGGCTCGTGAAGAAGGCGACCGGCGCCCGTGAGCTGTGGCAGCAGGCGACACCCTCCGGTGCCACCCTCAACCACAACTGCGTCCAGGTCGTCGGCAAGGACGAGGGGGAGCCGCGCCCGCACACCGACTCCCGCGCCCTGTGCCGGTACGCCGCCGTGCTCTATCTGAACCCGAACGTCCCCAAGGACTGCGGGACGAGCTTCTTCCGGCAGAACCTGCCCGGCGGACGGCTGGGCGGCAACGTCGTCGCGGCGCCGCACAACAACCTGGTCGAGGCGCTCGGGACCCGGTTCGTCGCTCCGGACTCCTTCGTCGAGGACATACGGGTGCCGCACCGCTACAACCGGCTGCTCCTCTACAACGCCAACCTGATGCACACCGCCACCGACTACTGCGGGACCACCATGGAGGACAAGCGGATGACCGCCGTCTTCTTCTGGATGGCGTGAACGCGGGGCGCTCCCCGGCAGAGCGGCCCGGACCGGACGGTCCGGGCCGTCGTCCGCCCCCCGGGGCCGCCCGGAACGGACAGCGGACGGGACAGGGACTCAAGCAGCCGGTGCAGACGGGACATTTCCGCGCTACGACTGGGTTACGTCGTGCTCAAGTTCTGGTGGCCGAGCGGTGATCTGGTCATGATGGGCATATGACCTTGGCCTCCAGAGCCATGACGCGACTGGCCGTATGGCCCGACCTCGCGGAGACCCGGCCCAGCTGCGGCACGGGACGGGCGCTGGGCGCGGCCCGCTGCGAGATCCTCCACTTCCACTCCGACCAGGACGTGGACCTGCACCTCACCGACCGGGCGATCCGCCGGTACGAGGACCACCTCAAGGACACGACCGCCGTCCGCATGGTGCCCGGCTCCCGCTGGGTGACCATCCACCTGGAGGTCGACTCCGACATCGACCTGCTGCTCACCCTCGTGAGCGTCGCCCTGCAGGCCCACATGAACGGCCACCTCACGGGCGACGACACCCTGTCGACCGCCTGCAACGACCGCTGACATCCCGGGGGCACTCAGTTCCCTCCGTGATGGGTACCGAGTGCCACGGTGTCCGGTTCGGTGCTAGTTTCCGACCATGAACGACGCACCTGGGCCCGCCGTTTGCGCCGACCCGTCCGCCGTCCGCCCCCCGATGCGGGACGCCTTGGTCGGGGCCGCCTTCCAGCTCTTCCTGGAGCGGGGCTACGAGGGGACCACCGTCGACGACATCGTGGCGCTCGCCGGCGTCGGACGCCGGTCGTTCTTCCGCTACTTCCCCTCCAAGGAGGACGTGGTCTTCCCCGACCACGAACGCTGCCTGGCCGACATGAAGGCGTTCCTGGACGAGGGTGAGGACACCGCCGACGACCCGGTGCGGCGGGTCTGCGACGCCGCGCGGCTCGTGCTGCGCATGTACGCGGAGAACCCGACGTTCTCCGTCCAGCGCTACCGCCTCACCAAGGAGGTGCCGGGGCTGCGCGCCTACGAACTGTCGGTCGTCTGGCGCTACGAGCGCGCCCTCGCCGAGTACCTCCGCGGCCGCTCCGCGGGGCGGCCCGGCGGCACACTGCACGCCGACGTGGTCGCGGCC
Source organism: Streptomyces sp. M41(2017) (assembly GCF_002078175.1). GTDB lineage: Bacteria > Actinomycetota > Actinomycetes > Streptomycetales > Streptomycetaceae > Streptomyces. Next base: position 5,276,110 of record NZ_MWFK01000001.1, on the reverse strand, counting down.
GCCGTGGTCGCCGCGCACAACAACGGGCTGCGGTCGTGGCTGCGTTCGGACGGCAAGGGCGACGCCGAGGCCGCCGTCGACCAGTCGCTCGGGTACGTGCAGGAGACGTTCGGCGGCTCGCCGGGAGCAGCCGTCGCCGAGGCGCCGGAGGACGTGGTCGTGGTGGTCTCCCGGCGCGGGGCACCGATGTGGCGCGTGGTGCAGGAGATCGAGTCGGCGTTCGGGCGGGACTGACCCTCTCCGTATCCTCACATCCTGAGGGTACGGAGTGCCTTTACGGGTGACACTCAGTGCCATACGCTGTCGGTGTGCACGGTGAGCCGCGCACCTCAGATTCCGGCCGAGCGCAGGGAGTTGACCTCGTGTACCACCCAGGAAGCGCCCTCCCCCCGGGCCTCGGCCACGCGACCGACGTGCTGGACGTCGCCGCCGACGAACACCCCGGAGACCGTCTCCTCTTCCAGCGGTGCCGCTGGTGCGCCACCGCCATGTACAGCCGCCTGATCTGCCCCGTGTGCGCGGGCAGTGAGCTGCGGACGGAGGCGAGCGCGGGCATGGGCATCGTGCGGCACTCCACCGTGATCTACCGCAACACCCCGGCGGCGCGCAACGTGTCCCTCATCGAGATGACGGAGGGGTTCACCGTCCGCGGCCGCGTGATGGGTTCGCCCGCGACGATCCACAGCGGTGACCGGGTCCAGCTCTCCACCGCCCAGGACCCGGTGCGCCGTCAGCCGGTCTTCCAGCTCGTCGACGGCCCGTTCAGCGCCTGGAGCTGAGCCGGGCGGCGACCCGCTCGCACGCCGAGGGGGACCCCGGACCGGGGTCCCCCTCGGCGTGCGCGGTTCACGAGGTGGGCGTGATCCGGAGGCCGACCGTTCCGCTCTCGCCGCGGCGCAGGCGGCTGCCGAACAGGGTCAGCCGGCCCATCAGTCCGTACTTGCGGGCGATGAGCTTCCGGTAGCGGGCGGTGTCCTCCGCGCCGACGATCTCCGCCGTGGCGGGGACCGGCTCTCCGGTGGGCCTGCCGCGGACATCGCAGGGGCCGACCAGTACGTCGGCTCGGTTGCGGATCCGCTTCACCTTCCAGCTGTCGGTGGTCGTCCACGCGCCGAGCGCGGGCCCGTCCCGCACCACCCAGACCGGCGTGGCGACACCGGTGCCGTTCTTGCGGTAACTGGTGATCAGCAGGTACTTGCCCGAGCCCAGGGTGTCCAGCGAGACCTCGTCCATGGCGGCAGTGTAAGCGCGTACCACCGCCCGGCACCCGGGGGCCCGGTGCCGTCCTAGGACAACTGGCCGTCGTAGTCCGGCAGCTTGAAGGTGCGCTCGGCGTGGCCGCCCACCAGGTCCGTCGTGTTGTTGCCGACGTTGGCGACGATCGTGTAGCCGAGGGACTCGATGTGGGCTCGCTTGCCGGTCTTGTAGGCGCTCACCTCGTCGAAGAGGTCGGGCAGGTCACGGACGTAGAGGCCGTCCACCGGGTAGCCGACGCTCCGCAGGTTCCATTTCGTCTCCGAGGCGATGATGCCGGGGCGCGCGGTGACGAAGAAGACGGCGACACCGCGGGCGTGCGCGTACCGGGCGAGCTCCAGGGACGCCTTCACCGCGGGGGTGGGGAGCTGGTACCAGGGGTGGAAGTCGGTCTCCAGCGTGGTGTTGTCGATGTCGAAGACGAGCGCCAGCTTCCGGCCGCCGGCGTTCGCCGTGCGCTGGGCGATGTACGGCGTCGCCTGGTCGACGACCCCCTGGACGTCACGCTGCCAGGTGGCGTAGTCGACGTCGGCCGTCGCCGCCGTGCTCACGACCGCGCTCACCGGCGCCGGTGCCGCCGCGGCGGACCCCGCCGCCGTGACCGTCCCTCCGATGCCCAGCGCCACGACCGCCGACACCGCGCCCAGCCGGCGTCCCACACCGCGTCCCGTCATGCCAGTCCCCTTTTCACGTCTCATGACTCACGTCTCAGGTCTGTCTGTGGAGTGCGCGCACAGCGCTGCGGCGACGGTGTCCGCCCGTCGCCGCGGCTGACATGATCCTGGCAGCGCGTGTACGGAGAGGGAAGAGACAGTTACTGATCGGTAGAGAAACGTGGGGGCGGCCCGGTGGTCCCCGGTGCGGTGGCAGACGTCCGCGTCCCGTGTGAGCCTGGGCTCGCGGCGGGGCAACAGCGGAGAGAGGGCTGCTCGGATGCACGCACCGAACATCGTCATCGTCGGCGGCGGTTTCGCCGGGGTCGAGGCCGCCCGAGGTCTGGAGCGGACGCTCGCCCAGGGCGAGGCGCGGATCACCCTGGTCAGCCCCACGGACTACCAGCTGTATCTGCCTCTCCTGCCCCATGTCGCGGCCGGAGTCCTGACGCCGCAGTCCGTCGCCCCCTCGCTCCGCCGGATCCTGCGCCGCACCGCTCTGGTGCCGGGCGGGGTGATCGGCGTCGACACGCAGGCGAAGGTGTGCGTCATCCGCAAGATCACCGGAGATCTGGTCGATCTGCCCTACGACTATCTGGTGCTGACTCCGGGCAGCGTGACCCGCACCTTCGACATCCCCGGCCTCGCCGACGAGGCGCGCGGCATGAAGACGCTCTCGCAGGCGGTGTACCTGCGCGACCACGTGATCGCCCAGCTCGACCTGGCGGCGGCCACCACCGACGACACCGAGCAGGCGGCGCGGCTCCAGTTCGTGGTGGTCGGCGGCGGATACGCGGGCACCGAGACGGCGGCCTGTCTGCAGCGGCTGACCACGGCGGCCGCGAAGCGCTATCACCCCCGCATCGACCCCCGTCTCATCAAGTGGCACCTCGTGGACGTGGCGCCGAAGCTGCTGCCGGAACTGGGCGACAAGCTGGGTGCGAGCGCGATGCGGATGCTGAGCGACCGGGGCCTGCACATCTCGCTGGGGACGACCGTCGCCTCCGTCACCCCGGACGAGATCACCCTCACCGACGGACGGGTCCTCCCCTCGCGGACGCTCGTGTGGACGGCCGGCGTGGCGGCGAGCCCGCTGGTGGACTCGCTGGGCGCGGAGACCGTGCGCGGCAGGATCGTCACCGAGCCCGACTTCAGGGTGCCGGGGCTGGACGGGGTGTTCGCTCTCGGCGACGCGGCGGCGGTGCCCGACCTGGCCAAGGGCGACGGCTCCCCGTGTCCGCCCACCGCGCAGCACGCGGCCCGGCAGGGCCGGCACGCGGCCAAGGTCCTGGCGGCGAAGCTGCGCGGGCAGCCCACCCTGCCGTACCGGCACAAGGACCTCGGCCTGGTCGTGGACCTCGGCGGCCACGACGCCGTCTCCAAGCCGCTCGGCATCGGCCTCAAGGGGGTGCCCGCGCAGGTCGTGGCCCGCGGCTACCACCTGTACGCGCTGCCCACCGGGTCGGCCCGGTTCCGTACGAGCGCCAACTGGCTGCTCAACGCCGTCGCGGGCGACGACTTCGTGCGTACCGGCTTCCTCGCGGGCCGCAAGGGCACCCTGCGGGACTTCGAGCGTACGGACGTGTACCTGACGCCGGAGGAAGTGGCCGCCCGGACGCGCGCCCACTCGTAGCGGAGCACCGTGTTCTCGCCTCCGCCCGCGCACCACCTCCCCTTCACGGTGGCGGTGAACGCGCGGGCGGGGGCGCACGTATGAGGGGAGGGCTCTCGACCGGAGCTCCCGGCGGCTGTGACGCCGCCTCCGCTCGGCTTCGGGAGCCCCCGCATGAGGCACGCACGACGACGGATCGTCCGACGGGGGGCGCGGTTCGCGGCTGTCGGCGGCCTGCTCTGCGGAGGCCTGATGGTCACGCACGCGATGGCGAGCGAACCGTCCGACTCGTCGCGTGCCACCGGGAGTTCGGTGCGGTCGGCCGTCACGACGGGGGCGGGGCTGGTGTCCCGGCTGGGCACCGCGCGCACCGCCGGCAGCTGGGTCGCCGACGACGGCCGCCCCGTCGTCGCGGTCACCGACGCGGACGCGGCGGCCGAGGTCAAGCGGGCCGGTGCGCGTCCGAAGGTCGTGCCGCACAGCATGCACGACCTCAAGTCGGCGACGCGGGAGCTGAGTTCGGCGCCGCGGGTGCCCGGAACCGCGTGGGCGGTGGACTACACGAAGAACGAGGTCGTCGTGCAGGCGGACAGCACCGTCTCGGCGTCGGACTGGTCGCGGATGACGAAGCTGGCCGACGGCATCGGGGACGAGGTGCGGATGCGGCGCACCCAGGGCACCTTCACCACGCGGGTGAACGGCGCCTCGGCGATCTTCTCCACGGGAGGGCGTTGCTCGGCGGGCTTCAACGTCACCAACGCGAGCGGTGAGTTCATCCTGACGGCCGGGCACTGCGGTCCGGCCGGTTCCGTGTGGTTCGCCGACAACTCCGCGCGCCGGCAGGTGGGCCGGACCGTCACGACGGCCTTTCCCGGCAGCGACTTCTCCCTCGTGCAGTACGACGCCGGGCAGGCGCCTGCCACGGGGAGCAACATCGTCGCGATCGGCGGTGGCAACGGCGTGCGGATCAACGGCGCCGCCGATCCGGCGGTCGGACAGCGGGTCTTCCGCAGCGGCAGCACCAGCGGTCTGCGCGACGGGAAGGTGACCGCGCTCGGCGCGACGGTCAACTACCCGGAGGGGACGGTGACCGGTCTGATCGAGACCACGGTGTGTGCCGAACCGGGCGACAGCGGCGGCCCGTTGTTCTCCGAGGGCATCGCGCTCGGGGTGACCTCGGGCGGCAACGGCGACTGCACGAGCGGCGGTACGACGTTCTTCCAGCCGGTGACGAAGGCGCTCACGGCGCTGGGAGTGCAGCTCGCCGGTCAGGCGCAGGGTGCCGGCGGTACGGCGGCGACCTCGTCGTCAGCGCCGTCGGCGCAGGCTTCGGCGGCCCCGCAGGGCGCGGCCGGGGCGCCGGGGTCCGCGGCACCCGGCGCGGTGGAGGCGGTGGGTGGCACGGGGACGGCGCAGACGTTCGTGTCACGGATCACGGACCCGCGGAACGTCGGCCCGGGCCTGCTCGTGATCGCGGGAAGCATCATCGCGCTGGTGGCGACACGCTTCGTCCGGTCCGAGCAGGACCGCAAGGCCTATCGGAGGCAGTATTCCCAGAGTTGGGGGTGAGTCAGGCGGCTTGTGTGGCCGAGGGCGAGTCGGCTTGTGCCCACTCGAGCACGAGCCGCTGGTACTCCCGCCGCTCTTCCATGCTCAGTGTCCCGCCCGCCCGGAACCACAGGGCCCTGATCTCCTCGTTGACCTGGTCGGCAGAGCGCCGGGTCTCGGTGTCAGGAGTGGTGGACATGGTGTGAAGCATACGGTCCTTGCCGTGAAGACGATGTGAGTAAAGGTACACCGGACGACATTACGGACCGTGAAGCTCATCACTCAGGTGCCGGGCTTGCGTCCATACACGTAGACGTCGTCGCCGTTCTTCAGCAGCGACCAGTACTTCTTGGCCGTGGTGGACGTCATGTTGACGCAGCCGTGCGAGCCGGGCGGGTTCCACATGCTGACCCCCACGGAGTGGAAGGCCTGGCCGCCGTCGAAGAACTGGCTGTAGGGCATGGCCACGTGGTAGATGCTCGACACGTGGTCGATGTGCCGCCAGTAGATCTTCTTCAGGCCGGTGCGGGTCTCGTAGCCGTTGCGCCCGGTGCGGACCGGGACCGGGCCGTAGACCAGGCGGCTGCCGTCCTGGATCCAGCTGATCTGCAGGGTGAGGTTCACACAGGCGATCCGGCCCTTGTTCACCGGGCACTTGCCGTCCTTGTTGGGCTTGTTGCCCACGGCCTTCTGCTTGTTCATGAGATCCATCACGCCCCACGTGACGGGTCCCGCGTAGCCGATGTTCGGCGTGATGCCGTGCTTGGTCTGGAAGGCCTTGATCGCCTTGCAGTCGGCGCTCGACTGCCGGCCGTCGACCGGACGCCCGAGGAACTTCTCCACCTGCTTCTGGTTCGGGCCGGTGGATGTGGTGCAGCTCGCCGCCTGTGCGGGCGTGGCGCCCAGGGCGAGGGTGAGCGGTGCGACCAGTCCGGTGATCCCGAGCGCGACGGCTCCTCGTCTGCGTATGTCCCCCATGGCGGGCCCTCCGTGTCGTGTCCATCGTGTTGTCTGCCTGCCTAGACAGCTCTTGACGGCATTTCGTTGTGCGGCGACGCGAGCCGGGACCGAACGGTGACATTCCTCTCCGATCGGCGTCGCCCGGCACCGGTCCAGTTCCCGCGGATTGGACCGAGGACCGGACAGGCTGACGCGCCTACGCTGCGCTCATGCATCCCGCTCTCGCCGAGGACCTCGCGCGTTTCCCCGAACTCCTCCAGGCCGCCCGCGACGTCGCCGCCCGTGAGGTGAGCGGTCTGGACGGCCGCCCGGTCGCCCGTCCCGGCGGCGCGCCCCACCCCGAGCCCCTGCCCGTCGAGGGCGAGGGTGCGACGGGTGCCCTCGCCCGGTTCGCGGGCCGGTGGGCACCGGGGTTCTCCGGTTCCGCCGGACCGCGCTACCTCGGCTTCGTCACGGGTGGCGCGACCCCCGCCTCCCTCACGGGGGACTGGCTGACCGGCGTCTTCGACCAGAACGTGTCCGGCACCGCCGGTTCCGTCGCGAGCGCCCTGGAGCACGAGACGCTCGGGTGGCTGCGCGAGATGTTCGGGCTGGGCGAGGAGCACCGCGGGGCGTTCGTGAGCGGGGCGACGGTCTCCAACACGGTGGGGCTGGCCGTCGCGCGGGAGTGGCTCGGCGAGCGCCGGGGGGTGTCCGTCGAGCGTGAGGGCGCGGCGGCGCTGGGCGCCGTGACCGTGCTGTCGGGCAGTCCGCACTCCAGCGTCTCCAAGGCGCTGTCCGTGCTCGGCCTCGGACGGGACAGCCTGCGTCCGGTGCCGCTGCTGCCCGGCAACCGTGAGGCCGTGGACGTCGCGGCGCTGGACGCCGCGCTCGGCGCGGTCGACGGACCGGCCGTGGTCGTGGCGAACGCGGGAACGGTGAACACCGTCGACTTCGACGATCTGCGGGCGATCGCCGCGCTCCGGGAGCGTCACGACTTCTGGCTGCACGTCGACGCCGCGTTCGGCGGCTTCGCCGCCCTGTCCCCCGCGTACGCCCCGCTGGTCGCGGGCCTGGACGCGGCCGACTCCGTCTGCGTCGACCTGCACAAGTGGCTGAACGTCCCCTATGACGCGGCCGTGCAGTTCACCCGCCGCCAGGATCTCCAGGTGCGGGTCTTCCACAACGCCTCGCCGTACCTCGGACTCCCCACCGGCGAACCGGACTTCCTGCACCTGACGCCGGAGAACTCCCGTCGGCTGCGGGCGCTCCCGGCCTGGTTCTCCCTGGCGGCGTACGGCAGGTCGGGGCATCGCGAGATCGTCGAGCGGAACGTGGCGCTCGCCCGGCGTCTCGGTGAACGGATCGCCGGCGTGCCGGGACTGCGCCTTCTCGCGCCGGTCCGCCTGAACGTCGTCTGCTTCACACTCACCGACGATCCGAGTGAGCGGCGGGTGCGCGCGCTGGCCGCCGCGATCGCGGAGTCGGGCGAGGCGTTCGTGACCCCGACGTTCTACGCGGGGACGCACGGGCTGCGGGCGGCCTTCAGCAACTGGCGTACGACGGAGGAGGACACGGACCGGGTGTTCGAGGCACTCGTGCGCGTCGGCGCGGATGCGCGCCCCTGAGACGGCTCAGCCTTCCTCGTCGTCCTCCCCGGCGCGCCCGAGAGCCTGCCGGAAGCCGGTGTTGACGGCCAGCACCCCGCCGTCGACGCGCAGGGTCGTGCCGGTGATCCAGGCGGCGTCGGCGGAGGCGAGGAAGGCGACGGCGGCGGCGATGTCCTCCGGTTCGCCGACCCTGCCCAGCGGATACAGCTCGGACGCGACGGCGAGATCGTCCTCCCGCCCCTCCCAGGCCGTCGTGCGGACGGTGCCCGGCGCCACCAGGTTGACGCGGACGCCCCGCCGGCCCGCGTGCCCGGCCAGCGTGCGGGTGAGCGACATCAGTCCCGCCTTGGCGGCGCTGTAGGCGTGGTTGCCGAAGTCCTGGATGCCGTTGACGGAGCCGATGGTGACGATGGCTCCGCGGCCGGAGGCCACCAGGTACGGGAGGGCCGCGCGGGAGCAGCGGAAGGCGCCGCTCAGTGTGATGTCGAGGTCCCTGGCCCAGTCCTCGTCGCCCTCGTCCTCGAAGAGCGGGGTGTCCGGGGTGCAGCGGTAGGCGTTGTTGACCAGCACGTCCAGGGAGCCGAAGGTGTCCACCGCGTACACCATCGCGGCCTCCACCTGGGACCGGTCGCCCACGTCACAGGTGAACGCCTCGGCGCGCCCGCCGAGTTCACGCAGCGCGGCGGCCGTCCTCTCGGCCGCCGCCAGGTCGACGTCGGTGACCAGGACCCGGGCGCCTTCCTCGACGAAGCGGCGGGCGGTCGCCGCGCCGATGCCCCGGGCCGCGCCCGTGATCAGAACCCCGTGTCCCTCGAATCGCCTCATCGCAGTCATGGCAGGGAACGTACTGCCATGATCGGCGCCGCGAACAGACGTCGTACGCCCGCGATCTCGTCCGGACCCGCGGACCTCCGGACCGCGGATGCGGGCGCCCCCGGCGTCACCGCCTCAGCGGTACCCGGTCACGTCCGCGGGCTTCCCCTTGTCCTGGACCTCGACCATGTAGCGCCAGGCGTCGGGACGGCTGCCGTCCCGGTCGGTGAAGCCGTACTCCCGGGCGAGCCGGCCGCCGGAGAGCGACTGCCCGTTCCAGCGGGCGACGTCCGGGTCGGCGGCCAGGGCGGCGACCGCGCGCCCCACGTAGAACGGTGTCTCGGAGATGGCGAAGTGCGGGACGCGTTCCTCGGCGTCGTGCCAGTTCTCCTCGGTCACGCCGAAGGCTTCGAGCATGATCTCCGAGCGCATCCAGCCGGGCGTGAGCGCGACGGCCGTGGCGCCGCGGGGGCCCAGTTCGTGTCCGAGGGCGAACGCCATGCGCAGGACGGCGGCCTTGGCGATGTCGTAGAAGAAGGACACCCTGTAGGTGTCGCGGTTGTACTCCGCCGTGCCGTCCGTCATCTCGACGACCAGGCCGCCGGGCCGGCGCAGCAGCAGGGGAAGGGCGTGGTGGCTGGTGACGGCGTGCGTCTCGACGGCGAGCCGCAGGAGGCGGAGGCCGTTGTCGAGGTCGTGCTCCCAGACGGGGGTGTCCCACTCGAAGAGCTTCTCGGAGCCCCAGATGTCGTTCACCAGGACGTCCAGGCGCCCCTGTTCGTCGGCGATGCGGGCGACGAGCGCCTCGACCTCGGCCGGTACGAGGTGGTCGGTGGGGACGGCGACGCCCCGGCCGCCCGCAGCGGTGACCAGGTCGGCGGTGTCCTCGATGGTCTCGGGGCGGTCGTACTCGGAGCGCCGGGCGCGGGTGCTCCGCCCCGTCACGTAGACGGTGGCGCCCGCGGCACCCAGTTCCACCGCGATCCCGCGGCCCGCTCCCCTGGTCCCGCCCGCGACCAGCGCGACCTTGTCCCGCAGTGTGCCTTCCGACGGCCCTGACATGTCCGACCTCCTGCCGTGGCGCACCCGGGCTGTCCCCGCCCGTGTGTCACTCCGAGCTTCTCCCGGAAGCCGGACATCTTCTGTCAGGTATTTCGGAGCGTTGCGGCTGTGCCTCGGGATGCCTTCCCGGCGGTCCCTCCGAGGGGCCGCCGGGTCCGGCTCGTGCGGGCGGCCCGTGCGGCCGTCAGTGCCCGCGGGCGATCCACTCCTCCAGGTGCGGGGCCTCCGCGCCGATCGTCGTCGTGTCGCCGTGTCCCGTCCGCACGACGGTGTCGGCCGGCAGGGCGAGCAGCCGGTCACGGATCGAGTCGATGATCGTCGGGAAGTGGGAGTAGGACCGGCCGGTCGCTCCCGGGCCGCCCTGGAAGAGGGTGTCACCGGAGAACAGCGTGCCGAGGCCCGGGTCGTAGAGGCAGACCGCGCCCGGTGCGTGGCCCGGGGTGTGCAGCACGGTGAGGTCCGCGCCCGCCGCCTCGATGACCTGCCCGTCCTGGAGCCAGGCGTCGGGCAGCCGGTCGGGGTGGGTGACCTTCCACAGCGGCAGGTCGTCGGGGTGCAGCCAGATGGTGGCGCCCGTGCGCTCGGCCAGGGCGGGGGCGGCGTCGATGTGGTCGTTGTGGGCGTGCGTACAGATGATCGCGGTCAGCCGCCGGTCGCCGACGGCCTCGGCGATGGCGTCGGCGTCGTGCGCGGCGTCGATGACGATCGCCTCGTGGTCGTCGCCCACGATCCACACGTTGTTGTCGACGTCCCAGGTGCCGCCGTCGAGCGAGAACGTGCCCGAGGTGACGAGGTGTTCGATGCGGGCGGCCATCAGAACATCACCACCGAGCGCAGCACGTCGCCGTGGTGCATCCGCTCGAACGCCGCCTCGATGTCGTCCAGCGCGATCGTCTCGCTGACGAACGCGCCGAGGTCCAGGCGGCCCTGGAGGTGGAGGTCGATCAGCATCGGGAAGTCGCGGGAGGGCAGGCAGTCGCCGTACCAGGACGACTTGAGGGAGCCGCCGCGGCCGAAGACGTCGAGCAGCGGGAGTTCGAGCTTCATCTCCGGGGTGGGGACACCGACGAGGACGACCGTGCCGGCGAGGTCGCGGGCGTAGAAGGCCTGCTGGTACGTCTCCGGGCGGCCCACGGCGTCGATGACGACGTCGGCGCCGAAGCCGCCGGTGAGGGCCCGGATCGCCTCGACGGCGTCGTTCTCACGGGAGTTGACGGTGTGGGTCGCGCCGAGCTTCTCGGCGGTCGTGAGCTTGCGGTCGTCGATGTCCACCGCGATGATCTTCGCGGCGCCGGCGAGGCGTGCGCCCGCGATCGCCGCGTCGCCGACTCCGCCGCAGCCGATCACGGCGACCGTGTCGCCCCGGCCGACGTTCCCCGTGTTGATGGCGGCGCCGATGCCGGCCATCACTCCGCAGCCGAGGAGACCGGCCACCGCCGGGGAGACGGAGGGGTCGACCTTGGTGCACTGGCCGGCGGCGACGAGCGTCTTCTCCGCGAAGGCGCCGATGCCGAGCGCCGGGGACAGCTCGGTGCCGTCCGTCAGCGTCATCCTCTGCTTCGCGTTGTGGGTGTCGAAGCAGTACCAGGGCCGCCCGCGCAGACAGGCACGACACTGCCCGCACACCGCGCGCCAGTTGAGGACGACGAAGTCGCCGGGCGCCACGTCCGTGACCCCGTCGCCGACCGACTCCACGATCCCGGCCGCCTCGTGACCGAGCAGGAACGGGAAGTCGTCGTTGATTCCGCCCTGCTTGTAGTGCAGGTCGGTGTGACAGACCCCGCAGGCCTGGATCTTCACCACGGCCTCGCCGGGTCCCGGATCCGGCACGACGATGGTCTCGACACGCACCGGCTCGTTCTTGCCCGGTGCGATCACGCCCCGTACTTCCTGCGCCATGTGACTGAGCCCCTTTTCGTAGTGGACGTTCCGTCGACCGACCCTACGGTGTGACCGGCCGGTAGAAGGCCAGGTGGCCCCGGCGTCCGGGGTCCGGTCGCCGACGTAGCCTGAGTGTCCCGTCTCAACTCCCGCGAGGAGCGCCGTGAGCCTGACCGACACCGCGGGGCGGGTGCCCCCGTGGCGCCTGCTGCTCGGGTACGTACGACCGCACCGCTGGGCGCTGTTCGCGGGCGCCCTGCTCGCGCTCGGCACCGGGGCGACCGGGCTGGTGCTTCCGCTGGTGGCGCGCGGGCTGATCGACGACCTGTCGCACGACCGGGCGATCGGCGGCGCGCTGCTCGGGATGGCGGCGCTGGTGGTGACCAACACGGCCGTGGGGGCGCTGGGTTCGTTCGTGCTCCGGCGCACCGCCGAGTCGGTGGTGCTCGGCGCGCGGCGGGCGCTGTCGTCGTACCTGCTGCGGCTTCGGATACCCGCGGTGGACCGCAGCGAGCCCGGTGACCTGATGGCCCGCATCACCTCGGACACGACACTGCTGCGCGAGGTCACCACCGATTCGCTGGTCGGCCTCGGCACCGGTGGTCTCACGCTGGTGGCGACGGTCGTGATGATGGGTCTGGTCGACGTGGTGCTCCTGGGCGTCACGGTGGGCGTGGTGCTGTGCGCGGGAACGGTGCTCGGACTGATCGTGCCGCGCATCAACCGGGCCAGCCGGCGGGCGCAGGACGCGGTCGGGGCGATGGGGGCCGCGCTGGAGCGGACCCTCGGCGCCCTGCGCACGGTCAAGGCGTCCGGTGCGGAGCACCGTGAGGAGGCGACCGTCCACGCGGCGGCCGAGGAGTCCTGGCGGCAGAGCGTCCGGGCCGCCAAGTGGTCGGCTGCGGCGGGCAACACGGCCGGTCTGGCCATGCAGACCGCGTTCATCACGGTCCTCGCGGTCGGCGGCGCCCGCGTCGCGACCGGCGCCATCGACGTGGGCACCCTGGTCGCCTTCCTGCTCTACGTCTTCTACCTGATGTCCCCGATCCAGCAGGTGGTGGGAGCGGTGACGCAGTACCAGTCCGGCGCCGCCGCCCTCTCCCGTATCGAGGAGGCCCTGCGGCTGCCCGCGGAACCGGCCGCCCGGCCCGCGCCGCTGCCCACCCCGGGCACCGAGCCGGCCGCCCTCGCGTTCGACGACGTCCGCTTCCGGTACGCGGACGATCTGCCGTACGTCCACCACGGGGTGACGTTCACCGTCCCGGCCCGCGGACTCACCGCGTTCGTCGGCCCGTCCGGCGCGGGCAAGACCACGGTGTTCTCGCTCATCGAGCGGTTCTACGACCCCGAGGCCGGCCTGATCACGGTGGACGGCCGGCCGCTGGAGGACTGGGACCTGCCGCTGCTGCGGTCCGCCATCGGCTACGTGGAGCAGGACGCCCCGGTGCTGTCGGGTTCGCTGCGGGACAACCTCCTGATGGGCAATCCCGAAGCCGAGGAGGGCGAGCTGGCCCGGGTGCTCAGGACGACGCGGCTGGACGGTCTGGTCTCGCGGCTGCCGCGTGGGCTGGAGACGCTCGTCGGCCATCGCGGCACGAAGCTGTCGGGCGGGGAACGCCAGCGCGTCGCGATCGCCCGGGCTCTGCTGCGCCGCCCCCGGCTGCTGCTTCTCGACGAGGCCACGTCGCAATTGGACGCCGTGAACGAGGCCGCGCTGCGGGACACGGTCGCCGACGTGGCGCGGACGACGACGGTGCTGGTGGTCGCGCACCGGCTGTCCACCGTGACGACGGCCGACCGCATCGTGGTCATGGACGCGGGCCGGGTCCGCGCCGTCGGCACACACCGGGAGCTGGTGGCCGCCGACCCGCTCTACGCAGAACTCGCCACCACCCAGTTCCTCGCGACGACCGGCTGAGCCGGGGCGGGCCCGGCCGACGCCGAACAGGTCCGCGGACCAGAGGAAGCGCGGCCGGGGCAGGGGGAACGGGCCGGGGCCGAGGAACCGGTGCCGGCGGCCGAGAAGAGGAGCCCCCCGGGCCGAGGAGCGGCCGAACCCCGGGCAGGGGAACGACCCCGGCCGAGGAACTCGACAGGACCCGAGCAGGAGAGCGACCCCGGCCGGGGAGTCACGGCCGGTGCCGGAAGGGGGGCGGTCCGGGTCGACCGCCCGAGCCGGCTGAAACCGGCCGAAGGCGTCCCCGCCGAGGAGGCCGCGGTCATCGCCGCGGGCCGGGTCGGGGCGGCCGTCACGCCGGACCGGATCGAGTGATCGTTCCGGAGCGTCCCACGGCCGCGGAACAGGGGATTGCCGTGCGGATCGTCGCGAATCAGCGGTGATCCACACGACACCTCCCGAACCGCCACCGTTCGCTCACGGTGAGCGATGTCCTGGAATTCCTTGGCCGGGGACCGCCTCTCCTTTAGGGTGATGCCTCCTTCCGCCACTCGGGGCGCCGTCCGCTCGGCGTGCGCCCCTCACCGCGCGGCAGGGCACGTCCCACCCGGATACACAGGCGACTCATGACGGTCAGATACGGACACCCGGCCGGGCAGGCCACCCCCGAGGACACCTCCGCGGCCTCCGTCGGCACCGCCGCCGGACTGGAAGTGATCCCGCTGGCCGCCCTGCGCGCCGCGTCCCGCAGCGGCGGGACCGGTCCCGACAGGCCCCAGCGCCCCGCCTGTCACCACCTGCTGACGCTCTCCTCGGGCACCCTGCGGCCGACCGTGGACTTCACCGTCTACGACGTCGGGCCCGGCGCCTGGCTGTGGGCCCGCCCCGGCCAGGTCCTCCAGTGGGGAGACCTCACGCACGCCGAGGGGACGGTGATCGTCTTCGAGCGCGACGTCCCCGACCCGGCCACCGCGCGCGCGACGGGGCTCGACGATCCGCACGCGCGCGTGCTGCGCACCCCGGAGGCCGGGGACGCCGTGTCCCTGCGGGCGGCGGGCGACCATCTGCGGCACGAGTTCCTGGGCCGCGGCGGACTGCCGGCCGACGCGCACGCCGCCGTACTGCGTCATCTGCTGGACGTGCTGATCCTGCGGGTGGCCCATCTCGACACGCCGGGCGACCCGCACCAGGAACCAGGCGAAACCTTTCTGCGGTTCCGTGCCGCGGTCGAACGGGACTTCGCGCGCACCCGCCGCGTCGACGACTACGCCGTCGCTCTCGGCTACTCGACGCGGACGCTGTCCCGGGCGACCCTGGACGCGGTGGGGGTCGGCGCCAAGGAGTTCGTCGACCGCCGGGTCGTCCTGGAGGCGAAGCGGCTGCTCGCCCACACCGATCTGGCGGCCGCCCGTATAGCCGGCCTCCTGGGCTTCTCCAGCGCCACGAACTTCGCGAAGTACTTCCACCAGCGGGCCGGGCAGGCCCCGATCGCGTTCCGCACGGCGGTCCGGGGTGAGGGGCCGCCCGGGGCGTGAGTCCCGGACCGGACCCCCTGAACTCGACGACTCCGGCGCGGCGCGCTCCCCCGGTGGACACGGACAGCCGCGACGACGGTGGGCCCCGCGGAACGTCGTCGTTCCGCGGGGCCCACCGTCGTCGCGCCGGAGCCGGCGCACGCTCGCTCCGCTAGCTCTCGATGCCGCCGAGCAGCCCGGTGACGGGCGCGGCGAGGTCGGTGACCTGGTGGAGCTGATTCAGGTCGTTCAGCCCGTTGAGGCCCTTGAGCTGCGCGGAGGGCCTCGGGAGCTCGGCCTGGTGCTCGGCCGGGATGTCGCTCAGGGCGAGCGAGTCGAGCGTGGCGATGGGGTTCAGCTTCCCGGCGTCGTGGGCCTCGGAGCCCGCCGCGGCCGCCATCGGGGCGGCGAGTCCCGTGACGCCGATGGCGAGACCGACGGCGGCGGCGATACGTCGTGTTGAGATCATGCCTTCAGCAACGGCCACGGACCCCGCGCGGACACGGCCCGCCCGCCGGGCTCACCCGAGAGGCGCATCACGGGGGCCCGCGTTTGCCGTCCGCCCCGGGGCGGAGGACGCTCGGTAGAGAGGCCCTTCGCGCCGGCTCCTGGCCGGTCGCGGACTTCCCGAGGAGGTCACCATGGGCACAGCGGCAGCCCCCGTCTTCGACACCGAAGCACTGCGCCGGGGCATTGAGGGACACAGGGCGGCAGATCTGCTGTCGCTCTACGCCGACGACGCGGAACTGCGGGTCGTCGACCGGAACACCCAGCCCAGCCATCCGATGGTCAAACACGGTCGCGCCGAGATCGGCGCCATGCTCGACGACGTGTACAGCCGGGACATGACGCACACGATGGACCAGTGCGTCGTCCAGGGCGACCATGTCGCCTTCACCGAGTCCTGCGAGTACCCCGACGGGGTCCGGGTGATGAGCACGTCGATGATGTCGCTCCGCGACGGCAAGATCGTCGACCAGACGCTGGTACAGGCATGGGACGAGTAGGAAGGAACTGGCCGAAGGTCCAGATCAGGTCGAGTCTGAACTGGACCTTCTCGGCGAGCGCGGGGATGGGCCGTTCCAGGCCGACCCGGACGCGGCGCCGGCCGGTCTCCGCGGCGGGCCTGCGGGTGTCCGCCTCCCTGCTGGACTCCCTCCTCAGGGCGGCGCGTTCGCAGCAGCCGCCCGGCAACCCGCGGGCCGTCCGCCGGCTGCGCATCCGACGGCGGTGAGCCCGGACTCGGCGCCCGCGGACGGGGACGCCGGGGTGCGCCGGTCGGTCCGGTGCCCCGAGGACCCGACGGCCACCGCCGTGCCCTCGAAGCGGACCGTCGCGAAGGCCCGTCCGCCCGAGGAGTCGGCGCGGGAAGTCAGCGCAGCCAGGCGGAGTAGGACATCACGTCGCCCTTCTTCACGCCCCACTCGGGGTCGCCCCGGGTGACGGTGTCCTCCAGGCCGAGGACCGTTCCGGTCGCCGGGTCCAGGATGAGCATCCGGCGGACCGAGTGGGCCCTGTCCGCGTAGACGTACGCCTGTCCGGGGCGGCCCAGCCGGTCGGTGACGGCTCCGACCGGGCGCAGGTCCGGGGCGTCGGCGAGGACGCGGGTGAGGGCGGCGGTCTCCCGGCTGCCGAGCGTCCAGTTGTCTAGCAACGTGCCGACGGCGTCGAGGAGGCCACCGGTGTCCATGGCGTCGAGGCGGTCGATCTCCTCCAGGTAGGCACGCAACCGCCGTGTGTCGTGCGGGGGCCGGGCGCTCGGCGGGGCGTCGCTCCAGCTCGGCGGGTACGTCCGACGGCTGATGACATGGCCGTCCTCGACCGTGCGGGGGACGGGATCGGCGTCGGTGACGACGGGCTTGCCGGGGTGGCTCGGGTCGGTCGCCACGACCAGTTCCGTGCGGCTGTCGTCCGCCGCCCAGCGCACGACGCGTTCCTCGGGCAGGGTGACGGGCGGGCGGGCACCGGGCCCCGAGGTCATGCTCAGGCTCCAGGTCTGCACATGGGTTCCCTGGCGGAGCCCGAGTCGCGCACCCTGAGCGGCGGCCCGGTCGGCGAGCACGTCCAGGGGCAGCGGGGCCGAGCCCGTCTCGACGACCAGGGGGCGCGGGGCGGCGACCGCGGGGACGGTGCCGGGACCGGACAGGGTGAGGGCCAGGACGACGGCGCCGACGGCGGCCGCCGCCGTGACGGTCCAGGCCCAGTCGCGGGGGCGGCTCGGCCGGAGGGCGTCGAACAGCGGGCCGAGGCCGGGACGGCGGCCGGTCCTGGGCCGCGCACGGCCGGTGCGGGTGAGGACCTGGAGGCGGCGTTCGGCCCCCGGGTCGAGCGGACGGTCGTGGAAGCGGGGGTCGTCGGCGGGCACCGGGTTGGCGCGGCGCAGCAGGTCGAGTTCGTCAGCCATGGCCGTCTTCCTTCGGGGTGTCGCGGCGGGGCGTCGCGGAGCCGGCGGCCACGCTGATCCGCAGGCCGTCTATCTCGGCGGCGAGCCGGCGGCGGGCCCGGTGCAGGCGCATCGCCGCGGCGCGGCTGCCGCAGCCGAGCGCGACGGCGATCTCGTCGACACCGAGTTCCTCCCAGGCCGTCAGGCGCAGGACTTCCTGGTCGGACGGGGCGAGCCGGGCCAGCGCCTCGTGCACCCAGTCGGCGGGGGAACCGGCGTCGGGGCCCTGGACGACGTGCTTGCCGTGCGCGCTCTCGTCGTTGCCGATCCGGTCGAGGAGCCTGCGGCGGCGCCCGTAGCCGCGTACCGCGTTGGCCAGGCAGTGGCGGGCCACGCCGTACAGCCAGGGAAGAGGGGTGGCCGGCAGGTCGTTCCGCCGTCGCCAGGCGACGGTGAAGACCTCGGCCACCACCTCCTCGACATCACTGCTGCGGCCGTCCAGTCGCCGCGCAACATAGCGGCTGACCGCCCAGTAGTGCTCGCGATAGGCAGCGGCGAAGCTCTCGTCGTCGCTCATGATCGGTAGGTGTCCGGCACGTCCTCCGTGGTCACACCCGTGTGGTGTGACGCTCGTCGCAGGACTTCAGTGTGACGGCGGTGCGGGCGCCGGACACAGGCGGGGCATGGAGAGCAACACTGACACGGCGCTGCCCGCGCCCCCTCCGGTGCGCGTACGCCGCCGGGGAACCGCCGCGGTGCGATGGCTGACCACCACGGACCACAAGACGATCGGAACGCTCTATCTGGTCACGGCGTTCGGGTTCTTCTGCCTTGCCGGGGTGATGGCGCTGCTGATGCGCGCCGAACTGGCGCGCCCCGGGCTGCAGATCATGTCGAACGAGCAGTTCAACCAGGCGTTCACGATGCACGGCACGGTCATGCTGTTGATGTTCGCGACCCCGCTGTTCGCCGGGTTCGCGAACTGGATCATGCCGTTGCAGATCGGTGCGCCCGATGTGGCGTTCCCCCGGTTGAACATGCTGGCCTACTGGCTCTATCTGCTCGGTTCGCTCATCGCGGTCGGCGGGTTCCTCACCCCGCAGGGCGCGGCCGACTTCGGCTGGTTCGCGTACGCCCCGCTGTCGGACGCGGTGCACTCTCCGGGTGTCGGAGCCGACATGTGGATCATGGGGCTGGCCTTCTCCGGCTTCGGCACGATCCTCGGTTCGGTCAACTTCATCACGACGATCATCTGTATGCGGGCCCCCGGCATGACGATGTTCCGGATGCCGATCTTCGTGTGGAACGTGCTGCTCACGGGTGTCCTGGTGCTGCTCGCCTTCCCCGTCCTCGCGGCGGCGCTGTTCGCCCTGGAGGCGGACCGGAAGTTCGGTGCCCACGTGTTCGACGCGGCGAACGGCGGGGCGCTGCTCTGGCAGCACCTCTTCTGGTTCTTCGGTCATCCGGAGGTGTACATCATCGCGCTGCCCTTCTTCGGGATCATCAGCGAGGTGATCCCGGTGTTCTCCCGCAAGCCGATGTTCGGGTACATGGGACTGATCGGGGCGACCATCGCGATCGCCGGTCTGTCGGTGACCGTGTGGGCGCACCACATGTACGTCACGGGCGGTGTCCTGCTGCCCTTCTTCTCGTTCATGACGTTCCTGATCGCGGTGCCGACGGGCGTGAAGTTCTTCAACTGGATCGGCACGATGTGGCAGGGTTCGCTGTCCTTCGAGACGCCGATGCTGTGGGCGGTCGGCTTCCTGGTGACCTTCGTGTTCGGCGGCCTGACGGGGGTGATGCTCGCCTCTCCGCCGATGGACCTTCCCGTCTCGGACAGCTACTTCGTGGTGGCGCACTTCCACTACGTGATCTTCGGGACGGTCGTGTTCGCGATGTTCTCCGGATTCCACTTCTGGTGGCCCAAGTTCACCGGCCGGATGCTGGACGAGCGCCTCGGGAAGATCACCTTCTGGACGCTGTTCATCGGCTTCCACGGCACCTTCCTCGTCCAGCACTGGCTGGGCGCCAACGGCATGCAGCGCCGGATCCCGGACTACCTGGCGGTGGAGGGGCTCACCACGCTCAACACGGTGTCGACCATCTCGTCGTTCCTGCTCGGCATCTCGTTCCTGCCGTTCCTCTACAACGTCTGGAGGACCGCCCGGTACGGGGCGAAGGTCGAGGTGGACGACCCGTGGGGGTACGGCCGTTCCCTGGAGTGGGCCACCTCCTGTCCGCCGCCCCGCCACAACTTCCGCGTCCTGCCGCGCATCCGGTCGGAGTCCCCGGCGTTCGACCTGCACCATCCCGGGATCGACGCCGCTCGGGCCGTCCGCTCGGAGGCGGCGACCGGGCAGCTGCGGTGACGGCCATGGACGACCGTCCGGCGACGGCGGACGCCCTGATCAGGGAACTGGAGGGTCATCTCCTCGTCGCGGCCGCACGGGCGGAGGGCCGCGCCGAGGCGGTGCGCTTCGCCGGCTCGCTGGCGTGGCTCACGGACAGCCAGCGCGACGAGGTGGAGACCCGGTTCGAGGAGGCCCACCTCGCGCTCGCCCGGCTGGCCTGGGAGCGAACCGCCCGCCGGGGTATCGAGCTGCGGGCGGAGTACGAGGAGCGGTACCGCGCCCTGCGCGGACGCTGGTGCGCGGCAGTCCTTCTGGGCGCCGCCCTCGCGTCGGCGGCGCTGGCGCTGACGACCGCCCGGGTCGGGTGACCCGGGCTCAGTCGCGGGCCGGGGCCGCGCCCGCGACGGACTCCTCGGGGCGCAGCAGCATCGGGGAGGCGAGGTCCACCAGGTCGTGCAGGAGGGCGAGATGGGCGGTGTCCCCGCCGAGTTTGTCGAGGAGTCCGTGCGCTCCGTCCCGGAAGCGGATGAGGTCCTCCTCGTACGGGCGGAGCACGTCCGGGGCGAGCAGGACCGTGGTGAGTGCGGCACGGGCCTCGGGTGAGTGCCGTGCGTCGGCGTGCAGACGCAGGACCTCGTCGACGCCGTCGGGCGCGGCGTTGTCCAGGGCGCACGCCAGCAGGTAGGTCACCGTGCCGTTGGCCAGGTCCTCGTTGCGTCCGGTCAGGATGTCGTGCTGGTCGTTGAACAGCTGCCACAGGATGCCGAAGGCGTTGCCGAACTCCCGCCACAGTTCGACTCGTTCGTCGGTCCGGCCCGCCAGCTCGGCGGCCATGGCGGTGACCATGCTGAACGGTGCCCCGGACTTCCCGAGATAGGCCGCGATCACCGCCTCGCGCGTGGCGGCCCCGACGTCCGCGCGCAGGTCCCTCAACTGCCCCTCGCTCGCGCTGATCCAGCACCGCACCACCTCGGCGGACAACGGGCCGCGGGCCGCCTCGGGGATGCGCGGGGACTGAACGACGAGCAGGGGCAGCATGGTTCCGCCGATGACGGTGGCGAGCAGCGCCTCGCTCTCGTCCAGACTGCCGGCGGCGGAGGCCGCCTGGCCGTCCGCGAGGTCGTCCAGGTAGCACGCGGCGGTCCACCACAGGTCGCTGACGACGGCGAGCGGGACGGCCGGCCCGGGTGCGCCCGTCTCCACGCCGTGGACGATCAGCGGCAGTACGCCGAGGGGGTAGGTGAACGTCCGGTTCTCCAGGAGTTCGGCCACCACCGCCCGGACCGACCCGGCGGACGCACCCAGCAGACCGAGCACGGCCTCCCGCTCCGCCCGGATGTCCGAGGACATCTCACGATGCAGATCCACGTACGACATCACCTGCACGGGCCCACCCCCCAGCGCTGAGATTAATCGAGCACTGATTCGATCATTCGGCATCATCGGGAGCTAGGGCGAATTTGGGCCATGGCCGACTTCTGATTCCCGGTCCACCGTGCGGCCGGTGGCTGATCCCGCCCTTGTTTCGGGCGATCCGCCGTCGATCCGCGACGCACGGGGGGCCCGCCCGGGGTCGTGACGGCCGTGCGACCGGCATACTGACCGTCGTGCGAGTAGCGATCATGACCGCGGGTTCGCGGGGCGACGTGGCACCGTTCACCGGGCTCGGCCACGGCCTGGTGCGGGCCGGGCACGACGTCACCCTGGTGACGCACGGATGTTTCGAACCGCTGGTCGCCGGATCGGGGGTCGGCTTCCACGCGCTCCCCGTCGATCCCCGCGCCGAGCTGGAGTCGGCGCGCGGGCAGCGGCTGCACCGCAGCGTCACCGGGGTCGGCAAGATCGTGCGGCTCGTCGAGATGGCCCGGGCCCTCGTCGGCACCCTGACCGAGGACCTGATCGCGGCCGCCCGCCAAAGCGACGTCCTCCTGCTGTCCGGCTCGCTGGGGCCGCTCGGGCTCGCCGTCGCGGAAGGTCTGTCCCTGCCGAGCATCGGCGTACATCTCCAACCGCTCTCCTCCACACGCGAGTTCGCGCCCCCGGTCATGGGCGTCCGGTCCTGGGGGCCGACCGTCAACCGGGCGGCCGGGACCGGGGTGAGCCTGGCCGTGGAGCGGGTCTACGCGGACACCGTACGGACCCTGCGCGCACGGCTCGGGCTGCCGCCGCTCGGCCCCCTCGCGGCGCACCGTTCCCGTGAGGGGAGCAACTGGCCCGTCCAGCACGGCTTCAGCCCGCTGGTCGTGCCGCGGCCGCGCGACTGGCGGCCCGGTCTCGACGTGTCCGGCTACTGGTGGCCCCACGACCCTCCGGACGCCCGACTCCCGGACGCCCTGCGGGATTTCCTGAACGCCGGACCACCGCCGGTCTTCGTCGGACTGGGCAGTGCCACCGTCCCCGATCCCGGGCGGCTGAGCGCCGAGGTCGTGCGGGCCCTGCGGGCCGCCGGGCTGCGCGGTGTGATCCAGCGGGGGTGGGGCGGACTGCACGCCACCGGCGACGACATGATCACGGTCGGCGAGGTGCCGCACGCGCTGCTCTTCCCCCGCGTCGCCGCCGTGGTCCACCACGCCGGAGCGGGCACGACGGCCGCCGGGCTGCGGGCCGGCGTTCCCGCCGTGCCGGTGCCGGTCCAGTTCGACGAAGGCTTCTGGGCCGCCCGGCTCGTGTCCCTCGGCGTCTCGCCGGGTGGATTCACGGTGCGGGGGCTGCGCGCCGACCGGTTGGCGGCGGCCCTGGTGCGGGCGACCACGGAACCCGCGTACCGTCGGCGCGCCCAGGCCCTGGCGGAACGGTTGCGCGCCGAGGAAGGCGTCGCCCCGGTCGCCCGGGCCCTGGGCCGGCTGGGGAGATGAGCGGACCGCCGGGCCCTCACGGGCCCGGGCGGCCGGACCGCTCTGCTCCCCCGCTGGTCAGCCACTCGTCCTGCGCGTCACGTGCAGCAGATACTCCTTCCGGTCCAGCGGGTTCATGTCCGTCCGCGGGCGGTCCGGGATCGCGCCGTTCGCGACGGGCGCGTAGTGGTCGAAGGCGCATTCCAACTCGCCCTCGCCCCGCGTCAGTCCGGGGAGGAGCTGCTCCAGGCCATGTGTCTCCATGACGGGCAGGACCCCCTCCAGAACACAGGTGGCACCGAGCATCCGCGTGGTCTGCGGCACGGCACGCTGCCGGGCCAGCACCGGCAGCACGGCGGCCAGCGTGTCCGCGGGAGCCTCCAGCCGGAAGCGGTTCATCGGCTCGTTCACCCTGCTGCCGGCCGCCCGCAGGGCGTCCATCAGCACCAGCGGGGTGAGCCCACGGAAGTCGGCGCCCGTGCTGGACATGCTCTTGTCGAAGCGCTGGTGGGCGTGGCTCTGGCGCGGTGAGTACCCCGAGTGCGTCATGGTGACCGTGCAGTCGGTGACCTGCCAGCCGTGCACACCCTGCCCCAGCGTCTCCTGGACGGTGTCCTCGACCGCCTTGAAGAACGCGTAGGGCATCGAGCCGAGTTCGACCTCCAGCCGGAACGAGACACCCGATCCGACGGGCGCCGCGTCGACGCGCAGCCCGACGGTCGCGAGGAAGGGGTTGGCGTCCTTCTTGTTGAACTCGACCGCCGCGCCCGTGCCGACCGGCCGTTCGACGCAGAGCGGGGTCGTCTCGCGGAACACCACGTCGATGCCGAACTCGTCCTCCAGCGTCGCCTGGATGACCTCCTTCTGCACCTCGCCGTAGAGGGAGACGGAGACCTCCCCCCGCACGTCGTCCTGACGGAGGTCGATCAGCGGGTCCTGTTCGGCGAGTTGGGTGAGCGCGAGATGCAGTGCTCCCCTGTCACCCGGACGGCAGGGTGAGACCACCGTCTCCAGGGTCGGCGGCGCGAAGTGGTGTCCGTCGGCCGACGAGGTCCGTGGCGCGCCGAGGGTGTCACCGATCCGCACCGCGCCGAGCCCCCACAGCCGGGCGATGCGCCCGGCTGTCACGGACTCCGCCCGGACGTCCGACCCTCCGTCGAAGACGCTGATCCCGGTGACCTTCCCCTCCTCGCCGCCGTGGAGCGCGAGCCGGTCGCGGGTGCGCAGGGTGCCGGAGAACAGGCGCGCGTACGCGATCTTCTCCCCGGCGGCTCCGCGCTCCACCTTGAACACGGTTCCCGAGACGGGGCCATCGGCGTCCACCGTGGCCCCCGGGAGCAACTCCCGCACACCGGCGATCAGTTCGGGGACGCCGGCGCCGGTCGTCGCAGAGCCGAAGAAGACCGGGTGGACCTGGGCCGCCCCGGTCTGCGCGACGAGGGCGGAGCGCAGCCGGCCGTGCGACATGCGGTCCTCGACGTACGCGGCGAGGAGCTCCTCGTCGTGGTCGGCGAGCGGGTCGAGGAGGTGGGGGCGCAGCCGGGCGGCCGGGTACGGGGTGAAGTACGCGGCGCGGGTGCCCTGTTCCCCGACCTCGCCCATCGGGACGACCGCCGGGGTGAGCCGCTCGGCGATCCGCGCCAGGACTTCCGCACAGCGCGCGCCACGGCGGTCGATCTTGTTCACGAAGATCAGGGTCGGGATGCGCAGCCGCTGCAGGGTGCGCATGAGGACGCGGGTCTGGGCCTGTACGCCCTCCACGGCCGAGACGACGAGGACGGCGCCGTCGAGCACACCGAGGACCCGCTCCACCTCGGCGATGAAGTCGGGGTGTCCGGGCGTGTCGATGAGGTTGACGGTGGTGTCGTCGACCGCGAAGGAGACGACGGCGGATTTGATGGTGATGCCGCGCTGCCGCTCCAGTGCGGACGAGTCGGTCTGTGTGCTGCCGTCGTCGACGCTGCCGATCTCGTCGATGACGCCGACCGTGTGCAGGAGGCGCTCGGTCAGGCTCGTCTTACCGGCGTCTACGTGCGCGAGAATTCCCAGGTTCAGCAAGTGCACCGCGTGTCATGTCCTTCGAAATGGGAGTGATTCCTTCCTGGGGGGACATGAACGGTGCGCGCATGGGTGTGCTCCTCGATTCGGTGCCGGTGAACGCTTCCCTCCCACTCCAGCAGGCGGCACCGACCGACAGCAACGGATTTAACGCCCGCCCCGCGGTGGTCGGCGGCCGGCCGGGGACGAGGCAGGCGGCCGGCCGGGAGTCAGCCGGTGCGCGGGGGCAGCCGGTGCAGGGTCACGTCGGTGAGCCGGCTGTCGTCGGTCACCGTCGCGGTCATGTACGTGCAGTGCGGCTGCCGGCGCCGGTCGGTCGGCGAACCGGGGTTCAGCAGCCGCAGGCCCGCCGGCGCGGTGGTGTCCCAGGGGATGTGGCTGTGGCCGAACACCAGGACGTCGAGGTCGGGGAAGCGCTCCGCGCAGCGCCGTTCGCGGCCCTGGGCGGCGCCGGTCTCGTGGACGACGCCGAAGCGCAGGCCGCCCAGGTCGGCGCGGGCGATCTCCGGGAGGCGGGCCCGCAGCTCGGGGCCGTCGTTGTTGCCGTACACCCCGATCACCCGGCGGGAGCGGGCCTCCAGCAGGTCGAGGGTGGCGGTGTCGACCCAGTCCCCCGCGTGGATCACGACGTCGGCGAGCGGAAGGTCGGCGAGCAGCGGGTCGGGGAGTTCGCGGGCCCGCTTCGGCAGGTGGGTGTCGGACAGCAGCAGAAGGCGCACCCTCCCAGCGTGTCACCCGGGCCGTCAGTCCAGCGAGAGTTCGCTCCAGACCTGCTTGCCGCCGCTCACCGGGACCGTGCCCCAGGTGTCCGACATCGCCTCGACGAGGAGGATGCCGCGCCCGCCGGTGGCCTCCCAGCCGATGCTCGTCGGTTTGATCGGGGTGCGCGCCGAGTTGTCCGCGACGGCGATGCGCAGCCGGCGGTGGATGAGGGTGAGGTCGAGCCTGACCTGCCCGTCGGTGTGGACCAGGGCGTTGGTGACGAGTTCCGACACGATCAGCAGGGCGGCGTCCGTGTGGTCGGCGACGCCCCAGCTGCGCAGCGCCCGCCGGGTGTAGCGGCGGGCGTGCCGGACCGCCTCGGGGACCCGCCAGACGGTCCAGCTCTCCCGCAGCGGCAGGACGTCCATGCCGTCGAAGCGCATCAGGAGGAGGGCCACGTCGTCGGAGCGGTTGGCCTCCGTGAGCAGTTCGTCCGCCACCAGACCGAGGTGGGAGGGGTCGGAACCGGCCAGACCCGCCGCGAGCCGGTTCAGGCCGTCCTCGATGTCGATCTCGACGGACTCGACCAGGCCGTCCGTGGTCAGCGCCAGGATGGTGCCGGGCTGCAGCCGGAGCGGGCTCATGGGGAAGTCGGTCTGCCGGACGACACCGAGCGGTGGGCCCGGTTCGGACAGGGGGACCTCGGTTCTGCCGTCCGGGTGACGGAGCACGGGCGGGAGGTGTCCGGCGCGCACGTACCAGGCGGAGCCCTCCTCCATGTCGACGTCGACGTAGCAGCAGGTGGCGAAGAGGTCGGTCTCCAGATCCAGCAGGAGCCGGTTGGCCAGTGAGACCACCACGTCCGGCGGGTGCCCCTCGACGGCGTAGGCGCGCAAGGCGGTGCGCATCTGGCCCATGAGCGTGGCGGCCGAGGCGTTGTGTCCCTGGACGTCGCCGATGACGAGGGCGACGTGGTTGTCCGGCAGCGGGATGACGTCGTACCAGTCGCCGCCGACGTCGAGGCCGGAGGTGGTCGGCAGATAGCGGGCCACGGCGACCGCTCCGGGCAGCTTGGGCAGCCGGCGCGGGAGCAGGGTCCGCTGGAGCATGCCGATGAGTTCGTGCTCGGCGTCGAAGGCGTGGGCGCGCACCAGCGCCTGTCCGGCGAGGCCGGCGGAGGCGGTGAGCAGGGCGCGCTCGTCGGGGCCGAAGTCGTGCGGCGCGTCCCAGCCGATGAGACAGGCGCCCGCCATACGGCCGGCGGCGGGCAGCGGCAGGACGGCCAGCCCGCCGGGGCCGACGCCGGCGAGCGCCGGTTCCAGGGGGGCGCCCGCGGGCCAGATCGCCGGGCGTCCCTCGATGAGGGCGGCCTCGAGGGTGGGCATCGAGCGGACGGGGGCGTCGGGCCATTCCGAGCGCCATTCGGTGCGCCACAGTTCCGGCCAGGAATCCGGCTCGGGCGGGTCGAGGACGGTGACGACGAGGCGGTCGCCCTCCAGCTCGGCGAGGGCGATCCGGTCGGCCTGGAGGGGCCCTCGCAGGGCGTCGACGACCGCCTGGCCGACGTCACGGACGGTGCCGGCGGTGGCGAGGGCCGAGGCGAGCCGCTGGACGCGGGCCACGTCGTTCAGGCCGGAGCGCAGCTTGGAGGCGTCGGAGACCGTGCCGACGAGCCGGGCGGGGCGGCCCTCTCCCGAGGGAAGCAGTCGGGCGCGCAGCCGGAGCCATTGGTGTCCGCCGGAGGGCTGGAGGATGCGGAACTCCAGCTCGCGCTCGCCGAGGGACATGTGGTCCGGTTCGACCGCGGACATCAGCGAGGGCAGGTCCTCGGGCACGGTCATCGACAGGAGCGTCTCGACCTTGCCGTCGAAGTCCGCCGGGTCCAGTCCGAACAGGTCGAGGACCTCGTCGTCGACGTCGACGTGTCCGCTGTCCATGGAGAGCGTGAACGAGCTGGCGGGCAGGTCGTCCGCGTCGTCGGGCAGCGGGGTGGGCGGGCAGACCACGGCCTCGGCGAGCATCGCCAGGCAGGCCCGCTCCTCGGGGCCGAAGCCGCCGGGGCGCTCGGTGACGGCGACCATGCAGCCGTTGTCCCGCAGGGGCAGCACGGCCAGGGAGAAGTCCTGGGAGGGCAGCCGCCGGGCGTCGGCGCAGCGGGCCACCTCGTCCGGTCCGAGCCAGCTCGGGTTCCCGGTGCGCAGCACCTCGGCGGCGGGGGACGTGCCCGACAGGGGGTAGCTGTCCCGCAGGCCGTACAGCGTCCGGGGAACGCCCGCGGACTCGGCGAGATGGAGTTCGTCGCCGTCCGCGCTCGGGGCGTAGGCGGCGGCGACGGAGGCACCGCAGAAGACGAGTGCCTGTTCGAGCAGCCGGTGCAGCCGTTCGCGGGGGTCGAGGTCCGCGGTGAGCGTCTTCAGGGCGATTTCGGCGCGCGAGGTTCGCGTTTCGCGTTCCGT
This sequence comes from Streptomyces sp. M41(2017), assembly GCF_002078175.1. Classification (GTDB taxonomy): domain Bacteria; phylum Actinomycetota; class Actinomycetes; order Streptomycetales; family Streptomycetaceae; genus Streptomyces. Next base: position 5,248,540 of record NZ_MWFK01000001.1, on the reverse strand, counting down.
AGCGCCCTCACTGACCACGTCCGCAATTACAGCGCTTCCGGGGCTCCCGCGCAGCCCCTGTGACCGTTCCGAACGCGTCGGGCCTGCGAGGGGGCCTCACCCGCCGGCCTGGTCGAACACGTGCCGGACGGCATCGGGGGTGCCCTGCGCGGGCGTACGGCGGAGTGGTCCGGCCCTCCCGCCGGAGGGCCGGACCGTCCACCACCGGCCGGAATCCCTGTTCCCTTGGCCGGATCAGTGGCCCCGCGTCACCGGGGGCACCGGCGGCAGGGGGTTCAGCCGGGTCAGGGAGTGGTCACCATGCCCGAACCGTCGTCCATGCCGGAACCGGACTGGCCGTAGGCCGCGCCGCCCTGATCGTCGGCGTTCCCTTGGTCGTCGGCCGCGCCCTGGTCGTCGGCAGCGCCGCCGGCCTGGTCGTCCGCCGCTCCGCCGGCCTGGTCGTCCGCGCCGCCCGCCTGGTCACCGGCTCCGGCCTGGTCACCGGCGCCCGCGCTCGGGTCCGCCGCGCCGCCGGCGCCGGCGTCACCCGCTCCCAGCGTCGCGCCGACCGCCTGGAGGGCGGTGGTCACCGGCTGGAAGAAGGTCTCGCCGCCGACGGTGCAGTCACCGCTGCCGCCCGAGGTGAGGCCGATCGCGCTGCCGTCCTGGGTGAACAGGGAGCCGCCGCTGTCGCCGGGCTCGGCGCACACGTCGGTCTGGATGAGACCGGTGACCGTGCCCTCGGGGTAGTTCACGGTGGCGTCGAGGCCGGTGACGTTGCCGTCGTTCAGACCGGTGGTGCTGCCCATCCGGAAGACCTGCTGGCCCACGGCCGCGTCGGCCGCCTGGTTGATCTGGACGCTCTGCCCGTTGCCGACGTCGACCGCGCTGTTGGCCTGCGTCGCGGGGTCGTCGTACTTGACGAGGGCGAAGTCGCCGTCACCGGGGAAGGTCGCCTGGTCGACGGTGGCGATCGGCGCGCCGTCCTGCGCGTCCGACCACTGCTTGGCGGCAACCCCGCAGTGCCCCGCGGTGAGGAAGGCGGGGCTGCCGTCGCTCGCGGTGACGTTGAAGCCGAGGGAGCAGCGCGCGCCCCCGCCGAAGATGGCGTCGCCGCCGTCGACGAAGGTCTTGAAGGTGCCCGCCGACCTCTTGACGGTCGCCACCCCGGAACCGAGGTCCTTGACCGTCGAGGTGAGCGTGTTCCACTTGGAGCCCGTGACGGTGGAGTCCGCGGTCACGCGGATCTCGTTGGTCTTCGGGTCGACGGACCACGCCGTGCCGGGGATCGTCGCGTCCGTCCGCAGCGTCTTGGCGGCGGCCCGCAGGTCGGACGTGCTGTTCTGCACCTGGTGGGCGACGGCGCCGGCCTGCTCGATCCGGTTGACGACGTTGCTGTTGTTACCGACGACGTTGACGACGAGCTGCTTGTTCGCGGCGTCGTAGTACGACCCCGCGAAGGCGTCGCCCAGCTGGGAGGCGAGCTGCGCGGCGACGTCGGAGACGTCGGTCGCCTTGAACGTTCTGGGTGTGGCGTCGTCCCCGTTCGACTGCGAGGCATTGGCGTTGGGGAGCAGGAGAGCCGCTGCTCCGAGCGCTGCCACGCTGCCCACCGCGATCGCGGCCTTGCGCTTGGGTATCCGTTTGTGACTCAACTCTTGACCTCCTGGGGACGGGGCCGATGCCACCGTCCGGCGGCTGACTGGGGGCGCCTGGTTGCCCGTTGATACGCGAGTGTCGGGCGGGGTGTTCAACTGCCATTGCAAAGAGCCGGAGTTGGCGGGCCCATAGGGACGGATTGCGCGACAAACGGACCTTTCCGCCGCGCGGCCACCGTCGAGCGGGAGCGCCGGCCACCTTCCGCCCCGCGCGACGCCCCCCGCGACGCACCGCGTCGGGGCGGTGACCCTCCGTCGACGATCTGGAGCGGAATCCCGGATTCAGCGAATCTGCACATCCCGCACCCACCGGAGTCACGGCGTCCGGGGGATCTGCACACGCGCACGCCCCCCTCCGCGTCATTGGGCCGGACTGTCCCCTTCGGTGCGCGCGCGGCAACCCGAGGTGTGCGCCGATACCGCGCACGGTGTGAAGAACTCGCCGCAACGTGGTGTGGAGACCTGCACGCTTCCCCGCACTCGGCACTCAAGTTCCCAGGTGGGAGCCCTGGTTGATTGGAAGCGCGCGGCGCGCCCGTGCTTTGATCCGTTGCACCGCGGAGGTCGCAGCAATGCTCCCGGCAACGGGATCCGCACTCCTGCGGTGGCGGCCGCGTCTGTCCCCAGAGGGGGCCGCTCTCCCCCTTGTGAATATCCATATGAAGGGAAGTTCCATCATGAACTCCACCCCCCGTTTCCAGACCGCCGAGATCTCCGACGCCGACCTCGACAACGTCTCGGGCGGCCTCGCGCTGAACGCCGTGGGCACCGTCACCGACCTGGTCGACGGCGTCGTCCCGGTCTCGGGCGTCGTGGGCACGGTCGTCGGCACCGTCGAGGGTGCGACCGGCCTGAACACCGGCGCGGTCACCGGCCTGGTCGCCGGTCTCTGACCGGTCGCTGGATCGCGCTTCACACCGCGGAGTCCCGGAACCGCCCCCCGGTTCCGGGACTTCCGGGTGCCGTACGTCTCTCCAAACAGGTGAGGGAAGCTCCGTGCAGTTCCGTCAACAGGCCCTCGCCAAGCTCCAGTCGCCCGAGGAACTCGACCTCCCGGTGCGCTTCGCCCGCCCGCAGGGCTGGCTCGTGCTGTCCGTGACCGTCGTCGTCATGGCCGCCGCCTCCGTGTGGGCCGTGACCGGCACCGTCTCCTCCACCGTGAGCGCGCCCGCCGTCCTGACGCACGGCCAGGGCAGTTACCTCCTGCAGAGCCCCGTCGCCGGCCAGGTCACCTCCGTCGTCGCGAAGGAGGGTGAGCGGCTCCCCGCGAACGCCCCGGTGGTCGAGGTCCGCACCGCGCGGGGCACCACGACCGTGGTGCGCACGGTCGCCGCGGGCCGCGTCACCGCGCTCGCCGCCACCATCGGCGCGATCATCTCGACCGGCGCGAACGTGGCGTCCGTGGAGAAGGTCGCGCACGCCGACGACCCGCTGTACGCGACGGTCTACGTCCCCGCCGAGAGCGCCGCGGCCCTTCCCGCGAACGCCTCCGTCGACCTCTCCGTCCAGTCCGTGCCCGCCCAGCGGTACGGCGTGCTGCGCGGCCGTGTCGCGACCGTCGGACGCAGTGTGCAGACCCGGCAGCAGATCGCCGCCTACCTCGGTGACGACCAACTCGGCGAGCAGTTCAGCAAGAAGGGCAGACCCGTCGCCGTCCTGGTACGGCTCGACCGGTCGTCCGGCACCAGGAGCGGACTGAAGTGGTCCTCGTCCGACGGACCCCCCTTCCCGCTCACCTCGATGTCCCTCGCCACGGGTTCGATCCGGCTGGCCGACCAGCGCCCCGTCGATTGGCTCCTGCCGTGACCACCACCGACACCCGCGGCAGACGCCGTGCCGCGCCGCCCCGCCGCGCGGTGCCCAAGAGCCGCGTCCGGGCCGTGCGCACGCCCACGGTGCTCCAGATGGAGGCGGTCGAATGCGGCGCGGCCTCCCTCGCCATGGTGCTCGGGCACCACGGCCGGCACATCCCGCTCGAAGAACTGCGCATCGCGTGCGGTGTCTCGCGGGACGGCTCCCGGGCCAGCAACCTGCTGAAGGCGGCGCGCGGTTACGGCCTCACCGCCAAGGGCATGCAGATGGACACCGCCGCGCTCGCCGAGGTGCGGGCGCCCGCGATTTTGTTCTGGGAGTTCAACCACTACGTCGTGTACGACGGCATGGGCCGCCGGTTCGGACGGCGCGGCGTGCACATCAACGACCCGGGCAAGGGCCGCCGGTTCGTGCCCATGGAGGACTTCGACACCAGCTTCACCGGAGTCGTCCTGGTCATGGAGCCGGGCCCGGAGTTCCGCACCGGAGGCCGCAGGCCGGGCATCCTGGGCGCGATGCCGGCCCGCCTGCGCGGAACCTCCGGCACGATGCCCGCGGCCGTCCTCGCGAGTCTGCTGCTGGTGGCCGTCGGCGCGGCCGTACCGGCGCTCAGCCGGACGTACATCGACCAGTATCTGATCGGCGGTCAGAGTTCGCTGCTCGGCGTGCTGTTCGCGTCGATGGGTGCCTCCGTGCTGCTCACCGTCGTGCTCACCTGGCTGCAGCAGGCGAACCTGCTGCGGGGGCGCATCATCTCCTCGACGCTCTCCAGCGCCCGGTTCCTGCGCCATCTGCTGCGCCTGCCCGTCACGTTCTTCTCCCAGCGCAGCCCCGCGGACCTGGTGCAGCGCCTCCAGTCGAACGACGCGGTGGCCGAGACGCTGGCCCGCGACCTCGCGGCCGCCGGCGTCGACGCGATCGTCGTCGTCCTGTACGCCGTGCTGCTCTACTCCTACGACCCGCAGCTCACGGCCGTCGGGATCGGCGTGGCCCTGCTGAACGTGGTCGCCATGCGCGTGGTGATCCGGCTGCGCGCGACCCGCACCGCCAAGCTGCGTGCCGACACCGCCCGGCTGACCAACACCGCCTACACCGGGCTGCAGCTGATCGAGACGATGAAGGCGACGGGCGGCGAGGACGGCTACTTCCGCAAGTGGGCCGGACAGCACGCCACCACCCTGGAGGAGCAGCAGCGCCTCGGGGTGCCGAGCGCATGGCTGGGTGTCGTCGCCCCGACCCTCGCGACGCTCAACAGCGCGCTGATCCTGTGGATCGGCGGTCTGCGCGCGGTCGAGGGGCACATCTCCGTGGGGCTGCTGGTCGCCTTCCAGGCGCTCGTCACCCGCTTCACCGCGCCGCTCACCCGGCTGAACGGGGTCGCGGGCCGCATCCAGGACTTCGCCGCCGACGTGGCCCGGCTGAAGGACGTCGAGAACTTCCAGACGGACCCGCTGTACGCCCGGCCCGGCGACGGGGAGTCCACCCGGCGCCTGCAGGGCCATGTCGAGCTGGAGAACATCACGTTCGGCTACAGCCCGCTCGACAAGCCGCTGCTCAGCGGCTTCTCGCTGACCGTGGGCCCCGGCCGGCAGGTCGCGCTGGTCGGCGGGTCGGGCAGCGGCAAGTCGACCGTCTCCCGGCTGATCTCGGGCCTGTACGCGCCGTGGGAGGGCACGATCCGCATCGACGGACGGCTCCTGGAGGACATCCCGCGCGGCGCGCTGGCGTCGTCCGTGTCCTTCGTCGACCAGGACGTCTTCCTCTTCGAGGGGACCGTGCGGGACAACGTCGCGCTGTGGGACCCCTCCATCCCGGACGACGCGGTGGTCACCGCGCTGCGGGACGCGGCGCTCCACGACGTGGTGACGCGGCGCCCCGGCGGCATCCACAGCAGGGTCGAGCAGGACGGCCGCAACTTCTCCGGCGGGCAGCGTCAACGCCTGGAGATCGCGCGGGCGTTGGTCCGCAGGCCGAGCATCCTCGTCCTCGACGAGGTGACGAGCGCCCTCGACGCGGAGACCGAGCAGACGGTCATGGACAACCTGCGGCGGCGCGGCTGCGCCTGCGTGGTGATCGCCCATCGGCTCAGCACCGTGCGGGACAGCGACGAGATCGTCGTGCTCGAACACGGAACGGTCGTGGAACGCGGCCGGCACGACGCGCTGGTGGCCGCCGGCGGGCCCTACGCCACGCTGGTCAAGGAGCGATGAGATGACCACGGTTCACGAGGGTGTGCACGAAGGGGACCTCGTCCTCGGCGCGCTCGGCGGCATGGGCGCACCGGTGGACTGCGCCGGGCTCAACCGCCTCGATCTGGAAGGCCCGCAGGTCCTGTGGCTGGTCGCCGCGGGAGCGATGGACCTGTTCGCGGTGGACGCCGCGCAGCAGGGGCACTGGCACCACCTCGGCCGGCTGGAGGCGGGCTCGCTGCTGCTCGGTCCGGTCGCCGGCCCGCAGCACACCCTGGTCGGGCGCCCGTTGCGGGACTGCGTGGTGCGTCGCATCGCGCTGCGGGAGCTGTATCAGCAGGCCGACACGGCGACCTGGTCCTACGACGCGTACGGCAACGCGCAGTACGTGCCGCCGACGGAGAGCCCGTTGGAGTACGCCCTGGCTCTCGGGGCCGGGCGCAGTCTGTCCATCCTCTTCCAGGCGCCGATGGCCACGGAGAACGCGGCCGCGCTCACCGACGACGACGTGTTCTGGATGCGGGTGCCGCCGGGCAGTGTGCAGTACGGCTCGCTGTACGGGGCCGAGGCGGCGGCCGACCTGCTGATGGACCCGGCCGTCTGGCAGGGCATGGTCGACCAGCAGTACCGGCTGCTGTCCACCCTCGACCGCTGGATCGAGCAGGTGGAGGCCGGTCACGAGGACCGTACGGCGGCCGGCATCAGGGCCGGTGAGGCCGTCCGCGTGCAGGCCGACCGCACACTGCTCGCCTCGATCGGCAGGGCCTCCGACAAGCGCCCGACCGCGGCCGACGCGGACGCCACCCACGCCGCCTGCAAGCTGGTCGCCCGCGCGGCGGGGATCACCCTGGCCGGGCCGGCGCAGGGCGGCGCGGAGAGCGACCGCCTCGACCCGGTCGAGCGGATCGCGCTCGCCTCACGGGTCCGCACCCGCGCCGTACGCCTCGACGGGCGCTGGTGGCGGGACGACATCGGCCCGCTGGTCGGCCGTCGCGCCGTGTCCGGCGCCCCGGTCGCGCTGCTGTGGCGGCGCGGCGGGTACATCGCCGTCCATCCGTCGTCCGGACGGGAGACGCCGGTCGAGAAGGCCAACGCGGCCGAGTTCGAGCCGCGGGCCGTGATGTTCTACCGTCCGCTGCCCGAGCGGAGGCTGAGCCCGCTGCGACTGCTGCGTTTCTGCCTCGGGGGCACCGCGGGCGACCTGCGCAACCTCGCGATCAGCGGGCTGGTGACCGTCGCGATCGGCGCGCTGGTCCCGATCGCCACCGGCAGGGTGCTCGGCGAGTACGTGCCGAAGGCGCAGCACGGCCTCATCGTGCAGGTGTGTCTCGCGCTCATGATCACCAGTGTGGTGTCGGCGGCGTTCATGCTGCTGCAGAACCTCACCCTGCTGCGGATGGAGGGCCGCATCGAGGCGAGCCTGCAACCGGCCGTCTGGGACCGGCTGTTGCGGCTGCCGACGACGTTCTTCACCTCCCGCTCGACCGGTGAACTCGCCAGTGCCGCGATGGGCATCAGCGCCATCCGCCGGCTCCTCGCGGGCGTCGGTCCGACCCTCGCGCAGGCGGGCACCGTCGGTGCGATGAACCTGGGGCTGCTGTTCTGGTACAGCGTGCCGATGGCGCTCGCCGCGATCGGCATGCTCGTGGTCATCGCGGCGGTGTTCCTGGGGCTCGGTCTCTGGCAGGTGCGCTGGCAGCGCCGCCTGGTGGTGTTGAGCAACAAGCTCAACAACCAGGCGTTCCAGACCTTGCGCGGCCTGCCCAAGCTGCGGGTGGCGGCGGCCGAGAACTACGCGTACGCGGCCTGGGCGGGCGAGTTCGCCCGCAGCCGCGAGTTGCAGCAGCGGGTCGGCCGGATCAAGAACCTCACCACGGTGATGGGCGCGGTGTACCTGCCCCTGTGCTCGCTGCTGATGTTCATGCTGCTCGCGGGCCCCGCGCACGGTTCGCTGTCCGCGGCCGAGTTCCTCACCTTCAACACGTCGGTGACGATGCTGCTGACCTCGGTCACGCAGATCACCGGCGCGTTCGTCTCGGCGGCCGCCGCGCTGCCGATGTTCGAGGAGATCAGGCCCGTGCTCGACGCGACACCCGAGGTCAGGGTGGCGAGCACCCGGCCGGGCCTGCTGTCCGGCGGTATCGAGGCCCGCAGGCTGTCGTTCCGGTACGCCGACGACGGGCCGCTCGTCCTCGACGACGTGTCGTTCGCCGTCCGCCCCGGCGAGTTCGTGGCGGTGGTGGGCCCGAGCGGCTGCGGCAAGTCCACGCTGCTGCGCCTGCTGATCGGCTTCGACAGGCCGGTGTCGGGCAGCGTCCTGTACGACGGCCAGGACCTGGCGGCGCTCGACCAGTCCGCGGTGCGGCGCCAGTGCGGTGTGGTGCTCCAGCACGCCCAGCCGTTCACCGGGTCGATCCTGGACTGCATCTGCGGTACCGAGCCGTACACGCCGGAGGAGGCGATGGCCGCCGCGGAGATGGCGGGTCTCGCCGAGGACATCCGGCGGATGCCGATGGGCCTGCACACGCTCGTGTCGGGCAGCGGCGCGATCTCCGGCGGCCAGCGCCAGCGCCTCATGATCGCGCAGGCGTTGATCCGCCGGCCGCGCATCCTCTTCTTCGACGAGGCGACCAGCGCCCTCGACAACGAGACGCAGCGCACGGTGATCGAGAGCACCAAGGCGCTCAACGCCACCCGGGTCGTGATCGCGCACCGGCTGTCGACGGTGCTGGACGCGGACCGGGTCGTCGTGATGGAGGACGGCAGGGTCGCCCAGCAGGGCACGCCCGCGGAGCTGCTGGCGGACACGGGCGGGCGGCTGCACGAGCTCGTGCGCCGCCAACTCGCCTGAGCGATCAGTCCGTTCCGGGTACCGGGGCACCCGAGGGGACGCCTTCGGCGAGGTACCCGCGGTAGATCTCCTGCCAGCGTGCGAGCCCTCCGGCGTGCGGTCCGCCGGAGGGCTCGTCGCGCGTCAGCGCGTCGAGGGCGGCGAGGCAGACGTCCCAGCCGGCGCCGTTGCGGGCGGCCGTGTCCCGGGCGGCCAGCACGTTGGTGAGCGTGAAGCGGGTGCGCCCGCCGTCGAGGGCTTCGAGGTCGAAGTGCAGTTCGTCGTCGCCCCACGCGAAGGAGAGGTGGCGGTGGGGTTCGACGGCGAGGACGTGGCCCGTCGCCTCCGGCATGTGGGGATCGCCGCTGAACGTGACGGTGCCGCCGGGGCGCAGGTCCATGTCGGCGCGCGAGGGGAACCATGCGGCCAGTTCGTCGGGGTCGGTGACGAAGCGCCAGACCCGCTCGGCGGGGTGGTCGTAGGTGCGGGTGAACCGGACGGCGGGGCGGCCGTCGTCGAGGGTGAGGAACGTCCCGGTGGGGGCGGCGGGTTCTGCGGACATGACGGCTCAGTCCTTCGGAGAGGGGGCTGGGGGCGGTGTCGGTTCGCGTGGGGTCCCGGTCGGTGGGGTCCCGGTCGGTGGTGTCGCCTCGCCCGGCGGTGCCGGATCCGCCGGCGCTCCGGGCGGGGCCGACGGGGACGTGTCCTCGGGCTGCGCCTCGTCCAGGCGGCGGCCGAGCGTGTCCAGGCTCTCGTTCCACAGCGCGCGGTACGGGGCGAGCCAGGCGTCGAGGGCGGCGATCGGGGCGGGGTCGAGGGCGTAGACCCGGCGTTGCGCGTCCTGCCGTACCCGGACCAGCCCCGCGTCGCGCAGCACCCGCAGGTGCTTCGAGGTGCTCGGCTGACTCAGGCCGCAGGCCTCGACCAGTTCGCCGACGGCCCGTGGCCGCTCCAGCAGCAGGGCGACGATGGCCCGCCGGTGGGGGTCGGCGAGCGCGGCCCAGAGGGAGGCGTCGGACATGCTCACAATATGCCTCTGTCGTTATATGCCCGTCAAGGAATGAAGGGGCGACGGACGTCACACGGACCGGACTAGCGAAACGTTGCCGTTTCGCTCGACGCGGTCTAATGTCGAAACGTCGATGTGTACGAAACCGTTTCGTTTACGTGCACACAACGTCGAGCAACTTCCCTGGAGTGCTTCTCCCATGTCTCAGACCCTGACCGAAGGCACCGGCACGGGTGCCGCGGACGCGACGTCCGCAGCCACGTCGAAGCGGCGGTGGTGGATCCTCTCGATCATCGGGATCGCCCAGCTGATGGTGGTGCTCGACGCCACCATCGTGAACATCGCTCTTCCCTCCGCCCAGGCGGACCTCGGCTTCTCCGACGGCAACCGGCAGTGGATCGTCACCGCCTACTCCCTGGCCTTCGCCTCCCTGCTGCTGCTCGGCGGGCGCATCGCGGACCTGTTCGGACGCAAGCCCGCCTTCCTCGTCGGTGTCGCCGGGTTCGCCGGTGCCTCCGTGCTGGGCGGCGCCTCCACCAGCTTCGGGATGCTGGTCACCGCCCGCGCCCTGCAGGGTGTGTTCGGAGCGCTCCTCGCGCCCGCCGCCCTGTCCCTGCTGAACACGACGTTCACCGACGCCAAGGAGCGCGCCAAGGCGTTCAGCGTCTACGGCGCGATCGCCGGTGCCGGTGGCGCCGTGGGTCTGCTGCTCGGCGGTGTGCTGACCGACGCGCTCGACTGGCGCTGGACCCTGTTCGTCAACCTCGTCTTCGCGGTCGTCGCCTTCGCCGGCGGCTGGGTCCTGCTGAGCAACCACCGTGACGCGGCGGGCTCCAAGCTCGACCTGCCGGGCACGCTGCTGGTCTCCACCGGTCTGTTCGCCGTCGTCTTCGGTTTCTCCAACGCCGAGACGCACGACTGGAGTTCGCCCGCCACCTGGGGCTTCCTCCTCGCCGGCGCGCTGCTGCTGACCGCGTTCGTCTGGTGGCAGACCCGCGCCAAGCACCCGCTGCTGCCGATGCGCGTCCTGCTCGACCGCAACCGGGCCGCCTCGTTCCTCGCCGTGCTCATCACCGGCGCGGGCATGTTCGGTGTCTTCCTCTTCCTCACCTACTACCTCCAGCTGAACCTCGGCTTCAGCCCCACCAAGACGGGTGTGGCCTTCCTGCCGATGATGGCGACGCTGATGGTCATGGCGCAGGTCTCCACGACGATCCTGGTGCCCCGGATCGGGCCGAAGGCCGTCATCCCCGCCGGCTTCGCGGTGGCCGCGGTCGGTATGGCCTGGCTGACCGGGATCGGCATCGGCTCGTCCTTCTCGACCGACGTCCTGCCGCAGGTGCTCCTGATCGGCGCCGGACTCGGCATGGTGATGCCGCCCGCCATGTCGCTGGCCACCAGCGGCATCGCCGCCGAGGACGCGGGTGTCGCGTCCGCCACCGTCAACACCATGCAGCAGGTGGGCGGTTCGATCGGCACCGCGCTGCTGAACACGCTCGCCGCGAGTGCCGCGACCAGCTACCTGGTCGGCAAGGACGCGACGGACAAGCTGGTCCAGGCCCAGTCGACGATCGAGAGCTACACCACCGCGTTCTGGTGGTCGGCCGGCTTCTTCGCCGCCGGAGCGCTCATCGCGCTGGTGCTCTACACCCGCGGCAAGCCCGCCCAGGACCCGGAGGCCGCACCGGTCGTCCACATGTGATCGCGCCCTGAGCCGATCACCGTCAGGCCGAGGGGCCGCCGTCTGCAGGGAGACGGCGGCCCCTCATCGTCCGCCGGTGGCGCGCCGCGGCGGCGGCTCGGCGCGCCTGCGCGCGGACCTCGTCCAGGGGCCGGGTGGGCCGGTACACCACCAGGGCCCGGGGTTCCTTCTCCAGTCGCAACGCGGCCGCGCCGGGGGCGACTTCACCGTCGTACGCGAGTGTGTCCGTACCGGAGATCCCGGACAGCTCCACCCAGGGAACGTGCTCGGCGTCGTAGACCCGTGAGTGACGCAGCGCCCCCACGAGCGCGGAGGCGACGACCCGGGTCCGCGCGAGGCGGCGTTCCGCGGCGACCAGACGCAGGTCGAGGAGTCCGTCGTCCAGACGGGGCCGGTACGAGGGGGCGAAGCCCTCGGGGACGTACCGTCCGTTGCCCGCGAAGAGCAGCCACAGGCGGCGGGGCCGGCCGTTGAGCTCCAGCTCGATCGGTCGCGCGGTGCGCAGCACCCGGGCCAGGGCCATCGCGGCGGCCGGCCACTTGCCCCACCGTGGCTCCAAGTGCTCCCGGATGCGCACGAGTTCGGGGTAGAGCCCGATGCTGAAGGTGTTGAGGAACCGCAGGTCCCCTCCGGTGCCCGGGCGGGCCGCGCCGAGGTCGACCGCCACCGCCTCTCCCCCGCCCACCGCGACGGCGGTGGACTCGAAGTCGGGCACACCCACGTCGAGGGCGAAGTGGTTGAGGGTGCCGCCGGGGAAAACGGCCAGCGGCAGGCCGCGTTCGGCCGCCGCGCGGGCCGCGGCGTTCACACTGCCGTCGCCGCCGCAGACGCCCAGGGCGCCACCGGCCTCGGCGGCCCGGTCGGCGGCCTCGGTGAGCAGTGCCGCGAAGTCTCCGTCGGCACCGCGCTCGACCAGGTCCGCCTCGGGCAGGAGGTCACGCAGCCGGTCGGCGGGCGGCATCGCCGGCGCGGGCGCCCCGGCACCGGTGTGGCCGTTGACGAACACGACGAGCCCCCGGCCCAGCGGCAGGGCGGGTGCGGGCGCGACGGGCCGTTCCCGCTCCGGCACGGCGGCGCGTGGCGGCCACCAGCGGCAGGTGAGGAAGGCGGCACCCGCCCCGATGGCCACGCCGGCGAGCACGTCGCCGGGAAAGTGCACCCCCACGTAGACACGGGAGAAGGCGACGGCCGCGGCCACCGGCGCGACCACGGCGCCGTACCGCGTGGCCTCCAGGGCGACGCCGGTGGCGAAGGCCGCGGCGGAGGCGGAGTGCCCGGAGGGGAAGGAGGTGGTGTGCGGCTGACGTTCGAGGAGGCGGACCCGGGGGACGCCGTCCAGGAGCGGGCGGGGCCGTCGGGCGCTCCATTTCACCAGCGTGTTCACGGTCAGCGAGGCGAGCGCCAGGGAACCGAGGCCCCGCACCGCCGCACGGCGCGCGGTATGCCCTCCGACGACGGCGAGTCCGGCCGCGGTCCCGATCCACAGCCGCCCGTGGTCGGCCGCGTGACTGAGCCGCCGCAACGCCGGATCGGCGCCGGGGACCCCCGCCGCGGCGACCCGTGTGAACAGCCGCTGGTCCAGTTCGCCGAGTGCACCCATGGTCCACGGGTACGCCGTCCGGTCGCGGTCGGCATGCCGGGTGACTCGGACCGGTGAGGGCCTTGCGCCGTGCGGCGGTGCACGGCTGCCGCGGTGCGGCGGAACGTCCCCGCCCGCCGAGCGCCGCGAGGGGCGGGCGCCGCGGGCGGCGGAAGCCACGAGCGGCGGCGGACGGGCTGCGAGGAGCGGCGGGCGTCGGTGTCCGGACATGCCGAAGGCCGGCCGACAGCCCCACTCCGTCGGCCGACCCTCGGTGCGAAATCACATGGCACCCCCGCGACGGGGTCCGCACTCCCCAGCTACGGACCCCGGTCGTCGTCCACGGGGGCCACGCGATCCCGGTCTCAGAACGCGAAGACCGTCATCCCGTAGGAGCTCTTCACGCACTCGTTGGCGAAGGTGTGCTCGTAGGCCACGCGCTTGCCCTGCCAGACGCCGGCCACGGTCACCACGACAGGGTCGTACTGCCTGGTACAGAAGACGTCGTGTCTGGCGGTCAGTCCTTCCAGATCCCCCTTGATTCCCCGGAGTTCGGCACAGGCGTCGACGGCGGCCGGGTGCGTCCCGGAGGCCGTGGGCGCGCAGTTGAGGGTGACGGCGCGTTCCGGCGTGGCGTCGGTCGCGCTCTGGCCGTGGCCCGTGGTGAGCACCAGGGCGGAGGGGGCGTAGAGCCCGGACGGCGCGAGGCCGGGGGCCGCGGTGGCGGACCCCATGAGGGGTCCGCAGACGGCGGTGGCCGTCAGAGTGAGAGTCGCTGCCCAACGCGCGGTGTTCGGCATTGTGTGCATCCTTCCGCTCGATCGAATGCGATACCGGCTCGGTCGGTGCCGGTTCGGCGAGCGCGAGTCTGCCGAGTCCACACCGGAAACACACATCGACCCCATGCGTTTCGGTAACTTTGAGTATTGAAGTAGTGGCGTGAAGTTACGGAATTCGAACGCGTGAAGCCCATGCCTGTGCGGTTGTTGATCGTCGGCGACCACCCCCTGGCCTGATTGGCACGGCTCGGCAATAGGCCTGAAACATTCCGGTTCAGCCCGCGAGGCGCCTCGACTTCGCCCCGCCGCTTCCGCCCACAGCGGACTTCCGCGCCCGCGCTTGCCCCTCGTACGCAAGCGCGTAAGGCTGATTACATGATTACAACTGAGCAGAATGAGAAGGTGCGCGGCTGGTTCGCCGGCCGGCTGCCCGACGATCTCTTCGAGAGCCTCTCCGCGGTGACGGTCGACCGGGAGGAGATCACGGTCGTCGGCCGTATCCCCGAGCCGAAGCTCGTCGAAGGCGCCTCGGACGCGGAGAAGTCGGCGGCACTGACGTCCCGTGTCGAGGAGTTCCGCGAGCGCACCCGCGAGGCACGCGTGGCCGTGGCCCGGGAGGCGGAGCACCGCTTCCGCCGGAAGGTCTCCTGGGGTGTGGAGTGCGGTACCGAACGGGCTCTGTTCACGCACGTGGCCGCGCCGGTGATGACCCGGCTGCGCCAGCCGGAGCGCGAGGTGCTCGACACCCTCGTCGAGGCCGGGGTGGCCCGCAGCCGCAGCGACGCCCTCGCCTGGTGCGTGCGGCTCGTGCAGCGGAACACCGACGACTGGCTCGCCGACCTGCGGACCTCCCTGGAGCACGTGCGGCGGGTCCGCTCCCAGGGCCCGGACACGGCATCGGAGGGGACCTCCGGCGACGAGGAGTGAGCCGTCCGCCCCGGCCTTGAACGGCCTGCCGCGGGGTACCGCGTCACACTGGCAAGGGATGCCGACGAGACGAGGTGGTCGCCCATGAAGTTCGGAGTGTCGACGTTTCTCACGGACGAGGGGATCGGACCCGCCGCGCTGGGCCCGGCCCTGGAGGAGCGCGGGTTCGACGCGCTGCTGCTGGCGGAGCACTCGCACATTCCGGTCAGCCGGGAGACCCCCTACCCGGCCGGCGGTGAACTGCCGCGCGTGTACTACCGGACGCTGGACCCCTTCGTGGCGCTGGGCGCCGTCGCGGCCGTGACGAGTGAGCTGCTGCTGGGCACGGGTATCGCGCTCGTGGTCCAGCGCGACCCGATCAGCACGGCCAAGGAGGTCGCCTCCCTGGACCTCGTCTCCGGCGGACGCGCCGTGTTCGGGGTCGGCGCGGGCTGGAACCGTGAGGAGATGCGCAACCACGGAACGGATCCGACCCGCCGCGGCCGCCTCATGGACGAGCGAATCCGGGCCATGATCGAACTGTGGACGAAGGAACAGGCCGAGTTCCACGGCGAGTTCGTCGATTTCGACCCGGTCTTCCAGTGGCCCGAGCCCGTCCAGCGGCCGTATCCGCCGATCTGGGTCGGGGGCGACGGGGAGCACGCCTTCCGCCGGGTCGCCGAGTACGGCGCGGCCTGGATGCCGACCGGAGTTCCGGCCGATCAACTGGGCGACCGGATCGAACAGTTGAGGAAGGCGGCGGGAGACGGACCGGACGTGGTGGTGTACGCGGGCCGGCACGACCGCGAGACCCTCGACCGGTACGCGGAACTCGGCGTCGACCGCGTCCTGTTGTACCTCCCGACCCTGCCCGGGGACGAGACTTTGCGCACCCTCGACGACCTGGCCGCCGCCGTGTCCGCGCACCGCTGACGACGCCGGGCCCGCCGCCGGACGACAGGAGCCGACCGTGCCGGACATGGACGAGGACGAGGCGCGCCGCCGCTTCCTGGCGGCGCGGGTGGCCCGGCTCGCGACCGTCGACGCGCACGGGCGGCCCCATCTGGTGCCGCTCGTGTTCGCGGGGTGCGGCGGCGGCCTGGTGAGCGCCGTCGACCACAAACCCAAGCGGTCGCCGCTGCTGCGGCGGCTGCGCAACATCGCCGTGCATCCCGGTGTGTGTCTCCTCGTCGACCGCTACGACGAGGAGTGGGAGCGGCTGTGGTGGGTGCGGGTGGAGGGGGATGCGCGGGTGGTGGCGCCCGAGGATGCGGGGATCCGTCCCGCAGCGGTGGGCGCGCTGCGGGAGAAGTACCCCCAGTACCGGGACCGTCCTCCCGACGGTCCGGTCATCGCGATCACCGTCCACCGGTGGCGCGGCTGGCAGGCGACGGGAGCCGCCTGACCACGGGTTTTCCGCCCCTCCGCCCCTGCCCGTCCCGTTCCCGGAGGCGCTGTCCCCGCCCCCCGCTCCTCGATCGCCGGAGGGGCGGATTCTCAGCCGGCCGTTCGGGCGATGTCCAGGGTGAGGCGGTGCCAGGGGGTGCGCGGGTCGCGGCCCGTGAGGTCGTGGATGCGGCGCAGCCGGTACCGGAGGGACTGCGGATGCAGGTGCAGCACGCGGGCCGCCGCACTCGCGGACCCGGCGTCGAGGTACGCCGTCAACGCCTCCAGCAGATGCCCGCGACCGGCATCGGTGAGCGGCCCGAGCACCAGCCGGGCGATGTGGTCCGGCGACGCCGCGGGCCGCCCGGCCAGCAACGCGAGGACATGCGCGTCGGCGTCGCTGAGGACGTGCCCGGGCCGGTGGGCGTGGGCCGGTGCGGTGTCGAGCGCGTCGGCGGCGAGCCGGTGCGCGACGGCGACCCGGTCGAGGCTCTCACCGGTGACGGCGCACCCGCGCCAGGCCCGCTCCCCCAGCACCGCCCCCGCCCGGCCGGCCGCCGCGACCGGCAGCAGCAGGACGGCCCTCGGCCCCCGCACCGTCGCGAGGGAGGTCACCTCGCCGGCGACCGGAACCAGCGCGTCGAGCAGTGCCGACGCCGTGTCCTGGGCCAGGTCGGGCCGGTCCGGTGCGACGGGCTCGGCCACCAGCAGGCAGCAGGGGTCGGGGAGATGGATGCCGAGCCGGGCGGAGCGGTCGGTGAGCGCGCCCACCGAGGCGTGCCGTCCCGCGATCAGGTCGTCGAGCAGCAGCCGCAGCGCACGGTCCCGGTCACCGGACAGGTCGTCGCTGGTCGCGGCGTACGCGGTGGCCATCTCCTCGGAGAGGGTGTCCAGGGTGGCGAGCAGCATGCGGGCGAGCGCGAAGGCGTCGGATGCGGCGAGGAGAGGGGCACGCGCCGCCACCTCCGCGGTGAGCACGGTGCCCGCGACCCGGTAGGCACGCAGCACCGCCTGGACGGGCCGCCCGTCCGCCGCCCTGGCCGACGCGATGCCGCGGAAGCGCCGCAGATCGGCCGGGTCCAGGGCGCCGTCGGTGGCCCAGAGATGGAGGAGCCGCTCCAGGCCCCAGGCGGCGATGGCCCGCACCTCGGGAAGGCGCGTGTCGTCGAGCGCCGCGTACACCGGGACCTGCTCGTGGATCGCCGCGACGATCGCCTCCACGACGCGCGGGTCGGCGACCATGTCCTGCCGGACCCGCTCGCGGGCCTCGGACGGTTTGTTTGTCACAGGGTGATGATTCCAGGCGTGTGATGTGCGCACCACGGTGGACGGGACTTGTCACAGTCGCCAGGATCGACGTCGTACAGCGCGGTCTCAGGGACGAGAGGCGGGACGTACGGATGGCGAAGCACTGGGCCGATTTCCAGTACGAGATCTATCTGAACGGGATGACGGGGGCCGTACCGCGGCTGCCGACCGATCTGACGCGGCTGGAGGAGCTCACCGAGCAACGGCTCGGACCGGGCCCGGTCGGCTACGTGGCGGGCAGTGCCGGCAACGGCAGCACGGCGCGGGCCAACCGGGAGGCGCTCGACCGGCGCCGGATCGTGCCGCGCATGCTGCGTGACGTCCATGAACGCGACCTGGCCGTCGAGGTGTTGGGGCGTGCGCTGCCCGCCCCGATGGCGCTCGCCCCGGTCGGCGTGCTGTCGATCATGCACCCGGACGCGGAGACCGCCGCGGCCCGGGCGGCGGCCGCGCAGGGCGTGCCCTACATCCTGTCCTCCGCGTCCAGCACCCCCATGGAGCAGGTCGCCGAGGCGATGGGGGACGCCGAGCGCTGGTTCCAGCTGTACTGGGCGAAGGACCGCGAGGTCACCCGCAGTTTCCTGGAGCGGGCGAAGGCGGCCGGGTTCACCGCCCTGTTCGTCACGCTCGACACCCCGCTGCTGGCGTGGCGGCCACGCGATCTGGACCAGGCGTATCTGCCGTTCCTGCACGGCGTGGGTACCGCCAACTACTTCTCGGACCCCGCGTTCCAGGCCGGTCTGGCCAAGCCGGTGCACGAGGACCCGAACGCGGCCGTGATGCACTTCGTGAGCATGTTCGCGGACCCCGGGAAGACCTGGCCCGACCTCGCGTTCCTCCGGGAGAACTGGGACGGGCCGATCGTCCTCAAGGGCGTCCTGCACCCGAACGACGCCCGGCGTGCCGCCGAGGCCGGGATGGACGGCGTGGTGGTCTCCAACCACGGCGGCCGGCAGGTGGCCGGGTCGGTGGCGGCCGCCGACGCCCTGCCCCGCGTGGTGGACGCGGTGGGCAAGCGGATGACCGTCCTCTTCGACAGCGGGATCCGCACGGGCGACGACATCTTCAAGGCGCTGGCGCTCGGCGCCCGGGCGGTGCTCGTCGGACGGCCGTACGCGTACGGACTGGGCCTCGACGGGCAGGCCGGTGTCGAGCACGTGGTCCGCTGCCTGCTCGCCGAGTTCGACCTCACCCTCGCCCTGTCCGGGCACGCCCGCCCCGGCACCCTCGGCCCCGACGACCTGATCGAGGAAACCGCATGACCGTCACGAAGAACGTCCTGGCCGTCGTCTCCCCGCACGTCGGCGGCCGTACGGCGGGGGCCGCGCTCGCCACCCTCTTCCCCGGCGAGGTGCGGGTCACCGTCGTGGAGTCGACGGACGAGGACCCGGCGGCGCTGCGCGCGGCACACGTCATCATCACGGGCCTGGGTCCGGTGACCGCCGAGCACATCGCCGCCGCACCGGACCTGGAACTGGTGCAGTGCGCGAGTCACGGCTTCGACTACGTCGACCTCGACGCCGCGCGCGGACGGGGCGTGCCGGTGTGCAACATCGGCTCCAGCGGGGCCGAGAAGCAGAACGTGGCCGAGCAGACCTTCGCCCTCATGCTCGCTCTCGCCAAGCAACTGGTGCCCGCCCACACGGCGTTGACCGAGGCGGACTGGGCGCTGCCGCGGCTCCAGCAGTCGATCACCGAGCTTTCCGGGAAGACGCTCGGCATCATCGGACTCGGCCACATCGGCGAGGAGGTCGCCCGGCGGGCCGTCGCCTTCGACATGAGCGTGGTCTACGCCGGTCCGAAGCCGGTCCCCGCCGAGACGGAGGCCCGGCTCGGCGCCCGCCACGTCGAACTCGACGAACTGCTGCGCACGTCGGACTACGTGAGCCTGCACGCGCCGCTCACCGACGCGACCCGGCATCTGCTGAACGCGGAGCGGCTCGCGCTCCTCAAGCCGACCGCGTTCGTCGTCAACACCGCGCGGGGCGCCCTGATCGACCAGGACGCCCTCGCGGACGCGCTGCACGCGGGCGCCCTGGCCGGTGCCGGACTCGACGTCTTCGACCCCGAACCGCCCACTCCCGCCCTGCGGTTGCTCAGGGCGCCGAACGTGGTGCTCTCGCCGCACGTCGCGGGTGTCACCCGGGAGACGCTGGTACGGATCGCGCTGGCCGCCGTGCAGAACGCCGCGGACTTCGTGGCGGGCAGGACGCCGCGGGACGTCGTCTCCTAGGTCTGTTCCACAAGGTCCCGGCTGCCCGGCGACGGGCGCGTCCGAGACCCCGCCGTCCCGCAGGCCCCCTACCCCGCGCACCGGGCCGGTCCGCCGCGGCGAAACCGGCCCGAAGGGGTTCGGTCGTCCTACGAGCCCGCTCCGACCACGGCGTCGGCGGAGACGGCGGCGCCGTCGGGCTCGCCGGGAGCGCCCGTGACACCGGCGGCCGAGACCGTTCCCGTCGGATCCACGTCCACCAAGGGATCGGTGAGTTGCCGGGTGTCCGGGAGCCGGATCGGCAGGACGCCCGGTCCGGCCGGACCGGGCGTGGCGGGACCCGGTGCGAGGGGCCGCGGTGGCGGTGCGGAACGGTGGCCGTCGTCGACGGTCACCGTCTTCGGCTCTCCCCCGGACACCTGTGGCCCGGTCCGCTCCGGCGTCGTCCGCGGCCCGGTGGTCCGCGGGCCGGCGGAGACGCCGGTCGCGGGCGCCCGAGTGGGCTCGTCCGGTGCCTCGGAGCCGCCGTCCGCCGACGGGCCCCGGCCGGTGGCCCCGGGCAGGGGGTTCGTCCCCACGACGGACAGGGAGTCGGGGCGGGGCGACGAGCCGTCGGTCCGCCACCGCTGGGCCTCGGATCCGTCACGGACCTTGACGAGCACGTCGCCGTCCGGGTCCGTGGACTCCGGAGCGACGGCCAGCCCTTCGTGCCAACGGGGCAGCAACTCCCCCTGCACCGTGAGGTCGTAGCGCATGTCCTTGCCGCGCTTCGCGTCCTCGGCGACGCAGCGGACGAGGAGGACGACACCGTTGTCGGCGTGCGAGTCGAGGCACAGGCCGGGGTCGGCGACGCTGCGCAGCAGCCCGTCCTGCTCGTACGACCACTGCTGGGTCCAGGCGGAGGAACAGACCGCGAGCCTGGTCCCGACGCCCGCCTCGATCGTCGTGCCCCGGATGTCGAGGCACAGGTCGGCGGCCAGGTTCCGCAGACGGGTGTGCTCCGCGGTCCCCGGCACACCGGCCGGGGCGGAAGGGCCGGACCGCACCGGCGGAACCGGGGAGCCGGGGCTGGGCGCCAGGGTGCGGCTGCTGCTCGCGCCGGTGGTCGCCGCGGGGTCGGCTCCGCCGTCGTCGTTCGACCACAGGCTGACGGCGAGCACCGTCGCCAGCAGGGCGGCGGAGACCCCGGCCCCGGCGAGCAGCGCCTGCGAGGGCCGCTGTTCCTCCGGACGGGCCGCTCGGCGCCCGGGCGGCGCGATCTGCGCCGGCAGGCGATGCCGTCCGCCGGATCCCGGCTCCGCCCCCGGCGCCGTCACGGGACGCGCTCGCCGGCCCGGACGGCCGCTTCTCGCAGGGCGTCCCGCGGCGCTCTGCCGTCGCACACCGAACGGGGAAACGGTCCGGGGGCGTAGCGCTTGCCCGACGCGGCTCGGCCGGGACTCGAGATAGCGCCGTGCACCCCACCCCAGTACCGCCTCCGCGAGGAGGAATCCCAAAGCCTCCTCGAAATCGCCGAGTTGCTCGGCCGCGTGCCGGCAGTAGGCGCACTCCCCGAGATGCAGCCGGACATCCGGCAACAAGGTGCCGCCGCGGCGAATCTGCACATCGAGCAGCCTGTTGTAGAAACCGCATTCTCTGCTCGGAGCGAGTTCCCGGTGGGCGCGCACCAGACCTTCCCGGAATTGGTCGCGGGCCTGTTCCAGAGCGGCCGACGCGGTGTCCATGTCCATGCCCGACAGGCCGGCCGGGAGGGACAGCGGCTCGGCTTCCACCTCGGTGTGCCAGAGCAGGCAGCGGGCGAGTCCGGGAAGCCCCAGGAATGCCCGTTCGGTGAGCCTCCGGTTTTCGGCGGTGAGGGTCTTGGCCGTGCGCATACCGCGGCCGCCCGCGGGTTTCCGCAGATCCGGAAGAACGCCGGATATCCGCCCGTCGCCCGCCCAGTCCCTGACCGTGTCCCGTACGGTCACGAGGAACCGGGGCCGCAGCGCGAGGCCGGACTCGCCCTCCCCGAGCCGCCCCAGCACCTGGTGGAAAGCGGTCGCGGCGACCATGGCGGCGACGTCGGTCTGCGTGGCGAGGCAGATCACCGCGTAGTCGTACGTCGGCTGCCAGTGGCGGGCGGTCAGCAGGGCGACGGGGCGGGTCGCCTCGCCGTGCGGGCGGCCCCTCAGCAGCCCGGCGAGGTCCTCGTCGGACTCGCCGGGAACGCCACTGGGCGGATACGGGGGAAGCGGTGGGCGGGGGGTGTGCACGGAGCGGGTTCCTTCCGAGGCGCGTGGAGGCACGCGGAAAATACTGGCCCGCCGAAAAGGAGTCCTGATTGGTGTGTACCTTTTTGACGGAGCGCCGGGAAAACGGCCGGGGACGAAGGCCGTACGGCGACCGTCGGACAGGAGTCTTTCGAGCCCGTCGACAGCCGGGGATGACGAACAGCGATTCAGCCCCGGGCATTGACCAGGCGCAGGGGGATCACCCTCGCACAACACGCTCGCGACCAACAAGACACATGGGCCACGGCGGCCTTATTGAAAGAATGTCAAAAGGCAGGTCGCAACCCACCCGGATCGCACCGGCATTCGATATGCATGCGCCCCGTGTGAACCGTATGCACCGGCCGGTGCATCTCGCACGCTTCCGGCGCGCACGGCCCCGTAGTCCACTGGGGACCGGCCCTTCTCGGAGGCCCCGCGCGGAACGGCGGCTCTCCCGCGCGAAACGGCCGCCGACCCCGTTCCTCCCGCCCTCGGTCGGCGGCCCGAGAGAGCCTCGCGCGGCGCGCGTCGGCGACCGGGTGCGCTCCGCGCGTCAGGCGGTCTTCCTGCCGGTCAGGGCGAGCAGCCGTTCCAGCGGTGTGGCGTCGGGAGCGGGTTCGGCCGCGGGCCCGAAGGCTCCCGAGGCCCGGGCGGCCTCCGCGATCCGTTCCGCGACGGCCGTCGCGGTGGCGACGACGTCGTCGTCCGCCGTGAAGGCGGTGCCGGTGGCGACGGCCAGGTCCCAGCCGTGCACGGTCAGTTCCATGATGGTGATCGTCCCGGCGAGGACCGCGGGCCGCGTGCTCCCGAAGAACGGTGTCGCGCCCTCCCACGCCGCCGGATCGGCCCAGGCGTCGACGAGCCGGCCGACGAGCGGCGGGAAGACCACCCAGGGCGCTTCGGTCAGGGGGCCGGGGGCACCTGCCGGCAATGGTTCCTTCGCTGCGGCGTGCAGGCCGGCGACCAGGGTGGCGAGCAGGTGCTCGCTGAGCCGGTGGACATCGAAGTCGGCACAGGGTGTGGGGAGTTCGCGTTTCCCGTTGAGGGCTTCCTGCCCCGCGTGGTCCTGGAGGGTGCGGGCCGCGCGGGCCAGTTGGCCGGCGAGGTCCGCGGCGTGGGTGTTCATGGCGGTCTCTCCTGTTCGGCGGGCGGACCGAGGAAGGACGGACCGCTCACCAGGGACAGACCCGGCCCGGCCCGGGAAGGAATCGGTCCGGCCTTCCGGAGGTGCGGGCCGCGCCGAGAGGCGCGCGCCGGCCCGGAACGGCCGGGGTCCCGGAGCCCGGCCGACGGCTGTCCGAGACGGGGGGCTCCGGGTCACGCCCCGCGTGTCAGCTCCGCCAGAGGCCCGTCCTGCGGTAGCCCGGCTCCCAGAAGAGGCGGTTGAGGGCGCGGACCGGCGGGGGCAGCGCGCCGAGGAACCTGGCGCGGTCGGCGGGCGCCGCCCCGTCGACGGTCCACGGCACGAACACCGCCGCTCCCCTCAGCCCCTGCGTCCTGCGGATCCGGCCGGTGAAGGCGGCCCAGTCGTCGGGGGTGAGCACCTCCTGGATGAGCGGCAGGGCGCTCCGCTCCTCGTGTGCGAGGTGGTCGTCGAGTGTCGTCGCCAACGCGTGGACCAGGGCCGGCAGTTCGTCGGACGGCTCCCCCAGCGCCCGCTCCACGGCCGTCAACCGGGGTTCGAGTTCGGCGTGTTCGGCGGCCATCTCCGCCAGCAGGGCGATGTCGCGGGGCCTGCCCTCGACCCGGCGCTCGACCCGCGGCCAGAGGTCACTGTCCTCCGCGGTGTGGTGGATGTGCAGCTGACGCGTGAAGTTGGCCCAGCCGGCGCGGACCCCGGAGGTACCGGCGGTGCCGTCGGCGGCGGCCTTGCCGAGGCGTTCCAGGTCGCGCCGGAAGGCGTCGTGGGCGGCGTACATCACGGTGAGGTCGATGCTCATGAGCTCGCTTCCTCCAGTTCGGTCGGTTCGGGCTCGTACACGGGCAGGGCGTGCGGGTTGGCGGACGGGCCGCGGTGCCGGGCCACGGCGAGGCAGGCGAGGGCGCCCGTCAGCAGGACCGCCGCGGAGACCAGCACCGCGGGGCCCATGGCGTCCACGAAGCCGTGCCCGTACACCTGGCCGCCGAGCACGCGCATGCGGTCGGCGACGTCGTGCGGCACCCCGGCCGGCGCGGGGGCCGTCTGCCCGGCGGACACGTCGGTCTCGGCCCGGGAGAACGCGGCGACGAAGCCGTCGCGGTAGCCGGCCGGGAGCGCGCCGGCGCGCCGGTGCGCCTGGTCGGTCAGCGACTGGGCCAACTGCGTCTGGAGCACCGCTCCGACGACGGCGCCCGCGAGGACCGAACCGACCTGCCGCAGTGCGTTGTTCACACCCGAGGCCGCTCCGGAGAGCCGCGCCGGCACGTTGCGCATGACCTCGGTGGCCATCGGCGCGAACGTGCATCCGGCGCCGAGACCGGCGAGGAAGAGGGGGAAGGCGACCGCCGTCCAGCCGGAACCGACGTCGGCGGCGGTGACGATCCAGACCAGGGCGCCGCTCCAGGCGAGCAGCCCGGTCATGAGGATGTACTTGCCGCCGATCCGGTCCGCGAGGACCCCGGCGGGCCCCGCCATGACGAACGAGCCGAGGGCGAGCGGCAGCAGCACGAGTCCGGACTTCAGGGCGCTGAACCCGAGGACGGACTGGAGGTAGATCGTGAGCGGCAGGAACATCCCGACGACCCCGAACGACACGGTGACGCCGACGAAGTTGATCAGGGTGAAGCCGCGGTCGCGGAAGAGGGAGAAGGGCACGAGCGGATCACCCTCCTGCCGGCCGCGTTCGTGGAGGAGGAACCACGCGAAGAGCACCGCGGCCGCGCCGAGCAGCGCCCTGATCCAGCCGTTCCAGTCGTAGCGCTGTCCCTCGGTCAGGGCGAAGGCCAGGCAGAAGAGGGCACTTGAGGCGAGCAGTACGCCGACGGCGTCGAATCGGTGCCGTACCGAACGGCGCGAACCGGGGATGATCGCGACGGCGAGGAGCAGCACCACGGCGCCGAGCGGGAGATTGACGTAGAAGATCCAGCGCCAGTCGAGGTGCGTGATGAGCGTGCCCCCGACGATCGGGCCGAGGGCGCCCGAGATGCCCGCGACGGCGCCCCAGACGCCCATCGCGGCGCCCCTGCGGTCGGCGGGGAACACCTCGGCGATGATCGACAGGGTCTGCGGCACGAGCAGCGCGGCGCCGAGGCCCTGGACCGCGCGGAAGGCGATCAGCTGGGGCGGGTTCTGCGCGAGGCCGCAGGCCAGGCTGGCGAGCGTGAAGACGGTGACCCCGGCGAGGAACAGGGTGCGTTTGCCGCGCAGGTCGCCGAGGCGTCCCGCGGTGATGAGCAGGACGGCGAGGGCCAGGGTGTAGGCGTTGACGACCCACAGGATCTCGTCGAGGGAGGCGTCCAGGTCCTGGCCCATGTCGGGGATGGCGATGTTGACGATCGTCAGGTCGAGGAGCGTCATGAAGAAGCCCAGGGAGAGCGTGACGAGGATCGCCCAGGGGTTGCCGTGCCATTTCTTGAACACGATGTGTGTCTCCTTGTGCCGGAACAGCCGAGTGCGGGGAGACCGGACTCGCGGTCAAGAGGGCGACCGGCGCGGGCGGTGTGACACCCAGGACGGGCCATGAGACGTACGTCACCATCGGGCCGTCCGCTGTCACACTCGGCCCGTCGATTCCCTCGCTGTGGTGAGAGCCGAGGGAGGCGAGCCATGTCCGAGAGTCCCGAGCCCGACGCGCAGGCCGCGACGCGGGTCTTCGTCGAGCACCGCGAGCTGCTGTTCGCGATCGTCTACAACATCCTCGGCAGCGTCGCCGACACCGAGGACGTGCTCCAGGAGACCTGGTTGTCGTGGGCGGGCCGCGCGCAGCGCGCACCGCTGGACGACATCGTGAATCCGCGCGCCTATCTCGTGCGCATCGCGGTCAACCACGCGCTGGCGCGCCGCGCCGCCATCAGCCGGCGCCGAGAGACGTATGTGGGTCCCTGGCTCCCGGAGCCGCTCCTGGACGAACCCGGCGAGGGCGAGCGGGCCGACGACCTCACCCTGCGCTCCGAGTCCGTCTCCCTGGCGATGCTCGTCGTCCTGGAGTCACTGACCCCGCTGGAGCGCGCGGTGTTCGTCCTCAACGAGGTGTTCGGTTACGCGCACACCGAGATCGCGCAGGTCATCGACCGCAGCCCGGCGGCGGTCCGGCAGCTGGCGCACCGGGCCCGCGGCCACGTGCACGCGCGCCGTCCGCTGTACCGGGCCCATCCGCGGGTGCGCCGGCAGGCGACGGAGCGCTTCGTGGCGGCGGCGCTCGGCGGTGACATCGCGGCGCTGATGGAGATCCTCGCGCCGGACGTCACGGTGTGGACGGACGCCGGCGGCAAGGGCCGTGGGGCGGCGGGGCTGCGGCCGGTGCAGGGGCGGGACAAGGCGGCCCGGCTGCTCGCCGGCTACGCCACGCGCCGCAGTTCCGGTCTCGACATCCGCTACCGGCGGGTGAACGGCGACGACTCCGCGGTGGTCTTCGAGGGCGGCTCGCCGTACGCGGTGATGGTCATGGACCTCACCCCGGACGGTGAACAGGTCTCCGACGTCTACATCGTCACGAATCCCGAGAAGCTCGCGCACGTACGCCGTGACGACACGGCCGGCGTGGACGGGCCCGAGGGGACGGCGGAGGAGCGCCGCACGTGAGCGGCTCCGCCGGGAACCCGGCCCCTCAGGCGGCCGGGACCTCCAGGCGGCTGATCCCCAGTGCGCCGTCGTCCGCGCCCGGGTGCCCGCTCGTCGACGCCGAGTCGTCGTCGCCGGGCCGCTCGGCCCCGCGTAGGCGCCCGAGGAAGCGGTGGTGCCGCCCGGGTCGACCAGCGCGAAGCGCGAGCCGTCCCGCAGCGCGATCGTCCGCCGGCCCGGACCACCGCCGGGAACCGCCGCCACGGCTCCGTCCGCTCCCGCGAGAGCACCGGCGGCGGGGACGGCCGTTCCCGCCAGCAGGACCGACCGTCGAGTGAGTGTCATGGCGACTCTCCCCCGTCAGGGCGCATAAGTCATCACTATTGATCGTGAGCAAACAGATTCTGACGGGAGGCAACACGGGACCGTCAAGGGTCTTGACACCACTTCCGTCCCTGCCTTCACATCGGCCGAAAACCTCCGTACGAATGGCTGTCGGGAGCATCCCCGTTCGGGGGTGCCCGCGCCGTACAGGCCCTAGGCTGGAAGCGGAATGACGCGCTTGTTCACTGTGGGTGTGCGCAAGGGAAAGTGGCGACGATGAGCCCGGTCCATCCTCTCGACGAAGCCGCCACGGCACGGGCGGTCATCGACGGGAACGGCATCCTGATCCGCTGGAGCGAAGGCGCCCGGCGGCTGCTGGGGCACGCCCCGGAGGAGGTCGAGGGCCGCCCGGCCGCCGACCTGCTGGCCCCGGGCACGGAGGTCGAACCGCCCGGACCCGCGGGCCGCCGCTGGGACGGCGTGCTCGCTCTGCGTCACCGCGACGGACAGGTCGTCGAGGTCTGGCTGCTCGCCCACCACCTCGACGGCACCGACGACTGGCTGCTGGTCACCCCGCTGGACGGCCGGCAGCCCCGCGCCCAGGACGACTCCCTGATCCGTGCCGTGCTCACCCAGTCGCCCTGCGCCATGGCCGTCTACGACGAGCGCCTGCGGCTCTACGGGCTCAACGACGCGATGTCCCAGGTGATCGGCCTCCCCGAGGACCGGATCAGGGGCCTGACCGTCGCGGAGATCGGCGGCAGACCGGCCAGCAGGGAGATCGAACGCGAGATGGCCGACGTCCTCGCCTCCGGCCGTGGACGCGACGTGGAGACGTACGCCCGTGCCGGCGGTGAGGACAGGGCGCACGCCTGGCTCGCCCGGATCGCCCCGCTGACCGACACCGCCGGGCGGGTGCGCGGGGTGTGCGTGGCGGTGCACGACGTCAGCGAGCAGTACCGGGCCCGCGAGCGGCTCCAGCTGGTCAACGAGGCGAGCGTACGGATCGGCACCACCCTGGACGTCACCCGGACGGCCGAGGAACTCGCCGACGTCTGCGTGCCGGCCCTCGCCGACTTCGTCAGCGTCGATCTCCTGGACCCCCCGGAGAACGGCGGCGAGTACCGCTCCGGGCCGCCGACCACCCCGGTCACGCTGCGCCGCGCCGCCCACCGGTCGGTGAACCCGGGCTCCCCCGAGGCGGTCGTGCCGCCCGGCACCCTCGACGTCTACCCGGCGTCCTCGCCGCAGGCCGACTCCCTGGTCGCCGGCCGCCCGCTCGTCGCGCCGAACGCCGACGGCACGCTGGAGCAGTGGCTCGCCTGGGACGAACGCCGCGGCAAGCGCGTCGCCGAGTACGGCGTCCACACCACCATGTCGGTGCCCATCGCGGCCCGCGGCAAGACCCTCGGCGTCGCCGTGCTCAGCCGGTTCTCCCGGCCCGAGCCGTTCACGGCCGACGACGTCCTGCTCGCCGAGGAGGTCACGGCCCGGGCCGCCGTCTGCATCGACAACGCCCGCCGCTTCTCCCGCGAGCGGGAGACCGCGCTGGCCCTGCAGCGCAGCCTGCTCCCCCAGTCCCTGCCCCGGACCGCCGCCCTGGAGGCGGCCTCCCGCTATCTGCCCGCGGCGCGTGCCGGGATCGGAGGCGACTGGTTCGACGTCATCCCGCTGTCCGGGCTGCGGGTCGCCATGGTCGTCGGCGACGTCATCGGCCAGGGCATCCAGGCGTCCGCGACCATGGGCCGGCTGCGCACCGCCGTCCGCACCCTCGCGGACATCGACCTCGCCCCGGACGAACTGCTCACCCACCTCGACGACCTCGTCGTCCGGCTGTCCACCGAAGCCGGCGCCGAGGGAACCACCGGCGAGGTCGGCGCCACCTGTCTGTACGCGGTGTACGACCCGGTCTCGCGCCGCTGCACCCTCGCCCGGGCCGGCCATCCGCCGCCCTTCGTGCTGCCGCCGGACGGGCCGCCCCGCCAGATCGACGTACCCCCGGGACCTGCGCTCGGCCTCGGCGGACTGCCCTTCGAGTCCGTCGAGCTGGAGCTGGCCGAGGGCACCGTGCTCGCGCTGTACACCGACGGTCTGATCGAGAGCCGCGAACGGGACGTCGACGCCAGCCACCGGTTGCTGTGCGGGGCCCTGAAGGAGTCCGCGCAGTCGCTGGAGGGGGCGGCCCACGCGATCCTGCGGGCGCTGCTCCCGGCGGGCGGCGCGCCGGACGACGTGGCGCTGCTCCTCGCCCGTACGCACGGACTCGCCGCGTCGAACGTGACGACCTGGGACATCCCGGCCGACCCCGCGCTCGTGGCGCCGGTCCGCAAGCAGGTCGCCGACCGGCTGGACCACTGGGGGCTGACGGCGGCCACGTTCACGGCGGAACTGGTGGTGAGCGAACTCGTCACGAACGCCATCCGCTACGGCGAATCGCCCATCCGGCTCCGGCTCATCCACGACGACGAGACCCTGATCTGCGAGGTATCCGACAGCAGTCACACCGCGCCGCATCTGCGCCGGGCGAAGACCTTCGACGAGGGCGGACGCGGGCTGCTCCTCGTCGCGCAGCTCACGCAGCGCTGGGGCAGCCGGCACACACCGGAGGGCAAGACCATCTGGGCGGAGTTGTCCCTTCTCGGCGAGGAGTGAGGGCGCTCGGAGGGAACGGGTGTCACGTCTGATGTGATGGGCCGCGCCGCCATCACCGCCCGGAGGACCGAACCCTGAACAGCCCGCTCATGCCCAGCGTCGTCCCGCCGTTCCCCGGCGGCACCGGCGCGAGGGCCACCCCCGTCGCCGACGCCCTCTCGGCGGGTCCGGGAGCGCACCTCGCCGCGCCGCTCGCCGGCGCCCTCGGCAGTCCGTTCGCCGAGGCGCTGTCCGTCGTCCTGCTCGTGGCCGTCCTCGTCTGCGCGGTGGTCCGGCCCTTCAACTGGCCCGAGGCGGTCGTGGCCGTGCCCGCCGCGGGTCTGGTCCTGCTGACGGGGGCCATCTCCTGGGACCACGCGCGGGACGAGGCCGGCCACCTGGGGCCCGTCATCGGCTTCCTGGCGGCGGTGCTCGTCCTGGCCAAGTACTGCGACGACGAAGGGCTCTTCCGGGCCTGCGGCGCGTGGATGGCCCGCTGGGCCGCCGGGCAGCCCGGCCGACTGCTGACCGCGGTCTTCGTGCTCGCCTCGGCGATCACGGCGGTGCTCAGCCTGGACGCCACGATCGTGCTGCTCACCCCCGTCGTGTTCGCGACCGCCGCGCGCATGGGCGCCCGGCCCAAACCGCACGTCTACGCGTGCACGCACCTCTCCAACACCGCCTCCCTCCTGCTGCCGGTCTCCAACCTCACCAACCTGCTCGCGTTCACCACCAGCGGGCTGAGCTTCACCCGGTTCGCCGCGCTGATGGTGCTGCCCTGGCTGGTCGCGATCGGCGCCGAGTACCTGGTGTTCCGGCGCTTCTTCGCCCGCGACATCGCGGCGGGCGCCTCCTCCCGGACGGTCGGGGAGCCGCCGGAGCTGCCGCTGTTCGCGCTCGTCACCGTGGGCTGCACCCTCGCCGGGTTCGTCGTCGCCTCGGCGGTCGGGATCGATCCCGCCTGGTCCGCGACCGCGGGGGCGCTCGTCCTCGCGACACGCGCGCTCGTCCGGCGCCGCACCACCCCGCTCGCCGTGGTGCGGGCCGCCGGGCCGTCGTTCCTGGCCTTCGTCCTCGCGCTCGGCATCGTGGTGCGCGCGGTCGTCGACAACGGGCTGGCCGACGCGCTCGGCGACCTCCTCCCGGGCGGCTCCTCGCTGGCGTCACTGCTGGGCATCGCGGCGATCGCCGCCGTCCTGGCCAACCTGATCAACAACCTGCCGGCGGTGCTCGTCCTGCTGCCGCTGGCCGCCGGATCGGGCACGGGCGCGGTGCTGGCCGTCCTGCTCGGCGTCAACATCGGACCCAACCTGACGTACGCGGGTTCCCTGGCGACACTGCTGTGGCGGCGTATCGTCCATCAGCACGAACACGGCGTCGACCTGAAGGAGTTCACCCGGCTGGGCCTGATCGCCGTGCCGGCGGCGCTCGTGCCCGCCGTACTGGCCCTGTGGGTCTCGCTCCAGGTCATCGGAGGTTGATGGACATGCGGGTGGTCGTCTGGCTGGTCGAGGGAACGTGGCACGCGTGCGTGGACGCCGTCCGCACACACGCCCCCGGCGCCACCGACGTGGTGCTGCTGCACGTCGCCGACCCGGGTGTGCCCGGGCTCGCGCACGGGGCGTTCGCGGGGCTGCTCGGCCGCGGACGCTCCGAGGCCGACCCGGGCGACCTCCTGGAGACCCTCGGGACGGCGTCCGGCGCGGAACTCCTCGACGCCGCGGCCGAACGTCTGGGCGGCCCGGCGACGCGGGTGGAGCGCGCGGGCCGTGCCGAGCGCGAGGTGGTCGCCGCGGCCGAGGGCGCCGACCTGCTCGTGGTCGCCCGTGACGGGGACCGGGCGCGACTCGGTCCGCACAGTCTGGGACCCGCCGGACGCTTCGTCGTCGACCACGCGCCCTGCCCTGTGCTCCTCGTCTGGCCCGAACCCGCCCCGGACGTCACGACGATGCCTCCCCCGCCGCCACACCCTCCGCACCCTCCGGAGCCCCCGCACCCGCCCGGGCCGCCGCACCCCCCGCGTCCGTAGGCCGCCGCCCGACGGGCTCCCGGGCACCCAGGAGCCGGCCCCACCGGATGAGACCGGGTCCTGGGCCGTCCGCACCGTGCTCAGGGCGTACGTGGCTGAAGGGCGACCCTGTGGCGGAGGGCCCGCCTTGACGGATCAGGGGCCCACGCGCTTTGATCCTGGCGTGCCGTGGTGCGACCCGGCACGCAGAGGTACGCCCAGCCGGTAGCGGACTCGGTTCAAGTCCGGCCAAAGTCGCCAGGATCGCTCGCAGCGTCCGAGGCGGGGACGTACTCGCGATTGATGGAGCGGACATGCCCCCCGTCAAACGTGCTCTCCGCGCCGGAGTCCTGGGTACCGCCACAGCTCTGGCCGGCCTTCTCGCCCTCGCCGGCTGCGGCTCGGGGAAGGACACCGACGCCTCGCCGAAGACCCCGCGCGGGACCACCGGTGCGCCGGCCCCGTCGTCGAAGCCGAAGCCGTCCCGGACCGCGGCCGAACCCTCGGCGGACGCGGACAAGCGCTCGTCCGGCTCGGCGGAACCGACCCGTGGCACCGACCGGAAACCGACCGCCGTCGAACTCCCGCCGCTGCACGCGGGCTTCGACTACCAGATCGGCGGCGCCTACCCCCCGGCACCGGGGGTCCGCATCGTCAGCCGCGACCGTTCCTCGTCGCCCGCGCCCGGCCTGTACAACATCTGCTACGTCAACGCCTTCCAGGCGCAGCCGGAGGAGCGCGGCCAGTGGCCCGCCGACCTGCTGCTGCGGGACGCGGACGGCAAGGTCGTCGTCGACAAGGACTGGGACGAGGCGCTGCTGGACATCAGCACGCCGGACAAGCGCCGCCGGGTGGCGGCGCGCGTCGACCGCTGGATCGACGCGTGCGCCGACAAGGGCTTCGACGCGATCGAGCCGGACAACTACGACAGCTACACGCGCTCCCGGAAGCTGCTGACGGCGGACGACGCGACGGCCTTCATCTCCCTGCTGTCGGCGCGCGCGCACGCCCGGCATCTGGCGATCGGGCAGAAGAACACCGTCGAACTGTCCGGGGCCAGGTCCCGGGCCGGGCTCGACTTCGCGGTGGCGGAGGAGTGCGGCGAGTACGACGAGTGCGGCGAGTACGCGAAGGCGTTCCACGACCGGGTGGTCGTCATCGAGTACACCGACAGCGGTCTGCGCAAGGCCCGGGCGGCCTACGGGAACCGGCTGAGCATCGTGCGCCGGGACGTGCTGGTCTCGACGCCCGGCAACGCGGACTACGTCCGCCGGACCCGCTGACAGGGGGCCGGGATGACCCGCGCGATACCGCGGCGCCTGGTCCTCGGCGCGGCGGCGGCCGGAGCGCTCGCCGGCTGCGCCGGCCCGTCGGACGGCGTCGGCTCGGACGGCACGGTGACCGTCGAGCTGTGGCACGGACAGAACGACACGGCCCGCAAGGCCGTGGAGGCTCTGGTGGCCGAGTTCAACCGCACGCATCCGCGCATCCGCGTGGACAGTTCGGGCGGCGGGGTGCTCGCCGACGCGATGCTCCAGAAGGTGACGGCCGCGCTCGCCGCCGGCTCCTACCCCGACATCGCCTACGTCTTCGGCTCCGACCTGGCGAGCGTCGCCCGCAGTCCCCGGGTCGTCGACCTGACGTCGGCGCTGCGCGGCGGCAGCCCGCCGTGGAACTCGTTCTGGCCGCCGGTACGGGACGCCGTCACCGTCAACGGCGCCGTGCGCGCCGCTCCGGCGGCCCTCGACTCACTGGCCGTCGTCTACAACAAGAAGCTGTTCCGGCAGGTCGGGATCCCGTTCCCGCAAGCCGGCTGGACCTGGGACGCGTTCGTCGACACCGCGCGCCGGCTCACCGCGTCCGGCCGGGGCGTGTTCGGCACGGGCTGGCCGGGCACGGGCGACGAGGACACCGTCTGGCGGCTGTGGCCCATGATCTGGGACCTCGGCGGCGACGTGGTCGCCGCCGACGGCAAGGGCGTCGGCTTCGCCGCACAGGGCGCCCGGGCCCTCTCGACCCTCGCCCGGCTGGCCCACGACAAGAGCGTCTACATCGACCCGAAGACCGGCAGCGAGCAGATGTACCAGGTGTTCCTGGGCGGCCGCATGGGCATGGTGGCGACGGGGCCCTGGCAACTGCCGGACGTCCGCGCCGCGAAGGTCGACTACGGCGTCGTCCCGCTCCCGTCGTACAGCGGCAGGCCGGTGACCATCTCCGGACCGGACACGTGGACCGTGTTCGACAACGGCTCGGCCCGTTCCCGGGCGGCCGTCGAGTTCGTGCGGTGGATGGTCCAGCCGTCGCAGGACGCCCGCTGGGACATCTCCGCCGGCGGACTGCCGCTGACCTCGGCCACGGCCCGCCGGGCCGAGTGGCGCCGGCACGCGGAGACCACCGAGGGTCTCGACGTGTTCACCGCCGCGCTGGACTCCGCCCGGGTCCGGCCCGTGCACGCGGCCTACCCGCAGATCTCCCAGGCCCTCGGTGAGGCCGTCGTCTCGGTCCTGCTCGGCAAGGACTCCCCCGCGCAGGCCATCCGCCGGTGCGCGGACCGGGCCGACGCGGCCCTGCTCATCCCCCGGTGACGTCTCCCCGAGACGCTCCCTGCTGACTTCCAGGTGAAGGAGGCCGTCATGTCCACTCTTCCCCGCGCCCTCACGCTCCCCCCGGGCGCCACCGTGAACCCCGCCGCCGCACGCCGCGCCGCCCGCCGCCGGTCCCGCCGCGAGACCGCCACGGCCTGGGGCTTCATCGGCCCGGCCGTCGTCGTGATCCTCGGGCTCGGCATCGTGCCCGTCGTCTGGTCGCTGCTGCTCTCCTTCCGCGCCGACGACCTGGTCACCCCGGGCCGCTGGGTCGGGCTCGACAACTACCGCGCACTCGCACAGGACCCCAACTTCCGTACGGCGGTGGGCAACACGCTGGTGTACACCGCGCTGTACGTACCGCTCAGCCTGGTCGGCGGGCTCGTCCTCGCGCTCGCGCTGAACCGCCGTATCCGTCTCATCGGCCTCTACCGCACCCTCGTCTTCGTCCCGTTCGTGGTGTCCGCCACCGCGCAGGGCGTGCTGTTCTCCTTCATCCTCGACCCCGAGTTCGGCGTCGCGAACGCCCTGCTCCACCAGCTCGGTGTGTCCTCGCAGGGGTTCCTCACCGACCCGGACCAGGCGATCTATCTGCTGGTGCTCATCTCGCTGTGGAGCGGCGTCGGCTTCTGCGTCGTGGTCTACCTGGCCGCGCTCCAGGACGTGCCGCCCGAACTCGTGGAGTCGGCGCGCATCGACGGCGCCGGCCGCTGGCGGGTGCTGCGCCACATCACCCTGCCGACTCTCACGCCGGTCACCGTGTTCCTGCTGCTGTGGCAGCTGATCATGGCGCTCCAGGTCTTCGACCTGATCTACGTGACCACGAAGGGCGGGCCGCTGGGCTCGACCGCCGTGGTCGTCTACTTCGTCTGGCAGCAGGCGTTCCAGATGTTCACGGCGGGCTACGGGGCCGCGGCGGCGTACGTCCTCGCGGTGGCCCTGCTGGCGGCGGGCGGCGCCCTGCGGCTGGCCCGGCGCCGGCAGGGTCGTACGGAAGGAGCGGTGCGATGAGCTCACCCGGGACCTCACGGCGGCCGAGCGGCTGGCATCTGGCGCTGGCACCGCTGGCGCTGGCCTTCGCGTTGCCGCTGCTGTGGCTGGTGCTCAGCTCGGTGATGTCCGACGCCGAGATCAACCGGTTCCCGCCCGCGCTGTGGCCGAAGGGCATCGACCTGGGCGGCTACCGCTATGTGCTCGGGAACGCCATGTTCCCCCGCTGGTTCGCCAATTCACTGATCGTCGCGTCGGTGGCCGTCCTGTCGAACCTGCTGCTCGGGGCGCTCGGCGGGTACGCGTTCGCCCGGATGCGGTTCGCCGGGTCACGGCTGCTGCTCGGGCTGATGCTGGCGACGATGGTGATCCCCTTCCAGCTCACGATGATCCCCACGTTCCTGGTGATGAAGGAGCTGGGGCTCATCGACACGCTCGGCGCGCTGATCGTGCCGTCGCTCGTCACGCCGTTCGCGGTGTTCCTGTTCCGGCAGTTCTTCCTCGCCCTGCCCAGAGAGATGGAGGAGGCGGCCTGGATCGACGGGTGTTCGCGGCTTCGGGTCCTCTTCTCGATCGTGCTGCCGCTCGCCCGGCCGGCGCTCGCCACGGTGGCCGTGCTCACCTTCCTGAGCACCTGGAACGACCTGTCGTGGCCGCTGATCGCGATCAACCACGACACCCAGTACACCCTGCAGCTCGGCCTGACGACGTTTCAGGGACAGCACCACACACGGTGGTCCGCGGTGATGGCGGGCAACGTGATCACGGTGCTGCCCGTGCTCGTGGCGTTCCTGCTCGCGCAGAAGACCTTCGTCCAGTCGCTCACGTCCAGCGGCCTGAAAGGCTAGTCCATGACGAAACCCTTCGATCTGCTGGTCGTCGGCGACGCCAACCCCGACGTCGTGGTGGGTCCGCTGCGCGGCCCCCTGCGGTTCGGCCAGCGTGAACAACTCGTCGAGCACGGGGGTCTGGTGCTCGGCGGCTCCGCGGCGATCATGGCGTGCGGGGCGGCCCGCCTCGGACTGCGGGTCGCGTTCGCGGGCCGGGTCGGCGACGATCCGGCGGGCGCCTTCGTCCGCGCCGCGCTCGCCGCACGCGGCGTCGACGTCGGCTCCCTCGTGACGGACCCCGGCCTGCCCACCCCGCTCACCACGGTCGTCACGGCCGGGGACGGCGACCGGGCCATCCTCACCGCGCCCGGCTGCCTCACGTCGACCGGGCCCGAGGACGTACCCCGGGACCTTGTCGCGGCGTCCCGGCACGTACACGCGGCCTCCTTCTTCCTGATGCCCCGTCTGGCACGTTCCCTCGCGGCGCTGTTCGCCCTCGCCCACGACCTGGGCGCGACCACCTCGCTCGACACCAACGACGA
The DNA here is from genome assembly GCF_002078175.1 of Streptomyces sp. M41(2017). Taxonomy (GTDB): domain Bacteria; phylum Actinomycetota; class Actinomycetes; order Streptomycetales; family Streptomycetaceae; genus Streptomyces. The sequence goes on along the minus strand of NZ_MWFK01000001.1, from coordinate 5,212,327 downwards.
CCCCGCCGGACACTGGGACAGGAAACTCGTGGACCCGGTGATCGAGGTCACCGACGTCCTGCTGCCCAACGCCGCGGAGGCGTGCGCACTGGCCGGTGAGCCCCACCTGGTCCTGGCCGCCGCCTTCCTGGCCGGACGGGGACCGGCGGTCGTCGTCAAGGACGGTGCCGACGGCGCCCTCGCGTGCGTGGCGACCCGGCTGACGCGGGTCCCCGCGGCGCCGGCCGACCCGGTGGACACGGTCGGTGCCGGCGACAGCTTCGACGCCGGGTTCGTCGCCGCGAGGCTGCGCGGTCTCGACCTGCCCTCGTCGCTCGCGGTGGCCGCGGCCTGCGGCTCGCTGTCGACCCGCGCCCACGGCGGGACCGCCGCCCAGCCCACGTGGGACGAGGCGATCGCCGCGGCCCGGCACGTCTCCCCCGACCTGAACACCGCCCCGAGCCACAGCACTTCGCAGGACGCCGGCACCCCCGACATCTGGAGCCGTACATGAACGACGTCACCGCCCCGAAGATCGCCTTCGTCGGAGCCGGGAGCGTGGTGTTCACCCAGGGACTACTGGCCGACCTGTTCTCCTTCCCCGAACTCGCGCACGCGCGGATCGCGTTGCACGACATCGACGCGGAACGGCTGGACACCGCCGAGGGCGCGGCCCGGTACATCGCGGGGGTCCGGGGCGCCAAGCCCGTGATCACCACCCATCTGGACCGGCGGGCGGCCCTCGCCGACGCGGACTTCGTCGTCAACATCATCCAGGTCGGCATGGACCGCGCCACCCGGACGGACTTCGACGTCCCCGCCCGCTACGGGCTGCGCCAGACCATCGGGGACACGCTCGGCATCGGCGGCATCTTCCGCGCGCTGCGCACCTTCCCGGTGCTGCGTTCCCTCGCCGCCGACATGAGTGAACTCTGCCCGGACGCACTGCTGTTGAACTACACCAACCCGATGGCGATGAACGCCCTCTACCTGAGCCGCGTCGCACCCGCCCTGCGGGTGACGGGGCTGTGCCACTCGGTCTACTGGACGATGCACGACCTCTCCCAGCTCGTCGGAGTGCCCTTCGAGGAGGTCACCTACCTGGCGGCCGGGGTCAACCACCAGGCCTGGGTGCTGCGGTTCGAGCGCGCGGGCCAGGACCTCCACCCCCTCCTGGACGAGGTGATCGCCCGGGACCCGGAGCTGCTGCGCAGGGTCCGCGTGGACATGTACCGCAGGCTCGGCCACTACCCGACCGAGACGAGCGAGCACTCCTCGGAGTACGTGCCGTGGTACCTGCACCACGACAGCGAGATCGAGCGGCTCAGGCTGCCGGTCGGCGCCTACCTCGACATCATCGAGGAGAACGCGCAGAGTTACGCGCGCACCCGTGAGGCCCTCGCGTCGGGGACGCCCCTGCCGGTCGAGGGAACCCTGGAGTACGCCCCGCAGATCATCCACAGCGTCCTCACCGGCACCCCGCGCACGGTCTACGGCAACGTGCCCAACCGCGGGCTGATCGACAACCTTCCCGCCGACAGCGTCGTCGAAGTGCCGTGCCTGGTGGACGCGTTGGGGGTGCAGCCCACCCGGGTCGGCGCGCTGCCGCCGCAGTGCGCGGCGCTGAACAGCGCGTACGTCGCCGTCAACGACCTGGTGGTCCGCGCCGCGACCGACAACGAGCCGCGTCACATCCGGCACGCCGCGATGGCCGACCCGGCGACCGCGGCGGCGCTCCCGGTCGAGCGCATCTGGGACCTGTGCGACGACCTCGTACGGGCCCACGGGGACCTGCTGCAGCCCGGGTTGCGGGGGGAACTCGGTCACTGACCCGTGGGAACGCGGGCCGGCCGGAGGACGGACGGTGCGGCGTCGGACGGGCGACGGGCCCGGCCGACGCGGGCGTTCACAGGAGGTTGAGGTCGCGGGCGCGTCGTACCGCCTCGCCGCGACGGGTCGCCGCGAGCTTGCGGTAGACGCTCTTGAGGTGGGTCTTGACCGTGTTGACGGACAGCTGGAGGTCGGCGGCGATCTCGTCCCGCGACATCATCTGCGCGAGGCGCTCCAGCACTTCGCGCTCGCGTTCGCTGAGCGGCTCGACCACCGCGACCAGGTCCTCGGCCGGCCCGGGCCGCCGGCTTCCCGCCGCGGCCACCACCGGGAGCCAGTCGTGTCCCTGGGCCAGGGCGGGCCGGCGCCGCACGAGCGCCGGCAGCCAGGGGCCCGCCTCCACGAACGGCCGCCTCAGATGCTCCGGGCGGGCGCCCCGCAGAGCACGCGCCACCAGCCGCTGGGCGGTGAGGTCGTCGCCCAGGGCCGCCACGGCCTGTGCCCGGGCCAGCAGCACCCGGACCGTCGTGCCCGGCCCCTCGTCCCGCTCGGCGGGGAGCGCGTCCAGCAGGGCCAGCGCACCCGCCGCGTCACCCGTGGCCAAGCGCGCGCGGGCCGCCGCCGCGGTGGTCTCCGGACCGGCTCGCCCGGGTGCGTCCCCGGCGAGGGCCTCCAGAGCCGCGGCCGGATCCCCCATCGCCAGATGTGCGGCGGACAGCAACAGGGTGGCCCGCTCGCCGGCCCACGGGGAGGGTTCCACCCCGCGGGGGCGCCTCAGTTCCTCCAGGACCCGCACCGCCTCCTTCGGATGTCCCTTGGCGAGCAGCGTCCGTGCGCGTACGAGACCCAGTTCGGCGGTCGCGACGGGATCGCGCGATGCCGTCGAGGAGGTGGTCGCCCGGTCCAGGTGGGTCTGCGCCGCGGCGAGGTCGTCGTGGTCGACGGCGACCGCCGCGAGGACCAGCTGGGCCACGCCCGTCCGGGCGCCGGGCGGCAGGCCGGAGCGTTCCGCCTCGGCGACCGCGGCCCGGGCGTGCGACTCGGCGCGGCCCGGCCGGCCGTGCAGGAAGTCGATCAGGGCGAGTCTGCTGAGCGACTCGTGGCGCGGGTACGCGGTGGCAGGACCGTCGTCCGTGCGTGCGGCGGCGGTCAGGGCGGCCACGGCGTCGTCGAAGTGCCCCGCCCACAGCTGCGCCGAGCCGAGGTCGGTGAGCATCAGCGCGGACAGCTCCGGGTGGCGTCCGAGACGTTCGGCGGGCAGCAGGCGCTCCGCGGTCCTCATGTCCCGCGCCGCCGCCCGGGCCGGGCCCGCGGCGCCCGTCAGCCGTGCGGCGAGGACCCGGAGCAGGGCGTGGCTCAGCCGCAGGGCCGCCGTGTCCTCGTCCTCGCCGGAGAGGCCCTCCGCGGCGCGACGGAGGTGGTCGAGGCCGCGGTCGACGTCGTGGCGGGCGAGTTCGCGGGCGGCGCGCACCAGACAGGCGGCCGGCCCGGTCGTGTCCGGGGGCATCCCGGCGAAGAGTCCGTCCAGGCGTTCGGCGTCCAGTCCCGTCAGCAGGCGGCCGATGGCCAGCTCGTCGACGAGCCGGCCCGCCGCGAGATCCCACTCGCCCGCCCCCGCGGCGTGCGGCAGCGCCTCCGCGAGGAGCCCCGCGTCGCTCAGCCAGCGGGCCGCCCGCCGGTGCAGCTCGGGTTCGAGCCCGGGGTTCCTGACGTGCAGATGGACGCGGAGGATCTCCGCGAAGAGGGGGTGCAGCCGGTACCAGCCGTGTCCGATGGCCTCGACGAACGCGTTGGCGTGCTGCAGTCCGGCCAGGATGGCCTGTGCGTCGTCCCGGCCCGTCAGGACGTCGGCGAGGTCCGGGTGGATCTGGTCGAGGACACTCGTCCGCAGCAGCAGGTCCTGCGTCTCGTCGGACTGCGCCTCCAGCACCTCGGCCAGCAGGAAGTCGGCGAGGGTGCTCTGCCCCGCCTCGAAGTTCTTGATGAAGGTGTCCGGGTCGTCCGCGCCGCGCGCGGCGAGGATGCACAGGCGCAGACCCGCCGCCCAGCCGCCGGTCCACTCGGTCAGCGCCCGCGTCCCGTCGTCCGACAGGCTCAGGTCGTGGTGGCGCAGCAGGTCGACCGTCTCGTCCACGGCGAACGCCAGGTCGGCGCCGCGCACCTCGGTCACCGCTCCGGCGGCGCGGTAGCGGTGCAGCGGCAGCTGCGGCTCCGTACGGCTGACGAGCACCAGGCGCAGTCCGCCGCCCGCGTGGCTCAGGACGAACTGGACCTCCTCCGCGACCGCGGGTGAGGCTCCCGCCCGGTCGAAGTCGTCGAGCACCAGCACCACGGGATCGGCCCGCTCGCTCAGCCAGGCGGCGAGCCGGGTGAGCAGGGAGTGGTCCACGTCGCCGGGCCCGGCCGGGCTGCCGACGCCGTCCGGCACGGTCACGCCGTGCCGGCGCAGGGACTCCAGCACGTACGTCCAGAAGATGCCGGGTCCCGCGTCCTCGTGCTCGACCGTCAGCCAGGCGAGGTCCCCGGGGTGTTCCCGTGTGGCGGCCCAGTGGGCCACGAGGAGGGTCTTGCCGGCGCCCGCCGGTCCGTTGACCAGGGTCAGTGGCCCCTGGACGCCATGCGCCAGCCGGTCGACCAGGCGCGGTCTGCGGACGAAGGTCTCGGTGAGGTCCGGGACGGCGAACCGCACGGCGAGCAGGGGATCGCCGCCCGGTGTCAGAAGCCCTGCCATGGGGTCGGCCTCCGCGATCTCTCGGCTGCGGCGCGGCGTCTCGTTCCGGAGCGATCGGCTCCGGCGCGGTCCTGTCCCGTCCTGCCCGGAGCGGTCCGGGCGCCACAGCCCACTGTCCGGAGCGGTCCCGCCCACTGATCGTCACCCCGTGCACCCGAAGGCGCAAGGCAGGCTCCGGTCGCCCGCGGCGGGTGAGGCGCGGGCGGCCGCAATCCGTTGCCATGGGGTCAGGGCAGGAGCCGGACGCGGTGGGTCCGAGGGACCGGCGGCGACGGAAGGCCCGGTGAGGTGGTGACCGGTGAAGCACTGGCACGCGCTGATGGTGCTCGGGACGGCCCAGTTCCTGATGGTCCTGGACACCTCGGTCATGAACGTCTCGATCAGTCAGCTGGTCGAGGACTTCGACACCGAGGTCACTTCCATCCAGGCCGTCATCACGCTCTACGCACTGGTCATGGCGGCCTTCATGGCCACCGGCGGCCGGCTCGGGGACATCCTCGGGCGCCGGCGTCTGTTCCTGCTCGGACTCGTCGTCTACGGCGCGGGGTCGGCCCTGACCGCGGTGGCCCCGACCCTGTGGGTCCTGGCCCTCGGCTGGTCGGTCGTGGAGGGGCTGGGCGCGGCGATGGTGCTGCCGGCCATGGCGGCCCTGGTGGCCGAGTCGTACACCGGAAAGGACCGGGCGGTCGCCTACGGCGTCATCGGCGGTCTCGCCGGCGCGGGCATCGCCGTCGGGCCGCTCCTCGGCGGCTGGGTGACGACGTATCTGACCTGGCGTCTGGTGTTCGCCGGGGAGGTCGTGGTCGTCGTCCTGATGCTCTGCTTCCGAGGGGTGATCACCGAGTCGACCCGCTCCGGGCCGCGCCCCCGGCTGGACGGTGTCGGCGCCGCGCTCTCCGCTGCCGGCCTGGGACTGGGTGTCCTCGGCGTGCTCCAGAGCAGCTCCTGGGGCTGGGTGCAGCCCCGCAACCCGCCGTTCACCGTGCTCGGCTTCGCCCCGACCCTGTTCGTCGTCGCCGCCGGAGTCGTCGTCCTCGCTCTTTTCGCCCGGTGGGAACGCCACCGCGAGGCGCAGGGCGCCGATCCGCTGGTCCACCTCTCCCTGCTGCGCGTCCCGCCCCTGCGCTCGGGGCTGCTGACCCTGGTCAGCCAGAACCTCATCCTGCTCGGCCTGTTCTTCGCCATCCCGCTGTACCTCCAGGTGGTGCAGGGCTTCGACGCGTTCCAGACCGGGCTGCGGCTGCTCCCGGTGTCCGTCACCATGCTGGTCGCCTCCGTGCTGGCCTCCCGGCTGGGGCGGGTGATGGGGCCGCGCAGGGTGGTGCGGCTCGCCCTGCTGACCCTGCTCGGCGCCATCGTGTGGCTGCTGGCCACCATCGACCCGGTCATCGACGACGCCCAGTTCGCGGGTGCCATGGCCCTGCTCGGTGTCGGCATGGGGCTGCTCGCCTCGCAGTTGGGCAACGTGGTGCAGTCCAGCGTCGGGGAGAGGGAGCGCAGCGAGGTCGGCGGGCTCCAGTTCACCGCGCAGAACCTGGGCTCCGCGCTGGGCACCGCGCTCATCGGGTCGATCCTGATCGGCGCCCTGGCGCAGGCGTTCACCACCCAGGTGGAGAAGAACCCGAGCGTGTCCGAGGAGGCACGGCAGCAGACGGGTGTGGCCCTTGAGGCGGGGATCAGCTTCGTCCCCACGGACCAGGTCCGTGCCGGGGCCGAGCAGGCCGGACTCCCGCCGCGCGAGGTGGACGCCGTCACGGACTCGTACGCGACGGCGCAGTTGAACGGTCTGAAGGCGGCCGTGCTCGCAGCCGGCGGCATCACGCTCGTCAGTTTCCTGGTCACCGGGCATCTGCCGTCCGGCCGCACCGGACGCGGGAAGGCCGGCACGAAGGCACGGGCCACGGGCACGGGCGCCGGGACCGACACCGACCCCGACGCGTCCGCCGACCCGCCCGGAGCGGCGTGAACGCGCCGGGCCCACGTTCACCTGCCGCGGGTGAGGGCGGACGGGCCCCCGCGTCGGATGATCGCAGGGAAGGGCCGTCCGCCTGCCCCAGGCCGCTCGCCGGGGGGAGCACAGCATGCGTTACGAGATCCGCGTCGAGGGCCATCTGTCGGAGACGCTCGCCGAGTCGTTCCCGGAGATGGAGCACGTGGTGGTCTCCGGACAGACGATCCTGTTCGGTCCCGTCGTCGACGAGGCGCACCTGTACGGGCTGCTGGCCCGTTGCCGGTCGCTGGGGCTGCGCGTCGTGGAGATGCGCCAACTGCCCGAGTGACCAGGAGGATCACCCGTCGGGGGTGACCCGCCGACGGGTGGCGGACGGGACGCTGGAGTGCGGGAACCCACCCGCCGTCCCGTCGGCGGTCCGGCGGTGCTCCGCTCGGCCGCGTGAGGAGGAGCCATGACGGAATCGCGTGGTCCGACGCCGCACACCGGGTCGGAGTCGGGGCCCGGCGGCACGGCTTCGGCGTCCCCGGGTGACCCGGCGGAGCTGCTTGCCGGAGTGGGGGCCTCGTGGACCTGGCTCCTCGGCTCGGCGCTCGCGACCCTGATCCCCGGCGTTCTGGTCCTGGTCTGGCCCGAGGAGACGCTGCATGTGCTGGCCGTTCTCCTCGGTCTCTATCTGCTGGTGATCGGCGGCTTCCGCTTCGTGTCGGTCTTCGGCCACCGGGAGCAGGGCGACCGCATCGCCGGCCTGCTGATCGCGGTGCTGTACGTGCTCGCCGGGGTCCTGTGCCTGCGCAATCCCTTGCAGACCATCGCCGCGCTGTCCGTGATCATCGGCATCGTCTGGCTGGTCTCCGGTGTGCTCACCGCGTACACCGCCCTGGCCGCCAGGGATCTGCCGCACCGCGGGTTCGTGCTGTGCGCGGCTGCGATCGGTGTCATCGCGGGCATCGTGGTCCTCGCCCTGCCGACCGAGTCGGCGCGCGCCCTGACCCGGCTGCTCGGCCTGTGGATGATCCTGATCGGCCTGGTGGAGCTGGCCGTGGCCTTCGCCTGGCGGTCCGCCCTGCGCAGGGCGCTGGCGGTGACGCCGCGCGATCCGGCCTCGCCGATCTGAGCGGGCCCGCCGCCGCCCCGTCCGTGCGGGAACTCCCCGACGAATTCGGGTGGCGGCGGGTGAGCAGGCCGGGGAGTCGCGCACGTACCAAGGGGCATGCCGACTTTCATGGCCAGCAGGCACGACGGCCGCGTGCCGGTGGGCGGCGACGCGACGTCCGCCACCGGGCGGTGGGGAGGCCTGCGGCGGCACCGTCGGGCGCTGTTCGCGGTGGCCGTGTTCCTGCTGCTGGCGCAGATGACGGTCGCGATGGTGACCTCGGCCGTGGAGCAGACGCCGACGATCGACGAACCCGTCTACGCGGGCACGGCCGTGGTCTACGTCCAGCAGCACAGCCTGCGCTACAACCCGGAGCATCCGCCGCTGGGGAAACTGATCATCGGCGGCGGCATGCTGTTCGCCCGTCCGCACCTCGACCCCGCGTTCCGGGGCGACCAGACGGAGCTGGGCCGGCATCTGCTGTACGAGTCCGGCAACGACCCGTGGCGGGTGATGCTGTGGGCGCGGCTGCCGGTGATCGTCCTGACGCTGTCGTTCGGTCTGGTCGTCCTCGCGTTCACCCGTGAACTCGTCGGCCGGCTCGGGGCGTTGACGGCGCTCGCGCTGTACGCGTTCTCACCGGACGTGATCGCCCACGGCTCCCTGGCCACACTGGACGTCCCCGCGTCCGGGTTCCTGCTGACGTCGGTCTGGCTGGTGTGGCGGGCCCGGCGGCGGCCCCGGCTGTACGTGCCGCTCGCCGGTGTGGCCCTCGGCGCGGCCCTCGCCACGAAGATGAGCACGCTGCCGGCGGTCCCGGTGCTGCTGCTCCTCGCGGTCCTGTCCGTACGGCACGCGGGCCGCCCGGCCCCCGACGCCGCACCGCGCGACGGCGGAAGGGCCGCGCCCCGGCTCTCCGGCACCGGCGTCGCGGCACGAGGCGACGAGGAGGGCGAGGACGTGGGGGGCGAGGACGTGGGCAAGCGGCCGCCCGCCCGTCCCCTCGTGCCGCGAGGCGCCGAGCCGGTGGAGGCCGGGCCGCCACCGTCGGTCGGTGCGGTGCCCCACCGCGCCGGTGGCGCCCTCCGGCTGCTCGGGAGCGGTGCGGTGGCGGCGGCCGGGATGGCTCTGGTGGCCGTCACCACGGTCTGGGCGGCCTATCTCGCGGTCGATCCCCGGCTGCACTGGACGGCACCCCCGGACCTGCCCGCCGTGCACGGACTGCGCGCGACGGCCGTCGACCTGCTGCCCCTGCCCCAGCCCTACCGGGACGGCATGCGGATCCAGTTCGGCTTCGAGAACACGGTCTGGCAGGGCTTCCTCTTCGGCCGGCTCTACCGGGGTTCCCTCTGGTACTACCTGCCGGCCGCGCTGCTGGTGAAGACCCCGCTCGGCATGGCCGCCCTGTGGGCGGCCGGCACCGCCGCCCTGACGGCCGTGCGGCGTCTGCGGCCCGCCGTCCCGTACCTCCTGCTTCCCCCCGTGGTGCTGCTGGCCGCGGCGATGACCGGCTCCCGTGATCTCGGCGTGCGCTACGCGCTGTTCGTGCCGGTGTTCCTCGCGGTCGTGGCGGGCTGTGCCATCGTCGTGCGGCGGCGCTGGGCGGGGATCGGCGCGGCGGCGCTCGTCCTGTCCGTCGCGGTCAGCTCCTCGCTGGCGTACCCGTACTACCTGCCCTACTCCAACGAGGCGTTCGGCGGGCCGGCCGAGACCCGGCTGCGGCTGCACGACTCGAACGTCGACTGGGGCCAGGACCTCGGGCGCCTGGCGGACCGGCTCCGCGAGGACCATCCGCACGAGAGGGTGTGGCTCGTGTACAAGGGTGCCGGTGTGCCCGCCGCGTACCGGATCGACGCGGCCGATCCGCGCACGGTGCCGCCGGGGCGGGTGCACGGACTGCTCGCCGTGTCCGACTCGGCGATCGCCAAGGCCGACGCCCGGCTGAAGGCGCTCCTGGCCGGCAGCCGTCGGATCGACGACGTCGGGCACTCGATCACCGTGTTCCGGCGGCCCTGACCGTCAGGCGCGCCCGTCCTCTCCCTCCGGGCCGCCGAGCAGGTCAAGGACCCGCTCCCACCGGAAGTCCCCCAGCCCGCCGCCTCGTTGGTCCTCGCCGGCGTACGGGTCGCCGAAGCGCACGCCCATCCCGGTCAGCCGTTCGACGCTCGCGCGGTAGGCGGGGTGGACCGCCAACGCCTCGTTCACGCACGGCAGTACGGCGATCGGGACACCGAGTCCGTACGCCTCGTTCAGTGTTCCGAGGGCGAGTGTGTCCGATATGCCGGCCGCCCACTTGTTGACGGTGTTGAAGGTGGCGGGCGCGACGGCCACCGCGTCCGGGGCGGGGAAGGGGCGCGGCTCGCCGGGGGTTCGCCAGGCGGAGCGGAGCGGGCGGCCGGTCCGCGCCTCGACGGCGGCCGCGTCGAAGAAACCGAGACCCTGGGGAGTGGCGATGACGCCGACCTCCCAGTTCCGCCGCTGGGCCGCGGTGATCAGCGTGTCGATGTCCTCGGCGACGCCCGCCGCGCAGACCACGACGTAGAGGAAGGGCTTCTCGGTCGGTTCACTCACACGGGGAACACTAAGGGGAACACCGACGTGTGCCCCACCGGTCTCCCTCGGGCCCTGTCCCGGAGCCCGCGGCCGGTGGCCGTCCGCCGGCCGGGCCGCGCCCGGCCCGGCGCGGCGCGGCCCGGCCTCGATGCCCGTGGGCCCATCGGCCCGTCGGCTCGTCGGCCCGTCGGCCCGTCGGCCCGTCGGCCCGTCGGCCCGTCGCCGACGAGGCTGCCCTCAGGCCTCCTTGACGGTGATGGCGGCGACGGGGCAGGCCCGGGCGGCCTCCCGGACCATCGGGTCGCCCCCGCCGTCCGTGCCGCCCGGCAGCAGTTCGCTGAACCCGTCGTCGTCCTGGGTGAAGACCCGTGGCGCGGCGAGGGCGCACTGACCCGCACCGATGCAGACGTCCTTGTCGATGGCGATGTCGACGCTCATCCGGCCCTCCGTTACCAGGTCACGGGGAGTTCGAGCATCCCCTGGATCGTGTCCCCGGGCTTGAAGGGGACGGTGTCGGCGGGGGTCGCCAGCCGCAGACCGGGGAAACGGTCGAAGAGCGACAGCAGCGCGATCTCCATCTCGGCCCGGGCCAGGTTCTGTCCGAGGCACTGGTGGATGCCGAAGCCGAACGCGACATGGTGCCGGGCCGGACGGTGCCAGTCCAGGTCGTCGGGGTCGGGGAAGGTCCCGGCGTCACGGTTGATGACGGAGGTGGAGAAGACCACGCCGTCGTCGGCGCGGATCGTCGTGCCGGCCACCTCGATGTCCTCGGTCGCGACCCGCAGCAGGCCGTCCGCGATGGACAGGAACCGCAGCAGTTCCTCGACCGCGGCGGGCATCAGCCCCGGGTCGGCGCGCAGTTCGGCGAGCTGTTCCGGGTGCCTGAGCAGCGTGAAGGTGCCCAGCGAGATCATGTTGGCCGTCGTCTCGTGCCCGGCCACGAGCAGGATGGTCGCGAGCCGGATCAGCTCCTGCCGGTCGACCTTCCCCTCCCGCATCCGGTCGTGGATGAGTTCGTCGAGCAGCCCGTCCCCGGGGTCCGCCTGCTTGCGGTCGATCAACGAGCCGAAGTAGTCGTCCAGCTCACTCCGGGCGGCGTCGACGTCCGCTCCGCCGGGACCGCGCAGCAGCCGGCGGGACTGCGCCTCGAAGAAGTCGTGGTCGGCGTACGGGACTCCGAGGAGCGCGCAGATCACCGTGGAGGGCACGGGCAGCGCGAAGTCGTTCACCAGCTCGGCGGGCGGCCCCTGTTCGGCCATCCGGTCCAGTAGCCGGTCCACGGTCTCCTGGATACGGGGGCGCAGGGCACCGATCCGCCGGAGCGTGAAACTCGGCACCAGCATGCGGCGCTGGACGTGGTGTTCGGGATCGTCGACGCCGAGCAGCGCGACCCGGCGGTCGCGGGAGGCCGCCAGCCGCTCGGTGGTCGCCGGGAAGGCGGGCCGCGTACGGTCCGAGGACAGCCGCTGGTCGGAGAGGAGGTCCCGGGCGGCGGCATGACCGGTGACCACCCACACCGCGCGCCCGTCGAACAGGGAGATCCGCGAGAGAGGGCGTTCCTCGCGCAGCTGCCGGTAGCCGGTGGGCGGGTGGTACGGGCACGTGCGGTCCTGCGGAAACGCGACCGGGTCGGCGTGCTGCGACGCGGGGGCCTGTGACGTGGGGGGTCGGTGGGTCAGGGGGGCTTCTGTCATGAGTGACCTCGCAAGCGATGGTTCCCTCTTACCGATCTTCATTAGATGCCCCAGGCATCTATGTGGCCACGCGAAGTTCGGCCAGATGCGCCGTTCGCCCGATCTGGCCGAAGTGCGGCGGGACGCATTCCGGTTTTCCGCGGGATTGCGGGGCACGCCCTTTTCCCTGCGCCGCGTCCATGGCCTGATCCGCACCTCGACACACCTTCCGAAATTCGGTTGCGTGGGCAGATCCGGTGCCCCGAACATCAGCCCATGTCCACGATCGAAGCCTTCCTGCCGCCGACCTCCGCCGCCGTTCGTCCGGTGCGGGTCCAGCAGCAGCCCGGCCGCCCCCGGAGGCCCGACCGTTCCGCGTCGTGACCGCCGCGCTGGTCGCGGGCCTCCTCGCGGGCTACGGCATCGCCGTGCCCGTCGGAGCGGTCTCGACCTACCTCGTCTCCCTCACCGCCCGGACGACCCTGCGGACCGGTGCCTGCGCGGCGCTCGGTGTCGCCACGGCCGACGGCCTGTACGCCCTCGTCGCCACGCTCGGCGGTACGGCACTCGCCGCCGCCCTCCAGCCGGTCCTGGTGCCGCTGCGCTGGGCCTCGGCCCTGGTCCTCGCGGTCCTGGCGGTCCGGGGCGCGGTCGGCGCGCTGCGGCAGTACCGCGGGCGCCGGCTCACCACTCGCTCCGTGCAGGATCCACCGCGTCCGGCCCGCGCCTATCTGGCCCTGCTGGGCATCACCCTGCTCAACCCCACCACGGTCGTCTACTTCGCCGCGCTGGTACTCGGCAGCCGGACCGCCGAGGCCGTCCGTCCGCTGGAGCAGGGGGTGTTCGTGCTCGCCGCGTTCGCCGCCTCCGCCGGCTGGCAGCTCTTCCTCGCCGGGGGCGGCGCCCTGCTGGGCCGCGCCCTGACCGGTCACCGCGGACGGCTGCTCACGGGGCTGCTGTCGAGTGTCGTGATCATGCTGCTCGCGGTGCGCGTGTTCGTGGCGCCGTGACGTGGTCCCTTCACCTGTCACAAGTCCGCGCCGGGATCCGTCAGTGCGATGACGGCGCGACGGGCGCCGCGAACGGTCGAGGAGAGCGCGATGCAGGCACGGATGAAGAACCCGGCGATGATCCTTCCCGGCGCCATGGAGGCGATCCAGGGGCTGTACAAGGCGACGAACAAGGGCGGTGTCCCCCAGCAGACCCTGGAACTCGTCCATCTGCGGGCCAGTCAGATCAACGGGTGCAGCGCCTGTGTCGACGCGGGCGGCAGGGGCGGCCGGAAGGCCGGCCTGACGGACGAGCGGCTGTGGTCGGTCGCGGCGTGGCGCGAGGCGCCGTACTACTCGGACGCCGAGCGGGCCGCGCTGGCCCTGGCCGAGGAGATGACGCGGCTGAACGACCGCGGCGGGGACGCGGTCCCCGACGAACTGTGGGACGAGGTGGCCGACCACTACGACGAGCAGCAGGTGGCCGCGCTGATCCTGTGGATCGCCACGACCAACTTCTTCAACCGTCTCAACGCGACCATCAAGGAGCCCGCGGGAGCGACCTGGGGCTGAACGCGGTCGCCGGCCCGGCCCGCAGGCGTCGGACGCGCGGTGTCCGCCCCCGGCAGGGCGGACACCGACGCGAGCCGCAACTCGGGCCGCCGGTGCGGAAGATTCGCGTCCGCTCTGGTGTTGAATCGTGCCGAGACACGACCAGTCCGACGCGACGATGGGACGGAAGTCATGCCACTCGAGGGCGAGTACGAACCCAGCCCGACCCAGTGGGTGCGGGACCAGGTGGAGTTGTACGAGGGGTCCGGCGGGACCAAGGGGACGACGCTGGCGGACACCGGCCTGCCCGTCATCATCCTCACGACACGCGGAGCCAAGAGCGGGAAGATCCGCAAGACCCCGCTGATGCGCGTCGAGAACGACGGACGCTACGCGGTGGTCGCCTCGCTCGGTGGAGCCCCCAAGCACCCGGTCTGGTACTTCAACATCAAGTCCGACCCGCACGTGGAGCTCCAGGACGGAGCCGTCCGCAAGGAGTACACGGCGCGGGAGATCACCGGCGACGAGAAGGCCCAGTGGTGGGAGCGCGCGGTCGCCGCGTACCCCCCGTACACCGACTACCAGAAGAAGACCGACCGGGAGATCCCCGTCTTCGTGCTGGAGCCGACCGGCTGACCGGCGTCCGCCCGCACACACGTCCGTGGCCCGGGCCGGCGACGATGCCGGCCCGGGCCACGCGTGTGGGGGTCGCCCGGTGGGGACGGCCGCGGGAACGGGTGCGCATGAACCCGCGGGCACCGGGCACCCGGCCGTCAGGCCCCGCCGCGCTCCCCCGTCGCGGCGGGGCTTTCCGCTGCCGTGTCGTCGACGTGCCCCCAGTCGCTCACCCCGGTCTCGCCGCGCCGTGCGGCAGCCCGCGCGGTCTTCGCGTCGGTCACGTCGAGGAAGATCTGGTCGGCCGCCGGGAAGGTGCGCGCGACGGAACGCTTGATGCGGACGGCGACGTCCTCGACCTCCTCGCTGTCGAGTCCCGGCACGAGGTCGATCCGTGCGGCCACCAGCGTCGAGTCGAGACCCAGCTCCATGGTCAGCAGCGTCTCGACACTGTCGATCTCGGGCTGCGCCGTCAGCAGCTCACGGATCCGGTCGCTCTCCTCCTCGTCGACGGCCCGCCCGATCAGCTGGTCACGGGCGTCCCGGCCGAGCCAGAAGGCGACGAACACGAGCAGCAGACCGATGGCGAACGAGGCCGACGCCTCCCAGACGACCTGGCCGGTGACCATGTGCAGCACCATGCCGATGATCGCGAGGGTGACGCCGAGCACCGCGGTGCCGTCCTCGGCGACGACGGTGCGCAGGGCCGGGTCCTTCATCCCCGCCGCACCGCCCTGGCGGCGCACCTGAAGGAGGGCCCGCAGCAGGGAGGCACCCTCGGCGAGCAGCGAGACGACGAGGACCGCGATGCCGACCATGTAGCCGCTGAAGGACTCCTCGGCGCCGTTGCGCAGGGCTTCGAAGCCCTGGAAGAAGGAGAAGCAGCCACCCATGACGAAGATGCCGACGGCCGCGAGAAGGGACCAGAAGAACCGTTCCTTGCCGTAGCCGAAGGGGTGCTTGCGGTCGGCGGGGCGCTTGCTGCGGCGGAGCGCGGCGAGCAGGAAGACCTCGTTGAGGCTGTCCGCCACGGAGTGCGCGGCCTCGGACAGCAGCGCGGGCGAACCCGAGAGCAGGCCGCCGACGGCCTTGGCCACGGCGATCACCAGGTTGGCGCCCAGCGCCACGAACACGGTGACCCGCGTACTGCTGTCGGATCCGCTGCTCCTGCCCTTGTCTTCGCCCTCGCTCTCGCCCGTGTCGGCTGGGGTGGTCTCCGGCTGTTCCTTCGTGTCTTCACTGGTCACCCCGGCCGGTTTCCCCTGCCCCCGCTCCTCAACCATGCGGACGGAGGGAATCGGTGGGCATACTTCGGGCACTCGTACCGCGTCGGACGGGGCGGTGTACGCCCACGGCCGCCTCTGCACCGAGAGCGAGAAGGAGCCCCAGTGTCCAAGAAGCAGAAGAAGCAGAAGCTGTCCCTGGCCTACAAGCCCGTCGGCTTCGCGCTGAGCTGGGCCGGAGGCTCCCTGGCCGGGCTCGCCTTCCAGAAGACCTGGATGGCCATCCGGCACGAGGAGAACGCGCCCGACGCCCTCGACCGCGACCGCGGCTGGGGCGAGGTACTCCTCGCGGCCGCCATCCAGGGTGCGATCTTCGCCGTCGTGCGCAGCGCGGTGGACCGGTCGGGCGCGAAGGCCATCGAGCGTTCGACGGGCGTGTGGCCCTCCACCGCCAAGAGCGGCGGCCGCGACTGAACCGGCGCGACCGAACCGGTCCGGCGGGCCCCGTCCACCGTGGCGGGGCCCGCCGGATCAGCCCTGCTTGGGCGCGGTGGAACGGACGCACCGCAGCGTGAAGGAGTGCCCGGACGGGTCCGCGTATCCGCGCTCCTCGTACGGTCCCGCCATGTCCTTGGTCTCCAGCGGGCGCCCGCCGAGGCCGATCACCTGGCGCTCCGCCGCGTCGAGATCCTCGACGTGGAAGTCGATGTGGGCCTGGAACGAGTTCTCGGGGCGCGGCCAGCTCGGCGGGGTGGCGGTCACGTCCCGTCGGAAGGCCATCCGCATGCCGTCGGCGCCCTTGATCTCGACGCGGTTGCCGCTCGCGTCCGTCTCCTCCGCGCCCAGCATCTCCTTGTAGAACGCGGCGAGCTTCTCGGGCTCGGCGCAGTCCAGCACCACGACCGCTGCCGTGACGAGTGCCATGTGTCCTCCGTAGGGTTCCGGGACGACGGCCGGCGTCCGGCCGCCACTGCCCTGTCGTCCCGGGTTACCCCGTCCGGCCGATTCAGTCGGCCACGAGCCACTCACCGTCGCGCATGAGGTCGCGTCCGGCGATCTCGTTCGCCTCGCGCCAGGCCTGCACCCGCTGCGGTGTGACCCGGAAGTACTGGTAGTGCGCGGTGAGTTCGCGGGGGTCGAAGCCGGTCCCCGCCGCGAAGGCGTCCCCCGCCCCGTCCGGCAGCTCGTCGGCCTCCAGGGTCTCCACGGTGCCGTCGATCATGACGACGTCGCGGGTCGGCCCGATACCGAGCCGCACGGTGCCGCTCGACCGCAGGTTGAGCCCGGTGGGGCTGCCTGCGAGGGTCGCCAGCAGCAGGGTCGTCCCGTCCCAGCGGTAGGACAGGGGGACGAGGTAGGGCGTGCCGCCGGTGCCGTCGGCGGTGGACACCCAGGTGTCGACGTCGGACTCCAGCCGGGCGAGCGTGTCCTGCTTGCGCTGCTTGGGGGTGCGGGCGGGCGCGTTCATCTGGGGACTGCCTCCTGGTCGGCGTGCGGGGGCGACGCGCCCGCGGAAGGGCGCGCGCGTCGGTCTGCCTCGATGACGGTGGAGCGGCCCTCAGTGTGACGCGCCGGGAGGCCGTGATCCCCCTCCGGACGCCCCCGGGCCGGCCCCGACCTCGGTGAGCCGGGCCGCGGCGGCGCTCAGCAGCAGGTCGAGGGCGCTCGGGTAGGCGCTGCGCCCCATGTCGCGCACCAGGTGGTGGGCGGTCGCGGCGATGTTCGGGTGGCTGTCGGCGGGCAGCCGCGCGTACAGCGCCCGCCAGACACCGGCCTCCGCCTCGCGTGCGGCGCGGGGCAGGGCGACGCTCGCGGCGTCGAGGGCGGCGAACGCCAAGGCCTGGTCGACGAACGCGTGGTAGATCCGTACGGCGTCGGGATCGGGGAAGCCGGCGCCGCGCAGCACTCCGATGATCGTCTCCACCGCCTCGATCTCGTGGACGCGGCCGGTCACCCGGTAGGAGCTGAGCACCGCGGCCTGTGGATGGGCGAGGGCTCCGGCGTGGATGCGCAGGCCGAGATCGCGCAGGTCGGCGCGCCAGGCACCGGTGGCCCGCCAGTCGCGCAGCGTACGTCCGATCAGCTCGTCGGCGATGGCGAGGAGCAGGTCGTCGGTGTCACGGAAGTAGCGGTACAGGGCGCTCGGGTCGGCGCCCAGGGCCAGCCCGAGGCGGCGGACGGTGAGCGCGTCGGCGCCGTGCTCCCTGAGCAGCCGCAGCGCGGTCTGGACGATCAGTTCCTCGGAGAGGACCACGCCTGTCTTGGTGGGGCGTCTGCGCCGCCGGGCGGCGGCGGGGACGACACGGTCGTTCGCGGACGTCATGGCGTTCTCCCTCCGGTCCCGGCACCTTATGACAACAGCGTTGACCTGTTAAGGCCCCGCGCAGTTTCATTTCCGGTCATCGGGCCGGAATCAGGCCCCGGGTGCGATCGGAGCAGGCCATGACGCAGAAGCCGTACGGTGTGGATCCCCCGTCCTTGCGCAGGACCCTCGGTGTGGCGGACGGCGTCGCCATCGCCGCGTCCAGCACCGCGGCGACGACGAGCATCGGCATCGGGCTGGGGGTGACGGCCGGGGTGGTCGGGCTTCATCTGCCGGCGATCATGCTGCTGGCCTTCCTGCCGATCCTCGGGATCGCGGGCGCCTACTCCCGGCTGAACAAGGTGGAGCCGAACGCGGGCAACGGCTACGTGTGGGTGGGGCGTTCGCTCAGCCCCTGGCTGGGGTTCCTGGTCGGCTGGGTGAGCATCGTCGCCACGGTCGCGTTCCTCGCCTACACCACGGCGGTGACCGGTTCGGCGATGATCCAGCTCGCCGGTGAGGCGGGCGTGCACAAGGTGGCGGGCCTGACGCTCGATCCGGGCTCGACGGCCCAGACGACGGCCGTGGGCATCCTGGTCCTCGTCGCCGTCACCCTCACGGCGGTGACCGGGGTGAAGACGGCGGCGCGGCTGCAGAGCGGGCTGCTGGTCTTCGAGTACGTGGTGCTCCTCGGCTTCTGCGGCTACGGCATCGTGACCGGCCCGCACCCCTTCAGCCTGAGCTGGTTCGACCCCTTCCAGATCCCCTCGACGACGGCGCTGGCGCAGGGACTGCTGCTGTCGGTGTTCTGTTACTGGGGCTTCGAGGCGGCCTTCACGGTGAACGAGGAGGTGCGCGATCCGCGGGACGCCTCCCGGGCCGGGACGATCACGCTGGTGACCATGCTGGGGCTGTTCCTGCTCGGCTCGGTGGCCTTCCAACGGGTGCTGTCCGAGGACGAGCTGGCCGGGCACGGTGCGGAGGGACTGGCCTTCCTGGGGAACCGGCTCGCCGATCAGCCGCTGGCCGCGCTGCCCCTGGTCGCCCTGATGTTCTCGGCGGTCGCCTCGCTCCAGGCGGGCGTGATCCCGACGGCGCGCGGGATGTTCGCGATGAGCCGCGACCGTACGCTCGGGCCCGTGTGGTCCCGGGTGAGCACCCGGTACGGCACCCCGGCGACCGGAACGCTGCTGATCGGCGCGCTGGCCGTCGTCGTGGCGGGACTCGCCCTGGTGATCCCCCGGCTCGCCGACATGATCATGGCGACGGTCAACGCGGTCGGGATCGTCGTCGCGCTCTCCTACGCCCTCACCGCCCTGGCGGCCGCCGTCCGTTTCCGCGGGCTGCTCCGGGAGGACTGGCGGGTGGGCGTCCGCGCGGTCGTCCTCCCGGCGCTGAGCGCCTGCGCGCTGCTCGGGCTCGGCGGCTATCTGGCCTGGTCCTTCTACACCTCGACCGACCACTTCGAGGTGAGCGCGGACAACGGCTGGTTCCTGCTGCTGACGCCGACCGTCATGGTCGTCTCCGGTTTCGCCGCCGCCGCGTGGGCCAAGTGGGTCCGCAAGTCCCCCTACTTCACCACCGGACGGGGCACCGACGCCGACGCGCCCCAGCTCCTCGCCACCCCCAACTAAGGAACAGAAGAGCATGCACGCTGACCTCATCCTCACCGGCGGCCCGGTGTTCACGCCCGAGGGCCCCGCCGCGACCACTGTCGCGGTCACCGGCGACCGGATCACCGCCGTCGGCGCCTCCGAGGTCCTCGACCTGAGAGGTCCGGACACCGAGGTCGTCGACCTGGCCGGGCGGCTCCTGCTGCCCGGGTTCCAGGACGCGCACGTCCATCCGGTCCCGGCCGGCCTGGAACTGGCCCAGTGCGACCTGACCGGCGCGAAGACGGCCGAGGACACCGTCGCCGCCGTCCGGGCGTACGCCGACGCCCACCCCGGACGGGAGTGGATCCTGGGCGGCGGCTGGTCCATGGAGGCCTTCGCCGGCGGCACACCGACGAAGGAGCTGCTGGACGCGGTCGTACCGGACCGGCCCGTGTACCTGCCCAACCGGGACCATCACGGGGCCTGGGTCAACAGCCGCGCGCTGGAGCTGGCGGGGGTCGACCGCGACACACCGGATCCCGCCGACGGGCGGTTCGAGCGGGACGCGTCGGGCGAACCCACCGGCATGCTCCAGGAAGGAGCCATGCAGTACGTCGGCCGGCTCACTCCCCCGGCCACGGCCGCCGACCGGCTCGCCGCCCTGCTGCACGCCCAGCGGCATCTGCACGCGCTCGGCATCACCGCCTGGCAGGACGCGATCGTCGGCACCTTCCTCGGCATGGAGGACCCGTCCGAGGCGTACATGACGGCGGCACGCGACGGCTCCCTCACCGCGCGCGTGGTCGGTGCGCTGTGGTGGGACCGGGCGCGGGGCGCCGAGCAGATCCCCGAACTCGTCGAACGGCGGGCCGCGTTGCAGCACGGCCGGTTCCGCGCGACCAGCGTCAAGCTGATGCTGGACGGGGTCGCCGAGAACGGCACCGCCTCACTCATCGACCCCTACCTCGACACGTGTGGCTGCGCCACGGCCAACCGGGGCAAGAGCTTCATCGACCCGGCTCATCTCCCCTCCTACGTCAGCGAGTTGGACGCGCTCGGCTTCCAGTGCCACTTCCACGCACTGGGCGACGGGGCCGTGCGGCACGCCCTGGACGCGGTGGAGGCGGCCCGCAAGGCGAACGGCCCGAGCGACACCCGCCCCCATCTGGCGCACCTCCAGGTCGTCCACCCCGACGATGTGGCCCGGTTCGCGCACCTCGGCGCCACGGCGAACATCCAGCCGCTGTGGGCCGCGCACGAACCGCAGATGGACGAGCTCACCATCCCCTTCCTCGGCCCCGAACGGGCCGCCTGGCAGTACCCGTTCGGAGCGCTGCTGCGCTCCGGCGCGCGCCTCGCGGCGGGCAGCGACTGGCCGGTCAGCAGCCCCGATCCGCTCCAGGGCGTCCACGTCGCGGTGAACCGGGTGAGCCCCGACGAGCCCGGCCCGGTGTTCCTGCCGGACGAACGCCTCGGTCTCGCCGCCGCGTTGACGGCCTACACCGCGGGGACGGCGTACGTGAACCACCTCGACGACACCGGCGTCGTGCGGCCGGGCGCGCTCGCGGACCTCGTCGTCCTGGACCGCGACCCCTTCGCCGGACCCCCGGAGGCGATCAAGGACACCGGGGTGGCGCTCACCTACGTCGGCGGGGAACGGGTGTACGCGGCCCCGGACGCCTGACGCCCACGACACGGTAGCTTCTTGGACAGGTGTCCAGCTATATTGGACACCTGTCCAAGAAGTGGGTCCGTGAACGGAGCGCAGACGATGCAGACGGCCGCGAACGTGCTGGTGGGCCTGGTGGCCGCACTGCACGTCTACATCCTGGTGCTGGAGATGTTCCTCTGGGAGAAGAAGCCGGGGCGGGGGCTGCACGGATTCGACCCCGAGATGGCACGCGCGACCGCTCCGCTCGCGGCCAACCAGGGGCTGTACAACGGCTTTCTGGCCGCGGGGCTGGTGTGGGGACTGATCGCCGCGGACCCGACCGGGTTCCGCGTCCAGGTCTTCTTCCTGTGCTGCGTCGTGGTGGCCGGTGTGTACGGAGCGGCTACGGCCAACCGCCGCATCCTGTTCGCCCAGGCGCTGCCCGGCGCGGTCGCCCTCGCCGCCGTCCTCCTCGCCCGGTGACACCCGACGACCCGCGCGCCGCACGGACCCGCGCCAAGCTGCGGCAGGCACTGCTCGACGAATGCGCCGAACACCCCCTGGAGGAGACCGGCGTCGCCGCGCTCGCCCGGCGGGCCGGCGTGGGCCGGGCCACCTTCTACGTGCACTACGCGGACCGGGAGGCGCTGGCCGTCGACGCCTGCGCCGATGTCGTGCGGGAGGCCGTGGAGGCGCTGCACGCGTGGCGCGGGCGGCCCGACCCGGTGTCCGCGCCGCCCGCGCTGCGCGCCTTCTTCACCCAACTCGCCCCGCACACCGGCCTGTACCGCGCGCTGCTGAGCCCGGGCGGCGGTGGCCCACTGGGCCGGGTGCTCCACCACGACCTGCGGGCCCGCAGCCTCGCTGAGCGCACGCTCGCCGGCGCGCCGGACGCCCCGCTCGTGGCCTCCGCGGTCGCCGCCACGTTCACCGGCGTCCTCGCGGACTGGCTGCACGGCCTGCTCGACGGGACCCCGGACGACGTCGCCGACCAGGTCTGGCAGTTGCTCGTCGCGCTGCACATGAGCCGGTGAGGCCGCCGGCGACGGCCGGTGCCGACGCCCTAGTCGCAGCCGATCGGACGGGCCGCAGCGGGCCAGGCCTCCACGCCGTCGGAGGTACGGACGTAGGCCGTCGACCTGTCCGCGGCGAGCCAGAGGGACCAGTCGCGGTAGTGGTAGCCGGTGTCGCGCGCGTCCGCGGGCATGCGGGCATCCGCGTCGTAGGTGCCGTTCAGCTCGGTGTCGAAGAGCCCCTCGGGATCGCGCACGTACATGCGGGAGTTCGGGCCGCTGCCCAGATCGATGAAGTGCGCGCTCTGCCAGTCGCAGTGTTCGGCGCCGGGCGAGCTGATCACCTTCGTGGTCGGCACGCGGTGGCCCTCGCGGTCCGTCCAGATCTCGTAGCCCTTGGACCTGGCATAGCTCGCCGGCCATTCCGACGGGTCACAGGACGCGCTGGTCTCCGGACCCCAACCCGGGCGGTGCGGCTGGTCCTTGGCGACGACGACGGCCACCTTGGTCCTGCCCTTCACGTCGAAGGAGAACAGGACGCGATCGCCCTCCCGGCGCTCCACGCGGTAGCCGTAGTCCGGCTCCTCGGGCACGTAGATGTCGAAGTACGCGTTCAGCCCCTCCTCGGGGGTGGAACCGCCGTCCCCCTTGCTCCAACGGTCCGAGCCACCGCCCGAGAAGATCGCGCCGTCGCATTCCAGCGCCTTGCCCGCCGCGCCCGAGCCCTCCCCCGGCTCCGGCTCGCCCTCCCCCGAGCTCTTCTCCGAGGGCAGATGGAGCGGCCCCGTGTAGGGCCTGGCCGGCGGGGTGCCCTTCACCACCAGGCCGTCCCGCACGTCCGCACCGCCGCACCCCGCCAACGCCAGTCCGGCCAGCACCACTCCGGCCGCGATCCCTCTGCGCATACCCGACCCCCCGTCACACCGTTCCGTGTTCGTGCTCCTACGACGCGGAAGGCACGGGGATCGTTCGATGACCGGCGGATCGAGGACGGGCCGGACTCAGCGTGTCGCCTGGAACGTCCGGCGATACGCCTGCGGCGAGACGCCGATCGTCGCGTGCAGGTGCTGCCGCAGGGAGGCACCCGTCGCGAAGCCGACCTCCCCGGCGATCTGGTCCACCGACAGGTCGCTGGCCTCCAGCAGATGGCGGGCCCGCGCCACCCGCTGCTGGATGAGCCAGCGGCCCGGGCTCATGCCCACCTCGTCGTTGAAGCGGCGGGCGAAGGTCCGCAGGCTCATCCGCGCGTGGCCCGCGAGGTCGCTCAGGCCGAGCGGGTCCCCGAGACGGGCCAGCGCCCAGGCACGGGTCGCCGCGGTGCTCGCCGCGGAGAACTCCGGCACCGGCAGCTCGATGTACTGGGCCTGGCCGCCCTCGCGCAGGGGTGGCACCACACAGCGGCGGGCCACCCTGTTGGCCAGCTCGCTGCCGTGGTCCTCGCGCAGGATGTGCAGACAGATGTCGATGCCCGACGCCGCACCGGCCGACGTGAGGATCTCGCCGTCGTCGACGAACAGGACGTCCGGGTCGAGGTCGACGCGCGGGAACATGCGCCGGAACTGCTCCGCGACGAACCAGTGCGTGGTGGCCCGGCGTCCGTCCAGCAGCCCGGCGGCGGCCAGCACGAACGCGCCCGTGCAGATGGAGACGATGCGGGTGCCGGGGCGGATGTGCGCGAGGGCGGCCGCCACCTCGTCGGAGATCTCGGAGCTCACCTTGGACGGGGTGACCGCCGCGATCACCACCGTGTCGGCGGTGCCCATGATCTCTGGGCCGTGGTCGACGGTGACGGAGAAGTCCGTCTCCGTGCGGACCGGGCCCCCGTCGACCGTGCAGGTCAGCACCTCGTACCGGCCCTCGGCCGCGCCGAAGATCCTGCTGGGGATGCCCAGCTCGAAGGGGTAGACGCCGTCGAGCGCCAGCACGACGACCCGCTCCACGTGGCCTGCCGCCCTGACGGGCCTCGCCTGTTTCATCCGGTCCACCGGGTCCATCTGGTCCGTCCGCTCCATGGCACGATCGTATCGAAGGTTGGCAATCATGCCATTTCCCGATCGGGCGGGGCACGGCAGGCTGGTTCACCATGAGCACTGTGAACACCATGCGAGCCATCAGCCAGAACGTCCTCGGCGGCCCCGAGGTCCTTGAAGAAGTGACCGTGGAACGACCCGCTCCGCGCCCCAACGAGATCCTCGTCCGGGTACGGGCGGCCGGGGTCAACCCGACCGACTGGAAGCACCGCGCGAACGGCGGCTTCCTCGGTGAGCCGCCGTTCGTCCTCGGCTGGGACGTGTCCGGCGTGGTCGAGGCGACCGGGATCGGCGTCGCCCTCTTCCAGCCCGGGGACGAGGTCTTCGGGATGCTGTCTTACCCGTTCGGCCACGGCTCGCACGCCGAGTACGTGACCGCGCCCGCCCGCGCCTTCACGCTGAAGCCGTCCTCCATCGACCACACCCAGGCGGCCGCCCTCCCGCTGGTCTCCCTCACCGCGTGGCAGGCCCTCACGGAACGGGCGGACGTGCAGCCCGGCCAGCGCGTGCTGATCCACGCGGCGGCGGGCGGGGTCGGACACGTGGCCGTGCAGATCGCCAAGGCGCGCGGCGCGTACGTGATCGGTACGGCGAGCGCCGGCAAGCACGACTTCCTGCGGTCCATCGGCGTGGACGAGCCGATCGACTACACGAGCGTCGACTTCGCCGAGGCCGTACGGGACGTCGACGTCGTGCTCGACCCGATCGGCGGGGAGACGGGGCTCCGGTCCCTGCGCGTGCTGCGCCCCGGCGGCGTGGTCGTCTCGATCATTCCGGTCGGTTCGGACGAGTTCTACGAGGAGGCCGAGCGGCTCGGGGTGCGCGCGATCCGGATGCTCGTCGACGCCGACCAGGCGGGGATGCGGGCGATCGCCGGACTCGTCGAGGAGGGGGCGCTGCGGGCGACGGTCGCGGAGACGTTCCCGCTGAGCGACGCGGCGAAGGCCCATGCGCTGGGCGAGACGGGCCGCACGGCGGGCAAGCTGGTCCTGACCGTCGACTGACGGTCTGCCGGGCTGCCGGCCCGGGCACGGCTCCGGTCCGGTGGGTGGGTCGGGGCCGTGCCGGTACATCCGCCCGTCGCCGCTGAATCAGGCGTGAGTGGAGAAGCGGAACGCTGCTCGATCCGGGCGTAAGCGACGGGCATCTGATGTACCGGCACGGCCCCTCACGCCGGACGCCGGGTGCGGGCGGGAAATTCAGCCCCTCCGGCGATTGAGGAGCGGGGTCTGGGGCGGAGCCCCAGGTACGGGAAGGGTAGGGGCGGAGGGGGCGAAAGAAGGTTGTCGCCGGAGGGGGAGAGAGCGAGCCCGCGACGCGGGGGGCTACTCGTTGCGAGGGGCGTCGAAGAGGGCGCTCACGGACTCCCCGTTGTGGATCCGCCGCACCGCCTCCGCCAGCGCCGGCGCGACGGACAACACACTGAGCTTCTCGGTGTACTCCTCGACCGGCACCGGCACGGTATTGGTGCACACGATCTCCAGCACGTCGGGCTGCTCACTGAGCCGCTTCAAGGCCCCCGCCGCGAACAGTCCGTGCGTACAGGCGACCCGGATCGAACGGGGCCCCATCTCCCGCAGCCGGTCCAGGAGTTCGAGGACGGTGCTGCCCTTGGCGATCTCGTCGTCCAGGACGATCACGTCCCGCCCGGCGACCTCACCGATCACGCTGCTGATGCTCACCCGGTCGTCCGCGAAGCGCTGCTTGGCGCCCGCGGCCACCTGGGCCCCGATCAGCCGCGCGAACGCCGCCGCCTCCTTGGCGTTGCCGAGGTCGGGCGAGACGACCGTCGTACGCGACAGGTCGTTGCCCCGGAAGTGCGCGGCCAGCTCCCGCAGCGCGTGGAGATGGTCCACCGGCACCGAGAAGAAGCCGTGCACCTGCGGGGAGTGCAGGGTCACCGCCAGGACCCTGCTGGCGCCGGCCGCCACGAGCAGGTCCGCGACGAGCCGACCGCCCATGGAGATCCGCGGCATGTCCTTTTTGTCCGAACGCGCATATGAATAGTGCGGCATCACGACGGTGATGCGTCCGGCCGAGGCGCCGCGCGCCGCGTCGCACATCATCAGCAGTTCGACGAGGTGCTCCTGCACCGGCGCGACCAGGGGCTGCACCAGGAAGACGTCCCGTTCGCGACAGTTCGCCTGGAGCTGGACCTCCAGGCAGTCGTTGGCGAACCGGCTGACCCGGGTGGGACTGAGGGGCACACCGAGGTGGGCACAGAGCTCGGCCGCCAGCTCGGGATGGGCACTACCGCTGAACACGGCGATGTCACGCACGACCGCTCCTCGCATGATCGAACCGGGTTGCGTCGCCGGTTGGCAAGATCGTCCCGGAGTGCGTACCTCATGCTACTGGGCACCCCTCGGGCCTTCGACCGGGGGGAATGCCCGCCGCGGCGGGCGTTTCGGCCGTGGACGTCGCGGGCTCCGGTCGCCGTCCGGCCGGGCCCGGCGGGGCGCCGCCGCCCCGGCTCCGGTCCAACCCGTTGGCCTGTCACGGGACTTGCCGGGTATACGGGCGCTGAAAGGAGGGCCGTCGACATGACGACGTCCATCAAGCGCATGCCCGGTTGGGCGAAGGTGGTCTGCGCCTTCGTACTGGTGCTCGTGGTGCTCTTCGCCGGGTTGCGGCTGGCCGTTCTGCCGGGTCTGCGTGACCTGTTCGGGACGGAGAGTCACGACAGGTCGGGGCCCACACTCCTCAAGTCGATCCAGGACATGAGCCGTTACGACGCGGCCTCGGGCAACTTCCAGGTGGTCGTGGACCTGGAGAAGGACGCCAAGTACCTGCCCGACGCGATCCGTGGCACCCGCACGCTGTACGTGGGGGCCGGCACGGTCGACGCCTACGTCGACCTGGGGCACCTCGCCAAGGAGGACGTGAAGGTCAACAAGGACCGGACGTCCGCCACGCTGCACCTGCCGCACGCGGCGCTGGGCAAGGCCGCCCTCGACCCCGACCACTCGTACGCGGTCTCGAAGCAGCGCGGCCTCCTCGACCGGCTCGGGGACGTCTTCTCCGGCAACCCGAACAACGAGCAGGCCGTACAGAAGCTCGCGGTCAAGCACATCAGCGACGCGGCGAAGGACAGCGAACTCACCTCGCGGGCCGAGAAGAACACCACGGGCATGCTCGAAGGCCTGTTGCGTTCACTCGGCTTCGAGGAGGTGAAGATCACCTACGGCAGCTGAGCCCGGGAGGGCCGGAGAGCGGCGCCCGGTGCGGCCTTGTGGTCGCACCGGGCGCCGCCGCTGTCTCCGGGGTCGTCCGAGCCTCTCGTGCGCACTCACGGAGCGCGTTCCCGGCAGGTCCCGTCCACCTCTCCGCGGAGGGCGGTGGAGGCCTCGAACGTCCTCAGGACCGGTCGCCGAACGCGCGCATCGACAGGCCTTTAGGGGGTATGCGGGCTGCACCAGAGGGCAGCGTGACATTAGGGGAGGGCCGCATGGTCCGCACGGCGTTGGGCACACGGGTCGCGAAGGCAGGTCGCCGGAAATCGGCACCGAAGTCCGGATCAGACCGAAGCAGGACGTCGAAGTCGGAGCGGGGCAGGGACACTTCGAAGGCCGACCGGGTCAAGGCCGGGACGTCGCGGTCCTTCTTCGGCCGCAGGGCCCCTGAACCGGCACCCCAGCGCGAGACGATGGCCTGGCCGCTGCGGGCCGTGGCCATGCTGATCGGGTTCGTCGCGATGGTCGCCTTCGCGGTCGCGCTGGCCCATCTGACGCTGGAGCCCTCACCGGCGTCCACGGCTCTGATCCACAACAACCTCCACCCCGGACGGTCCCTGAAGGCCTATCTCGACCAGCCGGAGCTGCGCGACGCCGTCAAGCAGATCGGCGGCAACATCCTGCTGGGGATCCCCTTCGGAGTGCTGCTGCCCGTGATCTTCCCGCGGACCAGGGGCATCCTGCGCGTGCTCCTCCTGACCGCGGTCGTCATGCTGCTCGTCGAACTGGTCCAGGGAGCCCTCATCACCGGACGCTCCTTCGACATCGACGACGTCATCCTCAACACCAGCGGAGCGCTGATCGGTTACCTGCTGCTGGGCCGTCGGCTCGGCCGGGCGGTGCACCCCCGCAAGCGCCTTCGCGCCTGACGCGTCACCCCAAGTGATGGTACGGACCAGAGTCTTGACACTCCCTTACCTCACTTCTTAAATCAAGAGGCGAAGCATGCACCCCCCACCACAGTCGGCTCGCCCGCCCCGCGGGCAGCCGTAGGAAGGGAGAGTCATGGACTCCCCACGCCTGCTGCGCAGATGCCTCTTCGCCGCGCTGTCCGCCGCGCTCGTCGCCTCCGCCTCGGCCGTCGCCGCTCCCGCCCACGCGGGTCCGGCGGCGGCCGCTGCCGCGGTCACGTTCCAGGACACCTTCGACGGTGCCGCCGGTTCGGCCGTCGACTCGTCCAAGTGGCAGATCGAGACCGGCGACAACGTCAACAACCACGAGCGGCAGTACTACACGTCGGGCAACAAGAACGCGGCGCTCGACGGCCAGGGGCACCTGGTCATCACGGCCCGCAAGGAGAGCCCGTCCAACTACCAGTGCTGGTACGGCACATGTCAGTACACCTCGGCCCGGCTGAACACCTCCGGGAAGTTCAGCTCGACGTACGGCCATGTCGAGGCGCGCATGAAGATCCCGCGCGGGCAGGGCATGTGGCCGGCGTTCTGGATGCTGGGCAGCGACATCGGGCAGGTCGGCTGGCCGAACTCCGGTGAGATCGACGTGATGGAGAACGTCGGCTTCGAGCCGTCGACCGTGCACGGCACGATCCACGGCCCCGGCTACTCCGGGTCCGCCGGTATCGGCGCGGGCTACTCCCTGCCGAACGGGCAGGCCTTCGCGGACGCCTTCCACACCTTCGCGGTGGACTGGGCCCCGAACTCGATCACCTGGTCGGTGGACGGCACGGTCTACCAGCGACGCACGCCCGCCGACCTCGGCGGCAACACCTGGGTGTTCAACAAGCCGTTCTTCCTGATCCTCAACCTCGCGGTGGGCGGCTACTGGCCCGGCGACCCGGACGGTTCCACGTCCTTCCCGCAGCAACTCGTCGTCGACGAGGTGAAGGTGACGACGAGCGACAGCCCGAGCGGCACCGCGGCCCCGATCAAGGGCCTCGCGGGCAAGTGCGTGGACGTCGCGGCGGCCGGTACGGCCAACGGAACGCCCGTACAGCTCTACGACTGCAACGGGACGGCCGCGCAGCAGTGGACGGTCGGCTCCGACGGCACGATCCGCGCCCTCGGCAAGTGCCTGGACGTCACCAACAACGGCACGGCGGACGGCACACCGATCCAGCTGTGGGACTGCACGGGCGGCACGGGCCAGAAGTGGGCCGTCAGCGCGGCGCACGACATCGTGAACCCCGCGGCCAACAAGTGCCTGGACGTCACGGGGAACAACTCGGCCAACAGCACCCGGCTGCAGATCTGGACCTGCTCCGGCGGAGCCAACCAGAAGTGGACCGTGGGCTGACGAACGGCTCGGGCGGCGGCGCGGGTCACCGGCGCCGCCCGCTCGCCGCCATCGCCCATGACCTGCGAAGGTC
Source organism: Streptomyces sp. M41(2017) (assembly GCF_002078175.1). GTDB lineage: Bacteria > Actinomycetota > Actinomycetes > Streptomycetales > Streptomycetaceae > Streptomyces. Next base: position 5,182,985 of record NZ_MWFK01000001.1, on the reverse strand, counting down.
GGCGAGCCTTCCACTCCCCGGCGATCGGAACCGGCTTCCGCCACAACGGAGTTCACGGCCCACTCGATCACCTCGGACGCCGGCCAAGCGGAGGGGGACGGGGAGTTCGGCACGGTCCTCGGCACGGCTCAGGCCGATTCGCCGGGCCTCGGGTACCGGTAGCAGCCGTTCGTCTCCTGGGCGAGCCAGCCGTTGACGCCGCTGAGGCCGCGATCGTTGATCTGGGCGTCATGCAGGCCGAACGCCCGCCCGGGCTCGACGGCCTTGACGAAGTCGATGGCTTCCGCCGTCTTCATCCACGACCCGTGGACCGGGACCAGGAGCGTCTCGATCGGCTCATCCGGTACGTGCAGCGAGTCTCCGGGGTGGTAGACCGCCTCATCGATGATGTAGCCGAGGTTCGCACAGTCGGGCCGGCCCGCGTAGACGGTCGCATGACGACCGCCGACCGCCCGTACGCGGAAGCCGGCGGCGGTGAATCCCATGCCGGAGGACACCCCGATCACCTCCACCCGCGGGATGTTCGCCTCGACCGGGGCGTAGACCGGCACGCCGAGCCCGGCCAGGCGGAGGACGTCGATGTGATCGGCGTGTTCGTGCGTCACCAGCACGGCGTCCGCGCCGGTCAAGGCGGCCGGCTCGCTCCACGTCCCGGGATCGATGACCAGCACGCGGCCAGCATGTTCGAGCCGTACACAAGCGTGGGTGTACTTCGTGATCCGCATGCCGGCCCAACGTACTCGTCCGCGGACGGCTCCCTGACCGGCGAGGTCGCCTCCCGCCCCGACGGACCCGGTGTCAGCGCGGCACCCAGGTGAGCTTGTCGCCGCCCACCCAGCGGACCACGTCCGGGTCGTCGAGGTCGTGCACGGTGATGCCGTACGCGGCGGCGTACTCCAGGACGTCCGTGATCGCCCTCGCCTCGCCGACCATCTCGCCGTCGATCTCCATGATCCGGAACGGCGGCGTGCCCGGCTGCACCCCGAGCACCAGGATCCGCGGGCGGGAGATGTAAGGGCTCGAGCTTTCGGTCATGGCTAGATCGTAAAGCGGTTGTCGCCGGTCAGCGCGGCGCCCGGGAGCCGCGGTCGCCTCGCGCCCGGAAGGTCGCGGAGCTGCGGGAATCCGGTGTTCACCCAGCCGGGTGAGCCGGCTGCGGCTGCCGTCCGCGGGCCGGCCCGCCGCTTCCGTGGTGCGGCCGGGGGACGGCTGGGCAACCCTGGGAGGAGCGGGCGGCGGCCTGCGCGACCGCGGCGAGGAGGTGGCGATGGACCCCGTGGAGGCCCTGGACCGCATCGCGTTCCTGCTGGAGCGGAGCCTCTCCCCCACCTATCGCGTACGGGCCTTCCGCACGGCGGAGGCGGTCCTCGCGGCGCTCCCCGCGGACGAGGTGCGGGAGCGAGCGGGCAACGGCTCGCTGGAGAAGCTCAAGGGCGTCGGCCCGAAGACCGCCCAGGTGGTCCGGGAGGCGCTGGCCGGTGAGGTCCCCGGCTATCTGGAGAAGGTGGAGCGGGACGTCGGAGGGCCGCTCACCGAGGGCGGTACGGCTCTGCGGGAGCTGGTGCGCGGGGACTGCCATCTGCACTCCGACTGGTCGGACGGCGGCAGTCCGATCGAGGACATGGGGCGGGCCGCCGCCCGGCTCGGCCACGACTGGGCGGTGCTCACCGACCACTCGCCGCGGCTGACCGTGGCACGCGGGCTGTCCCCCGAGCGGCTGCGGGAACAACTGGCGGTCGTCGCGGACCTGAACGAGCGCTGGGCGCCCTTCCGGCTGCTGACCGGCATCGAGTGCGACATCCTCGACGACGGCTCGCTCGACCAGGAGCCGGAGCTGCTGGAACGACTCGACGTGGTGGTCGTGTCGGTGCACTCCAAACTGCGCATGGACGGTCCGTCGATGACCCGCCGGATGATCGCCGCCGTACGCAATCCGCTCTCGGACGTGCTCGGGCACTGCACCGGCCGCCTCATCGGCGAGCGCGGCCGGCCCGAGTCGGCGTTCGACGCGGACGCCGTCTTCGCGGCGTGCGCCGAGACGGGCACGGCCGTCGAGATCAACAGCCGTCCCGAGCGCCTCGACCCGCCGCGCCGGCTGCTGCGCCGCGCGGTCGAGGCGGGCGTCCTGTTCTCGCTGGACACCGACGCGCACGCGCCGGGGCAACTGGACTGGCAGATCTACGGCTGCGCGCGGGCCGAGGAGTGCGGGGTGCCCGCCGCGCGGGTGATCACCACCTGGGGCGTGGACGATCTGCTCGCCTGGGCCAGGACGCGCCGGACGCCCGCCGGGGCGTGACGCACGTCACCGTCGGTTCGGACGCCCCGGGGAACACCGACCGGTAGTTTCCCGTTGAACGACTCGTGGGTGCGGATGGGACTGTGTCCCCGGGCCTCACCTTTTGCCCACAGGGACGATCGTTCGGCTGAAGCCCTGTGGAGCGTTTCGCCGAGAGGCGACCGCCATCCGTGCCCACCCACAGACGGCCCCGACCGCGATTCCCCCGTCCGGTCGGGGCCTTTCCCTTGCCCTCCCCGCCCCTCGCCGGCGGCCGCGGGCCACGGACGCCGTGTCCGCTTGACTTGGAGTCCGCTCCAATTCGTAGCGTTCAGGACATGAGCACTGCACAGCACAAGATCGGTTCGGGTTTCGGCGCCAAGAGCACCGCAGACGAGGTCCTGGAGGGGATCGACCTCTCCGGCAAGCTCGCGATCGTCACCGGCGGCTATTCGGGCATCGGCCTGGAGACGACCCGGGCACTGGCCCGCGCGGGCGCCCACGTGGTGGTCCCGGCGCGGCGTCCTGAGGCCGCCCGCGACGCCCTGGAGGGCATCGACGGCGTCGAGACGGACGAGCTGGACCTCGGTGACCTGGAGAGCGTGCGGGCCTTCGCCGAGCGGTTCCTCGCCTCCGGACGCACCATCGACATCGTCATCGACAGCGCGGGCATCATGGCCTGCCCCGAGACGCGGGTCGGCCCCGGCTGGGAGGCTCAGTTCGCGACCAACCACCTCGGCCACTTCGCCCTGGTCAACCGGCTGTGGCCGGCGATCGCACCGGGCGGGGCGCGCGTCGTGTCGGTCTCCTCCACCGGCCACCACGCCTCCGGCATCCGCTGGGACGACGTGCACTGGCGCACCGGTTACGACAAGTGGGAGGCGTACGGGCAGGCGAAGACGGCGAACGTGCTGTTCGCCGTGGAGCTCGACCGGCTCGGCCGGGACTCGGGCGTACGGGCGTTCGCCCTGCACCCGGGCGGCATCCTCACGCCCCTCCAGCGGCATCTGCCCAAGGAGGAGATGGTCGAGCGCGGGTGGATCGACGAGAGCGGCGACCTCCTGCACCCCGACCTGTTCAAGACGCCGGAGCAGGGCGCGGCCACCCAGGTCTGGGCCGCGACGTCGCCGCAGTTGGCGGGCCTCGGCGGGGTGTACTGCGAGGACTGCGACATCGCCGAGCCGGCCCCGGAGGACGACTCCCGGACCGGAGTGAAGGCGTACGCCACCGACCCCGAGCAGGCCACCCGGCTGTGGGCCCTGTCGGCGGAGCTGACCGGGGTGAACGCCTTCGCCTGAGCCGCCCGGACCTCGTCCGCGACGGGGGGCCGCGGGAGCAACTCCCGCGGCCCCCCGTCGCGTTGGCGGTGGCTCGCGCGCGTGGCCGCCTCCAGGCGGCCACCCGTCCTCCGGCCGCTCGGGCCGCGGTACTCAGCCCGGCCGCTCAGGCCGGGGACTCCTCCGGCCCCGGGTGCTCGGGGTGCGCGGTGTCCGAGCGTGGAGCGCCCTGCCGGGCGGTGCCCGCCTCGTCGGTGTCGGGGACGTCCGTCGCCGGTTCGTCCTCGCCGGTCTCGGGCCCGTCCTGCCCCGAGACGACGTCCCAGGGGTCGTCGCCCCCGTGGGCCTGCTGGTCGGGCATGTCCCGCGGTACCGGGTGAGGGGTCTCACCGGGGGCCTGCGGAAGCTCGTCGCTCACGGCGCACTCCGTTCGTGGGGCGGATCGGGGCGTGCCGGGGCGGCCCGCACATCGTCGGCGGACCACCTCCGGACGCCGTCCGGGTACCTCGACACCCGCCGGTGAAACCCCCGCGCGCCCGCTGACCTCGCGTTCTCGCCCGTACGGACGTCAGTGGGGCGCCCGCTCCTCCAGGGCCGTGCGCCAGGCGGGCGAGGGACCGGTGGGCGCCGGTTCCGCGCGCCGGCCGCCGCGCGCGAAGAAGTCGGCGAGCGGCAGGATCGCGGCGCCCACGGTGACCGCGTCCGGGCCGAGTCGGCCGAGGTCCACGGTGACCCGCTGGGCGGGATAGCGCAGGGAGTACGAGATCGCGTAGCGGCGCACGGCGGGCAGGAAGCGCGAGCCGAGCTGGAGGCCCGCCCAGCCGCCGATGAGGATGCGCTCGGGCTGGAAGAGGTTGATCAGGTCGGAGAGTCCGGCGCCGAGGTACTCGGCGGTCTCCTCCAGGACGGCGAGGGCGATGGGGTCGGAGGCGGTGCCCTCGGGCGGGTAGGCGGCGGCCAGCATCGCGGTCAGCGCCGTCTCCTCGTCGGTGCCCTCGGGGGGGTGTCCGCCCTCCTCGCGCCAGCGGTCGAGCAGCGCCTCCGCTCCCGCGTACGCCTCCAGGCAGCCGAGGGAGCCGCAGCGGCAGCGGCGTCCCCTGACCCGTACCGTCAGATGGCCCCATTCGACGGACCGGCCGTTCTCCACCTCGTCGGTGACCAGGCAGGCGCCGACGCCGGAGCCGAAGAGGACGACGACCGCGTTGCGCGCGCCGCGTCCGGCGCCGAACCACATCTCGGCCTGGCCGAGGGTGCGGGCGCCGTTGTCCGCGAAGTACGGGACGGTGTCGGGGAGTTCGCAGGCGGAACGGAGCAGGGACTCCAGCGGGACGGCGTCCCAGCCGATGGTCTGGCCGTGCACGACCGCGCCGCGCTCGGGGGTGCGGGCGACGATGCCGGGCACGCCGAGGCCGACCCCGAGGAGCTGGTGCGGGGCGATGCCCGCCTCGGCGAGCACCTCGGCGATGCCGTCGCGGATGTGGCCGACGATCACGTCGACGTCGTAACCCTGGCTGCGGAGCGGGCGGTCGATGCTGTGCCGCTCCAACGGCCTTTCCACCCTGGCGAGTTCGGTGAGGGTCAGGTCGAACAGCTCGACGCGGACCCGGGTTTCGCCGACGTCGACGCCGATCATGTGGCCGCTGCCGGGGACCACGCGCAGCAGGGTGCGGGGGCGCCCGCCGTCGGAGTCGACGCTGCCGGCCTCCTCCACGAGTCCGTCCGCGACGAGTTCGGCGACGACGTTGCTGATGGATCCGGAGCTGAGTCCGGTCGCGGGACCGAGCTCGTAGCGGCTCATCGGCCCATCGAAATACAACCGTTGCAGTACGGCGGTGCGGTTGCCCCGTCGCAGGTCACGCACTGTCCGACCGTTCCGCGCCGCCATGTGATTCCCTTCCGGCCTGCCCGACCTGCAAGATACCCCTGCGCGATCCCTTGACGCGACTTTCTTCCGGGTCTTAACTCACGTCCTAAATTAAGCCATGAGGATCGTTCGGGAAGTGAACGCGGGCGCTCCTCTTGGCTCCCTCCGGGAAAGGGACATACGCAGCCATGCGCAGAATCCGAGCCGCGGCCGCCGGTGCGGTCACCATCACCCTGCTGACCGCCGCGACCGCCTGTGGCGGCGGCTCGTCGAACGGTGGCGGGTCCAACGACTCGCCCAAGACGCTCACGTACTGGGCGTCCAACCAGGGCGCCAGCATCTCGATCGACAAGAAGGTGCTCGCACCCGAGCTCGCCAAGTTCGAGAAGCAGACCGGCATCAAGGTCAAGCTGGAGGTCGTCCCCTGGTCCGACCTGCTGAACCGGATCCTCACGGCCACCACCTCGGGTCAGGGCCCCGACGTGCTCAACATCGGCAACACCTGGAGCGCCTCGCTGCAGGCCACCGGTGCGCTGCTGCCGTGGGACGCGAAGAACTTCGACAAGATCGGCGGCAAGGACCGCTTCGTCGACTCCGCGCTCGGCTCGACCGGCGCCGAGGGCAAGGACCCGGCCGCGGTCCCGCTGTACTCGATGGCGTACGCGCTGTACTACAACAAGGCGATGTTCGCCGACGCGGGCATCTCCAAGCCGCCGGCCACCTGGGACGAGCTCGTCGCCGACGGCAAGAAGCTGTCCAAGGGCGGCAAGTGGGGCATCGGCGCCGAGGGCGCGAACGTGTCGGAGAACATCCACCACGCGTTCGTCTTCGCCAAGCAGCACGGCGCGGACTTCTTCAAGGCCGACGGAACCGCCGACTTCACCAACGACGGGGTGGTGGCCGCGGTCAAGCAGTACGTCGACCTGATGGCGAAGGACAAGATCATCGCCCCGGGCAACGCCGAGTACGCCCAGAACCAGTCCATCAGCGACTTCGCCAAGGGCAAGAACGCCATGCTGCTGTGGCAGTCCGCGGCGGCCAACCTCAAGTCGCAGGGCATGAGCCCCGACGCGTACGGCATCGCCCCGGTGCCCGTGCAGTCCGGCACCCCCGGCACGGGCACGAACACCAACTCCATGGTCGCGGGCATCAACCTCGCGGTGTTCAAGAACACCAAGAACCTCGACGGATCGACCAAGTTCGTCAAGTTCATGACCAGTGACGCCGAGCAGAAGATCCTCAACACGGCGTACACCTCGATCCCGCCGGTCAAGACCGCGCAGGAGGTCGCGCCGTTCACCGACCCGGCGAACGCGGTCCTCAAGGACACCCTGGCGAAGAGCGCGGCGGCCCTTCCGCAGGTGGCGGACGAGTCCCAGTTCGAGACCGCGGTCGGCACCGCCGTCAAGGAGCTGTTCGCCGACGCGGCCGGCGGCAAAGCGGTGACCACGGCCTCGGTGAAGGCGGCGCTCGAGAAGGCCCAGCAGCAGATGCCCAAGAAGTGAGTGCGGGAACCACGATGACCACCACGACCGCCGCCTCCGCCGAACCCGGCGAGACGACGGTGCGCGAGAGCTCCCCCGGGGCGGCGCGAGGCCCGCGCCGCCCCGGGCGGATCAAGCGCATCGGACTTCCCTACCTCCTGCTCCTGCCCGCCCTGGTCCTCGAACTCCTCGTCCACCTGGTGCCGATGGTGATCGGCATCGTGATGAGCTTCAAGGAGCTCACCCAGGTCTACATCAGCAACTGGGGCACCGCGCCCTGGTCCGGCTTCGACAACTACTCGGTGTCGGTGGACTTCGACGCACCCGTCGGCAAGGCGCTGCTGCACTCGTTCTTCGTCACCGTCGTCTTCACCCTGCTCTCGGTCGGGCTGTGCTGGCTCATCGGCACCGCCGCCGCGATCTACATGCAGGACACCTTCCGCGGGCGCGGCATCCTGAGGGCCCTGTTCCTCGTGCCGTACGCGCTGCCCGTGTACGCGGCCGTCATCACCTGGGTCTTCATGTTCCAGCACGACAACGGCCTGGTGAACCACGTCCTGCACGACCAGCTGCACCTCACCGACGAGCCGTCCTTCTGGCTGATCGGCGACAACAGCTTCTACGCCCTGCTCACCGTGTCCGTCTGGAAGGGCTGGCCGTTCGCCTTCCTGATCGTCATGGCGGGCCTGCAGAACATCCCGGGCGAGCTGTACGAGGCGGCCGCTCTCGACGGGGCCGGCCTGTGGCAGCAACTGCGCCGCATCACGCTCCCGTCGCTGCGGCCGGTCAACCAGGTGCTCGTCCTGGTGCTGTTCCTGTGGACGTTCAACGACTTCAACACGCCGTTCGTCCTGTTCGGCAAGACGGCCCCGGAAGCGGCGGACCTCATCTCGGTCCACATCTACCAGGCGTCCTTCGTGACCTGGAACTTCGGCACCGGCTCGGCGATGTCCGTGCTGCTGCTGCTCTTCCTGCTCGTCGTCACGGGCGTCTACCTGCTGCTGACCTCCCGGGGAAGGAAGACGTCCGATGTCTAGCACCTCCAGCACCCGGCCGCGCTCGCCGATGGCGCCCCCGCGGTCCTTCCAGGCGGGCCGCGCGGTCTTCCTGACGCTGCTCACCGTGTTCGTCCTGGTGCCGGTGTACGTCATGGTCTCCAGCTCGCTGAAGCCGCTCGCGGACGTCACGGGCAAGTTCCGCTGGCTGCCGAGCGGGCTGACGATCCGGCCGTACATCGACATCTGGTCGACGGTGCCGCTGGCGCGGTACTTCGTGAACTCGCTGATCGTGGCGGGGGCGGCCACGGCCCTCTCCGTCGTGATCGCGGTCTTCTCCGCGTACGCCGTGAGCCGCTACAACTTCCGCGGCAAGCGCGTCTTCACGGTCACCGTGCTGTCGACGCAGATGTTCCCCGGCATCCTCTTCCTGCTGCCGCTGTTCCTCCTCTACGTCAACATCGGGAACGCGACGGGCATCGCCCTGTTCGGCTCGCGCGGCGGTCTGATCCTCACGTATCTGACCTTCTCGCTGCCGTTCTCGATCTGGATGCTGATCGGGTACTTCGACTCGGTGCCGCGCGATCTCGACGAGGCGGCGCTGGTGGACGGCTGCGGGCCGCTCGGGGCGCTGTTCCGGGTGGTCGTGCCGGCCGCGATCCCCGGCATCGTCGCGGTCGCCGTCTACGCCTTCATGACCGCGTGGGGCGAGGTGCTGTTCGCGTCCGTGATGACCAACGACGCCACCCGAACGCTCGCCGTCGGGCTTCAGGGCTACTCCACGCTCAACGACGTGTACTGGAACCAGATCATGGCCGCCTCGCTGGTCGTCAGCGTTCCTGTGGTCGCCGGCTTCCTGCTGCTCCAGCGCTATCTCGTCGCCGGGCTGACCGCGGGAGCCGTGAAGTGACCGATTCCATTGATGACGAAGGGACTTCAGTGACCATCGACCTTGCCGCCCTCCCCGAGGACTTCCTGTGGGGTACGGCCACGTCGGCCTACCAGATCGAGGGTGCCGTCAGCGAGGACGGCCGCTCCCCCTCGATCTGGGACACCTTCTCGCACACCCCGGGCAAGATCGACAACGGCGACGACGGGGACGCGGCCTGCGATCACTACCACCGTTGGCGCGAGGACATCGACCTCATGCGTCAACTGGGCACCAACGCCTACCGGTTGTCCGTCGCCTGGCCGCGCGTGGTGCCGGGGGGCGACGGACCGGTCAACCCGAAGGGGCTCGCGTTCTACGACGAGTTGATCGACGGGCTGCTGGAGGCGGGCATCACGCCCTCCGTGACCCTGTACCACTGGGACCTGCCGCAGGTGCTCCAGGACCGCGGCGGCTGGCCGGCCCGTGACACCGCGGAGCACTTCGCCGCGTACGCGTCGGTGGTGGCGGAGCGGCTCGGCGACCGCGTCAAGCACTGGACCACGCTCAACGAGCCGCTGTGCTCGGCGTGGATCGGTCACCTCGAGGGCCGGATGGCCCCGGGCTTCACCGACCTCACGGCCGCGGTCCGCACCTCGTACCACCTGCTCCTCGGACACGGTCTCGCCACCCAGGCGATCCGTGCCGCCGTGCCCGGCGCCCAGGTCGGCATCGTCAACAACCTGTCCGACATCCAGCCGGCCACCGACCGTCCCGAGGACGTCGCCGCGGCGAAACGGCTCGACGGACACACCAACCGCTGGTGGCTCGACCCGGTGCACGGCCGCGGCTTCCCCGCCGACATGGTCGAGGTGTACGGGGTCGAACTCCCCGAGGTGGCGGGCGACCTGGAGACGATCGCCGCCCCGCTGGACTGGCTGGGCCTGAACTACTACTTCCCGTCCACGGTCGCCGACGACCCGACGGGACCGGCCCCGCACGTCCGCTCGATCAGCCGGCCCGGCGTACCCCGTACCGCCATGGACTGGGAGGTCGAGGCCGCGGGCATCGAGCGCCTGCTGCTCCGTCTGACGCACGACTACGGCGCCCGCAAGCTGTACATCACGGAGAACGGCTCCGCGTATCCCGACGTCGTGCGCCCCGACGGCGTCGTCGACGACCCGGAGCGCGCCGCCTACCTGGAGCAGCACCTGGCGGCCTGTGCCTCCGCGGTGCGCAAGGGTGTCCCGCTGGCCGGCTACTTCGCCTGGTCGCTGCTGGACAACTTCGAGTGGGCGTACGGCTACGACAAGCGGTTCGGTCTGGTGCACGTCGACTACAAGACCCAGAAGCGCACGATCAAGGGCAGTGGTCACCGCTACGCGGAGATCGTCCGCGAGCACCTCGGACGGGGGCGCAACGCGGCCTGACCGCAGGAGCATCCGATGGTGGCGCGGTCCCTCGTCGAGGGGCCGCGCCATCGCCGGGTTCAGCGGCCGTTGCCGGCCGGGGCGTTCGCGCTCCGGCCGCTCTCGTCGCCAGTGGCGGCGCGCCGCGGGGCGGCCGGCTCACGCGCGGTCCACGCGCCGGACACCCCGTACTCCGACGTGCGACCGCCCCTCGCCGTCCCCGCTCCCGGCGGGGCCCCGAAGCGGGCGAGGCAGTGCCAGACCTTCTTGAGGTCCTGCGGGTCGTGGCGTCCCGTTCGCACGGCGTCGCCGATGACGCGGGGGTCCAGCCGGCCGTTCTCGGCGATCTCCGCGCCGAGTGCGACGAATTCGGGACCCCGGAAGCCGGGGTGTCTGCGCAGTTCGGCGACGTCGAGGCGGTAGCCGGGATGCCAGGCGACCGCGCAGGGCAGGCGGCCGGCAGCGGCCTCGACGGGAGTGCCGCGGTAGGACGGGTCGAGAACCAGGGCCTCCACGTCCCTGGCCAGGACGACCGGTCCGTGGATCTGTGCCTCGATGTAGTCGTCGAGGGCGTCCCGGTCGTCCGCCTCGGCCAGTTCCACGAGGGACATGCGGGACGCCACCCCGAACGCGGACGGTTCGGCCGCGCTGTCGGGGTAGCAGAAGGTGGCCCGGCGCAGTGCCGCGCCGGTGAGGCGGAAGTGCGAGGACCCGAACCGGGGCGCGGCGCCCACCGCTTGACGCCGGAAGTCGAGACCACCGTAGACGGGCCGCTCGACGGAGCGGGCCGTGTCGTAGGCCGCGCCGAAGATCCGGCTCTCCCAGCGCCAGCGGTCGCCGCCGGGGTGCGCGGTGAGTCCGCCGTTGCTGGTGCCCGTGACGAACTGTGACCGGTAGACGCCGTCCCGGGCCAGCGCGTCGAGGACCGGGACGCCGTGCGCCGACCGGTCGGGGTGGAAGTTCACGGTCAGCCGCAGGGTGGGATCGAGTGCGGGACCCGAGGAGAGCGCCTCGACATGGCGCAGCGCCCGCTCCCCCGGGGCGCTCCCTGGCCGCGTCGTCCGGCTGTCCCCGACATCCATCGGTTCCTCCCCGTGGAGCACGCCGCCCGGCCCGGAACCCGCCGCTCCCGGGTTCCGGGCCGGTGACCTCGGGAGCACTCCCCCAGTGATCTCGCATGGCACGGGTCGGCCGCAACTCGATTGACGGCGCGACCGCGCCGGGCCGCCCTCCCCCGGGCCCCCGGTTCAGGTCATCCGGTTCAGGCCGACCGCGGCGTCCAGTACGGGTCACGGCCGAGGAACGCCAGCAGGGACGCCGCCGGGCCCGCGTCCGCGGGTGTCTCGCGCGGGGCGGCGAACACTCCGAAGGCGTCGCGGAGATGATCGGCCAGGAGGTCCGCCGCGAGGCGGATGCCTCCGGCCAGGTCGTCGTCGAGAGGCGACCTCTGGCCCGTCGCGACGGCGATGTCCCAGGCGTGCACCCCGGCGTCCATGGCACCCGCCGCGGCGGCCACCCGGAACGGCAGCGGCCCGAGCGGTGTCGGTACCGCCTCCATGTCGGCGGGCAGCCCCGCGTAGACGCCGGCGACGTCCGTGAGCACCTTGTCGAGCGCCGCGGCGGCGTCGGCCACGGGCTCGTCGGAGGGCTGGAAGGCGTCCGAGTCCGGCCAGCCGGTGCCGGTGACCGCCGCGCCGTACGCCTGCTGGTCGAGTCGCGCGTGGTTGAGTACCTGCCGCACCGTCCACTCGCCGCACGGCGTCGGTGCTCCCCACGCACCCTCGGGAACGCCTGCCGCCACGTCACGCAGCCGGGTGTGGGCGCGTGTCAGCAGTTCGATGCCTTCGACGTCACTCATCCTGAAGTCCTCCAGACGCGGTCCTGCCGGGCTGATGACATCAACGTAGACGCCCTTGCGGACAGATACGGTCCGCAAGGGGAACGTTCGTACAGCTGTGAAAGGGGAAGGCCCAAGAGATGCAAGAGGCACGTGGTGAGTGGGCGGCGTCCGTCGCGAAGATCGTCGAGCGGCGACGGGAGCCGGTGGTCGTCCAGACGCTCCGCTCCACGTTCGCGGCGACCCTCGCCTACGTGGTGGCCGTGCATCTCAGTCCCGAGGCTGCGCCCCTGACCGCCCCGCTGACCGCTCTCCTGGTCGTCCAGGTCACCCTGTACTCGACGATCACCACCGCCATCCGACGGGTGAACTCCGTGGTGGTGGGCGTGGTCATCGCCATCGGGTTCAGCAGTCTGGTGGGTCTGACGTGGTGGAGTCTGGGTCTGATCATCCTCGCCTCGCTGGGGGTGGGACATCTGGTCCGGGTCAGCGAGTTCGTCCCCGAGGTGGCGATCAGCGCGATGCTGGTCCTCGGGGTCACCCGGGTAGGTGACACGGCGTGGGCCCGTGTCCTGGAGACGCTGATCGGCGCGGTCGTGGGCCTCGCCTGCAACCTCGTGCTCGCGCCTCCCGTGTGGGTGGGGGTGGCCGGCGAGTCCATCGAGGATCTGGCACGCCGGGTGCGGCAGTTGATGTTGCGGATCGGGGAGGAGGCCGCCGGCCGCACGCCCTACCAGCTGGCCGCCGAGCGGCTGCACGAGGCGCGCCGTCTCGACCACGACATCGCCTCGGTGGACGCGGCCCTGCGACAGGCCGAGGACAGCCTGAAACTGAACCCGCGCGTTCGCGAGGGGCTGCTGCACAGGGTCGTCCTGCGCACCGGCCTGGACACCCTGGAGATCTGCACCGTGGTCCTGCGGGTCCTGGCGCGCAGCCTCACCGACCTGGCGAAGGAGCGGGAGCCGGAACGACTGTTCGATCCGCAGGCGGGTGCCGTCCTGGAGGAGTTGCTGTCCGAGATGGCCGACGCGATCGTCAGCTTCGCGGTCCTGGTGACGACGGACGTCAGCCGCAGTGCGGAGAACGCCGAGGAACGGCTCAGCGCCGAACTCGCCACGGCGGCCGGGACACGGGACAAACTCGCCCAGCTGTTCCTCGATGAGATCCAGCGGGACGCGAGTCAGTGGCAGTTGCACGGATCGGTCCTCACCGAGGTCAACCGCATCATCGACGAGCTCGACACCGAGCACCGCACCCGCCGGCTCCTGGAGGAGCTGGACCGCAGCGGCCGCGAGGAGCGCGAGAACCGTCCGCATCTCGCGCGGTTGCGGCGCCGGCTGCGGCTGCCGTCGCGGCTGCGCCGCAACCGGAACCGTTCCGGCGCCTCCGGTCGTTCTACGTGAGAGGTCCGGCGTTCGGGCGGGGGTGACGGCGTGGAGTGGTGCGCCGCCGCTCGGCCGGCGCCGGGTGCGGAGCGACACGACGAGGGGGCGGGCGGATGACCGAGGACACCGTACGGATCGACGGGAACGTGCTGCGGCTGCCGGGCGGGGTGCAGGTGCGGTTCATCCGCACCCTGCGGCTGCCCGAGTCGGGCACCCACGCGCTGCCGCCGGGGCTCGGGGAGTTCCCCGTAAGGCGGGTCGAGGACTACGGCGACCGGGTGCCGGCCGCGTGGCGCGCCCGGGGCGGCGTGATGCTGCCGGTGTATCTGCGCGAGGCGATGTGGCTCAGTTTCGCGGGCACGGCGGAGCCTGCCGCGTTGCAGGTCGGCGTGGGCAAGGTGTGCGCCGTGTCGGGCAGGCCGTGGAGCTCCCGGCTGCACCGCGACCCGCAGAACTACGTCGTACTGCCGCGGCAGCCATGGCTGGACGGGATCAACTCCGGCAAGGGCACGGTCCGCCAGTTCGTGGCCGTCCCGCTGGGCCTCGGGGCGACCGTCGAGGGCCAGGTCACGGGCGAGGAGGTCTGGGGCGGCGTCCAGCTCCAGTCGTTCCCGCTGGAAGAACGGGAGCTGGCCGCGTGGCGCGAGGCGGAGCGCCGCAGGGTTCGGCAGCTCCCGCGGATGCCGATGGCGCCCGGGGCGTACGGCGGCGCGGCGATGCCGATGGCCGCGCCACCCGCGCCGGGAGCGGCACCCGCTGCCGCGGGCGCGGCACCGCTGCGGGCGCGCAGCGCACCGGCGATGGGCCTCGGCGTCGGCGGTTCGATGCGCCAGGAGGTCTATGAGGACGACCGGCCGCTGAAGGCCTGGGCCGAGGAGCCCGCCGGGCGGGTGTTCGTGCATCTCGTGACGCCGCCGGAGTGGCGCCGCATCACCGGCGAGGCCCCGCCGCCGTCCCCGGTGGACCGTGCCGCGTACACCCGTGCGGGACTCCCCTGGTTCGACTACTACGACGAGGACGCCTCGGACCTCGCGCCGGCGGACGGGCTGGGCTCGGTCAAGCCGGTCGGCGACTGGCTGGGGGACGACCACGAGCCCTGGCAGCAGCCGTCGCCCCACCAGGTCGAACCGCTCGGCGACGCGCCCGGCAAGCCGGTCGGGGACGGGGACTGGTAGACACCCGACCCGCGTTGCGTTCCACGCAACGCGGGTTGCCGTTCTTGCACTCGCGGCGCGCCGCACGCCAAGGTGGGTGTCACAGCTGAGGCAACCGACACCCCGAGGTGCAGGCATGAGCAGTGGTGCAGAGCCGTCACGCGGCCCGGGCGGCGGCTGGAGCAGGCGTCGTTTCGTGGGCGCCCTGGCCGGGGCCGCCGCGATCACGGCGGTCCCGGCACCGGCCCGGCCGCGGTCCGGTGCCTCCGCGGAAGAAGCGACGCCGAAGGCCCCGGCCGCTTCCCCGTCCACGCCCCGGGCGCAGCGTTCCGGCCCCCGTCCGCTGTATCTCGGCACGTACACCTCGGGCGAGGGGGCGGGGAAGGGGATCGGCCTGGCCACGTACGACGCGGAGTCGGGCGCGGTGACCGGTGGCGGTGTCGTGACGGGCGTCGCGAACCCGTCCTTCCTCGCGGTGCATCCCGACGGGCACACGCTCTACGCGGTCGACGAGCAGGACGCGGGCGCCGTGACGGCCGTGCGGCTCCCGGGGCACGAGGTGCTCGGCTCGCGGCCCACCGGCGGTGCGGGCCCCTGTCACCTGTCCGTTCATCCGGGCGGGCGTTGGCTGCTGAGCGCGAACTACACCTCGGGCAGCGTGGCGGTCCACCCGCTCGACGCCTCGGGCGCGATCGGCGAGCGCACCGATCTGGTCACGCACTCCAGCCCGGCACCGGGTCCCGGCCAACAGGGCCCGCACGCGCACCAGTTCGCCGCCACCCCCGACGGCGGCCATCTGCTCGCCGTCGATCTGGGAACCGACACCGTCTACACCTACCGGCTCGACGAGTCCGCGGGCACGCTCACCGAGGTGTCACGGGCGGCCGCGACACCGGGCGCCGGCCCGCGTCATCTGACGTTCCACCCCGGCGGGCGGTACGCCTACCTCGCCGACGAGGTCGACAACACCGTGGCGGTCTGCGGCTACGACCCGGCGGACGGCCGCCTCACGATCGGCGCGCCCCGGTCCACGGGGACCGGGAGCGGCACCAGTTACCCGGCGCAGTTCGTGGTCACGGCGAACGGCTCGTACGCCTTCCTCGCCAACCGGGGCCACAACAGCCTGACGCGGTACGCGATCGAGGAGGACGGCGCCCGGCTGCGCCTGCTGGACACCGTGCCGGTCGGCGGCGACTTCCCGCGCCACATCGCGCTCTCCCCGGACGGGCGGTTGCTCTTCGCGGCGAACCAGCGGTCCGGCACGGTCACCGTCTTCAAGGTCGACGACACGACGGGTGGACTGCGGCGCGTGGGCGAGCCGTTCGCCTCACCCGTCGCGGTCTGTGCGCTGCCGCTGTAGGGCCCGGGGACAGGACGCGGCACTCGCCTGCGTGAGCAGGACGTGCATGCGCTCGGTGAGCTGGGACACGTCGTCGGCGGGTGCGTGGAAGGGCAGGCGCACGTCGCCGTTGCCGCGCGCCCGCTCGATGCGCAGGGTCAGTCCGTGGCGGTCGACGGCCAGGGGCTGGACACGCACCGCGCCGTGCAGGCTGTCCGGTTCGACGAGGCGGGTGAGCCGCTCGATGGCGTCCGGGTGGGCGTCGGCGAGGTGGGTGAGCAACGGGGCCTCGGCGACGGCGAGCGGGTCGGGCTCGGCGGCGGCCAGTTCGTCCAGGTCGACCACCACGGTGCCGGAGGGCCGGCGGAGCACGGCGCGGGTCGGCCGGAAGGCCAGGTGACCCTCTTCGACGGCGAACCAGCCGGCGAGCCACAACCGGGCGCGGATCCGGTTCCGTACGGGCACCGGCGCGACGTCGGCGAACTCCAGGACGGCGGAGGGCTCTCCGCGCGGCGCGCAGATGGCGTTGGCGAGCAGCGCGCTGTCCTCGGGCACGTACAGGAGCACCCGGCCGTCGGCGGCGACGGAGTGCGCGCCGACGAACTCCTCCCGGCCGCCCTCGGCGCTGACCGCGCAGGACCAGGCCGCGGCGAGCACCGAACGGGCGTGCTCCGCCGCGGCGGGCGCGGCCGTCCAGGTGTCACGGTCACCCATCAGCTTCCTCCTAAGGTAAGGCTTGCCTAACTTAGCGAAGTTCCGGGCGTACGCCAACCACGCCTCGCCGAGAGTTCCGGACCGATTCAGAACCCGGGAGCGGGAAGGGAGCCCGGCCACCACAGGGGCACGCCGTCGGGACAGGCGGGGGTGACACCGCTCCAGAAGAAGGAGAGGGCGCACCAGCACAGGCCGAGGAGCGTCACCGCGAGGGCGACGGCGTGGAGGAGGGGGTGACCTCCCAGGACGGCGCCCACCAGCACCCAGCCCATGAGGAGGAGGGCGGAGAGGGCGGGGATGAAGAAGTAGAGCAGGAAGAAGCTGTTCGCGGCGTTGTGCACTCCGGCGTCACAGGCGTTCGTCGCCCGGCCCAGCAGCATCGTCGTGAGCAGCGCGAGCGCCACGCCCACCACCAGGCCGAGACAGCCGTGCACTCGTCGGTTCCCCATGCGTCGTCCCATTGTCGTCGGCTCCGGCAGGCACCTCAGCCGCACGGCTCGTCACGATGTCCACCTGCTCGGCGAGCCCCGAAGTAGGCCCCTCCAAGATCAACCTGTCCGAACACTTCTCACGCCCCGCCCCGCCCTGCGCGGAGAGGAGGTGATCCACGCGCGGACCGACGGCTCCGAACAGACCGTCGTTCAGGGGGCGATGGCCCCGAGCAGCGCCCGCGCGCACAGGTCGCGCACCTGGGCGCGGCTCAGCTCGGCACCGCGGAGCCACTCCAGGCAGACGGCGGTGGTGAAGGCCAGCCAGCCGCGGACGGCGATCCGCAGCTCGGGACGGCCCTCGGGGGCCCAGCCCAGTTCGGGATCGGCGGCGAGCGCGGCGAGGATCTGCCGCTCCTGCGCCGCCAGCGCCTGTCGGTAGACCTTGCGCACCGCCTGGTCGCCGGCCGCGTCCGCGCGGTGGAAGGCGCGGAAGCCGTGCGCGTGCTCCTCGACGTAGCCGAGGAAGGTGTCGAGGCCGGCCGAGAGCTGCTCACGCACCGGGACGCCCGGCACGGCCGCGGTCATCCGCAGCATGCGCCCGCTCTCCCGCTCGACCACGGCCGCGAAGAAGTCCCGCTTCGTCGGGAAGTAGTGGTACAGCAGACCGCGGGAGACCCCGGCGATCTCGGCGACCTGCTCGATCCACACGTCGTCGTACGGGCTCTCCGAGAAGAGGCGGGCCCCGACCGTCAGGAGTTGCTCGCGGCGCTCCTCGGTGCTGAGCCGCCGACGCGCGCGCTCCCCCTGTGTCCCGGCCATGCCCGCACTGTACTTGACGTCGGTTCAACAACGGGACGACACTGGACGGCGTTATTGAACCCGCGTACAACAGGTCCCAACCAGTGGTACCCACAAGGGAGATGGCGTGATGGCGGAGACCAGGGAAGCCGCACCGGCCGCGCTGCCGAAGGGGTTCCGCAGTGCGGAGCTGGGCTGGCCGGAACTGCGCCGCATCCCGCACCCGCCCCGCCGCGTCCCCCTGGTCGGCGACGTGATCGGCGCCAACGTCCGTTCCCCGCTGCAGGATTCACTGAAGTTCGGGCGGCAGCTCGGACCGATCTTCCGGCGCAAGGCCTTCAGCAACGAGATCGTCTTCGTGTGGGGCGCGGACCTGGCCGCCGAGCTGGCGGACGAGTCGCGGTTCGCGAAGCACGTGGGCCTCGGGATCGCCAACCTCCGTCCGGTGGCCGGGGACGGACTGTTCACCGCCTACAACCACGAGCCCAACTGGCAGTTGGCGCACGACGTCCTCGCCCCCGGCTTCAGCCGCGAGGCCATGGAGGGCTACCACCCCATGATGCTGGCGGTGACCGAGCGGCTCACGGACCGCTGGGACCGCGAACAGGCGGCCGGGCGCACGGTGGACGTACCCGGCGACATGACGAAGCTGACCCTGGAGACGATCGCGCGGACCGGCTTCGGCCACGACTTCGCCTCGTTCGAGCGCTCCCGGCCGCACCCCTTCGTGACGGCGATGGTGGGCACCCTGACCTACGCCCAGCGCCGCAACGTCGTGCCGGTGCCGCTGGCCCCGGTCCTGCTGCGCGAGGCCTCCCGGCGCAACACCGCCGACATGGCCCACCTCAACCGCACGGTCGACGCCGTGGTCGCCGCCCGCCGCTCCGGCGGCAGCGGCCAGGGGGACCTCCTCGACCGCATGCTGGAGACCGCGCACCCGGAGACCGGGGAGCGGCTGACGGCGGAGAACATCCGCCGTCAGGTCATCACCTTCCTGATCGCCGGCCACGAGACCACCTCGGGCGCCCTGTCCTTCGCGCTGCACTACCTCGCCCAGAACCCGGACATCGCCGCCCGCGCCCGTGCCGAGGTCGACCGCGTCTGGGGCGGCACCGACCGGCCGGCCTACGACCAGGTCGCCCGCCTCCGGTACGTACGACGGGTCCTCGACGAGTCGCTGCGGCTGTGGCCGACCGCCCCCGCGTTCGCCCGGGAGGCCCGTCAGGACACCGTGCTGGGCGGCGTCCACCCGATGCGTCAGGGGGCGTGGGCGCTCGTCCTGACGGCGATGCTGCACCGGGACCCGGCGGTGTGGGGGGCCGACGCCGAGGCGTTCGACCCGGACCGCTTCGACGCCAAGGCCGTACGGGCCCGTCCCGCGCACACCTTCAAGCCGTTCGGCACCGGGGCGCGGGCCTGCATCGGCCGCCAGTTCGCGCTGCACGAGGCGACCCTGGTCCTCGGCCTGCTGCTGCGCCGCTACGAGGTGCGGCCCGAGCCTGACTACCGGCTGCGGGTGGCCGAGCGTCTGACCCTGATGCCGGAAGGACTGCGCCTGCGTCTCGACCGCCGCGCCCCGGTGGCGGCGGTGCCGCGGACACCGGCGGCGCGGGGCGCCGAGTGAGGGGCCCGCTCGGCCGTCGTCCGTGAGGGCATCGGGGCCGGCGTCCGACCACCGCCCGCCCGGCACGGCCGATCGGCCGCGTTCGGCCCCCTCACCCGGCGACTCGACAGCACGACGTCGAGTTGCCCGCCCCAAGTCTCGAACGTTGCCGGTCGTTCCTGACCGATCTGAGCACCGCGACGGACGCCCACCTCACCGAGCAGGGCACGGCGCCGGCGCCGGGACCCGACGCCTCGGCGATCCGGCCCGCCGGCGCGGTCGACCGACCGGGCCGACGTGTCCCCTCACCCGGTCCAGTGGCCGGGGCGGGCGAGGGACTCCGGGAGCCGGGTGCCCGCGCTGCCGCGGGCCGCGTTCAACTGCGGCTGGGTGAGGAAGAAGGCCCCGGTCAGATCGGCGTCGGTGAGATCCGTGTCGCGGAGGTCCGCGCCGATCAGGTCGGCTCCGCGCAGATCCGCGCCCGTCAGGTCGGCGGCGATGAGGTAGGCGCCGCGCAGGCTGACGCCCCGCAGGTCGGCGCCCTTGAGGCGGGCGCCCATCAGGTCGGCGCCCCGGCGGTCCTTCTTCCTGCCGCGCCCGGTCCCCGCGCGCACCAGGTCGCTCGTGCGCAGCAGCAGCTCGTTGACCTTCTGCCGGTGCGCGCGCACGTCCAGGGCGCCCAGTTCGTCGGGGGTCAGCCGCGCCAGTTCCTCGGTCCGGTCGAGGAGCCGGCGGACGTCGGCGTGCACCGGGCGGGCGGCGGGCAGGGCCAGGGCCTCGTTCAGGTACCAGAGCAGTTCGTGGAGCTGACGGACGACGGGGAAGACGTCGAACATCTGACGGGCGCGCTCCGGGGAACCGGAGCGCCAGTCGACGCCGCCGTAGGTCTCCTGGGAGACCCGCTGCCCGGCGCCGAAGCAGTCGTACACCGTGCAGCCGGTGAAGCCGGTCTCCCGCAGGCGGGTGTGGATGCCGCAGCGGAAGTCGTCCGCCAGGTTGGGACAGGGCTTCCCGGCGTCCTTGTCGATCGCGAAGTCCGCCGACCGGGAGAAGGGCAGGGCGACGCAGCAGAGCCCGAAGCACTGGCCGCAGTCGGCCCGCAGTGCCGGGCGTGGGTCCTGGGCCGTGGTTCCGTCGTCTCGCATACGGTCCAGCCTACTGAGCACGGCCTCATGCCCTGGACTGCGTCGACGTCCTGGACGCGCGTCTCCCGCGCCGATCGCCGCGGTGACTGTCTGGATGTTTGGCGGCACACCGGGTATCGAGGGGGCCATGGATCCCACCGCCGGGCTGCCCGGTCTCCCCGCCCCTCCCCCGCTGGGCGCGAGTGCCCTGCCGGCCGGGACGTTCGACGGCTCGCTGGTGCTCGTCACCGGGGGTGGCACCGGGCTCGGGCGGGCCGTCGCCGCGGAGTTCGCCCGGCTCGGCGCCGACCTGCTGATCGTGAGCCGACGCGAGCGCCATCTCGGCCCGGCGCGAGCGGAGTTGGCGATGCTGGGCACCCGGGTGTCGTCCGCGGTGTGCGACATCCGGGACCCGCGACGGATCGCCGAGGTCTTCGACGCGCACGCGCTGCCCGACGTGCTGGTGAACAACGCGGCCGCCAACTTCCCCGTGCCCACCGAGGACATGTCGCCGAACGCCTGGCAGGCGGTCGTCGACATCACCCTGACGGGAACGTTCCTGATGACCCGTGAGTTCGGGCGCCGGCACCTCGCGGCGGGGACGCCGGGGTCGGTCATCGACGTCGGCGCCTCGTACGCCTGGACGGGCGGACCGGGGTTCGCGCACAGCGCGGCGGCGAAGGCGGGGGTGGAGAGCCTGGTGCGGACGCTGGCCGTGGAGTGGGGCCCGTACGGCATCCAGGTCAACGGGCTGGTGCCCGGGCTGATGCCGCACACCGACATGAGCGACGACATCCGCGGCAACCTCGCCCGGGCCGAGGACGCCGCGGAGCCCGCCGGGCCGGACGGGCACGACCGGCGCCAGCCCGCGCTGCGGGTCGGCGCCCCCCGCGAACTCGGCTGGGCGGCGACCTTCCTGGCCTCCCCCTACGCCCGTTTCATCACCGGCCACACCCTCGTGGTGGACGGCGCCAACTGGCAGCGCAGGGGGCTCGTCAGCCCTCCGGTGACACCGGTGCGGGAACAGCTGGGGCGTGGCCCCTTCACCGGCTGACCGTCACTCCCCCGGCCCGGCGAGACCGAGCCGGGCGAGCCGCTCGGGGTCGGCGAGGATGTGCAGAGCGACGATCCTGCCGTCGACGACGGTGATCCCCATGACCGACAGCGGCCGCCCGTCGACGCGGGCGACGACGCCGGCCTCCCCGTTGACCAGCACCGGCTGCGAACTCGCCGCGAACCGGGAGAAGGTGAGGGCCTGCCGGGCCACGGCCGCCGCCCCGCGGACGAGCTTGGAGGCGGCCGCGCCGCCGACGTGCGGTCCGGAGTCGGCACGCAGCACGACGTCGGGGTCGAGGACGGCGAGCAGCGCCTCGAAGTCCCCGGCGCGGGAGGCGGCGAGGAAGGCGTCGAGGACCTTCTTCTGCCGGGTGACGTCGCGTTCGGGTTCGGGGGCGTCCGCCTTGACGCGGCGGCGGGCCCGGCTCGCGAGCTGGCGGGTGGCCGCGGTCGACCGGCCCACGATCGGCGCGATGTCGTCGAAGGGCACCGCGAACAGGTCGTGCAGCACGAACGCGAGCCGTTCCGCGGGTTCCAGCGCCTCCAGGACGACGAGGAGGGCGAGTCCGACGGAGTCGGCGAGGAGCACCTCCTGCTCGGGGTCGATCCGCTCCAGGGAGCCGATCACCGGGTCGGGCACGAACGTGCCGGCGTACTCCAGCGGTTCCTCGCGGCGGGCGGTGCGGGAGCGCAGCATGTCGAGGCAGATCCGGCCGACGACGGTGGTCAGCCAGCCGCCCAGGTTCCTGATCTCGTCCGGGTCGGTGCGGCCGAGTCTGAGCCAGGCCTCCTGGACGGCGTCGTCGGCCTCGCTCAGCGATCCGAGCATCCGGTAGGCCACCGCTCTCAGATGCCCGCGCTGTTCCTCGAACCGGTCCGCGAGAAGGTCGCTGTCGGCCATCGGTCCCCCTGACTCGTCGTACGTGCCGGTGACCGATCAAAACATGCCGGTCACTTCCCCTCGAAGCGGGGCGCGCGGCGGGCCCCCTTGGCGGCGTAGCCCTCTGTCGCGTCCTCGGAGGTCAGGGTGAGCGCGGCCGAGAGGGCCGTACGGTCGAGGGCCGCCGCCAGGCCGGCGTCGGCGAAGGCGTCGATGTCCCGCTTGACGGCCTGCACGGCGAGGGGCCCGTTGGCCGCGATCTCGGCGGCCAGGGCGCGGGACGCGGTATCCAACTCGCCCTTTTCAACGACGAGTTGAACGAGGTGGAGGCGTTCGGCCGTGCGCGCGTCGAGACGCCGCCCGGTCAGCGCCAGGAACTTCGCCCAGCCGGCGCCCGCCTCGCGCGCGATCCGCAGGTCGCCGCCCGCGTCGACGGCGAGGCCCAACCGGGCCTCGGGCAGCGCGAACGCGGCGTCGGCGCAGGCGACGCGGACGTCCGCCATCAGGGCCAGCTCGAAGCCGAAGCCGAGGCAGTGGCCCTGTACGGCGGCGACGACGGGCTGCGGGAGCGACGCGAAGGCGGCGAAGCGTTCGTGGGCCCAGCGGATGCCCTCGTAGTAGGCGCGGGTGCGCTCGGCGCCCGAGCGGCCGGTGATCGCGCCGCCCGGTGCCGTCACGTCGATGCCCGCGCAGAAGGACCGGCCCTCGGCCCGGAGCAGGACGACCCGGATCGCCGGGTCGAAGCGGATCCGGTCGGCGAACAGGCCGAGTTGGCGGGTGGACTCCCAGCTCCACGCGTTGAGCTTCGCGGGCCGGCACAGGGTGAGGACGCCGACGCCGTCCTCGACGTCCAGCCGCAGCCGTTCCTCGCCCTGCGAGATGTCCGTGCGCGTGGTGTCGATCATCCGTGCCCCCTCAGTGTTCTGACAGGTCGTCAGAATTCTAAGGGGGTGGGAGGTCCCGGACGTCAGGGGACGTCGCGGGGCACGGAAACGGTGGGCCGCGACCCGTCAGACGTCGTCGCGGCTGAGTGCGAGCAGCCGGTCCAGGACACGCGGGCCGCCGGCCCGGACGCCGTCGTGCTCGAACTCGTCGGTCACCCAGGTGCGCAGTCCGCGCACGGACCGCGCGGTCTCGAGCGCGTGCCCGGTGTCCACGTACATGTCGTCGTGGTAGACCGCCGCCGCGACCGGCACCTCGTTGGCGGCGAGCCGGGCCCGGTCGTACAGCGGCGCCCAGTCGGTGCGGGCCGCCAGTTCCTCGGCGGTCTCCCGCAGGGGGCGCAGCGCCGGGTCGGTCTCGAACATCCAGGGGTGCACGGACTCGCCGGTGAACAGCAGCGGACCGTCGTTCGCGAGGGTCTTGGCGGCGTCGAACTGCGGGAACTCGGCGCGCACCCGCTCGGCGGACCAGGCGGTGGGGCGGCCGTCCTGGGCATAGATGACCTCGTGGACCAGCGCGTACAGGGGGTGCCCGGCGTACGACAGGAGCCCCTGGACCTCTTCCTGGAAGGCGTCGGAGAGCGCCGGGCCCTGCGGGGTGCGCACGAAGGCGTCCTCCAGCAGGTAGTGCAGGCGGTGGCTGCCCTCGCTGCCACCGAGGAGGATGCCCAGCGACTGGAAGGCCTCGACGGTCAGGCGGTAGCCGCCGCTGAGGACCGGCTCGTGCTGGAGCACGTGCTCGGCGATCCGGCGGGCGCGCTCGACGTCCTGCGGGTAGCGCGCGTAGTGTGCGGCGACCTTGCGCTCGATGCGCGGGTAGGCGGCGCGGTAGACGTCGTCGGCGTGCCCGTCGAGGGTGGGCAGCCCGCCGGTGACGAGGGCGGCGCTCAACCCCTCGGGGGCGCTGGACAGGTAGTGCACCGTGCAGAAGCCGCCGAAGCTCTGGCCGAGGACCGTCCAGGGCGCGCCGCCGGTGAGCCGGCGCCGGATGGTCTCGCAGTCGCGGACGATGGAGTCGGCACGGAAGAGCGCGAGGTAGGCGGCCTGCTCGCGGGGACCGCCGCGCAGCGGGAGGGTCTGCCGGTTGGCGGGCGTGGAGTGACCGGTGCCGCGCTGGTCGAGCAGCAGGACGCGGAACTCCTCCAGGGCCCGGCCGAGCCAGGCCTGCCGTCCGACGAAACGATTCGCCCCGAAGCCGGGGCCGCCCTGGAGGTAGACCAGCCAGGGCAGCTCCTGCCCCGCCTTGTCGCTCGCGACGACCTCGCGGGCGAAGAGCTCGATGGTCTCCCCGTCCGGGCGGTCGTGGTCGAGGGGCACGGTGAAGCGGTGGTCGGTGAGGACGACACCGGGCTGGCGGTAGCTGAGGGTCAACGGGACTCCCGAGACGTACGGATTTCAGGCTGTCCCAGTTGAGCACATGTGCCCCCGCCCGCGGAGCCCGGGATCAGGACAACGGGCTGAACAGTGACTCAGCAGCCCGGTGACGGGGAACTGAACGGCCGCTCAGCGCGCGGCCAGGCTGGAGTGGCGTACGACCAGCTCGGGCTGGAGGACGACACGCCGGTGTTCGTGCGGCGTGGGCGCGGTCTCCGCCTCGATCTCCTCCAGGAGCAGCTCGGCGGCGAGGGCGCCCATGGTCATGGCGGGCTGGCGGACGGAGGTGAGCGGGACGGCCGCCGCCGCGGCGAACTCGATGTCGTCGTAGCCGACGATGGCGAGGTCGCCGGGGACACCGACACCGGCCGCGTACATGGCCTGCAGGACGCCGAGCGCGAGCAGGTCGTTGGCGCAGAAGACGGCGGTGGGGCGCTCGGCGAGGCCGAGGAGGCGTGCTCCCGCGTCCCGTCCGGCGGCGACGTCGAGCCGCTCGGTGGGCAGCTCTCGGAGGTTGCCGGGGCCGAGGCCGGCCTCGGCCAGCGCGTTCAGCGCGCCGGTGCGGCGGTCCCGGACCTGGTTCAGCCCGGGCGGTCCGCTGACATAGGCGATCGAACGGTGTCCCGCGTCCACGAGGTGCCGGACGGCCAGGGCGCCGCCCGCCACGTCGTCCACCGAGACGGAGCACTCGGTGGTGCCCACGGCGACCCGGTCGACCAGGACGAAGGGGATGCCGTTGCGGCGGAACGCCTCGATGTTGCGGCCGCTCGCGTCGCTCGGTGTCAGCAGCACGCCGCGCACCCGCTGCTCCGCGAAGAGCGACAGGTAGTCGGCCTCCTCGCTGGGGCTCTGCGCGCTGTTGCAGACCATCACGCCTAGCCCGGCGTCCCGCGCGGCGCGCTCGGCGCCCCGCGCGACGTCCACGAAGAAGGGGTTGCCCATGTCGAGGACGAGCAGTCCCATGATCCGGCTGCGACCGGCCCGGAGTTGGCGGGCCGACTCGCTGCGCACATAGCCGAGCCGGTCGATGGCGGACAGGACGCGGGCCCGCGTCTCGGAGGCCACCGAGTCGGGGCGGTTGATGACGTTCGAGACCGTGCCGACGGAGACTCCGGCTGCACGGGCGACGTCCTTGATACCCACCGACTGGGCCATCGGGCGGGAACCTCCAGAAGAACTCGAAGCGGCGGGCAGGGCCCTCACAGTACCCGCGAGCGGGCCGGAACCGGTGGTCATGAGGGAAGCCCGGGAAGGGACGGGACACGGGGCGGACGGGCGGTCCCGCCGGACGTCACCCCGCAGGTCACGGGGTGGGTCGCGGCCGGCGGGACGCGCGCGTCGTGGCGCCGGGTCAGGCGAGGTGGAACACCTCGGTGAGGGGTTTCATGGCCTCGTCGGGCCGGGCGCCGTCCAGTGCGGTGAAGAACGGCGCCATCTCCGCCTGCCAGCGGGCGTTGACGTCGGTGGCCTCCATGGCCGCCCGGGCCGCGGCGAAGTCCTCGGTCTCCAGGTAACCGACCAGCAGGCCGTCCTCGCGCAGGAAGAGCGAGTAGTTGTGCCAGCCGGTGGCCGAGAGCGCGTCGAGCATCTCGGGCCACACGGCGGCGTGCCGCTCGCGGTACTCGTCGAGGCGGTCCGCACGGACCTTCAGCAGGAAACACACGCGGTGCGTCAACGACCCTCCCGGGTCCGGAAGTCGAGCCGGCCGGGACGGTCAGAAGTCGAACTGGTCGATGTTCTTCGCGTCGAAGACGGTCGGCTTGCCGAGGTTGATCACGCCGTCCTTGCCGATGGTGAAGGAGCCCATGTCACCGGCCTTGAACGTCTCGCCCTCCTTGCCGGTGATCTGGCCCGAGGCGAGCGCCACGGCGGTGCGGGCGGCCAGCTCGCCGAGCTTCGCCGGGTCCCACAGCTCGAAGCCCTCGACGGTGCCGTTCTTGACGTACTTGCGCATGTCGTTCGGGGTGCCGAGGCCGGAGAGCTTGACCTTGCCCTTGTACTTGGAGCCGGACAGGTACTGCGCTGCCGCCTTGATGCCGACGGTGGTCGGCGAGATGATCCCGGCGAGCTTGGGGTGCTCCTGGAGGAGGCCCTGGGTCTGCTGGAAGGACTGCTGGGCGTCGTCGTTGCCGTAGGCGACCTTGACCAGCTTGATGTTCTTGTACTTGGGGTCCTTCAGCTCGTCCTTCATGAAGTCGATCCAGGTGTTCTGGTTCGTCGCGGTCTGCGCGGCGGACAGGATCGCGATCTCGCCCTTGTAGCCGATCTGCTTGGCGAGGAGCTGCACCTCGGTGCGGCCGAGGTCCTCGGCGCTGGCCTGCGAGACGAAGGCGTTGCGGCAGTCGGCCTTGGTGTCGGAGTCGTAGGTGACGACCTTGATCTTGTTCGTCATGGCCTGCTTGAGGGCGGTGCACAGCGCGCCCGGGTCCTGCGCGGACACGGCCATGGCGTTCACCTGCTGCTGGGTGAGCGTGTTGACGTAACTGACCTGGCCGCTGGTGTCGGTGGCGCTGCTCGGGCCGACCTCCTTGTAGGTGGAGCCGAGCTCCTTGAGCGCCTTCTCGCCGCCCTTGTCGGCGGAGGTGAAGTAGGGGTTGTTGACCTGCTTGGGCAGGAAGCCGACGGTCAGCCCCTTCTTGGTGGCCGCGTTCGGGTCGGCCTTGGCGCCGCCGGCCGCGGAGTTGGAGCCGCCCGAGTCCTTGACGTCGTTCTTGGTGGTGCCGCCGCACGCGGTGACGGCCAGGGCGAGGGAGGTGACGGCGGCGAGCGCCGCGCAGGTACGGCGGATCGAAGACTTGCGCATGGCTGACGGTCCTTTACGGGGGTGAGCGGAGCGGTTACGAGATCGGAGTCGAGGCGGCTCTGCGGCCCGCCCTCGCTACGGAGATCTGCCGTGCGACCCGGGGGCCGAGCACGGAGACGACGAGCAGAACGCCGGTGACGACGATCTGCGACTGCGCGGAGACGTTGAGGAGGCTCATCACGTTCTGGAGTGCGCCGAGCAGGAAGACTCCCGCGACGGCGCCGCCGAGCGTGCCCTTGCCGCCGTCGAAGTCGATGCCGCCGAGCAGGACGGCGGCCACGACGGACAGTTCGAGCCCGTTGGCGTTGTCGTAGCGGGCGCTGGCGTAGTGCAGGGCCCAGAAGACGCCGGTCAGGGAGGCCATCAGACCGGTCGCGACGAACAGGAGCAGCTTCTGCCGCTTGACGCGGATGCCGGCGAAGCGGGCGGCCTCCTCGTTGGCGCCGATGGCGAACGACGACCGCCCGAAGGGGGTGGCGTGCAGCACGACGACGGCGACGGCGAGGAGGACCAGGAAGGGCAGGAAGGCCTGCGGGACGAACGTGTCACCGATGCGCCCGGCGGCGAAGTTCAGGTACGGGGTGGGGAAGTCGGTGACCGCGTCGGAGCCGAGCACGATCTGCGCGATGCCCCGGTAGGCGGCCAGCGTACCGATGGTGACGGCGAGGGACGGCAGCCCGAGCCGGGTCACCAGCAGGCCGTTGACCAGTCCGCACGCCACGCCGAGCAGCAGGCACAGCGGGATGATCGTCTCGATCGACATGCCCTGGTTCCACAGGACGCCCATCACCGAGCCGGAGAGTCCCGCCGTGGAGGCGACCGACAGGTCGATCTCGCCGGCGACCACGAGCAGGGTCATCGGCAGGGCGATCAGCGCGATCGGCAGGGTGTTGCCGATCAGGAACGACAGGTTGAGGGCGTTGCCGAAGCCGTCCACGAAGGAGAAGGAGAACAGCAGCAGGACGATGAGGAGGGCGCCGACGACCGTGTCCCAGCGGACGGCGCGCGCGAGAGCGGAGTCAGCCATGGCGGGCGTTCCTCTTCTTCAGGGCGGAGGCCACGCGCAGCGCGACGACCCGGTCGACCGCGATGGCGAGGATGAGCAGGATGCCGTTGATGGCGAGCACCCAGACGGAGCTGACGCCGAGGGCGGGCAGCACGCTGTTGACGGAGGTCAGCAGGAGGGCGCCGAGGGCCGCGCCGTAGACGCTGCCGGAGCCGCCGGTGAAGACGACGCCGCCGACCACGACCGCGCTGACGACGGTGAGTTCGTAGCCGTTGCCGGTGCCCGAGTCGACGTTGCCGAACCGGGCGAGGTACAGGGCGCCGGCGAGTCCGGCGAGTCCGCCGCAGACGATGTACGCGGTGAGGATGCGCTTGCGGACCGGGATGCCGGCGAGGCGGGCCGCCTCGGGGTTGGAGCCGAGGGCGTACAGCTCGCGGCCGCTCCCGAAGTGCTTCAGGTAGTACGCGGTGACCACGAGGACGGCCAGGGCGATGAGCGCGAGGTACGGGACGGCGGAGATGCCGCCGGAGCCGAAGTCGACGAAACCGCCGGACAGGTCGGCCGCGGTGATCTGCCGGGAGCCGACCCAGATGGAGTCGATGCCGCGGATGATGTAGAGCGTGCCCAGGGTGACGACGAGGGCGGGCACCTGGCCGAGGCTGACGAGGAGTCCGTTGACGAGCCCGCAGCCGATGCCGAGGAGCACGGCGAGGACGATCGCGACGACGCCGTTGCCGCCGCCCTGGAGGTAGGTGCCGGCCGCGAAGGCGCTGATGCCGAGGGTCGAGCCGACCGAGAGGTCGACGTTGCGGGTGATCACGACGAGGGACTGGCCGGTGGCGACCAGCACGAGGATGGTCGCGTTCAGCAGGAGGTCCTTGATGCCCTGTTCGGACAGGAACTCGCTGTTGCCCATCTGGGTGATGGCGATCATCACCAGGAAGACGGCCAGGATGGCGAGTTCGCGCATCTTGAAGACGCGGTCCACCAGCCGGGTGCCGCTGGACTTGGGCACCTCGGTGGCGGGTGCGGGGGTGGGCGCGGTGACCGTCATGCGGCGGCCCTCCCGGTGGCTGCGGCCATCACGGTTTCCTCGGTGGCTTCGGAGCGTGGGATCTCGGCGGTGAGGCGGCCCTCGTGCATCACGAGCACGCGGTCGGCCATGCCGAGGATCTCGGGCAGATCGGAGGAGATCATCAGGACGGCCACCCCGTCGGCGGCCAGCTCGCTCAGCAACCGGTGGACCTCGGCCTTCGTACCGACGTCGATGCCACGCGTCGGCTCGTCGACGATGAGCACCTTGGGGCCGGTGGCGAGCCACTTGGCGAGGACGACCTTCTGCTGGTTGCCGCCGGAGAGCGTGGCGACGGTGTCGGCGATCCGCGCGTACTTCACCTGGAGCCTGACGGCCCAGTCGAGGGAGCGGCTGCGCTCGGCGCCGCGGTCCATCAGGCCCGCCCGGACCGTCGTCCGCAGCCCGGTCAGGCCGATGTTGCGCTCGATGGACATGTCCATCACCAGGCCCTGGGCGCGGCGGTCCTCGGGGACGAGCGCGAGGCCGGCGGCCATGGCGGTCGACGGGGCGCCGTTCGTCAGCGCCTTCCCGTCGATCTGCACCTCGCCGGCGTCCCAGCGGTCCACCCCGAACACGGAGCGGGCCACCTCGGTGCGTCCGGCGCCGACGAGACCGGCGAGGCCGACGATCTCGCCGCGCCGGACGTCGAAGGAGATGTCGGTGAAGACGCCCTCCCGGGTCAGCCGGCGCACGCTCAGGGCGACTTCGCCGGCCTCGACGTCCTGCTTGGGATAGAGCTCGTCGAGGTCGCGGCCGACCATGCGCCGGACCAGGTCGTCCTCGGTCATGCCCTCCAGCGGTTCGCTGGAGATGAGCGCCCCGTCGCGCAGGGTCGTGACGCGCCGGCAGATCTGGAAGATCTCCTCCAGCCGGTGCGAGATGAACAGCACCGCGGAGCCCTGGTCGCGCAGGGTGCGCACCACGCCGAACAGGCGGGACACCTCGCTGCCGGTGAGGGCGGCGGTGGGCTCGTCCATGATCAGGACCCGGGCGTCGAAGGAGAGCGCCTTGGCGATCTCGACGATCTGCTGGTCGGCGATGGACAGTCCGCGTGCCGGGCGCTCGGGGTCGAGTTCGACGCCGAGGCGCTTCATCAGGGCGGCGGTCGCCGCGTGGGTCGCCTTGTGGTCGATGCGGCCGAGGGCCCGCCGCGGCCGGCGGCCCATGAAGATGTTCTCGGCGATCGAGAGGTCGGGGAAGAGGGTGGGCTCCTGGTAGATCACCGCGATGCCCGCGTCACGGGCGTCGGCGGGGCCGTGGAAGACGACGGGCTCGCCGTCCAGGATCACCTGGCCGGCGTCCGGTCGGTGCACGCCGGCGAGCGCCTTGATGAGGGTCGACTTGCCCGCGCCGTTCTCTCCGGCGAGCGCGTGCACCTCGCCGGGGAACAGTTCCAGGGACACGTCCCGCAGGGCGCGCACGGCGCCGAAGGACTTCGACAGGTCCTTCAGCGCCAGCACCGGGGTCGGTCCCGTGTCGGACGGGTGGGTCATGAGGGGCTCCTCGACGACGCCTGCGGGACGGCCCCCACGACGTCGTGAAAGGTTTCAATTGGGTTGCCGGGACGTTAGGCAGGTCACCCAGGTCACGTCAATGGGTTCGTGGCGAAATTCTTCGAGGGCCAAAGTTCACAGCA
The DNA here is from genome assembly GCF_002078175.1 of Streptomyces sp. M41(2017). Classification (GTDB taxonomy): domain Bacteria; phylum Actinomycetota; class Actinomycetes; order Streptomycetales; family Streptomycetaceae; genus Streptomyces. The sequence continues at coordinate 5,151,657 of NZ_MWFK01000001.1, read as the reverse complement.
GAGTCACGAACAAAGGCTGGCGCCGCAGGGGTTGACAGCCCTTCGGGGTGCTCATAGCTTCGCTCCTGAATCGTTTCAGCCGTTGTGTTCAGCAAGCCGGTGATCAGCCTCGGGGGAAGCCCGCGTGGCAGGGCCCCGGGAAGCGTCCGGGAAGCCGGCACCGCAGCGGTTCAGGAAGCCGTCGGACAGCCGTTCCCACTCGAAGTCGTAGGAGCCCCGAAGTGACCGAGTTCGCCGCGGTGAAGGCCGCGCTCAAGACCCAGGCCGTCGAGACGCCGTCATGGGCGTACGGGAACTCGGGAACCCGGTTCAAGGTCTTCGCGCAACCGGGCGTGCCCCGGACCCCCGAGGAGAAGATCGACGACGCCGCCAAGGTCCACGAGTTCACCGGCGCCGCCCCGACCGTCGCCCTGCACATCCCCTGGGACCGGGTCGACGACTTCGCCGCGCTCGCCAAGCACGCCGAGGAGCGCGGCCTGAAGCTGGGCGCGATCAACTCCAACACCTTCCAGGACGACGACTACCGGCTCGGGTCCGTCTGCCACCCGGACGCCGCGGTGCGCCGCAAGGCCGTGGGCCACCTGCTCGAATGCGTCGACATCATGGACGCGACGGGCTCCCGGGACCTCAAGCTGTGGTTCGCGGACGGAACCAACTACCCCGGCCAGGACGACCTGCGCGAGCGCCAGGACCGGCTGACCGAAGCCCTCGCCCAGGTCCACGACCGGCTCGGCGACGACCAGCGCATGCTGCTGGAGTACAAGTTCTTCGAGCCCGCCTTCTACGCCACCGACGTCCCCGACTGGGGCACGGCCTACGCGCACTGCCTCAAGCTCGGCCCCAAGGCACAGGTCGTCGTCGACACCGGGCACCACGCGCCCGGCACCAACATCGAGTTCATCGTCGCCACCCTGCTGCGCGAGGGGAAGCTCGGCGCCTTCGACTTCAACTCCCGCTTCTACGCCGACGACGACCTCATGGTCGGCGCGGCCGACCCCTTCCAGCTGTTCCGGATCATGTACGAGGTGATCCGCGGCGGCGGCTTCACCCCGGACGTCGCCTTCATGCTCGACCAGTGCCACAACATCGAGGCGAAGATCCCGGCGATCATCCGGTCGGTGATGAACGTCCAGGAGGCCACGGCCAAGGCGCTCCTCGTCGACCGTGACGCGCTCGCCGCGGCCCAGCGCTCCGGGGACGTCCTGGCCGCCAACGCGGTCGTCATGGACGCCTACAACACGGACGTGCGGCCGCTGCTCGCCGAGGTGCGCACCGAGCTGGGACTCGACCCCGACCCGGTGGCCGCGTACCACCGCTCGGGGTGGGCCGAGCGGATCGCCGCCGAGCGGGTGGGGGGACAGCAGGCGGGGTGGGGCGCGTAGGGAGGCGCCGGTTCCGCATCGGCGCCGGCTCTCTCTGAGGGCCGTTCCCTCTGAGGACTCACGCGGTCCGAGGTCCCGCTCTCCCACTCCTTCCGAGGGCTCGCCCTCCCTGAGGAGGGGCCGTCCTCCGCTCCGGAGGTCCGCGGCCGGGCGGAGCGGGGGCCGGCCGCCGGGTCGCGTCCGGCCCGCGGGCCGGTCGCCGGGGCGCGGGACCGTTCTGGCCGGTCGCGCCGTTCCCCGCGCCCCTGACGGGGCGCTCCCGCTCGGGTTCCTCCCTAGTGCACCTCTTCCTCTCCCCCCTTCCTCCCCTCCTCTTCCAAAGGATCCGGAACATGGCACCCCATCCCGAAGCCGCCGCTCTGCTGGCCCGGTCCCGCCGGCTCGGCGCAGATCCCCGCAACACCAACTACGCGGGCGGCAACACCTCCGCGAAGGGCACCGACACCGACCCCGTGACCGGTGGGGACGTGGAGCTGATGTGGGTGAAGGGGTCGGGCGGCGACCTCGGCACGCTCACCGAGGGCGGGCTCGCGGTACTGCGCCTGGACCGCCTGCGGGCGATGACCGAGGTGTACCCGGGCGTGGAGCGCGAGGACGAGATGGTCGCCGCCTTCGACTACTGCCTGCACGGCAAGGGCGGTGCCGCCCCCTCCATCGACACCGCGATGCACGGACTCGTCGACGCGCCGCACGTCGACCATCTGCACCCCGACTCCGGGATCGCGCTGGCCTGCGCGGCCGACGGGGAGAAGCTGACCTCCGAGTGCTTCGGCGACAGCGTGGTGTGGGTGCCGTGGCGCCGGCCCGGCTTCCAGCTGGGCCTCGACATCGCGGCGGTCAAGGAGGCCAACCCCGGGGCGATCGGCTGTGTCCTGGGCGGGCACGGCATCACCGCGTGGGGCGCCACGGCCGAGGAGTGCGAGCGCAACTCGCTGCACATCATCCGCACCGCCGAGGCCTTCCTCGCCGACCGCGGCAGGGCCGAGCCGTTCGGGCCCGTCGTCGAGGGGTTCGAACCCCTCGCCCCGGCCGACCGCCGTGAGCGCGCCGCCGCGCTGGCCCCGCATGTCCGCGCCCTGGCCTCGCAGGACCGGCCGCAGGTCGGGCACTTCACCGACTCCGACGAGGTGCTGGACTTCCTCGCCCGCGCCGAACACCCCCGGCTCGCGGCGCTCGGCACCTCGTGCCCCGACCACTTCCTGCGCACCAAGGTCAGGCCGCTCGTCCTCGACCTGTCGCCGGCCGCCTCCCTCGACGACGCGGTCGCCCGCCTGAAGGAACTGCACGCCGAGTACCGCGTGGAGTACGCCGCCTACTACGAGCGGCACGCGGAGCCCGGCTCCCCCGCGATGCGCGGCGCCGACCCGGCGATCGTGCTGGTTCCCGGGGTCGGCATGTTCTCCTTCGGCAAGGACAAGCAGACGGCACGGGTGGCGGGCGAGTTCTACGTGAACGCCGTCAACGTGATGCGCGGCGCCGAGGCCGTCTCGACGTACGCGCCGATCGAGGAGTCGGAGAAGTTCCGCATCGAGTACTGGGCCCTGGAGGAGGCCAAGCTCCAGCGGATGCCGAAGCCCAAGCCGCTCGCCACCCGGGTGGCACTGGTGACGGGTGCGGGCAGCGGCATCGGCAGGGCCATCGCGGAGCGGCTGGCGGCCGAGGGCGCGTGCGTGGTGGTCGCGGACCTCAACGCCGAGGGCGCCGAGGAGGTCGCCGCCGGTCTCGGCGGTCCCGACAAGGCCGTCGCGGTGCGGGTGGACGTCACCTCCGAGGAGCAGATCGCCGAGGCGTTCAAGGCGGCGGTGCTGGCATTCGGCGGGGTCGACCTGGTGGTCAACAACGCGGGCATCTCGATCTCCAAGCCGCTGCTGGAGACCACGGCGAAGGACTGGGACCTCCAGCACGACATCATGGCGCGCGGCTCCTTCCTCGTCTCGCGCGAGGCGGCCCGGGTGATGATCGCGCAGGAACTGGGCGGGGACATCGTCTACATCGCCTCCAAGAACGCGGTGTTCGCCGGACCCAACAACATCGCCTACTCCGCCACCAAGGCCGACCAGGCTCATCAAGTACGACTCCTCGCAGCCGAGTTGGGCGCACACGGCATCCGCGTCAACGGCGTCAACCCGGACGGGGTGGTGCGCGGCTCGGGCATCTTCGCGGGCGGCTGGGGTGCCCAGCGGGCCGCGACGTACGGCATCGAGGAGGAGAAGCTCGGCGAGTTCTACGCCCAACGGACCATCCTCAAGCGGGAGGTGCTGCCGGAGCATGTCGCGAACGCCGTGTTCGCGCTGACCGGCGGGGACCTGACGCACACCACGGGGCTGCACGTCCCGGTCGACGCCGGCGTCGCCGCCGCGTTCCTGCGATGACGTCGATGCACACCCCGCACACCTACGCCGCGGTCGACCTCGGCGCGTCCAGCGGACGCGTCATGGTCGGCCGGGTCGGCCCGGACACCCTGCACCTGGCGGAGGCGCACCGCTTCCCGAACCGTCCGGTCCGGGGCCCCGAGGGGCTGCGCTGGGACATCCTCGCGCTGTACGCGGGAGTCCTCGACGGGCTCCGCGCCGCCGGGCAGGTCGACTCCGTCGGCATCGACAGCTGGGCCGTGGACTACGGCCTGCTGGACGCGGACGGGGCGCTGCTCGGCAACCCGGTGCACTACCGCGACACCCGCACGGAGGGCGTCGCGGAGAAGGTCTGGGCGACCGTGCCCGCCGCCGAGCTGTACGCGGCGACCGGCCTGCAGTACGCGCCGTTCAACACCCTGTACCAGTTGACGGCGGCCCGCTCCACCGCTCAACTCGGCTTCGCGAAACGGCTGTTGCTCGTACCCGACCTCTTGGCGTACTGGCTCACGGGCGAGGCCGGCACCGAGCTCACGAACGCCTCCACCACGCAGCTGATCGATCCCGGCACGCGCGACTGGGCGTACGGTCTCGCGGAGCGTCTCGGCATCGACCTCACGCTGTTCGCGCCGCTGCGCCGGCCCGGCGATCCGGCCGGGACGCTGCTGCCGCGCGTCCTGGAGGAGACCGGGCTGACCGGGCCGGTGCCGGTGACGACGGTCGGTTCGCACGACACGGCGTCGGCGGTGGCCGCCGTCCCGGCCACCGGGGAGCGGTTCGCGTACATCTGCACCGGCACCTGGTCGCTCGCGGGTCTGGAACTGGACGCGCCGGTGCTCACCGAGGCGAGCCGGGCCGCCAACTTCACCAACGAACTGGGCCTCGACGGCACGGTCCGCTACCTGCGCAACATCATGGGGCTGTGGCTGCTCCAGGAGTGCGTACGGGAGTGGGGCGACCCCGATCTCGGCGAACTCCTGTCGTCCGCCGCCGAGGTGGCGCCGCTGCGGTCGGTGGTGGACGCGGGCGACGCGGCGTTCCTCGCGCCCGCCCGGATGCCGGCACGGATCGCGGAGGCGTGCCGGGAGTCCGGGCAGCCGGTGCCGGCCTCCCGCGCCGAGATCACCCGGTGCATCCTCGACTCCCTCGCGCTCGCCCACCGCCGCGCGGTCCGGGAGGCGCAGGCTCTCGCCGACCGTCCCGTCGACGTCGTGCACATCGTGGGCGGTGGCACCCGCAACGAACTGCTCTGCCAACTCACCGCCGACGCCTGCGGGTTGCCCGTCGTGGCGGGCCCGACGGAAGCGGCCGCGCTCGGCAACGTCCTCGTCCAGGCCCGGGCCCACGGGCTGGTCGGCGACCGCGCCGGGATGCGCCGGCTGGTGGCCCGCAGCCAGCCGCCGCGCCGCTACGAGCCGCGCGGTGACACGGCCGCCTGGCGCGCGGCCGAGGCCCGGCTCGGCACTCCGTGACCCGTCCGTCGTCCGGCGGGCGCGCGGTGCCTCCCGCACCACGTGCCCGCCGCGTACGCTGCACCCATCCGATGATCGAGACCAAGGAGCTGCGATGCGAGTCGCCCTGTTCCTGACCTGTGTCAACGACACGCTGTATCCGGACACCGGCCGCGCCGTGGTGAAACTGCTGACCAGACTGGGTGTCGACGTCGATTTCCCGATGGGGCAGACCTGCTGCGGACAGGCCCACTACAACACCGGCTACCGCCACGAGGCCGAGCCGTTGGCCCGTCACTTCTCCGATGTCTTCGGCGCGTACGACGCGATCGTGACGCCGTCGGGGTCGTGCGGGGCGATGGTGCGGGAGCTGTATCCGCGGATGGGCGAGCGGGCGCGCGCCGAGGGGCGGGGCGACAGCCTGGCCCGGACACTGGCGCCGGTCGTGCCGAAGACGTACGAGCTGACGGAGTTCCTCATCGACGTTCTCGGGGTGACGGACGTCGGCGCGTACTACCCGCACACGGTGACCTATCACCCCACCTGTCACGGCCTGCGCAGCCTGGGCCTCGGGGACCGGCCGCACCGGCTGCTCCAGGCGGTCAAGGGGCTCGAACTGCGGGAGCTGCCCGGCGCGGACGAGTGCTGCGGCTTCGGCGGCACCTTCGCCGTGAAGAACCCCGACGTGTCCGCTGCGATGGGTGCCGACAAGGTGCGCAACGCCGAGTCGACCGGGGCCGACGTGCTGTGCGCGGCCGACAACTCGTGTCTGATGCACATCGGCGGCACGATGGGCCGCCTCAGCACGGACATGCGGCCCGTGCACATCGCGGAGATCCTGGCGAGCACGGAAGAGGAGCCGAGCGCATGAGCGGAACGTTCGTCGGAATGCCGGCCTTTCCCGCGGCCGCGCACGAGGCCGTCCACGACAGCACCCTGCGGGACAATCTGCGCCACGCCACCCACACCATCCGCGCCAAGCGCGAGAAGGCCGTCGCGGAGGTCTCCGACTGGGCGGCGCTGCGCGAGGCAGGGAAGCAGATCAAGGACCACACGCTCCGGCATCTCGACCGCTATCTCGTCCAGTTGGAGGAGGCGGTCACCGCGGCGGGCGGCGTCGTGCACTGGGCCGCCGACGCCGACGAGGCCAACCGGATCGTCACCGCGCTGGTGAGGATGACCGGCGAGACCGAGGTCGTCAAGGTCAAGTCGATGGCCACCCAGGAGATCGGGCTGAACGAGGCGCTGGAGGCCGCGGGCATCCACGCCTACGAGACCGATCTCGCCGAGCTGATCGTGCAGTTGGGCAAGGACCGGCCGTCGCACATCCTCGTCCCCGCGATCCACCGCAACCGCGGCGAGATCCGCGACATCTTCGCCCGCGAGATGGGCGAGTGGGGCCGGCCCGCGCCCGAGGGACTCACCGACACGCCCGCCGAACTGGCGGAGGCCGCACGTCTGCACCTGCGCGAGAAGTTCCTGCGCGCCAAGGTCGGCATCTCCGGCGCCAACTTCATGGTCGCCGAGACCGGCACGCTCGTCGTCGTGGAGTCCGAGGGCAACGGGCGAATGTGTCTGACGCTCCCCGAGACCCTGATCTCGGTGGTCGGCATCGAGAAGATCGTGCCGAGCTGGCGGGACCTGGAGGTGTTCCTGCAGACCCTCCCGCGCTCCTCCACGGCCGAGCGCATGAACCCGTACACGTCGATGTGGACGGGAACCAAGGACGGTCGCGCTGGGGAGGGCGACGGGCCGGGGACCTTCCATCTGGTGCTGCTGGACAACGGCCGTACCGACACGCTCGCCGACGAGGTCGGCCGCCAGGCCCTGCGCTGCATCCGCTGTTCGGCCTGCCTCAACGTCTGCCCGGTGTACGAGCGGGCGGGCGGACACGCCTACGGCTCGGTCTACCCGGGGCCGATCGGCGCCATCCTGAGCCCGCAGCTGCGGGGCACCGGCAGTGAGATCGACGCCTCCCTGCCGTACGCCTCATCACTGTGCGGCGCCTGCTACGAGGTGTGCCCCGTCGCCATCGACATCCCGGAGGTCCTCGTGCATCTGCGCGAGCGGATCGCCGAGGGAGGACCCGCCACACGCGACGGGAACCGGGTCCTCCTCAAGCCCGCCAAGGGGCACGCGGCGGAGCGGGCGGCGATGCGAGCGGCACGGTGGGCCTTCAGCCATCCCGGCGCGCTGCGCGGCGGCCAGCGGCTGGCGTCGCGGACCCGGCGCTTCCACCCGCGCACCCTGCCGGGGCCGGGCCGGGCATGGAGCGCCACCCGCGATCTGCCGGAGGTACCGGCGGAGTCGTTCCGCGACTGGTGGCAGCGGACGCGGGGCGGAAAGGACGTGACGAAGTGAGCAGCAGGGATCTCATCCTCGGCCGGGTGCGGCGGGCGACCGCCGACATCCGCGACGACGACACCCCGTACGAGCGGGCCGTGGACCGGAGTTATCTGCGCGAGCACGGAGAACGGTCCACAGACCGGACGGTCGCGTTGCTCGCGGAGAACCTGGCGGACTACCGGGCGGTCGTGCACCGCTGCGCGGCCGACGCGCTGCCGGCGACCATCGCCGGTCTGCTGGCCGCCCGGGGTTCCGGCACGGTCGTCGTACCGGAGGGCCTCGACGGGGCCTGGCTCGCGGAGAGCGCGGTGACGCTCGTCGCGGACCGCGCCACGGGCACGGCCCACGAGCTGGACGCGGTCGACAGCGTGGTCACCGCATGCGCGGTGGCCGTCGCCGAGACCGGCACCATCGTCCTGGACGCCTCCCCCGACCAGGGCCGGCGCCGCATCACCCTCGTGCCGGACCACCACATCTGTGTCGTCCGGGTCCCCGGTCAGGTCGTCTCCTCCGTGCCGCAGGCCCTGGAACGTCTGGACCCGGCACGCCCGCTGACCTGGATCTCCGGCCCCTCCGCGACCAGCGACATCGAACTGGACCGGGTGGAGGGGGTGCACGGCCCGCGCACCCTGGAGGTGGTGCTGGTCGACGACGCTTCCTAGGGCGTCCCGCCGTCGAGCGGGGAGCACGTCGCGCGGTTAGCGTGAGGACATGATCCGGTTCGAGCAGGTCAGCAAGGTCTACCCGGACGGTACGAAGGCCGTGGACGACCTCTCCTTCGAGGTGGACGAGGGTGAACTCGTCACGCTCGTCGGCCCGTCGGGCTGCGGCAAGACGACGACCATGATGATGGTGAACCGGCTGATCGAGCCGACGTCGGGCCGGATCCTCGTGAACGGCGAGGACATCGCCGAGGTCGACCCCGTGCGGCTGCGGCCCCGGATCGGGTACGTCATCCAGCAGGTCGGCCTGTTCCCGCACCGGACGATCCTGGACAACACGGCGACCGTGCCGACCCTGGTCGGCTGGAAGAAGGCCAAGGCCCGCGCACGAGCAGCCGAACTCCTCGACCTGGTCGGCCTCGACCCCGCCACCTACGGGTCGCGCTACCCCGAGCAGTTGTCGGGTGGTCAGCGCCAGCGGGTCGGGGTGGCGCGGGCGCTGGCCGCCGATCCGCCGGTACTGCTGATGGACGAGCCGTTCGGCGCCGTGGACCCGGTGGTGCGGGAGCAGTTGCAGGACGAGTTCCTGAGCATGCAGCGATCCGTCCGCAAGACGGTGCTGCTGGTCACCCACGACATCGAGGAGGCCGTCCGCCTCGGCGACCGGATCGCGGTGTACGGGCAGGGGCGCATCGAGCAGTTCGACACCCCGGGAGCGGTCCTGGGAACCCCTGCCACGCCGTACGTCGCCGAGTTCGTCGGCGCCGACCGCGGGCTGAAGCGGCTGTCGGTCACCGAGATCGAGGCCGACGACCTGGAACAGCCGCCGGTCGCACGGCTCGACGAGAGTGCCGCCGGGGCCGCGGCGCGGCTGCGCGGGGACGGCTCCCGCTGGGCCGTGGTCCTCGACACGGACGGCGACCTGCACGGCTGGGTCGGCGTCGACGAACTCGGCGCGGGCGGCCTGGTCGGTGCGTACGCCCACCGGATGAACTCCTGGGTCCCGGTGGGAGCCCCGCTGAAGCAGGCGTTCGGTGTGATGCTGCAGCACGACGCCGGCTGGGTCGCCGTCCTCGACGGCGCCCGCTTCCTCGGCGTCCTCACCCCCGCCAAACTCCACGAGGCCCTGCGCCGCTCGGTCGACGCCGACGCCCGGGGGGTCCCGCGCGGCCAGGTCGACTTCGACTCGGTGGCGGACGCCTGAGGGAGGGATCGTCAGGAATAGGCGACCGGGCTGCCGCGGCGCAGCACGAACTGGGCCGCGCGCAGGTACAGCGCGACGTAGAAGGCCGTGTCCAGGTCGTCGGCCCAGGGCCCCGGGCGGGTGGCCGCCAGGTCCTTCGCCGCCCCGTCCCGGAACCACGTCGTCAATTCCAGGTTGTCGGACGTCGCGGGGACGGCGGACGGCAGCCCGACCGCCTCGGCGAGACGCTCCGCGAGCGCCAGCACCTGGGGTGCGCCGGCGACCATCGTCTCGTCCGTGTAGGCGGAGGCGACCGGCAGCGAGATCTCCTCGTCGAGCGATATCGGCACCAGCAGCGTCCAGCCGCAGAGCACCTCGGTCTCCGCCGGGGACAAGTGGGCCTCGCACAGCGCGACGAAGCCGTCCATCGGCGGGACGAGCTTCTCCTCGAAGGCGAGCCCGGAACCCCGGACGAAGGGCGCCTCTTCGGGCAGGGAGGTGAACGGCGGCAGGCCACGGGCGCGCAAGGCGTCGTTCAACGCGGCGGCACGCGGCCCGTATCCGGTCCCCTCCTCTTCCTCGTCCTCGTCCTCGTCGTCGTCCTCGCCGGACCATTCGCCCGCGCTGATACTGACCAGGTAGATCCCCATGCCCGGAAGCTACCGCGTGCCACTGACAGTCCCCGCGAGGACGCCCGCCCCTCACTTCAGCAGGCCCTTGTCCTTCAGATAGGTGCGGGCCACGTCCTCCGGGAGGCGGCGCCAGCTGTCCACCTGCTCGTTCATGGTGGCCAGGTCGGCGGTGGTGAGGACCTGGTTGAGCCGGTCGAGCGCCTTGGCGGGTCCCTCGCCGCCGGCGCGGGCGCGGTTGACGACGGGGACGAGGTAGTCGGCGTTCTGGAGGTGCTTGTCGTCGGCGAGCAGAACCAGGCCGAACTCGTCCAGGGTGGCGTCGGTGGTGGTGGTCAGCACCATCTGGTCCTGGCCGTTCTGCACGGCCTTCTTGGCCTGGGTGGTGCCGACGCCCTTCGGGTCGACGCCGGTGATGTCGATCCCGTACGTCTTCCTCAGACCGGGTTCGCAGTACGGCCGCTCGACGCATTCGTCGCCCGCGGCGAGGCGGACCTTCAGACCGGATCTGCCGAGATCGCTGAGGGTCTTGAGGTGGTGCTCGCGGGCGTACTCCTTGGTCACCGCGAAGGCGTTCTGGTCGACCGCCCTGCCCGGGTCGAGGACGGTGAGGCCGCGGGGTGTCGCGAGCTTGCGCAGGGCGGTCATGGTGGCGTCGAGGTCGGGTGAGCCGACCGGCGGCGCGTCGGCTCCGTTGGTCTTCGCGTTCAGCCAGTCGGCGAAGGTGGCGGCGTACTCGGCGACCACGTCGATCTGGCCCGATTCGAGCGCGGGTTCGTACAGTTCGCGGTTGGCGACGGTGAGCATCGACGTCTTGTAGCCGGCCTGCTCGAGCAGCAGGGAGTACATCTGGGCGAGCAGGTCGCTCTCGGTGAAACCGGCCGAGCCCACGGTCAGGTTCTTGCTGTCGCCCGGCGGGGCGGTGACGTCGCCCTGCGTCTCCAGCGAGGGCCCCGTGCCGCAGCCCCCGGCCAGGAGCGCGATCGCCAGGGCCGGCACCGCGAGGGTGGCGGCGCCGCGCCTCACCGGGTGCCCCGCGCCCACCGCGGGGACAGCCGCTCCGCGATCTCGAAGACGGCTTCGACGATCAGGGCGAACACGGCCACCAGGACGGCTCCCGCGACGACCTGCGGGGTGCTCGCCAGGTTGAACCCCGCGGTGATGATCCGGCCGAGGCCGCCGCCGCCCGCGAGGGCCGCGATGGTGGCGGTCGCGACGAGCTGGACGGCGGCGATCCGCACCCCGTTCATGATCATCGGGAGGGCGAGCGGCACTTCCACGCCGAAGAGCATCTGGCGTCCGGTCATGCCCATCCCGCGCGCCGCCCGTACGACGTCACGGTCGACCTCGCGCATCCCGACGTAGGCGTTGGTGAGCAGCGGCGGTACGGCGAAGAGGACCAGCGCGACGACGGTGGGGCCCTCGCCCCACCGGCCGATCGGCGTGAGCAGCAGGATCACCAGCACCGCGAACGTGGGGATCGCGCGGCCCACGTTGGAGATGTTCACGGCGAGCGCGCCGCCCTTGCCGAGATGGCCGAGGACGAGGGCGACGGGCAGCGCGATCAGACAGCTGATGACCAGGCAGACGACCGTGAGGACGAGATGCTGGGCGAGGCGGTGCCAGACGCCGTCGTCGCCCGACCAGTGGGCGGGGTCGGTGAGCCAGTCCCAGGCCCCGGTCAGTGTGTTCACCGGCGGGCCGCCCGCGTCCAGGGCGTGATGAGCCACTGCACGCCGAGCAGCAGCAGGTCGGCCGCGACGGCGATGACGACGCACAGCACGGACGCGGTGAGCACCTGGGCCTTGAAGTAGGTGTTCATGCCCGCGTAGATGAGGTTGCCGAGTCCCCCGAAGCCGACGATCGCGCCGACGGTGACGAGCGAGACGGCCGACACGGTGGCGATCCGCAGGCCGGCCATCGCGGCGGGGACGGCGAGCGGGAGTTCGACGGTGAGGAGCAGCCGGATCGGCCCGTATCCCATGCCCCGTGCGGCCTGCCGGGTCTCCTCGGGGACGGCGCGCAGCCCGGCGAGGATGTTCCGCACGAGGAGCGTCAGCGAGTACAGGACGAGCCCGGCGGCGACCAGCGAGGCGGACAGGCCGTACACGGGCAGCAGGAGCGAGAACATCGCGAGCGAGGGGACCGTGTAGAGGATCGTCGTCACCGCGAGGACCGGTCCGGCCGCCCAGCGCCAGCGCCGGGCGAGGACGGCGAGCGGCACGGCGAGGACGAGGGCGATCGCGACGGCGACCGCCGTGAGCTGGAGGTGCTGGACCGTCGCGTCGACGAGGATGTGGCGACGCGTGCTCAGGTACTCGCCGCAGATCCACTCGTTGCGCGCGAGGCAGTCGTCCGGGGGCGCGGTCACGCGTCCATTGCACCGGGTGGTCGGCAGGGTGCGCGCGTTGTGGTGGCCCGTACGGGGGTGGCCCGGTGCGCGGGGGTGGCGCTGAGTACACCGCGCGATACGGGTTCTGCGCCCCGTGTGGTCGCGACGCCGTCTCCGTAGCGTCGTGGACGAGGCACAGGACGTGCCGGACGGAGGGCGATGACGATGTTCCGCTCAGCGCGCCGCACCCAGGACACGGGCCCTGCCCCGGAGGCTCTGCGGCTGGTCAAGGTCACGAGGACGTACGGGGAGGCGGAGAGCGCCGTGACGGCGCTCGACGGGGTGACGCTCGGTCTGGCGCGGGGTACGTTCACCGCGGTCATGGGCCCGTCGGGGTCGGGGAAGTCCACGTTGCTGCAGTGCGCCGCCGGTCTCGACCGGCCCGACAGCGGCATCGTGATGGTCGACGGCACGGAGATGACGAGCGGCGGTGAGGCGGAGCGGACCCGGTTCCGGCGGGAGCGGATCGGCTTCGTGTTCCAGCAGTACAACCTGCTGCCGACGCTGACGGTCGCGCAGAACACGGTGCTGCCGCTCCGGCTGGCCCGGCGTCGCGTGGACAGGGCCCGGGCCCGGCAGGTCCTCACGTCGCTCGGTCTGGGCGACCGGCTGGGGCATCTGCCCGAGCAGCTCTCGGGCGGGCAGCGGCAGCGGGCGGCGATCGCCCGGGCGCTGATCACCCAGCCGCGGGTGATCTTCGCGGACGAGCCGACCGGCGCCCTGGACACCCGCAGCGCCCGGGAGGTGCTGGCGCTGCTGCGCCGAGCGGTGACCGAACACGGCACCACGGTGGTGATGGTGACGCACGATCCGCTCGCGGCGTCCCACGCGGACGCGGTCGTGTTCCTGGCGGACGGACGGCTCGCGGGCGAACTGCGGGCGCCGACCGTGGACGCGGTCGCCGAACGTCTGGCGCACCTCGGCGACGACGCACCGCTGGGAGCGTGAGTCATGGTCACCCTCTCCCTTGCCCTGCGCTCCCTCCGCAAGCGTCCCGGCCGCTTCACCGCGACCCTGCTGTCGGCGTTCCTGGGTGCCGTGGTCGTCATGACCTTCGACTCGCTGCACGACACGGCCGGGCAGCCCGGCGTGGACCCGGTGAGCGCCGAGTCGCTGTCCACCGCGGCGAGCGTGGTCGGCGGGTACGGCACCCTGCTGGTGTTCTTCGCGGTCGCCTCGACGCTCACGGTGAACGTGCGGCAACGCGGCGCCGAGACCGAGCTGTTGCGCCGCTCGGGCGCCACCCCGGGGCAGATCCGGCGGATGGTGGTCGGTGAGGCGGTGGCGGTCGCACTGGTGGGGGTACTGCTGGCCGTCGGACCGGCGATGCTCGGCGGGCGGGCCCTGCTGGGCGTGTTCGAGGACAGCGGCCAGGTGCGGCGGTCCGTGGACTACGTCTTCGGTCCCGTCGCCCTCATGTCGGGCCTCGGCATCACGCTGCTCGCGTCGGCGGGCGCCGCGTTCCTCGCGGTGCGGCGCGCGACCCGCGGACAGCGGCCGGTCGGCCGGACACGGAAGGTTCTGGCGTACGCGGCGACGGCCGTCGGTGCCGCCGCCGTGTGTTCGACGTTCGCCTTCTCGGCGGACGACGCGGCGCTGATGGCACCGCCGGCCTACGGAGCGATCCTGCTGTCGATGGGCTGCGCGTCGCTCTCGCCGCGGCTCCTGACGGCGCTGCTCGACCGGCTGCCCCTGTCGGGTCCGAGCGGCTATCTCGCGGTACGCAATCTGCGGCGCCGCGCGGACGAGCTGTCCGGTGTCCTGATGCCGCTGATCCTGTTCACCTGCATGGCGACGGCGACGCTGTACATGCAGGCCGTCGAGAACGACGCGATCGATGCCTCGGGGCTGGTGAAGTCCGTCGACTCGAAGAACCTGGAGACCCTGAACCTGGTCGTCGTCGGCATCATCGTGGTGTTCTCCTGCGTCATGCTCGTGAACTCCCTGTACGCGGCGACGACGTACCGGAGCAGGGAGTTCGGCGGTCAGCGGCTGGCCGGCGCGACCCCGGGCCAGGTGCTCGGCACGGTCGGCACGGAGGGCGTGATCCTCACGGTGACGGGCGTCCTGCTCGGCACCGGTGCGGCGCTCGCCGGGATCGTCCCGTTCACGCTGGTCCGCACGGACGCCGCGTGGCCGGGCCGGGGTCCGGGCATCTGGCTCGCCGTCGTCGCGGTCGCGACGGCGGTGACGCTGGGGACCGGCCTGCTGACGGCACGGGCGGCGCTGCGCACTCCGGCGGTCGAGGCGGTGGCGCCGGGCGCGTGAGTTCGCGGCACGGGATCCCGACGGGGGGCGGCCGGCGAGCGGCTGCCCCTCTCGCATGTCCGGGTCCCGTGCGTGCGACCTCGCGCTCCCCGCTTGAACTGCCGGTACAGCAAGACCTCCAGCACGACCACTTGGGGCGTCCGCCTCACACTCCGCCGCGTGGGGCGTCCGGTCCCCGGCCGTGCGGGCGGGGCACTCCGGTCAGCGCACCCGGCCGCGGGGCTTCAGGGGCACCGGCGGCAGGTCAGGGGCATGCAGCGGCGCGCCGTCGTAGCCCTTCACCTCACCGAAGCGGGAGCCCTTCGCCCAGTCCTGGCGGGCCTGTTCGATCTCCGCCTGGGTGCGTCCGATGAAGTTCCACCACATGATCAGCTCCTCCTCGAACGGTTCACCGCCCAGGAGCATGAGGCCCGCGTCCGTCGCGGCGCGCAGCGGGAGTTCGGTCCGGCCGCAGCCGAGGTACAGCATGGAGCCGGGGAGCATCGGCACCCCGTCGACATGGGTCTCGCCCGACATGGCGAGGACGGCGTACTCGAAGTCGGGCTCCAGCGGCAGGCGCAGGTCCGCCCCGCTCGCGAGGGCCAGGTCGGCTCCGACGATCGGGGTGTACGTCGTGCCGGGCGAGGTGGTGCCGTCGACCGTGCCCAGCAGGAGCGTGGCGCGCAGGCCGGGGGCGGTGACGACGGGCAGTTCGCCGTGATGCTCGAAGTGCGGGTCGGTGTGCCGGTGGCTGTCCGGCAGGGCGACCCAGAGCTGCGCGCCGTGCAGCAGGCGGGCGTGCGGCCGGGGGCTCTCCTCGGAGTGGCTGATCGCGCGACCGGAGGTCATCAGGCCCAGTTCGCGCGGGCGGATCGTCTGGAGGCTGCCCGTGGAGTCGCGGTGCAGGACCTCGCCCTCGTGCAGCCAGCTCACGGTCTGCAGGCCCATGTGCGGGTGCGGCGGGACCTGCATGCCGGGTTCGTCGGCGATGTCGTCGGGCCCGTAGTGGTCGACGAAGCACCAGGCGCCGACCATGCGCCGACCCAGGTTGGGGAGCAGGCGGCGGACTTCGGTGGACTCGCCGAGCTTGACCCGGCGAGGGCTGAGGAGTTCGCGCACCGGCTCGGCCACCACGAACCCGCGGCCACCGCAGAGAGCGGGAACCGCCTCCTGATCAAGATTGCTCATGGCCCACAACCTAGACCTGTCGGGGACCCCGCGTCAGGTCGTCGAACCGCCCATCCAGGGGCACTTGGCTCAGAACAGGCGCGATGGGTCGGGAGTTCCGAGCGGGTCCGTACGCCATTGGACGGAGCTGTCCTGTCCCATCGGGGTTCCGGCCCCGCTCCCGGCGACGCGGCAGCCACCGCTCGCGATCACCGGCGCCGGCACCGGCGCCGGCACCGGTCCGTCGTATAGTAGCCATGTACATAGTAGCCATGTACTGTTTCTTTCATGAGTTCTGCGCAGTCGGTCCCCGAGAACGCGACGCCCGGTTTCCTCGTCTGGCGCCTGTCCATGAAGTGGCGGGTCTCGGTCGACCGGGCGGTGGGTCCGCTGGGCCTGACGCACGCGCAGTATTCGCTGGTCGCGTCGCTGTACGGCATGCACCGGGACGGCGTGCGCCCCAGCCAGCGCCGGCTCGCCGACCACACGGGACTCGAACCGCTCTACGTCTCGAAGCTGGCCCGGTCCCTGGAGGCCGCCGGCATCGTCGACCGCACCCGCGACCCGGCGGACCCCCGCGCGGTGCAGTTGTCCCTCACCGAGGAGGGGCGCGAGATCACCGGCCGCGCGATCACCGTGGTCCAGGGCCTGCTCGAACAGCTTCTCGGCCCCCTGGGCGGCCTCGCGGGCGACCGTACACGGGCGTTCAGCCTTGAACTGGCCACCCTGCTCGACGTACCGCTCGATCCGCACGCCGGAGCCGGAGCGGTTCCGGACGCGACCTCTTCCAAGGAGCAGTCATGAGCACCTCCGTTCCGTCAACCCCCACCGCCCTCCCCGTCAACGGCCAGGTCATCGGCCTGGCCCACTACGCGAGCCGTGCCGCCCTGGAGCGGGTGCTGGCGCGCAGCGGCACCAGCTTCAACCGGTCCGTGGCCCTGCGGGCCGTCTCCGACAACGGCGGGACGGCCGAGCGCGCATGGCTGGTGGGCCGGCTGACCGGCGCACTGAAGATCGAGGAGTCGGTGGCCCGCGCGACCGTCGAGGAGATGACGGCGGACGAACTCCTGGCGGAGCCCGGCGCCGGGCAGGTGTCCCTGACCGATGCCGGGCGCGAGCTCTTCGACTCGATCCGCACCGCGGGCAACGCGATCGCGGCGCGGCTCTACGCGGGGATCCCGGCCGAGGACCTCGCGGCCGCCGGGCGGGTCCTCACCCTCGTCACCGAGCGGGCGGACGCGGAGCTCGCCGAGGCGTGAACCGGCCTGACCACCGTCAGGTCGTGGAATATTCAACCAACCCGGTCGGTTGTGGACGTCGAAGGAGGTCCGCAGTGGACACGACGTACTACGACCACGGAACGGCCGCGGAGCGCTGGGAGCGGGCGCAGCTGTTCTTCGACGCCAAGGACTACGCCGCGGCGGCGCGGGTGCTGGACGGGCTGGTCGAGGAGACCCCGGAGCAGGTGGGGCCCCGGCTGCTGCTGGCCCGTTCGTACTACCACTCGGCCCAACTGGGCCGCGCCGAGACCGAGTTGCGGGCACTGGTGGAGATCGACCCGGTCGAGCACTACGCCCGCCTCATGCTGGGGCGGACGCTGGAGCGCCAGGGGCGGCACGCGGAGGCGGCGTCGCACCTGCGGATCGCGTCGGCGCTCGCGGGCGACTTCCAGCAGGCCTGATCCTCAGCAGGCCTGCTGCGTTCCGCCGCACCATCGGGCGGGTGTCCGTCGCCCGTCCCGCCGCGGTTCCCACGCCGGAGGGCCGGTCACCTCGGTGACCGGCCCTCCGGCGTGCACGGGCACCGGACGCCCGCGCCTCCCGAAAGGGCCGCGCTCAGTCCGAAAGCGCCGGGTGTCCCGAGAAGTCGCGGGACTCGCCCGGCGCCGCCTCGATCCGAGCGAGCCGGCTTGGCATCCTGGCCCGATGGCATCCGAACGTGACTCCAGCGCCTCCCGCACCCTCAGCGACCTGGTCGAGGAACTCCTCGAACACGAAGGTCCGTTGCCGATCTTCGGAGCCGGCGACCCCGTGCTGCGGATGGCGGCCGAGCCGTTCGACGGACAGCTGGAGCCGGGTCTGCTGACGCGGTTCGTGGCCGCCCTGCGGGCCACGATGCACGCGGCACCGGGCGTCGGCCTCGCGGCCCCGCAGGTGGGGGTGCCGCTGCGGCTCGCCGTCATCGAGGACCCGGCACCGGTCCCCGAGGAGATCCGCCTGGCCCGCGGACGGGTTCCGCAGCCGTTCCGCGTCCTGGTGAATCCGTCGTACGAGGCAGTCGGCCAGGCCCGCGCCGCGTTCTTCGAGGGCTGCCTGAGCGTCCCCGGCTACCAGGCGGTGGTGGCCCGCCCCGAGGAGGTGCGGCTGACCGCGTGGGACGAGAACGGGCTGCCGGTCGACGAGGTGTTCCGAGGCTGGCCGGCCCGCATCGTCCAGCACGAGACGGACCACCTGGACGGAACGCTCTACCTCGACCGCGCGGAACCGCGCAGCCTGTCCTCGAACTGGGCAGCGGCCGAACTCTGGGGCCAGCCGACACCGGAACGGGCCGCCCAGGAACTGGGGTTCACGCTCCCGGGATAGCGGCGGCGGGACGCGGACGAGGACCTGTGGAGCGAGGAGTACCGGGAGTTGGTCGCCCTCGCCTGACGTTCGGTCATCGGGGAAGGGGCAGGCCGGGCGGCGCACCCTGCGTCGCCCGGCCTGTCGGTCCGTGGCCGGGGTATCCCCGGCCGGCCCGCTCACGCGTCCCGGTAAGCCTCCAGGAGCCGCAGCCAGACCTCGCTGACCGTCGGGTAGGACGGGACGGCGTGCCAGAGGCGGCTGATCGGGACCTCGCCGACTACGGCGACGGTCGCGGAGTGGATCAGTTCGCCGACGCCGGGGCCGACCAGGGTGAGACCGAGGACGACCTCGCGGTTGATGTCGACGATCATGCGGGCCTTGCCGCGATAGCCGTCGGCGTAGAGGCCCGCGCCGGCGACCGAGGACATGTCGACGTCGACGGCCCGTACCCGGTGGCCCGCCTGTTCCGCCTCCGCGAGGGAGAGGCCGACGGCCGCCGCCTCCGGGTCGGTGAAGACGACCTGCGGGACGCCGGCGTGGTCTGCGGTCGCGGCGTGCGCGCCCCACGGGTCCGTCTCCAGCAGCGGCACCCCGGCGGCGCGCGCGGCGATGGCGGCCCCCGCGATCCGGGCCTGGTACTTGCCCTGGTGGGTCAGCAGGGCGCGGTGGTTGACGTCCCCGACGGCGTACAGCCACTCGCTGCCGACGACGCGGAGGCTGTCGTCGACCTCCAGCCAGGTGCCGTCCCCCAGGCCCACGGTGCCGAGGCCGAGGTCGTCGGTGCGGGGTGCCCGGCCGGTGGCGAAGAGGATCTCGTCGGCCTCGATGCGGTCGCCGGTGTCCGTGAGCGCGACCACCGTCGAGCCCTCGCGGGACACGGCGGTCACCGAGACGCCGGTGCGCACATCCGCTCCGGCCTCGGTCAGCGCCTCGGCGACCAGTTCACCGGCGAAGGGCTCCATGCGGGGCAGCAGGCCCTTGCCACGGACGAGCAGGGTGACCTGGGATCCGAGGGCCTGCCAGGCCGTGGCCATCTCGGCGGCGACCACGCCGCCGCCGACCACGATCAGGCGCCCCGGCACGGCGTGCGCGCTGGTGGCCTCGCGGCTCGTCCACGGCTTGACCTGGTCGAGTCCGGGCAGGTCGGGCAGGAGGGCGCGGGTGCCGGTGCAGACGGCGACCGCGTGCCGCGCCGTGAGCGTGGTCCGGGTGCCGTCGGGGCCCTCGACCGTCACCGTGCGGGGGCCGGCCAGGCGGCCGTGACCGCGGTACAGCACCGCTCCGATGCCGTCCAGCCAGCCGATCTGGCCGTCGTCCTTCCAGTCCGAGGTGAACCAGTCGCGGCGGGCGAGCACCGCGGGGGCGTCGAGGGGGCCCTGTACGGCCTGGGCGAGGCCGGGTACGCGGCGGGCGTCGGCGCGGGCGATGGCAGGGCGCAGCAGGGCCTTGCTGGGCATGCACGCCCAGTACGAGCACTCGCCGCCGACCAGTTCGCTCTCCACGACCGCGGTGGAGAGGCCGGCCGCGCGAGCGCGGTCGGCCACGTTCTCCCCCACGGGCCCGGCACCGAGCACCACGACGTCGTAGGCGATGGATTCCGTTTCCGTCATGGGGCCAGTCTGGTTGCTGGTGTGCGTCGTGGCCACACGGGTACGGGCGCGGAATACGCCCCCGGTGGGTGGCGTTGTGCAAACCGGCATGAGCCGGACGTCAGGAAGAGGGAATATCGCATGAGCAGCACCGTGGAGCTCACCAAGGAGAACTTCGACCAGACGGTCACGGACAACGAGTTCGTCCTGATCGACTTCTGGGCGTCCTGGTGCGGGCCGTGCCGTCAGTTCGCACCGGTCTACGAGAAGGCCGCCGACGCGAACCCGGACCTGGTCTTCGCCAAGGTCGACACCGAGGCGCAGCCGGAGCTCGCGGCCGCCTTCGACATCCAGTCCATCCCGACCCTGATGATCGTGCGCGACCAGGTCGCGATCTTCGCGCAGCCCGGGGCGCTCCCCGCGGAGGCCCTGGAGGACGTGATCGGGCAGGCGCGGAAGCTCGACATGGACGAGGTCCGCAAGTCGGTCGCGGCCCAGCAGGCCGCGGCGGCCGAGGGTCAGCAGGCCCCGGGCGGCGAGTGACCTGAAGCGGGCACGGCGTCACCCGGCGGCCCGCCGCACTGGCGGCGGCACCGGGTGACGCGCCGTGTCCCGCGGCGAGGACGTGGCGAGGGCGTGGCGAGTCCCGGCCACGAGGCGTGCCCGCGCGGCGCCCGGCGGTGTCTAGAACGGGTATCCGGCCACGTCCCCGCGCACCGTCGTCCAGCGGATGTCGGTGAACGCGTCCAGGTTGGCGTCTCCGCCGAAGCGCGCGCCGGTCCCGGAGGCGGCGGTCCCGCCGAAGGGCGCGACGGCCTCGTCGTTGACGGTCTGGTCGTTGATGTGGACGATCCCGGTCGGGATGCGGTCGGCGAGTTCGAGACCTCGCCCGGTGTCGCGGGTCACGATGCCCAGCGAGAGACCGTACGGTCCCGCGGAGGCCAGGGCCGCGACCTCGTCGAGGGTGTCGAAGGAGCGGACCGGCGCGACCGGTCCGAAGACCTCCTCCGTGTACGCCGGGGTCGTGTCGTCGACCCCCGCCAGCACGGTCGGCCGGTAGAAGAGCCGGTCGTGTTCCCCGCCCGCCGCCAGCTTCGCGCCGCGGGCCGTGCTGGCCTCCACCAGCCCCCGGATCTTGGCGAGTTGGGCGTCGTCGATGATGGGCCCGAGATGCACCTGCTCGCGGTGGGGGTCACCGACGGCCAGCGAGTCGGCCTTCGCCGCGAGCCGTTCGACGTACTCCTCGTACAGCGAGGCGTGGACCAGGTGGCGACCGGTCGTCATGCAGATCTGGCCCTGGTGGAAGAACGAGCCCCACGCGGCCGTGGAGATGACGGCGTCGAGGTCCGCGTCCGCGAGGACGACCAGAGCGGAGTTGCCGCCCAGTTCGAGGTGGGCGCGCTTGAGGTGACGGCCCGCCGTCTCCCCGACCGCGCGCCCCGCACCGGTCGAGCCGGTGAAGGAGATGACCGGGACGAGCGGGTCGACGACGAGCGCCTGACCGACCTCGGCGCCACCGGGCAGGACGTGCAGCAGCCCGTCGGGAAGCCCGGCCTCGGCGAAGACGGCGGCCTGCGCGAGGCCGCCGCACACCGCGGTCCGCGGATCCGGCTTGAGGACCACGCCGTTGCCGAGCGCGAGCGCCGGGGCCACCGAGCGGATCGAGAGGATCAGCGGCGCGTTGAAGGGCGCGATCACGCCCACCACACCGACCGGGACGCGGCGCGTGTACGACAGACGCGGGGCCTCCGAGGGCAGGACCTGGCCCGTCGGCCGGGAGGCGAGGGCGGCCGCCTCGTAGCACTCCTGGGCGGCGACGTGCAGTTCGAAGTCCGCCTTGCCGGGGATGGAGCCGGACTCGCGCACGATCCAGTCGCGCAGTTCGTCGGCGTGCTCGGCGAAGAGGTCTCCGGCCTTGCGCAGCACCGCGGCCCGCACGAAATGCGGGGCCGCGGCCCACTCGGTGCGGGCCGCGTGGGCGGCCCGGGCGGCTTCGGCGACATCGTCGGCCGCGGCGAGCGTGACGGCGCCGAGACGTTCTCCGGTGGCGGGCTCGGTGACGGGGTGCTCACCGCCCGAGAGCGGGCGGGTCTGCCAGGTCGTGGGGTCGAGCAGCGGCATGTCGGCTCTCCGATCGTTCCCTGATCTCACACGGGTGCTGCGGGTGGTCCGTCGGTGATACGGCTCGTCGGGTGATGCGGGTGCTCGGCGGTGGTACGGCTCGTCGGGTGTCGCGGGTGATGCGGGTGCTCGGCGGTGGTACGGCTCGTCGGGTGTCGCGGGTGATGCGGGTGCTCGGCGGTGGTACGGCTCGTCGGGTGTCGCGGGTGATGCGGGTGCTCGGCGGTGGTACGGCTCGTCGGGTCCGGCGGGCCGTCGTTCCGGCCTGCGGGCCGCGTCGGGCACGGGGCTCGGCGCCGGGTCGTCGGACGGCTCATAAGCCGAGCGGAAGTCCCGTGTAGTGCGCGGCCAGTTCGGCGGCCGCGGTGCGGGACGCCGTGATCCGGCGCAGCCGCGCGAGCTGCATCCGGGCTTCGAAGGCGTCGCCATCTGGTTGAGCGTGCAACATCTTAGTCATGTCGTACGAGAAACGGGTGGCCTGCCACACCCGGGTGAGCGCCACCTCGGAGTAGCGGTCGAGCAGCCGGGAGGATCCCGAGCGGTGCAGCTCGGCGAAGCCCTGCGCGAGGACCCGTACGTCGGACACCGCGAGGTTGAGCCCCTTGGCACCGGTCGGCGGCACGATGTGGGCGGCGTCGCCCGCGAGGAACAGCCGCCCGTGACGCATCGGTTCACGGACCAGACTGCGCATCGGCGTGACCGACTTGGCGGTGACGGGGCCGCGCTCCAGGCGCCAGTCCCCGTCGACGGCGAAGCGCGCGGCCAGTTCGTCCCAGATCCGCTCGTCGGGCCAGTCGGCGGGGTCGGTGCCGTTGGGGACCTGGAGGTAGAGGCGCGACACGGACGGGGAGCGCATGCTGTGCAGCGCGAAGCCGCGTTCGCCCCGGGCATAGATCAACTCCTCGCAGGACGGCGGCACATCGGCGAGGATCCCCAGCCATGAGTACGGGTAGTCGTGCGCGTACGCGCGGCTCGTGCCGGCCGGGAACGCGGTGCTCGCGATGCCGTGGGAGCCGTCGCAGCCGACCACGTAGTCGCAGCTCAGGGTCCGCTCGCGCCCCTCGTGCAGGAACCGCACGACCGGTTCGCCACCCTCCGCCCCGTCCACCGCGAGCGCCTGCGCCTCGAACAACAGCGGCGGCCCGCCGTCGAGTTGGAGGGCGACGAGGTCCTTCACGATCTCCGTCTGGGCGTAGATGGTGACGGTGCGGCCGCCCGTCAGGCCGGGGAAGTCGATGTGGTGGCGCTCACCGTCGAAGCGCAGCTCGATGCTGCGGTGGACCATGCCTTCGGCGTTCAGCCGGTCACCCGCACCGCAGGCGCGCAGCGCGTCGACGGTGCCCTGCTCCAGCATCCCGGCCCGCTGGCGCTCCTGGACGTAGGCCCGTGTCCTGCCCTCCAGGACGACACAGTCGATCCCCGTCCGGTGCAGCAGGCGGGCCAGCAGGAGCCCGGCCGGGCCGCCGCCGATGATGCCGACCGAGGTCCGCATGACGCCTCCGCTGTCCGGTGCCGCCGGGTCGGGGCCCGGTGGATTCGAGGGGACCAGTCCCGGCGCGGGGGCACCGGGCGAACAGGCCCAGCCTCTCTCAGCTCGACGCGCGGTGCACGACCCGTGCGCCCAGCACCTCGTGCGTCTCGGGCCGGCCGCCGGGTTCGCGGACGACCCGGTCGACCAGTTCGGCGAGGTCGCGGCCGGAGGGCAGCTCGATGTGGACGGTGCTCAGCCGGGGCCGGAGCAGCCGGCCGAGCATGAGGTCGTCGGCGCCGACGACGGCGGTCTCGTCCGGGATCGCGACGCCCTCGTCCTTCAGGGCCCGCATCAGGAGCATCGCGTACTCGTCGTTGTAGGCGAAGACGGCGTCGAGGCCGAGCGAACGCCAGCGCGCCGCGAGTCCGGCCGCGGCCTCCTCCTCGTACGGAAGGGGCAGCTCGGTCACCGTCGCGTCGGCGCCGCGCAGCGCCCGGCGGACTCCGGCGAGGCGCGGGGTGGAGAAGATCTCCAGGCCGGCCTCGGCGGGGATCACCACGCCGACGCGGCGCCGGCCGCGGGCCAGCAGGTGCTCCCCCGCCGCGTGTCCGACCCGGTCGTGGTCCATGAGGAGCGCGTGGGCGCCCTCGACGCGCTCGGGGCCGAGCGTGACGACGGCACGGGCTCCGGCACGCTTGAGGACGGCCACGCCCTGGGGGCCGAGCCCGCTGCCGGGGACCAGGACGGCGACGGGCCGCAGCTCGGCCCAGGCGCGGGCGGCCTCGTCACCGCGGAGGCCCACGCTGCCGTACTGCACGACGGTGTAGTCGAGCCGGCCGAGCGCCCACTGGAGCTCGCTGAAGAACTGGTTGTAGAGGGGCCCCACGGGGACGGAGGGGGCGGGCATCAGGACCATGCGGCTGTGACCGGCGCGCAGGCTGCGGGCGGCCGCGTGCGGGACGTAGCCGAGTTCCTCGGCGGCCTCGCGCACCCGGCGGCGGGTGGGTTCGCTGATGCGGACGGCGCTGGTGTTGTTCAGGACGTACGAGACGGTCGCGCGCGAGACTCCCGCGAGGCGCGCCACGTCGGCACTGGTCGGCACGGGTCGCTGCGCGGGCGCCGACGGGGCGGGCTGCTTCGGTATGTGCACCATGACGTACGGCATCCTTCCAGAAGCCCGGAACGGCGCCTCGGGCCGGGGCACCCCGACATCGCCCGCAGCGCGGAACTCCCGCTTCCGCACGGCGGGTTGGAGGCCGCGTACCGCTGGGACCGCCCGCAGGTTACCGTTCGGTAGACGACGTCCTCCGGAGGTGTCCGCATGGCTCCCGACCGCACCCCAGGCCTGACGGAGAGCGCGCGCGCCCTCGCCGACGGCGAGGTCACCTCGCGCGCGTTGGTCGAGCGGGCGCTCATCCGGATCGAGGCGAGCCGTTCCACGCTCAACGCGTTCCGGCTGGTGCGCGCGGAGGCGGCGCTCGCCGAGGCCGACGCGGCGGACCGTGAACGGGCGGCGGGCGGACGGCGCCCCCTGCTCGGGGTGCCGGTGGCGGTCAAGGACGACATGGACGTGGCGGGCGAGCCGACCGCGTTCGGCTGCCCCGGCACCCACCCCCGGGCCGCCGAGGACGGCGAGGCGGTACGGCGGCTGCGCGCCGCCGGGGCCGTCGTGATCGGCAAGACGAACACCTGCGAGCTGGGGCAGTGGCCGTTCACCGAGGGTCCGGCCTTCGGCGCGACCCGCAATCCCTGGCACACCGGGCACACGCCCGGCGGTTCGTCGGGCGGCTCCGCTGCCGCGGTCGCCGCGGGGCTTGTCCCGGCGGCGCTCGGCTCGGACGGCGCGGGCTCCGTGCGCATTCCGGCCGCCTGGACCCATCTCGTCGGCATCAAGCCGCAGCGCGGCCGGATCTCGACCTGGCCCCGCCCCGAGTCCTTCCAGGGCATCACGGTCAACGGCACGCTCGCCCGGACCGTCGCGGACGCCGCCCTGCTGCTGGACGCGGCGAGCGGCAGCCATCACGGGGATCTGCACCGTCCGGCCGCGCTGCGCGTCCACGACGCGGTGGGCCGCGACCCGGGCCGGCTGCGGATCGCGCTGTCGCTGAAGCCGCCGTTCACGGCCGTGCCCGCGCGGCTCGATCCCGCCGTAAGGGCGAGGGTCGTCGCGCTGGCGGAGCGGCTCGCCCGGCTCGGGCACACGGTGGAGGAGGCGGAGCCGCGCTACGGACGGATCGGGCTCACATTCGTGCCGCGCGCCACGGCCGGTATCGCCGAGCACGTGCGCGAGGCGCCCTTCCCCGAACTCCTCGACCGGCGCACCCGCGACGCCGCGCGACTGGGCAGGCTGCTGGGCGGGGCACCGCTGCGGGCGGCTCGGCGGGCCGAGGCCCTGCTGCACCGCCGCGTCGGCGCGCTCTTCGAGAGGTACGACGTGCTGCTCGCGCCCACGACCGCCGCTCCCCCGCCGCGGATCGGCGCCCTGCTCGGCCTGGGCGGCTTCGGCACCGACCGGGCGATGATCGCCGCATGCCCGTACGCCTGGCCGTGGAACGTCCTCGGCTGGCCGGGCGTGAACGTACCCGCGGGTTTCGTCGGCGACGGGCTCCCGGTCGGCGCGCAACTGCTCGGCCCGGCGGACAGCGAGCCGCTGCTCGTCTCCCTGGCGGCGCAGCTGGAGGACGACCTGCGCTGGCAGGACCACTGGCCCGCGCACGGGTCCGTCGCCGACTCCCCGGCGGCATGAGGCAGTTGCGGCCTTACCCTGGCGTCATGGACGACGCGCCGATGGTCGGTTTGATGGGACGGGTGACCGGCACGGTCGGCCCCGGACTCGTCGGCGAGGTGATCGTCCGGGTGCGCGGCGGCGCCGAGCACTTCCTCGCCTATCCGGCCGCCGCGAAGGACCGTATCGAGCGGGGCACGGTGGTGATGGTCGTGGAGTACCTGCCGCCCCGCACCGTGTACGTGTCGCCCGCCTACGACGCCTGACGAAGCCGCCCGTCTCCCGTCGCACACACGACAGTTGAGCCCGCCCCGCCCCAGGTGAGAGGCCGGGGCGTCAAGAACGCGACAAGGATTCGCCGGTGTCTGTACCCCGGCGTCGGCGAGGAGCACACTCCGTTCGTTCGGTGCCGAAAGGGCACCATTCAAAGGGGGCGTATGCCGATGGTCGTCGGCGTCGTGGCGGGGGCGGTTGTCCTCGCAGTGATCTTCGTCGTGGTGGTCTTCAAGCTCATGTGGCGGGTCGCGGAGCCCAACGAGGCTCTCATCATCTCCGGTTCGAAGCATCGGACGGAGGGCCTCGAGGAAGGCATGGGTTTCCGCATCGTCACGGGACGCGGCACGCTGGTGATGCCGGGCGTGCAGGCGGTGCGGAAGATATCGCTCGACCTCAACGAGACCGAGCTGCACGTGGACTGCGTGACCACCCAGGGCATTCCGCTCAAGGTGCGGGGCGTGGTCATCTTCAAGGTGGGCGACGACTTCGTGTCGATCGCGAACGCGGGCCGCCGTTTCCTCGACCAGCAGAAGATGATGGCCGAGCGGGTGCACAACGTGTTCGCCGGTCATCTGCGGTCCATCGTCGGCGGGTTGACCGTCGAGGACATGATCCGGGACCGGGAGAAGCTGACCGGTCAGACGCGGGCGGCGTGCGGGACGGAGATGGAGAAGCTCGGTCTGATCGTCGACTCGCTGCAGATCCACGAGATCGAGGACCCGACCGGATACATCAAGAACCTCGCGATGCCGCACGCCGCCGCCGTCCAGCGGGACGCGCGCATCGCGCAGGCCGAGGCGAACCGCCTCGCCACCGAGGCCGAGCAGAAGGCCGCGGCCCGGATGTCGGAGGCGACCCGGGACAGCGAGATCCTCCAGGCCGGCTACCAGGCCGAGCGCGACAAGGCGGCGGCGAAGGCCCGGCAGGCGGGACCGCTCGCGGACGCCGCGGCCCGGCAGGACGTGGTCGTGCAGGAGACCCGGATCGCGGAACTCGACGCACTCCGCCGCGAGCAGCAGCTCCAGGCGGACGTCCGCAAGCCGGCGGACGCCCAGGCCTACGAGACGCGGGCCCGCGCCGAGGCCGAGCGTGACGCGCGGATCTCGGCGGCGCAGGCCAAGGCCCAGGAGACCGAACTGGCCGCCGCGGCCGAGGCGAACCGGGTCAAGACCGCCGCCAACGCCGAGGCCGAGGCGACGAAGGCCCGGGGTGCGGCCGCCGCGCTGGCGACCAAGGCCACCGGTGAGGCGGAGGCGGCGGCGTCCCAGGCCAAGGGGCTCGCCGCCGCCGAGGCCACCCGCGCGCAGGGCCTCGCGGAGGCGGCGGCCATCCAGGCACGGGCCGCCGCGCTCGCCGAGAACCAGGAGGCGGTGGTCGCCCAGCAACTCGCCGAGAACTGGCCCGAGATCGTCCAGGCGGGTGCGAGCGCCTTCGGCAACGTCGACCACATGGTGCTGCTCAACGGGGCCGACGGCATGTCGGACCTGTTCGCCAAGGCGCTCACCATGGGCGGCACGGGCCTCGGCCTGGCCCGCCAGTTGCTCGCCTCGATGAGTCCGGAGGGCGCACCGGCCAAGAGCGGGGCGACGGGCCTCAACGGCTTCGCACCGCCGCTCACCGAGAAGGTTCCCGTGGAGAGGGTTCCCGTGGAGAAGGACGAGGGGTGACCCGGACGGGCTGAGGGGCGCGGGACACCGGGGTCACGCGGGTGAGGCGCGGGCGTACGGGAGTTGAGCGACGACTCCGGTGCGCCCGCGCCGTCCCGTCGGGCGCGTCACCCGGCGCGGCGGTGCTCGACCCGCCTGCCGGACTGCCGCGCCCAGGCTCTACCGTGGCCCGCGTGACTGCCTCTACCGATGAAGACGTCCCCGGCCGCTACGGTCCCACCGCGACCACCGAGGCCGAACCCCGCGACGTCGGCCCCGTGAAGACCGAGTACTCCCCCGCCCACGACGGCGACCCCGATCCGGGCGAGATCGTCTGGACCTGGGTGCCGTTCGAGGAGAACGACGGCCGGGGCAAGGACCGCCCGGTACTGGTCGTGGCCCGTGAACCCGCGGGCACCCTGCTGGCGGTACAGCTCTCCAGCAAGCGGCACGACGGCGAGCGCGAGTGGGTCGCGATCGGGAGCGGCCCCTGGGACCGGACGGGACGGGACTCCTGGATCGCGGTCGACCGGGTGCTCCGGCTGCACGAGGAGGGGATGCGCCGCGAGGCGTGCGCGCTGGACCGGATGCGGTTCAACTCCGTCGTGCACCGGCTGCGCGAGCGGTACGGCTGGCGCTGAACCGTACCGAGTGACGGTGGCGGGCGACCGGTGACCGCCGGCGCCCCGTCACACTCCCCGGAGTTCGTGAGCGAACGCCTGCTCGAAAGCACGGTGGGTCGCGCGGTCCGGCGTGCGGTCGAGGACGCCGAACACCACGTGGTCGAAGTACCCGTCGAAGCGGCCCCGCACCAGCAGCCCGCGGAAGGCGCCGGCCACCTGGGCCGGATCGTTCCGGAAGACCCCGCAGCCCCAGGCGCCGAGCACCAGACGGCGGTATCCGTGGGCGGCGGCGGTCTCCAGGACGCGCTCGGCACGGACCGCGAGCGCGCGGGGCAGCTCGCCGGCGCGCTCCGGGGCGGTGCGCAGCACGACGCCCGCGTTCGGAGCCGCCGCGGTCAGGAACCCGGCCGGAAACGGCTCGTCGAGGAGCCGGCCCCGGTCGTCGCGGAAGACGGGTACGCCGGGTGAGTGGATGACACGGTCCGTGTAGAACGTGTCGCGGTGGGCGCGGTGATGGTCGTAGAACCCCCGGGCCCGCAGCAGGCAGGTGTACAGCGCGGAGGCGCGGCACAGGGCCTCCTCCTGGGCCTGGGCTCCGTTCAGATAGCCGCCGCCCGGATTGCGCGCCGAGGAGAAGTTCAGCACCGCGACGGGGTCACCGCCCAGAGCGGTGAGTCGGCGGGCCGCCTCCAGGCTGCTCTCGCCCGTGACCTCGAACGACGTGCCGCGGTGGGGCACCGAGGGCGTCTCCACCGGCCCGGGTCCGTGCAGCCGCGTCCCGGACCGGGCCGACTCGACGGCGTCGGCGATGGTCACCCGGACGCCGGAGGGGCCGTGGTAGCCGCCGGCCGCCACGATCTCCTCCGTCTCCCGGGCGATCGCTCGCAGGCGCGCGCTCATGGCGTGACCCCCGTACGCGCCACGAGCACGGCCCGTGTGTTCTCCCCCGTCGTGCCCATGAACGCATCGTGAGCGATGCTGGTCCCGCGGCGCAACAGAGTTTCGGGGCCCCGCAAACGGTGTACTCCGGTCCCGCAAGCGACAAATTTGCACCCTTGTGCGAACCGCCGAGAGGGTCTTGGGTGGACGGGTGAATGCCGGTCCGGCCCACCAGACCCCGGGCCGGCGGCATGGTGGAATCTCAGGAGGATCCCCACATGTCCGATTCGGTGAGTGACTGTACGGAGCGACGCCGCTCCACCGTCACCGAGGCCGAGGTGGAGGCGCTGGTCCATGGCATCTGCTTCAAGACGGGCCCGCCCCGCCTCCTCGGTGTGGAAGTCGAATGGCTCGTCCACGAGCTGCGCGCGCCGTGGCTCCCCGTACCGCCAGAACGTCTCGAAGCGGCGTACGCCGCTCTGCGGGCCGTGCCCCTGAGTTCGGCGCTGACCGTCGAACCCGGTGGGCAGCTGGAGCTGAGTTCCGCTCCCGCCGCCTCCCTGATGGAGTGCGTACGGTCCGTGTCGGCCGACCTGGACGCCGTCCGCGCGAAGCTGCGCGAGGCGGGCCTCGGCCTCAGCGGTTACGGCCAGGACCCCTGGAACACCCCGACCCGCTACCTCCATGAGCCCCGGTACGACGCCATGGAGCGCTATCTCGACCGTGCGGGGCCCGAGGGCCGCGCCATGATGTGCACGTCGGCGTCCGTGCAGGTGTGCGTGGACGCCGGTTACGAGGAGCCGGGTCCGCTGGGGCACGGGCGGCGCTGGTGGCTCGCGCACCAGCTCGGCGCGGTCCTGGTGGCCGCGTTCGCCCACTCCCCCATGGCCCGGGGACGGACCACGGGCTGGCGCTCCACGCGGCAGTCGCTGTGGACCGCGATGGACCCCGGGCGCACCGACGCGCCGCCCCTGGGCGGCGATCCCCGGGCCTCCTGGGCCCGGCACGTGCTGGACGCCCCGGTGATGTGCGTCCGGGCGCCCGAGGGCCCCTGGGACGTGCCGGAGGGCATGACCTTCCGCGACTGGACCCGGTCCGGCACCCCGCCGGTCCGGGAGGACCTCGACTACCACATGACGACGCTGTTCCCGCCGGTACGGCCGCGCGGTCATCTCGAACTCCGCATGATCGACGCGCAGCCGGGTGAGGACGGCTGGATCGTGCCCCTCGCGGTGACGGCGGCCCTCTTCGACGACCCGGACGCGGCCGAGGTGGCCTACCGGACCGTGAAGCCGCTCGCGGAGCGGGCGGGCCCGGACCGGGCGCCCCGCAACCCGCTGTGGCGGGACGCGGCCCGGCACGGCCTCGCCGATCCGGAACTGCGCGAGGCCGCGGCGATCTGCTTCGCCGCGGCCCAGGAGGCGCTGCCGCGACTCGGTGCCTCCCGCGAGGTCCTGGACGCGGTGGCCGAGTTCACCGACCGCTACGTGGCGCGGGGCCGCTGCCCCGCCGACGACCTGCTCGGCGCGGACCGGGCCCAGCACGAGGGCCGGTCCGGCGACCGGTCAGGCACCCGTTCCGACGGCCGGTCCGAGACCCGGTCCGACGGCCGCTCGACCGGCCGGTTCGATGGGAAGGACATCAGCTCATGACCGCCCCCGCCCCCGATTCGCTGACGGATCCGGAGTCGCTCAGGGAGCGCGCCCTCGACGCGCTCGTCACCGCCCGGGACCGCACCGCCCTCCTCACCTCGTGCGTGGAGGACCCGGACCTGACCGCACAGCACTCGCCGCTGATGTCCCCGCTGGTGTGGGACCTCGCGCACATCGGCAACCAGGAGGAGCTGTGGCTGCTGCGGGCGGTCGCGGGACGCGAGGCGCTGCGGCCCGAGATCGACGGGCTCTACGACGCGTTCGAGCACGCGCGTTCCGAGCGGCCGAAACTGCCGCTGCTGCCGCCCGCCGAGGCCCGCACGTACGCGGCGGAGGTGCGCGGCCGGGCGCTCGACGTCCTGGAGAGCGCCGCGTTCCGGGGCAGCCGGCTCACCGAGTCCGGATTCGCCTTCGGCATGATCGCGCAGCACGAACAGCAGCACGACGAGACCATGCTGATCACCCATCAGCTCCGGAGGGGCCCCGCCGCCCTGACCGCTCCGGATCCCGGTCCGGTCGCGCCGTTCACGGGCCCGGCCGAAGTCCTGGTGCCCGGCGGCCCGTTCGTGATGGGTACCTCCACCGAACCCTGGGCGCTCGACAACGAGCGTCCCGCGCACCGGCGTACGGTCCCGTCGTTCCACATCGACACGACGCCGGTCACCAACGGCGCCTACCAGGCCTTCATGGCCGACGGCGGCTACGGCGACCCGCGCTGGTGGACGCCGGAGGGCTGGGACCACATCCGGTCGCACGGCATCGAGGCGCCGCTGTTCTGGCGGCGTGAGGGCGGCCAGTGGCTGCGGCGGCGCTTCGGCGTCACCGAGGTCGTGCCGCCCGACGAGCCCGTTCTGCACGTGTGCTGGTACGAGGCCGACGCGTACGCCCGCTGGGCGGGCCGGCGGCTGCCCACGGAGGCGGAGTGGGAGAAGGCGGCCCGCCACGACCCGGTCTCCGGCCGTTCCACCCGCTACCCGTGGGGCGACGCCGACCCCACACCGGAGCACGCCAATCTGGGTCAGCGTCATCTGCGTCCGGCGCCGGCGGGCAGCTACCCGGCGGGTGCCTCACCGCTCGGCGTACGGCAGTTGATCGGTGACGTGTGGGAGTGGACGTCGAGCGACCTGGAGCCGTATCCGGGGTTCGCCGCCTTCCCGTACAGGGAGTACTCGGAGGTCTTCTTCGGGCCCGACCACAAGGTGCTGCGCGGTGGTTCGTTCGCGGTGGACCAGGTGGCCTGCCGGGGCACGTTCCGCAACTGGGACTACCCGATCAGGCGGCAGATCTTCGCCGGGTTCCGCACGGCCCGCGACGGATCCTCCTGATGTGCCGTCATCTGGCGTTCCTCGGCGACGAGGAGCCGCTCGGGGCGCTCCTCGTCGCGCCGGAGCACAGCCTGTTCCGGCAGTCCTGGGCGCCCCGCAGGCAACGGCACGGGACGGTCAACGCCGACGGTTTCGGCGTGGGCTGGTACGCCGAGGGCGATCCGGTGCCCGCCCGGTACCGGCGCACCGGGCCCGTCTGGGGTGACGCGTCGTTCGCCGACCTGGCCCGCGTGGTCAGGTCGCGGGCGGTGCTCGCCGCGGTGCGGGACGCGACCGTGGCGGGCTCGGACGGGGAGGCCGCGGCGGCGCCGTTCGCCGCGGACACCTGGCTGTTCAGCCACAACGGCGCCGTCCTCGGGTGGCCCGGCTCCCTCGCCCCGCTCGTGTCGGGCCTGCCCGCGGCCGAGCTGCTGTCCCTGGAGGCCCGCTGCGACTCCGCGTTCGTGTGGGCGCTGGTACTGCGCCGGCTGCGCTCCGGGGACACGGAGGGGCAGGCGCTGGCCGACACGGTCGTGGAGGTCGCGGAGGCGGCCCCCGGATCACGCCTCAACCTGCTGCTGACCGACGGCGGGACCATCGCCGCGACCGCCTGGGGCGACACCCTCTGGTACCTCGCGGAGCCGGGCCGTCGCCTCGTGGTGGCCTCCGAGCCGCACGACGACGACCCGGGATGGCGGGAGGTCCCCGACCGCACCCTCCTCACGGCGAGCCGCACCGAGGTGCTGCTCACCCCGCTCAAGGACATGAGCGACGACATGGCATCCGCACAGCGCAAGGAGCCCCGTACGTGAGCCCGTTCCTGCTGACCCGCACCCTTCCCGAGGACGCCACCGAGGCGGCCCTGCGTGCCGACGTCCTGCACGGCCTCGGGCACACACCGAAGACGCTGCCGCCGAAGTGGTTCTACGACGCGCACGGCAGCGAGCTGTTCGAGAAGATCACCGAACTGCCGGAGTACTACCCGACGCGCGCCGAGCGGGAGATCCTGCTCGCGCGGGCGGGCGCGATCGCGGAGGCGAGCGGTGCGCGCACGCTCGTCGAGCTGGGTTCCGGCTCGTCGGAGAAGACGCGCCATCTGCTCGACGCGCTGCCGGACCTGCACACCTACGTCCCCGTGGACGTGAGTGAGAGCGCGCTCACGCAGGCCGGGCACGCGCTGATCGCGGAGCGTCCCGAGCTGAACGTGCACGCCCTGATCGCCGACTTCACTGCCGGTCTCACACTCCCGGACACACCGGGACCGCGTCTGGTGGCGTTCCTGGGGGGCACCATCGGCAATCTCCTGCCCGCCGAGCGTGCCTCGTTCCTGACGTCCGTACGATCCCTGCTGTCGCCCGGGGACACCCTGCTGCTCGGCACGGACCTGGTGAAGGAACCGTCGGTGCTGATCGCGGCCTACGACGACGCGGCCGGGGTGACGGCGGCGTTCAACAAGAACGTGCTGAGCGTCGTGGACCGTGAACTCGGCGCGGACTTCGACCTCGACGCGTTCGAGCACGTCGCGCTCTGGGACGCCGGGCACGAGTGGATCGAGATGCGGCTGCGGTCCCGTGTCGCGCAGACCGTGAAGATCAGCGCCCTCGGTCTGGCCGTCGACTTCGCCGAGGGCGAGGAGGTGCGGACCGAGATCTCGGCCAAGTTCCGCGCGGAGGGCGTCCGCGCCGAACTGGCGGAGGCGAGCTTCGACCTGACGCACTGGTGGACGGACACCGAGGGCCGCTTCGCGCTGTCGCTGAGCTCGGCGGTCTGACCCCCGGGCGGCGAGGACGACGACCGGCGGCCCGCGGGTCCTGCACGGACCACCCGTGGGCCGGCCGCCGATCGGCGCGCGGGGCCTCCCGGACCGAGACGGTCCGGGAGGCCCCGCCGGCTCCGCTCTCCGCCCCGGCCGTCCCTCGTCCGGTCACCCCCGTCCCCGGAGCGGGCGTCAGCTCATTCCCCGTCCACGGACAGCGCGCGCGTGATGCTCTCGGAGGCCTTGCGGGCCTCCGTCGCCGGGTCGGCTCCGCCGAGGATCTTCGTCATGGACTTCTTGATCGGGTTGTCCGCCTCGACGGCGGCCCACTGCGGCGAGGACGGAGTCGCCCGGCCCTGCGCGGCCCCCGCCGCCATGGCGGCCACACCCGGTTCGCCGGACACGGCGCCGGCGAGCTTGGACTTGTTGGGGACGTAGTTCATCGTCCTGGCCAGTTCCGTCTGCCACTTGGCGCCCGCGAGCGCCGCGATGACGGCGGTGGCACCGGTGCGGTCGTCGGTGTTCTCGGGCACGACGAGGTCGGAGCCACCGGTGAAGACCGCGCCGGGCTTCTCGGCGGTCTTGCCGGGCACGGGGAAGAAGCCCAACTTGCCCTTCAGATCGGGGTTCGTGCGCTCGATGGCCTGGACGAGTCCGGGCACCGCCACGATCTGCGCCACCCGCCCCTTCGCGAACACCCCGGACTGCGGCGGGTGTTCCTCGTCGGCGTCCACCGGTCCGTCACCGAGCGCCTGGAGGCGCCGGTAGAACTCGATGCCGCGCAGCGCGGCCGGCGTGTCGAGCGTGCCCGTCCAACTGCCGGAGCGCGACTCCTCGGCGAGGTCGCCGCCCTCGTCCCAGATGAACCCGGAGAGGGTGTACCAGTCCTGGCCGGCCAGGTAGATGCCCTGGTTCCCGGCGGTGTTGAGGCGTTCGGTGTCGGTGAGCCACTGCTCGCGCGTCTTGGGCGGCTGCTCGACGCCGGCGGCCCGGAACAGGTCCTTGCGGTAGATGACGACACGGTTGGCGGCGTACCAGGGGACGCCGAACTGGCGGGTGCCGAACCGGCCGGGCTCGGCGAGGCCGGGCAGCCAGTCGTTCATGCCCCAGTCGCGCATCGATTCCAGGGTCAGGTCACTGAGGCCGCCGACGTCGACGTACTGCGCCACCTGGGTGTTGCCGACCTCGATGACGTCGGGCGCGTCGGCGTCACCCTGTTTCAGGGCCGCCTGGACCTTGTCGCCGATCCCGGTCCACTCCTGGATGCGGATGTCGAGCCGGATGTCGCCGTGCTTGCTCTCGAAGTCCTCGGTGAAGCGCTTGAGGAAATCCTTGGAGGCGCTGTCCTTCATCAGCCACACCGTGACGGTGTGTCGTGACGTGCCGCTTCCCGGCAGGGAGCCGCACGCGGTGAGCAGGGAGGCGCTGACGCAGGCGACGGCGAGGAGGCGACGTTTCACGAGGGGTCCAGTTCTGTCTTGCGGACAGGGGGGAGGGGCCCGGCGTGGGGGGGACGAGCTTGGGGTGCTCGTACGGGTGTGTGGATTTTGGTATGGACCAATGAGGTCCGTCAAGGGCCCACCGTCACCCGGGGCGGCCCGCCGTCTCGCGCAGCGTCACCGGGTGGGGCACCGTGGAATGACGCGTGGCACCACCGCCACGGCGGAGAGGAGCACCCGCATGTCCGACCACACCTACCGGGTCACCGAGATCGTCGGGACCTCGCACGAAGGCATCGACCAGGCGATCCGCAACGGCGTCACCCGCGCCTCGCAGACCCTGCGCAACCTCGACTGGTTCGAGGTCACGCAGGTCAGGGGCCAGATCGAGAACGGGCGGGTCGAGCACTACCAGGTCGGCCTGAAGCTCGGATTCCGGCTGGAGGACGCGGACTGACGCGTCGCCGGGACTCCGCCCGGCCCGGGTCAGGTGCGCCCCTCCCCCTCCTGCGCGTCCCGCAGCGCAGGTGACGCGTC
This sequence comes from Streptomyces sp. M41(2017), assembly GCF_002078175.1. Lineage (GTDB taxonomy): Bacteria > Actinomycetota > Actinomycetes > Streptomycetales > Streptomycetaceae > Streptomyces. The sequence continues at coordinate 5,115,265 of NZ_MWFK01000001.1, read as the reverse complement.
GGCCCAGCGCGCCCGTACGACCGTGAAGCCGGCCCGTTCCGCGTCCTCGCAGACGAGTTCGTCGTCGTCGACGAGGACGCGGATCTCCCGGCCCCGCGCGAGTCGGCGCAGGATCTCCAGTTTGGTACGGCGGGCGGGCCTGCGGTCGTCGTTGCGCCGCATCCAGATGCGCCCCTCGGGCAGGCCCTGGGCGGCCAGCCAGGCCACCGTGTCCCGGCGGCACCGCTCCGGACGGCCGGTCAGGTAGACGACCTCGCACTCGCGCGCGCTGCTCAGCGCCAGCGCGACCCCCTCGGCGAGCGGTGGGTCCTGGGCCGCCGCCGCGAAGAACGCGTCCCAGTCCCGCGGCGAGCGCTCCAGGAACCGCTGGCGGTGCGCAGTGTCCGCGAGGGTGCCGTCCAGGTCGAACACGGCGAGTGGCGGTCTGCTGCTCTGCTCCTTCACAGGGAGCAGCCTAGGGACTGTCCCGGCACAGCACGCGCCCCGGCGCGACGACCGCGCCCCCGGGGCGGAGCCGGCTTCAGGAAGCGTCGGCCAGCCAGGGCCGGACCTGCTTGCGCGCCTCGTGGAGGCGGGACTTGAGCGTGCCGAGCGGAATGCCGACGCGCTCGGCGACCTCCGCGTACTCCAGCTGACAGATGTCGCGGTACACCAACGGCGCCACCAGGTGGGGGTGTTCGCGCTCCAGCCGGTCCAGCGCCTCCAGCAGGTCGATCCGCGAGCCGGCGATCACGCTCGTGGTCCGGGGATCGACGTGCTGGGCGGCGTCGATCTCCTCGGGCCGCTCGGCGGCCCGGCGCTTCAGCTCGCGGTACTTCTGCCGGGCACAGTTGGAGACCACCGTGTGGAGCCAGGTGCTGAAGCGGCTGCGGCCCTCGAACGTGGTGATCTTCCGGGACACCTGGAGGAGCACGTCCTGGGCCGCCTCCTCGGCGTCCTCGCGGCAGGGCAGAAAGCGTCCGCAGCGCCGCACGACCTCGGGCCGGACCTGCTGGAGCAGCACGTCGAGGGCCGCCCGGTCGCCGGCGGCCGCCCGCAGCGCGAGTTCCTCGGTCCCCGCCGCGTCCTGCACTGGATGCTCCCCTTCGGAGTCGATCAGAGGCCAGGCATGATAGTCGCATGCACTCCCTGGAACGGATCGGCCGCTACCGTCTGGACCGGCGCCTGGGCGCCGGCGGTTTCGGCGTGGTCTGGCTCGCCCACGACGACGACCTGGACGCCACCGTGGCCCTGAAAGTGCTGTCCGACAACTGGGTGGACCGGCTGGATGTCCGGGAGCGATTCCTCGCCGAGGCACGCCTGCTGCGCAAGGCCGACTCCAACCGGGTCGTGCAGGTCTACGACATCGGTGAACTCCCGGACGGCAGGCCCTACTTCGTCATGGAGTACGCCGACGGGGGCACCCTCGCCGACCGGCTGGCGGACGGACCGCTGCCCGTCGCCCGGGCCCTGCGGCTGACCGCGCTGGCGGCGCGCGGGGCGGCGGCCCTGCACGAGGCCGGCATCGTGCACCGCGACATCAAGCCGTCCAACGTCCTGTTGCGCACCGCCCCCGACGGCTCCGACCGGGTGCTGCTGGCCGACCTCGGGCTGGCGAAGAGCCTCGCCCAGGCCTCCGGACTCACCATGGCGGCGGGCTCCGCGGGCTACACCCCGCCCGAGCAGGCCCAGCCCGGTTCCGGGATCGACGCACGGGCCGACGTGTACAGCCTGGGGGCCCTCGGCTACCACCTGGTCACCGGTTCGGTGCCGGGCCCGCCGGGGAAGGTGGAGCGGCCGGACCGGCTCCGCGCCGACGTCCCGGCGGACGTGCGACGGGCACTGCTGCGCGCCATGGAACCCGACCGGGAGCGGCGCTGGCCCACCGCGGCGGAGTTCGCCGCGGAACTCGACCGGCTGGCCGACGCGGTGGCGGCCGCGGACACCTCCCGACGGACCCGGCCCCGCCGGCGCATCGCGCTCCTGGCGCTGACGGGGGTCGTCGTGGCCGGCGCGGTCGGCGCCGGCGCCGTCCTGCTGACGCGGGATCCCGGGCCGGGGACCGTCCGGGTCGAGGACCGTACGGGCCGGGTCTCCGCACAGGTACCGGCGTCGTGGGGCGGCCAGGTGCGCGACTCGGGCTGGAATCCGCGGACGCTGGGACTGCGGGACGGCACGGAACCCGGGCTCGCCGTCGCGAACCACCTCACCCGCTGGCAGGACCTCGGCGCGGGCGGTGTCGACGGCGCCTTCGTCGGACTGAGCGAGCACGGCGACGTGACCACCGAGGTCCGCGGGCTCGCGCACAGCGGCTGCCACTACGCCGGCAGCCGCTCCTACGCCGGCCCCCGCTGGCACGGGCTGATACGGACCTGGGACGGCTGCCGGGGCGACGCCGGGTCCCTCACCGAGGCGGCGCTCACCCCGGCGGACGGAGCGGCCCGGCCCCAGGTGTACGTGCAGATCCGGCAGGAGAGCGGCGACCGGAACGCGGTCGACGGCGTGATCGGCTCCGTACGGGTGACGGCCTGACCGGCGTCGGACGGCACCGTTCGGCCGCCCTCGGGAAATTCGTCGGCCGATCCCGCGAACTTTTCGCTCCGCGGGTGCATCGGAGAAGGGTGACGGGGCACAACGCGCCGTGCGTACGGGCGAGAGGCCCGTACGAAGAGAGACCAAGGAGTGGTGACATGTCGACCTTCCGGCGCGCGGTGGCGGACACGGACCGGCCCGACGCGGTGTCCGCACGCCGCCTTTCCCCCGCCGCCCGGCGGGCCGCGCTGCTCGCGGGTGTGGCGCTGCTGAGCGTGCTCACCGCCTGCGGCAACGACACCCCGAGCGGTTCCCCGAAGAGCCTGTCCGGTACGGCCGAACCGGCGTCCGGGGACACCGGTACGAACACCGGCTCCGCCGGCTCGTCCGACCGGAGCGCGAGCCCCACCACGGACAGCGGCACGGCGGGCACCCCGACCGATGCGGCCTCGGCCTCCGCCACCGCCTCCTCGGGCAACGCCTCCACCGCGAGCAGCCGGTGCCACACCTCCGAGCTGCGCGCCTCGGTCGGCGGCAACGACCCGGGTGCCGGCCAGGAGAACTTCCCGATCGTGCTGACCAACCGGTCCGGGCGCACCTGCACCGTGCGCGGCTACCCGGGCGCGGCGTTCGTCGACGCGTCCGGCAAGCAGCTCGGCCCGGACCCGCAGCGGTCCACGGACTCGGTGACGACCGTGAAGCTGGCCCCCGGACAGAGCGCCTGGGCGGGGCTGTCCTTCTCCAACCCGGAGATCAGCGGCGCCCACACGGCGACCCCGGCCTCGCTGGTGGTCACGCCGCCCGACGAGAAGGACTCCCTGACGGTGAAGTGGACGCAGGGCAAGGTGCCGGTGTCCGGCAACTCCTCGTCGGTCCGCCTCACGGTGGTGCGGGTCGGCAGCGGCGCCTGACCGCCGCCTCGCCTCGGGCCCGCCTCGGGCCCACGGTGCCCCCGGGTCTCCTCAGTTCCCCGGCCCCGGGGTGGTGGACGGGGGCGCCGGCTCCGCCGAGGCCCCCCAGTTGACGAGTTGCGTCCGGGGCGAGGGCGAGGCGGTGTCCAGTGTCCAGCGCTGGGCCGGATCGTCGTCGTCGCGGGTCTTCAGGACCAGCGCCGACTCCCCTTCGACGGCCGCGGGCACGAGGACCAGGTCCTTGTTCCAGCGCGCCACCAGCCTGCCCTGGGCGGTGAGGTCGTAGCGGACGTTCTTCGCGCCCGGCTCCGACGCGCCCGCGCAGGGGGCCAGGCGGACCGAGTAGCTCAGTCGGGAGTCGAGACAGAGACCGGGCTCGGCGTCGCGCAGCAGTCCGTCGCGGCCGTACGACCAGGTGCGTACCGACTCGTCGTCGCACGAGGTGAGCCGGGTCTCCGCGCCGGCCGCGGGCTGTGCGCCGGCGATGCCGACGCAGAGCCCGGTCGTGGTGTTGCGCAGCAGGGCGCCCGAGGCGCCGTCCGCCCGGCCGCCCGCGCCCGTCCAGGACGGTGTCGAACCGGTGTGCGGACGGGGTGCGCCCGAGGAACCGCTGCCGTCGGCCTTCCCGTTCGGCTCGTCGGAGCCCGCACCGGCGGCCCAGAGAACCAGCGGAACCAGGATCAGCGCGCCCACCGTCAGCACGGCGAGCGTCACGTTCCGGCGGCTCGGGGCCCGGCGGGCCCCCTTGTGCGGCGTGGCCCCGCGGGACGGCTTCGCGCGGGTGCCGGAGGGCGACACGCCCCGGCGGGACGGACGCCCCCTTCCGGGCCGCGCCGGTGCGCGCCGACGGGACCGGGGGCCGGCGGCGCGCGACGGCGACGGGTCGACGGGCTCGGCGCGGACCGTCGCGGGGCGGACGGGCGCGGCCTGCGGCGGGAAGGGCGGGAGCGGGGGCGCTCCGGGCGGGAGCGTCACGTCGGCCCGCGGATGGAACTCGACGATGGGGTCCGCTCCGTGGGGCGGCGTCTCCCAGCCGGGACCGGTACCGGGCGTGCCCGGCGTGGGCCCGTACCGGCGCGCCGGGTCCTCGGCGCCCCGGCCGGTCCCCGGTGCGTCCATGGCGGGGGCGGCGGGGGCTCGCGTGCGGCGCGACGCCGCGTACGGGACGGCGCCCCAGCCGAGGACCGCCTCGGCGAGCGGGACGGCGAGCGAGCCGTTGAACTGGTTCAACTGGTCGGCCGCGTACCGGCAGTGGCCGCACCGGTTCATGTGCAGGCGCAGGTCGGGATCGAGCTCGGCCCCGCCGCGCCGCAGTGAGACGTCCAGCATGCGGTGGTAGCCGCGGCACTCTCCCTCGGGGGCGAGTTCGCGGTGGATCTCCAGGCAGGCCTCTCGCAGCCGCTCGCGGGCGCGCCGGAGTTCCGCGGGGGCGTCCGCCACGGGCAACCCGAGCAGGGCCGCCGGGACGGCCAGCCGCTCGCCCTCGGTCTCGCCGTGCCACAGCAGACAGCGGGCCGCTTCCGGCAGTCGCTGGAAGGCCCGGGCCAGCAGCCGTCTGCCCTCCGGCGGAAGCAGCGGGTCGGTCTGCGGGTCGGCGCGGTCCACGTCGGCGAGGAGGTCGGGCGAGAGCAGTTCGCGCCGCTCGTCCGCGAGCCACTCGCCGGCCATCCGCCGTACGGTGACGAGCAGGTGGGGACGCCATGCGGCGGTGGGGCCGCCCTGGTGCAGTGAATCGCCGAACAGGCGCGTGAAGGAGGCGGTGGTGAGCATTCCGGCCGGGCCCACGCCGTCCGTGCACAGCCGCGCATAGGCGAAGACCGATTCCCAGTGGCGGTCGAGCAGTTCTCCGACGGGCCGGGTCGCGGGCGTCCCGCCCGGACTCTGCCTCAACTCGGCGGCGAGCCGTGCGTCCGGGACGACCTCGGGCAGCCGGCCCCGGCCGGGAGAAGGGGGCGGCACTGAGTCATTCACGTCCGCATTTCCTTCCGAGACAACGCGTCACCAAGTTCCCGCTCACACAAATGCGGACCCTCCGGCGAGGCCGGACGATCCGCCCTGGAGGGGCCGCGCCGCGAACGACCACCTCGGGCGGCCCTGGGGCGAGGGGGAACGGGCGCGCCGTACGCGCGCAGAGGCAGGCGAATATTGTCCGCACGCCGACAAGCCCCACCTTTGCACAGGCCGGGGACCCGGAACAAGTGAACCCGGAATTCTCCTAATGGCGCGCGGGGCCGGGATATTGACCAAATGTCAGCCCGGCCCGCGCGAAATGCAATTCGGAATCCCGCGGGCTCGCGAATCGCCCCGGTCTCACCACAATGGGAGCGCTCTCACGCGCTCGTTCGAGCGCGCGTCATTTCCGACGATGTCCGCGGCGGAGCGCCGGATCAGTGGCCGCTGATCTCCCGCGGGGCGTAGGGCTGTTCGAGCTGCTCGGTCTCCTTGTCGGTGAGTTCCACGTCCAGGGCGGCGACCGCGTCGTCGATGTGCGACGGTTTGGTCGCTCCGACGATGGGCGCGGTGACGGTGCTCCGGCCGAGCAGCCAGGCGAGTGCGACCCGGGCGCGCGGCACCCCGCGGTCCGCGGCGATGCGTGCGACGGCGTCCACGATCTCGCGGTCGCCCTCCCGGTACAGCTTCCTGCCGAAGTCGTCGTTGCGGCTGCGTTCGGTGGCGGAGTCCCAGTCACGGGTGAGACGGCCGCGGGCGAGCGGGCTCCACGGCAGGACCCCGACGCCCTGGTCGGCGCAGAGCGGCAGCATCTCGCGTTCCTCCTCGCGGTACAGGAGGTTGTAGTGGTTCTGCATGGAGACGAACTTCGTCCAGCCGTGCAGGGCGGCGGTGTACTGCATCTTGGAGAACTCCCAGGCGTACATCGAACTCGCCCCGATGTAACGGGCCTTGCCCGCCTTCACCACGTCGTGCAGGGCTTCCATCGTCTCCTCGACGGGGGTCGCGTGGTCGAAGCGGTGGATCTGGTAGAGGTCGAGGTGGTCGGTGCCGAGGCGGCGCAGACTGTTGTCGATCTCGGTCATGATCGCCTTGCGGGACAGGCCACGGCCGTTGGGTCCTTCGTGCATCGCGCCGTTCACCTTGCTGGCGAGGACGATCTCGTCGCGGCGCGCGTACGCGGCGAGCGCCCGGCCGACGATCTCCTCGCTGGTGCCGTCCGAGTACACGTTCGCGGTGTCGAAGAAGGTGACCCCGGCCTCCAGCGCCCGGCGGATCAACGGCCGTGAGGCCTCCTCGTCCAGGGTCCACGCGTGCGTGCCGCGATCGGGGAGACCGAAACTCATGCAGCCCAGGCAGATCCGGGACACGTCGAGACCCGTCGAGCCGAGCTTCACGTACTGCATGCTCATTCCTGCTTTCACTGGCGGTGGGGTGGGGAGAGCCGAGGACTGTTCCCTGCCCGCCGAAGGCGCACCGCAGGCCTACTCGACGGGCCCTTCCACGTCGTCGTACATCCGGGCCGACAGGATCAGCCCGTCGCCGCCCCGCGTGCAGACCGCCAGCCCCGGCTGCGGCGGCAGGTCGGCGTCGCCCCAGCGGTCGCAGATGTACTCGAAGGCGCTGCGGGTGCCGTCCTCGGTCACGGTGCACAGTTTGAGCGGGATTCCGCCGCCGGCGGCGAAGAGGGCGTCGTACAGCTCGGTCAGTTCCTCGGGCCCGGCGTGGCGGTACGTCTCCTCGGAGGGCCCGCGGAAGGTGCCGTCCGGGCCGAACGCGGCGACGACGGCCGCGGTGTCGCCCGCGTCGAGGGCCGCCGTGTAGGCGCCCACGACGTCGGAGGCGTGGACGGCGGGGTCGGGTTCGAGCATCGGGCGGCGCACGACGTGCCGGCCGAGCAGGGGCCGGCGGGAGTGGTGGATGCGCACGGGGAGTTTGGAGGCGGGGTCGACGGCGACCGCCACGGGCACTCCGGCGCGCTCGCCGTCGGGACCCTCCAGGTGCACGATCCACTCGCCCACGGCCCGGCGCGCGCCGATCGTGGTGGCGACCTCCTCGATGTCGACCTTGTGCTCGGCCCGCCAGGTGTCCTGCACCTCCAGCCAGGCGGCGAGGACCGCCACACCGCTGATCCGGCCCGCCTCCGGGTCGTCGAGGGCGACGGGTACGGTGGCCGACGCGGGGTCGCGCAGCGCGTCGGCGAGGTCGGCGGCGCCGATCCGGTCGACGAGATCGGCGATCTGCGGGATCCAGACCATGGGGACTCCTGGCGGTGCCGAGTGGTCGTGCGGTGGTCCTGCGGTGATCGTCCCCGCGGTCGTCCTCGATCGTGGGGCCGGTCGTCTTCGATCGTGGGCCCGTACGGGCCGGGGCGCGACCTCAGCGCGTGGAATCGGTGGCCCGCCCCGGGTGTGCCCCCGTACGCGGGCCGTCCTTCTCCGCAGCGCCATGTCCGAATACCGCCGGACGTGGGGCCGGACGAGGCGCACTGTTGAGAGTGCACACAGCTTGGGACCTGGGAAAGGAACCGGACCGATGACGGTCTACACGACGATGGACAGCCCGCTCGGCCGGCTGCTGCTGGTGGGCCGGGAGTCCCCGACGGCCAAGGGCGGGACCGCGCTCGCCGCGCTGTCGCTCCCCGGCCAGAAGAACGGCGCGGTCGTCCAGGACGGCTGGCGCGAGGACCCGGACGCCTTCCGGGAGATCGGCGCACAGCTCCGTTCGTACTTCGAAGGCGGGCTGACCTCGTTCGACATCGAGTACGTGCCCGGTGGCACCGACTTCCGGCAGCGCGTCTGGAAGGCCCTGGAGGACATCCCGTACGGCACGACGCTCAGCTACGGGGAGATCACCGCGCGGATCGGCGCGTCCCGGGCCGCCGTCCGGGCCGTCGGTACGGCGATCGGCGCGAACCCCCTGCTGGTCGTCCGCCCCTGCCACCGGGTGATCGGCGCGAACGGGGCGCTCACCGGATACGCGGCGGGGCTGGAGCGCAAGCGGCTGCTGCTGGACCTGGAGAACGTGCCGGTGTGATCCGCGGCTCCCGGGGCCGCCTTGCCCGGCCCGTGAGCCGGGGCGGATCATGGACGGCGCCGGGAACCGGCGAAACGACGCCGGAACGACGGGTGACGAGCGACCGGAGCGGCCATGAGCAGCGAGCGACACCACGACTCCCCCTCGGCGGCGGAGCCGCCCGGCGACGAGGTGCGCTTCTCCGTGCTCGACCGCTCCCGTGTCCGCGAGGGGCACGAACCGGCCGAGGCCCTGCGGGACAGTGTGCGTCTGGCACGTGAGCTGGAGCGGCTCGGGTACCACCGGTTCTGGGTCGCCGAGCATCACGGTGTCCCGGGTGTCGCCGGGTCCGCGCCGACCGTACTGGCCGCCGCCGTCGCCGCCGCCACCCGCACCCTGCGGGTCGGCACCGGAGGCGTGATGCTCCCCAACCACCGGCCGCTGGTCGTCGCGGAACAGTTCGGGGTTCTGGAGTCGCTGTTCCCGGGGCGGATCGACATGGGCGTCGGCCGTTCCGTCGGCTTCACCGACGGGGTGCGCAAGGCGCTCGGCCGCGACAAGGACGCCGCCGGGTCCGAGGACTACACGGCCCAGCTCGACGAACTCCTCGGCTGGTTCCGCGGCACCTCGGCCACCGGGGTGCACGCCCGCCCCGCGGAGGGACTGACCGTCCCGCCGTTCGTGCTGGCCCTCGGCGAGGGCGCCTCCGTCGCCGCCCGTGCCGGCCTCCCCCTGGTCATCGGGGACCTGCGGAACCGGGACAGGATGCGGCGCGGTATCGACGAGTACCGCGCGGCCTTCCGCCCCTCCGTATGGGCGGAGCGACCCTATGTCGTGATCTCCGGCACGGTCGCCGTGGCCGCGAGCCCGGAGGAGGCCCGGCGGCTGCTGCTCCCGGAGGCCTGGTCGATGGCGCACGCCCGGACCCACGGCACGTTCCCGCCGCTGCCGCCCGCTGAGCGGGTCGAGACGCTCACGATGACGGAGAAGGAACGCGGCTTCTACGAGTCCGGTCTGACCGGCCACATCGCCGGCACCGAGGACCAGGTGGCCGACGAACTGCGTACGGTCCTGAAGGAGACCGGCGCCCAGGAGGTACTGGTCACCACGAGCACGTACGACCGGGCGGCCCTCCTGGACTCATACCGCCGGCTGGCCCGGGTCGCGGGACTGGCCCCCGCCTAGAATCGTGGGGTTTGCCCGCCCGCCCCGATCGACGCCCCGTACCGAAGGTCCTCAGGTCCCCGGTACCGGGCAGCTCCAGGAGTTCCGCCGATGCCCCTTCCCGACGGCAGCCCGCACGACCCGTACGTCCGCGTCCGCGGCGCCCGGGAGCACAACCTGCGGGGGGTGGACGTCGACATCCCGCGGGACGTGCTCGCGGTGTTCACCGGTGTGTCCGGGTCCGGGAAGTCGTCGCTCGCGTTCGGGACGGTGTACGCGGAGGCGCAGCGCCGGTACTTCGAGTCGGTGGCGCCGTACGCGCGGCGGCTGATCCACCAGGTCGGGGCGCCCAAGGTCGGGGAGATCACGGGGCTGCCGCCCGCGGTGTCGCTCCAGCAGCGCAGGTCGGCGCCGACCTCCCGTTCGTCGGTGGGCACGGTCACCAACCTGTCGAACTCGCTGCGGATGCTGTTCTCCCGGGCCGGCGACTACCCGGCGGGCGCGGAACGGCTCGACTCGGACGCGTTCTCACCGAACACGGCCGCCGGCGCCTGCCCCGAATGTCACGGCCTGGGCCAAGTGCACCGGACGAGCGAGGAGTTGCTTGTCCCCGATCCGGCGCTGTCGATCCGCGAGGGCGCCGTCGCGGCCTGGCCGGGTGCCTGGCAGGGCAAGAACCTGCGGGACGTCCTCGACGCCCTCGGGTACGACGTGGACCGGCCCTGGCGCGAACTTCCCGCCGCGGATCGGGAGTGGATCCTCTTCACCGACGAGCAGCCGGTCGTCACCGTGCATCCGGTGCGGGACGCTGAGCGCATCCAACGCCCCTACCAGGGCACGTACATGAGCGCCCGGCGCTACGTCCTGAAGACCTTCTCCGACACGAAGAGCCCCACGCTCCGGGCCAAGGCCGAGCGCTTCCTGGCCGCCGCGCCCTGTCCCGTGTGCGGGGGCAGGAGGCTGCGCGCCGAGTCGCTGGCGGTGACGGTCGCGGGGCGGACGATCGCCGATCTGGCCGCGCTGCCGCTGACCGAACTCGCGCAGTCCCTCACGGCCGAATCGGAGACCGCCCGGGTCCTGACCGAGGACCTCGTCTCCCGGATCGAACCGGTGGTCGAACTCGGCCTCGGCTACCTCAGCCTGGACCGGTCCACCCCGACCCTCTCGGCCGGTGAACTCCAACGGCTGCGCCTGGCGACACAGTTGCGGTCCGGGCTGTTCGGTGTGGTGTACGTGCTCGACGAGCCGTCCGCCGGTCTGCACCCGGCGGACACGGAGGCGTTGCTCACCGTGCTGGAGCGGCTGAAGGCCGCGGGCAACTCGGTGTTCGTCGTGGAGCACAACCTCGACGTGGTGCGGGGCGCGGACTGGCTGGTCGACGTGGGACCGCAGGCGGGTGAGCACGGTGGGCGCGTGCTGCACAGCGGCCCGCCGGCCGGGCTGGAGACCGTCACGGAGTCGGCGACGGGCCGTTTCCTCTTCGACCGCTCCCCCGTCCCGGCCCGTACCGTGCGGGCACCCCGCGGCCAGGTGAGGGTGGGACCCGTCACCCGGCACAATCTGCGGGACGTCACGGCGGAGTTCCCGCTCGGGGTGCTCACCGCCGTCACCGGCGTCTCCGGCTCGGGCAAGTCGACGCTGATCGGCGAGGTGACGGAGGAGCTGGCGGGTGTCGGCCGGCTCGTCGGCGTCGACCAGAGGCCCATCGGCCGGACACCCCGCTCCAACCTGGCCACGTACACCGGGCTGTTCGACGTCGTCCGCAAGGTGTTCGCCGCCACCCCCGACGCTCGCGAACGGGGCTACGGCGTGGGGCGCTTCTCCTTCAACGTGGCCGGCGGCCGCTGCGAGACCTGCCAGGGCGAGGGCTTCGTCAGCGTGGAGCTGCTCTTCCTGCCCAGCACCTACGCTCCCTGCCCGGACTGCGGCGGGGCGCGCTACAACCCCGAGACCCTCGAAGTGACCTACCGGGGACGGAACATCGCGCAGATCCTCGACCTCACCGTCGAGGCCGCCGCCGCGTTCTTCGCCGACGCCGGCACCCCGGCCGTGTCGCGCAGCCTCGAAACCCTGCTGGACGTGGGACTCGGGTATCTGCGACTCGGGCAGCCCGCGACGGAGTTGTCGGGCGGCGAGGCGCAACGCATCAAGCTGGCGAGCGAGTTGCAGCGGATGCGCCGGGGGCACACCTTCTATCTCCTCGACGAGCCGACGACGGGACTGCACCCCGCCGACGTCGAGGTGCTGATGCGGCAGTTGCACGGGCTGGTGGACGCGGGGCACACCGTGGTGGTGGTCGAACACGACATGGCCGTCGTGGCGGGCGCGGACTGGGTGATCGACCTGGGCCCGGGCGGAGGCGAGGAGGGCGGCCGGATCGTGTCCGCCGGACCCCCCACCCAGGTGGCCCACGCCCCGGACAGCAGGACGGCGCCGTACCTCGCCCGGGCGCTCGGGCAGGACGCCCAGGACACGCAGGGGCACTGACTGCCATCGTCTCCCGGCCCGGGGCACGACCCAGGCGAACGACCCGACGCCGACGGCCCTCGGACGGAGCCGGGGTCGACGGAGTGCCCGGCCTCAGGGGTGGGTCCCGGGCGGTGCCCCTGCGGCTCGTGGGCTTCCCTGTGCCGCCGCGGCGAGCGTGCGCCGGTCCGTGTGGTCGACGGGGGCGAGGGTGGGCCTCAGGTCGATCTCCGCAACCAGTCCGCGGGCCGACACCACCCGCCAGAGCGAGGTGAGCAGCGCGTCATCGCCGACGAACGCGGGCGCCGTGCCGGCCGTGCCGTCGGCGAACCGGTAGCGCACGCGCACCGGCTGGACCGGTGTTCCTGCGTCCAGCGCGGCCTGGAAGACGGCCCTGCGGTAGCGGCCCTGGGCGCGGCCGCACCACGTGCTGCCCTCGGGGAACACCACGACCGCGGCGCCGTCGCGCAGCGCCCCGGCGATCCGCTCCACCGTGCCCGGCAGCGCGCGCAGCCGGTCGCGGTCGATGAAGAGGGTGCCGCCCCGTGCCGCGAGCGCGCCCACGAGGGGCCAGCCGCGCACCTCGGTCTTGGCCAGCATCCGGGCCGGGCGGACGGCGGCGAGCAGCGGGATGTCGAGCCACGAGATGTGGTTGGCCACGATCAGCAGGCCCCCGGTGGGAGGAGCCGCTCCGGTGATCCGCGGACGGACTCCGGCCGCGCGCACCACGGCGAGGCACCAGCGGCGGATCCACCGGTCGCGCCGGGCAGCCCGCAGACGCCCGGCGAGCGGGGTCAGGAGCACCCCGAGGAGGACCACCGACAGGAGTCCGCCGAGCCGCAGGGCGGACCGCGGGGCGCCGGTCCAGGGTCGTGCTGACTCCACGCAGCCGCGCGGGGTGCAGGGCGCGCCGGGCAGCCAGGCGCTGCCCGCAGGAGCGGGCCGGCGCCCGACCGGCCCCCGGGGCGCGGGGACGGCGTCGAGCCACGGCGACGGGACGCGGGGCGCGGCGACACGCGACACCACGGTGCCCGGCGTACGGGTGCGGGACGCGACCCGGCCGGTCGCCGGCGTCGGCACGGCGGGCGGCTCGGTGCCGGACGTCGTCACCGGGTCCGGCTCCCGGGGCCACGGCGAACCGTCGCCCCGGGAGCCGGGCGCCGCGGTGTGCTCAGCGGTGCCCGGCTCCGTCGTGCGGGCGGGCGTCGCGGTCGCGCGGGGTGTGCTCATCACGCGGGGACGAGGGAGAGGAAGTGGCGGAGGTAGCGCGGGTTGACCCGGCGCATCGACAGCAGGACGTACAGATCGGCGACCCCGAAGTCCGCGTCGAGGGCGGGCTCGCCGCACACCCAGGCGCCGAGGCGCAGATAGCCGCGCAGCAGCTGCGGCAGTTCGGTGCGGGTGGGCCGGGCGACGCCCTCGGGGTTCCAGGGCCGCAGCGGGCGGACCCGGAGCTCCTCGGGGGCGAGGTGCTTGTGCCGCACCCGGTCCCAGGTGCCGGCGGCGAGGGCGCCGCCGTCGGCGAGCGGGACGGAGCAGCAGCCCGCGAGCCACTCGTGGCCGCCCTCGGCCATGTAGCGCGCCATGCCGGCCCAGATCAGGCCGATGACGGCGCCGTCGCGGTGGTCGGGGTGGACACAGGAGCGCCCGACCTCGACGAGGCCGGGTCGGATCGCGGCCAGCGGTCCGAGGTCGAACTCGCTCTCGGAGTAGAGGCGTCCGGCGATCGCGGCGCGCTCGGGCGGCAGCAGCCGGTAGGTGCCGACGACCTGCCCGGTCACCGTGTCGCGGACCAGCAGGTGGTCGCAGTACGCGTCGAAGGCGTCGATGTCGAGGCCGGGCTGCGGGGTGTTCAGGAGAGCGCCCATCTCCCCGGCGAAGACGTCGTGGCGCAGCCGCTGCGCGGCCCGGACGTCGGCCTCGTCGCGGGCGAGGGTGACGGTGTAGCGGGTGGGGGTGACGGGCTGGGCGGGGCTGTCGAGGGTGGAAACGCCGGTCATGGCACTCTCCTGGTCACGGGCCGTTCGGCGGAGGGATCCCCCGTTCCCGGGCGGAGCCGAGCGTTCGGGGGAGGCAGACCGGATCCGTACGGCCTGCGCGCTCCTGTTCTTCCGATGCCGGTTGGCGTGCGCGTGACCTGTGCCAGGAGGGCGGATGTGAGGATGCTGAATGGCAGGGGTGCCCTTCGCGGCGGGCCCTGGTCGTCCGGGAGAGCGAGACGGGACCGGGGTGTGAGCACCACCCCCGGTCCCGCCCGTCCGCACCCTACGGCGAACGACTGTGTGGCTAACGCCTGCCTGTCCTGCGGGTGGCCCGCAGCCACTCCTTGTTCATTCCGGTGATGGAGAACAGCGGGATGCCCTTGGGGCACGCGGTCGCGCACTCACCGGCCAGGGTGCAGCCGCCGAACCCCTCCTCGTCCATCTGCGCCACCATGTCGAGCACCCGGGTCTCGCGTTCGGGGGCGCCCTGCGGCAGCACGTTCAGGTGGTTGACCTTGGCGGAGGTGAACAGCATCGCGGCGCCGTTGGGGCAGGCGGCGACGCAGGCGCCGCAGCCGATGCACTCGGCGTGCTCGAAGGCGAAGTCGGCGTCGGGCTTGGGCACCGCCGTGGCATGGGCCTCCGGTGCGGCACCGGTCGGGGCGGTGACGTAGCCGCCGGCCTGGATGATGCGGTCGAAGGCGGACCGGTCGACCACGAGGTCCTTCACGACGGGGAACGCGGCGGCCCGCCAGGGCTCGATGTCGATGGTGTCGCCGTCCCGGAAGGACCGCATGTGGAGCTGGCAGGTGGTGGTGCGCTCGGGTCCGTGCGCGTCGCCGTTGATGACGAGGCTGCACGCGCCGCAGATGCCCTCGCGGCAGTCGTGGTCGAAGGCGACGGGGTCGTCGCCGGTGAGGATGAGTTCTTCGTTGAGGGTGTCGAGCATCTCCAGGAAGGACATGTCGGCCGAGATGCCGTCCACCTCGTACGTGGACATCGCTCCGTCGGCGTCGGCGTTCTGCTGCCGCCAGACGCGCAGGGTGAGCTTCATGCGTAGCTCCGCTGGGTGGGGTGGACGTACTCGAAGACGAGGTCTTCCTTGTGCAGGACGGGCGGGGTGCCGGTGTCGGTGAACTCCCAGGCGGCGACGTAGGAGAACTCCTCGTCCCTGCGGGCCGCTTCGCCGTCCGGGGTCTGGGACTCCTCGCGGAAGTGGCCGCCGCAGGACTCGGCGCGGTGCAGTGCGTCGAGGCACATCAGCTCGGCGAGTTCCAGGTAGTCGACGATCCGGTTGGCCTTCTCCAGCGACTGGTTGAACTCCTCGCCGACGCCGGGGACCTTGATGCGCCGCCAGAACTCCTCACGGATCTGCGGGATGCGTTCCAGGGCCTTGCGCAGTCCCGTCTCGGTGCGGGCCATGCCGCAGAACTCCCACATGAGTTCGCCGAGTTCACGGTGGAAGGAGTCGGGTGTGCGGTCGCCGTCCACGGCGAGAAGGAGCCGCAGCCGGTCCTCGGTGTCGGCCAGCACCTCCTGGACGGCGGGGTGTTCGTCGGTGACCGCCTCACGGTGGGGGTTGCGCGCGAGGTAGTCGTTGATCGTCGAGGGGAGCACGAAGTAGCCGTCGGCGAGCCCCTGCATGAGGGCGGAGGCACCGAGGCGGTTGGCGCCGTGGTCGGAGAAGTTGGCCTCGCCGATGGCGAACAGGCCCGGGACGGTGGTCCGGAGGTCGTAGTCGACCCACAGTCCGCCCATCGTGTAGTGCACGGCGGGGTAGATCCGCATGGGCACGCTGTACGGGTCCTCGGCGGTGATCCGGGCGTACATGTCGAAGAGGTTGCCGTACTTCTCCTCGACCTGGGCCCGGCCCATCCGCTCGATGGCGTCGGCGAAGTCCAGGTAGACGCCCTGGCCGCCGGGGCCCACTCCCCTGCCCTCGTCGCACACGTTCTTCGCGGCGCGGGAGGCGATGTCGCGGGGCACGAGGTTGCCGAAGGCGGGGTAGATCCGCTCCAGGTAGTAGTCGCGCTCGTCCTCGGGGATCTCGTCGGGCGGCCGGGTGTCGCCGTGCGCCTTCGGTACCCAGATGCGGCCGTCGTTGCGCAGTGACTCGCTCATCAGCGTCAGCTTCGACTGGTGGTCGCCGGTGCGCGGGATGCAGGTGGGGTGGATCTGGGTGAAGCAGGGGTTGGCGAAGTACGCGCCGCGCCGGTGGGCCCGCCAGACGGCGGTGGCGTTGGAGTTCATGGCGTTCGTCGACAGGTAGAAGACGTTGCCGTAACCGCCGCTGGCGAGGACGACGGCGTCCGCGTAGTACGTGTCGATCCGGCCGGTGATCAGGTCGCGCGCGACGATGCCGCGGGCCTTGCCGTCGACCACGATCAGGTCGAGCATCTCGGTCCGCGCGTGCATCTCGATGTTCCCGGCGGCGATCTGCCGGGACAGCGCCTGGTAGGCGCCGAGCAGGAGTTGCTGGCCGGTCTGGCCGCGGGCGTAGAAGGTGCGGGAGACCTGGACGCCGCCGAAGGAGCGGGTGTCGAGGAGGCCGCCGTACTCGCGCGCGAAGGGCACGCCCTGGGCGACGCACTGGTCGATGATCTCGACCGAGATCTGCGCCAGGCGGTGGACGTTGGACTCGCGGGCCCTGAAGTCGCCGCCCTTGACGGTGTCGTAGAAGAGCCGGTGGACGGAGTCGCCGTCGTTGCGGTAGTTCTTCGCCGCGTTGATGCCGCCCTGGGCGGCGATCGAGTGGGCACGGCGCGGGGAGTCCTGGTAGCAGAACTGGACGACGTGGTAGCCCTGTTCGGCGAGGGTGGCGCCGGCGGAGCCGCCCGCGAGGCCGGTCCCGACGACGATCACGGTGTGCTTGCGGCGGTTGGCCGGGTTGACCAGCTTCGCCTCGAAGCGGCGGGTGTCCCAGCGCTCGTTGACAGGCCCCTTCGGCGCCTGGATGTCGGCGAGGGGCGCACCGGTCGGGTAGTCGGCGTATGCGGTCATGTCAGCTCACCACTCCGGTCATGACACCGACGGGTACGGAGAGGAAACCCGCCGTGAGCACCAGCGCGAGGACGTTGGCGACGGTTTTGAGGGCGCGGCCGCGGCTGCCGGCGCCGAGGGTCTGTGCGGCGCTCCAGAAGCCGTGCCGGATGTGCAGGCCGAGCGCGAGCATGGCGACGATGTAGACGACGTCGCCGTACCAGGTGGAGAAGGTGTCCACGACGTTCTGGTACGGGTGGCCCTCCTGGAAGCCGCCGGAGTGCACCGTGCCGGTCGTCAGATCGAGCAGGTGCCAGACGATGAACAGGCCGAGGATGATTCCGCCCCAGCGCATGGTGCGGGTCGCGTAGCTCGTCCGGGGCTTGCGGTGGACGTACCGGTCGGGGCGGGCTCTGATGTCACGGCGGCTGAGCTGGTAGGCGGAGACCGCGTGCGCGACCACGGCGACGACCAGCACCACGCGGACGAGCCAGAGCGTCCACTCGTAATGCATGACCGGCTCGCCGATCGTGCGCAGCCAGTGGGCGTAGTGGTTGAACTCGCCCGCGCCGAAGTAGATCTTGAGATTCCCGATCATGTGGGCGACCAGGTAGAGCAGCATGATCAGGCCGCTGACGGCCATCACGGTCTTCTTGCCGACGGAGCTGTCCCACACGGTGCGCGCCATGGACGGCCGTCGGTCCGTCCGCGTTGCCAGAGCCATGGGTCAAGACGGTAGGCCGCACGGAACCGATCAGTCCAAGACATGGAACAGCTCGTTTCCATAGGCACGAGCTATCGTGAGGGTATGCAGTTCCAGCAGCTCCAGTACTTCGTGGCCGTCGCGGAGACCCGGCACTTCACCCGGGCCGCCGAGCTGATGCACGTCGCGCAGCCTTCCCTGTCGCAGCAGATCAAGTCGCTGGAGCGGGAGTTGGGCGCGGACCTGTTCCTGCGGGCGCGCGGCAACATCACGCTCACCGACGCGGGCGAGGCGCTGCTGCCACTGGCCCGACGGATCCTCGCGGACGCGGACACGGCGCGGCACGAGGTGCAGGAGCTGGCCCAGTTGCGCGGCGGGCGGGTGCGGCTCGGCGCGACGCCGAGCCTGTGCACGGGGCTCCTGCCGGACGTGCTGCGCGCCTTCCACGACCGCTATCCCGGCATCAGCCTGCAGATCGAGGAGAGCGGCTCGCACGACCTCGTACGGGATCTGGCGCGCGGCGCGCTGGACCTGGCTCTGGTCGTGCTGCCGCTCCCGACGCCGTCCCCCGCGCTGACCACGGTCGAGCTGCTGCGGGAGGACCTGGTGGTGGTGTCGTCGCCGGAGGCACCGGCACCGGGGCGTGGGGACGGTCGCCGGACGGTGCGCGTGGCCGATCTGGAGAGCGAGCGCCTGGTGATGTTCCGGCACGGCTACGACCTGCGCGACCTGACGGTCGCCGCCTGCCGCGCCGAGGGCTTCGAGCCGGACTTCGCGGTCGAGGGCGGTGAGATGGACGCCGTGCTGGGTTTCGTCCGGGCGGGCCTCGGCGTGGCCGTCGTGCCGCGGATGGTCGCCACCCGGTCGGGACGGGGACTGCGGGTGACGCCGCTGGCCAGGCCGGGGCTGCACCGGACGATCGCGCTGGCCCACCGCAGCGACGTGGCGCCGCCCCGGGCGGCGCGGGAACTCCAGCGGATGCTGCTGGAGCGCTGACCGCTCCGGGTCGGCGGGCGGGGTGTGCGCGCCCCGGGCGGCGCGGGAACTCCAGCGGATGCTGCTGGAGCGCTGACCGCTCCGGGTCGGCGGGCGGGGTGTGCGCGCCCCGGGCCGCCGAGGACTCCGCGGACGTCCTCGACGAAGCCGGTGGGGCCGAAGGCGGTGCGCCGGAGCACGAAGCCGCGGAGGAGGGCCGTCACGCCCCCGGGTCACCCGGTCGGGTCGCGACCAGGTCTTCGCACCCGACCGCCTCACGCCCTCACCCTCCGGCCCCGGCGTCACCGGGACCGGCGGCCGGTGTCACCAGGTCGGGATGAACCCGCCGTCGATCAGGAAGTCGCTGCCGGTGATGTT
Source organism: Streptomyces sp. M41(2017) (assembly GCF_002078175.1). Classification (GTDB taxonomy): domain Bacteria; phylum Actinomycetota; class Actinomycetes; order Streptomycetales; family Streptomycetaceae; genus Streptomyces. Next base: position 5,096,231 of record NZ_MWFK01000001.1, on the reverse strand, counting down.
CCCCGCGCGGTCACCGGCGAGGAAGAGCACCAGGTCGGCGACCTCGGACGGCTTGGAGAAGCGGCCTGTCACGGTGGCGCCGGACGCCTGGGCGACCACCTCCTCGGGGGTGAGCCCCGCGGCGGCCGACACCGTCGCGGCCACTCCGCCGCCGCCCAGCCACAGCTCGGTCTCCACCGGGCCCGGGCTCACCGTGTTGACCCGGATGCCCCGGGGACCGACCTCCTTGGAGAGCGCCTTGGAGAACGCGACCAGGGCGGCCTTGCCCGCGCTGTAGTCGATCACCAGCGGGTCGGGCAGGGTCGCGTTCACCGAGCCGACCGTCACGATGGAACCCCGGCCCGCGGCGAGCATCACCGGCAGGGCGGCACGGGTGACCCGTACGGCGGTCAGCAGGTTCAGGTCGACCGTACGGGCCCACTCGTCGTCGGTCACCGACAGGAAGCCGCCGGTCCGCGCCGGGGCCGAGCCCACGTTGTTGACCAGGACGTCGATCCGCCCGCCCGCGGCGTCGATGAGCCGCGCGGCCGCGTCGGGCTCGGCGAGGTCGACGCCCACCCAGGTGACGTCGCCCTCCTTGGCCAGCGCGTCCAGGCCGGGCGATCTGCCCCGCGACCCCGCGACCACCTTCGCGCCCGCTCCGGCCAGCGCCTCGGCGACGGCGAGCCCGATGCCCTTGCTGGCCCCGGTGACGACCGCCGTCCTGCCCTGAAGTTCCGTGCTCATGGCTCTCAGCTCCATCCCTGGGACACGCGTCCTGCCGACACCCGACACGGCGACGCGGCGCGGCCTCCGTTCCAGGAGACCACGCCGCGCCCCGGCCTTCAGCCGGTCGCGTCGACCAGCGCCAGATCGTGCAGCCGCTCCGGCGGGCCCGGCCGGGCGTAGTACCAGCCCTGGGCCGTGTCGCAGCCGAGTATCCGCAGTTGCTCGGCCTGGGCACCGGTCTCCACGCCCTCGACCGTGACGGCGAGATCCAGGCTGTGGGCCAGCGACACGATGCCTTCGACGATCTTCAGGTCGACGGGGTCGGCCGGGAACTGCTGCATGCCCTGTGTGAAGGACCGGTCCAGCTTCAGGATGCTGACCGGCAGACGCCGCAGGTTGGCCAGGTTCGAGTAGCCCGTGCCGAAGTCGTCCAGCGCGATGTCGACGCCCATCTCGGCGAGCCGGCGCAGTGGCTTCAGCAGATCGTCGTCGGCACCGATCAGGGCGGACTCGGTGACCTCCAGGCAGAGCGCCTGCGCGTCCAGGCCCTCGCGCTCCAGGATGTCGACGGTGTCCTGGACCAGGCCGGGATGGGTCAACTGGCACGGCGAGAGGTTCACGTTGACCCGCAGCGGGCCGCCGCCGGGGTGCCGCTGCTGCCAGGTGCGGGCCTGGCGGACCGACTGCTCCAGGACCCAGCGCCCGAGCGGCACGATCAGTCCGGTGTGTTCGGCCAGCGGGATGAAGCGGTCGGGGCTCAGCACTCCGTGCTGCGGATGCAGCCAGCGCACCAGCGCCTCGGCGCCGCGCACGCTGCCGTCACCGAGGTGCACCAGCGGCTGGTACTCGATGAAGAACTCGCCCCGGTCCAGGGCCGCCGGCAGCGCCGTGGTGAGCCCGTGCCGGGTGATGGCCCGGGCGTCCGCCTCCGGATCGGCCAGTTCGAAGCGGTTGCCGCCCGCGGACTTGGCCCGGTACATCGTGATGTCGGCGCTGCGCAGCACGTCGGCGGCGCCGCGCACGCCGGCCGGGCCCTCCACGACGCCGATGCTGCCGCGCACGGTCAGCTCACGGCCGTCGATGCTGATCGGCGTGACGAGCGCGTTCATGATGCGCCCGGCCAGCTCCTCGACCTCGCGCTCGGTGTCCGGGCCCGTCGTCAGGGCCACGAACTCGTCGCCGCCGAGCCGGGCGACCATCTCGCCCGAGGCGGTCGCGCAGGACTGCAGGCGGTCGGCGACCTCGACGAGCAGCCGGTCGCCGGCCGCGTGGCCGAGGCTGTCGTTGATGGTCTTGAAGCCGTCGAGGTCGAGGTAGCAGAGCCCGAAGCGCTGCCCCTCCCCCGCGGCCAGCGCCTTCTCCAGCCGCTCGAAGAACAGCGTGCGGTTGGGGAGTCCGGTGAGCGCGTCGTGCGTCGCCTCGTAACGCAGCCGCAGGTTGAGCAGCCGGCGCTCGGTGGTGTCCTCCATCAGCGCGAGCTGATACTGCGGCTCGCCGTCCGCGTCCCGCAGCAGCGAAACCGTCAGGTTGGTCCACAGGGCGGTGCCGTCGGGGCGGTAGAACGCCTTCTCGACGTGGTAGTGGTCGCGCTCGCCGCGCACCAGCTCTTCGTACAGACGCCAGACTTGGGGAGCGTCCTCGGCGTGCGTCCACTCGGTGACCCGGCGCCCCCGCATCGTCTGCTCGGACCCGCCGAACATGCGCAGCAGCGCGCCGTTGGCCTGGAGCATGTTGCCGTCGAGGTCGGCGATGCCGATCCCTATCGCCGCGCCCTCGAACACCGCGCGGAAGCGCGCCTCGCTGTCGTGCAGCGCCTCGGCGACGGCGCTGCGGGCGGTCAACGCCGCCTGGGAGATGGCCTGCTGCTCGGTGAGTGTGCGCTCCCGCAGCGCTCGCGCGTAGCCGGCGGCCATGGCGTGCTGGAGTCGCGCGGACCGGTTCCGCAGCGTCTCCTGGTGGCCGCCCTCGCCGCAGTAGAGCACCAGATAGGCGTCGACGCAGTCGAGGGCCCGGCTGAGCGCCTCCGGGTCGGTGCAGTGTGCGGCGACGAGCGCGGCGCCGACCGTCTGTCCGGCCTCCGCCTCGAAGGTCCTGGCCCGCAGCGCATCACTCAACCGGCGGGCGAGGGGCAGGAGTTGTACCTCGAACTCGGGGCGGGTCAGCGACGTGGAGGTGACCGGGAAGACCGCGCGGCTCCAGATCGTCGCGAACCGGCGCAGTCTGTCCTCCGGTCCGTCCGGCTCGGCGGTCACGCCGTGCGTCCCACGCCGCCGAACCCGGAGAAGGAGTAAGGATCCTCGTCCTCGGGTGCCGTGTCCGGCCGCCAGTCCGGCATCGGCACCAGGCCGGGTTCCACCATGTCGTACCCCTCGAAGAACCGCGCGATCTCCTCGCGCGTGCGCATGATCAGCGGATTGCGGATGTTCTTGTAGACGCCGACCGCGCCCTCGGCCTGCTCCTGCGGGAGCGGAATCCCCTCGAACGCCGCGTGGGTGACGACCAGCATGCTGCCCGGCGCGAGGGCGTCACGCAGTTCGGCCACCGCACTGTACGGGTCGTCCGCGTCCTCCACGAAGTGAAGTATGGCTACGAGGAGCAGCGCGACAGGCCGCTTCAGGTCGATCAACTGCTGGACGGGCGCGCTGGCCAGGATCTCCTGCGGCTTGAGGAGGTCGGCGGCGACGACGTCCGCGTTCGCGATGTCCTCGAGAACGGCCTGGCTGTGTGCGACGGCAACGGGATCGTGGTCGACGTAGACGACGTGCGCGCCGGGGCGGGCGGCCTGCGCGACCTCGTGGACGTTGCCGAACGTCGGGATGCCCGAGCCGATGTCGAGGAACTGGTCGATGCCCTCGCCGGCGGCGAACCGGACGGCGCGGCGCATGAACGCGCGGTTGGCCTGCATGACCTTGGGGAGGCCCGGCATGAACTCCATCGCCTTGCGGGCCGCTTCCCTGTCGACCTCGAAGTTGTGCGAACCGCCCAGGTAGAAGTCGTACATTCGGGACACGCTCGGCACTGAGATGTCAATGCTGCGGGGGGCCCAGGCGGGACGCTCCATCTATCTCTCCAAGGCGTAGTCGACGGCGTAGGCGATCCGGTGTTCGAGCAGAGGCTACTGATCGCCCGCCAAAGGGGCGAGCCAAAACGGAAATTGACCGTCCGTTCCCGGTCACTGCCTCGGGCAAGTGCCGAATTGGCGTCCGCGAACGTCACGCGAACACACCACGCACCGCCGTTGCGAAATCCCTCCGAAGCGTTCCAAATGACTCCGGGAGATCACGAAGCGTGGCCACGCCCGCCGAAGGAGCCGCCGCACTCTTTCACATCCGGACCGCCGGCCGGACCTTTCACGTTCCGCGGCGGCACGCCGACTCGCGCTCACCGTAAGCCAGTTCACCGTCCGGCCGTTCCCCCTACGCGGCGACGCGGTCATGGCAAGGGTCCGCCCCCTCCCTGCGGTGCGGAGGGGGCGGACCCGGGGTCGCGCGGCGTTCCGGAGCGGGGTGACCCGCGCTCGGGGGACGATCCGTTACTTCGCCGCGCCGACCGGCTTGCCGTCGGGGGCGACGGCGTACCACGTGCCACCCACGCCCTGGCCGTTGGTGTCGCCGGGAGCGGTGTCACCGGAGAAGGTGTAGATCGGCCAGCAGTTGACGGTCATCTGCTTCACGCCGTCCGGGCGGGTGAAGCCCATCAGGCCCTTCTTCTGGACACCCTTGGTGTCCTTCGAGGCGACCGGCGCCACGGCCGGCCACTTCTCCAGGCAGGCGCCCGTGCACGCCGACTTCGAGACGGGCCAGGCCTGGTCCTTCATGAAGCGGTAGACGGTCATCCCGTTCTTGTCGACCACGACGTCACCGAGCTTCGCGTCCTTGCGGACCGACAGGCCGGGCAGGTCGGCGAGCGTCGCCTTCTTGCCATTGGGGGCCGAGGCGTACCAAGTGCCGCCCACGCCCTGGCCGTTGGTGTCCCCGGCCTTGGTGTCCTTGGCGAAGCGGTACATCGGCCAGCCGGCGACCGTCAGCTGCTTCGTACCGTCGGCGCGCGTCACCTCGCCGAGCAGCGACTTGTCCACACCGGCGGCGGCCTCGGCGCCGTCGGCGGGCACCGGCGGCCACGCGGTCGCGCAGGCGCCGTCACAGCTGGACTTCGGGGGCTCCGCGGTGTCCTTGTCGAAGCGGTAGAGCGTCATTCCGGCGCCGTCCGTCAGCACCTTGCCCAGCTTCGTGCTCTCCGTGACGGCGAGCTGACCCGCGGGCTCCGCCTTGGCGGCGGCCTGGTCCTTGGAGTCGGCGCCGTAGCCGTTGCCCGCCGTGGTGCTCGTTCCGTAGCCACCAGCGGCGGCGGTCGCCCCGACGTTCTGGCTGCCCGTAGGGGTGCCCTGTTCCTGACCGCACGCCGTCGTGAGCGCCAGCACGGCCGCAGCTGCCGCTACGAGTGAGGCGCTCCGCCAGGAGGTCTTCATGGGTAACTCCCGCTGTTCGCATAAGTGGTGCAGCGCCCTGCTGCGCCGCGCATGGCCCTAGGTACGGGCGGAAGGGGCGGGAGTGTTCAAGGGGGGCGGAACTTTCTTTCGGAAGCCTGTGTCCCGGATGACGCTTTCTTCGCGCGTACGTGCGATCACCGGCCCCGCTTACCGTACGGAGCGTCAAACCGTGGCATGCCGGACGTCCTTCCTTCGGGGGCATTCGCCCGCACTCCGGCGTGGCCCCGTCGCACGCACCCCATGATCTTCGTCGTGCAAGGACCCCAACGAACCCGATCCGCCCTCGTCATACGCGTCTTGGCGGTGACGGCGCTCAGCTGGCTGCTCGTCGGCGCGCCGAGCGGAACGGCGTCGGCGGACGCGTGCGCGTACGCCTCGACCGGCTCGGGCGGAGACGGCGTGACCGCGGTGGCCGTGGCGGGCGACGGAGCGGTCGCGGTCGTCGGGAACACCACCTGGTGCCCGACCCCACCGCCGCCGTGCCCCCCGACGCCGACGCCGACGCCCACGCCCACCCCGACACCGCCCCCACCGCCGAAGCCGCCTCCCCCGCCCAAGCCGAAACCGACGCCCAAACCGACACCCCCTCCGCCCACCCACGCGCCGGCGCCGAAACCGAAGCCGCCGCCACCCCCGCCGCCTCCACCGCCCCCCGCGCCGAAACCGAAGCCCGTGCCGCCCCGGCCGGCCCCGGTGCCGCCGCCGAGACCCACGCCGAAACCCGAGCCGACGCCGAGCGCGCGCCCCGCACCCGCGCCCGTACCCGTCAGCTATCCGGCGTACCGCCCCGCGCCGCACAAGCACCAGCCCCGCAGCGGCCCGTCGCTGGTCTCGTTCACCCTGCTCATCACCGCGCCCGCGGTGCTCGCCGTCGCGGCGCTGCGCCCGCGCTGACCCTGGAGGCAAACCTTGTCGGATTGGCTTGTTCTCGCCCTCGCGATGGCGGCCGCGTGCATCGTGGTCCTCATCGTGACGCTCGTCCGGCACCGCCGGGCGCGCGAGGACGAGGACCCCAGCGAGACCCCGGACGTCATCGAGTACATGACGATGATGATCGGCGTGGTGTACGCCATCGTCCTGGGTCTGGCGATCGCCGGCGTGTGGGAGGCCCGCGGGGCCGCCCAGGACCATGTGCAGGCGGAGGCCCAGGCGCTGCACGAGATCTCCGAGCGGGTCCGGGTCTACCCGCCCGACGTGCGCGACCGCATCCGCGGTGACGTCGACGCCTACGTCGACTACGTGGTCACCAAGGAGTGGAAGTCCATGACGGACCACGGCCGGGTGACCGCCGAGGGCGGCCGGCTGCTCGAACAGATCCGGCACGACGTCACCGACTACGAACCGAAGTCGGACTTCGAGGCCCAGGCGTACCAGCCGCTCCTGGACCAGGTGACGGCGGCCGACGCCGCACGCAGCGCCCGGGCCGACTCCACCGGGGCGACCATGCCCGGGGTGGTGTGGTTCGGGCTGATCATCGGTGCCGTGGTCACCGTCGGCATGATCTTCGCGCTGCAGATCAGGCGTACCCCCCGCGAGCTGATCCTCGCCGGGCTGTTCTCCGCGCTGATCGCGTTCCTGCTGTTCCTCATCTGGGACTTCGACGCGCCCTACAGCCGGGGGATCGCGGCGTCCGTGGAACCCTTCACGGCGCTGTTCCCGCACCTTCCCGGCTGACGCGGCAGCCGGACAGAACCACACACCGGGGGACGGACGACACGCCGTGTCCGTCCCCCGGCCGTACGCACCGTGTCCCCCGTGCGGCCCACAGACGTGACCCGTTCGCACTACAGGGATCGCGGACGGACGCGCCCTTTCCTAGCGTTCCGATCATCGAGGTGCATTTCTGACGCAATGCGGAAAAGGTCCGCAGCAAGGCTCCTCGGGGACCTGGAGGCTCACCATGCGCGCGATACGCGTCGCTTCGGCCGCACTGCTGGGCGTGACCGCCCTGACCTTCACCGCGCCCGCCGCCTTCGCCGGCGACCGGGACGACCACAACATCACTCCGTTCGCCTTCAGCGTGCAGCCGTCCACCATCGCCGCCGGCGGTCAGGTGTCGCTGCTGCTGAAGCGGGACGGCGGCTGCCGCGGGAACGCGACGGTCACCTCGGGTGTCTTCGACACCGTCACGATCCCGCCGGGCCAGTCCTCGGCCACCGCCATGGTCGACTGGGACGCCAGGCCCGGGGCGGTGTACGACGTGACGTTCTCCTGCGGCGGGGCGAGCGGCAGCACCGGTCTCACCATCGCGAGCGGTCGTTCCAGCAGCCCCACCCCCGTCCCCCTGCAGCGCGGGGTGCGGGCGGGTGTCGGCGGCAGCGTCGGCGGCTTCGACCTCAAGGAGATCGGCATGGGCGCGGCCCTCATCACCGGTTCCGTGGGCGCGGCCTGGTACATGGTGCGGCGCCGCTCGACGTCCGACGAGTCCTGACCCGGAGCCCGGGCGGCACAGCGCTTCACCCCGGACCCGTCGGGAGGGTCCGGGGTGAAGCGCTGTCACGTGCGCGCCGTCTCCGGGGCGGACCGCCGGCCCCCGAGGGGGTGCGCCGGCCGTCCCTGTGGTGGAACGCGACCGAGCGGTCAGATGTGCTTCTCGGACCGGCGGCGCATCCAGAACACCCCGCCGCCGACGACCGCCGCGGCCACCAGGCCACCGCCGATCGCCATGTCGGTCGGCGTGGCGCCGGTGGAGCTGCTGCCACCGAGACCACCGCGGGTGCCGCCGATGACGGTGAAGGCCGCCGGGCGGGTGAGCGGGCCCGTCCCCTCGCAGTTGACGGTGATGTCGTACGAGCCGGGGCGGGCGTCCTGGTTGATGGTGGCCGTTCCACTGGACGTCTCGTTGTGGGCGCCGACGAGGGGCCTGAGCCGGGCCTGACGGAACGCCGGCGAGGTCATGGTGCCCCCTCGCGAGCACCCGTCGACCGTCACCGTCAGCTGACCGCCGCGGGCGATGACGCTGGGCATGGCGACGATGTTGCTCGGACTGTTCCACGCCGCGGCCATCGGGGCGGCGAGCCCCACGGCGGCGACCGCGGCGGCAGACACCGCCAGGGCACGAGTAGTACGCATGTGATCCTCCGCGGAGACGCCCCCGGGAACCGTCCCCGGTGGATCGGCGAGAAAGCGCCTCCCAGACAGACCCTCAGATGCCGTGCACACGCCCGCATTTCGAGAATGGTCCGTCCTGGTGAGAGGACACGCCGAGAGAATTCCACACAATCGGATATTGCCGCAGGTCACGGACCGTCAGAAAATTCCTGGTCATGGCAACTCGGATGGCGCAGGAGGCAGCCGTGCCGCCACCCGTTCGCCCGCGCCCCGTCGCCCGGCGGCTCCGCTGCGATTAGCGTGCTCATATGCGCGACTGACGCGGCGACGGCCACGTCGAGAGGGGATGGCGAATGTCTGCGTCCGAGCTGGCCGAAGAGGAGGAGCGGCAGAGGAAGCGCGCCCCTTGGGGCGTGATAGCGCTTGTTCTGCTGACCGGCCTCGCCCTCATCCGGAATGGTTCCGGTGAGTTCGACGTGGGTCCGCCGCAGCCCGCCTCCGCGGCCGCCGCCGACAGCCGCACCTCCGGCGGCACCTTCGCCAAGACGCCGGACCCGCTGCCCTACTCCGTCGTCGACCGGGTGCGGATCCCGGCCATCCGGGTCGACACCCCGGTGATGCCGGTGGGCCTGGACGCCGACGGCTGGGTCGCGGCGCCGCCGCCCGAGGACCCGAATCTCGCCGGCTGGTTCACCGGCGCGGTCGCCCCCGGCGAGAAGGGCACCTCCGTGATCGTCGGCCATGTCGACAACATGCAGGGTCCCGCCGTCTTCTACGGGCTCGGGGCGCTCAAGAAGGGGAACAAGGTCGAGGTCCTGCGCAAGGACGGAAAGACGGCCGTGTTCGAGATCTACGGCATCGAGGTGTTCTCGAAGGAGGACTTCCCCGGTGACCGCGTGTACAACAGCAAGGGAACTCCGGAATTGCGTGTGATCACGTGCGGCGGCGGTTTCTCGAAGCAGCACGGATACGACGGGAACGTGGTCGTGTTCGCGAAGATGGTCGCAACGCGCTGAACGCTTTGCGACCCGGTGTGCGAGAGCCGGCCGGCGGGATGTGTTCCTCCTCCCGCCGGCCGGCCTCTCCTTTTCCGCCTAGACGCCGTTCCTGCGCGGAACCGTGAGGTGGTAGCCGGAATCCAGCAGATGCGGCAGGTACTCGCGCAGCGCCTGCACGCTCTGGGAGCGGTTGCCGCCCGCGTCGTGCGAGAGGACGACGACGCCGGGGGCGGCCTCCTTCTCCACGGTGCCGACGATCGAGCGGACGCCCGGTGTCGCCCAGTCGTTCGTGTCGATCGTCCAGGCCAGCGGCTCCATGCCGAGGTCGGCCTGGATCTGGAACGTCGCCCTGTTCCACGCCCCGTAGGGCGCGCGGAACCAGGCCGGGGACTCGCCGTAGGCGTTCTTGATGACCTTGCTGGTGCGCTCGATCTCGGAGCGGATCCTGGAACGGGAGAGCGAGGTCAGCAGCGGGTGCGTCCAGGTGTGGTTGCCGACGATGTGCCCGTCGTCGGCCATCTTTCCGAGCAGGTCCTTGTTGTCGTCGGCCATCTCGCCGCACACGAAGAACGTCGCGCGCACGTCGTACTCGCGCAGGATGCGCAGGACGTCGGGGGTGTAGAGCGGGTCGGGGCCGTCGTCGAAGGTCAGCACCATGGTGCGGCCGCGCCCGGACATGCGCAGGAAGGGCTCGTGCCGGACGACGGTCCTGCCGGGGGCACCGAGCGGCGGGCCGTAGCCGGTGATCGGCTGGAGGCGGTACGCGGACGGTTTGACGGCGCGGGTGGCCTGCGGGCCGGAGCGGGGCGGGACCCGCACCGGTTGCGCGGCCGGGTCGGCGGTCAGGACCTGGGCGGTGCCCGCGACTCCGGCCGCCCCCAGGACGGCGGCGCCGGCGGCCAGCGCCTTACGTCGGGTGATCAGCTGATCCTTTTTCATGACCAATCAGTCACCCGGCGGAGGGCCGGCCCGACTGAGCAACACCGAGGGAGGGTCCCGAAAGCACCCGCCTGGACCATTTCAGCGGCGGCGCACCAGCGGGAACGGCAGGGTCTCGCGGATCGTCAGCCCGGTCAGGAACATGACGAGCCGGTCGACGCCGATCCCGAGCCCGCCGGTGGGCGGCATGGCGTACTCGAGCGCGTCGAGGAAGTCCTCGTCGAGCTCCATCGCCTCGGGGTCTCCCCCGGCGGCCAGCAGCGACTGCGCGGTGAGCCGCCGGCGCTGCTCCACCGGATCGGTCAACTCGGAGTAGGCGGTGCCCAGTTCCGTGCCGAAGGCGACGAGGTCCCAGCGTTCGGCGAGGCGCGGGTCGGTGCGGTGCTGCCGGGTGAGCGGGGAGACGTCGGTCGGGAAGTCCTTGTAGAAGGTGGGCAGCTGCGTCTTCTCCTCGACCAGACGTTCGTACATCTCCAGGACGATGTCGCCGCGCCCGTCGTCGTCCACGTACGGCACGCCCGCGCGGTCGCAGAGCCGCTGGAGCGCCTCGACGGAGGTGTCGGCGTCGACCTCGTCCCCGAGGGCCTCGGAGATCGCGCCGTAGACCGTCTTGACGGGCCACTCCCCGGAGATGTCGTACTCCGTACCGCCCTTGCGGGCGATCGGTGAGCCGAAGGCGGCGGTGGCGGCGCCCTGGATCAGCTCGCGGGCCAGGTCGAGCATCACGTCGTAGTCGGCGAAGGCCTGGTAGGCCTCCAGCATCGTGAACTCGGGGTTGTGCTTGTAGGAGACGCCCTCGTTGCGGAAGGTGCGGCCCATCTCGAAGACCTTCTCCAGTCCGCCGACGCACAGCCGTTTGAGGTACAGCTCGGGGGCGATGCGCAGATAGAGGTTCAGGTCGTAGGCGTTGATGTGGGTGGTGAACGGCCGGGCGTTCGCGCCTCCGTGGATCTGCTGGAGCATCGGGGTCTCGACCTCCAGGTAGCCGCGCTCCAGCAGGCCCTGGCGCAGCGCCTGGACGGCCGTGGAACGGGCCCGTACGACGTCGCGGGCGCCGGGGCTGGACACCAGGTCGAGATAGCGGCGGCGCACCTTGGCCTCGGGGTCGGCGAGGCCCTTGCGTTTGTCGGGCAGCGGGCGCAGGCACTTGGCGGTGAGCTGCCAGGCGCTGACGAAGACGGTCGGTTCGCCCCGGTCGCTGGCGCCCGCGAGGCCGTCGGCGGTGATGTGGTCGCCGATGTCGACGACCTGGCGGAAGCGGTCGAGCGCCGCTCCGGACTCCTGGCGGGTGAGGGCGAGCTGGAGGTCGCCGGACCAGTCGCGCAGCACGGCGAAGAGGATGCCGCCGAAGTCGCGGACGAGCATCACGCGCCCGGCGACGGTGACGTCCTCGCCGCCGCGGACCTCGGACAGCAGATGGGTGCGCGGCGGGATGCCGACCGGGTAGGGGTCGGTGCCGTCGGCGCGCAGCCGGTCGAGCTTGCGGTGCCGCACCCGGACCTGGTCGGGGAGGCCCGCGGTGGTCTCCTCGGCCGCGCTCCCCTCGCCGGTGGCCAGGCCGAGGGCGGACAGCGAGGGCAGTCCGGCCGTGGTGGCGGGCTGGGGTCCGCCTCGGGAGTGCCCCTTGCCCCACAGCGAGCGCATCGAGGGGACGGAGACGAACCCCTCGGCGATGGCGGACGCCATGCCGATGCGGGCGAGGGAGCCGGTCTCGCCGTAACAGATGAAGCGCGGGTACCACTCGGGGTGGTACTTGGCGTTGGAGCGGTACAGCGCCTCCAGCTGCCACCACCGGGAGAAGAACAGCAGCAGCCGGCGCCAGAGCCGCAGCACGGGGCCCGCGCCGATGCGGGCGCCCTCCTCGAAGACGGAGCGGAACACCGCGAAGTTGAGGGAGATCCGCCGTACGCCGAACTTCCCGGCCGCGGCGCACACCTCCGCGACCATGAACTCGGTGACGCCGTTGGGTGCGCTGCGGTCGCGGCGCATCAGGTCGAGGGAGATGCCGTCGCGGCCCCAGGGCACGAAGGAGAGCAGGGCGAGGAGCTTGCCGTCGGAGTCCATCGCCTCGGCGAGCAGACAGTCGCCGTCCTCGGGGTCGCCGAGGCGGTCCAGGGCCATCGAGAATCCCCGCTCGGTCTCGGTGTCGCGCCAGGCGTCGGCCCGGCGGACGATCTCCTCCATCTCCGTCTCGGTGAGGGTGGAGTGGCGGCGCACCCGGCAGGTGGCGCCGGAGCGCTTGACGCGGTTGACGGCCTGTCGGGTGACGCGCATGTCACGGCCGCCGAGGTCGAAGCGGGCGACGTGCAGGATCGCCTCGTCGCCGAGCTGGAGGGCGCCGAGCCCGGCGCGCGCGTAGGCCTTGGCCCCCTCCTCGGAGGCGCCCATCGCGGCGGGCGCCCAGGCGTAGCGGCGGGCCGCGTCGAGCCAGGCGTCGATCGCGTGCGGCCATGCCTCCCGGTCGCCGACGGGGTCGCCGCTGGCGAGGCAGACTCCCGCCTCGACGCGGTAGGTGACGGCGGCCTTGCCGCTGGGCGAGAAGACGACGGCCTTGTCGCGGCGGGTGGCGAAGTAGCCGAGGGAGTCGTCGGCGCCGTAGGCCTGGAGGAGGGCACGGATGCGGGCCTCCTCGTCGCCGTGCAGGGCGGCCACCATGCGCTGGGAACGGAACAGCGTGGCGGCGGCGTTCAGGAGGGCGAGGGCGCCGAACAGACCGAGGACGAAGAACAGCCAGCGTGGTGGCCGGCCGTCGAAGGAGCCGCCCGACACCAGTCCGCCGCAGACCCGGTTGGCGGCCCACAGGAGTCGCTGGCTGTGCGGCAGGGTTCCCGGGAACAGCTCCACCAGGCCCCAGCCGACCAGGATCGCGACGACGAGTCCGGCGATCAGGACGAGCAGGGCCCGCCGTACGGCGCCGCGGCGCGAGTCGGCGTAGAACTCGCGGCGGGCCACGATCAGCAGGGCCAGCAGGAGCCCGCAGACGACCAGGGAGGGCACGGACTGCGCGTACAGGCCGACGGCGACGCCGAGGATGTCGGTGAGGACCAGCAGACCGAGGTAGACGACCACCAGCCACCAGGCGATCTTCTTGCGGGCGGCCGTGGCGGCGGCGAGCAGGAAGAGGAAGACGGCGTACGCGAGGTTGGCGCTGACCGGGATGATCAGCAGGTCGAGGAAGCGCGTGACGGGGCGCAGCACCCGGCGCAGCGGGGCGATGAAGGCCAGTACGGCGCAGAGCAGTCCGATGATGCCGAAGAAGGTCGCGAATCCCTCGGGCACCTTGCTGAGGAATCCGCGCGGGGACGGCCGTGCCGGAGCGGCTCTGTCCTTGGGCGGGCGGGCCTCCACGGTGGAACTCATGGTTCCGACTGTAGGAAGGGGGAGGCCGCCCCGCCCGTCGAGCGATTCCTCCCGGCTCCCCCGCGGCCGTGGGACCTGCGGGTTCCGCTAACCTCACAGCCGTGACGGATGAGCAGCACGCACAGGGGTTCGAGCGCGGGACGGACGGTCCCAAGGTCATCGTGGTCGGGGTGGACGGCTCCGAGTCCTCGCTGCGCGCTGCGGCGTACGCGGGGGGTCTGGCACGGCGGCAGCGGGCGCTGCTCGCGGTGGTCTACATCCAGCCGGTGATGGCGGCGGGGGCCGCGCTCGGAGTGCCGGTGGCGGAGACGACCGACGAGATCGCCGAGGATCTGATCCGGTACATCCGCGACGCGGCCGAGCGGGTGAAGGACATATTCGATGTGCGCTGGGAGTTCCACACCTTCCGCGGCGATCCGTACAACGGCCTGGTCACCGCGGCCGACGAGCTGAAGGCCGACGCGGTGGTGGTGGGCGCCTCCGAGCAGGCCGGCCACCGGATCGTGGGGTCGGTGGCGATCCGGCTGGTGAAGGCGGGCCGCTGGCCCGTCACCGTCGTCCCGTAGCCCGCCTCCGAGGATCCCCCGCCGGACGTCGCCGACGTCCCCTACTTCCCCATCACCAGGCCGTCCTCGCCCGCGCCCCGGCTCAGGACGACGTCGCGGACACGGTCACGGACGGCGCCGACCGCGGCCCCCTGGTCCAGTGCGGCGTTGAGGTCGAGGACCCGGCCGGCGTCGAGGTCGAAGCCCTGCGGGATGAACTCGGCCTTCGTGACCCTCCAGCGTTCGCCCGCCCGTGCCGGGGGCGCGAAGGTGAACCGTCCGATGGTGCTCTCGTTGCCGCGCGGGTCCTGCACGCCCTCGCCGTTGTACATCTCGCCCGCGATCTGGTCGCCCATCCCGTAGACGACCCAGGTGCCGTTGACCTTCTCGTACGCCTGCGGGACGTGCGCGTGGGTGCCGAGGATCAGGTCGATGTCCGCCCGCCCGGCGGTGGCGGACGCAGTCAGCCGGCGGCTCAGGTCCAGTTGCTGTTCGTCGGGTTCGTCCTGCCACTCGGTACCCCAGTGCAGGGAGACGACCACGACGTCGGCGCCGGCCTTCCGGGCGGCGCGGGCGTCCGCGACGATCCGGTCCGGGTCGATCGTCCGGACCGCCCAGGGCTGCCCCTGCGGGAGCGGGATCCCGTTCGTGTCGTAGGTGTAGGCGAGCTGGGCGACCCGGGCGCCGCCCGCTCGCAGCATGGTGGCTCCGCTCGCCTCCCGAGCCGTGCGGGCGGATCCGGCGTGCCGCACGCCCGCGCGGTCGAGCGCGTCCAGGGTGCGGCCGATGCCCGCGGCGCCGTCGTCCAGACTGTGGTTCGAGGCGGTGGAACAGGCGTCGTAGCCCGTCGCGGCGAGGCCCTCGGCCACCTGGGGCGGGGACTTGAAGGTGGGGTACCCCGAGTAGTCGCCGTCGGCGCCGTAGACGGTCTCCATGTGACAGATCGCCAGATCGGCACCGGACACGATCGGCCGGACGCCCGCGAGCATCGGCCGGAAGTCGTATCCGTCGCCTCCGGCGTCCGAGGCCGCGCGGTCGATGATCGAGCTGTGCGGCAGGACGTCCCCCGAGGCGACCAGCGTGAAGGGACGGGTGGCACCGGGGGCGGGCTGCCCGTCCCGGCGGTGTCCGGACGAGTCCTGCGCCTGGCAGGCCGCGGCCGTGGCGATGAGGACGGCCGCGATGGCCAGATTGATCTGTCGCGCGCGTGTGATCATGCCCGGCCCCATCTGGTCGTATTTGATTACTAATTGAGGCGATTCCAGGTACACGGGCGGCCGGCGGTCAAGGAGGCACCACCGCGGCTCGCCCATTCGGCGCCCGCGCGCCCGCCCGTTGGAGTGACCGGCGCCGAACGGCCGTGCGGGACCGCCGGAATCCCGGCTTCCACCTCGGCGGGACCGTTCGGCGCACCGTTCACCGACGGCATCGACCGCCCACCGCACGGGCGTGTCGGCGGCCTGTCCGCGCGGAGCGCATCGCGCTGCCATACACGCCATGACGGCCGGAACCACCACCATCACGAGCGGGACGACCGCCGAGCACGAGCTGGCCGCGCTGCAGCGCGAGCACGGCCGGCCCCTCTTCGCCCTGCTGCTGCGCCTGTCGGACGGCGACCGGCAGCGGGCCGAGGACCTGGTGCAGGAGACGCTCGTCCGCGCCTGGCAGCACCCAGAGGCGCTCCGGGCGGACGCCTTCGACTCCGTCCGCCCCTGGCTGCTCACCGTGGGGCGGCGGCTCGCCATCGACGCGCGGCGGGCCCGGCAGGCCCGCCCGCCGGAGGTCGGGGACGCCGTCCTCGACCACGCGCGCATCTGCGCGGATCACGCCGAACGGTCGGCGGCGGCCCTCGATGTGCGGGAGGCTGTGAAGACACTCACTCCCGAGCACCGTGAAGTCCTGGTGCTCGTGTACTTCCAGGGGGCGAGTGTGGCGGAGGCCGCGGAGGCCCTGGGCATTCCGCCCGGTACCGTGAAGTCCCGCGCGTACTACGCGCTGCGCGCCCTGCGCCGGGTACTCCCGGGATATGCGGCCGACCTGCGGTGAAACCGAAGGCTTGGTCAAGCCTCCGTAAAGCGCCTTGCCGACGACCATGGTTGAGCACTCAGCTTGCCTCATCCGTGTTCCGGACCGGGGCCCGGGATCGGGCGACGCGCACGCACCGGAGGAGGGCAGGAAGGGATGCTGCACAGAGGGCAAGAGAGCACGGACGGCACCGGGGGTGGCGAACTCACCGTTCCCATGGCCTGGTTGTACGCCGAGTACATCGCCGACGAACTGCTGCGGACCGGCGATCTGATGCCGCCGACATCCTTCGAGTTCCGCGCCGGGCGTGACGCCCTCGCGCTGACCATCTTCCTGTCCGACAGCAGCGGCGAACTCTCCGGGATCCGGGTCATCACGCAGCTGGAGACCTGGCTCTCCCTGACCGCCTACGACCAGCCCTGGCAGGAGTGGGTGCGCGAACGCATGGCGCTGCGCGCCGCCGAGGCCGCCGGGTCGGCCGCGCCCGACCCCGACCTGGAGCTGGCGTCGACGGCCTGGCGCTGGCTGGAGGAGACCGAGCTGCTCGCTCCGGACCTGGACGCGGTGCCCGGGGGCGGTCCCGTACCGGGCGAGGACGACGGACCCAAGGTGTGGACGCCCGCCTGGCGGCTGGGGCTTCCGCTCGGGCATCTCGCCATCCACCTCTTCTGAGAACGTCCCCCGCCACCGCCTCCTCCACCGCGCCGCGAGATTTCCTCGGACCCGCACCAATCCGCGGGCACCGGCGCTCCGAATGTCTGAACCGCGATTCCGGACGGGTCTTGAGTGATTCGGCGGTCTGGTGCGTACCCGTGGGCAACAGCAGCACCACTCACAGTCCGCACCATCGCCACGAGGATTCGGTATTCGGTATGAGGTCCCTGGAACGGCATGGCGACGTCGGCGCCTACGCACTCGGCGTGCTCGACGAGGCGGAAGCCTTCCGCTTCGAGGACCACCTCATGGAGTGCCCTCGGTGTACGGCGCACGTGAGCGAGTTTCGCCCCGCCACACGGCAGTTGATGCTGTACCGCCGCTCGACGCCGCGCACGGTGCACCCGTTCGCCGCCCCCGGGCCGCGGCTGCTCGACCGGCTCCTCGGCGAGGTGGCCGCGCGCAACCGGGCGGGGCGCAGGCGCCTGCTCTACGTCGTGGCGGCCTCCGTGGTCCTGGCGGCCGGCGGCCCCGCGATCGCGGTCGCCACCGCGCACGACACCCCCGCCAACCGGGTCGCGGCGGCGGCCCCCCAGGAGCACCGGGTCGCCGCCACCGACGCGGGCACCGGGGTCTGGGCCCAGGTGACGACCGCGGACCGGACCTGGGGCACCGACGTCGACGTCCGGGTCAAGGACCCGGGCGGTCCCCGCTCCTGCCAGCTCGTCGCCGTCGGCAAGGACGGCACGGAGGAGACCGTGACCAGCTGGATGGTCCCGCCCCACCACGGCGAGGCCACCCGGATGCGGGGCGGCGCGGCCCTGCGGAGCGCCGACATCGGCCGGTTCGAGGTGCGCACGGCGGACGGCAAGCACCTGGTGACCCTCGAAGCTCCCTGACCGGCGCCCGTCCGCTCCGCTACTTGAGCAGGCGGGACATGCGGCGGTCCGCCAGCGGCTTGCCACCGGTCTGGCAGGTCGGGCAGTACTGGAGGGCGGAGTCGCTGAAGGACACCTCCCGGATGGTGTCGCCGCACACCGGGCAGGCCTCCCCCGCTCTCCCGTGCACCCGCAGGCCGCTCTTCTTCTCGGACTTGAGCCGGCCGGCGGCCAGCCCGTGGGAGCGCTCCACCGCCTCGGCGAGGGTGACGCGCAGCGCCTCGTACAACCGGCTGGTCTCCTGCGGGGTCAGGGAGGAGGCGAGCTTGAACGGGGACATCTTCGCGGCGTGCAGGATCTCGTCGCTGTACGCGTTGCCCACACCCGCGATCAGGCTCTGGTCGCGCAGCGCGCCCTTGAGCTGACGCCGCTCCCCCCGGAGCAGGCCAGCGAAGCGCTCCTCGTCGAAGTCGTCGGCGAGCGGGTCGGGGCCGAGGCGGGCGACACCGGGGATCTGCTCCGGGTCCGCGACGACGTACACCGCGAGGCGCTTCTGGGTGCCGGCCTCGGTGAGGTCGAAGCCCTCGCCGGTCTCCAGCGCGACGCGCAGCGCGAGCGGCCCCTTGCCCGGCCTGGGCGGGCCGTCCGGCAGGGTGTCGCGCCAGTGCAGCCAGCCCGCGCGGGCCAGGTGGGTGACGAGATGCAGGCCGTCCGCGTCGATGTCGAGGAACTTGCCGAACCGGCGGACGGCGGTGACCTCGCGCCCTTCCAGGGCCGAGACGGGAGGGTCGTAGGTCTTCAGGACGCTGATGGCGACGGGCAGCACGCGCACGATCTCGCGGCCGACGAGACGGTCGGCCAGGAAGTCCTTGAGCGCGTCGACCTCGGGCAGTTCCGGCATACGTCCAGAGTGCCATCCGGCACCGACAGCGCTACCGAACACCTCCGGCCGGAACGCGCGGCTCCGGACGGTTCAGTCCCGTTCCCGGACGACGAACTCGCACCAGACGGCCTTGCCGCCGCCCCGGGCCTCCACGCCCCAGACGTCGGTGAGCCGGTCGACGAGGAGCAGTCCGCGGCCGGACACACCGTTCTCCCCGGCCTCGCGGCGCCGCGGCAGGGCGCTGGAGGAGTCCT
Organism: Streptomyces sp. M41(2017); assembly: GCF_002078175.1. Lineage (GTDB taxonomy): Bacteria > Actinomycetota > Actinomycetes > Streptomycetales > Streptomycetaceae > Streptomyces. The sequence continues at coordinate 5,077,447 of NZ_MWFK01000001.1, read as the reverse complement.
CGACCTCGGCCCGCAGTCTGCGGTCGGATCCGGTCAGCACCCGCAGGGTGACGACGGCCGAGCCCTCGGTGTGCATGAGGGCGTTGGTGATGAGTTCGTCGGCGACCAGTTCGATCTCGTCGGCGAGCTCGCCGGCACCCCAGGCGCGGACCGCGGCCCGGATCATGTGCCGGGCCTCGACGAGCGCCTCGGGGTCGCCCGGTGCCACGTGCTGCTGGAGCCGCCCGCCGGAGCGCTGGTCGCTCAGGCCGCGACGGCGCAGGAGCAGCAGGGCGACGTCGTCGTCGCCGCCCCGGTCCTCCGCCATGTCGATGAGCCGGTCGGCGAGATCGTCGACGTCCGGCGGGCCGACACGGATCACCTCCCTGAGCGTGTGCATGCCGTCGTCGAGGTCGGCGCCCGGTACTTCGACGAGTCCGTCGGTGCAGAGCAGCAGGGTCTGGCCGGGGTCGAGTTCGATGGTGGCGACCGGGTATTCGAGGCGCCCGAACTCGGCGGACAGGCCGAGCGGCAGGCCGCCCTCCACCGGCAGCCGCCTGCACGTTCCGTCGGTGTGCCGGACCAGCGGATCGATGTGACCGGCCCGGACGAGCTGGGCCACTCCGGTGGACAGGTCGACCTCGGCGTACAGGCACGTCGCGAAGCGGTCGGTGTCGAGTTCGTCGAGGAAGACCGAGGCCCGGGCCATCACGGTGGCCGGGGTGTGGCCCTCCGCGGCGTACGCGCGCAGCACGATGCGCAGTTGGCCCATGACGGCCGCTGCGTGCGTGTCGTGTCCCTGGACGTCGCCGATGACGGCGCCGACGCGGCCGCCGGGCAGCGGGATGAGGTCGTACCAGTCGCCGCCGATGTCGCGGCCGAGCGATGCGGAGCGGTAGCGGACGGCGATGTCGGCGCCCGGCACGCTGGGGATGGAGCGCGGCAGCATGGCCTGCTGGAGGCCCTGGGCGAGGTCCTTCTCCTGCTCGAAGAACATGGCCCGCTGGAGGCTCTGGGCGATGCTGCTGCCGAGGGCGACGAGGACGTTGCGCTCGTCCTCCGAGAAGCCGCGCCGGTCGTTGTAGAGCAGGCCGATCGCGCCGATGGGGCGGGCCTGCACGATGAGCGGCAGATAGGCGGCCGAGGTGATGTTCAGGCCGGTGATGTTGGGCCACAGCAGCGGGTAGGAGGCGGCGAACTCCTCGGGCGACTCGATGAAGTGCGGCGCGAGGTTCCGGACGACCTCGTTCATCGGGTACTGCGCGTCCAGGCGGGTGACCCGGGTGCCGGGGACGTAGCTGTCCACGGGACCGGTGGCGACCATGCGGATGCGGCCCGCCTCGACGAGGCCCATGACCAGGCTGGTCGCGCCCAGGTGGGTGAGGCCGTGGGTGTCCTCCAGGACGTCGATGACGTCCTGGACGGTGACGGCGTGGGCCAGCGCCGCCGTGGTGAGCTGGACGACGTTCGTCTGGTGGCGCCGGGCCTCCTCCTGGGCGGCCTGCTCACGGCGTGCCGCGGCCTCGCTGAGCTCGTCGGTCGCGTCGCGGACGATGCCGACGATCCGGCGCGGCCGGCCGTTGTCGTCGCGGCGGATGTAGCCCTGGGTGTGCGTCCACCGCAGGGCGCCGTCGCGGCGGCGGATGCGGAAGTAGGCGCCGTAGTTCTCGCTGCCGTCCTTGAGCGCGTGGGACACCATCGTGTCCAGGCGTGCCGACTCGGCCGGCGGGACACGCACGGCGAGGGTTGCGGGCAGCCCGTCGTACTCGTCCGGGCGCACGTCGAAGACCTCGTGGGCCTGGGCGTCCATGTGCATCAGACCGGTGTCCAGGTCCCAGTCGAAGCTGCCCATGCGATTGAGCGCCAGGATCGGATCCGGGTGGGCGGGCCAGTCGTCCGGGAGTGACAGGGCGCTCGCTCCCCGATCAACCATGGGGCCACCTTGCCAGCATTTGCCCGATTATTCGACTTCTGGGGCCCGTGCTCCGGCTTCCGGGGGAGCCCTTGGCCGGGCTCCCCCTCACCGAGCGTTCGCTCAGCCGTCGAACACTCCGGTGGAGACGCCGAAGACGCTCTCGCCGGGATCCGGGTCGTCCGGGACCAGCCCGCCGCCGCCGGGGGCGTCGGGGAGGCCCGGGGCAGTGCCCTCGGGGGGTGTGCCCGGCGGCCCGGTGGGGGGTGCCGAGGGCGTCCGGGTGGCCGGATGGCCGGGCGTGGCCGTCCCGCGGGGCCGCGGGACCTCCCCGTCGGAGTGGGAGGGGGCCGGGGTCGTGCCGGGCCGCGTCGGAGGAGGCGCGCCGCGGGTGGCCGTGGCGCAGTCGGCCGGCTCGCCCGACGCTGAGGGGCGGTCGTGGCGGGAGACGCCCATGACGCTCTCGTCGGTCGGCGCGACGGAGGGCCCGGTGCCGGATCCGGCGGACTCCGCCGGGGTGGTCCCGGCGGTCTCCGGCGGCTCGGTGCGTGGCGCGTCCGGCGTGACGCAGTCCCCGGCGGAGCCGTCCGGCGACGGGCTCACGCCGTCCTCGTCGCCGGGAGCGGTCCCGGAGGCGGAGCCGTGCGGGCTCGGGGAGGTGTCCGGGTGGCCGGGCGGGGTCGTCCCGCCGGGCCGCGGGACCGGGCGGTCGTGACGGTGGCCGTCCTGTCCGACGGGCCGCTCGATCCAGCTGTCCGCCGTGACGTCGATGATCGTGAGGCCGGTGATCACGGCGGGCGCCGGAGTCACGACGACGACCCGGGCGGGCCGGTACCCGCTCCAGGGCCGGCCGCGGGTGGCCGGGCCTGCGTCCGTCGCGAGGGGCCGGCCGAGCGGGTTGCCGCAGGCGCAGCGCACCCGGGGCACGCCCCGGTCGTCGACGAGGACGGCCGTACCGGCCTGGAGCACGGCCGGGAACCCGGTCGCCTGCCCGTCACGGAACCCGTGGTCGGTGACGCGGGTGTCCGCGCGCAGCACGACCGAGGTCAGTCCGCGCAGATAGCCGGGGACGGATTCGGGCGCGATGCCGGAGGACAGGGCGAAGGCGCGGGTCCTGGCCGGGTCGGCGGCGAGGGCCCCGACCTGTCGCTCCACGTCGCAGCTGCCGGTGTTCCGGGTCCCTCCGTAGAGGCCGGGTGTGGCGCCCGAGAAGGAGCGCAGGCCCTGGTCCCCGGTGGCCGTCGGTTGCGGCGTTCGGGTGACGGGCGGCGGGGTGGTGCCGGAGGTGGCGGTCGACTCGGTGAAGGGGTCCGGACCTCGGTCCGAGAGCGGCTGGAGGAGGACCTCGCCGTCGGCCGCTCCGCTCGCCGCCGTGTCCCGGTCGTGGCCGCCACCGCACGCAGCAAAGAGGAGAACCGCCGCAAGGGCGCCGCCGGTGACGAGGGGCCTGGTGGGTATGCGCACCACGTTCTCCCGTTCATCGCGGGCCAGTCGTGGATCATTCTCTGCGTCACCCTCTTGGCGCACGCAAGCGGAGTACGGTCACCCAGCGTCACAATGGACGGGAGAGGAGCGCTCGACGTGGAGTGGTTCGCGGCACCCGACTACTGGCTGAGCCGGCTGGTCCTCCAGCGGGGGCTGGCCGTCCTGTATCTCGTCGCGTTCCTCGGCGCGGCGCTGCAGTTCCGCGCGCTGATCGGGGAGCGCGGGATGCTGCCGGTGCCGCGTTTCCTGCGGCGGGTCCGCTTCCGGGACGCCCCGAGCGTGTTCCATCTGCGCTACTCGGACCGTTTCTTCGCCCTCTGGTCCTGGACGGGCTGCGCCGTGTCGGTGGCACTGATCGCGGGCGCCGACGCGTATCTGCCGCTGTGGGGCTCGATGCTGCTGTGGCTGCTCCCGTGGGCGATGTACCTGTCCGTCGTCAACGTGGGCCAGACCTGGTACGCGTTCGGCTGGGAGTCCCTGCTCCTGGAGGCGGGGTTCCTGGCGGTGTTCCTGGGCAACGACGAGGTGGCGCCGCCCGTCGTGGTCCTGTTCCTGCTGCGCTGGCTGCTGTTCCGCGTCGAGTTCGGGGCGGGCCTGATCAAGATGCGGGGCGACCCCTGCTGGCGCGACCTGACCTGTCTCGACCACCACCACGAGACCCAGCCGATGCCGGGGCCGCTGAGCTGGTTCTTCCACCACCTCCCGAAACCGCTGCACCGCGTCGAGGTGGCCGCGAACCACGTCACCCAACTCGTCGTGCCGGTGCTGCTGTTCACCCCGCAGCCGGTCGCGACCGCCGCGGCCTGCCTGATGATCCTGACCCAGCTGTGGCTGGTGCTGTCCGGCAACTTCTCCTGGCTGAACTGGACGACGATCGTGATCGCCGTGAGTGCCGTACGGATCCCCGGAGACGCGCCGCACACCGCGGCGCCCCCGCTCTGGTACGAGATCGTCGTCCTCGCGGTGTCCGCCGGGCTGCTGGCGCTCGGCGTCCGCCCGGTGCGCAACATGCTCTCGCGGCGGCAGGTCATGAACCGCTCCTTCGACCCGCTCCGGCTCGTCAACACCTACGGGGCGTTCGGCAGCGTCAGCCGGGTGCGCCACGAGGTGGTGGTCGAGGGCACCGCCGACGAGGTCCCGCACGAGGACACCGGCTGGCGGGAGTACGCGTTCCGGGGCAAGCCCGGTGATCCCCGGTACTGGCCGCGCCAGTTCGCTCCGTACCATCTGCGCCTCGACTGGCTGATGTGGTTCGCCGCGCTCTCCCCCGGCTACGCCGACGCGTGGTTCGGCGGGCTGGTGGAACGGCTGCTGGTGAACGACCGGGACACGCTGCGGCTGCTGCGCCGCTCGCCGTTCCCCGCGGACGCGCCGCCTCGCTTCGTCCGCGCCCGCCTCTTCCGCTACCGCTACACGACGTGGTCAGAACTGCGCGAGACGGGCGCCTGCTGGCACCGGACGTACGTACGCGACTTCCTCCCGCCGACCCGGCTAGAAGGCGGTGCAGCGCGGCGGGCGCCCTGAGCCGCCGCGGCCGGGCGGAGCCCGCGGGTCAGAGCCCGTACACGCGCGTGGCGGTCCCGGCGAACACCGCCTCCCGCTCGCCCGGGCCGAGCGTCGTCGTCAACTCCTGGGCGATCCCCATGACTTCGCCGTAGGTGGCGGCCAGCGTGCACACCGGCCAGTCCGAGCCGAACATGATCCGGTCGGGCCCGAAGACGGTGAGGACGGTGTCCGCGTACGGCCGCAGGGCGTCCGGGGTCCGCCGGGCCGGGTCGGCCTCGGTGACCAGCCCGGAGAGCTTGCAGACGGTGTTGGGCAGCGCGGCCAGCGCGCGGACGGCACTCGCCCAGGGTTCGAGGGCACCGGAGGCGACGGGGGGCTTGCCCAGGTGGTCGAGGACGAACGTGAGCCCGGGCCGGTCGGCCGCGGCCCGGACGCACGCGGGCAACTGGTGCGGCAGGACCACGAGGTCGTACACCAGTCCCGCATCGGCGACGGCTTCGAGTCCGCGCCGCACGTCCGGGCGCAGCAGCCATCCGGGGTCGCGCTCGCCCTGGACCTGGTGGCGGACGCCCTTGAGGCGGTGGCCGCCGGGCAGTTCCCGCAGCCGCGCCAGTTCGTCGGCGACGTCGGGGCAGGTCAGGTCGGTCCAGCCGACGACGCCGGCCACCAGGGGGTTCTCCCGCGTGAGGGCGAGCAGCTCCGGAGTCTCCTCGGCGACGGTGACCGTCTGCACGAGGACGGTACGGTCCACACCCGCCGCCGCGGCCTCGGGTTCGAGGTCCGGCATCCCGAAGTTCCGGCGCAGCGGCCGGAGTTCGGGTCCGGTGATCCAGTCCTGGTCCCGGACGGCGAGGTCCCACACGTGGTGGTGCGCGTCGACCGTCACGGCAGTTCCCAGACCACGGGCAGTCCCGCCTCGGCGCCCGCGCCGGAGTAGTCGTGCACGACGTCGAGGAGTTCGGCCATGCGGGCCTGCCAGGCGATGTTCACGGGGAGCTTGTCCAGTTCCGCGAGCATGCGCCCGTAGTCCTCGCACTCCAGGAGGTGGAAGAGGTCGGTGCCGCTGCGCCAGATGGTCCAGGCGGTGGCTCCGGCGGCCCGGATCGCCGCGGTGAGTTCGGCGGGCACCTGTCGGTGCGCCGCCTCGTAGGCTGCGACGCGCTCCGGGCGGACCTTGGTGTGCAGGGCGACTCTCATGACGGCTCCGGTACGGGGAGGGGGGCGGAGTCCGGCAGCAGGCCGCCGGCGCGCAGCTCCCGCCAGAAGGACGCCGGTACGGGGGTGGCGAACTGCGCCGCGCAGTCGCGGACTTCGGCTGCGGAGCGGGGGCCAACGAGGACGCTCGCGACGGCGGGGTGCGCCGCGGGCAGGGCGAGGGCCGCGGCCCGCAGCGTGGTCCCGTGGCGCTCGGCGATCTCCTTCAGGCGGAGCGCCCGGTCGAGCAACGCGGACGGTGCGGGGGCGTAGTCGTAGGTCGACCCGGGGCCCGGGTCGGCCAGCAGACCGGAGTTGAAGGCGCCGCCCACCACGACGGAGGTGCCGCGCCGGCGGGCGGCGGGCAGCAGGGCGGTGAGGGCGTCGTGGTCGAGGAGGGTGTAGCGGCCGGCGCAGAGGACCACGTCGACGTCCGTGTCCTGGACGAAGCGTGTGAGCATCGCGGTCTGGTTCATACCCGCGCCGATCGCGCCGACGACGCCCTGTGCGCGGAGCCTCTCCAGCGCCGGGTACGCCTCGTGGAAGGCCTGCTCGGCGTGGTCGTCGGGGTCGTGCAGGTAGACGACGTCCACCCGGTCGAGGCCGAGCCGTTCGAGGCTGGCGTCCAGGCTCCGGCGCACCCCGTCGGCGCTGAAGTCCCAGACACGGCGGTGGGTGGCCGGCACCGCGAAGCCGTGGGCGAGGTCGTCGCCGCCCGCGTCCGCGGGTTCCAGCAGGCGGCCGACCTTGGTCGAGAGGGTGTACGCGGCGCGGGGCCGGTCGCGCAGGGCGGCGCCGAGCCGCCGCTCGGAGAGGCCGATGCCGTAGTGCGGGGCGGTGTCGAAGGTGCGGATGCCGCAGGTCCAGGCGACGTCGACGGCCGCGCGGGCCTGCTCGTCGGTCACCTTCGTGTACAGGTTGCCGATGCCGGCGGCGCCGAAGGAGAGGGCGCCGACGGGGACCCCGCTCGCGCCGAGGGTGTTCACCGGCCCGCCGGGCGCAGTCGCAGGCCCTGCATGCCGCCGTCGACGGCGAGCGCGGTGCCGGTGGTGGCGCCGGACAGGGGGCTCGCCAGGTAGGCGATGGCCCCGGCGACCTCGGGCGCGGACACCAGCCGGCCGGTGGGCTGGCGGGCCTCCAGGGCGGCGCGTTCGGCGGCCGGGTCGGGGGCGGCGTCGAGGAGCCGGCCGACCCACGGGGTGTCGACCGTGCCGGGGTTGACGCAGTTCACGCGGATGCCCTGGCGGACGTGGTCGGCGGCCATCGCGAGGGTGAGGGCGAGGACGGCGCCCTTGGAGGCCGAGTACAGGGCGCGCTGGGGCAGTCCGGCGGTGGCCGCGATGGAGCAGGTGTTCACGATCGCCGCGTGCGAGGAGGCCCGCAGGTGGGGCAGCGCCGCTCGGGTGGTCCGCACGATGCCGAGGACGTTGACGTCCAGCACGCGGCTCCATTCCTCGTCGTCGTTGTCCTCGACGGTGCCGCGGGCGCCGATGCCCGCGTTGTTGACGAGCACGTCGAGGCCGCCCAGTCCGGCGACCGCGGCGGCCGTCGCCGCCCGCACCGAGGCGTCGTCGGTGACGTCGGCGCGGTGGCCGGTGAGCGGCTTGCCGACCGACGACGGGTCGAGGTCGAGGACGGCGACGCGGGCACCGCGGGCGGCGAGGAGGTCGGCGGTGGCCCGGCCGATGCCGGAGGCGCCGCCCGTCACCAGCGCCGTGAGCCCGTCGAAGTCACGGAGGTCCTGAGGGTCCGTCATGCTGCCTTCCCTTTGCGTTCGTCGGCGTCCCGCCGGGCGAGGTCGGCGGTCCAGAAGGAGCCGTCCGGATAGGTGAACTCCGCGATGGACTCGGGGCGCATCGTGGCGGAGAAGCCCGGAGCGGTGGGTGCCGTGTAGCGGCCGTCGCGGATCACCACCGGTTCGGTGAAGTGGTCGTGCAGGTGGTCGACGTACTCGATGACCCGGTCGTCGGTGGTGCCGGCCAGGGCGACGAAGTCGAACATCGAGAGGTGCTGGACGAGTTCGCACAGTCCGACGCCTCCCGCGTGCGGGCAGACGGGAATGCCGAACTTGGCCGCGAGGAGCAGGATGGCGAGGTTCTCGTTGACCCCGCCGACCCGGGCCGCGTCGATCTGCAGGACATCGACGGAACCCGCCTGGAGGAGCTGCTTGAACACGATGCGGTTCTGGACGTGTTCACCGGTGGCGACCTTGACGGGGGCGACGGCCGAGCGGACGGCGGCGTGGCCGAGGATGTCGTCCGGGCTCGTCGGCTCCTCGATCCAGTACGGCTCGAACTCGGCGAGGGCCCGTGTCCAGTCGATCGCCTCGTCGACGTTCCAGCGCTGGTTGGCGTCGATCGCGATGCGGATGTCCGGGCCCACCACGGCGCGGGCGACCCGGCAGCGGCGTACGTCGTCCGCCAGGTCCGCCCCCACCTTCAGTTTGATCTGACGGAATCCCCCGGCGACCGCCTCCGCGGCGAGCCGGGTGAGCTTCTCGTCGCTGTAGCCGAGCCAGCCCGGTGAGGTGGTGTAGGCCGGGAAGCCCTCGGCGCGCAGGGTGGCGGTGCGCTCCGTCGCCCCTTCCCTCCCCCGGCGCAGCAGGTGGAGCGCCTCGTCCGGGGTCAGCGCGTCCGTGATGTAGCGGAAGTCGACCTGGCCGACGAGCCAGGCGGGGTCGGCCTCCGCGAGAAGCTGCCACAGGGGTTTGCGGGCGCGCTTGGCCGCCAGGTCCCACACGGCGTTGACCACGGCGCCGATCGCCATGTGCATCACGCCCTTCTCCGGTCCGAGCCAGCGCAGTTGGCTGTCGCCGACCAGGTCCCGGGAGAGGGAGCCCGGGTCGTCGCACAGCTCGTCCACCGGCCGGCCGAGGACATGACCACGCAGCGCGTCGATCGCGGCGACCTGGACATCATTGCCCCGCCCGATGGTGAAGGTGAAGCCGTGCCCCTCGGCCCCGTCCGGCGCGTCGCTGCGCAGGACGACGTACGCCGCCGAGTAGTCGGGGTCCGGGTTCATCGCGTCCGAGCCGTCGAGCTCGCGCGAGGTGGGGAAACGGACGTCGTAGGTGTCGACCGCGGTGATGCGGGCGGGGGTCGGGGACACGGAAGGCCTTTCGGTCGGTGACAGGGGGTCCTCGGTGGGGCGTCCGCCGGTCCGGGCCCCGGTGCTCGGTCGCTCAGTCCTGCGCGCGGCCCGTGGTCACCCGGGCGATCATGAGGGCGACGAGGATGATCCCGCCGTAGATGGCCTGGATCCAGAAGGACGGCACCTGGGCGAGCGTGAGCAGGTTCTGCACCACGCCGAGGAGGAGGACACCGGTGAGGGCGCCGAACATGGTGCCCTTGCCGCCGTCGAGGCTGATCCCGCCGATGACCGCGGCGGCGAACACCGTGAAGATCATGTTGTTGCCCTGGTTGGCGCTGATCGCGCCGACGTAGCCGGTCTGCATGACGCCGCCGACCGACGCGAGCACGCCCGCGACCACGAACACCCCGAGCATCACCCGCTCGACCCGGATGCCGGCGGCGCGGGCCGCGTCGGCGTTGCCGCCGATGGCGTACAACGCGCGTCCGACGCGGTGGTACTTGAGGACCAGACCGGCGACCGCGAAGGCGACGGCGGCCAGCCACACCGACAGCGGGACCCGCAGGAACGTCGTGGTGGCGAGGGAGAAGAACGCGTCGGGCATGCCGAACAGGGTCTTGCCCTTGGTCGCTCCGACCAGAAGGCCCCGCAGGACGATCAGCATGGCGAGCGTGACGATGAAGGCGTTCAGCTTGAACTTCACGACGAGGACGCCGTTGAAGGCTCCGATGGCGGCGCCCACGACGAGGATCGCGAGGAGGGCGAGCGCCGCCGGGAACTCCGTGCCCCAGCCGGACCGGGCGGCGGGCAGGACGAGCAGCGCGCCGACAGCGGGCGCGATGCCGACGACGGACTCCAGCGACAGGTCGAACTTGCCGGTGATGAGGACGAGGGACTCGGCGAGCACGACCATCGCGAGGGCGGCGGAGGCTCCGAGGATGGAGATGATGTTGCGTTCGGTGAGGAAGGAGTCGTTGACGAACGCGCCGAGCACGACCAGGAGCAACAGGGCCGGCACGAGGGCGAGTTCGCGGGCCCTGCGCAGGAGGACGGCCTTGGCGGCGCGTGGGTCGGGGGTGCGGGCGGGGGTGAGCGCCGGGGTCTTCGTCTCAGTCATCCCGGCCTCCCCCGCCGCTCCCGGGGGCCTGGGGGGTGTCCCCCGCGGCGGTGCCGTTGCCATGGTCCACTCCTTCGATGGAGGCGATCAGCTCGTGGTCGCGCCAGCCCGCCGGATGCTCGGCGACGACACGGCCGTGGAAGAGGACGAGGACGCGGTCGCAGCGGCGCAGGTCGTCGAGTTCGTCGGAGACGACCAGCACGGCGGTGCCGTCCTCACGGGCGCTGTCCATCCGGGACAGCAGGGACTCCTTGGACTTCACGTCGACGCCCGCGGTCGGGTTGATCAGGACGAGCAGGCGCGGGTCCGAGGCGAGCGCGCGGGCCATGACGACCTTCTGCGCGTTGCCGCCCGAGAGGTCGGAGACCGGCTGCTCGGGCCCCTCGGTGTGGATGCCGAGGCGTTCGATGAGCCCGGCGGCGAAACCGCGTCTGCGGCCGGTGCCGATGAACCCGCGACGGCCCAGCCGGTCCAGGACGCTCAGGGTGACGTTGTCACCGACGCTCATCCCGGGCACCAGGCCCTGCTCGTGCCGGTCCCGCGGAACGCAGCCGACGCCGGCCTTCAGCGCGGCGGCCACGTCACCGAACGGGAGCCGCTCGCCGTCCAGCCGGGCGCTGCCGCCGGTGGGGGTGTGCAGTCCCGCGAAGGACTCGGCGAGCTCGGTCTTGCCGCTGCCGCTGGAGCCGGCGAGCCCGACGACCTCACCCCGGCGGACGGTCAGGTCGATCCGCTCGTACGCCGGGGAGGTGAGTCCCGTGCTGTCCAGGACCACGGGTGCGTCCCCGTCCGACTCCCGCGCTTCGACGGCCGGTTCGGCGATCGACTCCCCCGCCATGGCCTCGATCAGGGCGGGGCGCGGGAGGTCGGCGACCGGCGCGGTGGTGATCCAGCGGGCGTCCCGCAGGACCGTGACCGTCTGGCAGACCTCGTACACCTCCTGGAGGTGGTGCGAAATGAACAGGAAGGTGACGCCGGATTCCTGGAGCCCCCGCATCCGGGTGAAGAGCCGCTCTATCTCCCGGCTGTCGAGCTGAGCGGTGGGTTCGTCCAGCACGATGAACCGGGCGCCGAAGGAGAGCGCCCGCGCGATCTCGACCATCTGCCGGTCCTCGACCTTGAGGTCCGCGGTGCGTGCGTCCGGGTCGACGCGCACGTCCCAGGTCTCCAGCAGCCGCGCCGCCTCGGACCGGAGCCGGCGCCAGCTGATGAAGCCACCCCGGCCCGCCGGCTGCCGGTTGATGAAGAGGTTCTCGGCGACCGTCAACTCCGGTACGACGGTGGGTTTCTGGTAGACGCAGGCGACCTTGCGCCGCCAGGCGTCACGGTCGGCGAGCGCGGGTGCGGGCCGGCCGTCGAAGCTGATCGTCCCCTCGTCGGGTGCCTGAAGGCCGGTGAGCAGGGTGACGAGGGTGGACTTGCCGGCGCCGTTGCGGCCGACCAGGGCATGGGACTCGCCGGGGAACACGGCGAGTCGACCGTCTCGGAGAGCGACGGTGGGGCCGTACCGCTTGGTGATCCCCCGCGCCTCGACCAGTGGAGTGCTCATTTGACCGTGTTGCCCCAGAGCCCCGGATCGTCCACGTTCTCCTTGGTGACGAGCGGCGCGGGCAGCTGGTCCTCCAGGATGCCGCCGGGCAGCTTCACGATCTCGGAGTCGTGGTCGGTCGGACCGGGCTTGAACGTCTTCCCCTGCATCGCGGCCTTGATGTAGTACATGCCGTACTTGGCGTAGGCGTCGGCCGGCTGGGAGACGGTGGCGTCGATCTCACCCTTGCGGATGGCGTCGAACTCCTGCGGGATGCCGTCGTTCGAGACGATGGTGATGTGCCCGGCGGCGCCCGCCTTCTTCAGCATGCCCTTGGACTTGAGGGTCTGCAGGGTGGGCGCGAGGTAGACACCGCCCGCCTGCATGTAGATGCCCTTGATGTCGGGGTTGGCGTTCAGCAGCGTGTCGAGCTTGGAGGCCGCGGTGTCCGACTCCCACTTGGCGGGGATCTCCAGGACCTTCAGCTTCGGGAAGTCCTTCCGGACGCAGGCACGGAACGCCTCGGAGCGGTCACGGCCGTTGACGGACGCGAGGTCGCCCATGATCTGCACGACCTTGCCGGAGCCGATCTGCTTGCCGAGGTACTGGCAGGCCTTCTCGCCGTACGCCACGTTGTCGGCCCGTACGACCATGGCGACCTTGCCCTTCTCGGGCGCCACGTCGACGGCGACCACGGGGACGCCCTTGCGCTCGGCCTGGTCCAGGCCCGCGGCGATCGCGGCGCTGTCGAGGGGCGCGACCACCAGACCCTTGATGCCCTGGTTGAGCTGGTTGTTGATGTCGGTGATCTGCTGCGAGGGGTCGCTGTTGGAGTTGACGGTCTTGAGCGCGTCCACTCCCTCCGACGTCGCCATCTTCGGCACGTAGTCGTTGTACGACTGCCAGAACGGTGACGTGAGCAGGGGCAGGATCACCCCCACCTTGCCGCCTCCGTCGCCCTTCCCGCCGCCCGAGGCGACGTCGTCCTTCGTGCTGCCGCACGCCGCGAGAGCGAGGGTCGCGCAGGCGGCCACCGCCGCCGCGCACACCGTCCGCGACGGGATTCGCCTGTTCCGCACAGTTCTGCCGGCCATCTGACGGCTCCTCATTGAGCGTGATCGAGCAGGACGGGTGGCCGGAGGTCCCTCTACCGACCGGGACGAATATTTATCAGACCACTTCGAGCCTCCGACACCCTCTGGAGCCAACTATTCACAGTTTCCGGCCATGGTGGTCCGACCACTTCGCTCGTTAGACTGCGGCGCACCCGGCAACAGGAGGAAGTGGCGTGGACGAGAGCCAGCCCGGCGGGGCGGACCCCGGCAAGGACCCCGCCCCGCCGAAGGGCACCGTGACGCAGCGCGCCATCGAGCAGATCAAGGCGTTGATCCGGGAGGGCCGACTGGAGCCGGGGCAGCGGCTGCCGACCGAACGGGACCTGGCGTCCCAGCTGGGCATCTCCCGCAGTTCGATGCGCGAGGCGATCCGGGCGCTGACGGTCCTCGGCGTACTGGAGGCCCGGCACGGATCGGGCATCTACGTCACGCAGTTGGAGGCGGGAGACCTGCTGGAGACGTTCGGCGTGGTGGCCGATCTCTCCCGCGGTCACCAGCTCGTCGAACTGCTGGAACTGCGCCGCATCCTGGAGTCGACGGCCACGGCGATGGCCGCCGCGCGGATCACCCCGGACCAACTCGCCGAGGTCGGGAAACAGCTGACGGCGATGAACGCGACGGACGATCCGGAGCAGATCCTCGCCCACGATCTCGCCTTCCACCGCGAGATCGTCGCCGCCGCGGGCAACGAGACGATGACCGCCATCCTGGACGGGCTCTCCTCCCGCACGTTCCGCGCCCGTGTCTGGCGCGGCTACCAGGAGGAGGGCGCCTTCGACCGCACCCGGCGCGAGCACGCGGCGATCCTGCGCGCGCTGACGGCACGCGATCCCGACGCGGCACGGGCGGCGGCCGCCGCACACGTCGGCGAGGTGGAGCAGTGGCTCCGGTCGCAGCTCGCTCCGTAGCTCCGGCCCACCACGAATGACGTTCCGTGGGTCCCGCCGGTTCGGTGGGTTCCGCCGGTTCCACCCGCAGCGGACACCGCGTGAAGCCGCCGGCACGTGAGGGTGCCGGCCCTGCGGGCCCGACCACCGTCCGACGGGTCGTGCCGCGAGGAACACGACCGCGCGCCCCACCGGCAGGACCGGATCGCCGGGCGCCCGTCCCGGGTGCCTGCGGAGCCGCCCGGCGAGCCTCCGCACGGGCCGGGGCGGCGGGCCGCGCGGACCGGCCCCGGGTGGGGCCGGTCCGCGGCGTCGGGTCTCAGGCCCGCTTCAGCCGGAGCGTCACCAGCTCGAACGGCCGCAGGGACACCCGCAGACGTGTCCCGTCCCGCTCGGGTTCCGTCGCGTCGGCGAGCGGCCGCTCCAGCAGGTCCGTGACCGTGACGTCGTCGAACGCGAAGCCCACGGTGAGGGTGGCCCGCGACCGGCCACCCCGCGACTCGTGGAACCGCACGATCACGTCACCGCTCTCGTCGTCGGCCAGCTTGACCGCCGTCACCACGACCGCGTCCTGTCCGACACCGACCAGCGGCAGGACCTCCTGGGAGCCGGAGCCCGCCAGCCGCCGCTCCGGCAGGTTGATCCGCCAGCCCTCGCGCACCGCGTCACCGATCGCCGCGCCCGGGACGAGGGCGTGCCGGAACCGGTGGATGCCCTGGTCGGTCTCCGGGTCGGGGAAGCGCGGGGCGCGCAGCAGCGAGAGCCGGACGGTGGTCGTCGTACCCGAGTCGCTGTCCCGGACGGCGCGGGTGACGTCGTGGCCGTACGTCGAGTCGTTGACCAGGGCGACGCCCCACCCCGGTTCCTCGATGTGCACGAAGCGGTGGTTGCAGGCCTCGAACTTGGCCGCCTCCCATGAGGTGTTGGTGTGGGTGGGCCGGTAGAAGTGCCCGAACTGGGTCTCCGACGCGTACCGTTCGGCGTGCACGTCGAGCGGGAAGGCGAGCTTGAGGAACTTCTCCGTCTCGTGCCAGTCGACCTCGGTGTCGATGTCCAGGCGCTGTTCACCCGGGGACAGCGAGAGCACCTGCGTGACCTTCGATGAGCCGAAGGAGCGGACGATCCGCACCGAGACGCCGTCCTCGCCCGGGGCGACCTCGTCGGCGTCCACCAGATCGGTGACCGTGTTCCGGTAGAACTCGTCGACGTCCCAGGCGTCCCACATGTTCGGGAAGTCGGGGTGGAGTTGCAGCAGGTTCGCCGCCCGCCCCGGTGCGACGGTCTCCCGGTCGGCGGACAGGTCGAACGCCGACACGACGAGTCCCTGCGCGTCGATCTCCACGCGCAGCACGCCGTTGTCCAGGACGTAGCCGCCGTCCACGCGCGGTGCCAGAGCCGTCTCGCCGAGCACCGCCGGTGTCCGCGCGCCACCGGCCGGGACCCCGTCGCGGGCGTGCGGCGCCGAGTTGAAGACCAGGGGCGCCGAGCCCTCGCCCGCCAGCGCCCGCTGGGCCGCGCCGATGACGGCCTCCAGCTCGGCCGCGACCCGCTCGTAGGTGCGGCGGGCCTCGCGGTGGACCCAGGCGATGGACGAGCCGGGCAGGATGTCGTGGAACTGGTGGAGCAGGACCGTCTTCCAGATGCGGTCCAACTCCTCGTACGGGTAGCTGAACCCGGTGCGGACGGCGGCGGTGGCGGCCCAGAGTTCGGCCTCGCGCAGGAGGTGTTCGCTGCGCCGGTTGCCCTGCTTGGTCTTCGCCTGGCTGGTGAGGGTGGCCCGGTGCAGTTCGAGGTACAGCTCGCCGACCCAGACGGGTGCGTCGGGGTACTCCGCCTCGGCCTTGCGGAAGAAGTCCTCGGGGGTCTCCCAGGTGACGGTCGCGGAGCCTTCCAGGTCGCGCAGGCGGCCCGCCTTGGCGATCATCTCGCGGGTGGTGCCCCCGCCGCCGTCGCCCCAGCCGGTCGGGGCGAGGGAGTGCCGGGCGGCGCCCTTGTCCTTGAAGTTGCTCGCCGCGTGGGCGATCTCCCGGCCGTTCATGGAGCAGTTGTAGGTGTCGACGGGCGGGAAGTGGGTGAAGATCCGGGTGCCGTCGATGCCCTCCCAGCGGAAGGTGTGGTGCGGGAACTTGTTGGTCTGCGACCAGGAGATCTTCTGCGTGAGCAGCCACTTGGACCCGGCCGCCTTGATGATCTGCGGCAGTCCGGCGGCGAAGCCGAAGGTGTCGGGCAGCCACGCCTCGTCGTTCTCGACGCCGAACTCGTCGAGGAAGAACCGCTTGCCGTGCACGAACTGACGGGCCATCGCCTCGGAGCCCGGCATGTTGGTGTCGGACTCGACCCACATGCCGCCCGCGGGCACGAACCGTCCGTCGGCGACGGCCTTCTTCACACGGGCCCACACCTCGGGCCGGTGCTCCTTCACCCAGGCCCACTGCTGGGCCTGCGACATGGCGAAGACGAAATCGGGTTCGTCCTCGATGAGCGCGGTCATGTTGGAGGTCGTGCGGGCCACCTTGCGCACGGTCTCGCGCAGCGGCCACAGCCACGCCGAGTCGATGTGCGCGTGTCCGACGGCACTGATCCGGTGGGCGGACGGCACGGCGGGGGCGGCCAGGACGTCCTGGAGCCGCGAACGGGCCTGTTCCGCGGTCCCGTTGACGTCTTGGAGGTCCACGGCGTCCAGGGCGCGCTCCACGGCGCGCAGGATGTCCCAGCGGCGCGGGGACTCCACGGGCAGCTCGGCCATCAGCTCCCCGAGGACCTCCAGGTCGATGACGAGGTTCCACACCTCCTCGTCGAGGACCGCGAGGTCCATGCGGGCGAGCGTGTACTGCGGCTCGTCGCCGGCCGTCTCCTTGTCGCCGAGCCGGGTGGGCCGGAAGGGGTGGTAGTCGAGGATGACCGGGTTGGAGGCCGCCTCGATGCGCAGGTCGACGTGCTCGCCGCCCCCGGCCGGGGCGGCGACCCGCACCCACTGGTTGCGCGGGTTGAGGCCCTTCACGGGGCTGCCGTCGGGCCGGTACACGAGCCCCTCGCACTGGAAGCCGGGCATGTTCTCGTCGAACCCGAGGTCGAGGAGGGCCTCGACGGTCCGGCCGGCCCACGCCTCGGGCACGGTCCCGGTGACCCGGAACCAGCTGGTGCCCCACGGAGCACCCCAGCGCGCGCCGACCTCGATCGGTTCCGTCGGGGCGGCGAGGCCCTCCTCGACGGGCACGGGTTCACCGGGCGCGTTCCAGACCGCCACCTCCAGCGGAACGGACTCGGGGTACACGGCCGGACGGATGCGTTCGTCCAGGACGCGCTTGAGGCGGGACTCGACCAGGGTGCGGTCGTCATGCATGTGAGTGCTCCGTGGGGTGTGGGATGCGGGTTGTTACCAGGTGTGCGTGGTCGTGGCGGGTGTGGAGACGCTGAACAGTTCCCCCACTGAGCGCAGTTCGAATCGTGCGGCCGCTTCTCCCTGTTCGGGGCCGAGCCCCGCGACGTGGAAGGCACGCTGGCAGGTACCGCCCAGGAAGCGGCGCGTGCCGTCGGGGAGGATCCGGTGCAGCTCGTAGTGGCGCACGGGTCCGGGAGCGGGCTGCCACCCGAGGCGCAGGTCGCCGCCTTCGGCGTCGGTGACACGGAGGCCGGTGGGCGCCTGCGGGGTCTCTGCGGCGTCCCGGACCGTGAGTCCGCCGAGCCGCCAGCGCACCGGCCCCCCGGTCCCGGTCAGCCGGACACCGAGGGCCCGGACGGTCCCCGTCAGCCCGGAAAGGGACACGGTCGAGGTCTGCCAGCCGCTGCCCGAGGAGACCGGGAGATGGGTGTACGGGGGTGCCGCACCGGCCGCCGCGGGGTCGTCCGTGGCGACCGCCAGTTCCAGGGAGACCTCGCCCGCGTCCGTGCGGTGCGTCAGTTCGACGACGGTGTCCTCGCCGAGCGGGAGCCGGGTGGCGTAGAGGTCCAGGGTGGCCGGTGCGTCCAGGTCACCGGCGACGAGGAGGCTGCTGCCGCCGCGCCAGGCGTCCGCGAAGTCGAAGGTCACCGAGGGGCGTCGGCCGCCGGTGCGGACCACCCAGCGGCGGGAGGGCAGCCGGTCCTGGAGGCCGAGATGGTTCCAGGCGGTGTCTCCGGTCACCTCGCCGTCCTCGTACCACTTCAGTCCGTGGCCGGTGTTGAAGACGGTCGCGAACGGGAGGGAGGTGACGGTGGAGCGGTCGGCGACGAAGAGCGCGGGCGCACGCCAGCGGGCCGTGGTGTCGGGCCGCGCGGGGTCGAGGGAGGCGCCGGTCCAGAAGGCGTCGTCGGCCGCGTGGAAGTCGCCGGGGCCCCGGCCGGCGGGCAGGTGGTTGCGCGTCCACTCGGGCCGGTAGTAGCCGATGGAGGTGACGTGCGCTTTCGTGGCGGGGACGACGGCGTCCCAGTTCACGGAGGCGTCGGTGCCGTTCGCCTCGACGTCGATGCCCGCCCACAACGCGTAGCGGTCGCGCCCGAGTTGTTCGGCCGTCGTCCCGGACGTGGCCAGAGCGCCGGAGGTCCAGCGGAAGTCGAGGAACAGGGAGTCGGCCGCCTGGAAGAACGCCTTGTTCCGGTCGTTCAGCGCGCCCTGCCAGCTGACCGAGCCGTTCACGGTCATCGCGCCGTACCAGGTGACGCGCTGCCCCTTGGCCGCGCCGAGCGCCTTCAGCTCGCCGAGGAAGCCGAGCATGTCGGTGGCGAGGGCCGGGTCGCCGCCGCCCGTCTCGGCGTTGACGAACCAGCCGTCGAAGCCGTAGGCCTCGGCGACGGCGACGAGTTGCGCCGCGAGCGGGTACCGTCCCTCGGCGTCCTTCCGCACGAGGTCGCGGGTCCACCGCAGTTGACCGCCGTACGCGGCGGGCGGCAGGAACACGTTGCCGAGGACGGGGACGCCGTGCCGGTGCGCGGCGTCCACGACCGGCGCGTTCGGCGCGAGGATCAGCCCCTCGCCCGACGAGCCGCCCCAGAAGACGAGTTCGTCGAGGTAGGACCAGTGGGTCAGCGCGTAGTAGTCGGCGGTGGCGGCGCCCTGCGACGGGTTCCGGGCCGTCGGGCCGAAGGAGACGAGCGACTGGACGCGGGCCTGCCCGGAGCGTGCCGTGGTGTTGGCCGGGACGGGGGTGAAGCGGTCCGCGATCGGCACGGCGGAGGCGTTGAACGCCAGGTCGGCGTCGGTGTCGGCACGCCACGACGCCAGGCTGCGCCAGGTGATGCCGGCGCCGGGGCTGCCCGCGGGCAGCGAGTCGGGGTACCAGTAGGAGGCGTACGGCTGGAGGTCCCGGGCCGCGGCGGCGGCCGTACCGGACAGGCCGGGCACGAGCCCGGCGGCGGCTCCCGCTCCGGCGAGCAGGACGGTTCGTCTGCTGAGGTTCACGATGTGCTCCGTAGCGTGTGGGGAACGGATTACGGTGCTCGGCTCAGGCGGTCGCCTGAGCCGGTGTGACGACCTCGGTGATCCCGCGCGCGGCCAGGTGTTCACGGTCGGTGACGCGGCTCGCGAGGACGGTGGTGGGACGGACCCCGTCGGCGGTCAGCCGGGCGAAGGCCTCGAAGACGGGGCCTCCCGGCGCGCACACGGAGCGGCCCGGCGCGGTGTCGACGACCAGGGCCGTGGTGCGCAGGGCGGGCGCGGCCGGACGGTCCCGCCCGACGAGGCCGGCGATGGTGTCCCCGGCGGGTTTCGTCCGCCGGTCGCTGGTCAACAGACCCAGGCTGTATTCGAGTTCGGGGAAGTCGGCGAGGTCGCGGCTGACGTCGTGCGAGCACCACCAGGTCACGCCCCACAGGTCGGGGCAGTCGAGGGCGTTCGTGACGGTGGCCTCGGTGAAGGCGGCCGCGTGCTCGGCGGGGATCAGCGGGGCGGGCGCGCCGACCTCCTGGAGCCAGACCGGGCGGTGCGGGTCGTCCGCCCAGGCCTTGGACAGCTCGATCAGATAGGCGGCGTGGTGCTCGGTGGCGACACCGGTCCGGCCGTGGCGCTGTGCCGTGCCGTTGAACACCCAGGAGTGCACGGCGGTCATGGCTCCGAGCCGGGCCGAGTGGCCGGGGGTGAAGGGCTGGTCGTCCTGGTACCAGGCGGCGTCGTACGAAGCGTGCAGGTGCGGCTTGCCGGGGGCGCCCTCCTCGCAGGCGTCGAGCAGCCGCCGCAGCCACGCACCGGCCTGGTCCTCGGTCACGCGGTCGGGGTCGGGGTGGGGTCCGGCTGCGAACTGGTTGACCTCGTTGCCGATGGTCATCCCGATGAAGTTGGGCCGGTCGGCGAGAGCCGCGGCCAGGGTCCGCAGGTAGGCCGCCTCCCCCGCGACGACGTCCGGGTCGGTGAAGATGTTCCGGCGGTGCCAGGTCCGGGTCCACGCGGGCAGGAAGTCGAAGCTGGACAGATGTCCCTGCAGGCCGTCCACGTTGACGTCGAGCCCGCGTTCGCCGGCCGCGTCGGCGAGCGCGACGAGCTGCTCGACGGCGCGCGGGCGGATCAGTGTGCGGTTGGGCTGGAAGTAGGGCCAGAGCGGGAAGACCCGGATGTGGTCGAGGCCGAGCGCGGCGATGGAGTCGAGATCGGCGCGGACCGCGTCCAGGTCGAAGTCGAGCCAGTGGTGGAACCACCCTTGGCTGGGTGTGTAGTTGACGCCGAAGCGCACGGCAGGAGGCATGCGGGGATCCTTGCGAATCGGAACGACGGAGCGGTGGAGGCCGGCGGGTGAGGCTGTAGGACGGTGCGGGGGCCGACGGGTACGGGGTGGTTGGACGGAGGCACCGGTCGGCGGGGGCGAGCCGACGGCTCGTCCGCGACGGCCGTCAGCCCTTGACGGCCCCCTCGCCGACGCCGCGGAAGAAGTACCGCTGGAGGCAGGCGAAGAGGGCGATGAGCGGTGCCACGGCGATGACCGTGCCGGCGGCGACGAGGCGTTCGTCGTTGGCGAAGGTGCCGTGCAGGTAGTTGAGTCCGATGGTGAGGGTGAACTTCGAGGGGTCGCTGAGCACGATGAGCGGCCACAGGAAGTCGTCCCAGGCCCCCATGAAGGCGAAGATCGCGACGACGGCGAGGGTGCCCTTGACCGAGGGCAGCGCGATCCGCAGGAACCGCTGCCACACGTTGGCGCCGTCGACGAAGGCGGCCTCCTCGATCTCGTAGGGGAGGTTGAGGAAGGCGTTGCGCATCAGCAGGACGTTCATCGCGCCGACGCAGCCGGGCAGCACGACCCCGATGAGCGTGTTGTTCAGGCCGAGTTCGCGCATGGTCGTGAACTGGGCGATGATGATGCCCTCGACGGGCACCAGCATGGCCAGGATGAAGACCAGGGTGGCCACCCGCCGGCCGCGGTAGCGCAGCCGGGCCAGGGCGTATCCCGCGAGGGCCGAACCCACGCAGTTGGTGACGACGTTCGCGCCGGCCACCTTGAGGGAGTTGAGGGCGTAGTCCCACACCGGGATGGTGTCGGCGACGCGCTGGTAGTTGTGCAGGGTCGGGTCGCCGGGCAGGAAGCGGGGCGGCGAGCTGAAGATGTCCTCGGTGGGCCCCTTGAGCGAGGTGGACAGCTGCCACAGGAAGGGGCCGACGGTCAGGGCGAGGACCGCCAGCAGCAGCAGGTAGCGCAGAGCGAGTTCCCAGAGCGGGACGCGTCGGCCGTGTTCGTCGGTGACCCGGCGACGGCGCGGGCGCTCCGCCTCCGGGCGCGGTGCCGCGGTGCGGGTCTCCACCGTGGTGCTCATGCGTCCTCCTTCCGGTCGGCGCGCAGCACGAGCAGCATCAGCGCGACGGTGACGACGAAGACGACCACGGAGAGGGCGGACGCGTAGCCGACGCGGCCGCTCAGTCCGGTGCCGGTGCGCTGGACGAGCATGACGAGGGTGGTGTCCTCACCGGCCGGGCCGCCGTCGGGGCCGGCCATCAGGTACACCTCGGAGAACACCTTGAAGGCGGCGACCGAGGAGAGCGCACCGACCAGGACCATGGTGGACCGGACGGCGGGCACGGTGACGGTGAGGAAGCGGCGTACCGCCCCCGCTCCGTCCACCGCGGCGGCCTCGTGCAGTTCCCGGGGCACGTTGGCGAGCGCGGCCAGGTAGATGATCATGTAGTA
The DNA here is from genome assembly GCF_002078175.1 of Streptomyces sp. M41(2017). GTDB lineage: Bacteria > Actinomycetota > Actinomycetes > Streptomycetales > Streptomycetaceae > Streptomyces. Next base: position 5,055,550 of record NZ_MWFK01000001.1, on the reverse strand, counting down.
GCCGAGGCCCTTCCAGACCGTGACGGCCATGGCGCTGAGCAGCAGCAGCCACTGGTCGCTCAGGAAGCCGACCTTGCCGGCCCCGACCGCCTCCAGCAGCGCGTTCACCAGGCCGCGCTCGTCGAGGAGCCACACCCAGATGAGGCCGACCACGACGATCGACGCGACGACCGGGGTGTAGAAGGCGGACCGGAAGAAGGCGATGCCGGGGATGTTCTTCTGGACGAGGAGGGCGAGCAGCAGCGGCAGCAGGACGAGCGCCGGGACGACCCCGAGGACGTACAGCGTGCTGTTGCGCAGCGCGGTCCAGAACATCTCGTCGTGCAGCAGCTCCCGGAAGTTGGCCAGGCCCACGAACTCGCCGGGGATCAGGGTGCGGCGGTCGGTGAAGGAGTTGATCACCGTCGAGGCGAACGGGTAGAGGATGAACACGCCCACGACCAGGAGGCCCGGAGCGGCGAACAGCCAGGGGCTGGTGCCCAGTTGACGGCGCACCCGGGTGCCGGGCCGGGGCTCCGGGTGGGCCCCCCGGGAGCCGGCCCGCGGCTCCCGGGACAGCGTGCGGGGCTCCCGCGCGGTGCTGGAGGAACTCGCCATGATCGCTCAGCCCTGCTGCCGCAGCAACGTGTCACAGGCCTTGACAGCGTTGTCGAGTGCCGCCCTGGGACTCTGCTTGCCCTGCAGCGCCTTGGCGACCTCGTTGCGCAGCGCGGTCTTCATCTGCTCGCTGAACAGGACCGGCGTGTAGTTGACCGCGTTCTTCAGGGACTTGGCGGCGGCGACCCGTACACGCGTCTCGTCGGTGCCGTCCTCCTTGGTGAAGTACGGGTCGTCCAGGGAGCCCGCGGTGCTCGGGAAGATCGCGACCTTCTTGGCGAAGGACATCTGGTTCTGGGCGTCGGTGACGAAGTGCGCGAAGGCGACCGCGGCCGGGGTGTGCTTGGTGCGCGCGTTGACCATCACGCCCATCACGTACATGTTCACCTTGCCGGTGCTGGTGATCTGGTCCGTGATGCCGATGTTCTTGTACAGGTTCGGGGCCTGCTTCTTGAAGTTGCCGAGGTCGAGGGCGCTGCCGGGGTTCATCGCGACGGCGCCGGTCAGGAACTTCTTGCCGGACGACTCGGGGGTGGCGGTGAGCGCCTGCGGGTCCAGTGCCTTGGCGTCGTACAACTCCTTGTACTTGGTGAGGAGTTGTACGCCCTTGGCGTCGTTGAAGGAGAACGCGGTGCCCTCCTTGTTCATCAGCTCGACTCCGTAGCGCCCGAAGTCCTCGATGGTGGGCACGTTGGCGAGGGTGGCGACCTTGCCGTCGCTCTTGTCGGCCAGCCGGAGGGCGTCGGTGAAGAGTTCGTCGTACGTGGCCGGCGGCTGGGCCGCGTCGAGGCCCGCCTTCTCGAACAGCGACTTGTTGTAGAACAGCGGCCCGGTGTTGAGGTACCAGGGGAAGGCGTAGGTGCCCGTCATGCCCGGGACCTGGTGGCCGGCCCAGGCACCCGCGAGGTACTCCTTCTTGTACCGGGCGGCCGACTTGTCGAGGTCGAGGGCGAGTCCGGCCTTGGCGAGCGGGGCGACGAGGTCGGGAGAGACGTTCACGACGTCGGGCAGCGTGCCGCCCGCCGCGTCGGCGCTGATCTTGTCGGCGTAGCCCTCGGCCGGCTGGTCGATCCACTTCACGTGGGTGCCGGGGTACTTCTTCTCGAAGTCGGCGACGACGCCCTCGAAGTAGGGCTTGAAGTTGGCCCTCAGATTCCAGGTCTGGAAGGTGATGTCGCCCTCGATCCTGCCGGAGGCGTCCGTCGAGCCGCCGCTGTCGCCGGAACCGCAGGCGCTCAGCGGCAGGACGAGGGCGACGGCGGCGGCGACAAGTGCTCTGCGGGGTATGGGCACGGTGACACGGCTCCCTTGCGGCGTCTGCGGGTGGTGGCGCCAGCGACCATGCCCGGCGGCCGTCGGCGAAGTCAATGGATTGGCATCCACTAAATGAATCCGGATGACATTAGTGCAGGTCAGAGCGATCTCATGGCTCTCTTGCGCGAGATCGCTAATGCGCTTTAGGCTGGATGTACTCAAGCGCTTTAGTGCATGACCTCAAGAAATGGGGAGTCCCGTGCCAGCCAAACGGTCTCCGGCACGCCGGCCGACGATGAAGGACATCGCGCGGCGCGCCGGGGTCTCCGAGAGCGCGGTCTCCTTCGCGCTGAACGACCGGCCCGGCGTCTCCGAGGTCACCCGCGACCGGGTGCGCCGGGTCGCCGAGCAGCTCGGCTGGCGGCCGAGCACCGCCGCGCGCCAGCTGTCCGGCGAGGGCGCGGCCACCGTCGGCCTGGTGGTGGCGCGGCCCGCCGACGCACTGGGCGTGGACTCGTTCTTCCTCCAGCTGATCTCGGGCATCCAGGAGGTGCTGGCGGAGCGTCATCTCGGCCTGCTCTTCCAGGTCGTCGAGGACGTGGACGCCGAGTGCGCGGTCTACCGGCGCTGGTGGGCCGAGCACCGGGTGGACGGCGTGCTGGTGGTGGACCCGCGCGTCGACGATCCGCGTCCGGGACTCCTCGACGAACTCGGCCTGCCCGCCGTGGTCATCGGCGGGGCTCCGGACGCCCCGCACCCGGGGATGTCCACCGTGTGGGCGGACGACGCGGGCGCGATGGCGGCCGTGGTCGACGCCCTGTACGCCCTGGGGCACCGCAGGATCGTGCACATCGCGGGCCTGCCGGGACTCGCGCACACCGAGCGGCGCATCCGCACCCTGCGGGCCGAGGCCGGGCGGCGCGGTCTGCCCGAGGTCCGCTCGCTGACCACCGACTACTCGGACGCGCAGGGCGCGGCGGTCACCCGGCGTCTGCTGGAGGGCGCCGAACCGCCGAGCGCGCTGATCTACGACAACGACGTGATGGCCCTGGCCGGTGTCGCCGCCGCGAGCGAGCTGGGCTTCTCCGTGCCGGGCGCGGTGTCGGTGGTCGCCTGGGAGGACTCGCCGCTCTGCCGCATGGTCAAGCCGTGGCTGTCCGCGCTGTCCCGGGACACGGTCGAGTTCGGCCGGACGGCGGCCCAGGAGCTGACGGCGCTGCTGGACGGCGGTCCGGCGCGCACGGTTCGGGTCCCGGTCCCGCGGCTGATCGAGCGGGAGAGCACGGGCCCCTGCACGGCGGAGGCGTGACGGGCCGCCGTCGTTCACGGAGATCGGCCGAGGCGGCCCTCATTCGTCGGAGGTCTGATGATCGAGGGGCCGCAGGGAACTGTCAATGGAGCCTTTCCTGAACGGCGTTGCGCAAGTGATCGGATGACCCGGCGGGCCGCGGGAGCGTCGGCCGCGGTCCGCGCGGAAGTCCGACGGGACCGCACCGGACGTCCGAGGCGGACAGCTCTCGACGCGGCGGCCCCCGCCGGGCAGAGTGCACCCGTACACGTACTACTCACCAGTACGCCATGGAGCGAGGAGCACCCGTGACCACCTGGGTCGGCCGCACCGCCACCGAGATCGCCACCGCCGTCCGCGAACAGCGGGTCGCACCCCGCGAGGTGGTGGCCGAACACCTCGCGCGGATCGAGCGGTTCGACGGCAGGGTCGGCGCCTTCCGCACCGTCCGCGCCGAGGCGGCGCTCGCGGAGGCGGACGAACTGCTCTCCCGGGATCTCGGGCAACTCCCCCTCGCGGGCGTGCCGGTGGCGGTGAAGGACAACCTCGCGGTGCGCGGCGAGGCGAACCGCAACGGTTCCGCCGCGACCCCGGACACCCCCGCGGGCGAGGACCACGTCACGGTGGCCCGGCTGCGCGCGGCCGGCGCCGTGGTGGTGGGACTGACGAACGTGCCCGAGCTGTGCGTGTTCGGCACCACGGAGGGGGTGCACGGCACCGCGCGGAACCCGTGGGACCTGTCCCGGACGGCGGGCGGTTCGTCCGGCGGGAGCGCCGCGGCGGTGGCCGCCGGGATGGTGCCCGTCGCGCTCGGCAACGACGGGATGGGCTCCCTGCGGATCCCGGCGGCGAACTGCGGCCTCGTCGCCCTCAAACCCGGCCACGGCGTGGTCCCGGCCGGGATCGGCCACGGCGACTGGTTCGGCATGTCGGAGAACGGACCGCTGGCCACGACGGTCGAGGACGCCCGGCTGATGTTCTCCGTTCTGGCCGACACCGAGCAGCCGCCGCCCGCGGAGCCCGTCACCCGCGGCATCGCCGTCTCGGTGCGCAGCCCGCTGGCCGGCGTGCGGATCACGCGACCGTATACGACCGCCGCCCGCCAGGCGGCCGCACTGCTGTCCGAGGCGGGGCACCGGGTACGGCCCGCGAACCCGCCGTACCCGGTCTGGCTGAGCACGACCTCGCTCGCGCACTGGACGGCGGGCACGGCGGTGGACGCCGAGGACCTCGACCCGCGGCGGCTGGCCCGGCGCACCCGGGTGCACGCGGCCGTGGGACGCCGCTTCGTGACCGGGGTCCGCACGGGAGTCCGGCGCGAGCAGCTGCGCGCACGGCTGGCGCCGTTCTTCGCGGAGCACGACGTACTCCTCACCCCGGCACTGGCCCGCCGCAGCCCCGCCTCCGTGGCCTGGCACGAGCGGGGCTGGCTGCGCAACATCCTCGCCAACACGGCCTATTCACCGATGACTCCGCCGTGGAACCTCACCGGCTGGCCCGCGATGGCGGTCCCGTTCGGCACCCTGCCGAACGGCGCCCCCTGCGCCGTGCAGCTCGTCGGCCGTCCCGGCTCCGAGGCGGCGCTGCTGGACGTGGCGGGACAGCTGGAGGTGCTGAACCCGTGGCGACGCACGGCGCCGCTGGATTAGCGCGGGAGGCGTCCGGCGAGGGGGAACCCGGCGTCGCCGCGTCTCCCGGGGGAGTCGGCCGCGCCGGAGCACACGGGAGCCGCGGCCGGTGGCCGGCCGCGGCTGTTCCGACGGGCATGGGCGTGAACCGTGCACGCCCATGCAGCCGGCGATCGCGATGGACCGATCCCGGCGTCGGTCAGTCGACGCTGGGGAGGATGTGGGGCTCGGCGAGGTCGTCCTCGTAGCCCGCGAGGCGGATCGGGGCGGACCTGGCCCACACGTCCAGGCTGCCGAGCTTGGTGTCGGCACCGCCGGCGCGCTCCGTGCGTTCCTTGGGGCGCTGATCGCGATTCGTCTTCTCTGGTGTCACCGCGCACTCCTTATGTGTCGGGTCACCCTCGGGACGTGCGGTCCGGTCTGCCCGGTCTCCTGACGTCCGCTCGGGTATGAGTCGAAGGCAGTTAGGGACGCGGTGGCGCCGGTAACTCGGGTGAGAGCAGGCCGTGGTGACCGGCTTGTCCCGGGACGGACCGTGGGTGTGGGTGGACCCCAGTAAGGCTGCCCGTCGGCTACAGGGTAACCAAATGAGCAGGTGGCTGCTCGATGGGGCCGAAAACTTCGCGTTACCGTCGCGGGTCGCCCTGGTCCCATCAGGCCCCGATCTGCGGCGATTTGAAACACGATGCCCTCTTCGCCGCCACCCATTCGGCTCAATACCGACCACAAGGGAGGGCATCAGGACGTGTCAGGGGTCAGCCTGAAGTCATCGGCGACCGACGGGTGTCGCTCCGACCGGGCCTCTCCGGAGGCGGTGCGCAGTTCAGATCCCGTTGGCCGGTTCGCAAGGAGGGCATGGTGAGCTGACGCCCGGCACAGGCTTTCTCGCGGGAGGACCGTCGCATGGAACTGCGCGGCGTCGACGATCTGATGGATCTGCTGCACGCCTGCCGGGGCGCGTGGGACACCCCGGACCGGAGCGGCGACCCGGTCGATCTGCACGATCACGGCCTGCAGACCGCCGCGCTGCTGCGCCGGGAACGCCCCAGCGACAAGGAGCTCCAGGTCGCCGGACTCGTGCACGACATCGGGCATCTGCTCAGGCCGGGCGACGACGCCGGGCACGCCGACCACGCCGCCGAGGCGGTACGGCCGCTGCTCGGCGACCGGGTCGCCCGCCTCGTCCGGCTGCACGTGGCGGCGAAACGCTATCTGGCGACCACGTCGCCGGGCCGCGGGCTGTCCCCGCAGAGCGCGCTGACGCTGACAGCCCAGGGCGGCGCCATGAGCCCGCGGGAGGTGGCCGCGTTCGAGCGGGACCCGCTGGCCGAGGACGCGGTGACCCTGCGGCAGGCGGACGACGCGGGAAAGGTCGTCGGCCTGGACGCGGGCGTCATGGAGGACTGGCGCACGGTGCTGGAACTGGTGGCGTCCCGCGCGGCCCGCCTCGACTCGGTCGACTGACGCGCGCCCGGACGCCGCGCGGAGCCCGGCCGGGACGCACCACCGCCTGGGCCCGACCCGCACGCGGCGCGGACCGTCCGGACCGGTGGCCCGGTGCGGGAGCGGTCCGCGCGAACCCGTCGGAGGACGGCGCCGCCGTGCGTCGACGCAAGGACATGCCGGCCGCTTCCGCGCGTCGAAGGAGCCGCCCGGCATACCGGTGGCGTCCGCCGGACCTGCCGACGGACGCCACCGGGACACCTCACCGGGAGCACATCGTCCGACGCGCCGCCCGTTTCACCACTTGCCGGGCGCGTAGTCCTTGAGGAAGACGCCGTACAGGTCCTCGCCCAGCTCACCGCGGACGATCGGGTCGTAGACGCGGGCCGCGCCGTCGACCAGGTCGAGCGGGGCGTGGAAGCCCTCGTCGGCGAGACGGAGCTTGTCGTAGTGCGGGCGCTCGTCGGTGATCCAGCCGGTGTCGACCGAGGTCATCAGGATGCCGTCGGTCTGGAACATCTCCTGGGCGCTGGTGCGCGTCACCATGTTCATGGCGGCCTTGGCGGCGTTCGTGTTCGGGTGGCCCGCGCCCTTGTAGCCGCGGCCGAACACGCCTTCCATCGCCGAGACGTTGACGATGTAGGAGCGCCCGGCGGACGCCTTGCGGGCGGCCTCGGCCATCTGCGGGCGCAGGGCGCTGATCAGGATGAACGGCGCCGTGTAGTTGCACAGCTGGGTCTCCAGCAGCTCTACCGGGGAGATCTGCTCGATGGTCTGCACCCAGGTGTTGCTGTCGACGACGTCCGGCAGCAGACCGCCCGCGTCGATGGCGGTGCCGTCGCGGTGCCGGACCACGCTGGCGTTGCCGGCGACCAGGGCGAGGTCGGCCACCTTCTGCGCGTCGAGTCCGGACACCCCGGCGGGCAGCGCGGTCAGTCCGTCGACGGCGCCGGAGTTGAAGGCGCCGATGACATGGCGGGCGGGCAGCTCACCGGCCGGCAGCGGGGCGCTCTCGCCCTCGACGAGCGCGGCGTAGGCGGAGGGCAGCCGCCGTACGGTCTGGGTCGCGTTGTTGATCAGGATGTCGAGCGGGCCCTGCGCGGCGATCCGCTCGGCGAGGGACACGGCCTGCGCGGGGTCGCGCAGGTCGATGCCGACGACCTCCAGGCGGTGGATCCAGTCCGCCGAGTCGTCCATGGCCTTGAAGCGGCGGACCGCGTCGCTCGGGAAGCGGGTGGTGATGGTGGTGTGGGCACCGTCCCGCAGCAGGCGCAGCGCGATGTACATGCCGATCTTGGCGCGGCCACCGGTGAGCAGGGCGCGCTTGCCGGTGAGGTCGGCGCGGGCGTCGCGGCGGGAGCGGTTGAGGGCGGCGCAGTCCTGGCAGAGCTGGTGGTAGAAGTAGTCGACCTCGACGTAGCGGGTCTTGCAGGTGTAGCAGGAGCGCGGGCGCTGGAGTATCCCGGCGATCCGGCCCTCCTCCGTCGCCGACGACGGGAGGATGCCCTCGGTCTCGTCGTCGATGCGCTGGGCCGAGCCGGTCGCCGTGGACTCGGTGACCTGCTTGTCGTGGGCCGTCTTGGCGGCACGGCGCTCCTGGCGGCGGCGCTGCTTCACGGTGCGGTAGACGCCCGCGGTGGCGCGGCGCACGGCGATGGCGTCGGGGTGGTCGACGTCGATCTTGTCGAGTTCGTCGAGCACACTGAGGCAGACGGCCAGCCGCTCGGGGTCGATACCGGGACCGAACGCGACGTCGGCCACCTCTGTCGTGTCCACGGCGGGGGTCGCCCGGCCGTCGTCTGTCACCGTCATCGCTGCTGCCGTTCCTCGGGTTGTGCGCCGCGTTCGAACCGCGCTCGCTGTCGAAGGCGGAATTTTACGGAGCAATCGTGCGCGCACCAAACCCGTGGTGATCATGGCGTGCAGGCGGCGATCAGCGCGCGCACCTCCTCGGTGAGCGAGCGGGCCAGCAGATCGAGGTCCGGGACGGCCTCCGCGTCGGCGACCAGGCCGTAGTGGACGCTCCCCCGGTAGGTCGAGACGGCCACGGCGAGGGCCTGGCCGCGGGCCAGCGGAGCGAAGGGGTAGACCTCGGTGAGCGGGCAGCCGCCCAGCTTCAGGCCGAGGCTGGGCAGCGGGACGCTGGTGACGAGGATGTCGAAGAGCAGCCGGGCGGCCTGCCCGACGACCGGGCCGCCGAGCCGGTGCCCGAGGGGCGGTACGTGGTCGGCGAGCAGCGCGACGGCGCCGGCGCCCCGGTTGGGCCCGGCGTCCTTGTTCCGGTCCATCTCGGTCCGCACGGCGCGCAGCCGGCCGAGCGGGTCGGGATCGTCGACAGGAAGCCGTATCAGGTAGCCGGAGAGCCGGTTGCCCTGCGGCTGGGCGGTGCGCGGGCGGCGCCGGGAGACGGGGATGAGGGCGCGCGGGGCGACGCCCTCGCTCCCGTCGCCGCGTTCGTCGAGCCACCGGCGCAGGGCGCCGGCGACGACGGCGATGAGGACGTCGTTCACGGTGCCGCCGACGGTCTTGCGGACCCGGTGGACGTCGTCGAGGTCGATCACGACACCGGCCGTGCGCCGGGTGCCGGTGGGCGCGGAGGTGAGGGCGGGCGAGGACTGCACGGCGAGGGTGGCGCGGGCGACGGAGGCACCGATGTCGAGGGCGCGGCCCACGTCGGAGAGGGTGCCGCGCAGGAAGTCGGGGAGCTTGCGGACGTCCGGGAGGAGTCCGCGGGGCGGCTCGGCGGGATGGGGGCGGGGCTCCGGCAGGTCCATCGGGTCCATGATGGCCGCGGCGAGCATGAGGGCCCTGAGCCCGTCGGCGAGCGCGTGGTGGAACTTGAAGAGCACCGCGAAGGACACCCCGTCCTCGCCGGGCAGCACGTGCGCCTCCCAGGGCGGGCGGCCGCGTTCCAGCGGGCTCTCCATCAGCCGGCCGGCCTCGGCCTGGAAGTCGGCGGTCGGCGCGTGCAGCAGGACGTGGTCGAGGGGTTCGAAGTCGGACGCGGGCTCGCGGGTCGCGCTGCCGAAGGCGAGGGGGGCGAGCGGCTGCCACACGTCGCGGATGCGCATGCGCAGCCCGGGCACGGCGGCGGCGCGGGCGGCCAGCAGGTCCGCCGCGTGGGCGCCGGCCGTCGGCGAGTGCGCGGCGAAGACGCCGAGGGCGCCCAGGTGCATCGGATGCCGGGCGGACTCGATGTTCCAGAAGGCCAGGTCGAGTGGTGCGAGCAAATCGGAGGTCAAAGGCTTGCTCTCGCGTCGACGACGGGTGAACCTGCAGTCAAACCCGGACCGGTGATTACGGTCAAGTACGATCAAGCTACGCACAGTTAACACCAAGTTAAGTCCCGCCCCTCGTGGGAGGGGCGGGACTCGGTCGCATCAGGACATGCCGGGTGTCACTTCAGGACCGGGGGCGCGGCCGAGGCCGACGTTCCCCACTCGGACGGCTCGGAGCCGACCGTGAATCCGAGGGAACGGACGCTCCTCAGCTTGTCGGTCGTCAGATACGTACGGCCGTACGACGACCCGTCGACGCGGGCCGCCTGGATGTACCGGTCGGTGTCCGAGGTGCCCGGCGCCGTGACCGTGAGGGCGCCGCGCGGGTAGTACCGCCGGTCGAGGGTGAGGTCGACCCGGTCGAAGACGGGCGTGGACAGACCCCACGTGTCGAAACCGGGCTGCACCGGGAAGATCCCGATCGAGGACAGCACGTTCCAGGCGGACATCGTGCCGAGGTCGTCGTTGCCCGTCATCCCGGTCGGCGCGTCCGTGAAGAGCGTCAGCGCCGCGTGCACGACGTCGGTCGTCTTCCACGGCTGGCCGGTGGACAGATAGGTGTACGGGGCGATGAGGTCGGGCTCGTTCTGCGGGTTGTACTTGTCCGCGTTGTAGTACGCGTACGGCCCGTTCACCCAGACCTCGCGGGCGGTCTTCGCGGGGTCCTTCAGGAGCTGGTCGTAGGCGAAGAACGAGTCGAGACGGTCGTTGGCCGCCTGCTTGCCGCCGATCAGGTCCACCATGCCCGGCAGGTCCTGCGGCACGAGCCACTGGTACTGCCAGGACGTGCCCTCGTGGAAGCCCTCACTCTGGGCGGGGTCGGCGGGTCCGGTGAAGGCACCCGCGGCGTCCCGGGCGCGGAAGAAACCGGTCGAGGGGTCGTGGATGTTCCGGTAGCTCTGGGACCGCGCCAGGTAGCGCGCGGCGTCCTCGTCGTGGCCCAGGTCCCGGGCCATCTCCCCGAGCATGGCGTCGGACAGGGCGTACTCCAGGGTGACGGAGGCACCGTGGTCGTAGTCCGAGTCGCCGGGCTTCGCGTGCGGGCGGCCCTTGACGTACGGGGCGAAGCCGTTCGCGATGTACTCCCGGTTGGCCTCGCGGCCCAGCGCCGGGGAGTCGGCGGGCGGCACGCCGTCCGCGTTCTTCTTCAGCGCCCGGTAGGCCCGGTCCTCGTATCCCTTGAGCAGGCCCTGCTGGTAGGCGTTGGTGAGGAACGGCGTGACCGGGTCACCGGTCATGATGTTCGTCTCGGCCGTGCCGTAGCCCCACTTGGGCAGCCAGCCGCTCTCCTCGTCGATCCTGATGACGGAGATCGCCATGTCACGTGCCTCGCGCGGCGCGAGCAGCGACAGCAGCTGCGACTGGGTGCGGTAGGTGTCCCACAGCGACCAGTTCTGGTAGTACGTGAAGCCCTTCGCGCGGTGGATCCGCTGGTCCCAGCCGGTGTAGCGGCCGTCCGCGTCGCTGCCGACGTTCGGCGCCAGGAAGGAACGGTAGAGCGAGGAGTAGAACGTGCGGCGCAGGGTGTCCGTGCCGCCCTTCACCCGTACGTCGTCGAGCCGGTCCTCCCAGGCCCGCCGGGCGGCACCGCGGACCGCGTCGAAGGAACGACCCCCCTCCGCGCGGAGGTTGACGGCCGCACCGGAGGCGTCCACATAGGAGAGCGCCGTGGTCGCCTCGACGGTGCGGTCCTCGGTGGTGTCGAAGCGCACGAAGGCGCCGGTGCGCCCGGTGGTGCCGGCGGTCTTCGCGGAGCCCTGCGTGACGGTGTCGCCGTTCCAGGTGCCCGAGGTGGTGAACGGCCGGTCGAAGCGGGTGACCGTGTAGACCGTGTACGGCTTCGTGCCCTGGCAGAAGCCGCTGCCGGTGATCGCCGTGCGCACGGTCCGGTCGTCGAGGATCTCGACCTTGGTGGAGACCGTCTTGTGCAGCGACTGGCCGGCGTTCAGCAGCACGTTGGCCTTGTCGGTGGCCGGGAACGTATAGCGCTGCACGCCGGTGCGCGCGGTGGCGGTCAGCTCGGCCTCGATGCCGCTCTTCAGGCCGACCTTGTAGGAACCGGGGCTCGCGGACTCGGTGTCGTGGTCGAACTCGGCCGCGTACTGCGCGTAGTCCGTCCGGGTGACGTCGCCGGTCGTGGGCAGCACGGGCAGGTCGCCGCCGAGCCCGCAGCCGACGCCGGACAGGTGGACGAGCGAGAAGCCGCGGATGTGGTTCTGCGAGTGGTCGTAGCCGGTGTTGTGCCCGGTGTCCGGCGAGAACTGCACCATGCCGAACGGCACGGCGGCGCCGGGATAGGTATTGCCCTCGTTCTCCGTTCCGATGAACGGGTTGACCAGATCGGTGAGTTGGCCGTCGCGTGGCTCGGCGGCCTGTGCGGTGGGCAGGGCGAGCAGCGCGGACGCTGTCACCAGCCCGGCCGTGCACAGGCGCAGGCGCCGGGTCCATCTCATGCGGGAGACCTCCGGTGGGGTGGGCGACATCGTTGTCGTTGTCTTCTTGCATGGTCGGGTCGGGGGGCCGGCTTTCCCGGCAACCGGCGGGGATCCCCCGGGACGCGTCGCGTCCGGACGGGATGACATCGTTGTCAGCAGGCACAACGGCGTCATCCGCGGCCGTTGGCATGACAGCACGCGATTCCGCCGCCTGTCCAGGGACATGACAAGACATGCACAGAACGGCCGCGGGGTCCCGACGCGGTGCGTCGGGACCCCGCGGCCGTTCGTCCACAGCGGCGGCCGGGGTCCTGGGCTGCCGCGATCGACGGGCCTACGGCACGCGCTGGCCCTTGCCCAGCGCGATCACCCCGCCCTTGGAGACCGTGTAGAGGTCGGCGTCCCGCTCGGGGTTGACGCCGATCGTCGCGCCCGGCGGCACCTCGACGTTCTTGTCGAGCACGGCCCCGCGGACCACAGCGCCGCGCCCTATCTTCACGTTGTCGTGCAGGATCGAGCCCTGCACCACCGCCCCCGGGTCGACGAGCACGCCCGGCGAGAGCACCGAGCGCGTCACCTGACCGCGGATCAGGGAGCCCGCGCTGATGATGGACTCGCTCGCGATGCCCCCGGCGTTGAAGCGGGCGGGCGAGAGCTGGCCGGAGCTGGTGTAGATGGGCCAGTTGCGGTTGAACAGGTTGAAGGCGGGCCGCTCGGCGATGAGGTCCATGTGGGCGTCGTAGTAGGCGTCGAGCGTCCCGACGTCACGCCAGTAGCCCTGGTCGCGTGTGGTCTCCCCGGGCACGTGGTTGTCGCTGAAGTCGTACAGCTGCGCCTCGCCCCGCTCGGTGAGCGCCGGGAGGATCGAACCGCCCATGTCGTGCACGGAGTTCTCGTCCTCGGCGTCCCGCTGGAGCGCCTCGATGAGGGCCTTCGTGGTGAAGATGTAGTTGCCCATCGACGCGAAGACGCACTCGGGATCGTCCGCGAGGCCGGGCGGGTCGGCCGGCTTCTCCAGGAAACCCCGCACGGTCTGGCCGTCGGAACCGGGGCTGATGACGCCGAAGGACGACGACTCGGCGCGGGGCACCCGTATCCCGGCCACCGTCACCCCCGCGCCGCCCTCGATGTGCTGCTCCAGCATCTGCCGGGGGTCCATCCGGTAGACGTGGTCGGCGCCGAACACCGCGACGTACTCGGGCTGTTCGTCGTGGATGAGATTGAGCGACTGGAGGATCGCGTCCGCGCTGCCGAGGTACCAGCGGGGTCCGAGGCGCTGCTGCGCGGGAACGGGCGTCACGTAGTTGCCGAGCAGGCTCGACATCCGCCAGGTGGTGGTGATGTGCCGGTCCAGCGAGTGCGACTTGTACTGCGTGAGGACGCAGATGCGCAGAATGTCGGCGTTGACGAGGTTGGAGAGTACGAAGTCCACGAGGCGGTACGTACCGCCGAAGGTCACCGCTGGTTTCGCCCGGTCCGCCGTGAGAGGCATCAACCGCTTGCCCTCACCGCCCGCCAGTACGATTCCCAGCACCGAAGGTCCACCGCGCCGCATGCCGCCGCCCCTCTAAGCCCGGTCCGGCCGTCCCGGCTGTGCGGGTCCGGCCGTTGGTTCGAAAAATGCGCCTGCCCGACCACTACCCCGCTTTGAGGACTTCCTCGTACAACTGGACGGTCCTTCGGGCGACGGCGTCCCAGCCGAACTCCTCCACGGCGCGCCGCCGTCCCGCCTCGCCCATGCGCCGGGCCGTCTCGGGCTCGGCGAGCACGGAGTCCAGGGCGGTCGTGAGGCCCGCCTCGAAGTCGTCGTCCAGGGGCACGAGAAGACCCGTCCCGCCGTCCTCGACGACCTCGGGGATGCCGCCGACGCGCGAGGCCACCACGGCCGTCCCGCAGGCCATGGCCTCCAGGTTGACGATACCGAGCGGCTCGTACACCGACGGGCAGGCGAACACGGCCGCGTGGGTGAGGAGCTGGATCACGTCCGGGCGGGGCAGCATCTGCGGGATCCAGTGCACACCGTCCCGTACGGCGCTCAGCTCCTGGTACAGCTCACGGAACTCGCGGTCGATCTCCAGGGTGTCGGGGGCGCCGGCGCAGAGCACCACCTGAGCGGCCGGGTCGATGTCCCGTACCGCGCGCAGGAGATGGGGCACGCCCTTCTGCCGGGTGATGCGTCCGACGAACAGGACGTACGGGCGGGCGGTGTCCAGGCCGATGCGCTCCAGGACGTCCGTGCCGTGGTCGGGGCGGTACAGGGAGGTGTCGATGCCGTTGTGCACGACGCGCACCCGGGCGGGGTCGAGGTCCGGGTAGCAGCCCAGGATGTCGTCCCGCATGGCCCCGGAGACCGCGATCACGGCGTCCGCGGCCTCGATGGCGGTGCGCTCGGCCCAGCTCGACAGGGCGTATCCGCCGCCGAGTTGCTCGGCCTTCCAGGGACGCAGCGGTTCCAGGCTGTGTGCGGTCATGACGTGCGGGATGCCGTGCAGGAGTTTGCCGAAATGACCCGCGAGGTTGGCGTACCAGGTGTGCGAGTGGACGAGTTCGCGGCCTTCGAGGGAGGCGGCGATGGAGAGGTCCACGGAGAAGGTGCGCAGCGCGTCATTGGCACCGTCGAGCGTGGGCCACGGCCGGTGGCGGACCACTCCGCCGGCACCGCCCTCGCCCCAGCAGTGCACGTCGAGGTCCGTCAGGGCGCGCAACTCCCGCGCCAGGAACTCGACATGGACGCCGGCGCCGCCGTACACGTCCGGCGGGTACTCCCGGGTCAGCAGGCCCACGCGCACACAGAACCCCTGTCGTAGTCGGCAGATGCCCTTCATGGTCACTCAGTTGGGGCCGATGCGGAAGAGCGTGCGGAAAGTGGTTCCGCCGGCTTCGGGCGGGCCGGGTGCCCGCGGGGGCCCGGATCCCGTCAGCTGCGGCCGGGAGCCGGCCGTGGCGGGCGGTCGAAGCAGCAGTCGCCGCACACGCCGCCGCCGGGCACCCGGTAGTAGAGGCAGCAGCTGCGGCGGCGCAGCGTCCTCGGGTCGAGCGTGCCGGCGAGGTCCGGGTGCGCGAGGAGACCGGCGGCCAGTGTCCGGGCCCGCTCCCCCGCCTCCGGACGCCCGTGGGCGATCGCCCAGCGGTCGAGCTGGCGCACGGCTCCGACCAGGGCGGATCCGGCGTTGCCCCACAGCAGACCCGGTGAGACGCGGTACCGGTCGCGCAGCGCCGCACTCAGCGGGACGAGATGCCCCGCGCGCACGATCTCGTCGAGGTCGGTCACGGGCCGGGGGTGGACCTCGGTCAGCCACAGGTCGTCCGGGGCGGCGGCGTCCGGGTCCCAGCGGAGCAGTTCCGGATCGAGGTCGGGCAGGTGACCGTGGACGACGGCGGACCCCAGGGCGATCGACCAGAGGCGGGCCGCGAGTCCCTGCTGTGCGACGGACGCCGCCACGCGCGCCTCCGGCGCACCGATACTCCTCGCGACCTTCTCGACACGGAAAATCATCGGATCCTCGTAAACCTCCCCGGTGAAGTCGCCTCGCGGTCGCGCGTAGGCCCGCGCGAGGGTCGTCAGGGGGCCGCGCCGGGGTACTCCGGTGCGTAGTACGAAGAAACCGCCGAGCGCGCCGAGCGCCGTCAGTCGGGGGTCGAGGTCCACGAAGAGCAGTAGTACCAAGTCCCCTAGGGGGTACCACCAGTGGATCGCTCCGTGGTGTCGCCCACCCTGGGGAGGACAAGGCCCGATCTGTACTCCATCGGCAGTAGGACCCGATGGAGTCTCAGGGACGACGACGAGAACTAAAACGCGAGGCATCGTTGTTTCCATGGAAGCCGACCGTTCGTCGCGCCGGGTCAGCCCGCGCCGTTCGCAGAGGAGGGACTCATGAGTGCCCTCGCTCTGTCCGTGGTGCTCTCGTTCGTCTCGGCCGTCGCGTACGCGGGCGGCGCCATCATCCAGGAGCAGGTCGCGCTGACCTCTCCCGGCCAGGCCTACGCGCCGGTGCGCCGTCCCGGCTGGTGGGCGGCCGTCGCGCTGACCGGCCTGGGCGGGCTGCTGCACGTGGTCGCCCTCGCCTTCGGCCCCCTCTCCCTGGTCCAGCCGCTCGGCGCGCTGACGATCGTCTTCGCCCTTCCGATGGCGGCCCTGTTCGTCGGCCGCAAGGCCGGAGCGGCGGCCTGGCGCGGCGCGATCATGGCGACGGTCGGGCTCGCGGGCCTGCTGTCGCTGGTCGGCTCGTCCGACGCGAACTCCCTGAACAGTGCCCAGCGTCTGGCGCTGGGCGTGGTGGCGGGCGGCTCGGTCGTGGCCCTCATGGTGGCGGGGCGCGCGGCGCACCGTCACCCGGCCGTGCGGAGCATCCTGCTGGCGGTCGGCGCGGGCATCGCGTTCAGCATGTCGTCGGTGTACACCAAGACCGTCGCCGTGGACTGGTCGCGGCATGTCTCGCTCGCGGACCTGTCGAGCCTCGCCGCGATCGGCGTGTTCGCGACCGCGGGCATGCTGCTCTCGCAGGCCTCCTACCGAGGCGCCGGCCTGGAGGCGCCGCTGGCCACGCTGACGGTGGTGAACCCCGTCGTGGCGGCCGCGGTCGGCATCACGATGTTCGGAGAAACCTTCCGCTACGGCACGACCGGCACCGCGCTCGCCCTCGGCTGTGGTGTGGTCGCGGCGGGCGGTCTGATCCTGCTCACGTCGGAACGCATCAGCAGCGGCGCCGCACGCTCGGGAAGCGACGCGAAGCAGCCGGCCACGGAGACGGGGACCGTGCCACGGGACGAGGTCGAGCTGGTGGTGAGCCCGGCCGACGGGCCGACGCCGGAGGCCGCGCCCGTGTCCGGCCCGTCAGCCGTCGGCCCCGTCGCCCCGGTGGTCCCTTCGGACCTGGGCGCCCTCACGTCGCTCACGGCCTCCGAGGCCAGCGTGCGGGAGCTGCTCGCGGGGCTGCCGGACCGGACCGGCGACGACGCCCTGTACCACCCCGCGCCGCACGGCGCCGCGGGGATCGTGCCGGTGCCCACGGCCGGGCCGACCGGTGGGACCGTGCTGGTACCGGAGGCGCAGCCCGGTGGCGGAACGGTGCTGGTTCCGACTCCGCTGAAGGCGCCCGCCCCCGGGGTGGACGCCGCCGCCCCGGGGGAACCCTCGGCCAGGGACGAGTTGCCGTATCTGACCGCCATGCTCGGGGTGCCCTACGTGCCGATGCCGTTCGTGAACCACCACCGCACCCGCGTCAGATCCTGACGCCGCCCGCCCGGAGGTACGCCACCGGGTCGATGTCCGAACCGAAGCCGGGCCCCGTCCGCACCTCGAAGTGCAGATGCGGGCCCGTGCTGTTGCCCGTGGACCCGGACCGGCCGAGGCGCTGGCCGGCCACCACGCTCTGGCCCGCCTTCACGGAGATCGCCGAGAGATGGGCGTACTGCGTGTAGCGGCCGTCGGCGTGCCGGATCACCACCTGGTAGCCGAACGAACCGCCCCAGCCCGCGGTGACCACGTGCCCGGCGGCCACCGCCGCGACGGAGGTCCCGGTCGCGACCGGGAAGTCGACACCCGTGTGGTAGCCCTTCGACCAGGACGACCCGGCCGCGCGGTACGGCGTGCCGGTCGCCGCCTGCACCGGGGCGACCAGGGAGTGCGACTTCCGGGGGGTGGTCGCCGTGTGGGTGGAGGCCTTGTCCGCCGAGGCCTTCTTCGCGGGTGCCTCGGCGGCCTTCTTCTTCGCCGGAGCCGGGGCGTTGTGCGGGTGCGCGGGAGCGGGCGCCGTGCCGTGCAGGGCGAGGCGCTGGCCCGGCAGGATCAGGTCGGGGTCGGAGCCGACGGTCGTGCGGTTCGCGGCGTACAGCCCCTGCCAGCCGCCCTGGACGTGCCGCGAGCCGGCGATGCCGGACAGCGTGTCGCCGTGGACGACCGTGTACATCTCGGCGGTGCCTGCCTGCGACTGCGGGGTGTTCTGCGGTTTCACGTCCCGTACGGAGCGCTGGGGCGCCTGCTTCGAGCGCTGGGCGGTCTGCGGGGTGCTCCGCGGGGTGGGGGCCGCCGGGTGGACGTCGGGGGTGCCGCCGCCCCTGGTCAGCCCACCGCGCACCGAGCACACCGGCCAGGCGCCGGGCCCCTGGCCCTTGAGCACCTTCTCGGCGATGGCTATCTGCTGGTCCTTGCCGGCCTGGTCCGCGCGGTGGGCGTAGGCCGTCCCGCCGTACGCGGCCCAGGTGGACTGGCTGAACTGCAGCCCGCCGTAGTAGCCGTTGCCGGTGTTGATGCTCCAGTTCCCGCCGGACTCGCAGGCGGCGACCTTGTTCCAGGTGCCGACATCGGCCGCGTGGGCGACTCCGGTTCCGACGAGCGGGAGCGCGATCCCCGCGCCGCCCACCGTGACGGTGAGTGAGGCGCGGTTGATCCTGTTCGGCTGGTACCGGCGGTGCCGACCGCGTACGGCCATGAGGGAGCCCCCCTAGACATGCGTCAGGAGCGGCAAAAGTAAGCGTGGGGAACAGGACAGGACAAGACGGCAATCGGTCGCTCCCGAACGGTGGTTGACGGGCCGGGAGGGCACCGGTCGCCCGTCCCCGCCCGGCACGCTCGGTGACCGTCCCGGCTCCGGTCGGGGCGGGGTCTCCTGGCCGTCCGTGGCCGGTGGGGATCGGATGCCCCGGTCGGACGAGGGGCCGGGGACGGGGTCCCGGGCATGGGATCCGCGATCCGGGGGAGGCGTTCCGGTGCGTGCGCGTCCCGTGCGACGGGCGGTCGAGGACCGCGGCCCTGGCCGAAACCCGCCCTCACGGAAGCACCCGGTTCTTCCGCGTGCCTCTGCGTGGACTCCGCCGACGCGTCAGGATGGCTCTGGGGGCACTACTGAAGAGCGGGACGGACGGCGAGGACGCACACGACCGACACGGGGACCTGCCGACACGGGACCCACCGATACCGGTACGACACGGGGCCCTGTCGGGACTGGCCCCACCGCTACCCGTACCGGTCGCTTCCCCTGCTTCCTACCCTTCCTCCCGGCCCACCCAGCGGAATTCTTAGGAGCCAAACCGTATGAGCACTTCAGCCCAGATCGGCGTCACGGGTCTCGCGGTCATGGGGCGCAACCTCGCCCGCAACTTCGCGCGCAACGGCTACACCGTCGCCGTGCACAACCGCACCGCCGCCAAGACGAACGCGTTGGTGGAGGAGTTCGGCGACGAGGGCACGTTCGTCCCGGCCGAGACGGCGAAGGAGTTCGTGGAGGCGCTGGAGCGGCCCCGACGCCTGGTGATCATGGTGAAGGCGGGCGACCCGACGGACGCGGTGATCCAGGAGTTCGCGCCGCTGCTGGAGCCCGGCGACATGATCATCGACGGTGGCAACGCCCACTTCGCGGACACCCGTCGCCGTGAACACGCGCTGCGCGAGCAGGGCATCCACTTCGTGGGCACGGGCGTCTCCGGCGGCGAGGAGGGCGCGCTGCACGGGCCGAGCATCATGCCGGGCGGCTCGACCGAGTCGTACGCCTCGCTCGGCCCGATGCTGGAGAAGATCTCCGCCAAGGCCGACGACGGTTCCCCGTGCGTCACGCACCTGGGCCCCGACGGCGCCGGACACTTCGTGAAGATGGTCCACAACGGCATCGAGTACGCCGACATGCAGCTCATCGGCGAGGCCTACCAGCTGCTCCGTGACGTCGCCGGCTACTCCCCCGCGCAGATCGCCGACATCTTCCGCACCTGGAACACCGGCCGCCTCGACTCCTACCTGATCGAGATCACCGCGGAGGTGCTCTCGCACGTGGACGCGGCGACGGGCAAGCCGTTCGTCGACGTGGTCCAGGACCGGGCCGAGCAGAAGGGCACCGGACGCTGGACCGTGCAGATCGCGCTGGATCTGGGGGTGCCGGTCTCGGGCATCGCCGAGGCGGTCTTCGCCCGCTCCCTGTCCGGGCACGCCGACCTGCGTGAGGCCTCGCGCGGCCTCGCGGGCCCGACGGCCCAGCAGCTCGGCGAGGCGGAGGCGGCGGCCTTCGCGGACCGGGTGGAGCAGGCGCTGTACGCGTCGAAGATCGTCTCGTACACGCAGGGCTTCCACGAGATCACCGCGGGCAGCGACGAGTACGACTGGGACATCGACCTCGGTGCCGTGGCGTCCATCTGGCGCGGCGGCTGCATCATCCGGGCGGCCTTCCTCGACCGTATCCGCGCCGCCTACGACGCCCGCCCCGACCTTCCGAGCCTGCTGTCGGACGACACGTTCGCCCAGGAGATCGCCGCGGCTCAGGACGACTGGCGCGAGGTGGTCGTCGCGGCGACCCGCCAGGGCGTCCCCACGCCCGGCTTCTCCGCGGCCCTCGCCTACTACGACGCCCTGCGCGCCGAACGCCTGCCCGCGGCCCTCACACAGGGGCAGCGCGACTTCTTCGGAGCGCACACGTACCGCAGGACGGACCGCGAGGGCTCGTTCCACACGCTGTGGGGCGGGGACCGGTCGGAGGTCGACGCGTAGCCGCACCCGAGCGGACGGCAGGGACGTTCCGGAACGGCCGAAGCCGCCACACCCCGACGGGGGTTGTGGCGGGTTCGGACGTGCTGCGGGGTCGGCGCCCCCTGGGACGCGGCCCGCACCCGGCGGGCCGGACGTCCCTCAGGACAACGGCCCGGGCTGCGGTTGCGGCTCCGGCACGGGGTCCGGGCCCGGCGGCTTGGGCACCGGGGACGGTGAGGGGACGGGCTCCGGCCCGGGTACGGGCTCGGGGCCGCCCGGCCCGGGGGTCGGGTCGGGCCTCGGGGGCCCGGGCGAGGGATCGGGGCCACCGGGGTTCGGCACCGGGTCCGGGAAGGGTGAAGGTCCCGGCGGCTCGGGGCTCGGCCCGGGAGTGGGCCCCGGCGGTACGGGGTCGGGATACGGCTGTGTCATGGCGGTCCTCCAGCCATTCGGTACGTCGGCCCTGGACTGTTCCCCGCGTACCCAGCAGCCGACCATGCACTCACCCCGTCGCGCGAGGGATGCGGGCCAGGTGGGGCAATGGGGGCTGCGGGGAGCGGGGATGACGGGTGGGGATGCGGCTGGGCGGTGGCGGCTGTAGGCCCGGCGGGGCGGCTGTGCGGTGGGGTGGCTGGAGGCCCGGCGGGGGCTGAAGGTCGGAGGGCGGTTCAGAGGCCTCGGCTGGTGGACACTCGAACCAGGTCGACGAGGGCGCGGAGGTCGCGGTGTCCGTGCGCCGTGTCCGTGCGCCGTGTCCGTGCGCCGTGTCCGTGCGCGGTGGCCCGGGCCGTCGCACAGGGCCACCGCCGGGTGAGCGGCACTCCGGCGCTGGTTACGGGCATCAGGGTGCCCGGCGGTGCCGGTCGCTCAGCGCAGGGGGCGAGAGTCCCGGGGCGAGCCGGGGTCGCCGGTGCCGGTCCAGCCGGGCCGTGGCCGGCACGCGGCTGCGGAGGCCGCGGCCGCCAGGCCCGGGCGGGGACTCGACAGGACCGGGATCGCGGTGGCGGTCAAGGTCTGTGCCGGTGTCATGGACGCCTGGGCGAGGACGATCGCGTCGGCGCCGGTGACCGCGTCGGCGGCCTCGGCCACCGCGCGGGCGCAGCCGTCCGTGTCGCCCGCTTCGAACAGGGCCCAGGCGCCGTCGACGAGCACCGTACGGACCTCGACGCGATGTCCGGCGCGACGGGCCTCCTCCTCGACGAGGGCGACCGTCGGCTCCAGCGTGCTGGCCACCGTCGCGAGGACGACGACCCGCGGGCCGGCGGCGACCGCCGCGGCGGCCATGGGCCGGTCCACGCGCAGCACGGGCACCCCGGCGTCGGTCCGTTCGGCCACGGCGCCGATGGTCGAACAGGTGCAGAGCACGGCCCGGGCACCGTCGGCGACGGCTTGGCCGAGCAGGGCCCGGACGTCGTCGGCGACCGCGTCGGGGCCCTCGCGCCGGGCGCGCGCCAGCAGGTCCTCGGCGACGAAGTGCCGCAGGTCCAGGCCCGGGTGGTCCTCGTCGCGCAGGGCGTCGAAGACGGGGATGTGGGCCGGTGAGGTGTGCAGCAGCGCGAGCGGTCCGGGCGACGCGGGAAGAGGTGCTCGGGGCGCCGCCGGGGACGGTGCCCCGGCCATCAGAAGCGCCCGGGGTGCGCCTTGAGCCACTCCAGTGCGGCACGCCGCAGCGCGGGGTCGGCCGCGGGAGCCTCCTCGGGGTGACGCTCCGCCCACTTCACGACGTACGGGCAGAGCGGCGCGACGACGATGCCCTCGCGCGCGGCGATGCCGTACAGCTCACGGGCGAGGGAGCCCGCGATGCCGTGACCCTCGTGCTCGGGTTCCACGATGGTGTGGACGGGGACGAGGGCGCGGGCGGGCTCCTCCAGGACGAAGTACTCGATGTGCCCGACCACCTCGTCGCCGGCGAACGCCTCAAGCCGACCGGCCGGCCGGTCGTCACGGATCTCGATGTCACTCACGGCCACTCCTCGGGTCCTCGGTTCCAGGTGCCGCGGCGCCGCCGCGTGGCACGGACGCCGTGGTTCAGACGGTGACGGCCTGGGGGCTGCGCCGCTGGTCCGAGCCCGGGACCGGCTCGGACGGATCGGCACCGAGGGAGACGATCCGGTTGTCGCGGTCCACATGCACGACCCGCGGCCGCAGCGCCCGCGCCTCGGCGTCATCGACCTGAGCGTAACTGATGATGATCACCAGATCACCGGGCTGCACGAGATGGGCGGCGGCGCCGTTGATCCCGATGACCCCGGACCCGCGCTCCCCCTCGATGACGTACGTCTCCAGTCGGGCGCCGTTGGTGATGTCGACGATGTGGACCAGCTCACCGGGCAGCAGATCGGCGGCGTCGAGCAGATCGGCGTCGATGGTCACGGAGCCGACGTAGTGCAGGTCGGCCTGGGTGACGGTGGCGCGGTGGATCTTGGATTTGAACATGGTGCGCAGCATGTCGGACTCCTGAAGGACGGCTCCCTGCCTGCTTTCTGCAGGTCAAGGGCTGCCGACACTCTACATCGGCACGCCTTCGACCCGAGGAGTTCCGGGGAACTCCTACGACGTCGAGCGGGGCCTGGCGACCGACCATGGTCTCCCCCGTCACCGGGCAGGGATCCGGACCGCTTCCGTGCGCGAGCCGACCACGTGATCCGGTGCGGCTCACCCGGGCCGGCGCCGGTCCGCGCCGGCGCGCGCTCTCCTCCACTCGACCTCGTCGGCCGAGACCGAGGACTGGATCTTGTACACGTCCCCGACCCGCAGGTTGCGTGGCGTGCTGTACTCGCCGCAGACCCCTATGACCGAGACCGCGACCCGGGAGGACGGCTGCCAATAGGTGCGGAAGTACGGCGAGTTCGCGGGAAGTTCGGGGACTTCGAGCAGTGGAACGCCGCGGTGCTCCAGCAGACGGCGCAGCTTCTCGAACCGCAGCCGGGGAGTGAACCGCCCGTACCGGGCACGGATCGCCTCGTTCACGACCTCCGGGGCGCGATACGCGAGCCTGTGCACCTGGAGGGAGAAGTGGCTGCCCGACCAGGGAAGGGCCGAGGACGCGCGGCCCCAGAAGAACTCGGCGAGGCCGTAGTCACGCCACATGGAGAGGTTGCCGGAGATGTTCTCGGCGAAGTCCGGCCCCAGGACCTCGGTGACGCGCTCGGGCGAGTCCGCCGGCCCGACGCCGAGCACGCCGGCCGTGGTGACGACGTCCACGTAGAACGCCAGGGAGTACGGGGTCAAAGGTTCATCCTCGATGCGGTGGGTGCCCGGGCCACGAGGAGCAGCGAACGGGCCGTCTCCTCACCCGGGAGACAGTCGTGTTGATTCTC
Source organism: Streptomyces sp. M41(2017) (assembly GCF_002078175.1). Taxonomy (GTDB): domain Bacteria; phylum Actinomycetota; class Actinomycetes; order Streptomycetales; family Streptomycetaceae; genus Streptomyces. Next base: position 5,031,855 of record NZ_MWFK01000001.1, on the reverse strand, counting down.
GTGCAGGGTGACTCACTTCAGGAACCACCACGCGTCCTCGCGCGCCGGGGCTGAGCCCTCGACTACCGCCCCGGCAAAGGCGCCACGACGCGCAGCGCCCCCGGCATCACGTCCAGGGTGAAGCGCTCGCCCGGTGTGTCCAGTACGTCGCCGTCGTACTCGAAGACGAGAGGATGTCCGTCCGTGCGTTCCACGACGACGGAGCGGCCGCGGGCGTAGACCACTCCCTCACGGCCGACGTGGCCGCCGTCGCGGGAGAGTGCCGGGAGTTCCCGCAACGGGAGGGCGGTGCCGACGACGCATACGTCGAGGAGGCCGTCGTCCAGGACGGAGTGCGGGAGCAGTTCGAAGCGGCCGCCGCGGTGCCGGCCGCCGCCGACGTTCGCGAAGACGGTCGGGCCCTCCTGCACCACCTCGCCGTCGACCAGGACCCGGCCCGGGTACGGGGTGAACGTACGCAGGGAGGTGGCGACCGCCTTCTCGTACCGTTCGCGGCCGGCGTCGGTGATGTCGCGGGCCGTGATGAGGGACTGGGCGACGACGCCGGTGGAGGCGCCGAGCAGGGCCGACGCCCCGTTCTCCGCGACGCGCGCCAGGTCGATCGCACGGAAGTGCGGTGCCGTCACGGCGAGTTCGAGGGCGTCACGCCAGGGCCGGTCGGCCCAGATCTCCCGGTAGAAGGAGTTGCCGGTGCCGGTGGGCAGCGTCAGCAGGGCGGGAGTCCGTGCCGCGTGGGGGGACGCGGAGGTGTCGGCGCCCGCCAGGCCCGCGGCCACGTCGTGCGCCGTTCCGTCGCCGCCCAGTGCGACCACGATCCCGGGTCCGTCGTGAGCCAGCGCCTCGGCGGCCGACTTGCGTGCGTGACCCGCCTGTTCGGTGACCACGAGGGTGACGGCCCGGCCGGCGTCGGCGAACCGGCGGCGTACCGTCTCGGCGGTCTCGGGCAGGTACGTTCCCGAGGCGGGGTTGGCGATCACCAGGACCGATGCGAACGGGGCGCTCATGACGACGGGCACTCCAAGCCGGGGTGGACAGCACGGCGGCGCCGCCGGAGTCCGGCGGCGCCGCTCGGGAACACGCTGCGGAGAGGGCAGGATTCGAACCTGCGCGGGCCGAAACCCGAACCAAGTCGCCTCGGTACCCCGTTGGGCCGCTTCGGGTACCTCTCCTCGCTCCGGTCGGCGGGCTCTCGTCCGTTTCCCGGTGCACCGCAGACACTTCCGCATGCGCCTGACATTCGCCTGAGACGGGCGCCTCAGGACGCTCACAGGACGGCGCCCTTGGATCGTCGGCGTGGTGGAAGACGCGCGAGAGCGCGCCCCGGCGGGACGCGCTCCGTTTCGTTCCGGACGATCGCCTGGTTCAGTCGAGGTCCGGGTCGCCGAGTCCTCGGTGCGCCAGTTCCAGGATCGACGCGGTCACCTCTTCGAGGTCGATGGGCTCGTCGCGGCTGATCAGGTCGTCGAGGAGGCCGTCCGCGGCGTGGAAGACCAGGCGGCAGGCGAGGCCGGTGTCGCGGGCGCGGAAGGCTCCGACCAACGAGCCGCGGGCGACGAAGTCGCACATCAGGTCCACGACGCGCTGGTTGGAGGCGTGGCAGAGCTCCAGCGCCTTGGCGTTGGCGGAGCGGTAGACGATGCGGTGCAGGTCGGCGTTGTGGACGGCGTGCTCGACCATCGTGCGGATCAGCCGGTCCAGGCTCGGCCACCAGGCGCCGCCCTCGTCGAGCATCGCGCGGGTGTCCCGCAGGAAGCCGTCGACGTACTCCTCCCACATCGCCCCGAGCAGGTGGTCCTTGGAGTCGAAGTAGAGGTAGAAGGTGCCCTTGGCCACCTCGCCCGCCTCGGCCAGCTCGGCGACCGTGGCCGCCGCGAAGCCCTTCTCCCGGAAGACCTCGGAAGCACCCCTGATCAGCGCCGAGCGGCGGTCGTCGGGGCTCATGGTCCGACGCTTGCGGCGCGCGGGCTTCCCGGGGTGGGTCTCTGCTGCCGTCGCCATGGGCTCGCCTCCTGTCCGGGATCCTCCGCCGGGCTCGCGGGGATCACCTCCAATCTACCTTCCCTCAATGACTGACCGTCGGCCAGTTGACTGACTGACCGTCGGTCATTAGCCTCGAAGCGTCCTGGCGGACAGCCGGACCAGCCCCTCACCGTCCCTGAGACCCGTCCCCCAAACCTTGATACGAGGGAACCGCGATGAGCGACACCACCGCCCCGGGCCAGCGGAAGGGGCTTCTGCTCGCCTTCCTCTGCTTCGGCGTGTTCATGGTCTATCTCGACGCCACGATCGTGAACGTGGCGCTGCCCGACATCCAGGAAGACCTGTCCACGGACATCACCCAGCTCCAGTGGATCATCGACGCCTACACGCTGACCTTCGCGTGTCTGCTGCTGACCTCCGGCACCCTGGGCGACATCCTCGGCCGTAAGAAGATCTTCCTCGCGGGCCTGATCGGCTTCACCCTCAGCTCCGTGGTCTGCGCGCTGTCCGATTCGATCGGAGTGCTGCTCCTCGGCCGTACCCTCCAGGGGGTCTGCGGCTCGATCATGATCCCGGTGTCGCTCGCGCTGGTCTCCGCCGCCTACACCGCTCCCGCCGACCGCGCCAAGGCCATCGGCATCTGGGCCGGCGTCGGCGGCATCGCGCTGTCGACCGGTCCCGTGCTTGGCGGCGTGCTCGTCGACCACTACGGCTGGCAGAGCATCTTCTGGGTGAACGCGCCCGTCGGGGTCATCGCGACCGTCGTCCTCGCGAAGCTCCTCACCGAGAACCGCTCCCCGCGGAAGCGCCGGCTCGACCTCGTCGGACAGCTGCTGTTCATCACGACCATCGCGGCGTTGGCGTACGGGCTGATCGAGGGCAACAGCAGGGGCTGGACGTCCGGGATCATCCTCGGGTCGTTCGCCGGGTCGGTCGTCACGCTGCTGCTCTTCGTGCTGTGGGAGCTGCGGCACCCCGATCCCATGCTGCCGATGGGCTTCTTCCGCAGCCCGATCGTGGTCGTCGCCGGCATCGTCAACTTCCTCAGCCTGTTCGGCCTGTTCGCTGCGATCTTCCTGCTCACGCTGTATCTGCAGAGCATCAACCAGCTCAGTTCCATCGAGACCGGGGTGCGGTTCCTCGCGCTCACGGTACCGATCATGATCGCCTCGTTCGCCGCCAGCATCGTGGCCGCGAAGGTCGGACCGCGGCTGCCGATCGCCATCGGTTCCGCGCTGTCCGCCGGCGGCCTCTTCGGGCTCACGGTCCTGGAGGTCGGGTCCGGATTCGGCAACTACTGGTGGTCACTCGCCCTCCTCGGCGTGGGTGTCTCGTTCACCGGCGCGCCCGCCACGGTCGCGCTCCTCGGGTCCGTGCCAGCGGAACAGGCCGGTACCGCGTCCGGCGTCTCCAACACGTTCCGCCAGGTCGGCACCGTCTTCGGGGTCGCCCTCGCCGGCGCTCTGCTCCTGCGGCACCTGCGGGACGGGATGCCCGACGCGCTGGCCGGGACCGACCTGCCCGCCCAGGCGCAGGCCAAGGCCGTCGACCTGCTCGGTGACGGCGACCTGTCCCGTGTCGCCGCCCTCCCCCCGAACATCCGGGGGACGGTGATGGAGGCGGTCAGCCCGGTCTACGTGGAGGGCATGCACATCGCCATGGAGATCGCCGGCGCCGGCGCCCTGATCGGCGGACTGTTCGCGCTGATCTTCCTCAAGGGGAGGCGGCCGGCCGACCCGGCCGAGGCTCCCGCGGTGGACCATGACCACGGGCAGGACGACCTCCCGGTCGAGACCGCGGGACAGCACTCCTGATGTCCGGCTCCGGTACGACTCCCGTGGGGCGGGACGCTTCCGGCGCCGCGCCCCACGGGCAGGGCGTGGCGAAGGGTCCCGACCCGCTCCGGGCGCAGCACCGGACAGCTCCGGCACAGGGCTCGCCCGGTTCGGCGGAGCCTCGCGGCGCGTCGGGCGAGGCCGGCAGGCACGGCGGACGCGGCAGCGGCAGCGGCAGCGGCAGCGGCAGCGGCAGCGGCAGCGGCAGCGGCAGCGGCAGCGGCGGGAGCATCATCCGCCGACTCTCCGGCTGGGGCAGCCGACTTGTCCTCGACGACGCACCCGAGCGGGTCGTCGCGCACCTCAAGAGCCAGATCCTCAGCCAGCTCGGCGCCGCCCGCGCGGGGTACGGACACCCGCTGGGCAGACGTGTCCGCCAGGCCTACGGCAGCCCCCTGCAGGACGATCCCCAGCACGCCGTGCAGTCGCTCTCCATGGCGACCGTCTGCCTGGACTTCGACGACACCGCCTACGCGGGCCATCTCTCGCACTCCACGGTCAACGTCCCGCTGGTCTACGCGAGTTCACTCGGACTCGACGGGCGACAGCTGCTGACCTCGGTCCTCGCGGCCAACGAGACGGCGGCCCGGATCACCGCCGCCGCGACCCTCGGCCCGTTCCGCGGCCAGACCGCGGGGCACACCCATCTGGCGGGGGCGGTCGCCGGGCGGCTTCGCGCGGAGAGCGCCTCCGCCGACGTCTGGGCGCACGCACTGGGCATGGCGTTCTCGGTGCCGACGTGGAGCCTGTCACGCGGGTTCTTCAGCACGGACGCCAAGCTGCTGGTGGCCGCCGCGCCGGTGCGGACCGGCCTGAGCGCTTGCGACGGCGCCCGGTTCGGGCTCACCGGGCCCGAGGACGTACTGGAGCATCCGCAAGGGTTCCTGCACCGGTTCGCGGACATCCCCCTGCCCGAGGAGGCAGTCGCCGGACTCGGCACCCTGTGGCACACGGAGACCTTCTCGTACAAGATCCATCCGGGCAGCGCCTACACGAGCGCAGCCGTCGACTGCGCGGTCGAACTCCACCACGCGCTGGCGGGGGTCGACCACCGGGACATCGCCGAAGTGGTCGTGCGGGGCTCGATCTTCACCGCCGGGCTCGACCGCATCGCCCGGCAGCACCGGATCGGCCCCGACTCCAGCGTGGCCGCCCTCAACTTCTCCCTCCCCTACAACGTCGCCACGGCCCTCCTCACCGGCTCCCTGCTCCCCGCGGACCTCGCGCACCCTGCGGTGGACCTCCCCGACCGCTGGGAACTCGCCGCCCGCGTCCGTACCGAGCACGACCCGGCGTTCAGCCGGCACGCGCTGCTGGCCACCGCCCCGCTCGGCCAGGCGCTGCGCCGGGCGGGCGAGCGGGCCGAGGCCTGGGTACGGGCCATCGACGCCCGGGCCGCCGAGACCCTGCCGCCCGTCTGGCTGGAGCCGGAGACCGACTTCCGGTGGGCCACCAAGAACCTCGGCGCCCGTGTCACGGTCCGGCTGCGCGACGGCCGCGAACTGCACGTCGAGCGGCGTGCCGCGGTGGGTGCCGCGAGCGGCGCCGACGGCACCCACCACGCGGCGCTCGCACGCGCCAAGTTCCTCGCGTGCGGCGGCGATCCGGAAGCCGCCGACCTCGTCGCCCGTCTCGAACACCTGGGTCCCGACGACGTCCGGCGCCTGGTGCGGCTGGCGCTCGCCGGGCCCGACGACGCCCCCACCTCGCGCCCGACCGCCGACACCCCTGTCGCCCGCGACGTCCGCGACATGCGAAAGGACACAGCAATGGAGACCGCCGCTCTGGAAGAGGCCTACACGGGCCTGATCGCCGCCGCGACCGCCGCGGCCCCCGTCGACGAGACGTCCGCCCCACCGTCCGGCGAGCGCGACGCGGACTGGACCCTCGCCCATGTCGCCCTGAGCGACCGGCTGTTGGCGTCGACGGCCCGGCAGGTGCTGGCCGGAGACGCGGCGGGGCTGGACAACGGACCGGCCATGGACCCGAAGGCCATCGGGGAACTGACCTCCTCGGCCGGCCGGGACGTCCTGGTCGAACTCGTCCGCCGCAACGCCGCCGAACTGGTCGGCCTGCTCGCCCAGACCCCCCACAATCAGCGGGCGACGCCGGTCTCCGTGCGCCTCGTCGGCGACAAGGGCGAGGAGCTCTTCAGCGGGGCCGTGCCGTGGGGCGAGATCGTGCGCCTGCGCGCCGAGGACCACATCCCCGGGCACACGGGCCGGCTCCGGCGGATCGCGGACGCACCGCGGGAGTGCTGAGAAGGGGCGCGTCCGGTGGACGCGCGCGCAGCACCGCGGCCCTCCCGCTCACGGGGAGAGTGGGGGCCGTCGACCAAGGGGGGACGGCCGATGCCTGGACCAAGGCGTGGAAGAGACCGGACACGGAACGAGGACCGGATCGTCCGGCCGGGCGTCCGGGCGCCGGGCGGCACACCGCGGAGGCCCGCGGGGGACGTCGCCGCGGCTCCCGCGGATGAGCACGCGGATCCGCGGTGCCTCGGGCCCGGCGAAGGCGCCGCACTCCTCGCCGACGCCAGGTGGCGGCGCGCCGTGGTGCTGGGCGACAGCAGCGTCGACTCCGCCGGGATGACCGTCGTACCGGGCTGGGCGCGCGCTCCGTGGACCGATAGCGTCATCGCCGCGCTGCGCGAGGCGCATCCGCGGTTCGCCTGTCTCCATCCCCGAGGCAGGCGGGAGCTTCCGCTCTCCCACGTACGGTCGACCCAGCTCGGGGACGCGCTGGACTTCAACGGTGACCTCGCGCTGCTGGCCTGCGGCGGGCCGGAGTTGAGGGCACGCTCCTTCGATCCGGACGCCATGGAGTTCGAGTTGAGCAGGATTCTGGCCGCGTTGCGCGGAGCGACCTGCCAAGTGGTGCTGGTGATCAGCCCGTTCGACCTGACGCAGGCAGGCGAGGTGTCCGCGGACCAGGTCGCCGGTCTCCGGGCCCGGCAGCGCCTGCTCTCCGAACGTATCGAGGCGGTGGTCCTGCGCCACGGCTGCGTCCATGTCGACCTCGCCGCGCACGCGGGTCCGCCCGCCGGGGATCTGTGGGGCGCGCGCCCGGGGCGGCTGAGCAGCCGGGGTCACGCGGTGGCGGCGGCCACTGTGGTCCGGACGCTGGGGCGTCTGCTCGCGACGTGAGGAAGGGCAGGGGCAAGGGGCACCGCGGTGCCCCGCCGGGGGTGACCGGCGGGGCACCGCGGTGCCCCTTCGATGTCGCGCTGCGCTCCCTACCGCTCCAGTGCCGCTTTCAGCCGCCCCAGGGTGGCCCGCATCCCCGCGGTGTTCGCCCGGTGCCGTACCGCCGGCTTGGTGCCCGTGAAGAATCCGAGCAGTTCGGCCGGCCGGCCGGTGCGTCCCGTGCGCAGGTCCTCCCAGTACTCGGTGACCCGGGTGCCGTCCTCCTCGGGCGCGAACCGGTAGCCCCAGAGGGCGACCGGCAGGCCGAAGCTGGTGACGCGGAAGGCGAAGTCGCGGCCCTCCTCGGCGCGGACGACACGGCAGTCGGTGAACCAGAGCCACGGGCCCTTGCGGTTGAAGCCGGTGAACCTGGTGCCCCGGGTGACCGGCCCACGGCCGTGCACCCAGACCCCGACGCACTCCGGGGAGAACGTGGCCATCGTCCGTACGTCGCTGATCGCGCGGTAGGCCCGCTCGGGGGTGGCGTGCACCAGCACGCTCTCCTCGACCTGCCATCTGCGTTCCTCGGACACGTCCCACGGCTCCCGTTCGCTGTCAGGCCCTGCTGAACACGAGTACGGCGTTCTGGCCGCCGAACCCGAAGGAGTTGCTCACCGCGACCTCGACCGGCAGCTCGCGGCCCGCCTTCGCCACCACGTCCAGGTCGACCTCCGGATCGAGGCTCTCCAGGTTCGCGGTGGGCGGGACGAAAGCGTTCTCGATCGTGAGCACCGTGGCCACGGCCTCGATCGCCCCCGCGGCGCCGAGTGCGTGACCGACCACCCCCTTGATGGAGGTTACCGCCGGGTGCTGTCCGACGACCCGGCGGATCATGCGTGCCTCGGACACGTCGTTGAGCGGTGTGGAGGTGCCGTGCGCGTTGACGTGCGTCACGTCCGCCCCGTCGACCCCCGCGTCCGACAGGGCGCTGCGGACGGCGAGTTCGGCACCGGCGCCCTGCGGGTCGGGTGCCGTGGCGTGGTGGGCGTCGGCCGAGGCTCCGTAGCCGCTGACCATGGCCCGTATCCGGGCGCCGCGGGCCTTCGCGTGCTCGGCGCGTTCGAGGACGAGGACGGCGGCGCCCTCGGCCGGTACGAAGCCGTCGCGGTCGGCGTCGAAGGGCCGGGAGGCGGTGGACTGTGCCGTGCGGCGCTTGGACAGGGCGCCCATCTGGCTGAAGCCGGAGACGATCGACGGGACGAGGGGAGCCTCGGTTCCGCCGGTCACCACGATGTCGCACAGCCCGCTGCGGAGCAGTTCGCGTGCCATGCCGATCGCGGTGGTCCCGGAGGCACAGGCGGTGGCGGTCACGAAGTTGGGGCCGCGTGCCCCGCACTCCATCGCCACGTAGCCGGCTGACATGTTGATGGACAGCATCGGGATGAGCAGCGGCGAGACCTTCTGGGGGCCCTCGTCGCGCAGGACGTTGTGCTGCTTCTCCCAGGCGGCGGCGCCGCCGATGCCGTTCCCGAGGACGACGCCGACGCGGGTGCCGTCCCAGGTGGACGGGTCGAGACCGGCGTCCGCGATGGCCTCCGCGGCGGCGGCGATGGCGAACTGGTTGCAGCGGTCGAGGCGCCAGGCCTTGCGCCTGCCGACCGCCGCGGCCGGGTCGAAGTCCGGTACGGCGCAGCCGAAGTCGGCGGGCGTTCCGTCGAGTGCGGGGACGGGGCCCGCGGCCGTGCCCTCTCCCTCGCGGATGCGCTTCCAGGACGCGGGGACTCCGATCCCGGCGCAGCTCACCATCCCGACCCCGGTGACGGCGGCGTCGAAGCGGGAGGTGCCCGCCATCAGACGGCCACGCCCTTCGCCTCTATGACCTCCGCGGCGCGGGAGATGGTGTCCCGCGAGCTGATGTCCTCGTCGTTCACGGGCACACCGAACTCCTCCTGCGCGGCCAGGGACAGTTCGACCATGGCCAGCGAGTCCAGCTCCAGGTCGTTGAAGGTCTGTTCGGGGCTGATCTCGTCGGCCTCCAGACCGAAGCCGGCCTGCAGCAGCTTGACCATGCGGTTGTAGACGTCGCTCATGACTGCGTCTCCTGTTGTTCGTGATGGGTGTGTGGTCCGTCGCCGGTAATTGGCGGCGACGTTCAGGCCGGTTGGATGTCCGGCCAGGTCAACGTGCAGGCGCCCCAGGTCAGTCCGCCGCCGAAGGCGGTCAGCAGGACGCGTCGGCCCGCGCTCAGGGCCCCGGAGCGGTCCGCGTCGCCGAGGGCGAGCGGGATGGACGCGGCGGCGGTGTTGCCGACGCGGTCGATGTTGACGAAGCAGTCCGCGCGGTCGACGCCGATCCGGTCGGCGACGGCGTGCAGGATCCGCAGGTTGGCCTGGTGTGCCACGACGAGGTCCGGCAGGCCCCCGGTCCAGTCCGTGCGGGCCGCCAGTACCCGGCGCGAGGACTCGGTCATCCGCTCGACGGCGTTGCGGAAGACCGCCTTGCCGTTCATCCGGAAGTACGGGTCCGCCGCGTCCCCTGCGGTGGGATACGGGTCCCGTGACCCCCCGGTGCGTACGGTGATCAGGTCGCTGCCCGTTCCGTCGCTCCCCAGGTCGAAGGGTCCGAGCGCACCCGGCTCGTCCGGTTCCCCGGCCCGCAGCACCACCGCTCCGGCACCGTCGCCGAAGATGGCGCGGCCGGAACGGTCCTCGGGGTCGAGGATGCGCGAGAAGGTCTCGGCGCCGATCACGAGGACACGTTCGGCGGTGCCGGCGGCGATGAGGCCGGCACCGGCGGCGAGTCCGTAGAGGAAGCCGGTGCACACCGCCGCCACGTCGAACGCCGGGACCGTGCCCAGTCCGAGTCGTGTGGCCACCAGAGGAGCGGTCGCGGGGCAGGGGTGGTCCGGGGTGGTCGTCGCCACGATGACCGCGTCGACCGCCGCATTCCCTTCCGCCGAGGCCGATTTCAGCGCCCGGCCGCCTGCCTCGATCGCGAGGTCGCTCGTGGCGGTGGAGGCGTCGGCGATGTGCCGCCGGCCGATGCCGGTGCGACTGCGGATCCACGCGTCGGAGGTGTCGATGAGCGTCGACAGTTCCTCGTTGGTCAGCGCGTACGGGGGGACACAGGTGCCGAGTCCGCACACGACCGCCGCCCGGCCGGCGCGCGGGGTGTTCATGAGACCCCGCTCTCCAGCCGCGCCACCTCGTCGCTGACCTCGTCGAGGTAGTCGGCCACCTCCGCGTAGGACTCGATGATCGACACCTCCACGTACGGCAGTCCGCTGCGCAGGCAGAACTCCTTGACGATGGGCTGGGCCTTGCGCAGGTTGGTGCGTGGCATCGACGGGAACAGGTGGTGCTCGATCTGGTAGTTGAGGCCGCCGTAGAAGAAGTCGCTGAACCGGCTGGGCTTGAGGTTGCGGGAGGTGACGACCTGGCGGGTGAGCCAGTCCAGGTCCTCCTTCTCCCCGTCGCGGACCGGCATGCCCTTGTGGTTCGGCGCGAACATCAGGCCCATGTAGAAGCCGAACACGGCTTGGTGGAGGGCGAGGAACGCGATCGCCTTGCCGGGCGGCAGGACGGAGAACAGCGCGGCGACGTAGAGCACCAGGTGCAGGGTGATGACGGTGAGTTCGGACTTCTTGTACTTGGTGAGCGCGCCCCTGCTCGCGGCCACGTAGCCCGACATGTGCAGGCGCAGGCCTTCCAGTGTGATCAGGACGAAGAACATCCAGGACTGGTGGCGGACCACGAACCGCTGGAACGGTGTGGTGCGTTTGACCCGGTCCCCGGCCTCGAAGATGACCTGCCGGCGCAGGATGTCGGGGTCCATCGAGAGGTGGTTGGGGAAGTTGTGGTGGGCCGTGTGGTGCTTGACCCACCAGCCGAAGCTGACGCCGGTGAGCAGGTTGCCGTGCACATAGCCGATGATGTTGCTGGCCTTGCGGGTCCGGACGATCTGCCGGTGGCCCGCGTCATGGCCGACCAGGTCGGTCTGGCCGAACATCAGGCCGAGGAAGACGGCCACGGCCAGCTGCCACCAGGAGTCGCCGAGCAGCGCGAACGCCGTCCAGCCGGCGGCGAGGAGAAGGAAGTTGAACGCGATCTTGTAGACGTACCAGCTGGGGCGGGTGTCCATCAGGCCGGCGTCCTTGACGAGCCGGGTGATCTCCTCCAGCGTGCCGGAGCCCTCGGCGTCCCGTAGTCCCCGCTCGTTGACGGTGGTCATATCGCTTCCTCCAGGCCCATGTAGAGGAGGCGCTTGCGCTGCATGGACTCGGACCACTCGTGAGCCGTCCCCACCCGTTCCTCGACGGTGGTGTCGACGAGACGGCGGCCCGGCCAGATCTCGTAGTCGCCGGCGAGGTCGCGGTGCGCGTCCAGGCCCTTCTGGAAGAGGGTCTCGCGGCGCAGCGTCATCTCCGTGGCGGGCAGGTTCCCCCACAACGCGCGTCCCCGGGTGATCAGTTCGAGGATGCGTTCCTTGTCCTCGGGGTGCTCGAGGAGGTGCTCGCGGGCGACCGAGCTGCCGACGGTGAGGTGGCGGATCTCGTCGATGCCCGCGCCGCGCTCGACGTCGGCGGCGGCCGGGTCGAAGACGCGCCACTTGAGCTCGGAGAGCTGTGCGGCGGGAGCGAGGACGCCCTCGACGAGGATCGTCAGGACGACCACTCCCCCGATGAAGTCCTCCTGGTCGCGCAGGACTTCGAGGCCGAGGTTCTCCAGCGGCACGAGCACGGCGTCGCGGTCGGCGGCGGCGAGCCTGTCGATGGTGGTGAACAGGTCCTGCCGGGCGACGCCGAGACTCAGCAGATGGTCGCGGAACACCATCGAGTGCCGGGCCTCGTCCATCAGCTGGGTGGTGTAGAACTCCATCGTCGCGGTGTCGGGCGCGAGGGCCACCATGTAGCCCAGCGCGCGCGTCGCCTTGTCCTCGGCGATGGAGCGGAACGCCAGTTCCTGGGTGAGCGCCTCGTTCAGCGGACCGGGACGCCGGGTCACCTCGTGCGGTCGTACGTTCTCGTCGTGGCCGAGGACCTTGCCACGCAGGGTGCCCTGCGGCACGGCGCGCAACCAGTACTTCAAGTCGCATTCGGCGGCGGTCAGTTCGAGGGAGTTGGCGCCGTCGACCAGTGTCGGTGCGTGGTCCCAGTCGGCTTCCGAGGGGATCGCGGAATCGGGGGCCGTCCCCGTGGTGGTGTCGGTCATGGTCAGCTCCGGGTCGTGTCGTCGGGCGGGGCGGCGGCCAGGGCGGTGGAGGCCGGGGCGGCGGGGGCCGGGAGCCGGTGCAGGGCTCCGGCGAAATTGACCAGCGGGACCTCCGCGGAACCGAGCCGGGCGTCGGTCACCAGGCCGAGGACCAGCTCGTGGTCACCGGTCGGCACGGTGCGTGTCACCCGGCACTGCAGCCAGCCGACGGCGCCACCGAGCAGCGGCACCCCGTCCGCGGTGTGCCCGGCCCAGACGCCGCGGCCGGGGCGGGTGAGCCCCTCGCCCCGGTCGGAGCGGGCGAAGTGCCGCGCGAGGGGGTCCTGTTGGCTGCCCAGGACGTTGACGGCGAAGGTGCCGGCCGCCAGCAGGGCGGCGAGGCCCTGGCTGTCCCGGCGCAGGGCGACCGAGACCATGGGCGGCTTCATCGAGGCGAGCGTCAGGGTGCTGACGGTGACCCCGTGGGTGCCCTCGTCGCGGCTGCACGTCAGGACGGTCACCCCGGTGGCGAACTTCCGGGTGGTGGAGCGGACGGAGGCGGTGCGGCTCCCGGCCGGCCAGTGGGCGGCCGCCGTGTGCGTACGCGCGGAGGCCGCGCTCTGCGAGGTCGTGCTCGGGGACGTCATGGCGTCGGCTTCGCGTCGAGCTGCTCGATGAGGCGGGTGCCGTCGGCGGCGGAGGCGGCGAACTCGGACCGGAAGCGCTGGAACGCCGGGTCGGCCACCGGCTCGAAGTCCACGCCGAAGGGCTTGAGGAAGTTGCCGAACAGGGCGCGGTCACCGAAGAGATGGATGGGCAGGACGAGCAGCGCCCACTCGGGACCGGCCAGCCAGATCCAGGCGAGCGCGACGATCGTCTGCGTGGCCAGGCTGTGCATCGTGTTGTAGAGGACGTAGTAGACCTTGGAGATCGCCTTGTCCTCGCTGCGGTGGTAGGCGATCGCGCCGGGGATGTACCCGATGAGGTCGATGTAGAGGAAGAGGGCCACGGCCGGCAGCCAGCGCACCTCGGTGATGTGCGCGAAGAAGAAGCCGACCGCGACGGCGAGGCCCACCGCGTACTCGACGCGGATCAGCCGGTAGGTGACGGGGGTGTCGAAAGCGTTCTTGGCATCCATCACACGGCTCCCGCGGGGATCGCGGTGGGTGCGGCGTCGCCGGTCCGCAGCTCCGCGGCGCGCTCGCGGGCCAGTTCGACGGCCCGCACGAGTGCCTCGTCGCCGACGACCTCGGCCTTCGCGAACAGGCTGGTGACGACCACGCCGATCGTCTCGCGGAACACCCGTTCCGCCACCGGGTCGAGAATGCCCGCGAGGCTCGGGATGCCGAAGTCGAACTCGGTGAAGAAGTCGATCAGGCTGTCCTCACCGTCGGCGCGCACCCGCCAGGTGCCGGTGAACTCGGCGAAGTCCCCGTCGGTCTGGGTGAAGGCGATGGTCAGGCCGGCGCGGTCGAAGGTGTCGGTCTCGCTCCAGCGCAGGATGCCGTTGCGGAAGTACACCTCCCAGTCGCTGTGTTCCTCGGCCGCGCCGCCCGGCGTCCCGGAGGCTGCCCGGTCGACCGTCACCGACCGTACGACCGGGGAGAGTTCGGGATAGCCGGCGAAGTCCTTCACGCGGTCGAACGCATCGGCGGGTGCGACGGCGACCGCGCGGATCGTGACCTGTGCGCTGCGCATGGTCAGGCACCTCCTGAGGTCGGTGTGTAGCGGGCGGCCTGGGTCCGGCAGGCGCGGTCCAACGCCTCGTAGAGGAACTCCAGGTCCGTGCTGTCGAGCACGGCGGGCGGGGTGAGGCGCAGGACCAGATGGGAGTTGAGCGAGTGGTTGGCGATGACTCCGTGCTGGATCAGCTCGATGAGCAGGTCTCCGGCCGGGCCGGGCTCGGCGAACTCGATGCCGAGCATCAGCCCGCGTCCGCGCACCTCGCGGACCACCTCGCCGAAGTGGCCGGTGACGATGGAGCGCAGCCGGGTGAGGATCTCCTCGCCGAGCGTCCGGGAGCGGGTGACGAGGTCGTTGTCCTTGATCGCCTCGATGGCCCCGCGGGCGGCGGCCATGGCGAGCGGCGCCCCGGAGAAGGTGGAGGTGTGCAGGTACGGGTCCTGGTCGAAGGCCTTGAACACCGCCGGGGTGGCCACGACCGCCGACACGGGGACGACGCCGCCGCTGAGCCCCTTGCCGACGAGCAGGATGTCCGGCACCACTCCCTCGGCGTCCGCGCCCCACCAGGTGCCGAGCCGTCCGAGGCCCGTCTGGATCTCGTCCAGCACCAGCAGGGCGTCGAACTCCTCGCAGAGCGCGGCGACCTGGGTCAGGTATCCGGCCGGCGGTATGACCACTCCGGCCTCGCCCTGCACCGGTTCCACGAAGACGCAGCCCTCGCCCGGGATGCGGGCGAGCACGGCGCGCAGGGCTTCCGCGTCCCCGTACGGCACGTGGGTCGTGTCGGGCAGCAGGGGGCGGAACGGGTCTTGGAAGAGGCTCTTCCCGGTGAGTGACAGCGCGCCCATCGTCTTGCCGTGGTATCCGCCGTGGGTGGCGACGAGCCGCGTCCGGCCGCGGGTGCGGGCCAGTTTGATCGCCGTCTCCACCGCCTCGGCGCCGGAGCCGGCGAAGTGGACGCGGCTCAGGCCCTCCGGTACGACGGACACCAGGGCGTCGGCGGCCAGCGCGGCCTGCGGCTCCAGGAAGATGCGGGTGGCGACGGGGTGGGTGTGCAGTTGCTCGGCGACCCGGCGGATGACGGCGGGATGCCGCGCCCCGGTCAGGAAGACCCCGTAGCCGCCGCAGTTGAGAAAGCGGCGTTCGTCACTGGTGGTGACCCAAGCTCCTTCGGAGGCGACCTCGACGTGGCCGCCGAACATCTCGCCGAGGGTGGCGCGGCCCTTGCTGAGCCGGCTGCGGTAGAGCCGCCCGAGTTCGTGGCGGTCCGGCAGAACGTCCGGCGCGAGTGAGGTGATCGTCACGGTGCCTCCTCAGGCCAGCCGAAGCGGCTTGCCCGCCACGTGTTCGAGGAACGGGCCCTGGAAGCTCGTGCGGGACGGCGGGTGGAAGGTCAGCCCGTGCGAGACGGCGGCGAGGTAGGCGACGTCGGAGGAGGTGATGAAGGCCATGCCGCCCAGCAGTTCCACGGCGCGGTTCACCGTCTCGCCGAGCGCGTCCTGGACCGCGTAGCGCGCCACCAGGGTCTTCGCGAGGGCCTCGTTGCCCCGCTCGCCGTCCATCACCATCCGGGCGACGCCTTCGAGGAGCAGGTTCGCGGTCTCCAGCTTGGCGATCAGGCTCGCCCGGTCGGACTCGCCGCCGCGGCCCGACCCGTACAGGCGCTCCACCAGCGCGGAGACCATCCCCACGTACGCGGCGGAGATGAGCAGTTCGAACCAGATGAATCCGACGGTCTGCAGTTCGTCGAGCTCGCCGGCCTCGCCGAGTTCGGTCCGCATGATCAGCTGTTCGTCGACGAACACGTCCGTCAGGCGTACCTCGTTGCTCTCGGCGCCCGCCAGCGCCCAGCTCTGCCAGAAGGGATGGCTGGTGATGCCGTCGGTCTGGCGCGGCACGAGCAGTACCGCCATCTCGGAACCCCCGTCGGGCGTCGGCAGCGCCACGCTCGCCGTCAGGAGGTCCATCGACCGCGATAAACTGCACGGCTTCTTCGAGCCGTTGATGACGAACCCGCCCTCCGCCCGCTCCGCCCGCATGGTCGGCGTGAGGATGCCCTGGGAGGGTTTCCCCTCGGCGAACCCGGAGGCGACCAGGAGGTTCTGCTCGGCGATGCCTTCGAGCAGCGCCCACTCCATGCCGCTGCTCTTGATGGAGTCGGCCAGGGTGAAGAGGGTGGCCACGGAGAAGTGGTGCATCGTGGTGGCGACGGCCAGCGAGGGCGAGACGGCGCCGATGGCCCGTACGACGGCGAGCGCCTGCAGCGGGTCCGCGCCGGCACCCTGGTACTCCTTGGGGATCACCAGCCCCGGGCCCTTGGCGGTGCGGAAGTGGGTGAGGCCGGGGCTGTCCGGCTTCTCCAGATCGGCGAGCGGAATGTCATCGAGGTTCTTGAGCAGGCCGGGCAGATAGCTCTCGCAGATCTCCCGAGCCGCGTCCAGGGAACGCATGGCTTCCTCAGGGTCGGTGGATGTTCGGAACGCGGGGGATGCAGGAATACGGGGATGCAGGGGTACGCGACGCGGACGGGGCCGGGTCTCCGGATCTCCGGGGATACGGCGATACGGGGAGTCAGCCGCGGTGGTCCGCCGGGGCCGGTGCTGCCGGGGCCGGCCGGCCACCGCCGAACACCGCCTCGCGGGGGCGCAGACCCTGCACGCTGACGCTGACTCCCTGTACGTGGGAGGTGCGCAGGATCGGGTAGTTGGCCTCGCCGAACACGCCGCCGGTCAGGCCCGTGCCGCCGTGGGTGGGCAGGTAGGGCAGGAAGCCGATGTGTGAGTCGTTGACCTTCAGCAGCCCGCCCTTGGTGACCCGTGCGGTGAACCGGTCGATCACCGAACGGTCGTCGGCCCAGAGGGAGTTGCGCAGCCCGTACTCGTTGCTGTTGACCCAGTCGATGAACTTCTCCAGCAGTTCCTCGTCGTCGCCGTCGGCACGCGACGCGACGACCACGGGGAGCAGCGGGAAGAAGGTCTCGTGCGCCACCGCCCGTACGCCGCGTGCCCCGTCGAGGCCGCGGACCAGGACGACGGTGGGTTCGAGGAAGATGCCGGAGGAATCGCGGGCGCCGTCGAGCTGCATGGCGTGGCCGCCGCAGACCAGTTCGGCGCCCGAGTCGAGGGCGTCCTGGAGGCAGGAGAAGAACTTCTCGTTCCGCAGCACCGGAGTGAGCAGGACGTCCTCGTCACCGGCGTGCCCCGGCTTCACCAGGGCGCTCTGGCGGGCGAGTTCGGCGGTGAGCGACTCGGCGATGTCGGGGTGGGCGAGCACCTGGTTGGGGATCATGCACAGTTGTCCGGAGCCGTAGAAGCTCTCGGTGAGGGCCTCCGCGGCCAGCCGGACGTCGGCGTCCTTCCAGACCACCACCACGTCGTTGCCGGCGAGTTCGAGGATCGGCTTCTTGCCCGCGGCGACACAGCGCTCCTGGAACCGGATGCCGTTCTCGCTGCTGCCGAAGTACATGATGTCGTCGACGTGCGGGCTCTGCAGCCAGGCGTTCAGCATCGGCGCCGGGTCGCCGCACACCACGCCGAGGGTGCCGGGCGGGGCTCCGACCTCCTCCAGCGCGGGGACCACCACCTCGTGCAGGACGTACATCACGCCGAGCGGTGCGCTGCGCGGGGCCCGGACGACCAGGGCGTTGCCCGCGAAGAGCGAGGTCACGCCGAGGAGCGCGCTCGAAAGCGGCGCGTTCTGCGGCGGGTTGAGACAGACGACCCCGTCGGGCTGCCGGCGTACGGAGATCTCGCGGGCCCCGTGCCGGAACTCCTGGAGCATCTGGGTGCGGTAGAACCCGAGCGACTCGGGTCCGAAGCACTCCAGCATGCCGGAGACCTGCCAGCGGGCGAGCGCCAGCGGATGGCCCTCCTTGACCAGGATGTCGATGATCTCGCCGGCCCGGTCGGCGAGCCGGTCGTGGAGGAGGGTGCCGAGCTGTTCGAGGCGCACGTCCAGGGGGGCCGCGGACCATTCGCGGGCGGCCCGGGCAGCGGCCCCGAGGGCCTGCTCGACCGTCTCGCGGTCCGCCTTCGCGACCCGGCCGACGATGGTGGGCGGCAGTTCACCTCCCGCCGGACCGCCGTGCCACTGACCGCGCTCCAGCTTCCGCTTCAGGGTCAGATTGGTGAAGGCGTCGTCGAGCAGTGCCGCCGCGTCCAGGACGTAGACCCATTCCGTACTCGGAATGTTCTTTCCGTCGACATAGGAGAGATACGTCGAGGCCCCAGGAGCGAGGACGACATCCTCCTGGGTGAGCGGCGCTCCCCCCGCCATGTGCGTGCCGTTCACGCGGTCCCCGCTTTCTTCATCCGCTTCGAACAGTCGGATCATTCCTCTTCCGGCTGCGTTCAGTAATCTCGCAGCGGGGGCTGAGAAGGCTCTGAGACGGAGCTGAGACGACCGTTTCAGGAGCATCGAAGGCGGCGGTCCGAGTATCTGCGGGCAAGGAATGTGAAGGTGAGTCGGCGTACGGCCGGGCGACAGGGGAACGAGATGTCAACGACTGAGGAATCGGTAGCCTTCGACTCCGTCGCGCAACCGCTGCGGAAGTACGCCGAGAACCCGAGCGCTTTCCTGGCGCTCAACAGCGGGACCGAGTATTTCCTCGCCCCCGGCACGGAGGGCTTCGTCGCCTACCGCACGGCGGGCGGCTATCTGGTCCAGTTCGGCGGGGTGTTCGGTCCCGAAGGCGAACAGGAGAAGCTCCTGAAGGCCTTCCTGGAATTTGCGCGTGCCAAGCGCCGCAAAGTCTGTGCGATCCAGCTCCAGCGCTCGGACGCCGATCTCTACGCCCGCTGCGGATTCACCGTGAACCAGGTGGGTTCCTCATTCTCTTTGCACCTGCCCGCGTTCACGCTCAAGGGTTCCAGGTTCATGAAGTTGCGCAACAAGATCTCCCGCGCGAAGCGCAGCGGTCTGCGGATCGACGAGGTCGCGTACGACGAGGTGGCCGGTGAGATCGACGCTCTCGACCAGCGGTGGCTGCGCGGCAAGGGCAGGCACGTCAAGGAGATCGAGTTCCTCGTGGGCCAGTGCGGCGGGCCCGCGCAGCGCGAGCGCCGTCTGTTCGTCGGCCGCGTCGAGGGTGCCGTCGTCGCGTACATCTCCTACTCCCCCGCGTACGGCTCCCGGGCCGGCTGGCTGCACGACCTCAGCCGCCGCGACAACGACGTGTCCCCGGGAGTGATGGAGGCGGTGAACGCCCACGCCATCGACACCTTCCGCACCGAGGGCGCCGAGTGGCTGCACTTCGGCTTCACTCCGTTCACCCGCCTCGACCCGGGTGTCGAGGTGTCCGCCGCCAGCCCGGTGACGGGGAAGTTCATGCGGTTCCTCGCCGACCACGGCGAGAAGGTCTACCCGTCGGCCAGCCAGCTCGCGTACAAGGAGAAGTGGGCACCGCAGCTGGTGCTTCCCGAGTACCTGGCCTTCCACGGGCGGGCGCGGTTCGGGGCGATCTGGCAGATCCTGCGGGTGACCAAGTCGATCTGAGCCCGCCCGTCGGGCCGGGGGTCCAGGAGAACCGACGCCCACGGCCCGACGCCGGGCCATGGGCACGTCTCCTGCGTCGCGGGCGGCGGCCGCCCCGCCGAGGCCTACCGGGTCCTGAGGGGTTCCTGACGGAGGATCTCCTGGAACCTGGCACGCAGGGCGTGCCCCGGTTCCAGGCCGAGCCCCTGGGACAGCCGCTGACGGGTCCGGTGGTAGGCGTCGAGCGCCTCGGCCTGCCGGCCCGTGCTGTACAGGGCGGTGATCAGCTGTTCGCAGAAGCGCTCGCGCAGCGGGTACTGGGCGTGCAGCTGCTCCAGCTCGGTGACCACGTCGCGGTGCATGCCCAGCGTGAACTGGGCTTCGAAGAGCTGCTCGTAGGCCGTCAGCCGGGTCTCGGTGAAGCGGGTGGAGGCCATCCGGCACAGCATGCCGTGGCCGGCGTCGAGCAGGGCGGGGCCGCGCCACAGTGCGAGCCCCTCGGTGAGCAGTCGGACCGCGCCCCCGGGGTCGGAGTCCTGCAGCAGCGCCGCCCGGCGGACCAGGTCGCAGAAATGCAGGGCGTCGACCCGGCGGTCGGGTATCGAGAGGACATAGCCGAAGTTCGAGGTTCCGATCAGATCCCGCTGACTGCCCATCCCGGTTCGCGCCGCGATAATGCGCCGTAATCGCGCCATGTGGCCGTGCAGTGAATTGTCGGCGTCACGCGGCGGGTTCTCTCCCCACAGTTCGTCGATGAGGTCGTTGCGTGAGACGGGACGGTTCGGCGTCAGGGCGAGGGTCGCGACAATGGCGCGCAGTTTTTCCCCCGGAATCTTGACCGATATATGCTCGTCGGCCATCTCCAACGAGCCCAGCAGATGGATCTCCATTTTCGCTCCCACGTCTGACCACTCAGGGCGGACACACCACAGCGACGGGACAGCGCGGTCCCGTCACACCAAGGAATGCAGGGGAAAATCGGCGCCGCACCGGCGGCATCGACGTATCGACCGAACTGCCGCACCGGCCCCGGGATCTTCAGTCGGAGATCAGGTGCGGGGCATTCGATGCGAAGAAGAGAAAGGAACGGCGTCCGTCACAGCGGACAGCCTCGACGGGCATCCGGATCAATGACTCTCGCCTTGCCCCGTGAGGCACATTCGACAACACCGTGAGTGGTAGCGACTTCCCCCGTGGCAACCATGGCCTGAACAGTAATTCTCGCGCCCGGGAGGGGTCAACACGTTCGGGACGCGTCGGCGAGTCGGCCAAACCGCCGCGTCCACGGATTTCCCGATTCCACAACAGGTCAATGAGTGGTAAAGACCGCTGGCGGGCATCGACTCGACCCATTCGAACGGGATGTCGAGAACAGCACACCCGTCCCAGGGCGCGTGACGCGCGTCACGCGGAGTGGAGGGGAGCGAGGACGGGCGCGGCCCGGCCGGGATGAACTCCGCCTTCGTGTGCGGAGCGTAGCGAAGCCGTCGGGCAGGCTGCCGCGTCACCCTCGGGCTCCCGCCGACCGTTCCTGCCGTCCCAAACCTCCTTCACCCGTTCGAGCTGCAGGTTTCCATGCTGCTGGAAAGGATGGTCCTGGCCGGGGCCGGCGATCCACGATGGGGGTCGACGAGCCGTCAGGCACCCGGAGTGACGGGTGACGGCGGCGCCGTCGGACTCGCTTCACTCCTTCGTTCGGAAGAGGACAGCCAATATGCAGACGAAGAAGCGCATCGCCGGTGCCGTGTCCGCGGTGGCCCTGATCTCGGGGCTCTTCACGGCGGCCGGTGCCACCACCGCCGGTGCCGCGGACGGGTGCACCAACAACAACGGGCTGACGCAGTACACGGCGTTCGGCACACAGGGCCAGGGCTTCGAGCTGCGTCGCAACGGGTCCGGCAACAACACCTGTGTGTGGGGCCGGATCGTGGGCGGCAGCCCCGGTATGCACATCTGGGTGGACCGCAGCAACGACGGCGGCCGGACCTGGCAGGGCCACCTCGGCGAGGCCACCATCACGAGCGGCGGCAGCGTGTGGACGGAGGCCTTCGCCGACCGCAACGGCCAGGTGGCCCGCGCGTGCGGCGACTCGGGCTACAACACGCCCATCCGCTGCACCGGTTGGTACTAGCCGGGAGCGCCGAGCGGGCCACCCGCAGCGGATCGTGAGGGGCGGTTGTGGCGGCGGGCTCGACACCCCGGCGCCGCGACCGCCCCGGGTGCGTGGCGGCGCGGGGTGCCGGTCCCCCGCCGGGAACGGAACGGGAACGGGGTTCGGGACAGTCCGGGTGACTTGGATGTCCGCGCCTGGCGCGCTCCTTCCCTCCGTCCCCAGCGACCGTTCAGGAGACACGCTCATGCACCCACTGCTGCGCATCAGTGAGGAAGTCGGTGACGCGCTGGCCGAGAACCGGCCCGTCGTCGCCCTGGAATCAACGGTGATCGCGCACGGTCTGCCCTACCCGGGCAACGTGGAGACCGCGCTCGCCATCGAGAAGGCCGTACGGGAGTCGGGTGCCGTACCGGCGACCGTCGGGCTGGACGGCGGCCGGTTCACGGTAGGCATGTCCCCCGACGACATGGAGCGCTTCGCGGTCGGCACCGGGGTGCCCAAGGTGTCCAGCAGGGACGTCGGTGTCGTCCTGGCCGGCGGCGGCATGGGAGCCACCACGGTGGCGTCCTCCCTCGTGGCCGCCGACCTCGCCGGAATCCCCTTCTTCTCCACCGCGGGCATCGGAGGCGTCCACCGGGGGGCCGGTGAGAGCTTCGACATCTCCGCGGACCTCGTGCAGTTCACCCGCAGCAAGGTGGCCGTCGTCTGCGCCGGCGCCAAGAGCATCCTCGACCTCGCTCTGACGCTGGAGTACCTGGAGACCCTCGGCGTGCCGGTCATCGGCTACCGCTTCGACGACTTCCCCGCCTTCTACTGCCGCTCCAGCGGACTGCGCGTCCCGAAGCGGATCGACGACCCGGGCGACGTGGCGCGCGCGGTGCGGATGCACTGGGCGGCCGGCCTGCCGGGCGGCCCCCTCGTCACGGCGCCCATCGACGAGGAACACGCCCTGGACAGCGCCCTCATGGAGGGGGTGATCCAGGAGGCGCTGCGTGCCGCCGAGGAGGACGGGGTCAGTGGTCCGGGCGCCACCCCGTACCTGATGAAGGCCGTCTCGCGGGCCACCGAGGGCCGTTCCGCCGCCGCCAACCGCGAGGTACTCATCAGCACCGCCCGGCTCGCCGGACACCTCGCCGTCGCCTACGCCGCCACCGCCGAACCGCACGGGGAGGCAGCGGCATGACCTCCGCGACGGTCTTCGACATCGACGGCACCCTCGCCGACACCCCCTCCGCGATAGCCGAGTTGATCGGGGACGTGGTGCGCGGCCTCGGCGCGTCCCCCAGCCGCGCCCAGGTGCTGGCGACGGTCGGAAAGCCTCTGGAGGCCTCCCTCGCCGGGCTGTTGGGCGTGTCCGTCGACGACGGGGCGACCGCCGAGGCCGCCGCCCGTTACCGCGGCCGCTTCGCGACGGACGTCCTGAGCCAGGGCCCGGCGCTCCTGCTGCCGGGCGTTACCGAGGGCCTGGACCGGCTGCGGTCGGCGGGCCACCTGCTCGGGATCGCCACCTCCAAGATCTCCTCCAGCGCGATCGCGCTGCTGGAGGCGACCGGCATCATCGACCGGTTCGACACCGTCGTCTGCCACGACATGGTCGAACGCGGCAAGCCCCACCCCGACATGGCGCTGCGGGCCCTCGCCGACCTCGGCGCGACGGCTCCGCGGTCCTGGTACGTCGGCGACACCGTCACCGACATGACGATGGCCCGGGCCGCCGCCCTGCGCACCGTGGGCGTCTCCTACGGAGTCGACTCCGCCGCGGCCCTCACCGCCGCGGGGGCCGACCACGTCGTCGACGACTTCCCCTCCGTGATCCGCGTGCTGCTGCACGGGACCGCCGATACCCCCCACGACCTCCCCGGGACACGCCCGGAACCGACCGGAGCCCTGACATGACCGTCCAGACCTCCCCCGCCTCCGCCGCCACCTCGCCCACCTCGGCCCCCGAGGCCGGCGGGTTCAGCGGGCGGATGAAGGCCGCGCTGCTCGCCCTCTCCATCGCCCAGTTCCTGGTGGCGCTCGACTACTCGATCATCTACGTGGCCCTGCCGAGCATCGGCTCGGGACTCGGTCTGCCGCCCGAACGGCTCCAGTGGGTGGTCTCCGCCTACGCCGTCTTCTTCGCCAGCTTCCTCGTCGTCGGCGGCCGGGCGGCGGACCTGACCGGCCCGCGCCGGCTCTTCCTCGGCGCGCTCGGCCTGTTCGGCGCGGGCTCGCTGGCGGCCGGGCTGGCCGGGGACCAGTGGCTGCTGGTCGCCTCCCGCGCCGCCCAGGGCATCGGTGCCGCCGCCCTGACCCCGGCCATGCTGGCCCTCATCGGGGCCGCGTTCCCGGCCGGTCCCGTCCGTTCCCGGGCGCTCGCGATCTGGGGCGCGATCGGTGCGGTGGGACTCGCGGCCGGGGTGCTGATCGGCGGTGTCCTGACCGCGGCGCTCTCCTGGCGGTGGGTGTTCTTCGTGAACGTGCCGCTCATCCTGGTCACCGTCGCCCTCGCCCTGCGGGTGCTGCCGGCCGGTGAGCGCACGCACGCGTCGGTACGGCGGCTCAACATCCCCGGAGCGGCCCTGTTCACCGGCGCCGTTCTGTTCCTGGTGGCGGCGCTCACGCAGGCCGCGGTCGACGGCTGGACCTCCGCCTCCTGCCTCGGCTGCCTCGCCGCCGCCGTCGCGCTGGGCACGGCCTGGACGGCGTACGACCGGCGCCCCGCCGCCACTGCGCTCATCCCGCCGGCGCTGCTGCGGATCCGCTCGCTGGCGGGCGCGAGCACGATGTCGGCGCTCTACATGGCGAGCGTCGGCGCGGAGTTCTTCCTGATCACGCTGTTCCTCCAGAACGTGTGGGGCTACGGGCCGCTCGGCGCCGGCATCGCCTTCCTGCCGCTGGCGCTCAGCGTGGTGGCGGGCAACCTCGTCACCGGCCGGCTCGCCGGGTCCTGGGGAATCCGTCCCACGCTCGCCACCGGGTTCGCGGTCGGCGCGGCGGGGCTGGCCCTGCTCGGCCTCGGCACGAGCGGCTCGGACTACTGGACGGCCGTCCTGCCGGGTCTCCTGGTCAGCGGGCTGGGACAGGGCATGGCCTTCGCGGGCATGTACATCGCGGGGACCAAGGATGTGCCGGACAGCGACCAGGGAACCGCCTCGGCGGTGCTGACGACGACGCAGTACACGGGCGGCGCCATGGGGCTGGCCGTGCTGGTCCTGGTGCTCGGCGACGCGCCCGGGAGCGGGGCGTTCGGCCGGGCCTACGCGCTGACCGCCGTACTCGCCCTGGTCGCCGCGGCGGTGGCCCTGCGGGCGCTCACACCGCGTGCGGCGTCCACCGGGGCGGATGCCGGGGGTGAGCGGTGACGCTGCCCCGCGTGATCGATCCGGGTGCGGGCCCCACCACGGTCGTCGGCGGCACCCCGGTCTCCTTCCTCGTGACCGGGGACGACACGGCCGGCCGGTTCGGCCTCACCGAGCACCGGCTGCCGCCCCGCGCCCCGGGAGCGCCGCTCCACTTCCACAACGAGCTGACGGAGATGTTCTACGTGGCGAGCGGCGACGTGCTGCTCACGCTGGGCGGGGAGCGGCGCGTGGCGGGGCCGGGCACGTTCATGATGGTGCCGCCCGGGACCACCCACGCGTTCGGCAACCCCGGCGCCGACCCCGCCACCCTGCTGGTGATGTTCACCCCGGACGGCGGCCGGGAGAAGTACTTCCGCGAACTGGGCGAGCTGTTGGACTCCTCGCCCGAACCGACCCCCGAGATGTTGGAGGAACTGGCGCGCAGATTCGACCAGTTCCCCGCGACCGAGGGCCTCGTGGCCCCCGAGAAGTGAGGAGAGAACCGTGCCTGTGGTGACCGTGGACTGGTGGAAGGGCAACGACCGACAGAAACGAGCCGATCTCGTGGACGAACTGACCACGACGCTGGCCCGGGTCGCCGGATGCCCGAGAGAGGCCGTGACCGTGCTCGTGCGGGACGTCGAGCAGGATCACTGGGGCCGCGGAGGCGTCCTTGCGGACGCGCCCGCCGAGGAGCAGGCGGACCTGCCGCCGGTGCCGGACGGCGCCGAACCCGTTCCGGCGAGGCGCCGTTGACGGGTTCGCGTGGACACGGTGGGTGGCCGGCAGCGGGACGCTGCCGGCCGTTCGCCAGGTGCGGGGCGGGTCCGCGCGGACACACTCCGGGCCTCTCCCGCGTTCACAACCTGGTCCGTCGTCCCGCCCGCGAGCCCGATCGGTGATGTGCCGGACGAGGGCGCCGGCCGCGGCGGCACGGCGGGCGCCCCGCACTGGCCGTACGCCCGGGGAGCGGCCCGCCGGTCCCATGAACCCTTTCCGCGGGGCGACTTGATCGCGCCGCTCGATCGCCGATCGGGCACGAAACGGGCACACTCCGGCCGTGAACAGACACGCGGAGACTCGCTTCCGCGGCCCGTCGCCGCACCACGCCGGCACCATGCGCACCGCTACGTGCCGTGACAACGCCTGTACGGGGCCCCGCCGCGTCTCCGCTTCGCCGACCTCTCGCGGACCGGCTCCCTGGGTGCCGGTCGCCCCGGCCCCGCGACGAGGCGCCACGGAGCGGATGGTGTGAGCGGTCCGCCCCGGCGCCCGAGGCCGGCGCCCGGTCCGGACCCTTGCGAAAACTTGTCCGATACGCGCCAGCGCGCCTCCTGCTCCGCAGGTAAGAGCCATGAAGCCGCGACCGTCGGTACACATCGTGCGTCAGAATGTGAACGTCGACGACGGCCGCCCTGTGCCGTTCCCTGCAGAACGTGAAGGAACGGGACGCCGTCTCCGGTCCTGCCACGCGGTCCCTCCGCAGGCGAACGGTGGTGCGGCGGCCGCACCCGGACCGAGGAGAGGACCCGCGCCATGCGCCAGCCAGCGCCGATTCGCTTTCGCATCCTCGGATCGCTGGAATGTTGGGACGGGGACGAACGCGTCCACGTCGGAGGTCCCGTCAGCGAACGGGTCCTGGTGACGCTGCTCCTCGAACCGCAGCGTGTGCTGCCCGTGCACCGGCTGGTCGAGGCCGTGTGGGACGAGGACGCACCCGCCACCGCCGCGCACCAGGTCCGCAAGGCCGTCGCCGAGCTGCGCCAGCGCATCCCGGACGGACGGACCCTCATCGCCACCGACGGTCCCGGATACCGCGCGGCCGTCACACCCGACCAGCTCGACCTGCTCCAGTTCACCGACGCCCTGCGCCGGGCCCGCGACCACGCGGCCGCCGGTCTTCCCGCGGAGGCCACGGCGCTGCTGCGGGAGGCCGTCGCCCTGTGGCGCGGCCCCGTCCTGTCCGGCAGCGGCGGCGCGGTCGTCGACGCGGCCTCCGCGTCGCTGGAGGAACGGCGGATGACCGCCGTGGAGCAGCTCTTCGACCTCAGGCTCGACGCCGGCGAGAGCGCCGAACTCATCGCCGAGATCCGTGACGCGATCGGCGGGAACCCGCTGCGCGAGACGCTGCGCGGCCAGCTGATGCTCGCCCTCTACCGCTCTGGCCGGCAGGCCGAGGCGCTGGAGGAGTACGGCACGATCCGCGCCGTCCTCGACGAGGAGCTCGGCATCCAGCCCGGCGACGCCCTGCGCGAGCTGCACCAGGCCATCCTGCGCAACGACCCGGCGCTGTCCGCTCCCGCCGCGGCCGCCGCCACGGCGGCTCCGACGGTCACCGGCAGCCGCTCCACGCTCCCCTACGACCTGCGCGACTTCACCGGCCGCGAGGAGGAACTGCACAAGCTCCTCGGGTTCGTCGAGGACGCCACCGGCTCCGGACCACTGATCGTCGCGATCGACGGCATGGGCGGCAGCGGCAAGACCTCGCTGGCCGTCCGCGCCGCCCACCGTCTCGCCGAGCGCTACCCCGACGCGCAGCTCCACCTGGACCTGCGCGGCTACACCCCCGGCGAGGAACCGCTCGCGCCGGCCGCGGCGGCCGAGGCGCTGCTGCGCATGCTCGGTGTTCCGGGCGAGCGCATCCCGGACGACCCGCAGGGCCGCATCGCCCTGTGGCGGTCCACGATGACCAGGCACCGGATGATCCTGCTGCTCGACAACGTGGTCGACGAGGCCCAGGTGAAACCCCTGCTGGCCTCCCCCACCGGCACCGTCGTCCTCGTCACCAGCCGCGCGCTGCTCGTGGACCTGGACGCGGCCCACTCCGTCTCCCTCGGCACCATGGCACCCCCGGACAGCGTCGCCCTGATCGTCGGCATCATCGGGGAGCGCCGGGCGCACGCCGAGGCCGCCGCCGTCGCCGAACTCGCCGACCTCAGCGGGCACTTACCCCTCGCCCTGCGCATCGCGGCGGCCCGGCTGCGCAAACGGCCCCGCTGGACCGTGCGCTATCTCGTGGACCGGCTCCGCGACGACACCCACCGCCTCGCGGAGCTGAGCGCGGGCGAGCGCAGCGTGGAGGTCACCCTGCGGCTGTCGTACGAGGGCCTGGACGCCGACTACCGCAAGTCGTTCCGCCTGTTGGGCCAGCATCCGGGCGCCGACCTCGACGTCTACACGGCGGCCGCACTGCTCGACCTCGGGGTCCGGGACGCGGAGGACATCCTCGAATACCTCCTCGACATGCACCTCGTGCAGCAGCACGAACCCGGCCGCTACGCGTTCCACGACCTCGTGCGCAGTTTCGCCCACATGCTGTCGCGGGCCCGGAGCTCCGGCGGCACCGGCGAGTTCAGCGAGGAGGCGGCCGGGGCGGTCCGCCGGCTGCTGGAGTTCTCGATCACCGCGTCGGACGCCGCCTGCGACCTGCTGTTCCCCGGCCGGGTGCGGATGGCCCGCCCGACGCCCTCGTTCCGTCCCGAACTGGCCCCGCTCGGCACACCGGAGGCCGCCCGCGACTGGTTCGAGCGCGAACAGGACAGTCTCCTCGCGGCGATCGCCCTGGCCTTCCGCCGGGGGCTGGACCGCGAGGTCGCCCTGCTCGCGGCGAACGTCGTCTTCCACCTCGATCTGCGGGGCAGGCTCGACGACTTCCTCGCGCTGTGCCACACCGCGCTCGCCGCGGCCCGCCGGCTGGGCGAAGCCGATCTCCTGCGGCTGAGCCTGTCCAACCTGGCGGTCGCCTGCTGGAAGCGCGGCAGGTTCGAGGACGGGATAGCGGCGGCGGTCGAGGCCCATCGGCTCGCGGTCGACCTCGGCGACCGGCGGGGACAGGCCAAGGACACCGGTGTGCTCGGCCTGTTGCTCGCCACCACCGGCCGCTTCGAGGAGGCGCTGCCCCGGCTGGAACAGTCGATCGCCCTCAAGCGCGAACTGGGCGCCGAACGCGCCGAGGCGGAGTCCCTGTCGAACGTCAGCGGCGTCTACATGGAGCGCGGTCACTTCGCCCAGGCGGTGCAGGCGGCGTCCCGCTCGATCGAACTCGCCCGCAAGATCGGGGCGTCGGAGAAGGAACTCGTGGGATTGAACGACCTCGCGCAGATCCAGCTCGCGATGGGTGACGTCGAGACGGCGGCCCGTACGCTCGCGACGGCCCGCGAACGCGCACCCGGTGTACTGGCCCCGGCGGAACGGGCGTTGCAGCTCGTCCTCTCCGCGGAGGCCGAGGGGCGACTCGGTCGACGGCGGCAGGTGCTGCACTGGGTGGAGGAGGCACTCGCCACCAAGGGGCTGGAGGACGCTCCCGTGCGGGAGGCGACCGTGTGGAACACCGCCGGCCGGTTCTTCCGGCAGGGGGGTGATCACCGGCGGGCGCTGGACCTGCACCGGCAGGCCCACGCCTCCGCGGCCAAGCTGGGTCACCGGGTGGAGGAGGCCTACGCCCTGGACGGCGCCGCCCAGGCCCTCGCGGCGCTGGGGGACGCGGCGGGGGCGGCCGAACAGGGCGCCGCCGCGGAGGAGGCCTTTCAGTCGATGGCCATCCCCGGACGCGTGCGCCGAGGGGACTGACGTCCCCCGACGTTCGGGAGAACGGCGGTTCCGTCGACGCTCGCGCCGCGCACGCCCCGTACCGCCTGCCGTCCGAATGCCTCATGCCGATGCCCGCCGTTGTTCACGGCGGGCATCGGCATGAGGCGCGCGGGTCGGCGGTTGAGGCGCCGCGCCCGGTGGAGCGGTGCTCAGGCGGCGATGGCGTCGGGGCCTTCGTCACCGTCGGCGCCGAGGGCCACCCCGTTCGGACCCTCATCACCCTCGGTACCGGCGGTGACCACGTTCGGACCCTCGTCGCCCAGCGCGCCCGCGGCGATCACGTTGGGACCCTCATCGCCCAGGACGGCCGCGGCGATCACGTTGGGACCCTCGTCACCGTCGGCACCGGCAGCCACCACGTTGGGACCCTCATCGCCGTCAGCACCGGCCGCGACGACGTCGGGACGCTCATCGCCGAGGACACGGGCGGCCACCACGTTCGGGCCCTCGTCGCCCAGGACGGCCGCGGCGATCACGTTCGGACCCTCGTCACCGTCGGCGCCCGCGGCGATCACGTTCGGACCCTCGTCACCGTCGGCGCCCGCGGCGATCACGTTCGGACCCTCGTCACCGTCGGCGCCCGAGGCGACGACGTTCGGACCCTCGTCACCGTTCGTACCGGCCGTGATCACGTTCGGGCCCTCGTCGGAGGCGGGCGCCAGGAACAGGCTGCTGTTCGAGGCCGCGTACCCGGAGAACGTGATGCCGAGGACGGCGTTCGGGCCCTCGTCCGAGACCG
The DNA here is from genome assembly GCF_002078175.1 of Streptomyces sp. M41(2017). Lineage (GTDB taxonomy): Bacteria > Actinomycetota > Actinomycetes > Streptomycetales > Streptomycetaceae > Streptomyces. The sequence goes on along the minus strand of NZ_MWFK01000001.1, from coordinate 5,001,803 downwards.
GGCCCGCGGCCGTCGCGCCGGCGGCGATGCCGGCGCCGAGGGCCAGGGTGATCGCCGCGTGGGCGAAGAAGCCCGCCGAGGTTCCGAAGCCCTTGCTGATCATGATGTCCGCCTTCTGTCGTCGCGGTGCGGTGCTGACAGAAAGAAAGGTCGCGTCCGGCGCTCCCGGCCCGTTCCGCGTCCGTTACCGCCCTCCCGGGCACGACGGGGAAGCGCCCGGGAACGGCATCGGCGGGGCTCCGGCCACCGTCTTCGCCGCCTCTCGGGGTGCCGAAGACGACCGCCCGTACGGCCCCTGTCGGGCCGTACGGGCGGTCGTCGGGAACGGGGTGCGGCCGATCGCGCGGGGAGCGCGGGGGCCTCAGAGGTGGTCGGGGCGCCGGCTCACCTCCGCACGCAGGAGACGCCCGACGGCGGTGACCGTCTCGGCGGCCTGCTGCGTCGACTCCGCGCTCAGCATCACGTGGCCGTCCGCGCCCGCGCCGTGGCCCGGGATGTCGTCCCCGGACGCGTACGGGAAGTGCACCCGGTGGACGCCGGGCAGCTCGGAGACCGCCTCCAGGCCGGACACCGACAGCAGCCGTCCCGTCGGCAGCCGGTAGGACGCGACGGCCGCGTACCGGTCGGCGGTCGGTACGTTCACGGGTTTCCCGGCGAGCACCTGGACGAGTTCGTCGTCGGCGTCGAAGCCCGTCGCGAGCTCGATCAGTGAGGCCAGTGGCTCGTCGGGCCAGGTCGCGCGGGAGCGCACCACGCGGGGCCCGTCGGCGGTCAGGACGACCACGGTGTAGGCGTAGCCGAACTCGTAACCGGCGAGGTCGAGCAGCTCGGTCACGATCGCGCGCGCCTCGGCCTCGTCCCGTTCCCCCAGGGGCGCCGGGAAGAGGTGACTGCTCGGATGCCAGGCGCCGTGCAGGGCCACGACACCCACGACGCGGTGCATGCCGTCGACGGTGAGGGTCACGACGCCGTACTCGGGGCCCTCCAGATACTGCTCCACCAGATACGAGCGCTCGCCGGCCGTCGCGTCCCGGGCGCCGGCGGTCCCCGGGCAGACGGGAAGGGTGCGGACGGTCACCTGCGCGCCGATCTCCTCGACCGCGGCGGGCAGTTCCTCCGCCGTGCGGGCGCGGGCGGCGGGGACGTACGAGTGCCGGCTGCCGTTGAGCAGGGCCCGCATCGCCGCGGGTTCGCCCAGCAGCCGGGCCGCGTCCGGCGGGTTGGGGGTCAGTCCCAGGCGGGCCGCGGTCCCGGCGACGGCGGGGAGTTCGGCCGTGCCCGCGCAGGCCAGCAGCCGCTGGCTCCCGTGCACGCGGGCCGACGCCTCGATCGACCCGGCGAGGGCGTCCTCGTCCGCGAAGTCGACCTGGTCCACCGGCACTTCGGGCGGAAGGCAGGCGTCGTGGGGCGGGAGCGTGTCCGTGAGCACCCGTACGGCGAAGCCGGCGGCGACGGCCGCGCGCACCAGGCGGGGTGAGGGACAGAGCAGCAGCAGACGCTGCGGAGCACTCTCCGGGGGGTCGGGCTCTCGGTGGCGGTCGGCCGTCGCACTCATGGCTGGCTCCTCGTCTCCTCGACGGCGGGCGGGACCGGACGGGTGGGTCGCCCGCCGATGTCCCACGTGCCCCGGACAACTGATGGTTCGTACATAGGTGGTTGCTTCCTTGCGCGTAAAGGCGCCGGACCGGATCTCCTGGTCGTGCTCCGCGCGTCCCGGCACGGAGTGGCGCTCGACGGGAGTGTCCCGGGGGCCGTTCCCGGATCCCTCCCCGTGCGTTCCCGGCCCGGCACGGATCGCGGCTCCCGTGGACCGCCGACCGGGGAACCGGCCGGGAAGGGATCGGGAACGGGGCGCGGCAGGCTCTGTCCGGGACCTCGACCTACCACGGCGACCGCCAGGATCCCCCCTCGCTCCACCGGGAGCAGATGCACCCCCACCGTCCCGGACCCCTCCGCGGCCGCCTCCCTTCCCCCGACTGGAGCCCCCCGTGAGCGCCACTTCCCAGGAGCCCGCCTCTGTACTGCCCTTCCGACGGGCCGGTGCGGACGCCGGCCGTGCCGTGCCGACCGCCACGCCTCCCGACCTCACCGGTACCGGTCTGCTGCGTCTGATGCGCGAGGACCTGCACGTCGTCGTCGAGCGCGACCCCTCCGTACGGGGCCGGCTGGAGGCGGCGCTGCATCCCGCGCTGACCGCGCTGTGGACGCACCGGGTCGCCCACCGGCTGCACACCCGGGGACACCGGATGGCGGCACGGCTGCTGGCCCGCTGGGCGCGGCGGCTGACCGCCGTCGAGATCCACCCCGGGGCGGTCCTGGGCCGCCGCGTGTTCATCGACCACGGAGCCGCCGTGGTCATCGGCGAGACGTGCACGGTCGGCGACGACGTGACGATCTACCACCAGGTGACGCTCGGCGCGGTCGGCTGGTGGAGCGACAACAACCGGCCCGAGGGCGCCCGCCGGCATCCGGTGGTCGGCCGCAACGTCGTCCTCGGCACGAACGCCACCGTGCTGGGCCCGGTGACCGTCGGCGACGACGCCGTCATCGGCGCGCAGGCACTGGTCAACAAGGACGTCCCGGAGGGGACACGGATGCTGGCCGCCACCGCGACGACGGGCAAGCGGGGCCGCCCGTCCGAGGACGTCATCGCGAGCATCGCCTCGGCCGGCTCCTGGTAGCCCCGTACCTCCCGCGCCCCCCCGACGCCGCCGGCACCTCCATCGTGACCACAGGTCCAACCACCCCGCACCGGACCGTAACTGACGAGGAATCACATCATGCGTACTCTCGCACCGCACACCTCCCGACGGCCCCTTGACCGGCCCGCCGTCGCCGACGGCATCGACGACCTGGTGGGCGCCACCCCACTGGTCCGCCTGCGGCTCGACGGACTGGCGGCGGGCGCGGAGATACTGGCCAAGCTGGAGGCGGCCAACCCGATGTCCAGCAGCAAGGACCGGGCGGCGCTGTACATGCTGAAGGCGGCCGAGGCCCGGGGCGATCTCGCGCCGGGCGGCACGATCGTCGAGGCCACCTCCGGGAACACCGGCATCTCGCTCGCGGCCCTGGCGGCCGCCCGCGGCCACCGCTGTGTGATCGTCCTGCCCGACAACGCGACGACCGAGCGGGTCCGGCTGCTCGCGGCGCTGGGCGCCGAGGTCGTCCAGACCCCCGCCGACCGCGGCTACCCCGGCGCCATCGAGAAGGCCGAGGAGATCCACGCGGCCACACCCGGCTCCTGGTTCCCCTGCCAGCACGAGAACGCGGACAACGTCGAGGCGCACTACGCCACCACCGGACCCGAGATCACCGCCGCCCTCACCGCGACCGGCCGCCGTATCGACACGCTCGTCTGCGCGGTCGGCACCGGCGGGACCCTCACCGGCATCGCCCGCCACCTGCGCGAGCAGGACCCGGCCGTGCGGATCGTCGCGGTCGAGCCGCTGGGATCCCCGCTGCTGTCGGGCGGACAGCCCGGACGGCACCGGATCCCCGGCCTCAACGGCGGGTTCGTCGCTCCCACCACCGACGTCTCCCTGATCGACGAGGTGATCACGGTCAGCGACACGGACGCGCTGCGCACTGCTCGTGAACTCGCCTCAGGGCAGGGCCTGTTCGTCGGTGTCTCGTCCGGAGCGGCCGTGCACGCCGCCCACCTGGTGGCCGCCCGCGCCGAGTACCGCGACCGGACCGTGGTCACCGTCCTGCCGGACACGGGCGAGCGCTACCTGAGCATGTGGGAGGACGTCTCGTGACCCTCTTGGTCTCCACGCTCAGGCGGTTCGGCGACGCGGTGAAGGTCCGCATCGGGGAGACGACGACGACCCGCTACATCGCGCTCGCCGAGACCACCGACGGCCGCCTCGGTATCTTCCACCACCACATGCTCCCCGGTGCCGCCGGAGCGGCCCCGCACTACCACACCCGTATATCGGAGACCTTCTACGTCCTTTCCGGCGAGGTCACCGTCCACGACGGCACGAGCTGGCACACGGCGCACGCCGGCGATCTCCTGCATGTGCCCGAGCACGCGGTGCACGGCTTCCGCAACGACAGCGACGCCCCGGCGGAGATGCTGATCATCTTCACGCCGGCGGAGAACCGCGAGGGCTACTTCACCGGCCTGGCGGAGCTCCTGGCCGACGGCAACGTCCCCACGCGCGCCGAGATGGTGGCGCTCATGGAGAAGTACGACCAGTTCGAGATCGACGAGCCCTGACCTCCCTCTTCCCCGTCCCCCGTCCCTCGCCCCCGTCCCCAACCGTTCGACAACTTCCAGGAGTCATCAGATGAACCCCGTCAACTGGGCCCGTTTCGGCCTCCTCGCCGCCCTCTGGGGGTGCAGCTTCGCCTTCATCAAGGTGTCGCTCGACGCCTTCGAGCCCCTCCAACTCGCTTTCGGGCGGCTCCTCGTGGGCGCCCTCGTCGTGTCGGTGATCCTCGCCGTGACCAAGGGCGCCTTCCCGGACCGGAAGGTCTGGGGACACATCGTCGTCGCCTCGGTGTTCGGCAACGTCGTGCCGTTCACCCTCTTCGCCGTCGGCGAGCAGCACACCACCGCGACCATCGCCGGCGTCATCCAGGGCGCCACACCGCTGGTCACCCTCGGCCTCGCGGCCCTCGCCATCCGCACGGAGAAGCCCACGGCCCGCAAGGTGACCGGTCTCGTCATCGGCTTCGTCGGACTGATCGTCGTCGTCGGGCCGTGGCGCACCCACGGCTTCGGTTCCCTCGGCGGCCAACTGGCCTGTGTCGGGGCGGCGGTCAGCTACGCGGTGAGCTTCGTCTACCTGCGCCGCTTCATCGCCCCGCACAAGATCCCGGCCCTCGCCGTGACCGCCGCGCAGCTCACCTCCGCCATGGTCATCACCGGTCTGATCACCACGTTCACCATCGGCTGGGACCTGCCGGGCGAGCTGACGACCGGCCCGCTGCTGTCGCTCCTGGTCCTCGGCGGCGCGTCCACCGGTATCGCCTTCGTGCTGATGAACCGGCTCATCGCGGACGCCGGTCCCACCACGGCCTCCGGCGTCAACTACCTGGTCCCGGTGTTCTCCGTGATCGTCGGAGCGTCGGCTCTCGGCGAGTCCGTGACGTGGAACGTTCCGGTGGGCGGCGCCGTGGTCATCGTCGCGCTCGCCCTCGCCGAGGGGCGGCTGCCGCTGCCGTCCCGCCGTACCGCCGGCCCGCCCGTGGCCGCCACGGCTCCCGCCCCCGTCGCCGACCGGTCGCAGACGGCGGTGACCCAGGAGGCCTGCTGACCGGGCCGACCGCCGGCCCGCACCACACCTCACCCCACCGCACCGCACCGCATTGCAAGAAACGCCGCACGGCGCGCTCCCGACCCGGGGGCGCGCCGTGCGGCGTTCACGTGTCCGCACCTCCACCGGGGCCGGGGCGAGGGCCTGACCGTCACCGACACCGTTACCGGCACCGGCTCCGTGTTCTGTCAGTCGGGAGGCCGGCAGGTCGGCGCGCCTGCCGGTGAGGGGCGTTCGCCGAGGTACCCGGGCCCACCGTGCTCTTCCCGTGACCGCTCCCGGGGCCGGGAGCGACGTGGGACACGACCGGGAACCCCTCGCGCGAACCTTCGTCAGGAGAAGGAAGAAGGACCGCGGCGACCGCACCGGCCGCCGCACCGTCTCCGCCGAGCAACCGGTCCACGACCCCGCAGCGGTGACACCCCGGTCATCCGGCACCGCTCCGCTCTCGTGCGACGGGACGCACGGTCAGCTCCCGCCGCCGGCGGCCGGCGAGGCCCCAACGGGCACCGCCCACCGCCGCGCTCCCCCACAGCACCGGCAGGCCGACGCCACCGCGCGGCCCTCGACCACAGGAAGCAGCCACCGGCATGCCCCCATCCACCGAAGCTCCCACCACCGCCCTCGGCGACGCCCGCATCATCACCGCTGCGGAGTTCGTGTTCCTCCCCGTCGCCGGGGCCGACCCCACCGCCCGCACCACGGTGGCGACCCCGGTCAGCCCGGCCGCCGGCGCCACCCACGTCACCCTCCACATCGTCCGTATCGCCGCCGGTGAGTCGTACACCCCCGAGCACAGTGCGGCCGAGGAGAACACCGTCGTGGTGTACGCCGGCACCGGAACCGCCGCGGTCGGCGGCAACTCCCGTCCCGTGGAACGCGGTTCGGCCGCCTACGCCCCCACCGGCCAGGCGCTCGTCCTGAGCGCCGACGGCGCCGGAATGACCGCCTACGTGTGGCGCACCCCGCTCGCGGGAGCCCCCGTCGGCGGCGCGCCCGTCCTGCACTCCTCCCTCTGGGACGACACCACGCAGCTGCGCGGCTTCGGGGGGACGGGCCAGATCGAGGCCACCGAACGCCGGGCGACCATGAACTTCGTCTTCTGGCCCGGCAACGGCAGCAGCCGGCTGTGTCTGCACTGCGGCATCCAGCAGCCGGGCGAGACCTTCAGCGTGCACCTCCACCCCGACAGCGACGAGGCGTTCATCGCCTTCGAGGGCGTCGGCCAGATGTACCTGCGCGACCGGTGGATCGACGTCAGCGCCGGAGACGTGCTCTACGCGTCCCCCGGGGTCCTGCACGGCGCCCGCAACCCCCACACCGGTCCCACCGCCCGCCGCTTCGTCACCTGCGGCGGCCCCAGCCCCTACGACCCGGCGCTCTACTCCGCCGCCGGTCACTCCTCACAGGTCAGGTGAACGCAGCGTGTGCCGCATATACGGAACCTTCAACATCCACTCCGACGAGGCCGAACTGCGCCGTGTCGCCGACCTGATGCACCACGGCGGGCCCGACGCCCAGGGTGTCGCGCACCGCTCCGACTGGGCGCTCGGCAACAACCGGCTGTCCATCATGGATCCCGAGGGCGGCGCGCAGCCGTACCATCTCGGCCGGGTCACCGTCGTCTTCAACGGTGAGATCTACAACCACCGTGACCTGCGCGAACGCCTCACCGGCCTCGGATTCCACTTCGACGACCAGTGCGACGGCTCCATCCTGCCCGCGCTGTACCTGACGTACGGGGACCGGTTCGCCGAGCACCTGGACGGCATGTACTCCGTCGCCGTCATGGATCTGCGCAGCACGCCCCGCATGGTGCTGGCCACCGACGACTCGGGCATGAAGCCGCTCTACTACCAGTGGGAACAGGCCGCGGGACGCTTCCACTTCGCCTCGGAACTGCCCGCGCTCCTCGGCTTCTCGGGGGTACGGGCGGAGGAGGACGAGGCGGGACTCGACGCCTATCTGACCTCCAAGACCCCGTTCGGCGACCGCACCATGTTCCGCGGCGTCCAGGTCATGCCGCCGGCCGCCACCGCCGTCCTCAGCCACCGTGACGGACTGCGGATCAGGCAGCGGCCCATGGCCCATGAACGGGGTCTGCGCCCCGACAAGGACCGCACCCTGGACGAGGCCGGCGAGCAGCTGCGCGCCCTGCTCTTCGAGGAAGTCTCGCGCCTCCTCGTGGCCGACGCGCCGGTCGCCGCCGTCACCTCGGGCGGGCTCGACTCAAGCCTCGTCACGGCGCTCGCCGCCGAGGCGCTGCGCGCCGCCGGAGGCCTCGGGAGCCTGCACACCTTCAACATCGCCTACACCGGCACCTGGCCCAGCGACGAACGCGCCTACGCCGCCGAGGTCGCCCGTGCCGCCGGCACCCGGCACCACCAGGTCGAGGTCGATCCGGCCACCTTCCCCGACCTGATGACCGACGTGGTGCGCCACCTCGGGCAGCCCAACGCCGATCCGATCACCCTGTCCACGTTCTCCCTCTTCCGCGCGGTCCGCGACGCGGGCTTCAAGGTCGCCCTCACCGGCGACGCGGCCGACGAACTCTTCAGCGGGTACTCCCGTATGACCCAGGCGGTCGCCGCGCACCACGGTTCCGACTGGATCGACGACTACCTCGACCACCTCGCCGCCGTCCCGCGCTCCCTGCGCGAGAGCCTGTACACCGATGAGTACGCCTTCGCCGTGAACGCGGTCGGCTCCTCGCTGCCCGCCGAGATACGGCGCGTGCTGCACAGCAGCCCCGGCACCCGCCTTCAGCGCATCGGCGCGGTGGAGCAGCGCTACCGGCTGCCGGCCTACCACCTCCGCCGTGTCGACCACCTGTCGATGGCCAGCTCGGTCGAGGTGCGGCTGCCGTTCTGCCAGCCCTCCGTCGTCCGGTTCGCCTCCACCCTCACCGACGCGCAGCGGCTCGTGCCCGGCCAGGGTGTGAAGCGTGCGCTCTACCGGTCGGCCCAGGGCCTGATCCCGCGCAGTGTGCTGGAACGCCCCAAGCAGCCCTTCACCCTCCCGGTGACGGCGATGCTCGCGCCCGGCCAGCGGCTGTGGACCCTCGCCCGCGACGTGCTGTCCCCGCAGACGCTGCGCGCCGACGGACGGATCCGCCCCGAGCGGGTGGACGCGCTCTTCGACGAGCAGGCGACCCGGCCCAGCGACGCGGCCTCCCTCGCGCTGTGGTCCCTGATGTCGCACCAGCTCTGGCGCCAGGAGTTCTTCGCGACGGCCGGAGCGACCTCGTCCGCCCCGCTGACGCTGCACACGCCGGCGCGGGTCCTGCAGGAGGCGGCGGCATGACCGTCAGCCTCGCCCGAGCGCACGGCACGCCGTGCCCCACCGCCGTGATGGACGCGCGGACCCTGCCCGCCTCGGAACCCGAACTGCTCGCCCGGCTGACCGAGTTGAGGTCCGCGCTCGCCGACCACGGTGCCGCGGACGTCCTGAAGAACGCGCTCGTCCAGCCCTCCCGGCACCCCTTGTTCGACCTGGACTACCGCTTCGTCCAGTCGATGCCGGACCGGCTCGACAGCTTCGACCTGCGGGGCTCCTGCGGTCACTCCATCCTCGCCGCGGTCGAGGCGGCGGCCCGCACCGGCATGATCCAGCCCCTGGTGGCGGGCTGCCGGGTCCGGGTCAACGTGCTCAACAACGGGGACAACGTGGTGTGCGAGGCGGAGGAGACCTCCGACGGAGGCACCCGCTTCACGGCGCACTTCCTGTGCTCACCGCCGCGCCCGGTCGACGAGCTCCTCATCACGGGCGAACCGGTCACCGGTATCCGCTTCGAGGGCCGTACGGTGCCGGTGTCCCTGGTGTCGATGGGAAATCCGTACCTCTTCGTGCACGCCGTCGAGCTGGGCGTGCGCACCGTGGAGGAGCTCTTCGCCGACGACCCGCTGCTGTTCGACCGGATGACCCGGCTGCGCCGCGCCGTCTGCGAGGCACAGGGCTGGGACACCACGGGCGCCTTCCCCAAGGTGGCCGCGCTGCTCCCCGACGGTCCCGGCGCCCTCGCGGTGCGCGCCATCTCCGTACCGTCCTGGCACCCCACCGTCGCCCTCACCGGCGCGACCTGCCTCGCGGCGGGCGCCGCCGTGGAAGGCACCATCCCGCACCTGCTGTCCGGCGCGGCCGACCAGCCGGAGAACGGCATGCTCGCCCTGCGCACGCCGGGCGCCACCGTCCGCGCCTCGGCCCGCACCACGGGCGGTCCCCACGACCGCCGGCTCGCCTGGATCTCCGTCGCGGAGAAGCAGGTCGACTACCGCGGCCACTTCCTGCCCGCCCCCACCTCCCAGGAGTTGTCATGGCTTCCGCAGACAGCCTGACCGTGTCCGACGCGCCGGACCTCGCCGACGCACCGCTCCCGCCGCCGGCCACCGGTCTGACCGCGTCGATCCGCGAGCGCCTCGCCGCCTGCGCGCGGGACGCCGACCTGAGCGGCGAACCGGACCGGCGCGCCCTGACTCTGCTGCGCGAGGGCGGACTGCTCGGGCTGGCCCTGCCGTACGAGTACGGCGGGACGGGTGCCGACGCGCACGGGCTGAACACGGCCGTCGAACAGGTGGCGCAGGTCAACGCGTCCGCCTCGATCATGCTCTTCCAGCACTACGCGGTCAGCACCCGCATCCTCGAACACGGCAGTCCCGCGCTGCGCCGCCGGCTGCTGCCCCGACTCGCCCGCGGCGACTGGCTGGCCGCGTCCGCCTGGAGCGAGACGGGTGCCGGAGCGAACAAGAAGAACCTGTCCACCACCGCCCGCAGCACACCCGACGGCGGCTGGGTCCTGGACGGCGCCAAGTCCTTCACCACCAGCGCGGGCCTGGCGGACATCTATCTGGTGCTGGCGCAGACCGAGGAGCCGGTGCCCGGCTCCTCGCCCGACACCGGTTACGGCTCCGCGGGCCAGACGTTCTTCCTGATACCGGCGGACACGCCGGGACTGGAGCCGGACACCTCGATGCGGCTGACCGGTATGCGCGGCTCGGCGACCGGCTTCGTCTCCGTCCACGACTGCCATGTGCCGGACACGGCGCGCCTGGGCGCGGTGGGCGCCGCGGCCTCGATCATCGCCGGTGTCCGGGACAGCGGCGCCACGCTGGGCGCGGTGTCCGTCGGTCTGGCGCAGGCGGCCCTCGACCTGGCCCACGAGCATGCCGAGCGGCGCGGCCTGACGGCCCAACAGGCCGTACGGCACCGGCTGGTGGACATCGCGGGTGAGGTCGAGGCCGCGCGTGCGGTCGTCGAGCGCACGGGCCGTCGTTCGGCCCCGGACCCCGGGATCGCCACGCTGCACTCCAAGCTGTTCGCCTCCTCGGCCGCCGAGCGCGTCGTCAACGCGGTGGAACGGCTGCTGGGTTCGGCCGGCTATGTCGCCTCGAACGAGATCAACCGCTACGGCCGCGACGCGCGCGCCGTCGCCCTGATGGGACCGACCAACGACCTCTGCAAGGAACTGGTGAGTCTGACGTGGAACCGTTGAATCCCGCATCCGAGGACCTTCCCGCCGAACTGGTCGTCGAGGGCGGCCGGCTCGTCACCCCCGACGGTGTCCGTGACGGCACGGTGGTCGTCCGGGACGGCCGGGTCGCGGCCCTGCTCGGTCCGGACGAGCCGCTGCCCGCCGGCCGTCGCCTCGACGCCCGTGGCCGGTATGTGCTGCCGGGTCTGATCGACTCGCACGTCCACTTCCGCACCCCGGGCCTGGAGTACAAGGAGGACTGGGAGCACGGCAGCAGGGCCGCTCTCGTCGGGGGCGTGACGACGGTGGTCGACATGCCCAACACCCGTCCGCCGTCCCTGGACGAGGCGGGGCTGATCGCCAAGGACGCGGTGATCCGCGGCACTTCGTGGGCCGACTACCGCTTCCACCTGGGCGCCGACCCCGACCACCCCGAGCTGCTGGCCGACATCGACCCGCGGATAGCGACCTCGGCGAAGGTGTTCATGGCGGGCCACCACACGGCACCGGTCGTCTTCCGGGACGGCGAGCAGTTGCGGCGGGCCTTCGCCGCGGCGGCCCGGGGCGGCATCAGGCTGGTGCTGCACGCCGAGGACCAGCACGTCTTCGATCTGCTCGACGCGAGTTCGAGCGCCCCGGACTCGTACGGCGAGTACGAGCCGCACCGGCCGCGCTCGGGCGGCATCGTCGCGGTCGCCCAGGTGGTGCACCTGGTGCGGGAGTACGGCACGAAGGCGCACATCCTCCATGTGTCGTCGGCGGAGGAGGCCGACCTGCTGTCGGCCGCCGCCGCCGAGGGCCTGCCCCTCACCTTCGAAGTGACCGGCCACCACCTGTCGTTCACCCACGACGACACCACCCGGCGCGGCCCGCGGACCCGGCTCTCCCCCGCCATCCGCGAGTGCCGCGACCAGAAGCGCCTGTGGCACGCGGTGCTGCACGGCGAGGCCGTCTCCCTCGGCAGCGACCACGCCCCGCACACCGTGGAGGAGAAGAACCGTCCGCCGGCCGACGCGCCACCCGGTCTCCCCGGCGTCCAGGAACTGGCCACGGGCGTGTGGACCGGGCTGCGGACCCGGGGGATCGACCCGGACGAGGCGGCCACGCATCTGGCCCGGCTCATGGGCTCGGGACCGGCCCGGCTGTTCGACCTGCCCGGCAAGGGCCGGCTCGAACCGGGAGCGGACGCCGACCTGACGCTGCTCGACCCGAACACACGCTGGCAGTTCTCCGCGCACGACGTGCAGGCCCTGTGCGGCTGGTCCGCGTACGAGGGCTGGACGTTCACCGGGCGGTTCACCGCCACGGTCAAGGGGGGACACGTCGCGTGGGACATCCGCACGGGCTTCTCCGGCCGTCCCGAGGGCCGCTGGCTCCAGGGTTCGGCCCGGCCTCTGGAGGTGGCACGGTGACGCCGGCGCTGCTCGCGTCGCAGCCGTCGACCGGGGCGGCCCAGGACCTCGGCGAGGCCTTCCGCGCCGCGATGTCCGCCCTGGCCGCCCCTGTCACCATCGTGACCTGCTACGACGACCTGGGCAGGCCGCGCGGTCTGACGGCCAGCGCCGTCAGCTCGCTCTCGCTCAGCCCGCCGCTGTTCCTGGTCTGCCTCGACCGGAACTCCCGTACGCACGACGCCCTGACGGACGCCGAGGACTTCGCCGTGCACCTGCTCGGTCCCGGCGAGGAACACCTCGTGAAGCGGTTCATGCGGCCGGCCGAGCGCCGGTTCGACGACCTCCCGCTGGCGGCGGAACCCCACCGGGCCCCGGTCCTGCGGGACGCGTCCCTGACGCTGACGTGCGTCCGCCACGACATCCTGGAGGGAGGCGACCACACGATCCTGGTGGGGCGGGTGACCGAGGTGGGCGGCGAGCCCGCGCGCTCGGGCGGCCTGGTCTGGCACCGACGCGGCTTCGCGCACGCGCGCCGGCCGTGAACCGGGGCGGGGGCTGCCGCCGCAGCGCGGCCGGCGGCCCCCGCCCGGACCCGGCGAACGCTCCGTCCCTTCCCCACCCAGCCTGCGGGCGCCGTCGGCGCCCCGCGCACGACAGACCGGAGAACCCCTGTGACCACGCGTCCGCACCAGGTCTTCGAGGACCTCGCCCGGCTCGGCGCCCTGCTGTCGCAGGACATCGACGCCCGCCTGCGCGAGGAGTGCGACCTGTCCCTGAACGGCTTCCGGGTGCTCCTGACAGCGTCCGGCCGGGCCCCCTCCTGCCGCGTCCAGGAGGTCGCCGACGCGCTCGCCCTCAGCGTGGGCGGCGCGAGCCAGGCCGTCGACCGCCTGGAGCGGCGGGGTCTGTGCGTACGCCGCTCCAATCCGCGCGACCGGCGCTCCAGCCTGGTCGACGTCACCCCGGCGGGTCACGGACTGCTCGACGACGCGACGCTCGTGTACGCGGACGCTCTCGACGCCCTCGTCGGCACCCCGCTCGCCGAGCCGGAGCTCGGTGAACTCGCGCGTCTCCTCCGGGTGTTGCGCGTCTCCGTGGGCCCGGAGAGGCGCCTCGCGCCGGCCGGCTGACCGCGCCCCACGTCCCCCGCCGTCCGGAGGCCGGGCCGCCGCGCCTCCCGCAGGTCGGACACCGTGTGCCGCTCCCTCAGCCCTCGATTGAAACCGTTCAATTTCCCAGAGGCGCGAACCGGCCACCCTCCCCCATACATCACGCCAGTACAGCCATGTCACAGAAAAACCCTGCACACTCATTGACCCCCACCTCTCCCGCCCCTACCTTCACCGACGTGAATCGATTCACAACTCCGAGGTGAGGGGCCGCAATTGATCAGCAGGCGGAACATCCTGGCGAGCGCCGCGGGCGCGGTCGCCGTGACGGCCACGGGAGCGGGTGCGGCCCAGGCCGCACCGGCGACCGCGGCGGCCGGACGACGGGGTGAGGTGCGGGTCACCGAACCGACCGTCGAATACGTGCGCAACCCGTTGGGCGTCGACGCCCAGCACCCGCGCCTGAGCTGGCCGATGACCTCGGACGCCCCGGGGATGCGGCAGAGCGCCTACCGGATCCGGGTCGCCACCAGCGCCTCCGGCCTGTCCCGGCCCGACGTCTGGGACAGCGGGAAGGTGACGTCGGACCAGTCCACCCTCGTCCCGTACGCCGGGCCGCAACTGGCCTCACGGAAGCGGTACTTCTGGTCGGTCCAGGTGTGGGGCACCGACGGCGCCGTCTCCCCGTGGAGCGCCCCGGCCTGGTGGGAGACCGGCCTCATGGACTCCGGGGACTGGTCGGCGACGTGGGTCTCCGCTCCCCCCGCCCTCACCGACGCGCCGTCCCTCGACGGCAGTTCGTGGATCTGGTTCGCCGAGGGGGATCCGGCGAGCGGGGCCCCGAAGGGCACGCGCTGGTTCCGTCGGGTGGTCGACGTCCCCGAAGGCGTCACCTCGGCGAAGCTGGCCGTCACCGCCGACAACGTCTACGCCTTCGCGGTCAACGGCACCGAAGTGGCCCGCACCGATCTGGCGACGGACAACGAGGACTGGCGCCGCCCGGCCGTCGTCGAGGTCCTCCCGCACCTCCGTCCCGGGCGCAACGTCCTCGCCGTCGCGGCCACCAACGCGACGGAGAGCCCGGCGGGACTGGTCGCCGTCCTGGACCTGCGGACGGCGTCCGGCGAGCAGCGGATCGTCACCGACACCTCCTGGAAGGCGACCGACACGGAACCCGCGGCGGACTGGCGGGAGACCGGCTTCGACGACGGCGGCTGGCCGGCCGCGAAGGTGGCCGCGGCCTGGGGATCCGGACCCTGGGGGCGGGTCGTCCCGGCGTCGTTCGCCGCCAACCAGCTGCGGCACGCGTTCACGCTGCCGCGCAGGAAGGTGGCCCGGGCACGCCTGTACGCGACGGCGCTCGGCCTCTACGAGGCACACCTCAACGGCCACCGCGTGGGCGTCGACCAGCTCGCCCCGGGCTGGACGGACTACCGCGAGCGCGTCCAGTACCAGACCTACGACGTGACCTCGCTCGTGCGGTCCGGCGCCAACGCCCTCGGCGCCTGGGTGGCGCCGGGCTGGTACGCGGGCAACGTCGGCATGTTCGGGCCCCACCAGTACGGCGAACGCCCCGCCCTGCTGGCGCAGTTGGAGGTCGAGTACACCGACGGCACGAGCGAACGGGTCACGTCGGGCGAGGACTGGCGGGCCGCCGCCGGCCCGATCGTCGCGGCCGACCTGCTCGGCGGCGAGACGTACGACGCGCGACTGGAGACCTCCGGCTGGACCTCGCCGGGGTTCGACGACCGGAGCTGGCTCCCGGGGCGTGCCGCGGGGGACGCCGCGCCGCCCCGGATCGATGCGCAGGTGGACGGCCCGGTGCGGGTGGCCGGTGAACTGCCGACCCGGAAGGTGACGCAACCGGCGCCCGGCGTCCACGTGTTCGACCTCGGACAGAACATGGTCGGCTCGGTACGCCTGCGGGTGTCCGGCGCGGCCGGGACGACCGTGCGGATCAGGCACGCGGAGGTCCTCAACCCGGACGGCACCCTGTACACGGCGAACCTCCGCTCCGCCGCCGCGACCGACACGTACACCCTGAAGGGCGGTGGCGAGGAGACCTACGAGCCGCGGTTCACCTTCCACGGGTTCCGCTACGTCGAGATCACCGGCTTCCCCGGCACCCCGTCCGCGCGGGCCGTGACCGGCCGTGTGATGCACACCTCGGCGCCCTTCACCTTCGAGTTCGAGACCGATGTCCCGATGCTCAACCAGCTGCACAGCAACATCACTTGGGGACAGCGCGGCAACTTCCTGTCCGTGCCGACGGACACACCCGCGCGTGACGAGCGGCTCGGCTGGACCGGTGACATCAACGTGTTCGCGCCGACCGCCTCCTACACGATGGAATCGGCCCGCTTCCTGACGAAGTGGCTCGTGGACCTGCGCGACGCCCAGACCGCGGACGGCGCGTTCACCGACGTCGCGCCCATGGTCGGGACGGTCGGCAACGGTGTCGCGGGCTGGGGCGACGCCGGGGTGACGGTCCCCTGGGCGCTCTACCAGGCGTACGGCGACCGGCAGGTGCTGGAGGACGCCTGGCCGTCCGTCCAGGCATGGCTGTCCTACCTGGAGCGCAACAGCGACGGGCTGCTGCGGCCCGCCGGCGGGTACGGCGACTGGCTGAACGTCTCGGACGAGACCCCCAAGGACGTCATCGCCACCGCGTACTTCGCCCACAGCGCCGACCTCGCCGCCCGGATGGCGACGGAGCTGGGCAAGGACGCCACGCCCTTCACCCGGCTCTTCGCGAGCGTCCGCGACGCGTTCCGCGGCGCGTACGTCGGCGCCGACGGAAAGGTGAAGGGCGACACGCAGACGGCGTACGTGCTCGCCCTGTCGATGGACCTGCTGCCCGAGGCGCTGCGCACCGCGGCGGCCGGCCGGCTCGTCGATCTGATCCGGGCCAAGGACTGGCACCTGTCGACCGGCTTCCTCGGCACCCCCCGGCTGCTGCCGGTGCTCACGGACACCGGGCACACCGATGTCGCCTACCGGCTGCTCCAGCAGCGTTCCTTCCCGAGCTGGGGCTACCAGATCGACAAGGGCTCCACCACGATGTGGGAGCGGTGGGACTCCATCAAGCCCGACGGCAGCTTCCAGACACCGGACATGAACTCCTTCAACCACTACGCCTACGGCTCGGTCGGCGAGTGGATGTACGCCAACATCGCCGGCATCTCGGCGGGCCGTCCCGGCTACCGGGAGATCGTCGTGCGGCCCCGGCCGGGCGGTGACGTCACCTCGGCGCGCGCCACCTTCACGTCGGTGCACGGTCCGGTCTCCACCCGGTGGAGCCTGCGCTCGGGCACCTTCGACCTGACCTGCGCCGTGCCCGCCAACACGACGGCCGAGGTGTGGATCCCGGCGACCGGCCCGGGCGCGGTCACCCACACCGGGGCTGCCTACGTGCGCACGGAGGACGGCTGCGCGGTGTACCGGGTCGGCTCCGGCAGCCACCGGTTCACGGCCTGACCGCCGCGGAGGGCGAAGGGACCGGGTGGACACGCGGATCCGTCGCGCGTCCACCCGGTCCCTCGGGCCCCGGCTCCACCTGGAGGGTCTACGCCTCCACCCCCGCCGGCTCCGGGGTGTCCTCCCGGGCGGTCCTGAACTGCGTCCGGTACAGCTCCGCGTACCGGCCCCGCACGGCGAGCAGTTCCTCGTGCGTGCCCCGCTCGACGATCCGGCCCGCCTCGACGACGAGGATCAGGTCGGCGGCCCGCACGGTCGACAGCCGGTGCGCGATCACGACGGCGGTGCGTCCCTCCAGTGCCTCGGCGAGTGCCTCCTGGACGGCCGCCTCCGAGGTGTTGTCGAGGTGGGCCGTGGCCTCGTCGAGGATGACGACGCGCTGGCGGGCGAGCAGCAGGCGGGCGATGGTCATGCGCTGGCGCTCGCCGCCGGAGAGCCGGTAGCCGCGTTCGCCGACGACGGTGTCGAGGCCGTCGGGCAGGGAGGCGACGAGATCCTCGAGGCGGGCGCGGCGCAGCACGTCCCACAGTTCCTCCTCGGTCGCGCCGGGCCGGGCGAGGAGGAGGTTCTCGCGGACGGAGTCGTGGAAGAGGTGGCCGTCCTGGGTGACCATGCCGAGGGTCGCGCGCATCGAGGCGGCGCTGAGGTCGCGGACGTCGACGCCGCCGATCCGGACGGCACCCGCGTCGGTGTCGTAGAGGCGGGGCAGGAGCTGCGCGATGGTCGACTTGCCGGCGCCGGAGGAGCCGACGAGCGCGACGGTGCGGCCGGGTTCGGCGGTGAAGGAGATGCCGTGCAGCACCTCGGCGCCGCCCCGGGTGTCGAGGGCGGCGACCTCTTCGAGCGAGGCGAGCGAGACCTTGTCGGCGGAGGGGTAGGCGAAGCGGACGTCGTCGAACTCGACGGCGACGGGCCCCTCGGGGACCTCGCGGGCGTCCGGCTTCTCGGCGATGAGCGGCTTCAGGTCGAGCACCTCGAAGACGCGCTCGAAGCTGACCAGGGCGCTCATCACCTCGACGCGTGCCCCGGCGAGCGAGGTGAGCGGCGCGTACAGGCGGGTGAGGAGCAGGGCGAGGGAGACGACGGCGCCGGCGTCCAGTGTGCCGCGCAGGGCGAACCAGCCGCCGAGACCGTAGACGAGGGCGAGTGCCAGGGCCGACACCAGGGTCAGCGCGGTGATGAACGCGGACTGCGCCATCGCCGTACGCACCCCGATGTCCCGCACCCGGCCGGCGCGCTCCGCGAACTCGACGGACTCCTGGCCGGGCCGGCCGAACAGCTTGACGAGGGTGGCGCCGGGGGCGGAGAAGCGCTCCGTCATGCGGGTGCCCATCGAGGCGTTGAGGTCGGCGGCCTCGCGCTGGAGCCGGGCCATCCGGCTGCCCATGCGCCGGGCGGGAAGGACGAACACGGGCAGCAGGACGAGCGCGAGCAGGGTGATCTGCCAGGAGAGGGTGAGCATCACGGCCAGGGTGAGCAGCAGCGTCACGACGTTGCTGACGACTCCGGACAGGGTGTTGCTGAAGGCGCGTTGGGCGCCGATGACGTCGTTGTTGAGTCGACTGACGAGCGCGCCCGTACGGGTACGTGTGAAGAACGCGACCGGCATGCGCTGCACATGATCGAACACAGCCGTCCGAAGATCGAGGATGAGCCCCTCGCCGAGCGTCGACGAGAGGAGGCGGCTCAGGATCCCGAGCGCCGCCTCGGCGACCGCGATGACCGCGATGAGCACGGCAAGGCGGACCACGGTGCGCTCGTCGCCCCGGGACACGATGGTGTTCACGACGTGCCCCGCGAGCACCGGCGTCGCGACGGCCAGCAGCGCGGTCGCCACGCTGAGGACGACGAACTGGGCGATCCGGCGGCGGTGCGGCCGGGCGAAGACGGCGATGCGCCGCAGCGTCGCGGGGTCGAAGGGCCTGCGCTCCCGCTGGGCGTTCATCACGCTGTACAGCTGGGTCCAGGCGGTGCTCTCCATGCTCATGGGAGAGACGGTAGAACCTCAAGCTTCGTTGAGGTCAAGGATTCGCCAGGAGCGCACCCGCACGGGCCGGACGGCGTCAACCCGGGGCCCGCGGGGGCCACCCCTCCCGCGGCTTGCGCGGCGTGTCAGCCGCCGTCCCCACGCCCGCAACCTCACGTTGGTGCGGTGTGGAAAACCTCTCCCGATGTGACGACCGTACGACTCCCCCGAGCGAGGCCGGCGCTTCCCCGGCGCCTCGCCCTGCGCCCCGCCGTCCGGCCGGTCCTGTGCCTGCTCCCGCTCGCGCTGGTCCTGGTGGTGGCCGTACGCCACCGGTCCGTCCTCGCCGAGGGCTTCGGCCAGCTGCGGTCCGCCGAGTGGCCGTGGCTCGCGGCCGCGGCCACCGCGACCGCGCTGACCTGGGTGGCCGCGGCCCTGACCCGCCAGGGCGCCGTCATGGAACGGCTGCCCGCACGCCGCCTGCTCGCCACCCAGTTCGCGGCGGGGGCTGCCAACCACCTGCTGCCGACCGGCCTCGGCGCCGGAGCGGTCAACCTCCGGTTCATGACGGTGTGCGGGGTTCCGCTCGCCCGCTCGTCGGCCGCGCTCGCGCTGTATCTGCTCGCCGAGTCGACCGCCCGGCTCGGCCTTCTCCTCGGCCTGCTGATCGCGTTCCCCGACGCGCTGCGCCTCGGCGGCCTGCTCCCGGACGGCGCGGTCGGGCCGCTGCTGCTGGGCATCGGGCTGCTGGTGGCGCTCGCCGCGGCGACGCTGCTGCTCGTCCGGCGGCTGCGCACGCCCGTCGTCTCCTTCCTGCGCACCGCGCTCGGCGAGGCCCGCTCGGTGCACACCAGGCCGGCCCGGGCCTTCGCCCTGTGGGGCGGTTCGCTCGCGTTCCCGCTGCTCCAGGCCGCCGGTCTCGCCGCGGTGGGCCGCGCGCTCGGCCTGCCGGTGTCCCCCGCGCACATGGTGATCGCCTACCTCGCGGCGACGGTCGCGGTCGCGCTGGTGCCGACTCCCGGCGGCCTCGGCTCGGTGGAGGCGGCCCTGACCGTGGCGCTGGTCGCGGCGGGTGGCCCGGTCGCGGTGGCGACGGCGGTGGTCCTGGCCTACCGGATCATCACGGTGTGGGTGCCGCTGCTGCCGGGGGCGCTGACGCTGGGGGCCCTGGTGCGCTGGAAGGTGATCTGAGAGGGGGGCATCCCCTGCGCCGGTGCGCGCGCCCGCGAGCTGTGATACCGAGGAGTGACCACGACGCGCGGTGAGGCGCGTCGGCCGGAGAAGGGGACAGCGCCATGCCGGTCCGGATCGAACGCCAGGGTCATGTCACCACCGTTGTCCTCTCCCGGCCGGCCGCGCGCAACGCGGTGGACGGGCCGACCGCGGCGGAACTCGCGGACGCCTTCAAGAAGTTCGAGGCCGACGAGACGGCGCGCGTCGCGGTGCTGTGGGGCGAGGGCGGCACCTTCTGCGCGGGTGCGGACCTGAAGGCCATCGGTGCCGAACGGGGCAACCAGGTCACCGAGGACGGCGACGGCCCGATGGGTCCCACCCGGCTGCGGCTGACCAAGCCGGTGATCGCGGCGGTCGCGGGGCACGCGGTGGCCGGCGGTCTGGAGCTGGCGCTCTGGTGCGATCTGCGGGTCGCCGAGGAGGACGCCGTCTTCGGTGTCTTCTGCCGCCGCTGGGGTGTCCCGCTCATCGACGGGGGCACCGTGCGGCTCCCCCGGCTCATCGGCACAAGCCGCGCGATGGACATGATCCTCACCGGCCGCGCGGTCCCCGCGGCGGAGGCGTACACGATGGGGCTCGCCAACCGGCTGGTCCCGGTGGGCCGGGCCCGCGCCGAGGCCGAGCGGCTCGCCGCGGAGATCGCCGACTTCCCGCAGGCCTGCCTGCGCAGCGACCGCGCCTCGGTCCTCGACCAGGAGGGCCTGATCGAGAAGGCCGCCCTGCGCACCGAACTCCGTTACGGCATGGACGTGCTGGACGAGAGCATGGAGGGCGCGGCCCGCTTCTCCGCGGGCGCCGGGCGGCACGGTTCGTTCGACGGTGCCTGACCGCCGGCCCGGTGGCGGGGCCCGGCGCTCGGGCCGACCACCGCGGCCGTGTGCGGCGGCGGAGGGACGTGTCCCGGCCATTTCGGCACGGGGGCGACGGGGCCCGCGACAGAGAAGGGCCCCCGCGCGGGAGGAGAACGGTCAGCAGGCGCTCCCATCAAGGGCGTTGACGGGCGTTTCCGGTCAATGGCGGGACTGTGCGGGCCTGGTGACGGAGGGGCAGCCGGATGCGGCAGGATGAGCGGTCGCCCCGGACGACGAACACCTGTCCGGGCGTGATCGTGCGTTCCCCGGATTCGAGCAGGTGGCAAGTGACGACACAGCGCATACGGCCCGCAGGGCCTCACCCCGGTCCCGGCCTCCCGGGAGGTCACCGATGAAGCGTTCGGTCACCCTGGACGACCTGATGATCGCCGGCATAGCCGTGGCCGCGGGGCTGCTGGCGGCGTTCCTGCTGCGGATGCTGCTGCGCTGGCTGGGCAAGCACGCCGAGCGCACCCGCTGGAGCGGCGATGACGTCATCGTGGACGCGCTGCGCGCCCTGGTGCCGTGGGTGGCGTTCGTGGGCGGCCTCGCGTCGGCGGCCGCGGTGCTGCCGCTGACCTCGGCGGTGGGCCGCACGGTCAGCCGCTCCCTGACCGTGCTGCTCATCCTGGTCACGACGGTCACCGCGGCACGGCTCATCGCCGGCCTGGTCCGGTCGGTGACCCAGTCCCGGTCGGGTGTCGCCGGCTCGGCCACCATCTTCGTGAACATCACCCGGGTCGTGGTGCTGGCGATCGGCTTCCTGGTCGTCCTGCAGACCCTGGGGATCTCCATAGCGCCCCTGCTCACGGCACTGGGCGTGGGCGGTCTCGCGGTCGCCCTGGCCCTCCAGGACACCCTCGCCAACCTCTTCGCGGGGGTGCACATCCTCGCGTCGAAGACGATCCAGCCGGGCGACTACATCAGGCTGAGCAGCGGCGAGGAGGGATACGTCGTCGACATCAACTGGCGCAACACCACGGTCCGCCAGCTCTCCAACAACCTGGTCATCATCCCCAACGCCCAGTTGTCGGGCACCAACATGACCAACTTCACCCGGCCCGAGCAGCAGATGACGCTGACCGTGCAGGTGGGCGTCGGGTACGACAGCGACCTGGACCACGTCGAGCGGGTGACGAACGAGGTCGTGACCGAGGTGATGACCGGGATCACGGGCGCGCTCCCGGACCACGAACCCGCCGTGCGGTTCCACACCTTCGGCGACTCGCGCATCGGACTGACGGTGATCCTCGGCGTGGGCGAGTTCAGCGACCAGTACCGGATCAAGCACGAGTTCATCAAGCGCCTGCACAGGCGCTACCGGGACGAGGGCATCCGCATCCCGTCCCCGGCGCGCACCGTCGCCCTCCAGGGCGGCGGCATCCCCCTTCCGGAATCCGCCATCCCGCACCAGCGCGAGGCGGCGTCCCGCCCGTGAGGCGCCCGCCGCCCGACCGGCCGCGTCCGGGCACGGCTCGGCGGCTCACGCGCGGAGCGTGACGGGCTCCCGCGGAACGTGACCGCACCGCGCCGGACGCGGACCCCGGGCCCGCGGCTGTTTCCCGCGGGCCCGCCCCGCCCGGCGCGGACCCCTGTCGAGGCCGGGTCGCTCACGAGATATCTTGATGTCGAGCAATGTTGCAGACGTGGAGCGGAGCACCCGGTGACTGACTCGACCATCATCTATACGCACACTGACGAGGCCCCGGCCCTGGCGACGTATTCGTTCCTGCCGGTGGTCCAGGCGTACGCCTCGCAGGCGGGTGTCACTGTGGAGACCCGTGACATCTCGCTTGCCGGGCGCATCGTCGCCCTCTTCCCGGAGTACCTCCGGGAGGACCAGCGCATCGCGGACGCGCTGACCGAGCTGGGTGAGCTGGCCAAGACGCCCGAGGCCAACATCATCAAGCTGCCGAACATCTCGGCGTCGATCCCCCAGCTGAAGGCGGCCGTGGCCGAGCTTCAGGCGCAGGGCTACGCGCTCCCGGACTACCCGGACGACCCGAAGTCGGACGAGGAGCGCGACATCCGCGCCCGGTACGACAAGGTCAAGGGCAGCGCCGTGAACCCGGTGCTGCGCGAGGGCAACTCCGACCGCCGCGCCCCCGCGTCGGTCAAGAACTACGCCAAGACCCACCCGCACCGCATGGGCAAGTGGACGTCCGACTCGAAGACGAACGTCGCCACCATGGGCGTCGACGACTTCCGCTCCACCGAGAAGTCCGCGGTGATCTCCGAGGCCGGCGCGCTGCGCATCGAGCTGGTCGGCGACGACGGCACCACCACCGTGCTGCGCGAGTCCGTACCCGTCCTGGCCGGCGAGGTCGTGGACGCGTCCGTCATGCACGTCGCGCCGCTGCGCGAGTTCCTCACCGCGCAGATCGCCCGCGCCAAGGCCGAGGGCGTGCTGTTCTCGGTCCACCTCAAGGCCACGATGATGAAGGTCTCCGACCCGATCGTCTTCGGTCACGTGGTGCGCGCCTTCTTCCCGAAGACGTTCGCGCGGTACGGCGAGACGCTCGCCGCCGCCGGTCTGACCCCGAACGACGGGCTCGGCGGCATCTACAAGGGCCTGGAGTCCCTGCCCGAGGGCGCCGAGATCAAGGCGTCCTTCGACGCCGAGCTCGCCGAGGGCCCCGAGCTGGCGATGGTCGACTCCGACAAGGGCATCACCAACCTGCACGTGCCGTCCGACGTCATCGTCGACGCCTCGATGCCGGCCATGATCCGCACCTCCGGCCACATGTGGGGCCCGGACGGCCAGGAGGCCGACACCCTCGCGGTGCTGCCGGACAGCAGCTACTCCGGCGTGTACCAGGTCGTCCTCGACGACTGCCGCGCCAACGGCGCCTTCGACCCGTCGACCATGGGCACCGTCCCGAACGTCGGCCTCATGGCGCAGAAGGCCGAGGAGTACGGCAGCCACGACAAGACCTTCGAGGTGCCGACCACCGGCACCGTCCGCCTCGTCGACCAGGCCGGCGACGTCGTCCTGGAGCAGACCGTCTCCGCCGGCGACATCTTCCGCGCCTGCCAGACCAAGGACGCCCCGATCAAGGACTGGGTGAAGCTGGCCGTCACCCGCGCCCGCGCCACCGGCGACCCGGCCGTGTTCTGGCTGGACGCCGAGCGCGCCCACGACGCCGTGCTCATCGAGAAGGTCGAGCGGTACCTGGCGGAGCACGACACCGAGGGCCTGGACATCCGTGTCCTGCCCCCGGTCGAGGCGACCAAGCTGTCCGTGGAGCGCATCCGCCGCGGCGAGAACACCATCTCGGTCACCGGCAACGTGCTGCGCGACTACCTGACCGACCTGTTCCCGATCCTGGAGCTGGGCACCAGCGCCAAGATGCTGTCGATCGTCCCGCTGATGGCGGGCGGCGGCCTCTTCGAGACGGGCGCCGGCGGCTCCGCGCCGAAGCACGTGCAGCAGCTCGTCAAGGAGGACTACCTCCGCTGGGACAGCCTCGGCGAGTTCCTCGCCCTGGCGTCCAGCTTCGAGCACCTCGCGACCACCACGGGCAACGCGCGCGCCCAGGTGCTCGCCGACACCCTCGACCGCGCGACGGCGACCTTCCTCAACGAGGACAAGTCGCCGACCCGCCGCGTCGGCGGCATCGACAACCGCGGCAGCCACTTCTTCCTCTCCCTGTACTGGGCGAACGAGCTGGCCCGGCAGACCGACGACGCGGACCTCGCCAAGGTGTTCGCCCCGCTCGCCGAGGTGCTGACCGCCCAGGAGCAGACGATCGTCGACGAGCTGAACGCCGTCCAGGGCAAGCCCGCCGAGATCGGCGGCTACTACCAGCCCGACCCGGCCAAGGCCGCCTCGGTCATGCGCCCGTCGGCCACCTGGAACGAGGCGCTGGCGACCCTCGCCTGACCCACGCGCCGGCCCGCGGAGGCGACTCCGCGGCCGCAGCTCCACGCACGCCGCCCCGGCCGGACTCCCCGGCCGGGGCGGCGTGCGTCGTGACGAACTCCGCCGGTGCCGTACGCCGGCACGGACACCCGCGTTCCTCGGGCGCTCGTCCCCGACGGCGGCGTCAGGCGAGGGGTCAGGCGAACGTCCGGCGCAGGTGTGCCGTCAGATGGTCCGGCACGGCGCAGTGGAAGCGTCCGGAGAGGTGCCCGTCCGGGCGGATCAGGACGGCCTCGCCGTCACGCGGCGCGTAGGCGGCCCGGAACTCGCCCGCGGCGTCCCGCACCCGCGGCGGACGCAGACCGACCGGCCGGGCGTCCTCCGGCACCTCGGCGGCGGTCACCACGTAGGCGTCGAGCAGGCCGTGGGCGGCGCGACGCGCCTCGGCGGCGCAGGCTTCGAGGCGGGCGGCCCCCTCGCCCGACGCGTGCTCCGCACCCGCGAAGAGCAGCAGCACGTGCCGCGGGGTCCGCAGCAGGTCGAACAGCCGCCGCGGGTAGGTGGCGAGATCGCTCAGCAGGCCGCGGCAGTCCGGGGCCCGGTCACCGGGCACCGGACCGGCCTCGGGTCCGTGGTCCGCCGGCCGGGGCTGGGTCAGCGGGCTGTCCGGGTAGGCGACCAGCAGCTGGGCCTGGCGCAGCATCGCCGTCTCGGTGTCGTTGCCGTTGTTGAGGGGGCCGGCGCCGGCCCGGCGGACGTTGGCAGCGTGACGGACGGTGCGGCCGACGACTTCCCGGGCGATCGGGTGGCGTTCGGCGTGGTAGCTGTCGAGCAGGTCGTCCGTGGCCAGGCCGCGGACGGTGAGGGCCAGCTTCCAGGCGAGGTTGTAGGCGTCCTGCACTCCGGTGTTCAGACCCTGCCCGCCGATCGGCGGCTGGATGTGCGCGGCGTCCCCGGCGACGAAGACACGGCCGTTGCGGTAGCGGTCGACCAGGCGGTGACTGGTCCGGAAGGTGGAGGACCAGCGCAGCGTGGAGGCGGTCGTCACCTCCGGGGACAGCCGGTCGAGCACGGCCTGGATCTGGCCGAGGTCCAGGCCCCGCCCGTCTCCCGCACCGAGGGCCGTCCCGTCCGGTGCGCCCGGGACGTCCTCGCCGTCGGCTCCGGCCTCGCGGCGCAGCATCGACAGCCAGTACCGACGGACGCCCGGCATCGGGATGCAGACGACCATGTCGTCCACCTCGCCGTTCGCGTCCAGTTTCACGGACCGCATGCTGTAGCCGGCGGGAAGCTCCCAGTCGACCTCGACGTCGCCGATCATGTACTGCTCCGGGAGGGCGTCGCCCTCGAAGGTGAGCCCGGCCGACCTGCGGACCAGGCTGTGCGCGCCGTCGCAGCCCACGACGTAGCGGGCCCGCAGACGCTCGGTCGATCCGTCGGCGCGCGCGAGAACGACGTCGACACCGTCCGGGCGCGGCTCCAGCGAGCGCAGTTCGACCGCCCGCTCGACTTCCGTGCCGAAGCCCGCCAGGTGCTCGGCGAGCAGCCGCTCGGTCTCGTACTGGGGCAGCGTGGCGAAGGGATAGGAGATCTCGGGCGGCAGCGTGAGCTCGACGCGCGGGCGGGGCTTGCCGTCGATGTAGACCAGCTGACCCAGGTGCGGTACGGCCTCGTCCAGAACTCTGTGGACCAGGCCCATCGCCTCCCACACCTCCAGCGTGCGGGGCACGATACCGATCGCCTTGGCATAGGGGTCCGGGGTGGCCAGCCGATCCACGATGCGGCAGTCCACGCCGTGCCGTCGCAGCTCGGCCGCCGCCGTCAGACCCACCGGGCCCGCGCCCACCACGAGTACGTCGACATCAGCCATGATCAGGCCCTTCGTCGTCCGGATTGGGTACCGGGAAAGTCTGCTTCACGGGATGGCTCCGGACCGGAGGAGCCGAGGCCTCCCACGACGGGACAATCACCGAAATCCGGGCCAGGGGCGCGTTGTCGGACCTCGGGTTCACCGGTCCGGCCGACGCTGGATCGGCCTACCGCTCCCGTCGGGGCGGCCGTAGCGCCGGCGGCCGGCGTTCCTGACGGCGCGGTGTGGGCGCGGTCAGGGGCACGGCGGCCGGCCGGCGGTCGGCCGGGCCGGCACGAGACGCGGGCAGGGGAGGGGCGACCCAGGACGCGGCTCCCGGCACCCGGGCCGTCCGCATCGGCGGTCACGGCGTTCCTCTCCGCCTCGGCGCGTCACGGTGACAGGGGCGGGCCCACCTGGGCGATCACCGGTGGCGGGCCGCAACCCCCCTTCATAACTTCGGCCTATGACCAAACGACAGTTGGCCCACCTCGCCTGCGCGGCGGCGGTCGTGGCGTCGGGCGTGGGCGCCGCCGCCCCCTCGGCCGCCCACCGGTCGGTGCACCTCGTGCGCGCCGGCGAATCCATCCAGAAGGCCGTGGACGCGGCGAAGCCGGGCGACACCGTCGTCGTCTCGCCGGGCACCTACCACGAGAGCGTCCGCATCACCGTGTCGGGCCTGACCCTGCGAGGCTCCGGCGCCCGCAACACCGTGATCGTGCCGGGCACGACGACCGCCGCCGACGCGTGCGCCGGCGCGGGCAACGGCGTCTGCGTCACCGGCACGGGCGGCATCCCCGTCCGGAACGTCACCGTGGCCGCCCTGACCCTGCGGGGCTTCACCAAGCAGGGCCTCTGGGCGACCGGCACCGACCGTCTCACCGTCCGCGCCGTGACCACCGAGCAGAACGGTCAGTGGGGGCTCGCCACCGAGCGCTCCACGCGCACGCGGATCGTCGGCAACACCGCCCGGAACAACGGTGACGCCGGAGTCTTCCTCTCCAACACGGTCACCGCCGAGGAAGGCGCCCTGGACACCGACGGCGCCGTCGTCTCCCGCAACCTGCTCAGCGGCAACCGCATCGGCATCACCGTACGACGGCTGCGTAACCTGACCGTCGGCCACAACGACGCCACCGGCAACTGCTCCGCCATCAACATCGTCGGCGACGAGAACAAGCCGCGGGTCGGTGCCGTGACCGTGCGTCAGAACCACATCCACGCCAACAACAAGTTCTGCCCCAAGACCGCGCGGCTGCCCTTCCTCCAGGGCTCCGGCATCGTCCTCACCGGCGCGGAGGACATCCACGTGACGCGCAACCGGATCGAGGACAACGTCGGCACGTCCCCGCTGTCCGGCGGCATCGTCCTGTTCAAGAGCTTCGTGGGCGCCCTCAACGAACACAACGACGTCCGCGACAACATCCTGCGGCGCAACGGCCCCGCCGACCTCGCCAACCGTGACACCGGCCAGGGCAACACGTTCCGGGGCAACTCCTGCAAGGTCTCCGTACCCGCCGGGCTGTGCTGATCGGGGGAGCTCCCCCAGCACTCCGGTCCCCCTCCCCCGTACAGCACGACACCAGAAGCGAGGCACCCATGACGACAGTCGAACAGGTCGACCAGACTCCCCCGCCGCCCATGCGGCTGCGGGAGCTCGTGTTCGGAGCGGCCTGCGCCGCCGCCGTACGCGCCGCCGCCCGCCTCGGCGTGGCCGACGCGCTCGACGACCGCCCCATGGAGGTGGAGGACCTGGCGGCGGCGGTGAAGACCCAGCCGCACACGCTGCGCCGGCTGCTGCGCGCGCTGTCCTGCCAGGGCGTCTTCGTGGAGCACCCGGACGGCACCTTCGGGCACACGGAGATGTCCCGGCTGCTGCGCGAGGACGACCCGCACAGCCTCCGGTACATCGCCCTGTGGTGCACCGAGCCGTGGACGTGGGCGGTCTGGCCGCAGCTCGACGAGGCGGTCCGCTCCGGCGACAACGTCTTCGAGAACGTGTACGGCCGGGAGTTCTTCACCTACCTCAACGAGGAGGCGCCCGAGTCCGCGCACGTCTTCAACCGCGCCATGACCACGTCCAGCGCGCAGTCCGCGCGGGACGTCGCCGAGCTGCTCGACCTGGAGGGCGTCACCTCGGTCGCGGACATCGGAGGCGGACAGGGGCAGGTCGTGGCGAGCCTGCTGGAGAAGCACCCCGCCCTGCACGGCACGCTGCTCGACCTGCCGGGCGTGGTGGAGAACGCCGACGCCCGGCTGCGCGAGGGCGGGGCACTGGCGGAGCGGGTGCGGATCGTGCCCGGTGACTGCCGCCAGGACATCCCGGTGCAGGCCGACGTGTACATCATCAAGAACATCCTGGAATGGGACGACGAGAGCACCCGCCGGGCGCTCGCCAACGTCCGCAGGGCCGCGCGTCCCGGTGCCCGGGTCATCGTCATCGAGAACCTGGTGGACGACACGCCCTCCATGAAGTTCACGACCGCCATGGACCTGCTGCTCCTCCTGAACGTGGGCGGCGCCAAGCACACCCGGCAGAGCATGGTCGACCGGCTCACGGACGCCGGTCTGGTCATCGGCGAGGTCCGCCCGGTGAACGCGTACCTGCACGCCTTCGAGTGCACGGTCCCCGCCTGATCCTGGCAGGACACCTCGAACAGAGCCGCACGAAGAACCCGGAAAACCCGAGGCCGCCGGTTCCGCTTCTCGCGGAGCCGGCGGCCTCGGGTGTGTTCCGGGGTGCCCGGTCAGGACGCGGTGTTCCGCTCCCACGTGTAGAAGCACTGCGCCATGGCGTCCTTGGGGCTCCGCCACGTCTGCGGGTCGTAGGCGCTCACGTACGCCGCCAGTTCGTCACTCACGTTCCGGAACTCCGGGTGTCCCGCCACCTTCGCGATGGCCGGCGCCGGGTCCCGCTCGGACTCGATGAGGTGCAGGTACACATCACCGAACTGGAAGAGGCTGCGCCGGTTGACCCCGATGAGGTGCGGCAGTTCGCCGCGGTCGGAGGCGGCGAACACGTCGGAGATCGCGGGCGCCGAACCGGGCGCCATACGGGCGACGATCAGGGCGTGGTGCATCGGACGGTCCTTCCTGTGTGCCGTGGGTCAGCTGACGGGCGCGCTGCGGCGCTCCCGGGCGGCCTGCTCGATCTTGTCCCGGATGAGGCCCATCTGGGTGGCGGAGTTCCGGTTGATGTTGTCCGTCATCCAGTCGTCGTCGACCGGGGCCTCGGGCTTCATCGCGAAGTCCTGCACCCACCGCATGTGGGTGCCGGCCGGCGTCTCCTCGTACTCCCACCGGATGTTCATGTGCGCGAAGGGGCCGGTCTCCACGCGGCGGGCCCGGACGGTCCGCGCGGCGCGGTCCATGGTGCGCTCCGAGACCCAGCTCCACACCTTCCCGTTCTCGTCCGGGTGCATGGTGAGGCGGAACGTCGTCGAGTCGCCCTCCCGGGAGAGGACTTCGAGGGAGGCGTACTCGCTGAACAGCCGGGGCCAGTTCTCGATGTCGTTCGTCATGTCCCAGACGAGGTCGAGAGGGGCGTCGATGGTGATGCTGTTGTCGGTGTGTCCGGGCACGTCAGGCTCCAGCCTTGAGGGTGTCGTTGACGAGGTCGAGGAACTCGCGGGGGGTCTTGCAGCGTTCGGCGTCCGGCGGGAGGGGCCGGCTGTACCGGTTCTCCAGCTCGCCGACGATGCCGAGCAGCGCGAGCGAGTCGAGGCCGAGGGTGCCGAAGGGCGCGTCGGAGGCCTTCGCGAGTTCCTGGGGGTCGACGGTGATCCCGGCCGCCTTCTTCATCAGCGCGGCCAGTTCGTCGAGGGTCACTTCGGTGGTGATCATGCGTGTGTTCTCCTCACTTGCCGCCCGGACTAGCGGGCGGAGTCTCCGCGGCGCACGACGAGCGCCGCGTTGGAGCCCATGAGTCCCCGGCTGAGGATCAGGGCCGTCCGCAGCTCGGCGGGACGGGCGTCCGACGTCACCAGGTCGAGGTCGTGGCAGATGTCGAACACGTTCGGGGTGGGCGGTACCTGGCCGTGCTCCATCGCGAGCACCGCGGCCGCCGTGTCGAGCAGGGGCGCCCCGCAGTAGGCGCGTCCGATGCCCGTCTTGGGTGCCGTGACGGGGACCCGGGTCCCGTGCGCGCCGAGGGCGTCGGCGATGGCGAGGGCCTCGGCCCGGTCGGCCTCGGGGACACCGAGGGCATCCGCGAAGACGACGTCGATCTCCTCCGGCGCGCAGTCGGCCTCGGCGAGGGCGCCGCGGATGGCCTGCGCGAGTCCCTCCCTGGACCGCTCCCACTGCGAGGCACCGGTGAAGGTCGCCGCGTGTCCGGCGACGACGGCCCGGACGGTCGCCCCGCGTTCACGGGCCCGCCGCTCGTCCTCGACGACGAACATGGCGCCGCCCTCGGCGGGGACGAAGCCGCAGGCTCCCTTGGTGAAGGGGCGGTAGGCGCGGTCGGGGTCCTCGACGGTGCTGAGCTCGGGGTAGGCGAGCTGGCAGACCATCGAGTACGGGGCGAGGGGGGCCTCCGCCGCGCCGACGACCATCGCGCCGGTACCGCGCCGGACACCGCGGGCGGCGTGCGCGACGGCGTCCAGTCCGCCCGCCTCGTCGCTCGCGACCACACCGCAGGGACCCTTGAAGCCGCCGCGGATGGAGATCTGACCGGTGCTGGCGGCGTAGAACCAGGCGATGGACTGGTACGGGCCGACGTACCGGGATCCCTGACCCCACAGCTTCTGCAGTTCGCGCTGGCCGAACTCGCCGCCGCCGGATCCCGCGGCGGTGACGACGCCGATGTCGTACGCCTCCTCGGGGTCGACGTCACCGAGTCCGGCGTCGTCGAGGGCGAGGACCGTCGCGCCCAGTGCGAAGTGGCTGAAGCGGTCGGTCTGGACGAGGAACCGCTCCTCGATGAGGTCGGCGGCCTCGAACGACCGGACCTCGCCCGCGACGCGCAGCGGCAGATGCCCGCAGCCCTCGCGGGTGATCCGGTCGAGGACGCCGAGCCCCTCCCTGACGGACTTCCAGTAGGCGTCGGCGGTCTGTCCGTTGGGGGCGATGACTCCGATGCCGGTGACGGCGGCGCGCCCGGGGCGCTGCGTACGCTGCGTGCTCATCGTGTCCTCCCTTCCGGCCCGGTCAGCAGCACCGCGGACTGGAACCCGCCGAATCCGCTGCCGACGGAGAGCACGTTCCTCAGCTTCCGCGGGCGGGCGGTGCGCGGCACGTAGTCCAGGTCGCACTCCGGGTCCGGGGTCTCGTAGTTCGCCGTGGGCGGTACGACCTGGTGCTTCAGGGCGAGGACGCAGGCGACGACCTCGATGGCGCCGATCGCGCCGAGCGAGTGGCCCACCATGGACTTGATGGAGCTCATGGGCGTGCCGTAGGCGTGGTCGCCCAGGGAGCGCTTGACGGCTGCGGTCTCGTGGCGGTCGTTCTGCCGGGTGCCGGAGCCGTGCGCGTTGACGTAGTCGATCAGTGTGGGGTCGAGACGGGCCTGGTCGAGCGTGGTGTCGATCGCCCGGGACATCTCCAGTCCCTCACTGGTCAGACCGGTCATGTGGTAGGCGTTGCCGTAGGTGGCGTAGCCGCCGATCTCGCAGTAGATGTGCGCGCCGCGTGCCCTGGCGTGTTCGTACTCCTCCAGGATCAGTACCGCGGCGCCCTCGCCCATGACGAACCCGTTGCGGTGGGCGTCGAAGGGCCGTGAGGCGTGCTCCGGGTCGTCGTTGTCCGGCGACGTGGCCTTGATGGCGTCGAAGCAGGCCATGGTGATCGGGGAGATCGGGGAGTCGGACGCGCCGGCGATGCAGATGTCGGCCCGGCCCTCCTCGATGGTGTGGAAGGCGTAGCCGACCGCGTCGAGTCCTGAGGTGCAGCCGGTGGAGACGGTCTGCACGGGCCCCTGGGCCCCGAACTCCTCGGCGACGACCGAGGCGAGCGTGCTGGGCGAGAACGCCAGGTGCAGCTGGGGGTCGGCGGTGCGGTGGTCGACGTCCCACCGGCTGCCGCCCTCGCTGACCTTGACGTAGTCGTGCTCCAGGCGGGTGGTGCCGCCGACGGCGCTGCCGAGGGAGACCGCCACGCGCCAGGGGTCCTGCTCGGCGGTGTCGATGCCCGCGTCACGGACGGCTTCCCCGGCGGCGACGACCGCGAACTGGATGTAGCGGTCGGCGTCGCGGACGAGCTGCGGGTCGAGTCCGTGCGCGAGAGGGTCGAAGTCGCACTCGGCGGCTATGCGGGAGCGCAGTCCCGCAGGGTCGAAGAGCGTGATGCCGCGGGTCGCGGTGCGGCCGCTTGCGAGGAGGTCCCAGAACGCCTTCGTCCCGGTTCCGCCCGGAGCGACCACACCGATGCCGGTGACGGCCACTCGCCGGGTCACTGTATGGCCCCACTTCGCTCGGACGCCTGTCCGTGGTCCGGCGCGGACAGGTCCGGCCCGGTGGTGGCGAACCGCGGAGCGGGCTGGGTGTCGTCCGTCTCCTCGGTGTCGACGTGGCCGAGGCTCGGGCGCGGGGCGAGCGGGCCGAGGTGGAAGACCATGCGGGCCTCGGTGTCGCCGACGTTGCGGAAGCGGTGCCGCATGTTGATCGGGATGAGCAGACCCTGGTCGGGCTGGAGCGCGAACGCCTCGCCGTCCAGGTCGACTTCGAGGGCGCCGTTCACCACGAACACGAACTCCTCGGAGTACGGGTGGTAGTGCTCGCTGATGCGCTCGCCGGGCTGCATGATGGCCAGGCCCATGAAGCCGCTGGTGGACCCCGCGGTGGCGGGCGTGAGCATGGCCCGGACGTCTCCGCCGCGCCTGCGGTTGGGTTCCGTCTCGCTCAGGTCCACGATGCGTGGATGATTCGTGATCATGCTTGGTTCCTCCGGGTGGGGCGGGGACGCCGGGTGGGACGTCCGCGGACGCTGGCTGTGGAGTCCCTCAGGAGTCCGACGCGCTGCGGTCGGTGACGGGCAGCATGTCGGCGTGCGACAGCAGACGGTTGGTGTTGCGTTCCGTCGACAGGGCGCCTTCGACGCCGATCGCGGCACCGTCGAGCAGGCGTTCCAGCTCGGCGGCCTTCTGGGGGCCCTTGAGGCCGAGCGAGGCGACGGGGTCCAGGTCGAGCTCGCCCACGATGTCGATCAGCCGGACGACGATGTCGTCACGCTGGAAAACGGTGCTGCGGTACACGGGGCTGCCCTGGTCGTCGGCCGCCGCCTCGTCCTGGTGGGAGAGGAACTTCGCCAGCTCCGTTCCGCAGCCCGGCCGTGCCGGGTAGTACAGGGCGTGCCGCCGCAGCTGCGCGGGCTCCTCGCGGCCGGAGACCACGTGGTGCACGGCGGGCAGCGCCGCCCGGGTGAAGAAGACCCGCGCGGAGTCCGGGTCGCTCAGGTCCCGGTCCTGCTCCAGGTACGGGTTGATGGCCTCCTCGACCGCCCGCACCTCGGGCTGGCGTGCCACGTGGCGCAGCGCGGCGAGGAGGTCGCCCTCCACCTCCACGGCGCGTACGACGCGGTTGCCGTGCATGAAGAGCGAGGTGCGGCGCAGCCGGGTGTTGTCGTCGACCTGGGCCTGCGGCGACGTGTAGCCGGCCAGCAGCTCGGCGACCTTGGACTCGGAGCCGGGCTTCACCGTGAAGGTGAGGGCGTGGCGGGCGACGCCGTCTCCGACGCGGGCCTCCACCTGCGGGGCCGGCGAGGCGGGCTGTCCGGTGAGGTCCTGGGCGGGGTGGGTCTCGCGGAGGATGCTGTAGCGCATCGACCGGGTGTCCCGGACGCAGCTGTGCATCGGCCGTACCGTCTCGACGTGCTCCTCGCTGTTCACCCAGGCGAGGAACGGGGGCGCGCTCTCCCACTCGCTGGTGATGAGCCACTGCGAGGGGTTCTCGATCGACTGGCACAGCTGGTCACTGATGTGACCGGGCACCGAGGCGACCTGGTTGCGCATGAGTTCGTACGCCTCGAGGAACTGCTCCTGGGCCCCTTCGTACAGGTCCAGCAGCAGAATCACCCGAAGCCTGGAGCCGTCGAAGGCCGACTGCGAGATACGTCCCGAGATGGTCATTCCGGCACACCTCTCCTCTTGGTCACGGAAAGCGAGGAACGACCGCGGTGTCCGAAAAGGCCGGGGCCGCCATGAGCCGATCGTTGACGGGACCTCCCGACTGCGCGACCCCGCCGGGTCGGACGAGTGAACGGCGAGCCATCCGGGTGCCTCCGACGCGCGAACCGGTCCCACAGGGCGTGGAATCGGCATCGTCATCTCCCACCACGTCGCAGGCGACGCCTGGAGGCAGTCAATGAACCGATTCGAAGGGGCCGGCGAGATCGGTCACCGCACGCCCGTCCTCATCGTCGGCGGCTCGCTGGTGGGACTCTCCACCTCGCTCTTCCTGGGCCGTCTCGGCGTACCGCACATCCTCGTGGAGCGTCACTCGGGCACCTCGCACCATCCGCGCGGGCGCGGCAACAACGTGCGCACGATGGAGCTCTTCCGGACGGCCGGAGTGCAGCGGCGCATCGAGGAGGCCGCCTCGGTGCTGGCGGACAACCACGGCATCCTGCAGACGCCGTCCCTGGTGGGCGACGCGGGCGAGTGGCTGTTCAAGGAGATCGACCCGGGCGGCGGCCTGGCCCGCTTCAGCCCCGGCGCCTGGTGCCTGTGCAGCCAGAACGATCTGGAGCCGGTGCTGCTGGAGAGCGCCCGGGAGCTGGGCGGCGACCTCCGGTTCTCCACGGAGCTGATGTCGTTCGAGCAGGACCCCGACGGGGTGACCGCGATGGTCAAGAGCCGCGAGACCGGCGAGCACACCACGATCCGCGCGGACTACCTGGTCGCGGCGGACGGACCGCGCAGCCCCGTCCGTGAGGCGCTCCGCATCGGCCAGACCGGGCCGGGCGACCTGTTCCACAACGTGAGCGTCACGTTCACCTCCCGCGGTCTCGCGGAGGTCGTGGGCGACCGCCGGTTCATCGTCTGCTACCTCACCGATCCGGAGGCGGACGGCGCGCTGCTGCCCGTCGACAACAAGGAGCACTGGGTCTTCCACGCCCCCTGGCATCCCGAACGGGGCGAAACCATCGAGGAGTTCACCGACGAGCGGTGCGTGGAGCACATCCGGCGGGCGACGGGCGTGCCGGACCTGGACGTGCGGATCACCGGGCGGGCCGCCTGGCACGCGGCCGAGCGGGTCGCCGAACGGTACGCGGACCGGCGGGTGTTCCTCGCGGGCGACTCGGCGCACGAGATGTCCCCGACCGGCGCGTTCGGCTCCAACACCGGTATCCAGGACGCCCACAACCTGGCCTGGAAACTGTCCGCGGTGATCGGCGGCTGGGCCGGCACGGGGCTGCTCGCGTCGTACGACGCCGAGCGCCGGCCGGTGGCGGAGGCGACCAGCGCACGGGCCTCGTCGCGTTCGGTCGAGCACAGCCACCCGGGGTACACGCCGTCCCCCGCGGCGGCCGGCCCGGGCGGTGCCGGTGGCCCTGGTGGACCCGGTGGCCCGGGGCGTCCGGGAGGTGCCGGGGGTCCCGGCGGCAGGAAGGGCGGGATCCTGAACGTGGCGCTCGCCTACCGGTACCCGCGGGGTGCCGTGGTGGGCGCCGATCCGGCGGCCCCGGTCGTGCCCGACGGTGTACGGCTGACGGGTGAACCGGGGACGCGGGCGCCGCACCAGTGGCTGACCCGCTCGGGCGAGCGGGTCTCCACGCTCGACCTGTACGAGCGGTCCATGGTGCTGCTCAGCTCGGCGGACGGCAGCGGCGGCTGGCACGACGCGGCCCAGGACGTGGCGCGGGAGCTCGACGTCCCGCTGGACTCCTACCGGGTGGGCGTCCGGCCCGAGGCCGAACTGGCGCCCGCGGACGACACGGAGTGGGCGCAGGCCCACGGCGTCTCCAGGGACGGCGCGGTGCTGGTCCGCCCCGACGGGTTCGTCGCCTGGCGGTCCGAGGAGGGGTCCGCGGATCCCGCCGCGGCGCTGCGGGAGGCGCTCACCACGGTCCTCGACTGCGGCTGATCCCCGGTCGCACCGCCCCCGCCGGGCCTGGAAACGGCCGGAGGCCGTATCGGTCACCCGATACGGCCTCCGGCCGACGACTTCGTAAAGTCGGGACGACAGGATTTGAACCTGCGACCCCTTGACCCCCAGTCAAGTGCGCTACCAAGCTGCGCCACGTCCCGATGCGCCGCCACCCGGTGTCCCGTGCGATCGCGCATCCGAACCCTACCGCACCTCGGTGGGTGCCTCCGCACGCACCGTCATCGTCCCAGCCCAGCGGGGGTCGGCGGGCCGCCCGTCAGGCGTTGGGGTCGAAGGTGATGCCGGCCGGCTTCGCCTTCACGAGGTGCGCGTTGAAGTTGCCGTCCTTGAGGCCGAACACGGCGCTGCCGAAGTTGTAGGCGCTCAACTTGTCGCGCAGCCCGGCCGGGTAGCCGTTCCAGCCGACCAGGGTCGGGAACTGCCAGGTGTGCTGGTGGTTCTCCGGCGGCTCGTCGTTGGTGTTCGCGGGCCGGAAGCAGTGCGTTCCGATGCCGTCCTTGTGGTAGACGACCTTGGGGTGCGTGCCGTCCCAGCGGATCTGGTCCCGGCCGTAGATGTTGAAGTTTCCGTGGGCCGAGGTGGACACGTACTTGGCCTCGTTGTCCTGGACCCACACCACGACGTGTTCCCAGTCGTTGCGGTGTCCGCCGAGGCCGCTGCCCGCGACCGCCTGGTCCTTCTCGAAGTAGAGGCCGTACATGATGGCGCACCAGCCGTTGTTGCACTTCTCGCGGGAGTAGCCGTTGGTGTTGTCGAGGTCCCAGGAGTCGCGGCACTGGCCGTTCAGGGCGCCGGAGGGGTTGAGGCCGCCGTTGACCGTCCCGTCGGGACCGATGGCGGGCGTCGGGTAGCAGCCGTCGGTGTCGTAGTCGAAGGCCGGCTGGAACGTCTGCTCCAGTCCGTCCGCGTTCGCGGGCAAGGCCTTGGGCGGGTCGGCGAGGGCCATGCCCGGGAAGGCGACGACCAGCGCGACGGCGCTGCCGAGGATGAGCGAGACCTTGCGGATCCGCGAGCTTCTCTTCACTGCGTCCTCCAGATCGACCGCGGCGTGGGGGCGGGGCAGACCACGCGGTCAGGTTGGCATGCCCAGATCAGCTTTCCGGGCGTGCGGCGAAAACGCCAGACTCCGCGGGTGTCCGAGCGATGAAGGATCAGCCAATGCGTTTTCCACGACGGACTGTTGGGGTAATCCGGACACCCCGACAGCACAACTCCCCTACTCGGCAACCCAGTTGTCGCCGAAGTACCGTCCCGCCGGGACCGGCTCCGCGACCGGCGACCGGGGCCCCGGAACCCTCACTCGCCCCCGGCCCGCGGCTCCCAGCCCTCGTACGCCGCCGTCAGCAGCCCGAGGACGCCGTGGGCCGTCACCTCGCGGGGGTTGGGGTACGACTCCGTGGCGACCTCGGCCGCCGCCCGGCTCAGGTCGCTCTCCTTCAGGCCGAGTTCGGCGAGCGTGCGCGGAGCGCCGAGGTCTGCCGCGAACTGCCGCAGGGCGTGCGGCACGTCGTCGGTGTCCAGCGCCCGCGCGAGCGCGGTGATCGCCCGCGGCGCGGCGGCCGCGTTGTAGGCCAGGGCGTAGGGCAGGACCACGGTGTGGGTCTCGGCGTGCGGCAGACCGAAGGTGCCGCCGAGCACGTGGCAGAGCTTGTGGTGCAGTCCCATGGTGGTCGCGCCGAGGCAGGCGCCGCAGAGCCAGGCGCCGTACAGGGCGCGTCCGCGCGCCTCCAGGTCGCCGGGGGCCTCGGCCACCCGCCGGAGGGCGCCCGTCATCGCGCGGACGCCTTCCTCGGCCATCAGGGAGACGAGCGGGGACGCGTCGGGCGCGTACAGCGCCTCCACGGCGTGCGCGAGGGCGTTGACGCCGCTGGTCACCGAGAGGGGCACCGGGAGGGCGAGGGTCAGTCCGGGGTCGTAGACGACGGAGCGCGGCTGCACGGACGGGTCGCGTCCGGTGCGCTTGGCCCCGTGCTCGGTGAGGCCCCACACGGACGTCATCTCGGAGCCGGAGTAGGTGGTGGGCACGGCGATCAACGGCAGTCCGGTGCGCAGCGCCACCGCCTTGCCCAGGCCGATCGCCGAGCCGCCGCCGACGGCGACGCAGCCGTCCGCGCCCGCCTCCCGTGCCGCCTCGACGGCGCGGTCGGCCACCTCCGCGGGGACGTGCATCCGGGCTCCCGCGTGCACCCCCGCACAGCTGTCGCCGAGGGCGTCCGCCACCGATCGCGCGACGGCCTCGCCCCGGCTGCCGCAGATCACCAGGACGCGATGCAGTCCGAGCCGGGCGGCCTCGCCGGGCGTCGCGCTCACCGCCGCGCCGGGCCGGAACACCACCCGTGCGGGCCGGGTCTCGTAGGAGAAGTCGAGCGGGCTCTGGGGGAGGTTGCTCATTCCGGCTCCAGTACGAGGTCGAAGTGCGCGTGCCGGAACGGGTTCGCGACGCCGAACTCCCGTGCCAGGGAGGGGTCGTCGGTCTGGGTGAAGTCCTGTACGAGGCTCTTCTTGACGGCGAAGACGGCATCCGATTCGAGATGCGCGCCGCCCGCCACGAAGATGTGCGTGGTGACGGGGGCGTGGCCCGCCGCCGAGGCGATGAAGTGGATGTGGGCGGGGCGGTAGGGGTGCCGGGCGGTGGCTCCCAGCAGGGCGCCGACCGGGCCGTCGGTGGGGATCGGGTACGGGCTCGGCACACAGGTGCGGAACCGGAAGCGGCCCTCGGCGTCGGCCGTGAAGAGTCCGCGCCCGTTGCCCGGAGGCTGGACGTCCGGCTGCTGGACGTCGTAGAAGCCCTCCCCGTTCGCCTGCCACACGTCGAGGACCGCCCCGGGCAGCGGAGTCCCGTCGCGCGAGAGCACCTGCCCGTCGATCACGCACGGTTCACCGGTGCCCATCAGGTCGATGTCCGCGCCGAGTTCACGCGGCGGCGACGCCGTCATGTGGAACGGGCCGAGGACGGTCGACTCCGTCGTACGCGGGTCCCGGTGGCCGTTCAGGGTCTCCACGAGCATGGAGACACCGAGCACGTCCGACAGGAGGATGAACTCCTGCCGGGTGTCGGTGCACATGTGCCCCGTCGCCGTCAGGAAGCCGATGGCCTGTTCCCACTCCTCCATGGTCGGCTGCGTCTCCCGGACGAAGTCGTGGAGATGGCGGGTGAGCGCGCCGAGCAGCCCGCGCAATCGTGGGTCGGGCGTGCCGGCGAAGCTGTCGACGACCGCTTCGGTGATCTCGGTCGTGAAGTCCGTACCGACGTCCGAACCGACGCTCGCACTGACGTCCGCGCCGACGTTCGTGGCGACATCCCTGCCGAAGTACTCCGCCATGCCGCTCCCGTGGTCCCTAGGTCGTCCTGCCGGGCAGGTGCCCAGGCTACGAGGCCACCCGCGCCGGGGCCGGCAAGCCGGCGAACCCGTCGTCGGTGTCCCGTCCGCCCGCCCCCGCGACGGCCGCCCGCGGGGTCCCGACACAGGCGGGAGACGCCGGGGGATACATGATCGCCCTTTCCGTAAGGCATGGTTGACGCGAGCAACACGCACGCACCGGACGCACGGAAAGTATGATCAAGCAATGTCTGACTTGACCGAAACCACGCCCGGCTGGCTGTCCCGCGACGAACTGGAATCGGCCCGCGCCCGCATGCCGATCCTGTACGTCGAGGCGGTCCCGGTGCGCGTCGACGACAACGGCGAAGTCACCCACATCGGGCTCCTGCTCCGTATCGGTCCGGACGGGACGGTCAGCCGCACCCTCGTCTCCGGCCGGGTGCTGCACCACGAGCGGGTCCGCGACGCGCTGCTGCGCCACCTGGAGAAGGACCTCGGCCCCGTGGCACTCCCCCGGGTGCCCGCCTCCCTGCAGCCCTTCACCGTGGCCGAGTACTTCCCGACACTCGGCGTCACGCCCTTCCACGACCCGCGCCAGCACGCGGTGTCCCTGGCCTACATCGTCCCGGTGACCGGCGACTGCCGTCCCCGGCAGGACGCGCTCGACCTGGTCTGGTTCAGTCCGGAGGAGGCCTCGTCGGCGATGGTCGCGGACGAGATGCCCGGCGGTCACGGAGTGCTGCTGCGGCAGGCGCTGGCCCACGTCGGCCGCCTGTCCTAGCGGCGACGGGACGCGGGGAAGCGGGCAGGCCGGGAGACGGAGAAGGCCGTTTTCTCACGGATGAGAAAACGGCCTCCGACCTGCTCGAAAGCTGGTCGGGACGACAGGATTTGAACCTGCGACCCCTTGACCCCCAGTCAAGTGCGCTACCAAGCTGCGCCACGTCCCGGTGCGTCCCGCGCGGCGGACCGCGCGATCGTGCGAACAGAACTTTACCCCACGTCGGGGGCTGCCCCGCAGAGGGCGCGGAGAGCGGGACAATCGGATCATGAGCGGACCACCACGGACACCACGGACACCGTCGAGCGGGAGTCGTGACCGGGACCCCGAGGGCCGGGCGCGCAACGCGCGGCCCCGCGACGGCCTCGGCCGCCCCCTGCCGTACGGATCGGCCGGGGTGGAGCGGCAGCCCGAGGGCGTCGTCCGCGCACCCGGGGAGTCGGTCTCCGAGGCCCAGACGCTGCTGGACGCGGGACGGCCCTTCCACGCGCACGAGGTGTTCGAGGACGCCTGGAAGTCCGGCCCGGAC
Source organism: Streptomyces sp. M41(2017) (assembly GCF_002078175.1). Taxonomy (GTDB): domain Bacteria; phylum Actinomycetota; class Actinomycetes; order Streptomycetales; family Streptomycetaceae; genus Streptomyces. The sequence goes on along the minus strand of NZ_MWFK01000001.1, from coordinate 4,960,655 downwards.
GACGAGCGGGGGCTCTGGCGCGGGCTGGCGCAGCTCGCCGTGGGGCTCACCCACGCGGCCCGCGGGAACACGACGGGCGGCGCCCGGCTGCTGCGGCGCGGCGCCGGAGCCGTCGAGGAGTGGGGTGCGGAGACCGGCCGGACCCGGCCGCACGATCTGGGGCTCGCGGAACTGGTCGACTGGGCAAGGCAGTTGGCGGATTCCGTGGAGCGTGGCGGTGTCCCGGTCGACGCGGCGGCGTCGGCGCCGCGGCTGCGCGGGCGGGCCGGCTGAGGCGGAGCCGGACGCGGTGCGCCGGGCGTCCCGGGCGTGGGGCAGACTCCGGGGGTGCGAAAGATTCATGTCATCGGCATCGGAGCGGGCGACCCCGAGCAGCTCACCCTGCAGGCGGTCAAGGCGCTGAGGAGCACGGACGTGTTCTTCATCCTGGACAAGGGCGAGGTGAAGTCCGACCTGGTCCGGCTGCGCCGCGACATCCTCGACGCGCACGTTCCGGAGGGGACGTACCGTCTGGTCGAGGCGCGTGACCCGGACCGCGACCGGACGGCGGGCGGCGCGGCGTACTCGCCGGCCGTCGGGGACTGGCGCAGCGCACGCGGCGCCATCTACGAACGGCTGATCGCCGAGGAGCTGGGCGAGGACGAGAGCGGCGCGTTCCTGGTGTGGGGCGACCCGGCGCTGTACGACAGCACGCTCGGCATCCTGGAGGAGATCCGGGAGCGGGACACCGTGGAGTTCTCGTACGACGTGGTGCCCGGCATCAGCAGTGTCTCGGCGCTCGTCGCCCGGCACCGGACGGGTCTGAACCGGGTCGCCCGGCCCGTGCAGATCACCACGGGGCGGCGCCTCGCGGAGGGTTTCCCGGAGGGCGTGGACGACGTGGTCGTGATGCTCGACGCCCAGCGGACGTTCCGCCAGTACGCGGACCAGGACATCGACATCTACTGGGGCGCCTACATCGGGACCCCCGACGAGATCCTCGCCTCCGGACCACTGGCCGAGACGGCACCCCGCATCGAGCGGCTGCGCGCCGAGGCCCGGGAGCGCAAGGGCTGGATCATGGACACGTATCTGCTGCGCAGGAATCCGCGGGATTAGCCCCCGGTCCGGGACGTCGGTGCGCGCCGACGACGCCCTACGCCGGGCGGATGACCCCGCATGCACGGGGAGCCGCCGGGTGTGAGGGTGGCGCTTGTGACGATCACCGAGGATACGGCGCCACCCGCGGCGGAAGCGCCCGGACCGCCGGTGCTGGACGGCCGGCGCCGCAACATCGTCTTCGCGACGATCGTGCTGGGCATTCTCCTCGCCGCGCTCGACCAGACGATCGTGGGCACCGCGCTGCCGACGATCGTGTCGGACCTGGGCGGCGCCGAGCACATGTCGTGGGTGGTGACGGCGTACCTGCTGGCCGAGACCGTGGCGACGGTGCTGGTCGGCAAGTTCGGCGACCTGTTCGGCCGCAAGATCGTCTTCCAGGCCTCGGCGATCATCTTCATCACCGGTTCGTTCCTGTGCGGCCTCGCCACGAACATGTCGCTGCTGATCTCCTGGCGGGCGATGCAGGGCATCGGCGCGGGCGGTCTGATGGTGACCGCCATGGCGCTGATCGCGGACGTCATCCCCCTGCGCGAGCGGGGCAAGTACCAGGGCGCGATCGGCGCGGTCTTCGGTGTGGCCACGGTCATCGGGCCGCTGCTCGGCGGGCTGTTCACGGACCACCTCTCCTGGCGGTGGGCCTTCTACATCAACGTGCCCATCGCGATCGTCGTGGTGATCGCGGCGGCCCGCACCATCCCCGTGGTGAAGTCGGCCACGCGGCCCGTCATCGACTATCTGGGCATCGCGCTCGTCGCGGTCGGCGCGAGCGCGCTGATCCTGGGGACGAGCTGGGGCGGCAACCAGTACGCCTGGGGATCGCCGACCATCATCGCCCTGTTCGTGGGCGGTCTGATCGCGCTCGGCCTGTTCTGCCTGGTGGAGACCCGCGCGGCCCAGCCGATGCTGCCCATGCGCCTGTTCTCCAACCCGGTCTTCACGGTGTGCTCGATCCTCAGCTTCATCGTGGGCTTCGCGATGCTCGGCGCGATGACGTTCCTGCCGACGTATCTGCAGTACGTCGACGGCGACTCGGCGACGATCTCCGGTGTCCGGACGCTGCCCCTGGTGGTGGGACTGCTCATCGCCTCGGTCTTCAGCGGCAACGTGGTCAGCAAGACCGGGCAGTACCGCGTCTTCCCCATCGTCGGTTCCCTGGTGATGGCTCTGGGGCTCTACCTGATGTCCCTGATGGGACCGGGCACCGGGACGTGGCTGGAGTCCCTGTACATGTTCGTGCTCGGCACCGGCATCGGACTGTCCATGCAGGTCCTGACGATCGTCGTGCAGAACACCGTGGAGTACACCGACCTCGGCACGGCCACCTCGGGTGTCACCTTCTTCCGTACGCTCGGCAGCTCCTTCGGCACGGCCGTCTTCGGGACGATCTACACCAACGCGCTGAAGCCCAACCTGGCCGACGGCGTGCGGTCGGCCGCGGAGACCGGCACGGTGTCGCCCGCCGTCGTCGCCCGGGCGGCGCAGAGCCCGGAAGCCCTTCACCGGCTGCCCGCCCGGACGGCGCGGCCCATCATCGAGGCGTACGCCGACACCATCCACACGGTGTTCCTGTGGACCGTGCCGGTGGCCCTCCTCGGGTTCGTGGTGGCGCTCTTCCTCAAGCAGGTGGAGCTGCGGGACAGCGCCCGGCTGGGTTCGACGGACATGGGCGAGGGGTTCGCGTCACCGGCCGGCACCGACTCCCAGCGGGTGCTGGAGGCGTCCGTCGGGAAGATCATCGGGGGCACGGAGATGGCGACCGCCCGCCGGATCGTCGCGGAGTCGGACACCCGGCTGGACGTCGCGGGCGCCTGGGCCGTGATGCAGGTGGAGCTGTTCACCCGGATGGTCGGCCACGCCAACCTCAACCTGATCGCCGGCCGGCGCCATCTGCCGCCCGAGGTCCTCGTGCCGGTGTTCAACCGCATGGTCGAGGAGGGCTATCTCACCCGGCACGGCTCGCTCTTCTCCCACACGGCGGCCGGTGAGCGCGAGGCACGGGTGATCGGCACGGCCTGGGGCAGGTGGCTCGCGGAACGCGTCGAGCAGGACGTGGGCCGGCCGTCCGGCACGGAACTGCGCGCCGCCGTCGACACCATCGCCAAGCGGCTGCTGGTCGAGGACCTCACCCAGGACATCCCCGACCGGTCCCGGGAACTGGAGCCGGCCTCGAAGGCCTGACCATCCCGCCGTCGCGCGGCGCCGGAGCCGACGGGATCCCGGCCCGAGCGCTCCGTTCAGTCCCCGGCGAGGTCCAGCAGGGCGAGCGCCGACGGCACGTCCGCCACGGCGCTCACCCCGTCCGGCAGGGGCGGACGGCGGACGACGACCACGGGCAGGGCGAGATCGCGGGCGGCCGTCAGTTTCGCGGCCGTGGCGGCTCCCCCGCTGTCCTTGGTCACGAGCACGTCGATACGGTGCCGGAGCAGGAGCGCTCTCTCGTCGTCAAGGGTGAACGGGCCGCGGGCCAGCAGCACTTCGGTGTCCGGCGGCAGCGGCGGGCCGGGGGCCTCCACCGACCGGACGAGGAAATGCGGTCCGGACAGGTGCGCGAACGCGGCGAGACCGAGCCGGCCCGTGGTCAGGAAGACGCGGCGGCCGAGTCCGGGCAGCAGTGCGGCGGCTTCCGAGAGGGAGCCGGCCTCGTGCCAGCGGTCGCCGGGGCCTGCCTGCCAGCCGGGGCGGCGCAGGACCACCGCGGGGACGCCGGCGGCGGTGGCGGCGCGTGCCGCGTTCGCGGTGATGCCGGAAGCGAACGGATGGGTCGCGTCCACGAGAACGTCCACCCGGTGCTCCCGCAGCCACCGCGCGAGCCCGTCGGCCCCGCCGAACCCGCCGGTCCGTACGTCCCCTTCGACCGCGCCGGGCCGGGCCACCCGCCCCGCCAGCGAGGTCGTCACCCGTACGCCGGGACGCGCGGTGAGTTCGGCGGCGAGTTCACGCGCCTCGGTCGTGCCGCCGAGGACGAGGACGTGGGGGGACATGGCCCGAGCCTACGGGGGCGCGCCGGCGGGTCCCGGACACGCCCCCGCCGCTCGCGGTCGGGGAGCCAGCGTCGATCGGCCTCGGTCAGGGAGCCAGGCGGAAGACGCCGTAGGAGAACGGCTCGGTGGTGATCGTGCCGTCGGGGTGCGCCTCGACGCCCCGCGCGAGCAGGGCCGGGCCGACGGTCACGTCACGGAGGGTGCAGGTCTCCGGCCGTCCGCTCGGGTTGACGGCCACGAGGTAGGAGTCGCCGCGCGTGTAGACCAGCGGATAGCCGGAGTCGAGCACCTCGACCGGCCCGTGCGTGCCCAGTTCCCGGTGTTCGCGCCGGAGCCGGATCAGGGCGCGCACCTGGTGCAGGAGCGATCGGTCGTCGGCCCGCTGCGCGGCCACGGACGGCCGGTCGACGGCCGGGTCGAGCGGCAGATACAGGTCCTCCTCGGCGGCCGTGGAGAAGCCCGCGTTCGGTCCGTCGTCCCACTGCATCGGTGTACGGGAACCCTGGCGCGCCTCGTCGCCGAGCTGACTGCCCTCCTTGCTCGGCAGCCCCGGCAGATACCGCATGCCGATCTCGTCGCCGTAGTAGATGACGGGCAGGGAGGGCCAGGTGAGCTGGAAGGCGAAGGCGGGCGCGACCATGTCCCGGGTGCGGGTGCCGCACACGAGCCGGGAGAAGTCGTGGTTGGCCGTCGGGAGAGCGACGTAGCCCGCTCCGGCGATGGCCGTGTCGGCCTCGCGCCACGCTTCGAGGAACTCCCGCATCGAACCGTCGCCGTCGGGTCCGAAGAAGCAGGGGTCCTCGCCCCAGACCGGGTTGTGGCTCCCCTGGGCGTTGCCCCACAGCGAGCGCAGCGGGCGGCCGACGAAGTGGAGGAAGAAGTCGGCGTGGATCCCGGCGGGCACGGAGGTCTTGGGGTCGCCCCACTCGGAGAGCAGTGCCCGGTCCGGGTAGGTCTCGTCCATCCAGGCCCGCGTCTCGCGCCACAGGGCGGCGGTGGCCGAGCGGTCGGGATCGTCCTTCACCAGGGAGAACGCCATGTCGACGCGGAACCCCGCGACACCGCGGTCGAACCAGTAGGCCATGATCTCGCGCAGCGCCGCCCGGTTGGCGAGGGGTCCCGGGGCGTCGACAGGTTGGCGCCAGGGTTCGGCCGGGTCCTGGCGCGCGTAGCCGAAGTTGAGGGCCGGCTGGACGGGATAGAAGTTGGGCAGGTAGTACCCCGGCCGGGTGCCGGGCGAGGGCACCCAGGCGGGACTCGGCGCCTCGGTGGTGTCGGCCCAGATGTAGCGGTCGTCGCCGGGATCGTCGGCCGAGGCCCGGAACCACGCGTGCTGGTCGGAGGTGTGCCCGGCGACCAGGTCCAGCATGACCCGGATGCCGCGCGAGCGGGCCTCCTCGACGAGGGTGGCCAGGTCGTGGTTCGTGCCGTAGCGGGGGGCGACGGTCCGGTAGTCGCTGACGTCGTATCCGGCGTCCGCGAAGGGCGAGGCGAACAGCGGGCTGAGCCAGACCGTGTCGACGCCGAGCCACTCCAGGTACTCCAGCCGGCGCAGCACCCCGGGCAGGTCCCCGATGCCGTCCCCGTCGGTGTCGGCGTAGGTCTGCGGATAGATCTGGTACATCACCGCGTCCGCCAGCCAGGCGGGCGGCGGTTGGATGTCCGCCATGGAAGCGGCCCTTCTCTCAGACGTCGGCAGGGCAGGAGGACACGGCCGCGGTGAGCGGGCGCGCCGCGTCAAGCTAACAGTGCAGTAAGCGCTTTCCAAGGGCGCTGGGGCGAAGATGCGAGGCCGGTGCCGGAAAGATCCACCGTGTTCCGCGACGGATCTTTCCGACGCGTCACGACTGCCCCGGCCGGGCGGTCCGACTCAGTGGAGGAGCAGTTGGATTCCGCCCACCACCGTCGCCGCGATCACCAGGCGCTCGAAGAGGAGCTGGTTGATCCGGTTCACGGCCCATTTCCCGAGGAACGCGCCCGGCACGACGAAGACGGCCAGCGCGGCGTCCAGCAGCAGGGAGTGGCCGTCGATCAGTCCGAGTCCCGCGCTGAAGGGCAGCTTGGACACGTTGACGATCAGGAAGAAGAAGGCGGAGGTGCCGAGGAAGCCGAGCTTGCGGAAGCCCGCCGAGAGCAGATACATCGACATCACGGGGCCGCCCGCGTTGGCGACCATCGTGGTGAACCCGCCGAGCACCCCGTAGGAGCGGGCCTTGACGCGGCCCGAGCGCGTGACGACGCCGTCGGGTTCGTCGTCCTGGACGGCGGCCCTGCGGCGCCACACGGTGACCGCCGCCATGAGCAGCAGGATGGCGCCGATCGAGGTCCGGACGACCGCGTCGTCCGCCCACACCAGGAACACGGTGCCGAGGACGACTCCGGCGGCGACTGCGGGGAACAGCCGCCACAGCGTGGGCCAGTGGGCGTGGCGCCGGTAGGTGAGGACGGCGAGCACGTCACCGACGATCAGGATGGGCAGCAGGACGCCGGTCGAGGCGCGGGCGGGCAGTACGGCGGCGAAGATCGCCAGGCTGACCGTGTTGGCCCCGCTCACGGCGGTCTTGGAGAAGCCGACGAGCATTGCCGCGGCGGCCAGGGCGGCGAACTCCCAGCTGGATATGTGCCAGAGCGTCATCGTGTTCATGCGGGGACCGATGCTATGCCCACGCAACTCGCCCGCGTAAGGAGCGTCTCGCCGGACGGCTCCCGGTCGGGCGGAACGCGGGCGCCGGTCAGGCCGTGTAGCGCGTGCGCAGCTCCCGCTTGAGGACCTTCATGCTCGGGCCGAGGGGCATCTCGTCGGCGAACTCCAGTCGGCGCGGGTACTTGTGACGGCCCAGGTGGTCCTTGGACCACTCGGCGATCCCGGCCGCGTCGGCCGTGGCACCCTCGGCGCGGACCACGACGGCGCACACCTCCTCGCCGTGCAGCTCGTCCGGCAGGCCGATCACCGCGACCTGGGCGACGGCCGGGTGCCGCATCAGCACCTCCTCGACCTCGCGCGGATAGATGTTGTAGCCGCCGCGGATGATGACGTCCTTCTTGCGGTCGACGATCCGCAGGAAGCCGTCGTCGTCCTTGGTGCCGAGGTCACCGGTGCGGAACCAGCCGTCGACCACGGCCTCCGCGGTGGCCTCGGGCCGGCCGAGGTAGCCGGAGAAGACGTTGTGGCCCCGGATGACGACCTCGCCCAGTTCCCCCGGAGGCAGCAGGTCGATCCGCCCCTCGACCTCGGCCCGCGCGATCTCCACGTCGACGCCCCACAGCGGGTGGCCGATGGTGCCGGCCCTGGTGCCGAACAGCGGCTGGTTGACGGTGGCGGTCGGCGAGGTCTCCGACAGTCCGTAGCCCTCGTAGATCCGCGCGCCGAACGCCGCCTCGAACCGCTCCAGGACGGCGACGGGCAGGCTGGCGCCGCCCGAGATGCAGAGCCGCAGCTCGGGCAGGGCCGCGGCGCCCGCCGCCGCTGCCGCCAGGGCGACGTACATCGTCGGGACGCCGTGGAAGGTGTTGACGCCCTCCGCCACCATCAGCTCGATCGCGCGCGCGGCGTCGAACCGCGGCAGCAGGACGAGGGTGGCGCCCGCGCGCCAGGTGGAGTTGAGGGAGACCGTCTGCCCGAAGGCGTGGAAGAGCGGCAGGGCTCCGAGGGCGACGTCGTCGGGGCGGATGTCGTTGGCGTCGAAGGCGTTGACCGTCGCGTTCATCACCAGGTTGAAGTGGCTGAGCACGGCGCCCTTGGGGACGCCGGTGGTGCCACTGGTGTAGAAGACGACGGCCGGGTCGTCGGCGTCCCGGGTGACGTACGAGGTGAGGGGTTCGGCGGCCCGGGCGAGCTTCTCGAACTCGGCCCCGAGCGTGACGACGCGGACGCCGAGGGCCCGCGCGGCGGCCGCGCCGGTCGCCTCCTGGGCCGGGTGACAGAGCAGCAGTGTCGCTCCGCTGTCCTTGAGCACGTGCTCGACCTCGGAGGCCGACAGGAGCAGGTGCACCGGGACGACCACGCCGCCGGCCGCCGCGATCGCGTAGTAGGCGTGCGGGAACTCCGCCGTGTTGGGCGCCATGAGGGCGACGCGGTCTCCGGGCCGCACGCCGAGGCCGGTGAGCGCGCCGGCCTGGGCCAGCGCGGACTCCCACACCTCGGCGAAGGTGAGGCGCAGGTCGCCCTCGACGAGCGCCGTCTTCGAGGGGCGGCGCCGGGCGTTCTCGGCGAGGATCGCGGCGAGGGACAGGGTTGCCATGGGGGGTGGCTCCGTTTCTTGCGGGTGCGGCTCTGGACCGGAGAGGGCGGGAGGGGCCCGGTGCGCACGCGCTGCGGCGTGTACGGCGTCGCCGGGCCCCCGGGCGGGTGGATGCGGCCGGTGTCAGTGGCGCTCGACCAGGACCGCGCTGCCCTGCCCGACCCCGACACACATCGTGGCCAGGCCGCGCCCGGCGCCGGTGCGGCGCATGCGGTGCAGCAGGGTGGTGAGGATGCGGGCGCCCGAGCAGCCGAGGGGATGGCCGAGGGCGATGGCGCCGCCGGTGGGGTTGACGAGGTCGGGGTCGATGCCGAGGCGGTCCACGCAGGCGAGGGCCTGTGCGGCGAACGCCTCGTTGAACTCGGCCTCCTGGAGGTCGTCGACGCTCCAGCCGACGCGCGCGAGCGCCTTGCGGGTCGCGGGCACCGGGCCGATGCCCATGACGTCCGGGTCGACTCCGGCGGAGGCTCCGGCGACGTACCGGCCGAGCGACTCCAGATGCAGTTCGTTCAGGACCTCCTCGCTGACGAGGAGCACACCGGCCGCTCCGTCGTTCATCGGCGAGGCGTTGCCCGCGGTGACCGTGCCGCCCGCGCGGAACACCGGCTTGAGGCGGGACAGCTTGTCCAGCGAGGTGTCCTCGCGGACGCATTCGTCGCGGTCGACGACCACGCCGTCGGGGCGCTCCACGGGCAGCAGCTCGGCGTCGAAGTGACCGTTCTTCCGGGCGTCGGCGGCGCGCTGGTGGCTGCGGAGCGCGAAGGTGTCCTGCCGCTCGCGCGAGATGCCGTACCGATCGGCGACCTCCTCGGCGGTCTCCCCCATCGACAGCACCCCGTGCAGGTCCTTCATCGCGGGGTTGACCAGCCGCCAGCCGAGCCGGGTGTCGACGGTCTCGATGCGGTGCGGCAGCGCCTCGTCCGGGCGCGGCAGGACGAAGGGGGCTCGGCTCATCGACTCGGAGCCGCCGGCGAGCACGATGTCGGCCTCGCCGGAGGCGATGGCACGGGCGGCCGTCGTCACGGCTTCGAGGCCCGAGGCGCACAGCCGGTTGACGGTGGCGCCGGGCACGCTGTCCGGCAGCCCGGCGAGCAGGGTGGCCATGCGGGCGACGTTGCGGTTGTCCTCGCCCGCCTGGTTGGCGGCGCCCCAGTAGACGTCGTCGACGCGGGCCGGGTCGAGCGTGGGCACCTCGGCGACGAGGCCGCGGATGACGCCCGCGGCGAGATCGTCGGGCCGCACGGAGGACAGGGCTCCGCGCAGCTTGCCGATGGGCGTGCGGCGGGCGGCCGCGAAGTGGACGGGGCGCACGACAGGACTCCTGACAGACAACGGCGGGCAACGACGGCACGACATTAATTAGCACTGCTAGTTTTGGACTATAGACCGCCACCCGACCCTTGGGAAGATCCGCCGGCGGCCGGTATCGGCCGGTCCGTCCCCGGCAGTCCCGCATGGAGCGGGAACCGGCGGGCAGGCGTGGATGCGGGACGGGCCGGCGGGACACCTCCCGCCGCCCCGCGTCACATGACAGACCGGCGGGACCACCGAAGGAGCACCGACATGACCGACACCGTCGAGCTCGACGCACTGTGGGACGAGTTCCACAGCGTGGTGAACATGACCTCCCAGGAGCTCGCGGCCTGGTTGCGGGCCGGTGAGACCGGCGAGACCGCCATGGGCAGCGAGCCGCCGCCCGGACGGCCGGGCGCGCCGACCGGCCTGCTGGTCCTCGCGCTCCTCCAGAAGCGCCGCGCCGATCTCACCGACGAGGACGTCGCGGCCATGTACGAGGTGATCGACACCGTGGAGGCCGAGGCGGACGGTCAGGACGCGGGAGCCGACGACGAACGCGTGCGCCACCGGCTGATGACCCTGGGCCACGATCCGCTGAGGCGCCGGCGGTGAGCGCCCCTCCGCCGGCCGGCCGGAGACCGGGTGGCCGGGGATCGACGGTCCCCCGGACCGGGCACCCCGTGGATGGCACACTGCTCGCGCACCCGGCCGGGCAGCCGCCGGCGGGGTGAACAGGCCGAACGGAACAGGGAGTTGTCGTATGACGGGGACCGAGTCCGCAGCGGACCGGATCGACACCAGCAGGCCCCATCCGGCACGGGTGTACGACTGGTATCTGGGCGGCAAGGACAACTACCCGGTCGACGAGCAGCTCGGGCAGCACATCATGTCCCTCGATCCGGGCGCCCCGCGGGCCGCGCGCAGCAATCGCCGGTTCATGCAGCGGGCCACCCGCCACCTGGTCCGCACGGCGGGAATCGGCCAGTTCCTCGACATCGGCACGGGCATCCCCACCGAGCCCAACCTCCACCAGATCGCGCAACGGACCGCTCCCGACGCCCGCGTGGTGTATGTCGACAACGACCCCATCGTGCTGGCCCACGCCGAGGCACTGCTGCGCGGCACCCCGGAGGGGATGACGGAGTACATCCAGGCGGACATCCGCGAGCCGGGGAAGATCCTGGCCGAGGCCGGCCGGGTGCTCGACCTCGACCGGCCCGTGGCCCTGTCCCTGATCGCGCTGATGCACTTCGTCGCCGACGAGTCCGGCGCGTACGAGCTGGTGGAGACGCTGATGGACGCGCTGGCGCCGGGCAGTTGCCTCGCGCTGTCCGCGATGACCGCCGACTTCGAGCCGGAGAACGTACGGCGGGGCATCGAGACGTACGCGCGCGGCGGGGTCACGCTCGTGGGCCGGTCGCACGCCGAAGTGGGCCGCTTCTTCACGGGACTCGACCTCGTCGAGCCGGGGATCGTCTCCGTGAAGGACTGGCGTCCCGACCTCGCGGAGAACGAGAGCCCGATCGGTGACGGGCCGGTGTCCCTGTACGGCGGGGTCGGCTTCAAGCGCTAGAGCGCCGCCCCCGCCGCCGGAACCCCGCCGGCCCGCTTACCCCCGGCCGACCCGCGCTCAGCGGCGCTCGGCCGGGGCGGGGTCGGCCTCGGCCGGCCCCGCCAGGTCGGCCTGGACCGGGCCGTCGTCGATGAAGCCGCCCGACTGGTGGCGCCACAACGTGGCGTAGGCGCCCTCGCACGCGAGCAGTTCCCGGTGGGTGCCCTGCTCGACGATGCGTCCTCGGTCCAGGACGACGAGCCGGTCCATGGTGGCGACCGTGCTCAGCCGGTGTGCCACCACCAGCGCCGTGCGCCGCTCCATGAGCCGCCACAGCGCCTCCTGGACGAGGATCTCGCTCTCGGAGTCCAGGGCGCTGGTCGCCTCGTCGAGGAGCAGGATCGGCGCGTCCCGCAGGATCGCCCGGGCGAGCGCGACCCGCTGGCGCTGGCCGCCCGACAGCTTGATGCCCCGCTCCCCCACCATCGTGTCGAAGCCCTCGGGCAGCGCGTCGGCGAACTCGGTGACATGGGCCGCCTCGGCCGCGCGCCGGATCTCCGCCTCGGTGGCGTCCGGCCGCGCGAAGGCGATGTTGTCCCGCAGGGTGCGGTGGAACATCGCGGGGTCCTGCGGAACATAGGCGATCAGGCTGCGCAGGTCCGCCTGACGCAGCCTGCTGATGTCCTGACCGCCGATCAGGATGCGGCCCGCGTCGATGTCCGTCATCCGCAGCAGCAGCCGGGTGAGGGTGGTCTTGCCGCCCCCGGACCGGCCGACCAGACCGACCTTCGTGCCGCTCGGCACCTCCAGTTCGAGCCCCGCGAACAGCGGCTTCGCCCCTCCGTGCGTGAAGTCCACCCGTTCGAAGCGGACGTCGGCGGCCCGGGAGCGCAGCGGCTCCGGGGCGACCGGGTCGAGCACGGTCGGCGGTGTCAGCAGCAGCTCGGTGAACTGCGCCGCCTCCGTCATCGAGCTCTCCAGACGCCGGTAGATCTGGTTGAACTCGAACATGATGCGGGTCGCGTTGGCGTAGTACGTGAAGGCGACGACGACGGCCTCCACCCCGTGCCCGCCCCCGGCGAGCGCGACCGCGAGCAGCAGGCCGAGCGCGTTGGTCAGGACCGACATCGGCGCGACCAGTGTGTCGATGCGCAGGTTGCCGTAGTCCCAGGACCGCAGGGTGAGCCGGCGGGACACGGCGACCCGCGAGCGGTGTTCGGCCGCCTCCCGTCCCTCGGCCGCGAAGGCCCGGACGGTGTCCATGTTCATCAGGCTGTCGGCGACATGGCCGGACACCCGGGCGATCGCCTCCTCCCGCTGCGCGACGAGTGCCTGCCGGCGGCGGATGAGCGGCACCACGCACAGCCCCGTCACCGCGATCATCGCGAGCAGTCCGACGACCAGCAGCGGCTCGTAACGCCACAGGATCACCGAACCGAACACCAGCGGTACGGAGCTGCCGACGACCTGGAAGGTCATCGTGTCGACGAACTCCTCGAAGCGGGTGGCGAAACTCAGCACGCGCTTGGTCAGCGACCCGGCGAAGTTGTCGTGGAAGAACGACGCGTCCTTCGCGAGCAGTTCGTCCATGCCGATCACGTAGAGGTGCTCGACACCGAGGGCGTCGAGGCGGTTGAGACAGTGCAGGCCGAGCCGCCACAGGGCCTCGGCGAACAGCAGGACGCCGCCGAAGCCGAGCACGTACGGCAGGGCCGCGCCGACGGAGACGTCCTCGCCCTCGGCGATGCGGCCCACGAGCTTGGCGACGATGAGCGGCGCGACGTAGCTGATGCCGATGTTGCCCAGCGCGGGCAGCAGCATGGCGGGCCCCGTCAGTCCGCGGAGCCGGCGCAGCTCCCGGCCGTAGTGACGCAGCGCGAGGGCCACCGGGCCCTTGCCGGGTAACGCGCTGCCTGATTCAGGTGATGCCATCCCCAACCCCGTGTCGTCGTGGGCAGCCCTGTCGGCGCGTGCGCGGGGGAGCTGCCGGTGCGTGAAGGGACCGCGCGGAGTGCGGTACGGCCGGCCGGCGGCCTTCAGTGTCCCGTGACGACCTCCGGGCGGTCCACGCGTTTTTCTCGGCCACCGGGGCACGGCCCGGTGGCACGGGGTCGCGCGGAGGGGAGGCGGAAAGGAGAGCGTGCGACGGCGTGGACGGCGCGCGGACACGACGAAGGCCGCTTCCTCATCGCTGAGAAAACGGCCTTCGAACCACGACTCCTCGAGTCGGGACGACAGGATTTGAACCTGCGACCCCTTGACCCCCAGTCAAGTGCGCTACCAAGCTGCGCCACGTCCCGATGCCCGTCTGACCTGGGGTTTCCCCTGGCTGGACGTGCACGGAAACAATACCGCACTCGTACCCGTGGTCGCGCACCCGTTTTCCGCGGGGCGCTCGCGCAGCGGCGTCCGAAAACGTTCGACGGATCACCGCCCACGCTTGACCTGAAGTTTGGTTGAGGTTGCACGCTCGTCCTCATGACGATCACCGCGAAGCACAGCCACACCTACGCCGACCTGCCCCGACTGATGGGCCTGATGACGGGGGACGAGAAACACGGCCCGGCGGCGACCTCCACTCTGGACGCCCTGTGGGTCCTGTACGACCGGGTCCTGCGCGTGCGCCCCGAGGGGACGGACGACCGGGGACGGGACCGGTTCCTCCTGTCGAAGGGGCACGGTCCGATGGCCTACTACGCGGTGCTCGCGGCGAAGGGTTTCCTGCCGGTGGGGTGGCTCCCCGGCTTCGGCTCGTACGACTCGCCGCTCGGGCACCATCCGGACCGGGTGCTGGTGCCGGGCGCGGAGATCGGCAGCGGGTCGCTCGGCCACGGACTGCCGATCGGGGTCGGGACGGCACTCGGCCTGCGCGCGCAGGGGCTCGACGATCCGCGGGTGTGGGTGCTGATCGGCGACGCGGAACTGGACGAGGGCAGCAACCACGAGGCCATCGCTTACGCGGGACCGGCCGGGCTGGACCGGCTGCACACCGTCGTGATCGACAACTCCTCGGCCACTCACGCCCGCCCTGGCGGGATCGCGGCCCGGTTCGAGGCGGCCGGCTGGTCCGCAGCCACCGTGGACGGCCGCGACCACGAGGCCCTGTACGCGGCCTTCACGGCCGCGCATCCGGGCCGCCCGCGGGTGGTCGTGGCCCAGGTCGAGCCGAAGAACCCGTGACCGCCCGGGCTCCCCGCGTCCCCTCGCTCCTCCCCCTCTTCACCGCCCTTCACCGCTTCCAGGAAAGGACCCGCACTCATGGACACCATGCGTGACCGTTTCGCCCCCGCCGTCTCACGACTGCTCGACGAGGACCCGCGCGTCGCGGTCGTGCTCGCCGAGATCGGCGCGGACGGCTTCGCGGAGGCCCGGCGCAGGCATCCGGACCGGGTGATCAACGTCGGCATCCGGGAGCAGCTGCTGATCGGAACGGGCGCGGGTCTGGCGCTGACCGGTCTGCGGCCCGTGGTGCACACCTTCGCGAGCTTCCTGGTGGAGCGGCCCTTCGAGCAGGTGAAGCTGGACCTGGGACACCAGGACGCGGGCGCGGTCCTGGTCAGCGCGGCGGCCTCCTTCGACTGGCCCGCCGGCGGCTTCACCCACATGGCGCCGGGGGACGTGGCCCTGCTGGACACGCTCGACGGCTGGACGGTGCATGTTCCCGGGCACCCCGACGAGGCGGAGACACTGCTGCGGCACGCCGTCGCCGCCGGGGACGAGAAGGTGTACGTCCGGTTGTCCGTGCAGGCGAACACGCGCCCGCTCGGTGTCGACGGGTCCCGCTTCCGCACCGTCCGGGAGGGGCGCGAGGGCGTGGTCGTCGCCGTCGGGCCGATGCTCGACGCCGTGCTCGCGGCCACCGGGGGACGCGACGTGACCGTGCTCTACGCGACCACCGTGCGCCCCTTCGACGCGGCCGCCCTGCGCGGCGCCACCGAGACGGCGGGCACCGATGTCGTCCTGGTGGAGCCCTACTTGGCCGGTACCTCGACGGCCGCGGCGGGTGACGCGCTCGCCGACGTGCCCCACCGCGTCCTCGGTCTCGGTGTCGGCCGCCGTGAGCTCCGGCGCTACGGGACCATGGAGGAGCACCTGGTGGCGCACGGTCTGGACGCCCGGTCCCTGCGGGAGCGGATCGACGCCTTCCTCGCGGCCCGCGTGGGGGTCTGAGGCGCGGTCGTCCGCCGCCCGCGCCCGGCGGGACGCTCCGCTCAGCCGGCCCGGCGTCCGTCCTCGCGGGCCGGTGCGGCGAGCGCGGCGTTGGCCCCGATCCGGGGCACGGGACCGTCCACGCGGACCAGCTCGCGTATCGCGGGGACCGAGAGCAGGGCAGCGGCCACGACGAGGCTCATGACCCCGCCGATGAGCAGGACGCGGTCGGCGCCGAGTGCGGCGGCCGCGGGGCCCGCGAGCGCCTGGCCGACGGGCATCATCGCCAGGGAGCCGGCCACGTCGTAGGCATGGATGCGGTTGAGGACGTCGGGGGCGACCTGCGTCTGCACGCTGGTCGCCCACATGACACCCCAGACGGACATCCCCGCGCCGGCTATCACCGCTCCCGCGGAGATGGCCCCCACGCCCAGCCCGGCGCCCACGGAGGCGGGGAAGCAGGCGAAGGCGAAGAGGGCGAACGAACCGGCGCGCAGCATGCGGCGCGGCCGCAGGCGCAGGGCGACGAGCCCGCCCACGACCGTGCCCGCGCCGAGGGCGGAGTTGATCAGTCCGTAGGCGCGCGGGCCGTGCTGCTGCACCACCTCGGTCGCCACCAGGGGGACGGTCGGACCCCAGACGGCGATCATGTAGACACACCAGATGACGATCACGCCCCACAGCCAGGTGCGTGCTCTGAACTCCCGCCATCCCTCGGCGAGATCGGCGCGGAACGTGGCGCCGTGCCTCCGGCTCCCGGGAGCGGCCGGCGGCAGGCGGAGCAGCAGCAGGCACAGGGCGCTGAGGCCGAAGGTGGCCGCGTGGGCGACGAAGACACCGCCGGCGGAGGCGAAGGCGACGAGCAGGCCCGCGAGGGCGGGGCCACCGAGCTGGGCGCCGGACTCGGCGATGCGGATGGCGCCGTTCGCCCCCTGCACGTCGGTGGCGAGGCGCGGCACGGTGCTGGCGACCCCGGGCTGGAAGACCGCGCCCGCGACGCCGTTCACCGCGCCGATCAGACAGATCTGCCAGAGGACGACGTGGTCGGTGAAGAAGAGTGCGGCGGCCACGGACTGGGTCACGAGCCGCACCAGGTCGGCGCCGATCATCAGCTTGCGGGTGCTGAAGCGGTCGGCGATCACGCCGCCGAAGATGACCAGTCCGGCGAAGGAGGCGGCGGACGCGGCCATGGCGAGCCCCACGGCGCCCACGCCGTACCCGTACTGCAGGAGTCCGGCGGCCAGGGCCACGGGCAGCATGGTGTCGCCGAGCCGGGCGAGGGCCCGGGCGACGAAGAACAGGGCGAAGTCCCGCGACCAGACGGACGGTGGCGTCCGCTCGGCAACGATGTCGGCGCGGAACGGGCCGGTGCCCGAGGGGCCGACATCGACCTGCCCGCCGTCGGGCCCACGTGCCGGAAGCAGCCCTTCACGTGACGGCGCGTGGACGCCTCGCGATGCCGGGGGCGGGGTGCCCCGCTCCCCGCCGGCGGGCTCCTCCGCCGCGCGGATCGACGGCCCCGCGCACTGCGGCTCCTCACCCGATGACGTCCTGGTCATCCTGCTCGCAGCCCTCCCCTGGCCCTGCCGCACGACTCCCCCACGAAGTCGTCCGTCCCGCACCCCACTCCTGTTTCCGGATCATGCCACGGGGCACCGACAACGCCGGAGGCGTTTCAGTCGGCGGACGGACGCCCCAACTCGGGGTGGGCCTCGATCAGTCGGGGCGTGGCCGCCTGGCGCCAGGAGTCGGCGAGGATGTCCCGGAGTTCGTCCTCGTCCTCCAGCGCGGCGAGCCGGGCGCGGACCCAGGCGAATCCGGCCTCGTGGTCGGCGATCCAGAACTTGCCCGGTTCGGCCAGGACCAGTTCGTCGCGCTCCTCCTTGGGGCAGCGCACGGCGATGGAGGTCTCGGCCTCGGGCATCGTGGCGAACATCTTGCCCGCGACCCGGAACGTGGGCATGCTCCAGGCGATCTTCTCCGTCGTGTCCGGGAGGGAGAGGGCGATCCGTCGTACGTCTTCGGCATCCGGCATGAGACGCACGGTAGCCAACGGCACTGACATCGGAGGGCCGAAGCACCACGTCAGAGGGTGCTCGGGGGTCACCCCGCCGAGCGAGCGTCGCCTTCGGCGGCGTCCGTCTCCAGCCGCTTGTAGAAGATGGTCGTCGGACGCAGTTCGCCCGTCGGTGTCGTCGCGTAGTCGGGGATCGCCCCGAGGCGGGTCCAGCCGGCCGAGAGGTACAGGGACTCGGCGGGGCTGTCCGTCTCGGTGTCCAGGTGGAGGAGGGTGACGCCCGCGGCGGCGGCCCCGGTCTCCGCGGTGGTCAGGAGCCTGCGCCCGAGGCCCTGGCCGCGGCCGTCCCGGTGCACCATGAGTTTGACGAGTTCGGCGCGGTGGCGGCTGTTGGGCTTGTCCGGGCGGACGAGGCTCACGGTGCCGAGCAGCCGGCCGCCGCGACGGACCGTCCAGACGTCGAGGTGTCCCGCCGCGACGGCGGTCGCCCGCTCCTCCCACCAGGCGACGGCGGCCCTCCGGTCGAGCGGCGCGAGGAACCCGATGGAGGCGCCGCCGGCCACGGTGTCGGTGAGCAGATCGGCCAACTCGGCTACCGAGGAGCGGACTTCGGTCGCGGTGAGCCGGGAGACGGTGATCGCGGGGCCGCTCACGGGAGCACCACCGCCAGCGCGTAGCGCACGCCGTCGGGTCCGGGGCAGCGGAAGCGCGTCGGGCCCCACACCCGCAGCCGGAGGCAGTCGCCGGGTCCGAGCCGGTGCTCGACGTCCTGCGCGGTCACGTCGAGCGATCCGTCGAGGACCCAGATGTGCTGCTCCAGGCCGGGCACGGGAGGCCGGTCGTACGCGATGTCGGCGCCGGCCGCCAGTCTCCCCTCGACGAGTTCGCCCCGCAGTCCGGCGTGCGGCGGCGACACCGACCGGCGCTCGAAGCCGGAGGCCCGGTCCGTCCAGACCGCCTGGTCGGCGGCGCGGACCAGCAGCGCGGGTTCCGCCTCGACCTCGCTCAGCACCTGGGACATGGTCCGCCCGTACACATGGCAGAGGCGGTTCAGGAGCGAGGCCGTGGGGCTGATCTCGGCGCGCTCGGCACGGGACAGGGTCGAGCGGCTGACGCCGCTCCGCTCCGCCAACTCGCCGAGGGACCAGCCCCGTTCGGCCCTCAGCTCCGTCAGTCGCGCCCCGAGCCGGGCATCCACCGCGTCGACGGCGTCGAGATCCTCGTTTCCCATATCCGGGATGCTATCCCAGATATGGGAACTGATCTCAGTCGTCCGTGGCGGCGTGCGTCAACGCCTCCAGTACGGGCCGGATCAGCGGATGGTCCTCGGCGCCGCGACGGACGGCGGCGAAGACGCGGCGGGTGGGTGCGACGCCGTCGACGGGGCGGACGACCACACCCGTGAGTTCCATCCCGCGCAGCGCGGAGCGGGGCACCAGGGCGACACCGGCGTCGGCGGAGGCGAGGGCGACGACGGCGCGGAAGTCGTCCGAGGAGTGTTCGAGGCGCGGCTGGAATCCCGCGTTCTCACAGGCCAGGACAACCACGTCATGGCAGGGGTTGCCCGGGTAGGGGCCGATCCACGGATCCTTGGCCAGCTCGGCGAGCGGCACCTCCTCGGCGTCGGCCAGCCGGTGGGTGACGGGGACGACCGCGTCGAAGGGTTCGGCGTAGAGCGGCACGTGGGTCAGACGCGGGTCGTCCGCGTCCGGCGCCCCGCGGTACTCGACGGCCACGGCGATGTCGACCTGCCGGTCGAGCACCATCGGCAGGCTGGCGTCGCCCTCGGCGTCCTGGACGCGGAGGCGGATCCCGGGGGCGGCGACGGCGAGGCGGGTCAGGGCGGGGGCCACCACCAGGGCGATGCCGGTGGCGAAGGAGGCGACCGTGACCGTACCGGCCGAACCCGAACCGTAGGCGGCCAACTCGGCTTCCGCCCGCTCCAGTTGGGCGAGGACGGCGTTGGTGTGGCCGAGCAGGATCTCGCCGGCGGGCGTCAGCCGTACGCCTTTGGCGCCGCGCTCGACGAGTCGGTGGCCCGTCTCCTGTTCCAGGGCGGTCAGCTGCTGCGAGACCGCCGAGGGGGTGAGATACAGGGCGGCGGCTGCCGCGGTCACCGTGCGGTGGTCGGCCACCGCACGGAGGATGTGGAGCCGCCGTGCTTCGATCATGCGACCGATTCTCTCAGGTCACACGGGCTTTCCGGTCATCAGGCGGACCGGGCCCGGCCCGTGCGCCGGGCGACGGACCGCCCGGCGTCCATGCCCCCCGGAGCGGCTCGCGCCGTCCGGGGACCATGGGCCGGGCAGACCGTCAGGCGGCGTCGAGTTCCGCCCGCGCCGCCACGAAGGCGTCCACGGCACGGTTGACGTCCTCGGTGGAGTGTCCGGCGGACAGCTGCACGCGGATCCGGGCCTTGCCCTGCGGGACGACCGGGTACGAGAAGCCGATCACGTACACGCCGCGCTCCAGGAGCAGCTCGGCCATCCGGCCGGCGACCGAGGCGTCACCGATCATCACGGGCGCGATGGCGTGGTCGCCCGGGAGGATGTCGAAGCCCTCCGCGGTCATCCGGGAGCGGAACAGCGCGGTGTTCTCGGCGAGCCGCACCCGCAGGTCGTCGGCGGACTCCAGCAGGTCGAGGACCTTCAGGGAGGCCGCGGCGATCACCGGGGCGAGGGTGTTCGAGAAGAGGTACGGGCGGGACCGCTGGCGCAGCAGGGCGACGATCTCGGCGCGGGCGGCGACGTAGCCGCCGGAGGCGCCGCCGAGGGCCTTGCCGAGGGTGCCCGTGATGATGTCGACGCGGTCCATGACGCCGTGCAGCTCGGGGGTGCCGCGGCCACCGGGTCCGACGAAGCCGACGGCGTGCGAGTCGTCGACCATCACCATGGCGTCGTAGCGGTCGGCGAGGTCGCAGATCTCCTTGAGGGGGGCGACATAGCCGTCCATGGAGAAGACGCCGTCGGTGACGATCAGCCGGCGGCGGGCGTCGGAGGCCTCCTTGAGCTGCGCCTCCAGGTCGGCCATGTCGCGGTTGGCGTACCGGAAGCGGCGGGCCTTGGAGAGACGGATGCCGTCGATGATCGAGGCGTGGTTGAGGGCGTCGGAGATGACCGCGTCCTCGGCGCCGAGCAGGGTCTCGAAGACACCGCCGTTGGCGTCGAAGCAGGAGGAGTAGAGGATCGTGTCCTCCTGGCCGAGGAACGCGGACAGCCGCGCCTCCAGCTCCTTGTGGACCTCCTGCGTCCCGCAGATGAAGCGCACGGAGGCCATGCCGTAGCCCCAGCGGTCGAGGGCCTCGTGGGCGGCGGCGACGACCTCGGGGTGGTCGGCGAGACCGAGGTAGTTGTTGGCGCAGAAGTTCAGGACCTCACCGGGGCGGCCGCCCGCGGTGACGCTCACGGTCGCGGACTGCGGACTGCCGATGACGCGCTCGGGCTTGTACAGCCCGGCTGCGGTGATCTCTTCGAGGGTGGTGCGCAGGTCGTCACGGACGGAGTCGAACATCATCAGTTCCTTAGAGTCCTCAGAGGGTCCAGTCGAGGATGACCTTGCCGCCACGACCGCTGGCGGCGTCGGCGAACGCGTCCTCGTAGTCGCGGAATCCGTACCGGCCGGTGATCACGGGCGCGAGGTCGAGGCCGCCCTCCAGCAGGACCGACATCGCGTACCACGTCTCGAACATCTCGCGGCCGTAGATGCCCTTGATCGTGATCATGGAGGTGACGATCCGGGACCAGTCGACCGGGAACTCCTCGGAGGGCAGACCCAGCATCGCGATCCGGCCGCCGTGCGTCATGTTGGCGATCATGTCGCGCAGGGCCTCGGGGCGGCCGGACATTTCCAGGCCGATGTCGAAGCCCTCACGCAGGCCGAGGGTGCGCTGGCCGTCCGCGATCGTCGAGCCCGCGACGTTGAGCGCCAGGCTGACCCCTATCTTGCGGGCCAGTTCGAGGCGCTCCTCGCTGACGTCGGTGATGACGACGTTGCGGGCGCCCGCGTGGCGGGCCACGGCGGCGGCCATCAGGCCGATCGGCCCGGCTCCGGTGATCAGGACGTCCTCGCCGACCAGCGGGAACGACAGGGCCGTGTGGACGGCGTTACCGAACGGGTCGAAGATCGCGGCGACATCGAGGTCGACCGGGACGCGGTGCACCCACACGTTGGCGGCGGGCAGCACGACGTACTCGGCGAACGCGCCGTCGCGGCCGACGCCGAGGCCGACCGTGGCACGGCAGAGGTGACGGCGGCCCGCGAGACAGTTGCGGCACTTGCCGCAGACGAGGTGCCCTTCACCGCTGACCCGGTCACCGACGTTGATGTCGGCGACGTCGCGGCCGGTCTCGACGACCTCGCCGACGAACTCGTGGCCGAGGACGAGCGGCGTGGTGATGGCCTGCTGCGCCCAGCCGTCCCAGTTCCGGATGTGCAGGTCGGTGCCGCAGATGCCGGTCCTGAGGACCTTGATCAGCACGTCACCGGGGGCTGCTTGCGGCTCGGGGACGTCCGTGAGCCAGAGCCCGGGCTCCGCCTTCTCCTTGACCAGCGCCTTCACGCGACGGCTCCTGTGGGGTGAGGTCCCGGAAAGGGCGCGCCGAAGGCAGCCCGTGCCGGGGAGAGGGGTGAATTCTCTGAGGAATCTGCCCTACGACGGTACCTCCGGTCCATCGAGGATTTCTTAAGCGCGGCCCCAGCTTTCCTTCACGCCCGGGATTTCCCCGGTCCCTTTTCCGCCCTCACGGGTTTCCCTCCCCCGACTTCCCGGCGTCCGGAATCCGTAGGTCGGCCCGGTGACACCAAGGCTGTTCACCTGTGTCGAGGTCGGTCGCCGGACGGACGGAAGGCCGGTGCTCCGTCGGGCGGCCGCACGTCAGAAGCCCTGGGACCCTTCCCGCCGTTCGAGTTGTCCGGCCAGTTCCGCGGCCATCGACTTGATGGTCTCCAGGCCCGCCTTACCCCACGGCCGGGGTTCGACGTCCTCGACGCAGATGGTGCCGAGCGCGATACCGGTGCTGTCGATCAGCGGAGCGCCGAGATACGAGCGCACGCCGATCTCGTCGACGAGCGGATTACCGGCGAAACGCGGATAGTCGCGGACGTCCTCCAGGACGAGCGCCTTGCGGCGGACCACGACGTGCGGACAGAAGCCGTACTCCCGGCCCATCCGGCGGCCCACCGGCCGCGCGGCGCCGTCGGCCGCCGTGGCACCGCCGTCCGTCCGGCCGTCCCGGTCCGGGGTGTGCAGGCCCGCGAAGAACTGCTGTTCCTCATCGATGAAGGTGACCTTCGAGTACGGGGCGGCCGCGACCTCGGCCAGGCGGTCGGCGAACGCGTCGAAGGCCGGCTCGGCCCGTTCCCCGAGCCCGAGCCGGCGCAGCCGCCGCACCCGGGCCGGGGCGTCCTTGTCCTCGGGGGTCAGCAGCAGGCGGCCGGACGGCCGGGGCGGGTCGTAGCTCATGCCCGTGCTCCCTGCCCCGGCGCCCGGACCGGCGCGTGGGCCAGCAGGTGGCGGACCAGGGTGAGCAGGGTCTGTACACCCGAACTGGAGATCCGCGCGTCGCAGGGCACGACCGGGATCCCGGGGTCGAGGTCGATGGCCGCGCGCACCTCGTCGGGGCTGTAGCGGTGTGAGCCGTCGAACTCGTTCACCGCGACGATGAAGCCGAGGCCGCGCTGCTCGAAGAAGTCGACCGCCGCGAAGCAGTCCTCCAGCCGGCGCGTGTCCGCGAGGATCACCGCGCCGAGCGCGCCCTCGGAGAGTTCGTCCCACATGAACCAGAACCGCTCCTGTCCGGGCGTGCCGAACAGGTAGAGCACGTGTTCCGGGTCGAGGGTTATCCGGCCGAAGTCCATGGCGACGGTCGTCTCGACCTTGTTCTCGATGCCGTCGAGGTTGTCGGTCGCCGCGCTGACCGTGGTGAGCAGTTCCTCCGTGCTGAGCGGCGCGATCTCGCTCACCGCGCCGACGAAGGTCGTCTTGCCGACTCCGAACCCGCCCGCCACCAAGATCTTCAGTGCGGTGGGGAACAGGTCAGAGCTGTCGTCGTAGTCCATCGAGCACTGCCTCCAGAAGAGACCGGTCAGTGGGGTTGTGGTGGAACTCCGGGGGCTTCGTGGTGAGGACCCCGCAGTCGACGAGGTCGGACAGCAGCACCTTGGTGACCGCCGCCGGCAGCTTCAGGTGAGCGGCGATCTCCGCGACGGAGACCGGCGCCCGGCACCGTTCGAGTGCCTGGCTGTGCTCGGGCCCCAGATAGCCGAGGGGTGTGGCTCCGGTGGCCCTGACCTGCGAGAGGAGGTCGAGCGCGGTCGACGGCCGGGTCCGGCCGTTGCTCACGGTGTAGGGCCGCACCAGGCGCCCCGCCGCGTCGTCGAGCCAGGGCCCGTCGCCGGCCGTTGCCACGCTCAAGACCTCATCGCCGGGGTTTCGACGGCGTGCTGCCGGGGCGCGGTGACCAGGTAGGGCCGCACGCTCTTGACCAGCATCGCCATCTCGTAGCCCAGCACCGCGGCGTCCGCCTCCCGGCCGGCGAGCACGGCGAGACAGGTGCCGGAGCCGGCCGTGGTGACGAACAGCAGGGTCGAGTCGAGTTCGACGACGACCTGCCGGACGTCGCCGCCGTCCCCGAAGCGCACGCCCGCGCTGCGCCCGAGGGAGTAGAGGCCCGACGCCAGCGCCGCCATGTGGTCGGCGCTGTCCGGGTCCAGGCCGTGGACCGACTTCACGAGCCCGTCGCAGGAGAGCAGCACGGCGCTCGTGGTGTGGGGTACGCGCTGGACGAGGCCGCTCATCAGCCAGTCGAGGTCGGAAACGTGGCCGGTCGGCGCATCGCTCGCCATGGGGGATCGACTCCTTGAGGTACGAAGGTCCGCGGGAGCGGTGGGGGGCGGTGTGGGGGTGGTGGTGGGGGTGGTCATCCGGCCGGTGCGCTCCCGTCGTGCCGGCCGGTGCGGTCGTGTCCGGGCGCGGTGTCCCGGTGCTCGTACGGCGGCGGCGCGTCCGTCGGGTGCGCGTCGCCCGGGTACGGCGTCGGAGTTCCGTTCGTCGGGGGTGCCCCGGCGAAGTCCGTGGCGGCGGAGGAGGCACCCGGCAGGGGCGTGCCGTCGGCGCGGCCGGCCCCGTCCGTGCGGAGCGCCTCCGGACGCGGCCGGTACGGGAGCGGCCCGCCCGGCGCGAGGGGATCCAGGTGGTCGGGGCCGCTGCCGGCCGCGCTCCCGGCGTCGCCGCCCGGACCGATGTCGCCGAGACCCCCTGGGCCGGTATCCCCGTGCGCGGTGCCGACTTCGCCGGGTGCGCCGTGCACGGCGGAGAAGCCGTCCGGGTGCAGCGGAGTCATCGGAGCCGGTTCTCCCGGGCTCCGCGTCCCGAGGTGCCGCTCCGGGAGGCCGCCGGGCAGGTGGCCGGTGCTGTGCCGTCGGGGCAGGTCCGGGCCGACGCCGTTCGGCGGCAGCAGATCCGCGCGCGGGAGATCCATGGGGCTCCGGACCGGCGTCTCCTCCAGCGGATCCAGGGGCGCGCGTCCGCCCGCCGCCCGGGCGTGGACCGCCTCCGCGCGTCCGATGCCGCGCTGGAAGGCGGCCATGAGTCCGGGGTCGTGCCCGACGACCTCGTCCGTGTCCTGCCGGGGGATGGGGCCCTCGCGCAGTTGCGGGACGAGATGTTCCTGGGCGCGCCGCCTGGGCAGGTGGGGCCTGTCCATGGTGCCCCGTACGGCGCCCGCACGGGGGGTCGGCGGCATCCCCGCGTTCTCCTCCGCGGCGGTCCGGTCCGCCGGCCTGATGCCGGGGACGGCCTCCGCCGGGTTGGGACGTCCGGGACGGGTGGAGCGGGTGGGGAGCGGTGCGGGAGCACCGTCCGGCACCGGCCCCCGCTCCGGTGCCCGCCCGCGGGGCGGGACCCGCGGGGATGTCTCTCCCTGCGTGAGTTCCCGCTGCGCCTGGCGCGGTACGGGCGCCACCTGGCGGCCCGCGGGCGCGACCGGCACCGGTCCCGACACCGGCTGCGCGGGCCGGGGGCCACCGGGCAGCGGCTGTCCCCCACCCGCGCCGTGCTGCCCCGTAGCGTCCCCGAGGACACCGGGTGCCGGGCCCAGCAGTTCCTGCGGGACGACGAGTACGGCCTGGACGCCTCCGTAGATGTTGCTCTGGAGCCGTACGTGGATGCCGTGCCGCCGGGCGAGCTGCGAGACGACGAACAGACCGATGCGCCCGTCCTGCAGCAGGCTGGCGACATTGACCTGGTCGGGGTCGGCGAGCAGGGTGTTCATCCTGTGCTGCTCACCCGGCTGCATGCCGAGCCCGCGGTCCTCGACCTCGATGGCCAGGCCCGAGGTGACGAGGTTGACGCGCAGCAGGACCTGGGTGTGCGGCGCGGAGAACACCGTGGCGTTCTCGACGAGTTCGGCGAGCAGGTGGATGACGTCGGCGACCGCGTGTCCGCGCACGGTGCCGTCGATCGGGGGCACGAGCTTGACCCGCGAGTACTGCTCCACCTCGGCGATCGCGGCGCGCAGCACCTCGGTCATGGGGACCGGGTTGCTCCACTGGCGGCGCGAGACGGCGCCGCCGAGCACGGCGAGGTTCTCGGCGTGGCGCCTGATGCGGGTGGCGAGGTGGTCGACGTGGAAGAGGCCCTTGAGGAGATCGGGGTCCTCGATCTCGTTCTCCAGCTCGTCGAGGATGGAGATCTCCCGGTGCACCAGGGACTGCAGGCGCCGGGCGAGATTGACGAAGACCTCGACCTTCTGTTCGCTGCCGGTGTGGCCGGTGAGCTGCGCGGCCTCGACGACGGCGGCGACGGCCCCGTCGTGGGCGCGGGACATGTCGGCGGCGAGCAGTTCGAAGTCGTCGGCGTCCACCGGCGGCTGCCTGCGGGACTTCCGGGCGGGCGGGGTCTCGCCGCGCCGCAGGCCCTCGACGACGGTGTGCAGATCGGCCTCGGTGCGGGCGCTGGCGCGACGCAGGGCGCCTATGCGCTCCCCCACGGACAGGGCGGCGCGGTCGGCGGCTACGGCGGCGATCAGGATGCCGGCCATGGCGACGGCCACGGCTCCGGCGAGGACGGCCCACAGGGCGGGGCCGGGCCGGGCGCCCGTGGAGCGGACGGTGAACAGGACGGCCGCGCACGCGCTGAGAGCCACCGCGGTGGGCGGCAGGACGGCGAGGCGCAGCAGTTGGGGCCGCAGGTGCGTCTCGGGGGGTGCGGGTGCGGCGCGGGCGACGGGTCGTCCGTGTCGCCCGCCCTCACGGCGGTCTGCGCGTGCGGCCGGTGCGCGAAGGTGAGACATCGGCGTCCTCGTACTGGATGCGTCGGGGCACAGGGCTCCCCGCGGGTCTGCGCGACTCGGGCATGCGGCATCGCGATGCCGGTCGACAGAGCCGAAGAATTCGGCCCTGTGTCGCCCGACGGCAACTGACAGTAGTCGTCAACGCATCAGCTGCGATGGGCTGTTGACAAAGTCTCCCGGTCAGCGTCCCGCTCTGGTATGAGGCCTCGTACGGCTGACCGATAACCCTTCCGGACGCTCGTTCGGACCGCTTTCGGATTCGATCGGGGCTGTTCAGAGCCGGTCGCAAGCGGTCGCAGGCAAAAGGCGAGGGCCGAGGAGCATCGTGCTCCTCGGCCCTCGCCGTCGACGGGATCGTCAGCCCGCGGGCACCGTTTCCGGGTCGCCCGTGCCCTCCGTCGGGCTGCCTGCGGTGTCACCCGGTGTGTCGGCCGCCGCCTGCTCGGCGACCGGCCAGCCGCCCTCGGGGGTCCGGGCGACGCCGCGCCACCACGGCTCGGAGGGGACGGCCCCGGCGGCGGGCTCGAAGGGCTCGCCGGGGCGCGGCAGCGCGACCGTCGCGCCGACCGCGCGGGCGGCGGCCACGGTGCCCTCGCCCGGGTCGGCCCAGGTGTGGTTCGCCAGGTTGAACGTGGCCCAGTGGATCGGCATCATCACGCCCGAGGGCTGGCCGCCCTGCAGGTCGAGGTGGGAGCGCATGCCCTCCTCGGGCGTCATGTGGATGTCCGGCCAGTACTCGCTGTACGCGCCGATCTGGATCATCGTGACGTCGAAGGGGCCGTGGGCCGCGCCGATGTCCTTGAAGCCCTGGAAGTACCCCGTGTCACCGCTGTGGTAGATCCGGTGGGCGTCGCCCTCGACGACCCAGGAGGCCCACAGGGTCTGCTGGATGTTGCGCAGACCGCGGCCGCAGAAGTGCCGGGCGGGGGTCGCCGTGAGGGTGATCCCGCCGACCTTGGCCGACTCGTTCCAGTCCAGCTCGCGCAGCCGGCCGGCGGAGACGCCCCAGCGCTCCAGGTGGGCGCCGACGCCGAGCGGGACGGCGAACACGGTGTCCGTGCCGGCCAGCGCCTTGATCGTGGGCATGTCGAGGTGGTCGTAGTGGTCGTGCGAGATCACCACGACGTCGACCGGGCCGAGCGCGGCCAGCGGCAGGGGCACGGGGTGCAGCCGCTTGGGTCCGGCGAAGGCGAAGGGGGAACAGCGCTCGCCCCAGACGGGGTCGAAGAGCACGCGGTGCCCGTCGATCTCGGCGAGGACGCTGGAATGCCCCATCCAGGTGATCCGCAGGCCGGTCGCGGCCGGCTTGGCCAGGTCGGCGAGCGTCGTCGGGTGCACGGGGACGGTTCCCGCCGGGGAGCGGTGGAGGCGCTCCTCCTTGCGGAAGTAGACCTTCGCGAACTCCAGCATCGAGCCGTCGGGGCGGGTCCGGGCGCTCTCCGGGTTCTGGAACACACCGTCCACGAAGTTCGGCGATCTGCGCATGCGCTCCATGCGCGCTCCGCCCGGATCCGCGCCGAAGGCGGCGGGCCGCAGCGAGCGGAGCCCGGAGCTCAGGGTACGGAAACCGGTCACGGGTACCTCCAGAAGGAGTCGGTCAGGCTTTCATTATGGTCGTCGCCTCTGACGGCGCCGCGTCGCCCCGGTCACGACGTGATGTCCGGCCGTCCGGGCCTGTGTCTCCTCAACCCCGGCACGGACCCGCTTCTTCCGCCCGGGAGCAACGTTCTCGCCGTCGCCCACGGGCATCGGGGACCGCCCGCGCGTCCCGAGCGCCCGGCCGCCGGGGTCCCGCGCGCGTTGACAGGACGGCCGACCGGTTTCGATACTGAACCATGATTCAGTACTGATCCGGGATCCCGTCCGAGATTCCGGCATGCCGTCCGAGATCTCGAGGGGGGAAGCCCCCGCTCAGCCGCGCAGCACCGTGACAGCCGTCCCCGAGGAGATCCCATGACCACCCCCCTCATGTCGCTCACCTGGACGGACCACGTGACCGGCCGCCAGGGCTTCCTCGTCGTCGACCGGCTCGTCCGCGGCGTGGCGAGCGGGGGCCTGCGGATGCGTCCGGGCTGCACGCTGGCAGAGGTCACCGGGCTCGCCCGGGGGATGACCATGAAGGAGGCGCTGCACTACGACCCGGCCGGCCGGTACGTCCCGCTGGGCGGCGCCAAGGGCGGCATCGACTGCGACCCGCAGGACCCGGGGGCGTACGACCTGCTGGTGCGCTACCTGCGGGCGATGCGTCCGTACATCGAGGCCTTCTGGACGACCGGCGAGGATCTCGGCCTCTCCCAGGACCTGGTCGACCGCGCCGCCGCGGAGGCCGGGCTCGTCTCGTCCATCCAGGCGGTCTACCCGCTCCTCGACGACGAGCGGGCGGCCCGGCGACGGCTCGCGGACGCCTTCGCCGTCGAGGTCGACGGCATCGGTCTCGACGAACTGGCCGGCGGCTGCGGCGTAGCCGAGTCGGTGCTCGCCGCGCTGGACCGGGCGGGGGTCCCGTACGCGGGGACACGGGTCGCCGTCCAGGGGCTCGGCACGATGGGCGGGGCCACGGCACGGTTCCTCACCCGCGCGGGCCTGAAGGTGGTGGCCGTCGCCGACGTCAAGGGGACCCTCGCGAACCCGGACGGCCTCGACGTCGAGGCGCTGCTCGCGGCACGGGACGCGTACGGGACCGTCGACCGCGCCGCGCTGCGCCCCGAGGACCGTGAACTGCCCGGCGACGCCTGGCTGTCCGCCGACGCGGAGGTGCTGGTGCCCGCGGCGGTCTCGTACGCGGTCGACGCGGTCAACCAGGCCGGGATCAGCGCACGTTGGGTGGCCGAGGCGGCCAACATGCCGGTCCTGGCGGACGCGGAGGAGCTGCTGGCCGCCCGCGGGGTCGTCGTCCTGCCGGACGTGGTGGTCAACTCCGGTACGAACGCCTGGTGGTGGTGGACCCTGTTCGGCGACATCGGCGCCGACCCGGACGAGGCGTTCGCCCACATCCGGCGCTCCATGCGCGCCCTGATCGACCAGACGCTCGCCCGCGCGGAGACCGACGGGACGACACCGCGTGCCGCCGCCCACGCCATCGTCACCGACCGGCTCCCGGTCATCGCGGAGCGGTTCGGCTGGTACGGATGACGCGAACTCGTGTCCGACCGCGGGCGACCGCGCTGTGTAGGGTTGCGGCGTGGCGAGAGTGCGGTTGAGCGTGGCGGAGCGGCGCGAGGAATTGCTGCGGGCCGCCGTCGAACAGATCGAGGCGCGGGGCGTGGCGGCGGTACGGATCGCCGACGTGGCCTCGTCCCTCGGGGTCAGCAACGCGCTCGTCCTGTATCACTTCTCCACCAAGGAGAAGCTGGTCGCGGCGGCCTTCACCTACGCGGCCGAGGACGATCTCGCCCATCTGCGCAAACTGCTCGGCCGCCGCACGACCGCGCTGCGACGCCTGCGGACCGCCGTCCGCTGGTACGCCCCCACCGGCCAGGCCAAGGGCTGGCGCCTGTGGATCGAGGGCTGGGCGGCCGCACTGCGCGAGCCGGCCCTGCTGGAGGTCACCCGCGACCTCGACCGCCAGTGGAAGGCCGCCCTCACCGGGGTGATCGCCGAGGGCGTCGCCGCGGGCGAGTTCCAGTGCCCCGACCCGGTCGGCGCGGCCCTGCGCCTCACCGCCCTCCTCGACGGCCTGGCCGTCCAGATGACCGCCTACGGCGGCGCCGTCTCCCGGGCCCGCACCCAGCAATGGGCGGACGAGGCCCTGGCCCGCGAACTCGGCCTGGACAGGGCCGCGTTGGCGGCGGGGCCGCGCCAGGGGCACGGACGCGAGGTCCAGGGACAAGTCGGCCCCGGGCCCGTGGGGCCCGGGGCGCGGTGACCGTGGGGCTCGCGGTCAGGCGACCGACTCGATGCGGGTCTTGATGTCGCCCGGGGAGAGCGCGCCCTTGGCGGCCACGTGGTCGCCGGAGGACTCGCCGCGCAGGCGTCGGCCGATCCACGGGACGAGGTACTCGCGGGCCCAGTGGATGTTGTCGCGTCGTACCTCGAAGGTGCCGCGCGGCGGCAGGGGCGGCCACGGCTGGTCCGGGTCGGCGGGCACCTCCAGGCCGAGCACCTGCCCGGCGCGCAGGGCCACCCGGGTGTGACCCTCGGGCGAGAGGTGGAGCCGGTCGCCGTCCCAGGCGCGGCGGTCCTGGATCGTCTTGAGGGACCACAGGTCGAGGACCGGACAGCCGTAGCGGTCCGCGATGGCCCGCACATGCCCGTTGTACGTGGCGATCTTGCCGCGCAGGTGCTTGAGCACGGGCACGCCACGGGTGTCGAAGCCGGTGGTGACCATGACCGTGCCGACCGCCGAGGTGAGGTCGGCGACGGCTCGCTCGAAGCGCTCCGCGACCTCGTCGGGATCGGTGCCGGGCCGGATGATGTCGTTGCCGCCCGCGGAGAAGGAGACCAGGTCCGGGCCGAGTTCCTTGGCGCGGACGAGCTGGGTCTCGACGATCTGGTCGAGCAGTCTCCCGCGCACCGCGAGGTTGGTGTAGTCGAAGTCGCCCTCGGGTCGCCGGTCCGCGAGCAGAACCGCGAAGCGGTCCGCCCACCCGACGAAGGCCCCGTCGGGCCCCAGGTCGCCGACGCCCTCGGTGAAGCTGTCCCCCACCGCCACGTACGACCCGATCACTGATCTGTCGTCACTCTTCGAATCGTCTGCCACGTCGGCCCATGATTCACCTTCGGATGTGAGCTACGCGACCGTAGGGAAGGGTTGACGGCCGGTGAGATAAGCCACTCGTCAAGTGTTGGTCAACCGCGGAATAACGCTCTGGTCAGGCCTGTTGAGGCAGCCGCCGCGAACGGAGTCACGGGCGGACACCGGGAGCCGCCGGAAGTCGCCGGGAGCCGCCGGGAGGCGCCGGGAAACACCGGAGACCGGACCCCGGGGATCGTGGGGTCCGGCCTTCGGAGGCGGTCCTGCCGTCAGGAGCAGGTCGGGCGGGGCGGCGTCAGCCGACGGCGACACCGTGCGAGCGCAGGTACGCGACCGGGTCGATGTCCGAGCCGTAGTCGGGCGTGGTGCGGATCTCGAAGTGCAGGTGCGGCCCGGTGACGTTGCCGGTCGCGCCGGAGAGGCCGATCTGCTGGCCCTCGGTCACGGTCTGGCCCGCCGAGACGGACAGGGACGACATGTGGGCGTACTGCGAGTACCGGCCGTCGGCGTGCTGGATGACGACCTGGTTGCCGTAGGCGCCGCCCCAGCCGGCGGAGACGACGGTGCCCGCGGCGATGGACTTGATGGTGGTGCCGGTCGGGACGACGAAGTCCGTGCCCGTGTGGTAGCCGCTGGACCACATGCTGCCCGCCACCTTGTAGTTGGTGCCGATGACGGCGCCGTCCACGGGGAGGGTGTAGCCCGAACTGTTGCCGACGGCGGCCGTCTTGGTGTCCGTGCTCGCCGTGCCGGCCTTCGCGGTCGCGGGCTTCGCGGTCGCGGGCTTCGCGGCCGAGGGCTTCGCGGCCGAGGGCTTCGCCGGGGCCGAGGCCTGCGGGGCGGCGGCCTTCGCGCCGAGGGACAGCTTGAGACCGGGGTGGATCAGCGACGGGTCGCTGCCGATGGCGGAGCGGTTGTCCGAGTAGATCTTCTTCCAGCCGCCGTTGACGTGCTGCTCGTCGGCGATCTTGGCGAGATAGTCGCCGGCCTTCACCGCGTACGTCTTCGACGTGCCGGCCTTCGCGGCGGCCGGGGCGACGGTCGCGGACTTCTGGGTGTGCTGCGCGACGGCGGCGGCCGGGGTCGCGGCGTGGGCGCCGGTGGCTCCCAGCAGCGGCAGCGCGAGTGCGGCGCCACCGGTTCCGGCCACGGCGATCGTGCGGGTGAAACGCAGGGACTTGGGACGGCGGTGCTTACCCTTCGCGGGCATGGCGATTTCCTCTCCGGCGCCTGCGAGGTGAGCTGTCGGGTGCGGGCTGGAGATGCCCGGCCGCGCGGCTGCGCGGCTGTACCCCTAGCCTGTTCCGGAGACCGGACCAGGCACGGAACCTGTGGGTCCCCCGCTCCTGCCGTGTACGGGTGAGTGTGCGGATTCCGGGCGGCGGCAGGATTGGGCGTCCGTCCGGATTGAGGCAGAACGTAAGCGAGATGCGAGCGCGCCGACAACTGTGTGCGGATTCTGTGCGCTCGCCTTTCTTGATCCATGCGGAATTCACCGTCACCCTCCGTGGAATGACGATCTTTCCGCGCTTTCAATTCGCCCGGAAACAAAGGCCGGTCACGAAAGGCCGACGGCAACACATCGTCACGAATATGACGCTGCTCACGCGACCCGGCGCACGTCGCTTCATTCCAGGGCCAGTTGGAATGAAGGCGCTATTTCGGACAGAACAGTCAGATGCGACGCAGACGGATAACCGTCGCATCGAGATCGCCGCTCAGTCCGGTGCTCAGGCCGTGATGCAGCAGCACCGCACCGCGGTGCACTTCGCCCGTTTCGACCCGTTCGTAGACACCCGCCGGGTCGAGCCCGCGCAGCCTGAGCGGGGGCGGCCGCACGCCGTGGTGCTGCGCCTGCAGCCAGGCGAGGACCACGCTCTCGCCTCCGAGCACGTACTGCACGGCGCTCAGCCCGCCCTCCGGGGGGCGCAGCCGGTAGAGGTCGCCCTGCTGCACGACCGGCCGGATCTCCTTGTAGAGCTCGACCCAGTCCCGCGCCTCGGCCAGTTCCTCGTCGCTCCACCGGCTGAGGTCGCCGCCGACCCCGAGGACGCCGGCCATGGAGCTCACGAAGCGGAAGCGCAACGAGCTGACCCGGCCGTTGAGCAGCTTGTTCGGACTGTCCGTGACCCAGGCGGCCATGATCCGGGCCGGGTGGATCTGGCTGAAGCCGTGCTGGATGGCGAGCCGGTCGAGCGGGTCCGTGTTGTCGGAGGTCCACACCTGGTCGGTACGGGCCATGACGCCGAGGTCGATCCGGCCGCCGCCGCCGGAGCACGACTCGAAGGCGACGCCGGGGTGCGCCGCGCGCAGCCGGTCGAGGAGGGCGTAGAAGGCCTCGACGTGGGCCACCCAGAGCTTTTGCGGATAGCGCTCGCCCGGCCAGCCCGCGTCCGTGAAGGAGCGGTTGAAGTCCCATTTCACGTAGTCGATCGGAGCGCCGGAGAGCAGGGCGTCGAGCCGCTCCCAGAGGTACTCCTGGACGTCCGGCCGGGCGAGGTTCAGTATGAGTTGATTGCGGAATTCCGTCCTGGTCCGTCCCACTTGGTGCTGTACCCAGTCGGGATGCGCGCGGTAGAGGTCGCTGTCGGGGTTGACCATCTCGGGCTCGACCCAGATGCCGAACTGCATGCCGAGGGCGTGCACGTCGTCGGCGAGCGGCTTGAGCCCGGCCGGGAAGCGGTCGGGGTTGGGTGTCCAGTCGCCGAGCCCCGCGTGGTCGTGGGTGCGGGCCCCGAACCAGCCGTCGTCGACCACGAACAGCTCGACGCCCATCGCGGCCGCGCGGCGCGCCAGGACCCGCTGCTGCTCCTCCGAGATGTCGAAGGTGGTGGCCTCCCAGGAGTTGAACAGCACCGGCCGGTCCCGCTCCGCGTCCGGGACGACGTACGTCCGCTGGTACGCGTGCCAGGCCCGGCTCGCGCCGCCGAACCCGGCGTCGCTCCACAGCCCGGCGAAGACCGGCGTCGTGAAGGTCTCCCCCGGTCCGAGGAGCAGCACGCCCGAGTCGTCGTGTCCCGCGCCGCCGGTGATCTGCACGCGCGCGTCGGGCAGTTGGGCGACCGCGATCCGCCAGGAGCCGGACCAGCCGAGCGCGCATCCGTACACCTCACCGTTCTCCTCGGTGGCCCCGTCGTCGAGGGCGACCCAGGGCAGGTGCTGGTGTCCGGTGTGGCCGCGGCGGCTGCCGATGACCTGCTCGCCGTAGGTGAGCGGTGAACGCGCCAGCCGGGACTCGGCGGCCCACCGGCCGTGCAGGTGGGACAGCCGCCAGCCGTCCCGCTCGGGAAGGGTCCAGGTCGCGGAGTCCGCGCGCAGCAGTTCCAGGTCCTCGCCTCCGACGTTGGCGAGCGTGACACGGCGTTCGACGACGTCGCCGCGCAGCCGGTAGTGCAGGGTGATGCCGAGCCCCGCGTCGGAGAAGCGCAGCCTCAGCTCGTCCCCCTCGGTCGCGGCGTCCTCGAAGCGCCACTCGGTGCCGCGCCGCTCGTCGGTCCGTACGGAGAGGGCGGGGCGGACGAAGCGGGGGCCGCCCTCGACGGGGTACTCCTCGCGTCCGTCGAGCGGGGAGTCGAAGGGCCGGTAGGGCGGCGCCGGCCGGGCGGCGAGGGCCTCGGCGTCGGCGAGCGTGATCCGCGGGCCCCAGTGCAGGTGGAGCAGCTCGTCGCGTTCCGTGAGGTGGAGCGCGTAGCCGCTGCTCGTTCCGGTGAGGAGCCAGGTCCGGCCGTCCGCGCCGATCTCGATCATCAATCCCCCACAGATGCGAACACGTGCGATCAGGGATCAACATCATCAGGGCAGTGACGGTCGCGAGGCAACGCCTGTGGACAAGTCATTGCCTCAGGAACCCATGTCGTATCGTCGAATGCGCGACCGATGAACAGCAGCTGACGGGCGCCGGCCGGGCCCTGTCCGGCGGGCCCGCGGCCGAAGACGAGGAGCCCCCGTGACGCAGCAGGTCCCGTCGACCGAGCCCGAGCTCGGCGGAGTTCGCAACTTCCGCGACGTGGGCGGCCTGCCCACCACGGACGGCAGGCGTGTGCGCCCGGGACAGCTGTTCCGCAGCGGCCACCTCGCGCACGCCACCGAGGAGGACGCCGCGTTCCTCTCCTCCCTGGGCCTGCACACGATCTTCGACTTCCGCAACGCGGCGGACCAGAAGCTGGAGGGCCCGGACGTCGAGCTGCCGGGCGTGCTGAACGTGAACCTGCCGCTGTCCGACCCGGCGGACGGCAGCGAGTTCTGGAAGATGGTCCGTGACGGCGACCTGGACCAGCTGCGTGCCCTTCTCGGCGACGGCAAGGCGGCGGACCGCATGATCGGCTCGTACCGCACGATCATCACGGAGCGCACGGCGGAGCACTCCCGGGTGCTGCGCTCGCTGGCGGAGGACGGCGTTCCCGCGCTGATGCACTGCGCGGCGGGCAAGGACCGGGCGGGACTGTCCATCGCCGTCACCCTGCTCGCACTCGGCGTCGAGCGGGACGCGATCGTCGCCGACTACCTGGAGTCGAACGCGACGCACCGGCGCTACAAGGTGCGCCGCACCAGCTCCGCCGCCTCCGCCTACTCCACCGAGGTCATGGAGCTGCTCAGCCCGCTCTTCGACGCCCGCGCGGAGTACCTGACGGCGGCGTTCGAGACGATCGAGGAGACCTGGGGCGGGGTCGACGCCTACCTGGAGAAGGGGCTGGGACTGACCCCGGAGCTGCGCGACCGCCTGCGCGAGCGCTTGTTGGACTGAGCCACGCGCCCGCGCCGCCGGGCGCCGGCTACTGGTTCTGCGCGCCCAGCGTGAAGAGCAGGTAGACGAAGGCCGCGAAGAGATGGCCGACGGCCACGTAGATGATCAGCCGGACCCACAGGGCGCGCGGGAACTTCTCCTCCATGGACGGCTTGCGCGGTTCGGTGGGCTCGGTCATGGCGTCTCTCCCGGGGTCGGGTGGCCCGTCGCCGGGCCGAGGCACAGCGCGGCGGTCGGGCTCTGCAGCAGGGTGTGGACGAAGAGGAGCTCGGCTCCGGCGCGCCCGGCGGCGGCGATGCGGTGCGGGGTCAGCGAGTCGAAGTGAGCGCTGTCCCCGGGTTCGAGGACGTGGGCGGTGTCCCCGAGGCGCAGTCGCAGCCGCCCTTCCAGGACGTACAGCCACTCCTCGCCCGGGTGGACCCGCACGATGTCGCCCTGCGAGCCGTGGGGGACGTGCACGCGCAGCGCCTGCATACCGCGTCCGGAGGAGCCGGCCTGCCGGTAGATCCAGCCGCCGGCGGGGGTCGGCTCCATGTCGGCGGCGCGCACGACGGCGTCGCGGTCGGCGACCGTCTCGCCGAGCAGCTCGGAGACCGTCGTACCGTAGACACGGGCCACGGCGAGCAGCATCGGCAGCGAGGGCTGGCGCTGACCGGTCTCCAGCCGGGAAAGGTGCGCCGGGGAGAGTCCGGCGGCGCGGGCGGCGGCCTCCAGCGTGAGGGAGGCGCGGCGGCGCAGTGCGCGGAGCTGGGGCGCCACGGCGTGCAGCTCGACGGAGGGCTCGTCGGACGGTTCGTCGGCCGTCCCCGGATCGGCAGGGCTCATGGGTCCATTGAGCCCGAGGATTGCCTCTGGGGCAATTTTCTTGCCCCAGAGGCAAAAAGGCTCAGCGGTTCGCGACCGCCTGCTTCACCAGGGTCTTCCCGAAGTCCCACATCAGCCCGCCGCCGCTGTGCGCGTCGTCCATCACCGCGGTGAAGGCCTCCACGAACCGGTCGACGTCCGCCTCGTCGACGACGAGCGGCGGGATCAGCTTGATCACCTCGAGGTGGTCGCCGGAGACCTGGGTGAGGATGCGGTGCCGCTGGAGCAGCGGGACGACCACCATCTGCGCGAACAGGCCCTTGCGCGCGGCCTGGAGCATGGTCCAGCGGCTGCGCAGCTTGATCGACTTGGGCCGCCCGAACTCGATGCCGATCATCAGACCCCGGCCGCGTACGTCGCTGAGCAGCTCGTACCGGTCGATCAGCGCCGTCAGCCGGGTCTTGAGCAGTTCGCCGGTGGCGCGGACGCCCGCGACGATCTGCTCGTTCTCCATGACGGAGAGCACCGCGAGCCCCGCCGCCATGGCCTGCGCGTTGGAGCCGAAACTCGCCGAGTGGACGAGGACCCGGTCCATCGAGGAGTAGACCTTCTTGAAGATCCAGTCCTTGCCGAGGGTCGCGCCGACCGGCACGTAGCCGCCCGAGAGCGCCTTGGCCACGCACACCAGATCCGGTTCGACGCCCTCCTCGTGCTGGTAGGCGTAGAAGTCCCCGGTCCGCCCGAGGCCGGTCTGCACCTCGTCGGCGATGAGCAGCGCCTTGTGCCGGTGCAGCAGCTCCTGGGCGGCGCGCAGATAGCCGGGCGGCGCCTCGTGGACGCCCTTGCCCTGGATCGGCTCCACGATCAGCGCGGCGACATCGCCCTTCTTCAACTCCCGCGCCAGGGCGTCGAGATCACCCAGCGGGACGGCGGTGTCGGGCAGCAGCGGCGCGAAACCGTCGCGGAAGCCGTCCTCGCCGTTCACGGACAGGGAGCCGGTGGTCAGACCGTGGAATGCGTGGGAGCAGTACAGGATCCGGGGCCTGCCGGTGGCGAACCGGGCGAACTTCAGCGCGGTCTCGACCGCCTCGGTGCCGCTGTTGCCGAAGAACACCCGGTCCAGGTGCGGGCTGTGGGTGAGCAGGCGTTCCGCGAGCAGGCCCGGCAGCGGCTGGCAGTCGAAGCGGGTGAGGTCGGCGAGCGAGGCGTCGAGGACGTCGTGCAGCGCCTGCCGGACGACGGGGTGGTGACGGCCGAGGCCCATCACGCCGAACCCGGCGAGCATGTCCAGGTAGTCGTTGCCGTCCGCGTCCCAGAAGTGGGCGCCCTCGGCCCGCTCGTAGACCTTGTCGAAGCCG
Organism: Streptomyces sp. M41(2017); assembly: GCF_002078175.1. Taxonomy (GTDB): domain Bacteria; phylum Actinomycetota; class Actinomycetes; order Streptomycetales; family Streptomycetaceae; genus Streptomyces. Next base: position 4,922,429 of record NZ_MWFK01000001.1, on the reverse strand, counting down.
ATGGTGTGCAGCATGCGCGGGAGCTGGTGGTTCAGGTACTTCGTGTGCAGCTCGTAGCGCTCGGCTCCGCGCTCGGCGAGGAGCGCGCCGAGGTCGAACTCCCCCTTCTCCGCTGGGTCGGTCATTCCTTCTTCTCCTTGGACGACTCGTTCCGGGCCGGCGCGTCGGCGGCCTTCGACATCTCGTACGCGGCCCGGGCCCGCTCGTCCCTGACGGCCAGGCCGGCGCTGATCCTCCCGGCGATCTCCACCGGGGTGAGCCCGATGTCGGCCAGCACCTCGGACCGCTTGGCGTGCGCGAGGAACTGGTCCGGAATGCCGAACCGCCGCACGGGAACGTCGACCTCGGCGTCTCCGAGGGCCAGCGCGACGGCCGCGCCGACGCCGGACGCCCTGCTGTTGTCCTCGACGACGGCGACCAGACCGTGCTCGGCGGCGAGCCCGGGAAGGGCCGGGTCGACGGGTTTGACCCAGCGCGGGTCGACGACGGTGCAACCGATGCCACGGGCGTCGAGCAGCTCCGCGGTCTGCAGGCAGACCGGCGCCATCACCCCCACGGCGACGAGCAGCACCTCGGGGCGTTCGCTGCGGTGCAGCACGTCGAGGCCGCCCACGTGGTCCACGGCGGGGACGGCCGGTCCGACCGACTCCTTCGGGAAGCGGACCAGGGTGGGCGCGTCGTCGACGGCGACGGCCTCCCGCAGCTGGGCCCGCAGTTGGTCGGCGTCGCGCGGCGCGGCGATCCGCAGGCCGGGCACGACCTGGAGGATCGACATGTCCCACATGCCGTTGTGCGAGGCGCCGTCGACGCCGGTGACACCGGCCCGGTCGAGGACGAAGGTCACGCCGCAGCGGTGCAGGGCGACGTCCATGAGGAGCTGGTCGAACGCCCGGTTGAGGAAGGTCGCGTACACGGCGACGACGGGGTGGAGGCCGCCGGTCGCGAGGCCGGCCGCGGAGACGGTGGCGTGCTGCTCGGCGATGCCGACGTCCCAGACCCGGTCGGGGAACCTCTCGGCGAACTTCCCGAGCCCGACCGGATGCAGCATGGCCGCGGTGATCGCCACCACGTCCGCGCGCTCCTCGCCGATCCTCGCGATCTCCTCGCCGAACACCGACGTCCAGGAGGGGCCGCTGGACGGAGCGAGGGGCTCGCAGGTGAGCGGGTCCATCACCCCGACGGTGTGGAAGTGGTCCTCCTCGTGGGCGAGCGCGGGCTCGTAGCCGCGGCCCTTCTCCGTCAGGCAGTGGATCAGGACGGGCCCGTGGAAGCGTTTCGCCCGGCGCAGCGCGGACTCCACGGCGCCGAGGTCGTGGCCGTCGATCGGGCCCACGTACTTGAGCCCGAGGTCCTCGAACATGCCCTGCGGCGCGAAGGCGTCCTTGAAGCCCTTCTTCGCGCCGTGCAGTGACTCGTAGACGGTGTTGCCGATCAGGGGCGTGCGCAGCAGCACCTTCTTGCCCCAGGCGAGGACCTGCTCGTAGCTGTCGGTCGTCCGCAGGGTCGCGAGGTGGTTCGCGAGACCGCCGATGGTCGGAGCGTACGAGCGTTCGTTGTCGTTGACGACGATGATCAGGGGCCGGTCCTTGGCGGCGGCGATGTTGTTCAGCGCCTCCCAGGCCATGCCGCCGGTCAGGGCGCCGTCGCCGATCACCGCGACGACATGCCCCTTCTCCCCCTGCACCTGGCGGGCCTTGGCGAGCCCGTCGGCCCAGCCGAGCGCCGTGGAGGCGTGGCTGTTCTCGATGACGTCGTGTTCGGACTCCTCGCGCGAGGGGTAGCCGGAGAGGCCGCCCTTGCCGCGCAGTTTCGAGAAGTCCTGACGGCCGGTCAGCAGCTTGTGCACATAGCTCTGGTGACCGGTGTCCCACAGGATGCGGTCGACGGGCGACTCGAAGACCCGGTGGAGGGCGATGGACAGCTCCACCACTCCCAGGTTGGGTCCGAGATGTCCGCCGGTCCTGGCGACCGCGTGCACCAGGAACTCCCTGATCTCCTCGGCCAGTTCACCGAGTTCCGTCTCGGACAGCGCCTTCAGGTCGCGTGGTCCCCGGATGTTCTCCAGCATCGTCACGTCGGGCCCCCTCTCGGTCCGTGCTCGATCAGCTCACGGTGACGGCCGGTTCGCCGGAGGCGACGCCGTCGTTCTCCATCTGCTCGGCGAGCTTCATCGCCTCGTCGATGAGGGTCTCCACGATCTTCGACTCGGGTACGGTCCTGATGACCTCGCCCTTGACGAAGATCTGCCCCTTGCCGTTGCCCGAGGCGACCCCCAGGTCCGCCTCCCGGGCCTCGCCGGGGCCGTTGACGACGCAGCCCATGACCGCGACGCGCAACGGGACCTCCATGCCTTCCAGGCCGGCGCTGACCTCGTCGGCCAGCTTGTAGACGTCGACCTGGGCCCGCCCGCAGGACGGGCAGGAGACGATCTCCAGACGCCGCTGCCGCAGCCCGAGGGACTCCAGGATCTGGATGCCGACCTTGCACTCCTCGGCGGGCGGCGCGCTCAGGGAGACCCGGATGGTGTCCCCGATGCCCTCGCTGAGCAGTGCCCCGAACGCCACGGCCGACTTGATGGTGCCCTGGAACGCCGGACCGGCCTCGGTCACGCCGAGGTGCAGCGGGTAGTCGCACTGGGCGGCCAGCTGCCGGTAGGCGTTGACCATGATCACCGGGTCGTTGTGCTTGACCGAGATCTTGATGTCGCGGAACCCGTGCTCCTCGAAGAGGGACGCCTCCCACAGCGCCGACTCGACGAGCGCCTCCGGCGTCGCCCTGCCGTATTTCTCCAGCAGCCGCCGGTCGAGCGAACCGGCGTTGACGCCGATCCGGATCGGGATGCCGGCGTCGCCCGCGGCCCGGGCGATCTCGCGCACCTTGTCGTCGAACTGCTTGATGTTGCCCGGATTCACGCGCACCGCGGCGCAGCCGGCGTCGATGGCCGCGAACACGTACTTCGGCTGGAAGTGGATGTCCGCGATCACCGGGATCTGCGACTTCCTGGCGATGGTCGCGAGGGCGTCCGCGTCGTCCTGCGTGGGACAGGCGACGCGGACGATCTGGCAGCCGGACGCGGTGAGTTCCGCGATCTGCTGCAGGGTGGCACCGATGTCCGACGTACGCGTCGTGGTCATCGACTGCACCGACACCGGCGCTCCGCCCCCGACCGCCACCGGTCCGACCTGGATCTGCCGTGCGACACGGCGCTCCGCGATCGGTCGGACCGGCACCTCGGGGAGGCCCAAGGAAACGGCGGTCATGGCGTCACACGCGGCTTTCCGAGAAGGTCTCGCGGGAGGCGCGGATGGACTCCTTCAGGGAGCCCAGCGTGGCGAGGACGGCGGTCGGCTCGTAGCCGCAGTGCGCCATGCAGTTGGCGCACCGGTCGTCCTTGCCGCGGCCGTAGGAGTCCCAGTCGGTCTCCTCCAGGAGCTGCCGGTACGTCTGCACGTACCCGTCGCTCATCAGGTAGCAGGGTTTCTGCCAGCCGAAGAGCGAGTAGCTCGGGATCGCCCAGGCCGTGCACGGGAAGTCGACCTTGCCCTCCAGGAAGTCCAGGAAGAGCGGGCTGTGATTGAGGCGCCAGCGGCGCCGGTTGCCGCCCGCGAAGGCCTTCTTGAACAGTTCCCGGGTCTGCTGGACGCCGAGGAAGTGCTCCTGGTCCGGAGCCTTCTCGTAGGCGTAGGCGGGCGACAGCATCATCTCGTCGACCTTCAGGTCGTCGTTGAGGAAGTTGAGGACCTCGATGATGGTCTGCGGGGTGTCGGTGTTGAAGAACGTCGAGTTGGTGGTGACGCGGAAGCCGCGGCGCTTGGCCTCCTTGATGGCCTCGACCGCCTCGTCGAAGACGCCTTCCTTGGCGACGGACTCGTCGTGCCGCTCACGCAGCCCGTCGATGTGCACGGCCCAGGCGAAGTACGGCGAGGGCTTGAACTTGTCCATCTTCTTGCGCAGCAGCATGGCGTTGGTGCACAGGAAGACGAACTTCTTCTTGGCCACCAACTGCCGCACGATCTCGTCGATCTGAGGGTGCATCAGCGGCTCACCGCCGGCGATGGACACCATCGGCGCGCCGGACTCCAGCACCGCGCCCACGGCCTGCGCCACGGGCATGCGCTGCTTGAGCACACCCGCCGGGTGCTGGATCTTCCCGCAGCCCTCGCACGCGAGGTTGCACGCGAAGAGGGGTTCCAACTCGACGATCAGCGCGAACTTGTCCCGCTTCTTGAGCTTCTGTTCAAACAGGTATGCAGCGACCTTCATGGACTGCCGGAGCGGCATGGCCATCTGGCTCACCTCCGAGGGAGCAACAAAGAACGGTGCCATTCAAAGAAAGCGGGAAGCACGGCACGAAGAACACGGAAAGCTGATATTCCACCGCGGACCGTGCCGATACGGACGAGTTCATGTTCTGGAGCGTCCACGACCACCCGTACGGCCGCAACCGGGCGAGTGCCCGCGCGGACCGCGGCCAGAAGTGTGGCCGCGGACTCCATGTCCACGGCGATGGCTCCGGTCGCGAGCAGATCCGACCGCTCGGGACCACGGACGACATGATCGGAGCCGGTGAGCGGCCCCGTGTGCACGGTGCGGCCGGGCAGGGCCCGCACCAGTTCCTTCACCAGGAGGTCGGTGCCCACGCACGGCGTGGTGCCGTCCGGGGCCCGGGTCTCCTCGGCGACGACCAGGTCACCGGGGTGCATGCCCGGGGCGAGCCCCGCGCAGAACCCGGTGGCCAGCACGGCCGCCGTACGCAGTGCCGGGTCGTCGAGCACCCGGGTGACGGACCGCTCGGCGGCCCTCGGGCCCATCCCCGTACGCAGCACGGTGACGGGTCCGCCGGCGCCGCTCCGGTCGCCGCTGCGCAGCGCGAGGTGCTCGATGCCGAGCGCGCAGGCGATCAGCAGCGGAGCCGGAGCGGGCCGACCGGTCATCAGCCCCCCTCCTTCGCGGAGAAGGGCTCCCCGTTGACATAGCGGCCGAGCGCGGTCAGCGGGAAGACCTGCCGGTAGAGGTGGTAGTTGATGGAGAAGTCCCACGGGAAGCCGGTCCCCGTGAAGTACGGCTCGTCCCAGGAGCCGTCGGCCAGCTGGGTCTCGGCGAGCCAGCCGACCCCGCGCTCCACCGTCTTGGACTCGTTCTCCCCCGCGGCCAGCAGGGCGAGCAGCGCCCAGCCGGTCTGGGAGGCGGTGGAGGCGCCGCGACCGCTCCACCCGGGGACGTCGTCGTAGGAGCGCAGGTCCTCGCCCCAGCCGCCGTCCTCGTTCTGGACGTTCTCCAGCCAGGCCACGGCCCGCCGGATCGCGGGGTGCGACCCGGGCAGCCCCGCCGCCACGAGCGCCGGGACCACCGATCCCGTGCCGTAGACGTAGTTGACGCCCCAGCGTCCGAACCAGGAGCCGTCGGTCTCCTGGTTGGCGAGCAGCCACTCGATGCCCCGGCGGGTCCGGGGATCGTGCGAGAGACCCTCGACCGCCAGCATCTCCACGACGTGCGCGGTGACGTCCGCGGAGGGCGGGTCGATCACCTCGCCGAAGTCGCAGAACGGGAGCCGGTTGGGGAACGGGCTGGTGTTGTCGACGTCGAACGCGCCCCAGCCGCCGTCCTTGGACTGCATGCCGAGGTTCCAGCGGACCCCGCGTCCGATGGCGTTCTCGACGCGTGCCGGATCGTGGTGCCGGACGCGGCGCAGCGCGAGGACGACCTCCGCGGTGTCGTCGATGTCCGGGTAGTTGTCGTTGTGGAACTCGAACGCCCATCCGCCCGGAGGCAGTTGGGGCCGTTTGACGGACCAGTCGCCGGGCCGGACGATCTCCTCCCCGAGCATCCAGTCCACGGCCTTGACGAGCTGCGGGTGATCGGCCGGCACCCCGGCGTCGGCGAGCGCGATGGTCGCCAGACAGGTGTCCCACACCGGTGACTGGCAGGCCTCGATCATCCGGGAGCCGTCGTCGCGCCAGACGGCGAACCGGTCGAGGGAGGCAAGTCCCGCGCGCATCACGGGGTGTTCGAGGTCGTAGCCGAGCAGGTGCAGGGCGATGACCGAGTAGACCGCGGGCGGCTGGATGCCGCCCCAGCAGCCGTCGTTCTCCTGCCGCTCGATGATCCAGCGTCCCGCGGTATTCATCGCCGCTCTTCGCAGGGCACGCGGCGCGACCTTGCGGTACTGGTGCAGGGCCTTGTCGAGACGCTGGAACGCCCCGTCCCAACTGGCCACCCGCGCGAGGGGCTTGGCCGGGTTGGGGTGGCGGGGATCGGTGTGCAGCTCGTCGAGCGGGAACGGCGCGGGCCGCACCGGTCGCTTCGCCGACACCACGGTGAGCGGCACGATCGTCTGCCGCGCCCAGCAGCCGAAGTCGTAGATGTTGAGCGGCATCCACTTGGGGAAGTAGATGAGCTCCGGCGGCAGTTCGGGGAGGTCGTCCCACTTCCACCAGCCGAAGAGGGCGAGCCAGATCCGGGTGAAGACCCGGGCCGCGGCGATCCCTCCGCGCTCCCGGATCCACGCGGACGCCTGCGCCATGTGCGGTGCGTCCGGGGCGTCCCCGGCCAGCCGCAGCGCGACGTACGCCTCGATCGTGGTGGAGAGCTCGCCCGGGCCGCCGTAGAACGACGCCCAGGTGCCGTCCTCGCGCTGCTCACCGCGGATGAACAGGGCGGCGCCGCGCGTGGTCGGCTCGTCGCGGATGCCCAGGAACTGGCGGAGCAGGAGGTCCTCGGCGTCCATGGTGACGTTCGTCTCGAGGTCGCCCTTCCACCAGCCCTGGTCGTCCTGCAGCGCGAGCAGGAAGTCCGTGGCACGCGCCATGGCGCGCGTGGCGGCGTCTCGGGTCTCGACCGTCCCGGCCGCCGCGGGAGTGTCGTGCTGGATTTCGCTGGCCGAGGCAGCGCGGGGAGGAAGTGCCCCGGTGCTTCCGTCGGTCGTCGCTGTCATGGCTTCCCCTTCGTGCAGTGGTACGACTCTGCTGTGGGTCCGCCGTCGGCCGGTGCTTCCGTTCCCGATGGTGATCCCGTGCTCGAACGAGGTTCGAAGCCCGGGGGAAACACCGGCCGGCGACTACGCGAGGTGTATTCGACCGATAGTGATCATCTCTTTCGTACGACGACGAAGTCGGCGAGTGCCACGAGCTCGGCCCGCACACGGTCGGGCATCGGGACGGCGTCGAGCGCCTCGATGGCGATGGCGTGCTGCCGGCGCGCCTCCTGGGCGGTCCAGTCGCGGCCGCCCGCCTCCTCGATGAGCGCGGCCCGCGCGGCGAACTCCTCCTCGGAGAAGTTCTCGAAGTCGCTGGCCTTGGCGTCCTCGGCGAGCAGGTCGCCGAGCCGCTCGGAGGCGGGCCCGCCCGCCGCGAGCGCCGCCACCACGGGCAGGGACTTCTTGCGCTGGCGCAGATCGCTCCAGGTCTGCTTGCCGGTGGACTCCGGGTCGCCCCAGATGCCGAGGAGATCGTCGACGGCCTGGAACGCCAGGCCGAGGTGGTAGCCGTACCGCTCCAGGGTGTCGGCGGTCAGGTCGTCGGCGCCGCCGAGGACCGCGCCGATGGAGCAGGCGCAGGCGAGCAGGGCGCCGGTCTTGTTGCCCTCCATCTCCAGGCACTCCTCGACGCTGACCCGGTCGCGGTGCTCGTAGGAGATGTCCTGGGCCTGGCCGTCGATCAGGGCGCGGGTGGCGGTGGTCAGACGCCGGGTGGCGCGGCCGGCCTCGACACTGCCGAGCTCCAGCAGCACCTCGTTGGCCAGCGCGAACAGCGCGTCGCCGACCAGGATCGCCTGGGCGGGGCCGTGCACCTTCCAGACGGTGTCGCGGTGCCGGCGCTGTTCGTCGCCGTCCATCAGGTCGTCGTGCAGCAGCGAGAAGTTGTGCACCAGCTCGACCGCGACCGCGCCGGGGACGCCGACCTCGGGCTCGGCGCCCGCGGCCTGCGCGGAGAGCACGGCGAGCGCCGGGCGGACCGCCTTGCCGCCGTCACCGTCCGCGGGGTTGCCCTCGGCGTCGATCCAGCCGAAGTGGTAGGCGGCGACGGTGTCCATGGGCGCCGCCAGGCGGTCCACGGCCGCCTTCAGCACCGGTGTGGACAGGGTCCGGCCGCGCTCCAGGAGCGCGGTCACGTCCACCGCGTCGGCAGCCGTTTCGGCCGGGGGCACAGTGGGCACAGTCTCTCCTCTTGTTGCGATACCGGGGGTGCGGGGGCCTGTCGTGCTCTGTTCGAGCGTCATGCCGCCTCCTCGAAGAGTCCGAGGAGATGATCGCGGGACCGTCCCAGCGCGCCCAGCGCGGCACCCGCCGCGCCGACGCCGCTGCGGACCGCACTCTCCATGGTCGCGGGCCACCCTGTGGCGGTCCACGCTCCGGCCAGGTACAGGCCGGGGGCCTTGGTCCGGGCACCGGGGCGCAGCCGCCCGACACCCGGGTCGGGAGCGAACGTCGCGGTGCGCTCCCGGGTCACGAAGAAGTCCTTCACCTCGGCGCCGCGCGCGCCGGGCAGCAGTCGCTCCAGCTCGGGGAGGTACCGCTCCCGCAGCGCCGACACGGGTTCGTCGATCTCGTCCTGCGCGGCCGACTGCGACAGCGCGAGGTACTGGCCCGCGCGGAGCCCGGACGCCTCGGTGCGGTCGAAGACCCACTGCACCGGGGAGCCGAGCGCGGCGAAGAACGGGGCGGTGAGGACGGTGCGGTCGTAGACGACGTGGACGTTCAGGATCGGCGCGGTGCCGATGTCCAGCAGCCGCTCCGGGGCGTCGAGCGCGCCGTCCGGCAGAAGATCGTGGGCCTCGCGCTGGGGCACGGCGAGCACGACGGCGTCGGCGTCGATGCGCTCGCCGGGAACCTGAACACTCCAACGCCCGTTCTCGTAAGGGGAGACGGAGGTGACGCGTGTACGGATCTCGGTGCGTACGCCCGCGGAGTCGAGCGCCTTGCGGGCCATGGTGTCGTGCAGTTCGCCCAGCGGGACGCGTGCCCAGCCGATGTCGGCCGCGCCCGGGTCGGACAGCAGACCCGTCTTGAACACCATCGCGGCGAGGGCGAGCGAGCAGTCGCCGGCCACCGCGTTGAGGGTGGCGACCCCCACGAGGTCCCACAGTGCTTCGACGGCACGTCGTGACTGACCGTGCCCGGCGAGCCAGTCGCCGAAGTTCTGCGCGTCGAGCGACGGATCGGTGAGATCCAGTCCTTTGAGCGCGAGCGCGGCACGGCCGACTCTGGCGCGCTCGGCGAGTGAGAGGTGCGGGTAGGTCGCGAGGCTGCGCGCCAGGTGCAACGGCACCGGCAGCGCGTCGCGGCCGATTCTGCCGAGTCTGCGCCCGGGAGCGGCCTCCGCGTCGAGAACGGGCACGTCGAGACGATCCTGCAGAGGCGCCAGCGAGGCAGCGTCGATGCGGTCGAGGAACCAGCGGTAGGCGGTGCAGCAGCGCAGATAGACATGCTGGCCGTTGTCCACGGTGAGGTCGCCGCGCTGGAAGGAGAACGCGAGACCGCCGAGCCGCGGCCGGCCTTCGAGCAGGGTGACGCGCACTCCGGCATCGGCGAGCGCGAGCGCCGCGGTGATGCCGGCGAGTCCGCCGCCGATCACCACGGCGGACCGGGCGGAGTCGTCCGCGGACTCCTTGACCTCGCTCATCGTGCACCCTCCCCTGGGGCCGCGCCATGGTGATCGAACGACGCACGGCGGGCCGTTGCAGTCAGGGACGCCGTCCGGCTCCGGAGGGTTGCGTGCCGCTTTTCGCCGGTCGTGTCACCTTGACCCCTATTGTCCATCAGGCGCGCCTCCGGACGGTGCGCCGGGAGACGTGGCGGGCGTCGAGTCCGGAGAGACCGCGCACGGCGACGAACGCCTTCTCGCGTCCGGGAAGCGAGACCCGGCCGCGCAGTACCGCCTCGGGCTCGCGCTCGATGCGGTCGAGCAGCCGCCGGTAGATGCCCGCCATCGCCGCGACACAGGCGCCGCTGCGCCGGTCGAGCATGGGCAGCAGCCGGTAGCCCTCGGCGAACAGCGCACGGGCACGCCGCACCTCGAAGTGCACCAGACCCGCGAAGTCGGAGCCCGGCGGCGGGGTCGGTCCGTCGAAGCCGGCCGAGCAGCCGAACTTCGCCAGATCGTCGGCCGGCAGGTACGTGCGCCCGCCCTCCGCGTCCTCGCGGACGTCCCGCAGGATGTTCGTGAGCTGGAGCGCGAGCCCCAGCGTGTCGGCGTACTCCGGAGCGCGCTCGGCACCGCGGGCCCCCGGCTCGGTACCGAAGACACCGAGCGAGAGCCGCCCGATCGCCCCGGCCACGCACCGGCAGTAGACCTTCAGGTCGTCCCACGTCTCGTAGGTCTCGCCGCGTACGTCCATGAGCACGCCGTCGATGAGTTCGTCCAGGCCCCCGAGGGGGACCGGGAAGTACTCGGCGGTGTGCGTGAGGGCGACGGCGACCGGGTCGGTGTCGTCCTCGTCGACGGCGCCCGCACGGACGCGGGCGAGCAGCGCCTTCGTCTCCTCGAGGCGTACCGCCTTCACGTCCGGTGCCAGCGTGCCGTCGCCGATGTCGTCGACACGCCGGGAGAACGCGTAGAGCGCCGACATCGCACGGCGCTTGGCCGTAGGCAGCAGCCTGATGCCGTACGCGAAATTGCGGGCCTGCTGACCGGTCACTGCCTCGCAGTAGCTGTACGCGGCGAGTACCGGTGCGGACACGTGCTGTTCCGACTCCACGGTCCGGATCACCCCTTTCCTCGCAGAGTCACTCCCACCTCGCGCAGCAACTGGAGCTTGCCGGGCTTGGGCGGGCCTGTCAGTACGTCGTATTCGGCGGCGACGATCGCGTGGACCGCCGCCTTCCCCCCCGCGACGAACCCCGCGAGCAGCAGCTTCAGCCTGCCGTGGACGCTACCCACGAGGGGGGTGCCTTCATTCAGGAGGTTCAAGGCGCGTTCTGCTTCGTATGCAACCAGTGCTCGCACCGATGCGCCTGCTGTGGGGGCGGCGAGATCCGCTTCGACGACATGAAAGCGCTTCATGTCCTCGGCGGGAAGATAGACGCGGTCGCGGCCGAGATCCTCGGCGACGTCCTGGAGGTGCTCGACGATCTGGAGTGCCGTGCACACCGCGTCGGAGTGGCGGACCCGCTCGGGGGTGGACGTCCCGGTCACGGAGAGGACCAGCCGGCCGACGGGGTTCGCGGACAGCTCGCAGTAGGCGAGCAGGTCGTCGTAGGTCTCGTACCGCTTGACAAGCTGATCCTGACGGTTGGCCGCGATCAGGCCGAGGAACGGCTCAGGGGTCAGGCCCGCGCGGCGGACGGTGGGCTGCAGACGGAGCAGCAGGGGATGGCGCGGGGTCGCGTCGAACACGCGGTGAAGATCGGATTCCAGGGCGTCCAGCAGAACCGACGTGTCCTCGGACTCGGCGGCCGACACGCCGAGCAGGCGGGCGTCACCGCCACCGGGGGCGAGGTCGCCGTCACCGATGTCGTCGACGAGGCGCGCGAAGCCGTAGACCGCCATCAGGTCGTCGCGCCAGGCCCTGGGCAGGAAGAAGGGCGCCACGGGGAAGTTCTCGTCCGCGGCTTTGTCCAGGGTGGCGCGCCCCGGGTCACCGGTGCGGGCCGTATCGGCTTCGGTCACCGCCGGCCGCCCGGCGCGGGGACGGCACACGCATCGCGGAGCTGGAGAGTCACCGTAGCCATTGCCGTCACATCTCCCGTTCTACACTGCCGACCCAACCCTGCCCATTTCGGACACGCCGCCCGGAGATCCGCACAGCGCGACGGTGCCGGGTGTCGCGTATTATCGCCCTACTTGACGCGATTCAGCACCGGTACAGCTTACGTTGTACAACGCGGCACACTCCGCCGGGGTGTCCTGCACATCACAACAACACACCGATTGGCGTCAAGATTCCTACGGCCGACCGGAGTTGGCCTTTCCTTTGCAGACGCAGGGCCCCGCCGGAGAGTTCCGGCGGGGCCCTGGGCGAAACGGGTTACTTGCCCGTGAATTTCTCGTACTCCTTGAGGACCTCTTCGGTGGGTCCGTCCATGCGCAGTTCGCCGCGCTCCAGCCACAGCACGCGGTCGCAGGTGTCGCGGATCGACTTGTTGTTGTGACTGACCAGAAACACCGAGCCCGCGCTCTTGCGCAGCTCGCGGATGCGGGCCTCGGAGCGCTTCTGGAAGGAGCGGTCACCGGTGGCGAGCGCCTCGTCGATCATCAGGACGTCGTGGTCCTTGGCCGCCGCGATGGAGAAGCGCAGCCGGGCCGCCATGCCGGACGAGTAGGTCCGCATCGGCAGCGTGATGAAGTCGCCCTTCTCGTTGATCCCCGAGAAGTCGACGATGTCCTGGTAGCGCTCCCGGATCTGCTCGCGGGACATCCCCATGGCGAGCCCGCCCAATATGACGTTCCGCTCGCCCGTCAGGTCGTTCATCAGGGCCGCGTTCACGCCGAGCAGCGAGGGCTGGCCGTCGGTGAAGACCTTGCCCTTCTCCGCGGGCAGCAGGCCGGCGATGGCGCGCAGCAGTGTCGACTTGCCGGAGCCGTTCGAACCGATCAGGCCGATGGCCTCGCCCCGGTACGCGGTGAAGGAGACGCCCTTGACGGCGTGCACCTTGCGCACTCCGCGCTCCTCGCCGCGCTTGACGATGCGGCTCAGGGCGGCGGTGGCGCTGCCCTTGCCGGTCTTGGCGCCGTTCACGCGGTAGACGATGTGCAGCTCGTCCGCGATGACGGTCGGGATGTGCGACCTCTTCTCGAGCTCAGCCACGGCCGTACCTCTCCTCAGCCTTCCAGAAGTACACGAACCCGCCGACGGAGACGACCACGGCCCAGAAGACGGCGATGGCCCACACGTGCGGCGGCAGGTTGGAGGAGCCGTATCCGTCGATCAGCGAGAAGCGCATCAGATCCATGTAGACGGCGGCCGGGTTGGCCTGGAGCGCGCGGGCGATCCACTCGGGGCTGCTCGCGAGCATGGCGCTGATGGAGAACATGACGCCGGACGCATACATCCAGGTCCGCAGAATGAACGGCATGAGCTGGGCGAGGTCCGGGGTCTTGGAACCCATCCTCGCCACGATCAGCGCGAGCCCGGTGTTGAAGAGGAACTGCAGGAACAGCACGGGGAAGATCATCAGCCAGGACAGGCCCGGGTAGCTGCCGAAGGCGATCACCACGAGGAACAGCACGATCATCGAGAACAGGAGCTGCTGGAGCTGCTGCAGGGCGAAGGAGATCGGCAGCGAGGCGCGGGGGAAGTGCAGCGCGCGCACCAGGCCGAGGTTGCCGGAGATCGCCCGGACACCCGCCATGATCGAGCTCTGTGTGAACGTGAAGACGAAGACGCCCGTCACCAGGAAGGGGATGTAGACGTCGTGCGACAGCCCCTTGTTGGCCTTCAGGATCAGGCCGAAGATCAGGTAGTAGACGAGCGCGTTCAGCAGCGGCGTCGCCACCTGCCAGAGCTGGCCGAGCTTGGCCTGGCTGTACTGGGCGGTGAGCTTCGCCTGGGAGAAGGCGAGGATGAAGTGCCGCCGGCCCCACAGCTGACGGACGTACTGGGCGAGGCCCGGCCGGGCGCCACTGACCGCGAGCCCGTACTTGGCGGCCAGCTCGGCCGCGGAGAGCCCTTCGTCGGGCGACGGTCGGTCGCTCACCGCGACTCCACCGTCATGTGTTGTCTCACTCACAAGTGGAAACTTTCGTCTTCAAGATGCGCACGGCCGGATCGGGCAGAGGCGAGAGCCGGGGACCGTTGCCGGCCTCCGACGCTCTCGGAATCGAGCTTGTCAGATGACGGGAGGTCGGCCCAGTCGAGTCAGCCGCCACACCGTACGCCACTTCATGGGACGGCGGGGTCCGCACGGACTGCTCCACCCCTCCCGGAATCCCCCGAACCAGGCCTTGAGGGCCGCTCGCGAGGGACGGCGCAGCAGCGTCAGGAGCATCCAGACGCCGAGGTAGACCGGGACGAGGAGCGCGGGGAGGTTGCGGCGGGCGAGCCACACGCGGTTGCGGGCCACCATGCGGTGGTACACCGCGTGCCGCGAGGGGGCGGTCGTCGGGTGGTACAGGACCATGTCGGACCGGTAGTCGATCATCCAGCCGGCGTCGAGGGCCCGCCAGGCGAGGTCGGTCTCCTCGTGGGCGTAGAAGAACGCGTCCGGAAGACCGCCCACCTCGGCGAGGACCTCCGTGCGCACCGCGTTGGCGCCGCCCAGGAACGTGGTGACGCGCGAGGAGCGCATCGGGTCGGCGGCACGCAGCCGGGGCACGTGGCGCCGCTGGGTCTCGCCCGTCTCGGGGTCGGCGATCCGGAAGCTGATGATCCCGAGGCGGGGGTCGTCGGTGAAGGCACGACGGCACAGCTCGGCGGTGTCGTGGTGGGCGAGCAGTCCGTCGTCGTCCAGGAAGAGAAGGACGTCGACGTCGGTGCCGCCCGGGCCGAAGGCCTCGATGCCGACGTTGCGGCCCCCGGGGATGCCGAGGTTCTCGGGCAGCTCGACCGTGCGGACGCCCGCGGGGACGTCGGGCACGGGCGAGCCGTTGCCGACGACGACCACCTCGACGCGGTCGCCGTCCTGCTTGGCGACCGAGTCGAGCAGGGCCCGCAGCTCCTCGGGGCGGTTGCCCATGGTGATGACGACCGCGCCGACCTTCATGCCCGTACTCACTTGAGCCTGCTCGAGGCGAGGATGGACACGAGGTGCAGCAGGGTCTGCACGATGGCGATGCCGGCGAGCACGGCGGTGCCGAGCCGGGTGAAGAACAGGTCGCCCCTGATCTGGTCGACGATCGCGAGGACCACGATCAGCATGGTCGCCTCGATGCCGAGGATCAGCCGGTGGAACTTGAGCGCGGCCGCGGCCCGGCGGGCGAGCGCCATGCCGGAGGAGCGGGGTTCGGCGGCGGACTCCTGGACCGGGGGCAGTCCGCCCTGGTGCCGGGCGACACCTACGAGGTCGGTCTCCGCCTTGATCAGGATGGCGCCGAGGGCGGCCAGGGTGCCGAGGAAGGCCCACAGCCAGTCGATCCGGCCGCCGCCCCACAGGTCGGCGGCGCGCAGCCCGAGGCCGACGAGGACCGCGGCGTCGGTCAGATAGGCGCCGACGCGGTCCAGGTAGACCCCGCCGAGCGAGAACTGCTTCTTCCAGCGGGCGACCTCGCCGTCGACGCAGTCGAGCAGCAGGTAGAGCTGGACCATGACCAGTCCGAGCACGGCGCCCGCGATCCCCGGCACCAGCAGGGCCGGGGCCGCGAGCACGCCGCACAGAGTCATCAGGTACGTGAGCTGGTTGGGCGTGATCCTGGTGTTCACCAGGTAGCGGTCGCAGCGCAGCGAGATCTCTCGCATGTACAGGCGTCCCGCCCAGTGCTCACCGCTGCGCCGGTCCTTGACCCCCGCGGGGTGAACGACCGGGCGGAGTTCAGCTACTGATGGCCTTGGCATAGTCGGAGTAGAAGTCCTTGATCTGGTGGGTTTTCAGGTCGAGGTGTTCGAGGATCGTGTAGCGCCCGGGCCGGGTCCGCGGAGCGAACTCGACGACCTGGACGAACTCGTCCACGGTGAAGCCGATCTCCTCGGGCAGCACCGGCAGTCCGTGCCGGCGCAGCACCTCGGCCTGGTACACCGACTCCTCGTGCGCCCCGCGCAGGTACATCGCGAAGGCCGCTCCCAGACCGCACTGCTCGCCGTGGCTCGCCGAGCGCTGGGGGAAGAGGAGGTCGAAGGCGTGGTTGATCTCGTGGCAGGAGCCCGAGGCGGGCCGGGAGTCGCCGGAGATCGACATCGAGATGCCGGTGAGGACCAGCGCCTCGGCCAGGACCTGGAGGAAGTCGTTGTCGCCGACCCCGCCGGGGTGGCGCAGGACGGCCTCGCCCGCCTGGCGTGCCATCGCGGCGGCGAGACCGTCGATCTTCTCGCCGTTGACGCGGTTGGAGAGCTCCCAGTCCGCGACCGCGTTGATGTTGGACACGGCGTCGCCGATGCCGGACCGGACGAACCGGATCGGCGCCTCACGGATCACGTCGAGGTCGATGACGACCGCGATGGGGTTCGGCACGCCGTAGGAGCCGCGGCCCGCGTCGTTGTCCAGGGTGGCGACGGGCGAGCACAGTCCGTCGTGCGCGAGGTTGGTCGGCACGGCGACGAGCGGCAGCCCGACCCGCGCCGCGGCGAACTTCGCGCAGTCGATGATCTTGCCGCCGCCCAGGCCCACGACGGCGTCGTAGTGCCCGGACCGCATCTCGTCGGCCAGCCGGATCGCGTCGTCGAGCGTTCCACCGCCGACCTCGTACCAGGTGGCACCCGGCAGGGCCGGGGTCAGGCGCTCGCGGAGCTTCGCGCCCGACCCGGTGCTGACCGCGACGGCGATCTTCCCGGAGTGGGAGATCCGCTCGTCGTACAGGACGCTCGCCAGGTCGTCCAGGGCACCCGCGCGGATGTCGACCACGACCGGCGAGGGGATGAGCCTCGTCAGTACTGGCACGCGATCACACGCCCCTTGGCCAGGTCGTCGTGGTTGTCGATCTCCACCCAGGCCACGTCGCCGATGGGCGCGACGTCGATCTGGAAACCGCGGTCCACCAGCTCCTGGTAGCCGTGCTCGTAGAACTGCTGCGGGTCCGTCTCCCAGACCGTCTTCAGCGCGTCGGCGAGCTCGTCGGCCGCGGCGCCCTCGATGAGGGTCACGCCGATGTACTCGCCCGTCGCCTCCGCCGGGTCCATCAGCTTCGTGATCTTGCGGACACCCTTGTCGGGGTCCACGACGACCTTCATCTCCTCGTCGGCGAGCTCCTTCACCGTGTCGAGCGCGAGAATGATCTTCTTGCCCTCGCCACGCGCGGCCAGCAGCGTCCGCTCGACGGAGACCGGGTGCACGGTGTCACCGTTCGCGAGGATCACGCCGTCCTTCAGCGCGTCCCGGCCGCACCACAGGGAGTAGGCGTTGTTCCACTCCTCGGCCTTGTCGTTGTCGATCAGCGTGATCTTGAGGCCGTACTTCTCCTCCAGCGCCGCCTTGCGGTCGTACACGGCCTCCTTGCGGTAGCCGACGATGACGCCGACCTCCTTCAGGCCGATCTCCGCGAAGTTCCCCAGCGTGAGGTCCAGGACCGTGATCGAGTCCTCCGCACCCTCGGGACCCACCGGCACGAGCGCCTTGGGAAGAGTGTCGGTGTAGGGACGCAGACGCCGTCCGGCGCCGGCCGCCAGCACGAGGCCGATCATGCGGGTTCTCCTTCATCGTGTACGGCGGGAGCCCCGGAGGACACCCAGAAACGGATGCTCTCGATGAGCACCAGAAGCGCCACGGCCACGGCGAACACCGTGAGCGCGACCTTGAACTGTGCGGCGGTGAGCAACGCGGCCAGGACGGTGACCAGCAGCGTCCTGCCTTCGTGCCCGCCGGTCGCCCGCACCAGCCAGTGCGGGGGGGCGCCGGCGTTTCCGCGGATGCGGTACACCGTGTCGTAGTGATGGTAGGCGACCGCGGCCACCAGGCCGAAAGCTGCCGGAAGGGCTCCGTTCACGTCCGCGTCGGCCGCGAGAACCAGCACGGTGAGGTACTCCGCCGCGCGGTAGAACGGCGGAACGAGCCAGTCCAGGGCGCCCTTCAGGGGCCTGAGCAGGGCGGCCGGCGAGAGCAGGACGTAGACCGCGGCGCCGAGGACCGGCCACCAGCTTCCGTAGGGGGCGAGTGCGGCGCAGATCACGACGATCGCCCCGGCGACGAACGCGACGGCGGCGGGCGCGAGGCGCGGGACACCGCGGGCGACCCGGGTCAGCAGTTCCGCGAGCGGACCGGAGTCGGTGAGGTCCACCAGGGCCTGGGCGGCCCGGTCGGTGCGGTGTGCCTTGCGGGTGAGCGAGCGCAGCACCCGGCCCGCCGTGGTGTAGGTCGCCGCGAAGGCGCAGCCGGCCAGCAGCGCGTAGAAGGTGATGCGGGGCGTCGTGAACGCGGTGAGCACGGCGATCATCGCCCAGCGCTCACCGATGGGCAGGACGATCATCCGGCGCACCCACACCGTCCAGCCGACGCTGTCGAGCTTGTCCGACAGGGCGGCGGTGGGGCTGGTGTTGGCCGTTGCGTCGTGGTTCGCCTCGTTGAAGGAGAAGTCCACGACGTGCCGGCAGGTCTGCAGGATCATCGCGCCGAGGGCGAGCGCCCAGACGTCGTCGCCGCCGCGGGCCGCGCCGAGCGCGAGGCCCGCGTAGTAGGCGTACTCCTTGGCCCGGTCGAACGTCGCGTCCAGCCAGGCGCCGAGGGTCGAGTACTGCAAGGAGTAGCGGGCGAGCTGTCCGTCCGTGCAGTCCAGGACGAAGGAGAAGAGGAGGAGCAGTCCGGCGGCGACATAGCCGGGGCGGGTGCCGGTGGCGGCGCAGCCCGCGGCGATCAGCGCGGTGACCAGCGACGCGGTGGTGACCTGGTTCGGGGTCAGGCCGCGGCGGGCGCACCAGCGGGCGATGTAGCGGGAGTACGGGCTGATGCAGTAGGTGGTGAAGAAGCCGTCGCGGGCCTTCACGGCGCTGCGCAGCCGGATCGCCTCGTCGTCCACCGAGGAGACGGCCTGCCGGGCCTCGTTGCGTTCCTGCGGGTCGGTCGGGACGACGGCGACGAGGGCGCCGAGTTCCGGGCGGTGCACGGCGACGTCGTCCGCGTCGAGGGCGGCGGTGAGGCGTTCGGCGAGGTTCTCGGTGGCGACGGCGAGGCCGCCGCTCGCTGAGCTCTCGCGGGCCAGCGCGCGGGTCAGCGCCCGCCGGGCCTCGGGCTGCACGGACACCGCGCCGGGCAGCGCGGAGGCCGCGAAGCGGGGGTCGGTGAGACCGAGGCGCAGGGCGTGCTCGTGCCCCACGAAGCGGGCGTCGACGACGGCGACCCGCTCGTTCGCCGGCACGGCGGCGAGCAGGCTCTCGGTCTCACCCGCGTCGGAGGCGAGCCGCACGTCGAAGCCGAGCGACCGCAGATCGCCTTCGAGCGACGATCCGGGGACCGGCTGACCGGTGAGGATGGCGGTCGACAGCGAACTCACTCCCTGGGTGCCGGCGCGGCCTCGCGCCGGGCGTGTGCGTGATGGGAAGAGCCCCGGCCTGCAGAGGTGGCCCGGGCGGCGTGTCGGCAGAGGCTATCGGATGAACGGAGGCGGGCGTTCACCGCCCGTTCACGGCCCGATCAACCGCTTCTGCGCTGGCTGCGCCGCGATCATCATCGGGGATCGCGGTCCCCGCCCACAAACCCGCGTTCGCAGACCGGCGCATTCTCGGCATGCCGTCCGACACCCTCCCGCACCCCCCGGAGCGGGGCAGGGCGGACACCTGTTTCGACCGGCATAGGGTTGGCGTCCATGACATGGCTGATCACCGGCGGAGCCGGATACATCGGGGCACATGTGGCGCGGGCGATGGCGGAGGCCGGGGAGCGTCTCGTCGTCCTCGACGACCTCTCGTCCGGGGTGCCGAACCGGCTTCCGGAGGACATCCCGCTGGTCCAGGGCTCCTCGCTGGACGGGGACCTGCTCAAGCGGGTGCTGTCGGAGCACGCGATCACGGGTGTGGTGCACCTCGCGGCGCGCAAGCAGGTCGGTGAGTCGGTGGCCCAGCCGACGCGCTACTACCAGGAGAACGTGGGCGGCCTCGCGACCGTCCTGGAGGCGGTCGCCGGGGCGGGTGTGAAGCGCTTCGTCTTCTCCTCGTCGGCGGCCGTCTACGGCAACCCCGATGTGGACCTCATCACGGAGGACACCCCCTGCGCCCCGATGAGCCCGTACGGCGAGACGAAGCTCGCCGGTGAGTGGCTGGTGCGGGCGACGGGCCGGGCGCACGGGATCGCGACCGTGTGCCTGCGCTACTTCAACGTGGCGGGGGCGGCCTCGCCGGAGCTCGCCGACACGGGCGTCTTCAACATCGTGCCGATGGTCTTCGACCGGCTCACCCGGGGCGAGGCCCCGCGGATCTTCGGGGACGACTACGCGACGCCGGACGGGACCACCGTCCGGGACTACATCCACGTCGCCGACCTCGCCGAGGCGCATCTCGCGGCGGCCCGGCGGCCGGTCGAGGGCGCGAGCGGCGACCTGACGGTGAACATCGGCAGGGGCGAGGGCGTCTCCGTGCGGGAGCTGATGACCCTCGTCTCCGAGGTGACCGGCGACCGCCGGCAGCCCGTCGTCGAGCCGCGCCGTCCGGGCGACGCGCCGCGCGCGGTGGCCTCGGCCGCCCTGGCCGGCGAGCGGCTCGGCTGGAGCGCGCGGCGCGGGGTCGCCGAGATGGTCGAGTCGGCCTGGCGCGGCTGGCAGTTCCACCACCCGGGGACCACCGTCGGATGATCTTGTCAACGCTCTGACCTGCGGATCGTTTCCGCAGGTCAGAGCATATGACAACGGTGTTCAGTGCCGCGTTGCCCAGGGGCCCGTGCCCGTAGTTCACTGTGAGTCCGGACCTGTTGTTCCGGACCGATGCACGGGAGGCGGCTTTCCATGGGGGCTGGGCACGATCACGGGCACGCGCACGGCGCTCCCCCGACGGGCACGGCGGCGGCCGCGTACCGCGGGAGGCTGCGCGTCGCCCTGGGCATCACGCTCACCGTCATGGTGGTCGAGATCTTCGGCGGTCTGCTGGCCGACTCGCTCGCGCTGGTCGCGGACGCGGCGCACATGGCGACCGACGCGCTGGGGCTCGGCATGGCGCTGCTCGCGATCCATTTCGCGGCGCGGCCACCGAGCCGCAACCGCACCTTCGGGCTGGCCCGGGCCGAGATCCTGGCCGCGCTCGCCAACTGTCTGCTGCTGCTCGTCGTCGGCGGCTACGTGCTCGTCGAGGCGATCCAGCGCTTCGTGACGCCCGCCGACACCCAGGGCGGACTGGCCATCGTGTTCGGCGCGATCGGTCTGGTCGCGAACTCGGTGTCGCTGACGCTGCTGATGCGCGGCCAGAAGGACAGCCTGAACGTGCGGGGGGCCTTCCTGGAGGTGGCGGCCGACGCGCTGGGCTCGCTGGCGGTCATCATCGCGGCGGTGGTCATCCTCACCACCGGCTGGCAGGCCGCGGACCCGATCGCCTCGATCGCCATCGCGCTGATGATCGTCCCGCGCACCTGGAAGCTGTTGCACGAGACGCTCGACGTGCTGCTGGAGGCGGCGCCCAAGGGCGTCGACATGGCGGAGGTACGCGCCCACATCCTGGCTCTCGACGGGGTCGAGGACATCCACGACCTGCACGCCTGGACCATCACGTCCGGCATGCCGGTGCTCTCGGCACACGTCGTCGTCAGTTCCGACGTGCTGAACGCCATAGGGCACGAGAAGGTGCTCCACGAACTCCAGGGCTGCCTGGGTGTCCACTTCGACGTGGAGCACTGCACGTTCCAGCTGGAGCCGAGCGGCCACGCCGAGCACGAGGCGCGGCTCTGCCACTGACCGCGGTCCTCCCGTAGAACCTGGGGCGGCGCGGTACCGCCCGCTGTTGGCGGGGCCGCGGTCCCCGGAGGTGGGGCGACGACGGTCGTACCCGGCGCTGCCCCGCGCAGCGATTTCGCCGTCCCCGTTTCCCGGGCCCGCGGCTGACCCGCCGTTCGGCGACGCGTCGGCCGGGCCCTCGTTCAAGGGTTTCCACCGCGACCGTGCGCACAGAGAACAGCACCCGACCGACCGGACGGCTCCGCCTGGCGCATCCGCCGGGAGACGTCCGCCGATGCCACGGCGGTGCACGCCCTGACCGCCGCCGCCTTCGGACGGGCCGAGGAGGCCGACCTGGTGGACGCGCCGCGCGCCGACCCGGAGGCCTGGCGCCCGGCCTGTCCTACGTCGCCGAGGCGCCGGACGGCTCCCTGGCGGCGTACGCGCTGATCACGCGTTGTCACGTCGACGGCGCCCCCGCGGCCGCGCCGGTGGCGGTCCGGCCCGATCTCCAGCGCAGCGGTGCCGGTTCGGCCGTCGTACGCGCGGTGCTGGACGCGGCACGCGGGCGAGGAGAGCGGCTCGTCCTCGTACTCGGGCATCCCGGGTACTACCCGAGGTTCGGTTTCGGACCCGCCGCCGCGTACGGCATCCGGCCCGGATTCGACGTGCCGTCCGAACATCTGATGGCCCTCGTCCTCGGCGATTCCTGGCCGGTGGCACCGGGCACGATCAGGTATCCAGCGGCTTTCGGCGTGTGACGCACACCGTCCGCATGTCCCGCTCCGGGCCCCCGGGGCGGGACATGCGGGAGCCGCGAAGTGCCGGGAGTGCCGCTTTCGTACGGCAGACTTGGGGCTTGAAGACCGATGCGAAGGATGGGTATGCCGATCACACCTGCCACCGCGACGCACAGTTCGTCGAACGGCACCGTTGAAGCGATCTTGCTGGAACTGGTCGACGAGGACGGCAACACGATCGGTACGGCGGAGAAGCTCGCCGCCCACCAGGCGCCGGGACAGCTGCACAGAGCGTTCTCGGTGTTCCTCTTCGACGAGCAGGGCCGGCTGCTGCTCCAGCAGCGCGCCCTCGGCAAGTACCACTCCCCCGGTGTCTGGTCCAACACCTGCTGCGGCCACCCGTACCCGGGCGAGGCGCCCTTCGCGGCCGCGGCCCGGCGGACGTACGAGGAGCTGGGGGTGTCGCCGACGCTGCTGGCCGAGGCGGGCACGGTCCGCTACAACCACCCGGACCCGGACTCGGGCCTGGTGGAGCAGGAGTACAACCACCTCTTCGTCGGCATGGTGCAGTCCGCGCTGCGGCCCGATCCCGAGGAGGTCGGCTCGACGGCGTTCGTGACCGCGGCCGAGCTGGCCGAGCGGCATGCGAAGGACCCGTTCTCGGCGTGGTTCATGACGGTTCTGGACGCGGCCCGTCCCGCCGTCCGTGAGCTGACGGGCCCGTCCGCGGGCTGGTAGCGGCTCCGCTACACGGCACCCGGGGTGAGCGGCAGGGCGGCCCAGATCACCTTGCCGCCGCTCGCGGTGTGCTCGACGTCGCACACCCCCCCGAACTCCCTGGTGACCTCGCGCACCAGCAGCAGGCCCCGGCCTCCGGTCTGGCCGTAGTCGGCCTCCAGCGCGGTCGGGCGGTAGGGGTGGTTGTCCTCGACGGACACCCGCACCCACTCGGCTCCGACGGCGACCTCGACCGCGAGCATCGGCGACAGGAGTGCCGCGTGCTTGACGGCGTTCGTGACCAGTTCGGAGACGATCAGCAGCAGTCCCTGGACGAGGTCGTCCGAGACCGGGACCCCCTGACGGGCCAGCAGGTCACGGACGGCGTGCCGTGCCTGCGGCACCGAGGCGTCGACGGCGGGCGCGGTGAACCGCCACACCCCCTCGTACGGCAGCGGCTCCGGCGATCTGACGCCGGGTGTCACGCCCCCGCCTTCTGGGCTCGGGTCGGACCCCCGCCCGAGGTTCTCCATCGTCCGGTCGCCACCCTTGCGCTCGATTGTCACCACACGTCGAGTGTTGGTAATGCGCTGGTCCGTACCGGAGAACTGAACAGAAGTCAGCGACTATCGACGCCTTCTGACCGTCTGCGTATGACACGGTCAGTTCCACGACAGCTCCTGCCCCTCTGGTGCCGCCTTCCGAAAGTATTCAGGTTGTACGGGTTTGTCCCGGAGCCGACGTGACGCGCTCGCCCCTCGCCTCCGGCACGCCCGGCCCCGTTCCGCTCCGGCCCCCCGGCCGCCTTCCGGCAGCCCTCCGAGGTGCGGATAGCATCCGGCTCATGGAGCCGCAGCTGTCGCATCACGTCGGCGACGGAGTCGCCACCGTCGTCATCGACCATCCCGCCAAGCGGAACGCCATGACGACGGAGATGTGGCGTGCGCTGCCTCCCCTGCTGGCGGAGCTGGCCGGCCGCCCCGACGTCCACGCCCTGGTGCTCACCGGCGAGGGCACGACCTTCTGCGCCGGGGCCGACATCTCCACGCTGCGCGGTTCCCCGGACGAGGCCCAGGGCCTGGCCGTGCTCGCCGAGGAGTCCCTCGCAGCGTTCCCCAAGCCGACGCTCGCCGCGATCCGCGGCTACTGCGTGGGCGGCGGCGCCCAGCTAGCGGCGGCCTGCGATCTGCGGTTCGCGCAGGAGGGAGCGCTGTTCGGCGTGACCCCGGCGAAGCTCGGGATCGTCTACCCCGCCTCCTCCACACGGCGGTTGGCGGCCCTGGTCGGACCGTCCGCCGCCAAGTACCTTCTCTTCTCCGGCGAGTTGATCGACACGGAGCGGGCGCTGCGCACCGGCCTGGTGGACGAGGTGCTGCCCGAGGGTGAACTCGACAAGCGGGTCGGGGAGTTCACCCGTGTCCTCGCCTCACGCTCACTGCTGACGCAGGCCTCGGCGAAGGAGTTCGCGAACGGGCGCACCGACCGCGACGCGTACTGGGCGGAGCAGGCGCGCGGCGGCGGCGACGCCCCGGAGGGTGTCGCCGCCTTCCTGGAGCGCAGGCAGCCGCGGTTCACCTGGACCCCCTGACACGGCCTAGCTCAGAACGACGTGGCTGCCGTCGCGGAACCTGTCGACGAGGTGGGCGGGCGCCTTCTCCGGTGAGCCCGCGTCGTACGGCGGCTGGGGGTCGTACTCGGTCAACAGCTGGACGGCCTGGGCGTGTTCGTCCCCGGCGATCCGGCCGAGCAGGGTGAGTCCCATGTCGATACCGGACGAGACACCGGCCGCCGTCACGTACTTGCCGTCGAACACGACCCGCTCCCCCGTCGGCTCGGCCCCGAACTTCTCGAGCCCGTCGAGGGCGAGCCAGTGCGAGGTGGCCCGGCGGCCTTCGAGGAGTCCGGCGGACGCGAGCAGCAGGGAGCCCGTGCACACCGAGGTCGTCCAGGCACTGGTTCCGTCCGCGGTGCGGAGCCAGTCGAGGAGGACCTCGTTGTCCATCTGGGCGCCCTGCCCCGGGCCGCCGGGAACCACCACGACGTCGGGATGACTGACCTCGGCGAGGCTCTTGTCGGCGATCAGCGCGAGGCGTCCGGTGTCGGAGCGGACGGGCCCGGTGCGCTCGGCGACGAAGACGGTGTCGGCGTCCGGGAGCCGGCCGAGCGTCTCGTAGGGGCCGACGGCGTCCAGGGCGGTGAAACGGTCGTAGAGGACGATGGCGATCTGCATCGGAGGCCTTTCGAGGGTGGGCGAGGCACGCGGGCGGGCGGGTGCGAGCGGGGCGGGCGGGTGCGAGCGGGGCGGGGCACGGATCCGCCTGTTCGGCCGGGCGGGTCCATCGGTGGCCGGGTGGATCGGTGCCGAGGGTGGACCCGGTGCGGTGTCAGCCGGCCGGTGCCGGCCGGAAGCGGCGCCGGTACTCGGCCGGCGCGGAGCCGAGGGTCTTCACGAAGGCGCGGCGCATGGCCTCCGGTGTGCCGTAGCCGCAGGCGCGGGAGATCTCCTCGACGCCGTCGGGGGTGTCCTCCAGGAGCCGGCGGGCGTGTTCGAGCCGGACGCCCTCGACGTAGCGGCCGGGCGTGGTGCCGGTCTCGGCCTGGAACGCGCGCGCGAAGTGACGGGGCGAGAGGCGGGCCCGGGCGGCGAGCGACTCGACACTCAGATCGCCGCCGGGGTGTTCGGAGATCCACTGCTGGACCTCGCGCAACGGTTCGCGCCGCGCGGTCTGCGCGGCGAGCTGGACGCTGAACTGGGCCTGGTTCCCGGGCCGTCGGAGGAAGACGACGAGGTGGCGGGCGATGGTGAGGGCCGCGGCACGGCCCAGGTCGTCCTCCACGAGGGCGAGGGCCAGGTCGATGCCGGAGGTGACCCCCGCCGACGTGGCCACGTGGCCGTCGCGGACGTAGATCGGATCGGGGTCCACCTCGACCGCCGGATGGTCGCGGGCGAGCCGGTCGCAGTACGCCCAGTGGGTCGTCGCCCGTCGGCCGTCGAGGAGGCCCGCCGCGGCGAGCAGGATCGCGCCGGTGCACACGGAGACGAGACGCTCGGCGCCCGGGCCGTGCGCGCGCAACCAGTCGACGAGGAGGGGGTCGGGGTTCCGCGTGCCCCTGCCTCCGGGCACCAGAAGCGTGTGCGGCGGGGGCGCCTCGGCGAGCGGATGGTCCGGGACGAGGACGAGTCCGCTGGAGCAGCGCACCGGAGCGCCGTCCAGGGAGGCGGTGCGGATGCGGTACGAGTCGGCGCGGTGGGCCTCGGCGCCCGCGAACACCTCCAGCGGGCCGGTGACGTCGAGGCTCTGGACGCCGTCGAAGAGGACGATCAGGACCGTTCGCATGCCTCGATTCTCGACCCGTGCCGGGATAGCCGCAATGACGTGCACCCCACCTTTCCTGCCATACGGGCACCACGGTTCACGACGTACCGACCAGTCGGTAATGTGCGGGGTATGACCACTCCACTGCCGGAGCGCGCCGGGCGCCGCTGCCACAACGTCCTCAACCCGCTGCACTCGACGCACTACTTCTCCCCCGATCTGGGGCGCGAGCTGGCCGCGGTCGGCATCGCGGACGACCGCGGCGCGTACTTCGCCGCGCGGTCCGCCGCCATGGGCGCGGTCGGCGCCGGCACGGTGACGGCGACGTTCTACAACTTCCGGCACGCGCTGGTGGCCGAGCACGTGCCCCAGGTGTGGGAGAAGGCCTCCCCGGAGACCGTCCTCGCGGCGCGCCTGCGGGCCGTGGACGCGACGCTGACACGGCTGCTCGGCGAGGACGTCGTCGCCTCCGAGGAGGTGGCCGAGGCCGCCCGGCTCGCGCTGCGTGCGGCCGAGGCCTGCGACGCGACGGCCCGGCCTCTGTACTCCGCCCATGCGGACCTCCCGGTGCCCGGGCCGCCGCATCTGGCGCTGTGGCACGCGGCGACCCTGCTCCGCGAACACCGCGGTGACGGTCACCTCGCAGCGCTGCTCGACGCGGAGCTGGATCCGGTGGAGGCCCTGGTGAGCCACACCGCGACCGGCAAGGGCATGGCCCCCAAGTGGGCGCTCGGCACCCGTGGCTGGAACCGGCAGGACTGGGAGGCGGCGTCCGGACGGCTGCGCGAGCGCGGGCTGCTCGACGCCGAGGGCGAGTTGACGGAGGCCGGTGTGGCCCTGCGGCAGGACATCGAGGACCGCACGGACCGCCTCGACCGCGCCCCCTACGAGCACCTCGGCGCGGCCGGGGTGGAGCGGCTCACCGAGCTCGCGAAGGGGCTGCTGATGACGGCGCTCGCCAACGGGGCGTTCCCGGCGGACATGATCGGCAAGAACTGAGGTACCCGTTCGTCACCGGCTCCTCCGTGCCGGAAGACGAAAGGGGAAAGACCATGCTGCGTGCCATTGCCGACGTTCTGCGTCAGATCGGCGGGGCCATCGCCACCGTCGTCACCCTGCCGTTCCGGGCTCTGGCCCGGCTGTTCGGCGGAGCCTCGGGCTCCGGACGGACCCGCAAGGCGTGAGGGACGGCGCCTCCCCCGGCGCCGCCCCGCGGCGCGCGACCGCTCCGTGCGCCGCCCTGATCCACCGTTGTCGGTGTCACCTGCCACAATTGCCGCGCAACCCCAGTGGAGAAGGCGGTACGGGATCGTGACGACACCCCTCGTAGGGTCCATCGAAGGCAGGATCGCCGAGGAACTCGGCGTACGGGAGCGGCAGGTCAAGGCCGCCGTCGACTTGCTCGACGGCGGCTCGACCGTGCCCTTCATCGCCCGCTACCGCAAGGAAGCGACCGAGATGCTCGACGATGCGCAGCTGCGCACCCTCGAGGAACGGCTGCGCTATCTGCGGGAACTGGAGGAGCGGCGCGCCGCGATCCTCGAATCGGTGCGCGAGCAGGACAAGCTCACCCCCGAGGTGGAGGCGCAGATCAGGGGCGCCGAGACGAAGGCGCGCCTGGAGGACATCTACCTCCCGTTCAAGCCGAAGCGGCGCACCAAGGCGCAGATCGCCCGTGAGGCGGGCCTCGGACCGCTGGCCGACGGCCTGCTCGGCGACCCGTCCGTCGACCCGCTCGCCGCGGCCGCGGCCTTCGTCGACGCGGACAAGGGCGTCGCCGACGCGCAGGCCGCGCTGGACGGCGCCCGGTCGATCCTCACCGAGCGCTTCTCGGAGGACGCGGACCTCATCGGCGAGCTGCGCGAGCGCATGTGGGTGCGCGGCCGGCTGTCCGCCAAGGTCCGGGAGGGCAAGGAGGAGGCGGGCGCCAAGTTCGCCGACTACTTCGACTTCGCGGAGCCCTTCAAGGACCTCCCCTCGCACCGCGTCCTCGCGATGCTGCGCGGCGAGAAGGAGGACGTCCTCGACCTCGTCCTGGAGCCCGAGGAGCCGACGGAGGGCCCTTCGTCGTACGAGGGGACCGTCGCCCACCGCTTCGGCATCGCCGACCGCGGCCGGCCCGGTGACAAGTGGCTGGTGGACACGGCCCGTTGGGCCTGGCGCACCCGCATCCTCGTGCACCTCGGCATCGACGTGCGGCTGCGGCTGCGCACGGCCGCCGAGGACGAGGCGGTGAACGTCTTCGCGGCGAACCTGCGGGACCTGCTGCTCGCCGCCCCGGCGGGCACGCGCGCGACGCTGGGCCTCGACCCCGGTTTCCGTACGGGTGTGAAGGTCGCCGTCGTGGACGCGACCGGCAAGGTCGTCGCCACCGACGTCATCCACCCGCACGTTCCGGCCAACCGGTGGGACGAGGCCGTCGCCAAGCTCGCCCGGCTCGCCGAGGAGCACACGGTCGACCTGATCGCGATCGGCAACGGCACGGCCTCCCGCGAGACCGACAAGCTCGCCGCGGAGCTGATCACCAAGCACCCCGAGCTGAACCTCACGAAGGTGATGGTGTCCGAGGCGGGGGCGTCGGTGTACTCCGCGTCCGCGTTCGCCTCGCAGGAGCTGCCCGACATGGACGTGTCGCTGCGCGGCGCCGTCTCCATCGCACGGCGCCTCCAGGACCCGCTGGCCGAGCTGGTGAAGATCGACCCCAAGTCGATCGGGGTCGGGCAGTACCAGCACGACCTGTCCGAGGTGAAGCTCTCCCGCTCGCTGGACGCGGTGGTCGAGGACTGTGTCAACGGCGTGGGGGTGGACGTGAACACCGCCTCCGCCCCGCTGCTGGCCCGCGTCTCCGGCATCACCTCGGGCCTCGCGGAGAACATCGTGGCGCACCGCGACGCGAACGGCCCCTTCACCTCGCGTACGTCCCTCAAGGGCGTCGCCCGGCTGGGCCCGAAGGCGTACGAGCAGTGCGCCGGCTTCCTGCGTATCCGGGGCGGCGATGACCCGCTGGACGCCTCCAGCGTGCACCCCGAGGCGTACCCCGTGGTGCGGCGGATGGTGAAGACGGCCGGTGGTGAGGTCGGTTCGCTGGTCGGCAACACGGGCGTGCTGCGCTCGCTGAGGCCCGCCGACTTCGTGGACGAGAAGTTCGGCCTGCCGACGGTGACGGACATCCTCAGGGAGCTGGAGAAGCCCGGGCGCGACCCGCGGCCCGCCTTCAAGACGGCCACGTTCAAGGACGGCGTCGAGAAGATCTCCGACCTGGCCCCCGGGATGATCCTGGAGGGCGTCGTGACGAACGTGGCCGCGTTCGGTGCCTTCGTCGACGTCGGCGTCCACCAGGACGGGCTCGTGCACGTCTCCGCGATGTCGAGGACGTTCGTCAAGGACCCGCGTGACGTGGTGAAGCCCGGCGACATCGTCAAGGTGAAGGTCCAGGACGTCGACATCCCGCGCAAGCGGATCTCGCTGACCCTGCGGCTGGACGACGAGGCGGCGGCACCGGCTCCCGCCGAGGGCGGCGGCCGTCCGCAGCGGGGCGGGCGTCCGCCCCAGCAGCGGGGGCAGCGGCAGGGTGGCCAGCGACAGGGCGGGGGCGGCCGCGGAAGTGGCGGCGGCACCGGCGGTGGCTCGCGGCAGGCTCCGCCGCCCGCGAACAGCGCGATGGCGGACGCCCTGCGGCGCGCGGGTCTGACCGACCCCAAGGGCGGCCGGGGCTGACACGCGCTCCGGGCGCCGGGGCCGCGACCGGGTCCCGGGTACGGGGAGGGTGAAGGCCTCGGTGGGACGGGCGGAGGGGCGGCTGCCGTGATCGGCGGCCGCCCCTCCGGCGTGTGGTGGCGGCCCGCTCCACGCCCCTGTCCGGGCGCGGCGGTGTGCCGCCCGGCTCAGCGCTCGGTCACCTTGCCGTCCGCCACTTCCAGGCGGCGGGTCGTGCGGACCGCGTCGAGCATCCGGCGGTCGTGGGTGACCAGCAGGAGCGTGCCCTCGTACGAGTCCATCGCCGACTCCAGCTGCTCGATCGCCGGGAGGTCGAGGTGGTTGGTCGGTTCGTCCAGGACCAGCAGGTTGACGCCCCGGCCCTGGAGGAGGGCGAGGGCGGAACGGGTGCGCTCGCCCGGGGACAGGGTCGCCGCCGGACGCGTCACGTGGTCGGCCTTGAGCCCGAACTTGGCCAGCAAGGTGCGGACCTCGGCGGGTTCGGTGTCCGGCACGGCCGCGCCGAACGCGTCCATCAGCGACTCGGGGCCGTGGAAGAGCTTGCGGGCCTGGTCGACCTCGCCGACGACCACGCCGGAACCGAGGGTGGCGTGGCCCGCGTCGAGCGGCACCCGGCCGAGCAGGGCACCCAGCAGGGTCGACTTGCCCGCGCCGTTGGCCCCGGTCACGGCGACCCGGTCCGCCCAGTCGATCTGCAGGGTCGCCGGCCCGAAGGTGAAGCCGCCCCGCCGTACCTCGGCGTCCCGCAGGGTGGCCACGACCGCGCCCGAGCGCGGTGCCGCCGCGATCTCCATGCGCAGTTCCCACTCCTTGCGCGGCTCCTCGACCACGTCGAGACGCTCGATCATGCGCTGGGTCTGCCGGGCCTTGGCGGCCTGCTTCTCGCTGGCCTCGCTGCGGAACTTGCGGCCGAGCTTGTCGTTGTCGTTGCCCGCCTTGCGCCGGGCGTTCTTGACGCCCTTGTCCATCCAGCCGCGCTGCATCTGGGCGCGGCCTTCGAGGGCCGAGCGCTTGTCGGCGTACTCCTCGAAGTCCTCGCGGGCGTGCCGGCGCGCGGTGTCGCGCTCCTCCAGGTACGCCTCGTAGCCGCCGCCGTACAGGGTGATCTGCTGCTGGACGAGGTCGAGTTCGAGGACCTTGGTGACGGTGCGGGTGAGGAACTCGCGGTCGTGGCTGACGACGACGGTGCCCGCGCGCAGTCCGGAGACGAAGCGCTCCAGGCGCTCCAGACCGTCCAGGTCGAGGTCGTTGGTCGGCTCGTCGAGCAGGAAGACGTCGTAGCGGGACAGGAGCAGCGAGGCGAGTCCGGCGCGGGCCGCCTGGCCGCCGGACAGGGAGGTCATCGGCTGGTCGAGGCCGACGCCGAGGCCGAGGGTGTCGGCGACCTCGGCGGCGCGTTCGTCGAGGTCGGCGCCTCCGAGGTCGAGCCAGCGTTCCAGGCTGTTCGCGTAGGCGTCGTCCGCGCCGGGCGCTCCGTCGACGAGGGCCTGCGTCGCCTCGTCCATCACGCGCTGGGCCTCGTCCACGCCCGTGCGGCGCGCGAGGAAGTCCCGGACGGTCTCGCCCTCCCGCCGTTCCGGTTCCTGTGGCAGGTGTCCGACGGTCGCGGTCGGCGGGGAGAGCTTCAGCTCCCCCTCCTCCGGGGTGAGCAGACCGGCGAGCAGGCGCAGCAGGGTGGACTTGCCCGCGCCGTTGGCGCCGACGAGCCCGATCACGTCACCGGGAGCGACGACGAGGTCGAGTCCGGCGAAGAGGGCGCGGTCGCCGTGTCCGGCGGTGAGATTCTTGGCGACGAGGGTGGCAGTCATCAGGGGGCCGATTTTAACGGCCGTCCGTCGCGCCCCGCGCCGCCGACCGGGACGGGCCGCCGCGCCCACGCCGGCCCGCCCCGCAGGACCGGCGTTTCCGGGCGCCCGAGGGCCCCGGCACGCTGCCTCACCAGCGCCTCCCCACGGCCCCGGCCCGTCAGCCTTCCGGCCGGGGGGCATGGCTCCCGGCGGCTTGGCGGTACGGCCCGGCGGCATGGCCCGAGGGCCCGGCATCCCGGGCGGGGACGCCGACGAGTGGGGACGGCCGTGACCCCGGAATCCCGTGATCCCTAGGTCCCGAGATCCGGGGCGGATCGCTGCTTCCTCGCTCCGGGAAGCCCTTGGCGTTCCTGGTGCACTGCGTCGCGCCGGGCCGGGCCGGGGTCAGCGGGCCATCGCCTCGACCAGTACGCCCCCCGACGTCCGGGCCACGACGAACGACGCGCCTTTCACCGCCCGGGCCTCCAGCGGGATCCGGTGCCGCCCGGTTTCCAGGACGCCGTCGAAGACGTCGTGGGCGTGGCCCCGGCCGAGGCGGTCGAGCCGGTACGCGGTCAGCCGGACGCGGCAGGTCGAGGTGACCTCGATCCCGGCCTCGCCGTCGGCGGCGACCAGGCGGGTGAGGCGGCGCAGCTCCAGGGGGCCACGGTCCAGCGCGTGCTCGACCTGGGCGACCAGCAGCGGAACGATGGGCGCGAGCCCCTCGACGTGCGGTACCTCGATGGCCGCGGCGTCGAAGGCCTCCCGTACGGCGGCCCGTTCCGCCGCGCCGACGGACGGTCCGTACACCACCGCTCCGTAGACGCGCAGTTCGCCGGCCGGGACTCCGGTGGTGTCGCGCGCGATGTCGGCGCCGATGCCGATGGCGCGCAGGGCGGCGGCGAGCCTGGCGAGCAGGGCGACCCGGGGGCCGATCAGCAGGACGCGGGGGCGGTGGCCCGCGTCGGCGTCGGCGTCGAGGAGGGAGTTCAGTGCGGCGCGGTACTCCGTGCCGTGGAAGCGGAACGGCCCCATCCCGTGGTAGCCGTTGCGCTCCAGGTCGGGCCGCTCCCCCGTCTGCCAGGCGAAGTCGCGCCAGACGTAGTCGTCGTCCTCCCTCTCGATCAGGGCGGTGACGGCGCCGCACTCGATGCCCTCGCACTCGGGGCAGCCGTAGATGACGTGACGGCCGTCGGACAGCGGGGCGTCGGCCTCCAGCAGCAGGCCGCGCACCTGGGCGGTGAAGATGGCGGGCGGGACGTCGGAGGCCAGCGGGGACACCGCGTCGAGGTCGGAGAGCCGGAACAGCAGCGGGCGTCCGTCGACGACGAAGTCGACGAAGTCCCGGTGCACTTGGAAGTCACCGTTGGCGAGGACTTCACCGGCACGCATCGCCGGTGCCAGGCCGAAGGTCGCGTACTCGGCGGACATGCCCCGAGTATTCCCGCACGGGGACCGGTCCGAGCACGGCATGACACATTCCGCTAGCGTCCCCGCATGGAGCAGCCCGGGAACGACGAGGTGATCGTGGTCGGCAGCGGGGTCGTCGGTCTGACGACGGCCGTGGTACTGGCCGAGGCCGGACGGCGGGTCCGGGTGTGGACGCGGGAGCCCGCCGAGCGGACCACCTCGGCGGTCGCCGGAGCGCTGTGGTGGCCGTATCGCATCGAGCCGAAGGCCCGCGCCCGCGCGTGGGCGCTCACGTCCCTCACCGTGTACGAGGAGTTGGCGGTCCGGCCCGCCGAGACGGGCGTACGCGTGGTCGAGGGGGTGATGGGCGAGACGCGGCTGGACGAACTCGGCGACTGGGCGGCACGCGTGCCCGGGCTGCGCACGGCGACGGCGGAGGAGTACCCGGGGACGGCTCTGTGGGCACGGCTCCCGCTGATCGACATGCCCGTCCATCTGCGTCTGCTCCAGGACCGGCTCCTCGGGGCCGGCGGCACGATCGAGGAACGGGAGGTCAGGGACCTGTCCGAGGTACCGGCCGCGATCGTCGTCAACTGCACGGGCCTCGGGGCCCGTTCGCTCGTCCCGGACCCCGCCGTCCGGCCCGTGCGGGGGCAGCTCGTCATCGTGGAGAACCCGCGGGTACGCGACTGGCTCGTCTCCACGGACCCGGCGGCCGGGACGACGACGTACGTCTTCCCGCAGCCGGACCGGCTCGTCCTCGGCGGCACCACGGACGAGGACGACTGGTCGCGGGAGCCCGACCCGGAGGTGGCGGCGGCGATCGTCGAGCGGTGCGCGGCGCTGCGGCCCGAGGTCGCCGGGGCGCGGGTGCTCGACCACCGGGTGGGCCTGCGCCCGGTTCGGGAGGCGGTCCGGCTGGAGCGTGAAGTCCTCCCCGACGGGCGGGTGGTGGTGCACAACTACGGTCACGGGGGCGCCGGGGTCACCGTGGCGTGGGGGTGCGCGCGGGAGGCGGCCGGGCTCGTGGGCGCGGCCGCCTCCCGCTGAGAGCGGTCCTTCAGGCGCGGTGGGTCAGCGTCGCTCCCCCGGGACGCGGAGGGCGGCGCCGGGATCGCGTACGCCGTCGAGGACGGACGCGGCGGGGGCCGGAGCGGAGCCGGCGGTCGCCCGAGCGAAGGCCGCCGCGCCGCCGACGAGCGGGACGTGCGCGGACGTACGGGTCAGGTCGAGGGTCAGGGTCGGTGTGCTGGACGGCGGGTCGATGAGGTCCTTGTCGGTGCCCGCGACGATCAGCGCGAGGCGGTGCCCCTTCGGGACGACGTGGTCGGTCGCCGCGAGGTCGAGAGTGGTCGTGTAGGCCTTGCCGGGTGTGAGCGGGACGCCGTGGCCCGGGGCGCGGTGGCCGAGGTCGGCCCAGCCACGGCTCAGGACGGTGAAGTCGACGTCCGCCGTGGCGGCCTCGGTCGCCAGGTAGCAGGCGCTGTCGCCCGCGGTGCTCGCGCCCCAGCAGGTGCGGCCGGTGAGCGTGGTGATGCCCTCGCCCGGGCCCGCGTAGTCGCGGACGGTGTCCGGTCCGAGGTCGACCAGGACCGCGGAGAGATGGGCCGTCGAGGTGGTGGGGGTCGCGGTGACGGTGACCCGGGAGGAGCCGGAGAGCCGCAGGTCGCGGGTGAGCGGCCCGGTGGTGAAGCCCGCCTTCTCCGGGGTCGGCCGGTCGATGTGCGCGGCCCAGTCGGTCTCGTTCAGCGCCGGGTCGTCGGTGAAGGTCTCCGTCCCCGACCCCTTCCGGAGTGCGAGGGTGCCGACGCCCGCCCGGGTGCCCGTGCCCGGGCGCAGGGTGGTCGCCGTGGTGGTGCGGGGCGGCCAGAGCGTCGAGGTGGTCCACTGGTCGGGGTGGCGTTCGATGTCGGCCATCGGCTCGTCGTCGATGCCGTTGTCGTAGCCGAGGAGTTCATGGTCGAACCAGCGGTGGAGGGTGTCGACGAAGGCGGCACGGCGGAAGTCGAAGGGGTCGACGTGGCCGGTCTGGGAGAGCCAGATCTTGCGCTCGACACCGTGCCGGGCGAGGGCGTCCCACCACTGGCCGAAGTTCTTCGTGCGGACGTTGAGGTCCTGCATGCCGTGGACGAGGAACACGCTGGCGCGCACCTTCGAGGCGTCCTTGACGTAGTCGCGCTCGGTCCACAGCGGCGTCCAGTCGCCGGTGCGCGGGGCCCCGTCCACCAACTTCTGCTGGACCGCGGCGCACTTGGCGCGCGCGTCGGGACTGTCCACGTAGCCGGAGAGCCAGTCGGGGCCGGAGTCGTAGAGCGGGGCGCCCTGGGCGAAGTAGTAGTCGTACCAGGAGGAGATGGCGCTGATCGGCACGATGGTCTTCAGGCCCTTGACGCCGGTGGCGGCGACCCCGTTGGCGATGGTGCCGTCCCAGCTCTTGCCGATCATGCCCGTACTGCCGTCCGTCCAGCTCGCCTTGGCGGTGTCGGCGCCGGTGCGGGTGGTGTATCCGCGGGCCCGGCCGTTCAGCCAGTCCACGACCGCCTTGGCCGACCGCACGTCGGAGCGGCCGCCCACGTCGACGCAACCGTCGGACCGGTTGGTGCCGGCGAGGTCGACCCCGACGAAGGCGTAGCCGCGCGGGACGAAGTAATTGTCGTAGAACAGGGGCATCTGGACGACGTGGCCGTTCGCGTCGTACGTCTTCAACTGGCTCTCGTTGCCGCGCCCGCAGCACGAGTAGTAGGGGCTGGCGTCCATGATGACGGGGACTTTGCGGCCCTGCCGGGCGGGTTCGCGGGGGCGGACGATGTCGACGGCGACCCGGTCGGGCTTTCCGTCGCTGTCACCGTCGAGCCCGGTGTCGACCCAGACGGACTCCCGGATCGCGTTCTCGTACGAGTAGACCGGGGTGCTCTCGCGCGGGGCGCCGTGTGCGGCGGTGGGGGCGAGGAACGCGGCCATCAGGGCGGCCACGGCGGCCGTCGCGAGCGATCTCCAGGTCGTGAAGCGCATGCGGCGCACGGGTATCGGCATGCGCGGAAGGTACCCCGGTCAACTCCCGTGCAAAAGAGGGGAGATGAGCGACGGGCGGGGCGGGCCGTCACATGTCGGCCGAATGGCGATCGTGTGACAGGGGTGGCCGTGGACATGACCGGGGCCACAGGGACTCAATAGGCTCCGGACAGACTTCATGCCCCCACGACTTGGAGCCCCACGTGCACCGCAGACTCATCGCCCCGGGCGCCCTGGCCGCCTCCCTGCTGCTGGCGATCCCGGCATCGGCGGCAGGTTACACACCCGGAGCACCGGGCATCGGCGACCCCTACTACCCGGCCTACGGCAACGGCGGATACGACGTCTCCCACTACGACCTGCGGCTCACGTACCAGCCGCGGACGGACGAACTGGAGGGCACGGCGACCCTGCTGGCGACGACCACGCAGGACCTGTCCCGGTTCGATCTGGACTTCCTGCTCGACGTGAGCGAGGTCCGGGTCAACGGCGCGAAGGCCTCGTTCGAGACGTCGGGTGAGCACGAGCTGGAGATCACCCCGGCGAAACCGCTCGCCAAGGGCACGCCGGTGACGGTCGTCGTCCGGTACAGCGGGGTGCCGTCCACGAAGTCCGCGTACGGCTTCTCGACCTGGCACCGGACGCCGGACGGCGCGGTCGCCGCGGACGAGCCCGAGTCGGCGTGGTGGTGGTACCCGAGCAACGACCACCCGCTCGACAAGGCGACGTACGACGTGTCGGTGGCGGTGCCGGACGGCACCCAGGCGATCTCCAACGGCACGCTCCAGTCGTCGAGTTCACGGCTGGGCTGGACCCGCTACAACTGGCGGTCGAACAAGCCGCAGGCGACGTACCTGACGACGCTCGCGGTCGGGAGGTTCGACATCACGACGGGTACGTCCGACGGCGGCGTCCCGGTCGTCAACGCCTACAGCAAGGACCTCGGGGACAACGACGGCGCGGCGCGCGCCAGTGTCGAGCGGACCGGCGAACTCGTCGACTGGCTGAGCGGCTACTTCGGGCCGTATCCGTTCGGCTCCGCGGGCGGATACGTCCCCGACACCACGACCGGCTACGCGCTGGAGACGCAGAC
The DNA here is from genome assembly GCF_002078175.1 of Streptomyces sp. M41(2017). Lineage (GTDB taxonomy): Bacteria > Actinomycetota > Actinomycetes > Streptomycetales > Streptomycetaceae > Streptomyces. The sequence continues at coordinate 4,885,268 of NZ_MWFK01000001.1, read as the reverse complement.
GCGGGTGTACTACAGCCCCCGCCAGTTCGCGAACGGCTCCAACACCTCCGTGGTGGTGCACGAGTTGGCGCACCAGTGGTACGGCGACGACGTGTCGCTGAAGGGCTGGAAGGACATCTGGATCAACGAGGGCTTCGCGCGGTACGCGCAGTGGCTCTGGTCGGAGCACGAGGGCGAGGGCACCGCGCAGGAACTCGCGGACTACACCTACGCCTCCCACCCGGCGGACGACGCGTTCTGGACGGTCGCGCCCGGAGACCCCGGGGCGGAGAACCAGTTCGACACGGCGGTCTACGACCGGGGCGCGCTGGCGGTGCAGGCCCTGCGCAACGAGGTCGGGGACAACGCCTTCTTCGCCGTCCTGAAGGGGTGGCCGAAGGAGCACGCGTACGGGAACGCGTCGGTCGACGACTTCCGGACGTTCGCCGAACGCGTCTCCGGGCGGTCGCTCGCCGCGCTCTTCGACATCTGGCTCTTCCAGCCGTCGAAGCCCGCGGCTCCGGCGGCGCGGGGTGCGGGTCTCGCCAAGTCCGCGGAAACGGCCGCCCGGGGTTCGGTGCCCCGTCCCAGGTCCTGGAAGAAGATCGCGGCGACCGACACGGTCCACGCCGGCACGGCCCGCGGGCGCTGAGGAGACCGGCCGGACGGACTCACCGACCGGCGGTGGCGCCCCGCGCAGGGGTTCGGGGCGCCCACTCCGTCGTCGGTGCGAACCGGTACCCGACCGCACAGTCCCGGCCGCTCCGCCGCTTCACGCGGTCACGCCGGGTAGGCCTTCTCCCACTCCGCCGCCCGGGAGACCAGTTCAGCGTGGCTGACGGCCTCGGCCCGGGTCGAGGGCACGGTGCAGGCGTGGGCGCCTGCCAGCGCGCCGTACAGGGCGCAGCGGCCGAGCGGCTCCCCGGTCAGCCGGCCGAAGAGGAATCCGGCGGCGAACGCGTCCCCGGCGCCGTTGGAGTCGACGACGGGCGCCGGGGGCGGTACCGCGGGGACGTGGACGAGTTCGTCCCTGGCCAGCAGGTACGCGCCCTCGGCGCCCGCCGTGGCGACGACCACCTCGGCCCGGCCCCGCTCCCTGACGCGCCGCATGGTCCGCTCGGGGTCGGCGAGCGCGGTGGTGGAGACGAACACGATGTCGGCGGCGTACGCGAACGGCTCGTGGTACGGGTTCTCGCCGTCCCAGTTGTGCAGGTCGGTCGACAGGGTCACCCCGGCCTCCCGGAGGGCCGGCAGGGTGTGCGCGCAGGGGTGGGTGATGGACACGTGGGCGTGCCGGCTCGCCCCGGCCAGCTCCCGCACCATCGGCTCCGGGAACCGGTCGGCCTCCCGTGAGCGGGTGTCGTCGTACAGGGACAGCCGCCGCCCGTCGGGGCCGACGAGGTTGACCGCCCGCTTGGTGCCGGCGGGCTGGGGCACCGTGGTGAGCGGGATGCCCCGGTCGCGGTGCAGGGCCCGGACGAGGTCGCCCTCCGGATCGTCACCGAGCAGGTCGAGGTGGTGCGTGCGCAGGCCCAGCTCGTGCAGCCCGAGGGCCACGAAGTCCCCGGTCTGTCCGGCCCGTGTCTCGATCCCGGGGCGGATCATGTGACTGTCGGCGTACGGAAGGGGCAGCTCGGGCACGTGCACGATGGTGTCCACGCCCGCACCGCCGAGGACGAGGACGTCGATGTCGCGGCTCATGACTCTCCCTGTCGGATGCGACCAGCGAGTCAAGCAGGCCAGGACGATCCCTGCAAGGAGTTGCGCAAGGTTCCGCAACTCCTTGCGGCGGTGCGGCGCTTGACGGCCGCGTCACGCCCGCGCGGCCGCCCGCAGGTCCCCGTGGTCGTACACCGTCACAGCCAGCCCACGGCTCACCAGACGCGCCACGACGAGCGGTTCCACCCGGTCCCATCTGCCGCCGGCCAGGCCGCAGCCGATGCGGGGCATGTGCACGGACGCCCCGAGCCCGACCGCCTTGTCCGCCAGCAGCCCGAGCGCGGTGTCGATGGCCTCGTAGCGCACGGGGACACCCTTGCTGCCGGTGCGTATCCCCCGCTGGCCGACCAGGTTCGCCACCCACAGGTCCTGTCCGACCTGCACGAACTGGGCGGCGCCCAGGCCGAAGTCGTTGCCCGCGCGGGCGCGGTGCCACGCGCGGTACGCGGCCTCCGGCTCCGGCCAGCGCTGGGAGAGGGCCAGCACGAAACCCTTCCCCCAGCCCCCCAGGTCGTTGCAGACATGGGCGATGACCTTGACGCCCTTGACCGACGGAGCGGTGGCATCACCCCGGACATAGCTGATCCCCGACATGACGCCACCGTAGAGGCGACCACTGACAGTGGCCCCGGCCCCGCCTCCCGTCCGTTACTTCGTCAGGCCGCTCAGTTCCTCGTCCTGGGTCTTCGTGACCCGGCGGCGGACGCCGAACCAGCCGGCGACGAGCAGGACGGCGATCACGGGGACGAGGAGGAGGGTCTTGCGGCCGACCTCGGGGTCGTTCCACATCAGGCCGAGGACGGCCACCAGGAAGGCGATGGTGACGATCTCGGTCACCGGGCTGCCGCGCAGCCGGAACGAGGGACGGGTCACCAGACCCTCCTTGGCCCGGCGGACGAACACCAGGTGGCAGATCATGATGATCACCCAGGTGCTGATGATGCCGAGCGACGCCACGTTCAGGACGATCTCGAAGGCCTGGCTCGGCATGAGGTAGTTCAGGACGACACCGAGCACGCACACCGCGCAGGTGAGCAGGATGCCGCCGTACGGGACCTGGCTGCGGTTCATCTTCGCGGTGAACCGGGGTGCCGAGCCCGCCATGGCCATGGAGCGCAGGATGCGGCCGGTCGAGTACAGGCCGGAGTTCAGGGACGACATGGCCGCCGTGAGGACGACGAGGTTCATCACGTCACCGGCCGCCGGCACGCCGATCTTCGACAGGACGGTGACGAACGGGCTCTGGTCGGCCGTGTAGACCGAGCCCGGCAGCAGCAGGGCCAGCAGGACGACCGATCCGACGTAGAACACGCCGACGCGCCACATGATCGAGTTCACCGCCCGCGGGACGACCTTCTCGGGCTCCTCGGTCTCACCGGCGGCGACGCCGACCAGCTCCAGCGCGGCGTACGCGAAGATCACGCCCTGCATCACGAGGACGACCGGCATCATGCCGTGCGGCAGGAGCCCGCCGTGGTCGGTGACCAGGCCCGGACCCGGCGTGTGGCCGCCGACCTCGTGCTGCGTGGCGAGCAGGAAGATACCGATCAGCATGAAGCCGACGAGGGTGGCGACCTTGATGATCGCGAACCAGAACTCCATCTCGCCGAAGATCTTCACCGAGATCAGGTTCACGGCGAGCACCACCGCGAGGGCGATCAGCGCCAGGGCCCACTGCGGGATGTCGGTGAAGAAGCTCCAGTAGTGGGTGTAGAGCGCGATCGCGGTGATGTCGGCGATCCCGGTCGTCGACCAGTTGAGGAAGTACATCCACCCGGCGACGTACGCGCCCTTCTCGCCGAGGAACTCACGGGCGTACGAGACGAAGGACCCGGAGGAGGGCCGGTAGAGCACGAGCTCGCCGAGGGCGCGGACCACGAAGAAGGCGAAGGCGCCGCATACGAGGTAGGCGACGGCGAGGGCGGGACCCGCGTCGTGCAGGCGGCCTCCGGCGCCGAGGAAGAGCCCCGTGCCGATCGCGCCACCGATGGCGATCATGTTGACGTGGCGGGCCTTGAGGCCCTTGCTGTAACCGGCGTCGCCCGCGTCGGCGGGCGACTGGGTCGCACCGGTGCGGGAGGCGGCCCCGGCCGTGTCTACGGCGTCCTTGCTCACGGGTGGATCTACCTTCTGGTGCGCCCCGGCACACGGGGTGCGCGGGTTTCCGGATGTGCCGGGTCCGTGCCGTCTCCGACCGTGCGCGGACCAAGGCGCCGCCTGCCCAGGAGGATCACCTCCCATGCGGTGGCACGCGTCACATCAGGGAACTTCTCACCCGGCGATCACAGGACACACGGTTTGTGACGGGCGTGTGGGCCCGCGCCGACAGGCATGTGCGGCCCGCGCCGGGCCGCCGTCACGTCACGCGGCCGAGTCACCCGGCCGGGCCGCGGCCCGGCCGGGTGCCGTCACCACGTCCGGCCGAGTCCGGTCACCCCACCCGGCCGGTTCGGTCACCCTCCATGACGGATCCGTCACCGTGCGCGCGGCGCGGGTCCCTCGCCCTGCGCACTCCCCCGTCCTGAGCGATCCCCCTCCCGCCGGTCCCGGGCAATCGCTTTCACAACACTGGTGGGACAGCAATACTGTTGCACCGCGCGGTCACCGGTCCGCCGGAGCGCGCGGTACGACGCGAGAGGCGAGGACCTGCCATGACGACGGACACCGGGGAGCCCACGCTCACGGTCGACGAGCTGGCCGCACGGGCGGGTGTCACGGTCCGCACGGTCCGCTTCTACAGCGCCCGGGGCCTGCTGCCGCCTCCGGTGATCGGACCTCGCCGTGTCGGCCACTACAGCCAGGAGCACCTGGCGCGGCTCGCCCTCATCGAGGAGTTGCAGCACCGGGGCATGACGCTGGCCGCGATCGAGCGCCACCTCACGCAGCTGCCGCCCGGCCTCAGTGCGCACGATCTCGCCATCCACCGTGCCGTGGTCGCCTCCTGGGCGCCCGACGCGACGGAGGAGGTGACCCGTGCGGAACTGGAGCGGCGGGCCGGGCGTCCCCTCGACGACGAGGACCTGGAACGGCTCACCGCGATGGGCGTCGTCGAGCGGGCCGGTGACACCGTGCGGCTGGACCCCGGGCTGCTGCGGCTCGGCGTCGAGTTGCTCGACGTGCCCCTCGCGCACGAGACGATCCTCGCCGCCCGGACCGTCCTGCTGGAGCACTCACGGGCGGCGGCCCACGAGCTGTCCACCCTCCTGCGGGAAGCGGTGGGCGACCGCGAGTCCGTGGCGGCCGTGAAATCGCTGTCGGCCCACATGCAGCCGCTGGTGGTGCAGGCGCTGCTCACCACGTTCCAGCGGTCGCTGAAGGAGGAGCTGCGGGAGTGGCTCAAGGAGACCTGACCGGGCTCCGCGCGGAACGCCCCCTCGCGGCGACGCGAGGGTGCGGGCCCGGCCGGAAAGGCGGACCGCCGGTTCACCGGCGGCCGGTGGGCCGCCCCTCGCAGCGCGTCCCCGTGCCACGGGGTGACGGGTCACCCCGTGGCACGGGCCCGGGTCAGCCGGCGTCGGTGAAGCGCTCGCCCTTCTCCGCCTTCTCGACCAGCAGCGCCGGCGGGGTGAACCGGTCGCCGTAGCGCTCGGCCAACTGCCGTGCGCGGGCCACGAATCCGGCCGGTCCGGTGCCGGTGGCACCCTCGTAGCCGTTGACGTACTGCAGGACGCCGCCGGTCCAGCCGGGGAAACCGATGCCGAAGACGGATCCGATGTTGGCGTCGGCGACGGAGGTCAGGACGCCTTCCTCCAGGAGCCGGACGGTGTCCAGCGCCTCGGAGAAGAGCATGCGCTCCTTCATGTCCTCGAACGGGATCTCGTGCCCGGGCCGGGTGAAGTGCTCGCGCAGACCCGGCCACAGCCGACCGCGCCTGCCGTCCTCCCCGTACTCGTAGAAACCGGCGCCGCCGCTGCGCCCGGGGCGGCCGAACTCGTCGACCATGCGGTCGATGACGGCCTCCGCCGGATGCGTCTCCCAGGTGCCGCCCGCCTCCTCGACGGCCTGCTGCGACTCCTTGCGGATCTTGCGCGGCAGGGTGAGTGTCAGCTCGTCCATCAGCGAGAGGACCTTGGCGGGATAGCCGGCCTGGGCGGCGGCCTGCTCGACGGAGGCGGGCTCGATGCCCTCGCCGACCATCGCCACACCCTCGTTGATGAACTGCCCGATGACACGGGAGGTGAAGAAGCCGCGCGAGTCGTTGACGACGATCGGGGTCTTCCTGATCTGCCGTACGAGGTCGAAGGCGCGGGCGAGCGCCTCGTCACCGGTGCGTTCGCCCTTGATGATCTCGACCAGCGGCATCTTGTCGACGGGCGAGAAGAAGTGCAGGCCGATGAAGTCCTCCTGCCGCTCGACGCCCTCCGCGAGCGCGGTGATCGGCAGGGTGGAGGTGTTGGAGCAGAGCAGCGCGTCGGGTTCGACGACGCTCTGGATCTCCTGGAACACCTTGTGCTTGAGCGAGGTGTCCTCGAAGACGGCCTCGATGACGGCGTCGCAGCCGGCGAGGTCGTTCGGGTCGGCGGTGGGCGTGATGCGGGCGAGCAGGGCGTCGGCCTTCTCCTGGGTCGTCCGTCCCCGGGAGACCGCCTTGGCGCACAGCTTCTCGGAGTACGCCCGACCCTTGGCCGCGGCCTCCGCCGTCACGTCCTTCAGGACGACGTCGATGCCCGCGCGGGCGCACGAGTAGGCGATGCCCGCGCCCATCATGCCCGCGCCGAGCACGGCGACCTTGCGGACCGGGCGCGACTCGATGCCCTGGGGCCTGTTCGCGCCGGAGTTGACGGCCTGGAGGTCGAAGAAGAACGCCTGGATCATGTTCTTCGAGGTCTGGCCCGCGGCCAGCTCCACGAAGTAGCGGGCCTCGATGACCTGGGCCGTCTCGAAGTCGACCTGGGAGCCCTCGACGGCGGCGGCGAGGATGCTGCGCGGGGCCGGGTAGGGCGCGCCATTGGTCTGCTTGCGCAGGTTGGCCGGGAACGCGGGCAGGTTGGCCGCGAACTTCGGGTTGGCCGGGGTGCCCCCCGGGATGCGGTAGCCCGGCTTGTCGTAGGGCTGCTGGGACTCGGGGTTGGCGTCGATGAAGGCGCGCGCCTTGGCGACCAGTTCCTCGGGGTCGGCGGCGACCTCGTGGACGAGGCCGTTCTCCCGGGCGCGTGTCGCGTTGTACTGCGTGCCCTGGAGGAGGACCTTCAGCAGGGCGTCGGCGATGCCCAGCAGCCGTACGGTGCGCACGACTCCGCCGCCTCCGGGGAGCAGGCCCAGGGTGACCTCGGGGCAGCCGATCTTGGTGCCGGGGGTGTCGACGGCGACCCGGTGGTGGCAGGCGAGGGCGAGCTCGAAGCCGCCGCCCAGGGCGGCGCCGTTGATCGCGGCGACGACCGGCTTGCCCAGGGTCTCGATGCGGCGCAGGTTCCGCTTGATGGCGAGGCCGCCGTCGAAGAGGTCCTGGGCGGTCGCCGGGGTGACGCGGATGAGGTCGCGCAGGTCGCCGCCCGCGAAGAAGGTCTTCTTGGCGGAGGTGAAGATCACGCCCCGGATCGAGTCCTTCTCGGCCTCCAGGCGGTCGGTGATCGCGGCGAGGGAGGCGCGGAACGCCTGGTTCATCGTGTTCGCGGACTGGTTGGGGTCGTCGAGGACGAGGGTGACGACGCCGGTCTCGTCCTGTTCCCAGCGGATGGTGGTGGGCTCAGTGCTCATCAGGGGATGCTCCGTAGATCCGTGATCCGTTGGGAAGGTCAGACGCGCTCGACGATCGTGGCGATGCCCATGCCGCCGCCCACGCACAGGGTGGCGAGGCCGTACCGCTTGTCCTGGCGTTCCAGTTCGTCGACGAGGGTGCCGAGGATCATCGCGCCGGTGGCGCCGAGGGGGTGGCCCAGCGCGATGGCGCCGCCGTTGACGTTGACCTTGTCCAGCGACAGGCCCATGTCCTTCACGAAGCGCAGGACGACGGCGGCGAAGGCCTCGTTGATCTCGACGAGGTCGATGTCGTCGATGGTCAGGCCGGCCTTGGCGAGCGCCTTGCGGGTGGCGGGCGCGGGCCCGGTGAGCATGATGGTGGGCTCGGAGCCGGAGACGGCGGCGGAGACGATCCGCGCGCGGGGGGTGAGGCCGTAGCGCTCGCCGACCTCGCGGGAGCCGATGGCGACGAGCGAGGCGCCGTCGACGATGCCCGAGGAGTTGCCCGCGTGGTGGACGTGGTCGATCGCCTCGACCCAGTGGTACTTCTGCAGGGCCACGGCGTCGAATCCGCCCAGGTCGCCGATGTCGGCGAACGACGGCTTCAGCTTGGCGAGGGAGTCGGCGGTGGTGCCGGGCCGCAGGAACTCGTCGTGGTCGAGGACGGTGAGGCCGGCGCGGTCCTTGACCGGGACGACGGACCGCTCGAACCGGCCGTCCTTCACGGCGGCGGCGGCACGCTCCTGCGAGAGGGCCGCGTACTCGTCGACGTCGCGGCGGGAGAAGCCCTCGATGGTGGCGATGAGGTCGGCGCCGATGCCCTGCGGCACGAAGTTGGTGGCCAGGTTGGTCATCGGGTCGGCGAACCAGGCGCCGCCGTCCGAGGCCATGGGCACCCGCGACATCGACTCGACGCCGCCCGCGAGGACCAGGTCCTCCCAGCCCGAACGGATCTTCATCGCCGCGAGGTTGACGGCTTCCAGGCCCGAGGCGCAGAAGCGGTTCTCCTGGACGCCGGCCACGGTGTCGGGCAGGCCCGCCGCGATCGCGGAGATACGGGCGATGTCGGAGCCCTGGTCGCCGACCGGGCCGACGACACCGAGGACGATGTCGTCGATGGCGGCCGGGTCGAGGTCCGGGAAGCGGCGCTGCACCTCGTGGATGAGCCCGACGACCAGGTCGATGGGCTTGGTGCCGTGCAGGGCGCCGTTCTGCTTGCCGCGGCCGCGCGGGGTGCGGATCGCGTCGTACACGTACGCTTCGGTGCTCACTGGTAAGCCTTTCGGGGAGGGTTAGCCGAGCAGGGAACGGCCGATGATCTCCTTCATGATCTCGGTGGTCCCGCCGTAGATGGTCTGGATGCGTCCGTCGGTGAAGGCCCGGGCGACCCGGTATTCCGTCATGTAGCCGTAGCCGCCGTGCAGTTGCAGGCAGCGGTCGGCGACCCGCTTCTGGAGTTCGGTGGCCCACCACTTGGCCATCGAGGCGTGCACCGCGTCGAGTTCGCCGTCGGAGTGGTCGACGATGCAGCGGTCGAGGAAGGTGCGGGTGACGGCGCACTCGGTGGCCATCTCGGCTATCTCGAAGCGGATGTGCTGGAGCTTGGCGAGCGGCCGGCCGAACGCCTCGCGCTCCTTCACGTACTCGGTGGTGATCTCCAGCAGGTGTTCGGCGCCCGCGATGGCGGCGACGGCGATCCCCATGCGTTCCTGCGCGAGGTTCGTCATCAGGTGGACGAACGCGCCGTTCGGCTCGCCGAGGAGGTTCTCCTTGGGCACGCGCACGTCGTGGAAGAACAACTCGGCGGTGTCCTGGGACTTCTGGCCGATCTTGTCGAGGTTGCGGCCCCGCTCGAAGCCCTCGGCGCCGCGCTCCACGACGAGCAGGGACAGTCCGTGCGCGCCGCCCTCGGGGGTGGTCCGGGCGACGACGATCACCAGGTCGGCGAGGATGCCGTTGGAGATGAACGTCTTGGAGCCGTTGAGCAGGAAGTGGTCGCCCCTGTCCTCGGCGTGGGTCGTGATGCCCTGGAGGTCGGATCCGGCGCCGGGTTCGGTCATGGCGATCGCGGTGACGAGCGAGCCGTCGCAGAAGCCGGGCAGCCAGCGCCGCTTCTGGTCCTCGGTGGCGAGGCCGGTGAGATAGGGGCCGATGATGTCGTTGTGCAGGCCGACGGCGAGACCGGCGGCTCCCGCGCGGGTGAACTCCTCGGCGAGGACGGCGCTGTAGCGGAAGTCCGCGTTGCCGCCGCCCCCGTACTCCTCGGGTACGGCGAGCCCGAGCAGGCCCTGCCGGCCGGCGGCCCGCCAGGCCTCGCGCGAGACGATGCCGTCCTTCTCCCACTGTTCGTAGTGGGGCAGCACCTCCTTGGCGAGGAAGGTGCGGACGGTCTCGCGGAACGCGTCGTGCTCGGCGGTGAAGATCTGCCGCTTCATGCGGGAACGGCCTTCCTGGTGTGCGGGCGGTGGTCCACGGTCGGGCGCGGGTCGGCCGGGCGGCCGCTCAGAGCCAGTTCTTCACGGTCTCGACGAGCCGGGCCGGATCGGGGCCCACGGGCGTCACGTTGAGCATCGTCACCCCGGCCTCCTCGAAGGCGGCGACGCGGTCGCGCACGTAGGCCTCGGGGCCGCACAGCGACATCAGTTCGCAGAACTCGTCCGGCACGGCCGCCTCCGCCTCGGCCTTGCGTCCGGAGAGGTACAGCTCCTGGATGAGCCGGGCCTCCTTCTCGTAGCCGTAGGCCACCGCGAGGTCGTTGTAGAAGTTCTTGCCCGGGGCGCCCATGCCGCCGACGTAGAGCGCGATGCGGGGGCGCACGAGGTCGCGCAGGGCCGCCGCGTCCTCGCCGATCGCGAGCGGGCCGCCGGCGACGACCTGGAGGGGGCCGAGCGACGGGTCGCGCAGCGCCCCGCCCTCGGCCAGCGGGGTGCCCCACACCTGGTGGGCCTTCTCGGGGATGAACAGCGTGGGGAGCCAGCCGTCGGCGATCTCCGCGGTCATCCGTACGTTGGCCGGGCCCAGCGAGGCGACGTACAGAGGCACTTCGGGGCGGACGGGCCTGGTGAGGATCTTCAGCGGTTTGCCCAGGCCGCCGGGGCGGGGCATGTCGGTGATGCCGTGGTGGTCGATGACCTCGCGGCGCAGGATGCGGCGGGTCAGCTCGATGGTCTCGCGGGTCCGGCCGAGCGGCCTGTCGTACGCCTTCCCGTGCCAGCCCTCGACGACCTGCGGACCGGAGGCACCGAGCCCGATGATCGCGCGGCCTCCGGAGACCGCGTCGAGCCCTGCCGCCGTCTGGGCGATCAGGGCGGGGGTGCGTGAGTAGACGTTCAGGATCGCGGCGCCGATCCTCATCCGCTCGGTGCGCGCGGCGAGGTAGCCCATGACCGTGGGCGAGTCGAAGCCGTAGGCCTCGGCGACCCAGACGGCGTCCAGCCCGGCGGCCTCCAGGGCGGCGACCTCGTCGGCGGCCGCTCGCGCGTCGCCCGCGTAGTCGAGCGGGAGGGAGAGTTCCATCAGTCGTCGTCCTCGGTCAGCCGGGGTACGTCCCAGTCACGGGCCACGTCCGCGGTGTCGGCCCCCGGCAGGGCGGGGCCGCCGCGCACGGAGGTGGGGGTGGTGGAGAAGCGCGGCGCGGGGGCCGGCTGGGTGATGCCGCCGTGGTCCACGAAGGTGCCGCGGGCCGCGAGGTGCGGATGGGTGGGTGCCTCGCGCAGGGAGAGAACGGGCGCCACGCAGGCGTCGGATCCGTCGAACACCGCGGTCCACTCGTCGCGGGTACGGGTCTTGAAGCGGGCGGCGACCGTCTCGCGCAGTTCCGGCCAGCGGGCGAGGTCCTTTCGGGCGGGGCGCAGTTCCGGGACGCCGAGCAGGTCGACGAACGTGTCGTAGAACCGGCCCTCCAGGGGGCCCACGGCCATGTGGCCGCCGTCGGCCGTCTCGTAGGTGCCGTAGTACGGGCAGCCGCCGTCGAGGAGGTTGGCGCCGCGCCGGTCCTGCCAGCCGCCGGCGGCCATCATGCCGTGGATCATCGTGGACAGGTGGGCGGTGCCGTCGACGATGGCCGCGTCCACGACCTGTCCGGCGCCGCTCTCGCGTGCGTGGTGGAGGGCGGCGAGGACGCCGACGACGAGGTAGAGCGAGCCGCCCGCGTAGTCGCCGAGGAGGTTCGCGGGGACGGCGGGGGCCTCGTCGGGCCTGCCGATCATGCCGAGGGTGCCGGTGAGCGCGATGTAGGCGACGTCGTGCCCTGCGCGGTGGGCGAGCGGGCCGTCCTGGCCCCAGCCCGTCATCCGGCCGTAGACGAGTCCCGGGTTGCGGGCGTGACAGGCCTCGGGGCCGACGCCGAGGCGTTCCGCGACGCCGGGCCGGTAGCCCTCGATCAGGATGTCGGCCCGTTCGGCCAGGTCGAGGACCCGGGACGGGCCGCTCTCGGCCTTGAGGTCGATGATCACGGATCGCTTGTTGCGGTTGGTGACGTCGTGGGCCGGATCGATCGCGAGGCCGGGGCCGTCGGGGCGGTCCACCCGCACGACGTCCGCTCCCAGGTCGGCCAGGAGCATGGCGGCGAACGGTCCGGGTCCGATGCCCGCCAGTTCGACGACACGCACCCCGGCGAGGGGGCCGTGGCCCGGCGTTCCTGTCACTGCCATCAAGCTCCCAGCACTGTGACACCACTGATGCGACATCAGCGATGTTAAGAACGTGTTCCACTCCCGGCAAGCCCCTGACGAGCAAGCGCTTAGTTAAATTCCGGTGGGTGGAGGGGACCGAAGGGGTCCGGAACGTACCGGAGGGCCCCTAAAGGGACGCGTCGGGCCGACGGTGAGGCAGGCGCAGGATCGGCCGGAACCGGCCCGCCTTCGCGATCGGTGCAGGTCCGGCGCCGTCCTGAGGGCGGTCCGCACCCGACGCGGAGCAGGAACCGGCGCACACTCAGGCCTGGTCCAGCTCCGCGATCAGCCGCTTGGGGGCGACGACCCGATAGCTCTCCTCGACCCAGTCGCACAGCAGCTCCGCCCGGGGAGACCCCGGCTCCTCCAGGGGTATGCGCACCCAGCCGGCCCGGCCCAGGCCGTAGCCGGCGGGCTCCGCGCCCGGGGAGGTGAGCGCGTGGGCGTGCGCCTCCTCGTCCGTCAGCTTCACCGTGACGGCCAACGGGTGGCTGCCGTCGTCGACGCCGAGGAAGACGAAGACCTTCTTGTTGGCCTTGGCCACGGTCTCGCCCCAGGGGAACTCCTCCGTGGCGCCGGGCAGCCCCAGCGCGAACTCGCGCACCTTCTGCCACTTTTTCAGCGCGTTTTTCGGCACGGCCACGGCTACCTCCGGCCTGTTCGGCGACCTCGTCGTCCGGCTGCTCGTCCCTCACGCTAGCCTCAGCCACCGACAACGGCGCTTCGCAACGACGTGGGGCCACCGCACGGTCGAGCGCAGGCCACAGTGGGGAAGGTGTCATGAGCAGGCTGAACGGGACGGACCGCGCGTACGACGTCGTGCTCTTCGGAGCCACGGGGTTCGTCGGAGAGCTCACCGCGGAGTACCTCGCCGCGCATGCGCCCGAGGGCCTCCGGTGGGCGATCGCCGGACGCAGCGAGGAGAGACTGGAACGCCTGCGGGAGCGGCTCGGCGGCGCGCCCGGCGTGCTGCGGGCGGACGTGACGGACCCGGACTCAATCCGCGAACTCGCCCGGCACGCGCGCGTGGTGGCCAGCACGGTGGGGCCGTACGTGACGTACGGGGAGGACCTGGTCGCCGCCTGCGCGGACGCCGGGACCGACTACCTGGACCTCACCGGCGAGCCCGAGTTCGTGGACCTGATGTACGTGCGGCACGACGCACGCGCGCGGGAGACGGGCGCGCGGCTCGTGCACGCCTGCGGTTTCGACTCGGTCCCGCACGACCTCGGCGCGTACTTCACCGTGCGGCAGCTTCCCGAGGATGTGCCGCTGAGGGTGGACGGATTCGTCCGCTCCCAGGCGATGTTCTCGGGCGGCACGTTCAACTCCGCCCTCAACCAGTTCGCCCGGGGCCCGCAGATGATCGCGGCCGCCCGGGACCGCAGGCACCACGAGCCCCGGCTGATGGGCCGCCGTGCCGTGGCACCGCTGGGCGCCCCGCGGTTCGCGGGGGAGGTCGGCGCCTGGGCGCTGCCCCTGCCCACCATCGACGCGCAGGTGGTGCAGCGCTCGGCCCGGGCCCTGGAGCGGTACGGGCCGGACTTCCGCTACCGCCATTACGCGGCCGTACGGCGGCTGCCCGTCGTGCTCGGCGGGCTGGCCGGGGTGAGCGCGCTCTTCGCCGCGGCCCAACTTCCGCCCGCCAGGCGTTGGTTGTCCGACCGTTTCAAGCCCGGCGAGGGGCCGAGCGCGGCGCGGCGCGCGAAGAGCTGGTTCTCGGTGCGGTTCGTGGGCGAGGGCGGCGGCCGACGGGTGTTCACCGAGGTCGCGGGCGGCGACCCCGGCTACGACGAGACGGCCAAGATGCTCGCGGAGGCGGCGATGGCCCTCGCCCTCGACGACCTGCCGAAGACGTCCGGGCAGGTCACGCCCGCGGTGGCGATGGGGGACGCGCTGATCGAGCGGCTCCGCGCGGCGGGCATCACGTTCCGGGTGGCCGCGGTGCGCTAGGTCAGCGGGCTCGGGCCGTCCGGTGGCACCACCGGTGCGCGAGGAGCGCTTCGGGCCGGGGCCCCGCGGCCCGGCCCTGCGTCCGTCACATCGCCCAGCCGGTCACCGTCCAGATCATCCCGGCGATCCAGGCGAGTCCGGCCAGGACGGCGAGGAGCAGCGCCGTCGTGACGGCGCGCTCGACGGACTGGGCGGGGCCGGCTGCGGCCTTCGGGGCGCGGTGTGAGGTCATGCGGGCCAGCGTGCCGAACACGGCCGTGCGTCACATCCGTGCGGGTACTCAGAAGACGTACTCAGACACCTCGTCCGGTCCCCTCACCCGGACGAACCGCTCCGGCGGCCCGCTCGGACGGCGTGCCACGGATGGCGCAGGTGGACGCCGTGTGCGCGGCGGGCAGGGCCGACCGGGCGGCGCTGTCAGGCCGTTGCCTCCTGAAGAGCGCGCCTGCACAGGGCGTCCGCACGCCGAGTGGTCTCCGGGAGGCGGTACTTCGGGGTGAGCGCCAGCGTGTGCGCGCAGGCGTTGTCGAGATCCACCCGGTGGCCGACGGAGACGAACACGGGCTTCACCCCGTCCCGCGTGCGCAGTGCGCGGCCCACCTCTTCACGGTCGGCGAGGAGGGGCGAGGCGCTGCCGCGCCGGGGGCCCGGTTCGTCGTACGCGAAGGTGAACGGGTTCTTGGCGACGCCGATGGTGGGGAGTCCGGTGAGGACGCCGAGATGGGCGGCGAGACCGAAGCGGCGCGGGTGGGCGAGACCGTAGCCGTCGCAGACCACCAGGCCCGGCGGGCAGGACAGGGCGTCCAGAGCGGCGAGGACGGTCGGGATCTCCCGGAAGGCGAGGAGCCCGGGCACGTACGGGAAGGAGACATGGCCGACCGCGGTGGCCTCCGCCACGACGTCGAGGGTCGCCGCGTCGAGGACCACGGCCGCCGCCGCCACGACGTCCCGCTCGTCGTCGTAGGCCACGTCGACGCCCGTGACATGGCCGGTGCCGGGCGGCGGCCCCGGCTCGTCGAGGACGACCCGCTCCCTCAACTCGTCCTGCACGGCGCGGGCCTGGTTCTCGGTGACGGGCCAACCCGCCGGAATCCTCACGGTCTTCATGATGGAAGGAGCCTAGGACCTCACCCCGCGGCGCCCGACCGGGCCGAAGGTAGGCTCGCGATCATGTTCGTACTGGAGCTGACCTACACCGCGCCGCTCGAAGCCGTAGACGCCGTCCTGGAAGCCCATGTCGCCTGGCTGGACCAGCAGTACGCGGCCGGTTCCTTCCTGGCGTCGGGGCGCAAGAACCCGCGCGACGGCGGGGTGATCCTGGCCGTCGCCAAGGACCGGGCGCGGATCGAGGAGATCACCGCGGGCGACCCGTTCGTCACCACGGGCGTGTGCGCGTACCGCGTGACCGAGTTCGTCGCGACGAAGACGGCACCCGGCCTGGAGCGGTACCGCGAGCCGCTCGGCTGAGCGGCACCTCTCCCCCGGCGGCCGGCACCCGCCCCGTTCAGCGTTCCAGCCGGGCGATCCGCCCCTTCTCGCCGGAGGCCCAGCAGCCCAGGTCGGGTGTGCAGTCCACGGTGTCGTACGAGCCGGTGTCCAGGGTGCGCCAGGTGCGGCCGCCGTCGGTGGTCAGGTCGGTGCCGGTGGGGCCGACGGCGAGCGCGGACGTGCGGCTGTGCGGGAGCCAGGTGACGCCGGAGCGGTAGGCGGGCACGGGCCGGTCGGCCGTCGTCCAGGTGCGGCCGCCGTCGGCGGTGACCGCGGAGGCCCGGGGCGACGCCTGGTCGGCGCGGTAGTCGCCGCCGACCGCGAGCCCGTGGGCCCGGTCGCGGAAGGCGAGGCCGAACACACCCCGTGCGGGGTCGCCCGCGGGCACGGGTGTGCCGGTGGCGGTCCAGGTCAGCCCGCGGTCCGCGGAGTGCAGCACCCGTGCGCTCGCCGCCCCACCCGTGGCCAGCCACACATCGCGCGGCCCCGAGGTGACCAGGCACTGGCCGCTCGCGGCGAATCCGGCCTCCCCCTCCTGCGCGGCGGGCATGCCGCGGCTCGGCAGCACCTTCCAGGAGCGGCCGCCGTCGCCGGTCGACAGAATCCGGAACCGGCCGTCCACCGGGTCGCTCATCGCCAGGCCGTGGCGCGGATCGAAGAAGGCGAGGCAGTCGTAGAAGGCCTTGGCGTCGGTGTTGCGGAAGGACTCGGTCCAGGTCGCGCCGCCGTCCTCGGTCCGCAGGACGCGGGAGGCCTCGCCCTCACCGATGGCGAGGACCACGGCCCGCCGCCCGTCGAACGCCTCGACGTCACGGAACTCCAGGTCGGCCGCGCCGGGGGGCGACACGTCGCGCCAGTGCGCACCGCCGTCGGTGGTGCGGAGCACGGTGCCCTTCGAGCCGGCCACCCAGGCGGAGTTCCGGCTGACGGCGGCCAGTCCGCGGAACCGCGCGTCCGTCCCCGTGTCCTTGACCGCCCAGTGCGGGGTCCGCACCTGCTCGTGGGACGGTTCGTGCGCCCGCGCGGGCACGGCCGCCGCGAGCGCCGCGGCGAGCGTGGCGACGCTCAGACCCACCGTGACCGACCGACCCGTGCGCCTCGTCTTCCCCAAGCCCCTCATGGCGGGCGAAGCTAGTGCACCCGCCCGATGCCGTCCAGATGGCCTCCGGCGGGAACCTCGGGGGCCCGTCCGGGTGTCCTCAGGGGTGTCCTGCGAGCACGGGACGGAATGGGACGGCCGCTGTCGGGGAAAGTGGATCTCCCCGGTGCATGACCCCGGTGACAGAGGTCACTCGGGTCACGGGTGCACGCGCCGTGTCATTTTTCCGTCTCTTCCAATGACCGGCGTCATCCACCCGGAGTCCGTCCAGTCGTCACAAGGGAGCAAAGGCGTTGTCCACCGTCATCGAGCAGCCCGTTGAGGCCCGCCTCGTCGCCGCCGCCCCGCGGATGCCGAGCATTCCCGCGACCCTCCACTACGACCGGACCGACCCGTTCGCCGTCCGCATGACCTTCCCCGCGCCCGCCACCCTCGAAGGCGTGGAGGTCTGCTGGACCTTCGCCCGCGAACTGCTGGTGGCGGGCCTCGACGACGCGGTGGGGTTCGGTGACGTACGGGTGCGCCCGTACGGCTACGACCGCACCGTGCTGGAGTTCCACGCCCCCGAGGGCACCGCGGTGGTGCATGTGCGCTCGGGACAGGTGAGGGACTTCCTGGGGCTGACGACCGAGCTGGTCCCGGTCGGTCTGGAGCACCTCCAGGTCGACCTGGACCACGACCTCGCGGAGCTGATGCGGGGCACCTGCTGAGGAGCTGAGGTCCCGTCAGCGGGAGCCGCCCAGCAGGGAGTTGAGCTCCCCGTAGTCGTATCCGTCGGCCATCGCCCCGTAGGTCCCCGTGTCCAGCAGCTCCCGCGCGGCACGACGGACCAGGGCGTGGGCGGCCTGCGCGACGCCCGACCCCGCGCTGACGCGGGCCACCCCGAGGGCGGCCAGCTCGGCGACGGTCGGCGCGCCCGGGCCCACCATGATGTTCAACGGCCCGTCGATGCCCTCGGCGAGTGCCTTGACGGTCACCGGGTCGACGGCTCCGGGGACGAAGACGCCGTCGGCTCCGGCCGCGAGGAACGCCCCGGCGCGCTCCAGGGTCTCCGCGACGCCGCCCGCGCCGCGCAGGAACGTGTCGATGCGGGCGTTGACGAACAGCGGCACGCCCGCCGCGTCGGCGGCCGCGCGGGCCGCCGCGATGCGGTCCGCCTGTTCGGCGACGGGGCGCAGCGGCCCGGCACCGTCCTCGTGGAGGGCGTCCTCGATGTTCACGCCCACGGCGCCGGCCGCGAGCACGGCGCGGACGGTGCCGCCCACGCCCGCCGCGTCGGGCGCGTAGCCGCTCTCGATGTCCGCGCTGACCGGCACGGCTACCGCGGCCGCGATCCTCGCGACGGCGGCCAGCGCCCGGTCCCGGTCGAGTACGTCCCCGTCGGCGGCGCCCAGGTCCCAGGCGAGGCCGGCGCTGGTCGTCGCCACCGCCCCCGCGCCGGCCTCCTCGACGATCCGGGCACTGGCGGTGTCCCAGGCGTTCGGCAGGACGAGGGGCCGGCCGGGGACGTGCAGGGCGTGGAAGGCGAGTGCGGTTGCGCGGAGTTGTTCCGTGGTCGTCATGGGAGGAGCCGAACACGGGCCGGACCGCGGGCGCCGGCAGGAATCCGACAGGGACGTGCGGCCGTCCGCCTGCCAGGAACACCGGTTCGAAGAGCGCCCGGGTGCCGGTCCGTGCGGCTCAGCCTCCGGTGGTCGCCGCCGTGGTCGAGGCGGTCGTCGCCGCCACGATGACCGCCGTCCTGACCTCCTGGATGACCTTCTTCAGGGCCGGGGCCGCCGCGCCGCCCCGTTCGGTGAGTTCGTCGATACGGGCCCTGTGCAGCTTGCGCTCCTTGGCCGAGGCGAGGGTGCGCAGCTCGGCCGCGGTGGCGAGGGCGACGAGGGCCGCGTCGCGGTCCCCGACCTCGGCGACCGGCACCGGCCCCTCCAGCACCTGGCGGGCCTCGGCGCGCAGCGCGTCCACGACGGGGACCCGGTCCAGGGTGTAGTCCACGGACGGGAAGAGCCCGAGGACCCGTTTCTTCTCCGCCCGCAGGTACCCCTCGGCGGCCAGCTGGGCGCGGACGGCGTCCAGGGTGACCCGGGCGCGCAGCGTGACCCAGGCCTTCCACTTGCGGGGCCGGGACTCCGCGACGAGTTCGAGCAGCCCGTCGAGGACCAGGTCCCCGGTCCGGGAGTCGGGGTCCACCGGGGTGACGATGCCGTCGTCGTCGACGAGCAGCCCGCGCTGGGCCAGCTCGGTCAGGGCACCGGCGCGGACCAGGTGGTGGAGATGGGTCGACCCGGTGACCTTGGGTTTGGTGGTGTCCCAGGCCAGGAGGTACAGCCGGGCGGGCAGCGAGAGCGGGCCGTTCGGCACGGGATCTCCTTAGGTGTCGTGAGGGCCACGTTAATCCTTTGACAGCCCCCGGGGCCGTCCCTACGGTGTACAGCGGTTCTGTTGCCGTCGAATGGAGAAGGACGTTGCTCGTCTGAGGTCTGAGACACCGCGTCACACGCAGTCGGTTCTGTCCGGCTTCCGTGTGCGCAGCGTGCGACCTCGGCGTTCGAGCCGTCCTTCGGCGCAGGGCCCTTTCCTCGCTCTCCTCCGAACTGGATCGTCGTCGCCTCGCGGTGTCCCGAACGCGTACCCCCGACCGTTTCCAGCAACCGCGAGGCCTCATGTCAACCTCCCCCACCTCCGTCACATGCACCTCCCTGTCCTTCGCCTGGCCTGACGGCACCGACGTCTTCGACGACCTCCAGATCGCGTTCGGACCGGGCAGGACCGGTCTCGTCGGAGTCAACGGATCAGGAAAATCAACACTGTTGAAGCTGATCGCCGGGGAGCTCACCCCGGCCGACGGCACCGTCCGGGTCGCGGGCGAGATCGGCCATCTGCCGCAGAGCGTCACGCTCGACACGGGCCTGCGGGTCGACGAGGCACTCGGCATCGCCGCTCGGCGGGCCGCCCTGCACGCGATCGAGTCCGGCGACGCGGCCGAGGAACACTTCGACGTCGTGGGCGACGACTGGGACGTGGAGGAACGGGCCCTGGCCACCCTCGGTGAACTCGGCCTCGGACACGTCGACCTGGACCGCACCATCGGCGAGGTGTCCGGCGGCGAGTCGGTGCTGCTGCGCCTCGCGGCCCTGCTGCTGCGCCGCCCCGACGTCCTCCTCCTCGACGAGCCCACCAACAACCTCGACCTGTACGCGCGGCAGCGGCTCTACGCGGCCGTCGCGGCCTGGTCCGGCGTCATGGTCGTGGTCAGTCACGACCGCGAACTCCTGGACCTGGTGGACCAGATCGCCGACCTGCACTCCGGCGGGGTCACCTGGTACGGCGGGAACTTCTCGGCGTACGAGGAGGCCCTCGCCGGCGAGCAGGAGGCGGCCGAGCGCATGGTGCGCGTCGCAGAGTCCGACCTGAAGAAGCAGAAACGCGAACTGGTGGACGCCCAGGTCAAGTTGGCCCGGCGCAAGCGGTACGGACAGAAGATGAACGACCAGAAGCGCGAGCCGAAGATCGTCATGGGGGCACGCAAGCGGTCGGCGCAGGAGTCCGCGGGCAAGCACCGCATCATGCACGAGGAGAGACTCAGCGAGGCGAAGGAGCGTCTCGACGAGGCGGTGGAGGCCGTACGGGACGAGGACGAGATCCGCGTCGATCTGCCCCACACGGCCGTACCGCCGGGGCGCACCGTCCTCACGCTCGAACAGCTGGAGCTGCGGTACGGCGCGCGCGTGAACGGCATGTTCGACCTGCGCGGCCCCGAGCGGATCGCGCTGATCGGGCGCAACGGAGCGGGCAAGACGACGCTCCTGCGCACGATCGCCGGGGAACTGGACGCCGTGTCCGGTGAGGCCCGGGCCCATGTGCCCCTGCGTTTCCTGCCGCAGCGTCTCGACGTCCTCGACGACGAGCTGACCGTCGCCGAGAACGTCGCCCGGTACGCGCCGACGGCCACCAACAACCGCGTCCGGGCGCGGCTGGCGCGCTTCCTGTTCAAGGGGGCGAAGGCCGACCAGCGGGCGGCGACGCTCTCCGGCGGCGAACGTTTCAGGGCGGCGCTCGCGGCCCTGATGCTGGCCGAGCCCGCGCCGCAGCTGCTGATGCTCGACGAGCCGACGAACAATCTCGACATGGCCAGCGTCCGCCAGCTCACCAGCGCCCTGGAGTCGTACGAGGGCGCGCTCGTCGTCGCCAGCCACGACATGCCGTTCCTGGAGTCGATCGGCATCACGCGCCGACTGCTGCTGGAAGGAGGAGAACTGAAAGAAATCGCTCCGGAAACTGTCGGGTATCCCTTCTAGTGCGGACGGCGGGGGCCGCCTAGCGTCGGACGTGACGGTGCCCGACGTGAAGCTGGGGGCTTTCGCGCGCTCCGGGCGCGCCGCCTGTGCGCCGACGCCCCCTGCCGAGATCGGAGACCTGCCCGTGCCCAGCCGCAAAGCGCTCGTACGCCGTCCCGGCCCCCGCCTCGCCGAGGGGCTGGTGACGCACGTCGAGCGCACCCCGGTCGACGTCGGCCGGGCGGTCGAGCAGTGGGAGGCCTACGTCGAGGCGCTGCGCGCGCACGCCTGGGAGACCGTCGAGGCCGACCCGGCGGACGACTGCCCGGACGCGGTGTTCGTCGAGGACGCCGTCGTCGTCTTCCGCAACGTCGCCCTGATCGCCCGCTCCGGCGCGCGGTCCCGGCGCGGCGAGACCGCCGGGGTCGAGGAGGCCGTGGAGCGTCTGGGCTGCTCGGTGAACCGGATCCGGGAACCGGGCACCCTCGACGGGGGCGACGTCCTGAAGGTCGGCGACACGATCTACGTGGGCCGGGGCGGACGGACCAACGCGTCCGGCGTGGGGCAGCTGCGCGCCGTCTTCGAGCCGCTCGGGGCGCGCGTGGTGGCCGTCCCCGTCAGCACGGTGCTCCATCTGAAGTCGGCGGTCACCGCGCTGCCCGACGGAACGGTGATCGGGTACGAGCCCCTCGTGGACTCCCCCGCTCTCTTCCCGCGCTTCCTGCCGGTACCGGAGGAGTCCGGGGCGCATGTGGTGCTGCTGGGCGGCGGGAGGCTCCTGATGGCCAGGAGTGCTCCGAGGACAGCGGACTTGCTGGCGGACCTCGGACACACGCCGGTCCTCGTCGACATCAGCGAGTTCGAGAAGCTCGAAGGATGTGTGACATGCCTCTCGGTCCGGCTCCGGGAGCTGTACACCTGACCGGGGGTGATCGAGACGCTCGCGGGTACCCGCGGACCTGCGCTTCCGGAGCGCCTTCGGAGCGCTTCCGGAGGGTTCCAGGGAGTGAGCGATCGCCCCGAAAACCCTGCTGATCAGCGCTCTTTACGGAGTCCTTAACCTACGGCAACGTAACCTACGGATACGTAGCCTACGATGCCGTAGGTTGGCTTCTCCGCTCGTCGTAGTCCCCGTCCCCCTCTGGAGCAACCGTGACGATCACTTCTCCTCACCTCGGCAGCCCGTCAGCCGCCTGGACCGACGCACGCCTGCTGTACGCGTTGGAGGAAGTGGTCGAGACGGAGCTCAACCGCCACCTGAAGGTGGCCAAGGACTGGATGCCGCACGAGTACGTGCCGTTCAGCGACGCCCGGAACTTCCCCGGTCTCTTCGAGGACGGCGAGGCCTGGGACAAGGAGCAGTCCAAGGTCACCGAGATCGGCCGCATCGCGCTGGTCGTCAATCTCCTCACCGAGGACAACCTCCCGAGCTACCACCACGAGATCGCCTCCCTCTTCGGCCGGGACGGCGCCTGGGGCACCTGGGTGCACCGCTGGACCGCGGAGGAGGGCCGGCACGGCATCGTGATGCGCGACTACCTGCTCGCCTCGCGCGCCGTGGACCCGGACAAGCTCGAGGCGTTCCGGATGCAGCACATGAGTGAGGGCTTCGAGTCGGACAACCGCCACTCGATGCTGCACTCCGTCGCGTACGTCGCGTTCCAGGAGCTGGCGACCCGCATCTCGCACCGCAACACCGGCCACCAGTCGGGCGACCCGGTCTGCGACCGCATGCTGGCCCGCATCGCGACCGACGAGAACCTGCACATGGTCTTCTACCGCAACCTCCTGAAGGCCGCGTTCGAGCTCGCCCCCGACATGACCATGCAGGCCGTGCGGGACGTCGTGGTCAACTTCCGGATGCCCGGTCACGGGATGCCCGGCTTCGAGCGCATGGCCGCGCAGATGGCCATCGGCGAGGTCTACAACATGCGTATCCACCACGACGACGTGCTCCAGCCGGTGCTGCGTCACCTGAAGGTGCTGGAGATCGACGGTCTGGGCCCCGAGGGTCTCCAGGCCCAGGAGGAGCTCGGCTTCTTCATGGGCGGCCTCGACGCCGAGGCGTCGAAGTTCGACGAGAAGCTCGCGGCCCGCAAGGCCCGCATGGCGGCCCGCGCGACCGCCTAGGCCCCCGCGCTCCCGGACCTGCCCGCGTTCGGCCCCCGTCTCCCGACCCTGCTCGCACAGGGTCCGCGAGGCGGGGGCTTTCGCATGTCCAGGGGGCGGCTCGGCTGGACCGGAACCAGCGAGGTCCTGCTCTCCGGTGCTGGGGACCGGCGCGCCCGCCTCGGTGCCACGACCCCGCTCTCGCGTCCGAACGCACCGCCCCGCCCTGATGCCGGTGCGGCACGGGAAGGGGGCCCGTTCGGACGAGGCGGTCACCAGCCGTTCAGGGCTGCGGGTGAGTTCGCCGCCGGCCGGGCGCGTGCTCCGTCATTCGCGGGCGCGGCGCAGACCGAGGCGCTCCTTCTCGGAGAGCCCTCCCCAGACGCCGAAGCGTTCGTCGTTGCTCAGCGCGTAGTCGAGGCAAGCGGACCGCATGTCGCACATCCCGCAGATGCGCTTGGCCTCGCGCACCGAACTGCCGGGCTCGGGAAAGAAGAAGTCCGCCCCCGTCTGCGCGCACAGCGCCTGCTGCTGCCAGGCGATGTCGGACGGAGTGATCGTTTCCATGGGCATGCTCAGGATCGTGCCCCGCCGCGAAAAACGTTCGATCAACGCGGGATCAACGCGGCGTTCCGACGCCCCCGGCGGCCCTGATGATGCCCCGGCGGGACGGTCCCGGGCACGGCGGCGCGCGGGGGACGAGGAGAACCATGCGGATCCGCCCGGACACCGAGCGTAGTGGCGCGGGGGTCTCGGGACGGGAGTGCGCGTCCCGGCCGCGCCGGTCGGCGGGCGGTGGAAGACTCGGTACCAAAGGCAGCGGGACCCCTCAAAGGAGGGCAATGATGCTCACCACCCGTTTCGTCGACGGCTCGCCGAACTGGCTGGACGTAGGCACATCCGATCTCGACGGCGCCATCTCCTTCTACCGAGCCCTGTTCGGCTGGCAGTTCACGTCGGCGGGACCCGACGCCGGCGGTTACGGCTTCTTCCAGATCGACGGGAAGACCGTCGCCGGCGGCATGCAGACCACCCCCGAGCAGGGCCCGCCGTCCTGGAACGTGTATTTCCGGAGCGCGGACGCCGAGTCCACGGCCAAGGCGGTGGAGCAGGCGAAGGGCGCCGTGCTGATGCCGCCCATGGACGTGATGGGCGAGGGCCGCATGGCGATGCTCGCCGACAAGGCGGGCGTGCACTTCGGCATCTGGCAGCCGGCCCGGACCAAGGGACTGGGGCTCGCCACGGACCCGGGTTCGCTGTGCTGGGTCGAGCTGTACACCCCGGACCTCCCGGCGGCCGCCGCGTTCTACAACGCGGTGTTCGGCTGGGAGACTTCGGCGGCCCCGTTCCCCGGCGGCGTCTACACCTGCGTCAATCCTGCCGGTTCGGAGGCGGAGGACATGTTCGGTGGCATCGTCCCGCTCGCCGACGACCCGGTCGAGGCCGCTTCCGGGGCGTACTGGCTGCCGTACATCGAGGTCGCCGACACGGACACCGTGGTCGCGAAGGCGCGGGAACTCGGCGGCACGGTGCGGATGCCCGCGACCGACCTGGAGGGCGTCGGCCGCGCCGCCCGGCTCACGGATCCGTACGGGGCGCGCTTCGCGGTGATCAAGAGCGCGCAGCAGCAGGGCTGATCCGGCACCCGGAGGCACTCGGACCGGGGTCGCGGATCCGAATCGAGGGGAGCCGTCCCCGGTGCGTTCCAGGGCGGCCCCCGCGCGTTCGGCCCTGCCGGAATCCGCGCCCGGCCCGTCGGTCGGTCCGATCGGAGCCGTTCCGCCGGCCGGCCGTTCCGATCGGGGCCGGTCCGGCCGGATCACGCCGAGCCGCGGACCACCACGGTCGTCGGCAGGACGACACCGGAGCGTTCGGGGTCGGTGTCCGTCCCCGTCGCGCCCTCCAGGCCGCGGATCAGCAGCCGGGCCATCAACCGGCCCATCTCCTCTATGTCCTGACGGACCGTCGTCAGCGGCGGGTCGGTCTGCTCGGCGATCGGCAGCATGTCGTCGAAGCCGATCACGGCGACGTCCTCGGGGACGCGCCGCCCGGCCTCGCGCAGGACGCGCAGCACGCCGAGGGCCGACAGGTCGTTCGCCACGAACACGGCGTCCACGTCCGGGCGGCGCTCCAGCAGTTCCCGCATCGCGCGTTCGCCGCCGGAGGGCGTGAAGTCGCCCTCCGCCACGAGCGCCGGGTCGACCTCGCCCACGACGTCCCGGAAGCCGTCGAGGCGGTCGACGGCGGAGGTCTGGTCGAGGGCGCCGGTGATGTGGGCGATGCGGGTGCGGCCGAGGCCGACGAGGTGGCGTACGGCCTCGCGGGCACCACCCCGGTTGTCGCAGTCGACGTACAGCGACTCCCGGTCGCTGCCGCCCCAGTCGGGCCGCCCGCCGAACACGGTGGGCACGCCCGCCCCGTGGATCAGGCCGGGCAGCGGGTCGTCGAGGTGCAGCGAGAAGACGAGCGCTCCGTCGACGTGGCCGCCCGCGAGATAGCGGGCCACGCGCGCGTGGTCGTCGCGGCCCTCCGTCAGCAGCAGCACGAGTTGCGAGTCGTGCGCCGTCAGTTCCTTGCTGATGCCGCGGAGTTGATGGGCGAAGAAAGGGTCCGCGAAGACCCGGGTCTCCGGTTCGGCGATCACGACGGCGACGGCGTCGTGGCGGCGGGTGACCAGGCTGCGCGCGGCCTGGTTCGGCACGTAGCCGAGTTCCTCGACGGCTCGGCGCACCCGCTCCACGAGGGGTTCTCGCACCCCGTCGCCGCCGTTCACCACCCGGGACACGGTGGCCCGGGAGACCCCGGCCCGCGCGGCCACGGCCTCCAGCGTGGGGCGCGACACGGTCTCGGTCATGCGGGGCACCTCCTCGGCGGATGCGGATCAGGATAGCCGCGCCGCGACCGGGGGTGCCGTGCGGATCAGCGCGAACCCCGCTGTGCGGGACGGCCGTTCCGGGCCGCCGGCGAGGGCGGCACTCCCGGCGGGCGCGACGGGGCGGTCCGAGGCGCCCGCCCGGGTGGCCACTCCCGTCGCGGCGATCGCTTCGGGCGGGGACCGCTCAGGCGCCGGGCGGCTCCGCGTCCTCGTGCCGGGCGCGGCTCGGCTGGACCCGCTTCGGCTCGCCCGGCATCTTCGGGTACTCGGGCGGATACGGGAGATCGCCGAGGCCGTGGTCGTGCTCGTCGCGGCTCGCGAGCTCCAGCAGGGCCTCCAGCGAGAAGGCGTGATCGTCCATGTCGGCGTGCACGTCGCCGAGTTCGGCGAAGCGGGCCGGCATCGTCGCCAGGTCGAAGTCGCGCGGCCGGGCGTCGTCCACCTCGTCCCAGCGCAGCGGCGCGGAGACGGGCGCGTGCGGCCGGGGGCGCACGGAGTAGGCGGAGGCGATGGTGCGGTCCCGCGCGGTCTGGTTGTAGTCCACGAAGATCTTCTCGCCCCGCTCCTCCTTCCACCAGGCGGTGGTGACGTGGTCGGGCATCCGGCGTTCGAGTTCGCGGCCGACGGCGATGGCCGCCCGGCGTACCTGGGTGAAGGTCCAGCGCGGCTGGATCGGCACGAAGACGTGCAGGCCGCGGCCCCCGGAGGTCTTGGGCCAGCCGCGCAGGTCGCCGTAGTCGTGGAGCACCTGGCGCAGCTCGTGGGCGGCGCGGACCGCGTCCGTGTAGTCGGTGCCGGGCTGCGGGTCGAGGTCGATGCGGAGTTCGTCGGGCCGGTCGACGTCGTCGCGGCGTACCGGCCACGGGTGGAAGGTGAGCGTGCCGAACTGCGCGGCCCAGAGGACGGCGGCCGGCTCGGTGGGGCACATCTCGTCGGCGCTGCGCCCGCTGGGGAAGGTGATGTGGGCGGTGGGGATCCAGTCGGGCATGTTCTTGGGCGCCCGCTTCTGGAAGAAGGACTCGCCCGCCACGCCGTCGGGATAGCGCTCCAGGGTGGTGGGGCGGTTGCGCAGGGCGCGCAGGATGCCGTCACCGACGGCCAGGTAGTACTGGGCGAGGTCCAGCTTCGTGAAGCCGCGCTCCGGGAAGAAGATCTTGCCCGGACTGGACAGACGTACGGTCCTGCCGGCTGCCTCGAGTTCCACCGCATCGCCCATGCGAGCCACGGTAGGCGCAGTGCCGTGGCCCCGCACACCGGGCGGATGCCCGCGGTTGCGCGGAGAATCGGAGCATGGACCTGCCGGTGATGCCGCCCGTGAAGCCGATGCTCGCCAAGTCCGTCGCGAAGATCCCGCCGGACATGCACTACGAGGCCAAGTGGGACGGTTTCCGGGCCATCGTGTACCGGGACGGCGCGGAGCTGGAGATCGGGAGCCGCACCGGCAAGCCGCTGACCAGGTATTTCCCGGAGCTGGTCGAGGCGCTGCTCGATCGGCTGCCGGAGCGCTGCGTGATGGACGGCGAGATCGTGATCGCCCGGGACGGCCGGCTCGACTTCGACGCGCTCACCGAGCGGATCCACCCGGCGGACTCACGGGTCAGGACGCTCGCCGAGCGCACTCCGGCCTCCTTCGTGGCGTTCGACCTGCTGGCCCTGGCCGACGAGTCGCTCCTGGATGTCCCGCTGGGCGACCGGCGGGCACTGCTGGTGACGGCCCTGTCCGGCGTGACCGCGCCGGTGCACCTGGCGCCGGCGACCAGGGACCGCGCGGTGGCGCAGCGGTGGTTCGAGCAGTACGAGGGCGCGGGTCTCGACGGGGTGGTCGCCAAGCCGCTCACGTCGCCGTACCTGCGGGACGAGCGGGCCATGTTCAAGATCAAGCACGAGCGGACGGCGGACGTCGTCGTCGCCGGGTACCGCTTCCACAAGAGCGGGCCGGTCGTCGGGTCGCTGCTGCTCGGTCTGTACGACGACCGGGGCACGCTCCAGCACGTCGGGGTGAGCGCCGCGTTCACGATGAAGCGGCGCGCGGAGCTGGTGGAGGAGCTGGAGCCGCTGCGTCTGGAGGACGCCTCGGAGCATCCGTGGGCGGCCTGGGCCGAGGAGTCCGCGCACGCCTCGGCGCGGCTGCCGGGCGCGCCGAGCAGGTGGTCGGGGAAGAAGGACCTGTCGTGGGTGCCGGTCAGGCCCGAGCGGGTGGCGGAGGTGGCGTACGACCACATGGAGAACGGCGCCCGGTTCCGGCACACCGCCCGGTTCCGCCGATGGCGCCCGGACCGGACCGCGGAGAGCTGTACGTACGGACAACTGGAGGAGCCGGTGGGCTACGACCTGGCGGAGATCTTCGGGCCGCAGGACTGACCGCGGGACGTGGAACGGAGGCTTCCGCGGTTCCGGTTCACTCTCCCCCGATCATCTCGCTGAGCCGATCGGCCCAGTCGACGCGCGCAATCAGAAACGATCGGGTATGGCCACCGATGAACTGATGAACGCACAATCGACGGTACGAGACGGGTGGCACGGTGGGCATGCGAGAGATGGTGCGGACGCGGCGCGGCGCATGGACGGCGGCACTGCTGGCCGTCACGGTGACGGGCTCCCTGATGACGGGCTGCACCGCGGGGGACGGCAGGGGCGGCGGCCCGACCGACGACGGCAGGGCCCGGGTGCCGAGCACCGGTCCGAGCGACAGCGCGAGCCCCACCGCGAGGACCGGTTCGGTGCTCGCGGTGAAGATCGACAACGTGGCCGCGGCCCGTCCGCAGACCGGCCTCGACGCGGCGGACGTGGTGTACGCGGAGCAGGTGGAAGGCGGTCTGAGCCGGCTGATGGCGGTGTTCGCGAGCACCTTCCCGAAGGCCGTCGGCCCGGTGCGCAGCGCCCGTGAGTCGGATCTGGAGCTGCTGAGACAGTTCGACGAGCCGACGCTCGCCTTCTCGGGGGCCCAGCACAAACTGCTGCCGCTGATCGACAAGGCACCGCTGCACCCGCAGCTTCCGGGGAAGGTGCCGGACGCCTGGTACCGGGGCAACGACAAGGCCGCGCCGCACAACCTGTATCTGCGCCCGCAGCGGCTCGTCGGGGACGCGCCGGGCGACGCCGCGCTCAGCACGGGCTTCCGCTTCGGCTCGGCGCCCGCCGGAGGGACCCCCGAGACCTCCCGTACGGTGAAGTTCCCGTCGGCCCGGTTCACCTTCACCTGGTCCGCCGAGCGCAAGCGCTGGACGGTGGCCATGGACGGCACGCCGACCGTCACCACGGAGGGCACCTCGGTCGCGCCGGCGACGGTGGTCATCCAGTACGTCAAGGTGCGTTCGTCCAAGTACCACGACGTCCTCGGCAACAACACGCCGTACACCGAGTCGGTCGGTTCGGGGACCGCGACGGTGCTGCGCGACGGCCGGGCGTACGACGCCGACTGGAACCGGTCCGAGGCGTCGCACGGGACGGACTTCACGACGCCGGACGGCGCGCCGATGAACTTCGCCCGCGGACAGGTCTGGGTCGTCTTCGCCAAGGCGTGAGCGGAGACGGCGGCGGGTCGCTACTGCCGGGCACCGAGGGGTTCCGCGGGGTTGCGGAGTCCCTCGGCTGCGTCCGCGACCCGCTGGATGAGGTCGAAGAAGAGGGTCTGTTCCGCGGCGGAGAGCGGACCGAGGAAGACCTGGTTCATCCGCGCGGTGCGCACGGTCAGCCTGCGGTGGGTGCGCAGCCCCTCGTCGGTGAGCCGGAGCAGGAAGCGCCGGCCGTCCTGCGGGTCGCGCACCTTGTCGAGCAGCCCGCGGCGCCCGAGCCGGCTGATGACCTCGGCGATGGTGGACCGGTCGAGCCCGACACGCTCCCCCACCGTGCGCTGGTCGAGGCCGGGCTCGGCCACCAGCGCGTTCAGGACCGCGAACTGGGGCGAGGTGATCTCCTCGGAGACCATCGTGTTCCACAGCAGGTAGTGGGCCTGCTGGAGTCGCCGGGCCAGGTGCCCGGGGTGGGTGGAGAGATCCACCGCGGCCATGTGCGCTCCTCGGGTTCCGGTACGCGCATCCGGTTACGCGCCACCACGTCATGAATCGTCTGTGTACTGAACGATACCCCGCCCACTCGCTCCTGTCCCACCGTGCGACCGCATCACAACCGAGGCGCCACAGGGGGTATTGACGTCCGCGAGCCGCGGTGGCAGCGTGTGGGAAACCTCGGAGAAATAATCAGTGCCCTGAGTAATTTGAGGGCCGGGCGCTCGGGAGAGATGGGGCTTCGCGGATGGACAAGGTGGTCGCCACGGCGCTGGAGGCGGTGGCCGATGTGCCGGACGGCGCGACACTCGCGGTCGGTGGCTTCGGCCTCAGCGGTGTGCCGAACGTGCTGATCGAGGCGCTCCACGAGCGGGGGGTCCGCGAGCTCGGCGTGGTCTCCAACAACTGCGGAGCCATGGAGTCCGGGCTCGCGGTCCTGCTGGCGGCGGGGCGGATCGCCCGCGTCACGGGCTCCTACATCGGGGCGAACAAGGAGTTCGCGCGTCAGTACCTGGCCGGCGAGCTGGAGGTCGAGATGATCCCGCAGGGCACGCTCGCCGAGCGGCTCCGTGCGGGCGGCGCCGGGATCCCCGCCTTCTACACGCCCGCCGGCGTCGGCACCCAGGTCGCCGAGGGCGGCCTGCCCTGGCGGTACGACGGCTCGGGCGGTGTCACGCTGGCCTCCCCGCCGAAGGAGGTACGCGACTTCGACGGCACCCCGTACGTGCTGGAGCGCGGCATCCGCACGGACTTCGCACTGGTCCGTGCCGCGAGGGGGGACCGGCACGGCAACCTCGTCTTCAACAAGTCCTCGCGGAACTTCAACCCGCTCGCGGCGATGGCGGGACGGGTCACGATCGCGGAGGTCGAGGAACTGGTCGAACCGGGGGCGATCGACCCGGACGCGGTGCATCTGCCGGGCATCTTCGTGCAGCGGGTCGTGGCGCTCTCGCCCGCGCAGGCGAACGCCAAGATGATCGAGAAGCGGACTGTCTCGGCGCCCGCCGCCGACGGAAGGGTGAGCGGCTGATGGCCTGGAGCAGGGAAGAGATGGCGGCCCGGGCCGCGCGGGAACTCGCGGACGGCCAGTACGTGAACCTCGGCATCGGCCTGCCGACGCTGATCCCCAACCACCTGCCGCCGGGCGTCGAGGTGATCCTGGAGTCGGAGAACGGCATCCTGGGCACCGGCCCCTACCCCACCGAGGACGAGGTCGACCCCGACCTGATCAACGCCGGCAAGGAGACCGTCACGGTCCTGCCCGGCGCCGCGTACTTCGACTCCGCCTTGTCCTTCGGGATGATCCGGGGCGGGCACATCGACGTGGCGGTGCTCGGCGCGATGCAGGTGTCCGCGGGCGGCGACCTCGCCAACTGGGCCGTCCCGGGAAAGCTCATCACCGGCATCGGCGGCGCGATGGACCTCGTCCACGGCGCCCGCAGGGTCATCGTGGTGATGACCCACACCGCGAAGGACGGTTCCCCGAAGATCCTGCGCGAGTGCGGGCTGCCGCTCACCGGGAAGGCGTGCGTCGACCGGATCATCACCGACCTCGGCGTCCTCGACGTCACCGACGAGGGCCTGGTGCTGGTGGAGACCGCCCCCGGTGTCACGGTCGAGGAGATCACCGCGAAGACCGCAGCCGAAGTCCGCGTCACCGAGGAGATCCCGTCGTGAAGGACGTCTACATCGTCGACGCCGTACGGACACCGATCGGCCGGTACGGCGGTTCGCTGGCCGGTGTCCGGCCGGACGACCTGGCGGCCCACGCCATCCGTGCACTCCTCGCCCGCACACCCGGCCTGGATCCGGCGCGGATCGAGGACGTGTACGTCGGCAACGCCAACGGAGCGGGCGAGGAGAACCGCAACGTCGGCCGGATGGCCGCGCTCCTCGCCGGACTCCCCACCTCCGTACCGGGCGTGACCGTCAACCGGCTCTGCGCCTCCGGGCTGGAAGCCGTCGTGCAGGCCGCCCGCGCCATCGCCGTCGGCGACGCCTCGATCGTCCTGGCCGGCGGCGTCGAGTCGATGACCCGCGCGCCCTACGTCCTGCCCAAGAGCGACCGCGCGTTCCCCGCCGGGCACACCGAGATGTACTCCACCACGCTCGGCTGGCGCATGGTCAACCCGCGGATGGACCCGCAGTGGACCATCCCCCTCGGGGAGTCGGCCGAACTCATCGCCGACAAGCACAGGATCACCCGGGAACAGCAGGACGAGTTCGCCCTCACCAGCCACCGGAAGGCGGAACAGGCCCGGCACAAGGGCCTGTTCGACGCGGAGATCGCCCCGCTGACCCTCCCGGCGCGCAAGGGCGACCCCGTCGTGTTCGACGCCGACGAGTGCGTGCGCGCGGACGCGTCCCTCGACGCCATGGCCCGCCTCAAGCCGTCCTTCCGCACGGAAGACGGCACGGTGACGGCGGGGAACGCCTCGCCCCTCAACGACGGTGCCGCCGCCCTGCTGCTGGTCGACGAGGAGGGTCTCGCGGCCACCGGTCGCGAACCCCTCGCCCGGGTCCGCTCGACCGGCGTCTCGGCGATCGACCCGCAGTACTTCGGACTCGCCCCCGTCGAAGCGGTGACGCGCGCGCTCGCCAAGGCGGGCAGGCGATTCGACGACCTGTCGACCCTGGAGCTGAACGAGGCGTTCGCCGCGCAGGTGCTCGGATGCCTCGCGGAATGGCCCGCGTTCGACCCGGCGATCCTCAACCCGCAGGGCGGTGCCATCGCCCTCGGTCACCCCCTCGGCGCCTCGGGCGCCCGCCTCGCCGGCACCGTCGCCCACCAACTCGCCCGCGCGGGCGGCGGGGTCGGTGTCGCCACCCTCTGCATCGGCGTGGGCCAGGGCCTCGCCCTCGTCCTCGAACGCTAGGAACCCGAGATGGCTCTCACTCAGTCGGACATCGACGTCGAGATCACGGATCTCCAGGACGCTTACGACAAGGCGGTCGCCGG
Source organism: Streptomyces sp. M41(2017) (assembly GCF_002078175.1). Classification (GTDB taxonomy): domain Bacteria; phylum Actinomycetota; class Actinomycetes; order Streptomycetales; family Streptomycetaceae; genus Streptomyces. The sequence goes on along the minus strand of NZ_MWFK01000001.1, from coordinate 4,852,451 downwards.
CGGCGCGCCCGTACGGCACCACCCCGCACGCGACTATCCGCCCTACCGCAGCTCCCGGCTCCGGCATCCCCGGCAGCCGCTGGTCGCCGTGAGCGGCGATCCGGAGACCGTCGAACTGTCGGGCCCGGTCTTCGGCGTCACCGACATAACGGAGATCGACAACGACCTCACCCTGCAGCACCGGGGCGAGCCGATCGGCGAGCGCATCACCGTCTCCGGCCGGCTCCTCGACCGGGACGGCCGACCGGTGCGCGGCCAGCTCGTCGAGATCTGGCAGGCCAACGCGGCCGGCCGGTACGCCCACCTGCGGGAGCAGCACCCCGCACCACTGGACCCCAACTTCACCGGCGTGGGCCGCACCCTGACGGACAATCAGGGGCGGTACGCGTTCACGACCGTCAAGCCGGGACCGTACCCGTGGGGCAACCACACCAACGCCTGGCGGCCGGCCCACATCCACTTCTCGGTGTTCGGCACGGCGTTCACACAGCGCCTGATCACCCAGATGTACTTCCCGAGCGACCCGCTGTTCCGTTACGACCCGATCCTGCGGTCCGTGACGGACGAGGCGGCCCGCGGCCGGCTGATCGCCGCCTACGACCACGGCCTCTCCCGACCCGAGTTCTCCATGGGCTACCGCTGGGACATCGTCCTCGACGGCCCCTCCGCCACCTGGATCGAGGAAGGCCGTTGAGCATGACCGAGCGGTTGCTCCCCACCCCGTCCCACACCATCGGCCCCTTCTACGGCCACGCGCTGCCCTTCCCGGGCGGCGGTGCCATAGCGCCCGAGGGCCACCCCGACACCATCACCCTGCACGGGCACGTGACCGACGGCGCGGGTGTGCCGGTCCCCGACGCCCTGCTCGACTTCTGGCAGGCGGCACCCGACGGCTCCCTCACCGGCGCCCCGGGGTCCCTGCGCCGCGATCCGTCGACGGGCGGTTTCCTCGGCCGCAACGGCGTCGACTTCACGGGCTTCGGCCGGGTCGGCACCGACGCCGACGGCCACTACACGCTGCGCACGCTGCCGCCGGGCAACACCGGGCTGCCGTACATCAGCGTCTGCGTGTTCGCGCGCGGTCTGACCCACCACCTGTTCACCCGCGCCTATCTGGCCGACGGAGCGGACCCGCTGCTCGACACGTTGCCGGCCGAGCGGCGCGCCACGCTGGTCGCGGCCGGGGACGCCCCGCGGACGTACCGTTTCGACATCCGCCTTCAGGGCGAAGGCGAAACGGTCTTCCTGGAGTTCCCGTGACAGCTGTCGACCCCGTCTCCGCCGACGCCGGTCTGCTCGCCCCCGGATGGGCGGGCTCCCCGGCCTCGACGGAGACGAGCGACGCCGCGTATCTGCGGGCCCTGCTCGACGCCGAAGCCGCCCTGACCCGCGCCCAGGCGTCGCTCGGACTGGCCCCGGCCGAGGCCGCCGCGGCGGTGTCCGAGGCGGCCGGCGGGGCGGGCTTCGACGTCGCGTCGATCGCGCTGCGCGCCCGGTCCGGCGGCAACCCGGTGATCCCCCTGGTCGCGGACCTGACCGCCGCCGTCGCCGCGGAGCACGGCCCGTACGTGCACCGCGGCGCGACCAGCCAGGACATCCTGGACTCCGCCACCATGCTCGTCTCCGCCCGCACCCTGGACGTGCTCCTCGGCGACCTCGACCGCACGGCGCGGGCGCTGGCCCGGCTGGCGCGGGAGCACCGCGACACCGTGCTCCCGGGCCGCACCCTCACCCAGCACGCGGTGCCCACGACCTTCGGGCTGAAGGCGGCGGGCTGGCGTTCGCTGGTCCTCGACGCCGGGGACCGTGTGCGGACCGTACGGTCGTCCCTGCCGGCCCAGCTCGGCGGCGCCGCGGGCACGCTGGCGGCCTTCACCGTGTTCGGGGCGGACGACACCCGGGAGCTGACCGCCGCGTACGCCCGCGAACTCGGGCTCACCGAGCCGGTGTTGCCGTGGCACACCCTGCGGACGCCGGTCGCCGACCTGGCCGGCGCGCTCGCCTTCACGGCGGGCGCGCTGGGCAAGACGGCCGCCGACGTCCTCACCCTGTCCCGCACGGAGATCGCCGAACTGGCCGAGGGCTCGGGGGGCGGCTCGTCCGCGATGCCGCACAAGGCGAACCCGGTGCGCGCCACCCTCGTCGTCGCGGCGGCGCGCCGGGCACCGCTGCTCGCGGCCACGCTGTACGGCGCGCTGACCGCCGAGGACGAACGCCCGGCCGGTGCCTGGCACGCCGAGTGGGAGCCACTGCGCGACCTGCTCCGGCTGGTCGGCGGGGCCGCCGCGCAGGCGGCCGAACTCACCGAAGGGCTGCGTGTGGACGCCGCGGCGATGCGCGAACACCTGGACCTCACCCACGGATTGATCGTCTCCGAACGGCTGGCCGCCGAACTCACCCCCCTGCTCGGCCGGTCCCGCGCCAAGGAGCTCCTCACCCGCGCCGCCGAACGCGCCGTCTCCGCGAGGCGGCCCCTGGCGGACGTGCTCGGCGAGGAACCCGACCTCGCGGACCTCACCGCCTCCGACCTCGCGGACCTCACCGACCCCACCCGCTACACGGGCTCCGCCGGGGCCCTCACCGACCGTGCACTGGAGCGACGTTGACCGGGAAGATCCTCAACCACCGCAGCGAAGGCCCTCTGACCGCTCCCCCGCTGCTCCTCGGGCCCTCGCTCGGGACGTCGACCGCGTTGTGGGACGGCCTCGCACCCGAACTGTCCGTCACCCACAACGTCGTGCGCTGGGACCTTCCCGGCCACGGCGATTCTCCGGGCCACCTGATCGGCCCCGGGGCGACGGTCGCCGACCTCGCGGGACTCGTGCTGAAGCTGGCCGACGTGCTCGGCATCGAGCGGTTCGCGTACGCCGGTGTCTCGCTGGGCGGCGCCGTCGGCCTGCACCTGGCGGTCCACCACCCCGAACGGCTCACCTCCCTCGCCGTGATCTGTTCCTCCGCCCACTTCAACGGGTCGAAGCCGTGGGAGGAGCGGGCGGAACTGGTGCGCCGCGAGGGCCTCGCCCCGGTGGCCGCGAGCGCCCAGAGCCGCTGGTTCACACCGGGATTCACCGTGCCGGGCCTCGTGGAGGACCACCGCACCGCCGATCCCGCCGCGTACGCCGCCTGTTGTGACGCCCTCGCCGCGTTCGACATCCGGGACCGGCTCGCGTCGATCACCGTGCCGACGCTGCTCGTCGCCGGACGCGAGGATCCCGCCACACCGCCCGCCCATCTGCGGGAGATCGCGGACGCGGTGGCGGGCGCGGCGCTCGTCGAGATCCCGGGTGCCTCGCACCTGGCGCCCGCCGAGCGTCCGGACGCCGTCCTGACGGCGCTGCGTCCCCATCTCTCGGGGGACCCGGGGCGGGGCATGGAGGTCCGCCGCGAGGTCCTCGGCGACGATCACGTGGACCGTGCGCAGGCCCGCCAGACGCCGTTCACGGCCCGGTTCCAGGACTTCATCGCGCGCTACGCCTGGGGCGAGATCTGGACCGATCCGACGCTGACGCGCCGGGAGCGCAGCCTGGTCACGCTGACCGCGCTGGTGGCGCACGGTCATCTCGACGAGCTGGCGATGCACGTCCGGGCGGCGCGGCGCAACGGACTCACGCCCGAGGAGATCGGCGCGGTGCTGCTGCAGACCGCCGTGTACTGCGGTGTCCCCGCCGCCAACTCCGCGTTCGCCGTGGCCCAGCGGGTGCTGGCGGACGAGGACGGCCCGCTCGCGGAGTGACCTCCGTCAGGGAAGGGGGGAAGGGAAGGGAAGGGGAAAGGAAGCGGAGCAGTGGGTTCCCCCTCCGCCCCTTCCCTTCCCTTCCCTTCCGGGGCGCCGCCCCGGACCCCGCTCCTCGAAGGCCGGGCGCCGTGCCTACAGCCCCGCCAGGGCGCGTTCCGCCTTCTTCACCAGACCGTCGGCTCCGCTCGTGCGGGCCAGAGTGAGGCCCTTGTTGAGTTCCGTCACCGAGCGGGAGGCGATGCCGTACTCGATGCGGGCCGCCGCGTGCTCGTACTGGCAGGGCGAGGCCTCCAGATAGGTGACCGCCTGCGCGGCCAGCCGGACGGCCCGCTGGCCGGTCTCCAGCGCGGCGGCGCAGCGGAGGGCCTCACCGATCGCCGTGTCGGTGCCGAACCGCTCGGCCTGGCGGCGCGCCTCGGCCGCGAGGGCCGCCGCACGGGACGGGTCCTCCGCGGCGAGCGCTCTGGCGAGGTCGACGGCCCAGGGCGCGAGCACCGTGTTGTGGTGACCGCGCGCGGTGGCCGCCTTCTCCGCCGCCTCCAGTTCGTTGACACCCTCCTTGGTGCGGCCGAGGGCGATCAGCAGGCGGCCGCGGACGGACCGGGTGTCCGGGAGGACGATCGTGGAGGGGTACGGCGGTGCGAAGCCGTAGCGTTCGGCGATCTCGGCGGCCTGCTGGACGTGACCACGCGCCAGCAGGGTGTCGATGAGACCGCAGGTCGCCGACCAGTACAGCGGCAGTCCGCGTCCGACGCGCTCCGCGAGCCGCAGGGACTCGCGCTGGTAGTGCTCGGCGTCGGCGAGACGGCCCCGGCGGCGGTGGGCGAGTCCGAGATAGGCGTTGGCCAGCGACAGATGGCCGCCGCTCCAGCCGGCCTTCACATAGGCGCGCAGGGCTTCGCTGAACAGGCTCTCGGCCCGGTCGAGCCGGTCGGCGTAGGCGTACGCGCTGCCCAGCATCAGCAGGAGTTCGACACCCCACTCGGTGTCGGTCCAGCCGAGTCCGGGTGCGAGGCGGCCGTTGACGAGGGCACGGTCGCAGAGTTCCACGACCTCCTCGGCGTTCTCGCCCCGGGTCATCGCGTCGAAGCCGCGCAGTATCAGCACGGCACGCTCGGAGTTGTCGCGGCCGGCGCAGGTCTCGGCGAGTTCCGCGAGGCCGCTGGAGTGTCCGGAACGCTCCTCGCCGGCGTGGATGCCCTCCCACATGTAGTGCACGGCCTGAAGCCGCATCCGGGCGGGTCCGGGCGTGAGCCGGTCCACCTCGGCGTCGACCGTGCGGACGGCCTCGTCGAGCTGGTTGTTGTGCAACAGCGCCTGGGAGAGCCGGAAGACGGCGTCCACGCGGACGGTGTCCTCCAGGCCGGGGCGTTCGAGCGCGGCGCGCAGGTGGCCGATGGTCGTGGACGGCGCGGTCAGGAGGGTGGCACAGCCCAGTTCGTAGAGCAGCAGCGCGTGCACCTCGGGCAGCGGCGGCTCCTGGAGCGCACGCTCCAGACAGCGCCGGGCTGCGTCCGGGGCGCCGACGGCGAGGTGTTCGCGGGCCGCCTCCCGCATCTGCTCGACGAGTTCGGGGTCGTCGTCCGGGTGCACTTCGAGGAGGTGGCGGGAGGCCGCCGCGGCGCCGCGTCCCGACTCGGTGACCGCCCAGGCGGCCTGCCCGTGCATGGCGGTGCGCAGGGCGTCCGGGATCGAGCGGTAGACGGCGGTCGCGATGAGCGGGTGCACGAACTCCAGGTCGCCCTCGGCACCGTGGCCGTTCGTGGACTGAGCGGTCGTCAGGATGCGTGCGGCACCCAGCAGTTCGGCGCAGCGCTGGGCCTCGTCGTCGGGCATTCCGGCGAGTTGGCCGGCGAGGTCGAGGGAGATGCCGGTGCCGAGGATGGCGGCCGCCCAGGCGAACCGGGTGGCGTCGATGCCGAGTCCTTCGAGGCGGGCGACGAGTCCGCGGCCGCGCGCCGAGCGGTTCAGGTCGCGCAGTTCGGCGGCCGAGCCCTCGCCCGGTTCGAGTTCGCTGTCCTGGACCTTGGCGAGCAGTTCCACGGTCTCGTAGGGGTTGCTGCCGGTGACCGCCCAGACCTCGCGGCAGAAGGGCGCGTCCGCGTGCTCCCCGAGCGTGGCCCGGGTGAGGCCCTCGGTCGCGACCGGGGTGAGCGCGCTCAGGGTGGAGATCGGGAGGGCCGCGGCGGCGACGGCGTCGAGCAGCCGGGCGCTCTCGCCGCTGACCCCGCCGGGCCTGCGGGCGACCACGACGAGGACGGACAGGTCGTCGAGGCGCTCGGCGAACGCGGCGAGCCAGCGCAGGGTCTCCTGGTCCGCCCAGTGCGCGTCGTCGATGAGCAGGACGAGCGGCCAGTCGCGCTTGGCGAGCCGGCGCACCGCGGCGACGAGTCCGTCGCAGACGCCCTGCGGGTCGGGCTGCCGGTCGCCCGGTTCGGTTATGCCGAGGGCGGGTCCCGCGATGTCGTACCAGTCGCCGAGGTACTCGCGCGCCTCCTCCGGAAGCAGCGAGACGAGGGCGGGCTGCAGCAGATGCCGTACGACGTTGAAGGGGACGGACGTGACGGTCTCGCCGCCGCGCGCCGACCACACCGAACAGCCGTTGCGTTCCGCGATGCGGCGCGCCTCGGCGAGGAGGGCCGTCTTGCCGAGGCCCGCGTCGCCGCTGAGCACGAGCAGACTGCCCGAGGTCGCGGAGTCCGCGCGCAGCGCCGTGATCGCCGCCTCGAGTGTGGCGACCTCCTCGTCGCGCTCCCACAGGGAGGCCGAGGCGACCGCTCCGGGCCGTACCTCCGTCATCCCGCTCCCTCCCCAAGGTCGCCCAAACGACGTACAGGGAACGAGCCTAGCCTTCTGGACGCCTCGGTGGAGGCGGGACCCGTCACCAGTTGCCGGGACGGGTGACGGCGAGGTATTGGAGGCGACGCCCCGGGGCCTCCGACGACCGTTGTGAAAGTTACCGACAGGCGACGGCCGGGGAAATGGCGCCAACTTTCCAACATCGTTTCGCCGCGGTCCGACCGTGACCGCTCCCCGCACGCCCCCGGGAGGAACCGGCATGAGCGCTCCCGCGCACGACTGCGACCTGCGCGCCGTCCGGCCCGGGCAGTTCCGCGGAGCCCTGTCGGCGGGATCCGTGGGCAACGTCATCGAGGGGGACGAGTCCCCGGCGGAGCGGACCCCGGTGCGGCTGGTCCCGAAGTGACCCGGCGGCCCGGGAGGGGAACCCTCTCATCCGCCTTTCACCCTGGGCTCATACGGTGGGCCCATGACGCAGGTGACTCCCCCCGGCTGGTATCCCGACCCCGGGCAGACAAGTGACGCTCCCGCCGCCGAGCGCTGGTGGGACGGTAGGACATGGACGGATCAGGTCCGCCCCGTCGGGTCGGCCGCCCCCTGGGGTCCCCCGGGGTACCCGCCGACGGGGCCCCATCCGGCACCGCCGGGTTCTCGCAGGCGCGGACTGCGCACGGGCATAGCGGTCGCCGCCGCCATCGCCGTGCTGGCGGGGATCGGCGGCGGCGTGTACGCCCTGACCAAGGACGACGGCGGCAGCTCCGCCTCCCGGAGCCCCGGTGGCCAGGTCGGCCCCGACGGCCGGGGCGGACCGAGCGGCGGTCCGAACGGGCAGGGCGGTTCCGGCGGCGAGGGCGGGTCCGGCGGCCCTGGTGGTGCTCCCGGGGACTCCGGAGGATCCGGCGGCTCCGGAGGCCCCGGCGAACAGAGCCCGGCGCCCGGCCAGTCGGGACAGCCGCAGACCGAGGCCGGCTACGCCACGGACTCCTACAACGGCATCAGCATCCCGGTGCCGGACGGCTGGACCGGCCAGGACGGCACGGGCAGCGCGACGGTCTCCACCAAGGACACGTACAAGTGCCCCGGCGACACCTCGCAGAAGTGCCAGCGCGGCGGCGCCTATTCGGCCCCCGCCAAGTTGCAGGGCCTGAAGGCGAAGACCGCTGAGGCGGCGGCCAAGGAGGACATCTCCAAGAACGCCACCGAGTCCTACGGCAAGGGCTACGGCTCGATCACCTCGCACAAGGAGCTGGCCTCCAAGGCGGTCACGGTGGCCGGGCAGAAGGGCTACCTGGTCCGCTGGAAGGTCGCGACGAGCAAGGGCGACGACGGGTACGTCGAATCGCTCGTCTTCCCCTCCCCCGCCGACACCACCTCGCTCGTCGTGGTCCGCTTCGGCGTCGACGTCGGTTCCAAGGCGCCCGAGCTGTCGACGATCGACACCATCACCAAGGGCATCAAGGTGGCCTCGGGAACCGGCGGCGACGGACAGAACGTGTAGCGGCAGGTCCCCCGGACATGGTTCGGCCGGGTGGAGCGCCCCTCCGCTCAAGGGGAACCCCACCCGGCCGGGGGGTGCGCGCCGCCCCCGTCCCCACGGTGCGGCGCGTGACAGGCCGTCGTCCGGTCATCCCGCGGACGGCGGCCTGAGTCTCAGGTCAGGCCCAGGGCAGGCAGCACGACCGCCTCCACGAACTGTGTGAGATACGCCGCGTCCGCGTACTGCCCCTCCAGGAGAGGGCGCACCCGCAGGACGCCGAGCATCTGGGCCGGTACGAACTCCAGCGCCGGATGGTCGGCGGCGATCTCACCGCGCTCGACGCCACGGGCGATCATCTGCCGCAGTTCGACGACCTCGGGTTCGACGAGCGCGTCGCGGAGCGCCTGCTGGAGCTCCTTGTCCTGCATCACGGCGTTGCCGAGGCCCTGGAGCAGCTGGGTGCTGTCCCGGCCGGCCCACTCGCCGGCGGCCCGGGCCGCCTCCCGCAGATCACCCGCGAGAGAGCCGGTGTCGATCCCCGTGAAACGCGGGCAGCGGTTGTTGCGCAGCGCGGCGGCCACGAACTGGGGCTTGGTCCGCCACTGGCGGTAGAGCGTGGACTTGCTGCAGCGGGTGCTGGCGGCGACGCCCTCCATGGTGAGCGCCTCGTAGCCGCATTCCCGGATCTGTTCGAGCACGGCGTCGAAGAACTCCTGCTCACGCTCGGGCGTGATCTTGGAGCGGCGCGAGGCGACGACCGTTTCCGGTCCGTCCGCGGCCTGCGACGTCATGGCGCTTCTCCTCGCTGCATCCGACGCGTGTGGGTGTCGTGCTGCACACACTCTAATCGATACGCCACTGTACCGGTACTGCTCCGTATCGGTACACTGGCGTATCGGTACACTGTCGTATCGATGAGCCTTGGACAGGATCCACTCCTCCGGACCGGACACCGAGTGGATCCTGTCCTGGGCTCACCGCGCACCACCCCACGCACGATCGTCAGCAAGGGGGCCGGGGGATGGATTCCCGAACCGAGCCTGCAGTTTCCACGTCAGCATCCGAGTCCGCGCCGGAACCGGAGCCACCCGACGCGGCCGAACCCGCCGGGGCGCCGCGCAGCGCGCTCGCGTGGGCGCACACCACCGCGCACCGCACCGGGCCCGACCTGCGCGACAGCGCCGCGCGGCCGCCGCTCGTACGCGAGGTGCTGCTCGTCGTCGGCCTCTTCGTCGTCTACAAGGTCGGCCGTCAGCTGGCCACCGGTCACACCGCGGAGGCGTTCACCAACGCCCACCGGGTGTGGGACGCGGAGCGCTCCCTCCACCTGCCGGGCGAAGGCGCCGTGCAGACCGCCCTGCTGCACAGCGACACCCTCGTGCACATCGCGAACACCTACTACGCGACCGTGCACTTCCCGGCCACCGCGGCCTTCCTGGTCTGGCTCTATCTGCGACGCCCCACGCACTACGTGTGGGCACGCCGGGTGCTCGCCCTGGTCACCGCGGCCGCCCTGGTCGGGCACCTCACCTTCCCCCTGGCCCCGCCGCGGCTGCTCGCCGAGTCCGGCCTCCTGGACACCGGGCAGCTGTACGGGCCCTCGGTCTACGGGGCGCACCCGGCGACCGACGCGATGGCGAACCAGTTCGCCGCCATGCCGTCACTGCACTTCGGCTGGGCGCTGATGGTCGCGATCGGGCTGATCGCGGCGACCCGGTCGCGCTGGCGCTGGCTGTGGCTGCTGCATCCGCTGGTGACGCTCGTGGTGATCGTCGGCACCGCGAACCACTACTGGCTCGACTCCGTCGTCGCGGCCGCGCTGCTCGGCGTCGCGCTCGCCGTGGTCCACGCGCCGCGCCGCACCGCGACGACCGCGGTCCGGGGCCAGGGGCACGGACGGACCAGGATCCCGGCGCAGGACCGGCCCGAGCTGGTCGGAGCGGGCCGATGAACCCGACCCTCGCCGCCATCGTGCTGTCCTTGTTCTCCGCGGTCGCCTACGCCGCCGCGGCCGTCGCCCAGGAGCGGCTCGCCGCCCGGTCGGGCGGCTCGGGCACCCTGCGCCTGCTGGCCGACGGTGCCTGGTGGTGGTCGGTGGTGCTGAACGCCGCGGCCGCGCTGCTGCACGTCGCCGCCCTCAAGTACGGAACGCTCACGCTGGTGCAGCCGCTCGGCGCGCTCACCCTGGTCGCCGCGGTCCCGCTGGGCGCGCGGGTCGCCGGCCGGAAGGTCAGCCCGGTGGAGTGGCGCGGTACGGCGCTCACTCTCATCGGCCTCGCGGCCCTGCTCGTCACGGCGTCCGGCCCTGCGCCCGACGACGTGCTCAGCCTGCCGCAGGCGCTGGGTGTGGCCGGTACGACCGCCGTGCTCATCGGCGCCCTGTCGCGCGGCGCGCGACCGGGGCTGCGGCACGCGACGGCTTCCGGTTTCGCGTCGGGTGTCGCCTCCGCCCTGACCCAGACCGTGACGGTGGCCGCGACGGACCGTTCGGACTCGCTGCTGAGCGCCCAGGTCGTCGTGGTGGCGCTGCTCGTGGCGGTCTTCGCGGCGGGCGGACTGCTGCTGTCGCAGACCGCCTATCAGGGTGGCCTCGGCGCACCGCTGGCGGTCGTGACCCTCGCCAATCCGCTGGCCGCCGCGGCGATCGGCCTGTCGCTGCTGGGCGAACGGCTGCAGGGCGGAGCGGCGGGGGTCCTGCTCGCCCTCGCCGGGGCTTCGGTGGCGGGCTGGGGTGTGGTGACACTGTCCCGCTCGGCTCCGGAACGCGCCGCGGTCGCGGCCGAACCGGCCGTCGACGAAGACCACCCGGTCGCGGCGGTGCTGGCGCTGGAACCGGGATCGGCGGCGTGCGAGCCGTCACTGCTGCCGCAGCAGCCCAGTCCCGGACACCTCACGTCGCTGTAGCGCGGGCGTCCCCGCGGTCCGGACGGACCGCGGGGCCGGGCGCCACAGCACCCCGTACCCCGGCACCCCGGCACCCCGGCACCCCGGCACCCCGGCGGGAAACGGAAGGGCGGTCGCGGAGAGATCCGCGACCGCCCTTCCGTGCTTACGGGCCACAGCGGCCCGGTCGGTTCATCCCAGTCCGCGGGAGTCCTGCTTGAGCGCCGTGTCGACGGTGAGCGCCGTCGCGACGACGAGACTCAGCAGGGGTTCGGGGAGCTGGAAGTGGATCTGCAGGACGTAGTTGTCCGCGGTCGTGAACATGGTCTTGGCGAGGCCTTCCCAGGTCTTCGTGATCCGGGCGACCTCGTTGTCGGCGTGGTCCACGATCGCGAAGTTCCAGGCCCGCCAGTTCTCCGCCTTGATCGCGCCGACCTGCTGTCCGTTGGCGTTGATCGCGAAGTTGATCTTGCCGAACATGTTCTGCTGGACGATCTCCCCGACCGGCGAACCGTCCGGACGCGTCACGATCACCCGCGACTTGATGAACTTCGCGGGACGGGTCAGCAGCAGCTGCGGCTGCCCGTGCGCGTCACGGATCTCCAGCTTGTGGGTCATGTACTGGTCGAGGCTGGAGACGAAGCGCAGGATCTTCTTGAAGGCGTTCTGCCCGACCTGGACGACCGAGCCGATCAGGTTGCCCTGCTGGTCCATGACCTTGTACTCGTTGGTCAGCTCGATCAGCTTGGCCTTCTGGTTCACCACCAGGACCGGCTCGGTGAACAGGCTGCCGCCGCCGGCGCCGCCCGCGGCGACTCCGGCCTGCTGCTGCACCTGACGCTGGACGCGCGGGTCGGAAGCCGGCGCGGCCTGCTGGGGGAACGCCTGCTGCGGCGCCTGGGCCTGCTGCGGAACCTGCTGCGCGGCCGAGGCCTGCTGGTCCGCATTCGTGTGGTCGGTCCACTGCGATCCGTCCCAGTAACGCACCGTCTGGGGCGTTCCGTTCGGGTCCGGGTACCAACCTGCAGGAGTGTTCGAATGCGTGGTCACCGGGGCACACTACCGTGACATGGCCGGAAATCAACCGGCGGTCGAGCGGCCATCAGACGGTGACGAGAGCCGGGTCACTGACGCCCGCCCGGCCGTTCTCGACATGTCCGGCGAATCGCCGCAGGAAGCCCGCGTCCGTGTCGGAGGCCACGCTCAGGTCGTACCAGCGCTTGCTCGCCCGCAGGTCCACCGTGTGCTTCACGGTCGCGCCCGGCTTCACCCGGAAGGCCTGGGCCTGCCCGCCGTACCGGCTGGTGAGCTTCAGGTTCGCGGCGGCCGTCCCCTTGTTGGTGAACGTCAGCTCCACGTCGTTGCCCGTGTGGCGGGCCGTGACCTCGGGGCCGGCGGTCCTGTTGGCGCCCTTGAAGCCGCGCAGGAACCCGTTCGGGCCGTGCACCGTGAGGTCGTACGAGCCGTTGGAGTACGCCGAGTTCCAGGTGTCGGCGACCGTCTTGCCGGCCTCGGTGGTGTACGTCCAGGGGCCGTCGGTGCGGTTTCCGGACGTGACGAGGAAGGCGGCGCCCGCCTTGGCGCCGGAGCCGAAGGTGAGCGTGAACGTCCCCGCACCGGTGTCCGCCGAACCGTCCACCAGCGGCGCGTACTTGAGCGGCCGGGCGGGACGCGAGCCGCGCTCCTGCTTGGGCAGCGCCGGGTTCGCCGGCGGGGTCGGCACGTAGTCGGGGTGACGGTCGTGGTCCGGCGGCAGGTAGCCGTCGGTGTCGGGCAGCGCGACCGGCCTGGTGTCCGTGTGCGTGAAGTCGAAGGCGGCGGTGAGGTCGCCGGTGATCGCGCGGCGCCAGGGCGAGATGTTGGGCTCGCGCACCCCGAAGCGGGTCTCCATGAACCGGATGATGGAGGTGTGGTCGAGCGTCTCGGAGCAGACGTAGCCGCCCTTGCTCCAGGGCGAGACGACGAGCATCGGCACCCGCTGGCCGAGTCCGTAGGGGCCCGCGGCGTGGCTCGCGTCCCCCTTGTACAGGTCGGGGCCGACGTCGACGGTGGACTTGCCCTGCGCGGCGGACTGCGGCGGGAACGGCGGCACCAGGTGGTCGAAGAAGCCGTCGTTCTCGTCGTAGGTGATGAACAGCGCCGTCCTGCTCCACACCTCGGGGTCGGAGGTGAGCGCGTCGAGGACCTGGGAGATGTACCAGGCGCCGTAGTTCGCGGGCCAGTTGGGGTGTTCGGTGAACGCCTCGGGGGCGGCGATCCAGGAGATCTGCGGCAGCGTGCCGCCCTGCACGTCGGCCCGCAGCCGGTCGAAGAAGCCCTCGCCCTTGCGCGCGTCGGTGCCGGTGCGCGCCTTGTCGTAGAGGGGGTCGCCGGGCTTGGCGTCGCGGTACTGGTTGAAGTACAGCAGCGAGTTGTCACCGTAGTTGCCGCGGTAGGCGTCGGAGATCCAGCCCCAGGAACCGGCCGCGTCGAGACCGTCGCCGATGTCCTGGTAGATCTTCCAGGAGACGCCGGCCGCCTCCAGCCGCTCGGGGTACGTCGTCCAGCTGTAGCCGGCCTCGTCGTTGCCGAGGACCGGGCCGCCGCCCTTGCCGTCGTTGCCCGTGTAACCCGTCCACATGTAGTAGCGGTTCGGGTCCGTCGAGCCGATGAAGGAGCAGTGGTACGCGTCGCAGACGGTGAAGGAGTCGGCCAGCGCGTAGTGGAACGGGATGTCCTCACGCGTCAGATAGGCCATCGTCGTGGCCGACTTGGCGGGCACCCACTTGTCGTACCTGCCCTTGTTGAAGGCGGTGTGGCCGTCGCTCCAGCCGTGGGGGAGGTCCTGGATGAAGGCCAGCCCGAGGTCGTCCGCCTCGGGGTGGAAGGGGAGCACGTCCTTGGTGCCGTCCGACTGGTACCAGACGGACTTGGTGCCCGTCGTGGTCGCCGGGCGCGGGTCCCCGAAACCGCGGACGCCCTTCAGAGAGCCGAAGTAGTGGTCGAACGAGCGGTTCTCCTGCATCAGGACGACGATGTGCTCGACGTCCTCGATCGTGCCGGAGCGGTGCTGCGCGGGCAGGGCCGCGGCGCGCTGGATGCTGTTCGACAGCGCGGTGAACGCCGCTGTGCCACCGGCGAGCTGGAGGAATCGGCGCCGATTCACGTGGGGCATGAGTGATTGACCTCTTTGTCCTGACGGGTGGGGCCGGATGTGACGGAAGGTGCGCGAAAGGAGTGTTCCAAGAGCACCAAACGTCAGGGAAGGGCCCTGTGGCTCTTGCGTGAAACTCGGAGGTACGCGAGGCGAACGGTTCCGGACAGGTCGTCGGACGACGCGGTGACCGGGCGCCGGAGCGCGGTCCCGGGCCGGCGGAGGCCGGGACCGTCACGCGATGCCGGTGCCGCGGACCAGCAGCAGCGCCACGTCGACCACGGCGACGGCGACGGCCGCCGCGAACGCGGCCCGTTCCCGGCGACGGCCCAGGACCGTCCCCGCCACGGCCACCAGGGCGGCCGCCGCGAGCGCCGCGATCCCGCGTCCGCCGGGCGGTCCGGCCGGTCCCAGCACCAGCGTGGCGGACGCGGCGACCAGCGGTACCGGCAGCAGCAGCCGGGCGCCGTCCGGACCGAGCCGGTGCGGCCATCCCCGTACTCCGATCGCCAGATCACCGCGGATGTCCGGCAGGACGTCGCCGAGATGGGCGCCGATCCCGAGCAGCGCCCCCGCGGTCACCGCCCACCAGGCCGGCCACGGCCCGCCCGGCAGCCCCAGCGCCACGAACGCGGGCAGCGCCGCGAACCCCACCGCGTACGGCACCCAGGACCAGACGGTCGCCTTGAGCCGCAGGTCGTACGCCCAGGCCGCCGCGACTCCGGTCAGGTGGACGGCGCCCGCGAGGAGTCCGCAGGCGAACGACAGCGGCACGCAGAGCGCCAGCGCCGTGTACGCGGCCACCCACACCTCGGCCACCCGGACGGTGCCGTCGACGACGGGTTTGCCCTGGCGGCCCGCGGCGAGGTCCCGGTGCGCGTCGAACGCGTCGTTGCACCAGCCGACGGACAACTGCCCGGTCAGCACGGCGAGAGCGGTCAGTACACAGCGGGCCGCGCTCTGGCCCGCCGTCACGGCGAGCGCGGTCGTCAGGGCGGTGACCGCCACGACGGGCCCGGGGTGGCAGGACCCGATCAGCCCGGCCGTCCGGCCGGCCCACCCCGCCTCCGGGTGACCTGTCCTCGACTGCCCGGGAGTGCCCACGCGGCCGATCGTAGGCGCGCCCGCCCCGCACCGGCCGGATGCGCGCCCGACGGTGCGAACGTCCGTCCGGGCAGAGCCGCCGGACGGGCGATCCCTGGTGGCGCGGGCGCGGCCCGGGGAACAGGTGCAGGCATCCACCCAGTCGGTCACCGGACGGGAACCACATGACGCGGATCGCCGCCGTTCACGGCGCCCTCGCACCCCACCGTCACGCCCAGTCCGCGATCACCGACATAGTGGCGCGCACCTGCCTGCCGGAGGGCGCCGACCGCCGGGTCCTGGACCGGCTGCACAGCAGCGCGCAGGTCCGCTCCCGCCACACGACGCTGCCGCTCGAACGGTACGGGGAGCTCGACGGGTTCGGCGCCGCCAACGACGTCTTCATCACGGCGGCCACCGACCTGGGCGCCAGGACGGTCCGGGAGGCGCTGCGCCGGTCGGGGTTCTCCCCCGCCGACGTGGACCTGCTCATCTTCACGTCGGTCACGGGGATCGCCACGCCGTCGATCGACGCCCGGCTGGTCGGCCGTCTCGGACTGCGCCCGGACGTCAAACGGCTGCCGCTGTTCGGCCTGGGCTGCGCCGGGGGCGCCGCCGGGCTGGCCCGTATGCACGACTACCTGCTCGGCCGGCCCGACCAGGTGGCGGTCCTGCTCTCCGTCGAGCTGTGCACGCTCACCTTCCAGCGCGACGACGCCTCGATGGCCAACCTCGTGGCCACCGGCCTGTTCGGGGACGGCGCCGCCGCGGTCGTGGCCTGCGGCGCGGACCGCGCCGCGGCGAGGGCCGGGAGCGCAGAGGGCACAGCGGGGCTCGCGAGCGACGGCCCGACCGTCATCGACACCCGCAGTCACCTGTACCCGGACACGGGAAGCGTCATGGGCTGGGAGATCAGGACCTCCGGCTTCCAGGTCGTCCTCGACCCGCGGGTCCCCGACGTGGTGCGGCGCTATCTCGCCGAGGACGTCGAGGGGTTCCTCGGCGACCACGGCCTGAAGCCGAAGGACGTGACCGCCTGGGTGTGCCACCCGGGTGGCCCCAAGGTCCTGCACGCCGTCACCGAGGCTCTCGACCTGCCGGAGGGCGCGCTGGATGTGACGTGGCGTCACCTGAAGGACGTCGGCAACCTGTCCTCGTCCTCGGTGCTCCACGTGCTGCGCGACACCCTCGCCGACCGCCGCCCGGCACCGGGCACCCCGGGTCTGCTGCTGGCGATGGGACCGGGCTTCGCCTGCGAACTCGTCCTGCTGCGCTGGTAGTGGCCCGTACCGCCGAAGGACACAGGAATCATGATCTGGTACGGACTTCTCGTGGCCGTCGTCGCCGCCGAGCGCGTCGCCGAACTCGTCGTCGCCCGCCGCAACGAACGCTGGAGCGTCGCGCGCGGCGCGACCGTCGCGGGGCAGGGCCACTACCCGGCGATGGTCGCCCTGCACACCGGCCTGCTGGCGGGGTGTCTCGTCGAGGTGTGGCGGGCCGGCCGGCCCTTCGTCCCCGCGCTCGCGTGGCCGATGCTGGCCGTGCTCGCGGCCGCCCAGGGCCTGCGCTGGTGGTGCATCCGCAGCCTCGGCCCGCGGTGGAACACGCGGGTGATCGTCGTCCCCGGTCTGCCGTTGGTGACGAAGGGCCCGTATCGCTGGCGGCGGCTGCGCCATCCCAACTACGTGGCGGTGGTCGCCGAAGGTGTCGCCCTCCCGCTCGTCCACACGGCGTGGGTCACCGCGGTCGTCTTCACCGTCCTGAACGCGGTGCTGCTCCGTGTGCGCATCCGCTGCGAGAACCGGGCGCTGGCGTCCGCCACCGCACCGGCCGCGACGGTGCCGGCGTGATCGACGTGCTGGTGGCGGGCGGCGGGCCGGCCGGGCTGGCCGCCGCCGCGCACGCCGCGCTCGCGGGCCTGGAGGCCGTCGTCGTGGAGCCCCGGGTCTCCCCCGTGGACAAGGCGTGCGGGGAGGGCGTCATGCCCAGCGGTGTCGCGGCGCTGCGGGCGCTGGGTGTCGAGGTGACGGGGCGGGACCTGCGCGGCATCCGGTACGTGGACGGGGCCGCCCGTGCGGAGGCGCCCTTCCGGGGGCGGCCGGGGCTGGGGATCCGCCGTACCGCGCTGCACGAAGCGCTGCACCGGCGCGCCCTCGGACTCGGCGTGCGCGTCGTGCAGGGCAAGGTCGGCGAGGTGCGGCAGGACGAGGACACGGTCACCGCCGCCGGGATCACCGCCCGCTGGCTGATCGCCGCCGACGGCCTGCACTCCCCCGTGCGCCGCGGACTCGGTCTGGAACGCGCCGCCCGGCCGCACGGCCGCTACGGGCTGCGCCGGCACTTCCGCGTCGAGCCGTGGACGGACTTCGTGGAGGTCCACTGGTCGCGGCACGGGGAGGCGTACGTGACGCCGGTGGCCGACGACCTGGTGGGCGTCGCCGTCCTCAGCCGTACCCGTCGCCCGTACGACGACCACCTCGCCGAGTTCCCGGCCCTCGCGGCCTCGCTGCGCGGCCCCGCCGACACGAGTGTGCGGGGCGCCGGGCCGCTGCTCCAGCGTGTGCGGCGCCGGGTCGCGGGCCGTGTGCTGCTCGTGGGGGACGCGGCGGGATACCTCGACGCCCTGACGGGCGAGGGCGTCGCGCTCGCGGTGGGGACCGCCGGAGCCGCCGTCCGCTGTCTCGCCGCGGGACGCCCTCAGGAGTACGAGCACGCCTGGGTAAATCTGACACGCCGTCATCGTCTGCTGACGGGGGCACTGTTGAGGGCGAGCAGTCGCCCGGGGGCGGCCCGCCTCATCGTCCCGGCGGCCTCCCGGATGCCCCCGCTCTTCGCGGCGGCGGTCCGGGCACTCCAGTAGCGCACCCGGGTCACAGCGGCTCCACCGGCCGCCGATCCGGCACGGACGGGGCCAAGGCACGTTGTTCCGGGCCCTGTCGGAGGGGTCGGCACCTGTGATAATCGACCTGCATGCCGAAGACGTCTCCCGGCGAAGCCGACGCCGACCGCCCGCCCCCACGGACCCGGCTGGGCCGCGCGCTGCGTGATTCGCCCGTCGGACGGGGCTGGCGGCGGAGCACAGAGATCGAGCTGGCGTCGCGATCGCTGGGCTTCGCCGCACTCGGATTCCTCACCCTGGTGCCGCTGTTGATCGTCGTCTCGGCGGCGGACCCGGCGCACGGGCGGGGGTTCGCCGAGTGGCTGGGGGACGGTCTCGGTGTGTCCCGGCCCGCGCGGGAACAGGTCGCGCGGTTGTTCACGCGGCCCGGTCAGGTCCTGCAGACCACGACGGCCTTCGGCCTCGCCGCCCTCGCCGTCTTCGGTCTCGGTTTCGGTGCGGCGGTGCAGACGGGCTACGAGAAGGTCTGGGACCTGACCCCGGCCCGCTGGTACGCCAGATGGCGCCATGTGCTCTGGCTCGCCGTGCTGGTCGGCTCGCTCTTCCTGACCGCCACGACCACCCTGTGGCGCCACTCGGCCGCCGGAACGCTGGCCGCGACGCTGAGCGCCGTCCTCTTCTTCTGGTGGTCGCAGTGGGTACTGCTCGGCGGCCGGATCTCCTGGCCGGCGCTGCTGCCGGGCGCGGTCCTGACCGCCCTCGGTCTGCTGGGCCTGCGCGTCTTCTCCCGCCTCGTGTTCTCACCCCTGATCGCCTCCAGCGCCGTCACCTACGGCCCTTTCGGCACCGCCCTGGTCGTCCAGTCCTGGCTGGTCGGCGTGGGAGTCGTCGTGTTCGACGGTGCCCTGGTGGGACGGCTCCTGCACGAGGAACTCCCGTCGGTGGCCGAGGCGGTGAGGAGACGCAGGGCCGGTCGCAGGGAGGGATGACGGGCGGACGCCGCGCGCGCCGAGGGCCGCGTGCCGGGAGCGCCGGGGGCCGGTCGCCGCGAAGGCGCGGGCGGTCACCCGGTCTCTTCGACGTCCTCGAAGGCGCCCCGTGGTCGTCGGGGTCGGGCGGACCCGGCGGCCGCGCCCTCCTGGGGCCTGCCGCGGAGCGGGCACGTCTTCCGCCGGACGGAAGTGGTGTTGCGGGGCCGCGGAGTCCGTCCCGACGATGACGCCACCACCCAGAGACGGGAGCCGCTCCATGCCGCACACGACCTCCTTCGCCAGGAACCAGTGGTACGTCGTCGCCTACACCTACGAGGTGGGGCGCGAACTGCTCGGCCGGACGGTCCTCGGGGAGCCGCTCGTCCTCTACCGCAGCGAGGAGGACGGGACCGCCGTCGTCCTGTCGGACCGGTGTGTGCACCGCCGCTTCCCGCTCTCCGAGAGCCGGCTCGACGGCGACCGGATCATCTGCGGCTACCACGGCTTCACCTACGACACGACCGGGACGTGCGTGTACGTGCCGGGGCAGAAACGGATACCGCGCACCGCCCGGGTCGCCGCCTACCCGGTCGTCGAGCAGGACCTGTTCGTCTGGGTGTGGATCGGCGACCCGGCGCTCGCCGACCCGGACGCGGTGCCGCGCGCCCGGCACATGGACGCGCCGGAGTGGACGACGGTCAGCGGCATGGAACCCATCGACGCCGACTACGGCCTCCTCGTGGACAACCTCCTCGACCTCTCCCACGAGACGTATCTGCACGGCGGGTACATCGGGACGCCCGAGGTGGCGGAGACCCCGATCTCCACCGAGGTCGACGAGGGCGCGGGGATCGTGCGGGTCTCGCGGCACATGGACGACGCCGAGTGCCCGCCCTTCTACGCCCGTTCGACCGGCATCGAGGGCCGCATCACCCGCTGGCAGGACATCGAGTACCACGCGCCGTGTCTCTATCTGCTGCACAGCAGGATCGCGCCGGTCGGCGTGGCGCCGGAGCCGGACGGCAGCGACCCGAACGCCTTCCACACCGAGATCACGTACGCCATCACACCGTCCGCCGACGGCGCGGTGTACGACTTCTGGGCCGTGTCGCGGGACTTCGCCCGTGAGGACGAGGAGGTCACCGCCTTTCTGCGGGAGTTCAACCACACGGTGGTGATGCAGGACGTCGACGCGCTCAACCTCCTCCAGCGGACACTCGGCACCGAACGCTCCGGCTACCAGGAGCTGAGCATCAACATCGACACCGGCGGCCTCGCCGCCCGCCGCATCCTGGCCCGGCTGGCCGAGGAGGGCGACAAGCCGGTGGAGAAGGCGCTGTGAGCGGCCCGGCCGGGGAGATCTACCGCGTGGACTGGCTGCCGGGCACGGACGTGCTGCACGGCACCTGCCACTGCGGCGCCGAGCACACCGCCGAGGACCCGGTCGCGATGTGGGAGTGGATGCTCGCCCATCCCGAGGGGCACGAGACCGGCGGAGCGGGGGACGGCGGTTCATGAACACGTACGAGGCCGAACTCGTCGTCGCACGGCGGGAGTCCGTCGCCGACGAGGTGGTCGCCCTGACCCTGCGCGACCCCCGGGGCGCGGAACTCCCGCCCTGGCGGCCGGGAGCACACGTCGATGTGGTCCTCGAACCCGGCCTGGAACGCCAGTACTCCCTGTGCGGGGACCCGGCGGAGCGCCGGGAGTGGCGGATCGCGGTACTGCGGGAGCCGGACGGCCGGGGCGGATCCGCCCATGTCCACGGGCGGTTGACGCAAGGGTCGTTGGTCCGGGTCCGGGGACCGCGCAACCACTTCGTTCTCGCGCCCGCGCCGCGCTACCGGTTCGTGGCGGGTGGCATCGGCATCACACCGATCCTGCCGATGCTCGCCGCCGCCGACGCGGCGGGCGCGGAGTGGACGCTGCTGTACGGCGGACGCTCCCGCGGATCCATGGCGTTCACCCAGGAGTTGGCGCGGTACGGGCAGCGGGTCACGCTGGCGCCGCAGGACGAGTCGGGTCTGCTGGATCTCGCCCCCGTGCTGGACGGCGTCTCCGACGGCACCCTCGTCTACTGCTGCGGTCCGGGTCCGCTCCTCGACGCGGTGGAGGCGGCCTGCCCGGCGGAGGTGCTGCGCGTCGAGCGGTTCCGGCCCGGGCCCCAGGAGACGTGCGGGGAGGCGGAGTTCGAGGTCGTACTGGAGCGGTCCGGGCGGAGCGTGACCGTCGTCCCCGGGGTCTCGGTGCTCGACGCCGTGCGCGCGGCCGGCGTCGAGGTGCTCTTCTCCTGCACCCAGGGCACCTGCGGGACCTGCGAGACGGACGTGCTCGACGGCACGCCGGACCACCGGGACGCGGTGCTCTCGGACGAGGAACGGGAGTCCGGCGAGACGATGCTCATCTGTGTGTCCCGCTGCCGGGGGAAGAGGCTCGTGCTGGACCTGTGACCCGGAGGTCCGCCTCGATCCGCCCGACCGTGGCCAGCAGGTGGGGCAGCAGGTCGCGGCGGACGGAGTCCAGGGTGTTGCGGCTGGCGTGCACGGGGATGTTCACGGCGGCCACGACCACGCCGTCCCGGTCCCGCACCGGGGCGGCGACCGACCGCAGGCCCTCCTCCAGCTCCTGGTCGACGATGGCGTAGCCCTGCCGGCGCACCCGGCGCAGCTCCGTGCGCAGGCGGTCCGCCGACACGAGGGTCCGCGCGGTGAGGGGCCGCAGGTCGGCGCGGGCCAGCCGGATGTCGGTCTCCTCGTCCGTGAGATGCGCGAGGATCACCCGGCCCACGGAGGTGACGTGGGCGGGGAAGCGGGTGCCGACGGTGATCGTCGCCGCCATGATGCGCCGGGTGGGGACCCGCGCGACGTACACGACGTCGTCGCCGTCGAGGACGCACAGGGAGCTCGACTCCCCTACCGTGTCGGCGAGTTGTTCCAGATGGGGCAGGGCGATCTCGGGGAGGGTGAAGCCGCTGAGGTAGGCGTAGCCGAGTTCCAGGACGCGTGGGGTGAGCCGGAAGGTCCGGCCGTCCGTGTGGACGTAGCCGAGGTCGGCCAGGGTGAGCAGGAACCGGCGCGCCGCCGCGCGGGTCAGGCCGCAGCCCCGCGCGACCTCACTGAGGGTCAGTTCGGGCCGGTCGGCGCCGAAGACACGGATCACGGCCAGCCCGCGTTCGAAGGACCGGACGAAGTGGGGTGCTCGGGCAGCCGCGGGCATCGTCGCCTCCAGAGGGACGCGCGGAGCACTCCCCGCGCGACCGGGAGCACGCTTCGACAACTGTCAACAATATTGTCAGCCAGAGCCATTGACCCGGCTCCGGCGGGGTTCTACCTTCGCGCTGTGCACCATTGTGCGGTCTGCGCACAACCTGTCGGAACACTTACGTCTGCACAGGAGGAGCCATGCGTCGTCTGCTCGCCGGTATCGCGGTCGGAGCCCTTCTGGTCGCCGCGTCGGCCTGCGGTTCGTCCGACGGCGGTGGCGCCTCGGACAAGAACGCGTCGTCCGGCGGCACCACCACGGTCAAGCTGGGTGTCATCCCCATCGTCGATGTCGCCCCCGTCTATCTGGGCCAGAAGAAGGGCTTCTACGCCAAGCACGGACTGAAGCTGTCGCTGACGACGGCGCAGGGCGGCGCCGCGATCGTGCCGGGGGTCGTCTCGGGCCAGTTCCAGTTCGGCTTCTCCAACATGACCTCACTGATGGTCGCCCAGTCGAACAACGTTCCCGTGCGCGCCATCGCCAACGGTGTGGCCTCGACGGGCGTCACGGGCGAGGACTTCGGCGCCATCACGGTCAAGAAGGGCAGTGCGATCAGCTCGCCGAAGCAGCTGGAGGGCAAGAAGGTCGCCGTCAACACCCTCAAGAACATCAACGAGACGGCCGTGCGGGAGTCCGTGCGCAAGGCGGGCGGCGACCCGGCGAAGGTGAAGTTCGTCGAGCTGGCCTTCGACCAGATGCCCGCGGCCCTCGACAGCGGCCAGATCGACGCCGCCATGGTGGTCGAGCCCGCGCTCGCCACGGTCACGAGCCAGGGCGCCACCCAGATCGCCTCGTCCCTGGTCGACGTCGCCAAGAACCTCACCGTCGCGGTGTACTTCACCTCGAACCAGTACGCGCGGCAGCACCCCGACACCGTCAAGAAGTTCCAGGCGGCTACGGCCGAGTCCCTCGCCTACGCCGACACCCACCCGGACGAGGTCCGCGCGATCGTCACCACGTACACGAAGATCCCGGCGGCCGTCCTCGCGAAGGTGACGCTGCCGAAGTGGCCGGCCCGGGCGAACCGCGCGTCGATCGAGGCACTGGAGCAACTCGGGCAGCAGGACGGGCTGTTCAAGACCGCGCCCGACCTGGACAAGCTGCTGCCGTGAAGCGGAGGCGACCACATGCGGGCGGCGCCGCCGCGCGGGTCCCGAACGCCGTGCTCGGCGCCGCCGGGCTCGCGGCCTTCCTCGCCCTCGGCGAGGTGGTGCCGCGGCTCGGCATCGTCAAGGAGCGGTATTTCCCGCCCACCAGCCGCATCGCCGGCGCGCTCGTCGACGAGATCGGCGACCGCGCCTTCTGGACGGACCTCGGCGACACCCTCACCGGCTGGGCCCTCGGCCTCGCCATCGCGGTCGGGGCGGGCATCGTCGCCGGGGTGACCGTGTCGGTGGTGCCGTATCTGCGGGAAGCGACCGCCTCGACGATCGAGTTCCTGCGCCCCATCCCCTCGGTGGCCCTCATCCCGCTCGCCGTGCTCCTCTACGGCACCGAACTGCGGTCGGTGCTGCTCCTCGTGGTGTACGCCTCCTTCTGGCAGGTCCTCGTCCAGGTCATGTACGGCGTGCGGGACGTCGACCCGGTGGCCGAGGAGACGGCGCGCTCGTACGGACTCGGCGCCTGGGCGCGGGTGCGCCACGTCCTGTGGCCGACGGCCCTCCCCTACGTGATGACCGGCGTCCGGCTCGCCGCGTCCGTCGCCCTGATCCTCACCGTGACCGCCGAACTCGTCATCGGCGCACCGGGGCTGGGGGCACGTATCGCGGTCGCCCAGACCTCGCAGGCGGTCCCCGAGATGTACGCGCTCATCGTCGTCACGGGTCTGCTCGGACTGCTCATCAATGTGGGGGCCCGGTCGGTGGAGCGGCACGCGCTGGCCTGGCACCAGTCGGTGCGCGGGGAGGTGGCGGTGTGACGGACGTGCCCACCGGCCGCAGCCGGCCGAAGAGGGGAAGGGCCCTCCTGCCGCGGGCGCTGTTCGTCGTCGCGCTCCCCGCCCTGCTCGTCGCCGTGTGGTGGCTCGCCTCGGACGGCAGCACGAACGTGTACTGGCCACCGCTGCGCACCATCCTGCGGACGTTCCCGGACGTCTGGACGGGCGACCGGCTCCGCGCCGACCTGCTGCCCAGTCTGCTGCGGCTCCTCGCCGGCTACGCGGTGGCCGGCGTCGCCGGGATCGCCCTCGGCACGCTCATCGGCTCGTACCGGACGGTGCGGGCCGTGTGCGAACCCGTCCTGGAGTTCCTGCGCGCGGTGCCACCGCCCGTCCTCGTCCCCGTCATCATGCTGTTCGCCGGGATCGGCGACACCATGAAGATCGTGGTGATCGCGAGCGGCTGCGTCTGGCCGGTCCTGCTCAACACGGTCGAGGGGGTGCGGGCCGTCGACTCCGTGATGTCCGAGACGGCCCGCTCGTACGGGATCACCGGCCCGGCGCGGATGCGCGCGGTGGTGCTGCCCGCGGCGAGCCCGCAGATCTTCGCGGGGCTGCGCCAGGCGCTGTCCATCGGGATCATCCTGATGGTCATCAGCGAGATGTTCGCGGCCAGCAACGGTCTCGGCTTCACCATCGTGCAGTTCCAGCGCGGTTTCGCGATCCCCGACATGTGGACCGGGATCCTCGTCCTCGGTCTGCTCGGGTTCCTTCTCTCGGTCGTCTTCCGGCTCGTGGAGCGCCGGGTGCTCGGCTGGTACCACGGTCTGCGGGACTCCTCCCGGCGGTCCCCGTGACGACGCTCGCGAAAGGGCGGTCCATGCACGCGTCTCTGGTCGTCACCGGCCTGCGGAAGGTCTACGAGGGGGCGGGGCGCCGGGTGGAGGCGGTCCGCGACCTCACCTTCACGGTGGACACGGGTGAACTCGTCTGTCTGGTCGGCCCGTCGGGCTGCGGCAAGACGACCCTGCTCAAGTGCATGGCCGGGCTGCTCACCCCGACGGCGGGCGAGGTGCGGCTCGCCGGTCGCCCGGTGAGCGGGCCGCCGCCCGGCATGGCCTTCGTCTTCCAGGAGTACGGGCGCAGCCTCTTCCCCTGGATGCGGGTCGGCGAGAACGTCGAACTGCCCCTGAGGCAGAAGAGGCTGGGCAGGGGCCGGCGGCGCGAACTGGTCGCCGACGCGCTGGAGTCCGTCGGGCTGTCGGACGCGGCCGGCGCCTATCCGTGGCAGTTGTCCGGCGGGATGCAGCAGCGGGTCGCCATCGCCCGGGCCCTGGCCTACGAGCCCGAGGTGCTGCTGATGGACGAGCCGTTCGCGGCGGTCGACGCGCAGACCCGCGCCGACCTGGAGGACCTGGTGCGCCGGCTGTGGCGGGAGCGCGGGATGACCATCCTGTTCGTGACCCACGACATCGACGAGGCGGTCTATCTCGGCGAGAGAGTCCTGATCCTTTCGGCCTCCCCCACCGTGGTGCGGGAGCAGCTGACGGTGGATCTGCCGGACGAGCGGGACCAGTTGCACACGCGCGTGGCCCCGCGCTTCGCCGAGCTGCGGACCCATGTGTACGAGCAGATCCAGGCGGCGAAGCGCGGGGAGGTCCTCACGAGGACGGATACGCCTCCACTTCGCTGAGCTGCGCCGCGGGCCAGCCGGTGTTCGCCGTGACGTTCAGCCGGAGGTAGCGTAGGCTCGTGCCGGCCGGCAGCGGGATCGTCACGGTGTTGCCGCTTGCCGGGTCGAAGCGGTAGCCCTGCGAGCCGGCCACCGTGGAGTAGCCGGAGCCGTCCGTGCTGCCCAGCACGGACAGGGTCTGGGTGCGGGCGGCCCAGGCCGTGGCGGGCGGCAGCTTCAGGACGACGCGACGGACCGCCTGGGCGGAGCCGAGGTCCACCGTGAGGGCCTGCGGGAAGGCGTTGTTGCTCGACTCCCAGTAGCTGTTGGCGTCCCCGTCGACGGCTCTGCCGGGGGTGTAGACGTCCTGGGAGCCGGTGGCGGTGGCCGGCCGGCCCTTGGCCAGGTTGGCGTTCTGGTCCGGCGGCGGGGTTCCCTGTCCGGGCTGCGGCCAGGCCGAGCAGTTCGACCAGGTGCTGCTCCAGCCGGAGTTGCCTCCGCCGTCGGTGAGGGTGAAGGTGCCCGAGCCGCTCGGGTAGGGGCAGTTGTAGATGCCGGCCGCGCCGACGCCGGTGGCCTGGACGTTGCTGAACTTCGCGGAGCCCGGTGTCTCGGCCTGGACGACGACCGTCCCGGTGTTCTTCACGGTCGCCCCGGTCACGTTGATGCGGGACGTCGCGTATCCGCGGCCGCCGCCGGAGACGAACTCGAAGGCGCTGTACGGACTGTCGGTGATGGTCGTGTCGGTGATGTCGACGCTCGCGTTGATCGCGCTGTCGTAGGAGTCGACCCGCAGCGCGCCCATCGGGTGGCCCCAGTTGGGGTTGACCGCCCCGGTGCGTACCAGGGTGTTGCCGTCGACGGTGATGGTGCCGGCGAGCGGGGAGAAGGGGTCGAGGAACTTCTGGTTGGAGACGGCGATGCCGCTGCCGAGGGCGTTGGTGTCGGACACCAGGTTGTTCTTGACGCTGATGTCGGTGCCGCCGTAGATCGCGATGCCGTTGGCGAGGTTGGGCTGCGAGATGGTGTTGCTCTCGAAGCTGGAGTTGCTGTCGGCGCCGTTCAGCGACCACATGGCGAGCGAGTCGTCCCCCTGGTTGCGCAGGAAGTTGTTGCTCACGCGGACGCCGTGCGCGTTGCCGTTGAGGTTGAGGCCGTCGGCGGTGGTGTCGAGGATGCGGTTGTTCTCCACCACGAGGTTGTCGTTGTTGCCGGTCAGCCAGAGGCCGACCTTGAGGTGCTGGATCCACATCCCGGAGACCGAACTGCCGGGTCCGAGGGAGCCGTTGACGAAGTTGTCCGGGTTGGAGTCGACGCGCTCGGTGACCTCGCCGATGACGGCGAAGTTCTTGAGGTGGACACCGCCGGAGGAGCCGCCCTGGTCGATGAAGCGGGACGCGTGGACGACGGAGTACCAGCCGCCGGCGCCCTGGAGGGTCACGTTCTGGACGCCGCTGAGCGAGGACGTCACCCGGTAGTCGCCCGGCGGGATCCACACGACGCCGCCCTGGGCGGCGGAGATGGCGTCCCGGAAGGCCTGGGTGGAGTCGCCCTGCCCGCTGGGGTCCGCGCCCTTGTCGGTGACGGACACCGATCCCGCGGGCCGGGCCGCGGCGGCGGCGACCTGTTCGAAGTCCGCCACGTCGACGGTGACCTGGGTCGAGGCGGCCTGGAAGGCGATCTTGTCGCCCGCCTGGACGTTCTGGCCCAGGAGCAGCCGGGCGTTGTCGAAGAAGTGGTGCTGCTTGGCGCCGGCGATCCAGGACGTGTCCACGTAGGAGTACTTGGAGGTGACCGGGAGCGTCTTGGGGATCCTGGTTCCGTTGACATACACCTCGAGCGTCCCCGACTGCCCGTCGGGGACGCTGTAGGAGACGTTCACGGCGTTGGCCGCGCGCGGGGCGGTGAACTCGACGCGCTGGCCCGCGGACAGGCGGACGGCCTGCCGGCCGGAGGCCTCCGAGGCGAGGCTGCCCTGGGTGTAGTCGGGGCCGATCCTCGTACCCGTCGTGGTGGCCGACTCCGCCTCGACCGAGGTGAAGGGGAGACTCGCGCCGGCCGCCGCCACCGCGGCGTGGGCCGTGGTGGCGGCGAGCGTCCCGGCGGCGAGGGCGACGGCCGCGGCGCAGGCGAGGGGCACGCGTCCGACGCGTCCGGCAGTGCTGCTGTGCATGTGCTGATCCCTTCGAGGTGGGGGTGGGGGCAGCGGTGCGCGGTCCGGCGGCGTCAGGCGCGCAGCCACACCGCCGTGTCCGGTGGGAGGAATCCGTCCGCGTCCAGCGCGGCGCTGCCGAGCAGGAGTTCGGAGTGCTCCGGGAGTTCGACCGGTCCGTCGGCCAGGTTGACGACGCAGAGCAGGCCGTCGGTGCGGGCGAAGGCGAGGACGCCCTCGGGTGCGGGCAGCCAGGTGAGCGGGCCGTCGCCGAATCCGGGTTCGGCGCGGCGGATGCCGAGGGCGGTCCGGTACAGGCTCAGCATCGAGTCGGGGTCCTCGGCCTGCCGGTCGGCCGCGTAGGCGGGCCAGTCGGCGGGTTGCGGGAGCCACGGGTCGCCGCCGAACCCGGCGTGCGGCGCCTCGGCCTGCCAGGGCAGGGGCACCCGGCATCCGTCGCGGCCCGGGTCGGTTCCGCCGGAGCGGAGGTACATCGGGTCCTGGATGCTCTCCAGCGGCAGTTCGACCTCGGGCAGGCCGAGTTCCTCGCCCTGGTAGACGTACACGGAGCCGGGCAGGGCGAGCGAGAGCAGGGCGGCGGCCCGGGCCCTTCGGGTGCCGAGGGCGAGATCGGTGGGGGTGCCGAAGGCCTTGGCGGTGAACTCGAAGCCGGTCTCGGTGCGGCCGTAGCGGGTGACCGTGCGGGTCACATCGTGGTTGCACAGCACCCAGGTGGCCGGCGCCCCGACGGGCGCGTGCTCCGCGAGGGTGTCGTCGATGGAGGTACGCAGCCGTGCCGCGTCCCAGGGGCAGGACAGGAAGGAGAAGTTGAACGCGGTGTGCAGCTCGTCCGGACGCAGGTAGCGGGCGAAGCGCTCGGTGTCGGGGAGCCAGACCTCGCCGACGAAGACCCCGTCGTAGGCGTCGGCGACCGACCGCCAGGAGCGGTAGATGTCGTGCAGGTCGTCGCGGTCGACGTACGGGTTCGGGTCGACGCCCTCGACGTAGTCCGGCAGCTCGGGGTCCTTGGCGAGCAGCGCGGCCGAGTCGATGCGGACGCCCGCGACGCCCCGGTCGAACCAGAAGCGGAGGATCTCCTCGTGCTCCTGCCGGACGGCCGGGTGGTCCCAGTTGAGGTCCGGCTGCTCGGGGGTGAAGAGGTGGAGGTACCAGTCGCCGTCGGGCAGCCGGGTCCACACGGGTTCGGTGGAGCCGGCGAACTGGGAGGGCCAGTCGTTGGGCGGGAGTTCGCCGTTCTCGCCGCGGCCGGGGCGGAAGTGGAACAGGTCGCGTTCCGGGCCGCCCGCGAGGGCCGCCTGGAACCACGGGTGCTGGTCGGACACGTGGTTGGGCACGATGTCGACCAGGGTGCGGATGCCCAGTTCACGGGCCTCGGCGATGAGCTTCTCCGCCTCGGCGAGCGTCCCGAAGGCCGGGTCGATGGAGCGGTAGTCGGCGACGTCGTAGCCGCCGTCGGCCATGGGCGAGCGGTACCAGGGGTTGAACCACAGTGCGTCCACGCCGAGTTCGGCGAGATAGGGAAGTCTGGCGCGGACACCCGCGAGGTCGCCGGTGCCGTCGCCGTCGCCGTCCGAGAAGCTGCGGACGTACACCTGGTAGATGACGGCGGATCGCCACCACGCGGACTGATTTCGGGCAGGGCGGGGCTGTCCCACGGTGCGATGCCTTTCGTTCGAGGAGGTCACGTACAGGCGTCAGCCCTTGGTGCTGCCCGCGCTGATCCCGGCGATGATGTGCCGTTGGAAGACCAGGAACATCACGACCATGGGGATGCTCGCGATGACCATCGCGGCGATGAGCACGGTCAGTTGGATGTTCTGCGACAGCTGGACGAGTGCCACGCTGATCGGCTGTTTGTCGGTGTCGGAGAAGACCATCAGCGGCCAGAGGAAGTCCTGCCACACGGCGACCAGGGCGAAGATCGACACGACGCCGAGGACGGGCCGGGACATCGGCAGCACGATCGACCACAAGGTGCGCAGTTTCCCGGCGCCGTCGATCTCGGCGGCCTCCAGGACGTCGCGCGGGATCTGGTCGAAGAAGCGTTTGAGGAGATAGAGGTTGAAGGCGTTGGCGACGGCCGGCAGCCAGATGCCGAGCGGGTCGTTCAGCAGACTGGTGTGGATGAGGGGCAGGTCGGCGACCGTCAGGTACTTCGGTACGACCAGGGCCTGCGCCGGGACCATCAGGGTGGCGAGGATGCCGCCGAGGATCACCTTGCCGAAGGCCGGCTTCAGCTTGGAGAGGGCGTACGCGGCGGCGGTGCAGAAGACGAGCTGGAGGATCCAGGCCCCCGCCGCCTGGACGACCGTGTTCCACAGGTGCGTGGGCAGGTCCATCAGGTCCCACGCGTCGGTGTAGCCGGACAGGTGCCACGTGTCGGGGACGAGGGTCGGCGGTGTACGCGTCACCTCGTCCGGCGACTTCATGGCGCCGGTCACCATCCAGTAGACGGGGAACAGGAAGGCCAGCGCGAAGAGCAGGACGACGCCGCAGAAGACGGTCCAGTAGACGGCCTTGCCGCGCGGGCGGGCCAGGGTGAGCGGGGAGACCAGGGTGCGCGTGCTCATGCGTCGTCCCCTTCCGAGCGGGTCAGCCTCAGGTACACCGCGGAGAAGGCGCTCAGCAGGACGAGCAGCATGACGCTGAGCGCGCAGGCCCCTCCGAAGTCGTTGTAGAGGAAGGCGTACTTGTAGATCAGGTAGAGCACCGTGACCGTCTTGTCCTCGGGGCCGCCGCCGGTGATCACGAACGGTTCCGTGAACACCTGCATGGTGGCGATGATCTGCAGCAGCATCAGCATCAGGATGATGAAGCGGGTCTGCGGGATCGTCACGTGCCGGACGCGCTGGAGGAG
This sequence comes from Streptomyces sp. M41(2017), assembly GCF_002078175.1. Lineage (GTDB taxonomy): Bacteria > Actinomycetota > Actinomycetes > Streptomycetales > Streptomycetaceae > Streptomyces. The sequence goes on along the minus strand of NZ_MWFK01000001.1, from coordinate 4,821,691 downwards.
GCTCGCGCCGTCCAGCTCGGCCGCCTCGTACAGCTCGCCGGGGATGCTCTGCAGCGCGGCGAGGTAGATGAGGACGGTGCCGCCGAGGTTGGCCCAGGTGGCCACGATGACCAGCGAGACGAGTGCGGTGTCGGCGCCGTTCGACCAGTTGGAGGTCGGCAGGTGCAGGAAGCGCAGCGCCTCGTTGGCGAGGCCCGCTCCGGGATCGTAGAACCACTTCCACAGCAGGGCGCTGACCACCGGCGGGATCATCACCGGCAGATAGACCACGACGCGGAAGAAGGCCTTCGCGTGCCGCAGTTCGTTGAGGACCAGCGCCAGTACGAAGGGGACCGCGAAGCCGATGAGGAGGGCGATCACGGTGAAGGTGAGGGTGTTGCGCCAGGCGGCGGTGAACTCCGGGTCGTGGAAGACCCGGGTGAAGTTGGCGGTGCCGACCCATTCACCGCCGCTGCCGGGCGTGTACTTCTGGAAGGCGATCACGACCGCGCGGATCGCCGGGTACCAGGAGAACAGGACGAAGCAGAGCACACCGCCGATGAGGAACGCGTAGGCGCGGGCCTGGTCGGCCAGGCGCCGGCGCCAGGGGGTCCCGGGCCGGCGTCCTGCCGACCGCGGCGCCTCCGGCGCGCCGACGGCGGCCGGAGGGAACGCTGCGGGGGGCTTCGATGCGGTCTTCATGAACGGTGTCAGCCTCGGGCCAGGATGGAGTCGATCTTTCCGGAGGCGTCCTTGAGGAGCTGGTCGATATCGGCGTCCTTCTTGGTGAGGACCGCGGACACCGCGCCGTCGAGGACGGAGTAGATCTGCTGGGCCTGCGGCGGCTCGATCTTCATGTCGAGGCTCTGGTTGCCGTCGAGGAAGGCCTGGTAGTTCTCCACCGGCACGTTCGCGTTCGCCTTCTTGACCTCCTGGTCCTTGGCGTCCGCGGCGCCGGTGAACAGGCGCGGCTCGGGCAGGCCGACCGGGGCGTTGTTCTGCTTGGCGCGGGCGTAGTCACCGAGGAAGCCGTCGCCGGGCGTCAGGAACATGGAGTCGAGCCACTTGAGGCCCGCCTTGATCTGGGCCGGCGTGTCCTTCTTGTTGAACATGTAGCCGTCGCCGCCGATGAGCGTGCCCTTGCCGCCGGGCATCGGAGCCAGGCCGAGGTCCTTGTAGTTGCCGCCCTTCTCCTTGACCAGGATCGGGATGTTGTCGGGCGCGGAGAGGTACATGCCGAGCTTGCCGGAGCCCATCATCTGCTGGACGTCGTTGATGACCAGCAGTTGCTTGCTGCCCATGGAGTTGTCGCTCCAGCGCATGTCCTTGAGGTTCTGCAGGACGGCCTTGCCCTCGGCGGTGTCGATGTTGGCCTTCTTGCCGTCCTCACTGACGACGTCGCCGCCCTGCGAGTAGAGCTCGGCGGTGAAGTGCCAGCCGCCCTGGTTCTGGGCGCTGTAATCGGCGTAGCCGACGGTGCCCTTGCCGAGCGCGGCTATCTTCTTGGCGTCCGCGCGCAGCTCCTCCCAGGTGGCCGGGGGCTTGTCGGGGTCGAGGCCGGCCTTCTTGAAGAGCGCCTTGTTGTAGATGAGGCCCATCGAGTAGCCGGTGCGCGGGACGCCGTAGATCTTGCCGTCCACGGTGTAGATGTCGCGCAGCTGCTGCTGGATGGTGCTGTAGCTCTTCAGGTCCTTGACGTAACTCGTGATGTCGGCGGCCTGGTTGACGTCGACGACGTGCTTGGCGTCGGTGAAGTACGTGTAGAACACGTCCTCCATCTGGCCGCCGGCGAGCTTGGCGTCGAAGGTCTTCGGGTCCTGACAGGGGAACGCGTCGTGGCTGACGACGTCGATGTTCGGGTTGGCCTTCTCGAAGGCCTTGGTGTCGGCGTCGAAGAACGAGCGGTCGACCTTGGCGCTCTTGGGCGGCTCGCAGTTGACGGTGATACGGGTCTTTCCGTCGGCCGCCTTGCCGTCGTCGTCGCTCGAACCGCACGCGGCGGCGCTGAGCACGACGGACGACGCCATGAGCGTGACGAAGGTACGGCGGAACCCGGTGCTTCTCATTGGTGGACCCCTTCGGGCTGGAGCGAGGAAGGCCCACGGCGGGCGCGCCGCCGTGTTCTGGCGCCGCACACTCAAGCACCGACGACATCCGTCCGCAAGATGTCGCGCAGAATCTGTAATTATTTGACAGCGACAGGGATCCCTGTGGCGTATGGTTGCGGGAAACTTCAGCCGCGGGGGGCCTGCGCTGTCGACCCGCGCACGACCAACTCCGGCTCGAACAGGAGCTCTTCGGCCGTCACACTGCTGCCGCCGATCTGCGCGTTGAGCAGTTCCACCGCGGCGCGCCCCATCGCCTCGATCGGCTGGCGGACGGTGGTCAGCGGGGGTTCGGTGCAGTTCATGAAGGCCGAGTCGTCGTAGCCGACGACGGAGATCTCGCCCGGCACACTGAGTCCCTTGCGGCGGGCGGCCCGTACGGCGCCGAGCGCGAGCGGGTCACTCGCGCAGATGATCCCGGTGACGCCCCGGTCGAGCAGCCGGGTGGCCGCGGCCTGACCGCCCTCCAGCGAGAACATCGCCCGGGCGACGTGCTCGTCGGGCAGGTGCGGCGCGAGGGCGCGCGCGGCGGCGAGCTTGCGGCCCGAGGGCATGTGGTCGCCGGGGCCGAGGACGAGGCCGATGCGCTCGTGGCCGAGGGAGTCGAGATGGCGCCAGGCCTGTTCGACGGCGACCGCGTCGTCGCAGGAGACGCAGGGGAATCCGAGGTGTTCGATGGCCGCGTTGACCAGCACCACCGGAATGTTGCGGTCCGCGAGCTGCCGGTAGTGGTCGTGCGGAGCGTCCGCCTGCGCGTAGAGACCGCCGGCGAAGACCACGCCCGAGACCTGCTGCTGAAGCAGCAGTTCCACATAGTCCGCCTCGGAGACTCCGCCCTTGGTCTGCGTGCACAGCACGGGCGTGAGACCGAGCTGGGCGAGCGCCCCGCCGATCACTTCGGCGAAGGCCGGGAAGATCGGGTTCTGCAGCTCGGGCAGGACCAGCCCGACGAGCCGCGCGCGTTCGCCGCGCAACTGGGTCGGCCGCTCGTAGCCGAGGACGTCCAGGGCGGAGAGAACCGCCTGCCGGGTGGAATCGGAGACTCCGGGCTTGCCGTTGAGCACCCGGCTGACCGTGGCCTCGCTGACCCCGACCTTCTTCGCCACCTGAGCAAGTCGTCGCGTCATGACCGCAAGAATAGCGCAAGAAATGCAAGCTGCTTGCGTAATGGACCGGCCATTTCACGAACGGCCATGTGGCGACCCCTCAGGGAGCGGCCCACAGCCCCCGGACATGCCCCAGGTGGCGGGTCATCACCGAGCGCACCGCCTGCTCGTCGCGGTCCAGGAGGGCGTCGAGAAGCTCCAGGTGCTCCTCCGCCGAGGCCTCCAGCCGGCCCGCCTCGACGAGCGCCGTGAGCCCGTACAGGCGCGAGCGCTTCCTCAGGTCGCCGACGACCTCCACCAGGTGCGCGTTGCCCGCGAGGGCGAGGAGGCCCAGGTGGAACCGGATGTCCGCCTCCACGTACGCGATGAGGTCGCCGGCCGCCGCGGCGGTCACGATCTCCCGGGCCGCGGGACGCAGGGCCTCCAGGGAGACGGGGTCCGCCGTGGTGGCCAGCCGCACGACCGTGGGGATCTCGACGAGGGAGCGGATGTGCGTGTACTCGTCGAGCTGCCGCTCGGAGACCGCGGTGACCCGGAACCCCTTGTTCGGCACCGTGTCGACCAGTCCCTCCTTGGCCAGATCGAGCATCGCCTCGCGGACCGGCGTCGCCGACACACCGAAGCGCGCCGCCAGCGTGGGCGCCGAGTAGACCTCGCCGGCCCGCAGTTCGCCCGCGATCAGGGCCGCCCGCAGCGCGTCGGCCACGCGCTCGCGATAGCTGCTCCGCTTCCCGCCCAGTGAGGGCAGGGCGGGAGCGGCGGAAGGTGCGCTGCTGCGCTGGGCGGCCATCGGGTCTCCTCGTACGGGCCGGTGCGCCGCCTTGTCGCCGCACCGGCCGGGTGCCATGTCACGTCCTACTCGGACCACCAGTATCTACGTCCCCGGGGCGGGCCGCTCACAGGACGAACCCGGCCGGGAACGGATCGGTGGGGTCGAGGAGGTACTGGGCCGTCCCGGTGATCCACGCGCGGCCCGTGAAGCTGGGCAGCACCGCGGGGATCCCGGCCACTTCGGTCACACCGAGCAGCCGTCCGGTGAACCGTGTCCCGATGAACGACTCGTTCACGAACTCGGTGTGCAGCGGGAGTTCGCCCCGCGCGTGCAGCTGGGCCATGCGCGCGCTGGTGCCCGTCCCGCAGGGCGACCGGTCGAACCAGCCGGGGTGGATGGCCATCGCGTGGCGCGAGAGACGGGCCGTCGCCCCGGGGGCGTACAGGTGGACGTGGTGGCAGCCGCGGATGGACGGGTCCTCGGGGTGCACGGGCCCGCCCCCGTCCTCGACCGCGTCCATCAGGGCCAGTCCGGCCGCGAGGATCTCGTCCTTGCGGGAGCGGTCGAAAGGCAGTCCGAACTGCTCCAGCGGCAGGATCGCGTAGAAGTTCCCGCCGTACGCGAGGTCGTAGGTCACCGTGCGCCCGTCGGCGAGCGTGGCCTTCAGGTCGAGGCCGACGGAGAACGAGGGCACGTTCCGCAGCGTCACCTCCTTCGCCGCGCCGTCCTCGACGGCGACCTCGGCGACGACGACGCCCGCCGGGGTGTCGAGCCGGATCGTGGTGACCGGCTCGACGACCTCGACCATGCCCGTCTCCACCAGCACGGTCGCGACACCGATCGTGCCGTGTCCGCACATCGGGAGGTAGCCGGAGACCTCGATGTAGATCACGCCGAAGTCGCAGTCCGGCCGGGTGGACGGCTGGAGGACGGCGCCGCTCATCGCCGCGTGCCCCCGCGGTTCGTTCATCAGGAGCTGCTTGACGTCGTCGCGGTGCTCACGGAAGTACAGCCGCCGCTCGTTCATCGTCGCGCCCGGGATCGTGCCGATGCCGCCCGTGATCACCCGGGTGGGCATGCCCTCGGTGTGCGAGTCGACGGCGTGCAGGACGATTTTGCTGCGCATGGCACTCCTGGGTGGTGTCGGCGGGACGGACGAGCGGCGGGCCGGCCGCCGCTCAGACGAGACCGGCGGCGACGGCCCGTTCCGTGGCCGCCCTGACGGCCGCCTCCTGGGCGGGCAGGAGCGGTACGCGGGGCGGGCGGACCGGGCCGCCGTGGCGGCCGACGACGTCCATGGACAGCTTGATGGCCTGGACGAACTCGACCTGGGAGTCCCAGCGCAGCAGCGGGTGCAGCTGCCGGTAGAGCTTGCCCGCCGTGTCGAGGTCTCCGGCGACGGCGGCGCGGTACAGCTCGACACTCGCCCGGGGCAGCGCGTTCGGGTAGCCGGCCACCCAGCCCTTGGCGCCCGCCACGGCGAGTTCCAGCAGGACGTCGTCGGCCCCGACCAGCAGATCGAGGTCCGGGGCGAGTTCGGCGATGCGGTAGGCGCGCCGCACATCCCCGGAGAACTCCTTGACGCCCTGGATCGAACCGGCCGCGTACAGCTCGGCGAGCAGCTCGGGGACCAGGTCGACCTTGGTGTCGATGGGGTTGTTGTACGCGACGACGGGGAGGCCCGTCCGGGCGACCTCGGCGTAGTGGGCGAGGACGGACCGCTCGTCGGCCCGGTAGGCGTTGGGCGGCAGGAGCATCACGGCGCCGCAGCCCGCCTCGGCGGCCTGCTCGGCCCAGCGGCGCGCCTCTGCGGAACCGTAGGCGGCGACGCCGGGCATCACCCGCTGCCCGCCGATCGCGGAGACGGCCGTCTCGACGACCCGGGCGCGTTCCTCGGGGGTGAGGACCTGGTACTCGCCGAGGGAGCCGTTGGGCACGACTCCGTCGCAGCCGTTCTCGACCAGCCAGGCGCAGTGCTCGGCGTAGCGGTCGTGGTCCACGGAGAGGTCGTCGTTCAGCGGGAGCGCGGTGGCGACGAGGACTCCGCGCCAGGGGCGGTGGTCGGGGGTGACCGTCATGACGTACTCATCCCTCTCGATAGGGTGTGACATTTTACTGAAGCCCGAGTGGAAGGCCTCAGCTGAGGCTCAGGACGGGGACCGGTGGCGCACGGTCGGCGGCCGGGCGGAGGGGGACGGGGCCCGGCGCTCAGCCATCCGGTTCCTCTCCGGCCCTCGCGAGCACGCCGAGCGGTACCGGGCGCGCCAACAGCCTGCGCGCGGGGGTCGGTTCGCAGCCCGCGAGGCCGGCCACCGCCGGCTCGCACATCCGGCCCTGGCACCATCCCATCCCGGCGCGGGTGAGGAGCTTCACCGTGCGGACGTCACTGGCGCCGAGGTCGGCGACGGCCTGGCGGATCGGGCCGCCCGTCACCTCCTCGCAGCGGCACACGACGGTGTCGTCGGTGACCTGGTCCGTCCAGTGCGCGGGCGGCGCGTACACGGTGTCGAGCGCCTCGGAGAAGGCCCGCAGGCGGGTACGGGAGCGGATCGCGCGGGCCGCCGCGCGCGGGTCGGGTGCGGTACCGGAGAGCCGGGCCGCGATGGATCGGCCCGCGATGTGTCCCTCCGCAAGGGCGAGGGCGGAACCGCCGACACCGGTGGTCTCCCCCGCGGCCCAGACACCGGGCACGTCGGTGCGCTGCTCGTCGTCCACGTCGACCCGGAGTCCGTCGGTGCGGCAGCCGAGCGCCCCGGCGAGATCGGTGTGCGGGATCATGCCGTGGCCGACGGCGAGGGTGTCGCAGGGGATGCGCCGCCCGGTACCGGCCCTGACCCGTCCGTCGGCGTCCAGCGCGGCGACGGTGACGGCGTCGAGCCGCTCCTCGCCGTGCGCCTCGACCACGGTGTGGTGGGGGAGGAACGGGACGCGGTGGCGCAGGAGTCGGGCCGCGTAGCGCGCGCCCTCGGCGATCTTTCCGGGCTGGGCCGCCAGCGCGGCGGCCCGGCGGGCGAAGGCGCGCGGGTCGGCGGACTCCACCAGCGCGGCGACGTCGGCCCCGGCGGCGGCCAGTCCGGTGGCCACCGGCAGCAGCAGCGGCCCGGTCCCGGCGACGACGGCGGTGCGGCCCGGTACGACGAGTCCGCCCTTGAGCATGGCCTGGGCCCCGCCCGCCGTCACGACACCCGGAAGGGTCCAGCCGGGGAACGGCAGCACCTTCTCGTATCCGCCGGTGGCGAGGAGCACCGCCTCCGCCCGTACGACGACGGAGCGTTCCTGGAGGGGGCCCGGCAGGGCGTGCACCGCGAAGGCCGGCGCCGTGCCGTTGTCGCCCCCGGCCGTCGCCCCTTCCACCAGCCAGACATGATGATCCGTCAGGTGCTCGACCGCGCCCGCTTCCAGGTGCCGCGCGAGCCCTTCCTCCAGTCGCTCCCAGGTGCGCCACTGGTGGTGCAGGGCGCCGGGACGACGGGCGCGCAGACCGGGTGCGGGGCGCCGGTAGAACTGGCCGCCCGCCGTGACGCCCGCGTCGATCAGCGTCACGCGGATCCCGCGGGCCGCCGCGGCGAGGGACGCGGCGAGCCCCGCGGGCCCCGCGCCGATCACCGCCAGGTGGTGCCGTCCGTCAGTCATCGTGGCCCGTGCCTTCCTGACCGCGGCCCACGTCGTGGCCGGTGCCGTCCTGGGTGCGGATCGCGTCGCCGGGTTCCAGCGGGACCAGGCAGGCCCGTTGGTTGGGGCGGTCGTTGACGGTGACGAGGCAGTCGAAGCAGACGCCGATGCCGCAGAAGACACCGCGCGGCCGGCCGGAGTCGCGGGTGGTGCGCCAGGAGGCGACGCCCGCGGCCCACAGCGCGGCGGCCACCGTACGGCCGGGCAGTGCCTCGATCTCGCGGCCGTCGAGGGTGACGGTGAACGCGGGTCCGGGCTCGGCCCCGGCCAGCTCCAGCGGGTTCACACGGCCTCCTCGGGGAAGCGGTCGGGCCGGAACGGCGCGAGGTCGAGGTCGGGTGTCGCGCCGGTCATGACCTGCGCGAGGAGGTGACCGGTCCCGGTGGACAGACCGATCCCCGCGCCTTCGTGGCCGCAGGCGTGGAAGAGGCCGGGCGCCCGGGGGTCCGGGCCGATCGCGGGCAGGTGGTCCGGCAGATACGGCCGGAAGCCGAGATAGGTCCGCAGGGCGCGCACCTCCGCCAGGAAGGGGAAGAGCCGGGTGGCGCCCGCCGCCAGTTGGCGGACGACCGGCAGCGAGAACGAGCGGTCGAAGCCGACCCGTTCACGGCTGGCGCCGATCAGGACCGGACCGGCCGCCGTGCCCTCGACCACCGGTGAGGTCTGGAGGGCGGCCGAGTCGCTGGCCACGTCGGCGACGTAGTCCGCGGCGTACACCTTGTGCCGGACGCGGCGCGGCAGCGGTTCGGTCACCAGGACGAACCCGCGGCGGGGCAGGACGGGAAGGCCGACACCGGCGCGGGCCGCCACCTCACGGCCCCAGGTCCCGGCCGCGTTGACGACGGCCGGCGCGTGCAGGTCGCCCCGGTCGGTGCGCACCCCGCGGACCGATCCGTCCCGCGCCCGCAGCACCTCGGTCACGGTGTGCCCCGTGAACAGCCGCGCACCCGAGGCCCGGACGAGGCGGGCGGCGGCGAGGGCGGGCATCACCTGGGTGTCCTGCGGGTAGTGCACGGCGCCCGCGAGGCCGGCGGCCAGGTGCGGTTCCAGGTCGTGGAGCCGGTCGGCGGTGACCGGTTCGGCCAGGACACCCGCCGCGCGCTGGGCGGTCGCGAACGTCTCCAGCGCGGCCAGCCCGTCGGGCGTGGAGGCCACGACGACCCCGCCCTTGGCCTCGTACTCCACAGCCGCCGCGTGTTCCTCGGCGAGGTCGGCCCACAACCGCCCGGAGAGCAGGGCGAGATCGAGTTCGGGGCCGGGTTCCTTGTCGGAGACGAGGAGGTTCCCCTCGCCCGCGCCGGTCGTGCCGCCGGCGACCGGGCCGCGGTCCACCACGGCCACGTCGAGGCCGGCGCGAGCCGCGTACAGAGCGCAGGCGGCACCCACCATTCCGGCACCGACGACCACGACATCGCAGGTAAGGGGCTTGCTCACGTCAGTACTATGTCACATGCTTCTGTTGTACGGAATGGCCGGCGCCGTGAGCGGACACGCCGGGTGGGCGCCCTGCCGGCCGCCGTCCCACGGCACAGCCGGGCCGCCCCGACCGCCGTGACCCGAACTGACCGAGACGAGCTGAAGAAGAAGGTGTCCGCCGTGGCCAAGGCCCGGAAGAACGGTCTCTACCGTGGAATCTCCGACGAGCTGTCCGCCCTGATGCGTACGGGCTGGGCCGACACCGAGCGGGGCGACCTGCCGCCGGGCGAGCAGGCGGCGCACGCGGCCCGGCGTCGTGCCGCGCTGTCCGCCCTGTTCCCGGGCGAGCGGCTGGTCGTGCCGTCCGGCGGCCTCCGGAACAGGTCGAACGACACCCACTACCCGTTCCGCGCGTACTCGGGCTACGTCCACATGACGGGCGATCAGGCCCGTGACGGGGCGCTGGTGCTGGAGCCGCGGGCGGACGGCGGCCACGACGCGCACTGCTATCAGCTCCCCCGTGACAGCCGGGACAGCGACGAGTTCTGGACGGGCATGACGGCCGAGCTGTGGATGGGCAGGCGCCGCTCCCTGGCCGAGTCGGAGCAGGTGCTCGGGCTCCCCTGCCGGGACATCCGCACGCTCTCCCAGGACCTGGCGGACACCGGCGTCCCGACCCGTGTCGTACGCGGGCACGCCCCCGCGATCGACGCGGCTCTCGTCACCGACGAGGAGCGGGACGCGGAGCTGGAGGAGGCGCTGTCGGGGCTGCGGCTGGTGAAGGACGCGTGGGAGATCGGCGAGCTGCGCCGGGCGGTGGACTCCACCGTGCGCGGATTCGTCGACGTCGTACGGGAGTTGTCGCAGGCCGTCGCCACGTCGGAGCGGTGGATCGAGGGCACGTTCTTCCGGCGCGCCCGGGTCGAGGGCAATGACGTCGGCTACGGCTCGATCTGCGCGGCCGGCGAGCACGCCACGATCATGCACTGGGTGGAGAACGACGGCCCCGTCCGCCCCGGTGAACTGCTGCTTCTCGACGCGGGCGTGGAGACCCGCACGCTGTACACCGCCGACGTGACCCGCACCCTCCCGGTCAGCGGCACGTTCACACCGCTGCAGCGGGAGATCTACGACGCGGTGTACGAGGCGCAGGAGGCCGGCATGGCGGCGGTGAAGCCCGGCGCCCCGTACCGCGCCTTCCATGACGCCGCCCAGTGGTCGATGACCGAGCGGCTGGTGGCCTGGGGTTTCGTCGAGGGCCCGGTGTCACGGGCGTTCGACCTCGGTCTGCAGCGTCGCTTCACCATGGCGGGCACGGGACACATGCTCGGACTCGACGTGCACGACTGCGCGCAGGCCCGCAACGAGGACTACGTCGGCGGTGTCCTGGAGCCGGGCATGGTCCTCACCGTGGAGCCGGGCCTGTACTTCCAGCCGGACGACCTGACGGTGCCCGAGGAGTGGCGGGGCATCGGCGTCCGGATCGAGGACGACCTCCTGGTCACGGCGGACGGCTACGAGAACCTGTCGGGCGCCCTGCCGCGCTCGGCGGACGAGGTCGAGGCGTGGATGCGGGAGCACGCGGGATAGCCGCGACGAGCGTCGGGGTGCACGGTCCGGGTCACCGCCGGACACCCGTGGGCAGCCCAACGGGCCCCCGACGTAGGTCACTTCGCCCGCATGAGGGGTCTTCTCAGGGGTAGTCGGAAGGCTCCGCGCACACACGGTGCGCGCAGCGGGCGGGATCCGAGGGAGCCCGTCGCGGAAGGGGAGACCGATGATGGGGAAGCTCTCCGACGTCCTGACCCGGCACCTGTGGCTCCAGGTCGTCCTGTCGTGGCTGGTGGCCACGGCCGTCCTGCTGCTGATCTATCCGGGGCGCTCGGTCCCGGCCGTGCTGGCCCGGGTCGTGATCACGTCCGTGGGAGGTCTCTGGTTCGCCCTGCGGATCCGCTCCCGGGAGAAGCGGGCAGCGGGTGGCTCGGCCGAGGGACTCGCCGACCTGGAACGGCAGGTGCGCGCGGGCGAGGTGCCCGCCGATCCGGAGCGGCGGGAGGCCATGCGGGACCTGGTGGACCGGCGGCTGCACCGGACCCGGCACCGTGGGGCGGCCCTGGTGTTCCTCTTCCTCCTCTTCGGGGGTGTGGTGGTGCTGACGGCCCTGACGGCGGGACCGCGGCAGACGCTCGGGTTCGGGCTGCTGGCGGTGGTCTTCCTGACCTGGGCCGTCGTCGGCGGCGGCCGGGGGCAGCGGCGGTTGCGTGACATGCGGGACCTCCTCGCCGCGGCCCCGGAGCCCACGGGGCCGGATCGCCCCGCTCCGGGTCCTGCCGGTCCCGGCGTCCCGGCGTCGAACGGGGCGGGCCCCGGCCTGCCGGGGCAGCAGCCTCGGTGATCCGGGAACGGGGCCGCCCGCGGTGCGGGCCCGGTCAGATCCTGCTCTCGGTGGCGGTGTCCGCCGAGAGCCGCTGGGCCCCGTAGATCGGGACGACGGAGAGCAGCACGAGGACGGCCGCGACGACGTTCACGACCGGCGCCTGCTGGGGTCGCGTCATGTTGTTGAAGATCCAGATCGGCAGGGTCTCGATGCCGGGACCGGCCGTGAACGTCGTGACGACGATCTCGTCGAAGGACAGCGCGAAGGCCAGCAGTCCGCCGGCCAGCAGCGCCGAGCGCACCAGCGGGAAGGTGACGTCGACGAAGGCCCGGAAGGTGTCCGCTCCCAGGTCCATCGCGGCCTCCTCGTAGCTGCCGGAGGTGCGGCGGAGACGGGCGACGACGTTGTTGAAGACGACGACGATGCAGAACGTGGCGTGGCCGACGATCACGGTGAACATGCCGAGTCCGACGCCGAGCGGTTCGAGCACCGTGCTGAACGCCGAGTTGAGGGCGATGCCCGTGACGATGCCGGGCAGCGCGATCGGCAGGACGACCACGAAGGAGACGGCGCCGCGGCCGAAGAAGCGGTGGCGGGCGACCGCGAAGGCGATCAGCGTGCCCAGTACCAGGGCGATCGCCGTGGCGCCGAGGCCCGCCTTGACCGAGACCCACAGCGCGTCGCGGGCGCCCGCGTTGTCCCAGGCCGCCGACCACCAGTGGACGGTGAGACCGGACGGCGGCCAGCTCGCGCTGCGGTCCGGGTTGAAGGAGTTGACCAGGACCAGCGCGAGCGGCACGTAGACGACCGCGAAGCCGAGCCCGGCGGCGACGCGCAGGGCGATGCGCGCGGGACGGGAGAGATGCACAGCGGGCTCCTCAGAGACTGCTCAGGGCGCCCGTACGGCGCATCGCGAGGAGGTACACCACGATGACCACGACGGGGACCGTGCCGAGCGCGGCGGCCATGGGCAGGTTCAGTTCGATGTTGGAGTAGACGACGTTGCCGATGAGCTGGGTCCTGCCGCCGACGATCTGCACGGTGATGTAGTCGCCGAGACTGAGCGAGAAGGTGAAGACCGAGCCGGCGGCCACGGACGGCAGGACCATCGGCAGCACGACGGAGCGGAAGGTGCGGCCCGCCCCGGCGCCCAGATCGGCCGACGCGTCCAGGAGGTCGGCGGGCAGTTGCTCCAGTGCCGTGTGGATCGGAAGGATCATGTACGGCAGCCAGAGGTAGGTCAGCGCGATGATCGCCGCGGTCAGGCCGAAGCCGGGGCCGCTGAGCCCGAAGGGCCGCAACAGCCAGTCGGCGAGGCCCCCTTGGGAGAGGATCAGCCGCCAGGCGTAGACCTTGACGAGGTAACTCGCCCACAGCGGGGTGAGGATGGCGACGACGAGCAGGGGGCGCCACCGGGGCCGGGCGACGCGGGCGGTGTAGAAGGCGACGGGGAAGGCGATCACGGCACACAGCGCGGTGACCGCGAGGGCGACGCCGATGCTGCGCAGGACGACCTGGCGGAAGACGGGCGTGGTGAACAGTTCACGGAAGTTGTCCGTCGACCAGACCTTGACGACCTCCGAGGTGAAGGAGTCGGTCGTCCAGAACGCGGAGACGAACAGCACGGCCAGCGAACCGAGATAGAGCACCGCGAGCCACAGCAGCGGCGCGGTCAGGAGCAGGGACAGCCGCAGCCGGGAGTGCCGGTGCAGGGTCCCGGCGAGCCGCCGGACGGGGGAGCGTCCGGCGGCCGGCAGGGTGGAGGTCATCGCTCGTCAGCCCTTGATCTCGGTCCAGGCCTGGACCCACTTGGCGTACGGGACGCACCGGACGTCCGTGCGGCCGTCCAGGCACTGCTCGATGGGCGTGTTCCAGAAGGCGATGTTCTTCCAGTAGCTCTCGTCGGCGGCGTGGAAGGTGTCGCAGAAGGAGGTGTCACTGGTGTCCGCGCAGGCCTTGGAGTTGGCGGGGGCCTCACCGAAGTACTCGGCGACCTGGGCGTTCACCTTCGGGGAGATGATCCAGTCCATCCACTTGTACGCGCAGTTGGGGTGCTTGGCCTTGGCGGAGACCATCCAGGTGTCGGACCAGCCGGTGGAGCCCTCCTCGGGGACGAACGCCTTCACCTTGGCGCCCTCGTCGGCGGTGAGGTTGGCGATGACCTGCCAGCTGGTGCCGATGACGGAGTCGCCGCTCTTGAACGCGGAGATCTCCTTCAGGTAGTCGCTCCAGTACTCCCCCACGTTCGCGCTCTGCTTCTTCAGCAGGGCGACCGCCGCGTCGAACTGCTTCTGGTCGAGCGCGTAGGGGTCCTTGATCTTCAACTCGGGCCTGGCGGACTTCAGATAGAGCGCCGCGTCGGCTATGTAGATGGGTGAGTCGTACGCGGTGACGTGGCCCTTGTACGCGGAGGCGTCGTCGAAGACCGCGGACCAGGAGGTGGGGGCGGGCGTGACCTTCTGGGTGTTGTACATGAGGAGGTTGGCGCCCCGGCCGTGCGGGATGCCGTACATCCGGCCGTCGACGGAGTTCCAGGCGCCCTTCTTCAGGCCGCTGAAGACGTCCTTGTAGTTCGGTACGAGGGCGGTGTTGACGGGGGCCGCGTCGCCCGAGGCGATGAGGCGCAGGGAGGCGTCCCCGGAGGCGGAGACCGCGTCGTACTGGCCGGTCTTCATCAGCTTGACCATCTCGTCGGAGCTGGCGGCCACCTTGGAGTTGACCTGGCAGCCGGTCTGCTTCTCGAAGTCGCCGACCCAGTCGATCTTCGGGTCGTTGGAGCCGTCCTCGACGTAGCCGGCCCAGGCGATGAGGTTGACCTGCCCCTCGGTCGCGCCGAGTTTCGTCGGGGCCTTGAGGTCGGGCGGGTTGAGGCCGCCGGCCGAGGAGGAGCCGGAGTCGGAGGATCCGCAGGCGGTGGCCGCGAGGAGCACCGCGACGGCGGCGGCGGCCTGGAGGGTTCGGGTGAGGCGCACGACGTGCTCCCTGGGTGACGGGGTCTGGGCGGGGGGTCAGCTGGGGTCGGGGACCCGGACCGCGTGGCGGTGGTGCCACCGGAGGCGGACCCGGGTGCCGCGCAGGGCGGCGACGTCCTCGGAGGAGGTGTCCAGGTTCTGCTGGAGCGCGGTGAGGCGGCCGCCGGCGTCGAGGTCCACCAGGAAGCGGGTGGAGTCGCCCAGGTAGACGACCTCGGCGACGGTGCCGGTGGTGCCGGAGTGCTCCGGTTCGTCGGCCTCCGCGGACTCCTTCAGGACGCGGATCTTCTCGGGGCGGATGCTGTAGGTGCCCGGGAAACCGACGATCCGCTGTGCGGACTGGCCCTCCAGCAGGTTGGAGGTGCCGACGAAGCCCGCGACGAACGGGGTGGCGGGGCGTTCGTAGATCTCGGCCGGGGTGCCGACCTGTTCGATGCGGCCCTGGTGGAAGACGGCGATGCGGTCGCTCATCGTCAGGGCCTCCTCCTGGTCGTGGGTGACGAACACGAAGGTGATGCCGACCTCGCGCTGGATCGCCTTGAGTTCGACCTGCATCTGCTCGCGCAGCTTGAGGTCGAGGGCGCCGAGCGGTTCGTCGAGCAGCAGGACGCCGGGGCGGCCGACGAGGGCCCTGGCGAGGGCGACGCGCTGGCGCTGGCCACCGGAGAGCCGGCCCGGGCGGCGCCGGCCGAACCCTTCGAGGCGGACGTCGGCGAGCGCCTTGCGGGCCCGCACCAGCCGCTCGGCCTTGGGCACCTTGCGGACCTTCAGGCCGTAGGCGACGTTCTGCTCCACCGTCATGTGCGGGAAGAGGGCGTAGTCCTGGAAGACGGTGTGGACGTCCCGTTCGAAGGGCGCGAGGCCGGTGACCTCCTGCCCGGCCAGCTCGATCCGGCCGGCGGTCGGACGCTCGAACCCGGCGATCATCCGCAGCACGGTCGTCTTGCCGGAGCCGGAGGGGCCGAGCATCGAGAAGAACTCGCCGTCGGCTATCTCCAGATCGACTCCGGCCACGGCGGTCGCACCGCCGAACTCCTTGCGCAGGCCCTGGAGCCGGATCGCCTGTGCCTCCATGGGCGGGAACCTTTCTGGTGCGGTGGCGCGTTGCAACACTGACCGGAAAGATATGAAGCCATAGTTCAAATCTCAAGACCCCTTTAGAGTAAAGGTTGAGTCAACGCACAAGGTGGTGGCCGTGAAGCAACACAGGGACGACGGCGTCCGCAGAGCCGTCTTCACTCCCGTGGACAACCGCGCCCGCGTCGAGACGGTGGTGCACCGGATCGGCGACGCCATCGAGCTCGGGCTGCTCGCCGACGGCGAGCAGCTGCCCGGCGAGATGGAGCTGGCCGGGCAGCTCGGCGTGTCCACGGTCACCCTGCGCGAGGCCCTCATGGCCCTCCGGCAGCAGGGGCTCGTCACCACGCGGCGCGGACGCGGTGGCGGCAGTTTCGTCTCCCTGCCCGAGGTGCCGGGCGAGGACCGGCTGCGGGTCCGGCTGGCCGGCTGGAGCACGGAGGAACTGCGCGACCTCGGCGACCACTGGGCGGCCGTCTCCGGTGCCGCCGCCCGGCTCGCGGCGCAGCGCACCGAACCGGACGACCTGCGGGCGCTGCGGCGCACCCTGGACGAACTGGCGTCGGCCGAGGACGCCGCCGCCCGCAGCCGCGTCTACGGCCGTTTCCACGTCGAACTCGCGGCGGCGGCGCAGTCCGCGAGGCTGACCCGTGAACAGGTCGCGCTGCAGACCGAGGTGGGGGCGCTGATGTGCCTGGTGCTCGGGGACGACGAATATCGTGAAGAAGTCGCAGACCGTCACCGCTCCGTAATCTCGGCGGTGCAAGATGGGGCCCACGATTCGGCCAGAGCGCTGGCCGAGCGGTGCGTGCAGGACTCGACGGCGCGGCTCATCGGCCTGCGTCTCGCGATGCCCCGCACCGCGTCCGGTTCCCGTCCGCTGGAGGGCGCCCATGAGCAGGAGCCCCGGCCCGGTCGGCGCGACCGCGACGCTTGACGGCGGTGCCGAGGCGGCCGTGGCCGCCCAGGTCCGTTCCACGCTGGAGACCGTGTTCGCCGCGGTCGCCGAGACCCGGGACGAGACGGCCGCCCTGCTGACCCGGGTGGCCGCACAGGACCGACGCCCCGCCACGGTGGACCTCGCCGCGCTGCGTCCGGGCCTCCATCTGCTGCTCCTACGGCAGGAGTTGGTGTCGGGCGTCGGCTTCGTGGCAGCGCCGGGCCTGCTCGGCGACGTACCGGCATGGCTGGAGTGGTGGCAGCAGGGCGCCGACGGGAACGTACGGCCGCTGCTGCTCGATCTCGACCCGGACCACTCCGCGTACTCCGACTACACGCACTGGGACTGGTTCGCGCTCCCGCGGGACACCGGGCGGCGCGCGGTCGCCGGGCCCTATGTCGACTACCTCTGTTCCGACGAGTACAGCCTGACGCTGTCCGCCCCCGTCCATGTCGAGGGCCGGTTCGTCGGGGTGGCGGCGGCCGACGTGTATCTGCGGCACTTCGAGGGCGCGGTCGTACCGCTCCTCCAGCGGCTGCCCGGAGCCTCCCATCTGGTCAACGCGCGGGGCCGGGTGGCCGCCTCCGCCGACCCGGACCATCTGGCCGGATCACTCACCAGGGGACCGGACTTCGGGTCCGTGCTGACGGCGGCCCGGAGCACCCGCTTCGAGCGGATGCGGCTCGTGCCGTGCGACGGCGTGCCGCTCGTCCTGGTGACGCCGGCCGGCTGAAGCGGCGGCGGGTTCGCCACGCGGATCGGGCCCGAGGGCTCAGACCGCGCGCAGTTTCGCTGCGCCGTTGCGGGTGGTGCGCGCCGTGCCGGGGCCGCCCGGCGCCGGACGGACCGCCTCGCGCAGGACCAGCGTCATCCGCGTATAGCCCATGTCCTGCAGGGTTTTGGGGGTGTCGTCGACGATGCGGCAGTCGGTGCTGCCCCAGCGCGGGTCCGGGTGCACGACCGGGCGCACCGCGCCGTCGTGCCGCACCGCGCCCGGGCCGACGGCGCGGATCCAGTGCGGCAGACCGTGTCGATAGGCCGCGTCCATGATCGGGTCCTGGGCGATGTCCCGGCGGATCGACAGAAGTCCGCGGTCCTGTCCGTGCCGCTCGACGGCCGCCGCGAAGTGCGCGAGCATGGGCAGGCACCAGCTCGACTCGTGCTCGCCGAGGACCGTGGCCGCGTCGGGGTGGAACAGGACGAAACGCAGGAAGTTGTCGCCCGGCATGGCGGTCGGATGCGCTCCGACACCGCTGAAAAGTGTCTCGAACCCGGCGTTGGAGAGCACGACGTCCCAGCGGTGGTCGAACACGACGGAGGGGAACGGCACGGCCTCGATCAGGCTCGCGTAGTCCTGGAGGTACGCCTGAGCTTCGAGACTGTCGGGGACAGGTCGCGGCTGGGACCGCTGCCTTCCTGCCTGGTACGCCATCGGGAGGTCACCCCTCTTGCCTCTGCGGCCTTCACGCGGCGGACCGATCCTGCTGCCCAGGGCACAGGCGTGTCAACTATCGTGGCATTTGGCGCTTGTTGACGGCTGAATCTCGCCACAGTTGTGGCGAGACCTGGATGTGAGTTCGAGCAAGGGGCTACGCTCCGCATGGTCCCCGGTCTTCGCGCCGGGACGCGTCCTGGCCCTCGCGTCCGGATGGCTCCCGACCTTCGTGAGAGCGACCTGAGAGAGACGTAGGAGATCTGTCGGTGACGGATGGCTTCGAGGTTCCGGGCGCCACGGCGACGGTTCTGCTGCAGGCCGTCGTGGCCCGGGTCACCACACTCGCCGACCGGCTCGGCGTCCAGCACGCCGAGGTCTTCGACGTCCGGCGGCTGTCGGCCGAATCCGGTGTCCCCGAGCCCGTGGTCAAGACCCTGCTCGGCGGACGTCCCGCCGGCGAACCCGACCTGCAGGCCCGCTTCCTGCAACGGCTCGACCTGCTGCGCCGCACCCGGCTCAAGCCCAACGGGCGGCGCTACACCCAGCAGGAGATCGCGGACGGCGCCGGCATGTCGCGCCAGCAGGCGGGCGCCCTCATCAACGGCGACCGGCGCCCCACGATGGAGCACTGCGACGCCATCCAGCGCTTCTTCCGCGTGCACGCCGGATTCCTGACCGCGGAGGACTCCGAGGCGCTCGTGGGCGCCCTCCAGCGCTCCGAACAGGAACTCCTGCAACGACTCGCCGACCGGGAACGGGCGGCGGCCACCGTCGCCGACGACCCGCTGGACCGGCTGCTCCTCGACCACGGGGTCCGCGGAATCGCCTGGCGGGCCGCGCAGTTGCCCACCGACCAGCACCGGGACAAGGTCGCCGAGTGGCTGGACATGCTCCTGGAGAGCGTCAAGCGGCCAGAGTCGTGAGCCGGGGGAGAACTGTGGGCATCGGAAGGGACATGCGGCGCCTGTGCGGCGAGCTGGTCGCGGAGCTGTCGCTCCCGGCACCGGCGGCGCCCGCCGATCTGTACGCGGCGCTGTGCGACGCCATGAGCAGACGCCGCGGCCGTCCCGTCCAGTTCCGTACGGCCCCCTTCCCGCCCGGCACCGCCAGCGGTCTGTGGCTCGACATGGCCGAACAGGACCTCGTCGTCATCGAGGAACGCACCGCTCCGGACCACCAGTTGGTCATCCTGGGCCACGAGCTGTGGCACATGAAGGCCGGGCACTGCGGTCACCACGTCGCGGGCGCCGCCGTCGCGGCGCGCTTACTGGACGACGGCGCCGACCTCGGGGCGACCGTCCTCAAGGTGGCCGCCCGCACCCGCTTCGACCTCGCCGACGAGAAGGAGGCCGAGAGCTTCGGTCTGCTGCTCGCCAGCAAGTGCCGCACCTGGCTGGCCGGTTCGTCACTGCGCGGCCCGGTGCAGCGCGACGGTCTGGCCGGCCGCATCGAGGCGTCCCTCGGCTATCGCGGGCCGCGGGGCTGAAGGTCCCGCGACCATGGACGGATCCAGCTACTACATCCCTGCCGTCGCCATGGGCGCCGCCCTCGCCTTCAAGGGGCCCGCGCTGCTGCGCGGCTGGCGCGACCCGCTGCTGCGCTCCGTGGGTGTCCTGCTGGCTCTCGCGGGTCTGGTCTTCCTCTTCGCGGCCCCGCCGACCATCGCCGCCGTCAACGACGTCACCGGGATACCGAACATCTCCGGGCCCCTGGTCTACTGCCTGTTGAGCGCTTTCAGCGCCTCCTGTCTGGTGCTGATCATCAACTGGCGCGGCGGACCGCCCGAGGTGACCCGCCGTCTCGCCCGCCGCTGGATCCTCGGCTACACGGTGGTCGGCGTGGCCCTGATCGCGCTGTTCGCCCTCGGGGAGACGCCCGTCGAACGGCTGCGGGACCTCGACACCTACTACGCCAACACCCCGTTCATCCGCGAGATGATCGTGCTCTACCTCGTCTCGCTCTCCGTCGCGGGAATCGCGATGAACGTCATGTGCTGGCGCTGGGCTGCGCAGGTCCGCGGCCGGCTGCGCGCCGGACTGGTGATCATCGCGCTCGGCTCCCTGTTCAACATCCCCTACTCGGTCGCCAAGTTCGCCGCCGTGGTGGCCCGCTGGAACGGCGGCGACCTGGACGGACTGAGCACCAATGTGGCACCCGTACTGGCGTCGGCCGGCGCCCAGCTCACGGCGGTCGGCTTCTGTGTACCGCTGGCCTGCCAGCGCATCGGGGACAGCTGGAACACCTGGTCCACCTACCGCAGGCTCGGGCCGCTGTGGCGGGAGCTGCGTCCGGTCGCCGCTGCGGAGGACCGCGCCGTGCGCATCTCCTGGTGGTCGCCCGCCGAACTCCAGGTCACGCAGCGCGAGTCCGACATCCACGACGGCATGCTCAGCCTGTATCCGTACTTCGACTCCGCGCTGCGCTCCCGGGCCTACGCCGCCGCCGTCGCCGCCGGCTCCTCCCCCGGCGACGCGCAGGCCGAGGCCGACGCCGCGATGGTGACGGACGCGGTGCGGGCGAGGGCCGCCGACCCCGACGGCCGGGTCATCACCTCGGCCGACGCGGCCACCCCGCCGGGCACCGCGGGCCCCTCCTCCGTGCACGGCGACGGTCCGCGTGATCTCGTCCGTATGTCGATCGCGCTGCGCGAGTCGGCCGTCGTGGCGGCGTCCCGCCGACGGGCCGGACACGCCGGCTCCCGGGCCGCAGGCTCCACCACCGAGTCCGCCGGGACGGCCGAGCCCGGCACGGCCGAGCCCGCGGGGGCCGACCAGGGCCGGAGCGACTGACCCCGACCCTGATCAGGCGCGGGGTGACTGACCCCGACCCCGCTCAGGTGGCGCTGCGTTCGCTCGCCTCGCGCAGATCCCGCTCCAGCGCACGGTTCCTGGCACTGTCCGGCTGACCCGCCGCCGTACCGGGGCGTCCCGCGCGCAGCAACTCGCGCCAGTGCTCGCGGCTCCAGTCGGCCGGCCGCGTACCGGTCGTGAACTCCTCGACCAGGGCGAGGAAACGGGCCGGGTCGCTGTGGAACGGAAAGTGGCCGGCGCCCTCGAAGATCTCCAGCCGGCTGCCGGGCATGGCCTCGTGGGCTCCGTAGGCGTGCCGCACCGGCACCACGCTGTCCCGGTCGCCCCACAGGAGCATGGTGGGCATGCCCTCGGTGAGGTAGCAGCGGTCGAGCATGGTGACCGCCTGGCCGCGCCAGTCGACGACGGCCCGCAGCGTCCGGATGAACGCACTGCGGGACGTGGTGTCGGGCAACGCGTCCACCAGGTTCAGCAACTCCGGTGCGTCCTGCCCCAGATCGGTGTCGAGCAGCCGCATCAGCCGCAGGAAGAGCCCCACTTGGAGCCGCATGCCGGGCAGTTGCAGGGAGGAGAGGACGAGATGGGCGCCGGGCAGGGAGACGGCGCGCAGGACGGGATTCACCTCGCCGCCCACACCGCCCGCGCTCACGAGGATCAGCCGTT
This sequence comes from Streptomyces sp. M41(2017), assembly GCF_002078175.1. Lineage (GTDB taxonomy): Bacteria > Actinomycetota > Actinomycetes > Streptomycetales > Streptomycetaceae > Streptomyces. Next base: position 4,800,367 of record NZ_MWFK01000001.1, on the reverse strand, counting down.
CGGTGCGTTCCGGGAACTGGTACGCGAACTGCATCGCCACTCCCCCGCCCAGCGAGTGCCCGACCAGCGTGGCGGACTCGATGTCGAGGGTCGTCAGCAGGTCACGGACCCCGTTGGCGTAGGCGGCCACCGAGTAGTCGGCACGCGGCTTGTCGGAATCGCCGTGGCCGAGCAGATCGGGTGCGATCACCGTGTGGCTGCGGGCGAGGTCGGGGATCAGGTCGGCCCAGGTCGCGGAGGAGTCGCCGATGCCGTGGATCAGGACGAGCGCCGGGCCCTCGCCGGCCATCCGGTACGCGCGCCGGTAGCCGTGCACGACACGGTGGCGCAGGCGCAGTTCCGCGTCGTGCACGGAGCGCAGCCGCGGGGTGCGGCGCTGATGCGGGGGCGGTGAGTCGTCCATGGGTCGGCCTCCCCGTTCCGGGCGACCGCTGGGCGGCCGACGCAGTCCACGAGCCGTCGCGACGACGGCTCCGGGGCCGTCCGGTGGGCGGCCCCCAGCTTTCCTCCTCAGCGTAGGGCCCCTGTTTCACCAGGGATTTCCGTGAGGTTTCGCCTCCGCTAAGCGGGCGAACCCGCACGGACCGGGACCGGATTGTCAGTGGCGGACGGCAAGCTGGGTCCAGGAGCAGTGTCACGACAAGCCGACCGGGAGAGCCGTCCGATGCCGACCGCCGTACTGACCGAACACGAACGCGCCGCCGTGCAGGCCTATCTCCGTCTCCTCCAGACGGTTCGAGCAGCGTTCGACGGCCCGCCCGACGGGGGCCGACCACCCATGGTGCCGCCGGCCGTCCTCGCCGAGGCGGAGCGGGCACTGGCGGCGGCCGGACTCGCGGGCAACGAGGAGGAGTTCTTCCGGCTGCTCCAGGCGTGGTGCCCGGAGCCGGGCTGGTCGTGAGACGTGAACTGGTGCGGGGCGGGGGCCGATCGGGGGGTGGGTCCGGTCCCCGGAGCGGGGACGGGGGTCCGGGCCGGGCGACGGAGGGACGGGTGCGGGTGGGCTGTGTACCCGGGTCCTCGTCAGAGTCCGGGGCCGGGACCGGGTTCGGGCTCGGGCTCGGGCTCGGGCCGGGGGCCGGGGTCAGGAGTAGGGCGAGGCACAGGGTCGGGGCGAGGCGCGGGATCGGGGCGAAGAACCGGGTCGGGGCTGGGGTCGAGGCTGGGGTCGGGACCAGGGGCCGGGATGGGGTGCGGAGACGGACTCGGCACCCGACCACGGCCCACGGCCGCGTCTGGTCCTGAGCCCGCCCCAGCCCCTGTGCCTGCGCCTGTGCCTGTGCCTGTGCCTGTGCCTGTGCCTGTGACAGGCGAACGGCCGCGAGGCCGGTGGATCTCGGCGCCGTGTCGAGCCCGGAGCGACGCTCCCCCGGCGAGGCTGCCGTCGAGGAACGCGGACAGTTCGGAGAGCGCGTCCAGGGCCCGCTGGAGCGCGGGGCGCCGTTCACCGTGCGCGACGGCGATCAGGAACCAGATGACGGGATCGGCCCACACCCTGCGGTCGGGCTCCGCCAGGAGGTCGCAGAACTCCCGGTAGCTGCGCAGCCGTCCCTCGGGTTCGAGGAGGACGTCGGTGCCGATGCTGGACTGGGTCGCGTAATAGATCTCGCAGGCGGCGAAGGCCGCGTGCACCTTCTGCAACAGGCCGGGCAGCCGCGTGTCGTCGTTCCCGGCCAGGCGCAGGAACGGCAGGTCGTGGCGGGTTCGGGTCATCTGTGCGAACAGGCAGGCGGTCATCCACACGCTGGACCCGAGGACGACGCCCTTCCCGGCGAACCAGTCGGCGCCCTTGCCCTCCATCTCCCGCGGGTCGGTGAGGACCTGCGCGGGCGGGTAACAGCCTTCGCGTTCCACGGAGGTGGCGTAGAGGGAGAGCCGGTGGTGGACCTCGGCGGTGTGCCACCGGAGGGGGTTGAGGTAGGCCATGGTCCGGGTCTCCCGCTGGACCCGCTCGCTGTCACGGCGCTGTTGCCGACCGGACACCCACGCGAGCGTCAGGGAGATGGCGCCCGAGGTCACCGCGGAGACCAGGGTTACGGACAGGGCGTCCACGGGGCTGCCTCTTTCACGCGGGATCGGTGGGCGGAGGGGGTGGCTTCAGGACGACCGGTGACCGGCGTCGGGGCGTGGGCGGCCACGGACGGGCGGACTCGGCGGAGTTGCCGCCCGGATCCGGCCGCGGCCCACCTCGTGGCCCGTCGCGTCCCACGGCCCGTCTCGTCTCACGGCCGGCCGCCGAACTGCCACAGGTGGACCTCGATGTCGGCGTAACGGTCAGCGGCGCGGGGGTCTGCGTCGAGCACGGCACGCGCCGCGTCCGGATCCGACGCGCGCACCAACGCGGCCGTACCGAGCCAGGTGCGCCCGTCGTCGGACAACAGGGGCCCGTACGCGATCAACTCGGCGCGCTCGGTGGCAGGCACCGGGTCGGGGAGGCCGGAGGCGTCGATATCCCGCCGCTCGCCGAGGCCGAGGACCAGGTAGCGTGTGCCGCCGGTCCGCCCGCCGGGGAAGTCCCACATGGTGCGCCCCAGCAGGTTCCGCCAGCGGCGCAGCATCACGTCCCGGTACACACCCGCCTGATAGCCGGGCTCGTCGAACGCGAACGCGCGGGCGGCCGGGACGTCCGGCAGGTCGACGATGTGCACGCTGCCGGTGGGAGCGTCGTCGTCACCGGGGCCGGTGAGGGTCGGCCCGCGGGCGATCATCTCCTTCGCGTACCCGTCCATGTAGGACCAGTGGTCCTCCAGCAACTCGTCACGCAGCGCGAGCGATTCGGCCCGGTCACGGTGATAGCAGAAGAACTCCATACCCCCACTCTGTACCACCGGACAGCCGTCCGCCCCGGCCATGGAGAAGCCGGCGCACCCGCGACACCGACGGCCCCCGGACCCCACCGTGAGACGACCGGAACGGGTGGGGAGCAGGGAGCAGGAAAGTGAAGGCGCGCGCTCTGCTCGCTCCGTTCAGCGCTCCCGCGGAGGTGTCCACGTGTACGGCGTTGCCGTGGTCGCCGGGTGGAAGCCGAGGCGGCGCAGGGTCGGTGCGCTGGCCCGGGACGCGTCGACATGGAGGTGTTCGGCGCCTCGGGCCACGGCCAGGCGGGCCCGGGCCGCGGTGAGGGCGCGGTAGAGTCCCCGGCCTCTGCATCGCGGGACGGTCGTGCCGCCGCGGAGGCCGGCGACGGGGCCTTCAGCGTGCGGGAGTGCGCGGGACCGTCACCGCTGTGGCCAACAGGCCGCCCTTCACCGTCCAGCGCCCGTCGAAGGAGGCGACGGGTCGTCCGTCCACCACCGGCCCGGGGACCAGGAGTCGGGCGCGGAAGCGGCCGCTGAGGGCGGCCGACGGGGTGGCGCCGGGCGGGGTCGGTGCGACGGAGATGTCGATGTCCGCCTCGGAGAAGTCCAGCCACTCGCCGGTGAGGGGGAACCACGCCTTGTAGACCGACTCCTTGGCGCTGAAGAGGAGGCGGTCCCAGTGCACGGCGGGAGTCCGGGCCCGGAGGCGGGCGAGGCCGGCCGACTCGGCGGGCAGGGCGATGGTGTCGAGGACACCGGCCGGCAGGCTCTGGTGGGGCTCGGCGTCGATGCCGAGTGAGGCGAGGTCCGCGGCGCGGGCGAGGGCGGCGGCGCTGAAGCCGTCGCAGTGGGTCATGCTGCCGACCAGTCCGGCCGGCCACTGCGGTGCGCCGCGCTCGCCGGGCAGCACGGGGGCCGGCGGGATGCCCAGCTTCTCCATGGCCCGCCGTGCGCAGAGACGCACGGTCGCGAACTCGCGTCGCCGTTTCGCCACGGCGCGGGTCAGGAGCGCCTGCTCCTCGGGGTACAGCGGTGCGGCCTCGGTCCCGTCGTCACCGTGGCTCTCCACGGCCACCACCGACTCCGGGAGCAGCTCCTCCATCACCGGCTTTGACCTCCATCGGCAGAATGCGGCGCAGCGTGCCCGGCTGTCCCGGGCGCCTGCGCCATTCTCGCGGGTAACCCACCGAGACCTCTTCGAAGCGCACACCCTCGTGCCAGGTGGTCCGCGGGATGTGCAGATGTCCGTAGACCATCGTCTCGACGCGGAACCGGCGGTGCCAGTCGGCGGTGGCGGTGGTGCCGCACCACATGGCGAACTCGGGGTAGCGCAGGATGTCCGTCGGATGGCAGTCCAGCGGATAGTGGTTGACGGGCACGACCGGCAGGTCGTCGGGGAGTTCGGCGAGCCGGCGTTCGGTCTCCGCGACGCGGGCCCGGCACCAGGCCTCACGGCTCGGGTAGGGGTCGGGGTGGAGCAGGTACTCGTCGGTGCAGACGACCCCGGTCTCGTGGGCGTAGGCCAGGCCCTGGTCCTTGTCGGCGCAGCCCGCCGGCAGGAACGAGTAGTCGTAGAGCAGGAAGAGCGGGGCGACGACGGCCGGGCCGCCGGGACCTTCCCAGACGGGGTAGGGGTCCTCGGGGGTCGCGACGCCCATCTCCCGGCACAGACCGACGAGGTGGTCGTACCGGGCGACGCCCCGCAGCTGGACGGAGTCCTTCGGGTGGGTCCACAGCTCGTGGTTGCCGGGGACCCAGACGACCTTGCGGAAGCGGCCGGCGAGGGTCTCCAGGGTCCAGCGGATGTCGTCGACGATCTCGCCGATGTCCCCGGCCACCAGGAGCCAGTCGCGGTCCGTCTCCGGGTGCATCCGTTCGACTATGGAGCGGTTCTCGGGATAGCCGATGTGCAGGTCACTGATGGCGAGCAGGTTCCCGTCACCGCCGTCGATCGGCCGCACGCGGCACCCCCGAAGAACCGTGGACATCGGACGGCAACACAAGAACACACACGGCCGCCGGGGGACAAGGAGGCGCCGCTTCGGCAGGCCGGCCGGACGATCGGTGAATCCGTAACATCCCTGTAGCAGCGAAGGGGTTCCGCGCCCCCTATGATCGCCCCAACACCACCGTCTCGAACCGGCCTTGGCCGATGGCGGCCGGGTGTACCTCCCCTACCCCTGGCCGGGCTCGGCCTGCTCCGCCGTGCCCGGAAACCGTAAAGGTGGCTTGCATGGGCTCTCGCGTACGCGTCTGGCTCAACCGCACGTACGCGGAGAACGTGTTCTTCATCGATCAGCTGCGCAGTAATCCGCAGCATCGTGCGGTCGAGGTCCATGCCACCCACGGCGACGCCGACTCCCCCGTCCTGGCCGCGGCGGACACCGCCGAGCTGGAGCCGGACGGGCTGTCGCCGCGCGCCTATGTCGAGTACGCGCTCGACGTGTGCGCCCGGCGCTCGATCGACGTGTTCGTGCCGGTCCTGCACCAGGCGGCGATCGTGGCGCAGCGCGCGGAGTTCGCCGCCGTGGGCACGGCGCTGCTGGCGCCGCCCGCGGAGGCCGTCGCGGTCTTCCACGACAAGGCCACCGCGTACCAGGCGGTCGAGTCCGTGGGGGTGCCGGTGCCTCCGTGGTGGCGGGTACGCACGGAGGAGGAGCTGGTCGCCGCGGTCGAGCCGCTGGAGGCGGCGGGTCAGCGGGCCTGCTTCAAGCCGGCCGCCGGAGCGGGCGGGGTGGGCTTCCGGGTCATCACCCGCACGCCGTTCTCCCTCACGCATCTGAACGGCTTCCCCAGCGCGTACGTCCCTCTCGACCTGGTCGTGGAGGCGCTGCGCGCGGCCGAGGAGCCGGTCGACTGGCTGGTGATGCCGCACCTGGGGCAGCCCGAGGTGTCGGTGGACTGTCTGACCGGGCCCGACGGCCGGGTGCGCATGGCGATCGGGCGCACCAAGAACGGACGCCGTCGCGGCTTCACCCTGCACCCCTCCTGGATCGAGCCGGCGACGCTGCTCGCGGAGGCGTTCGGTCTGAAGCACCTGTCGAACATCCAGTTCCGCATGTACGGCGACCAGCCGGTCCTGATGGACGTCAACACCCGTCCGGCGGGCGGGCTGCACCAGCTCGCGCAGTGCGGGGTGAACGCCCCTTGGGCGGCTGTGCAGTTGGCGTTGGGCGAGGAGACGGGCGAGATCGTCCCGCCGTTCCTCGCGCAGGACTACACGGTGGTGTCGGGTCCGCGTCCGGTGCGTCCGGTGTCGCTGCCGCAGCAGCGGACGGCGGGGGACGCGGCGGTGCCCATGCTCCCGGCGGTGCCGGCCCAGCCCACGGACTCCCCGTCCGGCCCGCACGGGGCGGTCGCCGCGAACGCGACGGGATCCACGGCGTCCGCGCCGGCGGGCCAGGCGAACGTCTCGGCGTCGGCGACCGCTGCCCCGGTGGGAAGCGCCGCCGCGGCGCCGGCCCAGGTCCTGTCCGCGACGCCGGGCCTGCCCGACGACACCTGGCACACCCCGGTACGGCGCCGGTGAACGCGTATCCGGTCGGGCCGAGCCCCGGAGCGGGTGCCGACGGACCGGTGGTCCCCCGTGAACGCTGACGGCGGGACACGGATCCGGTGCGCGCGGGAGGCCGACGCGGCCGTGATCGCGCGCGTGCACATGGCCTCGCGGGCGGCGACCATGCCGTATCTGCCCCCGCAGAGGCGGAACCACGAGCAGGTCACCCGTTGGGTCCTGGACGTCCTGTTCATGGAGTGCCGCGTGTGGGTCGCGGTGTGCGACGCGGAGGTCGTCGGCTACGCGGCCCTGAACGGCGACCTGCTCGAACACCTCTATCTGCGCCCGGACGTCCGTCGGCGGGGCATCGGCACGCTCCTGCTCGACGAGGTGCGCCGGCACCGGCGCGACGGGGTGTCCCTCCACGTCTTCCAGCAGAACACCGACGCCCGCGCGTTCTACGACCGGCACGGCTTCACCGTCGTCGAGGTGAGTGACGGTGAACGCAACATGGAGCACCTGCCCGACCTGACGCTCCGCTGGACACCGGAGAGCACTCCTCGACCACTACCGTGACGCCGCGAACTCCCGTCGGCGAGAACGCAGTTGATCGGAGAACCGAAATCCGCTCCGCATCTTGACAGCGCGATTGGTCCATACCAACTTGGTGGCGCACCTCTCTGCACTCCCGAACACCCCATTCCCCAGGGAGATCGCGTGCGCATCAGACAGCTCAGACGATCCAGACATCGCTTCCTCGCCCTCCTCGGCACGGCCGCGCTGGCCCTGGCCGGGGCCGTCGCCCTGCCGGGTACGGCACAGGCGGCCAACATCCTGACCAACCCCGGCTTCGAGACGGGCAGCCTCTCCCCCTGGTCCTGCTCCGGCAACCTGGGCTCCATCGTCTCCAGCCCGGTGCACGGGGGCTCCAAAGCCCTTGCCGGGGCCGTGAGTTCGAGCGACAACGCGCAGTGCACCCAGACGGTGTCGGTGCAGCCGAACACGACGTACAGCCTCAAGGGCTGGGTCCGCGGCAGTTACGTCTACCTCGGCGTCGACGGCGGCGCCTCCACCTGGACGTCGTCCCCGTCCGCGTACAGCCAGCTCAGCGTCTCCTTCACCACCGGCGCCTCGCAGACCAGCGCGAAGATCTACGTGCACGGCTGGTACGCGCAGGGCACCTACTACGCCGACGACATCAGCCTGGACGGTCCCGGTGGTGGCGGTGGCTCCGACACGCAGGCGCCGACCGCGCCCACCGGACTGACCTCGACCGGCAAGACCTCCTCCAGCGTGTCGCTGTCGTGGGCCGCGTCGAGCGACAACGTCGGCGTCACCGCGTACGACATCTACAGCGGCTCCAACCAGCTGCTCAGCGTGTCGGGCACCAGCGCGACCGTCAGCGGGCTGTCCCCCTCCACCGCCTACACCTTCACCGTCAAGGCGCGGGACGCGGCCGGGAACATCTCCGGCGCCTCCAACTCCGTGAGCGTCACGACGAACGCGGGCGGTGGCGGCGGCACCGGCTTCAAGCAGGCCGCGCCCTACCTGTACGAGGGCTGGGGCGACCCGCCCAACCCGACCACGGTGATGAACGCCACCGGCGTCAAGTGGTTCACGATGGCGTTCGTCCTGGACTCCGGCGGCTGCACGCCCAGTTGGGACAGCAGCCGACCGTTGACCGGCGGGGTCGACCAGACCGCCATCAACCAGATCCGCTCCGCGGGCGGTGACATCGTGCCGTCGTTCGGTGGCTGGCAGGGCAGCAAGCTCGGGGCCAACTGCTCCTCGGCGAGCGCACTCGCCGGCGCGCTGCAGAAGGTGATCGACGCCTACGGCCTCAAGGCGATCGACATGGACATCGAGAACACCGACGAGTTCGAGAACGAGGCCGTCCAGGCGAAGATCCTGACCGCGCTGAAGACCGTCAAGGCCAACAACCCCGGCCTCAGGACGATCGTCACGTTCGGCACCTCGACGACCGGCCCGACCTACTACGGCAACCGGCTCATCGAGCAGGCGCAGTCCCTGAACGCCAACATCGACGTCTTCACCATCATGCCGTTCGACTTCGGCGGCGGCTCCGACATGTACGGCAACACCGTGAACGCGGCCGAGGGGCTGAAGACCAAGCTGAAGTCGACCTTCGGCTGGGACGACGCGACGGCCTACTCGCACATCGGCATCTCCGGCATGAACGGCCTGTCCGACCAGCAGGAGAACACGACGCCTGCCATCTGGACTTCGATTCGCGACTGGGCCAACACCCACCACATCGCCCGGCTCGCCTACTGGTCGGTCAACCGCGACCGGCCCTGCCCCGGGGGCGGCGTGGTGAGCAACTGCTCCGGCATCAGCCAGAGCACCTGGCAGTTCACGTCGATCACGGCCGGCTTCACGGGCTGAGGCCGGCAGCGGGCCTGCGGGTCGTCCTCGCCTCGCGGGGCCGCCGGACAACGCGACGACGCGGCGGGCCGCCCGGATCTCCGGGCGGCCCGTCGCGTTACGCTCCCCGCACGACCGGCGTCAGCAGAAAGGCCCGCGGTGACCAGCACGCTCTCCGAGGGGGACACCCCGCCCCGCGCCCGACTGGGCAGTTGGCCCACTCCCCTCGAACCGGCTCCCCGGCTCGCGGCGGCGCTCGGCCTCCGCCCCCACGACCTGTGGGTCAAACGCGACGACCTGACCGGTCCGGGCGGCGGCGGCAACAAGATCCGCAAGCTGGAGTGGACCTGCGGCGCGGCACTCGCCGACGGCGCCACCGTGCTGGTGACGACCGGTGCGGCGCAGTCCAACCACGCCCGGCTGACGGCGGCCGCGGGCGCCCGGCTGGGCCTGCGGGTGGTCCTCGTCCTCGCGGGCCCGCCTCCGGAGTCCGGGCCCGCCGGTGCCCCCGCGAACACCGCCTCGGGCAACCTCGCGCTCGACGGCCTCCTCGGCGCGCGGGTCGTCTGGGAGGGCGACCGCACCCGCCTCGCGGCACGGGCGGAGCAGGTGGCGGAGGAACTGCGGGCGGCCGGAGAGGTCCCGGCGCTGATCCCCTTCGGCGGTTCCAGCCCGCTGGGCGCCCGAGGCTACGCCGAGTGCGCGAACGAGATCATCGACCAGGCACCGGACGTGGCGAGCGTGGTCGTCGCGCTCGGCTCGGGCGGCACGATGGCGGGGCTCGTCGCCGGGCTGGGCGACGAGCGGGTCCTCGGCGTGCACGTCGGCGCCGTCGACGAGCCCGCCCGGACCGTCGCGGACCTGGTGTCCCGGCTGTGCGGCAGGCCCTGCGACCCGCGCGCGCTCAGGGTGCGCAACGACCAGGTCGGGGCGGGATACGCCACGCTCACCGAACCCGTCATGAACGCCCTGACCCTGGCCGCGCGGACGGAGGGCATCGTCCTCGACCCGGTCTACACCGGCCGGGCCCTGGCCGGGCTGGCCGCCGCCGTCACGGACGGCGACATCACCCCCGGGCAGCGCACCGTGTTCCTGCACACCGGCGGGCTGCCCGGCTTCTTCGGCCACCCCACGGCGGTCGCCCGCGCGGAGGCGGGGCTGCGCGGCCTGCCGGACGACCCGACGACACCCTCCTCGCCAAGTCCCTGACGCGGGGGGCGTCGGACCCGGGAGGCCGCCGGCGCCGGCTACGTGAGGTAGCCGAGGCCCGGGTGCACGGCCGTGTAGCCGTCGACCAGGGCGCGGGCCACGTTCACGGAGTCCACGAGCGGGTGCAGGGCGAAGGCCTTCACCGCGGTCGTGCGGGACCCGGACGCGGCGGCGGAGAGCACCTCGCGCTCGACGGCCTTGACCGCGCACACCAGGCCGGTGGCGTGGCCGGGCAGCGGGTCGACGGCAACGGGGTGGGCGCCGTTCGCGTCGACCAGGCAGGGCACCTCGATGACGGCCTCGCTGTCGAGGGCCGCGAGCGTCCCCCGGTTGCGGACGTTGAGGATCAGGGTGGTGCGCTCGTCGCGGGCGATGGCCCGCATCAGGGCGAGCGCCACCTTCTCGTAACCGCCCGACAGGTCGTCCGCCTCCCGCTCGCCGGCGCCGGCCGCGTCCCTGTTCTCCGCCATGTAGGTGGCCTCGCGTTCGGCGCGCGTCCGGTCCCAGGCGCTCAGTGCGGCGGCGTCCGGCCGCTTCATCTCGTCGTAGAAACCGGCCTGTTGGTCGCGCAGGAACGCTCCGCGGGTCCGGTCGGCCTGCTGATAGGCGCGGACGGTCTCGCGGTTGAAGTAGTAGTAGTGCAGGTACTCGTTGGGGATCGCGCCGAGCGACTGGAGCCACTCGGTGCCGAAGAGCCTCCCCTCCTCGAAGGAACCGAGCAGGGCGGGATCGGCGAGCAGGCGCGGGAGTTCGTCGCGGCCCGCGACGCGCAGACCCCGTACCCAGCCGAGGTGGTTGAGCCCGACGTAGTCGATGAACGCCTCGCGCGGATCGGCGCCGAGGACCCGGGCGATCCGGCGGCCGAGGCCCACCGGCGAGTCGCAGATCCCGATCACCCGGTCGCCGAGGTGGCGGGACATGGCCTCGGTGACCAGGCCCGCCGGGTTGGTGAAGTTGATGACCCAGGCGTCGGGCGCGAGGCGGGCCACGCGCCGCGCGATGTCGTCGGCGACGGGCACGGTCCGCAGGCCGTAGGCGATGCCTCCGGCGCCGACCGTCTCCTGGCCGAGGACTCCCAGGTCGAGGGCGACCCGCTCGTCGGCGGCACGTCCCTCCAGGCCGCCGACCCGGATCGCGGAGAACACGAAGTCGGCGCCGCGCAGGGCCTCGTCGAGGTCGGTGGTGACCGTCACCTCCGGCGCGTCGGGCACGTCCGCCGCCTGTTCGGCGAGGACCCGGGCCACGGCGGAGAGCCGGTCCGCGTCGAGGTCGTGCAGCACGACCTGGGTGACGCGGCCCTCGGCGCGGTCACCGAGGAGCGCCCCGTGGACGAGGGGGACACGGAATCCGCCGCCGCCGAGAATGGTCAGCCTCACGCAAGTACCACCTTCGCAGTTCGTCCGGGGCCGCGGGCCGCGCGGCGAGGGTCACGCCACGGCCGCCCGGACGCCCGTTCCTTCCCGGGCGGACCGCGTCACCGGGCCAGGGGCTCCCGCGTCGTCCCACGTCACACGTCCCGGTCCCGTGGCCGGTGTCGTCGCTCCGCCGGCACGCCGTGAACAGTACTCGGCGCCGTCCGGCTTTCCCCGCAGCGCCGTGGGGGCGGTCCCCGGACGCCGCCTAGCCGCTCGGAGCGGTCCCCACAAGTGGTCCTGGGCCCTACGCGTGGCCGGGCACCCCGTGATTCCATTCCAGCCCGGTGTCCGTCGCGCTGCGGAAGGTTGCTGATGAAACGTCAACTAGTCACGCTGGTAAGCCTGTTGGGAGCGTTCTCGCTCGGTCTGGGATCGTCGGCCGCGGCGTCGGGAGCGCCTGTGTGGACCGAGGCCGGCACCTCGTACGTCGACTCGCTGAGCGGCGGACAGGGCCTGGCGAGCCGGGCGGACGGGTCGCTGCTGCACCGCGGGCTGCTCAGCATCCCCCTCGGCCTGCGGATCAAGGGCTGGAACCACGTGGGCGACCCCGACATCGCCCAGGGCAACGTGTTCGACGCCTATCAGGGGCCCGACTCCGCGACGACGAAGATGTTCGCCGTCACCACCCCCGCCGGGAAGCGCTACGAGTACGTCCACCGGCTCGACCCGGGCGAGAAGCTGAACAACTCCTTCGCCACGGTGTCGCCGGACGGACAGTGGCTGGTGTCGGGCGAGTGGGGCGACCAGGACCGGCTCCAGGTGTTCCCGGCCCCGCTGCTGAACCCGTCGACCCCGCGCACCGGCGGCGCCCTGCCGCAGGCCGGTCCGATCACGCTCGACCGACCCGTCCGCGACATCCAGGGCTGCGACTTCGTCGACGCCACCCGACTGCTGTGCGCCTCGGACGACGGTTCGCGCGCCCTGTTCCCGGAGGACCGGCCGCTGCTCCAGGTCGACCTGGAGCACGCGGTGGACGGCAGCTCCGTCACCGGGCACGTCACCAGTCTCTTCGCCCTGCCGCAACGCGGGGTGTGCGACGGGACGTACGAGGCGGAGGGCGTCGACTACGACACGGCGAGCGGGACACTGCGCGCCCAGGTCGTCCAGCCGGGCGTGTGCGCCGTCGCGACCTCCGTGTACGCGTACCGGCTGCGGTAGCCGGCGGCCCGGTGCGGGCGGTCAGGCGTAGAACCGGGACAGGCTCTGGAGGACGGCGGCGGGTTTGCCGCCGCCGTCGGTCTCGACCGTGCCGTCGACGGCGATCTGCACCCCGCCGGGCACGTCCTCGACCGAGGCGAGCCGCGCGGCCAGCCGGATGCGTGAGCCCGCCTTCACGGGCGCGGGAAAACGCACCTTGTTCAGCCCGTAGTTGACTTTCGTGGTCACGCCCCCGACGTCGAGGAGCGAGGTGAAGAGGGGGATGAAGAGGGACAGGGTCAGATGACCGTGGGCGATGGGGGCGCCGAACGGACCCGCCTTCGCGCGCTCCGGATCGACGTGGATCCACTGGTGGTCGCCGGTGGCGTCGGCGAAGGTGTCGATCCGCTCCTGGGTGACCTCGATCCAGTCGCTGGTGCCGAGGTCGCGCCCGGCGAGGGCGCGGAGTTCGTCGAGGCCGTTCACGGTAATGCTCATGCGTCTTCCTTAGGGGGTGCCGTAGCGGGTACGGACGCGGGACTTGAGGAGCTTTCCGGAGGCGGTGCGGGGCAGTTCGTCGGTGACGACCACCGATTTCGGGATCTTGTAGCGGGCGAGACTGCCGGCGAGCGAGGCGAGGACCTCGTCCGGGTCCAGCTCGGCGCCGGCGCGGGGGACGACGACGGCGCGGGGAACCTCGCCCCAACGGGAGTCGGCGACACCGATCACGGCGCACTCGGCGATGCCGGGGTGGGCGAGCAGGAGATCCTCGATCTCGGCGGGATAGATGTTCTCCCCACCGGAGATGATCATGTCCTTGAGGCGGTCCACGATGAAGACGTAGCCGTCGTCGTCGACGCGGGCGGCGTCCCCGCTGCGGAACCATCCGTCGGTGAAGACGGCCGCCGTCTCCTCGGGCAGGCCCCAGTAGCCGGGCATGACGTGCGGTCCGCGCACGACGACCTCCCCCGTCTCGCCGGCGCCGACCGGTGTCAGGTCCGGCCGGACCACGCGGACGTCGCTGAAGAAGTGCGGCACGCCCGCCGATCCTGCCTTCTCGACGGCGTGCTCCGCGTCGAGGAAGAGGGTGCCGGGGGCGGCCTCGGTCATGCCGTACCCCTGGAGGAAGGTCAGCCCTCGTCGCTGGTAGGCGGCGATGAGCGGAGTCGGTACGGGTGAGCCGCCGCAGGTGAGGATGCGCAGCGAGGACAGGTCGGCCTCGGCCCAGCGCGGGTGTCGGGCCACCCGGTCGAACATGGTGGGTACACCGAACATGAACGTGATGCGGTGCCGTTCGACGAGGTCGAGGGTGGCGGCCGGGTCGAAGGACTCGGTGAGGACGCAGGTTCCGCCCTTGAGGATCACCGGGAGGGTGAGCATGTTCAGACCGGCCGTGTGGAACAACGGGGCGGACACCAGGGCGCGCTCGTCGGCGGTGAGGTCGTGGTCGACGAGGACGTTGACGGCGTTCCAGGTGAGGTTGCCATGGGTGAGCATCGCGCCCTTGGGACGGCCCGTGGTGCCCGAGGTGTACATGATGATGCAGGTGTCGTCGGCGGTGACGGGCTGGTCGATCGGCTCCTCGGACGCTCCGGCGATCAACTCCTCGTAGGTCCGGCCGACATCGATGTACGTACGGACCTCGCCACCGCCCGGCAGCCCGGCGACCAGGCCGGTGAGGCCGGGGGCGTACACGAGGGCCCGCGCGCCGGAATCGGTGAGCTGGTGGGCGATCTCGGGTCCGGCGAGACGCGGGTTGAGCGGCACGAAGACCGCGCCGAGGACGCCCGAGGCGAACAGGGTCTCCAGGTAGGAGGGGTGGTTGGGGCCGAGATAGGCGATCCGGTCGCCGGGGCGGACACCCAGGGCACGGAGGGCGTGCGCCAGCCGGGTGCTGCGCGTGTGGAGTTCCGCGTAGTCCGTGGTGGAGTCGCCGTGGATCAGGGCGGTGCGGTGCGGGGTTTTGCGGGCCCGGCGTGCGGGCCACGACCCCAGTCCCTCGTTGCGCATCGTGGGCCCCTTACGGTGTGAGTCCGAGGAGCCGGGCCGCGTTCTCCTTGAGGATCTTCGGCCTGACCTCGTCCTTGACCGGGAGCTTCTCGAAGTCGGCGAGCCAGCGGTCCGGGGTGAGGACGGGATAGTCGGAGCCGAAGAGGACCTTGTCCTTCAGCAACGTGTTGGCGTACTGCACGAGTTGGGGCGGGAAGTACTTCGGTGACCAGCCGGACAGGTCGATGTGCACGCCCGGTTTGTGGGTGGCGATGGCGAGGGCCTCGTCCTGCCAGGGGAACGACGGATGCGCCAGGATGATCTTGAGGTGGGGGAAGTCCGCGGCGACGTCGTCCACGTGCAGCGGGTTGGAGTACTTGAGGCGGATCCCGCCGCCGCCCGGCACCCCGGCGCCGATGCCGGTCTGCCCGGTGTGGAAGAGGGCGATGGTGCCGGTCTCCTCGATGACCTCGTAGAGCCCGTACGCGACGGCGCGGTCGTCGGGGAAGAAGCCCTGGATGCTGGGGTGGAACTTGAAGCCCTTCACCCCGTACTCCTCGACCAGCCGCCGGGCCTGGCGCACGCCGGCCTTCCCGCGGAAGGGGTCGATGGAGGCGAAGGGGATCAGTACGTCCGGGTGGGCGGCGGCCGCCTCGGCGACCTCCTCGTTCGGGACGGGCTCGGTGCCGGTGGCGGACTCGGCGTCCACGGTGAACACGACGGCGGCCATCCTCCGTTCGCGGTAGTACGCCGCCGTCTCCTCCAGGGTCGGCTTCCGTCTGCCCTCGACCTTGAAGTAGGCGCTGGAGGCGTCGTGCAGGTCGTCGCCGAGCGAGGAGTGCCCCTTGGAGGACACCTCGGCGTGGGTGTGGACGTCGATCGCGACCAGTTCGTCGAGGTTCGGAGCATGCGTCATCACGCCACCGGCAGCTTCGGCGCGGGGATGCCGACGGTCTGCGGTTCGGCGCCGAGCGTCCCCGGCCACGCGTCGGCCAGGGCCTCGGGGGTCCAGCCGCCGTCCGCGTAGGCCGCCTTGATCTCCTGCGGATGGGACCAGAGGGCGACTTTGTCACCGCCGATCCCGATGGCCTGTCCGGTGATCCCGCGGGCGGCGTCGGAGGCGAGGAAGGGGACCAGGGCCGCGCAGTCCTCGGCGGTGCCGAAGCCCTCGCCCCTGCGCAGGAAGTCCGGGAGCGGGGTGCCGTCACGCAGGGCCTCGACGTACGGCGCGAACGCCGGGATCGTCTCGGTCATGGCCGTGGCGGCGACCGGCACGATCGCGTTGACGGTGATGCCGGCGCGGCCCAGCTCCATCGACCAGGTACGGGCCATGGCGGCGACACCCGCCTTCGCCGCGGCGTAGTTCGTCTGGCCGAAGTTCCCGCGCTGTCCGGCGGGCGAGCCGACGAGGATCAGACTGCCGCCCTCCCCCTGCTCGCGCATCCGGACGGCGGCGGCACGGGCACAGGTGAAGGTGCCCTTCAGATGAGTGGTGACCACCGCGTCGAAGTCCTCGTCGGTCATCTTCCACAGGACCTTGTCCCGCAGGATGCCCGCGTTGGTGACCAGGACGTCGATCCGTCCGAACTCCCTTACGGCACGGTCGACAAGACGGTCGGCGGCCTCCGCCGTACCGACCGCCACCACCTCCGCCACGGCCTCCCCGCCGGCCGCGGTGATGGACTTCACGGCCTGCCGGGCCACGTCCTCGTCGAGGTCGTTGACGACCACGCGGGCGCCGGCGGCGGCGAGGGCCCGGGCGTAGGCGAGTCCGAGGCCACGGCCGCTGCCGGTGACGACGGCGGCCTTGCCGGTGAGATCGATGCTGGGCACGAGAGGGTCCCTTCGATGCGGTGCGGCTTCCGAGATCGAAGCTAAGAGCAATAGTTGTCGACGTCAATAGTTGTTGAAGCCCGTTCCGTGCGGCATGCTGGTGCCGCACGTCCGAACCGCCCCGCCCGGGGCCCGGCCCCAGGGAGTCCGTCATCGCAGGCCAGCAGCGCGCCACCGACCAGGCAGCAGCCCCCGTCCGGATCGACGCGCGGGAGCCGTGGATGCGCGGACTCCACGCGGACACCGGCTACCTGCTCTACCGGCTCGGCCTGCGCTCCGGGCAGTTGTTCAACGCGTTCCTCCAGGAGTCGGGACTGCGGCTGCGCCACTACGCGTTGTTGCGCTTCCTCGCCGGCTCGGAGGGCGCGCTGCAGAGGGAGCTGAGCACGCGGCTCGGTTACGACCCGAGTGCGATCGTCGGGCTGGTCGACGACCTGGAGAGGCTCGGTTTCGCGGAGCGGCGCCCCTCCCCCGACGACCGGCGCAGCCGCGTCGTCGTGCTCACCGAGGACGGGCGGGCCTTCCTGCGCGACACGGACGAGGCGGGGCTGCGTGTGACGAACGACCTGCTGGAGCCCCTGGGCACCGCCGAGCGCGCGACCCTGCACGCGCTGCTGCAACGGATCGCGGACATCGAACCGAACGCATGACCGGCGGCCGGTCCGCGCCCGAGCGGCTCCTCGCCGTGCTCGCCGCTTTCGACCACGCCCACCCGGCGCTGTCGCTCACGGCGATCAGCCGGAGGGCCGGCCTCAGCCTCACCACCGCCCACCGGCTGGCGGCCGCCCTGACCACGTGGGGCGCGCTGGAACGGGACGCGGACGGCGTCTACCACGTGGGGCTGCGTCTGTGGGAGACGGCGGCGCTCGCACCGCGCGGTCTGGCGCTGCGGCAGGTGGCCCTGCCGTATCTGGAGGACCTGTACGAAGCGACCCACGAGAACGTCCAGTTGGCGGTCCGGGACGGGGACGAGGTCGTCTACATCGAGTGGATCTCGGGGCGTTCGGCCGTCGGCGTCCGGATCCAGGTGGGCGCGCGCTGGCCCCTGCACGCGACCGGCGTCGGCCTCGCGCTGCTCGCCCACGAGGCCGCGGCACTCCAGGACACCTACTGCGCGGGCCCGTTGGCGGCGTTCACCGCGCACACGATCACCGACCCCGACCTCCTGCGCCGCACCCTCGCCGACGTGCGCCGCACCGGCGTCGCGGTGAGCGCCCGTCAGGTCACGGACGACGCCCTGTCGGTGGCGGCCCCGGTCCACGGCCCGGCCGGAACGGTCGCCGCCGCCGTGTCGGTCGTGGTCCCGTACACCGGCGCGCGCGTCCCGGCCCTGATACCGGCGGTGCGGCTGGCGGCCCGGGGGATCTCCAGGGGACTCGGCTGGCGGCCGGAAGGCCCGGCGGGGACGGCGGGGACGGGGACCTGATCCCGCAGGGGCCGCGTCCCGTCAGTCGCGTCGTACCGCGATCACGTTGTCCGTGACCGTCGCCGTCCGCCCCTCCGGGCCGGTGGCCGTGCGTCGGGGTGCCTCGGCCCGTTCGACGCGCCAGGTGTCGTCCAGGTGCAGGGACGCGACGACCTCGCCGGGCGTGGGGAAACGGATGTCCTGGCCGGCCTGCCAGGACCAGGGTGCCAGTGAGGCGTGCTCGATCACGACCAGCAGGCCACCGGGGGCCACCGCCCGGGCGGCCCGGCGGAGCACCTGTTCGCGGGAGATGGTGACCGGGGTGTGGAAGTAGGTGGCGGTGACCAGGTCGTGGGTTCCGTCGGGGAAGGTCTCGGCCAGATCGTGGCGGCGGAGCGTGACACGGTCCGCCACGCCGGCGGCCGCGGCTCCCGCGGCCACCCGGTCCAGGGCGGTCTGTGACACGTCGACGGCCGTGACGTGCCAGCCGAGCCCCGCGAGCCACAGGGCGTCCCCGCCGTGCCCGCAGCCGAGGTCCAGTGCGGTGCCCGGCTCGGGCGCCAGGTCGCCGAGCAGGTCCGTCAGGACGACGTTGGGCCGGGTGCCCCACCGCGCGTCCATGCCGGCGTAGTGCTTCTCCCAGAAGGCTGCGGAGTCCGTGCTGCTGTCGTTCATGGGGTCCTCTCGGGCGTGGCCGGCGGGTGACCGGCGCCTCGGGGCCTCATCCCGCTCCGCGGGATTCCCGGGCGATGTGCCGGCGAACCGAGCATGCGAGCGCCGCTCCCGGAGTTGCAACGGATCATGCCGTTTCGGCAAGCTGCCGGTATGGGCACCGCGAAGAAGGACGTGCTGGACGCGGTCGGACCCCGTCTGCGGGAACTGCGGCGCCGACGCGGACTGACCCTCGCGGACGTGTCCGGGCGGTCGGGGATCAACGAGAGCACCCTGTCCCGTCTGGAGGGCGGCGCCCGCAGGCCGACCCTGGAGCTGCTGCTGCCGCTCGCCGAGATCTACGCGGTGCCGCTCGACGACCTCGTCGGCGCGCCCCGTACGGGCGACCCGCGTATCCACCTGAACCCGGTCACCCGCGACGGCATGACCTACGTGCCCCTCAGCCGGCCCGGCGGCGTCCAGGCCCACAAACTGCTCATCCCGCCCCGGCCCGGCGTCCAACCGGACCTGAAGACCCACGAGGGCTTCGAATGGGTCTACGTGCTCACCGGCCGGCTCCGCCTCGTGCTCGGCGACCGGACCACCGTTCTCACGGCGGGCGAGGCGGCCGAGTTCGACACGCGGGTGCCCCACTGGCTCGGCTCCGACGACGACCGGACCGTGGAACTCCTGGTTCTCTTCGGACAGCAGGGAGAACGGGCCCACCTCAGGGCACGTACCGGCTGACGTCCGCAGCGGCGGGGTCACCGGCGGCGCCCAGCTCCGCAAGCAGCCGGCGGTCCCTCGGGGCGTCGGCCCGGTCGAGGCGGGTGGTCAGCAGCCGGCGGGCCGCCTCGCAGCGGCCCGCCGCCACGAGGGCGTGGAACAGGGTCTCCTCCACGACCTCGCGCTGGGCCGCGCTGCCGCCGACGCGGGTGAGGACCGGGAGGAGTGCGGTGAGGCCCGCGGCGGCGTCGGCGAAGCGCTCCTCGACGAGGGCGGCGAGGGCCTCGCAGAGCGGGGCGACGACCGCCCGCTGCACCGGGTCGGCACCCGCGGCGTGGTCGCGGAGGCGGCGCAGGGCGGGGAGGTCACCGGCGGCCGTGAGAGCGACCGCCGCGTGCAGGGCGGTGAAGGCCGTGGCCGGGCGCTCCACGTGCTCGGGGGCGACGCTGTCGAGCACGTCCGACGCCGGTGTCCGGCCCCGCCAGCTGTCGCTGAGCCGGGCCCGCCACAGCAGGGACCCCGAGTCGACCAGTGCACGCACGCCGGTCACCCGGCCCGGGGCCAGCTGGGCGGACCAGCGTCTGCGGACGGCTTCGGCGTCGTCCAGGGCGAGTTCGTGCAGGGCGATGTGCCAGGAGAAGTGGGCCCGGTGGACGGCTCCCCTGCCCCGGCCGGAGACCCAGGCGTCCAGCCAGTCGCGGCCCTTCGCGTGGGCGCCCGACTCGTAGTGGACGTGGGCCAGCGCGTGCACGGCGTGCCCGGCGGCGGGCTCGGCGGCGAGGGCGTGGTGGGCCAGTTCGGCCGCTTCCGCCCGGCGGCCCTGCTCCTGCCGCAGGAAGGCGAGCAGCGAGGCCGGGAACCAGTGTCCGTCGTAGGCGGGTGAGGCCTGTTCGACCAGCTTCAACGCGTAGGCGGTGTCGAGGTCGTTGATGCCGGAGAAGGCGATGGTGGGCACGGCGGCGGCGAGGGCCAGCGCGTCGGCCGGGTGGGCGGCGAGGTGGCCGAGCAGGGCGCCCGCGCCGGCGTCGGGGGTGCCGGCGCGCACCCGGCGGTCGACCACGTCGACGAAGGAGCGCTCGCGTTCGTCGGCCCGGTCCCGCGCGGCGCGGCGGGCGTCGGCCAGCGCTCTCGGTACGTCCACGTCGGCGCCGCCCTCGTGACCGAGCAGGGCGAGCGCCGCGTGTCCGAGGGCGAAGCCGGGGTCGAGCGCGACGGCCCGGCGGAAGGCGTCCGCGGCGCCCGACCTGACCTTGAGGACCCGTTCGAGTCCGCTGCGGTGGGCGGCCGCCGCTTCGGCGTGGGTGGACAGCGGGAGTCCGTGGGAGTCGAGGGGGCGGCGGCGGGCGGCTCGTCGCGGCGGGACGAGGAGGGTGAGCAACCGCTGGGCCAGGTCGGCCGCCTGGGCGCGGATCTCGGGGACCGCGGTGGTCTCCCAGAGTTCCCCGCGGCGTGGGGCGCCGAGGGTGAACAGGGCGGGGCCGGTCCGCCCCGACGCGTCGACGAGCCGCCCGTCACGGGTCGCGACGCCCAGGCCGAATGGTCCGGGGACCGCCGCGTCGGCGTCGAACAGGCGACGCCACAGCGGGTCTTCGGGGCGCGGGCCGGGTCCGGTGCAGTCGATCACCCATCCGGCCTCCAGGCAGGTACCGTCGGAGAGGGTCACCAGGAGGGTGCCGTCGGGTCGTGCTGCCGTGCCGGTGATCCGCCCGGTGTGCAGGCGCAGCCGTCGGGCCGTTCGCGCCCGCTCCACCGCTTCGGCCGTGACCGGCGCCATGCGGTGGCGGTGGGTGTTCCACAGGGCGCCCTCGCGCTCCAGGAACGCGGCGCGCTCGCCGGGTGTGAGGCTGTGCCAGAGGCGCGCGGTGTGCGGGCGCAGGCTGTCCAGGGCGGGCCGCCAGTCGCCGTGGGTGCGTACCGCACGGCCGATGTGGCGGTAGACGGTCCGGCGCAGCGCGGAGAGGGTGGGGGCGTCGAGGTCGTCGGGCGCGGCCATCGGCTCGGCGGGGCTCAGCGCGTGCGGCTGGGGCAGCAGTCCGGTGCGGGAGACGGCGTGCACGGTGCGGTCGGGCTGGTCAAGGGTGAGCGCCAGGTCGACCGCGGTGAGGCCGGTGCCGACGAGCAGGACGTCGGCCCCGGCGCCGTCGTCGGCGCCCGTGTTCCGGCGGGTGAGGAGCTCGTCGAGGGCGCCCGGTGCCCAGGGGTTCCGGACGAAGCGCTCCGAGGCGCGGAGGCGGGGCGGGGCCCAGCCGGCGGTGGCGCCCGCCGGTCCGGTGGCGAGGACCACGGCGTCGGCGACCATGCTTGTCCCGTCGGCGAGCAGGAGTTCCGGTCGGCCGTCGGAGGTGGGGGTGCAGGCCTCGGCCCTGGTCCGCAGCCGCTGTAGGGCGACCGTGCCGTGGGCGTGGACGACGGCCCGCGCGAGGGTGTCGGCGAGGTAGGCGCCGTAGCGGTAGCGGGTGGCGAAGTCGGCCGGCCTGACGGTGGGTTCGCCGTGCCGGCACAGCCAGCGGGTGAAGTGGCCGGGGTCGTCGGGGTAGCAACTCATGCCACCCGCGGGCACGTTGAGCCGGTGACGGGGGTCGGTGGTGGCGTACGCGGTGCCGCGACCGGCCTCGGGGGCGGGGTCGATCAGGACGAGGCGGAGGGGCGTCCGGCGGCGGGCCGCCGTCTCGCACAGCTGCACGGCGGTGAGGGTGCCGGCCGCGCCCGCCCCGACGATGGCCACGGTGGGTCGCTCACGGGCAGGACTCACGGATACCTCCGGCGGGTCGGGTGCGGATCCGACAGGTGGAACTCCTTCGTCTCCCCCGTCGGCCGGAGCCGCCGGAAAGACCCCCGGATGAAAAGAGGGGGCTTTCACCGGAAACGCAGGATTCCGTTCGGCGCTTCCTACTCTGTTCACCGAAGGAGGCCGACGGACACCGTGGATTCCGGACGTCTGCGCGGGAGTCCTCACAGGAATCTCAGGTGAGGGACGCCGAATTCAAAGAATCGACCCATGAACGTCGCACAAGATGCCTCGGAGGCAAGGGGGAGCAGAATCGAGGAAAGGCGTTCCGTGGAGGTCCCCGAGATATCCGTCCGGCCCGCGTCCGTGCCGGAGACCGCAGGACGGCACCCGCGCCGGACGGCGCGTCCCGCCTGGTCACGGCGCGGGGTGCTCACCGCGCTCGGCGCGGCCGTACCGGCCCTCGCCCTGACCGGATGCGGCTCGTCCGCCGACGCGGCGGAGGGTACCGGCGGGACGGCGACCGGCGGCGCGACGCCCGGTTCTGGGGCGACACCCCAGGTCAGGACGCCGACCGTCACCGTCACTCCGGCCGACGGCACGAAGAAGGCCGCCTTCACCAGCCCGGTCGGGATCGCCGTGACGGACGGCACCCTGTCGACGGTCGTGGTGTCCGGCAACGACGGTTCCCTGCTGGCCGGATCCTTCGACGCGGGCCGCACCCGGTGGACCTCCACGAGGCATCCGTACTCGGGCACCAAATACACGGTCACGGCGAAGACGGACGACGGCTCGGAACACATCACGAGCTTCGTCACGAAGTCCCCGGGCGAGACCTTCGTGGGCCGGTTCACGCCGGAGGCGAATTCCACCTCGGGTGTCGGCATGCCCGTGTCGATCGCCTTCACGCACGCCGTGGCGGACCGGGCGGCCGTCGAGAAGGCCATCACCGTCACGGCGGAGCCGGCGGTCGAGATCGTCGGCCACTGGTTCGGGAACACCCGGCTCGACTTCCGGCCCCGGGAGTACTGGGCCGCCGGGACGAAGATCACGCTGAGCCTGCGGCTGAAGGACGTCGAGGGCGCGGACGGCGTCTACGGCGTCCAGTCGAAGGACGTCACCTTCCGTATCGGCCGTCGCCAGGTGAGCACCGTGGATCTCGCGAAGGACACGATGACGGTCGAGCGGGACGGCACGGCCGTCGCGAGCTACCCGGTCACCGGCGGTGACACGGAGCACACCACCTGGTCCGGGATCATGGTGATCAGCGAGCGGCTGCGGCAGACCCGGATGGAGTCCTCGACCGTGGGCCTCGGCGACGAGTACGACATCGCCGACGTGCCGCACGCCCAGCGTCTGACCACGTCCGGCACGTTCATCCACGGCAACTACTGGGCCGCGTCCTCGGCGTTCGGGAGCGGCAACACCAGCCACGGCTGCATCGGCCTGCGCGACGCGAAGGGCGGGGCGGACCGTTCCGTGCCGGGCCACCGGTTCTACGACAGCTCGATGCTCGGGGACGTGGTGGTGGTCGTGAACTCCGGCGAACGGACCGTCGAGGCGTCGAACGGCCTCAACGGCTGGAACCTGTCCTGGGCGGACTGGAAGGCGGGCAGCGCCCTGTGACGGTGGCGCCGAAGGGCGGGTGCCGGCGCGGCACGCCGCCCGCCCCGGCCACGTGACTCCTTCTTTCACGGCGTGAACTCCCGTGCGGCGCAAGGAGTTTCTCGGCTTCACCTCTTGACGGCCGGAGTGACAGAGAGCACATTGGCCGCGCAGCTGCTGTGAGAGCGCTCTCAAAGGTCCATGGGAGCGCTCTCACGGTTACCCGCGCACCCCACACTCCGTACCCGAAGAGGCACCCATGAGTGAAACTTCCGGCACACCCGTCAGACGCGGCTCCCTCCGGCGTGTACTCATCGCCGTGGTCAGCACACTGAGTCTGGCCGCGGCCGCCGCGACGGCCGCCACCCTCCCCGCCAACGCGTCCGCCCCCACTCCCCCCTCAGGCTGGTCCCAGGTCTTCCTCGACGACTTCAACGGCACGGCCGGAACCGGCGTCAACACCGCCAACTGGCAGTACGACACGGGCACCAGTTACCCGGGCGGCGCCGCCAACTGGGGCACGGGCGAGGTCGAGACGATGACCTCCAGCACCAACAACGTCGCCCTGGACGGCAGCGGCAATCTGCTGATCACCCCGCGCCGTGACGCGTCCGGCAACTGGACCTCGGGCCGCATCGAGACCAAGCGCACCGACTTCCAGCCGCCCGCCGGGGGCAAACTGCGCGTCGAGTCGCGGCTCCAGATGCCGAACGTGACCGGTGCCGCCGCCAAGGGCTACTGGCCCGCGTTCTGGGCGCTCGGCGCGCCGTACCGCGGCAACTACCAGAACTGGCCGAGCGTCGGCGAGCTGGACATTATGGAGAACGTCCAGGGCCTCAACACCGAGTGGGCCACGATGCATTGCGGCACCAACCCGGGCGGCCCGTGCAACGAGACGTCCGGCATCGGCGGCAACACCCCGTGCGCGGGCAGCACCTGCCAGGCCGGCTTCCACACGTACGCCATGGAGTGGGACCGGTCGACGAGCCCCGAGGAGATCCGCTTCTACCTCGACGGGGTCAACTTCCACACGGTGAAGGCGAACCAGGTCGACGCGACCACCTGGGCGAACGCCACCAACCACGGCTACTTCGTGATCCTGAATGTGGCGATGGGCGGCGGCTTCCCCGACGCGTTCGGCGGCGGTCCGGACAGCGGCACGGTGCCGGGCCACCCGATGGTCGTCGACTACGTCCAGGTCCTCCAGTCGGCCGGCGGCGGCGGTGGGACCACCCCGCCGCCCACCGGCAACCGTGACGCCTACGGCGCGATCCAGGCCGAGTCGTACGACGGGCAGGCGGGCGTCGGCACCGAGACCACCACGGACACCGGCGGCGGCCAGAACATCAGCTCCATCGCGAACGGCGACTACGCGCTCTACAAGGGCGTCAACTTCGGTTCCACGGCGGCCCGGCAGTTCTACGGGCGGGTCGCGAGCGGCGCGGGCGGCAGTGTCAGCGGCCTCGTCGAGGTGCGTCTCGACAGCCGGACCGCGACGCCCGTCGGCAGCTTCGCGCTCGGCAACACCGGTGGCTGGCAGTCCTGGCGGACCGTACCGGCGAACATCAGCTCCGTCACCGGGACGCACGACGTCTATCTGACCTTCACCAGCGGTCAGCCGGCCGACTTCGTCAACGTCAACTGGTTCGACTTCGGTCACTGAGCCGCGGCTCCCCGCGGGGAGCGGTGACCGACGGCCGGACGGCCGGCCGGACGGGAGGGGCGGGCCGCACGGTCCGCCCCTCTCAGCGCAGTTCGGCGCGGAAGGCCGCCGGAGCCGCGCCCGTGTGCTGCTGGAAGAACTTCGAGAAGTTCGCCGAGTCCGGGAAGCCGACGGCGACCCCGATGCGCCCGATCGGCATCTCCGTGTGGGCGAGGAGCCGCTTGGCCTCCAGGACCACCCGTTTGTCGATGAACCCCTTGGGCGTCTCGCCCGTGGCGGCGCGCACCGCGCGGACCAGGGTGCGCCGCGAGTAGCCGAGCCCGTCGGCGTAGGCGCTGACGCTGTGATTGGTGGCGAAGTCCTTCTCGACCGCGTCCCGGAAGCGGGTGAAGGTGGTGTCGGTGTGTTCCCGGGCCGCCTCGGCGGAACTGGCCGCGAGATGGGCGAGGCGGAGCAGGAACGCGGTCAGCGCGTGCCGCAGCACCGAGGTGTGCAGGCTGAGCGGCAGCGTGGTGGTGTCGACGTACTCGCGCTCCAGCTGGGCGAGCGAGTGCTCCAAGGCAGCCAGCCGGTCCGCCGCGGGGTGCAGCAGCGGGGGCAGGTCGTACCGGTAGAGGCCGGTCGCCTCGACGGTCGCGCGGGGCAGGAACCCGGGCTGCATGGTCAGGACCGTGCCGCGGTAGCGGTCGGTGCTGGAGAAGCGGTGCACCTGGCCGGGGCGGATCCACAGGATGTCGCCCGCCGCGGCCTCGTACTCGGCGAAGTCGATCATGTGCCGGACCGGGCCCTCGCTGAAGAGCATCACGACGTGGAAGTCGATGCGGTGCACGCGCTCCAGCGGGGCCTCCGCGTGCCAGGTGCGCCCGGTGCCCATCGCGCCGACCTGCATCCCGACGCCGGAGAGGCTCAGGTCGGACGGGAAGGGAAACGTCCTGATCCCGTCCGGGGTGCCGCCCGCGCCCGCGGCACCGCTGCGGACCGGGCTCCCGCCTTGGGTGGTTCTGTCTGCCATGTCCTTCTCGCGTCGGCTCGCCACGACTCTGCGTGTCCCACTTTCACCGAAGGCTGACACACGGGCACCTTCCCCGGCAAAAGTCTGACTTTTAGGTTTGAAGGCGTTCGACCAGCGACGACCCCTCCCGTGAGGACTTCTTGAAGATGAGTACGCAGAGCTCCGACGACTTCACCTGGACCGAGCTCGACCGCCGAGCCGTCGACACCGCCCGCATCCTGGCCGCTGACGCCGTGCAGAAGGTGGGCAACGGCCATCCCGGAACCGCGATGAGCCTGGCCCCGGCGGCGTACACCCTCTTTCAGAAGGTGATGCGTCACGACCCGGCCGATCCGGAGTGGACCGGACGCGACCGCTTCGTCCTCTCCCCCGGCCACACCTCGCTCACTCTTTACACGCAGCTCTTCCTGTCGGGCTACGAGCTCGGCCTCGACGACCTGAAGGCGTTCCGCACGCACGGCTCGAAGACGCCGGGGCACCCCGAGTACGGCCACACCGCGGGTGTCGAGACCACGACGGGCCCGCTCGGCCAGGGCGTCGCCAACGCGGTCGGCATGGCGATGGCCGCCCGCTACGAACGCGGTCTCTTCGACCCGGAGACCCCCGAGGGCGACTCGCCCTTCGACCACACCATCTGGGCGATCGTCTCCGACGGCGACCTGGAGGAGGGCATCTCCGCCGAGGCGTCCTCGCTCGCCGGCCACCAGAAGCTCGGCAACCTGGTCTTCGTCTACGACGACAACCACATCTCCATCGAGGGCGACACCGCGACCGCCTTCTCCGAGGACGTCCTGGCGCGCTACGAGGCGTACGGCTGGCACGTGCAGCGCATCGAGCCCGCCCTCGGCGGCGACATCGACGTGCACGCGCTGCACACCGCGCTCACCGCGGCCAAGGCCGAGACCGAACGCCCCTCCATCATCGCGATGCGCACGATCATCGCGTGGCCCGCGCCGAACGCGCAGAACACCGAGGCCTCGCACGGCTCGGCGCTCGGAGCCGAGGAGATCGCCGCCACCAAGCGCATCCTCGGCTTCGACCCGGAGCAGACCTTCCAGGTCGACGCCGAGGTGCTGGCCCACGCCCGGCAGGCCCTCGACCGGGGTGCCGAGGCGCACGCCGCCTGGGACAAGCGGATCGGCGCCTGGCGCACCGCCGAACCCGAGCGCGCCAAGCTCTTCGACCGGATCGTCGCGGGCCAGCTCCCCGAGGGCTGGGAGGCCGCGCTGCCGGTCTTCGAGGAAGGCACCTCCGTGGCCACCCGCGCCGCGTCCGGCAAGGTGCTCCAGGCCCTCGGGGAGGTACTCCCCGAACTGTGGGGCGGCTCCGCCGACCTGGCAGGCTCGAACAACACCACCATCGACAAGACGTCGTCCTTCCTGCCGAGGGGCAACCCGCTGCCGGAGGCCGACCCGTACGGCCGCACCGTGCACTTCGGCATCCGTGAGCACTCGATGGCCGCGGAGATGAACGGCATCGCGCTGCACGGCAACACCCGCATCTACGGCGGCACCTTCCTGGTGTTCTCCGACTACATGCGCAACGCCGTCCGGCTGTCCGCGCTCATGCAGCTCCCGGTCACGTACGTCTGGACGCACGACTCCGTCGGTCTCGGCGAGGACGGCCCCACCCACCAGCCGGTCGAGCACCTCGCCTCGCTGCGCGCCATCCCGGGCCTGAACATCGTCCGCCCGGCCGACGCGAACGAGACCTCGATCGCCTGGGCAGAGATCCTCCGCCGGCACGCCACCGACCCGGCCCCGCACGGTCTGGCCCTCACCCGTCAGGGCGTGCCGACCTACCGGGCCGACCCCGACGCCGCGCGCGGCGGGTACGTCCTGAAGGACTCCTCCACCGAGACCCCGGACGTGCTCCTCATCGCCACCGGCTCCGAGGTGCAGCTCGCCGTCGAGGCGCGCGAGCGCCTGGAGGCGGAGGGTGTCGGCACCCGTGTCGTGTCGATGCCGTCCGTCGAGTGGTTCGAGGAGCAGCCCGCGGAGTACCGGGAGCGTGTGCTTCCGCCGTCCGTGAAGGCCCGCGTGGCGGTCGAGGCCGGAATCGGTCTGACCTGGTACCGCTACGTCGGTGACGCAGGACGCATCGTTTCGCTGGAGCACTTCGGCGCCTCCGCCGACGCCAAGACACTGTTCGCCGAGTTCGGCTTCACCGCCGAGAACGTCGCCGCCGCCGCGCGGGAATCCCTCTCCGCCCTGCGCGGTTGATCCGTTCGTACCAAGGAAGATGATCACTGTGACCGAAGCAACCGCGACCGCGGCAACCCTGAAGCGCCTCTCCGACGAAGGCGTGTCCATCTGGCTGGACGACCTGTCCCGCAAGCGCATCGAGTCCGGCAACCTGGCCGGACTCGTCGAGAACCGCCATGTGGTGGGCGTGACCACCAACCCGTCCATCTTCCAGGCCGCCATCGGCTCCGGCGAGGGCTACGAGGAGCAGCTCGCCGACCTGGCCGTCCGCAAGGTGACGGTCGACGAGGCCGTCCGGATGATGACGACCGCGGACGTCCGCGCCGCCGCCGACATCCTGCGCCCCGTGTTCGAGACCACCGGCGGCCGCGACGGCCGGGTCTCCATCGAGGTCGACCCCCGGCTCGCCCACGACACGGCCGCCACCATCGCCGAGGCCAAGCAGCTCGCCTGGCTCGTCGACCGCCCGAACGTGATGATCAAGATCCCCGCGACGGAGGCGGGCCTCCCGGCGATCACCGAGGTCATCGGCCTCGGCATCAGCGTCAACGTGACGCTGATCTTCTCCCTGGAGCGCTACCGCGCCGTCATGGACGCCTACCTGGCGGGCCTGGAGAAGGCGGACGCGGCGGGCATCGACCTCGCCGGCATCCACTCCGTCGCCTCCTTCTTCGTCTCCCGCGTCGACGCCGAGATCGACAAGCGGCTCGCCAAGGTCGGCACCGACGAGGCCCTCGCGCTCAAGGGCCGTGCGGCGCTCGCCAACGCGCGGCTCGCCTACGAGGCCTACGAGGAGGTGTTCGCCGGGGACCGCTGGACGGCGCTCGCCCCGTCCGGCGCCAACAAGCAGCGTCCGCTGTGGGCGTCCACGGGGGTCAAGGACCCGGCGTACAAGGACACCCTGTACGTCGACGAGCTGGTCGCGCCGGGCACGGTGAACACCATGCCGGAGGCGACGCTGAACGCGACCGCCGACCACGGCGACATCCACGGTGACGCGGTGACCGGCGGCTACGCCCAGGCGCGTGCCGACCTGGCCGCCGTCGAGACGCTCGGGATCTCCTACGACGAGGTCGTCGCCCAGCTGGAGACTGAGGCCGTCGCGAAGTTCGAGGTGGCGTGGGAGGACCTGCTGGAGGCCGTCGCGTCCTCGCTGCGCGGCAAGGGAGTTGAGGGGGAATGACCAAGCGTGGAACACCCGCCGACGTCGCCCCGGAGGACGCGCCCGCCGCGCCGCAGGGATCCGGTGACACGCCCGTGGAACCGTCCGGCGTGACGCCCGAGGCGCTCGCCGAGGCGCTCGGCGTCGTTTCGGCGGCCGACTGGGACAACCCGCTGCGCGACCCGCGCGACCGCCGGCTCCCCCGGATCGCGGGCCCCTCCGGGCTCGTCATCTTCGGTGTGACCGGTGACCTGTCGCGCAAGAAGCTGATGCCGGCCGTGTACGACCTCGCCAACCGCGGTCTGCTGCCGCCGGGTTTCTCGCTCCTCGGGTTCGCCCGGCGTGAGTGGGAGGACCAGGACTTCGCGCAGGTGGTGCACGACTCGGTGCGCGAGCACGCGCGCACCGAGTTCCGCGAGGAGGTCTGGCAGCAGCTCGCCGAGGGCATGCGGTTCATTCCCGGCGACTTCGACGACGACAACGCGTTCGAGCAACTGCGCGAGGCTGTCGAGGAGTTGGACTCCTCGCAGGGGACCAGCGGCAACTACGCGTTCTATCTGTCCGTCCCGCCGAAGTTCTTCCCCAAGGTCGTCCAGCAGCTCAAGAAGCACGGACTCGCCGACGCCCCCGAGGGGTCCTGGCGGCGTGCGGTCATCGAGAAGCCGTTCGGTCACGACCTGAAGAGCGCGCGCGAGCTGAACAAGATCGTGCACGAGGTGTTCGACCCGGACCAGGTGTTCCGTATCGACCACTACCTCGGCAAGGAGACCGTCCAGAACATCCTGGCGCTCCGCTTCGCCAACCAGATGTACGAGCCCATCTGGAACCGGTCGTACGTCGACCACGTGCAGATCACCATGGCCGAGGACATCGGCATCGGCGGCCGGGCCGGCTACTACGACGGCATCGGGTCCGCCCGTGACGTCATCCAGAACCACCTCCTCCAGCTGATGGCGCTGACCGCCATGGAGGAACCGGCCGCGTTCGACGCCGAGTCGCTGCTGACCGAGAAGCTCAAGGTGCTGCGTGCGGTGAAGCTCCCGGAGAACCTGGGCGAGCACACCGTGCGCGGCCAGTACGCGGCGAGCTGGCAGGGCGGCGAGCGGGTGCGCGGCTACCTCCAGGAGGACGGCATCGACCCCGCGTCGACGACCGACACCTACGCGGCCGTCAAGCTCCAGGTCGACAACCGCCGTTGGGCGGGTGTCCCCTTCTACCTGCGCACCGGCAAGCGGCTCGGCCGCCGCGTCACCGAGATCGCGGTCGTGTTCCAGCGCGCCCCGCACTCCCCCTTCGACTCCACGGCCACGGAGGAACTCGGCGCGAACGCGATCGTCATCCGCGTCCAGCCGGACGAGGGCATGACGGTGCGCTTCGGATCCAAGGTCCCGGGTACCTCGATGGAGATCCGGGACGTCACCATGGACTTCGCGTACGGCGAGTCGTTCACCGAGTCCAGCCCGGAGGCGTACGAACGGCTGATCCTGGATGTCCTGCTCGGCGACGCCAATCTCTTCCCCCGTCACCAGGAGGTGGAAGAGTCCTGGAAGGTCCTCGACCCGATCGAGGGGTACTGGGACGCGCACGGCAAGCCGGCGCAGTACCCCTCGGGCAGCTGGGGCCCGAAGGAAGCCGACGAGATGCTCGCACGAGACGGACGGAGCTGGCGCAGGCCATGAAGATCGACCTGACCGACACCACGGCAAGCAAGATCAACAAGGCGCTCGTGCAGGGACGCCGGGCCATCGGCACCCCCGCCGTGGGCATGGTCCTGACGATGGTCATCGTGACCGACGAGGAGAACGCCTACGACGCCATCAAGGCGGCCGAGGAGGCGTCCCGCGAGCACCCCTCGCGGACGCTGGTCGTCATCAAGCGCGTCGCCCGGACCCCGCGCGACCGCACCAACTCCCGCCTCGACGCGGAGGTGCGCGTCGGATCGGACGCGGGCACCGGCGAGACGGTCGTCCTGCGGACCTACGGCGAGGTGTCCGACCACGCCGACTCCGTGGTCCTGCCCCTGCTGCTGCCGGACGCGCCCGTCGTCGTCTGGTGGCCGGTGGACGCCCCGGACAACCCGGTCAAGGACCCGCTGGGCGCCCTCGCGCAGCGCCGGATCACCGACATGTACGCCGTCGAGGACCCGCTGCGCGCCCTGGAGGCCCGCGCCGCCTCGTACGCGCCGGGTGACACCGACCTGGCGTGGACCCGGCTGACGCCGTGGCGCTCCATGCTGGCGGCGGCCCTCGACCAGGCCCGCGCGAAGGTGATCTCGGCGACGGTGGAGAGCGAGGCGCAGAACCCGAGCGCCGAACTGCTCGCCCGCTGGCTGGAGGCCCGCCTCAAGGTCACCGCCGAACGCGTCGTCACCGCGGGGCCCGTGGTGACCGCCGTACGGCTCGGCACCGAGAACGGCGAGATCGTGATCGACCGTCCCGACGGGCCGCTGGCCACGCTGTCGCTGCCGGGACAGCCCCCGCGCACCCTGGCGCTGAAGGTGCGCTCCACCTCCGAGCTGATCGCCGAGGAACTGCGCCGCCTCGACGCGGACGAGATGTACGCCGTCGCCCTGCGGGGCGAGGCCACCAAGGAGACCTCACGTGCCTGACTTCCCCCGTCTCACGCGGCGTCCGGAGTGGGTGGCCCTGGAGGACCACCGCGCGACCACGCTGCTCCAGCCGCACCTGCGTGAGCTGTTCGCCGCCGACCCCGGCCGCGCCGAGCGCTACGTCGTCCGGGTCGGCGATCTGCACATCGACTACTCCAAGCACCTGATCACGGACGAGACGCTCGCCCTGCTCCAGGAACTGGCGACCGCCACCGACGTGTTCGGGTTGCGGGACGCGATGTTCCGGGGCGAGAAGATCAACACGACGGAGGACCGGGCGGTGCTGCACACCGCGTTGCGGGCGCCGGCCGACGCGGTCGTGGAGGTCGACGGGCAGAACGTGGTGCCCGGGGTGCACGCGGTGCTGGACAAGATGGCCGCGTTCGCGTCGCGGGTGCGCTCGGGTGAGTGGACCGGTCACACCGGGCGACCGATCCGCAATGTGGTGAACATCGGGATCGGCGGCTCGGATCTGGGCCCGGCGATGGCCTACGAGGTGCTGCGCCCGTTCACCGACCGCGGGCTGACGGTGCGGTTCGTGTCGAACGTGGACGGCGCGGACCTGCACGAGGCGTTGCAGGGCCTGGACCCGGCGGAGACGCTGTTCGTGATCGCGTCGAAGACGTTCACGACGATCGAGACGATCACGAACGCGACGTCCGCGCGTGTGTGGCTGCTGGAGGGTCTGAAAGCGGGTTCGGAGGCGGTCGCCCGGCACTTCGTGGCGCTGTCGACGAACAGCGGCAAGGTCGCGGACTTCGGGATCGACACGGCGAACATGTTCGAGTTCTGGGACTGGGTCGGGGGCCGGTACTCCTTCGACTCGGCGATCGGCCTGTCGCTGATGATCGCGATCGGTCCGGACCGGTTCCGGGAGGTGCTGGACGGGTTCCGTCTGGTCGACGAGCATTTCCGTACGGCTCCGGCGGAGGCGAACGCGCCGTTACTGATGGGCCTGTTGGGGATCTGGTACGGGAACTTCCACGACGCGCAGTCGCACGCGGTGCTGCCGTACTCGCACTACCTGTCCAGGTTCACGGCGTATCTGCAGCAGCTGGACATGGAGTCCAACGGCAAGTCGGTCGACCGTGAGGGCCGGCCGGTGGAGTGGCAGACGGGTCCGGTGGTGTGGGGGACGCCGGGCACCAACGGGCAGCACGCCTACTACCAGTTGATCCATCAGGGCACGAAGCTGATCCCGGCGGACTTCATCGGGTTCGCGAACCCGGTGGGTGAGCTGAGTGAGACGCTCAAGGCGCAGCACGACCTGCTGATGGCGAACTTCTTCGCCCAGACGCAGGCCCTCGCGTTCGGCAAGACGCCCGACGAGGTCCGTGCCGAAGGGGTCCCGGAGGAACTGGTCGCACACAAGACGTTCCGCGGTGACCATCCCACCACCACGATCCTGGCGGCCGAGCTGACGCCGTCCGTGCTGGGCCAGTTGATCGCCCTGTACGAGCACAAGGTGTTCGTCCAGGGCGCGGTCTGGAACATCGACTCCTTCGACCAGTGGGGCGTCGAACTCGGCAAGGTCCTCGCCAAACGCATCGAACCCGCCCTCACCGACGGCACCGACGTACCCGGTCTCGACCCCTCCACCACCGCCCTCGTGGCCACCTACCGCTCTCTCGGGAAGAAGTGAACTGATATGCAGCTCGGACTCATCGGTCTCGGCAAGATGGGCGGCAACATGCGGGAGCGGATACGCCTCGCCGGCCACACCGTCGTCGGATACGACCGCAACCCGGACCTCGCCGACGTCAACAGCCTCGCCGAACTCGTGGGCAAGCTCGAAGGACCGCGTGTGGTCTGGGTGATGGTGCCGGCCGGAGCCCCCACCCAGACCGTCATCGACGAGCTCGGCGATCTGCTGGAGCCCGGCGACACCGTCGTGGACGGCGGCAACTCCCGCTGGACCGACGACGAGAAGCACGCCGAGGAACTGGCGGCCAAGGGCATCGGCTTCGTCGACGCCGGTGTCTCCGGCGGCGTCTGGGGCCTGAAGAACGGCTACGCGCTGATGGTCGGCGGCGACGCCGAGAACATAGCCAAGGTCCAGCCGGTCTTCGACGCGCTCAAGCCGGAGGGCGACTTCGGCTTCGTCCACGCCGGCAAGGTCGGCGCCGGCCACTTCTCCAAGATGGTCCACAACGGCATCGAGTACGCCATGATGCAGGCCTACGCCGAGGGCTGGGAGCTGCTGGAGAAGGTCGACTCCGTCACCGACGTGCGCGAGGTGTTCCGCTCCTGGCAGGAGGGCACCGTCATCCGCTCCTGGCTGCTCGACCTCGCCGTCAACGCCCTGGACGGCGACGAGCACCTGGACAAGCTGCGCGGCCACGCCGACGACTCCGGCGAGGGCCGCTGGACCGTCGAGGCGGCCATCGACAACGCCGTCCCGCTGCCCGCCATCACGGCCTCCCTCTTCGCGCGCTTCGCGTCCCGCCAGGACGACTCTCCGCAGATGAAGATGATCGCCGCGCTGCGCAACCAGTTCGGCGGCCACGCCGTCGAGTCGGCGAAGTAGCCCGCGCCATGGGCGACCTCGTCCTGGTCCGCCACGGCGAGACCGAGTGGAGCGTGTCGGGACAGCACACGAGCCGGACCGACCTCCCGCTCACGCGACACGGCGAGGAACAGGCCAAGTCCCTGGCCCCGTTCTTCGCCGGGCGCTCCTTCGCCCGGGTCCTCACCAGCCCGCTCGGCCGCGCGGTCCGCACGGCCGAGCTGGCGGGTCTGTCCGGCGCGCGGATCGACCCCGATCTCCACGAATGGGACTACGGCGGCTACGAGGGCGTCACCAGCCTCGCCATCCACGCGGAGCGGCCCGACTGGGTGCTGTGGACGGACGGGGTGCCGCCGGGTCCCGACGGCCGTCCCGGCGAGTCCCCCCGCGACGTCGGTGAGCGCGCCGACCGGGTGCTGGCCCGGGTGGATGCGGCGCTGCGCGCCGAGGAGGGCGATGTGGTGCTCGTGGCGCACGCGCACTTCCTGCGGGTGCTGACAGCCCGCAAGCTCGGCCTTCCGGCCGCGTCGGGGCGGCTGTTCCAGCTCGCGACCGGTACCGTGAGCCGGCTCTCCACCGAGCACGGCGATCCGGTGATCGCGACGTGGAACGAGCCGGGCCCCGCCGTCACCGTCGGCTAGTCCCGCCTTCTCCGTGCATGCTCCGCAGGGACCGAAGAGGCTCTCGGTCCGCCCGCCCGGGCGGACCGAGAGCCTCTTCCGCGTCAGCCGTTGGCGATGCGCACGACGCCGGTGACGGTGCCTTGGTAGATCACCCCGCCCGGCGCGATCGAGCCGACCATCTGGAGGGTGTCGAACAGGGAGCTGGTGCCGAGGTAGCGGGTGCGGACGGTCCTGCCCGTCGCCGGGTCGATCTCGGCGTAGGAGAACGAGTCGAGGATCGACGTCGTGTTCGTGAACGGGACGACCGGGGTGCGGACGATGGTGTGGATGAGTCCGTCCGCGGTCGACAGCCGGGGAACGGCCGACGAGCGGACGGTGTTGTCCCACTTCAGGTCGCAGCCCGACTCGTCCGCGCGGACGTCGACCCGGCTGAGTCCGCCCTTGAAGTCGGCGGAGGCCGGGCTGGACGTGCCGGCGTCGTCGGGCAGCGCCGGGTAGGGATAGCCGTACGTACTGGCCACGAAGACCGAACTGCCGGTGCCGATGGGCGAGTTCTCGCTTCCGCTGCCGCCCGCCTTCAGGACGGGCACGGAGCAGACCTGGTCGCCGGTGTCCGTCCGGTAGACGAGCAGGTTCTCGGTGGGTGCCGCGTTGTCGACGACGGTGACGTAGTCGGTGCCGGTCCGGGGGCCGAAGAAGGTGGGGGTGGAGCCGGTGCCGCGGCTGAGCTGGCCGGGCTTGCGCGCGGGCCCGCGGTCGTACGGCCGGCGCCAGGCGACGCCCGGAGTCCCGTCCTCGGCGGCGGTCAGCAGATAGGTGGCGTGGGTGGTGGCGACGGCGGCTCCGGCCGGGGCGGTCGAGATCGAGTTGTCGACGCGTTCACCCTCCGGCAGCGACAGCGCGTGGACGGCGCCCGTGCGGTCGTCGGCGGTGCCGACCACACCGCCGCCGGTGGCGAACCAGACGCGGCCCCGCCAGTCCGGGGAGAGGCCGGTGACCGCGTCCCCGTCGGGCACGGCCTGCCGGAGCGAGAGCGATCGGGCGACGTACAGCTCCCAGTCGCCCGTGGCGGTCCGACGGTGGGCGATCCGCAGCAGGGTGCGGTCGCCGTCGACCGCGACCAACTGGTCCTGGTCGTCGAGGTAGGCGTAGACGCCGCCCAGCAACGATCCCTTGGCGATGGGGAGTTCGGCGAGCGATGCGCCGGTCCCGGGATCGAGCAGGTGGACGGTGGGGACCTGCCCGAGGAGGGGGGTGCACAGGGCGACCGGATAGCCGTCGGAGCCCACGAGGACGGTGGGGCAGGCGGACTGGAGGGCGACGCGCCGGGACGTGAGGGAACCGGTGCCCGGACCGGGGAGCGGGGTGGCGTCGGAGGAGCCGGTGTCGCCGTGCATGGTCGCGGTGCCCTGGGGCCCGGTGTAGGGGTTGTGCGGCGGCAGCGGGCCGAAGGCCGGGGCGGCCTCGGCCGTCGGCGCGGCGGCCACCAGCGCGAGCAGGCACGCGGCTCCGAGCACGGCGGCGCGCGGGAACAACGGGGAACGCGGCATGACGGGGTCCCTTTCGGGTGAGGAGGACGTGCGCCGCCCGGTGTGGACCACCGGAGGGCGGGCGGACGCCGGGACGGTTCACCCTCGGGCACCGGGACGTCGTCCCGAGCGCGCCGGCCGGGCACGGCGCACGGCGGAGCGGCCCGCACGGGACGCGGGTCGGGGACGATCGGTTCGGGCCGGGGACGACGGGACGGCGTCGGCGCGGCGGCAGGCCCGGCGGAACGGCGAGATCCCGCTCCGGGGAGGGCTGTGCGGCCGGGAGGGGCGGCTACGTCAGCGACAGAGCGCGCTGGACTGCCGGCACTGGTCGACATGGCGACGGGCGACGAGCACGACGGTCGTGCACCTGATTCCCGTAGCGGCTGTCATGGACACGGATCCTGGCAGGCGGGGGTGGACGTGGACAAGGACCGGTCCACATCACGGACGCCCGGCCGCACCCGGAACGCGACAGCTCAACCCCCCACCCGGCCACCGCCGGGCCCTACCGAACTCACCCCCGCATCTGGTCCGGCGCCCGGCGGCACGGTCGGCGGGCCGGACCGTTCAGCGCGCCTCTCCGCGGGCGGAGCGTCTGCCCCACCGCACGAACTCCTTCTCCGCGTCGCCGGTGGCGGTCCACGGCGTCCGGGTGGCGCGCCGCCCGATGATCCGGAACACGTCGGCCGCGACGGCCGCGGTGTCCGCCGTGTCGGCGTAACAGGCCGCGTGGGCGAGGTAGTTGAGATCGCGCAGCTCCACCGGCGCCGGCGGCCCCTCCGGGCGCGCGCCGAGCCAGCGCTGCCAGGTGCGCCGTACGTCGTTGACGGCGGCGTCGTGACTCCAGTGCCGACCCATGCCGACGACGGCGTCCCGTCGGCCGCCGGCCGCGTCCAGGACGGAGCGGTACTCCTCGACGCGGGCGTACTGCACCAGCACGGGCAGCGCGCAGCCGGCCGGCGCGACGCCCGCCGCGTCGCGCGCGAAGTCGTACATCAGGCCGTGGGTGCCGTGCCAGCGCGAGGAGTAGTAGTGCAGGATCTGCAGGTGTCCCTCCATGCTGTACGGGTCCCGTCCGTGCAACTCGTCCCACCAGCGGCCGAGATCCCCGCGGCGCACGCCGGACGGGTAGAGGCGCGCGACCGAGACCAGGAAGATCCACGGCGTGGGGTCCTCGGGGTGGGCGTCGGCGGCGCGCAGGCAGGCCAGCACCGCCCTGTCGAGGCGTTGCCCGTCGATGGGGACCCCGCGGCCCGCCGCGATGGCCAGGTTGAAGGCCCGGGTCACGTCGGTCGCGGCCCGCAGGACCAGGGCGTCGGCGCTGTGCGGTTCGGCGGCGAGCCAGGATTCCGCCGTCGAGTTGCCCGCGCAGGCGGGGGCGAGCAGCCGCACGCGGTGGCTGCGCGCGGCCCAGTCGTCGCCGGTGGCGCGCAGGAGTTCGCGCAGTCCCTGCCAGCGGCCGATGACGATGTCGTGGCGTGCCGAGGTGAGGGGCGCGTCGCCGCAGTCGGGGTCGAAATCGGGCGTGAAGCGGTGTCCCGCCATCGAAAAGGCCCCCTCAGAAGTCGGTGGGCAGGCCCTCGTGGCCACGGGTTCCGGCGGCGGCCGCCACGCCGGTGTGACCGTCGGGGATGTACTCGGCCTCGATGACGCGGGTGGCGTCCAGCCGCGCGGGCCGGTAGTAGTCGCTGCCCTGCCCCCAGTACCAGAGCATGGGGAGCAGCCCGGCGGCGATGCCTCCGATCCCGATCGCGATGGACGGGGCGCTGAGTTCGCCGAGCGACTCGACGAAGACCCAGAACATGAACGCGGCGCCGACGAGGGGCCAGAGGCCGCCGAAGAGGAAGTTGGCCGGGGACTTCAGCAGCATCTTGCGGTAGGCGACGACGACGGCGAGGCCCGCCAGGCCGTAGTAGACGGCGATCTGCAGGCCGATGGCGGCGATGGCGTCGGTGAGGATGTCGCCGACCGAGCCGAGGGCGTTGGAGGTCACGAACATCGCGAGGGCGACGGCGCCGACGACGACGATCGCCACCCACGGGGTGTTCCAGCGGCGGTGCACCCGGCCGAGCGCGCTGGGCATCGTCCGGTCGCGGCCCATCGCGAACAGCGAGCGGGTGACCTGGATGAGCGTGGTCTCCAGGGTGGCGATGGTGGAGAGCATCACGGCCACCACGATGAGCTTTCCGCCCCAGCCCGGCCAGATCTCCTCGCCGAGCGCGCCGAGCACGTCGGCGCCGCTGTCCTGGATCTGCCGGTCGGTGAGGATCACGTTCACCGCGACGGTGAAGGCCTCGAAGAGCAGGAAGACGATGCCGACGCCGACCAGGCCGGCGAGCCCGGTCGTGCGGCGGCTGTTCCTCGTCTCCTCGCTGAGGTTGCTGGTGACGTCCCAGCCCCAGTAGTAGAAGGCGGCGATGAGCGCGCCGGACGCGAAGCCGCTCACCCCGTCGAATCCGCCGAGGCCGAGCCAGGACCAGGAGAAGGCGCGGGCGTTGCCGTCGTGCAGCAGGGCGCCCACGGCGAAGACGGCGAGAACGGCCAGTTCCACCCCGGACATGACCAGTTGGGCGCGCACGGTGAGCCGGGCGCCGCCGAGGACGACGCACAGCATGACGAGGAACCAGGCCGCGCCGACGACGGTGGCGAGGGCGGTGTCGTCGGCGAGGTCCGGGTCGACGAGGGCGAGGGTCATGGCGCCGGCGGGCAGCGAGCCGGCGACCATGAAGATGGTGGCGGACACGACGAGGGCCCAGCCGCTGATGAAGCCGAGGAAGGGGTGCAGGGTGCGGCCGACCCAGGAGTAGCCGGCACCGGCGTTGACGTCGATGCGGCCGAGGTAGCTGAAGGCCAGGGCGATGCCCAGCATGGGTATCGCGCAGTAGAGGAGCGCGGCGGGACCGGCGAGGCCGACCGCGCCGAGGAGGACGGCGGTGGTGGCCGCGAGCGAGTACGCGGGAGCGCTGCCCGCCACCGCCATCACGATCGTGTCGAAGGTGCCGAGGGCGTTGGCCTGAAGCCCTCTTCCCCTGTTCTTGCTCATGGTCGTGCTGCTTTCCGTGCTGCACGCCGCGTCGGCGGGCACGCCGGGCAGCGCCGTGCGAGTGGGGGGTGTGAAGGCCGATGCCGCGCCGGCGCCGCCGTCGGGCAGAGGGTCACGCCGCGGATGCGGAGGGTCGCTCCACGGGTGCTGCGATGATAGCGGTGACCGTTGCCTTTTCAACGTCAACCGGTCGGTAATTCACGGCTTTTGATGAGCCGTGCCCGGGGTGGCGCATTCCCCGGGGCAGTCGGCGGTCCGCTCCCGGACCGGCTCGCGGATCACCCCGCTCCACTCCCCTGCGTCCCGTCCGGATGTGCGATCGCGCCGTTGACAGCTCCCGCAAAGCCTGTGACCCTTCATGCTCGAAGTTGCGCGGAATGACGACTGTTCAAGCACGAGCGAGCATCGGACTGTTGAGGCCGGTGCAGCACCTGGTTCGCATCCGTCGAGTGGAGATACGTACCGTGCGAAGACTCCGACATCGTTCCTGGGCCGTGGCGGGGCTGGCCACCGCTCTGGCCGTCACCCTGCTCGGCCCGCCCGCGGGACCGGCGCTCGCGGCGACTCCGGCGAGTGCCGTCCTCGACGCCACCCACCAGAGCGTCACCTGGCAGAGCCCGGTCTATAGCCAGGGCACCTCGGGCGGCACCGAGGCCTGCCCACCGGCCGCCGAGGACCCCGACAGCGAGGTCTGCGACCGATTCGACGTGAACGTCGAGGTTCCCGAGGGC
Organism: Streptomyces sp. M41(2017); assembly: GCF_002078175.1. Taxonomy (GTDB): domain Bacteria; phylum Actinomycetota; class Actinomycetes; order Streptomycetales; family Streptomycetaceae; genus Streptomyces. The sequence continues at coordinate 4,759,906 of NZ_MWFK01000001.1, read as the reverse complement.
TATTGGGCGGACAACCCCGAGGGCGGGGTGCCGATCTCCATCGAGTGGCAGCACCCCACCGACGACTTCGACCTGTACGTGTACGACGGCACGGGCAAGGAGGTCGCCTCCAGCGCGGGCACCGCCGACCCCGAGGCCACCGTGATCCCGAACGCGTCGGGGACGTACCACGTGCTGGTGGTGCCGTACGACGTGCACGACAACGGCTACACGGGAAAGGTCTATCTGCCGCAGACCACGGACGCGGGCGACCTGACCTCCTTCGGCGGCGACCACGGGAGCTACACCGTCGCGGCCGGAGCGCTGAAGGCCAGGGCGGACTTCCTGGCGAACGGCCGGCTCCGTTTGCAGGCGGACCCGTCCGGAACGTTCAGCGACCCCGCCGGCAGCGCGATCGTCCGCGAGCGACCCGCCCGGCAGACCCGCACGACGTCGTTCGACGCGGGTGCCTATTACGGCGTCCGGTCACCCGACGCGGTCCTGCGCGTGTACAAGAAGCCCCTGCGCTTCGGCCTCTACAAGCCCGACAACCGCACCCGGATCTGGCAGGAGGACAAGCCGCTGCGCTGGTCGACCAGCGGGATGCGGCAGAGCCTGGCGCGCGGCGCGGACGAGCAGTTCTTCGGCGGCGGCGAACAGAACGGCTCCTTCGCGCACCGCGATCGGACGATGTACGTCGCGAACAACTTCGACTGGAACGAGGGCGGTTACAACAACTCGCAGCCCTTCTACCTGTCGAGCGCGGGGTACGGCGTCTACCGCAACACGTTCGCGCCGGGCGTGTACGACTTCGGCTCGCCGGTACGCACCGGACAGCAGGAACGGCGTCTGGACGCCTACTACTTCCTCGGGGACGCGAAGAAGGTCATCGGCAAGTACACGGCCCTGGTCGGCAAACCGTTCATGCCACCGGTGTACGGCCTCGAACCCGGCGACTCCGACTGCTATCTGCACAACGCCAACCGCGGCGAGCGGCACACCCTCGACGCCCTGAAGGTCGCCGACGGCTACACCGAGCACGACATGCCGCTCGGCTGGATGCTCGTCAACGACGGGTACGGCTGCGGCTACGAGGATCTCGACCGGACCGCCAAGGGCCTGGACGAGCACAACGCCCAGCTCGGGCTGTGGACCCAGGACGGCATCGACAAGCTCGCCGACCAGGTGAAGGCGGGCCAGCGGGTGGCGAAGCTCGACGTGGCCTGGGTGGGCAACGGCTACGGCTTCGCGCTCGACGCCTGCGACCGCGCGAAGGCCGGGATCGAGGACAACAGCGACGCCCGCGGCTTCGTCTGGCTGCCGGTGTCCTGGGCGGGCGCCCAACGCTGCGGCGTCCTGTGGAGCGGCGACCAGAAGCTGTCCTGGGACTACATCCGCTGGCAGATCCCCACATACGCCGGGGCCACCCTGTCGGGCATCGCGTACAACACCGGTGACGTGGGCTCCATCTACGGCCACGACCCGGAGATGTACGCCCGGGACCTCCAGTGGAAGGCGTTCCTGCCGGCCGTCATGACCATGGACGGCTGGGCCTCCGACATCACCACCGGCAAGCCGGCCGACCAGCAGCCCTGGCGCGACGGGGAGCCGTACACCTCCGTCAACCGCAAGTACCTCCAGCTCAAGGAGCGCCTGCTCCCCTACATGTACACACTGTCCGCCGAGGCCGCGACCTCGGGCGTCGGCGCCGTGCGCCCGCTCTGGCTGGAGTATCCGGACGACCCGAAGACCCTGGGAGCGGACGCCAGGTACGAGTTCCTCGCGGGTTCCGACTTCCTGGTCGCTCCCGTCTACGAGGACTCCGACACCCGGGACGGCATCTATCTGCCGAAGGGCACCTGGACGGACTACTGGACGGGCCGCACGTACCGGGGCCCGACCACCGTCGACGGCTACCACGCACCGCTCGACACCCTGCCCCTCTTCGTGAAGGGCGGCTCGATCGTCCCCATGTGGCCCAAGGGCACCACGAGTTGGAAGACCCGTGACCGGAGCGAACTGGACTGGGACCTGTACCCGAAGGGCGACAGCGGTTACACGCTGTACGAGGACGACGGCGTGACCCGGCACTTCACCGAGGGAGCCTCGGCGACCCAGCGCGTCACGGTCGCCGCCCGACGGACCGCAACGACCGTCGACGTCGGCGCGAGCAAGGGGAGTTACCAGGACAAGCCCGCGTCCCGCGCGTACCGCTTCACCGTGCACGGCGAGCCGGCGCCCCGGCGGGTACTCCTCGACGGACACCCGCTGCCCCGCACCTCGTGGTCGTACGACAGCGGCACCGGGGTGACCACGGTGAGCACACCCCGCCTGACGCTGGACCGGGGGTTCACCCTGCGCCTGGTCCGGTAGCAGGGCGGGTCAGCGCCCCGGGCGTCCCGTCGCGTGCTGCGCGGCGAGGCGCACCGGGGCGTTCTGCGCTCCGTAGCCGCGGTATCCGCCGTCGCGCTGCACGAGTTCGAAGAAGACGCGGCCGATCGTCTCCGTGTAGCAGTGCCTGAACTCCCCGTGGGCGTCGCGGTCGTAGAGGATGCCGAGGTCGCGCAGGACGGCGAGTTCCTCCGCGTCGAGGTCGTGCCGGGCGGCCAGGTCGTCGTGGTAGTTGGCGGGGATGGGCAGCAGTCGGCCGCCGGCCGCGCGGAACCGCCGGGCGGCCTCCGCCACGTCGTCGGTGGCGAGCGCGATGTGCTGGATACGGGCTCCGTCGTCCGTGGGAGCGGGGCCGACACCGAGGGCGATCCGGACGCTCCCGTCGGCGTTGGTGACGGCGCGGCTGCGGTGCAGCCCGTAGGGGTCGGCGACGTCCACGCTCTCCTGGCCGGTCAGGCCGAGCACACTGCGGTGGAACAGCGCGGCCTCGTCGAACTGGTGCCAGGGCTGGGTGAGCGCGAGGTGGTCGATCCGGTCCACGGAGCCACGGCCGGCCGGACGCGCGACCGGTACGCCGGCGTCGACCGGCTCGAAGTCGTCCGTCCACCGGCGGGGTTCGGGACCGGCGGAGGCCGCCCGCGGGCCGGACGGGGCCGGGGACCCGGTGGGGGCGCAGAAGAAGACCTCCGTTCCGTCGGGCGCCGCCACGGCGTCGAGCGCGGCGTCGTCGAGAGCCCGGCGGCGCGGCAGCACCGGCGCGAGGAGTGCCTCGGCGCGACGGGCCGCGGCGGCCGGGTCGGGCGACTCCAGGCCGATCGCGGTGAGGGCCGTGCCCTCTCGCGAGGCGGCCGGACCGGTGTTGACCAGGACACGGGCCCCGCCCTGCTGCCACAGGTCCACGGGCTTGCCCCGGTGCCGGGCGGTGCGGGTGAAGCCGAGCGCGCCGAGGAGGCCGGCGACGGGGACGACGTCGGGGGTGACGAGTTCAGCGAAGGCGACACCGGTCGGCACGACGGGGGCGGGCGGCGCGGCGAGGGCCACCCCGTCGGGGAGGGCCCGCCGTGTCCGTTCCTGGAGGACGAGGAGGGAACGCCGGGCGTCGACGGCGGTCGGCCCCGCCGCGGCCTGCCGGAACACGTCGTTGAACACCTCCAGCGACAACGGCCCCCGGTATCCGGCGCGCAGGACGTGCGCCAGCAGACCGGAGAGGTCGAAGCCGCCCTGCCCGGGGAAGCAGCGGTAGTGGCGGCTCCACTGGAGGACGTCCATGGCCATCAGCGGGGCGTCGGCCAGTTGCAGGAAGAAGATCCGGTCCCCGGGGATGTCCTCGATCCCCTTGGGATCGGAGCCGCGCGCCAGGATGTGGAAACTGTCCAGACAGGTGCCGAGGGCCGGATGACCGGCGGTCTCGACGACGGTCCAGGCATGGTCGTACGTGTTCACGTGCCGCCCCCAGGCGAGCGCCTCGTAGGCCACCCGGATGCCGAAGTCCTCGGCGAGGCGGGCCAGTCGGTGCAGTTGTTCCGCCGCGAGCGCGTCGTCGTCGACGGCGAGGGGCGAGACGCTGGAGCACACGAGCACGGTGTCGGCGCCGAGACGTCGCATGAGAGCGAACTTGTGGCGCGCCCGGCGCAGCGAGCGCGCGAACTCCGCCTCCGGAAGGGCCTCGACGTCACGCATCGGCTGGTACAGGTCGATGGTCAGACCGAGGTCGGCGGTGCGGTCCCGGATCTCCTCGGGGGTGAGGGGGCTCGCGAGCAGGTCGTTCTCGAAGATCTCCACACCGTCGAAACCCGCGCGGGCGGCCGCGGTGAGCTTCTCGGTCAGCGAACCGCTGAGGGACACGGTGGCGATGGACGTGCGCACGCTGCTTCCTTCCGTAGCCGGGGCAGTCGGGGTGACGGGGGCCGTCGAGGTGGCCGGGGACCGGCCGGAGCGGTCGGAGCGGTCGGGACCATCGCGATGCGGTCCGCCGTCACGCGTTCTCCGCCGCGGGCACCGGGGAGCCCGCCGGTTCGGCGATGTCCGCGAGCATCCGGGCCGGGTCGGGCTCCCGTCCGGTGAAGAGCCGGAAGGCGTCCGCGGCCTGGAAGGCGGCCATGCCGCCTCCGTCGAGGACCGCGCACCCGGCGGCGCTGGCGGCCCGCACCAGCTCGGTCTCCAGCGGCCGGTAGACCACCTCCGCCACCCACAGCCCGGGACGCAACAACCGTTCCGGGAAGGGGAGTCCGGGGTGCGCGGCCATACCGGTGGGCGTGGCGTGCACGACGCCGTCGGCACGGGCGAGCAGCGGGGCGAGCGCGTCCGGTGCCGCGGCGGCGGCCCGGCCGGTGCCGAAGTGCCGGCGCAGGGCGGCGGCGAGCCGGGCGGCGCGGTCGGGCAGCGCGTCGACGACGGTGACGTGACCCGCGCCGAGGGTGAGCACCGCGTGCGCGACGGCGGCCCCCGCGCCGCCCGCGCCCAGCTGGACGACCCGTTCCAGGGACACGTCGGGCAGGCCGCGGGCGAAGGACGCCGCGAAGCCGGTGACGTCCGTGTTGTGGCCGAACGCCCGGCCGTCCTCGAAGACCACGGTGTTGACCGCGCCGAGGGCCGCCGCCTGCGGGGTGAGGTCGTCGAGGTGGCCGATGACGAGCTGCTTGCAGGGGTGCGTGATGTTCAGCCCGTCGAAGCCGACGTCGCGTGCCGCGCGGACGAGATCGCCGACCGCCTCGGGGGCGACGCCGAGCCTGTCGAGGTCGATCAGCCGGTACAGACAGCGCAGTCCCTGCCGGTTGGCCTCGCGTTCGTGCAGCACCGGGCTGAGCGAGGGACCGATCCCCGAGCCGATCAGGCCGACGAGGTACGAGGTCTGGGACACGGCGGGCCTCCGGTGGCGAGGACGAGTGACGAGTGACGCGTGACGAGTGATGGCAGGCTTAATGTACGAACTGGTTCGTTAGTCATATCAAGGCGTCCGTCCGATGGGAAGGGAGGCGGCGGGAGGGGACCGCGCGCGCCCGCTCCGTCGCACCCTGCTTCTAGAATCGCGGGCACCGACCGTCTCGCCCGAAGGAACCCGATGACCAGCGTCGAAGAACCGGCACGACCCGGCGGCCGCATCCGCGACGCCGCCCGCACCCGGGCCGAGATCCTCGACGTGGCGACCCAGGAGTTCTCCCGCGCCGGCTTCGCGGGCGCCCGGGTCGACGAGATCGCCGCCCGCACCAGCACCACGAAGCGGATGATCTACTACTACTTCGGCGGCAAGGAACAGCTCTTCACGGCGGTCCTGGAGCGGGCGTACACGGTCATCCGGCAGGCCGAACAGAAGCTGGACGTCGAGCATCTCGACCCGGTCGCGGCCATCCGCAGACTCGCCGAGCTGACCTTCGACCACCACGAGGCGCACCCCGACTTCATCCGCCTGGTGAGCATCGAGAACATCCACGAGGCCGAACACATCGTCGCCTCCGACGAGTTGGGCAGCATCGGCTCGCCCGCACTCGACGTGATCGGCCGGATCCTGGCGACCGGCCGCGCGTCGGGGCTGTTCACGGCGGACGTCGACGCCGTGGACCTGCACGCGATGATCAGTTCCTTCTGCTTCTTCCGGGTCTCCAACCGCCATACGTTCGGCGCCCTGTTCGGCCGCGACCTGGTCGCCCCCGACCAGCGGGACCGCTACCGGGCGATGCTCGGCGACATGGTCATCGCCTACCTCACCGCGGACCGCGCGACCGGCTGAACGGCCCGCCGGGCGCGGGGAGATCCTTCGGCACGACCCCTTGACACCCGGGAGACGTGGGCGCAGCATCCGTAGCCAGTCGGTACTAACTATCCAGTGGGTTAATTAGCCGGAACAGCAGGCGCCACACGACCTCTCCCGGCACGGCCGACCCGTACACCCCCAGGGTCCCGGCACCACTCCCCTGGCACCGCCGCACTCCCGTCCCCGGAGTTCCCCGAAGGAGCAGCCGTGTCCGATCCCGCCACCCCGCTCACCGCGCCACCGGGCCAGCCGAAGAAGGCCGCGACGGCCGCCTGGATCGGCAGCGCCCTGGAGTACTACGACTTCTTCATCTACGGCAGCGCCGCGGCCCTGATCTTCCCGAAGGTCTTCTTCGACGACTCGGACCCGGCGGACGCGACCCTCCTCTCGCTCGCCACCTTCGGGGTCGCCTACGCGGCCCGGCCCGTCGGCGCGCTGTTCCTCGGCCACTTCGGGGACCGCGTCGGCCGCAAGAAGATCATGGTCTTCACGCTGATCCTGATGGGGCTCTCGACGTTCCTGATCGGCTGCCTGCCGACGCGCGACCAGGTCGGCGGCCTCGCTCCGGTGCTGCTCGTCCTGTGCCGCGTCCTCCAGGGGATCTCAGCGGCCGGCGAGCAGGCCAGCGCCAACTCGATGACGCTGGAACACGCGCCGCCGGGCCGGCGCGGCTTCTTCACCAGCTTCACCCTCAGCGGTACCCAGGGCGGCCAGCTCCTGGCGACCCTCGTCTTCCTGCCGATCGCCGCGCTGCCCGAGGACCAGTTGCTCTCGTGGGGCTGGCGCGTCCCCTTCTGGGCGAGCGTCGCGGTCGCCGTGGTCGGCTATGTCATCCGCCGCACGCTCCAGGAGACCCCGGCCTTCACACGGCAGGCCACGACGGAGGGCGTCGTGAAGCTGCCGCTCGGCGTGCTCTTCCGCGACCACTGGGCGGACGTGCTGCGGGTGGTCGCCGGTGCGCTGATCGCGTCGGTCAGCACGATCTTCACCGTGTGGGCACTGGCCTACGGAACCAGTGACGCCGTCGGCCTGTCCCGGACACAGATGCTGTGGGTGGGCGCGCTGGCCAACGTGGTCGCGCTCGGCGCGATTCCCGCCTGGGCCACGCTCTCGGACCGCATCGGCCGCCGTCCGGTGTACCTGATCGGCGCCGCCGGCAGCGCCGTCCTGATGACCGCCTACCTGTGGGCGATCTCCACCGGCTCGTACGCCCTGGTCATGCTCTTCGGCATCCTCGCGTTCGGCGTCGTCTACAGCGCGGCGAACGGTGTCTGGCCGTCGTTCTACGGCGAGATGTTCTCCACCCGGGTCCGGCTGTCCGGCATGGCCGTCGGCACACAGATCGGCTTCGCGGTCGCCGGGTTCGCCGTCACGTTCGCGGCGCGGATCGCGGGTCCGGACGGCGACGACTGGTCGGCGGTGGCCCTGTTCACCGCGGCCCTGTGCGTCCCGCCGGTGATCGCCGTGCTCACCGCCCGCGAGACGCACGAGGTGCCGACCGAGCAGCTCGGCGAGCGGCCGCGGGACGAGGCGGTCCGGCGGACCACGGTCGCCGCCTGATCCGACGGCCCCGGCCGTGCGGCCACGTTCACCGGCCCTTCACAGCGGGGCACTTGAGGCAGCATCAGGTATTGACCGACGATCAGGGCACCCGCGACGCACTGGTCTGCGGCACCCTTGAGAGGGGCTCCGCGCACCCCGGCCGGGTTCAGGGGCGGCCGGTGTGCGCGGAGTGCCCGTCGCGGGCGGGAACAGCGGGGCCGCACACCACCGATCCCGCCTGCCCCCGGGGAGGTCCGGTGACCGGGCGTCAGGGGGCCGCTCCCCCGCGTGCCGCGTCGAGCAGGGGCCCCAGTTCGCGGGTCACGGCGGTCAGGGCGCGTACGTCGCGTTCGGCCCGGGCGATGAGCAGCGCGCCCTCCAGCGCGCTGATCATCACGGTGGCGAGCGGTTCGGCGCGTTCGCCGGGGACGCCCATCCCGGCGAGGGCCTCGGCGACCGGACGGGTCCAGCGGGCGAAGGCGGCGGCAGCGGCGGCCCTGGTCGCGTCGGCGGACTCGGCGCAGTCGACGGTGGCCGCCGCGACCGGACAGCCCGAGACGAAGCCCGTCGCCCGGAGTTCCTCGGTCCACTGCCCCACCATCGCCGCGAACAGCCCGGCGGGCGTCGGCTCCGGCAGCGCGGCGAGGAAGCGGGCGACCCGGTTGCCCGCGTAGCGGCCGGCCCAGTCCACGGCCTCGTTGACCAACTGCTCCTTGCCGCCGGGGAAGTAGTGCTGGAGCGAGCCCCGGGGTGCCCCCGCGTGCTCGGCCACGTCCCGCATCCCCGTCGCGGTCACCCCGTCGCGGCGGACGAGCTGCGCCGCGCTGAACACCATGCGCTCGCGCGGCCCGCGTTCGGGTTGCGCCATCACCGACCTCCCGTGCCGACCGACCTGTCGCACCCTATCCACTATGACGGCTGTCATGAAGCCGTCTACTATGACCGCTGTCATAGGCGGTGGTGGAGGCGAGGGCCCGCGGGGCGGGCCCGTGCTCCGGCCGGAGAGGCGGTTCCTGGTGTTCGTCGGTTTCATCGGCCTCGGCGTGATGGGCACGCCGATGGCGCTCAACCTGGTGCGTGCGGGTGTCCCCCTCGTCGTGTGGAACCGCACGGCCTCCCGGGCCGAACCGCTGCGTGCCGAGGGGGCACAGGTGGCGGCCGGTCCGGCCGAGGTCTTCGAGCGGGCGGCCACGGTCCTTCTCGTGCTGGCCGACGAGGACGCCGTCGACGCGGTCCTCGGCCGCGGTACGAGCGGGTTCGCGACCCGTGTCGCCGGACGCACCGTGGTCCACATGGGCACGACGTCACCGGAGTACTCGCGCGGCCTCGACGCCGACATCCGCGCCGCCGGCGGGCGGTACGCCGAGGCCCCGGTCTCGGGCTCGCGCGTTCCGGCCGAGGCGGGGCGGCTGGTGGCGATGCTCGCCGGCGACCCGCTGACGGTCGAGGCCGTACGCCCCCTGCTCGCACCCCTGTGCCAGGAGACGTTCCCGTGCGGGGCGGTGCCGAACGCCCTGCTGATGAAGCTGTCGGTGAACCTGTTCCTGATCACCCTGGTGACCGGTCTGACCGAGGCGTTCCACTTCGCGGACCGACAGGGCCTGGACCGGGGCCTGTTCCTCGACGTCCTGGACGCGGGCCCGATGGCCAGCGGCGTCTCCCGGATGAAGGCCCCGAAGCTGCTGGCCGGGGACTTCGGGGTGCAGGCCGCCGTCCAGGACGTCCTGAAGAACAACGAGTTGATCGCGCGGGCGGCCCGGCTCACCGGCCTGGCGTCGCCCCTGCTGGACGCCTGTCACGCCCTCTTCACGGAGACCGTGGCGCTCGGTCACGGGGACCTGGACATGGTCGCGGTGCTGCGGGCGATCGAGCACCGCACGGAAGCGGTGCCGGCGCGGGGCGACGCCGCGCGGTCAGCGGGCGGGGATTCCGTAGGCCCGCTCGACGTGCAGGCGTAGCACCAGGCGGCGGTCGCGGACCATGGCCGCGCGATAGTCGTCCCAGTCGGAGTGTTCGCCGAGGACGTCACGGTAGAGGCGGATCAGCTCCTCGACCGTCTCGTCGTCCGGTTCGGCGGCGACGGGCGTCAGTTCGGCGGTGCCCTCGACCACGGTGTACGCCCAGCGGTCGTCGCTGGTCACGTGGTACGAGGCCCGGGGGTCCCGGCGGAGGTTGCGCGTCTTGGCCCGGTCGTCGGTGAGGGAGACACGGACGATCCCCTCGTCGGGGTAGTAGACGTGGCTGACGTTGGACAGCTGGGGCCGGCCGTCCTTCTTGAGCGTGACGAGCACGCCGCCCTTGTACGCGGAGAGCAGTTCGAGCAGCTCGTCCTGCGCCCCGTCCCGTTTCTCTTCAGCAGTCATGTCCGTGGCAACGCCCGGCGCCGGACGTCCCATTCCGCCCATGGACCCGCATCACCCGTCCGGCCGTTCCCCGATCGCGTGCGCCATGACCGGTAGACACTGTCTACGGACTTCTGGTAGACAGTGTCTATGAGTGATCCGGAGACCGGCGGACTGAGGGCGCGCCTGATCGACGTGGGCGTCGACCTGGTGACGGCGGAGGGCGCGCAGGCGCTGACCCTGCGGGAGATCGCCCGCAGGGCGGGGGTCTCGCACGGCGCCCCGCGCCGCTACTTCCCGACCCACCTGGAACTGCTGTCCGCCATCGCGCAGCGCGGGTTCGGCGAACTCCAGGCGCGGGCTGCGGCGGTGGACGACGGCTCGGCGAACCCGCGGTCCCGGCTCACCGCGCTCGCCACGGTCTACCTGGACTTCGCCCTGTCCCGGCGCGGCATGTACGAGCTGATGTTCCGTCACGACCTCCTGGAGAGCAACCGGTTGGGACTCCGGGAGACGAGCCTTCCGCTGTTCGGGGTGCTCGTCGACCTCGTCGGCCGGGTACGCCCCGAGGCCGACGCCCCCACCGTCGCGGGCGCCCTGTGGGCGAACCTGCACGGCATCGCCCAGTTGTGGGGGTGGGGCAGTCTCCAACTCAGCACCGGAGCAGCCGAGTTCGCACCCCTGCTGCGGGCGGCGCTCGACGCGCACCTCGGACCGGAGGAGCGGTGAGCACGATCCGCTCCCTGAAGGGGGCCCACCGTACGGCGACCCCGGCGACGCACCGCCGGGTCACCCTGGCGAGCAGTGTCGTCGGTGCCGTGATCGTCGCGCTCGACGGCACGGTCCTCACCGTCGCGCAGCCCACGCTCCAGCGCGATCTGCACGCCTCGTTCGCCCGGGTCCAGTGGACCAGCACCGGGTACCTCATCGCGGTGGCCGGGCTGTTGGTGTTCGCGGGACGGCTCGGGGACCGCCACGGCCATCAACGGGTCTTCGGCCTGGGCGTTCTGGGCTTCGGCGTGGCGTCGGCGGGGATCGGCCTCGCTCCCGGACTCGGCTGGGTGATCGCCCTCCGGGTGGCGCAGGGCGTCTTCGGGGCGCTGCTGCAGCCGGCCACCCTCGGGATGCTGCGCACCGCGTTTCCGGCCGACCGGCTCGCGATGCCCATCGCGCTGCGGACCAGCGCCATCGGTGTCGCCGCGGCCTCCGGTCCCCTCCTCGGCGGCGCGCTGGTCAGCCAGTTCGGATGGCGGGCCGTCTTCACCCTCAACGTCCTTCCCGCGCTGGTGCTCGGCGTGCTGGCGCTCACGGTCCGGCCGCCCGCCGCCACGGAGACGGGCGGGGCGGTGACCTCGGTTCCGGAGGCGGGTGGGAGTGCGGAGGGGACAACAGGTGCGGGTGCGGGTGCGGGTGCGAAGACCGGCGGTCCGGCCGCTTCCGGCCCCCTCGACATGCCGGGGGCCGGCCTTCTCACAGTGGCGCTGGTCGCGCTGGTCCACACCCTGGTCGGGATCCCGGACTCCGGCTGGACGGCGGCGACCGCGTTCGGACTGACCGTGACGGCTCTCGCAGGTGCCGCGTTCGTACGCCGGGAACGGCGTGCCCCGAGCCCACTGGTCCCGATCGACGTACTCGGCTCGGCGACCGTGGCGGCCGCGCTCGGCATCCTGGTCGTCGCGTCCGCCGCCATGTTCGGCACCCTGTTCACCGCCAGCTCCTTCCTCCAGCGAACCCTGGGGCTCGATCCGCTGGAGACCGGCGTACGGGCCCTGCCGGGCGGCGTCATGATGGTGCTCGGTGCCCCCGTCGCCGCCGTCCTCCTGCGCAGGTTCGGCGCCCGCGCGACCACACTGTCCGGAACACTCCTTCTCACCTGCGGTGTCCTGCTCCTGTCCCGGCTCGACACGGCGTCGACCGCCGTCGACGTCGGGGCGGGCTTCCTGCTGCTGGGCACCGGGTTCGCCACCGTGATGGTCACCGCGACCGCGGTCGTCGTCCGGCAGGCGTCCGCGGGATCGGCCGGTGTGGCGGGCGGTCTGCAGCAGACGGCGATGAACATCGGCCCCGTCCTCGGCATCGCCGCCGCGGCGACGCTGTTGACCGTGACCCCCGGCTCCGTCGGCCTCCCCCTCGTCACGCTGGCGGCGATCTGCACGGCGGGCACCCTGCTCGCGCTGCGGCTTCCTGGGCACAAGAACACCGTGAGCACCGCTCGCCGAAGCCCGGACGACGCGGCTCCGGCGCGTACGGGACCATGAACGAGACAGGCGCAGCCCGGAGGAGAGCCATGGGACATCTGCGACAGGAAGTCGAACCGGGATCGGTCGGCCTCGACACCAAGGCGCTGGCCCGACTCGACCAGCACTTCACCCACATGGTCGACGACGGCCACCTGCCCGGCTATCTGGTCTGCGTCTCCCGGCACGGGAGGGTCGCCCACCTCACCACCTATGGACGGCGTGACCGCGAGGCCGGACTCCCGGTGGAGACCGACACGCTGTGGCGGATGTACTCCATGACCAAGCCGGTGACCTCCGTCGCCGCGCTGACGCTGGTCGAGGAGGGACGTCTCGGGCTCGACGACCGGCTGTCCGACCATCTCCCGGCCTTCGCCGAACCACGGGTCCACGTCAGCGGTTCGGGGTCCGGGACGGTCACACGGGCCGCCGAACAGCCCATCCTGATCCGGCACCTGCTCACCCACACCGCCGGTCTGACCTTCGGCTTCTACCACGCGCACCCCGTCGACGCGCTGTACCGGGACGCCGGTGTGGAGTCCTCCGTGGCACCGGGCGCCGACCTGGCCCGGACCTGCGAGGTGTACGCGGGGCTGCCCCTGCAGTTCGAGCCCGGCACCCGATGGAACTACTCCGTCGCCACGAACGTCCTCGGCCGCGTCATCGAGGTGGTGTCCGGCCAGGACCTCGACACCTTCCTCCACGAGCGGATCTTCCGGCCGCTGGGCATGACGGACGCCGGCTTCCACGTATCACCCGAACAGGAGCCCCGGCTGGCCGAGTTGTACGGGGAGGACGGGGAGGGCGGCATCCGGCCCGTCGCCGGACTGCCGCTGCGCGGCCGGCCCCGCTTCCTCTCCGGCAGCGGCGGGATGGTCGCGAGCGCCCACGACTACCACCGCTTCGCCGAGATGCTCCGCCGGCGCGGCGAGCTCGACGGGGTCCGGCTGCTGCGCCCCGGGACCGTGGACATGATGACGGCCAACCACCTTCCGGGCAACGCCGACCGCCGCACCGTCGGCACCCCCTCCCACCAGGAGCCGGGCAACGCGGGCCTCGGCTTCGGCCTCGGCGTCTCGGTCGTGGTGGACCCGGAACTGACCCGGTCGCCCTCCAGCGAGGGCGCGTTCGGCTGGAGCGGCGTCGCCACCACCACCTTCTGGGTCGACCCGCGCAACGACCTCACGGTGCAGTTCCTCAGCCAGCTGCGCCCGACCGCCTCCCACTCGGTCTACCCCGAGCTCAAGCGTCTGGTGCACGAGGCGCTCCAGGGCTGACCGCGGGCGACGTCAACCGGGCTGCCGGGCCGCCCGGTTGACGCGGTACACGTCCCGTACGCACAGGTTGACCACCGTGGTCGCCACGATGACCCCCGCGCACACGAGGAGGACGTCCCGGTCGGACCAGGTGCCCGCGGCGAGGGCCGCGAGCAGATAGCCGAGCGGGATCGCGAGGCGCTCGCCGACGCTGTTGAAGGAGCCTGCCCGCCCCAACTCCTGCTCAGGTATGTGCAGTTGGAAGGCGGTCGTCCAGGCGACGATGGCGACGTCCAGGCCGATGCCGGCGAGCAGGGCCGCGACCAGTACGGCGGGCAGCGGCAGTCCGAGCCCCATCGCGGTCAACGGCAGGAAGAGCAGCGAGGCGGTGCTCACGGCGACGACGAGCAGCCGGTACGGCTTCCACCACAGGCAGACCAGCGCGCCCGCCAACAGACCGAGTGCGAAGGCCCCTTGCACGAGTCCCCAGGAGCCGGCGCCGGAGTACAGCTCCGCCGCGAGAAGGGGCCCGAGCATCTGGAAGCCGGCCAGCCAGGCGGCGACCACGATCATGCCGGCCACGGTGTACGTCCACAGCCAGGTCCGCGAGCGGAATCCGGCCCAGCCCGCGCGCAGATCACTCAGAGCGCTGTGCACGGTCACGGGTTTCTCCAGGCGCAGCCCGTGCAGCAGCAGCGCCGCGATCAGGAACGTGAGGGCGTCCCAGGCCAGTGCCCATCCGGGTCCGCAGAGCGCGACGACGAGCCCGCCCGCCACCGGGCCCAGCACCCGTACCGCGTTGCTCGGCAGTCTGACCAGCGCGTTGGCCTGCTGCAGGTGCTCGGCCGCGACCAGCTGGTTCACCACGCCCTGTCCGGCGGGCACGGTGAACGCCATGGCGACGCCCGAGAGGAATCCGCAGGCGGCGATCGAGGGGGTCGAGGCCGCGCCGCTCAGCACGACGACGGCGAGGGCGCCTTGGGCGGCGGCCGCGACGACGTTGCCCGCCACCAGGATCCGGCTGCGGGACATCCGGTCCGCGAGGACCCCGCCGGCGAGCAGGAAGGCGACGGTGGGCACCGTGTTCGTGGCGAGCACCAGGCCGAGCGAGCCGGCCCCGCCGCCCTCCCCGATCACCGCGTAGGCGAGGGCGAGCGGCGCCATCGCCGTCCCCGTCGCCGAGATCAGGTTGGCGAGGACGAACCGGCGGAAGGCGGCGCTGCGCAGCGGCGTCGTCCCGGTCGTCCGCGGGCGCGCCGCGGTCCTCATCGTCCTCCCTCACCGAAGGCGCCGGGTCACGGCCCGACTCCCTCGATCGACTCCCCGTGCCGGGCGATCATACGAGGTCGGCCGAGGGACGCGAGGGCGGGTGGCGGGTGGCGGACCGGGGCGCGCGGCCTGTGGGGCGCGCCGTCTGTCAGGCCTCCGGCTCCGCCGCCGCGGCGGCGCGCACCACCGCCCATGCCGCCGCGGCGTCCTGGATCCCGAGGCCCGTGCTGTTGTGGAAGACGATGTCCTCGGGGGCGGTACGGCCGGCGTGGCGGCCGGTGAGGACGGCGCCGAGCGGGACCAGGTCGCCGACGGTCAGGCGCCCCTCGCGCAGGGCGTCCACCACCGGTCCGGCGTGTTCGGCCGCCGTCGCCGGATCGTCGACGACGACCGCCGCGGCCCGGCGGAGCACCTCCGCGTCGACCTCGCTGCGGCCGGGTTCGAAGGAACCGACACTGACGACCGTGCAGCCGGGGGTCAGCCAGTCGCCGCGGACGACCGGGGTGGCGCTGAGGGTGCAGGCGGCGACCATCGGCAGGCCCGCGACGGCCTCCTCGGCCGAGCCGACCGCCTCGACCGGCACCCAGAGTTCGGCGGTGAGGCGGGCCGCCGCCCCGGTGCGGCGGCCGGGATCCGGGCTCCACAGGCGTACGGACCGCAGTTCGCGCACCCGGGCGACGGCCCGTGCGTGGGCCAGGGCCTGGGTTCCGGAGCCGATGAGGCCCAGTTCCGCGCTGTCGGGGCGGGCCAGGACGTCGAAGGCGACGGCACTGGCCGCGGCGGTGCGCAGCGTCGTCACCGCCGTGCCGTCCAGGACGGCGACGACCTGCCCGGTGTCCGGGTCGAGCACGGTGACCACCGCGTGGACGGTGGGCAGCCCGGCCGCCGCGTTGGCCGGGTTGACGCTGCCGATCTTGGCGACCGCCCCGGTGTCCGCGGACAGCCGCGCCAGGTAGGCGAAGACCACGCTGTCGTCGAAGCGGCTGGGATGCATGATCTTGCCGGGCAGTTCCGCGGTGCCGTCACCGAGCGCGGTGAAGGCCGCGCGCTGCGAGGCGATCGCCGCGTCGGTGTCCAGCAGTGCGGTCACCCGCTCGCGCGAGAGGAACAGCGGTCCGGGGGCGTCGTGTGTCATTCCTCAGTGATGACCGTTTTCGCCGACCCGCAAAAGATCGCCTTCGCCCATTCGTCGCCGTCGAGGTGCGGCAGGTAGTGGTCGAGGCGCTCCCGCTTGGTGAGCAGGTAGGTGAGGTTGTCCTCGCACGGCGGAATCAGCAGCGGCACCTGCTCGGCGACCCTGATGCCGTGCCGCACCAGCGACTCACGCTTGCGCGGGTTGTTGGACAGCAGCCGCACGGACCGTACGCCGAGGTCGTGCAGCATCTGCGCCGCCACCCCGTAGTCGCGGGCGTCCACCGGCAGGCCGAGGGCGAGGTTGGCCTCCACGGTGTCGAGTCCCTCCGACTGGAGCTTCATCGCCTTCAGCTTGGCGAGCAGGCCGATGCCCCGGCCCTCGTGGCCCCGCAGGTAGACGAGGACTCCGCGGCCCTCGGCGACGATCGCCCGCAGCGCGGCGGCGAGTTGGGGCCCGCACTCGCAGTGCTGCGATCCGAACGCGTCACCGGTCAGGCATTCCGAATGCAGCCGGGTGAGCACGTCCCCTTCGCGTACGGCTTCCAAGTCGCCGTAGACGAGGACGACTTGTTCCTCGCCCCGGTCGTGGTCGAGGTAGCCGACGGCCTGGAAATCGCCGTATTCGGTGGGCAGGGGGGCAATCACGACTCGTTCGACACCTGTGAGGTGGGCATTCCCGCCGAGTACGCCAAAGTTATCTGTCATGATCTGGTTCCTAAGCAGAGTCGAAAGGGCCGTGAAAACATGAGTGGTTCGGGAACGCGCTCGACGGTGTCGGGTGTACTGCCGCTGGACACCACGGAGGATGTCCGCGCACGGGGGGCCGGTGTCCCCCGTCAGGTCGCCGTTCTTCCCGTCGGCAGTCTCGAACAGCACGGGGCTCATTTGCCGTTGACGACGGACACGCTCGTCGCGTGCGCCGTGGCGCGGGAGATCGCGGCCTCCTACCCGGTGCAGCTCCTTCCCCCGGTGACGATCTCCTGCTCGCACGAGCACGCCGCCTGGCCGGGCACGGTGAGCATCTCCGCGGTCACCCTGTACGCGGTGGTCCGTGACATCGCCGCGTCGTTGCGGCGCTCGGGCGTCGACACCCTGGTGGTGGTCAACGGCCACGGCGGGAATTACGTGCTGGGGAATGTCGTGCAGGAATCCGCGGGCACCGGGACGCGTATGGCGCTTTTCCCCGCCGCGGAGGACTGGGAGGGCGCCTGCGAACAGGCGGGTGTGCAGACGTCGTTGCTCAGCGACATGCACGCGGGAGAAATCGAGACGTCCATTCTCCTGCATGCCCATCCGGAATGCGTCAAAGACGGTTATGAGGCCTCCGATTTCGTCGCCGACGACCGTCGGCATCTGCTCACGCTCGGCATGTCGGCCTATACCGAGTCCGGGGTCATCGGCCGTCCGTCGATGGCGTCCGCCGAGAAGGGCAGGGCGCTCCTGGCCGGGCTGGCCGAGGCCTTCGGCGCGTACTTCGCTCTGGTGACGTCCGAGTCGCTGCACTGATCACGCCCTTCCGCGTTCTCCTCGTGGGGGCGCCGCAGCGCGGCTCCCCACCGGACGACCAGGACCACGGCGCCGGGCAGGCTCGCCGCGAAGCTCAGCACGCCGTAGATCACGGCGACGGTGAGGCCCGTGCCGGCACCGAGTCCGGCGGCACCGAACGCCCAGGCGGTGACGCCCTCGCGGGGGCCCCAGCCGCCGATGTTCAGGGGCAGCCCCATGGCGAGCAGGGCCAGCAGGGCGAGCGGCAGCAGGCGGGTGACGGACGCGTCGGAGCCGGCCGCCCGGGCCGCCAGTACGAACATCGCGAGGTGTCCGGCGAGCACCAGGACGGACGACAGTGTCACGCCGGGCCAGCTGCGCCGGGCCAGCAGGGCACCGCGCGCCTCGGTGAGAGCGGCGCGGACGGAGCCGTACCGGGTGGCGGACGCCGGGGCCCGGCCCTTGCGGACGGCGCCCACGGTCACCACGCCGCACACCGAGACGACGGCGAGCAGCAAGGCGGACTCCCGGGACTGGGTGAGCACCGGAGAGGGCTGGGTGAGCAGCACCACCGCGCCGACGGCGATCAACACGGCCTGTCCGGCGGTGCGTTCGATGACCACCGCGCGGACGCCCCGGCCGATGTCGCCGGCGCTCTGTCCGTGCCGTACGGCCCGGTGCACGTCGCCGAGGACGCCGCCGGGCAGTGCGGCGTTCAGGAACAGCGCGCGGTAGTAGTCCGCGACGGCCGCGCCGAGGGGGAGCCGGATGCGCAGTTCGCGCGCGACGAGGCACCACCGCCAGGCGCTGAACGCCGTGGTGAGCAGTCCGATCCCGATCGCCGCCAAGAGCGTCGTCCCGTCGATCCGTCGCAGTCCGTCGAGGAACACCCCTGTACCCAGTCGCCAGAGCAGCACACCGAGGATGAGGACACCGGCGACCGTGCCGAGGTGCTTGCGCATCCGGCGGACGACACCTCGGCCGCGCGGTCCGGCGCCGGGATCGGCGGCCTCGTCCGCGGGCCCGTCGCCGGGAATCGGCCCGGGGGCGCTCACCGGTGCCGCGGTGCCCGCCGACGCGGAGGCGGCGTCGGACACGGTCGTGCGGGCCGGACCGCCGACACCGCCGGCCGGGTTCGCCGCCTCGCCGTTCAGGCCAACCGCGCCCACGGGGACGGGAGGTGCCGGTACGGCGGGCCCGGTCGCGGTCATCGTCTCCAGGCCGGCACTCACGCCGCACCCCTGGTGCCCCCGGGCAGTGCCAGGACGTCGCTGTGGTGCACGAGCACGCTCAACTCCCCTGCGGCGCACGCCTCCAGGCGGGCGCTCAGGTAGGACGCGGCGCGTTCCGCGAGGTCGGGACGCTGCTCGACGGCCGCGCCGACCCAGCCGCGCAGCCACTCCGCGGTCAGTTCGGCCCGGTCGGGGCCGAGCCGCCAGGGGCTCGGATGCGCGCGCACCGTAGCGCCGTACCGGCCGAAGGCCTCGCAGGCGGCCGTGACGGCCTCGGGGCCGAGCCTCTCGCCGCGCCGCTGGTGGGCGTTGAACGCCTCGCCGATCTCGGCGTCCAGCGGGTCGGCCGGGGACAGTTCGACGCGGCCGACGACGGACAGGGTCAGCAGGGCGGGCACGCCTGCGCCGGCGCAGGCCGCCGCGAGCCGGTCGATCTCCTCGCCGGTGAGCACGTCGAGCAGCGCCGAGGCGGTCACCAGGGATGCTCCGGCGAGGGCGTCGGCGGTCAGCCGGCCGATGTCGCCCCGCTGGGTGGTGACGCCGACGTGGCTGCCGTCGGCCGCCGCGCGGGGCGCCCCCACGGTGGCGAAGTGCAGCAGGTAGGGGTCCCGGTCGTGCAGGATCCAGTGCTGGGCGCCGTCGAGCCGGGGGGCCAGCCAGCGGCCCATGGAGCCGGTGCCGCAGCCCAGGTCGTGGATCACCAGGTCGCCGCCGCGCACCGGCCGGTTGGCCAGCCGGACGCGCAGCGGGTCGAGCAGGTCGGCCGCGCGGGCGGCGGCGTCGGCGGGTTCCCGCAGCCGGAGCCATTGGGGTGCGTAGCGCGGCACCTCGTCGGCGTCGGACTCGGTCCCTCGCCGACCGGGCACGCCCGTCCTCACCTTCTGCTCGGGCTCCTCGGGTGTGCCGGAGTCCGGCCCTCCCGTGGACGTCGTCGGGGCACTCATGCGGCCCTCCGGGGTGCGTCGGGCAGCCGGCCGAGCACTCCGGCCAGGCTGCGCGCGGTGGTCGCCCAGCCGTCGAGCGCGGCACGGCGTCCGCGGGCGGCTGCCTTCAGCCGGCGGCGCACGTCGGCCTCGCCGAACCAGCCGCGCAGTTCGGCCGCGAGCGCCCCCGGGTCCTCCGGCGGCACGAGGATGCCGGGCACCCCGCCGTCGGGTGCGCGGCCGACCGCCTCGGGAAGCCCGCCGACGTCGGTGGCGAGCACCGGAATGCCGCGCGCCAGCGCCTCGGTGACGGCCATGCCGTACGTCTCGGCGTACGAGGTGAGGACCATGAGGTCGGCGGCGGCGTAACTGGCGTCGAGTTCGGGTCCGGCCTGCGGGCCCGCCAGGTGGAGACGGTCGCCGAGGCCGTACTGGGCGATGAGGGACCGCAGGTGGGCGACGTAGGCCGGGTCCTGGGCGAGTCCGCCGACGCAGACGCAGCTCCAGGGCAGGTCGGTGACGGTCGCCAGGGCTTCGACGAGCCGGTGCTGGCCCTTGCGGGGCGTGACCGCGGCGACGCACAGCAGCCGGGAGACACCGTCCGTGCCGGAGGCGAGCGGCGCGATGTCGGCGCCGGGGGCGGCGACGTGGACGCGGTCGGGGGCGAGGCCGTGGTGGGCGACGAGCCGGCGGACGGCCCATTCGCTGGTGGCGACGACGGCCGACACGGCTCGCAGGGTCGTGCGTTCCCGGGCGTCCAGGTCGGCGGCGACGGCGGGCGGGAGCCCGGTCTCGTCGCCGAGCGGCAGGTGCACCAGGACGACCAGGCGCAGCCGGTCGGCCTCGGGGACGACGATCTCCGGGACCCCGCAGGCGACGAGACCGTCGAGGAGGACGACCGTGCCGTCGGGCAGGTCGGCGAGGGTGCGGGAGAGTTCCGTGCGGGCCGCGACGCCGGGTTGCGGCCATTCGCCGGGGACGGCGTGCCGGTGGACCTGCCAGCCGAAGCCGGGCAGGTCCAGGCAGAGGCGCCGGTCGTAGGCGTTGCCGCCGCTCGGCGCCGCCGGGTCGTCGACACCGCCGGGCATGACGAAGTGCACGGAGCGCAGGGACATGGGGATGATCTCGGCGTTCTTCAGAGCCGTGTGCTGCACGGGCACGTAGTTCAGGGCGCCGTCGGGGCCCTGCGTCACGGTGCCGTGTCCGGCCCGTGGAGTCGTCTTGTCGAGGATCACGTCGGTCACAGGGCACGCTCGTAACTCGCCCAGGCGATGTGCGACTCGTGGAGGGTGACGGTGATGCCGGTCAGGCCGCGGGCACCCTCACCGAGCCCGCCCGTGTGGACGCGGGCGGCGAGCCGGTCCGCGATGACCTTGGCGAGGAACTCGGTCGAGGTGTTGGTGTCCTTGAAGTCCGGTTCGCTGTCGAGGTTGCGGTAGTTCAACTCGCTGACGACGGCGCCGAGTTCCTGCGTCGCGAGCCCGATGTCGACGACGATGTTGTCGTCGTCGAGCTCGGGGCGGCGGAAGGTGGCGTCCACCAGGAACGTCGCTCCGTGCAGGCGCTGCGCGGGTCCGAAGACCTCGCCACGGAAGCTGTGGGCGATCATCAGGTGATCGCGGACGGTGATGCTGAACAACGGACGACCCTCCAGGTGCGGTACGTCTGATCCTCTGCCGGGATCACGTCTTCTAGTACGGGTACCCGGCGCACCGTGTTCAGCCGCCGGTCGCCCTTTCTTCGGAGTCGCTGGAGGTCAGGCCGGTTCCGGTCGGCTCAAACCTCGTCGTAGGCGACGCGGTGACACAGCGCCGGGATCGATCCGGAGGCGAGTTTTCCCATCACGTCGGGGAGTTCGGAGAAGGCGCACTCTCCGGTGATCAGGGCGTCGAAGGCCGGTTCCGCGAGGAGTTCGAGGGCGAGCGCGAGCCGGTCGGCGTAGGTCCGTCCGGCCCGGCCGGAGGGGGAAACGGAACCGACCTGGCTGCTGCGCAGGGTCAGCCGCCGGGAGTGGAAGGCCTCCCCGAGCGGCAGACCGACCCGGCGGTCGCCGTACCAGCTCAGTTCGATGACGGTGCCCTCCCGGGCGAGGAGTTCCAGGGAGCGGGTGAGGCCGGCCTCGGTGGCGCTGGCGTGCACCACGAGGTCGCACTCGCCGGCGGCGTCCTCGGGGAGGGCGAAGCCGACGCCGAGTGCGCGGGCGACGGCGGCGCGTTCGGGGTCGGCGTCGACGAGCTGGACCCGCACCCCGGGGAACCGGGCGAGGAGGGCCGCGACCGAGCAGCCGACCATGCCGCCGCCCACGACGGCGATCCGGTCCCCGATCAGCGGGGCGGCGTCCCACAGGGCGTTGACCGCGGTCTCGACCGTGCCGGCGAGGATCGCGCGGGACGCGGGCACGGAGTCGGGCACGACGGTCACGGCGCTCGCCGGGACGACGTAGTGCGTCTGGTGCGGGTAGAGGCAGAAGACGGTGCGCCCGAGGAGCGGTTCGGGTCCTTCCTCGACCCGGCCGACGTTCAGGTAGCCGTACTTCACGGGTGCGGGGAAGTCGCCCTCCTGGAAGGGCGCGCGCATCGAGGCGTGCTGGTTCTCCGGGACCCCGCCGCGGAAGACGAGGGTCTCCGTGCCCCTGCTGACCCCGGAGTACAGGGTGCGCACCAGGACCTCTCCGTTCCCGGGAGCGGGCAGAAGTGCCGGCCGGATCTCTCCGTGGCCGGGTTCGGCGAGCCAGAAGGCGCGAGTCGTGCGTTCCATGAGCGTCCCCCTGAACGATTCAGCAGATCTTCACGTACGGACCAGTGACAAGCCGCGGACGGTACGCGGCGTTGATCGACTCTGTCACACGGCCGGAGGATGTGCGGTGGCCCTGAACAACACGTACGGCGCGAGGCTCCCCCAACAGGAGACCATGGTGGGAGCCGGGGTGCAGCTTCTCCTGCTGGTGCTGCTGGGCACGGTGATAGGGATGGGTCCGGCGGGCTGGCTGAGCGGGCTGGCCTTCGGGATCGCGACGTGGGCGGTGCTCACCCGGGCCCTGCGGCGCACGCGCCCCCGTTCCTTCGGTCCGGCCAACCGCGTCACCCTCGGCCGCGCGATCCTGGTGGGCGGTGTCACCGCGCTCGTCGCGGACTCCTTCCAGAGTTCGCCGCCGGTGAGCCTCCTCGTCGGCCTGACGGCGGTCGCGCTGATCCTGGACGGTGTCGACGGCAAGGTCGCCCGGCGGACCGGTACGTCCTCCGCCCTGGGCGCCCGCTTCGACATGGAGGTGGACGCGTTCCTGATCCTGGTCCTGAGCGTGTACGTCGCGATGTCGCTCGGCCCGTGGGTGCTGCTGATCGGCACCATGCGGTACGTGTTCGTCGCGGCGGCCCGGGTGCTGCCCTGGCTGAACGGGGCGCTGCCGCCGAGCATGGCCCGCAAGACGGTGGCGGCGCTCCAGGGCGTCGTGCTGCTGGTCGCGGGCGCCGGGATCCTGCCGTACGGGGTGACGGCCGCGGCCGTGGCGCTGGCGCTCGGCTCGCTGGTCTGGTCGTTCGGCCGCGACATCGTGTGGCTGTGGCGGCACGGCGCCCGTCCGGCCGTGGAGCTCGTCGCGCAGGCCGAGCCGCCGGCCCGCCGGCTGGTCGGCGCCACCGCGACGGGGCCGGCTGCGGCTCAGCGCCTGGTCGCCCCGACGACCCGCACGGCGGCCTGACCCCGACCGGCCCGCGCCCGTGACCGGCTCCGGGCCCGTGGCCCGCCCCGGCCCGTGGGGCCCGTGATCCGCTCCCCCGACCGTGCCCCGGTCCGGTCGTGACTCCGGTCCGGCCGGTGATGCCGCCCGACCCGTGATCCGGTTCGGGCGCGTGATGCGGCCGGGCGGGTTCAGTAGGTGATCACCGCGTCGCGCACGGTGTGCCGGTCCGTGCGGCCTCCGGTGGCCGCGGCGAAACCGACCAGCACGTTCCGCGGGAGGGTGATCTCCGCGTCGACGACCCGTGTGCCGTCCACGGCGACCCGCAGATGCCCCGCCCCGGTCACGGACACGTCCACGGCATGGGTACCGGTCCGCAGGCCGGGCAGGGCGGCCGAGGTGGCGGCGTACCGCAGCGGGGACCCCGTTCCGCCGACGGCCACCCCGGCGAATCCGGCCGCCGGCTCCCCGGTGTTGCGATGGGTGTCGAGGGCGACGGCGACTCCCGGCAGACCCGCGGAGCCGAGTCCCCCGCCGCCCCCGCCCAGGGCCGTCGGCGTCGCCTTCGCCGCGTCGAGGAGGAGCAGGGCGAGACCGTCCGCGCCGCTGCCGCCGCCGAGCCGAGCGGTGAAGCGGGCCCGCAGCCGCGCCGACGGCACGGCGGCCGCCTGGACGGCGGATCCCCTGGCGTCGCGCACCGCGTCGGTGAGCACGAGGTCGCCGCCGGACTGCGCGGCGGAACCGTTGCGGGTCCAGCCGTTCGGCCCGGGCGGCGCCACCGCGTAGGAGGTCGCCGTGATGACCGTGTCGCGGACGGCGTGGTTGTCGGTCTTCCCGCCGTTGGCGCCGGTGAAGACGGGCAGCGCCGTCGCGGGCAGTGCCGGGACGGTGGCGGTCAGCAGCCGGGCGCCGTCCATCCAGACGGAGAGGGTCTTCCCGGAGACGGCGATCGCGACGGCGTGCGGGCCCGAGCGGAGGTCCGGCACCCTGGCGGATGTCGTCGCGAGGGTGCGGGAGCTGTCGCCCGTGGCGGCCGTGACGCCGATGAAGTTGGCCGACGGGTCGCCGGTGTTGCGGTGGGTGTCGAAGGTGATCGCCACGCCGGGCTTCCCCGCCCAGCCGAGACCGCCGCCGTCCGCGCCGAGGGCCGTGGGGGTGGCCCGCGACGGGTCGAGCAGACCGAAGGTGAGGCCGTCGCCACCGCTGCCGCCGCCGATGACGGTCGAGAACGCGGCCTTGAGGCCGTCGGTGACCACCGGGACCTGGAACACCGCCGACCCCGCCTGGTGTGCCGTGGTCCGGGTGAGCTGGAGGTCGGCGCCGGACAGCCGGGCGGATCCGTTGCGGGTCCACCCGCCGGCTCCGGGGGCCGGGACGGTGACCCGGCCCGGCTCCGCCGCCGGTGCGGACACCGCACCGGCGGCACCGAGCAGCAGGCAGCCCGTCACCAGGGCGAGAAGCCGGGTCGTGGTCCGCCGAGCGCGCGGGCTGAGCATGTCTCCACCTCGGGGCGTGAGTACGGGGAGCGGCGGCCGGGAGGCCCCGCACGCGATCATGGTCGGCACCCCGGCCCGATATTCGTACGAACCCGGTGCGGGGGCCGGGCATGGTTCACCCCGACGGGCCAAGACGGTGCGCGCGGTCCGCCGCGACCGGTGCGACGCCCCGCGCGGATTGGTTGACGGCATGTGTCAGGTATCGCCGTCACAGTGGTGCGCGTCGACACGGTGAGCGTGTCCCCAGCGGGAGGTCGGACATGGCGCGGCACGAGGTCGGGTACGAGGTGAGGGGTCCCTGGTCCCTGGAGAGCAGCCGGGAGTTCTGGGAGGAGATGGCGCCGGTGCCGCCGGCCGGGGCGGCGGGCACGGAAGGGACGCTGCGGACGGCGTTCACCGCGGACGCCGACTGGCGGCACGTCACCGCGGAGGTCACGCAGGTCGGGTCCGCCGCACGGATCGTGGTCACCGGGGACGGCGACCTGGACGCTGCGGCCGACCAGGTGGCCCGCTTCCTCTCCCTGGACGTCGACGCCCGCGGCTGGCCCGCCGTCGGCGACCGGGACCCGGTGATCGGCCGTATCCGGGCGAGCAGGCCCGGACTTCGCCCCTGCGGCTTCCACTCCCCCTACGAGGCGGCCGCGTGGGCGGTGCTGACCCAGCGCACCGGGAGGACGACGGCCCGGGGCACCCGGGCCGGCATCGTCGCGCGGCTCGGCGACGGCGGGGCGTTCCCTTCGCCCGAGCGGCTGCTCCGGCTGGACGTCGAACTGCCCTGGCGCAAGACCGAGTACCTGCACGCCGTCGCCGCCGCCGCGCTGGACGGGGAACTGGACGGGGCCGAACTGCGGTCCCTGGAGCCGGAGGAGGCCATGCGCCGGGTCCGGCGGGTCAAGGGGCTCGGCGTCTTCGCCGCCGAACTCGTCGTCGTCCGGGGCGCGGGACACCCGGACGTGCTGCCCACGCAGGAGCGGCGGCTGGCCGCGGAGATCGAGGACCAGTACGGGCCCGGGCGCGATCCGGCGGACATCGCGGAGAACTGGCGGCCCTTCCGCACCTGGGCCGCGCTCCATCTGCGCGTCCGGCGGGCCGAACGGCTGGGCGCCGACGGGCACCGGCCCCCGCGGACCCGGGCGACGTGACCACCCGCACCGCTCCCGGCACGACTCCACCGAAACCGGGCACACTCGCGCACGTCAGGACCTGCCCCGGCCGAGATCAGACAGCAACTGGCTAGACTACGACCCCTTGTGCACGTGATCGCGCCACGCGCGATCGATGCCGTCCCCGAAGGGTTTCGACGCTTGATAGCCATCGAAGATGTCAGCAAGCGATATGCAGACGGCACGGTGGCCGTCGATCGCCTGTCCCTCCAGATACCGAACCACTCCATCACCGTCCTCGTCGGACCCTCGGGCTGTGGCAAGACGACCACGCTCCGCATGATCAACCGCATGGTCGAGCCGAGCAGCGGCACGATCCGGGTCGACGGCGAGGACATCACGCGGCAGCCGGTCAACGCGCTGCGCCGCTCGATGGGTTATGTCATCCAGAACGCCGGTCTGTTCCAGCACCGGACGATCCTCGACAACATCGCCACCGTGCCGCGGCTGCTCGGCTGGTCCAAGCAGCGCGCCCGGGACCGCGCGGCGGAGCTCATGGAACGGGTCGGCCTCGACCCGGGGATGGCCCGCCGCTACCCGTACCAGCTCTCCGGCGGTCAGCAGCAGCGCGTCGGCGTCGCCCGCGCGCTCGCCGCGGACCCGCCCATCCTGCTCATGGACGAGCCGTTCTCCGCGGTCGACCCGGTCGTCCGGCGGGGTCTGCAGGAGGAGTTGCTCCGCATCCAGGGCGAACTGGGCAAGGCCATCGTCTTCGTGACGCACGACATGGACGAGGCGATCACGATCGGCGACCGCATCGCGGTGCTGCGCACCGGCGGCAAACTCGCCCAGTTCGCCGCGCCCGACGAGATCCTGTCGGCGCCCGCCGACCCGTTCGTCGAGCAGTTCCTCGGCGCGGACCGGGGCATCCGCGGGCTGTCGTTCCTGTCCACCCGCGACCTCGAACTCGACCGCTCCCGGGTCGTGCCCGTCGGTCCCGAGGCCCAGGAGGCCGCCGGGCGCGGTGCGGCGCAGGAGCCGGTGCTGGTGACCGACGCGGACGGCAAGCCGCTCGGCTGGGCGCCGCCCGCCTGGAACGGCGAGGTGGAGACGCTCGAACCCCACGGGCAGTCCTTCGAGGTGGGCCGGGACTCGCTGCGCGTCGCGCTCGACCGGGCCGTGCTGGCGCCGACCGGGCGGGCCGTGGGCGTCGACGCCTCGGGCCGGGTCCTCGGTGTCGCCGGACAGGAGACGATCGCCGCGGCGATCCGCGCGGCCCGACAGCGCACGTCCACGGACGCCGCACCCGACGCCGCCCCGGCGAAGGCCCTGTGATGAACGGCTTCTTCGACATACCGAGCGACCTCCAGCACAGCTACCTGGGCCTGATCGGCATCCACATGCAGGAGGCCCTGGTCCCGGTCCTCGTCGGTC
Organism: Streptomyces sp. M41(2017); assembly: GCF_002078175.1. GTDB lineage: Bacteria > Actinomycetota > Actinomycetes > Streptomycetales > Streptomycetaceae > Streptomyces. The sequence continues at coordinate 4,732,656 of NZ_MWFK01000001.1, read as the reverse complement.
TGCTGCTGGCCCTGCCGATCGGCCTGCTGTGCGTCCACTACGACTGGCTGTACCCACCGGTGCTGTGGACCTCGACGGTGCTGTACGCGATCCCGTCGATCGCGTTCTTCGTGGTCCTCATCGACTCCACCGGGCTGACCCAGCTGACCGTGATGATCCCGCTGTGCCTGTACAGCCTGGTGGTCCTGGTGCCCGCGGTGGTCGACGGGATCCGCTCGGTCCCCGAGGAGACCAACGCGGCCGCCGCCGCCATGGGCATCGGACCCGTGCGCCGCTACTTCCAGGTCCAACTGCCCATCGCCGTCCCCGCGATCATGGCGGGACTGCGGGTGGCCACGGCCTCCAGCATCAGCCTGGTGAGCGTCGGGTCGCTGATCGGCAACCAGGGCGCCCTCGGCAACCTGCTGACCACCGCGATGCTCTACCACCGGCCGCGGCTCGCGGTGACCTCCGTGGTCACCACCGCCGTGCTGGCGATCGTGGTCGACGCGCTGCTGGTCCTGCTGCGACGGCTCCTCACCCCGTGGGAGCCCCCGTCCGGCCGCGCCGCGCGGCGTCCCGCGGCCACGCTCGAGGACCCGGCGGTCCGCACCCCGGAGGCCGTGTCGTGAACGTGTTCACCTTCATGCAGTCGTTCTTCAGCGACGGCGCCCACTGGCACGGCTACGACGGGATTCCGCAGCGGGTGTGGGAGCACCTGCAGTACACGGCGGGCGCCCTCGCGATCGCGGCGGCCATCGGGCTGCCGGTCGGTCTGGTCACCGGGCACACCGCGCGCGGCGGCAACGCGCTCGCGTTCCTTTCCGCCGGCGCCCGCGCCCTGCCGACCTTCGGTCTCCTGGTGCTGATGTTCGTGTGGCTGGGACTCGGGATCGTGCCGGTGATGATCCCGCTCGTGGTGCTGGCGATCCCGCCGATCCTCATCACCACCTACGAGGCGGTCCGCACCGTCGACCCCTCCCCGGTGGACGCCGCCCGCGGCATGGGCATGCAGGAGTCGAAGATCCTGTTCCAGGTCGAGATCCCGGCGGCCCTGCCCCTGATCCTCAGCGGGCTGCGCTCGGCGACGATCCAGATCGTGTCGACGGCGACGATCGCGGCGTACGTGTCCCTCGGCGGGGTCGGCCGCTACATCCTGGACGGGCTGTACCAGCGGGACTACGAGAAGGTCGTCGGCGGAGCCGCCCTCACGGCCGTCCTCGCGCTGCTCGTCCTCATGCTGTTCTGGGCCGTGGGACGGGTGGCCGTCTCTCCCGGAGTGCGCAGGCGCCGGTCCGCCTGAGGCGGTCGGTACGACGGAGGCGGGGAGGGCCCTCGGGCCCTCCCCGCCTCCGTCGTGGCGAGCGTCCGCGTCAGCGTTGTGCCGTGGCGAGGGCGTGTTCGAGGACGACGAGCAACGCGTCGCGCACGGAGCCGCGTTCGCGGGCGTCGAACACGGTCAGCGGCACGTGGTCGGCGACGTCGAGCGCCCACCGGACGTCGTCCAGATCGTGTTCGAGCCGGCCGTCGAAGGCGTTGACGGCGACCGCGAAGGGGATCTGGCGGTGCTCGAAGTAGTCGACGGCGGCGTAGCAGTCGTCGAGCCGCCGGGTGTCGACGATGACGAGCCCGCCGAGCGCTCCCTCGACGAGGTCGTCCCACATGAAGCCGAAGCGCTCCTGGCCGGGGGTGCCGAACAGGTAGAGCTTGAGCGTGGGGTCGAGCGTCACGCAGCCGAAGTCCATGGCGACGGTCGTCGTCACCTTCTCCGGTGTGTGGGAGAGGTCGTCGACACCGGCGGCGACCGAGGTGATGGACGCCTCGGTGGTGAGCGGTTCGATCTCGGAGATGGCACCCACCGTGGTGGTCTTGCCCACGCCGAAGCCGCCCGCGATCACCATCTTCACCGGCAGCGGCGGCCGGGGCCGCTCGTCGTCAGCCCTCACGGATCGCTCCCCGGGAGTCGGGGACAGCTCGGAGACCATCGATAACCCTTCGCAATACGGAGACATCGCGGTTGGAGTGGGCCTGGGGCAGGTACAGGGCCAGTTGGCCGTCGGCACGCAGATCGTCGGCGAGGACCCGGATCACGTTGAGGTGCATCCGGAGTTTCGCCGCGATCTCCGCGAGGGACTGCGGCTCACGGCAGACCGTGATGATGTCGCGGTGCTGGTCGAAGACGAACGCGTCGAGAGCGGCCAGTCCCACCTCGGTGGCCACGACCTGCGTCTCGATCGGGATCGGCGGGACGAGGCTGTCGCCGCCGGCGATCCGTCCCGCGGTGAGCAGGAACGGCCGGACCACCGAGGCGGGGCGCTCGGCCCCCCACTCGGCGTCGCCGCCGGCCCGTGGCTCGCCGGACGTCATCACGTCCTCCCCCTTCACCCACTGCGGTCACCGGCCGTGCGACGACGTCTCGGACCTCATCCGGCCGGGGCGATGCCCACGGTGTTCTTCAGTTCCATGACCAGTTGCGGGCTCAGCACGGCGCCCGCGCGGTTGGCGAACAGGGTCATCTCGTAGGCGATGTTGCCGAGCTTCGCCTCCTTCGACGCCACCACCCCGAGCACCGCTCCGGCGCCGAGGGCGGAGACCAGGACGTGTCCTTCCTCCAGGTCGATGATGACCTTGTTGAGGCCGCCGAGGCCGTAGTTCCCGGAAGCGCCCATGGCCAGGCTGGTGATGCCGGAGACGATCGCCGCGAGGCGCTCGGAGTCGGCCTGGCCGCGCAGTTGGGAGACGGCTATGAGCAGTCCGTCGGAGGAGACTCCGATGACGTCGACGACCCCGGCCGTCTCGGTGGCGAACCGGTTGAGCAGCCAGTTGAAGTCGGCTGCCGCGGCCTTCACGTCCGTATCGGGCTCCGCGGTTCGGGACTCCGGCCCGCCTGTCCACATGGTCACGTGCTCATGCCTTCCGGGGAAGAGGGTCTTCTGTTCAGGGTGTCGGGGCCGGCGGGTCCGCCGGGTCCGTCGTCGGGGCGGAACGCCCAGACCGGGTGTTCCCCGGTCTCGCTCTCGCGCTGGGCACGCTGGACGGCTTCCTCGAACTCGTCGAGTTCGGAGCGGGCCGCCTCGGCGTCCGTGGGCTGCCAGGAGGGGGGTCTGCGGTGGGTGACGGCTTCCCGGGTCTTGGGCAGCCGCGTCGAGGCCGTGGTGGCCGACAGGGTCGCCCCGCGCACCCGGCGGCGCAGCGGACCGGCCTCGCCGGGCCGTGCCGGTGCGGCGGGCGCCGTGGGGCCGCGGCCCGGGTCGGCTCCGGTGCCCGCCCGGAGGCCGCCGTGAGTCATGGCCTGCTCGGCGCCGGGGCCCGTCGCGGGTTCCGCGCGGCGGGCGTGGCCGGCGGGCTCCGCGGCCCGGGGCCGGGCGGGCACCCGTCGGGGCAGGCCCGCGGGTCCCGGAGGCGACTCGACCTGCGCGGGACGCGGTTCGGCCGGTCCGGGGTGGCGGGCCGGCGGCATCATGCGCGGGGCGCGCGGGGCGGACCTGCCGGGGTCGCCGGACACCAGGTGGGACGCGGGGACCGCGACGGTGGCGGTGACGCCGCCGCCCGGCGTGCGGGACAGGACGACCTCGATGCCCCAGCGCCGGGAGAGACCGCCGACCACGAAGAGGCCGAGGACCTCGGTCGGAGCGAGGTCGAGGCGCTCGCGGCGGATCAGGCGGGCGTTCTCCTGCTCCAGCCGCTCGGGGCTCATGCCGAGGCCGTGGTCGATGATCTCGACGAGCGCGCCTCCCCCGTCGTGCCGGGGCCGCAGGACGACTTCGACGCCGCTGCTCGCCGGGGAGAACATGACGGCGTTCTCCAGGAGTTCGGCGAGCATCAGGGTCAGGTCGCCGATGATGTCGGGGACGACGGTGACATCGCCCTCGGCGTGCGGGGTGACACGCTGGTAGCCCTCAATCTGGCCGAGTGAGGCGCGGACGATGTTGCTGAGCCGCATCGGTTCGGTGGTGAGGCCGGTCTCGCTGATGCCGGCGAGGAGCATGAGGCTGTCGGCGTTGCGCTGGAGCCGGACGGCGATGTGGTCGATGCGATAGAGGCGGTCGAGCACCTCGGGGTCGGTCTCCCCGCGTTCCACCGAGTCGATCAGCGCGAGTTGACGAGCCGTCAGGTTGCTGACGCGGCGGCCGACGTTGCCGAACATCTCGGCGATGTTGCGCCGGCTGACGACCTGGCGTTCCAGCAGGGCGGTCGCGGTGACCTGGACCTGGTTGAAGGCTTCGGCGAGTTCGCCGATCTCGTCGCGCACCGGCACGGGCACGGCCTCCAGCCGCGGCGGGCTCGCGTCGTCGGCGTCGTCGTCCGCCACCCGGGCGAGTTCCGTCCGGGCGGCGCCGGCGACGTGCTGGGCGGCCGCGGTGAGGGACCGTACGGTGCGGACCACGGAGCGGCGGGCCAGCACGGAGAACAGCAGCCACGCGGCGAAGGCGAGGAGGTTGCCGGCGACCAGCCAGGCCACGCGCCACCAGGCCTCGCTGGACGCGGACTGGGCGTCCGCGGCGATCTCGCCGATGAGCGACTGGACGATCTTCAGGCGGTTGCCGGCCTGCCGTTCGTAGGTGGGGTCGGCGCGCAGCGCGTCACCGAGCGCGGTCCGCAGCTGGGACGGGGTCTCGGCGACCAGGGCGCTGGGGTCGACCTGGAGAGCCGCCCAGTGCTGGGTGATGACGCTCTGGTAGGGGCTGCGTTCGATCCCGGCGAGGGCGGTGCTCTGGTCCTGGCTCGCGAACCGGGTGAACCGTTCGGCCTGGTAGGAGTACTGGTCGTAGTCGCCGACGGCACCGGTGAACTCGATGAGCGCGTTGGAGTCGCGGGTACGGGCCGCGAAGACGCTGGTCTCGAAGGAGGCGTGGGCGGTGTCGGCGCGCAGCAGGGCGTCGAGCAGGTTGGCCGAGGACGAGCCGGACTCGCCGCCCGCCGTTCCGAGGCCGAGGCCGTTGATGAGCCCCTCGATCACCGATCCGTAGGCGGGGTCGATGTTGTCGGCGGGGATCGGGCCCTGCTCGACCGTCGTGCGGAGGCTGTCCAGGCCCTCCAGTTCCTTCAGCGCCTGGGCCTCGGCGTCGGGCAGCCGGTCGCCGTAGGCGGTGCGGACGGCCGCGATGCGGGTGCCGACCTCCTGCTGCGCGTCGAGGTAGGAGGCGGTGTCCTGCGCGCCCTTTCCGGAACCGCCCGCCTCGTGGCGCAGGGAGACGAGGAGTGCCTGGCGGTGCTCCGTCTGCACGGCGTCGATGAGTTTGGTCACCTGGGCGCTGTCCCGGACGAGCTGGGCGGTGTCGGCGGCCGAGCGGGCCTTGTCGATCTCGCCGTACACGACATAGGCGATCATCGCGGAGATGACCGCGAGCGGCACGATCACCAGGACGTTGAGTTTCCGGCGAAAGGGCCAGCGGTCCAGCGGAGATGGTGTCCGACCGATCGGAAGAGCCGTGGACGGCTGCCCCGAGGCGGCTTTTCTGTGCGCGGGCACCCAACCTCCTTGACTTCATTCCCCGTTGGAAGCCTTTTGGCAGGCCTGCATGGATCAGTGGTCACGACAGCGCGCTCGGGCCGACAAGTGGAAGGGGGCCCTCGACGCGGCCAACCCTAGCGGCTGGCGTAAGAGTACGGCCATGATCAACCAAAAAGTGACATGCGGTGACGCCGGAATCGCGCGCGTATTGGTCGCGTTGCGCCTACGGGGCGAAGCTGTACGGTCCCCACCAGTGATCTATTCGTGTCTTGACGGTTCTCGATGTGGCTCGATTGGATCGTCTGGACTGTCAAGACCCGCGCCCACGCCCCACCCGATGCCAAGTCTGGATGACCAACGTGACCATCGCCAGAAGCACCCGAACGTCCGCAACGTACGCTGCCACCCTGCTGGTTGTGGCCGCGGCCGCACTGACGGGCTGCGGTTCCTCCGACGACTCCGGCACGTCCGACCCGCTGAAGGGTGACGCCGCCAAGGGCGGTACGGTCGTTGTCGGCTCCAACAACTTCCCCGAGAGCATCCTGCTCGCCGACATCTACGGCGAGGCTCTCAAGTCCAAGGGGATAAAGGTCAGTTACAAGCTGAACATCGGCAGCCGCGAGACCACGTACGGCCTCATCAAGAACGGCACGATCACCGTGCTGCCGGAGTACAACGGCGCGCTGCTCGCCTACCTCGACGCGAAGGCCACCCCGAAGACCGTCGAGGAGACCAGCACGGCCATCACGGCCAAGCTCGACTCCAAGCTGAGCCTGCTGACGCCGTCCAAGGCCGAGGACAAGGACGCGATAGCGGTCAACGAGGCCACGGCGAAGAAGTACGACCTGACGGACAAGTCGACCATCTCCGACCTCGCCGACTCGGCGAAGGACCTGGTGATCGGCGGCTCGCCGGAGTTCCAGACCCGGCAGCAGGGTCTCAAGGGACTGAAGTCCGTATACGGTCTCGATTTCAAGAACTTCAAGGCGCTGGACGCCGGCGGCCCCCTCACCGTGGCGGCCCTCAAGGGGAACAACATCCAGGCCGCGGACATCTTCTCCACGGACCCCGGAATCAGCAAGAACAAGTTCGTCGTGCTCCAGGACCCGAAGAGTCTTTTCGGTTTCGAGAACGTGACGCCGCTGACGTACAAGAAGGGCCTCCCGAAGGCGGGAATTGCCGTTCTCAACGACGTCTCGGCGAAGCTCGACACGGAAACCCTGGTGTCGCTCAACGGCCAGGTGCAGAACGACAGCAAGGACCCGCTGGACGTGGCGAAGTCCTGGCTGTCCTCGGCCGGACTCAGCTGACGCGCAGGCCGTCGGCCGGCTGACGGATGCCGGGGGCCGGGGGCCGGGGGGACATCCCGGCCCCGGCCTTCCCGCGGCGTACGGAGGAGTGAACGCCCGTCATGCTCAAGCGCACGGCCGACGCGGCCGAGGCAGCAACGGCCCTCGCGGACGCGGGCGGCGGGGAGACGCCCCTCGCCCCCGAGGGCGGCCCGCCGGCCGTGCTCGGGGACACCGGCCCGGGCGCCGGCGTGGCGGGCGCTCCTGGCCCGGCCCGCAGCGCCCGGCCGCCCGGGGCCGTCCTGGACGGCCGGGGGCTCGACGCGGCGACGGTGGCCTCGGTCGCCGACGGGGCCCCGCCTCCTCCGCCGCACCCCGCGGCCCTGAAGGCGATGGAGCACACCCGCCGTGCGGCCCGGCGGCTGGCGGCCGAGGGCGCCCGCGTCTACGGGCGCAGCACCGGCGTCGGTGCGCACCGGGGCCTCGCCGTCGAGGAGTCCGACGGCGCCGGTCACGACCTGCGGCTGCTGCTGAGTCACGCGGGAGGCGTGGGCGAGCCGCTGCCCGCACGCGAGGTCCGCGCCATGATGCTGGTGCGCGCCAACCAGTTGCTCGCCGGCGGATCGGGGCTCGGTCCCGAGATCGCGGTGGCCGTCACGGCCGCGCTCCGGGCACATGTCCACCCCCGGGTGCCGGAGTACGGGGCGGTGGGCACCGGGGATCTGACCGCCCTGGCCGAACTGGGGCTGGCCCTGTTCGGGCACGGCACCTGGATCCCCGACCGGGCGGATGCCGGGCACCGGATCCCGGCGAGTCTGCCGGTCCACCGGGGCGACGCGCTGGCCCTGCTCAGCAGCAGCGCCCTCACCCTCGGCCAGTCCGCGCTCGCCTGCCACGACCTGGGCGTCCTGCTGAGCGCCGGGCACGTGGTGGCCGCGCTCTCGCTGCTCGCGGCGGACGCGTCCATGGAGCCGTACGCGCCCGCGGTCCACGCCGCCCATCCGCATCCGGCGGTCCAGGGTGCGGCGGCCCGGGTCCGGGTCCTGCTCGGCACCGACGAGGTCCCGCTCGCGGTGCCACCGGAGCCTCCGGTCGGTACGTCCCGGGTGCAGGACCCCTACGGTTTCCGCTGCTTCCCGCAGGCTCACGGTCCGGCGACCGAGGCCTGGGAGTCCCTGGAGCGGGTGCTGTCGATCGACCTCAACTCCGCCACCGAGAACCCGCTGATCGGCTGGGACGCGACCACGCGGGAGCCGGTCGCCCTGCATCACGGCGGTTTCTTCACCGCGCCGCTCACGCTCGCGCTCGACCAGCTGGGCCTCGCCGTACTCGGCACCGCCCGCCTCTCCGCGGCCCGGCTGTCCGGCCTCGGGCGACCCGAACTGACGGGCCTGCGCTCCTACTTGGCCGACACGACCTCGGCGGGGTCGGGCATGATGATCCTGGAGTACAGCGCCGCGTCCGCCCTCGCCGAGATCCAGCTCTGCGCCACTCCGGCCGCGCTCGGGCACGTGGTGCTGTCCCAGGGGATGGAGGAGGCGGCGACCTTCGCCACCCAGGCCGCCCGCACGTCGCTGCGGCTGGCCCGGGCGTACCGGCTGATCCTGGGCTGCGAACTCGTCGCCGCCGTACGGGCGTTGCGGCTACGGGGCAGGGTGCCGCGTCCGGAGACACCGGCGGGCCGGGCCTACGCCCGCGCGGCCGACGAGCTGGACCCCGAGATGCGGGACCGTCCCCTCACGGACGACGTGACCACCGCGGCGGCCCTGCTCGACGAGTTCGCCGCGCTCCCCGCCGCCCGCTGAGGGTCGTGCGTTCACCCTTGAGGCCGCTCGCGCCCGGACACGGGGAGCGGGCCCTGCGACACACCCCGCGGACACGGCGACGCGGGGGCCGGTCCCACGACACGACCCCCGCACGGCGTCGGGCTGCGGTCCGGGGCCGCGGCACGACGCCCCACCGGGCGACCACGCCGCGACCCGGTCCGCGTCAGCTCCGCTCGGCGGGAGCGACGGCCTCCGTCCGCGTCCGCTCCTGTGCCGGGGCGGCCGAACCGGCGTCGGCACGCCGGGTGTCCCCCGAGGCGCGCGGGCCCGGGAGGCGGGCCGTGCGCCGGGCCGGGACGAGGAGCGCGGCCAGTGCGGCGGCCAGGCAGAGGAGGGCGAGCAGCGTGAAGCCGTGGGTGTATCCGGACTCGTACGGCAGGCCCGAGGACTGGACATGCCCCGTCACCAGGACGCTCGTCACGGCGGCGCCGATGGAACCGCCGATGGTGCGGATGTTGGCGTTCATCCCGGTCGCGGCGCCGGTCTGTTCGGCCGGGACGCTGCCGACGATGAGGTTGGCCATCGAGGCGAAGGCGAGCCCGATACCCAGGCCGAACACGCCTGCCGCGAGGGCGACCTGCCACTGCCGGTCGTGCCACAGGGCGAGGATCGCGCACGCGACGGCGCCGAGCGTGGCACCGGCGACCAGCAGCTTCTTCGCGCCGAGGACGGGTTCGAGACGGCCGCTGAGGACGCCGGAGCAGAACATCGCCACCAGCATCGGCAGCATGAGCAGTCCGGCCGCGGTCACGCTCGCGCCGAAGCCGTAGCCCGCGGACTTCGGGGTCTGGACGAAGCCGGGGAGGAAGGACCAGATCGCGTACATGCCCGCGCCGAACAGCAGCGCGGCCGTGTTGGTGGTCCACACCGCGGGCAGTCGCATGATGCGCAGGTCGATCAGCGGGCCGGCGGACCGGGCCTCGGAGGTCAGCCAGACGGCGAACAGCAGGACCGCGGCGGCGAACAGACCGATCACCCGGCCCGATCCCCAGCCCCACTGCCCGGCCTGGCTGAGGGGTAGCAGCAGCGCGACCAGCCAGCCCGACAGCAGCACGGCGCCGAGCCAGTTGACGCGCCCGGCCGCCCGGCGGGGCGACTCGGGGACGTAGCGCAGGGCGATCAGCGTGGTCACCGCGACGATGCCGACGGGGATCCAGAACAGCCAGCGGTAGTCGAGCGCGCTCACGATCGGGCCGGCGGCCACCATGCCGACCCCTCCTCCCGCGGCGATCACGGCGGAGAGGTTGCTGATGCTGCCGCTGACCCGGGAGGCGTCGAACTCGTCACGGATGATGCCGAAGGACAGCGGGAAGAGCGCACCGCCGATGCCCTGCACCACGCGGGCGACGATGAGGACGCCGATGGTGGGCGCGAGCGCGGCGAGCAGACAGCCGGCCAGGACGGCGACCAGGACGGCGACCATGGTGCGCTTCTTGCCGATGAGGTCGCCGACCCGTCCGAGGATCGGCGTGAAGATCGAGGCGGACAGCAGGTACGCGGTCATCACCCAGGTCGCGGTGGACTGCGAGGTGTGCAGCGCGTGCTGAACGGTCGGCAGGGCCGGCGCGATCAGCGACTGCAGCATGGAGAACACGCCGGCACCGGTCGCGAGGACCGCGAAGGTGAGGCGGGGGGACGTGCGGGGCATGAAGAGCCTCTCCGGACAGGTTGCGGCCGAGGTCGTCGGGCCACGGTCGTACGGGACGGGCGGGGCGCCGGTCGGCACCCGGGCACACCGGCGACCGCGACGGCGGTCGCGCGGGGAAGGAGGAAGAGGGGAAAGGAAAGGAACAGAGCGAGAAGCAGAAAGGAAGGGAACGTCGGGGGGGGCGGGGGTGGAGCGTCGTCGCACGGCCCGCCGGGGTCATGGGCCGGAGCGGTGCACGTCGGCGTCGCGTGCGGCCGCACGCGGCCGACGCCGGACGCACCCCGGCTGTTAAAATGGAGGTACCCCTCCACTGTAGCGGAGGCATACCTCCGCTTCAACTCGATCCAGCCGGGAGGCAGCAGTGACGGCAGAGCCGTACCCCGTCAGCGAGATCGTCGCGTCCCGCCGTCCGCACCGGAAGGACGCCGCCCGCAACTACGACGCGCTGCTGGCCGCGGCCCGTGAGGCGTTCGCGGAGAAGGGCGCGGAGGCGTCCCTGGAGGACGTGGCCCGCCGTGCGGGCGTCGGCATCGGCACGCTGTACCGGAACTTCCCGACCCGGCGCCACCTCTTCGAGAGCGTCTACGCGGGCGAGGTCGACGACCTGTGCCGGGTCGCCGAGGAGGTGTCCGGCCTGGAGCCGTGGGACGCGCTGACGTCCTGGCTGCGGCGCTTCGTGGACTACACGGTCACCAAGCGGGCCATCCGGGAGGCGCTGAACGACGAGTCCGAGATCTTCCTGGCCTGCCGGGACTCGATGTACGCGGCGGGCGGCCCCCTCTTCCGGCGGGCCCAGCAGGCCGGCGAGGCCCGGACCGACATGGACTTCGACGACCTGCTGCGCATGATCGCCGGCATCACCGCGACGAACTTCCTGGACGACGCCCAGCGCGACCGCGTCCTGTCGGTGGCCCTGGACGGAGTACGGGCACCGGTCTGACCGGCGACGAACGGGTCCGCCGCCCGACGAGGGACGGCGGGCCCGTTCGACGGCACCTCCGGACGCCCGAGGCGGACCCCTTCCACACCACCCCGAAGCGCCCCCCGAACTCCGCTGCGGGAGCTGCAGACCCGGCTCCCTACAGACTGGATTCTGTATACTGTCGCCCACCAAATGGCCCCGACGACCCGGAGGCGACATGGCTGAGCTGGATCCCGAAGTGGTGCTGGGAATGGCGGACCGGGCACCCGACGGTGTGGTGATCATCGACAGGGAAGGTCTGATCCGGTACTGGAACAGTGGGGCCGAGCGCATCTTCGGCTTCTCCGCGGCCGAGGTGGACGGCGGCAGTCTCGACGTCATCATTCCGGAGAAGCACCGCCGGCGGCACTGGGAGGGCTTCGACACCGCCGTGCGGCGAGGGACCACCAGGTACGGTGACGCCGACCTCCTGACGGTACCCGCGCTGGCGGCGGACGGCCGCACCCTGTCCATCGAGTTCAGCGTGGTGCTGCTGACCGGGAACGACGGCGCCCCCTACGTCGGCGCCGTCGTCCGGGACGTCACCGCGCGGCGGGCCCGGGAGAAGGAACTGATGCGGCGGCGGGCCGAGACGGACCGTACGGCCGTGTGATCCGCACGACGGTCCTCCCGACCGCGGGACAGTACGAAGGGCCCCCCGAACGGCTTCCGTTCGGGGGGCCCTTCGTACTGTCCCGCGGTCGGGGGTCAGGCGACGACCCGGCCCTCGTGCAGCGCGCGGATCGCGTTCGCGTCGTAACCGAGGTCCGCGAGCACCTCGTCGGTGTGCTCGCCGAGCAGCGGGGCGCCGGCGATCTCGGGCTTGAAGGCGGAGAACTTGATCGGGCTGCCCACCGTCAGATAGGTGCCGCGTTCCTTCTGCTCGACCTCGACGATCGTGCCGCTGCGGCGCATGTCGGGATCCGCGGCGAGTTCCTTCATGCTGAGCACGGGCGCGCAGGGCACCTCGAAGGTGCGCAGGATGTCGACCGCCTCGTACTTGGTCTTGTCGGCGAGCCACTTCTCGATCTCGCCGAAGATCTCCATGATGTGCGGCTGCCGGGCGAGGGCGGTGGTGTACTCGGGGTCCTCGGTCCACTCGGGACGGCCGATGGCCTCGCAGGTGCGGGCCCAGTTCTGCTCCTGGATCGTGAAGTAGATGTAGGCGTTGGGGTCGGTCTCCCAGCCCTTGCACTTGAGGATCCAGCCGGGCTGGCCGCCGCCGCCCGCGTTGCCGCCGCGCGGCACCGCGTCGCCGAACTCGCCGTTCGGGTACTGCGGGTACTCCTCCAGGTGGCCGACGCGCTCCAGGCGCTGCTGGTCACGGAGCTTGACCCGGGTCAGGTTGAGGACGGCGTCCTGCATGGACACCGAGACCTTCTGGCCGACGCCGGTGGCGTTGCGCTGGATGATCGCCGTGAGCAGGCCGATCAGCAGGTGCATCCCGCTGTTGCTGTCGCCGAGCGCCGAGCCGCTGATGGTGGGCGGCCCGTCCCAGAACCCGGTGGTGGACGCGGCGCCTCCGGCGGCCTGGGCCACGTTCTCGTAGACCTTGAGGTCGTTCCACTGGGAGTCGTCGTTGAAGCCCTTGACCGAGCCGAAGATGAGCCGGGGGTTCAGGACGTGGATGTGGTCCCAGCCGAGGCCCATCCGGTCCATGGCGCCCGGCGCGAAGTTCTCCACCAGGATGTCCGCCTCGCGGATCAGCTTCTCCATGACCTCCTTGCCCTCGGGGGACTTGGTGTTGATGGCCAGGGACCGCTTGTTGCTGTTGAGCATGGTGAAGTAGAGCGCGTCGAGGTCGGGGATGTCCCGGAGCTGACGCCGGGTCACATCGCCGCCGGCGATGCGCTCGACCTTGATGACGTCGGCGCCGAACCAGGCGAGCATCTGTGTGCACGCGGGACCGGCCTGGACTCCGGTGAAGTCGATCACCTTGATTCCGGCGAGCGGCTTTTCACTCATGGCGGTTTCCTTCTCGTGAATGATCGCGGTGCGGGAGTCGTCGCTGCGGGCGGGGGGTCGAGGGCTCACGTGCGGGCCGGCTGGATGTTGCCGACGGTGATGCCCTTGGGGTTCAGGTGCGCGATGTGACCGCTCTCGGTGCCGGCCGCGGGGTCGATCACGCAGTCGATGAGCGCGGGGCCGCCGGAGGCCAGTGCCTCGGTGAGGGCGGCGGTGACCTCGGCCGGCGTGGTCGCGCGATAGCCCCTGCCGCCGAACGCCTCGATCATCCGGTCGTGCCGCGCCGCGGCCATCAGGGTCGTCGGGGAGGGTGCGTCGCCGAGCGGATTGACGTCGTCGCCGCGGTAGACACCGCCGTTGTTCATCACGACGGTGACGACGGGCAGGCCGTAACGGCAGATCGTCTCCAGCTCCATGCCGCTGAACCCGAAGGCGCTGTCGCCCTCGACGGCCACCACCGGCGCGCCGCTCTCCACGGCGGCGGCGATCGCGTACCCCATGCCGATGCCCATGACGCCCCACGTGCCGCTGTCGAGGCGGTGCCGCGGCACGTGCATGTCGATGACGTTGCGCGCGATGTCCAGCGCGTTGGCGCCCTCGTTGACGAGATACGTCTCCGGGCGCTCGCGCAGTACGTCGCGTACGGCCTTGAGGGCGCCCATGAACTGCATGGGGTGCGGGTCGGCCTTCAGCCGCTCCGCCATCTTCGCGACGTTGCGCGCCGAGCGCGCGCCGAGTTCCTCGCGCCAGGCGGCGGGGGCGGAGATCCGGCCGGGCTTGGTCCGCTCGGCGAGGGCGTCGAGGACCGACCCGATGTCGCCGACGAGCGGGGCGGCGATGGGCTGGTTGCTGTCCATCTCCCGTGCCTCGATGTCCACCTGGATGAACTTCGCGTCGGGGTTCCACTGCGGTGACTCGCCGTGGTTGAGCAGCCAGTTGAGGCGGGCGCCGACGAGCATGACGACGTCGGCCCTCTTCAGGGCCAGCGAGCGGGCGGTGGCCGCCGACTGCGGGTGGTCGTCGGGCAGCAGGCCCTTGGCCATCGACATGGGGACGTACGGGATGCCGGTGGACTCGACGAACTCGCGGACCTGGTCGTCGGCCCGCGCGTACGCGGCGCCCTTGCCGAGGACCACCAACGGCCGCTCGGCGCCCGCGAGAAGCTCGATCGCCCGGTCGACGGCCTCGGGCGCCGGCAGCTGGCGCGGCGCCGGGTCGACGAGACGGCTCAGCGTCCGCGCGCCGGCCTCGGCGTCCATGATGGAGCCGAGCACCGCGGCGGGGATGTCGAGATACACACCGCCGGGGCGCCCGGAGACCGCGGTGCGCAGGGCGCGGGCGATGCCCCGGCCGATGTCCTCGACGCGGCCCACCCGGTAGGCGGCCTTGCAGAACGGCTGGGCGGCGGCGAGCTGGTCCATCTCCTCGTAGTCGCCCTGCCGCAGGTCGACGAGGTGCCGCTCGCTGGAGCCGGAGATCTGCACCATGGGGAAGCAGTTGGTGGTGGCGTTGGCCAGGGCGACGAGACCGTTCAGGAAGCCCGGTGCGGACACCGTGAGGCAGATGCCGGGTTTCCGGGTGAGGTAGCCGGCCGCCGCGGCGGCGTGGCCGGCGTTGCTCTCGTGCCGGAAGCCCACGTAACGGATGCCCCGGGCCTGCGCGAGACGGGCCAGGTCGGTGATCGGGATGCCGACCACCCCGTAGATGGTGTCGACGTCGTTCATCCTGAGCGCGTCGACGACCAGGTGGTACCCGTCGGTGAGCTCGGTCGGAACGTCGGCGTTCGCCGCGGTCTCCAGTGTCGAGGGGGCGGTCATGGTCCGAGGTCCTCCTTGGGCAGATCCTGCCGGTGCGGCTCCTTCTCCCACCATCGGCAGCACGTCCGTCCGCGTCCAAGACCCATCGGCGACCAGCCGATAAGCAGCGTCTATCGAGGGCGCCCCCGGGCCCTGCCAACTCCCTCGATAGACGGCCTCTATCGGCCGTTCGCCGCTGCGTATTGGACGCGCTCCGCGCCTCGCCGCAGGCTCGCAGAGGAGCGTCCCGCCGAAGCCGGGGCCCGCCGCGGCGGACGACGGCTCCGTCGGACCTGGGGGACGGAGGTGGGGTCATGGCCGTTCCGGCCTCGGCGTCGGCGCGTGCGGCGGACGGGTACCGTCCTCCCGAACTGACCGGCCTCGCCGACCTGCTGGACCGGCCCACGCGGGAACGCCCGCGCGCTCGGGCCCTGGTGGTGGGCGCGAGCCGGCGGCCGGTGTCGTTCCGGGACCTGTCGGCGCTGGCCGGCGACCTGGCCGCGCGGCTCGCCGCCACCGGACTGCGCCCGGGTGACCCGATCGGTCTGGTCGCGGCCGGCACCGCCGAGTTCGTCGTCGCGCTGTTCGGCGCGGCGCGGGCCGGACTGGTGGCCGCTCCGCTGGACCCGGCGCTGCCCGCGCCCGAACTCGCCGCACGGCTCGACGCGCTCGGTGTCCCCGCCGTCCTGCTCGGCCCCTCGGCGGACGGCGGCCCGCCCCTCGCACCGCTCCGGGTCCCGGCCTGGCCGCTGCGGGTGGAGGTCTCCCCGGCCGGGACGGCGGCCCTGGTCGCCGACCTGGCCGCCGCCCCCCGTCAAGCAGGGGGAGCCGCACATGAGTTGACCTCCGGCGACGCCCTGGTGCTGCACACCTCCGGAACCGCGGCCCGGGCCCGGATGGTGCCGTTGACGCAGGCGAACGTCACCGCCTCCGTGCGGGGCATCTGCGCCACCTACCGGCTGGGACCCGGGGACGCGACCGTCGCGGTGATGCCGTTCTTCCACGGGCACGGCCTGTTCGCGTCCCTCCTGGCGTCGCTGGCCGGCGGGGGCGGCGTCCTGCTGCCCGCGGGGGGCCGGTTCTCCGCGCGGACCTTCTGGGACGACATGCGGGCGGCGTCCGCCACCTGGTTCACCGCGGTCCCGAGCCTGCACGAGGTCCTGCTGGAGCGGGCGGAGTTCGGACATCCCGCGCCCCAGGGTCCGCCGCTGCGTTTCGTCCGCAGCTCCAGTGCCCCGCTCAACCCGGCCACGCAGCGGGCCCTGGAGCGCGCGTTCGGTGCCCCGCTGCTCTCCGCCTACGGGATGACGGAGTCCACCCACCAGGCGACCAGTGAACCGCTGCCGCAGGACGGCGTCCTCAAGCACGGGTCGGCCGGCCGGCCGACGGGCGTGGCGGTGCGGGTCGTCGACCGGGAGGGGCGGCCGTGCCCGGCCGGGGTGCAGGGCGAGGTGTGGCTGTCCGGGCCCACGGTGGCCCGCGGCTATCTCGCCGACCCCGTGGAGACGGCGCGCGGCTTCTCCGGGGGCTGGCTGCGCACCGGAGACCTCGGGTCCCTCGACGAGGACGGTCATCTCCGTCTGACGGGACGGATCACCACCGTCATCAGGCGCGGTACGGAGAAGATCTCCCCGGAGCACGTGGAGGACGTCCTCGCGGGCTGCCCGGGCGTCGCCGAGGCCGCCGTGTTCGCCCTCCCCGATGCCGTGTACGGGCAGCGGGTCGGCGCGGCTCTGGTCGTTCGCGACCCGGAGTGCGCGGGCGCCGACGAGGTGCTGCGCCACTGCCGTGAGCGGCTCGCCCCCTTCGAGGTGCCCGAACGGCTGGTGTTCGTCGCGGCGTTGCCGTACACCGCGAAGGGCGGTCTCGACCGGCGGGCGGTCGCGGCCCGGTTCGCGCGCTGAACGAGGGGCGGCGGTCGTGTCCCGGCTCAGCGCACGCGGTGCTCCGCGGTGAGGGGTCTGCCGAAGAAGTCGTCGAGGGAGAGGCCCGTCGCCGCGTTCACGAAGGCGCGGGCGGCCACCGATCCGGGGGTCGCCGCGTGGATCGCCACCGACACCTGGGCGCCCGCCTCCGGGTCGACCAGCGGCAGCGCCCGTGTCCTGCCGATCACCGGCATCGCGCGCAGCCAGGTGTGCGGGACGATGCTCGCCCACTCGCCGCCGCCGACGTGCGCGTACAGCGAGGCGATCGAATCGGTCTCCACCTGCGGGGTCACCACGAAGCCCTTGTCCGCGAACACACCGTCGACGATCTGCCGGATGCGCATGTCCGGGGTCAGCAGCGCGAGCGGCAGCTGGGCGGCGTCCGCCCAGGTCATCGTGGAGGCCTGCGCGGTCAGCTGGTCGTCGGAGACCAGCAGCATGTAGCGCTCCTGGTACAGCGGGACGACCTGGAGGCCCTCCTGGTCGCCCGGGTCGAAGTGGGCGATCGCCACGTCGAGTTCGAAGTCGCGGAGCTGGCGGTGGAGTTCCTTCGTCGACAGTCGGGAGCGGACCTGCACCTTGGCCAGCGGGTGCGCGGCGCAGAACGCGGCGACGGGCATCGCGAGGGTGGTGGAGGCGGTGGGGTCGGTGCCGAGGCGGAGGGTGCCGGTGATGCCCGACTGCACGGCGGCCACCTCGGCCTTGAACGCGTCCTGCTCGGCGAGGATGCGCTTGGCCCACACGACGAGCCGCTCGCCCTCGGGGGTCAGACCCTGGTAGTTGTGGCCGCGGTTGATGAGCGTGACGTTCAACTCCCGCTCCAGCTTGGCGATCGCCGCCGAGAGCGCGGGCTGCGAGACGTAGCAGGACTCCGCCGCCCGCGCGAAGTGCCGCTCGCGGGCCACCGCCACGAAGTACTCGAGCTGCCGGAACAGCATGCACGACTCCTCTCTCGCTCGCGCCGCACCCCGGCACCGCGGACGGGCCGGCCGGCTGCCCCGTGATCATCCCGAGCCTACCGATCCGGCCGCCTCCCGCGTCCTTCCGTGCACGGCCCCGGTCAGCGCAGGAGCCGTACCGCCGCGACCACCAGCGGATGCAGTCCGTCGGCGCCGGCGTCGACGTCCGCGACGAGCCGGGACCGCATGCGCGGGTCCCAGAACCGGCCGATGTGCCCGGCGACCGCCTGTGCCGCCTCGTCCCCGGGCAGGTGTCCCAGGTTCAGGGCGATGTCGTTCGCCATCCGGCGCTCCGCCGGGACGGTCCCCGTCATCTCAGTCCACCGCCGTGAGCGCGTCGTCGCCGGCGGCCTTCCGGGCCCCGTTCGCGCGGGGTCCCGGTGCCGTGTCCCCCGTCCCCCCGGGTGGCGCGCCGGCGCGGCCGAGGGGGTGCACGAGGCCGACCTGGACGGCGGTCACCTTGTACTCGGGGCAGTTGGTGGCCCAGTCGGAGTTCTCGGTGGTCACCACGTTGGCGCCGGTCACGGGGTGGTGGAACGTGGTGTAGACGACGCCGGCCGGCATCCGGTCGGAGATCTCGGCGCGCAGGGTCGTGCGCCCGACCCGGCTGGCGAGCGTGACCAGCGCGCCGTCGGTGATGCCGCGCACCTCGGCGTCGTGCGGATGCAGTTCCAGGATGTCCTCCGGGTGCCAGGCGACGTTGCCGGTGCGCCGGGTCTGCGCGCCGACGTTGTACTGGCTGAGGATGCGCCCCGTGGTGAGCACCAGCGGGAAGCGCCGGGTGGAGCGCTCCTTGGTCGGCACGTACGTGGTGACGACGAACCTGCCCTTGCCCCGTACGAAGGCGTCCACGTGCATGACCGGTGTGCCGTCGGGAGCCGCCGCGTTGCACGGCCACTGCACGCTGCCCAGCTTGTCGAGCACCTCGAAGGAGACCCC
Organism: Streptomyces sp. M41(2017); assembly: GCF_002078175.1. Lineage (GTDB taxonomy): Bacteria > Actinomycetota > Actinomycetes > Streptomycetales > Streptomycetaceae > Streptomyces. The sequence goes on along the minus strand of NZ_MWFK01000001.1, from coordinate 4,713,914 downwards.
GGTGAACGTCGGGGTGACCGAGGCGATCTCCTCCATGATGCGGGCCGGGTGGTCGTAGGCCATCGGGTAGCCCATGGCGGTGGCGATCTCGCAGACGATCTGCCACTCGTGCTTGCCCGTCTTCGGTTTCATGACGGCGCGCACCCGGTTGATGCGGCGCTCCGCGTTGGTGAAGGTGCCGTCCTTCTCCAGGAAGGAGGCGCCGGGCAGGAAGACGTGGGCGAACTTGGCGGTCTCGTTGAGGAACAGGTCCTGCACGACGACGAGTTCCATCGCCTCCAGGGCGGCCGTGACGTGCCGGAGGTTGGGGTCGGACTGTGCGATGTCCTCGCCGTGCACGAACAGTCCGCGGAAGGTGCCGTCGATCGCGGCGTCGAACATGTTGGGGATGCGCAGGCCCGGTTCGGCGAGGAGCGTGCCGCCCCACAGGTTCTCGAACACCTCGCGGACCGCGTCGTCGGAGACGTGCCGGTAGCCGGGGAGCTCGTGCGGGAAGGACCCCATGTCGCAGGAGCCCTGCACGTTGTTCTGGCCGCGCAGCGGGTTCACCCCGACGCCGTCGCGTCCGATGTTGCCGCAGGCCATGGCCAGGTTCGCCATCCCCATGACCATGGTGGAGCCCTGGCTGTGCTCGGTGACGCCGAGGCCGTAGTAGATGGCGCCGTTCGGTGCCCCGGCGTACAGGCGTGCGGCGGAGCGGAGTTGGCCGGCGGGGATCCCGCTGATCTCCTCGGTGGCCTCCGGGCTGTTCTCGGGCAGGGCGACGAAACGCGCCCACTCCTCGAAGCCCTCGCACCGGCTCTCCACGAAGGGCCGGTCGACGAGCCCCTCGGTGACGACCACGTGGGCCAGGGCGTTGACGACGGCGACGTTGGTGCTGGGCCTGAGCTGGAGGTGGTGCGCGGCCTCGACGTGCGGTGAGCGCACCAGGTCGATGCGGCGCGGGTCGATGACGATCAGCTGGGCGCCCTCGCGGAGCCTGCGCTTCATCCGCGAGGCGAACACCGGGTGTCCGTCGGTGGGGTTGGCGCCGATCACCATGATGACGTCGGCCTCGGCGACGGACCGGAAGTCCTGGGTGCCGGCCGACTCTCCGAACGTCTGCTTGAGCCCGTATCCCGTCGGGGAGTGGCAGACCCGGGCGCAGGTGTCGATGTTGTTGTTGCCGAAGGCGGCGCGGACCATCTTCTGGACGACGTAGACCTCTTCGTTCGTGCACCTCGACGAGGAGATCGCGCCGATCGAACCGGGCCCGAACCGCGCCTGGATGTCCCGCATCCGGCGGGCGACGGTGCCGATCGCCTCGTCCCAGTCGACCTCGCGCCACGGGTCGGTGATCCGGTCGCGGACCATCGGTTTGAGCATCCGGTCCGGGTGGGTGGCGTACCCGAAGGCGAAGCGGCCCTTCACGCAGGAGTGGCCCTCGTTCGCGCCGCCGTCCTTGTACGGCACCATCCGCACGAGTTCGTCGCCGCGCAGCTCGGCCTTGAAGGAGCAGCCGACCCCGCAGTACGCGCAGGTGGTGACCACCGACCGGGTCGGCATGCCGAGTTCGACCACCGACTTCTCCTGAAGGGTGGAGGTCGGGCAGGCCTGGACGCAGGCACCGCAGGAGACGCACTCGGAGTCCATGAACGTCTCGCCGGCGCCGGGCGACACCTTGGAGTCGAAGCCGCGTCCCTCGATGGTCAGCGCGAACGTGCCCTGCACCTCGCCGCAGGCCCGCACGCAGCGGGAGCAGGCGATGCACTTGGCGGCGTCGAAGTCGAAGTACGGGTTGGAGGTGTCCTTCTCGGTGTCGAGGTGGTTCTCCCCCTCGACGCCGTAGCGGACCTGCCGCAGTCCCACCACGCCCGCCATGTCCTGGAGTTCGCAGTCGCCGTTGGCGGGGCAGGTGAGACAGTCCAGCGGATGGTCGGAGATGTACAGCTCCATGACGCCCTGACGGAGCTTCTCCACCTTCGGCGTCTGGGTGCTCACCCGCATCCCGGCCGCCACCGGTGTGGTGCAGGACGCGGGGGTGCCGCGCCTGCCGTCGATCTCCACCACGCACAGCCGGCAGGAGCCGAACGGCTCCAGACTGTCGGTGGCGCACAGTTTGGGGATGTCGACGCCGGCCAGGGCGGCGGCGCGCATCACCGAGGTGCCCTCGGGGACCGTCACCGGGAGTCCGTCCACCTCCACGGACACCGTGGCCGCGCCGGGCCGTTCCGGGGTTCCGAAGTCGGGTTCCTTGAGCAGTGTCATGCCGTGCCCTCCGTGCGTACGCCGCTCGTCGGCTCGGGTGGGGCTCCCTGTCCCGCTCCGCGGGCGAGGAAGTCGTCGGGAAAGTGCGCGAGGGCGCTCCGCACCGGCATCGGCGTGAGGCCGCCCATCGCGCACAGCGATCCGTCGGTCATCAGGTCGCACAGGTCCTCGAGCAGGGCCAGGTTCTCGTCCCGGTGCTGGCCCGCCACGATCTTGTCGATCACCTCGACACCCCGTACCGAACCGACCCTGCACGGCGTGCACTTGCCGCAGGACTCCGCCGCGCAGAACTCCATCGCGAAGCGGGCCTGGGCCGCCATGTCCACGGTGTCGTCGAAGACCACGACCCCGCCGTGCCCGACCATCGCGCCCGCGGCGGCGAACGCCTCGTAGTCCATCGGCAGGTCGAACATCGACGGCGGCAGGTAGGCGCCGAGAGGGCCGCCGACCTGCACCGTGCGTACCGGGCGCCCGGTGAACGTACCGCCGCCGTAGTCCTCGACCAGTTCGCGCAGGGTGACGCCGAACGCGGTCTCGACGATGCCGCCGTGCGCGATGTTGCCGCCGAGCTGGAAGACCTGGGTCCCGCGGGAGCGGTCGACGCCGAGTTCTTGGTACGCGGCCGCGCCCGCGGCGAGCACGACGGGGACCGTCGCGAGCGTGAGGACGTTGTTCACGACCGTCGGTCGGCCGAACAGGCCCTCGATCGCGGGGATCGGCGGCTTGGCGCGCACGGTGCCGCGCCTGCCCTCCAGGCTCTCCAGCATGGAGGTCTCCTCGCCGCAGATGTACGCGCCCGCGCCGACACGGACGTGCAGGTCGAAGTCGAGCGGGGAGCCGAGGATGCCCGTGCCGAGCCAGCCCTGTTCACGGGCGATGCCGATCGCGGCGCGCATCGAGGCGACGGCGTCCGGGTACTCCGAGCGGATGTAGAGGTAGCCCTCGGTCGCCCCGACGGCGTGCGCGGCGATGGTCATGCCCTCGATGAGCAGGAACGGGTCGCCCTCCATGACCATCCGGTCGGCGAAGGTGCCGCTGTCGCCCTCGTCGGCGTTGCAGCAGACGAACTTGAGCTCGTCCGGGCAGTCCAGGACGGTCTTCCACTTGATGCCGGCGGGGAATCCCGCGCCGCCCCGGCCGCGCAGTCCGGACGCGGTGACCTCGGCGACCACGTCGGCGGGCGGGCGCTCCAGCGCGGTGCGCAGCCCCTCGATGCCGCCGTGCGCCACGTAGTCCTCGGGCGACAGCGGGTCCGTGACGCCGACGCGGGCGAACGTGACGCGGTTCTGGCGTGCCAGCCAGGGCAGTTCGTCCACCACTCCGCGGCACAGCGGATGGTCGGCGCCGTCGAGGAGACCGGAGGCGAGCAGGTCCTCGACGTCGGACGGGGCGACGGGGCCGTATCCGATGCGGCCGCGAGGGGTGACGACCTCGACGAGGGGTTCCAGCCAGAGCATGCCCCGCGATCCGTTGCGTACGACATCGAGCGTGAAGTCGCCGCGATCCGCGGCCCGTTGGAGGGCGGTCGCCACGTCGTCCGCGCCGACGGACCGGGCCGCCGAGTCGCGGGGGACGTAGACCGTGGCGGCCGGGTGCGTGGTGTCGTTCATGCGGAGACCGTCCCGTCGAGGATCGAGCCCAGCCGGGCCGGGGTCACGCGGCCGTGCAGGCGGCCGTTCACCTCGACCGCAGGGCCGAGGGCGCAGTTGCCGAGACAGAAGACCTGCTCGACGGTCACGGCACCGTCGGGGGTCGTCTCTCCGGGGGCAAGTCCCGCCTCGCGGGCGTAGGTCATCAGGCCCTCGGCACCCAGGGCCTGGCACGCCTCGGCCCGGCAGATGCGCAGGAGGGTGCGCCCGGCGGGCTCGCGGCGGAAGTCGTGGTAGAAGGTCACCACCCCGTGGACATCGGCCCGGGAGAGGTTGAACTCGTCGGCGAGCACCGGGATCGCCTCCTGCGGCACATGCCCCAGTTCGGCCTGCACGGCGTGCAGTACGGGCAGCAGCGCACCGCGCTGGTCCCGGTGGCCGGCCGCCGCTCTGCGGACCACGCCCTCGACCGTCACGTCGCTCGCGCTGGTCGTCATGATCGCTCCGCCTTCCGTCACGCGGGCTCCCGGCGATGCTCGCGGGAGACTGGACGATACCTCATACAGGCTTCTGTATACAGAACTCAATCATCATCAATCGCGGCTTCCTGAGAGGGATTTGGCGCCGCCCGGAGGGATACGTCGTTCCGGCGCCGCCCGCCGCCGTCGCGCTCCGGGGCCTCTACGGCGGTGCGCCGCACGTCGGAACCAGCGGCCGACCTGGGGATTCCTTCCGGAGGAGCCCGCCATCCTGCATACCAAAACCTGTATGCTGACCGGGCCGTCGGCGACCGACTCGGCGGCCACCACTTGGCAGAGCCGTCGGCCCGCGGGCCCGGTGGCAGAACGGGGGCTCCCATGCGCGAGGCACTCACGGCCGCCGCGGCCCGGCGCGTCACCCGCCCGGCACCACTGCGCCAGGCCGTGTACGACGCTCTGACCGAGCTGATCGTCAGCGGCTCCCTCAAGCCTGGCCAACACCTCGTCGAGGCCGAGCTCGCCGAGCACCTGGGCGTCAGCCGCCAGCCCGTCCGCGAGGCGTTGCAGCGGCTCCAGACCGACGGCTGGGTGGACCTGCGTCCCGCCCAGGGCGCGTTCGTCCACTCCCCCACCGAGGAGGAGGCAGCCCAACTCCTCGGTGTCCGGGCGGTCCTGGAGACCTACTCGGCGCAGCTCGCCGCGCAGAACGCGAAGCCCGAGGACATCGAGCGGCTCTGGGAGCTGCAGCAGGAGGGCGTGGACGCGCTCGCCGAAGGGGACGTCGAGCGGCTGGTCGCCGCGAACACGGCCCTGCACGCCTTCATCACCTCGGTGGCGGGCAACGACGTCCTGGCCGAACTCATCTCCGGTGTCGGCCAGAAGGTGCGCTGGTACTACACGCCGATCGCCCGCCCGCGCGGCAAGGAGGCGTGGAACGAACACGCCCAGCTGATCAGGGCCATCGCCAAGGGCGACGCCGACCGGGCCGGCGAGGTGATGCGCAAGCACACCGAGCGCACCACGGGCTTCTACCGCAAGCAGATCGCGGCGGGCGGTCGGGCGTAGGCGGCAGCCGGCCCGGTTCACGTCGGCGCGAGGGTTCCGGCGGAGCGGCCCGCGGGGGCGAGGCCGGCGTCCTCCGACCGCGCGGCCCCGGCCGGACCGGCTCCGGACCGGACGTCACCCGCGCCCGCACTCCGGGACGGGCCGGTGCCGGTACGCGTGTCCGCGAAGCCGTGCTCCCCGCAGGGCACTTCCCGGGTTCGCGGCACCTCCGCGGCCATCGCGGCGGTCAGTTCCAGCAGCCAGGGCCGCACGACGCCGAGGACGATGTCCCCTCCCCCGCGGTCCGGTCCGAGCATCGCGTCGGCCGGAACGAGCACCGGGTCCGCGCACACGGACGAGGTCCCGCTGCCGCCGGGCCCCCCGCCGTCGGGCCGCGCCGGGACGAACAGGTCGGGTGCGTGGGCCGGAACGACCCACAGGGTCACGGTGCCCCGGTCCGTCCGCCGGTTGCGCCCCGAGAGGGACCCCGGCACGGCCGGCCGAGATGGTTCCAGGGCCTCGGACGACCAGAGATAGCTGTCCGCCTCACCCGCGGCGACCACTCCGTACCGCCGGGCCCGCAGGGCGACGACACCACCGGAGCGGACGGCGGTCGAGCCGCCTCCCCGGGGCCGCAGGTGCCGCCGCCCCGTCCCCTCCTCGGCGCGGAGCCCTTCGGGGCCGATGTCCCCGAGGGCCAGCGTGGCGAGGTGCCGTCCGGCGGCGATCTCGCCCCGCAGCCAGGGGTTCCCGTACGCCCCCAGCGCGGCGACCGCGGCGAAGTGGGAGGTGAGCACGGCGGCGGTCGCCGGGCAGACGCGCGCGGTCCGCGCCACCACCTCGGCGGCCTCCGCACACCCTCGGCCCCCACCGCCGTCGGCCGGGGGAGCGGTGAGCCCGAGCAGCCCGGCGCGGCCGAGGGCCGTCACGGCCGCACGCGGGAACCGGCCCTGCTCACCGGTCACTTCGGCGGCGGGCGCGACGACATCGGCGAGGACCGCGGAGAGAGAACTGCGGTACGACACGGGGTGACCCCCTTCTGGAATCCGGACCGGCTTCCCCCGGGAGCACGCAGAAGCACCCTCCCAAGGATTGCATACAGTATGCCGATGGGGAGCTCGGTGCGCCAGAGGACGGTGCAGGGAATCGGACGGTGACGGGCCGTGACGGCCGCGGGCCCCTCGACGGCACGCCGAGGGGGCCCGCGAACACGCCCCAGGACTCAGCTGCCGGGGTCGATCTCCCGCAGCAGCCCCGTGGTGACGTCGAAGACGAAGCCGCGCACGTCGTCGGTGTGCGGCAGGAACGGCGAGGTCCGCACGCGCCGCATCGACTGCCGTACGTCCTGGTCGACGTCACGGAAGGCCTCCACCGCCCAGGCCGGTCGCTGGCCCACCTCCATCTCCAGCTCGTGCCGGAACTCCTCGGTGAGGGATTCCAGGCCGCAGCCGGTGTGGTGGATCAGTATCACGCTGCGTGTGCCGAGGGCCCGCTGGCTGATCGTCAGGGAGCGGATGGTGTCGTCGGTGACGACTCCGCCCGCGTTGCGCACGGTGTGGCAGTCGCCCAGTTCGAGACCGAGCGCGGCATGCAGATCGATCCGGGCGTCCATGCAGGCCACGACGGCGACCCGCAGGACGGGCCGGGCGCCCATGCCCGGGTCGACGAACCCTGCGGCGTAGGTGCGGTTGGCCGCCACCAGGCGGTCGATGACCGAGCCGTCACCGGGCGGATCGTCGATGGACGGGGCGAGTCGGGGTGCTGGAGTCATGCTGGGCCACCTCACTCCGGTCGGGTTCGAAAGGAGTACCGCGTCGGTGAGCATGCCCACGCGACGACGCCACAGGCACACGTCACCGGGCCGAAGGCGCCGGCGCGCGTGGAGCCCGCAGTGCCTCCGCCCGGGCCGCGGCCCCGGCGTCCGGGCCTGCGGTCCCGCCGCGACCGCTCCGCGCAGGAGCAGTCGCGGCGAACGGGCATCGCGCGAACACGCGTCAGGATGATGCATACGGTATCCAGGAACCAGCATTCTTGAACCGTCGGCCGCACGGTGTCCAGACGGCCGGAACCGCCACCGGCTTCGCCATCACCGCCCGGCGCCGTCCCGCCGCTGCTCCGGCCGGGCGGGCGCGATGATCGTGGCCACGCCTCCCGCAGGCTCCGGACCGGCGGACTCCCCCGGCCCCAGCACCTGGCAGCGCGTCAGGCCGTGGCGGGCCCAGAGGGAAGCCGTCCACGCGCACAGCAGCGCGTCGATGAGGTCCTCGCGGTGCTTGTAGGCGCCGGCCGCCTCGGGCGTCGGCTCGTCGAGCAGGCGGCGTGCGACCGGGTGCGAATCGAGCCGCAGCGGAGGGTCCACCGTCGCGAGGCCGGCCAGACGGGCGATCAGCTCGTCGCAGACCTCCGCCCGCACCGCGCGCCACCGTGCCGTCGGCACACTCGCGGGACGCCGCTTGTACGTCGGCCGCGACAGCGGGTAGCCCAGCTCGGGCGCGCCCACCAGCGTCGTGTACGGGTAGCACTCGGACAGGGCACCCCCGTCGTCCGGCGGACCGCCCCGGCCGTCGTCGTACCTCCAGCCCGCCGCACGCAGCCGGTCGAGGAGCAGAACGCCGGCCAGCCGCGGGGACGCCTGGTTCGTGCTGTTCGCACTCACCTTCCAGCGCCCGTAGCGTCGGCCGACCTCCCGTTCGCAGGGCCGCTGTCCGGACGGGTTGTCGACCACGAGCGGGGCGTCGACGAAGGCGAGGGACGACGCCCCGCCCCCCGCCACCGACGCGATCCACTCCGCCGTCCCGTCGATCCCCCGGGTCCAGCCGCAGTCGAGGATCTCGCCCTCTCCGTCGATGACGGCCACACCCGTCTCGTTGGGCCGGGCCCGTGCCTCGTCGTGGGCCCAGGCGAGGTCGATGCCGATGAACCGTTCAAGCGCCATGGGCCGGTTGTACCCGCCCCACGGGCCGTGAGCGGGGACGCGTCCTCCCGGACCGCCGGTCCGATCACCGGTCCGATCACCCGCCCACCATTGCTGTCACTTTCTTGCGTAGAACTGATTCTGTTTTGCGTTACCAGCTGTACAGTACCCGTGTGACAACGAGACTCTCCGAGGTGGCCGCGTTCGCCGGCGTCAGTGAAGTGACCGTCCGCCGGGTGGCGAGCGGGAGTTCGGTCGTGGCGCCCGCCACCCGGGACAAGGTGCTCAGGGCGTTCGACGTGCTCGGCCTGGAGCGCCCCGCGGCCGGCCGGACCGAACGTGCGCCGCTGGTCGGCCTGGTGGTGCCCGAGCTGCAGAACCCGGTGTTCCCCGCGTTCACGGAGGCGCTCGCCGGACGTCTGAACAAGCAGGGGCTGATACCCGTGCTTTGCACCCGCACCGCGGACGGGTCCTCCGAAGCGCATTACATCCAGCGGCTGTTGGGGCAGAACATCGGCGGCATCGTCTTCGTGGGGTCCAGTTACGCCGACGCCGGACCCGAGCAGAGCAGGGCGCTGCGCGACCGCAGGACCCCCCTCGTGCTGATCAACGCGGCCGACGAGAACCGCGGCCCGGCCCAGGTGTCGGCGGACGACGCACAGGCCGCCGAACAGGCGTTGACGCACCTCACCGCCCTGGGTCACGAGCGGATCGGCCTGGTCGCGGGACCGATCGGGCACGTTCCGTCGGCGCGGAAACTGGCCGGGTACGCGGCCTTCTGGCGCGCCCGCGGAGTGCCGCCGGAGGAGTGGCACGGCTGGGTGGCGCACACGATGTTCTCGATGGAGGGCGGCGCCACGGCGGTGCCCCAACTCACCGCCCGGGGCGTCACCGCGGTCGTGTGCGCGAGCGACGCCCTGGCACTCGGCGTGATCCGCGGAGCACGGCGCCAGGGCCTGGCCGTGCCGGAGGACTTCTCCGTCGTCGGGTTCGACGACTCCCTGTTCATGGTCGCCACCGATCCGCCCCTGACGACCGCGCGGCAGCCGGTGCAGGCGATGGCCGACGCGGCGATCACGGCGCTCGTCACCCAGCTCAACGGACAGCCGCCACCGGCCGAACCCCTGCTCTTCGGAACGGAGTTGATCGTGCGCGGATCGACCGCCGCCCGCCCGCGCTAGCGACATCGCGTCAGCCGACTTCGTCAGCACGATCAATTTTTTGCGTACTTTCATTGACGATTTGCGTGCCAGCTTTTACGGTCTGCGTCATCGCTGCTGCCCGGGAACCGGCGTCCCCGGGCTCACTTCAGGAAGGCGCTGATCGTATGGCCGACTCTCTTTCCCGCCGCGGCTTCGTCGGTGCGGGTATCGCCTCGACGCTCGCTCTCGGACTCTCCGCGTGCGGCGGCTCCTCGTCGTCCGAGGGGAAGGGCGGCAAGGTGACGATCTCCGTGAACGGCATGCCGCCGAAGACGCAGCCCGTCGACCGCAAGTGGTACGAGCAGGACGTCAGGGACTTCGAGAAGAGTCACCCGGACATCAGGATCGACGCCCGCGAGGGCTACATGGACCCGAAGACCTTCTCGGCCAAACTCGCGGGCGGCCAGCTGGAGGACGTGTACTACGTCTACTTCACCGACCCCTCCGGCCTCATCCAGCGCCGGCAGGGCGCGGACATCACGCCGTACCTCAAGGGGGTTCCGTACGTCGAGGACGTCGCTCCCGCGTTCAAGAAGGTCTTCACCGGGCCCGACGGCAAGATCTACGGCCTGCCGAACGGGCAGTACTCGCTCGGCCTGATCTACAACCGCGACCTGTTCAAGAAGGCCGGACTCGACCCCGACAAGCCGCCGACGACCTGGGACGAGGTCCGCGAGGCGGCACGGCGCATCACCGCGCTCGGCGACGGCGTCGTGGGATACGCCGACTACAGCAAGAACAACCAGGGCGGCTGGCACCTCACGTCGTGGGTGTACTCGCTCGGCGGCGACATCGCCACCCGCCAAGGGGGCCGCTGGAAGGCCGCGTTCGACAGTGACGCGGGACGACAGGCGCTGACCCACCTGCACGACATGCGCTGGACCGACCGCAGCATGGGCACCCGCCAGCTGCTCCAGATCGAGGACGTCCAGAAGATGATGGGCTCCGGCAAGCTCGGCATCTACATGGCGGGCCCCGACAACATCCCCACCATCGTCAAGCAGTTCGAGCGCAAGTACTCCGAGTTCGGCGTGGCCGCCATGCCCGGCACCGCGACCCTGGGCGGCGGCAACGGCTTCATGTTCAACCCGAAGGCCACGCCCGAACAGATCAAGGCCGGCGTCCAGTGGATCCAGTGGAAATACCTCAACCCCGACCGCACCCAGCACGACGACAAGCGCGCCAAGGGCGGTGACGTGCCCATCGGCCTGCCGCTCGACCGGCTCTTCACCGCCCGGACGCAGGCCGAGGTGGACGCGGTCCACGCCCGGTACGCGACCGTCCCGCAGGAGAACTACAAGCCGTTCATGGAGCGCAACAGCGGTCTGACGCAGAAGGTCGAGCCGCCGAACGCCCAGCAGATCTACACGGTCCTCGACAGCGTCATGCAGGCGGTGCTCACGCGCGAGAACGCGGACATCGGCCACCTGCTGGGCGACGCCGCGAAGAAGGTCGACTCGATACTCGCCACGGTCAAGTGACATGACCGTGCACCCCCTCACCCCGACCCCGAACTCCCCACGTCACCCGCCCGCTCCGACGGCACCGCCCACCGCCCGGAAGGACGCGGCACCGTCCGCGTCCGCGCCGGGCGGGGCGAGCCCGTCCCGGCGGCGCCGGCGCCTCCGCGAGAACCTCGTCGCGTACGCCTTCCTGACCGCGGGGGTGCTCTGCTTCGCCCTGTTCTCCTGGTACCCGATCGTCCGCGGCTGGCTGCTCGGCTTCCAGCAGGTCACGTTCGCCCGGCCCGCCGAATGGGTGGGCTGGGACAACTTCCGGCGGCTCTTCGAGGACCCCCTCTTCGTCACCGCGTGGCGCAACACCGGCTACTTCACCCTGCTCGCCCTGGTCTTCGGCTTCGCGGCCCCCTTCCTCACCGCGGTCGTGCTGAACGAACTCCGGCACGGACGCGCGTACCTGAGGATGACCGTCTACCTGCCGGTGATGCTCCCGCCGATCGTGACGATGCTCCTGTGGCGCTGGTTCTCCGATCCCGGCCCCGGCCTCTTCAACAACGCGCTGGAACTCGTGCACCTGCCGGCACAGCAGTGGCTGGAGTCCGAGAACCTCGCGATGGTCTCGCTGGTCCTCGTGTCGACCTGGGCCAACATGGGCACCACCACGCTGATCTACCTGGCGGCGCTCGGCGGCATCCCCGGCGAGCTGTACGAGGCGGCGGAGATCGACGGCGCCTCCGTCCGGCGACGCCTGTGGCACGTCACCCTGCCGCAGACACGGTTCATCCTGATGATCACGCTGCTGCTCCAGATCATCGGAACGATGCAGGTCTTCATCGAGCCGTACGTCCTCACCGGCGGCGGCCCCGACGACGCGACGGTCACCGTCCTGCTCCTGCTGTACCGCTACGCCTTCATCTACAACGACTTCGGCATGGCCAGCGCCATGAGCACCGTGCTCTTCGTGGTGCTCGGCACCTTCGCGGCCGTCTATCTCCGGCTGACCCGGACCAAGGGCTGAGAGGAACCGACATGGCCGGCACCGCCGAACGCACCCTGATCGCGCCCACCGAGATGACCCGCCGCACCGGCAGGATCCTCTACCGCACCGTCCTCACCCTGACCCTGACCGGCTTCACGCTCGCGTTCGTCTTCCCCCTCTACTGGATGGCGACCGGCGCGCTGAAGTCGTCGGCGGAACTCGCCGACCCGGACCCGACGCTGCTGCCCCACACCTGGCACCCCGAGGCGTACGCCGACGCCTGGACCAACGTGGGACTCGGCACCTACTTCCTCAACACCCTGCTGCTCGCCCTCGGCGCCTGGCTGTTCCAGCTCGTCATCGACGTGTCCGCCGCCTACGCCCTGTCCAAACTGCGCCCGGCGCTCGGCAACATCGTCCTCGGCATGATGCTGGCGACACTGATGCTGCCGGTGTCGGCGCTGCTCGTCCCGACCTATCTGACCGTGACCGACGTGCCGCTCGTGCACGTCAACCTCATCAACACGCCCTTCGCGATCTGGCTCCCGGCGGCGGCCAACGCCTTCAACATCTTCATCCTGAAGCGGTTCTTCGACCAGATCCCGGGCGAGCTCCTGGATTCGGCGCGCATCGACGGTGCGGGGCCGGTCCGCGTCCTCGTCTCGATCGTGCTGCCGCTGTCCCGTCCGGTCCTCGCCGTCGTTTCCATATTCGCCGTGGTCGGCGTCTGGAAGGACTACCTCTGGCCGATGCTCGTGCTGCCCGAGCCGTCGAAGCAGCCGATCACCGTCGCCCTCGGCCGTCTCGCGGAGTTCATGCCGGCCAACCAGCTCCTCGCCGGGATGGTCATGGCCTCCGTCCCCCTGCTGGTGCTCTTCCTCATCTTCCAGCGCCACATCATCACGGGCCTCACCGCCGGCAGCCTCAAGGGCTGACCCCCGCACCCCTCCCACCGGTACCTCTCGTTTCCCCCTCCCCCGCTCCCCTCGGCCCGCCTCCCCGGCCGAGCGCTGCCCGCGACCGGGCAGCCCCTTTCCCGTCCGAACCGAACCCCCACGGGCGAGCCGCCCCGACGGAAGGACAGATCGCCATGTCACGATCACCGGGAATCCGCGCCAGAGCACTCGTTCCCCCCTTGCTCCTCGCCCTGCTGGCCGCGCTGCTCTTCGTGGTCGCCGCACCCAGGGCCCACGCCGCGTCCACCACGCTGGAAGCCGAGTCGGCCACCCGCACCGGCGGGGCGGTCACCGAGACCGAGCACCCCGGCTACACCGGCACCGGCTACGTCGGCGGCTATACCGACAGCCACAAGGGCACCGCGTCCACGTCGTTCACCGTCTCCTCGGCGGTGGCGGGCAGCGGATCCCTCAAGATCCGGTACGCCAACGGCACCACCGCCGTCATGACGCTCAGCCTGTACGTCAACGGCAGCAAGGTCCGGCAGATCAGCCTCCCCGCGACGGCGAACTGGGACACCTGGTCCACCACCGACGAGGCCCTGACCTACCAGAAGGGCGCCAACACCGTCGCGTTGACCTTCACGTCCTCCGACAGCGGGAACATCAACCTCGACAACGTCACCGCCATCACGCCCACCGCCCCCACGGGCAGCGTGACGCACGAGGCGGAGAAGGCGTTCGCCTCCGGCGGCCCCACCAGGGCGTCCTCCGTCACGGGCTACACCGGCAGCGGCTACCTCACCGGGTTCGGCACCACCGGCGCCCGCGCCGCCTTCGCCGTCAACGCGGCCGAGGCCAAGAGCTACTCCTTCGACGTGCGCTACCGCACGCCCGACGCCACCGCCGCGACGATCACCCTGGTCGCCAACGGTCTCACCGTCCGCCGGCTCTCGCTGCCCGCCACCTCCGGCGCCTGGCAGACCCTGACGACCGACGCGCCCCTGCGCGCCGGCCTGAACAACCTCACCCTGCGCCGGGAATCGGGCGACAACGGCAACCTCCAGCTCGACGGCCTGAACATCACCGCTGCCGCCGCGAACGCCACCCGCGGCGCCACCGTCCCGTACACGACCTACGAGGCGGAGAACGGCAGCACCAACGGCTCCGTCCTCGGCCCCGACCGCACCTACCTCAAGACCGCATCGGAGGCCTCGGGCCGCAAGGCCGTCGTCCTCGACCAGACTGGTGAGTACGTCCAGTTCACCCTGTCGAAGCCGGCCAACGCCCTCACCCTGCGCTACTCGATCCCGGACAGCGCCTCGGGCTCCGCCTACGAGACGCCCCTGAGCCTGTACTCGGCCGGAACCCACCTCCGCGACATCACCCTGACCGACAAGTACTCCTGGGTGTACGGCGGTTACCCCTACAACAACGATCCCTCGCAAGGGTCCGGGCACCACTTCTTCGACGAGGTCCACGTCCGGCTGGCGAGCACCCTCCCGGCGGGCACCGTGCTCAAGTTCCAGAAGGACGCGACGGACACCGCCTCCTCCTACACCCTCGACCTCGTCGAGACCGAGACCGCTCCCGCCGCCTACGCCATGCCCGCCGGATTCGTCTCCGCCACCACGCTCGGCGTCACCGCCGACGACGGCTCCGACGACACCGCCGCCCTCAACTCCGCCGTCGCCACCGCCAAGAACCAGGGCAAGGGACTCTGGCTGCCGTCCGGCACGTACGACATCTCCGGGCACGTCAACCTCACAGGCATCGCGCTGCGCGGCGCGGGCGAGTGGTACACCGTACTGCGCGGCAAGAACGGCAAGGGCGGCCTCTTCGGCCAGGGCGGCACCAACACGGTGCAGGACCTGAGCATCTCCGGGGACGTCACCTACCGGGACGACGCCGGCTTCGACACCGCCGTCGAGGGCGACTTCGGCAACGGCTCCACCGTCCAGAACGTCTGGATCGAGCACACCAAGGTCGGCCTGTGGATCGACGCACCCACCAACGGCCTGTACGCGAGCGGGCTGCGCATCCGCGACACGTTCGCCGACGGCGTCAACCTCCACAAGGGCACCGCCGGCACCGAGATCTCCAACTCCAGTGTCCGCAACACCGGTGACGACGCGCTCGCGATGTTCTCCGAGGCCCAGGCCGTCACCGACTCCGCCTACCGCTTCGACACGGTCCAGGTCCCGCTGCTCGCCAACGGCGCGGCGATCTACGGCGGCAGCGGCAACCGCATCGAGGACAGCCTGATCTCCGACACGGTCACCGCCTCCGCGGGCATCGCGATCAGCACCCGCAACTTCAACCCGGCCCCGCTGCCCTTCGCCGGCACCACGACGGTCGCCCGCAACACGCTGACCAGGACCGGCGGCTACGAGCCCAACTGGCAGAGCAGGTTCGGCGCCCTGTGGATCTACGCCGACGCCTCCGACATCACCGCCCCGGTGAACGTCACCGACAACACCATCCTCGACTCCACCTACAGCGCGGTCCTCATCTCCTACCAGAAGACCGTCAGCAACCTCACGGTCAGCAACCTCACGGTCAGCAACCTGACCATCGACAAGACCGGCGCCTACGGGATCGAGATCAACTCCGCGGGCTCCGGCACCTTCTCCGGCGTGACCGTGACCGGCACGGCGTCCGGCGGCCTGAACCTCGCCGGCGGCTTCACCGTCAACCGAGGCTCCGGCAACTCCGGCTGGTAGCCCCCTCGTACGCGGGCCCGGTCGCCACGCCCCGCAGGCCGGGCCCGCCCAGCTCCACCCGGCACACGCAGCAAGCAACGTAAAGGAGTCCACGTGACCGAGCGCGCGCCTCGTACCGCCGCCCCCTGGTGGCGACACGCCGCGATCTACCAGATCTACGTCCGCAGCTTCGCCGACGGCAACGGCGACGGCGTCGGCGATCTGGCCGGCGCCCGGGACCGGCTGCCGTATCTGCGCGAACTCGGCGTGGACGCCCTGTGGTTCACCCCCTGGTACGTCTCCCCCATGGCCGACGGCGGCTACGACGTCGCCGACTACCGGGACATCGACCCCGTCTTCGGGACCCTCGCCGAGGCCGAGTCCCTCATCACCGAGGCGCACGCGCAGGGCCTGCGCGTCATCGTCGACCTCGTGCCCAACCACTGCTCCGACCGCCACCCCTGGTTCCGGGAGGCACTCGCCGGGGGCCCGCAGGCACCGGCGCGCGACCGCTTCTGGTTCATGCCCGGCCGCGGCGCGCACGGCGAACTCCCGCCGAACGACTGGCAGTCGTACTTCGGCGGGCCCGCCTGGACCCGCGTCGTCGAGGCCGACGGCACACCCGGCGACTGGTACCTGCACATGTTCGCGCCGCAGCAGCCCGATCTGAACTGGGAACACCCCGCGGTGCGGGCCGAGTTCGAGGACATCCTGCACTTCTGGCTGCGCCGCGGCGTGGACGGCTTCCGCATCGACGTCGCGCACGGCCTGGCCAAGAAGCCCGGCCTGCCGGACGTCGGCCCCGCCCCCGACCCGACGGACCTGCCGTACCAGGACGTCGACGACGTCCACGAGGTCTACCGCTCCTGGCGCAAGATCCTCGACGCCTACGACGGGGAGCGCACCTTCGTCGGCGAGGTGTGGCTGCCCACCGCCGAACAGTTCGCCCGCTATCTGCGCCCCGACGAGCTGCACTCGGCCTTCAACTTCGAGATCCTGTGCGCTCCCTGGGACGCGCGGGTGCTGCGCGAGGTGGTCGAGCGCACGCTCGCCGCGCACGCGCCGGTCGGCGCCCCGCCGACCTGGGTGCTGGCCAACCACGACACCATCCGGCACGTCACCCGCTACGGCCGCGAGGACACGTCGTTCGACATGTCCGACAAGCGGCTGCTGGACCCCAGCGACACCGGACTGGGCCGCCGCCGGGCCCGTGCCGCGGCGCTCCTCACCCTGGCCCTGCCCGGCGGGGTGTACGTCTACCAGGGCGACGAACTCGGCCTGCCCGAGGTGCAGGACCTGCCCGACGAGCTTCTCCAGGACCCCACGTTCACCCGCTCCGGCGGCACCGACCGGGGCCGCGACGGCTGCCGTGTCCCGCTGCCCTGGACCGCCGAGGGCCCGTCGCTCGGCTTCTCCCCCGCGGGCGCGGCGGCCACCCCCTGGCTCCCCCAGCCCGCCGACTGGGACGGCCTCGCCGTGGCCGCCCAGCAGGACGACCCGGACTCGGTCCTGAACCTCTACCGCACGGCCCTGTCCCTGCGCCGGACCCGGCTGACCCGTCTCCCCGAGACCCTGACGTGGACCGAGTCGGCGGCCGACGTCCTGAGCTTCACCCGCCAGGACGGCTTCCACTGCCTGACCAACCTGTCCCCCACCCCGCAGCCCCTCCCCCGGGACACGGAGGTGGTCCTGGCCAGCGGCCCCCTGGAGGAGGACGCGGAGGGACGGGTGACGGTGCCGGGGGACACGACGGTGTGGTCGTGGGAGCGGGGGGCCACTTCCTGAAACGGGGACACCGGGGGTGAAACGCCCCGGGAAAACACCGATGGTGCAGACCGGTTCCGGTCTGCACCATCGATGATGATTTCTGTGTCCGAGGGGGGACTTGAACCCCCACGCCCGTTAAAGGGCACTAGCACCTCAAGCTAGCGCGTCTGCCATTCCGCCACCCGGACGAGGTGTCTGCCGCCTGGACGGGGGTCTTCCCCGCGGCGACATGGACAACAATACCAAGCTTTCGGAGTGCCCTTCACCTGCATATCCGGGCCTCCGGAGCGGGTCCGCGCGGTCGGACGGGGGTGCGCCTACAGTCTCACCATGGGTGACTGGATGACTACCGGGGGCTTGCCCGAGGGGCGTCGGCCGCGAGCGCTGTCGCCGTTGCGGGAGCATCTGCGGGACACGTTCTGGTTCGCGCCCACCGCGGCCATGGTGCTGGTCTTCGTGGTGTGGACGGTGGCCGGCGCGCTCGACACCGCGATCGTCGAGTCGCTCCAGCGGTCGCGGGACTACGACACGCTCGACAACCTGCTGCGGCTGGCCGAGGACACCAAGACCGTGGTGACGTCGGTCAGCTCGGCGATGATGACCTTCATCGGCGTGGTCTTCAGCATCTCGCTGGTCGCCGTGCAGATGGCGAGCGGGCAGTTCAGCCCGCGGGTGGTGCGCATCTTCGTACGGAGCCGGATCACCAAGGCGACGTTCGCGGTGTTCCTCGCGACGTTCCTGCTGTCGCTCCTCGTGCTCACCTCCTACGAGTCGAACACCGAGGCACGGCTGGTGACCTCGGTCCCGCTGGTGCAGTCGGTGCTGACGCTCCTGATGCTGGGGCTGAGCCTGCTGCTCTTCGTGCTGTACGTGAACCAGACGCTGCGGCTCATGCGCATCAGCCATGTCATCGACCACATCACCCGGGACGCGTTCAAGCTCGTCGGGCGGATGCCGGTGGTCCGTTCGACCGGCGAGGAGGACGCCCTCGGGCCGGAGACCGCGCGGGTCGCCCATCAGGGACGGGCCGGGGTGCTGCGGGACGTGAACATCGCCCGGCTGGTGCGGACCGCGCGGCAGCAGGACGTCGTCCTGCGGCTGATCCCCCGGATCGGGGACTTCGTCGTCCCCGGCACCCCGCTGCTCGCCGTGCACGGAGGGCCCGCCCCCTCGCGGCGGTCGCTGAGCTACACGGTGAACGTCGGGGTGGAGCGGACCTTCCATCAGGACTTCTCGTTCGGGCTGCGGCAGCTCGCCGACATCGGACTGCGGGCGCTGTCGGCGGCGGTGAACGACCCGACCACCGCCGTGCAGGCGATCGACCGCATCGTGCAGTTCCTGTCCGCCGTCGTGCGCCGGCCCCTCGACACGGCGCTCCACCGCGACCGGCGCGGGGCGGTGCGCCTGGTGCAGCCGGTGCCCGGGTGGACGGAACTGGTCGATCTCGCGTTCGCGGAGATCCGGGCGTGCGCGGTGGGCAGTCCGCAGGTGACGCGGCGTCTCATGGCCGGCCTCGACGACCTGCTGCTCGTCGCCCCGGAGGAGCGCCGGGAGCCGCTGCTGCGGCACCGCGCCCTGCTGGTGGAGGCCGTGCAGCTCTCCGTCGCCGAACCGTCGGACCGCGCCTTCGCGCTGCGGCCGGACCGGCAGGGCATCGCGTAGCGGGCCCGCCGCGGACGGGGCGGCGCCCGGGCCGGGCGCCGCCCCTCGCCTCACGGCATCAGGTGGTGGTCCGGGAAGTTGCCGGGGAGCCGTTCCCCGGGCGGGCCCTGGGTGACCGCGCGGACCAGGAGTTCCCCGCCGACGAACGCGCCGCGCCACGACGCGCCGAAGCCGCCGAACAGTTCGTCGCGGTCGCCGCGCGAGCGGGGCCTGCCGTGGCCGACCTTGAAGGCGCGGATCTGCGGGGCGAGTCGGTCGTACGTCGCCTCGTCGTCCGTGGACAGGGTGGCGACCAGCGCGCCGTTCGAGGCGTTCATGGCGGCGAGCAGCTCGGCCTCGGTGTCGACCAGGACGATGGTGTCGACCGGGCCGAAGGGTTCCGCGTGGTGCAGCGGGGAGGACGGCGGCGGGTTGAGGAGGGTGACGGGCTGGACGTACGCCGAGGTGTCCTGGCCGGGCAGGAAGCGCGCGTCGGCCGGGTTGCCGCGGTGCAGCGGGACGGCGCCCCGGTCGATGGCCTCGGCGACCTGGTCGTGGAGTTCCTTGGCCTTGGCCGCGTTGATGACCGGGCCGAAGTCGAGCGAGGGGCAGGGGTCGTCGGGGTGCTCGACGGCGAGGGGGTGGCCGGTCCGCAGGGTGCGGACGGCGGGGAGGTACGCGGTGAGGAAGTCGTCGAAGAGGGAGCGCTGGACGACGAACCGCGGGTAGGCCGTGCAGCGCTGCTTGCCGTAGTCGAAGAGTTTGGGGACGACGGCGGTCAGCGCGTCCCAGTCGGTGTGGTTCCAGATGCCCCAGGTGTTGAGTCCCTCCTGTTCGAGGACGTGGCGCTTGCCGAGGTCGGCGACGGCGGTGGCGACGGCGGCGCCGGTGTCGCGTCCGCCGACGAAGGAGACGCAGCCGATCTCGGGCGCGCGCACGAGTGCCTCCGACAGTTCGCCGCCGCTGCCGCTGACCAGGGTGACGGGGACCCCTTCGCGGGCCGCGAGCGCGCAGGCGAGGGTGAGGCAGGAGACGCCGCCGTCGGTGGGGGTCTTGGCGATGACCGCGTTGCCGGCCAGGGCCTGCACCAGCATCGCGTGGACGAGGACGCTCATCGGGTAGTTCCAGCTGGCGATGTTGGAGACCGGTCCGTCGAGCGGTGTCCGGCCGTCGAGCATGGGCTCGATGCCGTCGACGTACCAGCGCACGCCGTCGATCGCCCGGTCCACGTCGGCCTGGGCGAGTCGCCAGGGCTTGCCGATCTCCCAGACGAGGAGGAGGGCGAGGAGTTCGCGGTGTTCGGTGAGGGCGTCGAGGGTTGCGGCGACGCGGGCGCGGCGCTCCGCGAGCGGGACGTGGCGCCAGGCGCGGTGCTGGTCGAGCGCCGCGCCGACGGCCTGCCGGGCGGTGGCGCCGTCGAGGCGGGGCGGGCCGGCGATGGGTGCGCCGTCGACGGGGCTGGTGGCGGGCAGGCTCCGGCCGTCCGCCTGCCAGGCGGCGTTCCAGAGGTTGAGGACACGGTCGTCGCGGAAGGCCTCGGGGGCGACGGTGAGGCAGCGCCGCCAGGCGTCGGTCCAGGACGTTCCGGACTTGAGGACGAGGGGGTCGCGGGCTTCCGCGGGGGTGGGGTCGAGGGTCGTCATGGGTGTCTCCGCTCTCGGTGCACAGTCGGGGGCGGGGGCCCGGCGTCCGCCCTGCGGCGGGTCGCCCGGGCCGGCGCGAACAGGCGTCGCGCCGGGTAAGGGGAAGGTAGTGAGGTGGCGCGGTTTCCGGGAGTCACCTCACATCGACTATGAGTGAGGTCACGTCGGGTCAGGCGGGCCGGGCGGGGTTGCCGAGCCGGGCGCGGACCAGCCGGGCCGTCTCGGTCGGGGTGCCGCCGACGGGTATGCCGGCGGCCTCCAGTGCCTCCTTCTTGGCCCGGGCGGTGCCCGAGGAGCCGGAGACGATGGCGCCCGCGTGGCCCATGGTCCTGCCCTCGGGGGCGGTGAATCCGGCGACGTAGCCGACGACGGGTTTGGTGACGTGGTCGCGGACGAAGGCGGCTGCCCGTTCCTCGGCGTCGCCGCCGATCTCCCCGATGAGGACGACGAGTTCGGTGTCGGGGTCGTCCTGGAAGGCGGCGAGGCAGTCGATGTGGCTGGTGCCGACGACGGGGTCTCCGCCGATGCCCACGCAGGTGGAGAAGCCGATGTCCCGCAGCTCGTGCATGAGCTGGTAGGTGAGGGTGCCGGACTTGGAGACCAGGCCGATGGGTCCCGGTCCGGCGATGTCGGCGGGGATGATGCCCGCGTTGGACTGTCCGGGGGTGATCAGGCCGGGGCAGTTGGGGCCGACGACGCGGGTGCCCCGTTCGGCGGCGTGGGCGCGGAAGGCGACCGCGTCGTGGACGGGGATGCCTTCGGTGATGACGACGACGAGGCCGGTGCCGGCGTCGGCCGCCTCCTCGACGGCGGCCCTGGCGAAGGCGGGCGGCACGAAGACGACGCTGACGTCCGCCCCGGTCGCCTCGACGCCCTCGCGCACCGACCCGAAGACGGGGACGGACCGGTGCGCGGTGCCGAGGCCCGCGGGGTTCTGGGGGACGTCGAAGCGGACGGTCCGGCCCGCCTTGCGGGGGTTGACGCCGCCGACGACGTCGGTGCCGGCCGCGAGCATGCGGCGGGTGTGCCGCATGCCCTCGGCTCCGGTCATGCCCTGCACGAGGACTTTGGACTCCTTGGTGAGGAAGACGGCCATGTCCCGCTCCTTCAGGTGGTGTTGGCGAGGTGGGCGGCGCGGCGGGCGGCGTCGTCCATGGTGGTGGCCCGGTGCACGAGCGGGTGCGCGCGGTCGTCGAGGACGGTGTGGCCGCGTGCGGCGTTGTTGCCGTCGAGCCGGACGACGATCGGCTTGGTGGGCCGCAGGGTGTCGAGGGCCGCCACGATGCCGTCGGCGACGGCGTCGCAGGCGGTGATGCCGCCGAAGACGTTGACGAGGACGGCTTTGACGTCCGGGTCGGGCAGGACGACGGAGAGGCCGTCGGACATGACCCGGGCGGAGGCTCCGCCGCCGATGTCGAGGAAGTTCGCCGGGCGGGCGCCGCAGCCCGCGATCACGTCGAGGGTGGACATGACGAGGCCCGCGCCGTTGCCGATGACGCCGACCTCGCCGTCCAGTTTCACGTAGGTGAGTCCTCTGGCCGCGGCGGACGCCTCCAGGGGGTCGTCGTGCGGGGCGCCCCCCTCGCCCCTCCGGGCCCGGCGGAAGCCTGCGTTGTCGTCGAGGGTGATCTTGGCGTCGAGGGCCGTGAGCCTGCCCTGGGCGGTGAGGGCGAGGGGGTTCACCTCGACGAGGAGGGCGTCCTCGCGGACGAGCACGTGCCAGAGGCGTACGAGGACGTCGGCGGCCCGCGCGGGGAGTCCGGCCGCCCGGACGATGCCGGCCGCCTTCGCCGGGGTGACGCCCTCCGCCGGGTCGACGGGGACGCGGGTCACCGCCTCGGGCCGGGTCGCGGCCACCTCCTCGATGTCCGTGCCGCCCTCGGTGGAGAGGACGGCGAGGAACTGTCCGCGGGTGCGGTCGAGGACGTACGCGACGTAGAACTCGGCGTCGATGTCGACGGGTCGGGCCAGCATCACGGTGCGGACGGGGTGTCCCTTGATGTCCGTGCCGAGGATCCGCCGGGTCATCAGCTCCGCCTCGGCCGTGTCGGCCGCGAACCGGACGCCGCCGGCCTTGCCGCGCCCGCCGGCCCTGACCTGTGCCTTGATGACGGCCGGTCCGCCGAGCCGGCGGGCGATGGCGCGGGCCTCCCGCGGCGAGTCCGTGATGCCGGCGGGTGGCACCGAGATGCCGTGTTCCGCGAGGAGTTCCCGCGCCTGGTGCTCGTACAGGTCCATGTTTCCGCTCCTGTCCTGAAAGTGGTGCGCGACCTCTGGACATCACCCAGCGGATGCGGGATAACAATCTTCATACAGTATTCGTCGACTGTATGCAATGTGCCGGGTGGGGTCCGACCACCGGCGGCACCATGGGCGGCCCAAGGCAACGGACAAGTGAGGTGACCTGTGACGACCAAGGCTCTCGAAGGCATCCGCGTGCTCGACATGACACACGTTCAGTCCGGTCCCTCGGCGACCCAGTTGATGGCGTGGCTCGGCGCCGACGTGGTCAAGCTGGAAGCGCCGGCCGGGGACATCACCCGCACCCAGCTGCGGGACATCCCGGACGCCGACTCCCTCTACTTCACGATGCTCAACAGCAACAAGCGCAGCATCACGCTCAACACCAAGACGGAGCGCGGCAAGCAGCTCCTGACCGAGCTGATCCGCCGCTCGGACGTCATGGTGGAGAACTTCGGCCCCGGCGCCGTCGACCGGATGGGCTTCACCTGGGACCGGATCCGCGAGATCAACCCGCGGATCGTCTACGCGTCCATCAAGGGCTTCGGGGACGGTCCGTACACCGCCTTCAAGGCCTACGAGGTGGTCGCGCAGGCCATGGGCGGGTCCATGGCCACCACCGGCTTCGAGGACGGCCCGCCGATGGCGACCGGCGCGCAGATCGGGGACTCCGGCACCGGCATCCACGCCGTCGCCGCCGTCCTCGCGGCCCTGCTGCAGCGCACCCGCACCGGCCGCGGGCAGCGCGTCAACGTCGCGATGCAGCACGCCGTCCTGAACCTCTGCCGGGTCAAACTGCGCGACCAGCAGCGCCTCGCGCACGGACCGCTCGCCGAGTATCCGAACGAGGACTTCGGGGACGAGGTGCCCCGGTCCGGGAACGCCTCCGGCGGCGGACAGCCCGGCTGGGCCGTACGCTGCGCGCCCGGCGGGCCCAACGACTACGTGTACGTCATCGTCCAGCCGGCCGGCTGGCAGCCGCTGACCCGGCTGATCGGCCGGCCCGAACTCGCCGACGACCCCGAGTGGTCCACCCCGCAGGCCCGGCTGCCGAAGCTGGCCAAGATGTTCCAGCTCATCGAGGAGTGGACCAGCACCCTGCCCAAGTGGGAGGTGCTGGAACGGCTCAACGCCGAGAACATCCCGTGCGGGCCGATCCTGTCCACCCGGGAGATCATCGAGGACTCCTCCCTCGCCGCCAACGAGATGGTCGTCGAGGTCGAGCATCCCGAGCGCGGGTCCTACGTCACCGTCGGCAACCCGCTGAAGCTCTCCGACTCCCCCGTCGAGATCACCGCCTCCCCGCTCCTCGGTGAGCACAACGCGGAGATCTACGTCGGCGAACTCGGCCTGGGCGACGAGGAACTGCGGCTGCTCCAGTCCACCGGGGTGATCTGAGATGGCCTGTCCGTACCTGCTGTTGGGGGGCGCGTCGATGACATGAGTGTGCGCGGGGACGGCCGACGGTGCGCGTCGGCCGGCCCCGGGACCCGTGAGCGCACGAAAGGCATTTGGCAGGGGGCGCTGACCAGATCTTTCGACGCAAGGGGTGCTGGACCGACATGACAACCACCGACTATTCGACCTCCGTCCCCTACCAAGAGGTGACGGATCCGGGCGGCCGGGTGTACCGCGTCGGCGAGTCCGACGTCGACATCATGGGCCGCACACGCAAGTGGATGGTCCTCCTGCCCTGGGCGGGCATGATGGGCATCAGTTCCGCCGAGTACGCGTTCACCTCGGCGGAGGACACGCTGCACGACGCGCATCTGTGGAGCAGCGGACACATCTTCTGGCTGATGGGCGTCTGGATCTTCTTCCAGGCGGCCGTGGCCTTCCCCGCCGGGCAGCTGCGCGAGAGCGGGCGGCTGCCGGCCCGTACGGCGATGCTGCTGGGGGCGCTGGGCACGCTGCTCGGCTATCTGGCGCTGGCGTTCGCGCCCCATGTGGCGATCGCCTATCTCGGCTTCGGCGTGTGCAGCGGCATCGGGGCCGGTCTCGTCTACGCGACCTGCGTGAACATGGTCGGCAAGTGGTATCCGGAGCGCAAGGGCGGCAAGACGGGCTTCGTCAACGGCGGTTTCGCCTACGGGTCCGTGCCCTTCGTGTTCCTGTTCACCTCGTACATGGACCTGGGCAACTACCGGGGCGTGCTGGTGGGCGTCGGTCTGCTGTGCTGCGCGATCGTCGCGGTGGCCGGCTGGTTCTTCAAGGACCCGCCGAAGGGCTGGTGGCCGGCGCACGTGGATCCGCTGAAGGTGTCGGACGACCCGAAGATCCGCCGGGCGCTGAAGAAGAACCCGCCCGCCGTGAAGCAGTACACCCCGAGGGAGGCGGCGCGTACCCCCGTTCTGTGGATGATGTGGTTCTGTCTGCTGTGCACGGCCGGGATCAACATCTTCGGCATCGCCTTCCAGGTGCCGTTCGGCAAGGACATGGGCTTCGCGGGCGGGATCGTGGCCACGGCGATGTCCCTGAAGGCCATCGTCAACGGCACCGGGCGCGGCGTGATCGGCTGGATCTCCGACCGGGCCGGCCGCCGGCACACGCTGATCATCGTGTGTCTGGTGCTGGGCACCGCACAGTTCGGGGTGCTGATCTCCGGCCAGATGGGCAGCATGCCGTTCTTCCTGTTCTGCTCCATGGTCTCCGGCTTCGGCGGCGGCGCGATCTTCCCGCTGTTCGCGGCGATGACGGCGGACTACTTCGGTGAGAACAACAACGCGTCCAACTACGGCATGGTCTACAGCTCGAAGCTGATCTCGGGCCTGGTGGGTTCCGGGATGGGCGCGGTCGTCGTGGGCGCGTGGGACTACCACGGGGCCTTCGTGCTGGCCGGGTCCGTCGGACTGGCGTCCGCCGTACTGGCTCTGTTCCTCAAGGCGCCGGACCGACCGCAGGCCCGGAGCATCGTTCCCAATCCGCACCCGCTCGGCGAGGAGATGGCGTGATGACGGCGGAACCCATGGCGGCGAAGGACCGGCCGGACGACTCCGGCACCCCCCGGCGTGCCTACCGGGAGGTCACCGACCCCCGGGGCCGGGTCTACCGGATCGGCGAGAGCGACCGGGACATCCTCGGCCACTCACGGAAGTTCATGGTGTACCTGCCGTGGGCGGCCATGATGGCGATCAGTGTCTTCGAGTACGCCTTCGGCTCGGCCGAGGACACCCTGTCGCACGCGCACGGCTGGACGCAGAGCAACACCTTCTGGATCCTGAGCGTCTGGGTGTTCTTCCAGGCGGGCATCGCGTTCCCGGCGGGCTGGCTGCGGGAGAAGGGCATCCTCACGGCCCGCAGGGCGATGTACGTGGGCTCGGTGATGTGCGCGATCGGCTTCCTCGCCCTGTCGCACCTCGGCAACGTGCTGCTGGCCATCCTCGGCTTCGGCGTGATCGGCGGGCTCGGTTCCGGGCTGGTGTACGCGACCTGCATCAACATGGTCGGCAAGTGGTTCCCCGAACGTCGGGGCGCGAAGACGGGGTTCGTGAACGGCGGCTTCGCCTATGGGTCGCTGCCGTTCATCTTCATCTTCAACTACGCCTTCGACACGGCCAACTACCACCGGGTGCTCGACCTCATCGGGGTCTACGTGATGGTCGTGGTGTTCGTCTCCGCGTTCTTCTTCAAGGACCCGCCGAAGAACTGGTGGCCGGCGGACATCGATCCGCTGACGTACGGCGGCAGCGCGAAGGGGGCCGCGAGCCTCGCGAAGAACCCTCCGGCGGTGAAGCAGTACACGCCCAAGGAGGCCATCAGGACCGGGATGCTCCCCCTGATGTGGGTCGCGCTGGTGATGACCGCGGGCGTGTCGATCTTCGGCATCTCCTTCCAGGTCGACTTCGCGAAGGAGGTGGGCTTCGGCCCGTTGGTGGCGGCGTCGTCGATGGGCGTGATGGCGGTCATCAACGGCGTCGGCCGGGGTGTGGTGGGCTGGCTGTCCGACACCTGGGGCCGCAAGCAGTCCCTGGTGTTCGTCATCGTGGTCCTCGGGCTCGCGCAGTTCGGCGTGATCTGGGCCGGTGACATCCACAGCGAGGCGCTGTTCCTGTTCTTCGCCTTCCTCTCCGGGTTCGGCGGCGGCGCGTTCTATCCGATGTTCGCGGCGTTGACCCCGGACTACTTCGGCGAGAACTACAACGCCACCAACTACGGCCTGGTGTACAGCGGCAAGCTGATCAGCGGTCTGTTCGGCGGTGGTCTCGGCTCGATGGTGGTCGCGGCGTGGGGCTACAACGGCGCGTACGCGCTGGCGGGCGGGATCTCCATGGTGGCGGCCGCGATCGCCCTGCTGCTGAGGCAGCCGGGACGCAGCACGGCGGACACCTCGTCGCCCCAGCCGCAACCGGTGGGCTGAGGACGGCCGCCCGCACCGGGGCGGCCCGACAGGTGAGGGGCCCTCCCGGCCGTACCGGCGGGAGGGCCCCTCACGTCGCGCTCCCGGCGGAACGCCGGTGGACGGGCAACCGCCCTCGCCCGTCTAGCCGTTGCCTCCGAAGGCCGCGTCGAAGGATGCCGACGGCGGGTCGAAGTCGTAGGCCTTCAGGCGCTTCAGCGCCTCGGGCGCGCCCTGGAGCCGGTCCATCCCGGCGTCCTCCCACTCGACCGATATCGGTCCCGTGTAGCCGATGGAGCGCAGCATGCGGAAGACGTCCTCCCAGGGGACGTCGCCGTGGCCCGCGGAGACGAAGTCCCAGCCGCGGCGCGGGTCGCCCCAGGGCAGATGGGAGCCGAGGCGGCCGTTGCGGCCGTCGAGGCGCTTGCGTGCCTCCTTGCAGTCGACGTGGTAGATCCGGTCGCGGAAGTCGTGGAGGAAACCGACCGGGTCGAGGTCCTGCCACACGAAGTGGGACGGGTCGAAGTTGAGGCCGAAGGCCGGCCGGTGGTCGACGGCGGCCAGGGCCCGGTGGGTGGTCCAGTAGTCGTACGCGATCTCGCCGGGGTGGACCTCGTGGGCGAACCGGACGCCCTCGGCGTCGAAGACGTCGAGGACCGGGTTCCAGCGGGTCGCGAAGTCCTCGTAGCCGCGCTCGATCATCGACTCGGGGACGGGCGGGAACATCGCGACGAGGTGCCAGATCGCCGAGCCGGTGAAGCCGATGACGGTGTCGACGCCGAGCGTGGCGGCCGCCCGGGCGGTGTCGGCGATCTCGGCGGCGGCCCGCTGCCGTACGCCCTCCGCCTCGCCGTCGCCCCAGACGCGGGCGGGCAGGATGGCCCGGTGGCGTTCGTCGATGACGGCGTCGCAGACGGCCTGCCCGACGAGGTGGTTGGAGATGGCCCGGCAGGTCAGCCCGTACTTGTCGAGCAGGGCGCGCCGGGAGTCGACGTAGGCCGGGTCGGCGAGCGCCTTGTCGACCTCGAAGTGGTCTCCCCAGCAGGCGAGTTCGAGGCCGTCGTAGCCGAAGTCGCGGGCCAGGCGGCAGACCGCTTCGAGGGGCAGGTCGGCCCACTGGCCGGTGAACAGCGTGAAGGTGCGCGGCATTGGGGCCTCCTCAGACCGCGATGGGGGTGTAGACGGAGTTCTTCTCGGCGCTCTCCTCGACCGCGGCGAGGACGCGCTGCACCTGGAGACCGTCGGCGAAGGACGGGGTGGGCGGACGACCTTCGGCGACGGCCAGGACCAGGTCACGGGCCTGGTGCACGAAGGTGTGCTCGTAGCCGAGGCCGTGGCCCGGCGGCCACCAGGCGTCGAGGTAGGGGTGGTCGGGCTCGGTGACCAGGATGCGGCGGAAGCCGGCGTGCGTGGCGGGCTCGGTGTGGTCGTGGTAGGAGAGTTCGTTGAGGCGCTCCAGGTCGAAGGCCAACGAGCCGCGCTCTCCGTTGAGTTCGATGCGCAGGGCGTTCTTGCGTCCGGTGGCGAAGCGGGAGGCCTCGAAGGAGGCGAGGGCGCCGGAGGCGAAGCGGGCGGTGAACAGCGCGGCGTCGTCGACGGTGACGGCTCCCGGACCGGGCCCGTGGACGCTGCCCACGGCTGCCGCGTCCGCGGCGGTCCCGGGTACGGAACCCGCGGCCGCCGCCCCGGTGCCGCCCGCCGGTCCGCCCGGTTCCGGCACGGCCGACAGGCCGCTGGACGCTCCCGTGGGCCACGGCCGGCTGCGCACGAACGTCTCGGTGAGCGCGGACACGCCGCCGAGCGGTTCGCCCGCCAGGAACTGGGCGAGGTCGATGATGTGGGCGCCGAGGTCCCCGAGCGCCCCCGAGCCGGCCACCTCCTTGCGGAGCCGCCAGGTGAGCGGGAAGTCCGGGTCGACCAGCCAGTCCTGGAGGTAGGTCACCCGTACGTGCCGGAGGGCTCCGAGGCGGCCCTCGGCGACCATGGAGCGGGCGAGCGCCGTGGCGGGCAGCCTGCGGTAGTTGAAGCCGACCATGGACAGCCGGCCGTGTTCGAGGGCCGTCGCGGCCGCCGCGGCCATCGTCTCCGCCTCGGCGACCGTGTTCGCGAGGGGCTTCTCGCACAGCACGTGCTTGCCCGCCGCCAGCGCGGCGACCGCGATCTCGGCGTGCCTGTCGCCGGGGGTGCAGATGTCGACGAGGTCGACGTCGTCCCGGGCGATCAGCGCACGCCAGTCCGTCTCGGCCGCCGCCCAGCCGTGCCGGTCGGCCATCGCCCGCACCGCCGCCCCGTCCCGGCCGCAGACCGCGGCGAGCACGGGGCGCAGCGGCAGGTCGAAGACGCGGCCCGCGGTGCGCCAGCCCTGCGAGTGGGCGGCGCCCATGAACGCGTAGCCGACCATGCCGACACGCAATGGGGGCTTCGCGGCCTCGTCACCCCGGTGCGGCTGTCCCATACGGATGTCCTCCTCGTCGTCGTCGCGCGGTGCGGGAAGGGGCCCGGACCCCCGTGCCGGGCCCCTGGAACGGGGGCGGCTCACTTGAAGCCGGTGGGCATGTACTGCTTGACGTTGTCCTTGTCGACGACGGCGGAGTAGAGGGTGAGCGAGGCGGGGATCTCGAACTCGGCCAGCCCTCCGACGCCCTTGCCCTGGCCGAGGGTGCGGGCGAGGTCGATCGCGGAGGCGGCCATCGTCGGCGGGTACAGGACGGTGGCCTTCAGGACACTGTCGTCGGCCTCGATGGCCTGGAATGCGGAGAGCGCGCCGGCGCCGCCGACCATCAGGAAGCCGTCCCGTCCCGCCTGCTCGATGGCCCGCAGGGCGCCCACGCCCTGGTCGTCGTCGTGGTTCCACAGCGCGTCGAACTTCGGTTGTGCCTGCAGGAGTTGGGCCATCTTGGCCTGGCCGGTCTCGACGGTGAACTCGGCTGCCTGGCGGGCGACCTTCTTGATGTTCGGGTAGTTCTTCAGCGCCGCGTCGAATCCTTGGGTGCGTTGTTTGGTCAGCTCCAGGTTGTCGATCCCGGCCAGCTCGATGACCCGGGCGTCGCTCTTGCCCTTGAGCTTCTCCCCGATGTAGTGGCCGGCGCTGAGCCCCATGCCGTAGTTGTCGCCGCCGATCCAGCAGCGGTACGCCTGGGGCGAGTTGAAGATCCGGTCGAGGTTGATGACGGGGATGCCCGCGCGCATCGCCTTGAGGCCGACCTGGGTGAGCGCCTTGCCGTCGGCGGGCAGCACGACCAGGACGTCGACCTTCTTGTTGATCAGTGTCTCGATCTGGCCGATCTGCGCGGCGGTGTCGTTGGAGCCCTCGGTGATCTCCAGACTGACGTCCGCGTACTTCTTGGCGCGGCTCTTGGCGTTGTCGTTGATGGCGTTCAGCCAGCCGTGGTCCGCCTGCGGCCCGGCGAAGCCGATGGTGACGTGCTTGCCGGGCTTGTCGTCGGCGGCCGGCCGGTCGTTCGCGGCCGGCTTCTCGTCCTTGGTGTCGTTGCTGGTGCAGCCGGTGAGGAGGACGCCGGCCGAGACGGCGGCGGTGCCGAAGAGCAGTCCTCTGCGGCTGGTCAGACTCGTGGGTTCTGGCATGGCGGTGGACCCTTCCCGTGTCAGGTCGTGCTTGCTGTGCGCCGCTGGACCAGGACCGCGGCGACGATGATCGCGCCCTTGGCGATCTGCTGGACGTCGCTCTGGAGGTTGTTCAGCGCGAAGATGTTGGTGATCGTCGTGAAGATGAGGACGCCCAGCACGGAGCCGGTGATGGTGCCGCGGCCTCCGCTGAGCAGGGTGCCGCCGATGATCGCGGCCGCGATGGCGTCGAGTTCGTACAGGTTGCCGTTGGTGTTCTGGCCGGAGCCGGACAGGACGATCAGCAGGAACGCGGCGATGCCGCAGCACAGTCCGGACAGCAGGTAGAGGTAGAGCCGCTGGCGTCGAACGTCGATGCCGGCGAGGCGGGCGGCCTCCGCGTTGCCGCCGACGGCGACGGTGCGGCGGCCGAAGGTGGTGCGGTTCAGGATCAGCCAGCCGATGACGGTGACGACGGCGAAGACGAGGACCAGCGGCGGAACGCCCAGCACGTACGCGTCGCGTTCGCCGAGTCGGAGGACGCCGTCCACCGACACGATCTGGGTCCTGCCGTCGGTGATCTGGAGCGCGAGACCGCGGGCCGAGGCGAGCATGGCGAGGGTGGCGATGAAGGGCACCATCCCGCCGTACGCGACGAGCAGTCCGTTGACGAGGCCGCAGCCCACACCGACGAGCACCGCGGTGAAGAGGATGCCCGCGAAGCCGTACTCCTGCGTCGCGACCGTGGTGGCCCACACCGAGGACAGGGCGACGATCGCGCCGACCGACAGGTCGATGCCGCCGGAGGTGATGACGAAGGTCATGCCGACGGTGACGACGCCGATCACCGAGGCCTGGGTGAGGACGAGCTGGAGGTTGCGGGTGTCGAGGAACTCGTCGGGCCGGGTCACCCCTCCGATGACGACGAGGACCGCGAGGACACCGAGGAGCGAGAGGGTGCGGACGTCGGCGCGGGCCACCGCCGTTCGCCACACCGGGAGTTCACCCGTCGAGGGCGCCTTGCCGGCGCCTTCCCGGGGCGGGGACACGTGCTGCGTCATGACGCCGGGCTCCCTTCACTGGCCACAGGGCTTCCTTCCATGACGAGGTCGAGTACGCGGTGTTCGTCCAGTTCCGTGGCCGGTGCCTCGTGGACGACGCGGCCCTCGCGGAGCACGAGGACCCGGTCGGCGAGCCCGAGCACCTCGGGCACCTCGCTGGAGACCATGAGGACGGCGAGTCCCTCGTCGGCGAGCCGCCGGACGACGGCGTACAGCTCGGCGCGGGCGCCGACGTCGACCCCGCGGGTGGGTTCGTCCAGGAGCAGGACCCGGCAGCCGCGCAGCAGCCAGCGGGCGAGCACGGCCTTCTGCTGGTTCCCGCCGGACAGGGTGCGCACCGGCGCGGACGGGTTGTCGGGGCGCAGCGAGAGTTCCCGGGTCGCCGCCCGTGCCGCGCCGCGCTCGGCCCGCCGGTCGATCCAGCCGGCGTGCGCGTAGCGGGACATGGACGACACGGACACGTTGCGGGTGACGGACTCCAGCATCAGCAGGGCCTGGGCCTTGCGTTCCTCGGGGGCGAGGCCGAGCCCGGCGCGTACGGCCGCCCGCACGCTCCCGGTGCGCAGTGGCCTGCCCGCGACGGCGACCCGGCCGGTGGTGGGTCTGCGCGCCCCGTAGATCGTCTCCAGGATCTCGGAGCGTCCGGAGCCGACGAGTCCCGCGAGGCCGACGATCTCGCCGGGGCGGACGTCGAGGTCGAGGGGAGCGAACTCACCCTGACGGGAGAGGCCCCGGACGGTGAGGACGGGGTCGGCCGCCGGCGATCCGGCGGGCCGGTCGGGGAAGACGTACTCGACGTTGCGGCCGGTCATCAGGGCCACGACCTCGCGGGTCGGGGTGGACCGGGCGGGCAGTCCGCCCGCGACCGCCCGCCCGTCCTTCAGCACGGTGACCCGGTCGCCGATGCGGCGGATCTCCTCCAGCCGGTGCGAGATGTACACGACGGCGACGCCGGCGCGGGTCAGGTCGCCGACGATGCGGAAGAGGTTGTCGACCTCGTCGGGGTCGAGGGCGGCGGACGGTTCGTCCATGACGATCAGCCGTACGTCGTGGGAGAGCGCGCGGGCCATGGAGACGATCTGCTGCTGGGCCGCCGACAGGTCGCCGACGAGGCGCCCCGGATCGATCTCCGGGTGCCCGAGCCGGTGGAGCAGCGCGGTTGTCGACGCCTTGGCGGCCTTCCCGCGCACGACGAATCCGGCGGTGGTGAGTTCGTGTCCGAGATGGACGTTCTCCGCGACCGACAGGCCTTCCACCAGGTCGAGTTCCTGGTAGATGGTGGCGATGCCGAGGCGCATCGCGGCGATCGGGGACCGGAGGGTGACGGGTTCGCCCCGCCAGCCGATGGTGCCGTCGTCGGGCTGGTGGGCGCCGGCCAGGACCTTGATGAGGGTGGACTTCCCGGCGCCGTTCTGGCCGAGCAGACAGTGGACCTCGCCGGCCTGCACGTCGAGGTCGACGCCGTCGAGGGCCCGGACGCCGGGGAACGACTTGGTGATGCCGGACATGGTGAGCAGTGGTGGTTCGGGTGCCATGACGGTTCCCCTTGGCAGGCGTGCGGGCCGGTTGCCGGGTGGTGCGCGTTCAGGCGAGCTGTTTTCGGACACGGCGGAGCCGGGCGTCGTGCCGGTGGACCGTGACGAGGTGCGGTGAGGTGAGGTGAGGTGAGGTGAACTGTGCGGGTTACGCGGGTGAGAACAGGTGGTCGCTGATCAGCCGGGCTCCGCCGATGACTCCGGCGGTCGGACCCAGCTCTCCGAGGACGATGGGCAGGTTGCCGGTCGCGAGCGGGAGCGACTGGCGGTAGACCTGGGTGCGGATCGCGGCGAGCAGGGTGTGGCCGAGGCCCGTCACCCCGCCGCCGATCACCACCAGGCCCGGATTGAAGAAGCTGACGAGTGCGGCGATCACCTGGCCGGTGCGGTTGCCGCCCTCCCGGATCAGGTCGAGCGCGGTGGCGTCGCCCGCCGCGGCCGCGGCGGCGACGTCGACGGCGGTGAGGCCGCCGTTCGCCTCCAGCCGCGCGGCGAGTTCGGCCGAGCGTCCCTGGTGGGCGGCGTCCACGGCGTCGCGCGCGAGCGCGGCGCCGCTGAAGTGGGCCTCCAGGCAGCCCCGGTTGCCGCAGGCGCACGATCGTCCGCCGGGCACGGCCTGGATGTGCCCGATGTCCCCCGCGCTGCCCGTCGCCCCGCGGTGCACCTCTCCGCCGACGACGATGCCGCAGCCGATGCCGGTGCCGATCTTGACGCAGAGGAAGTCGCCCACGGAGCGGGCGACGCCCGCGTGCTGCTCCCCCATCGCCATCAGGTTCACGTCGTTGTCGACCATGACCGGGCAGCCGAGTTCCTGGCTGAGTGCCTCGCGGACCGGGAACCCGTCCCAGCCGGGCATGATCGGCGGGGCGACCGGTACGCCTTCGGGGAAGCGGACGGGTCCGGGGACGCCGATGCCGGCGCCGTCGAACCCCTCCGCGAGCCCCGACGCCTTCAACTTCGCCGCCATGGCGAGGACTTGCTCGAAGACAGCGACCGGGCCCTCGCGGACGTCCATGGGCTGGTTGAGGTGCCCGAGGATCTCCAGTTCGGCGTTGGTGACGGCCACGTCGACCGAGGTCGCCCCGATGTCGACGCCCAGGAGGCGCAGCGCCGGCGCGAGCCGGATGTTGTGGGAGCGGCGACCGCCGCGTGAGGCGGCGAGGCCGTCGGCCACGACGAGTCCGGTCCCCAGGAGCCGGTCCACCTCGACGGCCAGTTTCGACCGGGAGAGGTCGACCTGATCGCCGAGCTGCGCACGGGAGTTGGGGCCGCCGTCACGCAACAGCCGCAGCAGCCGGGCCTGATGGGCGTTCGCGGGTCGTGCCGTCATCCGTCTCACGAGCCCCTCCCCGCCCCACCGGCCTGCGTCCGTCGGTTTCCGGCCACCCGCACCGGTCGCGCTTTCGAGGGGAACGTAGCAGCGGCTGCCGGAGGGGGGAAGAAGTAGCGCAGCAATCGGCACCTACTTTCTCCACTCCGTGGACAAAGCCGGGCGCGCGGGCGTGCCGCGGACCGTCGGCGGGGGTGCCGCGGACGGTCGGCAGGCCGGTCGGCTCAGGTGCTCAGCGGGTCACTTCGGACGCTCGTGGTACATCTTCCGGGTGTGCTCCGTGTGGGCCCGCATGACCGCGGTGGCGCGCTGTCCGTCGCCGCCCGCGATCGCGGCGATCAGCTCGCGGTGCTCGATCCAGGACTGCCGGCCGCGCTGCCGGGCGACCGGCGTGTAGTACCAGCGGACCCGGCGGTCGACCTGTGCGGCGAGTTCGGCGAGCACCGCGTTGCCGGCGAGTTCCATGACCTTGGCGTGCAGCCGGGCGTTCAGCGCGACCGCGGCGTCCACGTCGTCGGCGGCCACCGCTCGCTCGCCCTGCGCGCACAGGTCCTCCAGCGCGCCGATCGCGTCGCCGCCCGCGTTGCCGGCGGCGAGCCGGGCCGCCTCGGCCTCCAGGAGAGTGCGCACCGTGAGGAGCTGGTCGGCCTCCTCCTCGGTCGGCTCGTGCACGAACGCGCCCTGGGCGGGCCGCAGATCGACCCAGCCCTCCGTGCTCAGCCGCTGCAGCGCCTCCCGCACCGGCTGCCGGGACACCCCGAGGTGACCGGCGAGTTCGCTCTCGACGAGGTGCTGGCCCGGCTGGAGGGCCCGGGTGGTGATGAGTTCGAGCAGCGCCTCGTACACACGGTCGCGCAGTGGGCCGGGCCGTTCGAGCTTGGGTACCGCTCCCTGAGGCAGTCCTGCCGACAACATCACGGTCCCTCCTGGGCAGCGCCGTCGCCGCGATAGGGAAAGTCAATTATGAATTGTCTTTCGCCTACAGTCTACGGCGCACAAAGCGGCGCGGGCACGGGAGTTGGGCCTGTCACACGGGGTGGGTACGGATCCCGGCCGGGGCCCGTCGGCGGCCCGGTCCGGTCGGTGGGAGCCGTCAGGGGCAGCGGACGACCTGTCCCGCGTACGAGAGGTTGCCGCCGAAGCCGAACAGCAGCACGGGGTCGCCCGTGGAGATCTCCCCGCGCTCGACGAGCTTGGAGAAGGCGAGCGGGATGCTCGCGGCCGAGGTGTTGCCGGACTCGACGACGTCCCGCGCGACGACGGCGTTGACGGCGCCGATCTTCTGCGCGAGCGGTTCGATGATGCGCAGGTTCGCCTGGTGCAGGACCACCCCGGCGAGGTCCTCGGGGGTGAGGCCCGCGCGTTCGCAGGCCTTGCGGGCGATCGGCGGGAGCTGGGTGGTCGCCCAGCGGTAGACGCTCTGGCCCTCCTGCGCGAAGCGCGCGGGGGTGCCCTCGATGCGGACCGCGTGCCCCATCTCGGGCACCGAGCCCCACAGCACCGGGCCGATGCCGGGCTCCGCGCCCGGCGCCGAGGCCTCGACGACGGCGGCGCCCGCACCGTCCCCGACCAGCACGCAGGTGGTGCGGTCGGTCCAGTCCGTCACCTCGGACATCCTGTCGGCGCCGATGACCAGCGCCCGGGTCGCGGCACCGGCGCGCACGGCGTGGTCGGCGGTGGCGAGGGCGTGCGTGAAGCCGGCGCAGACGACGTTGACGTCCATGGCGGCCGGGGAGGGGATGCCGAGCCGGGCGGCGACCCGGGCGGCCATGTTCGGGGAGCGGTCGACGGCGGTGGAGGTGGCGACGAGCACCAGGTCGATGTCGCCCGGCGTCAGTCCGGCGGAGGCGAGCGCCTTGGCGGCGGCGTGCGCGGCCAGCTCGTCGACCGGCTCGTCGGGCCCGGCGATGTGCCGCGTCCGGATGCCGACCCGGCTCCTGATCCACTCGTCACTGGTGTCGACCAGGCCCGCCAGGTCCTCGTTGGTGAGGATCTTGGCGGGCTGGTAATGGCCGACGGCGGCGATCCGTGAGCCGTTCATGAGTGGTCCCCCTCGTTGCCTTGGGTAGCGGGATCCACCAGTCTGATCAGTGACTCACGGGTACGACGGCAGGTGATGCCACAGGATCTGGGCGCCAGGCTTGTCGGCTTCTGTCAGACTCTCGGACGCCCGAACACTCACCCACTGAACAGTTGTGTCACTTTCTGTACCAGCTCGTAGACGCCGTAGCACAGGGGGGCGCCCACCCAGAGCCAGGCGAAGGCGATGAGCGGTCGGCGGTCAGGCGGACTCGGGCTGCTGTCGTGCGACATCGGCTGCCTCCCTCGGTGCGGGGACGTGGTGACGGGGGTGGACGGGGCGCACGAACTCGTTGGCGACGAAGCCTACGACCAGCAGCCCGATCATGATCAGGAACGACATGCCGTAGAGGTCCGAGCCGTGCTTGCCCGCCGCCTCCTGGTGGTCCGCGATCCGGTTGACGATGAGCGGTCCGAGCACACCGGCCGTGGACCAGGCGGTGAGCAGCCGCCCGTGGATCGCCCCCACCTGGTAGGTGCCGAAGAGGTCCTTGAGGTAGGCCGGGACGGTGGCGAAGCCCCCGCCGTAGAAGGAGAGGATCACCAGGGCGCCGACGATGAACAGCGGCTTGGAGGAGTCCCCGAACCAGGCGATGAGCGCGTACATGAGCGCGCCGACGCCGAGGTAGACGCGGTAGATGTTCTTGCGCCCGATCAGGTCGGAGGTCGAGGACCAGCCGATCCGGCCGGCCATGTTGGCGGCGGACAGCAGGGCGACGAACCCGGCGGCCGCGGAGACGGACACGGGGGTGGAGGTGCCGGCGAAGAAGTCCGTGATCATCGGGGCGGCCTTCTCCAGGATGCCGATGCCCGCCGTCACGTTCATGCAGAGCACGATCCACAGGAACCAGAACTGCGGGGTGCGCACCGCGCTGCGCGCCGAGACCTGGACGCCGTCGAGCGCGCTCGGCCCGGACGCGACCGGGCGCTCGCCGCGCGGGACGCGCACCAGCAGGACACCGAGCGTCATGAACACGGCGTACGCGAGGCCGTGCACGAGGAAGGCGAGGGCGATGCCGGAGGAGTCCGACCCGAAGGACTTCAGCATCTGGGCGGACCAGGGCGAGGCGATCAGCGCGCCGCCGCCGAAGCCCATGATCGCGATGCCGGTGGCCATGCCGGGCCGGTCGGGGAACCACTTGATCAGGGTGGACACCGGGGATATGTAGCCGATGCCGAGGCCTGTCCCGCCGACGAATCCGTAGCCGAACACGATCAGCCAGTACTGCTCGGTGGCGGCGCCGAGCGCGGAGATCAGGAAGCCTGAGGAGAAGCAGACGAGGGCGACGGTCATCGCCCAGCGCGGGCCGTTGCGCTCGACGAGCGTGCCGCCGAACGCGGCGGACAGACCGAGCATCACGATGCCGAGCTGGAAGGGCAGCGCGCTCTCGGTCCCGCTGAGGCCGAGCGAGGATTCGAGGGGCGGCTTGAAGACGCTCCAGGCGTAGGCCTGGCCGATGGAGAGATGGACCGAGAGGGCGGCCGGCGGGACGAGCCAGCGGCTCCAGCCGGGGGGTGCGACAGGGGGGCTCATGATCCGGAACGATAGGAAGCGGTTGCCCGGCTGGGAACCCGCGTGACGCAAACCGTCGGGACGCGTGCGACGAGCGGTCCTCCTGACGCGACGAACGGTCGCGGAGGCGCGCCGGGCGGGCCCGCCGGCACCGGCCGGGTCGGGCACGTGGCCGATTCCCCTCCTGTGCCCGGTGCTTGTCGAATCCCTTGCCGCCACTCATTCCATCCTGTAGACAATATTTCGTCGACAGAGTTCGGAAGTTCCTCGGTACCCTCGACCGAACGGAGCGCCACACAGTGAGAGTCGCAGTTCTCGGCGCCGGTGCGATCGGCGCCTACGTCGGCGCCGCGCTGCACCGGGCGGGCGCCGACGTGCATCTGGTGGCCCGTGGACCGCATCTCGCGGCCATGAGGCAGCACGGCGTCCAAGTCATCAGTCCGCGCGGCGACTTCACCGCCCGGGCCCATGCCACCGACGACCCGGCCGAGATCGGTCCGGTCGACTACGTCTTCCTCGGCCTCAAGGCCAACTCGTACGCGGCGTGCGGGCCGCTCATCGAGCCGCTGCTGCACGACACCACGGCGGTGATCGCCGCCCAGAACGGCATTCCCTGGTGGTACTTCCACCGGCACGGCGGGCCCCACGACGGTCACCGTGTGGAGAGCGTGGACCCCGGCGGCGCGGTCAGTGCGGTGCTCGCGCCGGAGCGGGCCGTCGGCTGCGTCGTGTACGCCGCGACGGAGCTGGAGGGGCCCGGCGTCGTCCGCCACCTCGAAGGCACCCGGTTCTCCATCGGGGAGCCGGACCGGTCCGTCTCCGCGCGGTGCCGGGCCTTCGGCGACGCGATGCGGGAGGGCGGGCTGAAGTGCCCGGTCGAGCCGGATCTGCGCAACGACATCTGGCTCAAGCTGCTCGGCAACATCTCCTTCAACCCGATCAGCGCACTCGCCCGCGCCACGATGCGGCAGATGTGCCTGCACGGCGGGACGCGCAGGGTCATCGAGATCATGATGACCGAGACGCTGAGCGTCGCCGAGGCCCTCGGCTGCGAGGTGGGGGTGTCCATCGAGCGGCGCCTCGCGGGCGCCGAGCGGGTCGGGGACCACCGCACCTCCACGCTCCAGGACCTGGAGCGCGGCAAACCACTGGAGCTCGACGTGCTGCTCGCGGCCGTCGTGGAACTGGCCGAGATCACCGGGGTGCCGGTGCCGACCCTGCGCACCGTCCACGCCATCTCGGATCTGCTCGCGCTGCGGACGGCGGCGTGAGCGCGGAGCGGGCCGCGGGGCCGGGCGGCATGCGGTCCGCTCCGTCCGTGCAGGACAATGAGGGTCTGACGGTCACCCGGTCGCGCGACGGGCCGGTGGCCCGCACGGCAACCGCCGCATGAAGGGCCTCTCCGGCCGGCCGCACGGACAGAACCGGGACTGATCAGGACATGGGACGAGTCACGGAACGACGCAAGGTGATCCGCATCCGGGACGGGGCGGTGAACACCCGCCCCGACACGCTGGTCGCCGAGGAGCCGCTGGAGATCCGTCTCAACGGCAAGCCCCTCGCCATCACGATGCGCACCCCGGGCGACGACTTCGCGCTCGCGGCGGGCTTCCTGGTCAGCGAGGGGGTGCTGGGCGCGGCGGAGGAGCTGCAGAACATCGTGTACTGCGCCGGCGCCACCGTGGACGGCTCCAACAGCTACAACGTCGTCGACGTGCGGACCGCGCCGGGCGTCGTCATCCCCGACATCACGCTCGAACGCAACGTGTACACGACGTCCTCCTGCGGCCTGTGCGGCAAGGCGAGCCTCGACGCGGTCCGCACCACGGCCCGCTGGCCCGTCGACGACACGGCGGGCGACACGACTCCCCCGGTACGGCTGGAGCCCGAACTGCTCGCACGCCTCCCCGACCGGCTGCGCGCGGCCCAGCAGGTCTTCGACCGGACCGGGGGTCTGCACGCGGCGGCGCTGTTCACCGAGGACGGTGAGCTGGTGGACGTCCGCGAGGACGTGGGCCGGCACAACGCGGTCGACAAGCTGGTCGGCCGCGCCCTGCAGAACGGCACGCTCCCGCTGTCCCGGACGGTCCTGCTGGTCTCCGGCCGGGCCTCCTTCGAGCTGGCGCAGAAAGCGGTGATGGCCGGCATCCCGGTGCTGGCGGCGGTCTCCGCCCCGTCGTCGCTCGCGGTCGACCTGGCCGCGGAGACGGGCCTGACCCTGGTCGGCTTCCTGCGCGGCTCCAACATGAACGTGTACGCGGGCGAGCACCGGATCGCTCTGCGGGCCGCGGCCGCCCAGGGCTGACCCGGCTCCCCGCGACACGGCGGCGGGGCCCCGAACGGCGGGGTGCGCCCCCTGCGCCGGAGGGGCCCCGCCTCAGCCGCGTACCCCCCCCCCCGCGACCTCGGCGAACGCGGCGACCAGGGGTGCGGCGGCCCACCTCCCGGGCGAGGGACACCTGGTCGGGCGGGACGTCCGCGACGGGCACGTAGGCGATGTCCGGCCGGGAGTACTGCGCGGCCACGGGGTGGTCCGCACGGAGCTGTGGCGGAAGCTGCCCGCCGAGGACCGCGACGGACTGTTCGCGTCCGCCGCAGGCTCCCCGCCCGTCGGCCGGGCGGGCGAACCGGAGGACATCGCCGAGGCCCACCTGTACCTGATGCGCGGTGGCTGCAGCACCGGCTCGGTGGTCGTCGTGGACGGGCGCGGGGTGCCGGTCTGAGGAACGGCGCCGCCGGACGTGCGGCGCCGGGCCGAAGCGGGGCGCCGGACCGGCGGGCCGGTCCGGCACGCGCATCGGACGGGGCCGCGCGGTGGGACGCGCCGCACGGCGGGGCACATGGCCGGATGCACGTCCCGACACCCGGAATGCTCACCGGCGCCCGGCGCACCTCGGCGGGATCGTCGGTCCGCGGCGCCCATCGGGACGTGACGAGGCACACCGGCTCACCCGGTACCCGCACTGGGCCGCACACCGGCTTCCCCGGTCCGCCGCTCACCGACTCGTGAAGCGCACCTCCGCCGCCGCCACGACCGTGCCGAGGCGGGGGAAGTCCAGCCGGATGGAGGCGTCGTGCTCGGGGGCGGTGAACGCGGCCATCGCGTCCTCGACGAAGACGAGGTCGTAGCCGAGGTCTCCGGCGGCGCGCGCGGTCGACTCGACCCCGAGATTGGTGGCGATCCCGCCGAACACCAGGGTGGAGACACCATGTTCGCGCAGCTTGTCGTCGAGGCCGGTGCCCTGGAACCCGCCGATGGTCCGCTTCACGATCTCCAGGTCGCCCGCCTCGGCGAGCCCGGCGACGAGTCCGCTGCCGGGAGGCTGCTCGGGCACGCCGGACCGCTCGACCCGGACGAGCACGACGAGCGCGCCCGCCTTGCGGAAGGCGGCCGCCAACTCCTCCGCGGTGGCCAGGACTTCGGTGCCCTTGTGGGGCGCCAGGGGCAGCGCCACGATGCGCTCCATCAGATCGACGAGCACGAGGGCGGTGCACGCCGGATCGAGGGCGAGACGGGGTTCGGCTTCGGGTGCGGTCATGACGGAACGTTAGCCCGCATCAGCCGTCCGTACCGGAAATCCGGATCAACAGGCCCGTGAACTGCTCTCGCCGGGGCCGTCGGGCGGGGCACGGCGGGCCGGGGCGGCCCGCGTTCCCGCGGTCCCGGCCCCTCCCGCGCCCGTCCGCCGTACCGCCACGAACCGACACGCGCGGCCGTCCCGCGTCCGGTCCCACCGAGGCGGGCCGAGGCAAGGTGATCTTGCGCACGAACGCGCCGACGCCCCTGGCCGGGCAGGCGAAAACATGGCGTGAACACGACCGGTGCACGCTCCTTGTGAGGTGCGCGAGGCCCCAAGTAGCGTCTGCGGCGCGAACGTTGGACGTGGGATGTCCAGAGAATCCGGATTGCCCAGCCGTACGAAGGGCAGGTCGCACCATGCCGTCACGCCTCCGCAGCCGTCCGAGATCCGTCCTCGCCGCGCGACCGGGCCCGCGCTTACCCGCCCGCCGACGGCCCGTCTCCACCCCCCGACCGCGCCACCCCTCCCGCACCCGTCCGGTCGCCGCCCTCACGGCCCTCCTCGCCGCCGTCGCACTGCTCGCACTGCCCGGCACGGCCCACGCCGCACCGGCCGACACCGTCACGGCCGCCGCCACCGCTCCAGCCACCGCCACCGCGCCCGGCGCGTTCGAGCAACAGGTGCTGTTCAAGGCCTCCCAGGACCCCGGCTACGCCTGCTTCCGCATCCCGTCGGTCGTGCGGACCACCGACGGGACGCTGCTGGCGTTCGCCGAGGGACGCGTCCTGAACTGCGGCGACGCGGCGGACATCGACATCGTGGTGAAGCGCTCCGACGACGGCGGCCGCACCTGGAGCCCGCTGAGCGTCGTCAACGACGGGGAGGGCGACACCCACGGCAACCCCACCCCGGTCGTCGACCGCGAGACGGGCCGGATCCTGCTCGCCGAGACCTACAACACCGGCCGGACCGACAGCGCGAGCTGCTCCGTGCCGTGCGACCGCACCCCCCACCTCCAGTACAGCGACGACGACGGCCTCAGCTGGTCGCAGCCGCGCGACCTGAGCGACGAGATCCTGCCCGCGGACTGGAACTCCTGGTACGCCACCGGCCCGGTGCACGGCATCCAGCTCACCCGCGGACGCCACGCGGGACGCCTCGTCTTCGCCGTCAACACCGAGACGTGGAACGGCAGCCGGGTCACCGCCAACAACGCCGCGCTCATCACCAGTGACGACGGCGGCGACCACTGGGACATCGGCGCCCGGGACTCCTGGCCGATCGCGGACGACGGGACCTTCCGGCAGAAGCCGTCCGAGATGACGCTCACCGAGCGGACCGACGGATCGGTCCTGGTCAGCGGCCGCGAGCAGGACGGCACCGACCTGGGACACCGCACCCAGGCGGTGAGCCGGGACGGCGGCGACAGCTTCGTGTCGCCCTTCGCCGCCCTCCCCGACCTGTACGCGCCGCAGGTGCAGGGTTCGGTCCTGCGCGTCGGCGGCCGGATCCTGCTGGCCTGCCCCGGCGACCCGGACCGCCGCCGGACGATGATGATCCGCTCCTCCTACGACGGCGGCCGCACGTGGGACAGCGTCGACCGGGGCACCGTCGTGACCACCGACTGGTCGGGCTACTCCGACCTCGTGCGGATCGACGGCGACGCGGTGGGCCTGCTGTACGAGGGCGGCGCGGTCGACGCACGCGACGAGATCCGCTTCGCCCGCTTCACCGAGGACTGGCTCCGGCCCCGCCGGGGCCCCGACCCGACGACCGCCGACCTCGTGCCGTTCGCCCGGCCCGCCGCGGTCCTCGGCGGTGCCCACGAGACGGCGGGCGTCCGGGGCGGGGCGCTGGAGTTCGACGGCACCGACGACGCCGTACGCCTGCCCTACAGCAGCCGACTACCGCTGGGCGTGAAGGACTTCACGGCCTCCCTCTGGTTCCGTTACACGGCCACCACCGGTGAACAGCCCCTGCTGTGGATGGGCGGGATCGGGACGACACAGCCCCAGGTGTGGGTGCGCGGGGAGCCGGCGTCCGGCCGGATCACCGGTCTCATCACCACGAGGAACGGTGCGGCGGCCCCGGCCACCGCGTCCGTGCGGACCACGGGCGCGTACAACGACGGCCGGTGGCACCGTCTGGCGCTGCGCCGCGGCGGCGGGCAGCTCACCCTGTCCGTCGACGGGGTGGCCGTGAGCACCGCGGACGTGCCCGGATCTGTCAGCCGGAACGCACCGTTCGGGGTTCACATCGGCCAACGGACCGACAGCCGCGCCTACTTCACCGGTGCCATCGACGACGTGCGCGTCCAGGACCGGGCGTTGAGCGACGCCGAGCAGGCGGCCGGGCACGCGGCGCACGTCACCCGCGACACCGTCCTGTGGCTCCCCATGGACCGGGTGCGCGGAGGCCGCTAACGTCCCGC
The DNA here is from genome assembly GCF_002078175.1 of Streptomyces sp. M41(2017). Lineage (GTDB taxonomy): Bacteria > Actinomycetota > Actinomycetes > Streptomycetales > Streptomycetaceae > Streptomyces. The sequence continues at coordinate 4,669,740 of NZ_MWFK01000001.1, read as the reverse complement.
CCGTGCCCGACGACGCAACGCGGCGACGGCGGACCGGGACCGGGCTCGGCGTGCTGCTGGCCCTGGTCTCGGCCGCCGTGCTGCTCACCGCCCTCCCGGACCGCGACCGGGAGGGCGGCGACACGTGCGCCGCCCGCACCGTCCGGTCGTGGACCGTGGACGCCCGGCGCACGGACGCGTTCGCGCGGTACGGGGACGACGCCGGCCGCGCCGACGACTGGACCGGCGGCGACGGGACCCACTCGGTGCGGCTGCCGGACGGCCGGGTGCTGTGGCTGTTCTCGGACACCTATCTCGGGCGGGTGTACGCGCCGCCGAACCCGGTCGGCGAGTCGTACGCCTGGCGTGACGCGAGCACACCCCTCGTGCGCAACGCGGCGGTCGTGATGTCGCGCGACGGCCGACTGCTGAGCACGCTGCCCGCGCCGCTGTTCCCCGACCCGGCGCCCCAGCAGTGGCGCTGGCCGGTGGCGGCCCGCGTCGAACCCCGCTCCCCCGGCTCCGGCGAGCAGGTCCTGCGCGTCCTGCTGTGGACGCGCTCCACGGGCCCGGCGCCCTGGATCTACGGGGTGCCCGTGGCCACCGAGGTCGCCACGCTGTCCCTGCCCGCGCTGCGCCTCGAAGGCATCACGACGGTCCTGGACCAGCGTCCCGTGCGGGACGCCTCCCAGCGGGTCCTCCTCGGCACCACGGCCGTCGACGCGGACGGCTGGACCTACGTCTTCGGCGGCGACGACGGCCGCGCCGTCGGGCGCCCGGCGTCGCGGGCGTACGTGGCGCGGGTGCCGAGCGGCCGGCTCGGCGAGCCGGGGGCCTGGGAGTACTGGGACGGCACGGCGTGGACGGTACGGGGACGTCCCGCGCCGGTGCTCGGGAACGGCCGGAGCACGGGTGTGGGCAGCGCGTTCACCGTCGTGCGGGACGGCGGGACGTACGTCCTGTTCACCATGGCGGCGGGCACCGCGGGCCTGACCACGGTCGCCTCGTACTGGGCGTGCGCGCCGACCGGGCCCTGGCACGGGCCCGGCAGGGGCTTCCGTCCGCCGCTGCCCCGGGGCGAGGTGGCCGCGTACAACCCGCAGGCCCATCCCGAACTGGACGGGGGCGGCCGGATCGTCCTGAGCTACGACGTCAACTGGCTGGACACCACGGGCGGTGCGGCACAGACGAACCTCAGCCGGAACGTGTCCCTGTACCGACCGCGCTTCGTGACGCTGCGCCTGGGGGCGCCTTCCTAGGGTTCCCGCCCGGTCCGGCCGTGCCGCCCGCACCGCGCGTTCGGCCGGTGCCCGTCGTCGCGTCCGGGCGGTCCGGTCCGGTCCCGTCGGACGGTCCCGTCGCCTCGGGGTCGCGGGCGCGGCGCTTGGCGATCACCGCGCACACCATCAGCTGCATCTGGTGGAAGAGCATCAGGGGGAGCACGGCGAGCGAGGCGTGGGCGCCGAACAGCACGCTGGCCATGGGCAGTCCGGAGGCGAGCGACTTCTTCGACCCGGCGAACTGAAGGGCGATCCGGTCCTCCCTCCCGAAGTGCAGCGCCTTGCCGCCGTACCAGGTGAGGACCAGCATCACGGCGAGCAGCACCGCCTCGACGGCCAGGAGCCCCGCCAGCCGCACGGCGCTGACCTGGTGCCAGATGCCCTGCACCATGCCCTCGCTGAACGCGGTGTAGACGACGAGCAGGATCGACCCGCGGTCGACGTAGCCGAGGACCTTCTTGTGCCGGGTGATGAACGCGCCGATCCAGGGCCGCAGCACCTGTCCGGCGACGAACGGGACGAGCAGTTGCAGCACGATCTTGACGAGCGAGTCGGCGGAGAACCCGCCGCCGCTGTTGCCGAGCAGGGCGGCGGCGAGCAGCGGCGTGACGACGATGCCGGCCAGCGAGGAGAAGGAGCCGGCGCAGATCGCGGCGGGCACATTGCCGCGCGCGATCGAGGTGAAGGCGATCGACGACTGGATGGTCGAGGGAACGAGGGTGAGGAAGAGCAGACCGGTGTACAGGTCGTGCGTCAGGAAGACCGGGACCAGGCCCCGGGCGGCGAGGCCGAGCAGCGGGAACACCACGAAGGTGCACACCAGCACCGTGGTGTGCAGCCGCCAGTGCTTGACGCCCTCCACCGCCTCACGGGTCGACAGCCGGGCGCCGTACAGGAAGAAGAGGAACGCGATCGCCGCCGTGGACGCCCCCGAGGCGACGTCCGCCCCCGTCCCGCTCGCCGGGAACAGGGCGGCGAGCCCCACGGTCCCGAGCAACAGCAGGATGTACGGATCGATCGGCATCCAACTCGGCCACTGCAGGCGTTTCACGGTGCTCCACTACTCGCTCGGTGCGTCGGTCGGGGCCGGCCGGGGTGCCGTGCGGGCCGGCCCGGATCGTGCCCTCTCCATCGTCCTCTCCCCCTGCGCGATCGGGAATCCTTCACACCGCTCTGACTGTCATCACGTTCCACGATAACGTGGCCGGCATGTACGACCCTTCGCAGCTGCGTACGTTCCTTGCGGTGGCGCAGACCCTCAGCTTCACGCAGGCAGCCCGGCGGCTCGGGGTGCGCCAGTCGACGGTCAGCCAGCACGTGCGGCGGCTGGAGGACGCGGCGGGGCGGCAGTTCTTCTCCCGGGACACGCACTCCGTGGAGCTCACCGAGGACGGCGAGGCGATGCTCGGGTTCGCGCGGCGGATCCTGGAGGTGCAGGACCAGGCCACGGCGTTCTTCGCGGGGACACGGCTGCGCGGCCGGCTGCGCTTCGGCGCCTCCGAGGACTTCGTGCTCACCCGGCTGCCCGAGATCCTGGAGGGGTTCCGCTCCGACCATCCCGAGGTCGACCTGGAGCTGACGGTCGAGCTGTCGGGCATCCTGCACGAGCGGTTGGCGGCGGGCCACCTCGATCTGGTGCTGGCGAAGCGGCGGCCCGAGGACCCGGTCGGCCAACTCGTCTGGCACGACCACCTGGTGTGGATCGGCGCCCCGCGGCTGCGCCTCGACCCCGACCGCCCGGTGCCGCTGATCGTCTATCCGCCACCGGGCATCACCCGGGCCCTCGCCCTGGAGGCGCTGGAGCTCCAGGGCCGGTCCTGGCGCATCGCCTGCACCAGCGGCAGCCTCAACGGGCTGATCGCCGCGGCCCGCGCGGGTCTCGGCGTCATGGCGCACTCCCGGGGACTCGTGCCGCCGGGGCTGGTCCGGGTCCCGGAGCGGGCGGGCCTGCCCACGCTGGGCGAGGTGGACTTCGTGCTGGTGCACGGGCGACGGAGGCCGTCGGCACAGGGGGCGGCGGACGCGCTCGCGGCGGCGGTCCTGGCCGGCGGGGACCGGCTGCACCGGGGGCGGCGCGGCTGACGGAGGTCGGCGGGGCGGGGTGTACGTGAGCCGCTCGACCCGGCGCAGGAACGGCGTGGTCTCCACGTACCGGACACCGTCGAGCCGGCCGAGCGGGCCGCTCAGCTGCGCGGCGAGGCCGGCCGTGTCGGGGACGACGGCGGTCACCTCCTTCACGGGAGCGACGACCTTCGCGGTCGTGCGGGCGGGGTCCGACGGCTGGGCCTCGGCCGTGACCACCGGCTCCTTCGCGGTCGCGGCGGCGCGCTGCTCGCCTTCGTCATCGTCGAGTGGCGGGGGGCGGGTGGCGGGGCCGCTGCTCGGTCCGGCGCTGCCGCGCAAGCCCGCCTTCGTCGGCGTGATGCTGGGCCGGTGGGGGCTGCCGCGGGCTCGGGAAGCGCGCCGCGCCGGGCGGGAAGGGGGGTCCCGGGGTCGGCCGGGAGGGTTCGGGGGGCTCCCGGAGGGGGAGGATTCCTCTCCGGCGCGGGTGGCGCCGCGGACTGGTGCGGGGTCGTACAGATTCCGTGGAGATTGCGGACCCGAAACCTACGGAACCGTAGGCAATTCTGTCCGGCCCTTCCCCTTGTGCGGGCATTTCCTCGGCTGACCAGTGCGGACGCCGTGTCCGTCGGCGGTTCGAGCCCCCTCCCGTCCGCTCTCGGGGTGGGGTAGCTTTCACGGCGCTGTGCGGAGCGCCACGAGGAGCGGTATTGCGCGAGTTCACCAACCCCCCGTTGGCGTCGGCGCCGCCGGTGGGCGGCCTGGCCGACGTCGTCTTCGAGTATGCCCAGGAGGATCCGCTGCGCATCGCGCTCGGCCGCAAGGACGAGCGGGGAGAGTGGCGCGACGTCACCGCCGCCGAGTTCCGCGACGAGGTCCTGGCCCTGGCCAAGGGCCTCCTCGCCCAGGGCGTGCGGTTCGGCGACCGCGTCGCCATCATGTGCCGCACCCGCTACGAGTGGACCCTCTTCGACTTCGCCCTGTGGACGGTCGGCGCCCAGGTCGTGCCCGTCTATCCCACGTCCTCCGCCGAGCAGGTCTTCTGGATGCTGCACGACGCGCAGGTGTCGGCGATCATGGTGGAGCACGAGGACCACGCGATGACCATCGCCACGGTCGTGGACCGGCTGCCCACGCTGCAGCAGCTGTGGCAGCTCGACGCGGGCGCGGTGCACGAGCTGTACGAGGCCGGCGCGCACATCGACGACGACGTGGTGCACCGGCACCGCCGGGCCGTCACCCCCGAGTCGACCGCGACGATCATCTACACCTCGGGGACGACGGGGCGGCCCAAGGGCTGTGTCCTGTCGCACGAGAACTTCATGTTCGAGGCGGACACCGTCATCGAGCGCTGGGAGCCGGTCTTCCACTCCAAGCGCGGCGACGAGGCGGCGACCCTGCTGTTCCTGCCGCTCGCGCACGTCTTCGGGCGGATGGTGCAGGTGGCCGCGGTGCGCGGGAGGGTCAAGTTCGGGCACCAGCCGCAGCTGAACGCGGCCGCGCTGCTGCCGGACCTGGCCGCCTTCCGGCCGACCTTCTTCCTGGCCGTGCCCTACATCTTCGAGAAGGTGTTCAACGCCGCGCGCCGCAAGGCCGAGAAGGAAGGCAGATCGGGCCCCTTCGAGAAGGCCGTCGACGTCGCCGTGCGCTACGCGGACGCCGTCGAGTCGAAGGCCTGGGGCATCGGCCCCGGCCCCTCCGCGAGTCTGCGCATGCAGCACCAGGTCTTCGACAAGCTCGTCTACTCCAAGGTGCGGGCCGCGATGGGCGGCCGGGTCAAGCACGCCATGTCGGGCGGTTCGGCGATGGACCGGCGGCTCGGACTGTTCTTCGCGGGCGCGGGCGTCGTCATCTACGAGGGCTACGGGCTCACCGAGTCCACGGCCGCCGCGACCGCGAACCCGCCCGAGCGCACCCGGTTCGGCACCGTCGGACAGGCCATCCCGGGCACCACCGTGCACATCGCGGACGACGGCGAGATCTGGCTGCACGGCGGCAACGTGTTCCAGGGCTACCTCAACAACGACAAGGCCACGGACGCCACCCTGCACGACGGCTGGCTCGCCACCGGTGACCTCGGCTCCCTGGACGAGGACGGCTATCTCACGATCACCGGGCGCAAGAAGGAGATCCTGGTGACCTCCGGGGGCAAGAGCGTCTCGCCGGGCGTGCTGGAGGAGCGGGTGCGCGACCATCCGCTGGTGGCGCAGTGCATCGTGGTCGGCAACGACCGTCCCTACATCGCGGCGCTCGTCACCCTCGACTCCGAGGCGGTCGAGCACTGGCTCCAGATGCGGGGCAAGCCGCAGCTGGCCGCCGGCGACCTGGTGCGCGACGCCGACCTGGAGACCGAGGTGCGGCGCGCCGTGGTCGCCGCGAACACGCTGGTCTCGCAGGCCGAGTCGATCCGTACGTTCCGGATACTGGCCCACCAGTTCACCGAGGAGCACGGGCTGCTCACCCCCTCGCTGAAGCTGAAGCGCAAGGCGATCGAGAAGGCGTACACGACGGAGGTCGAGGCGCTGTACCGGGCGTAGCGGCAGGACGGCGCGGGCGCGGTACGCGGCGAAGGCCGGCGCGGTGGGGTCGGCGCGGTGGGGTCGGCGCGGTGGGGTCGGCGCGGTGGGGTCGGCGCGGTGGGCCTTTCGGCCAATCTGTATTTCACAGGACCACGGGCCCGGTCAGGAATGCATCACGGGCCGTGATCGTTGACCATGGGAGTACCACCCGACGACTGAAGGATCGAGAGCTCGTGAGCAAGGTCCCCCCGATCATCCTGAACAACGGCGTCGAGATGCCGCAGCTGGGCTTCGGTGTCTGGCAGGTGCCGGACGACGAGGCGGAGCGGGCGGTCGCCACCGCGCTGGAGTCCGGGTACCGCAGCATCGACACCGCGGCGATCTACGGCAACGAGGAGGGCACCGGCAAGGCCATCGCCGCGTCGGGCGTCCCCCGCGAGGAACTCTTCGTCACCACCAAGCTCTGGAACAGCGACCAGGGGTACGACTCCACCCTGCGCGCCTTCGACACCTCGCTGGAGAAGCTGGGCCTGGACCACGTGGATCTGTACCTGATCCACTGGCCGATGCCCTCCCGCGGCACGGCGATCGAGTCGTTCAAGGCCTTCGAGAAGATCCACGCCGACGGCCGCGCCAAGGCCATCGGCACGTCGAACTTCCTGCCGGAGCACCTGGCGAAGCTGATCGACGAGACGTCCGTCATCCCGGCCGTCAACCAGATCGAGCTGCACCCGCACCTCCAGCAGAACGCCGCCCGTGAGTTCCACGCGGAGCAGGGCATCACGACCGAGGCCTGGTCGCCGCTGGGCCAGGGCAAGGGCCTCCTGGAGGTTCCGGCGATCGTCGCGATCGCCCAGAAGCACGGCCGCACCCCCGCACAGGTCGTCCTGCGCTGGCACATCCAGCTCGGCAACGTCGTGATCCCGAAGTCCGTGACCCCGTCGCGGATCAAGGAGAACATCGACGTGTTCGACTTCTCCCTCGACACCGAGGACATCGCCGCCATCTCCGCCCTGAACGAGGACCGCCGGCTCGGCCCGGACCCGGCCACCTTCGAGATCGGCTGACCGGACCGCACCGGCCACCACCGCCGGCCCGGACGCTTCGAAGCGTCCGGGCCGGCGGTGTTTTTCGCATCCTGGACCGGACCGACTCCGCGGAAGGTCTTGACGCGGTCATGCAAGGAGGGCCACCTTGTACGGCAACCCAGTAAGGAAAGTTTCCTAACAGAAGGGTTCCCCCACAGTGCGCACTCGAACACTGACCCTGTCCGCGGCCGCCTGCGCCGCGCTCCTGGCCGGCGCCGCCCTCCCGGCCCAGGCCTCAGGAACCGTCAACCCCCGCTCGGCACAGGAGGGATCGGTCAGCGCGGCCTCCCTTCTCGCCAAGGTGACGTCCTGTTCGCAGATCTCCAGCGGCAAGTACCGCACCGACGAGGAGACGTCGGCCACGATTCCCGTGTGCGGCAAGAACGGCGCCGTGTTCTGGAAGGCCGACATGGACATCGACTGCGACGGCCAGGTCACCAGCAGGTGCAGCGCCGACACCGACCCCTGGTTCCAGGACGACACGGCCTTCCATCAGTCCAACGGCCAGCCGCTGCGCGCCGATTCGCTGCCCTACGTGGTGGTGCCGTCCACCAGCAGCATCTGGAAGTACACGAGTTCGGGCATCAAGGGCGGCGGCGTGGTCGCCGTCATATACAACAACAAGGTCGAGTACGCGGTGGTCGGCGACACCGGTCCGACGAGCATCATCGGTGAGGCCTCGTACGCCACGGCGAGCGCGCTCGGCATCGACCCCGACCCGGAGACGGGCGGCACCGACTCCGGCGTGACGTACATCGTGTTCAAGAACTCGCAGGTGTCGCCCATCGAGAGCCACACCGCGGCCGTGACGCTCGGCAATTCGCTGGCCCAGCAGTTCCTGGCCGCCAACTGACCGACGTCGCCGCGCCGTCGGCCGCTCCCCGCAGCAGGTTCGCGCGGAGCGGCCGGTGGCCGGTCTCCCGCGCCGGTGAGGCCGTTCGCGCGGCACGGCCTCACCGGCCGCCGGGTTCAGGCGGGCTGGCCGATCGGGCGGACGACCACGGTGTTCACGTCGACCCCCGCGGGCTGCCCGACGGCCCACACGATCGAGTCGGCGAGCTGGTCCGCCGTCAGGAGATGTCCCGGCGGCAGGCTCCCGTAACTGTCCCAGAACGGCGTCTCCACCCGCCCGGGGGAGATCAGGGTCACGCCCACGCCGAACTCGGTGACCTGACGCCGGGTGTTCTCGGCGAGCCCGGTCACCGCCCACTTGGTGGCCCCGTAGATGTTGCCGGGCGTGTTCACGTGCCCCGCCACACTGCCGATCAGCACGATGCGGCCACGGCTCTCCTTGAGCGCCTCGACGGACGCCCTGATGAGCAGCGCGGGCCCGAGCACGTTCGTCAGCACCATCTCGGTCCAGCCGGCCGGGTCGCCCTCGGCGACCGTGTCGTGCGTCGCGAATCCCGCGTTGGCGACGACGGTGTCGAGCCGTCCGAACTCCTTGAGCGTCGCCTCGACCGCCGCCCGCACCTGGTCGTACTCGGCCGCGTGTCCGACGAGCGTCAACAGCCCCTCGGGGTTGCCGAGTTCCTCCGCGAACTCGCGCAGCCGCTCCGCCCCGCGCCCCGTCACGGCCACCCGGTGCCCGGCACCGAGCAGCCGCCGCGCTACCGCGGCTCCGATACCGCTGCCGCCGCCGGTGACGAGGGCCACGGGAGCGTCGGAGGCCGGCACGGCTCCGTCGTCACGGCCGGTGTCGGTGTCGGATGTGGCGCGCGTGTCGGTCATGGTCTACCCCCAGAGAGTCCGGCCGACCGCCTCGCGGACGGCCCGTCCGCGGGTCCGCACTGCCACGGACCGGTGTACGGCGGACCCCGGGAGTCCATCACTTGGAGCGCTCTCGATGTCAAGGGGCGCCCAGCATAGGGGACTTGGGTGACCGGCCCGCCGTCTCGGGGCCTCCGTCGCACGGACCCTCGCCGGTGCCGGGCCTGCCGACCGCTACTCCGGTGCCGGGCCTGCGGACCGCTGCTCCGGCTTCACACCCACGTGCACCGTCATCGCCGTCAGGACGAACGTGTCGGTGCGGTGGTGGACGCTCGCCTTGTCGTCGGGGTCGAGGAGGCGGTCGAGGGTGGTGACGTCCTCGGGGGTGAGACCCTCGGCGAGGCCGTCGCGCCGGCGGGCGAGGGAGGCGACGACGAAGGCGCGGGCCTCGTCCGACAGAGGGGCGGGGAGGTCGACGAGGAAGGTGCGGGTCGCTGCGTGGCGCAGACCGACGGCGGTGAGCAGGGCCGGCCAGTCCTCCGTCTCGGACACCGCGCCGGGCAGGTCCTCCCGCATCCGCGTGAACCACTCGTCGTGCACGGCGTCGACGCGGGCCTGCAGGCCCGGCCGGCCGATGCCGATGTCGCGCGGCAGGAACCGCGTGGGCAGGCCGCCTTCGAGGAGGGCGAGGGTCCCGCCCGGGGCCAGACCGCGCACGAATGCCGCGAGGGCCGCGCGCTGGTCGCCGACGTGGTGGAGCGAGCGACTGGCCCAGATCAGGTCGGCGGGGTACTCGACGTCCCCGATGCCGTCCTGGAGTTCGGCCTCCACGGTGCTGAAGCGGTCGGCGACGCCGAGACGTTCGGCGCGGGACCGGGCCTCCGCGAGCAGTGGTTCCGCGCCGTCCACGGCGACGACCCGCGCGCCGGGAAAGGTCTCGGCGAGCAGGCAGGAGACGACGCCGGGGCCACTGCCCGCGTCCACGACCAGTCCCGGCTCGGGGCGCTGCTCGCGCAGCCACGACGCGGCCTCGGTGTAGGCCGGGGAGAACAGCTCCGCCTCCCGCACCAGCAGCGGAAGCATCTCGGCGAAGTCCACGTGGGTGTGACCGTGGGTGGGGCCGTGGGTGCGGCCGTGCGCGTGCTGGTGGGCGGGAGCACCGGCCACCGCGTCCCGCTGGTGCGCCGGGTCGTGCCCGTGGTCGTGGTCCTGTGCCATGGCGGAAGCCTCTCTCTCGGGATGCCGACAGCGTGCCCGCGCTTCCCGGAAACGGCCAGTCGCCTTGCTCGAACGGCAAAAAGAGGGGCTCCGCCCGAGGGCCGCGGGGCGGCGAACGGACGGGGCCGGTCGCGGTGGAGCCCGTGATCCGTCGGGGGGATCGGGGCGGGTGGCCGGCCGTCGCGTGGAGATCCGTGGAGTGGGCGCGGGGACGATGTCCTCCCGGCCCCGGGGCGCCTGGCCCGGGGGCGTCGTCCGGCCGGGAGGTGTTTGCCCGGCGCCGGGAGGCCGCGGCCCCCTCCCGCGAAGGGGGCCGCGCAGCGTCACGCGTCCCGGACGGCGTCCGGCCGGCTACGACGGCCCCGGCGCCGGCCCGGTGCCCGGGCCGCTCGGCAAGGACCGCCGCCCGTCGGTCACTTGCTGACGGCGAACCGCATGAGGGCGTTCTCGTCACCCTGCTTGATCTTCCCGGTCAGATTGATCACCTGGAGCTTCCAGGCATTGCCGTCACGCTGGGCCTTGGCCACCGCGCAGCCGTTGTCCTGCGACAGCAGGCTCGGCCAGATGTCGGCGACCTGCGTGCTGCTGCCCCCGGTGGCGTCGTACACCTTGAAGCTGATGTTGCGCGCCTTCTGGAAGGAGCTTCCCTTCTTGTAGGCGGCGGCGATGAACACGATGGACGTGATGTTGGGCGGGACGCGGGCGAACTCGACGGTGACGGTCTCGTCGTCGCCGTCCCCGCGGCCGGTCTGGTTGTCGCCGCTGTGCAGCAGCGAGCCGTTGCCCATCGGGTCGAGGGAGTCGAGGCCCGCGAGGCGCACCGGTTCGCCGCCCTGCATGGCGATGGCGATCAGGTCGAGGTCGGTTCCACTCTTGCGTCGGAGCGCGCCCAGCACCCCGCCGCTGCTTCCGGAGGTGGGGTCCCAGGACACCCCTATGGACAGGTGGGTGACACCGTCCAGATCCGCCGGGCCGTCTTCCTTGGTGAGCGTCATCATGCGTGGATCATCCTCTGCGAGATGGGACTGCGTCAGGCAAATTGTGCCTGGGGACTCTCGGCCCGTGAGCCGGGGCCTTCGATCGGGGGCCTGGCACGCGCTATGTCTCGTCCTCCCCCGCTGCGCCTCCGCCTCTCAGCCGCACCTCTCCGGAGAGGGACCCGCCGGGCGACACCGCCCCGGCGTCCAGGACCGTGTCCACCGCGGGGCCGCCCACGCCGGTCGCCCCCAGCAGCCGTTCGAACACCATGCCGGCGTTGCTCCTTCACTCGTCGCACTGGTCGTTCCCTGCCGGCCGGTGCAACGCCGGCCGCCCTGTCAGAACTCACCGGGGTGGCAAAGAAGTTCCCAAGTCGCCTGATCGGAGGTGCTTTCCCGCCCGACGGGACCGGCGGGCGGAGGGGACGTGGTCACGTCCGCGGCGCGTACCTCCGGGCCAGTTCGGCGACCGTCGCGCCCAGGCGGGCGCGGAGTTCGGGAGGTTCCAGGACCTCGATCGCCGTACCGAGACGCAGGAACTCGTCGTGCGCCCGGTCGACCGACTCGATGGGGACAGTGACCCGTGTCCAGCCGTCCTCCTCCGTACGCCCGTTGTCCTCGACCGCCCGTCCCGTGAGGCCGCCCGGGGCCGCGCCGGGCGCGATCCGCAGAACCGCCTCCGCCCGGTGCAGCCGGTCGTGGAAGTCACGCTGGTACCGAGTCCAGTAGGCCGTCAGGTCGAAGTCGTCCGGGCGGGTGAACTCCTCGCCGGGAGTCCTGAGTTCGAGGATCTGGTCGACGCGGAAGGTACGCGGTCCCGGGCCGGCGACGACGTACCAGCGGCCCGCCTTGAGGACGAGGGCGTAGGGCTCCAGGCGGCGCTCCACGTCGGTCGGCTCCCGCCAGCGGCGGTAACGGACATGCAGGACACGGCTGTTCCAGACGGCGTCCGCGACGGCGGGGAGGTACGGGGTCGCGTCGGCGTCGGCGTACCAGCCCGGCGCGTCCAGGTGGAAGCGTCCGGAGATCCGGTCGGCGTGCTCGCGCAGCTCGTGCGGGAGGGCGGCGCGCACCTTGAGCTGGGCGGCGGCGAGGACCGCGCCGAGGCCGAGTTCCGCGGCCGGTCCGGGCACCCCGGCGAGGAAGAGGGCCTCGGCCTCCTCGGTGGTGAGGCCGGTGAGACGGGTGCGATAACCGCCGAGGAGCCGGTAGCCGCCCGCGTGCCCCGCGTCCCCGTAGAGCGGTACGCCCGCCGCGCTCAGGGCCTCGACGTCGCGGTACACCGTCCGGACCGACACCTCCAGCTCCTCGGCGAGCTGGGCCGCGGTCAGCCGTCCACGGGTCTGGAGCAGCAGGAGGATCGAGACGAGACGGCTGGACTTCACTGACACAGGATGTCAGTGGAGCGGGCCTAGCGTCCTGCCATGGCTTCGACGACCTCCCTGCAGTCCGACGGTTCCCCGGGTTCGGCCGGTTCCGCCGGTTCCCCTCCCGCACCCCCCGGCTCCGGGTCCCCCGGCGCCTTCCGGGAGAAGTTCCTCACCGTGCCGCCGCCCGTCGAGGTGGCGGGGCGGTGGATCAAGCGCTACCACGTCACCTCCGACCCGGCCGGTGTCGAACCCGACGTCGAGCGCGCGGCGTACGCGGCGCTGCCGGGGCTGCTGCCCGAGCCGGACGGCACTCCCCCGGCCACGTTCGTCGTCCTGCACCGGGGTGCCGACTCCGGCGCCTATCTGAACGCCTACAGCTGGGTGTGGGACAACGTGCTGCACTTCCGGGGCGCCGCCGCCGGCCAGCCGGTGCTGGGATGCCCGGACCGGGACCCGACCCGTTTCGTCCGGCCCGACCTGCCGTGGATCGGCTGTGTCTGGGAGCTGCCGCCGATCCTGCACGAGCGGGACGCCTGGGTACGGCACCTGCTCGCCCCCGACGTGCCCGATCTGAAGGCCTACGTGGCCGACTCGCTGCCCGAGGGGACCACGGGAGACCGCTCGTGAACACCGCCCACGACACCGCCGCCGCATCCCACGACTTCGACTTCCTGCACGGCGACTGGGACGTCCTGAACACCCGGCGTACGGACTTCCTCGACCCGGACGGCGACTGGGTCCGGTTCCCGGCGACCAGCCGCTGCTGGAACCTGTTCGGCGGGGCCGCGAACCTCGACGAGCTGGACGTGCCGGACCAGGGCTGGAAGGGGCTGACCCTGCGGCTCTTCGACGTGGAGAGCGGACGGTGGTCGCTGAACTGGTCGTCCAGCCGCAGCGGGAGGCTGTTCCCGCCGGTGCTGGGGAGGTTCGGGCCGGACGGACGGGGCGTGTTCTTCGGGGACGACACCCACGAGGGCAAGGAGGTGCGGGTGCGGTACCTGTGGTCGGGGATCTCGGCGACCACCGCTCGCTGGGAGCAGGCGTTCTCGCTGGACGGCGAGCGGACCTGGCTGTCCAACTGGACGATGGACTTCACCCGGCGGACGGCCGACTGAGCAGCCTGTCGGGGGAGTTCAGATCCTGCGGAAGGCCCGCAGGGTGAACTCCGGTTCCGGGCGGGGGCTGTCGGGGGCGGGCAGTGCCTCGACACGGCCGGCGAGCCGCGGGCCGCCGGTGACGTACAGCCGGCCCGCCCGGATCTGCTCGGCGACGCGGCGCGGGGTCCGGCCCTGCCCGTGGCCCCGGAACAGGGCGGTCCCGTCCGGCGTGAGGCCGTGCTCGACGGCGTACGCGGTGACGCGGGCCGAACCGTCGGCCGCGTGCCCGGCCCGGTGGGGCGCGCACAGCGCGTCGATGTCGCTGCCGACATCGTGGGCGGCGGCCTTGTCGACGGTGGTGACGAGCACGCCGCCGGGGCGCAGCAGCCGGGCGGCCTCGGCGACCACGGGCCGCGCGTCGTCCAGCAGATGCAGCAGCCAGACCACCGACACGGTGTCGAACGACGCCTCCGGGAAGGGCAGTCGGCGGGAGTCGGCGCGGACGACGGCGCCGGGGAGACGAGTGGCGGCTCTGCGGGCCATGCCGTGCGCCGCGTCCGCGCCCAGCACCCGGAGCCCCGGCCGCCCGGCGGCGAGCCGCCGGGTCACGATGCCGGTTCCGCAGGCCAGGTCGAGGAGCGTCCGGGCTCCGCCGGGGACCAGGGTGAGGACGGCGTCGGCGGCCGCGGCGGCCCGTGGCTCGCCGCCCCGGGTGGCGTCGTACCGGTCGGCTTCCCTGTCGTAGTCCAGCACGTGGGTCAGTGTGCTCCGTGGCCCGGGGCGAGGTCCTCCACCCTGCGGGCGAGGTCGAAGTCGAGGGCGGTGACGGCGCCGCCGACGCTGTGCGTGTTCACGGTGAGGGCGATCGTGTTGTAGCCGAGGGTGAGGTCGGAGTGGTGGTCGAGTTCCTCCTGCACCTGCGCGATGTGCACGACCATCGCGGTCGCCGCGAAGTGCGAGGCGAGCCGGTAGGAACGGGCGAGCCGGTCGCCGTCGAGGGACCAGCCGGGCAGCCCCGCCAGCCGCTCCTCGATGTCCTTCTGCGCCAGCGGTTCGACGGCCATGAGCGGGTTCCCTTCGTACGGCGGAGCTGGGGGACGTTCCCTCAGCGTGCCACAGCCGGGCGGACCCGGCCGGGCGCCGTCGGGGAGCCGCGCGGGCTCCGGGCCGCCCCGCGTCACCGGCGGACGCACTCCGCGGCGAGGTCGTCCGCCAGGAGGGTGATCGTGGCGCGGCCCTCGACCTGCTCCAGCCATTCGTGCGGCAGCCCGTGGTCGCCGTGCAGGGCGCCCAGGAGGTTCCCGCACAGCGAGCCGGTGGAGTCGCTGTCGCCCGAGTGGTTCACGGACAGCAGCAGCGCGTCGGTGACCGTGTATTCGACGAGGGCGCAGTAGACGGCGACGGCAAGCGCCTCCTCGGCGATCCAGCCGGCGCCGAGTGACGCGACCTTCTCCGCGCTCGGAGCGCCCTCGGAGGCGAGGTCGAGGGCCCGGTTCAGCGCCGTCGTGGTCTCCTCGTGGGCGGGGTGGCGGGCGAGCAGCCGGAGCGCGCGCAGGACCGCGCCCTCCAGGGAGTCCCCGGCGACGAGGTGGGTGACGATCGCGGCGAGCGCGCCGGACGCGTAGGAGGCGGTCGGGTGGCCGTGGGTCATCCGCGAGCAGCGGGCGGCCATGGCGAACGCCGACTCGGCCGAGGTCCGGGTGAGTCCGAAGGGCGCGGAGCGCATCACCGAGCCGCAGCCCTTGGAGTCCGGGTTGACGGGTCCGGGCGGGCCGAGTTCGCTCGCCGGGTCGGGGCAGTACTCGCGCTCGCGGAGCCCGGAGAGGCAGGCGTTGCCGGGGGCCCGGCGGGCGTACAGCCAGGTCTGCGCGGCGAGTCCGCCGCGCACGTCCGGGGCGGGTCCGGGCGCGGTCTGGGTGTCCAGCCAGCGTCCGTACGCCGTGCGCACGAGCCGGGACCAGCCGCCGCCGATCCCCTTGTGCCGCTCCCGCGCGTGCGCCTGCTGGAGGCCCTCCGCGGTGAAGAGGGTCATCTGGGTGTCGTCGCTGACCAGGCCGACGGAGCCGGAGCCGTCGGCGACCGGGCCCCGCAGGCCGCGCGGGCCGTGCGCCGCGCGGATGGCGTCCAGCGCGTCGAACTCGACCGGGTAGCCGAGGGCGTCGCCGAGTGCGCCGCCGAGCAGACAGCCGCGGACGCGCGCCCGGTATCGGGCCTCGGCGTCCCAGGACAGGTTCCCCAGCTCGTTCACGTGCCACTCCTCGACTACGGTCCTCGTATGAGCATTGTCCCGCCCGGTGCCGCCGGCTCCTCAAGTGCCCCCGCGGGGAGCGGCGTCGGCCCGTTGCTGCGCGGGTGGCGGGAGCAGCGGCGGGTGAGCCAGCTGGAGCTCGCGCTGCGGGCCGGCTCCTCGGCACGTCACATCAGCTTCGTGGAGACGGGCCGCTCCCGGCCCAGCGAGGAGATGGTGCTGCGGCTCGCCGAGCACCTCGACGTGCCCGTGCGGGAGCGCAACGCGCTGCTGCTCGCGGCCGGTTACGCCCCGCACTACCCGGAGACACCGCTCGACGACCCGTCGATGGAGGCGTTGCGCGAGGGGGTGGAGCGGCTGATCCAGGGCTACGAGCCGTATCCGGCGCTGGTCGTGGACGCGACGTACGACGTGCTGGCCGCGAACCGGGGTGTCGCGATGCTGCTGGAGGGGGTCCCCGAGCACCTGCTGGTGCCGCCGCTCAACGCGATGCGGCTGACCCTGCACCCCGAGGGTCTCGCCCCGCGCATCCGCAACCTGCGCGCCTGGCGGGAGCATCTGCTCGCCCAGATGGACCGGCAGATCGCGCTGCGCCGCTCGAAGGCGCTGCGCGCGCTGCACGAGGAGGTGGCCGCGTATCCGGTCCCGGACGCGGACGCGGAGCCTGCGGGGGACGCGGAGCCGTTCGGTGCCGTGCCGCCCTTCGCGCTGCCGATGCGGATCGAGCACGAGGGGCGGGTGCTGTCGTTCATCTCCTCCATCGCGACGTTCAACACCCCGATGGACGTGACGGTCGCCGAGCTCGCCGTCGAGACGTTCCTCCCGGCGGACCCCGCGACGGTCAAGTACCTGCATTCACTGGCGTCCTGACGGTGCCTCATCCCCCTGGAGCGCCCGTGACGTGGCGTCCCGTGTGACAAAGGGGACGGTCCGCAACCGGTCGCGGCCGAACCGTGATGGTTCTTCACGGACATGGCACACTGCACGCATACTTCGGCGCGTGGGGAGGCGTGGCGTGAGTGAGCGGCGACCCGCGCCCACCGTGGGGCAGGTGGTACTGGGGCGGCGGCTGCAGGAACTGCGCGAGGCGGCCGGTCTGAGGCGTGAGGAGGCGGCCCGGGTCCTGCGGGTCGCGCCGGCGACCGTGCGGCGGATGGAGATGGCCGAGGTCGCCCTCAAGATTCCCTACGTACAGGTCCTGTTGACGACGTACGGGGTGGGCGACGACGAGTCCGCCGCGTTCGTCGCGCTGGCCGAGGAGGCGAACCGGCCCGGCTGGTGGCAGCGGTACCACGACGTGCTGCCCGACTGGTTCAGCATGCACGTCAGTCTGGAGGGCGCCGCCCAGCTGATCCGCTCCTACGAACCGCACTTCGTGCCCGGACTGCTCCAGACCGAGGACTACGCGCGTGCCGTGCTGGAGGCCGGAACGGTCTGGCAGACGGGTCCCGGGGCCATCGAGCGGCACGTGGCACTGCGGATGAAGCGGCAGGCTCTGCTGACCCGCGCGAACCCGCCCCACCTGTGGATCATCATGGACGAGACGGCGTTGCTGCGTCCGGTGAGCATCCGGGGCGAGGTCATGCGCGACCAGATGGAGCGGCTCCTCGAATGGGTCGAGCTCGACCATGTGACGCTCCAGGTGGCGGAGTTCGCGAACGGTCCGCACCCGGGGACGTACACCTCCTTCACGCTGTTCCGGTTCGCCGAGCCGGAGCTGCCGGACGTCGTCTACAGCGAGTACGTGACGGGCGCCCTCTACCTCGACGCGCGGGAGGAGGTGGCCCTGCACCTGGAGGTGCTGGACCACATGACGGCGCACGCCGCCTCCGCGCAGCGCACCAAGGAGATCCTGGAGGAGTGCCGCCGGAGCTTCTGAGCACCCACCCCGTGCGGGCGCGGTGCGGGAGGGCCGGCGCTCACGCGGCGCCGTCCCTCGGGTCCCGGTCCCTGTCCCTGCCCTGTGACCCGTCACCTTCCCGGTCGTCCTCCACGATCTCGGCCTCCACCACGCCCTCGTCCTCGCCCGCGGCCTGCCCGGTGGGCGGCTCGTCCTGCGGAGGCGTGCGCTGCTCGGTGCGCGCGTACATGGCCTGGCCCATCTGCTGGCTGACGCCGGCCAGTTTCTCGATCGCGGTGCGCAGCGCGGCGGTGTCGGTGGAGGAGTCGTCCAGGAGCTGCTTCAGGTCCACCGCGGCGGACGCGACCTCCGTGCGTGTCCCGGCGGGGATGCTCTCCTCGTTCTCGCGGACGAACCGCTCCGTCTGGTAGACGAGTTGCTCCCCGTGGTTGCGGGTCTCCGCCGCCTCCCGCCGGTTCCGGTCCTCCTCCGCGTACTGCTCGGCCTCACGCATCATGCGGTCGATGTCGGACTTGCCCAGTGCCGAGCCGCCGGTCACGGTCATCTTCTGTTCGCGCCCGGTGGCCAGGTCCTTCGCGGAGACGTGCATGATCCCGTTGGCGTCGATGTCGAAGGCGACCTCGATCTGCGGCACCCCGCGCGGCGCGGGCGGCAGCCCGGTGAGGTCGAAGACGCCGAGCTTCTTGTTGTACGCGGCGATCTCGCGTTCGCCCTGGTAGACCTGGATGCCGACGGAGGGCTGGCTGTCGGCGGCCGTCGTGAAGATCTCCGAACGCCGGGTGGGGATCGTGGTGTTGCGTTCGATGAGCGCGGTCATGATGCCGCCCTTGGTCTCGATGCCGAGGGACAGCGGGGTCACGTCGAGCAGCAGGACGTCCTTCACGTCGCCGCGGATCACCCCGGCCTGGAGCCCCGCGCCGACGGCCACGACCTCGTCCGGGTTGACGCCCTTGTGCGGTTCCTTGCCGGTCAGTTCCTTCACCAGGTCGGTGACGGCGGGCATCCGGGTGGAGCCGCCGACCAGGATGACGTGGTCGACCGCGGCCAGTTTCACACCCGCGTCCTTGACCGCCTGGTGGAACGGTGTCCGGCAGCGGGCCAGCAGGTCGGCCGTCAGCTCCTGGAACTGGGCACGCGTCAGTTTCTCGTCGAGGTGCAGCGGGCCGTCGGACGTCGCGGTGATGTAGGGCAGGTTGACGGTGGTCTCGGTGGACGAGGACAGTTCGATCTTGGCCTTCTCGGCGCCCTCGCGCAGCCGTTGCAGCGCCATCTTGTCGTGGCCGAGATCGATGCCGTGCGAGGCCTTGAAGCGCTGGGCCAGGTGCTCGACGACCCGCTGGTCCCAGTCGTCGCCACCGAGCCGGGTGTCGCCGTTGGTCGCCTTGACCTCGATGACGCCGTCACCGATCTCCAGCAGCGACACGTCGAAGGTGCCGCCGCCCAGGTCGAAGACGAGGACGGTCTGCTCCTCGCCGCGGTCGAGCCCGTACGCCAGGGCGGCGGCCGTCGGCTCGTTGACGATCCGCAGCACCTTCAGGCCGGCGATCTCGCCCGCCTCCTTGGTGGCCTGGCGCTGCGCGTCGTCGAAGTAGGCGGGCACGGTGATCACGGCGTCGGTGACGTCCTCGCCCAGATAGGCCTCGGCGTCCCGCTTCAGTTTCTGCAGCACCCGCGCCGACAGCTCCTGCGCGCGGTACCGGGTGCCGTCGATGCCGCCCGACTCGGGGAAGCGCCAGTCCACGTCGCCCATGTACCGCTTCACGGACCGTGCGGTGCGCTCGACGTTCGTCACGGCCTGGCGTTTGGCGACCTCGCCGACCAGCACCTCGCCGTTCTTCGCGAAGGCCACCACCGAGGGTGTGGTGCGCGCGCCCTCGGCGTTGGCGACGACGGTGGCCTCTCCGCCCTCCAGGACGGCGACCACCGAGTTCGTCGTACCGAGATCGATCCCGACCGCACGTGTCATGTCCGTCCCCTTCCAGAAGGGCTCTGTCCGCTCCCCAGCACAGGACGCCCGTACCCGCTTGTCAATGGCGCGTGGTGCCGGGACGGCGGGGGACACGACGGTGCCGCGCCCCCGACGGAGGCGCGGCACCGGTGTGTTCGCGTCAGGCGAGCTTCGCCGACAGGGTGATCGTCGTGCCGGTCAGCGCCTGGCTGACGGGGCAGTTCTTCTTGGCGTCCTCGGCCGCGGCGACGAAGCCGTCGTTGTCGAGGCCCGGCACCGTGCCCTCCACGGTGAGGTGGATGCCGGTGATGCCCTCGCCGGGCTGGAAGGTGACGTCGGCGTTGGTGAGGAGCTTGGTGGGCGGGGTGCCGGCGCCCGCGAGGGCGTGCGACAGCGCCATCGAGAAGCAGCTGGAGTGGGCGGCCGCGATCAGTTCCTCGGGGCTGGTCCTGCCGTTCGCCTGCTCGGCCCGCGACGCCCACGTCACCGGCTGCTCGCCGATGCCGGAGGAGTCGAAGGTGACGACGCCCTTGCCCTCGAGCAGGTTGCCTTCCCACTCGGTGTGTGCGGTGCGCGTGGTAGCCACGGTGTTTCCTTTCGCGTGTGGTCCCGTTGCCGGGGTCCGTGCTCCCATCCGATCACACCCGGGACCGGTCCACCCCGCGGATGGGGGTGGACCTGCCGGACGGTGTACGGGATTTCACCGGCAGGGGCGTGCGGAGGAGCGGCGCCCCGCTCCCGCTCCCCTCGCGTGTGCCGTTGCGGGTACGGGAGTTCAGCGCACCCGGGACACGGGGCCGCGGGCGGTGAACGGCAGCCGGGCGCCCTGCGGGATCGGACAGGCGTGCTCGCGCCGCACCCGCAGCACGTCGCACCACCCGTCCGTGATCACCAGGATCGGCGCGCCGGGCGAAGTCGTCGGCGCGGTGCAGCAGGTCGACGCCCGGCTGCAGCAGGGTGCCGCCGCGACCGCGGACCCGCCCGCTCGCGGCGATCTCGGCGACCGGCAGACAGCCCGCGTCGTGCGGCGCCGCGTCGCAGAACACCCCGCGTGCCGCCGGTACGTCCCGGGACGCTGCGTACGAGGCGATGGCCCCGAGCGCCTTGCCGAGCGGGATGCGGTCCATGGCGGCGGAGGTGTCGAGGACGACGCCGAAGGTGCAGCGGGCGACCTCCTCCGGCGGGAACCGGCGCCCGGCCCGGGGATGTCGGGGGTGGCCGCCTGCCGGCGCGAGGGACGCGCGTACGACCGCAGGGTCCGGGCCGGGGAGAGCCGGCTGCGTACCGAGCAGGCTCACGCACTCCAGTCCGAGCGACTCGGCGAACTCCCGCAGCAGGGAGGACTTTCCGATGCCGGGGCACCCCACAGGAAGACCGGCCGCACGGTGGTGGGACCGAGCAGCAGCTCCGGGACACGGGCGGGCGTGACGGTGACGGCTGCCTGCACGGGCGAGCTCCTCGGGGATGTCCGGCGCGGACCCGCGAACACGGCGCCGGTGAGTGTGGGCGCGCCGGCCCCCGCACCCGCCTCCTGTTCGGGGTCCCGGGCCGGTCGCGCCCCGGCCGCGTTCAGGCCGCCCGTTCGTCCGAGTTCATGTCCAGGGGTACTTGGGGTCCGTCGCACTCGCGCAGCCAGCGGCGCAGCACCTGGTGGATCTGCTCCGCGCCGACCAGGTCGGCAGCCTCATCGGCCGGTGCGGACAGGGTCACCGGTGAGAGCAGGAAGGGCCTGCCCTGGGCGCCGCCGAGGCCGCCGTGCGAACCGATCTGCTCCTCGAAGGCGAGGACTTCGCCCCCGGCGGGGTCGTACCAGGAGTTGACCATGATGTCGGCGGTGTGCGGGAAGGAGTGCGTGCGGCGTACGGCGTCGGCGGCGCCGGGTCCGAAGTCGGCCAGCGGGCCCGGGTGTTCGTCGTCGAGCCGGTCCAGCGGGACCTCGACGCCGTGTGCGCCGAGCACGACGCCGCCGTGCTCCTCGCTGCGGACCAGGAGGAATCCGATGCCGGGGTGGTTGGCGAGGGTGGTCAGCAGCGCGGGGTGGCGGCGGTCGATCTCCTCGCGGGTCATCCGGTGCGGCACGTCCGGGAAGGAGACCAGGCCGAGGTTGCCGGAGGCGAGGACCACGGGTTCGGAGCGGCGCCCCGACGGCCGCAGCCGCTCCTCGCGCTCGGCCCGCTCGGCGCGCTCCTCCACGGGGCGGCGCAGGGCCGCCCGGACGGCGGTCCGCGCCTCCGCGCCGCTGTGGGTGCGCCGCGCCCTGCGGGGCACGGGCAGATCGCAGCCGGCCCGGACGAGGCTGCCGAGGGTGAGGCCGTAGCGGGTCAGGAACGTCTCGCCGGGGCTCTGGCCGTGGTCGGAGAGCACGACGATCCGGTACGGGCGCGGGGCGTGCTCGGCGACCTTGGCGATCAGCGCGAGCGAGCGGTCGAGCCGCTCCAGGATCTTCTCGGCGTCCCGGCCATGCGGACCGGAGTGGTGTGCCACCTCGTCGTACGCCACGAGGTCCGCGTAGACGGCGTTGCGCCCGGCGAGCATGTCGCCGATCACCGCGGCGACGACGACGTCCCGTTCGACGACGGTCGCGAAGGCACGGATGATCGGGTACAGCCCGCCCCGTTTGACGCGCGGCCGGCGCTGCCTGACGCGGGCCGTGAGGGACTGGCCGATCTCCCGGAAGACCTCGGCGACGAACGACAGGGCGGTACGGACGGCGTTGGCCGGGTCGGAGAAGTAGGCGAAGTAGCCGGCGCGTGAGCGGTTGTCGCGGCCTCTGCGGGCGGCGATGGACAGCACGAGGGCGAGTTCGTCGGCGCCGCCGCTGAAGAGGTTGCCGCGGCTCGCGCCGTCGAGGGTGAGCAGTCCTCCGTCACCGGTGCGCTCGACGGCCCGGCGCTGGAGTTCGGCGGCGCTGTTCGGCCGGTTGCAGACCATCACCTCCTGGCTCTCCTTCTCGTACCAACGGAAGGCCGGGACGTCGTGGTTGCTGCCGTGCAGGATGCCCAGCTGGCTGGCGCCGGTCTGGCTGGACCAGTCGGTGCGCCAGGGCACGATCCGGTGGGTGGGGCGCGGTCCGCCGAGCCACCGGGCGGCGGTCGGCATCAGCCCCTTGGCCATCGCCTCCCGCAGCACGTCGTATCCGACGCCGTCGAGCTGGAGGAAGACCGCGCCGGGGGTCGAGGGGCCGGCTCGCCCGGCCGCGCGTCTGCGGCGCCGGTCGGCCAGCCGGTAGAGCCGTCGCCGGTAGGCGTCGTCGTCCCGGACGGCGAGGGCACCGCCGGTGGCGGAGGCGACGGCGGACATCACGGCGGCCACGACCACGGCGGTCTCGGGGGCCGCCTCTCCCCGCCCCGAGGGGTTGACGCGCAGGGCGATCAGCAGCAGCGACCCGTTCAGGAAGAAGACGAGCACGCCGAGCACCAGGGCGGGGACGAGCAGCAGGGCCCGCACCAGGAAGGGCCACACCAGGGAGGACAGCAGGCCGAAGACGCCCGCGCCGGCCGCCGCGGTGACCGCGATCCGGGTCGCGCTGTCCCCGCTGTCCGACTGCACCTGGAAGTCGGGCAACAGTCCGGCGAGGACGAGCATCGTGACCGTGGACACCGCCCACACGGCGACGCTCCGCCCCACCCCGCTGGCGACGCGCCGCCACCGTCCTGCGTCCACGTCCTGCCACCTCACGTCCGGGCCCGCCCGGTCCGCGCGGCCTGCTCCCACCCTGTCACAACGCGCGGACGTCCCCCGAAGTCCCCCGGACAGCCCTTCCCCGGCCGTGCGGGGGCAATGCGTGAACTGGGTGAACCGGGTCAGCGGCCGTCGTAGCCGGCGGTCGGCATCGAGAGACGGCGGTGCACCTGTGCCTTCATCCGGGCGTCGTAGAACGGTTCGGCGCTGCCGACCGTCTCGACGCGCACCCCGCGGCGCGCGCACTCGGCGGTGAACTCGTCGACGGAGGCGAGGGCCCGCTCCAGCACGCGGCGGCTGGGGGCGACGAACAGGTCGACGAGTCCGGCCTCGACGTCGGCCCACAGGGTGCGGTGGTCCGGGCGCAGGGCGCGGACGAGGAGTTCCCGGGTGACGACGTACCCGTGCTCGGCGGCCCAGCGGGCACACATCGCGTGCTGGCTGCGGGAGTCGACGAGGAACGGGTCCGCGTCGAGTTCCTCCAGGGGCGTCAGGCTGGCGATCGCCGTGACGCGCAGCGCCGGGGGCCGTGGTCCGGGGTGCCGTGGCGCGGGGCCGCTCCTGCCGTACGGGCGCTCCGGGGCGTCGGTGCCGGAGGCACCGCCCGTTTCTCCCATGGTGTCCCCCCTCACCTCCGGGTTTCGTCGCCGACCCTACTCCTGCCCGTAGGCTCGGGGGGAGTCGTGCGAAGGAGGCAAAGAGGTGCCGGTGGAGATCACCTGGTGGGGGCATGCCACGTGCACGCTGGAGGACTCCGGCACGCGCGTGCTCACGGATCCGCTCTTCGCGCGCCGGCTCGCGCACCTGCGCCGCCGGCGCGGGGCGCCGCCCCCGCCGTCGGCCGCGGTCGCCGACGTCGCCCTGGTCTCCCATCTGCACGCGGATCATCTGCATGTGCCGTCACTCGCCCGACTGGCCCCGGGCACCCGGGTGCTGGTCCCGCGAGGTGCCCCGCGGGCGGTGCCCGGTCTGCGCCGGCTGGACCATCTGCGGCTGACCGAGGTCGTGCCCGGCGACATGACCCGGGTCGGCGACCTCCTCGTTCGGACCGTGTCGGCGCGGCACGACGGGCGTCGGCTGCCGGTCGGGCCGCATCGCTCCCCCGCCGTGGGGTATGTGATCGAGGGCGACGCGCGGACGTATTTCGCCGGGGACACGGGGTTGTTCCCGGAGATGGCCGAGGAGGTGGGGGAGGTCGACGTGGCACTGCTGCCGGTGGGCGGCTGGGGTCCCCATCTCGGTGAGGGGCATCTGGACGCGGGGCGGGCGGCCGAGGCACTCGCCGACCTGCGGCCGCGCAGCGCCGTGCCCGTGCACTACGGCACGTTCTGGCCCATCGGGATGGACGCCGTGCGCCCGCACGAATTCCACGCGCCGGGTGAGGAGTTCGTGCGCCTGGCCGCCGAGCGTGCGCCCGGTGTGTCGGTGCACCGTCCGGACCACGGCGAGCGGGTGCGTCCGGAGGTCGCGCGGTGACTCCCTGGGCCGCCGTGGTCCCCTCTCTCCTGATGTCGGTCAAGGGCGCGGCTCCGGTGACGCTGCTGTCCGCCGCGGCCGCGCGGGGATCGCAGGAGTCGGCGCAGCAGGCGATCGGGTATCCGACCCTGTTCCTGCTGGTGCTGATCGGCGCCCTGGTGCCGGTGGTGCCGACGGGCGCGCTGGTGAGTTCGGCGGCTGTGGTGGCGTTCCATCAGACGGCGCCGTTCGCGCTGCTGACGGTGTTCCTGGTCTCCTCGCTCGCGGCGTTCCTCGGGGACATCGCGCTGTACTGGCTCGGCCGGCGCGGCATGGGCTCGAAGAACGGCTCGCGCTGGCTGGAGGCGATCCGGCAGCGGGCGCCCGAGGACCGGCTCACGCAGGCGCAGGAGAAGCTGCACGACCACGGCATGGCCGTGCTCGTGCTGTCCCGGCTGGTCCCGGCCGGCCGCATCCCGGTGATGCTGGCCTGCCTGATGGCGAAGATGCCGCTGCGGACCTTCGCCCGCGGGGACATACCCGCGTGCCTCGCCTGGGCGGCCACCTACCAGGTCATCGGCATCCTCGGGGGCTCGCTGTTCAGTGAGCCGTGGGAGGGCGTGGTGGCCGCGGTGGCGCTGACCCTGGCGATCAGCGCCGTGCCGGGCCTGTGGCGCAGGATCCGCAGGCCGGCCGCCTCGTAGCGAACCTCCTTCGTAGCGAAACCCCTTCCCGGCGAGCCGTCTCGTGGAGCGTGCGGTCGCCTCGGGGAGCGTGCGGGGCTTCGTGGAGCGTGCGGGGCTTCGTGGAGCCTGCGGTCGCTTCGTGGAGCCTGCGGTCGCCTCGGGGAGCCTGCGGTCGCCTCGGGGAGCCTGCGGTCGCCTCGGGGAGCCTGCGGTCGCTTCGTGGAGCCTGCGGTCGCCTCGGGGAGCCTGCGGTCGCTGCGCGGCGCCGCCCGCCCGCCGTCCCGGGGCGCCGGTCTCAGCCCAGCACCCGGGATCCTCCGACCGGCAGATCCCAGAGGTCCTCGCGGGCGAGGCCCGCCCTCTCCCAGGCGGCCCGCACCCGGCGCAGCGGCTCCAGCACCGGTTCCGCGGAGAGGACGAACGTCCCCCAGTGCATCGGCGCCATCCGCCGGGCCCGCAGGTCGACGGCGGCCCGCACCGCCTCCTCCGGATCGCAGTGCACGTCGCTCAGCCACCAGCGCGGGTCATAGGCCCCGATGGGCAGCAGGGCCAGGTCGATCCCGGGGTGGCGCTGCCCGATGCGGGCGAACCAGTGGCCGTATCCGGTGTCGCCCGCGAAGTACACCCGCCGGCCCTCGGGCGAGGTGAGGACCCAGCCGCCCCACAGGGTGCGGCAGGTGTCGGTGAGGCCCCGCTTGGACCAGTGGTGCGCGGGGACGAAGTCGAAGCGGACGCCGCCCAGTTCGACCGCCTCCCACCAGTCCAGCTCGGTGACGTGGGTGAACCGGCGCCGCCTGAACCAGCGTCCGAGGCCGGCGGGCACGAACACCGTTGTGTCGCGCGGGAGTCGGCGCAGGGTCGGGGCGTCCAGGTGGTCGTAGTGGTTGTGGCTGATGACGACCGCGTCGACGCGGGGCAGCGCGCTCCAGGCCACGCCGACCGGGGTGATCCGGGCCGGGGTGCCGATGATCCTGCGGGACCAGACGGGGTCGGTGAGGACGGTGAGCCCGCCGATCCGGATCACCCAACTCGCGTGCCCCGCCCAGGAGACGGCGACCGTGCGGGTGTCCACGCCGGGCAGCGGTGCCGGTTCGAAGGGCAGCAGGGGGATGTCGGCGAGCCCGTCGGCGCCGGGCCGCAGCGCGCCCTCGCGGGCGAACCGGGCGAAGGCCCGCAGCCCGGGCAGCGGGGCGGTCAGCCGGTCCACGAAGGAGCGCGGCCAGACACGGCGTTCGCCGAGCGGGCGGGGTTCCGCGAGGGGCGGGGGGACGACGGCGGGGTGCTCCGCCGGCGGGGGCGTCGGGGGCGCGAGGCCTTCGGTGTCCTGTGCCGTCGTGCTCGTGGTCGACTCGGACTGCTGCGTCATCGGGAGGCTCCCATCACCGAGCGTCGTCGCGGAGATCGTCGAAGGCCGACCCCAACCGGGTCAACGCGCGTCGCACATGCGGCAGTTCCAGGGGCGCGGGGGACGTGAGGGACTGCGTCCGTTCCTCGTCCGTACTGCCGAGCAGGGGTCCGCTGCCCAGCCGGACGCGGAGGGCGGCGAGGTCGTCGCCGAAGCGGTGCCCGCCGGGCGCGGGCATGCCGAGCCGGGCGGACAGGTGGTCCTCCAGGTCCTGCGCGTCGCCGACTCCCCGCGCGCCGAGCACGGAGCGGAGCGGTCCGAGGTCGACGTACAGATGCCTGCCGGCCTGCGGGGGGCGCGCCACGGCACCGGCCGCGGTCACCACGCGGTGGGCGGCGCCTGCCACCTCCGCGTGCAGGCGGGCGGCTGCGGCGATCCGCCCGGTGACCGCGGCGGGCTCCTCGATCGCGTGGGCGGCCGCGGCGGCGACGGGTTCGGCGACGCGCGCGCCGACCGCGGTGAGCACGTCGAGGACGCGGGACCTCAGGCGGCCGCCCTCCTCCCCGGCGGGGAAGCGGGCGACGGCGGCCGGCCAGCCCTGCGGCAGGAACGCGCCCGCGAGGTCGGTGATCACGGTGACGTCGTCGGGGGCCATCTCGGCGGGGCTGAGGAGCACCGTGTCGTGCGGCCGGTGCAGGGTGTCGCGCCAGGTCTCGTCGCTCACCACGTGCAGTCCCTCCCCCACGGCGGCCTCGACGGCCTCGTGGACCAGCTCGGGCGGCGCGACGGTGGCGGTGGGGTCGTCGGCGACGGACAGCACCAGCAGCCGCGGGTCGCCGCCCTCGGCCCGGACTCTGCGCAGGGTCTCCAGGAGGGCGTACGGGTCGGGGACGCCACCGCATTCGGCGGGCGTCGCCACCCGGAACACGGAGCGGCCGAGGAGGCGGGCCTGGGGCGCCCACCAGGCGGCGCAGGGCCGGGGCGCGAGGACGTCGCCGCCGAGCGCGCCGGTCAGGGCGAGCAGGAGCGCGGGGGCTCCGGCGGCGACGGCCACCCGGTCGGCGGCGGTGGGGAGTCCGCGGCGGGTCCAGTAGCCGCAGGCGGCGTCGAGGAACGCGGGGCCGCCGCCGAAGAGTTCGGTGTCCGCCCGGCCGGCCGCGGCGGCCAGCTCCGTGCGCAGCTCGGGGAGCACGGGCAGGCCCTGGTCGGGGAGGGGCGGGCCGTAACGGACCGGTCCGCGGCCTTCCGGGTCCGTCCGCCGCATGTGTGCCTCCGCGCCGTGGGTGATGCCTTGCGTTCCGTACCCCGACCTGGCCTGATCCGCCCTGCGACGTCCAGGCCCGACCCGACCTGCTCTGCCCTGATCCACCCTGATCCGCCCTGTGCTGCCCTGACCTGGAGTGGCCCGGGTCGACCTGTGCCGTCCCGGTGTCTTCCCCCCCCCCCCGCCGCACGGTCCGGGGGCCGGGGTCCCCTCCCGCGGTTCCGGTTGCGGGGCTCGGCGTTCCGGGCCGTCGGACTGTCCGTACCCGGCGGCACGCCGACCCATGACTGCCTCCGGGGTCACGCCTGTCCCGTCGTCACCGATCACGCCGTGGGCGTCGTCGTGCCGTCCGGTCGGTCAGCCGCGGCGGTTGCGCAGGCGGTGGACGGCAGCACATCCGGCACCGGCGATCAGCAGACCGCCCGCGACCAGTGCGGGCACGGAGTCGGTGAAGGCACCGCCGCGGCCGGCGTGCACACCCTGCTGGACGGTGGGAGGACGCTCTCCCGTTCCCGTGCTCGGCTCGTGCGCCGGGGCGCCCCGGGCGACGGAGTACGAGGCGGTCCACTGCTTCCCCTGGCCGCCCTGCGGCGCGGGGCAGACACCGTCGACGCCCCACTCTCCGCGGGCGGCGCCGCCGACTTCGGGGGCCACCGGGGCGGCCGGCGCGGTGTCGGGGACCAGGGGTTCGGGCGCCGTCTCCGGCGCCGCGGGTTCGGGAACGGTGTCCGGACCCACGGCGTCCGGCCCCACGTCGTCGGGGGTCACGGGGTCGGGGTAACCGGAGCCGGGCTGTTCGGGGTCGGTGGCGACGGCGGGCGGCTCCATGGCGTCGGGCGCGACCGTGTCCGAGCCGCCGGAGTCGGGGTCGGCGGGCGGCACGTCACCGTTCTCGGCGTCGGTCGTCCCCGCGACGGAGGAGACCGTCCTGTCGAGGACGCCCGTCCCGTCGTAGCCCGTCCCCGGGTCGGAGACCGTCCCCGGACCGGAGTCCGACGCGGCCGGACCGCCCGCGCCCTCGGGGGCTCCGGACGGGATGCGGGCCGTGCCGCGATAGGCGGCGGCTCCCGCGGCGTGCGCGGCGTCGCCCTCGACGCGGTGCAGTCGCACCTTGCCCTCCTCGAATCCCCGGGAGCTGGCGTCGATGGCCTCGGGCGGGGCGCCGCCGACCCCGTCGCAGGTGACGGTGATGGTGATGGTGCCCCCGGGTTCGACGGAGCCCGGGCTGACCTCCGCGGCCGGATCCGCGGACGCGGCCGACGCGGCGACGCCCAGCGCGGCGCCGGCGAGGGCGGTGGCGTACAGGACACGGGCGGTACGGCGCATGAGCGGGGCTCCTTCGGCGGGGCTGCGGTCCGAGAGCCACGGCCGTCGTGTCCCTCGGGCCCATCAGAGCCCGGCCTGCCCCGGCGCGCTATCGGCCGGGCACCATTCGCGGGACAACAGGGGCCCGAGCGGGTGATGGCGCCTGCGCCGACGAGCGCTGCTCCCACGCGGCGGCCCGCCGCGGGCACCGCGTCTGCGGGGTCACGCGACGGGCTCGGTGTTTGTCGGCGCGAACGGCCTCACGGTGCCGACGGCCTCGCGGTGCAGGCGGCCTCGCGGTGCCGACGGCCTCGCGGTGCGAGCGGCGTCTCCGCCCGGGCGGCTTCCCCGGCCGCCGGACGCGAAGGGAGGCGCAAGGGGAGGAGCCCGGGCCGTGTCCGCGAAGTCGCGTCGTCCGCCCGGAGGGCGGGCCCGGCGGCGTCATCGGGGCCTCCCCAGCTCGAGCGCGGCCGAGAGCTCGGGAAAGCGTGCTCTCGGTGTGCCGGCCCCAGGCCTGCGTACTGGACGTACTCGGGTCCGGGGCCGGCGCGGCGAGCGTGCGTGCCGGGCGTCGCCGGGCAGGCGAGACGGAGCGGACACGCCCTAAAGGGTGTTGCAGAAGGTCCGGCTTTGGCGGGTGAAGTGGCGCCTGGCCTGCTGTTTCACCGCGCCATGGCGAGGTTGTGCATGGTGGCGACGGCCTGGACCGCGTGGTGAAGGCCGTCTCCCTTCTGGCGGCAGTCGCGCAGGATCTTCCAGTTCTTCATCCTGGCCAAGGTGTGCTCGACACGGGCTCGCACCCTTCGGTGCTCGGCGTTGTCCTCCTCCTGCCCGCGCAGGAGGGGGCGGCCGGCTCTTTTGCGGTGCGGGACGATCAGGCCGGTGCCGAGGTAGGCGCCGTCCGCGATGACCGTCGTGCCCGCCACCAGAGCGGGCAGGTCTGACTCCCGCCAGACATGCGCGTCGGCCTTGTTACCTGGCGCTGGCCGGGCCGCCGCGATGACCAGGCGGGTGTCCGCATCGATGATGACCTGCACGTTCGCCGAGAATCGGTAGTTGCGGGACGAGGCACCGACCTTGCGGTCACGGACCGGAATGAGAGTGCCGTCCACGATCCACAGCCGTTCGGTGTCCGTCACCGGCCGCGGAGCCCGCTCGAGCGCCAGCAGCGGACGGAGCCGCTGGATGACCCGGCACACCGTCGCCGGCGAGATGCCGAACAGCGGCGCGAGCTGCCGCATCGTGAGGTTCGTGCGGTAGTACACGGCCACCAGCAGCACCCGGTCCGGCAGCGGCAGACACCACGGCCGACCGCCGCCGGGCCCGTTCCCGCCCCGTTCGCGTACCGCCTTCACCAGCTTCGCGAACCGGTCCATCCGCAAGCCGGTGAACGTCTCCACCCACAACGGCTCAGCCCGTAACACCGCACCCATACAGGCAAAATGCCCAGAACCGAACCTTCTGCAACACCCTTTAGGCGGCGTCGCGCATGACCTGGTCGCGCAGCCGCGAGCAGCAGCGGGTGATGAGCCGGGAGACGTGCATCTGGGAGATGCCCAGCTCGTCGGCGATGCGGCTCTGCGTCATGTCGTCGAAGAACCGCATGTAGAGGATGGCGCGTTCCCGCTCGGGGAGCGCCTGGAGCCGCGGCTTGACGGCCTCGCGGTCGATGACCGTGTCGAGCGCCGGGTCGGCGGATCCGAGGGCGTCGCTGAGGGAGTAGCCGTCGTCGCTGCCGGGCAGTTCGGCGTCCAGCGAGAGCGCGGTGAAGCTCTCCAGCGCCTCCAGGCCGGTCAGCACGTCCTCCTCGCTCAGCCGGGCGCGCTCGGCGATCTCGGCGACGGTGGGACGTCGGCCCGAGATGGTCTGCGACAGATCCTGGGCGGCGAAGCGGACCCGGTTGCGCAGGTCCTGGACGCGGCGCGGCACGTGCAGCGTCCACATGTGGTCACGGAAGTGGCGCTTGATCTCGCCGGTGATCGTCGGCACGGCGTAGCTCTCGAAGGCGTTGCCGAGTTCGGGGTCGTAGCGGTCGACGGCCTTGACGAGGCCGAGCGCCGCCACCTGCCGCAGGTCGTCGGAGTTCTCGCCACGGTTGCGGAACCGGCCCGCGAGACGGTCGGCCATCGGCAGCCAGGACTCGACGATCTCCTCGCGGAGGGCGTCGCGCTGCGGGCCCTGAGGGAGTGTGGCGAGCCGGCGGAACGCCTCCGAGGTGTCGGGGGCGTCGTCGTGCGGATGGTGCGTCGCGCTCGCTTGAGTTCGCATGATGCGTCGCAACTCCCTTGATGGTGCCTGGTATAGGACAGTCATCGTGGGAGCGCATCCGTGATCCGGACGGATACACCCGTGGCGCGGATCGCCGCTCCCACGGACGTGCCTCCTGTCCGAAGCACTGCATCTGCGTCTGCCCCGGGCCATGCGGAGCAAACACACCCCGATTCTCCCCGATCGCGGACGCCTCGTCGCGCGGAGGCCGTCCCGGACGGGGCGCCTCTCGACGTGTCGCTCCGTCCCGGACGGGGCGCCTCTCGACGTGTCGCGTGAAGGTCGTCGGGTACGCGCTCCCCACCTCGAACCTCTGGAGGGGATTTCATGCAGCGAGGCAGTGACCGGATGAGCGCTCACCGGGACGACGAGATGAAGCACGAACTGCGCGACTTCCTCAGGTCAGGGCACCCCACCCGGACCGAGGAGTGGCAGGACCCGGAGCCGGCCGCCGACGACGACCCGGCGATCGCGGGAGGACCGGTGGTGCCGAACACGGCACCGGAATCGCTGGAGACGCTGCGCCTCGAACTGGCGCGGTTCCTCGGCCGTACCTCGTTCCCCGCCGGTCCGCGTGCGCTGATCGACGTCCTGCGCGAGAAGAACGCACCCGAACAGCTGGCCGACTCGCTGGAAGGTCTGCCGGACAAGGAGCGCTACGCCAACGCGCACGAGCTGGCGCTCGCGGTCGTGGGCTCCGCCGGCAGCTAGCCGGGGCGCGGCCGACGCCGGCGTGCGGGACCGCCTCGGGCGGCCCGTACGCCGGTGCGGTCACGGCCGGCCGGACGGCTCGGGACCGGTCAGGCCGGCGGGGCGGCCGCGGGGCCCCGTTCGCGTGCGCCCTCGCGGGTGCGGCCCGCCGAGACGGGCCGGCGTGGATGGCGGCGCAGGTACTCGCCCTCCAGCTGGGCCATGCGCCCGTTGTGCGTGCGCAGCGCGTCGTTCGAACCGTGCAGCAGCGTGTCGTGGCGGGTGCGGTGGATGGCCTCCAGCTCTTTCATCAGCTGCTGGTCGTCCAGCCGGCCCGGGTCGACTCCGGTCATGGTGCTACCCCGCTCGTCGTGGCCGTCGGCGCGGTCCGGGCGCCCCCCGGCGAACGTCGCCCGGAGGCGGCCGGAAGGGAGCCATGGATAGGTGACCTCCACCCACCACTCTACGAACATCGGGTGGTCCGGGCCTCTCCGGGAACCCGGAGCGCGGGAACGCGCGGGCACCGGTCACCGGCTCCCGGTCGACCCGGGCCCGGACGGACCGCACGGGAATGCGGTCTAGCGGTCCCGCTCCACCCGGCGCTCGTCCCAGACCGGCTCCTGGGTCTCCCGGACCCGTCCGTCGGAGCCGAACACCAGGTAGCGGTCGAAGGAGCGGGCGAACCAGCGGTCGTGGGTGACGGACAGGACCGTCCCCTCGTACGCCTCGAGGCCTTCCTGGAGCGCCTCGGCCGACTCCAGGTCGAGGTTGTCCGTGGGCTCGTCCAGGAGCAGGGCCGTGGAGCCCTCCAGCTCCAGGAGCAAAATCTGGAAACGTGCCTGCTGGCCGCCCGACAGCTTCTCGAACCGCTGCTCGGCCTGGGCCGTCAGCTCGTAGCGCCGCAGCCGTGACATGGCGGCGCCGCGGTCCTGGGAGTGCTCGCTCCACAGGATGTCGAGCAGCGTGCGGCCCTCCAGCTCCGGATGGGCGTGCGTCTGCGCGAAGTGGCCCGCCACGACGCGCGCGCCGAGCTTCCACTCGCCGGTGTGCGCGACGTCGCCGCCCGCGAGGAGCCGCAGGAAGTGCGACTTTCCCGAGCCGTTGGAGCCGAGGACGGCGACCCGCTCGCCGTAGAAGACCTCCAGGTCGAAGGGCTTCATCAGGCCGGTGAGTTCAAGTCCCTTGCAGGTCACGGCCCGTACGCCGGTGCGTCCGCCGTGCAGGCGCATGGTGATGTCCTGCTCGCGCGGCGGCTCCGGCGGCGGTCCGGCCTCCTCGAACTTGCGCAGCCGGGTCTGGGCCGCCGCGTAGCGGGACGCCAGTTCATGGCTGATGGAGGCGGCCTGACGGAGGCTCAGCACGAGCTTCTTGAGCTGGGCGTGCTTCTCGTCCCAGCGCCTGCGCAGTTCCTCGAAGCGCGCGAACCGCTCCCGCCTGGCCTCGTGGTACGTCGAGAAACCGCCGCCGTGCACCCAGGCGTCCGCGCCGGTCGGGCTGGGCTCGACGCTGATGATCTTCTGGGCGGAGCGGGCGAGGAGTTCACGGTCGTGGGAGACGAACAGGACCGTCTTGCGGGTCTCCGCCAGGCGCTCCTCCAGCCAGCGCTTGCCGGGCACGTCGAGGTAGTTGTCCGGTTCGTCGAGCAGCAGCACCTCGTCGGTGCCGCGCAGCAGGGCCTCCAGGACCAGACGCTTCTGCTCGCCGCCGGACAGGGTGCGCACCTGCCGCCACTGCGCCTTCTCGTAGGGGACGCCGAGCGCGGCCGTGGTGCACATGTCCCAGAGCGTCTCGGCCTCGTAGCCACGGGCCTCGGCCCAGTCGGACAGCGCCTGCGCGTACCGCAGCTGGGACGCCTCGTCGTCGACGGTCATCATGGCGTGCTCGGCGGTGTCGACGGCCCGGGCCGCTTCCCGGATCCGGGGCGGTGCCACGGACACGAGCAGTTCCCGTACGGTCGTCTCGTCGCGGACGGATCCCACGAACTGGCGCATCACACCGAGTCCGCCGCTCACGTTCACGGTGCCGCCGTGCGGCTTCAGTTCGCCCGAGATCAGCCGCAGCAGGGTCGTCTTGCCGGCGCCGTTGGGCCCCACGAGGGCCACGACGGCCCCTTCTCCCACCCGGAACGACACATCGCCGAGCAGCGCCCTCCCGTCGGGAAGGTAGTACTCAAGATGTGCGGCTTCGAGGTGTCCCATGGGCAGGCATTCTCCGGGGCACGGGGGGTGCGGGGCAAACGCGTATCGGCCGGGGCGCCCGTCACAGAGGCGAGGAAAACGCCTGATCCGGGGTAGACGGACTCCCATGACCCGCACCCCTGACGTCGACCTGACCGCCCTCGTTCCGGGCCGCCACGGCCTCCGGGACCGCCTTCTGTCCGTGGACCTCCGGGTCTTCGAGTCGGTCGCGGCGCGCCACTGGCCGGGCGGCGATCCCGTGCTGCCGCGGCTGAGCCGCAGCGCCAACCACGGGCTGCTGTGGTTCGCGACGGCCGCCGCCGTGGCGGCGAGCCGCACGCCGCGGGCGCGCCGGGCCGCCACCCGGGGCCTCGCCTCGCTCGCTCTCGCCTCCGCGACGATCAACACCGTCGGCAAGCGGTCGGTGCGCCGCAGCCGTCCCGCGCTGGACCCGGTGCCGGCGATCCGGCAGCTGAAGCGGCAGCCGATCACCACGTCGTTCCCCTCGGGACACGCCGCCTCGGCCGCCGCCTTCGCGACGGGGGTGGCGCTGGAGTCCCGTGGCTGGGGAGCGGCCGTGGCGCCGCTCGCCGCGGCGGTGGCCCTCTCCCGTGTGTACACCGGGGTCCACTTCCCGAGCGACGTCCTCGCGGGCGCGGCGCTGGGCGTGGGCGCGGCGTACGCCGTCCGCGGCCTGGTGCCCACCCGGGACCAGCTGACCGCGCCGGCGCGGCCGCGGGTGGAGGCGCCCGCGCTGCCCGACGGCGCGGGCCTGGTCATGGTGGCCAACACGGGCGCGGGGACTCCGGAGCGGGTCCGCGCGCTGGCCGACGCACTGCCGGCGGCCGAGCTCGTCGAGTGCGAACCGGCGGACATACGGCAGGAGCTGGAGAAGGCGGCGGCCCGCGCCACGGTGCTGGGCGTGTGCGGCGGCGACGGCACGGTGAACGCCGCCGCCGAGATCGCCCTGCGCCACGACGTCCCGCTCGCCGTCCTCCCGGGCGGCACCCTCAACCACTTCGCCCACGACCTCGGGGTGGAGGGCGACCACGATCTCGTCCGCGCGCTCCAGCAGGGCGAGGCGGTCAAGGTGGACGTCGGCCGGTTCGTGGCCGGCACCCAGGAGGGAATCTTCCTCAACACGTGCAGCCTGGGCATCTACCCGGAGCTGGTGCGGGAGCGGGAGAACTGGTCGAACGTGATCGGCAGCTGGCCCGCCGGGGTGCTCGGCGCGCTGCGGGTGCTGCGGGCGGACCACCATCCGCTGCGGGCCGAACTGAACGGCCGGACGCACCCGTTGTGGCTGCTGTTCGCCGGGAACGGCACCTACCACCGGGTGGGCCTCGCGCCCGCCCGTCGTTTCGATCTCGCGGACGGGCGTCTCGACGTCCGTGTCGTGCACGGCGGGCGCCATCCTGCGGTGCGGCTGCTCGCCGCGGCCTTCGCCGGTCCGCTCACCCGCTCCCCCGCGCACGCCGCCGTGCGGGTGGGCCACCTGACCATCGACGGCGTCGACCCCGGCACGCTCCTCGCCTACGACGGCGAGGTCACCGAGGTCAGCGACCGGGTGACGCTCCGCAAGAGCCGCGAGGCGCTGACCGTGTACCGCCCGCAGCCGGCGGGGTGAGCCGGGCGGCCGGACCCCCTCCGGCCCGGCCCCTTCCTCCGGCCCTTCGGCCCTTCCTCCGATTCCCTCCTGACGGTCCGACCGGCACACACGCGGCACCCAACCACGCATGTCCATATAGCAAGATGCTGGTCTCATCATTCGACATGACCGCGTACGGTGAAGCCATCGCCCCGCGGAGTGCGTGCACGCCCCGCCGAGGCCCCGTACACATCGAAGGGGACCGGTCATGTCGAAGTCGCAGGAGACCGCCGTCTACACGCACGGCCATCACGAGTCGGTGCTGCGCTCGCACACCTGGCGCACCGCCGCCAACTCGGCGGCGTACCTCCTCGACTCGCTGAAGCCCCACATGAAGATCCTCGACATCGGCTGCGGACCGGGCACCATCACCGCCGACCTGGCGGAACGGGTGCCTGACGGGCACGTCACCGGCGTCGACCACGCGGCGGGCGTCCTGGACCGGGCACGGCAGGAGGCCGCCGGACGCGGACTGCGCAACGTCGACTTCGCGGTCGCCGACGTGCACGCGCTGGACTTCCCGGACGACACGTTCTGCGTGGTCCACGCCCATCAGGTGCTCCAGCACGTGGGCGATCCGGTCCAGGCCCTGCGCGAGATGCACCGGGTCACGAAACCGGGCGGCTTCATCGCGGTCCGCGACTCGGACTACGCGGCCATGACCTGGTACCCGGCGGTGCCGGGCATGGACGACTGGCTGGACCTGTACCGGCGGGTGGCCCGCGCGAACGGGGGCGAGCCGGACGCCGGCCGGCGTCTCACGTCGTGGGCGATGGCCGCCGGCATCCGGGACATCACGTCCTCGTCGAGCACCTGGACCTACGCCACCGAGGACGAGCGCGCCTGGTGGAGCGGCCTGTGGGCCGACCGCACGGTGGCCTCGGCGTACGCGGAGCGGGCCACGGAGGGCGGTCACGCGACGCCGGAACAGCTGCGCGCGGTGTCGGACGCCTGGCGGCAGTGGGGGCGGGCTGAGGACGGCTGGTTCGCCGTGCTGCACGGCGAGGTACTGGGCCGCAAGGCGGTCTGAGCCGTCACGGCGCCCGCCCCGGGACCAGAGAGCTGGTCCCGGGGCGGGCGTCGTCGGGTTCAGGGACCGCCCGGCGCCGTCACGGGGCGGTGCGCGTGAACCCCGCGAGGTCCGTGAAACCGCTGAGGCCGGGCAGCTCGGTGAAGGAGTACGCGGCCCAGGGACCGGTGAGTTCCACCCGCAGTCCGGGCTGCTCGCGGACGCCGCGGTTCACCCGCTCGACGAACTGCTCGGACTCCGCGCGCGGCACCAGATAGGCGGCGTTGAGCACCTGGGAGTAGGCCAGATCGGAGGGCGCCGCGCTCTGCGGGGCGTGCAGCCTGCTCTCCGTGGCGCGGCCGGCGAGGGTGGCGTGCAGCCGGTGCGCGAGCCCGTCCGCCCGCTCCCCCGTGTACCCGGAGGCCCCCGCCGTGTCCGCGTACACCTTCACGTCCCACTCGACCCGGCCGTCGAGCCGGTCCAGCGTCGTGAGGAACTCCTCCCGGCGCTCCTCCATCATCACGCGCACGCCGCTCTCGTCCCGCAGGACCGTGGCGAGCCGCAGCGGCAGCGGGCTGGTGACGCCGGTGAGGGCGTCGATGACGCCCTGGTGGGCGCGCGCCGTCGCCTCCAGCCAGGCCACGTCCTCCAGCCTGCGGCGCAGCGGTTCCGCGGCGAACTCCTCGTCCGGGACGGAGCCGACCACGGCGACGAGGTCGTCGTGCCGCAGCAGCTTGGGCGGGACGCCCGCGACACCGGTCAGCTCGGCCGACAGCGCGGCCGGGAAAGGGCGGCAGATCGCATAGACGTACGGCAGTCCACTCATGGGGTCTCTCCTCCCGCGGGTCCCCGGGCCTGCGGGGACCCGGCGCACGGCACCGGGCCGCCTCAGGGGCCTTGTCACCATCGTGCTCTCCGTTCCGGGCTCAGCGCACCACGGCCGTCTCGACGAGCAGCCGGGCCGCGGCGGCGATCGACCGCGCGCCGATACCGGCGGTGCGCAGCCGCCCGGCCGGGCCCGCCGAGCCGGGCACGCTCCGGACGGCGAGCCGGGCGGGGCGGGGCACCGGACGGCCGTCGGTGAAGGCGTCGAGCACCCCGTCGCCGCGACCGCGCTCCTCGCGGTGGTCCTCGACGGTGATCAGGTGCCGAGTCGGCGGTGTCGGCCCTCACGCTGCCTGCCCGCAGCGCTGCACCAGGCCGACGAGTCGGCCGGTGTTCACGAGTCTCCTTCCGGGCGGCTCGCGGCCTCGGGACGGTCGTCGCCGGGTCCGGCCGTCCCGGCGGGCGCGGCGGGGTTCGCCGGGCCGGGCGGCGCTCCGGCGACCCGCGCCAGTTCGGGCGCGGAGGTGTCCAGGGGCACCGACCAGGCGCGGACCAGGCCCAACTGCACCGACTGGCGCGGCAGTACGGCGTCCAGGAGCCAGTCGGCCGCGACGCGGACGCGGTTGGCGGGCATGGCGGCGAGGTGGTAGCCGCGGGTGACGGCTCCGGCGAGCGGTCCCGACAGGGGCACACCGAGGGGGTTGGCCGCCGCGTCGACGCCGCCGAGGTCGACGGTGAAGCCGAGGTCGCGGTGGCGGTAGGCGCGGCGTTCGCCGACACCGAGCGAGGCGGCGACGTTGTGCGCCGCGATCTTCCCCTGACGCCAGGCGTGCTGGGCCGTCATCGGGGTGTACTCGCCGGGCTTCTCCAGGTCGGGTACGGCCGCCGCGTCACCGCAGGCGAACACATCGGCGTGGCCCGGCACCTGCAGGAACGGATCGACGAGGAGCCGGCCGCGTTCGAGGGGCCGGCCGAGCCCCGCGACCAGGGGGTCGGGGCGGACGCCGACGCACCATGCCAGGGTCCTGGTGTCGACGAACTCGCCGTCGCTGAGGCGGACTCCGTCGGGGGTGGCCTCCTCGACCGAGGTGCCCGTGCGCACGTCGACGCCGCGCTCGCGCAGCACGCGGTCGGCGGTGCGCGAGAGCCGCTCGTCCAGTTCGGGCAGGACGCGGTCCGCGGTGTCGAGCAGCAGCCAGCGCGGCCGGACACCCTCGGGCAGCGACCGCTCGCGGACCAGGGCGTCGGTGAACAGCTGTCCCTGCGCGGCGACTTCGGTTCCGGTGTAGCCGGCGCCGACCACCACGAAGGTGGTGCGGGCGGTGGCGCTCTTCGGGTCGTCCGACCCGGCGGCGAGTTCGATCTGCCGGGTCACGTGGTCCCGCAGGTAGAGCGCCTCGGGCAGGCCGCGGAAGCCGTGCGCGTGCTCGGCGACTCCGGGCACGGGCAGCAGCTTGTTGACGCTGCCGACGGCCAGCACGAGACGGTCGTACGTCAGCGTGCCGCTGTCGCCCTCGGGGTCGGTGTAGCGCACGGTGCGGGCGTCGAGGTCGATCCCGTCGGCCGCCGCCTCGCCGAGCACGAGGCGGACCCCGGGCAGCGTCCCGGTCAGCGAGACGGTGACCCGGCGTGGCTCCAGGACACCGGAGGCGACCTGGGGCAGCAGCGGCAGGTACAGGAAGTAGTCGGTCGGGTTCAGCAGAGTGATCTCGGCCTTGCCCCGGGCCAGCCGCGACAGGGTGCGGGCCGTCCGGTAACCGGCGAAACCGGCGCCGACGATCAGAATGCGGGGTCGCCTCACGATGCTCCTCTGGCGGTGTCGCTTGCGGTGTCGCTCCTACGGGCTTTCCACGTCCCCCCGACGGGACGGCCCAAACACGGGCACCCCCGGCGTTTCGCCGCTCCGGCGAGAAGGGCCACAGGGCCGGGCCCGGCCCTGTGGCCGGCTCGTCCCGCTGGGCCTCGACGGTTTCCAGTCTGCTCCCGGCGGACCCCCTTCGGCACGACGGGCGGGACACCCGCGCACGGCTGCCCGGTCCGCCCCGGCAGGGGCGGACCGGGCAGTCGGAGCGTCAGCGCGCCTGGTGGAGGTACGTGTCGGGGTCGCTCGCGCGGTGGGCGCCGGGGTCGGACACGCCGGGCGTCACGGCCGGGACCGGCGGGTACAGGACCCCCATGCCGCCGGGCGGGGAGGCCGGCGCGGTACCGCCGAGGATCCGTCCCGGCGGGGTCGGCTCGCTCGCGTGACCGGTGTCCGGACGGTCGGCGGTGGCGGGCCGGGCCATGCCGCGCAGCACGAAGGCGGCGACACCGAGGGCCGCCGCGGTGACCAGGGCGGCGGCCCAGCCGGGCAGCCCGAGGGCGAGCGCGAGACCGAGGGCCAGCGCCAGCGCGGCTCCGCCGTACAGGGCGGCGGCGCCCGAAGCGGCGTACAGCGCGGCCGTGCGCCGCTGCTTGCGCGTCTGCTCGCGCAGTTCGTCACGGATGGTCTCGCGGGCCACCGCGGTCAGTTCGTCGACGAGTCCTTTGTCCAGATGCTCCAGGTGATCCAGGTGCTCGATGGGCTTCATGGTGTGCGGGTACCCGGGTGTCCGTCCGCGTAACGGACCGCCCTGTAGGCGCCGTCGGGCCGTACCGGCCGTCCCGGAGTGGCGTCGGACGGCGATCGTCCGAAACGATCTCCGTCCCGGGCCGACCCCAACTAGGCTCGTCCTCATGGAGATTCTGGGAGCCACGCTGCGCGTCTGCGTCGACGACCTGGAGACTGCGGTCCCCTTCTACGAGCGGCTCGCCGGCGGCCGCGCGCTGCGCTTCGAGCGCGGCGGTGTGTCGGTCGCCGCGATCGGCTGCTTCCTGCTGATGAGCGGGCCCGAGTCGGAGCTGGAGGTGCTGCGCAAGGTCGCCGCGACGATCGCCGTCAAGGACGTCGAGGAGACCGGCCGGGTCCTCACCGAGCTGGGGGCCCGCGTCATCGCGGGCCCGGTGGCGACACCGGGCGGCCGCAATCTCATCGCCCTGCATCCGGACGGCTCGGTGTACGAGTACGCCGACCGCGACGGCTGACCGACGGACCCCGGACTCCCGCCGTGCGGTGGGAGTCCGGGACCGTGGACACGGCGCGGCGAGGGCCGTTCAGAGGGCGGACGGCGGCCGCATACGGAAGTCGTAGCGCGCGGGCAGGGGTTCGTCGCTGAGCCGGGACCACAGCAGCCCGATGGTCTCCGCCCCCTCCCGCAGGTCGGCGACCTCGAAACCGGCGTCGAAGACCGCCCGCGCACCCGCGCGGTTCCCCTCGGCGAGCAGCAGCCCGGCCTCGACGAGGCGGAACCGGCCGCGCTCCCGCACGCCCTGCGGCAGCCGCTCCCACACGGCACGGGCGTCGGCGGTGCGTCGTACGGCGAGCAGCGCCTCGATGGCCTCGCGGCCGAGCGCGGCCGTCGCCGCGGTCCAGCGCTCCCCGTCGTCGCGCCGCTCACGGCACAGGTCGTCGAAGGCCTCCCGGTAGCGGTCGGCGGCCCGCTCCGGGTTCCCGCTCTGCTGGTCGGCGACGGCGAGGCAGCGCAGCAACGGCCAGATCGACGGGGCGAGTTCGAGCGCGCGCTCCCAGCTCCGCACGGCCTGGGCGAGGTCACCGGCGTGCCACTGGGCCACGCCCAGGTGGTACTCGGCGGCGGGCACCGCGGGTGCCGTCTCCAGCATGTCCCGCCAGTGCGGGGCGACCAGCGACTCCCCGGGCGGGCCGGCCCGGCGGGGCTCGGGGAAGGCACCCGAGCGCAGCAGTTCGCGCCACGGCGCCTGGTCCTCGCCGAGTGTGGACTCGTCGAAGGGTGTCCCCGGCAGCTTGTGGGCGGCGCGCAGGACTTCGAGCGCTCCCCAGCCCGATCCGGTGGCGAGCACCTCGCCCGGTTCGGTGTCGGCGTGCGGCAGCCAGGCGGCGTACGCGGCGTCGACGGCGTCCCGGGGCAGGGCGCCGTCCAGCCGGCGTCCGGTCTCCGCCCGCGCGGCGTCCCAGTCCGTTCCGTGGACGGTCGCCGCGTCGACGGACAGCGGGCCGTACGCCTCCAGCCAGGAGATGTCGCTCTCCGCTTCGAGCCGCACGTGTTCGAGCTGGGTGCGGGCGAGTCCGGCCTGGATCTCGCAGTACCCGCCGGTGCCCGGTTCGGTGAGCCACTCCTGCCAGCGCCGGCCGCCGGGTCCCGAGCCCCAGACGAAGAGCTTGCGCCCGCGCAGGGTGTCGGTCGAGGTCTGCACGAGTCCCTCGCCCGCGTC
Source organism: Streptomyces sp. M41(2017) (assembly GCF_002078175.1). GTDB lineage: Bacteria > Actinomycetota > Actinomycetes > Streptomycetales > Streptomycetaceae > Streptomyces. The sequence goes on along the minus strand of NZ_MWFK01000001.1, from coordinate 4,627,762 downwards.
GTCGAGCGCGGTGATCCAGCGGCGCTGCCCGTCGGGCACCTCGTAGAAGTAGTCCGCGGGGAAGGTGCTGTTCAGCGGATAGGTGCGGTCGGTTCCGTCGTACTCCGGCACGGGCACCGGGCGCAGCCGCCGCTCGTAGCCGATGGGGGCACCTCCCACGCCCTCGGGGCTGTGGGGGAGCCAGGCCTCCTCGGCCGGGGCGATCACGCGGCGCTCCTCGGGGACCGCGATGTTGGACCACCAGTACAGGGGCGCGGGCCGCTCGTGCGGGTTGCGGACGCGGACGCCGACGTACAGGAAGTCGGAGCCGTCCGGCAGCCAGAGGTCGACCTGGAAGGGGAGGTCGCGCAGCCGCTCCCATTCCCACAGGCGCAGCATCTCGCCGCCGTCGGGGGCGGGTACCCGCGCGGCGTGCACGGGTGAGCACGACAGGGTGGTGTGCCCGGTGGCGCCGATGTTCCATTCGATGCCGCCGGAGAACCACGCGCCGTTGAGGGCGAAGCAGGCGGGCTGCATCACCGGGTTGCGGTAGAGGAGTTCCCGGTGGGTGGGCTTGTGGAAGAGGGAGACGACGCGGCCTCCGTGGCCGGGCAGCACGGTGGCCCGCAGCCGGTCGTTCTCGATCACGACGGTGTCGAGCTCCGCGGGCCGGCGCTCGCGTCCGTAGCCGTCGCGGATGCGCTCCGGCAGCACGCTGTGCAGCGGCTCGTAACCTATCTGGCGGGCCATGTCGCGCGGCAGGCCGACGCGGTCGCGGTCGTCGATGGTGTGGGTCTCGTCGAGGGTCCGCAGGGGCGGCAGCGGGTTGCTCGGTCCCAAGTCCGCCGCCGGGAGGGTCAGTACGTCACGTCGGATCGTCGTCACGATGACCATGGAACATGGTCATCGGTCAGCTGACCAGGGTCTCCGCTCGTCAGGTTCGGGTCAGGATTGCGCAAAGGCCCCGACGACGACGTCCGCGAGGAGCGCGCCCGCGGTGCCGTCGGGGTCCAGGTCGGGGTCGTAGATGGTGATGTTGAGGCCGACGCAGCGCGGGGAGCGGACCAAGGGGCCGAGCAGCGCCAGGAGTTCGTCGGGGAACAGGCCGCCCGGGTCCGGGCTGTCCACGGCGGGCATCACCGCAGGGTCGAGGCAGTCGGCGTCGAGGTGCACCCAGAAGCCGTCCAGCCGCGGGAGTTCGAGGGCGGCCAGGGAGGCACGGGCGGTCGCGTCGGCGCCCCGGGTGCGCAGTTCCCCGACGGTCGTCGTGGGAATCCTCAGGGCGGCGAGCTCCTCCAGGTCGGAGTCGTCGTCGCGCATCCCGAAGAGGTGGACGTCCTCGTCCCTCAGGTAGGGCCGCAGCCCTTCGAGATCGGACAGGTCCTCCTGGCCGCGCCCGGTGGCGATCGCGACTTCCTCGCCGCCCGCCGCGCCGATCCGGTCGGAGTTGCCGGGGTGCCGGAAGTCGGCGGAACCGTCGACGGCCGCGAGCCCGAACCGTCCGATGCGGCGCAGCGCGAGGGACGCGCCGAGCTGGATGGAGCAGTCCCCGCCGAGGACGACGGGCAGGTCGCCGGCGCGGACGTGCCGCTCGACGCGGTCGGCGAGGATCCGCGTGTAGTGGGCGATGGCCGCCGCGTTGAAGACGCCGTCGCCCTCCTTCCAGTCGCCCCGGTCGTAGCGCGGGGGCACGACGACCCCGCCCTCCAGGGCGCCGAGCCGCTGCACGATCCGCTGTTCCCGCAGTGCGCCCGCCAGTTTGTAGCAGCCGGGCACGGTGCCGGGGGCGGGTGGCCGCAGGCCCAGGTTGGAGGGGGCGTCCAGTACGACGATGTTCCGCATGGGATCATCCTCACCCGTCGGACGGCGCCCGTGGAAGGGGATCGCGGAACGGTCGGACGAGGTGCCGGTCCGCGTCCGGCGCGCGCGGCCGGGCGGTCAGCGGGCTGCGGTCATCTCCGCCGTGATCGCCCACCGTTCGTGGTCGCGCCAGGCGCCGTCGACGTGGATGAAGGCCGGCGAGAACCCTTCGAGGCGGAAGCCGCACCGCCGGGCGAGGGCGATGGACGCGGCGTTGCCCGGCTGCACGTTGAGCTCCAGCCGGTGGAGCCCCATCGTCCCGAAGGCGTACCGGACGACGAGTCCGAGGCCCTCGGACATGAGCCCGCGGCCGGCGGCGTGCGCGAACGCCCCGTAGCCGAGGGCGCCGCACAGGAAGCCGCCCTCGACGATGTTGTTGATGTTGACGAAGCCGGCGATGCCCCCGCTGTCGCGTTCGCAGACGAGGAACCCGGCCTTGGTCCGGTCCTCGATGAGCCGTCCCGCGTACGCGGCGTAGCCGTCGGGGCTGCCGGGCGGGAACAGCCACGGCTGGTGGAGGCTCCTGCTCTCCCTGGCCCGCGCGGTGAACTCGTCACCGTCGTCGAGGGTGAAGTGGCGCAGGCCCACCCGCGGGCCCTCGGCGAGATAACCGGCGTTCTCAGGCATCCCGTCACCCTAGTCGAGCCCGTGATCAGCGCCTGCGTCGCATGGCGTACGCACCGCACAGCGCGCCGATCAGCCCGGTGGCGAGGAGGGCCACCCACAGCGGCATGGTCACCTCGGGGACGATCAGCCGGATCCTGGTGCTGCGGGTGTTCTCGAAGATGAAGATCAGGGCGAGGACGCCCAGCACGGCGACGACGATCCTGGCGGGCGTCATCGGCCCTTCGCGGGTGCTCTTGCCGCTGGTGGGTGCGTTCTCGGTGGTCTTGCGGCTCATGCGTCCAGCATGGGCCCGACGGCACGCGTCCGCACGACGGAAGGATCTCGGGGGGGGCGGGACACCCCTCGCGGCTCCCGGCGCCGGTCCCCCGCGCCCGGTCCCGGGGCTCAGCCGGCGACGACCGGCAGCTCCAGGGTCCCGGTGTCGCCGGGCGCGCTCGTCACGGTCACCGGCTTCACTCCCCTGTTCCCGGTGTACGCGTCGTCGCTGGCGGCGACGACGAACCGGAGCCGGTGGCCGGCCTCGTACCGGTGGACGATGCCCGGCAGGGTGATGGTGAAGCTCTTCGTCACGTCCGGGACGCGAACCGGGGCCACCAGCCGGTGCACGAGCGCCTTGCTGCCGTCGGGTGCCACGTCGTACAGCTTGGCGAAGAGGACCAGCTTGTCGGCGGCGTCTCCCGAGTGCTGGACCCGCTCGGTCACCGGGGAGACGACCTTCAGCCGGGCCCGGGGCGAGCCGACGACGTCGAGGGGCCGGGGCAGCGGTTCGCCGGTCCAGCCGAGGAAGGTGCCCGCGGTGTCGTACGGAGCCGGGTCGGCCAGTCCGGCCGGCGCGGCGAGGGAACGCTCTGAGTGACTGCTCGGCACCAGCAGGTTGCGGTACACCCGGCTGCCGCGGGCGACCTTCGCGCGGTTGTCGACCAGCTTCCCGTCGCCGGAGAGGTACAGCGTCCGGTCGGGCACGGGCACCCGTGGGGCGGTGGCGTACCTGGCGTCGGGGTCCGTGATCCAGTCGCGGTAGTAGGCGAGGGCCGGCCCGGTGCCGGCGCCCGATCGGCGGTGGAGGTGGCGGTCGAACCAGGCGAGGACCCGCCGGCCGACATAGCTGGTCTCCAGATTGCCCTGGCTCAGGCTGAGTTCACCGGTCGCGGGGTCGGTGAGGCCCCCGCTGTGTCCCCAGGACTGCCAGATCATCCGGGCCTCGGTGCCCTGTGCCGTCAGCGTCCTGTACGTCGCTGTCGCCTCGGTGAGGTTGAAGAGGCTGTCGGCCTGCCCCTGGACGAGCAGGGTGGGTGCCCGCACGCTCCGCAGGTACGAGGCGGGCGAGACGCGGCGCGCGTACCGCAGCAGCGACTCGGTCCGGGCGGCCGGATAGGTCCCCGAGTTCAGGGTGCGCATGATGGCGCAGGCTTCGGTCACGAAGTGCAGGCAGCCGAGGGTGTTGACGCGGGTGGGGTCGAGGTTGGCCGTGGTGAGCGGCTGGCTCTCGCCGATCAGGTAGAAGCCGTTGCCCCACTGCCATTTGAAGGCGCCGGGCACCTGCCGGGCTCCGGCCGCGTTGTTCGGGGCGAGGGCGTACGCGAGGTCGTTCCAGGTGATGAGCGGGACCAGGGCGTCGACGCGGTGGTCGACGGCGGCCGTGGCCAGCTGGACGGCGCCTCCGTACGATCCGCCGATCATGCCGACGCGGGGGTCGTCCCGGCCGTCCCGGGTGACGTAGTCGGCCGTCGTGCCGTCGTCGGCGGCGCGGGTGCCCGCGAGGAAGTCGACGAGTGCGGAGGCGGCGCGCCCGTCGGTCCTCGGGTCGTCGAGGGAGATCAGGCATCCCGACTTCCCGAAGCCGAGCCCCGAGTAGACGAGGCTCACGTAGCCGCGGGCGGCGAACGCCTTGCCGATGCCGTCCGTGGAGCCGTCCGCCTTGCTGCCGCCGAAGCCGTTGGTCGCGAGGACGGCGGGCGCTGGATGCTCCCGGTCCACTCCGGCGGGCCGGTACAGGTCGGCGTCGACCGTGCAGTCGCGGTCGCCTGCCCGGACGGTGAAGGTGAGCGGCGTGACCGTGTACCGGTCGGTGGCCGAGGCGGCGGGCGCGGTGAACGCGAGCGGCGCGGCCAGCGCCGCACCGAGCGCCAGGGCGAGCGGTGCACGGGACGCGGACCCGCGCGAGCGACCGGACAACGAAGACCTCCACGCTGAGGACGACCGACGGGCCGCGGCGGGTCCGCCGGGCCGGGACCCGGGGGACGCGCCGCGCTACCGACCGGTACATACCGGTCGGTAGTCATGCTGTGACACGTGTCATCCGGGGTCAATCACCGGTAAGAGTGGTTCTCGACCGGGCTGCGGTGACCGCGTCGCGCGTCCCGTGCCGTCAGGCCAGCGCGGGCTCCTCCAGGGTCAGCGTCCCGGCGTCCGCGTCGAGTTCGGCCCGGACGCCGAACGGCATCGTCAGCGCGCCCTCGGCGTGCCCGAAGCCGAAGTGCTCGACGACGGGCACCCCGAGGTCCCCGAGACGGTCGGCGAACACCGCGCGGAGTTCCTCGTAGGGCCCGCAGTCGACCCACGAGCCGAGGGCGATCCCGGCCACCCCGTCCAGCCAGCCGGCGCGCAGCAGTTGGGTCAGGATCCGGTCCGTGCGGTAGGCCTCCTCGCCGATGTCCTCGATCAGCAGGAGTCCGCCGCGGGCGGACGGGCGGGCGTGCGGGGTGCCGAGGTCGGCGGCGAGCAGGGACACGCAGCCGCCCAGGGTGACGCCGCTCGCCCGGCCGGGCACCAGCGCGCCGGCCTCACCGGAGGAGAGGGTCCGCACGGAGTCCGGTTCGAAGAGGGTGGCCCGCAGGTGTTCCTGCGCCCGCGCGTTCTTCAGGAAGTCGAGGGCCGCGATCATCGGTCCGTGCAGGGTGGCGAGCCCGACGCGGGTCGCGAACGCCTCGTGCAGTGCGGTGATGTCGCTGAACCCGAGGAAGACCTTGGGGCCGGCGGCCCGGATCGCGTCCCAGTCGAGCAGGTCGACCATGCGCTGCGCGCCGTAACCGCCGCGGGCGCACAGCACCGCGGTCACGTCCGGGTCGCACCAGGCGGCCTGGAGGTCGGCGGCCCGGTCGGCGTCCGTCCCGGCGAGGTAGCGGAACTCGCCGTGCCGGTCGAGGACATGGGGGCCCACCACCGGGTCGAGGTCCCAGCCGCGCAGGATGTCGAGTCCGGCCTCGAGACGCTCCTCGGGGACGGGTCCGCTGGGCGCGACCACGGCGACGCGCGCCCCGGCGGCGAGCCGCGCCGGCCGGGTCAGGGGGTTGACGGTCGAGGTCGTTCGGGTCACGCGTACTGCTCCCGTTCCTGGTGCCGATCTTCGTGCGGGTCCTGCTGGTCGTGCGGGTGACTGTCACTCGTGCGACGGCTTTCCGTACAGCGGCCGTTCGTGCGAAGGCCTTCCGTACAGCGGCCTTCCGTACAGCGGCCGTTCGCGAGGTCGCCGTTCGCGCCGCGGCCGTTCGCAGGGTGGCCGTCCGGACGGTGGTCTTTCGTGTACCGGTCGTGGGGGTGCGCGGGCATCCGGTCCGCCGCCCCGGCCCGAGCGGGGCCGGTGCCGGTCGGGCTCCCGGGCCGCGCCGGCCTCACTTGGTCAGCTCCAGGGTGGGGACGTCCGGCGGGTTCAGCCCGAAAACCTGCGCGTACAGGGAGAGTTCGGCCTCCAGTGCGCGGACCATCGTCTCGGCGCGCCGGAAGCCGTGGCCTTCGCCCTCGAAGGCGATGTAGGCGTGCGGGACGCGGCGGCCCTCCTCCGCCAGCCGGGCCAGGAAGCGCTCGCACTGCACCGGCGGACAGATGGCGTCGTCGAGTCCCTGGAGCAGCAGGAACGGGGCGGTGATCCGGTCGGCGTGCTCGGACGGCGACCGCTCGGCGTAGCGGCCGGGCACCTCGGCGATGGGCCCGACCAGCGACTCCAGGTACTGCGACTCGAAGTCGTGGGTCTCCCCGGAGGCCCAGCCGGTGAGGTCCAGGATCGGGTAGATGATCGTGCCGCAGGCGTACACGTCGGTGACGGCGAGGGAGGCTGCGGTCGTCCAGCCGCCCGCGCTGCCGCCGCGGATCGCGAGGCGCCGCCGGTCGGCGGTGCCCTCCGCCGCGAGCGCGAGCGCCACGGCCGCGCAGTCCTCGACGTCGACGACGCCCCACTGCTCGCGCAGCCGGTTGCGGTACTCGCGCCCGTAGCCCGTCGAACCGCCGTAGTTGACCTCGGCGACCCCGATGCCCCGGGAGGTGAAGTAGGCGATCTCCAGGTCCAGGACGAGGGGCGAGCGGCCGGTGGGGCCGCCGTGCACCCACACGACGTACGGCGGCAGTTCGTCGCCGGGCGCGACATGGCCCGGGTGGTGCGGCGGGTAGACGTGCGCGTGGATCTCGCGCCCGGCTGGTCCGGTGAAGGAGCGGATCTGGGGCTCGGGGTAGTGCGCGGGGTCCACCGGGTCGTCGTGCGCGGCGCCGACCACCCGGGCGCGCCCGGTGCGCGCGTCCAGCTCGACGACCTCGTACGCGCTGCGGGGGCTCGCTCCGACGCCGACGATCCTGGTGCCCTGTGCGGCGAGGGTCGGCGCGAACTCCGTCCAGGGTCCGGCCGCGTCGACGAGCTCGCCGGTCTCCGGGTCGAGTATCCCGAGCGCGGTGGACCCCAGCCCGTGCACGACCGCGATCAGACCGCTCTCCAGGGGGGCGAACCAGCGGTTCCCGACGCGCCAGAGCGATCCGCCGAACTCCTCCTCGCGCGGGCAGACGGCCACGCCCTCGCCGCCCGCGCCGAGTCGGTGGAGGTTCCACCAGCCGGTGCGGTCGCTGACGTACAGGAGGGTGCCGTCCGGCGCCCACTCGGTCTGGACGACGGACTCCTCCGGGCCTCCCGCGACGGTGCACGGGCCGGACAGCGTGCCGCCCTCGGTGACGTCCGCGAGGATCACCTCGGTGCCGTCCCAGGGCATCCGGGGGTGGTCCCAGGCGAGCCACGCCGCCTGCCGGCCGTCGGGCGAGACCCGGGGTCCGGTGACGAACCGGTGCCGGCCGTCGGACAGTTCACGGACGGCGTCGCGGTCCCGCGCCGCCGAGCCGTCGAGGGGCACGGCGGCGAGGACCCGGCGCACGTCGCTCGGCCCGTCGCCGGTGAACTCCTCCAGAACGCACCACACCTCGTCCCGCTCCCCGCGGATCTGCGGGTCGACCCAGCGCAGTCCGCCGCCCACGTCCGAGACGGGGGTCAGCGGGATGGGTTCGGCGCCGGGTTCCCAGCGGTAGAGGCGCTGGTCGGAGAAGTCGACGAAGACGATCAGGGGCCCCTCGGCGCGCATGACACCGGCCCAGGGGAGGCCTCCGTACTCGATGACGCGACTGCGCACGTTCCACGGTGCGGGCAGGACCGACTCCTGCCGGCCGTCCTCCGTCCGGCGCACCAGGGTGCGCCGCCCGCCCTCGGTGGGCCGGGGTTCGGTCCACCAGACCTCGGCGCCGACGAAGCCGACGAACTCGGGGTGCCCGTCGTGCGCGGCGGCGAGCGTCGCGTCGATCGGCGAGGGCCAGGATCCGTAGGGCAAGGTCTGCATGTCGTCCCCCTAGGCCGTGCGCAGAAAGCGGTCGAGAACGCGGACGCCGAAGTGGAGCGCCTCGACCGGCACCCGCTCGTCGACTCCGTGGAACAGGGCTTGGTAGTCGAAGCCCTCGGGCAGCTTCAACGGGGCGAATCCGTAGCCGGTGATGCCGAGGCGGGAGAACTGCTTGGCGTCCGTGCCGCCGGACATGCAGTACGGCACGACACGGCCCTCGGGGGCGAACTCCTCGACGGCCGCCCGCATCCGCGCGTACGTCGGGGTGTCGAGGGGGGCCTGGAGCGCCACCTCGTGGTGCTCGAACTCCCACTCCACGTCGGGCCCGGTGAGCCGGTCCATGGTGGCGCGGAACTCGTCCTCGCCGCCGGGGAGATAGCGGCCGTCCACATGGGCGACGGCCTCTCCCGGAATCACGTTGATCTTGTAACCGGCGCTCAGCATCGTCGGGTTGGAGCTGTTGCGGACCGTCGGCTCGACGAGGGCCGCTGCCGGGCCGAGCTTCTGGAGCAGGTTGTCGACGCCGCCCGGGTCGCCCAGGTCCGCGTCCACGCCGTAGACGGCGGCGAGTTCGGTGAGGGCGGCCCGGACGGTCGGGGTGAGGCGCAACGGCCACTCGTGGTCGCCGATGCGGGTGACGGCGGCGGCGAGACGGGTCACCGCGTTGCTCCGGTTCACCTTGGAGCCGTGGCCGGCGCGGCCCCGCGCGGTGAGCCTGAGCCAGCCGGTGCCGCGCTCGCCCGCCGCGATCGGGTAGAGCTGCCGGCCGCTGCCGTCGTGGAAGGTGAAGGCCCCCGACTCGCTGATCCCCTCGGTGCAGCCCTCGAAGAGTCCCGGATGCCGGTCGGCGAGGAAGCCCGAGCCGTCCTCGGCGCTCGCCTCCTCGTCCGCGGTGAAGGCGATGACGAGGTCGCGGCGGGGCCGTACACCTTCGCGGGCCCAGGAGCGGAGGACGGCGAGGATCATCGCGTCCATGTTCTTCATGTCGACCGCGCCGCGCCCCCAGACGACGCCGTCGCGGACCTCACCGGAGAAGGGGTGGACGGTCCAGTCCTCCGCCTGCGCGGGCACCACGTCCAGGTGACCGTGGACGAGGAGGGCGTCGGCGGACGGGTCGGTGCCCGGCACGCGGGCGACGACGTTGGTCCGCCCCGCCGTGCGCTCCAGGAGGGTGGGCTCCAGGCCCGCCTCGGCCAGGAGCGCCGCGGCGTACTCGGCGGCCGGGCGCTCGCGGCAGTCCCCGCCGCCCCGGTTGGTGGTGTCGATCCGGATGAGGTCGGAGGTGAACCGGACGACCTCGTCCAGTGCCTGTGCGTCAGCCATACTGCTCCTCCACCGCCGCCGAGACGATCGTGGTGACCGCCTTGAACGTCCGGATCCCCTCGTACATGGTGTCGCTGGTGTAGGCGATCTTCCGCTCGCCGGTACGGTCCACCCCGGGCACGACGGTGGCGGCCATCGCCAGATGTTCGGCGTCGAACTCCAGGGCGACGGTGAACGGTCCCGCGGCGACGGGCTCGTGCCGCACGGCGAGCGCCGCGGCCTCCTTGGCGGCGGCCCGGATGTCGGCGGCGGTCCTGGCGGGGGTGCGGCACACGGCCGCGTACCGCGACACGTGGTCCTTCACGGCGACCTTCAGGGCACCGGGCGCGTACCCGAGGGCGTCCTCGCACGCCACGTCGTCGCCGGTGACCAGCACCACCGGCACGCCGTACTCGGCGACCACGCGGGCGTTCAGCAGGCCCTCGCTCGCGCGCACCCCGTCGACCCACACGCCGGTGATGGAGTTCGCGAGGTAGGTGTGGGCGAGGACGCCCTCCATGCCGGCGCCGGCGTGATAGCCGACGAACGCGATGCCGTCCACGTCGTCGTGCTGCACGCCCTCGACCATGGACAGCGACTTGTGCCGGCCCGTGAGCATCTCGGCTCTCTCGTCGAGCTGCTCCAGCAGGAGGTTGCGCATGGTCCAGTGGGCCTCGTTGATCAGCACCTCGTCGGCGCCGCCGTCGAAGAAGCCGAGCACCGCGGCGTTCACGTCCGAGGTGAACATCGCGCGGCAGCGCTCCCACTGCGGGGTGCCCGGCAGCACGTCGGCCGGCCAGGTCACACCGGTGGCGCCTTCCATGTCGGCGCTGATGAGGATCTTCATGCCGGAAACCGTACGCGCTTGTGCCCGGGCCCGGCAGAGCCTGTGGACAACTCTCACCGGTCCAGACCACTGGCGTCACTCGGTACGCCCCGCCATCAGCTCTTTCGACACGGTCCGCGGCGCGGCTCCTCCGTCGCGCGGGCGGCGGAGGGAGCCCTGCCGTGCGGTCGAACGCACCCGTCGGGGAGCGCGTTCCTGCCGGGTCAGTCCTCGTGTCCCAGTCGCAGGTCCCGTTCCGTGCGGCCTCCGCCGGCGACCTGGAGCACGGTGGCCACGGGCGGGTAGCCGGCCGCGATGACGGTGTACTCCCCGGACGCCAGGTCGACGAACCGGAACGTGCCGTCGGGTCCGGTGGTGAGGGTGTCCACCACGTTGCCCGCGGCGTCCAGGAGAGTCACGCGCGCGTCCTCGACGGGGCGTCCGCCGCCCGCCCGGACGGTGCCGCGCAGTACGGCGCCGCCCGCGAGTTCGACGTCCTGGCGGGTCTCGCGCGCGGCCTGGACGGTCACGGGGAGGGCGGCGGGGCGGAACGCGGGCGCGCTGGAGGCCAGGGTGTACTCGCCGGCCACCAGCTCGGTGATCACGTACCCGCCCTCGCGTCCGCTGCGCGTGGTGGCGACGACCTCGCCGTGCACGTTGGTGAGGGTGACGGTGGCCTCCCGCACCGGGGTGCCGTCCGCGGTCAGCACGCTGCCGGCGAGGCGGCCCGCGCCGCCGAGCACGACGTCGAGTTCGACGGGTCGTTCGCCGACGGTCACGGAGACGGCCTGCGGCTGGTGTCCGCCGGCCGCGGCGATCAGCACGTACGATCCCGCGCCGGGTGTGGACAGCGCGTAGCGCCCGTCCTCGCCGCTGGCGCCCCGCCCGATCTGCTGTCCCCCGACGTCGATGAGGGTGAGGGCGGCCCGGGGGACGACCGTGCCGTCGGAGTGCTGCACCGTGCCGCAGACGGGGATCCCGGCGGCGTGTCCCGAACGGGCCGGCGGGATGGGGGTGTTCACCTGCGCGGACTCCGGCTCGGCGGTGGGGGCGTTGTGGGACACCAGCGGTTTCTCCTTGAGGAAGAAGGCGATGACCAGTCCGAGGACGAGGACCGGCACGAGGTAGAGGAAGATCCGCGGCATGGCGTCCGCGTAGGCGCCGATGTACTGGTCGCGCAGGGCGGCGGGCATCGCGTGGACGAGCTGCGGGGTGATGGACTCGGCCTCCCCGGCGGGGGCGCCGGGGCGCGCGGGGAGGCGTTCGGCGAGGGCGTCGGCCAGCCGGTCGGCGAACAGGGTGCCGAAGACGGCTGCGCCGACGCTTCCGCCGATCTGCCGGAAGTAGTTGTTGGCGCTCGTCGCGGTGCCGAGGTCGGCCGGGCGCACGGAGTTCTGCACGGCGAGCACCAAGACCGGCATCACCATGCCGATGCCGGCACCGAGGATCGCCATCCACAGGCTGTAGTGCAGCCGGGGGGTGTCGACCTCCAGGTGCGAGAGCAGCCACATGCCGACGACGGAGAGGGCGCCGCCGAGGATCGGGAAGAGCTTGTAGCGGCCGGTGCGGCTGATGAGCTGGCCGGAGACGATGGAGGCGCCGACGATGCCGCCCATCATGGGCAGCATCAGCAGTCCGGACTCGGTGGCGCTGGCGCCGTCGACCATCTGCAGGAAGGTCGGCAGGTAGCTGGCGGCGCCGAAGAGGGCGACCCCGACGACCAGGCCGACGAGCGCGGTGACGTTGAAGACGCCGTCCTTGAACAGCCGCAGCGGGATGAGGGGTTCGACGGCGAAGCGTTCGACGACGAGGAACAGCGCGGTCGCGGCGAGGGCTCCGGCGGCGAGCCCGAGGATGGCGCGGGAGCCCCAGGCGTACTCGGTGCCGCCCCAACTGGTCAGCAGGACGAGGCAGGTGGACGCGGCGGCGAGGAGGAGGATGCCGAGGACGTCGACGCGCCGGCGGACGGACGGTTTCGGCAGCTTGAGCACGACGGTGACGACCGCGAGGGTGAGCAGTCCGAAGGGCACGTTGACGTAGAAGCACCAGCGCCAGGAGAGGTGGTCCGTGAAGTAGCCGCCGAGCAGCGGGCCCGCGACCGACGCGAGCCCGAACGCGGCGCCGATCAGGCCCATGTAGCGGCCGCGCTGCCGGGGCGGCACGATGTCCGCGATGATCGCCTGCACACCGATCATCAGGCCGCCGGCACCGGTGCCCTGGACCGCGCGGAAGGCGATGAGCTGGTCCATGGTCTGCGCGCGGCCGGCGAGCGCCGAGCCGATCACGAAGACGACGATGGCGAACTGGAAGACGCCCTTGCGGCCGAAGAGGTCGCCGAGCTTGCCGTAGACCGGGAGTCCGACGGTGGAGGTGAGCAGGTAGGCGGTGATCGCCCAGGACATCTTGTCCAGGCCGTGCAGCTCGCCGACGATCCTGGGGAGCGCGGTGGCGACGATCATCTGCTCCAGGGCGGCGAGGAGCAGCGCCAGCATGAGCCCGCAGAAGACCAACCGCACCTGGCGCGGGGCGAGTCCGGCGGGTTCGACGGCCGGCGGCGCGGCCTCCGGCGGGGGTGCGACGACCGGTTCGTCCTGCACCAGAGTGATCCCGCCCACGTACCGCTCCCCTCGTCGCACCCGCGCACAATTGCCGCTTATGGCGACAACTGCGAGCAAGCGCGACGAGTTACGGCACGAACGCCGGAGGACGGGAGATCCACTCGAACCGGTGAGAGATCAACACGCCCTCGGGCGGCCCTTCTTGAGGTCGGCGAGCCCCGCCGGGGGTTACCGCCGCGTCGACGGTGTCACTTCTCGGCGTGGGCGGCGAGGTTGGCGAGCTCCGCGTCGTAGATGCGGGCGAGACCCTTGGGCGCGAAGGTCCGCTCGAAGAAGCCCCCGATGCCGCCCGCGCCGTTCCAGACGCTGGTCACCACGACACGCGACGCCCCCTCACCGGCCGGGGTCACCCGCCAGGTGGTCACCATGGAGGAGTTGCGGTCCTTCTCGACGAGTTCACCGTCGGTGGGCTCGGTCACCTCCAGGAGGCAGTCCCGGACGCGCTTGCTGGTGGCCTGGAGCTTCCAGTGCACGAGGGTGCCCTCGCCGTCGCCGCCCTCGCGGACCTCGTACTCGCTGAAGTGCTCGGGCAGCAGCTTCTGCCGCGTGCCGCTGTAGTCGGCCAGGGCGTCGAACACCGCCTCCGCGTCCGCCGCGATGACCCGCTCCGTCGTCGCCTCGACCTGCGCCATGGCACTTCCTCCAGCAGTTGGTTCCTCGGGTGTGCGGTCAGCCAACCACCCGGCGGCCCGGGCGCCCAAATCGGGGTGCCCGTGGGGTACGGGCCGGGTCGGCCGGGCTTCCGGGAAACGCGGTCGCACGATCAAGGGAACATATGTTCTATTCTGTGGTCAGTGCTACCGAGGAGGCGTCATGCGCTGGGAGAACCTGACCGTGGACCCCGCCGGGGACCCCGCCCGGGACGCCGCGCTGTTCGGCGCGGACCGGGTGACGACACGAACGTTCGACACCCCCGAGTTCCGGGGGATCACCTTCCACGAGATCCGGGCGCGCTCGATCGTGAACCGGGTGCCGGGGGCGTCCCGGATGCCGTTCGAGTGGACCGTCAACCCGTACCGGGGCTGCACGCACGCGTGCGTCTACTGTTTCGCGCGCAAGACGCACAGCTACCTGGACCTCGACACCGGCCTCGGCTTCGACTCGCAGATCGTGGTCAAGGTCAACGCTCCGGAGCTGCTGCACCGCCAGCTCGCCTCGCACCGCTGGCACGGCGAGCACATCGCGATGGGCACCAACGTCGACTGCTACCAGCGCGCCGAGGGCCGGTACCGGCTGATGCCGGGCATCATCGCGGCCCTGCGCGACCACGCGAACCCCTTCTCCATCCTGACCAAGGGCACGCTCATCCTGCGCGACCTGGACCTGCTGAGGCAGGCGGCCGAGGTGACCGACGTCGGGATCTCGGTGTCCGTGGGCTTCACCGACGCCGAGCTGTGGCGCACCGTCGAGCCGGGCACGCCGGCCCCGGAGCGCCGTCTGGACGTCGTCCGCACCCTCACGGACCACGGCATCGACTGCGGCGTCCTGATGGCGCCCGTGATCCCGTTCCTCGGTGACCATCCCGCCCAACTGCGCGCCACCGTACGGGCGATCGCGGCCTCCGGGGCGTCCTCCGTGACCCCGCTGGTGCTGCATCTGCGGCCCGGCGCCCGCGAGTGGTTCATGGCCTGGCTCGGGCACCACCACCCGCATCTCGTACCGCGTTACGAGCGGCTGTACGCGGAGGGCGCCTACGCCCCGAAGTGGTACCAGCGCCGGATCACCCGCCAGGTCCACGAGCTGGCCGAGGAGTACGGCATCGGCCCCACGCGCGCGGGGATGCCGCGCCGGATCACCACCCCCGAGCCACCGGCCCCGGCAGCCCCGGAACCCACCCAGCTCACGCTCCTCTGACGCTCCCTCAGGACACCTGGCCGGAAAGGGCCGAGGGGCGACCCGCGGCGGCATCCGAGCGCATCGGGCGGACCAATCGGGTCGAGTCTTGCCGGAACGCGTTCGTCCGGGGCCCGGCTCCGGGACGATACGGCGAAGGCCGTGGCGTGCACGGCTCGAAATCCTCCGTCCTGGGAGGCCTTGTGAAGAAACGCGCAGCTGCTCTGTGCGGGGCTGCCGCCGTACTGGCCGGGGTGATCACGTCGGCCCCCGCCGACGCGAGCGCCGGCCCCGCGGCCGCACCGCGCAGCGCCCCGGCCGCGAAGCTCGGCTGGAAGAAGTGCGCCACCAGCGACTACCCGACCCTCCAGTGCGCCTCCCTGAAGGTGCCGCTGGACCACTCGAACCCCTACAGCGAGCGCATCACCCTCGCCCTGTCCCGCGTCCCGCACACCGCGAAGACGTACCAGGGCCCGCTCCTGGTGAACCCCGGCGGTCCCGGCGGCAGCGGTCTCACGCTGGCCGGGTTCGTCGCCTCCGCACTGCCCAAGGCCGTGGCGGCGCAGTACGACGTGATCGGCTTCGACCCGCGCGGCGTGGGCGCGAGCAAGCCCGCCCTCGACTGCAGGCCGGGCCAGTTCAAGCCGGTCCGGCCGGACTCCGTGCCGAGCACCAAGGCCCTGGAGAAGGCCAATCTCGACCGTGCGAAGTCCTTCGCCGCGGCGTGCGGCACCAAGTACGCGGAGCTGCTGCCGTACATCGACACGGTGAGCGCCGTCCGCGACATGGACGCGATCCGTGCCGCACTCGGCGCCAAGAAGATCAACTACTTCGGGTACTCGTACGGCACCTACCTCGGGGCCGTCTACGCCAAGCTGTACCCGCAGCGGGTCCGCCGGCTCGTGCTGGACTCCATCGTCGACCCCACCGGCGTCTGGTACGAGGACAACCTCAGCCAGGACTACGCCTTCAACGACCGTCACCTGGCGTTCCTCGCGTGGGTCGCGAAGAACAACACCACCTACAAGCTCGGCACCGATCCGGCCAAGGTCGAGGCCAAGTGGTACGCGATGCGCGCGGCGCTCGCCAAGAAGCCCGCGCAGAAGAAGGTGGGCGCCTCCGAACTGGAGGACACCTTCATCCCGGGCGGCTACTACAACGGCTACTGGCCCTACCTCGCCCAGGCGTTCGCGTCCTATGTGAACGGCAAGGACTCGGACGCGCTCGTCGAGGCCTACGACAACTTCGCGGCCGTCGACGCCTCGGGCGACAACGGGTACAGCGTCTACACGTCCGTGCAGTGCCGTGACGCCTCCTGGCCACGCGACTGGCGTAAGTGGCGCAAGGACAACTGGGCGGTGTACGACAAGGCGCCGTTCATGGCCTGGAACAACGCCTGGTACAACGCGCCGTGCGCGTTCTGGCCGACGGACTCGCTGCGGCCGGTGGACATCTCCAACCACCGGCTGCCGCCCACGCTGCTGTTCCAGGCGACCAACGACGCGGCCACCCCGTACGAGGGCGGCGTCACGGTCCATCAGCAGCTGCGCGGTTCCAGCCTGGTCGTCGAACAGGGCGGCGGGAACCACGGGATCACACTGAGCGGCAACGCCTGCCTGGACAAGTACCTGGCGACGTATCTGACCGACGGCAAGGTGCCGCGCGGCGACGGTGAGGCCGACGCGGTGTGCAAGACGCTGCCCGACCCCAAGCCGCTGACCACGAAGGCCGCGTCCACCTCGGCACGGGGCTCGGCGCTGCACGGGCTGCTCGGCTTCCGGGGCTGAACCCTCAGCCGGGCGAGGCCCCGTCGGGGGCGCTGTCGGACCCGTGGTCCACGATGGACCCATGAGTGATCCGACCCGCATCCCCGCCCCCGACGGGGTCGCCCCCGCCACCGCGTACTCCCACGTGGTGGCGGCCACGGGGCGCTTCGTGGCCGTCTCGGGCCAGCTCCCGCTGGACGAGGACGGCGCGATCGTCGGGGAGGGCGACGCCGAGGCGCAGGCCCGCCAGGTCTTCGAGAACCTGCGCCGCTGTCTGGCGGCGGCGGGCGCCACCTTCGAGGACGTGGTCAAACTGACCTTCTTCGTCACGGACATGGCCCACCTGCCCGCCATCCGGGCCGCCCGGGCCGCGCACCTGCCCGCCGACCGGCTGCCGGCCGCCTCGGCCGTCCAGGTCGCCGCCCTGGTGAGACCCGAGTTCCTGATGGAGATCGAGGCGTTCGCGGTGGTCGGCGCGTGAGCGCGCTCCGGGTCCGTGAGATGACCCTCGCCGACTGTCCGCGCGTGGCCGAGATCCGGGTGCGCGGCTGGCAGAGCGCGTACAAGGGCCTCATGCCGCAGTCGTATCTGGACGCGCTCAGCGTGTCCGAGGACGCGGCACGGCGCCGCGGCCACCTCGAACGCGCCGACGGCTCCGTGGTGAACCTGGTCTGCGAGCGCGAGGGCACGGTGGTGGGCTGGGCGTGCCACGGCCCCTACCGCGACGGCGAAGCCGGCCCCGCGGACGTCGAGCTGTACGCGATCTACGTCCATCCGGATCTGGTGGGCCGGGGAGTCGGGCAGGCCCTGTTGCGGGCATCCGTCGACCGGTGCGTGGCCGCCGGGCGGGAGCGCATGCTGCTGTGGGTCCTCAGGGACAACATCCCGGCCCGCCGGTTCTACGAGCGGGCCGGCTTCGGCGCCGACGGGGCGGAGGAGCCCTTCGAGGCGGCCGGCGTCGAGGTGCCCGAGGTGCGCTACGTCCGGACCCTGCCGCGCGCGTGACCCGGCTGCCGCCGTCCGCGCACGGGGCCGCCTCCCCCGGGTGCGTCAGCGCGTGCCGCCGGCTCCCCCCTCGGGAAGCCGGTCCAGTGCGCGGACGGCGGCCTGCGCGAGCGCCGGGTGGGCCAGCGCCTCGGTCAGGACCGGGCGGGCCCGGGCGTCACCCAGGGTCCCGAGGCCCTCGACGCAGGCGAGCGCGACCCTGCGGTACGGGTCGTGCGGGTGCAGCCTGCGGCGCAGGACGGTGATCAGCGCGGGTACGGCCTCGGGGGCGCGGAGTTCGGCCAGCAGCCGGACCGGCTGGAGGGCGTAGGCGACGCGCAGTTCGTTCGTGGCGAGCGCGGCGGCGGCGCGGGCCGTGCGGGCGTCGCCGAGCCGGGCCAGGGCACGGGCCGCGGAGGCGCAGCGCTCGGGATCGCGGTGGTTCAGCAGCAGGACGAGCGCCTCGAAGGCCCGCCGGTCACCGGCGGTGCCGAGCCGGAAGGCGACCAACTCCCGCGCCCACAAGGGCTGTCCGGGTTCGGTCAGCGCGGCCGCCAGGACTTCGGGGTCCTCGGTCGCCGCGAGGCGTTCGTACCCCGGTGACGCCCCCGCCTCGGCCCGTACACGCTCCGTGAGTGATCGCAACGCTTCGTCCATGGGCCGAGCTTAGGCACGCCCGTGAGGTGCGGGGACCTACATCACAAAGTCGGGGGCTGGCGCGCTCGTTACCGGCGGGTTAAGCTCAGACGAGCGAGTTACCCACTCGTGTTGGACCTCTCGGTGGCCTGGTGACGCAGCCGCCGGGAGAGCAGTCGGTCCGGTACCTCAGGTACCGCAGTACGACACGGCTCCGGGACAGGGCCGGTCGGCTCCACCGCCACACGGGCGCGCTCTCTTCGGCGCCCCGTTCGCCACCGGGCGTGTGCGCTCGTCAGCCCGGTCGACACCCGCAACCTCCGCACCGTGTGCGCCTGTTCGGCGTACCCGGGCGCACCCCTCAGTCGTCACCCTCTCCCAGGAGTCCCGCGATGGCCACTCCCCTGTCCGACACCCCTCTGTCCCCGCTGAAGACCGTCGCCGTCGTCGGCCTCGGCACCATGGGCACCGGCATCGCCGAAGTCCTGGCCCGGGCCGGCCGCGACGTCATCGGCATCGACATCAGCGAGGCCGCGGCCGTCCAGGCCGTCGCCGCCCTCGAAGCCTCCACCGGACGCGCCGTGGGGCGCGGGCGGCTCAGTGAGCAGGAGCGCACGGACGCCCTCGGCCGGTTCCGCACCTCCACCGACCTCGCGGCCGCCGCCGACGCCGACCTCGTCATCGAGGTGACCCCGGAGTCGTACGACATCAAGCAGCAGGTCTTCCGGGCGCTGGACGGCATCGTGCGGCCCGAGACGATCCTCGCGACGGGCACCAACGCGCTGTCCGTGACCCGGCTCGCCGCCGACTCCTCCCGCCCCGAGCGCGTGCTCGGCCTGCACTTCTTCAACCCGGCGCCGGCCATGAAGCTGGTCGAGGTCGTCTCCTCGGTGCTGACCGCGCCGGCCGCCGTCGCCGCGGTCACCGATCTGGCCCTGGAACTCGGCAAGGAGCCCGTCGCGGTCGGGGACCGCCCCGGATTCGTCGCCGACGGACTGCTGTTCGGCTACCTCAACCAGGCGGCCGCGATGTACGAGGCGAAGTACGCCTCGCGCGAGGACATCGACGCGGCCATGAAGCTCGGCTGCGGACTGCCCATGGGCCCGCTCGCGCTGCTCGACCTGATCGGCGTGGACACCGCGCGCACGGTCCTGGAGGCCATGTACGCCGAGTCCCAGGACCGGCTGCACGCCCCCGCGCCCATCCTCAAGCAGCTCAGCGAGGCGGGCCTGACCGGGCGCAAGTCCGGCCGCGGTTTCTACTCCTACGACGCCCCCGGCGGCGCCACCGTCGTGCGGGACGCGCTGACGCCGTCGCAGGACGGCACGCAGGCCCCCGGCCGCACCGTCCGCTCGGTCGGTGTCGCGGGCTCCGGGACGATGGCCTCCGGCATCGCGGAGGTCTTCGCCAAGGCCGGCCACACCGTCGTCCTCGCGGCCCGCAGCGAGGAGAAGGCGCAGGCCGCGAAGGCACGGATCGGCAAGTCCCTCTCCCGCTCCGTCGACAAGGGCCGGCTGACGGCCGAGGCGGCGGCGCAGACCCTGGAGCGGATCACGCCGACCGGCAGCTACGACGACTTCGCCGACGTCGATCTGGCGCTGGAGGCGGTCGCGGAGGACCTGGAGGTCAAGCAGCAGCTGTTCGGCGTCTTCGACAAGGTCTGCAAGCCGGGCGCGATCCTCGCCACCACCACCTCGTCGCTCCCCGTCGTCGCCTGCGCGCGCGCCACCTCGCGCCCGCAGGACGTGATCGGCATGCACTTCTTCAACCCGGCCCCCGCGATGAAGCTCGTCGAGGTCGTGCGGACCGTGCTGACCGCGGACGACGTGCACGCCACCGTGCGCGAGGTCTGCGCGACGATCCGCAAGCACCCGGTGGACTGCGGCGACCGGGCCGGCTTCATCGTGAACGCGCTGCTGTTCCCGTACCTCAACAACGCGATCAAGATGGTGCAGGAGCACTACGCCTCGCTCGACGACATCGACGCGGCGATGAAGCTGGGCGGCGGCTACCCGATGGGCCCGTTCGAACTGCTCGACGTGGTCGGTCTCGACGTGTCGCTGGCCATCGAGAAGGTCCTGCACCGCGAGTTCCGCGACCCGGGACTGGCCCCCGCGCCACTCCTGGAGCACCTGGTGGCCGCGGGCTGCCTCGGCCGCAAGACGGGCCGCGGTTTCCGCGAATATGCCCGCCGCTGAGCGTCCGGGCGACTCGTTCACGGCGGACGCCGACTGGGGCGGACTGCTCGAACCGGCCGGAAACCCCTCGCCCGTCCCGGGCGGGGGGATCCCCGGACATGCGCGCTCTCCTGCACCCATGCAGTACGTTCGGGTCATGCCCCAGCCCGCCAAGTCCTCACGTACCCCCGCCACGTCCGACGCTCCTCCGGAGAGCGCCGCGGGCAACCGCGCGGCGGCCCAACGGCTCAAGATGCGCCGGGAGCTGGCGGCCGCGGCCATGGAGCTGTTCGCGACCAAGGGGTACGAGGCGACCACCGTCGACGAGATCGCCGCCCGGGCGGGGGTGGCCCGCCGCACCTTCTTCCGCCACTTCCGCTCCAAGGAAGAGGCGATCTTCCCGGACCACGACGACACCCTGATCCGGGCCGAGGCGGTGCTCAACGCGGCGCCCGCGCACGAGCATCCGCTCGACACCGTGTGCCGCGGCATCAAGGAAGTCATGCGGATGTACGCGGCGCAGCCGGAGATCTCCGTCTCCCGCTACAAACTGACCCGCGAGGTACCGACGCTGCGCGAGGCCGAGATCGCCTCCGTGGCGCGCTACGAGCGGCTCTTCACGCGCTATCTCCTCGGCCACTTCGACGAGCACGCGCACGACGACGACGCCAATGACGATCCGCTGCTCGCGGAGGTCGCCGCGTCGGCCGTGGTCACGGCGCACAACCACGTGCTGCGGCGGTGGCTGCGGGCCGGTGGCCAGGGTGACGTGGAGACCCAGCTGGACCACGCCTTCGCCATCGTCCGCAAGACGTTCGGCACGGGGATCGGCGCGGGACGGGAGACCGCGCCGCGACCGGCCGCCGCCGCCTCGTCCTTCACCGAGGGGGATGTGCTGGTGACCGTGGCCCGGGTGGACGCCCCCCTGGACCAGGTGATGCGCACCATCGAGCAGGCACTCAAGGACCGGCCCTAGCCGGCCCCTCGCACACCTTGGGCAGTACCGCCCGTCCGCAGTGGCCGGACGGGTTGATTCAGCACCGGACGGGCTCCTTTTGAGCGCGTCCGGTGTTTTTATGCCCTGATCTGATCGATCATCGCTCACGTGTTACGTAAAGATTTCATCTGAGCGCAACTTTTGGCACTGCGTGCCTTGTCAGGTGACACGGCGTGCCATACGTTGAAGGAGTCCGGGCGGCCGGCGTGCAGAGACCCTTCGTACGCCGGCTGTCCCCGCAAGCCGACGGCCTGCGCGCCCGGACGCCTGCGTCACAGGCACCCTCTCGCGCACACCAAGCGCTGCCCAGCACCACCTCCGCCGGACCGACGGCACACCCCCACCCTCAGCAGCAGCACCGACGTAACCCTCAGCGTTCCCCTCAGGACGCTCATCGCCGGAGGCACCACGTGAAGGAAATCCTGGACGCGATCCAGTCGCAGACGGCCACGTCCGCCGACTTCGCCGCTCTTCCGCTCCCCGAGTCCTACCGCGCGATCACCGTGCACAAGGACGAGGCGGAGATGTTCGCGGGGCTCGGTTCCCGCGACAAGGACCCCCGCAAGTCGATCCACCTGGACGACGTGCCGGTGCCGGAGCTCGGCCCCGGCGAGGCCCTGGTGGCCGTCATGGCGTCCTCCGTGAACTACAACTCGGTCTGGACGTCGATCTTCGAGCCGGTCTCGACCTTCAGCTTCCTGGAGCGCTACGGGCGGCTCAGCGAGCTCAGCAAGCGCCACGACCTGCCGTACCACATCATCGGCTCGGACCTCGCGGGCGTCGTGCTGCGCACCGGCCCCGGCGTGAACTCCTGGAAGCCCGGGGACGAGGTCGTCGCGCACTGCCTCTCGGTCGAGCTGGAGTCCTCGGACGGTCACAACGACACGATGCTCGACCCCGAGCAGCGGATCTGGGGCTTCGAGACCAACTTCGGCGGCCTCGCCGAGATCGCGCTCGTCAAGTCCAACCAGCTCATGCCGAAGCCGGACCACCTGAGCTGGGAGGAGGCCGCCGCTCCCGGCCTGGTGAACTCCACCGCCTACCGGCAGCTCGTCTCCCGCAACGGCGCCGGCATGAAGCAGGGCGACAACGTCCTCATCTGGGGCGCCAGCGGCGGACTCGGCTCCTACGCCACGCAGTTCGCGCTGGCCGGCGGCGCCAACCCGATCTGCGTCGTGAGCAGCCCGCAGAAGGCGGACATCTGCCGCGCGATGGGCGCCGAGGCGATCATCGACCGCAACGCCGAGGGCTACAAGTTCTGGAAGGACGAGACCACCCAGGACCCGAAGGAGTGGAAGCGCTTCGGCAAGCGCATCCGCGAGTTCACCGGCGGCGAGGACATCGACATCGTCTTCGAGCACCCCGGCCGCGAGACCTTCGGCGCGAGCGTCTACGTCACCCGCAAGGGCGGCACCATCACCACCTGCGCCTCGACGTCGGGCTACATGCACGAGTACGACAACCGCTACCTGTGGATGTCCCTCAAGCGGATCATCGGCTCGCACTTCGCGAACTACCGCGAGGCCTGGGAGGCCAACCGGCTCGTCGCCAAGGGCAAGATCCACCCCACGCTCTCCAAGGTGTACTCCCTGGAGGACACCGGGCAGGCCGCCTACGACGTGCACCGCAACCTCCACCAGGGCAAGGTCGGCGTGCTCGCGCTGGCACCCCAGGAGGGTCTGGGCGTGCGCGACGAGGAGAAGCGCGCCCGGCACATCGACGCCATCAACCGCTTCCGGAACGTCTGAGGTCCGCCATGACCGAGCGTCAGCCCGCCCCGGCGAGGGCGGAGAAGGACCGGCCGTGGCTCATGCGCACGTACGCCGGACACTCCACCGCCGAGGCGTCCAACGAGTTGTACCGCCGCAACCTCGCCAAGGGGCAGACGGGCCTGTCCGTGGCCTTCGACCTGCCCACGCAGACCGGCTACGACCCCGACCACATCCTCGCCCGCGGCGAGGTGGGCCGGGTCGGGGTCCCGGTCTCGCACGTCGGTGACATGCGCCGGCTGTTCCAGGACATCCCCCTGGACCAGATGAACACCTCGATGACCATCAACGCCACCGCCATGTGGCTGCTGGCGCTCTATCAGGTCGTCGCCGAGGAGCAGGGCGTCGACATCACCCGGCTCCAGGGCACCACCCAGAACGACATCGTGAAGGAGTACCTGTCGCGGGGCACGCACGTGTTCCCGCCGGTCCCCTCCCTCCGTCTCACGACGGACATGATCACGTACACGGTGAACCACATCCCCAAGTGGAACCCGATCAACATCTGCAGCTACCACCTGCAGGAGGCGGGCGCCACACCGGTCCAGGAGATCGCCTACGCGATGTCCACCGCGATCGCCGTCCTGGACGCGGTGTTCGCGTCCGGGCAGATCGCCGAGGACCGCAAGGGCGATGTCGTGGCCCGGATCTCCTTCTTCGTGAACGCGGGCGTCCGCTTCATCGAGGAGATGTGCAAGATGCGGGCGTTCGGCCGCATCTGGGACAAGATCACCCGCGAGCGGTACGGCATCGAGAACCCCAAACAGCGCCGCTTCCGCTACGGCGTCCAGGTCAACTCCCTCGGCCTGACCGAGGCGCAGCCGGAGAACAACGTCCAGCGGATCGTGCTGGAGATGCTGGCCGTGACGCTGTCCAAGGACGCCCGCGCCCGCGCCGTCCAACTGCCCGCCTGGAACGAGGCGCTGGGCCTGCCCCGCCCCTGGGACCAGCAGTGGTCGCTGCGCATCCAGCAGGTCCTCGCGCACGAGAGCGACCTGCTGGAGTACGAGGACATCTTCGAGGGTTCGCACGTGATCGAGGCCAAGGTCGCGGCCCTCGTCGAGGAGTCGCTGGCCGAGATGGACCGGATCGAGGAGATGGGCGGCGCGATGGCCGCCGTCGAGTCGGGCTACCTGAAGTCGCAGCTCGTCTCCTCGCACGCCGAGCGGCGGGGCCGGATCGAGTCCGGCCAGGAGAAGATCGTCGGCGTCAACATCTACGAGTCGACCGAGCCCAACCCGCTCACGGCCGACCTGGACGCCGCGATCCAGACGGTCGACCCGGCCGTCGAGGCCCGGGTCGTCTCCGCGCTCCAGACCTGGCGGGACACGCGCTACCAGCCGCCCTTCAACCACCCGCGCCCGTGCAAGGCGCTGGAGCGGCTGAAGGAGGCCGCCGAGGGCACCGGCAACCTCATGGAGGCCACCCTGGAGTGCGCCCGCGCCGGCGTCACGACCGGCGAGTGGGCCGGGGCGCTGCGCGAGGTGTTCGGTGAGTTCCGCGCCCCCACCGGCGTCTCCTCCGCGCCCGTCGCGGTCAGCGCCGGCGAGGGCACCGGGCTCGCCCTGGTGCGCCGCAAGGTGGAACTGACGGCCCGCGACCTGGGCGTCGGCAAGCTCCGGTTCCTGGTGGGCAAGCCGGGCCTCGACGGGCACTCCAACGGCGCCGAGCAGATCGCCGTGCGGGCCCGCGACGCCGGGTTCGAGGTGGTCTACCAGGGCATCCGGCTCACCCCGGAACAGATCGTGGACGCGGCCGTCGACGAGGACGTGCACGCCGTGGGCCTGTCCATCCTGTCCGGCTCGCACGCCCAGTTGGTGCCGGACGTCCTGGAGAAACTGCGCAAGGCCGGCGCCGCCGACATCCCGGTGATCGCGGGCGGGATCATCCCGAACGCCGACGCCGAACAACTGCGTGCCGCGGGAGTGGCCGCCGTCTTCACCCCGAAGGACTTCGACATCACCGGAATCATCGGCCGTATCGTCGACGAGATCCGCAAAGCGAACAAGCTCGGCCCCCTGGAGGTCCCCGCATGACATCGCCCGTCAACCGTCTGCGTCCGCGCCGCTCCTGTCTCGCGGTCCCCGGAAGCAACCCGCGCTTCCTGGAGAAGGCGCAGGGGCTCCCCGCGGACCAGGTCTTCCTCGACCTGGAGGACGCGTGCGCGCCGCTGGCCAAGCCCGACGCCCGGCACACCATCGTCAAGTTCCTCAACGAGGGCGACTGGACCGGCAAGACGCGGGTCGTGCGCGTCAACGACTGGACCACCGAGTGGACGTACCGCGACGTCGTCACGGTCGTCGAGGGCGCGGGGCCGAACCTCGACTGCATCATGCTGCCGAAGGTCCAGGACGCCCAGCAGGTGGTGGCGCTCGACCTGCTGCTGACGCAGATCGAGAAGACGATGGGCTTCGAGGTCGGCAAGATCGGCATCGAGGCGCAGATCGAGAACGCCCAGGGGCTCAACAACGTCAACGCGATCGCGCAGGCCTCCCCGCGCGTGGAGACGATCATCTTCGGCCCGGCCGACTTCATGGCGTCGATCAACATGAAGTCGCTGGTCGTCGGCGAGCAGCCGCCCGGCTACCCCGCGGACGCCTACCACTACATCCTGATGAAGATCCTGATGGCCGCCCGCGCCAACAACCTTCAGGCGATCGACGGCCCCTACCTGCAGATCCGCAACGTCGAGGGCTACCGCGAGGTCGCGCAGCGCGCCGCCGCGCTCGGCTTCGACGGCAAGTGGGTGCTGCACCCGGGCCAGGTGGAGGCCTCCAACGAGATCTTCTCGCCCTCCCAGGAGGACTACGACCACGCCGAGCTGATCCTGGACGCGTACGACTACTACACGTCCGAGGCGGGCGGCAAGAAGGGCTCCGCGATGCTCGGCGACGAGATGATCGACGAGGCCAGCCGCAAGATGGCCCTGGTCATCTCGGGCAAGGGCCGGGCCGCCGGCATGCGGCGCACGTCCAGCTTCGAAGCCCCGGAGGCCTGAGCACCATGCAGTTCGGACGCACCTACGAGGAGTTCGAGGTCGGCGCGGTCTACAAGCACTGGCCCGGCAAGACGGTCACCGAGTACGACGACCACCTCTTCTGCCTGCTGACCATGAACCACCACCCGCTCCACATGGACAGCAACTATGCGGAGAAGACGACCGATTTCGGCAAGAACGTGGTCGTGGGGAACTACATCTACTCGCTGCTGCTGGGCATGTCCGTGCCGGACGTCTCGGGCAAGGCGATCGCCAACCTGGAGGTCGAGTCGCTGAAGCACGTGGCGCCGACCTTCCACGGCGACACGGTCTACGGCGAGACGACGGTCCTCGACAAGACGCCCTCCCGCTCCAAGACGGACCGCGGGATCGTGTACGTCGAGACCAAGGGCTACAAGCAGGACGGCACGCTGGTCTGTGTCTTCCGCCGCAAGGTGATGGTCCCCACCGAGACGTACATCAAGGAGCGCGGCGGCGAACAGCCCGGCCGCCCCCAGCTCAAGGAGCAGGAGAAGTAGCCATGGCGCGACTCGCCCAGACCGCCGGTCTCACGGACGTCCAGCGGGAGATCCTCTCCACCGTCCGGGACTTCGTGGACAAGGAGATCATTCCGGTCGCGACCGAGCTGGAGCACCGCGACGAGTATCCGCAGGACATCGTCGACGGCCTGAAGGAACTCGGCCTGTTCGGTCTGATGATCCCCGAGGAGTACGGCGGTCTCGGCGAGTCCCTCCTGACGTACGCGCTGTGCGTCGAGGAGATCGCGCGCGGCTGGATGTCCGTCTCCGGCATCATCAACACGCACTTCATCGTCGCGTACATGCTCAAGCAGCACGGCACGCAGGAGCAGAAGGACCACTTCCTGCCGCGGATGGCGCTCGGCGAGGTGCGCGGCGCGTTCTCGATGTCGGAGCCGGCGCTCGGCTCGGACGTGTCGGCGATCTCGTCGAAGGCGGTGAAGGACGGCGACGAGTACGTCCTGAACGGCCAGAAGATGTGGCTGACGAACGGCGGGACGTCGACGCTGGTGGCCGTTCTGGTCCGAAGTGACGAAGGACACCCCGAGGGCACGGCGCCCCACAAGTCGATGACGACCTTCCTGGTGGAGAAGGAGCCCGGCTTCGGAGAGGTCCGTCCCGGCCTCACCATTCCCGGGAAGATCGACAAGATGGGGTACAAGGGGGTCGACACCACCGAACTCATCATGGACGGACTGCGCATTCCGGCCGATCGGGTGCTCGGCGGGACCACGGGCCGAGGGTTTTACCAAATGATGGACGGAGTCGAGGTCGGCCGCGTCAACGTCGCGGCGCGTGGCTGCGGTGTCGCCCAGCGTGCTTTCGAGCTGGGCGTCTCGTATGCCCAGCAACGCCACACTTTCGGCAAGGCGATCGCCCAGCACCAGGCCATCCAGTTCAAGCTGGCCGAGATGGCTACCAAGGTCGAGGCCGCCCATGCAATGATGGTGAACGCGGCTCGCAAAAAGGACTCCGGGGAACGAAACGACCTCGAAGCAGGGATGGCGAAGTACCTCGCCTCCGAGTACTGCAAGGAGGTCGTGGAGGATGCTTTCCGGATCCACGGCGGCTACGGCTTCTCCAAGGAGTACGAGATCGAGCGCCTCTACCGCGAGGCGCCGATGCTGTTGATCGGTGAAGGTACCGCCGAAATCCAGAAAATGATCATCGGCCGCCGGCTGCTCGAAGAGTATCGACTCCAGGGTTAGATGTCCTGGTTCGGGGTGTTTTCTTCGCGAAGAAGATCACACCCCGTCAACACTCTTCGGCCGTCGACTCCGCTTCCTGGCTTGCCCAGTTGTGGTGCGCGACCGGTACGATCGCGTGAAAGCCGCCGTCCCCCGTAAGAGCGCGGCATCATCCGCTACGAAGGTCATCCATGCCCCACAGCCAAACCTCTGCACCTCGCGACAGCCGGACCGGCGTCCGCCTCGCGCGCGGAGCATCGCCGTGGCTCCTCCCGACCGTCGCCACCGCAGCACTCAGCCTGGCCCGTTCGCGCCGCTCCGGCGCGGCCCGGGCCGTGGCCGTACCCGCCACCGCGCTCGCGGCCGGGATGCTGTGGTTCTTCCGCGACCCCGAGCGCGAGATCGCTCAGGGCCGGGTGATCTCGCCCGCCGACGGCGTGGTGCAGAGCATCATGCCGTGGAAGGACGGACGGACCCGCGTCGCGATCTTCATGAGCCCGCTCAACGTCCACGTCAACCGTGCGCCCCTCTCCGGCACGGTGACGTCGGTGGAGCACATCCCCGGCGGGTTCGTTCCGGCGTTCAACAAGGAGAGCGAGAACAACGAGCGCGTCGTCTGGCACTTCGACACCGAACTCGGTGACATCGAGATGATCCAGATCGCCGGCGCCGTGGCTCGTCGCATCGTCCCGTACATCCCGCAGGGCACCAAGGTCGAGCAGGGCGACCGGATCGGACTGATCCGCTTCGGCTCGCGCGTCGACATCTACCTGCCCGAGGGTGTCGAGGTCGATGTGGAGGTCGGTCAGAAGACCGTGGCTGGGGTGACTCGAATTGACCGTGGTTGATCCTGAGACACAGGCCGGCTGGGTGCCGGAGGCCGACGACATCGACGACGACGAGGAGATGCCCCTCTCGCTCCGTCTGTCGATAGCGGACACCCTCACCCTCGGCAACGCCACGTGCGGGTTCATGGCGGTGTACTTCACCACCACGGGCATTCTGATCCCGCACCTCACCGGCAGCCAGGAGACGGGCATGGCGCGGCACAGCGCCGCGACGGCCGTCATCCTCATGCTCTGCGCGGCCGTCTTCGACCTCTTCGACGGTCTGGTCGCCCGCAAGCTGCGCTCCTCCCCCATGGGCGCCGAGCTGGACAACCTGTCGGACCTGATCAGCTTCGGGCTCGCGCCGGCGTACTTCGTCCTGGTCTACGGCATGGTCGCGGACGACGCGCATCAGCGGGTCGCGGCGGTCGGTGCCATCGTGGTGCTGCTGGCGGTGGTGCTGAGACTGGCGCGCTTCTCGTGCGTGACGGTCAAGGACGGCACCTTCCAGGGCATGCCGTCCCCGTTCGGAGCCCTCACCGTCGTCTCCATCGTGCTGCTGGAGCTGCCGTTCGTCGCCACGCTCATGGCGATCATCGGCACCGCCTGGCTGATGGTGAGCCGGGTCGAGTACCCGAAGCCGCGGGGCCGCCTCGCGGTCGCGATGCTCTCCTGGATCGTCCTGTCGATGGGTCTCCTGGCCGCGTGGGCGTTCGACGCCCCGAGCGGTCAGTTGCTCCTGCAGACCGGCTGTGCGCTCCAGCTGGTCATGGGAGCGGTCATCCCGCTGTTCGCCACGGCCCGCCGGGTGAACAACTTCCGGGACAACCGCCGCGAGGCACGGGCCGCTCAGCTCCCGTAACCCCGCGTACATCGTCACAAGGGCCCCGAACCATCCGGTTCGGGGCCCTTGTGCGTCAGCGGGACGGGTCAGGAGGCGCCGGGGGTGTATCCCTGGGCTGCGGACGAGGCCTCGGCCTCCTGGACGACCTTCATGCCGCCCACGGCGCTCTTGTCGGGCCGCAGGATGACGCTCTCCTTGGAGGAGGCGGCCTTCGGGTCGCCGAAGTTCTGGGTGACGCCGAAGCCCGGGTCGAACGCGTCGATGGTCAGCAGGGCCTTGTCCACGCCCTCACGGGTGAGGTCCTTGGCGGCGCAGGCCTTCTTCAGGGCCTCACCGAACGCCGAGGCGGCGGTCCAGCCGGCCACCACGCCGTTGTCCAGGCTGTCCTTCGGGTAGGCGGCCTTGTAGTCGGCGACCAGCTTCTTCGCCTGCGGGGTGTCGGCCCCGATCGGCAGCGAGGGCGAGGCCACGTAGTAGTTCGCCTCCAGCGCGGGCGCGGCGGGGGTGGCGAGGAGCTGCGGGGCGTACGCCGAGTTGTTCCCGATGATCGGGACCCCGAACCTGCTCGCCGCCGCGACCCCGACGAGCGAGGCCGCCTGGCGCGGGCCCGCGCTGATCACGATGGCCTTGACCCCGGCCTTCTTCAGGGCGACGACCTGCCCGGTCATGTCGTTGTCGGTCGGCTTGATCTTCTGCTCGACGACCTTGAGACCCGCCTTCTTCGCCATGTACCGGGAGCCGGTCAGGGCGTTCTCGCCGTAGTCCCCCTCGAAGTACACGTGCCCGACCTTGTCGCCCTTCTTGAGGCCCTTCTCCTTCATCAGGAAGTCGATCGCGTTGATCGTCTCGATGTCGTACGTGGAGCCGATGACCCGTATGTAGGGGCTGCCCAGCAGTGTCGCCGACCAGGCCTGCGGCAGCACGAGCGCCTTGTCCTGCCCGTCGATGCGCTGTTTGACGGCGGCCACGAAGGGCGAGCCGATGAACTGGGTGAAGCCCAGTACCTTCGGGGCCAGCTCCGTGTAGCCGGAGACGGCCTTCTGCGGGTCGTAGCCGTGGTCCCGTACGGTCAGCGCCAGTTTGTACCCGCAGACCCCGCCGTCGGCGTTGGTCTGCTTCACGTACAGCTGCTGGGCCTGGGTGACGCTCTTGCCGAGTGTCGCGTACACCCCGGTCATGTCGGTGAGCACGCCGAGGTTGATCGTCTTGCCGGAGATCCCGTCGCCGGTCTTCACCCCGCCGGCCGCGGGCTTGCCGGCGCCGTCGTCGTCCTTGGCCTTGGAGCTGCAGCCGGCCAGCACGAGCAGTGCGGCCAGCGCCCCGGCGGCCATCCTGGCCGTATGTGTCGTTCTCATCGTTCCTCCCCTGCAGTGGCCCCGGGACGGGGCCGGACACGGAACCGGGCGGCCACCCTGACCAGGCCGCCCGGCAGAAAGAGCACCACCGCCACGACGGCGGCGCCGTACAGGTACCGGGCTGCCTCACCGGGTGCGACCCCGCCGGTGCCCGGGTCGGAGACCAGGGGCAGCGCGTCGCTGTAGCGGGTGAGCAGCTGGGGCAGCAGCGAGACGAAGACGGCTCCCACCACCGCCCCCGAGACCGAACCGAGCCCGCCGATGACGATCATGGCGAGGTATTCGAGCGAGAGCGTGATCCCGAAGTAGTCGGGCACCGTCCGCTGGAAGACGAGCGCGAGCAGCACCCCCGCGAGTCCCGCGTACATCGAGGACAGGACGAACACGGCGGCGCGGTAGCGGGCGACCGGCACGCCGATCACCCCGGCCGCGATCCGGTGGTCGCGGATCGCGTTCATGGCCCGCCCCGGGCGGCCGCGCAGCACCCCGCGGGCGAACAGCCCGCAGCCGAGGAGCAGCACGAGACCCGCGTACCAGAGCTTCTCCGCCGAACCGAAGGGCACGGCCGCGACGACGACCTCGCGCTCGTCGAAGGTGAGGCCGAAGAGGCTCAGCGGCGGTACGTCGCGGCCGTTGAAGCCGCCGGTCAGATCCGTCGCGTTGAACAGGACGTGCTGCCCGATGAAGATCAGGGCGAGCGTGGCGATGCCGAGGTAGGCGCCGCGCAGCCGGCCCGCGATCGGGCTGAACAGTCCTCCGGCGATCCCGGAGACGGCCACGGCGAGCACGGCCGCCAGCCAGGTCGGCAGCCCCAGGCCGGTCAGGCCCCCGCCTCCGTCGGCGGCGAACACGCAGTAGCCGTAGGCGCCGACCGCGAGGAAGAAGGCGTGGCCCATGGAGAGCTGGCCGGTCGCGCCGGTGAGGAGGTTCAGGCCGATGGCGCCGATCGCGGCGGCCATCGCGAACAGTCCCGCCTGGAGCCAGAACCGGTCGAGGTAGAACGGCAGGGCCGCCAGCAGCAGACCACCGGCCACCCACAGCAGGGGCCGGACCCCGGGCCGCCGGACGGCCCGGCGTGGAGCGGTCGGCGGCGCGCTGCTCGCCTCGTCGCGGGTGAGGACCTCAGACACGGGCGAGCTCCTTCGTACCGAACAGCCCGGCGGGCCGGATGAGCAGGATCGCGACCATCACGAGGTAGGGCGCGAGGTCGCCGAGGCCGCGCCCGAGGAAGGTGAGGTCGCTCTGGTAGCCGGTGGCGAGCGACTCGGTGACCCCGACGAGGAGGCCGCCGACGAGTGCGCCGGTCGTCGAGTCGAGGCCGCCGAGGATCGCCGCGGGGAACGCCTTGAGCGCGGCGAGCGAGGTGGCGCGTTCCAGTCCGGGCGTCGGGAAGACGGTCAGGAAGAGCGCGGCGACGGCGGCGAGAGCGCCCGCGACCGCCCAGGCGCCCAGCGACACCCGCCCGAGGCGCACGCCCATCAGCGCCGCGGTCTCCGGGCTCTCGGCGGCGGCCCGCATGGCCACCCCCCAGGAGGTGAAGCGGAAGGCGAGCAGGAACACCGTGATCAGCAGGGCCGCGGTGACGAGCGCTGCGATCCGGGTGTGCGCGAGGGAGACCGGTCCGACGGTGAGGACGGCGTTGCCCCAGGGGTCGCCCATCGCGAGGACGTCCGTGCCGATGCGCCGGGTCAGTTCGGTGGTGAGCAGGATGTCGACGCCGATGGTGACGATGGCGAGGACGCTCTGGTCGGTGCCCCGGTAGCGCCGCATCACGAGGAACTCCACGGCCGCCCCCACCAGGGCCGCGCCCGCGACCCCGGCGAGCAGGGCGGGCCAGAAGCCGATGTCGTCGTGGAGGGTCGCGGTGACGTAGCCGCCCGCGAGGAGCAGCGAGGCGTGCGCGAAGTTCACGACCTCGGTGGCGCGGAAGATGACGACGAAGCCGAGGGCGATGAGGGCGTAGACGGAGCCCATGGACAGGCCGTTGAGCAGGAGTTCGACGAAGGTGCTCATGAAGCGGTCTCCTCTGGCTCGGCGCGCTCGCCCAGGTAGGCCCGCACCACCGCCGGGTCGTTCTGTACGTCTGCGGGGGCGCCGTCGGCGATACGGCGCCCGAAGTCCAGTACGGTCACCGCGTCCGCGAGCCGCATCACCACCCCCATGTCGTGTTCCACCAGGACGATCGAGATGCCGAGGCTGTCGCGGACGCCCGCGACGACCGCCGCGGTACGGCGCCGTTCGTCGGCGGTCATGCCGGCGACGGGCTCGTCGAGGAGCAGCACCCGGGGCTCCATGCACAGCGCCCGTGCCAGCTCGGCGAGTTTCTGTTGCCCGTAGGGGAGGGAGCCGGCGGGCCGGTCGAGCTGTCCTTCGATGCCGACGAACGCGGCGATCTCGCGGACGCGTTCGCGGTGCCGCCGGTCCTCACGGGCCGCCGCGGGCAGCCGCAGTCCGGCGGCGAGGAAACCGGTGCGGGTCAGCCGGTGCCGGCCGAGCAGCAGGCAGTCCTCGACGGTGGCGTGCGGCGGCAGGGCGAGGTTCTGGAAGATGCGGGCCACGCCGAGACCGGCGATGCGGTGCGGGGGCAGCCCGGTCAGTTCGCGGTCGCCGAGCCGGACGCTGCCGGAGGCGGGCCGGCAGACACCGGACAGCACGTTGAAGCAGGTCGACTTGCCCGCGCCGTTCGGTCCGATCAGGGCGTGCACGGTGCCGGGGCGGACGGTGAAGCCGACCGCGTCGAGTGCGGTCAGCCCGGCGAACCGGACCGTCACATCCGTGACCTCCAGGGCCGGGATGCCGGGGTCCGCGCCGTCCCGGGCGCCGCCGGCTCCCCCGGTGCCGGGGCCGGGTCCGTGTCCGGGCGGGCCGGCCGGGGCGTCCGGTGCGGGCCCGGCCGGCTGCCCCGTCCGTGCCGCGCCGGTGGTCTGCGTGGTGTCGTGCGGTGCCGTTGCGTCGCGTTCCTGCACGGCGGCTCACCCCTTCCAGCGGGACAGGGACGGAAGGCCGTCGCGTGCGGTCGCCCCGTCGGCCGCCGCGTCCTCGTCGACGACGCCGAGGTAGCGGCGGCGCACCTCGTCGGAGGCGGCGAGTTCGTCCGCGGCCCCCGACAGGGTCACCTCGCCGACCTCCAGCACGTAGGCGGTGGTGGCGAGCCTCAGGGCGAGGGCGGCGTTCTGTTCGACGAGCAGGACGGAGGTGCCCTGTTCGTTGATCTCCCGCACGGTGTCGGCGATCCGCGCGGCCATCAGCGGGGCGAGCCCGAGCGAGGGTTCGTCGAGCAGCAGCACCTTGGGGGCGCCCATCAGGGCACGGCCCACGGCGAGCATCTGCTGTTCCCCTCCGGACAGCAGCCCCGCCCGTTGCTGGGCGCGGTCGGCGAGCACCGGGAACAGGTCGTGAACGCGGCGCAGGGCCCGCGCCCGGTCGGCCCGGCCGCCGCTGCCGCCGAGCGCCCCGGCGCGCAGGTTGTCCGCGACGGTCATCCGGGCGAACACCCGCCGTCCCTCCGGGACCTGGGACACCCCGGCGGCCACCACCCGGTCCGGCGCCAGCCGGTCCAGCGGCCGTCCTCCCAGCGTGACCGTGCCGCCGGTCACCGCTCCCCCGTGGAAGGAGAGCGTCCGGCACACCGCCCGCAGGAGCGTCGACTTGCCCGCGCCGTTGCCGCCGAGGACCGTCACGACGGTCCCCTCGGGCACCTCCAACGACACGTGGCGCAGTGCGCGTACGGGGCCGTATCCGACCGACAGTTCCCGCACGAGCAGAGCGGAACCGCCCATGGCACCTCCCTTGTTCTCGCTCGGTGTGGCGCTCACCTCAGCACCGGCGCACCGGCCCGTCCACGGCCCGCGCCCGAATCGCGGCGGCAGCCCAGCGGGGGTGCCCGCCCGTTGTGCACGCGCACAACACCGCGTGTCAGGGGCCTGTGCGGGCCCCTGCCGGGGTGGCATCCTCCGGCCATGGGTGGGCGCAGACCGCGAACCGGTCATGACTGGAAGCTGCTCGCGGAGTCGTGTGTGGCTCTGCTGGAACGGCTGCCCGAGCTCGTCGACGAGCACATCAGGCAGCTCACCGAGTACTCCCCCGTCTACGGGCAGGTGCTGCCGCACGACCAGCAGTGGCGGGAGGCGGAGACCGCGATGCGCATCGGCATCCAGGCCATCTCCGCGCCGCGGGACTCACCGCGCCGCGATCTGGAGCACGCCGAGGAGGCCGGCCGGCGGCGGGCCCAGCAGGGGCTGCCGCTCGAACTCCTCGTGCACGCCTACCGATCCGCGGGCTATCTGGTGTGGGACGCGCTGATGGAGAGCGCGGCGAGCCGGGAGCCCGAGCGGCTCTCCGTGCTCATGCGGTGCGCCACGATGGTGTGGTCGGCGGTCGACGTGCAGGCCGCGACCGCCTCGGAGTCCTATCTCGCGACCGAACGGGAACTGCGGCGGCGCACCGACGAACAGTTGCAGGCCCTGCTCGACGCGCTGCTGGAGGGTCAGGAGGCCCCGGGGCTCGCGGCCCGGGCCGCCGCCGGGCTCGATCTTCCGGAGCACGGCCCGTACGCCGTCGTCGTCCTGCGCACCGAGCGCCATGACGCGCGGGACGGACGGGACGCGCGGGAGGGGCGGGACGGCTGTGTCCGGCCGATGCTCGGCGCGGGGCTGCGGTTCATCTGGCGGATGCGGGCCGACTGCGAGATCGGCGTGGTGGCGCTGGACCCCGGGCAGGGCCTGGACGCCGTGGCCCGGCTGCTGGACGGACGGCGCTCGGGTCCGGGCGGGATCAGCCCGGTCGTGTCGGGGCTCGGCGAGCTGGGGCGGGCGCGGCGCTGGGCGGAGCTGGCGCTGCGCACGTGCCTGCCG
Source organism: Streptomyces sp. M41(2017) (assembly GCF_002078175.1). GTDB lineage: Bacteria > Actinomycetota > Actinomycetes > Streptomycetales > Streptomycetaceae > Streptomyces. The sequence continues at coordinate 4,592,221 of NZ_MWFK01000001.1, read as the reverse complement.
GACGCGACCGGTGTCGTACGCCTCGACCAGCGGATGGCGACCGCGCTGGTGGTGAGCCAGCCGGAACTGGCGGGCCGGCTGGTGTCGGACGTGTTCGGCGCGCTGCTGGAGCTCGAACCCGGCGACCGGGCCGTGCTGATCGAGACGCTGGACATGTGGCTGGCCTGCGAGGGCTCGGCGGGCCGGGCCGCGGCCCGCCTGTACTGCCACCGGAACACCGTCTTCAACCGGCTGCGCCGCCTGGAGCAGCTGACGTCCCGCTCCCTGGCCCGCCCCCGCGACCTGATCGAGATGACCCTGGCCCTGGACGCGTACCGCCTGGCGGGAACGGGATCGGGACCGGCGACGGCGCGGTGAGCCGGGCCGCCACCGCCGGAGGGTACGGGTGGCGGGCGCCCGGTCCGAGAGCCCGGGGAGGGCCGCCGCGGGCGGTACGGGGGCGGTGTGGGGGCCTGCGGGGCGGCTCCGGCCGGGACCCGGGGGCCGTGGCCGGTGCGCCCCGTGCGGTCAGGCCAGGAAGTCGCGCCCGATGTTCTCCGCGACGCGTTCCAGGATGGGGCCCGCGTCGGCGATGCACTTGGCGATGTCGGGCTCGACCTCGGTGAGGGGGTAGGCCCGCCGGATCCCGGCGGTGCCGAGGGCCTCCGGCCGCAGGGCGAGCCGGCCGCAGACCGCGACGACGTCCTTGCCCCCGGCGCGGGCGGCGGCCGCGACCCCGGCGGGAGCCTTGCCGTGCAGGGTCTGCTCGTCGAGTGACCCCTCGCCGGTGATCACCAGGGTGGCCCGCTCCAGCGCGGGCGCGAACCCGAGGACGTCGAGCATGACCTCGATCCCGGCCCGGAAGCGTGCGCCGAGGACGAGTGCGCCGTAGCCGATGCCGCCCGCGGCACCCGCGCCGGGCGCGGCGGCGTACTCGGCGGCCTTCGGCCCGATCGCCTTCTCCAGAACCGTGGCGAAGTGCGCGAGCGCGGCGTCCAGCGTCGCCACGTCGTCGGGGCTCGCGCCCTTCTGCGGGCCGTAGACGGCGGGCGCGCCCTTGGGCCCCGTCAGCGGGTTGTCCACGTCGCTGGCGAGGACGAGGTCGACGGAGGCGAGCCGCTCGTCCAGGCCGGACAGGTCCACGGTGTCCACGTCACGCAGCGCGGCGCCGCCGGGTGCCACCGGCGTGCCGTCCGCGTCGAGGAAGCGCGCGCCGAGCGCGGCCAGCATGCCCGCGCCGCCGTCCGTGGTCGCGCTGCCGCCGACACCGAAGACGATGGTGCGCGCACCGGCGTCGAGCGCGGCGCGCAGCAGTTCACCGGACCCGTACGTCGAGGCCGTGAGGGGCGCGAAGACACCCTCGGGCAGCCGCTGCAAGCCGCTCGCCTCGGCCATCTCCACCACCGCGGTGTCCCCGCGCAGCGCGTACGCGGCGGTCACCTCGTCGCCCAGCGGCCCGGCGACCCGCACCTCGCGGCGCTCGAAGCCGGCCGCGACCGCCGCGTCGACGGTGCCGTCTCCGCCGTCCGCCACGGGCAGCGACTCGACCTCGATCTGCGGCACGGCCCGGCGCAGTCCGGCCGTCACACGCTCCGCGACCTGTACGGCCGTCAGCGATCCCTTGAACTTGTCCGCGGCGATGAGCACACGGGGGGTCCGATCCACTGCAGCGTCCGCCACCTTGCATTCCCCTTGCTTTCGGGCCTTGCACACGTCAAGGCAGTCGCGCCGCTGCGACCTTAACCGCAGGAAGCCCTCGCCGTCATGCCCCGCCCGACCTGCGGGACGGCCCGCGGCCGCGCTCCCGGCCCCGCGCCGGGGGCCCGCGGAACGTGACGCTCGGTGACGGGCGGGCCGGGGTGTGCGGCCGGTCGAGGCGGGCGTGCGGGCGCCCGGGGCCGCGCGTCCGGGCTGTGGGCGGCGGCCTCGCTACCCTTTCCGGATGACCACTTCGGACTTCGCCGCGTACATCGCCGGCCTGCCGCGTGTGCTCGCCGCGGCCGCCGCTCTCTTCCGCGACGCCGAAGGGAACGTCCTGCTCGTCGAGCCGAACTATCGCGAGGGCTGGGGTCTTCCGGGCGGCACGGTGGAGTCGGACGACGGCGAGAGTCCGCGCCAGGGAGCGCGCCGTGAGACGGCCGAGGAGATCGGCCTCGACGTGGAACTCGGCCGGCTCCTGGCGGTCGACTGGGTGCGGGGACCCGGCCGCCCGCCGCTGGTGGCCTACCTGTACGACGGCGGCGTCCTCGGCGACGGCGACTTCGACGCGATCCGGCTGCAGGAGGAGGAGCTGCTGTCCTGGCGTCTGGTGCCGCGCGCGGAGCTGTCCGCCTATCTGCCGGGCGCCTCGGGCCGGCGCGTCCTCGTGGCGCTGGACGTGCTGCAGCGGGAGGGCGCGGGAGCGGCGGAGCTGGAGAACGGCCACCGGGTGGGCTGAACGCCCGAGGAACCGCTCAGCCGAGGATGCGGCGCTTCTGCTCCTCGAACTCCGCCTCGGTGAGGACGCCCTGGTTCTTGAGGTCGCCCAGCTGCTTCAGCTGGTCGATCTTGCTGGTCATGTCGGCGCCGGGCGGCGGGGGCGGGGGCGCGGCGGCCGGCGCGGGCTCCTGGTAGGCCTGGGCCGGCGCCTCCTGCTGGGCCCAGCGCCCCGCCTGACGGCGTGACACGCGGTTGGAGACGGCGGTGGCCGTACCGGCCACCACGGCGGTGCGGGCGACCCCGCGAAGGAGACCTGGCACGGCGTTTTCCTTTCACGCACAAAGCAATCAGAAGAGCCGGAACGGAATTCCGCCGCGCGCCCGTTCCTGCCGGCGCGCGGAGCATTCCGACGCCTGACGCGCACGGTCGGAAGAAATCCCTGCGTTCCGGGTCGGACCGCTCCGGACAGACCCTTCCATTCCAGCACCGCGGGGCCTCTTCCGCACCTCGATCCGGGTTCGGCCTCCCCCCTTTCCCGAGATCTGCCGGTCCGTCATTCCCGTGGCAAGCTGAATCGTGGGCCACCGGCCGTCACCGGTCGATGGTGACGTCTAGGCACAAGGAGCTCGTGATGACTACGACGGATACGCACCGGCGCGACACCGGTGGCAGTTCGGGAACGTGGGTGTCCGGCTGGACCGCCTTCGCCGGGGTCATGATGATCTTCGGTGGCGCGATGGCCATCTTCGAGGGCATCTCCGCCATCGCGAAGGACGACGTCTTCGTCACCACGCGCAACTACACGTACAGCTTCAATCTGACGAGCTGGGGCTGGATCCACCTCGTCCTCGGCATCCTCGTCGTGATCGCGGGCCTCGCCCTGTTCCGGGGCATGCTGTGGGCCCGCATCGTCGGTGTCGCCCTGGCCGGCCTCTCCATGATCGCCAACTTCATGTGGCTGCCGTACCAGCCGGTGTGGGCGATCGTCCTCATCGCCATCGACGCGTTCGTCATCTGGGCGCTGTGTGTGGGCCCGGGCCGCGAGGCGCACGCCCGGTAGACCGCCGCGGCACCCCGGTCACCCGGGGTCCGACCTGACAGGGGAGTGGCCCCGCACCGTGGTGCGGGGCCACTCCCCTGTCAGGTCTTCGCTGCCGGCGGGCCGGGTCCTGCCGGGCCGGGTCCTATCCGGCGTCCGTCTCGTCGAGGGCGGCGAGGACGGCCGGTACGGGGATGCGGCCGGAGGCGACCATCTGGGCGCCGCCGCGGCGCAGGGCGGTGGCGAAGGGCGCGGCCCACAGGTTCTCGTAGACGAGGATGCCGGCGGAGTTGCCGGGCTCCAGCGCCTGGCCGGCCTCCGCGATGTCGTCCTCGCCCAGCAGGCCCGAGGAGGCGCCCTCGAACACGGCGAGGTCGAGTGCCCCGTCGCCGGTCAGGTCGGCGATCTCCAGGCCGACCACGGATCCGTCCTCGTCCTTCTTCACGAACAGCAGGTCGAGGATGCGGATGAGTCCGCGGTCCACCAGGTCGACCAGGAGGGGAAATCCCTCGCCGGTCATTCGGCTGCCGGGAAACTCGATGACCACATAGTCGATCGGTCCCATCTCGACGAATTCGTCTTCGCTCACGGCTTCATCCCTGGGTGGTCGCGGAATTCCCCCTGCCCCCCATTCCTCTCCATTGCAGCACCGGACGGATGCCGACGCACTTTCGCGATGTGCCGCGCACGCGGCCGGTGACGTACGCGTCACGCGGTCAGTCCGTAGATGCTCTTGCCGACCAGCCACAGGCCCAGGAACAGCACCAGCGACACGAGGGCCTGTTCCTGGTGGCTCTCCAGCCAGGTGCGCAGTTTCCCGAGCCGCACGGCGGCCGAGCGGGGGGCGAACGTCGCGTAGAGCTCCATGGCCAGCAGGCTGGACGAGGCCAACAGGCAGTAGCCCATGAGTGCCGCGTACGACGCGAAGTGCGCGAGGTCGGCCTCGACGACGGTGGCGGCGCCGGCCGCGACCATGCCCCAGGGCTGGAGGAGCAGCGCGAGACCGGCCGCGGACCACGGGGAGATGCGTTCGACGCGTGACATGAACCCGGAGGACCTGTGCCGTGTGCCGATCCGGCGGCGGGTGCGTTCCGCGTAGCAGAGGAGGCCGACGCCGACGGCCAGTTTGACGGCCAGGGCGGCGGTGGACGGCGAGGAGTTCGCGGCCGGTGGCTCGCCGCCGGTCATGAGCAGCACGACGGCGATGATGCCGACGAAGGTGGCGAGCCACGTGAGGAGGAAGGCGAGGCCCTTCCAGATGCCGTTGCGGGCCGAGAGCACCAGCACGAACCCGGTGACCGGCAGCGGGTTCAGGGCGATCGCCAGACCGATGAGGACCAGGTCAAGGACCATCGCCGCTCCCGCGTCTTCTCGCACGGCCCACCGTCGCGGCACCGCACACGTCCTCATCGTCCGCTCCCCCGTCCCGCTCCACAAATCAGCGGCGGGGCGGGGGCCGACGGGGTCCACCTGAGCGGCAGGGCGGGGACCGACCGGGGGTCCTCCCGCCGACTCGCCGGACATATCGCCCGGCGATACCGTGATGACGGGGCCGGGTGTCCTCTTCGACCGGCTTCGACCGGCGGGCCCGGACCACGACGCCAGGACGGTGGCCGTATGACCCCCAGACATCCGGCCGACGGCCGGACCCCGCACCGCACGCCGAAGGAACGGGCCGCGCTCGGCAAGGCCGCCCGCGCCTCGGTGCCCCGCTCCAGCCACGCGGACTTCACGCCCTCCCCGAAGCGGACCGACCCGGTGGACGTCGTGGAGGGGCAGTCGGCGAACCGGCTGTCCGAACTCGTCCCGATCCGCTACGGCCGGATGACCGAGTCGCCGTTCCGCTTCTACCGCGGGGCCGCCGCCATCATGGCCGCCGACCTAGCCGACACCCCCCGCTCCGGAATCAGGACCCAACTCTGCGGTGACGCCCACCTGTTGAACTTCCGGCTGCTCGCCTCCCCGGAGCGCCGGCTGATGTTCGACATCAACGACTTCGACGAGACGCTGCCGGGACCCTGGGAGTGGGACGTCAAGCGGCTGTCCGCCAGCTTCGTCATCGCGGGCCGGGCCAACGGCTTCAGCACCAAGGAGCGGGCCGCCATCGTGCGGGCGACCGTGCGCTCCTACCGGGAGTGGATGCGCCGCTTCGCGGAGATGGGCAACCTCCCCGTCTGGTACACGCAGTTCGACGAGGAGTGGGTGAAGACCCACTTCGCCGGGGAGCTGAGCGCGCGGGCCCGCGACCGCTGGTCGCAGTCGGCCGCCAAGGCACGGACCCGGGACAGCGCCCACGCCTTCGGCAAGCTCACCCACATCGTGGACGGCAGGGCCCGCATCACCTCGGACCCGCCGCTCATCACCCCGCTGGACGAGCTGCTCCCCGACGTCGAACGCAGCGCGCTGGAACGGGAGTTCCGCAGACTGCTCGGGCGCTACGGGCACAGCCTGAACTCGGACCGGCGGTTCCTGCTGGAGCAGTACCGGATCGCCGACGTGGCCCGCAAGGTAGTCGGCGTGGGCAGTGTGGGCACCCGCTGCTGGATCATCCTGCTGCTCGGCCGGGACGACGGCGATCCGCTGCTCCTCCAGGCCAAGGAGGCCGACGAATCGGTGCTCGCGCCGTTCGCCGGCGCCAGCGAATACCGCACGCAGGGCGAGCGGGTCGTCGCGGGGCAGCGGCTCATGCAGGCCACCAGCGACATCTTCCTCGGCTGGGAACGGGCCGACGGCATCGACGGCCGCCGACGGGACTTCTACCTGCGGCAGTTGAGGGACTGGAAGGGCATCGCGCAGCCCGAGGCCATGGTGCCGTCGGGCATGCGCGCCTTCGGCGAGCTCTGCGGCGCGACGCTGGCCCGCGCCCACGCCCGCTCGGGCGACCGGATCGCGATCGCCGCGTATCTGGGCGGCGGTGACGTCTTCGACCGCGCGCTGGCCACGTTCGCCGAGCGCTACGCCGACCAGAACGAGAAGGACCACCGGGCCCTCGTCGACGCCGTCCGCTCGGGACGGGTCGAGGCCCGGGCGGCCTGAGAAGGAGACCAGCATGGAACGCTATCCGCCGATCGCCGACCACGGGCTCATCGGGGACCTGCAGACGGCGGCTCTGGTGTCCTCCCAGGGCGTGATCAACTGGTTCGCGGCGCCGCGCTTCGACTCCCCCAGCGTCTTCGCCTCGCTCCTGGACCACGACGGCGGCGGGTACTTCCGGCTCGCGCCCGAGCACCCCGAGGGAAGCTGGAAACAGCTCTACTACCCGGACACCGCCCTGCTGGTGACCCGCTTCATGTCCCCGGACGGCGTGGGCGAGGTCATCGACCACATGCCGGTCCTCACCGACAGGACACCCTCGGACCGCCACACCATCGTGCGGGTGGTGCGCTGTGTGCGCGGCACCGTGCACTTCGCCCTGGAGTGCCGGCCCCGGTTCGACTACGCGCGGGCGGACCACGAACTCGAACTGACCGCCGACCGGGCCACGTTCCGGGCACCGGGCACGACGGCCCACCTCCAGGGCGGCATCCCGTTCGAGCGCGACGGGAAGGACGTCCGGGGCGGTATCACCCTGCGCAACGGGGAGACGGCGGGTGCCGTGTTCACGGTGTGCGGGGCGGACGACGACGCCCCGCCGGCACCCAGCGTCGACACGATCACCGAAGACCTGTGGAACAACGTCGACTTCTGGCAGCGATGGGTGCGCACCTCCAACTACCGGGGCCGCTGGACGGAGATGGTGCACCGCTCCGCGATCACCCTCAAGCTCCTCACGTACGCGCCCAGCGGCGCCCCGGTCGCCGCCGCCACGATGGGGCTGCCCGAGCAGGTCGGCGGGGAACGCAACTGGGACTACCGCTACACGTGGGTGCGGGACGGCTCCCTGTCGGTGCGCGCGCTCCTCGACCTCGGACACGTGGAGGAGGCGACGCAGTTCACGCACTGGCTCGGCGAACGTTTCGCGGACCGCGCGGGGACCGAGGGCGAGCCCCTCCAGATCATGTACCGGGTCGACGGGGACCCGCACCTGACGGAGGAGATCCTGGAGCACTTCGAGGGCTATCGCGGCTCCTCCCCCGTCCGCGTGGGCAACGCCGCCTCGGACCAGTTGCAGCTCGACATCTACGGCGAGGCCCTGTACGCCCTGGCGCAGGGCCGCGAGGTGGGCGAACAGGCGGGCTATCACGGCTGGAAGAGCCTGGCCGGCGTGCTCGACTGGCTCGCCGACTCCTGGGACCGGCCCGACGAGGGCATCTGGGAGACCCGCGGCGGCCGCAAGGACTTCACGTACAGCCGGGTGATGTGCTGGGCGGCCTTCGACCGGGGTCTGAAACTGGCCGCCGACTTCAGCAGGCCCGGCGACACCCAGCGCTGGACCCGGGCCAGGGACGCCATCCTCGAACAGGTCATGGAGCGGGGCTGGAGCGAGAAGGAACAGGCGCTGGTCCAGCAGTACGAGGACGACGTGCTGGACGCGTCACTGCTGCTGGCGCCCCGCGTCGGCTTCATCGCGCCGCGCAGCCCCGGCTGGCTGTCCACCCTCGACGCCATGGAACGCGTCCTCGTCTCCGACAGCCTGGTCTACCGCTACGACCCCGAGGCCTCGCCCGACGGACTGCGCGGATCCGAGGGGACGTTCAGCCTCTGCACGTTCCTGTACGTCGACGCCCTCGCCCGCGCGGGACGCCTCCCCCAGGCCCGGTACACGTTCGAGAAGATGCAGACGTACGCCAACCATGTCGGCCTGTTCGCGGAGGAGATCGGCCCGAGCGGCGAACAGCTCGGCAACGTCCCGCAGGCCTTCACCCACCTGTCGCTCATCATGGCGGCGACGACGCTGGACGAGTCCCTGGACCGCGCCCTCGACCCGCGGGCCCGCTGACCCGCCGCCCCTCCGACGTCCAGCACCTCTGGTCTCTGGTCTCTGGCCTCTGGCCTCTGGCCCGCGCGAGGATATCCGTTCGCCGCGCCGCCCCCGTCGCCCTACCCTCGACGACATGACCAGGCCCCTCGTCGCCGTCCTCAGTGGCGCAGGCATCTCCACCGACTCCGGCATCCCCGACTACCGCGGTCCGAACGGGCTGTGGCGGCAGGACCCGGAGGCCGAGAAGCTCGTCACCTACGAGTACTACATGGGCGATCCGGAGATCAGGCGGCGGGCCTGGCGGATGCGGCGGGACAGCGGGGCCCTCGGCGCGGAGCCGAACGGCGCGCACCGGGCGGTCGCGGAGCTGGAGAGGTCCGGGGTGCCGGTGCGGGTGATCACGCAGAACGTCGACGGGCTGCACCAGCTCGCCGGGATGCCCGCCCGCAAGGTCCTCGAACTGCACGGCACCGCGCGGGCCGTGGTGTGCACCGCGTGTCACGAGCGGACGCCCATGGAGGACGCCCTCGCCCGTGTCGACGCCGGTGAGGACGATCCCGTCTGCCTGGCCTGCGGCGGGATCCTCAAGCCGGCGACCGTGCTGTTCGGTGAACGGCTCGACCCGGTCGTCCTCGGTCAGGCGGCCGCGATCGCCAAGGCCTGCCAGGTGTTCATCGCCGTCGGCAGCAGTCTCCAGGTCCATCCCGCCGCCGGGCTCGCGGGCGTGGCCGCCGACCACGGGGCCCGCCTCGTCGTCGTCAACGCCGAGGCCACCCCGTACGACGAGATCGCCGACGAGGTCGTACGGGAGCCGATCGGCAGCGCGCTGCCCGCGCTGTTGGGCGCGCTCGGTTCCGAAGGCGGCTAGGGGTGCCGGGCGGGGCGGTCAGAAGAGGGCCGCTCCGCTCTCGAAGTCCAGCAGGCGCTGCTTGCGGTCCAGACCGCCGCCGTAGCCCGTGAGGCCGCCGTTCGCGCCGACGACGCGGTGGCAGGGCACGATGATGCCGACGGGGTTCCTCCCGTTGGCGAGGCCGACCGCGCGGGAGGCGCCCAGGTTGCCGAGGGCGTCGGCGAGTTCGCCGTACGAGCGGGTCTCGCCGTAGGGGATCTGCCGCAACCGGTCCCACACGCTGCGCTGGAACGGTGTTCCCGCCAGCCGCAGCTCGACGGTGAACTCCTTCAACTCGCCCGCGAAGTAGGCGTCGAGCTGCTCCCTCACCTCGCCGAAGAGGGTGTCGTCGCGCTCGCCGAAGGTCTCCTCCTGGGGGCGGTGGCGCTGGCCGACCATATAGAGGCCGCACAGGACACCGTCGTCGGCGACGAGGGTGAGGGGCCCGTAGGGGCTGTCGATGACCATGTGCTGTTTCACTGGGGGTCCTTGCTGCGTGGTGGCCGTGGTGACGCGTACCGCGCGGCGGGCAGGGGGCCCGCTCACGCGGGGAGGAAGTTGATCGGGTGACTGGCCGTGGCCCACAGGTACTGGACCGCGTAGGCCCGCCAGGGGCGCCAGGCCGCGGCCCGAGCGGTGAGGGCCGCGGGCGTGGACGGCAGACCCAGCTCCTTGGCCGCGTACCGGATGCCGAGGTCGGTGGGGAGGAAGGCGTCCGGGTCCCCGAGGGCCCGCATCGCGATCACGTCGACGGTCCAGGGGCCGAACCCGGGCAGCTCCAGCAGCCGCGCCCTGGCCTCCGCCCAGTCGCTCTCCATCCCCAAGTGCAGCCTTCCCTCGGCGAGTTCGGCCACCAGGGTGGTGAAGGTGGCGCGGCGGGTCCGGGGCATGGCGAGCGACTCGGGGTCGAGCGCGGCGAGCGCCGCCGGCGTGGGGAAGAGGTGGGTGAGGCCGCCCTCCGGGTCGTCGACCGGGTCGCCGTGCGCGACGACCAGCCGGGCCGCGTGCGTCCGGGCGGCGGCCGTGGACACCTGTTGCCCCAGCACGGCCCGTACGGCGAACTCGGCCTCGTCGACCGTGCGCGGCACCCGGCGGCCGGGCGCCTTGCCGACCAGGGGTGCGAGCACCGGGTCCCCGCGCAGTTGGTCGTCGACGGCGACCGGGTCGGCGTCCAGGTCGAGCAGGCGGCGGCAACGGCTGATCGCGACGGGCAGATCGCGCAGGTCGCTGAGGCTGAGCCGGCACGCGATGTGGTCCGGCGTGGGGGTGAGGCCGACGATCCCGTGTCCGTAGGGCAGCCTCAGGGTCCGCCGGTAGGCGCCGTCGCGCCACTCCTCCACACCGGGTACGGCGGTGGCGGCGAGGTGTCCGAAGAGGTTGTCCGGATGGAGCGGGGCGCGGAACGGCAGCCGGAGGTTCAGGACCCCCGGGGTGTGCGTGACTCCCGCGGTCCCCTTCCTGGGCAGGCGGGCCCGCAGCTCGGTCGGCGACAGGGCGAAGACCTCGCGCACCGTGTCGTTGAAGGTGCGGATCGACGAGAAGCCCGCGGCGAAGGCGATCTCGGCCATCGGCAGCGGCGTCGTCTCGATGAGCAGCCGGGCGGTCTGGGCGCGCTGCGCCCGGGCGAGGGAGAGGGGGCCCGCGCCCAGTTCGGCGAGCAGCTGCCGCTCGATCTGCCGGGTGCTGTAGCCGAGGCGGGTGGCGAGGCCGGGCACGCCTTCGCGGTCGACGATCCCGTCGCCGATCAGCCGCATCGCGCGGGCGACCAGGTCGGCGCGGTGGTTCCACTCGGGCGAGCCGGGGCTGGTGTCCGGGCGGCACCGCTTGCAGGCGCGGAACCCGGCCTGCTGACAGGCGGCCGCACTGGGGAAGAACGTCATGTTCTGCGGCTTCGGCGGCACGACCGGGCAACTGGGCCGGCAGTAGATCCTCGTGGTGGTGACGGCGGTGAAGAACCATCCGTCGAAGCGCGCGTCCTTCGACTGGACGGCACGCAGACAGCGCTCCGTTTCGGTGTGCATCCCGTTCTGCATGCCTCAAGCATCCGTCACCCCGGAGGGTCGGGCTGGCGGAAATCCGACATCAGGCTCGCCCGGCCTGCACCCCGGACCATCCCCTCGCACGCTCGTTCCCGGACGCCGCGGGGGTGCGGCGCTGTGGCGGTACGGGGGTGGCGCGGTGTGGCGGCGTACCGCTCACAGGATTCGGCGCCGGACCAGGACGCCCAGCGTCACCAGCCCCGGGACGAGGGGGAGCCAGCTGGTCAGCAGCCGGTAGCCGAGCACCGTGGACGCCGCCGCGCCGAGGGGCGCGCCCGCGAGGGTGAGGGCGAGGGCGAGCGCGGCGTCGAGGGAGCCGAGGACGCCGGGGGTGGGCAGCAGGACGGCGGCGCTGCTCGCGGCGAGGAAGGCGAGGGCCACCCGCGCGGGCGGCAGGGGCAGGCCGATGGCCTGGGTGACGGCGACGACGACGGCGGAGTGCAGCGCGGCGGACCCGAGGGAGCCGCCCCACAGGGCGGCCGCCCGCGCGGGCACCTCGTGGACGGCGCGCACGTCGAGCAGGACGCGGCGCACGGCGCGCCGCAGCGGTCCGGCCAGGAGCACCACGGCGACGGCGGCCACCGCGACGGCCGTCGCGCAGGCCGCCACCGTCCACGCCGTCACCGGGGCCCGCGGGATCCGCAGCGCGCCGGGGCAGACCAGTGCGAGGCCGGCGATCAGACAGCTCCGCGCGACGGCTCCGGCACCGGCCTTCACGGCGAGCGCGGTCGCGGCCTGGGGGACGGGCAGGCCGCAGCGGGTCAGGAAGCGCAGGTTGACGGCGCTCGCGCCGAGTCCGGAGGGCAGGACGTGGTTCGCGGAGGCCGCGGCGAACTGCACCGCGACGAGCCGTCCGGCGGGTAACGGCACCGTGGTCGCGCCCTGTTGGGCGAGGGCCGAGGAGGCCCAGGTCGCGCCGGCCGCGGCGGTCGCCACGAGCAGCCAGCCCCGGTCGGCGTCCGCGAGCCGGGCCGCTCCGGACACGACCACGGGCCAGTGCCGGTGGGCGAGGTAGGCCGCGCACACGAGCACGATCAGCGAGAACCCGGCATGCCAGGAGATCCGTCCGCGCGGCCGGGGCGCCGGCTCCGGCAGCGCCGTCGACGGCTCCCCGCCCGGCACGGCCGCCCGCCGGTACACGGCATCACGCCGGTACGTGGCCGCCGGCATGCCGGCGTCGTCCCCGCGCGACGGGGACGTCGACGGCACGCCGGGCGGACCGGTCACGGCGCGCGGCTCCCGGTCAGGGGGGACACGTAGACGTCCAGGCCGCCGGCGCGGTGCGGGGTCCAGTCGCGGGCGTACGCGGGCGGCCGGTTCCCCGGCTTGGTGACCACGGCGAACGGCAGCGAGCGGGCGGCCCGTGCGAGGCCCTGCTCGGTGGCGTTCGCGTTGTGCCCGGCGGCTGCGAGGGCGGAGCAGCGGGTGTAGAAGGCGACGGGGATGGCCTGGTGGCCGGTCAGCCGGCAGGGCGGGCGCACGCCGAGACGGTGGAGTTCCGCCGCCGTCGCGGCCCAGCCCCGGTGCGCTTCCGTGGTGCGCCGCACGGTGGTCTGCAGGACCGCGAACTGGACGGCCAGGTGGGCGGCGAGGCCGAGGGCCACGACGGTCACGGCCACCGGACGCCACGATCTGCCGGGGGCGGCGACGAGGTGGACGACGGCGTCGGCGACGGGGATCGCGAGGAGGGCGTACGCGGGGAGCAGGAAGCGCGGGGCGGCGTAGCCGATCATGAAGAGGTACGGCAGGGCGGCGGTCCCGGCGCAGGCCACGAGCAGCACGGTGGCCGCCGGGCGGCGGGCGCGGACGGCGATCACGAGGGCCAGGGCGGCGGCGAGCGGCAGGGCGAACCACCACAGCGTCGTGGTGGGGCCGGGCAGTCCGCCGGTGCAGGGCCGGCACAGGGCCCGTCCGCCGAGACTGCGGGCCTGGTCGAGGATCGCGATGTTCCAGCCGAGGCCGCCCTGGATGCGGGAGGCGTCGTCGAGCCGCTGTCCCAGGCCGCCGTAGAAGGCGTACGCCTCGGCGATCCACTCGACGCCACCGGCCAGCAGGCCCGCGACAAGCACCGCGAGGGGCCGCGCGCGCCGCCACCGGGGAAGCGCCACGGCGGCGACGAGGAGGGGCAGGGTCGCCCAGACGGCGTCGGTGGGCCGCATCAACGTCATCAGCGCGGCGCTCAGTCCGATGCCCCACAGGGCGGCCCGGTCCGCGCGGTCCGCGGTCGCCCGCAGGAAGCAGCCGGCGCAGGCCAGCGCACCGACGGCGACCCAGTAGTTGGGCATGGCCTGCGGCCCGTAGAAGAGCGTCACCCACAGCGTCGCGAACAGGGCGCCCGCCGCGGCGAGCACTCGCGCCGGGAACAGTCCGCGCCAGACGCGCAGCGCCACGAACAGGGCGAGTCCCGACAGGACGGCGAGGTACACCCGCAGCAGCACGGTCGACGACGACCAGGTGGCGATCGGCGCCACCAGGACGGAGACGCCGCGGGCGCGCGGGGCGCTGAAGAAGGCCGCCGGGGCGTGCCCGGAGACCTGGCTGACATAGACCGTCTCATCCCAGCCGAGGCCCATCGCCGGTGTCACGAGGGCGAGTTGGGCGAGGGTGAAGGCGACCGCGACCAGGGCGAGGAGGCCTGTTCCCGCCGGATGGCCGAGCGTTCGGACGGCGGGGGCGGCGGTCGGTCCGTTGCGCCGGGCACCGAGCAGCGGGACGTTGGGCGTCTTGAGCATCGTCCTCCCTTCAGCCCTACAAACCGTAGGGTTCGGCCGCTCCGCGCTCCATCCGGGCAAGGTAAGAGTCGGGGAAATATGCGACAAGCTACCTCGCACCGGCACAAGACGCCGGGTGGGACGGGCAACCGGGCTAGCGTCGCGCCGCGCCGCCGCCCGGGGCGGCACGCAGGCGGCGACCAGCCCCTGATCCGGAGCCGTTTCGGGCGCCCCTACGCGCTGTAAGGTGAGGGGCATGGCTGGGACAGGCCCCGACAGAAGGGCGCAGCGGCGCAGCGCGGGCATGCTGGAGAGTGAAGTGCTCGCCGCCCTGTGGGCCACCGAGGACGCGCTCACCCCCGCCGAGATCCAGGCCGAGATCGCGGGCGGTCTCGCCTACAACACGGTCCACACGATCCTCAAGCGTCTGTACGACAAGGGTCTGGTGCTGCGTGACGTGGACGGCCGGCGCGGCGCGTACCGGCCCGCCAAGGACGCGGCGGAGCTGACCGCCGCCGCCATGCGCGAGGCCCTCGACCGCGGGCCCGACCCGATCGCCGCGCTCCAGCACTTCGTGACCGCCCTCAGCCCTCAGGAGGAGCAGGCACTGCGGGCCCTCCTGAGGGGCGACTGAAGTCCGGGGCCGACGCGCTTGTGACGGTCCGCGGGATCGGCCCGCCGCTCCCGCCGCCCGCCCGATACGGTCGCGCCCATGACAGCCTCCGAGGCGGATCCCCGCGGCCGGGCGCGTGCCGGCCGGGTGCGGTTCGCGACGTTCAACGTGCTGCACGGCCGGCCGATGCGCGAGGGAAGGCCCGTCGCCCTCCCGTCCGGATACGGGCCCGAGGCACCGCTGGTGCGGGCCGTCGCCTCCCTGGACGCCGACGTGCTGGCCCTTCAGGAACTGGACCGCCTCCAGGAGCGATCGGGCCGGGTGGACCAGGCGCGGGCCGCCGCCGAGGGCGCCGAAGCGCCGTACTGGCGCTACGCGTCCGCGTTCACCGCCGGTGCGGCACCGGCGGGCGGACGGACACCCGAACCGGACGAGCGGGCGCTCCGCGTGTACGGCCCCGGCCGGACCGGCGCCGGGGCAGGGCTGGACGACGGCGTTCCCTCGCACGGCATCGCCCTGCTGTCCCGGCTGCCCGTACGGCACTGGAGAGCGCGCCGGCTGGCACCGGCACCGGTGCCCATGCCCCTGCGGACACCGGGGCGGCGCGGACTCACCATGTCGTGGGACCAGCCGCGGGCCGCGCTGGCCGCCGTACTGGAGGGCGGCCGCGGCCCGTTCACCGTGGTGGCGCTGCATCTGTCGTTCGTCCCGGGCTGGAACGTCCGCCAGTTGCTCGACGTCCGCGCCTGGACGGCCGACCTCCCCGGCCCCCGGCTCCTGCTCGGCGACCTCAACCTGACCGGCGTCCTCCCGAGAGCCGTCCTCAACTCCCCCGCGCGCACAGGCCGCACGGAACCCCGGCGGACACCGGGCGCCTCTCCCGGGCTGTCGCGCTCCTGGCACGACCTGGCCCGCACGCCGACCTATCCGGCGCACCGCCCTCTCGTCCAGTTCGACCACGTCCTCGCGAACGGGATCGCGCCGGACGCGGCCACCGGCGTGGCCACGCCGCCGACCGAGGTCTCCGACCACCGCCCGCTGGTCCTCGAACTGCCCCTGTGACCAGGGCCCGACGGCCCTTCCCGCCGTCCGCCCCCCGGGGCCCGCGGACCCACTGGTTCAGATCCGCGCCTCGAACGCGCCATAAGCGGACTCGTCGAACAGCACGAAACGGACCTCCTCGACATCGGTCCTCGTGGCGCGCACCGTCTCCACCGCGATCCGGGCCGCGTCGTCCATCGGCCAGCCGTAGATCCCCGCGGAGACGGCGGGGAAGGCGACCGTGCGGGCGCCCAGTTCGTCGGCGACCCGCAGCGACTCCCGGTAGCAGGACGCCAGCAGCTCCGAGCGGTCCTCGTCCCGGGCGTAGCGCGGGCCGACGGTGTGGATCACCCAGCGGGCGTCGAGTTCGCCCGCCGTGGTGGCGACCGCCCGGCCGGTGGCGAGACCCTTGCCGTAGTGGCCGGCGCGGAGCCTGCGGCAGTCGGCGAGGATCGCGGGGCCGCCCCGCCGGTGGATCGCCCCGTCGACACCCCCGCCGCCCAGCAGCGAGGAGTTCGCCGCGTTGACCACGGCGTCGGCACTCTGCCGGGTGATGTCACCCTTCACCAGCGTGATCGTGGTCATCCCTGCCTCAGCCTCCTCCACACGGCCTTCGCCGCGTTGTGCCCCGACATGCCGTGCACCCCCGGACCCGGCGGTGTGGCCGAGGAACACAGGAACACGGCCGGATGCGGAGTGCGGTACGGGAACGCGGACAACCTGGGCCGCAGCAGCAACTGGAGCCCGGAGGCGGCACCGCACGCGATGTCACCGCCCACGTAGTTGGCGTCACGCGCCGCGAGCTCGGGCGGTCCGGCCGTCGCACGGGCCAGGACCCGGTCACGGAAACCCGGCGCGAACCGCTCCAACTGCCGCTCGATCGCGTCCGTGAGGTCACCGGTCCAGCCGTTCGGAACATGACCGTACGCCCAGAACACCTGCTTGCCCTCCGGAGCCCGGGAGGGGTCCACCACACTCGGCTGCACGGTGATCAGGAACGGCGCGTCCGGAGCCCGGCCCTCGCGCGAGGCCGCCCGCAACGCCGTACCGATCTCCGCCCTGCTCGCCCCCACCTGCACCGTGCCGGCCGACCGGGCCTCCCGCGCGGTCCACGGCACCGGCCCGTCCAGCGCATAGTCCACCTTGAAGACACCCGCCCCGTACCGGTAACCCTCGTAGTAGCGCCCGAACCCGGCGATACGGGCCAGCGCCGTCGGCGAGGTGTCGAAGACGTACGCGCGCGCGGGCGGCAGATCGTCCAGCCGCTTCACCTCGTAGTCCGTGTGGACGGTGCCGCCGAGATCCAGCAGATAGGCGGTGAGCGCGTCCGACACCGACTGCGAACCGCCGCGGGCCACCGGCCAGCCCCGGGCGTGCGCGGCCAGCGCGAAGACCAGCCCCACCGCGCCCGTGCCGATCCCCCCGAGCGGGGCGATCACATGCGCCACCAGCCCCGCGAACAGTGCCCGGGCCCGCTCGTCGCGGAAACGGCGCATCAGCCACGTCGACGGCGGCAGCCCGGCCAGCCCGAACCGGGCGAGCGTCACCGGGTCCCGGGGCAGCGACGTCAGCGGCAGTGACATGAAGTCGTGCGCCAGGGTGTCCCACTTCGACAGGAACGGCGTCACGAGCCTGCGATACGCGCCCGCGTCACGAGATCCGAACGACGCGGCCGTCTCCGCCACCGACCGCGCCAGCACCGCCGCCGACCCGTCCAGGAACGGGTGCGCCATGGGCAGCTCCGCGTGCAGCCACTCCAAGCCGTACCGCTCCAGCGGCATCGCGCGGAACGCCGGCGAGTTGACCCCCAGCGGATGCGCCGCCGAACACGGGTCGTGCAGGAACCCGGGCAGCGTCAGCTCCTCGGTACGCGCTCCCCCGCCCACCGTGCCCCGCGCCTCGAACACGGCCACGGAGAACCCCCGGCGGGCCAGCTCCACGGCAGCCGTCAGTCCGTTCGGCCCCGCACCCACCACGACCGCATCGAGCATCGACGGCACCTTCGGACTCCTTCGTCAGCCGACGGCCACTGAGGTTCAGGATATGCCGGTGGACCGACGCACCGGACGGCCCGGGTCACCGGGAGCACCCCCGTACAGGCCCGGCAGGCCGCACGCCACCCCCCGGGACGGAACCGGACCCGGCACCTCCGCACGACGGACCCGGCACCCCGCCGACCGCTCAGGCCCCGGCGGCCACCTGCTCGGACCGCGGCTCCAGCAAGGCCACCACCCGACGCGCCGTGGCCTCGTCCCGGGCGGCCGTGAACGGCAGCGCGTTCCCCCCGGTCACGCGGAACGGCTCGCCGCCGAGCGTCCGGTGCGCGCCACCCGCCTCCTCCACCAGCAGCAGCCCCGCCGCGTGGTCCCAGGCCGCCTCCCACGAGAAGGCGGTCGCGTCCAACTCGCCGCGGGCGACCGCCAGATACTCCAGGCCCGCCGAACCGCACGGGCGCGCGACGACCCCCTCGGAACGCAGCCCGAGCAGAGCACGCTTCTGGTCGTCCGTCGTGTAGTCCGGGTGCGACATCGCTATGTCGAGGTCACGGCCCGGCTCGGGCGAACCCGAACGCAGGGGCACACCGTCCAGAACGGCGCCCCTCCCCCGGATCGCGACGGCGAACTCCTCCCGCGCCGGCGCGAACGTCCACGACGCGTGCACCACACCGTCCAGGACGAGCGCCACCAGGGTGCAGAAACCGGAGTCGCCGTGCACGAACTGCCGGGTGCCGTCGACCGGGTCCACGATCCACACCGGCGCCGAGCCCCCGATCGCCCCGTAGCTGGCGGGGTCGGCGTGCACCGCCTCCTCGCCGACCACCACCGAGCCGGGCAGCAGCGCGGTCAACGCCTCGGTCAGGAACTCCTCGGCCTTGCGGTCCGCGTCCGTCACCAGGTCGTGCGGGCCGGACTTCTGGTCGATCTCGTGCGCGGCGAGCTGCCGGAACCGGGGCATGATCTCGGCGGCCGCCGCCCGCCGGATCACTTCTTCCACGTCGGACGTGCGGTGCGCGAGAAACTCGTCGATGGTTTCGATGTCTTCGATCATGGCTCCATCACAGCACGCGCCACTGACAATCCCCACCCCTCCCGGGTACTCGGGGTGGAATCACCATGAACTCCCGGTGCCGGACGATCACCGGCCGACCGCGTACCCCTGCATCCCGCGCGCGTTGGCCGCCGCCGACAGCACACCCGTCTCCGGATCCCGGGCCACCGCGCACAGCCTCCCCTCCGTCCACGCCCCGGCGACCGTCACGTCATGGCCCCGCCGACGCAGCTCCTCCACCACCGCCTCCTCCATGCGCGACTCCACCGTCAGACTGCCCGGACGCATACCCCGCGGATAGAAAGAGCCCGGGAAACTGTCGTTGTGCCAGTTCGGGGCATCGATCGCCCCCTGCAGATCCAGCCCGCCCCGCACCCGCGGACGCAACGCCACCGACAGGAAGAAATGCGTCTGCCACTGATCCTGCTGGTCACCGCCCGGCGTACCGAACGCCATCACCGGCACCCCGTCACGCAACGCCAGCGACGGCGTCAACGTCGTACGCGGCCGCCGCCCCGGAGTCAGCGCGTTCGGCAGACCCTCCTCCAGCCACGCCATCTGGAGCCGCGTACCGAGCGGGAACCCCAGCTCCGGAACCACCGGATTGGACTGCAGCCAGCCACCGCTCGGCGTCGCCGCGACCATGTTGCCCCACCGGTCCACGACATCCAGATGACAGGTGTCCCCCCGGGTGCCCCCGTCCGGCGCCACCTCGGGCTCGGCCGCCGCCCGCGCCACGGTCGGCTCCCCCGCGCCCGGCACACCCAGCGCGTCGAAACCGCCCTCCCCCGAGGCCACCACGCGCGCGTGCCCGCTCATCACCGGCTCCCGGCCACCCGGCCCGCCCGGCCGCAGCTCGAACGACGCCTTCTCACCGACCAGCGCCCGCCGCGCCGCGTTGTACGACTCCGACAGCAGATCGTCCAACGGCACCCCCGCCGCGTCCCCGTACCAGGCCTCCCGGTCGGCCATCGCCAGCTTGCAGCCCTCCACCAGCAGATGCACGTACGCCGCCGAACCGTACGCCGGCAGCTCCGCCGGGAGCAGCGCCAACTGCTGCAACAGGACGGGCCCCTGACTCCACGGACCCGCCTTGCACAGCGTCCAGCCCCGCCAGTCGTACGTCACCGGCTCCTCGTACGTCGCCGACCACCCGGCCAGATCGGCGGCCGTCAACGTACCCACGTGCCGCTCACCGCTGGTGTCCACGGTGGGCCGCTGCGCCTGCCGGACCAACGCCCGCGCGACGAACCCGGAGCGCCACACCTCCCGCGCCGCCTCGATCTCCGCCTCCCGGCCACCGGCACCGGCGACCTCGGCCAGCAGCCGCCGCCACGTCCCCGCCAGCGCCGGATTGCGGAACAGCCCGCCCGGACGCGGCGCCCGGCCACCCGGCAGATACACCTCCGCCGACGACGTCCACTCCGTCTCGAACAGCTCGCGCACGGTCTCCACCGTCTCGCCGACCCGCTCCACGGGAACGTGACCGTCCTCGGCGTACCCGATGGCGTACTTCAGGACGTCCGCGAGCGTCCTGGTGCCGTGGTCGCGCAGCAGCACCATCCACGCGTCGAACGCACCCGGCACCGCTGCGGCGAGCGGGCCCGTCCCCGGCACGAGATCCAGGCCCAGCCCCCGGTAGTGGGCGACCGACGCCCCGGCGGGCGCCACACCCTGCCCGCACAGCACCCGCACCGGACCGCCCGCCGGAGCCAGGACGATCGGGACCTCACCCGCCGGACCGTTCAGATGGGGCTCCACCACATGCAGGACGAAACCGGCCGCGACCGCGGCGTCGAACGCGTTGCCACCGTCCTCCAGGACCGCCATCGCGGACTGCGAGGCGAGCCAGTGCGTGGAGGACACCATGCCGAAGGTGCCCTGGAGCGTCGGTCGGGTCGTGAACATGCCTGCCACCTCGCTGTACGGAGCGATCAACCTCGGCTCCGACTATGACACTTGCCCGCACCCGGACAGCAGAGCGGGCGGCAGGAGCACGATCAGCCCGCCGGCACCCACGCCGTCGCGCCCAGCGTGTTCCGCGGACCGATGTCCAGCGGGTCCGGCAACGGCAGCGTGACGACCGCCTGCCCCGTGCGCGGAGCCACCCGCAGATACGAGCCCTCCTCGGCCGCCATCCGCCAGTACAGACCCGCACGGGCACGCTCACCCGGCCGCAGCACGAACGCCTTCGGCCCCGGATCCGGAGGTGCCATCGGCACCTGGTCCGTCCCCGCCACCGCACGCACACCGCTGACCCGCGCGCCCTCGGGTCCGAGGACCGCCACGACATCCGGGTACCCGTCGACCCTGTACGGCCTTTTCCCGCAGTTCGTGAGGGTGAGCGTCATGCCCCGCAGCCCCATCGCCGCGTCCACCGGACCCGTCCCGAACCGCAGCCCCGACGCGGGACACCCACCGCCCTGCTGCCCGGGCACCACCCGCGACGCAGAAGGCGACGCCGACGGCGACGGCACGGACGACGGGAGCCCGGGCGGCTCGATCCGCAGCGCCCCCGACCCGTCCGTCCCGACCGCGCCCGGAACCGCCGTACGCGCCGGGTCACGCTCACGGTCCAGCTCGGCGGACAGCCCGCACCCGCTCGTGACCGTCATCACCACACAGGCCGCGACGACCTGCCGCACCCACCCGCCCCTCGGACGTATCACGATCATCAGCCGATCATGGCACGCGCCCCCTCCGGACGGCCCCACTCCGACCCACCACAAGGCCGCCACGACCCGACTCCCTTACGGAACAGCCCAGTTGAGGGACACGGAGCCACACCCGCCGCCCACCCGCCACCCACCCGCGACACGATCCCGCACCCCACCCACCCAAGGCCCCGAAAAGGGCAGACTGTCCCACTGCGTCCCCCAACCGGCCCACGCACGACGGCCCCTGTCACCACCCGGGCACGGAGCGAGTTGGCACTTCCCCACCACAGGGACTCGTGTGACACTGGCGTCCCGTCCGCCGTGCGGACCACGACCTCCGCACCGTCCCCCACGAGAAGTGCGCCTTGCGTTCTCTGCCTCTGCCGCTCGCGCTCACCGCGCGTCTGCTGCCCGTCGCCGTGCTCGCCGCCGCGGGCTGGGCCCTGGCCGCGGACCCCTTCGCCGCGACCCCCACCGCCGAGCACAACCCGACGCAGGACGACCCCACCGACACGGCATCGGCACCCTCGACCGCGTCCACCGCCACGAAGACGTACACCGCCTCCCCCGCCCCCTGCGCCGGCATCCCCGTCGCCTCGGTCAAGACCCTCGTCCCCGGAGCCAAGACCGCCGGCCAGGAGATCGCGTCGACCGACAAGTCCCTGCGCCGCACCTGCTCGTGGAACGCCCTGAAGGGCTTCGACTACCGCTGGCTCGACGTCTCGTACGAGATCAAGTCCTCCGACGCCGCCGCGGCGAAGGCCTACAAGGACCGCGTCTCCGACAAGAGCGGCGGCGGAGCCGTCCCCGGCCTCGGCGACTCCGCCTACTCCGTCGTCAACCTCACCACCGAGGACAAGCAGCAGACCCGCGAAGGCGTCGTGATCGCCCAGGTGTCCAACGCCCTGGTCGTCATCACCTACAACGGCAGCGACTTCGAGACGAAGAAGGCACCCGGCACCGACGAGATCAACAAGGGCGCCATCAAGGCGGCCAAGGACGCGGTGAACACACTGAAGGGCGGCCAGAAAGTCTGACCGCCCTCCCGGTCCGCCCCACTCAGACGGCCGCCGCCCGGCCCTTCCCCCGCAGCAGCATCAGCGCCAGATACAGCACCATCGACGTACCGAGCCCGACCGCCCAGCCGTAGTCGGCCAGCGACTTCAGCGCCCCGATGGGACGGCCGTCGACCAGCGGATGGAAGTCGGCCCCGCCCACCGCGAGAACACCGCCGGTCAGGAACGCCACCACGGCACGCCAGTTCCACCCGCCGTCGTACCAGTAACGGCCACCCGCGCGGTACAGGTCCGCGAGATCCAGCCTGGTCCGGCGCAGGATCCAGTAGTCCGCGATGAGGATGCCCGCGACCGTCCCCAGCAGACCCCCCACCAGCCCCAGCCACGTGAAGATGTAACCCTGCGGGTCCGCGTACAGCTTCCACGGGAAGATCAGCACCCCGAGCACGCACGTGGCGAGAGCGCCCATCCGGAAACTGATCCTCCGCGGCGCGACGTTGGAGAAGTCGAACGCCGGAGAGACCAGGTTCGCCGCGATGTTCACCGACAGCGTCGCCACCAGCACGGTGACCAGCGCGAACAACAGCCCCACCACGTTGTCCGTCTTCGCGGCCAGCTGCACCGGATCCCAGACCGCCTCCCCGTACACCGCCTGCGAACCCGACGTCACCATGACCGACAGGAACGCGAACAAGGTCATCGTGGTCGGCAGACCGAGGGCCTGACCCCAGGTCTGCGCCCGCTGGCTCTTCCCGTACCGGGTGAAGTCCGGGATGTTCAGCGACAGCGTCGACCAGAACCCGATCATGCCCATCAGCGACGGCCAGAACAGCTTCCAGAAGTCCCCGCCCCAGCCCAGCTTGGACGGCTGGTCGAGCAACGGCCCGAACCCGCCGGCCTTGCTGCTCATCCACCAGAGCATCACCCCGGCACCGACGAGGACGAAGGGCGCGGCCCAGTTCTCGAAGCGGCGGATGGTCTCCATGCCCCGGTAGATGATGGCGAGCTGCAGCACCCAGAAGAGGGCGAAGGACAGCCACATCGTCCAGGCGTGCCCGCCCACCTGGGAGGCGTTGCGCCACCCTTCGCCGAAGAGCTTGCCGGCGAGGAAGTAGATCGCCTCACCGCCGATCCAGGTCTGGATGCCGAACCAGCCGCACGCCACCAGCGCCCGGACGACCGCGGGAAGATTCGCCCCGCGAACCCCGAAGGAGGCGCGGGCGAAGACCGGGAACGGGATACCGTACTTCGGCCCCGCGTGCCCGGTCAGAAGCATCGGGACCAGCACGATCAGGTTGGCGAGCGCGATCGTGAAGACGGCCTGCTTCCAGTCCATGCCGACGGCTATCAGCCCCGAAGCCAGGGTCCAGGAAGCGGTGTTGTGGGCCATGCCGACCCAGAGGGCGGAAAAATTGTAGGTGGTCCAGGTCCGCTTCTCGACGGGGACCGGGAGCAGGTCCTCGTTCGCATAGGGTCCGCTCGGCGCGGGAGCGTCGGGTGCGATCTCCACGCGGCCGTCGGGAAGCGTGACGTGTCCGGAGCCGGACGGACTGTCCGGAGGAACGGTCTCTGTCATGGGCAGGCCAATCAGTGAGGAGTGACAGGAGAGGCCGTGCGGGGACATCCTGCGGGGGGGGGTGCGCGGAGAGAGCGCCCTGTTCCCCTTCCCGGGACGGCGGGAAGGGGCGAACGGGGGGCGGGCCTCAAGGACCCTGCCATCAGGTCGGACCGTCGACGGATGACGACTGACAGATGTCAGATAACGGATGACAGATGACAGATTTCCATTACTGCCCGTTGACGCCCGGAATGACCTTCTTGCCGTAGGCGTCGATGGTGGCTTCCTGCGCGTCGTGCATGTCGTACACCGCGAACTGGTCGACGCCGAGTGCGCGCAGTGCGTTCAGCTTCTCGATGTGCCGTTCCGCGGGGCCGATCAGGCAGAAGCGGTCGATGATCTCGTCGGGGACGAACGCGGTGTCGGGGTTGTCGGCGCGGCCGTGGTGGGCGTAGTCGTAGCCTTCGCGGGCCTTGATGTAGTCGGTGAGTTCGTCGGGGACGGCGGCGGAGTGTTCGCCGTACTTGGTGACGAGGTCGGCGACGTGGTTGCCGACCATGCCGCCGAACCAGCGGCATTGGTCGCGGGCGTGGGCGAGTGCCTCGGGTGAGTCGTCCTCGGTGATGTAGGCGGGGGCGGCGACGCAGATCTTCACGTCGGCGGGGTCGCGTCCGGCGTCGGCGGCGGCGTCCTTGACGGTCTTGACCATGTATTCGGTGAGGTAGAGGTCGGCGAGCTGGAGGATGAAGCCGTCTGCTTCCTCGCCGGTCATTTTGAGGGCCTTGGGGCCGTAGGCGGCCATCCAGACGGGCAGTTCGGCGCCGGGCCTGACCCAGGGGAACTTGATGACGGTGCCGCCGAGGTCGGCTTCGTCGCCGCGGGCGAGGGCGCGGATGACCTTCATGGCGTCGCTGATGCGGGCGAGGGTGTTGGGTTTGCGGCCGGCGACGCGCATGGCGGAGTCGCCGCGGCCGATGCCGCAGACGGTGCGGTTGCCGTACATGTCGTTGAGGGTGGCGAAGGTGGAGGCGGTGACTTCCCAGGTGCGGGTGCCGGGGTTGGTGACCATGGGGCCGACGGTCAGGGTCCGGGTGTTGGCGAGGATCTGGCTGTAGATGACGAAGGGTTCCTGCCACAGGACGGCCGAGTCGAAGGTCCAGCCGTGGGTGAAGCCGTTGGCCTCGGCGCGTTGCATCAGTTCGATGACGCGGGAGGCCGGGGGGTCTGTCTGCAGGACGAGTCCGAAGTCCATGGCGCCGCTCCTGGTCTCAGAGAAGGTACTGACAGGTGGAGCGGGGGGTGTAGACGCCGTGGCCGGCGCGTCCGGTGAACTCCCGCTCGGTGATGACGGGTTCGCCGCGGGAGAGGACGGTCTCGACCTGGCCGGTGACGCGTTTGCCCTCGTAGGCGGAGTAGTCGACGTTCATGTGGTGGGTCTCGACGGACATGGTCTGTTCGGCGTGCGGGTCGTAGATGACGATGTCGGCGTCGGCGCCGGGGGCGATGGTGCCCTTCTTCGGGTAGAGGCCGAACATGCGGGCGGGGGTGGCGCAGGCGATCTCGATCCAGCGGCGGCGGGTGATGTGTCCGTCGACGACGGCCTGGTGGAGGAGGTCCATGCGGTTCTCGACACCGGGGAGGCCGTTGGGGATCTTGGAGAAGTCGCCGCGGCCGAGTTCTTTCTGGCCGGTGAAGCAGAAGGGGCAGTGGTCGGTGGAGACGACCTGGAGGTCGTTGGTGCGCAGGCCGCGCCAGAGGGCGGCTTGGTGTTCCTTGGGGCGGAGGGGGGTGCTGCAGACGTATTTGGAGCCTTCGAAGTCGGGTTCGGCGAGGTTGTCGGTCGACAGGAAGAGGTATTGGGGGCAGGTTTCGCCGAAGACGTTGAGGCCTTCGTCGCGGGCGTGGGCGATTTCGGCGAGGGCTTCGGTGGCGGAGACGTGGACGACGTAGAGGGGTGCGCCGGCGACCTGGGCGAGTTTGATGGCGCGGTGGGTGGCTTCGGCTTCGAGGAGGGCTTTGCGTACTTCGCCGTGGTAGCGGGGGTCTGTTTCGCCGCGGGCGAGGGCCTGTTCGACGAGGACGTCGATGGCGATGCCGTTCTCGGCGTGCATCATGATGAGCCCGCCGTTCTCGGCGGAGCGTTGCATGGCGCGGAGGATCTGGCCGTCGTCGCTGTAGAAGACGCCGGGGTAGGCCATGAACTGCTTGAAGGAGGTGACTCCTTCTTCGACGAGCAGGTCCATTTCCTTGAGGGTGTCCTGGTTGACGTCGGAGACGATCATGTGGAAGCCGTAGTCGATGGCGCAGTTGCCGTCGGCTTTGGCGTTCCAGGTGTCGAGTCCTTCGCGGAGGGTGTGGCCGACGCTCTGGACGGCGAAGTCGATGATGGTGGTGGTGCCTCCCCAGGCGGCGGCGCGGGTGCCGGTTTCGAAGGTGTCGGAGGCGAAGGTGCCGCCGAAGGGGAGTTCCATGTGGGTGTGTGCGTCGACGCCGCCGGGGATGACGTATTTGCCGGTGGCGTCGATGGTGCGGTCGGCGGTCCAGGTCTCTGCCGTGGGGGTGCCGGTCGCGGCGAGGGCGGCGATGCGGCCGTCCTCGATCAGGACGTCGGCGTGGATCTCGTCGGATGCGGTGATGACGAGTCCGCCACGGATGACGGTTCGGCTCATGCTCCCTCTCCTTCCGGTTGTGTGTGCGTGGGAGTGGTGATGGGTGTGGGGTGGGTGGTCGGGGGGCTGTGAGGCGGCCGTCGGTGTCGGGTGGCGGTCGGGGGCGATTTGCCGGTGGTTGCGGAGGGGCGGCGGTTCATGTCGAGGTCGGGGGCGGCGAGTTCGGGTTGTCCGTCGTCGGCGATCTCCGGCGGCCCCTTCCGTCTCCTCCGGCGGCCCTCCGTCTTCTCCCGCGGCGTCTTCGTCCCTCTGGCAGCTCGATCGATTTGCCGCAGCCGGCGTCGTCGGTGCCCGCCGTCGGTGCCCGCCGCCGTCGCCGTCGCCGTCGCCGGTGAACGGTTCGCCGACTCCGAGGCCCGGTTCGACGGGGCGGCGGGGTGGTGCGTGCCGGGGGGCCGCGGGTGTCGGCGGTGTGGTTCGGCGTGTGTGGGCGGGTGTCAGCGAGCCGTGCTGAGGGCGCGTTCGAGGATGGCGGCGCCTTCTTCGGCTTCGGCGACGGTGAGGGTGAGGGGTGGTGCGATGCGGAGGACGCTGGTGTTGTGGCCGCCGCCCTTGCCGATGAGGAGGCCTTCTCGGCGGGCTGTTTCGAGGACGGCTGCGGCGGCTTGGGGGTCGGCTTCGTCGGTGCCGGGCTTGACGAGTTCGATGCCGATCATGAGGCCGCGGCCGCGGACTTCGCGTACGCCGTCGAGTTGGGCGGTGATGGCGCGGAGGCGTTCGATGAGGAGGCCGCCGACGCGTCGGGCGTTGCCTTGGAGGTCGTGTTCGAGGAGGTAGGTGAGGTTGGCGAGTCCGGCGGCCATGGTGATGGGTGAGCCGCCGAAGGTGGAGATGGAGTTGGAGTCGAGGGTGTTCATGATGTCGGCGCGGGCGACGACGCCGCCGATGGACATGCCGTTCCCGATGCCTTTGGCGAAGGTGAGGATGTCGGGTGGTCCGGAGGCGGCGTGGGCCTGCCAGCCCCAGAAGTGTTCGCCGGTGCGTCCCCAGCCGGTTTGTACTTCGTCGGCGATCCAGAGGATGCCGTGTTGGTGGAGGACGTCGCGGAAGGCGGCGTAGAGGCCGTCGGGTGGTGCGGTGAAGCCTCCGACGCCTTGGACGGGTTCGGCGATGAGGGCGGCGGGGGTGCGGGTGTGGCCGAGGAGGTCTTTGAGGTCGTCGACGCAGGCGGTGATGAAGGCGTCGTCGTCGAGGTGGGCGTAGGGGCCGCGGGTGCGGACGCCGCCGTGGACGTACTGGGTCTGGAGGGGGGAGAGGCTGGTGGGTGACCAGCCTTTGTTGCCGGTGATGCCGACGGAGCTGAACGAGCGGCCGTGGTAGCTGTTGCGCATGGCGAGGATCTGGTTGCTCTGCCGGTAGGTGGTGGCGAGCAGGAGGGCCGTGTCGTTGGCTTCGGTGCCGGAGGTGGTGAAGAAGACGCGGGCGTCGGGGATGCCGGAGAGTTGGGCGATGCGTTCGGCGAGGTCGACCATCTGGCGGTTGAGGTAGAGGGTCGAGGTGTGGATGA
This sequence comes from Streptomyces sp. M41(2017), assembly GCF_002078175.1. Lineage (GTDB taxonomy): Bacteria > Actinomycetota > Actinomycetes > Streptomycetales > Streptomycetaceae > Streptomyces. The sequence continues at coordinate 4,564,176 of NZ_MWFK01000001.1, read as the reverse complement.
TGCGGCCGGCTTGTTCGCTGACGGCTTTGGTGACTTCGGGGAGTGCGTGGGCGGTCATGGTGGTGAGGATGCCGCCGAAGAAGTCGAGGTATTTGTTGCCGTCGGTGTCCCAGACGTGGCGGCCTTCGCCGTGGGTGATCTCGATGGGGTCTTCGTAGTAGAGGGTGAGCCAGTCGGGGAGGACGGCTTGGTGGCGGGTGTGGAGGTCGGTCACGGCTGCACCAGCCCCTCGTAGGCGTCGGGGCGGCGGTCGCGGTAGAAGGCCCATTGCTGGCGGACTTCTTCGATGAGGTCGAAGTCGAGGTCGCGGACGACGAGTTCTTCTGTTTTGTCGCTGGCGGGGTCTCCGACGAACTGGCCGCGGGGGTCGACGAAGTAGGAGGTGCCGTAGAAGTCGTTGTCGCCGTATTCCTCTTGGCCGACGCGGTTGATGGCGGCGATGAAGTATTCGTTGGCGACGGCTGCGGCGGGTTGTTCGAGTTGCCAGAGGTGGGCGGAGAGGCCGCGGGAGGTGGCGGAGGGGTTGTAGACGAGTTGGGCGCCGTTGAGGCCGAGTTGGCGCCAGCCTTCGGGGAAGTGGCGGTCGTAGCAGATGTAGACGCCGATTTTGCCGACGGCGGTGTCGAAGACGGGCCAGCCGAGGTTTCCGGGCTTGAAGTAGTACTTCTCCCAGAAGCCTTTGACCTGGGGGATGTGGTGCTTGCGGTATTTGCCGAGGTAGGTGCCGTCGGCGTTGATCACGGCCGCGGTGTTGTAGTAGAAGCCGGTCTGTTCGACTTCGAACACGGGGACGATGATGACCATGCCGGTTTCGCGTGCGAGTTCGCGCATGCGGGTGACGGTGGGGCCGTCGGGGACGGGTTCGGCCCAGTCGTAGTGCTCGGGTTCCTGGACCTGGCAGAAGTAGGGGGCGTTGAAGACTTCTTGGAATCCGATGACTTTGGCGCCTTGCCGGGCGGCCTCGCGGGCGTGTTCCTCGTGCTTGGCGATCATGGATGCGGTGTCGCCGGTCCAGGTGGCCTGGACGAGGGCGGCGCGTACGACGTTGGCCATGAGCTTCTCCTTCGACGGGACGTCAGAGAGCTTCTACGCCCGTAGACAAAGGCGGTAGAGGCTCGAAGGTAAGCCCCCCGGACAGCCTTGCCAAGACCGTCGTCGTTACCCCGCTGAGTCGATCACGTTTCCCACTCCCACGGGTGAAGGACGTGGCCGGTGGCCCGGGCGATGGAGCCCGATCGGCGGACGGGCGGGTGGCCGGCGGCTGTGGTCGACGGACGCGGTCGGCGGACGTGGTCGGCGCGTGTGGCTGCCGGACCTGGCAGGTGGAGTGGGTGTGAGCGTGGTGCGGTCGTCTCGGCGGCGGGCCCTCAGGTGGTGAGGCCGGCGACGCGCAGGGCGTGGACGAGGTCCCAGTGGCGTTGGTCGGAGACGGTGCGCGCGGCTTCGAGGAGGAGCGGGACGAGGCGTTGCGGGTCGGGCTGGGCGCTGCGGGCGGCTTCTTCCGGGGTGCGGACGCGGACGTAGGCGCTGAGGAGGGCGCGGAGTTCGCGGTGGCGGCCCTGGTCGGCGAGGTCGAGGACGGCGGCGCCGATCTCGGGGGCGGGGCGGGCGGCGCCTTGGCGGAGCATTTGTTGTCCGTCGGTGGTGCGGCCTGCGGCGGTGAGGGCGTCGGCGGCGGCGACGAGCCGGTCGGCGGGCAGGGAGGCGGCTTCCCACAGGAGGGTGGCCCAGTCGGCGTCGAGTCCGTGGTGGTGGAGTTCGGCGGCGAGGTGGGGGAAGCGTGCGGCGGGCCAGTGGGCGGCTTCGACGAGGAGGGCGTGTGCTTCGCCGCTGCGGCCTTCGGCGCGGAGCCGGGTGAGGGTGGTGACGGTGTGGGTGGTGTGGTGGCGTGCGTCGTCGTCGGGTGGGGTGGTGGCGGGGGTGGGGTGGGGGGCGGGTTCTTCGGCGGCTCCGGCGAAGCGGGCGCCGCGTGGTGTGCGGCGGCCGGGTGCGGTGGGGTTGGGGAGGGTGGGTGTCGTGTCGGGTACGGGGGTGGGGTCGTTGTCGGCTTCGGTCATGCCGGCGAAGCGTGCGCTGCCCCGGGTTCGGCGTTTGGGGCGTTTGGTGGCGGGCGGGGCGGGGTGGTCGGTTGCGGCGGGGTCGAACGCGGTGTGGGCGGTGGGTGGTTGGGGGTGGTTGTCGGGTGTCCGGGTGCCGTCGTGGTGGTCTTCGGGTGTGTGGCGTTGCTGGTCGTGGTGTGTGGGGTCGGCGGGTGTGTTCCTCGGGCCGCCTTGTGCGGGGACCCATGCGTGGGGGTCGTGTGCGGGGGCCGGGGTGGTGGGGGCTCCGGGGGCGTAGGGGTCGGCGTACGGGCTGGGGGCGCCGGGTGCGGGGTCGCGCGGGTGGGTGTCCTGTTCGGCGGGGTGGGGCCGGTTGTCCGGGTGCGGGGTCCAGGTGCCGCCGGGTGCGGTCCGTGGGTGTGTGTGGGGGGCGCGGCGGTCGAGGCGGTCGATGCGGTGGCGGAGTTCGGTGCAGCGGGCGGTGGCGCGTTCGTGGTCGTCGTGGGCCCATGCGAGGTCGAGGCGGATGGTGTCGGCTTCCTCGGGGGTGGTGGCGGTGTGGAGGAGGCGGGCCAGTTCGGTCTGGCGTTCGGCGGCGTAGCGTTGTTCGCGGAGCATGACGTCGAGGCGGTCGCCGAGGGCGTTTCTGCCGCCGGGTCGGGCGTCGTGGGCGGTGAGTGAGGCCTGGTGGAGGGTGCGGGCGCGGTGGGTCTCCTGGGTTGCGGCGCGGTCTCCGTATCCGGCGAGGAGGTCTTGGAGGAGTGCTTCCACGACGTCCCAGGGGGGTACTTCCGAGCCGTCGAGGCAGGCGCGCATGCCGTCGGGGTCGCGTTGCCAGAAGACTCCGCACCAGCCGGCGCTTTGGTCGAGCCGGTTCATCAGCTCGTTGAGGTAGCGTGCGAACTCCCGGACTTGTCCTGGGAGTTGTTCTACGGTCATCACCCAACTCCCGCCCGACTGGAGTGCTCCGGTCCGGTAGAAAACACCAGCCGTGTTACGGATCGGCTACAGGGAGTTTTCGGCGCGGGCGCAGTGCCCTCAACGATGGATCACTTCGGTGTGCTCCGCTTCGGCGCGCCGAATGTGGGGCGACCCTACTCCCCTGCCCCGTCCGCGTGTTGGGGGTCGGTCAGGTCGGGGCGGTGATGGGTGGCTCGCTGTCGGCGGGACGGTGGGGGTGGGAGCTGGTTCGGCGGTGTCGGGGCGTTGTGACGGTCCGTCGGGCGCCGTTGGGGCCCGGTTGTCGCCGGGGGCGGGCTCAGGTTGTTGCCGGGGGCGGGCTCCGGTTTCTTCGGGCGGGTCCGGGCCTGGCGCGGGTGATCCGGGCGAGGTGGGTCCTCGCCCGGATCGTCACGTCGCACGACGTCGCGTCACGTCGCGACGTGTGTCGTGTCGCGGGTGGGTGTCTACGGTGCCGGTCGTACCACCATCGCCGAGCCGCCGCCTCGGCGTACCTTCTCCGCCGCGGCCAGCCATGCGCCGTTCGGGAGGCGTTGGACGCCGGTGGCCGCGCCGATCTCCGGGTTGGACTTGAAGGAGTGGCCGATGGCTTCGAGCCGTGCCCTCAGCGGGCTGTCGTAGAGGGCGGGTTCGAGTTCGGTCTGGGCGGCGTTGCGCTGGCTGGCGCGGGGTGCGGCGATCGCGTCGACGAGGGGGAGGCCCCGGTCGACGAACTCGGTGAGTGTCTGCAGGACGGTGGTGATGATGGTGGCGCCGCCGGGTGAGCCGAGGGCCACGACGGGGCGGTTGTGGCGGTCGAGGACGATGGTCGGGGAGATCGACGAGCGGGGGCGTTTGCCGGGGCCGGGCAGGTTGGGGTCGTGGACGGCGGGGCTCGCGGGGGCGAAGGAGAAGTCGGTGAGTTCGTTGTTGAGGAGGAATCCGCGTCCGGGGACGGTGATGCCGCTGCCGCCGGTCTGCTCGATGGTGAGGGTGTAGGAGACGACGTTGCCCCACTTGTCGGCGACCGTCAGGTGGGTGGTGTTCTCGCCCTCGTACGTCGTCGGGGCGGCTTTTCCGCCGGCGGTGCAGGCGGTGGGGTGGTGGGGGTCGCCGGGTGCGAGGGGGCTGGTGAGGACGGCGTCGTCCTTGATGAGGCAGCCGCGGGAGTCGGCGTACTTCTGTGCCAGCAGGCCCCTGGTGGGGACGTCCTCGAAGGCCGGGTCGCCGACCCAGCGGCCGCGGTCGGCGAACGCGATGCGGCTCGCCTCGATGAAGCGGTGCAGGTAGCGTGCCTCGCTCGCCCGGGAGAGGTCTGTGTTCTCCAGGATGTTGAGGGCTTCGCCGACGGTGCTTCCGCCGGAGGAGGACGGGGCGATGGAGTAGACGTTCAGGCCGCGGTACGCGGTCCGGGTGGGTGCCTGGCGTTTCGCCTCGTAGGCGGCGAGGTCGCGTGTGGTGAGTCGGCCGGGGCGGGCGTTGTAGCCGGAGGCGGGGTCGACGGGCGGTTTGTCGGCGGTGGCGACGATCTCGCGGCCGAGGCGGCCGTGGTAGACGGCGTCCGTTCCCTTCTCGCCCAACTCGGTGTAGGTGCGGGCGAGGTCGGGGTTCTTGAACGTGGAGCCGACGACGGGGAGGGAGCCGCCGGGCAGGAACAGTTGCGCGGTGGCGGGGAAGTTCGCGAACCGGGCCTGGTTGGCTTCGGTCTGGGAGCGGAAGGTGTCGTCGACGGTGAATCCGTCGCGGGCGAGGCGCTCGGCGGGCTTCAGGACGTTGCGGAGGCGTTTGCTGCCCCAGGTGTCCAGGGCCGTCTGCCAGGTCGCGGGGGTGCCTGGTGTGCCCACGCTGAGGCCGCTGGTGACGGCGTCGGCGAAGGCGAGGGGTTTGCCGTTCTCCAGGAACAGTCCGGAGTCGGCGGTCAGGGGGGCCGTCTCGCGTCCGTCGATGGTGTGCACCGTGCGGGACTTGGCGTCGTAGTAGACGAAGTAGCCGCCTCCGCCGATGCCGGAGGAGTAGGGCTCGGTGACGCCGAGGGCGGCCGCGGTGGCGACGGCGGCGTCGACGGCGTTGCCGCCGTTCTTCAGGACCTCGATGCCGGCGGCGGAGGCGTCCTGGTCGACGCTGGCGACGGCGCCGCCGTAGCCGACGGCGACGGGTGTCTTGGTGCCGGTGGTTCTCGCGGTGGTGGTTGCGGCCGGTGCCGCGGGGGGTGCAGCGGCACCGACCGTCATCACCGTGGCCGAAACCGCCAGGACCGCCAGATTCCGCGCAACAGGGCGACGCATCCGTACCTCCAGTCAACAGCTGTGGGCGCAGCGTAACGTCGATGCCATGCTCGCGTCAGGACCCCCTCGAACGTGTTTCGGTGGGCCCGCTAGCATGCGCGCCCATGAATGACGACGTGCGGAACATCGTCCTCGGAGTCCTGGCGGCCGGCATCAGTGCCGCGCTCGGCTGGCTCGCTCGTACCTATCTGTGGAAGCGCAGGCTGCGGCGCAAGCAGGCGTTCTTCGGGCTGCCCGACAATTCCGAGTCGCTGCTGGTGGTGAATCGGGAGGCGGGTGGGCCGGAGCTGACGGTGATGCGTCATGACGTGTTCGCGCTGCTGGAGTTGTCGGCGCTGATCAAGGACTGTGGGGCGCATGCCCAGGTCATCGCGCACGATGCCACGCAGCAGGGTTTCGGGGAGCGGACGGAGTTCTGTGTGGGGGGCCCGTCGTCGAATCGGCGTATGGCGGCTCATCTGCATTCGTTGTTGCCCGGGATACGGGTGAACGTCGATTCCGAGCCGGGTCCGGACCGGGGTGCGTTCCAGATCGGGAGTGAGCGTTACCGTCTGGAGTCGGGTCGGGCGGAGTATGTGCTTCTGGGGCGGCTCACGGCGGGTCAGGGCCGGGACGCGCGGCCGGTGTTCCTGTTCTGCGGGCAGCGCGCGATCACCAACCAGGCGGCGACGCGTTATCTGGCGCGGAATCATGCGCGGTTGGCCCGTAAGCATGGTGGCAGCAGCTTCGTCCTGTTGCTGAAGGTCGTGAACTCGCAGGCGTACGGTCCCGATGTCGTCGAGGTCGTCGCGGACGTGACGCGGGCCGCCCAGGCGCCGTTGCCGACTCCGGTGCCGGCGCCGGCCGCGGGGGCGGGCTCCAGGCATCGGGCGGAGTCCTGAGCCGGGGGGCGTCGAGGGGGAGGCGCGGCGGAGGGTGCGTGGTGGTGGCCGGGGGGCGCCGTATCGGGCGCGGTTGGGGGCCGGGGAGGAGATGAACTCTTCAACGATCGTTACTCGCACGTAACTTACTCACGGGTTACTTCCGGTAAGACGCCGAGGTTACCGTCGGGTCACTTTGCACCGACCAGTGAGGAGTGACCTGTGGGACCCGGTCGCAACGCCCTGCGCACGTCCGCCGTCGGTGCCGTCTCCGCGACGCTGATCGCCGCCGCCGGCCTCGGATCGGCCCCCGCCGCCCAGGCCGCGGGGGGCGCGGGCGGCGGTATACGGTTCGTCGACATCGCCGGCGACGGCGGAACGCCCCTCAAGGCCAACGTCGTCACGCCCGCGGGAGCCGACGGCACCCGCGCCTACCCGCTCGTCGTGCTCCCGACGAGCTGGGGCCTGCCGCAGGTCGAGTACCTCGCGCAGGCCCGGAAGCTCGCGAACTCCGGCTATGTGGTGGTCGGTTACAACGTCCGCGGATTCTGGCAGTCCGGCGGGCAGATCGAGGTCGCGGGCCCGCCCGACACCGCCGACGCCTCCAAGGTGATCGACTGGGCGCTCGCCAACACCCCGGCGGATCCGGGGAAGATCGGTATGGCGGGTGTGTCGTACGGGGCCGGCATCAGTCTGCTCGCCGCCGCCCACGACCGGCGCGTCAAGGCCGTCGCCGCGCTCAGCGGCTGGGCCGACCTGATCGACTCGATCTATTCCAACCGCACCCAGCACGCCCAGGCGGCCGCCGTACTGGACGGCGCCGGCCGTCTCACGGGCCGCCCCGGACCCGAACTCCGGCAGGTGTTCTCGGACTTCTTCTCCTCGAACCTGTCCAAGGAGCAGAACCTCATCGACTGGGGCAGGAAGCGCTCCCCCGCGACCTACGTCGACCGGCTCAACAGGAACGGCACCGCCGTCCTCCTCGCCAACGCCTGGGGTGACACGGTCTTCTCACCCAACCAGTACGCCAGGTTCTACGAGGAGCTGACCGGCCCCAAGCGCCTGGAGTTCCGGCCCGGCGACCACGCCACGGCCGAGCTGACCGGCCTGTTCGGGCTCCCCAACGACGTGTGGTCCGACACCGGCCGCTGGTTCGACCACTATCTCAAGGGCGAGGACAACGGAGTCGACCGGGAGCGGCCCGTGCGGCTCAAGTCCCGCTCCACCGGCGGCTACGAGGGCTACCCGGACTGGAAGTCGGTCGGCGCGACCACGCGGAAGATCGCCCTCGGCGGCACCACCACGATCCGTACGAACGTCGACTCCGGCGCCGACGGTGGCGTGGTCTTCCTGTCCAGCATCCTCGACCAGTTGACGCGGACCCCGCCGATGGCCTCGATCCCGCTGCTCCCGCGCACCTGGGCCGCGGTCTGGCAGTCGGGAAAGTACACGAGCGGACAGCGGGTGCGGGGTGCGGCGCGGGTGCACACCACGGTCACCGCGACCAAGGAGAGCGGCACCCTCGTCGCCTATCTGTACGACGTGGGGCCGCTCGGCCTCGGCAAGCTGGTCAGCAACGCGCCGTACACCTTCCACGGGCGGACGCCCGGCAAGCCGTTCGGTGTGGACCTGGAGTTGTTCTCCACGGCCTACGACGTCCCGGCAGGGCATCGGCTGGCCCTGGTCGTCGACACGGTGGACCCGCTCTACATCGAGCACAACCCGTCCGGCGCGCAGCTGACCTTCTCCTCGCCGGAGCACGACCCGTCGTATGTGACGGTGCCCCTGCGCGAACAGTGATCTCCGGCTGCCGCCGGCCGGGCCTGGCCCTGTGAGCTGCTGCTCCCCTACGGTGGCGGGGCGGTGGGGGGTACCCCACCCGGCAGCAGCGTCCCTGGTTCGGCCGGTGCCACGTCCACGGCCTCGGTCTCGGGACTGCTCCGCTCCCACCGGTCGGCCCGGGTGAGCGGCGCGCACATCCCGGTGCGGAGCGGCCGGGTCGCCGTCACCGCGGGGATGAACGCCACATCGTAGTCGAGGTTCGACGCGGTCGGCTTCCCGGTGCGGATCCGACGGCCCACGCCGTGCGGGGCGCGGGGGTTGTGGGGCAGGGTGGTCCCGGTGTCGCGGACGTGCCCGCGGGTCCGGCGTGTCCGGCGTGTCCGCTCGCCGAGCGATGTTCCCGGGCGAGGGATCCCGTGTGCCGTAGGGCAGTTGGGGTCCCTTCGGGGTACGGGCCGCTCAGCGGGCGGGCTTCCCTCCTTTCGGGGGTGCCGGCGGGCCGGTGACGGCGGTCGCCTCCCGTGTGCCGACGGTGAGGTCGACGTCCTGCGGAACATGCGGCTCCCCGAAGTACGTGTTGACGTCGTGCAGCTCGATCAAGGGATCGACGGCCATTCCGGTCCTGTCCACTCTCGGCTGGGTCGGTCAGCAAACTATCGACGCGAAACCGGACTTAAGGGGCGACACGCACGCAGAGCAATTAACCGTATTTGAGGCTGCATTACGACCTCATCACGACACTCCGTACGATCCCCCGGATGGCATTCCGACCGGCACGTCCGGGCCACGGGAGGCGGGCCGCCGCCGGGACCGGCCGGAAGGCTCCCGCTACCCCTCGGAGGCCTCGGCATAGGTCTGGGACAGTTCGGGGACACCCTGGACCGCCCAGTCGAGCCCCGCCTCGACGACCGCGATCTCCCGGCCCGACGGCAGCCGGACGGCGGGACTGCCACCGGGCCAGACGTGCCAGGACGCGCCGGGGACCGTACGCACGACGACCGTGCCGAGATAGAGGCCGGCGTCGTTGCCCAGCCAGGGAAGTGCCTCAGGGTCGTCGCGCCACAGCGGCAGCAGTTGATCCAGCGCCGCCAACGACGCCGGGGTGTCGTCCAGTTCGAGTCCTGCGGCCGCGGCCTGGGAGCGGAGCAGCTCGCACTCCGAGAGGAGTTCGGCGACACCGTCCGGGTCGTCCTCGAAAGCGGCGGCGAGCGCCCGGTCCTGCTGCGCCGGATGGCGCCTGCGCCATTTTTCCAAGAAGGGGATGTTCATGACCGGCCTCTCCGTGGGGTGCGATCGCCGACGGCTCCGCGTTCCCGGCATTTCCACGAGCCTATCTTGCGGCGGTTGATCACGGAATGGGGCGAATCGGCGACGTAGCGGACCGCCGTTGCCTATCCCTGGCCGGGGCAGGCCAGGTGGCGCCGGGGCGCCGACACCCGAGCCATGAACGGAACATCGCACCTCGGGGACTTCCTGCGGACGCGGCGCGCCCGGCTGGGCGGACCACCGGGTCAGGGCGGGCAGCGTCGCTGCCTACGCGATGCGGCATCCGCTGGTCGGTGCGCCGACCGTCACGCAGCAGACGCTCGGTGACGGTTCGGGGCCCCACGCCATCGTCGCCGCGGCGCTTCGGGCTCGTCCTCGCGTGCCGCCCTCACGCTGCTCGCCCAGACCGCACGGTCCGCCCCGCCGGCCGTTCCGAAGCCGTCGTGCCACAAGCCCTCCGGACCACACCGGCATCCCCTGGACCGCGGACGCCCGCCGTCTGACCGGGCCGGGCGTTCCGGCCTCGGCCCCCTCGGCCCCCTCGACTCCCCGGCACTCCCGACACCGCTGACACCTTCAACACCCCTGATGCGTCGCCGTGTTGCTGCCGCATGCCCGAAACCACGTGAAGGAACACGGTCCGGCCGCCTACGGGGTTCGACGCGCCCGGTGAGGTGCCCGCACGGGTGTCGTACGTTCCGTACGGTGCCCGTGCGGAGGCGCGCGCACCGTCGGGCGCGCGGCCGGTGTGCGGGGGCGAGAGCGGAGGCAGTCGTGAAAGCAGTGTGGTTCGGCCGGTTCGGAGGGCCCGAGGTGCTGGAGATCGTCGATCTTCCGGATCCGGTTCCGGGTCCCGGTCAGGTGCGGATCGCGGTGCGTGCCGCCGGGGTCAACCCGAGCGACTGGAAGAAGCGCGCGGGGCTGATGGACGAGGAGCTTCCGCAGACCCTGGGCCACGAGGCGGCCGGCGTCGTCGACGACCTCGGCGAGGGCGTCACGGATGTGACCGTCGGCGACCGCGTGTACGGCTTCTCCCCGGACGGCGCGGCCCAGGCCGAGCTGACGGTGCTGTCCGCGTACGCGCCGATCCCGGCCTCGCTCGACTTCCCCGGCGCCGCCGCGCTGCCCGCCGCGGTGGAGACCGCCACCCGGGCGCTCGACCGGCTCGGGGTCGGGGGCGGCCTGCTGCTCCTCGTCAACGGCGCCTCCGGGAGCGTCGGCGGCGCCGCCGTCCAGCTCGCCGTGGAACGCGGTGCGCGGGTGATCGGCACCGCCGGTCCCGGGAACCAGGACCATGTCCGCTCGCTGGGCGCCGAGCCCGTCGTCTACGGTGCCGGCCTCGTCGAGCGGGTCCGTGCGCTCGCGCCCGACGGGGTGGACCTGGCGCTCGACGTCGCCGGGAGCGGGGTGCTCCCCGAGCTGATCGGTCTCGCCGGTGGGGCCGGGCACGTCCTCACGGTCGCCGACTTCGCCGGAGCGCGGCAGCACGGGGTGGAGTTCAGCAGCGGGGACGGCGGCCGCGCGCTCCACGCGCTCGGTGACATCGGGGAACTGATCGAGTCCGGACGCTTCACCCTCCCCGTCGCACAGACGTTCCCGCTCGCCGAGGTCGCCGAGGCGCACCGGGCGGGCGAGCGGGGTGGTGTACGCGGGAAGCTCGTCCTGACGGTCGGCTGACCGGCGGGGCCGACGCCGGGTGGCCTGGGCGGCCGTGGCGCCGGTTCGTCCCGTGCCGGGCGCCGCGGGCGGCGGGCGGCGTCTGGCGCGGGGCGCCGCGCCGTCGGTGTGCCGGGGCGCAGGGCTGCGGTGTTTCCTAGACGTCCAGGTCCACGACGACCGGCGCGTGGTCGGAGGCGCCCTTGCCCTTGCGCTCCTCACGGTCCACGTAGGCGTCCTTGACCGCTGTGGAGAACGCCTCGTTGCCGTAGACGAGGTCGATACGCATGCCCCGGTTCTTCGGGAAGCCGAGCTGGCGGTAGTCCCAGTACGTGAAGGGCTGGTCGTACTTCAGGGGGCGCGGGACCACGTCCGACAGGCCGGTCCCGCGCAGGGCCGCGAGGGCGTCGCGCTCGGCCGGGGTGACGTGGGTGAGGCCCTCGAAGGCGGCGATGTCGAAGACGTCGTCGTCCGTCGGCGCCACGTTGTAGTCGCCCATCACGGCGAACGGGCGGCTGCCCGCCGCGTCGCCCGCGACGGCCGCCCTCAGGGCGTCGAACCACTGGAGCTTGTACGTGTAGTGCGGGTGGCCGACCTCGCGGCCGTTCGGCACGTACACCGACCAGACGCGGACGGGGCCGCAGGTCGCCGACACGGCGCGGGGCTCCTCGACGCCCTCGTAGCCGGGGTCGCCGGGCAGGCCCTTGACGACGTCCTCCAGGCCGACGCGGGAGATCACCGCCACGCCGTTCCACCGGCCGGTGGCGTGCACCGCCGCCTCGTAGCCCAGCTCGCGCAGCGCGTCCGTGGGGAACTGCTCGGCGGCGATCTTGGCCTCCTGGAGGCACAGCACGTCCGTGCCGGTGCTCTCCAGCCAGGCCAGCAGCCTCGGCAGGCGGGCGGTGATCGAGTTCACGTTCCAGGTGGCGATGCGCATGCCCCACAACCTACCCGGCGGGTACGACAACGGGTCCGCGGGAGACACCCGGGCCCCTCTCGCGTGCGGCGGGGAAGGTGCTCGCAAGGGGGGGGCGACGCGGGTGAGGGCGGGTCCCTGTCGGACCCCGGCCCGACGGCCAGACCTCGGCCCGGCGGTCGGAGCTCGGCCCCCGGCCCGACGGCCAGACCTCGGCCCGACGGTCGGAGCTCGGCCCGGCGGTCAGACCTCGGCCGACGTTCCCGGGGCGAGCCGCAGGTGCTCGGCGCCGCCCAGGGAGCCGATCTGGCTGTCGTAGATGGGCCGGGCCAGATCCGTGAGCAGGGCGTCGTGGATGTCGTAGGCGCGTTGCGGCTTGACCTCGCGGACGTACTCGATGACCTCGGAGATCTTGTTCCACGGGGCCATGACCGGGAGCATCAGCGTCTCGACCGGGCCGCCGGGGACGGTGAGCGCGTCGCCGGGGTGGAAGACGCGGCCGCCGTCGACGAGGAAGCCGACGTTGGTGATGCGCGGGATGTCCGGGTGGATGACGGCGTGGAGTTCGCCGTGCACCTGCACGTCGAAGCCGGCCGCGCTGAACGTGTCGCCGTGGCCGACGGTGTGCACCCGCCCGGGGAAGGCCGCCGAGATCTTCTCCGCCACCGAGCGCAGCGTCCAGATCTCCGCCGCCGGGTCGGCCTCCATGCCGGCCCGCAGCCGCTCCTCGCTGAAGTGGTCGGGATGCTCGTGCGTCACGAGGATGACGTCCGCGCCGAGGGCCGCGTCCTCCTCGCTGAAAGCGCCGGGGTCGATGACGAGCGTGCGTCCGTCCTTCTCGAGACGGACGCAGGCGTGCGACTTCTTCGTGAGCTTCATGCGTCCCATCCTGCCCCCGTGGCCGCGCCGGGGCTCCACCGGCCGGACGCGGGGACCGCTCGCGCCCGTGGTCACTCCTCCGGGGTGGTCTCCTCGCGGATCACTTGCTGCGCCACCTTGAAGGCGCTGTTCGCGGCCGGTACGCCGCAGTAGACGGCCGCCTGGAGGAGAACTTCCCTGATCTCGACGGGGGTGAGGCCGTTGCGGAGGGCGGCGCGGGTGTGGAAGGCCAGTTCGTCGAGGTGTCCGCCGGCGACGAGGGCGGTGAGGGTGACACAGCTGCGGGAGCGCCGGTCGAGTCCGGGCCGGTTCCAGACCTCTCCCCACGCGTAGCGGGTGATGAAGTCCTGGAAGTCGCCGGAGAACTCGTCGGCCGCGCCCAGGGCGCGGTCCACGTGCGCGTCGCCCAGCACCTCGCGCCGCACCTTGATCCCGGCGTCGTAGGGGTCGGGCCGGCCCATGACCTCGGACGGTGCGGCGGCTGGGCCGATCTCGGCGAACGGGGCGACCGGCGGCGGCGCGGACAGGGCGGCGTGCACGGGAGCGGACTGGATCGCCATCTGTCCGGTCGCGGAGTCGAAGGCGGCGGGCTGCCAGGCGGTGGAGAAGTGGCGCACGAGGAGGTCGGTGACGGCGGCGGGCTGCTCGACCGGGACGAGGTGGGAGGCGCCGGGGACGACGGCGAGGCGCGCGTCCGGTATGCCGGCGACCAGGGTGCGGGCCTCGGCGGGGCCGGTGACCTGGTCGTCGGAGCCGACGAGGACGAGGGTGGGCACGCCGATGCGGCCCAGTTCGGACCGTACGTCGAAGGCGGCGAGGGCCTCGCAGGCGGCGATGTAGCAGCCGGGGTCGGTGGTGCGCACCATCTGGACGGCCCACTCGGTGATGGCGGGCTGGGCGGCGGCGAAGCCGGTGGTGAACCAGCGCTCGGGCGAGGTCCGCGCGATGGGGTCGAGTCCGTTGGACCGGACGATCACTCCGCGCTGGCGGAACTCGTCGGCCGTGCCGAAGCGGGGTGAGGCCGCGATGAGGGCGAGGGAGGCGACGCGTTCCGGGCGGCGCAGGGCCAGCTCGATGCCGAGGGCGCCGCTGAACGCGCAGCCCGCGTATCCGAAGCGCTGGACGCCGAGCTGGTCGAGCGTGGCGAGCAGCCGCCCCGCCAGTTCGGCGACCGAGCCGGCCGGGTACGCGAGGGCTCCGCCGTGTCCGGGCAGGTCGAAACGGAAGACCCGGAAGCTCTTCGCGAGCTCCGGGACCTGTCGGTCCCACATGTGCCAGGTGGTGCCCAGGGAGGGTCCCAGGATCAGGACAGGTGCGTCTTCCGGCCCGTCAAAGCGGTATTGCAGGGTGTTAGGTGGTGTCTCGCTCACCCGACAGACCCTCTCATCTCTCGCGAGAACTCACATGGCCGGTCCCAACCTAGTGGCTGCGGTCCCCTCTCCAGGGCGGGCCGGTCGCCGTCGGGCACGGGGGCCGGGCGCCTGGTCCGCGGCGCGTGCGGGAGGGCCGTTACCGCCGAATGTCGTGGAGGGTGCCCTCGCCGGGTCCGGGGTGGCCGGGCGTGGTGGGGAAGGTGGCCGACGCCGCGAGGAAGGCGTCGTTCTCCGCGGGAGAGCCGATCGAGACGCGGACTCCCTCGCCCGGGAACGGCCGGATCGACACGCCCGCCGCCGCGCAGTGACGGGCGAAGGCCAGGGCCCGGTCGCCGAGCCGGAGCCAGAGGAAGTTGGCGTTGCTGGAGGTGACGGGCCGGCCCTGCGCGGTGAGGGTGTGGTGGAGTCGCTCGCGTTCCTTGACCGTGGTCTCCACGCGGGCCATCAGGGCGTCCTCGGAGCGGAGTGCGGCGACCGCCGCGGCCTGCGCGACGGCGTTCACGCTGAAGGGGAGGAACGCCTTGCGCAGGGCTTCGATCACGGTGGGGTGGCCGACGACGAAGCCGACTCTGAGCCCGGCCAGGCCATAGGCCTTGGAGAAGGTACGCAGGACCACCACGTTGGGTCGCCCGGGCCGCAGCGTGAGGCCGTCGGCGACGTCGTCGTCGCGCACGTACTCGATGTAGGCCTCGTCGATGACCACCAGGAGATCGGCCGGGACCCGGTCGAGGAAGGTTTCGAGGTCGGACCGGGAAATCACGGTTCCCGTGGGGTTGTTGGGGTTGCAGACGAAGATCAGGCGTGTCCGGTCGGTGATCGCGGCGGCCATCGCGTCGAGGTCGTGGGCCCCGTCCTTGAGGGGGACCTCGACCGGCGTGGCACCGGAGAGTCTGGTCAGGATCGGGTAGGCCTCGAACGAGCGCCAGGCGTAGAGGACTTCACCGCCGGGCTCGGCGACCGCTTCCAGAAGCATCTGGGAGACACCGACAGAGCCGCAGCCCACGGCGACGCTGTCCTCCGGTACGGCGAAGCGTGAAGATATCTCGGAGATCAGGTCCGCGCAGGTGTTGTCCGGGTAGCGGTTGACGCCCAGGGCCGCCTCCTGGATCGCCTCCACGACCGCGGGGACCGGCTCGTACGGGGACTCGTTGGCGGACAGCGGGAAGGTGTGCCCCTCGGGCGAGCGAGGGGACTGGCCCTGCTTGAAGCTCACGAGCCGGTCGAGCGCGGAACGGATGCGGGGCAACTGCCCGGCGGCGTCGGAAGCCGCGGTTGTCGGGACAGCGGTCATGCTTCTTCTCCTCCTCGGAGTTCGTGACACGGTCTCGTTGCGGTGCCCTGGTCGAGTGCGACCGGCACGACGCCGCCGTTCGAGCGTCACCGGACACCTCAGGAGCACCCCGCCGCGACCGTGTCACGCGCTCTCGGAGGAAGGGTGGTGTCCGGCTACTTCGTCGCTGCGTGCTGTGTCTCGGTGGTGGGGGTTGTTTCGTTGGTGGCGTGGTGGGTGGCTTGTTGGATGGCGTGGTTGCTGAGGGCGGGGAGGCTGGCGAGGGCGACGATGATCATGAGGAGGCCGCCGGTGATGAAGGGGGTGCGCAGGCTGGTGGTGCTGGCGAGGTAGCCGGCGAGGATGCCGCCGAAGGGGGCGCCCATGAGGGAGATGAGGCGGCTTGCGGACAGGACGCGTCCGCGGATTTCGGTGGGGGCCAGGCGTTGGCGCAGGGCGCCGACGATGACGATCTGGACGCTCATGGAGAAGCCGATGGTGGCCATCATGGCGCCGGCGATCCAGGGGCTGGTGGTGAGGCCGAGGCCCAGGACGGCGAGTCCTTCGATGGACATGCCGACGCAGCGCATGGTGCCGACCTGGATTTTTTTGGAGATGGGGGCGGAGAGGAAGCTGCCGATGAAGGCGCCGACGGCGGTGGAGCTGAGGAGGAGTCCGTAGCCGATGTCGCCGAGTCCGAGCTGGTTTTTGGCGAGGAGGACCAGGAGGGACATTTTGGCGGTGAAGACGAGGTTGCCGATGGCGGCGGTGCCGGCGAGGGTGCGCAGGACGCGGTGTTTGAGGAGCCAGCGCAGTCCTTCGGCTACTTCGGTGCGCAGGCTGGTGGTGGTGGGTTGGGTGGTGGGGGGGTTGGCGAAGTTGCCTTTGAGGGAGGTGACGCACAGGGCGCTGGTGAGGAAGGAGAGGGCGTTGCCGAGGAAGGGCAGGGAGTGGGAGAGGGAGAAGAGGATGCCGCCGATGGGGGGTCCGGCGAGTTGTTCGCCGTTGATCTGTGCGGCGGAGATGCGGCTGTTGGCGCGGATGAGTGCTTGGTCGCCGGTGACGACGACGGGCAGGACGGCCTGGGCGGAGATGTCGAAGAAGATGTCTCCGCAGCCCAGGGCGAATCCGGCGGCGATGAGGAGGGTGATGTTGGCGTGGTCGGTCAGGACGGCGAGGGTGAGCAGGGTGAGGATGGTGAAGCGGACGAGGTCGGCGCGGAGCATGACTTTTCTGCGGTCCCAGCGGTCGACGAGGGCGCCGGCGGGGAGGCCGAGGAGGAACCAGGGCAGGGTGCCGATGGCGCCGACGGCGCCGATGAGGAGGGGGTCGGTGGTGAGTTGGATGGCGAGCAGGGGCAGTGCGGCCATCTGGACGCCGTCGCCCCAGGACGAGGCGATCGCGGCGACCCATACCTTGTTGAAATTGCTTCCCAGGCCCGGCTGGGCCGTCTTGTCCTTCGTGTTTTCACTGGTGACGTTCAACGAATCTCCCGGGAACGGATGGTGAGGACAGCAACGGTGGGACGGAGACAACACCCCGGACGGAGGGAAGAGGGGGTCGGACCGTCGACACCGCCGACGCGTGAGAGCTACGCGGTGGGCGCGTCCTCCACGTCACGGTTCCACTCGGACTTCGAGGACTGCCAGCCCTCTTCGTCGGCCCCGCGTCGCCAGTAGCCGGAAATGGACAACTGATCGCGTGTCAGGCCGCGTTCCACCCGCAGGTGGCGGCGGACGGCCTTCACGAAGTGCGCCTCGCCGTGGACGAAGGCGTCCACCGTGCCGGCCGGGAAGTCCAGGGCGGAGACGGCCTCTTGGAGCGCGTCGCCGATCTGGCGCTCCCCGCGGTGCAGCCAGACGATGTCGGCGTCGGCCGACGTCCGGATCTCCTGCTCCTCCTCCGGTCCGGAGACCTCGATGAACGCCTTGGCGACCGCTCCTGACGGCAGCGCCTCCAGGGAGGCGCCGATCGCGGGCAGGACGCTCTCGTCTCCCACGAACAGATGCCAGTCGGCCTCCGCACTGGGCGCGTAGCCGCCGCCGGGACCGATGAAGTAGATCTCCTCCCCGGGCTTGACCTTCGCGGCCCAGGGGCCGGCCAGGCCGCTCTCGCCGTGGTAGACGAAGTCCACGGACAGCTCGACGGCGTCCGGGTCCCACCGGCGGACCGTGTACGTACGGGTCTTGGGCCACTGGTCCTGGGGGAAGTCCCGGCGAATGGCCGAAATGTCGAAGGGCTCGGGGTACCGCACCTCCTCCAGCGGGAAGATCAACTTGACGTAGTGATCGGTGTACCGGCCGGCGGTGAACTCCTTCAGGCCCTCACCGCCCAGCACGACCCTGGCCATGTGCGGGGTCACCCACTCGACGCGCAGCACCCGCCCTCGGTGCAGCCTCGACCTGTTGGGCGTCGGGTTGTCGGACATCAAAGGCTCCTTGCCTGCTTCATTGATCAGGACTGCTTCTTCAGCGCGCGAGCCAGAACCGGAGCAAGGTCCGCGAGCGCATCGGAACTCATCAGCTGCATGTGCTGGAAAGGGGTCACGTGCTGTTCGATGTGGCCGCTCACGTACGGGTCCCAGACCTTCGCGAGTCCGGTGGACGCGCCGTCCGGCCCGGCCGCCTCGAAGAAGAGCATGTCGCCGTCGAACTGCTCGGGGGCGGTAGCGCGGCTGATCCTGAGGTTGTTCTCCGTGATGTCGATGAGCGCGGCGACGGTTCGTTCCTCGAGGCTGGCCAGTGTTCCGCCACGGGCCTGGAGGATCTCCAGGATGCGTGGCATCTCGATCGGGTCGTTGCCCGGTTCGGCGTGGAAGGCCCCGATTCCGTCGAACGCGAGCTCCAGGAGGTCTCGTTGGCTGCGCGTGCTGTCCGAGCTGGCGTGTCCTGCGGTGCCGGCGTCGAGCACGGCCAGCAGGGACACCTGCTCGCCTTCCTGCTGGAGGCGGGCCGCGAGGTTGTGGGCGACCTTGCCGCCGAAGGACCAGCCGAGGAGGGCGTACGGGCCGGACGGCTGGATCTCCCGGATCCGGCCGAGGTAGTCCTCGACCATCTCGTCGAGGTCGGCGGGGTACGGCTCGTCCGTGGCCAGACCGCGGGCCTGGAGCCCGTACACCGGGTGTTCCCTCGGGACGTAGCGCAGCAGTCCTGCGTAGCACCAGGCCATGCCGCCGCCGGGGTGCACGCAGAACAGCGGCGGGCGGCTGCCGACCGATCGCAGGTTCAGCACGGGCTCCAGTGCGCTGTCCTGCTCCTCGTCGTCGGCCTGGCCCAGGGTCGACAGGGCGGCCACGGTGGGGGTTTTGAGCAGCTTGTGGATCGAGAGCTTCACGCCCAGGATGGACCGGATGCGGCTGGCCAGGCGGGTGGCGAGGAGGGAGTGTCCGCCCAACTCGAAGAAACTGTCGTAGATGCCGACGGTGGGTACGCCCAGGACTTCGGCGAACAGGCCGCACAGGATCTCCTCGCGCGGGGTGCGTGGGCCGCGTCCGGTGCCGGTCTTCGTCGGTGCGTCGGGTTCGGGCAGGGCCCGCCGGTCGAGTTTGCCGTTGGTGGTCAGCGGGAGCTGGTCGAGGATGACGAACGCTGAGGGGACCATGTACTCGGGCAGCAGACCCGCCGCATGGGTGCGCAGGGCTTCGGCGTCCAAAGGGGTGCCGGTGCTCTCGGCGACGACGTAGGCCACGAGGCGTTTGTCGCCCGACCGGTCCTCACGGGCCACGACCGCGACCTGCGCGAGCCCGGTGAAGCGGCTCAACACCGCCTCGATCTCGCCGAGTTCGATGCGGAACCCGCGGATCTTCACCTGGTCGTCGGCGCGGCCGACGAACTCCAGCAGGCCGTCGCCCGACCAGCGGGCCAGGTCGCCGGTGCGGTACATGCGGGTTCCGGCCGGGCCGTAGGGGTCGGCCACGAACCGCTCAGCGGTCAGGTCCGGGCGCCCGAAGTAGCCGCGGGCCAACCCCGCGCCCGCCAGATACAGCTCCCCGGTCACGGCCACCGGGGCCGGCGCCAGGGTCTCGTCGAGGACATAGGCGCGCATGCCGTCCAGGGGGCGTCCGACGGGTATCGGCGCCGGCACCTCGTCAGCCACGTCCCACGGCGCCTGCGTCGCGAACAGTGTCGTCTCGGTGGGCCCGTAGGCGCAGCGCACGACGGTGTCGGGGCAGTGTTCCAGTACCCGCTCCACCGCGGTCGGGGAGATCACATCACCGCCGGTGATCACTTCCCGCACCCCGGCGAAGCAGCCGGGATCCTCCTCCGCCATCACCCGGAACAGGCCCGCCGTCACCTGAAGCCCGGTGATCGATTCCTCGGCGATGAGGCGGGCGAGCGTCGCGACACTGAGATCATCGCCGGGCGTCACCACCGTCCGGCCGCCGTGCAGCAGCGGCACCCACAGCTCGTAGGTCGAAGGGTCGAAGGCGTACGGCGCCACCATCAGGACCCGCTCGTGTGCACCCGCGCCGAACATGCCGTCCACGACGAGGTCGAGGACGTCGCGGTGGGTGACCGCCACCCCCTTGGGACGCCCGGTCGAACCCGACGTGTACATCACGTAGGCGAGCTGCTCGGGCCGGCTCTCGACGCCCAGGTCACCGACCGGCAGACCGGCCAGCTCCTCGTCCTCGTCCACCACGACCACGCTGCTCGCACCCGGTACACCGCGGTTCCGCATGGCGCGGTCGGTCAGCAGGACCGGCGCGGAGGTCTCGTCGACGATCCACTGCATCCGCTCCAGCGGATACCCACTGTGCAACGGCAGATAGAAACCCCCTGCCTTGAGCACCGCGAGGAGCGCGACCACGAGGTCGACCGAGCGTTCCATCAGCACCGCGACCGGCGTCTCGGATCCCACGCCCAACCCGGCCAGTCGGTGCGCGAGTTGGTTGGCCCGCTCGTCCAACTCCCGGTACGACAGCTCCCGTCCGGCACACCGCACCGCCACCGCGTCCGGGGACCGCAGCGCCTGAGTCGCGAAAGCCGCCGGCACCGATGCATCGATCATCGCCATATTCGACTCAGATGACCGATCCTCGACAAAATCAACAGTATCTGCAGCACGCATTGCCAATCACCCTCTTTCGGTTGTGGGGTCGAGCGTGTGTCGCATGGAGAGCTGTCTGAGAGCTCACTTGCCGATGGTGGAAAGGGACACGGATCCCAAGGACGCGAAGGACGCGCTGACGGTGGCGCCGGCTTCGAGGTCGACCGCCGCGGCCAGCGATCCGGCGAGGACCAGGTCGCCCGCGGCGATCCCCTCGCCGAAGGAGGCCAATATGCGGACGAGGCAGGCAACGGACTCCGCCGGGTGCCCCATCACGGCCGAACCGTCGGCCGTCTGAACGGACTCCCCCGCCGTGAACACCATGGTCTCGGTGGCGAGGTCCCGCCCGTCGAAGGGAACGGCGGCGCCCAGGACGGCCATGGCCGACGAGGCGTTGTCCGCGACGGTGTCCACCCAGGCGATGTCCCAGTTCTCGATACGGCTGTCGAGCACCTCCAGGGCCGGGAAGACCTCGGTGGTGACGTTCAGTACGTCCGCGGCCGTCGTACGGGGATCGGAGAGGTCGGCGCCGATCCGGAACGCGATCTCCCCCTCGACCTTGGGTGAGATGAACCGTCCCGGATCGAGGCGGGCGCCGTCGGCGAGAAGCATGCCTTCGGTCAGGAACCCGAAGTCCGGTTGGTCGACGCCGAACATCTCCTGGATGGCGATGCTGGTGGCTCCGATCTTGTATCCGGCGTGCACCGCCCCGTTCTTGTGTTCAAGGGTGCGGAGGGCGCGCTGGACGGCGTAGGCGTCCAGCGCGGTGAACTCGGGATACCGGGCGGAGATGGGCGGTATCGCCCCGCGCTCGTTCTTGGCGTTCCAGAGTTCGAGGGCTATGTGCTCGTGAACGACGAGTGGATCCTGCAGCATGACTCGTGGCCGAATCGACGTCCGCGCAGGTGATCCGCGCGGCTGTCGCCGTCTCGGCACGCCTCCATTCGGGCCTCGGGAAGTTACTTGGTCGCCACGAACAGCCGGCCGCCCGGCATGATGTTCGAGACGCACTCGACGTCCGAGAAGCCGGCGCTGCGGAACTTCTCCACCCATTGGTCCGCGGTGGGCAGCTTGATGCCCATGAAGTTCGCGTGCAGGTAGGTGAAGAGGGCGCTGAACTTGCGTTCGCGGGTTTCCTGTCCGTACGAGACCGCGTCGACGACGGCCAGGACACCACCGGGTGCGAGTGCCTTGCGGCAGGTGCGCAGCACGTCGTCGAAGACGGATTCGTTCTGCAGGACGTCGTGCATCACGAAGCAGGCCTGGATGACATCAGCCCCTTCGAGCGGACTGGGGTCGGTGATCAGGGACTCGACCGAGCGCTCGATGACCTGCAGTCGGTCGTCGACGCCGGCTCGTCCCGCGGCTTCTCGCGCGGCGGCGCATGCGGCCGGGCTCAGGTCGACGGCGACGCCGGTGCGCCGGTCGTCCTGGTCGAGGAGACCGATGAGCAGTCCGGCGGCGCCCGCGCCGAGGTCGACGACGTGTCGGGCGTCGGCGGCCACGACCCGTTCGACCACGGCGGGGTAGAAGGCGCGGTCTCCGATCCAGCGTGAACTGACCGCCACCCGGCGTCCGTCACGCTGGTGGTCGTCAGCGGCGGAGCCGCTGTCGGAGAGGAAGGCTCGGGCGTTCTGCAGGAACGGGCTGTTGGCGGTCAGCGCCCAGGACAGGTATCCGACCTCGTGCCTCCAGTCCGGGTAGTCGTCGGACGCGCGGTACAGGTCGTTTCCGTCCTCGGCGGTGACCAGCCCGGCGGACGCCAGTGCGTGCACGTACTCCTTGAGGCGGTCCTGGGGAAGGCCTGTCGCTTCGGCCAGGTCGGCTGTGCCGAATGTGCGGCCCGAGTCCAGTACCTGGTCGACGCCGATCTCGGCGCCGATCTGGAGCAGTGCGGCGACCGCCGCGTAATCCGCTCCCACTTCGCGTGCGGAATCCAGTTTCACCTTTGCTCCTCGCTTTTCTGAGCGGTCGTCACATGACGTCGTACAGGGAATTCTTCTGGGCGAGGCCCATGGCCACTTCGATGATGGCGTCCTCCTGGCCGGCGACGACTCCCCTGCGGCCCAGCTCCATCAGGATTTCCCGCGGGTCCACGTCGAAGCGCTCGGCGGCGCGGCGTGTGGGTGCGGCGAATCCGGAGAAGACGCCGGCGATACCGCTCGCGATGGTGACGCTGTCGTTCGTCGGAATGCGCTTGACGAATGTGGATTCCGCGAGATCGGCCGCGTCGAGTGCCGCGTACAGCTGGAGCCTGGTCTCGATCTGTTCCAGGTGCAGGTTCGCCGCGACGAGTTCCAGCGGGGCGTTGCCGGCTCCGGCGCCGAAACCGCGGGCCGTCACGTCCACGATGGTCGCGCCGGCCTTGACGGCGGCCATGCTGTTCATGACCGAGAGGCCGAGGTTGTTGTGGCCGTGGAAGCCGATCTCGATGTCGAGTTCCTCGACGAGCGCTCCGACCTTTTCCTCGACCGCCGCCGGTGTGTAGGCGCCTGCCGAGTCCATCAGGATGACCGCGTGTGCGCCGTACTCCTGGATGAGTCGTGCCTGCTCGATGAGCGTCCTGGTCGATGCCATGTGGCTCATGAGCAGCATGCCTTTGACCGTGACGTCCATGTCGCGGAGCATGGTGATCTGTTGGCGGGTCACGTCCGCTTCCGTGCAGTGCGCGCCGACCCTGACCTCGTCGACGCCGCAGTCCAGTGCGGGCTTCAGGTCGCGTTCGACCGTCGCGAATCCGGGGATGGACAGGACGCCGAGCCGGGTCTGCTTCAGCTGGGCGCGGGCGGCTGTGAGCATCTCCTTGTCGGTCAGTGCGGCGCGTCCGACCTGGATGGACGAGGCGCCGAGGCCGTTGCCGTGCCCGACCTCGAGGAGGTCCGCGCCCGCGCGTTCGGCGGCCTCGGCGTAGGCGACGATGTCCGCGTGGCCCAGTTGGTGCGCCACGGCGTGATTTCCGTCCCGCAGGGTCGTGTCGCAGATCGTGAGCTGCCGCTCGGCAGGGGTGTTCATCGGCGTGCCTCCGCTCGCCCCTCGGCGACGGCCACGGCCGCGCAGGTGATGACGTCCAGGTTCCCGGCGTAGCGCGGCAACCAGTCGCCGAGTCCTTCCACTTCGATGGTCACCATGATGCGATCGCCGGTGGCGACGGGCGGGACGACGACGCGATAGCCCGGGACGTAGGAATTAATGCGCTTCTCCATGGTGTCGACGGAGACGCGCAGGGCTTCCATGTCGACGTTCTCGGAAGCGGGGACCGCGATGGTGTTCCGCATGACCATTCCCGGCTCTGCCGGGTTGATGACGAGAATGGTCTTGGCGGTGTCCACCCGGCAGAATTCATGAGTGGCATGCTGAGTGGTGAAGGCGTATTCATCAATGTTGGCCCTCGTCGCGGGGCCGACGCTCGCGGATGAACTGGCTGTGGCGATTTCCAGGTATCCCAGGCCGCCGTCGGAGGCGTCGCTGAAGCAGCGGGCGATGGGAACGGCGGCTTGTCCTCCGCAGGTCACCATGCTCACGTTCTGCTCGGTGAGGCACTCCTCGAGGTTCAGGGCCGGTACGCAGAACTTGCCGAGGTGCGACGGGGTGAGGTCGACGACCGGAATGCCCAGTCCTTCGAGGATGTTCCAGTTGTGCACCGCGTCCTTTGCCGAGGTCGCGTCGAAGACGAGATCGATGCGGTCCGCGATGTCGGCGACGGCGTCGATCCCGCCGGCGGTCGTCGGGATCCCGCGAGAATCGGCGAGTTCCATGCCTGGAGAGCTGATACGTCGGCCGGCGAACGAGTCGCACCGGAGTCGGGGCGATGCCATGACCTTGAGCAGCAGGTCACAGCCGATGTTTCCCGTGCCTATGATGGCCACGCGAAGAGGATCAGCAAGGGAATCTTCTTGTGGGTGCATTCACCTAACCTCTATCCGCAGTCTCGATGCTGTGGGCGTCGGACCGGGTTCGGCCGACGAGATGCGTACGGGGGGCCTGCGCTATTTCCTGCTGCCGCGTGGCGGGGACCGGTTCGGCGCTCCAGCCCGCTCGGCCCAGTTCCACGACGATCCGGCCGGCACGCTGCGCCGGCACGGCGAAGGTGATGGAGAAGGTTCCTTCCTCCGCGGAGTACCGCGGCACCACGTCCTCCGCCTCCACGTGGAGGGTCTTGAGCGCGTCGAGCAGGCGCACCAGTTGTCCCGGGCCTTCCGCGACGGGAACCTCCACGTGTGTCTCCCCGTCGGCGGGCTGCCGGTCCTGGACCGCCGCCAGTCCGGCGGCGCCCCTGTTCAGCAGGTCCACCATCGGCTCCAGTTCCCGGCTTCCCAGGTCCCGCGGTGCGGTGGACATGTCGTCGAGCGTGGCCAGGAGGGTGGTCAGGTCGTCGCTGAGTTCGCGGAGCACCGCGGCGACGGCCGATGCGTTGGCCTGGAGGATGTCGCTCCACAGTCCGGTGTCCCTGACGGCTGTCCGGGTCACGTCGCGCAGTCCTTGCCCCGCGAGCCGGACCGCCTCCCGGGGGCTGTGCTGAAGTCGCGCGGCCATGAGGCTGGCGACGAGGTGAGGGGCGTGCGACGTCAACGCCACCGCGTTGTCGTGCGCGCGACTCTCCATGATCACCGGGACTGCGCCGCACAACGCGATCATTTCGAGCGCTCGGTTCACCGCGTCCTGTGACGTCGACTCCGAGGGGGTCAGGACCCAGGCACGGTTCTCGAACAGATCCGCGCGAGCGGCGAGCGGGCCGCAGCGCTCGCGGCCGGCCAGGGGGTGTCCGCCCACGTAACTGGACGGGGTGTGCGCGGACTTCCGGATGTCCCGTGCCAGCTGCGCCTTCACACTGGCCACGTCGGTGTAGCTCCGGGCCAGCCCGCGTGCCTGCATCTCGGCGAGTACGTCGCCGACCGCGCCCGGGGGGACTGCGATCACCGCCAGGTCGACCGGGTCGTCCCAGGCGGCCACCACTCCCGCGCCGAGCGCGGCGGCGGTGCGAGCGGCCACCTCGTCCTTGTCGAGCAGATGCACTGTCGTGCCATGTCGACTGAGGGCCAGGCCGATTGAGGTGCCGATCAAGCCCGTGCCGACCACAGCCATCGTTCGTATCATCGTTACCTCCTTCAGCCTGTGGGTGGCCGTCGGCCACCGAAGGGTTCACCCGGCCGACGTGGCCGGCCCGCCCGCATCGGGGCGCGAGGGCGGGGTCGGGGTCGGGTCAGTAGCCGAATTCCGCCCAGCGCATGCCGTCGGCGGAGGGCACGAGGCCGCCGTCCCGCAACGGGCCTTCGTCGTCGTCGACGTCTCCCAGCGCGGCATGGACCTGGATCTTGGCGCCCTCTTCGAGGACCGACTGGACGAGCGTCGAGTCGAACAGGTCGCGGTCCGTTCCGCTCTCGCCCGCGGGCCGGTCGGCCAGCTCGGAGAACTCCCGGAAGGTGGATTCGCGCTGTTCGGTGTAGGAGGTGGCGTTGACCAGTCCGCTTTCGTGCGAGGCTCCGCCGCCGACCAGTTCGACGAAGGACTCGAGTCCGGGTGCCGAGCTGTTCATGACCTTCTTGGCGGTCCAGAAGTACGAGTCCTCGTCCTGGTGCATGTCGTAGAACGCCACCAGGAAGTCGTGGAAGAGCGAGTACTCGTTGCGGTACCGGAGTTCGTACTCCTCGAAGCACTTCGTCTCTTCGAAGTCGCCGCTCAGAGACGAGTTGATGGAGCGGGCGGCCAGAAGTCCGCTGTAGGTGGCGAGGTGGACGCCGGAGGAGAAGACGGGGTCGATGAAGCACGCCGCGTCGCCGACGAGGACCATGCCGGGGCGCCAGAAGGTGTCCTGGCAGTACGAGTAGTCCTTGCGGACGCGGATCTCGCCGTAGGGTCCGCTCTCCACCCGACGTGCTTCGGAGAGATACTCGGCGATGAGCGGACATTCGTCGATCAGGCCCATCAGGGCCTTCTCCCGGTCGCCCTGGACCCGCTCCAGAGCGTCGCGCCGCAGGACCGCGCCGACGCTGGTGAGCTCGTCGGTGAGCGGGATGTACCAGAACCAGCCGGAGTTGAAGGCGGCGCAGAGTATGTTGCCGGAGTTGGGGGCGGGAAGCCGCTTCCCGCCCTCGAAGTAGCCGAAGAGCGCGATGTTCTGGAAGAAGTCCGAGTAGTGCCGCTTGCCGCCGATGCGGCTCTGGATGCGGCTCTTGTTGCCGGAGGCGTCCACGACGAAGCGGCTGCGTATCTCGTGGCGGATTCCGTCGGCGTCGCTGTAGACGACCCCGCAGACGCGGCCGTCCTCCTCGATGACGTCCACCACGGAGCTCTTCTCGCGGACCTCGACACCCTTGGCGCGCGCGTTGTCCAGAAGGATCTGGTCGAACTTCATCCGTTCGACCTGGTAGGCCAGGGAGGTCGGGCCCGAGAAGGTCGCGGAGACGGAGAAGGAGAAGGTCCACGGCTCGGGGCTGCTTCCCCACCGGAAGGTGCCGCCGCGCTTGGGCATGAAAGCGGCCTTCTCCAGTTCCTCCGAGACACCGAGGAGCCGGCAGATTCCGTGCACCGTCGAGGGCAGCAGGGACTCCCCGATCTGGTACCGGGGGAATTCTTCCTTCTCCAGGAGAAGAACACGGTGACCCTGCATGGCCACCAGGGTGGACACGGTGGAGCCACCCGGCCCACCACCGACGACAACGACATCGAACTCGTGGTCTTCGACTTGCATGACGCCTTCTCCTCAAGAGTGTGTTCAGGGGAATGAAAGATGTCCGTGTCAGGCCCGCGCACCGGAGACGAACGACCGCAGGGTGCGTGCGGCGGCCAGGTCGGCACAGCCGGCCAGGAGGAGGGCCTCCTCGAGTTCCGTCCGCAGGAGCGAGAGCACCTGAGCGACGCCCGGCGCCCCGGCTGTGCTCAGCCCCCACAGCACCGGACGCCCGATCAGGACCCCGTCAGCACCCAGCGCCAGTGCTCGCAGGATGTCGGTGCCGCTGCGGACACCGCTGTCCATGAGGACCTGGCACTGCCCGGCCACCGCTTCGACCACCCATGGCAGCGCGGTGATGCTGGGCAGTGCACCGTCCAGCTGCCGGCCGCCGTGATTGGAGACCACCAGGGCGTCGGCGCCGAGTCGGACAGCCTGTTCCGCGTCCCTGGGATCAAGGACGCCCTTGATCACCAGGGGGAGTCGGGTCTGCTCCCGGAGCCATTCCAGGTCGGACCAGCCGAACGTGGAGTCGAAGGCGAGCTTCGTGTGCGCGGCCACGGCCGACGCGCCGGGCCGGCGGGAGTGCGCCGCGGAGGGGCCGTCGGGTTCGAGGTTGGCACTGCGGATCCAGGACGGGAGCGCGAACTCGTTGCGCAGGTCGCGCAGCCGACGGCCCATGATCGGGACGTCCACGGTCACCATCAGCGCCTGGCAGCCGACGCGTTCGGCGCGACGGATCAGCTCGACCACGCGGCCACGGTCGTGCAGCCAGTACAGCTGGAACCACAGGGTCGCCCCGACCTCGGCGATCTCCTCCAGCGCGTGGCTGCTGATCGTGCTGACCACGAAGGGCACCTGCGCCGCCGACGCGCCCTCCGCGGCGGCGAGATCGCCCTGCGGATGCAGCAGACGCTGGTACGCCATCGGCGCGACGGCGAGGGGCAGCGCTGCCGGCGTGTCCAGGAGCTGCGCGCCGGTGTCGGTCGTCTTGACGCCTGCCAGCACTCGGGGCACGAGGGACACGCTGTCCAGGGCCGCACGGTTGGCGTCCAGGGTGGATTCCGTGCCGCTGCCGCCGGCGATGAAGTCCCATACCTCGGGCGCCAGCCGCGCGGCGGCCGACTGTCGCAGATCCTTCACGCACACGGGCTGCGTTCCCGCTGTGTCGACCACTCCCCCGGACGGCAGGGCCATTACTTCTCAGCCCCCTCTTCGACCCGCTGCCGCTCGACGGCTTCGTAGAGCGCCTTGATGTTCCCGCTCCCGAAGGTGCGAGCCCCCAGACGCTCGATGACCTCCAGGAAGAAGGTGCCGAGCGGGTGGACCGAGGCGGTGAAGATCTGGAACAACTGACCGTCGTGGTCCTCGTCGACCAGTACGTCCAGTTCCCGCAGCCGGGAAACGGAGTGCTTGGCCAGATCCACGGAGAGCAGCCGGTAGTAGGCGTCCGGAGTGCTCAGGAACGACACACCCAGCGACTTGAGCAGGCCCACCGACTCCACGATGTTGTCCGCCGTGAAGGCGATGTGCTGGACGCCGGCTCCGCCGTGGTTCTTCAGGAACTTGTCTATCTGCCCCGGCTCCAGCGAGGTGTCGGGTTCGATCAGCGTGAGCGTGACAGAGCCGGATCGACTCTGGACCACCTTGGAGTCCATCGCCTGACTGCCCACGACGATGCGCTCTTCGAAGATCATCCGGAAGTCCAGGACCTTCTCGTAGAACTCGACGGTGGACGCGAGCTGCCCTGGTTCGAGGCAGACCGCGAAGTGGTCGATCTCGCCCAGGCCACTGTCGAACCGGGCACTCTTCTCCGGAACCGCCGAGAAGCCCGGAAGGGTCCGTGCGTCGGTGAGCGCGGGACGCTGCACGAAGGTGTGGATCACATCTCCGAAGCCCCTGATCGAGGCCGTGACGAGTCCGTCCCGCTCGGCCGGTTCCGCCACCGCCGCCGCGCCCCGGCGCACCGCCTCGGTGAAGGCCCCGGCGGCATCGGAGGTGGTGAGCGCGATATTGGCCACCCCGTCACCGTGCTGCTCGACGTACGCGGCCGCGGGGTGGTCGGCGCCCCGCGCCGTCGTCAGCACCAGCCGGATCTGATTCTTGCCGAGCGCCACCGAACGGATGGCCTCGTCGGAATCCGACGTTTCGGAAGCTCCGTAGATCTCGAACCCATAGCTGTCTGTGAACTGCGCTGCGGCCACGGCCATGTCGTGCACGTAGAACTCGACATGGTCAATGGAGAGTTCATCAAAAATGGACACGTTAGAATTCGCCATTTGCTTCACTATCCCGATTGACTGTGGGCGGGAACCCGGGTCGGCGAGAGCGGGGAGGGTTCACGCCACCGAGTTCATGTGCCGTACGAGGCTGTGCGGGCGCATTTCCTTCCAGTTCGAGTCGATGTAGTCGATGCACGATGCGCGGTCATCCGCATGCACCGCGGTCCAACCGGCCGGCACCTCGGCGAACTTCGGCCAGAGCGAATACTGCTTCTCTTCGTTGACCAGCACGAGGTACTCGGCCTCGGGGTTGTCGAAAGGGTTGGTCATGGCCTCGCTCCTTCTGCTCCTCACGGGTGCACGGTTTTCAATTCGCCGGGGCGGCATTACTTTGATCTCTGCGGGGCAACTCTCGGATGCGCCAGTGTCGGCACGATATCCCTCGACTTGATGCGGCCGCACGGGACCAGAGTGATCCTCAAGCGGACCTGGATTCGAATTCGAGGACCCCGGCCGTACTGGAAGTGCGATCCAGGACCGCTCGAGATCCGGGCTTCCCCACCGGATCGCGGAGTGACCGCCCGTGGCCGCTCCCTTAATGTGACTGCGGAGATGCCGGAATCATCATTCCGCGACGATCCCGTGTCGTCCGAGGCCTTGCATTCCGTGACGATCACGCGTCATCCGGGCCACCCATTCCGCAAAGATCATCCGCGTCGCTGGTCCCCCTGAACTTCGCGCGGTCTCAACACCGAAAGAGGGTGATTGGCAATGCACACCGCAGATGCTGTCGATTCTGTCGAGGGTGCGTCGTTCGAGTCGCACGTGGCGCCGGTCGGCGACTCGGTGCCGGCGGCTTTCGCGGCTCAGGCGCTGCGGTCCCCGGACGCGGTGGCGGTGCGGTGTGCCGGACGGGAGCTGTCGTACCGGGAGTTGGACGAGCGGGCCAACCAACTCGCTCACCGAATGGCCGGGTTGGGCGTCGGATCCGAGACGCCGGTCGCGGTGCTGATGGAGCGTTCCGTGGATCTCGTGGTCGCGCTCCTCGCGGTGCTCAAGGCGGGTGCCTTCTATCTGCCGTTGCACAGTGGGTATCCGCTGGAGCGGATGCAGTGGATCGTCGACGAGACCTCCGCGCCGGTCCTGCTGACCGATCGCGCCATGCGGGACCGAGGTGTACCGGGTGCGAGCAGCGTGGTCGTGGTGGACGAGGACGAGGAGCTGGCCGGTCTGCCGGTCGGTGACCTGGGCGTCGAGAGCCGGCCCGAGCAGCTCGCCTACGTGATGTACACCTCCGGTTCGACCGGGCGTCCCAAGGGGGTGGCGGTCACCCACCGCGACGTCCTCGACCTCGTCGTGGACGGCATGTTCGGCGCGGGTGCCCACGAACGAGTGCTGATGGTGGCGCCGTACGCCTTCGACCCTTCGACCTACGAGCTGTGGGTGCCGCTGCTGCACGGCGGCCGGACAGTGGTGACGCCCGGCGATGATCTCAGTGTCGCGACGCTCGCCCGCCTCATCGCGCAGGAGGAGATCACCGGACTTCAGGTGACGGCGGGCCTGTTCCGGGTGATGGCGGAGGAGGACCCCGGCTGCTTCGCCGGGGTGCGGGAAGTGATCACCGGCGGTGATGTGATCTCCCCGAACGCCGTCCAGCGGGTGCTGGAACACTGCCCCGACACGGTCGTGCGGTCGACGTACGGTCCGACCGAGACGACGCTGTTCGCGACTCAGGCGCCGTGGGACGTGGCTGACGAGGTGCCGGCTCCGATACCCGTCGGGCGTCCGCTGGACGGCATGCGGGCCCGTGTCCTGGACGGCGCTCTGCAGGCGGTTCCGGCAGGGGGCACCGGGGAGCTGTATCTGGCGGGTGCGGGGTTGGCCCGCGGCTACTTCGGGCGCCCGGACCTGACCGCGGAGCGGTTCGTGGCCGACCCCTACGGCCCGGCCGGAACCCGTATGTACCGCACCGGCGATCTGGCCCGCTGGTCGGGCGACGGCCTGCTGGAGTTCGTCGGCCGCGCCGACGACCAGGTGAAGATCCGCGGGTTTCGCATCGAACTCGGCGAGATCGAGGCGGTGTTGAGCCGCTTCACCGGGCTCGCGCAGGTCGCGGTCGTGGCCCGTGAGGACCGGTCGGGCGACAAACGCCTCGTGGCCTACGTCGTCGCCGAGAGCACCGGCACCCCTTTGAACGCCGGCACCACCATTGATGCCGAAGCCCTGCGCACCCATGCGGCGGGTCTGCTGCCCGAGTACATGGTCCCCTCAGCGTTCGTCATCCTCGACCAGCTCCCGCTGACCACCAACGGCAAACTCGACCGGCGGGCCCTGCCCGAACCCGACGCACCGACGAAGACCGGCACCGGACGCGGCCCACGCACCCCGCGCGAGGAGATCCTGTGCGGCCTGTTCGCCGAAGTCCTGGGCGTACCCACCATCGGCATCGACGACGACTTCCTCGCACTCGGCGGACACTCCCTCCTCGCCACCCGCCTGGCCAGCCGCATCCGGTCGACCCTGGGCGTCGAACTTGCGGTACCGACCCTCTTCGAGGCCCCCACCGTCGCCGCCCTCGCCGACCGGCTCACGGAGGCGGACGCGGCCAGGCCCGCGCTGACCGCGATGGAGCGTCCCGCGAGGATCCCGCTGTCCGCCGCGCAGAACCGTCTCTGGTTCCTCAACAACCTGGAGAGGACGAGCGCCACCTACGTCCTGCCACTCGCCGTACGGCTTTCAGGTGATCTCGATCGAGCGGCTCTGGAGGCGGCGATAGTCGACGTGATCGGCCGGCACGAGACGCTGCGGACGGTGTTCCCAGAGGTCGACGGGGAGCCTCAGCAGCTCATTCTGGAGCCCGACCAGGTCCGCCCCGAGCTGCCGGTGGTGGAAGTCGAGGCCGCGAACCTTGACGAGGCACTTCGAGCCGCCGGCAACACCGCCTTCGACGTCACCGTCGATCTGCCGCTGCGGGCCCGTCTGTTCACCACCGGTCCGGAGCACCACGTCCTGCTCCTGATCCAGCATCACATCGCGAACGACGGCTCGTCGCTGGCCCCGCTGGCCCGTGACATCAGCCTTGCTTACGCCGCACGGTGCGCGGGTACGGCCCCGAGCTGGTCGCCCTTGCCCGTGCAGTACGCGGACTTCACGTTGTGGCAGCGCGAGCTCCTCGGTTCGGAGGACGACCCCGGTTCCCTCATGAGCGAGCAACTGGCTTTCTGGAAGGCCGCCCTGGACGGCATTCCCGACCAGTTGGAGCTGCCCTTCGACCGTCCTCGTCCGAAGGTGGCCGACTATCGCGGCGACACGGTCCCCATCCGGATCGACGCCGACCTGCACCGTGCCCTGCTCGGTCTGGCCCGGGAGAGCAACACCACGCTGTTCACGGTCCTCCAGGCCGCCCTCGCCACCCTGCTCAGCCGGCTCGGCGCGGGCTCCGACATCCCCCTCGGAACCCCGGTCGCGGGCCGCACCGACGAAGCACTCGACGACCTCGTCGGCTTCTTCGTCAACACCCTGGTCCTGCGCAACGACACCTCCGGAAACCCGAGCTTCCGAGAACTCCTCGCCCGGACCCGCGCGACCGACCTCGCCGCCTACTCCCACCAGGACGTCCCGTTCGAACGCCTGGTGGAGATCCTCAACCCGGAGCGTTCGCTGGCCCGCAATCCCCTGTTCCAGGTCATGCTGGTGATGCACAGCACCGCGGCCCCCGTGTTCGAGCTGCCCGGTCTGTCGGCCGTCGCCGAAGACCTCACCAAAGACGTGACCAGCTTCGATCTGACCTTCAATTTCTACGAGGTCGCGGACGGCGCGGGGGAACCCGCGGGACTCGACGGCTTCCTGGAGTACCGGACCGATCTGTCCGACGCGGGTACCGCGAAGCGGTTCATCGAAGGTCTCCGGCTGCTGCTGGCGGCCGTCGCCGAGCGACCCGACCTTCCGATCAGCGCCGCCGAGCTGCTCTACCCGGCCGAGCGGAGCGAACTGCTCACCGAGGGAGCAGGGGGGCCGGCACCTGAACACCGTTTCTTCAGCGACCTGTTCCAGGAGCAGGCGGCGCTCCGCCCCGACGCGCCGGCGCTGGAGCACGAAGGCACCGTGCTCACCTATGCCGAGTTGAACACGCGGGCCAACCAGGTGGCCCGCCTGCTGATCGCGCACGGGGTCGGCCCCGAGCAGCTGGTGGCGCTGGCGGTACCCCGGTCGGTGGAGATGGTGGCGGCACTGCTGGGCATCCTGAAGGCCGGCGCCGCTTTCCTGCCCGTCGATCCGGAGTACCCGGCGGACCGCATCGCGTTCATGCTCGAGGACGCCGCCCCGGTCCGCGTGCTCACCAGCCGGGAGATGGCCGGACGGCTCCCCCGGGGTGGCCCGGCCGCCGTGGTCCTCGACGACCCCGCGACCCTCGCCGGACTCGACGGCGCCGATCCCACGGACGCCGAGCGGACCGCCCGGCTCCGGACCGACGGACTGGCGTACACCGTCTACACGTCGGGCTCGACCGGCCGCCCCAAGGGCGTGGCCGTCACCCACCGCGGTATCTGCGCGCTGGCCGCCACCGTGGCGGAGAAGTACCAGGTCCGGCCGGACGACCGGGTCCTGCAGCTGGCCTCGATCAGCTTCGACATGGCGTTCGAAGACTTCATCCGGGCGTTCTGCTTCGGCGCGACCCTCGTCGTCCCCTCCCCCGGCCCCCTGGTCGGAGACGCTCTCGGCGACTATCTGGAGCAGCGCCGGATCTCCTGCGCCGACATGCCGCCGAGTGTGCTCGCCACCCTGCCGGCGCGGCCCTTCCCCGCCCTGCGGGTGCTGAGCGTCGGAGGCGAGGCGTGTCCCCCCGCCCTGACCGCGCGCTGGGCGGACGGACGGCGGATGCTGAACCTCTACGGGCCGACCGAGTCGACGATCTCGGCGACGGCCAGCGAGCCGCTGTCCGGTACCGATGCGTCCGCCTCGACCCCGATCGGAGCCCCGGTGAGGGGCGCCCGGGCGTACGTCCTGGACGAGCGGCTGCGGCTGGCTCCACGAGGTGTGCCGGGTGAGCTGTACATCGCGGGCACGGGCGTGGCCCGGGGGTACCTGCGTCGCCCGGGCCTGACGGCGGAGCGGTTCGTCGCCGATCCGTTCGGATCGGCCGGCAGTCGTATGTACCGCACCGGTGACCTGGTGCGGTGGCGTGGTGACGGCCAGCTCGAGTTCGTCGGCCGGGCGGACGACCAGGTGAAGATCCGCGGCTTCCGCATCGAGCTGGGCGAGATCGAGGCGGTGCTGGGTCGTCACCCGGCGGTGTCACAGGTCGCGGTCGTGGTGCGGGAGGACCAGCCGGGTGACAAGCGCCTGGTGGGCTATGTGGTGGCCGAGGCCGGGAGCGGTGGGGCGGGCGCGGACGCCCTGCGTGCTCACGCGGGCGGATCGCTGCCGGAGTTCATGGTCCCTTCGGCGTTCGTGGTGCTGGACCGTCTGCCGTTGACGACGAACGGCAAGCTGGACCGGCGGGCTCTGCCGGCGCCCGTGTACGAGGCGGGGGTGAGCGGTCGTGCTGCGCGGACTCCACTGGAGGAGATTCTGTGCGGACTGTTCGCCGAGATCCTGGACGTCCCGGCGGTGGGTGTCGACGACAGCTTCTTCGAGCTGGGCGGCCACTCGCTGCTGGCGACCCGGGTGGTCAGCCGGATCAGGTCGGTGCTGGGTGTCGAGCTGGCGGTGCGGACCCTGTTCGAGGCGCCCACGGTCGCGGAGCTGACGGGTCGGGTCGCGGAGGCGGAGGCCGGTTCGGCCCGGCCGGCGCTGACCGTGGTGGAGCGTCCGGAACTGGTTCCGCTGTCGCCGGCGCAGAACCGGCTGTGGTTCCTGAACAAGCTGGAAGGCCCGAGTGCCACCTACAACGTCCCGGTGGCGTTCCGGATCACCGGAGACCTGGACGCGGATGTCCTCGAACAGGCGCTGAACGACGTGGTGGTACGGCACGAGAGCCTGCGCACGGTCTTCCGGGAGATCGGCGGGATCCCGGCCCAGACAGTACTGGCGGCGGACGCCGTCGACCTGACACTGCATCATGTCCGCTGCGACGAGGAGGACATCGCCGCGACACTGCGGTCGGCCGGGCAGTACGTCTTCGACCTGTCCGCCGAACCGCCGCTTCGCGCGACACTGTTCACCGTCGGTCCCGGGCAGCGGGTGCTGCTGCTGCTCATGCACCACATCGCCAGTGACGGCGCTTCGATGGGGCCGCTCGGACGCGATCTGGAGACCGCGTTCGGCGCCCGGCTCCAGGGACGGGCCCCGACGTGGCCCGTACTTCCGGTGCAGTACGCGGACTACACCCTGTGGCAGCGCGATCTCCTCGGCGCGGAGGAGGACCCCCATTCCGTGGTGCGCAAGCAACTCGCTTACTGGCAGGAGGCGTTGGAAGGCATGCCGGACCGACTTGAGCTGCCCTTCGACCGCCCCCGGCCCAAGGTGGCAGGCCACCGCGGCGACATGGTTCCCCTCCACATGGGCCCCGAGCTGCACGGCAGGCTCGTCGACCTGGCCCGGGCCACCAACACCACGGTGTTCATGGTGCTCCAGGCCGCCGTCGCCACCCTGCTGAGCCGCCTGGGCGCGGGGTCGGACATACCGATCGGCACCCCGAGCGCGGGCCGCACCGACGAGGCGCTCGACAATCTGGTCGGCCTCTTCCTCAACACGCTCGTATTGAGGACCGACACCTCGGGCAACCCGACGTTCCGGGAACTTCTGGAGCAAGTCCGCAGGACGGCGCTGACCGCCTACATGCACCAGGACGTGCCGTTCGAGCGCGTGGTCGAGGCCGTCAATCCGACGCGCTCACTGTCCTGGCATCCGCTCTTCCAGGTCATGGTGGTCCTGCAGAACACCGGTGGCCAGGAGTTGTCGCTGCCCGGTCTCGCGACGAAGGCCGAGGACGTCTTCAGCACCCGTACGGCCAAGTTCGATCTTGGCTTCATCGTCAACGAGCACTACGAGGCCGACAACCGTCCGGCCGGGCTCGACGGGATGCTGGAGTACAACACCGACGTCTTCGAGCAGGAGACCGCAGAACGGACGGTGGCACAGCTGGTGCGGGTGCTGACACAGCTCAGCACCGCTCCCGACCGCCGGATCGGTGAAGCCGATCTTCTGTCCAAGACGGAGCGCGTACGGCTGATGGAGTTGTCGGCCGGCGCGGAGGCTGGTGAGGGGCTCGGGGCTGCTTCGGTGCCGGCGGCCTTCGCGGCCCAGGCGCGGCGGACGCCGGACGCGGTGGCGGTGCGGTGCGCCGGACGGGAGCTTTCCTACCGGGAGTTGGACGAGCAGGCCAACCAACTCGCCCATCGCCTGGCCGGGTTGGGTGTGCAGCGGGAAGCGCCGGTCGCCGTGCTGATGGAACGCTCGGTCGACCTCGTGGTCGCGCTCCTCGCGGTGCTCAAGGCGGGTGCCTTCTATCTGCCGTTGCACAGTGGGTATCCGCTGGAGCGGATGCAGTGGATCGTCGACGAGACCTCCGCACCGGTCCTGCTGACCGATCGCGCCATGCGCGACCGCGGGCTGCCCGACGCCGGCGCCTTGGTCGTGGTGGACGAGGACGCGGAACTCGCCGGCCTGCCCGTCGGTGACCCAGGTATCGAGAGCCGGCCCGAGCAGCTCGCCTACGTGATGTACACCTCCGGTTCGACCGGGCGTCCCAAGGGCGTGGCGGTCACCCACCGCGCCATCCTCGACCTCACCGTCGACGGCATGTTCGGCGCGGGTGCACACGAACGGGTCCTGCTCCTGGCCTCGTACGCCTTCGACCCCTCCACCTACGCCTTCTGGGTCCCCCTCCTGCACGGCGGACGCACCGTCATCACCCCCGAAGGCGAACTCGGCGTCGCCGAACTCGCCCGGATCATCACCGAGGAACAGATCACCGGCCTCGACATCACCGCCGGACTCTTCCGCCTCATGGCCGAAGAAAACCCCCGCTGCCTCACAGGAGTACGCGAAGTCATCACCGGCGGCGACCTGATCTCCCCCACCGCCGTACGCCGAGTACTCCAGCACTGCCCCGACACCATCGTCCGCTGCGCCTACGGCCCCACCGAAACAACCCTCTTCGCCACCCAGGCCCCCTGGACCACCACCGACACCGTGCCCGCACCGATACCCGTCGGACGCCCCCTGGACGGCATGCGCGCCTACATCCTCGACACCAACCTCCAGCCCGTCCCAACAGGCGTGACCGGAGAACTCCACCTCGCCGGCACCGGACTGGCCCGAGGCTACTTCGCACGACCGGACCTCACCGCCGAAAGGTTCGTCGCCGACCCCTACGGCCCCGCCGGAACCCGCATGTACCGCACCGGCGACCTCGCCCGCTGGTCCCCCCAAGGCCTCCTCGAATTCGCCGGCCGAGCCGACGACCAAGTCAAGATCCGCGGCTACCGCATCGAACTCGCCGAAATCGAAGCCGTGTTGAGCCGTGCTCCGGGGCTGGCGCAGGTCGCGGTCATAGCGCGCGAGGACCAGCCGGGCGACAAGCGTCTCGTCGGCTATGTGGTCGCCGATCCGGGCCGCGGCGGGCAGGTGGACGTCGAGACCCTGCGCACGCAGATGGCGGATCAACTGCCGGAATACATGGTTCCCTCCGCGTTCGTGGTGCTCGACCGGCTCCCGCTCACCACCAACGGCAAGGTCGATCGGCGGGTCCTGCCCGCTCCCGACCTGCCGACGACGGCCGGCACCGGACGCGGTCCGCGCACCCCACGGGAAGAGATCCTGTGCGGCCTGTTCGCCGAAGTCCTGGGCGTACCCACCGTCGGCATCGACGACAACTTCTTCGCACTCGGGGGACACTCGCTCCTGGCGCCTCGGCTGGTCAGCCGCATCCGCACCATCCTGAACGTCGAACTCCCGGTGACCGCCCTCTTCGAGACCCCCACCATCGCCACGCTCGTGGAGCAGTTGGACCGGGCACCGGGGTGCTCCTCCGGGGACTCGTTCGGGGTCCTGCTTCCCCTGCGCACCGAGGGGGATCTCGACCCGTTGTTCTGTGTCCATCCGGCGATCGGGCTCAGTTGGGCGTACTCCGGCCTCTTGCGTCATCTGGATCGTCAGCAGCCTCTTTACGGCTTGCAGGCCCGTAAGTTCAGCGATCCGGACGCAGCGGCACCCGGTGTGGAGGAGATGGTCGAGGACTACCTGAACGAGATCCGTTCGGTTCAGCCCTCCGGTCCGTACTCCCTCCTCGGCTGGTCCTTCGGCGGCATCGTGGCTCACGCGATCGCGGTGCGCCTGCAGGAGGAAGGCGAGGACGTCGCGCTGCTCGCCATGATGGACAGTTACCTGCCCGCCGACGGCTGGGAGAGCGGGCGGCTGTCGTACGACAGCCCCGAGGTACTGGGTGCCATTGCCGAGTCCATCGGACATGACCCGACGTCACCCGACAGTCCTCTCGCCGGTCTCGGCACGGATGGGTTCTCGTCATTGGTCGAAGTCTTCGTGGATATCGCCAACTTGAGCGAGCGCATCAATGTCGGCAAGTTCATGGGCGACATCCTGTTCTTTGCCGCGGCCGCCGACAAGGCGGGCAGTGAACCCGCTCCCGATGTCTGGTCCCCGCATACGAACGGACGCGTCGAAGTACACGCCATCGACTGCGTGCACGGGGCTATGACCCAGCCCCGCCCGCTGTCCGACATAGGACAGATATTGGCCGCGAAGTTGGCCGGTAACGCGGGAAAGCAGGGAAAGGCGTGAGTTCTTCCCGCCCCGTTTCGGGGTGTTGTCTCCGTCCCACCGTTGCTGTCCTCACCATCCGTTCCCGGGAGATTCGTTGAACGTCACCAGTAAAAACACGAAGGACAAGACGGCCCAGCCGGGCCTGGGAAGCAATTTCAACAAGGTATGGGTCGCCGCGATCGCCTCGTCCTGGGGCGACGGCGTCCAGATGGCCGCACTGCCCCTGCTCGCCATCCAACTCACCACCGACCCCCTCCTCATCGGCGCCGTCGGCGCCATCGGCACCCTGCCCTGGTTCCTCCTCGGCCTCCCCGCCGGCGCCCTCGTCGACCGCTGGG
The DNA here is from genome assembly GCF_002078175.1 of Streptomyces sp. M41(2017). GTDB lineage: Bacteria > Actinomycetota > Actinomycetes > Streptomycetales > Streptomycetaceae > Streptomyces. Next base: position 4,524,909 of record NZ_MWFK01000001.1, on the reverse strand, counting down.
ACCGCAGAAAAGTCATGCTCCGCGCCGACCTCGTCCGCTTCACCATCCTCACCCTGCTCACCCTCGCCGTCCTGACCGACCACGCCAACATCACCCTCCTCATCGCCGCCGGATTCGCCCTGGGCTGCGGAGACATCTTCTTCGACATCTCCGCCCAGGCCGTCCTGCCCGTCGTCGTCACCGGCGACCAAGCACTCATCCGCGCCAACAGCCGCATCTCCGCCGCACAGATCAACGGCGAACAACTCGCCGGACCCCCCATCGGCGGCATCCTCTTCTCCCTCTCCCACTCCCTGCCCTTCCTCGGCAACGCCCTCTCCTTCCTCACCAGCGCCCTGTGCGTCACCTCCCTCAAAGGCAACTTCGCCAACCCCCCCACCACCCAACCCACCACCACCAGCCTGCGCACCGAAGTAGCCGAAGGACTGCGCTGGCTCCTCAAACACCGCGTCCTGCGCACCCTCGCCGGCACCGCCGCCATCGGCAACCTCGTCTTCACCGCCAAAATGTCCCTCCTGGTCCTCCTCGCCAAAAACCAGCTCGGACTCGGCGACATCGGCTACGGCCTCCTCCTCAGCTCCACCGCCGTCGGCGCCTTCATCGGCAGCTTCCTCTCCGCCCCCATCTCCAAAAAAATCCAGGTCGGCACCATGCGCTGCGTCGGCATGTCCATCGAAGGACTCGCCGTCCTGGGCCTCGGCCTCACCACCAGCCCCTGGATCGCCGGCGCCATGATGGCCACCATCGGCTTCTCCATGAGCGTCCAGATCGTCATCGTCGGCGCCCTGCGCCAACGCCTGGCCCCCACCGAAATCCGCGGACGCGTCCTGTCCGCAAGCCGCCTCATCTCCCTCATGGGCGCCCCCTTCGGCGGCATCCTCGCCGGCTACCTCGCCAGCACCACCAGCCTGCGCACCCCCTTCATCACCGGCGGCCTCCTCATGATCATCGTCGCCCTCGCCAGCCTCCCCGCCCTCAGCAACCACGCCATCCAACAAGCCACCCACCACGCCACCAACGAAACAACCCCCACCACCGAACCATCAGAAGAAACCGCCGACACCACCCCGAAGCACGCCACAACGAAGTAGCCGGACACCACCCTTCCTCCGAGGAAAGCGAGGTTGCATGAACGCCAGTGGAGTGGAAATCCTGACCGCCGACCTGAGCACGGATCAGCTGCACGCAGCGCTGCAGGATCCCGCGCTCGCTTCCATGAACTTCCTGAACGAAGTGGCCGGCCGCTTCCCGGAGGCCATTTCACTCGCCGCCGGCCGGCCCAGTGAGGAATTCTTCGACGTCGACGACCTTCCTCGGTATCTGAAGATCTTCTGCGACTACCTCGCCGCCGAGACGGGTGCGGACGAGGACGGCATACGCCGAACCCTCTTTCAGTACGGCCGGACCAAGGGCGTCATTCACGAGCTGCTCGCCCGGAATCTCGTCTGTGACGAGGGAATTGACGTCGACCCTGAGTCCATCGTCGTCACGGTCGGCTGCCAGGAGGCGATGTTCCTGGTGCTCCGGGCGCTTCGCCGGGACGAGCGGGACGTCGCGCTGACGGTTTCGCCGGGCTACGTCGGTCTGGCCGGTGCCGCGAGGCTGGTGGACATGCCGCTCTGGCCGGTGCGGGAGAACGAGGACGGTGTCGACCTCGACCACCTGGTCGAGCAGATCGAGGCGGCTCGCGCCGCGGGGAAGCGGCCACGGGCCTTCTACCTCGTCCCGGACTTCGCCAATCCGTCCGGCGCGAGTCTCGACCTGGAGGCCAGGCGGCGGTTGCTCGCCATCGCGGCGGAGCACGATCTGCTGATCCTCGAGGACAATCCGTACGGATTGTTCCAGGCCGAAGACGGTCGGCGCCTGCCCACGCTCAAGGCTCTCGACACATCGCGGCGGGTCGTCTATCTCGGCTCGCTCGCGAAGACCTGCTTCCCCGGAGCCAGGGTCGGGTTCGTGGTCGCGGATCAGCGCGTGTCCGGCGACGGAGGCTCCACGCTGTTCGCGGACGAGCTGTCCAAGATCAAGAGCATGCTCACCGTGAACACCTCGCCCCTGGCCCAGGCCGTCGCGGGAGGCAAGCTGCTGGAGCACGGCTGCAGTCTGGTCAAGGCGAACGACAGGGAGACCCGGCTCTACAGCCGAAACATGCGGCTGCTGCTGGAGGGGATGAGCCGGCGGTTCCCCCGGGGCGGGGATCACCAGGTCTCGTGGAACACCCCCGGCGGTGGATTCTTCGTGGTGGTCACTGTTCCGTTCCTCGCCGATGACACCGCACTGGAATACGGAGCCGGGAAATACGGCGTCCTGTGGACACCCATGAGCCATTTCTACGACGGCAGCGGCGGCGAGAACCAGCTGCGCCTGTCGGTGAGCGTGGTGTCGCCGGACGAGATGGAAGCGGGACTGGATCGACTGGCGATGCTGATCGCCGACCTTTCCGGCAAGGAAAACCTACGCAGTAGTCACCGATTCTGAGGCCAGGAGATTTCCATGCCGAACAAAGGTATACCCGCCGACGATCTCAACCGGGTGGACCTCACGGACCCGAGCACCTTCCTGCATACCGACATGGAAGATTTCTGGCGGCGGGTTCGGACCGAGCAGCCCGTCTATCTGCACCCGGCCACCGACCGGGGATCCCCCTTCTGGGTGGTGTCCCGCCACGCGGACGTCATGGCCGTTCTGCAGGACGCCGAGCGCTTCAGTTCGCAGCCCGGGAACATGATGTCCTCGCTGCACAAGCCCGGTGGGGATCCCGCGGCCGGCAAGATCCTGGCGCTCACGGACGCGCCGCGCCACAACGCCATGCGGACGATCCTGCTGAAGGCGTTCAGTCCCCGGATCCGCAAAGGGGTGACGGACAAACTCCAGCAGCGGGTCGACCAGATCCTCGGTCACGCCGTCGGCACCGGGACCTTCGACTTCGCCAAGGAGGTCGCGGAAGTGATCCCCATGGGGACGATCTGCGATCTGCTGGGTTTTCCGTCGACGGACCACAAGTACGTGCTCGATCTGAGCCGGGAGGCGGTCAGCGCGGACGACGAGGGGCAGACCGAGGAGGACGTCTGGCTCTCCCGCAACGAACTCCTCATCTATTCGCAGGAGATCATCGAGACCCGCCGCGAGGACCCGCAGGACGACTTGATCAGCGCGATGGCCACCTGCCGGATCAACGGTGAGCCGATGACCGACGACGAAGTGGTCGTCAACTGCTACGGGTTCATCCTCGCCGGAGACCACACCAGCCGCCTGGCCATGGTCGGCGCGCTGCTCGCCTTCGCCCAGCACCCGGATCAGTGGCGGGCGTTGAAGGACGGCCGCATCTCCATAGCGAGCGCGGTCGAGGAGATCGTGCGCTGGACGACGCCGGCGATGCACATCGGGCGTACCGCGACGGCCGACGTCACCATCGGCGGGCGGACGATCCGCGAAGGCGAGCACGTCATCCTCTGGATCACTTCCGCGAACCGCGACGAGAGCGTCTTCCCGGATCCGCACAGGTTCGACCTGGCGAGGACTCCCAACAAGCACCTGGGCTTCGGGTTCGGGCCCCATTTCTGCTTCGGGTCGTACCTCGGCCGGGCCGAGATCGCCGCCGTACTGAAGACCCTCGTCAACAGGGTGGACCGGATCGAGCTCACGGGTGATCCCAAGGCGCTCTATTCGACGTTCCTGCGCGGCTACAGCAGCCTGCCGGTCTCTCTCATCGCCGGCCCGTCCACCACGGAGTAGAGCGCTTCCTTTCCCGGCGTGCCGCATCACGCACATTCCGTTCGACTCGAAGGAGTTCACGAAGTGATTGAGGTCGACATACAGGCTCACTCTGCGGACGTCCCACCCCTCCACCTGTTGAAGGCGGAGCAGCTTCCCGCCTCGAGAGGCGCCGTCATCGGCACGATGAACCAGCGCGTCGCGGACGCCTTGCGGACCGTCATCGACATCACTCCACAGGACTCCGACCGTCGCGCGCTGGCCGCCGTCGACGCCGCCCTGACGTGCCTGGCCTCACCCCCCGCCGCCGCCACGTACACCGATGCGGAGCGAAAGGCCCTGCCGGACGATCTCTACGAGGAGCACGACCTGTTCTTCGGTGCGATCAGGGTCACCGGGAACCCGGTGGAGACGTTCGTCTCCACGATGCTCGAAGCCCTCCGCAGCCAGCTCGACGACGCCCTGTCGGCCGGGATCACCCTCAGCAGCGGCGAACGGGCCGATCTGCGGGAGGCGTTCTGGACGACGTTCCACATGGTGTGGCGTATCGGGGTGGCCGGCACGCCGTTCGAGAGCGCGGCCCGTGCTCGCGCGTGGGTGACGGACGTGAGGGCGGGTGATGTGAAAGGGGGGCCCCTGATTCGCTGGCGTCTGGGCCACCAGGTGTTCTTCGCGCTCATCCAGGGGCTGATTGTTTCGGTCGGCTGCCTCGAGGAATGCCTCAGGGACGATCCGGATGACGTCGACAGCGCCTGCCGGCTGCTGGAGGACGCGACGGCACTGATGATCGGGTCCGGCGCCTCGCTGCGGTACGCCGGCGATTTCACGCGCACGCACTACGCGGATTCGGTGCGTCCGGCGATGATGCCGCCGCACATCAATGCCAAGTTCAGCGGCCTGCAGTTGCGTGATCACCGGATACTGCTCAAGTTGCTCCACCGGGTCAAGCCGCTGGTCGCGTCGCCCGCTCCGGCCGTCGACAAGTCCTACCGGCTGCTGCTCGACGCGATGTCGACGGCCTATGACGCGCACATCTCGGTCTGCTCGCGGTTCGGCGGCGACCGTGAATCGAGTCTCCGCACGCCGGGCTCCACGGTTCCCGCGGTGGAGGTCCTCCAGCGATTCCGCGACCGCCGGCTGGGCGCCGCCACGCCGGATCGACCGGCGGAGTAATTCGGTCATCCTTTGCCGCGCGCTTTCGCGCGCAGGGCAACGTCCTCTCCCGCGCCGATCTGTGCTGCCGTGGTCCCGCACTGCCGAGTAGCTGCGAATTCGTGCGATCTCAACACCGAAAGAGAGTAATTGGCAATGCGTACTGCAGATGCTGTTGATTCTGTTGAGGGTGCGTCGTTCGAGTCGCACGTGGCGCTGGTCGGCGACTCGGTGCCGGCGGCCTTCGCGGCTCAGGCGCAGCGGTCGCCGGACGCGGTGGCGGTGCGGTGTGCCGGACGGGAGCTGTCGTACCGGGAGTTGGACCAGCGGGCCAATCAACTCGCGCACCGGCTCATCGGTTTGGGGGTAGGTGCGGAAGCGCCGGTCGCGGTGCTGATGGAACGCTCGGTCGATCTGGTCGTCTCCCTCCTCGCGGTGCTCAAAGCGGGAGGCTTCTATCTGCCGTTGCACAGTGGGTATCCGCTGGAGCGGATGCAGTGGATCGTCGACGAGACCTCCACGCCCGTACTGCTCACCGACCGGGCCATGCGGCACCGCGGGCTGCCCGTCGCCCCCGTGACCGTGACGGTGGACGAGGACGCGGAACTGGCCGGTCTGCCGGTCGGTGATCCGGGCGTCGAGAGCCGGCCCGAGCAGCTCGCCTACGTGATGTACACCTCCGGTTCGACCGGGCGTCCCAAGGGGGTGGCGGTCACCCACCGGGACGTCCTCGACCTCGTCGTGGACAGCATGTTCGAGCCGGGTGCGCATGAGCGGGTCCTCATGGTCATTCCGTATGCGTTCGATCCCTCGATCTACGGCCTGTGGGTGCCGTTGCTGAACGGTGGCCGGACGGTCATCACGCCGGAGGGTGATCTGAGTGTGGCGACGCTCGCCCGGCTGATCACCCAGGAGGCGATCACCGCCCTGGACGTCTCCGCGGGTCTGTTCCAGGTGATGGCGGAGGAGGACCCCGGCTGCTTCGCGGGGGCGCGTGAGGTGATCACGGGGGGAGACGTGGTCTCCCCCACCGCGGTGCGGAGGGTGCTGGACCACTGCCCGGGCATCGTCGTGCGCAGCGCGTACGGTCCCACCGAGACCACGCTGTACGCGACGCAGCATCCGTGGACGGGTGGCGGTGAGCTGCCCGCGCCGCTGCCGATCGGGCGCCCGCTGGACGGCATGCGTGCCTACGTTCTGGACGACACCCTGTCGCTGGTCCCGGCAGGGGCCACCGGGGAGCTGTATCTGGCGGGCGCGGGGTTGGCCCGGGGCTACTTCGGGCGTCCGGACCTGACGGCGGAGCGGTTCGTGGCCGACCCGTACGGCCCGGCCGGCAGCCGCATGTACCGCACCGGCGATCTCGCCCGCTGCTCCGGCGAGGGCGTGCTGGAGTTCCTGGGCCGGGCCGACGACCAGGTGAAGATCCGGGGCTTCCGCATCGAACTCGGCGAGATCGAAACGGTGTTGAGCCGTGCTCCGGGGGTGTCACAGGTCGCGGTCATAGCGCGCGAGGACCAGCCGGGCGACAAACGCCTCGTCGGCTATGTGGTCGCCGATCCGGGCCGCGGCGAGCAGGTGGACGTCGAGTCCCTGCGGGTCCATGCGGCCGGTCTGCTGCCGGAGTTCATGGTCCCCTCCGTACTCGTGGTCCTGGACCGGCTTCCGCTGACCACCAACGGCAAGCTGGACCGGCGGGCCCTGCCCGCTCCCGACCTGCCGACGCGGGCCGGCGCCGGACGCGGTCCGCGCACCGCACGGGAGGAGATCCTGTGCGGTCTGTTCGCCGAGGTGCTGGGCGTGCCCGTCGTCGGCATCGACGACGACTTCTTCGCGCTGGGCGGCCACTCCCTCCTCGCCACCCGCCTGGCCAGCCGGATCCGTTCGGCCCTGGGCGCCGAGCTGGTGGTGGGGACCGTGTTCGAGGCCCCGACGGTCGCCGCGCTCGCGGACCGGGTCGCGGAAGCAGGGGTGGCCCGCCCCGCGTTGACCGCGATGAGCCGTCCGGAGCGGATGCCGCTGTCACCGGCACAGAACCGCCTGTGGTTCCTCGACAAGCTCGAGGAGACGAGTGCCACCTACAACCTTCCCCTCGTGGTGCGTCTTTCGGGACGACTGGACCGGGCCGCGCTGCGAGCCGCGCTCGAGGACGTGGTGGACCGGCACGAGAGCCTGCGTACCGTCTTTCCCGAGGACGCCCAGGGCGTTCCGTTCCAGCTGGTCCTGCCGGCGATGCGGGCGATGCGGGACTTCGAGGTGGTGGAGACCGACGAGGCCGCCCTGCCCGGGGAGATCTCGGCGCGTGCCGGGGAGCGTTTCGATCTGGCGGTGGACCCGCCGGTCAGGTTCCGTCTGTTCGCCCTGTCGGCGACCGAACATGTCCTGTTCCTCCTGACGCATCACATCGCGTCCGACGGCTGGTCGCTGGCTCCGCTGACCCGCGACATCAGCCGCGCGTACGCGGCACGGTGCGCGGGGGCGGGACCGTCGTGGTCCGCGCTGCCGGTGCAGTACGCGGACTACACCTTGTGGCAGCGTGAGCTCCTCGGTGCGGAGGAGGACCCCGACTCCCTGGTGAGCGGACAGCTGGCGTTCTGGACGCAGGCGTTGGCCGGCATCCCGGACCAGCTCGAACTGCCCTACGACCACCCCCGGCCGAAGGTGGCGAGCCATCGCGGCGACACGGCCTCCTTCGAGCTCGACGCCGAGCTGCACCAACGCCTGATCGATCTGAGCCGTACCCATCAGGCCAGTCTGTTCATGGTGGTCCAGGCCGCCTTCGCCGCGCTGCTCTCCCGGCTGGGCGCGGGGAACGACATTCCGGTGGGCACCCCCGTCGCCAACCGCACCGACGAGGCGATGGCCGACCTGGTCGGGTTCTTCGTGAACACCCTGGTCGTGCGGACCGACACCACCGGCGATCCCTCCTTCCGGCAGCTGCTGGCCCGGGTGCGCGAGGTGTCCCTGAAGGCCTTCGCCCACCAGGACGTCCCCTTCGAGCTCGTGGTGAACGAGCTCAACCCGGTGCGCTCTCCTGCCCAGCACCCTCTCTTCCAGGTTCTGCTCGCCATGCAGAACAACGCGTCCGTCCGCTTGGACCTTCCGGAGCTGACCACGGACGTGCGTCTCGGGGACAGCGACGTCGCCAAGTTCGATCTCACTCTCGAACTCTTCGAGCAGCACGCGGAGGAGGATGTCCCCGACGGGATCAGCGGACGGTTGGGGTATGCCCTCGATCTGTTCACCGCGGACACCGCGCAGCGGATCGCTGCCTGCTTCGAGCGCCTGCTCGCCGCGGTCGCTGCGGACCCGGACCTCTCCCTGAGCCGCATCGACCTCCTCTCCCCCGAGGAGCACCGCCGGCTCGTCGTCGAGCGGAACGACACGGCGGTGCCCTACGCCGACAACACCACCCTGCACCGGATGGTCCAGGAGCAGGCGGCCCGGACGCCGGACGCGCCGGCCGTGCTCTGCGGCGCGGAGGAACTGACCTACGGCGAACTCGACGCGCGGGCGAACCGGCTCGCCCACCATCTGATCGCCCGGGGGGTCGGCCCGGAACAGCTGGTTCCGATCTGCGTCGAACGGGGCTTCGACGCGGTCGTCGCCGTCCTGGGCGTGCTGAAGGCCGGCGCTGTCTATGTGCCGCTGAACCATGAGTTCCCGGTGCACCAGATCGAGTTCATGGTCGCGGACGTCCATGCTCCGCTCGTCGTCACCCAGGCCCACCTCCAGGAGCGACTGGGGGCGACCTCCGCCGAGCGCGTGCTGATGGACCAGGACTGGCACGAGATCGCCGCCCGGCCGGACACGGACCCTGATGTGCCGGTCGGCCCCGAGGGCCTCGCCCACGTGATCTTCACCTCCGGTTCGACCGGCACCCCCAAGGGGGTCATGATCGAGCACCGCTCGCTCTGCCGGATCGTCGACAGCGACCTGTTCGCCGGCCTCGGGCCCGGCGACGTCGTGGCCCAGCCCTCCAGCTTCTCCTGGGACGCGTTCACCTTCGAGTGCTGGCCCGCGCTGACGTCCGGAGCGGCCATGGCCGTCATGGACAAGGAGGTTCTCCTCGACGCCGCCACGCTCAAGGCCGCCCTCCGTCGCCACAAGGTGAGCATGATGTGGCTGACGGCGCCCCTCCTGCGCCAGCACCTGCTGGACTGCCCCGGCCTCCTCGCCGGGGTCACGTCCGTCTTCTACGGCGGTGAGGCGATCGACCGGCCGGCGGTGGACGCCCTGGTGGACGGGCCTTGGGCACCCGAGCGGCTCATCCATGGGTACGGGCCCAGCGAGGCGACGGTCTTCACCACGAGCTACAGGGTGGACCGGAACACCCCCCGCGACGGGCAGATACCCATCGGCCGGCCGGTGGCGAACACCGAGGTGTTCGTCATGGACGAGAACGGCGTCCTGGTGCCCCCGGGCGTTCCCGGCGAACTGTGGGTCGGCGGCCCCGGACTGGCCAGGGGCTACTGGAACCGTCCGGAGCTCACCGCGGAACGGTTCGTCAAGCACCCCTTCTCGGACGATCCTCAGGCGCGTGTGTACCGCAGTGGCGATGTGGTGCGGTGGCGCGCGGACGGCGAGCTGGAGTTCGTGGGCCGGGTCGACGACCAGGTGAAGATCCGCGGACTGCGGGTCGAGCTGGGTGGGATCGAGTCGGTGCTGGGTCGTTTCCCGGGCCTGGCGGAGGTCGCGGTCGTGGTGCGGGAAGAGCGCCAGGGCGACAAGCGTCTGGTGGCCTACGTCGTCGCCGAGACCGGGAGCGAGGGGCCGGACGCAGATGCCCTGCGTGCCCATGTCGGCGGCCTGCTGCCGGAGTTCATGGTCCCGTCGGCGTTCGTGGTGCTGGACCGTCTGCCGTTGACGACGAACGGCAAGCTGGACCGGCGGGCTCTGCCGGCGCCCGTGTACGAGACGGAGGCGGGCGGGCGTGGTCCGCGCACCGTCCAGGAGGAGATCCTGTGCGGCCTGTTCGCTGAGATCCTGGGCGTGCCCGCGGTCGGCATCGACGACGACTTCTTCGACCTCGGCGGGCACTCCCTCCTCGTCACCCGCCTCGCCGGCCGCATCCGTTCGGTGCTGGGCGTCGAGCTGGTGGTGCGAACCGTGTTCGAGGCGCCCACGGTCGCCGCCCTCGCCGACCGGCTCGCGGAAGCAGGAGCGGCCAGGCCCGCGTTGACCGCGATGCCCCGTCCGGAGCGGATCCCCCTGTCACCGGCACAGAACCGGCTGTGGTTCCTCGACAAGCTCGAGGAGACGAGTACCACCTACAACGTTCCGGTCGCCTTCCGGATCGTCGGGGAACTCGACGCCGACGTGCTCGAACAGGCGTTGAGCGATGTCGTCGCACGGCACGAGAGCCTGCGCACGGTGTTCCAGGAAATGGACGGGAGCCCTGTCCAGGTGATCCTGGACGAGGATGCCGCCGGCGTGAAACTGCACCACGTCAGCTGTGCCGCGGACGAGTTGGACCGGGAGCTGCGGGAGGCCGGTCAGTACGCGTTCGACCTGTCGACCGAGTTTCCGCTGCGGGCGACGCTGTTCACCGTCGGTGCCGACGAGCGGGTGCTGCTGCTGCTCATGCACCACATCGCCAGTGACGGTGCCTCCATGGGGCCGCTGGGGCGTGACCTGGAGATCGCGTTCCGGGCCCGGCTCCAGGGACTCCGACCGTCGTGGCCGGCCCTCCCGGTGCAGTACGCGGACTACACGTTGTGGCAGCGTGATCTCCTCGGCGAGGACGAAGACCCCGAATCCCTGCTGAGTGAACAACTGGCTTTCTGGACACGGGCATTGGACGGCATACCGGACCAGCTCGAACTGCCCTACGACCGCCCTCGTCCGAAGGTGGCCGACTATCGCGGCGACTCCGTCTTCTTCGAGCTGGACGCGGACGTGCACCGCGGCATGGCCGATCTGGCACATGCGACGGGCGCCACCACGTTCATGGTGGCGCAGGCGGCGCTGGCGGTGGCGCTGACGAAGATGGGCGCGGGCACGGACATCCCGATCGGAACCCCGGTCGCCGGACGCGCCGACGAAGCACTGGACGACCTCGTCGGCTTCTTCGTCAACACCTTGGTCCTGCGGACGGACACCTCGGGGAATCCGACGTTCCTGGAACTGCTGGAACAGGTCCGGGAGACCGACCTGGCCGCCTACTCCCACCAGGACGTGCCGTTCGAGCGGCTGGTCGAGGCGGTCAACCCCCAGCGCTCACTGGCCCGTCACCCCCTGTTCCAGGTCCTGCTCAATCTTCAGAACGGCGACGGGCACGCCCTGGATCTGCCGGGCCTGTCAGTCCAGGAGATCGTGAAGGAACAGCAGACAGCGAAATTCGACCTGTCGCTGAACTTCCTCATGAGGTACACCGATCAGGGGCTCCCCGGGCCGGTCCGGGCGTATGTCACCTACGCGACGGAGCTCTTCGACCGGGAGACCGTGGAGCGTCTGTTCACCCGCCTGGTCCGTGTCCTGGAATCCGTGATCGCCGATCCGGCCCGGCCGCTCAGCCGGATCGACGTGATCGAGGCACAGGAGCGCGTACGGCTGATGGAGTTGTCGGCCGGCGCGGAGGCTGGTGAGGGGCTCGGGGCTGCTTCGGTGCCGGCGGCCTTCGCGGCCCAGGCGCGGCGGACGCCGGACGCGGTGGCGGTGCGGTGTGCCGGACGCGAGCTTTCCTACCGGGAGTTGGACGAGCAGGCCAACCAACTCGCTCATCGTCTGGCCGGGTTGGGTGTGCAGCGGGAAGCGCCGGTCGCCGTGCTGATGGAACGCTCCGTGGATCTGGCGGTCGCGCTCCTCGCCGTGCTCAAGGCCGGAGCCTTCTATCTGCCGTTGCACAGTGGGTATCCGCTGGAGCGGATGCAGTGGATCGTCGACGAGACCTCCACGCCGGTACTGCTCACCGATCAAGCGATGCGCGACCGCGGGCTGCCCGTCGCCCCCGTGACTGTGACAGTGGACGAGCACGAGGAACTCGCCGGCCTGCCCGTCGGTGACCCAGGTATCGAAAGCCGGGCCGAGCAGCTCGCCTATGTGATGTACACCTCCGGTTCGACCGGGCGTCCCAAGGGCGTGGCGGTCACCCACCGCGCCATCCTCGACCTCAGCGTCGACGGCATGTTCGGCGCGGGTGCACACGAACGGGTCCTGCTCCTGGCCTCGTACGCCTTCGACCCCTCCACCTACGCCTTCTGGGTCCCCCTCCTGCACGGCGGACGCACCGTCATCACCCCCGAAGGCGAACTCGGCGTCGCCGAACTCGCCCGGATCATCACCGAGGAACAGATCACCGGCCTCGACATCACCGCCGGACTCTTCCGCCTCATGGCCGAAGAAAACCCCCGCTGCCTCACAGGAGTACGCGAAGTCATCACCGGCGGCGACCTGATCTCCCCCACCGCCGTACGCCGAGTACTCCAGCACTGCCCCGACACCATCGTCCGCTGCGCCTACGGCCCCACCGAAACAACCCTCTTCGCCACCCAGGCCCCCTGGACCACCACCGACACCGTGCCCGCACCCATACCCGTCGGACGCCCCCTGGACGGCATGCGCGCCTACATCCTCGACACCAACCTCCAGCCCGTCCCAACAGGCGTGACCGGAGAACTCCACCTCGCCGGCACCGGACTGGCCCGAGGCTACTTCGCACGACCGGACCTCACCGCCGAAAGGTTCGTCGCCGACCCCTACGGCCCCGCCGGAACCCGCATGTACCGCACCGGCGACCTCGCCCGCTGGTCCCCCCAAGGCCTCCTCGAATTCGCCGGCCGAGCCGACGACCAAGTCAAGATCCGCGGCTACCGCATCGAACTCGCCGAAATCGAAGCCGTACTGGGTCGCTTCGCCGGCCTGTCCCAGGTCGCGGTGCTGGCTCGCGAGGACCAGCCGGGCGACAAACGCCTGGTGGCCTATGTGGTCGCCGAGGCCGGCGGCCACGCCCTGGACACCGAGGCCCTGCGCGCGCACGCCGCCGGGCTCCTGCCCGAGTACATGGTTCCCTCCGCGTTCGTGGTGCTCGACCGGCTCCCGCTGACCAGCAACAGCAAGGTCGACCACCGCGCGCTGCCGGCCCCCGACCTGCCCGCCGCGGGAACCGGGCGGGGACCGCGGACTCCGCGCGAGGAGATCCTGTGCGGCCTGTTCGCCGAGGTCCTGGGCGTGCCCACCGTCGGCATCGACGACAACTTCTTCGCACTCGGCGGACACTCCCTCCTCGCCTCTCGGCTGGTCAGCCGCATCCGCACCACCCTGGACGTCGAACTCCCGGTGACCGCCCTCTTCGAGACCCCCACCATCGCCACTCTCATGGCCCAGATCGAGGAGGCCGGTTCGGCCAGGTTCGCGCTGACGGCGAGGGAGCGCCCGACGCGGATCCCGCTGTCACCGGCGCAGAACCGGCTGTGGTTCCTGAACAAGCTGGAGGGTGCGAATGCCACGTACAACGTCCCGGTGGCGTTCCGGATCACCGGGGACCTGGACGCGGGTGCTCTGGAACGGGCGTTGAACGATGTGGTGGCACGGCACGAGAGCCTGCGGACGGTCTTCCAGGACGTCGACGGACGTTCGGCCCAAGTGGTGCTGGAAGCCGATGCCGTGGACCTGGAGCTGCACCACGTCGGCTGCTCCGCGGGCGAGTTGTTCGACGCGTTGCGCGATGCGGGCGGGTACGCCTTCGATCTGGCCGCCGAACTCCCGCTCCGGACCACGCTCTTCACCGTCGGCCGCGACGAGTACGTTCTGCTGCTGCTCGTGCACCACATCGCGAGCGACGGCGCTTCGATGGGGCCGCTCGGACGCGATCTGGAGGCCGCGTTCCGTGCCCGACTCCTCGGCCGGGCGCCCGAGTGGTCCGCGCTGCCGGTGCAGTACGCCGACTACACCCTGTGGCTGCAGGAACTCCTCGGTTCCGAAGACGATCCCGATTCCTCGGTGAGTCGGCAGCTCGCCTTCTGGACGGCCGCCCTGGACGGCATTCCCGACCAGTTGGAGCTGCCCTTCGACCGTCCTCGTCCGAAGGTGGCCGACTATCGCGGCGACACGGTCCCCATCCGGATCGACGCCGACCTGCACCGTGCCCTGCTCGGTCTGGCCCGGGAGAGCAACACCACGCTGTTCATGGTCCTCCAGGCCGCCCTCGCCACCCTGCTCAGCCGGCTCGGCGCGGGCTCCGACATCCCCCTCGGAACCCCGGTCGCGGGCCGCACCGACGAAGCACTCGACGACCTCGTCGGCTTCTTCGTCAACACCCTGGTCCTGCGCAACGACACCTCCGGAAACCCGACCTTCCGAGAACTCCTCGCCCGGACCCGCGCGACCGACCTCGCCGCCTACTCCCACCAGGACGTCCCGTTCGAACGCCTGGTGGAGGCGATCAACCCTCAGCGGTCACTGGCCCGCCATCCCCTGTTCCAGGTCATCTTCGGGGTGGACGCCACCGGCGGCAGTGCGCTGAACCTGCCCGGCCTGACAGTGGCCCAGGAGTCGGTCCCGATCGAGTTCAGCAGGTTCGACCTGGGCTTCAACTTCGTCGAGCAGTACGGGGTCGACAGCGGTCCGGCCGGGATCAGCGGCCTGCTGCACTACAGCACCGACCTGTTCGACCGGGAGAGCGTGGAAGCGCTCGTGACCCGGATGGTGCGCGTGGTGGAAGCGGCGGTCGCGGATCCGGACCGGCCGCTCGGCCGGATCGAGATCCTTTCCGCGGGGGAGCAACGGCAGATCCTGGAAACGTGGAACGAGACCGGGGCCGCGCTGACCGACGCGACGCTTCCCGCCCTCTTCCAGTCGCAGGTCGCCCTCACGCCGCGGCGCCCCGCGGTCCTGGCCCCGGACACCGATCTGAGCTACGGCGAGCTGAACGAGCGGGCCAACCGCCTGGCCCACCATCTGATCGCGCAGGGGGTCGGCCCCGAACAGTTCGTCGCACTCTCCCTGCCGCGTACCGCGCAGACCATGGTGGCGCTGCTCGCCGTACTCAAGGCGGGAGCCGCCTACATGCCGGTCGACCCCGCGTACCCGGCGGACCGGATCGCCTACATGCTGCAGGATGCCGATCCGGCGCTGGTCCTCACCGTCGAGGAGACCGAGCGGATGCTCCCGGACGGCTCCCGGACCCCGCGCCTGGTCCTGGACTCTCCCGAGGTCGTCGCCGCCCTGGAGAGCCGTCCCGCCACCGATCCGACCGACCGGGACCGGATCGGCGTCCTGCGACAGGCGCATCCGGCGTACATCATCTACACCTCGGGCTCCACCGGACGCCCCAAGGGCGTCGTCGTCACCCACGCCAACGTGGCCAACCTGGTCGCCTGGGCCCGTGACGAGTTCGGCGAACAGCGCCTGGCTCACGTCCTGTTCAGTACGTCACTGAACTTCGACGTCTCCGTGTTCGAGATGTTCGGCCCGTTGCTGACCGGTGGTCGCATCGAGGTGCTGCGGGATCTGCTGGCCCTCGGCGACCGGGACGCCGACGACCGTTCGCCGGTCCTGGTGAGCGGGGTCCCGTCCGCGCTCGCCCGGATCGTGTCCCAGGGCGACGTGCGGGCCGCCGCGGACACCGTGGTGTTCTGCGGCGAGGCCCTCACCGCACAGGCGGCCACCGAGGTCAGGGACGAACTCGGGGCCGGCCGCGTCTACAACATCTACGGCCCGACCGAGGCAACCGTGTACGCCACGGTCTGGTCCACGGACGGCCCCGTCACGGGGGCGCCCTCGATCGGCCGCCCGCTGCACAACACGCAGACCTACGTCCTGGACGGCAGTCTGCGGCCGGTTCCGGCGGGGGTCACCGGGGAGCTGTACATCGCGGGTGCGGGGCTGGCCCGGGGGTACTTCGGTCGTCCGGATCTGACCGCCGGGCGGTTCGTGGCCGATCCCTTCGGCCCGGCCGGAACCCGCATGTACCGCACGGGCGACCTGGCCCGGTGGTCCGGTGAGGGGCTGCTGGAGTTCCTGGGCCGAGTGGACGACCAGGTGAAGATCCGCGGCTTCCGCATCGAACTCGGCGAGATCGAAGCGGTGCTGAGCCGCGTCGCCGGGTTGGCGCAGGTCGCGGTCCTGGCTCGTGAGGACCAGCCGGGCGACAAACGCCTCGTGGCCTACGTGGTCGCCGAGCCCGGCAACGACGCGCCGGACACGGAGGCCCTGCGCGCGCACGCGGCGGGTCTGCTGCCGGAGTACATGGTCCCCTCCGCGTTCGTGGTGCTCGACCGGCTCCCGCTGACCACCAACGGCAAACTGAACCGGCGGGCCCTGCCGGCGCCCGTGTTCGCAGCGGACGCCGCCGGGCGTGGTCCACGGAATCCGCGGGAGGAGATCCTCTGCGGGCTGTTCGCGGAGATCCTGGGCGTGCCGACGGTCGGTATCGACGACAATTTCTTCGAGCTGGGCGGACACTCGCTGCTGGCGGTTCAGCTGATCAGCCGCATCCGGGACGTCCTGGGCGACGGGCTTGCCATACGAGCCCTGTTCGCGGCGCCCACCGTCGCCACTCTGGTGGAACAGCTGGGCCGGTCCTCGGGCGGTGCGGAGTTCGACGTGCTCCTGCCCATCAAGGACCACGGAGGCGGCTCGTCGCTCTTCTGCGTCCACCCCGTGAGCGGAATCGGCTGGTGCTACGCGCCCCTGGCCGGAATCGCCTCACCGGGACACTCCGTATTCGCGCTGCAGGCACGAGGTCTGGACGGCGAGGAGTCACTCCCGGGTTCGCTACGGGAGATGGCGGCCGACTACGTCCGGCAGATCCGTGCCGTGCAGGAATCGGGCCCGTACCACCTGATGGGATGGTCCTTCGGCGGTGTCGTCGCCCATGAGATGGCCGTCCAACTGCGGGCGCGGGGCGAACGGGTGGAGACCCTCGCGCTGCTGGACTCCTATCCGGCACACGAGACGGCGACGCAGCTCCCGATCACGGAGGAGGACGTGACGGCGGGACTCGCCGAGTTCTTCGGAGTGCGGGCGGGGGACGGTGAGGAGCCCCTCACGATGACAGGGATCGTGGCGGCACTGCGCCGGGACCGCAGCATGTTCACCGAACTCGCCGAGCGGCATCTCGCGGACATCGCCGCGATCTACCGGAACAACCACCGGATCATGACGGAGCACGTTCCCGGCGAATTCGACGGGGACGTCCGGTTCTACGAGGCGGGCCGCGAAAGGCCCACCGACGTGTGCGCGGCCACCGCCTGGAAATCGCACGTGTCGGGGCGCCTCGACATCGCGCGCATCGCCTGCAGTCATGCGGAAATGGCCCGCCCGGAATCGCTGGCGCAGATATGGCAGGTCATCGCCCCGGTGGGCTGACGGTAGGAATTCAAGGGTGGACGCGGATCCGCGTGCGATTCGCCGACATGTTCATCAACTCAGAGAAGGTGTTCAGCCGATGACGACTGCGCTCGCTCCCGGCCTGCCGGCCGTATCCGGACTGTCCCATCTGTTCCTGGTGCTTGCCCTGATCATGGCCTGCTGTCATGTCGCGGGCCGTCTCTGCCGACGGCTGGGGCAGCCTCCGGTGATCGGTGAGATCTTGACCGGTATAGCACTGGGCCCCTCACTTCTCGGAGCCGTCTGGCCCTCGGGGCAGCGATGGCTCTTTCCCGCGGACCTGCTGCCTGTGATCAACGCACTGGCCCAGGTCGGTCTGGTCCTCTTCATGTTCCTGGTCGGCTACGAGTTGAACGTGGAGCACGTCCGCGGTCGCGGAAGGGTCGCCGCGTTGGTCAGCCATGTGAGCGTGGCCGTGCCCATGATCGGCGGGGTGCTCCTCGCGTTCGCGATGTACGGGCGCTTCGCCGACCCCGGGATCGGGTTCCCGGCGTTCGCGCTCTTCATCGCCGTGTCCATGAGCATCACCGCGTTCCCCGTGCTGGCGCGGATTCTGACGGACCGGAAGATCGACCGCACTCCTGTCGGCGCCCTCGCCCTCACGTGCGCGGCCGTCGACGACATCACCGCCTGGTGTCTGCTCGCTCTGGCGACGGCGCTGGGACGGGGCACGTCCTGGACCTCGGTGCTCACCACCGTCGCGCTGACCGCTGTGTTCATCTCCGTGATGATGTACGGGCTGCGGCCGATGCTCGCCAGGCTGGCCGAGCGTCACGCGGACCGGCCGGCGGGAGGTGCACCACTCCTGCTCATGCTCCTCGCGGGCATCCTGCTGGCGTCCTTCGCCACCGACTGGATCGGCATCCACCCGATCTTCGGGGCCTTCCTGTTCGGCGTCGTCGTTCCGCGCGGTGCGGTGCAGACGGCGGCCGTGGAACAGGTGCGAGGCGTCACCGTGGTGCTGCTGCTGCCGCTGTTCTTCACCTACTCCGGCTTGCGGACCGACTTCCGGCTGATCGGAGCGGATGCCGTCCTGTGGGGCTGGTGCGCCCTCGTCGTCGCCGTCGCGATCGTCACGAAGTGGGCGGGGAGCACGGGTGCGGCCCGGCTCACCGGCCTCGGCTGGCAGGACTCGCTCTCCCTCGGAGCCCTGATGAACTGCCGGGGGCTGACCGAGCTCGTGGTGCTCGGCGTCGGGCTGGAACTCAAGATCATCAATCCCACCGTGTTCGCCATGCTGGTGGTGATGACGCTGGTCACCACGGTGCTGACGGCCCCCGGACTCGCCCTGATCGACCGTCTGGCCGTCCAGCGGCGGGCAACTCCCGTACAGCGACGAGAAGTCGCGGCGAGGTGACCGTCGCGGTGACGGACGCCTCGGCGCCGAGCGTGGCACCGGCGCTTCCACCGCACTCCGGAGCACCCGTCCTGCGGCCCGCGATCAGGACCTCGTCGCCCCCACGCCTTGTCACCCCGCACGAGCACGCCGAGCAGGCCTGCGTGGCCAGAAAGAGCGAGACATGACACCCGAGATAGATCAGATCTTCCAGGACGTGAAGGACCGGCACGGAGCCGGATCCATCACCCGCGTCGAGGAGATGGTGTACGCCAAGCGGCAGGAGCGCCATCCGCTGCAGAAGGACGCCAAGTGGATCATGCCCGGGATCTCCCGGACGCCCTGGCACGATCCCTACGAGCACCCCGAGATCGCGCCCGTGGTGCGCGCCTTCGAAGCCGCGCACGGCGCCATCAAGCAGGAGCTCGCGGACGCGTGGTCCGATCGCAAGAGCGCCTTCTCCGACTACGAGCACTATCTGAGCCGCCAGGAGAACTGGCAGGCGCTGTACCTCTTCCGTGACGGCGGGCCGGTCGAGTCCTCCGCCGCCCTGGTGCCCACCGCGTACACCGTCCTGACCCAGGAGGTCGTCGAGCAGGGCAAGCTCTGCCCCCTCCTGGAGAGCCACTTCTCGACGCTGCTTCCCGGTGCCTCGATCGCCCCGCACTGCGACCTGTGGAACTTCAGCATCAATCTGCACCTGGCGGTCGACATCCCCGAGGGGTGCGGCATCACGGTCGCCGACGAGACCCGGCACTGGCAGGAGGGCGAGTGCCTGCTCTTCGACTACTCCTTCGTGCACGAGGCGTGGAACAACGGCTCCCGGCCGCGCACCTGTCTTCTCGTGGACCTGTGGCATCCGGAGACGACGGTGCCCGAGCGTGAGGCCCTCGTGGGTCTCATCACCGAGATCCGCCAGCTGATGGGCTAGCGGTGCGCCGAGGTCTCGTCGAGGGTCGTCCGGTCGTGGGCCGGGCGGCCCTCTTGACCGGCACGGCTGGGCGGGGCGGGTGCCCGTCGTGCTCCGCCGCCGGGCGGGTCACCAGTGCGGTGTGGGGACGCTCGGCGCGTCGCCGTCACTGTCGCGGACGGGCCGTGGTGGCTGGTCGAGGACCTCGCGGGCCGTGACTCCGTGGCCCCGGGCCCCGCGCCGGCGGGCCCGTGTCAGGCCGCCGACGAGGGCCAGACGTTCGAGGAACAGAACGAATGCGGCTTTGTTCCGCTTCACGGCGATTCCTTCCGAGAGGGTCTGGGAAAATCCATCGCAGATCTGAACAATGAACATGACAGGGGCTGTTGGGGTCATCTGGCTGATGAGGGGGTTGGGTGGGCGGCATCGGTGAGGACGGCGAGATACCGGGCCTGCGTACGGCGGGCGGGTGGGCGTCGCACGAGGCGCAGTTGTCCGAGGACGCCGTCCGGGTGTTCCGGTGGGTGAGCGACCAGGGATCGTGCGACGCGAGGACGCTGGGCGCGACTCTGGGATTGCCGGAGACCCGCGCGGCGTCCGCGGTGACGACGCTGACCGAATTGTTGCTGCTGCGTCACCCTCCGGGGAACCCCGAGGAGCTGGTCGCGGTGGCGCCGGACGAGGCGCTCGCGGCGCTGGTCGCGCCGAGGGAGGCCGGGCTGCGCCGGCAGCTCGCCGAGATCGACCGGCTGCGGGCCGAACTGTCCGTCCTGGCGCCCTTCTACGCGGAGGGCCGGCGGCAGTGGCGGGGCCGGGCGCCGCTGACGGAGGTCACCGACCTCAAGACCGTCGTGGGAATGATCACCGAGGCGACCATGCGGTGCCGTCAGGAGGTCCGCACCTGTCACCCGGGGGGCGGCCGTTCCCCGGCGCTGCTGGAGCAGGCGTTCGTGCAGGACCGCGACATGCTGCGGCGCGGGGTGCGGATGCGCACGCTGTACCAGCACACGGCCCGCTATCACCTGCCCACCCAGGAGTACGCGCGACGGATGACCGACGAGGGCGCCGAGATCCGGACGTTGAGCGAACTGTTCGGCCGCATGGTGGCCTTCGACGCGGAGACGGTGTTCATCCCGCACCAGGACGATCTGGACGCGGCCATCGTCATCCAGGAGCCGTCCACCGTCTCCTATCTCTGCGCGACCTTCGATCACGCCTGGTCGCTGGCCGAGCCCTACCACCCGGCCTGGACGGAGAGTTCGGCGCGTGACGAGGTGAAGCAGGCCATCGTGCGGCTGCTGGCCGAAGGCATGAAGGACGAGATGGTGGCCCGGCGGCTGGGGATGTCGCTGCGCACCTGCCGCAAGCACATCGCCGAGATCATGGAGCAACTCGGCGCGGCCAGCCGCTTCCAGGCCGGTTACCTGGCCCGCGTACAGTCCTCCGGTCCGGCCTCGGCGGCAGCGGGCGGGACCTGAGGGCCTCGCCGGAGCGGACCTTCGGCCGCCGGGCGCCGACCGCGTCGGACCGGACGCGGCCCGCCGGGATCCCGCTCCGCCGGAACGGCCCCGAGCCGGTGCCGAGGCGTCCGAGGCAGGGGCCCGGCCCGCCCGGGGAGGCGGCCGCAGCCGCGGTTCCGAAGGGGCACGACCTGTCCGCCGTTCCGTCGTGGCACGGCTCCGCGGCGAGCCGGCCGTCAGAAGGGCGTCAGGCCGTGGCACGTCTGGTACGGGGCGCAGGGCACCGCCGTCCCGACGGCGCTGTCCGCCGCCGCGCCGCGGGGGGAGCCGCACCCGCCCCGGGCGGAGCACCACCGTTGTCGGCCCCGGCCCGCGAGGCGTCCGAACGCGGCCGCGGCCACCGTGGCCGGTCGCCGGTTCCCCTGCCACGGCCGCGCGGCGACCACCTAGGCCGTGTCCGCAACGTCGCGTCGTCCGCCCGGTGGGCGGGCCCGGCGGCGTCATCGGGGCCTCCCCTGCTCGGGCGCTGCCGAGAGCTCGGGGAAGCGTGCTCTCGGTGCGCCGGCCCCAGGCCTGCGTACCGGATGTACTCGGCCTGGGGCCGGTGCGGCGAGCGTGCGTGCCAGGCGTCGCCGGGGAGGCGAGACTTTGCGGACACGGCCTAGCACCGGTCTCCCGCCGCGGCGGCCTGTTCGCGCGCGAACAGGAGCGTCAGCCACGGCAGTTCGTAGCGCATCTCGTCCGGGAGGACGGCGAGGTGCGCGGTGACCTCGGGCAGCGCCGGCGGCGGCAGGACGCCGACGTCGATCAGTTCCTCCAGGGCGCGCTGGGTGTCCCGTCGGTCACGGCCGAGGGCGCGGGTGGCGGCGGGGAGGGTGAAGGAGGAACCCGGCAGTGCGGCCAGCGCGTCGAGGGAGGCGCGGGCGGGGGCGGGAAGCCGGGCCCACGCCGCGGCGAGGCGGGCGCGGACCCCGAGGCCGCCCGACGCGAGTTCGTCCAGCGCCTCCCGGGGGTGTTCGAGACGGTCCGCGTACTGGGCGAGCGGCATGTGGCGCAGCACGGACAGGCGGTTCCCGGCGGCTCGCAGGGCGAACGGAAGGTGACCTGTGGCGGCGGCGATCCGGGCGGCCGCGGCGGGTTCGGCGGTCAGCCGGGGGAGCCCGATGACACCGCCGAGCAGGTCCAGGGCCTCCTCGGTGGACAGGGGCGGGAGTTCGACCCGGTGGGCGG
The DNA here is from genome assembly GCF_002078175.1 of Streptomyces sp. M41(2017). GTDB lineage: Bacteria > Actinomycetota > Actinomycetes > Streptomycetales > Streptomycetaceae > Streptomyces. The sequence goes on along the minus strand of NZ_MWFK01000001.1, from coordinate 4,502,777 downwards.
ACTCCAGACAGGGGAGCCGGCCGCGGGAGGTGATCAGCGCGGCCGTGGTGCCGGACGGGGGCAGCAGTGGGCCGAGGGCGGCGGCGTCGGGGGCGTCGTCCAGGAGCAGCAGGATCCGGCGTCCGGACAGCCAGGACCGCCAGACGGTGGCGGCCTCCTCGCGGCCCGCGGGCAGCCGTTCCGTGCAGCCGAGCGAGCGGGCCAGCTCCGCCAGGACCGACGTCCAGGGGCGGGGGGAGCCGTCCTCGGCGCACAGCCGGGTGGCGACCACGCCGTCGGGGTAGCGCGCGGCGAGGCGGTGGGCGACGTGCACGGCGAAGGCGGTCTTGCCGGCGCCCGCGGCACCGGTCACCAGGACCGGGGGGCCGCCCTCGGTGTCCAACTGCGCGCCGACCGCCTCCAGTTCGCCGGTGCGGCCGGTGAAGTCGGAGAGGTCCGGGGGGAGCAGGCGTGACCCGGTGGGGGCGCCGCGCGGCCGGGGCGGCGCCAGGTCGACCAGCAGGGAGCGGTAGGCGCTCTGCAGGGCGGCGCCGGGCTCCAGGCCCAGTTCCCTGGACAGGAGTTGCCGGCAGTCGTCGTAGGCGGCCAATGCCTCCGTCCTGCGGCCGACCTGGTGCAGCGCGGTGAGCTGGACGGCACGCAGCCGCTCCCGCAGGGGGTGGCGGCTCACCATCTCGTCCACGGTGTCCGCGACCGGACCCGGGTCCCCGATCTCCAGCTGGGCCTCCGCCCACGCCTCGTAGACGGCCAGCCGTCGGGCGTACTGCCGGTCGACGGCCGCGCGCAGTACGTCGGCGCGGGCCGCGAGGTCGCTGAACGGGGCGTGCCGCCACAGGTTCAGCGCCTGGCGGTACGTGCGGGCCGCGCGGCTCGACGCGCCGGCGCGCATCTCGGCGTCGCCGTGCCGGGCCAGTTCGTCGAAGAGCAGGGTGTCGCACTCCTGCGGGGTGAGGTGCAGGACGTAGCCGCCGGGTCCGTGGCGCAGCCGGCCCAGGTCGTCGGGGTCGAGCACCCGGCGCAGGGTCGACACGTACACCTGGAGGTTCTTGCGGGCCGTGCGGGGCGGGTCGTCCGGCCAGACGGCGTCGGTCAGTTCCTCCAGCGACACCGGCGTGTTCGGGCGGGTGAGCAGGACCGCGAGGACCAGGCGCTGCTTCAACGGTCCGAGTTCCAGGGGCAGTCCGTCGCGGGAGGCCCGCAGCGGGCCGAGGAGGGTCAGCCGCAGGGGGGCGGCGGTCTCGCCGCCGATCCCATCGGCGGGCTCGCGCGGAATTCCGGGAGCCGAATCCGCGCCGCGGCTTTCCGTGAGCGAATCGACCATCTCCCCCTCAGCCCCTTCCCCAACCGGTGTCGTCGGGGTTCTGGGCGAGGGAAATCATTCCGTACACGAAAGCCTCCGAGGAGCGGCAGGGGGTGAGGGAATCCGCGAGGAGCCGTGAACGCGTCGGGAATTCGGTGCAATTCCTTCGGCCTTCACAGCATGCGCACACGCCGGTTCGGGGGCCATGGACTCGAGGATGGCTCAAGGTGCATGCAGCAACAGACCCGCCGGGACAAAGGGGTTGCAGGCTTCTAAAGCGGGGCGATTCGACGGGGCGTGGTGCTCTCCGGATCGCTGCTGCGGGCCCCGCGTCGCGTACCGGCGCCGAACCGGCCGCGAACCGTGACCGAACCGCTGTCCCGCACGGTGGGGCAGCACGTCCCGGGGACCGACGGAGGTGACGAGATGCGGCTGGCGGAGATCATCGAGCTACGTCCGGTACCCGCGGCGGGGCTGCTCGCCACCCTCACCAGGCGCTGCCCGCTGAGCTGCGCCCACTGCTCCACGTCCTCGGGGCCGCGCGGCGAGGACACGCCGGGCGGTGCGCTGCGCCGCTTCGTCGCCGGCTTCACCCCGGCGGACCGTCCGGAGGTCCTGATGCTCACGGGCGGTGAGCCGTTGCTGCGGCCCGCGCTCGTGGCGGACCTCGCGGCGCTCGCGTCGGCGGCCGGAACGCGGACCTCGGTCCTCAGCGGCATGTTCTTCGCGGGCGAGGGCCGGGTGCCCGACCGCATCCTGCGCGCGCTGCGGAACGTCGCCCATTTCTCGGCGAGCATCGACGTGTTCCACGAACGTGAAGTACCGCGCGCGGCGGTCTTTCGCGCGATGCACCAAATCATGGAAAGCGGAATCGACGTGAGTTTCCATGTGGCGGGAACCGCTGCGGACGACGCGTATCTCGCGGACGTCACCCGGTCCATTCGCAGCGAATTCCGGGACCAGGCGGCGGTTCTGGTCAATCACGTCAGGCCGGTGGGGCGTGCGGCGGGCTGGGCGACCGCGCGCACGGTCCCGCTCCGGGACACCGCGGACACGGATCCGTCCGACGTACCGGCGGCGCCGTGCGCGATGGCGGCCTGGCCGGTGGTCGCCTTCGACGGCACCGTCGCGGCCTGCTGCAACCAGGTGGTGGTGGACGCCCGCCCGGTTCCGGAGCATCTGCGGCTCGGACACATCGCGGAGGACGACTGGGCCGCCGTACGGCGCCGCTGCCAGGAGTCGCCCGTGCTGCGCACCGTCCGTACCGCCGGGGTCGGGTCGTGCGCGGACTGCCGCGCTCTGGCCCGGCGGCCCGGCGCGCTGGCGGCGGCCGAGCGGTCCGGTTCGCGTCCGGCGGCGGGCGCGATGGACGTGCTCGGCGCCCGGCTCCAGCGCGACGCGGGAGCCGCCGCACTGCTGCGGCGCTACGGAAGCGACCGGTACGCGCCACTCGTGCTTTTGGACGGTACCCGCGACGGAGCGGGTGCCGGCGACGAGGAGGTTCCCGCGTGAGTCCGTCGGCCGTCGCGAACCTGCGACTCGAACTGTCCCTCGTGGAGCCCGTCCTGTGGACGTCGGCCGCCCGCATGTGGCGCTCGGGCCCCGGACTCGCCGACCGTTACCGGCACTATCTGAGCGCCATGCACCAGGTGATCCGCGCCTCCGTCCCGCTGATGGAGCGGGCGGCCGAACGCTGCGAGTCGCTCCCCCGGGATCCGGTCGGCCGGCCGCTCGCCCGGTACCTGCGGGCACACGCCGAGGAGGAACGGGGTCACGACGAGTGGCTGCTCGCCGACGCGGCGGTGACCGGAGCGGCACCCGGTGAGCTGACCGACGCGGTGACGCCCGCCCACGTGGCCGCCCTGGTGGGGGCGCAGTACTACTGGCTCGAACACGGTCATCCGGTGGCCCTCCTCGGCTACATCGCGGTCCTGGAGGGCAACGCTCCCGCGCCGGGACTGGCCGACCGGCTGGCCCGGGAGACCGGGCTGCCGCAGGCGGCGTTCGCGACCGTACGTCTCCACGCGGACCTCGACGACGGACACAGCGCGGACCTGGACCGGCTGATCGACGAACTGCCTCTGGACGCCGCACGGCGTTCCCTGGTCGCCGTGAGCGCCCTGCACACGGTCGCCTCCCTCGCCGAGCTGTTCGACCGCATCGCCGCGGCACCAACCGGATGGGAGAGCGCCCATGACTGACCCCGCACCCGATCGCCTCCGCGCCCTGGAGGACGCCGGGTTCCCGCTGCACAGCCTCTCCCCCGAGCAGCGGGAGGTGCTCCAGGACCTCAGTACGGAGGAACTCACCCTGCTGCTGGGCCTGAAGGAGCGGCTGGACGCGGCCGAGCCGGAGGTGCAGGCGCACAGCGAGATCGCCGGCGGAGCGCTGTTCTGATGACCGACGGCGCACGTGTGAAATGCCCCCGGTGCCCCGAACCCCCTCCGGAGGGCGCCGCGTTCTGCCCCCGGTGCGGCACCGCGTGCGTGGCCGCGGGCGACACCGCCACGGCCGAGGAGCGCCGGGTGGTGACGGTGCTCTTCTGCGACCTGGTCGGGTCGACGGCCCTGTCCGGGCGGCTCGACCCCGAGACCCTGCGCACGGTGACGCTCCGGTACTTCGCGCTGATGCGGGCGCGCATCGAGGAACACGGCGGAACGGTCGAGAAGTTCATCGGCGACGCCGTGATGGCGGTGTTCGGGGTTCCCGTGCGCCACGAGGACGACGCCCACCGGGCGCTGGCCGCCGCGCGCGGCATGGTCACCGGCCTCGACGGGCTCAACGCCGAGCTGGCGCGGGAGCACGGTGTGCGGCTCGCCGTGCGCATCGGTGTGAACACCGGCGAGGTCGTGGTCAGCGTCGACCCCGCCGCCCGGCAGGCACTGGTGTCCGGCGAGGTCGTCAACATCGGTGCCCGGCTCGAACAGCACGCCGGGGCGGGGGACATCCTCATCGGGCCGGCCACGCTGCACGCCGCCGGCCCCTCCGCGGTCACCGAGTCCGCGGGAGCGTTGTCCCTGAAGGGAGTCGGTGTCCCCGTGCCGGCCCACCGCCTGGTCGCCCTGCACGAGGACGACCCCGAGCGGGTCCGCCGCTTCGACACCCCCTTCATCGGCCGCGCCCAGGAGATGGCCGAACTCCGGCTGCTGCTGCGCAAGTTGGAGACGGACCCGCGCTCGCACCTGGTGACGGTCTACGGCGAGGCGGGCCTCGGCAAGACCCGCCTGCTGCGCGAGTGGCTGCGGGACTGCCCGGCCTACGGCGAGGGCCGGTGCCGTCCCTACGGCGAGACCGGATCGCTGTCGCCGCTCGCCGAAGCGGTGCGCCAGGTCCTCGCCGCCGTCGGCGAGGAAGCGGCCCTCACCGCGCTGCCGGCCCCCGAGCGGACGGAGGCGGAGCAGGCCCTGCGGCTGCTGCGGGCCGGGCTGCTCGCGGACGGTACGCCCAGCCCCTCGGCGGACGACACCCTCATGGCGCTGGCCTGTCTCCTGGACGCGCTCGCGCGTGAGCGGCCGGTGGTCGTGGTGCTCGACGACTGTCACTGGGCGTCCGGACCGCTGCTCGACATGGCGGACCGGCTGCTGGACGAGCTCGACCGCTCCCCCGTCGCCCTGGTGTGCGTCGCGCGCCCGGAGCTGCTGGAGACCCGTCCCGGCTGGGGCAGCGGCCGGATGCGGTCCGCGTCGCTGCTGCTCACCCCGCTCACCCGGGAGGAGGCCGCCGCTCTCGCCGACGAACTGGTCGAGGTGGCCGCCCACCGGCAGGGCGTACTGGAGGGCGCGCTCGACCGCGCCGAGGGCAATCCCCTGTACCTGGAGCATCTGACGGCGATGGCGGCCGAGTGCGACGACCTGCCACTGACCGTGCATGCCCTGCTCGGCGCCCGTATCGACGCGCTGCCGCCCGAGGAGCGGACCCTGCTCCAGGTAGCCGCCGTCCTGGGGCGGGAGTTCCAGCGCGCCGACCTGACCGAACTGGCCGGCGCCGAGGAACCCGCGGGACCGGCGGACTCACCCGGCGGTCTGCTGCGCGGTCTCGTACGACGGCGGCTCATCGAGGCCGCCGGGCGCACCCTGTCCACGCGTTCGGTGCTCCGGTTCGGCAGCGCCCTGGTGCAGGAGACCGCCTACCGGGGGATGGCGAAGAAGGTGCGCGCGCGGCGTCACGAGCACGCCGCCCGGGTCCTCGCCGACCACGACGCGGGCGATGCCGCCGTCGGCTCTCATCTGGCGCGTGCTCACCGGCTGCTCTCCGAACTGGGCGTCCACGACGACGACTCCGACGCGCTGCGGGCGCGCGCCGCCGGTCTGCTGACCCGGGCCGGGGCGGCCGCCCTGGCACGTTCCGACCTGCCGTGGGCCGACGACCTCCTCACTCAGGCCCGGGAACTGGCCGCGCCCGGCGAGCCCTTCGCCGGAGAGGCCGCCCGGCGGCTCGGGGAGACGAAGGTCGCCCGCGGCGAACCGGAGCGGGGCCGCGAACTGCTGGCCGAGGCGCTCGGTGCCGCCGACCGGACGGGTGACCGGCTGAGCGCCGCCCACGCCCGGCTCGCGCTGACCGCGCTCGACCCCCGGCACGGGTCCGCCGCCGAGGTGGCCGAGGCCGCGCTCCCGCTGTTCACCGGAGCGGGCGACGACCAGGGCATCGCCCGCGCCTGCGTCCGGATCGCCCAGGACCGTCAGCGGCGCGGGCTGCACGCCGAGGCCGAGGAGTCGCTCCGGCGGGCTCTGGACCACGCCGACCGTGCGGACGCCGAACCCGAACGGGCGCTGGCGCTCGGCGCGGTCGGCATCTCGCTGTGGCGCGGCCCCACCCCGGTGGCGCGGGCCGTGGCACGCTGCGAGGAGTTGCTGACGGCCCACGGCGCGGGCCGTCCCACCGTACGGGCCACGCTGGGCTGCCCGTTGGCCGTGCTCCTGGCGCTGCAGGGCCGGCACGAGGAGGCGCACGAGCGGCTGGCCGAGGCGGCACGCCTCGCCCGTGGTCTCGGCTATGCGGAGAGCGCGCTGTTCGTCCCGCTGTTCGCCGCGGAGGTCGAGGCCGTGACCGGTACGCCCGCGCGACGGCTCGCCCTGCTGGAGGAGGCGGCGCGCGCCGGCCGTGAACTCGGCGCCACGGGCGCCCTGCCCGGCATCGCCCGGGAGCGGGCCCGCATCCTGCTGGACGGCGGGGAGCCCGCCGAGGCGCTGGCTCTGCCGGACCCGGAACGGGCGGGCCTGCCGCCGGCCGAGTCCGCCGACGCGTACGGGCTGCGGGGCCGCGCCCTGGCACTCGCCGGAGAGGGGGACCCGGCGCGCGTCTGCGCGGACCGGGCCGTCGCCGCGGCGGGTGCCACCGACTCTCCGGTCGTGCGGGGCACCGCGGCCCTCGACCTCGCCCACACCCTGCGCGCCCTCGGGCTGTCCGCGGACGCGGCGCGGGGGGCAGGCACGGCTCTGGGGCACTTCGCCGCCAAGGGGCACCGGCCGGGCACGGACCGCGCGTCCGCGTTCGCCGACGAGAACACGGCCACGGCCCGGGGCGCGGACCGCCCGGCCGGACGGGAAGGCAGGACCGGATGACCACAGGAACGGCAGGAGGGCTCACCTGGAGCCTGCGTGACCGCTCGCCCGAAGACCTCACGATGCTCGCCGACACGGTGCCGGATCTGCCCGCCGACCCCTCGGCGTGGTCGGACGGCGGCGGGGTGCGCGTGTGCGTGGTCGACACCGGGGTGGAGTGCGGCCATCCCTCGGTCGGCGCCGTCCAGGGGTCCTACGAGGTGGCGCCCGCCCCCGACGGCACCCTGCGCGTCGTCGACAGCGGCCCGCTGCCCGACGGCGCCGGAGACGGCTGCGGGCACGGAACGGCGTGCGCGGGCATCGTCCGCCGGGTGGCACCGGACTGCGAGCTGTACAGCGTGCGGGTGCTCGGCGAGGGGTTCACCGGCAGCGGCGAGGCCCTGCTGACCGGGCTGCGGTGGGCCGTCGACCAAGGCTTCGACGTGGTCAACCTCAGCCTGTCCACGACCCGGCCGAAGTTCCTGGAGACCCTGCGGTCGCTGGCGGACCAGGCGTTCTTCACCGGCACCACGCTGGTGGCGTCCGCCCACAACACCCCGGTGGAGAGCTTTCCCTGGCGGTTCTCGTCGGTCATCTCGGTCGGCACGCACCGCGAGGACGACTCCGGGCTCTTCCTCTACAACCCCGCACCGCCCGTGGAGTTCTTCGCACCCGGCCAGAACGTGCAGGTGGCCTGGACGGGCGGCAGGACCATCCGCACCACGGGCAACAGTTTCGCCACCCCCTTCATCAGCGGGATGTGCGCACGCCTGCTCGGCACCCGCCCGAAGCTGACACCGTTTCAGATCAAGCACGCGCTCTACCTCTCCGCCGCGAACGTGCGCATCGGCGAACCAGGAACCCGAGGTGAATCATGAGCCAGTCCCCCGGCCTCGTCCCCGCCGCAGGCGTGGACCCCGCCACGCGCCCCGGCAGCGCGGAGCACGATCTGCTGCAGTCCGTCGTCGACACCGCGCGGGCGATCTTCGGCGCCGCGGCCAGTTCCGTCCTGCTGCACGACCGGGACGCCGACGAACTCGTCTTCCAGGCCGTGGCGGGCGAGGGCGAGAAGTCCCTCGTGGGCTCGCGGTTCCCCGCCGACCGGGGCCTCGCCGGCTGGGTCCTCGTGTCGGGCGAGCCCATGATCGCGGACGACCTGCGGGAACAGGGCATGTTCGCCCGGGACGTCGCCAAGTCGACGGGGTACGTGCCGGACGCGCTGATGGCCGCCCCGCTCGCCCACCACGACCGGGTCCTCGGCGTCCTCGAAGTGCTGGATCCCGCCGAGCAGTCCCGCTCCAGCCTCTCCGAACTCGATCTGCTCGCCCTCTTCGCCCGCCAGGCCGCGGCGGCCCTCGCGGTCATCGCCGACCGCCGCCACGAGGAGACACCCTCGGCGGTCCGCGCCCGGGGCCTGGAACTCCTCGCCGCACTCCGGGACGTACTCCTCGACGGGGTACCGCCGCAGGCGGCCCACGAGGGCTGAGACGCGGGGCTGCCGGGCCATCGGGCAGCCCCGGGCGCTCGCCTGACGAAGGGAGCCTCGGGGACCGGGGGTTGAGGCCCGCGGAGTGTGACGCAGCACCCTGGGAAGGCCACGGCCGTCCGCCCAGCGTGCTGCGTCACACTCCACGGTGGCCCGATTGCCGGGGTCCTCTCGGGCCAGGAGCGACCAGGCGGCATCGACCGGCATCCGTGTCGGCCACGCCCGGACGGTAGCGGCTCCGAGACGCCGGCCTGCGCGCCCGGCAGACCCAAGTCGTCTTCGGACACAGCCCGTTCGCCCGGCAGATCCAAGTCGTCTTCGGACGCTGCCCGTTCGCCCGGCAGATCCAAGTCGTCTTCGGACGCTGCCCGTTCGCCCGGCCGGGGGCGACCGGCGTCGATCCGTGTCCGGTCGGGACCCCGCCCGGGCGGTGCGAGCGGCGTCCTCCGCGTCAGCGGGACGCGGCTTCCACGGCGTCCGCCGCGTGGGTCTCGCTCTTTCCGCCGACGAGCAGGCCCGCCATCTCCCGTACGCGGAAGCGGAGTTCGGGATCGTGGGCGGTCGCCTCGACCGCGGCGCGCAGGGCGGCGGCCGAGGCACCGGGCTCCGGCAGCCGGCGGGCGACGCCCGCGCGCAGACAGCCGGCGGCGAGAACCTGCTGCTCCGACCCGTTGGGGGCGACGAGCAGCGGTGTGCCGCGCAGAAGGGCGGCGAGTACGGGCGCGGACGTCGCGTTCGTCAGAACGAGGTCGGCCCGGTCGACGATCGGTCCCATCCAGGGGCGGCGGCCGACGATCAGGTCGGCGTCCGGGGCGGCCTCGGGGGCGCCGGACCGGCCCAGTTCCACGACGGCCCGGTGGGTGCCGGAGGTGAAGGCGGCGTTGAGGCGGGGCCAGAGGGAGGCGCCGCCGAAGGTCCGGCCGAGATGGACGTACGCCAGCGGCTTGGATTCGGGCGGCGGATCGGCCGCCGTGGGTTCCGGCTCCCACCAGCAGGGGCCGACATGCCGTACGGCCGGGGGGAGTTCGGCGCCGGGCGGCTCCAGGGCGGGATGCCCGCGGAGCAGGAAGGCCGCGCCGAGCAGCGGGGTGTCGGGGAACCGGTCGCGCCGTGGGGCGAGGCCGGCCGCCTCCCGTATCGCCCCGTAGTGCTTCAAGGTCTCCGTGAGCCGCCAGGTGCGGTCGTGCGCGTCCACCGCGTCGGTGGCGGAGCGGTAGGGCCACAGGTGGGCCGCCAGTCCGAGGACGACCACCGGGAGGTCGGCCGCCTCGGCGGCCACCAGTGCGCCGTGACAGAGGACGGAGGTGACCAGGACGTCGGGCCGCGTCTGCCGGACCGCCCGCGCCACCTCCGTGTACTGCTCGGGCCCCCGGACCGTCCAGTGGGACACCGAGAGTGCCGTGGCGTCCGCGACGGCGACCGTCTCCAGACCTGCCTCGGTGGCCGTCGGTACGGCCCGCGGACCGGCGAGGACGTGCACGGTGTGGGCGCGGCGGCGCAGTTCGGCGCCGACGGCGAGGGCGGGATACAGGTAGCCCGGGTCGTTCAGCGGGCACAGCAGCACCTTCATGTCAGTCGTCCTCGGGCAGAAGGAGGCCCAGGTGGTGGGCGAGGAAGGCCATGACGTCCGCGTAGAGGCGTGCGCTGCGCGAGGCGCCGCGCGCGCCGTGTCCGACGCCGCGCTCGGTGCGCAGCACGACCGGCCCGGGACCGGTGCCGGCCCACTGGAGTGCGGCGCACATCTTCCGGGCGTGCGCGGGGTCGACGCGGGTGTCTCCGTCGAAGACGGCCAGCAGCACGGCCGGGTACCGGGCTCCCTCGCGCACCTGGTGGTAAGGCGAGTACGAGAGCAGTCGCGCGAACTGTGCGGGGTCCGCCGCGCTGCCGTACTCGTCGCGCCAGCTCGCGCCCATGCCGGACAGCTCGTAGCGGACCATGTCGAGCAGCGGCGCCGCGCACACGACGGCGGCGTACGTCTCCGGCCGCCGGGTCAGCGCGGCGGCGGCCAGCAGACCGCCGTTGGAGCTGCCGAGGACACCGAGCCGGCCGGGTGCGGCCCATCCGGCACGGAGCAGGTGGTCCGCCGCGGCGTCGAAGTCGTCGAAGGTGTTGTGCTTGTGCTCGCGGCGTCCGGCCCGGTGCCAGTCCTCGCCCTCCTCTCCCCCGCCGCGGACGCAGGCCACCGCGTACACGCCGCCCGCGCGGACCCAGGGCACGGCCTGCGGGGTGAAGCCGGGGGTCATCGAGGCGCCGAAGCCGCCGTAGCCGGTGACGACGGTGGGCCGGGGCGTGTCGGGACGTCCCGTGGGAGACATCACGAAGAGGCGCACCTCGGTGCCGTCGCGGGAGCGCAGGACCTCCTGGGTGACCTTGACGCCCTCGGCGGGCGGTGCCACAGGGGAGCCTCCCGGCCAGGAGCGCAGGCGTTCGGTGACGGCGTCGTAGTGCAGGACGACGGCGGGTGTGATGTGGTCGGTGTACGCGAACCACAGTTCGTGTCCAGCGTCTTGACGAGACGTCAGAGGGCTGACGGTTCCCTGTCCGGGCAGGGGCACGGTTCCGGTCAGGGCGCCGTTCCGGGCGTCGTGCAGGGTCAACTCGGCGACGGCGTGCCGGGTCCGTACGACCGCGAGCAGGGGCCGGTCCAGCGCCGGGCCGTCGAGGACCGCGAAGTCCTGGAGCACGGTGCCGGGTTGCTCGGCGACGAGGGTGCGCCAGCGGCCGGGATCAGCGGCGTCGCGGGCGGCCTCGGCGATGCGGCCCCGCGGGGCGCGGGCCGTCGTCCGCAGCAGCAGCGGTCCCCGGCCGGGCCTGAGGCGGACGGTGGTGCGGCCGTCGTCGCCGTGCTGGAGGCGGCGCAGTCGCGGCCGGTCGGGGGCGGTCGCGGTCAGGTCGGCGGTCCACAGGTCGGTGCGCGGTGAGGTGCCCTCGCCGGCGCCGACGACCAGGAGCCGGCCGTCGGGGGCGGTGGCCACGGTGTAGTACTGGGTGTCCGACCGTCCGGCCCCGAAGATCTCCGTGTCCTGGTCCGCCGGTGTACCGACCCGGTGCAGGTAGACGCGGCGCCGAAGTCCCGTGCCGCCCCCGGTGTGTTCGGAGGACAGCCGGCGGACGTAGTAGAAGGCGTGGCCGCCCGGCAGCCAGGCCACCGGGGAACGGCGGACCCGGTCCACGGGCCCGTCGACCGTCTCGCCGGTCGCCGTGTCGAGCACGCGCAGCACCGAGTGCTCCGTACCGCCCGAGGACAGCTGGACGGCCACGAGGTCGCCCTCCCACGACGGTTCCCAGGCGTCGAGCAGCGTCGTGCCGGACGGGTCGGCGTCCATCGGGTCGAGCAGGACCCGGGTCCGGCCGGCCTCGCGGACGGCCAGCGCGGCCAGTTCACGTCCCGGTTCCCTGCGCAGATGGAACTCCCGTCCGCCGCGCGCCACCGGAGGCCGGGCCCCGCCGCCCGCGAGCAGGGCGGTCATCCGCGCGAGCAGGGCGTCCCGGGCCGGCCAGCGAGCCTCCTCGTCGGCGTACAGCACGTCCTGTGCGGCGCACCAGGCGGCGGTCGCGGGGTCCCGCGGATCCTCCAGCCAGCGGTACGGGTCGGCCACGCGCACTCCGTGGACGATCTCCCGCGGTCCGCTGCGCGGGGCGGACGGGTAGGTGTACCGGCCGGGCACCGGCCCCGCGTCACGGGGCGGGGACTGGGTCATCGCGGCGCTCCAGGGAGAACGGGCAGGGCGGCGGACAGGGAGAACGGGCCGGGAGAACGGATCACGTCGGTCACGCTCACGGTCACGGTCACGGGAGGAGACACGTCCGGCGTCCGCGGGTGCGGACGGGGACGGATGCCCTGGCCGGGTACGGCGGGCGGACGCCGGTCTCAGGATGCGCCGTTGCCGGGAGGCGGGGCGGCGGGGTCCGCAGGTGCGGGCTCGGCCTTCGGTGCTGCCAGGCCCGAAGCGTCCGGCTCCCCGTGCGCCATGACCTCTGCCCGGTCGGCGGGCCTCCCGTCGAGGGGTCCCGCGGAGTGCGGGACGTCAGCGGCGGGCGCGGAACGCGCCGGTACAGCAGGGGCGGACGGCACCCCAGAGGCGAAAGGTGCAGCAGCGGCGGCAGGCGCACCGGCGGCGGCAGCCTCGTCGAGAGCGTTGGTCGCCGTGGTGTCCGAGGGAGCCGGAGCGTCCCGGGGACCTGCCGGCCGGACAGCGGGCTCCCCCTTCTTCGTGGTGTCCGCCTCGGCCTTCTTCGTGTCGTCCGCCACGGCGTCCAGGCTGGTCTCGCGCAGCAGGGGCACCGAGGACAGCACGGTCACCACCGCCGCCGTTCCGGCCAGGGCGAGCCAGGTGTGGCTCGACCCGAGGGAATCCACGAAGGAGCCGGCGAGGAGCGGACCGAGGGAGGCGAGGCCGGCCATGAGGAGTCCGGTCGCCGTGCTGACCCTGCCGAGCAGGTCCCGGGGGGCGAGGACCAGCATCGCGCGGCCGACGACGATGCCCGCCGGCGGACTGAAGAAGACGACCACGACGAGCACCGGGCCGATCGTCCAGGGCTGCGTGGTCCCGGAGAAGACGGCGAGACCCACCGCCCAGACCGCGCCGATGAGCAGGAACAGCCGGGCGGCGGGAATCCTCTTGATCAGCCACGGTGCCGAGGCGGCGCCCAGCATCGCACCGACGCCCGCGCAGGCCATCACCGCGCCGATCGCCGTGCCGCCCGCGCCGCTCTGCCGCAGGGAGACGACCATGGTCGTCTGGGCCGCCGCCGAGACGACGTTGATGCCCGCGGCGAAGAGGAGGGCGGCCAGCAGGGCCCGTTGGTGCGTGAGCCAGCGCAGCCCCGCCGTGAGCCGGTTGTCGCGCTCGGCCCCCGCGACCTGGCGGGCGGGCCGGGAGGCGATCCGCAGCAGCAGCACGGCGGACACACCGTAGGACAGCGCGTCGGCGGCGAACGGCAGGATCGGGTCCAGGGTGAACAGCCAGCCGCCGAGGAACGGGCCGATGAGCGAACTCGACGCCATCGCGGCCTGGCTGCGGCTCAGTGCGTCGGTGAGGTCCTTCTCCGGCACCACGTCGCGCACGGCGATCGTGGCCGCGGGGGCGAAGAGGGCGGTCGCCGCGCCCTCGACCACGGCGACGCCGAGGAGATGCGCCTGCCCGAGGTCCCCCAGTGCCGACACCAGCGGAATGCTGGCCAGGGCCACCAGCCGCACCAGGTCGGTCCCGACCATGATCATCCGTCGGTCGAACCGGTCGGCGAGATGGCCCGCCGGAAGGCGCAGCAGCGTCCGGGTCACCAGCGAGCAGGTCGCGACCGTACCGGCCTGTGCCGCGCTGCCCCCGATGGACAGCACGAGCAGCGGGAAGGCGAGCAGCGACAGCTGCGATCCGAGGGTGGACAGCGTCGAACTGAGCCAGAAGCGGCGGAAGTCGGGGTTGGTGCGCAGGATGCCGGCGCCTGTCATCCCAGCCGTCCGACGGCGTCGAGGCAGTCCAGGACGCCGGCGTCGACCCGGTCCTGGAAGACGGCGCGGACGGCCGCCTCCTCGTCGTACTGGTAGTGGTCGTGGCAGCTGACCCAGCGGCCTTCGGTCTGCTCGGCGTCGAGATAGCCGTCGGCGATGGTGCCGACCTCCATACCGGGTTTGCCGGCGGTCTCCCAGCAACTGGCCAGCACGCCGTCGGCGTTGACGACCGCGCCGTAGCGGCCGTCGGTGAAGGAGCAGGCCTGGCACGGGACATGGGCACGCGGGCGGGACACCGTGAAGCCGAGTTCCAGCGCGCGGGCGTGCCAGCGGACGAAGTCGTCGACGAGTCCGTTCTCGTGCAGCAGGTTGTTGGCGTAGCCGACGCCGACGTCGCCGACCCGGGCGAAGTGGATGCCGCAGCGTGCCGGATCGAGCTGCGTGCCGAGCCGCTCCACCAGTTCGTCCACGCCGTTGCGGTTCAGGTGCGAGACGTTGACCCGCAGCATCCAGCGCAGGGAGGTCTTCTCGATGGCGCGCGCGATGTTGGAGACGATGACGTCGAAGGTGCCGCCACCGGAGCGCCTGACCCGGATGGCGTCGTGGTCGGCACGGTCGCCGTCGAAGGTGACCTGCACGGAGCCGAGTCCGGCCGCGTTCAGTTCCTTGGCGATCAGCGGTGTGAGCAGCGTGCCGTTGGACGTCATCGACGCGGTGAGGGTGCCGAGTCGGCCGGCCCGGGTGAGCAGGTCGCGGCAGCCTCGCGGGTTGAGCAGCGGTTCGCCGCCGAACAGCAGCAGCGACAGTCGGTCCATCTCCGCGGCGGCCATGCGCTCGCGGGTGAAGTCCAGTACCTGGGTCACGCCTTCGGGAGTGAGGCGTGCGTGGCTGATCCGCGGCGGCCTGCTGCCGCCCTTCGGGTCCTGCGCGGTGTTCTGGAAGCAGTAGCCACAGCCGAGGTTGCAGTCCGTGCTGGTCAGCACGGTCAGTGAGTACGAGTTGTAGGGCTTCACCTCGTACAGGCCGGCCTCGCGGAGATAGCGCTCGGCCGAGGGCCGCAGGGTGCCGTCGGGCTCCACCTGGCCGGGCCGCATCAGGGCGTAGCCGCCGGCGCCCAGGAACCACCACCCCCTGCGGGCACGGATCAGACGGGCCCCGGCGGTGGGGACGGCGACGGACTGCGTACCGGGCACGGCAACCTCCGGAGCGAGGGCGGGAGTTGGGAGGCGGGCGCGGCCCGGTCGCGACGGCGTCAGGCGCCGCCGCGACCGGAAGGACCGCGCCGGTGGTGAGCCGATCAGGCGTTGTGCTCCTGGTGGACGCCGCACCACGGGGTGTCCTCGCCCTCCTCGGAGTGCGCGACCACCTCCGGCTCGTCGAGGTGCTCCTGGTGCACGCCGCACCAGGCGACGTTGGAGGCGGCGTGCGCGACCACCTCGGGCTCGTCCACCGACTCCTGGTGCACACCGCACCAGGCGACGTTCGAGGCGGCGTGCGCGACGACCTCGGGAGTCTCCTCCGCGGGGGTCTCGGTGGTCTCCTCGTTGGGCTCGACGTTCTCGGCCATGTTGGTCCTCCATACGACGGGCGTTCGGGACGACGGACGGCAGCACTGCGCCGACCGGCAGGAAGCTAGGAGCAGCGGGTTCGGCACCGGTTCGCCGCCGGTTGTGCGACGGTGAATCCCCCTGGTGGGCGCGCCGGGTGAGCACGGTGCGCCGGGGTGCGACCGACGCGGCGGAGTCGGAGGCCCCCGGGGGACAGCGCTCCTGGAGTACGCGAGGCCGCAGGCGCCGCGAACGCCGCCGCCGGACGCCGCTCCGCACGGCGCGACGGAGGCGGCCGCCGGGTGTCGCACCGTGGTTCGGCACGGAGCCGGCCGACGGGTGGCACGGAGGTGGTTCGACAGGTGGGCGGTCGCCGGGTGTCCCGCGGTGGTTCGGCGCATAGGGGGTCGATGGGTGTCACGCGGGTGGTTCGGCGCGGTGACAGTCAACGGGTGGCACGCGGTGGTTCGGCGCGGAGCCGGCAAGGGGCGCGCTTCGACTGGCCCGTCGAGGCCGGGCATACCGGAATCGCACCCGGCCCGAACCGGCGGGCAACCGGCCTTTCCTACGGTGACCGCCGCACACTCCGCGACCGCGAGAGGACGCCTCCGTATGGACACCGAGCCCGCCGTCACGGCCGCCCCTCCCGCAGCGGCAGGACGGCAGCCGTTGCCGGAACCGCTCGGGCCGGGATTCCTGGCCCGGCCGGAGGAGACTCTCGCCGAGATCCGGGAGACCTGTCCCGTGGCCCGGATCAGGACGCCCGCGGGACGTCCGGCGTGGCTGGTGACCCGTGCCGAGGACGTGCGCGCCGGATTCCTTGACCCGCGCCTCTCCCTGAGCGGCGGCCGTGTTCCCGACCCGGACGTGCGGCGACGCGCCCTGGACGTGACCCTCGTCAACTACGACCCGCCGGACCACACGCGCATCCGTCGCCTGGCGACACCGGCCCTCACCCCGGCCCGTATGACCGCCCACCGGGAACGCATCGAACAGGCCGCCGGTGAACTCCTCGAAGCGGCCGACGCCGCCCGCGGGCGCGGACCCGTGGAGCTGATGGACGCGTTCGCGCGGCCGTTCGCCTTCCGGTCGCTGTGCGAGGTCTTCGCGGTGCGCGAGGAGGAGCGGGCCGCGCTGTACGAACCGGTCGCGCTGCTCGCGGACAAGACGGGCCGCACCGCTCGTGCCGTCGAGGAGAGCGTGGCCCGCATCGACGGCTTCGTGCGCGGCGAGATGGCCCGCCGCGAGGCCGCTCCGGGTGAGGACGTCGTGTCCCGGGTCCTCGCCGCCTGGCACGAGCAGGGGGGTGCGAGCGAGGACGAGGTCGCCTCGCTCCTGGCGATGCTGCTGCTGGCCGGCTTCGACAGCACGGTGCAGGCGATCGGCATGAGCGTGGTGGCGCTGCTGGGCCACCCGGACGTGCAGGAGTCCCTGCGGAGCGAGCCGGGGCGGATCCCGCGCGCGGTCGACGAGTTGCTGCGCTGGGACACCCCGGGCCCCTTCAGCACCAAGAGGGTGGCACTGGAGGACGTACGGTTCGGGGACACCGTCATTCCGGCGGGCAGCGGTGTCCTGCTGTCCGTGGCGGCGGCCAATCACGACCCGCGCTGCCACGCCGACCCCGCGACGCTGGACCCCGACCGCGGTACCGCCGGCCGTCACCTGAGCTTCGGTCTGGGTCCGCACTACTGCCCCGGGTCGGCCCTCGCCCGCCTGGAGCTCACGGTGACCCTCACCGCCGTCCTCGGCCGCTGGCACCGGCTGGAGCCGGCGGTGCCGCTGCACGAACTGGCATGGGGCGGTGGCTACCTGCACCGGCGACTGGCCGCACTGCCGGTCCTGCCCCACGGACCGGCCTAGGCGGGTCCGCCGCCCCACGGACCGGCCTGGGCGGGTCCGCCGGGGGCAGCCGCCCTCCGGCGGGGCGCGGAGGCCGCGTCAGAGGTCGCCCGGTGCGCCCAGGCCCGTCAGGGCGCCGACGGGGTCGAGGTCGGGGGTGCCCCGGGGCCACCAGTCGTCGTGGCCGGGCTCGGACTCGAAGGCGTACCAGAGACCGTTGCGGCCGAGGCGGAGTTGGGCGTGGCCGCCCGGGTGGGTCAGGTGGTTGCGCCACGGACGGAAGGCGGGGAGGTCCGCGGCCAGCAGCAGCGGCCTCGCCCGGTCGAACCGGCCCGCCGGCGGGTCCCAGGGCTCTTCGAGCACGCCGAGCGCGTCGAACCCGCCCTGCCGCCAGGCTGCCACCGCACGCGCCAGATCCGCGGGGGTCCGCCGGGTCGCCTTCGCGAGCGAGGCGTAGAGGGCCCTGGTGCCGGCGGTGAGGCCCGATCCGGGGCGGCCGGCGGCGATACGCACCGCGTCCTGCCAGAGCGTCAGGTCCGCCACGGGGTCGCGTCCCGCGGTGAGCAGGGCATGCGCACGGGCTGCCGCGTCCGTCGCCAACTGGTCCAGCGCGAACGGGTCCGGGCCGCCCGGAGCACCCGGATAGGCCGGTGGCTGCTCGGGATGAGCGGGCGGTGGCAGCGGTACGGGCAGGGGCGGGAGCGCACCCCGGGCCAGGACGTCACGGGCGCGCACCCCGGGCAGCGGCGCCGGTTCCCGCTCCTGGGACGCGCGGGCTGCGCGGGTGGCGTTGCGCCGCGACAGCGCGTCGAGCAGTTCGCGCTCGCCCCGGCCGCGCAGCAGGAGCAGCACGAACGGGTCCTGGTCGAGCAACCGGGCCGTCTGATAGCAGAGCGCGGCCGCGTGCTTGCAGGGATGTCCGAAGTCGGGGCAACTGCAGTGCGGTTCGAGCTCGCCGGGACCGGGGAGCAGGTCGACCCCGCACTCCGCCAGCGACTTGGGCATCTCCTTGTCGAGGAGTGCGGCGATGTGTCCGGGCCGCTCGGCGGCCGCGTCGAGGAAGCGGTCCCAGTCGGCGTCGGCGAGGGTCCGCACCCTGATCTGCACGCGGTACGGCCGCGGTCGGCTGCCGTGCACGTATGCGAGGACCAGGCCGGGGGTGACCGTGATGGCGTCGACGTGTCCCTGCCCGGCGTACGTCCGGCCTCGCGCCAACCGCCCGGCGTCCAGGGCCCCTTCCTCCAGCGCCGTGACCCACGCGTTGCCCCACCACGTCTCCGCGAACGCCCCGTCCGCGGTGTCCCGCGCCGGGAATCTGGGGAACGTACGGCGCAACTCCCCGTCCCGGCCCGGGGATGCCATGGAACGCGGCAACCGCTCGGCGGGAGCGGGGTTCCCCTGGGCGCCACGGCCGGACGCGGGGTATCGGCCGGAGCCCGATGCGGGGTGTGGGGCGGGCTGCGCTTCGGGGTGCGGCGAGGCCATGTCCAGCTCCGCCTCGTCCGCCGCGCGGCCCTCTTCCGAGGATGTGGGCCGCGGCCCGGACGACGCCGGGGGCGGGTCGGAACGGAGTGGCTCCGGGGAGGGGGTCGCCGGCGGGAGGGAAGCGGGCGTCCGGGGCTCGGAGGCGCGGTAACCGAACTGTTCCGCACCGTCGCCTTCCCCTTCCGGATGCGCGAGGGCACGTCCGGCCGCCCGCTCGTCGCCCCGCTCGTCGGCGGGGTGCGACGGAATCCAGGGGTCGGACACGTCGGAGGGGAGCTGGAAGGCACCGGCGAGCAGTTCCCTCAGCTCCTGGGCACGAGACGCACCCTCGGAGTTCGCCGGGCTCCCGACGTCCCGACGTCCTCGGGTGCCCCCGGTCGTCCCCTTGTCGGGCCGGGTCCGCGCACCTCGCTTGGCGCCGGCTCCACGGCCCCCCGCACCCGTGGCGGCTCCCCCTTCGACGCCCCCGGCCGTCCGCGCCCGCTTCGCTTCGTCCCGCGCGGCACGCAACGCCTCACGGGCGATGTCGCCCGGGCGTGCGCCCTCGGTCGTCCCCGCACCCCGGGCACCGGGCGGGACGGACCCCGCCGCCTCGGTACCTCCCGCCGCGCCCTCGTCACCGTCCCCACCCGAACGGTCCGCCGCGACGCCGTCATGGAGCTCATGGGCACCACCGCCGGCCACGGCCTCCGCCCCGCGCCCATCTCCGTCGCCGTCGCTGTCGCCGTCGCCAGGCACCGATCCCGACACGTCACCACCGCCACGCCAACTCCGCGTGGCAGAAGGAGAGTCGGCACCTCGACCGCGGACGGTCCGGTCCCTCTCCGCCGCCGCACCGGAACCCGCGTCGGACACGGCGTGCCCGGCCGGCGACGTCCGCCCACCGGTGTCGGCCCGCTCGTCGTCACCGCCGCCGCCGTCATGGCCATCGGCTCGGGCACCGGCAGACCCGACAGCGCTCGTCCGGCCCCCTCGGGCCCCGGCGGCCCTCGCCGCCTCCGTCGCCCGTCGCAGGGCCTCGCGTGCCACGTCACCAGGGCGCGAGACCGGGGCGGACCCCGGCCGAGAAGACCTGCCCGCACTGCCCCCAAGCGAGGCAGACGTGGAGGACGTGGAGGACGTGGAGGACGAGCCCGCCGACGGCGAGGACGCAGAAGGCGCCGCCGACCCGGCCGACGAGGACACCTCATCCGGCTCGGCCCGCCCGCCATCACCCTCACCCGAAACCGAGGGCGAGAGGGAGGGCGACGCCGACGACGAACCCGCTGCCGAAGTCGCAGCCGCAGGCCCAGTCGAACCCTCGCTCGGGGCTCCCGCATCCGCACCGGCATCCACGGCCGCCCTCACCGCCCCGCCGGCCGCGCCCGTCGCCCGGCCGCCCCGCTCCCCGCTCTCCCGCCCCCTCTCCCCGTTCCGCTCCCTGCTGTCCCGCTCCCGGGCAGCCCGCAGCGCCCGGCGGGCCGCGTCCGCGGGGCGCTCTCCCGGTGCCGGTCGGGACAGGTCGATGCCCTCGGCGTCCGCACCCTCCGTGTCCGTGCCCTCCGTGTCCGTGCCCGCCACGTCCGTGCCCTCGGCCGGTTCGCCGGCACCGGAGCCGTCCACGCGGTGCTCCTCTCCCTCCGTCCCGCTCACGTCGGCCTCCGGAGCGAGACGAGGTCGGACAGCTCGCGGTCGGTCAGCTCCGTCAGGGACGCCTCGCCGGAGCCGAGGATCGCGTCGGCGAGGGCACGCTTCGCTTCCAGCATCTCGGCGATGCGGTCCTCCACCGTGCCCTCGGTGATGAGGCGGTGGACCTGGACGGGCTGGGTCTGGCCGATGCGGTACGCGCGGTCGGTGGCCTGCTCCTCTACCGCTGGGTTCCACCAGCGGTCGAAGTGGACGACATGGCCGGCGCGGGTGAGGTTCAGGCCGGTGCCCGCGGCCTTGAGGGACAGCACCAGGATCGGGGTGCCGCCGCTCTGGAAGCGGTCCACCATGCGTTCGCGTTCGGCGACCGGGGTGCCGCCGTGCAGCAGCTCCACCGGAACGGCCCGCGCGGTCAGGTGGGCGGTGATGAGGCGGGCCATGCCGACGTACTGCGTGAAGACCAGGGCCGAGCCGTCCTCGGAGAGCAGGGTGTCCAACAGCTCGTCCAGCAGGGCGAGTTTGCCGGACCGGGCGGACGGTCCGTGGGCGGCGGCCTCCGCGTCCTCCTTCAGGAACAGGGCCGGGTGGTTGCAGATCTGCTTGAGGGAGGTCAGGAGCTTGAGGACGAGTCCCCTGCGGGCGATGCCGTCGGTGGTCTCGATCGCGAGCAGCGACTCGCGGACCACGGCCTCGTAGAGGGAGGCCTGTTCGCGGGTCAGCGGGACCGGGTGGTCCGTCTCCGTCTTGGGCGGCAGCTCGGGGACGATGCCCGGGTCGGACTTCTTGCGGCGGAGCAGGAACGGGCGGATCAGCCGCGCGAGCCGGGCCACCGCTTCCTCGTCCTCGCCGTTCTCCACGGCGCGGGCGTGGCGGGCGCGGAAGGACTTGAGGGGGCCGAGCAGTCCGGGGGTCGTCCAGTCCAGCAGGGCCCACAGCTCGGAGAGGTTGTTCTCCACGGGGGTGCCGGTGAGGGCCACGCGCGCGGGGGCCGGGATGGTGCGCAGGGCCTTCGCCGTCGCCGAGTAGGGGTTCTTGACGTGTTGTGCCTCGTCGGCGACGACCATGCCCCACGGCTGGTCGGCGAGGTGGGCGGCGGCCGAGCGCATCGTCCCGTACGTGGTCAGGACGAAGCCGCCGTCGAGGTCGTCGAGGGTGCGGTCGGAGCCGTGGAAGCGGCGCACGGGGACGCCGGGTGCGAAGCGGGTGATCTCCCGCTGCCAGTTGCCCAGGAGGGAGGCGGGGCAGACGACCAGGGTCGGTTCGCTGCGGGCCCGCCGCAGGTGGAGGGCGATGAGGGTGACCGTCTTGCCGAGTCCCATGTCGTCGGCGAGGCAGCCGCCGAGGCCCAGGGAGGTCATGAGGTCCAGCCAGGCGAGGCCGCGCAGCTGGTAGTCCCGCAGGCGGGCCTGGAGGCCGGGGGGCGGCTCGACGGGGGTGAGGCCGGCCGTGAGGCGGTCGCGCAGGGTGGCGAGCGCGCCGACCGGGACGGCCTCGACGGTCTCGCCGTCGACCTCGGCGGTGCCGGTGAGGGCGACGGAGAGCGCGTCGACGGGGTCGAGGAGGCCCAGTTCACGCTTGCGTGCCTTGCGGACGAGTGCCGGGTCCACCAGGACCCACTGGTCGCGCAGCCGGACGACGGGCCGGTGTGCCTCGGCCAGGGTGTCCATCTCGGCCTCGCTGAGGGGGTCTCCGCCGAGGGCGAGCTGCCAGCGGAACTGGAGCAGTTCCTCGCTCTCGAAGAAGCCGGTGCCGTCCGTCGCCGAGCCGGGGGCGGGGCGCACCACGGCGGCGGCGCTGAGGTCCTGGGCGAGGTCGCGCGGCCAGTGCACGGCGACACCTGCGGTGCCGAGGCGGGCCGCGGCGACGCCGAGGAGGTCCGACAGCTCCTCCTCGGAGAGGGCGAGCACGTCCGGCACGTCCTGCTCCGAGAGACGGTCGAGCGGTGGCCAGACGCGGGCCGCGCGGCGTACGGCGAGGGCGGCGTCGACGCGCGCGCGGGGCCCGAAGACGTCGTCGGCCTCCCCCGACCAGAGGGCCGCCGCGTCGATGACGAGGGTGGGGTCGGCGAGGCTGTGCACCTGGACGACGGCGGCGCCGGCGCGCCGGGCGCCCTCGCTGTCGTCGAAGAGCTGGTAGGCGGACAGGTCCAGGCGCAGGGAGATCCGTACGCCCGCGTCCATGCCCGCGGCGACCTCGGCCGCCCAGTCGTGGGCTCCGGGCAGCCGCTGGGGGGCGCGGGCCGCGAAGGGGAGGCCGGAGACGTAGGGCGCGGCGGGGGTGCGCGGGAGGGTGTCGGCGACCGCGTCCAGGAAGGAGCGCATGAGGGCTTCCGGCTCGGGGAGCCGGAGGGGTCCCTGGCCGGGGAGCGGGACGGCGTGTCCCTCGTACGGCAGGGCACCGGCGATCGCTCGCAGGTGGGCGACGTCGTCCTGGTCGAGGGGGCCCGCGCGCCAGGAGTCGAAGCCGTCGGGGGTGAGGCCGGGGAGCAGGCGTCCGCGGGCGACGAGGCGCAGCGCGTGGAGTGCGGCGGCGCCCCAGCAGGCGGTGGCGGGGTGGGCGGCGGGGTTGCTGCGGGCCGCGGCGAGCAGGGGCAGGGCCTCACCGACGGAGAGGGTGAGGGCAGGCACGGTGGCGCGGCGGATTCCGGAGCCGTGCGGGCGTACGACGGTCAGCTCGGTCCGGTCGCGCGCGGGCGCGGCGGCGGGGCTCGCGGCCGGCGCGGCGGCCTCGGGCTCCTCGGTGAGCGCTGGGTCGTCCTGGTCGGCGGCGGGTGCCGACGCGCCGACCGGGTCCCAGAACGCGATCCGTCCTTCCCGGGGCAGCGGTGCGGGCAGGAAGACGGCGGCGAGCCGCACGGAGGGCAGCGGGGCGGTGGGCGGCCCGGCGGAAGGCGTCCGGTCCGGGAGGGCGGGTGCGGCGGGCACCTGGGCCGGGGAAGGCCAGACCGGCGCCCGCTCGGCCACCGCGTCGATCGCGTCGCGCATACGTCCGGTCACCTCCCGCCCCTGTGTCGCGTCAGTTGTCTTCGACTCTACGGGCGGGGTCGGACAATCGGCTCCCACGGCCACGCGGGGCGGGGAGCGGCCCGGCCGGGGGCTCGGGCCGCGGATCGGGCGGGGTCGGTGAGTCGGTGCCGCAGTGTGCCGGTGCGGCCGTCGCGGTATCCGCCGAGTGGCGTGGGAACCCGTGCGGATCGGGACTCCGGGCGGCGGGTCGCGGGGCTCGTTACGGAATGGTGCGCGAGACGACGTACACCATGGGGTGTCCGGGCTCGGAGCGGTTCACCACGATGTCCTGGGTGGGCGCGGGGTCCTTCTGCCTGTGCACCAGACCCGACCAGGGGCCGGGCCCTTCGAACTCCCAGCCGACGACCTTCTGGTCGCGGTCGCCGATGGTGATGTCGTCCTTCTTGAGGTCGTCGGCCTTGGCGCCGACGCCCTTGAGGAAGCCGGCGAGGCCCGCCTCGGTAGTCCCGAACTGGACGTAGAGGCGGCTGGTCTTCCAGTTGTTCGTCTCGTAGTACGCGACGTCGGTGGACCGGCCGGGGATCGGGATCTGGTAGAGGCGGCGCTGCACGCGGGAGGGCCAGCCCGCGGTGAGGCCGGTCGCCGAGTACTTCTCCTCCTTGTCCTTGCCGCTGTCGCGGCTCTGGTTGGCGGAGATCACCAGATAGCCGGCCGGTACGCCGATGAGCAGCACGATGATCAGCAGCGTCAGGGCGCGGCGGCGGAACCGGTGCCGGGGGTCCTCGGGGGGGCGCTCGGGCTCGTCCGGGGAGGTCGCCTGGCGGGGCAGCGAGGCCGTCACATCGACTCCTGGCCGGTCGAGCGACGCGACTCGGTGTAGCGCTCGTACCGTTCGTAGCGCTCCACGCGGCGGCGCTTGGCGCGCCGGAAGCGGCGGGCGACGAGGCGCGCGAGGTCGGCGGCACCGACCATGCCGGCCTCGGGACCGAGCTGGGCGCGTGCGATCCGGGCCTCGGGGCGGTAGCCGCGGCCGGTGAGGTGGCGGCGGAAGGCGTCGCGGGCGGGCCCGATGAGGAGGTCGTCGGCGGCGCTGACACCGCCGCCGATGACGAAGCAGGAGGGGTCGAGGGCGGCGGCCAGGTTGGCGATGCCGACGCCGAGCCACTGCCCGATGTCCTGGAGGAGCTCGATGCACATGGCGTCGCCCTCGCGGGCCAGCTCGGTGATCATCGGGCCGGTGATGTCGCCGATGCTGCCCTTGACGTGCTCGATGATCCCGTACGCCACCGGGGAGTCGGCGGCGGCGAGCTCCCGGGCCTCGCGGACCAGTGCGTTGCCGGAGCTGTACTGCTCCCAGCAGCCACGGTTGCCGCACGGGCAGCGGTGGCCGCCGGGCACGACCTGCATGTGCCCGAATTCGCCGGCGACGCCGAACTTGCCGCGCTTGACCTGGCCGTCCTCCAGGATCGCGCCGCCGATGCCGGTGCCGAGCGTGATCATGACGAGGTGGTCCTCGCCCCGGCCGGCGCCGAACCGCCACTCGGCCCAGGCTGCCGCGTTCGCGTCGTTGTCGACGAGGACGGGCACGGCGAGGCGGCCGGCGAGGCGGTCGCGCAGCGGCTCGTTGCGCCAGGACAGGTGGGGGGCGAACAGGATGCGGTTGCGGTCGGCGTCGACCCAGCCGGCCGCGCCGATGCCGACGGCGTGCACGTCGTGCCGGTCGGAGAGGTCCAGCACCAGTTCGAGGATGGTGTCCTCGACGACCTTGGGGCTCTTGGACTTGTCCGGTGTCTCGGCGCGGACCTTCTCCAGGATGTTCCCGTCGGCGTCCACGACGCCCGCCATCACCTTCGTACCGCCGATGTCGATGCCGACGGTGGGGACACGGGGTGCCGTCAGGTGCGAACGGCGCTCGCGTGTTCCCACGGTCCGCAGGACGGTGGCCCGCGCGGAGCCCATGGAGGTGCTCCCTGCCCGAGTGGAGCCGAGAGCTCGGGGGAGCGCGAGGTCGCGGTAGGTGCTCATCGCGCCGATTCTGCCTTACGCCGTACCGGGGCCGCACCGCGGAAGAGCGGGGACGGGGGTGACCCGCGGCCCGTCCGGGGCCGGTCCCGGCATGCCGGCGGAGCCGAACGGGTCACTCCCCCGCGCCCCTCACGCCGTGCGGTTCTCCAGTTCGTGCCGCAGGTCGTCGAGCTCGCTGCCGCCCGCCATCTGGCGTGTCAGCTCGTCGAGGGTGATGTCGTCGCGGGTGTGGCTGCCCGACATGGCTCCGCGCTTGAGGAGGACGAAGCGGTCGCCCACGAGATAGGCGTGATGCGGGTTGTGGGTGATCAAGACAACACCCAGTCCGGCGTCACGGGCGGCGGCCACGTATTTGAGGACGACACCGGACTGCTTCACGCCGAGGGCGGCCGTGGGCTCGTCGAGGACGAGGACCTTGGCGCCGAAGTACACGGCGCGGGCGATCGCCACGCACTGGCGTTCGCCGCCGGAGAGGGTGCCGATCGGCTGGTCGACGTCGCGCAGGTCGATGCCCATGCGCAGGAGCTCCGCGTGGGTGGTGCGGCGCATGAAGTCGACGTCGAGGTGCTTGAAGGGGCCGACGCCCTTGCGCGGCTCGGAGCCGAGGAAGAAGTTTCGCCAGACCGGCATCAGCGGGACGACCGCGAGGTCCTGGTAGACGGTCGCGATGCCGAGGTCCAGGGCCTCGCGCGGGGAGGAGAGGCGGGTCTCCTCGCCCTCGATGCGCAGCGTGCCCGCGTCGTGCCGGTGCCGGCCCGCGATGATCTTGATGAGGGTGGACTTGCCCGCGCCGTTGTCGCCGAGCACACAGGTGATCTCGCCCGCGTGGACCTCCAGCGAGACGCCTTCGAGGGCTCGGATGTTGCCGTAGTACTTGCTGACGTCGTCGAGTTCGACGAGCGGCGCGCGTTCCCCGGCGGCGGGTTCCTTGGTCATGTTCGTGTCCGTGGTCATTTCGTCGCCTCCGCGCGCTTGCGGACCCAGTGGTTGAGCAGGGTCGCGAGGAGCAGCATCACGCCGAGGAAGAACTTGAACCAGTCCGGGTTCCACTCGGCGAACACGATGCCCTTGCTGACCATGCCGAAGATCAGGGCGCCGACCGCCGCGCCGACCGCGGAGCCGTAGCCGCCGGTGATCAGGCAGCCGCCGATGACGGCCGCGATGATGTAGATCAGTTCGTTGCCGACGCCCTCGCCGGACTGGACGACGTCGAACGAGAACAGCAGGTGCTGGCCGGAGATCCAGGCGCCGAAGGCGACGCCCATGTAGAGGCCGATCTTGGTCTTGTCGACGGGGACACCGACCGCGCGGGCGGCCTCCTCGCCGCCGCCGACGGCGTAGATCCAGTTGCCGACGCGGGTGCGCAGGAGGATCCAGGTGGCGACCGCGACCAGGACCAGCCACCACAGGATGGTGATCTTGAAGTCGACGCCGCCGATGGTGAGGGTGGAGGCGAAGACGTCCTTCGCGGAGGAGAAGCCCTCCATGTCGGAGATCGACTTGGTGGAGACGGTGCCGCTGATCAGCTTGGTGAAGCCGAGGTTGATGCCGGTGAGCATGAGGAAGGTGCCGAGCGTGATGATGAAGCTCGGCGGGTCGGTCCGGGTGAGCATGACGCCGTTGAAGACGCCGATGGCGAGGGTGACGAGCAGCGAGACGAGCACGCCGACCCAGACGTTGGCCGTCATCTGGTAGCTGAACATCGACGAGATCAGCGCCGAGGTGGTGACCATGACGCCCGCCGAGAGGTCGAACTCGCCGCCGATCATGAGCAGCGCGACGGGGACGGCCATGATGCCGATGGTCGAGGCGGCGTACAGGACGGTGCTGAGGCTCGACGCCCGGACGAAGCTGTCGGCGAAGATCGCGAAGAAGAGGAAGACGGCGATCGCGCCGACCACGGAGCCGAGTTCGGGGCGGCCCATCAGCTTGCGCAGCGGCGAGGTCTTCAGGAGGCGCTCGTCGCTCGCGGGGCCGGGCGCTGGCGCGGGTGCGGTGGCGGTCATCGGGTCCCCCGGTCCGCGTACTGCTCCAGCTTGGACGCCTGGTCCTTGGTGATGATCTGCGGGCCGGTGAGGACCGGCTTGCCGCCGCCGAGGACGTCCGCGTTGTACTTGTACAGCCAGAGCAGGTCCACGGCCTCGTAGCCCTGGAGGTAGGGCTGCTGGTCGACGGCGAAGCCGAGGGTGCCGTCCTTGAGCTCGGCGGCCACCTTGGCGTTCAGGTCGAAGGTGTCGATCTCGGCCTTGCTGCCCGCGTCCTTCTTGGCCTTGACGGCGGTGTCCGCGAACGGGGCGCCGAGCGTCACGACGGAGTCGATCGACCCGTCGGCCTGGAGCTTGGCGCCGATGGAGGACTGCACGTCCGGCATGCTGGTGCCCTGGACGTAGATGTTCTGCACGGTGCCGTGGAAGGTCTTCTTGATGCCGGCGCAGCGCTGCTCGTGACCGACGTTGCCCTGCTCGTGCAGGACGCACAGGGCCTTCTTGCGGCCCCGCTTGTTCAGCTCCTCGCCGACGGCCTCACCGGCGATCGTCTCGTCCTGGCCGATGTGGGTGAGCGCGCCGAAGGCCTTGGACTCCGCGGAACCGGAGTTCACCGTGATCACCGGGATGCCGGCCTTGCGGGCGCGGGCGACGGCGGCCTTCATGGCGTCGGGCTTGGCCAGCGAGACGATGATGCCGTCGACCTTCTTGTCGATCGCGGCGTCCACGAGCTGTGCCTGCTGCTGGGCCTCGTCGTCGTGCGAGTAGAGGAAGTTGATGTTGTCCTTGACGGCGGCCTGCTTGGCGCCGTTCTGGACGATGTCCCAGAAGGTGTCGCCGTCGCCCGAGTGGGTGATCATGGCGAAGGTCCACTTCGGCGTGTTCACCGCGGCCCTGCCCTGGGCCGCGGCGGCCTTGCGGGCGTCCTCGGCCCGCTTCCCGCCGGTGCTGCTGCATCCCGCGAGGGACACTCCCAGCGCCCCTGCGAGCGCGATGCTTACCCAGGTCCGAGTCCGTGCCACGAGGCCGTGCCCTTCTTGCGTGCTCCTTGGTGTGCCGGGCCCTGCGGTCCTGCCCGGGGGCCGTTCCGCAGGCCCTTTCGGACCGGCTTCGTACCGGCCCAAACGACCAAGTATCAATCACGGACACCGTCCGCCCGACCAGCGGGTCCCGCACGCGGTGCGGCCACGCGGCGCGGTACGGCCTTTCCGGTGACGGCGGCGGCGCTTCCGGCGTACCGGCGCGCGTCCGTCGGTCACGCGTGCCGGCGGTGCCGGGGCGCGGCGGGCGTGCGGTTCACGGCCGGACGAGGAGCTGGAACTCGAAGGAGTAGCGCGAGGCGCGGTAGATGTGTGTGCCGAACTCGACGGCGCGGCCGGTGTCGTCGAAGGTGGTGCGCTGCATGGTGAGCAGGGGTGAGCCCGCCGGCTCACCGAGCCGCCCGCCCTCCTCCTCGGTGGCGGCGCGGGCGCCGACGGACTGGCGGGCGCTGTGGAGGGTGATGCCGGCGGTGCGCATCAGCCGGTACAGGCCGGTGGCCTCCATCCGGTCGCCGTCGAGGTCCAGCAGGCCGGGGGGCAGGTAGTTGCAGAGGTACGCCATCGGCTCACCGTGCGCGAGACGCAGCCGCTCGACGCGGTGCACGTCGCTGGTCTCGGTGACCCCCAGGGCGGCCGCGACCTCGGTGGACGCCGGCTCGACGGTGTTGACGACCACCTGGGTGGCGGGGCGCTGGCCCGCCGACTCCAGGTCGTCGTAGAGGCTGCTGAGTTCCAGAGGGCGCTTGACCTGGCTGTGCACGACCTGGGTGCCCACGCCTCGGCGCCGTACGAGCAGGCCCTTGTCGACGAGGGACTGGATGGCCTGGCGGACCGTGGGGCGGGACAGGCCGAGCCGTCCGGCGAGATCGATCTCGTTGCCGAGGAGACTTCCCGGGGTCAGCGCTCCGTGCTCGATGGCGGCCTCGAGTTGCTGCGACAGCTGGAAGTAGAGCGGGACCGGGCTGCTGCGGTCGACGCTGAGCTGGAGCGACACGGTCGGATCCACATCTGGTTTCGGCACGGCCCGAGCGTAGCTCCGTGAGATGTTGACGGGAAGTTGTGAAGTTCGATTGTCCGGACAAACCATTGACAGGGTGGCGGGTCGGCCCTCAGTTTGTTCCCATGCGCATCGGACTCATCGGAGCGGGTCGTATCGGCACATTCCATGCCACGACTCTCAGCCGCCACCGTGAGGTCGGCGGCTCCCTCATCGTCACGGACGCGGACCCGGTACGGGCCCAGCGGCTGGCGGACCGGCTGGGCGCGACCGCGGCGCCGAGCGTGAACGAGATCTTCACCTGGGGCGTGGACGCGGTGGTCATCACCGCCGCCACGTCGGCCCACGCCGAGCTGATCGGCCGGGCGGCCCGCTCCGGGCTCCCGGTCTTCTGCGAGAAGCCCATCGCCGTCGATCTGCCGGGCACCCTGAGCGCCCTCGCCGAGGTCGACGCCGCGGGAACGGTTCTTCAGATGGGCTTCCAGCGCCGCTTCGACGTGGGCTACAGCGCTGCCCGTGAGGCGGTGCGGTCGGGCCGGCTCGGCCGGCTGCACACCGTCCGCGCGATGACCTCCGACCAGTCGCCGCCGCCGGCCGGCTATCTCCCGCTCTCCGGCGGGCTGTACCGCGACTGTCTGATCCACGATTTCGACGTGCTGCGCTGGGTGACGGGCCGCGAGGTCGTCCAGGTGTACGCGGCCGGGTCCGACGCCGGGCCCTCGATGTTCCGCGAGGCGGGTGACATCGACACCGCCGCCGCGGTCCTCACCTTCGACGACGGCATGCTCGCCACGGCGACGGCCACCCGGCTGAACGGCGCGGGCTACGACGTCCGCATGGAGCTGGCCGGCGAACGGGACCAGATCGGCGTCGGCCTGGACGACCGCACACCGATCGCGTCGACCGAACCGGCCGGTCCGCCGGCCGCGGACAAACCGTGGACGGGGTTCCTGGAACGCTTCGGCCCCGCGTACGAGGCGGAGCTGGCCGCCTTCGTCGAGGTGGTCCGCGGCGAGCGCGCCAACCCCTGCGACGGCCGCGAGGCCCTGGAGGCCCTCCGCATCGCCGAGGCCTGCGAACTGTCCCGCCGCGAACGCCGCCCGGTGTCCCCGGCGGAGATCCCGGGCGGCCGGGACTGACCCGCCCTCGCGGCGGGCGCCGCCCTCGGCCCGGTTCCGTCTCCCCGGCTCTCCTCAGCCGAGAAGCCGCACGGCGGGAGCCTCCCGGTCCACGGCGAGCGGCAGATCACAGTGCTCGCAGGTGATCCGGGCGGGCCGGACCAGGTTGCTCTGGATGCTGCCGGTCCCGGCCTTCTTCGCGACGGGGCAGTAGTAGGCGAGGTGCAGGCGCACCCACGGGTGACGGGTGGGTACGGCCGCCTTCCCGCTGTCGCGGCTGCCGGTGAAAGGTGCCCACCAGAAGTCGACCAGGGCCCGGAGCGCCAGGCGCTCCCGGCCGTCGGTGGTGTCGAAGCCGGCGATCCTGGCGGGTGCGTGGTGCCGCTCGAAGCCACTGCGGCTGCCGGAGCACAGCGCCTGCTCGGCTCCGACGTCGAACAGTGTCGTGCGCCCCGTCCGCTCGCAGATGAAACAGTCCAGGCTGAACTCCAGCGAGGAACGCCAGTAGAGCAGGTGCGTGTCCTCACGGTCGGTCAGCTCGGCTCTGATCTCCGCCGTACGCAGCACGGTCGCCGCTCCCTTCCTTCCTGAGCCCGGTTCACCATCGCACCGGCACCCGGCGCGCCCCGCGCATCAGCATGCCGGGCAGCCAGCCGCTCGGCGGCCCGTCGAGGGCCAGGTCCGGGCAGCGCTCCAGCAGGGAGCCGAGGGCCACGCGCGCTTCGAGCCGGGCGAGCGGGGCGCCGAGGCAGTAGTGGATGCCGTGTCCGAAGGCGAGGTGGCCGCGGGCCTCGCGCCGGATGTCGAAACGGTCGGGGGCAGGGTACCGGGTGCCGTCGCGGTCGGCCGCCGTGAGGCCGATCATCACCGCGTCGCCGGAGGCCATTCTCGTGCCGCCGATGTCGAGCGGCTCCGCGGCGTAGCGGAAGGTCGCGTTCTCCACCGGTCCCTCGTAGCGCAGGGTCTCCTCGACGGTGACGTCCAGCAGCGTCATGTCGGCGCGCAGGGCGGCGAGTTGGTCCGGGTGGGTGAGCAGGGCGTGCACCGCGCCGGCGATGAGGTTGACCGTCGTCTCGTGTCCGGCGACGAGCAGCACGAAGGCCATGCCGCGCAGTTCCTCGGGCGAGAGCCGGTCGCCGTCCTCGGCGGTGGTGCGGATCAGCCCGCTGAGGAGGTCGTCCGCGGGACCGGCGGAGCGCTTGTCCTCGATCAGATCGCGCAGGTAGGCGGCGAGCCGGACGAAGGCGTCGTACTCGCTGTCGGCGCTGGTGGGCGCGACCGCCTCGCTGGACAGCGCGCGGAAGGTGGCCCGGTCCGGCGCGGGCACTCCGAGCAGCTCGCAGATGACGGTCAGCGGGAGCGGATAGGCGAACGACTCGACCAGGTCGGCGTGACCGCGCGGGAGCATCGCGTCGAGCAGTTCGTCGGTGATCTCCTGGATCCGCGGGGCCAGGGCCGCGACGCGCCGGGGGGTGAACTCACGGGCGATCAGGCTTCGCAGCCTCGTGTGCTGCGGCGGGTCGGCGACCAGCAGATACTTGCCGATCAGCTCCTCGTCGAGGAACGTGATGCCGATCTTCCCGGCGTCCTTGGCCAGCCGCGGATCGGCCAGCGCTGCCCGCGCCTCCTCGTACCCGACCACGAGCCAGGTCTCGTGATGCGCGTCCGGCGGTGGCAGCCGCACCCGGTGCACCGGGCCGAGCGCGCGCAACTCGGCGTAGACCGGGTGCGGGTTCTCGGTGAACCCCGTCCCGTACTCCCCCAGATCGATCACGCCTTCCCCTCCCCGTCACCCCGCACAACGCGCGAGCCCCCCGCTCAGTGCCCGTCCTCCTCCAGCAGCCCCGCGTCGTACGTCAACAACGCGACCTGGACACGGTTGTTGAGGTCGAGCTTCGCGAGGATCCGGGAGACGTGCGTCTTGACCGTGGCGACGCTCATGAACAGCTCGGCGGCGATGTCGGCGTTCGAACCGCCCCGGCCGACCGCCACCGCGACCTCGCGCTCCCGCTCGTTCAGGACGGCGATCCGCGAACGGGCCCCGGACCTGCGGGCGTCGGCGGAGGAACCGGCGGCGTGCTCCATCAACTGGCGTGTGACGGTGGGCGACAGCACCGGGTCCCCGGCCGCCACCCGGCGCACCGCGTCCAGGATCTCGGCGGGCGGTGTGTCCTTCAGGACGAACCCGGCCGCGCCCGCGCGCAGGGCACGCAGCACCTGATCGTCGGCGTGAAACGTCGTCAGGACCACCACCTGGGGTGCCTCCTTGCGGGCGCGCAGCCGCTCGGTGGCGGTGAGGCCGTCGACGTTCGGCATCCGGATGTCCATCAGGACGACGTCGGGCCTCGTGCGGTCCACCAGTTCCTCGACCTCGGCGCCGTCGGCGGCCTCGCCGACGATCTCGACGTCCTCGGCGCCGCCCATCATGAGGGCCAGCCCCGCTCGCACCAGAGGGTCGTCGTCGACGAGCACCAGCCGAATCGCAGTCATCCCCCCACCTAACCAGCTCCCGAAGATGTTTCCCGCCCCCTCCACCCCTACCCGACCCGACCCGACCCAGGCTCCGCCCCGAACCCCGCTCCCCAATCGCCGGAGGGGCTGATTTCCCGAGCGCCGTAAGAGCCGAAGTCTCCTCAGCCACGTACTGCCCGCACCCGGCATCCGGCGTCAGGGGCCGTGCCGGTACATCACATGCCCGTCGCCCACGCCCGGATCGAGCAGCTCCCGCCTCTCGACCCACGTCTGATCCAACGGCGACGGGCGGATGTACCGGCACGGCCCCGACCCACCCACCGGACCGGAACCGGAACCGGACCGGAACGGAACCGGAGCCGAGGCCGGAGGCACCCGGAACGCCCGGCGCGCAGCCGCCGGCACGGACCAGTCACCCCCACGGCAACCAGGCCACCACCCGGAACCCCCCGTCGCCCTCGTGCCCGTGCTGAAGCCGCCCACCCGCGAGCGTGGCCCGCTCCCGCAGCCCGATCAGCCCCTGCCCGGACCCCGGAACCGACGGCACCTCTCCCGACGGGGCGGGGTTGACGACGGACACGGTCAGACCGTCCCCTGCCGCTCCCCGCACCGACACGGTGACCTCCGTGCCCGGCGCGTGCTTGCGCGCGTTGGTCAGTCCCTCCTGCGCGATGCGGTACGCCGTGCGGCCGACGGACGCGGGCACGGCGTCGGGGTCGGCGACCTGGTTGTCGAGGACCACCTTCATGCCCGCGGAGCGCGACTCCGCGACCAGCCCGTCGAGCGCCGCGAGCGTGGGCTGCGGCCGTCCCCCGTCGTCGGAGTCCGACGCCCGCAGCACTCCGATGATCTCCCGCAGATCCTGCAGTGCCTCGTGCGCGCTCTCCCGGATGATCCCGGCGGCCCTGGCGACCTCCTCCCGCGGCGCGTCGGGCCGGAACTCCAGGGCCCCCGCGTGCACGCTCAGGAGGGTGAGCCGGTGGGCGAGCACGTCGTGCATCTCGCGCGCGATGGACTCGCGCGCGAGCTGCTGCGCCTGCTCCGCCCGCAGCGCCGCCTCGGTCTCGGCCCGTCGCGCCCGGTCCCGCAGACTCAGCATGAGCTGGCGCTTGGACCGTACGAACATGCCCCAGCCGACCACCGCCGAGGTGAGCAGCACGGTGACCGCGAGGGCGACGGGGTACGACAGGTCCGGGTCGGGCCGCAGCAGGAAGTACGCCGGGAGGAGCGCGAGCTGCGCTCCGGCGATCCAGGCGACGTACCGGAAGGGCCGGTGGACGGCGAGGGTGAACAGGGCGACGAGACCGGCGCCGCCCGAGGTGGTCGAGACGAGTCCGACGGGGATGAGCGCGACGGCCAGCCCGAGCGGCCAGCGGCGCCGCAGCCAGACGGCGGCGCAGGCGACCGCTCCGATCCACTGGTCGGCGACCGCGAGGGCATGCGGGGTGTTGGGGTCGTCGGCCAGCGTGTTCGCCGCCGCGATACCCACTCCGACGGCCAGAAGGAAACAGCCGAAGTCGACGATCCAGTCACGCACCGTGCGCCGGGGGCGACCGGAGCGGCCGTTCCGCTCGGCTTCGGGGTCGAGATCCGCGGCCACGGCGGACGGCAGCAGCCAGCGCCGGCCCCGCAGGGTCGGCACCGGCACGTCTCGCGGCACGCGGGCCGAATCGTCACCACTCACGGTCGACAAATCTACGCAGCCGAACCCGCGGCCACCTCCCCGTCGGCGCCTTCACCGACCAAAGTCGGCAGGCTTCAGACTTTCGTCGGAGCGGGCCGCCGCACGGGCCGACCTTCCGCCGCCCGCACGCGCCCCGCGGCCGATGCGCGCGGCACGCGCGCGGGGCGAGGGTCGTGGCATGAAGCAGCTGCTGGAGGTGCTCGGGTTCATCTCCCTGGTGCAGGGCGTTCTCGGTCTGGTCCAGGAGATCACCGGGCTGCTGCGCGGATGGGGCATCGTGCAGCGGCTCGGCTTTCTGGACGGCTACGAGATCTACGCGAGCGCCGCACTCGTGGTCCTGGCGTTCGCCCTGTTCGCGGCCGCGGAGAGCAGCCGCACCTGAAGAGGGCGACGACTGCCCCGAGACGCACCGCGGGGCCGGCCACCCGCGCACACAGGGGCCGACCCCGCAGTCCCGCTCCGTTCCTCGCGCCGTCAGGCCGTCACACCATCACGCCGCCGCACTGTGCAGTCGTCGCGCGATCAGGCCGTCGGCCGTCGCGCCGAGCCGTGGGGACTCGGCGTCGGGCGGCGTCAGCAGCCGAAGTCGACCAGGTCGAACGTCACGTAGTGGTCGGCCGTGTAGTAGTCCTCCTGGGTCTCCTCGCCGGTGACGATGCGGCGGGCTCCCCGGGTCGACGAGCCCGGGGTGATGACCGTGTACTCGTGGTAGTACCCGGAGGACCGGGAGGGCAGGACGCCCTCGCGGTTCTGGAAGACGACCCCGTCCTGCGAGTAGGGGAAGGGCCCTCCCGCGTCGATCAGGTCGAGCGTGTCGTGCGCCTGCGACGGCAGCGCGCTGTAACAGATGCTGCCGACGGAGGCCGCCGCGGCGTTGGCCGGGGCGACGGCGGTGCCGCCCACGAGGAGGGCGGACATGAGGGCCACGAGGGCACCGGTACGAGTGGTACGTGGGGGGAATCTCATGGAACCACCCTGACGCGCGTAGACCATGGCATGTCAATGTCAAGGCGGCTGTTTTCTCCCGGCGCGTCCGATGATTTTTCCCCGAGTTAACGGCCTGCACGGAGTCCCCGCAGGGCATCCCCGCGACCTCCACAGGCCCGGCCGACGCACCGGTCCTCGCCCGCGCCCGGTGGACTCCGCCCCGGCGGCCCGGACGCCTCCGCCCCCGTCGGCCGGGACGGCGGTCGCCCGCCTCACCCCTCGTTCGTCGAGAAGAGCCCGCCCGTCGGACCCTGCTTGTCGCCGCCCTGGGCCTTCCTCAGGGCGTTGGCGAGGCCCTCGATGGTGAGGGACTGGAGGATGACCTGGCCGTCACCCTCCAGGGTGGCGAGCGACAGCCCCTCACCGCCGAAGACCGCGTTCATCAGGCCCTGTCGGTTCAGGCCGCCGATGCGCTGGACCCCGTAGCGGATGCCGTCCTCGAAGGCGACGACACAGCCCGTGTCGACCTCGACGCGGCCGCCGAAGTCCGCCGGGTTCAGATCGATGAAGTTGCCCGCACCCGCGATGATCACCGTGCCCTGCCCGGTGAACTTCTCCAGGACGAATCCCTCGCCGCCGCTGCGCCCGGTCCGGCCGCCCTGGAAGGCGATTCCGAACCGCACGCTCGACTCCGCCGCCACGAAGGCGTCCTTCTCGGCGAACCACGCGCGTGTGCCGTCCAGTTCCAGGGCGCGCATCTCGCCGGGCAGCACGCCCGCGAACCCGACGGTTCCCTCGCCGCCCACCGCCGTGAAGTACTGGAACGCCAGGGACTCGCCCGCCAGAGCGCGCTGACCGGCCTGCATGGCGGTGCCCATGGCCTGGCGCAGCATCCCGCCCATGCCTCCGCCGCCGGCCTGCGGCGCACCGCCTCCGGCTGCCCCGGCGCCGCCCGGCGGACCGGAGAGGCGGGTCTCCATGGTCACGCCGGTCGTCTTGAAGAGGAACTTCCCCGCCTCGCAGTACACGGTCTGGCCGGGGTGCAGGCTCACGACCGCCATCTGCATGGCGTTGCCGACGATCTCTTGCTGAAGGGTCACCCCGGAAGAACGAGAGAAGCGGAGCTGAAGGTTCCGGCCCATCGGGCGAGCTGTTGGGACAGGGGCCGGGTCGGGTCGGGTCGGGTCGCGGTGAGCACGACGTCCGTTGGCCGCCGGTTCCGCCGGCTCCCGGCCGCTGGGATGGACCCATGACTTCTCAGGACATCGCGAGCGGCACGAACAGCGGCACGGGAACGGACGGCATGGACGGCGTGGACAGCAGGGACGGCAGGGACGGCAGGGACGGCGGTAGGGGAATGCAGGGAAAGGTGGCCCTCGTGACCGGGGGCGCCCGGGGCATCGGGGCCGCGACCGCGCTGCGCCTCGCCCGTGAGGGTGCGGACGTGGCCGTCACCTATGTGCGCGGCAAGGAGGCGGCGGCGGAGGTCGTACGGGCCGTCGAGGCGCTCGGTGTCCGGGGGCTCGCGCTGTGCGCGGACTCCTCCGACGCGGTCCGGGCCGGCGCGGTCGTGGACCGGGTCGTCGAGGAGTTCGGGCGGCTCGACGTGCTCGTCAACAACGCGGGTGCGGGCGTGCTGGGCCCCCTGGAGTCGCTGTCCCTGGCGGACGTCGACCACGTGCTCGCCGTCAATGTCCGGGGGGTCTTCCTGACCTCGCAGGCGGCCGCGCCGCACCTCGGGGCGGGCGGCCGGATCATCACGATCGGCAGCTGCATGACCCAGCGGGTCCCCGGTCCCGGCGGCACCCTCTACGCGACGAGCAAGTCCGCGCTGATCGGTCTGACCAAGGCCCTCGCGCGGGAACTGGGAGGGCGCGGAGTGACCGCCAACATCGTCCACCCCGGCCCGACCGACACCGACATGAACCCGGCGGACGGCCCGTTCGCGTCCGGCCAGGTCGCCCTGACCGCCGTGGGCCGCTTCGCCGCCGCCGACGAGGTGGCGTCGATGGTCGCGTACCTGGCCGGGAGCGGGGCCGCCTTCGTCACCGGCGCGGAGTTCGCCGTGGACGGCGGCCACGCGGCGTGACACGACCGGACGTGGGCCTCTCAGGGGCGGGCCACGCTCACGCCTGAGGTCGGCCGTCCGGTGAAGTGACCGGAGAGTGCACCCCGAGGCACGGGAGCACCCCCTGGGTCACCCGAAGGCGGAGTCCGTCCGGGCGCACCGGGCGCCGTCCCGGCCTGGG
Source organism: Streptomyces sp. M41(2017) (assembly GCF_002078175.1). Taxonomy (GTDB): domain Bacteria; phylum Actinomycetota; class Actinomycetes; order Streptomycetales; family Streptomycetaceae; genus Streptomyces. The sequence goes on along the minus strand of NZ_MWFK01000001.1, from coordinate 4,465,039 downwards.
GGCCGCATCGATTCCGATGCGGCCCCCAGGTGCGCGGCCATCGGCCGGGTGGGCGGTGACGCGGTACGGCGGTCGGGCGGGGCGGTGACGCGTACCGCGGGCGGGTGGGCCGGAGGGGTCAGCCGCCCAGTTCCTGGTGGCGGGCGGCCAGCCGGGAGGCGCCGTCCTCCGTCAGGGAGCCGAAGAGGCGCAGGCGGGAGATGCCGCCGTCCGGGAAGATGTCCACGCGCGCGTGGGTGCCGACGACCGGTGCGTCGAGGGTGAAGCGGTGGTTGGTGTCGGGCTGGAGGCGGGTGCGGGGCAGGACCTCGGTCCACTCCCCCTCGTCGCCGTCGCGGACCGACACCGACGCCCATCCGGCGCTGTTGCCCTTCAGGTACGCCGTGTCGATCTCGATCGCGCGGATCTCGGACTGGGCGACGAGCTGGTAGCGGATCCAGTCGTTGCCGTCGTCACGGCGACGGCGGGTCTCCCAGCCGTCGTCCATCTTGCGGGAGCGGCCCGGCTGGATGGTGTTCGTGGCCGGGGAGTAGAAGCGGTCGGAGGCGTCCTCGACCTGGCCGCCGTTCCCCAGGGCGACGACGTCGAAGGCGCCGAGGACGGACAGCCAGCGCGGGTCGGGCACGACCTCGCCGTACACGCGCAGCCGGGCGATGCCGCCGTCGGGGTGCTGGTTGACGCGCAGGTGGGTGAAGCGCTGTTCGGCCAGGACGGAGAACCCGTTGGCCGCGTGGCCGCCGACCGCCGTTCGGGGTACGAGGGTCGTCCACTTCACGTCGTCCGCGAGGAGTTCCTCGGGGGACGGCGAACCCGGCAGCGAGGTGCCCTCGACGGACACCGCCTGCGGGTAGTTGCCGCGGAAGTGGGCCGTGTCGACCACGATGCCGCGGATCACGCCGGGGGCGCCGAGGCGGACCAGGGCCCAGTCGTGGTCCTCGGCGGTCGGCCACGGGTGCCCGGCCGAGACGCCGCGGCGGCGCCGGGTCTCCCAGCCGTCCATGATCTTGCCCTTGTGCCCGAAGTGCTCGGGGTCGAACTCGGCGGCGCCGGGCACGAGCAGGTTCTCGCGCTGGGCGAAGAACTCGTCGTTGGCGGCCACCACCCCGGCGCCGAGCTGCCGGTCGGCGAGGTTGGCGTACTGGGTGAACGGGAAGTCGGCGGTGCGGTAGTCCGCGTACGGGTCGCCGCCTCCGTAGGGGTTCGCGTCTCCGGTGAAGGTGGCCAAAACGGGCGGGTTCTGCGCCGTCACGATGATCGATCTGCCTTTCGGGGGTCGGCCGTTGCGGATGCGGGTGCGGATGCCGGAGTGCGGTACGGCGGTCGGTGGTGCGGTTCGGGGGTTGGGGGGCCGGGGTCGACGCGTCCCGCGAGGGGGCGGAGGGCGGACCCCGGGGGCCGGAGGGCTACGGGTTCCGGGTGAGGAGCTGTCCGGTGGGCCCGGTGAACTCGCCCGCGGCGACGATGCGTTCGCCGCGCAGCCAGGTCGACCTGACGACACCGCTGAGGGTCTTGCCGGCGTAGGCCGTGACCCGGTTGCGATGCTGGAGCGCCGCCGGGTCGACGGTGAAGGTCTCGTCGGGGGCGAGAACCGCGAAGTCGGCGTCCCGGCCCGGTGCGATGGCGCCCTTGCGGTCGCCGAGGCCGACCAGTTCGGCCGTGCGGGAGGACATCCAGCGGACCACGTCCTCCAGTCCGTGGCCGCGCTTGCGGGCCTCGGTCCAGACGGCGGACAGGCTGAGCTGGAGTCCGGAGATGCCGCCCCAGGCGGTGGCGAAGTCGTCCGTCTTGAGGTCGGCGGTCGACGGCGAGTGGTCGGTGACGACACAGTCGATGGTGCCGTCGGCCAGCGCCTGCCAGAGCAGGTCCTGGTTGGCGGCCTCGCGGATGGGCGGGCAGCACTTGAACTCGCTGGCGCCGTCCGGGACTTCCTCGGCGGTCAGGGTGAGGTAGTGCGGGCAGGTCTCCACGGTGAGCCGGACGCCGTCGGCCTTCGCGGCGGCGATCAGCGGGAGGGCGTCGCTCGACGACAGGTGCAGCACGTGCACCCGGGCGTCGAGGCGCCGGGCCTGCGCGACGAGGCTCTCGATGGCGGTGTCCTCGGCGTCGCGGGGGCGCGAGGCGAGGAAGTCGGCGTACTTCTGGCCGCCCTTCTGCGGGGCGGCGGCCAGGTGGTGCGGGTCCTCGGCGTGGACGATCAGCAGGCCGCCGAAGCCCGCGATCTCGGCGAGGGAGCGGGTCAGCTGCTCCTGGTCCAGCTCGGGGAACTCCTCGACACCGGAGGGCGAGAGGAACGCCTTGAACCCGAAGACGCCCGCCTCGTGCAGCGGTCGCAGGTCCTTGACGTTGTCCGGGAGCGCGCCGCCCCAGAAGCCGACGTCGATGTGCGCCTTGGGCCGGGCGACATCCCGCTTGGTGCGGAGGTTGTCCACCGTCGTCGTCGGCGGCAGGGAGTTGAGCGGCATGTCGACGAGGGTGGTGATGCCGCCGGCGGCCGCGGCGCGGGTCGCGGTCCAGAACCCCTCCCACTCGGTGCGGCCGGGGTCGTTCACATGGACGTGCGTGTCCACCAGGCCGGGCAGCAGGACGTCGTCGCCGAAGTCCTCGAACCGGGCACCGGCCGGCACCTCGGCGTCGTGCGGAAGCACGGCCGTGATCTTCCCCGCGGTGACCGCGACCGAAGCGGCGCGCGTCCCTTCGGGAGTGATGACGCGCGTCGAGCGCAGCACCAGTTCGACGTCGGACACCCGGACCCCTCTCTCTGCCGCCGTTGACCCCCGTCGACGCGGGTTTACTTCCACGTAACGAAATTCAACGTTCTGTTGAAGGAGTCTTCACTCCGACCCCCGTGTCGTCAAGAGTCCCCCGCGCTCTCCATCCGCCACCCCCACTCTCTGGATGTTTCCACAAAGCGGAAGTAGACTTCCGGCAAGCAGAACGTAGTGACGTACAACCAGGGAGTCAACCGACTGCCGGGTAGGCTGCGTCCCTGCCCGTCCGTCACCGGCCACCGCCCTGATCGAGAGCCTTCGGGTCATGTCTCTCGATTCTGCGCCCTGAAAGGACCGCCGCCGTGTCGCCGTCCAGCGCCAGCACCACCGACGCCGCCAAATCACCCGCTCCCAGTGGTGGCGTCCAGTCCCTGGAGCGCGCCTTCGATCTGCTGGAGCGCATGGCGGACGCCGGGGGCGAGGTCGGCCTGAGCGAGCTCTCCGCGAGCAGCGGGCTGCCGCTGCCCACCATCCACCGCCTGATGCGCACCCTGGTGGCCTGCGGGTACGTACGCCAGCAGACCAACCGCCGGTACGCGCTGGGCCCCCGCCTCATCCGCCTCGGCGAGTCCGCCTCCCGGCTGCTCGGCACCTGGGCCCGCCCCTACCTCGCGCGCCTCGTCGAGGAGACCGGCGAGACGGCGAACATGGCACTGCTCGACGGCGACGAGATCGTGTACGTGGCGCAGGTGCCCTCCAAGCACTCGATGCGCATGTTCACCGAGGTGGGCCGCCGGGTGCTGCCGCACTCCACGGGCGTCGGCAAGGCCCTGCTGGCCCACGCCTCGGCCGACGAGGTGCGCGCGCTCCTCGCCCGTACCGGCATGCCGGCGGCGACGGAGAAGACGATCACCACACCGGACGGATTCCTCGCGGCGCTGGAAGACGTGCGCCGCACCGGGTACGCGGTGGACGACAACGAGCAGGAGATCGGCGTCCGCTGCCTGGCCGTCCCGGTGCCCGACTCCCCCACCGCCGCCGCGATCTCCATCTCCGGCCCCGCGGGCCGGGTCACCGAGGCCGCCACCGACAAGATCGTGCCGGTGCTCCAGCAGGTCGCGGCCGAGCTGTCGCAGGCGCTGGCCAGTTCGGGACCCGGCGCCGTCTGACCGCTCGACCGCGTCCCCGGTCCCGCTCGGCGTCGCAGGCGTCAGCCGTTCGCGGCCGTCACGGCGAGCGGGTCCAGCCGCCCGTCCCGCATCTCCCGCACCGCGTCCGCCTCCTCGAGGCGGGCGCGGTCGTGCGTCACGAGGACGGTGGCCGTTCGGCGCTCACGGGTCAGCCGCAGCAGCAGGCCGAGGACGGCCGCGCCGCGCTCGTGGTCGAGGGCGCTGGTCGGTTCGTCGACCAGGAGCACGGACGGTTCGTTGACCAGGGCGCGGGCGATGTTCACCCGCTGCCGCTGGCCGCCCGAGAGCTGGTGCGGCCGGCGGTGCGCGAGGTCGCCGAGCCCCACCGCCGCCAGCAACTCCCGCGCACGGGACGTCACATGACGTCTCCCGTCCAGGTGTCCCATGACCTGGAGCTGTTCCAGGGCGGTCAGCGAGGGCAGCAGGTTCGGCTGCTGGAACACGATCCCGATCTCGCGCCTGCGCAGGACGGCCCGTTCCGCGGGCCGCAGCGTCGCCGTGTCCCTGCCGCCGACCAGGACGCGCCCGCGGTCGGGGGTGGCCAGGGTCGCCGCGACCGCGAGGAGGCTGGACTTGCCGGATCCCGAGGGGCCGACGACGGCGGTGACGGTACCGGGCGCCGCGGCGAGGCGGACCGCGTCCAGCGCGGTCAGGCGCCCGTCGCCGTCCGGGTAGGTGAGGGTGACGGTGTCGAGGGTCAGGCTCATGAGGGCACTTCCTGGTGGTCGGTCCGATGGTCCCGGCGCCTTCAGCGGGCGCTTCCCAGCGCGGTCAGCGGGTCGACGGCGGTGATCCGGCGGACGGAGAGACCCGCGCCGAGCGTGCCGAGGGCGATCAGCACGGCGGCGGGTACGAGCACGGTCGGGCCGTCCAGGACGAACGGGACGTCGGCGCCGCGCACGAGGGCGCCGGCTCCGGCGGCGAGTCCGGTGCCGAACAGGCTTCCGGCGGTGAGCATCAGGGCCGCCTGGCCGAGCGCGTCGCGCAGCAGGTACGGCGTCGAGGCGCCGAGCGCCTTCAGGACGGCGATGTCGGGGGACCGCTGGATCGTCCAGACCGTGAAGAACGCGCCGATCACCAGGGCCGAGATGGCGAAGAGGAATCCGCGCATGAGCTGGAGGGAGCCGTTCTCGGCCCGGTAGGAGCCGATGGCGGTGAGGGCGTCGGCCTTGGCCAGGGTCTTCGTGCCCGCCGCCCGGTCACCGGCCGGCAGATCCGCGCCGTCGGTCCGCAGCGCGATCACGGTCGCCGGCCCGGCGGGCTCGGTCCACACCACCGGGGTGTGGCTGTACGCGGCGCGTCCGGACACCGCGGCGACGGTCCGCGCGGTTCCGCCGAGCGTCACCCGGTCCCCGGGGCCGGCGGCCAGCTCGGCGGCCGCCTTCTCGGAGAGGACGACGCGGCCGGGGCCGACCCCGGCCGGCGCGATCCCGGAGCCCGGTCGCACGGCGAACGACGACACCGCGGCCGTACGGTGCCCGGCGGACGCGTTCAGGGTGCGCACGCCGACCGGCTCGGCGGAGACGACCCCCGGACGGTCCGCCCAGGTCCGTACGGCGCGCGAGGAGATCTCGGCGCCGGTGAAGGACACCGACTGCCCGGTGGGCGGCGCGGCGAAGGCGAGGTGGTCGGCGGGCAGCCCGGTGACGGCCGAGGTGTTCTCCTCGGCGAGCCCGGCGGTCAGGCCGGACAGCAGCCCCACGAGCAGGGTGATCAGCACGACCACGGCGCCCATCAGGGTGAACCGCCCCTTGGCGAACCGGAGGTCTCTCCATGCGACGAACATGCCTCCCAGGCTGCCGCCCGGGCCCGCTCCGGGGCATCGCACCCGGGCATGGTTCCGCCGCGCCGAAAGGCGGAGCGGAGCCGCGTCGGAAGGCGGAGCGGAGCCGCGTCGGAAGGCGGACGCGCCCGGGTCCGCCGAGGCGGCGAGGGGAGCGAAGGGGGGCGACGGCTTTCAACCTTTCGGTTGACCGGGGTCCGCGGGCACCCGCCTACCCTGGAACGACCATGAATGTCCCCCGCCGCTCCCCCGTCCTGACCACCCTGCGCCTGTGCCTGTACGCCCTGCTCGCGGGGCTGCTGGCGCTGGCCGCCGTCCGTTCCGGGGACAGTGCCCGTCCGCGGGGCGTCGTCCTGGCGGTGATCATGACCGGCGCGGTGTTCGCGGCGGGCTCGTTCAGTACGAGGGTGCGGCGCTCACGCCGCGCGGCCGCGGTCTGGCTGACGGCGCTGACCGCGAGCTGGCTGGTCCTCGTCGCGCTGTCACCCGACGCGCTGTGGGTGGCGTTCCCCCTCTACTTCCTGCAGCTGCACCTGCTGCCCGCGCGCTGGAGCGTGCCGGCCGTGACGCTGACCGCGGGAGCGGCCATCGCGAGCTTCGTGGCGCACGGCTCGCCGCTGACCCCCGGGGCGTTCATCGGACCGCTCCTCGGGGCGGCCGTCGCGGCGGCCACGGTGCTCGGCTACGAAGCGCTCCACCAGGAGAGCGAGCGCCGCCGTGCCCTGATCGAGGAACTCGTCGCCACCCGCGCGGAACTGGCCGAGGCCGAGCGCACCGCGGGCACGCTCGCCGAACGGGAACGGCTCGCCCACGAGATCCACGACACGCTCGCCCAGGGTCTGTCCAGCATCCAGCTGCTGCTGCGGGCCGCGCAGCGCCTGCTGCCCCCGGACTCCCCGGCGGCCCCGCACCTGGAGCAGGCCCGCTCGACGGCGCAGGACAACCTGGCCGAGGCCCGCCGATTCGTCCGCGCCCTCACGCCGCCCGCCCTGGACGGGGGCTCGCTCGGCGCGGCGCTGGAGCGGTTGTGCCGTGCGTCCGCCGTGGGCGGTCCCTCGGTTCGCTTCTCGGTGAGCGGGCCGCCCGCGGCTCTCCCGACGCCGTACGAGGTGGCGCTGCTGCGGATCGCGCAGTCGGCGCTCGGCAACACGCTGCGGCACGCGCGCGCGGGCCGTGCGGAGATCACGCTCAGCTTCATGGACACCGCGGTCGCGCTGGACGTGGTCGACGACGGTGTCGGCTTCGCCCCCGGCGCGGTCGGACCGTATGCGGGCGGCGGGGACGAGGAACGTACGGACGGCGGCTTCGGGCTGCCCGCGATGCGTTCGCGCGCGGCGTCGCTGGGCGGCACGTTCACCGTCGAGTCGGCGCCCGGGCAGGGTACGGCGGTGGCTGTCACCCTGCCGCTGCCCGCCGCCGCGGAGCCCGCGGGGAACCCGCTCGGGAGTGATGGCCGCCGTCCCCGGCCGCACACCGTCGGGAGCCCCGCGTGAGCGTCAGGCTGCTGCTCGCGGACGATCACCCGGTCGTCCGCGCCGGACTGCGCGCGGTGCTGTCCGCGGAGCCGGACTTCGAGATCGTCGGGGAGGCGCCGACGGCGGAGGCCGCGGTGGAACGCGCTCTGGCGGGCGGGGTGGACGTCGTCCTCATGGACCTGCAGTTCGGTGCCGGCCTGCACGGCGCCGAGGCCACCGCGGCGATCACGGCGCGCCCCGGCGCCCCGCGGGTCCTGGTCCTCACGACGTACGACACCGACGCCGACATTCTCGCCGCCGTCGAGGCGGGCGCCTGCGGCTACCTCCTCAAGGACGCCCCGCCCGAGGAGCTGTCGGCGGCCGTGCGGACGGCGGCCTCGGGTCACTCGGCGCTCGCCCCGGCGGTCGCCGACCGTCTGATGGACCGGATGCGTACGCCGGCCGCCGCGCTGAGCCGCCGCGAGCTGGAGGTCCTCGAACTGGTCAAGGACGGCCTCTCGAACCAGCAGATCAGCAAGAAGCTGTTCCTGAGCCAGGCCACCGTGAAGTCTCATCTGGTGCACATCTACGCCAAGTTGGGCGTGGACTCCCGCACGTCGGCGGTGGCGGCGGCCACCGAGCGCGGAGTCATCCGCAGGCGGGGGTGAGCCGCCGGACGCAGGCCGGGGCGGCCCGGCGGCACCGCCGTGGTGTCAGCGGCGGTTCCCGCTCGGGGGCTCCCCGAAGAGGTCGACCGCGTTGCGGACGTCCGCGAGGCGGGTCGCGAGGGCGCTGACCGAGCCGATCGAACCGGCGATGAGTAACAGGGAGCGGCGCAGCCGGGGTGTCTCGGGGACTCCGCCGGCCACCATCGCGGCGAGCGCGGCCAGTTCGTCCTCGGCGATGCCCCGGTCGGGGAACTCGGCCGGATGCGTGGCGAGTTCACGGCGCAGCCGGGAGACGGCGGTGCGCAGTTCCGCCACCCTCGGATCCTCGTCGCTGCCCGTCACTGGTCTCTGCCCCAAGCTCCGCAACACAGCTCTCCCCCTCGCACACCGTCGTGCGTCGGTCCTTCTCGCGTCGGCACCGCGCCCCGTGGCGGTGGTCGGGCGCCGAGGGACGCGGGCCAGTAAACGCCACCCGGTGTGCCGGGCGCCACTGCCCGGACCGAAATTCAGCCCGGGGACATCGCGGGCCACGGCCCGGTTCCGAGGCGGTCCGGGGGCCGGTCGGGTATGCAGGGGACATGACGGAGAACAAGGACCAGGTGGCCGGGCTGTTGCTGGCCGCCGGTGGCGGGCGGCGCCTCGGGGGTCGTCCCAAGGCACTCCTGTCCCACCGGGGACACCCCCTCGTCGAACACGCGGTCGAGGTGTTGCGGGCCGGTGGCTGCGCGAGCGTCCATGTCGTACTGGGCGCGCAGGCGAAGGAGGTACGGGAGCGGGCCGCTCTGTCCGGCTGCGTGCTCGTGGACAACCCGGACTGGGAGGAGGGCATGGGCTCCTCACTGCGGGCGGGGCTCGGTTCGCTGGCGGACTCGGGGGTACCCGCCGCACTGGTGTCGCTGGTCGACCAGCCGGGGATCGGCCCGGAGGCGGTGGCGCGGGTGCTCGGGGCGTACGGCTCGCCCCGGACGCTCGCCGCGGCGGCGTACGACGGGGAGCGCGGCCATCCGGTGCTCTTCGGCGCGGACCACTGGGAGGGGATCGCGGCGGCCGCCACCGGCGACCGGGGTGCGCGCGCCTACCTGAAGGCCCATCAGGACGCGATCACACTCGTGGAGTGCGGCGACGTCGCGCGGGCCTTCGACATCGACACGGAGGCCGACCTGGTCCACCTTGAGTGAACGGGATGGCACTGAGCGCCACCTTCTGTCGACTCAGAGAATCTCGACATCAACAAACCATTGAACTTCCACCATGAGGAAACTAGTATCCACTGATCAGAAGCGCCCCGCCGTGTCGAGGGCGCCCGGCGCCGTCCCCCCGCGCCCTGGCACCGGGTGCCACGGCGCGTCGACGCCGCCATGGTCCACCCGCACAGCCCGTAGCAGCCCGCACGTAGTTCGCTGAAGGAAGTGACAGCTCATGTCCGCACCAGCGCCGTCCCCGCTGGCCATCGTCGACGCCGAGCCCCTGCCCCGGCAGGAAGAGGTCCTCACCGACGCGGCCCTCGCCTTCGTGGCCGAGCTGCACCGGCTGTTCACGCCCCGGCGTGACGAGCTCCTCGCCCGCCGTGCCGAGCGCCGCGCCGAGATCGCCCGCACCTCCACCCTCGACTTCCTCCCGGAGACCGCGGCCGTCCGCGCGGACGACTCCTGGAAGGTCGCCCCCGCTCCGGCCGCGCTGAACGACCGCCGTGTCGAGATCACCGGCCCCACCGACCGCAAGATGACCATCAACGCCCTCAACTCCGGTGCCCGCGTGTGGCTCGCGGACTTCGAGGACGCCTCGGCCCCCACCTGGGAGAACGTGGTCCTCGGTCAGGTCAACCTGATCGACGCCTACACCCGGAACATCGACTTCACCGACGCGAGGTCCGGCAAGTCGTACGCCCTCAAGGCGAACGAGGAGCTCGCGACGGTCGTGATGCGTCCGCGCGGCTGGCACCTGAACGAACGTCACCTCGTCGCCGCCGACGGCACGCCCGTGCCCGGCGCCCTGGTCGACTTCGGCCTGTACTTCTTCCACAACGCGCAGCGGCTCATCGATCTCGGCAAGGGCCCGTACTTCTACCTGCCGAAGACGGAGTCGCACCTCGAAGCGCGCCTGTGGAACGAGGTGTTCGTCTTCGCGCAGGACTACGTCGGCGTCCCGCAGGGCACGGTCCGCGCGACCGTCCTGATCGAGACGATCACGGCCGCCTACGAGATGGACGAGATCCTCTACGAACTCCGCGACCACGCCGCCGGGTTGAACGCGGGCCGCTGGGACTACCTGTTCTCCATCGTCAAGAACTTCCGTGACGGCGGTGCCAAGTTCGTCCTGCCGGACCGCAACGCGGTGACGATGACCGCGCCGTTCATGCGCGCGTACACCGAGCTCCTCGTCCGTACCTGCCACCGGCGGGGCGCGCACGCGATCGGCGGCATGGCCGCGTTCATCCCCTCGCGCCGGGACGAGGAGGTCAACAAGGTCGCCTTCGAGAAGGTCAAGGCCGACAAGGACCGTGAGGCCGGCGACGGATTCGACGGCTCGTGGGTGGCCCACCCCGACCTCGTCCCGATCGCGATGGCCTCCTTCGACGCGGTGCTCGGCGACCGGCCGAACCAGAAGGAGCGGCTGCGCGAGGACGTGTCGGTCGCGGCCGGTGACCTCATCGCCGTCGACTCGCTCGACGCGAGCCCGACGTACGACGGTCTCGTCAACGCCGTGCAGGTCGGCATCCGTTACATCGAGGCCTGGCTGCGCGGGCTCGGCGCGGTCGCGATCTTCAACCTCATGGAGGACGCCGCCACCGCCGAGATCTCGCGCTCGCAGATCTGGCAGTGGATCAACGCCGGTGTCGTCTTCGAGCACGACGGGAAGACCGTGGCGGCCACCCCGGAGCTGGCCCGCGAGATCGCCGCGCAGGAACTCGCGGACATCCGCGCCGAGATCGGCGAGGAGGCGTTCGAGGCCGGCTCCTGGCAGCAGGCGCACGACCTGCTCCTGAAGGTCGCGCTGGACGAGGACTACGCGGACTTCCTCACGCTGCCGGCCTACGAGCAGCTCGCCGGCTGATCCGGCTCAGTCCGTCGTACGGTCCGAGTGGCCCAGGGATCTCTCCGGGGCCACTCGGTCGCGTACGAGGCGCTTGACCACCGTGGGTTCGGGGAAGCCCTGCTCGCGGCGGTCCCACACCACCTCGTCGTTGACCCGGACGACGAAGACGCCGCCGGTGCCCGGCTTGAGCGACAGCTCGTCCAGCTCGGTCTCGAAGGTGGTGAGCAGTTCCTGGGCGAGCCAGGCCGCGCGGGGCAGCCAGCGGCACTGCGTGCAGTACTCGATCTGCACGCGCTGGGGGTCCGTCATCCGCTCCGCCATCCGATCCGTGGTCCGATCCGTCGTCGTACGGTCGGTCATCCGAGGTGCACCGACCAGTCCTGTTCCGCCGCCGGTTTGCCGTGCAGGTCAGGGACGCGTTTGAGCCAGTCCGGGCGGCCCTGCTGGGTCCGCTCCGCGCGGTCGGCGTCCTCCGCCGCGAGCTGTTCGCGGCTCGGGAAGTCCGTGGGGAGCCAGGCCGCGGAGGCCCGCACCCGCGCGAGGAGGTAGCCGACGTAGGCCTCACGGAGCGCGTCGGGGCCCGCGAAGCCCGGCTCGTCGGTGAGCCAGGCGTCGGGCACCTCGGCCAGCACCGCGCGCAGCAGTTCCTCCGTCACCTTCGGCGCGAGTTCGGCGTCGGCGGCCCGGGTGTCCGGGCCGTAGCCGCCGAGCGCGTGGCTCCTGAAGTCGTACGCCTTCTCCGGCGCCGAGGCGTCCCAGCGGTGGTGGAAGACGAGGGCGGCGCCGTGGTCGATCAGCCACAGCCGGGGCGGCGCGACCCCGAGGGTGGGCCACACCATCAGGTTCGAGCTGTGCACCGTGCGGTCCACGTTGACGGTGAGGGCGTCCAGCCAGACCACCTTGCCCGCCTCCAGCGGGTCGACCGGGAAGGCCCGCGCGACCTCGGGAGTGAGGTCGCGGGCGCCCGGGAGGTAATCCATGCCGAGATTGAGCCCGGCGCTGGCCCGCAGCAGGTCCTGGACCTCCTGGTGGGGTTCGTGCCCGCCGACGGCCGGGTCGAAGTGGACCAGGACCAGCTCGGGGAAGCGCAGCCCGAGGGCGCGGGCCAGTTCGCCGACGACGATCTCGGCGACGAGCGCCTTGCGGCCCTGGGCCGCGCCGGTGAACTTCACGACGTAGGTCCCCAGGTCGTCGGCTTCGACGACTCCGGGAACGGAGCCGCCCGCCGTCAGCGGGGTCACGTATCGAACAGCAGTCACGTCGCGGAGCACACTGGCCACTGTAGAACAGCAGGTCCCGGAGCCGTCCGGCGTCGGGGGCGGCCGGACGCGGGCGGCCCGGCGTACCGGGCCGCCCGCGTCCGGAAAAGGGGCTCAGCCGACGGTGAGGTCGTCCCCGTGGACCGCGCCCTGGCCGTACCAGCCGTGCAGGTACACGGTCACGGTGCCGGAGGTGCCGGTCGTGAACGGCACCGAGACCTTCGTCCAGGTGCCGGACGAGGCCCAGCCACTGGCCGTCGCGCCTCCGCTCACGCCCAGGTAGGCGTAGGAGCCCTGCACCCATCCGCTGAGGGTGTACTTCGTCTTCGGCAGCAGCGTCAGCGTCTGCTCGCACTGGCCGGTCGCCGAGGAGGTGGGCACGGACTCCAGGGCGTGCGTGCCGGTGTGCGCCGTCGTGGTGGTGATCCCGCTGCCCGCGGCGCAGGTCCACGGGGCGAGCGAGCCGGTCTCCAGACCGCCGTTGACGATGGCTCCGCCGCCACCGCCCCCGGTGCCGGTGACGGTCAGGGTGAACGTCGCCGTGTGCGCGGTGGAGCCCGCCGTGCCGGTGATCGTGAGGGGGTAGGTTCCGGGCGCCGTGGCCGAGGTGGTGGTCACCGAGAGCGCGGAGGTGGCGCCGGCCTTCACCGTGGCCGGACTGAGTGTGGCGGTCACGCCCGTCGGGGCTCCCGTCACCTTCAGGGCCACCTGCTGGGCCGCGCCGGACACCACCGAGGTGGAGACGGTGGCCGAGGTGCCGCCGCCGGGTGCGACCGAGGCCGCGCCGGGGGCGACGGCCACCCCGAAGTCGTCGGGGACCGGCGTGCCGGGGCCGCTGAAGTCCGCGAAAGCGTGGCTGAAGGCCCAGGTGTCCTGGGCGATGCCGGAGCAGGTGTCGCTGCCGCCGGTGCCGGGGCAGCCGCCGTTGTCCCGCTGGAGGGCCCAGAACGAGAGATTGTTGATCCCCCGCGTCTTCGCCCAGGAGTCCACCGCCGCGGCGTCGGCGGTGGTGAACGTCTCCGCCGCTCCGAAGTCGTCGATGCCCGGCATCTCGGTGACGCCGATCGACGCCCAGATCTGCGTGGTCGTCATCTCCGGGTGCAGTGCGACGAGTTGGCTCGCGAGGCCGGCCGTCGCGGTCTTCGTGTCGTCCGCCATGTGGTGCGTGGCGTTGTCGTAGTAGTCGAACGTCATGAGGTTGACGACGTCGATGCGGGCGCCCGCGGTCTTCGCGCTCTTCAGCACCTTCAGACCGTCGGCGGCCAGGCCGCTGGTGGTGGTCGGGAGGGTGTACGAGAACTGGACGGAGCGCCCGTTGGCGGCGGCCCAGTCCTGCACCTTCTTGATCGCCTGGTTGCGGCGGTCGATGCCGGCCGTGTTCGTCAGGGAGTTGTCCTCGACGTCCAGGTCGATGCGGGGCACGTTGTAGGTGGTGACGACCTTCTCGAACGCGGCGGCGATCGCGTTCACGTCGGTGCAGCTGTCGGCGAGTTCGGTGCCGCCGTTGTCGGCGGCGTAACCGCCGAAGGACGGGATGGCGTTGCCGCCCCGGCCCTGGAGGTCGGCGATCTCGCCGCCGAACGCCGCCTGCCCGACCGGCAGCGAGGTGTCGCCGTCCCAGTAGGGGGTGCAGGACCCCTTCTTCTCGGTCTGCAGGAAGGCCAGGGTCAGGTACTTGTTGCCGGACGCGGCCGCGAGGTCGGAGATGTCGTCGGGCTGGTACGTCTCGACGTAGGGCGCGACCACGTGCGCCGGCAGCGGAGCGGCGTCGGCGTGGGCGGGGACGGCCGTGGCGAGCAGGGCGCCGGCCCCGGCGAGCACCGCGGTCAGGGCGGCGAGGGGGCGGATGGTGACGGCTGGTCTCATGGAGACTCCCGGCAATGGGGGGGGTGGACGGTGCGGGTGACCGCCCTGCGCGCCGGGGCGGACTACGAGCGGCCCCATGATTGGTCTGGACCAACAGGGCGGTCAAGATGCCGCACGCACGCATCACTTGGGCCGCTCCGCCCACCTGCGGCGGGAGGGAATCCCGTTGCCCGTTCAGCGGAAAAGCTTTACCCGGCGGTCTGTCTCGCCGCGCCGCGTCGCGTTCAGAGGTGCCTGGCGATGCCGAACGCCTCGCGGAGCCGGGCCAAGTCGTGCCGGTCCCGGCCGCTCGGAGGACGTCCAGGATCTCCAGCACGTCGTCGCCCGTCATGGCCTTCGGTCCCTTCTCCCCCGACGGCGCGCCAGGCCCGCGGAGCCTCGGATCACGACGTGGCCAGCGGGTTCGGCAGCGGCACGTAGCGGGCGTCCGCGCCGTCCGCCTGCGTCCAGCGGAGCAGCAGGTTGGTCTTGCCGGGCAGCGTGGGTGAGGTGAGCAGGGCGGCGATCTCGGGAAGGTCCCCGTCCGTGGCGTGGCGCAGGAGTTCCGCCCGTACGGCGGGCCAGGGGTCCGCGCCGGGGAACCGCTCGGCGAGCAGCGCGGCCAGTTCGGCGAGGTGGTTGACGACCAGGCAGTACACGAGGCGTTCCCAGCCGGCCTCGCGGGTCACTCCGGGCAGCAGTTTCACGCCTTCCGCGTCCCGGAACAGGGCCTGGACGGGCAGGCCCTGGGCGTCGACGGCCACGACCGTGTTCTGCAGATGGGCCTCGACGACGACGCCGTGCCGGGCGAACGCCTCCAGGACCGGGGGCACCACCTGACGGAGGTAGGCCGCCCACCATTCGGCGGGGTCGGTGAGGCGGTCGAGCGGGCTGCCCTCGAACCCCTCCACGAGGGCGGCGGCGAGCAGCGGGGTGGCTCCGGGGAGGAGGTGGCCGGCGAATCCGTCGCGGACCAGGACGGCGAGTTCCTCGAAGGCGAAGGCGGCGGTGCGGTAGCCGCGGTCGCTGAGCCAGGCGGCGGGGCCGAGGGAGGCGAAGGCGGCGGCGGCCGCCGCGTCCGTGGCGCGCAGCTTCAGCAGGTCGTGCCGCCACAGCCGGCGGATGTCGTTGGTGATCCGCACGTCCAGGCTGAACTTGACGAACAGGTCCTCGTCGGAGGCGTAGAGCGTGCGGATGGCCGCCGTCGGCCACAGGGGGCGGCCGGTGCGTCCGAGGCGCAGGAGCCGGCCGTCCGCGAAGGCCTCGCGGATCGCCGGGGAGGACCGGGTGAGCGCGAGCTGCCAGGGGTGGGCGGGCAGCAGCCGGTAACCGGGCGGGGCCTCGCCGAACGCGTCGAGGGCGGTCGTGTCGCCGTCCTCGACGACGGCATCGTCGCGCACCGCGAGGAGGTCCACGGGGAAGGAGGCGTACGCCTCCGGGGCGTACGGCAGCCAGTCGGCCACGGGGCCGCCGCCGCGGATCTTGGGCGCGGGGTGGTGCGGGTGGCCCAGGATCAGGGACTGCTCGGAACGCCGGTACGGATCCTCCGACGGCGTCGTCAGCGCGCGGGCCCGCAGGAGCGCGGCGACGACGTCCCGGCTGCCGGTCATCTCGGCGGGCAGTTCGGTGTTGGCGACGCCGGTGGCGCGGAACAGTTCGTCGGCGGTGAGCCGGACCAGCTCCGCGTGACCGAGCGGGCGCCAGGCCCCGTCGGCGTACACCTCGGGTTCGGCGGGCCGCCGGGTGCCTCGGACCCGCAGCAGCGCGCCGCCGCCGGGCAGGCGGTGGACGCCCGGTTCCGGTGTGGGCGCCGCGACTTCGCGAAGGAGACAATTGAGCAACGGCGCGGCGGCGTACGCGTCGGCGGCCTCGTCCGTGTCGCCCCTGGTGAGAGCGGGGAACACGGTCGGCTTGAAGTCCACGCGATCCATCCGGTCCATTCGATCCATACGGTGCACTGGTGATCAGTATGTCTGCCCCGGCGGACGACCACGACGCAGTCCCGTACCCAAGGAGCCCGCCCGTGCCCCGTCCTTCCACGACCGACACCGAGGCCGTGTTCGCCGACGAACTGACCGGCGTGCGACCCGACCTGTCGGCGCCGTACACGGCCGCGCTGCCCGGCGCCCGGGCTGCCGTGCTGACCCGGCTGTGGCGCGCGCTGGCCCACGAGCCGCTGCCGTGGATCGCCGAGCGCTCCGCCGACGGCACCGGTGACCGTGACAGCGGCGGCGGCGGCGGTCTGACGCTGCGGCTGCGGGACGGCCGCCGGCTGCACGGGCCGCGCCCGGACCCGTACGCGACGGACGGGTCCGTCAGCGAAGTGTGGCTGGACGGGGTGCCGTTCGAGCGCCCGGAGCGGCTCGTGGACGCCCTCGGTGTCCCGCACGGGGCCTCCTTCTCGGCCGAACTCGGCAACAGCGTCGCCTCCTTGGCTCTGTCGCGGGCCGACCGGGTGCCCGGTGTCCCGGAGGCGTCCGCGGCGAGCTGGGAGTGGGAGCAGCGGATCGTGGACGGACATCCGTACCACCCCAACTGCCGCTCCCGGCCGGGGTTCTCGGTGGCCGAGCAGTTCGCCTACGCGCCGGAGCACCGGCCGTCGGTGGACCTGGGCCTGGTGGCGGTCGACGACGCCCTCGTGACGGGCGAGTGGCCCACGTGGCTGCGGGACGGCGAGCGGGTGCTGGTCCCGGTGCATCCCTGGCAGACCGCGCACGTGCTGGACGCCGAGGTCCAGGAAGGCTTCCCCGCGCGCCCGTTGATGTCCCTGCGCACGCTCGCCGTGCCGGAGGGAGCGCATGTGAAGACGGCCCTGAGTGCCCGGCTCACCTCGTCGGTGCGGGACATCTCGGTGTACTCGGTCCGGACGGCGGACACCGTCTCGGCGTTCATGGAGGGGCTGACGGCCCGGCTGGACGCGCCGCTGCACGTCACCCGCACGCTCGGAGCGGCCTCGGCGGGTGTCGCCGATCTCGCGGCGGTGGCGCGGGAGTCCCCCGACGCGTACGCGGGCGACGGCGAGAGCTGCGTGCCGGTGGCCGCGCTGCCGCTGACCCGGCTGCCCGAAAAGCCCGTGTGGCTGGCCGAGTTCACCCGCCTCGTCCTCGGAGTGGGGCTGCGGCTGCTGGAACTGGGCGTGGCGCTGGAGGCACACGGCCAGAACCTGCTGGTGGTGCTGGACGGCGCGGGCACCCCCGTACGTCTCGTCTACCGCGACCTGGCCGACATCCGGGTCAGTCCGGCCCGGCTGGCGCGCCACGGCGTCTCCGTTCCCGGCCTGTCCGGCCGCATCGTCACGGACGACGAGACCGCCCTGCGCCGCAAGCTCTTCGGCTCGCTCGTGGGCGGCGCGCTCGGCGCGACGGCGGGTTCGACGGCCGCGCTCCGCGACGCGCTGGAGACGGTCGCGCCGGACCTTCCGCGCACGGCGGACCTGCCCGCGCTGCTGAGTGAGCCACTTCCCACCAAGGCGCTCACCTTGATGCGGCTCTCCCCCGGCACCCCCGGTGACCAGTGGACACTGCTCCCTCAACCGCTCGGCGGCCCCGTCCCGTTGTGAGACGCGGCGCCTCTCGTTTTGAAGCGCGGCACCTTTGATCAATAGGATCCGCCGATGATCACAAGACAACGGCTGGCGGCGGGCGTCTGCGCCCTGCTCGCCGCCCTGACCGCGGGGATCGCGTTCCCGGCCGGAGCGGTCGCCGACGAAACCACGGCGACCGCCCCCAAGGTCGAACTGCTGCTGGACGTCAGCGGTTCGATGCGCGCCCGGGACATCGACGGCGAGTCGCGGATGTCCGCGGCCAAGCAGGCGTTCAACGAGGTGCTCGACGCGACGCCGGAGGAGGTGCAGCTCGGCATCCGCACGCTCGGGGCCAACTACCCCGGGGACGACCGCAAGACGGGCTGCAAGGACACGGCCCAGCTCTACCCGGTGGGGACACTGGACCGCACCGAGGCCAAGACCGCCGTCGCGACCCTCAGTCCGACCGGCTGGACCCCGATAGGCCCCGCCCTCCTGAAGGCGGCCGACGACCTTCAGGGCGGTGAGGGCACCCGGCGGATCGTGCTGATCAGCGACGGAGAGGACACCTGCCGGCCCCTCGACCCGTGCGAGGTGGCGCGTGAGATCGCCGCCAAGGGCATCGACCTCACCATCGACACCCTCG
This sequence comes from Streptomyces sp. M41(2017), assembly GCF_002078175.1. Taxonomy (GTDB): domain Bacteria; phylum Actinomycetota; class Actinomycetes; order Streptomycetales; family Streptomycetaceae; genus Streptomyces. The sequence goes on along the minus strand of NZ_MWFK01000001.1, from coordinate 4,446,927 downwards.
GCCTGGTCCCGAACGTCACGATGCGCAAGCAGCTGAGCTGCATCGCCGAGGCGACCGGGGGCACCTACACCTCGGTCGAGCACAAGGAACAACTCAGCGACCGGGTCAATCAGTTGGTCGACCGGGCCGCCGATCCGGTGGTGAAGCCGGTGGCCGTCGAGGGCGCCTCCGCGTGCACCGGCGCGCCCGTCGTCAAGTCGGGCCTGTACACCGACCGCGAGGAGTTCACGCAGCAGCGCTGGTACCGCGTGGAGCTCGATCCCGGCAAGGAGCTGCGCGCCTCGGTGAGCATCGCCGCCGACCGGCAGGTCAACCCGGACCACGGGGTGCTGCTGAGGGCGGTCACCCAGCACGGCCGGGAGATCGTGCGCGGCGAGGCGGCCGGACACGGCCGCACCGACGTGGTGTCGACCGGTCTGCGCTACCCGAAGGCCGAGAGCGACGACGAGGACGCGCCCGCCGAGGTCGTGTGCCTCCAGGTCTCCAACTCCTTCTCCGCGGCGGCGGGCGTGAAGACCACGCCCGGTCTGCCGCTGGAACTGACCGTCGATGTCGTCGACGGTCCCGACCAGGCCGCGGACGTGGCCTCGTTCGGCCTCGGACGCGGCTGGTGGCTGCTCGGCGCCCTGGTGATCGCCGGCTTCCTCGCCGGTGTCCTGTGGGGCTGGATCTCACGCTGGCGGTTCGCGGTCTGGAGGACCAACTGATGCGTGTCCGAAGTGTGTTGAGCACAGCCGCACTGTTGCTGGGGGTCGCCGCGGCGCCCGCCCTGCTCGGTGCCACCGCCTCCCCCGCCGCCGCGGACGCCTCGCCGTCGGCGAGCCCGTCCGACGACGACGGCGGTGACGGCGCGCCCACCCAGGCCGGTACGTCGTTCCGTACGGCGACCGAGGTCGAGCAGGGCGTCGACGCCACCGCGAACGGCTCCACGGGTGACTACCTGTACTGGTCGTTCCCCGCCGACGCCGGGCAGCGTCCCACCGTGAAGGCGACGGTGAAACTGCCCGAGGCCTCCAGGCCCTCCGCCTCGCAGACCTGGCAGATCGACGTGTACGACGGTCTGCGGCGACGCCAGGCCTGTCAGTACGGGGCCCAGACCCGGACGGCCGCGGCGGACGCGGCGTCGGTCGAGCTGGCCTGCACCCTGCGCACCGTCCGCGCATGGTCGGAGCCGTGGGCCGACGACCCGCTGCCCGGCACGTACTACATCCGGCTGACCGCCGTCGGGCTCGGCGCGGGCGACCTCGGGCAGCCGGTGGGCGCCGAGGTGCGGGTGGATTCCAAGGACATCGGCGGTTCGGCCGCGGTGGACGGTTCGCTCGCCGAGCCGCTCGTCCCGGGCGTCGCGACGACGTCCGAGAAGGCGGACTCCGACGAGGAGTCCGGTTCGGCCTCGGCCGCTCTGTCCTCGCTCGAACCCGACGACGGCTGGACGTCCGGCTGGTGGTCCGACCGCTGGGTGTGGACCGGGATCGGGGGTGTCCTCGCGGCCCTCGCGGGGATCGGCGGCTACGCGCTGACGCGCGGGAACGGCCGCCCGCGCCGGGTGCCGCCGGGCGCCTGACCGGACACTCCGCCCACGGCCCGTCGCAGCCCTTCCGGGATGCGGCGGGCCTCACCGTTACCGCACCCTCCGCAGGTGCCCGGTCCGGGAACGGCCCCGGCGGGCCAACGGCGTTCACACGGAGCGCAGTTCCTTGGCCAGGGGTCCGTCGCCCGTCACCTCGACCCGTCCCTCCCGCAACAGGTCAGCCAGCGTGGCCTCGCCGCGGCTCACCGCCTCGCACGCCGGGGTGTCCAGGGTCATCCGGGCGTCCGGCTCGCCGGGCGCCGCACCGTCGCCGTAGGGCGGTGCCGCCTCGTCGCCGAGGCGGAGATGGAACCGCCCCTCGTCCAGGCGGACTTCGAGCAGCCCCTCTCCCACGCCCAGCGACCGAAGGCCTCGCAGCAGGGGCAGCGCGAACCAGTGCGCCCGTACGGCGTCGGTGGGCCGCCGCCCGTCGAGCGCGGGCGCGCCCCATTCCCCGAGGGCCTGGAGGACCGGCAGCAACTCCGCCCCGCGCTCGGTGAGTTCGTAGACGTAGGCCGCGCCGGGAGGCGGCAGACGGCGCCGGGTGGACAGGCCGTCGCGCTCCATGTCCTTCAGCCGGGAGGCCAGGACGTCGGTGCTGACGCCCGGCAGATCGGCGTGCAGGTCGGTGTAGCGGCGCGGGCCGCCGAGCAGTTCGCGGACGATCAGGAGGGTCCACCGGTCCCCGACGGCGTCGAGGGCACGGGCGGCGGAACAGTACTGGTCGTAGCTTCGGCGCGGTGACATGCGACGCAGTCTAGCTATCTTGTTGGACTTTCCAAGCTCCCACTTGGTAAAACCAAGCAACACCACAACCGGAGGGCACAGCGCATGGAGTTCCGGCAGTCGAGCAAGCTCAGCGAGGTCTGTTACGAGATCCGCGGTCCGGTCATCGAGCAGGCCGACGCGCTGGAGGCGGCGGGCCACAGCGTGCTCCGCCTGAACACCGGCAACCCGGCGCTCTTCGGCTTCGAGGCGCCGGAGGAGATCCTCCAGGACATGATCCGGATGCTGCCCCGGGCACACGGCTACACGGACTCCCGCGGTGTCCTGTCCGCCCGCCGAGCGGTCGCCCAGCGCTACCAGGACCGGGGGCTGGCCGTCGACGTGGACGACGTCTTCCTCGGCAACGGCGTGTCCGAGCTGGTCTCCATGGCCGTGCAGGCCCTCGTCGAGGACGGCGACGAAGTCCTCATCCCCGCACCGGACTTCCCCCTGTGGACGGCCGTCACCACCCTCGCCGGCGGCAAGGCGGTGCACTACCTCTGCGACGAGCAGGCCGACTGGTACCCGGACCTGGACGACATGGCGTCGAAGATCACCGACCGGACCCGCGCGGTCGTCATCATCAACCCCAACAACCCGACGGGCGCGGTCTATCCGAAGGAGATCGTCGAGGGCATCCTCGACCTGGCCCGCCGGCACGGCCTGATGGTGTTCGCGGACGAGATCTACGACCAGATCCTGTACGACGACGAGGTGCACCACTCGGCCGCCGCCCTCGCCCCCGACCTGGTCGTCCTCACGTTCTGCGGCCTGTCGAAGACCTACCGCGTCGCCGGTTTCCGGTCCGGCTGGCTGGTCGTCACCGGTCCCAAGCAGCACGCCCGCAGCTATCTGGAGGGGCTGACGATGCTGGCCTCCATGCGGCTGTGCGCCAACGCCCCGGCGCAGTACGCCATCCAGGCCGCGCTCGGCGGCCGGCAGTCGATCCACGAACTGACCGGGCCCGGCGGACGGCTCCGCGAGCAGCGCGACCGCGCGTGGGAGAAGCTCAACGAGATCCCGGGCGTCTCGTGCGTCAAGCCCAAGGGCGCCCTCTACGCGTTCCCGCGCATCGACCCGGCGGTGCACCCCATCCACGACGACGAGAAGTTCGTCCTCGACCTGCTGCTGCGCGAGAAGATCCAGGTCGTGCAGGGCACCGGCTTCAACTGGCCGCGCCCCGACCACTTCCGCATCCTCACCCTCCCGCACGCCGACGACCTGGACGCGGCGATCAGCAGGATCGGACGCTTCCTCGGCGGGTACCGGCAGGAGGGACCGGCCCGGCGGCCCCGGTAGGGCCGACCGGAGGAGCCGGTGCTGCGTTCCCGCCCGGTCGGTGTCACCGTACGGGGGACAGCATCTGAGGCAGGGACGGAAAGGGTGCGGCGATGGGTGACCTGCTCCTCGTACGGCACGGCGAGACCGAGTGGTCGTTGTCCGGACGGCACACGGGGTCGACGGATGTCCCGCTGACCGACAACGGCCGGGAGCAGGCGCGGCGGCTCGCCCCGCTGATCGCCCGGCACCACATCGCGGCGGCGTTCGTCAGCCCGATGCGACGAGCCCGCGAGACGGCCCAGCTGGCCGGGATCGGCGGCGCCCGCGTGGACGCCGACCTCTCCGAATGGGACTACGGCGGGTACGAGGGGATCACCACCGTCGAGATCCACCGCGAGCGGCCCGACTGGTTCCTGTTCACGGACGGTGTGGCGGCCGGGCCGCCGGAGCATCCCGGGGAGAGCCCGGCGGAGGTCGGGGCCCGCGCCGAGCGGATGCTGGCCAAGATCGACGCGTCGCTCGCCGAGTCGGAGGGCAGCGTGGTCGTCGTCTCGCACGGTCACTTCCTGCGGGTGCTGACCGCGCGGCGGCTCGGGCTGACCGCTCAGTCCGGCGCGCTGTTCCAGCTCGGCACGGGGACGATGAGCCGGCTGAGCACCGAGCACCGGCGGCATGTGGTGGCCGGGTGGAATGTCAGACCCGACGCGTACTGTTCCCATGGTCCGCTCACCCCCGCAGGGGAGCTGCCCGAGCAGCAGTGACCTGCGGCGGAGGCGGAACGCCGTGGCACCACCGGGTGGAGGGAGCGCGCCGTGACACGACCGCCGACCGCCGCGCAGCTGCGCCTCATCGAGGCCGCCGATCCCGTGACCGGGCGGCTGAGGGGAACCGAGACACAGCTCGCCGCGCTGGTGAAGCGGGGGCTCGCCTTTCGCCATCCGCGTCCGCCGCGCGACCACTTCCTGACCCCGGCGGGGCACCGGATGCGGGAGGCACCGCGGGAGCCCGTTCCGCCGCCCGCCGCACCGGGTGAGGTCGCGGAGCCGTCCGGCGCGGCGGCCTCCGGGGTCTTCTCCGCGCGGATCGGCGGCGAGGAGGGCGCCACGTCGGGGCCGGCCCGGCTGCGGGAGGTGCACAGCGCCTGGCAGGGCCTGCTGGAGCTGCGCCGCATGACCCGCACGGACGGCGCCACCGACCGTCCGTGCGCCTGGGAGCGCACCCATCTGGTGCAGGCCGCCGCACTCGCCCTGGAGGCGGCGGGCCATCGTCCGGCCGCGGCGGAGGGCGGCGGGTACCGGGTACGGGCGACCCCCCAGCCCGAGGCGGTCGCCGTCCACGAACCGGACCCCGCCGCGCTGCGCGCCTGTGCCGCCACCCTGGACGGGGCGGGCTGGCAGACGGGCGAACACACCGAGCCGCGCACCGGCGCCCGCTACGTCCTGGCCTCGCCCCGCAGGGCCTGACGCGCACCGCCCTCGCGGGGCGGTGTCACGCGCCCGGACGGGTGTGGGGTAGAAGGGAGTTGGCGGCTTCCCGAGGGTGGCCCGCTCCACCGTGCGCGGGTCGCGGCACGAGCCGCCCCGGCCGGGCGGCCGGGGCAGGCGGAGCGGCCGCCGGGACCGTCGCATCACCGTCGTCGAAGGGAACCTCGTGGCAGAGCCGTTTTTCGTGCCCGTGACCGTGCGCGGGTACGAGACCGATGTGCAGGGCCATCTCAACCAGGCCGTGTACCTGCAGTACGCCGAACACGCCCGCTGGTCGGTGCTCCAGGCGGCCGGCATCAGTCAGGCGGTCCTGGCGGCCCGGGGGGTCGGCCCGGTCGCCCTGGAGACCACCATCCGCTACCGGCGGGAGCTGCGGGCCGGCGACGAGGTCGAGGTGACGTGCGTCTTCCTGTGGGGTGAGGGAAAGACCTTCCGCATCGAGCAGATCATCCGCAGGACGGACGGCACGGTCGCGGCGGAGATCACGGCCGTCGGCGGTCTGATGGACCTCGCGGAGCGCCGGCTGGTCCCCGGCCCGCGCGACGCCTTCAAGGCCCTCGCCACCGACCCGGGCCCGCTGGGCCTGTAGGCCGGGCGACAGGCCCTACGTGTCCGGCAGCTCCGGCCGGTGCTCGGCGTCATAGGCCGCGCGGGACTCCGCGATGGTCACGCGGTGCCGCTCGGCCCAGTCGGTCAGGGAGAGCAGCGTCGCGTGCAACTCGCGGGCCACCGGGGTGAGTTCGTACTCCACCTTCGGTGGCACCGTCGGGTGGACGGTGCGGGTGACGAGCCCGTCGCGCTCCAGGTGACGCAGGGTGAGGGTCAGCATGCGCCGGCTGATCCCCTCGATGCTGCGCTCCAGTTCGGTGAAGCGGATCGGGCCGTGCGCGGCGGCCACGATGATCAGCACGCTCCATTTTCCGGCGACCCTGTCAAGAACCTCGCGGACCGGGCACGCCTGCGCGAGCACTGCCTGCGACGTAACACCGGTGTTCCCCTGGGACATCCGGGTGCCTCCTTATGCCGTCTCCCATGGTCACTCACGATGTACCCCGTTACAAGTCGTGCACCAAGGGAGAACGTCCACGGGCCGGTCACCGTCCGTGGAGAACACGGAGGTCGTCATGTCGTTCCGGACCGGGCCCGCGAGCCCCCCGACACCACGAACGTACTCGCGCCGGGCCTCGCTCGTGGTGCTCTGCGCGGGAACGCTGATGACCGTCCTGGACGGGAACATCGTCACCGTCGCCCTGCCCGCGATCCAGGAGGACCTGGGCTTCTCGGCCGCCGGACTGGCCTGGGTCGTGAACGCCTACCTGATCTCGTTCGGCGGACTGCTGCTGCTCGCCGGGCGGCTCGGCGACCTGGTGGGCCGCCGGCGGATGTTCACCGCGGGGCTCGCCGTGTTCACCGCGGCGTCCGTCCTGTGCGGGGTCGCGACCAACACCGCCGCGCTGGTCGCGGCCCGCGCCCTCCAGGGCGTCGGCGGGGCGATGACCTCGGCGGTCGTCCTCGGCATGCTCGTGTCGCTCTTCCCCGGCGACCGCGAACAGGGCCGCGCCATCGCGGTGTTCAGCGCGGTCGGCGCGGCGGGCGGCGCGCTCGGCACGTTCCTCGGCGGCGCTCTGACGCAGGCGCTCGGCTGGCACTGGATCTTCCTGATCAACCTGCCGATCGGCGTCCTGGCCTGGGTCGCCGCGCTGCGGATCCTCGCGCCGGACCGACCGGACCGGGGAGACGGCGTCGGGCGGGGCGCCGACCACCCCGGCGCAGCCCTCGTCACGGGCGCGCTGATGGTGACGGTGTACACGATCGTCGGCGCCGGCGACCGGCCCCTCGGCGGCACACTCGCCCTCGGCGCCCTCACGCTCGCCCTCTTCGCGGGTTTCACCGTCCGCCAGACCCGGGCCGCCCGACCCCTGCTGCGCCTGCGGCTGTTCCGCTCCCGGACCCTGACGAGCGCCAACGGCGTACAGGTCCTGATGATCGCCGGCATGTACGGCTTTCAGTACATCGGCGCGCTGTATCTCCAACGGGTCCTCGGTTACAGCGAGTTGCTGACGGGGACGGCATTCCTTCCGGCGCCGGTCGCCATCGGCGTGCTGATGCTGACCCTGTCGGCGCGCACGGTCGCCCGCTTCGGCCGGTACCGGGTGCTGCTCGCCGGACTCACCCTGATCACGGCGGGGCTCGCGCTGCTCGGCCGGGCGCCGGTCGACGGGTCCTACGCCGCCGACGTCCTGCCCGCCCTCCTCCTGCTCTCCGCCGGTTTCGCGGCCGCGATGCCCGCGGTGACCGGACTCGCGATGTCGGGCGCCCGCCCGGAGGACGCGGGGCTCGCCTCGGGCCTGTTCAACACCACGCAGGTGGTGGGTGGTTCGCTCGGGCTCGCCGTCCTGACGACCCTGGCGGCGAGCCGCACCGGGAAACTCACGGGCGCGGGCGAGCACGTCGTGACGGCGACGGCGGACGGCTACCGGCTGGCCTTCAGCGTCGCCGCCGTGATCGCCGCCACCGCCCTGACCTCGGCCGCCGTACTGCTGCGTCCGCGCCCGAGCTCCTCAACTCCCGCCACGGAAGCGGAATCCGGGACGCATGAGGTGCGTGACGCATTCAACCAGCCCTCGCCGAACGGGTGTACGCACTTCCGAATCTCTGGTAGGAAACCTTCCTAACAATACGCGGCACCATCACTCCCCTACCGGAGGCACCGTGAACACCCCCCACATAGGCACCTCGCGTCGCGCCCTGCTCGGCCTGCTCGGCGCGTCGCTCGTGGCCGTCCCCCTCCTCACCACCCAGAGCGCGACGGCCGCGCCCGTCGGACTGGACGACCCGGCGAAGAAGGAGATCGCCATGAAGCTGGTCTCCAGCGCGGAGAACTCCTCGCTGGACTGGAAGGCGCAGTACAAGTACATCGAGGACATCGGCGACGGCCGCGGCTACACCGCCGGCATCATCGGCTTCTGCTCCGGAACCCACGACATGCTCGACCTCGTCGAGCTGTACACCCAGCGCAAGCCCGGCAACGTACTGGCCAAGTACCTGCCCGCGCTGCGTGAGGTGGACGGCAGCGACTCCCACGAGGGACTGGACCCCGGCTTCCCCGCCGACTGGCGCAAGGCCGCTCAGGACACCGCGTTCCAGCAGGCCCAGAACGACGAGCGCGACCGGGTCTACTTCAACCCCGCCGTGAAGCAGGGCAAGGCCGACGGCATCGGCGCGCTCGGGCAGTTCACCTACTACGACGCCATCGTCATGCACGGCGACGGCGGCGACAGCACGAGTTTCGGCAGCATCCGCAAGCGCGCGCTGGCGAAGGCCAAGCCCCCGGCCCAGGGCGGCGACGAGGTGACGTGGCTGAACGCCTTCCTCGACGCGCGGGTGTGGGCCATGAAGCAGGAGGAGGCCCACTCCGACACCAGCCGCGTCGACACCGAGCAGCGGGTCTTCGTCCGCAACAAGAACCTGAACCTGAACACGCCGCTGGACTGGAAGGTCTACGGCGACAGCTACCACATCGGCTGATCCGGCCGGGGAACGGCGGAGGGCGCGGCACGTCCGCGTGCCGCGCCCTCCGTGTGCCGCAGCCCTTCGGTCAGTGGGCCGGTACCGCCTTGAGGTCCTCGCCCGCCTCCATGGGATGGGTGACCTCGCCGGCGTCCTCGCGGCCCCTGCCGAGGTGGTTGAAGACGAGGTTGAGGACCACGGCCGCGACGCAGCCGGTCGAGATGCCGGAGTCGAGGACGATCCGCGCCGTCTCCGGGAACGCGTGGTAGAAACCCGGCGCGGTGATCGGGATGATGCCGACCGCGAGGGAGACGGCCACGATGAGCACGTTGTTGTCCTTCTCCAGGCCGGCCCTGACCAGGGTCTGGATGCCGCTGGCCGCGACCGAGCCGAAGAGGACGACCCCCGCGCCGCCGAGCACCGGGCGCGGCACCACGGCTATCAGGGACGCCGCCATCGGGCACAGCCCCATCAGCACCAGGAAGCCACCGCCGGTGGCGACGACGTACCGGCTGCGGATGCGGGTCATCGCGACCAGGCCGATGTTCTGCGCGAAGGCGCTGCACATGAAGCCGTTGAACAGCGGGCTCAGGGCCGAGCCCAGGGTGTCGGCGCGCAGTCCGGCCGCGATGGTCCTCTCGTCGGCCGGCCGCTCGACTATCTCGCCGAGCGCCAGCATGTCCGCGGTCGACTCGGTCATCGAGACGACCATCACCACGCACAGCGAGATGATCGCGGCGAGGTGGAACTGCGGGGCGCCGAAGTGGAACGGCGTCGGGAAGCCGACGACGTCCGCGTCGGCGACCGGGCCGAAGTCCGTGACACCGAACGGGATCGCGACGAGCGTGCCGGCGACCAGGCCGAGCAGGACCGCGATCTGCTTGACGAAGCCGCGGGTGAAGCGGCGCAGCAGCAGGACGATGACGAGGGTCACTCCCGCGAGACCGAGGTAGGTCTGCGAGCCGTAGTCGTGCGCGGCGGGGTCGGGGCCCTGCGCCCAGCCGAACGCGACCGGCAGCAGGGAGACGCCGATGAGCGTGATGACGCTGCCGGTGACGACGGGTGGGAAGAAGCGGACGGCCTTGCTGAAGAAGGGGGCCGCGATGAAACCGAGGACTCCGGCGACGATGACCGCGCCGTAGATGATCGGCAGGGCGTCGCTCTTGTCCTTGGCGGCGGCGACGACCGCGGTCATCGGGGCGACGCCGGCGAACGTGACGCCGTTGACGAAGGGCAGCCGGGCTCCGATCTTCCAGAAGCCGAGCGTCTGGAGGAAGGTGGCGAGGCCCGCGGTGAACAGGCAGGCGCCGGTGAGGAAGGTGAGTTCGGTGGCGGAGAGACCGATGGCGGCGCCCACGATCAGGGGCGGCGCGACGACTCCGGCGTACATGGCGGCCACGTGCTGCAGACCGCTCGTCGCCATCTTCAGGGCGGGCAGTTTCTCGTCAACCGGGTGCTTCGACTGGCCAGGTGCTCCAGTTGCTCCAGTTGGTCGTGCATCGGTGCTGGGCTCGGGCTGGGCGGCCACGGCGGCTCCTCCGGTCGGGTACACGTCGCCGTCGACGTGGGTGTCAGGGAGGTGATGCGCGGTCGTGCGGGACCGGGACGATGACCGTCGCGGGGACGCGGTGTCCACGCGGCGGAGACCGTTCCGGGGCGCGCACGTCCATGCACGCCCCGGATACGGCCGCCATGGACCCCGCTCGGGTCCACGGCTACCGGCCGAGGGCCGTCCCCCTCGGCCGGAGATCTTCGGTTGGTCAGGCCTGCGCGGCGATCCGCGCGAGGCGCTGCGCCTCCGCCCGCGTGGAGCGGGCGATGGCGTCCTCGTCGACGTTGAGGAGCCGGCTGTCCTCGACGACCGGCTTTCCGTTGACGAGGGAGAGGGAGACCGGCGCCGCAGCGCCGAAGACGAGCGCCGTCACCGGGTCGGCGATCGACGCGTGCGCCAGGGTGTCCAGGTTCCACAGCACGAGGTCGGCGAGCTTGCCCGCCTCCAGGGAGCCGATCTGGCTCGCGCGGCCGAGCACCTGGGCGCCGCCGAAGGTGCCGAGACGCAGCGCCTGACGGGCGTTCAGGGCGGCCTCGCGGTGGGCGCCGAGACGGTTGATGAGGAGCGCGTTGCGCAGTTCGGTGTGGAGTTCGCCGGACTCGTTCGAGGCGGTGCCGTCGACGCCGAGGCCGACCGGGACGCCCGCGGCGAGCATGTCGGGGACCCGGGCGATGCCGGCGGCGAGCCGGGCGTTGGAGGACGGGCAGTGGGCGACACCGGTCTTCGTGCGGGCGAAGGCGGCGATGTCGGAGTCGTTCATGTGGACGCAGTGCGCCATCCACACGTCCTCGCCGAGCCAGCCGGTCGACTCGAAGTAGTCGGTCGGGCCCATCCCGAACAGTTCCTTGCAGAACTGCTCCTCCTCGACGGTCTCCGAGCCGTGCGTGTGGAGCCGTACGCCCTTGCGGCGGGCCAGCTCGGCGCCCTGCTTCATGAGTTCGGTGGAGACGGAGAAGGGCGAGCAGGGCGCGACGGCGACCTGGGTCATGGCGTCGAAGGAGGCGTCGTGGTGCTCGTCGACGGTCGCCTCGGTGGCGGCGAGCGCGCCGTCGAGGGTCTCGACGGCGAAGTCCGGCGGCAGTCCGCCGTCCTTCTCGCTGCGGTCCATGGAGCCGCGGGCGAGGGTGAAGCGGACACCGGTCTCGCGGGCGGCCCGGATGATGGCGCCGGACAGGTCGCCGGAGCCCTTCGGGAAGACGTAGTGGTGGTCCATGGCCGTGGTGACTCCGCCGCGCGCCATCATGGCGAGGGAGCCCTGCGCGGCCGAGTAGGCCATCTGCTCGTCGATGCGCGCCCAGGTCGGGTACAGCGCGACGAGCCAGTTGAAGAGGTTGTGGTCCGTGGCGAGGCCGCGGGTGATCCACTGGTAGAAGTGGTGGTGGGTGTTGACCAGGCCGGGGGTGGCCAGGTGCCCGGTGCCGTCGATGCGGCGGACCACGTTCTCCAGGTTCTCGGGGGCCTTTCCGGCGCCCACCGACTCGATCCTGTTGTCGGCGACGACGATGTGCCCCGAGACGTACTCGGTGTCGTCCGCGTCCACGGTCGCGATGGCGCAGTTCTCGATGACGATGCGCTGGACTGCCACGGCGGTTCCTCGTTCTTCCCATTGGTGGACGGACCCGGGGGCCGAGCGGGGTGACGACCGGGTCCGTGGTGCTGTGTTGCGCAGATGCCCCCGCTCTCCCCTGGGACTTGACGCCGGCGCACGCGTCGGGGCTGGGCTGTAGCGGAAGTACCGCGGGGGGCGGCCCGTGCGGACCGCCCGTGCAGTACTACAGGTTGGTGAGGTCCACCGGGATGTGCGGCTCGCAGCCGTCGCGCAGGATGGTGGCTTCGATCAGCCCGTACGGACGGTCGGCCGCGAAGTAGACCTCGTTGTCGTTCTCGAGGCCGAACGGCTTCAGGTCCACCAGGAAGTGGTGCTTGTTCGGCAGGGAGAAGCGGACCTCGTCGATCTCGCTGCGGTTGTTGATGATCCGCGAGCCCATCTGGTACAGGGTCTGCTGGAGCGAGAGCGAGTAGGTCTCCGCGAAGGCCTGGAGCATGTGCTTCCTGACCTGGTCGTAGGACTTCTCCCAGTTGGGCATCTTCTGGTCGTCGCCGGTCCAGTTGAAGCGCCAGCGGCTGGAGACCTGGGTGGCCAGGATGCGGTCGTAGGCCTCCTGGAGCGTCGTGTACTTGTCCTTGACGTAGCCCCAGAACTCGGAGTTGGTCGAGTTCATCACGACGAGGTCCTTCAGGCCCGAGATGACCTCCCAGTTCTCACCGTCGAAGGTGATCTGGGTGACCCTGGTCTCCTGGCCCTTGCGGACGAAGGAGTGCTTGACCTCGTCGGCGCCGATGAAGCGGGAGTTGGCGTCCGAGGTCGCGATCCGCTCCCAGGAGTACTCCTCGATGCGGATGCGCGCCTGCTTGATCGGCTCCTGGCTGGTGACGAAGTGCCGGGCCAGGTGGATGCCGAACTGCTCGGCGGACTCGATGCCGTGCTCCTTGGCGAAGGCGTACACCGTGTTCTTGGTGGTGTCCGTCGGCAGGACGTTCGCGTTGGAGCCCGAGAGGTGGACCTCGGACATGTCGCCGCTGAGCGCGACGGACACGTTCAGGTCCTTGATGTGGTGCGTGTCGCCGTCGCGGGTGATCTTGACGACGCGGTTCTCGGCCTTGCCGTACTGGTTCTGTCCCAGAATCGTGGGCATGTCTGCTAGCTCCCTCGGTAAACGGAGTAGCCGAACGGGTTGAGCAGCAGCGGTACGTGGTAGTGCTCGCCCGGCCTGACGGCGAAGGTGATGGCCACCTCGGGGAAAAACGTCTCGCTGTCCCGATTCGCGGGGGCGTCCTGCTGCGCATCGGCTTGCTGTGTCGCTGATTCCGACTCGAAGTACGCCTCGACCGCGAAGTCGAGCCGTACGTGGGTCGTGCCCTCCGGCAGCGCCGGAAGGTCCTTGCACCGGCCGTCCGCGTCGGTCGCGGAACCGCCGAGCGCCCGCCAGTCGGCCTCGCGCCCGGCGCGGGCGGCGAGTTGGACGGCGACGCCCCCGGCGGGGCGGCCGACGCTGGTGTCCAGGATGTGGGTGGACACGGAGGCGGTGGTGTCGGTGCTCATGCCTCTTCTTCCTGTACGAGATTGCCGAGCCGGATGCGGTTGATCTTCCCCAGTTCGACGCGGACGATCTCGCGCTCCTGCTCGGAGGAGTTGCCGATCCGCTCCTTGACCGCGTCGCGCATCTGCTCGCCGGTCCGGCCGGTGGCGCAGATGAGGAAGACGTGGCCGAACTTCTCCTGGTAGGCCAGGTTCAGTTCGAGCATCTCCTCCTTGAGTTCCTCGGAGGCGCCGGCCATGCCGCGCTGCTCCCGCGAGGAGGTCGGGTCGCCGGGCTTCGGCCGCCCGATGGGCGGATGCCCGGCCATCGCCTCGGCCAGGTCCGCGTCGGTCAGCTCGGCCATGGCGGCGTCGCTCGCGGTGTACAGGTCGTCGGCGGTGGCGTACGGGCGGGCGGCGAGGAGCCGCTCGGCCCACGCCCGGGAGGCGCATGCCTCGTGGAGCGCGGCGAAGGCCGCGTTCCGTGCCAGTGCGTTGAACCGGGCGAGGCCGCCAGGTGTCGTACTCGACGTCACGGGAAGCCTCCGTGGCCTTGTGCTGGACGGGCTGCGGATAGCTAACGCTCTCGGAAACACCACGTCAACACTTTGTTGAAAACTTCGGGTAACAAAAACCGCCGCCCGGAGGGTCCGGGCGGCGGCGGCCGACGGCGGGCAGAAGCCCGTCGTCGGCCAGGGCGTTGTCGCTGGTCAGGCGCCCTTCTCGCGGTTCAGATAGTTGTAGACGGTGAAGCGGCTGACACCGAGCGCACCGGCCACGGTCTCCACGCCGTGCCGCACGGAGAACGCGCCGCGCGCCTCCAGGATGCGGACGACCTCCTGCTTGGCCCTGCGGTCGAGGTCCGCGAGCGGCTTGCCCTGCTTGCGCTCCAGGGCGGCGAGGATGTGGTCCAGCGAGTCGGCGAGCTGGGGCAGGCGCACGGCGACGACGTCGGCGCCCTCCCAGGACAGCACCACGTCGTCGGCGCCGGCCTGGTCGGGCGGCAGCATCTCGCCCCCCATCGCGTCGACCAGCGGCTTGACCGCCGTGACGAAGGGGTCGTCCCCGATACCGGTCACTTATCGCCCTCCCCGACGGCACCCACGACGTTGACCTGGAGGGAGACCCGGGTGGCGCCCGCCTCCAGGGTTCTGCGCAGCAGCGCGTCGACCGCGGTCAGCACGGAGTCCGCGCCGCCTTCCGCGGTGTTGCCGAACGGGCCGACATCCACGGCCTCCAGGTCGGCCGCCTCGATGACCTCGCGGGCGACCAGCGCGTGCCGGGGCGCCTCGTCGAGATCGAAGGGCTCGGTCGTGAACTCCACTCTCAATCGCACGGGCTCAACCTACTGCGCGGCGCCGCCACCCCGGCAGTCCCCTCCGCACGGGGGCGGCTTTCCGGTGGCACCCCCTTGACAAGCTCCGACACACGACGGCAATCTTCCATTAAGCAGAAACGAAATTCCGCGATACGGAATCTCCGGACTCCGCGAACACGGAGTCGCTGCGAAACAGCCGGCCCGGCCGACAGCACGGCCGCCAGTACGGAAGGGAGCGCCGACCCCCATGGGATTCGCAGACCAGCGCTTCAACGTCAACCTGTCGATCCTCTTCACGGAACTCCCGCTCCTGGAGCGCCCCGCGGCCGCCGCCGCGGCGGGCTTCACCGCGGTCGAGCTGTGGTGGCCCTGGGTCGACTCCCCCACCCCCGAGCAGTCCGAGCTCGACGCCCTGAAGAAGGCGATCGAGGACGCGGGCGTCCAGCTCACGGGCCTGAACTTCTATGCCGGGCAGCTCCCGGGTCCGGACCGGGGCGCCCTGTCGCTCCCCGGCGAGGAGTCGGAGCGTTTCCGCGCCAACATCGACGTGGCCGCCGACTTCGCCCGTTCGCTCGGGTGCACGGCGCTCAACGCGCTGTACGGCAACCGGGTCGAGGGCGTGGACCCGGCCGAGCAGGACGCGCTCGCACTGGAGAACCTGGTCCTCGCGGCCCGCGCCGCCGACCGCGTCGGAGCGATCCTCCTGATCGAGACGCTCAACCGGCCCGAGTCGCCGCTCTATCCGCTGGTGAGCGCCCCGGCCGGCATCGCGGTCGTCGACAAGGTCAACGAGGCGACGGGACTCGGCAACGCCAAGTTCCTCATGGACCTCTACCACCTGTCCATGAACGGCGAGGACCTCCAGCAGGTGATCGCCGCGTACGCCGACCGGACCGGTCACGTGCAGATCGCCGACAACCCCGGCCGGGGCGCCCCGGGCACCGGCACGCTCCCGCTGGAGGAGCTCCTCGACCAGCTGGCCAAGGCCGGCTACGAGGGCTTCGTCGGCCTGGAGTACAAGCCGGGCGACCGGCCGAGCGCGGAGGCCTTCGACTGGCTGCCCGCCGCCGCCCGAGCCGCCCGCTGAGCGGCACCCCGAAGACGTAGCAGAGATTCCAGAGAGGCACCCTCATGAGCAACACGAATCTGCCCAAGGTCGCGTGGATCGGTCTCGGCATCATGGGCTCGCCCATGGCGGAGAACCTGATCAAGGCCGGGTACGACGTCACCGGCTTCACCCTGGAGAAGGACAAGCTGGAGCGCCTGTCCGCCGCCGGCGGCACCGCCGCGGGGTCGATCGCCGAGGCCGTCCGGGACGCCGACGTGGTCATCACGATGGTGCCCGCCTCCCCGCAGGTCGAGGCCATCGCGTACGGCGCCGACGGCATCCTGGAGAACGCGAGGTCCGGCGCGCTGCTGATCGACATGTCCTCGATCACCCCGCAGACCTCGGTGGACCTCGCGAAGGCGGCGAAGGACAAGGGCATCCGTGTGCTGGACGCCCCGGTCTCGGGCGGTGAGGCCGGTGCGATCGAGGCCGTGCTGTCCATCATGGTCGGCGGCGAGCAGGCCGACTTCGACACGGCGGAGCCCCTCTTCGAGGCGCTCGGCAAGACCATCGTGCTGTGCGGTCCGCACGGCTCGGGCCAGACCGTGAAGGCCGCCAACCAGCTGATCGTCGCCGTGAACATCCAGGCGTGCGCCGAGGCCGTGGTCTTCCTGGAGAAGTCCGGCGTCGACCTGAAGGCCGCGCTCGACGTCCTCGGCGGCGGCCTCGCGGGCTCCACCGTGCTCGCGCGCAAGAAGGACAACTTCCTGAACCGCGACTTCAAGCCGGGCTTCCGCATCGACCTGCACCACAAGGACATGGGCATCGTCACGGACGCCGCCCGCAACGTCGGTGCCGCGCTGCCCGTCGGCGCCGTGGTCGCCCAGCTCGTCGCCAGCCTGCGCGCGCAGGGCGACGGCGGCCTGGACCACTCCGCGCTGCTGCGCGCGGTCGAGCGCCTCTCCGGCGCGCAGATCTGAACGAGGCGACGAGCCGGCCCGGTTCCGTCCGGGCTCCCGAACCTCCGGGCCGCGGTGGCGCTGACACCTGTCCTGTCGCGCCCAGGCGCCACCGCGGCCCGGATCCCCTTCAACAAACTGTTGACGTCTCGTTCGCCCCGAACCTAGGCTCCACGAAGCGGAAGTGGTCCACATAGCGGAAGAAGGTTTCCGCTGACCCCGCTGCCCACACGTACGGAAGGTCCACGATGTCGAAGCGCGTGCTCACGACCGAGTCCGGCGCCCCAGTCGCCGACAACCAGAACTCCGCCACCGCCGGCGTCGGTGGCCCGATCCTCCTCCAGGACCAGCATCTCCTGGAGAAGCTCGCCCGCTTCAACCGTGAGCGCATCCCGGAGCGCGTGGTGCACGCCCGCGGCTCCGGCGCGTACGGCTACTTCGAGGTCACCGACGACGTCACCGGCTTCACGCACGCCGACTTCCTGGACACGGTGGGCAAGCGCACCGAGGTCTTCCTCCGCTTCTCGACCGTCGCCGACAACCTCGGCGGCGCCGACGCGGTCCGCGACCCCCGCGGCTTCGCGCTGAAGTTCTACACCGAGGAGGGCAACTACGACCTCGTCGGCAACAACACCCCGGTCTTCTTCATCAAGGACCCCATCAAGTTCCCCGACTTCATCCACTCCCAGAAGCGCGACCCGTTCACGGGCAAGCAGGAGCCGGACAACGTCTGGGACTTCTGGGCGCACGCCCCCGAGGCCACGCACCAGGTGACCTGGCTGATGGGCGACCGCGGCATCCCGGCCTCGTACCGGCACATGAACGGCTACGGTTCGCACACCTACCAGTGGACGAACGCCGAGGGCGAGGCCTTCTTCGTCAAGTACCACTTCAAGACGAACCAGGGTGTCCGCAGCCTCTCGAGCGAGCAGGGTCAGGAGCTCGCGGGCAAGGACCCGAACTCCCACCAGACGGACCTGCTCCAGGCGATCGAGCGCGGCGTGAACCCGTCCTGGACGCTGCACGTGCAGCTCATGCCGGCGGCCGAGGCGGCGGACTACCGCTTCAACCCGTTCGACCTCACCAAGGTGTGGCCGCACAAGGACTACCCGCTCCAGCGCGTGGGACGGCTGGTCCTGGACCGCAACCCCGACAACGTCTTCGCCGAGGTCGAGCAGGCCGCGTTCTCCCCGAACAACTTCGTTCCGGGCATCGGCCCCTCCCCCGACAAGATGCTCCAGGGCCGGCTGTTCGCCTACGCGGACGCGCACCGCTACCGCCTGGGCGTCAACCACACGCAGCTCGCCGTGAACGCGCCGAAGGCCACGACCGCGCACAACTACGGCCGTGACGGCCTCATGGCGTCCAACGCCCAGGGCCGCGCCGCGAAGAACTACGAGCCGAACTCCTACGACGGCCCCGTCGAGACCGGCCGCCCGCTGGCCGCTCCGCTCGCCGTGAACGGCCACACCGGCACGCACGAGGCCCCGCTGCACACCAAGGACGACCACTTCTTCCAGGCGGGCGAGCTCTACCGGCTGATGTCCGAGGACGAGCGCTCACGGCTCGTGGCGAACATCGCCGGCGGCCTCTCCCAGGTCTCCCTCGACGACGTCATCGAGAAGAATCTCGCCCACTTCCACGCCGCCGACCCGGAGTACGGCAAGCGCGTGGAGGAGGCGGTCCGCGCCCTGCGCGAGGACTGATCCCGGCTCGCGTGCCGCCTCTGACGGGAGGTCAGGGCGGCGCGCGTAGCCCGCGGAAACCATGCGGCCCGGATGAGGGGTGGCCGCAGGACCATCCGCGGGCGAGGCGAGGACCGCGGCGGCATACGAGCCAGTGCGGTGGTGAAGGTTCCGCGACCCCCTTCTCGACCTGAGGGAAGAGGCGTCACGGTTCCGTCGCATCCGCCGCGGTCCCAGCCACACCCGTTCCACCGGCCCGTACGGGCCCCACACGCCCCGTCCGGCGGCGCGAACGTCCTGTCGCGCCCAGCCTCGCGCCGTCGGACGGCAACAACCTCACAGCACGAACAGCCTCACAGCTCACCGGCCGGGTGCCGGGTACGGACGGTCCCGTACCCGGCACCCGGCCGTCGGCGTCGAGGGCCCGGCGGGCCGCTCCGCGGCGGGACCTCCGGGTGCGGAATACGGCCGGGCGCAGCAGCCTGGGAGCATGGAGGCTGACGGCATGGACTTTCCCCGGACGGTGGTGCACCCGCCCGGCCTGGACGGATCGCGGCGGGTCACCGCGGGCGACCGGTTGCTCGGCATCGCGTACCACCTGGACGACGTGGTCGAGATCCTGCGCCAGGCGGACGTCGACCTCGACGCGATCGAAGTCGAGAAGACGGACATCATCGAGTGGGTGGGCGGCGGTCCCGACGACTGGCCCGGGCTCTCCGAGTACCCGGAGGACGGAGTCCCCGGGCGGTGAGTCCGGCGGCACACGAGAGCGCCCGGCTCGGCGGCGCGCTGCCGGAAGCACCCGGGCGCCGAAACGGGCGGCAAACGGGCCCTGGACGTACACCAGCGGGCGTAGCGGGCCTACGGAACCCTCAAATCAAGCTCTGAACACCGCCCCGGGGGCTTCAACTCCCGCCGGTTGGGGCCCATTCTCGGCACACGGGGCCCGCCGGCACGGGGGCGGCGGGTCCCGCACGGGGGTACGGGGAAGCACGGGAACGACAGCGCGGCGGCGAAGGCCCGGGGGCCTTCGACCGTCGCGCTGTCACGTGCGGGACCTCACCGGCTTCGGTGCCCGTCACTTCCGACGGGGTTCACCCGCCGCGGGGACGGCTGGGGCTTCTGACGCGGCTCGGGGCGACGGCTCCCGGATCGTCCAGGAAGGGCAGGACGTGCCGCAGGAAGAGTCCCGGGCGTTCGTTGTACGGTTCGTGGCCGGTCGGCAGCAGTACGCTCGACGCCCGTGCGGGAAGCGCGCGCCGGGCGCGGCGGCCGTCGAGAAGCGCGGGGACGACCGGGTCGCGGCTCCCCCACAGCAGCAGGATCGGCAGGTCCAGACCGGCCGGGTCGGCGAGCCCGAAGCCCGGGTCGGCCAGAGCGCGCCAGATCGCGCAGTGCACGGCCAGCCTCCGCTCCTCGTAAGGGAGTTGACGGGTGCGGGCGTACGTCTCCCGCGCGCTCGGCGAGCCGAGGCGGCCGAGGTAGACGCGGGCCAGGGGGACCACCAGGCGGCGGGCGCGGACGGGACGGCCCATCACCTCGCGGCAGAACCAGCGGGTGAGCGCGGTGTGCCGGGTGAAGCCCGCGGGGTCCACCAGGACGAGCGCGGTGACCGCCGCGGCGCGCGGACCCTGGGCGAGCCGGCAGGCGACATAGCCGCCGACGCTGTTGCCGAGGACGGCGATCCGGCGCACCCCGTGGCGTGCGGCGAGCACGTCGATCACCCGTTCCGCGACGGCCACCAGACCTTCGGGAGTGACCCGTTCGGGGTCGCGCGCGGTCGAGCCGCCGTAGCCGGGCCAGTCGACGACATAGGTGCGGTGCCGGTCGGCCAGGGCGGGCAGCACGGCGTCGAAGTCGCGTCCGTCGCCGGGGTTGGCGTGCAGCAGGAGCAGTGCGGGCGCCTCGGCCCGGTCAGGACCCCGCCCGGGCCCGGTGGGGCCGACGGGCTCCGCGAGGCAGCGTACGGCGATGTCGCCGAGGGGGGTGGGGACGGTCATCCGCATGAGCCGAGGATGCCGGAAGGGTCCGCTCCTGGGAACAACGCGCCGGGGCGGCCCATCCTCCCGGGATGGGCCGCCCCTTCGTTCACGCGGTTGCTTCTGTTCGGGTGTGGGCCGCGTCAGACCTTGAGGGTCCGGATCGAGGTGGGCGTGTGGCCCGGCTCGGTCGCGACCTCCTCGAACTCCACGACGGCACTGATGTCGTTGGTCTTGCTCATGGCGATGTTGGTGACGCGCTCCAGGATCGCCTCGACGACGACGGGGACCTGGAACTCGGCGGCGAGCTTCTTCGCCTGCTCGAAGGCGGCGCCGAGTTCGCTCGGGTCGGTGACCCGGATCGCCTTGCAGCCGAGCCCCTCGACGACCTTCACGTGGTCGACGCCGTAGACGCCGAGCTCCGGGGAGTTGATGTTCTCAAACTCCAGGTTGACCTGGAAGTTGATGTCCAGACCGATCTGCGCCTGCCGGATCAGGCCCAGGTAGGCGTTGTTCACGAGAACGTGGACATAGGGGATCCGGTGCTGGGCACCGACGGCCAGTTCCTCGATCATGAACTGGAAGTCGTAGTCGCCGGAGAGAGCGACGACCTGCGCGTCCGGGTCCGCCTTGGCGACACCGAGGGCGGCCGGGATCGTCCAGCCGAGCGGGCCCGCCTGGCCGCAGTTGATCCAGTGGCGCGGCCGGTAGACGTGCAGCATCTGGGCGCCGGCGATCTGCGAGAGGCCGATGGTGGAGACGTACCGGGTCTCCGGTCCGAAGGCCTTGTTCATCTCCTCGTAGACCCGCTGCGGCTTGATCGGGATGTCGTCGAAGTGCGTGCGCCGCTGGAGCGTGGCCCGCTTCTCCTGTGCGGAGGCGGACCATGCGGAGCGGTCGGGCAGCTTGCCCGCCGCCTTCAACTCCCGTGCCACCTCGACGAAGAGCTCCAGAGCGGCCTTGGCGTCGGAGGCGATGCCGAACTCCGGGGCGAAGATCTTGCCGATCTGGGTGGGCTCGATGTCGACGTGCACGAAGGTGCGGCCGGCGGTGTAGACGTCCAGCTTGCCGGTGTGGCGGTTGGCCCAGCGGTTGCCGATGCCGAGGACGAAGTCGGACTCCAGGAACGTCGCGTTGCCGTAGCGGTGCGAGGTCTGCAGGCCCACCATGCCGGCGTTCAGCTCGTGGTCATCGGGCAGGATGCCCCAGCCCATGAGCGTCGGGACGACCGGGGTGCCGGTCAACTCGGCGAACTCGACGAGGAGTTCGGACGCGTCGGCGTTGATGACGCCGCCGCCGGCCACGATCAGGGGGCGCTCGGACGCGTTGAGCAGTCCGATCGCCTTCTCGATCTGGGCGCGGGTCGCGGCCGGCTTGTACGCCTGGAGCGGCTCGTAGGTGTCGGGGTCGAACTCGATCTCGGTGAGCTGGACGTCGATGGGCAGGTCGATGAGGACCGGCCCGGGGCGCCCCGAGCGCATCAGGTGGAACGCCTGCTGGAAGACGCCGGGGACCTGCGCGGCCTCCAGCACCGTGACGGCCATCTTCGTGACGGGCTTGGCGATCGACGCGATGTCGACGGCCTGGAAGTCCTCCTTGTGGATCACCGCGGTCGGCGCCTGGCCGGTGATGCACAGGATCGGGATCGAGTCGCCGGTCGCGGAGTACAGGCCGGTGATCATGTCGGTGCCCGCCGGACCCGAGGTCCCGATGCAGACGCCGATGTTGCCGGGGTGCGTACGGGTGTAGCCCTCGGCCATGTGGGAGGCGCCCTCGACGTGCCGGGCGAGGGTGTGGTTGATGCCGCCGGACGCCTTGAGCGCCGCGTAGAAGGGGTTGATCGCCGCACCCGGGACGCCGAACGCGTTGCTGACGCCCTCGCGCTTGAGGATCTCGACTGCCGCGCGGGCAGCGGTCATACGAGCCATGGAGTTCTCCTGCTTCGGATGTCGGATTCTCCCGCTCCCGTCGCGCCCCGCGGAGAGCTTTAGATTCCGTATTGCGGAAACTAACTTCTACTATCTGGAAGCAATGTAGGCGGAGGAGGAGGGAGCGTCAAGGGCGGGCCGCCCTTCCCGTCCTGTCGCGGGACGTCGGGCCGTTTCGCTGCCGAAGGCGGCCCGGCTGGAGGACGATGGGCACGCTGACCCGACGTGACGTCCTGGAGTGGGCCATGGCCGAGAGCGTGCCCGTGCGGTGTCCGGCCTGCCGCCGCGAGCACCGGTACGCGGCGCAGTCCTATCCCTGTGTGTGCGGGGTGCCCGTCGCGCCCTCGCTCGACGCCCTGGTGGAACCGACGGTCGTGACCGTGCGCGCGTGGGACGACGAGTGGGCCACCGTGCGCTGCGGGGCCTGCGCCCGCGAGACACAGTGGCCGCACCCGGAACTGGGCTGCGACTGCGGGACGATGCTGCGGATCCCCGTCCGGGCGGCCGGGGCGCTTCCTCCCCCGCGGGACACGGACCGCGCCACCGGGCCCGATCGCCGTGCCGGCGCCGACGCGGGCGGACCCGCGGCCCACGACCTCCCCGGTGGCCTGCCGGCCGAGGGCGACATCCGTCGGCCCACCGGCCCTGACCACCGCACTGACGCGGGAACCGAGGAGGTCCGGGCTCCCGTCGGGGATGAGGAGAGGCCCAGGAGCGGCGGTCGACACGGAACGCCGTCCGTCGACGGCCCGGCGCATCCGGGCGGCGGCGGAGCCGGGACGCGGGACACGACCCCCGCCGAGGCCGCCGCCCCGGCGGCCGACACCGGCCGGGACGAGCGCCGCGGCGCCGGCGACGAGGCGACGGCGGACACCCCGGACCGAAGCCCGGACGCGGGACACGACACCCCGCCCGGCGAGGGCCACGACCTCGGTGCCGGCGCGACCACGGGCATCGGTCCGGACGGGGGCCGGGACGCGAGTGACGACGGTGCGCCGGGCACCGGCACCGGCACCGGCACCGGCACCGGCGTGACGGTGGATGGCGGGACGTCGGACGACGGTGCCGGACGGCGGGGCCCGTTCCGGCCCGTGACCATCCGGACCGCGCGGGACGCGGTCACCGCCGCCGCGCTGTATCTGCGCTGGCTGGGCTACCCCGACGTCCGGCGCGCCGACCAGCGGCCGCCCTCGGGGATCGGGCTCGCCGCGCGCGGCATCCTGGCGCAGGTCGACCCCACCGTGCGCCCGGCCTCGCTGCGGGACGTGGAGTGCCTGTGGCTTACGGCGATGACGGAGTCGGCGGCCTGCGTGTACTTCTCCCTCGCGGGCTACGCCGAGGACGCCCTCGCCCGGGCCGACGCCCTCGGCGTACCGCTGTTCGTCCTGGACCTCACGGGCACCCCGCAGCCGGTGAACAGCCCGGCCGACGACCTGGTCGCGGTCGGGGGCTGACCACCGGCGGGGAACCCGCGGACCCGGGCCCCGGGACCGGCAGCCGCGCGCCCATCCGCACCCGGGGCCCTACTCGGCGTACGTCTCCCGCAGTTCGACCTTCCGCACCTTGCCCGACACCGTCATCGGGAAGGACTCCAGGACCCGCAGCCGGCTGGGGATCTTGTAGTGCGCGAGCCGGCCCTCGCAGTAGGCCCGCAGTTCCTCCAGCGTGAGCGGGTCCGCCGGGTCGCGCGGGATGACACAGGCGAGCACCTCCTCGCCGTAACGCTCGTGCGGGATGCCGACCACCTGGACGTCGGCGATCTTCGGGTGGGCGTACAGGAACTCCTCGATCTCGCGCGGGTAGATGTTCTCGCCGCCGCGGATGATCATGTCCTTGATGCGGCCGACGATCTCCACGTAGCCGTCCTCACGCATCGTCGCGAGGTCCCCGGTGTGCATCCAGCGCCCGTCGTCGACGGCCTCGGCGGTCCGCTCGGGCTCCTCCCAGTAGCCGAGCATGACGCTGTAGCCGCGGGTGCACAGCTCTCCGGAGCTGCCGCGCGGCACGGTCACGCCGTCCGGGCCGACGACCTTGACCTCCAGGTGCGGCAGGACCCGTCCGACGGTGCCGGTGCGGTGCTCCAGGTCGTCGTCCCGGCGGGTCTGCAGGGAGACCGGGGAGGTCTCGGTCATGCCGTAGCAGATGGACACCTCGGCCATGTGCATCTCGGCGACCACCCGTTTCATCACCTCGACCGGGCACGGCGAGCCCGCCATGATGCCGGTGCGCAGGGTGGACAGGTCGTACGTCGCGAAGGCAGGAAGGTTCAGCTCGGCGATGAACATGGTGGGGACGCCGTAGAGCGAGGTGCACTTCTCCCGCTGCACGGCCTCAAGGGTCGCCGCCGGGTCGAACGACGGCGCCGGGACGACCATGCACGCGCCGTGCGAGGTCGCCGCCAGATTCCCCATCACCATGCCGAAGCAGTGGTAGAAGGGCACCGGGATGCAGATGCGGTCCTGCTCGGAGTAGGCGACCGACTCTCCCACGAAGTAGCCGTTGTTGAGGATGTTGTGGTGGGAGAGCGTGGCCCCCTTGGGGAAGCCCGTGGTGCCCGAGGTGTACTGGATGTTGATGGGGTCGTCGCAGGACAGCTCGGCCGCGCGGGCGTGGAGGTCCTCGTACAGGTCGGGGGTCCCGCGCCGCACCAGCCCGTCCCAGCTCGGGTCACCGATGTAGACGGTCTCCCTCAACTCCGGACAGGCGCCCCGCACTTCCTCGACCATCGCCCGGTAGTCGCTGCCCTTGTGGCTGAGGGAGGCGAACAGCAGCGAGATCCCGGCCTGCTTGAGGACGTACTCGACCTCGTGGGTGCGGTAGGCCGGGTTGATGTTCACCATGATCGCGCCGACGCGGGCGGTGGCGTACTGGACGAGCACCCACTCGGGGCAGTTGACGGCCCAGATGCCCACCCGGTCGCCCTTGGCGACGCCACTGGCGAGCAGCGCGTACGCCAGCTCGTCGACGGCGGCGCCGAACGCGGCGTACGTCCAGCGGCGACCGGACGGCACGTCGACGAGCGCCTCGCGGTCCGGCCAGGCAGCCACCGCGCGGTCGAGGTTGGCGCCGATCGTGTCGCCGAGCAGCGGGGTACCGCTCGTCCCGTGCGTGTACGACGGTTCACTCACCGGAAGTCCTCCTCGCGGTACTCGGCGTCCGAGCCGGCGGCCGTGGCCTCGCGCAGCTCGATCCGGCGGATCTTGCCGGAGACGGTCTTGGGCAGCTCGCCGAACTCCAGGCGGCGGATGCGCTTGTAGGGCGCGAGCACCGAACGGGCGTGCTCGAAGAGCACCTTGGCGGTGTCGGGCCCCGGCTCGTAGCCGGCGGCGAGGACGACGTACGCCTTCGGGACGGCGAGGCGCAGTGCGTCGGGGGCCGGGACCACGGCGGCCTCGGCGACCGCCTCGTGCTCCAGGAGCGCGCTCTCCAGCTCGAACGGCGAGATCTTGTAGTCGGAGGCCTTGAACACGTCGTCGGCGCGGCCGACGTAGGTGATGTAGCCGTCCGCGTCGCGGGAGCCGATGTCGCCGGTGCGGTAGTAGCCGCCCGCCATCGACTCGGCCGTACGGTCCGGTTCGCCGTGGTAGCCGGTCATCACGCCCACCGGGTGGTCGGACAGGTCGAGGGAGATCTCTCCCTCGGACGCACCGGGCGCGCCGGACACGGGGTCGAGGAGTTCGACGCGGAAGCCGGGGCTGGGCCGGCCCATGGAGCCGGTCTTGAGCGGCTGGCCGGGGCTGTTGGACACCTGGACGGCGGTCTCCGTCTGCCCGAAGCCGTCCCGGACGGTGACGCCCCAGGAACGCCGGACCTGCTCGATGACCTCGGGGTTCAGCGGCTCGCCCGCGGCGACGGCCTCGCGCGGCGGGGTGCGCAGCTGGGTCAGGTCGGCCTGGATGAGCATCCGCCACACGGTGGGCGGGGCGCAGAAGGTGGTGACGCCCGCGCCGTCCATCTCCGCCATCAGGCGGCCCGCGTCGAAGCGGGTGTAGTTGTGCAGGAACACGGTCGCCTCCGCGTTCCACGGAGCGAAGAGGTTCGACCAGGCGTGCTTGGCCCAGCCGGGCGAGGAGATGTTCAGGTGCACGTCGCCGGGCCGGAGGCCGATCCAGTACATGGTGGACAGGTGGCCGATCGGGTACGAGACGTGGGTGTGCTCCACCAGCTTGGGCCGGGCGGTGGTGCCCGAGGTGAAGTAGAGCATCAGCGGATCGTCCGCGTGGGTGGGCCCGTCGGGCTCGAAGGCGGCGTCGGCCGCGGCCGCGTCCTCGTACGACTGCCAGCCGGGGCGCGCGCCGCCGACGGTGACGCGGGTGTAGCGGCCGGGCACGGCGTCGAACTTCGCGGCGTCCTCGGTGCGTACGATCACGTGCCGCACCCGGCCGCGCTCGACCCGGTCGGCCAGGTCGGCGGGACCGAGGAGCGGGGTGGCGGGGATCACGACGGCCCGCAGCTTCATCGCGGCGAGGGCGGTCTCCCACAGCTCGACCTGGTTGCCGAGCATGACGAGGACGCGGTCCTCGGCCCGCACGCCCAGCTCGCGCAGCCAGGTGGCGACCCGGTCGGAGCGCTCGGCCATCTCGGCGAAGGAGACCTGGACGCGGTCGCCGTTCTCCTCGACGATGTGCAGGGCGGTGCGGTCGTTGCCGCGCGCGATGACGTCGAACCAGTCGAGGGCCCAGTTGAAGCGTTCCGGACGGGGCCAGCGGAAGCCCTCGTAGGCCGTCGTCCAGTCCTCGCGGTGCTTCAGCAGGAAGTCCCGCGCGGCGCGGAACTCCTCCGTCGCACCCGTGGTCGCCGTCATGTTTCCTCCTCGTTGCCGGACCGCCGCCTACCATCGTGTATTCCGTGATGCAGGTCTCACCACCCCCGGACGGGGGTGCGCCGCGACGAAGGGGCGAGCAGGTGGCAGCTGACACAGCCGAGGCGGTGGAGGTGCGGGGCGCGCTGGTGCGGCTGCGCCGCGCGACGGGGCTGCCCGTCGCCTTCGGCGGCCTGGTCGACCCGGGCGGCCGGCTGATCCGCATCAGCGAGCTGAGCGGCACGTCGACGGCGGCGCTGAGCTCCCTCGGGGTCTCCTCGGGCAACGGCCTGGGCGGCAAGGCGGTGGCTCTCGCCCGGCCGTGCGCGGTGACCGACTACTCGGCGTCTCGGCAGATCAGCCACGAGTACGACATGGCGGTGGCGACGGAGGGGCTCTGTTCCGTCCTCGCCGTCCCGGTGGTCGTACGACGGCGGGTGCGCGGTGTGCTGTACGGGGCTCTGCGTTCGCCGCAGCCGCTCGGTGACCGCACGCTCGGGGCGGCCGTCGCGGCGGCCCGGGACGTGGAGCAGGCGCTGGTGGTCCGGGACGAGGCGCGGGCGCTGCTCGGCGTCGTCCGCGCGTCCGGCCCCGCGGCGGACGGTGCCCGCGGCACGGGCGGCGCGGCCTGGGAGGAGGTGCGGGAGGCGCACGGGGCACTGCGGGCGCTGGCCCCGCGGATCGCCGACCCGCGGCTGCGGGACGAACTGCTGGCCGTGTGCGGCCGGCTGGCCGGTGCCGCGGCACCGGCCGAGGAGGCGGCACCGCGGGACGCGGGTCTCGCGCCCCGCGAGCTGGACGTCCTCGCGTGTGTGGCGGCGGGCGCGACGAACGCGATCGCCGCCGCCCGGCTGGGCGTGCGTCCGGAGACGGTGAAGGGGTATCTGCGCTCGGCCATGCGCAAGCTCGGCGCCCACACCCGTCTGGAGGCGGTCGTCGCCGCGCGCCGTGCCGGGCTGCTGCCGTGACAGGAACACGTGTCCGTGACGGTGGCGCGCGCGCCGCCGTTGCGGGACGCTTCGTTCCGCGGGGTGGCGAGGCCCGCCGGTCCGGCGGAACTGCCGTCCTGGGGGCTGCCATTCAATCCGTCGTGCTCTGAAATCAGCTATGCGGAGCCGTTGTTATTTCCCTCACCACCCCGACTGTCCGAAATTCAAAGAGACATTGCCTAACATTGGCCCGGACACGACACGTGAGGGGAGCGGTGACCGTGCGAGGGGACTTCCAGGAACCTGCGAGAGCGCGCCCCGACCTGGTCATCGGCCGGGAGGAGCTCTTCGCCCGCGCCCGCGAGCAACTCTCCGGCGGTGGCAGTGTGCTCGTGCACGGCCCCGCGGGAATTGGGAAATCGACCGTCCTGCGCGCGCTGGCCGCCGAATGCGCCGAATCGGCGCGGACCGTGTTGCGCTGCTCGTCCACCGAGACCGAATCCCATCTCCCCTTCCTCGCGCTGGCCGATCTCCTCGGCCTGGTCGTCGACGAGATAGCCGACCGGCTGCCCCCTCCGCAGCGCACCGCCCTGGAGTCGGCCCTCACCGGACGCGGTGAGTCCACCCTCCAGCGCGACGGGCTCGCCCTGCGGCTCGCGGTGCTCTCCGCGTTCCGGGCCCTGGCCGCGCGCGGTCCGGTGCTGATCGTCGCCGACGACCTCCAGTGGCTCGATCCGGCCAGCGCCGAACTGCTCGGCTTCGCCGCCCGCCGGCTCGGCGGCATGCCCGTCCGCATGCTCTGCGCCGTCCGTACGGACACCGAGCCGCAGGCCCAGGAGCACGACGGCTATCTACGCGCGTCCCCGCCGGAGACCCTGGCCGTCCGGGTCACCCCGCTGTCGCGCACCCACGTGACCGAACTCCTCGGCCGGCGCGGCTACACGGGCCTGTCCCGCTCCACGGTGCGCGACATCCACCGCACCAGCGGCGGCAACCCGCTCTTCGCCCTCGAACTCGGCCGCGCCCTCGCCGAGTCCCCCACGCCGCCGAGTCCCGGCGAGCCCCTCCCGGTCCCGACGTCCCTGCGCGCGCTCGTCCTCAGCCGCCTGGAGATGCTCTCCCCCGAGGCCCGCCGCACCCTCCTCGTCGCGAGCGCGGGGGCCCGCCCGACCCTGGCCCTGCTGCACGCGGCGGGCCGGGTGAACGCCGAGGCGGAGACGGCCTCGGCGGCGGCGCTCGGACTGCTCGCCACCGAACGCGAGACCCCCGGCATCCGCTTCGCGCACCCCCTCGTCTCGGCGGCGCTCTACGCGGAGGCGGACGCCCAGGAGCGGCGCGCCGCGCACGCCGCCCTGTCCGGGGCCGCCTCCGACCCGATCGAACGGGCCCGCCACCTGGCGCTGTCCACCACCGGCACCGATCCCGCCGTCGCCGCCCGGCTCGGTGAGGCGGCGACCGCGGCCCGGGACCGGGGCGCGCCCTCGGTCGCGGTCGGACTCGGGCTGCTCGCCGCCCGGCACACCCCGGCGGGAACCCGGCCCGGCCCGGACGAACGCCGCCTGCAGGCGGCGGAGGACGCGCTGACGGCCGGGGAGACGGACCTCGCGCGGGACATCGCGCGGCAGGTGCTGGCACGGGCCACCGCCCCCGCCGACCGGGTGCGGGCCTGGATGGTCGTCGTGGACTCCGCCGGACAGGCCATGGCCGAGATCGACGCCGTCTTCCCGCAGGCCCTCGCGGACGCCGGCGACGATCCCGGTCTCGTCGCCCTCGTCCGCTACCAACTCGCCTGGCGCGCCCTGCTCATGGACGGCGAGATGGCCACGGCGCGCGAGGAGGCCGCCCACGCCGCGCGCCTCGCGGCCCGCGCCGGGGACCGGCGCACCGAACTCCTCGCGCTCGGCTTCCAGGCGCAGATGGAGACCCTGATGGGGCACTCGGACGCGCCCTCGACCATCCAGCGGGCGATGCGTGAACCGCAGGACCCCCGGGTGGCCTGCGACCACAACGGCGCCGGTGCCGCCCGCTTCCGCTGGCTGGTCATGGGAGACCGGCTCGCCGAGGCCCGTACGACCATCACCGCGCTCCTCCGCGAGGCGCAGCGGCGCGGCATGGTCGAGAGCGAACTGCACTTCCTGCGCGGACTCGCCGAGACGGAACTGCGTTCGGGGCACTGCGGCCGCGCCCTCGACCTGTCCCGGGAGAGCCTGCGGCTGGCCCGCGACACGGGCATCGGGGAGGCCGCGACCGCGATGCTCACCTCGCTTGCGGAGGCGGCGGGCGGTGACGTCGACCGGGCTCTCGCGCTCGCCCGGGAGGCCGTGGACCGGGCCGAGGAGGACGGCGACCTCGTCTACCTGTCCCGCGCCCTCGGTGCCCTGGGGCACGCCCAGCTGGTCGCCGGGGACGCACCCGCGTGCGTCCGGTCCCTGCGCCGCGTGCGGGAGTTGGAGGAGGGACTCGGTGTGGTCGACCCCGCGCGCGGGCGCTGGCACGGGGACCTCGCCGAGGCACTGGTCCGGGTCGGCGAGGCCGCGGAGGCGCAGGACGTCATCGACGTGACCCGGCAGCGCGCGCTGCGGCTGGAACGCGAGAGCGTACTCGCCGTGCTCGACCGCGCGGAGGCCCTGGTCCGTGCCGCCCGCGGTGAACAGGGCCCCGCCGAGCGACAGTTGTCCTCCGCGCAGGACCGCCTGGCCAAGCTCGGCCACGGTCTGGAGGAGGCGCGTGCCGCGTACGCCCTGGCCGGGCTGCGGGCGCTCCCCCACCCGCTCGGCTCCGCCCGGGCCGGGGGGACTCCCGTGCCGGGACCCGCCTCGTACGACGAGGCGGCCCGCCTGTTCCGCCGGTGCCGCGCGCTGCCCTGGCTCCGGCAGGTCGAGACGGCCGCCGCCGCGCACCGCCCGGCCGCGCCGCCGCTCGCCCCGGCCGCCCTCGACACCCTCGCCACCACCGAGCGGCAGGTCGCCGCCCTCGTCATGGAGGGCGCGACCAACCGTGAGATCGCGGCTCGTCTGTTCATCAGCGTGAAGACCGTGGAGGCCACGCTCACCCGGGTCTACCGGAAGCTGGGGATACGGTCGCGGGTCGACATCGTCCGGTTGGCGGCGGAACGCAGGGCCGACTGAGCGGATTTCCGCTCCGCCGTCCTGCGTGAAACGGCGCCCCGCGCTGCCCCCTTCGGGTGAACCGGCCGATGCCGGGCGGGCGGTCCGGGCCGGGATCAACCGGGCGGCGCGCGCGTCAAACCCCGACCGGTCCGGCCAAGGGTTTTCCCTCCGCCGACCCCACGAGGGGCTTCCCTCCTTGGGGAAGAGTGACCGCACGCCCTAGCGTGTGGCCGTGCCGCTCGCTCGGGCACACGGCTCCCCCGCCATGGGTGCCGTGACTCACCCCCCACACCCGTGCGTCCCCCCACCGGCAACTTCCAAGGAGACCCATGTCCGGGCTCGACCGTGCCAAGAAGACCGCCGCCGTCTGCGTGGCGACCGCTGCCGCCGCCGCGACCGCGCTGCTCGGCGCCCCCTCCGCCGTGGCCGAACCCCAGCCCATCGTGGGCGGTACGACCACCACCACGACCGCCTATCCGTTCATGATGCAGATCACCGACGCCTCGCAGAACCAGTTCTGCGGCGGCACCCTGGTCGCCGCCAACAAGGTGGTGACGGCCGCGCACTGCATGGTCGGCGAGTCCACCGGCAGCGTCCGTGTCGTGGGCGGGAGAACGTACCTCAACGGCACGAACGGCACCGTCAGCAAGGTCAGCAAGATCTGGATCAACCCCGACTACACCGACGCGACCAACGGCGACGACGTGGCCGTCCTGACCCTGTCGACGGCGATGTCGTACGCCACGGCCAAGTACGTCTCCTCCTCGGACACGGGTGTGTACGCGACCGGCACCTCGGCCCGCATCGTCGGCTGGGGCACCACCTCGGAGAACGGCGGCTCCTCCAACCAGCTGCGCACCGCGACCGTGCCGATCGTCTCCAGCGCCAGTTGCGCGAGCTCCTACGGCTCCGACTACGTGGCCTCCGACATGGTCTGCGCCGGCTACACGTCGGGAGGCGTCGACACCTGCCAGGGCGACAGCGGCGGCCCGCTGCTCATCGGCGGGGTGCTGGCCGGCATCACGTCCTGGGGCGAGGGCTGCGCGGAGGCCGGCTACCCGGGTGTCTACACCCGCCTGACGACGTTCTCCGGCCTCGTGACCGCGCAGGTCACCTCGTAGCCACCGATAACTTCCTGAGCACCCCTCAGGTAGCAGCAGGGGGGCGTTGCGGGCCTCCACGAGCGGCCCGCAACGCTCCCCATCCACCTCCCGGCCACCCCCGCGTGCCGGCGGACAGCTTCCCCGCAGTGCCCCCTGTCCGCCGGCCCCTCACGTCCCGGCGCCGTCCCGCCCGTCACGTCCCGTCGCCGTGCCGCGCCGGTCAGGGCCGGGCGACCGTCCCGAACCGCACGTCGTGCCCCTCGCCCGGGTGCATCACCGCGAGCATCCGCTCCCCCTCGGCGACGACCTCGGCACGCCGCCCCTTGGTCAGCTCCCCGAAGGGCTCGACGACGAGCGCGCTCTCCTCCAGCCGCCACAGCCCGGCGAGGAATCCGTCGACGAGCAGGGTGCAGTAGGCCTGGTTGCCCTGCCAGGCGCGCCCCTTGAGGTCGGCGGGCACGACCCGGGAGCGGTCGGCGTGGGAGAGCAGCAGGTTGTCGAACTCGGGCAGGAAGCGCGGCGGCGCGGGGATGTCGGCCTCCGGACGGGAGGCGTCGGGGAGGTCGAAGAGTTCCACGCCGTTCTCGTCGCGGAAGACCAGCAGCCCGGGCCGGAGCCGCTCGAAGACCTCCCGGAGCCGGGTCAGGCCGGCCCACGTCTGCATGTCCTTGACCGAGGCGGGCCCGTAGGCGGCCAGGTAACGCAGGACGGTCGCGTCCGGAGCGGGGACCGGTTCGGCGCGGCGGCCCAGCCAGTGCTCTGCCGTGGTGAGGGCGACCTGGCCGCTGCGCCCCCACAGGCCGCGCGGGGTGACCTGCACGAGGGGCAGGGTGCAGCGGGCGGCGACGGAGAGGGCGAACGGGTCGGCGTCCGGCCACTCGACGAGCAGCGCCTCGCGCAGTTCCTTCATCGTGCGCGGCCCGGCCTCCACCAGTTCACGGCTGATCGCGGCGAGCCGGTCCAGATCGACGCCGGTGAGACCCTTGCGGAACTGGCCCAGCTCCCGGTCGCGGGCGGCCTGCACCAGGGGACGCAGGGTGAGGGCGTCGTCGGCGGTGTGCGTGTGGATCGTGGAGCGCATGGTGACGATCCGGACGACGTCGCGCGCGTCCATCGCGGCCGACAGCTCGTCGGGCCGGAAACCGTCCAGCCGGGCGGCGAGCGCGTAGTACGGCGGCTTCACGTTCTGCGCCTGGAGACCGAGGAGGTGCTCGACGGCCGCGGTCGCGGACAGCGTGGAGCGGCGCAGCAGGAGCTGACGATCGAGGGTCGCCCGGTTGAGGGCGCGGGTGCCGAGCACGGGGGCCGTCGCAGTCGTCTTCGTCATGCTCCGCACGCTAGTCCCGCTCGCGGACACCTACGGTCCGCAACTCCGTCGCGATGGCGCCCCCGCCGGATGCTCCCAGGCCGTATGCCCCGTATATCCTGCTCAGTGATCACACAGACGTACGGTCGACTCTGGAGGCAGCCGCGATGTCGGAGCGACGCGCCCGCTCAGCCTCGAAGAACCCGCGCCACCAGCGGGACCGGAAGGACCCGGGAGACACGGCGGGCAACGCCGGGGAGCCGAGGACGTCCGGGAGCCCCAAGAGCGCCAAGGAGACGCGGAAGTCCGTCTGGCGCCGCGCTCTCGCCGCGCCGTCCCCCGCGCCCACGCGGCCTCCGTCGACGGACGCCGAGCCGTCCGCGGCCGAGCCCTCCGAGGTCGCCAGCGTCGTCCAGGCCGCGCTGTACCGCGACGGGGTGCGGGTCTCGACCCCGGAGTCCCTCGCCGACACCTTCCGTGAGCTGCGCGAGCAGCCGGACGGCATGGCGTGGATCGGCCTGGCCCGTCCGACCGAGGCCGAACTGCTGTCGCTGGCGGCGGAGTTCGACCTGCATCCGCTGGCGGTCGAGGACGCGATGGAGGCGCACCAGCGGCCGAAGCTGGAGCGCTACGGCGAGACACTGTTCGTCGTCCTGAGCGCCGCCCGCTATCTCGACGCGGTCGAGGAGGTCGATTTCGGCGAGCTGCACGTGTTCGTGGGGCCGGACTTCGTGATCACCGTCCGGCACGGCGCGGCACCGGACCTCTCCGCGGTGCGCCGCCGCATGGAGGACAGCCCCGAACTGCTCCGGCTCGGACCCGAGGCCGTGCTCTACGCCATCCTCGACTCGGTCGTCGACGGCTACGTACCGGTCGTCTCCGGAGTCCAGAACGACATCGACGAGATCGAGACCGAGGTGTTCCGC
This sequence comes from Streptomyces sp. M41(2017), assembly GCF_002078175.1. Classification (GTDB taxonomy): domain Bacteria; phylum Actinomycetota; class Actinomycetes; order Streptomycetales; family Streptomycetaceae; genus Streptomyces. Next base: position 4,412,594 of record NZ_MWFK01000001.1, on the reverse strand, counting down.
GGCGACCCCGCGGTGTCCCGGCGCATCTACGAACTCTCCCGCGAGATGGTCGAGTTCCAGCGTGCCACCCGCCCGCTCGTCGGCATGCTGCACGGCCTGATGGCCGGCTTCGCCAAGTACGGCACGGACGACGAACTCCAGCGCTACCTCCGCGACGTCGCCGACCACGTCACCCACACCAGCGAACGCGTCGACGGCTTCCGCCAGGCACTCACGGACATCCTGACGGTCAACGCGACGCTCGTGACCCAGCAACAGAACGCGGAGATGCGGGCGTTGGCGGAGGCGGGCTTCGAACAGAACGAGGAGATCAAGAAGATCTCGTCCTGGGCCGCCATCCTGTTCGCCCCGACGCTGGTCGGGACGATCTACGGCATGAACTTCGACCACATGCCGGAGCTCACCTGGCAGTTCGGCTACCCGTTCGCCATCGGTCTGATGGGTGTGGTGTGCGTGAGCCTGTACTTCATCTTCAAGCGGCGGCACTGGCTGTAGGGCGGGGCGGGGCCGGCGGGGCACCGGGTCCCGCCGTCACCCCGGCACCTCACGTCACCCCGCCGACACTGCGCCACTCTGCTGTCACGGCGCCACCCTGCTGTCGAAGCACTCCTTGGTGTCGCTCGCCGCCGGCAGGAAGCAGGCCGTGACGACCGCGCCGGGGAGCGTCGCCGTCATCGGCGTGTAGACGAAGGAATCGGTGTCGACGTCGTCCTTGATCTTGGCGCGGCGCACCGGGCTTCCCGCGCCGTCCGCGCTCATCTCGATCCGGTCGCCGACGCGGGCGCCCCAGGTCCGCGCCCAACTCGCCGCGCACCAGCGGTTGTAGCGCACCTCCATCCAGGCACCGGTGGACATGCGGCGGCGGACGAGGGTCTCGGGCTGGGCGCCGCACTTCGTGACCATGGGGCTCAGCCCCTCGCAGTCCGCTCCACGGCAGGTCGGACGGGTCGGGGGCGTCACCGCCGACGAGGCCGGCGCGGCGGTGTGCCGCGCGGCGCCGTGGTCGCGGGTCAGCACGACGAGCACCACCGTCGCTCCCGCGACGGCCACGGCGCACACCGTCGCCAGGACGGCCAGGAGGGTCACCGTCCGACGGTCGGGCGGGGCGGAGACCGGCCGGTGCGGCACCTGGTGAGCGGGCGGCGCGACCTGGGCGTGGACCACCGTCGGCGGCGTTCCCGTCGGCCGAGCGGTCGCCTCGGGCTCCGGTGTCGGCGTCGGCGTCGGCGTCGGCGTCGGCCGTGACGGCGACGCCTGCGGTGCCGTCACGGCCCTCGGTGCCTCCTTCGCCCGGCCGCTCCATCCGGACTCCGTGATCTCCCAGAGTGCGAGGGCCCGCCCCTCCGGCTCACCGGCCAGCAGACACAGCTCCCGCACCGCCTGCCGCGGCGGCAGCGCCTTGCCGTTGAGGTAGCGCTCCCAGGACGACCTGCTGTACGCGGTCTTCGCCGCGAGGCCGGACAGGCTCAGACCGGTGCGTTCCCGCAACGCCCTCAACTCGGAGGCGAGCCGGGCGTGTTCGGGCGACGGTGTCATCCCCGGAGGGCCTTCCAGGTGCGCGGCCCGGCGATGCCGTCCACGTCGAGGTGCGCCTGCCTCTGGAAGCGCTCGACCGCGCCCATCGTCAACGGGCCGAACATCCCGTCGATGCCGCCCGGTGAGATCCCCGCCCTGCGGAGCAGGCACTGCACCTCGGCCACCTGGGGTCCCGAGTCGCCGTACGCCACGGTGGAGTCGGTGGCACGGCTGTTGCCCGCGTACCAGTGCCCGTCGGCTCGTGCGAGGTGACAGCTGTACGCGGCCCTCGTGGCGGCCGGCGTCGTCGCGGCGGTGGAAACGGCGTGCCCGGCGGGCGCCGGTGCGCCGCCCTTGTCGTCGTCCATGATCCGTACGGCCACGAGCACCGCCGCCGACGCGGCGAGCACCAGGGCCACGGAGCCCGAGACAAGGGCGATGCTCAGCGCCCGCCGGGATATTCGGGGTCCTTCGGCGGCCCGCGTCGCGGATGTCGTCGCCTGCTCCGGCTCGGGTGCGGCCGCCTCCGCTCCGGCCGGGGCCGGTGCGACCGCGGCCACGGCCGACGGGCCCGCGTCCGTCGTCACCGTTTCCGCCGGGGCGTGTTCCGTGACGGCGTGTTCCGGCACGCCCTCTTCCGGCACACCTTCTTCCGGTGCGCCCTGCCCCGGCGAGCCCAGCGGCCTGTCCCGCCATGCCGCGACGGCGACCTCGTGCAGGGCGAGGAGCCGGGTCGGGTCCTCACCACCGATGCGGGCCATGGCCTCCACCGCGTCGCGCGGCGGCACCGACCGGCCGCTCAGATACCGCTCCCAGGACTTGGCGCTGTACCCGGTCCGGACCGCCAACTGCCGCATCGTCAGCCCGTTGTGATCCTTCAGCCGGCGTAAGCGCACCAGCAACTGCCGTACACGCGGGTCGAGTTCCGCAGGCAGCGCTTTCCAACGCGACATGTTCCCCCACCACGCGTTCCTGATCAGTGGCCATGGTCAGTGCCCCCTGTGCCGTCGCATTGTGCATCAGCGGACACCGGGCCGCACGGCAACGTGGTTGCTGCACCCAAGTGTCATCCCGTCACGACCGTCACCGCCGTCCCACCGAACCGTCTCCCGGGACGGTGTCCCCGCAGGTCAGCGTGAGGGACGTCCCGTCGGGACCTCACTTGCGGCGCACCGCTGGTGCCCGTCGCCCCGCACGCCGCACTCTCGTCTCGCCACCTGCACCACAGCCGTGGAAGGTGCGCTCGACGATCCGAGAGGGAAACGACGTATGCGATCGACAGTTCTGGCCAGGGCCCTGGTGGGTACCGCCGCAGTGATCGGACTCGCCGCCGGCGGTCTGGCGACAGCCGGACCCGGCTTCGCCGCGCCCGCCCAGACCCCGCGGACCCAGTCCGTCTCCATCCTCGCGACGAACAACCTGGGCCTGAGCACCACGCAGGCCAAGTACGTCCAGTGCTTCATGCGGGACGCTCCGGCGAGCTACACGGGCAGCATCGACGGCCAGCTGGGCACCAACAGCTGGAAGGCCATGCAGCGCCACCTCAAGGCGTACTGGAGCTACACCGACACCATCGACGGCGACCCCGGCCCGAACACCATCAAGGCGCTGCAGCGCATGCTCAAGTTCGGCTGGGGCTACAACGACGCCATCGACGGCGACCCGGGCGCGGACACCAAGGCCGCGTTCAAGCGGTTCGCGAACGACTTCGCGTCGCTCTACCCGTGCTGACCGGTCCGATCGCCGTGTGAACCCACCCCGCGGCCCGCTTTCCCGCTCCGGGAGGGCGGGCCGCGCCACGGCGGCCGGGCACAGGCCCCGCGGACGTCGCGGCGAGGCCGGAGACGGCTCGCCGAGGCAGACCCACCCATCATCGAAGGAGATGTCCCCCGCCCATGGGAAGACTTGCGATCCACGCTCCCGCCGCCGGCGAGAGCCCTCACCACCGGGACCCCGTCTGCGGCGGCCCGGGGTGGCGGGTCCGGATCGGGACGTTCGCCGCCACCGCGGCGATGCTCTCGGCCGGCGTCCTGCTCGGTGCCGGCCCCGCGGCGGCGGCGCCGGCGGCGATCAAGCTGACCTCGTCGTCCTGCCCCACCGACATCGTGCAGGGCCAGACGAGCGGCTGCGTCACGGAGTTGCAGAACCTGCTCAACGCGCACGGTGCCGGGCTGCAGGTGGACGGCGAGTTCGGGGCGAACACCTACTACGCGGTGCGCGAGTACCAGGCCGCCACGGCGATCGCCGTGGACGGGCGGGTGGGCCCCCAGACCAAGAGCAAGCTGTACGCGACCGGCGGTTCGGCGCCCGCGCCGGTCAACCTCATGTCCTCCTCGTGCCCGGCGAACGTCGTCAAGGGCGCCAAGGGCGGCTGCGTCAGCGAACTGCAGCGGCTGCTCCGCCACCACGGCTACTCGGTCGAGGTGGACGGGGACTTCGGGGCGGGGACGGAGACCGCGGTCCGCAGCTTCCAGTCCGCCCACGGTCTGTCGGTCGACGGTCAGGTCGGCGCGAACACCAAACGGGAGCTGTACGACACCGACGAGTCGCCGTCGACGGGCCTGGACCTGCGGTCGGCCTCCTGCCCGGCGAACATCGTGGAGGGGCAGAGCGGCGGGTGCGTCGCCACGCTGCAGGCCCTGCTGAACGGCAAGGGCCAGCACCTCGACGTCGACGGCGGGTTCGGCCCCCTGACCCTGGCGGCCGTGAAGTCCTTCCAGTCCGCGAGCGGACTGTCGGCCGACGGTGAGGTGGGCGCGAACACCAAGGCCGCGCTGTACTCGAACATCGGCGGTGGCGGCGGCAACGGAGCGCCGGCGCCGATCAACCTGAACTCCGGCTCGTGCCCGAGTGAGATCGTGAAGGGGCAGAAGAGCGGCTGCGTCACCGAGTTGCAGAGTCTGCTCAACCACCACGGTGCCGACCTCGCCGTCGACGGCGACTTCGGGTCGCTGACCGACAGTGCCGTGCGGGACTTCCAGGCCGAGAAGGGCCTCTCGGTCGACGGCCACGTCGGCACGAACACCAAGGCCGCGCTGTACGGGGCGGTCACCCCGCCGTCGTCGCCCGCGCCCGGCGGCGGCTACGCCAAGATCCTCACCGTGGCCGAGGCGGAGGCCGGAACGGTCGAGGGCAGCGCCCGCGCGAACAGCTACGGGTCCGCCGTGGGCCTGTCGCTGTCCACCGACGACTACGCCTGGTGCGCCACGTTCGTGAGCTGGGTCGGCAAGCAGACCGGCGCCACGTCCTACCGCAACACCTACGTGTCCGGCTGGGTGAAGCAGGCACGGGCCGGCAACTACCACCTGTCGGTGACGACCAGCCCGCAGCCGGGCGACATCGTGGCCTACGACTGGAACGGCGGCAACGACTTCACCGGCGGTCACGAGCACATAGGCATCGTGCGATCGGTGTCCGGCTCCAGCTTCACCGCCGTCGAGGGCAACACCGGAAATCCCAACGGCGGCAACGACGGCGTCTACGTCAAGAGCCGCAGCACGAACAGCAATTACGACGTCCTCTTCATCCGGGTCCGCTGACCTCACGCCGGGTCGCCACGGCTGAACGAGGAGACGGGGGAACGGGGGCGGGACCACGGGGGACGGCACGGGGCCGGCGGTCGCACACCGCCGGCCCCGTACGCCTGAGTTCAGGCGTGCGCCTCGATCGTCACCTTGACGTGTTTCATCAGGGGCTGGTCGCTCTGGAGGCTGTAGTCGCCGATGGCGCAGAGGACGTTCATCTCCGGCATGTAGCCGGCGGCGCAGCCCCGGGGGATGTCGTACGGGATGGCGAGGTAGCCGTCGAGGCGGCGGTGTGTGCCGTCCTTGGCGGTGGCGACGATGTCGACCGGGTCGAACTCGCAGACGCCTCGTTCGCGCATGTCGTCCTCGTTCATGAAGACGAGGGTGCGGAGGTTCTTGATCCCCCGGTAGCGGTCGTTGTCCGAGTAGATGGTCGTGTTCCACTGGTCGTGGGAGCGCATCGTGCCGAGCGCCAGGGTGCCGGGCGCGGGGACCACGTCGGGCAGGGGCGCGGTGGAGAACTCGGCCTGGCCGCTCGGGGTGAGGAAGACCAGTTCGCGGGCGGGCTGTTTGATGCGGAAGCCGAGCGGCAGACGGACGCGGCGGTTGCAGTCCTCGAAGCCGTCGAGGGTCTGCGCCATCGTGTCGCGGATGCGGTCGTAGTCCTCGATGTACCACTCCCAGGGGGTGGCACTGTCGGGGAGGGCGGCGCGGGCCATGCCGGCGATGATGGCGGGCTCGGACAGCAGGTGCTTCGAGGCGGGGCGCTTCATGCCGATGGACAGGTGGACCATGCTCATCGAGTCCTCGACGGAGGTGCTCTGGATGCCGCCGCGCTGGTGGTCCTTCTCGGTCCGGCCGAGGCACGGCAGGATGAGCGCCCGCCGCCCGTGCACGAGGTGGCTGCGGTTGAGCTTGGTGCTCACCTGGACGGTGAGGTCGCACGTGCGGAGTGCGGCGTAGGTGTACGGGGTGTCGGGCGCGGCCAGGGCGAAGTTGCCGCCCATGCCGACGAACACCTTCACGTCGCCGCGCCGCATGGCCTGGATCGTGGCGACGGTGTCCATGCCGTGCTCGCGCGGCGGGTCGATCCCGCAGACCTCGCCCAGCCGGTTCAGGAACTCCTCGCCGGGCCGGTGGTCGATGCCGCAGGTCCGGTTGCCCTGGACGTTGCTGTGGCCGCGCACCGGTGACGGTCCGGCCCCCTCTCGGCCCAGATTGCCGCGCAGCAGAAGGAGGTTGACGATCTCCCGTACGGTGTCGACGCCGTGTTCGTGCTGGCTGACACCGAGGCACCAGCTCATGATGGAGCGGTCCGCCTCGCGGTACACCTGTGCGGCCTTGAGGATGCCGTCGCGGTCGATGCCGGACTGCCGCTCGATCTCGTCCCAGGGCGTGGCCTCGCAGACCGCGCGGTAGTCGTCGAAGTAGGCCGTGTGCCGGTCGATGAACTCCTGGTCGAGCGCCTTGGGGTCGGTCTTGGCCTGTTCCAGGACGGCCTTGGACATGCCCCGCAGGAGCGCCATGTCGCCGCCGATACGGACCTGGAGGTTCAGGGTGCTGGTCCGCGTCGACTTGAAGAGGGCCATGTCCGTGAAGTCGTGGGGCACGATGGTGCGGGTCGCGGCGGCTTCGACGAGCGGGTTGATGTGCACGATCTGCGCGCCGCGGTCGTAGGCCTCGGCGAGCGCGGTGAGCATCCGGGGCGCGTTGGAGGCGGCGTTGACCCCCATGATGAAGAGGGCGTCGGTGGTCTCCCAGTCCTTGAGGTCGGCGGTTCCCTTGCCGGTGCCGAGGGACGCCGTGAGCGCGCGGCCGCTGGCTTCGTGGCACATGTTCGAGCAGTCGGGCAGGTTGTTCGTGCCCAGCTCCCGGGCCATCAACTGGTAGAGGAACGTGGCTTCGTTGCCGAGGCGGCCCGAGGTGTAGAAGGAGGCCTGATTCGGGTCGTCGAGCTCCCGCAGGGTCCGCCCGACCAGTTCGAACGCGTCACGCCAGCTGATCGGCACGTAGTGGTCCGACTCGGGGTCGTAGACCATCGGCCCGGTGAGACGGCCCTGGTCCTCCAGGTCGAAGTCGCTCCACTCGAAGAGTTCGCTCACCGAGTGCGCGGCGAAGAACTCGGGGCCGACCCGCTTGCCGGTCATCTCCCACGTGACGTGCTTGATGCCGTTCTCGCAGATGTCCAGGTGCAGGCCCTTGGTGTCGTCGGGCCACGCGCATCCCGGACAGTCGAAGCCCGTGCGCTCGTGGTTCATGCGCATGATCGCGCGGGGTCCGTCGACCAGGGCCTTCTCACCCACCAGGACGCGGGTGACGCTCTTGGCCGCACCCCAGCCGGCCGCCGGGTGGTGGTACGGATGGAACTCCGGTTCACCCTCCGGGGTGGGCCCCACGTTGGGTTCCACTCCGTCGTGTCCGTTCTGGGATGCGTTCAAGAGTCTCACCGCGCCTAGGACTGGGGCCGTTTCCCGTGGTTCGCCGCGTGCTTGCGCCTGCTCTTCTTCTTCCGGCGTCGCTTCGACGACATGCGGAGCCTCCCTCGTGCGCGGGGCACCGTGAGGTGCCCTGATGGTCGGGTACACCGCGCTCCACGATTCCATACATCACATTTCGTCGCGATTCGACCTACGATCGACTTATTTGCGGCGTCCCGCACCGGAACGTGCTGCACATCCCCCCTCCCGAGGAGCAGGCATGGCCACCGAACCAGCGCCGATCAGCGAGACCGCCCGGCAGGCCCTCGAACAGGAACTCGCCGACCTCCGCACCGAGCGGGCCACCGTCCACGCGACCCTGCGGGGTTCGGACGCCGACGTGGGCGACCGGGCCGACGAGGCGGACGAGCTGCAGCGCGCCGACGACGAGCGGCGGCTGGACGACCGCATCAGGGACATCACCACGCGACTGCGTCAGGCGGACGTGGCGGGGCCTCCCCCCACCGGTCTGGTCGGGGTCGGCAGCACGGTGACCGTCCGGTTCGGCGACGGCACCGTGGAGACCGTGCAGATCGGCGAGACCGCCGTGGCGCAGGACGGCACGCTGGTCACCGCCGACAGCCCCCTCGGGCGCGCGCTGCTCGGCCGCCGGCCGGGGGACACGGTGGACTTCGACGCGCCCGACGGACAGGAGAGCGCGGAGGTGGTCTCTCTCGGCGACGGATCCGGGTCCGCCACCGACGGGTGACCGTCGGGCCACCGGACCGGGACAGCAGGACGGCCGACCGCGCGACCACCCTCAGGTGATCCCGCGGCCGGCCGTCGTCATTGCGTCAGCGCTCGTAGTGCGACGGCGGGAAGGGATCCCGTTCACGCCGGGTGATCCGGCCCGCGGGCATCTCACCGGTGCCGACCTCGCGGTCGATCTCCTCGCGCTCCTGCCGGTACGCGGTGTCCGGGTCCTCCGTGGGTCCGCCCGGCAGACCGGCCTCGCGCCGGTCGCGTTCCGTGCGTGCCTGGAGCTCGTCCTCGTCGACCCGCCGGGGCATGCCCCTGCTGTGGCCGTGCTCCGGATCGCCTTCGACAGCTCGGTTGGACTTGTGGTGCGTCATGCGCAGCCTCCTCAAATGGACTGCCCGGGACGGACGCACGCCCGCCCGGGCACGCCTTTCGGTGTCAGGAGTCCTCCGTCCCGTCGTTCGTCACGCCGTCCTGCTCGTCCGCGGTCCCGTCGCCGCCCGGGTCCTCCGCCGCCGGGCCCTCCCCCTTGCGCACGGTGCAGTCGACCGTGTCGTCCCGGACGTCGGCGACGATCGTGTCGCCGGGTTCGGCCTCGCCGCTGAGCAGCAACTCGGCGATGCGGTTGTCGAGTTCGGTCTGGATGGTCCGACGCAGGGGCCGTGCGCCGAACTCGGGCTGGTGGCCGTGGGCGACGAGCAGCTTCTTGGCCGCGTCCGTCACCTCCAGCTTCATCCCCTGCGCGTGCACCCGGCGTTCGCTCTGTCCGAGCAAGTGGTCGACGATCTCCGAGAGGTCGTCCTCGCTGAGGCCGTGGAAGATGATGATGTCGTCGATGCGGTTGAGGAACTCCGGCAGGAACCGCGTCCGCAACTCGTCCATCAGCACGTCCTTCAGCTCGGACACGTCGCCCTTGTGGTCGAGGATCAGGTGCGCGCCGATGTTGGACGTCATGATCACGACGCAGTGCCGGAAGTCGACGGTGCGGCCCTGGCCGTCCGTGAGCCGTCCGTCGTCGAGGATCTGGAGCAGGGTGTTGAAGACGTCGGGGTGGGCCTTCTCCACCTCGTCGAACAGCACGACGCTGTACGGCTGCCGGCGGACCTTCTCGGTGAGCTGGCCGGCCTCGTCGTAGCCCACGTATCCGGGAGGCGCGCCGACCAGGCGGGCCACCGTGTGCTTCTCCTGGAACTCGCTCATGTCGAAGCGGGTCATGCGGTTCTCGTCACCGAAGAGCAGTTCCGCGAGGGTCTTGGCCAGTTCGGTCTTGCCGACGCCGGTCGGACCGAGGAAGAGGAAGGAGCCGACGGGGCGGTTGGGGTCGCCCATGCCGGCGCGGTTGCGGCGCACCGCCTGCGACACGGCGGTGACCGCCTCGTCCTGGCCGACGATGCGGGAGTGCATCTCCTCCTCCAGCTTGAGGAGCTTCTCCTTCTCGCTGGCGGTGAGCTGGGAGACCGGGATACCGGTGCGCCGGGAGACGATGTCGGCGATGTCGCGGGCGGTCACGGACACGACGCCGGCCCGGCGCTCCTCGATGCCCGCGAGTTCGCCCTCGGCCTCGGCGATCCGCTGCTTGAGCCGGCCCGCCCGCTCGAAGTCCTCGGCGGCGACGGACTGGTCGCGTTCGCGGCGCAGTTTGGCGACGCGGTCCTCGCGTTCGGCGACCTCGGTCGAGCGGCTCGCGCTGCGCAGCCGTACGCGCGCGCCCGCCTGGTCCATCACGTCGATCGCCTTGTCGGGCAGGAACCGGTCGCTGATGTAGCGGTCGGACAGCTCGGCCGCCGCCGCGAGGGCGCCGTCGGCGAAGCGGACCTGGTGGTGCGCCTCGTAGGCGTCGCGCAGCCCCTCCAGGATCTGCACGGTCTCCTCGACCGTCGGCTCCGGGACCATCACGGGCTGGAAGCGGCGTTCGAGCGCGGCGTCCTTCTCGACGTACTTGCGGTACTCGTCGATGGTCGTGGCGCCGACGACGTGCAGTTCTCCGCGGGCGAGGGCGGGCTTGAGCATGTTGCCCGCGTCCATCGAGCTCTCGCCCGACGCGCCCGCGCCGACCACGGTGTGGAGTTCGTCGATGAAGAGGATGATCTCGCCGTCCGAGTCCTGGACATCCTCGATGACCTTCTTCAGGCGTTCCTCGAACTGCCCGCGGTACTGGGCGCCCGCGACCATGCCGGACAGGTCGAGCGAGACGACCCGCTTGCCCTTCAGCGTCTCGGGGACGTCGCCGGAGACGATGCGCTGGGCGAGCCCTTCGACGATGGCGGTCTTGCCGACGCCGGGCTCGCCGATGAGGACGGGGTTGTTCTTGGAGCGGCGGGAGAGGATCTCGATGGTCTGCTCGATCTCCTCGGCCCGCCCGACCACCGGGTCGAGCTTTCCGGCCTTGGCCTCCTCGGTCAGGTCCCGCCCGAACTCGTCGAGGGTCGTCGCGGGCTTCTCGGGCTCGGCGGACGAGCGGTTCTCCTGACGTGCGGCGCGTTCCGTGAGACCCGCCAGCTTCTGCGCGTCCTGTCCGTCGGCGCGCAGAAGCTGCGCCGCGCCGCTGTCGGCGTCGCCGAGCAGGGCGCCCAGGATGTGCTCGGGGCCGATGTAGGAGACCCCCGAGGCCTGCGAGCGGGCGTAGGCGGTGGCGAGGGTGCGCTTGGCCGCCGGGGTGAGGCCCGGTTCCGACGACGGCTCACTGGCCTCGCGCGGCAGCACCTCGGCGAGCTGCGCGGCGAGGGCGTCGGGGTCGACCCCGGCCTGGGCCAGCAGTGAGCGCGAGGGTTCGACCTTCGTGGCGGCCCAGAGCAGCTGCTCCGTGTCGAGGTCCGAGGTGCCGTCCTCCATGGCGCGCTGCGCGGCCAGATTGAGGAGTTCCTGCGACGACTCGGTCAGCAGCCGCCCGATCGGTACGCGCTGCACCGCGGGCGGGGACGACGCGGGTGACATACCGAAAAAGCGGTTCAGCAATTCGCCGAAAGGATCGGACGAGCCGAAACCGTACGTCGACATCGACATGAGCAGCTCCCGGAGCGGCGATGAGTACTCTCCACCATTTCGCGGGGCCCATTGCTCCGCAACCGGAGACGGCATCGCCCGGGCCGGTTCCGCGGGCGGCGGCAATGCACCGGCACACGATGAACTCGCTTCGGGGAAAGGCGGGTTGGGCAGGACCACGGCACGGGAGCGCGTACACGCGGAGCGGACGTCGGTCCGCCGGGGCCGTGTCTGTGGTCGTCCCTCGGCGTCCCTCGGCATCCTCGGCGCAGGGTCGGTCCCTGCCGGGGCCTGTCAGGGACTGTCAGGCCCGGTCCGTGCCGGCGTCGGTCCACGGGTCGAGCGCCACCACGGCCTCGTCCGTGTACACGAGGAAGGTCAGGGTCTGGCGGAAGTACAAGTCGATGCCGTCGGCGTCGTGCGAGGTGTAGCCGATGGCGAGGTCCTCGCCGAGCCGCAGCTCGTAGTCGCCGCCCCGGGTGGTGAGCAGGAAGGCCCCTTCGACGGCGGGCGCCCAGATCAGCCGGCCGTCGAGCATCCGGCCGAGGTGGGCGGCGATGGGGTAACCGTGGTCGGAGGTCTCGCTGACCGCCGTGTAGGCCTCGGCGCCGAGCAGCAGCGTGTACGGGCCCTGCACGCCGGCCAGCCGCAGGGTGCTCAGGGCGTGGCTGACGGCGTCGGGGAAGTCGCGCGGTTCGGCGGGCAGGCGGAGTACCGGGTTGGAGGTGCGGGCCCGCAGCCCGTCGACGCTCGCGGCGGCGTAGCCGTTGAAGACGGTCTGGTCCTCGGCGAACGCCATGGTGCGGGCGGCGTCCTTGACCGGCTGCCAGTCGGAGTCCTTGGCGCCCCGGTCGACGTCGTCGACGGCGTCGCGGCCGACGCGGAACGGCACGGTCAGTTCGACGAGGGGCCGGACCTGGCGCAGCCGGGCGGTGACCCCGGGCGAGGGGCCGTCGATGCCGGCGAGGTGGCCGGTGCCCACGGCGGCGAGTTCCGGGCCTTCGGGGCCGGTGACGTCCACGACGCGCCGTCCGGCGAGGTTGCGCCGGAAGGTGCGGCGCGCCTCGTCCTCGATCTCGGCCCAGGCCGCGGGCGTGATGGGGGCGAGTTCACGGTGCAGGTTGCCGGTGCCGTCGAACGTGGTCATGTTCAGACTCCTTTGAGGCTGCCGATGCCCAGCGAGCCGTCCGCCGTGGGCCGCTCCGCGGGCGGGGCGGGCGGGTCCGCCGCCGTCTCCTCGCCGGAGGCCGCGGCGACGTCCGTCCAGTCCTCGCCGGGGGGTGCGGGCAGGTCGTCGAGGAAGTCGACGGTCGGGACGTGGAAGAGGCAGCCGGTGATCGCGGTCGAGAAGTCGAGGATGCGGTCGTGCGGGGCCGGGCCGTCGCCGAGGAACATGTTCCGCAGCATCTGCTCGGTCACGTCGGGGGTGCGCGCGTAGCCGATGAAGAAGGTGCCGAACTCGCTCTCTCCGGGCGCGCCGAACGGCATGTTCTCCCGCACGATCTTGCGTTCGTCGCCGTCGTCGTCGGTGATGGTGTTGAGCGCGACGTGGGAGTCGGCCGGTTTGACGTCGTCGGGGAGTTCGACGTTGGCCGCCTTGGTGCGGCCGATGACCTTCTCCTGCTCGGTGTCGGGCAGGGCGTTCCACGCGGCCATGTCGTGCAGGTACTTCTGGATGATCACGTAGCTGCCGTCCGCGAAGTCCGGGTCCTCGTCGCCGACGAACACGGAGTCGGCGGCGAGCTGCCCTTCCGGGTTCTCGCTGCCGTCGACGAAGCCGAGCAGGTCGCGCTCGTCGAAGTACTTGAACCCGTGGACCTCGTCGACGGTCCTGACCGCGCCGTCGAGGCGTTCCATGATGAGCCGGGCCAGTTCGAAGCAGAGGTCCATCCGGTCGGCCCGGAGGTGGAAGAGCAGGTCGCCGGGGGTGGACGGGGCCCGGTGGCGTTTGCCGGTCAGCTCGGTGAAGGGGTGCAGTTCCCGCGGGCGGGGCCCGTCGAACAGCCGGTCCCAGACCTCGGAGCCGATGCCGACGATGCAGGCGAGCCGGTCGCCGGGGGCGCGGAAGCCGACGGAGCGGCGCAGGCCCGACACGTCCTCCAGGAGGTCGCGGACCGTGTCCTCGTGGCCCGGCGTGACGGTGAGCACGAGGAAGACGGTGGCCCTGGCCGGCCGGGAGATGACGGCCTGTCGCTCAGCCAAGAGTCGGCCTCCTCGTGAGACGCGGGAGTGTCCCTCGCGTGCGGGACGGTCGGTACCTCTCCCCATCCTGCTGGGTGCCGGAGGAATCCGCACGAGTTCCCGGCGCCGGGAACTCGTCAGCACCCCCGTGTCCGGCGTCCGGCGCGTCAGCCGCTGACGATTCCCACGACGACGTTGATGGCGGTGGCGAGAATGCTGGTGCCGAACACATACGAAAGGAGGGAATGCCTGAGCACGATGGAACGGATGGCGGAACTCGACACGTCGGTGTCGGAGACCTGGTACGTCATTCCGAGGTTGTAGCTGAAATAGAAGAAGTCGCGGTACGAGGGCGGGTCGTCGGAATTGAAGTCGATGCCGCCGTTGTGCTCGTAGTACAGGTAGGCGTAGCGGGTGGCGTACATCAGGTGCAGCGCGGACCAGGCGAGGAAGACGCCGCACAGGGCCGTGACCGCGGCCGCGTGTCCGTCGTCCGCCTTGCCTCCGCGCACGAGCAGCAGCACGATCGCGAACAGCCCGCACAGGGCGACCGCGACGACGACGAACTCGTCGGTCACGGGCCGGAAGTCCTCGCGCCGGGTGTTGCGCCGGGTGGCCGCGGCGTCCATGGGCCACAGCACCGCCCAGCCCGCCAGGACGAAGAACAGTTCCGTCGCGGCGATCCCGGCCAGCAGGCCCAGCAGGATGTCGGTGGGCAGACCCACGGCCACGCCGACGGCGGCGCCGAGGACGATCGCGCCGGTCAGGCGCGGCACGGCGTCCAGGGGGAGCTTCATCCTCATACACCGTCACGTTAGTCCCGTTGCGACCCCGCAGCCCGGCGGGGAGAGGCACGGGCGGGGGCTCGGCGCGGGGAGGTGTCCGCGCCGCGTGAACCGGCTCCCGCCGGGTAGGAACGGGACACCCGGACGGGACCGGCCCGACGGTCGCGCGGCAACGGAAGGAACGGTTGGGCCATGACTCTGGAGCAGACCGCCCGGGACACGGTGGAGGCGGTCGTCGTGGACGACGGCCTGCTGCTGCTCGTCGACGCGCCGAACGGCTGGGGGCTGCCGTCCGGACCCCCGGAACCGGCCGAGCGTCCGCAGGCCACGGCGGCGCGTGTGGTCTACGAACTCACCGGCTACCTCGTGGACGGTTCCTCGCTCCTGGAGGCGGACGGCGACGCGGTGGAGGGTCCGGTGGCCGGCCCGTCGACCGTGGTGTGCCGGCTGCTGAGCGACACCCCGTCGGCGGAGGCCCGGCTCGGCGCGGAGCAGCTCCGCTGGACCCCGTTCGCGGAGGCCATCGGTACCGGGCTGCCCGGGGCCGTACGCCAGTACCTGGAGGGTCACACGCCCCTGTAGGCCGGTCGGTGCCCGCGGCGCTCGATCGGGGGCTCAGACGGGGACGGGGAACAGCAGGCAACTGCTGGTGGTGTGGGCGAGCAGCCGGTCGGCCCCGTCGAGGAGTTCCGCCTGGGCGAGGGCCGTACGGCGGCCGCTGTTGAGGACGGTGCCGACGGCGCGGATCCTGCCGGTGTCCACGGTGACCGGCCGCAGGAACTTCACGGTCAGGTCCAGCGACGTGTAGCCCATGGCCGGGGGCAGCACGGACTGCACCGCGCACCCCGCGGCGGAGTCGAGCAGCGTGGCGTACACCCCGCCGTGGACGCTGCCGATGGGGTTGTAGTGCTCCTCCCCCGGGATCAGGGAGAAGACCGCGCGGCCGTGCTCGACCTCTTCGAGGGTCATGCCGAGGGTCGCGGCGATCGGTGGTGCGGGGAGCCGTCCGGCCTGCACCTCGCGGAGGAAGTCGAGGCCGCTGTGGTGCCCGACGGCGGACGCGGAGACGGCCGGGTCCTCCCAGTCGTATGTGCGTGACCTGCCCATGCCGTTCCCCGTTCCGCTCGACCCGGTCTGTCTTCTTTTTTCGAAGTTAGCCAGCACGAGACCTGGCTGTCAATGACACAGCCAGCCTACGATGGCCCCATGACGTGGCTCGACACCAGCACCGACAACTGCACGGTCCAGCGGACGCTCGACCTGATCGGCGAGAAGTGGTCGATGCTGGTCCTGCGGGACTCCATGAACGGCGTGCGGCGGTTCGACGACTTCCGCCGCCATGTCGGCCTGTCCGAGAGCGTGCTGGCCGACCGGCTGCGCAAGCTCGTCGCGGCCGGGATCCTGGACACCGTCCCCTACAGCGAACCGGGCAGCCGCACCCGGCACGAGTACCGGCTCACCCGCAAGGGCTGGGAGCTGTGGCCCGCCATGATCGCGCTGAAGCAGTGGGGCGACCGCCACACCGCGGACCCCGAGGGCCCGCCCCTGGAGGTCGTGCACGACGGCTGCGGCGAGCAGGTCCGCGCGGTGGTCGTCTGCGGCGCGGATCACGGCGAGCTGATCCCGCCCGACGCGCGGACCCGCCCCGGCCCCTCCGCGAAACGCGCCGACGGCGCCGCCACCGCCCCCTGACGCGCACGGCCCGCCCGCGGCGGGCTCGGCCGCGAGCGGGGGTTCCCCGACCTCGGGCCCAGCCCCTCGGGAGCCCGGCGGACCGGGTCCGCGTGACCGGAGGAGCGGTTCCTCTCGTACGGTGAGGTCAGTGCGTGAGGGACCGAGCGGTGGAGGAACGATGACGGACACGAGACCGCCGGCCCGGGAGCGGTGGGCGGCGAGGGCGTCGCTCGCCGCGGCGGCACTCGCGGTGGCCGTGCCGCTCTTCACCGGTGGGGTGCGCGGCGTGCTGCTCCTGATCGCCGCCGTCGTCGGCATGGCCGTCGCCGCGGCGGCGCTGTGGTGGATGCTCACCCGGCGGGGCCCCGCGCGCTGGATCGCGGGGCTGCTGGCGATCGCGGTACCCCTCGGCGTCATCGTGGTCCTCGCGGTCACGCTGCTGTGGACGCTGCTGCTGTCGCCGGTGCTGTGGGTCCTCGCGGTCTGGTGCGGCCGGTACGCGCTGCGGAGCGCCCGGGGCCGGGTGCGGCCGATGAAGGAGCACCGCACCCCGCCACCGCGCCGCCCGTTCGTCCTGATGAACCCGCGCTCCGGCGGCGGCAAGGTGGAGCAGTTCGGCCTCGTGGAGAAGGCCGAGCGGCTCGGTGCACGGGTCGTGCTGCTCGACCCGGAGAACCATCAGGACGTGACCGAGCTGGCCCGGCAGGCGGTCGCGGACGGCGCGGATCTGCTCGGCGTCGCGGGCGGCGACGGGACGCAGGCCCTCGTCGCGGCCGTCGCCGTCGAACACGGCCTGCCGTTCCTGGTGATCTCGGCCGGCACCCGCAACCACTTCGCGATGGACCTGGGTCTCGACCGCGACGACCCGTCCACATGCCTCGACGCCCTGCCGAACGGTGTGGAGCTGCGCGTCGACCTCGGCTTCGCGGGCGGCCACCCCTTCGTCAACAACGCGTCGTTCGGCGCTTACGCGGCCGTCGTCCAGGATCCCGCCTACCGGGACGACAAGATCGGCACCTCGCTGCAACTCCTCCCGGACCTGCTCACCCGCCAGCGCGGGCCGCAGCTGACCGCGGAGGCCGCCGGCACGACCCTCGACGCCCCGCAGGCCCTGCTGGTGAGCAACAACCCCTACCGCACGAACGAGTCCGCCGGTCTGGGCCGCCGCGAGCGGCTCGACTCCGGGCTGCTCGGCATCCTCGGCGTCAAGGTCGACAGCGCCGTGGAGGCCGCCGCGCTGCTGCTCGCCCCGGACCCGGGCGGCCTCTCCGTCCTCACCGCCCGCGAGGTCGTCGTCGGTGCCGACAGCGCCGAACTGGAGGTCGGCATCGACGGCGAGGCCATGGTCCTGCCGACGCCGGTGCACTGCCGGGTCGTGCCGGGTGCGCTCCGGGTGCGCGTCCCGAGGAACCGGCCCGGTGTCCCGACGGCGAAGCCCGCCCTCGACTGGCGGCGCCTCCTGTCGCTGGCCCTGCTCGTGGGCCGCACGGCCGGCGTACGACGCCCGGGGCACCGGCCGCCGGGGCCGGACACCCTGCGCAAGCTCGTCTGACCGGCACGCCGCCGCCCGGAGAGCCGGGCATGCCCCGAAGACGTGAAGCCGGCCCCGAGCGGTCGCCCCCGAACACCTCAAGACCCGGCGGGGTCTTCGCGGTCGGCGCGGAACGCCGGGTCCGGCGGACGGCGGGGCTGCGCGTGGCGGCCTGAGCACTCCCCCGAAGAGCGTCCCCCGAGTCCTCCGCCCGGCCCGCAACAGGCTGCCGACCAGCGCTTCAGCCCAGCACTCCGCACTATACATACCGTGTATACACGGTATGTATAGTGCGGGCATGCCTTCTCTGCCCTGGAAGATGAAAAGACCCCTGCCCGGGTTCCGTGCCGTGGCCACGATCTCCGCCGCCGTGGCTCTGGCCCTCCCGCTCACGGGGTGCACGACACTGCACACCACCGCGCCGAGCGCCGCACGGGCCGACGCGGAGGACGCCGTACTGCGGGTCGGCTTCGGAGCCGTCGACTGCCGGAAGGCCAAGTGCATCGCGCTGACCTTCGACGCCGGCCCGAGCGAGCACTCGGCCCGGCTGCTCGACATCCTCGAGGAGAAGAAGGTCCCGGCGACGTTCTTCCTGCTGGGCAAGCGGCACATCGAGAAGTACCCGGAGCTGGTCCGGCGCATGGCGGCCGAGGGCCACGAGGTGGCCAGCCACACGTGGGACCATCGGATCCTCACCCGGATATCCCCGAAGGAGATACGGGAGGAACTGCGCCGCCCGGACGAGGCCATAGAACGGCTCACCGGCCACAGGCCGACGCTGATGCGTCCGCCGCAGGGCCGCACGGACGACACCGTGCACAGGATCGCGCGCGAGGAGGGGCTCGCGGAGGTCCTGTGGAGCGTGACGGCCAAGGACTACCAGACCGACGACTCCGCGCTCATCACGAAGCGCGTCCAGCAGCAGTCGTCCCGGGACGGGATCATCCTGCTGCACGACCTCTACCCGGGCACGGTGCCCGCCGTGCCCGGCATCATCGACGCACTGAAGGAACGCGGCTACGTGTTCGTCACCGTCCCCCAGCTGCTGGCACCGGGGAAGGCCGAACCGGGCACCGTGTACCGGCCCTGAGTCACGCCGTCACGGCGCCCCGGCCCTGTCCGGGACCCGATCGCGACGAACGCCCGTAGGCTCGCCCCGTGGCCCTCTTCGTCCTGGAACGCGTGACCCCGCTCTCCGTCGCCGAGAGCTGGCGCCGCCTCACCGACTGGCCGCGGCACGCGGACGTCGTGCCGCTGACCCGGGTCACCGTGCGCACCCCGCCGCCGACAGGGCGCGGCACCGTGTTCGTCGCCCGGTCGGGGATCGGGCCCCTCGCGTTCGACGACCCGATGGAAGTCACCGCCTGGCGGCCGCCGCTCGACGGGGGTCCGGGGCGGTGCCGGCTGGAGAAGCGCGGCAGGTTCGTCACCGGCTGGGCGGAGATCGAGGTCCACCCGGCGGAGGACGGAGGTTCACGGGTGGTCTGGCGCGAGGACGTGAACGTACGCGGGCTGCCCGGTGTGGCCGACCGCCCGCTGGAACGGTCGGCGCGGTGGATGTTCGGGCGGGCGACGGACGCGCTGCTGCGGCGGGACTGAGAACACCTGGCCGAGGCGCCAGTCCGGCGCGCAACTCCGCTGCCTCCAGTTCGACTTCACGCCCGCGGCAGCCGCCCGGCCCGGTCGGCGACCCCCGGTCCACGGTCGGTCAGCGGGCGGCACCGTCCAAGGGCCGGAGAACGGCACCGCCTCGCCGACAGCGGTGCCCCGCCGCCCGGGAGGGGCGGGGCACCGAGTCCATCGAGCGTCAACTCGCCTACAGGAGCGGCGGGTTGGCCAACCGTGCGAGTTCCAGGGCCTGTTGCGGGAACCAGTCCCCCGCGTCCGGGTCGATCGTCCCGCGCTCCGGGTCCTGCGGGCCCGCCGTTCCCCGCAGGCAGAGGCCGTCCGACTCGCCGGGCGTCTTGATCCACAGACGCGCGTCCTGCAACGGGTCGCCTGTGCGCAGCGTCGGGCGCGCGCCGAGACCCCGGTCCGGCGGGTTGCACCAGTCCTGCGCGTCGGTGTACTTGCCGGCCGGCGGAGTCCAGGGGCCCCGGCCGTTGCGGCTGGAGTCGGTGACGAAGTGCTTCATCCGCGAGGGGGGCGTGTGCACGTGCGTGTCGAGCCAGGCCTGCGCGTCGGCCCTCGGCCATCCCTGACTCGGACACGCGGCCGCGTCTCCCCCGCCGGCCACGTACGCCAGGCAGGACGAGATCAGCTTGCCGTACCAGGAGTTGGCGTCGTCGGTGTTGTAGTTCGACGCGTTGGTGTAGAAGCCGGAGGCCCGGCCGACACCGCCCTTGATCAGGCGCGGCACGATGGAGTCGACCGTGTGCCACCCGGGGTGCCCGGTGTCGAGGTAGACCCGCGTGCCGGACAGCGGCTCCAGCGCGTCGACCGCGTAGTTGACCTCGGTGTAGCGGGCCGCGGTCTTCGTGCCCTGCGCGTCGTCCTGGCCGCAGTCGTTCGGCAGCAGGGCGAGGGCGTCGGGTTCGAGGGTGACGATCGTGTCGCCGTGGCCGATCCCCCGCGCCACGGCGTCGATCCACGTCTCGTACTCCGCGGTGGTCGCGGCGCCGCCCGCCGAGTAGTTGGCGCAGTCGCGGCCGGGGATGTTGTACAGCGCGAGCACGACGGTCGCGTGATCGTGTCCCCCGTCCCGCACCACCGCCCTGACCTGCCGCTCCACCTCGGCCGGCGTCTGGTCGCCGAACCACACGGCCTGCGGGGTGCTCACCATCGTCAGGATGCCCGCCGCGTCGCGGAGCCGACCCGTCCTGGCGAGGTCGAGGGCCTGCCGGTAAGCCGCCGGGTTGGCGTCGGGGACGTACAGCGCGGACCCGTGCCCGGCGGGGTCCGGGGTCTCCGCGGCGTGCGCCGGGGGTGCGCCGAGCAGGGCCGTGAGGCCGAGGGACACGGCCGCGAGCCATGTGGGGGTACGTCGTCTCATCCGGGTTCACTCCTGGGTCACAACGGTCACGAGGGACGTGCGGGAGCGCTCCCACAGGAGACTCGTCGAGCGGCATGCCTACGTCAATACACGCGTCGGAATCGGTGGAACGAGCGGGGAGTCGGCGTGCCGGGGCCGACCGGGCGGGGACGCGGTGCGCGCCGGAGCGAGGGGGAGAGAGCGAGAGGGGGGAGGGGGCGAGGGCGGGGAGACGGAAAAGGCCCGCCACTTCCGTGACGGGCCTCGCTCGGGTCGCCGCTCAGGCCACGGAGCCGATGCGCCGGGCCGGGACCGAGTTCGGGTCGTGGTGGATCGGCGTGTGCGCGCCGGTCAGTGAAGTGCCGCTGCCGCCACGCCGGTTGGCCACGATCTCCGAGGCGATGGACAGCGCGGTCTCCTCGGGGGTGCGTGCCCCGAGGTCCAGGCCGATGGGCGACCTGAGCCGGGCCAGTTCCAGCTCGGTCACGCCGACCTCGCGCAGCCGCCGGTTGCGGTCGAGGTGGGTACGCCGGGAGCCCATGGCGCCGACGTACGCCACCGGGAGCCGCAGGGCGAGCCGGAGCAGCGGGACGTCGAACTTGGCGTCGTGGGTGAGGACGCACAGGACGGTCCGCGCGTCGACGTCCGTGCTCTCCAGGTAGCGGTGCGGCCAGTCCACGACGATCTCGTCGGCGTCGGGGAAGCGGGTCCGGGTCGCGAACACCGGGCGGGCGTCGCACACGGTGACCCGGTAACCGAGGAACTTGCCCATGCGGACCAGTGCCGAGGCGAAGTCGATGGCACCGAAGACGATCATGCGCGGCGGCGGGACGGACGACTCCACGAGGACGGTGAGCGGCGCTCCGCAGCGAGAGCCCTGCTCACCGATCTCCAGGACGCCGGTCCGGCCCGCGTCCAGCTGGGCCACCGTCTCGCCCACCACGGTGCGGTCGAGTTCGGGATGGGCCCCGAAGCCGCCCTCGTGGGATCCGTCGGATCGTACGAGGAGGGCGCGGCCCATCAGGTCGGCGGGGCCGCTCACGATCCGGGCGACGGCCGTCGCCCGCCCGTCCGCGACGGCGGCCAGCGCCGTCGCGAGCACGGCCCGGCGGGCGGTGTCCCGCGCGCGGACCGGGGTGACGAGGATGTCGATGACACCTCCGCAGGTCAGTCCGACCGCGAAGGCGTCGTCGTCGCTGTAGCCGAAGCGTTCGAGGACGGTCTCCCCGTCCTCCAGGGCCTGCCGGCACAGCTCGTAGACCGCTCCCTCCACGCAACCGCCGGAGACCGAGCCGATGGCCGTGCCCTCGGCGTCGACCGCCAGTGCGGCGCCCGGCTGGCGGGGCGCGCTGCCCCCGACCGCCACCACGGTGGCGACGGCGAAGTCACGGCCCTGCTCGACCCACCGGTGCAGCTCTTCGGCGATGTCCAGCATCTCGGTCTCCTTAACAGCGGTTGCGTGGAGCGAGCCGGAGCGTCAGTGGACGCCCATCCAGCTCTCGATCGGATTGAGCGCGAAGTACACGAAGAAGATCACCGTGAGGCCCCACATGAAGGCCCCGATCTCGCGGGCCTTGCCCTGGGCGATCTTGATGGCGACGTAGCTGATCACACCGGCCGCCACGCCCGCGGTGATCGAATAGGTGAAGGGCATGATCACCACGGTCAGGAAGACGGGGATCGCGGTGGCGCGGTCGGCCCAGTCCACGTGGCGGGCGTTCATCATCATCATCGCGCCGATGACCACCAGGGCCGCCGCCGCGACCTCGCCGGGCACGATGGCCGTGAGCGGGGTGAAGAAGAGGCAGGCCGCGAAGAACAGGCCGGTGACGACGGAGGAGAGGCCGGTGCGGGCCCCCTCACCGACGCCGGTCGCGGACTCGACGAAGACCGTCTGGCCGGAGGCTCCGGCCACACCGCCGACCGCGCCGCCCGCACCGTCGATGAACAGCGCCTTCGACAGGCCCGGCATCCGGCCCTGGGCGTCGGCGAGGTTGGCCTCGGTGCCGACACCGATGATGGTGGCCATCGCGTCGAAGAACCCGGCGAGCACCAGCGTGAAGACGATCATGCCGACCGTCATCGCGCCGACCCCGCCCCAGCCGCCGAACTCCACGTGTCCGAAGAGCGAGAAGTCCGGCATGGAGACCGCGCTGCCGTGCAGCTCGGGGGCCCCGCTGGCCCACTGCTTGGGGTCGATGACCCCGGTGGCGTTGAGGACGACCGAGAGCACGGTGCCGGAGACGATCCCGATGAGGATCGCGCCGGGGACGCCACGCGCCTGGAGCATGAAGATCAGCAGCAGCGTGGCGGCGAAGAGCAGGACGGGCCAGCCGGCGAGTTCACCGGTGGCACCCAGGCTGACCGGGGTCGCCTTGCCCTGGTGGACGAAGCCGGCCTTCACGAGGCCGATGAGGGCGATGAACAGGCCGATGCCCATGGTGATGGCGTGCTTGAGCGCCAGCGGGATCGCGTTCATGATCATCTCGCGCAGGCCGGTGACGACCAGGAGCATGATGACCGCGCCGTACATCACGCACATGCCCATGGCCTGCGGCCAGGTCATCTGAGGGGCGACCTGCGAGGAGAGCACACCGGACACGGAGAGTCCGGCGGCCAGGGCCAGCGGCACCTTGCCGACGAACCCCATGAGAAGCGTGGTGAAGGCCGCCGCGAAGGCGGTCGCGGTGATCAGCGCCTTCTGGCCGAGCACGTCCCCCGCCACGTCCTTGCCGGACAGGATGAGGGGGTTGAGCAGCAGGATGTACGCCATCGCCATGAAGGTCGTGACGCCGCCGCGCACCTCACGCGCGATCGAGCTTCCCCGCTGGGATATGTGAAAGTACCGGTCGAGCCAAGACCGTCCGGCCGGAACGCGGCTGCCCGCGCCCGCGTCCGTCGCGGCGGTCTTCGGCTCCAGTGACTGCTGGGTCATGTGGGCCTACTCCCAAGGTTCAAAGGGGCACCCGCGACAGCCGCCCTGACGGCTGCTGGAACCGCGAACGCGGTTACGGGATTTGGGAAGGTGCTTCGGCCGCACGACCCGGGGGACGGCCCGAGGCGAACGAGTGAAACCAGAGGAACTCTGCTGCGGTACGTGCCTGTTGTGCTGCTCTCCGACGGTTCCCGGGGCCGCGAGCGGTGCGGTTCCGGGACTCCGGGCGGCGCGGTGAAGTGTGACGTTCCCGGCGCCGCCCGGAGAGTTCTGCCCGGTGCTACGCGGCGCCCGTGCCCGTGAGGTGCTCGGGGCGGACCGGCGTCCGGTTGAGTTCCAGACCCGTCGCGTTCCGGATCGCCGCGAGGACGGCCGGCGTGGACGACAGGGTCGGGGCCTCGCCGATGCCACGGAGCCCGTACGGCGCGTGGTCGTCGGCGAGTTCGAGCACGTCGACGGGGATGGTCGGCGTGTCGAGGATGGTGGGGATCAGGTAGTCCGTGAAGGAGGGGTTGCGCACCTTCGCGGTCTTCGGGTCGACGATGATCTCCTCCATCACCGCCACGCCCAGTCCCTGGGTGGTGCCACCCTGGATCTGTCCGATGACGGACAGCGGGTTGAGCGCCTTGCCGACGTCCTGGGCGCAGGCCAGTTCGATGACCTTGACCAGTCCGAGTTCGGTGTCCACCTCCACCACCGCGCGGTGCGCGGCGAAGGAGTACTGGACGTGTCCGTTGCCCTGACCGGTACGCAGGTCGAAGGCCTCGGTGGGGCGGTGCCGCCACTCGGCCTCGATCTCCACGGCCTCGCCCTCCAGCACGTCGGCCAGGTCGGCGAGGACCTCGCCGCCGTCGGTGACGACCTTGCCGCCCTCCAGCAGGAGTTCGGCGGTGGCCCACGCCGGGTGGTACGTGCCGAACTTGCGGCGGCCGAGTTCCAGGACCTTCTCCCGGACCAGCTCGCAGGAGTTCTTGACGGCGCCGCCGGTGACGTACGTCTGACGGGACGCGGACGTCGAACCGGCGCTGCCCACCTGGGTGTCGGCGGGGTGGATCGTCACCTGGGTGACGCCCAGCTCGGTGCGGGCGATCTGCGCGTGGACGGTGACGCCGCCCTGGCCGACCTCCGCCATCGCGGTGTGCACGGTGGCCACCGGCTCGCCGCCGACGACCTCCATGCGCACCTTGGCGGTGGAGTAGTCGTCGAAGCCCTCGGAGAAGCCGACGTTCTTGATGCCGACGGCGTAGCCGATGCCGCGGACGACGCCTTCGCCGTGCGTGGTGTTGGACAGGCCGCCGGGCAGCTGCCGTACGTCGGCCTCCTCGCCGGCCGCGAGCCACTGCTGCTCGGGCGGCAGCGGCATCGCCTGGACGCGGCGCAGGAGTTCGGCGACCGGGGCCGGCGAGTCCACGGGCTGTCCGGTGGGCAGGAGGGTGCCCTGCTCCATGGCGTTGAGCTGGCGGAACGCGACCCGGTCCATGCCCACCTTGTCGGCGAGCCTGTCCATCTGGGCCTCGTAGGCGAAGCACGCCTGGACCGCGCCGAAGCCGCGCATCGCGCCGCAGGGCGGGTTGTTGGTGTACAGCGCGATGGCCTCGATGTCGACGTCCTCGACGACGTACGGGCCGACGCTGAGCGAGGACGCGTTGCCGACGACCGCCGGGGAGGCCGACGCGTAGGCGCCGCCGTCCAGCACGATCCGCGCCTTCATGTGCGTGAGCTTGCCGTCCTTGGTCGCCCCGTGCTCGTAGAAGAGCTTGGCGGGATGGCGGTGGACGTGTCCGAAGAAGGACTCGAAGCGGTTGTAGACGATCTTGACGGGCTTGCCGGTGCGCAGCGCCAGCAGGCAGGCGTGGATCTGCATCGACAGGTCCTCGCGGCCTCCGAAGGCACCGCCGACGCCGGAGAGCGTCATCCGGACCTTGTCCTCGGGCAGTCCGAGGACGGGGGCGATCTGCTTGAGGTCCGAGTGCAGCCACTGGGTGGCGACGTAGAGCTCGACGCCGCCGTCCTCGGAGGGCACGGCCAGTCCGGACTCGGGGCCGAGGAAGGCCTGGTCCTGCATGCCGAAGGTGTACTCGCCCCTGACGACGAAGTCGGCCTTCTTGGCGGCCTCTTCGACGTCTCCGCGGACGATCGGCTGCCGGTGCACGATGTTGGGGTGCGGTACATGGCCGATGTGGTGGTCGTCGCGGCCCTCGTGGATGAGGATCGCGTCGGGCGCGGTCGCGGACGCCTCGTCCGTGATGACCGGCAGTTCCCTGTACTCCACCTTGATCTTGGCGGCCGCGCGGCGCGCGGTCTCCGGGTGGTCGGCGGCGACGATCGCGACGGGCTCGCCGTGGTGGCGTACCTTGCCGTGCGCGAGGACCGGGGTGTCCTGGATCTCCAGGCCGTAGGTCTTCACCGCGGTGGGCAGGTCGTCGTAGGTCAGGACGGCGTAGACGCCTGCCTGCGCGAGGGCCTCGGAGGTGTCGATCGACACGATCTCGGCGTGCGCGACGGTGGAGCGCAGGATCTGCCCCCACAGCATGTCCTCGTGCCACATGTCGGAGGAGTACGCGAACTCTCCGGTGACCTTGAGGGTGCCGTCCGGGCGGAGCGTGGACTCGCCGATGCCGCCCTTGGTCTTGGAGCCCTGCGTGATGTTCGTGGGCGTGCCGGTGGTTCCCATGGTCAGACCCCCTCGGACTGCCGGGCGGCCGCCAGGCGGACCGCGTCCATGATCTTCTCGTAGCCGGTGCAGCGGCACAGGTTGCCCGACAGCGCTTCGCGGATGTCCGCGTCGGTCGGGTTCGGCGTGCGCTCCAGCATCTCGTCGGCCGCGACCAGCAGACCCGGGGTGCAGAAGCCGCACTGGACGGCGCCGGCGTCGATGAACGCCTGCTGGATCGGGGAGAGTTCGGTGCCCTCGCCGGTCTGCGAGTCCTGGCCCTTGGCGGCCCAGCCCTTCGCGGCGTCGAGCGATGTGCCGCCCTTCTCGCCGCTGCCGCAGGCGCCGGTGGCGCAACCGCCGTGCTCGGCACGCTGCTTGGCGAAGTCGGCGAGCCCCTCGACGGTGACGACGTCGCGGTCCTGCACCTGCCCCGCGGCCACCAGACAGGAACACACCGGCACGCCGTCCAGACGGACGGTGCAGGAACCGCACTCGCCCTGCTCGCAGGCGTTCTTGGAACCGGGCAGGCCCATGCGCTCGCGCAGGACGTAGAGGAGGCTCTCGCCCTCCCAGACGTCGTCGGCCTCCTGCCGGCGGCCGTTGACCGTGAAATTGACGCGCATTACGCGACTCCCTCCGTGCGGGCGGCGCCGCCGCGGTACGACTCCCAGGTCCAGGTCAGCGTCCGGCGGGCCATGATGCCCACCGCGTGGCGGCGGTAGCTCGCGGTGCCGCGGACGTCGTCGATCGGGTTGCAGGAGGCGGAGCACAGGTCCGCGAACTGCTTGGCGACCGACGGGGTGATGATCTTTCCGTTGTCCCAGAAGCCGCCCTCGTCGAGCGCGGCGTTCAGGAAGTCCTCGGCGGCCTTGGCGCGGACCGGGGTCGGCGCCGCCGAGCCGATGCCGGTGCGGACCGTCCGGGTGTCGGGGTGCAGGGCCAGGCCGAAGGCGCACACGGCGATCACCATCGCGTTGCGGGTGCCGACCTTCGAGTACTGCTGCGGGCCGTCCGCCTTCTTGACGTGCACGGCCCTGATCAGCTCGTCGGGCTCGAGCGCGTTGCGCTTCACACCCGTGTAGAACGCGTCGATCGGGATCAGGCGCGTTCCGCGGACGGATGCGGCCTCGACCTCGGCGCCGGCGGCGAGGAGGGCGGGGTGGGCGTCACCGGCCGGGGAGGCGGTGCCGAGGTTGCCGCCGACTCCGCCGCGGTTGCGGATCTGCGGGGAGGCCACGGTGTGGGAGGCGAGGGCGAGGCCCGGCAGCTCGCCGCGCAGGTTCTCCATGATGTGGGTGTACGGAACGGAGGCGCCCAGACGCACGCTCTCCTCGCCGACCTCCCATTCGCTCAGCTCGCCGATGCGGTTGAGGTCCAGCAGGTACTCGGGCCTGCGGTGGTCGAAGTTGATCTCGACCATCACATCGGTGCCACCCGCAATCGGCACAGCCGTGGGGTGCTCAGCCTTGGCGGCGAGCGCCTCCTCCCAGCTGGCGGGGCGAAGGAAGTCCATGAGTGGCTCTCTTCATTCGTGTCGTCGGTCGTTCTGATCAAGCCAGATCGTGTGCGGGCGGCCCGGCTCGTTCATGAGGTGTTAACGCGGAGTGAGGCCAGTACACAGCGCTGTCCCATACGGGGGTCAGTCACCGAAACCATGAAGGAGTTGGCTGGCCAGCGCGCGCATCTTGTAGATTCGTATGAACGGAGGCCATCAGTTACCTCCTCGGTTTCCCCTGGAAACAGTGACCACAGCCCCCTGGAAACAGCGAGCGCGGATCACGGAAGCCCAGGCCACGACCCGGGGACGGGCTCACTGACGCCCGGCGCCCGCGGACCGGCTCCGCGTGGCCCGGGGACCCGCTCGCGGGAACCTCACCGACGCTTCATCGTAGATTTCGAGACAAAGAACGGCGGCGACGAGAATGCGGCTGCGCGCACTGCTGGACACCGACGCGCTGGGCCTGCGGCTGCTCGGCGGCGAGGACGAGCTCGACCGCACCGTCCGCGGTGTGATGACCACGGACCTCAAGGACCCGAGCCGGTACCTCTCGGGCGGGGAGCTGGTCCTGACGGGCCTCGCCTGGCGGCACGACGCGAGTGACTCCGAGCCGTTCGTCCGCATCCTCGCGAGCACCGGCGTCGCGGGCCTCGCGGCGGGTGAGGCGGAGCTGGGCGACATCCCCGACGACCTGGTCCTCGCCTGTGCCCGGCACCGCCTGCCGCTGTTCGCCGTGAACGAGTCGGTCGCGTTCGCGACCATCACCGAGCACGTCGTGCGCCAGGTCTCGGGCGAGCGGGCGGGCGACCTGGCCGCCGTGGTCGACCGGCACCGCCGGATGATGACGTCGGGCCCCGCGGGCGGGGGCCCCGACGTGGTCCTCGACCTGCTCGGCACCGACCTCGACCTGCGCGCCTGGGTGCTGTCCCCCGCCGGCCGGACCGTCGCCGGGTCGAAGGCGGCGGGCGGCGAGCTGCCCGCCGACATCTGCGCCAGGCTGGCCGCCGAGCACCTCGCGGCGGTCCGTACCGGGCGCCGCGGGCCGCACCGGGTCACGGCCGGCCAGGCGACGTACTCGCTCTTCCCGATCCGCTCCACCGCGCGCGCCGCGACCGCCTCGCGGGACGTGCGCGAGACGGTGCTCTCCGACTGGCTGCTCGCCGTCGAGGCGGACGCCGGGGACTGGCCCGAGGAGCGTCTCGACCTGCTGCAGGGCGTCACCCAGCTCATCGCCGTGGAGCGGGACCGGCGGGACGCGGCGCGCACCGTGCGGCGGCGGCTCGCGCAGGAGGTCCTGGAGCTGGTCCAGACGGGGGCGGCGCCCGCCGAGATCGCGGCACGGCTGCGGGTCGCGGCGCCGGTGCTGCTGCCCGGCCTCGGCGCGGCCCCGCACTGGCAGGTCGTGGTGGCCCGCGTGGAGTGGGACGGCGGCGACATCGAGGGCGGTCCGGTGGCCCAGACGCTGCTGGAGGAGATCCTCGTGGACCCCCTGTCCCCGGGCCCGGAACATTCCGACCGGATAGCCGTCGCCCACACGGGTGACGAGGCCATCGCGCTGGTCCCCCTTCCCGCGGTCTCGACCGACGACGACGGCTCCGGCGCGGGTCTGCACGCCGACCGGCTCCTGGAGGCCGTACGGGCCCCGCTGTCGGCCGGGCTGAACGACGACGGGCGGCTCACGCTCGGGGTGAGTGCCGCCGTGCACTCGGCCGAGGGGCTGCGCGGCGCCCTGGAGGAGGCCCGGCACGCCCGCCGGGTCGCGGCGGCGCGCCCCGGGCGGGTCTGCGCCGCCGGGCACCAGGAGCTGGCCTCGCACGTCCTGCTGCTGCCCTTCGTGCCGGACGACGTCCGCCGCGCCTTCACCGCGCGACTGCTGGACCCGCTGCGCGACTACGACAGCCGGCACCGTGCCGAGCTGATCCCCACCCTGGAGGCGTTCCTCGACTGCGACGGCTCCTGGACGCGCTGCGCGGCCCGTCTCCACCTGCATGTCAACACGCTGCGCTACCGCGTCGGGCGGATCGAGCAGTTGACGAGCCGTGACCTGTCGCGCCTGGAGGACAAGTTGGACTTCTTCCTGGCCCTGCGGATGAGCTGAACCCCGGCGGGGTCCCGGAGGGCCGGCCCCGCCCCGCCACTTTGTGAAATCCTTCACCCACCCTCTTGGCCGGGCCCGGTGATCCGTGCTGAGATGCCACCACTCAACAGCTCAATGGTGTGCTCGGGGAGGGCAACGTGGCGCATACCGCCATGTCTGGTTCCGGAACGACTGCAGGGGACGATCCACTCCAGACGGCGATATGGCGGCTGCGCTCGCGCGCCTGCTGGGCCGACGCGGCGGCGCTGCTCCAGCCGCACACGGCGGAGGCCTCGCTCCAGAGAGCTTCCCTGCTCGTCGAACGCTGTCTCTACACGGAGCAGGGGTGGGCGGAGGCGGAGGACGCGCTGCGCACCGCCGAGGCTCTCGCGCAGAGCGACGACGAGCGTGGCGCGGCGGCCTGTGAGCGCGGTCAGCTCGCCTATGCCTCCACCCTGCTGAGCGTGCGCGACCGGGCCGACGAGGCGCGCGCCGCGCTCGGCCGGGCCGCCGCCCTGATCGCCCCCGGCGCTCCGGGACGAGCCCTGCTGGACTTCCGGCGCGGCCTGCTCGCCGAGAACCTGGCCCGGGCGCCGCAGGCGGCCCGGGCGGCGTACCGGCGGGCGCACGCGGGCGCGACCGCCCAGGACGATCCCCTGCTGATGTCCTTCACCTGGCGGCATCTCGCCGGACTCGCCCTGCGGGAGGGGGAGTTGACGGAGGCCCGGCACGGCTTCGCCGAGTCCCTGCGCATCCGCGAGGAGTTGGGCTATCTCGTCGGTACGGCCCCGGCGCTGGCGTCGCTCGCGGACGCCGAGTCGGAGCCCGAGGCCTCCCGGCTCCGCGCGGAGGCGGGCCGCCTGTTCCGCCTGCTGGGGGGCGTACCCACCTGGCTGGCCGCCCAGTTGGCACCCCCCGCGGCGACGGCCTGACCGGCCCCGTGGGCGCACGCACGACATGTGCGCCCACGGCGGTTCCGGTCGGGGAGGCACCACGCCGGGCGGACGACACCACCGAGGACGAGTCGTGCCGGTGACCCGGCGAGGTGCCGTGGCCGTGTCCCCGCCTTCGCGCGGGAGGCCGGGCGGCCGTCAGCCGTTCTGGATCCGTGCCAGCAGGTCGCGTGCGAACGTGGTTGCGTCGTGCCGGAGTCCGGGGTCACGGACCAGGCAGACGACGACCGCCACCACGACGAGGAACGTCAGGAAGCCGCCGAGGCCGCCGCCCCGGCCGGCGCCGGTGCGGGCCGTCGGGCGATGGGTGCGGGGAGAACCCCCGTGGAGGCGGGCCATGTCGTGCGCCTGGTGGTGGATGCGGACGTGGTTCTGGTGGATCCGCTGGGCCTGATGAGCGGCCTGCTGCGCCTGCTGCTGCGCCGCCCAGGAAGGGTCTGGCATGGCTTTCTCCCCCGGTTGCGGTCGGGCTCTCGCCCGGACCCTGTGCACCGGGGCACGCGACCGCGGGCGGTGCGGGTTCCCGGCGGCGGAGAGTGTTGCGCGGACCGTACGGTTCCGTGACGGAGGCACTCCGGACGGTTGCACAGGGGGCGCGCTCGGGGCTGCCGGGCCGGTACGGCATGGCGACAGCCCGGTTCAGGACGCGCCGGTGAAGTGCTCCCGCACCAGTGCCTGGACGACCGCGAGGTCTCCGGCGATCAACGCGTCCAAGAGCGCGGTGTGTTCGGCGGCGTCCGCCACCAGATCGGCGCGCCCCCGGGAGACGGGACCGCCGACGAGGGGCCACTGCGCGCGGCGGTGCAGGTCGTCGGCGATGCGCACCAACTGGGCGTTGCCCGCGAGGGCGAGGACCGCACGGTGGAAGGTGCGGTCGGTCTCGGCGTAGGTGGCGCGGCAGCCCGAGGACGCGGCGCGGACGGTGGCCTCGGCGAGCGGGCGCAGTTCGGTCCACTGCGCGGCGGACACCGTGCGGGCGAGCCGGAGCATCACGGGGACCTCGATCAGCCCGCGGATCTCGGCGAGTTCGGCCAGTTCGCGGGTACCGCGCTCGATCACACGGAATCCCCGGTTCGGGACCACCTCGACGGCACCTTCGAGGGCGAGCTGCTGCATGGCCTCGCGCACCGGCGTGGCGGACACCCCGAAGCGATCGCCGAGCGCGGGCGCCGAGTACACCTCACCGGGCGCGAGTTCGCCCGCGACGAGCGCGGTGCGCAGCGCGTCGAGGATCTGCCCGCGCACCGAGGCCCGTTGCACGACGGGCCGGGCACGGAATCCGGATGCCGGGTCGTCGGCCGGTGCGCCGGGACGGTGGGCGTCCGCCGGTCCGGCGGACCGGTGCCCGTCGGGGACCCGGGCCCGTCCGCCGCTGTCCCGTGTTCCGGGGCGGGTGCCCTGTGCGGGGACGGCGGAAGGGGAACGGGTGCCGCCCGGGACCGGCGTCTCGCCGTGGGTGTGCTCACCGCGGGCCGCGGTGGTGGCGCCTCCCGGCCGACTGCCGGTCCCGTCGCCGACGGCGTCCGAGGGGACGTCTCCGGGCCGGCTCCGTTCAGTGGGCCGGGGCTGTGCCGGAATCCGCGAGGCTGCCGCTGCGGCGCCCGGGACCCCCGCCCCTTCGGAGGCGTGGGCGCTGCGCGGACCGGCCTGCTCCACGGGTCCTCCTCCGGCTGGGTGCCGCATGGGGTCATTGCGGCGATTGTCACTTGTCCGTCAAGCACGATAGGCGCACATCGCCTCAGTTCAAACATTCGAAAGGGAGGGTAAGGTAAGGCTTACCTGCAAACGATCGTGAAGCGATGGTTCCGCATGTCCGCTCCCGCTCTCTCCGTCCAGGCCGTCGTGGCCGCCCCGACCGGCGCCGCCGGCCCGACCGGCCCCGGCACACTCGGCGCCGTGTCGCCCGTCGCGGACGCCTACGCGCGGATGACCGAGGTGATGCCCGACCTGAGCGTCACGGAACTGACCGCCGGAGAGGCGGCGCCCCGCGGTGCGGGCTGGGCCCACGCCGCCGGGCTCGCGGAGGGCGGACCCGCGCTCGACGCGTTCCTCGCGTGGGACGAGGCGCAGGTGGCCCGGGACTACGGCCAGCGGGCGCGGCCGGATGTCGTGGCGAGCTTCGGACTGCACCGGTACGCCTGGCCCGCCTGCCTCCTGATCACCGTGCCGTGGTTTCTGCAGCGCCGGGTGCCCCGTATGCCTGTGGAGCACGTCACCTACCACCGCGAGCTCGGCCGGTTCGCCGTCCGCGTCACCACGTTCGCCTGCCTGCCGGACGACCCGGCCGCCGCGCTGCCCGGCGCGCGGGTCGTGCCGGACGAGGAGGCGCTGCGCGCCGAGGTGCGGGCCGCGGTGGCCGAGCACCTGGAGCCGGTCCTCGGCGGTTTCGGGCCGCGCATGCGGCGGCGCGGCCGGGCCCTGTGGGGCATGGCGACCGACGAGATCGTCGAAGGCCTCTGGTACCTCGCACCCCTGTTCGGCGAGGAGGCGCGCGGCCGGCGCGAGCTGGAGCTGCTGCTCCCCGGCGCCACCCGGCCGTACGTCGGCTCCGCGGCGTTCCGTGAACTGACCGGCCCCGCCGGCCGGTCGCTGCCCACCCGCGACCGGGCGAGCTGCTGCCTCTTCTACACGCTGGACCCCGAGGACACCTGCGTGACCTGCCCGCGCACCTGCGACGCGGACCGTGTCCGCAAGTTGACGGCCGCCGACGCCAGTTGAGGCACCCCGGTCGGGCGCGGGCCCGCACGTGCCCTAAGATCAACATCGCCCGAGGGCATCTCGGAGACGTTCCCCGGATCACAGGTACTTCACAAGTTCCTCACTTGTCGCAGGAACTTTCCGTCGAACCATCCGTACGGGTAATCTTATTCGCACTCAACTCCCGTCCCTCGCGCGGCAGTTCGAGCAGAACGTCGCCCTGCGCATCCCCTTGCACTCCCTTGGCGGCCTCTTGCCCCGAAACCCCCTGAGGGCCGACGTGATTGGGCCACTATGGCGGGCGTTACGCCCTATCCCAATGCAAGGGACCCCAGATGAGACTGACCGACATATCGCTGAACTGGCTGCTTCCAGGCGCCGTTCTGCTCCTGGGCCTGCTGGCGGCGGTGGCGGTGCTCGCGCGCGGCAAGCGGTCCGGGGACACGAGCGGCGACGACTCCTGGGAACGCAGCGAGGAGCGCCGCAGGCGTAAGGAGGCCATCTACGGCTCGGCCTCCTATGTGCTGTTGTTCTGCTGTGCCGCGGTCGCGGCGGCACTCTCCTTCCACGGCCTGGTCGGCTTCGGCCAGCAGAACCTGGGCCTCTCCGACGGCTGGGAGTACCTCGTCCCGTTCGGCCTGGACGGCGCGGCCATGTTCTGCTCCGTCCTCGCCGTGCGCGAGGCCAGCCACGGTGACGCGGCTCTCGGTTCCCGCATACTCGTGTGGACGTTCGCGGGTGCAGCGGCCTGGTTCAACTGGGTCCACGCGCCCCGGGGCATGGCCCACGCCGGTGCCCCGCAGTTCTTCGCGGGCATGTCCCTGTCGGCCGCGGTGCTGTTCGACCGCGCGCTGAAGCAGACCCGTCGTGCCGCACTGCGCGAGCAGGGTCTGGTGCCGCGTCCGCTGCCGCAGATCCGCATCGTCCGTTGGCTGCGGGCCCCCCGTGAGACGTACAGCGCGTGGTCGCTGATGCTCCTGGAGAACGTCCGCACGCTGGACGAGGCCGTGGACGAGGTACGCGAGGACCGGCGTCAGAAGGAGCAGAACCGCCTGCGCCGCCGGAACGAGGAGCGGGTCGAGCGGGCCCACCTCAAGGCCCTGAGCCGTGGACACCGCGGCTTCGCCGGGCGGGGTGGCGGCCGGGAACTGGAGACGGCGACCGTGGAGCGGGCACCCGCCGCGGGCTCCGCGGAGCCTGCCATATCCACCGCGGAGCAGCTGCCCGTACGCTCGCGGCCCTCCCTCACCCCGGTCCGCAAGAGCACTGAGCCGATCACCGTCGACCTCACCACGGAGGACGACACGATGGCCCTTCCGCGGCTCGACTCCCTCGAACGCAAGCTCAAGGATCTGGAGCAGCAGTTCGGCTGAGGCACTGTTCCGCCCGGGCGACAGTCCGGGCGGGTCCGGCTCCGGCCGGGCCCGGACACGTACGACGACGGCGGCACGGTGTTCTACACCGTGCCGCCGTCCAGTTCGAACCACACCGCTTTGCCCACGCCGTGCGCCCGCACGCCCCACGCGTCCGCCAGGGACTGCACGAGGACCAGACCTCTGCCGTGGGTGCCGTCGTCGGCGTCGGGGACGCGCAGCCGGGGCCTGCGTCCCACGAAGTCCCGCACCTCCACGTGCAGTCGGCGCGCTCCGACGGTCGCCGTCAGGACGGCGTCGTGGTCGGTGTGGACCAGCGCGTTGGTGACGAGCTCGCTGGTCAGCAGCTCGGCCGTCTCGGACCGGCCCGGCATCCCCCAGTGACGTAACAGCTCACGCAGCGCCCTGCGCACCTCGGGAACCGCCCGCAGGTCCGCCTTGACGAGCCGGCGCCGGAGTTGCGTCGTGTCCGGCTGGTCGGCCGCCCCGTCGGACATGTCGTCCACCGGATCGGTGGAGGAGGTCCCCCCGGCCGTCGGAGCGCCTCCGCTTGCCTGCCTCTTCATGACCCCCGCCTGCGTGCCGATGTCGGATCCCCCCTGCTCGAACACGTTCACGGGATCCATGCCCCAACGGGAACGTGACAGTCATGTCGGATCGCCCGTCGCCGCGTCCACGGAAACGGTCGCGCGACGCCTGCACCGGGCACCGATCGGCGCGACGGAGCCGCCCGGACGCCGCGGATCCACTCCGTGCGCCGGCGCGGTGTCCGCCGGGGCGGACCGGGGACGGGCCCCGTGGCCGTCACCACGCGCCGCACGGCGGGGCGCACCAGGTGCCACCGGCGTGGACCTGTGGCATGTTCGGGACGATCCGGCTGACGGGGTACGGGAGTTCCGGATCGCCCGCGGGCGGCTCAGGACCGCCGCGGTCGCGCAAATCCCCTGGTCGACGAAGGGGGTGACGGAGTGGGTCGCGCCGGGACCGGGCGTGCGCGGAATCGACGGCCCCGGCGGCGACGGTCCGCGAGCGGCAGCCGTCCCGTCGTCGGCGGTCCCGGTCTCCGGCCGGGGCCGGTGCAGCACGACACTCCGGTCCGCTCTCACGGAGACCTCGCCCCGTCCGGCGTCCGGACTCCGGCGAGGGAGGGGTGCGGCGTCGCGTCTACGGCGGGGCGAGCGGCCGGCCGTGTGCACGGGACGGCTCCGGGACTACACGTTCGGGAGACGCGCCGACCGCCGGCAGTCAGCCGAACCGCCGACACGCGTCTGCCGAACTCGCCGTACACGAAGAGGAGGCGAACCCTCAGGAGTTCGCCGCCCGACGGTCGGCGGGACCCGGACGGCACATGATCCGGGCCCCTGACAGAACCCGCGCGGAAGCCGCCGCCTACGGCCGGGGCACGTTGCGCAGATTGGACCGGGCCATCTGGAGCATGCGCCCGACCCCGCCGTCCAGCACGATCTTCGACGCCGAGAGCGCGAAGCCCGTCACCATGTCCGAGCTGATCTTCGGCGGGATGGACAGGGCGTTCGGGTCGGTGACGACGTCGACGAGCGCGGGGCCCTTGTGCGCGAAGGCGTCCCTGAGGGCTCCGGCGAGCTGTTTGGGCTTCTCCACGCGGACGCCGTACGCCCCGCACGCCTGCGCCACGGCCGCGAAGTCCGGGTTCTTGTTGGTGGTGCCGTACGAGGGCAGACCGGCGACGAGCATCTCCAACTCGACCATGCCGAGGGCGGAGTTGTTGAAGAGGACCACCTTCACGGGCAGGTCGTACTGGACGAGCGTGAGGAAGTCGCCCATCAGCATGGAGAACCCGCCGTCGCCGGACATCGACACGACCTGCCGGTTCCGGTCGGTGAACTGGGCGCCGATCGCCATCGGCAGCGCGTTCGCCATCGACCCGTGCGAGAACGAACCGATCACCCGGCGGCTGCCGTTGGGCGTGATGTAGCGGGCCGCCCAGACGTTGCACATCCCGGTGTCCACCGTGAACACCGCGTTGTCGTCGGCGAGTTCGTCGAGCACGGAGGCGACGTACTCGGGGTGGATCGGGACGTGCTTGTCGACCTTGCGGGTGTAGGCCTTGACGACGCCCTCGAGCGCGTCCGCGTGCTTCTTCAGCATCTTGTCGAGGAAGCGCCGGTTGCCCTTGGGCCGCACCCGCGGGGTCAGACAGCGCAGGGTCTCCTTGACGTCCCCCCACACCGCGAGGTCCAGCTTCGAGCGCCGCCCCAGGTGTTCGGGCCGGACGTCGACCTGGACGATCTTGACGTCGTCGGGCAGGAACGCGTTGTACGGGAAGTCGGTGCCCAGCAGGATCAGCAGGTCGCACTCGTGGGTCGCCTCGTAGGCGGCGCCGTAGCCGAGGAGACCGCTCATCCCGACGTCGAACGGGTTGTCGTACTGGATCCATTCCTTGCCGCGCAGGGCGTGCCCGACCGGCGACTTGATCTTCTCGGCGAACTCCATGACCTCGGCGTGCGCGCCCGCCGTGCCGCTGCCGCAGAAGAGCGTGACCTTCTGCGCGTCGTCGATCATCGCGACGAGTTCGTCGATCTCGGTGTCGCCCGGCCGGACACTGGGCCGGGAGGTGACGAGGGCGGTCTCGATCGTCCGGTCGGGGGCGGGCTCGGCGGCGATGTCACCGGGAAGCGAGACGACACTGACCCCGGACTGGCCGACCGCGTGCTGGATGGCGGTCTGGAGCAGCCGCGGCATCTGCTTCGGGCTGGAGATCAGCTCGCTGTAGTGACTGCACTCGCGGAACAGCTGGTCGGGGTGGGTCTCCTGGAAGTAGCCGAGGCCGATCTCGCTGGAGGGGATCTGCGACGCGAGGGCCAGCACGGGCGCCATGGAGCGGTGCGCGTCGTAGAGACCGTTGATCAGGTGCAGGTTGCCCGGCCCGCAGGAGCCGGCGCAGGCCGCCAGCTTGCCGGTGATCTGCGCCTCGGCTCCCGCGGCGAACGCGGCCGTCTCCTCGTGCCGGACGTGGATCCAGTCGATGGCCGCGTTGCGCCGGATCGCGTCCACGACGGGGTTGAGGCTGTCGCCCACGACCCCGTACAGCCGCTTGACGCCCGCACGGACGAGGATGTCGACGAACTGCTCGGCGACGTTCTGCTTGGCCATGCTGCACGCACCTCTTCGTGATCCTCGAAGCCCTCAGGCGTCCCGGGTCCCCCGTCCCGTCGTCCGTCCCCCGGCTCCATGAATTCACACCGTGCGCGGTTACGCCTCCCAAACGGCCGCCGCGGTCCTGTCGTCGGCGTACCCCTTGACCCGGACCTGGCTGTCCGCGAGGAAGGCCGCGAGGCCGGGCGGTCCCCCCTCCGACCACCGTGTCGTGAGGTACTCGGCCAGCTCCGGCTCCCCGCGCAGGGGCTCCGCCATGCCTCCGGTGCAGAGCAGGAGCGTGTCACCCGGGCGGGCGATCGAGGCCCGGAACCGGAACGGGGGCCGTGGTGGGCGGGGCGCGGGCTCGTAGGGGCTCGGGGGTGTCGTGATCCCGAGATCCATGGTGAGCCGGTCGCCCTCCGGGGTCTCGTGCGGCGGCGAGCCGAAGCCGACCACGGGCTCCCCGGTGGCCTCGGCGACGCGCGGCTCGATGTCCTGCCACTCGCCGTCGCGCAGCCGGAACAGGCCGCCGGCGCCGACGCCGAAGAAGACCCGGGTACGGCACTCGGGGTCGGCGGGCAGCAGCAGACAGCGCAGGCTGGCGGTGTACTCCTCCGGCTCGACGCCCTGCTCCGCCGCGCTCGCCCGCAGCTTGCCGAGGCTGCGGTCGGTGAGGCGGTGCAGCCCCGACTTCAGGTCGCCGCGGCGCGCGGCACGGATGTCGTCGGCCAGCCGGTCGTGGCTGCGGCCGACGGCGCGCGCGATCCACCGGCACGCCTCCGCCGCGGCCCGGTGCGCCCCCGGGGTGGCCCGGGCGCCGGTCGCCATCGCCACCAGCACGAGCGCCTGCTCGCCCGCCCCGAACCGGGCGGTGAGCAGCGCGTCCCGGCGCGGCTCG
Organism: Streptomyces sp. M41(2017); assembly: GCF_002078175.1. Taxonomy (GTDB): domain Bacteria; phylum Actinomycetota; class Actinomycetes; order Streptomycetales; family Streptomycetaceae; genus Streptomyces. The sequence goes on along the minus strand of NZ_MWFK01000001.1, from coordinate 4,374,051 downwards.
CCCCGGTACCGGGCGGAGTCCCCGCGCACGGACACGGCCCGCAGGGTGCTCGTCCCGTAGCGGGCTCCGTCGAGCACGGTGTCGGCGACCAGATCGTCGAGTTCGTCCGGGTCGGCGGGCGGGAGCGCGGTCGGTTCGGCGTCGTAGGTGGGCGGACCGGACCCGACGTGACCGACGGCGGGTGGCTGCTGGGGCACGGAGAGCACGGGTTCCCGGGGCGCCCCGGCCCGGACGTCCGCGGGCTCGGCCGCGACCCCGGGCGTCCGAAAACCGCCGGTGGTCCGCGGGAGCCCGGTAGGGGCGGCGGGCACGGGCTCACTCGCTGCCTGCCCTGCGGGGCCCGCACCGGCCTGGTGCGGCCCGGAAGGGTTCGGCCCGGCGGGCGTGGGCCTTGCCGGTCCTGGTGCGGCCGCTACGGGGTCTGCGGGTACGGGGCCCACGGGACCCGGGACCGTCGGTGCGGAACCGGCAGGAGGCAGGCCGGCGGGGACGGAGCCGGACCGGCCGCGATCACCCGGTGCCGGGCGGTCGCCGGACCCGGCGGGGGCCGACTCCACCGGTCCCGGCCCTGCGGGCGGACCGGCAGGAGGCGGACCCGCGGATGCGGGGCCGGAAGGTGACGGGCCCGTGGGCGCGGGACCGGCAGGAACCGGGTCGGCCGGTGGAGAACCGGCAGGGGGCCGCCCCCCGTGCGCAGGCCCTGCGGGGCCCGGGCCGGCCGGTGCGGAAGCGGTGGGCGTCTCGTCGGCCCGCCCCGGGCCCGTCCGCGGCGGGCCGGCAGGGGGCGGACCCGCGGGTGCGGGGCCGGCGGAACCCGGGCCGCCCGCCGAACCGGCGGGCCCCGCCGTGTTCGGGAGTCCGGGCGCCGACGTTGGCCTCGGTGGTGCGTCCACCGGTGGCGGGGGCGCGTCGGCCGGAATCCTCGATCCGGGCACCCGGCCCGACGCCGCCTCGGTGTGCGCCTCCGGGTGGGACGTCTGAGGGGTGAACCCCGGCGGGGTCGGGCCCGGCGGGAAGGGAGCCGGAGTCGCGGGGTCGGCGGGCGGGGCGTCCCAGAAGCCGGGCCGTTGCCCGAGCCCTCCCGGGGTGGGCCGGTCCGGCTCGGGATGCGTGTCCCTGTCCGGATGCGCGGTCCCGGCGGAATCCGTTCCCGTCCCCGGGCCGCGCTCCCACCGGCCGGGGCGTGCCGCCGCCTCACCGCGGGGGGTGGCGCCGGTCCAGGCACCGGGCGCCGGGGCTCCGTTCCAGTCCGTCGAGGAGGCGGACGGCCGGTCCCAGGCGGCGGGGGCCGGGCCGGGCACGGCGGGAGGCTGTTCCCCCGCCTCGGGGCCGGGCACATCCGGTGCGCCGGGCGCCCGCCGGCCGGGGTACGGCGCGGCCTGTTCGTCCGCTTCACCGGAAGCCGGGAAATCCGGGGAGGCCGGGGAGGCCGGGGAAGGGGACGGGCGGTCCCAGCCGGAGGGGGCCTGCCCGGGGACGCCCGGGGACTCCTCCCCGGTCACCGGCCGCGGCACGTCCGGAGCACCGGGCGCCCGCCGGCCGGGGTACGGCGCCCGAGTCTCGTCGTCGAAGGAGTCGGAGGGCTGGGTGGTCCCGCTGCCGCGGCCCGGCGCGGGTCCCCATTCGGACCCCGGTCCGGGCGCGGCCCCGGACCCGGGCACCGGCGCGGTGGGGGATCCCGGGCCCGGGATCCCTCCCCCGTCGCGCCCCGGTTCCGGCACGGGCTCCGCCGCGGGTACGGTCCACGGCGCCGACCCCGGCCGGGGTACCGACCCCGCTCCGGGCGCGTGCTCCGGCCCCGGGTCGAGCCCCCGTCGAGATCCGGACTCCCCGTCGGCCGCGGCCTCCTGGTCGGTTCCGGTGCCGTCGCCCAGTGTCCCGGCCGCCGACGCGAACCGGTCGTCCAGGGAGTCGGCCGCCGGCGCGGGTCCCGTGTCCTCGGTGGAGTCGTCGTACAACTCCCCCCACCATGCGTCCTCGTGACCGGTGGGCTTCTCCCCCTGCTGGCTCATGCCCGTAATTGTCCACCGCGGTGGCCTGTTGAAAACGGGGCATCCGGAAAAACCGGCCAAGGTGCTGGCCGTCGAACGGCGTGTCGAGGGAGTCGTCGAACAGGAATGCGGGGCGGAACGCCCCCGCGCATGACCGCCGGGCGGTCCCACCCCCCACGGGAGAACCGCCCGGCGGCGTCCTGGTGTGCCCGGGCTCAGCGCACGTCGTAGGCCCGGTTCACGGTCTGGCCGACCGAGTTGCCGTTGGCGTCGGTCAGTTCGGCCTTGAGTGTGACCTGCTTCCCTTGGGCTCCGCTGTGATCGACGGTCGCCGTCCACCGTCCGTCGTGCCGGGCGGTCGCGGCGGACGTCCAGGTCTTCCCGTCGTCGTAGGAGTACGACAGTTTCACCGCGGTGAGCGCTCCGGGCCGGTAGCCGGCGTGTCCGGTCGCGGACAGCGTGATCCGCTGACCGTCCTTCGCCGGAAGGGTCTTGAGTCCGTCCTCCGGCAGGGCGTAGCGCGGGAAGAGCAGCGGGATGCCCTGCGAGAAGGCGTCCTCGTCCAGGTGCGAGCGGAACGACCAGGTGGTCACGGTCTGCGTCGACCGGTTCCAGACACGGGATCCGATCTTCGCGGTGGCGAGGGTGAGTCGGTACGAGGCGTCCTCGGCCGGTACGTCGAACACGCCGTACGGGACGGAGGACTCGCCGATCGATACGCCGTCGCGCCGCAGTTCCATGGAGCCGATGTCCCCGAAGCTCCCCTGGACTCCCTGATGCCGGGCGTCACCCCAGAAACCGGGGGCGACGCCGATCAGGTTGCCCTGGCGCTCCGCGGCGAGCGCCTGTTCACCGGAGGCGTCGAGGGGGGCCACCGGGGAGAGGACCCCGCCGTACCACTCCTCCGTGCGCTGCTCGCCCTTGGTGTAGGTGCGCACCGGGTCGATCATGTACTCGCCGAACGGGAAGCTGCTGGACACCTCGTGCCCCCAGCCGGTGGTGCCGGCGGAGAAGTACTCGGTGCGCTCGAAGGGCGCGGGGACGGTCTCGATGTCGGCGAAGGCGCCGGTGAGTCCGCTCGGGCGGGTGAAGGAGGGCAGGTCGACGTAGTCGGTGGCGGTGCCCATCGCGCGGTAGGTGGCCCGGTTCGCCGCCAGGTCACGGTCACGGACCCGGTAGGTGACGGCGTGCTGGAGCTGTCCCGTCTCGGGGAAGGACAGGTTGTAGAGGTAGGGGCTCTTGGCGGTCGCCTTCCAGCGCAGCGTCACGTCCGTCGAGGCGAGCAGGGCGCGCGCCTCGTCGGCCGGGATGCCGAGGACCGGGAGCGGGCCGCCGGTGAAGCCGGTGGAGGGGTACCAGCGGCCGGGTGCGTCACGGTAGGCGAGGACCGCGAGCGCTCCCGCCGCCTTCGCGGCCGTCGCGACGGCGTTGGCGTTGCCGGTGTCGGGGAGCTTGACGAGCGCGATCCTCCCCTTGGCGCCCGCGAGTTCGTCCGCGGTGCCGGACTTGGCGTCGACGAGCGCGGCGCGTCCGGTCCCGTCCAGGTTGGCGGACGAGGTGGAGCCGGTCACCGGGTGCAGGGCCGGCCCTCCGACGACGGCGAGTTCGGAGATCTGCGGGGCCGCGGCCCGCCAGAAGCTGTCGAACTCGAAGGTGCCGTCACTGGCCCGGCCGTCGACCGAGGCGTAGTAGCCGCGTACGGAACGGCCTCCGGCGGCGGTTCCGGCGTGCAGCCAGGTGTCGTCCCAGGAGCGGGCGAACCCGAGGGTGGCGCCGCGCAGTTCGGAGGGCCGGTCGGTCCGCACGTTCAGTCGGTGGGCCGTGCGGGCGTCGAGCACGACGGTGGTGTCCTTGCGGATCTCCAGCTGCGGACGGGCCAGGTAGGTCAGGGAGTTGACGAGGGTGCCCTCGGTCTCGGGCGTGGCGACGAAACTGGAGAGGAAGTAGCTGCCGGGGCGGATCTCGTAGGTCTGGTCGGCCGCGCCCTCGTTGAAGCGGCGTTCGCCGCTCGCGTCGTCCGTGCCGATGAGGTCGAGGGAGGAGGCGGAGCCGGCGGGTCGGCCGAGCCGGTCGACGAGTTCGACGCGGAGAGTGACGGTCTCCGGCTGGACGTAGAGGGAGAAGGGGGTGGAGACCGCGACGCCGTCGGCGGTGGCGAGGACGCGGCCGGTGACGTCGCCGTACTGGGCGCGGGTCAGGCCGGCGTCCGGTTCGAGCTTCAGCGGGACGGTGGCGGTGGCACCCGGGGCGACGGTCACCGTACGCGCGCCGAGGCGTGCGACGGAACTGCGCACGGCGGAGCCGTCGTTGCCGGTGACCCCGTCGAGGGTGAGCTTCAACTCGACCTGCTTCGTGCCGGTGTTGGTGTAGGGCACGTCGACGGTGGTGCGGTCGCTCCTGTCCTGCGGCCAGGTGAAGGAACCGCCCTGGAGTGCGGGTGTGCCGAGGACGCTCTCGTCGACGGCGGCCTTCACGTCGAGGCGTCCGCCGCCGGTCTCCCGTACGTCGCCGGGGATGTCCGTGTCGGCGGCGGAGACGAGGGCGGCCTTGATCTGCTGGGCGTTCCAGTCGGGGTGGCGTTGCTTGACGATCGCGGCGGCGCCCGCGACGTGCGGGGTCGCCATCGACGTACCGCTCATGGACTGGTAGGCGTGGACGCCCCGTCCGCCCGCGTTGGCGGCGGAGATGTCCACGCCCGGCGCGGTGATCTCCGGCTTCAGGGTGTGCGAGCCGTAGGCCGGGCCGCGGCTGGAGAAGGAGGCCGTGGAGTCGTCGCGGTCGACGGCGCCGACGGTGAGGACGCCGGGCGCGCAGCCGGGCGAGGACACGGAGTTGAGGGTCGGGCCGGTGTTGCCGGCCGCGATCACGAAGAGGGTGTTCCTGCGCGACCGGGCGAGTTCCTCGGTCGCCGCGCTCATCGGGTCGGTGCAGTCGGTGGGCGCCGGGTTGCCGAGGCTCATCGAGACGACGTCGGCGCCCTGGTCGACCGCCCACTGCATGCCGGCGATGATCCACGACGTCTCGCCGGAGCCGTAGTCGTTGAGGACCTTGCCGTTCAGCAGGTCGGCGCCGGGGGCGACCCCCTTCTTCCTGCCGCCGCCGGCCGCGCCCGTGCCGCCGACCGTGGAGGTGGTGTGGGTGCCGTGACCCTGGTGGTCACTCGTGTCCGGGGAGTCGGTGAAGTTCTCGGACGCGGTGATCCGGCCCTTGAGGTCGGGGTGGTCCGCGTCGACGCCGGTGTCGAGGACGGCGACCTTGGTGCCCTTGCCGTCGTATCCGGCGGCCCACGCCTCGGGGGCGTGCACCTGCTTGGTCGAGCGGTCCAGCGTGGCCTGCACCTTGGCGTCGAGCCACAGCTTCTTCAGCGAACCGGCCGCACGGCTGCGGGAGTTCGTGACGTCGGCCCAGAACTCGGCGGCCTTCTTCTTGTCGGCCTCCAGCGCGACACCGTCGATCGGGTCGAGGACCGGGCCGCGCTTCGCGCCGCGCGGGGTGACCGGCAGGCTCCGGGCGACCGAGGTGTCGTACGTGGCGATGACCGGCACGGTCGAGGTGTGCGCGTCGTCGTAGCCCTGCCGGACCAGGCCGGTGACGTTGAAGAGTTCCTCGTCGACGCGGCCCGCGGCGATCGCGGCGACGGCTCCCTGCGGGTACACGTACAGGTCCTTGCCGGACTGCCGGGTCTGGACGAAGGGGGTGCTGCCGTCGGCGGCGGGCAGGACGTTCGCCGCGTCCTTCGTCACCAGGACGCGGTCACCGGTGACGAGGGTGACGACGGAGCCCGAGGCGGCGGCCCCGGTGCCGGTCAGCGGCCGCGGCTGTTCCGCGGCCTCCGCCACGGGTACGGCTGTCGTGACGGCGAGGAGGGCGGCGGTCGCCGCCCCCATGGCCGTACGCGATATCCCTCTCCCCAAAAGTCCCACTCCCCAAGGTCGTCCGCCCGGCCGCGCGTGCCGGTGCCGGCGCGGTCCGCGGGGCCGGTTCGGCTCGCGTTCGCGCAGGCCAGGCCCAAGCAGGGCATTACGGGCGGTGGTTGGTGCTGCGGTGGCGTGAGCTTGTCAGAGGGGCGGGGGGTGCGGCGATGATGTGCGGAGGCGGGTTTGCGCCGTGGCCTTTTCCCGCCACGGTGCCGCCGACCGGCCGGAACGCATTTCTGGGGAGGGACATCGCCGCATGCTGGGAGCGATAGGTCTGGACGAGACCCACGAGTCGGCGTACCGGGCACTGGTGTCCGTGGGCGCCGCCGACGTACCCGATCTCGCGCGCCGGCTCACGCTCGGTGAGTACGACACGGAGCGCGCGCTGCGCATCCTGGAGCGGCACGGTCTGGCCGCGCAGTCCTCCGCCCGGCCGGGTCGCTGGGTCGCCGCGCCGCCGGGGGTCGCGCTGGGCGCGCTGCTCACCCAGCAGCGCCACGAACTGGAGAAGGCGGAGCTGGCGGCGGCCCTGCTGGCCGAGGAGTACCGGGCCTCCGCCGCCGAGCCGGCCGTGCACGACCTGGTGGAGGTGGTGATCGGCGCGGCGGCGGTCTCCCAGCGGTTCCTCCAGCTCCAGCTCGGCGCGGCCGAGGAGGTCTGCGCGCTGGTCACCGGGAACCCGCTGGTGGTGTCCGGGACGGACAACGACGCCGAGGAGCAGGCGGCGGACCGGGGCGTGCGCTACCGCGTCGTCGTCGAGCGGTCCGTCCTCGACCTGCCGAACGGCATCACCGAGCTGTCCGCCGCGCTCGGCCGCGAGGAGCAGGTGCGGGTCGTGGACCAGGTGCCGACCAAGCTGGTCATCGCCGACCGCTCGCTGGCGATGGTGCCGCTGACCTCGCACACGGCGGAGCCGGCGGCGCTGGTGGTGCACGCGAGCGGGCTCCTGGAGCTGCTGTCGGGGCTGTTCCAGTCGGTGTGGCGGGACGCGCTGCCGCTGCGCCTGGGCAGCCGGGGCGTACTGCAGCAGGAGCCGGACGGCCCGGACGGCGCCGACCTGGAGATCCTCTCCCTGCTCCTCGCGGGGCTGACCGACGCGAGCGTGGCCAAACAGCTCGATCTGGGGCTGCGGACGGTACAGCGCCGGGTGAAGCGGCTGATGGAGCTGACGGGCGTCGCGACCCGGCTCCAGCTGGGCTGGCACGCCTACGAACGGGGCTGGGTCGCGCGGGACTGATCTGCGGTTCCGCGTCCGCTCGGGCAGGCTGGGCAGATGGGAGTGTGGGAACTCCTGCTGGTCGGCGTGGTGATTCTGCTCGGCCTGTCCGGAGTACTGGTGCCCGGTCTGCCGGGGTCGTGGCTCGTCTGGGCCGCGATTCTGTGGTGGGCGCTGTCCGATCCCCGGCCCTCGTCCTGGGGGGTTCTCGTCGGCGCGACGGTGGTCCTGCTGCTCGCGCAGGCCGTCCGCTTCGTCCTGCCCCCGCGCCGGCTGCGGGAGAGCGGCGCCACCACCCGAATGGCGGTGTACGCCGGGGCCGGGTCCCTCCTGGGTTTCGTGCTGGTGCCGGTGGTGGGCGCGATCCCGGGTTTCCTCGGCGGCATCTACCTCTGTGAGCGGCTGCGTCTGGGCGGCCGGGGCGAGGCGTGGACGTCGGTGCGGACCGCGATGCGGTCGGGCGGCTGGAGCGTCCTGACGGAGTTCTTCGCCTGTCTGCTGATCCTGGGCGGGTGGCTGGGTGCCGTGATCGCGGGCTGACGGCGGCGCCTCCGGAGCGGCGGGGGCTACGGGTGGAGCGCCGCGCCGGTCGGGACGAGGGCGGTCAGGTCGATCGTGTCGGCGAGCGCGCGCATGCCGGTGTCGTTGAAGTGCAGATGGTCGCCGGGGTCGTAGGCGGGGAGGATCCGGTTCGGGCGGCGCGGGTCGCGGACCGTCGCGTCGAAGTCCGCGACGGCGTCGAAGATCCGCCCGGTGCGGATGGCGTGGTTGACGGCGAGCCGCACCGCTTCGCGGGCCGGGGTGCAGGCGCTGTGGCCGCCGTACGGGGTGATGGTGGCACCGATGACGCGCAGGCCGCGGGCGTGGGCGCGGCGCACGAGGAGGCGGTAGGCGTTCTCCAGGTCGAGGGGGTCCGTCACCTCGGGGCTGCCCTTGATGTCGTTGATGCCCTCCAGCACGATCACGGTGCGGACGCCCGCGCGGGAGAGGACGTCGGTGTCGAGGCGGGTCAGCGCGCTCGGGCCGCGTCCTTCGCGCAGGACCCGGTTGCCGGAGATGCCCGCGTTGAGGACGCCGGGGCGGCGACCGGCGGGGAGGTCGCGCAGCCGGTCGGCGAGCCGGTCCGGCCAGCGGTGGTCGGCGCTGAACGAGGAGCCCGTCCCGTCGGTGATGGAGTCACCGAGCGCGACGACGCTGCCGGCGGTCGAGGAGCGGAGCACGTCGACGCCGGTGACGTAATACCAGTTGCCGATCGTCCGGGTGTACGCCGCGCCGCTCTCGTCGCTGGTGCGGTCGCCGCCGGGGGCGACGAAGTTGGCCTGGAGCGCGGAGCGGTGGAACGTCGCCGGGCCCGAGTCGGCCGGTGTGTGCACGGACACCAGGAGGTTGGCGTCGGCGGGCACCGTCAGGGCGACGGGGTCGCTGACCACGTCCCGGCCCGCGCGGAGGGTGAGCGAACGGGCGCCGCCGAAGGTGACCGTACGCACGCTGCCGGCCACGGCGCCCGGTCCTGTCGGCCTGCCCGGGAGCTGCAACGCCAGGGTGACGGAGCCGAGTTGGAGGGGCGCGGTACCGAGCCGGTTCGAGAGGCGGACGCGGGCCGCCCGGCCGCCGACGCTGGTGTGCACGACGTTGCGGATCGAGGCGCCGGGCAGTGCGGGAGCCGTGCCGGAGGCGGCGCCCTCCCAGGTGCCGGTCCAGGTGTCCCGGGCAGCGCTCCGGTTCTCCGGCCGTGGTGCGGCGAGAGGGCCGGGGCCTGAGTCCGCCGCCTCGGCGAGCACGCCCGGCGGGATGAGAACCAGAGTGGTCACCAGGACGACGAGGAGACGCCTGAGCATGATCGCGCGGGTCATGGGGCCATGGCTTCCCTGACCACGGGACCGCGCAACGCGGGGTCACACCAATGGCGGCGGGACGCCGGCCCGCGGCGTCCGGGACGGTCGGTGAACGGCCCGTTCCTCACGCGCACCGCCCTCCCCCACCGCAACCGAACCGGTGTCGTCCGACGGACGTAGGTCCGGAACCCGATGCGTCGAGGGATGGCGCGTGTTTGGCTGCTGTCATGACCGAATTCAGCGAGGCGGAGCGTGCGTACCTCAGGTCGCAGCGGCTGGGGCGACTGGCCACCGTGGACCCTCTCGGGCAGCCCCAGGCCAACCCTGTCGGCTTCTTCCCGCAGGACGACGGGACGATCCTGATCGGCGGATACGCGATGGGAACGACCAAGAAGTGGCGCAATCTGCAGAAGAACCCGAAGGTCGCGTTGGTCGTCGACGACATCGTCAGCGTGTCTCCGTGGAAGGTGCGGGGTCTCGATATCCGCGGGGAGGCCGAACTCCTCACCGGAAAGCACGACTTGGGCCCGCACTTCAGTGAGGAGCTGATCCGGATCCACCCGCGGCGGATCCACAGTTGGGGCCTGGAGGACTGAACGGCCAAGCGGCCCGAACCCGTTGATGAGGGGCCATCTGGAGACACAACGGCCCAAGATCGCCGGGCCGTTGGACCTTGGTAGGGTCCCGAGCCATGACCGCCACGGAACCCACGATCCTGGCCACCTCGGGTGGTCACCGCGTCGGCGACCGCACCCGCGTCCTGTTCGGGCCGCTCGTCCACCACGCGGTGGAACTGGCCCGGGTCGAGGGCCGCCGCCCCCGCGTCATGTACGTCGGGACGGCGATCGGCGACGCCGAGCACTTCGCGTCCAGGATGAGCGAGGCGGCGCGGGTGGCGGGCTTCGACCTGACACCGCTGCACCTGTTCCCGATGCCGAACGTCGAGGACGTCGAGGGCGCCGTCCTCGAACAGGACGTCGTGTGGGTGATGGGTGGTTCGGCGGCGAACCTGCTCGCCGTGTGGCGGGTCCACGGACTCGACGCGGTGTTCCGCCGCGCCTGGGAGGCGGGGGTCGTGCTCAGCGGGGTGAGCGCCGGTTCGCTCTGCTGGTTCCAGGGCGGGACCACGGACTCCTTCGGCCCCGAACTGCGCGCGCTCACCGACGGACTGGGCTATCTGCCGTTCGGCAACGGCGTCCACTACGACAGCGACCCGGGCCGCCGCCCCCTGGTCCACCGGCTGGTGGCCGACGGCACCCTCCCCGAGACCCACTGCACCGACGACGGCGTGGGCCTGGTCTACCGCGGCACGCGCCTCGCCGAAGCCGTCACGGAGCTCCCCGGCAAGGCCGCCTACGTCGTCACCCGCGAGGGCGACACGGCGACGGAGTCCCGCATCGAACCCCGCGAACTGGCCGCGCCGGGCGTCTGAGAGCCGCCTGTTCGCCGGTGGGCTCCCGGAACGGCCGGCGGCACCCGCGCGCCCGGGTCCGGGAGACATGATGCCGTCCGGCCCTTGCCCCGTCGGTGCTCGGTCCTCCCCGCGTCCGTCTACAGCTGCCCGGCCCCGCGCAGGTGTTGGACCGCGTACGACCGCCAGGGGCGCCAGGTGTCCGGGAGGTCGGTGCCGGGGGGCGCCGTGTCCGGGTCGCCGAGGGCGCGCGTGCGGATGACGGTGGCGGTGGCGCTGTCCATGCCGGGCAGGGTGAGCAGGGACTCCTGTGCCGCGTCGCGGTCGGCGCCGGGGTCGAGGCGCAGGGCCCCGTCGGCGAGAGCGGCGGTCAGTGCGCCGAGGGGACCGTCCGGCTCCGCCTCCGCGAGCACGGCGGCCTCCGGGAAGAGGTGCGTGAGCGGGCCGCACGGGGCGTCCAGCGCCTTTCCGTAGCGCAGCACGAGGCGTTCCGACTCGTCCTTCCCGACCAGCGCGCGCACCGCCAGCTCGTCCGGATCGGCGGTGCCCGGTGAGCGCAGTCCCGGTCGTGCCGCGACGAGCGGGGCCAGCCGCGCGTCGGCTCCCAGCCTCTCGTCGACGGCGTACGGGTCGGCGTCGAGGTCGAACAGGCGGCGCAGCCGCTGGACCGCGGTGGTGAGGTCGCGGAGGTCCGTGAGGTGCAGCCGGGCGTCCAGCCAGCCGCCCGGGCGGCCGTCGGACCCGTCTCGGATGGACCGGTCCCGCTCTGCCTCGGTGGCGTCCGTGCCGTGCGGCGCACCGTGACTCGCCCCGCCCGGGCCTTCGCCGCCCACCGCGGCCGGTGCCGTACGGCCTCTTCCTCCGCCCGCGCGCTCGTCGACGGCGACGATCCCCGTCCCGTAGGGCAGTCGGAGGGTGCGCCGGTAGGTGCGGCGACCGCGGTGGCCGCTGACGGACTCGACGCCGGGCACCGCCTCCGCGGCCAGCAGGTCGAAGACGGCGATGGACTGGTAGGGGCCGCGGTAGGCGAGGCGGAGGGGCACACCGGCGGTGGGGGTGGCGGCGCGACGGACGGCGGGGCCGGTGCGGGGCGCGGCGGCCCGGAGCCCGCTCGGCGTCGACGCGTACACCGCGCGGATCGTGTCGTTGAACTGGCGCACGCTGGCGAATCCGGCCGCGAAGGCGATCTGGGTGATGGGGAGGCCGGTGGTCTGCAGGAGGATGCGCGCGGTGTGCGCCCGCTGGGCCCGGGCGAGGGCGACGGGGCCCGCGCCGACCTCGGCGGTGAGCTGGCGCTGTACCTGGCGGGCGCTGTAGCCGAGGCGCGCGGCGAGCCCGCCGACGCCCTCGCGGTCCACCACGCCGTCGCCGATCAGGCGCATGGCGCGGCCGACGGCGTCGGCGCGTACGTTCCAGGCCGCGGAGCCGGGCACGGCGTCGGGCCGGCACCGGCGGCAGGCGCGGAAGCCGGAGCCCTGCGCGGCGGCGGCCGTCGCGTAGAAGCGGACGTTCTGCCGCTTCGGCGTCACCGCGGGGCAGCTGGGCCTGCAGTAGATCCCGGTCGTCCGCACGGCGAAGAAGAACTCCCCGTCGAAGCGGGCGTCCCGGCTGCGTACGGCTTCGTACCTGGTGTCGTCGTCGATCACCCTTCCAGTGTGGCCCGGAGCGGACAGCGCGGCTGGCGGGATTCGGACACCATGCTGCGGGCCGGGTGGAGGCGCCGGAGGCAGCGGCCACGGCCGGCCGGGGTGGAGCGGCGGGCGCGCCGTCGCCGTACCCCGGCCGGACCGGTGGAGGAAGCGGAGAGCCAGAACCGGCGGCCCTCCGCGGGTGCGGCTACCAGCGGCCCCGCTTGGCCTCCATGGCGGCGCGGCCCTCCGCGCCCTTGCGCTTCCAGTCCCGGCGGATCTCGGCGCGTACCCGGGCGTCCGTCTTGGCGACGATCCGCTGGTTCTCCCGGATCAGCTTGCGGTAGCTGTCGAGCCGCCGCTCCGGCAGCGCCCCGGAGTCGACGGCCTCCAGCACCGCGCAGCCGGGTTCGGCGACATGGGCGCAGTCCTGGAAGTGGCAGTCGGCGGCGAACTCCTCGATCTCGGCGAACACCTGGCCGACGCCGGTCTCGGCGTCCCAGAGGCCGACGCCGCGCAGTCCCGGGGTGTCGATGAGGACGCCGCCACCCGGCAGGACGAGCAGGTTGCGGGTCGTGGTGGTGTGCCGGCCCTTGCCGTCCATGTCACGGGTGGCCTGGACCTCCATCACGTCCGCGCCCAGCAGGGCGTTGGCGAGGGTGGACTTGCCGGCGCCGGACTGGCCGAGCAGGACCGCGGTCCCCCCGGCGAGCACGGCTTCGAGGACGTCGAGCCCCTCGCCGGTCGCGGAGCTGACGGTGAGCACGGGCACGCCCGGTGCCGAGGTCTCCACGTCCTGGACGAGATGGCCGAGCGTCACCGGGTCGGGCACCAGGTCGGCCTTGGTGAGGACGACCACGGGCTGTGCGCCGGACTCCCAGGCCAGGGCCAGGAAGCGTTCGACCCTGCCGAGGTCGAGTTCGACGGCGAGCGACACGGCGACGACCGCGTGGTCGACGTTCGCGGCGAGGATCTGCCCCTCGGACCGCTTGGAGGAGGTGGAGCGTACGAAAGCGGTGCGGCGCGGCAGGTACGCCCGGACGTAGCGGGGATGGCTGGAGGGTTCGACGGCGACCCAGTCGCCGGTGCACACGACCCGCATCGGGTCGTGCGGTGTCACGAACGCGGTGTCCGCGCGGATGACCCCGTCGGCGGTGGCCACGTCGCACTGACCGCGGTCGACGCGGATCACGCGTCCGGCGACGAGACCTTCGGAGAGGTGGGGAGCGAACTCGTCGGCCCAGGCGTCGTCCCAGCCGTAGGACACGAGCGGGGAGAGGTCCAGGGACGCGAACGAGGTCGGGAGGGCGGAGCTGGAAGTCAAGGGAGACCCTTCACAAGGGCGGCCCCGGCGACGCGCACTACGGCGCGAAGGAAGAGGAAGGTCAGCCGGCGGCCACGGAGGTGGACTTGATGAACTTCTGGATGCGGGCAGCGCCCATCTCAATGACAGCCATCGGTCACACCTCCCAGTGCACAATCCAGGTCACCCGCGACAACGAACCCCGTCGCCGCTCCAACGGGCACCACTTTAGAGAGCCCGCGGCGACGGCGCCATCGAATTACGGACAGAGGCCGCTGCCCGCACCGTGGGTGGTCTCCCCGTCGGGCCGGTCAGCCCGGGTCGGCCTTCAGCACGCCCTGGGCCGTGGCCAGCGCGTAGGCGGACAGGGTGAACGCGTCGGAGATCCGCCGGTCCGCGACCATCGTCCGGAACTCCCCCTGCGATACGGCCCGGTACGCCTGGATCCCCTCCGCCCGGGCGTCCCCGGCCGGCTCGTCGGCCACCTGGTCCGTCCCCACGTGCGCGAGGTACAGATGGTCCACGCCCGCACGCAGGCCGGTGTCGGGAGAGAGCGCGCCGAGATAGGTGAAGTCCACGACGTGGACGCCCAGTTCTTCCTGAAGCTCCCGCGCGGCAGTGCCGGCGCCGTCCTCTCCCGGAGCACCGAAGCCACGGGGGATCTCCCAGTGCCATTCCCGGCTCGCGTGGCGGAAGTGACGCAGCAGGACGACTCGTCCGTCGGCGAGCAGGGGAAGCACGGCGGCTCCTCCGGACGCGGACGCGGGCACGATACGGATGTACGTCCCCAGTCGGCCGTTCGCGAACCGTACGGCGTCACGGACCAGGCAGAAGTAGGCGTCGCGATAGACGACACCGATGTCTCCGACGCTCTCGGGCAGCCCCGCCGCGACGGCCAGCCGTGCCATGGCGTCGGCTGCCCGGTCCTGGTCGGCTCGGTCGAAGAGGATTTCGAAGGCCGCGCCGGGGGGGTTCACGAAGAGTTCGGGACGGTGCTCCCGCAGTGCCTCGTAGTCGGTGAGTGCGGTCTGCTTGCCGGTGGCTGCGTCGTGTGCGCCCATGGCTCTCCTCTTGTCCGCTTGTCCGCGTGTCGTCCGCGTGCGCTGTCGGTCGCGGCGCCGCGCCGGGGCGATCACGACCGGATCATAGATACAGGGCGATGGGGAGCCGATCGACCCGGGCCTCCACCGAGGTGTACGTCTCGATACTCTCCCGGTAGTGGTCGTGCAGGGTCTGCACGACGTCGAAGACGCCGGTGGCCGAGGATCCGAGGACCGCTCTGCTCTCGCGGAGCAACGTACCGACCGTCGCCACCATCGCCGAGTCACGGACGGACCACAGCGGCACGCCGATGGCACCCGCACCGCTGATGATCAGCGACCGCATGAACCCGAGGACGTCGCCGCCGTCGGACCGCATGCCCTGTCCGGCCAGGCAGGCGCCGAGCACGGTGAGTTTGTTCCTCGGCAGGCTGACGCGCAACGCGAGGTCGAACTGCGACAGCATGTCCGTCCTTCCCAGGTGGATGAGCGGGCCGGAGACCTCGGGCTCCTCCACGTACACGCCGTGCCCGGCGTAGACGAAGAACTCCGGTTTCACGGACACCAGTTGCTCGAGTCCGTCCCAGTCGGCGGTGAAAGCGCCCGCGACCTTGCCCTTGAGGGCGTCGGGGACCTCTCCGGCCACATGGACGTGCTCCGCCGTCCAGCCGACGTCGACGATCTCGTCGCCCGTCGCCCGTGTGTCGGTGGACAGCAGCGCGGCCAGGTCGTCGTCGTGTTCCATGAGCTGCTTCTTGAGCAGGTGACGGCCCCGTGTGACGAAGGCGGCCACGCTCACCGAGTGCGACAGCGGGACCCGGGCGGCGAGCGGCCGGTTGTCACCCGGCGCGGTGGCGACGTGCAGCGGGATCGCGAAGATGTCGTCGGTGGGGATCAGGGTGAGGTGGTCGGGCGGCCCTCCTTCGCCGGCGCTCTCCCACACCGGCCCGACGAGCAGCTCCCAGATGCGCCGGCAGGTTCCTTCCTTCGGGACCGGGAACGCGGGGTCCGCGAGGTCCTCGAAGACCGTGCGCGCGAGGTCGGCCACATCCGTGTACGGAACGGAGGGCAGCAGCGTGAGCACCCCGGCCCGGCAGACCACGATGCCGAGCGAGTCGGGCGCGGTCGCCTCCTCGCCCTCCAGCGGCGCGTCGGACGTACCGAAGCGGAAGTACCGCACGACACAGGAGCCCTCGTGGTTGAGGGTGTACTGGACCAGCTGGTGGGCGATGTCCTCGTCGTGGGTCGCCGATGTCAGCGGGTGCTGGAGGAAGTGGTCCTCGTACTGCTGCTCCCGTTCGATGAGGAGTTCCCTCCACTCCCGCCCCTGGGCCGCCCCGGCAGGTTCCTGTGTGCGCAGGGGCGTGCGGCGCCCCTCCGAGGAGTCCCTCCCGGCCCGGGATCCTTCGGGAGCCGTGGGCAGCGGATGCGCGGGGCGGCCGAGGACGGGTGGGCGGGACGACGCGAGCAGGTCCAGGAGTTCCCGGCCCGAGGACTCCTCCACCAGGGACACGATCTTCTCCAGGTCCTCCTGCCGGTGACCGCCGCGTGCCATCCGGGCACCGATGGCGCGCAGATACGCGGGTCTCACGTGGTGGGCGTAGGCACGTTTGTACACGGGCAGCGCGATCGCCTCGCGCACCGACTCCGCCATCCTCAGCCGGCGGTCCAGGACGTCCCGCGGTCGGTCGGCGGCGGGGAGGGCGGCGGCCGTCTCCCGGTAGTAGCGCACGGTGTAGGCGTAGAAGTCGACGTCCAGCCCGGCTCGTCGGCCCGTTCCGACGGCGTCGTCCTCCAGCTCGTCCAGAAGGTTCCCCAGATCGGCCAGACCGTCGGGGCCGCCGGCGCGTCGGGCGAGGTTCTGGCGGGCGATCCGCCGTCCGCGTTCCCACCCCGGCCCCGCGTGCTCCCCGCGGCCGTGACCCAGATCGCGCAGGGTCGCGAAGCTCCTCTCGGGGCTGTCGCCGCAGAAGGCCTCGTTCAACAGCGACTGCGCCGTGCGGTAGGTGTCGTTCAGGCCCCGCGAGATGGCCTTGGAGCGTGCGGTGACGCGCAGCGACTGCTCCGTGTCCCCTGCCTGGCGCAGAGCGGTGGCGAGGTTGTGGAGGGCATTGGAGTAGCCGCGGAGGAACTCCCTGTGCCTCAGGGGTGTTTCCTGATCCGGCACGGTATCGATGGCGACACCGTGCTCGTTCGCCTGCTCGACGAGTCGGTCGTGGTTCCGCCGCATCGGCGCGACCCTCGCGTCGGCGTCCCTCCCCGTGGTCCTGCCGTCGTCCTTCTCACGCGCCGCCTGCTCGCGTTCCTCGAACTCGGCGCGGGTGTGGTTGCTGAGCAGGTCGGGCAGCACCCACCACAGCCGGGCCGACTCGGCCACCCGCACGGCTGTCCCGAAGACCCGCCGGGAGGCGGTGTAACTCCCCAGCCGGTAGCGGATCCTGCCCACTCCGTCGTACCACCGCGCGAGGGCGTAGGCGGCGAAGGGGTCCTCGGGGTCGACCGTGCCGTCGCTCCGCGACGCCAGCAGCCGCTCGGCGTCCGGCCGTGACGCCTCGATCAGCCGCAGCGCCGAGAGCAACTCGTATCCCATGTCCGCCTGGACGATCTCGCACCAGTGGGCGCCGACCCGTCGGGCGATGCCCCGGGCACCGGCCTGCGGCTCCTTGGTGTGGGCTCGCGCCATGCGTAACATGCCGATGGCGTCCGCCTGGCGCATCGGGGCGTCGAAGTCGATGTCGAACCTCATGATCAGATCCTCGACGTCCAGTGCCTCGACGAACGCCCTGATCGCGGAGCTGGGGTCCTGCGGGTGCCGCCCGTTGTCCTGACGCATGCGGAGAACTCCTCGGTGGTTCCGTCGGGTTCGTGGCTCCGGAACCGCGGGCTCGCGGCGGTGCCCGGAGCGGGAGGGAGAGGGGGCGCGCTAGCGCGGTCGGGTCAGAAGGTGCGTACCGGCGGAAGCGATCAGACCCGCCACGACGGCACCCGTGAGCGACCACGGGGTGGCGGGAGGCCCTCCTCCTCTGCCCAGCGCCACACATGTGACGGCCAGCCATCCCAGGGACGCGCCGAACAGCCCCGCGACGCCCGAGTCGAGCCATCGGTAGCGGGACGTCGTCGGCGCCACGCCCGCCCAGCGCAGGGTGGCCAGCGGCAGGGCGAGGGCCAGGGCCGCGACCGCGACGATGACCGGGGACTCGAGGGCCTTGCGCAGCGGCATCTTGTAGTTCATGGTCTGCACGGCTGCCAGCGCGGTGAGGAGCGATCCCAGGATGGAGGTCTGGACCAGCGTCAGCCAGCTGCGGTGGCTGACCAGTTCCCGCTCGACCAGGACCGAGACCGCGGCCCGCACACTGTCCGCCCGTTCGCGGGCGGCTTCCAGATGCAGCCGGTCCTCGTCCACCTGCTTGATGAGCCATTCGGCGTCGGCGAGGTCCGTCACGGTCCAGGAGACGCCCGCGCCGTGCCTGCGCGGATCGGGGGTGTGCAAGGCCATGTTGGCGACGGCGGTGGAGAGACTGCGGGTCAACTGTCGCTGGCGGGTGATGGTCCACAGCAGCCCCTGGGGCCCGAACTGCGTCTCGTCCAGCAGGTGCGACGTCCTCAGCAGGCGTTCGAGGGGCACCGGACGCCGGGCGGCGGAGTCCAGCTCCCGCAGGAGCGCCGTGGTCCGCTCGTCGCTCTCCGCTATCTGGGCGCGCGACGGCTCCGACAAGGCGTACAGCCGTCCTTGGTACCGGATCTTCGAGAGCTGGAGCAGATAACGCGCGAGCGGCCTCAGTCCGTTCCGGCCGTCGGCGGCCCAGGCCCATTCGTCCAGGTCGGCCTCGTACCGGGCCGGTGCCAGGACGTAGAGGTCGGTGGCATCCCCGGGTTCGGCGGCCTCGGTGGACCTCCACACGGAGAAGCCGTGCTCCGTGCGGTCGAAGCCGGCCCACCAGGGCTCGCTGCCGGTCCGGGGAGCGTGCCGACGGACGAGCTCGCACATCGCGCGGTCACGCCGCCCGAGCCAGGGGCCGTGCAGCGCCTCGAACACGCGGAACTCCCCCAATAAGTCCGGGGGTCCAGGCGGTCTGCCGGCGGCGGCCACGGCGGCATTCCACTCGGCGTCGAGATCGGCCCACTGGGTGAGGCCTCCGGCCGTGTCGTTGGGTGCCAGCAGGGCGACCACGCCGACGACATCGTGGTCGGCGAAGGCGAAGGCGGAATAGACGGAGTCGTCGCCCGTCCGCTGCGCGGCCGCCAACAAGGTGAACCGGGGCGCGACCGGGGGCGCCGA
Source organism: Streptomyces sp. M41(2017) (assembly GCF_002078175.1). Lineage (GTDB taxonomy): Bacteria > Actinomycetota > Actinomycetes > Streptomycetales > Streptomycetaceae > Streptomyces. The sequence goes on along the minus strand of NZ_MWFK01000001.1, from coordinate 4,355,431 downwards.
GCCGAAGTCGATGCGGTCCGCCGGCACGGAGGTCCCGGGGACCGGCTCACGCATGCCCAACGAACCGCATGCTCGCCACATGCGGGCGAGGTGGTCGCGAGCGCGGCCACCGATGTCGGTTTCGGCGGGCGCGAACGCCATGACGAGCAAAGCAGGCTTGGTGATTCCGCTCATGCCGTGCGACCTGCTTCCGGGATCCCGAGGGGCTGTCGACGAGCACCGAGGCTTCGTCGATGCGTGTTCCTACGCGTGCGAACGCGGACGAGCGGTTCGGCCGCGGCCGCTCACGCCGTCTCTCCTCGGGCGTTCCTGCCGTCCCGGGGGCGGTCGTTCGCCCCGCCCATGTCAGCGGTGAGCCGTGCGATCAGGTGATTCCGCTGCTCGCGCTGTTGTGCCGGAATGGGGGTGCGCCCCGGGCCCAACCGGGCCTGCGCGCGACGCGCCCCTTCTCGGTCCAGCGGCTCCAGAAGGGCCAGAACCCGAAGGGTCTCGGCGTCGTCCTCTTCGGGGAGCACGGACTCCAGCCTGGTCAGCACATCGCCGACCGTGCGCCACTCCTCCGTCGTGAGCGACCAGTCCTGGATCTCGTCCAGACGCGCACGAATCTGTCGCAGGTTCATGAAAGTCCTCCCCCGAGCACCGTCGACCGCACACCCCCGCGCACGGATTCCCCGGATCCGCCGCGTACGCGAAACCCAGTTCTTCCTGTGACGGAAGGTGTTCCTGGGTTCGCCGGCTGATTTTCCAGTCTTTGGGCCGCGTACACAAGGCGGGGCGCCCCAGCGGGTACGCAAAGCCGTCGGTGCCGCGCCGTCCGCCGGCGCGGCACCCCGCGCCGGCGGACGGCTGTCCTTCCCCCGCGGGCCTACGAAGCCGTGCGGCGGGCGAAGGACGTGGCGCGTCTGCGGCGGGCGGGGTCGAAGGCGTCGGTGGCGCCCGCGCCTTCGTTGCCGGGACCGGAGTTCCAGGCGTCGATCTTCCGGGCGACCCCCTTCACCTTGGGATGCCCGGGCTTGTGCGCGACCTCGAAGTGGGACTCCTTGGGCGTGGCGAAGTCGCCGCCCCACACCACGGCACCGTCGAGTTCGGCGAGGATGTCGCGGACGACGACCAGCTCCCGGGGATAGAAGCCGTCCTTGGCACCCAGCGGGTAGGCCTGGGGTCTGATCTCGACGGCCGTCCCGGACAGGTAGTTGGACTCGTGCGGGTCCTGGACGCGACGCGAGGTGCGGTGGCCCCGGACGTCGCCGTCGCGGAGCTGGTCGATCTCGTAGTGGAAGCGCCGTGCGACGTACAGGAGCAGGGTCGCGGCCGTGCCTCCGGCGAGGTGGACGGACTGGTCGCTGCCCTCGATGCGGTAGCTCTTCGCCTCGGGCAGGATCTCCCAGCCGTTGGCGGAGCGGCTCCCCGCCCAGTCCGTCCGGCGGGGGGCGGCGGAGGCGGGGGCCGCCCCCAGCGACCCGATCGCGGCGGCTCCGGCGAACCCGGCGGCTGCGCCCACGAAGTGGCGCCTGGTCAGCTCGTTCACGCTGTGCCCTTCTCGGTGCGTTGTTTGACGACGGCCAGCCGTACGGCCAGGCCCAGGAAGGTGACGGCCAGCAGGGGCAGGATCACCAGGGCCGGGTTGACCCATACCGGGACCAGGTCGTAGCCGGCGTTGCACTTGTCGTGCAGGGGGAACCATCGCGAAGGTTCCTGCCAGTGGACGGAGCGGTAGGCGCGGTCGTAGGTGGTGCCGGCCGCGTGGCAGGACTCCTCTGCGTCCATCGAGGAACCGGCGAGGGCTCCGACGATCCAGGTGACGAGCATGGCCATGAGACAGAGCCCCGCTGTCACGAGGAACCAGCCGGGTGTCCTCCACCGGCCGGTGAGGAGGGGCCGGCTCCACAGTCCCAGCACGATCAGGACGGGAACGGCGAGGAGGAGGAAGTTCGCGATGACACCCATCGATCAGTGGCCGGCCCGTACGGCGGCTCGCTGCTCGGCGGCCTTGAGGTACTTCTGCAGGTTGCTCTTGTACGTGGCGGCCAGGCTGTTCTCCAGGCCGACGAGGCCGAGCATGCGGTCGCTGAAGCCGAGGACGAACGCGTCGAGCTTGTCGCCGCCGCCGGGAAGATTGATCATCACGGACGGCAGCATGGCACCGGAGGCCATGATGAGCTTCTTCCGGGCGAGGTCGACGGTGACGTCGTCGGCGGCCGTGAGGATGTTCCAGCAGGACTGGTAGCAGTTCCCGCCGTTCTGCCAGCGGGTGTCGTAGTTGTTGCGGAACCGGCGCAGCCCGCCGCCTCCGTTGTACTGGGCCTTGACCCAGTCGACGATGTTCTGGCCGCCCGCGACGGCCTTGGCCAGCAGGTATCCGTCGGCGTCCTCGACCATGTCGGTGAAGCCGAAGCTGGAGACGACGGCGGGCTTGGCGAGCTTGGCGTCGCAGAAGGCGTGCCCGGAGGCGTACTGCTCCTCGGAGTTCCGCCAGTCGGCGTAGAAGGTCATGATGTCGCCGCCCCAGCCGGCGATGTCGCCGCCGGTCGCGGACTTCTTGTCGCTGGGGTCGGAGTTGACGAGGAAGCCGTTGGCGGTGGCCATGAGGTGCGTGGCGTCGAGGTCGTAGCCGGAGATGGGGTCCTTGAAGCTGTCCATCACCGACATGCCCCGGTTGTTGCAGTACTCGACGAAGCCGGAGTCGTAGCTGCCGGCGAGCCACCACCAGGCCATGCCCGCGTACTTCTCGTGGCGGATGTACTCCATGACGAGCTGGCTGGCGTTCTTGTCGTGTCCGTACGCGACGGCCATGCCGTACAGCTTCTCGACGTAGGCGATGAAGCCGTCGGCCGGACCCGCCGTGCTGTTCACGGAGTTGGTGCCGGGGTCGCTTCCGGTGCGCCAGACGTCGCGGTCCAGGTCGAAGGTGTCGGAGCCGTTGGTGACCTTGAACTCCTTGATCTGGTTCATGGACCAGTTGTCCGGCAGCGGGAAGCCCAGGTTGCCGGAGAAGCCGTAGGACATGCCGGAGACGAAGGAGTACCGGGCGAGGGTCTTCTCGGTGACGTTGGTGCAGACGTTGCGGGAGCCGTAGACGCCGTGGAGGTATTTCTTGCCCTGGCTGGCGAGGCCCGCCACCACGCCGTTGAAGTACGTGACGATGCCCTGCGGATAGCCGTCGATCGCCTCCTGGGTGGCGTCGTAGTCGCAGGCGAAGTAGATGGTGGTGCCGCGGTTGAAGCCGTAGCCGGTGGCGAGGGCGTGGGCGTTGAGGGCGTGCTGGTAGCCGGCCGTGTAGGTGAAGTCCGCCAACTGGCGTGCGTTGTCCTGGTAGATGGGGAAGACGCGCAGGCCCGCGTCGAAGATGGTCTTGAGTTCGCCGGGCTTGATCTCCTTGTCGAGGGTGGAGCCGGGCGGGTCGTACAGATAGCGGCCGACGATGCGGAAGCCGTTGTCGTAGAGCCATCTGGCGCGGGAGGCGGTTATCTCGTAGCGGGTGTCGCTGCCGTGGGCCTCGCGGTCCGGGTCGCCCATGGAGACGAGGAGCTGGGACCAGGTCTGGTAGTCCCCGAGGCCGGTCTCGGGGAGCTGCGAGAACTTCTGGAAGACCTGGACGAACTCCTTGGTCTTGGAGTCGAAGTTGTCCTTGAAGGTGGTGCGGACCTCCTGGTCGTCCTGGCCGTGCAGGATGACCGGCTCGTTGAAGACGCAGGCGGCCGTGAAGAGCTGGACGAAGATGCCGGAGTTGCCCTCGGTGAGCGTGTGGTTCTTCAGGCCGGCCTGGGTGCCCGGGCCGAAGTTGCCGGTGGGGCTGAGTCCGAGTTCGTACTGCAGGGCGATCATGAGGGCCTTCTGCACGTCGCGGGAGTAGATCCCGTCGCAGGGGCCGATGCTGTAGGCGTCCTTCTGCCAGTAGCCGCCGTTGAGCCACCGCTGGATGCCGCGGATCTTGTCGGTGCCGCCCGCGACGACGACGTAGGCGTCCATGTTGAGGATGCACTTGGCGAGCTTGGCGTTGATGACGCCGTCACCCTCGGGGATGCCCATGTTGGACCGCAGGCTCTTCACCGCTTCGCGGGTGACGCCGGTGAACCAGCCGTAGCTGTCGGGCTCGACGGCCCAGTAGCCCTTGCAGAACAGGCCGTGTTCGAGGATGGCGACGATGTTGCGGTTCGCGTCCCAGCCGAATCCGATATCACCTAATGCCTGCATTTTGGACATCGTTCCCGGGCCGAAACTGGCGACCACGGGACTGATGCCGAGTTCGTGCTGAAGGGCCATGATCAGGGAGTTCATGGTGCCCCAGCCGGTACGGCCGTCTTCCGGACACGGAACGTATCCGGCCACGGTGCCGTAGGTGGAGTTCACCCATTTCTGCGCTTCGAGGACTTTCTCGTCTGCCAAGTCTTTTCCTGTCTCCGGTCATACGGCACCGGGCCGCACGAGAGTGTGAGTCGAAAGGAAAGGGGAGGGCGTACTGGAAGTGTTCGGCCACCGAGGGGTGCCGTTCCGGCCACCGTCGCGCAACACGCGGCGCGGACCGGGGTGTTGGAGGGCGCCGACCCGTCCGGCCAGGGAGAACGCTCCGAGGGCGGGCACAGGACGGCGCGTTCGGGGCTACCGGACCGTCGTTCCTCGCTCCCGGTCCCCCGGAAGGCGTCGGCATTCCCCGTCAGCCGTACCGCACACCATGAACACGTCCCCCGCTCCCCGTGAAGGAACTTCCGGAAGAAGATCCCGCGAGCACGCTAAGGCACCCGCCACCGCGCGAACAGACCTATGACGGTCGCCCGATCGGCGCGACGGGAAACTCCGCACGCCCGAACGATGTGACTCCCGACACGACTTCGAAGGTTGTGCGATTTCCGGCCTCTCCGCGAAGGGATCGGGCCAATTCACGAGGCCTCGGGGAAAGGGCCCGCGCGTGGATTCAGCGCGCCATCGCGCAGGACGCCCCATTGAGGGTGATGGTGTCGGGTGCCGTGTTCGTGTGCTGCCAGGAACCGAGGAAGCCCACGGTGACGGAACCGCCCGCGGCGACGGTTCTGTTGTAGTCGGCGGCGGTGGCCGTCACCCGGGAGCCGTGCTGGTCGGCGGTGCCGTCCCACATCTGCGTGACCCGCTGGCCGTCGTCGAAGGTCCAGCCGAGCCGCCAGGTGTCGAGGGGCTCGGTGGTCGTGACGGAGACGGTCGCCTGGAAGCCGTCCGGCCATTCGTTGTCGAGGGTGTACTTCGCCGCGCAGCGGGGGGACTTCCTCGTCGGCTCCGGGGTGTGGTCGACGACGCGGGCCGGCGGCGAGGTCGGGCCCTGGGGTTCGGGATCGGGCCGCGCGTCGGCGGTCGCCCGCGTCGGCTCGGGCGAGACGAGCGTGCCGTCGGCTCGGGTGGTGGCCGGCGGGGACGAGGACACGGCCGGGGCGGCCACCGGCCGGTCGGCGACGGCGGTGTCGCCGCGCGGCTCGACGGCGGCGTCGCCGTCGGGGCCGAAGGGCATCAGGGAGACGGTGAGCGCGAGTCCGGAGACGATGAGGGCGGCGACCAGGACCCCGGTACGGCCGATCCGGGGCGCGGGCTCCCGGTTCTCGGCGATGCCGGTGTCCACGGCGGCCTCCGTGCGGCCGCCGCCGAGTCCCGCTTCGGCGGCACGGCGGCGGCGTTCGAGGTAGGCGAGGCCGCCCCAGCCGATCACCCCGCCCGCGAGCGCGGCGGGCAGTCCGCCGCCGTGCAGGCGCAGGCAGGCGGCGGCCTCCGCGCACTCCGCGCAGTGGGCGAGGTGCCGGGAGAGGTCCTCGGGCGTCTCGGCCGCCGGGGAGCGGGTGACCGCGTCGAGGAGGCGTGCGTAGCTGCGGCAGGCGGCGTCCATCGGGGTGTCGAGGTGGCCGCGGTGGCAGCGGGCCCTGAACAGGGCGCGCACCTCGCCGAGTTCCTCGGCCGCCGCCACCGGATCCAGGCCGAGGCGCCGTGCCACGGCGGGCAGCGGGAGTGCCTCGACCTCGACCAGCCACAGCAGGGCCGCGTCGGCGTCCTGGAGGTCCCTGAGACCGCGCAGGGCGATCGGACGGTGCAGCGGGGGCCCGGTGAAGCGGGCGGCCTTCTCGGAGTTGAGCCACAGCCTGAGGTCGGGGTCCAGCCGGTGCCCCTGGCCGTGCGCCTCCCAGCCCGCGGCGGTGGTGCGTACGGAGTTGAGCAGCAGGGGGATCCGGGGCAGCCCCGGTGTCCTGCGCCCGGTGCTCCTCGCGCGGGCCTCGGCCGCGCGGGCCTCGTGGACGCCGTGCGTGAAGGCCTCGGTGGCGAGTTGGGTCGCGGCCGCCGAGCCGGAGGTGCACAGGTCGGCGTACGAGAGCACCGCGTCCCAGCAGTCCGAGAACAGCGCGGCCTCGGCGGCGTCCTGAGGGGTCGGCAGGTCGGGCATGGGGGGCTCCTGCATCCACTGCGTCCATGTGCAACGTCAGGTAACGCCCAACTCGGCTTGCTGCACCGGGGAGTTGGAGACCGTCCCGACAACAGGCCCGAGCCTTTCACGCCTCCGACACAACTGACAAGCCGTTCCCTCACATCGCGCGACCGGACGGTCACGCGTCGGTGATGGCGACAGCCCCCGGCGCCGGGGAACGGGCACGGCCCGGACACGTGGAGGACGTCCGGGCCGCGCGAGGCGTTCAGGGTGTGAGGGGGCGTGGTGTACGGGGGTGCGATGGACGGGGGTGCGATGGACCCGAGGGGGGCACACGCGTGTCCGCCGGACCGCGCACGCCGGACGCGCCGTGCCCGGAGGCACGGCGCGTCGGTGGCGCGGCGGTGGGTCAGAGCCGGGTGGCCGGCTCCTCGGCGGGCAGGCTGTCCATGAAGGAGCTGACGGAGAAGACCGCCCGTCCGGGGCCCGGCTGTCCGTACCCGGGGGGCGACTTGAGACCGAAGTCGTCCATGGTGGCGCGGTAGGCCTCCAGCAGGCGGATGTGGTACTCCAGCGGCGCGCCCTGCGGGTTGGCCTTGCCGAGCGGCGTCGTCGGCTCCGGGCACCAGGTGGTGAAGCGGGGCGTGATGCCGTGGGACATGAAGAAGCGCAGCCCCTCGGTCGTCGAAGCGATGGCCTCGTCGACGCTGGTGAACCCGAACGGCTCGGCCATCTCCACGCCCGCCACGAAGTTGGGGATCACGTTGCGCGCGCCGAAGATCTCGGCGGAGTCAAGGATGCGCTTGTGCCACTCGTCCCGGCCGACGTAACGCTCTTTGCCGGGGCAGTACATCTTGAACAGGTACTCGTCCCACACCTCGTAGTTGGGGTGGTAGATCTGCACGCCGTAGTCCTTGAACCGCTGGACGTCGTCGCGGGGCAGCGCCTGGGCCACCACCTTGCCGATCCAGCGTCCGGGGAACCGCTCCTCGATGGCCTTGGCGTAGTGGCCGTAGAAGTCGGCCTCGTCGCGGCCGGACACGGTCTTGGTGATCGCGCCGCCGGTGAGGGTGTAGGCCGTGGACGCCTTCGCGGTGTCGTACCGGTCGATGATCTCCAGGGCTTCGAGGACCTCCTCGACGTCCTTCACCCCGGTGTACGGGCGGCCGGCCGCCTTGTGCTGGCGCCAGTTGTGGTTGATGTCGCAGTACTGGCACTCCTCCTTGGCGCCGAAGTACTGGCAGACCCGGAAGACCGTGAGGTAGATCAGGTAGCCCCACTGGATCGTGGGGGCCACCTCCATCACGGACTTCCCGTTGGAGAGCTTGTGCTTGTAGTACTCGGGCATCGGCGGCACGCCGACGTCGGAGATCCGCTTCCCGTCGAGGTAGAGCCCGAGGACGCCCTCGTCGTCGGCGGCGACCCGGTAGGGCGAGGCCGGGTTCACACGCACGGAGACCACGGTGCGTCGCAGGTCGTACGGGCCGCCGGTGAGGATGATCTCCTCCGGCGGGCGCCTGAGCGCGGCCTCGCCCAGCTCGGGGAGGGTGCCGTGGTCGAACGAGAAGATGAAGTACGACTTCGGCTTGACCTCGCCCTGCTCGTTGTCGCTGAGAGCGGACGCGTCGAAGGCCACACCCCCGCGGAGCAGGTCCTCCTTGAAGACGGCCTCCCGCGGCACGTGCGGGAACCGCTCCATCAGATCCTCGACCAGCGCGGTGCGGCTGCCCATCCCGTTCTCCTCGCTCCCGACCTGCTTCGTCTGTCGTGTTCGACTCCTCACGGTATGCCCCCGGTCCGGCGTCAGCCGTGCCGGGTCCCCTCGCGGCGCGCGACGTGGTCCGGAACGGGCTGTCCGGACGGCAGCAGCGGGTCGGGGACGGGCGCTCCCCAGGTGGCCGTGAGCGGGAGCGTGCCGGCCCACAGGCCCAGTGCGGCGTCCGGGCCGTCCCCGTCGTCCGGGGCGCCGGTGCGGATCTTGACGGAGGCCATGTCGAGGGACAGGGCGAGGACGGTGGTCGCGGCCAGCTCCTTGCGGCTGGGGGCGCGCGCGTAGTCCCACTGGCCGGGGGCGGTGTGCTCCGTGAGGAGGCGCAGCGCCTCGGTCTTCTCGTCAGGGTCGACGACCTTCCGGGGCACGCCGTGGATCATCGCGCTGCGGTAGTTCACGCCGTGCTCGAACACGGACCGCGCGAGGACGAGTCCGTCGACGTGCGTCACGGTGACGCAGACGGGCGCGTCCCCCGCCAGGCTCCGGCTCGCCACGGAGCCGTGGACGTAGAGGTCACGCTCGCCCCGCCCGTACACGGTCGGCACCACCATCGGGCGTCCGTCGACGATCACTCCGAGGTGGCAGACGAACCCCGCGTCCAGGACGGCGTCGAGGTCGGCGCGGTCGAGGCTGCCCTGCTCGCGCAGTCGGCGGTGCCGGGTGAGGTCGGTGTCGGGAAGCGGTCCGTAGGTCATGAGCGACAGAGTAACGATATCCATCGCACATTGACTACAAGACAACCGAATCAGCACTTTCCAGCATCATGAACAACGGAATTCGCACTCCCTGTACGGCGGAGCGATGCCGGGGCAGCCCAAGAAGCCGTTTGCCCCGCACGGCCCCCGCTGCGAGAGTCGCCGCCATGCCCACCTTCGCCGCGTACGACGGAACAGAGCTGGCCTACGAGGTCCTCGGGGACGGACCACCCATGGTGTGTCTCCCGGGCGGGCCGATGCAGGACTGCGCCTACCTCGGGGAGCTGGGCGGTCTGTCGGCGCAGCGCGCCCTGGTCATGGCGGACCCGCGCGGCACCGGCGGCTCGGCGGTCCCCGAGGACCCCGGCACGTACCGCTGCGACCGGCTCGTCGACGACGTGGAGGCGCTGCGCGAGCACCTCGGCCGGGACCGGCTGGACCTGCTCGCGCACTCCGCGGGGACGAACCTGGCGATGCTGTACGCGGAGCGTCACCCGGACCGGGTCGAGCGGCTCGCGCTCATCACGCCGAGCCCGTACGCGGCCGGCATCGACGTCACCGGGGAGGTCCGGCGGGAGACGGCGCTGCTGCGGGCCGCGGAGCCGTGGTTCCCGGAGGCCTTCGCCGCGCTGGAACGGATCGTCGCGGGAGACGGGGACAGCGCCGCCTTCCTGGCCATCGCCCCCTTCTGGTACGGCCGTTGGGACGAGAGCGCGCGGGCGCACCGGGCCGCGGAGGACGCCCACCGGAACCAGGAGGCCGCGGGCCGCTTCGGTGACGGCGCGTTCACGCCGGACGTCACCCGGGCGGCCCTCGGCCGTCTGCCCTGTCCGGTGCTCGTGCTCGCCGGTGAGGTGGACCTGAACTCCCCGCCTCCCGCGGTGGCCGCCCTCGCCGCCGTGTTCCCGCGTGCCGAGCTGGTCGTCCAGGCCGGGGCCGGACACTTTCCGTGGCTCGACGACGCGGAGCGGTTCACCCGGACCATCGGCGCTTTCCTCGGACGACCGGCCGGGTAGCCGCCCGGCGCGCGGAGGCCCGGCAGGCCGGCAGCCCCGCGGCGCGGGTGGCCCCCTGCCGACGCCGGCCTCGCGGTCCCCTCCGTCAGGCCGTCCGTCCCAGCTCCGTCTCGTCCACCCGGAACTCCAGCTCCCGCCCCACCAGCAGCCGTTCCAGCTCGCCGAGGACGGCCGCGCCGAGCCGGGCGACCTCGTTGCCCTGGGAACCGGCCAGGTGAGGGGTGACGAAGGCGTTCGGGAGGTCGAGGAGCGGGGAGTCCGCCGGGAGCGGTTCCGGGTCCGTGACGTCGAGGACGGCGCTGATCCGGCCGGACCGCAGTTCCCCGACGAGCGCGTCGTGGTCGACGAGGGAGCCGCGCGCGGTGTTCACGAGGACCGATCCGTCGGGCATCAGGGCGAGTTCGCGGCGGCCGACGAGATGCCGGGTCTCGGGGGTCTGCGGGGCGTGCACGGTGACGACGTCGCTGCCGGCGAGCAGGGCGTCGAGCGGCAGCAACGGCACCCCGAGCGCCGCCGCGCCGGCTTCGGTGACGTAGGGGTCGGCGAGGCCGACCTCCAGGTCGAAGGGCCGGAGCAGCTCGATGAGGCGTCGGCCGACGCGGGAGGCGCCGACGACGCCGACGCGACGGCCGAAGTTGCCGACGCCGGGCAGGATCTCGCCGTACGGGAAGGCCCGTTCGTCGCGGAGGCGGTCGCGGTGCGTGAAGACGCTCTTGCCGGCGAGCAGGATCATGGCGAGCGTGTACTCGGCGACGGGCAGCGCGTTCGCGGCGGCCGCCGACGACACGGCGATCCCACGGTCCCACACCGCCTGGGTGGTGAACCCCTTCACGGAGCCCGCGGCGTGCAGCACGGCCCGCAGCCGCGGCGCCGCCTCCAGCGCGCCGGCGTCGAGGACGGGACAGCCCCAGCCGGTGATCAGGACCTCGGTCGTGGCGAGACGCTCCCGCACCCGGGGGTCGGTGAAATCTCCCGCCACCAGGGCGGGATCGATCTCCACCAGCTCGCGCAGCCGGACGAGCAGGTCCGGCGGAAAGACGCGCGGCACGTTCTCGGCCGTCATGGCGAACATCGCCAAGGGACGCTTCGGCACGGAGGGGCCTTCCGGTTCGGGAGACGCCCGACGGCGTCCGGCGGCGGTGCGGGGCCTCGCCGCGAGCGCGTGAGGGTCGGCGAGCGTCGACGGCCTCGTGACAGCGGCAGCAACCGCTCTCTACGGTAGATCGCAGCGCGTGAGAGGGTCAACGAAGAGGTCTGTCACCTGGGCGGACCGGCGCGGTACGTTCGCCGGGCGGTCATCGCACGGGCGGCGGACATCCGAGGAGGAACAGCAGGATGACTGGGACGCTGACCAACTGGGCCGGCAACATCACGTACGCGGCCGAGGAGTTGCACCGGCCCGCCTCGCTCGACGCGCTGCGCGCGCTGGTCGCGCGGAGCCCCCGGGTGCGGGTACTGGGCAGCGGCCACTCGTTCAACCGGATCGCCGAACCGGGTGCCGACGGCGTCCTGCTGTCGCTGGCCGCGCTGCCGCCCGCGATCGACGTCGACACGGCGGCCCGTACGGTCCGGGTGTCGGGCGGCGTGCGCTACGCGGAACTCGCCGGCGCCGTCCACGCGAAGGGGTTCGCGCTGCACAACATGGCCTCGCTGCCGCACATCTCGGTGGCCGGTTCGGTCGCCACCGGCACGCACGGCTCGGGGGTCGCGAACGGTTCGCTGGCGTCGGCGGTCCGTGAGATCGAGCTGGTCACCGCGGACGGTTCCGCGTCGGTCATCGGCCGCGGCGACGACCGCTTCGACGGCGCCGTGACGGCTCTGGGCGCCCTCGGCGTGGTCACCGCTCTCACGCTCGACGTCGAGCCGGACTTCGAGGTCAGCCAGCACGTCTTCACCGAACTCCCGCTGGAGGGACTGGACTTCGAGGCGGTCGCGGCCTCCGCGTACAGCGTGAGCCTGTTCACCGACTGGAAGCGGCCCGGTTTCCGCCAGGTGTGGCTGAAGCGGCGCACCGACCGGCCCCTGCCGGACTTCCCCTGGGCGGAGCCCGCGACCGAGGCCATGCACCCGGTGCCGGGGATGCCCGCCCGCAACTGCACCCGGCAGTTCGGCGTGCCCGGCCCCTGGCACGAGCGACTCCCGCACTTCCGGGCGGAGTTCACGCCGAGCAGCGGCTCCGAGCTGCAGTCCGAGTATCTGCTGGCGCGCTCGGACGCCCTCGCCGCGCTGCACGCCCTGGACGCGATCCGCGGGACGATCGCGCCGCTGCTGCAGATCTGCGAGGTGCGGACCGTCGCCGCCGACCGGCAGTGGCTGAGCCCGGCGTACGGACGGGACACCGTGGCACTGCACTTCACCTGGGTCGACGACACGGAGGCCGTGCTGCCCGTGGTGCGGAGCGTCGAGCGGGCGCTGGAGCCGTTCGCGCCGCGACCGCACTGGGGCAAGGTCTTCGCCGTACCGCCGCGGATCCTGCGGGAACGCTACGCGCGCATGACCGACTTCCGGACGCTGGTCGACGGCCTCGACCCGGCCGGCACCTTCACCAACGCCTTCGTGGCGGACCTCCTCCCTCCCCGCTCCTGAGAGACCGGGCGCGGGCCCCGGGAGAACCGCACCGACCGGAACCACGACGCACGGGCTGATCCACGGGCTGATCTAGGAGACGCATGTCCTTCCGCACCTCCCCCTCGCATCCGACCGCCGCACCCTCCGACACCGGCTACGTCGAGGACGTGTCCCCCGGCCACGGCGCGCTGCCGCCGCGCGCCCATTACGCGGCCTCGGACGCCGCGAGCCTTTCCCTGAACGGGCGTTGGCACTTCCGGCTGTCCCCCACCGCCGACGCGCGCGACGACTCGTTCGCCGCCGAGGGGTACGCGCCGCACGAGGACCAGGACGCCGAGAGCTGGGCCGAGGTCCAGGTCCCCGGCCACTGGGTGCTGCAGGGGCACGGCGCGCCGATCTACACCAACCACCTCTATCCGTTCCCGGTCGACCCGCCGCACGTGCCGACCGAGAACCCGACCGGCGACCATCTGCGCTTCTTCGACCTGCCGGCCCACTGGCCCGCCGACGGCGGTACGGTGCTGCGCTTCGACGGGGTCGAGTCCTGCGCCCGGGTCTGGCTGAACGGCACGGACCTCGGCGAGTTCAAGGGGTCCCGGCTGCCGCACGAGTTGGCCGTGGGCCATCTGCTGAGGCCGGGGCGCAACGCGCTCGCCGTCCGGGTGCACCAGTGGTCGGCGGGCTCGTACCTGGAGGACCAGGACCAGTGGTGGCTGCCCGGCATCTTCCGTGACGTGACCCTGCTGCACCGCCCCCCGGGCGGCGTGCTCGACTTCTTCGTGCATGCCGGGTACGACCACCGCGCGGGCCTCGGAACGCTGCGCGTCGACTCCGACGTCGACGGACGGGTCCTCGTGCCGGCCCTGGGCGTCGACGTGGCGACCGGTGTGGAGGTCACGGTGCCGGTGGCGCCGTGGACGGCCGAGACGCCCCGGCTGTACGACGGCGAACTGGTCACGGAGGGCGAGCGCGTACCCCTGCGGATCGGCTTCCGCACCGTCGCTCTGCGGGACGGACAGATCACGGTCAACGGCCGCGCGGTGCTGTTCAAGGGCGTCAACCGGCACGAGTGGCACCCGGAGAGGGGCCGCGCCCTCGACGCGGAGACGATGCTCGCCGACGTGCTGCTGATGAAGCGGCACAACATCAACGCCGTCCGTACCTCGCACTACCCGCCGCATCCCGCCTTCCTCGACCTGTGCGACACCTACGGCCTGTGGGTCGTCGACGAGTGCGACCTGGAGACCCACGGCTTCACCGAGGAGGGCTGGCAGGGCAACCCCGTCGACGACGACCGCTGGACGCCCGCCCTTCTCGACCGGGCGGCCCGCATGGTCGAGCGCGACAAGAACCATCCGTCCGTCGTGATGTGGTCGCTCGGCAACGAAGCGGGCACGGGACGGGGACTGACCGCGATGGCCGACTGGATCCGGGACCGCGACGGCTCACGCCTCATCCACTACGAGGGTGACGCCACCTGCCGGGACACGGACGTCTATTCGCGCATGTACGCCGATCACGCCGAGGTCGAGCGCATCGGCCGCCACGAGGACGACGGCGACGCGAAGCGACGCGGGCTCCCCTTCATCCTCTGCGAGTACGGCCACGCCATGGGCAACGGTCCCGGCGGTCTCGCCGACTACCAGCGACTGTTCACCGCGTACGACCGGGTCCAGGGCGGCTTCATCTGGGAGTGGATCGACCACGGCATCAAGGACGAGCGCCACGGGTTCGCGTACGGCGGCGACTTCGGCGAGGAACTGCACGACGGGAACTTCGTCTGCGACGGGTTGCTCTTCCCGGACCGGACACCCTCCCCCGGGCTCGTCGAGTACAAGAAGGTGATCGAACCCGTCCGCATCGACACCGGCGGGACGTCCGGCCTCCCCGGACCGGACCGGCTCCGGGACGGGGAAGGGGTGTTGGACCGGCCTCTGGACGCCGCCCGTGCCGACGGCGTCGTGCGCGTCACCAACGGCTACGACTTCGCCGACCTCGCCGCGCTCGCCTTCTCCTGGTCCTACCAGGTGGACGGCGAGACCGTCGCGACGGGCGCCCTCCAGGTGCCCGAGCTGGCCCCCGGCGAGTCGGCGGACGTGAAACTCCCCGCGCCGCCCGTGGACCCGGCGGGCGCCGAGGCGCACTGGACCGTACGGGCGGTCCTCGCCGAGGACACGGCGTGGGCGCCCCGCGGCCATGAGATCGCCTGGGCCCAACTCCCCTCCGCCGAGGCCGTGTCCGCGCCCCTCGGGCGGTTCGTCGCCCCGGTGGCCGGTGACGGCGTCATCACCCTGGGACCGGGCACCTTCGACGCCCGCACCGGGGAGCCGCTCACCCTCGGCGGTGTCGGTGTCACGGGGCTGCGGCTGGACGTGTGGCGGGCCCCGACCGACAACGACAACGGCGCGCACTGGCAGCCCGACGCCCGCTTCGGTCCGCTCTGGCGCGCGCTGGGCCTGCACCGGATGCGGCACCGGCTGGACGCGGTGGAGCCGGGCGAGGACGCGTTGACCGTACGGACCAGGGTGGCGCCCGCCGCCCGCGCGGTCGGCCTGCGCACGGTGTACCGCTGGACGTCCGACGGCACCCGGCTGCGGCTGACCGTGTCCGTGGCACCCGAGGGCGACTGGAGGCTGCCGTTGCCCCGGCTCGGCGTCCGGCTCGGGCTCTCCGGCCCGGCGGATCGCGTGACCTGGTTCGGCGGCGGCCCGGGCGAGGGCTACCCCGACACCGGGACGGCCTCCATGAGCGGCCGGTGGGAGTCGACCGTGGACGCCCTGCAGACCCCGTACGTGCGCCCGCAGGAGAACGGTGCCCGGCCCGACGTCCGCTGGGCGGAGATCGGCGGTCTGCGTGTCGAGGGCGATCCGCGGTTCTGGTTCACGGCACGACGCTGGACGACCGAACAACTGGACGCGGCGGACCACTTGTCGGATCTCCGGGCCGGCGACACGGTCTGGGTCAACCTCGACCACGGCCAGCAGGGGATCGGCTCCCAGTCGTGCGGTCCCGGTGTGCTTCCGCCGTACCGGCTGGACGCGGAACCTGCGGAGTTCTCGTTCGTCT
Source organism: Streptomyces sp. M41(2017) (assembly GCF_002078175.1). Classification (GTDB taxonomy): domain Bacteria; phylum Actinomycetota; class Actinomycetes; order Streptomycetales; family Streptomycetaceae; genus Streptomyces. The sequence continues at coordinate 4,339,939 of NZ_MWFK01000001.1, read as the reverse complement.
TCTCGGGCGTCCGCTAGGGCGGATCCGCAAGGTCTCGCCTGCCCGGCGACGCCTGGCGCCCGGACCGGACCGACGGGCCGGGCGGGTCCTCGACCCGTCCGGCCCGGTCGCGTCCGCCGGGGCGGAATTCCGTGGAGTTGCGTGCCCGGCCGCACCTACGATCTGCCGGTGGACCGGCCGGAGAAGGCCGGTGTGCCACATCGGGACGCCGGAGACCGGTTCACGGACGACAAGGGACGAGGACGATGAACGACCCCGCGCACCGATCACGCGCGTACCACCACGAGGTGCGCGGCAGCGGTCCCGTACTGCTGGTCGTACCGGGAGGGGCAGGCCACCCCATGGGCCTGGAGGGCCTCACGGACCGGCTCCGCGAGCGGTTCACCGTGGTGACGTTCGACCCGCTCGGTCTGGCGCACACACCGCTGGACGGCCCGGTCGGCGACCAGCGCGTGGAGGACTGGAGCGACGACGCCCACCGGCTCCTCGGCTCCGTCCTCCCGGACGGCGAGTCGGCGTACGTCTTCGGCAGCAGCTCGGGCGCCATCGTGGCCCTCGACCTGCTGGCCCGGCACCCCGAGCGGCTGCGCCGGGTGGTGGCCCACGAACCGCCGAGCGTCACCGTGCTGCCGGACGCGGAGGCCCAGATCGCGATGGTCGGGGAAGTGGGCCGGCTCTGCCGCACGGAGGGCCCTTCGGTGGCGACGGCGCGGCTGGCCGCGGGCCTGGAGGGCCGGGCCTGGGGAGGCGCGGCGAGCGGCCGGAAGGACGCGAGCGCGGAGCCCGCGGAGACGCCGGACGGACCTCTGCCCGGCGCGCGGACGGCCGGGCCCGCGGAGATCCCCGCGGACACCCCGATGGCCGTCTTCCTGGCCCACGTCCTGCGCCCGTTCGCCACGCGCGCGCCGGACGTGGACGGGCTCAAGGAGCTGTCCGACCGGTTCGTCCTCGGCGCGGGCCGCGCCTCCGGGGGGCAACTCCCGCGCCGTACGGCCGAGTCGCTCGCCGCGGCCACGGGGGCCACGCTGCTCGACTTCCCCGGCGGCCACCTCGGCTGTCTGGAACACCCGGTCGAGTTCGCGGACCTCCTGGCGGAGGCGCTGGTGGGCCGGACGGCACGTCCGGACGCTCGGTCGTGATCGAACGCCGGGCCTGAACCGCCCCTCGATCAGCAGGATTTCCGGGTCAGGGGTCGAGCCGCGGCGCGCTGAGGGCCTGCACGTCCGCGTAGGTCGGGGTGGTGCCCTGCGGGGTCCGGCCGGCGCGGATGTCCAGGGCCGTGTCGAGGGCGGCGCCCAGGGAACGGCGGTACAGCAGGGAGCCGAGGCTGACCCGGCGGACACCGAGGTCGCCGAGCCGGGCGACGGTCGGGCCGAGCGGCGAGTACAGGATGTTGAGCGGCGCGTCGAACGTCTTCACCAGATCGGCGATGCGGTCCGGGTCGCTGAGGCCCGGCACGAACACACCGTCGGCTCCCGCCCGGAGGTAGGCGTCGAGGCGGCGGCACGTCTCGGCGTGGCTTCCGTCGCCGAGCCAGTAGGTGTCCGTCCGCGCGTTCACGAACAGGTGCGGCACCGCGGCCTTGACCGCCGCGATCTTCGCGGCGTGCAGTGCGGCGGATCCGAGGCCGTCCTCGATGTTGACACCGACCGCTCCGGCGTCGGCCAGTTCGCGTGCCGACGCGGCCACCTCGTCGGGGTCCCGGCCGAAGCCGTCCTCCGCGTCCACCGACAGCAGGATTCCGCCCCCGGCGAGCTGCCGGGCGAGCCGGACGGTGAGGTCGCGGGTGGCGGCCGCGCCGTCCGGCAGCCCGGCGGCGGCGGCGACCCCGAGACTCGTGGTCCCCACGGCCTCGAACCCCTGACCGGCCAGCGCGAGCGCGGAGGCGTGGTCCCAGGCGTTGGGCAGCAGCAGGGGGGCGTCGGCACGGTGCAGCGCGGCGAACGCGGCGGCGCCGACCGGGTCCTCACTCGGGGCAGCGGTCATACGGGGACGATAGCGCCGCGACGGTTCGGCACCGGCCGAACCGTCGGGCGCGCTCGTGCGGCCCTAGAGAAGCCCCAGATCCCCCAGCTCCTTGTGAAGGTCCGCGCGGGGGCTGTCCGGAGTGGTGGGCTGCGCCGTGCCCGGGGACGGTGTGCCCGGTGGGGTGGGGGGCGGGGTGTTGCGGGGGCGGCGGTCGCGGAGGAGCCAGGCGCCGAGGAGGCCGCCGGCAAGCCCCCCGAGGTGTCCGAGCCAGCTCACGCCCGGGGTCCCCGGGACGGTGACGGTGAGCATGTAGGCGAACGAGGCGGCCATGACGACGCCGATGAGCGCGTCGATCAGGTGGCGGTCGAAGAGACCGCGGACCACGACGTAGCCGAAGTACCCGAAGATCAGGCCGCTCGCGCCCACCGTGTCCACGCCGCCGCTCTCGAAGAGCCACACCGTGAGGCCGCTCGTCACGGCGACGAGGAGGCTCAGCCCGAGGAAGCGGACCACTCCGCGGTACGCCGCGAGGAAGCCGAAGACGAACAGCGGGCCCGAGTTGCTCTCGATGTGGGCCCAGCTCCAGTGCAGGAAGGGTGCGCTGAGGATGCCGGGAAGGGTACCCGGGTCTCCGGAGACGACTCCGTGGTCACGCGAGAGGGCGTAGTGGTCGGCGGAGTTGGCCAGTTGCACCAGCCACACGATCGCGAGGAAGGCGAACATCACGAAGAACGCCTTCCGCGCCTCCGCGATCATCTGCTCGGGGTCGGCCGCTCCCCGGCCCGCCCGTGTGGTCCTGTCCGGTCCGCCCATGGCCCGTTCCCCTCCCCCTGCGGATCCGCGTCCGCGTCGGCACTGGCCTCTCCACTCTAGGGAGTTCGGACGAACACGCTCGGGGAGGGGCCGCGGGAGGACTCCCGCGGCCCTGTCTCCGGGCCGTCCTGCGACGGGCCGTCCGGGTCCGCGGAGGTGAACCGGAAGGTCGCCCCCTCGCCGGATGCCCAGGTCACCGTGAGGTCGTGCGCGCCGGGTCCCGCGTCCTCCGCCGGTGTCACCCGCACCGAGACCAGGTCGGTGAGCGGGCGCGGGTCCGGGTCCGCGGTGAGACGGACGAGGGCGACGAAGAGGGAGGCGTCGGTTCCGGTGGTCCCCTCCGCCGCCTCCGGCAGCCCGTCCACGGACGTGCCCGCCCCCGACAGGCCGTGCGCCGCGTGGAGTTCGGAGCGCGCACCGTCCCGCGCCGCCCAGCCCGTGACCCGTACCGGGGTCCCCGGGGCCGCGCCCGACACCAGGTGGGCCCGCACCTCGACGGCGCCCCGCGCGACGACGAGGCCGGCCACGGCGACGCCCTCCGCGACGGTGTGCCGGGACGCCGCCCAGCCGTCGCCGGCACCGAGCGGCACGATCCCGGTACGGCTCGCTTCGCCACCGACGATCACGCTGTTGTCGTACGAGGGCGAGGGCTCCGTGACGGTCGAGTAGGCGAGCCGCGTGTAGTACGGGTCGTAGCGGGCGTCCTCGCTGCCGTGGTTGTGGAGGCGGACCAGGCCGTCCGAACGGGTGGACTGGATCAGCCAGTTGGCCGGCCGGACCGGGGTGACCGCGTCGGCGCGTTCCGCCGGGCCCGGCTCCTCGCGGGCCGTCCACACCTCGTGGTCGGGGGGCAGCAGCAGGCAGACGAACGCCTTGGCGGCCCAGTACGGCGAGGCGGGGCCGGAGTATGCCTGCAGGAACGCCTCGTCGGGGCCGCGCCAGCCGCGGGTGAGCAGGCCGTCGGCGTCGACGGCGCCCCGGTCGAGGAAGTAGCGCAGGGCTCCGGAGGCGAGGCGCCGGGTCTCGCCCGGCGCCAACGGCGTGCGGCCGGTGAGCGCGCCGAGCCACAGCGGTGCGGTGGCCGCGAAGCGGTAGGTCAGGGAGCGGCCCTGCAGCATCGGCGCCCCGTCGCCGCCGAACAGGCGCGCGTAGTCGGCGAGATGGGCCTCCAGACGGCCCGCGTACAGGTCGAGGAGGCGGGTGTCGTCGCCGAGCCAGGCGTGCAGCACCGGGTAGAGGTGCATCGCCCAGCCGTTGTAGTAGTCGACCTTGCGGCCGTGGCCGTCGGTGTACCAGCCGTCGCCGAGGTACCACTGCTCGATGCGCTCCAGGCCCCGGTCGATCACCGCGCGGGCGAGGTCCGGCTCGTAGCCGACGTCCGCGAGGAATCCGCCGACCGTCACCGGGAACAACTCCCAGTTGTTGGGCCAGGGTTCGGCCCTCAGCGCGTCGCCCAGCCAGCCGGCGGCGCGCTGACGCACACTGTCGTCCAGGCGGTCCCACAGCTGGGAGCGGGTCAGCCGGAGCGCGAGCGCGATGGACGCCGCCTCCACGAGCGGCTGACTGCGGCTCTCGACCCGGGGCCAGACTCCCGCCGTTCCGGCGGCGAGCCCGTCCGCGTACCGCTCCAGGACCTTCTCGTCCCGCCGGAAGCCGGCCAGCAGCAGCGTGCGGGCGTAGCCCTCCAGGCCGTCGGAGAGCCTTCCGGAGGCGCTCGGGCGGTTTCCGGGGAGGTGGTAGAGGGCGCCCCCGTCGGTCGCGTACGGCGCCACGGCGGCGAGCAGGGAGTCGGCGGTCGCCTCCCAGTGGGCGCGCGTACGGCCGGTGTACGGGCTCAGGCTGCGGTCCTCGGCGGGCTCGGCGTGCATCAGGTGGGCTTCCTGTCTCAGGGGCGTCCGGGAAGGCGTGGCGGTGCGGCAGGGCAGCACCGCCTGGCGGCAGGACGCTACCCCCTTTGGGCAAGCGCTTTCTAGACTCCGGGCCGCCGGGGTGCCGCCACCCGGTCAGCGCGCCGGTCCGAGCCCGCAGCTCTCCGCCTGCCGCCTGCCGCCCGGACCAGGGGCCCGGGGTCCGGGGCCCGGATCCCACGACTACGCGACCGGCCGCTCCACCCGGCGGGCCGTGATCAGCTCATGCAGGTAGCGCTTGGTGACCCTGCCTCCGTGGCGGTCGTCGATCAGGCCGGCGAGGCAGGCGAGGAGGCCGTCGCGGGCCGGCGTGGGCAGCGCCCGGTGTCCGGAGTAGGTGCGCAGGACGTCGAGGTAGGCCTCGGTGGTGTAGGTGATCTCCCAGGAGAAGCGCCGGACCTCGACCGGCCCGAGCCGGTCGCAGGCGTCGAGTTCGCCGGTGTCGGAGGTGACGTCTTTCTCGTCCGACGCGCGCAGGCCGGGCGGGGTGGCGGGGTCCCAGCGTTCGTAGCAGCGCTGGGCCCGGGCGAAGAACTCCTCGGAACCGCCCGCCACATGGTGGGTGGTGACCAGGGCGAGGGTGCCGCCCGGAGCGAGGGCGGCGGTCAGCCTGGGCAGGCGCAGGGCCGGGTCGATCCAGTGGAAGGCGGTGGCGCAGACCGCCAGTCCGAAGACCGGACCCGGTGGCGTCCACTCCTCGAACGCGGCGACCTCGACGCGGGCCGCCGGGAACGGCCGCAGGTTGCGCCGGGTCACCGCCGCGAGGGAGGGCCCCAGTTCGACCGCCGTGAGGCGGCAGCCGGTCCGGGCCAGGGGCACGGTCAGCTGTCCCGTTCCCGGGCCCACCTCCAGGACACGCGTGTCCCGGGTCAGGGCCGCCTCGCCGATCAAGGCCTCGACCAGGGCGGGCGGGTAGGCGGGACGGGCGCGGTCGTAGAGCTCGGCGTCCTCGTCGAACACGTCTCGCAGCATGCGTCCAGGCTAGGACGTTCACCCCGGAGGGCGGCCGCTGTCGCCCTGTCAGGAGTGCGGGCCCCCAGGGCCCCCGGTAAACAACCTCGGCCGCACCGCGCCTTCGTTCCCCGATGAGGGGGCTCCGCGGGGGGGCGTCGTCCGACCGGTGACCGACGGTGCTGCCACCGATCGGCGCGTACTCCCAGAGGAGACGAACTCGGCCCGGAGCGGCTCCAGTTCCTCGGGCACGATCCCGAGGAAGCGGGCGTCCGACCTCTCGTCGACCGCGGTCGGCGGCGTCGTCGAGGACGGCATCCCGGTGTCGGCGAACCAGTGGGGGCGGGCCGGCGCGCCTCCGCCCGGTCCTCTCCCGGCAGGGTGCCGTCAGGATCTTCCGGGCCCGGTGCCGTCCGGGCCTCCCCGGCAGGACGGGGACCGGATCGGCTAGCGTCGGTGGCATGACCAGCGACACGGCCGGCCGCCCGGCCCGCGACACCCCCCGTACCTTCGCCGAGGCGCTCTCCCGCGGCACGGTCGTGCTCGACGGCGGCATGTCCAACCAGCTGGAGTCGGCCGGGCACGACCTGAGTGACGCGCTGTGGTCGGCACGGCTGCTGGCGGAGCGGCCCGAGGCGGTCGTCGAGGCACACCTCGCCTACTACGAGGCGGGCGCGGACGTCGCGATCACCGCCAGTTACCAGGCGACGTTCGAGGGTTTCGCGCGGCGCGGCATCACGCACGAGCGGGCGGCCGAGCTCCTCGCCCTGAGCGTCGGGTCGGCGCGCGAGGCGGCCCGGCGCGCGGTCACCAAGGGCGTCGCGCGCCCGCTGTGGGTGGCGGCGTCGGTCGGTCCGTACGGGGCGATGCTCGCGGACGGTTCGGAGTACCGGGGGCGGTACGGGCTGAGCGTCGGCGAGCTGGAGCGGTTCCACCGCCCGCGCCTGGAGGTGCTGGCCGCCGCGGAGCCCGACGTGCTGGCCCTGGAGACGGTCCCGGACTCCGACGAAGCGCTGGCCCTGCTGCGGGGGGTGCGCGGGCTCGGTGTCCCGGCCTGGCTGTCGTACAGCGTCTCCGGTGACCGGACGCGGGCCGGTCAGCGGCTGGAGGAGGCCTTCGCACCGGCCGCCGAGGCCGACGAGATCGTCGCGGTCGGGGTCAACTGCTGCGCGCCCGAGGACGTGGACGCGGCGGTCGCCGTCGCGGCCCGCGTGACCGGCAAGCCCGTCGTGGTCTATCCGAACAGCGGCGAGGCCTGGGACGCCGAGGCCCGCGCCTGGAAGGGCAGTTCGTCGTTCACCGCCGGTCAGGTGGCCGGGTGGGAGCGGGCCGGGGCGCGGCTCGTCGGCGGGTGCTGCCGGGTGGGTCCGGAGGCGATCGCGGGAATCGCGACAGCGGTGCGGGGCGACTGAGCGCGGTCGACGCGGGGGCGCCCGCTCTCGCCCGTAGGGCCCTCCCGACCCCGGCTCCTCCCGACGTGGCCCGCACCGAACCGCCGGTCATCGGCCGGTGCCGCCCACCGGCGCGACCCGCGGCGCCTCACGCGCAGGACCGCCCGATGCCACTGCCGCGGTCCGTCCACCGGCATGGCCCGCGGCTCCCCACCCTCCCTGGTGTCCCGCGCCGCCGCCCGCCCGCACGGCCCACAGCGCCCCGCCGCTCACGGGCGACCTGTGCCGGTGCCGCCCTCGGGGGCGTCCCGCGCGCCCGGCCTGCGGAAACGCCGGACGACGGACAGGGGAGCCACCGTGCGGGTCGTCGTGGAGAAGGTCCGGTGTGCCGGGGTTCCGGGTTCGGGGAGTCCGTCCGCGAGCTCGGCCGGGGGCGGGGAGGGCCGCGCGGCGTCCTCGTCCCACAGGGCCAGTTCGCGGTCGCGCGGGCCGTGCACGGTGTGCGGGTCGCCGGCGCCGAAGATCCGGACCGGATGCGAGCTGTCCCAGGCGTCCCACCCCGGATCGCCGTCGACGGCGAACCGCACCCACGCCCCGTGCATGGCGTCCGCGAGCTCCTGCGGGGCTCCCTCGCCCGCGAGCTTCTCCGACTCGGGCACGTCGGGCGTGTCGAAGACGAAGCCCAGTTCCAGGGCGTGGCAGGCGCCGAGGTCCGGCACGTTGGACGGCCAGGCGAACTCGTAGACGTACGCCGGAGCCCGCGGGACGCCTCGGGCGTCCGCGTCGAGGGCGGCGGTGGGCCGGCCGTCGCGGGCGTCGGCGAGGCGGTGCAGCGGGACCCGCAGGATGTGGTCGGTGACCATCTGGCCGACGAGATCGGCGGTGCCCGCTTCCGGGTGGAGGGCACGGTAGCCGCGGGGGACCTCGTGGCCGCAGTGGCAGCGGGCCCTGGCTCCGGCCAGGGCGACCGGGCCGAGACGGTCCACGCGTTCCAGGAGGCCGCCCGGCACGAGCCACAGCCGGTACTCGTCGCGGGTCCAGCCGAGGAGGAGGCCGACGTCCGGCGCGGCGCCCTCGACGAGTGCCTCCAACGGGTCGCGGGGGACGAGGTCGCCGTCGACGACGATGCCGAAGGCGGGACCGCCGAGGACGGGGCTGCTGAGCCGGCCCACCTCGGCCTGGGTGCGCAGGAGAAGGCCGCGGTCGACGGCGGCGAACGCCTCGGCCGTCGCCGGGATCTTCAGCCGGGCGGCCATCCTGCGCACCATCCGGCGCACCTTGTCCCGGTCGCTCGCCTCGGGCGGGCCGCTCTGCAGGACGGCCCGGTGGAAGAGACCCTGGGCCCGCGGGCTCGCGAGCAGCGCGCCGATGCTGATGGCCCCCGCGGACTCGCCGAAGACGGTGACCCGGTCGGGATCGCCGCCGAACGCGGCGACGGACGCCCGCACCCACTCCAGCGCGGCCAGCTGGTCACGCAGCCCGGGGTTGGCGGGGGCATCCGGGAAGAGGCCGTACCCCTCCACCCCCAGGCGGTAGTTGATGGACACGAGGACGACGCCGTCCCGGGCGAACGCGCGCCCGTCGTAGACCGGAACCGCCGAGGAACCGCGGGTGAGGGCGCCGCCGTGGATCCACACCATGACGGGGAGCCGGGCGGCGGGATCCGGGGCCGGGGTCCACACGTTGAGGTTGAGGCAGTCGTCGCCGGGCACGCTGGGGTCGGACAGCAGCCGCCCGAACGCCTCGGAGTACGGCGGTTTCGGTGGCGTCGGGCCGAACGCGCCCGCGTCCCGCACGCCGTCCCACGGCTCGGGCGGCACGGGCGGGCGGAAGCGGTGGGGGCCGAAGGGCGGAGCGGCGTAGGGGATGCCCCGGAAGACGGCGATGCCGTTCTCGTACCGGCCGCGCACCCTGCCGTGCGGGGTGACGGCCACCGGGTCCTTCGTCTCCGCCGATTCCACCGCGTCCACCACCATCCGGGACCAGCTCCTCGTCGTCGCGCGTCGTAAAGATCAGAGCATCACATCACGTCCCGGTATTCCTGCGGACGTCCCCATTCGGCCCATATCGCGGTGCGCCCCTGGTCCGCGCGTCACCGCGGAGTCGGCTCAGGCGCCGGCCGCCGCCCAGGTGATGCCGCCGAGGAGGTGCCGGCGGAAGTCCTCGTCGTCGTAGGCCCGCGCGGTGTGTCCGAGGGCGGTGTAGAAGACGCGGCCCGCGCCCTGGGACCGGGACCACGCGAGGGGGTGGTCATCCCCCATCCCTCCACCCGCGTAGGAGGATTCGTCGGCCGACACGAGCACGCGCACCGAACTGCGCGGGCTGGCGCGGAAGTCGTACCACTCGTCCGTGAACTCCCAGACGGGCGGGAGGTGTCGGGTGGCCGGATGTCCGTGGTCCTCGACGACGGCGCGGCCCGGCTGGAGGTCGGGGTGCCGGTCGAATCGGGCACCGAGCAGTTCTCCGTAGTACGGCCAGTCGTACTCGGTGCAGGCGGCGGCGTGCACCCCGGCGAACCCGCCGCCCCCGTCGACGTGGGCCGCGAGCCGGTCGCGCCCGGCGGGCGTCAGCACCTCGCCGCTGGTCGACAGGAAGACGACCACCGCGTACGCGTCGAGCGGATCCTCGAAGACGGCCGGGTCCTCGGTGGCGTCGACGGCGAAGCCGCACGCCTCCCCGAGACCCCGCACGGCGGCGATCCCGGCCGGGATGGAGTCGTGCCGGTAGTCGGCCGTACGGGTGTACACGAGGACGCGGAAGGTCATGACCCCAGGATGCCCGCCTCCTCCGCCCCGCTGCCCCGGGCCCGGCCACCCTGTCCGTTTCCTTCAAGACCCCGTCTCGTGGGCCCCCTACCGTGGCTGTATGACTCCTCGATTCCATGTGATCGGCCTCGTCGTCTCCGACATGGCCGCCTCTCTCGCCTTCTACCGCCGTCTCGGGCTCGACTTCCCCGCGGGTGCCGAGGCCGAGCCGCACGTCGAGGCCGCGCTGCCCGGCGGACTGCGTCTCGCCCTGGACACGGAGGAGACCGTGCGGTCCTTCCACCCGGGGTGGCGGCCCCCGTCCGGCGGCGGCCGGACGTCCCTCGCCTTCCGCTGCGACGACCCGGCCGAGGTCGACTCGGTGTACGAGGCGCTGGTCGGAGCCGGGCATCACGGCGAGCTGAAGCCCTGGGACGCCTTCTGGGGCATGCGGTACGCCGTCGTGCACGACCCGGACGGCAACGGCGTGGACCTGTTCGCTCCGCTGCCCGGCGGCGGGGCGGCCGCCCAGTAGTACGGGCGGCTATCGGCGGGCGACCAGTTCACCGAGCGTCGCGCCCGCCAGCTCCCGCACGTCGCGCGCCAGATGGGCCTGGTCGGCGAATCCGGCTCGGAGCGCCGTCTCCGCGAAGGGCACGCCGTCGCGGGCCAGGGCGAGGGCGCGTTGCAGACGCAGGACGCGGGCCAGGGTCTTGGGTCCGTACCCGAAGGCCCTGAGGGAGCGCCGGTGCAACTGCCGTGCGCCCAGGCCCAGTTCATCCGCCGTCCGGGCGACCGGGCGCCCCGCGTCCAGGGCGGCCACGACGTCCAGGAGCACCGGATCGGGCTGCTCGGTGTCGGCCGCCCGGCGCAGGGCGACGTCTTCGAGCGCGGTCACGGGGTCGTCGGCGGCGTCGATCCGCGCGGCGAGGCGGCGTACCTCGGAAGCGGCCCACAGGTCGGTCAACTCGACGCGCCGGTCGCGGAGTTCGTCCGCCGGGACGCCCAGGTAGGTGGGCGCCGTGCCCGGGAAGAAGCGGACGCCCGCCCAGCCGCCGCCGGAGGACACCTCGTCCGGGACGTAGGGGCCTGTGTCGGGGCCGGCCACCAGCAGGCGGCCCTCGGTCCACAGCAGGTCCATGCAGCCGTCCGGCAGAACGGCCGCGACGGGCGTGGCGGGCGGCTCACCCGGGCCGCCGCCCGATGCCGCGCTCCGGTTGTCCGCGCCGGGCGCGGGCGGGCCCGGGACGCGGCTCCACACGACCGCGCCGGGCAGCCTGGACGCCCGTTCCGCGTACATGGTGGCCAGGCTACGCCGCACCCGTCCGGTGTTCCTGCGGGCTGACCCCGTACACCCGCTTGAAGGCGCTGGAGAGGGCGAAGGCGCTGCCGTAGCCGACGTGGCGGGCGATGGTCTCCAGGGTGTCGTCGCTCTCGCGGAGCCGGTCGGCGGCCAGCGCGAGCCGCCGGCCGGTCAGGTACGTCATCGGGGGCTCCCCCACGAGGTCGCTGAAGCGCCTGGCCAGGGCGGCCCGCGAGACACCGGCCTTGGCGGCGAGCGTCGCGACCGTCCACGGGTGTGCGGGATCGTCCCGCACGAGCCGCAGGACGCGGCCGACGACGGGGTCGGCGAGGGCCCGGTACCAGGCGGGCGTCGCGGCCTCGGGGCGGGAGAACCAGGCCCGCAGGGCGGCGATCATCAGCAGGTCGAGCAGCCGGTCGAGGACGACCTCCTGACCGGGTTCGTCGCGCACCATCTCGTCCGCGAGGATCGAGGTGAGCGGGCACTCCCACACGTCGGAGGTGAGCGACAGCAGCGGCGGCAGGGCGTCCAGCAGCCGGCCGTCGACCTCGCCCCGCATCAGGTAGGTGCCGATGAGCAGCACCGTGGAGCCGTCGAGCCGGTCGCCCCAGGTGCGCACCCCGAGGTCCCAGTGGCCGCTCAGCGAGCGCCCGTCGGGGTAGGAGCACGCGCCGCCCGGCAGGATCACGGCCTGCGTGGGGGTGTCGGGGTCGTCGGCGCAGACGTACGGGTCGGGGCCGCGCGCGATGGCGAGGTCACCGGCCCGCAGTCGGACGCGGTCGCCGCGGTCCGGTACGACCCAGGCGTCACCGCGCACCACGAGCATGATCGTCAGCGGGGCGCGGTCCTCGACGCGGAGCGACCAGGGCGGGTCGAAGCACGCGCGGATCATGAAGGCGCCCCGCGCGCGGGGACCCTCCAGCAGGCCGGCAAGGGGGTCCCCCCGCGTCAGCGGGTCCGAGCCCGGGCGAGCGTCCATGGCGCCAGCGTAGACCGGCCGGGTGGACGCCGTGGACGTCCGCTTATGGGGACGAGCCGCTCGGCGATGGTTCCGTGCCCGGCACGGCAGTTGACTCGAAGACATGACGGAGAACACGCGGAACATGACGGTGTTGGTGACAGGCGCGACGGGACGGACCGGGAGCCGGGTCGCGGCGGCCGCGCGGGCGGCCGGACTGGCGGTCCGGCCCGGGTCGCGCGCGACGGGCTTCGACTGGGACGAGCCGTCGACCTGGGCGGGGGCGCTCGCGGGCGCCGGCGCGGCGTACCTCGTACATCCCACCGACGTGGGCTCGCCCGCCGCCACGGAGGCGGTCGGCGCCCTGGCCCGGGAGGCGGTGGGGCTCGGTGTGCGGCGGCTGGTGCTGCTGTCGTCGCGGGGCGAGGAGCAGGCCCTGGCGACGGAGGATTCGCTCAGGTCGTCCGGCGCGGACTGGACGGTCGTACGGGCTGCGTGGTTCGCGCAGAACTTCAGCGAGGGTCCGCTGGTGGAGGGGCTGCGCCACGGAGAGCTGGTCTTCCCGGCCGGTGAGGTGCGGGAGCCGTTCGTGGACGTCCGGGACATCGCGGACGTGGTGGTGGCGGTGCTGACCGGCGGCGGGCGGTGCACCGGGCGGGAGGTGGAGGTGTCGGGGCCGCGGCTGCTGACGTTCCGGGAGGCGGTCGCGGAGGTCTCCGCGGCCACCGGCGAGGCGATGACGTACACCCCGGTGTCGGCACGGGAGTACGGCGAGGTCCTCGCGGGGTCCGGGGTGCCCGCCGAGGAGGTCACGTTCCTCGTCGAGCTGTTCGGAAGCCTGCTCGACGGGCGGAACGCGCATCTGTCGGACGGTGTCCCGGAGATCCTCGGGCGGGCGCCGCGGGACTTCACGGAGTTCGCGCGGGAGGCCGCCGCGGCGGGGGTGTGGAAGGCCTGACGGACGCGAGGGACGTGCGGGTCAGGGGGTGTCGTGCGGGGGGTGCTCCTCGCCGTCCTTCTCGGGGCGGTGGCCGTGCTGGGTGTTCCTGATGTGGGTGCGCAGGCGGGAGGTGACGTCCTCCGGGGGCAGGAAGCGCGACCAGCGCTCCGGGAACTCGGAGGGCATGTCGGGGTCGTCGGGATCGGCGTCGTAGTCGGAGTCGTACGAGCGGGTCGCGGCGACGCGGGCCACGTACTCGGCTGCCTGGGCCTCGCGCATCCGCTCGTTGGCGGCGCGGGCCGCGGCCGTGGCGGCGGCCGGCCAGACCCGGTCGATCGCGGCGTTCACCGCGGCGCCGACGAGGACGGCGAACGCGGACACACCGATCCACAGCAGGACGGCGACCGGCGCGGCGAGCGAGCCGTAGATGGTGGGGCCCTCGACGGTGTTGGTGAGATAGATGCGGAGCAGGAAACTGCCGAGCACCCACATGGCGAGGGCGACCAGGGCGCCCGGCACGTCCTCCACCCACGGTGAACGGACGGGCACGGACACGTGGTAGAGCGTGGTCAGGAAGACGACCGACAGCACGATGACGACGGGCCAGTACAGGACCTGCACGACGGTCGTCGACCAGGGCACGAAGTTCACCACGGCGTCCGGTCCCGCCACCATCAGCGGCAGGGCGACCGAGCCGATCAGCAGCGCCACGATGAACAGCAGGAACGACATGACACGGGTCTTCACGATCCCGCGGGTGCCGTCGAGGCCGTACATCACGGTGATGGTGTCGATGAAGACGTTGACCGCGCGCGAGCCCGACCACAGGGCGAACAGGAAGCCGAGCGAGATGATGTCGGGCCGGCCGCCCTTCATCACGTCGTGCAGGATCGGCTCGGCGATCTGGTGCACGCCCTTCTCGGTGAGGACGGTGCGGGACGCCTCCAGCAGGTTGGACTCCAGGCTGGCGATGGTGTCGGCGCCGGTCCAGTCGTCCACGTAACCGAGCAGCCCGATCATGCTGAGCAGCAGCGGAGGCACGGACAGGAGCGTGAAGAAGGCGGCCTCGGCCGCCAGTCCCAGGATCCGGTACTCCATGCACGAGTTGACGGTGTCCTTGAGCAGCAGCCAGGCGGTCCTGCGCTTCGAAACGTTCCGGTACAGCGCGCGTGCGCGGTGGAAGCGGCCCGGGCGGGGCCGTTCAGGTGTTTCTTTTGCCTGGTGCACGTCCTTACCGTATCCGTATGGCAGCCAGCACCCACACCGTGACCAACCAGGCTCCGCCCCTGGTCGGATATGACGTATTCGCCGCCGACCGGGCCCTCACCGAGGCGGTCGACCGGCACCTCGATCCAGGGCTTCTCGACGAGGCCCACGACGAACTGTCCGCGCTCGGCCGGTCCTCCGGTTCCGCCCAGGTGCAGGAGTGGGGTGCGCTGGCCAACGAGAACCCGCCCAAGCTGCGCACTCACGACCGCTACGGCAACCGGATCGACCAGGTCGACTTCCACCCGGCGTGGCACCGCCTCCTCGGCAAGGGCGTGTCGGCGGGGCTCACCTCCGCGTGGAACCGGCCCGGGGGACACCTGCGGCGCGCGGCGGGCTTCGTCGTCTGGGCCCAGGCCGAGGCGGGCAACGGCTGCCCGCTGTCGATGACCCACGCGGCCGTGCCCGCGCTGCGCACCGATCCGGCGCTCGCCGCCGAGTGGGAGCCGCGGCTGACGTCCACGATCTACGACCAGGAGCTGCGGCCCGCCTCCCGGAAGCCCGGCGTGATCTTCGGTATGGGCATGACCGAGAAGCAGGGCGGCAGCGACGTACGGGCCAACACGACCGAGGCGCGTCCGCTCGCCGAGGAGGGGACGTACGGGCTGACCGGACACAAGTGGTTCTGTTCGGCGCCGATGTCGGACGGCTTCCTCGTGCTGGCTCAGGCGCCGGGCGGCCTGACCTGCTTCCTGGTGCCGCGCGTCCTGGAGGACGACACCCGCAACGTCTTCCGCATCCAGCGGCTGAAGGACAAGCTCGGCAACCGTTCCAACGCGTCGAGCGAGGTCGAGTTCGACGGGACCTGGGCGCGCCGGGTGGGCGAGGAGGGCCGCGGGGTGCGGACCATCATCGAGATGGTCGCGGCGACCCGGCTGGACTGTGTGCTCGGGTCGGCCGCGCTGATGCGGCAGGCCGTCGCGCAGGCGGTGCACCACTGCACGTACCGCGAGGCGTTCGGCGGCCGGCTCGTCGACAAGCCGCTGATGCGCAACGTCCTCGCGGACCTGGCGCTGGAGTCGGAGGCGGCCACCACGCTGGCGATGCGGCTGGCCGCGGCCTACGACGACGACAGCGAGCAGGAGCGGGCCTTCCTGCGGCTCGCCGTGCCGGCCGCCAAGTACTGGGTGACCAAGCGGTGTACGCCGGTCGCGGCGGAGGCCCTGGAGTGTCTGGGCGGCAACGGCTACGTCGAGGAGTCGGGCATGCCGAGGCTGTTGCGCGAGTCCCCTCTCAACTCCGTCTGGGAGGGAGCGGGCAATGTGCAGGCGCTGGACGTGCTGCGCGCGCTGCAGCGGGAGCCGGACGCGCTGGACGCCTATCTGCGGGAGGTGGGACAGGCGCGCGGTGCCGACCACCGGCTGGACGGCGCCATCAAGAACCTGCTGGCCGAACTCGCCGACCTGGACGGCATCGAGGGCCGGGCCCGCCGGCTGGTCGAGCGGATCGCGACGGTGCTGCAGGGGTCGCTGCTGGTCCGGTACGCACCGCCGGAGGTCGCGGACGCGTTCTGCGCGTCACGGCTGGGCGGGGACTGGGGTTCCGCGTTCGGCACGCTGCCGCACAGTCTGGATCTGGCCACGGTGGTGGAGCGGGCCCGGCCGGTGGCCTGACGGGGTCCCGGCGCGGGGGTGGTGCTGCGCCGACACGGCACCACCCCCGGCTTGGCCCCGTTCAGGAGCTCGGACGCCGCTCAGGCGGCGTCGCTGTCAGTTTCAGGGAACCTTGTGACCGTTGGCGAGAGTTGCAGACCGTTGCATTCCTTTGTGCACCTTGTGCGAAGTGCGCGCGGACCGGGCCCAGAGCAGGCACGATGTGGGAGGACGGCGGCGTCGTGGCTCGTCCGCGGTCCTCGTTCCGGGAGTGCCCAGTGAAGACCACATCGATCCGTCCCACCCCGTTCGCACCGCTCGACGCGTCCGAAACGTCCGCCCCTCTCCGGGGGAGCTGGACGTCGTCGGTCAAGGGCGGACGCGCGCTGATCGCTCCACGGCCGGTGATCGGCCAGTCGTGGCAGCGGATGAGACGCCTGGGCGTCGATCCCGAACAGGGAACGGACAGTGTGCGGTTGCCGTCGGACGAACTCGAACACCGGCGGACGTCCACCGTCCTCGCCGATGTGCTGCCGACGCTCAGCGCCGGGCTCGGAGCGGTCGCCGACGCCTCCCTGCAGATCATGGTGGTCGCGGACCCGGAGGGCAGGGTGCTGTGGCGGGAGGGCAACGCGGGCGTGCTGCGCCGCGCCGACGCCGTCTGCCTGGCCGAAGGCGCCGACTGGAGCGAGGACGCCACGGGCACCAACGCCATCGGCACGGCCCTCTCGGTGGACGCCCCGGTGCAGGTGCACGCGGCCGAGCACTTCGTCCGCGCCCTGCACGAGTGGACGTGCGCCGCAGCTCCCGTCCACGACCCGCGCGACGGACGGCTGCTCGGTGTCGTCGACGTGAGCGGCCCGGACACCACCTTCCACCCGGCCACGCTCGCCCTGGTCGACACGGTGTCACGGCTGGCCGAAAGTGAACTGCGCACCCGGCACCTGACGGCCATCGAACGGTTACGGGCGGTCGCCGCCCCCCTGCTGTCACGGCTGTCCGGCCGGGCGATGGTGGTGGACACGCACGGCTGGCTCGCCGCCGTCACCGGAATGCCGCCCGTCGACCGGGTCCCGCTGCCGGACGACTTCGGCGCGGGCCGGACCTGGCTGCCCACGCTCGGGGCGTGCGTCGCCGAGCCGATGCCGGGCGGCTGGCTGCTGCGCGTCACCGGGACCGGGGACGACGCGGGCGCCGGCGCCGCCCGGATCCTCCTCGACCTCGCCGACCCGCGGCGGCCCCGTGTCACCGTGTCGGGCACGGCGGGCAGTTGGGCCCAGGACCTGAGCCCCCGCCACGCGGAGCTGCTGTACGTCCTCGCCGTGCACCGGCAGGGACGCAGTGCGGCGCAGCTCGCGGTGGACCTGTTCGGCGACCCGACCCGCACGGTCACCGTGCGGGCCGAACTGTCGCGGGTCCGGCGGCGGCTCACGGGGCTCCTCGACCACCGGCCCTACCGCTTCCGCGAGGAGCTGGAGGTCGAGGTCCTGCTGCCCGAGGACCCGCTGGACCTGCTGCCGCACTCGACGGCTCCGGCGGTGCTCGGAGCCCGGTCGGCGGCCGGACCCGGACGGTCCTGAGAGCGGATGGGGCGGACGGATGGCGGGGACGGGCAGGCCGTGTGTCTCCCCGCAGGACCGACGAAGGGTATGACGTGAGCGTATTTAGTGAGCGTCTTCCGTGGACTTTGTCCTGGCCCGGGGGTCTCTGTCGTAGCATCCCCTTCACAGGCCACCCCACCCGTCTCTCCGTCAACGCCCTCGGCGGGGGAGGCAGTTGGCCTAGTCGGGAGGACGCATGAAGCAGCGCGGCAGGCATCGTCGTCGCAGAAGGGGTCAGGCGCTGCGCGCCACCCTTGCCGGAACCGCGCTCGCGCTCACCGCGGCCGCCACCCTGATCAGCACCTCGCAGGCCACCGGCGGCAACAGCCCGGGCGGCCTCACCGAACTCCGGGCCGGCTCGGCCTCCCAGCAACTGGGCCTGCACGAGAACCTCACGTCCCGGGAGTCGCTCGACACGCTCAGCGGGAACATGGGCGGCAACGTCGGCGTCGAGGGCGTCCTGGACGACACCGACCACGCCCTGCGCAACACCGCCGACTGCTCCGCCCGGGAACGGTCCGCGCTGCCCGTCGAACCGACGGCCACGCGCGCGTACTGCTGGGACCGCGCGGACGCGCGGTCCGGACAGTGGCAGCCACGCTCCGTGACCACCTCAGGGGACGCCGACGTCACCGGACAGTGGGGCACCCGCCGGGTGATCCTGGCGGGCTGGACCCGCCACGGCGCGGAGACCGCCCCGGCGGCCGGGCGTGAGGGCTTCGCCAAGGTCGCCTTCGTCGACGCCACCGACCCGGAGGCACTCCGGTACCGATGGGTCCTGCTGGTCGCCCCGCGTTCCGGCGGCAAGGACTTCACGGCGGTCCGCTCGGGCCTCGGCGGCATGGTCTGGTACCAGGACAAGCTGATCGTCACCGCGGCGCACGGCGCGGGCCTCCTCGTCTTCGACCTGCACCGCGTGCTGCGCACCGGGGTGGCCGGCGCCGCCGTGGGCCGTACCGGGGACGGCTACTCGGCCGCCGGCTACCGGTACGTGATGCCCGCCATCGGCTCGTACGACCCCGACGGCGGCTCCTGTACGCGCGGCCGCGACGGGGCGGTCCCCTGTTTCGGCTCGCTCTCCCTGGACCGTACGACCACGCCGGCCAGCCTGGTGGCCACGGAGGCCGCGGGCGGCCGCGCGGAGCGGACCCGTGTGTGGCGTTATCCGTTCAGCACCGCCGCGTACCGCACGGGGCTGCTCGCCGACGCCCAGGGACACGTGGACGCGGTCGAGGCCTACTCGACGAAGGGCACCGGCGTGTCCGGCGTCCTCTCGCACCGGTCCGCGGGCACGCGGGAGGCCCGGTGGTACGTGGGCCGGCCGTCCGACAACGGCGGGGGCCTGCACGGTTCGCTGTGGCGGCAGAACGGCGACGGCGCACAGGCGGCCATCTGCACGGCGGACCAGTCGCACGCCTGCTGGGGTGTCGGCCCCGGGGCCCTCTCCTACTGGCCGCAGACCGGCGAACTGTGGACCCTCACGGACGCGGCGGCGCGACGGGTGCTGTACGCGGTACCGCTGTCGTCGGTCGACAAGTCGCTGGAGTAGGAGCGGCGGCCGCCCGCCCGGGGCCGTTTTTGGAGGGGCCCCGGCTCTCGTGGTTCCCTGACCGGCATGAGCAACGTCAGCGTGACCACCTGGTCCCTGGAGCAGACGGCACCGACCGACCTGCTCCCCGCGATGGCCCCCGACGGCGACGTCCGCATCGTCCGCGCCGAGGTCCCCTCCCCCGAGTTCAGCCGCTTCCTGTACGCCTCCGTCGGCGGCGACATCCGCTGGACCGACCGGCTCTCCTGGACGTACGCGCAGTGGCAGGAGGTCCTCGACAGGCCGGGCGTGGAGACCTGGGTCGCCTACGACCGGGGAACGCCCGCGGGCTACGTCGAGCTGAGCGCACAGGACGACGGGGTCGTCGAGGTCGCCTACTTCGGACTCCTCCCCGCGTTCCGCGGCCGCCGCATCGGCGGGCACCTGCTGTCCTACGGGACCGCGCGCGCCTGGGACCTCGCCGGGCGCTGGCCCGGGCTGGCCGAGACGAAGCGCGTCTGGCTGCACACCTGCAGCAAGGACGGCGAGCACGCGATGGACAACTACCAGCGCCGCGGCTTCAAGCTCTTCGACACCAAGGTCGAGGAGGAGCGCGAGGTGGCCACCCCGGGCCCGTGGCCCGGAGCCCACACCGCCTGAGCCGCGTTCTTCCCCTTCTCCTCGCCTCTTCCCGCGCACGCGCGCGAACCCGGTTCTGTGACCGGCGACACCCTTGTCTCGCCATCCGGGACAAGGGTGTCCACATTTTGGATGATGGTGGACTGGCCCGAGATCCGCGTGACACGCTTCCGTCATGTCTGGAACTGGGATTGCCTTGGTGAGTCGGCGGCACGTCGACCTCGGCCGCATGTCCAGCGCCATCTGTCCGGCGAGCTGATCAGCACAGCGACGCCGACTTCCTCCCTTTCTGCACTCCCCGCGCAGCCTCGCGCCCATACCTCCGTATGCGCCCGTACGCGCAGGTCAGAGCCGCAGACAGACCTGTCCCGCAGTCTCGAAGGACGTAACAGCCATGGCCGCCACCCCGCAGAATCCCGACGCCGCGCCCCGCCGCAAGGTGAGCCGTCACCGTGGTGAGGGTCAGTGGGCCGTGGGCCACTTCACCCCCCTCAACGGCAACGAGCAGTTCAAGAAGGACGACGACGGTCTCAACGTGCGGACACGCATTGAGACGATCTACTCCAAGCGGGGCTTCGACTCGATCGACCCCAACGACCTGCGCGGCCGGATGCGCTGGTGGGGTCTCTACACCCAGCGCAAGCCCGGGATCGACGGCGGCAAGACCGCGATCCTGGAGCCGGAGGAGCTGGACGACAAGTACTTCATGCTGCGCGTCCGTATCGACGGCGGTCGGCTGACCACCGAACAGCTGCGCGTCATCGGCGAGATCTCGCAGGAGTTCGCGCGCGGTACCGCCGACCTCACCGACCGGCAGAACGTGCAGTACCACTGGATCCGCATCGAGGACGTCCCGGAGATCTGGGACCGCCTGGAGGCCGTGGGCCTGTCCACGACCGAGGCCTGTGGCGACACCCCTCGCGTCATCCTCGGCTCGCCCGTCGCCGGCATCGCCGAGGACGAGATCATCGACGGCACGCCCGCCGTCGAGGAGATCCACCGCCGGATCATCGGCAACAAGGACTTCTCGAACCTCCCCCGCAAGTTCAAGTCGGCGATCTCCGGCTCGCCGCTGCTCGACGTGGCGCACGAGATCAACGACATCGCCTTCGTCGGGGTGCACCACCCCGAGCACGGCCCCGGCTTCGACCTGTGGGTCGGCGGCGGCCTCTCCACGAACCCGAAGATCGGCCAGCGCCTGGGCGCCTGGGTCCCGCTGGACGAGGTCGCGGACGTCTACGAGGGCGTCATCTCGATCTTCCGTGACTACGGCTACCGCCGGCTGCGCACCCGCGCCCGCCTGAAGTTCCTGGTCGCCGACTGGGGCGTGGAGAAGTTCCGCCAGATCCTGGAGGACGAGTACCTGCAGCGGAAGCTGGTCGACGGACCCGCCCCCGCGCAGCCCGTCGCCCGCTGGCGCGACCACGTCGGCGTGCACCGGCAGAAGGACGGGCTGTACTACGTCGGCTTCGCGCCGCGTGTCGGCCGCGTGGACGGCGCGACCCTGACCAAGATCGCCGAGCTGGCCGAGGCGCACGGCTCGGGCCGGCTGCGCACGACGGTCGAGCAGAAGATGATCGTGCTCGACGTGGACGAGACGCGGATCGACTCGCTCGTCGAAGGCCTGGAGGCCCTCGACCTGACGGCCCGTCCTTCCACGTTCCGGCGCGGCACGATGGCCTGCACCGGCATCGAGTACTGCAAGCTCGCGATCGTCGAGACCAAGGCGCGCGGAGCTTCCCTCATCGACGAACTCGAGCGCCGCATCCCCGAGTTCGAAGAGCCCATCACCATCAACATCAACGGCTGCCCGAACGCCTGCGCCCGCATCCAGGTCGCGGACATCGGCCTCAAGGGCCAGCTGGTCCTCAACGAACAGGGCGAACAGGTCGAGGGCTTCCAGGTGCACCTGGGCGGGGCGCTCGGCCTGGAGGCCGGGTTCGGCCGCAAGGTCCGCGGTCTGAAGGTCACCTCGGACGAACTGCCGGACTACGTCGAGCGGGTCCTCAAGCGCTTCCAGGCGGAGCGTGAGGACGGCGAACGCTTCGCGCTCTGGGCCTCGCGCGCCTCCGAGGAGGCGCTGTCATGAGCGAGCGAGCGGCACCGTTCTACTGCCCCTACTGCGGGGACGAGGACCTGCGGCCCAGCGAAGAAGGTCACGGCGCGTGGGAATGCGCGGCGTGCAACCGGGCCTTCCAGCTGAAGTTCCTCGGGCTGCTGTCCCGGGGCCTTCGGCAGGACGACCGTGGAGGGGCGGAGATATGACGGCACTTCAGCAAGAGCGTACGGACGAGGACTTGAAGAACCTCGCCGAGCGGGCGGGGCGCGACCTGGAGGACGCCTCCGCGCCGGAGATCCTCCGCTGGGCCGCGGACACCTTCGGCGGGAAGTTCTGCGTCACGTCCTCGATGGAGGACGCGGTCGTCGCCCATCTGGCCTCCCGCGCGTTCCCGGGCGACCGCCGCGTCGACGTGGTGTTCCTCGACACCGGCTACCACTTCCCCGAGACCATCGGCACCCGGGACGCCGTCGAGGCCGTGATGGACGTCAACGTCATCACCCTCACCCCGCGCCGCACGGTCGCCGAGCAGGACGCCGAGTTCGGGCCCCGGCTGCACGACCGCGACCCCGACCTGTGCTGCAGGATGCGCAAGGTCCAGCCGCTCGAAGAGGGCCTGACGGCCTATGACGCGTGGGCGACCGGGCTGCGCCGCGACGAGTCCCCGACCCGGGCGAACACCCCGGTCGTCGGCTGGGACGAGAAGCGCCGGAAGGTCAAGATCTCGCCCATCGCCCGCTGGACGCAGGACGACGTCGACGCGTACGTCGCCGAGCACGGGGTCCTCACCAACCCCCTGCTGACGGACGGTTACGCCTCCGTCGGCTGCGCGCCCTGCACCCGACGGGTGCAGGCGGGCGAGGACGCGCGCGCGGGCCGCTGGGCCGGCCGTTCGAAGACCGAGTGCGGGCTGCACGGATGACGCCGACGACGACGGCAGCCGCGACGGCCGCGAACCCCACGATCTCCCAGGAGCAGCAAGTGACGACCGGAGCCACCGTCTGGCTCACGGGTCTGCCGAGTGCCGGCAAGACCACCATCGCGTACGAACTGGCCGGCCGGCTGCGCGAGGAGGGCCACCGCGTCGAGGTGCTCGACGGCGACGAGGTCCGCGAGTTCCTCTCCGCCGGCCTCGGCTTCTCCCGCGCGGACCGCGACACGAACGTACGGCGGATCGGCTACCTCGCCGAACTGCTGGCACGCAACGGCGTCAAGGCGCTCGTCCCGGTGATCGCGCCGTACGCGGACAGCCGCGCGGCGGTCCGGGACCGTCACCGGGCCGGGGACACCGCCTACCTGGAGGTGCACGTGGCGACACCGGTCGAGGTCTGCTCGGTGCGGGACGTGAAGGGGCTGTACGCCAAGCAGGCGGCGGGCGAGATCTCGGGCCTGACCGGCGTCGACGACCCCTACGAGGAGCCCGAGTCACCCGATCTGCGCATCGCGTCGCACACCCAGACCGTGCAGGAGTCCGCGGCCGCGCTGCACGCGCTGCTCACCGAGAGGGGTCTCGCATGACGACCGTCGCCAGTGTCACCGGGGACACGGACAGCAGCCCGTACGCGCTGTCGCACCTGGACGCCCTGGAGTCCGAGGCCGTGCACATCTTCCGCGAGGTCGCGGGCGAGTTCGAGCGGCCGGTGATCCTCTTCTCCGGCGGCAAGGACTCCATCGTCATGCTGCACCTCGCGCTGAAGGCGTTCGCGCCCGCCGCGATCCCCTTCACGCTGCTGCACGTGGACACCGGGCACAACTTCCCCGAGGTCCTCGCCTACCGCGACCGCACGGTGGCGGAGCACGGGCTGCGGCTCCACGTCGCCTCCGTGCAGGACTACATCGACCGCGGGGTGCTGCGCGAACGCCCCGACGGCACCCGCAACCCGCTGCAGACCCTGCCCCTCACGGAGAAGATCCAGGCGGAGCGCTTCGACGCCGTCTTCGGCGGCGGGCGCCGCGACGAGGAGAAGGCACGCGCCAAGGAGCGGGTGTTCTCGCTGCGCGACGAGTTCTCCCAGTGGGACCCGCGCCGCCAGCGCCCCGAGCTGTGGCAGCTGTACAACGGCCGGCACGCGCCCGGCGAGCACGTCCGCGTCTTCCCGCTGTCCAACTGGACGGAGCTGGACGTCTGGCAGTACATCGCCCGCGAGGGCATCGAGCTGCCCGACATCTACTTCGCGCACGAGCGGGACGTCTTCCAGCGGTCCAACATGTGGCTGACCGCCGGTGAGTGGGGCGGCCCGAAGGACGGCGAGACGGTCGAGCGGCGGCTCGTCCGCTATCGCACCGTCGGCGACATGTCCTGCACCGGCGCCGTCGACTCCGAGGCGACCACCCTGGACGCCGTCATCGCCGAGATCGCCGCCTCCCGTCTCACCGAGCGCGGCGCGACCCGCGCCGACGACAAGATGTCCGAGGCCGCGATGGAAGACCGCAAGCGCGAGGGGTACTTCTAGACATGACCAGCACCACCGAACCCACCGAGCCGCTGTCGGTCGAGCAGTTGTCGGCGACCACCCTGCTGCGCTTCGCGACCGCCGGTTCCGTCGACGACGGCAAGTCCACCCTCGTCGGCCGGCTGCTGCACGACTCCAAGTCGATCCTGACGGACCAGCTGGAGGCCGTGGAGCGTGTCTCGGCCGGCCGCGGCCAGGACACCCCGGACCTCGCCCTGCTCACCGACGGGCTGCGCGCCGAGCGGGAACAGGGCATCACGATCGACGTCGCCTACCGCTACTTCGCCACCGCGCGGCGCCGGTTCATCCTCGCCGACACCCCCGGGCACGTGCAGTACACCCGGAACATGGTCACCGGTGCCTCCACCGCGGACCTGGCCGTCGTCCTCGTCGACGCCCGCAACGGCGTCATCGAGCAGACCCGCCGGCACGCCGCGGTCGCCGCCCTGCTCCGCGTCCCGCACGTGGTCCTCGCGGTGAACAAGATGGACCTCGTCGCGTACGAGGAGACCGTCTTCGCGACGATCGCCGAGGAGTTCACGGCGTACGCCTCCGAGCTGGGCGTCCCCGAGATCACCGCGATCCCCATCTCGGCACTGGCCGGCGACAACGTGGTGGAACCCTCCGCGAACATGGACTGGTACGGCGGTCCCACGGTGCTCGAACACCTGGAGACCGTGCCCGTCAGCCACGACCTGGCGCACTGCCACGCGCGGCTGCCCGTGCAGTACGTGATCCGCCCGCAGACCGCCGAGCACCCCGACTACCGGGGGTACGCGGGCCAGATAGCCGCCGGTACGTTCCGCGTCGGCGAGAGCGTCACCGTGCTGCCGTCCGGCCGCACCTCGAAGGTGGCCGGCATCGACCTGCTGGGCACCCCGGTCGACGTCGCCTGGACCCCGCAGTCGGTGACCCTCCTGCTGGAGGACGACATCGACGTCTCGCGCGGCGACCTGCTCGTGCCGAGCAAGGACGCGCCGCCGACCACCCAGGACGTCGAGGCGACGGTCTGCCACGTGGCGGACGAGCCGCTCACCGTGGGCCACCGGGTTTTGCTCAAGCACGGCACCCGCACGGTCAAGGGGATCGTCAAGGACATCCCGTCCCGGCTGACCCTGGACGACCTCTCGCTGCACCCGCACCCGGGCCGGCTGGTCGCCAACGACATCGGCCGCGTCAAGATCCGCACCGCCGAACCGCTCCCGCTCGACGCGTACGCCGACTCCCGGCGCACCGGCGCGTTCATCCTGATCGACCCGGCCGACGGCACGACCCTGACCGCGGGCATGGTCGGCGAGTCGTTCGCCGCGCCGCAGCCGGTCACCGACGAGGCAGTCGACGCCGGTGCCGAGGGCTGGGACTTCTGACATGAACCCCATCGACTACTACTCCACGTTCGCGAAGGAGGGCGGCCGCGTCGGCAGCGGCGCCCTCGGCAGCGGGCAGGGCGGAGTCGCGCGATGTGCGCGATGACGTACGCGCACTGCCTGCGCGCCCCGTCCCCCCACAGCCAGCGAAGACGAAGACCTGCCGACCTCCCGGCCACGACCTGAGAAAGGCGTGACCGCCGGGCCAACGAGAGGAACACCTCCCGTGCCTGCCATCCGCTCCCACCGCTCCGCCCTGGTGCGCCGCGGCCTCGCCGTCGCCACCGCGCTGCCCCTGCTCGCCCTCGCGGCGTGCAGCTACGGCTCCGACGCCAAGGACG
Source organism: Streptomyces sp. M41(2017) (assembly GCF_002078175.1). Classification (GTDB taxonomy): domain Bacteria; phylum Actinomycetota; class Actinomycetes; order Streptomycetales; family Streptomycetaceae; genus Streptomyces. Next base: position 4,314,118 of record NZ_MWFK01000001.1, on the reverse strand, counting down.
ACACCAAGGCGAAGGTCGCCGCCGGATCGAAGAAGATCGACGGACTCGACTCCGTGAAGATCGGCTACTTCGGCAACCTGACGCACGCCACCGCGCTGGTCGGCAACCAGAAGGGCTTCTTCCAGAAGGAGCTCGGCGCCACCTCGGCGAAGTACCAGATCTTCAACGCCGGCCCCTCCGAGATCGAGGCCCTCAACTCGGGGTCCATCGACATCGGCTGGATCGGCCCCTCGCCCTCGATCAACGGCTTCACGAAGTCCCAGGGCAAGAGCCTGCGCATCATCGGCGGTTCGGCTTCGGGCGGCGTCAAGCTCGTGGTCAACCCCAAGAAGATCACGTCCCTGAAGGACGTCAAGGGCAAGAAGATCGCGACGCCGCAGCTCGGCAACACCCAGGACGTCGCCTTCCTCAACTGGGCGGCGGAGCAGGGCTGGAAGGTCGACGCGCAGAGCGGCAAGGGTGACGTCTCGGTCGTCCGCACCGACAACAAGATCACCCCGGACGCCTACAAGTCCGGCTCCATCGACGGCGCCTGGGTGCCGGAGCCGACCGCGTCCAAGCTGGTCGCCGAGGGCGGCAAGGTGCTGCTCGACGAGCGGGACCTGTGGCCCGACAAGAAGTTCGTGATCACGAACATCATCGTGTCGCAGAAGTTCCTCAAGGAGCACCCGAAGGTCGTCGAGGCGGTCCTGAAGGGTTCCGTCGAGACCAACAAGTGGATCAACGCCAACCCGGACGAGGCGAAGGCGTCGGCGAACAAGCAGTTGGAGGCGGACTCCGGCAAGGCCCTGCCGGCCGATGTCCTCGACCCGGCCTGGAAGTCCATCCAGATCACCAACGACCCGCTGGCCTCCACCCTGACCACCGAGGCGGACCACGCGGTGAAGGCCGGTCTTCTGGAGAAGCCCGACCTGAACGGCATCTATGACCTCACGCTCCTGAACAAGGTCCTCAAGGACGCGGGCGAGAGCCCGGTCGACAACGCCGGTCTCGGCGTCAAGTAAGCCCGGATCCCGAAGAGTTCCCAGGAGGTGACGACCATGGCCACGACCCTCGCCAAGGCCGCGGACGGCGTCGGTACGACGGAGTACGCCGCCCGCATCGAGCACGTCTCGAAGTCCTTCGCCGGACCTGCGGGGCCCCAGCTCGTCCTGGACGACATCACCCTCGATGTCGCGCCGGGCGAGTTCGTCACCCTCCTGGGGGCCTCGGGGTGCGGCAAGTCCACCCTGCTGAACCTGGTGGCGGGCCTCGACAAGCCCTCCGCCGGTGACATCACGACCCAGGGGCGCCCCGCTCTGATGTTCCAGGAGCACGCCCTGTTCCCGTGGCTCACCGCGGGCAAGAACATCGAACTCGCCCTGCGTCTGCGGGGAGTTCCGAAGGCCGAGCGGCGCGGCAGGGCCGAGGAGCTGCTCGGGCTCGTCCGGCTCCAGGGCGCGTACGGCAAGCGCGTGCACGAGCTGTCCGGCGGTATGCGCCAGCGGGTGGCACTGGCGCGGGCGCTCGCGCAGGACAGCCAGATCCTGCTGATGGACGAGCCGTTCGCGGCGCTGGACGCGATCACCCGAGACGTACTGCACGACGAGCTGACCCGGATCTGGCGCGAGACGGGCGTGTCCGTCCTGTTCGTCACGCACAACGTGCGCGAGGCGGTGCGGCTCGCGCAGCGCGTGGTCCTGCTGTCGTCGCGACCGGGACGCGTGGCCCGCGAGTGGACGGTCGACATCCCGCAGCCGCGCCGCATCGAGGACGCCCCCGTGGCCGAACTGTCCATCGAGATCACCGAAGAACTGCGTGGGGAGATCCGCCGCCATGGCCAGCACTGAGACCAAGGCCGACGCCGCCGTCAGGGAGACCGACGGACTGGGCGGCCTGGAGGCGGGACTCGACGCGCTGGAGTCCTCCGTCACCCGCCGCAGGTCCTACGGGACGACGTTCCGGGAGAAGGTGCTGCCGCCGCTCATCGCGGCCGCGGTGGTACTGATCGCCTGGCAGGCCCTGATCACCTTCAAGATCGTCGACGATCCGACCAAGCTGCCCTCGCCGTCCGACGTGTGGGGCGAGGTGCAGGACGCCTGGCTCAAGGGCACACTGCTCGACTACATCTGGACCAGCGTCTCGCGCGGTCTGCTCGGCTTCCTGTTCGCCCTGGTGATCGGGACGCCGCTGGGTCTGCTGGTCGCCCGGGTGAAGTTCGTGCGCGCCGCGATCGGCCCGATCCTGTCCGGCCTCCAGTCGCTCCCGTCGGTGGCCTGGGTGCCGCCGGCCGTGATCTGGCTGGGTCTGAACAACTCGATGATGTACGCCGTGATCCTGCTGGGCGCGGTTCCCTCGATCGCCAACGGTCTGGTGTCGGGCGTCGACCAGGTGCCGCCGCTGTTCCTTCGGGCGGGCCGCACGATGGGTGCGACGGGCCTGCGCGGCACCTGGCACGTCGTGATGCCGGCCGCGCTGCCCGGCTATCTCGCCGGTCTGAAGCAGGGCTGGGCGTTCTCCTGGCGGTCGCTGATGGCCGCGGAGATCATCGCCTCCTCGCCCGACCTCGGCGTGGGCCTCGGCCAGTTGCTGGAGAACGGCCGCAACGCCAGCTCCATGTCGATGGTCTTCCTCGCCATCTTCCTCATCCTGTTCGTCGGCATCGCCATCGACCTGCTGATCTTCAGCCCGGTGGAGCGGTGGGTGCTGCGCAGCCGCGGACTCCTGGTGAAGGGCTGACACCGTCATGAGCAGGCCCGAGCGTCCCGTCCTCGTCGTCATCGCCCACGGCAGCCGCGATCCGCGGCATGCCGCGACGGTGCACGCCCTGGTACGGCGGGTGCGCGCCCAGCGCCCGGGCCTGCGCGTGGAGACGGGGTTCCTCGACTTCAACGTCCCTTCCGTCCAGGGCGTGTTGGCGTCCCTGGACGCGGAGGGCGTACGGGACGTGGTGGCGCTGCCGCTGCTGCTGACGCGCGCCTTCCACGCCAAGTCGGACATTCCCGCGGTGCTGCGCGAGGCACCGTCCAGGATGCGCGTGCGGCAGGCGGAGGTGCTCGGTCCGTCGCCGCTGCTCACGGCGGCGCTCGAACGCCGGCTGTACGAGGCGGGGCTGACGCCCGCCGACAAGTCCTCGACCGGGGTCGTACTGGCCTCGGCGGGGTCCACCGACCCGGAGGCGATCGCGGTGATCGCAGCAATCGCGCGGGAGTGGCGGCACACCGGTTGGTGCGCCGTGCGGCCCGCGTTCGCCTCCGCGTCCCTGCCGCGCACCGAGGACGCGGTGCGCGACCTGCGGGCGCTCGGCTGCGAGCGCGTCGCCGTCGCCCCGTACGTGCTGGCGCCCGGTTTCCTCCCGGACCGCATCGCGCGGGGCGCGGAACGGGCGGACGTCCTCGCCGACGTCCTCGGTCCCGCGCCGGAGGTCGCCCGGGTTCTGCTGGACCGCTACGACGAGGCCCGGCTGCCGGCCCTGGCGGCGCTCGGCGCCTGAGGCGCGGCCGGGCTTCCTCGACGCTCGGCCGAAGGAGAGCCCGCCGGTGCGGGACCGCTTGAGCTCGAAGAAGCCGGCTTCGGCGGCCAGGACGCGGAAACCGTCGAAGAGTTCGGCGGCCCGCTCGCCGTGCGGGACCGCCCGGGCTCCCTTCCGCGCCCGGTCCCCTGCCGTTCGGGGCGTGCGCGCGGTGGCGCCCTCAACGGGGCCGCGGGGCCCCGCCCTCCGGTACGGACGCGACGGCCTCGTCGGCGAGGCGGACCAGTTCCGTCACCGGCATCGACCCCGCGGGCCGGCGTTCGCGGGCGAAGGTGTTCGCCAGCCGCTGGAGCAGGTCGTTGAGCGGGGTCGGAACGCCGTGCAGCCGGCCCAGCAGGGCGATCTCACCGTTGAGGTAGTCGGCCTCGATGGTGCCGGTGCCCCGGTCGAGGGACTGCCAGGAGGAGCCGCCGCGGCGCGGTGAGCCGTCGAAGGGCTTGAAGGTGATCTTGTCGCCGCGGGCCTCGGCCTGCTCCTCCTCGCCGGCGTACGCGATCCCGGCGGCGTCGAGGACCGCGGTGCCCTCCGCCCGTACCCGTGTGAACAGTTCCAGGCCCGCCTCGCTGGTGAGGACGCCGCTGACCGCCTCGATCGCGTTGGCGAGGTTGCCGAGCAGTTTGGCGTACTGCCAGCGCGCGACGTCCGGCACGACCGGCGCCTCGAAGTGCGCCGTCTCCAGGTCGGCGGCGATCCGGCGGACGGTGTCGTCGGTGCCGTCCGGGTACCGGCCGAGGTGCAGGATCCCGGTGAGCGGGGAGCCGGCCGCCGCCACGGTGCCGGGTTCGACGAAGGTGGCGGGCAGCCAGACGCAGACGCCGTACACCCGGCGGAAGCGGCGCAGCGCGAGACGTCCGCTCTCGACGCCGTTCTGCGCGCACACGACCGGGAGCCGTTCGGCGGCCGAACCGCCACCCGCCACGGGGGCGGCGCCCCACTCGCCGAGCGCGGCCGCGCCGTCCTGGGTCTTGACGGTGAGCACGAGCACGTCGTCGGCACGCAGTTCGCCGAGTTCGGCCGGACCCGCCACGGTGGGGAGCCGGTGGACGCGCGGGCCCTCGGGGGTCACGAGGCGCAGGCCGTCGGCGCGCAGCGCCGCGAGATGGGCTCCCCGCGCGGCGAGGACGACCTCGTGCCCGGCCTCCGCCAGCCGCCCGCCGACGGCGCCGCCGACCGCTCCCGCCCCGATGATGATGTAGCGCATACGACGAGCCTCGCACAGAAGGGTGTAGCGGCCACCCGCAACGCCGCGGCCGGTCAGGCCTCGGTGGCGCCGAAGGGGGTGCCCTGGTGGAAGTAGAGCAGCCAGCCGTCACCGGAGCGCCGCCACAGCGAACTCCGGTGCGCGCGGCGGCCGTTGTTGTCGGTGTCGAACGTCAGATGCACGAGATCCTCGGCGAGCTGGACGCCCTTCATGCGTGAGGTGGTGCTGTGGCCGCCGGTCTCCGTCTCCGCGGCCAGGGCCGCGATGATCGAGGCGCGGTCCCAGATGTGGCCGGACGAGCCGAACTCGTAGAAGTCGGGGTGCAGCAGGGCGCCGACGAGATCGGCGGAGCGGCGGACCTCGGGGTCGAGCAGGCGCAGTTCGCCCTCGACGGCGGCCTCGACGGCGGGGTTGCGCTCAGACACCGGTGAGCTCCTCCATCTTGACGACGGTGTTCCAGTTCCGCGTGGTGGCGAGGACACCCTTGAGCAGCCGGGGCCTGGCCAGTACGTCCGCGAGCTTGGACCGGCCGAGGCCGTCGGGCGCGTACAGGTACAGGGCGCGGTCGCCGAGGCGGAACTCCTCGGGGAGGAAGGCCGCGGGTTCGACGGAGGCGAAGCGTTCGGCGTCGACGGGGTCCGAGAAATAGGTGACGTGCAGCTGCTTGGCCTCCAGCTCGGCGGCGGGGAAGGGGCACGCCTCCCGTACGGCCTTCAGATAGCGGTGGTCGCGGACGAGGACGCCGACGTCGAACCCGAACCGCTGCTCGATGGCCGCGGACAGCTCGGCGGCGAGGCTCTCCTCGTCACCGTGCGCGCTGCTGAACGCGACGTTCCCGCTCTGCAGATACGTACGGACGTCGCCGTGCCCGAGTCCCTCCATCAGGGTGCGCAGCTCGGCCATCGGCACCTTCTTCGCGCCACCCACATTGATGCCGCGCAACAGCGCCGCGTACGTCGTCGTCATCCGCACACCATAAAGCGGCCGTCGGGCCCCGTGGGGGTGGGCACGACGACCGCGGCCCGTGGGGCTGCCCGACGGACTTCAGGAGTGCGTCGGGCGTGCCCGGGCCGGGTGGGGGATCGTGTCCGCGGTGGCGCCGCCGGTGAGGGCGGCGGCGCGCTGGGCCGGGTCCCCTTCGGCAGACCGACCGGGCCGCCCGCCCCTGACGGTCGCCCCCGAGAACTCCTTTTAGATGTAGGGGGCTTACTCCTCCGCAGTGCGGAGGCCGCGGGGTCCGCGGGGAGGAGACGCCGGGCCCGGGGCTCACCGGACAGCACGACGAGACGCTCTTACGCGGCCCATACCGTCGAGGTGGAAGGTGGCGGCAGGGGCCGTCACCGCGCACAAGGGGGCTGGCCCGTCATGGCTAACGGACACACACGGGTGCGGGGCATCGCCGCCCGGGCAGGCGGCTGGAGCGCCCGGCACCGATGGGCGGCCGTCGGGATCTGGGTGCTGTTCGTCGTCCTGGCGATGGGCCTCGGCTCGGCGGCGGGCCGTGTCGACGTCAACGAGAGCGACCAGCTCAAGGGCGAGACGCACACCGCTGCCAAGATCATCGAGGACGCGGGCATCGAGGAGCCGGCGAGCGAGTCGGTGCTGGTGCAGGCGAAGGACGCGGGCGGCAAGGCCACCGACTCCGACTTCAGGAGCGCGGTCGCCGCCGTGGTCGAGGCCGTCGGCGCCACCGGGAAGGTCACCGACGTGACCTCGCCGTACGACACCGGGACGATCTCCAAGGACGGCCGCAGCGCGCTCGTGCAGTTCGACATGCGCGGTGACTCCGACACGGCGGGCGAGCGCGTCGAACCCGTGCTCAAGGCCGTCGAGAGCGTCGGTAAGGACCACGCCGGGCTGCGGATCGAGGAGATCGGCGGCGCGAGCATGATGAAGCAGTACGACGACGCGTTCGGCGACGACTTCCAGAAGGCCGAACTGTCCGCCGTGCCGGTGGCGCTGGGCATCCTGCTCATCGCGTTCGGCGCGCTGGTGGCGGCGCTGCTCCCGGTCGCGCTCGCGGTCACCGCCATCATGGCGACGATGGGCCTCATGGGTGTCGTCAGCCATCTGATGCCGATGAGCGACACGGCCAACTCCGTGATGCTGCTGGTGGGTCTGGCCGTCGGTGTCGACTACTGCCTGTTCTACCTGCGGCGTGAGCGCGAGGAGCGCGAGGCCGGACGGGACGCCGCGACCGCCCTGCGGATCGCCGCCGCGACCAGTGGCCGCGCCATCATCGTCTCCGGTGTCACGGTGTGCGTGGCGATGGCGGGCATGCTCTTCACCGGGCTCGCCGAGTTCGAGGCGATGGGCCTGGCCTCGCTGATGGTCGTCGCGGTCGCCATGGTCGGCTCGGTCACCGTGCTGCCGGCACTGCTCTCCCTGCTCGGCGAGCGCGTCGAGAAGGGCCGTGTGCCGTTCCTGCACCGGGCCAAGCGCCGCGACGCCGGCGGAGGCCGGAAGAACCGTCGTCCGGCGGCCGAGGGCAGCCGGTTCTGGGGAGCGGTCCTGCGGGTCGTGCTCGCCAGGCCCGCGATCTCCCTCGTGGTCGCGACGGGCGCCCTGCTCGCCATCGCGGCGCCGGCCCTCGGTATGAAGACCCAGCAGCTCACCCTGGACCAGGAGTTCGGCAACTCGCTGCCGATCGTGGGCACCTACAACCGGGTCAACGACGCCTTCCCCGGCGGTTCCGAGCCCGCCGAGGTGGTCGTCAAGGCGCGGAACATCAACGCCGGCGACGTGAAGGCGGCACTCGCCGACTTCCGTGAGCGGGCGGTCGCTTCGGGCGCCTCACGCGGGCCGGTAGACATCAAGGTGCACGCCGAGCACGACGTGGCCTTCGTGTACGTACCGCTGGTCGGCGGCTCCGACCAGGACAAGGCGGAGAAGAGCCTGCAACTGCTGCGGGACACGGTGCGGCCCGAGACGCTGGGCAAGGTCGAGGGCGTCCAGGCGCCGATCACCGGACAGGTCGCGGGGTCGCACGACTTCAACGACCAGCTGATCGGCTCGGTGACGCCGGTCTTCGCCTTCGTGGTCGTCTTCGCCTTCCTGCTGATGCTCGTCTCCTTCCGTTCGCTGACGATCGCGATCACCTCGATCGTGCTCAACCTCCTGTCCGTGGCCGCCGCGTACGGAATCCTGGTCGCCGTCTTCCAGCACGGCTGGGGTGCCTCCCTGGTGGGGGCGGAGGGCGTCGGCGCCATCGTGGCCTGGCTGCCGCTGTTCCTCTTCGTGATCCTCTTCGGGCTCTCGATGGACTACCACGTGTTCGTGGTCTCCCGGATCCGTGAGGCACGGCTGCGGGGCCGCGACACCAAGGACGCGATCCGGCACGGGGTGGTCACCACCGCGGGCGTGGTCACCAGCGCCGCCGTCATCATGGTGGCCGTCTTCGCGATCTTCGGGACCCTGTCGATGCAGTCCATGAAGCAGATGGGCGTGGGCCTGGCGGCCGCGGTGCTCATCGACGCGACGATCATCCGGGGTGTCCTGCTCCCCGCGGTGATGGCGCTGCTCGGCGAGCGCAACTGGTACCTGCCGAAGTGGCTGAACCGGATGCCCGACCTGACCCACGACGAGGCGGCCGAGGCGGTCGCACCGACCCCGCCGGCGGCGGCGGTGGAGGGCGAGCGGGTGGGGGCCTGACACAGGACCGGCCCGTCGGCGAGGTCGCCGGGGGCCGGTCGGATCGGGTGGCCGGGGCGCGTGCTCGCCCCGGCCACCTCGCCGTCCCGCCGTGAGGGCGCGGAGGGCTCAGGCGGCCTTGGCCACCGCGTCACGCTCGAAGGAGTCGATCGTGCGCGTGAAGTCCCGGGTGGACAGCAGGAGCTTGTAGATGATGGCGAGTTCGAAGACGAGGAGGAGCACTCCGGAGACAATGGTCGCCCCCATGACGGAGTCGAGCAGCGGGCCGATCATGAAGACACCCATCTGGAATTCGATGCCGCTCACCAGGTGCGCGCGAATCCGGTGCCGCAGCAGGAACGACCGCAGCCGCAGATACGTCGGGAAGCGCCGGCGGAACTCCTGCTGGAGGTCGATGACACGGGCCGGGGCGACAGCCACCGGGCCCGCCAGGGTCTCGACCAGCGCCTCTTCCGCCGTCTCGTCGCCCTTCGCCGCGGCGTTGGCCGCTTCCTCGGCCCTCGTCATGTCCTGCTCGATGTCGGCCTCGGGGTTGTCGCGGAGCAGGTCCTCCATGAAGCTCAGTTCGGCCTGGTTCTCCGCGCGGCGCGCCTCCCGCATCCTGGACTTGATCTGCTTCCGCATCGTGTGGCGGATCTTGAAGATCTCCAGGGAGTTGATGTAGCGCAGGGTGTCGAGGCCGACGACGGCGAGCGCCAGCCAGATGTACAGCGTCTCCCCCGTGCGCTCGTACTGGCCGCCCATCAGCGCCACGGCGCACACGGCCACCCGGATGCGGTCGAAGACGAAGTCGAGCCAGGCGCCGAACACCGAGCCCTGGCCGGTCAGCCGGGCGAGCTTGCCGTCCATGCAGTCGAAGATGAAGCTCACGTGGTAGATGACCGCGCCCGCGACGAGCCAGCGCCAGTCGCCGAGCGCGAAGCAGGCCGCCGAGGCCAGTCCGAGGAGGAAGGCGCCCCAGGTGATCTGGTTCGGCGTGACCCTCGTCCGCAGGGCGAGCTGCCGCACCAGGGGCGTGGCGACCGGATCGACGAGCAGCACCGTCCACCAGGCGTCGCGCTTCTTCTCCGTGATGCGGCGTACCTCGGCGAGGTGCGGTATGTCTCGGCGTGTGGATCGCATGGGTCAACTTCCTGGTGTTCGACTGGAATTAACCTCACGCTAGGAATCCCCTCACCAAAGTCGCAAGATCCGCTCCGTGCAACCTTTTGGAAGGGGTAACGGTCTTCCTGAATACCGAGTCGATGGATATGCCCGGCGAGCCCCGCGTTACCTGAGCGTTACATAAATACCCGACCGTGATCCAAAGCGCGCCAGGACTTCACGGTTCGCGCGCAACCGTGACGCGGCGGCACCGCACGACCCCTGGACGGTGAGATTCCGGGGGTCTTTCGTGTGCCGCCGCCACTCCGTCGCGCCGCTGCTCCGTTGCGCCGCCGCTCCGTCGGGCCGTCGGGCCGTCGGGCCGTCGGGCCGTCGGGCCGTCGGGCCGGCTCAGCGGCGCAACTGCGCCTCGATGAGATCCGCCGCCCTGCCGGTGCCGCCCTCCCCCGCCATCCCTTCCTGGATCTCCTTGAGGCGCCGCGCCACCGCGGGATCGTCGGCCACCGCGAGGACCGCCTCCCGCAGCGCCGCGGCCGACGCCTCGGCCGCCGGGAGGTGGCGGGCCACCCCGAGCGCCTGGAGCATGTCGGCGTTGCCGAACTGGTCGGCCGCCTGCGGTACGGCGACCATCGGCGTGGCGGTGGCGAGGCCCTCCTGACTCCCGCCCGAGCCGGCGTGGGTGACGAACGCGTCGGCCTGGCGCAGGACGGACAGCTGCGGCACCCAGGAGTGGACCTCCACGTTGCCCGGCAGCTCGCCCAGCTCCGCGGGGTCGACGAACTTGCCGATCTGCAGGACGACATGCCAGTCCGGCAGGTCCGCGAACGCCTCCGCGCACGCCCGGTAGAAGGCGGGCTGCTTGGTGAAGCTGGAGCCCAGCGAGACGAGCAGCACCCGTCCGGCACCGGCGGGACGCCGCCACTCCCCCTGTGCGGAACGGTCGCCCTGGCAGGCGCCGACGAAGGTGTAGCGCTCCTCGTCGACCCGGTCGGCGTTGGGCTGCAGGGCCCGCGGCATCAGCACCAGGCAGCGGTCGGGGCGGCCCATGAAGTCCTCGACGCTCAGGTCCATGCCGTTCCCGGCGATCCAGCCGCCGAAGGTCTCGTAGAAGGCCTTGCCGCGCGGGGTCTGCTTGAGCGGCTCGAACAGGGGCTTGCCGACCTCCTCGTCGTACCCCTCCCAGGCCACCATGCTCGTCGAGAGCTGCACGAGGGGGACGCCCCAGCGGTGGGCGAGGACCCGGGCCGGATAGGCGGTGATGTCGTACAGCACGAGGTCCGGCTCGTCCCCCGCGTACGCCGCCGCGAGCTGCGGTTCGGCCTGCAGGGCGTCGGCGAGGAACGGCTCGATGTGGTCGATCAGCTCGGTCCCCCACGCGTCCGGGTCGTCGTCGGTGGGCAGGGTCGAGTTCCACAGCTTCGGTTCGGCGCCCGTCTCCGCGACCTTGTCGGCGAACGCGGGCGGGATCGCGTACGTGACCCGGTGGCCACGGGCGACGAGTTCCCTGATCACCTCGATGCTCGGGTTCACATGGCCGTGCGCGGCGATGGAGAACATGGCGATATGGGCAGGTCGACTGGTCATGCGTCGACCATAAGCGAGACGAGACGTCTCGTCCAACCATTAACGAGGTCCGCGACCTCAGCGCTGGTAGCGGGCCAGCACCAGATTCCCGTCCCTCTCCAGCCGCTCGCGCAGCTCGCGGAGTCCGATCGCGCCGCTGTAGTACTCCTGGAACGCGGGGGTCGCCACCTTGTCCTTCCACTCCGGATAGCCGCGCACGGACTGGGCGGGCGCCGGGCGCAGCCGGTCCGCGAGCGCGGTGCCGGTGGCCCAGTCGTCCTTGGCGGTGTGCAGGGCCGGATCGCGCAGCGCCTGTGTACCGGTGGGCAGCATCCAGTCGCCGAGGGCGAGCCGCACCATGTTCTTCGGCCGCAGCAGGAAGTCGAGGAACGCGGCGGCCTCCTTCTTGTGCGGGCTGTCCTCGGCGATGGAGAGCGTCTGCGGGCTGACGCCCTGGGTGAGCCCGTCCGCTCCTGCGGGTGCGGGCAGCACCTGCCAGTCGAAGCCCTTCGGTGCCTGCTGCGCGATCTGCTGGCGGTAGGAGAGGCCGAGGGGGACCAGCGCGTACTTGCCGCCGAAGAAGCCGGGCAGCGTGTCGGATCCGCCCATGCCGAGCGTGGCGCCCGACGCGCTGTGGTCGGTGGCCACCTGGTCGCGCACGGTCTGCGGCACCACGGCGTCGGCGTCCCCGAACCGTACGGTCACCTTGCCGTCCGCGCCCCGGTGGAAGAGCCGCCCGCCCGTCGAAAGGGAGAGGTTGAGTGTCGCCGAGACCGGTTCCTTCAGCGGCCACGCGACGCCGTACGTGCCCTTCCCGGTGAGCTTCCTCGCCACCGAGCGGAACTCGTCCCAGCTCCAGGGCCTGTCCGGGGTGGGCACGCGCACGCCGGACGCCTTCAGCAGACGGGAGTTGGCGACGAGGACGCGCGGCTCCTGGAGGAAGGGCACGCCGTAGACCCCGTCGCCGAAGGTGGCGGCCTCCCAACTCCGCTGCGGGATCTCCGACTTCAGTCGGGTGGGCAACAGCCCGCGCAGGTCGGCGAGATAGCCGCCGTACGCGAAGTCGGCGAGGTCGTCCGAGGCGTCGTGGATGATGTCGGGGGCCTCGCCGCCCTCGAAGGAGGTGAGCAGCTGGTCGTGGACGCTGTCCCAACTGCCCTGCACGTATTCCACCTTGACGCCGGGATGGGTCGCGTTCCACTCCTTCACCAGCTCCTTGTTGGCGGTGACGGAGTCCTGCTGCCAGGCCAGCGACTGGAAGCGCAGGGTGATCACGCCGTGCGAACGGCCGCCGTCGCCGTCCGTGCAGGCGGTGAGGAGCAGACCGAGGACGGCGAGGACCGTCAGGAGGCGGGTGCGCATCAGCTCTTCACCGCCCCGGCGAGCATGCCGCCCGTGATCCGCTTCTGGATGAGCGCGAACACCACCAGCGACGGCAAGGTCGCGAGGAATGCCGCCGCGGCCAACGGTCCGAGGTCCGCGACGCCCTCCGCGCCGATGAAGTGCGTCAGGACGACCGGAAGGGTCTGTTTCTCCGGGGTCTTGAGCAGGACCAGCGCGAAGAAGAACTCGTTCCAGGCACTGATGAACGCGAACAGCGCCGTCGCCACGATGCCCGGCGCCAGCAGCGGCGCGGTCACGGACACCAGCGTGCGCACGCGGCCGGCGCCGTCGACCGCGGCGGCCTCCTCCAGCTCGGTGGGCACCGCCCGTACGTACCCGACGAGCATCCACAGCGCGAACGGCAGCGCCCACACCACGTACACCATGATCAGCCCCGTCATCGAGTCGATGAGCCGCAGGTTCTTCAGCACGAGGAACAGCGGGATGATCACCAGGACGGGTGGCGAGTCCGCTCAGCCAGTCGCGGCCGTCACCGAGACCGAGGTCGCGCAGGGTCTCGTTGAGGATGCCCGCGTCCGGGTTGTAGACGAGCCGCCACATGATGCCGACGACGACCTCGGGCATGGCCCAGGGGACGATCGCGAGGGCCCGGGCCAGCCAGCGCAGCCTGAGGTCCTGGCTGAGCAGCAGCGCGAGCCCGAGCGCGAGGAGGAACTGCGGGACGGTCACCCCGACCGCCCACACCAGGCCGATGCGGAACGACTCCCAGAACAGGGTGTCGTGGAGCAGGTCCTGGAAGTTCAGCGTGCCGACCCACCGCGTGGGCGCCGTCCGCCCGGACTGGGAGTCGGTGAACGCCAGCCCGATCCCGTACAGCAGCGGTCCGACGCTGAGCACCAGGATGGGGATGAGCGCGGGCAGCACCAGGAACCAGGCGCCGTGATCGCCGGGCCCGCCCTCCCGGCCCGTGGCGCGGGGCGTTCCCCGCGCGGACCGCTCCGCCCCGGCCGTCAAGGTCACGTGACTCAGCTCCTTCGGGCGGCTCGCGGGGACCGGCCGTCCAGGCGGCCCCCGTCATGGTCGTGAAGGCGGTGGAGGTCGTCAAGACACCGTGCACCTGGTCCGACCTGTGGCAATGCGACACTGGCGGACGGATGGCGTGAACCCGACGCCGTGACGAGCGACAGCGCGCGGGCCGCGCGCGAGGACACGGAGGCGAGCGATGGACGAGGCACGGGCGCGGGACGTACTGGCCGCGGCGGACGTACTGCCGGGTCCGGCGCGGGACGCGACGCTCCTCGCACTCGGCGAGAACGCGGTGTTCGCCGCGGGCGACCTGGTCGTGAAGGTCGGCCGGGACGCCGAACTCCTCGACCGCGCACGGCGGGAACTGGACATCGCCGGCTGGCTCGCCGCGTCGGAGGTTCCCGCCGTGCGGGCCGCCGAGCCGGCGCCGCTGCTGGTCGACGGACATCCGGTGACGGTGTGGCACCGGCTGCCCGATGCCGTACGCCCCGCCGAGCCCCGCGATCTGGCCGAGCTGCTGCTGATCGTGCACGCGCTGCCCTCTCCCGGCTTCGCCCTGCCGCCCCGGGAGCTCCTCGGCGGGGTGGAGCGCTGGCTGCGCCTGGCGGGCGACGCGATCGATCCCGCCGACGCCGCGTACCTGCGGGAGCGACGCGACGGATTCGCCTCGGCCGCCGCCGCGCTCACCCCGCATCTGCCGCCGGGGCCGATCCACGGCGACGCGCTGCCCCGCAACGTCCATGTCGGCCCGGACGGACCGGTGCTGGTCGACCTGGAGACCTTCTCGGCGGATCTGCGCGAGCACGACCTCGTGGTCATGGCGCTCTCCCGCGACCGCTACGGACTTCCGGCCGAGGCGTACGACGCGTTCACCGGGACCTACGGCTGGGACGTCCGGGCGTGGGAGGGCTGCTCGGTGCTGCGGGGCGCCCGGGAGACCGCCAGTTGCGCCTGGGTCGCCCAGCACGCGCCGGCCAATCCCAAGGCGCGGGCCGAGTTCGCACGCCGGGTGGCTTCCCTGCGGGACGGGGACGAGACCGTGCGCTGGTATCCCTTCTGACCCACGGGCCGAGCCCTTGAGGGGCGGAGCGGGGCAGGGCGCAGGACGGCGGGGCGGGCCGCCTCAGACGCGTTCGCCGGCCAGGTCGCGCAGGGGCCAGGTGCCGTCCACCACGGCGTCGGCCTCGCCCTTGCGACGCAGGAAGCTCTGGAAGTCGGCCGCCCACGCCGCATACCAGTCGATCTGGCTGCGGTGCAGTTCGGCGGGGCCGAGGCTCGCCACCTTGGGGTGGCGGTCGGCTATCGCGCAGGCGAGGCGGGCGGCGGCGAGGGCGTCGGCCGAGGCGTCGTGCGCGGTGTCCAGGGCCACGCCGTACTCGGTGCAGACGGCTTCCAGGTTGCGCTTGCCCCGGCGGTATCGGTCGATGGAGCGGTCGATCGTGTACGGGTCGATGACCGGCGCCGGGTCGCTGCCACCGAGCCGGTCGCGCAGCGACGGCAGCCCGTGGCGCCGCAGTTCGGCGGAGAGCAGCGTGAGGTCGAAGGCGGCGTTGTACGCGACGACGGGGACGCCCGTCTTCCAGTAGCCGGTGAGGACGTCGGCGAGCGCTTCGGCGACCTCGTCGGCGGGGCGGCCCTCCGCGGCCGCCCGCTCGTTCGTGATCCCGTGCACGGCCACCGCGTCGGCCGGGATCTCCACGCCCGGATCGGCCAGCCACTCGCGGCGCCCTCTCGGCTCGCCGTCCCTGACCTCGATCACGGCACCCGTGACGATGCGCGCCTCCTGCGGATCGGTCCCGGTCGTCTCCAGGTCGAAGCCGATCAGCAGCTCCCGGTGCCAGCCCATGGATGGCCCCCCTTCTTCGTGGTGCTTTCCCCCAGTGGTCTCCACGATCGCACGGGCCACTGACAATCCGTGGACCGCGTTCCGCTCGCCGACGGAGGGGTGCGCGCGGGACGGGTGCGCCGGGTGTGCCGTTTCAGGACACGGGCCGTGAATCCGCCCAAGCCACCTCGAACTCCTCGCGGTAGGTCGGGAAAAGGCCCTCTTCACCCTTGTCGTCCGGTTTGACCGTCCGGCTGCCGCCTCTCAGCACGAGCACCGGCGCCTCCATGCCGCGCGTGCGGCGCAGGTACGACTGCACGACCGCGATGCCGTCCGAGCCGTCCCCGTCCACCAGGTAGGCGGTGAAGCGGGGGGTCTCGTCGAAGACCTGGATCTCGAAGGCGTCCGGGTCCCGCAGCTTGGACCGCACCCGCCGCATGTGCAGGATGTTCATCTCGACGGCGCGGCTCAACTCGCCCCGCTTGATGCCCAGTTCACGCTCCCGCCGCTTGACGGCGCTGGAGGCGGGGTTCAGGAACAGCAGCCGGACCCGGCAGCCGGACTCGGCGAGGCGGACGAGCCGGCGTCCGGAGAAGTTCTGCACCAGCAGGTTGAGGCCGATGCCGATCGCGTCGAGCCGGCGGGCGTCCCCGAAGAGGTCCTCGGCGGGGAACTGGCGCAGCAGCCGCACGCGGTCGGAGTGCACCCCGACGACGTCCGCGTACCGGTCGCCGACGAGCTCCTCGACGGCGTCGACGGGCAGCCGGCGCGCGGAGGGCACGTCGCTCCCGGCGCCGAGGATCTCCAGGAGCTTCCCCGCGGCCCGCTCCGCCTGACCGAGGACCGCCTCGGACAGGGCGCGGTTGCGCGAGACGACGTTCCGGGTCACTTCCAGTTCGTCCAGGGCGAGTTCGACGTCACGGCGCTCGTCGAAGTACGGCTCGAAGCAGGGCCAGTGCTGCACCATCAGCTCGCGCAGCTGCGGCAGGGTGAGGAAGCTCAGCACGTTGTCGTCGGCCGGATCGAGCAAGTACCCCTTGCGGCGGCTGACTTCGCGTACGGCGACCGCGCGCTGCACCCATTCCTGTCCGGCCGGTCCCGCGGCGGCGACCACCCAGTCGTCGCCGTGGACGGGTTCGTAGATGGGGCGCAGGACGGCGGCCACGACCGCGCGCAGCCGCTGTTCGACCAGGTTCAGCCAGATGTAGGCGCGGCCGGCCCGCTGCGCGCGGGTGCGCACCTCGCGCCAGGCGTCGGCGCCCCAGTCCAGTTCCGGTCCAATGGATCCCATCTCCATCGGCCGTGCCAGGGACACCGCGCCGGGTGGGACATCTGTGGAGTTCCCCTCGTGACCCTCGTCACCAGGAGGCAGCTCCAGCCCTCCCGAGCCCACCCACGCACCGCCTTCCGCTCCCCCGAGCAATCCCCAGGGGCCAGGCCCCAATCAACGATCAAGGAAGGGTACTCCGGGAGCGGTCGGCGGTGCAGCCCGATGGACAGGCTGTTTCCCAACTACCGCGGTTGCGCTTGCCCGTTCTGGTCCGCCAGCTCCGGCGGAGTGAGCGGATTCATAGCGGTGACGTCGCGCGGGGCGATGGAGAAGCCCTGCCAGTGGACCGGCATGGGCTGCTGGTCCTCGTCACGGGCGATGTGGTGGAAGCCCACGTTGACCCAGACCACGGGGTGCGTGAGGGTCTGTCCGCCGACCCACTTGTCGACGGACTTGCCGTGTCCGGCACCGCAGTTGCGCAGGTTGTCGCTGGCGAACTGCTCGCACTTGTTGTACTCGGTGAAGTAGACGTCGTGCTGGGTGAAGGTGCGGCCGAGGTACTTGGTGGTCGCGCCCGGGATCAGCTCGTAGGAGCGGGCGTGGTTGTCCTTGTTCTTGCCGGAGTTGCTGACGACCCGCCACCAGCGTGAGTTCTTGGCGTCGCCCGCCAGTTCCTTGGTGACCTTGGTGAGCGTGGTCTTCTTGCTGGGCGCCTCGGCACCGCGCGCGGGCGGACTGACCGTCGAGTCGTACTGCTCGACCTTGGCCTTGGAGGAGCCGTCGAGGCCGAAGTTGAGCCGCCAGAAGACGTTGTGGCTGTGGCTGGTGGCGTAGTCCTTGGCGCCCTTGCCGAGCGGCCAGCCGCGGCCGTCGCCCGCGTCGTAGTCACCGGGCGAGAGACTGCCGGTGGCGCCGACGTTCATGTTGAGGGTGCCGTCGTCCTGGAAGCGCCACTCGGTGATGTACTCGTACCAGCCGACCTTGTTGACGGTGTAGACGAGCAGGTCCTTGCCCTGCTTCTGGAAGACCTTGTTGCCGGTGTCGGCCTGCATCCGGTAGGCGTGCCCGCGTGAACGGGTCGTGGTGCACAGGCCCTTGACGTTCGCGTGCTGCGGGTCCCAGGCCTCGGGGACCTTGACCGTCTTGATGGTGCCGCCGGGGCACTCGGTGGGGGCCATGTTCATCAGGCCCTGTCCGAACCCCGCGCCCGTCAGGTCGCTGTACTCGACGGAGCCGTCGTCGTAGGGGACGTCGATCTGGGCGAGCTTCGCGGTGCTGAGGACCTTGATCGGGGCTGCCTCGCCGGGGGGCTGGTAGGAGATGTCCTCCAGGACCAGTCCGGCCTCGCTCTCGTAGTGCCAGCACATCCGCCAGGTGGTGCCGGTGGCGAGCTTCTGCTCGATGCGGTAGGCGGCGCTGCAGTCGGGGGCCGGAGCGGGTGCGGCCTTGGGCTGGGCGACGGCCGGTCCCGCCGCCGTCGTGGCGCCGGCGGCCAGGGCGAGCACCGAGAGGCCCGCCGCCGCCCGGCTGCGGACACGGCTGTTTCTGTTGACGCGCATGAGGACGTGACTCCTTGCGGAAAGCGGTGAAGGTGGGAAGGAAGACGGGGCGGGAAGCCGGCGCTCAGCCGAGCCTGCCGACCTTGCGGGCGCTCAGGTCGATCACCAGGTCACGGCTGTCGATCCAGGGCCCGTTCTTGACCTTCGGGAAGAGCCGCACGCACCGGTGCACGCCACAGGCGTCCAGGACGGCGGGCTGCGCGCCGGGCGTGGCGCGGTAGACCATGCTGTTCAGGACGAGCTGTCCGGACGAGGTCAGTGCCTCGCCGGTCGCGTCCTTGTAGTCGGCCTTCAGACCCGCGCCGAGCGGGTCGGCGATCAGCAGGTCGGCGGCCTCGGTCATCTCGGCCCGGCTGATCGGCGGCTGCACGTCGTGCTGGACGCCCGTGTGCTCGACCTTGCCGGTGTCGAGGTTGACGGTCCGGGTGACGAGCGTGTCGTCCTTGTAGTCGTAGAACGAGACGTCGGCGCGGCGTGGCGCGTTCGGGTCGTCCAGTTCGGACGTCTCGGGTTCGGTGAGGTCGATGCCGAGGCGCTGCGGTCCGCGCGCGCCCTCGACGTTCTCGCTGGAGTCGAAGAGCTGCCGGCTCACCGCGATGCGCTCGACGCGCTTCATCTCGTCGTCGGTCAGCGGGTCACGTCCGGTCCCCTTCTCCCCCTGGGCCGGCGCCTGCTCGACGACACCGGGCCGCACCGCGCCGTCCGGCGCCTGGCCCTGCGCCACCTGCTCGGCGCTCCCCCCGCCCCCTTTGCCCCCGCCGGTGTCGTCGGCCCCCGCCGACCCCGGAAGAGTGATGCCGATCATCACGGCCGTACCGGCCACCGCGATGGCCGCGCCCGCCACCACCTTGCCCAGATGGCGGTGCACTGTCCTGCGCACATTTCCCCCTACTCCCCCTGCGTTTGCAGGAGTCGTTCGAAGCCCCACTGGTTCGGCATACGAGGTATGCCTGGTCGCGGGGTAAGAGGGATGTAAGTCATAGGAGGTTCCATCACTTTCGGGGAGACTCGACTCGGACTCGCCCCCAGGGGCACGGCACTACTGGAAGAGTCATATCCATGCAGGTCTGGCCTGGTGAGGCATATCCACTCGGTGCCACGTACGACGGTGCCGGTACCAATTTCGCGGTCTTCTCGGAGGCCGCCGACCGTATTGAGCTGTGTCTTCTGGACGACGACGGCTCGGAGACGGCCGTGGAACTGCGCGAGACGGACGCGTTCGTCCGGCACGCCTACCTGCCCGGCGTCATGCCCGGGCAGCGCTACGGCTTCCGGGTGCACGGGCGGTACGCGCCCGAGCACGGGCAGCGCGCCAATTCGGCGAAGCTGCTGCTCGATCCGTACGCGAAGGCGATCTCCGGCGCCATCAAGTGGGGCGAGGAGGTGTACAGCTATCCGTTCGGGTCGCCCGACAAGCGCAACGACCTGGACTCCGCCCCCCACATGATGACGTCCGTCGTGGTGAATCCGTACTTCGACTGGGGCGACGACCGGCGCCCCCGTACGGAGTACCACCACACCGTGCTCTACGAGGCCCACGTCAAGGGCCTCACGATGCGCCATCCGGCGCTTCCCGACGAACTGCGCGGCACGTACGCGGCCCTCGCCCATCCGGCGATCATCGAACACCTGACGGAACTGGGCGTCACGGCACTGGAGCTGATGCCCGTACACCAGTTCGTGAACGACCACCGTCTGGTCGACATGGGCCTCAACAACTACTGGGGCTACAACACCATCGGCTTCTTCGCCCCGCACAACGCGTACGCCTCCTGGGGCGACCGCGGCCAGCAGGTCCTGGAGTTCAAATCGGCCGTCCGGGCCCTGCACGAGGCGAACATCGAGGTCATCCTCGACGTGGTCTACAACCACACGGCCGAGGGCAACCACCTGGGCCCCACGCTGTCCTTCCGCGGCCTCGACAACGCCTCGTACTACCGGCTGGCGGACGACCCCCGCTACTACATGGACACCACGGGCACCGGCAACTCGCTGCTCATGCGCTCCCCGCACGTGCTCCAGCTCATCATGGACTCGCTGCGCTACTGGGTCACCGAGATGCACGTGGACGGCTTCCGCTTCGACCTGGCGGCCACCCTGGCCCGCCAGTTCCACGAGGTGGACCGGCTGTCGTCGTTCTTCGACCTCGTCCAGCAGGACCCGGTGGTCTCCCAGGTGAAGCTGATCGCCGAACCCTGGGACGTCGGCGAGGGCGGCTACCAGGTCGGCAACTTCCCGCCCCTGTGGACCGAGTGGAACGGCAAGTACCGCGACACCGTGCGGGACATGTGGCGGGGGGAGCCGCGCACGCTCGCCGAGTTCGCCGGGCGGCTGACCGGCTCCTCCGACCTCTACCAGGACGACGGACGGCGGCCCCTCGCCTCCATCAACTTCGTCACCTGCCACGACGGCTTCACCCTGAACGACCTCGTCTCGTACAACGACAAGCACAACGACGCCAACGGGGAGGAGAACCGCGACGGCGAGAGCCACAACCGTTCGTGGAACTGCGGCGCCGAGGGCGAGACGGACGACGAGGGCGTCCTGGCGCTGCGCGGCCGACAGCGGCGCAACTTCATCGCCACGCTGATGCTCTCCCAGGGCGTGCCGATGCTCAGCCACGGCGACGAGTTCGCGCGCTCCCAGGGCGGCAACAACAACGCGTACTGCCAGGACAGCGAGCTGGCCTGGGTGCCGTGGCCGGAGGAGGACTGCGAACTCCTCGACTTCACGCGCGCGATGGTGTGGCTGCGCCGCGACCACCCGGTCTTCCGGCGGCGGCGCTTCTTCCACGGGCGGCCCGTCCAGGGGACCCACGACGAGCTGTCCGACATCGCGTGGTTCACGCCCGAGGGCCAGGAGATGACCGAGCACGACTGGGGCTCCGCGACGGCCCGGGCGCTGTCGGTCTTCCTCAACGGCAACGCGATCTCCGAACCGGGCCCGCGCGGGGAGCGCATCGCCGACGACTCCTTCCTGCTGCTGTTCAACGCCTCGCCGAAGTCCCTGGACTTCGTCGTGCCGGTCGACCACGGCCGCCAGTGGCAGGTCGTCGTCGACACCTCCCTCCCCGGGGGCATCGCGCCGGGGGCGGGCGCGAAGGTCGACGCCGGTGACCGGCTGACCCTCGTCGACCGGAGCATGACGGTGCTTCAGCGGCCCGCCTAGGACCGCCCGGCCACCGGCACACGCGCGTGCGCCTCCCTTCCCGGAGGCGCACGCGTTCGTGTGCGCCTCACCGCGCGGGGGCGGCCCGCGCCGGGCCCCCGCCGACGCCGTGCGAGCGCTGTGCGGCGCAGGGGTGACAGGAAAGGCTGCGGGGCGGGTACGTAAGTCCCCATGACACCTGAGCGTCCCGAACCGACGTTGGCGGACTCGGTGGTCCCCGGCCCGGTGCCCCCCGTCGTCCCCACCTCCACCTACCGGCTCCAGCTCCAGCCGGAGTTCCCCTTCGCGAGGGCGGAGGCGGCCGTGCCGTACCTGGCCTCGCTCGGCGTCTCCCATCTGCACCTGTCGCCGATCCTGGAGGCGGTGCCGGGCTCGACGCACGGCTACGACGTCGTGGACCACGCGCGCGTGCGGGCCGAACTGGGCGGCGAGGAGGGC
This sequence comes from Streptomyces sp. M41(2017), assembly GCF_002078175.1. Classification (GTDB taxonomy): domain Bacteria; phylum Actinomycetota; class Actinomycetes; order Streptomycetales; family Streptomycetaceae; genus Streptomyces. Next base: position 4,292,458 of record NZ_MWFK01000001.1, on the reverse strand, counting down.
CTGCGCTCGCTGGCCCGCACCGCGCGGGAGCACGGTCTCGGCCTCGTCGTCGACATCGTGCCGAACCACATGGCGATGGCCCCGCGCCACAACCGTGCCCTGTGGGAGGTGCTGCGCGAGGGCCCCGAGTCGCCGTACGCGCGGTGGTTCGACATCGACTGGGAGGCCCAGGGCGGCCGGCTGCTGCTGCCGGTGCTCGGGGACCGGCTCGGTGCCGAGATCGGGCACCTGAAGGTCGACGGCGACATACTGCGCTACTACGACCACGTGTTCCCGCTGCGCGCGGGCACCGAGAAGCTGCCGATGCCGCAGCTCCTGGACGCCCAGTGGTACCGCCCGGCGTGGTGGCGGCTGGCCCGCACCGAGCTGAACTACCGCCGCTTCTTCAGCATCTCGGAGCTGATCGGGGTGCGGGTCGAGGATCCCGAGGTGTTCACGGCCACCCACGCGAAGATCCTGGAACTGCTCGACGAGGGGGTGGTCGAAGGGCTGCGCATCGACCACCCGGACGGCCTCGCGGACCCGGACGCGTATCTGCGCCGGCTGCACGAGGCGACCGGCGGGCGGTGGACGGTGGTGGAGAAGATCCTCGCGGACGGCGAGCCCCTGCCGGCCGCGTGGCCCGTGGCGGGCACCACCGGGTACGACGCGCTGCGCCAGGTCGACGGCCTGTTCGCCGATGCGGCGGGCGCGAGCCAGTTGCTCGGTCGCTACCGGCGGTTCGCGGCCCCGCAGGCGGACCGGGGCGGTCACTGGGCGACGACGGTGCGGCGGGCCGCGTACAAGGTGGTCACGCACGAACTGGCCACGGAGGTCGACCGCCTCACGCGCGTGGTGAGCCGGCTGTGCGCCGCCTCCCCCGACCCCGCCCTGCGCGATCACGCCCCCTGGGCGCTCGGCGCCGCGCTCCGCGAGCTGCTGGTCCGAATGGAGGTGTACCGGCCGTACCCGTCCACGGACGCCTCCCTGGTGGTGACCGAGCAGGCCGCCGACGAGGCCAGGGCCGCGTTCACGGTGCCGGAGGAGGCGCACGCCGTGGACGTCGTCCGGGACCTGGTGCTCGGCCGGGGCGGCGACGGGCCGGAGCGGGCCGAGTTCCGGGCCCGGTTCGCGCAGACGTCGTCGGCGCTGCGGGCCAAGTCCGTGGAGGACACCGCGTTCTACCGCTATGTGCCGCTGCTGTCGGCGAACGAGGTGGGCGGGGATCCGGGCAGGCCCGCGGTGTCCCCGGAGGACTTCCACGCCTATTGCGCGCGCGTCCAGCGCGACTGGCCCGTCGCCGGGACCGTCCTGTCGACCCACGACGCGAAACGCAGCGCCGACGTGCGCGCCGCCGTCTCGGTCCTCTCCCAGTGCCCGGACCGCTGGTCCGACGTCCTGGAGGAGGTGTCCGGCGAGGGTGCGGGGATGCCGGACCCGCAGGTGGCGTGGGCGGCGTGGCAGACGGTGTTCGGCCTCGGCCCGGCGGAGGAGGCGGTCACCGGCGACGGCGCCGCGGCCGGATCCGCCGCGGCCCACGAGGCACGGGTCCAGGACGCGCTGCTGAAGCACATCCGGGAGGCCGGCACGCACACCGCCTGGACGGAGCGGGACCCCGCCTACGAGGACGCGGTGGCGGCGTTCGTGGCCGCGGGGCCGTGCGGGCCTCCCGGGCGGCGCGTAGCCGCCTTCCGCGCCTCGCTGGCGCCGCACGTCCGGGCGAACGTCCTCGGGGCCGCTCTGGTCCATCTGACGATGCCCGGGGTGCCGGACGTGTACCAGGGGACGGAGGGCGAGTACCGGGCGCTGGTCGACCCGGACAACCGGGGGGCGTTCGCCCCCCGGGACACCTCCGAGGAGAAGGTGGCGCTCACGGTGGCCGCGCTGCGGCTGCGGGCCCGGCGCCCGGACGTCTTCGGTGACGCGGCGACGTACACGCCGCTGTCCGCCGAGGGCCCCGCTGCCGGGCACTGCCTGGCGTTCGTCCGGTCCGGTGACGTGGTCACGGCGGTCACCCGGCTGTCGCTGCGGCTCGCGGAGGCCGGCGGCTGGGGCGACACCCGTCTCGCGCTCCCCGAAGGACGATGGGCCGACGTGCTCTCCCCGGACACCCCGGAGCGGGTGTTCACCGGCCACGCACGTGTGGCGGACCTCTTCGGGCGGTCGCCCGCGGTGCTGCTGGAGCGGGTCGGCACAGCCGGACCGGCAGGGTCCGCGGCGAGCGGCTGACCAGTCCCTCCGCCGGGGGCCGGTCCCCCGGTACCCGGCGGAGGTGCGGCAGGACGTCGAGGAGGGCCCGCAGTCCGTGCACCGCGGTCAGCCGGGCGAGTGAGGTGCCCGGGCAGAAGTGCCGCCCCGAGCCGTACGCGAGGGCGCCCGGGTCGGCGCGGAAGGCGTCGTAGCGGTCGGGGTCGGCGAACCGCCGCGGGTCGCGCCCCGCGGCGCCGAGCAGGCAGGCCACGGTGGCGCCGGCGGGGATCGGGCCGATCGTCTCCAGCGCCCGGCGCGGCACCACGTGCAGCGGCGGATCGCGGCGCAGCGACTCGGCCCAGGCGCCGTCCGCCAGCTCGGGGCGGTTCCGGATCTCGTCCAACTGGCCCGGGTGGTCGAGAAGGTTGGCGAGGAAGGTGGCGAGGGCCCGCGCGGTGGTGCCGCCGCCCGCGCCCAGCAGGACCCCGGCCACGACCGTCACGGCCTCGTCGGTGAGCGGCCGCCCGTCGGTCCGGGCCGTGCACAGCAGGGACAGCAGATCGTCGCCGGGGTGGGCGCGGCGGCGGGCGATGTGGGGGCCCAGCAGGTCCGCCAGTGCGGGGTGGTGACCCCCGAGGTGGTCGAGGCCCGCCCGGCACCGGGAGTGCACCCGCGCGGTGGCCTCGTACGGCAGCCCGAGGGCGGAGACGACCGCCGCGGTCGGCAGCCACTGGCAGAACTCGGCCACGAGATCGACGTCCTGACGGCCAGCCAGGCGCAGGGCCAGGACGTACGCGGCGCGCTCGACGCCGGCGGCCAGGGCGGCGGGCGCGCCGTCCTGGAACGCCGCGGACACGAGGGCCCGGTGGGCGTCGGGTGCGCCGGTGTCCAGGTGGGCCAGGGCGGGGCCGGGCTCCGGAGCGGCGAGCCGGGGGTCGGCGAGGGCGGCGCGCACGTCGGCGTACCGGCTGATCAGCCAGGCGCCGAAGGGCTCGTCGTACAGCAGGGGGAAGCGCCCGCGCAGGGTGCGGTAGAGGGGGTACGGGTCGCGCTCGGTGCCGGGGTCGAGCAGGCTCGGCGCGCTGCCCGCGGGCGCGGGCCGGAGCGGCGGGGCTCCGTACGGGCCTCCTCGCGCGGGACGCGGCGGGGCCGTCGGGACGGCGGGCGAGGCTGCCGGCGGCACGTCCGACAGGTGCCCGGCGGGCGCCGACGGTGGAAACGGACGCCCGGACGGCGGGCCGGCCGGGAGGGACGGGGCGGATCGCGGGGCGGCCGGGGCGCCTTCGCCGGGAAGGCCGTGTGGACAGAGCACCGCGGGCCTCCATCTCGGGTCTGAGCGCCGGACCGGGCGCGCGTTCCTCCCAGCGGACCATCGCGCGGGTCGGGCCGCCGTCCACGTACGCCCGTACGGGTGAATCGCCGTGCCGGGCTCCGCGGGAGGAGGCACCGTGGGGCCGGTCACGCGCACGGCTGCGCCGCCGTTCCTCACGGACGGCCGCCGGGTTCTCCGCAGGCCGGTGGGCTGTTCCGCGCCGGCCCGGAACGGGGCGCGCGTGCGGGACGGGCCGGTCCGTCCGGCCGGTTCGGCCCGGCGCGGGGAGAAGTGCCGCCGGGTGCCCTCTGGCGCCGCCCCTTCAAATCCTCGACAGTTCTCCAAGAGCGTGGAGTACTGCCGAAAGCGACGCAGGGCGGACAGGTCGGGGGTGAGTCACCTGCCGGAGTTGCGCTACCCCAGTGTGACCGAAATCGTGACGTCCGCGCGGGCGTTGGCGGCCCACCGACCGGACCTGTGTGTCCTCAGGCAGGTGGGCGTCTCCCGCGGGGGAAGACCCCTCCACCTGCTGTCGGTCGGGCGCGCGCGGCGCGCGGTCCTCGTCGTCGCGGGTGCCCACGCGAACGAACCGACCGGTGGTTCGACGTCGTTGCATCTGGCCGAACGCATCCTGCTCCAGCGGGAGTTGCGCAGGGACACCTCGTGGCACTTCCTGCTCTGCGCGGACCCGGACGGGGCGAGCCTGCATGTGACGCCCGCTCCACGCACGCTCCTCGACTACCACCTGGGCTTCTTCCGCCCCGCGGGTCCCGAGCAGCCGGAGTGGTCGCCCTCCGTGCTGCCGCCCGACCGGCTGCCGCCGGAGACCCGCGCGCTCACCCGGGTCATCGACGAGCTGCGGCCCTACCTCCAGGTGACCCTGCACGGGACCGATCTGGGCGGCAGCTGGGTGCAGTTGACCAAGGACATCCCCGGTCTCGCCGAGCCGTTCGCCAAGTCGGCCGCCGAGCTGCACATACCCGTCGAGACGGCCGCGTCGGACGCGGCGGGCTGGCCCGCCTCCGGGCCCGGGGTGCATGTGATGCCGGCGCCCGGCTCGGACACCGCGTACCCGAGCATGCCGGACGACGCGCGGCACAGCACCTGGTACCACGCCCACCGCTACGGCGGTCTGACGGCGGTCGTCGAGGTGCCGATGTGGGCGAGCGACCTGGTCGACGATCCGGCGCCGCACCCCGATCCCGCCGCGGCGCTGCGCCGGCTGGCCCGTCGGCTGCTGACGGACGCGGTGCAGGTGGAGGCGGTGCTCGGGCGGGCCGCGCCCCGGCTGCGGGGACCCGACGGTCCGCTGCTGCGGGCCGCGAAGTGGGCCCTGGAACTGGTGCCGGGTCTCGCCGGTGACTGGTCGCAGACTCCCCCGGCGGACCTGACGATGGCGTACGTGGGCAGCGTCGACGCGTTCGGCCGGCGTCTTCCGCTGCGGGCCGCGTCGATGCTGCTGCGGGTCCTCCAGGAGGTGGACGACTCCGAGGTCCCGCTGCTCGCGGATCTGGTCGCCTCCTGGAGCGAGGCCTTCGCCGAGCGGTTCCGGGCGCGCTGGGTGCCGTTGGAGAACCAGGTCGAGCACCAGGCCCGTACGGTCGTCGCGGCGGCCCGCCACGCGCGCGACAGCGCCGCCTGACCCCGCGAACGGTCGCTCCGCCCCTGTCCCCGCGCCCGGGTCAGTCCCGGCGCACGGGTGCCGTGGGCCGCGGCACCGCGCCCCACCCGGAGTCGCGCGCGGCGGGGCTCACGCGCGGGTGCCGTCCCGCCAGGTCGAACACGGCGAGCACCACGCGCGCCTGGTACTCGACCTGACGGGCCACCGGTATCCAGTACGCGCCGCAGCCGTCGCGGTAGTCGGCGCACCACAGGTCGATGAGCCGGTCGAGCTCGGGCAGCACACCCCCCGGATCGCGGCCGGTGGCGGTCACGAGCTGGTGCAGCAGTCCCGCCGTGCGCAGGGCGACCCGGCGCCCGGCGAGCCGCAGGGCGGTCAGCCGGGCGGTGTCGAGGGGCGGCAGGGCGCGGGTCGTGGAGTCCCGTACGTCGGGGTCCCAGGAGTCGGCGATGCCGGGGCCGACCAGTAAATAGTCGTCGACCGGGGCGAGCAGCCGCGCGACCGCCGGCGAGGTGCCCAGGCCGGGCCGCACGCGCGCGAGGACGCTCTCCAGGTGCTGCGTGCCGCGGCGCAGGACATGGCTCACCGAGCGCAGGACGGCGTCGGGGTCGGCGGGCCGTGCGGGGTCCTCGACGGCGTCGACGCCCCACATGGGCGCCTCGACGATCGCGGTCACCGTGCCGTACGGCTGAGGGTGGAACCAGGTGGACTCGACGGCGGCCTCCGTGATGGCGGCGGCGAGATCGCCGGTACGCGGCGGCGGGACGCGGTAGACGGCGGGCCCGAGCATCGGCCAGTACAGGGTGTCGTACGGGCCGAGTTCGCGCGGGATGCCGAGGCGTGCGGCGCTGTGTGCGACGCGCTGGGCGAGTCCCGGCAGGTCGCGGGTCAGCTCGACGAAGGCGCCGCCCACGTCGACGCCGTGCAGCGAGCACTGGAGGAAGGGCCGCAGTTCGTCCTGGAGGTCGAGCAGGGTGCGGGTCTCCGGCAGGACGGCGCCGCCCTCGCCCTCGGGCAGCCACTCGGGCTGCTCCAGGAAGCCGGGCCGGAAGAAGTGCCGGAAGTAGTGGCCGAGTGTGTACGGGCCGGACAGCCAGGTCTCGTTGCGGCGGGAGCCGTCGGGGTCGAGGCACAGCAGCAGGTTCCAGGTGGCGTCGGCGCCCTCGGTGAGCCGGGGGTCGGCGAGGACCCGCTCGGCCAGTCGCAGGGCGGTGGCCCCGCCCACGGGTTCGTTGGCGTGCGGTCCGGCGACGACGAGGGCCTGCCGGCTGCCGTGTCCGACCGACAGGAGCCACAGCGGCGCGCCGGCCCGGGAGGTGCCCACGCGGCGCAGCCGGACGTCCTCGGGGCGGCGGGCGGCGAGCGCGGCGGCGTGGACGCCGAGTTCGTGCACGGTCGGGTAGCGGCGCAGAGGCGGCAGGACACACCCCCTCACGCGGTGCCGTCGGCTCACCTGGTGTACACGGTGTCCCTACAGTCAGTCACGGGCTCCGGTCCACGTCAACACCTCTGCGCGCGAAGGATGTCGAGGGCACCGATGTCCGGTCGGCCGCCCCCGGCCGACGGGCAGGCACCCGGGACGGTCCGTGGCGCCGGACCGCGCCGGGTCAGTCCGAGGTGAGGCGGAACAGCATGCGGCCGAAGCCGATCTGGTCGCCGTCCCGGACGACGGAGACGCCGACGACGCGGCGGCCGTTGACCGTCGTGCCGTTGGTCGAGCCGAGGTCGCGCAGCACCCATACGCCGCTCTGCCTGCTGAGTTCGGCGTGGACGCGGGAGACCGTCTCGTGGTTGAGCCGGAGCCCGCTGGCCGGGTCGCGGCCTATCCGCAGCGGGTACGGGCTGCCGGGGTTGGGCAGCTGGAGCTTGGGGAGCCGCTCGGCCTGCCAGGCCCTGCGCAGCCGGACGGTGAAGCCGGAGACGGCCTCCACGGTCCCGAAGACCGCCTTCGACCAGCGGTTCTCGGTCGGCAGGTCGGCGGTGAGCACGGCGAGTTCCTCGGACCGTCGGGCGGCCAGGGCCAGCTCCATCCGGCGGATGAACGTGTCGTGCGAGAGGCGGCCGAGGGCGACGCCGTCACGGAGCGACTTGAGCGCCCGGTCGCGCTCCGCGTCGGACAGCCGCGCGGGGTACGTGTGGAACTCGAAGGACGACGTCACGCTCGTGATTGTCGGTCAGCGACGACGACGTGTCCAGAAAACCGGTCGAGAGCAGGGGAAGCCGACAGGGTCGGTTCGCGCCCAATGGGCGACGGACACGCGGCAAAAGGGTGGATCGGAAAGCGCATTGATCTCGCGTGGAGCACCATGGACGGGCTGGGTCACGCTGAGCCGACAAGGGGGAACTCTGTGCGATTCGAGGTGTGGGCACCGCACGCCGACCGGTTGACACTCCACTGCGACGACGTCACGAGCGCGATGGAGCGCGATCCGGGCCGTCCGGGATGGTGGAGTGCCGAGGCGGACGCGCGGGACGGGACGCGGTACGGCTTCGCGGTCGACGACGGGCCCGTACTGCCCGATCCGCGCTCGCGACGGCAGCCCGACGGTCCTGACGGGCTGAGCGCGGTGGTCGACCAGGCGCGGTACGCGTGGCGGTCCGAGTGGGCCGGGCGCGCGCTGCCGGGAGCGGTCCTGTACGAGCTGCACGTGGGGACGTACACACCCGAGGGCACGCTGGACGCGGCGGCCGAGCGGCTCGGCCATCTGGCCGAACTGGGCATCACTCACGTCGAGTTGATGCCTCTGTGTCCGTTCCCCGGGCGGCACGGCTGGGGGTACGAGGGCGTCTCCCTGTGGGCGGTGCACGAACCGTACGGCGGCCCCGAGGCGTTGAAGCGTTTCGTCGACCGGGCGCACGAACTCGGCCTGGGCGTCGTCCTGGACGTCGTGCACAACCACCTCGGGCCGTCCGGCAACTACCTGCCCGCGTTCGGGCCCTACTTCACGGACACGCATCAGACGCCGTGGGGTTCGGCGGTGAACCTGGACGCGCCGGGCTCGGACGAGGTGCGCGACTACTTCGTGGGCAGTGCGCTGGCCTGGCTGCGCGACTACCGGCTCGACGGGCTGCGCCTGGACGCGGTGCACGCGCTGAAGGACACCCGGGCGCTGCACTTCCTGGAGGAGTTGTCGGCGGCGGTGGGCGCGGTCGCGGGCGAGCTGGGCCGGCCGCTGTTCCTGATCGGCGAGTCGGACCTGAACGACCCGCGGCTCATCACCTCCCGCGAGGAGGGCGGTCTCGGTCTGGACGCCCAGTGGAACGACGACTTCCACCACGCCCTGCACACCACGCTGACCGGCGAGGGGCAGGGCTATTACGCCGACTTCGCGCGGGCGCCGCTCGCGGCCCTGAGCAAGACGCTGACCTCGGGCTTCTTCCACAACGGCAGCTACTCCAGCTTCCGCGGCCGGCACCACGGCAGGCCGATCGACCGCGCGCGGATCTCGGCGCAGCGTCTCCTCGGGTACACACAGACCCACGACCAGATCGGCAACCGCGCCCAGGGCGACCGGCTGTCCGCCTCCCTCTCCCCCGGGCTGCTGGCCTGCGCGGCGGCGCTGACACTCACCGCGCCGTTCACGCCGATGCTGTTCATGGGCGAGGAGTGGGGCGCGGGAACGCCGTGGCAGTTCTTCACCGATCACACGGACCCCGAGCTCGCGGAGGCCGTACGCCGGGGCAGGCGGCGGGAGTTCGCGGCGCACGGCTGGGCGGAGGAGGACGTGCCGGACCCGCAGGACCCGGCGACCCGGGACCGGTCCTGTCTGGACTGGTCGGAGCCGGAGGCACCGGCCCACGCGCGTCTGCTCGCCTGGTACCGCGAGCTGATCGCGCTGCGCCACCGGCAGGCCGACCTCTCGGACCCCGATCTCGCGGCGGTCCGGGTGGCGCACGATCCGGAGGCCCGCTGGCTGGCCGTGCGGCGCGGTGACGTCCGGGTGGCGGTGAACCTGTCCAAGGATCCGGCGGTGATCCCGCTCGGCGTCCGCAAGGGGCGTGTGCTGGCGTCCTGGGACCCGGTCGCGGCGCCGCTCACGGACGGCGTACTGAACGTGCCGGGCGAGTCGTGCGTGGTGCTGACCCAGGCGTGAGACGCCGTGCGGGACGGACCGGGCGCCGCCCCTAGGGCGCCTCGTCCGGCCCGTCCCGCAGGTCCGTCACGCGTTCCAGCAGGATGGTCTCCCAGGCCCGCCGCAGCTGTGCCTCCAGGAGCGGCACGGGGTCGCCGCTCCGGCCGCGGAGGCGGTCGGCGAGGCGGACGACGGTGTCGCAGCGGGCCAGCCACAGACCGCGCAGGCAGGGCCGGGCGCCGTAGCCGGCGAGCGTGGCGGCCCGGACGGCGGCGGGGGCGCCGACGGCGACGGCGAGTCCGGCGATGTCCTCGGCCGGGTCACCGACCGTCGCTCCGCTCCAGCCGAGGACGCCCCGCACCCGTCCGCCGGCGGCGGTCACGAGGTGGTCGCCCCGCAGGCCGTGGTGGACGAGGAACGCGACGCCCTGCTGCGCGGCGAGCTGGACGGCGGCGGGCTCGGCGAGCTGGTCGAGCTCCACCGGGTCGAACTCCTCGGCGGGCAGCCCGCGGGCCGCGCGGATCGCGGCGGACCTCAGGGTCTCCAGCGACCGCGGCCGGACCTGTGGCACGCCGAGGGTCCCCGCCTGGCGTACGGGCACCTCGCGCAGCCCGGTCAGCAGGCTCGCCAGGTCGGCCTCCCCGACGGCCGTGACGCCCTGTTCCTCGGCGGAGGCGCCGGGCAGCCGGGTGTCGAGCGTGTAGGCCAGGCCGGCCGCCCATTCGCCCCGTGCGACGCTGACCGGGACCGGCACCCCGATGTGCGGGCGGACCAGGTCACGCAGCCGCAGCTCCCGGCGCTGCCGCACGGAGGCGTCGCGGTCCCCGGCGAGCCGCAGCACATGGCGTGGACCCACCCACCAGGTGAGGTGGTCGCCCTCCTCGGTGACCGGCCGTACGTCCGGTCCGGGACTCGGGGCGCCGTCGTCGGCGAGCAGCGAGCGGACCAGCCGGCTGACCGTGTCCGGGGTGGGGGTCGGTGGCGGTTGGCTCATGGTCGCGCCCTTGTCGTCCGGGGGCGGGGGCGGAGCGGTCGCCGCGCGGTCGGTGCGTCCACGTCAGTCGACGACGACCATCTCGCGGGAGGTGTTGTTGAGCCGGCGGCCGCCGTCCTCCGTCACCGTGACGATGTCCTCGATCCGGACCCCGAAACGGCCCGGCAGGTAGATGCCGGGTTCGACGGAGAAGCACATGCCGGGGACGAGAGGCTGTTCCTCGCCCTCGACCATGTAGGGCGGTTCGTGGGTGGTGACGCCGATGCCGTGTCCGGTGCGGTGGATGAAGTACTTGCCGTACCCGGCCTCTTCGATGACGGCACGGGCCGCTCGGTCGATGTCCTGGCAGGCGGCTCCCGGGCGGACGGCGCGGACGCCGGCCTCCTGGGCCGCGCGCACGATGTCGTGCACCGCGCGTTCCTCGTCGTCCGGTTCCCCGACGTGGACCGTGCGGGAGGTGTCCGAGCCGTAGCCGTCCTTGAGGCCGCCGAAGTCCAGGACGACCATGTCGCCGTGCTCGATGACGCGCTCGTCGGCCTCGTGGTGCGGGTCGGCGCCGTTCGGTCCCGAGGCGACGATGGTGAAGTCGACCTGGGAGTGGCCGAAGCGGCGCAGCAGGTCGGCGAGGTCGGCGGAGACCTCCGCCTCCCTGCGGCCGGCGAAGGTGACCTTCCGGATCTCCTCGAACGCCGCGTCGGCGGCCGCTCCGGCCGCGGCGAGCCGCTCCAGTTCCGCCGCGTCCTTGACGGCGCGGAGCATCGGCAGCGCCTCCGTCAGGGCCGCGTACCGGGTGCCGGGCAGCCGTTTCTGCAAACCGAGCAGGTGCAGCGCCCAGCCGTTGTCGCTGATGCCGTAGCGGCCGGCGGGGGCGATGAGGGGCGCGGCGGCCTCGTAGGGGTTCGTGCCGTCGGTCCACTCGTGGAGGGTCAGCGCGGGAGCGCCGGTCGACTTGGCCGCGTCGGGTGCCTCCAGGGTGGGCACGACGAGCGCCGGATCCTGGCCGGCCCTGAGCACGAGGAGGGTGAGCCGCTCCGTCTCGACCGGGCGGTATCCGGTCAGCCACACCATGTCGGGTCCCGGCGCCACGAGGACACCGTCCAGGCCGGCGTCGGCGGCGGCCTCGGCGGCACGCCGCATACGGGCCGCGTAGTCGACGGCGGTGAAGGGCGCGGGTGTGGCGGCGGTCATCCATGCCTCCGTGTGCGGAGTTCCCCAGAGGGCTACGGGCAGCATCTTCCCCCTCCGCCGGAGCCCGCGCGAGCCGGTCCCCGGGGCCGCCTCCGTTTCCCGCGACCCCACGCCGGGGCGGAGGGCCGGCTCCGCTCCTCGTCGCCGCGGAACGCGCCGACCGGGAGGACGGTGCGAGCCGGCGGCGCCGCCCTCATGTCGCGATGCCCGGGACGGCCGACAGGCGGGCCCGGGTGCCGTTCGCGTGCCGGACGTCGAGGGTGAGGTCCCGGCCGGGCTCGGCGCCGGCGACCGCGTGGGCGAGGTCAGCCGCCGATGTGATCCCTCTGCCGCCGACGCCGAGCAGGACGTCTCCACGGACCAGACCGGCGGTGTAACCGGGGCCAGGCGTGTGCACTCCGATGAGCAGGGCGCCTCCGCCCTTGGGCGCGTCGACGGCCTCCACCCCGAGCGCCGCCCGCTCCGGCGCCCCGGCGGCTTTCGCCGGCGGGAGCGGGGCGCCGCCGCCGGACGCGGTCGTGGTCCCGCCCGGCCGCGGCGCCGCCGAGGTGCCCGGTCCGCCGGACGGCCCGTGCGCCTGTCCGGCCGCTCCGGCCTGCTTCTGCAGGGCGGCCAGCCTGCTCATGCCGATCACGGTCGCGCCCACCGTGCCAAGCCCCACTCCGGAGAGCACCAGCACCACCCCGACGAAGAGGCTGAACAGCAGCGTGACCAGCCGCCTGCCGCGGCGCTTCGCCGCGTGCGGTCGCCGGACTCCGCCGGAGGGACGCTCCCCCGTGCCCGGTTCCTGCCCGGGCATCGGCTTGGGACGCAACGCGGTCTGTTCCATGGGGTCGCCTCCGGCGGATGCTCTGCGGATCGCCTGCGGCTTCTGCCCTACCCCGCACCCCGGTGCGCGATGGTTCCCCAACGAGTGAGACTGGCGCCCCTGTTCGAGAAATCCCCCTCCGGGCCGGTGGTACGGGGTACCTGCACGGTGACATGACGGAAGGCGGTGCGGGGTCCGTGCGAACCGGACCCCGCACCGCCGACGCTGTCGGTCACAGGGACTCACCCCGGACTCATGGCGGTGTGCGGGCCGTTCAGAGGGCGACGGGCTCCGCCCGCCAGGCGAACGGCAGGCCGGGGGCCTGGTCGGGCACGAACCCGTGGGCGCGCCGGGCCAGGTCCGCCGCACCGTAGCGGCGGCAGTCCTGGTGCCACTTCAGGATGCCCGCCAGCCAGTTCTGCAGCTCGACCACATAGCCCCGCATGATCCCCCGCACCTCCTCCGAGAGCTTGAAGTCCTCGAACAGGATGGGGAATTCGTGGGCCGCGACGTGCTGGAACTGCTCCATGCGCTGGGTCATCAGATCGTGGATGATCCCGAGCGCGCTCGGATAGTCGCAGCCGAAGAAGTTCTGCACGACGAGGATGCCGTTGTGGACCTCCCCCTCGTACTCGATCTCCTTCTGGTACGAGAACACGTCGTTCAGGAGCATGGCGTAGTCCATGGCCGCGTTCTCCAGCGAGCGGACGGGGCCGCTGCGGTACACCTCCGGCGGGACGGCGGGGCCGTGGCCGAGCCGGCACAGGCCCATGGTCAGGTCGGAACCGAAGGTGGCCCGGCGCATCTCCAGGTAGTCGATCGGGTCCGGGATGCGGTTCTGGATCTGGTTGGACAGCTCCCACAGCCAGCTCTCGGTCATCACGTCCACCGACGCGCGCACGGTCCTGCGTGCCTCCGGTGGCATCTCCGCGGTGGTCCGCCGCCACAGGTCGATCAGTCCACGCTCCATCGCGTTGACCGGTACGGGGACCTCGTCGCCGTCGATGGGCATGCAGGCCGACAGGCGCGCGGTGGTCACCTTGGCGGCGGCCAGGTCGCGCCGGTTGCCGAACAGCAGCGGGTAGTAGTCGTCGCCGTACGTACCCCAGGCCAGCCACTGCGAGCTGAGGTCGAGGGCCTCGGGCGTGGCGTCCGGATGGATGCCGGCCGCGCAGAGCGGCAGGTCGTAGGCGATGAGCTTGTCCTCGTCCCAGACGCCCTCCTGGAGCATGCCCGTGCCGTGCATCCAGCCGGTGAGCCGCTCGCGGGCCCCGGCGAGGTGCGGGCTGAGGGTGACCTCGAACGGCATGTGGAAGTCGGGAAGTCGGGAGGGCCCGACCTTCTGGAACGGGACGTGGGTGTACGCGCGCATCCGCTCGGCACCGGCCGCGGAGAGCAGACCGCCGATGTCCGCGGCGGACGTGCCGAGACCGCCCATGGCGAAGGGCCGCGGCTCGTCCGTGGCGCCCTGGTTCATGTAGCGGCTGGAGCGCATGTGCCACTCGTGGCCGCCGGACTGCCAGTCCACGAGTCCCTGTGTGTACGCGGCGACCGCGCCGACCTCCGGCGGGGTGAGTCCCTTCTCCAGGGCCAGCGCGGGCACTTCGGTGAGCGCCGTGTGCTCGAACTGGTGCAGCCGTGAGGTGAGGATGTCGTTGACGGTCTCGGCGGCTTCCTGGGTCGTGCAGCCGAAGAACGTCTCCAGGACCAGGACCCCGTTGCTCAGTTCGCCCTCGTCCTCCACCTCGCGCTGGTAGGAGAAGAGGTCGTTGCGCAGATGGACGCCGTCCGAGAACGTCTCCATCAGGACGCGCAGCGGCCTGGTCTCGGCGACGGACGCCGGGACCTCGGCGGTGGCGTACTCGACGAGACCGGCGGACCAGGGCGCGCCGCCGACCTTGCGGCGCATCTCGATGTACTCGACGGGATTGGAGACCCGCCCTTCGTTGATGTTGGACAGCTCCCACATCGACTCGTTCAGCAGGTGCTCGGTGGAGACCGCGAACCGCCTGCGCCAGTCCTCCGTCATCGCGGGCACGGTGCGCGCCCACAGGTCGGCGAGGCCCGCCTCGACCGGGTTCTCCGGCTCCGGTACGGGAGCCGACAGGTCGAGCGGCATGAACAGCGGCAACCGGTCGAGGTAGGCCTTGCCGCCCTCGCGGTCCTGCGTGCGCTTGAAGGTCTCCAGGAAGTGGTCGTCGAAGAAGAACACCCACACGTACCAGTCGGTGATCAGAGACAGGGCCGGCCCGTCGCAGTCGGGGTGGGTGTACGCGCACAACAGGCCGTAGTCGTGGGCGTCGAGGTCGGACTGCTCCCAGATGCCTGAACCTTCCAGCATGCCCATTCCGCGGGCCCAGTCGACGGTGTGGGCCCGTGCCTCGTCCAGATGCGGGTTCAGCCGGGCGGTGTACGGCATGTAGAAGTGCGGGAGTTCGAACGGCTGCGTCATGGCCGGGCCCTACCCACGGCCCCACGCGAGCATCCGCAGGCCCGGACATGATCACACCATCGCGTGAATCGGTGCGAAAGCCGCGCACGGCGGCACGGTTTCGGGTCCGGCGGCGGGACCTGGCACCGGCCCCGTCCTAGCGTCGCGCCTGGATCAGCGCGTGGGTGCCCCCGGTTCGCCAGTGGCCGCCCTCGGCCGCGTCGAGGGCGGCCTCGGTGGCGGGGGCGAGCCCGACGACGACATCGGACTTGAGGGTGCGCAGCGCCGCCACCGCTCCGGGGAAGTACGCGGTGGCCTCGGCGAACGGGGTGGTGGCCGGGTGCAGGCGGTCGCCGATGAGGCGGCGGTAGTTGAGGTCGCCCTTCAGGACGGTGACGTCGGCCGCGGCGAACTCCTGCCGGAGGTTCGCGGGCAGGTCGGCGTACGGGAGCGGGGCGCAGGCGAAGGGGTGGGCGCGCAGGGTGAGCCGGCCGTCGGCGAGGGCCGCCCAGAGCCGCCGGCCCGCCTCGCCCGCCGCTCCGTCGGCCGCGGGGAGCCGGCGCAGGGCGTCGAGGACGTCGGCGGTGGTGGCGTCGGAGACGTAGTACGGGTACGGCTTCAGGTGCAGGACGACGTGTCGGGCCCGGCCGTGGCGGAGCAGGTGGTCGACGAGGAGCAGGTCGGGGACGAGCTCGCGGCCCGCGTTGTCCGCGACCAGGCAGAGCGTGCCTCCGGCGAGGAGGGAGCGCAGCATCGTGCTGTCGTCCGCGACGAGTTGGGAGTCGGCCGTGGACTCGCCTCCGGCGGCCTGAAGCCGGAAGCCGAGGTCGGCCCGGTTGCCCCACAGCGAACCGTGCAGGAGTGCCTTCTCCTGTTCCTCGACCGGCCGGGACGCGAGCTCGTCCAGCGCGGCGAGTTCCTCTTCGGCCTCCGCACTGTCCAGCTCGGCGAGCTTGAAGGGCCGGAAGGGGTCGATGCCCTGCCACGGACCAGGCGTGAAGTAGTCGACGGCTTCGAGGAGTTGGCGGTAGAAGTAGCTCTCGGACCAGAGGAAGGGCACGTCGAACCAGGAGCGGCCGTAGTACGCCCTGCCGCCCCAGGCGTCCCATCGCGCGCGGTCCGGCGCCGACGCAGGGAGCGGTTCGATCACGCCCTCGGAGCTGTTCGTGAGCAGCGCGGCGAGCGCGCGGCGCTGCTCGGGTCCGTACGGGAAGGCGTCCTCGACCTTCGCGAGGAGGGCCGGATGCCGTTCGGCCAGCACGCTCCACGGGAACGAGCCGCGCACCGAGGAGACGACCACCGGAGCGTCGTCGGGGGCGGTGGACGGGGCGGTGGCGTGGGGATCGGGCATGCCGTTCACCGTACCGGCCGGGCGGGACCGGCCCGCCGTGGCGGGGGCGCGCCGGAGGCCGCTCCCCCGGAGGGCCCAGCGCCGGCCCGGCGGCTGCCGCCCGCCCCCGGCCTGAACACACGGCACGGCGGCCCCGTACTTCACGGTGCCCCGCGCGGGTGACCGTCCGGTCGCCCGCGGCGGCACGCCGCTTCGCCGACGCACCGAGGAGATCTCCGGATGACCGCCTACCGCACCGCCACCGCGGCCGCTGTCGCCCTGGCGGCCCCGCTGCTCCTCACGACGTGGGCCGCGGGCCCCGCGTCGGCGCACGGCGCCCCGACGTCACCGGTCAGCAGGGTGTTCGCGTGCTCTCCCGAGGGTGGTGGCCTGAACCGGACGAACGCCTGCCGGGCCGCGATCGCCGCGAACGGCGCGCCCTTCACCGCGTGGGACAACCTGCGTGTGGGCGGTGTGAACGGCCGGGACCGCTCGGTGATTCCGGACGGCAAGCTGTGCAGCGGCGGCCTGCCCGCCTACAAGGGGCTCGATCTGGCGCGCGCCGACTTCCCGTCCACGCGCCTGACGCCCGGCGCGTCCTTCACCCTCGCCTACAGCTCGACGATCCCGCACACGGGAACCTTCAAGCTCTTCCTGACGAAGCCCGGTTACGACCCGACACGACCGCTGCGGTGGTCGGACCTGCCCGCGCAGCCGTTCGCGACGGCCACCGATCCGGCGCTCGTCGACGGCGCGTACCGCATCCGGGCGAAGCTGCCGTCCGACCGCACCGGCCGCCAGATGCTGTTCACCATCTGGCAGAACACCAGCACGACCGACACGTACTACTCCTGCTCGGACGTGGTGCTCTCCGGAGCGCGCGCGGCGTCCACGCCCACCCGGACCGCGTCGGCGAAGGCGGGCACGTCGGCCGGCGGCAGGACCACGCACACCCACACGTCGTCCCCGTCGGTGGCGTCGTCGGCCGGCCGGACGTCGAAGCCCTCCCCTTCCGAGTCGCCCTCCCTGGTCACCTCGTCACCCACCGAGTCGGCGGGCACCGACCACCTGACGCCCGCCGCCGACAGCACGTCCGGCGGCGGCGGCGCGACCCTCCCCCTGGCCGCCGGAGCCGCGGCGGCGCTGCTGCTCACCGGCGGGGTCGCCGTCACCCTGCGCCGCCGCCGCTGACCCCCGGACGCCGCTCGGCACCACCCCGCACGATCGTCACCTGCGACAATCGGCACAGGACGTCATCTCGTTCGGAGATGGGCGGGCCGGGGCCGGTGACGGGCTGCTTCGGGAGTGGAGATGGATCTGCGGCAGATGGAGGTCGTCGTCGCGGTGGCCGAGGAGGGCGGATTCACCGCGGCCGCCCAGCGGCTGCACGTGGTGCAGTCCGCCGTGTCGAGCACGGTCCGCACGCTGGAACGGGAGCTGGGAACGCCGCTGTTCGACCGCACCACGCACCGGGTGTCGCTGACCGCGGCCGGTGAGGCGTTCGTCCCCGCGGCGCGTCTGGCCCTGCGGGCGGCGGAGCAGGCCCGGGCGGCCGTCGACCTGGCGCGGGGACAACTGCGCGGGAGGCTCACCGTGGGCACGATGCAGGGTGTCTGGGCCGACCTCCACAAGCCGCTGGCCGCGCTGCGCGCCGAGCATCCGGGCGTGGTGGTGCGGCTGCGGCAGGCCGCGGTGACCGACATCCGGCAGGCGCTGCGCGAGGGCACGGTCGACCTGGCCGTGGTCGCGCTGGACCGGCAGCAGCAGCGCGGTCTGGTGACCCGGCTGCTCTCCCACGAGGAGATGGTGCTGGTCTCCGCCCCGCGGCGGACGCTCGCCGCGTCCGGCCCCGACGGTACGGTCACGCTCGCCGAGACGGCGCGGCTGCCGCTCGTGGACTTCGTGCCCGGCTGGGCGATCCGGCTCTCCGTGGACCGGGCGTTCCGCGCGGCCGCGGTGGAACGGGAGACGACCTTCGAGGTCAACGACATCGTCGCCGCGGCCGAACTCGTCCGCAACGACCTCGGCGTCTGCGTCATGCCCGCCTCGATCGCCGCGCGGTTCCCCGACCTCGGCACCCACAGGTTCGACCGGCACGCGCCGCACTGGAAGGTCATGCTGGTACGCCCCGCCGGCGAACCCCCGCCGGTGGTCGCCGCGCTGCTGCGCCACATGACCTGAGAACCCGTCAGGCGGCCCGCTCTACAGGACTGTTCACGCGGATCCGGCCGGCCCGACGGGCGGGACGGGCTGCGGGGTCATGCGGTGCAGCCCCTTGCGGTCGTAGTAGCGGGTCATCGCGAAGCCGAAGAGGAGGCCGATCGCGGTCCCGACGCCGATCATCAGCCAGGCCCGGTCGAGGCCCGCGTCGGCCCGCGCGTCGAAGAAGAGGATGGCCCGCACTCCGTCGCTCAGCTGCCGCATGGGCTCGAAGATCGAGAGGAAGCGGTAGAAGCCGGGGACGGCCTGGAGCGGCACGGTGGCTCCCGAGGACGGCAGGCCCAGCACGATGAACACGAACATCGAGACGAGCTGGCCGATGCCGCCGAACGCCGCGTTGATGGCCTGCACGCCCAGCCCGACGGCGAGGCTCGCGCAGTACGAGTAGATCCACAGCAGGGGCAGGTGTGTGGCGTCCATGCCGAGGATCGCGACGGTGGCCAGCATGACCAGGGAGACCGTCAGCAGGGTGATCCCCACGGTCATGCCCATCTTCAGGAGCAGCGTCTGCGTGCGGTTGATCGGCACGGTCGGCCGGCGGGTGTGCCAGGGGCCGATCTCACTGTCGGCGTAGCCGAGGGCCGTGTCGACTCCGGTGCTGATGAGGTTGGCGCCGAGGAACCCGGCGAGCACCAGGAGCAGGGTGTAGTAGAAGGCGCTCAGCCCGAGGCCGCTGTGCCGTCCGATGGGGTGTCCGACGCGGGTGACGACCTGGACGGGCTGGGCGAGGAGCAGGCGCGTGGTGGGGTCGGCCTTCGCGGTCGCGGGGGACGCCGTCAGCTGCTTGCCGATGGTGGTTGAGGCCTGCTGTGCCGCGGCCGTGGTGATGCGGCTCGCCAGGGAGGAACCGAGGCTGCCCATACCGGGGTTGGTCAGCACCGTGAGGGTGGGCCGTTTCGTGGCGTTCGCCGTCGTGAGGGCGGCGAGGGAGTCGGTGAAGTTCGTCGGGACCTCCAGGGCGCCGTAGATCTTCCCGGAGGCGAGTTCGTCCTGCGCCTCGGCGGGGGTCAGCCGGCGCCACTCGACCGTGTCGGACGTGCCGTCCGAGACGATGGCGGTGGTGACCTGGGTGCCGACGTTCTGGCGCTGCCCCGGGAGGGGCTTGCCGAGGTCCGCGTTGACGAGCCCGATCGGCAGGTCGTGCAGGTTCCGCTCCGGATTGACGATGCCGCCCATGTAGAGCAGCGACAGCAGCAGGGCGAGCAGCGCCGTCAGTACGGTGGGGAAGATCCACAGTTTCGGCCGCGACAGCAACGCGCCGGCCCGGGCGCCACCTCCCGACCCCCGCGGCCCTCCTCCGGCCCCCGACCCGACACCGCCGCTTCCGCCGCCACGGCCGCCACGGCCGCCGCTGATGAGGCCGTCACCGGTCGCGTCTCCGACCGGGTCACCGACGGGGTCACCCACCGGGTCGCGATGGCCGTCGTCGTCGGGGTGCTTGCTGTCGGCGTCCATGCTTCTCCATAGGGTCCGGGCGGCACGGGACCGTCGGGGGCGCGCGGCCCGGCCGGGGATCCGGGGCCGCAGGTCAGGCCAGGATCGGTCGTCCCCGGGCATCACGGCCGCCGACGCGCCGACCGACCGGTTGACGGCCGCGATAACCTGACGGGCACTCGGACACGGGCCACACCGGATGACGCGGCGGTCCGCCGAGGGATCGACGGAGCCGCGGGACGAGAGGGTGGTCCCGCTTCCACGGCGTTCCCGTACCTCACGTTCCCGGGGAGAAGCGTGCGCAAAGGAAAGGTCATGCGGCGCCTCGTCGACACACTGGTCGACGAGGTCCGGCTACCGGTGCCCACCACTCCGGACGCCCTGTTCGGAGAGCTGATCCGAGCCGTGGGCAAGGGGACCGGGCGGGAACTGGAGCTGGTGAAGGAGCGGTTCCCCTACGGGACGGCCAGCGGCCTGTGGCTGGACCTGCCCGACCGGGACCTCGTCGTGGTGGAGCAACGGGCCACCCCGCTGCACCAGTTGGCGATCTTCTTCCACGAGGTGTGGCACTTGGAGACGGGTACCTGCGCAAGCCACGTCGTCGGCCGTCCCGTGGCGGCACGCATGCTCTCGACCCGTCCTGATCTCCCCCAACTGGCGGAAACCGTTCGGCGGGTGGCGGCGCGCTCGGACTTCAGCCGGGTCGAGGAGGCGGACGCCGAGCGGTTCGGCCTTCTCGCCGTCACCCGGTTCCGTATGTGGCTGGAGGGCGAGGACGACGGGCCGTCCGCCGACCTCGGCGAGATCGCCGGACGGATCGGCGCCTCGCTGGGAAGCCGTCGTCGGCAGGTCTGAGCCATGGAATCCTCGGACTACTACATACCGGCGCTCGCGCTGTGGGCCTGTCTCGCCGTGCGGCTCCCCGGGTTGCTGAGGGACTGGCGTGACCCGCTGGTCCGGTCGGTCGGCCTCGTGATCGCCCTCGGCGGCGCCGGCTTCGTCTTCGCCGCGCCGCCGACCATCGCCGCGGTGAACGACGTCAGCGGCATCCCGAACGCGTCCTCCCTGCTCGTCTACGTCATCATCTCCGCGTTCAGCGCGTCGTGCCTGCTGCTCATCGTGCACTGGCGGGGTGGGCCCCCCGAGTACGTGCGGCGGGTCTCGCGGCGCTGGCGGATCGCCTACCTCCTGATCATCGCCGCGCTGATCGCCCTGTTCGCGCTCGGTGACGCACCGGTCGAACGGCGCACCGACTTCGACACGCACTACGCCTCGGAGCCGTTCATCGCCGAGATGATCGTGCTCTACCTGCTCGCCCACATGACCGCGGCGATCGTCACCACGTCGCTGTGCTGGCGCTGGGCGCTCCAGGTGCACGGCTGGCTGCGGGCCGGTCTGGTGGTGCTGTGCGCGGGGTGGCTGCTGAACCTGTCCTTCAGTTCCCTCAAACTGGCCGCGGTGAGCGCCCGTTGGACCGGCAGTGACTGGGACACCCTCAGCACGACCTTCTCCCCGCTCGTCTCGGCCGTGGCCGCGCCGTGCGCCACCGTGGGCTTCCTGCTGCCGCTGATCGGCCCCCGGGCCGCCGCCTCCCTCCGGGCATTCGCAGCCTGCCGCCGGCTCGGCGCCCTGTGGCGGGAGCTCAGCAGGGCCGCACCCGGTGTGCAGCTCACCGGCCCGGTCACCTGGTACGCCTCTCCCCGCGTCCGACTCACCCGGCGGGAGGCGGGCATCCAGGACGGCCTCAGCCTGATCCGACCGCACCTCGACGAAACAGTGCGCGCCCGTGCCCGGGCGGCGGCCACGGCTGCCGGGGCGGCTCCTGAGCAGGCCGCGCTCGCGGGCGATGCCGCGATGGTCCACGCCGCCGTGCGCGCCACGCGGGACGGCCACCCTGCCGCGTCGCTCGTGGCCACGGACGCGTCGGTCGCCTCCCTGCGCGCCGACCTGCCGGGGCTGTCGCGCGCGCTGCGTGCCTCCCCCGGCGTCATGGAGCCCCTCCCGGAAGCGAACGCGCTGTCCCCCACGGCCGTCCAGGACGGCGAGAGGTCCCGCACATGACGCCGACCGTGCCCCACCGCCGACGGCCGCCGGGCCCGCGGACCGGAGGTCTGTGAGCGATGGACAGCGGAGTCGTCTTCTACGTTCCCGGTGTCGCGCTCACCGTCGTACTCGCGCTCAAGGCCCGTTCCCTCAAGGACACGTGGCGGGATCCACTGATCGCCTCCAGCAACGCCATCCTGCTGATCGGCGCGGTGGTGTGCGTCCTGTCCGCGCCTCCGACGATCACGGTCGTCAACGCCGCCACCGGGATCTCCAACTTCAGTGCCCCGCTGGTGTACTGCGGCATGACGGCGCTCAGCGGCGGCTACCTCGTCCTGATGACCGCCTGGCGGGGCGGACCACGGCACCGGCTCGACCGGCGCATCCTGCTGATCGCCTCCTTCTGCACCGCGGTCGTCCTCGGGATCGTGGTCCTGTTCGCGCTCGCGGACGTGCCCGTCGAGCGCACCCGGGACCTGGACACGTACTACGCCGGCACCCCGTACATGCGCGAGATGATCCTGCTGTACCTGGCGTTCCACTCCGTCGCGAGTCTGCTCCTGACGGGCATGTGCCTCAGCTGGGTGCGTGCGGTCAGCGGCATCACACGGACCGGCCTCGTCCTGGTCGTGATCGGCGCCTGCTTCGACCTGTCGTTCCAGGCGGCCAAGTACACCGCCATCGCGGCACGTTGGAGCGGACGGGACTGGGACTTCCTCAGCACCGACGTGTCACCCCCGCTGGTGGCGACCGCCGGCATCTTCGTCGCGACCGGATTCGCGCTGCCCCGGCTCGGCCCCTCCGTCGCGGACTCGCTGCGCGCCCGGCGCCGTTGCCGGCTGCTGAGGCCGCTGTGGGCCGAGGTCCGCGGCCTGCCGACCCCGTCCGGCGCGGGTATCCCTTGGTGGACACCTCCCGTGGTCCGGCTGACACAGCAGGAGATCGCGATACTGGACGGCGTGCTGGCCTGCGGGCCCTATCTGGACCCGGAGGTGCGGGACACCGCCTACGCGGAGGTCTCCGGACAGCCGGCGCCGGACTCACCTCCCCGGGCGGTGCCGGGAACGACCGTGCGCCTGACGCCGCAGGAACACGCGACGGTGGTCGCCGAGGCGGCGATGCTCGCCGCCGCCCGCGTCCGGATGGCGGGACGTCACGATCCCTGCGACGCGGACCGGACGGGATCGCTGGACAGCATGGAGAAGCCGCATCTGCGGGTCGGCCTCGCCCAGGCACTGAGATCCTCGCCCGTCGTCGCCGCGGCCCGTCGCCGGGCCGCTCTGCACGACGTCCGCCGGAACTGACACGTCCGTCGGGCCGCCCGGAGGCCGCACCGCCCCCCGCCCGCCGGGGAACATGGGGTTCCCGCCGCCGAGGAGCCTTCTCCGCACCTGACGGAGAAGGACGACCACCCCGTGCCGAATCGATTCCTCACGTAATGTTCGATTGCCACACCGGCTGGCGGACCCAAGTCCGTTTCTTCGGTGGCCGTTCCGGTGCGCGCGCCTCAGCTCAGGCCCGATCATGAACGTGCCGGGCCGAGCGAGGCACGAGCCGACGAACACGGGGCCGGGGGCGGTACGACGGTGTACGGCGGCCCGGTTCGTCTCCGCACACCGGCTGCCCGGAACGACCGCGGCCGCACGGCCGCCAGAGAGGGTGCTTGCGCCGATGTCTGAAAGAACGTCGGGCCACCGGCCCACCGCCGTGGTGGTCGGTGGCGGTATGACCGGCATGCTCGCGGCCTCCGTGCTCGCCCGCTTCGGGGACGTCACGGTCGTCGAGGCGGACACTCTGCCCGAACAGCCGTCCCCTCGCAGGGGGTTGCCACAGGCCCGGCACGCCCATGTGCTGTGGTCCGGCGGGGTCGGGGCGATCGAGCAGTTGCTGCCCGGGATCACGGAGCGACTGCTGGAGCGCGGGGCGCGGCGCGTGCCGATCATGTCCGGCATGGTGAGCAAGGCGCCGTCCGGACAGTGGTTCCGCCGGTTCGAGCACGCCCACCACGTGAACATCGTGTGCTCGCGCGACCTGCTCGACGCGACGATCCGGGCCGAGGTCGTGGCGCGGCCCGGCATCACGGTGCTGGAGCGGACCGAGACCGTGGGGCTGGAGGGCACCGCCGACCGTGTGACCGGGGTCCGGACACGGGACGCGGCGGGCGCCGGCACCCTGAACGCCGACCTGGTCGTGGACGCGAGCGGGCGCGGGAGCCGGGCACCGGCGTGGCTCACCGGGCTTGGCCTCCCGGCGGTGGGCGAACGCGTCGTCGACGCCGGCGTGGGCTACGCCAGCCGGATGTACCGCCCCCCGGCCTCCGCGTCGGACGACTTCCCGATCGTCAACGTACAGGCCGAGCCCACCCGCCCACCGGGCAAGGGCGGCATCATCCTTCCCATCGAGAACGGGCAGTGGCTCGTCACCCTGGCGGGCACCCGGGGCGGCCGGCCGAGCCGGGACAACGACGCGTTCGTGTCCTTCGCCGAGTCGCTCGCCCACCCGGTCATCGGTGAGCTCCTCACCCGGGCCGAGCCGGTCACCGACGTGGTCACCACACGGAGCACCGCCAACAAACGGCGCTACTTCGAGAAGCTGGACCGCTGGCCGGCCGGATTCGCCGTGCTCGGCGACGCCGTCGCCGGATACAACCCGGTGTACGGGCACGGCCTGACCGCGGCGGCGCAGAGCGTGGTCGCGATGCGGGAGGTGCTGGCCCGACATGACCTCGGCTCGGCCAAGGCCGCTCGGCTCGTTCAGCGCGCAGCGGCCCGCCCGGTGGGGCAGGCCTGGGATCTCGCCGTCGGGCAGGACGCGTTCTATCCCGGAGCCACCGCGGAGGCGCCGTCCCGGATCGAGCGCCTCATGGCCGCGTTCATCGACCGCGCGGTGGACGCCGGAGCCCGCAACCCGCATGCTCTGCGCGCCCTGTTGGACGTGATGAGCATGGAGCGGGCACCCGTCCGGCTTCTCGCCCCCGACATGCTGTGGAGGGTGTTCCTGGGCCGTAAGAAGCCTCTCCTGGACGGTCCGCCCCTGACGGACGGCGAGCGGAAGTCGGTCGGCCTCTGACAGTTCATCAACTCCTGCTCATCAGAGGGATCTTGAGGAATCCGAGGTCGACGGCACACCGATTGCCGGGCCCTGGACGCGGGGCGGGCCGGGCACGGCCCGTCGAGGCGTACTCCACGCCGCGCACACGTCCCGGCCGCGGGGCCCTCCCCCATCCCCGGTCGGTACCGTTCCTGCCCCGCGCCCTCCCCCCGGACCCCCTGCCGTGTCGCCCACAAGCTCGCCCCCCTTCCGCTGCCGGACACATGGACGCCACCCCGTACGGGAACGTTTCTCCTGTCCCCGTTGCATCGCCTTGGATCCGTCCGTCCGCATGCGGGCGTGACGCGGAAGGACGACGTGCGCCGTGTCCCTGCTTCCGCTCGAAAGTCTCACCGCGGCCCCCGAAGCCCCCGCCACCTGCCCGGCCGCCGTGCCCGTCGACGTCCCGGCGCCGGTCGGCGCCCCCACCGCCGAGCGCCTCACGCCCCTCGGACGCCTCACCCGTCTCACGATGGTCCTGCTGCCGCTCCTGGTGATCGGGGTGTGGGTCGTACTGGACCGGCACGCGCTGCTGGACGGAGCCGTCCGGCTGGGTGCTGCCGACCCCTGGTGGCTGCTGGCCGGAGCCCTCTTCACGGCTCTCGGCTGGGTGGCCGCCGCCTGCGTACGACAGGGCGCCCTTCCGGAACGGCTGCCTCCGGGGCTGCTGCTGGCGTCGCAGTTCGCCGCCGGTGCCGCCAACCACGTCCTGCCGGCGGGAATCGGCGCCCACGCCGTCACCCTGCGCTTCCTGCGGCGACAGGGCATCCCGCTGCCTCGCGCCACCGCGTCGGTCGCCCTCTACTCGCTGGTCAAACCGCTGGCCAAGATGCCGGTCCTGATCGTGTTCCTGGTGGCCTCCGAGGACACCCTCCGGCTCGGCCGGCTCGCCCCGGACCGCTGGACGGTGCTGCCCGCCGCGGGCGGTGCGGCGCTCGCGCTCACCGTCGTCCTCGCACTGCCGGCACTCGTCCGCCCGCTGCGCCGTCCGCTCCTCGACTTCCTGCGCACCGCGCTGACCGACATACGGATCCTGCACACCCGGCCCAGCCGGGTCATCGCTCTCTGGGGCGGGTCCGCCGCGGCCCCGCTGCTCCAGGGGAGCGTGATCGCGTCGGTCGGGTTCTCGCTCGGACTGCCGTTGTCATGGGCCCAGGTGATGTTCGCCCTCCTGGTCGCCAGTACCGCCGCGGGCGCCGTGCCCGCGCCCGGCGGTATCGGCCCGATGGACGCCGCCCTGGTGTTCACCATGGTCGCGCTGGGCGCCCCGATGAGCCTGTCGACGGCGACCGTGATCGGCTACCGCGTGCTGACGGTGTGGGTGCCGCTGCTGCCCGGCACCCTCGTGCTGTCCGCGCTGGTCCACCGCAAGGTTCTGTGACGACCCGTCCGGCCATATGATCCGATCCGCCGCTCCTCCGCGGCGCCCGTCGCGGCGCGTGCCGCCCAAGAGAAGCAGGTCGGCCCACGTGACCGGTCCCACCGTCAAGGCACCCTGGATCCTCGCCCGTTGCGCCCAGGGGGCGATAGCCGTGGCCGCGGTCGCGGACGTGTTCCGCGCGACCGCGCACAGAGCCCGGGCCGTGCATGACACCGCCGCCAACCAGGACGCCTCGGGGACCACGTCGTTGGTGTTCACCTACGTGATGCTCGGGGCGGCGGTCCTGTTCCTGGTCTGGTTCGACCAGAGCCGGCACAACGCCCAGGTCATCAGTGGTGACGCCGGGCTCGCGACCGGTGCCTGGCCCGTCGTCGGCTGGTTCGTGCCGTTCGTCAATCTCGTGCTGCCGCGCCGGTTCGTGCTCGACGTCCTGCGGGCGAGCACCGGAGGGAAGCGGGGGCGCGACGAGATCCTGGTGAACGTCTGGTGGGGCGTCTGGCTCGCCCACGCCCTGCTCGTCCCGGTCGGCTCGCTCACGGCCCCCACGTCGCTGCCCGTTCTCGTCCTGGGAGAGGCCCTCATGTGCGCCGCCGGAGTCCTCGCCATCCGGCTGATCGACCGCATGACCGCACTCCAGGCCGCGCCCCACCCGGCCCCACCGTCCCCGGCGCCGCTCGGCCACAGGTGACCGGACCGATCCCCGGGGCACGCCGTGCGGCCCGCCCCGGGGTGGAACTCAGCCCTCCTCGGCCGCCAGCCG
Source organism: Streptomyces sp. M41(2017) (assembly GCF_002078175.1). Classification (GTDB taxonomy): domain Bacteria; phylum Actinomycetota; class Actinomycetes; order Streptomycetales; family Streptomycetaceae; genus Streptomyces. The sequence goes on along the minus strand of NZ_MWFK01000001.1, from coordinate 4,265,604 downwards.
CAGCGAAATGCTGTTGATGCAGTACCGCTGGTCCGTCGGCGTCGGGTAGCCCTCGCCCTCGAAGACGTGGCCGAGGTGCGATCCGCAGCGGGAGCAGCGGACCTCGGTGCGGACCATGCCGTGGGAGCGGTCCTGGATCAGCTCGACGGCGTCGGTGTCCTTCGGGTCGTAGAAGGACGGCCAGCCGCAGTGCGACTCGAACTTCTCCGTCGAGGTGAACAGCTCCGCGCCGCAGGCGCGACAGGAGTAGACGCCCTTCGTCTTGGTGTCGGTGTACTCACCCTTGAACGCGGGCTCGGTGCCGGCCTGGCGCAGCACCGCGTATTCGGCCGGGGTCAGCTCCGCGCGCCACTCTTCGTCCGGCTTTTCGATGTCGTACGACATGAAGCTCAACCCCTCACATTCCGGGAGGCCCGCTGGGGCCCACTGCTACTCGGACAGGCGGGCGAGGATCTCCGGTCCGAGATCCGTCACGTCACCCGCGCCCATGGTGAGAACGAGATCACCGGGCTTCGCCATTCCCGCGACGACGGACGGCACGTCCGCCGTGTCGTGGACCGGCGTCACGTCCGCGCCCGCGGCGCGTGCGGCCTGGAGGATCAGCTCGCTGGTGACGCCCGGGATCGGGTCCTCGCGGGCCGGGTAGATGTCCAGGACGACGGAGGCGTCCGCGAGGGCCAGGGACTCGCCCATCTCCTTGCCCAGCTCCTGGGTGCGGGAGAAGAGGTGCGGCTGGAAGACGACGAGGATGCGGCCCGAGGTGCCGGCGCGCATGGCCTCCAGGTCGGCCGTCATCTCGGTCGGGTGGTGCGCGTAGGAGTCGACGACCTGGACGCCGGCCGCCTCGCCCTTGAGCTGGAGGCGGCGCTTCACGCCGGTGTAGGAGGCGAGCGCGGGGGCCAGCTCGGCCGCCGGGATCCCGAGGGCGACACCGGCCGCGAGGGCCGCCACCGCGTTGTGCGCGTAGTGCTTGCCGGGGACGGAGACCGCGAAGGTCAGTTCGGCGCCGTCCAGCAGGACGGTCACCTCGCTGGTGAGGCCACGCGGGACGACGGAGAGGACCCTGAGGTCCGCGTCGGCGGCGTCGCCGTACGTCACCACGTTCACGTCGCCCGCCCTCACCCGGCGGGTCAGCTCGCGGGCGCCCTCGTGGTCCGCGGAGATCACCAGCGTGCCGCCCTCGGTGACGCGGTCGACGAAGGTCTCGAAGGACGCGTAGATCTCGTCCATGGAGGCGTAGTTGGCGTGGTGGTCGAGTTCGACGTTGAGGACGATCGCGACCTCGGGGGCGTACTTGTGGAAGCTGCGGTCGGACTCGTCGGCCTCGGCGACGAAGATCTCGCCGTCGCCGTGCAGGGCGTTCGAGCCGGGGGCGTCGAGGTCGCCGCCGATGGCGTACGACGGGGAGAGGCCGAGGGAGGAGAGGGAGACGGCGAGCATCGACGTGGTGGTCGTCTTGCCGTGGGTGCCGGCGACCGCGATCGGCCGCAGGCCGTCCATCAGGCGGGCGAGGGCGTCCGACCGGTGGACCACGGGGATGTCCAGCTCGGCCGCGCGGGCCAGCTCCGGGTTGTCCGCGCGGATGGCGGAGGAGACCACGACACAGCTGGCGTCGGGGGCGAGGTGGTCGGCCGCGTGCCCGATGTGGACCGTGACGCCGAGCGCGCGCAGCGCCTCGGCGGTGGCGGAGTCCTTGGCGTCGCTGCCCGCCACCCGGGCCCCGCGCTGCGCGAGGATCTTCGCGATGCCCGACATCCCGGCGCCGCCGATGCCGATGAAGTGCGGTCGGTCCATCGCGGTAGGAAGGCCGGGTGCCATGCGTGTTTCTCCCCAAGATCCGGTACGAAGGTGGGCGCGTCCTCCGCGGAGAACGCGCCCCCAGCCTATGGGGTGCGTCCGGCGCCGCCCCACAAGGGACACCGGAGCCGCATCCCGCTGTTCAGTTCGGTGCGGACCTCACGCCTTGCTGTGCGAGAACAGCTTCAGCACCGGCACGCCCACCTTGTGGCGGGCCTTGGAGGCCCAGTCGCGGTGGAAGAACTCCTCCACGTAGTGCGGGTCGGTCAGCACGATGACCTCGTCGGCCTTGACCTCGTCGACCAGGTCCTTCAGCGCGTCGAGCGGGTGGTCCTCGATGAGCCGGCCCTCCGCCTCGCTGCCGGACGCCCGCAGGGCGATCAGTGAGACCTCCAGTGCCCGCTCGCCCTGGCTCGCTGCGGCCTCGCCCTCCGGTGTCTCGCCCTCGCGCGCCGCCTCGTCGATCTCGCCCAGCGCCACGTCGTCGATGGCCCGCAGCAGCCGGTCCGCCTGATCGCCCCGGGGCTGGAGCAGCACGTGGAAGGCGACCGTCTCGTCACCGTGCAAGGTGGTGACGAACTCCACGTCGGCGGACGTCAGGGCCTTCTCGATCATCAATACGCTTGTGAACACGACAGGCGCCCTTCTCGTCCGTGGGCCGTCCCGGCCCCCTGCAAAAACCATCCTGCCCCGTGACCGCACGGGGACTGCGCGATTTAGTGTGCCCGGCGGACAGCAAACGGAACGTGATACTCCGATTACGTGTCAGGGCCGACGGTATCGGCTGTACACAAACCCGGCCTCTTCCAGCAGCGACACTAGTTCGAACCGGCGCGGCAGCGGCACCGGGGGCCCGCCCGCGATGCGCTGGGATTCTCCGGCGGCGAGCATCGGGGACAGCGTCAGACACATCTCGTCGAGCACGTCGGCCGCGATCAGTTGGCCCAGCAGACGCGGGCCGCCCTCCGTCAGCAGCCGGGGGTGGCCGAGGTCGCCGAGCGCCCGGACGGCACGGGCCGGGTCGACCCCCGCCCCGTCCCCGGCGATCACCACGCGGGCGCCCGCCTTCTCGGCCGCCGCGACCCGGTCCGACGGGGCCGTCGCGCCGGTGAGGATCAGCGTGGGCACCAGGGGCGAGGTGAAGAGCGGCAGCGAGAAGTCCAGGTCGAGACCCGCGGTGACCACCGCGACGGCGGGGGCGGGACCCTGGCCCGCCGCCTTCCGCAGGTCCGCGAAGGCCTCCCGCGCGCGGGCCGGCCGGTAACCCTCCTGGCGTACCGTTTCCGCACCGGCCAGGACGACATCGGCGAGACCCCTGAGAACCCCGAAGACCCGCATGTCGGTGGGGCTGGAGATGGGCTGCGAGCGCCCTTCGTGCTGGGCGGCGCCGTCCAGGGTGGACACCATGTTGGCCCGCAGCCAGGGTCCGTCGGTCTCGGGGTAGGCGTAGGCCTCGGCCAGTTCTCCGAGACCCCACTCGCGGTCCGTCACATCCGCCCCGGGAGCCCCCGCGGAGGCCTGGGCTGCTGTTTCGTAGGTCACAGGGAACAGGCGTCGCATGACGTGCAGTGTGGCACGGCGCATAGAGTGGGTGACCGTGTCGTCCTCCACCACCGCCTCCGGGATCGACCCGATAGCCGAAGCGGCCCCCCTGTCCCTGTGCGCCCGCGAGCCGCACGTGCCCGCCGACCGGCTCGTCGCCGAGATGGTGCCGCCGCCGCGCTTCGACTCGGTCCGCTTCGCCACGTACATCCCGGACCCGAACCAGCCCAGCCAGACCGAGGCGGTGGGGGTCCTCGAAACCTTCGCCGCCGGACTCGGCGGGGCGCACGCCCTGGGCGGCCCCAAGCGGAAGCTGTTCGGTTTCGGCAAGGCCCCGAAGACCCCGGCCGGCCCGCGGGGCGTCTACCTCGACGGCGGGTACGGCGTCGGCAAGACCCACCTGCTCGCCTCCCTGTGGCACGCGACCCCGGCGGAGCCGGCGCTCAAGGCGTTCGGCACCTTCGTGGAGCTGACGAACCTGGTGGGCGCGCTCGGCTTCCAGAAGACGGTGCAGACCCTCTCCGGGCACCGCCTCCTGTGCATCGACGAGTTCGAGCTCGACGATCCGGGCGACACCGTCCTCGTCTCGACCCTGCTCGGCAAGCTCGTCGACGCGGGCGTCGCGCTCGCCGCCACGTCGAACACCCTGCCGGGCAAGCTCGGTGAGGGCCGGTTCGCCTCGGCGGACTTCCTGCGGGAGATCCAGGGCCTGTCCGCGCACTTCCGGCCGCTGCGCATCGACGGCGAGGACTACCGGCACCGCGGGCTGCCCGAGGCTCCGGCGCCGTTCTCCGAGGAGCAGGTCACCAAGGCGGCGTACGCCACCGAGGGCGCCTCCCTGGACGACTTCCCGCACCTGCTGGAACACCTCGCACGCGTCCACCCCAGCCGCTACGGCGCCCTGACCGACGGGATCGCCGCGGTCTGCCTCACCGACGTCCGGCCCGTCCCCGACCAGTCGACGGCGCTGCGGCTCGTCGTGCTCGCGGACCGGCTGTACGACCGCGAGGTCCCCGTCCTCGCCTCCGGAGAACCCTTCGACCAGCTGTTCAGCGAGGAGATGCTGAACGGCGGCTACCGCAAGAAGTACTTCCGTGCGATCTCCCGGCTCACGGCGCTGGCCCGCGACGCGAAGGGCCTCGTGGAGAAGCCGGGGGACTGAGCACGGCCCGGCGGAGAGCGGGTTCACGCCAACCGCCCGCCCCCTTTCGGGCGGTCTTCACGGGCGGAACGCGCAGTTGACCCTGCAAACAACTCCGCCCGTTACGCTACGGAACGAAGCTGACCGTCGCCATGCGTGAGCAGCCGGGAGGGGGCCCATGTTCCGAGGTACGACGGCCCGGACCCTGTTCGTGGTGCTCGCCGCCGTCCTGCTGAGCCTGCAACCCCTCGCCCCCGCCGAGTCGTTCGCGTCCGCGCACCGGGGTGAGGTCGTCGCCTGCGCCGAGGCGGAACACCCGCACAAGGTGGCACCGGCCCAGGGAACCCGGCGGCGCGTCCACGACGAGGACCCCGAGCCGGGACCGCCGGTCCTCGTCCCGCAGGCGTCCGACCCCGCCGCCGACTGCCGGCCCGCACCCCTTCGTACCGCGCACCCGGGCACGTCCAGAGCCTCGACCGCGCACTCCCCCGCGGGACTTCAGGTCTTCCGCTGCTGAGCAGGGCACCTCCCCCCACACCCCGCTCTGCAAGCCGACGCGCCCCGACGGCGCGCCAGGAGGATCCGACATGCAGCCTCTCATCGACCATGCCCGCTCCTTCGGCCGGCGACCCGAGGACTTCGCCTCGCTCGCCCAAGGCCAGTCCCCGCAGGTGCTGTTCGTCACCTGCTCCGACTCACGGGTCGTTCCCGCCCTGATCACCGGTGCCCGCCCCGGCGAGCTCTTCGAACTGCGTACCGCGGGCAGCATCGTCCCGCCCTACGTCCCCGGCCGCCCCACCTCCGAGGCGGCGACCGTCGAGTACGCGGTGGACGTGCTCGGCGTCCGCGAGATCGTGGTCTGCGGCCACTCGCACTGCGGCGCCGTCGGCGCCCTGGTGCGCGGCGAGGACCTCACCGCCGTACCGGCCGTCCGCGACTGGCTGGCCCAGACCGAGCCGCCGGCGGACGTGCCGGACGACGACCCCGCCGTCGCCGGGGCGGTCCGGTCCCACGTGCTCGCGCAACTGCTCCGCCTCCGCTCCTACCCCTGCGTAAAACGGGCCCTGACGGCCCGTCGGCTCCGGCTGCACGGCTGGTACTACGAGGTCCACACCGGCGCGGTGCTCGAACACCGCCCGGACACCGACACCTTCGAAGCGCTGTGAGGCGCGCGATGACCGACCCCCACAACACCGAGGGCCCCACCCGCGGGTCCGGCCTCGGGAGCCTCCCGGCGAGGTTCCCCCATCTGCGGCAGGACCTCGCCGCCTCCGTCGTCGTGTTCCTGGTCGCGCTGCCGCTCTGCGTCGGCGTCGCGGTCGCCTCGGGCGTGCCGGCCGAAATCGGCCTGGTCACCGGCATCGTGGGCGGCGTCGTCACCGGTCTGATGCGCGGCAGCAGCCTCCAGGTGTCGGGCCCCGCCGCGGGACTGACCGTGCTGGTCTTCGAGGCGGTGCGGGAGTACGGCCTCGCGTCCCTCGGGGTGATCGTGCTCGTCACCGGGCTGCTCCAACTCCTCATGGGCGCGCTGAAACTGGGGCGCTGGTTCCGGGCGATCTCCCTCTCGGTCGTCGAGGGGATGCTGGCCGGCATCGGGCTCGTCCTCATCGCGGGCCAGCTCTACGCGATGGCCGGTCTGAAGGCACCGGCGTCCGGCGTCGACAAGCTCACCGGGCTGCCACGGGCGCTCGCGGACGCCGTCGGGGACCCGGACGCGCTGGCCTCGCTCGGCCTCGGCGTCGGCACCGTCGCCGTCCTCGTCCTGTGGCCACGGCTGCCTCGGCGGGTGCGGGCGGTTCCGGCGGCGCTCGGCGCCGTGCTCCTCGCCACCGTCGCGGTGCCGCTCCTCGGCCTGCCCGTCGCCACGGTCGAGGTCCGGGGGCTCCTGGGCTCGATCCAGCCGCCGCCCCTCGACGCGTTCGGCGGTCTGGCGACGGTCGGGCTGCTCGGCACGATCCTCGCGTTCACCCTGATCGCCTCCGCCGAGTCGCTGTTCAGCGCGGCGGCCGTGGACCGGATGCACGACGGCCCGCGGACCGCGTACGACAAGGAACTGATGGCACAGGGCGCGGGCAACACGGTCTGCGGCCTCCTCGGGGCACTGCCGATGACCGCCGTGATCGTCCGCAGCGCGGCGAACGTGCGGGCGGGCGCCCGCACGAAGGCGTCCCGGGTGCTGCACGGCGTCTGGCTCCTGCTCTTCGCCGCGCTGCTGCCGGCCGCGCTCGGTGTCATCCCGCTGCCCGCCCTCGCCGGCGTCCTGGTGCACGCGGGCTGGAAGCTGATCCCGCTGCGCGAGGTCGCGTCCCTGTGGCGTGAGCACCGGGGCGAGGCGCTGATCCTCGTCGTGACCGCCGTGTCGATCGTCGCCGTCAGCATGTTCGAGGGCGTACTGATCGGCCTCGCGCTGGCGGTGGCCAAGACGGCGTGGGAGGCCTCGCACGTGCGGCTCGACGTCATAGACAAGGGCGCCGGTCCCGTCCAGGTGTACCTGTCGGGCAACGCCACCTTCCTGCGGCTGCCCAGGATCCTCGGCAGCCTGGAGGCGCTGCCGCAGGACCGTCCGGTCGAGCTGAACGTCTCCGGTCTGCACCACCTCGACCACGCGTGCCGGTCAGCGCTGGAGACCTGGTCGACGCGGCACAGCGCCGCCGGGACCGAGCCGGTGAGGGTCACCCCGGACATGTGACCCGGAGGCCGGGCCCGCCCTCCGGCGGGCCCGGCCGATCCCGCCGCCCAGCCCCGCAGGGAGGCGTGCCGGGCGGCCCGCGGGGACACCGACCCGGCGACGTAACCTGGACGTGTCAGGCATGTCGGACGGCCCGGAAGGGGACCGCCCGCACCGGACGACTCGGAAGGGGGTCGTCATGGTCGAGGAAATCATCGCGGCGATCGCGGTGGCAGGCTCTGCCGGAGTGGTCTACGTCGCGGCCGGCGCCCGGGTCGTCAAGCAGTACGAGCGCGGGGTCGTCCTGCGCCTCGGACGGCTCGCGGGCGAGATCCGCTCCCCCGGCTTCACCATGATCGTTCCGTTCGTGGACCGGCTCCGCAAGGTCAACATCCAGATCGTGACGCTGCCGATCCCGGCCCAGGAGGGCATCACCCGCGACAACGTCACGGTCCGCGTCGACGCCGTCGTCTACTTCAAGGTCGTGAACGCCGCCGACGCGGTCATCCAGGTCGAGGACTACCGTTTCGCGGTCTCGCAGATGGCGCAGACCTCGCTGCGCTCGATCATCGGCAAGAGCGACCTGGACGACCTGCTGTCCAACCGCGAAAAGCTCAACCAGGGACTGGAGTTGATGATCGACAGCCCGGCGATCGGCTGGGGCGTGCAGATCGACCGCGTCGAGATCAAGGACGTGTCGCTGCCCGAGACGATGAAGCGCTCCATGGCCCGGCAGGCCGAGGCCGACCGTGAGCGGCGGGCCCGGATCATCAACGCCGACGCCGAGTTGCAGGCCTCGAAGAAGCTCGCACAGGCCGCCGAGGTGATGTCGGAACAGCCGGCCGCCCTCCAACTGAGGCTGCTGCAGACCGTGGTGGCCGTCGCCGCCGAGAAGAACTCCACCCTCGTCCTGCCCTTCCCCGTCGAACTGCTCCGCTTCCTGGAGCGGGCACAGTCCGGACAGGCTCCGGTCGCTCCGGAGCCGCAGGCCGAGCGTCCGCCGGAGACACCGCCGCCGACGGACGCGCGGCAGGTGACCGAGGACACCGAGCCGCCCGCCCTGGCGAACGGAGCCGGCCGGCTGCCGGAGGGCCTCGGCGTTCCGGACGCCTTCGGCGACACGGACGGGCTCGGGATACCGGGCGCCTTCGGGGATCTGGACGCCCCGGGGAGGCTGCCGGAGTCCCGGGAGCCGGAGGCTCCGGAGGAACTCGGGGAGAAGCCGCTGGACTGACCCCGTCCGGCTCGGGGCACCCGCTGCGGGCACGTGGTGACCGGCCGTCCGGGCGCACCGAACGGGTAGCGGGCCCCGGACACCCGGCGCACCATCGAGGAACACGGCCGGAAGGGGCGCGCGGTGGGCAAGAAGCACGGCGGGAAGCACGACAAGGACGAGAAGAAGCACGACAAGAAGCACAGCGGCAAGCACAAGCACCACGGACAGGACGAGGCCAGGCCCCCCGCGCGGCTCCGGGAACTGCTGCGCGTGCCCGGCGGGCAGGGTGTGGACCTCTCCGCCTACGACGCCGAGGCGACTCCCGGCGGACCGCACGACAAGGCCTCCGGCCTGGACGCCGCCGCCCGGATGGGCGAACAGCTCGCCGACCTCCAGGAGCGCCTCTACGCGGCGAGCACGGCAGGCGACCAGCGGCGGATCCTGCTGGTCCTCCAGGGCATGGACACCAGCGGCAAGGGGGGTGTCGTCAAGCACGTGATCGGCCAGCTGAACCCGTCGGGCTGCCGCATCCGGGCGTTCAAGGCCCCCACACCGGAGGAGCGCAGGCACTCCTTCCTCTGGCGGATCAGGCGGGCCCTGCCCGAGCCCGGCGAGATCGGCATCTTCGACCGCTCGCACTACGAGGACGTACTGATCGGCCGCGTGCGCGAACTGGCCCCGCGCAAGGAGATCGCCCGCCGCTACGGCGAGATCAACCGCTTCGAGGAGTCCCTCGCGGAGGAGGGCGTCACCGTGGTGAAGTGCTTCCTGCACGTCTCCTACGAACAGCAGCGCCGCCGTCTCCTGGCCCGCCTCGACAACCCGGAGAAGTACTGGAAGTTCAACCCGGGCGACATCACCGAGCGCGCCGCCTGGCCCGCGTACCAGAAGGCGTACGAGATCGCCCTCGACCGCTGCTCCACCCCGGGCGCGCCCTGGTTCGTCGTCCCCGCCGACCGCAAGTGGTACCGCAACTGGGCGATCGGCAGGCTTCTCCAGGAGCACCTGGAGGCCCTCGATCCGCAGTACCCGAAGGCGGACTTCGACGTGGAGGAGTGCCGGAGGCAGCTCCTCACCGGTGACACCGGTCCGGGCACGGCACCAGCCGGGTGACGTGGTGACCGTATGCGGGCGCCACACGCCCAAGACGGGCGATTAGTCACTTTTCATTTCATATCTTCGTGCGGTGATCCTTTCCGTACGGAGTCTCGCCCTGACCTGTGCCCTCGGAGCCCTCGGCGCCGCACTCACCGCGTGCGGCGGCCCGGCCGGCCCGCCCGTCGCGCGCCAGGGCCACCACGCACCCGCCACCAGCGCCGCGCCCTCGCGCCCGCCCACGCTCGCGCCGGGTCCGGCCGGGCTGACCCCCGTCTTCAAGAACGGACCGCGGACGCGGGGCAAGACCGTGGCGCTGACGTTCGACGCCGACATGACCGCCGACGAAGGGCCCCGGGCCGCCGCCGGGGAGCACTTCGACAACCCGCGGCTGATCGCGACCCTGCGGGCGTTCAAGGTTCCCGCGACCGTGTTCATGACGGGCCGGTGGGCCGACGAGTACCCGCGGGAGGCCCGGGACATCGGGCAGGACCCGCAGTTCGAGATCGCCAACCACTCGTACAGCCACTACGCCTTCACGGGCGACTGCTACGGGCTGCCGACGGTGTCCGAGGACAGGATGCGGGCCGACGTGGAGCGGGCGTACGCCGCCTTCGAGCGGGCGGGGGTGCGGAACGCGATGCCGTACTTCCGCTTCCCCGGCGGATGCTACGACCAGCGGTCGCTGCGGACCCTCAGCTCGGTGGGCGTCACCGCCGTGCAGTGGGACGTGATCAGCGGTGACGCCTTCGCGACGGACGCCGACGCCGTGGCGCGGCAGGTGCTCGACGGCGTCCGGCCCGGCTCGGTGGTGGTCATGCACTGCACACGGAGCGCGGCCCCCGTCACCGAGCGCGCGCTGCGGACGATCGTGCCCGAGCTGCGCAAGAAGGGCTTCCGGTTCGTGAAGGTGTCGCAGCTGATCGGCGCCTCCGCCGGACGGCACTGACCCTCCCCGCGCCTCCCCGGGCCCACGCCTCGTCCGTACGCTGGTGGCATGAGCGACGACTACTGCGCCACCGGCGCGGACGGGCCGGGCGGGGAGTCCCGCGACCCCGGGGCGGCGGGCGATCCGGGTCCGCCGTACGCGGAGTGCGTCCTGTGCCGGAAACCCACCGAGTACCCGGAGTCGCACAAGGGCGTCACCCTGTGCCCCGTCTGCGCGTGGCAGGAAGCGCAGCGCACCGCCTGTTCGGGCTGACCCGCGCGGAACGCGGCCGGACGGCCGTACGAACCGTCCGTTCGGGACCGATCTTGCGCCTGGCAGACTGGAACGCGTGACCAGCGAGCCGACCCCCGCCGACGACAGTCCCTTCCGTACCGAGCCCACCGCGCGCGACGAGGCACCGCAGTTCGTGCTGCCGCTGGTCGTGCACATCGAGAAGGCGGCTCCGCCCGCGCGCACCGACGCGCTGGAGACGTCGGCCCGGGCGGTCCTGACGATCCTGAGCGACGAGCGGTCGCTCGGCGACGGGGAGTGGGCGCGGGCGATGCGGGACTGGCAGGACGCCCGGATCCGCAAGGTCGTCCGGCGGGCCCGCGGCGCCGAGTGGCGGCGGGCCGAGGCGCTCCCCGGCATCACGGTGACCGGCGGGTCCGCCGAGGTGCGGGTCTTCCCGCCGGTGCCGTTGGACGGTTGGCCCAAGGACCTGGCCCGCCTCCAGGTCTCCGGGACGGATCTCGACGATCCGGAGCCGCCGGGCGAGGCCGATCCGGACGCGCCCGTGCTGTGGCTCAATCCGGGGCTCGACATGTCGGCCGGCAAGACGATGGCGCAGACCGGCCATGGCGCCCAACTGACCTGGTGGGAGCTGTCGGACGAGGAGAAGGCGGCCTGGCGGGACGCGGGCTTCCCCCTCACCGTACGTACCGCGCGGCCGGCCCACTGGGGCGAACTCATGCTGTCCGACGGGCCGTTGGTGCGCGACGCGGGCTTCACGGAGATCGCGCCCGGGGAGACCGTCGCCGTCGAGGGCGTGGACCGTGTCAGGTCGCTGAAGCACTGACGCCGGACGTCGCCCCCGCGACGGGCCGCGCCCCGTGCGGGTCCGTCCGGCGCCGACGGCCTCGGGTTCGGCGAAGCGGAGGGCCGTCGGCACGGTCGGGCGTCGCTCAGGTGGTGATGGTGGCGACGGGGTCGAAGCCGTAGGTGCGGGCGTAGCCGTTCTCGGTGCCGACCAGCAGGTCGACGACCTCGAAGTAGTGGTCCCAGAACGCGGTTTCGCGCAGCGCGTCGACCAGGCGCTGGTACGCGTCGTGGTCGTCGGCCTCCCAGACCCACACGTCGGTGACGCGGGTGGAGTAGAACTCCGTGTCGTAGAAACGTGACCGGACGCCGCGTGTCCTGGCCTCGATGGCGGGGACGACCTGGCCGGTGAACGCGTTCATGCGTTCCTGCGGGGTCATGGCGAGCCATTCGGGCCTGGTCTTGATGAGCATGAACGCGGTGACCGGCGGTGCGGCCGCGGGGCTGGACATGGCGTGTGCCTCCGTGGTGACGGACGTCTGGGGTGCGCCGGACCTCGTGCGGTCCGTGGTGGGGTGATGCGTCATCGGGCGAGGACGGCCGGCTTGAGGGTCCGGGCGCACCACTGTTCGAAGGTGGTGGGGGTCGCGGTCTCCGGGGTGCGGACGACCCCGGCGTCGAGGCCCTCGTCCTTGGCGCGCTTCATGTCGGCGATGCCCTGGACGAACGCCTCGTCGAGTCCGTGTCCGACGAGGGTGGAGTACAGCTCGTCGAGGGGCTGCCGTTCGTAGCGGACGGGGCGGCCGAGCTGCTCGGTCATGATGCGGGCGAGGTCGTCGGGCGACAGGTCCTCGGGGCCGAGCACCGGAACGCTGTCGCTGCCGGTCCACGAGCGGTCCAGCAGCAGGCCGGCGGCGACGGCCGCGATGTCGGCGACGGCCACGAGCGGAGCCCTGCGGTCGGCGGTCACGACGTCGGTGAAGACGCCCTTGTCGCGGAGGGAGTCGGCCTCCTCCAGCAGGTTCTCGAAGAACGATGGGTTGGCGAGCGCCCGGTAGGCCACGCCGGTGCCGGCGATGAGGTCGTCCAGGGCGAGGGAGGCGGTGACCAGTCCCGCGCGTCCGGCGGCCGCTGTGCCGCGGCCGAGTGCCGAGACGCCGACGACGTGACCGACACCGTGGGTGGCGAGGGCCTTCGCGGCGGGACGGCTGAAGCCGCTGTAGGCCTCCTCGGGGGTCCGGGAGGAGTCCGGCGGGACGAGCCAGAAGACGGCGTCGGCGCTCGAAGGCACGGTCGACGACGTCGGCGTCGCCGTGCGAACCGGTGACCACCTCGACGCGCTCGCGCACCGCGTCGGGGAGGCGGGCGGGGTCGCGCACGATCACGCGCAGTTCCTCGCCGTGGCCGGGTGCGGACTCCAGGAGCAGGGGCAGCAGGTGGCGGCCGATGTTCCCGGTGGGAGCAGTGATGACGATCATGAAAACCTCGTGGGTCGTGCCGGATCGGTACGTCCCTCATCGTGCGGAGCCCGCCGGTGTTGCCACAATGGGAACTTAAGCAAGGGATCATTGCCTGGAACGGAACAATCCCCATGACCAGCACACCAGAGCCCGTCGTCGACGCGAATCTCGCGGTCGCGCTGGACGCTCTGCTGACCGAGCAGAGCGTCACGCGGGCCGCCGCCCGTCTGCACACGTCGCCCGCGGCCATGAGCCGGACCCTCGCCCGCCTTCGCCGTGTCCTCCAGGACCCGCTGCTGGTCCGGGCCGGTCAGGGCATGGTCCCCACCCCCCGCGCCCAGGCCCTGCGGGACGAGGCCGCCGCGGTGGTGCGCCGTGTCGGGGCGCTGCTCTCGCCGGGCACCGGTGTCGATCCGGCCGCGCTGCGCGGCACGTTCACGCTCCAGGCCGCCGACCTGGTCGGCGCGGCCCTCGCCCCGGGCCTGCTGCGGCTCGCGCGCCAGGAGGCTCCCGCGGTCTCGCTGCGGTTCAGGGCCGAGGAACTGGAGGCCGGTCCGGCGCTCCGCGACGGACGGATCGACCTGGAGGTCGGCTCGATCGACCACGTCGACCCCGAGACGAGGGTCGAGGAACTGGTCACCCTGCGGATGACGGCCGCCGTACGGCCGGGGCACCCGCTCACGGAGGGCGCCCTGACGCCGGAACGGCTCGCCGCCGCCGAGCATGTGGTGGTGAGCCGCCGGGGGCGGTTCACCGGCCCGCTGGACAGTGCCCTGGCCGAGCGGAACCTGCGGCGCAGGGTCGCTGTCGTCCTGCCCGGACATCTGGCCGCGATGACGCTGGCCGCCGGGAGCGACCTCGTGTGTCTCATCCCCGCCTCGCCGCCGGGCGTCGCGCCGTCACCGCTCACGGACGCGGCCGGCGCGCTCGGCCTGCGGCTCCTGGAGATCCCGCTGCCCCTGCCGCCACTGTCCATCGGCATGGCCTGGCATCCGCGGCACGCGGCCGACGGCGGCCATCACTGGCTGCGCGACGCGGTCCGTCGGACCCTCGGACAGCCGGGTCCGGCCGTCTGACGTCTCTCCGGCCGCGACGACGCCGGCACCCGTGCCGCCGAGGCCCCGGTGGTGCCGTCCGCTCCGCGATCGCGGCGAGCGGGCAGGGCGCCACCCGGTACGGACGGGCGGCCGGCCGGGTCAGTCGGCCAGCGCGGAGGCGAGTTCGGTGGTGACCCGGACGAGTTCGGTGTCGGGTTCGTCGAGCAGGTGCTGGAGTGCGCCACGGCGGGCCCGCACCGCCTGGCGGGCCTCGCGCTCCCACCCCACATAGTTCTCGCGGCGGTTGAGCAGCTTGGGCCAGGCGCGGGCCGTGCGTTCCCACTGGCGGGCGTCGGCGATGTCCTTGAGGAGCTGGACGATCTGCACGCGGCAGGTGACCTGCGGGAGTTCGACGAGTTCCCACAGGAAGGGGACCGTGGCGGCGGTGGCCTGTTCGACCACGAATCCGTACTGGCAGATTCGTTCCCGCAGGTCGTGAAGTGCTGCCCGGGCCGTCGGTTCGTCACCCCAGGCGACGGCGTTCAGCAGGAACGGGATGGCCTGAGCGGAGCCGCTGGAGTCCTTGATCTCCTCCCACGACACGTGTTCCAGGTTCTCGAGTGGTGTTGCCATTTCCGCTCCCTCCGAGGGCGTCGGACAGTGTCAGGCGGTGCGGGCCGCTCGACGTCCCGGCACCGGTACCCCCCTTGGGGGCGCTTTCTGAAAGAACGTCAGTAACCGGTGCTGGCAAGCCCGTTGGCGCCGCCGCTAGTATCCACCTGACACCACCTTCGTGCAATTGCACGAGAAATTGCACGACGGTGGAGGGAGAAGATCAAGCCACGTGGTGTCCGCCCGATTCCGGGACGGGGTGGCCGGTGACCGCGTGATGGAACGTCAGCAAGGAGAGTGCGTGGTGCGATCGGTGCCGAACGGAGTGCGGGCGAGTTCACTGGCCGCTCGCTGGATCAAGAGCAGCCACAGCAACGCCGAGGGGAACTGTGTCGAGGTGGCCAGCCTGGGCGAAGAGGGCATCGCGGTGCGCAACTCCCGCGACCCGGAGGGCCCGGCCCTCGTCTACACCCCGGCGGAGGTGGCCGCTTTCCTGGCGGGTGCGAAGGGTGGCGAGTTCGACCACCTCCTGTGATCGGTCTCCCGCGTCACGGAGCCCGGATCCCGGTCCCGGCGAAGCGGAGGAGTGATTTTCCACTTCTGTCGACGCATGCGGCGCAGACCGCATCGGTGCGATAATTTGAGCTGTCTTCTGCCGGTCGACTGGGAGCCAGGATGTCTGTCGAGTCACCCCGCGCCTCCCGCCTCGAACCGTATCTGAGTCGGCAGGAGCCCGCGCCCACTCTGCTGAAGATGCTGGTCGGCGTACAGCTGACGGGTGCCCGCGACGACGCCGGCCTCTCCCAGGAACAGGCGGCGCGGGCCCTCGGGTTCAGCCCGGCGAAGCTGTCGCGCATCGAGGCGGGCAAGGGCCGCAAGCCCCCCACGGAGGCCGACGTCCGGGCCCTCCTCGACCTGTACGGGACCGACGACTACGAGGTGTCGGTCCTGCTGCGGCTTCTCCGGCGCGCCGGTGAGCCGGGATGGTGGCAGCGCTACGACAAGCGGCTGATGCCCGAGTGGTTCGACCGGCTGGTCGGGCTCCAGGAGGCGGCCACCACCATCCGCACCTTCGAGATCCAGTACGTGCCGGGCCTGTTGCAGACCGCCGACTACACACGGGCGGTCGTGCAGCGCGGCCTGCCGACGGCCCCGGCCGGCGAGGTCGAACGCCGGGTGGAGCTGCGCATGCGCCGGCGGGAGCTCCTGGACCGGGAGGACGCGCCCCATCTGTGGGCGGTCGTGGACGAGTCCGTGCTGCTGCGGGTCCTCGGCAGCCCCGAGGTGATGCGCCGGCAGCTGGAGCACCTCGTGGAGATGGCCGAGCGCCCCCATGTGATCGTCCAGATCGTGCCGTTGGACGTGACGAACGCGTCCGCGCCGGCCATTCCGGTCACCTATCTGCGCTTCGGCGGTGTCGAACTGCCCGACGTGGTCTACCTGGAGCACATCAGGAGCGCCAACTTCCTGGAGGACCGCGACGAGACGGAGGAGTACCGCGTGGTGCTCGACCGGCTCGCCGACGAGGCCCTCAACCCGCGCGAGTCCTTGGCGCTGCTGCGCGAGACGATGGAGCGGCGCTACAGCGTGGCGGACTGACACCGCCGTCTCCGGCACCCACGCGCCGGAGGGCCGCCCCCTGCTTCACGGGGCACGGCCCCGCGGTGCTTCGGCGCGGCACGCCGAAGCACCCTCTCCGCTTCACCCGATGCGGCCGACCCCGCCGAACTCGATCCACTCCTGGGTGAGTTGCCGTGCCACCACGTCGGTGTCGGGACGCCAGGTGGACACCTCCACGAGCCCGGGGTCCAGGATCTCCAGGCCGGCGAAGTACTCCGCCACGTCCTTTTCCTGGCGCACCCGGCCCCAGTGGCCCTGCGTCGCCGTGTCCATGAAGTCGGTGACGAACGCGCGGACTTCGGGGTCCTCGCTGACCAGCTGGCACATCACCATGAAGCTGCCGGGGGCGAGCCGTTCGGAGACGCGGGCGATCACGGAGAGAGGCCCGTCCGTGTCACTGTCCGGGATGCAGTGGAACACCGAGTTGAACAGCACCGCGACGGGCTGCGAGAAGTCGATCAGCCGTTCGGTGTCGGGGTGCGTGAAGATCTGCTCGGTCTCGCGCAGGTCGGCGTGGATGACGGCGGTGCGGTCGTTCTGGTCCAGCAGGGCCCGGCCGTGCACGAGGACCATCGGGTCGCTGTCGACGTAGACCACGCGGGACGTCTCGTCGATCTGCTGAGCGACCTGGTGCACGTTGTTCTGCGTGGGCAGGCCGGATCCGTGGTCCAGGAACTGCCGGATCCCGTAGTCCTCGGCGAGGGTCTTCACCACGCGCTGGAGGAAGCGCCGGTTGTTCAGCGCCAGCGCGCGCGTGCTCGGCACGACCTTGTCCAGCTCCTCGCACGCCGCCCGGTCCGCGGCGTAGTTGTCCTTGCCGCCGAGATAGTGGTCGTACATGCGCGCGGCCGTGGGCACGGTGGCATCGATCGCCGTGGACAGCTGCTGGTCAGGCTGCATCATTCCCCCAGATCAGTGCCGCGCCAAAGAACTGGCCCGACGGTCAATACATAGTAGGTAAGCGGAAGTTGGCGTTACCAGTCCCCCGACGGAGCAGGAGGTGGAGGACGGGCCCCCGGCCTCGCCCTCCACCATCCCGCACACCGTGCCGGACCGTCCCGGAAGCCGGAACATTCCGCGGCCGTCTGCCCCGCCTCCCTCCGAGGCGGGCCCGGCCGGCCGGAACCCGCGCCCCGGTCAACATGCTCCGCCGGCCGGTCCGGTCCCCGCGCCGGCGGTCCCGAACCTCAAATGTTGCTCTGAACGTCCGCCCCGACGGGTTGGACGCTCGCCGACTGGGCCATGACACCGTCACGCCGGGGGACGGGCCGTCGTGAGGAGACGACACACAGGCAGGCCGGACGGGCACCGTGACGGAGGAGGGGACATGCAGCAGCTGAGGCGGCTGGGGACGGGAATCGGATGGCGGCCGGAGATCGCCGAGGCCGTGGAGCGCATGCCCGGCATCGACTGGGTCGAGGCCGTGGCGGAGAACGTGTGCCCGGGCCACGTTCCGGAGTCGCTGCTGCGGCTGCGCGAGCGGGGTGTCACGGTCGTGCCGCACGGCGTCTCGCTGGGCCTCGGCGGCGCCGACCGTCCCGACGAGTCCCGGCTCACCGCGCTCGCCGAGCGCGCCGAGGCACTGGGGTCGCCGCTCGTCACGGAGCACATCGCGTTCGTCCGGGCGGGCGGACCGCTCACCGCCTCGCCGCTCCTGGAGGCCGGCCACCTGCTGCCGGTGCCGCGGACCCGGGACGCGCTGGACGTCCTGTGCGCGAACGTCCGGGCCGCGCAGGCCGCGCTGCCCGTGCCGCTCGCCGTGGAGAACATCGCCGCGCTGATCTCCTGGCCCGGCGAGGAGATGACCGAGGGACAGTTCCTCTACGACCTGGCCGACCGCACCGGCGTCCATCTGCTCATCGACGTCGCCAACCTGCACACCAACCACGTCAACCGCGGCGAGGACCCCTCCAAGGCACTCGACGAACTCCCCGTCGAGGCCATCGCCTACGTCCACGTCGCCGGGGGCTTCGAACGCGACGGCGTCTGGCACGACAGCCACGCCCACCCCGTCCCCGAGGCCGTTCTCGGCATCCTCGCCGACCTCGCGTCCCGGGTCGCACCGCCCGGCGTCCTCCTCGAACGGGACGAGAACTTCCCCGGGCCCGCCGAACTGGAGCGGGAACTGGCGGCGATCCGGCGCACGGTGACGAGGGCGCGGGCGCGCGCCACGGTCGGGGCGGGCACGCGAGGAGGCGTGACGTACGCGCCGACCCCGCCGAAGGCGATCACCGGCGACGGCGTGGTGCCGGACCCCGGGGCCGCCGGACGCCCGGAGCACACTGCCGCGGCCCCCGTGGAGCCGGCGACGGGGGTCGAGGACGCCGCACGGCAGCGGCTCGCCCTCGCGCAGGCCGCCCTGCTGTCGGCGCTGGTCGCGGGGACCCCCGCGCCCGAGGGGTTCGACCGGGTCCGCCTCGGGGTGCAGGCGCGCGCCCTCGCCGCGAAGCGGGCGGACGTGGTCGCCAAGGTCGCCCCCGAACTGCCGGAGATCCTCGCGGAGGTGTACCGGCCGGCCTTCCTGGCGTACGCGCAGGGGCACCCGATGTCCGGCGGTTACCGGCGCGACGCCCTGGACTTCGCCGAGCACCTGCTGCTCGCGGGGCTCCCGGAGAGCGCGGAGACCCGGCTGCTGCGCGAGTGGTGGCTGGAGCGATCGGGGCCGGCCCCGCTGTCCCGGCGCCCGGGGGCACGGCTGGTCCGCGCCACCCGCAGGGTGCTGCTGGGTCGCTGAGCGGACGGGTCGCGGGGTGCGGACGCGCCCCGCGGCGGGGCGGGAGCGCGGCCCGGGCCCGGCGGCGGTGCCCCGCTTCGAGCACGCGTGGGCGACACGAGCCGTCCGCGGAGTGTGCCCGGACTAACACCGCTCTCCGTGAAGGAGGGGTGCGCGTCCGTTTCCGGTGGGTTCCGTGCGGTCTGACGTAGGCACGAACCACCGCAACCGGCGCCTTCCACCCTCCGCGCAACCCCATCTTCCTGTACGGCAGTTGGCGTAGCCCCCGCAGTAGCATGCCAACCCGCACGCGAAGCGCATTAGCGTGCGGTGCCGCAACAGGAGGCACCATGCGATCCATCAACCGCACCGGATTGGTCAGTGGAACAGGGCTCATCATCACCGCCCTCCTGGCGACCCTCGCCGCCCTGGCCTTTCCGATCTGGTCGTACGCGGACCGCTCCGGCACCGGCCTCGACACCCTGAACGCGCAGTCCGTGCCGACCCGGTACGGACCGCTGTCGGCCCTGGACCGGGAGTTCGTCACCAAGGTCCGGCTGGCCGGGCTCTGGGAGCTGCCCGCGGGCCAGCAGGCCCAGGAACGCGGCACCACCCAGGCCGTACGGACGGCCGGCGAGCACCTCATCGAGGGGCACACGTTCCTCGACGCACGCGTCCGCAACGTCGCCGCCCGCCTCGGCCTGGAGCTGCCCAACCAGCCCAACCCGCAGCAGCGCGGGTGGCTGGCCACGCTGAGCGCGGCCCACGGCACCGCGTACGACCGGGACTTCGCGAACCTCCTGCGCGCGGCGCACGGCAAGGTGTTCGCCGTGGTCGCGCAGGTCCGCGCGACCACCCGCAACTCCCTGGTCCGCGATCTCGCCGACGACGCGAACACCACCGTGCTCGACCACATCAAGGTGCTGGAGGCGACCGGCTACGTCGACTTCGACGCGCTGGCCCGGGACGCCGCGACGGCGAGCCCGCCACCGCTCACCAGTTCCCCCGCGCCGCCCGGCCCGACCGAGGCCCCGCGGTCGCCGGTCCCGGTGACACCGTCCTCGGGGTATCCGCTCCCGCCGCCGGCGACGCGCCCCCGGCCGACGTCGAGTCCCTGACGGCACCGGGCCGCCCGCCACCGGTCCGCGTCCCGCGCGCCCGCTCCTCACCGGGTCGAGCGGAACGTCACAGACCCGCAACGCTCCGTCCACATGGTGAATAAGGCATGGCGCCCGCCCCGGACTTCGCATAGAAACACGCCATGTTCTGGGTCCTTCTCCTGCTGCTGGCCTGGGCCGCGGCCGGCATATCGTGCACGCGGCTGTGCCTGGCCGCCGTGCGCGCCGCGACGGTCGACGCCCGGGAGGCGCACGGGCACGACCTGACGCTGTACGAGGCGGCGTTCCTGTCGGGCGGCCCGGCGCGGGTGGCCGATCTGACCCTGGTCTCGATGGCCCGCCAACGCCGGCTGCTGCTCGCGCACACCGGCTGGGCGACCGTGGTGGACCCGCGCGGGCGGGACGACATGGAGCGCTCGGTGCTCGGGGCGATCGGTCCGGAGGGCCAGTCGCGGATAGCTCCGGTGCGGGCGGCCACGGCCGCCGCGGACTCGGTGCACCGGCTGGCGGACGGTCTGGTCGCGGCGGGGCTCGCCGTGCCCGACGGGGCGCGCACCACGGTGGCGGGCGCCGTCCGCCAGGTCCAGGCCGCCGCGGCGGCGGTCCTCGTGCTCGCCGTCGCGGCCCTGTTGCTGCCGGCCGGGCCCAGCGGGAGCGGGGTCCCGGTGGCCGTCTGGTTCGCCCTCCCGCTCGTCCTGACCCTGAGCTGTCTCGCGATCGCCCGCATCGAGGTGCACCCGTACACGCGGTGGGCCTCTCCCGCCGGTCAGCGGCTGCTCGGCACCCTCGCCCGGCACTCCGACGCGTCGGGCGACGACCGTACGTATCTCACCTCGGTCGCCGTGCGCGGTGTCCGGGCCATCGGCGAACCGGAGGTGCGCGCGGCACTCGCCCACCGGGACCGCGGCGCCGGCCACGGCGCCTGACGGCGGGGGCTCGCACGGGGGCTGGGAGGCGCCCCGGGGGGCGCATCGGGGTCATTGAGGCCGACACCGGCGGCCGGTGCTTTACATCGCCGACGGCCGAACGAAGCATCCTTCTGTCGCTGCCGTGCGCCGAAGGGATTCGCGATGAGAGCTGCCGTCCTCCACGGAACCGCGGGGTCCCTGCTCCTGACGGCGCTCGTCGCCGCCCCGGCCGGCGGCACCACCGCCTGGCCGGACGGGACCGGTTCCGCCTCGGCCGAGGCGCGCGGCGCCGTCGTCGCGGCACAGCGCGCGGCGGCCGCCGGCATCCGTTTCGGCGCGTGCCCCAAGGTGGAGGAGCTGCCCGGCAACCTCCAGTGCGGCACGGTCACCGTGCCCCTCGACTACGCCCACCCCGACGGCAGGCGGATCAAGCTGACCGTCAGCCGTGTGAAGGCCACCGGCAAGGACGTGCGGAACCCGAAGCGCAAGGTCCCCCGCCAGGGCGCCCTCGTCTACAACCCCGGCGGGCCCGGCGCGTCCGGCATGTACTTCCCGCTGATCGGTTTCCTCCCCGAGTGGAAGCCGATCGGCGCCGCCTACGACCTCGTCGGCTACGCGCCGCGCGGTGTCGACCGTTCCGCGCCGCTGTCCTGCCAGGACCCGAAGCGGTTCCAGAAGGCGCCCTCGCTGTCCCCGACGTTTCCCTCCGAGTCGTACAAGAAGGAGCGGATCGCGGAGGCGAAGGCGTACGCGCGCGGCTGCGCGCAGCGCTCCGGAGCGGGCCTGCGCCACTACACGTCGCTGAACAACGCCCGAGACCTGGACGTGCTGCGCGCGGGGCTCGGCGAGCGGAAGCTGACGTTCATGGGCGCGTCGTACGGGACGTACTTCGGTGCCCTGTACGCGACCCTGTTCCCCTCGCACGTGCGCCGGATGGTCTTCGACTCGGCGGTGAACCCGGATCCCGAGCAGATCTGGTACCGCAACAACCTCGACCAGTCGGCCGCGTTCGAGGGCCGCTGGGCGGACTTCCGCGGCTGGATCGCGCGTCACGACGAGGTGTACGGCCTCGGCGGCACACCCGATGAGGTGCTGCACTCGTACGAGAGGGCGCGGGCCCGGCTCGCCGCGAAGCCGGCCGGGGGCAAGGTGGGGCCGGCCCAGCTCCAGGGGGCTTTCCTGCAGGCCGGGTACTACGACGACTACTGGCCGCGGCGTGCCCTGGCGCTGTCCGCCTATCTGAAGGGTGACCCGAAGCCGCTGGTGCAGATCGCGGGGCCGCATCCGGAGGCGGCGGCGGAGCAGGAGAACGGCAGCGCGGTCTACACGGCCGTGGAGTGCAACGACGCGTCCTGGCCGACCGACTGGCGCACCTGGGACCGCGACAACACGCGGCTCGCGCGGGTGGCGCCGTTCGAGACCTGGGACAACGTGTGGATGAACCTGCCGTGCGCGTACTGGCCGGTGCCGCGGCAGAAGCCGCTCGACGTGCGGACGCTGCCCGGAGAGTTGCCGCCGACGCTGATCCTGGCGGCCGAGCGGGACGCGGCGACGCCGTACGACGGGGCGAAGGAGCTGCACAGGCGGCTGTGGGGTTCGGTGCTGGTGACGGAGAACGGCGCCGGGACCCACGGGATCGGCGGCGGCCCCAACAAGTGCGTCAACGGCTATCTGGACGCCTACCTGCTGGAGGGGCGGCTTCCCGGGCGGGACGCCGGATGCGCACCGCACAAGGAGCCGGCGGCGCAGACGCCCGACGGTGAGCGCGGCACCGAGGGCACGAAGGGCGCGGCGGCGACGCCCGGGGAAGCGGAACAGGCCGGGCCGGCCGCCCGGAGCGCCGGGCAGGCGCCCTGACGGACGGTTCGGTGACATGACGACGGCGGGCGCCCCCGGAACAGGGGCGCCCGCCGTCGTGTCGTGCCGGTCAGGCGAGTCCTGCCACCAGTTCGGTGATGTGCTTGCGACGGCCCGTGTAGAACGGGACCTCCTCGCGCACGTGCATCCGGGCCTCGGAGGCGCGCAGATGACGCATCAGGTCCACGATGCGGTACAGCTCGTCGGCCTCGAACGCGAGGATCCACTCGTAGTCGCCGAGGGAGAACGAGGCGACCGTGTTGGCGCGCACGTCCGGGTAGCCGCGGGCCATCTTGCCGTGGTCGGCGAGCATCCGGCGACGGTCCTCGTCGGCCAGCAGGTACCAGTCGTAGGAGCGCACGAAGGGGTAGACGCTCACGTAGTCGCGGGGCGTCTCGTCGGCGAGGAACGCCGGGATGTGCGAGCGGTTGAACTCGGCGGGCCGGTGGAGCGCCATGTTCGACCAGACCGGCTCCAGCGCGCGGCCGAGGCGGGTGCGCCGGAAGAGGTTGTACGCCTCCTGGAGCTGGTCGCTGGTCTCGGCGTGCCACCAGATCATGAGATCGGCGTCGGCCCGCAGCCCCGAGACGTCATAGGTGCCGCGGACGGTGACGTCCTTCGCGGCGAGCTGGTCGAACAGCTCCTGGACCTCGTCGGCGTAACCGGCGCGGTCCTCCGGCAGTACGTCCCTCAGCCGGAAGACGGACCACAAGGTGTAGCGGATGGCCTCGTTGAGGTCCTTGGCCAGCTTGCCCTTGTTCGGGACCCTGCCGGACTCGGTGGTGGGGGCGTCGTCACTCATGGGGCTATTCTCCCGCTCCGCCGTGCAGGCTCTGCACCGGGTCGGCCCGCAACGCGTCCAGGCCGCCGAAGTCGCCGCCGAGGCCGTCCACGGCGGCGTACGCGGAGGCGATGCAGGCGGGGATGCCGACGCCGTCGTAGGCGGCTCCGCAGACGGCGAGGCCCGGCAGCTTGCCGACGTGCTCGCGGACCCGGGCCACGCGCGCGTGGTGGCCCACCGGGTACTGGGGCAGTCCGTCGTCCCAGCGTGTCACCCGGGTCTCCACCGGGTCCGCGTCGAGGCCGGTGGCCTCCCGCAGGTCGTGCCGGGACACCCGGACCAGGTCGTCGTCGGGGCGGCCGAGCACCTCCGTCTCGCCGTACCGCCCGACGGAGGTGCGCAGCACGGTCAGGTCCGGGTTCCGGTCGGCGATCCAGCCCCATTTACGGGAGGCGAACGTCGAGGCCTTGATGGTGTGTCCGTCGACCGGCGGGACCAGGAATCCGCTGCCCTCGGGGAGGGTGGCGTCGGCGCTGCGGTAGGCGAGGGTCACGAGGGCCATCGACGCGTACTCGACGGCGGCCAGTTCGGTCGCGGCGGCGGGTGCCTCGGCGCGCAGCAGCGCGGCGGCGGCCGGGGCGGGCACGGCGAGGACGACCGCGTCGGCGTGCAGGACCCGGCCGCCCGCGACGATGCGCCAGGCGGACCCGGGCCGCTCGTCGGACGCGCGGCTCGTCCTGCGCAGTTCGGTGACCGGGGTCCCGGTGAGGATCTCGCCGCCGCGTGCGGTCACCGACCCGGCCACGGCGAGGGGCAGTCGGCCGACACCACCGTCGATGCCCATGAACACCGGCCCGGTCTGCTGCGCGGCGGCGGCCCTGGCCTGGATCTCGCGGACCGCTTCCGTGAGGGAGGTGTGGGTGCGGGCGGCGGCGTACAGCTGGGGGACGGCGAGGCGCAGGGAGATCCGGTAGGCGTCGCCCGCGTACACCCCGCCGAGGAGGGGTTCGACGAGACGGTCGACGACCTCGCGGCCCATGCGGGCGGCCACGTACTCGCCCACCGCGATGTCGTCGCCGACCTCGGTGCGCGGGAGGTCGGCGTCGCGCTCGACGCGGCGCAGGCCCTCCGGGGAGAGGACGTCCGCGAGGGCGGAGGCGGTGCCGGGGACGCCCATGACGTGTCCCTTGGGCATGGGGCGCAGGACGCCCCGGTTCCACAGCGAGGCCGAGGCGGTGGCGGGCGGCTGGAGGAGGTCGCCGAGGCCGGTCTCACGGGCGAGGGCCAGGGCCTCGGGGCGGCGCGCCAGCATCGACTCGGCGCCGAGGTCCACGCGCGCGCCCGCGATCTCGCCGGTCAGCAGCTTGCCGCCGAGACGGTCCGACGCCTCCAGCACGGTGACGCGGAACCCGCGCCCCAGCAGGCGGTGGGCGGCGGCCAGCCCGGCGATGCCGCCCCCGACGACCACGACGTGTCCCGAACCCGTACGAACGTCCTCTTCGCGCATGTCTCCACCTTCTCAGACCCCGGCGGCGCCTTTGCCGGGGAGCCCGGTGTCCGGTGCGAGTCCGGACCGTGACCGCATCGGGACCGGATCCGGCCAACGTCCTGGGGCGGCCGGGCGTCGAAGGAGCGTCAGTCAGTCACCGTCCCGGGGGTAGGCCATGCGCACACGTACGTCAGCACGACCGGCACGATCGGCGTCGCCGGAACCGTCCCCTCTTCCCGCTCTCCCGTCGCGCCCGTCCCGGCCGTCGCGTGTCCTGGCCGGGGTGCTCCTCGTCACCGCGCTCGCCCTGACGGGATGCGGTGCCGGCGACAGCTCGTCCGACAGCGCCGGCGACAGCAAGGCGGCCGCGGCGGACGACGGGGGTGGGAGCGCGCAGAAGGCGGACTCGGGCGCCGCGGGCAGTGACAGCGCGACGGGCCGCAGGGCCACCGCCCCGCCGAAGCTGTCCGCGAACAGCATCATCCGCACCGCCTCGCTGACGGTTCGGGTCAAGGACGTCCCCCAGGCCCTGGACGACACGCGGACCACCGTCGAGAGCGCCGGGGGCTACGTGGGCGACGAGACGACCACGCGGGACGGCGAGGGCCGGGAACGCACCCGTGTCGTCCTGCGGGTGCCCACCGAGCGGTACGACCAGGTGCTCGGCGACCTGGAGGGCACGGGAAAGGTCCTGGAGCGCACGGCCAAGGCGCAGGACGTCACCGACGAGGTCGTGGACGTGCGGAGCCGCATCGCCTCGCAGCGCGCGAGCGTGGCCCGGGTCCGCGAGCTGATGGACAAGGCGACCAAGCTCAGCGATGTGGTCACCCTGGAAGGGGAGTTGAGCAGCCGCGAGGCCGATCTGGAGGCGCTGCTCGCACGGCAGGCCTCGCTGAAGGACCGTACGAGTCTGGCGACGATCACGCTGTCGCTGTCCCAGACGGCGGTGCGGCACGCCGAGAAGAAGGACGACGACCCGGGCTTCCTGGACGCGCTCGCCGGCGGCTGGAACGTGCTGGTCACCATGATCCGCTGGCTTGCTCTCGCGATCGGGGCGGTCCTCCCCTTCGCGGCGGGCGTCGCGCTGATCGCCGCGGTGTGGCTGTTCGTGGTGCGGCCCCGGCTGCGTCACCGGCCCGCCGCCGCGGCCGCGGGTCCGGCGACCGCCGCGGGACCGGCCGCCGTCCCGGCGTCACGCCCGTCCCCGGGCCCCGACGCGGGCACCGCGGCTCCGCAGGCCGGCCCCCCGGCGGGCGGCAGGGCCGAGGGCGGCGGTGAGCGGGACTGAAATGCCGGGCCCCCGTAGCGTGTTCGTATGAGCATGAGCCGAACGAGCGGTAGTGGTGGGGGCCGGGAACGACTGGTCGTGATCGGCGGTGACGCGGCGGGCATGTCCGCCGCGTCACAGGCGCGCCGGCTGCGCGGGCCCGACGAACTGGAGATCGTCGCCTTCGAACGGGGCAACTTCGCCTCGTACTCGGCGTGCGGCATCCCCTACTGGGTGGGCGGCGACGTCACGGACCGCGACCGGCTGGTGGCGCGGACCCCGGAGGAGCACCGGGAACGCGACATCGACCTGCGGATGCGCACGGAGGTGACGGAGATCGACGTCGAGGGCGCCCGGGTGCGGTCCCGCGAGCTGGACACCGGGACCGAGGCGTGGACGCCGTACGACAAGCTCGTGATCGCGACCGGCGCGCGGCCCGTGCGGCCCGATCTGCCGGGCATCGACGCGCCGGGCGTGCACGGCGTGCAGACCCTGGACGACGGGCAGGCCCTGCTCGACACGCTGGAGAGGTCGCGGGGGCGCCGTGCCGTGGTCGTGGGGGCGGGCTACATCGGGGTGGAGATGGCCGAGGCGCTCATCAACCGCGGGTACGAGGTGACGGTCGTCAACCGCGGCAAGGAGCCGATGTCCACGCTCGACCCGGACATGGGCCGCCTGGTGCACACGGCCATGGAGGGCCTCGGCATCACGATGGTCGACGACGCAGAGGTCACCAAGGTGCTCACGGGTGACGACGACAGGGTCCGCGCGGTCGTCACGGACGACGCCGAGTATCCGGCGGACGTGGTGGTGCTCGGCATCGGCGTTCGCCCCGAGACGGCGCTGGCGCGGGCGGCGGGGCTGCCGGTGGGCGACCACGGGGGTCTGCTCACCGACCTGGCGATGCGGGTGCGCGGGCACGAGAACATCTGGGCCGGCGGCGACTGCGTCGAGGTGCTCGACCTGGTCTCGGGAGGCGAGCGGCACATCGCGCTGGGCACCCACGCGAACAAGCACGGCCAGGTGATCGGCACCAACGTGGGCGGCGGGTACGCGACGTTCCCCGGGGTCGTCGGGACCGCGGTGAGCAAGGTGTGCGACCTGGAGATCGCCCGCACCGGTCTGCGCGAGAAGGACGCGCACCGGGCGGGCCTGCGGTTCGAGACCGTCACCGTCGAGTCGACGAGCCGCGCGGGCTACTACCCGGGGGCCGAGGTCATGACGGTGAAGATGCTCGCGGAGCGGCGCACCGGGCGGCTCCTCGGCGTGCAGATCGTCGGCCGGGAGGGGGCGGGCAAGCGGGTGGACGTCGCGGCGGTGGCGCTGACCGCGGGCATGACGGTGGAACGGATGACGACCCTCGACCTCGGCTACGCGCCGCCGTTCTCCCCCGTCTGGGACCCCGTCCTGGTGGCGGCCCGCAAGGCGACGGCGAAGGTGCGGGCCGGCGCCTCGTGACGGCGCGCGCCGCTCCCCCACGCCGACGGCCCCACGGTGGACCTCGTCGCGTCCGTCGTCACGCCGGCCGCTAGGCGGACTCGTGGCCCGCCGATCCGTTAATGCGGTCTATCGCCTGGCGGGCCTGCTCCCCCGGCGGCCGGGCGGGCAGCGACGAGACGGAGGCGGGCGGGGTGACCGCGGGCGGGGTCTGGGCGGGCTTGGCGTGCGCCGCCGAGCGGGTGGACCGCAGGCGGTGGCTCACGGCCTCGTCCAGGGTCACCGGGCGCTGCATCCGGGCCGCGAGCCGTCCGGCCTCCTGGCCGAGCGCGGCCACGTCCTCCCAGGGGAGGTGGACCACGAGGGCGATCTCCGCCTCGCCGTCGGGCAGGGCCTGCATCGGAGGAGTAACTCGGTCGTTCATCGCCTGTGTCCTCACGTCATCACGTCGTCGCGTCGAACCCACGCCGGAACATCCGTCACGGCGGGGGCGGTTGAGGACACATACGGCCGGCGGGGCAGGTGTGTTCAGTGGGGCGAGGTGGTGAACTCCGGCCGGGCGCGGGGGCCCTGGGGCTGGACGGCCCGCGCATTCACCCCGTGCATCGCGGGCAGTACTTCCTTGTGGTCATCCCCGTCCATGACGTGAACCCGGCGCGGCGCACGCCCTATGTGACGTACGCCCTGATCGCCGCCAATGTCATCGTGTTCCTCTACACACCCGGTCTGGCCGGATCCGCGGCGGGTGACAGCGCCCTCTCGCAGCTGTGCCACCTGCACGCGTTCACGGACCAGTACGCGGCCGTGCCGCAGGAACTGATCCACCATCGGATGGCGCGTCTGGTGCCGACCGGCGAGGTCGGGGCCGGAGCGCACGGCGCGGGATGCGTGCTGGGGCCGCCGGACTACGACAAGTCGCCCCCACTGTCGGTGCTGACGGCGATGTTCCTGCACGGGAGCTGGCTGCACCTGCTGGGCAACATGCTCTTCCTGCTGATCTTCGGCAACAACATCGAGGACCGCCTGGGCCACGTCCGCTTCACGCTCTTCTACGGGGCGTGCGGCTACGCCGCGGCCTACGGCTTCGCGCTGGTCAACGCGGACTCGGGCGACCCGCTGATCGGCGCCTCGGGAGCGATCGCGGGGGTCCTCGGCGCCTACCTGGTGCTGTATCCGAGGGCCAGGGTCTGGGTGCTGGTCCCGTTCCTGGTGTTCCTGCCGCTCCGGCTGCCCGCGTGGATCGTGCTGGGCTTCTGGTTCGTGCTCCAGGCCGCGTACTCGTCGGGTGCGGCGGTGCCGGACGCGGGCACCGTCGCGTACGCCGCGCACGTCGTGGGCTTCCTCGCCGGCATGCTGCTGGCCTGGCCGCTGCGCCCCGGCACCCCGCCGCCGCCCGAACCGCGCCGCCTGCTGTTCGGCAGACAGGCGCGGCACGGCTGGTGAGCCGGCGGGGCCGGCCGTCACGGCGGGGCCGGTGCTAGCGCGCCGTCCGGGTGTGGACGTACTCCACGAGCCGGGTCAGGGAGTCCGGGTCCATCGAGGGCAGGACGCCGTGGCCGAGGTTGAAGACGTGGCCCTCCAGACCGGCGGCGGCGTCCAGCACCTCGCGGGTCTTGGCCTCCACGGCCGAGGTCGGCGCGAACAGCACCGCCGGGTCGAGGTTGCCCTGGAGCGCCTTGCCGGGGCCGACACGGCGGGCGGCCTCGTCGAGCGGGACGCGCCAGTCGACACCCACCACGTCCGCGCCGGCCTCGCCCATGAGGCCGAGGATCTCGCCCGTGCCGACGCCGAAGTGGATGCGGGGGACGCCGTATCCGGCGACGGCGTCGAAGACCTTCGTGGACGCGGGCAGGATCGAGCGGCGGTAGTCCGCGGGGGCCAGGGCGCCGACCCAGGAGTCGAACAGCTGGACGGCGCTCGCGCCCGCCTCGATCTGCACCTTCAGGAAGGCGGAGGTGATCTCGGCGAGACGGTCGAGCAGGTCGGCCCACAGCTGCGGGTCGCCGTACATGAGCGCCTTGGTGTGCTCGTGGTTCTTCGACGGTCCGCCCTCGACGAGGTAACTCGCGAGGGTGAACGGCGCGCCCGCGAACCCGATGAGCGGGGTCTCGCCCAGCTCGGCCGTCAGGAGCTGGATGGCCTCGGTGACGTACCAGACGTCCTCGGGGGTCAGATCGCGCAGCTGGGCCAGGTCGGCGCGGGTGCGGATCGGGTTCTGCACGACGGGGCCGACGCCCGGCTTGATGTCCAGGTCGACACCGATGGCCTTCAGCGGGACGACGATGTCGCTGAAGTAGATCGCGGCGTCCACGCCGTGCCGGCGGACCGGCTGGAGCGTGATCTCGGCGACGAGCTCGGGCCGCATGCAGGACTCCAGCATGGGGATGCCCTCGCGCACCTTGAGGTACTCGGGCAGTGAGCGACCCGCCTGCCGCATGAACCACACAGGGGTGTGCGGCACGGGCTCGCGCCTGCACGCCTTGAGGAAGGCGGACTCGTACGTGGCTGTCGGCTGCTGCCCGGCGGGGCTGTGGTTGGCGCTCACGACGGAAAGTCTCCCACGGCGCGCGGACCGCCCGGTCCCGGGCTCCGGCGACCCCCGGTGACCACCGCGCCCCCTCGCAGGGGGTGCGCGGAAAGCGGTGTTCGCGCGGCGCGATCCGGACAGGGGTCCCACGCACGGGTGTCTCTCCCTGCACGCGGGCTCCGTTCCCCTTAATCTTCCCCGCATGGCTGCGGCTCAGGGACGACTGTCGGACGGCGCTGGCGGAATGGACGACGCGAAGGAGGAGGACAGGAATGCGGTGGAGACGGCCCCGTTGCCCTTCCGGGCGGCCGTCGACGCCCTGAGGGCCGCGCGACTGCGGCCGGACATCGAGATCGACCCGACGCGACCACCGCAGCGCCTGGCGCCTCACGCCTACGCGCTGGAGGCCGCGGTCGTCGCGGACGACGAGGATCTGGCCGACGGCCGGCTCGTCCTGCTGCACGATCCGGCCGGGCACGACGCCTGGCAGGGCTCGTTCCGTCTGGTGACCCTGGTCCGGGCGGAGCTGGAGCCCGAGATGGCCGCGGACCCGCTCCTCCCCGAGGTCTGCTGGTCGTGGCTGACGGGCGCGCTGAAGGCCCGCGGGCTGTCGTACGGCGAACCGAGCGGCACCGTCACGCGCGCGAGCTCCCACTACTTCGGCGGGCTCTCGGAACGCCCCGCCGCCTCACAGATCGAGATCCGGGCGTCCTGGACGCCGCGGGAGGGCCTCGGAGGTGTTCCGGACACCGCCGCGCACCTCGCGGCCTGGTGCGACCTGCTGTGCCAGATCGCCGGTCTGCCGCCGGTGCCTCCGGGAGACGCCTCGGTGGTCACCCTGCCGCAGCGCCGGGGGCCGCAGTCCCGCTGATCCCGTTCCCCCCCCCCCCCCCCCCGCGAGAGGCGCGCGTTCCGACGCGCGCCTTTCGCATGTCCCGACCCCGATCCGTCCGACCCCCACACCCCCGTCCGTCCGACCGCCGGTCTTCACCCGCTTGCCGGTTTCTTTGTCGATACGACCACTTTCGGCCGCGTATCGACGTGGAGCGACTCGGTTCGATCTTCGGATGATCGATCGCGTGTCCGAATTGCACGGATTGTTACTCACCACATCGTGATCATTCTCTAAAGGTCCACGGGTTTGATGCCGAAGACGTCTGTGACCTTGAAAGCACGGTTCGTCCTGGCTCGCCCCCCAGAGCCGGTCCCCGTCCCCGCACCCCCAGGAGGCCTGGTGTCCGTTCTCCTCGAGCAGCCCGCAAGCCTGGTCGCCTACCGCCCGAACAAGCCGACCGCCATGGTGGTCGTGGCCGACCCTCGGGTCCGCTCCACCGTCACCCGCCATCTGTGGGCGCTCGGAGTGCGCGACGTCATCGAGGCGTCGTCCGTCGCGGAGGCCCGTCCCCGCATCGGCAACCCGCGCGACATCTGCGTCGCCGATGTCCACCTGCCGGATGGTTCCGGCCTCACCCTTCTGTCCGAAACCCGAGCCGCGGGCTGGCCCAACGGCCTCGCCCTCTCCGCCGCCGACGACATCGGCGCCGTGCGCAACGCCCTCGCGGGCGGTGTCAAGGGCTACGTCGTCACCGGCACCCGTACGAACGTCGGGCTCCCCACCCGGCCCGGCGCCGCGCCCATCGGCTCGGCCGCCGCCCGTATGCACCGCCGCCCCCCGGGTGCCCCGAGCCACCCGGGCGGCTACCGCGAACTGTCCGGCCGCGAGGTCGAGGTCCTGCGCCTGGTCGCGGAGGGCCAGTCGAACAAGGCCATCGGCGTCTCCATGGGCCTGTCCGCGCTGACCGTCAAGAGCCACCTCGCCCGCATCGCCCGCAAGCTCGGCACGGGTGACCGCGCCGGGATGGTCGCGGTCGCGCTGCGGACCGGCATCATCCACTGACCTCTCCCCCGCACCGCTCCGCACTCCCCCACCCGGCCTCCTCCCCCCTGTGCGTGAACCGGATCTTTCACCGAGCTGACTGGTTTACGACCCTCAGACGCCCGTCGACGGAACGTTCCGTCGACGGGCGTTGTCCATACACGGATACCCTTGACAGGTGACCGACGCCCAAGAGACCGCAGCAGACAGCTCACTGCGAACCACCGGAGGCGGCCCTCCGGACGACGTCGAATCGGCGCCGATCCCCTTGCTCGAGCCCCGCGAGGGCATTCCGCCGGTGATCGCCGACGAGGCCGCCCTCGCCGAGGTGGTCGCGGCGTTCGCCGCGGGCACCGGCCCGGTGGCCGTCGACGCCGAACGCGCGTCCGGGTACCGATACGGCCAGCGCGCCTATCTCGTGCAGCTGCGCCGCGAGGGCGCGGGCAGCGCGCTGATCGACCCCGTCGCCTGTCCCGATCTGTCGGGCCTCGGCGAGGCGATCTCCGGCGCCGAGTGGGTGCTGCACGCCGCGACCCAGGACCTGCCCTGTCTCCGCGAGATAGGCATGATCCCCACCAGCCTCTTCGACACCGAGCTGGCCGGCCGGCTCGCCGGGTTCCCCCGCGTGGGCCTCGGCGCCATGGTCGAGAGCGTCCTCGGCTTCGTCCTGGAGAAGGGCCACTCCGCCGTCGACTGGTCCACCCGCCCGCTGCCCGAGCCCTGGCTGCGCTACGCCGCGCTCGACGTGGAACTCCTCGTCGACCTCCGCGACGCCCTGGAGAAGGAGCTCGACCGGCAGGGCAAGCTGGACTGGGCCCGCCAGGAGTTCGACGCCATCGCCGCGGCCGAGCCCGCCCCGCCGCGCAAGGACCCGTGGCGCCGCACGTCCGGCATGCACAAGGTCCGCCGCCGCCGGCAGATGGCCGTCGTGCGGGAACTGTGGGAGACCCGGGACCGGGTGGCGCAGCGCCGGGACATCTCGCCGGGCAAGGTGCTCGGGGACGCGGCCATCGTCGAGGCCGCACTGGGTCTGCCGGCCAACGTGCACGCGCTGTCCGCGCTGAACGGCTTCGGACACCGCATGGGACGGCGCCAGCTGGACCAGTGGCAGGCCGCGGTCGACCGGGCCAGGGAACTGCCGGACGCCGAGCTGCCGCAGCCCGGGCAGCCGGTGACCGGTCCGCCGCCGCCGCGCGCGTGGGCCGACAAGGACCCGGCCGCCGCCGCCCGGCTCTCCGCCGCGCGGGCCGCCGTGTCGGCACTGGCCGAGCAGCTGAACATGCCGCAGGAGAACCTGATCACCCCGGACACCGTGCGGCGGGTGTGCTGGGAACCGCCGGCGACCCCGGACGCCGAGTCCGTGGGCGCGGCCCTCACCGGGTACGGGGCGCGGCCCTGGCAGGTCGAGCTGGTCACGCCCGTCCTGGTGACCGCGCTGTCCCTGAAGGCGGCCTAGAGACCCCTCGTAGGGCCTTGGACAGCCCCTGAAGGGGCGCGCCGCGACGCCTGTGGCCACCGGGACTACGCCGAACGGGCTCCGGAGGCCGGCCCGGAGCGTCGAGATCACGCCAAGATCCGCGAGCCGGGCGGGAGCACACGCCGCCCTGCCCGCGGATCCCTGCGTACGCCTTACGGATGTGACCTTCGCCGCTCCCGGCCGCGGGACTGGGCACGATGGTTACTCGTAAGTAGCATGGGTGCTGAGCGCGCGCTCAGGCGTGTGCCCGCGCAGCAGTGCCATCCCGCATCTGGAGGAGAGCCATCGTGCCTCGTACCGTCAGGGACGTCGTCTTCGTCGACGGCGTCCGCACCCCGTTCGGCAAGGCGGGCCCGAAGGGCATCTACCACGAGACCCGCGCCGACGACCTCGTCGTGAAGGCCATCCGGGAGCTGCTGCGCCGCAACCCCGGTCTTGACCCCCAGAAGATCGACGAGGTCGCCATCGCCGCGACCACGCAGATCGGCGACCAGGGCCTCACCCTGGGGCGCACGGCCGGCATCCTCGCCGGGCTGCCCCAGTCGGTCCCCGGCTACTCCATCGACCGCATGTGCGCGGGCGCGCTGACCGCCGTCACCAGCACCGCGGGCTCCATCGCCTTCGGCGCGTACGACGCCGTCATCGCCGGCGGTGTCGAGCACATGGGCCGTCACCCCATGGGCGAGGGCGTGGACCCGAACCCGCGGTTCGTCAGCGAGAAGCTGGTCGACGAGTCCGCCCTGTTCATGG
The DNA here is from genome assembly GCF_002078175.1 of Streptomyces sp. M41(2017). Classification (GTDB taxonomy): domain Bacteria; phylum Actinomycetota; class Actinomycetes; order Streptomycetales; family Streptomycetaceae; genus Streptomyces. The sequence goes on along the minus strand of NZ_MWFK01000001.1, from coordinate 4,231,250 downwards.
GCATGACCGCCGAGAACCTGCACGACCGCTACCCCACGATCACCAAGCGTCGCGCCGACGAGTACGCCGTGCGCTCGCAGGAGAAGGCCGCCAAGGCGTACGCCAACGGCAAGATCCAGCAGGACCTGGTGCCCGTCTCGGTGCGCAACACCAACGCGGAGGTCGGTGAGACGGGCTGGGGCCTGGTCACCGCCGACGAGCCGATGCGTCCGGGCACCACGCTGGAGAACCTCTCCGGTCTCAAGACCCCGTTCCGCGTGCACGGCCGGGTCACCGCGGGCAACGCGGCCGGTCTGAACGACGGCGCGACCGCCTCGATCATCGCCTCCGAGGACTTCGCCCGCGAGCACGACCTGCCCGTGCGGATGCGCCTCGTCTCGTACGCCTTCGCGGGTGTCGAGCCGGAGGTCATGGGTTACGGCCCGATCCCGGCGACGGAGAAGGCGCTCGCGAAGGCCGGTCTGTCGATCGAGGACATCAACCTCTTCGAGATCAACGAGGCCTTCGCCGTCCAGGTGCTCGCGTTCCTGGAGCACTACGGCATCGCCGACGACGACGCGCGCGTCAACCAGTACGGCGGCGCCATCGCCTACGGCCACCCGCTCGCCTCCTCCGGCGTCCGTCTGATGACGCAGCTGGCCCGCCAGTTCGAGGAGCAGCCGGAGGTCCGCTACGGCCTCACGACCATGTGCGTCGGCTTCGGCATGGGCGCCACGGTCATCTGGGAGAACCCGCACCACAAGGACGCCGGAGGCGACAAGTGAGCACCACCGAACTCCTCAAGGGCGCGGCCGAGCTGTTCCCCGACGAGGTCGTGACGTCCGCGCACGTACGCCACCTCGACCTGCCGTTCAACGCCGGGCGCTTCGCGCTGATCACGCTCGACAACGGCTTCGACCACACCAAGCCGACCACCTTCGGCCCGGCGTCGCTGGCGAACCTCGACGCCGCCCTCGACCAGGTCGAGAAGGAGGCCGCGGCCGGCGAGATCGTCGGTATCGGCATCACCGGCAAGCCGTTCATCTTCGCGGTCGGCGCCGACCTCAAGGGTGTCGAGCTGCTCAAGCGGCACGAGGACGCGCTCGCCATCGGCAAGGGCGGCCACGAGGTCTTCAAGCGGCTGTCGGGCCTCGCGGTCCCGACCTTCGCCTACTACAACGGCGCGGCGATGGGCGGTGGCGTCGAGGTCGGTCTGCACTGCACCTACCGGACCGTCTCCGCGGCCCTGCCGGCGTTCTCGCTGCCCGAGGTCTTCCTCGGTCTGGTCCCCGGCTGGGGCGGCTGCACGATCCTGCCGAACCTGATCGGCGCCGACAAGGCCGTCTCGGTGATCATCGAGAACTCGCTCAACCAGAACAAGCAGCTCAAGGGCGGCCAGGTCTACGACCTCGGCATCGCCGACGCGCTGTTCGAGGGCGCGGACTTCCTGGAGCAGTCGCTGCTGTGGACGGCCGCCGTCCTCAAGGGCGACATCGCCATCGAGCGCCCGGCGATCGACCGCGGTGAGGCCTGGGACCAGGCCGTCGCGCGCGGCCGGGGCATCGCCGACGGCAAGGTGCACGGGGCCGCTCCGGCCGCCTACCGCGCGCTCGACATCATCGCCGCGGCGAAGGACGGGGACCTGCAGAAGGGCTTCGACGCCGAGGACACGGCGCTCGCCGACCTGATCATGGGCGGCGAACTGCGGGCGGGCATCTACGCCTTCAACCTGGTCCAGAAGCGCGGCAAGCGTCCGGCGGGCGCGCCGGACAAGTCCCTCGCGCGTCCGGTCACCAAGGTCGGCGTCGTCGGCGCGGGCCTGATGGCCTCCCAGCTGGCGCTGCTGTTCCTGCGCCGCCTGGAGGTGCCGGTCGTGCTGACCGACATCGACCAGGAGCGCGTCGACAAGGGTGTGGGCTACGTCCACGCCGAGATCGACAAGCTGCTCCTCAAGGGCCGCGTCAACCAGGACAAGGCCAACCGCCTGAAGGCCCTGGTCTCCGGTGTGCTCGACAAGGCCGAGGGCTTCTCCGACGCGGACTTCATCATCGAGGCCGTGTTCGAGGAGATCGGTGTCAAGCAGCAGGTGTTCGCGGAGGTCGAGGCGGTCGCCCCGGCGCACGCGATCCTCGCCACCAACACCTCCTCGCTGTCGGTCAGCGAGATGGCGTCGAAGCTGAAGAACCCCGAGCGGGTCGTCGGCTTCCACTTCTTCAACCCCGTCGCGATCCTCCCGCTCCTGGAGATCGTGCGCGGCGAGCAGACGGACGACGCCTCGCTCGCCACGGCGTTCGCCGTCGCCAAGAAGCTGAAGAAGACCGCGGTTCTGGTGAAGGACGCCCCGGCGTTCGTCGTGAACCGCATCCTCACCCGCTTCATGGGCGAGATCCAGAACGTCATCGACGAGGGCACGCCGGTCGAGGTCGCGGAGAAGGCGGTCGAGCCCCTGGGCCTGCCGATGTCTCCCCTGGTCCTCCTGGAGCTGGTCGGTCCCGCGATCGGTCTGCACGTCTCGGAGACCCTCAACCGGGCCTTCCCGGACCGCTTCACGGTCTCCCCGAACCTCGCGGCGGTCGTCAAGGCGGGCAAGCGCGGCTTCTACGTCTACTCCGCCGAGAACGGCTTCAAGCCGGAGCTGGACCCCGAGGTGGCGGCTCTCCTCCAGCAGGGCGATTCCGTCCTGACCGAGGAGCAGGTCCGTGACCGCGTCCTGGACGCCGTCGCCCAGGAGATCCGGCTCATGCTCGACGAGGGTGTCGTCGCCGAGGCGCAGGACATCGACCTCTGCCTGATCACCGGTGCCGGCTGGCCGTTCCACCTCGGTGGGATCACGCCGTACCTGGACCGCGAGGGTGTCTCCGAGCGGGCCACCGGCAAGCGTTTCCTCGCGCAGGGCCTCGCCTCGGTCCCCGCGTGACGCTCCGCTGAGTCACACCGGTGCCCCGCAGGCCAGTCGGCCTGCGGGGCACCGTCGTGTCCGGGGAGCCGACGAGGAGAATCCAGCCCCTCCGGCGATTGGGAACGGGGTCCCACGGCAGCGCCCCGGGTACGGGACGGACAGGGGCGGAGGGGGCGAAAGGAGCCTCCCGGGTCACACCGGGTGCCAGGGCTCCAGGGCGAGAACCGGTTCGGGCTTGCGCCGGGTGAGCAGGAGTTCCCCGGTCGCCGGGGAGAGACTCGCGGCGACGACCCGCCCGTGCTCGTCCTCCGCCAACGACACCAACGCGTCGGCGGGAAGCTCGGGCCCCGACTCCGTCCACCACGCCCCGGCCGCCTCGTCCTCGGTGGGATACGCGGCGAACGCCACCCGCCCGCTCGCGGACCGCTGAGCGAGCAACGTGCAGTCGTGCCCGTCGAGTTCGCAGCGGATGGCGCAGACGGGCCCGGGTCCGGCGGAGGCGAGGACGGGCGCGGGCTTGGCGCCGGGACGCCAGGCGCACACGTCGCCCGACGCGTCGGTGAAGAAGAGCGTGGTGGAGTCGAAGGACGTCGCGAGCGCGCGCAGGGTGTCCGCGCGGACCGGTGCCTCCAGCGCCTCCTCCAGGGCCGGTTGGCCACCCGCCTCCTCCTGGCGCCAGTGCAGGACACCGTCCGGCACGGCCGCGTACAGCTCGACCAGGCCGGACGTTCCCGTGACGGCCGCCAAGTCCCCTTGGACATCGCGCCCCTTGAGGTCGCGCCAGGGCCCCCAGCCGCCCTTGAGCTTCTGCGCGATCATGCTCACCCCGCCGCCCTTGTTGCGGACGAAGACATGGGCACGCCCCTGCGCGTCGACGGCGACGGCCGGGGTGCCGGTCCGGTCCCCGGTGCGGTTGGGATGCCCGATCGGGTGCCAGTCGAGCGCGGCGAGGTCCGGCCGGTAGTGGGTCGAGTGGACGAGGCCGGACTCGTCACGGACCGTCGGACGCCAGGAGACGAGGTGGGCGTAACGGTCGGATCCCTGGCCCAGGGCCAGTACGGGGTGCAGGCGTTGGCCGCCGCCCACGGTGCGCGGCGGGTCCCAGGGGCCACCGGGTCCACGCTCCGCCCGGCAGCGGACGGCGGCCTCCGACAGCAGGTACACACTGAGCCTGCCGTCGCGGCCGCGTATGAGCCAGTCGACGTTCACCGGTTCACCTTAATCGGGGACGCGCCGCCCGCCGAGGCCCGCCCCCGCCCGCTCACAGGCGCTTGGCGCTGCGCAGCAGCCCGGCGTAGAAGCCGTTGCCGTCGATCCGGGACGCGCCGCCCTTGTCACCCATGGTCGGCCCGTTGACCTCCTTACGGCTGGAGATGAAGACGCGGTGCCCGTCGGTGTCGACGCCCAGATACAGGGCCACATGGTCGAGGTGGTTGCCGGTGCGGTGGTCCATCTTGAAGAACAGCAGGTCACCGGGCTGGACGACATCGATGTTCTTGGGACGGGTGTACCAGGGGGCGGGACCGGAGAGTTTCAGGATGTCGACTCCCACCTTGGAGCGGGCCATGCCGTCGGCACTGCGCGGCAGTCCGTCGCCGGACGTGTTGCTGGCCATCAGGGGGTAGCGGGCCCTGTAGCCCCAGATCATCCGCATGAAGCCGGAACAGTCCAGGGCCCGGTAGCGCTCCTTGCGGGCCTGCATGGTGGAACCGTCGCGGAACGTGTAGTTGATACCGAGGTAGTCGTAGAAGTCATTCTGTTCGAGACGGTCGACACCGTCGTCCTTGAACGGACCGAAGACCGCGTCACCCGCGTACGGAACGCCCTCGTCGTCCTTCTTCACCGGCGCGCCGTCGACGTACTGGAAGGCGATCGCGAAGATGTCGTCGGCCTCGCTGCCGTAGAACTCCTTGAACCAGTCCTTGAACCACTTCTCCTTCTCGGCGCCCTTCCGCCAGGCCTCCGGCATGAGACGCACCCAGTCCTGGGTGACCACGCGGGACTGGGTGTTGGCCGGCTCGGTGAAGGTGCGAGAGGGGCCGCGGAGGGTCGCGGTGCGGGCTCCGTCCGTGAAGGTCGCAAGGATGTCGCCGTTCTCCCCGCGCAGGACGGAGCGCGTGGGATTGTTCAGCCGCTCCCAGGTCTGCTTGCCGGTGGCCTTCCCCGAGTTCTCCAGGTCGGGCCGGTCGGTGACGGCCTGCACGGCCGGGACCTTCGCCTCCTCGTCCTTGCGGAGTTCGAAGGTGAGGAAGGCGCTGCCGGTGAGCAGCACGAGGACGGTGGCCGCGTGAAGAACGGGACGGCCTTTGCGCTTCGGCATGGTGACGGCTCCAGAGGTTCCGAAGAGAAGGCGGGTCAGGCGGTCGGCATGGCGCCGAGAAGGATTCCGGCGGTCAGCACGACATAGGTGGCGAGCGTGACCGAGCCGGTCGACAGCAGCGTCGCCGCCTTGGGCTGGCGCACCAGCTGGTAGCCGACGAGACCCGGGACGATGAAGCCCAGGGTCTGGTTGGCGTAGAGCAGCGGGAACTCCATCTGGAGCACGATGATCACGGTCGCCTGGATCAGCACGCCGGACAGCACGACGGCGGCGAAGAGACGCTTGCCGTAGAGGATCACGAAGCGCTGGAGGAGCAGCGTGGTGACGTACGTCAGGACGGTGACACCCACGACGAGGGCGGCGCGCTGCAGGTCCTCGATGAGGGTGAGCGCCAGCCAGCCCGGCGTGATCATGCCGCCGGGTGAGAGGTTGGTCGTGAGATAGCAGATCAGCGAGAACATCAGGCCCAGGCCGATGCCGATCGCGGCGATCTCGGGGGTGAGGACGGAGGGGATCAACGGGGCTCTCCTGGGCTGTGCCACTGCTGGTCGTCGGCGGGGTGGGTGGGAGGAACACGGGGTTCGAACAGCCCCCGGGACGGGGGCTGTTCGCCGCGCCCGGGCGGCTGGGGCCGCGCGGCGGCGGGTCCCTGCGATACGTCCGGCCAGGTAGCGCGCGCCTGCTCCGGCCGGCGGCTCTCGCGTGCCGCCCCCTCGGTCGGGTGCGGATGCTGCGGCCGGTTCGCGTACTGCGCCGACTGCGGGTACGGGTTGTCCGCGGAACGCTGCGTCGGGACGTGGGCCGGGGGCTGGTTGGTCTGCGGTGCGTACCGCGTCTCGTACGCCTCCGAGTACCGCTGGTACGGGTCGATCCGCGGCGCGTACAGCTGGACGGTCTCGACGTGCTCGCGCACCGCCACCGCGGTGTGCGGGGCGGCGGAGGCGCCGGGCCCGTTCCCCTTGGCGTCCCTTCGGCCGACGGCGTCGCTCCCGGCTCCGTCGTCGGCGCTCTCGTCGGCGGGAAGTTCGGCGAGGTGCTCCAGCAGGTGCTCGCCCTGGCCGTGGATGTTGCCGATGGCCACCAGCGAGCTGTCCGGACCGAGTTCGGCGAGCAGGCGCCGCATGAACTCGTCCGGGTCACGGCGGTCGCCCCCGAGGTCGACCGCACGGGAGCGGTACTCGGCGGGCATGGCGTCGATGGCGCTCTTCGCCGGGTGGCCGATGACGAAGACCTTGTCGGGGTCCAGTTCCGGGATGATCTCGCCCATCTGGCCGTTGCGCTCGACGCGGTCGGGGCGGCAGTTGATGACCACGTTGAGGGGGCGGTGGATGGCGCCGAGGTCGAGGAGCTGGTTGATGTTCATCAGTGTCGACTCGGGGTCGTTGGCCGCGAACACGTTGGCGAAGCGGACCTTCTTGCCGTCCTCGGTGACATACCGCTCGACGGAGAGGACACCGGGGTCCGGCGGGGCGTCGTACATGCCCTGGAGGGCCGTCTCCCGCTCCACGCCGAGCAGTTCGGCGACGGTGAGCGCGATCGCCACGTTCTCTTTGAAGGTGAACCAGCTGAACCCGCGCAGCTCGTCGTCCGAGACCGTCTCCGGGTCGGCGTAGATGAGCTTGCAGTCGCGGGAGTCGGCCTCCTCCTGGAGGATCGCGAAGCGCTCCTGCTCGGCGGTGACGCAGATGCCGCCCTCCGGCATGGACCGCGAGAGCGAACGGGCCACGTCGTCGAGGGTGGGGCCCATCTCCGCCAGGTGGTCCTCACGGACGTTGCACAGCACGCCGATCGTGGAGCGGATCAGCTTGGACTGGTTGATCTCCTGGAGCGCCGGCATCACTGCCATGCACTCGATGACGAGCGCGTCCGGGTTGTACGCGGCAGCGCGCCGGACGATGCCGATCTGCTCGACGACGTTGGCGATGCCGAACTTGCGGTAGACCGGCTCCTCGGTGGCGTCGGGATGGATGAACCGGGCGGCGGTGCCGGTGGTCTTGGCGACGGTGGTGAGGCCGCCGCCGCGCAGCGCGCCGGCGCAGAGCCGGGTGATGGACGACTTGCCGCGGATGCCGTTGACCAGCACGCGGGTGGGGATGTTGTCCAGGTTGGTGAAATGGCGCCGCTGTTCGACGATGCCCGCCACGAGCAGGATCGCGCAGCACACCATAAGGACGGTGTAGAGGAAGAGCACGGCCGATCAGTTCCTAACGTGCTGCTGCTGGGCCGTGCCGGGTGCGCTCCGGCGTGGCGTTGGCTGCTGTCTGCGCTGCTCCTGGAGCTGCTGGCGGACGAGCTCGAAGGAGCGGGTTACCGCGCCGACCTCGTCGTGGTTGCGCGGGAACAGGACGGTCTTGCGGTCGCCGTCGGCCAGTGACTCGCCCTGGGCGGCCAGGGCACGCAGCGGGCGGGCCACCACGATGTGCATCCAGCCGAGGCAGGCGGCCGCCGCCGCGGCGCCGAGCAGTCCGGCGAGCACCGTGCGGTGCTGGACGTCGTACTCCGGGATGGCGAGCCGGTCGGCGGGCTGCCAGCTGACGACGGTCCAGCCGAGCTGTTTGGCCGCGCCACCGCCCACGAAGGGGGCCGCCGCGGCGATCTGCACGCCGTTCTCCCGGTAGAGGACACCGGCGGCGTGCGCGGACTTGCCGACCTTCTGGCCGGACGCGGAGACCAGGTCCTTGAGGCGCTCGTCGGGCAGCGACTGGAAGGCGAGGTAGCCGGTGTTGCCGGCGATGACCTCGCCCTTCTCGTCGACGAGGCGGACGACGCCGAGGCCGGGCCGCTTGAGCACGGAGTTGAGGAAGTCGATGCGGAACTCGCCGACAAGCGCCGAGCCGTCACGGCCGGGGATTTCCGCGGTACCGACGACGAGCGGCTTCTTGCCGCCCCGGCCGAGCAGCTGCAGCGGGTCGGCGGTGGCGGGCTTGGGCCGAGCCTCGCGGGGCTCGTCGCCGACCCCCGCGACCACGTCCCCCGAGGCGTCGACGACGTAGAGCGCCTGGTAGCGCAGGTGCTGGTTGAGGGTGCGGTCGAGGACCTTGGTCATGTCCGCCGGGGTGGTGCGGTCGCCGATCAGGGTGGCGACGGACTGGAGGTCGGCCTCGCCCTCGTTGAGCGCGCGGCGCACCCGGTCGGTGAGCGTGTCGGTCCGTTCCCGCTGGTCGTTGACGAGCTGCTGCGGGACGACGACGGTGCCGTCGGCGCGGTTCAGGATGAGCAGCAGCGGGGCGGACCAGGCCAGGAGGAGGACGGCGCAGACGGCGAGGAGGGCGCGGGTGCCGACGCGGCGCAGGCCACGCGGGCGCGGCGCGGAGTCGTCCCGTTCCGCGGGTCCGCCGAGCAGTTGTCCGCGCAGCCGTTCCAGGGCCAGGCCGATCCGGCGTGCCTCGCCGTAGCCGGGGACGCTCACCGGGCGGGCCAGGTCGCCGCGGGTGAGGCGGCGCGACTCCAGGAAGAGCCGGATGAGAGGTCGTTGCACCGTGCCGAGCAGGACGGCGACGGCGATGCCGCCGACGACGAGGAGCGCTCCGGCAGCGATCAGCCCGAAGACGGGTGAGGTCGATCGGGTGGGGTCCTCGGCGACCTTCACCATGGCGACCACGGTGAGGCCGAGGGCCGTCGCGGTCGTGGTCTCGCCGGGTTCGGGCGAGGAGAGGGCGGCGTAGCCGGCCACGGACCGGTCGCTGAGGAAGCTGCCGCCGAGCAGGCTGCCGCTGACTCCCAGGTAGCCGCCGGAGCCGGGCTCCTTGCTACTGAGCGGGTGCTGAGCGGCACGGCCGGCGGCCTTCTTGGCGAAGGCCTTGAGCTGCTTGTTGGAGGCGGCTACCTCTTCGCGCTGGAGGTCGGTGAGCACCTGCTCGGGCTCGGGGATGCCGTCGCTGCTGAGGATCGTCCCGGAGCGGTCCACGACCGCGATCGAACGGAACTGGCCGAGGCTGATGCCGGGGAACTTGAGGCTGTTGGAGGCGACGAGCAGCAGTTGCGGCTTCCCCGGCCAGGAGAGCAGCGCGAACGACAGCAGCCGGATCTCGCCGTTCTCGAGGCGCACCATGCGGGGCGCGAGTCCGCCCTCGTCACCGAGCGTGGACCGGTCGAGGGAGGTCAGCGGCACAGTCTCGCCGCGGGTCGCGACGAGTTTGCCGGACCGGATCTCGACGACCGCCGTGCCCATCCACTTCTGGTACGTGTTGCCCAGTTTGTCGAGGACGGTGTCGGCGGAGACCGGGGCACCGGCGCTGAACAGCGCGGCGGAGCGGTCGAGGTCGGTCACCGACTCATCGATGGAGGCACGCATCGCGATGGCGCCGTCCTCCGCGAAGTGCTGCTGCGAGGTCTGCACGGCCTTGGGCACGGAGGTGTCCCCAGCCGGGCCCAGGACGAGTGCTGTGACGGCCGCCAGGGAGAGGAGGAGCGCCGACAGAACCCCAATGGGCGGTCGTATGCCGCCAAGCAGCGACATGTCAGCTCTGCGGCGAGCACGGTGCTGCCGCGCCGGGGGCGATGGCGCCAACGGACGGTTCCTCTCAAGCGGTTGTACGGGCGTGCGGGCACGGAAACGGCCCGCGTTCGGGTGCGGGTGTGGCGCGGGAACACAAGTGGGAAAACCGAGTCTCCGCGCGTGTCAGACCAGCGAAGCCGTCAGGAAGTTGCACAGATCAAAAGTGATCTGGGCAACATCATGTTTTAGATGGGCATCTTCGGGCAGGAGTCGTCAATTCCGGTTCAGGTGAAGTTCAGGCAGATGTCGGGCTTCGGACATCCGGCCGGGGACACCTCCACCTCGCCGAACACAGTCCGGTCTCGGACGTGGTGCGCGCCCGGCCCCTCGCGGGGGCCGGGCGCGTCCTGAGGTCCGGTTCTCTCAGCCGGGCAGTTCCGTGAGGGGCTCCAGGCCGTCCTTCGCCGCGCCGCGGTTCAGCATGGTTCCCTCGGTCCGCTCGAAGGCCAGCCGGAGGCGGGAGCGTTCCTGGTCGCTGAGGTCGTCCCGCTTGAGCTCGGCTGCCACGTCCACCAGCCGATAGTTCTCGACCTGCCCCTTGGCGGGCTCGGCCGGAGTGCCGTCCGTGGTGACCTCGGGGTCCGGCGGAATCTCCACGAGGGTCGGCTCGTAACGTGCCTGGACGTCCCACGTGCCACCGTGCTGCGTGAAGGTGAACCAGCCGATCACGCCCTCCTCGGTCAACCCCGTGGGTACGTCGTGACGCGCGACCTGGTTGCCGAGGCCGTACGCGATCCACGTGCCGTCGACCTTCTCCATCGGCTGCACGACATGCGCGTGATGGCCGATGACCAGGTCGACCGTGGTCTCGCGCGCGAGTTGCCGGGCGAACTTGAGCTGCGGGGTCGAGGGGTTGGGATGGTGTTCGCGACCCCAGTGGATGGACAGGATCACGACCTCGGCGCCGGCCGCGCGGGCCCGCTTCTCCGCCGCCTTGATCCGGCTCAGGTCGTTCTGATTGACCAGCCAGGGCTTGTCCTTGGGCAGCTCGTGCGCGTTGAAGCCGAAGGCGAAGGAGATCTGTGCGACCTTCACGCCCTTCACGTCCATGATCAGCGGGGTGAGGGCGTCCTTCTTCGTCCGGAAGGAGCCCGTGTGCTTCAGGCCGGCCGCGTCCAAGGTGTCCAGGGTGCGCTTCACTCCCTCGTACCCGTGGTCGATCGAGTGGTTGGAGGCGGTGGAGCAGGTGTCGTAGCCGACGTCCTTGATGGTCCCGGCGATCTGCGGCGGAATGAGGAAGTTCGGGTAGCTCTCGAAGGGGCCCTTCGGCTTGCCGATCACCGGCTCCATGTGGCAGATCCCCAGGTCCGCCTTGCTGATCACGGGCTTGATCCCGGCCATCAGCGGGCCGAAGTCCAGGCCGTTCGTCCCTTTGCCCGTCTTCTTGGCGTCGGCACCGGCCTGGTCGATCAGCTGAGGATGGATCAGGATGTCCCCGGCCGCGGCGACGGTGAACGACCGGCCACCGCCCTTCGGCGAGGAGTCGGAGTCCTCGCCGCCTCCGACGAGACCGCACCCCGCCAGGGCGCCGGCGAGGGCGAGCGGGGTCAGGAGAGCGGGCAGGGTGCGGCGGCTACGACGTCTGGTCACCGAGATATCTTGATACAACCATGAGGGCAAACCGCTCCAGAACGATAACGATCGCAACACTTCTCCTACTCCTCACCACTCTGGCCGGTTTGGGCACGGTTGTCGTGCGCGGAAGCCACGACAAGGGAAAGAGCCCCTCCGTCGACGAGAACGGAGACGGCCTTCCGTCCGTCGACCTGGCGCGCTCCGTCGGCGCCTACACCGACCGGTTCGCCCCGGACGGCGCCTTCCAGCCACCGTCCCGCACCGAGCGGGAAACCATCGCAGAGGGGGTCGGCCTCCTCCTCGAGGGCCGCCGTGAGCAGGCTGAACAGCGACTCGCCGAGGTGGACTTCGCCCTGCGCACCGTCGTCGACGGCTCGACCGGCCGACGATTCGCAGAGGTGTACGACCGCGTCGACCAGGGACCGTCACCACGCGGCTGGGGACGCGTCTTCGTCGACCTGGAACACCCGGTCCGATGGTCGGTGCAGGTCCCCCATCCGGTCGCCGACCAGGATACGGAGCTGCTCGGGATACGGGTCCTCAGGGGTGCGCCAGGAGGTCTCCTTGTGATTGCTGGCGCACATCGCAAATCGGGAGAGGGTAATGCGGCGGACGTGGCCCACCGACGGGACACGGTGTTCCACACGATCTGCGCCGAACTCGTCCGACGCGCTGTCCCCGGCATCCAACTGCACGGGTTCGCCGAGAAGTCGGCCCCGCACTACGACGTCATCGCCTCGACGGGAGCCGGCGAGGACGGTCTCACCGACGGCCGCCGGCTCGCCGACGCGCTGGGCGACCGGGACTTCGCCGTGTGCCGTGCCTGGGCACGTTCCTGCCCGCTCGCCGGGCGGGACAACGTGCAGGGCCGGACGGCGGCCGACGCACGGGTACCGTTCCTGCACGTGGAATTCGCCCCGGGACCGCGAAGGAACAGTCGTCAGGCGGCCCGGGCCGCCGAAGCCCTGGCCGTCGTGACGCGGGGCTGGGCCGGGAGCGCTCTGGCAGGGTGAGGGCATGACGACTCTGCTCATCGTGGACGGCGCCAACGTGGTCGGATCCGTGCCCGACGGATGGTGGCGCGACCGACGTGGAGCGGCCGAGCGGCTCCGGGAGGGGCTGGCCGGTCTCGCGGAGGCCGGGGTGCCCGGTCGTCCCGGCCCGCTGGAGATCGTCCTCGTGGTGGAGGGCGCCGCCCGGGGCGTCGCTTCCGTCCCCGGGGTCCGGGTGGACGAGGCCCCGGGCAGCGGTGACGACCGGATCGTGGAGCTCGTGGCCGGGTCACCCGACCGCCCCCGGCTGGTCGTCACGGCCGACCGCGAACTGCGGCGGCGGGTGACCGAACTGGGCGCCGAGGTCACCGGCCCGCGCACCGTACGCCCCGCTTCCTGAACCGTTTCGAACCGGCTTGCGAAACCGGCCTCCGAACAGGCTCCGAACCCGTCCCTCGCGCGCCTCCGGCCCCGTACGTCCACGCCGGGGCGGGGAAAGTACGGGGCCGGAGGGCTGTGGCGCGAAGGGCCTGCTAGGCCGTGGGGCCGCTCGACGGGGGGCCTGCCGGCGGGGTGCCGCCGGTGCTCGGGGACGGGTCCTGGGAGCCGGCCAGGCGGCTGTGCGTGCGGCCGTACAGGAAGTACACGGCGCAGCCGATGACCATCCAGATCCCGAATCGCAGCCAGGTCTCGGCGGGCAGGTTCAGCATCAGCCACAGGGACGCGAGCACCGACAGGATCGGCACCCAGGGCACCAGCGGGGTGCGGAAGGCACGGTGCAGGTCGGGGCGGGTGTGGCGGAGGATGACGACGCCGACCGCGACCACGACGAAGGCGAAGAGCGTACCGATGTTGACCAGTTCGGCCAGCTCGCTGAGGCTCGTGAAGCCCGCGACGATCGCGATGATCACCCCGAGCAGGATCGTCGGCCGGTGCGGGGTGCGGAAGCGGGGGTGGACGCGGGAGAAGAACCGCGGCAGCAGCCCGTCGCGGCTCATCGCGAAGAAGACGCGGGTCTGGCCGAGCAGCAGGATCATGCAGACCGTGGTGAGACCGACGGCGGCGCCGAAGCTGATGACACCCGCGTACCAGGGATGCCCCGTGGCCTTGAACGCGTCGGCGAGCGGCGCGTCGACGGACAGCTCGGTGTACTTCTGCATGCCCGTGACCACGATCGACACGAGGACGTAGAGCGCGGTGCAGATGAAGAGCGAGCCGAGGATGCCGCGCGGCATGTCCCGCTGCGGGTTCTTCGTCTCCTCGGCGGCCGTCGCGACCACGTCGAAGCCGATGAAGGCGAAGAACACCACGGAGGCGGCGGTGAAGATGCCGAGCAGGCCGAAGTTGGTGGGGGCCCAGCCGAACATGAGCTGGATCAGCGGCGATTTGATGCCGCTGCCCGCCTCCACGTTCTGCGCCTTGGGGATGAACGGCTTGTAGTTGTCGCCCTTGATGAAGAAGGCGCCCGCGATGATCACGATCATGACGACGGTGACCTTGATGGCCACGACCAGGGTGGTGATCCGGGCGGAGAGCTTCACGCCGACGACGAGGATGGCGGTCAGGACCAGCACCAGGGCGGCGGCGAGGATGTCGAAGCCGAACCCGGTGGCCCCGTCACGGCCGCTCAGGGACTCGGGCAGATGCCAGCCCGCGTTGTCCATCAGCGATCGGACGTAGCCCGACCAGCCGACGGCGACCACCGCCGTGCCGAGCGCGAACTCCAGGACGAGGTCCCAGCCGATGATCCAGGCGGGCAGCTCCCCCAGGGAGGCGTAGGAGAAGGTGTACGCGGACCCCGCGACCGGGACCGTGGAGGCGAACTCCGCGTAGCAGAGGGCGGCCAGGCCGCAGGCGACGCCCGCGACGACGAAGGCCAGCGAGACGCCCGGCCCCGCGTTCTCCTTGGCGACCTTGCCGGTGAGGACGAAGATGCCGGTGCCGATGATGACACCGACACCGAACACGGTGAGATCCAGAGCCGACAGCGACTTCTTGAGTGCGTGCTCCGGCTCCTCGGTGTCGGAGATCGACTGTTCGATCTTCTTCGTCCTGAAGAGGGTGTTCCTCACGGGCGTACCTCCCACGCTTGTCGTCCTCGACATCATCGAGAGGGCGGGTGACACGTATGCCCCGACGCGGGCCCCGTTAACGCGAACGGCCGGTTTCACCACCCGTCCAGGGTGCTGAAACCGGCCCTTCGGCCCTGCTGTCGCGCTGTCCCCGCGTCAGTCGCGCGCGGGCTCCACCGCGTCCACGGCCTGCGGGGTGCTGCGCTCGTAGCGCCCGTCGAGCTTGGCGACGAGGCCGGTGACCTGCCGGGCGATGTCCGGCGCGGTCAGCCCGATCTCCGCCATGACCTCGGCGCGCGAGGCGTGGTCGAGGAAGCGCGGCGGGATGCCGAAGTCGCGCAGCGGTACGTCGATGCCCGCGTCGCGCAGTGCCTGGGCGATCGTGGAACCGACACCGCCGACGCGCGAGTTGTCCTCGACGGTGACGACGACGCGGTGCTGCTCGGCGAGCGGCGCCATCGCCTCGTCGACCGGCTTGACCCAGCGCGGGTCGACGACGGTGGTGGAGATGCCCTGCTGGTCGAGGAGCGTCGCGATCTCCAGGCACATCGGGGCGAGCGCGCCGATGGAGACCAGGAGCACGTCCGGTGCGTCGGTGCCGGGCGCCCGCAGGACGTCCATGCCGCCGATCCGGCCCACGGCGGGCACGGCCGGGCCGACCGCACCCTTGGAGAAGCGGACCACGGTGGGCGCGTCCGTCACCTCGACGGCCTCGCGGAGCTGGGCACGGACCTGGTCGGCGTCGCGCGGTGCGGCGAGCCGGAGGGTGGGGACGATCTGGAGGATCGACATGTCCCACATGCCGTTGTGCGAGGCGCCGTCGGTGCCGGTGACACCCGCGCGGTCCAGCACGAAGGTGACTCCGCACTTGTGCAGGGCCACGTCCATCAGGACCTGGTCGAAGGCCCGGTTGAGGAACGTCGCGTAGACGGCGAAGACCGGGTGGAGTCCGCCGGTGGCGAGGCCCGCCGCGGAGACGGCGCCGTGCTGCTCGGCGATGCCGACGTCGTAGATGCGGTTCGGGAAGGCGTCGGCGAACTTCTTCAGGCCGACCGGCTGGAGCATCGCTGCGGTGATCGCGACGATGTCCTCGCGCTCCGTGCCGAGCGCGACCATCTCGTCGCCGAAGACGGAGGTCCAGTCGGCGCCGGAGGCCTTGATGGGCAGGCCGGTGTCGGGGTGGATCGGGCCGATGCCGTGGAAGCGGTCCGCCTCGTCCTGGAGGGCGGGCTGGTAGCCGCGGCCCTTCTCGGTGAGACAGTGCACGATGACCGGGCCGCCGAACCGCTTGGCGCGGGCGAGGGCGGACTCCAGGGCCTCGATGTCGTGGCCGTCGATCGGTCCGACGTACTTCAGGCCGAGGTCCTCGAACATGCCCTGCGGGGCGATGAAGTCCTTCAGACCCTTCTTCGCGCCGTGCAGCGTCTCGTAGAGGGGCTTGCCGACGACCGGAGTACGCCCCAGGAGGTCCTTGCCGCGGGCCAGGAAGCGCTCGTAGCCGTCGGTGGTCCGCAGGGTCGCCAGATGGTTCGCGAGGCCGCCGATGGTCGGTGCGTACGACCGCTCGTTGTCGTTGACGACGATGATCAGCGGGCGGTCCTTGGCGTCGGCGATGTTGTTCAGCGCCTCCCAGGCCATGCCGCCGGTGAGGGCGCCGTCACCGATGACGGCCACCACGTGGTCCTCACGGCCGAGCACCTCGTTCGCCTTCGCCAGACCGTCGGCCCAGCCGAGGACCGTGGAGGCGTGCGAGTTCTCGATGACGTCGTGCTCGGACTCGGCCTGCGAGGGGTAGCCGGACAGGCCGCCCTTCATCTTCAGCCGGGAGAAGTCCTGGCGGCCGGTGAGCAGCTTGTGGACGTAGGACTGGTGGCCGGTGTCCCACAGCACCCTGTCCTTGGGCGACTCGAAGACGCGGTGCAGGGCGAGGGTCAGCTCCACGACACCGAGGTTGGGGCCGAGGTGGCCGCCGGTCTTGGAGACCGCGTCCACGAGGAAGGTCCTGATCTCGCCGGCCAGCTGGTCCAGCTGCTCCAGGCTGAGCCGGTCCAGATCGCGCGGTCCCGTGATGCGGGTCAGCAGCGGCACCCGTGCCTCCTTGCAGTAGAGCTGTTGCCGGGCTTGTCGAGTCTAATGTTCCGCCTTTGCGGCCGCGGGCCGGGCCCGGCGATCCACGCCACACGATCGGCCGTACCGGACGGGAACACGCATTCGCTTTCCGGACATGACTGTGCCCGGCACCGCCATTGGTGCCGGGCACAGGGCTGTGAAGGGCGTGAACCCTACGCGCGACCCGCCGTCTTCTGGGTCTTGCGGGTGACGGCGTCGATGACGACCGTGGCGAGAAGCACACCACCGGTGATCATGTACTGGACCGGCGAGGCGATGCCCTGCAGGGCCAGGCCGTACTGGATCGAGACGATCACGAGGACACCCAGGAGGGCGTTCCACGTGCGGCCCCGGCCACCGAAGAGGCTGGTGCCACCGATGACGGCCGCCGCGATGGCGTTCATCAGGAGGTCACCACCGCCGGCGCCCTGGTTGGCGGAGGCGATCTTCGAGGCGATGAACAGACCGCCGACCGCGGCGAAGGTGCCGGAGATCGAGAAGACCGAGATGCGGATCAGCTCGACGTTGATACCGGCACGACGGGAGGCCTCGACGCTGCCACCGAGCGCGAAGATCTTCCGGCCGTAGGAGGTGCGGCGCAGCACGAAGTCCGTGAGCAGCAGGACCGCGACGAAGATCACCACGGCGAGCGGCAGGCCCTTGTACTGGTTGTAGACGATCGCCACGGCGAAGGTCAGGATGCCCAGCAGCACCGTGCGGGCGATGGTCTCGCTCAGCGGACGCGACGGCACACCGGCCGCCTCACGGCGACGGTTGCCGAGGAAGGAGCTGAGGAAGAACCCGGCGGTCACGACGATCGCGAGGACGTACGAGGCGGCCACATCGGTGAAGTAGTAGCTGGTCAGCTTGGCGACGACGCCTTCGCTGTCCAGGTTGATGGTGCCGTTGCTGCCGAGGATCTGGAGCATGAGGCCGTTCCAGAACAGCAGACCCGCCAGCGTGACGGCGAACGCCGGCACACCGATCCGCGCGAAGAAGAAGCCCTGGATCGCACCGGCGACCGTGCCGGTGAGGATGGCCAGGACGAACGCGAGCCATTCGTTCATGCCGTGCGTGACGCTGAGCACGGCGAACGTCGCGCCGGCCACACCGGAGAGCGAACCGACCGACAGGTCGATCTCACCGAGCAGCAGCACGAACACGATGCCCACCGCGATCATGCCCGTGCCGACCATGGCGACGGAGATGTCGGACAGGTTGCCCGCGGTGAGGAAGTTCGAGTTCAGCGACGCGAAGATCGCCCAGATGATGATCAGGCCGATGACGACCGGGATGGAACCGAGGTCGCCCGCCTTGATCTTGCGCTTGAACTCGCCCACGTAGCCGGCGAAGCCCTGCTCGCGGACCAGGAGCCGGGGGTCGACCACGGTGACGGCCTTGGCGGCCGCCTCGGGGTTCTCCACGGCACCCTCAGGGGTCTCAGAAGTCTTGTCGATGCTCACTTCTGAGCCTCCCCGTTGCTGCTGCGCGCCGCACGACGGGTCACGGCGTTCTCCGTGGCGCCCGTGATGGCGGAAATGATCTCTTCCTGGGAGGTCGACTTGACCTCGAAGATGCCGTTGTTGCGCCCGAGGCGCAGGACGGCGACCTTGTCGGCCACGGCCTTGACGTCGGCCATGTTGTGGCTGATGAGGATGACCGCGTGACCCCGCTCGCGGAGTCGCTCGACCAGGTCGAGGACCTGGGCGGTCTGCTCGACGCCGAGGGCGGCGGTGGGCTCGTCGAGGATGACGAGCTTCGGCTCACCGAGCATCGATCGGGCGATCGCGACCGTCTGGCGCTGACCGCCGGAGAGCGAGGCGATCGGGATGCGGACGCTGGGGATGCGGATCGACAGCGTGTCCAGCAGCTCGCGGGAGCGGCGCTCCATCTCGACCTCGTCCAGGATGCCGCGCTTCTTCAGCTCGCGACCCAGGTAGAGGTTGCCGACGACATCGATGTTGTCGCACAGCGCGAGGTCCTGGTAGACCGTCGCGATGCCCAGGTGCTGGGCGTCGTGCGGGCGGTTGATCTGGACGGGCTTGCCGTCCCACTCGATGGCGCCCTCATCGATGGGATGCACGCCGGCGATCGTCTTGACCAGCGTGGACTTTCCGGCGCCGTTGTCGCCCACCAGGGCGACCACTTCACCGGCGTGGACCTCGAGCTCGACGTCGGTGAGCGCCTGGACGGCACCGAATCGCTTGGAGATCCCGCGCAACGCCAGAACAGGCGTAGCGGACACGTGAACCATCTCCTTCGCCGCCTGACCCGGCGGGAGGTTGTGCAGAAGTTTCTGGAGGGGTGTTCCGTCCGGCGCCCCGCCTAGCTTGCGGGGCTGTTGGATGCGGGGCGCCGGAGGGGCTTCGAATCACGCAAGTCCCGTACGGGAATTCAAGTCCGAATTCCCGTACGCGGATAGAGACTTGCGAGGGTTGTTACTGCAGGCCGATCTTCTTGCAGGCCGCGGCGTAGGCCGGGGTGCAGATGTCCTGGACCGTGTAGACGCCGTCCTTGACGACGGTGTCCTTGATGTTGTCCTTGGTCAGCGAGGTGACCGGGACGAGCACCGACGGGACCTGCTTGGTGGTGGGGCTGTCGACCTTGTCCTTGGCGACGGAGTCGAGCGACTTGCCCTGAGCGAGCGAGACGGCCATCTCCGCGGCGGCGTCGGCCTCCGGGGCGTAGGGCTTGTAGACGCTCATGAACTGGTCGCCGGAGACGATCCGCTGCACGCCCGCGAGCTCGGCGTCCTGACCGGTGACCGGAACCTTGATGCCGGCGGCCTTGAGGGCGGTGATGATACCGCCGGCCATGCCGTCGTTGGCGGAGTAGACACCGACGATGTTCTTCTTGCCGATCGCCGAGATCGCGGCCTCCATGTTGGAGTTGGCGTTCTCCGGCTTCCACTCCTTGGTGTCGTACTCCTTGCCCACGTTCACCTTGCCGTCGAGCACCTCGTGGGCGCCGGCCTTGAACTGAGCGGCGTTCGGGTCGGTGACCGAACCGTTCATCATGACGATCTTGCCGTCCTTGGCCTTGGAGCCAAGGGCCTTGAGGAGGGCCTCACCCTGCGTCTTGCCGACGGTCTTGTTGTCGAACGACGTGTAGGCGGAGATCGGACCCTGCGCGAGGCGGTCGTAGGCGACGACCGGGATGCCGGCGTCCTTGGCCTTCTGGACCGAGCTCTTGATGGCGGCGGAGTCCACAGCGTCGACGATCAGCACGTCCACCTTGTTGGTGATCATGGTGTCGACCTGCTGGTTCTGGGTGCTCGCGTCCTGCTTGGCATTGGCGTAGATGACCTTGCCCTTGCCGTTCGTGAGCTCCGAGACCTTCTTCTCGATGAGCGGCTTGTCGAACTTCTCGTAGCGGGCCGTCTGGTTCTCCGGAAGGAGCAGACCGACCTTGATCGCGTCGCCCTTCTTGGCGGAGCTGCTGGAGCTGTCGCTCCCGCCACCGGACTCCTTGGCGCTGCCACAAGCGGCCAGCGAAACGGCCATCGCACCAGCGGCAACGGCAACAGCGGCACGACGCATCTGCGTGTTCACTTTGAAACCTCCCTGACGAGGCCGCGTCGTTGCGGCCGAGGTGGCTGGAAGTCAACTCGGCCACACGTGCGACGTCAAGAAGTAAATACTTAACGAGATGGCAACGGTGCCATGCGTTCTCTAAGTGAAGGCAGGCGTGACGGCATTCAGAGACCCGTCCAAAAGGGTCGAATCGCCCATCTCGCTGAGCGCGAGAGCGAGCGCCCCGAGCACCTCCGCGCGGCCTCCAAGTGCCCCTGGCAACACCGAGAGTTGACGTGCGGCGCTGGGGATCGCATAGCGGCCGACAGACTCCCTGATGGGCCCGAGGACGAGCTCTCCGGCCTCGGCGAGATCGCCGCCGAGGACCACCCGACTCGGGTTCAGCAAATTGCAGAGATTCGCGACTCCACTCCCGATATGTCGGCCGACGTCGGCGATCACCCGACGGCAGCCCGGATCACCGTCCCGCGCCAGCCTGACCACGCCTTCCATGGTCAGGTCCGTCCCGTGGCTGGACTGGAGGAGCGGCAGCACATAGCGCGCCGCCGCAAAGGTCTCCAGGCAGCCGCGATTGCCGCAACGGCACACGGGGCCGGATTCATCAAGAGTAATATGCCCGATTTCTCCCGCTGTGCCACCCGGGCCGCGGTAGATCTTCCCGTCGATCACCAGGCCCGCGCCGACACCGCTCGCGACCTTGATGTACGCGAGGTCCCTGACCCCGCGCCCGCTCCCCCAGACCATCTCGCCGAGCGCGCCCAGGTTGGCGTCGTTGTCCACGTGCACGGGCACGCCGAGCCGCCCCCGCAGCTCCTCGGCGGGCCTCGCACCGGTCCAGCCCGGCAGGATCGAGGTGGACCCGAGGGTCCCCGACTCCACGTCGATCGGACCCGGCACACCGAGCCCCACACCCGCGATCTTGGACCGGTCGACACCGGTTGCCGCGATCAGGCGACTGACCAGCTCCTCGGCCCGGTCGAAGCCCTGCGCGGCCGAGGCGTCCACGTCCAGCGGCTCGGACTCCTCCGCCAGCACCTGATGGGCCAGATTCCCGACCGCGACGCGCAAATGGGTGTGACCGAAGTCGACCCCGATGACGATGCCGGCATCCCCGCTCAGGGACACGCTGCGGGCCCTGCGCCCGCCCGCCGAAGTGGGAGTGACCTCGACCGTTCCCCCGTCCTTGAGTTCACGGACGATATTGGAAACGGTCGCGGCCGACAGGCCCGTCGTCCTCGCGATCTCCGCCTGCGTGAGCGATCCGGCAAGGCGCACCGCTCTTACGACGCGCTCCAGATTGGCTCGGTGCAGCGACGACTGCGACCCCGGAGTCTCCATCGACTCATCCACTCCTGCCCTCAGCCGGGCGGCCCCGATGCCACCCGTGTGATCCGGGTCACAGCAACGGGACGCCGGTCACTTACAAGTTGTGAACTCCAAGCTCCGCTGAACGGGTTACCGCAGTCAAGTCCTTGACGGAAATCGGGTCCGTCCAGTCTTGTTCGATTTCCGTCACCGCCCGGACACGCGGACGCCACCCCCGCGAGACGGGGGTGGCGTTGGCGCGGAAGGGGCCGGAGACCTACTTGAGCGTCGCCGACGTGAGGCCGGCCTGTACCTGGCGCTGGAAGGACAGGTACACGATGAGCATCGGGATCATCGCGATCGTCACGCCCGCGAAGAGGACGGGGAGGTCGGTGGCGTATCCCTGCTGCTGCTGGAGCTGGATGAGGCCCTGCGTGAGGACGTAGCGCTCCGGGTCGGAGCTGCTCTGCGGCTGCATCAGGACCGAGGGCAGGATGTACTGGTTCCACTGGCCCAGCACGTTGAAGATGCCGACGCTGAGCAGTCCGGGCTTGGCCATCGGGAGCATGACCTGGAAGAACGCCCGGGTGTGCGAGGCCCCGTCGAGGACCGCCGCCTCGAACACCGCCCCGGGCAGTGTCCGGAAGAACGCGTGCATGAAGAACACGGTGAACGGCAGCGAGTAGGCGACGTACACCAGGATCAGACCTTGGTACGAGTTCAACATGTCGAGGCGTTTGACCATGAAGAACAGCGGGACCAGGGCGAGGAAGACGGGGAACATGGCCCCGCCGACGAAGAAGTAGTAGATGAGCCGGTTGCCCGGGAACTCGTAGCGGGCCAGGACGTACGCCGCCATCGCCCCGAGGAGCATGGTCAGCGGGACCGAGAAGACCAGCACGATCAGGGTGTTGGCGAAGTAGTCGCCGATGCCCTTGTTCCAGGCCCTGCTGAAGACGTCGAGCTGCCAGTTGGTCGGCCAGCCGAGGGCCGAGCCGCCGATCTGGGTGTCCGTCTTGAACGAGCTCAGCACGAGCCACAGCAGCGGCAGGATGATCAGGATCGCCCAGAGGGCCAGGAAGCCGTGCGAGAAGACGTTGAGGGCCATGCCCTCGGTGCGCTTGTCACCCGGCCGGGGCGGGGCCTTCTTGACGGTTCGTTGCGGGGGTACTCCGGCGCCGTCGACCTTCGCCGGCTCCGTGATGGGTGCGCTCATAGTCGTGTCTCCCGCTCAGAACTCGATGCGCTCGCGGCGGGTGGCGCGCAGCGTGACCACGGACAGGATCAGGGTGAGAAGGAGCATGATGACGCCCATGGCACAGGCGTAGCCGCTCTTTCCGTAGTAGAGGAAGTTGCGCATCATGACGTTCGACATGACCTCGCTGTGGTGGTCCGGTCCGCCGCCGTACCCCGTGCCCTGGGTCATGGTCGAGACAAGGACGAACATGTCCATCGCGATGATGCCGAGATAGACCCAGGCGGTCTGCACCGTGTCCCACAGCAGGGGCAGGGTGACCCGGAAGAACGTGTGGGTGCGGCTCGCGCCGTCCAGCAGCGCGGCCTCGTAGATGTCCTTCGGGATGGACTGCATGGCGGCGGAGAACAGCACCAGGTAGAAGCCGACGCCGTGCCAGACGACGACCGCCATCAGGCACCAGAGCACCAGGTTGGGCTCGTTCATCCACTCGATGGGGTTGGCGGCGTCGACCAGGCCCAGCTTGATCAGCAGGCCGTTGAGCAGACCGCCGCTGTCACTGCGGTAGAGGGCTCCGAAGAGCACCGCCACGATCGCGAGCGACAGCACCTGCGGGAAGAAGTACACGATCTTGTAGAAGCGCGAGCCGGCGACGCCCTGCACGCCACCGGCGCCGCCCCGCCCGCCCGCGTTCACCATGAAGGCGAAGAAGAGGGCGAGCAGGATGGTGATCACCGGGATGAACACCAGGAACAGGATGTTGTGCCAGATCGCTCCGAGGAATACGTCGTCCTGGAACAGCGCCTTGTAATTGTCCAGGCCGACGAAACTGAACGTCTGCGACTGGCCCTTCCAGTCGGTGAAGGAGTAGCCGATGGTCTGTATGTAAGGCCAGATCACGAAGATCAGATACAGCGCCAAAGGTGCGAGGAGAAACCCCGCGACGAACCGGTACTGCCCTTTTCGCATGGCATCCTGCCCCTGGTGTGCCGGGTTTACGTGATCAGTCGCGGTGGTTCTTCTTGGACTCCGGGTCCTTGGCCGCCTTGTCGACCGCTGCCTGGGCCCGCTTCAGCCATTCCTTCGGCTGAATGCGCTTCGACATCAGCTCGTTGGACGCGTTCTCGATGGAGGTGCCCATCTCGCTGTACCAGTTGGGGTACAGGTAGTTGAACGTGTTGTCGCCGGCCGCCTTGGAGGCCTCGACCGTGGACTGCGTACCGGGACGCAGCTGCACGCCGTCGGAGACACCGTCCTTGAGGATGGTGAGCGAGTTGGCCTTCTGCGCGAAGACCGTCGACCACTCCTTGGAGAGCATGGAGCGCATGAACTCCTTGGCCTCGGGCAGGTTCGCGGCCTTCGCCGGGATGATGAACGGCTCGCCGGAGCCGGCCCGGATCGCCTCGAACGGCAGCGCGCTGTCCGGCAGGTTGGGCATCGGCATGAACTTCATGTCGAAGTCGTCCGGGGTCTGCTTGAGCTGCTCGTTCTCCAGCCAGGATCCACAGGTGATGAACGCGGCCTTGTACTGGTTCCACCGGGTCTGGGACTCGGTGTGCGTCAGGCCGTTCGTACCCGGCATCAGGTAGCCCTTTTCGACCACCTCGTAGATCGCCTCGACGGCGGCCAGGGCGGCGTCGGAACCGACGAACGCCTTGGGGTCGAGGTTGTCGATCGCCTTCATGGCGTCCA
The DNA here is from genome assembly GCF_002078175.1 of Streptomyces sp. M41(2017). Lineage (GTDB taxonomy): Bacteria > Actinomycetota > Actinomycetes > Streptomycetales > Streptomycetaceae > Streptomyces. Next base: position 4,207,081 of record NZ_MWFK01000001.1, on the reverse strand, counting down.
GACCGCCCTTCTTGGCGATCAGGTCCATGATGGCGACGTTGATGTAGTACGGGTACTTGCCCTGGTGGGCGAGGCCGCCGATGCCCTGCGACTTGGCGTCCTTGCAGATGGCGAGGAAGTCGTCCCAGGTCTTGGGGACGTCCCAGCCCTTCTCCTTGAAGAGCTTGCCGGAGTACCAGAGGCCCCACACCGTGTAGATGTAGTTCAGGGAGACGACCTTGCCGCCCTGCAGGCCCGGGTCCAGCGTGCCCGGGATCAGGGTGTCGCGGACCTTCTTGCTCGGGTCGTCGATGGACGGGGCGTCGAGCACCGCGGCCAGGTCGAGGAGCTGGCCGCTCTTGTAGAGCACGTCCAGCTTGATCTGCTGGGCGCCCGAGTCGTCGACGATGTCCGGCGGGTTGCCGCCGTTGAAGCGCGGCTGAAGCTTGCCGGTGATCTCCTGGGTGCCGGTGTGGGCGCTCTTGGTGCCCCACTTCTTGTCGAAGGCCGCTTCCCAGGCCTTGGCGTAGTCGTCGCCGTAGCCGCCCTTGAAGACGACGACATCGAGCTTGCCGCCGCCCTTCTTCACGCCGAAGGGGTTGTCCTTGCTGGTCTTGCCGGCGCCCTTGTCGTCCGACGTGTCGTCGCCGCCGCCGCTCGCGCAGGCGGACAGGAAGCTCATCGTCGGAACGGTGATCAGACCAAGTGCGGCCGACCTCTTGATGAGGTCACGGCGGCCGACACCCTCGGGGCTGCTGTTCTCGGCGGAAGTGGATCCCATGCTCAAGTCCTCGCCTTCTCCAGGACTCAGGCGGTGAACCGGATCCTCCCCGGCACCGCGGTTAGGTCAAGCTGGGGTCGTGCATGGGGGATTCACTGGGACGAATCGGCGGTAGGTGTATCGACCACGGTCCGCCGGCCCTCGAATTTCCCCCCTGGGTCCTGCCTGTCCAGAGCCAGTCGATCGACTGGCCGGACGCGACAGGTATAGTCCACTTCCCGCCAGCGGAGCAAGATCGAATGCAGGTTTGCCCGTCGGTCTTTTCCGAGTTGAGACCTCCCGGAAATATGGGGCAGCCACGGATCACCCCGGCGAAGGCCCCCAGGGGGCCAACCTCCCGCAATGGAACCAATGCCTGGTTCGTCGCACGCATTCACCCCGGATGCCACATCCAACACCCTTGACAGCACAGACAACTTGACGCCCCAATGGTCCTTGCGTACTGAAATTGACAACGTTGTCGATGTCTTGGGAGGGCTCGGGCATGCAGCAGAGAGCTCGGTACAGACGGAGTTCCACGGGTCGCGTCGGACGGCTTTCCCCCGTCGCTCTGGGGGTGGCGGCACTTTCCCTGGTGGCCGCCTCACAGGGCGTGGCGGTCGCGCTGCCGGTCCAAGCGGCGGCGCCCGACCGGGACTTCAGCTCGTCGTTCGAATCGGGTGATCCGGCGCCGGACTGGATCAACACGGTGGATACGGCACCGGACGGGACGAAAAGATCCTCCGGTGTCGACGGCGGCTACAGCACCGGTATCCCCGGAAACGTGACCGACCACGTCACCGACGTACGGGCCAGCGACGAGAACACCGGCGGCGGGGAGGTCAAGGAGAACCTCGTCGACGGCGAGCCCAGCAGCAAGTGGCTGACCTTCGACACCACCGGCTGGGCGGAGTTCGACCTGGACGCGCCGGTGAAGGTGGTCACGTACGCGCTCACCTCCGCGAACGACCACGACGAGCGCGACCCGAAGGACTGGACCCTCCAGGGCTCCACCGACGGCAAGGACTGGAAGACCCTCGACACCCGCACCGGGGAGTCCTTCGGCGAGCGGTTCCAGACGAAGTCGTACGACATCGCGAGCCCGGCCGAGTACCAGCACTTCCGCCTCGACGTCACGAAGAACAACGGCGGCGACATACTCCAGCTCGCCGACGTCCAGTTCTCGACCGGGCAGAGCGACGACCCGACGCCCAAGGACATGCTCTCGCTCGTGGACCGCGGGCCGAGCGGCTCGCCCACCGCGAAGGCGGGCGCCGGCTTCACGGGCAAGCGGGCCCTGCGCTACGCCGGCACCCACAAGGGCGACGGCCGGGCGTACTCCTACAACAAGGTCTTCGACGTGAACGTGCGCGTGGGCCGGGACACCGAGCTGGGATACCGGATCTTCCCCGCGATGGCGGACGGTGACCGGGACTACGACGCGACCAACGTGTCGGTGGACCTGGTCTTCACCGACGGCACCTCGCTGAGCGGGCTGAACGCCGTGGACCAGCACGGGTTCGCGCTCACCCCGCAGGGCCAGGGCGCGTCCAAGGTGCTGTACGTCAACCAGTGGAACAACGTGACCTCGCGGATCGGTTCCGTCGCGGCCGGGAAGACCGTCGACCGGATCCTCCTCGCGTACGACTCGCCGAAGGGCCCCGCGAAGTTCCGCGGCTGGCTGGACGACGTGTCACTGAGGACGGTCGCGCCGGAGAAGCCCAAGGCGCATCTGTCCGACTACGCGCTCACCACCCGCGGCACGAACTCCAGCGGCGGCTTCTCGCGCGGCAACAACTTCCCGGCGACGGCGGTCCCGCACGGCTTCAACTTCTGGACGCCGGTGACCAACGCGGGTTCGCTCAGCTGGCTGTACGACTACGCACGTGCGAACAACGCGGACAACCTGCCGACCATAGAGGCGTTCAGCGCGAGCCACGAGCCGAGCCCGTGGATGGGCGACCGGCAGACCTTCCAGGTGATGCCGTCCGTCGCGGCCGGAACCCCGGACACCGCCCGGGACGCCCGCGAGCTGGCCTTCCGGCACGAGAACGAGACCGCGCGCCCGTACTACTACGGGGTGACCTTCGAGAACGGCCTGAAGGCGGAGATGGCGCCGACGGACCACGCGGCGGCCCTGCGCTTCACCTACCCCGGTGACGACGCGAACGTGGTGTTCGACAACGTCACCGAGCAGGCCGGGCTGACGCTGGACAGCGACGCGGGTGTGGTCACCGGCTACTCGGACGTGAAGTCCGGCCTGTCGACCGGCGCCACCCGGCTCTTCGTCTACGGGGTCTTCGACGCCCCCGTCACCGAGGGCAGCTCCAAGGGCGTCAAGGGCTACATGAAGTTCAAGCCCGGCGCCGACCACTCCGTCACGCTGCGCCTGGCGACCTCGCTGATCAGCGTGGACCAGGCCAAGGACAACCTGCGCCAGGAGATCCCGGACGGCACCTCGTTCGCGGCCGTGAAGGCCGGGGCGCAGAAGCAGTGGGACCGGCTGCTCGGCAAGATCGAGGTCCAGGGCGCGACCCCGGACCAGCTGACCACGCTGTACTCCAGCATGTACCGGCTGTATCTGTACCCCAACTCCGGTTTCGAGAAGGTCGGTTCGACGTACCAGTACGCCTCGCCGTTCTCCCCCATGCCGAACCCGGACACCCCGACCCACACCGGGGCGAAGATCGTCGACGGCAAGGTGTACGTCAACAACGGTTTCTGGGACACCTACCGGACGACCTGGCCGGCCTACTCCTTCCTGACGCCCGGTCAGGCGGGTGAGATGGTCGACGGGTTCGTGCAGCAGTACAAGGACGGCGGCTGGACCTCGCGCTGGTCCTCGCCCGGCTACGCGGACCTGATGACGGGCACCTCCTCGGACGTGGCGTTCGCGGACGCGTACGTCAAGGGGGTCAAGTTCGACGCCAAGGCGGCGTACGAGGCGGCCCTGAAGAACGCGACGGTCGTCCCGCCGACCTCCGGCGTCGGCCGCAAGGGCATGTCCACCTCCCCCTTCCTCGGCTACACGAACACCGACACGGGTGAGGGCCTGTCGTGGGCCATGGAGGGCTACAACAACGACTACGGCATCGCCGAGATGGGCCGGGCGCTCTACAAGAAGACCGGCGAGAAGCGCTACAAGGAGGAGTCGGACTACTTCCTCAACCGCGCCCAGGACTACGTGAACCTCTTCGACTCCAAGGCCGGCTTCTTCCAGGGCCGTGACGCGAAGGGCGACTGGCGGGTCGACTCCGCGAAGTACGACCCGCGCGTGTGGGGCTACGACTACACGGAGACCAACGGCTGGGGCTACGCCTTCACCGCGCCGCAGGACTCCCGGGGGCTGGCCAACCTGTACGGCGGCCGGGCCGCGCTCGCGGACAAGCTCGACACGTACTTCGCGACCCCCGAGACGGCCTCGCCGGACGTGGTCGGCTCCTACGGCGGTGTCATCCACGAGATGACCGAGGCCCGGGACGTCCGGATGGGCATGTACGGGCACTCCAACCAGGTCGCCCACCACGTCAACTACATGTACGACGCGGCCGGGCAGCCCTGGAAGACGCAGAAGAACGTCCGCGAGGTCCTCTCCCGGCTCTACGCCGGCAGCGAGATCGGGCAGGGCTACCACGGCGACGAGGACAACGGCGAGCAGTCGGCCTGGTACCTGTTCTCCTCGCTCGGCTTCTACCCGCTGGTGATGGGCAGCGGCGAGTACGCCATCGGCTCCCCGCTGTTCACGAAGGCGACCGTCCACCTGGAGAACGGCCGGGACCTGGTGATCAAGGCCCCGCGCAACAGCGCGAAGAACATCTACGTGCAGGGCGTCAGGGTCAACGGCAAGCGGTGGAGCTCGACCTCGCTCCCGAACTCGCTGATCTCGAAGGGCGGGGTGCTGGAGTTCGACATGGGCGCGAAGCCGTCCTCGTGGGGCACCGGCAAGAACGCGGCTCCGCCGTCGATCGCCCAGGACGACAAGGTGCCGTCGCCGCGCTCGGACACCCTCAAGGGTGACGGCCCGCTCTTCGACAACACCTCGGGCACCGACGCCACCGTCACCTCGGTGGACCTGCCGGCGGGCGACGCCACCAAGGGGGTCCAGTACACGCTGACCTCCGCGGACCACACCAAGGCGCCGGCCGGCTGGACGCTCCAGGGGTCCTCGGACGGCACGACGTGGAAGGACCTCGACAAGCGGTCCGGCGAGTCGTTCCCCTGGGACAAGCAGACCCGGGCGTTCACCGTGGCGCATCCGGGCTCCTACGCCCACTACCGTCTCGTGCTCGACGACGCGGCGACCCTCGCGGAGGTGGAACTGCTCGCCTGACGCGCGCTGCACGGCGGAAAGGGGCGGGCCCGGAGGAGACTCCGGGCCCGCCCCGCGTTCCGGACGGATCAGCTCGTTCCGCTACGGCCTCACTTGTTCACGGCGAGGGCGAAGACGTGCAGGTCCGCGTTGTCGGGGAGCTTGACGCTCTGGACGGTGCGGCCCGAGGGGGCCTCGAAGGGCTTGGTGGCGAAGACGTACGTGGCCACCGGGTCCCTGTCCGCGCCCGCGACGTTGCGGTAGGCGGCCTTGGCCACGGTGGCGTTGCCGTACTGGACGGTGCCGCCTCCTCCGCCGACGGTCCAGTCGGTGAAGGCCAGGTCGACCGAGTCGGTGCCGCCGTCGGTGTAGGTCACGGTCGCGTGGCTCTCCTGGTTGCCGTTGACGGCACTGCCGACGAAGGACAACCGGGCGGCCGGATCGGCCAGTTCGATGGTCTGGCCGGCCGCCGAGGCGTTGTCGGGCCGGCCGGGGGGCGAGTCGGGCCAGGTGAAGGTGAGGCCGTCCACCGTTCCCCGGCCGCCCGGAGTCACGCCGGCGTCGGCGAGGGCCTGCCGGGAGTAGCTCCAGCCGCCTCCGTCGAAGTCGGCCTCGTCGTGGTCACCGGCGTCGTCGGAGACCCCGGTGTTGTCGTAGGCCGCGAGCAGGGAACCCGGGGCGGCGACGGTCAGGGCGACCGGCTGCGCGTAGGAGGTGTCGGCGGAGGTCACCGTGACCTTGACGTCGTAGAACCCCTGCTCGGCGTCGTCCGCGGCGGTGAGGGTGATCCGCTGGGCGCCGTCGGTGACGGTGCCCTCGGCCGGTGTGGCCGTCACGCCGTCGGGGGTGTCCACGTGGAAGCGCACGTCGGGTCCGGTGCCGCCGCTCAGGGCGAGGGCGCGGATGTCGAGCGCGGTGCTGCCGCCGGGCGCCAGCGTCGCCGCCGTGGGACCGACTCCGATCTGGTACGGCTGCTCACCGGTGCGGAAGGAGGGCGGCGCCGCGTTCTCGGCGCTGCCCCAGGCCTTGTCGGGTGTTCCGGAGAGGGTGTAGTCCAGGGTGCCGCCGTCGCGGACGAAGGAGGCAGGGAGCCAGGGCCGGTCGGTCGTGCGGCCGTCGACGCGCAGCGACCGGACGTAGGGGGCGTCCGCCGCCGCGCCGCGGGCCCGGATCTCGATGTCGCGACCGCCGGGCCGGTCGATCTCGATCCTCGGGAACAGCGGTGAGGCCAGGGTGAGTTCGGCGCGGGAGGGGACCTGGGGGTACATGCCGAGCGCGGAGAAGACGTACCAGGACGACATCTCGCCGAGGTCGTCGTTGCCGGGGATGCCCTCGGGCTTGGTCGACCAGAGTCGTGTCATCGCGGCGCGGACGGTCTCCTGCGCCTTGTACGGGGCGCCCGCGTAGTCGTACAGGTAGGGGACGTTGATCGAGGGTTCGTTGTCCAGCTCGGACTTGTCGCCGCCGCTGCCGGTGAACGCCCAGCCGCCGTCGGCGTCGTGGAAGAAGGTGTCGAGGCGTTCGAGGGCCTTGTCCCGGCCGCCCATCGCGGCGAAGAGGCCCGCGGGGTCGTGCTGCACCATCCAGGTGTACTGGGCGGCCGTGCCCTCCACGAAGCCGTTGCCGGTCGCGGGGGTGAAGCCGGTGACCCAGCTGCCGTCGGCCTTGCGGTTGGCGATGTAGCCGCCGCCGGGGTCGGCCGCGATGTTGAAGTTGTTCTGCCACCACTGGGAGCGTTCGGCGAAGTCGGCGGCGGTCTTCCTCCGGCCCGCCGCTCCGGCGAGCTGGGAGATGGCGAAGTCGGCGCCGGACATCTCCAGGGTCTCGGCCGCGCCGCCCCAGGCGTTGGTCACGGACGGCATGTAGTGGTGGTCGAGGTACTTGTCGAGGGAGGGCCGCTGGCCGGCGGAGAGGACGGGCTTGCCCGCCGAGGACAGGTCGCCCTCGGTCGGCACGGTGGCCGCCTGCACCAGGGAGTCGAGCGCGCCGCGCAGGTCGAAGTCGGTGCCCCCGAAGGCGCGGATGCCGGCGAGGGCGGCGGGTGACGGGTCGCCGTTCATGACGTGCGTGCCGCTCGCGCCGTGCAGCCAGCGGTCCCAGACGCCACCGTTCTGCCGGGCGAGTTCGAGCAGGGACTGTGCGATGTCGGAGCCCGTGTCCGGGTCGAGCAGGGTCAGCAGCTGGACCTGGGAGCGGTAGACGTCCCAGCCGGAGAAGGTGCCGTACTGCGCGGTGTGCCCCCGGCTCACGGTGTGCACCTTGTCGTCGGCGCCCCGGTATCTGCGGTCGGCGTCGCTGATGACGTTCGGGTGCAGGAGGGAGTGGTAGAGCGCGGTGTAGAAGGTGGTGCGGTCGCCGTCGGTGCCGCCGCCGACGCCGATCGCGCCGAGCCGGTCCCGCCAGGCGCGGTGGGCGGCGCTTTCGACCGAGGCGAAGGTGCGGTGCGGCGGGTTCTCGGCCGCGAGGTTGGCGGCGGCGCCGGCCTGGCTGACGTAGGAGATGCCGACCTTCACGTTCACCGGGTCGGCGCCGGGCTCGAACTGCACGTAGCCGCCGGCGCCCTTGCCCGCGACGGGACGGCCGCCCTGCGCGAACCCTCCGGTGCCGCCGCTCGCCTCGGTGGAGCCGGGGCTGAGCCGGTCGTCCTGCCAGGTGCCGGTCGTCTTGAAGGCGCGGTCGAAGCGGGCGGTGAAGTACAGGGTGTAGTAGGAGCGTTGGCCCTCGGGGTCGAGGTAGCCGCAGAAGTTGCCGGAGGTGACGGAGCCGGAGACGGTGCGGGTCCTGGGGTCGATCCGCACGGTCGAGTCCGTGGAGCCGACCTCGGAGTTGGCGGTGCGGATCAGCAGCGAGGCGGGCTTGTCCTCGGGGAAGGTGAAGCGGCCCGAGCCGGTGCGCGCGGTGGCGGTGAGGTCGGCGCTCACCCCGGAGGCGAGGCCGACCCGGTAGTGGCCGGGCTCGGCCTGTTCGTCCGTGTGCGTGAAGTCGGCCGCGTAGACGGCGTCCTTGGTGTCGCTCGCCGGGGAGGAGGTGACCTCACCGGCGTACGGGAAGAAGGGGATGTCGCCGCTGCCGCCCGCGCAGCCGGTGCCGGACATGTGGGTCAGGCTGAAGCCGCGGATGCGGGTGGCGTCGTACTGGTAGCCGCCGGGCGCGGCCGTGCGGGTGGCGTCCCCGCGGGTGTTCTCGGGGCTCCAGGAGAGCATGCCGAAGGGGGTGACGGCGCCGGGGAAGACGTTGCCGCCGTTCTTGGTGCCGATGAGCGGGTCGACGTGGACGGTGGGGTCCTGGACGAGGTCCGGTGGACCGGTCGGGGGTGCGGCGAGCGCCGGAGTGGCGCCGGCGACCGTCAGAGCGACGGCCAGCAGGACGGTTGACGGACGGAAACGCATGACGCGGCCCCTCCTCCTTCGGACGGGTCGCGCACCACGGGTCGCACAAGCCGCTGGGACAGTAACGTGCGCCACGGGTACCACGGAAGACCGCGTGCGTCCCGGACGACGCGCTCGTCGCCGGCTCCGGCGGGCAGGCGCGTTCCGGCCAGAGGGACGGGTGCGGCGGTCGAGTGGTCCGGCAACTACCTTGACATCGTTGTCCGTTGAGGCGGTAGAGTCGATCGCAGACCAGGCAGACAACGTTGTCGCGCACCCTGGTCGTCACAAGCCGCACCATCCTGGGCAGGACTCCCCCCGATCTGTCCGGGCTCGCGGACCGGACGGGCCCGAACCCACCCGCCCGGTCCGCCCTGAGCTTCCACCCGCCCGGCGGTGCGGGCCCGTCGACGGCCCGCACCGCCGGGCGTCGTCGTCGCGGGCGGTGGCGGACAACGCGAAGGGCCGCACCCCCGCCGGACGGGAATGCGGCCCTCTACTGGCTTGCCGGACCGCTTAGTTGCGGATCAGGTTGCGCAGCACGTACTGCATGATGCCGCCGTTGCGGTAGTAGTCCGCCTCGCCGGGGGTGTCGATGCGCACGACCGCGTCGAACTCGACGCCGGTGTCGGTGGTGACCTTCACCGTGCGCGGGGTGGTGCCGTTGTTGAGCTCCTCGACACCGGTGAAGGAGAAGGTCTCCTCGCCGGTCAGGCCGAGGGACTCGGCCGTGGCGCCCTCCGGGAACTGGAGCGGCAGGACGCCCATGCCGATGAGGTTCGAGCGGTGGATGCGCTCGTACGACTCGGCGATGACGGCCTTGACGCCGAGGAGCGCGGTGCCCTTGGCGGCCCAGTCGCGGGACGAGCCGGAGCCGTACTCCTTGCCCGCCAGGATGACCAGCGGGATGCCCTGGTCGATGTAGTTGCGCGAGGCGTCGTAGATGAAGGAGACGGGGGCGCCGTCCTGCGTGAAGTCGCGGGTGTAGCCGCCCTCGGTGCCCGGCGCGATCTGGTTGCGCAGGCGGATGTTGGCGAACGTGCCGCGGATCATGACCTCGTGGTTGCCGCGGCGCGAGCCGTAGCTGTTGAAGTCACGACGCTCGACACCGTGCTCGGTGAGGTACTTGCCTCCGGGCGTGTCGGCCTTGATCGCACCGGCCGGGGAGATGTGGTCGGTGGTGACCGAGTCACCGAGCTTGGCGAGGACGCGCGCGCCGGCGATGTCCGAGACCGGGGTGGTCTCCATCGTCATGCCCTCGAAGTAGGGGGGCTTGCGCACGTAGGTCGACTGCGCGTCCCACTCGAAGGTGTTGCCCTCGGGGATCGGCAGCGCCTGCCACTGGGCGTCGCCCGCGAAGACGTCCTGGTAGGACTTGTTGAACATGTCCTCGCCGATGGCGTTCGCCACGACGTCGTTGACCTCGGCCTCGGAGGGCCAGATGTCCTCGAGGTAGACCGGCTTGCCGTCCTGGTCGGTGCCGAGGGCGTCCTTGGTGATGTCCACCTTCATGGACCCGGCGAGGGCGTACGCGACGACCAGCGGCGGGGAGGCCAGGTAGTTCATCTTGACGTCGGGGTTGATCCGGCCCTCGAAGTTCCGGTTGCCGGAGAGGACCGAGGTGACGGCGAGGTCGTGGTCGTTGACGGCCTTGGAGACCTCGTCCGGCAGCGGGCCGGAGTTGCCGATGCAGGTGGTGCAGCCGTAGCCGACGAGGTTGAAGCCGACCTTGTCGAGGTAGGGGGTGAGCCCCGCCTTGTCGAAGTAGTCGGTGACGACCTTGGAGCCCGGGGCGAGGGTGGTCTTGACCCACGGCTTGCGGGTCAGGCCCTTCTCCACGGCCTTCTTCGCGACGAGCGCGGCGGCGACCATGACGTACGGGTTCGAGGTGTTGGTGCAGGAGGTGATGGCCGCGACCGTCACCGCACCGTGGTCGAGCTCGTAGGTCGAGCCGTCGGGGGCCGTGACCTGGACCGGGTTGGAGGGGACGCCGTTGGTGGCGGCCGGGGAGTCGGAGGCCGGGAAGGACTCCTTGCCCGCCTCGTCGTCGTCGGCGACGTAGTTGCGCACGTCGCTCTTGAACTGCTCGGCGGCGTTCGCGAGGACGATGCGGTCCTGCGGGCGCTTCGGGCCGGCGATCGAGGGGACGACCGTCGAGAGGTCGAGCTCCAGCTTCTCGGAGAAGTCGGGCTCGGCGGCCGGGTCGAGCCAGAGGCCCTGCTCCTTGGCGTACGCCTCGACGAGCGCGAGCTGCTGCTCGGAGCGGCCGGTGAGCTTGAGGTACTTGATGGTCTCGCCGTCGATCGGGAAGATCGCGGCGGTGGAGCCGAACTCCGGCGACATGTTGCCGATGGTGGCGCGGTTGGCCAGCGAGGTGGCGGCGACGCCCTCACCGTAGAACTCGACGAACTTGCCGACGACGCCGTGCTTGCGCAGCATCTCGGTGATCGTGAGGACCAGGTCGGTGGCGGTGGTGCCGGGGGTCAGCTCACCGGTGAGCTTGAAGCCGACGACGCGCGGGATGAGCATGGAGACCGGCTGGCCGAGCATCGCGGCCTCGGCCTCGATGCCGCCGACGCCCCAGCCGAGGACGCCCAGGCCGTTGACCATCGTGGTGTGCGAGTCGGTGCCGACGAGGGTGTCCGGGTACGCCTGGCCGTTGCGGACCATGACCGTGCGGGCCAGGTGCTCGATGTTGACCTGGTGGACGATGCCGGTGCCCGGCGGGACGACCTTGAAGTCGTCGAAGGCGGTCTGGCCCCAGCGCAGGAACTGGTAGCGCTCCTTGTTGCGGCCGTACTCCAGCTCCACGTTCTGGCCGAAGGCTTCCTTCGTGCCGAACTTGTCCGCGATGACGGAGTGGTCGATGACCAGCTCGGCCGGGGAGAGCGGGTTGACCTTGGCCGGGTCACCGCCGAGCTCCTTGACGGCCTCACGCATGGTGGCGAGGTCGACGACGCAGGGCACGCCGGTGAAGTCCTGCATGATCACGCGGGCGGGCGTGAACTGGATCTCCTGGCTGGGCTGGGCCTGGGAGTCCCAGGCACCGATGGACCGGATGTGGTCGGCGGTGATGTTCGCGCCGTCCTCGGTCCGGAGGAGGTTCTCCAGCAGCACCTTCAGGCTGTACGGAAGGCGAGCCGAGCCTTCCACCTTGTCCAGCCGGAAGATCTCGTACGACTCGTCGCCCACCTGCAGCGTGCTGCGGGCGTCGAAGCTGTTCGCCGACACGACAGTCTCCTTCATTGATGTGCGCGTTCCCACCGCATCCTGCCGCCACGGCGTCCTGGCCAATCCGCTAAGGTAAGGCTAAGTTAGGTAACCCTTACCACCGGATCGACGAAGCAGTGGGGCTGCGGTACGCCTCGGCAGATATCTCGATGTCGAGATAACTCTAGTACATGGGGGCGGGCAGGTCATGTCCGGGCGCCCGTGACCCGTGTCATCGGGTCGCGAGGGTCGTCACCACGCCTCCGCCGGGACGGCGCCGCACCGCGGGCGCAAGCAGCAGCAGGCCGGCCGTACGCCGGTCGCGGGCCCGCGACGGCCTCCGAGGAGTGCCCCTCGGCGGCAGAATTCCACCGCCGCACCCCCGAAACCGGGCGAACCATGCCAACTTCTCGCCCGGAGCCGGAAGTTGGCGGACCCGCTCCACAGAGGCAGGCACGTCGGAGCACTTTCGGGGTATCCGGTGTCTGCCGGGGAGGGCCCGGCGGACACCGAGACCAGGGGGCAGTCATGCCGCTGACATTCCGCAAGAGCTTCAAGATCTTTCCCGGCGTGCGCCTGAACATCAACCGCAAGTCGATGTCCATCACCACGGGCGGCGACCACGGCCCGCGCTACACGCACAGCACCACCGGGCGCAGGACGACGTCGATGGACCTGCCGGGTCCGTTCGGCTGGCGCAAGACCCGCAAGGCAAAGTGACGCAAGAGAGACATAGGTCGGCAGTCTCGACGAACCGTCACAGACGCGTTCCTTCACGGCACTCACCGGCGGCGACGTCGACGGGCGGCACCTTCGGGAGCCCCTCGACGGTCGCCGCCGTGCCGTGATGCGCAGGCCCGCGACACCCGAACTCCCCCACGCCCGCCCACCGATGGAGCCCGTCACCCGGAAGGCGGCGCTCCATTTCTTTTTATCTCACATCCGATATACGGTCGCGCCATGGCAGACGACTACCTCGTACGTATCGGCAAGCTCATCCGTGACGCCCGGCAACACCGGGGCTGGACACAGTCGCAGCTTGCCGAGGCGCTCGGCACCAGTCAGAGCGCCGTCAATCGCATCGAGCGCGGCAACCAGAACATCAGCCTTGAGATGATCGCCCGTATCGGTGAAGCGCTGGACAGCGAGATCGTCTCGCTCGGCTACGCGGGTCCGATGCATCTGCGTGTCGTGGGCGGGCGTCGTCTGTCCGGCTCGATCGACGTCAAGACCAGCAAGAACGCGTGTGTCGCGCTGCTGTGCGCGACGCTGCTGAACAAGGGCCGCACGGTGCTGCGCCGGGTCGCCCGCATCGAAGAGGTGTACCGCCTTCTGGAGGTACTCGGCTCGATCGGTGTCCGCACCCGCTGGATCAACGACGGCGTCGACCTGGAGATCGTGCCGCCGAGCGAGCTGGACATGGAGGCGATCGACGCGGCCGCCGCCCGTCGTACGCGCTCCATCATCATGTTCCTGGGCCCGCTGCTGCACCGCCTGGACGCCTTCAAGCTGCCGTACGCGGGCGGTTGCGACCTCGGTACCCGGACCATCGAGCCGCACATGATCGCGCTGCGCCGGTTCGGGCTCGACATCGCGGCGACCGAGGGGCTGTACCACGCCCAGGTCGACCGGTCCGTCACCCCCGGGCGGCCGATCGTGCTGACCGAGCGCGGGGACACCGTCACCGAGAACGCGCTGCTCGCCGCCGCCCGCCACGACGGCGTCACCGTCATCCGCAACGCCTCGTCCAACTACATGGTCCAGGACCTGTGCTTCTTCCTGGAGGCCCTGGGCGTACGGGTGGAGGGCATCGGCACCACGACCCTCACCGTGCACGGCGTGCCGAACATCGACGTCGACGTCGACTACTCGCCCTCCGAGGACCCGGTCGAGGCGATGAGCCTGCTCGCCGCCGCCGTGGTCACCGAGTCGGAGCTGACGGTGCGGCGGGTGCCGATCGAGTTCCTGGAGATCGAGCTCGCGGTCCTGGAGGAGATGGGCCTCGACCACGACCGCACGCCCGAGTACTTCGCGGACAACGGACGTACGCGACTGGTGGACCTGACGGTGCGGCCCTCCAAGCTGGAGGCGCCCATCGACAAGATCCACCCGATGCCGTTCCCCGGCCTGAACATCGACAACGTCCCGTTCTTCGCGGCCATCGCGGCCTCCGCGCAGGGCAAGACGCTGATCCACGACTGGGTCTACGACAACCGGGCGATCTACCTCACGGACCTGAACCGCCTCGGCGGCCGGCTCCAGCTCCTCGACCCGCACCGCGTCCTCGTCGAGGGCCCGACCCGCTGGCGCGCCGCCGAGATGATGTGCCCGCCCGCACTGCGCCCCGCCGTGGTCGTCCTCCTCGCGATGATGGCCGCCGACGGCACCTCGGTGCTGCGCAACGTGTACGTCATCAACCGCGGCTACGAGGACCTCGCGGAGCGCCTGAACTCGATCGGGGCGCAGATCGAGATCTTCCGGGACATCTGAGCACGGCCCGCACGGATGCCGTCGTGACCGGCCCCGGCCTGCTGGACGCAGGACGGGGCCGGGTGCGGCGGCACTCGTGTGTCCGGGGCGCCGCGTCGCACCCGGCGCCCCGGACGGCTCAGCCCTGCTTGACGGTCACGTCCTGCTCCCGGCTCGCGTGGAACGTCGGGAGCGGGAGGCCCGTGCCGGCGAGTTCCATCAGCGTGGCCTCGACGTGGGCCGTTCCCGGGGTCAGCGTGTCCTGGGCGCGCTTCTCGGAGTTGGTCCAGCGGTGTTCGGCGCCGTCGCAGACGGCCGAGGAGCCGCCGATGCCGTGACGGACCCGGGGGTCGCCCTGGGACACCGACGAGGAGACGAAGACGGGTCCCGCGGCGGAGGCGCAGCGGTAGGTGCCGGAGAGGGTGATGGTGCCGTCGGCGGCGACCGTGGCGGTGGGGTCGACGGTCACCTCGTCGGACACGGCGGACCGGGCGACGGCGGACGGGGCGAGCAGCAGCAACAGCGCCGCGGCGGCGGCCGTACCGACGGTCTGGCGGACGAACATGGGGTACCTCCTGGAACGGGGCCCGCTGAGGGCCCGGGAACGAGCGCTCAACAGGTACCGGTCCGACGCCCCGGGGCCGGTGATCATCACCCCATTGGTGGCGAGTTGGCCACGTCCGTCGCGGCCCCGTTCGAGAGTTGTCCCCGTGTTGTCACGCTTCACCGCCCGCGGTTCCGGTGAGTTCGCCGAGCGCGCATGGTCTGTATATGCGAGGGCGACGACAACGCCGCCGACACTCTTCGCATCCGACGTGGAGGTGCACCATGTGTTCCCACCGGTCTTCGTGCCCGTCCGTGGACGCCGTCGCCCCGCACATCGTCTCGGCCCACCCCGAGCAGGGCTGGAATCTCCTGTGCAACGGCGCGATCGTCTTCGACGACAGCGGTGAACTGCTCCCCGACGGCAGCGTGGTCGCTCCGCACCGGCTGTTCGCCGAGCGGCTCGTCGTCGCCGCCTGATCCGCTCCCCGTGCTGTTCCCGGGCCTCCGGCTCTTGGTCCCGGGCCCTACGGGAGCACGGCGAAGCCGTCGAGTTCGACCATCGCCTGTTCGTCCCACAGGCGCGTGATCCCGACGACGGCCATCGCGGGGTAGTCGCGGCCCGCCAACCGGTGCCAGATGCGGCCGAGTTCGGGTGCGTTGAGCCGGTAGTCGGCGACGTCCGTGGTGTAGACGGTGACGCGGGCGAGGTCGGCGGGAGCGCCGCCCGCCGCGCGCAGCGCGGTCAGCAGGTTCTCCAGTGCCCGTTCGAACTGGAGGGGCAGGGTCTCCCCCGCCACCTTGCCGTCGGCGTCGAGCGCGGTCTGGCCGGCCAGGAAGACGACGCGGGAGCCGGTGGCGACGACGGCGTGGGAGAAGCCCGTCGGCGGGGACAGCTCGGGCGGGTTGACGCGTTCGGCGGTCATACGGTCTCCGATCCCGTCGGCCGGGGCTGTGCGGCCTTTCGGTACAACTCTTTTGCGATGACGGCTCGTTGGACCTCGCTCGCTCCCTCGTAGATGCGCGGCGCGCGCACCTCGCGGTAGAGGTGTTCGAGGAGGTGGCCGCGCTGCAGGGCGCGTGCTCCGTGCAGTTGGACGGCGGCGTCGACGACGTACTGGGCGGTCTCGGTCGCGAGCAGCTTGGCCATCGCGGCGCGGCGGGGCACGTCGGGGGCCCCGGCGTCGTGAGCCGCGGCGGCCGCGTAGACCATCAGGCGGGCCGCCTCGGTGCGCAGGGCCATCTCGGCGACCTGGTGGGACACGGTCTGGAGGTCCTTGAGCGGGCCGTCGAACGCGGTGCGGCGCGTGGTGTGGGCGAGGGTGGCGTCCAGCGCGGCCTGGGCCATGCCGACGGCGAAGGCGCCCACGCTGGGCCGGAAAAGGTTGAGGGTGCTCATGGCGACCCGGAAGCCGTGGCCGGGCTCGCCGAGGACGTCGTCGGTGGTGACGGGGACGGCGTCGAAGGCGAGGGCGCCGATGGGGTGCGGCGAGAGCAGGTCGAGCGGGGTGCCGGTGAGGCCGGGGCGGTCGGCCGGGACGAGGAACGCGGTGACGCCGCGGGCGCCGGAGGCGGGTCCCGTGCGGGCGAAGACCGTGTAGAGGTCGGCCTCGGGGGCGTTGGAGATCCAGCACTTCTCGCCGGTGAGCCGCCAGCCGCCGGAGCCGTCCTCGTCCGCGCGGAGCGCCAGCGCGGCCGCGTCGGAGCCTGCGCCGGGCTCGCTCAGCGCGAAGGCGGCGACCGCCTCGCCGTCCGCGACGCGGGGCAGCCAGCGCTCGCGCTGGGCGGCGGTGCCATGGGCGTGGACCGGGTGGGCGCCGAGGCCCTGGAGGGCGAGCGCGGTCTCGGCCTCGGTGCTGACCTGGGCGAGGGATTCGCGCATCAGGCAGAGGTCGAGTGCGCCGGAGGTGAACAGGCGGCCGAGCAGTCCGAGTCGGCCGAGCTCGGCGACCAGCGGGCGGTTGACGTGGCCCGGCTCGCCCTTGTCGGCCAGCGGACGCAGGTGGTCGGCGGCCAGGGTGCGCAGTTCGGCGCACCAGGCGGTCTGTCCCGGTTCCAGTGAGAATGCGGTCATTGCCGGTCCCTCTCCCCGTCGGACACCGTCCCACGTTATCGCGAACCGTTGACTGTCGTCACCAACACGATACGCTCCTTGTGCGAGCCCACCACGACGCCCACGAAGGCAGCCCACAAAGGCAAGGGGGCGAACCGCCATGCATCCCGTGGACCCCGCGGACACCTTGGCGCCGGCACACTCGGCCCACGTCGACACCTTCGCGCGCGACCATCTCCCGCCCCCCGAGCAGTGGCCCGAGCTCCTCTTCGACCTGCCGGGGCTGCGTTACCCCGACCGGCTGAACTGCGCCGCGGAACTCCTCGCCGGGACCGATCCCGGACGCCCCGCCTTCCACACCCCGTCCGGCCCTCCCTGGACGTACGGGCACCTGCGCGACCGCGTCGACCGCATCGCCCACGTCCTCACGGGCCAACTGGGCGTCGTGCCGGGCAACCGGGTGCTGCTGCGCGGACCCACCACCCCGTGGCTGGCCGCGTGCTGGCTGGCGGTGCTGAAGGCGGGCGCCGTCGCGGTCACCGTGCTCGCGCAGCAGCGGCCGCACGAGCTGCGCACCATCTGCGGGATCGCGCGGGTGACCCACGCCCTGTGCGACCTCCGCTCGGTCGACGACCTGGCCCGGGCGGGCGTCCCCGGCCTGCGGATCACGCCGTACGGCGGTGACGCGCCGGACGACCTGCTGCTGCGCATCACCGGCGCTCCCGACGGGCCGTTCGAACCGGCGGACACGGCCGCCGACGACGTGGCGCTGATCGCCTTCACCTCGGGCACCACCGGCCGGCCCAAGGGCTGCATGCACTTCCACCGCGATCTGCTGGCGACGGCGGACACTTTCTCCGAGCATGTGCTGCGCCCGCGTGAGGACGACGTCTTCGCGGGGAGCCCTCCGCTGGGTTTCACCTTCGGACTCGGCGGACTCGTCGTCTTCCCGCTGCGCGCCGGTGCCAGTTCCCTGCTGCTCGAACAGGCGGGCCCGAGGCAGCTGTTGCCGGCGATCGCCGAGCACCGCGTCTCCGTCCTGTTCACGGCACCGACCGCCTACCGGGCGATGCTCGCGGACCTGGACGGCCACGACACCGGGTCGCTGCGGCGCTGCGTGTCCGCGGGCGAGAACCTGCCGGCGGCGACCTGGCGGGACTGGCACGAGCGCACCGGGCTGCGCATCATCAACGGCATCGGCGCGACCGAGCTGCTGCACATCTTCATCTCCGCCGCCGACGGCGACATCCGGCCCGGCACGACCGGCGTGCCGGTGCCCGGCTGGCGCGCGCGGGTGGTCGACGCCGAGGGGACCGCGCTGCCGGACGGCGAGCCGGGGCTGCTCGCGGTGCGAGGCCCGGTCGGCTGCCGCTACCTGGCGGACCCCCGCCAGCGGGAGTACGTGCGCGGCGGCTGGAACATCACCGGCGACACCTACGTGCGCGACCCCGACGGCTACTTCCGGTACGTGGCCCGCGCCGACGACATGATCATCTCGGCGGGGTACAACATCGCGGGACCCGAGGTCGAGGACGCGCTGCTGCGGCACCCCGACGTGGTCGAGGCGGCGGTGGTCGGGCGGGCCGACGAGGAGCGCGGCCAGATCGTGGTGGCCCATGTGGTGCTGACGGAGGGCGCCCGCCGGGACGCCGAGGAGCTGCGCGTCTTCCTGAAGTCCGAGCTGGCGCCGTACAAGTGCCCCCGCGAGATCGTCTTCCCGGACGCGCTGCCGCGCACCGCCACGGGCAAGCTCCAGCGGTTCCTGCTGCGGGCGGAACCTGTCGCTGACGCACCGTCACCCGTCGCGCCGGAGGGTGATACGTCCCCCGGCGGGGGCCCCAAGTGATCTTCGCGCACTAGAGTGATCAACGTGTCAGAGCAGCACGCCCCCCGGTCCCTCATCGTCACGTTCTACGGCGCGTACGGCCGCTTCATGCCCGGTCCGGTGCCCGTGGCCGAGCTGATCCGGCTGCTCGCGGCGGTCGGCGTGGACGCGCCCTCCGTACGCTCGTCGGTGTCCCGGCTCAAGCGGCGCGGGCTCCTGGAACCGGCGCGCACGGCCGGGGGCGCGGCCGGGTACGCGCTGTCGCCGGACGCGCGGCAGCTCCTCGACGACGGCGACCGCCGGGTGTACGCGTCGGCGGCACCCGAGGACGACGGCTGGGTGCTCGCGGTCTTCTCGGTGCCCGAGTCGGAGCGGCAGAAGCGCCACGTCCTGCGCTCGCGGCTCGCCGGTCTCGGCTTCGGCACGGCCGCCCCCGGCGTATGGCTCGCGCCCGCCCGGCTGTACGAGGAGACCCGGCACACCCTGGAGCGGCTGCGCCTCGACGCGTACGTCGAGCTGTTCCGCGGCGAGCACCTCGGGTTCGCCCCGACAGCCGACGCGGTCGCCCGCTGGTGGGACCTGGCCGCGATCGCCAAGGAGCACGAGGCGTTCCTCGACCAGCACGAGCCCGTCCTGCGTGCCTGGGAGGCGCGCGGTGACACCTCGCACGAGGACGCCTACCGCGACTACCTCCTCGCTCTGGACTCCTGGCGGCACCTCCCCTACACGGACCCGGGACTGCCCGCGGCCCTCCTCCCCGAGGACTGGCCGGGCTCCCGCTCGGCGCAGGTCTTCGGGGCCCTGCACGACCGACTGCGGGACGCGGGAGCCGAGTTCGCCGGGGTGTCCCCGCGGTCGGGGCATCCCGGGGCGGAGTGACCCCGCACCCGGCCTGCGACACCCCTTCTCCTACGGGCCCAGTGTGAGGCGCGGCCGGGGAGCGTCCGTACGGCCGGTCTGCGGGCGCCTGCTGCCCGCGCGGTAGGGCTCCGGCCAGCTGACGCCGGGGCCCTCGTAGCCCTGCTCGGCCGCCGCGTGGAGCGTCCAGTTCGGGTCGTAGAGGTGCGGCCGGGCGAGCGCGCACAGGTCCGTCCGGCCCGCCAGGATCAGGGAGTTGACGTCGTCCCAGGACGAGATCGCACCGACGGCGATCACCGGGGCACCGGTCTCGTGGCGGATCCGGTCGGCGTACGGCGTCTGGTACGAGCGGCCGTAGTCGGGGCGTTCGTCCGCGACCACCTGGCCGGTCGACACGTCGATCGCGTCGGCGCCGTGCGCGGCGAACGCCCGGGCGACGGCGACCGCGTCGTCCCCGGTGGTGCCGCCCTCGACCCAGTCGGTGGCGGAGATGCGCACGGTCATCGGCCGTTCCTCCGGCCACACGGCCCGTACCGCGTCGAACACTTCGAGCGGGAAGCGGAGCCGTTTCTCCAGCGATCCGCCATAGGCGTCGGTCCGCCGGTTGGTCAGCGGGGAGAGGAAGCCGGAGAGCAGATAGCCGTGGGCGCAGTGCAGTTCGAGGAGGTCGAAGCCGCAGCGGGCGGCGCGGCAGGCGGCCTCGGTGAACTGCTGCCGCAGGTCGGTGAGTTGCGCGCGGGTCAGTTCGCGGGGGGTCTGGCTGTCCGGCCGGTACGGGAGCGGGGAGGCGGCGACGAGCGGCCAGTTGCCGTCGGGCAGGGGTTCGTCGATGCCCTCCCACATCAGCCGGGTCGAGCCCTTGCGCCCCGCGTGGCCGAGCTGGACGCCGATGGCGGTGCCGGGTGCCTGCCGGTGCGTGAACTCGACGATCCGCCGCCAGGCGTCGGCCTGCCGGGGCGTCTGGAGCGTCGCGCAGCCCGGGGTGATGCGGCCCTCGGCGCTGACGCACACCATCTCGGTCATCACCAGGCCGGCGCCGCCGAGGGCGCGTGCTCCCAGGTGGACGAGGTGGAAGTCGCCCGGCACGCCGTCCTGGGCGGAGTACATGTCCATCGGCGAGACGACGACCCGGTTGCGCAGGGTCAGGCCGCGCAGCCTGAACGGGGTGAACATGGGCGGGGTCCCGGGCGGGCAGCGGAACTCCCGCTCGACGGCGGCCACGAAGCGCGGGTCGCGCAGCCGCAGGTTGTCGTGCGTGACCCGGCGGCTGCGGGTGAGCAGGTTGAATGTGAACTGCCGTGAGGGCTGGCCGAGATGGCGGTCGATGTCCTCGAACCACTCCAGGCTGGCGCGGGCGGCCCGCTGGGTGGAGGTGACGACGGGGCGTCGCTCCTCCTCGTAGGCGGTCAGCGCCCGGTCGAGCGAGGGGTGCTCCTCCAGGCAGGCGGCCAGCGCGAGGGCGTCCTCGACGGCGAGCTTGGTGCCGGAGCCGATGGAGAAGTGCGCGGTGTGCGCGGCGTCACCGAGCAGCACCAGATTCCGGTGCGACCAGCGGGCGTTGACGACGGTGCGGAAGCGCGTCCACGCCGACGTGTTGGAGGTGAGCGGGCGTCCGCCGAGCGCGTCCGCGAAGATCTTGCCGCACCGCTCGACGGATCCGCTCTCGTCGAGGTCCGCGAACCCCGCCGCCCGCCAGACCTCCTCGCGCATCTCGACGATGACGGTGGAGGCGTCGGCCGCGAACGGGTAGCCGTGCAGCTGCATCACGCCGTGTTCGGTCTCGGCGATCTCGAAGCGGAAGGCGTCGAAGGCGAAGTCGGCGGCCAGCCAGATGTAGCGGCAGCGGTGTTCCTCGACGGACGGGCGGAACACGTCCGCGTGCGCCGCGCGGGTGAGGCTGCCCGCGCCGTCGGCGGCGACCACGAGGTCGTACGCGGTCATCAGGTCGGCGACCGGCGGGGCCTCGGCCCTGAAGCGGAGGTCGACGCCGAGGGAACGGCAGCGTTCGTGGAGGATCGCGAGGAGCCGGCGGCGGCCGAGCGCGGCGAAGCCGTGGCCGCCCGAGGTGTGCCGGACGCCGCGGTGCACGACGTCGATGTCGTCCCAGCGGACGAACTCCGCACGGAGCGCCGCGTAGACGACCGGGTCGGCGTGTTCGATGCCGCCGAGGGTCTCGTCGGACAGGACGACGCCGAAGCCGAAGGTGTCGTCGGGGGCGTTGCGCTCCCAGACGGTGATCTCGCGGGCGGGATCGAGGCGTTTGAGCAGGGCCGCGGTGTAGAGGCCGCCGGGTCCGCCGCCGATCACCGCGACGCGCCGCGCGCCCGTCCCGGCTCCCGGACCGCGCCCGGCGCCCGTGTCGTCGGTCCCGTTCCCCTGTCCGTCGTCCGCGCGCATCCGCCGGTCACCTCCCCCGCCACTTCGGTGCCCGCTTCTCGGTGAACGCGGCGTGGAACTCCGCGTAGTCGTCGCCGTTCATCAGCAGGGCCTGGGTCGCGGCGTCCAGTTCGACGGCGGCGGCGAGCGGCATGTCCAGCTCGGCGGTGAGCAGCGCCTTGGTCTGGGCGTACGCGAGGGCGGGCCCCTCGGCGAGCCGGCGGGCCAGCGCCTGCGCGGCCTCGTCGGCGTGCCCCTCGTCGGTGAGTTCGCTGATGAGGCCGATGCGCTCGGCCTCGGGCGCGCGCACGGGTTCGCCGAGCATCAGCAGCCGGGTCGCGTGACCGAGCCCGACCACGCGGGGCAGCAGATAGGCGGCGCCCATGTCGCCGCCGGAGAGGCCGACGCGGGTGAAGAGGAAGGCGAACCGGGCGCTCGGGTCGGCCACCCGGAAGTCGGCGGCGAGCGCGAGGACGGCTCCGGCGCCCGCGGCGACGCCGTGCACCGCGGCGATCACCGGGAACGGGCACTCCCGGACGGCACGGACCACCTGGCCGGTCATCCGGTTGAAGTCCAGGAGCTGGGCGGTGTCCATGGCGAGGGTCGCGCCGATGATCTCGTCGACGTCGCCGCCGGAGCAGAATCCGCGTCCCTCCCCGGCCAGCACCAGGGCGCGGACGGACCGCTCGCGGGACAGCTCGGCGAGCAGGTCCCGCAGGTCGGCGTAGGCGCCGAAGGTGAGGGCGTTGAGTTTCTCGGGGCGGGCCAGGGTCACCGTGGCGACCCCGTCGGTGAGCTCGTAGCCCAGATGCTCCCACTCGGGGGTGCGGGCGGCGGAGCCGGTGAAGGGACTCATGAGGTGCGGCCTCCTCGGGCGGGGGCGACGCTGCGACTGCTCTCCGAAGTTATCACTCATTCGTGACTGTCGTCACGAGTGCGCGATAGGGCGCTCCGCGGGTGTCCTCGCCGGGCCCGCGCCGCGAGGGGATGTCGGGGCCCTGGGGCCTGGAGGGGCGGGAGAACCGTCGGCCCGTCCGTCACGGCGTCACGGATCTTCGATAGCCGTGTAACGGCGGGAGCACACACGGGAGCGGGACCGTTCCCCTGGGTACAGAGCCCCGTATCGGACCGAACGTCCCGAAAGGAGCCCCGGACGGCCCGGGGACACAGCGGCAGATGTCCGGAGAAAGCCCGCCGGGCACGTTTGCCCGACAGAGCCGTACCATTCCTAAGGTTGAAAGCAGGACAGCCTGCTCCATGAACGGACCCGCCTTGCACGACACCCCCGCCCCCACCTCCTGGCGCATCGCGCTGCCGCACTCCGTCGCGGCCGTGCCCGTCGCCCGTGCGCTGGTCCGTACCGCCCTCGCCGAGCTGGAGCACGCGGCCGACAGCGACACCGCCGAGCTGCTCACCGCGGAACTGGTCGCGAACGCCGTCGAGCACACCGCGGGCGACGGGCCGATAGAGCTGGTCGTGGAACTGCTGCCGACCGGCTGCCAGGTCGAGGTGCACGACCCCGACCCGGCGCCGCCGGGCGACCTCACGGTTCCGCACCCGGCCGAGCCCGACCCCTGGCAGGAGCACGGGCGCGGTCTGCTGCTGATCCGCACCCTCAGCTCGTCCTGCGGGCACCGCCCCACCGACTCCGGCAAGGCGGTCTGGTTCAGACTGCCTGTGGTTCCCGCTCAGCGGCGTCCGGTGCGCTGACGGCGGTGTCGGCCCCGGTACGGGCCAGCCGGGAATTACGGCGCCCGTAGACGAGGTACACCAGCAGTCCGGCCGCGAGGAACCCGGCGAACTGGAGCCAGGTCGTCCAGCCGGTCTCGTACATCAGGTAGAGGCAGAAACCCACGCCGAGGACCGGCACCACGGGGTAGAGCGGCACCCGGAAGGTACGGGCGAGGCCCGGCTCGCGGCGGCGCAGCGCGATCACCGCGATGTTGACGGCCACCATGACGGCGAGGGTGCCGATGGTGCACAGGTTGACCACGGAGTCCAGCGACGCGAAGGCCGCGGGGAGCGCGAAGACGAGCGCGACGATCAACGTGCCGGCGACCGGCGTCGACGTCCTCGGGGAGACCTTCTCGAAGACGCGCGGGACCAGGCCGTCGCGGGACATCGACATCAGGATGCGGGTCTGGCCGTACATCACGGCGAGCACCACGGAGGCGATGGCGACGACCGCGCCGAAGGCGATCACTCCGCCGCCGACGGTGGACCCGGTGACCTCGTTGACGACGTAGGACAGCGCGGCGGGGCGGCTGCCGACCTTGTCCCCGCCGATGGCGCCGATCGCGGCGAGGGCCACGGCGCAGTACAGCACGGTGACCACGCCGATGCAGACCAGGATGGCGATGGGGATGTTGCGGCGGGGGTTCTTGGCCTCCTCGCCGGCGGTGGTGATCGCGTCGAAGCCGATGTACGAGAAGAAGGCGGCCGTGGTGCCGGCGCCGATGCCGCCGAGTCCGGCGGGCGAGAACGGCGTGAGGTTGCCGTCCTTGAAGGCGCTGAACCCGATCGCGCAGAACAGCACGAGCACGACGAGCTTCAGCACGGCCATGGCGGCGGTCGCGCGGGCGCTCTCGCGGACACCGCGCACCAGCAGGACCGAGGCGAGCGCGATCACGACGACCGCGGGGAGGTTGATGATCCCGCCGTCGGACGGGCCCGCGGAGAGCATGGCGGGGAGGTGCAGGCCGGTGAGGCTGACGAGCAGCTCGTTGACGTACTGGCTCCAGCCGACCGCGACGGCCGACACGGAGACGCCGTACTCCAGCAGCAGGCACCAGCCGACCAGGAAGGCCGTGCTCTCGCCGAGCCCGGCGTAGGCGAAGGAGTACGAGGATCCGGAGACCGGGATGGCGCCGCCCAGCTCCGCGAAGGCGAAGGCGGTGAAGACGCAGGTGATCGCGGCGAGGACGAAGGAGACGACCACGGCGGGTCCGGCCTGGGCGACCGAGTCGGAGAGTCCGACGAAGATGCCGGTGCCGACGATGGCGCCGACGCCGAAGCAGATGAGCTGGAAGAGACCCATCGTGCGCTTGAGTCCGTTGCCTTCGAGGTCGGCGCCGGACTCGGCTATCAGGTGAGCGGGGGACTTGATGCGGGGAGCGGGCATGCGGGGTAGTGCTCGTTTCTGGTGGTGCGGTGCGACGGGGTGGGTCGCACGGCAGGCCTCGGAAGGGATGGTTCCAAGGCCCGACGGACATCGTACGGACGATTTCAAGCCAGAGTGGCGACCAGGATCGCCTTGATGGTGTGCAGCCGGTTCTCCGCCTGGTCGAAGACGACGGAGTGCGCGGACTCGAACACCTCGTCGGTGACCTCCAGCGAGTCGAGGCCGTGGGTCGCGTGGATCTCGCGGCCGATCGCGGTGCCGAGGTCGTGGTAGGCCGGGAGGCAGTGCAGGAACCTGACGTCGGGGTTGCCGGTCAGGCGCAGCACGTCCATGGTCACGGCGTACGGGGACAGGGCGCCGATGCGCTCCGCCCACACCTCCTTCGGCTCCCCCATGGAGACCCAGACGTCGGTGGCGACGAAGTCGGCGTCGCGGACTCCGTCGGCCAGGTCCTCGGTGAGGGTGACGCGGGCGCCGCTCTTGTCGGCCAGCTCGCGGGCCCGCGCGACGATCTCGTCGGCGGGCCAGTAGGCGCGCGGGGCGACGATGCGGACGTCCATGCCGAGGAGCGCGCCGGTGACGAGGTAGGAGTTGCCCATGTTGAAGCGGGCGTCGCCGAGGTAGGCGAACGCCGTCCCGCCGAGCGGCTTGGCACAGTGCTCGCCCATGGTGAGGACGTCGGCCAGCATCTGGGTGGGGTGCCAGTCGTCGGTGAGGCCGTTGTAGACGGGCACGCCCGCGTGGGCGGCCAGCTCCTCGACGGAGGCCTGGCTGTCGCCCCGGTACTCGATGGCGTCGAACATGCGGCCCAGCACGCGCGCGGTGTCCTTCACGGACTCCTTGTGGCCGATCTGCGATCCGGAGGGGTCCAGGTACGTCGTCGAGGCGCCCTGGTCCGCCGCGGCGACCTCGAAGGCGCAGCGCGTGCGCGTGGAGGTCTTCTCGAAGATCAGCGCGATGTTCCTGCCGGTGAGGTGGCGGGGCTCCGTCCCGGCCTTCTTGGCCGCCTTGAGCTCGGCGGCCAGCTCGACCAGGCCGAGGAACTCCTCGTCGGTGAAGTCCAGCTCCTTGAGGAAGTGGCGGCCGGCGAGGGCGGTCGGGACTGTCGCCATGGGGGCGCTCCAGGGATACGGGGACGGGGGCAGGGACGATTGGAATTCTATACGACGCCCGACATTTCTATACGGTCCCGTGTTCGACTTCACGCGCCGACCCCGCCCGGACCCCCGCCACCGGCCCGAGGAGCGCCCCGGCACCTCCCACCGAGCGCCTGCGCACCGCTCCTCGCCGCCCCTCCGACGCCCCCTCCCGCCACCTTCCCCGAGACCGGGGCTAGACGGGATCGCGCTCGACGGGGCAGCTCATGCAGCGCGGGCCGCCCCTGCCCCGGCCCAGTTCGCTGCCGGGGATCTCGATCACCTCGATGCCCTGCTTGCGCAGATGCGTGTTGGTCGTGGCGTTGCGTTCGTAGGCGATCACGACACCCGGCTCGACGGCGAGGACGTTGCAGCCGTCGTCCCACTGCTCCCGTTCGGCCGCGTGGACGTCCTGGGTGGCGGTCAGGACCCGGATCGCGTCGAGGCCGAGCGCCGCGGCGATGGCGCGGTGCATGTGCTCCGGAGGGTGGTCGGTGACCTTCAGCTCCTTCTCCCCCACGCCGGGCTCGATGGTGTACGAGCGGAGCATGCCGAGGCCCGCGTACTGGGTGAAGGTGTCACCGCCCACCATCGTCATCACGGTGTCGAGGTGCATGAACGCGCGCCGCTTCGGCATGTCGAGCGCCACGATGGTGGTGGCCGAGCCCGCCGCGAACAGCTTGTGCGCGAGCATCTCGACGGCCTGGGGCGTCGTCCGCTCGCTCATCCCGATGAGCACCGCGCCGTTGCCGATGACGAGGACGTCGCCGCCCTCGATCGTGGACGGGTAGTCGGCCTGTCCCTGCGACCAGAGGTTGAAGCCCTCGTCGCGGAAGAGCGGGTGGTGCCGGTAGATCGCCTCGAAGTGCACGGTCTCGCGCTGCCGGGCCGGCCAGCGCATCGCGTTGATGGAGACCCCGTCGTATATCCAGGCGGAAGTGTCCCGGGTGAAGAGGTGGTTGGGCAGCGGGCCGAGCAGGAAGTCGTCGAGGTCCATGACGTGGAAGCGCACGGAGGTGGGCTCGGGGTGGGCGTCCAGGAACTCCCGCTTGGTCATGCCGCCGACGAGGACCGAGGCCAGTTCCGGCGCGGGCAGCGTCTCGAAGGCCGCCCGGAGGTGATCGGTGGCGAGCGGGCCGTACTCCTTCTCGTCGAAGACCCGGTCGAGCACGAGCGACCGGGCCGCCGGGATCGCCAGCGTCTCGGCGAGCAGGTCTCCGAAGAGGTGGACGGCGACCCCGCGATCGCGCAGCACGTCGGCGAACCCGTCGTGCTCGGCGCGCGCCCGGCGCACCCACAGGACGTCGTCGAAGAGGAGGGCGTCCTTGTTGCTGGGGGTGAGCCTTTTGAGCTCGAGGTCGGGCCTGTGCAGGATGACGCGGCGCAGCCGCCCGGCCTCGGAATCGACGTGGAATCCCATGTCTCCATCCTGACCATCCGGACGCGCGTTCACCCGCGGATCGCCGTGAGCCGCGTCGCATTCATTTCGTCCTCTTGACGATAAGAACGTGCCCCGATTATCGTCTCAGTGACGACAACAGGGAACGAGAGGTCGCCGGGAACGCCCGGCGCCGAGGGGGTACTCATGGCCGACATCACCCGTCGCTTCGGCTGGCGCCATCTGCGCGGGGGTCCCACGGCCCACGTCCGGCACCACCGGTCGGGACAGCTGGTGCACGACGGCCCGGGCCTCAGCTTCTGGTACCGCTCGCTGACCGCGGCCCTCTCCGAGGTCCCGGTCGACGACCGCGAGCTGGCGATGACCTTCCACGCGCGGACGTCCGACTTCCAGGACGTCGCCGTGCAGGCCACCGTCACGTACCGGATCAGCGACCCCTCCCTCGCGGCCGCCCGCCTCGACTTCTCCATCGACCCCGACACGGGCGCGTGGCGCGGCACCCCGCTCGAACAACTGGGCTCGCTGCTCACCGAGACGGCTCAGCAGCACGCGCTGGACGTCCTCGCCCGTACGTCGCTGGCCTCCGCGCTGGTCGACGGGGTCGCGGCGGTCCGGGAGCGGATCGCCGGGGGGCTCGCCGCGGAACCCCGGCTGCCCGCCACCGGCATCGAGGTGGTCGCCGTGCGCGTGGTGGCGCTGCGCCCCGAGCCCGAGGTGGAGCGCGCGCTGCGCACCCCGGCCCGCGAGCAGATCCAGCAGGACGCGGACAAGGCGACGTACGAACGCCGGGCGGTCGCCGTCGAGCGGGAGCGCGCCATCGCCGAGAACGAACTCGCGAGTCAGATCGAACTCGCGCGGCGCGAGGAGCAGTTGGTCGACCAGCGCGGTACGAACGCGCGCCGCGAGGCCGAGGAGCACGCGGCGGCGGACGCCGTGCGCGCCGGGGCGGAGGCCGCCCGCACGGTCCGGCTGGCCGAGGCGGAGGCCACCCGTTCACTGCGGCTGGCCGAGGCGGAGGCGAGCCGCAAGGTGCGGCTGGCGGGGGCCGAGGCGCAGGCGGAGCGCGAGGTCGGCGCGGCCCGGGCCGAGGCGCAGGCCGCCTGGCTGCGGGTGCACGGGGAGGTGGACGTCACCACGCTGCACGCCCTCACCGGGACCCGGCTCGCGGAGAACCTGCCGCGCATCGAGAGCGTCACGGTGTCGCCCGACGTGCTGACCGGGCTGCTCGCCAAGCTGGGCAACGGAGCCGGCGGAGAACAGGCGTGAGCCTCGCTCCCCGGGTCGTCCTCGTCCATCGCACCAGCGAGTACGAGGAGTTGGTGGCCCGGCACGGTACGCACGGGCAGGCCGCGTTCTTCCTGTCCTCGCGCGGCCGGGACATCGCGGAGGTCGCCGAACGGCACCGGCGGGCCCGTGCGGCGCTCGCCGAGGTGGTCGCCGCCGTGCCGCTGACCTGGCGTCAGGCGCGGGTGGAGCGGGCCGATCTGGACCGGTTCCTGTTCGCGCCGGAGGACGTCGTGGTCGTCGTCGGGCAGGACGGACTGGTCGCGAACGTGGCCAAGTACCTGGCGGGCCAGCCGGTCGTGGGGATCGACGCCGACCCCGGGCGCAATCCGGGCGTGCTGGTGCGGCACCGTCCCGGCAACGCCAAGGCGCTGCTCGGCTCCGCGTTCGCGGGGGCGGCGGACGAACTGACCATGGTCGAGGCGGTGGCCGACGACACGCAGCGGCTGGTCGCCCTCAACGAGATCTACCTGGGATCCGCGGGCCACCAGACGGCCCGCTATCGGCTGGGGCTCGACGAGTACGGGGGTGCCGTCGAGCCCCAGGCCTCCAGCGGGGTGCTGGTGGGGACCGGGACCGGTGCGAGCGGGTGGCTCCGGTCGGTGTGGCAGGAGCGGGGCGGGGGGCCCGCGCTGCCCGGCCCGACCGACCGGCGGCTGCTGTGGTTCGTCCGCGAGGCGTGGCCCTCGCCGGCCACCGGTACGTCGCTGGTGGCCGGTGAGTTGGGTGCCGACGGGCGGCTGTGTCTCACCGTCGAGTCGGACCGGCTCATCGTGTTCGGGGACGGGATGGAGGGGGATGCGGTGGAACTGACGTGGGGGCAGACCGTGCGGGTGGGGGTGGCCGGGGTGCGGCTCCGGCTGGTCGGCTGATCGGGCCTGGCGGCCCTCCCCGCCCCGCCTTCGCCGAACCCCGCCGGGCCCCTTCGCCCTTGGCGGGGCGCCGCCGTCTCCGGCTGACCGCCGGTGGGGGCGGGCCGCGCAGTTCCCCGCGCCCCTGGGCCACGCACCCCCGTTGCACGTGCAGCGCACTTCAGTCCCCGCCCGGGCCCGTGGCCCACTGACCCCCGGTGGGGGCGGGCCGCGCAGTTCCCCGCGCCCCTGGGCGGCCTACGGCCGCCCAGGGGCGCCGCCGACGGCGGCTCCAGGGGCGCGAGGAACTGCGCGAGCAACCCCCACCGGCCCGCCAGTCGACGACCACCGACGGCGGCCCCAGGGGCGCGAGGAACTGCGCGAGCCACCCCCACCGGCCGGTGGCCGGGGTACCGACGGCCCGCCCAGGGGCGCGGGGAACTGCGCGGGCCACCCTCACCGGCCGGTGGCCGGGGTACCGGCCCCGTGGGGGTGAGGGGAGGGGTACCCGCTACAGGCGGGGGTCCACCGGTTCGGATTCCAGGGCCAGCGTGGCGAAGACCGCCTCGTGGACGCGCCAGAGGGGTTCTCCCTCCGCCAGGCGGTCCAGCGCCTCCAGACCGAGGGCGTACTCGCGCAGCGCGAGCGACCGCTTGTGGTTCAGGAAGCGGCCGCGCAGGCGGGTGAGGTTCTCCGGACGGGTGTACTCGGGACCGTAGATGATCCGCAGGTACTCACGCCCCCGGCACTTGATGCCGGGCTGCACCAGCCGCCCCTTCTCGCTCCGCACCAGCGCCCCCGCCGGCTTCACGACCATGCCCTCGCCGCCGCGGCCGGTCATCTCCAGCCACCAGTCGACACCCGCCCGCACCGACTCCGGGTCACCCGTGTCGACGAAGAGGCGCCGGGTGGTCCGGAGGAGACCGGTGCCGTCGTGTTCCACGAGCCGGTCGATCAGGGCCAGTTGCCCGTCGTGCGGCAGCGCGGCGAGGCTCCGTCCCCGGACGGCCAGGATCTGGAACGGGGCGAGGCGGACGCCGTCGAGGCCGTCCGTGGTCCAGCAGTAACGCCGGTAGGCGTCGGTGAACGCGGCCGCGTCCACGGCCCGTTCGCGCTGGCGGCTCAGCAGGTCCCCGACATCGATGCCCCGCGCGGCGGCCCCTTCGAGCGCCGACAGCGCACCCGGGAACACGGCTCCGGACGCGGCGCCGACCGCGGCGTACTGGTTGCGCAGCAGACCGGACGCCTTCAGCGACCACGGCATCAGCTCGGCGTCGAGCAGCAGCCAGTCGGTGTCCAGCTCCTCCCACAGTCCGGCCTCGGTCGCGGCGGCACGCACCCGGCCGAGGATCTCCTCGGTGACGGCGGCGTCGTCGAAGAAGGGCCGGCCGGTGCGGGTGTACAGGGACCCGGTGGGGCCGTCCACGCCGAACCGCTCGCGCGCCGCGTCCGCGTCCCGGCAGACCAGGGCCACCGCCCGCGATCCCATGTGCTTCTCCTCGCACACGACCCGTGCGACCCCGTCGTCCTTGTACTGGGCGAAGGCCTCCGCCGGGTGCTCCAGGTAGCCCTCGACGTGCGAGGTCGCGGTGGGGGCCATGGTCGGCGGCAGGTACGGGAGCAGCCGGGGATCCACGGCGAAGCGGCTCATGACCTCCAGGGCCGCGGCGGCGTTCTCCTCGCGGACGGCCACCCGGCCCGCGTGCCGGGTCTCGACGGCCCTGCGGCCGTACACGTCCGCGAGGTCCAGCGGCCTGCCCTCGTGACCGCCCGGCGCCTCGGTGGCGAGCGGCCTGGCCGGTTCGTACCAGACCTGCTCGGCCGGTACGTCGACCAGTTCGCGCTCCGGCCAGCGCAGCGCGGTCAGCTTGCCGCCGAACACCGCGCCGGTGTCCAGGCAGATGGTGTTGTTGAGCCAGGTCGCCGTGGGGACGGGGGTGTGGCCGTAGACCACGGCGGCGCGGCCCCGGTAGTCCTCGGCCCACGGGTAGCGCACGGGCAGGCCGAACTCGTCGGTCTCGCCGGTGGTGTCGCCGTACAGCGCGTGCGAGCGCACCCGGCCCGAGGTGCGGCCGTGGTACTTCTCGGGCAGACCGGCGTGGCAGACCACGAGCCGGCCGCCGTCGAGGACGTAGTGGCTGACGAGCCCGTCGACGAACTCCCGCACGGAGGCACGGAACGCGTCGCTCTGCGCGTCCAGCTGCTCGATGGTCTCGGCGAGTCCGTGCGTGTGCTGGACCTTGCGGCCCTTGAGGTAGCGGCCGAGCTTGTTCTCGTGGTTGCCGGGCACGCACAGGGCGTCGCCCGACCCGACCATGGACATCACGCGGCGCAGTACGCCGGGGGTGTCGGGCCCGCGGTCGACGAGGTCGCCGACGAAGACGGCGGTGCGGCCCTCGGGGTGCGCGCCGTCGACGTAGCCGAGCTTGCCGAGCAGGGTCTCCAGCTCGGAGGCGCACCCGTGGATGTCGCCGACGATGTCGAAGGGGCCGGTGAGGTGGGTCAGGTCGTTGAACCGCCTCTCGGTCACCACCGAGGCGTTCTCCACGTCGGCGACGCCCCGCAGGACGTGCACCTTGCGGAAGCCCTCACGCTCCAACTGCCGCAGGGAACGACGCAGTTCGCGGATGTGGCGCTGGATGACGCGGCGCGGCATCCCGGCGCGGTCGGTGCGGGCCGCGTTGCGTTCGGCGCACACCTCCTCGGGCACGTCGAGGACGATCGCGATGGGCAGCACGTCGTGCTTGCGGGCGAGTTCGACCAGCTGCCGGCGGCTGTCCTGCTGGACGCTGGTCGCGTCGACGACGGTCCGGCGGCCGGCCGCGAGGCGCTTGCCCGCGATGTAGTGCAGGACGTCGAAGGCGTCGCCGCTGGCGCTCTGGTCGTTCTCGTCGTCGGCGACCAGGCCGCGGCAGAAGTCGCTGGAGATGATCTCCGTCGGCTTGAAGTGGCGCCGGGCGAAGGTCGACTTGCCGGATCCCGACGCGCCGATCAGCACCACGAGGGAGAGGTCGGTGACGGGCAGGACGCGCCCCTGGTAGGTCTCGTCGCTCATGCCGCCTTCTCCTCCTTCTTCGTGGTCGGGGTGGCTGTGGTCAGGGTGAAGACGGCCATCTGGGTCGGTGGGCCGACCTCGGGGTCGTCGAGGCCGACGGGGACGAACTCCACGGTGTATCCGTGCCGTTCGGCGACCGTGCGGGCCCAGGCCCGGAACTCCTCGCGGGTCCATTCGAAGCGGTGGTCTCCGTGCCGGCTGTGTCCGGCGGGGAGGGTCTCCCAGCGGACGTTGTACTCGACGTTCGGGGTGGTCACGAGGACGGTCCGGGGGCGTGCGGAGCCGAACACGGCGTACTCCAGGGCGGGCAGCCGGGGCAGGTCGAGGTGCTCGACGACCTCGCTGAGCACGGCGGCGTCGTATCCCTTGAGCCGGCGGTCGGTGTAGGCGAGCGAGCCCTGGACGAGCTGGACGCGCGCGGCCTGCCGCTCGCCCATGCGGTCCAGCTTGAGCCGGCGCGCGGCGATGGTGAGCGCGCGCATGGACACGTCGACGCCGACGATCTCGGTGAACCGGGTGTCCTTGAGGAGTGCCTGGACCAACTGGCCCTGCCCGCAGCCGAGGTCGAGGACGCGGCTCGCGCCGGACGCGTGCAGCGCGGCGAGGATCGCGTCCCGGCGCAGCACGGCGAGCGGCACCGGCTTCTCCTCGGTGTCGGTCTCCTCGTCGACCGCGTTGTCGATCTCCTCGACGTCGGTGTCGTCGGTCTCGGCGAGGCGGACGAGTTCGAGCCGCTCCATGGCCTCCCGGGTCAGCGACCAACGCCGGGACAGGTAGCGGCTGGTGATCAGCTTCTGCTCCGGGTGGTCGGGCAGCCAGCCCTCCCCCGCGCGCAGCAGCTTGTCGACCTCGTCGGACGCCACCCAGTAGTGCTTGGCGTCGTCGAGGACCGGGAGCAGGACGTAGAGGTGGCGCAGCGCCTCGGCGACCGTCAGCTCCCGCGCCTCCAACTCCAGCTTCACGTAGCGGGATTCACCCCATTCCGGGAACCGCTCGTCCAGCGGAACGGGCTCGGCCGACACGGTCCAGCCCAGTGGTTCGAAAAGCGCTCGGACGAGGCCGGCGCCGCCGCGTGCGGGCAGCGCGGGCACCTCGACACGCAGCGGCCGGGCTTCGGCGGGCAGTTCGGGCCGAGCGGCGCACTGGCCCTTCATCGCGCTGGAGAAGACGGCGCTCAGCGCGACGGCGAGCAGCGAGGAGGCGGCGTACGGGCGGTCGTTGACGTACTGCGCGAGCGCGGCGTCGGGTGCGCCGCCACGCCCCTTGCCCTTGCCGCGCCGGACCAGGGCCACCGCGTCGACCTCCAGGAGCAGCGCGGCCGTGCACCGCTCGGCGGTCGCCTCGGGATAGAGGACGTGGGCCGTGCCGTAGGACGTCGAGAACGTCTGCGCCTTGTCGGGATGCTTGTGCAGCAGAAAGCCGAGATCGGTCGCTGGGCGCTCTGGGGTACCGGTGGTACTGATCGTCAGGAACACTGTCGTCTGCCTCGAAACGTCTTCTGAGCTGCGGAGACCCACACGGATCGGCGGTTCGGCGCACTCGGGTGCGCGCCTCTCCGGCGCTGCCCGGTCGCAGCGATGGGCGAGCACGCCTCGGGGTCGCCGCCGCGCGCCTTCCTTTGGCCCGGCGGCTCGTGGCCCCACCGCGCCGCGGTCGGCCGCGGGGCGACGCCTGGTCTCGGCGCGCCCCCACAACGTACCGCCGACGTCCCAGGTGGGCTCGGGGTTTTTCGGGCCACCGGGGTGGGTGACGGACGTCGGCCGGAGGTACCTGACGACCTCCGCCGCGGCCGCCTACCGGTCGCCGATGCCCGCGGCGTCGAGGAGGGTGCGGGCCATGGTGACGGCGAGGCCGTCGAGTCCCCGGCCCTGCATGACGGCGCGGACGCCCGATCCGTCGAAGGTGACGGTCAGCTGCCGGGCGAGCAGCGCCGGGTCGTCGGCGCCGGCGCGCTCCGCCTCCTCCTGGAAGAACGCGGTCAGGGTGTCCTTGCAGCGGCGGGCCACCAGGCTCGCGGGGTGGTCCGGGGCCTTCAGTTCGGCGCTCACGGACACGAAGGGGCAGCCGCGGAAGTCCGGGCGGTCGGCGAGCTGCTCCAGGCGCTCGAAGACGTGCAGGATGCGCGCCCGCGGCGGCCGCTCGTCGGCGCCGGGCACCAGGAACGCCTGGTGGGCGGGTGCGCTGCGTTCGAGGCTCGCCGCCAGCACCTCGTCCTTGCTGCCGAACAGCTGGTACATCGAGCGCTTGGAGACCCCGGCCTCGCGGCACAGTGCCTCGACACCGATGCCGACCCCCTCGCGGTAGAAGAGCCCGGCCGCAGCGTCGAGCAGTCGGTCCCGGGTCGTGGGGGTGGTGGTCGAGGAGGCGGCGGTCGTGGAGGCCGCGGCCGGTGTCGCCTGTGTCATGAGGACAGCCTACGGTCTCCGGTTGCCTTTCGGAAACCGATCGGTTTACAGTTCCCGGAGACGAAGGAAACCGATCGGTTTCCGAAAGGGGCAAGCTCATGACCAGCATCGAAGGTTCCGTGGCACTGGTGACCGGCGGCAGCCGCGGTATCGGCAAGGCGTTCGTGGAGTCCCTCTACGAGCGGGGCGCCGCCAAGGTGTACGCGACCGCCCGCGACCCGAAGTCGGTCTCCCACCCCGACGCGGTGCCGCTGGCGCTGGAGGTCACCGACCCCGCGTCGGTCGCGGCCGCCGCCGAGCGGGCCCAGGACGTCACGATCCTGATCAACAACGCGGGCGGATCGGGACGGACGTCGTTCCTGGACTCCCCCGTCGAGGACGTACGGCGCGAGTTCGACATCAACTTCTTCGGTCCCCTGCTCACCACCCGGGCGTTCGTCCCGGTCCTGGAGCGCAACGGCGGCGGACACATCCTGACCGTCCACTCCGTGCTGTCCTGGATGACGGTCCCCGGCACGGACGGATACAGCGCCTCGAAGGCCGCCCTGTGGTCGCAGAGCAACGCGCTGCGCCTGGAGCTCCGGCCGCGCGGGATCAAGGTCACCGGGCTGCACGTCGGCTATGTCGACACGGATCTGACCGCCGGTCTCGACGTGCCCAAGGTCTCCGCGCACAGTGTCGCGGCCGAGGCCCTCGACGGCATCGAGGCGGACGCCCACGAGGTTCTCGCCGACGCGGTGACCCGCCAGGTCAAGGCCGGCCTCTCGGGCGACCTCAGCGGCCTGTACCCGCAGCTCGCCGAGCAGCTGTAGCCCGCGGCGGGCCCGGGCCGCTACGGGGCGGCGTCACCGATCGCGCCCAGCCAGTCGGTCAGCAGCCGGCCCGTCTCCTCGGGGCGCTCCTGCTGGATCCAGTGGCCGCAGCCGTCGAGGACGTGCGAGGAGACCAGGCCCGGCAGCGTGACGGGGAAGGCCTCGATGGCGTCGGCCATCCATGTGGTGGAGGCGTCGAGGGCGCCCCCGACGAACAGCGAGGGCTGGGTGATCGGAGCACCGTCGTGGTCGGCGAGGTCCTCCCAGTCCCGGTCCATGTTGCGGTAGCGGTTGAGCGCCCCGGTCAGCCCGGTGCGCTCGAACTCGGCCGTGTAGACGTCGAGTTCATCCTCACCGAGCCAGTCCGGGCGGACGCCGGCCGGGAAGCGGTCCCGGAGCACACCGCCGGGTGCGGCGAAGTGCGGGTCGGGCGCTCCGGGCGCGGGCTTCGTGTCGCCGGACAGGGCGGCGTAGAAGCCGGCGAGCCAGCCGCGTACGTCCGGCTCGATCTCGGCCTCCGCGCGGCCGGGCTGCTGGAAGCGGGAGACGTAGAACTCCTCCTCACCGCCCATGGCCGCGAACATGTCCGAGGGGCGCGGACCGCCCCGCGGGGCGTAGGGGACGCTGAGCAGCCCCACGGCCCGGAACACGTCGGGGCGCAGCAGTGCGGAGCCGGCCGCGATGTTCGCTCCCCAGTCGTGTCCGACGATCACCGCTCGCCGTTCGCCCAGCGCCCGCACGACGGCCACGCCGTCCTCGACCAGGTCGGGCATCCGGTACGCCTCGACCGCCTCCGGCCGGGACGAGCGGCCGTAGCCGCGCACGTCGACGGCGACAGCCCGGTACCCGGCCGCCGCGAGGACCGGCAACTGGTGGCGCCACGAGTACCAGAACTCCGGGAAGCCGTGCACGAGCAGGACCAGGGGCCCCTCGCCCTGCTCGACGAGATGGATCCGCCCCGCGGGTCCGGGGACCACCCGGTGCGTGACGTCCGGAAGCTGCTGCGGCATGAGTCCTCCACGGGCCTCGGTCCGGCCGGCACCGGCGCGGGGGCACGGTGCCGCGTGCCGGGTACGGGGTCGGTGCGCCAAGATCGCTTCCGATCCTGGTGGAACGCCCCCGCCGTCGCGAGCGATGTTGCCGCTTCGGCAAACAGAGCGACGGGGGCGATCGGACTGTCGGGACGACCGGCACTGTCGGGACGAGAGGATCGGGGCGGGCGGGCACAGCGGTTCGACGGGGGACGCCTGACGTGACCGGTGCATGATGGATACATGGATCTTCGAGTCTTCACAGAACCGCAGCAGGGCGCGACCTACGACACGCTGCTTCGCGTGGCCAAGGCCGCCGAAGACCTTCACTACGACGCCTTCTTCCGCTCCGACCACTATCTGCACATGGGCTCCGCCGACGGCCTTCCCGGCCCCACGGATGCCTGGATCACCCTGGCCGGCATCGCCCGCGAGACGAGCAGCATCCGGCTGGGCACCCTGATGACCGCGGGCACCTTCCGCCTTCCCGGCGTCCTCGCCATCCAGGTCGCCCAGGTCGACCAGATGTCGGGCGGCCGGGTGGAGCTGGGTCTGGGAGCCGGCTGGTACGAGGCCGAGCACGCCGCCTACGGAATCCCCTTCCCGAAGGAGAAGTTCGGCCGGCTGGAGGAGCAACTCGCCGTCGTCACCGGACTGTGGGGCACGCCCGTCGGCGAGCGGTTCAGCTTCGACGGCACGTACTACCAGCTGAAGGACTCGCCCGCGCTGCCCAAGCCCGCGCAGTCGAAGGTGCCCGTACTGATCGGCGGTCACGGAGCCAAGCGCACCCCGGCCCTGGCCGCGCGCTACGCCGACGAGTTCAACATCCCGTTCGCCTCCGTGGCGGACTCGGAGCAGCAGTTCGGCCGGGTGCGGGCGGCGGTGCAGCAGGCCGGACGCAAGGCCGACGAACTCGTCTACTCCAACGCCCTCGTGGCGTGTGTCGGGCGCACCGACAGTGAGGTGAAGCGGCGAGCCGACGCGATCGGCCGTGACGTCGACGAGCTGAAGGCGAACGGTCTCGCGGGATCGCCCGCCGAGGTGGTCGAGCGGATCGCCCAGTACCAGGCGGTGGGTGCGCAGCGGATGTACCTCCAGATCCTCGACCTCGACGACCTGGACCAGCTGGAGTTGATCGCGGCCGAGGTGATGCCGGCGCTGGACTGACCGGCTCGCCCGACCCCGCCCGTCGCGCCGCACGGTCCGGCCGTCGAGCGGCACGCGCCCCGCTCCGGCCGGACCCGCGGCGGTCCGGCCGACAGCCGGCCGACTCCGCGGGAGCCGCCACGGATCGGGTCGATCCCGGTCGGCCGAGCGGTCGTTCGCGGCCGCCACGACGGCACTTGCGTCCACGGGCGGGTGAAAATCCGTCATCCCGGGTGCGGTGCGCGGCCACGCCAGTGACCCGGGTCGACGGTGATCGTTGGCTCGGGCGGAGCCGGACCGCCCGGCACCCGTCGCCGGCGGTCGCCGGGGCGTCACCCTCGTCAGTGGCCCTCCGTCGCGGGGGCCGAGGAGGCCGTCGTGACCCAGGAAACCGTGCCCCCACAGGGCCCGTCCGCCCAGCCGAAGGGGCTGCTCCAGCAGATGGAGGAGCTGATGGCGGCGCTGAACGCGGATCTCTCCCGCCTGGACGCGGACCTGTCCGCGCCACGGCCCGCGCGGACGCCCGAACCCGAGAGCGCCTGACGACCGGGCCTCCCGGCCTCTCCGTCGCCGCGCCCTCGTCCGGTCCCGGCGTCCTCCGCCCCGCGTCCCGGCCTCTCCAAGCCCCGCGCATCCTCGCTCGCGTCCTCCGGTCGCCGGCCGCGGGGTGCACGGGCCCGGACGGGCCGCATGCCTACCCCATGGCCGAACCCCGCTCCACCACGCGCTTCTCGTCCCGCACCGCGAGGCGCCTGAGCATCTCCAGGACGCGGTCCCGGGACTCGTCCGCCGCGTCGATCGCCTCCATGCACTGCCAGTACCTCCCCTCGTCGTCCGCCGCACAGGCGACGCCGACCAGGGCCATGCCGACCTCGCCCAGGAGACTGCCGAGGCACAGGAGCGTCTCCCGCGGATCGCCCAACTCGGTGAGCTGGGCGGCACGTAAGGCGCCGACGCCGAGCGCGGGAGCGCCCAGCACTCCGCAGCCACGGCCCGCCAGCTCCGTCAAACCCAGGGCCTCGCCCCGGAGTTCAGGCGGACCGGAGACCGCGAAACGGCTGCCGATCGCCTGCGCCAGGGAATGCGCCTGCCACGCCTCGGCCATCACCTCCGGGGTGTCCCCGCTCTCCGCCAGGGCACGTCTGCTCGTCACGATGAGCCGCACCGCTTCCATGCGCTGCCCCCGTCTGTCGCGACGCGCTCGCACGCGTCCGCCCGAACTCACTGGTTCACTACCCAGAGTGAAGTCCCTTGAGACGAAAAGCCAGAGGAAGCCCGAAATCTGTGGACACGGAGTTGAGAGTTG
This sequence comes from Streptomyces sp. M41(2017), assembly GCF_002078175.1. Lineage (GTDB taxonomy): Bacteria > Actinomycetota > Actinomycetes > Streptomycetales > Streptomycetaceae > Streptomyces. The sequence continues at coordinate 4,167,785 of NZ_MWFK01000001.1, read as the reverse complement.
ACGACTGAACGACTCCGGAGAGTGACGTCGCTACGTCCCGGTGATCGTGCGGGTGACTTCCGCTCCCCTCAGGAGCCGCCGGGCGCCGGGAACCGCGTCTCGTTGCGGTCGATCTTCGCGTCGAGCGCGGCGAGCGGGTCGACGCCCAGCACCTCGCAGAACTGCAGCAGATAGGCGAGGACGTCGGCCACCTCGTCACGGACGCGGTGGGCGCGGTCCGCGTCCTCCATGACCTGGGCCGACTCCTCCGGGGTCAACCACTGGAAGATCTCCGCGAGTTCGGAGACCTCCACGCTCAGCGCGGAGACCAGGTTCTTCGGGGTGTGATAAGGCTGCCAGTTCCGGGCGGCCGCGAAGTCGGCCAGCCTGCGTTGCAGTGTCGCCACGTCCAGTTCGCTCACGGCGTCAGGTCTACCACCGTCGCGCCGGCCGCGCCGAACGCCGGTGCGCCGTCGCTCAGTGCGGCCACCAGCCGGATGTGGCCCCGCTCGCACATGCGCTGGGCCAGCCGGACCAGTTCACCGGTCTGCCGTGCGTCCAGCCCGCGGTCGAGGCCGTCGGCGAGCACCGTCAGCGACTGGAACGCGGCCGGCACCTCGCCCGCCGGATCGACCTCCAGCACCCCGGGCCCGGTGAGCAGGACGAGGGCCAGCGCGAGATACCGCAACTCGCCGTCGCCGAGCAGCCCCAGTGGCGTACGGGAGCCGTCGCCTCGGTCGAGGAGCCCCTGCACCCGGCCGTCGCCGACCACCTCGGCCAGGACGTCGGTGACGGTCCCGGCACAGCCGGCGCGGACGGCCGTGACCAGGTGGGCGTACCGGTGGCCGCACTCCGACCGCGTGCGCCGGAGCACGTCGGCGAGGTTGCCGCAGTTCCGCAGGAGGCGCCCCGAGCCCAGCGGGGTGGGGCCGCGCATGGTGTGCGGGTTCGGGTCGCAGGCGTAGACGGAGCGCAGCGCGAGCACCATCTGCTCGGCGGCGGCGAGGACCTGGCACTCGCCCGCGGTGCGGCCCGCGACGCGCAGGGGCAGCAGGGCGGTGCCGAGCCGGTCGTCGGGGAGCGGTCCGCGGGTCACGGCGGACGATCCCCCGGTGTGCCAGGCCGCCTGCACGGACGGGCGGCCCGGGTCACGCAGCGCGGTCTCCAGCAGGGTGCGGCCGCCCGCCGACAACCGTTCCCCCACGATGCGCAGTTCGGGTTCGGCCTGGACGGCGACGTCGAGGCGGACCGGTCCTTCGGGGCCGTCCACCGTGCAGCCGATGCGGAAGCCGCGGCGCTGCTGCGCGTCGGGCAGGGCCAGTTCGGGCACGCAGGCGACCGGGTCCGGGAACACCTCCCGGAGTTCGGCGCCGCCGCCGAGCCGGGCCAGCGCCTCGTAGGCGCGCAGGACCGCCGTCTTGCCGCTGCCGCTCGGGCCGGTGACGAGGGTGAGCGGTCCGAGGGGGAACCGGACACGGCGATGGGTGGCGAAGGCGGCGAGGCGCAGTTCGGTGAGGCCTGGTCGGTCGGGGCGCGCCTGCGCCACGGTGGGCGCTTCCGGCGTGGACAGGGTCATATGCGGACGGTAGGCCTCCGTCACCGGACGAACCGTTCCACTTGGGTAACCTTCCTACGATCGGGGGACGAATCCACCGGTTCGTAGGACGAGTTCAGGGGAGCCACCGGCCTCGGTCGCCCGACCCGGAGCCGAGTTCACGATGGTCACGGCAGCAACCCTGCGGAGGCCGGAGCATCCGGTCACCTCGACGTGATGGCCGCCCCCCGCTCACCCGTGTCCGGTCACCGCGTCGGTTGCGGTCCCCCGTTGCGGACGACGTCGCGGCTGACATCGCGGATGACGTCGGGCAGCGCCCGCCGGCCCGGCGCGGGGGTGTCAGATCCCGGGGACCCCCGCCTCCTCCATCAGTCCGCGCACCTCGGTTCCCGGCGGGGTCAGCAGGAACACGTTCCGGTCGACGCGGTGCATGCCGCTCGCCAGGCCGAACACCACACCCGTACTGAAATCGAGGACGCGCTTGGCGACTTCACTCTCCGCGCCCGTCAGGTCGAGGAGGACCGGGATGCCGGCCATGAGGGTCTCGGCCACGTCGCGGGCGTCCGCGAAGACGTTGACCCGCAGGACCACGAAGCGGCGCCGCGCCTCCGTCGGGGCCTCGGGGATCGACCGATGGCCGACCGAGGAGGGCCAGGCGTCCCGGCCACGCAGCGGAACGACCTGGGCGAGCCCTCTCCACTGTTCATCGGTGACGTCGTGGCTGTTCATCGATCCACCCCGTCCTGGCTCGCACTCGTAGTCTGCACCGGGCAATTCTTACGCATGGTCACCCGTTCGGCCCAACAGCGACACGGTCCGCGACCCGGTTCGCGTGCCTCCGGCCCGTTTTTCCGGTGCCGTGCCCCTGTTCGCCGGAGACGCTCCGTGCTGGAATACCCCGTCGCCGTCGGGCCGTTCGCCGACGGGCGACCCCGGCACCGGGCCGGGCGCAGTGGGGCCGTGATGGTCGACATCGCCCAACCCAGGGGAGACCGTGATGACCGGCACGTCGGATTTCTCGCAGCGTGAGGGTGTCGCGCTGGTCGCGGGCGGCACCGGGGGCATCGGCTCGGCGGTCGTACGGACGCTCGCCGAGCGGGGCAGCGACGTGGTGTTCACGTACCGCTCCAACCGGGCCGCGGCGGACGCGCTCACGGAGGAACTCGGCGGACTCGGGCGCCGGATCCGCTCGCTGCGGCTCGACCTGACGGACGAGCGGGCGGTGGCCGACGCCGTGTCCGGGACCGCCGCCACGTTCGGCGGTCTGCACAGCCTCGTCCACGCGGCGGGGCCGCACGTTCCGATGGTGCATCTGAGCCGGGTCGCGCCGAGTGAGTACCGGACTCAACTCGACGCGGAGGCGGGTGCGTTCTTCAATCTCGTGCACCCGGCGCTGCCCCTGCTGCGGGAGAGCCGGGGCAGTGTCGTCGCGGTCACCACCGTGGCCACGCGCCGGTTCCCCGTCCGCGACGGACTCTCCTCGGGCACGAAGGGGGCGGTCGAGGCGGTCGCCCGCGCGCTCGCCGCCGAGGAGGGCCGTTACGGCGTCCGCGTCAACTGCGTCGCCCCCGGCATGCTGACCGACGGCATCGCCGCCCGGCTGATCGGCTCCGGCGAACTCGACGACACCGCGCTGCAGATCGCCCGCGGCAACATCCCCCTGCGCCGCTTCGGCTCCGCCACGGACATCGCCGAAGCGGTCGCCTTCCTGGCCTCGGACCGCGCGGGTTTCATCACCGGGCAGGCGCTGGGGGTGGACGGGGGGTACAGCGTGTGAGGGTGACGTGGGGGTCGGCTCCGGGCCGGGGGTGCCGCGGTCGACCGTGGGTGGCGGCCGAAGGGGGCCACCGGTAGCGAGGGGTCCCAGTCGCTCGGGCAGGACGCCGAGCGGGCCCGGGGCCGGGCAGTTCCCGAGGTGCGAACTCCCCGGGCGGCAGGGGTGTCGACCGTGCGGGCCGGGGAAGGTCCCGGGCCGGGCGCCCGATCGACCCCGCGGGCCGGGGCGCCGCCGCCTTCCCCGTCCTCACCTGCCCGTCCCCGCCGTCGCGCCGATCTCGACCACCCGCGCCCAGGCCGGCGGCGTGTCCGGCACATAGTAGGGGTCGTCCTCGTCCCAGGAGCCTTCTCCCCCCTGCCGGGAGAAGCGGCCCACGACCGTCCGGTACGGGGGCCGCTCGTCCGGCCACGGGGTCTGCCCGTCCGTCAGGACCACGACGACGTCGGGGCGGGGCGTGGCCCGGAGCGCGGCGGCGAACCCGGAGCGCAGGTCGGTGCCCCCGCCGCCCGTCAGCGTGATCCCCTCGGCTCGGCACAGGGGGTGGGCGACCCGGGCGGCCGCGTCGCAGGCGGCCACCGTCACGAGGTCCCGACGGCCGCCCACCGCGCGGGAGATGGCGGACACCTCCAGGAGAGCGCTGCCCAGTTCCGCGTCGCTGACCGAGCCGGAGGTGTCGATGACCACGAAGACCCGCGGCGGTCTGCGACGCAGGCTCGGCAGCACGAGGCCGGGCAGGCAGGAGGCGCGCCGCGACGGGCGCCCGTACGTGTAGTCCTCGCCCGCGCCCGGCCCGGAGGCGGCGGACCGGACGGCCGCGCCCAGCAGCTCCCGCCAGGGCTGCGGCGGATGGAAGGCCTCCTCCGCCCACCGTTTCCAGCCTCGGGAAGCGTGGCCGGGGCGGGCGTTGATGCCCTGGGCCACCCGGAAACGGACGGCGTCGCGTTCCTGCGCGCTGAGCCCGTGCGCACCGTCCGGCCCGAGGTCCCAGTCCCGTTCGCGTCCGTCGGCGCCGCTGCCGCAGTCCAGCCAGGCCAGGCTCTGGGTGCGCGGCCCGAGCCGGAACAGGGTCAGGTACTCCTCCATCAGCTCGCCCGGCGGCAGGTGCAGGAACTGGGGTGTGACGGCGCCCTCGGGCCGGACAAGGCCGTCACCGAACGCGTCGTCGTTGATCTCGCAGTCCGCGGCGATGTTCATCCGCAGCCGCTCCGCCGGGCCTGTCAGGCCGCGGGCTCGGGCCACGCGGTCGCTGCGGCCGTGGTGGTCGCGCAGCAAGTGGGACACCTCGTGCACCCAGACCCCGGCGAGGTCCTCGACGGGAGTGCGGTCCACGAAGCCCGGCGAGACATAGCACCGCCAGTACCGGTCGACGGCCATCGTGGGAACCTGCCGCGACGCGACGGCGTGCAGGGCGAACAGGGCCGTCGCAAGGTAGGGACGTGCCCGGGCCGCGTGCAGACGGGCGGCGAACAGCTTGTCGAGGTCCAGGGCTGCGCCCTGCGGGTCGGGTGTCGTCATCGGCGTACCGCTCCGGGGCCGGACGCGACGCGGGCCGCCGCGTCGTCCGCGCGCCGGGACAGGGTCACCGCTCCGGCGAGCCGCTCGATGGAGGCGGGCACGTCCCAGTCCTGTTCGCGCAGGGTGGCGAGTGTGGTCGCGGGGACGACCACGAGGTCGGGTGCGCCCGTGTCGAGCGCCCGGACGAGCACGGCCCACGCGGCGTCCCAGCGGGCCTTGTCCGGACGTTCCCGGACCGCGGCGACCACCCCGTCGAGGACGGCCTGGCGCAGATCACCCCGTTCGGGGAGTTCGGCACTCTCCGGGTCGGCGAGCAGGGTCTCCGGGTCGGGCAGGTCCAACCGGTCCAGACTGGCGAGGAGTTCCAAACCCGGTCCGTCCCCCACGGTCCCCCGGACGAGCAGGGACAGCACCTCGCGGGAGGAGCCGGCGGCGGTCGCGAAGGCGATCAGGCGCAGGGTCATCTCCCAGCTTCGCGGTGAGGGCCAGGCACCGCCGCGCCGGGTCTCGCCGCTCGGCAGCCGGTGGACGAGGCCGGGGCGGGCGGCGAGCAGAGCGCACACCGCACGGCGGGCGAAGACCACGGCCTCGCGCAGCCTCCGCGGGTCCAGGCTCGGCAGGGTCGCCCGGGGCCAGGTGCCGCCGAGGCCCCGGACGACGACCTCGTGGTCGTGGATCCACTGGAGGTGGACGAACCGGTTGGCCAGCGGAGGGCTCAGCTCCCAGCCGTCTGCGGCCGAGGAGCGCGGGTTGGCCGCGGCTACGATCCGTACGCCGGGAGGCAGTTGGAGTGCACCGATCCGCCGCTCCAGGACCAGCCGGAGCAGGGCGGCCTGGACGGCGGGGGGTGCGGTGGACAGTTCGTCGAGGAAGAGCAGCCCGCGGCCCGCCCGCACGAGACGGACCGCCCAGTCCGGCGGGGCCATCGGAACGCCCTGTTCGACGGGGTCGTCGCCGAGGACGGGCAGCCCCGAGAAGTCCGACGGTTCGTGGACGCTGGCGATCACGGTGGTCAGCGGCAGGTCGAGGGTTTCGGCCAGTTGGGTCAGCGCAGCGGTCTTGCCGATCCCCGGCTCGCCCCACAGCAGGACGGGCAGGTCGGCGGCGACGGAGAGAGTGAGGGCCTCCAGCTGTGTGTCGGGGCGCGGCTCGGTTGCGGTGTCACGGAGGAGCGACAACAGCGTCTCCGCCAGGTCGAGTTGGGTCGGTCCGGCCGGATCGACCGGATCGAGGGGGAGGTCGGCTTCAAGGAACGGAGTGCGTGTGGGCATGTCTGATCACCTCGAGGTTCGTGGCGGATAGCAGGGCGGCGGACCTGCGCCTGATGGACGCGGCCGGCCACTGTGCGAAGGGGATACGGGAGGGGCTTCGGGCGGTGCTCGCGGGCGATGTGGACGCGGACGACGGACGGTGCCGTCGCTCGGCAGGAGGCTGTCCGGTGAGCGAGAACGGCGATCGGTGAACGGCGATCCGTGAACGGCGCTTTGCCGAGCCCCTGTTGTGTCGCTCGGGCCGGATCGGTGGTGGCGGGTCCTGACCGACGGAATGCTGGTGTCACGCGGGTGCGACCGGTGTGACGAGGTCCGGCTGACTGCCGGTTGTGTCGCGAGGGTGGGGACGGATGGTGAGCGGTGTGGACGGCGGCCAGTCGCTCCCCGCGGGCGCGCCCGGTGGCGAACCGACCCTGATCAGCGGAAAGACGCACCGCGTGAAGGGCCGCCCCCGGACGAGGCCCGGCCGACGGCCGGTCGGACACCGGGAGCGAGACCGGTGACGTACGGGGCCCGGCTAACGGCCCGTCGTGTCGCGCGGATGGGACCGGTGGTCGTGGGGCCGCGTGGGCCCCGGTCGGATACGACCGGGCGCGGGCCCGGTCAGGCCCGCCCGAAACAGTCCGTAGGTGATCCGGCGCTCGGCGGCCGCCCGGAGTTCGTCCCGCAGCGCGCCGCCGCGCAGCAGCGCTTCGGGTCCCAGCAGTCCCTCGACGACGGCCAGCGCACCGGCGGTGTCGCCGTGGTGGAGTCGTTCGCGGACCCCGGTCAGACAGTGCGGGCTCCGGTGCGCCTCGTCTATGGCCTGGAGGCAGGGCAGGGGCGTGCCGGTCAGCGCGACCAGCATTTCCTCGCGCCGGATCTCGGTCGGGTCGTGGTCCAGGGGTTGCAGGACACCGTCGACCAGGCCGATCCGGTGCCGGTCGCCCCGGCACTCCACGATCCGGGGGCGGCCCGGCGGGTCGGGTGCCCGGGGGACGGCGACGGGGTGGTGACCGGGTACGAGGGCCGCCGCGACCAGCGGATGCAGACGATCGGCGTCGATGGCGCCGGCGCGGAGCAGGTGCAGGTCGGGCAGCACCCAGGTCGCCGCGTCGGGGAGGACCGGCAGCGGTGAGCCGCCGCCGCCCTTCGGGGCCGGGCGCATCCGCAGGCGGGGCAGTCCCGGGCCGTCCGACACCGGGGGCACGTCTTCGTACCCGCCCGAGCTCGTGACCGGGCCCGGCCCCACGTCCCCGTCAGAGTCCATGACCGGGCCCAGGACCGGGCCGACACCCCCGTCCTTGACCCGGCCCGGGGCCGAGCGCCCCCGGCCCACGTCCGGGCCTTGGACCTCGTCCACGTCCACGTCCAGGAGCAGGCGGTACCGCGATCCCAGGCGTACGGCGACAGGTCCCCTCGTCCGGGCGTCGGCCCGCAGCAGGATCGCGGCCTCGGCCGCCCACCGGTCCGCGGCACACCCGAGGTCCGGCGGCACGAGCCCGAATGGATCGAGGTCCGCCAAGCGGGGAGCGGCAGGCGGGACATCCACCCCGGCCCGGAACGGCAGGCCCTCGGCCCCGGCCGGGAAACGGGGTTCACCGGCAGGGGAGACCGCGCCGCACCGGACCCCCAGCTCGTCCGTCCTGCGGGCGTCCCAGAGGTGGCGGTGCAGGTCGAGACGGAATCGCCGACTGGGCCGGGAGTGCGGATGCCGGCGTGCCCCGCCGTCGCAGCACGCGCCGCGGGAACCGCCGTCGGGCGCCTCCCACAGCGCGAGGCTGATCCGCTGGCCGCCGTCGGCCCAGGCCGGTGGCGTGCGGACCACGAGGTGCAGCGGGTGGGCGGTGTCGGGGGCGGCCCGGTCGGAAGCTGTCGGCGTGCCCCTCCCGGGCGAGGCCCTGTCATAGCGCGCCAGCGTCATGGTGATCCCGGGGCGCAGCAGTCCGTCGGGGCCGACCCGGGGCATGTGCCAGCGCAGGAGATCCGGCGCCAAGTGACGCAGATCCGCCCGGACTCGGGACGCGAGATCACGTCCGTGCGTGCGAGCCAGGCAGCGGAGGTGGAGATCGACGTCGACGCCTGCGGCGGCGCAGGCCCCCGCCCAGTCCCCGGCACGGCGACGGGCGGTCGCGGTCTCGATCATGGAGGGCGGCACGGCGAAGTCCCGCACGCGCGGCCAGAAGGAAGCGAGGAGAGAGTCCTCGTACGCGATCCGAGTGAGCATCAGCACTCACCTTGCGCGGACGGGGCCCCCAATCTGTGACCAGCGAGAGTTGTCATCGGCGGGAGCATAGCCCGCTGTTCGGACGACTGTCAGGTGATTTCGACCGGGCCCGCACCGGCGGCCGGTCCGCCCGCTCCGCCGGTGGTGCCGGTGGTGCCGGTCAGGTGCGGGGCCCCGTCGTCGTCGAGGAACTCGACCACGGCGAGCACCAGCAGGGCCACCACGGCGATCCAGACGGTGACGGCGGCCGTGGGGTAGTTCCAGATGAGCAGGGTGACGGCGGCGACCGCGACGACCGTCCAGTTGAGCCATGTCTTGGCGCGGTGCACCCAGGCCCCGACCGGACCCAGGTCGAGGCCCACGGCGTTGCGCACGGCGCCGATGCCGCCCCGCCAGGCGGCCAGGACCCGCGTGGCGGCCCGGCCGCTGCCGGTCAGCCAGGCGGCGAGGGCCACGATGATGCCGAGGGTGATCACCATGCGTACCGTCGTCCGCAGAAAGCGCACGAGGGTGTCGTAGACCGAGCCCGCCGCTGGCTGGGAGACCCCCGAGGGCAGGCCGTCGAGGTAGATCCCGCGGAAGATCCACAGCGCGATGCCGAGGACGGCTGCCCCGGCGGCCACCGCGAGTGCCGCCGTGACGAGGGCGCGGCGCCTGCGGATGGCGAGGAGCACGCCGCCGGCCGCGAGCACGAGGGTCAGCACCGGCAGCCAGAACCCGACGATCTGCAGCAGCCGGTAGAACTTCTTGGCCTTGCCGATGGAGTCGGACGTCATGACCGTGAAGTCGGTGTGCACCTCGGGGATCTTCGCGGCGATGCCGAGTCCCCTGTCGACGAGGGCCTGCTTGACGCGGTCGATGACCGGTGCGAGGTCGATGACGACGGCGTCGTCGGTGAGCTTGACGGCTCCGCCGCCCTTTCCGGTGAGCGCCTTGTCGACGGAGGCGTGGGCCGTCCTGTTGAGGTCGGTCCACAGGGTGGCGAAGGCATCGCTGCTGACGAACTTGTCCGCCGTACTGTGCACGAAGTCGGTCAGTCCACTGGTGATCGGACCGCTCAGCGGGCCCAGGGCCTTGGTCAGCCGGGGCCGGTCGGCCGGGGCGACGGAGGTGAGCAGCGACTCGATGTCGACGTGCTGCATGACGGCCTTGGTCACCCGGTCGGCGACGGCCTCCTGGACGTCGGGGTCGGAGGCGAGCGGCTTCATGGTGGAGACGTAGCGGTCGGTGTCTCCGATCAGGTCGCTCGACCAGGCCGCCACGGCGCTGAGCGGGGTGAGCACGGCCGCGACGATGATCAGCAGGACCGCGAAGAACGGCCGTACCCAGTGCCGTTGGCCCGTCGGGCGGCGTCGCTCCAGTTCCGCGACCCGGGCCCGGAGTTCGGCGATCTCCCGGGCGTCGTCGCCGTTCACGTCGCCTCCGCGGGGGCGGCGGCCGGACACGGCTGCCGGTGCGCGGACCGTTGACCGGCGCGGGTCCGGTCGATCAGGTCGTCCATGGCGCTCTCGTTCCGCTCGGTGCGCTGGGTGGTGGTGCACGACGGGTACGCCGGCCCCTCCCCCGGTGGCTTCGGATCGGCCGGCGGGCGGAGGGGCCTCGTGGGTGCGGGGATGTCACATCGCTGCCGTCATGTCCGGACGGCCGGAGCGGGGACGGTTCAGCGCGGCTGCGGCTGCCGCGGGGACTGCGACGGTGACTGCGGCCGGGACGGTGTGTGGTGGCCGTGGGGCCGGTAGGCGGCGAGCGCCCAGATCACGAACACGTCGATCGCGATCATGATGACCGACCAGATCGGCGCGTACGGCAGGAACATGAAGTGGAAGAGCATGCTCACCGCCGCCAGCGCGATACCGGTGACCCGGGCCCACGCGGCGCCCTTGAGGATGCCCGCGCCGACGACGGCGGCGATCACACCGACGACCAGCAGGATCCAGCCCCAGCCGGTGAGGTTGATGCGGTACACGTAGTCGTTCACGCGGGTGTACACATCGTCCTTGGCGATCGCGGAGATGCCCTGGAGGATGTTGAGGAACCCGTTCACCAGCAGGAGCACACCGGCGAAGGTGACGCCGCCGGCCACCCACGCGCCGTCGCCCGACGGCGGCGGCCCGAGACCTCCTCCGGCGGGCGCGGCTCCGGACCACTGGTCTCCCCACAGCGGCATGTCGCCGCCGCTCGGCTGGGGTCCCGTGCCACCACCGGGCGGCGGGGTCGGGGGCTGCGAAGCGTCCTGGCTCATGCTCGACCACCTCGTTGTGCTGTCGGCCGCTGGCCGTCCCCGGTGCGGGAGGCATCGGGGAATTCGAGCCTCCGCCGCCCTTCCCCGCCCCGCCAGAGGGGTGCCGCCGACCGGGTGACGACACGAACGGGCCCGCAACCGTGGCGCTGCCGATCGAGCGACGGCACGAGACGACGGACATGCCACCGTGCTGCCGCCGAGCGGGCGACGGTACGACGACGGCCTTGCCACCGTGCTGCCGCCGACGGGACGACCGTGCGACGACGGCTTTGCCACCGTGGTGCCGCCGACGGGACGACCGTGCGACGGCACGACGACGGGCCTGACCCGTGCTGCCGCCGAGCGGGCGACAGTACGACCGTGCGGGCCTGTCGCCGACGACGGGCCCGCACCCCTCTCGCGCTCCTCCCCCGGTCGGCTTCCCGCCCTCGGTCCCGGCGGGCCTTTCGTCTCAGGCCGCGTCCGCCTCAGCGTTCTGCCGGGAGACGAGGTCCAGGGCCCGTCCCAGCGTGGCGAGCCGGGCGTCGAGGGTCTCGCCCGCGGGGTAGAGGCGGACGGTGTCGACGCCCGCGGCCCCCCACACCCGGAGTCGCTCGCGGACCATGTCCTCGGTGCCGATCAGGGTCGTGCCGAGCACCATCTCGTCGGTCACGAGTCCCGCCGCCCCGTCCCGGTCGCCGGACTGCCAGCGCTGGTGGACCTCGGCGGCGACGTCCGCCCAGCCCTGCCTGCTGTACGCGGCGTTGTAGAAGTTGGTGGTGGCGGAGCCCATCCCGCCGAGGCTGAAGGCGAGTTCCTTCTTCCGTCCCGCCACCATGGTGCGCAGCGCGTCCTCGTCCTCGGCGAACGCCACTTCGGCGCCCTGGCAGATGTCGAGGTCGGCACGGCCCCGGCCCGCTGCCGCGAGGCCCGCGTCCAGGTGGTCGAAGTACGCCTCCTTGGCCCCTTCGGGCACGAAGCTGGTCCCCAGCCAGCCGTCGGCGATCTCGCCCGTCAGTCTCAGCATCTTGGGCGAGAGGGTGGCGAGATAGACGGGCAGGTCGTGCTCGGCCCGCATCGACAGCCGCATGGGACGCGCCTCGCCTCCCGGCAGCGGAATCGTGAACTCCCGTCCCGGGTGGTCGATCCTGTCCCCCGCCACGGCCTGCCGGACGATCTCCACGGTCTCCCGCATCCGCGCCAGCGGCCGCGCGAACGGCACGCCGTGCAGGCCCTCGATCACCTGGGGCCCGGAGGGTCCGAGACCGAGCAGGAACCGCCCGCCGGAGATGTTGGAGAGGGTGATCGCGGCGCGGGCGATGGCGGAGGGGGTGCGGGTGCCGAGCTGGATGATGCCGGAGCCGAGCAGGATCCGCTCGGTCCGTGCCGCCAAGTAGCCGATGGGGGACGGCGCTTCGGACCCCCAGGCCTCCGCCACCCAGCAGATGTCCATGCCGAGTTTCTCGGCCTCGACGACGAAGTCGACGGTCTCCCGCCAGTCGCCCCCGGACGCCTCGACGGTCGTGGAGGTACGCATCACGCGCCCGCCCCTTCCCGGTTCTCAGCGCGTTCCCTGATCGCCTCGACGGTGCCCGTCATGCTCCGCTCGAACTCCCGCAGCCGCACGAAGACGATCTTCTGCTCCTTGTCCGGCATCCGGTCGATGGCCTGGCAGAGTCCTGAACGGCCGGGCCCCATCCGCATCCACTGGGTCAGCTCGGTGCCGCCGTCCTTCTCCTCCAGGCTGAACCGCCATACGGAGCTGGGGTGTTCGGGGTCCTCCACGGCCCACGCGAACGTGCGGTACGGATCGCACCGCACGATGTACGAGGTGGTCTCCCACTCCCCCAGCGACGCGTGCCGGCTGCGGCCCACGAACCGGGCGCCGACCGCGGGGGCCGTCGCGTCGTCGAGCCAGCTCACCGACTGGAGTTCCGTGCTCAGTTCCGGCATGAGCCCGATGTCGGACACCAGCTCCCACACCCGCGGCGGCGGGGCGTCGATCCGTGTCCGCACCTCGACCGTCGGCTGATCCGCGTACCGCGCGCCCGTCCACTCCATGAGTCGTCCGGCCTTCCTCTCAGCGTTCAGGGAATCTGCCCCAAAGGGGCCCTGAGCTTGAGAGTTGCGTAGATGAACTGACCTGTCAAGGAAATCCGCCCCCGGCGCGCGGACCGGGGACGGAGGGAATCGACGCGTCGGGCGGGAAGGCGGACCGGGGCCTGGACTCGGCGGCGGAGGCGGAGTCCGAGTCGCGCTCGGTATCGGGCCCACCCTCGCGCTCGGTTCGGGATGGGGATCGGGGCCGGGATCGGCGAAGTGGGCGATCAGTCCGTGAAGCGGCTGCGGATGTCCGGCCGTTCGGCCAGGTGCGGCGGATAGCCGGGGCCGAGGCGCGGCCGGGTGTCGTCGGCCGTCATCGGCTCGCCGCAGTCGGCGCACACGACGGCCGCCTCGCTCTCGTGTCCGCAGCGGTCGTGGTGGAAGACGACCGGTGGCCCCTGCTCACCGCTGAGCCAGCGGTTGCCCCAGCTGTTCATGGCGGCCAGCACCCCGAAGAAGTCGCGGCCCATCTCGGTGAGCACGTAGTCGTGGCGCACCGGGTCCGTCTGGTAGGCCCGCTTCTCCATGAGGCCCTCGTCCACGAGCCGGCGCAGCCGGTCGGTCAGCGTGTTGCGCGCGATGCCCAGCTCCTGCTGGAACGCGTCGAACCGCTTGATCCCGTAGAAGGCCTCCCGCAGCACCAGCGGGGTCCACCAGTCGCCGAGGAGGTCCATCGTGCGCGCGATGGAGCAGGGCCAGTTCGCAAAAGAAGTCCGCCTCACGCGTTCAGCATACGAGGGTCCAGGAATAGGACCCAGCAGCTCGCACGGGGTGACTCACGGCGAGCGGCCGGACCGGCCCTCCTCCGTCACACGAGGCGCCTGATCTCTCCCCGCACCCGGTAGAAGCCGCCGACGGAGGAGTGCAGCGCGTCCACCACATAGCGGGCGCCGGGTTCGCGTATCGCCCGCGGGAACTGGACCTTCCAGCCGGTCTCGTACCCCTCGGAGACCACGTGGACCCGGACGCGTCCGCCCTCCTGGACGCATTCGACGACCACGCCGTCCCCCGGCGCGGGGAGGGCGCTGACCGTGGCGACGGACGCGGCGGTCGTCAGCGGAGCGTAGGTCGGCAGGGCCGCCGCCAGCTTGACGTCCGCCGCGACCGGGACGGTGCCGGACTCGGCGGCACGGATGGCGCTCTCCGTCGCGTCGATGCAGGCCAGCGAACCGTCCGTGGAGACGATGTACAGCCGCTCGTCGCGGTACTGCATGGACAGCGCGGAGCCGCCGCCGGTGCCGAGCTTCCACAGCCGGGTGCCGTCGGCCGTGAAGCAGTAGACGGAGGAGGCCGAGTCGCCCGCGAACACGTACCGGCCGCCGGGGGACGTGGCGCACGAGTAGACGGGAGCGTCGCAGAGATACGTGGCCTCGACCCGGCCGGTGGACTTGGCGAGCCGCTGGACCTGCCTCCGTCCGGTCCCCGCGTAGACCGCGTTCTCCTCCTGCCAGCCGAACAGCACGTTGCCGCCGGTGTCGGTGTGCCAGAGCAGGCCCGCGCCGTCCGCGGCGTACGCCGTCACCCCGCGGCTGTGTCCGTGGTACACGGCGTGGTCGTCGGCGCGCACCATCCAGGCGTGGTCCCCGCCGGAGTTGCGCGACCACTGGAGCTCGTCCTCGTGGTCGATGACGGTCAGCCCGCCCCTGCGGTCGGACACGCTGAGCACGCCCGCGTGGATGTCCAGCCAGAAGATGTCGACCTCGGCCGCTATCTCGTAGGCCGCGAACGGCACCTTCGAGGAGAGGTCGTAGACCCGGCCGTCGTCGCAGCCCGCGTAGATCCAGAAGTCGTCCGCCACCAGGCACTTGACGCCGTCGGGCAGGGAGTAGTGCGCGAGCACCTCCCCGGCGTGGCTCAGGTTGTACACGTCGCCGTGCTGGTTGCCGACCCAGCAGCGGTCCTCGTCGACGTGGATGCCGAACGCCGAGGCTCCCGTGCGGAACCGCCACAGCACCGGCGCCGTGGCGCGGGCCGTGGAGGGCGCCGACGCCACCTGCCGGCGCGTCACCGGGCGGGCCGCGCGTTGCCCCCGGACCGCGGGCGCGTACCCCTTGCGGACCTTCTCGGCTATCTTCTTGGCTGCCGCGGCCTGCGCCTTCTCGACGGTGGGGAAGCCGGAGGTCTGGCGCTGGCCGTCGACCCCGATCCGGCCGTACCGCACGGAGACGGTGGTCTGCTCGACCGTCACCTCGTAGAACTTGTGGGCGCCGCCGCTGTCCTGGGACAGCTCCAGATACGTCGTGTTCCCCGTCTGTCGCGTCTGCGCAGCGGACACAGCACACCCCTCCCCAAAAGCCGGGCCGGCCCGCACGGGCCGTCTTCCAGTGCCTCCAAACTAGAGGTCGGCACTGACAACAGCGCCGGAGCGCGAACGCCCGAAGGGGCTCCCCGGGTAGGCACCCCGGGGAGCCCCTTCCGAGGTCACGGCGCGAGCAGCAGGCTGTCGCCGCGTTCCTTGGCGGCCGCGTAACGACGGGACACGTCCTGCCAGTTGACGACGGCCCACATGGCGTCGATGAAGTCCACCTTCTGGTTCTTGTACTGCAGGTAGAAGGCGTGCTCCCAGGCGTCGAAGACCAGGATCGGGGTCGATCCCTGCCCGACGTTGCCCTGATGGTCGTAGACCTGCTCGACGATCAGGCGCCCGCTCAGCGGCTCGTAGGCGAGGACGCCCCAGCCGGAACCCTGGGTGGTCGCGGCGGCCTTGGTGAGCTGCGCCTTGAAGCCGGCGAAGGAGCCGAAGGACTCGGTGATCGCGTCCGCGAGGTCGCCCACGCCGTCCGCGGCCAGGGGTTCGCCGCCGCCGTCGCCCGTCATGTTGTGCCAGTAGATGCTGTGCAGGATGTGCCCGGAGAGGTGGAAGGCCAGGTTCTTCTCCAGGCCGTTGATCGACCCCCACGCCTCCTTGTCCCGCGCCTCCGCGAGCTGCTCCAGCGTGTCGTTCGCGCCCTTGACGTACGCCGCGTGGTGCTTGTCGTGGTGCAGCTCGACGATCTGGGGATTGATCACCGGTTCCAGCGCCGCGTAGTCGTAGGGAAGTTCCGGGAGCGAGTACACCGCCATGTCCAACATCCTCCGCCATAATTGCAATCAATGTGCAGTTGCACGCTAACAGCAAGAGAAGAACCAGTGCAGGAGGGTTCCCGATGGGGTCGACGGTCGTGTTGGGAATCGAGTAGGGAACGCGCGCCGTGAACTGCCCGTGGGCGACGGGGCCGCCTCGCTCCAGGAGGCCGTCGCCGACGTGCTGACCCGCACGGCGGTCGCCGCCTGCGTCGAGCACGGCGTGGACACGCTGGTGATCGTCGGCGGCGTGGCCGCGAACGCGCGGGTGCGGTCGCTCGCCGAGGAACGCTGTCGCGCGGCCGGCGTCGAACTGCGGATGCCGCCGCCGTGGTTGTGCACGGACAACGGCGCCATGATCGCCGCCGTCGGCGACCCCCTCGTGCGCGCCGGGGCAGCACCCGCCCCGCTCGACGTGTCCGTCGACCCGTCGGCGCCCCTGGAGTACGCCACCCTGCATCCCGCCGGGGCCGCGGGCCCCGCCGATCGGGCCCGCCTGACGGCCCACCGCGGACCCGCCGGGCGGGAAGCACCGCTTCCGTCGCGCCGTCGGGCGGGCCGCGCGAAGGTCACCGCCCGCTCGACACCCCGTAGTACTGCAGGTCCTGCACGGTCGCCGTCCGGCGGGCGGGATAGCGGGTCGTGACGGCCGCCGCGGTGTCGCCCGCCCGGCGGGCGACGACCTGGGTGCGGCCCGGACTCAGAGGCAGGGCATGGGCGTTCACCCCGACGGGAGCCTGATAGGCGTGGGGCACGGAGCCCACGCGGGCGGTCACGGAGGCCGGCGCGGTCAGGAAGGTGAGCAGTTCCACCTGGTCACGCGGGACCGCGGTCCCCGCTCGGGGTCGCATCAGCCGGGCCTGCTGCACTCCACCGCCCCCGGTGAACTGGACCCGGGAGGTCACGTACACGGTGTCGCGCACGATCCTCGGCCAGGCGCCGGTCTTGAAGCGCGTGAGGTAGTACGAGGAGATGTCCAGGTACGTGTGGCCGTTGTGCAGCGAGGGCGCGAACTGGCTTCCCTCGGAGTAGTCGTTCCAGGTGGTGAGCTGCACCCAGTCCGCGCCGTCGGAGATCGCGTGGTTCCAGGTCGACCGCAGGGTGGCGGTGTTGCCGGCCTCGTCGTAGACACCCTGGTTGGGCCGGGCGTCCTGCACGGAGACGGCCTGCATCCACTTCTTGCCGAGCGAGTGGGCGAGGCGCACGTCGCCGGGGACGTTGTCCTGGCGGGCGTAACTGCGGTTTCCCCAGGAGGAGAAGGCGTGGCTGATGGGCGCGAAGCGTTCGGCGTTGGCCCGGAAGTTCAGGAAGACGGGGACGAGCGCGGTGCCGATGCCGTGTTGGCGCAGTCGCGCGGTGACCTGGTTCCACCAGGCGGGCTCCTGGGCCTCGGCCTTGAACGGGGAGACCACGAGACGTCCGTCGGCCAGCCGGTACGCGGCGGGTGACGCGGCCATCCGGGCCAACTGGTCGGCGAGTGTGCGCGGATCGGTGTGCAGCGAGGTCATGTCCGGCATCAGCACGATCCGGAAACCGGGGTCGACGCGGTGCGCCGCGCGCAGCAGCAGGTCGACCCGCTCACGGTTGGGGCCGGTCAGGGAGAGGAGGTCGACGGTGAAGCCGTCGAGCCCGGCGTCCCGGGCGGTCCTCACCTCCCGCTCCAGGTTGGCGAGTTGCCAGTTCCCGGCGGACGGGGTCACGGGTTCGGGCCGGTCGCGCAGCAGTCCGCCGTAGGCCGCGTGCTTGCCCTGTTCGCCCTGGGGCGTCAGGTAGTTGCGGGTGTAGTAGTCCCGGGACGCGGGCTGGTTGTCCAGCGAGAGCGGGTACGGCGTGAAGTAGTGCGCGAAGACGAGGTGGGGACTGGCCCGCAGCACGTCGGCGGAGGGCCGGTCGAAGGGCAGCGCCGTGGCGTTCGCCCGCTCCGCGGAGGGCGTCCCGTCCTGCCGGTCGAGGGCCAGTCCCGTGCCGGCGACGATCCCGATGAGGAGCAGGCCGAAGACGGCTCCGAGCGCGGTGCGCCGCCGCCTTCCAGGCGGCCTCCGGTGCTGGCGCTGTGGACGTGCGGGCTGATCCGTCATGGGTGTCCTCCGCGGACGCCGATGGGCCACCGGTGGCGAACTCTACTGCACGGGAGGCCTGTTGGGTGACGGAAAGTCACCCAAGAGGCAACCGTGTGTGATCATCGGCGTCGGGTCAGGACGTCGTGGCGCCGAGCCTGTCGACGTCGTGGGACTGGAGGTAGACGTCGAGGGCGTCCTCGCGCATCGCCCGCCACAGGTCGGATCCGTTGGTCTGGTCGAGCAGGACCACCGACTGTCCCGAGATGGTGCCGGTCCCCTTGGCGGGGGCGTTCATGAAGACCATGTTGCCGGGGCGGACCTTCTTGTTGTCCCAGAGCAGGTCCCGCAGGTCGCCGTCGCCGAGCCGGTCGTCGACGCTCACCGCGGCGGTGAGGTCGTCCAGCACCTCGCCCGCCTTGACCGGGTTCTTGAAGGTGGACGGCTGCATGACCTTCGACAACAGCGTGCGCAGGAAGTACTGCTGACGGTGCGTCCGGTCGAAGTCGCCCCGCGCGAGGTGGTGCCGCTCCCGCACGTAGGTCAGTGCCTGCGTGCCGTTCATGTGGCGGCTCGCGCCGTCCACGACGAGGTTCACGCCGCCCACGGAGTCGGTGAGTTTCTTGAATCCGTCCCAGTCGATGACCGCGAGATGGTCGACGCGCACCTTGGTGAGCCGCTGGACGGTGTCGATGAGGAGCGGCGGTCCGCCCCAGGAGAAGGAGGCGTTGAGCTTCGCCTTGCCGTGTCCGGGTATGTCCACCCACGCGTCACGCGGCAGCGAGACGACGTACGCCCCGGAGTGGTCGGCCGGGAGGTGGACCAGCATCATCGTGTCGCTGCGCTGGGCGCCGTACTTCCACTCGGGAGCCTTGGCGTCACGGCCGGTGGTCGGCAGGTCGGAGCGGCTGTCGACGCCGACGAGCAGGAACGTCTGCCCGCCGTCGGAAGCGGCCGGCTGGGCCGCGGCGGGGACCTTCGGGAAGACCCCGGAGATGCGGTCGACCTTTCCGGTGTAGTGGTCGACGGCCCACCAGGCGACGCCGCCCATCAGCAACAGGGCCACCGCGAACAGCACGAGCGCCCCGAGGAGCACCCGCCGCGTGCGGCTCATGCGACGCCGCGGAGGCACCGCGGGGGCGTCGGCCCCCTTCGTCGGAGGGTCTTCCGCGCGACCGCCCTCGTTCACCCGGTCGAATACATCCGGTCCCGATCCGCCCAACTCGCGATCCCGGCCCGCCCCTGCGTCCCGGCCCGTCACACCGGCCTCGGCCGTGTTCCTGTCCCCCACCACGTTCTCCCCGCCTCACCCCGGTACGGCCCCTTCCGCACCGGGCGCACACTGTAGCCAGCTGTAGCCAGCACTTTCTATGATCGTACGAATTTCCGGAAGTCCTGCGCCGCGCAAGATCAACGGGTGGACCCGGGGCGCGATTTCGTACAGCTCGGCACTTCTCGGTGACGTTCACGTAAACGCTCACATGCGTACACAAGTTTGCCGTACTGTTCACCATCGTGCCGCATGTTCGACGAATAGGTGTTCGCGACATCCGGCGACTCGTGCAGCTGAATGTGCCTGGGGGGGTACATGTGGGATGTTCAGGCCACTGAATCCGAGAGATCACGCAAAGCGCGCTCACGGGCGCGCTCTTCACTTTGGATGGGACGCAAGTCCCGTTGGTATCTTCCGGCGTCGCTGATCACCGATCTCGTCGGCGCGGGCGTACCGGTCACCGTCATGTTCTCCACCGCGCGCCAGCCGTGGCCCGTGCCGAGCGGCATCGTCGCCGGACTCGCGTGGGCGGGCGTCCAGTTGTTCCGTTCGCGGTACGCGGCACGGAGCATCGGCGAGAGCCGGGGCACCCTGCCCGTGCTCCACGACTGGTTCATCCTGCTGGGCGTGCTCGCGGTGGTGCATGCCTCGGCCGGGATCCGGCTGCGGGCACCGCTGTGCCTGCTGGCGCTGCTGCCGGCGCTGCTGCTGACCCTGCTGTGCCACAAGGCGGTTCACCGCCATCTCGCCGCCGTGCGCAGAAACGCCCAGGCCGTGATCAAGGTTCTGGTGGTGGGCGAGCCGGTCGCGGCGAACGGCGTCACCGCGCATCTCGCCTCGCGCACCGACCACCCGTACGTGGCGGTCGGTGCCGTCCCGGTGGGCTCGGGTCCGTTCGACTCGGGGATCAGGACCGTGGAGCGGCTCGCCGCCACCGCGCCGGAAGCCCCGGCGGAGGACGCCAACCTCGTGATCAGCGCGGTGCACCGGCTCGGCGCCGACCTGGTGCTGGTCGTACCCGGCGCCGCGACCTCCGGGGAGCGGCTGCGGCGGCTGTCCTGGGGACTGCACGACGCCGGCATCGAACTGTTCGTCGCTCCCGGTCTGGTGGAGGTCTCCGTCAAGCGCCTGGAGACCGGCTCGGCCGGCGGGATGTCGCTGCTGCGCGTCGCTCCTCCGGTACGGGAGGGCATGCAGCCGCTGCTCAAGGGGCTCCTGGACCGGAGCATCGCCCTGCTGGGGCTGCTCGCGCTGACCCCCGTACTCCTGCTGGTCGGGCTCGCGGTGAAACTGTCCTCACGGGGTCCGGTCCTCTATCTGCACGAGCGCATCGGCCGGTCCGGCCGCTCCTTCGTGATGTGGAAGTTCCGCACCATGCGGGTCGGTTCCGACCGGCTGAAGGCCGAACTGGCCGAGGAGAACGAGAACGACGGGCTGATGTTCAAGATGCGCCGGGACCCGCGGGTCACCCGGGTCGGCCACTGGCTGCGGCGCACCTCGCTGGACGAACTGCCCCAGCTCGTCAACGTCCTCAAGGGTGACATGTCCCTGGTGGGTCCGCGTCCGCCGCTCGCGGACGAGGTGGCGCACTACACCCCGGTCGAGTGGCGGCGGCTGAGCGTACGGCCGGGCATGACCGGGCTGTGGCAGATCAGCGGCCGCTCGGACCTCTCGTGGGACGAAACGGTTCAGCTGGATCTGAGCTATGTCGACAACTGGTCCTTCACCAGTGATGTCGACGTCATGGCCCGCACGTTCCGCGCCGTCGTCGACGGCCGCGGGGCGTACTGAGAGGGCCGCCCGTGAGAGCACAGTTCCCCGGCGCGCGGTGCGCGCCGGGGTCCGGCGACCCGTCGGGCCCGTCAGCCGTCGAGACCGCCGCGCCAGTGGGCGTACGTGGCGGCGATGCCGTCGCGCAGCGGGATCGCCGGCTTCCAGCCGAGGTCCGCGAGCCGGGAGATGTCGAGCAGCTTGCGCGGTGTGCCGTCGGGGCGGGTGGTGTCCCAGCCGATCCGTCCGGTGAAGCCGGTCACCTCGGCGACCGTCGCGGCCAGTTCGCGGATGGTGAGGTCGTTGCCGCAGCCGACGTTCACCGGCTCGTCGCCGTCGTAGGAGCGCAGCAGCAGGGCGCAGGCGGCGGCGAGATCGTCGACGTGGAGGAACTCCCGGCGCGGGGAGCCGCTGCCCCACAGGGTGACCTCCTCACGCCCCTCGGCCGCGGCGTCGTGGAAGCGGCGGATCAGCGCGGGCAGGACGTGGGAGGTCTCCAGGTCGAAGTTGTCGCCGGGTCCGTAGAGATTGGTCGGCATGGCGCTGATGTAGGACGCGCCGTACTGACGCCGGTAGGACTGCACCTGGACGATGCCCGCGATCTTCGCGAGGGCGTAGGCCTCGTTGGTGGGTTCCAGCGGTCCGGTCAGCAGGGCGTCCTCGCTGATCGGCTGGGGGGCGTGCTTGGGGTAGATGCACGACGACCCCAGGAAGAGCAGCCGGCCCACGCCGGCGGCGTGGGAACCGGCTATCACGCTCAGCTGGATCCGGAGGTTCTCCTCCAGGAACTGCACCGGCTGGGTGCTGTTGGCCATGATCCCGCCGACCTTCGCGGCGGCGAGCACCACGGCGTCGGGGCGCAGGTCGGTCAGTTCGGCCGCGGTGCGCGCGGCGTCGCGCAGGTCCAGTTCGGCGCGGGTACGGGTGAGCACCTCGTGCCCGTCGGCGGCGAGCCGGCGGGCCACGGCGGAGCCCACCAGGCCACGGTGGCCGGCGACGAAGACACGGGCGCGTTCGGGCAGGAGCGATGCGGTCATATGCCGGATCATGCCAGGCGCCGCGGGGCCGGATCGCCCGGATCGGCAACTCTGCCGAAATTTCCTGTAGTTCATGACATGCGACCCGCGACCCGCGGGCGCACGGACCGGACCGGCCCGCTGGGCGGATCCGGCAGGGAGGGGAACACCGCATGACCAAGACCGCGCTGATCACCGGCGTGACCGGGCAGGACGGCTCGTACCTGGCGGAGCTTCTGCTGGCGAAGGGATACCGGGTCCACGGCCTGGTGAGGCGGTCGTCCAGCTTCAACACCGAGCGGATCGACCACATCTACCAGGGCCCCCAGGAGGCCGAGCGGAACTTCGTGCTGCACCACGCCGACCTCTCCGACGGCGTGGCGCTGGTGAACCTGCTGCGCGAGATACAGCCGGACGAGGTGTACAACCTCGGCGCGCAGTCGCATGTGCGGGTCTCGTTCGACGCGCCGCTCTACACCGGTGACGTGACCGGCCTGGGCCCGCTGCGGCTGCTGGAGGCCATCCGGGCGAGCGGGGTCGAGACCCGCATCTATCAGGCCTCGTCCTCGGAGATGTTCGGCTCGACGCCGCCCCCGCAGAACGAGGACACCCCCTTCCACCCGCGCAGCCCGTACGGCGCCGCGAAGGTCTTCGGGTACTGGACCACGGTCAACTACCGTGAGGCGTACGGGATGTTCGCGGTCAACGGCATCCTGTTCAACCACGAGTCCCCGCGCCGCGGCGAGACCTTCGTGACCCGGAAGATCACCCGCGCCGTCGCCCGCATCAAGGCAGGCCTCCAGGACCGTCTCTACCTCGGCAACCTCGACGCGGTGCGCGACTGGGGCTACGCGCCCGAGTACGTCGAGGCGATGTGGCGGATGCTGCAGCACGACGAGGCGACCGACTACGTGGTCGCCACCGGAGTCCCCGCCACGGTGCGGCAGTTCGTGGAGACGGCGTTCGCCCACGCCGAGCTCGACTGGAACGAGCACGTGCGCTACGACCCCAAGTACGAGCGTCCCAGCGAGGTCGACGCGCTGATCGGTGACGCGTCCAAGGCCCAGGAACTGCTGGGCTGGAAGCCGACCGTCCTGGTCGACGAGCTGGCGCGGATCATGGTCGACGCCGATGTGCAGCAGGTGGAGAGGGAGCTCGCGGGCGCCGTCGTGCGCATCGACCGCTGACGCGGGCCACCTGCGGAGGAAGCCGGCCACCTGTGAAAAGGGGGCCGTGCGTGTCTGGTGGGCTTCGGGAGAGTCACGGAAACGCCGTGAACACCTTGAAATTTCCTACCAGATGAGTCAAGTGCGTTCCATGACGTGTCATGTACTCGTATGGTTCGCGAGCAAACAGTTCACGCGGCCCGTGCGGATCAGGGGAAACACCGCCGGGCACGCCGAGGCAATGGGTCCGCAAGCGGGCCCGGAAGCCGGGGGGTTCATGCACAGATCCAGAGGGCTCAGCGCCGCCCTTGTCCTTTCCACAGCGGCAGGCCTGGGCCTGGTGGCCATGCCGCAACCGGCCGCAGCGCTCACCGCGCCGGTCGCCTTCACCGCCGACGACCTGCCGACGTGGCAGACCAACGGCATCGTGTGGGCGCTGGCGGAGGCCGGCGGCACCGTGTTCGCCGGCGGCACCTTCTCGCAGGTGCGTCCGCCCGAGGGGGGCAGCGGCACGGCGCAGAACGCGGTGAACTTCGTCGCGCTGAACGCGGCGACCGGCAACCCGACGTCCTGCAACCTGTCCTTCACGATCGGGAGCGGCAGCGCGACGGTCCGTGCGCTCGCCGTCTCGCCGGACAAGAAGACGCTGTACGCGGGCGGTTACTTCGGGGCGGTCAACGGCACGCCGGTCAGCAGCCTCGCCGCGATCGACATCGCCACCTGCACGCCCAAGGCGAACTTCCACCCGAGCGTCTCCGCCACCGTGCGGACACTCGCGGTCACCAACGACACCGTGTACCTGGGTGGCGACTTCACCTCGGTCGGCGGTGCCGCGCACGCGCGGTACGCGGCGGTCGACGCCACCAGCGGCGCCGTCAAGCCGTTCCAGGCCGACGTCGACGAGCCCGGCCGGGCCGTCGCGGTCACCCCGGACGGCAGCAACGTGATCCTGGGCGGTGACTTCTTCACCGTCAACGGCGCCAACTCGCACGCCCTGGCCGTCGTCGACTCCGCCACGGGCGCCAACGTCCGCACCTACCCGGGATTCATCGAGAACAACTCGGTGGTCAAGGCGCTCGACACGGACGCCACCGGCTTCTACACCGGCAACGAGGGCACCGGCGGCGGCGTCTTCGACGGCCGTATCGCGCTGGACCTGTCCACGCTGAACCAGCGCTGGCGCGACACCTGCCTGGGCGCCACCCAGGCCGTCAAGTCGTACCAGGCCGTCGTGTACAGCGCCTCGCACGCGCACGACTGCTCCAGCGTCGGGGAGTACCCCGACGGGCGCCGTCACCACCTGCTCGCGGAGCCGACCTCCGGCACCAACAAGCTGGGCTGGTTCCCGGACACCAACGACGGTCTCGGCGAGGGCATCGGCCCGCGCGCCATGGCGATATCCGAGACCTCGAACAACAAGTACATGTGGGTCGGCGGCGAGTTCACCACCGTCAACGGCTCGGCGGCCCAGGGTCTGACGCGCTTCGCGGCGACGCCGGACGTCGGCGCGCCGACGGTGCCCTCGGTCAGCGCCGAGTCGGTCAAGCCGACCGAGGCGCACGTCCGCTGGCGGGCCAGCCTCGACACGGACGACACCAAGCTGACGTACAAGGTGTACCGCAACGGCGGTTCCACGCCGGTGTACACGGTCGACGGCGACTCCGTGGAGTGGTCGCGCCCGCAGCTGTCGTTCACCGACACCACCGTCACGGCCGGTTCCACCTACAGCTACCGGGTGACCGCGACGGACGGTGCGGGCAACGCCTCCGCGCTGTCCTCCACGGCCACGGTGACGGTGCCGACCTCGGCGCAGAAGTACGCGGCGAAGGTGCTCGACGACGGTGCCAACCTGTACTGGCGCTACGACGAGTCGGCCACTCCGTTCGTCGGTGACACCTCGTCCGGCGACCAGAGCGGCATCCACGTCAACGGGCCGTCGCTGCGCCAGACTCCGGCGGCCGTGACCGGTCCGTCCACCGCCATCGGGTTCAACGGCTCGGACCAGATCGTGTACAGCGACAAGCGCACCACGGTGCCGAGTCAGTACTCGATCGAGACCTGGTTCAAGACGACCACGACCAGTGGCGGCAAGCTCGTCGGGTTCGGTGACAACACCACGCGGGCCAGCGGTAATTACGACAAGCACGTCTACATGCGCAACGACGGCCGGCTGGTCTACGGCGTGTGGACGGGCTCGGCCCGCACCATCACCTCGTCCAACGGCTACAACGACGGCTCCTGGCACCACGTCGTCGCCACCCAGGGTTCCTCCGGGATGGCGCTGTACGTGGACGGCAGCCAGGTCGGCACGCTCGCCGAGTCCAACAGCCAGGCCTACAGCGGCTACTGGCACGTCGGCGGCGACAACCTCAACGGGTGGCCGAACCAGCCCTCCAGCAACTACTTCAACGGACAGATCGACGAGACCGCGATCTACCCGTCGGTGCTGAGCGCGGTCCAGGTGCAGAGCCACTACACCCTGGCCTCGGCCCCGGCCGACAGCGTGCAGACCGTCCGCGCCACGGACGACACGTACGTCAACGCCGGTGCCGCGAGCACCAACTACGGCACCTCCACCTCGCTGGCGGTACGCGGCAGCGCGGCGTACGAGACGTACCTGCGCTTCGCCCTGCCGGCGGCGCCGGCCGGAACCGTGCTCAAGAGCGCGCGGCTCGCGGTGAAGACGACCACGCTGAGCACCGCGGGCAGCACGGACGACATCGCCGTACGACCGGTGACCGGGAGCT
Organism: Streptomyces sp. M41(2017); assembly: GCF_002078175.1. GTDB lineage: Bacteria > Actinomycetota > Actinomycetes > Streptomycetales > Streptomycetaceae > Streptomyces. Next base: position 4,142,066 of record NZ_MWFK01000001.1, on the reverse strand, counting down.
GGACCGCGGCGGGTACCACGTACACGTCACGGCCCGCCGTCTCCTCGACCTCGGTCGGCACCCTCACCGGGGCCACCGACCTGTCGACGGTCTACTCGGCGACGCTCGACACCTCGGCGCTCTCCCCCGCTCTGGGGGGCAGCTACGACCTGGCGCTCACGAGCACCGGGACGGACGCGCTGTGGGTGTGGTCCAGTGAGGCGTCGGCCGCGGAGAACACCCCGCAGCTGGTGCTGACCTTCGGGGCGCCGTAACCCTCACGGCGTCCCCGTGGTCGGGGTGCCGGGCCGTGTGCCCGGCACCCCGACCACCCCACCTGGGCCCGCACCTGCGTGTGCGGGCCCGCCTTCATACCCGGCCCGAGCGGGCCGCAGGAGCCACCATGCACACTCGTACTCTCCGGTCCCTCCGGCGCGGTGCCGCCGCCGGCGCCCTCGTCGCGCTCCTCGCGCTCTCGGGCTGCAGCTCGGACGGCGGTTCCGACGCGGCGGCGAAGCCGACGCGGAGCATCTCCGACGACCAGGCGGCCGGCGTCCCGGACGACCAGGCGAGCCCGGCTCCCGAGGAGTCGTCGAGCCCCTCCAAGGGGCCGGTCCTGCCCGACGCGAAGCTCACCCCGGTGACGGGTTCCTTCACCGCCAAGGAGAAGAAGTACCTGCACGGCCGGGTGCCGAAGAACATGGACCCCGCCGCCGTCCTCCAGGTGGGCCAGGAGACCTGTCAGCGCGTCGAGCGCACCGCGGCCCACGACAAGGACGCCGCCATCGGCGCGCTCATCGCCGGGGACCTGCCGTCCGCCGACGACGCGATCGGCCAGCTGTGCCCGAAGCAGAAGCCGCTGCTGGACCAGGCCGCGACCGGCTTCGCCGACGGCACCCGCAAGAAGCCGGCGCCGGGCACCTATCGCGCGCTGACCAGTGCGAAGGGCTGCACCTGGAAGGCCCTGGGCGCGGGCGACAAGGTGCTGGCCTCGGGCCCGGGCCCGGACGCCCCGAAGAAGATCACCGCGAAGATCCCGGCCGGGACCGCCACGTTCGTCTCCTCGGGCTGCTACGCCTGGCTCCCCGCCTAGCCGGGGTCGCCGTTCGGACCGGCGCGTTGTGCGCACCGGTCCGAACGAGGGGACGACGTCGCCTCTAGGCCCGCTCGTACACGTCGAGAAGCGTGCCGAGGACCGCGTCCATGGCGAACGTCTCGGCGGTGAGCTTGCGGGCCGCCGCCGACGCGGTGCGCCGGGCGTCCGGGGCGAGCACTTCCAGCACCGCCGGGGCGATGCCGTCGGGTCCCGTGACCACCCGGCCGGCCCCGGCCCGGTCCACGTCGCGGGCCAGGCCGTTGGAGTCGGTCACCACGACCGGTGTGCCCACGGCCATCGACTCCAGGACCGACATCGGGAACGGCTCGTCCACCGACGGCAGCACGTACACATGCGCCCTGCGCAGTTCCTCGGTCATACGGGCCCCGTCGAGGGGTCCCGGGCAGCTCACCCGCGCCGCGAGTCCGAGCTCGTCGATCCGCCGTCGCACGGCGGCGAGTTCCCCCTCGTCGGGTCCCGCCACGACGACCGTCGCCTCAGGGTGCCGGGCCAGGATCGCGGGCGCCGCGTCCACCAGGTCGACGGGGCGTTTACGGGCCTGGAGCCGGGCCGCGTACAGGATGCGCGGCGGTCCTTCGGGGGCCGGGCCCTCGGGCTGCGCGGGCACGCCGTTGACCAGGCGGACGGCGCGGGCGAGGCCCGTCCCGCCCACCACGGCCTCCAGGTCCCGCAGTTCACGGGTGGTGAGGTGCAGGACGGCGGTCGCGCCGCGCAGTACCCGCCGCACCGCGACCGCGTCGAGAAGGCGCGCCGAGCGCCGCCCGCTCGGGTCGACCATGCCGTGCGTCTGGAGGACGAGCGGCTTCCCCGCGCGCAGCGCGGCGAGCGCCACCGGCAGGGTCACCAGGTCGCGCGCCAGATGCACGTGGACGACGTCGGCCTGCCGTACGAGACGGTGGGCGCCGGCGAGGAGGGAGGGCGAGGTCAGGCCGCTGAACCCGAGCGGCAGGATCCTGCGCGCCTGGTGGAGGCGGGCGGGCACGCCCTCCACCTCCTCGGGCAGGGGTCGTTCGAAGCCGTCGGCGAGGGCGGTGAGCCGGGCGTCGTGCCCGCGTTCGCGCAGCCCCTTGCAGAGGTTGAGGGCGACCCGGACGGGACCGCCGAAGGCGTGGGTGGGGCTGTGCAGGGTGACCGCGTGCAGCACTCTCACGCCGGCTCCTCGACGGGTCGGCGCCGGTTGTCGGCGGTGTGCAGGGTCAGCTCGGGCAGATCGGTGTGGAGCACCGCTCCGGCACCGACGACGGCGCAGCGGCCGACCTTCACCCCGGCGAGGACGGTGGCACGGGCCGCGACCCAGGCGCCGTCGTCGACGGTGATCGGCGCGTTGCGGTACCGGAAATCGGCGGCGCGGTGGTCATGGCTGCCCGTGCACAGCAGTGCCTCCTGCGACACGCACACATGGGCGCCGAGGGTGACGGGCTCCAGGTTGAGGATCCACGCCCCCTCGCCGATCCAGGTGTGGTCGCCGACCGTGAGCTTCCACGGCCACAGCACACGCACCCGGTGACGGATGAGCACCCCCGTGCCGATCTGGGCGCCGAAGGCGCGCAGCAGGGCCGTCCTGACCCGGGCCGGGGTGAACCACGCCATGAAGACCGTGTTCATCACCGCGAACCAGAGCGCCTGGACGAGTATCCCGCGCCCCTTGTCGTATCCGGCCAGTGTGAAGGCCGGGAGATCACGCATCGAACCATTCCCCCCAACAGCGTCTCCCCGGACGCTACTTCGCCACACTCTAGTAGCTGACCGTTCACCGCAGGCCAGGGCTCGTTAGACTGCGCCGGGGATCTCTTTCGGGGCGGGGGCGCCATGACGCAGCAGATGGACCGGGGCACGACCAGCACGCCCGGGTCACCGGAGCGGGGCTGGCAGGCGGCGGTGCCGCCCTTCCGGCCGCGGACGCTCCTCTCCCGCGCGCTGTCGGTTCCCCTCGTCCTCGGCTTCTCGGTGTTCCTGCCGCTGCTCGTCCTGGTCCAGCCCGGCACCGGTCTGCACGACTCGGCGCTGTGGCTCCAGCTGGCGCTCACCATGTACGCGGGCATCCGGCTCTCCACGATGATCCTCTCCAACCGGCGCAAACTGCTCGCGGGTTCGTTCTGGCTGTTCGTCTACATGGCGATGGGTGTCGCGCCGCTCGCGCAGGCCGTCCTCGGCCGCACACCGACCCCGGTGGTGGGCGCGCGCACCGATCTGACGGAGGCCGTCGCCCTCGTCCTGATCGGCTGTGTCGCCTTCGACATCGGCACCCTGCTGGCGCGCCAGCGGCCCGAGCGGAAGCGGGAGGACAAGCTGCGTCCGGCGCTCGTGCACCGGCGCCGGCTGTACCTGCTGACCGTGATCGCCTTCTTCGGCTCGGCGCTCCTCGTCGTCAAGCTGGGCGGCCCCGCGGTGTTCTTCACCAGCCGCCAGGAGATCATCAGCAGCGTCCAGGAGGCCGGGCTCTCCCAGGCGGACTCGCAGGCCGGACAGGCCATCGTGCGAGGCTTCGGCACCGTGCCCGCGCTCATCGCCTGGCTCGCGTACACACGCTGGCTGGTGACCTCGCGACGGGCGCGGCGCTCCGTGGTGATCATCGCGGTCTGGGGCGCGCTGGCCGCCCTGAACGCGGTGGTCAACAACCCGATCTCCAACCCGCGTTTCTGGTTCCTCACGGTGCTCTTCTCGCTGCTGTTCACGGTTTTCCCGGTGAGCGCGGCCTTCTACCGGATCGCGCTCAGCCTGGGCGTCATCGTGGCGCTGGTCGTCTTCCCGTTCGCGGACCGCTTCCGCTACGACGACGCCAACTACCGCCCGGTGCAGACCACGTCGCCCCTGGAGCCGCTGGCCCTCAAGGACTACGACCAGGTCGGCATGTTCGCCAACACCATCACGTACGTCCGGTCCGGCAGCGGCCACACCTTCGGCCGTCAGATGGCCGGCTCGGTGCTGTTCGCGGTCCCCCGCTCGATCTGGCCCGACAAGCCGATGGACACCGGGGTCATGGTCGGCCAGTGGATGGGCGCGACCAACACGAACCTCTCGTCGCCGGTGTGGGCCGAGCTGTGGATCGACTTCGGTCCGGTCGGCATGGTGGCGGGGTTCGTGGCGCTCGGCTACGCGGCGGCGCGGGTCGACCGGCGCTATGCCCGCCGCGCGGTGCGCAGTGCCCGGCCGGGCAGCCTGATCGCCCTGGCCGTCCCCCTGGTCGCCGGCTACTCCTTCATCCTGCTGAGAGGCCCGCTGCTCCAGGCGTCGGGCCGGGTGGCCATCGCGGCGTTCTGCATCGCTCTGATCACCACGTTCCGCCAGGACCGGGCGACGGGACTGCGCTGACCCCGGCATCCGGACCGGGGCGCGCCCTACCCTGGTTCTCAGCCCGCCGGGACCGCCGGCACCGCCGTGGCCGGGGCCGGTTCCTCCGCCCGTAGGCGCGCGACCCGGGTCCAGGCGGCGACCGCCTTGAGGGCGGAGCCCGCGGCCAGACCCCAGGCCGCTCCGAGCGCCGAACCGGTCAGCGCGTATCCGGCGAGCATGAAGACGACCGAGAGCAGCGAGAACACCACCTGGACCGACAGGGTGGCGCGCGGGCTGAGCACGCGCAGGGTCACCAAGGCACAGGTGCCGAGGCCCATCACCGCGTACTGGGCACCGGAGGCGGGCAGCAGCGCCGCGGCCGACTGCCAGGTGGCGCCGAGGAGTTGGCGCCCCACGTGGTCGGGAAGGGCGTAGAGGACGAGCCCCCAGGCGAGCCCGACGACGCTGAGGACGAGACCGAGCAGCGCGGCGGCGCGGGTGGTGGCCCGCCGGCCGCCCAGCCGGTTCAGCAGGGGCGGTCCGAAGGCGTTGACGGAGTTGAACAGGACGTTGAGCGGCCCGAAGAGCGTGGTGGCGCCGCGCAGGGCGCCGACCGCCAGCGGGGCGGCGAACAGGCCGAGGCCCAGCACCGCGAGCTGGCTGGAGGCGTTGCCCACGGCGAACTCCACGACGAAGCGCTGGCCGAGGTGACCCCGGCGCACGTAGGGCCGCAGGTCGGCCCGGGCTCCGCGCACATGGGGCCACAGCAGTCGCAGGCCGAGCAGCAGCGCCGGGACGGCCGACACGCCCCACACCGCGACGAGCAGGCCGGGAGCGGCGTGCCGGGGCTGGAGCAGCAGCGCGGGGACCACGCACACCAGGCGCAGGGTGTCGGCGGCCAGGGCCAGGCCGGGGCGCCGCAGGGTGGAGAACGCGTACCGGAGTCCGTCCTGCACCAGGACCAGCGGCAGGACGAGCCCGAGGGCGAGGAAGGCTCCGCCCGGACCGGCCCAGCCACCGGTGACGGCGCCGGTGACCGCGCCGACGGCGGCGAGCAGCACACCGACGACGGTCGACGCGAGGGAGGTGAAGGCGATCGCGGACCGGCACGCGGCACCGGTGGTGGCGGTGTCGCCCCGGGTGAGGACGACGGCCTGGCCGACGTACGCCATGTTGAGGCCGAGCAGCACCGTGAAGGTGAGGTACACCATCGAGAAGGTCGCGAAGCCGTGGGTGGTGGAGACGCGGGCGGCGATCACCAGCACGGCGATGTTGGTGAGGCTGGACGCCGCCTGGTCGAGCACCGAGGCGAGCGCGGCCGCCGACCGCCGCGGGGTACGCGGCGGGCCGGCTGGCTTCTCGGACGGCTGCGGTTCCTCCGGGGCGGTCACCGGTCCCCCGAGCGGACGGTGCGCAGCGCGATGGTCTCGCTGCCGTCGCCGTCGAAGTGCCGCTCGGGTTCGGGGGTGTTGGGGGGCTCGGGGGTCCTGGCCGGCTGGCTCTTGGGCGCCCGGCGGCCACTGCCGCGGCGCGCGACGGGTGTCCGGACCCGCTTGGAGTCGGTGTGCGTGACCGCGCCGAGGACGGTGCCGCCCGCTCCGACGATCAGCTCGCGGATGCGCATCAGGTCGGCGCGGTGCACGGTCCGCGGGTCGCAGACGATGAGGACGCCGTCGACGCGGTCGACCAGCGCGAGGGCGTCGGCATAGGCGAGGACGGGTGGCGCCACGACCACGACGGTGGCGTCCGGGTCGTCGGCCTCGGCGATCAGCCGGGTGGTCCGGGCGGAGGTCAGCGCGCGCGGTACGTTGCGCACGCGTTCGCCGGGGACGAGCCCGAAGGCGCCCGACTCCCCGGCGTCGACCAGGAGTTGACCGCGGCTGGGCCACTCGCCCTCGGCCTGCTCGCCGGTACGGCTCCAGCGGGGGCGGGAGGCCGAGGTCACGTCGAGCCGCTCGGAGAGCGACGGGGTGCGCAGGTCGGCCTCGACCAGCAGGACGTTCTTGCCGGTCTCGGCGAAGGAGGCGGCGAGGTTGACCGCGACGGCGACGCTCGACTCCATGGAGCCGCGCGGGGCGACGACGAGCAGCCGGCGCCGGTCGGCGAACCGCTCGTCGTAGGCGAGGCGGAAGGCGATCGAGCGGTACTCCTCGGCGGCCCGGGAGTCGGTGTGACCGACCACCAGGGTGCCCGCGGAACCGCGGGGCAGCGCGCCGAGGACGGGTCCGCGGACGGCACGCGCGACGTCGCCGGCCGAACGCGGCGCGGGGTCGAAGACGAGCCGCACCCACGCGCCGAGCAGGCCGAGACCGACGCCGACGAGGCCGCCGAGGCCGAGCGACAGCGGCAGTCCGGGCCCGTCGGACGAGGAGGGGACCGTGGCGTTGCGGATCACGTTGCCGGGCGTCATGTCGAGCGCCTTCAGGCTGGTGATCTTGGAGCGGAGGTCGGTGATGCGGTTGAGCAGGTTGGCCTGCACCGCGTAGGCGGAGTCCGCGGCGGATCCGTCGGGGAGCTGCTTGATCTGCCGGGCGAGCTCGTCGTTCTGCTTGGCGACCGGGTTGAGCTGGTCCTGAAGACTCTTGAGCATCGAGTCGCGGACGGACTCCCACTGGTCCTTGCGCATGTCGATGTACGACGCGGTGAGGGCGTTGGCGCGGCGCGCCGCTTCCTTCGGGTCGGACGCGTTGTACGTGAAGTGCAGCACGAGGGTCTGCGGCGGGTTGGTGACCTGGAGCCCGTGCTGGAGCTGGTCCACGTCGTCCGCGCTCATCTTGAGCTGCTTCGCGGCGCCCTGCGCGACGGAGCGGCTGAGGGCGGTCTGCCGTTCGGACCCCATGTTGAGCGCCTTGTCGCTGGAGAGCGTCGGCGCGAAGGGGTCGCTGGTGGGGGCGCGGAGCACGATGTCGGTGGTGGCGGCGTAGCTGTCGGCGCCGGTGACGCCGAGCCAGGCTCCGGACAGCAGTCCGATGCCGACACCGCCGCCTATCAGCCACCGGTAGCGCAGCAGTTGGCGGAACTGCTCGCGCAACTGCTCCGGCTCATCCTCTCCCCGGACGGGAACGTGTGTCTCGTTCACCTTCCAAGTCCCCCCATTGCCTCGTCGATCAGCGCGTCGATGCGCGCGAGACCCGCCTCCCGTGACAGATGGGCCGCTACATGGCGCGGACCCGCCGCGCCCAACTCGTCCGCCATCTTCGGATCTTCGGCGAGTCTACGCACCGCTGACAAGAACTGATCAGGATTCTCCGGTTCCACAAGCATTCCGGCACCGGATCGCAGCACTTCGCGGGCCGTGCCGCCCTCGGCGGCGACCGAGGCGACCACCGGCCGGCCGGCGGCGAAGTAGGAGGTGAGCTTGGACGGGACGCTCATGTCGAGCACGGAGGCCCGCTGGGTGACGGCGAGGACGTCCGCGGCGGCGAGGACGTCGGGGAAGTCGGCGTCGTCCACCGAGGGCAGGAACTCCAGGTTGGGCAGTCCCTGGGCCAGTGCGGCGAGGTGCTCGCGCTGGTTGCCGTCGCCCATCAGGACGATCCGGGTGTCCGGGTCGCGGCGGGCGGCGTCCACCAGCACCTCCAGACCCTGCTTGAGACCCATGTTCCCGGAGTGCAGGACCACGGTCTGCTCCGGCCGCCAGCCGAGCCGTTCGCGGGTACGGTCGCGCGGCGCCGAAGGGGCCTGTATGTGCGACCAGTTGGGCACCAGGCGTATGCGGCCGGGGTCCACCCCCATGGCCCGCACCCGCTCGACGAACGTCTCGTGGATGACGCCGACCAGCGTGGCGCGTCGCAGCACCCACGACTCGGCGCGCTCGGCCAGCTCGGCGGCGCGGCCGCCGCCCTGGATGCCGGACTGGGCGGCGGCCGCCCCCATGAGGTCCTGCACGACCGGGACGAACGGTGCCCGGTTCCGGGCGGCGACGCGGGCGCCGAGCACGCCTCCGGCGAGGCTGGGCAGTTGGGCGAGCACGGCGTCGAGACGGCCGGTGCGGGGTGGCGCGACCATGCCGTGGGCGAGTATCGAGCTCTCGAACAGCGCCCTGCGCAGGGCGCTCTGGCGCGGCGGGACGCTGTGCCGCCTGCGGTGCACGGTGACGCCGGCCCGCTGCTCGGTGGCCCGCCACACCTTGCGGTAGGCGGGATCGAGGCTCCAGGACGGATAGTGCGGCAGCCCGGCGAGGACATGGGTGTCGTGGCCGCGGCTCGCCCAGTGCTCGGCGATGCCGGTGGCGTACGGGCCGATGCCCGTGTGTTCGGGCGCGTAGTTGGTGGACACCAGGAGCAACCGGCGCCCGGAGGACCCCGCTTCGCCCTCCTTGGCCCTGCGCCCGCCGATGTCCGGCTCGTTGGTGCGCTGCACCGGTACGGACCCCGCCGGACCGGCGACCCCCGTACCGCTCCGGTCACGACGCTCGTCATGGGTATGTGTCACGCGACGAAACCTTCCCCCCGGCCGCCACTGCGGCCTCCCCTGTGTGTCTGCGTCCCACGGGACCCCCCGGTCCCCGCTCCGGTCGAAAGTGACCCAGGACGCACCCTAATTGTTCACCCTCCCTGCACCATGCATGAACGCTATCGTCAAAGTCCGCGCATCCCCCGGAAAGGGGTGCGCTCTGGGGGCCAAAAACGAACAAGGGGGGCACTTGTGCCATCGAGCAAGCCGTACCGCGTGGGCTACGCACCGGGCGCCTACGATCTCTTCCACATAGGGCACTTGAACATCCTGCGCCACGCACGTGCCCAGTGCGACTACCTGGTGGCCGGCGTCGTCTCGGACGAGATGGCCGAGCACGCCAAGGGCAGGCTTCCGATGATCCCGCTGGTGGAGCGGCTGGAGATCGTCCGCAGCATCAAGCACGTGGACGCCGCCTTCGTGGAGACCGTGCCGGACAAGCTGGAGACGTGGAAGCAGGTCCGCTTCGACGTCATCTTCAAGGGCGACGACTGGCGGGACACCCCGAAGGGTGAGCGGCTGGAGAAGGACTTCGCCACCGTGGGGGTGGACGTCGTCTACTTCCCGTACACCGTGCACACGTCGAGCACCCAGCTGCGGCGCGCCATCGACGCCCTGGACGGGACGCGGTTCAACGACGAACTGCGGACAGCTCCCGGAACCACTTGGTGAGGAACGCGGCCAGGAAGAGCACGGCGGCGACGGCGAGGAGGCTGTAGGCCCACCGGAAGGCGCTGCCGCCGCCGAGCAGCAGGAACACCAGGCAGAACACCCCGTGGTCGACCGGGAGCAGGGCCACCGCGCGCACCGTGGAGGGCTCGGGGGCCCGGTCGCCCGGGGCGGCCTTGGGCTTGAGCTTCTCGGTGAGCAGTCCGCCGAAGAACGTGACGACGGCGGCGAGCTGGAAGCCGAGCGGCACGAGCAGCCAGGCGTCGGCCCCGGTTCCGAAGTGGCCGGGGTCGCGGTAGAAGGCGATCAGCACGGCGGTGTGCAGTGCGGTGATCTTGGCGCAGTCGACCACGTGGTCGAGCCATTCACCGGCCGCGCTGCCGCCGCCGCGCAGCCGGGCGAGCTGCCCGTCGGCCGAGTCGAAGGCGAAGCCCACGGCCAGCCCGAGCCACACCAGGAGTCCCGCGGCCCAGGTGGGCGCGGCGAGCGCGGCCGTCGCGACCGCGGCGAAACTGAACGTCGCGCTGATCAGCGTGACGTGGTTGGGCGTCAGCCCGAGCCGGTAGGCCCCGGCCGCGAGATACCGGCCCACCGGCCGGTTCACGAACCGCGAATACAGCGATACGCCCTTGGCGCTCTTCTGCGCGGACTTCAGCCGTATCAGCGCGGACGTCGTCGTAGTGCTCATGGATCCCCCCGGACCTCATCACGCACGGCCTCCCCGGCCGCTCCCCTGATCCACATCATCACAGCAGTCGACGGGCGATGGCGAACGATCGAAAAACTGACCGGAAACGAAACGCGTCGGAAAACTGACGGAAGGTGACGGAAGCCCCACCCCTTTCCCGCCCTTCCCCGGAGCTTCCCCGACAAAAGTGGCGGGGCGTCGTCGGCGGGCGTGGAATGGAAGACGTGGGGCCGCAAACGTGGAGGCGTCGTGGGTGTTGCACCGCTGACCGAGATCCTCTCCGGACCGTTCGCCGAGCGCTACGCCGTACCGGCCATCAACGTCTTCAACGACCTGACGATGGAGGCCGTACTGGCCGCGGCGGTGGAGCAGCGGTCGCCCCTGATCGTGCAGACCTCCGTCAAGACGGTGAAGTCGATCGGCAGCGACGTTCTGTATGCGATGTGGACCGCCATGACCGCCGGCATCGAGGTCCCGGTCGCCCTGCACCTCGATCACTGTCCGGAGCGGGAGGTCATCACGGAGTGTCTGCGACGGGGCTGGAACTCGGTGCTCTTCGACGCCTCGAAGCTGCCGGTCGAGGAGAACATGCGGCAGACGGTCGAGGTGGTCGCGGAGGCCCGTGCGTACGGGGCGGCCGTCGAGGGTGAGATCGAGTCGATCACGGGCGTGGAGGACGGCGTCGGCAGCGACACCGCGGCGGAACAGCAGACGCTGGAGGTCGCCCTGGAGTTCCTGCGGACCACCGGCGTCGACGTCTTCGCGCCGGCGATCGGGAACGCCCACGGGTCGTACAAGCAGGCTCCGGTGCTCGACGCCCAGCGGGTCTCCGACATCGTGGCGGCGCATCCGGTGCCGATCGCGCTGCACGGCGGGAGCGGGCTGTCCGACGAGCAGTTCCACGACCTGATCTCCCGGGGCTGCGCGAAGGTCAACATCTCCACCGCCCTCAAGGAGAAGTTCATGAAGTCGAGCCTCGCCTTCCTGGAGACGGCGGCGGAGCGGCAGAAGTGGGACCCGCCCTCGCTGTTCAGGTCCGTGCGCCAGGACGTCATCGACATGACCGGTTCGCTGATGACCCTGTTCGGCAGCGCCGGCCGGGCGGGATGACACCGTGTCCGCGCTGGTCTACGACTGCGACGGCGTCCTCGCCGACACCGAGCGCTACGGACATCTGCCCGCGTTCAACGCCACGTTCGAGGAGTTCGGGCTTCCGGTGCGGTGGAGCGACACGGACTACGCGGAGAAGGTGAAGGTCGGCGGCGGCAAGGAGCGGATGAAGACCCTGCTGACCCCCGGCTTCGTCGCCGCGGCCGGCCTGCCCACGGACCGGGACGCGCTGGACGAGGAAGTCGCCCGCTGGCACCGGCGCAAGACCGAGATCTACACCGGGATCATCCGCAGCGGAGCCATTCCGCCCCGCCCGGGGGTGCGGCGGATCGCCGAGGCGGCGCACGCGGCGGGCTGGACCCTGGCGGTCGCCTCCACCTCTGCCGAGGCGTCCGTCCGCAGCGTGCTCGAACTCGCGATGGGCACCGAACTGGCCGCCCGGTTCTCGGTGTTCGCCGGTGACGTGGTCCAGCGCAAGAAGCCGGCACCGGACATCTACGCGTTCGCCGTGCGCCGGCTCGGCCTCGACCCGGCGGCCGTCGTCGCGATCGAGGACAGCCGCAACGGCATGCTCGCCGCGCTCGGCGCCGGTCTCGCCTGCGCCGTCACGACCAGCGCGTACACCGCCGAGGAGGATTTCGCGGGTGCCTCCCTCGTGGTCACCTCGCTCGGCGACCCGCCGCCGGAGGAGACCGTGACCCGGGTGCTGAACGATCCTCTCGGGGTGCACCCGGGACCGTGGGTCGAGCTCGCGGACCTCGCGGTGCTGCTCACGGCCGGAGACGCCGCGGTCGCCGGGCACTCCGGTGCCCCTCTGCCCGACCCCCCTGGTTCGGCACCGCCCGCCCCGAGTTGACCGGGCACGGCGCACCCGGGCCGAGCCGGTGGTCCACGTGCCCGTGCGGGGCCCCTCCCCCGTCCCTCCCGTCGGAACCAACATCGCGCGCCGGTCAGGAGAGCCAGTCAGGAGAGTCATGACAACGCCAACGACATCCGCCGACGACCTCGCGTTCGTCGTCCGGACCATCGCCCGGACCGCGGTCGACAACGAGAAGGCCTTCGGGGACCTCGACGCCGTCGCGGGAGACGGGGACTTCGGCTTCTCGCTCGCCCGCGGCTTCGAGATCGTGCTCGCCGACTGGGACACGCTCGGCCCGGAGTCGCCGCCCGAGTTCCTGAAGAAGGTCGCCATGGTGATCTCCAAGCGGGTCGGCGGCACCTCGGGACCGCTGTGGGGCACCGCCTTCCTGCGGGCCGCCATGACCGTGAAGGACCGCGACGAGCTGGACGCGGCGGACGCGGTCGCCATGCTCCGGGCCGCCGCGGAGGGGATCAAGGCCCGCGGCAGGTCCGATCTCGGGGACAAGACGCTGCTGGACGCGCTCATCCCGATGACGGACGCGCTGGAGCGGCGGACGGCCGGGGGCGAACCACCCGCCTCGGCCGCGGAACTCGCCGCGCTGGCCGCCACCACGGCCCGTACCGCGGCGGACGCGACGACGCCGATGCGGGCGCGACGCGGCCGCCAGAGCTACACCGGCGAGCGCAGCATCGGCTCCCCGGATCCCGGCGCGGTGGCGGTCGCGGTGATGGCGGAGCGTGTCGCGGCCGAGTGGGAGGCACGCGACTGACCCTGGGCGGCACCGTCGCACGAACCGCCCCCGGCACCCCGGGCGACGAGATCACGAGGAGCACGGCATGAAGAAGTTCGTCAACGACCCGAAGGACTACGTCGCCGAGATGCTGGAGGGACTGGCGCTGGCCAACCCCGACACCCTCAGGTACGTCCCCGAGTACAACCTGATCATGCGCGCCGACGCCCCGCAGGACAACAAGGTCTCGATCGTGCAGGGCTCGGGATCCGGTCACGAGCCCGCGCACGTGATGACGGTCGGCAGGGGCATGCTCGACGCGGCCTGTCCGGGCGACGTGTTCGCGGCGCCGCCCGCCGACTTCGTCTACGAGACGGTCAAGCGGGTCGCCTCGCCCAAGGGTGTGCTGCTGCTGGTCAACAACTACACGGGCGACCGGATGGCCTTCGAGATGGCCGAGGAGCTGTCGCAGGCCGACGGCGTGACCGTGCGGACCCTGTTCATCGACGACGACGTGGCCGTGCAGGACTCGACGTACACGGTCGGCCGTCGCGGGGTGGCGGGCAACTTCTTCGTGATGAAGGCGGTCGGCGCGGCCGCCGAGCGGGGCGCCGACCTCGACGAGATCTACCGGATCGGCGAGAAGGTCAACTCCCTCACCCGCACGATGGGCATGGCACTCACCGCGTGCACGCCTCCGGCGAAGGGCTCGCCGCTCTTCGAACTCCCCGACGACGCGGTCGAGATGGGGGTGGGCATCCACGGTGAGCCGGGCCGCGAGCGGGAGAAGCTGCAGTCGGCGGACGCGATGGTCGGGGAGCTGGTCGACGCGGTGGTCGAGGACCTTCCCTTCGCCTCGGGCGACGCGGTGGCCCTGATGGCCAACGGCCTCGGCGGCACCCCGATCGGCGAGCTGTACCTGGTCTACGGACTGGCCCACAAGCAGCTCGCCGAACGCGGCATCGGCGTCTGGCGGAGCTACGTGGGCGAGTACTGCACGTCCCTCGACATGGCCGGCGCCTCGATCACCCTGGTCCGCCTGGACGACGAGATCAGGGAACTCCTGAGCGACCCGGCTGAGATCCCCATCCGGGTGTTCTGACACAATACCCACCCCTCGACGGCGGCCCGCGATCCGAGCCTCTCCCGCGGACGCGGGCGTGGGCCGGGACGGCCATCGGGACCGGGGCGGCCGGCCCCGGTGCCCGCCTCGTAGCATGGGCGCATGGTGGCCTTCGTACCGTCGTTCGTCTGCTTCTTCTTGTTCTGCGTAGGGGTGGTACGGGACCGCCGCCGGGTCGGCAACGCGGTCCTCCTCGGGCTCTCCGTCGTCTTCGCCGCGATCGCGCTCTTCCTGCACCTGGCCTCCGAGAAGGCCCAGTTGGGCCACGACCTCGGTGTCGCGCTGCTGACCCTGGCGGCTCTGGGTGTCGTCACGCTGGCCTGGTTCCTCATCGCCAACGGGATCACCATGGTGCGCAAGGAGGGCAGAAGCCCGGCGAACCTGCTGTCCCTGGGAGCGGGCGTCGCGCTGGTCGCCCTGCTCGCCCTGCTGGTCACGGCGCTGGTGCTGCACACGCACACGCTCCTGGTGGTGGCGGCGACAGCGGTGGCGCTCGCCGGGTACGTCGCCTTCATGTTCCTGTGCTTCCTCTTCTACGGCGCGCTGTACGGGCGTCTGCGCATCCGGCGCCGGGCGGACTACGTGGTGGTCCTCGGCTCGGGCCTGATCGGCGGCACCACCGTGCCCCCGCTGCTGGCCGGCCGCCTCGACCGCGCCCGCAAGGAGCACGCGCGGCTCTCACGGAGGGGGCGGCGACCGGTGCTGCTCACCTCCGGCGGACAGGGGCCCGACGAGAAGCTGCCGGAGTCGCACGCGATGGCCGACTACCTGGTCGCCCAGGGCTTCCCCGCCGACCTGATCGAGCGCGAGGACCGCTCGACGACCACGGACGAGAACCTGACGTTCAGCAAGGCCCTGATGGAGAAGGCGAATCCGGACTACCGCTGCGTGATCGTCACGAACAACTACCACGTCTTCCGCGCCGCGGTCACCGCCCGCCGCACCGGCGTCCGGGGCCACGTGATCGGCGCCCCGACGGCTTCGTACTTCTGGCCGAGCGCCATGATCCGCGAGTTCGTGGCACTCCTCGTCGCCTACCGCCGCACCAACGCGGCGATCTTCCTGCTCGTCCTGCTGAGCGGCCTGTTCATCTGGTGGCTGGGGTGGCCGTCGACGGGGGCGGTCGCCCTGGCGGGTCAGTAGCCGCACCGACGGGTCGAGGTGCCGTGCGCCTCGGTGGCCGAGGCGGGCATCCGCGGTCGCCGGAGCGCGGGTGACACCGGCGCCCGTCGTCACACCTCGGCGGGACCGGCGTCGGCGCGACCGTTCCAGTCGAGGCAGACGACCGAGGCGTCGGCGGCGAGTTCCCTGCTGCCGAAGTGTTCGAACAGGCCCTCGACCATGGCCCGGGCGGCCTCGTGCGGGGGCTCTTCCCTTGTGGCGCCGAGGGTCTGACGCAGGGCCCGCTCCGCGAAGGTTCCGCCGTCGCCGGAGAGTGCGCCGTGCACCCCGGTGCTGAGCACGATCAGCCGGTCACCCGGTTCGACCTGGAACACCTGCTCCTCGTAAGGGGTCTCCTCGAACATGCCGAGGGGGAGCTGGGCTTCGAGTTCGATCTGCTCGATCGTGTCGCCGCGCTGGCGGTAGAGCTGCGGCGAACCCGCGTCGACGGCTCGTACGGTGCCCGAGTCCAGGTCGAACTTCAGCAGCAGGGTCGACGCGTACTTCTTTCCTCCGTACTGGGCGAAGAGCGCCTGGTCGGCCAGGCACGCCTGGTCGGCGAGGCCGATCCCGGCGCGGCGGGCGTTGCGCAGGGCACCGACGGCGAGGCTCGTGAGCAGGGAGGCGTCGATGCCCTGGCCCATGCCGTCGGTGACGGTGAGGGTCAGGTGGTCGGCGTCGGTCGACCAGTCGAAGTTGTCGCCGCCGATGGTGTAGGCGGGTTCCAGATGGGCGCCGATGACGTACTCCGGGCGTGCGCAGCCACGGCCGGGCAGGAGCTGCCACTGCATCTCGGCGGCGAGGGTGAGCCGTCGGGTGCGACGCGCCTGCAGATACAGATCGGTGTCGCGGCCCGCGGTGATCACTTCGTGCGCCAGAGCGGTGGCGAAATCGGCGAGTTGCAGCACGGTCGTGGTGTCGGTCGCACTGCTGGGCAGCCGGACGGAGAGCACACCGTGCCGGTCGCCGCGGACGCTGAGGGGCAGATGGACGGTCTGGGTACGGCTGGTGACGCTCGTGATCTCCACGACCGGTGTCTGGCTGAGGAAGGCGCGGCCGGCCGGCCCGTTGTGCGCGGGCACCGGATCGTCGGTGTGGGGCAGGTGGCTGACCGGCTGGAGGACGCTCAGTCCGTAGTCGGCGAGAAGGACGGTCACGTCCTCGGCCCCGACGCGTTCCGCGAGAAGCCGCCGGGCGGTGGCGACCAGCTCGTGCGGTGGAGTGGCGCGCAGCAGGCTTTCCGCGGACGGTGCCGGCCCGACCGGCTCGGATGTGCTCACGCTGTCCACTCTCCTCTTCCGCCTTCCCGTTCTGTCCTCGCGGCTTCCACGCTATCCGTCTGCACTGACAGACGAGAAGAAGGTCGGCGTGCATGGAGATCGATCCGCAGGGCACACGTCGGGTCGGAGGTTGATAACTATGGTTCCTATTCTTCTTGTTCTTCTGCTCGCCCTGATCCTTTTCGGTGCCGGTTTCGCACTGAAGGCGCTCTGGTGGATCGCCGTGATCGTCCTGATCGTGTGGGTCCTGGGCTTCGTGATCCGTCCGACGGCAAGCGGCGGCAAGCGTGGCCGCTGGTACCGCTGGTAGCCGGTCCGAACAGCCCGCATACAGCCATACATGGGTGGGGCCCGACGTCGTGACGTCGGGCCCCACCCATGTGTCGTCCCGGCGCACACGGGACGAATGGGATGACCATTCCCTTTCGGGGTAGGAGGGCCGCAGCGGCCGGAGGCGGCGTGACGCCAGGAACCATGGCCCTCCAGCACCCCGCCTCCGGCCGTCCGCCCGACCCGCGGCACGGATGTGTGGAACGGCGAAACGCGGGAACCCAGCTTCCTCGAAGAATGTCCTCGAAGAACGTCACCGCATTCCGACGCCACCCGATATGCCGCGACAGCACGACCGCGGACGGCAACGCAATGCGGTGGGAGGGTCCGGAGTCCGGCAAGGACAAACACACCGGCGGCACCGGCCACCCCGAGCGGTTCGCCGGCCGCCACCGGACGCGGCGCGGCATCCGACCGCGACACCGGTCACCAGACCAAGAGACGGGCCCCGCCGGAGACACTCCGGCGGGGCCCGTCCCCGTACGCCCGAACGACCGTCGGACGCGACACCGTCGACGGATCAGGCGTCCTTCTTCACCGGCTCCAGAATCGCCACGCACTCCACGTGATGCGTCATCGGGAAGAGGTCGAACGCGCGCAGCGTGCGCACCTTGTAGCCGCCGTCGCGGAAGTACGCGATGTCCCGGGCCAGTGCCGCCGGGTCGCAGGCCACGTACGCGATCTTGCGGGCGCCCAGCGACACCAGGTGCTCGACCGTCTTCTTGCCGGCGCCCGCGCGGGGCGGGTCCAGGACGATGAGGTCGACCTCGGCGATGCCGGTGCGCGGAAGGACCGCCTCGACCTTGCCCTGCTCGATGCGGACGCGCTCGAAGCCGGCGAGGTTGTGCCGGGCGTCCTCGACCGCTCGCTTGCCGGACTCGATGCCGAGGACCGCGCCCTGATCGCCGATGCGGTCGGCGAGGGCGCCGGCGAAGAGGCCGACGCCGCAGTACAGGTCGAGGGCCATGTCGCCCTTGCGCGGCAGCAGACCCTGCATGACGGCCTTGACGAGGGTGTCGGCGGCCATCGGGTGGACCTGCCAGAAACCGCCGCTGCCGACCCGGTAGGTACGGCCGTCGGCCCGCTCGCGGACGAAGGCGCGGCCGTGGACGCGGTGGATGCCGCCGTCCTGCTCGGCGACGCGCATCACGGAGACCGGCTTGTCGAGTTCGACGAGCGGAAGGCGGGCGCCGGGCTGCGGCTCCAGGATGACCATGCGGTCCTGGGAACCGGTGGCGGCGATCGCGTCGACGGACACCATGCCGGCCCAGTCGCGCTCCTCGATGCCGAGCTCGGTGACGCCCTCGGCGGCGATCATGCAGCGCTCGACGGGTTCGACCTCGTGCGAGCGGTGACGGCGCAGACCGGCGTTGCCGTCCGCGTCGACCGCGTACTGCACGCGCGTGCGCCAGGCGGGGACCTCACCGGCGGGGAGCTTGTCGCCCTCGGCGGGCATCACCGTGCCGTCCCAGCCGGCCTCCTCGGGCGTGAGGCCCGCGAGACGCTGCAGCTGCTCAGCGATGACCTCGCCCTTCAGGCGGCGCTGCGCACCCGGCTTGGCATGCTGCCAGTCGCAGCCGCCACAGCGGCCGGGGCCGGCGTAGGGGCAGGGCGCCTCGACGCGGTCCTTGGACGCGTCGACGATCCGTACCGCGTCGGCGCGCAGGAAGCGCGCGCCCTCCTCGCCCTCGGTCACGCGGGCGACGACGCGCTCACCGGGCAGCGTGTGCCGGACGAAGAGAACCTGGCCCTCGTCCGTGCGGGCGATGCAGTGCCCGCCGTGCGCGACGGGACCGATCTCGACCTCGTACTCCTCCCCCACCAGCGATTTCTTCGGTTCTGCCTGCATGGTGGGGTGACTCCAGATGCGATGGGGGGTACGGCCGGACAACAGCCGACCAGTCTACGTGCTTCCGGCGCCCGCCGATCGCACCCGTCGGGCGGCCGATCGCCACGCCCCAGGACGCAGGTCGGCCCCGGCAGGCAGTGCTCGCCCGCCGGGGCCTCGGCCTGTCGCCCGCCGTCACTTCTTGGCGGTCGGCTCCTTGGGCCGCTCGTGCGCGGGACCGCGGCGCACCGCACCCGGCGCGCTCCAGTCCTGGCGCCTGCGGGCGCGCAGCTTCGCGGCCTCGGACGACTCCAGCTGGTAGGGCACCGAGGTGACCATGACGCCGGGGGTGAACAGCAGGCGTCCCTTGAGGCGCAGGGCGCTCTGGTTGTGCAGCAGGTGTTCGTACCAGTGGCCGACGACGTACTCGGGGATGATCACGGAGACCGCGTCGCGCGGCGACTCCTTGCGCAGGCCCTTGACGTACTCGATGACGGGCCGGGTGATCTCGCGGTAGGGCGAGTCGAGGACCTTCAGGGGGACGTCGATGCCGCGCCGCTCCCATTCGTCGCGCAGGTTCTTGGTCTCGGCCGGGTCGACGTTGACGCTGAGCGCTTCGAGGGTGTCGGAGCGCAGCAGCTTGGCGTAGGCGAGGGCGCGCAGTGCGGGGCGGTGGATCTTGGAGACGAGGACGACGGAGTGGACGCGCGAGGGGCGGACGCTGTCGTCGGACGGTCCCTCGGGGGCGGCCAGTTCCTCGGCGACGCGGTCGTAGTGCTTACGGATCGCGGACATCGTCACGTAGAAGATCACCATGCCGAGCAGGGCGACCCAGGCGCCGTGCGTGAACTTGGTGACGAGGACGACGACCAGGACGAGGCCGGTGAAGAAGGCGCCGAAGGCGTTGATGGCCCGGGAGCGGACCATGTGGCGCCGCTTGGCCTGGTCGGTCTCGGTGGCCAGGTGGCGGTTCCAGTGGCGGACCATGCCGGTCTGGCTGAGCGTGAAGGAGACGAACACGCCGACGATGTAGAGCTGGATCAGCCGGGTCGAGTCGGACCCGTAGATGATCACGAGCATGCTCGCGGCGCCGGCCAGGAGCACGATGCCGTTCGAGAAGGCGAGACGGTCGCCGCGGGTGTGCAGCTGGCGCGGCAGGTAGCGGTCCTGGGCGAGGATCGAACCGAGCAGCGGGAAGCCGTTGTACGCGGTGTTCGCGGCCAGGAACAGGACGAGCGCGGTGGCGGCGGCCAGCACGATGAACAGGAAGCTGCCCTTGCCGAACACGGCCTCGCCGACCTGGGAGATCACCGGGTTCTGGACGTAGTCGGCGCCGACGGCCATGCCGTTGTGGATCAGGTCGGTGGCGGGGTTCTCGGCCATGCGCACCTTGGTGACCATGGCGAGGGCGATGATGCCGCAGAACATGGTGACGGCGAGCAGACCCATCGCCGCGAGGGTGGTCGCGGCGTTCTTCGACTTCGGCTTGCGGAAGGCCGGGACGCCGTTGGAGATGGCCTCGACGCCGGTGAGGGCGGCACAGCCGGAGGAGAAGGCACGCAGCAGCAGGAAGACGAGGGCGAAGCCCGCGAGCCCCTGGTGCTCGGCCTTGATGTGGTACTGCGCGGTCGGCGCCCGCATGGTGTCCCCGAGGACGAGACCGCGGAAGGCGCCCCACGCGATCATGATGAAGACGCCGGCGACGAAGACGTAGGTCGGGATCGCGAAGAGCTTTCCGGACTCCTTGACCCCGCGCAGGTTCATCAGCGTGAGCAGGATGATGACGGCGACCGCGCAGGGGACCTTGTGCTGCACCACGAAGGGGACCGCCGAGCCGAGGTTCTCGATGCCGGAGGCGATGGAGACGGCGACGGTCAGGATGTAGTCGACGAGCAGGGCGCTGGCGACGGTGAGGCCGGCCCGCGGCCCGAGGTTGGTGTTGGCCACCTCGTAGTCGCCGCCGCCGCTCGGGTAGGCGTGGACGTTCTGGCGGTAGGAGGCGACCACCGTGAACATCAGCACGACGACCGCGACCGCGATCCAGGGGCTGAAGTGGTAGGCCGACACGCCCGCGATGGAAAGGACCAGCAGCACTTCTCCGGGCGCGTACGCCACGGAGGAGAGCGGGTCGGATGCGAAGACGGGGAGGGCGATGCGCTTCGGCAGGAGCGTTTCACCCAGCCGGTCGCTGCGCAACGCCCGCCCGATCAGAATCCGTTTGGGCACGTCGGTCAGTTTGGACACAACAGGGAATCGTAAGGGCTCGAACTGGCAGCCGCCCACCCGCCGTCCCTCTTCGTCCCACCATCTGCTCTCCGAGTGAAAACGGGGGCCTCTCCGGCTGCGGATTCCGTGGTCCCGGAGGCTCCCGTGTCTATATGACAAAACCCCGCACCCTGACCGCCTTGGAGAACCCATGCACCTGAGCCCGGAGCTCATCGGCGCCACCGTCGGACTGGTCGGCCTCGGAATCCTGACCCTCGCGAGTGTTCGCAGCATCACACGGCGCTGAGACCCGCCGTTCGCCGCCGTCACCCGGCCGCCCTGTGAAAAAGCGCAGGCGACGCTGCACAGGGGTGCCGCCGGGTGACCGCGCGTGTGTAGCTTGGGCGGCGGTCTGAGACCCTGTTTGCCCGAGCTCTAACCATTGACATCCGGAAGGACGGTCGTGCACATCGTCATCATGGGCTGCGGAAGAGTGGGTTCCGCTCTTGCCCAGACCCTGGAGCAACAGGGGCACACGGTCGCCGTGATCGACCAGGACCCCACCGCCTTCCGTCGGCTGGGCTCCGGGTTCGGCGGCCGTCGTGTCACCGGAGTCGGCTTCGACCAGGACACCCTGCGCGAGGCGGGCATCGAGGAGGCCGGCGCCTTCGCCGCCGTGTCCAGCGGTGACAACTCGAACATCATCGCCGCCCGGGTGGCCCGCGAGATGTTCGGCATCGAGAACGTCGCGGCACGCATCTACGACCCGCGCCGCGCCGAGGTCTACCAGCGCCTCGGCATTCCGACCGTCGCCACCGTCCGCTGGACGGCCGACCAGATGCTCCGCAGGCTGCTCCCCTCGGGCGCCGAGCCGCTGTGGCGCGACCCCACCGGCGGCGTCCAGCTCGCCGAGGTGCACACCTCCCCCACCTGGGTGGGCCACAAGATCAGCCGGCTGCAGGAGGAGACGGGCGTCCGCGTCGCGTTCCTCACCCGGCTGGGCGAGGCGGTCCTGCCGACCTCGCAGACGGTCCTCCAGGAGGGCGACCTGGTGCACGTGATGATGCGCACCGACGAGGTGGACAAGGTCGAGGCGGCGTTCGCCAAGGGCCCTGACGAAGAGGCGGGTCACTGATGAGGGTCGCCATTGCCGGTGCCGGGGCCGTGGGCCGCTCGATCGCGGGCGAACTGCTGGAGAACGGCCACGAGATCCTGCTGATCGACAAGGCTCCGACCGCCATCTCGGTCGAGCGCGTCCCGCAGGCGGAGTGGCTTCTCGCCGACGCCTGCGAGATCACCTCCCTGGACGAGGCCGCGCTCCAGCGCTGCAACGTGGTGATCGCGGCCACGGGTGACGACAAGGTCAACCTCGTCGTCTCCCTGCTCGCGAAGACCGAGTACGGGGTCCCCCGGGTCGTCGCCCGGGTGAACAACCCCAAGAACGAGTGGCTCTTCAACGAGTCGTGGGGCGTGGACGTCGCCGTCTCCACCCCGCGTCTGATGTCGGCCCTCGTCGAGGAGGCCGTGAGCGTCGGCGACCTGGTGCGGCTGCTGCGCTTCAGCCACGGCGACGCCAACCTCGTCGAGCTGACCCTTCCGCCGGAGTCCGCCCTGGCCGGCACCACCGTCGGTGACGTCGAGTGGCCCGAGGACACCTCCCTGGTGACCATCATCCGCGGCACCCGCGTCCTGACGCCCTCCCGGGAGGACTCCCTGGAGGCCGGCGACGAACTCCTCTTCGTGGCCGCCCAGGCCCGCGAGGAGCAGTTGGAGGACCTGCTGTCGGTGCGCCGCGAGGACGCGTCGAACTAGCGGTCGTTCGCGGTACGACGATGGGGGCGCCCCGAGATGCTCGGGGCGCCCCCATCGTCGTACAGGTACCGGCGCGAGTGCGGCGGGCGGCGCGGGCTTCCCCGCCTGTGCCGCCGGTGTACCTCGTCCGCTCGGTAGGTGAGCGCCGGGCGGTGCGGGGTTCCCCGCGTCGTCCGCCCGGTCGCTGCCTACGCCTCGCGGCGGTGGCGGGCCGGGGCGGCGGTCTCGCCGCGCTCCTCGGCGAGGGCGGCCTTGCGCTCCTTCTCGGCCTTCTCCTCCGCTTCCATCTCCGCGAACACGTCGATGGGCGGCGGCGCCTTGGCCAGGAAGACCCAGGTCAGCCAGACGGCGAGCAGGAACGGCGGGATCTTCAGGGCGATGAGCACCCAGCCGAACTGGGTGGTGTCGCCCCACCAGTAGAGCGGGAAGAGCACCGCGCACTTGGCGAGCAGGATCAGTCCCCAGGCCCAACTGGCCTTCGCGTACGCCTTCTTGCGGCCGGGGTTGCGGGTCCGCCAGGAGAGGTTCTCCTTGAAGACCGGGCCCAGGATCAGGCCGATCAGCGGGACGCCCGCGAGGGTCGTGATGATGTAGGCGAGGGCGAGCCCGAGCGTGTAGAGCATGCCCGGCAGATAGAAGTCCTTGGCGTTGCCGGTCATCATCGCGAAGACCACGCCGAAGGCGACGCCGAAGACACCGCTGAAGGCGTGCTTCACGGTGTCGCGCCGCACCAGGCGGACCACGACGAGCAGCAGGGACACGGCGAGAGCGGCGATGGCCGACCAGTGCAGGTCCTTGTTGATCGTGAAGATGGTGACGAAGAGCAGGCCGGGCACCACCGTCTCGACCATGCCGCGCACGCCGCCGAAGGCCTCGAAGAGTGCGGCCTCCGTCACCGCCCTGGAATCCTGCTGGGGGTCTTCGGTCGGCTTGTCGAGCGACGTCACCGGCTACTCCCGTCCGAGCGGTCTGAGTTCGTACTTCGGATTGAACAGCACCCTACGGCCCCGGCTCATCGAGATGCGGCCGGAAGCGATGAGCTTGCGCCCGGGCTCGATGCCGACGATGGAGCGGCGGCCGAGCCAGACCACGTCCAGGGCGGCCGAACCGTCGAACAGCTCGGCCTCCAGGGCCGGGACACCGGCCCGCGGCCGCAGAGTGACCGTGCGCAAGGTACCAGTAACCGTGACGATCTGCCGGTCCTGGCAGTCGCCGATACGGGTGCAGCCCGCGGTCGCGGTGTCCTCCCGCAGCTCCTCGGACTCCAGGTCCTCCTGGGTCGAGGAGAGCCGGTCCATCATGCGCCGGAACCGGCCCGCCGGCTTTTCGGAACGAGGAACAGCACTCATACCGAAAGCCTACCGGTGAGCGTTGACACCTACGTACCCGCGCTTCCCCGGGCCGAACCGGGGCTCGCGGGGGTCGCCGGGACCGCCCGCGGCGTCCCGTTCCGTACATGCACGCGCGTGATCGCCCGAACCGGCGTTCCCCGTGTTCACGCACCGCACACCGCGTCCCGCCTCGCACGGGAAGGCGGGTCACCGCTCGAACCGGTAGCCCATTCCCGGCTCGGTCATGAAGTGCTTGGGGTGCGAGGGGTCGGCCTCCAGCTTGCGGCGCAGCTGGGCCATGTAGACCCTCAGGTAGTTCGTCTCCGTCCCGTACGAGGGTCCCCACACCTCCTGGAGGAGCTGCTTCTGGCTGACGAGCCGGCCCGTGTTGCGCACCAGGACCTCCAGCAGGTGCCACTCGGTGGGGGTGAGGCGGACGTCCCGGCCGTCGCGGTGCACCTTCTTCGCCGCCAGGTCGACGGTGAACCCCGCGGTCTCCACGATCACGTCGTCCTCGCCTCCTCCCGTGGGCTCCGCGCGGCGGACCGCGGCGCGCAGCCGGGCGAGCAGCTCGTCCATGCCGAAGGGCTTGGTGACGTAGTCGTCGGCGCCCGCGTCGAGCG
Organism: Streptomyces sp. M41(2017); assembly: GCF_002078175.1. Lineage (GTDB taxonomy): Bacteria > Actinomycetota > Actinomycetes > Streptomycetales > Streptomycetaceae > Streptomyces. The sequence continues at coordinate 4,117,490 of NZ_MWFK01000001.1, read as the reverse complement.
CCTCGACCTTCTCGTCGGAGGAGTGCCGGGCGGACAGCACCAGGATGGGCACCCGGGTCCAGCCGCGCAGCCCCTTGATCACCTCGACGCCGTCCATGTCGGGCAGGCCGAGGTCGAGGACGATGACGTCGGGGTGCCGGGCGGCGGCGAGCTGCAGCGCGGTGGCTCCGTCGGGGGCCGCGTCGACCTCGTACTTGCGTGCCTTCAGGTTGATCACGAGGGCTCGGGTGATCTGCGGCTCGTCGTCGACCACGAGGACCCGGGTCATGAGGCCTGCCTTTCTGCGACTGCTGACGGGGCGGCCACGCCGGGTCTGCGGGCCACGGCCCGCAGCGTGAGCACCATGGTGAGTCCGCCGCCGGGGGTGTCCTCGGCGTTGAGGGTGCCGCCCATGGCCTCGGTGAAGCCGCGGGCGACGGCGAGGCCGAGGCCCACTCCGTTGCCGCGCGGGGCGTCACCGTAGCGCTGGAAGGGCGCGAAGATGCGGTCCTTGGCCTCGTCCGGGACGCCGGGGCCGCGGTCGACCACCCGGACCTCGACGCGGTCGGCGATGGCGCTCGCGGCGACCATGACCCGCGCGTCGAGGGGGCTGTACTTGACGGCGTTCTCGACGAGGTTGGCGACGGCGCGCTCCAGGAGTCCGGCGTCGACGGCGACCATCGGCAGGCTCTCGGGGATCTCCAGGTCCACGCTGTCCTCGGGGACACCGCCGAGCGCCACGGGGACCACCTCGTCGAGGTCGATCTCGCGGATCAGCGGGGCGACGGTGCCGGTCTGGAGCCGGGACATGTCCAGCAGGTTGCCCACGAGGTGGTCGAGGCGGTCGGCGCCGTCCTCGATGCCCTCCAGGAGTTCGGCCTGGTCCTCCTCGGACCAGGCGACGTCGTCCGAGCGCAGCGACGACACCGAGGCCTTGATCCCGGCGAGCGGGGTGCGCAGGTCGTGGCTGACGGCGGCCAGCAGGGCGGTGCGGATGCGGTTGCCCTCGGCCAGCTCCTTGGCCTGGTCGGCCTCGTGCTGGAGACGCTGGCGGTCGAGCACGACCGCGGCCTGGGCGGCGAAGGCCGCCAGCACCCGGCGGTCGGAGGCGGGCAGCACCCGCCCGGACAGGGCGAGCGCCATGTGGTCGCCGACGGGCATGTCGACGTCCGCGTCCTCGGGACGGGCCGAGGGATCCGGTCCGACGCTGCCGGCACAGGTCCAGGGTTCGACGTCGTTCACCCGCTCCAGCAGCGCGACGGACTCCATCGCGAAGGTCTCGCGGACCCTCTCCAGCAGGGCCTCCAGGCTGGTCTCGCCGCGCAGCACGCTGCCCGCGAGGAAGGAGAGGATCTCCGACTCGGCGCGCAGCCGCGCCGCCTGGTGGGTACGGCGGGCCGCCAGGTCCACCACCGAGGCGACGGAGACGGCGACACCCACGAAGATCACGATGGCGACGATGTTCTTCGGATCGGCGACCGTCAGCCGGTGCAAGGGGGGTGTGTAGAAGTAGTTCAGGAGCAGGGATCCGAAGGCGGCGGAGGCCAGTGCCGGGAGGAGTCCGCCGAGCAGGGCGGCCGCGACCGTGACGGCCAGGAAGAGCAGCATGTCGTTGGCGAGGCCGAGGTCGATGGTGTTCAGCAGCAGCGCCAGCACCACCGGGCCGCCCACGCCGATCAGCCAGCCCCAGATGATCCGGGAGCGCCCGAGCCGGGCCCCGCGTGCCACGGGCAGCCCCCGGCCCTTGGCGACCTCCTCGTGGGTGACGATGTGGACGTCCAGGTCGGGTCCCGACTCGCGGGCGACGGTGACACCGACGCCCGGCCCGAAGACGTACTGCCAGGTCTTGCGCCGCGAGGAGCCGAGGACGATCTGGGTGGCGTTGACCCCGCGCGCGAAGTCCAGCAGGGAGGCGGGTATGTCGTCGCCCACCACGTGGTGGAAGGTGCCGCCCAGGTCCTCGACCAGGGTGCGCTGGAGGGCCAGCTCCTTCGGTGAGGCGGCGGTCAGCCCGTCGCTGCGCGCGATGTAGACGGCCATCACCTCGCCTCCGGCGCCCTTCTCGGCGAGCCGCGCGGCCCGCCGGATCAGCGTCCGTCCCTCGGGGCCGCCGGTCAGTCCGACGACGATCCGCTCCCGCGAGCCCCAGATCTTGGAGACCCGGTGCTCGCTGCGGTACTCGGTCAGGTACTCGTCGACACGGTCGGCGACCCAGAGCAGCGCGAGCTCCCGCAGGGCCGTGAGGTTTCCGGGGCGGAAGTAGTTGGACAGCGCGGCGTCGACCTTGTCCGACTTGTAGATGTTGCCGTGGGCCATACGGCGGCGCAGCGCGGGTGGCGACATGTCGACCAGCTCGATCTGGTCGGCCCGCCGGACCACCTCGTCGGGCACGGTCTCCCGCTGCCGCACCCCCGTTATCGACTCGACGACGTCGCCGAGTGACTCCAGGTGCTGGATGTTGACGGTGGAGACGACGTCGATGCCGGCGGCGAGCAGTTCCTCCACGTCCTGCCAGCGCTTGGCGTTGCGCGAGCCGGGGACGTTCGTATGGGCCAGTTCGTCCACCAGGGCGACGGCGGGGGCGCGGTCGAGCACCGCGTCGACGTCCATCTCGGTGAAGGCGCCGCCCCGGTACTCCAGCTCCCGGCGCTGGACCTGCTCCAGTCCGTGCAGCATCACCTCGGTGCGGGGCCGGTGATGGTGCTCGACGAACGCCACCACGCAGTCGGTCCCGCGCTCGACACGGCGGTGCGCCTCGGAGAGCATCGCGTACGTCTTGCCGACGCCCGGTGCCGCACCGAGATAGATCCGAAGCTTGCCGCGTCCCATGAGTCCTATTGTCTTCCTGTCACCGCCGTGTACGCAGCGTCGACCTTACGGCCAGGAATTCCGGCAAAGGGGACGAGAGGCCGGTCGGAGGACGTCCTTGACGCAACCCTGATGCCCGAGCGGCCCCGCACGGCGGGCCGCGCCCCGCGACGTGCCGAGGGGAGACCCGGACACCGCCCCCTAGTGCTCGATCAGCTCGCCGTCGCTCAGCTCCAGCACCCTGTCGGCGAGGTCCAGCAGGGTCGCGTCGTGGGTGGCGACCAGGGCGGTCACCCGCTGGCTGTGGACGACGGCGCGCATCAGCTCCATCACGGCGTGGCCGGTCTCCGCGTCCAGCTGGCCGGTGGGCTCGTCGGCTATGAGCAGGGCCGGCTCGTTGGCCAGGGCGCGGGCGATGGCCACGCGCTGCTGCTGGCCTCCGGACAGCTCCCCGGGGCGCTGGGCCGCGTGGTCGGTGAGGCCGACGAGGGAGAGCAGCAGCTCGACACGCTCCTCGCGCTCGCGGGTCGCGGCCCGGCGCAGCCGCAGCGGCACCCCGACGTTCTCCGCGGCGGTCAGGATGGGGATCAGGCCGAAGGACTGGAAGACGAAGCCGATGCGCTCGCGGCGCAGGCCGAGGAGACCGCCCTCGTCGAGCGTGGAGAGGTCGAGGCCGTCCACGACGACGCGGCCCTCGTCCGGCGAGTCGAGTCCTCCGACCACGTTGAGCAGGGTGGTCTTGCCCGAACCGGAGCGGCCCTTCAGGGCGACGAGTTCCCCGCGCGGGACGTCGAAGGAGACGCCGCGCAGCGCGTGCACGGCGGCGGCTCCGGTGCCGTACGTACGGTGGACGTTCTCGACGCGCAGCATGGTGTCGGTGGCGGTGCGCGCACCGGTGACGATCTGGCTCATGTTCCCTCCCCGTGATCCCCCGTGGACCGGGCGCCAGTATCGCGACCCGACGCCCGGTCCCTCAATGGTTCATCGCACGAGACCCTCGTTTCGGTTCACGCGGGATTGTCGCCGTGCGTCAGGGTCTCCCACGCGACGAACAGGTTGTTGCTGCCGGCCGGGCGGTTCTGCTGGGTGAGGTTCTGGGTGTTGGTCATCGCGATGCCCAGGCGGTTGTGCAGGGCGTTGTAGCCGACCTCGGTGACGGGACCGAGCCCGAGGTTGAGCGAGCCACCGCACAGCGAGCTCGGGACGGCCGCGCCGAGCTGGTACTTCGCCTGGAAGCCGAGCGCCTGCCGCAGCCTCTCCCCCACGTCGGTGCCGTACAGGTCCTGGCCCTGGATCCGGCTGGTCTCGGCGATGTGCGAGATGGCGGAGATGCCGTACCCGGTGTGCGTGAAGTCGCGGCAGGTCTCCTGGGTGAGCCCTGTGACGAAGGTGGACTGTCCCTGCCAGTAGCTGACGATCTTGGCCGTGGTGTCGAGGTTCTGGCTCGGCACGGTCTTGGGCACGGAACCGTCGCCGGCCAGGTAGACGTACGCGGCGGTGCGCGTCCGGAACCTCGCCATTGCCTTGTCGTACGACGTCTTGTCCTCCAGGAAGACGGAGATGCCGACGGCGGCCTCCATCATCGACAGCTCCCAGTTCCCGTTGGAGTTGGAGCCGTTGATGATCTCGGGCAGGTACACGGTGCGCAGCATGGTCGCGAAGCGGCCCGAGTTGGCCCAGGAGCCGGTGTACGTGTACTTGATGATCTCGGCGGCCTTGGGCCAGGAGGAGCCGGCCCAGCCGGTCTGCAGGGGCGCGTTGCTGTTGGTGTGGTCCTTGATCACGGCGGACCAGGCGTCCATCAGCTCGATGGCCTTCTTCGCGTACCGCTCGTCGCGAGTGACGTACCAGGCGAGCGCGTCGGTGTACGCGGCGATGGCGTCCTCGCGCTCGTCCGTACAGCCGTAGTTGGGGTTGGAGTACGAGCCGCACTCGACGGTGGCACGCGGCGCGGGGGTGCGGGTGAGCGAGGCGTATCTGCTCGCCATCATCTGGTCGTAGGCGCCCTTCCAGGGCTGCGCGCCGGCCAGTACCTGGGTGCGGGCGAAGTCCAACTGGCCCTTGGAGACGGTGACTCCGGGATGGACGAAGGCCGCGGGCGCGGCCTCGGCGCGGTGTGCGCCGGGACCGGACAGGAGCGTTCCGACGAGCGCGGCGGTGGCCGCGGCCGCCATGACGAGGAACGCGGGACGCCGTCGGTGGCGCCGGGGTGTGGGGGTGTCGGACATGCAGAGCCATCCGTTCTTGTATGTGAACGACGCATGGAATGCTGAACATGTGCGCTGGCCGGTGACCATAGGTACGGACCAGGCTTCCGTCAAGGCCTGAAGAAAGACCCGCTGCTCAACTGCCGTTCATGTACGAGAACTTGAGATGGTCAGCCCCGGGCCCCCGGGCACCGGGCCTCCGGGTGTCCACGGGAACCCCGGACACAGGAAAGGGCCGCATCCCGATGGGGATGCGGCCCGCCTGATGACCCGCTAGCGAACCTCGGTGATCTCCGGTCCGCGCTGCAGCTGTCCCATGCCGCCGGAGAAGCGGGATCCGCTCTGCTCCTCCTGCTGGACACCCTCGGGAACCATCTGCGCGTCATTCGGGAGCTTCAGGACGATCGGGTCACGGGGGGCCATCGGACCCTCACCGCGCACGACGACCGTGTCCCGGAAGATCTGCTCCAGCAGGCCCGCGGCCTGCGGCTGCACCGCGCCCTGCCCGGAGATCACTCCGCGCAGGAACCAGCGGGGGCCATCCACGCCGACGAAGCGCACGACCTGGAAACCGCCCGTGCCGTCCGGCAGCTGCACGGGCACCTGGGCCCGCAGCTCCCAGCCCAGCGGGCCCTCGACCTCGTCGATGACCCCGCCCTGCTGGGTGATCCCGGAGGCGATCTCCTCGCGCACCTCACCCCAGATGCCCTCGCGCTTGGGAGCGGCGAAGGCCTGCAGCTGCACGGCACTGTCCTTCAGGACGACGGTCGCGGCGACGATCGCGTCACCCGCGACCTCGACACGCAGCTCCATGCCGTCCACTCCGGGTACGAAGAGGCCACCCAGGTCCACGCGGCCCTCGGAGGGGTCACGGACCTCGGTACCGTCCCAGGGTCCATCGGGGCGCGGCTCGGGTTCGAGGCGCACGCGCTCGCGGCCCTCGTTCTCGTCCACCTCAGAGTCGACGCCGTCGACGACCTGCTCGGCCTCGCCCGCCGCGTCCTCGGCGGCACTGCCCTTCTTGCGACGTCCGAACACGTCACTGTCCTTCCCGGTCGGATACGACCGAAGCGTATCGATTCCCACCCGTTGTGCTGTCCATGACGGCATGGCCGCCGGTGGACCCGAAGCCCCCTGCGGCCCGCGCCGAGTCGGGAAGTTCCGCCACCTCCCGGAAGCGAACCTTCTCGACCTGCTGGACGACCAGTTGAGCAATCCGGTCGAAGCGCTCGAACCGCACCACCTCGTGCGGGTCGAGATTCACCACGATCACCTTGATCTCCCCACGGTACCCGGCATCAACCGTCCCCGGGGCATTCACGAGGGCGACGCCGCAGCGGGCGGCGAGGCCGGAGCGCGGGTGCACGAAGGCCGCGTAGCCCTCGGGCAGCGCGATGGACACGCCCGTCGGCAGAACGGCCCGTTCGCCGGGCTTGAGCTCGCGGCTCTCGGTGGTCCGGAGATCCGCCCCGGCGTCGCCGGGGAGCGCGTACTCGGGAAGCGGGACGTCCGGGTCGACGCGGCGGATCAGCACGTCGAGTTCGGGGCGGGGGTCACGGGTCACGGGTTCACCTCGAAGGCACGGGCTCGCCGGATCTGGTCCGGGTCGTTCATGGCGGCCCGGATCTCCTCCGGGCGTCCGTTGTCGATGAAGTGGTCGACCTTCACCTCGACGAACAGGGCATCGGCGCGGACGGCGACGGGCCCGTCGGGGCCGCCGATCCGACCGGTGGCGGTGCAGTAGATCTTCCGGCCGGCCACCGCGGTGACCTCGGCCTCCAGATACAGCACCGTGTCGACGGGGACGGGGCGCACGAAGTCGGTCTCCAGCCTCCCCGTCACGGCGATCGTCCGCAGCAGCCAGTTCAGGGAGCCGAGCGTCTCGTCCAGCGCGGTGGCGAGGACACCACCGTGCGCGAGACCGGGGGCGCCCTGGTGCACGGGCCGCACGGTGAACTCCGCGGTGATGCGGACGCCCTCCCCCGCGCGGGCCTCCAGATGGAGTCCGTGGGGCTGTCCCCCACCGCACCCGAAACAGTGTTCGTAGTGTGCTCCGAGGGGCTCACCGGGAGCGGGCGCGTCGGGGTGGCGCACCGGCGCGACGGCGTCGGCGGGAGGCGTCAGAGCTGCGGAAGTACCACTCACAGGCGCAGACCTTACCCGCGCGTCCACCAAGTCTTCGCACCGTGCCAAGCTTGGCTTCATGCAGCTCTCCGCATCCCCGTACGAAGAACGCCTCACCGCACCCAAGTCGTGGTGGGTGATCAGCTTCCTGGTCGGGCTCGCGATGGCCCTGGTCTTCCTCCCGTTCGGCACCCTTCCGATGCTGGGAGCCCTCGTCGGCGGCACCGCCGTGGCGGCGGTCGCGGCCAGCGCGTACGGCTCGATCCGCATCCGGGTGGTCGGCGACGCGCTGATCGCCGGCGACGCGAGGATCCCGGTCGCGGCCCTCGGGGACGCGGAGATCCTGGACCAGGAGGAGGCGCGCGCCTGGCGCACGCACAAGGCCGACACCCGCGCCTTCATGCTGCTGCGCTCGTACATCCCGACCGCCCTGCGCGTCCAGGTCACGGACCCGGCGGACCCGACGCCCTACCTGTACCTGTCGACGCGGGAGCCGGAGCGTCTGATCGCCGCTCTGGAAGCGGCGCGGGCGTCCGGTCGGCCGGTCACGCCGCACGAATGACCGCCAGGGCCTGATCCGGGCGGCAGGCCCTGGGGAACGCTCCCGGCGTCCGCTCGTCAGTGCCCCAGCTCTTTGGGGATCTCGCCGATCCGCAGCGGATCGGCCGGCTCCTCCAGCGGAGGAAGCTCCGGAAGGGCGTCCCACGGCACCTGCATCTTGCGCAGGTCCTTGCGGATGTGACCCGCCAGACGCTTGGTGTCCCGTCGGTTCATCACCGCTCCGACCGCGGCGCCGACCATGAACGGCATCAGGTTGGGCAGGTCGCGGACCGTACGCTTCATGATCTGCTGGCGCAGCTCGCGCTTCATCTGACCGCCGAGCGCGGCATTGATCGTCACGGGCTTGGTCACGTCGATCCCGCGCTCGCCCGACCAGGAGTTCAGATACGCGGTGCTGCGCTGCTTGAGGTTGCCGGGCGGCCTGATGCCGTAGACCTCGTGGAGCTCGGCGATCAGTTTGAGTTCGATCGCGGCGACGCCGGTGATCTCGGCGGCCAGCTCGGTGGGCATGGCGGGCGGCACCGGCAGCATGGCGGCGGCACCGACTCCGGCACCGACGGTGGAGGTCGCGGCGGCGGCACCCGCCACGAGCTTGTCCGCGAGCTCTTCGGGGCCGAGGCCCGGGAACTGCCTGCGGAGGGTCGCGAGGTCCCGAACGGGAACCCGCGGGGCGAGATCGATGATGCGGTCGGCGAGATACGCCAGGCCCGCCCTGGCCCGGCTGCCGCTCTTCTGGACGCCCTTCTTGACCCCGTCCCGGACCGCGGCCACACGCCGCCTCGCGGCGGGTGCGGGAGTGTCCGGCGAGGCCGTCAGGTCGCCTGTGGCGGCCGCCCGGTCGAGCGAGGCTGATCCCTCTTCGGAAGAGCCCCGCTCGTCGTCACGCACGCCTTCAGGGCCCTCGTGGGGCCCTCCGTCCGCTCCCCTGGGGAAGCGGCGCTTCCAAGGAGGGGTCGAGCCAGTCACGGCCGACCCTGCCTCAGTCGCAGTCGCGGCAGATCGGCTGGCCGTTCTTCTCGCGGGCCAGCTGACTGCGGTGGTGCACCAGGAAGCAGCTCATGCAAGTGAACTCGTCCTGCTGCTTGGGCAGCACCCGGACGGCCAGCTCTTCGTTCGAGAGGTCCGCTCCGGGCAGCTCCAGGCCTTCTGCGGCCTCGAACTCGTCCACATCGACGGACGACGTGGACTTGTCGTTCCGGCGAGCCTTCAGTTCTTCAAGGCTGTCCGAGTCGACGTCGTCGTCGGTCTTGCGTGGGGTGTCGTAATCCGTTGCCATGTCAGCTCTCCCCCTCTGGGTGTCTGCGGTGTCTCGACGCACGTAACGCGTGAGAGGCCGGACTTGTGCCCGACCTGAGGCGGAGATTTTGCCTCACATCAAGGTCTGTTACTCAATCGACACCCAACCGGACTCCCCATGAGTGATCGGCTTGGATGGCGATGCGGACCGTACACGGTCCGAAGGCCGCACATCAAAGGCGTCCCACCGTGTACTTCCCGTGATCAGGACCCCCGAAAACCCGGATTTTCCCGGCTTTCCGACAGCTTGCATGATCACGGAGAGTGGATGGACAGGAATTCGCCCTTGTGATCGATCACACACGGACCGCCCGGGTGGGCGACCAGAAAATTCCGCGCAAAGCGAACATCAACGCGTGTCGGCGACATGGTCTCAGACGGGAAGGGTGACGCGCATCACGAGGCCACCCCCCTCGCGGGGCTGGGCGACGATGTGACCGCCGTGCGCCCGGGCCACCGATCGGGCGATCGACAGGCCGAGGCCCACACCCTTGTCGCTTCCGGTGCGCTCGGTGCGCAGCCGCCGGAAAGGCTCGAAAAGATTGTCGACCTCGTACGCGGGAACGACCGGTCCCGTGTTCGACACGATCAGGACCGCCTGACCGTGCTCGGCCTCGGTGGTGACCTCGACCCAGCCGTCCTCCGGCACGTTGTACCGCACGGCGTTCTGGACGAGGTTCAGGGCGATCCGCTCCAGGAGGACGCCGTTGCCCTGGACGATCACGGGATGCCTCTCACCGTGGATCTTGACGCTCTTGGCGACCGCCTCGGCGTGCACCTGGTCGACGGCCTGGGTGGCGACCTCGGCGAGGTCCACGGGCTTGCGCTCGACGATCTGATTGTCGCTGCGGGCGAGCAGCAGCAGGCCCTCGACCAGCTGCTCACTGCGTTCGTTCGTCGCGAGCAGTGTCTTGCCGAGCTGTTGGAGCTCCACGGGTGCGCCCGGATCGGACAGATGCACCTCCAGGAGGGTGCGGTTGATCGCGAGCGGGGTGCGCAGTTCGTGCGAGGCGTTGCCGACGAAGCGCTGCTGGGCGGTGAACGCGCGTTGCAGCCGTTCCAGCATGTCGTCGAAGGTGTCCGCCAGCTCCTTCAACTCGTCGTCCGGGCCGTCCAGTTCGATGCGGCGGGACAGGTCCGAACCGGCCACCGCGCGTGCGGTGCGCGTGATGCGCCCGAGCGGCGACAGCACCCGGCCCGCCATGGCGTAGCCGAACGCGAAGGCGATGACGGCGAGACCGAGCAGGGCCAGCAGGGAACGGCTGAGCAGGTTGTCCAGGGCGTGTTGACGCTGTTCGTTGACGCAGTCGTTCATCGCGCTGTTGAACACGTCGGGAGACGCCTTGTCGGGCAGGTTGCACATGGTGCTCGTGACCTTGCCCTCGGTGATCTTGAACGGGAGCTCGCTGCCGACGTTCAGCGCCTGCGCCGCGAGCAGGTAGATGATCGACAGCAGCAGGATGCCCGCGATCAGGAACATGCCGCCGTACAGCAGCGTGAGCCGTATGCGGATGGTCGGGCGCAGCCAGGGGAACGGCGGTTCGGGACGGGGGTCCCAGGTGGGCTTGGGAGGCGCCGTGGGCGGCGCGGGAGTGGTGGCCACCCGGATCAGATCCTGTAGCCGGAGCCGGGCACGGTGACGATCACCGCGGGCTCGCCGAGCTTGCGGCGCAGCGTCATGACGGTCACACGGACGACGTTCGTGAACGGGTCCGTGTTCTCGTCCCAGGCCTTCTCCAGCAGCTGCTCGGCGGAGACGACGGCTCCCTCGCTGCGCAGCAGCACCTCGAGGACGGCGAACTCCTTGGGCGCGAGCTGGACCTCCTTGCCGTCCCGGAACACCTCGCGGCGGTTCGGGTCGAGCTTGATGCCGGCGCGCTCCAGGACGGGGGGCAGCGGCACGCTCGTACGGCGGCCGAGGGCACGCACGCGTGCCGTCAACTCGCTGAAGGCGAAGGGCTTGGGGAGGTAGTCGTCGGCGCCGATCTCCAGGCCTTCGACACGGTCGCTGACGTCTCCGGACGCGGTCAGCATCAGCACCCGGGTGGGCATGCCGAGCTCGACGATGCGGCGGCAGACGTCGTCGCCGTGCACGAGGGGGAGGTCGCGGTCGAGGACGACCACGTCGTAGTCGTTGACCCCGACGCGCTCCAGGGCGGCCGCGCCGTCGTACACGACGTCGACGGCCATGGCCTCCCGGCGCAGTCCGGTGGCCACCGCATCGGCGAGCAGCTGCTCGTCCTCGACGACGAGTACGCGCACGTCGCTTGTCCTTCCTCTGTCCACCGGCGCGGCACGTCTTCAGGCACCCCGCGGGCAGGTCTGTCACGGATGAGAGCTCCATCCTGCCCTTTTCGGCCATAAACCGGCTGTAAGGCGGGTGGGGCGCCGACCGTCCGGTGCGCGAGACCGGGAATGCCGGATTTTCTCGCCGGGTTGAGGTTTCCACGGAAGAGAGCGGGGGGAGGACGGCTTTACACCCCGCGATCACGCTCTGCACGTGGCAAGCCACCTTGTGGTACGTCCAACCGCTTCCGCAGAGCGGGCGTGGGTGTCCGGCACCGTCGCCGCCCAGCCCGGGCTGCGCTGGGCGGCACCCATTCGGAGACGTGATCGCCCCTTCCGATCGGCACACCCCCGTGCCACCCGACCCACGACCCAGGACGAGGGGGCGCAGCATGGACGCTTTCACCGCAGGACTTCTGCAGCGCATAAGGGCGACCGAGACCGACCTGACGCGTGCTCGCGAAACAGGTGACGACTTCCTCGCCGAGGTAGAGCAGGCCGAGCTGGACGACCTGCACCGCCTCGCCGCCGAGCACGGTGTGGAGGTCGGCGCGGGCGCGACGCGCGTCTGATCCGTACGTACGACAGCGGGACCCCGGTATCGATCCAGTGCCGGGGTCCCGCTTCGTTTTCCGCCGCCGTCCGACGCGCCGCGTTCCGTGACCGGGCAGGCAGCGAGCCGCCGCGGGCCCCCGGTCGCCGTGCGTGACGCGTCCGCTCCGTTACGTCAGTCGCGCCAGGCCCCGAAGTCCTCCAGGAGCTGCTGGAGGGGCTCGAAGACGCCCGGGGAGGCAGCGACCGCGAGATCGCCTCCGGGGCGCTCTCCGGGGCGTCCACCGGTCACCGCGCCCGCCTCACGGACGATCAGGTCCCCCGCCGCGAGGTCCCAGGGGTGGAGACCCCGCTCGTAGTACCCGTCGAGGCGGCCGGCCGCGACGTCGCACAGGTCGACCGCCGCCGAGCCGGAGCGGCGGATGTCCCGGACCAGCGGGATGAGCCGCTGGACGACGTCGGCCTGGTGGACCTTGACGTCGGTCACGTAGTTGAAGCCGGTCGCGACGAGGGCCTGGTCGAGGGCGGGTGACGGGCGGCAGGTCAGCCGGCGCTCACCGACCCAGGCGCCGGTGGCACGGGCGCCGCGGCCGCGGACCGCGTGGTAGGTCTCGCCGCGCATCGGGGCCGCGACGACCCCGACGACGGTCTCGCCGTCCTGTTCGGCCGCGATGGACACCGCCCAGGTAGGCAGTCCGTAAAGGTAGTTGACCGTGCCGTCGAGCGGGTCGACGATCCAGCGGATACCGCTGGTGCCCTCGGTGGCGGAGCCCTCCTCGCCGAGGAAGCCGTCGCGCGGGCGGTGTTCGGCGATCAGGTTGGTGATCAGCTTCTCGGCGGCGATGTCCATCTCGGTGACGACGTCGATCGGGCTGGACTTGGTGGCGGCGACCGTCAGGTCCGCGGGGCGGCCGTCCCGCAGCAGCGCGCCGGCGCGGCGGGCCGCCTCGTGCGCGAGCTGGAGCAGTTCGGTCTGCAGGGGCGCGGTCACGGGGCTCCTCATGCGTAGGGGCTGTCGGCGCCCGCGGCGGCGGGCTTGGGCGTCCGGGCAGGACAGCAGCCCACCGGACACAGGTCGTGGCTCGCACCCAGAGCGCCCAGGGCACACGGTGTCACCCCGCGGCCGCTCTCGGCCGCGGCGCGCTCCAGGACCAGGTCACGAACCGCGGCGGCGAACCGGGGATCGGAGCCCACGGTGGCCGAGCGGCGCACCGGGAGACCGAGCTCGGCGGCCTTGGCGCGCGCCTCCGTGTCCAGGTCGTACAGGACCTCCATGTGGTCCGAGACGAACCCGATCGGCACCATCACGGCGGCCGGGGCACCGGCTCCGTGCAGCTCCTCCAGGTGGTCGCAGATGTCCGGCTCCAGCCACGGGATGTGCGGGGCCCCGGAGCGGGACTGGTAGACGAGCCGCCAGGGATGGTCGACGCCCGTCCGCTCGCGCACCTCCTCCACGATCAGCCGCGCCACGTCCAGGTGCTGACGGACGTACGCGCCGCCGTCGCCGTGGCCCTCGACCGGTCCCGAGGTGTCCGCCGCGGCGGTGGGGATGGAGTGCGTGGTGAACGCCAGGTGCGCGTCCGCGCGGACCTCCTCGGGCAGCTCGGCCAGCGACCGCAGGACGCCCTCGGTCATCGGCTCCACGAACCCGGGGTGGTTGAAGTAGTGGCGCAGTTTGTCGATCCTCGGCAGCTCCAGCCCCTCGCTCTCCAGGGCGGCGAGCGCCCCGGCGAGGTCCTCGCGGTACTGCCGGCAGCCCGAGTACGAGGCGTAGGCGCTGGTGGCCAGGACCAGGATCCGGCGCCGGCCGTCGGTGACCATTTCCCGCAGGGTGTCGGTCAGGTACGGCGCCCAGTTCCGGTTGCCCCAGTACACCGGCAGGTCGAGGCCGTGGTCGGCGAAGTCCTTGCGCAGCACGTCGAGCAGGGCGCGGTTCTGGTCGTTGATGGGACTGATCCCGTCGAACAGGAAGTAGTGCTGCCCCACCTCCTTGAGCCGCTCCTTGGGGATACCCCTGCCCCGCGTCACGTTCTCCAGGAACGGGACCACGTCGTCCGGCCCTTCGGGGCCGCCGAACGAGAGCAGCAACAGGGCGTCATAGGGGGTGGCATCGAGCACGTCTGGCATGCCTCCGATCCTGCCACCCGGTACTGACATGCGAGAAACGGCGGGGTGGCGAACGAGGAACGACGCCCGCGGGCCGCGCCGCGCGCCGGCGGGACAGGCCCTTCCGGCCGCGGACGCGGGTGAGTTCAGGGGCGCTGGGGGCGTGCGGACCGGCACGTTGCGGGCGTGCGCTTTAGGGTGCCCTAACCCGTAAGCTGTATCAGCCAGCTTCACGCCTTACCGACGTTCGGGCCGCCCGTGGTGACCGGGAGGCCGAGCCGAGCCGACGGAGACCCCCGTGCCCAGCCCGTACCGCGCCCTGTTCGCCGCCCCCGGCTCCAAGGGCTTCTCCGCAGCGGGCTTCCTCGGCCGGATGCCGCTGTCCATGATGGGCATCGGCGTGGTCACGATGATCTCCCAGCTCACCGGGCGGTACGGGCTCGCCGGCGCTCTCTCCGCGACCATGGCGCTGGCCGCCGCCGCGCTCGGCCCGCAGGTCTCCAGGATGGTCGACCGGCACGGGCAGCGGCGGGTGCTGCGCCCCGTCACGTTGTTCGCGCTCGCCGCCGCGGCGGGCCTGCTGCTCGCCGCGCACTTCGAGTGGCCGGACTGGGTGCTGTTCGCGTGCGCCGCCGGCATCGGCTGCGTCCCGAGCATCGGCGCGATGGTCCGGGCCCGCTGGGCGGCCCTCTACGGAGGCACCCCGCAACTGCACACCGCGTACTCCCTGGAGTCCGTGGTCGACGAGGTCTGCTTCATCTTCGGGCCGATCATCTCCATCGGACTGTCCACGGTGTGGTTCCCGGAGGCCGGTCCGCTGCTCGCCGCCTGCTTCCTCGCGGCCGGTGTCTTCTGGCTGACCTCGCAGCGCGCGACGGAGCCCGCACCGCATCCGCGCGAGCAGCACGCCGGCGGTTCCGCGCTCCGCTCCGCCGGACTCCAGGTACTGGTGGCCACCTTCGTGGCGACCGGGGCGATCTTCGGGGCCGTCGACGTCGTCACCGTGGCCTTCGCCGAGGAGCAGGGGCACAAGGCCGGGGCGAGCATCGTCCTGGCGATCTATGCGGCGGGTTCCTGCCTCGCGGGGGCCGTCTTCGGACTCCTGCACTTCAAGGGGGCGCCGGAACGCAGGTGGCTGCTGGGCATATGCGCGATGGCCGTGAGTATGATCCCCCTCCTACTGGTCGGAAACTTGCCGTTCCTGGCCGTGGCGCTGTTCGTTGCGGGCCTCTCCATCGCTCCCACGATGATCACGACGATGTCCCTCATCGAGCAGCACGTACCTCGCGCGAAACTGACCGAAGGCATGACCTGGGTGAGCACGGGACTCGCGGTCGGGGTCGCGCTCGGTTCCTCCGTGGCCGGCTGGGTGATCGACGCCTCCGGTGCGAAGGCCGGGTACTTGGTTCCGGCGGTGTCCGGAGCGGTCGCGGTCGCGGTGGGTTTCCTCGGGTATCGCCGGCTCAGCAGGCCGGTTCCGCAGCGGGGAGGGTCTCATGAGCACCACAGTGAGCGGGAAGAGCGGCACGTGGCGTAACTGGGCGGGGAACGTGACCGCCCGTCCCGTACGGGAGGTCACCCCTGCCTCGGTCGACGAACTCACCGCCGCCGTACGCCGGGCGGCCGAGGACGGCCTGACGGTGAAGGCCGTCGGCACCGGGCACTCCTTCACGGCCGCCGCCGCCACGGACGGCGTCTTGATCCGCCCTCACCTGTTGACGGGCATCCGGGGGATCGACCGGGAGGCCATGACGGTCACGGTCGAGGCGGGCACCCCGCTCAAGAGGCTCAACCTGGCCCTCGCGCGCGAGGGGCTGTCGCTCACGAACATGGGCGACATCATGGAGCAGACGGTCTCGGGCGCGACCAGCACCGGAACGCACGGCACCGGCCGGGACTCGGCCTCGATCGCCGCGCAGATCAAGGGCCTTGAATTGGTGACCGCGGACGGATCGGTGCTGACGTGCTCCGAGAAGGAGAACCCCGAGGTCTTCGCCGCGGCCCGGATAGGCATCGGCGCCCTGGGCATCGTGACGGCGATCACCTTCTCCGTGGAGCCCGTGTTCCTCCTCTCCGCCCGCGAGGAGCCGATGACCTTCGACAGGGTCACCGCCGACTTCGACGAACTGTTCACCGAGAACGAGCACTTCGAGTTCTACTGGTTCCCGCACACCGGCAACTGCAACACCAAGCGCAACAACCGCAGCGCCGGCCCCGAGAAGCCGGTGGGGGCGGTCAGCGGCTGGATCGAGGACGAGTTCCTCTCCAACGGCCTCTTCCAGGTGGTCAACCTGCTCGGCCGCGCCGCACCCGTGACCATCCCGTCGATCGCGAGGCTCTCCAGCCGCGCGCTCTCCGCGCGGACCTACACGGACATCCCGTACAAGGTCTTCACCTCCCCGCGCCGGGTGCGGTTCGTGGAGATGGAGTACGCCGTGCCGCGCGAGGCCCTCGTGGAGACGCTGCGCGAACTGAAGTCGATGGTCGAGCGTTCCGCCCTGCGGGTCAGCTTCCCGGTCGAGGTGCGCACCGCGCCCGCCGACGACATCACCCTGTCCACGGCGTCCGGCCGGGACAGCGCCTACATCGCCGTCCACATGTTCCGGGGCACCCCGTACCAGGCGTACTTCACCGCCGCCGAGCAGATCTTCACCGCCCACGAGGGGCGCCCGCACTGGGGCAAGGTGCACACGCGGGACGCGGAGTACTTCTCCGGGGTCTACCCGCGCTTCGGCGAGTTCACGGCGCTCCGGGATCGACTCGACCCGGATCGGCGCTTTGCGAATGACTACTTGCGGAGGGTGCTGGGGTCGTAGCGGTCGTGCTGGGGTCCGGAGTCGGGGTGCTGTCCCCGGTCTCCGGGTCCGAGGACGCGCCATCGGGCGTCGGCCGTGACGTCGTGCCGCCGCTTCCCGGTTCCCGCGAAGCGGCGCCGTCGTCACCGGTGGATGGACCGGGTTCTTGAGGGGACCGCGGCGACGACGAAGGCGAGGAGTCCGGCGACGGTGTCGTACCGGAGCCGGAGCCGGAACCGCCCGACCCCGAGCTGTGCCCCTTGAAGGCGTCGCCCACGGTCGTGCTCGTGCCGTCCCCGCTGAAACTCTTGCCCGAGACCAGTTCGTACGTGGTGATCCCGGTCATCGTGACGCCGAACACGAGAGCGGTGGCGACCAGTGGCCGCTTCCAGCTTCTGACCCGGGCCCGGTAGACGGTGCCCTGGGTGAACTCCCCCGGCGTCCCGGCCGGCGCGGCCGCGGACACCTGCTGCGACCGCGTGCGCAGCTTCGGCTGCACCCTCACCTCGCGTATCTGCTCCCCGGTGCGCCGGAAGAAATGCTGGAAGAGCGTTCCCCCACTGGTGGCGACAACACTGACCAGACCGGCGCCCAGGATCGTCCCGTAGACGCCGAAGTAGGACGCGAGTTTCGCGGCGACCACCGCGGCGACCGCGCTCCCCGCCACCTGAGGGACGCTCAGGTCCAGCCTCTTCTTCCTCGGTTCCGTGTCGGCACCCGGCTCCTCGCCGCCGACACCCGGCTTCTCACGCATTCCCGGACCTTGCCTGCCTTTCCCGTACTTGATCGACTGATCGCACGAGAAAGGGACGTACAGGCGAAACGATTAGTTCCGTTTCTGGTGATTCCGTGAAGTGCGCCACGTTCCCGGACGCCGGATTCGCGCTCAGGGGCGGCCAACTACCACCCCCCGCCCGAAGTTGGGCGGCGCGGCGATCCACGCGCGTGGCCCGAATGGAGTACTGTTGCGAGCCCTGGGTCCGGACTCCCGCCAGGGTGTCCGGGGCCTTGCAGGACCGCCGGGAGGGGGCTCGTTGCACAGGGTGATGGAGTTCGTCACTTAGCGTTGCGAATAGGTAACCGTGCCATAACGGCAGCCTCGGGCCCGTGCCCGACACGCCGGGCAACTCGGCAAGGTTGTGGCAGGCTGCACCCGGGCAGGCCACACTCGACTAGCGGAAGCAGCGACGCACGTGACGTCGGCAGGCACCACCCGGGAGGTCCCCATGCCCGAACTGCGTGTCGTGGCCGTCTCTAACGACGGCACACGGCTGGTGCTGAAGGCTGCGGACAGCACGGAGTACACGCTTCCGATTGACGAGCGTCTGCGCGCCGCGGTCCGCGGCGACCGTCCGCGCCTCGGCCAGATCGAGATCGAGGTGGAGAGCCATCTCCGCCCCCGAGACATTCAGGCGCGTATACGTGCCGGCGCCTCCGCGGAGGAGGTCGCCCAGCTCGCCGGAATCCCCGTCGACCGCGTCCGCCGCTTCGAGGGTCCCGTCCTGGCGGAGCGCGCCTTCATGGCCGAGCGAGCCAGGAAGACCCCCGTGCGCCGGCCCGGCGAGAACGTCGGCCCTCAGCTCGGTGAAGCCGTTCAGGAACGGCTGACGATCCGGGGTGCCGAGAAGGACACCGTCCAGTGGGACTCGTGGCGCCGCGACGACGGCACCTGGGAAGTCATGCTGGTGTACCGCGTCGCGGGCGAGCCGCACGCGGCGAGCTGGACCTACGACCCGCCCCGGCGGCTCGTCCAGGCCGTCGACGACGAGGCGCGCTCGCTGATCGGCGAGTCCGACGACCTCGCGGCACCCGAGCCGAGCTTCCCGTTCGTACCGCGGATCGCCCGGCTCCCCCGAGACCGTCCGCTGGACCGCGCGCTCGACCGGCAGATGGAGCGGCCGAGCCTGCCCCCGGCTCCTCCGGAGCCGGTCGAGGAGGCCGGCGAGCGGGACTCGCTCACCAGTCTCCTGGAGGCGGTGCCCAGCTTCCGCGGCGACATGGTGGTGCCCGAGCGCCCGGCGAACACCGAGCGTCCCGCCGGCGAGGAGCCCGTCACCGAGCCCGAGGAGGAGGAGCCCCCGGCTCCGGCCGCCTCGGCCGGCGCGGGGTCCGCCTACGCGGACGTCCTCATGCCCCGCTCGGTCGGCAGCCACCGCGACCGGCTCGTCGGCACGACCGACCGCCAGGCCGAGGCCGACGGGGTCCGTCCGGGCCGCAGAGCGGCCGTCCCGAGCTGGGACGAGATCGTCTTCGGCACACGGCGGAAGAAGCAGGACTAGTCACGTGGACGTGGAAGGGGCCCGCACCGGATCGGTGCGGGCCCCTTCCACGTCCTCCTCGTGCCCGAGAGGCCGCGCGGCCCGGAGGTCGTCGCGGACAGCAGCGGACCGTGCCCCGACGCTCGCTCGATTCCAGGGTTGCCAAGCCCCGCCGCCACGGCGGGCCGGGGACCACCACGGCCCGCCGTCGCTCCGGGCCCGGGTTCGCGAAGGCCCGCCGTTACTGCGGGTCGGGGCCCACGGCGACCGGGCGGGACGCGTCCTGGGACCACTCCGACCACGAACCCACGTACAGCGCGGCGGGGATCCCGGCCACGGCGAGTGCCAGCACCTGGTGGGCGCCGGAGACACCGGAACCGCAGTAGACGCCGACCTCGGCCGCGGGCGTCGCGCCGAGCGACGTGAAACGGTCGGCGAGTTCGGAAGCGGGCAGGAAGCGGCCGTCCTCCGTGACGTTCTCCGAGGTCGGCGCGGAGACGGCACCGGGAATGTGTCCGCCGACCCGGTCGATCGGCTCGACCTCGCCGCGGTAGCGCTCACCGGCGCGGGCGTCCAGCAGCAGCCCGGACCGGGCGAGCGCGGCCGCGGCGTCCGCGTCGAGCGACGGCCGGGCACCGGGCGCCGGTACGAACGTCCCGGGCGCCGGCGCGGGGACCTCCGAGGAGACCGGCCCGGTCCAGGCGGCGAACCCGCCGTCAAGCACGCGTACCGACGGATGACCCGAATGGCCCAGCAGCCACCAGGCGCGCGCGGCGGCCCAGCCCTGCCCCCCGTCGTACACGACGACGTCACGGTTCCCGGAGACACCCGCGGCCCGCATGGCCGCGCCGAAGACCTCCGGGTCGGGCAGCGGATGACGCCCCGCGGCACCGGCCGGACCAGCGAGTTCGGAATCCAGGTCGACGAAGACGGCCCCCGGGATGTGTGCCTCCTCGTACGCGGAGCGCAGGTCGGGGCCGCCCAGCTGCCAGCGGACATCGAGGAGGACCGGGGGGTTCGGTCCCGCGAGGTCGCTCGCGAGTTCGGATGCGGTGATGGTGGCGTTCATGGCCACCATCCTCGCGCACGGGGTGGCCGCGTTGCCAAGGTCCGGCTACTCTGCTCGGCCGGGCAGGTCCGGTCACCGCGTGTACGGGATCGGGCACATGCTGTACAACCGATGGACACCACGCGGCAATCGCTCCGAAACGACGGGGCAACGGCAGTCCGGGCATCCTCCGGCCGTGTGCCGCCGAACGGCGGCGCGGCCAGGACGCGCGGCACGACCGGTGGTGCGAACATCGGGCACGGGGCGTGCACGTTCACGACTGGGTACGCGTGTTCGTAGGCGGAAGGTGACCGGCCACCGCGAGGGGCCGAGAAGAGAGTGACGATGACCGAGGCACGGGGGTCGGCCGGCCTGAACGGCACCACGCATGCTCGGCACGCGCCCGGCGCACCCTGCTGGGTGAGCCTGATGGTGCACGAGATGGCCGCGACCCAGGAGTTCTACGGAGAGTTGTTCGGCTGGGAGTTCCAGCCGGGCCCGCAGCAGCTCGGCCCCTACGCGCGGGCCATGCTCGACGGCCACGAGGTGGCCGGCATCGGCCAGTTGCCGCCCGACCGGCACCTGCCCATCGCCTGGACGCCGTACTTCGCTTCGGAGGACGCGGACCGGACGGCCGCGACGGTACGGCAGAGCGGCGGCACCGTGGGCGTGGGTCCGCTCGACGCGGCGGAGGCCGGGCGCCTCGCGATCGCCTCCGACCCGTCCGGTGCCGTCTTCGGCATCTGGCAGGTAGCCGCCCACCTCGGCACCGCGATCACGGGTGTGACGGGCACCCCGGCGTGGAACGAGCTCGTGACGCGGGACAGCGAGAGCGTCGTCAAGTTCTACCAGGGGGTCTTCGGGTACGAACTGGAGCCGACCGTCTCCGCCGATTTCGACTACGTGACGCTGCACATCGACGGGGTCCCGGTGGCCGGCGTCCACGGTGTCGGGAACGCCCTGCCGCGCGACCGCGGGCCGCACTGGCTGACCTATTTCGAGGCGGCCGACGTCGACGCCACCGTCCGGCGGGTCGGGGAACTCGGCGGGCACCTTCTGAAGGCCGCCCACGACTCCCCGCACGGACGGGTGGCGACGGTGGCGGACCCCGAAGGGGCGATGTTCTCGTTGATCCATGCCGTCACGTGATGATCAATACCGTCATGTGATCCATGCGGGCGGCACGCGGGATCAGACAGGGGCGATCGGCAGGACGTCCGGCGACAGTGCGCCCGCGTGAGCCGTGGCGGCCGTCATACGGCGGCGGTGGTGTCGGCGGCACAGGACCTCGTAGCCGATGTTCTCCGGCTGGTTGACGTCGCCGACGACGACCTGGGCGCCCTCGACGACCATCGCGCCGCCTATGGTGCGGGCGTTGTGCGTGGCACGGGCTCCGCACCAGCACAGGGCCTCGACCTGGAGGACCTCGACCCGGTCGGCGAGTTCGACGAGTCGCTGGGAGCCGGGGAAGAGCTTGGAGCGGAAGTCGGTGGTGATACCGAAGGCGAACACGTCGACGTCGAGGTCGTCCACCACGCGCGCCAGTTGGTCGATCTGCCCCGGGGCGAGGAACTGCGCCTCGTCCGCGATCACGTAGTCCGCCCGGCCGCCCTGGGAGAGGTGGTCGACGACGTAGGCGTACAGGTCCTGGTCGTCCGCCACCTCGACCGCGTCGGTGACGAGGCCGAGGCGCGAGGAGAGCTTGCCCTCGCCCGCACGGTCGTCGCGCGTGAAGATCATGCCCTGCAGGCCCCGTGCCGAGCGGTTGTGCTCGATCTGGAGAGCCAGCGTGGACTTCCCGCAGTCCATCGTTCCGGAGAAGAACACCAGCTCGGGCATGGGGAGTCGAGCACCTTTCGGCAGCGGGGCAGGGGGACGGGAACGGCGACCGGGACGGACGTCAGGTACGCACTTGCAGAAGCGGGACCAGCTGCTCGACGGGGGTCATCGAGCCGTGGTTGCCGACCATCGCCGACTCCTTGGGCTCCCGCTCGGACGCGATGATCAGGACGTCGTCGCGGGCGGCGGCGATGACGTCACCGAGCCGGGCGTGGACCCGCTCGTCGACCCGCGGGCCGAACCAGCCCGCCGCGATCGCCTCGTCCCGGGACGCGATCCAGAACTGCTCGCCGAGGACCTCGCGCCAGCAGGTCAGCACGTCCGCCTGGGCGCCCGGGACCGCGTAGACGTGACGGGCGCGGCCCTCGCCGCCCAGCAGGGCCACGCCGGCGCGCAGCTCCCAGTCCTCGTCGAAGTCGATGCGGTGCTGCTCGTCGAACGGGATGTCGATCATGCCGTGGTCGGCGGTGACATACAGCACCGAGCGCGGCGGGAGCTGCTCCGCGAGGCGCTGGACGAGGCGGTCGACGTACATCAGCTGGCCGCGCCAGGGGTCGGAGTCGATGCCGAAACGGTGACCCTTGCCGTCGACCTCGGCGTAGTACGTGTAGACCAAGGAGCGGTCGCCCGCGGCCAGTTGCTCGGCGGCGAGGTCCATGCGCTCCTCGCCGGACAGCCGTCCGTGGAACGTGCCGCCGCTCAGCGCGACCTTCGTCAGCGGCGTGTTCTGGAAGGTGGGCGAGGAGACCTGGGCGGTGTGCACGCCCGCCGCGTCGGCCAGCTGGAAGATCGTGGGGTGGGGCTGCCACGCGCGCGGGTCGGTCCACGGATTCCAGCGGAGCTGGTTCATCAGCTCGCCGGTCGCGGGGTTGCGCGCGGTGTAGCCCGGCAGGCCGTGCGCGCCCGGGGGCAGGCCGGTGCCGACGGAGGCGAGGGAGGTCGCGGTGGTGGCCGGGTAGCCCGCCGTGATCGGACGCCCCGTGCCGCCGCGCGAGGAGGCGAGGAGCGAGGTCATGAAGGGGGCTTCGTCCGGGTGGGCCCGGAGCTGCTCCCAGCCGAGACCGTCGATCAGGAAGACGCAGTTGCGGTCGGCCGGGGTCAGTTCCGGTATGGCGGCGGTCATGCCGGGCACGGACATGCCGGCGGCGAGCGTCGGCAGCACGTCGGCCAGGGAACCGGCGCCGTATTCGGGGACGGGCGCGGAGTCGACGGCGAGCGGTTCCGGGTGGTCCCAGGTGGGCAGGGCCATCAGCGGGTGACGTCCGCGGTCGCTTCGGAGAGGGACTGCGCGAAGGCGAGTGCCTGCTGCACGGTCTCGGGGCCGTCGCCCGCCTCGCTGACGCGCAGGCTGAGGTCGTCGGCCGTCGAGTTGCCCGTGTAGCCGTGGTCCGCCTCGCAGTTGGGGTCGCCGCAGGCGGCGGGCTCCAGGTCGATACGGCTGACGGCACCCCATCCGATGGTCAGGACGACTTCGCGGGGCAGCGTGCCCGGGGTGTACGACTCGGGGTTCGCGACGACGCGGCTGACGACGACGGACGAGATCCGGCCGAGCTTCACGGACTCGGTCGACGTCGTGGCGTAGGGGGTCGGAGACGTGGTGTCCGCGTTCTGCTCGTCGGTGTGGCTGACGATGAAGCGGTTGCCGGTGAGGACGAGCACGGTGACGTGGCGCCGCACCTCGTTCGCGTCGAACGTCGTCTCCTGATGGACCAGGTACGACCGGATGGTGTCGCCGCCGATCGCGGCCTCCACCGCCTCGGCCACGAGGGCCGGGTAGTAGCCGCTGCGCTCGATCGCCGCTCGCAGCCCCTGGGTCGTCGTACTGGTCTTGGCCATGACGTCCATCCTACGGGGGCCCACTGACTGCGAGGCACCGCTCGGGCGGGTCGGTGGTGGACGGGTCCCACGGATCCGGCCCGGGGACCGGGCGGCCGGGTCCGCGCGCGGTCGGACGTCACTCCGCCGGGTGGAGACCTGCGGGCGGCCGTCGGAGTCACACGACGGGAAGGGTGCGGGGGCCCAGGTCGTCCCGGATCGGGGCGCGGGCGAGCCGCACCGTGGCGCCCAGGACGCTCACGCCGGTCGGGGCGACCACCACGGGCTCCAGGGAGACGGCCACGACCTCCGGGTGATCGTCGACCAGCCGGGACACCCGCAGCATCAGCTGTTCGAGGGCCGCCGTGTCCACCGGCGCGGAGCCGCGCCAGCCGAACAGCAGCGGTGCCGTCCGGATCGACCGGACCAGCGAGGTCGCGTCCCGGTCCGTGACCGGGATCAGCCGGTGCGCCGTGTCGCCGAGCAGCTCGGAGGCGGCTCCGGCCAGCCCGAAGGAGAGCACCGCCCCGGCCGCCGGGTCGATCACCGCGCGGACCACTGTGTCGACGCCGCGCGGCGCCATCCCCTGCACGACCGGGCGCAGCACCGCGGGGGTCCCGAACAGCTCGGTCAACTCCGCGTATGCGCGGCGCAGTTGCTCCTCATCCGCCAGGTCCAGCCGGACGCCGCCCAGGTCGGCCCGGTGCCGCAGGTGCGGTGCGGTGGTCTTGAGGGCCACCGGGTAGCCGATGGCGTCCGCCGCGGCCACGGCGTCGTCCGGGGTGGAGGCGGGCAGCGCGCGGTGCACGTCGATGCCGTACCGCCCGAGCAGGGCGCAGGTGTCCTCGCCGCCGAGGGTCAGTCCCTCTCCGCGCGCGAGGAGGCCGTCGATCAGCTCGGCCGCCCCCTTCTCGTCGATGTCCTCGTACTCGGGGACCTTGCCCGGTTCGGTGGCGTCGAGCCGCCACTGGGCGTACTTGACTGCCTCCGCGAGGGCACGGACGGCGCGCTCGGCGGCGGGGTAGGCGGGAATGAGCCGGGAGTCCGCGGGTGAGTCGGCGCTCGCTTCGGCGGGCGGCGCCCCGTCCGCGGGATGGAAGCGCCGGGAAGCGGCGGACGCGCCGCCCGTCGCCGCCTCGGCGGCCTGGGGGGCGGTGCTGGCCGCGGCGGAGAGGGCCTCGGCGAGCCCGCCCAGCTCGACGTGCACGACGAGGACGGGCTTGGCGGGGGCGGCCGCGGCGGAGGAGCGGAGCGCCTCGGCGAGTGCGGCGTCCGCGGTGGAGGTCTCCCCCACCGCCGGGATGGCCGTCACGACCACGGCGTCGCAGCCGTCGTCGGCGAGGGCGTCCGACAGCGCGCGGTGGAAGTCGGCCGCCGAGGCGGCCGTGGTCAGGTCCTTCGGCGGCAGCGGCCGGAGACCCTCGGCGAGGCAGGCGTCGTAGGTCAGCAGGCCGAGCGACTCCGAGTTCCCGACGATCGCCACGCGGGGGCCCCTGGGGAGCGGCTGGCGGGCCAGCAGCAGTCCCGCGTCGACGAGTTCGGTGATCGTGTCCACGCGGATGACGCCGGCCTGGCGCAGCAGGGCGGAGACGGTGGCGTGCGGGAGTCGCGTGGCGCGTACGGCGTGTCCCTGGGGGGCCGCTCCGCCGTGCCGCGCTCCCTGGACCACGACCAGTGGCTTCGCCGCGGCGGTCCGGCGCGCGAGGCGGGTGAACTTGCGCGGGTTGCCGATGGATTCGAGGTACATGAGGGCGACGTCGGTGTCCGGGTCGTCGAACCAGTACTGGAGGACGTCGTTGCCGGACACGTCCGCCCGGTTGCCGGAGGAGATGAAGGTCGACACGCCGGTCACTCCGGTGACGCCGCCGCCCCTGCGGTGCAGCCGGGAGAGCAGGGCGATGCCGATGGCGCCGGACTGCGCGAAGAGCCCGATCCGTCCGGGACGCGGCATCTCCGGGGCGAGGGAGGCGTTCAGCCGCACCTCCGGTGAGGTGTTGATGACGCCGAAGGCGTTCGGCCCGATGATCCGCATCCCGTACGTGCGCGCGTGCCGGACGAGCTCGCGCTGGCGCTCGCGTCCCTCCACGCCACTCTCGGCGTACCCGGCGGAGACGACCACGAGCCCCTGCACCCCGTGTTCGCCGCACTCGCTGACGACGTCGAGGACCTGCTCGGCGGGGACGGCGACGACCGCGAGGTCGACGGGCTCCTCGATGTCCCGGACGGAGCGGTGCGCGGGGACACCGTCGAGGTCCTTCTCCTCCAGTGCCCTGTTCACGGCGTACAGGCGGCCGGTGAAGCCGGCCCCGCGGAGGTTGTCGAGGACGCTGCGGCCCACTCCGCCCGGGGTGCGCCCCGCCCCGATGACGGCGACGGAGCCGGGCGCCAGGAGCCGCTTGACGGACCGCGCCTCGGCGCGCTGTTCCCGGGCGCGCTGCACGGCGAGCGAGCGGTCGGTGGGTTCGAGGTCGAACTCCAGGCGTACGACACCGTCCTCGAAGCTGCGCTTCTGGGTGTATCCGGCGTCCGTGAACACCTTGATCATCTTGTTGTTCGCGGGCAGCACCTCGGCGGCGAACCGACGGATCCCGCGCTCGCGGGCCACGGCCGCGACGTGTTCGAGGAGGGCCGAGGCGACACCGCGGCCCTGATGGGCGTCCTGCACGAGGAAGGCGACCTCCGCCTCGTCGGCGGGCGCGGACGCGGGCAGGCCCCGGGCGTCGATCCGGTCGTACCGCACCGTGGCGATGAACTCGCCGCCGACCGTGGCCGCGAGGCCCACCCGGTCGACGAAGTCGTGGTGCGTGAAACGGTGGACGTCCTTGGCGGAGAGCCGGGGGTAGGGCGCGAAGAAGCGGTAGTACTTCGACTCGTCCGACACCTGCTCGTAGAAGCTGACGAGACGTTCCGCGTCGTCGACCGTGATGGGCCTGACGCGCGCGGTGCCGCCGTCGCGCAGCACCACGTCGGCCTCCCAGTGCGCGGGGTACTCGTGCCGGTCCGACGGGGTCTGCATGCGCCCCAGACTACGGCTCGCGTACGACAACGGCGCGAGGCAGTCTGGGCGGAACGGGCGTCGTACCGGGGCCGCGGTGGGACGCTGCTCGTGGGCCGGAGACAGTGCCGTCCGGGCAGGCTTCACGATATGGGACACTGGTCTAGACAACCCTGAACAGCTGAAGGGCAGCATCACATGGCTGAGCGCCGCGTCAACGTCGGCTGGGCTGAGGGCCTCCACGCCCGCCCCGCCTCCATCTTCGTCCGGGCCACGACGGCCTCCGGCGTCCCCGTGACGATCGCCAAGGCCGACGGCAACCCCGTCAACGCGGCCTCCATGCTGGCGGTCCTCGGTCTGGGCGCCCAGGGCGGCGAGGAGATCGTCCTCGCGTCGGACGCCGAGGGTGCGGACGCCGCCCTCGACCGCCTGGCGAAGCTGGTCGCCGAGGGGCTCGACGAGCTCCCCGAGACCGTCTGAGCCCCCAGGCACTCGGACATCACACGGCTGAGCCGCGCCGTCCCCCACCGGGAGGCGCGGCTCAGCCGTTTCCGTACGCCGTCCCGCGTTTTCGTACACCGTCCCGGAATTCACGGGACACGTCCGGATCACACCGTGCGTGAACGAAAGGAACGCGTGCCGGAAATTCCCGGCACGCGAATAAAACGGCAGCAGAAATAGCGCCCCGCCGAATAACCCTCTTTGTATACGGTGCCCGTGTTAATGACGCTGGCCCGTCATGTTTACGGGATGTTGCGAAGTTCTCACACGCTCCTGCCGGTCCGCGGCGGAGGGGAATCGCAGCCGGTGCGCGGCCGCCGAGCGCTCCGCGTGCAGCGCGGTGATCGCGCGGGCCCGCTCGCCGTCCCCCCGGGCGACCGCGTCGACGATGCCGCCGTGCTCCGCCCAGGACTCGGCAGGGTTGGCCGGCGCCTCGACCACGTACATCCAGGCGATCTTGTGCCGCAGCTGGGAGAGGGTCGACGTCAGCGCGGGGCTTCCGGAGGCCTGTGCGAGCGTCTCGTGGAACCAGCCGCCCAGGGAGCGCAGATCCTCGCTGTTGCCCCTCCTGGAGCGCTCCTGGCCCAGCCTGACCAGCCCGCGGAGCACCTTGAGGTGGGCCTCGGTACGGCGCTGCGCGGCGCGCGCGGCAGCGAGCGGCTCCAGCAGCACGCGCATCTCCAGGAGATCCGCGCCCTCCTGCTCGCTGGGTTCGGCGACGCAGGCGCCCGCGTGCCGCCGGGTGACCACGAAGCCCTCGGCCTCCAGGGTGCGCAGCGCCTCGCGCACGGGGACGCGCGAGACGCCGTAGCGCCGCGCGAGCAGTTCCTCGGTGAGCCGGCCGCCACGCTCGTAGACGCCCGCGACGATGTCGTCGCGGATCGCCGTGCATACCGAGTGCGCCGGAATACGCATGACCGGACCTCCGCTTTAATCCCCGCGAAACGCCATCGATTGACGCTTGTTCAGTGACTCTATTGCAGGAAGCCTTAATTTCCGATGGCGGGCCTGAATCCATGGATATTTTTTGGACAGCGGGCCTCCGGAAACGACGATGCCCCGGCTCGGTGAGCCGGGGCATCGAAAACGGTGGAGAAGCCGCGAAGCGGTCGTCAGACGTTGACGCCGTGCGAGCGGAGGTACGCGACCGGGTCCATGTCGGAGCCGTACTCCGCGGTGGTGCGTGCCTCGAAGTGGAGGTGCGGTCCGGTGGTGTTGCCGGTCGAGCCGGAGATCGCGATCTGCTGGCCCGGGGTGACCGTCTGCCCCACGGAGACGCCGATGGACGACAGGTGCCCGTACATGGTGTACGTGCCGTCGTGCATCTTGATCACTACTTGATTGCCGTAGGCGCCGCCCCATCCGGCTGTGACGACGGTCCCGGCGCCGACCGCGTGCACCGAGGTGCCCGATGCCGCGTGGAAGTCGACTCCGGTGTGGCTGCCGGACGACCAGAGGCTGCCGCCGGTCTTGTAGCCGGTGGAGACGTACGAGCCGGCTATCGGCAGGACGAAGGTGTTGAGCCGCTTGCGTTCGGCGGCACGGGCGGCGCGCTCCTTGGTCTCGCGCGCCTTCGCGGCCTGCTCGGCGGCCTTCTTGCGGGCGGCCTGCTCGGCCTTCTCCCGCGCGGCGGCCACGTCGGCCGCGTGCTGCTGCGCGTCGGCCTGCTCGTCGATCTGCTCGGCCACGGAGTCACCGATGGTGATGGCCTGGGTCAGCCCGGTCTGCTCGGCGGAGGGCTCCGCGGCGAACGCGGGTGCCGCGAGGGTTCCGAGGACACCGGTGGTGGTGAGGGCCGCCACGCCGACTACGTTCTTCGTGGTGCGCTGCACGCGGCTCGGACGACGGTGCTTCCCGGTGCCACAGGTGAACGCCATGTAAGGGCTGATCCTTTCCTTCCTTCTCGCCTACCGGGTTAGCTGACGGGTTCGGAGCAGGAAGGTCTCCTACGGACCCCCTCCGGGGAGGGCGTCCGATTCACCCCAGGGACTACGTGGGTCCCCGGCTCCCCTGGCTCGCGCCATGCGGGGACTCGGCGATGACTGTCCGGTGCCGCGGGCGCGGCGCACTGCCTGACGAACAGCCGGACTGACGCTAAACGTGGCATCTTTCGAACAACAAACGGATCACGGTTTTTGTAGCGCATCCCACAGCACAGAAGGCAACCTCCGTACCAATACGGACATCTTGGGGGCGATGTCCGCGTAAAAGAGGGCCCTGGTGACTCTTCAGTCACCAGGGCCCATCTCGGTCACATGGTCCTACTCGGCGGTGACCACGGTGACTTCACCGATGCCGAGCGCCCTGACCGGCTCCTCGATCTGCGCGGCGTCGCCCACCAGGACCGTCACCAGACGGTCCGTCGGGAAGGCGCTGACGGCGGCGGCGGTGGCCTCCACCGTGCCGGTGGCGGCCAGTTGCTGATAGAGCGTCGACTGGTAGTCGTCCGGCAAGTACTGCTCGACCTGGTCGGCGAGGGTGCCCGCGACAGCCGCCGCCGTCTCGAACTTGAGGGGTGCCACGCCCACCAGGTTCTGCACGGCGACGTCGCGCTCCGCGTCGGTCAGCCCCTCGGCCGCGAGGGTGCGGAGCACCTTCCACAGGTCGTCCAGCGCCGGGCCGGTGTTGGGGGTGTCCACCGAGCCGCTGATGGCGAGCATCGCGGCACCGGTGCCGTCCGGCGCGGAACGCAGAACCTGGCCGAACGCCCGTACGCCGTAGGTGTAGCCCTTCTCCTCACGCAGGACGCGGTCCAGGCGTGAGGTGAGGGTGCCGCCCAGGCAGTAGGTGCCGAGTACCTGGGCCGGCCACACGCGGTCGTGCCGGTCGGCGCCGACCCGCCCGATGAGCAGCTGCGTCTGGACGGCGCCGGGGCGGTCGACGATGATCACGCGGCCCGTGTCGTCGGCGTGCACCGGCGGGACGGGGCGCGGCTCGGCGGTCGAACCGGTCCAGGAGCCGAGGGTGTCACCGAGCAGCGCGTCCACGTCCACGTCGGTGAGGTCGCCGACCACCACGGCGGTGGCGGTCGCGGGACGAACGTGCTTCTCGTAGAAGGACCGTACGGCCGCGGAGTCGATCTTCTGGACGGTCTCCTCGGTGCCCTGGCGAGGGCGCGACATGCGCGCGGTCGCCGGGAACAGCTGCCGGGAGAGCTCCTTGGCCGCGCGGCGGGCCGGGTTCGCCGTCTCGTGCGGGATCTCGTCGAGCCGGTTGCGCACCAGGCGCTCGATCTCGCTGTCCGCGAAGGCCGGTGCCCGCAGGGCGTCGGCGAGCAGGCCCAGGCCCTTGGGCAGGCGCGAGACGGGCACTTCGAGGGACAGCCGGACACCGGGGTGGTCGGCGTGCGCGTCGAGCGTGGCGCCGCAGCGCTCCAGCTCGGCGGCGAAGTCCTCGGCCGAGTGCTTGTCGGTGCCCTCGGAGAAGGCACGCGCCATGATCGTGGCGAGGCCGTCCAGGCCCGCCGGCTCTGCCTCCAGCGGCGCGGCGAGGATCACCTCGACGGCGACGACCTGCTGGCCGGGGCGGTGGCAGCGCAGGACCGTCAGGCCGTTGTCGAGGGTGCCGCGCTCGGGGGCGGGGAACGCCCACGGCTTCGGCTGGCCGGCCTGGGGCTGCGGATGGAAGTCCATGGTGGCGAGCTCGGTCACTTCGCCGCCTCCTCGTCGGTGTCGTCAGCGGCGTCGGTGGCTTCGGGGGCGGTGGGCTCGTAGACGAGCACGGCGCGGTTGTCGGGGCGCAGGCGGGCCTTGGCGACCTCCTGGACCTCCTCGGCGGTGACCTCCAGGACGCGCTGTACGGCGGTCAGGGCGAGCTGCGGGTCACCGAACAGGACGGCGTACCGGCACAGTTCGTCCGCGCGGCCCGCGACCGTACCGAGGCGGTCCAGCCACTCGCGCTCCAACTGGGCCTGCGCGCGCTCCATCTCCTCGGCCGTCGGGCCCTCCTCGGCGAACCGGGCGAGCTCCTCGTCGACGGCGGCCTCGATGACCGGGACCTCGACGTCACCGGACGTCTTCACGTCCAGCCACCCCAGGGAGGGCGCTCCGGCGAGCCGCAGCAGGCCGAAGCCGGCGGCGACGGCGGTGCGGTCACGGCGTACGAGCCGGTTGTAGAGCCGGGAGGACTCACCGCCGCCGAGGACGGTGAGAGCGAGGTCGGCCGCGTCGCACGCGCGCGTGCCGTCCTCCGGGAGCCGGTAGGCGGCCATCAGGGCGCGCGCCGGGACCTCCTCCTCGACGACCTCGCGCAGCTGCTCGCCGATGGTCTCGGGCAGCGAGCCGTCGCGCGGGGCGGGCTTGCCGTCGTGCCCGAGGATGGAGCCGAAGTACTTCTCCACCCAGGCGAGCGTCTGCTCGGGGTCGATGTCGCCGACGACCGACAGGACCGCGTTGTTCGGCGCGTAGTACGTGCGGAAGAACGCGCGGGCGTCCTCCAGGGTCGCCGCGTCCAGGTCCGCCATCGACCCGATCGGGGTGTGGTGGTACGGGTGGCCCTCGGGGTACGCGAGCGAGGTCAGCTTCTCGAAGGCGGTGCCGTACGGGACGTTGTCGTAGCGCTGGCGGCGCTCGTTCTTCACGACGTCGCGCTGGTTCTCCATGGACTCGTCGTCCAGCGCGGCGAGCAGCGAGCCCATGCGGTCGGCCTCCAGCCAGAGAGCGAGCTCCAGCTGGTGGGTGGGCATGGTCTCGAAGTAGTTGGTGCGCTCGAAACTCGTCGTGCCGTTGAGCGAGCCGCCGGCGCCCTGGACGAGTTCGAAGTGCCCGTTTCCGTGGACCTGCTTGGAGCCCTGGAACATCAGGTGCTCGAAGAGGTGGGCGAGCCCGGTCCGGCCCTTGACCTCGTGGCGCGAGCCGACGTCGTACCAGAGGCACACCGCCGCGACCGGGGTCAGATGGTCCTCGGAGAGCACCACACGCAGGCCGTTGGCCAGGCGGTGCTCGGTCGCTGTCAGGCCGCCGGAGCCTGCCTCAGCTGTGGCCGTGTGACCCATGGGCATGTACGTCCCTTCGATCGCGGAACTGCGTCATTCCTGTCGGTCCTGCCACTGTATGCAAGCGTGCGGACGCCTGGCGAAGTTCCCGCACCTCGTACGCCGAGAGCGAGAACCGCGAGCGCCCCCCGCACGCCCCCGAGGACCGCCCGGACACCGGGACGGCACGGGTGAGGCAGGGGTCCCGCGGACGTCACGACGACGGTTCGGGAACGGTCGTGACGGGACCCGCGGGGCGCTCCGCGAGGCCGCTACGGACGGGTCGCGGTCGGCGTTGTCAGCGGGGCGGTCCACAATGGTCCGCGTCAGAACCCGTTCATGCCCCGGCAGAGACTGTGAAGGAGCCGCAGCAGCGATGGCCCGCCGCAGCACGAAGACCCCGCCGCCCGACGACTCGTACGAGGAGAAGATCCTCGACATCGACGTCGTGGACGAGATGCAGGGCTCCTTCCTCGAATACGCGTACTCGGTCATCTACTCGCGAGCCCTGCCGGACGCCCGCGACGGCCTCAAGCCGGTGCACCGCCGCATCGTGTACCAGATGAACGAGATGGGCCTGCGCCCCGATCGCGGCTACGTGAAGTGTGCCCGCGTCGTCGGCGAGGTCATGGGTAAGCTCCACCCGCACGGAGACGCGTCGATCTACGACGCCCTGGTGCGACTCGCGCAGCCCTTCTCGATGCGCCTGCCGCTGGTCGACGGCCACGGCAACTTCGGTTCGCTCGGCAACGACGACCCGCCGGCCGCCATGCGGTACACCGAGTGCCGGATGGCCGACGCGACGTCCCTGATGACCGAGTCCATCGACGAGGACACGGTCGACTTCTCGCCCAACTACGACGGCCAGGAGCAGGAGCCGGTGGCTCTGCCGGCCGCCTTCCCGAACCTCCTGGTCAACGGCTCGTCGGGCATCGCCGTCGGTATGGCCACCAACATGCCGCCGCACAACCTCGGCGAGGTCATCGCGGCCGCCCGGCACCTCATCCGGTACCCGGGGGCCGACCTCGAGACCCTGATGAAGCACGTCCCGGGCCCCGACCTGCCCACCGGCGGCCGGATCGTCGGCCTCTCCGGGATCAGGGACGCCTACGAGACGGGGCGCGGCACCTTCAAGATCCGCGCCACGGTGTCGGTGGAGGACGTCACGGCCCGCCGCAAGGGGCTCGTCGTCACCGAACTGCCCTTCACCGTCGGTCCGGAGAAGGTGATCGCCAAGATCAAGGATCTGGTCGGCGCGAAGAAGCTCCAGGGCATCGCCGACGTGAAGGACCTCACCGACCGTGCGCACGGACTGCGCCTGGTCATCGAGATCAAGAACGGCTTCGTGCCGGAGGCGGTCCTCGAACAGCTCTACAAGCTGACGCCGATGGAGGAGTCCTTCGGCATCAACAACGTGGCCCTGGTGGACGGTCAGCCGCTCACCCTCGGCCTCAAGGAGCTGCTGGAGGTCTACCTGGACCACCGGTTCACCGTCGTACGCCGCCGCAGTGAGTTCCGGCGCGGCAAGAAGCGCGACCGTCTGCACCTGGTCGAGGGTCTCCTCGTCGCTCTCCTCGACATCGACGAGGTCATCCGCCTCATCCGCTCCAGCGACAACTCGGCGCAGGCCAAGGAGCGCCTGATCGAGCACTTCTCCCTCTCCGAGATCCAGACGCAGTACATCCTGGACACGCCGCTGCGCCGTCTGACCCGGTTCGACCGCATCGAGCTGGAGTCGGAGCGCGACCGCCTGATGGGCGAGATCGACGAGCTGACCGGCATCCTGGAGTCGGACGCTGAGCTGCGCAAGCTGGTCTCGGGCGAACTGGCCGCGGTGGCCAAGAAGTTCGGCACCGACCGGCGCACGGTGCTCCTGGAGTCCGCAGGCTCGCCGGCCCC
Organism: Streptomyces sp. M41(2017); assembly: GCF_002078175.1. Lineage (GTDB taxonomy): Bacteria > Actinomycetota > Actinomycetes > Streptomycetales > Streptomycetaceae > Streptomyces. The sequence continues at coordinate 4,083,449 of NZ_MWFK01000001.1, read as the reverse complement.
GACCGTTTCGCTCCAGGTCGCCGACGACCCGTGCCGGGTGCTGCTGTCCTCGACGGGGCTGCTGGCCCGCACGGCGAACGGCGACCCCTTCGAGCAGGATCCGGACGGCAAGCGCACCAAGCACGACGTGATCGTCTCGGTGGTGCCGGCGACGGCGCGCGGCGAGATCGGTGTCGTCACGTCCCTGGGCCGCCTCCTGCGCCTGAACGTGATCGACCTCCCGAGGCTGCCGGAGACGGCGTCGGCGCCCAACCTCTCCGGAGGCGCTCCGGTCTCGGAGTTCCTGTCCGGCCTGGAACCGAGCGAGACGGTGATCTGCCTGACCACACTCGACGAGTCGTCGCCGGGCCTGGCGATCGGCACGGAGCAGGGTGTCGTCAAGCGCGTGGTGCCCGACTACCCCTCGAACAAGGAGGAGTTGGAGGTCATCACCCTCAAGGACGGGGACCGGATCGTCGGCGCGGTGGAGCTGCGCACCGGCGAGGAGGACCTGGTCTTCATCGCGGACGACGCCCAGTTGCTGCGCTATCAGGCCGCGCAGGTCCGCCCGCAGGGGCGGGCGGCGGGGGGCATGGCGGGCATCAAGCTGACCGACGGCGCGAAGGTGATCTCCTTCACGGCCGTCGACCCCGCGGTGGACGCGGTGGTGTTCACGGTGGCCGGCTCGCGGGGGACGCTGGACGATTCCGTCCAGACGACGGCCAAGCTGACCCCGTTCGACCAGTACCCCCGCAAGGGACGCGCGACGGGCGGCGTGCGCTGCCAGCGCTTCCTGAAGGGCGAGGACTGCCTCTCCCTGGCCTGGGCGGGCCCGACGCCGGGACGCGCGGCGCAGAAGAACGGCACGCCCGTCGACCTGCCGGAGATCGACCCGCGCCGTGACGGCTCGGGCATCTCGCTGGGGCGGACGGTGTCGGTGGTGGCGGGCCCGGTGTAGGCGGGTCCGGCGCGGTCCGGTCCGGGTCAGCTCTCGGAGTCGGTTTCCCGCACGTAGCGGAGGACGCCCCACATGCTGTGTTCGTCGGCATGCGGGGCGTCTTCCGTGCAGCCCTCCAGCGCCTTGTCGAGAGCCGCCGTGTCGATGGCGGACCCGATGAGCACGAGCTGGGTCCGCCGCAGGTCCGCGTCGGCCCAGGGCTCGGGGTAGAACCGCAGGAACCGCCCGACGGCGTGCACGGCGTACCGGTTGCGGGTGTCCTGGACGCCGAAGTCGACGTAGCCCTTGATCCGGTAGAGCCCCTCGGGCCTGCTGTCGAGGAAGGCCATCAGGCGCCGCGGGTCCATGGGGACGTCGGAGGTGAACGAGAGGGACGTGTAGGCGCTGTGCAGGTGGCCTTCGTGCGCGCCCTCCCGTGGCCGCCCCTCCACGTCTCGGCCGTCGCTCTCCCGGTCGTGCAGATCGTCGAAGGAGAGCTGCCCGACGCGCTCCTCGCTCGGCCTGCAGTCGAAGAGGAACTCCGGATCCACGCGGCCGTAAGTGGCCGGTACGACCGCCGCGCGGTCGGCCAGGTCACGGACGACGCGCAGCACCCGCTCCCCGTCATCGGCCCGGTCGATCTTGTTCACGACGACGAGATCGGCGAGGGCGAGGTGTCGGTCGATCTCGGGATGCTTCTCGCGCGTCCCGTCGAACTCGGCGGCGTCGACGACCTCGACGAGTCCCCCGTAGACGATGCCCGGGTGCTCGCTGGCCAGCACCATGCGGACGAGTTCCTGGGGTTCGGCGAGGCCGCTCGCCTCGATGACGATGACGTCGATCCGGGCGGAGGGTCGAACGAGCCGGTCAAGATATTGATCAAGTTCACTCACGTCGACGGCGCAGCACAGGCATCCGTTGCCGAGCGACACGGTGGAGTCGCCGAGTGCTCCGGCCACCGCCATCGCATCGATCTCGATCGCCCCGAAGTCGTTGACCACGGCTCCGATACGGCTGCCGCCGCTGCGGTGCAGGAGGTGGTTGAGCAGCGTGGTCTTACCGGAGCCCAGGAAGCCTGCGAGGACGATGACGGGGATCTGCCGCGGGCTCGACTGGCTCAACGTGCGCCTCTCTGAGACCTGCGCGCGCACCGGCTCACGGGCCCGGCGCTCACGCGGGGAACGAATACCGACCCAGCATACGAGCGGGAGGAAACGCCCCTGACTGAACGATTGTCCGCGGCGCTCGCGGGGCACACGTTGGGCATGGCGCCGGGAAACGCGATCCGCATGTCCCTCCGTGCGCCTCCTCTCCGCCTCCCTGCCGATCAGAGCCGCTCGGCAAGACTGGGAGACGGCAAGCGCGCCGCCCACCGCTCGCCGGTCCGCTCCCTGTCGCCCCACAACCGACGACCGGCGGACGGTCGCCTGATTCGGGGGTTGGCATGGCCACACAGATTTCCGCGCTACGGAGGTTCGGCTCGGCCGCCAGGGCCGGGATCGGCACCGCGGCCCACGCCGTGAGGGAACGCGGCGTGCGGCATCGCAGGCGTGCCGTGCTCACCGAGCAGCACCGCCTCCACTTCGACCTGTTGTGCAAGGCCATGGACGATCCCGCCCTCGCCGCCGTCCTCAACACGTACGAGACCGAGATCGGCCCCGAGAAGCAGCGCCAGTACCTCTTCGCGAACGCGCTCTACGTCAATGCCCTGTACTTCCACCGGATCGGGGCACTGAACCGGGCGGAGCTCCGCGGTCACTTCCGCATCATCTGCCAGAACCCGATCTTCCGGGAGTACTGGGCGGCGACGGAACATCACCGCAAGAGCCTGCCGGACGCTTCGGACGAGGCTCAGCTGGGCCGACTGATGGACACACTGATCCAGGATCAGGCGGACGCCGACGCCGACGAATGGTGGGTGATCGGGGAGCCGGACGACGAGTAACCCTGCTGCCTGGCACAGGTGATCGCACCACTCTGGTCAACTCGGCGTCGGCGAGATTCATCCGACTGGTTGACGTTTCACGTTTCATGCATCACAGGCAGCAAAAATCAACTAAGTTACCGCTGCCCAGATCTTTGAGCACTCCGGACGAACACCCCTGCGCTCGGAGACCCATGCCTCCGACGAACACCCCCCGCTCGGAGACGCTTACCCCGACGTACATCTCCGCTCGGAGTTCGTCGCGCTCCGAGGAACCTTCGCTCGGCCGACACCTCAGACAGTCGTTCCCGAACTAAGGTTGGTAGCACCCCGTGAGAATCGTGCGACGTGTCGGGGCCAGTCCACGCGAGCGCGGAAGCGCTTCTGGCCAGTCCTGCCCCGACATCTTCGAGCTCGCCGACGGTGATTTCGCCGTCATCGGGCGTGAGGCCACCCAGGAGCTGGACCCGGAGCTCCCCTCAGACGCCGCACGAGCCGATTACGAGCGCATCGTGATCATCACCCGCGACACCCTGTTGCGCGCCAAAAAAGACATCCCGGACGCCTGACTTCGCAACGGAGTTCGCCCGCGGGGCGCCGGGACGTGGATCCCGGACCGGTCGACGAGGAGCACGCGCCGCTTTCGCCCCACCCCACCAGATGGACTTCTTCGTCGGCCTGCCCGGCGAACCAGAGGCCCGGCATCGTCACGAGGCCGGGCCTTTTACGTGCCACCCGTCGCGCCGGGTCCCCCGCCTCCCGAACCTGGAGCCTCCGGGCCCCTCGGTCCACGGAGTGCCGAACCCGAACCCCTCAGTCCGGCATGGGCACCGTCACCGGCGGGACCGGCCCCACGTAGCGCGCCGCCGGGCGGATGATCTTCGAGTCCTCCGCCTGTTCCAGGATGTTCGCGCTCCAGCCGACGACGCGGGCGGCGGCGAACGTGGGAGTGAACATCTCCCGGGGCAGTCCGCAGAGTTCCATGACCACGCCCGCGTAGAACTCCACGTTGGTATGGAGTTCGCGGCCCGGCTTCAGTTCGGCGAGGATCGCCTCCACGCGGTGTTCCACTTCGACGGCGAAGTCGACGAGAGGACCGCCGAACTCCTGGGCGATACCTCGGAGCATCCGCGAACGCGGGTCCTCCGTCCGGTAGACGGGGTGCCCGAAGCCCATGATGCGGTCGCCGGCGAGGACGCGTTCCCTGATCCAGCCGTCGATGCGGTCAGGCGTTCCGATCGCGTCGAGGGTGTCCAGCGCACGGCTGGGAGCACCCCCGTGCAGGGGCCCGGACAACGCTCCGACCGCGCCCACGAGACAGGCCGCGACGTCCGCCCCCGTCGACGCGATCACCCGTGCCGTAAACGTTGATGCGTTGAATCCGTGATCAATGGTTGAGATGAGGTATTGCTCGACCGCTCGGGCCCGGCGCGTGTCCGGCTCCGAGCCCGTCAGCATGTAGAGGTAGTTGGCCGCGTAGCCCAGGTCCTCGCGCGGTTCGACCGGCTCCAGCCCCTGCCCGATCCGGTACAGCGCGGTGAGCAAGGTCGGGACGGCGGCGGTCGCGGCGAGGCCGTCGTCGCGACGGCGCTCCGCATCGATGTCGTAGACGGGCCGGAATCCGAGCGAGGCGCCGAGCAGGGACAACGCGGTGCGCAGACCGGCGAGCGGACCCGAGAGGCCGGTCGCCGCGGCGATGTCCGGCAGTGCGGCGCCCACGTCGTCCGGCAGCCGGCGCAGCGCTGCGGTCCGTTCCGTGAAGGCGGCGCGGCGCGCCGGGTCGGGCAGTTCACCGTGCGCCAGGAGGTACCAGACATCCTCGAAGTCGCGGGTCTGAGCGAGTTCGACGGCCGAGTACTGGCGGTAGTGGTAGAAGCCCTCCAGCCCTCTGACGTCACCCAGTTCGGTGTCGGTGACGACGACACCGGCGAGTCCTCGCGGCACGTCGACAGAGGTGGACGCGGTTCGGTTGATCGGCATGTTTCCTCCCTGGACTTGATTCGACTGTCCATGCTTGACTCTATGTCTGTCAATATTGATTGGATCAATATTTGATCCACAGATACGGTGGCGCCCATGAGGGATCGAGAAGCGGCAACGCCAGGGCACGAGGGCCGACGGCTCAGCACCAAGGAGACCGCCGAGTTGCTCGGCGTGAAGCCGGAGACCGTCTACGCCTATGTGAGCCGTGGACAGCTCGGCAGCCGGCGCGAGCAAGGAGGGCGCGGAAGCACCTTCGACGCCAAGGAGGTGGAGGCGCTCGCTCGACGCAACAGGCGCGAGAACAGCGGCAGTTCGGGAAGTTCGGGTGAACTCTCCGTCCGCACGCGCATCACTTTGATCGAGAAGGACCGCTACTACTTCCGGGGCGTCGACGCGACGGAGCTGGCGGCGCACCACTCCTATGAAGAGATCGCCGAATGGCTCTGGACCGGCGAGCTGCGCCCAGGCGTCACGTTCACGGCCCCGGAGGCGTCGGTGACCGCCGCTCGGCGCAGCGTCGACGCCTTGCCCGAGCACAGCGGCCCCACCGACCGTCTGCGCGTCGCCGCGATCGCCGCGGCGGCCGCCGATCCGCTCCGCTTCGACCTCTCCGAGAACGCCGTCCTCGGCACCGGGCGGACCCTCATCCCCACCCTCGTGGCCGCTCTGCCCCCGGTCCGGCGCGACCACCGCGACGAGGGTCCTCTGGCCCGTCGGCTGTGGGCGAGGCTCACCGGGCGCGCACCCGACGTCCCGTCACTGCGGGTCCTCGACGCGGCACTCGGGCTGCTGGTGGACCACGACCTGGCCGCGTCGACGCTGGCGGTCCGGGTCGCCGCGTCGGCCCGGGCGCACCCCTACGCGGCCGTTTCGGCGGGGTTGGGCGTCCTCGAAGGGCCGCTGCACGGAGCGGCCAGCGGCCTCGCCCACCGCTTGCTTCTCGACGTACTCGACCAGGGCACCGCGGCCCCCGTCGTCGCGGACGAGCTGCGCGCCGGCCGCCGTGTCCCCGGACTCGGCCACCGGCTGTACACAGGCGAGGACCCCCGCGCGCGTGCCTTGTTCGCACTCCTGGAGGACGTACCCGGTGCGGCGCCGGCTGTGGCGGCGGCGCACGACGTCGTGGCCACCACCGCCCGGCACGCGCCCCTGCACGCCAATGTCGACCTCGCGCTGGCGGCCTTCACCGTCTCCTCCGGTATGCCGGCTTCCGCCGGAGAGACGATCTTCGCCGTCGCGCGCACGGCGGGCTGGATCGCGCACACCCTGGAGGAGTACGCGGAACGCCCGCTGAGAATGCGCCCGAGCGGTCACTACGTGGGCGAACGCCCACCACAGCCGCTCCCCAGCAGCTAGGACTCCCGTCCGACGAGCAGGGAGGGTGCCGCCGAGAACCGCCCCGGCGCCCGCCCTCTTCTCAATGCGAAGGGCCGGCCAACCGCCCTGAGTGCACCGACCGTGGCCTCGGCAGGAAGCCACTTCGGTCGAAGTCAGGTTAGGCTCACCTCTGTGAGTACGTGCACAAGCGCGTCGCGGCTCCTCGACGAGCCCCTGGCGGGAACCGCGGCCACCGCGAGGACATGGCTGCTGATCGAGCAGCCCGGGCCCTGGGGCGCCAAGGCGCTCACTTCGAGCCACCTGGACCCCACACTCGGCCGCGCTCTCGAGGCGGCCGCGCAGGGCTCGGGCGTGCGGATCGCGCTCATCCGTCGCCCCGGTCGCCACGCGGACTGCGGTACGCCCGCCGAGCGGCGTGTCTACGCGGCCCACACAGCCCCGGGCAACGTCTGGCTGCACGGCGCGACGGTGTGCGATCCCGAGCTGCTCCTCGACCTCGACTTCGCCGCACTCGGCCAGGGCGACCCGCGGTCCTTCGACACGGCCCTCGACGCGCGGCCCCACACGGACGAACCGCTCGCCCTTGTGTGCACGAACGGAAAGCGTGACCGCTGCTGTGCCTTGCTCGGCAGGCCTCTCGCGGCGGAACTCGCCTCTTCCGGGGTGAACGGCGCGTGGGAGGTCACTCATCTGGGCGGTCATCGGTTCTCCCCGACGGTGCTCGTACTGCCCCACGGCTACGCGTACGGCCGTGCCGAAGCGCATGCCGTCAAAGAGATCCTTCAGGGCGTACGCGAGGGCCGCGTCGTCACCGAGGGGTGCCGTGGGAACTCCGCCTGGGAGCGGCCCGGCCAGGCAGCCGAACTGGCCGTGCGAAACGCGACGGGTGAGCACGCCGCCGGCGCTCTGACCGTGGTCCGGACCGATGGAACCGCTCCGCGCTGGGAGATCACCGTCGCCCATGTCGACGGCAGACTCTGGAGGGTGGCCGTCGCTCAGGGAACCTCATTGCCGCCCCGCCCCAACAGCTGCGGCTCGGCGCTGGGTTCCCCGGCCCGGATGGACGTGGTGGCGGTACGGCAGCTGGACGAGACGGCCGTCCCCGTGGCCTGCTGATCGCCGGAATCCATGCCCGTCAACCGTTGATCGGCCGACAACCGTTGATCGGCCGACGAACACCCGCCTTCCGTCAATCATCGATCGGCCGACGAACACCCGCGCCGCGTCATTCATCGACATCCATCGCCGATCGTCGACCAGTCGCACCTCGCGTTGACCTCCGTGCGGGGACCAGGTCCGTATGGAGCAAGAGATCCCTGCCACAACCCCTTCGATGCGTTGCACCCGCCCCCGTACGGTCGTACGCATGAGGCCCACTCCCCCCGCACGACGACTGCGGTTCGGCATGCCGCGGCGGGTGTTCTCGCAGGTCCTGCTGATGCAGATCGTGATCGCGGCGGGAGTCGCCGTTCTCGCCACCGGCCTGTTCCTGGCGCCGCTCAGCGCGCAACTGGACGACCAGGCCATGCAGCGCGCCCTCGCGATCGCCCAGACCACGGCGGTGCAGCCGCAGATCGCCGAGGATCTAAGGAGCACGAGTCCTTCCACGGCCGGACCCGTGCAGGCCGAGGCGGAGCGGATACGGAAGGCCAGCGACGCCGAGTACGTCGTGGTGATGGACACGCGGGGCATCCGCTGGTCGCACACCGACCCGAAGGAGATCGGGCGGCAGGTCTCGACGGACCCGCGCAAGGCCCTGGAGGGCCGCGACGTCATGGAGATCGACACCGGAACCCTCGGCCGCTCCGCGCGCGGAAAGGTCCCGTTGCGCGACGCCGACGACAGGATCATCGGCGCGGTCTCGGTGGGCATCCGGTACGACAGCGTGCGGGCCCGGTTGATCGACGCGATCCCGGGGTTGTTCGCGTACGCGGGCGGAGCCATGGCCGTCGGCGCGCTGGCCGCGTATCTGATCTCCCGCAGAGTGCAGCGGCAGACCCGTGACCTGGCCTTCTCCGACATCGCGGCACTGCTGGCGGAGCGCGAGGCGATGCTGCACGGCATCCGGGAGGGCGTGGTGGCCCTGGACCGCGGCGGTCACGTACGCCTCCTGAACGACGAGGCGCAGCGTCTGCTGGGCGTCGGTGCCGAGGCCATCGGGCAGCCGCTGGACGACGCGCTCGGATCCGGCCGTACGACCGACGTACTGGCCGGGCGGGTCACCGGCACCGATCTGCTCACCGTCCGCGGACAGCGTGTGCTGGTCGCCAACCGGATGCCCACCGACGACGGCGGTGCGGTCGCCACGTTGCGCGACCGTACCGAGCTGGAGCAGTTGGGCCGCGAGCTGGACTCCACCCGCGGCCTCATCGATGCCCTGCGGGCGCAGGATCACGAGCACGCCAACCGCATGCACACGCTTCTGGGGCTGCTCGAACTGGAGATGTACGACGACGCCGTGGAGTTCGTCGGTGAGGTGGTCGGCGACCACCGGGTCACCGCGGAACAGGTCACCGAGAAGATCCACGATCCACTCCTCGCCGCCCTTCTGGTGGGCAAGGCGACGGTGGCCGCCGAACGCGGCGTGGCCTTGTGGGTCTCGGACCGGACGATGCTCCCGGACCGGCTGGTCGACCCGCGTGGGCTCGTCACCGTCGTGGGGAACCTCGTCGACAACGCGTTGGACGCCGTCGCGGGCACACCCCACGCACGCGTGGAGGTCGAGTTGCGGTCGGTAGAGCGCACCGCAGTGCTGCGAGTCCAGGACACCGGACCCGGCATCCCGGCGGAGCGGCGAGAGTTGATCTTCACCGACGGATGGAGCACGAAGAAGCCCCCGGCCCACGGCAAGCGAGGAATCGGCCTCTCCCTGGTGCGCCGGTTCGCCGAACGCCAGGGCGGCAGCGCGGAGGTGGCGGACGCGGAGGGCGGAGGTGCCGAATTCACCGTCGTGCTGCCCGAGGCGCTCACGGAGGCGCCGGCGGAGACGCCCGTTGACGCGGGGCACGCCCATCCCGCGCGCGCGGCCGTCGAGAGCACGGAAGAAACGCGGGAAACCGGATACACCGAGGAGGAGTCGCGATGATCGAGCTCCTGGTCGTGGACGACGACACCCGGGTCGCCCGGGTCAACGCCGCCTACGTGGCGAAGGTGCCGGGTTTCCACGTCGCCGGAGAGGCGCACAGTGCCTCCGAGGCCCTGGGACTGATGGAGTCCCTGCCCCGCCTGGACCTCGTCCTCCTGGACCACTACCTGCCCGACGAGACCGGCCTCTCGGTGGTCCGGGAGATGCGCCGGCGCGGCCGTCAGACGGACGTGATCATGGTGACCGCGGCCCGGGACATCTCCACCGTTCAGGCGGCCATGCGCCAGGGGGCACTCCAGTACCTGGTTAAGCCGTTCGCGTTCGCCGGGCTGCGGACAAAACTGGAGGCCTACGCGGAACTGCGGCGCACTCTGGACGGTGGCGGCGAGGCCGAACAGGCGCAGGTGGACCGGATCTTCGGAACCCTCTCGGCGAGCTCAGAACCGGATCTGCCCAAGGGGCACTCTCCCCCGACGGCCGGGCTGGTACGGCGCGCCCTGATCGACGCCGAGGGCCCGCTGTCGGCGCAGGAGGTCGCCGAGGAGACCGGCCTGAGCCGGCAGACCGCACAGCGCTATCTGAAGCTGCTGGAGCGCACCGGAAGGGCCACACTGACCCTCAGATACGGCGACGCGGGGCGCCCGGAGCATCGCTATGTCTGGGCGACCCGCGTCTGACGGCATGGCACGGTCGGGCGGACCGCGTCCGTGGGATCAGCCGGCGGCCTTGTCCACGAACTCCGTCGTGTAGGTCTTGCTCAGGTCCACATCGGCGTTCTGGATGTTGGGGTTGAACGCCTTGAGGACCTTCTCGACGGTCTCCGGACCGTTCTTGGGCATCACGCCGTCCTTGGTGAACATCGGGAGCGTGCTCTGGATGGCCTCGGCGTACAGCTTCTTGTCGCCCTGGGAGTAGTCCGCGGGCATCTTGGCGGCGATCTCGGAGGCGCTGTGCGTGGACATCCACCGAAGCGTCTTCACAAAGGCGTCGGCCAGCTTCTGGACCGTCTCCTTGTGACCGTTCACCCAGTCCGTCTGCATGTAGAGACTGGACGAGGGGTACGGGCCGCCGAGGGCCGCCTGCGATCCCTCGGGCGTCCGCATGTCGACGAGTACCTTGCCGAGCTTCTTCGCCAGGACGGTGGCCACGGTGGGGTCGGTCGTGATGCCGCCGTCGATGGCACCCTGCTGGAGAGCCGAGACGAACGTGGGGCCGGCGCCGACGGCCACCGGCGTGAACTCGCTGACCTTCACACCGTTCTTCACCGCGAGGTACTTCGTGAGGAAGTCGGTCGAGGATCCGAGCCCCGTGACCCCGAGCTTCCTGCCCTTGAAGTCCTTGGGTGACGTGATGTCACCCGCCCGCTTGTCGGAGACGATCTCGACCTCACCGGGAGCGTGCGAGAACTGCACGACGGACTCGACCGCCTTGCCCTTGGTCTGCAGGTCGAGTGTGTGGTCGTAGAAGCCGACGGCCGCCTGCACCTGTCCGGACACGAGCGCGGTCTCGGCCTGGACACCGGCCGGCTCGCTCAGGAGCTGGACGTCGAGACCCTCGTCCTGGAAGTAGCCGAGCCGCTGCGTGAGCATCGCGGGCATGTAGATGACCTTGTCGAGGCCACCGACCATGATCTTGACGTGCTCCCCCTTGCCGCCACCGCCGTTGCTGCCGGAGTCGGCCGTCGAACTGGCCGCGTCATTGGCGCAGGCGGTGAGCGAGGTGAGAGCGAGCAGTCCGGCGGCTGCCGACGCGGAGTACCGGGCGGTGATGCGCATGCGGATTCACGTCCTTGTGAAGGGGTGGGAAGCAGTACGGGGGCAGGTCACGGGTCGGATGGGCCCGTGGCGGGTCAGCGGTCGGAATCCGACGGCTTCCAGCGGAAGATGCGGCGCTCGGCGAAGGTGAGCAGTCCTTCGGCGAGGAGGGCGACGACGGCGAGGATGACCATCGCGGCGTACACACCGGCCGCGTTGAAGGTCCCCTGTGACTGCGCGACGAGCAGGCCGATGCCCTTGGTCGCGCCGATGTACTCGCCGACGATCGCGCCGATGAGGGCGAAGCCGAAACTGACGTGGAGGCTGGTGAAGATCCACGACGTGGCGGACGGGATGACGACCTGGAGCGTCACGCGGCGGTCGCTCGCGCCGAGGATCCGGGCGTTGGCGACGAGGTTGCGGTCGACCTCCCGGGCGCCCTGGAAGGCGTTGAAGAACACCGGGAAGAAGACGAGCACGACGGCCGAGGCGACCTTGGAGGCCGGCCCGAGCCCGAACCAGATGACGAAGATGGGCGCGAGGACGATCCTCGGTATCGAGTTGAGCACCTTGATGTATGGACCAAGTACGTCTGCGAGCAAGGTGATCCGCCCCAGCGCGATGCCGAACACGACACCGGCGACGACACCGATGACCCAGCCGAGCAGTGCCTCGTACAGCGTGTACCAGATCTGCTCGCCGAGGGAACCGAGCGCGGTTCCGTGGGTCATCCAGGTGTAGGTCTGGTCCCATATCTTCGAGGGCATCGAGAAGTTGAACGGATCGATGACCTTCGCCCGCGAGAGCACTTCCCAGAGGCCGAGGACGGCGATCAGGAGCACGACCCGGGCTGCGTTCACCATGATCTTGCGCTTGCGCGCGGCCCGCACGCGGGACTGCTCGCGGCCCGGCGTCTTCACCGTGTCCACGACCGGGGTGCTGAGAATCTCATGCGACATCGGCGGCACCCCTCTCGCGGGTGATGCGGACCTCTTCGCCGAGGGACTCCCAGATCTCGCGGTAGATCTCGATGAACCGCGGCTCCAGCCGCACGGACTCGACCTTGCGCGGTCGCGGCAGGTCGATGTCGAAGACCTGCTTCACGGTGGCGGGGCCCGCGGTCATCACGACGACCTTGTCGGCGAGCGCGATGGACTCCTCCAGGTCGTGGGTGACGAAGACGACCGAGGCGCCGGTGCCCTCCCACAGCTCGAGAAGTTCGTCGGACATCAGCGCCCGGGTCTGCACGTCGAGCGCCGAGAAGGGCTCGTCCATGAGCAGGATCTCGGGGTCGTTGACGAAGGTCGCGGCGAGGGCGACACGCTTGCGCTGGCCTCCGGAGAGCTGGTGCGGGTAGCGGTCCTCGAACGCCGTCAGCCCGACCCGGGACAACCACTCACGGGCCCGCTCCTTCGCCTCGGTCTTGGGCACGCCCTGGAAACGGGGCCCGGCCATCACGTTGGACAGGACCGTGCGCCAGGGGAACGTGGCGTCCTGCTGGAAGACGAAACCGACCTTGTTCCCGACGCCCGAGACGGGCTCCCCCGTGACGAGGACCTCGCCTTCAGTGGGTTCCTCGAGTCCACTCACCAGAGTCAGGGTGGTGGACTTTCCACAGCCGGTGGGGCCGACGACGGCGACGAACTCGCCGCGTCCGACGGTGAGGTCGAGTTCCCGCACGGCGGTGTGCAGACCCCCCGACGGGGTCTTGAAGATCTTGCTCGCGCCCCGCAGCTCGATGGCGGGGCTGGTGTCTGCGCTCATGGGCCGGGACCGTAGATGTGGCGCGGGCCACAGCATCAGTCTTCTGGGCACAAGGCCTACTTCTGCTTGCAAGGGTCTGTTGTGCTCGTTTTGCTCGCGCTACAACAGCGGAGCCGAAACACGGGCTCAACGCTCGCCAGGCCTTGAGAGGAAGAGGCCAGATGATTGACGTCCTGGTCGTCGACGACGACTTCCGCGTCGCCGAGATCAACGCGCGCTACGTGGGGAAGGTGCCCGGATTCCGGGTGGTCGCCCGCGCGCACAGCGCTGCCCAGGCTCTGGCCGCCGTCGAGCGAACGCCCGTCGACCTGGTGCTGCTCGACCACTATCTGCCGGACCTGACGGGCCTCGAACTCGTCCACCGGATGCGCGAACAGGGCCACGGCACCGACGTCATCATGATCACCGCGGCCAGTGACGTGACGACCGTCCGTGCCGCGATGCGGCTGGGCGCTGTGCACTACCTGGTCAAGCCGTTCACCTTCACCGCACTGCGCACCCGCCTCGACTCGTACGCCGCCCTGCGCCGGACCGTGGACCGGGTGGGTGGGCGACGGGTGACCGGGCAGGAGCAAGTCGATCGGATGTTCGGCGCCCTGCGGGCCGCGCCCGCACCGTCCGTTCCCGGGCTGCCGAGCGGCCACTCGGAGCCGACGACCGATCTCATCTGCGGCGTCCTGCACCGCGCGCACCAACCGCTGTCGGCCCACGAGGTGGCCGCCGAGACGGGCCTCAGCCGGTCCACCGCCCAGCGCTACCTGCGCCACCTGGAACAGGTCGGCCGCCTGCGCCTCTCCCTCAAGTACGGCGACACGGGCCGCCCGGAACACCGGTACGCCTGGGTGTCGCCCTAGCGCGGCACAAGGCGCCGGCATCCTTCGGGCGATGCCGTGACGGACAGCCGTACGACCTGCCCGGGCCCCTTCGCCCAGCGGCCCGGGCACCTCATGTTGACCGGCCGGACCTGTGTCAGACGGCCCCCGCGCCGGTGAGCGCGCGCACCTCGATCTCGGCGTGCTTGGCCTCGTCCGGCGGCTCGTGCGAGGTGACCGTCCCGAGCCAGCCCGCCACGAAACCGAGGGGGATCGAGACGAGACCGGGGTTCTCCAGCGGGAAGTACTGGAAGTCCACACCCGGGAACAGCGATCCGGGACTCCCGGACACCACAGGCGACAACAGGACGAGCAGCAGCGAGGGCACGAGTCCGCCGTATACGGCCCACACGGCGCCGCGCGTCGTGAAGTTGCGCCAGAACAGGGAGTACAGCAGCACAGGAAGGTTCGCGGACGCGGCGACCGCGAAGGCGAGGCCCACCAGAAAGGCCACGTTCAGATCGCGGGCCAGGAGCCCCAGGGCGATGGCGACCACGCCGATCCCGACCGAGGCCGCACGCGCGACGGCGACCTCGCTGCGCGGCTTCGCGTTCCGCCGGCGCATGGTCGCGTACAGGTCGTGCGCCACCGCCGCCGAGGACGCGAGAGTGATTCCGGCGACGACCGCGAGGATGGTGGCGAAGGCGATGGCGGCGACGACCGCGAACAGAACCGTTCCACCCGTGGAGTTGACTCCGCCGCCGAGGTCGAGGGCCAGCAGCGGAACTGCGGTGTTGCCCGCCGCGTTCGACCCGCGGACCGCCTCAGGACCGACGATCGCCGCCGCGCCGAAGCCCAGCACGATGGTCATCAGATAGAAGCCGCCGATCAGTCCGATCGACCACACCACCGAGCGACGGGCGGCCCGTGCCGTCGGCACGGTGTAGAAGCGCGACAGGATGTGCGGCAGCCCTGCCGTCCCGAGCACCAGCGCGAGCCCGAGGCTCATGAAGTCGAAGCGCGCCGTCCAGTCCCCGCCGTACCGCAGCCCGGGCACGAGGAAGGCCTTGCCGTGCCCACTGCGCGCCGCGGCGGAACGCAGCAGGTCGTTGAAGTCCCCGTGGAACCGCACCAGGACGAGGACGGTGAGGACGACGGACCCGCCCAGCAGCAGAACCGCCTTGACGATCTGGATCCACGTGGTCGCCCGCATCCCTCCCATCGACACATAGATCACCATGAGCGCGCCCACCCCGATGACCGTCCAGTTCCGCGCCGCCTCGCTCGTGCCTCCGAGGAGCAGCGAGACCAGACTGCCCGCGCCCACCATCTGTGCCACCAGATAGAGAACGGACACCGTCACGGAGGAAGTTCCCGCCGCGATCCGCACCGGCCGCTCACTCATCCGGGCGGCGACGACGTCGGCGAGCGTGAACCGACCGCAGTTGCGCACCAGTTCGGCGACCAGGAACAGCACGACGAGCCAGGCCACCAGAAAGCCCACGACGTACAGCAGGCCGTCGTAGCCGTAGAGGGCGATGAGTCCGGTGACGCCGAGGAACGACGCGGCCGACATGTAGTCCCCGGAGATGGCAAAACCATTCTCCATCGGCGAGAACAACCGCCCGCCGGCGTAGAACTCCTCCGCCGAGCCATGCCGGTTGCGGCTCACCCACGTCGTGATGGCCAGCGTCACCGCCACGAACATGCTGAACAGCAGCAACGCCAGGGTCTGATGGTTCCCGCTCACCGGTCACCGCCTCTGACGTTGCGCGTCAGCTCCTGGGTGTCCCAGCGCAGGTCGAGCGCCGCCCGGTCCCTGCGCAACCGCGCGTGCCGTGCGTACGCCCAGGCCAGGACGAACGTCGTCAGGAACTGCCCGAGCCCCGCGACCAGCGCCACGTTCACCGCACCGGCCACCGGCCGCGCCATGAACCCCGGCGCTGTCGTCGCGGTCACCACATAGCCCACGTACCAAGGGAAGAAGACGGCGACGGCAGGGATCACGAACCTGCGGTACCGGCTGCGCACCTCCTGGAAAGCAGCACTTCGCTGCACCTCCAGATAGACGTCGGCCGCCCCGCCGGTCCGTCCTTCGTGCTCCGAGCGGGCGGGCGGCACGGCCGGAGCAGGTGCTCCCGTGCCGTCCAACTCACCCCAACCGGAAGCCAGCGCGTCGTACCAGGGGTCGTCGAACCGGACCTCCCCGGTGTCGCCGCCGTCGTGCTTCTCCACCGAACTCTCCTTGTCCGCGACCCGTTTCGGCCGCGTGCCCAAGGATGTGCAGATCGGGAAGATCCCGGACTCTTCTCTCCGCGCTCTTCACCCCATCAGGTGACTCAGCCCGCCGGTGGCCGTACGAGACCCTTCCCATAGGCGTAACGGACGGCTTGCGCACGGTCCTTGAGCCCCGTCTTGGCGAAGAGGTTGTTGATATGGGTCTTCACCGTGGCCGTGGACACATGGAGCGCCCGGGCGATCTCCTGGTTGCTGAGGCCTTCGGCGATCAGCAGGAGCACTTCCGTCTCGCGCGACGTGAGCCCGTCCGGCGCCTCCGGCGGCGGGCCCGGCTCCGGTTGCGGATCCGACAGGCGCTCCAGCAGTCTTCGTTGCACGCTCGGCGACAGGCCGGCGTCCCCGGAGAGCACGCTCTCCACGGCCCGCACGATCTCGTCGCCCCCGGCGTCCTTGGTGAGATAGCCGCGGGCCCCCGCTCTGAGTGCGGGGAACAACGACTCGTCGTCGGCGTACGTCGTCAGGACGACCACCTGCGTCCCGGGATGCTCGGACCGGATGCGCCGGGTCGCCTCGACCCCGTCGCAGCGCGGCATCCGCAGGTCCATCAGGACGACGTCCGGAGCGAGCCTGGCCACCAGCTCCACCGCTTCGTTCCCGTCACCAGCCGCGCCGACGACCTCGATCCCGGGCAGCAGGCCCAGCAGCATCACGATGCCCTCACGCACGACCGTCTGGTCGTCCGCCACGACGACTCGGGCCGGCTTCCCGCCTTCCTCCCGCTCGGTCATACGGGCACCCTCAACGTCACCACGAACCCCTCCTCGCCCGGGCCGGCCTCCAGCGAGCCGCCCAGCAGCTCGGCACGCTCCCGCATGCCCAGCAGACCGTACCCGGCTCCCGAACCACTCAGCTCGCCCGGCCTTCCTCCCGAGTCCCGGACATCCAGCGTCACTTCGTGCTCGCCGTAGTCCAGCCGGATGTGGACCTTGGCGCCCGGAGCGTGCTTGCGCACGTTCGTCAGCGCTTCCTGGGCGACCCGGCGCACCGCCTGCGACGCCTCCGCCGGCAGTAGCTGACGCTCGCCCGTCACCGTGACATCGGCGCGTTCATTGGTGGTGACGAGCTCGCCGAGAAAGTCCTCCACCGGAGACATCTCACCCCGGAGCGCCGAGAGCGCCTGCCGGGTTTCCGCGAGCCCCTCACGGGCCATGCCCCTGGCCGCCACGACTCGTTCCAGAACCGTCGCCTGGTCGGCACCTCTCTCGATCAGCAGCCGCGCCGCCTCGAGGTGCACCAGCTGCGCGGACAGGCTGTGCGCGAGCACGTCGTGGATCTCCCGGGCGATACGGGCGCGCTCGGCGAGCGCCGCCGACTCCGCCTCGGCCACACGAGCCGCACGCTCCTGGGCCAGCAGCCGCTGCGCGCTCCCCCGCGCCTCCGCGTCGAGGCGCACGACGTACCCGGCGAGGGCCAGGCCGACCGTGGTGGCCGCAGTCGTCAGCCAGGCGTCGTTGTTGACCGCCGCGAACGCGCACAGGGCTACGGCCGTGGCGGGCATCGCGTACGCGAGGGGCAGCCGTTCGATGGCATTGATGGCGCAGCCGCACAGCAGGACGAGAGACGCGATCCGGAACCCCACCCCCTGCCCCACCGTCGCGATCGTCAGCAGAGCGGCGAGCAGCCCCAGGGAGGGCAGTAGGCGGTTCTCCAGCGTGGTCCGCCAGAAGGCCCAGGCGAGGAACCCGCACACCACGATGCCCACGGCACCTCCGGCGAGGGCCCATCCGTTCAGCTCGGTGTTCGTGAGGGTCGTCGCGATGAGAATGCCGAGGGCGATGGATCGGGTGACGCGGCCGAGCACGCGGCGGGCCGTGTGCACGCCTTCTCGCGAGAGGGCCTCCCGGGAGGGCCAGCGTGTCCACGCGTTGTCGGTCACACGCGCTCCTTCCACCGGGCCTGCGCCACGCCGTCACCGTACGCCGAGGCCTGTCCGTACGCCGTCGGCCGCAGGGACTGCGCCCGCCACATCACCACTCCGGCACGAACCAGCAGGGTGGCCGCCAGCCCGAGCATCAGTGCGGCGGAGTCCTGGTGCACGCCCAGCAGCGCGCCCAGGCCGAAGAGGCCACCACGCAGGCATATCCCGCCGATCCAGATGGCCCCGCTCGCCTTGGTGCTCTTGCTCCACAGGGCTCCGTCCGGCTCGGCCCATATCCGGGTCGTCCACGCCCAGCCGGCTCCGATCGCCAGCCCCATGACCAGCTCGGTGCCCAGCAGTACGGACGCCTCGAGCTGGTGATGCGGGTCGATCAGGCCGGGTTCGCGCAGGGCGATGAAGGCGAGAACGGCGGGCACGAGCCACCACCGCCTGTCCGTGCCGATACGAGTGGCCCGGAACTGGCGCGCGATCACCAGGACGGCGACGGCGACGATCACGACTGCGTTCATGAGCCCGGACATGCAGGGCCTCCGTGGGCGAGGAGCGGATGTCGGCGGCGGGTGCTGCCGACATCCACGACGCTACGGAAATCGCCTGCTCAGCAAATCGGAGCCCAGGTGGATCGCGGGTGGATCCTCCATGCCCTCGCTCCTCCACCCACGGGTGGAGCCCCCGCCCCCGACCAACTCCCGGCCTGACGGAGGACGTGCTTCACCCCCGCCGCCCCTACCCGTCCCATCCCTGGGGCTCCGCCCCGGACCCCGCGCCTCAAACGCCGGAGGGCCCGAAATTCACGCCCGTACCCGGCACCCGACGAAAGGGACGCGCCCCGGCCGGCCGCTGCCCGCAGACGGCGTCCGGCGCGAGGGGCCGTGCCGGTACATCAGATGCCCGTCGGTCACGCCCGGATCGAGCAGCTCCCGCCTCTCGACCCACGTCTGATCCAACAGCGACGGGCGGATGTACCGGCACGGCCCCGACCCACCTACCGGACCGGAGCCGCACCGCCATCTCACCCGCAGGGCTATGCGTCGATGCGCGACCGGTCCAACGTCGCAGCCGAGCTGGAGATGAACTCCTTGCGCGGAGCCACATCGTTCCCCATCAGCAGGTCGAACACCTGCTCGGAAGCGTCCAGATCGGAGATGTTGATCCGTCGCAGGGTCCGGTACCGCGGATCCATCGTCGTCTCGGCCAGCTGATCGGCGTCCATCTCGCCGAGACCCTTGTACCGCTGGATCGAGTCCTTGTAGCGCACACCCTTGCGCTGGAACTCGAGCAGCGTGTCCCGCAGCTCACGGTCCGAGTACGTGTAGACGTACTTGTCCTGCCCCTTCTTGGGCTGACTGAGCTCGATCCGGTGCAGCGGCGGCACCGCGGCGAACACCCGCCCGGCCTCGACCATGGGCCGCATGTAGCGCTGGAAGAGGGTCAGCAGCAGGATCCGGATGTGCGCGCCGTCCACATCGGCGTCGACGAGAAGGATGATCTTCCCGTACCGCGCCGCGTCGATGTCGAAGGTCCGGCCCGACCCGGCTCCTATGACCTGGATGATCGCGCCGCACTCGGCGTTCTTCAGCATGTCCGTGACGGACGCCTTCTGAACGTTGAGGATCTTGCCGCGGATCGGCAGCAGCGCCTGGAACTCGGAGTTCCGAGCCAGCTTCGCCGTACCGAGCGCGGAGTCGCCCTCGACGATGAACAGTTCGCTGCGGCCCACGTCGTCGCTGCGGCAGTCGGCGAGCTTGGCGGGCAGCGAGGAGGACTCCAGGGCTGTCTTACGGCGCTGGGCGTCCTTGTGCTGACGGGCGGCGATCCGCGTCCGGGCGGCCGAGACGGCCTTCTCCATGACCACCCGGGCCTGAGCCGCGGCGTCACGCTTCGTGGTGGTCAGGAATGCCTTGAGTTCCTTGCTCACCACGTTCGTCACGATGCGGCGTGCCGCCGAGGTCCCGAGGACCTCCTTGGTCTGCCCCTCGAACTGGGGTTCGGCGAGGCGCACGGTGACGACTGCGGTGAGACCCTCCAGGGCGTCGTCCTTGACGATGTCGTCCTCGGCGACCCGGAGCATCTTCTTGGCCCGCAGGACCTCGTTCATCGTCTTGGCCACGGCCTGCTCGAAGCCGGCGACGTGGGTGCCGCCCTTGGGAGTGGCGATGATGTTCACGAAGGACTTGAGGGTCGTGTCGTACCCCGTGCCCCAGCGCAGCGCGACGTCGACGCCGAGTTCGCGGGTGACCTCGGTCGGGGTCATCTGCCCGTGGTCGTCGAGGACGGGAACCGTCTCCTTGAAGGAGCCCTGCCCGGAGAAGCGGAGCACGTCGCAGACCGGCTTGTCACTGGCCAGGTACTCGCAGAACTCGCTGATCCCGCCGTCGAAGCGGAACGACTCCTCGCCCTTGCTGCCGCCCTCACCGAGCCCGAACTCGTCACGGACGACGATGGTGAGTCCCGGGACCAGGAAAGCGGTCTGGCGGGCACGCTGGTGGAGATGGTCCAAGGAGAGCTTTGCGTCCTTGAGGAAGATCTGGCGGTCGGCCCAGTAGCGCACGCGCGTGCCGGTGCGGTTCTTCGGGATCCGCTTGACCTTGCGGAGCCCGGTCGTCGGGTCGAAGGCGGAGTCGGGCCCGTCGGCCTTGAAGGCTCCGGGGGTGCCCCGCCGGAAGCTCACCGCGTGCGTGTTGCCGCTGCGGTCCACCTCGACGTCCAGGCGGGCCGAGAGGGCGTTCACCACAGAGGCGCCCACGCCGTGCAGACCGCCGGAGGCCGCGTAGGAGCCGCCTCCGAACTTTCCGCCGGCGTGGAGCTTGGTCATGACGACCTCGACGCCGGAGAGCCCCGTCTTGGGCTCCACGTCGACGGGGATGCCACGGCCGTTGTCCTTCACCTCGACGGAGCCGTCGTCGTGAAGGATCACGTCGATGTGGTCGCAGTAGCCCCCGAGGGCCTCGTCCACGGAGTTGTCGATGATCTCCCAGAGGCAGTGCATCAGGCCACGACTGTCGGTCGAGCCGATGTACATGCCAGGGCGCTTGCGGACGGCTTCGAGCCCCTCAAGGACGAGCAGGTGCCGCGCGGTGTAGTTGGAACCGTCCCGGTCTGCTCCGGTCAGCAGCGCTGTGGACGGCACGGACGTCTCGGCGGTCACGCGGTTCGCTCCTCGCTGAATTTCAGGTGGGACCCTTTTGGGTAAGGGCCCGGCTTCGGTTGCCGCTCAGAGGGTACCGAGGCCTGGTAGAGCCGTTGTAACGCCACCCTCGCACTAAACTCACACTAGTCCAGGGTCGCATGGGTGTTCGATCCCTCGATGGAGTGAAGTACATATCACGTTCCCTTCGAGGCATGAACCATTTAGGCTCCGGGCACGTCCTCATGAACAACCGGCAACCCAGCCGGGCGGACAGACCCCCTGACAGACAGCGCGAACCCGTACAGACACGAAGACACGCAATACGGCTCATTCGCCGCCAACCGGCAGCAGACAACCGTCTCGAAAGAAAATTTCGAGGAAAAGCCGCGAGCGGGAACGTTTTCGGCCTGGTTGGATGTTGACCCTGGTACGACAGCTCGTCGAGCTAGAGAAGAGGCGACGTGACTACTGTTCTGACCCCCGCGAGCCCGCTGACGGCCGCTGACCGCTGCGACCGTTGCGGCGCCCAGGCATATCTGCGCGTCGTCCTCCTGAGCGGCGGAGAACTGCTCTTCTGCGCCCACCACGGTCGCAAGTTCGAGCCGGAACTCAAGAAGATCGCCGCTGAGATACAGGACGAGACGGAGCGGCTCACGTCCGCTCCCGAAAGCGTCAACGACGAAGAACACTGACCTTCGCATCAACGACGAGCGGGTGCCGGCGACAGGCCGGTGAGTGGGCGGCCGCTTCCTGGACTCCAGGGAGTGACCGCCCACACTCGTACCACGGCGCCTGAAGGCCTCAGTGAGCGGCTCCGAGCGCACGAGCGGCCTCGGACACCCGGGTGTACACGCCAGGGCTCCCAGGGCGCCCACAGCCGCTCCCCCAGGACACCAGGCCGATGAGACGCCCCTGGGCGACGAGCGGCCCGCCGCTGTCCCCCTGGCAGGCGTCACGGCCGCCGCCCGGTTCACCGGCGCACACCATGGACGCGGCGTCGTACGTGCCGTCCGCACTGCCCGGGTACGCCCGCCTGCAGGCGTCGTCGGACAGGACGTGTACGTCCGCGGCCCGCAGGCTGCGCGCGTAGTCGCCGCCGCCGGTCGTGTCGCCCCAGCCGTAGACCTTGGCGGCCGTCCCGGCCTCGTAGGCAGGGTGTCCCGAGGGGGCCATGCGGATCACCGCGGCGGCGGACAGCGGCTCCGACAGCGTCAGCACGCCGAAGTCGCCGGAGTTCGTGTAGGTGTCATAGTGCGGATTGATCCAGATGTCGCGTACCGGGATCTCCTTTCCGTCACTGGCCAGCAGGTCTCCGCGGCCGGCGATGACCTTCAGATCGCGAGCCTGACGGGGTGGCGAGCCCAGCACATCGCTGCCCAGACAGTGGGCGGCGGTCAGGACGGTGGTCGGGCCGATGACCACCCCTCCGCAGAACTGTCCCGCGCGCGTACCTCCGAACCGGTCACGGCTGGACAGCGCGACCGTCCAGGGACTGTCGGAGATCTGGACCGGGTAGCTGCCGACGACGATGCTGTCGACCGCCGCCTGGGCGGGCGAGGTCAGCGGTATCACCGCTGCGGCGGCCGCAAGGGCCAGGACGGAGGCAAAGGGACGACGCATGCGCGCTCCTCACACTGGGATGACCATGGAACACCCACAGTGATCCAGCGGACACGGGCACGCATGCCGCGCACATGCCGAGGGCCCGGCTCCCCTGTGGGGAACCGGGCCCTCCGTAACGTAAGGCCGAGGCCTAGTCGAGGTAGTCGCGCAGCACCTGGGAACGCGACGGGTGACGCAGCTTCGACATCGTCTTGGACTCGATCTGGCGGATCCGCTCACGGGTCACGCCGTACACCTTGCCGATCTCGTCGAGGGTCTTCGGCTGACCGTCGGTGAGACCGAAGCGCATCGAGACGACGCCCGCCTCGCGCTCGGACAGGGTGTCGAGAACCGAGTGCAGCTGCTCCTGGAGGAGCGTGAAGCTGACCGCGTCGGCCGGAACGACGGCCTCGGAGTCCTCGATGAGGTCACCGAACTCACTGTCACCGTCCTCACCCAGAGGGGTGTGCAGCGAGATGGGCTCACGGCCGTACTTCTGGACCTCGATGACCTTCTCAGGGGTCATGTCCAGTTCCTTGGCCAGCTCCTCCGGAGTGGGCTCGCGGCCCAGGTCCTGGAGCATCTGGCGCTGCACGCGCGCGAGCTTGTTGATGACCTCGACCATGTGCACCGGGATACGGATGGTGCGGGCCTGGTCGGCCATCGCGCGGGTGATCGCCTGACGGATCCACCACGTGGCGTACGTGGAGAACTTGTAGCCCTTGGTGTAGTCGAACTTCTCGACCGCGCGGATCAGACCGAGGTTGCCCTCCTGGATGAGGTCCAGGAAGAGCATGCCGCGGCCGGTGTAGCGCTTGGCCAGGGAGACCACCAGGCGGAGGTTGGCCTCCAGGAGGTGGTTCTTGGCGCGGCGCCCGTCCTCGGCGATGATCTCCAGCTCGCGCTTGAGCTTGGGGGCGAGCTTGTCGGCGTTGGCCAGCTTGTCCTCGGCGAACAGACCGGCCTCGATGCGCTTGGCGAGCTCGACCTCCTGCTCGGCGTTGAGCAGCGGGACCTTGCCGATCTGCTTCAGGTAGTCCTTGACCGGGTCGGCGGTGGCACCGGCGGCGGCGACCTGCTGCGCGGGCGCATCGTCCTCGTCCTCGTCGGACAGGACGAAGCCCTGGGCGCCGTCCTCGGTGGGCTCCTCGGTACCGGCCTTGGCCGGAGTCTCCTCGGTCGCCTCGTCGTCGCCGAGCTCGGCGTCGTCCTTCTTGGCGGTGGTCTTCTTGGCCGCGGTCTTCTTGGCGACCGTCTTCTTGGCGACGGCCTTCTTGGCCGTCGCCTTCTTGGCGGCAGTTGCCTTGACGGCGGACTCGTCCTCGGCCGGGTCGCCGGCGAGGCCGGCCGGAGCCGCGGTGGCGGTGGCCTTCTTGGCGGTCACCGTCTTCGCCGCCACCGTCTTGGTGGCGGTGCGCTTGGCCGGACTCTTCGCTGCGACGCTCTTTCGGGTGCGCTTGGGCTCCGCGGCACTGACCATCAGCGTCACACCCTCTTCCTCGAGGATCTGGTTGAGGCTGCGCAGTACGTTCTTCCACTGAGTGGCCGGAATCTGGTCAGCTTCGAAGGCCCGACGCACGTCATCGCCGGCGATCTGCCCCTCAGCCTTTCCCCGCTCAATGAGCGCCATGACAGAGACGGACTCGGCGATCTCCGGCGGGAGCGTACGGGATGTGCTGGCCGACACGAACAACCTCTCGGAACGTTGGAAAACGGCTTCCGGCCCCGTCCGCTGTGGACAGGAACCGACGACCGCCGACTTGGGGATGGGCCGACGGCGCGGGCGGGTGCCGGGGAGAGGGACAGCGCCATGAACGGCGTCTGTATTCCCTCCTCGACTATCACCTCTTAGGTCATCGCGCTGCCCGGTTGAGCGTTACGCCCAATCTACGTGGCCCGAGTCACACCCCGTAAGCGCTCAAAAGAGGTCGGATGCGGTCAGACCAGGTCAGTCCATGGTCCATCGCGCAGTCACACCGTCGGGACCTTGCCGGATCGGGGAAGGATCCGGCAAGGTCCCGACGGTAGAGGGAGATGGCTTCGCCGACCGATCGACGCCCCGGACACGCACACACCCCGGACCGCGTCACCCTCGGTGCGCGATCAGTGCTCGCGCGGAGCGGGCACGACGCGCTCCACCTCGGGGTGGACGGTCAGCAGCTGCCGCATCGCCGTCTCGGCAGCAGTGCCGTCGGCGGCGGCCAGGGCGTCCACGATGCGACCGTGGTGCCCCAGGGATGCCTCGTTCGGTCGGTCACAGCCGGTGATCGGAGCTCCGGAGACCTGCAGAGCGGACGACACGATCCCGGAGAGGTGTTCCAGCATCCGGTTGCCCGCGAGCTGGATGAGCAGCGAGTGGAACTCGGCATCGGCCCGCGAGAACGTCAGGGAGTCACCCTGCGACATGGCGTGGCCCATGATCTCGACCATGTCGCCGAGCCTCTGCTGGATGTCCTCGCGTCCGTGTCCGGCGGCGAGGCGCGCGGCGAGCGGCTCGATGGTCCAGCGGAGCTCGGCCAGCTCGCGACGCTGGTCGTCCCGCTGGGGGCCGAAGGCGCGCCACTCGATGATGTCCGGGTCCAGAAGATTCCAGTCACTGACGGGACGCACGCGCGTGCCCACGTTCGGGCGGGCACTGACCAGCCCCTTGGCCTCAAGGACGCGGAGGGACTCACGGACGACGGTCCGGGACACCTCGAATCGCTGGCCGATCTCCTCGGGCACGAGCGGACGGTCCGCGCCGAGGTCTCCGGAGACGATCATCTGACCGAGCTGCTGGACGAGTTGGCCGTGCAGCCCGCGTCCGCGGCTGCCCGCCGCGCGCCGGCCGACGCGGCCCAGCTCGGGCTCGGCGCTCTCCCACACGGGGGGACTCACGCGGTCGACACCGGGAGCTTCGGCATAGGGGTAACGGTCGAGTTCGCCCGGGCCTGCCAGGCCGGAGTCGGAGGAGCGGGCGGCGGTCATCATGGTCTGCGCAAGGGTACTCACGGGTCTTTTGTCGGCGTGCTCCCCAACTCCCTTGAGGTCTTTGGTGAAAAGCACACGAAAGGGTGATCGCTCACCCCGTCGCAATTGACGCCTTATCGGAAAGAAATGGGCGTTCTTCGGGGAGTTGTGTACACAGCAGGAACGGAAGGGTCCGGACGGTCGTCACCGGACCCGGCTCCGCAGGGTCGTGAGCAGATATGCGCAGAGCAGAGCCGTCAGCGACAACGTCAGAGCGCCGCCCACAGGTTGGGCGAGCACCTCCACGCCGGCCGCCAGATACCGCCCCCCGCCGAACGGCCACTGCACCAGAACCAGCTCCCGCAACCGCTCCGAGAACCCGGCCGCCGTCCGCACAGACGGGCCCTGCATGACCTTTTGTACGAGTGGTACGACGACGATCGGCACGGCGAGAACCGCGGCGAGTCCGGCCGGCGTCGAGCGGAAGATTCCGGCGGCCAGTACACCGGCCCACGCGCACCCGACCACGAGCCCGATCCAACTGGCGCCCAGGGAGAGCCAGTCAGCGGGAACGCTCGTGAGCTCCCGTCCGTAGACGAGATAGAGCATCTCGAGGTCGCACCCGACGGTGAGGACGGCGAGCAGCAGGGCGATGGCGGAGGCGACGAGGAGTTTGGCGGTGAGCAGTCCCAGCCGACGGGGGACGGTGCCGCGATCCGTGGCCAGGGCGGGGTGACGGAACTCCTCTCCGAACGCGAGGGCGCCCAGCAGCCCGGCGCCCAGTGCAGCCGGCGGCAGCGGAAGTTCCAGCGGCCAGGCGGCCAGCAGTCGCGCCTGGGGCGTGTGACCGATGCGGGCGAGGAGCACGGAAAGGACGGCCGAGGTGATGAGTACGACCGCCGCGGTGAGATAGCCGGTGCCGACCCCGGCGGACCGGCGCAGTTCGTAGCGCAGGGGGCGCAGCGGACCCGGGGCGTGGCGTACGGCGATGGGCGGCGGCAGGAGCGAAGGGCCGCTCTCGGCCGGTGTTCGGGCGGGACGCGATGGCCGGGTCCGCGACTCGTCCGCCTCACCGCTCGGCTGCTCCTCCTCCCCATCTGGCGCCTGCTCCCGCGTTTCGGGGGGATGCGCCGACGAGGGCCCCATGTCACCCACCTCGTCCGCGAGTTGGTGGACAAGGATGCCGTTCCGGAAGGCGGCCTCTCCGACATCGGCGCAGGTGCTGCCGTACACCGAGAGCCGGTTCCCCTCCTCGCGCACCACTTCGACGGAGCGTTGCGTGGTGCGGGCCTCCCTGGTCAGGAGTGCGCCGAGCCGGGCGGCGTGCGGGCTGCGCACGATCACGCGCGGACGCAGTCGGGTGCGGGCGAAGTCCGCGGCCTCCTGGTCCGCGACGAGCCGTCCGCGGTCCAGGGTGACGACCCGGTCGGCGGTCCGGGCGGCCTCCTTGGGGTCGTTCGTGGTGAACAGCACCGTGCCGCCCTGCGCCGCGTGGGCGCGCAGAATCCCGTGCAACCAGCGGGCCTCTCGAGGAGAGAGGCCGTCCGCCGGATCGTCGAGCACGAGGGTGTGCGGGTCGGACAGGAGCGCGGAGGCCAGCCCGAGGCGGCGGTCCATGCCGCGGGAGAGCGTGCTCAGCCGCTCGTCGCGGAGGCTGACGAGGCCCACCACTTCGAGCACTTCGTCCGCTCTGCGCACGGGCACGCCGACGGCGGCGCACAGCATGCGGAGTTGACCTCGCACCGTGCGGGCCGGATGGCCGGGCACCTCACCCATGACGACGCCGACCTCGCGGGACGGATGGGCGATCCGGTGCAGCGGGCGTCCCCGGAAGTAGGTGATTCCGCGGCCCTGTTGGAGTTCGAGCATGAGCTTCAACGCCGTCGTATTGCCCGAGTCCGGGGCTCCGAGAAGCGCTGTGACACGGCCCGCGTGCGCATCGAAGGACACGTCGTCGACGGCGGGCGGGTGCTCCTTGCGGGTGTTGCTGGTCAGTCCGATGGCCTGGATCACCCAAAGCAAGATAGCGCGACATAAAGGAAATTCCGGGCACCATGCGGTTCATCGCGGACCTGCTTCATGGCACTGGCGAGTATGTCGAGGCGCAGAACCCCGAAACGGCGTCCGCTCCCCGCCCGTCAGACCTCGGGGCGCAGCATCGGCGGGTTGAGGAGGGTGGCGCCGCCGGCGCGGAACAACTGGGCGGGGCGGCCGCCCTGGCGGGTGGTCGTGCCGCCTGTGGGCACCAGGAAGCCCGGCGTGCCGGTCACCTTGCGATGGAAGTTGCGCGGGTCCAGCACCACGCCCCACACCGCCTCGTAGACACGGCGCAGCTCGCCGACCGTGAACTCGGTCGGGCAGAAAGCAGTCGCCAGGGACGAGTATTCGATCTTGGAGCGGGCTCGCTCCACGCCGTCCGAGAGGATCTGGGTGTGGTCGAAGGCGAGGGGTGCGACCTGTTCCCCGTCCCGCCCGTACCCGCCCTGCTGGAGAAGCTCCTCGACCGGCGCCCAGCGGGCGCTGTTCGCGTCGCCGCCGGCCCGGGGCGCGGGCAGATCGGGGGCCAGCGCCAGGTGCGCGACACTGACCACCCTCATCCGGGGATCCCGCTTGGGGTCGCCATAGGTCGCGAGCTGTTCGAGGTGCGCGCCGTTGTCCTGGGTGGGCAGGGAAGGGTCATGGGCACTCAGGCCGGTCTCCTCGGCCAGTTCGCGCGCCGCGGCCTGGGCGAGATCCTCGTCGTCCCGTACGAATCCGCCGGGCAGCGCCCACCGTCCCTGGAAGGGCTGCTCCCCCCGCCGTACCGCCAACGCGCACAGGGCATGGCGGCGCACGGTCAGCACGACCAGGTCCACGGTCACGGCGAAGGGCGGAAAGGCTGACGGGTCGTAGGGCATGCCGCGATCATAGTCGTCTGCCTGACGATAAACACCTCGTTCGTCAGCTCCGACCACGGATGATCGACTTCTGTCCGGTAACACCCCTCGGCCGTCGAGGGCCCCCGACGCCGTACGCGTTCCGGGGCATGTCACAGTCCCAACTGCAGCCCGTCACCTGCCTCCTCGACCATGGCGAGTCCCAGTCTGCTGACGCGCACGGAGAAGGGCGCGCCCGAGACCCGCAGGCCGGTGAGCCCGATCTCGCCCAGAGGCGCAGCTCGGAACGGACGCAGGGTGACCGTCCCGGCGGGCGCATCGGGGCGGATTCCGGCGAGTGTGCTGAGCAGCAGTACCGCGGCCGCCGCGGAGACGGCCGCCGGCCGTGACGCGGCCGGGTGCGGGAGCGGGGCGCTGCCTTCCGTCCGCTGCTCTCCGGCGTACATGTCCGGGAGGCGGTGCCCGAAGCACTGGGCAGCCGCGAAGGCGCCGCACAGCAGCGAGGCCGCCTCCTTCTCATGGCCCGCGGCGGCAAGCCCGGCGACCGCCACAGCTGTCTCCTGGACGCGCACGGCCCCCGCGCGGTGACCGAACGGGTTGTACGCCGTTTCCTTCGCCCCCAGGCTGCGCAGCCCCCAGCCGGAGTCCATGGCCGGGCTTCCGAGCAGGCGGGCGAGCTGTTCGGTGCGCACCTTGTCGAGCAGGCCGGGAGCCGCCTCACCGGAGCCGAGCAGTCCGGTGTCGAGGAGATGGGCGGCACTCGAGCCGAGCTGGGGCGCGAGACGCCCGTCCTGTGCCCGGGCGGCGGCCGGTCTGCCTCCGCCCAGGTCATCGGCCCAGAAGTCGGCACGGAAGGCCGTCCGCATGTCCTGAGCCCACTGCCGAAGTCCCAGACCTCCCGTCCGGCCGTACGTGTCGAGCAGATCGGCGCCGAGCAGAGCCGCTCGGTGGGCGTGAGCCTGGGTCTCGCAGCGAAGGGGTCCGGTCGGCTGTGCGTCGGAGAGATACGTGCCGTCGCCGACCGTGGTCCGCAGCCATTCGAGGCAGCGCTCGGCCGCAGGGAGCAGTTCCTCCACCTCCTGTTCCGGGAGTCCCCATCGCCGAGCCTCCGCGAGAAGCACCGGGAAGAGGAGCGTCGCCTCGGTCGCCGTGCACCCGGGCGGCAGGTGTGGTCCCGCGTCCCGCAGCGGCCCCGGGATCAGCCCGGCACGCGGTCCGGGGCCTGTGAGCTGGGTGCGGGCCAGGGTTCGCAGGGTGCCGACTGCCAGACGCGTCCCGAGGGGCAACGTCATCCGGGCCGCCACCAGGGCGTCGGCCGGTGCCAGCCCGCACCGCCACGGCGCGCCCGCCGCGAGGTGGATGTCGGACGGGTGCCGGGGGTCGCGCAGCAGCAACGCCTGAAGATCCTCGACCGACGTCCGCAGGAGGGCTTCCGCGCCGAGCTTGTCGCTCACTGCCCGCGCCGGGGAGAACGGGCTCGCGGCGCCCCGGCCGACGGCTCTGATCGGTCCCGCTCCGTCGAGGCGGACCCGCAGCTCCACGCTCCACGTGCCGCCGGGCGGCAGTTCGACCTCCCACCGCAACAGTCCCGCCGAGGCCAGTGCGTCGGCCGGCGGCGGATCGGCGGTCACCGCAACGTGTCCCGCGGCGGAGGACCAGCGGAGTCCGGCGGCATGGACGCTGGGTGCCAGCTCGGGGCCCGGGCGGCCGGAGGCGATGGAGCCCAGTTCCGCGAGATCCGTCCCGAGGGCGATCTCGACGGGCAGGCGCAGTGTGCGCGGCGACGAACTCCGCAGGGTGATCCGCTCGGTTCCGTCCGCATGGCGTGTCCGCTCGACGACCACGTCCGGGTCGGGCCCCGCGTCGGGAGCCACCCGAAGGGTGCCCACGAAGCGGGCCACGTCCGCCGCGACCATGCGTGCCTGCACGGGGAGTGGCTCCCTGCCGGCGACACTCAGTCGGCAGCGCGCCAGGAGGCGCCGCCCCGCCCGATAGATCCCCTCCAGTCCGCGGCCGCTCAGCTGCCCCTCGTCCGTCGAGACGGCCAGGTCCGGAAGTGCGACGCAGATCAGGGCGGTGTGGGCGGGCGGCAGCACCCCCGTCCGACCGGGTCCTCCAAGGGGTGCCTGTGGAGCGGTCGGGCCGCGCCCGCCTGGAAGGGAAAGCGGCCCGGTGTCCCGGATGCCCGCTCGGGTGACCCCCGGGTCACCCGCGCGTCTGACGGCTTGCGCGGTGTCGGTCGCGGACGGACGGACGTCGTCGGGGGCAGAGGACGGACTGGTCATGGGCATCGGATGGCTTCCTCCGCGCTCGGTGCGCCTGGAACGCGTTCGGCGCCTGATGGGTGGCGCCGCGGATTCGGGGGGTGACGCTGCGGCGCAACCCGGCCCCGGACTCCGCCACTCAGGTGAACGGGGCAGCCCCGCCCCGGGTCACGCTTTCGCCCCCTCAGCCGACCGAATGGCGGCGGGCAGGGCGTTGGCGGACTCCCGCCGCCCTGAGTCGTGGGGCCATCGCCTGCCCCGGGCGAGCACAGGACGTCTTCACGGGCGGGGCCTCACTGCTCCGCCGACCTCTCGACCATCTCCGGCCGCGAGGGATAAAGGCTCCTGTGTCCTCCGCACGCGCACTCCCCGCTCCCGCCGCCACCCAGCTCACCCGTCCTCTTCCGCGCCTCGCCCGCCTCCGTCACCACCCGACGCGTGCAGCTGCCCGTCCGCCTTGTCGCCTGCTCGTCCCGGTCGATCTCCGACTCGGGAAGGCTGGACCGGACGGCTCCGCTGGCCGCCTGCCGCTCCAGGACCGCGGCGGGGCGGCCGGACACTGGCGCTCACGCTCATACGGGTACGCCGGCGGCGCCGCGAGGCTGGTGACGGGGCCGCGCCGAGCCCATGGGATTCCCCTTCCAGGTCCGGCTCCGCGTCCGCCGGGGAACGGGGCGCGCCGGGATCGGGTGACTGGACGTTCCGCACCGGCCCGCGACCGGTTCGTTCCGCGCGGAGGCAGCGGCGGATGGACTCCGGATCCAGGCCCTCGTTGCACGCCTGGTGCAGGAGACGCGCGAACAGGTAGTCGGGGTCGGAGCCGAGGGCCATCGCGAGTGCCTCTCGGGCCTCCAGTTCGTCGCCGGTGGACCAGGCGACCCATCCGGCGAGGGTGAGGGGTGCGGCCGCGTGCTCGCGGTAGGGGCCGACGCAGCGGCGGGCCAGCGCGCGCCACAGGCGCAGGGCCGGACCTGCTTCGTCGCCCTCCATCCACTCCGCGGCGCGGTCGCGGGTCGCGCGGTCCTGGAGGGCGAGGATCAGTGTTGCGGCTTCCTCGTCCTCCAGGAGTCCGTCGTCACGCAGATCGGCCGGACGCATCCCGGGCACCGCGGGAGCGGCCGCCAGTCGGTCCCTGATCCGGCGGGCCAGTGCGAGGGCTTCCTCGGCCACCCCGGCGCGGCCTGCGTCGTCCAGGATCCTCGGGACGATCGCCATGCTGGCGGTGTCGAGGGCCACCTCCTGTCCCGGCGCGGCGGTGGTCTCCCAGGGAGTGAGCCTGGCCGTCAGCTCCCGCAGGGAACCGCGCACCTGAAGACCCGCATAGGTCGCGGCAGCGGCCAGGACGGACGTGCCGGGAAGCCCCATCGACGAGCCCTCCGGCGGACAGCACCCCTGGCCGGGGCAGGTGTACGACCAGAAGCGGCCGTCGGAGATGCAGAGCGCCTCGATGACCGGAACGTCGAGTCGTCCGGAGGCTGTGCGGAGCAACTGGGCGAGTGGGCGGAGCCGCTCCATGACGTCGTGCCCCGACTCACCCGATCCGGGTTCCTGGCACAGGTAGGCGACCATGCTCTCGGGCCGGGCTCCGCGCCGCTCGCTTCCTTTGATCAGGCCCTGTGTCAGCTGTTCGGAGACGGACGGCCAGTCCTCCTCGTTCGCGGGGATGCCCAGGCGGGCCCGGCCACCGATCCTGCCCCGGCGCTCCCGGTCGTGCAGTGCGACCAGCACGATGCTGTCCTCGGGGCGGTACCCCAGGAGATAGGGCAGCGCGTCGGCCAGCTCCGCCGGGGTCCGCAGGGTCACCTGATGCGTGACCTCGTGTTGCCCACCAGCAGCATCGGGGAGCGTCGGCAGGCCTCGATTCTTCGTCTCGGCGGGAATCGCCGGCCGGCCCGAGATCGCGGCGCCGGCCGCCCCGGCTACGTCATCGGCGCCCGTCGGACCGTCCTGATGACCGCCGTCAGCGGCCTGGCCCGTGGTTTGTACGCGCTCTGCGCCGGAACCATTGGCGCCGCCGACGGCGGCCGAGCGTCCGGAGTGCTCAGGCGGAACGGAGTCGTCGCAGGCCGAGCGAGCGTGCGGGAGGCTCCAGCCGTCGGAGGCAGTTCGGTGACGCATCCGGTGTCGGCCACCCTGTACGCCGCCCGCGGTCGGCCAGTCGTGCGTGCGGCCGGCGTCGGGAGCGCCCTGCACTTCGCTGTTCTCGTCACCGGACGTGTCGGTCGCTTCGTCGTGATTCGTCATGCGGTGACCATCTCGCGGATCTTGGGATTCCGTTTTTGGCTGTGGATAACCATGGCCATGATCACGCCAAGGGTTGTCCACAGGTGGACGGTCTCGTTCGCGGTTTGTCCGACCCATCGGGTTGCATGGGGCCATGACCAACGAAGACCCGCGACCCACAGCCACTGATATCCCGCCAGGCGCTGCCCGCGAAGAACTGCGGGCTGCCGCCGACACCGTCCTGGCCCGGCTCGTCGGCGCCCGGCAGGGGGAGGCTCGTCTGCGCGAGGATCAGTGGCTCGCCATCGAGGCGCTGGTGGCCGACAAGCGCAGGGCACTGGTCGTGCAGCGCACCGGCTGGGGCAAGTCCGCGGTGTACTTCGTCGCGACCGCGCTGCTGCGCGAGAGGGGCGCCGGACCCACGGTGATCGTCTCTCCGCTCCTCGCCCTCATGCGCAACCAGGTGGAGGCGGCGGCCCGCGCCGGCATTCGCGCTCGGACGATCAACTCCTCCAACACGGAGGAGTGGGAGACCATCCAGGCCGAGGTGGCGGCGAGCGAGGTCGATGTCCTGCTGGTGAGTCCGGAGCGGCTCAACAACCCCGACTTCCGCGACCAGGTGCTGCCCGCGCTGGCCGCCGCCACGGGCCTGCTGGTGGTCGACGAAGCGCACTGCATCTCCGACTGGGGTCACGACTTCCGGCCGGACTACCGCCGCCTGCGCACCATGCTCGCCGACCTGCCGCCCGGCGTCCCGGTGCTGGCGACCACCGCGACGGCCAACGCGCGCGTGACGGCCGATGTCGCGGAACAGCTCGGCACCGGCGGCAGCACGGACGCACTGGTCCTGCGCGGCCCGCTGGACCGCGAGAGCCTGAGCCTGAACGTGCTGCGGCTGCCCGACGCCGCGCACCGGATGGCCTGGCTGGCGGAGCACCTCGACGATCTCCCGGGCTCGGGCATCATCTACACCCTCACGGTCGCCGCCGCCGAAGAGGTCACCGCGTTCCTGCGCCAGAGCGGGTACACCGTGACGTCGTACACCGGGAAGACGGAGAACGCGGACCGTCAGCAGGCCGAGGAGGACCTCCTCGCCAACCGCGTCAAGGCCCTGGTCGCCACGTCGGCGCTCGGCATGGGCTTCGACAAGCCCGACCTGGGTTTCGTGGTCCACCTCGGCTCCCCCTCCTCCCCCATCGCCTACTACCAACAGGTGGGACGTGCGGGCCGCGGCGTGGAGCACGCCGAGGTGCTGCTCCTGCCCGGCAAGGAGGACCAGGCCATCTGGGAGTACTTCGCGTCGATCGCCTTCCCGCCCGAGGAGCAGGTACGGCGCACGCTGGACGTACTGGCCCGGGCGGAGCGCCCGCTGTCCCTGCCCGCACTCGAACCGCTGGTCGATCTGCGCAGATCCCGCCTGGAGACCATGCTCAAGGTGCTTGACGTGGACGGCGCCGTGCACCGGGTCAAGGGCGGCTGGATCTCCACGGGGACACCCTGGACGTACGACACCGAGCGGTACGCCTGGGTGGCCAAGCAGCGCGCCGCGGAACAGCAGGCGATGCGGGACTACGTCTCCACGACCGAGTGCCGCATGGAGTTCCTGCGGCGGCAGCTGGACGACGAGGGAGCCGCACCGTGCGGCCGCTGCGACAATTGCGCGGGCGCTCGGTTCCAGGCATCCGTGTCCTCAGCGGCACTGGACGCGGCGAACGGAGAACTCGGGCGCGCGGGCGTCGATGTCGAACCCCGCAAGATGTGGCCGACCGGGCTGCCGGCGGTCGGCGTCGATCTGAAGGGGCGCATCCCGGCGGGCGAACAGGCGTCTCCGGGACGTGCTCTCGGACGGCTGTCGGACATCGGCTGGGGCAACCGGCTGCGGCCCCTGCTCGCCCCGCAGGCACCGGACGGTCCCGTACCGGACGACGTCGCCAAGGCCGTGGTCGGTGTGCTGGCCGACTGGGCGAAGGGGCCGGGGGGCTGGTCCTCCGCGCAGTCCGACGCACAGCCCCGCCCCGTCGGCGTCGTGACCGTGGCCTCCCGTTCACGGCCGCAGCTGATCCGGTCGCTCGGCGCGGGTATCGCTGAGATCGGCCGCCTCCCTCTGCTGGGATCGGTGGAGTACGTCGGCGACGGCGCACACATCTCCCGGAGCAACAGCGCACAGCGGTTGAAGGCACTCGACGGCGCGCTGGCGGTGTCACCGGAGCTGGCGGCGGCCCTGAAGGAAGCCGACGGCCCGATCCTGCTGGTGGACGATGCCACGGAGACCGGATGGACCCTCGCCGTGGCCGCACGGATGCTGCGCAGAGCCGGGGCCCAGGGGGTGTTGCCGCTGGTCCTCGCCGTGCAGGCGTGACCCGCGTGTCCCCCGGCTGAACACCGGGCAGGTATATAGGCGGCCAATCGCCAGAAAACGGCCCGTGGCCCCAATTGCTCGTTGCCGCAACCCAGTTCGACAGGAAGAATTGGAGTCCGCTCCCCGCTCGGTTCTCCCGTGGTCCGGTAGGGCTCTGCTGCGGCGTGCGCATCCCCCAAGTCCGACCCCGCCCGCAGTCTGGGCGCGTAGCCGAAGGGAGGACCGTGACCTTCGGATTCGCTCCGTCCTCGGCGGCAGCCATGTCGACGTCTGCCGACCTGTCTGCCGCTTCCGCCAACCCACTGGCCCGCATGCTCGAACCCGCCGAATGGGCCTCGGCCGGAATTCCGCTGCTGCGCAATCCCCGTGAGGTCGTCAGCGGGCTGCACGCCCGACACCGGCCGAGACCGGCGACGGCGGTCGTGGCGGTGCTCGATCCGGACGAGCGGCTGCTGGCGAGCGCGTCGTTCACGCGGCGTTCGGCCCCCGCGGACGGCTGGATGTTCCGCAACGCGCTGCTCGCCCAGTTGCGCAAGGTCATCCCGCACGACCTGCGGCGCCGCTCTCCGGTGCGCACGGCCGTACTGCTGTACTGCCGGGACGGCGACGCGCGTTGGACCGAGGAGGACGGGGCGTGGATGTGGGGGCTGCGGGACGCCTGCACGCTGCACGGGTTGCGCTGCGGTGCGTACATCACCCTCACGCGTGACGGCTGGCAGGTTCTCGGCGAGGGGCGTGGTGGGCGCCGGCCCAACACGGACTCCCCAGCGGAGTTCTTCACAGGCGAGGCACTGCCGCCGCTGCCCCGCACGGGAGGGGCCGCGTCGGAGGTACTGCGCCGGGCCGCCGCACGCTGAGGGACCACCCCCAAGCCGTTCCGCCGCCTGACCGACCTGTGGCGACGCACCACTGGCTCATCACGGGGAGGGCGGAGTGCCATGATCACTCGATGGCTCGCCCCGATCGAGTGAGCCGGGTGCCGCCCGACAGTCTGCCGACGCCACGGATCCAGCCAGTGCGCCCGGGCGCCCGTCCAAGCACACCACCTCGTAGCGAACGGAACGAGGCCACCAGCCCCTACCGATCCCGCGCCGCCTCGCACAACTGCCCCGGTGATCGCCGCAGAGCATCCGGGATCGCCGAAGAGGGGTGGCATGAACATGCCACCCCCGGCGACACACGTCAGCCCAGCACATCTCACCGTTGGAACCGGGTGCGATATGCGGGTAGGACGAAGTGACCACTGAGCAGGTACCACCGCGGCGGCACCTTCGATGTCCCGCGGATCGCGTTCCGGACGACGTCCGGAACGCGATCAGACTCCTGCGCCCAGGACCGAGTTGATCTGCTGCGGGTCACCGCAGACGATCAGCAGGGCACCGGCACGGCCGAGGGCCAGCGGCAGGCCCGAGGCGACAGCCTCGGGGGAACCACCGTTGACGGCGACCACGACGACGGGGCGGGAAGCGGCACGGCCGACGGCGGAGGCGTCGGCATAGAAGACGTCGTCACCCGCTTCGTGCTGTGCCCAGTAGGCGGCCTCACCGAAGGAAAGCTCGTGCGCGGCCCACGGGTGGAGGTCGCCGGTGGTGATCACCAGCACCTCACCGGGGGCGCGGCCGGAGTCCAGCAGCAGGTCGACGGCTTCTTCGGCGGCGTCCAGCGCGCCCTCGGCCGAGGCCGGGATGAGCTGGAGCTGCGGGGCGGCGGCAGCGGGTGCCGCAACCTTGGCGGACGGCCCCGGCGCGGCCACGACCGGCTCGCGCGCGGTGCGTTGGGCCGGCATGGGCCGGACAGGACCCGGGCGGCCTGGACGCGGCGGAGCCACGGGGCGGGGACCGGGTACGGGGCGAGGGGTCGGCGCGGTGCGGCTGCTGGCCGGGGTGACGCGGGGACCCTGGGCACTCTCGTGAATCTGAGGCTCCTCGGGAATGAGAGGCATGAGCTGATACTTATCAAACGCCGACACGACGCGCGTCGGCGGGTGGCACATGAGTGCGAACGAAACCGTCAGAAATCGAAGCCGAGCTGACCCTCGATCTCCGGAACGTTTCCGTCCGCCCAGCTGCGGGCTTTCTTGAGATGCCGCCACTGGGGCAGCGCATCAAGATACGCCCACGACAACCGGTGGTACGGGGTGGGCCCCCGCTCCTCCAGCGCGGCCTTGTGGACCGGCGACGGGTAACCCGCGTTGGCCGCAAAACCGAAGTCTGCATGTTCGATGCCCAGTTCGGCCATCATTTTGTCGCGCTGAACCTTGGCGATCACGGACGCGGCCGCGACAGCGATGCAGGACTGGTCGCCCTTGATCACCGTACGGACCTTCCAGGGAGCGCCGAGATAGTCGTGCTTCCCGTCGAGGATGACCGCGTCGGGGCGGACCGGCAAGGTCTCCAGGGCGCGGACGGCCGCGAGACGCAGGGCGGCCGTCATCCCCATCTGGTCGATCTCCTCGTGGGAGGCGTGTCCGAGCGCGTACGACGTCACCCACTTCTCCAACTCCACGGCGAGCGCGGTGCGGCGCTTCACGGTGAGGAGCTTGGAGTCGGTCAGGCCTTCGGGGGCGCGGCGCAGACCGGTGACAGCGGCACAGACGGTGACGGGGCCGGCCCAGGCTCCGCGGCCCACCTCGTCGACACCGGCAATGACCTTCGCTCCGGTCGTGGCGCGGAGGGAGCGCTCGACGGTGTGGGTGGGTGGTTCGTACGGCATGGCGTCCTCAGACTACGCCGCCCGGAGGCCGCCGCGACACCCAGGCTCCCCGAGCGGCCGGACGACCCGCGGCGACACCGGTCGGCGGATGCGGATCAGGCCACGCCGCCGCGCAGCAGCGGGACCATGAGCTGGTCGATCATCCCCTGCAGATCCTGATCGCTCCATTCGCTCGCGCACACCTTGGAGCGATACATCATCATCGCCGGGATGACGTCGAAGACGTACGGGTTGGCCGCGTCCGCTCGGACCTCACCCCGTGCGATCCCGCGGTGGATGACGTCCCGAAGCAGACGCATCGTGGGTTCCACGACACCGCCGAGGATCACTCGATTGAAGCGTTCGGCCTGGGTCACGTCGCATTCGTGAAGGACCGAGCGGAGCGCGAAGCCCGGCTGCGAGAACATCGCCTCCCGCACCCGGCGGCACAGTTCGAGGAGGTCCTCCCGGACGCCGCCGAGGTCGGGGGCCTCGGTCAGGTTCGGCAGGCCCGCCTGGAGCGCGTCGGCGACGAGGTCCTCCTTGGAGGGCCAGCGACGGTAGACCGCCGCCTTACCGGTCTGGGCGCGGGCGGCGACGCCCTCCATCGTGAGGCCGTTCCAGCCGACGGTGCCGAGCTGTTCCAGCGCGGCCTCGAGGATCGCGCGCTCGAGAACGGCACCGCGCCGGCGCGGGGAGGACGCCTGAGCGGGGGCGGCCGTCCAACGCGAAGTAACCATCAGAGTGTCTCCGTTGTGCGGGGAGTGTGCGAGGAGCGGACATCGGGGTGGGGACGAGCGGTGGGTTGCCGGGTGGGGGCGGGCGGCGTGCCGGTGGACCGTTCACGGGGAGCGGCGGTCCCGTCGACATCTTCGGACGGGGACTTGAGTGAACGCTTGCGTTCACTGTCGGGGACTCACTACCGTTGGCGCGACAGTGAACGCGAGCGTTCACTAACGCACTTGTGGGGGAACCATAGTGACGACCTCTCAGTTGACTCAGGACACCAAACCTGGTGCGGCCCGCCGGGAGGGACATCCCGGCATCGCGCTCACCGTCATCGCGGCCTGCCAACTCATGGTGGTACTCGACGCGACGATTGTGAACATCGCGCTCCCGCACATTCAAGACGCGCTCAAGTTCAGCACCACCGACCTGACATGGGTGGTCAGTTCGTACACCCTGACCTTCGGCGGCCTGCTGCTGCTCGGTGCGCGAGCCGGTGACATCCTCGGCCGGCGCCGGGTCTTCATGGCCGGCATCCTGCTGTTCACCTTCGCCTCGCTGCTCGGCGGACTCGCGCAGGAACCTTGGCAGTTGCTCGCCGCGCGGGCCCTGCAGGGCGTCGGTGGCGCGATCGCGTCGCCGACCTCGCTGGCGCTGATCACGACCACCTTCCCGGAGGGACCGGAGCGGAACCGGGCGTTCGCCGTCTTCGCGACGGTCTCGGCCGGCGGTGGCGCCATCGGCCTGCTCGCCGGCGGGATGCTCACGGAATGGCTCGACTGGCGATGGGTCCTCTTCGTCAACGTGCCCATCGGCATCCTGATCGCCGTGCTCACGCCGATGTACATCAACGAGTCCGAACGCCATCCCGGTCGCTTCGACATCGCGGGTGCGCTCACCTCCACCGCCGGCATGGCATCGCTGGTGTACGGCTTCATCCGCGCCGCCGAGGACGGCTGGAAGGACAGCCTCACGATCGGTTCGTTCACCGCGGCCGTGGTCCTGCTGGTGGCCTTCGCAGCCATCGAGACACGGGCCAAGGAGCCCATCACGCCACTGCGGATGTTCGCCGACCGCAACCGCTCCGGCACGTATCTGATCATGCTCAGCCTCGCCGCCGCCATGTTCGGCATGTTCTTCTACATCGTGCTCTTCGTGCAGAACGTGCTGGGGTACAGCCCGATCTCGGCCGGTGTCGCCTTCCTTCCCGTGACGGTGGCGATCGCCATCGGCGCGGGTCTGTCGCAGCGGTTCCTGCCGGTGCTCGGCCCCAAGCCCTTCATGATCGCCGGCTCGGCGCTGGTCACCCTCGGCCTCGGCTGGCTCACCTTCATCAGTCCCGACGACTCCTACCTCGGCGGTGTCCTCGGCCCGATGCTGCTGTTCGGCTTCGGCATGGGGCTGAACTTCGTGACGCTGACGGTGACCGCGGTCGCCGGTGTCGCCCAGCACGAGGCGGGCGCGGCCTCCGGTCTGCTCAACGTCACGCAGCAGGTCGGCGGTTCCCTCGGCCTCTCCATCCTCACCACGGTCTTCGGGACGGCCAGCCGGGACGAGGCCCGGAAGCAGGTCCCGAATTTCCTGGCGGAAGCGTCGCCCGGGCAGAAGGCCGAGTTCGCGAGGACGCACCAACTGCCCTCCCCCTGGAGTCACGACGTGCTGGCCCAGGGCATCTCGACCGCCTTCGTGCCGGCCGTGGCGATGGGCCTGCTCGCCCTGATCGTGGCCACGCTGGTGATCCGGGTGCGCAAAAGCGACCTGGAGGCCCTCTCCGGGGCGCCGGCTCCCGTCGCGGGCTGAGGGTCGTACCGCGGAGGCCGGGCCACGGTCCTGAGGACCGGCGGCGAGAGTCACGGCCCGGCCCTCCGCTGTACGACGGAACCGCACGACCTGGCTCAGCGGTACACGAGATCGTCCCCGATCCGGCTGCACAGGCTCCAGTCAGCGGAGCCGGACGGCGGACGGTCGCGAAGGATGTCCCGGGCCCTGGCCTCACCCCAACTGGTGGCGTACCAGGGCTGGTCCTCCCGTCCCAGGTCGTCGGCGATCATCCGCAGAGCGCACGACCGCATCGGCTCCTCCAGCTTGTCCAGGGCGGGTACGGCGTCCGCCGAGAGGCTCCGCGCGTAGTCGAGGTCGAACTTCTGCGTCTCCTCGTACCGCTGGACGTTCCGCTCGGCGATCAGGCTGTCGGGCGACATCAGTCCGAACGCGAGCACACCGGCCGCCGCACTCGCCGCCACCGCGCGGGGGAGCCAGCGGGCACCCCACACTCCGGCCGCCATGATGAGCACGATGACGAGTCCGAGCCACAGCTCGCCGGCGACCACCGACACCCTGAGCCGCGTGAGCCCATAAGCCTCCACATACATGTCCATACGTCGCACAGCGGATGCCACGACAACGAGCGCCAGCGCGCACAGAGTTCCCAGTACGCCGCGGACCAGCTTGCGGTCGGCCGCGCCGTCCCGTGGCGCCCAGCGCAGCGCGAACACCACGACCAGCAGGGTCAGCAGGGTGACGAGCAGCAACTGCCAGAAGCCCTGGCGCGCGTACTCGGCGTAGGTCTGGCCGGTCTTCTCCAGCACGGCGTCGTAGCCGCCGAACAGGACGGCGAGCTGGACCGCGTTGAAGGCGGCGAAGAGCAGGACCAGCAGGATCAGCGGCAGGGCCCACTCGACGCGGTTCCGCGGACGCCCGGCGGGCACGGCGACCCGGTCCCACTTCGCCGGTGCGGCCGCCGTGTGAGCCACCGCCAACGCTCCCACCAGGCCGAACGCCAGCAGCACCAGACGCCAGGGTCCACCCGTGACGGAGGCGTCCGGCATGAGGTCTCCGAGCAGGCTCGCGAATGCGGAGTCGGCTCCGGCGAACAGGGCGCCGAAGACCAGCAGCAGGACCGCGGTCACCACGAGCGCGCGCAGTCCGACGCCCACACTGCGACGGGCGCCACCGAATCGTTCCCGCAGACCACGCCAGCCCCAGAGGGGTCCGGGGACAAGGGCGTTGAAGACGCCGATCGGTCCCAGGAGGACCGCGGCCCAGGTGCGTCCACCGTTCAGCGCGAGGGAGCCCAGCGCGACCGCGGTCACCACGGCCAGGAACGAAGGCCAGTCCGCGTCCCGCAGAGCGGGCACGATCAGCAGGCCGAGTCCGCCCACGGCCCAGACCAGGCTCCACGCGCGCGTGCGGCGTCCCGCGGCCCGTCCCGCGAAATAGGCGGCGAGTGCTGCGGGGACGGCGACGATCAGGAGGTTGATCGCCAGGCCGTCGTCGAGGAGCAGCATGCTCAGCACGCCGGTCGCGAGCACGGCCCACAGGGTGGCCGTCCGCACGGGCGCGGGCGGCTCCGCCTGAAGTCCGGCGAGCAGCGAGGGCGAGGGGGGCGGCGGAGTCGCCCAGCTGCCGCTTCCGTGGATCTCCCGGTCGGCACGTGCCCGGGACGCTGCCCCCTCGGCCACGGCTCGGGCGTCCTGGGCCGGGGTGCCACCGCCTGGCCCGGCAGCGGAGCCCGCACCGGCCGCGCCCCCGGGCTCCGCCGTCTTCGGAGGCCGTTCCGCGGTCTCCGGGCCCCCCTTGCCCTCTTCAGGACTTCTGCGTGTCGCCGGTGCCTCGTCGCCGGGCTCCGGCGTGGACGGTATGTCGGACAAGGGACCCCCTCCCGACCGGTCTCCGGGCAGCCCTCGACGCGCCACTTCGGCGGGGAGGCTGCCGACCGGTGTCTCGTCGGCGCACACCCGCCATGATCAACGGGCGGCGTGGCGCACAGGCTATCCACGGTCAACGCGGCTGAGGGGCTGGTCGAGGGGCTGTAGCGAGCCTGTGACAGATGAGCGGTTTCCAGCACGGGCACCGTCATGGACCGACCGCCTCTGCGGCCGCCCGGGTCCTGGCGGGCGACACCCGGGCCCCACGCGCACGCGTGGATCCCGCTTGGCGCACGTCCGCCGGCACCCGGGCCACCTCAGCGAGCAGTCCTCCGGAAATCCGTCCGGCGCCTGTCCCGCCACGGGTCCGGTGATGCCGCGCGCCTGTCCGTCCCTACGCCGGCACCCACTCCGGCAGTTCCTCCGTGGCCTCCAGCCAGGCCGCGGGAGGCGATCCGGCCTTCCCCGAGGCGACCACTCCGCCCACGATGGCGCACGTCGTGTCCACGTCGCCGCCGACCTGGGAGGTGACCCAGAAGCCCTTCTCGTAGTCACCCAGGGCGCGGGCGGCCGACCAGAGGGCGAAGGGGACGGTGTCGTGCGCCGACGTGCGCCGTCCGCAGCCGAGGACGGCGGCCACGGTCGCGGCGTCGCCGTAGTCGAGCATGTCCCGGGCGCGCCGCAGCCCGG
This sequence comes from Streptomyces sp. M41(2017), assembly GCF_002078175.1. Taxonomy (GTDB): domain Bacteria; phylum Actinomycetota; class Actinomycetes; order Streptomycetales; family Streptomycetaceae; genus Streptomyces. The sequence continues at coordinate 4,040,539 of NZ_MWFK01000001.1, read as the reverse complement.
CACCGACGGCGCTGCGGGGCACCAGGGCGATGACCCCGTCGAGCAGGGTCTCGGCGCTCGGAGGGCCCGCCGGGTCGGCGGCAAGCGCGGCGGCCGCGGCGACGGCCATGGCGCCGACGACGGCCTCGCGGTGCTGGTGCGTCGTGTAGGCGGAGATCTCCGCCTGATGGGTCGCCTGCTCCGGGTCGTCCGCGTACCAGGCGCCCAGGGGGGCGATCCGCATCGCCGCGCCGTTGCCCCAGGAGCCCTGGCCCTTGAACAGGGCGGATGCCAGCTCGCGCCAGTCGCCGCCCTCACGGATCTGCCGCAGCATGCGGTTGACCGCCGGGCCGTAGCCCCGGTCGAAGTCGTGGTGCTCGGCGAAGGAGTGGGCGAGCCGGTCCTGGTCGATGCGTTGGTGCGCGGCCAGCACCGCGACCACGGAGCAGGCCATCTCGGTGTCGTCGGTCCACTGCCAGGGGGTGGGCGGCAGCTCGCGGCGCTTGAGCAGCGGGTAGTTCGCGGGCACGAAGAACTGCGAGCCCAGCGCGTCCCCCACCGCGAGTCCGCGGAGGCTGGCGAGGGCGCGGTCGAGCCGGCCGTCGGGAGAGGAGTCAGCGATCATCGCTCTGCCACTCTATCCGGTGAATCCGTACGATTCCGGCTCACGCCAGCGATCGAAGGGCCGGTCCAGGGTGTACCGGCCGTCGTCCCCCAGAACGAGCATCCGCGTCTCGCCGTTCCCCGGGTTCGACAGGGACTCGAACTCGGCGACCGTCCAGTGGAACCAGCGCATGCAGAACAGCCGCATCGCCAGTCCGTGGGTCACCAGGAGCACGTTCGGCGGGTGGTCGGGAGCCTCGAAACTCCGGTACAGGCTCTCCAGGAAGCCGCCGACCCGGTCGTACACGTCCGCTCCGGACTCGCCCTGCGCGAACCGGTAGAAGAAATGCCCGTAGGCGTCGCGATAGGCCTTCTGGAGACGCACGTCGTCGCGGTCCTGCCAGTTGCCCCAGTCCTGCTCGCGCAGGCGCGGCTCCTCACGCACGCGGACGAGCGCGGGGTCCAGGCGGAAGGCCCGGAACGTCTCGTGGGTACGCCGGTACGGGGAGACGTAAACGCTGACGCGCTCGCGGCCGAAGACATCGTGCAGCCGTTCACCGGTCTCGGCGGCCTGTTGCCGGCCCTTCTCGGTGAGCGCCAGCGCGTGGTCGGGCTCGCGTTCGTACACGGTGTCATCGGCATTGCCCACCGACTCGCCGTGGCGGACTAGAACGATGCGCCGTGGTCGTGCCATGCCAAAACCCTAGATCGTGTCGGCGCGGATCGAGCAGTCGTACGGGCTCATACGGCGTAGGTCACACCGTTCCCGCACATCAGGGACGCGGCGGGAGAGAGGCCGTCAGACGATCCAGCCGGGTTCCAGCTGCACGATGTCGCCGGCGAGGGCGGCCACGTCTGCCTCGATCTGGGCGCGCAGGGCGAGCCTCTCCACCCGTTCCTCGCGGTACTTGCCGTGCTCGCCGGACGACTGCCACATGGACAGGACAAGGAACTCGCTGCCGGGCGCCTCACCGAACAGCCCGCGCACCATGCCGGGCGAACCGGCCATCGCGGGGTTCCAGACCTTCTCCTGCATGAGCGCGAAGTGCTCGGCCCTGTCCTCATGGACACGGCAGTGCGCGACCCGCACCACGTCGGCGTCCGTGAAGCGCGCCTCGAAGCCGGTCTTCACGTCGAAGCGGTGGTCGAACAGCTTGACCTGGGTGTCCTTGAACGTGCCGGACTGCGCGGCGGCCAGCCGGTCGTGGGAGCGGGCCATGAACGAGTCGTAGAAGGCGCGGCTCTCCCAGAAGGAGAAGATGTGGGCGACGCCGGACCGTCCCCTGCTCCATCCCCCGCCCTGCCCCCGGAAACCCGGCTCCCCCAGCAGTCCCGCCCACTTCCGCTGCCCCCGTTCGAAACCGCGGCGATCGACCACGGTGCAGCGAATCCACTTGACCAGCACCGCGCCATCGTAAGGCCACCGGGCGTGGCACCGGTCACGGTCCGGCGGACTTGATCCGCACGGGTGCCGCGGCGCGCGTGGCACGATGGGCAACCGGCCGCGCCTGTCGGGCAGTTGGCCAGGTCACTGCTGGGAGAACGCGGAGGGGAGATCCGATGAACGGTCTCAACAAGGGCATACGCAAAGCCGAGTTGGCGGTCAAGTGGGACCCGAGTCCGGTCGGCGAGCCCGCGACCGATCTCGACATCATCGCGGCGACGTATCCGGCGTCGGCACCGCAGGGGGATCCGGCCTATGTCGTGCACTTCGACAGCCGGTCCCCGGACGGCACCATCTATCTGAACCGGGACAGCAAGGACGGCAAGGGCTTCGGCTGGGACGAGGTCATGACCCTGGAGCTCGATCGCCTCAACAGCCAGTACGCGCGCGTGGTGGTCGGCGTCCTCATCCAGCAGCGCACGGGGCCGAAGACGTTCGCCGGTGTACTGAACCCCGGGTTCCGGCTGCGCGAGGGCTACACCGTTCTGACGGAGGGCGATTTCGGGGACGTACTGGGCTCGACCGCGGCGACCATCGGCGAGTTCGTCCGGGACCACTCCGGGGAGTGGACGTTCCACCCGGGCGTCCACGGCTTCGACACGGACCCCGCCACGTTCGCGCGGGTCATGGGCAGCCCGCAGGAGGCCTGAGGCACCGCCCTTCCGCCCCTTCGGACACCGTCGCGCCCGCGCCTCGGCGTGCGCCGATCGCTCGCCGCGTCTCCAGGGCTCGCCGCGCGCACAACGCCGCAGGGCGGTGGAGCCGATTCCCGGCTCCACCGCCCTGACCTGCTGATACGCGCCCGCTGGGGGCCCGGCGTCAGCTACAACCGCTGGTCGAGCCGCAGCCCTCGCAGATGTAGCAGGAGCCGGCTCGCTGCATCTTCGTACCGCACGAGAAGCAGAGCGGGGCGTCGGCCTGGATGCCCAGCTGCATCTCGACGAGCTCGGCGCTGGTGTGCGCCTCCTTCGGGGCGGGCACGGCCACCGCGGCCTCGGCCTTCGGCGTGGCGACGGCCTTCAGCTCTTGCGCGAGGGGCGCCGACTGGGCCAGTCCCTCGACGTCGACGTCGTCCTCGGAGTGCTCGTAGGAGCCCGTCTCCAGGTGACGCTGACGCTCCTCGGCGGAGTGGATGCCGAGCGCGGAGCGCGTCTCGAAGGGCAGGAAGTCGAGCGCCAGGCGGCGGAAGATGTAGTCGACGATCGACTGCGCCATCCGCACGTCCGGGTCGTCCGTCATACCGGCCGGCTCGAAGCGCATGTTGGTGAACTTGGAGACGTACGTCTCCAGGGGCACGCCGTACTGCAGGCCGACCGAGACGGCGATCGAGAAGGCGTCCATCATGCCGGCGAGGGTGGATCCCTGCTTCGACATCTTCAGGAAGACCTCGCCGAGGCCGTCGTCCGGGTAGGAGTTGGCGGTCATGTAGCCCTCGGCGCCGCCCACCGTGAAGGAGGTGGTGATGCCGGGACGGCCCTTGGGGAGACGCTTGCGGACCGGGCGGTACTCGATGACCTTCTCGACCGCGGTACGGATGGTCTCCTCCGCCTTGGCGGTGACCTCGGTCTTCTCCGTCTCCTTGGTCTTCGCGGAGAGAGGCTGGCCGACCTTGCAGTTGTCGCGGTAGATGGCGAGCGCCTTGACACCCATCTTCCACGCCTCGAAGTAGACCTCTTCGACGTCCTCGACGGTCGCCGTCTCCGGCAGGTTGACCGTCTTGGAGAGCGCGCCGGAGATCCACGGCTGGATCGCGGCCATCATGCGGACGTGGCCCATCGCGGAGATGGAGCGCTCGCCCATGGCGCAGTCGAAGACCTCGTAGTGCTCGTGCTTGAGGCCGGGGGCGTCGACGACATTGCCGTTCTCGGCGATGTGGGCGACGACCGCCTCGATCTGCTCCTCCTGGTATCCCAGGCGGCGCAGGGCCTGCGGCACGGTGCCGTTGACGATCTGCATCGAACCGCCGCCGACCAGCTTCTTGAACTTGACCAGGGCGAGGTCGGGCTCAAGGCCGGTGGTGTCGCAGGACATCGCGAGACCGATGGTGCCGGTCGGGGCGATGACCGAGGCCTGCGCGTTGCGGAAGCCGTTCTTCTCGCCGAGGCGGACCACGTCCTGCCAGGCCTCCGTGGCGGCGGCCCAGATCGGGGTGTCCAGGTCGTCCACGCGGACGGCCTTCGTGTTCGCGTCGGCGTGCTGCTTCATGACGCGCTGGTGCGGCTGCGCGTTGCGGGCGTAGCCGTCGTACGGGCCGACGACCGCGGCGAGTTCGGCGGAGCGCTTGTACGACGTGCTCGTCATCAGCGAGGTGATGGCGCCGGCGAGGGCGCGACCGCCGTCGGAGTCGTACGCGTGGCCGGTCGCCATCAGCAGGGCGCCGAGGTTGGCGTAGCCGATGCCGAGCTGGCGGTAGGCGCGGGTGTTCTCGCCGATCTTCTGGGTCGGGAAGTCCGCGAAGCAGATGGAGATGTCCATCGCGGTGATGACCAGCTCGACGACCTTGGAGAAGCGCTCGATCTCGAAGGACTGGCGGCCCTTGCCGTCGTCCTTGAGGAACTTCATCAGGTTCAGGGAGGCGAGGTTGCAGGACGTGTTGTCCAGGTGCATGTACTCGCTGCACGGGTTCGAGCCGTTGATACGGCCGGACTCCGGACACGTGTGCCACTTGTTGATCGTGTCGTCGTACTGGATGCCCGGGTCGGCGCAGGCCCAGGCCGCCTCGGCCATCTTGCGGAAGAGCGACTTGGCGTCGACCTCCTCGATGACCTCGCCGGTCATGCGCGAGGTGAGGCCGAACTTGCCGCCCACCTCGACGGCCTGCATGAACGTGTCGTTAACGCGGACCGAGTTATTGGCGTTCTGGTACTGGACGGACGTGATGTCGTCGCCGCCCAGGTCCATGTCGAAGCCCGCGTCGCGCAGGGCGCGGATCTTCTCCTCTTCCTTGACCTTGGTCTGGATGAAGTCCTCGATGTCGGGGTGGTCGACGTCGAGAATGACCATCTTGGCCGCGCGGCGGGTGGCGCCGCCCGACTTGATCGTTCCGGCGGAGGCGTCGGCGCCGCGCATGAAGGAGACGGGACCCGAGGCGTTGCCGCCGGAGGAGAGGAGCTCCTTGGAGGAGCGGATGCGCGAGAGGTTCAGGCCCGCGCCGGAACCGCCCTTGAAGATCATGCCCTCTTCCTTGTACCAGTCGAGGATCGACTCCATGGAGTCGTCGACGGACAGGATGAAGCAGGCGGAGACCTGCTGGGGCTGCGGCGTCCCGACGTTGAACCAGACGGGGCTGTTGAAGCTGAAGATCTGGTGCAGGAGGGCGTACGCCAGCTCGTGCTCGAAGATCTCGGCGTCGGCGGGCGACGCGAAGTACTTGTAGTCCTCGCCGGCCTTCCGGTACGTCTTCACGATGCGGTCGATGAGCTGCTTGAGGCTCACCTCACGCTGCGGGGTGCCGACGGCACCTCGGAAGTACTTGCTGGTGACGATGTTGACCGCGTTCACCGACCAGAAGCCGGGGAACTCGACGCCACGCTGCTCGAAGTTGACCGAGCCGTCGCGCCAGTTGGTCATGACGACGTCACGGCGCTCCCACTCCACCTCGTCGTACGGGTGCACGCCGGGGGTCGTGTGAATACGCTCGATGCGCAGTCCCTTGGTGGCCTTGGCCCCGCCCTTGGTGCGAGATCCTCGTGCCGGACCGCTCGCCGTCTCTGTCATGCCGCCTCCCTGTATCAGGCTAAAACGCCCTGAAAGGCCACGTTCTTCCCGTGGCGCGATGTGTTTCTGGTGCCGCGTGCCGCAGAGCACGGCTGGTCGCAGCAGGTCTGTGTGCGTCACTCACCGGCGAGGACCGGACGCTCCGGGCGTCCGGCCCCGCGGTCAGTCGGCGGCGGTGGCGGACACGGGAACCTCGACGGCTCCTCCGCGTCCGCGGTCGTTCTCGTCGCGCGTCACAGCCGGGTCGTCGTCGTCCGCGGCGGTGCGCTGCGTCACTTCGCGAAGCTCCGTGATGGCGGCTTCGAAGTCGTCGAGCGAGTTGAAGGCCCGGTAGACCGAGGCGAACCTCATGTAGGCCACCAGGTCGAGCTCCTGCAAGGGTCCGAGTATGGCCAGGCCCACGTCGTGGGTGGTCAGTTCGGCGCTTCCGGTGGCACGCACCGCTTCCTCGACCCGCTGGCCGAGCTGCGCGAGCGCGTCCTCGGTCACCGGCCGTCCCTGACACGCCTTGCGGACGCCGTTGATGACCTTGGTGCGACTGAAGGGCTCGGTCACGCCGGACCGCTTCACCACCATCAGCGAGCACGTCTCCACGGTCGTGAAACGACGGGAGCAGTCGGGGCACTGGCGGCGCCTGCGGATCGACGTGCCGTCGTCGGTCGTACGACTGTCGACGACGCGGCTGTCGGGGTGCCTGCAGAAGGGGCAGTGCATGGCTCCAACCCTCCTTCACAGCACGGCTCATAGACCTCTCGGGACCTCATGGGCCCCGCGAAGCAGCCTCAAGCATAGGCGATGTCCGAGGGCCCGGAGACCCGGGGGACCACAACTTCTGGGCTGCTGTCGCAATCCAACCACTAGATGTGGGGCCTGGCGCGTCAAGTCGCCCTATCCCCGCGTGTCGCACGCGTAAGGGCATGTGTCGCACAGGCATACCCATCCCGGACACGCGGGGCTAGCGTGGTCGGCGCACGGAAGGGGAGCCGGTTCCCGGCCCGCCGGCCAGGGAATGGCAGACTGGGCGTCGGCCCAGGTCAGCGAGGACGGCCACCGCCGGCGGCGGTGGAGAGTACAGCAATGGACCCTTTTGTCCGTTCGGCGCGTCGCCAGCTATACACCCAGACACATGATCACGACAGACAAACTGCGGTTTTTCACTCGAACGTGTGTTTGGCGCAACCTTTCGAAAGCAACTACCGTTGTCCAGCAGGGAGACCATCGAGAGGGGCCGACGTGACCACCACCGCAGACAGCGCCACCATCACTGCCCAGGACCGCTCCCAGGGCCGACTCGAGCCGGTGCATGCGATGAACGAAGCCGCGAATCATGAGGGGCCCAAGCGCTCCCTGCCTGGGCGACCTCCAGGCATCCGAGCCGACAGCTCGGGACTCACGGACCGGCAACGCCGGGTGATCGAGGTGATCCGGGACTCCGTGCAGCGGCGCGGTTACCCGCCGTCGATGCGGGAGATCGGACAGGCCGTCGGCCTGTCCAGCACCTCCTCGGTCGCGCATCAGCTCATGGCACTGGAGCGCAAGGGTTTCCTTCGCCGGGACCCGCACCGCCCGCGCGCCTACGAGGTGCGGGGCTCCGACCAGTCGTCGGTGCAGCCCACGGACACGGCGGGCAAGCCGGCCGCGTCGTACGTACCGCTCGTCGGCCGGATCGCCGCCGGTGGCCCGATCCTCGCCGAGGAGTCGGTCGAGGACGTGTTCCCGCTCCCCCGCCAGTTGGTGGGCGACGGTGAGCTGTTCGTCCTGAAGGTCGTTGGAGACTCGATGATCGAGGCCGCCATCTGTGACGGGGACTGGGTGACGGTCCGCCGCCAGCCGGTCGCGGAGAACGGCGACATCGTCGCCGCGATGCTGGACGGCGAGGCCACGGTGAAGCGCTTCAAGCGGGAGGACGGCCACGTCTGGCTGCTGCCGCACAACTCCGCCTACCAGCCGATCCCCGGCGACGAGGCGACCATCCTCGGCAAGGTCGTCGCGGTGCTGCGCCGGGTGTGACACCGCGGGGGTGGATCCCCACCCCCGCCTCTGACCGGACCCCGGAACCAACTGCGCCGGTTCCGGGGCCCTGTGTGTGCTGCTGCCGCGCCCCTGTTGCGTAAAGGGGCGCGGCACACGCGTCCCGGGCGCCCCGCGCGACCTGATCGCCTCGCCCGGCGTCGACGACGGCGCCGAGTCCCCGATCCGCCCAGCCGCTCGCCGTCGAGACCGGTCTAGGCGTCCTCCGAGGCCTCCGCCGCCTCGACATCGCCGACCGTTTCGACCGTCTCCGCCTCCTCCGTCGCAGACGCCGCCTGCTCCGCGGCCGCCGCCCGGACGGCCTCGGTCTCCTGCGCCTTCTGGTCGATCGCGGTGAGGGACCGGCGGACCTGGTTGCGGTCGGTGGTGTACCAGAAGTCGGGCAGCGAGGCCTTCAGATAGCTGCCGTAGCGTGCCGTGGCCAGGCGCTGGTCCAGGACGGCGACCACGCCGCGGTCACCGGACGCGCGGACCAGACGGCCGGCGCCCTGTGCCATCAGGAGGGCGGCGTGGGTGGCGGCGACGGCCATGAAACCATTGCCTCCGTTGTCCTCGACCGCCTTCTGGCGGGCGCTCATGAGCGGGTCGTCCGGGCGCGGGAACGGGATCTTGTCCATGACGACCAGCTGGCAGCTCGTGCCCGGCACGTCCACGCCCTGCCAGAGCGACAGGGTGCCGAAGAGGCAGGTCTTCGGGTCCGCCGCGAAGTTCTTGATCAGCTCACCGAGCGTTTCCTCGCCCTGGAGCAGGATCGGGTACGCGGGGATGCGGGTGCGCAGCTCCTCCGCCGCGAGCTGGGCCGCGCGCATCGAGGAGAACAGGCCGAGCGTGCGACCGCCGGCGGCCTGGATCAGGTCGGTCAGCTCGTCCAGCATGTCTCCGCGGTCGGCGTCCCGCGCGGGGCGGGAGAGGTGCTTGGCCACGTAGAGGATTCCCTGGCGGGGGTAGTCGAAGGGCGAGCCGACATCGACGCCCTTCCACTGGGGGACGTCGTCGCCCGCCGTGCCTTCGGGGGCGAGCCCGAGGGAGGCACCCACCCCGTTGAAGTCACCGCCCAGTTTGAGCGTCGCGGATGTCAGGACGACGGAGCGGTCCGTGAAGAGCTTCTCCCGCAGCAGGCCCGACACGTTCATGGGCGCCACACGGAGGGAGGCGCCGAAGCGGTCGTGGCGCTCGTACCAGACGACGTCCCATTCCGAGCCGTTCGTGATGCGCTCCGCCACGTCGTGCACCGACTCGACGGAGGCCAGGGCCTGCTTGCGGACGGCGTCCTCGTCCTGGACGGACTTGTCGCGGGTGGAGCCCAGGGCCGAGATCACCTGGCGGGTGGCGTCCCGGAGCGCCATCAGGGCGTATCCGAGGTCCTCGGGGATCTCCTCCAGGCGGCCCGGCAGGGCCAGCTCCATCAGGCGTTCGAAGCCCTCGGCCGCGGTCTGGAGCTGGTCGGCCACCTTCTCGTTGACCAGCTTCGCGGAGCGGCGGACGGCGCGGTTGACCTGCCCGGGGGTGAGCTCGCCGGTGGCGACGCCGGTCACGCGGGAGACCAGTTCGTGCGCCTCGTCGACGATCAGGACCTCGTGCTGCGGGAGGACCGGGGCGCCCTCGATGGCGTCGATCGCGAGCAGCGCGTGGTTGGTCACGACGACCTCGGCGAGCTTGGCGCGCTCGCGGGCCGCCTCCGCGAAGCACTCCGCTCCGTAGGCGCACTTGGTCGCGCCGAGGCACTCGCGGGAGGACACCGAGATCTGGCCCCAGGCCCGGTCGGAGACTCCGGGAGTGAGGTCGTCACGGTCGCCGGTCTCGGTCTCGTCGGACCAGTCGCGCAGCCGCAGCAGGTCCTGACCCAGCTTGCTGGTGGGGGCGGCGGCCTCGAACTGGTCGAACAGTCCCTCGTCCTCGTCCTGCGGCATGCCCTCGTGCAGGCGGTGCAGGCACAGGTAGTTCGAGCGGCCCTTCAGCATCGCGAACTCGGGGCGGCGGCGCAGCAGCGGGTGCAGTGCGTCGACGGTGCGCGGGAGGTCCCGCTCCACGAGCTGTCGCTGGAGCGCCAGGGTGGCGGTCGCCACCACCACCCGCTCTCCGTGGGCGAGCGCGGGCACCAGATATCCGAGGGACTTTCCGGTGCCGGTGCCCGCCTGGACCAGCAGGTGGGAGCTGTCGTCGATGGCACCCGCGACGGCTTCGGCCATGGTCACCTGGCCGGGGCGCTCCGTGCCGCCGACAGCAGTGACGGCAGCATGCAGGAGTTCGGGGAGTGAGGGCTTCGTCATAGCGGTGCCAGCCTACGGGGCGCCACTGACAGCCGGGCGATCAAGGCCGGGGCCGGGGGCGCGATCAGGACGGGTGCGGGGAGGGTGGATCCACCGGCCGGTGGAGGGGGGTCCGCAGCTGTGGGGCGGACGAGGGGCCCACACATGGGAACCGGACCGGGTCGAGCGGTGTACCAGATGTGACGGCTCACAGCAGATCGCGCAGAGCCCGGTCCCGGACCATGAGGGCGGCCCGCTTGTCGGGCAGGTCGACCTCGGCGGAATAGCGGAAACCGGCGCTCAGGAAAGCGGAGACGGAGGGTGTGTTGCGCAGGTCGGGTTCCGCGACGACGCGGGCACAGGAGGGACGCTTGTCCAGGACGTGGTCGGCGACGGCTCTGAGCAGGACGGAGCCGAGACCTCGTCCACGGTCGGCGACGGTACCGATCAGGAGATGGATACCGGTGTCGTGGGGCCGGGCGGGGTAGTGGCGCGCCAGGGGGTCGAGGTCCGCGCGGTAGATCTCCCAGTAGCTCATCGGGATGCCGTCCAGCACCCCGAGACAGGGCACGCTGCGTCCGTCTCCGTCCACCTGGGGGCGCAGGTGCTTCTCGACGACGGACTGAGGGCCCTCCAGTTCCCAGAAGGCAGCGACGGCGGGGTCGTTCATCCAGCGCGACACGAGCGGGGCGTCCCGGTCGGGCCGTACGGGGACAAGCTGGAAGACGCCGACATCGGTGGCGACCGGGCCCCAGCCGCCGACCCGGTCGAGCAGATCGGCCCCACCGGCACCGCCGTCCCCGGTTCCCGGCGCCTCGACGCCCTCGATCCCTGCCGCCGCGCGGGTCCAGGCGTCACCGACCCGGGCGTCGGCGTCCCCCGCCTGTTCCCCGCCAGCGGCGAACAGGGCGATCAGGTCGTCGGGAAGGCGGAGGTCGAGGGTGTCCTCGCAGTCCGTGGGGGCGTCCAGGGCCGAGCCGGTGTGCGGTCGGGTTCCGGTGTCCGGGCCGGATCCGGGAGCGACCTGCGCGGCGGGATGCGTGTCAGCTTCGGTGCTCGCGTCGGTGGGAGGCACGAGGCTCCTCTCAGGAGACGGGGTGGGTCATGTTCCTCAGGAATGAAGGGGGTTGGAGAGGGAGACGTAGACGGACTGCGTGTCGACGGGGCCGACGAGTTCGTCGAGGCCGTGCAGCCGGGTCAGCAGGTTGGCCTTGCAGCGCAGGACAGGTGAGTCGAGCAGCAGGGCGGGCATCGTCGTGCGAAGCCTGGCCGGGCCGGTGGCGACGTCCGAGAGGAAGCGGCGGAAGGCGGCGATCAACAGGCGCTCGTCGGCCAACCGTTGGGAGCCGAAGGCGCCGATGAGTCCGAGGACGTTGTTGATGGCGAGGTAGTAGGCGAAGCGTTCGTCGGTGACCTCGTCGGAGACGAAGGTGTCGCTGCGCTCGCCGATTCCGGGCAGCCGGGCGTCGAGGTCGGCGCGGCGGGAGGCACGGAAGTAGTAACCCTGGTTGTCCCGGTAGCGGCCGCCGGTGGGCCAGCCGTCGGCGTCCAGCAGGAGCAGGGTGTTCTGCTGGTGTGCCTCCAGGGCGATGCCCGCCTCGCTGTCGAGCCAGAGGACGGGACGGACGACGTGTTCGAGGTAGCGCAGGAACCACTCGGCGGCGACGGCACCGCGTGGGCGTCCGGTGCGTGCGGCGAGCCCCGTGATGAGCGCGGTGAGCCGGGACCGCATGAGGGGGCGGCCGTCGGCGGACTCGTGCGGTCGGGGTGAGACGAGTCCCGCGACGCAGCCGGCGTCGTCCGCCGGCCCGAACGGGTTGTGCCGGATCATCACGTCGAGCCCTTGGACGGGCTTGCCGTCCGGCCCGTCGACGGCGAGCCACGCCGGGTCGCGGACGATGTCGAAGCCCGGGTGGACGGCCTGCCACTCCTTGCACAGGCCGCTGCGCAGGAGGCGATGGACCTCGACTCCCCGATGCAGCTCCTTGCGGAGGTTCTCACGGCGGGAGTTGGTGATGCGCAGCCCGAGGGAGAGTTTCAGCATCGCGGGCGCGCCGGAGCGGTGGACGGTGCGGACGGAGGAGGTGGGGTGCCACGCATCGCCGAGGGGGCCGAGGTCGAGGAGCAGTCCGGCGTCCAGCAGGGCGGCGGTCTCCGTGCGGTGCTTCAGCTCGCGCATCTGCCAGGGGTGCAGGGGCAGGGCGGCGGCGTATCCGTCGGGTAGCGCCAGGTCGGGGCCGGCCAGCCGCCGGGCCAGCTGCTCCGCGGACACGGGCCGGCCCCGCTCCGTCCACGCGGAGTCGGACGCGAGGACTGCGGGTGCGACGGCCATCCAGTGCAGCGGGAACGATCCACGCAACTCCGGCGAGTAGAGGGCGCCTTCGGCATCGGAGAGGCCCTCGCGGCCCTTCGGGGTCGGGTGCAGCGGGTGGCCGAGGAGGAGTGCCTGCTCGGCGGCCAGGAAGCGGTCGCCCGTGTCGGCGGGGTGTTCCCGCCGGTCTTCGATGAACACGGCGGTGCGCCGGACCGAGTCGGCGACGCGTCCCACGAGGTCGGCGCCCTCACCGGCCGGGCTGTCCTCGGTACGGGCGGCACGGCGGCGCGGCACTGCCGTCGCGTGATCGGTGCGGGGTGACGGGAGGAACGGCAGCGGAACGGCGGGCAGTGTGTCGGAAGGGGTCCGGTCAACGGAGTCCCGCACGTCCACGACAGTTCCGGTGCGCGAGGCCTGCCCGACGCTGCCGTCCTCACCGTGCGCGGCCTGCCCCACGTTACCGTCCTCGGTCTGCGCGGTCTGTCCGCCGCCGGCGGGCCGGTCGGCCGCGGTCGGTGTGCCGGCTGCGGCCGCCTCGCGGGCGAGGAGTGCGGCCACGGTCACCGCGTCCGCGGGAGGCGCGCCTTCGGGGGCGTAGGCGAGGTGCGGGAGGCCGAAGCGGTGCCAGCCGGTTGCCGACCAGTAGTGGACGGGGACCAGCAGGATCGCACCGCTGGCGGGAAGCGGGATACGGAGGGTGCCGTGGTCCGGGGCGGCCAGGTCGTTCTCCCGTACCCAGCAGCGCAGCAGGTTCTCGACTGCCGCGGCCTGGGCGGCGGTTCGGGTGTCGGGGTGCTCCAGGGGGTCGGCGGTACATCCGCGCAACCACTCGGACTCCCGGCGGCCGGCCTTCTGCCGGGGAACCGATTCCGCCACGGAGCGTTGCGGGACCGGGTCCCCGGCGGTCCGCTCGCGTGCGAGGGGGCGGTGGTCGGGTGCGGGGACGGTGTTCACGGGCATTCCTTGGGGGTCGTTCGGGTGGGCGCGGCGACGCACCGGAGGGTGGGGAGATGCGTCGGGCTCGGGACGGCTACGGACCGTCACCGGGGGCGGTCGGCGCCCCGCGTTCCGTCCCGTCCGGGACGCCGGTCCTCATGGGCCACCGCCCGCACCGCGTCCGCGAGCCGGTCGAGGACGGCGGTCGTCTGTTCGTCGCTGATCGTCAGCGGGGGCAACAGGCGGACCACGCTCGACCGGCGGCCGCCCAGTTCCACGATCAGGCCTCTGCGCAGGCATTCCCGCTGGACGGCCGCCGCCACTTCGGGAGCGGCGGGCCGGGGACCGTCGGGTGTGGAGGCCGGGGGTGCTTCCGGGTCCACGCATTCGAGACCGATCATCAGGCCTCGGCCCCGCACGTCGCCGATGAGGGGGAACTCCGCCGCCAGTGACCTGAGTTCGATCAGCATGCGGGCTCCGACGGTGGCCGCACGCTGGGCCAGACCGTTCTCACGCACGTACGCGAGGGTGGCCGTGCCGGCGGCCATGGCGAGCTGGTTGCCGCGGAACGTGCCCGCGTGGGCGCCGGGTTCCCACACGTCGAGGTCGTCGTGGTAGACCACGACGGCCAGCGGCAGGCTGCCACCGATGGCCTTGGAAAGGACCATCACGTCGGGGGTGATCCCGCTGTGTTCGACGGCCCAGAAGGCACCGGTCCGGCCCACGCCGGTCTGGACCTCGTCCGCGATGAGCGGGATGGACCGCGCCGCCGTGATCTCCCGCATCCGCCGCGTCCAGGTGTCCGGCGCCGGGATCACGCCGCCCTCCCCCTGGACGGGTTCGAGGATCATCCCCGCCGGCATCGGCACCCCCGACTTGGTGTCGTCGAGAAGCGACGCCGTCCACCGCGCTCCGAGTTCGGCGCCGCGCTCCCCGCCGACGCCGAAGGGGCAGCGGTAGTCCTGCGGGTAGGGCAGGCGCGCCACCCGGACGTCGGCCGCGCCCCCGGACGCTTCGAGCGCCCCCGCTGTCATGCCGTGGTAGGCACCGGTGAACGCGAGGAGGCCGGTGCGCCCGGTGGCGGCGCGCACCAGCTTGAAAGCGGCCTCCACGGCGTCCGTGCCGGCGGGGCCGCAGAACTGGATGCGGGCCCGTTCCGCGAACCGCGGCGGCAGTGTGCGGAACAGCTCGGTGGTGAAGGCGTCCTTGACCGGGGTCGCGAGGTCGAGGACGTGCAGCGGCGCACCCGAGTCGAGGACCTTCCTGATCGCCTCCAGGACGACGGGGTGGTTGTGCCCGAGGGCCAGCGTCCCCGCGCCGGAGAGGCAGTCGAGATAGCGGCGGCCGTCGGCGCCCTCGATCGTCAGGCCGCGGGCCCGCACCGGGACGATCGGCAGGGCGCGCGCGTAGGTGCGGGCCGCGGACTCGCGCGCCGACTGGCGCCGCAGGATCCCCTCGTGCGCCGCGCGCGCTCCCTCGGTCTCCGTGGACGCGCCGTTCCGCGCTCCTTCGGCTTCACCAGGAGCCTTCGACGGCACCACCGCTGATTCGGTCACGGCCACGACTTCAGGTCCTCCCGCTGTCCAGAGGCGAGTTGGCGAGGGGTTTCGAACGCAGGCCTCAGGCCCCCCGTACGTATCAACGACGCCGCGGGCGTTGGGAAGCGGGTGGATCGAAGATCCTTGCCGTGACGGAACCGTTGCCGTTCCGTCGGATGTCCCCCACAGCGAGCGCATAGTGTGTGGTGCCGTTCAGCGATACCGGACGATCGCCGGTCACGGCCGATCGATCGTCACCAGCGGTCCCGTGCGTCCCGCACGTCCCGTACCGACGGGTTCCGGATCGACGGATCCTGACCAGTTCACAGACGCCCAGGGGGAGTTGCACCATGCGATCCATACGCCCGCCCTTCGCCGCACGCCGAGGGAGGGGCGCGCGCCGCGGAACGTCCCCTGTTCTGGCCGCGGTCGGCCTCACCGCGGCGCTGGCGCTGACCGCCACCGCCTGCAACTCGGGCGACGACAACGCCGACGCCAAGTCCAGCGCCTCCGCGTCCGCGAGCAGCGACGGGAAGATCAAGATCCCGGACGACCTCAAGGACAAGCTCAAGGAGCACGGCTTCGACGTCGACAAGTGGAAGAACGGCGCCTGGAAGAACTGGGACCGGGACGACTGGCTGCGCGAGGCCGACGACTTCATCAACCCGATCATCAAGGGCCTGTGGGACCCCGAGCGGATGCGCGGGGCGGACGACCCGGACGAGAACAAGGGCGTCGACGACGCTGACCTCAGCGGTGACCAGGGCGTCACCGACCCGGAGCCGGCTCCGGTGACCGCGCGCGCCGTGAAGCCCGCGTACCACGCCGGGGTGCCGGAGTCCGGCAAGGTGTTCTTCGACTCCCCCGAGGGCACGATGGTCTGCTCGGCGACGGTGGTCGAGGACCCGGCCCACCCGGGCAAGTCCAACCTCGTCTGGACCGCCGGCCATTGCGTCCACGCGGGCAAGAAGGGCGGCTGGTACCGCAACATCGCCTTCGTGCCCTCGTACAACGACGCCGGCAAGACCGCCGCGCAGTTGCAGAACGCGCCGCGCGAGGAGGTCGCCCCCTACGGAGTGTGGTGGAGCGACTGGGCGCAGACCTCCGACCAGTGGATCGAGCAGGGTGGCTCGACGGGCGGGCAGGGGGCCTCGTACGACTTCGCCGTGCTGCATGTGACGCCGGAGAAGGGCAGCGACGGCAAGTCGCTGGAGGAGACGGTGGGTTCGGCGCTGCCGGTGAACTTCAACGCCCCCGCCGTGACGAAGGTGTCGAGCGTCACGGCGACGGGTTACCCGGCCGCGCCGCCGTTCGAGGGCCAGCAGATGTTCCAGTGCACGGACAAGCCGGGACGGCTGTCGATCGCGCAGGCGGACCCGACCATGTACCGCATCGGCTGCACCATGACCGGCGGTTCCTCAGGCGGCGGCTGGGTGGCCGCGGGCTCGGACGGCAAGCCGGCCCTGGTCTCCAACACCTCGATCGGTCCGGTCAAGTCCGGTTGGCTCGCGGGTCCGCGGCTGGGGCCGGTGGCCAAGGGCGTGTACGACTCGGTGAGCGGGAAGTTCGCCGGGCGGTGACCCGGACGGCGTGAGGCGCCGGGGATGAACAGCGGTGGGCCGGTGCGGAGGAACGTTCACCGGCCCACCGCTGTTCGTCCCCGACTGCTTGTGCATAGTGGGGTGTCGCGTCCGGGAGGGCTCCGCGAGGAGCGGCCCGGCGCACGACGGACACGGAAGCCAGAGCTTCAACGGGGGTTACCGCAGCATGCGTTCTTCAAGACGGCGTCGTACGGTCCTCGCCGCCACCGGCCTGATGGCGGCGCTGGCGCTCACCGCGACCGCCTGCGGTCCTGGCGACGACGAGGCGGGCGGGTCCACCCCGTCCGCCTCGCAGGGTTCGGCGAGCGGCGACGACAAGATCAAGGTCCCGGACGACATCAGGGACAGGCTCAGGCAGCACGGCATCGACGTCGACCAGTGGAAGAACGGCGCCTGGAAGAACTGGGACCGCGACAAGTGGCTCGGCCGGGCCGAGGACTTCGTCAACCCGGTGATCGACGGACTGTGGAAGCCGGAGCGGATGAAGTCCGCCGAGGATCCCGACAAGACGATCTCCGCGAAGGACGCGACGGCGGACCAGGGGATCAGTGACCCGGAGCCCGATCCGGTGCGGGCACAGGCGGAGAAGACCCCGTACCACCAGCACGCGGCGCCCGTGGGCAAGGTCTTCTTCGACTCCCCCAAGGGCTCCATGGTCTGTTCGGGCACGGTCGTCAAGGACGTGAACCACCCCGGGAAGTCCAACCTCGTGTGGACCGCCGGCCACTGTGTGCACGCGGGCGGCGACGGCGGCTGGTACCGCAACATCGCCTTCGTGCCGTCGTACAACGACCAGGGGAAGTCCGAGGCGCAGCTCGGCACCGCGACGGCCTCGGAGGTCGCCCCCTACGGCCAGTGGTGGGCGGACTGGGCCTCGACGTCCCAGGAGTGGATCTCGGGCGGCGACGAGACGGGCGGTGCGGGCGCTCCGTACGACTACGCCCTGCTGCATGTGAAGCCGGAGCAGGGGGACAGGTCGCTGGAGGAGACGGTCGGCAACGCGCTGCCCGTCGACTTCTCCGCGCCGACCGCGCGGGAGGTCGGTGCGATGGGCGCCTGGGGCTACCCGGCCGCGCCGCCGTACAACGGCCTCAAGATGTTCAAGTGCGTCGACAGGCCGGGGCGTCTCTCGCTGGACCCGGCCCTGCCGGCGATGTACCGCATCGGCTGCACCATGACCGGTGGTTCGTCCGGCGGCGGCTGGTTCCGCGTCATCGACGGGAAGACCGAACTCGTGTCGAACACGTCGATCGGCCCGGCCGGCAACACCTGGCTGGCCGGCCCACGGCTGGGGCGCGGCGCGCGGTCGCTGTACGAGCAGATGAGCAAGGAGTACGGCGGCCGGTAGCCCCCGGCGCGTCCGCCGGCCTGCTGGACGACGAAGTCCCGCTCCCTCGGGTGAGGGGGCGGGACTTCGCGTCGTGCGGGGCGCGGACGTCTAGCGGAGCGCGGGCTCCGCGACGTACGGAGCGAGGTCCGCCGCCAGCTCCTCGTGCACCCTCAGCTTGAGGAGGGTGCCCTCCGCGGTGTGCTCCTCGGAGATCACCTCGCCCTCGGTGTGGGCGCGGGCGACCAACTGACCCTCCGTGTACGGCACGAGCGCCTCGATCTCGACCGAGGGGCGGGGCAGCTCGTTGTCGATCAGGGCGAGCAGCTCGGCGATGCCCTGGCCGGTGCGGGCCGAGACCGCGATGGAGCGCTTCTCGATCCGCAGCAGCCGCTGGAGCACCAGCGGGTCCGCCGCGTCCGCCTTGTTGATCACGACGATCTCGGGCACCTTCGTCGCGCCGACGTCCCGGACGACCTCGCGCACGGCGGCCAGCTGCTCCTCCGGGTCGGGGTGCGATCCGTCCACCACGTGCAGGATGAGGTCGGAGTCGCCGACCTCCTCCATGGTGGAGCGGAACGCCTCGACCAGGTGGTGCGGCAGATGCCGTACGAAACCGACCGTGTCGACCAGCGTGTACAGCCGGCCGCTCGGGGTCTCCGCCCGGCGGACGGTCGGGTCGAGGGTCGCGAACAGCGCGTTCTCGACGAGGACGCCCGCGCCCGTGAGGCGGTTGAGCAGGGACGACTTGCCGGCGTTGGTGTAGCCGGCGATCGCGACCGAGGGCACCTTGTTGCGGCGGCGCTCCTGGCGCTTGATGTCGCGGCCCGTCTTCATGTCCGCGATCTCCCGGCGCATCTTCGCCATCTTCTCGCGGATACGACGCCGGTCCGTCTCGATCTTCGTCTCACCGGGACCACGGGTGGCGAGACCGCCGCCCGAGCCGCCGCCCATCTGACGGGACAGCGACTGACCCCAGCCTCGGAGCCTCGGCAGCATGTACTGCATCTGCGCGAGCGCGACCTGCGCCTTGCCCTCTCGGGACTTGGCGTGCTGGGCGAAGATGTCGAGGATCAGGGCCGTACGGTCGATGACCTTGACCTTGACGACGTCTTCGAGGTGGATCAGCTGGCCGGGGCTCAGCTCACCGTCGCAGATCACCGTGTCCGCGCCGGTCTCGATGACGATGTCCCGGAGTTCGTTGGCCTTGCCGGAACCGATGTAGGTGGCCGCGTCGGGCTTGTCGCGGCGCTGGACGACGCCGTCGAGCACGAGTGCTCCCGCGGTCTCCGCGAGGGCGGCCAGCTCGGCCAGCGAGTTGTCCGCGTCCCGAACGGTCCCCGTGGTCCACACACCGACGAGGACGACGCGCTCCAGACGGAGCTGTCGGTACTCGACCTCGGTGACGTCCTCGAGCTCGGTGGAAAGGCCCGCCACGCGGCGCAGGGCCGCGCGCTCGGAGCGGTCGAACTGGTCGCCGTCCCGGTCTCCGTCGATCTCTTGGCTCCAGGCGACGTCCTCTTCCATCAGGGCATCGGCCCGAAGACCTTCGGGGTAGTTCTGCGCGGGGCTCTGCGCGTCCTGGGAAGGGGAAGAAGAGGAGGTCATTGGATCCTTACGTAGAGCGGAAGCGGAAGGCCGACAGATGTCGTCCGTCACAGGGAACAACGTCCGGGGCCGCCGGGAGATTCCCGGTCACCGCCGGATCGCCCCCGGTGAGGGGGCTGCTCCGTCGGCTCGAAGATGGTCGCACGGTACGGGCCGTCTCGTCACGCGACTTAACAGGCACCGTCGCGCACCCGCGGACCTGCCCGCGCGTGCTGCGGTCCCGGGTGTTCCGCCCGGCGTCGGCGACGGGCCGTCGTCACGAGGCCACGCCCCGTCGTGCCGCCGTCACCGGTCCGCGGTGCGACGCCCGGACACCTTCCGTCACCCCGTCGCCGCACGCGCGCGTGGACCCCGCTGTCTCACGCGCCCTTGCGGGCCTGCGGGGTGTCGCTCTTCCAGTCGGGGTGGCCCGGCATCGGGGGCGTCTTCTCGCCGTAGAGCCATGCCTTGAAGAAGCCCCTCAGATCGCGGCCCGCCATGGCGGACGCGAGGTCCACGAAGTCGGCCGTGGAGGCGACGCCGTCGCGGTTGACCGTGACCCAGGTCCGCTCCAGACGCTCGAAGGCGGGACGCCCGATCTCCTGGCGCAGCGCGTAAAGGGCGAGGGCCGCGCCGTCGTAGACGTTCGGCCGGAAGATGCTGATCTTGTGGCCGGGCTTCGGTCCCTTGGGTGCCGCGGGCGGGCCGCCGGCGGCGCGCCACGCGTCGGACATGGCGTAGGCCGCCTTCATCCGCTTCTCCATGGGCCGGTTCGCCTTCTCCTCGGCGTACAGGGCCTCGTACCAGGTGGCGTGCCCCTCGTTCAGCCACAGGTCGGACCAGGTGCGGGGGCTGACGCTGTCGCCGAACCACTGGTGGGACAGCTCGTGCACCATGATCGACTCGACGTACCACTTCGGGTAGGCGGGCTCGGTGAAGAGGTCCTTCTCGAACAGGGAGAGCGTCTGTGTCTCCAGCTCGAAGCCGGTCTGCGCCTGGGCCATCAGCAGCCCGTACGTCTCGAAGGGGTACCGCCCGACCTTGCTCTCCATCCAGGCGATCTGGTCGGGGGTCCTGGCGAGCCACGGTTCGAGCGCCGCGCGGTCCTGGGTGGGGACGACGTCGCGGACGGGCAGGCCGTGCGGACCGGTGCGGTGCAGCACGCTGGAGCGGCCGATGGAGACCTGGGCCAGCTCGGTGGCCATGGGGTGTTCGCCGCGGTACGACCAGGTGGTGGTTCCGCCCGCCCGCCGGGTGCCCTCCGGGAGTCCGTTGGCCACGGCGGTGTAGCCCTCGGGCGCCGTGACGTGGAAGGTGAACATCGCCTTGTCGGAGGGGTGGTCGTTGCACGGGAAGACCAGGTGCGCGGCGTCGGCCTGGTTGGCCATCGCGAGGCCGTCCTTCGTGCGGACCCAGCCGCCGTCCTGGTCCTTGGCGGGCACCGGGTCGCTGGTGTGGCGCACGGTGATGTGCAGCGGGCTCCCGGCGGGCAGCGTCCTGGCCGGGGTCACCACCAGGTCGTCGCCCGCGCTCGCGAAGTCGGCGGGCGCGCCGTTGACCTCGACCGACCGCACCGTTCCGTGGGCGTAGTCGAGGTTGACGCGGTCCAGCCGGGCGGTCGTCAGGGCGTCGATGGTGGTCACGGCCGTGAGCGGCTTGTCGTTGGCGCCGGAGTAGGTGAACGCGAGGTCGTACGACGCGACGTCGTAGCCGGGGTTGCCGAGGGTCGGGAAGAGCCGGTCGCCGATGCCGAGGGCCGTGCCCGGGGAGGGGGCGCTCGCGGCGATCAGGCAGACGGAGACGGCCGAGGCGAGCAGGGCCGCCTGGACGCGGCGGCTCCTCGGGCGGCTGGGAGCGGGGACAGGGGCGGGGGCGGCTTCGAGCGGCATGGACCACCGCTACCAGCGTGCGCCGGGCCGGTGGTGGCGACGCGCGCCCGGCCCACCCGAACGTGTCCCTCCGGAGGCCCATCGGGCGAGCGCGGACGTCGGGGCCGGTGGCTACTGGGCGGCCGCCGGATGCTGGGCCCGGCTCACGTCGAACACGCCGGGCACGTTGCGCATGGCGCGCATCAGGCCCTGGAGGTGTGCCGCGTCCGGGAGTTGAAGGGTGTAGGTGTGGCGCACGCGCTGCTGGCTGGGAGGTTCCACGGTCGCCGACACGATGGCGACGCCTTCCCCGGCGATGGCTTCGGTGAGGTCGGCCAGCAGGTGCGGCCGGCCGAAGGACTCGGCGACCAGGGTGACGCGGCACTCGGTGGTGGCGCCCCAGCGCACACCGACCTCCGGGCGCCCGTCGCCCTTCATCCGTGCCGCTCCGGGACACTCCACCCGGTGCACGGTGACCACTCCCCCGCGCACGGCGAAGCCGGTGACCTCGTCCGGCGGGACGGGCGTACAGCAGCCTGCCATGCGGACGGAGGCGCCCGGCTGGTCCACGAGGGCGTTGGCGGGGCGGGCGGGGTGGGCGGCGGCGGGACGCGTCGGCGGGGTCTCGGCGGGCGGCCTGGGGCCCGTGGCGGCGGCCTCCTCGGCGCCGGGTGCGGGGTGGGTGGCCATCCAGCGCTGGATGGCGATCCGGGCGGCGGCCGTGTGGGCGTGCTCCAGCCACTCCCTGGAGGGCTCGGAGGCGGGGTCCTGGCCCATGAGGAGCTGAACGGTGTCGCCGTCCTTGAGGACCGTACTCAGCGTCGCCAGGCGGCCGTTGACGCGCGCGCCGATGCAGGCGTGCGCGTCCTCCCCGTACTGCGCGTAGGCGGCGTCGACGCAACTGGCGCCCTCCGGAAGGCCGAGGGAGCCGCCGTCCGCGCGGAACACGGTGATCTCGCGGTCCTGGGCGAGGTCTTCGCGCAGGGTCGACCAGAAGGTGTCGGGGTCGGGGGCGCCCTGTTGCCAGTCCAGCAGGCGGGAGAGCCAGCCGGGGCGGGTGGGGTCGGCGCGCTCGCCCTCGAAGGGGCGGTCGCCGCCGTCCGGCTGGTCCTCCGACGGCGGGGCGTAGGGGTTGCCGAGGGCGATGACGCCGGCCTCGGCGACCTTGTGCATCTGGTGGGTGCGGATGAGGACTTCGGCGACCTGGCCGTCGCCCCGGGTGACCGCCGTGTGGAGCGACTGGTACAGGTTGAACTTGGGAACGGCGATGAAGTCCTTGAACTCCGAGACGACCGGGGTGAGACAGGTGTGGAGTTCGCCGAGCACGCCGTAGCAGTCGGCGTCCTCGTTCACGAGGACGAGGAGGCGGCCGAAGTCGGCGCCGCGCATCGGGCCGCGCTTGCGCGACACGCGGTGCACGGAGACGAAGTGCCGTGGCCTTATGAGGACTTCGGCCTGGATGCCGGCGTCCCGCAGGACCACCCGTACCTCCTCGGCGATCTCCGCGAGCGGGTCGTCCGGGCGGCTCGCGTTGTCGACGATCAGCTCCCGGGTGTGTTCGTACTCCTCGGGGTGCAGGATCGCGAAGACGAGGTCTTCCAGCTCGGTCTTGAGCGCCTGGACGCCGAGGCGCTCGGCGAGGGGGATCAGCACGTCGCGGGTCACCTTGGCGATGCGCGCCTGTTTCTCCGGGCGCATCACGCCGAGCGTCCGCATGTTGTGCAGCCGGTCGGCGAGTTTGATCGACATCACGCGGACGTCGTTGCCGGTCGCGACCAGCATCTTGCGGAAGGTCTCCGGTTCGGCGGCGGCGCCGTAGTCGACCTTCTCCAGCTTGGTGACTCCGTCGACCAGATAGCAGACCTCGTCGCCGAACTCCTCGCGGACCTGATCCAGCGTCACTTCCGTGTCCTCGACGGTGTCGTGGAGCAGGGAGGCGGTCAGGGTCGTGGTCTCGGCGCCCAGTTCGGCGAGGATCAGGGTCACGGCCAGAGGGTGCGTGATGTAGGGCTCGCCGCTCTTGCGCATCTGGCCGCGGTGCGAGGACTCCGCGAGGACCCACGCCCGGCGCAGGGGTTCCAGTTTGGCGTCGGGGTGGTGGGCGCGGTGCGCCTCCGCCACGTGCCCGATCGCGTCCGGCAGCCGGTCGCGCGCGGTGGGTCCCAGCAGTGCGGCCCGGCCCAGTCGCCGCAGATCGATCCGCGGACGTCCCTTCCTGCGGTGCGCTGGGGCCACTCCCGGTTCGAGCGGGGCCGTGCGCTGCGGGGCGGGCGTCGCGGGGCCTGGCGTCGCGGGATTCGTCGCCTCCGCACTCATGGGCACCTCCGGCTGCGTAAGACCGGCGGACGGGTGCCCCAGGGCGTACTCGGCTCAGGGGATGGTGTCGGTCCCCCGTCCGGGCCGGTGCTTGATGCTACCGAGCCCACCACGCCCGGTTGACCGCCTCTCGCCGAGCGTGAAACGGATCACCCATTCGAGCGACTGTCCGGGGGTTTACAGTTTCGAACTTCTGAAAGGGGCGGCACGGACGTACGGCCGAGGGCGGTACGACGGGCTTCCCCGCGGCCACCCGGACCCCTCGGCACCGGACGGCGCCCTCGGGTTCGATCAGCTTGAGGAAGCGGCCAGCCAGTCGGCGTCGATCTCGCCCTCGGCGACGATCACCGCGGGGCCCGTCATCTCGATCTCGCCGTCGGCCCGCTCCGTGATGACCAGACGGCCGCCGGGGACGTCGACGGTGTACGTCGCGGGGGTGCCGGTGACGGCCGGGTCGGCGCCGTCACGGCGGGCCGCGGCGACGGCCACGGCGCAGGCGCCGGTGCCGCACGAGCGGGTCTCGCCCGAGCCGCGTTCGTGGACCCGCAGGGCGACGTGGCCCGGACCCCGGTCGACCACGAACTCGACGTTGACCCCGTCCGGGTACACCGAGGCGGGGGTGAACGGCGGCGGTGCGTAGAGGTCGCCGGCGTCGGCGAGGTCGTCCACGAAGGCGACGGCGTGCGGGTTGCCCATGTTCACGTTGCGCGCGGGCCAGCTGCGCTCTCCGACGGCGACCGTGACCTGCGCCTCGGGGAGGAGGGCCCTGCCCATGCCGACGGTGACATCGCCGTTCTTGGCGAGGTGCACGGTCTTCACGCCGCCGCGCGTGGCGACCGTGATGTCGCCCTCGGCCACGTGTCCGGCGCGCTGGAGGTAGCGGGCGAACACGCGCACTCCGTTGCCGCACATCTCGGCGACCGAGCCGTCGCCGTTGCGGTAGTCCATGAACCACTCGGCGTCGGCGGCCATGGCCCGGGCCTCCGGGTGGGCCGCGGAGCGCACGACGTGCAGCAGACCGTCGCCGCCGATGCCCGCACGGCGGTCGCACAGGGCGGCGACAGCGGCCGGCGGGAGGTCGATGACGTTCTCCGGGTCGGGGACGATCACGAAGTCGTTCTCGGTCCCGTGCCCCTTGAGGAAGGCGATCCGCGTGCTCATTCCTCGATCGTACGGGGTCGGGCCCGGGCGTCGCGGTCCGGCGCCGGGGTCAGCGCAGTCGCGCCACGCGCCACACGGCGAGCACCGCCACCGCGGCGACGACCACGACGTACGCGATCACCACACGCCAGTCGGGGCGGCGGCCGGAGCCGCGCGCGGGGAAGCCGGGCAGGGCGTAGCCGACGCGGCGGGCGGCCATCATGCCCCAGCCGGCGGCGCACGAGCAGATCAGCAGGCCGAGCATGGCGACCACGGCACCGCCGTCACCGAACTCGAAGGCCAGCGGAAAGGCGAACATCAGGGATCCGGTGGCCGCCAGCGCGACGATGGGGGCGAGCTGCCAGAGGCGCAGACGGCGCTGCGGGCGCAGCTCGACCTCTACCTCGGGCTCGGGGGACATCGCACCGGGTTCCGGTCCGTCGGCGATCACCCCGGCCGGGGTGTCGTCGGGTCCGTCCGAGCTGAGGGGTTCCCCGCCCAGCTCGGGCTCGACGCCGCGATCGGCGTCCGGGTCGATGCTCAGACCGTCTCCGTCCGGAACGGCACCGTGCTCAGTGCCTCGTGCAGTGTCGCGAGGGCCGGCCTCCATCGCCACGCGCCCTCCCAACTCGGACTTCACTGGTCGATCGAAGCTCGATGATGGCACGCCACCGGAGGCCCCGATGACGGCCGGAGCGTCCCGATGCCATGACGTGATCAGGCTGTGACCGGTCGCTCCACCAACGCCAGTGCGAGCTCGGGAAGTTCTGTGAGATCCGCCGCAGCCCCACTGAGCCAATGCACCCGCGGGTCGCGCCGGAACCATGAATCCTGACGGCGCGCGAAGCGTTTGGTGGCGCGGACGGTCTCCGCGCGCGCCTCGTCCTCGGTGCACTCCCCGGCGAGCGCCGCGAGCACCTGCTGGTATCCGAGCGCGCGTGCCGCCGTGCGCCCCGCGCGCAGGCCGCGCGCCTCCAGGGTGCGCACCTCGTCGACGAGCCCGGCGTCCCACATGCGGTCGACCCTGCGGGCGATGCGCTCGTCCAGCTCGGGGCGCGCCACGTCGACGCCGATCTGCACGGTGTCGTACACGGAGTCGTGGCCGGGCAGGTTGGCGGTGAAGGGCTTGCCGGTGATCTCGATGACTTCGAGGGCGCGGACGATGCGGCGGCCGTTGCTGGGCAGGATCGCGTGGGCGGCCTCGGGGTCCGCCATGGCGAGCCGTGCGTGCAGGGCGCCGGAGCCGCGCAGGGTCAGCTCCTCCTCGAGGCGGGCGCGCACCTCGGGGTCGGTGCCGGGGAACTCCAGGTTGTCGACGGCGCCGCGCACGTACAGTCCGGAGCCGCCCACCAGCACCGGCCAGCGGCCTTCGGCGAGCAGGGCGTCGATACGGGCGCGGGCGAGGCGCTGGTACTCGGCGACGCTGGCCGTGACCGTCACGTCCCAGATGTCGAGCAGATGGTGGGGGACCCCGCCGCGTTCCTCGTCCGTCAGTTTGGCGGTGCCGATGTCCATCCCTCGGTACAACTGCATGGAGTCGGCGTTGACGACTTCACCGCCGAGGCTCTTGGCGAGGAAAACGCCCAGATCGGACTTTCCTGCCGCGGTCGGTCCGACGACGGCGATGACCCGGGGGGCGGGGGGTGCGCTGCTCACGGTCCCAGTCTCGCAAACCCCGGAGCCTCTCCCCTAACGAGCTACGTGACGGGCCCGGTCCGGGTTCGTTGCCTGTTGCGAGGTTCCGGCCGCCGGTGCCGGGAGCCGGTGACCCGGGTGACGCAATCGGACGCACCGGGCAACGCGGGATTTCGCCCTCACGAGTAACGTATGGAGTGGATATGGGCGTATTTGCATGGCTTCTCCGCAGGTCGAAGACGACGGAGGAGGCGTCGACCGCCGAGGCGCAGGCCCCCGCAGGGCCGGCCCGCACCGAGGCGGAGGTGGCGGTGGACGCGAAGGGTTCGTCCGGGACCGGGGGCGGGGCGACGGCGGGAACCGCCGAGGCCGGCACCACGGAGGACGTCGACATCCCCAGGCAGCAGACCGCCGACCAGGCCGCCGACAACGCAGCCGGTGAGAGCGCCCACAGGTAACTGCCGTCGAGGGAAGGCGAACCATGGGTCTGATGGACAATCTGAAAGCCAGGCTGGAGCCGGCCAGGGACAAGGTCTCGGGGCTCGCGCAGCAGCACGGGCACAAGGTCAACGACGGCCTGGAGAAGGCCGCCAGGATCGTGGACGAGAAGACCAAGCACAAGTACAGCGGCACGATCCGGACGGGCACCGGCAAGGCGAGGGACGCCGTGGACCGCCTCGCGGCGAAGGAGGGCGACAGGCCGTCGACACCGCCGGACATGCCGACGCCGCCTCAGGCGCCCTGATCGGCGCGGACATCGGCGGACGGCCGCGAAGCCCCGTGCTTCCGGCCGTCCGCCGTTTCCGGGGACGGCTTCGCCCGGCGGATCCCGGCGGCGTCCACGAACCCGGCGCGACCTAGGACCAGGCCGCCACGATGTATCCGACGCCGTAGGGCGCCTCGTCGTAGAGCAGGGCCCCGGCCAGACCCGCGCCCTCCGCGGCGCCCGCGAGGACCTGCCAGGGGGCCCGCCCGGCGACCTTCAACTCCTGGGCCAGTTCGGCGTCCAGTGCCTTGAGCGCGTCGACGTCCGCCGTTCCGAGGGCGCGGGCGGCCTCCGCGTCGAAACCCGCCGCGCGTTCGTCGAGATAGCCCGGCGCCTTCAGGGTCCGGCACGCGCTGGCGTCGCCCATCACGAGCAGCGCCACCCGCTCGGCCCGGGCGGCGAGCTGAGCGCCCGTCCGAACGCACCGCTCGGCTTCCAGGGGTTCTCCCACTCCCAGTCCCTCGACGGGGGCGTCGGACCAGCCGGTGCGCTCCAGCAGCCAGGCGGCGACGGCGAGCGAGGCCGGGAGCGGGCGGTCCGCGGTGTCGGCGCCGGTGCCGGCCGCGCCGTCCCCGCCGAGACGGACGGCGAGGTCGACCCCGAAGCCGGCGAAGGAGCCGCGCGTTCCCTCCGGGTGCGGTCCGCGGCCGCTCTGCTCGGCGGGGCCGACGACGACCAGCAGGTCGGGACGGGACGCGGCGAGCAGGCCCAGCGCGTCCGTGCACGCCGCACGAGCGGCGTCCAGTTCGGGTGCCGCGCCGGCGGCGACCTCGGGGACGAGCAGCGGGGGGCAGGGGCAGACTGCGGCGGCTACAAGCATGATCCGCAGCGTAACGCCGACACCCGGCGGCTGCCCGGGGCCCGACGCGCGGGACCGGACTCCGCCCGACCGCGCAACGCCCGGAACACCGGGGGCGCGTGGCGTGCGCCGCGTCGCGGGAGCCCCGCC
The DNA here is from genome assembly GCF_002078175.1 of Streptomyces sp. M41(2017). Classification (GTDB taxonomy): domain Bacteria; phylum Actinomycetota; class Actinomycetes; order Streptomycetales; family Streptomycetaceae; genus Streptomyces. The sequence continues at coordinate 4,012,539 of NZ_MWFK01000001.1, read as the reverse complement.
GGACCCGGCTAGTCGCAGCCGCAGCCGCTGCCCGTGCCCGCCGCGACCGGCAGGGGCTCGGGGGCGCCGATCTTCGGCAGGCCGAGCATGACGCCCGCCGGCTTGGCGGCCGCGGCGGCGTTGCGCTTCTCCCAGGCGTCTCCGGCGCGCGTGCGCCGCACGTCCAGCACGGCACCCTCGGCGAGGAGGTGGTGCGGGGCGGCGTACGTGATCTCGACGGTGACCACGTCGCCGGGGCGGACCTCCGTCTCGGGCTTGGTGAAGTGGACCAGGCGGTTGTCGGGGGCGCGGCCGGAGAGCCGGTGGGTGGCGCCGTCCTTGCGGCCCTCGCCCTCGGCGACCATCAACTCCAGCGTGCGGCCGACCTGCTTCTTGTTCTCGTCCCAGGAGATCTCCTCCTGGAGCGCGACGAGACGCTCGTAGCGCGCCTGGACGACCTCCTTGGGGATCTGCCCCTCCATGGTGGCCGCCGGGGTGCCGGGGCGCTTGGAGTACTGGAAGGTGAAGGCCTGCGAGAAGCGGGCCTCGCGCACGGCGTGCAGGGTCTGCTCGAAGTCCTCCTCCGTCTCGCCGGGGAAGCCCACGATGATGTCGGTGGTGATCGCCGCGTGCGGGATGGCGGCCCGGACCTTGTCGATGATCCCGAGGAAGCGCTCCTGGCGGTACGAACGGCGCATGGCCTTCAGGACCGTGTCGGAGCCGGACTGCATCGGCATGTGCAGCTGCGGCATCACGTTCGGCGTCTCGGCCATGGCGGCGATCACGTCGTCGGTGAAGTCGCGCGGGTGGGGCGAGGTGAAGCGGACGCGCTCCAGGCCCTCGATCCTTCCGCAGGCGCGCAGCAGCTTACTGAAGGCCTCGCGGTCGCCGATGTCGCTGCCGTACGCGTTGACGTTCTGCCCGAGGAGCGTGATCTCGGAGACGCCCTCGCCGACCAGGGCCTCGATCTCGGCGAGGATGTCGCCGGTCCTGCGGTCCTTCTCCTTGCCGCGCAGCGCCGGGACGATGCAGAAGGTGCAGGTGTTGTTGCAGCCGACGGAGATCGACACCCAGGCCGCGTACGCGCTCTCGCGGCGGGTCGGCAGGGTGGAGGGGAACGCCTCCAGGGACTCGGCGATCTCGATCTGCGCCTCCTCCTGGACGCGGGCGCGCTCCAGCAGGACCGGCAGCTTGCCGATGTTGTGCGTGCCGAAGACGACGTCCACCCAGGGCGCCTTCTTGACGATGGTGTCGCGGTCCTTCTGGGCGAGGCAGCCGCCGACGGCGATCTGCATGCCGGGGCGCTTGGTCTTCATCGGGGCGAGGCGGCCCAGGTTGCCGTAGAGCTTGTTGTCGGCGTTCTCGCGGACGGCGCAGGTGTTGAAGACGACGACGTCCGCGTCGCCGTCCGAGCCCGCGGGGGCCCGCACGTATCCGGCGTCCTCCAGGAGCCCGGAGAGCCGCTCGGAGTCATGGACGTTCATCTGACACCCGTAGGTGCGCACTTCGTACGTCTTGGATTCCTGAACGTCCACTGCCTGACTCCGGTCGCCGCTGCTCATGTGACAAGGGTAGGCGGTTGCCGGAGTGGGTCAGGACGCAGGCGCCCCACGGCCGGGACGGCGCACGGGCAGGGCGCGGACCGGGCCGCCGCTACGGGTCCGGCCGCGGCCCGCGCTCCGGGCCGTACCGCGCCCGGTCGCTGGCGGCCGTCACCGTGCCGTCCGGGACCCGGTCCAGGGCGGACCGTCACCGTGCCGTCCGGGCCCGCGGAGGTCACGCGGTGACTGAGGGCCGCAGGGCGTCCTCGACCGGTACCGTCGGCCGGCCCAGGAGCCGGGCGAGCGCGGGGTCCGCGGGGACCGACGCCCGGACCGCACCGGAGCGCGGGCTCATGGAGGAGTGGCTGGACCGGATCGCCGGGTCCTCCGGCTGACCGTCGGCCGCCCGCGGGCCCCGCCGCCCGCCGATCCGGCGTCAGGCGAGGCCGGTGAACCGTTCCGCCACCGTCTTCGCGGCGGCGCCCAGCAGGATCGTGTAGTGGTTGGAGTCCTCGACCAGTTCGGCGGGCAGGTCCACCGACCCGCCGGTCCAGCGCTCGATCACGGTGGCGGGCAGCATCGGCGGCTCCTGGCCGAGCAGCCCGAGCGGCGCGTGCAGCAGCAGCGCGGGGACGGAGAGCCGCTCCAGGTCCGCCGCGAAGCGGTCCCCGGAGGCCAGCAGATCCCGCCCGTCCTGCCGTACGGCTTCCTCGCGTGCCTTCGACCGGCGGGCGCCCTCGGGACCCGTGAGGTCGTAGCGGACGTACGCCTCGACGTCGGCGTTCCAGTCCGGGCCCAGGGCCGGGTGGGCGCGGAAGAAGTCGACGTAGTCCTGGTCGGTCTCGTACGTCCGGCCGAGGCGCACGATCGCGGGGCCGAGCGTCACGTCGAGGATGCCGTCGAGATCGGCGCCGGGCGGCACCGGCAGGGGCAGCCCTCCGTCGACGAGCAGGAGCCGGTCGAACAGTTCGGGGCTGCGCGCGGCGGCGAGCAGCGCGACGTACGCGCCCATCGAGTGCCCGGTCAGCGCGACCGGGGCCCCGTCGCCGAGGCCTTCCGCCAGCCGGCACAGATCGCCGGCGTGCCGGTCCAGGCCGTACGGGCCCGGGGTGTCGGTGCTCCCGCCGCGTCCCCGCAGGTCGGGCGCGAACAGGCTCCACTCGTCGGAGAGGTGGCGGGCGAGGGCGCCGAACGCCATGCCGGACGCGGTGATGCCGTGGGCGGCGAGCGCGGTGCGCGGCCCGCCACCGAACCGCAGGACCCGCAGGGTTCCGCCCTCGACGGGCAGATCGAGTTCGGCCGGCTCGTCCATACGCTCCCCCTGCTCGTCCCGGGCGGTCCGGCGACCTTGCCGGGCGGTTCGCTCAGCGACGTCGCACGGCGCCGCTCCGCGAAGTTAACAAGCGGGTCCGAGGCCGTGGAAGGGGTACGCGCGTACGTCTGTCCGAGGCCCGAGTGAAAACGTGCCCTCGGCGACGGCTCGGCCCCGGACGACCTCCAGGCCGCAGGACCCGGCACGGTTCCCGGCGGCCGGAACGCCACGTACGGCCCCGCCCGGACGCCACACCCCTAGGCGTCCGGCGCGCTCCATCCCTGGCGGCGCAGGACCTCGGCGACGTCCGGGGCCCGGTAGTGCGCGCCCTTGAGGACCTTGCCGTCGGCCCGGCGGGCGACCTGGCCGTCGGGGCCGATCTTCGTCATGTTGGCCCGGTGGATCTCGGCGATCACCGCGTCGAGGTCGATCCCGTGGACGAGGGCCGTGCCGTACGCCACGTACACGACGTCGGCGAGTTCGTGCGCCAGCCGGTCGAGCGGACCCCCGACCGAGACCTCCGCCACTTCCGCGGCCTCCTCGGCCAGCAGTTCCCCGCGGTGCGCGGCCAGCGCCGGCGAGACCTCGGCCGGGACGCTGCCGGTGTGCAGCCCGAACGCCCGGTGGAACTCCCGGACCAGCGCGGCCGGGGAAGGGGAGCCCGGTGAGAGGGCCGCGGGCGAGGGGGCGGCGGCCGGATCGCCGACGGCCGAGGCGCCCCGCGCGGCCTCCGGAGACGCCGTCGGGGAAGCAGCTCGAGCTGCGGGAGAAGGGTCCTGCGACGGGAAGGACGGCTGCATGGGCCGAGCCTATCGATCCCCACGACCCGGTCCCGCCCGTCCCGGCCTGGTCAGGACCGCCCTCGGGCTGGCAGGATCGCGCGCATGTTCCCGGCACTCCCCCACATCGGCCGACGCCGCGCGCTGTTCGGCTCGACGGCCGTCCTCGCGGTCGTCGGGCTGCTGCTGTGGTGGCTGCTGCCGTTCGGCGAGGAGTCCCCGCACGGGACGATCACCTTCAGCGCGGGCACCCCGACCGGGGTCTACCAGAAGTACGGCACGCTCCTGCAGGGAGCCATGGCCAAGGACATGCCCGATGTCGACGTCAGGCTGCTGAACAGCGACGGGTCGCAGGAGAACATCCGGCGCGTGGCCACCGGCCAGGCCGACTTCAGCATCGCGGCGGCCGACGCCGTGGAGACGTACATCCTGCAGAACAAGCCGGGCTCGGGCCGGCTGCGCGGCTGCTCGCGGCTGTACGACGACTACGTGCACCTGGTGGTGCGGCGCTCGTCGTCCATACGGTCGGTGGCGGATCTGAAGGGCAGGAAGGTCGCCGTCGGTCCGAGCGGCTCCGGGGTGCGGCTGATCGCGAACCACGTGCTCCAGGCGGCGGGACTGGACGCCGACAGCGACATCGAGCCTCTCGACAACGGCATCAAGGACATGCCGGAGATGCTCAAGGACCACAGGATCGACGCCTTCTTCTGGTCCGGTGGCCTCCCCACCAGCGCCGTCCTCGAGCTCTCCGAGGCCGACGACATCCGTCTGGTGCCGATCGGCAGCGACCTCGTCAAGAAGCTGCACGAGCAGGGCGGCGCCTCGCGCTACTACCGGGCCGCGGTGATGCCCGCCGACGCCTATCCGAAGGCACAGCGCGGCGCGGCCGTGCAGACGCTGGCCGTGGCCAACTTCCTGATCACACGGGACGACGCGGACGCGAACCTGACCGAGGAACTCACGCGCACGGTGATCGCCAGCCGCGACCGCATCGGCCAGAAGGTGCACGCGGCCCAGCTCGTGGACCTGCGCACCGCGATCTACACGGATCCGCTGCCCCTGCACGAGGGCGCGCGGCGCTACTACCGGTCGATCAAGCCGTAGCCGGCCGTACCGGACGCACCCCGCTCAGGTGACGCGCCCGGGCTCCGACCTCGGCACCGTCACCGTCACGCGCAGGCCGTGCGGCTCTTGGTGGTCGTACGCGATGGAGCCGCCGCCCGCCTCCAGCAGGGCCCGCGAGATGGACAGGCCGAGGCCCGAGCCCTTGACGTTCTGATGGACGGCGCTGCGCCAGAAGCGGTCGCCGATGCGCGTCAGGTCCTCGTCCGAGAGGCCGGGACCGCAGTCGGTCACCACGACGGTCGACGTCCGGCCGTTGGACTCGACCGTCACCTCGACGCATCCGTCCTCGGGCGTGAACTTCACCGCGTTGTCGATCACCGCGTCCAGGGCGCTCGACAGCGTGACCGGGTCGGCCCAGGCGGTGACGGCCGGGCAGGCCCCCACCAGCCGTACCCCCCGGCTTTCGGCGACCGGCTGCCAGGAGGCGACCCGCTCGGCGGTCAGCGCGCCGACGTCCGTGAGGCGCACGTCGGCCTCGGCGTGCTCGGCCAGGGCCAGGTCGAGCAGATCGTCCAGGACCTGGGCCAGACGCTTGCCCTCGGTGCGGACGGAGGCGATCTCCTCGTTGCCCTCGGGCAGTTCGAGGGCGAGCAGCTCGATGCGCAGCAGCAGTGCGGAGAGCGGGTTGCGCAACTGGTGCGAGGCGTCGGCGACGAAGGCGCGCTGCTGCTCCAGCACATCCTCGACGTTGTCGGCCATCTCGTTGAACGACCGGGCCAGGCGCTGGAGTTCCGGTGGTCCGCCGGCCGCCGCGACCCGGGACTTGAGGCGCCCGGTCGCGATGTCGTGCGTGGTGGCGTCGAGGACGCGTACCGGGCGCAGCACCCAGCCGGTCAGCCGTAGCGCGGCGCCGACCGCGAGGAGCATCGCGGCGATCTCGCCCGCCCCGATGATCAGCCAGCCGTGCAGGGTCGCGGACCGCATCTGCCCGGTGGGCGAGTCGGTGACGACGACGGCGATGACGTCGCCGTCCTTGATGACCGGGGAGGCGACGACGAGCCGGTGGCGCTGCCAGGGCCAGACCTGCTCGGGGTCGTGGCTGCGGCGGCTGACCAGCGCCTCGTTGAAGGCGTCGCGGGCCACCCCCGTCCGGGGCAGACCCCAGTCGTCCGGGGCGTTGGCCATGGGCCTCAGGTTGCGGTAGAAGACGCCGGCGCGGATGCCGTACACCTCGTAGTAGCGGGCCAGCTCGGTGCGCAGCGTCTCGGCGCGTTCGTCGGGGAAGCCGCCCTGGGTGCCGCTCGGCGGTTCGGTGACGTACTGGGCGAGGGCGGAGAAACGCGCGGTGTCGTCGATGCGGTCGACGACGACGCGCTGCTGGCGGGCCGCCGCGACGCTGACGGCGAGCGGAACGCCGAGGGCGAGCAGGACGGCCGCCATCAGGACGATGAGCAGCGGGAGGAGACGCGTGCGCACCGCGGCCGCTACCCGGCCGGGGCGACGAGCCGGTACCCGACGCCGCGCACGGTCTCGATCAGCGCCGGCATGCGCAGCTTGGAACGCAGCGAGGCGACGTGCACCTCCAGGGTGCGTCCGGTCCCCTCCCAGCTGGTGCGCCACACCTCGCTGATGATCTGCTCGCGGCGGAACACCACACCGGGGCGCTGCGCGAGGAGCGCGAGCAGGTCGAACTCCTTGCGGGTCAGCTGGACGGTGGTGCCGCCGACGGTGACCTGCCGGTTGGGGAGCTCGATGCGGACGGGACCGAGGAGCAGTGCGGCCTCACCGGGGGTCGCGGCGTCGTCGTGGGCGGTGCGCCGCGCGACGGCGTGGATGCGGGCCAGCAGTTCCCCGGTGTCGTACGGCTTCACCACGTAGTCGTCGGCGCCGAGGTTGAGGCCGTGGATGCGGGAGCGCACGTCCGCGCGCGCGGTGACCATGATCACCGGGGTGGCGGTCCGCTTCCGGATCTTGCCGCAGACCTCGTAACCGTCCTGGTCGGGCAGTCCGAGGTCGAGGAGGACGACCCCGAAGCCGTCGCTCTCCGGGACGAGGGCCTGCAGGGCCTCCTCGCCGCTGCGGGCGTGGGTGACGTCGAAGCCGTGCCGTGCGAGCACGGCGGACAGGGCCGCGGCGACGTGGTTGTCGTCCTCGACGAGCAGCAGTCTCATTCCGGCCCCCTCCGGTTCATCGGTCGTACGGTCTCGGCGCGTGCAATGGCGTACGGTCGCGGCGCGTGCCCTGTGGAACGGTGCACGCACGCGTGCGCCAACAAGGAAGTCACGCCGATGGACAAGGACGGCGTCAAGGGCCTTCGGGTTGCCTGCGGCTTCCGTTACCCAGCCGGTACGCGCCTTCGCGCCGGCCATTACGACACGTGTCCGATTGCTACCGGATCGTGATGCTCAAGTTCCCCTCAGATGTAATGACGCTGGTCGTGCGGGGTCACTACTGTCCTCCGAAACCGAGGAGGACGGAGCCCCAAAGCGATGACCGAAGTATCGGTGGCCAAGGACGACCTGGCCGGGACCGACGAACTGGTCGTCCTGAAGAGCGTCAACAAGCACTTCGGCGCGTTGCACGTACTCCAGGACATCGACCTGACGATCACACGGGGTGAGGTCGTCGTGGTCATCGGACCGTCCGGGTCCGGGAAGTCCACACTCTGCCGCACGATCAACCGCCTGGAGACCATCGATTCGGGTGACATCTCGATCGACGGCAAGCCGCTGCCCCAGGAGGGCAAGGGGCTCGCGCGGCTCCGGGCCGACGTGGGCATGGTCTTCCAGTCCTTCAACCTCTTCGCGCACAAGACCGTGCTCGAGAACGTGATGCTGGGCCAGACCAAGGTCCGCAAGACCGACAAGAAGGCGGCGGAGGAGAAGGCCCGGGCGCTCCTCGACCGGGTCGGCGTCGGCACCCAGGCCGACAAGTACCCGGCGCAGCTGTCGGGCGGCCAGCAGCAGCGCGTCGCGATCGCGCGGGCACTGGCGATGGACCCGAAGGTCATGCTCTTCGACGAGCCGACCTCGGCCCTGGACCCCGAGATGATCAACGAGGTCCTGGAGGTCATGCAGCAGCTCGCCCGCGACGGCATGACCATGATCGTCGTCACCCACGAGATGGGTTTCGCCCGTTCGGCCGCCAACCGGGTCGTGTTCATGGCCGACGGCCGCATCGTCGAAGAGGCGGTGCCCGACCAGTTCTTCAGCAACCCGCGCAGCGACCGTGCCAAGGACTTCCTGTCGAAGATCCTGCACCACTGACCACTCCCGGCGTCCCTGACGTCCCTCCTCGCGCGCGGGGCTCCGAGCGCGCGAACCGCCCTTCGACGGCCCGTACTTCTTTCTCCACGCAAAGGATGTTCTCCATGAAGCTCTCCAAGGTCGTCGCCGCCTCGGCCGCCGTGCTCGCCCTCACCGCCACCGCCACCGCGTGCGGTTCGGACAACAAGGACGACAGCGGTTCCTCGGGCGGCGGCAAGATCAAGGTCGGCATCAAGTACGACCAGCCCGGTCTCGGCCTGAAGCAGCCGGACGGCTCCTTCGCCGGCTTCGACGTGGACGTCGCGACCTACGTCGCCAAGGAGCTCGGTTACAAGCCGAGCCAGATCGACTTCGTCGAGACGAAGAGCGCCGACCGTGAGAACGCGCTCGCCCGCGGCGACGTGAAGTTCATCGCGGCCACCTACTCGATCACCGACGAGCGCAAGGCCAAGGTCGACTTCGCGGGCCCCTACCTGCTGGCCCACCAGGACCTGCTCGTCAAGGCGGACTCGAAGATCGCCAAGGGCGACGACCTCAACGGCAAGAAGCTCTGTTCGGTGACCGGCTCGACGTCGGCGCAGAACGTCCAGAAGACGATCGCCCCGAAGGCCAACCTGCGTCAGTACAGCGGCTACTCGGAGTGCATCGCCGGCCTGCAGAGCGGCGCCGTCGACGCGGTGACCACGGACGACTCGATCCTCGCGGGCTTCGCGGCGCAGGACAAGTACAAGGGTGAGTTCAAGCTCGCCGGCCTCAAGCTGAGCAACGAGAACTACGGCATCGGCATCAAGAAGGGCGACTCCGCCCTGGAGAAGAAGATCAACGCCGCTCTCACCAAGATGGTCGGCGACGGCGCCTGGGACGCGGCGGTCAAGAAGAACTTCGGCCCGGCCGAGTACAAGAACGAGCCGGCCCCGAAGATCGGCGTGATCGTCAAGTAGCCCGGCCCTCCGAAGTCACCAGGTAACGCAGGGACCTTCAGGTGACGCAGGAATCCGCGGTTCACGCGGGGTTCCGCCGGTGCGCCGCCGCCCGCCGCGATCACGGCGGCGGCGCACCGCGTCCGCCACGTACGCCACCACCCGGAAGCGCGGGAGATCGTGTTCGACTTTCTTCAAGGTTATGACGTCCTCGGGGCGTTCTGGACGACGGTGAAACTCACCGTCTACTCCGCCCTCGGCTCCCTGGTCCTGGGCACCCTGCTGGCCGCGATGCGGGTCAGCCCGGTCCCCCTCATGCGCGGGTTCGGCACCGCCTACGTGAACATCGTCCGGAACATCCCGCTGACCGTCATCATCGTCTTCAGCTCACTCGGACTCGCCGACATCTTCGGCGTGACGTTGGGCGCACCGGACGACTTCAAGCTCCAGGGCTTCCGGCTCGCGGTCCTCAGCCTCGTCGCCTACACGGCGGCCTTCGTCTGCGAGGCCCTGCGCTCCGGCATCAACACCGTGCCCGTCGGACAGGCGGAGGCGGCCCGTGCGATCGGGCTGAGCTTCAGCCAGACGCTGCGGCTCATCGTGCTGCCGCAGGCGTTCCGTTCCGTCATCGTGCCGCTGGCGAACGTGCTGATCGCGCTGACCAAGAACACGACCGTGGCCGCCGCCATCGGCGTGGCCGAGGCCGCCACCCTGATGAAGACGATGATCGAGGCCGAGGCGCAGACGGTCCTCATCGCCGCCGTCTTCGCCTTCGGGTTCGTGGTCCTGACCCTCCCCACCGGCCTCATCCTCGGCTGGCTGGGCAAGCGACTGGCGGTAAAGCGATGACCTCCGTTCTCTACGACGCCCCCGGCCCCCGGGCCAAGCGCCGCAATGTGGTCCTCTCGGTGGTCTTCGTCGTTCTGCTCGCCCTGTTCCTGTGGTGGGTCTGGACGGCGATGGACGACAAGAACCAGCTCAAGTGGGCCCTCTGGGAGCCGTTCACCACGGCGGACGCCTGGAACACCTATCTGTGGCCGGGTCTCCTCGGCACGCTCAAGGCCGCCGCTCTCAGCATGGTGATCGCCCTCCCGCTGGGCGCCGTCTTCGGCATCGCCCGCCTCTCGGACCACCGCTGGGTGCGCGTTCCGGCCGGCGCCGTGGTCGAGTTCTTCCGGTCGATCCCGGTCCTGCTGCTCATGCTGTTCGCGAACGAGCTGTACGCGCGCTCCGCGGGCATCGCCAGTGAGGACCGCCCGTTCTACGCGGTCGTCACCGGCCTGGTCCTCTACAACGCCTCGGTCCTCGCCGAGGTCGTGCGGGCCGGCATCCTCGCCCTCCCCAAGGGGCAGACGGAGGCCGCGTACGCGATCGGACTGCGCAAGGGCCAGACGATGGGCAGCATCCTGCTGCCGCAGGCGGTCACCGTCATGCTGCCCGCGATCGTCAGCCAGCTCGTGGTCATCGTGAAGGACACCGCGCTGGGCGGTGTGATGATCGGCTACCAGGAGCTGCTCACCGCGCGCAGCACGCTGGCGGCCAACTACGCGAACGTCGTCCAGAGCTTCATCGTGGTCGCCGTCATCTTCATCATCGTGAACTTCGCGATCACCAGCTTCGCCTCCTGGCTGGAGGCCCGGCTGCGGCGCGGCAAGAAGTCGACCGGCGCGGTGCTCCCGCTGAACGACGCCGCGATCGACGGGACCGCGGGCACGGGTGGTGGCGGCGGCATCGCAGGCGGTATCTGATGAACAGTCGATCTGCTTGACCGGCGGGGGCAGTGGCATGATCGCCACTGCCCTCGTCACTTGACGCAAGCACCGGCAATGGGTTGCATACGTTCTGTGATCGTGCACCCCGCTCCACCTGCCTGTTCCCGTACGTCTCTCAGGACACCGCTCCGGGCAGGGGGCACCGCGTCGTGGACCCGGTGATCATCGTCGGAGCAGGGCCCGTCGGGCTCACGCTGGCCCTTGCGCTGGCCCGCCAGGAGGTCCCGTCCGTGGTCCTGGACGAGGGGCCGGGCAAGGACGAACAACGACTCGCGCGGAGTGTGGTGCTGCGCGAGGACACGGCCGCCCTGGTCGGCAGGCTCGCGAGGGTCCCGCTCGACGGCATCGGCTTCCGTTGGGCCGGATGGCGGTCGATGCGACGCAAGCAGGTGATGCGCGAGGTCGCCTTCGGCGGCCGGGTGAGCGGGAGCGGGGAACGGGGCGGTGCCACGGGTTCCCGGGACACCGGGGCGTCCCGCGGTGACGGCCCTCGGGGGGCCGTCACCGCACGGGGCGCGGGTGCCTCCAGGGCCGCGGAAAGCACGGTGGAGGCGGAGGAGTTCAGCGCTCCGCTGCACATCGCCCAGCACGAACTGACCGGCGCGCTGCGCGAGGCGATCGTCCACGAGCGGCTCATCAAGGTCGCCACCGACAGCCGTCTCGACTCCGTCGAACAGGAGACGTCGGGCGTCACGGCACACACCCGTGGGCCCAACGGAACGTGGTGGCGCGGCAGTTACCTCGTCGGATGCGACGGACCGCGCTCGACGGTGCGCAAGCTCCAGGACATCCGCTTCCCCGGCCGCACCGCGGTCGAGCGGCACGCGGTGGCGGCGCTGCGGGCCGAACTCCCCTGGCCCGGAGAAGCGTTGCTGCACCGTCTGCCGCCGTGGCGGACGTCCGGGCCCTCCGTGGGTGAGGTGACCGCGCGCCCGCTCGCCGAGGACGTGTGGCGGCTGGACTGGCTGCTGCCCCCGGGCAAGGACCTGGTCACGCCCGACCTGCTGGTCGCCCGTATCAGGGAGACCCTCGGCGGCTGGAGCGGCGGCTCCACCCCCGCGTACGAGCTGCTCGACACCGGCGTCCACACCGTGCACCACCGGCTCGCCCGGCGGTGGCGCGTCGGGCGGGTCTTCCTCGCCGGGGACGCCGCCCACCTGCTCGGCGCCCTCGGTACCCAAGGACTGGACGAAGGCCTGCGGGACGCCGACAACCTCGCCTGGAAGCTGGCGCTCGCCTGGCACCACGGCCCGCACGAGGCCCTTCTCGACAGCTACCAGACGGAGCGGAGGGCCGTGGTCGCCGCCCGGCTGCGCGCCGCCGACCAGGCACTGCCCGTCCTGCGGGGCGGCGGAGGGCTTCGGGCCTACGTCCCCGGTTCCGCGCGCGGCCACGACGCGCTCCTCACGGACGGCCACCTCGGACGCGGCCCGCTGGGCATGCCGGGGACGTACGCCGACTCCCCGCTCGCGCCCCCGCCCACCGAGTCGCAGGCCCCGGTCGACACCGAGCCGGGCGCCCCGGTCACCGACGTGCGGGTGACGGCGGAGGACGGCTCGTTCGTACCGCTGCGCGAGCGGCTCGGGCGCGGCGTCCTGCTCGTCGTGCTGATCGCGCCGGGCACCGGGGTGTGGGAACGCAAGCACTGGATGACGGCCGGCATCATGCCCCGGCTCGCCGCCGCCGTGACCGCGCTGCCGCACCCCGCCGAACTCCTCGTCGCGGAGAGCTATCCGGGTGCGGCGGCGCACACCGTGCTCCTCGTCCGTCCCGACGGCCATCTGGTCACCGCGCTCAGCGGTGTCCGGCCGGCCGACCTGTACGAGGCGGCCGAGGCCGCCCTCGGCGGACCGGCGGCGGAGCCCGCCGCGGAGGCGGCCGCCGGCCGGAGTTGAACACTCCGTGACCACCTGAGCTGGGGGATTCGTCGCCGTGGGCCCTCAGGGGTCCACATAGTGACAGTGAGTTGACCCGCCTGCACGGCCATGGTCTACTCCGGATCGTGACCGACACCTGTGTGCGCCTGTGGCGGAGGGTCCATATGGACCTCCTCCGCTATGCGGGCTGCGTGTGTCGCCCGTCCTTCTGACTTCGCATCCTTTCTCCCGCGCGCCGCTTCGTGCCTTCGCGCGCCCCTCTCGCGAACTCTCAGGACGGTCCGAGTGTCTGTCTCACCCTCTGTCTCCGCGTCTCCCGCTGTCCCCGCCGCCTCCGGAACCCCCACCCAGGCCGATCTCCTCGCCTTCGTCCGCCGTACGGCCGCCGACGCCGAGCTGATCGCCTCGCTCCCCCTCGACCCCGAAGGCCGCACCTGGGTGCGGCTCGAAGGCCCCGGCGGCAGCGAGGCCTGGCTCATCGGCTGGCCGCCCGGCACCGGTACCGGCTGGCACGACCACGCCGAGTCGGTCGGTGCCTTCCTCACGGCGTCCGGCGAGCTCAAGGAACACTCGCTCGCCGCGCGGCTGCCCGCCGACGGCTGGAAGACCCTCGAACTCACCGAGGACATCGACCGGCACCGCACGCTGTCCGCCGGCACCGGCCGCGCCTTCGGCCGCCACCACGTGCACGAGGTCCTCAACGAGTCCACCGAGGAGCACGCGATCTCGGTCCACGCCTACTACCCGCCGCTCCCGCAGATCCGCCGCTACAGCCGCACCGGCCAGTTGCTGCGTCTGGAGCACGTCGAACGCCCGGAGGACTGGCAGTGAGCACCCCCGATCCCGTCGGCATCGACGAGCTGCTGGAGCAGGTCCGCGCGGGCCTCGACCGTGTGGAACCCGAGGAGGCGTACGCGGCCGCGCAGGCCGGCGAGGCCCTCCTGGTCGACACCCGGTACGCCGCCCTGCGTGACCGCGACGGCCTGGTCCCCGGGGCTCTCGTCGTCGAGCGCAACGAACTGGAGTGGCGGCTCGACCCCACCGGCAGCCATCGTGCCCCTGAGGCCACGAGCCATGACCTGAAGGTCGTGGTGTTCTGCAACGAGGGATACGCGTCGAGTCTCGCCGCGGTGTCCCTGCGTCAGCTGGGGCTGCACCGGGCGACCGACCTGGTCGGTGGCTTCCAGGCGTGGCGAGCGGCCGGTCTCCCGGTCACGACCGCCGACGGGGAGGAGTAGGGCCGCCGCCCCCGGCGCACGCGGAACCCTGACGCCTCGCGGCGCATACGAAGGCGGGCACCCCTCGGGTAAGGGGCGCCCGCCCTTGTGCACCACCTCTTACAACCATCCTTCCGAGCCACCCTTTCGGGAGTGGCGCGCACCTTCCGGCGCCGTATCCCCCGCGCCACCCGGCGGGACTCACTCCTTGGCCGTGGCCACCTGGACGGGCCGCGTCCTCAGGGCGACGCGCCCGGGCAGCGCGGTGGCGACCAGGGCGAGCAGCCCGGCGACCGCGACGACCGTCAGGTACACGAGCGGGGTGACCGCGGGGGCCGCGCTGCCCGTCATGCCGACGCTGAAGGCGGTGAGGACGGCGAGCGCGATCCCGCTGCCGAGGGCCGTGGCGAGCAGCAGGACCGACAGCGCCTCGGTCCGCAGCATGCGCAGCACCTGACGGCGGGTCGCACCGGCGAGGCGGAGCATCGCGAACTCGCGGACCCGTTCGGACACCGACATGGCGAGGGTGTTGACGACGGCGATGGCGGTGAAGGCCAGCACCAGCCCCATGGCGAGAAGGTTCACCTCGGCGTTCGCCTGCTCCCGCTCGATCCGGAGCGAGTCCGCCTCGGCCGGGGCGAGCACCCGCACGGCCGGGAACTCACGGAGCCTGGTCGCGAGTTGTGTCTGTGTGCGGGCTGTGCGGACCAGGACGGAGGCGGCGAGTGGGTTGTCGACATGGCGGGCGACCAGGTCGTGGGCGAAGGTCAGGTCCCCGAAGCCGAGGCCTCGGGTGTAGACGGCGGCGACCGTGAGCCGGACGGGCGTTCCGTCACCGAGGGTGAGACGCAGCGTGTCTCCGGGCTTCAGATGGAGCTGGTCCGCGGCGAGTTCGCTGACGGCGACCGTGCCGCTGTCGAGGTCGTCCAGGGTGCCCGCCGTGACGTCGGGATCCCAGGTGCGGGACAGGCCGGCCGGTGTGACGCCCTGTGCCGCGTACTTGTCGAGGCCCACCCGGACCGTCGTGCGGACCACTTCGGTGACGACGTCGTGCCGCGTGCGCAGGGCCCGGGCCGCCGCCGACGGAACACCGGGGCCCTGAGCGGCGAGCACGTAGTCGGCGCGGACCCCCTCGCGCGCCTGGGCCCGGGCCACGTTCCCGAGCGTGGGCTGGACGAAGAGCACGGTGCAGGTCATCCCGACGAGGAGGGTCAGCGGAGTGACGACGGAGGCCATGCGGGCCGCGTTGCCGCGGAGGTTGGCACGGGCGAGGCGTCCCGCGGGGCCGCTCAGCCGCAGCGGGCCGGCGAGCCCGGCGGTGGCGGCCCGGACCAGCAGCGGTCCGAGGAGGGAGACGGCGGTGGCGAGGACCACGACGGCCAGGAACGTCACGGGCGTCGACGCGGGCTCGGTGCGCAGCCTGCTGAGCACGGCGACGAGCGCGGCTCCGCCCGCGAGGAGCACGAGACCGGCGAGCATCCGGCCCCATGCCGGGCGGGTGCGCTCGACCCGTGCTTCGGCGAGTGCCTCGGCCGGGCGGATGCGGACGACACGGCGGGACGAGATACGGGCGGCGGCCCAGGCACCGACCAGCGTCGCGCCGACGGCGGCGAACAGGGGGAAGACACTGACGGTGTGCTGAAGCGTGGAGGGGACGGCACCCAGGGCGACGAAGCGGTCGTACAGCCAACTCCCCAGCGGCAGGCCCACGATGGCTCCGCCGACACCGGCGGCCGCTCCGACGATCAGGGCCTCGCGTCCGAGCAGGGTGCGGATCTGCCCCTGGGTGGCGGCGATGGCCCGCAGCAGGGCGAGTTCGCGATGACGCTGCTGGACCGACAGGGCGAAGGTGCCCACGACCACCAGCACGGCCACCAGCAAGGAGGTTCCGCCCATCGCGCCGCCCATGCTGACCAGCCGGATGCGGGCGGCCGCGGCGTCCAGGAACTCGACCGGGCCTCGTTCGTCACCCGAAGCGACCTGTGCGGTGGTGCCGTTCAGCGCCTCGGTCACGGCCCGCTCGACCGTCTGGACATCGGTGCCGTTCTCGGGCAGGACACCGATGGCGCCCACCTGGCCGGGGTGGGCGGCCAGCCGCGTGGCCTCGGCCGTGGAGAAGAAGAGGGAGGTCTGGTGGCTGACGTCGGAGGCGGGTGCGGCGATTCCGGTGACGCGGTAGGTGCGGGGTGACCGTGTCGACTGGACGGTGAGGCGGTCGCCGGGCTTCAGGTGGGCGCGCTCGGCGAAGTGCCGGTCGACGACGAGGTCGGTGCCCGACTCGGGTGCCCTGCCGGCGGTGAGCCGGTACGGAGTGAGCACGGCCGAGTCCCAGGCGTGCCCGTAGGCGGGACGGTCCTTCTCCACGGCGGAGGCGGCGGTCAGCGGCTGGGCGGGAAAGGTCAGTTCGGGGACGACGCGGCGCACTCCGGGCAGACCGCGCAGCCGGGTGGCGAGGTCGTCCGCGAGCCAGGCCCGTTCGGCGATCGGCTTCGCCTTGTGCTTGACCTTGGTCTTTCCCTTCTTGTGCTTGACGGTCGTCCGGTGGACGTTCTGGTCGGCGGAGACCACGATCGGCGCCGCGGCGTAGCGCTCGGTGCGGATCGTGCCGCGCAGGCCGGTCTCCAGGAGAGTGCCGCAGGCGGTGATGAGGGCCGCCGCGCACAGCAGGGCGACGAAGGCACCGAGGAAGCCGCCCTTGCGGGCGCGGACGGTCTTCAGCGCGTAGCGCAGCATCATGTCGGGTCGCTCTCTCTTCTGTTGTGGGATGCCTCGGTGTCGTCGACTGCCGTGCTGCCGTGGGGCGTCGGCTCACTCTCGGCTCCGGCTCCGGTGTGGTTGTCGTTGTCGGGGGCCGGATGGGCGAGGAACCGGGTGAGGACGGTGCGCGCGCCGTCGGGAGTGTCGGTGTCGGGGCGCTTGTAGCGGTTGAGGAGCGCGATGTACTCCTCGAAGAACGCGTGCAGTTCGGGAAGTGTGAGTCGGATGCTGCCGCGCGAGTAGGGGAAGGCGTCGGCCCATGGGTCCTCGTCCGCGCCGGTCCGCGTCTGCATCCGGGCCTGGGCCTTCTCGAAGAGTTCGAGGTCGGCGGCGTAGGCGTGGTGGTTCAGCTCGTCCATGACGAGCCGCATCTCGGCGCTCTGCCGGCTGCGGGGCGGGAACCGCCGGTCCCCGGGTACCGCCCGCCACCAGCGCTCCCGGCCGTGACCGTCCGCTTCCGGCTGCTCCTCGACGAAGCCGTACCGGGCGAGTTCACGCAGGTGGTAGCTGGTGGCTCCGGTGTTCAGCCCGAGCTCGCGGGCCAGACCCGCCGAGGTCGCCGGGCCGTGCAGGGTGAGGTGCTGGAGGATGCGCTGCCGCCGGGGCTGCGCGAGGGCCTTGAGCGTGGCGAGGTCGGAGAGTTCCGTGGAGCCATGCGGCGCCGGTGCGGGTGCTGCCTCCTGCGTGCCGGGTTGCTGTGCCATGCGTACACAGTCGTCCGTGCACAGGTGTCTGTGCACTGCGGTGACCAGGCGTCTTCCGCCGGGGGTTAACCCCACCCCGTCCGGGACCAGTTGGCGTCGCGGCAGGTAAGCCGCGCCGCGGTCACTCCTGCGCCGCCCTCGTGGACACGTCCACACTCACACATCCGTCCGGGCCCCGAACGCGATCGGCGCCCCCGCGCGTCCACCGTGTCCGAAGCCCGTGACCGGACGACGGCGCCCGGACTCCGGGACACCGTGTGCTGCTGCTCCGTCGAGGGATCGGGCCCGCGGGCTCAGAACCCCTCGTCCGCGAGCCCTTCCGTGTCCTCGCCCTCTTCCTCCAACGCCTGCCGGACCACCCGCAGGGCCATGCCCTGGGAGTAGCCCTTGCGGGCGAGCATGCCCGCGAGGCGCCGCAGTCGCTTGTCGCGGTCCAGGCCGCGCGTGGAGCGCAGCTTGCGGGCGACCAGGTCGCACGCGGTCGCCTCTTCCTGGTCGGAGTCGAGCTGCCCGACGGCCTCGTCGATCAGCGTCGGTTCGACGCCCTTGGTCCGCAGCTCCTGGGCGAGGGCTCGTCTGGCCAGTCCCCGGCCGTGGTGCCGGGATTCGACCCAGGCTTCCGCGAAGGCGCCGTCGTTGATCAGCCCGACCTCCTCGAACCGTGACAGGACCTCGTCCGCCACCTCGTCCGGGATCTCGCGCTTGCGCAGTGCGTCCGCGAGTTGCTTGCGCGTACGCGGGGTCCCGGTGAGCAGACGCAGGCAGATCGCGCGCGCCTGCTCGGCCGGGTCCTTCGGCTGCTCCCTCTTCTCGGCCTTCTCGGCCCTCGACGAGAAGGGGTCGCCTCCGTCCCGCGGGTCGTCGGACGGATCGCCGAAACCGCCGCGCCTCCGACGCCCTCGTCCGCCCGCACCGCGGGCGGCGCCACCGCCACGCCGGGACCCTTCGCCCGAAGGGCCGTCACTCCGGCCCGGGCCGAAGCCCGAGGCTCCGCCGGCGTCCGGATCACCGTCGTCAGGACCGTCTCCGGAGAAGCCTTCCCCGCCGTCGAACCCGTCGCCGGCGGGGCCGTACGAACGGCCGCCGTACCCCCCGGCACCGCCGTACGCTCCGTCACCGTCTCCGTCCGGGCCGCCGTCACGTCCGCCGTACCCCTGCCCCGGCCCCTTGGGGGCGGCAGGGGAGGCGTACTCGGCCCAGTCGGTTCGCCGTGTCATGGACTAGCTCTTGGCCGCCGCGGCCCGGGCCTTGGTGGCCTTGGCAGCCGGAGCGGGCACCGTCTTCGCGGCGTCGTCCGGGGCGGCAGGGACCGCAGTGTCCGCTCCCGGCACGACCGCGGGCTCCTCGGTCTTCTTCACACCGACGCCCAGCTTCTCCAGGATCTTCTTCTCGATCTCGTCGGCGAGGTCGGGGTTGTCCTTCAGGAAGTTGCGCGCGTTCTCCTTGCCCTGGCCCAGCTGGTCGCCCTCGTACGTGTACCAGGCACCGGCCTTGCGGACGAAGCCGTGCTCCACGCCCATGTCGATCAGACCGCCCTCGCGGCTGATGCCCTGCCCGTACAGGATGTCGAACTCGGCCTGCTTGAACGGCGGCGCGACCTTGTTCTTGACGACCTTGACGCGCGTGCGGTTGCCGACCGCGTCGGTGCCGTCCTTCAGCGTCTCGATGCGGCGGATGTCGAGTCGCACCGAGGCGTAGAACTTCAGCGCCCGGCCACCGGTCGTGGTCTCCGGGGAGCCGAACATCACGCCGATCTTCTCGCGCAGCTGGTTGATGAAGATCGCGGTGGTCTTCGACTGGTTGAGCGCGCTGGTGATCTTCCGCAGGGCCTGGCTCATCAGACGGGCCTGCAGACCCACGTGCGAGTCGCCCATCTCGCCCTCGATCTCCGCGCGCGGCACCAGGGCGGCGACGGAGTCGATGACGATGAGGTCGAGCGCACCGGAGCGGACCAGCATGTCCACGATCTCCAGGGCCTGCTCGCCGTTGTCCGGCTGCGACAGGATGAGGTTGTCGATGTCGACGCCGAGCTTCTTCGCGTACTCGGGGTCGAGGGCGTGCTCGGCGTCCACGAACGCCACCTGGCCGCCGGCCCTCTGCGCGTTCGCGACGGCGTGCAGGGTCAGGGTCGTCTTACCGGAGGACTCCGGGCCGTAGACCTCGACCACGCGGCCGCGCGGGAGCCCGCCGACGCCGAGGGCGACGTCGAGCGCGGTCGACCCGGTGGGGATGACCTCGATGGGCTCATTCGGCCGCTCGCCCAGGCGCATCACTGCACCCTTGCCGAACTGCCGTTCAATCTGCGCGAGCGCGGCGTCGAGCGCCTTCTCGCGGTCGGTTCCTGCCATGGGTTCCACCCGGTTTGCTTGAGTCGATCGCTTCACGTCAAAGACGCTAACGCCTGCCACTGACAATGCGCCCCGACGCCCGTCCGGCCTGTGGATAACTCGGGCACATCTCCATGGAAACCCTGCCGAAATCCTCGGTGAGGGCTCCGCCGGAACTTCCATAAGAATGGATGTTCGATTTTCGTGTCAAGCGCACCACGCGGCACTTCCGAGACTACGTTCACCGTCCGACAACTCCTGGGATCCGCGCTCGTCACGGGCCCGGCGCGCACCCGTTCCGGGCTACTCCCCCGGGCGCAGCACCGGTGTCTCCGGCCGTACGACGACGTCGTCCGGGGCCGCCCGGCAGGCTGTGCGCCATGGAAACGACGAGGGTCCGCGCCCTGACTCCGCAGAAGCCCTCGCTCCGTGCGGCCGAGCGGTTCTGCCATGCCACGGGCGCCGTGCTCGTCCTGTCGGGATGCGCGCATCTGCTGGTCTTCGCCGTCGACGGCGGCCCCTGGGACAGTCCGGTCTCCTGGCGCAAGCCCGTCACCTTCGGGCTCTCCTTCGGGCTGACGCTGATCGCGGTCACCTGGGTGACGTCGTATCTGCGTGTCGGGGCCCGGCTGCGCACGGTGCTGCTCGTCGTGTTCGCCGCGGACTGTGTCGTGGAGGTCGGCGGGATCACGCTTCAGGCGTGGCGGCGGGTGCCCTCGCATCTGGACATGGAGACCGGCTTCGACACGATGGTGTCCATGGTGCTCGCCGTGGGCGGCGGCGTGCTGGTCGCGGTACTGGCCCTGTTCGCGGTCGCGTCGTTCCGGAACCGGCCGGCGGGGCCTCCCGGCATGCCGCTCGCCCTGCGTTCCGGGTTCGCGATCCTGCTGGTCGCGCTGGCCTCCGGCGCCGCGATGATCGCCCGCGGGGTCGTTCTCGCCCGTACCGGCCACCAGGAGGCCGCCTACCGCTCGACGGCACCGCTCAAGCCGCTGCACGGCGTGAGTCTGCACGCCGTTCTCGTGCTGCCCGCGCTGGCATGGCTGCTCTCCCGCACCGGCTGGAGCGAGCGGGTCAGGGAGCGCGTCCTGTACGGGGCGGTCGGCTGCTACGCCGTGGCCGTCCTCGCCGCAGGCGTCGACGCGGTGCTCACCTGGTGAGGGTCACCGGTCGAGCAGCCGCCGCACGCGCGCGGCGAGCCCCTCCGAGCTGCGCGTGCGGTGCCCGTGGACGCGGGGGTCGTCCGTGACCTCGTAGCGCTTCACGTAGGCCCCGAGGAACGCCTGGAGCGTGGCCACGGCGGGGATGGCGATCAGGGCGCCGACGGCTCCGAGGAGCGCCGTGCCCGCGATGACGGATCCGAAGGCGACCGCCGGGTGGATGTCCACCGACTTGGAGGTCAGCTTGGGCTGCAGCACGTAGTTCTCGAACTGCTGGTAGATCACGACGAAGACGAGCACCCACAGCGCGTACCAGGGGTCGACGGTGAAGGCGATCAGCATGGGCAGGGCGCCCGCGAGATAGGTGCCGATGGTCGGGATGAACTGCGAGACCAGGCCGACCCACACGCCGAGCACGGGCGCGTAGGGCACGCCGAGCGCCTGCAGCAGGATGTAGTGCGCCACTCCTGAGATCAGTGCCATCAGGCCGCGCGAGTACAGATAGCCGCCGGTCTTGTCGACGGCGATCTCCCAGGCGCGCAGCACCTCGGCCTGCCGGGCCGGTGGCAGAACCGAGCAGAGCGCACGCCGCAGTCGCGGTCCGTCGGCGGCGAAGTAGAACGAGAACAGCGCGATGGTCAGCAGTTGGAAGAGCCCGCCCAGGACCTGCCCGGAGACGTCCAGGACGCCGGTGGCGCTGTTCTGCACGTACTTCCGGAGCCAGGCGGAGTGGAGCAGGCTGTCCTGGATGTCGACCCGTCTCAGGTCGGTGTGGAAGTGCGCGTTGATCCAGTTGATGACGGAGTCGAGGTAGTCCGGGAAGCCCTCGACCATCTTGATGATCTGCCCCGCGAGCATCGAGCCGAGCAGCGTGATGAATCCGGCGGTCAGGATCAGCGAGCCGAGGAAGACGAAGAACGCGGCCAGTCCCCTGCGCATGCCCCGCGAGGCCATCCAGCTGACCGCGGGTTCTATCGCGAGCGCGAGGAAGAACGAGATCAGGATGTTGATCAACAGGCCCGTGAGCTGGTGGAACGCCCAACTGCCGAGTTGGAACGCCGCGATGAGCGTCAGCGCGAGCACCATGGCACGCGGCAGCCAGAGCGGCATGCGACCGCCCTGCGCGACGACGCCCGCGCCGGGCGGGTCGGGTGGTGTCGTGCCGGACGGGGATGCCTGCTGATCGACCTGCGGGTGCTCGTCTGTCGGGGCCACGGGGCAAGTTTCGCCCACGCCACCGACAATCGGACCCGGTCCCCCCTTGTTCGATGCCCGCCGGACACTTTCCCGGCCCGGACCAGGCCCTTTTCGGGTGCCTGTCAGCGCTTTTCGTACGGAACGTCCATCGACGCGCACACCGCGCGCCAGACGTCCCTGGCCTCCCAGCCGGCGTCCAGCGCCTCGTTGACGGTGCGCCCGCCGAGTTCCGTCATCACGTGATCGCGCGCGAAGGTGTCGGCGTACCCCGCCCCGAAGTGATCAGCCATTCGCTGCCAGAAGACCGTCAACCGCATGACACCAGTATCCCGCCCCTGGGGGTGGGCCAGTGCCGGGAGCCCATGCCGAGACCGCTTTCCGCCCTACGGTCTGACGCATGGCCGAAACAGGAGCATCCCTACTCCCCCAGACGCCCCCGGCGCGTTCCCCGCTCGCACGCGCCGAGCACTTCATCTGGCTCACCGCGCGCGTGCTGGAACAGCGCCGCTTCGCTTATCACTTCCTCGACGGAGGCGCCGACGCGGTGGAGACCGCGCTGGCCGCGTACCGCAACGACGACGAAGGCTACGGTCACGCGCTCGAACCCGATCTGCGCGGCCCGGTCAGCCAGCCACTGCACACCGGGCACGCGCTGCGGGTCCTCGACTCGATCGGGCGCTGCGGCGGCCAGCGGGTGGAGCGTGTGTGCCGCTATCTGACCTCCGTGTCGACGGCGGACGGCGCGCTCCCGGCGATCCGTCCCAGCCAGCGCGGCTACCCGGCCGCCCCCTTCCTCACGATCGTCGACGACCCGCCGAGCGAACTCCTCTCCACCGGTCCGGTGGTGGGCCTGCTGCACCGCAACGAGGTGTGGCACGCCTGGCTGTTCCGTGCCACCGACTTCTGCTGGCAGGCGGTCGAGTCCCTGGAGCGGTCCCATCCGTACGAGATCGAGGCGGCGGTCGCCTTCCTCGATTCGGCGGCCGACCGCCCGCGCGCGGAGGCATGCGCCGACCGGCTGGGCCGCCTCGTCCGGGAGAGCCGGCTCGCCGCGCTCGACCCCGGGAACCTGGCGGCCTTCCCCGTCGCCCCCGGATACGCGGAGCGTGAGCATCACTTCCCCCACGACTACGCGGGCACTCCGGGCTCGCTCGCGCGCGCGTGGTTCACCGACGAGGAGATGTCACGCTCCCTCGACCACCTCGCGGCCGAGCAGCAGGAGGACGGCGGCTGGCCGGTCCGGTGGCGTCAGTGGGCGCCCGGCATCGCCCTGGAGAGCCGTCCCCTGGTGACGATCGAGGCACTGCGCACCTTGCGGGCGCACGGCAGATCCGTCGGCTGAGGACGTCCGGCAGACACCACTGTCCGCGACCACCTCACCGGCCACGGTCCCTCCCGTCCCGTGACGGGATCGGGGTCGCGCTCGGCTCCGGGGGCGCGGCGCGGTCCACGCGCGCGTGCCCGTGTGTCACCCCGTGATCGCGCGGACCCCGGCCGTCACCGCGACCGCCGCGGCGACCACCAGCAGGAACGGGGCACGCAGGATCAGTGCTACGGCCGCCGCCGCGAGCCCCGCGGCCTTCGCGTCCACGACGAGGACCCGCCCGTCCGCGAAGGTCTGCTGGGCCGTGAGGGCGGCAAGGAGCGCGACCGGCAGCAGGGCGGCGAGCCGCTGCACGAGGGGCCGCTCCAGCACCCCGGCGGGGATCAGCAGACCGACGAGCTTGACGACGTAGCAGCCGACGGCGGTGGCGACGATGGCGATCCAGATGTTCAACGGTCTTCCTCAGATGCGTCGTGCGGTGCGGTGCCGGGCCCGTCGGCCGGCGCCTCGGGCCCGGTCGTGGACGGGGTCCGCGGTGTGCGGGCGTGTGGCCCGTCGTCGGTCCGCGCCCGGTTGCGTCCCGTCACGTAGAGCACGGCGGGGGCGGCGAGCGCGGCCACCAGCACGGGGACTCCGGCGGGCAGTACGGGCAGCAGGCCGAGCCCGAGCAGGACCGCGATCCCCGCGACCGCCCGTTCCGTGGTGGTCTTCAGCATCGGCGCGAGCAGCGCCAGGAAGACGGCGGGGCCGGCGGCGTCCAGTCCCCACTTGTCGGTGTCCCCGATGGCCTCGGCCCCGGCCGCGCCGAGCAGGGTGGTCAGGTTCCACAGGAGGTACAGCGACAGACCGGTGACCGTGAAGCCGAGCCGGACGCTGCGGCGGGTGGGCTGCGCGAGCGCGACGGCCGTGGTCTCGTCGATCACCCACTGGGCGGCGAACGGGCGCACCGCGCGCGGGAGAGCGAGAAGCTGCGACAGGCGCAGCCCGTAGAAGGCGTTGCGCACCCCCAGGAAGAAGGCGCCCGCGGCTGCGGTGAGCGGGTTGCCTCCGGCCGCGAGCGCACCCACCAGCGCGAACTGCGAGGCGCCGGTGAACACCAGCAGGCTCAGAGCGCAGGTCTGCAGAAGGCTGAGCCCGCTGCCGGCCGACGTCACCCCGAAGGCGAAACCGGACAGTCCGACGGCGACCCCGACTCCGAGTGCGTCGCGGACGACGGCGGCGTCGGGTTTTCCGCCGTCTTCACTGGTTCGGTCCGCGAGAGCTGTCTGTTCTGCCACGTGTCGGACGGTACGAGGAGGTGCCCCGCGCCGTCTTGTACGTTCTTGCGCTCGCGCTGGTAGGCACCCGGGGGCACGCCCACGATCCGGGTGAAGTGGCGGTTGAGGTGGGGCTGGTCCGTGAAGCCGACGGCGACGGCCGCCTCGGCGGGCGCGGAACCGGCGTCCAGGAGGTGGCGTGCGCGGCGCACCCGGGCGTCGGTCAGCCAGGTGTGGGGCGGCATCCCGTAGGCGTCCCGGAACGCGCGCAGCAGGGCGAACGAGCTGGTGCCGAGGTCGGTGGCGAGCCGCTCCAGTGTCGGCGGCTCGGCCATCCGTTCCTCCAGCACGGCACGCGCGCGTGCGGCGAGACGGCCGCCCGCGGTCCGCACGGCCCGCTGCGGCAGGGGCCCGCCGTTCCGGCGCAGCAGCCGGGTCACGGCGACCCGCAGCAGGGTGTCGGCGGCCAGCGCGTTGCCCTCGTCGGCGGCCCGGAGCACCTGGTGGACCAGGCCGGCCGCGTAGGGGTCGTCGAGGACGGGCCGGGTGAATCCGGGGGCACCGCGCAGGGTGGTGGTCTCGGCGGCGATCTCCGCGACGAGGTCCGGGGAGGGGTACACGGCGCCGTAGCGCCAGCCTTCGGGGACGCCTGCGCGTCCGGTGTGCGGGGTGTCGGGGTTGACGAGGGCCAGCGCGCCCGGACCCGCGTACTGGTCGACGCCGCCGTGGTGGAAGACCTCGACGCCCTCGTCGATGGCGGCGATCACGAAGTTCTCGTGGGTGTGCCGCACGAAGATCTTCTCGACGTAGCGGGCGCGCAGGAGATCGACACCGGGCAGCTCCGCGTACTGCCAGTGCCGTGCCCGCTCCTGCCCCGAACCTGCCACGCCCTCATTCTCCGCCACCTCGGCCGGAGCCACCGTGGACGCGACCCCATCCCCGGCCGCGGCCACCGCGAGCGTCCGCCACATCCCGCAGCCGCAGCCACCGCGGGCGTCCACCGCGGCCCTCGCCCGATCCCGCCGGACGCCGGCCGACGGACCGGTTCCGCCAGTGCATCCGCGCAGGTCAGAGCGATTGTCAGTGAGCGGGTGCAGGATGGACGCATGGTCAGCTCCACGCATCGGGCCCTCGACGGCTTCTCCCCCGCGACCCGCGGCTGGTTCACGGGGGCCTTCTCCGCGCCCACCGCGGCCCAGGCCGGGGCGTGGACGGCCATCGGCGCGGGCTCCGACGTGCTGGTCGTCGCCCCGACCGGCTCCGGCAAGACGCTGGCCGCGTTCCTCGCCGCACTCGACCAGCTGGCCTCGAAGCCCCCGCCCGCGGACCCCAGGAAGCGCTGCCGCGTGCTGTACGTGTCACCCCTCAAGGCACTCGCGGTCGACGTGGAGCGCAACCTCCGCAGCCCGCTGACCGGTATCCGGCAGGAATCGGTGCGGCTCGGGCTGCCGGAGCCCGAGGTGAAGGTGGGGATCCGCTCCGGCGACACCCCGCCCGCCGAGCGCAGGGCGCTGGCCACCCGCCCGCCGGACATCCTGATCACCACCCCCGAGTCGCTGTTCCTGATGCTCACGTCGGCCACGCGGGACGCGCTGACCGGCATCGAGACGGTGATCCTGGACGAGGTGCACGCGGTCGCGGGCACCAAGCGCGGCGCCCACCTCGCGCTCACGCTGGAGCGTCTCGACGAGCTGCTGCCCAAGCCGGCCCGCCGCATCGGCCTCTCCGCGACCGTGCGTCCCGTGGACGAGGTCGCGCGCTATCTCTCCCCGCAGCGCAAGGTGGAGATCGTCCAGCCGCCCTCCGGCAAGGAGTTCGACCTCTCGGTCGTCGTCCCGGTGGAGGACCTGGGCGAGCTGGGCGGCTCCCCGGCCGCCGACGGCAAGGACGGCGCGGAGAAGCCCTCCATCTGGCCGCACGTCGAGGAGCGGATCACCGACCTCGTCCAGTCCCACCGCTCGACGATCGTGTTCGCCAACTCGCGGCGCCTCGCGGAGCGCCTGTGCAACAGGCTCAACGAGATCGCGTACGAGCGGGCGACCGGCGAGCCCCTGGACGAAGCGCACTCTCCCGCCGAGCTGATGGGCGGCTCGGGGGCGGCTCAGGGGGCGCCTGCCGTCATCGCGCGGGCGCACCACGGCTCGGTGTCGAAGGAACAGCGGGCCCAGGTCGAGGAGGACCTGAAGGCCGGCCGTCTCCCCGCCGTCGTCGCCACCTCCAGTCTCGAACTGGGCATCGACATGGGCGCGGTCGACCTCGTCATCCAGGTCGAGTCCCCGCCCTCCGTGGCGTCGGGGCTCCAGCGGGTGGGCCGCGCGGGCCACCAGGTCGGCGCGGTCTCCACGGGCGTCGTGTTCCCGAAGTACCGCGGGGACCTGGTGCAGGCGGCCGTGGTCACCGAGCGGATGCGCACCGGCTCGATCGAGTCCCTGCGGATCCCCGCCAACCCCTTGGACGTCCTGGCCCAGCAGCTCGTCGCCATGACGGCGCTCGACACCTGGCAGGTCGACGACCTGCTCACCACCGTCCGCCGCGCGGCCCCCTTCGCCGCGCTCCCGGAGTCGGCGTTCACGGCCGTGCTCGACATGCTCGCCGGCCGCTACCCCTCGGACGCCTTCGCGGAGCTGAGGCCCCGCGTCGTCTGGGACCGCGTCGCGGGCACGGTCACCGGCCGACCCGGCGCCCAGCGGCTCGCCGTCACCTCCGGGGGCACGATCCCCGACCGCGGCCTCTTCGGCGTCTTCCTCGCGGGTGCCGACCCCAAGAAGGGCGGCGGCCGGGTCGGCGAGCTCGACGAGGAGATGGTCTACGAGTCCCGCGTGGGCGACGTGTTCACCCTCGGCACCAGTTCCTGGCGCATCGAGGACATCACCCGGGACCGTGTGCTCGTCTCCCCGGCCCCCGGCGTTCCCGGCAGGCTGCCCTTCTGGAAGGGCGACCAGCTGGGCCGACCCCTCGAACTGGGCCGCGCCGTCGGCGCGTTCCTCCGCGAGGTCGGCTCCCTGCCGCAGGACGACGCCCGGCTCCGCCTCCTCGCGGCGGGCCTCGACACCTGGGCCGCCGACAATGTCCTGGCATACCTCACCGAACAGCGCGAGGCGTGCGGTCACGTCCCGGACGACCGCACCATCGTCGTCGAACGCTTCCGCGACGAGCTGGGTGACTGGCGGGTCGTCGTGCACTCCCCGTTCGGCGCCCAGGTCCACGCCCCCTGGGCCCTCGCCCTCGGGGCGAAGCTGTCCGAGCGGTACGGCATGGACGCCCAGGTCATGCACGCGGACGACGGCATCGTGCTGCGGCTGCCCGACGCCGACCTCATGGGCATGGACCTGCTCGACCGGGCCCCCACGAAGGCGGGCACCGAGTACGACGCCGACCAGGCACCGGTCGGCGCGGCGGACGTCGCCTTCGACAAGGGCGAGGTCAATCAGATCGTCACGGACCAGGTCGGCAGCTCGGCCCTGTTCGCCGCCCGCTTCCGCGAGTGCGCCGCCCGCGCCCTGCTGCTCCCGCGCCGCAGCCCCGGCAAGCGCACCCCCCTCTGGCAGCAGCGCCAGCGAGCCGCCCAACTGCTCCAGGTGGCAAGCGAGTTCGGCTCGTTCCCGATCGTCCTCGAAGCGGTCCGCGAATGTCTCCAGGACGTCTTCGACGTCCCGGGCCTCACAGAGCTGATGGGGGACATCGAGTCCCGCAAGGTCCGCCTGGTGGAGGTCACCACCACCGAGCCCTCCCCCTTCGCCCGCTCGCTCCTCTTCGGCTACGTCGCCCAGTTTTTGTACGAGGGAGACTCGCCCCTCGCCGAGCGGCGGGCCGCCGCGCTGTCGCTGGACTCCCGCCTGCTGGCCGAACTCCTCGGCCAGGCCGAGCTGCGTGAGCTGCTCGACGCCGACGTGCTCGCCGAGCTGGAGAGCGAGCTGCAGTGGCTCACCGAGGACCGGCGCATCAAGGACGTCGAAGGTGTGGCCGATCTGCTGCGCCTGCTGGGGCCGCTCACGGACGCCGAGCTGGCCGAGCGGGGCGCCGAGCCGCACTGGGCCCAGGAGTTGGCCGCCGCCCGCCGCGCCATCAGGGTCCGGATCGCGGGGGCCGACCACTGGGCGGCGATCGAGGACGCGGGCCGACTGCGGGACGCGCTCGGGACCGCACTGCCCGTCGGCGTCCCGGAGGCCTTCACGGAACCGGTGAAGGACCCTCTCGGAGACCTCCTCGCCCGGTACGCGCGCACCCACGGGCCGTTCACGTCCACGACCGCCGCAGCCCGCTTCGGCCTCGGTACGGCGGTCACGGACGGCGCCCTGCACCGGCTGGCCGCCGGCGGACGGGTCGTCCAGGGCGAGTTCCATCCCGCGGGCATCGGCCAGGAGTGGTGCGACGCCGCGGTCCTGCGCCGGCTGCGACGGCGCTCCCTCGCCGCGCTGCGCCACGAGCTGGAGCCGGTTCCGCCCGCCGCGCTAGCGCAGTTCCTCCCGCAGTGGCAGCACGTCGGCAGCGGTCACGGTCTGCGGGGCATCGACGGACTGGTGCGCGCCGTCGAGCAGTTGCAGGGCGCGTCCGTGCCGGCGTCCGCGCTGGAGAAGCTGGTGCTGCCCTCCCGCGTCGCCGGGTACGCACCGGCGCTGCTCGACGAGCTCACGGCCGCCGGCGAGGTGGTCTGGGCCGGAGCGGGTTCACTGCCGGGCAAGGACGGCTGGGTCTCGCTGTACCTGGCCGATGCCGCCCCCCTGCTGCTTCCGGCCGCGCACCCCCTGGAGCTGACGGCACTGCACCAGTCGGTCCTCGACACCCTCACCGGCGGCTACGGCCTCTTCTTCCGCCAGATCGCCGACCAGGTCCGCGCCACCACCCACCCCGACGCCACCGATCCCCAACTGGCGGACACCATCTGGGACCTGGCCTGGTCCGGACGCCTCACGAACGACACCCTCGCCCCGATGCGCTCCCTCCTCGGCTCGGGCCGCACCGCCGGTTCGACCGCCCACCGCGCCAAGCGCTCGATCCCGCGCGGGCGTTACGGCGCGCTGACCGGCGGCGCACGTCCCCCGTCACGGACCGGCCCACCCACCGTGGCGGGCCGCTGGTCGCTCCTGCCCGACCGCGAGCCCGACGCCACCGTGCGCGCCCACGCCCTGGCCCGCACCCTGCTCGACCGGCACGGAGTGGTCACTCGGGGCGCCGTCGCCGCCGAGGGCGTGGAAGGCGGATTCTCCGCGGTCTACCGCATCCTTTCCGCGTTCGAGGACAGCGGCCAGGCACGCCGCGGCTATGTGGTCGAGGGCCTCGGCGCGGCCCAGTTCGCCATGGACGGCGCGGTGGACCGCCTGCGCGCCGCGGCGAACGCACGGGACCGCGGCGACGGTTCGTCCCCGCTCATGTCCCCGGGCGGCCACGGCTTCCCGGACGACTCTCCCGGAGCGCACGGTTTCCCGGACGACCACGGCCTGCCGCGCGGCCGGGGATCCGCCCGCGGCCCGGCGGACGTCCCCGGGTTCCCGGACCTCTCGGGGCTGCCGGGCACCGGCGGCCGCGGGGATGCCTCGGGCCGGCTCGATCCCGACGGCGACGGAGACGGCACGAGCTTCGGCAGTCCGGGCGTCGACGGACACGAGCCCGCATTCGGCGCACCTGGCCTCGCCGGACCCGGCTTCGACGACCCCGGTTCCGGGGACGGCGGAGCCCACACCTTCTCCGCCGACTCCGCGTTCTCGGCCGGTTCCCCGTACGCCGACGCCTCCGGCCACCCACCGGCGCCGTCCCGGCGCAACGCCTCGCCGTACGGGTACGGCCCCACGGGATCCCCGGGCCCCGCCGACCGAGGTTTCAACGGCCGCTCGCGCTCCCGCGCCACCTCCCCCGCGGTCGTCCTGGCCGCGGCCGACCCCGCGAACGCGTACGGCGCGGCCCTGCCCTGGCCGGAGTCGCCGACCGAGGCGGGACACAAGCCGGGCCGCAAGGCGGGGTCCCTGGTCGTCCTGGTCGACGGCGAGCTGACCCTCTACATGGAGCGCGGCGGCAAGACCCTGCTGGCCTGGCCCGCCGATCCGCAGAGCCCGGTCGGCGAGGACGTACGCCTGCACGCGGCGGCCGAAGCCCTCGCGGCATGCGCCCGCGCCGGCTCGCTCGGCACGGTCACCGTGGAGCGCGTCAACGGAGCGTCGGCCCTGACGTCCCCCCTCGGCACCCTTCTGGAAGCCGCGGGCTTCATCGCCACCCCCCGCGGGCTGCGGCTGCGCGCCTGACCTCGCCCCGCGCGCCGGGGCACCCGCTCCCCACCCGTGCCACCCTGGACCCATGCCTGAAGGAGACACCGTCTGGCACGCCGCGAAGCGGCTGCATGAGGCCCTCGCGGGCAAGGTACTGACCCGCTCCGACCTCCGCGTGCCGCAGTTCGCCACGGCGGACCTCACCGGTCGCACCGTCCTCGACGTCACTCCGCGCGGCAAGCACCTGCTCACCCGCATCGAGGGCGACCTCACACTGCACTCTCATCTGCGGATGGACGGCTCCTGGAAGGTGTTCGAGCCGGGCCGGCGCTGGAGCGGGGGACCCGCCCACCAGATCCGCGCCATCCTCGGCACGGCGGACCGCACCGCGGTCGGGTACCGCCTCCCCGTCCTCGAACTGCTCCGGACCACGGACGAGGACCGCGCGGTCGGACACCTCGGCCCCGACCTCCTGGGCCCGGACTGGGATCCGGACAAGGCCCTGCAGAACCTGCTGCGCGACCCGGACCGCGCCCTCGGCGAAGCCCTCCTCGACCAGCGGAATCTCGCCGGGATCGGCAACGTCTACAAGAGCGAGCTGTGCTTCCTCCTCGGCGTCACCCCCTGGCTCCCGGTCGGCGCCCTGCCCTCGGGCCTGGCCGCCCAGCTGCCCGACCTGGCGAAGAAGCTGCTGGAGTTCAACCGCGACCGCCCGGCCCGCATCACCACGGGCCGCAGCGACCAGCACCTCTACGTGTACGGGCGCGCCCCGCGGCCCTGCCTGCGCTGCGGAACACCGATCCGCGTCGCCGACCAGGGCGACGGATCCCGCGAACGCCCCACGTACTGGTGCCCCCACTGCCAGGCGGGCCCCACGCCGCCGGGCGGCCGGCGAGCCGTACATCAACACCGAACAACTAATTGACGGACCGTCAGAAACGCTCGTACCGTCGCTTCATGACCCTCGTCGCGTACGACCTCACCGGACGCACCGCCTTCGTCACCGGCGCGG
Source organism: Streptomyces sp. M41(2017) (assembly GCF_002078175.1). Lineage (GTDB taxonomy): Bacteria > Actinomycetota > Actinomycetes > Streptomycetales > Streptomycetaceae > Streptomyces. Next base: position 3,980,874 of record NZ_MWFK01000001.1, on the reverse strand, counting down.
CGAGCGGTATCGGCCGCGCGTCGGCGCTTCTGCTCGCGGAGGCGGGCGCCACCGTCCATTGCGCGGACCGGGACGCCCAGGGCCTGCACGAGACGGCGACCCTGGTCAAGGACCAGGGCGGAACGGCCCACACCCACCACATCGACGTCGCCGACCGCGCCCAGGTCCAGCAGGCCGTCGCTTCGTGCGACCGCGTCGACATCATGGCCGCGGTCGCCGGGATCATGCACAGCAGCCCCGTCCTGGAGACGGCGGACGAGGACCTCGACCGGGTGCTGAGCGTCAATTTCAGAGGGGTGCTCCACGCCTGCCAGGAGGCCGCGCGGGCCATGATCGCCCAGAGGGTCCGGGGCAGCATCGTCACGATGGCGTCGGGCGCAATCGACACCGGCGGCCCGGGCCTGTTCTGCTACAGCGTCTCGAAGGCGGCCGTCGTCCAGTTGACGAAGACGCTCGCCACGGAGGTCGGTCCGCACGGGATCCGCGTCAACGCGGTCGCGCCCGGCTGGGTCCGCACGCCCATGACCGACCACCACGGCGAGAAGCAGGCCCACACCGAGGCGTTCATGGCCCGCCTCTCACCGCTGGGCCGCGTCGGAGAACCCGAGGACATCGCCCACGCCGTGCTGCACCTGGCCTCGGAGGCCTCGGGGTTCACCACAGGCCAGATCCTGCGCCCCAACGGCGGCGTCGCGATGCCCTGGTAGCACGGCACCCCCATCACCCCGGCACCCGAACAACGGCCACGGGCCGCACCCCTGTCCCACGGAGCCGGAGCCACGAGACAGGGCTCGGGTCGAGGTGCCCGGAGAGCGGCGCGACGAGGCACAGCGCTTGGCCCCCGGACAAACAGCCAAGGCCCCCACCCCGCCCTCGGCGCCGAAGCCGCCAACCCGGACGACCCGCCAAAGGAGCGCGGGGAACGGCGCGACCGGCCACGGCACCCTCAGCGGCCCGGCCTCCGCCTAGCCCACCCCCGGAGCCGGCCCGTTCCCCTCGCCGCTCCCGCGGCGGCGCCAGGCCTCCCGCCAGTACGCCCACCACCGGTCGGAACCCACGGCGCCGGCCGCGCGCGACTTCGGCACACAGTGCACCGGGAGCAGGCTCAGCCCCCACCCGCCCGCGGCTATCGTCCCTTCGAGCACCCCCGCGTCGGGTGCGAGAGCGAGCCGGAGCACGCTGCACCACCACAGCACGCCCAGCACCAGAGCGGCCCCCCGGCGCACTATTCGCCCCGCCATGGCGCCCTCCTCCGGCCCGGCTCCGGGCCATCGATTCCACACACGCGTCACGAGTGATCTCATCGGCGGCCGACGGGGACGGTCGGCGGCGAAGCACCGGTCCGTCGGTCGGCCCGGTCGGCCGACAAGCCTCAGCCGTTCTCCGCCTGGAACATCCAGTGATGCTTCTCCAGGTCGGCCGTGATGCCGATGAAGATGTCCTGGCTCACCGGGTCCGGCTCACCGGTGGAGTCCACGCGTTCCCGCATCCGGGTGATCACGGCGCCGAGCGCGTCGACGAGGGCCGCCACCGCGTCCTCGTCCTTGATCCAGCCGTCGGGGGTCACGCCGATGCCGCTGCTGGTCGCCACCGTCGCGGCGCGTCCGTCGGGCGGGACGCCCAGCGTCGCGGCGCGCTCGGCGACGGTGTCGGAGTGCAGGCGCGCGGTGTCCACGACCTCGTCGAGTTGCAGGTGGACGGAGCGGAAACGGGGCCCCACGACGTTCCAGTGCACCTGCTTCGCGACGAGGGAGAGGTCCACCAGGTCGACCAGGGCGCCCTGCAAGGCCTCGGCGACGGTCTTCAGGTCCGCGTCGGACAGGGGGCTCTTCACGACGTACATCCACAACCTCCGATTCACGACGGGTCCGGCGGTCGGCCTCGCCCCGTCCCTCCACCATGAAGGGCGGGCCGGATACCGGCAAATGGACCCATACCGCTCTCCCCTACCCGCTTCCGGACAACGCGAAAGCCCCGGCCAGGCCCCTCAAGGTCTCCCTGGAGGTCGCCCCGGCCGGGGCTTTCCCTGTGCGTGATCGGCTCAGGGTGTGAGTCCGTGAACGTCAGGCGGCGACGACGTCGACCGCCTCGGCAGGCGCCTTGATGGTGACCCGTTCCGGTGGGACACCGGCCACCGATACGGAATTGAGCATCGGGCGACGCACCGGTGCGGGCACCGGTTCGGTGGCCGCAGCCGACTGGGCCAGCTCGGCGAGAGCGAGCTCGTCGCTCACTTCCCGCATGAGCTCGGACATCCGTACGTCCAGCGCGTCGCAGATCGCGGAGAGCAGCTCGGAGGATGCCTCCTTCTGCCCCCGCTCCACCTCGGAGAGATAGCCGAGTGAAACTCGGGCGGACGAGGAGACTTCGCGCAGAGTACGGCCCTGGCGCTGGCGCTGCCGACGCAGCACGTCACCAAGCAGGCGACGGAGCAGAATCATCGGTGGCTCCCTCCTCGGACCGCGTAGCCGCATCCTTCACGCCCCACCGTACCGCCTTGCGCCGCGGCCGTGCGGGGAGCGATGTCGTGTTCACTCAGGGCTGCAAACATCAAAACCCCCCGTTCTGTTCCGTATCCTGTGCCCGCTCATTCCCGGTCTGTTCGCCCGCCAGCTCCTTCAGGAGCAGGGCGAGCACGCTGCGTACACTCTCCATACGGATTTCCGCACGGCCACCGTTCAACCGCAGTGGCGCCACTTTCCCGCCGCCAGGGGCAGGAAATGTCCCGCGGGAGGGTCCCGCGACGGCCACGTACACCGTGCCGACCGGCTGGCCGTCCTGGGGATCCGGACCGGCGACGCCGGTGGTCGCGATCCCCCAGTCCGCACCGAGCGCCGTGCGCACTCCGGCCGCCATCTGGGCCGCGACCTGCGGATCCACCGCCCCGCGCTGGGCCAGCAGAGTGGCGTCGACACCCAGCAGCTGGTGCTTGAGCGGGGTGGCGTACGCGGTCACGGAGCCCCGGAACGCCTTCGAGGCGCCCGGCACCGCCGTGAGCTCGGCGGCCACCAGGCCACCGGTGAGCGACTCGGCGACGGCGAGGGTCTCGCCCCTCACCGTGAGTAGTCGCACCACCTCGGTGGCCGCGGACGTCACCGTGCGGCCTCCTCGGCTGCTGCCCGGCGCGCGGCGATTCCCTGCCGGCGCAGCACGATGGCCTGTCTCACATAGTCGAGTCCGGTGACCACGGTCAGGACGACGGCCACGGCCATCACCCAGAACCTCAGGGTGGCCAGCGCCCCCGTCAGCGCCAGGATGTACATCCCGACCGCCGTGCCCTGGGCCAGCGTCTTCAGCTTGCCGCCACGGCTCGCCGGGATGACCCCGTAACGGATGACGACGAAGCGCAGCAGGGTGACGCCCAGCTCACGGCCGAGGATGACGACGGTCACCCACCAGGGCAGATCGCCGAGGCCGGACAGGCAGATGAGCGCCGCGCCCATGATCGCCTTGTCGGCGATGGGGTCGGCGATCTTCCCGAAGTCGGTGACCAGGTTGTAGGTGCGTGCAAGGTGGCCGTCGAAGATGTCGGTGATCATGGCGACGGCGAACGCCGCCCAGGCCCAGGCGCGCATGGCGGGGTCGTAGCCGCCGTCGGCCAGCATCAGGGCCACGAAGCCGGGCACGAGGACGAGCCGGATCATGGTCAGGATGTTGGCGATGTTCCACAGGCTGGCCTGGTCGACGGCCGCGGCGGGCAGCTTCCCGCCGCGTACCTGCTTGCCGTCGCCCGGAGCACCGGACGCGTCGGGGGCGCTCGTCGCGCCTTTGGCGCTGGGGGAGCCGCCCGCCGCGGATGCCGGGACTCCGGTCATCTGGCCGCCTCCTCAGTCTCCGTACACGCGAGCGCGCCGATCAGCGGCTCGGCCACCAGGTCGACACCTTCCGTACCGACCACCTTGGCCTCGACGATACGGCCGACGGTCAGACCCGCGCCGCTCGTGAACAGCACCTGTCCGTCCGTCTCGGGCGCCTGGTGCGCGGCGCGGCCGTACGCTCCGTCCTCGCCGTCGACCGACTCGACCAGGACGTGGACCGTCTCGCCGACGCGCTCCTCGGCGCGCTGGGCGACCAGTTCCTCGGCGAGGCGGGACACGCGCGCGAGGCGCTCGGCGACGACGTCCTCGTCCAGCTTGTTCTCGAAGGTCGCCGCCTCGGTGCCGTCCTCGTCGGAGTAGCCGAAGACGCCGATCGCGTCGAGGCGGGCACCCGTGAGGAAACGCTCCAGCTCGGCGAGGTCGGCCTCGCTCTCGCCGGGGAACCCGACGATGAAGTTCGAGCGCACGCCGGCCTGCGGGGCCTTGGCCCGGATGGTGTCGAGCAGTTCGAGGAACCGGTCGGTGTCGCCGAAGCGGCGCATGGAGCGCAGCACGTCGGGCGCGGAGTGCTGGAAGGACAGGTCGAAGTAGGGCGCGACGTTCTCCGTCGACGTGAGGACGTCGATCAGGCCGGGGCGCATCTCGGCCGGCTGGAGGTAGCTGACCCGCACCCGCTCGATGCCGTCGATCTCGGCCAGCTCGGGCAGCATCGTCTCCAGGAGACGGATGTCACCGAGGTCCTTGCCGTACGAGGTGTTGTTCTCGGAGACCAGCATGATCTCCTTCACGCCCTGCTCGGCGAGCCAGCGGGCCTCGTTCAGGACGTCGCTGGGGCGGCGCGAGATGAACGAGCCGCGGAAGGACGGGATCGCGCAGAACGTGCAGCGGCGGTCGCAGCCGGAGGCGAGCTTCACCGAGGCGACAGGGGAACCGCCCAGCCTGCGGCGCAGGGGCGCGCGGGGACCGGAGACCGGGGCGACACCCTCGGGCAGGTCGGTGGGGGCGCCGTGGCCGGGAAGGGCTACTTCCTCGCCCGCGGTCTGCCGCTCGGCGGGGCTGATCGGCAGCAGCTTGCGGCGGTCGCGCGGGGTGTGGGAGGCGTGGATGCCGCCGTTCAGGATGGTCTGCAGGCGGTCGGAGATGTCGGCGTAGTCGTCGAATCCGAGCACGCCGTCGGCCTCGGGGAGGGCTTCGGCGAGTTCCTTGCCGTACCGCTCGGCCATGCAGCCCACCGCCACGACGGCCTGGGTTCTGCCGTGCCCCTTGAGGTCGTTGGCTTCGAGCAGGGCGTCGACGGAGTCCTTTTTGGCGGCTTCGACGAAGCCACAGGTGTTGACGACGGCGACGTCCGCTTGCTCGGCGTCCTCCACGAGGTGCCAGCCGTCCGCCTCCAAGCGGCCTGCGAGCTCCTCCGAGTCCACCTCGTTACGGGCGCAGCCAAGGGTGACGAGTGCGACGGTACGGCGTTCAGGCATGGGCTCAAGACTACTTTGTCTCTCCGACACCCCACGTCGACGGGGTTGGCCGATCTTGGCCAACCCCGTGGACTGCTTGTCTCCGCCGGTCTCAGCCGACCTGCGGGTCGCCCTTCGTGTAGGTCAGACGCTCGACCGCGCCCGGCCGGAAGTCGTCCTCGATCTTCTTGCCGTTGACGTAGAGCTGGATGGCTCCGGCGTCACCGAGGATCAGGTTGATCTTGGAGCTGTCCTGGAAGGTCTTGGACTCGCCCTGGTTCAGCAGGCCGTCGAAGAGCATCCGGCCGTTGTGGTCCTTGGCGGAGATCCAGCTGCGTCCGTCCGGGGCACTGACCCGTACGGTCACCTTGTCCGCCGGGGCGGCCGCGATGGCGCTGTCGGACGGGTCCGGCTTCGGGTCGGCGGGCTTGCTGGCGTTCGCCGTGGGCGAGGCCGCCTTGCTGGCGGTGGGCGTCGAGCCCTCGGCGACCTGGGTCTTCGAGTCGTCGCCGCTGTCGCCCCCCTTGACGACGGTGAACCCGACGAAGCCGATCACCGCGACGATCGCGGCGACCATCGCGGCCGTCCAGTTCGGTCCGCGCCGCTCGGGACGGATGCGTTCCGCCTCGAAGAGCGGGGCGGCGGGCGTCGGCGCGGGACGTCCGCCGTGGTCGGCGTCGTACTGGGCGAGGAGGGGTGCCGGATCGAGCTGGACGGCGCGAGCCAGCGTCCGGATGTGGCCGCGGGCGTAGACGTCGCCGCCGCACGGGGTGAAGTCGTCCTGTTCGATGGCGTGGATGATCGTGATGCGGACGCGGGTGGCGTTGCTGACGTCGTCGACGGTCAGGCCGGCGTCGATGCGCGCCTGCTGGAGGGCACGGCCGACCGAGATCCGCTCGACCGCACTGTCGTCTTCGAACGGACGCTCGTCTTCGGGGGTGTTGCCGTCAGGGGAGTTGCCGATGGACACGGGGGCGCCTTTCGAGCGTGTAGCCACCTGTGCTGGAGGTTCAGTCTAGGGGGGGTACGAAAGGGTGGGGCAACCGGGCGGTGGGACTTTGTACGCCATCAGAATGGCCGGTCATCCTGACGCCGGGACAGTTCGCGTCCCTTCGCTCAACTTGACGTGCGACGAAGGGAAACGGTTGCCCGTCGATCCCTTACGGGTGAGTCACGTTCGAATATCAGACTGGGGCTGAACGTGTCGTTCCGCCACCCGCGCGGCGAACGCCCCACCTTCGGACGTCCCGCCGTGCGTCCATCCTGACCCGACCGGCTGTCCCGTCTTCCTCCGCCGAAGTGCCTACGCTTCTGCTTCCCCGCGAATCACGGCCAACACTCCGTCGAGCTCGTCCGCCTTCACGAGCACGTCGCGGGCCTTGGATCCCTCGCTCGGTCCGACGATGCCGCGCGACTCCATCAGGTCCATCAGACGGCCCGCCTTGGCGAAGCCGACCCGCAGCTTGCGCTGGAGCATCGAGGTGGACCCGAACTGCGAGGTGACGACCAGCTCGGCCGCCGCGCACAGCAGGTCGAGGTCGTCGCCGATGTCCTCGTCGATCTCCTTCTTCTGCTTGGTGCCCACGGTGACGTCGTCCCGGAAGACGGGCGCCATCTGGTCCTTGCAGTGCTGCACGACCGCGGCGACCTCGTCCTCCGTGACGAAGGCGCCCTGCATACGCGTGGGCTTGTTGGCCCCCATCGGCAGGAAGAGCCCGTCGCCCTTGCCGATGAGCTTCTCGGCGCCGGGCTGGTCGAGGATGACGCGCGAGTCGGCGAGCGAGGACGTGGCGAAGGCGAGCCGGGACGGCACGTTCGCCTTGATCAGACCGGTGACGACGTCCACCGAGGGGCGCTGCGTGGCGAGCACCAGGTGGATGCCGGCGGCGCGCGCGAGCTGGGTGATGCGCACGATCGCGTCCTCGACGTCACGCGGGGCGACCATCATCAGGTCGGCGAGCTCGTCGACGATCACCAGGAGGTACGGGTACGGGGTCAGCTCGCGCTCGCTGCCCTCAGGCAGCTTGACCTTGCCGCTGCGGATGGCCGCGTTGAAGTCGTCGATGTGCCGGTACCCGAACGCGGCGAGGTCGTCGTAGCGCAGGTCCATCTCGCGGACGACCCACTGGAGCGCCTCGGCGGCCCGCTTCGGGTTGGTGATGATCGGCGTGATCAGGTGCGGGATGCCCTCGTAGGCGGTCAGCTCGACGCGCTTGGGGTCGACCAGGACCATCCGCACGTCCTCGGGGGTCGCGCGGACCATGACCGAGGTGATCAGGCAGTTGATGCACGAGGACTTGCCGGAGCCGGTGGCGCCGGCGACCAGCACGTGCGGCATCTTCGCGAGGTTGGCCATCACGTAGCCGCCCTCGACGTCCTTGCCGAGCGCGACGAGCATCGGGTGGTCGTCCTCGGCGGCGTCCGCGAGTCGCAGCACGTCGCCGAGGTTGACCATCTCGCGGTCGGTGTTGGGGATCTCGATGCCGACCGCGGACTTGCCGGGGATCGGGCTGATGATCCGCACGTCGGGGCTGGCGACCGCGTACGCGATGTTCTTGGTCAGTGCGGTGATGCGCTCGACCTTCACGGCGGGGCCGAGCTCGACCTCGTAGCGCGTGACCGTCGGACCGCGCGTGAAGCCGGTGACGGCCGCGTCGACCTTGAACTCCCGGAAGACGTTCTGCAGGGAGGCGACCACCGCGTCGTTGGCGGCGCTGCGTGTCTTGCCCGGGCCGCCGCGCTCCAGGAGGTCGAGCGAGGGCAGCGAGTACGTGATGTCCCCGGAGAGCTGGAGCTGCTCCGCGCGCGGAGGCAGGTCGCGGGGTGCGTCCGGCGCCGCCTTGGTGAGGTCGGGCACGACCCCTTCGGAGGGCAGGGCCTCCTGCTTCGGCCGCTTGGCCCCCGGCACCGGGCCCTTGGCCCGGGCGGCGGGCACCGGCGTGGTCTCCTCGTAGCCGTCGCGCTCCACGCTGACGCCCTGCGTCAGGTCGGCGACCAGCGGCGAGGGCGGCATCCCGTGCAGCACGGCGCCGTCGAGCGCGGCGGCGGCCGCCGCGGCGACGTCCACGGCGTCCATCGGCCGGTTCATGTCGGGCTGCTGCCCGCCGGGCCGCCGGGGCCGGCTCCGCCGCTTGGTGAGCGCGTCCTGCTCGGCGTTGTCGGGGTCGTACGCGTCGGGAGCCTGCGGGCGTCGGCGGGAACGCCCCGGGGTCGCCTCGCGCCACTGCTCGTCGTAGCGCTCGTCGTCGTCGCCGAACGCGTCCTCGTCGAAGTCGGCCTGGACGATGCCGAGCTTCTGGCCGAGCAGTCGCAGCCGCTGCGGGATCGCGTTGACCGGGGTGGCCGTGACAACCAGCAGCCCGAAGATCGTGAGCAGCACGAGGAGCGGCACGGCGAGGACGTCGCCCATCGTGTACGTGAGCGGGGTGGAGGCACCCCAGCCGATGAGTCCGCCGGCGTCCCTTATCGCCTGCATGCCGTCGCTGCGCGCGGGCGACCCGCACGCGATGTGGACCTGTCCGAGCACACCGATCGCGAGCGCGGACAGACCGATGACGATGCGTCCGTTGGCCTCGGGCTGCTCGGGGTGGCGGATGAGCCGGGCCGCGATGACGCCGAGGAATATCGGCACGAGCAGGTCGAGGCGTCCGAAGGCACCGGTGACGAGCATCTCGACGAGGTCGCCGACCGGGCCACGCAGGTTGGACCAGGTTCCCGCCGCGACGATCAGGGCGATGCCGAGCAGCAGGAGCGCGACCCCGTCCTTGCGGTGGGCCGGGTCGAGGCCCTTGGCACCCCGCCCTATGCCGCGGAAGGTCGCTCCGACGGCATGGGCGACACCCAGCCACAGGGCGCGCACCAGTCGGTACACGCCCGCGGTCGGGCTGGGCACCGGCGCGGGAGCGGGCCTCTTGGCCGCGGTCCTTCTGGCAGGCGCCTTCTTGGCGGCTGCCTTTTTCGCGGGGGCCTTCTTCGCCGGAGCCTTCGTCGGAGCGGCCGCCTTCTTCGCGGGCGGCTTCTTGGCTGCGGACTGACGTGAGGCCATGTGTGTGAGGTTACCGGTGGAGACGACAGGGGACACGTGTGCCCACGGCTTCACCCGTTCGTGTCGCCCTTGCCGGGGACCGGAACTGACGCGTCCTCATCCGGTTTCCGGGTCGGCCGCGCCGAGGTCGACAACGTTTCCGCCGACGTCGGTTCAGCTCTGCGACGGCAGCGGCGGTGCGCTCCCGGTGCCCGGCTCCAGGGCGTCCAGCGCTCTGCGGAGTCCGGTCAGCTTGCGTTCGAGGTGGGCGGCGGTCGCGACCGCCGCCGCGTCCGCGGAGTCGTCGTCCAACTGCTTGGACAGGGCCTCCGCCTGCTCCTCAACGGCCGCGAGCCGCGCGGACAGTTCGGCGAGAAGCCCGGCGGGCTCCTTGGTGTCGCCGAGCGTCGCCTTGCCGCCGCCACCCTCCAGCTGGAGCCGCAGCAGGGCCGCCTGCTCCCGGAGTTGGCAGTTCTTCATGTACAGCTCGACGAAGACCGAGACCTTCGCGCGCAGCACCCACGGGTCGAACGGTTTGGAGATGTAGTCCACAGCGCCGGCCGCGTACCCCCGGAAGGTGTGGTGGGGGCCGTGGTTGATGGCGGTGAGGAAGATGATCGGGATGTCCCGGGTCCGCTCACGCCGCTTGATGTGCGCGGCGGTCTCGAAACCGTCCATGCCCGGCATCTGGACGTCCAGCAGGATGACCGCGAAGTCGTCCGTGAGCAGCGCCTTGAGCGCTTCCTCCCCGGACGATGCCCGCACCAGTGTCTGATCGAGCGCGGAGAGGATCGCCTCCAGCGCCAGCAGATTCTCCGGCCGGTCATCGACCAGGAGGATCTTGGCCTTCTGCACCATGGCCCGCCCTCCTCGCCCCGGCATGGGGCCTCCCCTGTCCGCAGGACTTGGGGTACCACCGGGGGCCGCCCCAGAGGACGACTCCCTTACGTCGTCCGTCCTTGTGCCGGTCATGGTAGCCGCACCCCGCCTGTCGCCACACCCTGTCACCGTGATGTCACTGTGCACGTAGCAGAAACGTCGCGGGAGACCAGAAGGTTCCCCGTTTCCCGTGCTTCTACACGGCCTCGGGCCCAGTCCGTTGTACGACCTGTCGTACGAGGTCGGGCCCCTGCCGCGACCGTGCCGCACGGTCGACGGCCCGTCGACACCGCGTCACCGGGGGACGGCTCGCGCCCCCGCCCGGTGTCGCCCATCTCACCCCGCTGTCACCCCTCGCGCATCCACTGCTCCATCACGGAGAGCAGGTGATCGGGATCGACCGGCTTGGTCACGTAGTCGGAGGCCCCCGACTCGATCGCCTTCTCCCGGTCGCCCTTCATCGCCTTCGCCGTCAGCGCGATGATCGGCAGTCCCGCGAACTGCGGCATCCTGCGGATCGCCGTGGTCGTCGCATACCCGTCCATCTCCGGCATCATGATGTCCATCAGAACGACCGTCACGTCGTCGTGCTGCTCCAGGACCTCGATGCCCTCACGGCCGTTCTCCGCGTACAGCACCGACAGACCGTGCTGCTCCAGGACGCTCGTCAGCGCGAACACGTTGCGGATGTCGTCGTCGACGATGAGGACCTTCTCCCCCTCGAAGCGGATGCCCCGGCGCGGCTGCGATCCCGTCTCCGGGATCGCCCACTGCTCCTGAGAGCCTCCCGCACCGCTCTCGGGCTGCCCGGGGGCGGCGCCGTGCTCCTCGGCCGCGGGAAGCGCCCTGCGGCGCCTCCTGAACAGCGCGGCGGGTCCGTTCTGGGTCTCCTGGTACGACTTCACCTCGGCCGTCATCTCGACGCCCGACCCCGCCAGCTCCGCCTCGGAGGCGAGCAGCTCCCCCGCCTCCATCGCCGGCGCCAGCTGCCCGTAGCCCTGCGGCGGCAGTTCGCTCGGGTGCAGCGGCAGGTACAGCGTGAAGGTGGAGCCGCGTCCCGGCTCGCTCTGCGCGTGGATCTCGCCGCCCAGCAGCCGCGCGATCTCCCGGGAGATGGAGAGCCCGAGGCCCGTGCCGCCGTACTTGCGGCTCGTCGTGCCGTCCGCCTGCTTGAAGGCCTCGAAGATCACCCGCATCTTGCTCGCGGCGATCCCGATACCGGTGTCGGTCACGGAGAACGCGATGAGGTCGCCGTCCGCGTCCCGCAGCGAACCCGACTCCAGGAGCTGCTCCCGGATGGCCACCGGCACGTCCGCGCCGGCCGGCCGGATCACCAGCTCGACCGCCCCGGAGTCGGTGAACTTCACCGCGTTGGACAGCAGGTTGCGCAGCACCTGGAGCAGGCGCTGTTCGTCCGTGTGCAGCGTGGCGGGCAGCTCGGGCGAGACCCGGACCGAGAAGTCGAGGCCCTTCTCCGCCGTCAGCGGGCGGAAGGTGGCCTCCACGTAGTCGACGAGCTGGACGAGCGCGATCCGGGTCGGCGACACGTCCATCTTGCCCGCCTCGACCTTGGACAGGTCGAGGATGTCGTTGATCAGCTGGAGCAGGTCCGAGCCCGCGCCGTGGATCGTCTCGGCGAACTCGACCTGCTTGGGCGTCAGGTTCGTGTCCGCGTTGTCGGCGAGCAACTTGGCGAGGATCAGCAGCGAGTTGAGCGGCGTCCGCAGCTCGTGCGACATGTTCGCCAGGAACTCGCTCTTGTAGCGCATGGAGACGGCGAGCTGCTCGGCACGCTCCTCCAGGACCTGGCGGGCCTCCTCGATCTCGGTGTTCTTCACCTCGATGTCGCGGTTCTGCTGGGCCAGCAGTTCGGCCTTGTCCTCCAGCTCCGCGTTCGAGTCCTGGAGCGCCTTCTGCCGGTTCTCCAACTCCGCCGAGCGCTCGCGCAGTTGCTCGGTCAGCTCCTGCGACTGCCGGAGCAGCACCTCCGTCTTGGTGTTCACGGAGATGGTGTTGACGCTCGTCGCGATCATCTCGGCGATCTGGTTCAGGAAGTCCTTCTGGATCTGCGTGAACGGCGTGAACGACGCCAGTTCGATGACACCGAGCACCGTCCCCTCGAACAGCACCGGAAGCACGATGACCTGCGCCGGGGGCGCCTCACCGAGCCCGGACGAGATCTTCAGGTAGCCGCTCGGCGCGTTCTCCACGAGGATCGTGCGCTTCTCCTGCGCGGCCGTCCCGATCAACGCCTCACCGGGCCGGAACGACGTCGGCATGGAGCCCATCGAGTAGCCGTACGACCCGAGCATGCGCAGCTCGTACGCCTCCTCGTTCTCGGCGCCCGCGTCCTTGCCGTCGACCAGCGGCATGGACAGGAAGAACGCGCCGTGCTGGGCCGAGACGACCGGCGTCAGCTCGCTCATGATCAGCGAGGCCACGTCGTCGAGGTCGCGGCGGCCCTGCATCAGGGCGGAGATGCGGGCGAGGTTGCCCTTCAGCCAGTCCTGCTCCTTGTTCGCGATCGTGGTGTCGCGCAGGTTGGCGATCATCTTGTTGATGTAGTCCTGCAGTTCCTGGATCTCGCCGGACGCGTCCACGTCGATCTTCAGGTTCAGGTCACCGCGGGTCACCGCGGTCGCCACGCGCGCGATGGCGCGCACCTGCCGGGTCAGGTTCCCGGCCATCTCGTTCACCGACTCGGTGAGGTCGCGCCAGGTGCCGTCCACGTCACGCACCCGTGCCTGGCCGCCCAGCTGCCCCTCGGTGCCCACCTCGCGGGCCACTCGGGTGACCTCCTCGGCGAAGGACGACAGCTGGTCGACCATCGTGTTGATGGTGGTCTTCAGCTCCAGGATCTCGCCGCGCGCGTCGATGTCGATCTTCTTGGTCAGGTCGCCCTTCGCGATGGCCGTCGTGACCATCGCGATGTTGCGCACCTGGCCGGTCAGGTTGGACGCCATCCCGTTCACCGACTCGGTGAGGTCCTTCCACGTGCCCGACACGCCCGGTACGCGCGCCTGCCCGCCGAGGATGCCGTCCGTGCCCACCTCGCGGGCCACCCGGGTCACCTGGTCGGCGAACGAACTCAGCGTCTTCACCATGGTGTTGACGGTGTCGGCGAGCTGCGCGACCTCACCGCTCGCCTCGACCGTGACCTTCTTGGTGAGGTCGCCGTTGGCCACCGCCGTCGCGACCTGGGAGATGTTCCGCACCTGGTTGGTCAGGTTGTTGGCCATCACGTTGACGTTGTCGCTGAGGTCCTTCCAGATGCCGGTGACACCCGGCACCCGCGCCTGACCGCCCAGGTTGCCGTCCGTGCCCACCTCGCGGGCCACCCGCGTCACCTGCTCGGCGAAGTTCGACAGCTGGTCGACCATCGTGTTGACGGTCGTGACCAGTTCGAGGATCTCGCCCTTCGCGTCGACGGTGATCTTCTTCGACAGGTCGCCCTTCGCGACCGCGGTGGTGACCTCGGCGATGTTGCGCACCTGGATGGTCAGGTTGTTGGCCATGAAGTTCACGGACTGGGTGAGGTCCTTCCAGGTGCCGGAGACACCCTGGACCTCGGCCTGCCCGCCCAGCATGCCCTCGGTGCCCACCTCGCGGGCCACCCGCGTCACCTGCTCGGCGAAGTTCGAGAGCTGGTCCACCATCGTGTTGAGGGTGTTCTTCAGCTCCAGGATCTCGCCGCGCGCGTCCACGTCGATCTTCTGCGACAGGTCACCCCGGGCCACCGCCGTCGCCACCTGCGCGATGTTGCGCACCTGGGCGGTGAGGTTGCCGGCCATGCCGTTCACCGAGTCGGTCAGGTCACGCCAGACACCGGCGACGCCGGGCACCTGCGCCTGACCGCCCAGCCGGCCCTCCGTACCCACCTCGCGCGCCACCCGCGTCACCTGGTCGGCGAACGCGGAGAGCTGGTCGACCATCGTGTTGATGGTGTTCTTCAGCTCCAGGATCTCGCCGCGCGCGTCCACGTCGATCTTCTGCGAGAGGTCGCCCCGGGCCACCGCCGTGGTCACCTGTGCGATCTGCCGCACCTGTGAAGTCAGGTTCCCCGCCATGAAGTTGACGGAGTCGGTGAGTTCCTTCCACGTACCGGACACGCCGTCCACCCGGGCCTGACCGCCCAGCCGGCCCTCGGTGCCCACGTCCCGGGCCATCCGCGTCACCTGGTCCGCGAAGCTGGAGAGCTGGTCGACCATCGTGTTGACGGTGTTCTTCAGCTCCAGCATCTCGCCGGACACGTCCACGGTGACCTTCTGCGACAGGTCACCGTTCGCGACCGCCGTCGTCACCTGCGCGATGTTGCGCACCTGACCGGTCAGGTTCTGGAACGCCGTGTTGACCGAGTCCGTCAGGTCCTTCCACGTCCCCGCCACACCCGGCACCTGCGCCTGGCCGCCCAGCTCGCCCTCGACGCCGACCTCGCGCGCCACCCGCGTGACCTCGACACCGAACGACGACAGCTGGTCGACCATCGTGTTGACGGTGTTCTTCAGCTCCAGCATCTCGCCGGCCACGTCCACGGTGACCTTCTGCGACAGGTCGCCGTTGGCCACCGCCGTCGTCACCGCGGCGATGTCACGCACCTGCGTCGTCAGGTTCCGGAAGACCGTGTTGACCGAGTCCGTCAGGTCCTTCCACGTGCCCGCGGCGCCCGGCACGTTCGCCTGGCCGCCGAGCTGTCCCCCGGCTCCGACCTCGTTGGCCACGCGAGTGACCTCGTCGGCGAACGTCCGCAGCGTCTCGGTCATCTGGTTGATCGTCTCGGCGAGCTGCGCGACCTCGCCCCGCGCCGAGACCGTCACCTTCTGCGACAGGTCACCGCTCGCGACCGCCGTCGTCACCTGCGCGATCCCGCGCACCTGGGCCGTCAGGTTGCCGGCCATCAGGTTCACCGAGTCGGTGAGGTCCTTCCAGACTCCGGCCACCCCGGGCACCTGCGCCTGACCGCCCAGCTCGCCCTCGGTGCCCACCTCACGGGCGACCCGTGTCACCTCGGAGGAGAACGACGAGAGCTGGTCGACCATCGTGTTGACGGTGTTCTTCAGCTCCAGCATCTCGCCGGACACGTGGACCGTGACCTTGCGCGACAGGTCACCCTTGGCGACCGCCGTGGTCACCAGCGCGATGTCCCGCACCTGCGCGGTCAGCCGGTACGCCATCGTGTTGACCGAGTCCGTCAGGTCCTTCCACGAACCCGACATCCCGCGCACCCGGGCCTGCCCGCCCAGCTTGCCCTCCGTACCCACCTCGCTGGCCACCCGCGTGACCTCGTCGGTGAACGTCGACAACTGGTCGACCAGGTTGTTGACCGTCCGCCCGACCTTCAGGAACTCCCCGCGCAGCGGATGCCCGTTCCCGTCCGCCGCCTGCGCGCGCAGATCCATCCGCGGCGACAGATCGCCCTCCGCGACCGCGGACAGGACGCGGCCGACCTCGGAGACCGGTCGTACGAGATCGTCGACCAGCGCGTTCGACGCGTCGATCGCGGCCGCCCAGGAGCCCTCGCTGACCCCCGTCTCCAGCCGCTCCGTGAGCTTTCCCTCACGGCCCACCACCCGCCGTACTCGCGACAGCTCGCCGGTCAGGTGCAGATTGCGGTCGGCGACCTCGTTGAACACCGCGGCGATCTCGGACATCACCCCGTCGCCGGAGACCGTGAGCCGCTTGCGGAAGTTCCCGTCCCGCATCGACACCAGGGCGGCCAGCATGCGGTTGAGGGCCGCCGTGTCCACCTCGGTGGTGCCTCCCCGCGACGCACGCCCGCTGTTCAGGGACTGTCCGCCTTTCGCGCGCGTCCTACCGCCCCGCGTCGCTGCGCCAGACTCCACTGTGTCCCTCCCGCAAGGGTCGACCATTACTGCTCGGCGTACTCGGGTACTGCTGCTCGGCGTGCGAAGGAGGCACTCGGCGTGCCCGGACCTTCTCCATGGAGCCTGCCCAGTGTTTCACCCCGGCTGAACCAGGCCATAACAGTTCGGCAGCTTCGCACATCGTCCGCACACGATCGGGCCTTGTCCGCGCCCCCGCGGAACGGGAGCCGGCCCCGGTCGCGGACGACCACAGGCACGCGGCGGAACGGAAACTCCCGGCCCTTCCGGACGGAAACACTGGCGACCGGCATCCGCATGGACGGCGAAGGTAAGTAACCTTGCATGCGGCTGTCCAGCCATGCCGGACCTGTCCGGCCTGGGCGGTGGCACGAGCACGAGCGGGCAGGCATCGGAGGGGCACCGCACCATGACCACCGGACTGCATCCAGAGGAAGCCCCTCAGGATCCCCGGCCGACGGGGAACCACGCTCTTCCCACGCAGGAGCGGGGCGGCCACGCAGCCGTGCACGCCGACAACCGGAAGAGGAGTTCTGTGATCACCGCGCGCGCGGCCGCCAGTTTCGAGCCGGTGGGACGCTCCGTCGCGACCGCCCGCTCCTTCGTCCGCGACACCCTCCAGGGCTGGGGCTTCGCCGACATCGTGGACGACGCCGTCGTCCTGACCAGCGAACTGGTCACCAACGCCGTCGTGCACGCGGGCACCTCCGCCGACGTTCTGTGTCTGCGCAGCGACGACGGCGTGCGCATCGAGGTGGCGGATCACTACCCCGAACGCGAGATCCCACTCCAGGGAGCCGCCATCAACATGGGCAGCCCCGACCGCGAGGGGGGTCGCGGGCTCCAGCTCTGCGCCGCCCTCGCCGGCCGCTGGGGTGTCGAGTACACGCCCACCCACAAGCAGGTCTGGTTCCAGCTCGAACTCCCCGAGCGCGCGGTCGGCACCCGCGCCGCCGGCCCCTCCCTGCCCGCGCACCTCCTCCCCCTCGCCGACGGCCGCGTCCGCGTCGCGGTCGTCCAGATCGACCGCACCGGCGCCATCAACGCCTGGAACGAGGACGCCGAGGAACTCTTCGGGTACGCGGCCGAGCAGGTCACCGGCAAACCGCTCACCGACCTCGCCGCCTGGCCGCACACCCCCGGCACCAGCACCGGCATCGTCGAAGCCCTCCAACTCTCCCGCTGGGAAGGCAGCTACGGCATCCGCTGCGCCGACGGCCGGGTCACCCCCGTCTACGCCTCGCACCTTCGGGTCCGGGACACGAGCGGAGAACCGTCGACGGTCTGTCTCCTCGTCCGCGACCACGAACGTGCCGTCCTGCAGACCCCGTTGCGCCTCGCCGCGGCGGACTCGGGCACCACCGCCGAGGGCCAGACCACGGACCCGTTCGAGATCTTCATCGGCTCGCCCGCCCCGGACGACCTCGACGGACTCCTCCAGCGCACGGTGGAGCGCGCCCGCGACATGCTCGACGCCGACTCCGCGTTCCTGCTCCTCGCGACCGACGACGAGACGGAGTTGGAGGTGCGCGCCTCGACGGGCCTGCCCTCCGCCCGCCAGCGCTTCGCCCGCGTCCCCGTCGAAGCCGGCCCCGGACGCTACGGCTCGGCCAGGATGCCCGCCGTCCACGAGGACCTGACCGTCGTCCCCGGCGCCGTCCCGCTCCTCGGCGGCACCGGCATGCGCTCGGTCGTCACGGTCCCGCTGAAGGTCGAGGGCCGCCTCACCGGTTCCCTCGGCGTCGCCGCCGAAGCCCCGGGCCGCTACTCCAACGAGGAGGCACTGCGCCTCCAGTTCGCCGCCGACCGCATCGCCCTCGCCGTGGAGTCCGCCCGGCTCGGCGAGCTGGAGCGCCTGCGCCGCGGCTCCCTGTCGTTCCTCGTCGAGGCCTCCGACCTCCTCGCCGGCACCCTGGACCGCGACCAGACGCTGGCCCTGATGGCCCAGATGACCGTCCCGACCCTCGCCACCTGGTGCGCGGTCTACACGATCGCCGACCAGTCCTCGGAGCCCTACCTCTCGTACGTGCTGCACGAGGACGAGGAACGCATCGACGGCCTCAAGGCGCTGCTGTCGAAGATCTCTCCGCCGGACCCGGTGCCCACCCCGGGCGCGCGTGTCTGGTCGGCACCCGCCGCGGCGGCCCACGAGGCGGCCCTGCGCACCTCCATGCGCAGCCTGGGCCTCGGCGAGACCGCCTCGGCGACCACCGGTATCGGCACCACGCTCGCCACGGCCGCCGCGGTCGGCGGCGAGACCGTCGTCCTCCCCCTGGTGGCCCGCAACCGCGTGATCGGCATGCTGACCCTCGGCAAGCCCTCGGACGAGCACTTCCGCCAGGAGATCCTGGAACTGGCCGAGGACCTCTCCCGCCGGGCCGCCCTCGCCCTGGACAACGCCCGCCTGTACTCGGAGCGCACGGCCATCAGCCAGTCCCTCCAGCGCAGCCTCCTGCCCCCGGAGCTCCCTCACATCGAGAACGTCGAGGTCGAGGTCATCTACCGCGCGGCCGGAGAGGGCAACGAAGTCGGCGGCGACTTCTACGACCTCTTCCCCATCCGCGACGGCGCGTACGGCTTCGCCATCGGCGACGTCTGCGGGACGGGCCCGGAGGCGGCGGCGGTCACCGGCCTCGCCCGGCACGCCCTGCGCCTGCTGGCCCGTGAGGGCTACGGCGGCCCGGCCGTCCTGGAGCGCCTGAACTCCGCGATCCTCGACGAGGGAGCCCGCAGCCGCTTCCTGACCCTCCTGTACGGGGAGCTGTGGCCCCAGGAGGACGGCAGCGCCGTCCTGAAGGTGGTCTGCGCCGGACACCCGCTCCCGCTGCGTCTGCGCCAGGACGGCACGGTCGAACCGGCCGCCGAACCCCAGCCGCTCCTCGGCGTGATGGAGGACCTGGAGCTCTACGAGCAGACGGTCACCCTCGATCCGGGCGATGTCCTGCTCTGCGTCACGGACGGTGTCACGGAGCGCCGCGAAGGCACGCGCATGCTCGGTGACGACGGTCTCGCGGACGTCCTCACCACCTGCACGGGTCTGACGGCGGGAGCGGTCGCGGCCCGCATCATGCGGGCGGTGGAACGCTTCGCCTCTGACGCCCCGTCGGACGACATGGCGATTCTCGCGATGCGTGTCCCGGGCCTGCAGAACGACTAGTGGTCGACGGGGCCGGCCGGACCTCCGGTCGGCCCCGGACATGCGAAAGACTCCGGACATGCGAAAGGCCCCCGCCCACAAGGGCGGAGGCCTTTTCTGCTGGAGCCCCCCAACGGAATCGAACCGTTGACCTTCTCCTTACCATGGAGACGCTCTACCGACTGAGCTAGGGGGGCCTGCCGCCTCTGCGAGGTTTCCCTCGCGGCAACGAGATAGATCATACCCCGAACACAACGGTGTTCCCAACCACCGGTATGGAGATCAGAAAGCGGGCTGGAGGAGTCCCCCGAGCGCGTTGCACGCGGAGACGATCCGCTGCATCTCCCGCTTGGTCAACGCCCCCTCCACCGGCAGCGAAAGGGTCTCGTCCGCCGCCCGCTCGGTCTCGGGAAGGTGCACGTCCCGACGGAACCCGGGCATGCGGTGCACGGGCGTCTTGACCGGAACCCGGCACTCAACCCCCTTGGCCCGCGCGGCTCGTGCGAAGGCGTCCCGGTCGGGCCGCCCGTTGCCGGGCACCCGCACCACGTACTGCTGGTACGTGTGTCCGTCTCCGCCGTCCGGCGTCCGCACTCCGCTGAGCCGGCCGTCGAGGTAGGCGGCCCGCTCCCGGCGCTGCGCGATCTCGTCGTACGGCGACGCGGATTCTCCCTGTTCCAACACCAACAGCCCGTGCCGGCGGCCGAGTTCGTGCAGCCGCGGCAGGTCGGCGGTCCGGCCGAACCGGTGGACGACCACGACGGCCGCGGACCTCGCCGTTGTGACGGCGTCGACGGCGAGGGGATCGAGGCAGTACGTCGCCGGGTCTATGTCGGCGAAGACGACGGTGGCGCCGGCCTCGTGCACGGCCTCGGCGACCTCCACGTTCCCGAAGGCCGGGACGATGACCTCGTCACCGGCTCCGACGCCCGCGGCGCTGAGCATTGCAGCAGTACCCATGCCTGGAATCGTGGTCGCGCAACGTGAACTCCAAGTGACGCAAAACAAAAAAGAGCTGGTCCCCGAACCGAAGTTCGGGGACCAGCTCTTCAATATGAGTTCGGCGGCGTCCTACTCTCCCACAGGGTCCCCCCTGCAGTACCATCGGCGCTGTGAGGCTTAGCTTCCGGGTTCGGAATGTAACCGGGCGTTTCCCTCACGCTATGACCACCGAAACACTATGAAACTGTCAACCGGAGCCGTGGCATAGCTACGACGGTTGTTCGTGGTTTCAGAACCAACACAGTGGACGCGAGCAACTGAGGACAAGCCCTCGGCCTATTAGTACCAGTCACCTCCAGCGGTTACCCGCCTTCCAGATCTGGCCTATCAACCCAGTCGTCTACTGGGAGCCTTAACCCCTCAAGGGGGTGGGAATACTCATCTCGAAGCAGGCTTCCCGCTTAGATGCTTTCAGCGGTTATCCCTCCCGAACGTAGCCAACCAGCCATGCCCTTGGCAGGACAACTGGCACACCAGAGGTTCGTCCGTCCCGGTCCTCTCGTACTAGGGACAGCCCTTCTCAATATTCCTACGCGCACAGCGGATAGGGACCGAACTGTCTCACGACGTTCTAAACCCAGCTCGCGTACCGCTTTAATGGGCGAACAGCCCAACCCTTGGGACCGACTCCAGCCCCAGGATGCGACGAGCCGACATCGAGGTGCCAAACCATCCCGTCGATATGGACTCTTGGGGAAGATCAGCCTGTTATCCCCGGGGTACCTTTTATCCGTTGAGCGACGGCGCTTCCACAAGCCACCGCCGGATCACTAGTCCCGACTTTCGTCCCTGCTCGACCCGTCGGTCTCACAGTCAAGCTCCCTTGTGCACTTACACTCAACACCTGATTACCAACCAGGCTGAGGGAACCTTTGGGCGCCTCCGTTACTCTTTAGGAGGCAACCGCCCCAGTTAAACTACCCATCAGACACTGTCCCTGATCCGGATCACGGACCCAGGTTAGACATCCAGCACGACCAGACTGGTATTTCAACGACGACTCCACCATGGCTGGCGCCATGACTTCAAAGTCTCCCAGCTATCCTACACAAGCCGAACCGAACACCAATATCAAACTGTAGTAAAGGTCCCGGGGTCTTTCCGTCCTGCTGCGCGAAACGAGCATCTTTACTCGTAGTGCAATTTCACCGGGCCTATGGTTGAGACAGTCGAGAAGTCGTTACGCCATTCGTGCAGGTCGGAACTTACCCGACAAGGAATTTCGCTACCTTAGGATGGTTATAGTTACCACCGCCGTTTACTGGCGCTTAAGTTCTCAGCTTCGCCACCCCGAAGAGTGACTAACCGGTCCCCTTAACGTTCCAGCACCGGGCAGGCGTCAGTCCGTATACATCGCCTTACGGCTTCGCACGGACCTGTGTTTTTAGTAAACAGTCGCTTCTCGCTGGTCTCTGCGGCCACCCCCAGCTCACCGAGTAAATCGGATCACCAGTGATGGCCCCCCTTCTCCCGAAGTTACGGGGGCATTTTGCCGAGTTCCTTAACCATAGTTCACCCGAACGCCTCGGTATTCTCTACCTGACCACCTGAGTCGGTTTAGGGTACGGGCCGCCATGAAACTCGCTAGAGGCTTTTCTCGACAGCATAGGATCATCCACTTCACCACAATCGGCTCGGCATCAGGTCTCAGACTATGTGCTGTCCGGATTTACCTAGACAACGTCCTACACCCTTACCCCGGGACAACCACCGCCCGGGATGGACTACCTTCCTGCGTCACCCCATCACTCACCTACTACCACCTTGGGCCGGCGGCTCCACCACTCCCCTCAACTCCGAAGAGATCAGGGCGGCTTCACGGCCTTAGCATTAATGGGCTCGATGTTTGACGCTTCACAGCGGGTACCGGAATATCAACCGGTTATCCATCGACTACGCCTGTCGGCCTCGCCTTAGGTCCCGACTTACCCTGGGCAGATCAGCTTGACCCAGGAACCCTTAGTCAATCGGCGCACACGTTTCTCACGTGTGTATCGCTACTCATGCCTGCATTCTCACTCGTGAACCGTCCACCACTGCCTTCCGGCGCGGCTTCACCCGGCACACGACGCTCCCCTACCCATCACAGCAGGCGTTGGCCCTATTGCTGCAATGACACGACTTCGGCGGTACGCTTGAGCCCCGCTACATTGTCGGCGCGGAATCACTAGACCAGTGAGCTATTACGCACTCTTTCAAGGGTGGCTGCTTCTAAGCCAACCTCCTGGTTGTCTGTGCGACTCCACATCCTTTCCCACTTAGCGTACGCTTAGGGGCCTTAGTCGATGCTCTGGGCTGTTTCCCTCTCGACCATGGAGCTTATCCCCCACAGTCTCACTGCCGCGCTCTCACTTACCGGCATTCGGAGTTTGGCTAAGGTCAGTAACCCGGTAGGGCCCATCGCCTATCCAGTGCTCTACCTCCGGCAAGAAACACACGACGCTGCACCTAAATGCATTTCGGGGAGAACCAGCTATCACGGAGTTTGATTGGCCTTTCACCCCTAACCACAGGTCATCCCCCAGGTTTTCAACCCTGGTGGGTTCGGTCCTCCACGACCTCTTACAGCCGCTTCAACCTGCCCATGGCTAGATCACTCCGCTTCGGGTCTTGAGCGCGCTACTGAATCGCCCTATTCGGACTCGCTTTCGCTACGGCTTCCCCACACGGGTTAACCTCGCAACGCACCGCAAACTCGCAGGCTCATTCTTCAAAAGGCACGCAGTCACGAGACATGTGCAAGCACATATCCGACGCTCCCACGGCTTGTAGGCACACGGTTTCAGGTACTATTTCACTCCGCTCCCGCGGTACTTTTCACCATTCCCTCACGGTACTATCCGCTATCGGTCACCAGGGAATATTTAGGCTTAGCGGGTGGTCCCGCCAGATTCACACGGGATTTCTCGGGCCCCGTGCTACTTGGGTGTCTCTCAAACGAGCCGTTGATGTTTCGACTACGGGGGTCTTACCCTCTACGCCGGACCTTTCGCATGTCCTTCGCCTACATCAACGGTTTCTGACTCGCCTCACAGCCGGCAGACTGTGAAAGAGAGATCCCACAACCCCCTGCATGCAACCCCTGCCGGGTCTCACACATACAAGGTTTGGCCTCATCCGGTTTCGCTCGCCACTACTCCCGGAATCACGGTTGTTTTCTCTTCCTGCGGGTACTGAGATGTTTCACTTCCCCGCGTTCCCTCCACACTGCCTATGTGTTCAGCAGTGGGTGACAGCCCATGACGACTGCCGGGTTTCCCCATTCGGAAACCCCCGGATCAAAGCCTGGTTGACGGCTCCCCGGGGACTATCGTGGCCTCCCACGTCCTTCATCGGTTCCTGGTGCCAAGGCATCCACCGTGCGCCCTTAAAAACTTGGCCACAGATGCTCGCGTCCACTGTGCAGTTCTCAAACAACGACCAACCACCCATCACCCCCGGTTACCACCGGAGTTCACTGGGGCCGGCACTGAAGGCAGCCAACCATCGGCCGTACCTTCAGACACCCAACAGCGTGCCCGACCCTCTTCCTGCTTCCCTCATTCTTTCCACGCCCCGAAGGACAGTACTCGAAGGAGAAGACAGTCAAGAGTGCCGAATAATCAACGTTCCACCCATGAGCAACCACCGTCGAACGTGTGCCGACGTAATGGCCCTGGACCACCAAGCAAGCTTGGCGGCCTAGATGCTCCTTAGAAAGGAGGTGATCCAGCCGCACCTTCCGGTACGGCTACCTTGTTACGACTTCGTCCCAATCGCCAGTCCCACCTTCGACAGCTCCCTCCCACAAGGGGTTGGGCCACCGGCTTCGGGTGTTACCGACTTTCGTGACGTGACGGGCGGTGTGTACAAGGCCCGGGAACGTATTCACCGCAGCAATGCTGATCTGCGATTACTAGCAACTCCGACTTCATGGGGTCGAGTTGCAGACCCCAATCCGAACTGAGACAGGCTTTTTGAGATTCGCTCCGCCTCACGGCTTCGCAGCTCTTTGTACCTGCCATTGTAGCACGTGTGCAGCCCAAGACATAAGGGGCATGATGACTTGACGTCGTCCCCACCTTCCTCCGAGTTGACCCCGGCAGTCTCCTGTGAGTCCCCATCACCCCGAAGGGCATGCTGGCAACACAGAACAAGGGTTGCGCTCGTTGCGGGACTTAACCCAACATCTCACGACACGAGCTGACGACAGCCATGCACCACCTGTACACCGACCACAAGGGGGGCACTATCTCTAATGCTTTCCGGTGTATGTCAAGCCTTGGTAAGGTTCTTCGCGTTGCGTCGAATTAAGCCACATGCTCCGCTGCTTGTGCGGGCCCCCGTCAATTCCTTTGAGTTTTAGCCTTGCGGCCGTACTCCCCAGGCGGGGAACTTAATGCGTTAGCTGCGGCACCGACGACGTGGAATGTCGCCAACACCTAGTTCCCACCGTTTACGGCGTGGACTACCAGGGTATCTAATCCTGTTCGCTCCCCACGCTTTCGCTCCTCAGCGTCAGTAATGGCCCAGAGATCCGCCTTCGCCACCGGTGTTCCTCCTGATATCTGCGCATTTCACCGCTACACCAGGAATTCCGATCTCCCCTACCACACTCTAGCCTGCCCGTATCGACTGCAGACCCGGGGTTAAGCCCCGGGCTTTCACAACCGACGTGACAAGCCGCCTACGAGCTCTTTACGCCCAATAATTCCGGACAACGCTTGCGCCCTACGTATTACCGCGGCTGCTGGCACGTAGTTAGCCGGCGCTTCTTCTGCAGGTACCGTCACTTTCGCTTCTTCCCTGCTGAAAGAGGTTTACAACCCGAAGGCCGTCATCCCTCACGCGGCGTCGCTGCATCAGGCTTTCGCCCATTGTGCAATATTCCCCACTGCTGCCTCCCGTAGGAGTCTGGGCCGTGTCTCAGTCCCAGTGTGGCCGGTCGCCCTCTCAGGCCGGCTACCCGTCGTCGCCTTGGTGAGCCACTACCTCACCAACAAGCTGATAGGCCGCGGGCTCATCCTTCACCGCCGGAGCTTTTAACCCCCACCCATGCAGGCAGGAGTGTTATCCGGTATTAGACCCCGTTTCCAGGGCTTGTCCCAGAGTGAAGGGCAGATTGCCCACGTGTTACTCACCCGTTCGCCACTAATCCACCCCGAAGGGCTTCATCGTTCGACTTGCATGTGTTAAGCACGCCGCCAGCGTTCGTCCTGAGCCAGGATCAAACTCTCCGTGAATGTTTTCCCGTAATCGGGACGACACCACGAGAGCGGAACAACCGGTCGGAATAGGACCGGTCGTTCACAGCGTCCTCGCTGTGCGCCTACCCCGAGGGGCAGGACTTTTTCAAAGGAACCTCGTCCCGGCCGATCGGCCGGAGACGGGGTATCAACATATCTGGCGTTGATTTTTGGCACGCTGTTGAGTTCTCAAGGAACGGACGCTTCCTTTGTACTCACCCTCTCGGGCTTTCCTCCGGGCGCTTCCCTTCGGTCTTGCGTTTCCGACTCTATCAGACCGTTTCCGTATCCGATTTCCTCGGTGCTTTCCAGGTTTTCGCTTTCGCGTTTCCCTTTCCGGCGAGTCCGACTCTATCAGATCCTTTCGGGCCCGATTTCCTCGATGCTATCAAGTTCCGCGCTTTTCGCGCTTTCCTTTTCAGCGGCTCCGACTTTATCAGAAGTTCTGAGTCGGATTTCCCGCCCCCTTCGGGGACTTGATCCGAGGCACGAAGCTGTCGGGTTCCCGTTCAGGCGGAGACGTAAACGTACTGGAGCGGGCCGCCTCGATGCAAATCGAGGCGGCCCGCTCCCGGTTGACGTGCTCCGGGGGTCAGACCTCGACCACGACCGGGAGGATCATCGGGCGCCGGCGGTAGTTGTCGGAGACCCACTTGCCCAGCGTGCGGCGGATGAGCTGCTGCATCTGGTGAGGCTCGACCACACCGTCCTGAGCGGACCGCTCCAGGACTTCGGTGACCTTCGGGATGACGTCGGCGAACGCGGCGTCGTCGATGCCGGAGCCGCGGGCCTGTACGTGCGGACCGCCCGTGAGCTTGCCCGTGCTGGCGTCCATGACCACGAAGACCGAGATGATGCCCTCGTCCCCGAGGATCCTGCGGTCCTTGAGCGCGGGCTCACCGACGTCACCGACCGAGAGGCCGTCGACGTACACGTACCCGGCCTGGACCTTGCCGGAGATCTTCGCCTTGCCGTTGATCAGGTCGACGACCACGCCGTCCTCGGCGATGACGATGCGGTCGTGCGGGACACCGGTGAGGGCGCCGAGCTCGGCGTTGGCCCGCAGGTGGCGCCATTCGCCGTGGACCGGCATCAGGTTGCGAGGCTTGCAGATGTTGTAGAAGTACAGCAGCTCGCCCGCCGAGGCGTGACCGGAGACGTGCACCTTGGCGTTGCCCTTGTGGATGACGTTCGCACCCCAGCGGGTCAGGCCGTTGATGACGCGGTAGACCGCGTTCTCGTTACCGGGGATCAGTGACGACGCCAGGATCACGGTGTCGCCCTGGACGATCCGGATCTGGTGGTCGCGGTTCGCCATCCGGGAGAGGGCGGCCATCGGCTCGCCCTGGGAGCCCGTGCAGACGAGCACGACCTCGTGGTCCGGGAGGTCGTCGAGCGTCTTGACGTCGACCACCAGGCCCGGCGGGACCTTCAGGTAGCCGAGGTCACGGGCGATGCCCATGTTGCGGACCATCGACCGGCCGACGAAGGCGACCCTGCGGCCGTACTCGTGGGCGGTGTCGAGGATCTGCTGGATGCGGTGCACGTGGCTGGCGAAGCTCGCCACGATGATCCGCTTGCTCGCGCTCGCGAAGACCTGGCGCAGCACGTTCGAGATGTCGCGCTCGGGCGGGACGAAGCCGGGGACCTCGGCGTTGGTGGAGTCCGAGAGGAGGAGGTCGATGCCTTCCTCGCTCAGACGCGCGAACGCGTGCAGGTCCGTGAGGCGGCCGTCCAGCGGAAGCTGGTCCATCTTGAAGTCGCCGGTGTGGACGACCATGCCCGCGGGGGTGCGGATGGCGACCGCGAGGGCGTCCGGGATGGAGTGGTTGACCGCGACGAACTCGCAGTCGAAGGGGCCGATGCGCTCGCGGTGGCCCTCGGCCACCTCCAGCGTGTACGGCCGGATGCGGTGCTCCTGGAGCTTCGCCTCGATGAGGGCGAGGGTCAGCTTGGAGCCGATCAGCGGGATGTCCGGCTTCTCGCGCAGGAGGAACGGGACGGCACCGATGTGGTCCTCGTGACCGTGCGTGAGCACGATGCCCTCGATGTCGTCGAGGCGGTCCCGGATGGACGTGAAGTCCGGCAGGATCAGGTCGATTCCGGGCTGCTCCTCCTCGGGGAAGAGCACTCCGCAGTCGACGATCAGGAGGCGGCCTCCGTACTCGAAGACCGTCATGTTCCGGCCGATCTCGCCGAGGCCGCCGAGCGGGGTGACGCGCAGGCCGCCCTTCGGCAGGACCGGCGGTGCGCCGAGTTCAGGATGCGGATGACTCAAAAGACTCTCCTCACCACGGACGCCACGTACCTGGCAAGGCACGTGGCGCGCGTGACGTTCGTGCAGTAGCAGTTGTCTGTGTGGGGTGCGGACCCATGGCCCGCGGTGGTGCTTATTCAGTTGTGAAGTCTGTGTTCAGAGCTCTACCCCGCCGGCGCCAAGATCGATCTTGAGCTGGACGGTCTCCTCGGGCGACAGCTCGACCATCGGGGCGCGCAGCGGACCGGCCGGCAGGCCCTGGAGGGCGAGTGCGGCCTTGGTCGTCATGACGCCCTGGGTGCGGAACATGCCGGTGAAGACGGGGAGCAGCTTCTGGTGGATCTCCGTGGCCTTCTGCACGTCGCCCGAGAGGTGGGCGTCGAGCATGGCGCGGAGTTCCGGGGTGACGACGTGGCCGACGACGGAGACGAATCCGACCGCGCCCACGGAGAGCAGCGGGAGGTTCAGCATGTCGTCGCCGGAGTACCAGGCGAGTCCGGAGCGGGCGATGGCCCAGCTGGCCCGACCGAGGTCCCCCTTGGCGTCCTTGTTCGCGACGATACGGGGGTGCTCGGCGAGCCGCACCAGGGTTTCGGTGTTGATCGGGACGCCGCTGCGGCCGGGGATGTCGTAGAGCATGACCGGCAGGCCGGTCGCGTCGGCGATGGCCGTGAAGTGCCGGTAGAGGCCCTCCTGCGGCGGCTTGTTGTAGTACGGCGTCACGGTGAGCAGGCCGTGCGCGCCGACCTGCTCGGCGGCGCGGGCCAGCTCGATGCTGTGGTGGGTGTCGTTCGTGCCGACGCCGGCGACGACGTGGGCGCGGTCGCCGACCGCCTCCACCACGGCTCGTACGAGATCCGCTTTCTCCGCGTTGCTGGTGGTCGGGGACTCACCGGTGGTGCCGTTGATGATCAGGCCGTCGTTGCCTGCGTCCACCAAGTGGGTGGCGAGCCGCTGAGCGCCGTCGAGGTCGAGTGCGCCGTCCGCCGTGAAGGGCGTGACCATGGCGGTGAGGACCCGCCCGAAGGGGGTCTGCGGAGTGGAGGTCGGAGCCATGGGTAACACGCTACTCGCTGCTCAACCCGGGGTCTGCCCTCGGGGGACACGACAAAGCACGACAAAGGTGGAGCCCGGCACTGCCTGCTCGGGGGTTCAAGCAGTGCCGGGTCCGTTTGATCAGGCTAGATGAACTTCGCGAAATGCCGCAATACGGACACCTCGCCCGGATGATCCGTACATCTGTGCCGGACCGGTGCGCACCGGCGCTTTACGGCGCCACACGGCCGTTCGCGTTGTAGGCCGCGTGTGTGAGCGGCATGAGCCTGGCCCACTCCGCTTCCATCTTCTCGCCGACCATCTCGATCTCACGCTGCGGGAAGGACGGGACCTTGGCGAGCTCGTGCTGGGTGCGCAGGCCGAGGAAGTGCATGAGGGACCGCGCGTTGCACGTGGCGTACATCGAGGAGAAGAGACCGACCGGGAGGACGGCGCGGGCGACCTCGCGGGCCACGCCGGCGGCGAGCATCTCCTGGTACGCCTCGTAGGCCTGGCGGTAGGAGTCCTCCATCGCGCGGCCCGTGAGCTCCAGCTGGGCCTGTGTGCCCTCCACGAAGACGTACTTGCCGGGACGGCCCTCCTGGACCAGCTTGCGGGAGGCGTCCGGGACGTAGAAGACCGGCTCCAGGTTCCTGTAGCGGCCCGATTCCTCGTTGTACGACCAGCCGACGCGGTGGCGCATGAACTCGCGGAAGACGAAGATCGGGGCGCTGATGAAGAAGGTCATCGAGTTGTGCTCGAAGGGGCTGCCGTGCCGGTCCCGCATCAGGTAGTTGATCAGGCCCTTGGAACGCTCCGGGTCCTTCTGCAGCTCTTCCAGCGACTGCTCCCCGGCCGTGGAGACACGGGCGGCGAACAGCACGTCGGCGTCGGAGGCCGTGTGCTTGATCAGCTCGACGGTGACATCGCTGCGGAAGCTGGGCTTGAGGTCGTCGGCGGGGGTGTCGGTCACGGTGCGGAGGGTCCTTCCCATCACTGGCTCGGGCGGCGCCCACTCTACGGCCCGGCACCGACAACGGGGCGTTCGGTGTCGTGCCGCGACATTCGGCACCGAACTTCTGCGAATTCGGTGATTCAGGGCACCTCTTGGGGCACTCGTGCGTCTGTATGAGTGAGGGCGACGTGTTCGAGCCGCTCTCACCGACCGTCACACCAGCACGATTCTCCGGAAGGAGAAGCACGCTCATGTTCCGCCGGCGCGAGCCCGTCCCGTTCGCCTTCATCGCCGAGGCCGACCAGTTCCGCAGCAATGTCACTCCCCCACCCCGCGAGCGGGCCTCCGCCGGGCAGATGGTCGGGCGATGGCTCATCGGCCTCACCGTCGTCGCCGGGATAGCGGGGTCCCTGCTCGTCGGGATGCCCGCCTTGTCGCAGGATCAGTCACCTGCGAAGACGCAGCATTCCGAGGCGTCGGACGGCCGCTGACTCATCCGGACCCCCAAGGGTGGTGGCCCGGCATCCGGCTCGATAACCTCACCGGGCACAGCCCATGCGTGGATTGAGTGAGGATCAGTCGTGCCCCTGCCTTTCCTGACGGCGGACCGCGCCTTTGACGAGGCCGCGGACGATGTCGCGCTGCCCTTCGACGACCGCGACCGCTGGCGGCGCCCCTACCGGCCCGGCCCGTGGCGGGTCGGCGCCGCCGCTCTCGTCCTGCTGCTGGCCTCGTTCGTGCTCGTCGCGGCGGTGATCATCGCCGTGGCCGGTGCCGTGCCCGCCGCTCTGGCCTGCATGGTCGGCGCGGCGGTCGTCATACTGTGCGCGCTGCGTCTGCTGCGCGTCGGTGTGTGGGTGAGCGCCCGGGGACTGCGCAGGGTGGGCTTCTTCGTCACGAGCACGACCCCGTGGGAGCAGGTCACCGCCGTCCGCACGGTGCAGCAGCCGGTGCGCTGGCTGGGGCTGCCGCGCACGGTGCAGGGACAGGCTCTGACGCTCGTACGGACGGAGCGCGCGCCCGGTGAGGTTCCGCCGCTCATGACGACGCACAACGCCGACTTCCTGGCCCGTACGGAGGCCTTCGACCGGGCGGCGGACGCCGTCGAGGTGTGGGCGGACGAGTACCGCCGGCACTGACGGGCGATCACGCCGAGGGCGACGACGCAGGAGGGGCCGACCCGCAGGTGTGCGGGTCGGCCCCTCCTTTCTCGTACAGCCGCCGTGCCCGGCGTCCCGCCCCAGGACATGGGCGTCGCGCCTGCCCGGTCAGGCTTCCAGGGTGCGGCCCTCCTGGAGGGCGATCGCCCGCTGCATCGCCTTGCGGGCGCGCGGGGTGTCCCGGGCGTCGTGGTAGGCCACCGCGAGGCGGAACCAGGTGCGCCAGTCGTCCGGCGCGTCCTCCGTCTCGGCCTTGCGGCGGGCGAAGACCTCGTCGGCCGAGTCGCGGTCGATGCGGCCGCCCTCGGTACGCCGCAGCTCGTCGACGGGCAGTCCGCCCTCGGCGTCGAGCACGGCGGCGAGCCGGTTGGCCTTGCGGACGAACTGCGTGTTCGCCCAGAGGAACCAGATGCCGATGACCGGCAGGATGAGCACGGCGACACCGAAGGTGACGGTGATCAGGGTGCCGTCCTGGATCAGCATCACTCCCCGGCTGCCGACCAGGACGAAATAGACGACCAGGACGGCGGCCGTGACCGCGTAGGTGATTTTCGCGCGCATGTCTGCCGGTTACCTCGTGTACGTGCCCCGGCTCAGCCGAGGTCCAGGAAGTGTTCCAGGCCGAAGGTGAGGCCCGGGGTGGTCACCACGCGGCGGACACCGAGCAGGATGCCCGGCATGAAGCTGCTGTGGTGCAGGGAGTCGTGGCGGACGGTGAGGGTCTCGCCCTCACCACCGAGCAGGACCTCCTGGTGGGCGAGGAGGCCGCGCAGCCGGACCGAGTGCACCGGCACGCCGTCGACGTCCGCGCCGCGGGCGCCGTCCAGGGCGGTCGCCGTGGCGTCGGGCTGCGGGGCGCTGCCCGCGCGCTCCCGGGCCGCGGCGATGAGCTGGGCGGTGCGCGTGGCGGTGCCGCTGGGGGCGTCCACCTTGTTCGGATGGTGCAGCTCGATGACCTCGACGGACTCGAAGTACGGAGCGGCGACCTCGGCGAACTTCATGGTCAGGACGGCCCCGATGGAGAAGTTCGGCGCGATGAGCACGCCGGTCTCCGGGGACGCGGCCAGTGAGGTGCCGAGCTGCGCGAGACGCTCGTCGGTCCAGCCGGTCGTGCCGACCACGGCGTGGATGCCGTGCCGGACACAGAAGTCGAGATTGCCCATCACCGAGGCGGGGGTGGTCAGTTCGACGGCGACCTGGGCGCCGGCGTCGACCAGCGTCTCCAGCTTGTCGTCGCGCCCGAGGGCGGCCACCAGCTCCATGTCCTCGGCGGCCTGGACGGCTCGTACAGCCTCGGCGCCGATCCGGCCCTTGGCACCGAGGACCGCCACGCGCAGCTTGCTCATTGCTTCGTTCCTTACCGAGACGGGGATCAGGCGACCGCGTCGTGCAGTCGCGACGCCTGCTTGTCCTTGACCGGGCCGATGACCGCCAGCGAGGGCCGCTGTCCCAGGATGTCCCGTGCGACCTCACGGACCTCGTCCGGGGTGACCGAGGCGATCCGGGCCAGCATGTCGTCCACGGACATCTGTTCGCCCCAGCACAGCTCACTCTTGCCGATGCGGTTCATCAACGCGCCGGTGTCCTCGAGGCCGAGGACGGTGGAGCCCTGGAGCTGGCCGACGGCGCGGCCGATCTCGTCGTCCGAGAGGCCGTGCTCGGCGACCTGGTCCAGCTCGTCGCGGCAGAGCTTCAGGACGTCGTGGACCTGGCTCGGGCGGCAGCCCGCGTAGACACCGAAGAGACCGCAGTCGGCGAAGCCCGAGGTGTACGAGTACACGCTGTAGGCCAGGCCACGCTTCTCGCGGACCTCCTGGAAGAGACGCGAGGACATACCGCCGCCGAGGGCCGTGTTCAGGACGCCGAGGGCCCAGCGCCGCTCGTCGGTGCGGGCGAGGCCCGGCATGCCGAGGACGATGTGGGCCTGCTCGGTCTTGCGGCCGAGCAGTTCGACACGGCCGGAGGTGCGGATGGTGCGCCGGCCGTCGCGCGGGGCGATGGGGGTCGCCGAGGCGTTCTTGAAGGCACCCGCCTTCTCGAAGGCGGCACGGACCTGGCGGACGACCTTGTTGTGGTCGACGTTGCCGGCGGCGGCCACCACGAGGTGGGTCGGGTCGTAGTGCTTCTTGTAGAAGCGGCGGATGCGGTCCGCGGTCAGGGCGTTGACGGTGTCGACCGTGCCGAGGACGGGGCGGCCGAGGGCGTTGTCGCCGAACATCGTGTGCGCGAACAGGTCGTGCACGCAGTCGCCCGGGTCGTCCTCGGTCATCGCGATCTCTTCGAGGATCGCCCCGCGCTCCACGTTGACGTCGTCCTCGACGATGAGGGAGCCGGTCAGCATGTCGCAGACGACGTCGATCGCGAGCGGCAGGTCGGTGTCGAGCACGCGTGCGTAGTAGCACGTGTACTCCTTGGCCGTGAACGCGTTCATCTCGCCGCCGACCGCGTCGATCGCCGAGGAGATGTCCAGGGCGGACCTGCGGCTGGTGCCCTTGAAGAGCAGGTGCTCCAGGTAGTGCGTGGCGCCGTTCAGTGCCGGCGTCTCGTCGCGGGAGCCCACGTGTGCCCAGATGCCGAAGGTGGCGGAGCGCACGGAGGGGAGCGTCTCGGTGACGATGCGCAGGCCACCGGGGAGGGTGGTCTTGCGGACCGTGCCGATGCCGTTCGTGCCCTTGATCAGGGTTTGGGTACGGGCGACGGCCCGCGCCTCCGAGGAGGTGCGGGCCGTCGTCGTGGAGCTACTCGACGTCACTTGTCGGTGTCGTCCTTCTTCTCATCGTCGCCTTCGCCCTCGATCACGGGGATCAGGGAGAGCTTGCCGCGGGAGTCGATCTCGGCGATCTCGACCTGGACCTTGGAGCCCACGCCGACGACGTCCTCGACGTTCTCCACGCGCTTGCCGCCGGCGAGCTTGCGGATCTGCGAGATGTGCAGCAGACCGTCCTTGCCCGGGAGCAGCGACACGAACGCACCGAAGGTCGTCGTCTTCACGACGGTGCCCAGGTAGCGCTCGCCGACCTCCGGCATGGTCGGGTTGGCGATCGAGTTGATCGTGGCGCGCGCGGCCTCGGCCTGCGAGCCCTGCTGGGCACCGATGTAGATGGTGCCGTCGTCCTCGATCGTGATGTCGGCGCCGGTGTCCTCCTGGATCTGGTTGATCATCTTGCCCTTGGGGCCGATGACCTCACCGATCTTGTCCACGGGGATCTTGACGGTGATGATCCGCGGGGCGTTCGGGGACATCTCGTCCGGCGTGTCGATCGCTTCCATCATCACGTCGAGGATGTGGAGGCGGGCGTCGCGGGCCTGCTTGAGGGCCGCGGCCAGGACGGAGGCGGGGATGCCGTCCAGCTTGGTGTCCAGCTGGAGAGCGGTCACGAACTCCTTGGTGCCGGCGACCTTGAAGTCCATGTCGCCGAAGGCGTCCTCCGCACCGAGGATGTCGGTGAGGGCGACGTAGTGCGTCTTGCCGTCGATCTCCTGGGAGATCAGACCCATGGCGATACCGGCGACGGGGGCCTTGAGGGGCACACCGGCGTTCAGCAGCGACATGGTCGAGGCGCAGACGGAGCCCATGGACGTCGAGCCGTTGGAGCCGAGGGCCTCGGACACCTGACGGATCGCGTAGGGGAACTCCTCGCGGGTCGGCAGGACCGGCACGATCGCGCGCTCGGCGAGCGCGCCGTGGCCGATCTCGCGGCGCTTCGGGGAGCCGACGCGGCCCGTCTCACCGACGGAGTACGGCGGGAAGTTGTAGTTGTGCATGTAGCGCTTGCGGGTCACCGGGGAAAGGGTGTCCAGCTGCTGCTCCATGCGGAGCATGTTCAGGGTGGTGACGCCCAGGATCTGGGTCTCGCCACGCTCGAACAGCGCCGAGCCGTGCACGCGCGGGATGGCCTCGACCTCGGCGGCCAGCGTACGGATGTCCGTGACGCCGCGGCCGTCGATGCGGACCTTGTCCTTGATGACGCGCTCGCGGACCAGCTTCTTGGTCAGCGCGCGGTACGCGGCGGAGATCTCCTTCTCGCGACCCTCGAACTGCGGGAGCAGCTTCTCGGCGGCGATCTCCTTGACGCGGTCCAGCTCGGCCTCGCGGTCCTGCTTGCCGGCGATGGTGAGCGCCTGGGCGAGCTCGCTCGTGACCGCGGCGGTGAGGGCCTCGAAGACGTCGTCCTGGTAGTCCAGGAAGATCGGGAACTCGCCGGTCGGCTTGGCGGCCTTGGCGGCGAGGTCCGACTGCGCCTTGCAGAGGACCTTGATGAAGGGCTTCGCGGCGTCGAGGCCGGCGGCCACGACCTCCTCGGTCGGCGCCTCGGCGCCACCCTGGACGAGCGTGATCGTCTTGTCGGTGGCCTCGGCCTCGACCATCATGATCGCGACGTCGCCGTCCTCGAGGACGCGACCGGCGACGACCATGTCGAAGACGGCGTCCTCGAGCTCGGTGTGCGTCGGGAACGCGACCCACTGGCCGTTGATCAGCGCGACGCGGACGCCGCCGACCGGGCCGGAGAAGGGCAGACCGGCCAGCTGCGTGGACGCGGAGGCGGCGTTGATCGCCACGACGTCGTACAGGTGGTCGGGGTTGAGGGCCATGATCGTCGCGACGACCTGGATCTCGTTGCGAAGGCCCTTCTTGAAGGACGGACGCAGCGGGCGGTCGATCAGGCGACAGGTGAGGATGGCGTCCTCGGAGGGACGACCCTCACGGCGGAAGAAGCTGCCGGGGATCTTGCCGGCGGCGTACATCCGCTCCTCGACGTCCACCGTCAGGGGGAAGAAGTCGAGCTGGTCCTTGGGCTTCTTGGAAGCGGTGGTGGCCGACAGCACCATGGTGTCGTCGTCCAGGTACGCGACGGCGGAGCCGGCGGCCTGACGGGCCAGCCTGCCCGTCTCGAAGCGGATGGTGCGGGTACCGAAGGAACCGTTGTCGATGACGGCCTCGGCGTAGTGGGTCTCGTTCTCCACTAGTGTTTTCTCCTCGTCTTCGTCCCGTCCTGCCCGTGTGGCAGGGGGACGGTGGCGGAGAGGCGCTCCTCCTGGTGCGGGCCGGTCTTCGATCGAAGCACCCGGGGCTGTTACGCCCGGGGGCCACTACCGAGGACCGGCGGCGGCGAGGCGCGCTTCTCCTCGTTCGGTGTCGTGAGAGGCCCTACCCGGCGGGTACGGCTTCGTCACGCTCTGTTCGTACGTGCTGTTTCCTGCGTATTGCGTTGTGCTACCACACTACAAAGCGTCGGTGACACTCCGCACGTACAAGGCCGTGCGGCGGCACATACAGCAAAAGGAGCGGCTCCCGACGCGGGAACCGCTCCCTTCACGGCGTCTTACTTGGCGCCGCCGGCCGCACCGCGGCGGATGCCCAGGCGGTCGACCAGCGCACGGAAGCGCTGGATGTCCTTCTTGGCCAGGTACTGAAGCAGGCGGCGACGCTGGCCGACCAGGATCAGAAGACCACGGCGGGAGTGGTGGTCGTGCTTGTGGGTCTTGAGGTGCTCGGTCAGGTCCGAGATCCGGCGCGACAGCATGGCGACCTGGACCTCGGGGGAGCCGGTGTCGCCCTCCTTCTGACCGAACTCGCTGATGAGCTGCTTCTTCGTAGCGGCGTCGAGCGGCACGCTTACTCCTTGTAGTCTCGTGTCTGCCACCGAGTGCCCCTGGTCGAATTCTCAGGGGAGCTTCCGTGACTCGGAAGGCGGGGATCCGATGGGCGCGGCCTCCGGAGCAGCGCTCCGGGGGTGCGTACACAAACGGCCGTTACACAGGGTACCAGCCTGGCCGGACGCGTCTGTCCGGGTCACGGAAGGTTCCCGGGCGGTGTGGTCCAGGCCACTAGGGTGACGCCGCAGAGGTCATTCGTACGTGGGGAAGGGGCCGGCGGAACATGGCCGAGGAAGCGGACAAGGACGTCAAGGCGCGCAAGGAGCGGGAGAAGGACGAGCTCTACGCCCTGGACATCTCGGGCGTCGAATGGCAGAGCGCGCCCGGCACCGAGGAGCACGAGGAGCGGGTCGAGATCGCGTATCTGCCCGGGGGCGCGGTGGCCATGCGCTCCTCGCTCGACCCCAGGACGGTGCTGCGGTACACGGAGGCGGAGTGGCGGGCCTTCGTACTGGGCGCGCGGGACGGCGAGTTCGACCTGGAGCCGGCCCCGCACGCCGGGAGCCTGCCGGCGGAGTAGTGGCGCAGCGGTGGCGGAGCAGGGGAACGGTCGGCGGCCGTCCGGTGGGCGGCTGACCGACGCCGTGTGAACGCCGAGCAGGGAAGGGCCGGAGTGGAGAGGTTCTCCGCTCCGGCCCTTGCCGCTGTTTGTCTGCTTTGGGGCTCAATCGTGAGCGTGTGTACGCCACTTCTGGGCAGGGTGTGACGTAGCGGGCGTCCGCGGTGGGGTGGACGGGCCTGCCCTCCTGACAGTCATGGTGATTAGGCTGGGACAGGGCGCGACGCCAGAACCCGTGGACGGGAGGCTCGTGTTCCAGGGGGAGCCGGGTCAATTCGGTCGACCTCGTACGGACTTCGGACGGCCTCGGTCGTTCACGGACGCCCACGGACGACAAGCAGACGGTCGCCCCGGCACGGCTTGAGGGTGCTCGACCACACCAGGAGGAATTGTGAACAGCGATCGGGACGGGATCCGCGGGGGCTGGGCCACGCCCGGCGATGACCAGTCCGACGCGGAGTCCGCCGTCGAGACGACGGGCGAGTTCACCATCGACTACGCGCCGCCGGCCTGGTACACGCAGAACGCCTCGGGCGGCTCCGGGGATTCGGACGCCACGCACGACACGGACGCCACGGACGCATCGGACAGCGATGCGGACGTGGAGGAGCCGGTCGACGCGGACGCTCCGGCGGACGCCGACGACTCCGCGGGGAGCGACGACGCGGCGGTCGCCGTGCCGCCCGTGCCGGACGCGGTCGGCCCCGCCGCCGTGCCGAACCTTCCCGTGGGCGGTTTCGAGCCGCAGTGGGCGCCGCCCGCTCCCCCGCTCGCTCCGGCTCCCGCTTCTCCCCCGGCTCCTGCCGTTCCCGTTGCCCGGCCGGACAGCGCCTCCTTCACCCCGTCGGACGCCGCCTCGGACGAGGCCGACTCCGCGAGCGGGGATCTGGAGAGCGGCGCGACCATGCGGTTCTCCGCCGCCGCGGTGAAGCGCGAGATCGCGGAACGGACGGGCTCGGAGGCCGCCGGGACCGATGACACCGCTCCGGCCGCTCCCGCTGCTGATCTCGTTCCTGCTCCTGCGACCGCTTCTGCTCCTGGTTCTGCTTCTGCTTGTGCTTCTGCTTCTGCCGAGGTCGCCTCCGAGGGCGAGAGCGACGTCGAGGTCGAGGACGCCGACGTGGAGGGCCGGCCCCCTCGGGCCGAGAACGCGGACGGGCCGGACGCCGAGGCCCCGCACGGCGAAGAGGAGGGGGACGCGGGCGAGACCGACGCCGACCTCCCCGTCCCGGTCGAGCCCGTGGCCACCGAGCCCGAGGCCGCCGAGCCCGAGCCCGTCATCCCCGCCCGGCCCGTGGGTCCGCCCGCGCCCGCCGTCGACCCGGTTCTCGCGTACCAGTCGCTGGAGGCCGGGGTCCACCGGATCGGTGCGTCCGACGCGCCGGCGGCGGGCGACACACCCCGTGACGACACTCAAGTCCCCTCCCCCGAAGTCGAGTTCACCGACGCACCGGGCGGTACGCCCGCGGAGACGCCCGAGGCCGCCGACGTCGTGGCACCGCACCCCGTCGCCGCCGAGCACGCCGCGCCGGGCGAGGTCCCGGCGGACGACGACGTCCGCGACGCGGTACCGGCGGACGCGCTCACGGGCGGCGAGCCGCAGGCCGGTACGCCGACGGCCGCTGAGCCGCAGGACGCGCCCCCCGCCTGGGCGCCGCCGCCGCTTCCGCAGGCCGGGCTGCCGCCGTTGCCGCCCGCCTATCAGCCCGCGGCTCCCGCCCCCGCAGCGCAGTGGCCCGCCTCCACCGAGCCCGCTCAGGCCCCCGGCCCGGCTCAGGTGCCGTCGCAGGCGCCGGTTCCGCCGTACGTTCCGGACCCGCAGCAGGCCCCGGCCGCGCAGGCTCCCGCACCGGGTGCTCCCTTCCAGCCGCCCGCGCCCCAGCCCGCGCCGGGTCAGCCGTTCCAGCCCCCCGCCGCGCAGCCCGCGCCCGGTCAGCCGTTCCAGCCCCCGGCCCCGGCCCCTCAGCCCGCGCCGCAGTCGGGGTCTCCGGCCTGGACCTCCCCCGGTGAGCCCGTCGTCCCGGGATCGCCGCAGGGGCCCGTACCGGCGCAGCCACCCGTCCACGACGGCTCCGTCCCCGCACCGGCTCAGGCCCAGCCCCCGGTCGCGGCCACGCCCGCGCCGATCCCTCCGCAGCAGGGCGGTTACGGGTTCCCGCAGCCCGGCGCACAGGTCCCGCCGGCCGCCCCGGCTCCATCGGCCCCGCCCGGCCCCGCCTATGGCTTCCCCCAGCAGCCCGCGCCGCAGGCCCCGCAGGCGCCGGCCCCCGCGCAGGCGCCTGGCTACGGCTTCCCCCAGCCCGCCGCGCCCGCACCCGGGGGCGTACCGCCGCATGCACCTGCCCCGCAGCCGGGCTACGGGTTCCCGCAGCAGGCCGCGCCCGCGCCGGAGCAGCAGGCCCCCGCGCCGGCCTACGGCTTCCCCCAGCAGCAGCCCGCTCCCCACGATCAGCAGGCACCCGCCCCGCAGGCCCCCGGCTACGGCTTCCCCCAGGCCGCCGCGCCCGCGCCCGGTGCCGTACCGCCGCAGGCGCCCGCCCCGCAGCCGGGCTACGGGTTCCCGCAGCAGGCGCCCGACTCCCCCGCTCCGCAGCCCGGTTTCGACCCGGCGCCGGCGCAGGTCCAGCCTCCGCAGCAGCCGGGCCCGGAGCCCGTGCAGCAGCAGCCGGCCGCGCCGGTGGACCCGCGGGCGGGTACTGCGTGGCCGCAGCCGGTGCGTCACGACCAGCGCCAGCCCACCAACCCCGGTGCGGCGCCGCTCGGTTACACCGCGGCCGTGGAGCTGTCGTCCGACCGGCTGCTCAACAACAAGCGGCAGAAGGTCAAGAGCGGTCGTCCGGCCGCCGCGCAGTCGCGGTTCAAGCTGGGCGGCAAGAAGGAAGAGGCCGAGCGGCAGCGGAAGTTGGAGCTGATCCGCACTCCGGTGCTGTCCTGCTACCGGATCGCCGTCATCAGCCTCAAGGGCGGGGTCGGCAAGACGACCACGACGACCGCGCTCGGCTCCACGCTGGCCACCGAGCGGCAGGACAAGATCCTCGCCATCGACGCCAACCCGGACGCCGGCACGCTCGGACGCCGGGTGCGCCGCGAGACCGGGGCCACCATCCGTGACCTCGTGCAGGCGATCCCGTACATCAACTCGTACATGGACATCCGCCGGTTCACCTCGCAGGCGCCCTCCGGTCTGGAGATCATCGCCAACGACGTGGACCCGGCCGTGTCCACCGCGTTCAACGACGAGGACTACCGGCGCGCGATCGACGTCCTGGGCAAGCAGTACCCGATCATCCTGACCGACTCCGGCACCGGGCTGCTGTACAGCGCCATGCGCGGGGTGCTGGACCTCGCCGACCAGCTCATCATCATCTCGACGCCGTCGGTGGACGGGGCGAGCAGTGCCAGCACGACGCTGGACTGGCTGTCGGCGCACGGGTACGCGGACCTCGTCTCACGGTCGATCACCGTCATCTCCGGGGTCCGCGAGACCGGCAAGATGATCAAGGTGGACGACATCGTCAGCCACTTCGAGACGCGCTGCCGCGGTGTCGTGGTCGTGCCGTTCGACGAGCACCTGTCCGCGGGTGCCGAGGTCGACCTCGACATGATGCGGCCCAAGGTGCGGGAGGCGTACTTCAACCTCTCCGCGATGGTGGCCGAGGACATCGCGCGTCACCAGCAGTCGCACGGGCTGTGGACGAACGACGGCAACCCGCCGCCGGTGGCCGCGCCCCCGATGCCGGGCCGGTACGCGCCGGAGCAGCAGGTCCACGGTCAGCCGGCGTACGGACAGCCCGCCCCCGGACAGCCCGCGCCGGGGCAGGTGCCCCAGCAGCCCCGTCCCGGACAGCCGTACGCCCAGCCGGCGCCTCCCGGGCAGCCCTACCCGCAGCAGCCCGGTCAGCCGCAGGCTCCCGGCCAGCCGTACCCGCAGGCCCCGGGGCAGGGCCACCCGCAGCCGGGGCAGGCCTATCCGCCGCCGCAGCCCGGCGGGCAGTTCCAGCCGGGGCAGCCCTACCCGCAGCAGCCGGGTCAGACCCCGCCGCCGCCTCCGGCAGCGCCTCAGCCGTAACCCGATCGGCCCCATCCGAAGGGCCGGTTCACGCGAAGGGCCCGCACCGTCCGTCGACGGTGCGGGCCCTTCGCTTTTCCGCAGACCTCCGGGCGCGCGTCCAGGGCCGTCACCTGCCGTCAGGCCGTCACCAGGAGCCCTTCACCGGTCTGAACCAATGAGCGAAAAATTGCCGCCAACTCGTTGTTTCCGCAGGCCACATGGGGTCCGCGCATCGTTGACTCGTGCAGACCACCGCTGATAGACACACAGATCAAATCCGCCGACGCCTCTTGATCAAGTCGTTCGATCAGCCTTCTGTGCGCAACCGATGACGCGAGGTCATGGACCCATGAAGACACCAGAGCAGCCCCGCAGACGCCTGGTACGGCCCCGGCTCGTCGCCGCCGCGGGGGTCGCCGCCCTCACCCTGTCCGCCGGTCTCGCGACCCCGCTCAACCCGGCCCCGCAGCAGGCTCAGGCGAAGGAGGGCAAGAAGGTCCTCACCGTCGCGGTCGCGCAGAGCGTCGACTCGCTGAGCCCGTTCCTCGCGTCGCGCCTGGTCAGTACGAGCATCCACCGGCTGATGTACGAGTACCTGACCAACTACGACCCGACGGACAACCACGCGATCCCGGGCCTCGCCACGAAGTGGACGCCGTCGGCCGACAAGCTGACCTGGACGTACACGATCCGCTCCAACTCCCGGTGGTCGGACGGGCAGCAGGCCACCGCGGAGGACGCGGCGTGGACGTTCGACAAGATGATGACCGACGAGGCCGCGGGCACGGCCAACGGCAGTTTCGTCGCCAACTTCAGGAAGGTCACCGCGCCCAGCCCCACCAAGCTGGTGATCGAGCTGAAGAA
Organism: Streptomyces sp. M41(2017); assembly: GCF_002078175.1. GTDB lineage: Bacteria > Actinomycetota > Actinomycetes > Streptomycetales > Streptomycetaceae > Streptomyces. The sequence continues at coordinate 3,938,957 of NZ_MWFK01000001.1, read as the reverse complement.
GCCGCAGGCCACGATGGCCGCGCTCGACGTGCCGATCGTGCCGAAGCACGTCTGGGAGAAGGTCGGTGACCTCTCCAAGTTCAACAACGACAAGAGCTTCCCGGTCGTCGGCAACGGCCCGTTCGTCCTGACGGGTTACAAGGCCGACAGCTACGTACGGCTGAAGCCCAACAAGACCTTCTGGCGGGGGGCACCGAAGTTCGACGAGCTGGTCTTCAAGTACTACAAGGACGGGGACGCCGCCGTCGCGGCGCTGCAGAAGGGCGAGGTGTCGTTCGTCTCCAACCTGACGCCCGCGCAGTCGACCGCGCTCAAGTCCGAGCCGGACGTCAAGGTCAACGACGCACCGGGGCGCCGCTTCTACGCGCTGGCCACCAATCCGGGCGCGCAGGCCAAGGACGGCAAGCACTTCGGTGACGGCGCCCGGTCGCTGCTCGACCAGAAGGTCCGCCAGGCCCTCTTCATGTCGATCGACCGGCAGACCCTGATCGACAAGGTGTTCCAGGGGCACGCCGTCGCGGGCGCGGGGTACATCCCGCCGCGCTTCTCGACGTACGCGTGGAAGCCGTCCGCGGACCAGGAGCTGGCCTACGACCCGGCGAAGGCCGCCAAGCTGCTCGACGAGGCGGGCTACAAGAAGAACGCCGACGGCAAGCGTGTCGAGAAGAACGGCAAGCCGATCGACTACCGGATCCTCTGCCACGCCACCGACCCGAACGACAAGGCGGTCGGACAGTACGTGAAGGAGTGGTTCGGGAAACTGGGCATCGGGGTCACGCTCAACTGCCTGGACAACGTGACCGACCCGTGGCTGGCCGGTGACTACGACCTCGCCTTCGACGGCTGGTCGGTGAATCCGGACCCCGACTTCGTCCTGTCGATCCACACCTGCGGCGCGCTGCCGGCCACCCCGAAGGACACGGGCGCGACGGACAACTTCATCTGCGACAAGAAGTACGACGACCTGTACGGCCGGCAGCTCGCCGAGTACGACGCCGCCAAGCGGACGGACCTCGTCAAGCAGATGCAGTCCCGGCTCTACGACACCGGCTACATGAACGTCATGGCGTACCCGAACGCGGTCGAGGCCTACCGCACGGACCAGATCAAGTCGATCGAGACGATGCCGAAGGCCGCGGGCAACATCTACGGCCAGGACGGCTACTGGAGCTGGTGGTCGGCCGTTCCCGCGGGCTCCTCCGGTGCGTCGTCCGGCGGTTCCGGCTCGACGGGCGTCATCATCGGCATCGTCGCGGGCGTCGTCGTCCTCGTGGGCGCCGGTGCGTTCCTCGCGATGCGCCGCCGTTCGACGGCCGACGACCGTGAGTAGTGCCCGCGCCGCCCTCCCCCGGGAGCACCGTGGCCCGGGGCCCCGTGATCGTACGAGCGAATGAGTGGTTCATGACCGCTGAGGCAACACCCTCGCTGGTCGAGGCGACCGGCGGTCCGGCTCCGGCCGGGCCGTCGGCCCGCGGGCGGAAGGCGCGCGCCGGTACCGCCTATCCGCGGTACGTGGCGGGCAAGCTGGGCGGCGCCGCCGTCTCCCTGCTCGCCGTCCTCGTCACCAGTTTCTTCCTGTTCCGACTCATCCCCGGCGACCCGGTCAAGTACATGACGGGCGGCCGCCAGGTGTCCGCCGAGCAACTCGCCAACTACCGCAAGGAGTTCGGCCTCGACCTGCCGCTGTGGGAGCAGTTCACCGACTACTGCGGCAAGGCGCTCACGGGCGATCTCGGCACGTCGTACCAGTTCCGCGCCCCCGTCATCGACAAGATCACCGAGGCGCTGCCGAACACCCTGCTGCTCACGGTGACGGCCTTCGTCCTCTACACGGCGCTCGGCATCTTCATCGGCACGCGGTCCGCGTGGCGGCACGGCAGGCCGAGCGACCGCGTCAACACGGGTCTGGCGCTGACCCTCTACTCGATCCCGTCGTTCTGGCTGGGACTGCTGCTCATCATCGTCTTCTCCGTGGGCATGGGACCGGTCCCCGGTCTGTTCCCGACGGGCGGTATGGAGTCGGGCGACAAGGAGGGCTTCGCGTACGTCGTCGACGTGGCCCACCATCTGGTCCTGCCGGTGGTGACGCTGGTCGCCGTCGAGTACGGGCAGACGCTGCTGGTGACACGTTCGGCGCTGCTCGACGAGATGGGCAGCGACTATCTGACCACGGCCCGCGCGAAGGGGCTGCGGGACGATCTCGTACGCCGCCGTCACGCGGTGCCGAACGCGCTGCTGCCGACGGTCACGCTGATCTTCATCAACCTCGGCCGGACGGTCGCGGGTGTGATCCTCGTCGAGACGGTCTTCTCCTGGCCGGGGCTCGGCGGGCTGTTCTACCAGGCGCTGAGCGTGCCCGATCTGCCGCTGGTGCAGGGGCTGTTCTTCGTCTTCGCGGCCGCGGTGATCGTGATGAACACGCTGGCCGACCTGATCTATCCGCTGCTCGACCCCCGGGTGGGCCGATGACCACGACCGAGCCGGACGGGCCGATGACGACCGAAGCGACCCCGCAGACCGTCCCGTCGAGCCCCCGTACCCTCGCCCGGCAGCGCCGCCGGCGCTCCGCGGTCCGCTTCTGGAAGCAGTACCGCACACACCGGGCGGGCGTCTTCGGACTCGCCGCCCTCGCCCTGTTCGGCCTGATCGCGCTGACCGCCCCGCTGACCGTGGGCTCCGACGTGCAGAGCGTGACGAACGCGCCCGGCGACCCGCTGGAGAGTCCGAGCGCCGCGTTCCCGCTGGGCACCGACCAGTTCGGGCGGAACCTGCTGGGGCTGGTGGTGTGGGGCGCCCGCGTCTCGCTCCTGGTCGGGCTGCTCGCCGCCGTCCTGTCGGTGGCGATCGGGGCGCTGATCGGGATCACCGCCGGGCACTTCCGCGGCTGGTACGCGACCGTGCTGATGCGGATCACGGACTGGTTCCTGGTGATGCCGACGCTGGTCCTCGCGATCGCGCTGGCGACCGTGATGACCCGCTCGCTGGGCACGATCATCCTGGCGATCGGCGTCACCACCTGGCCCACGACGGCCCGGCTGGTGCGCGCGCAGACCCTCGCCGTGGAGTCGCGGCCGTACATCGAGCGGGCCAAGGCGCTCGGCGGCGGCCACTGGCACATCATGACCCGGCACGTCCTGCCCAACGTGATGCCGCTCGTGCTGGCCCAGACGACGCTGATCATCTCGTCGGCGATCCTCGCGGAGGCCACGCTCGCCTTCCTCGGCCTCGGCGACCCGACGGTCGTGTCGTGGGGCGGGCTGCTCCAGGACGCCCGGGAGGCGGGCGCGGTCAGCGCGGGCAAGTGGTGGTACCTGGTACCGCCGGGCGTCGCGATCGCGGTGGTCGCGCTGGCGTTCACGCTGTGCGGCCGCGCGGTGGAGTCGGTCCTCAACCCGAAGCTGGGGGTGGCACGGTGAGCACGACGACCGACAGGACACCGGAGGCGTCCAGGACGCCGGGCGGGCGACGGCTGCTGGAGGTCAGGAACCTCGCCGTCACGTATCCGGGCGGCGCGGCCGCCGTACGCGGGGTGGACCTCTCGCTCGACGCGGGTCAGAAGCTCGGCATCGCGGGCGAGTCGGGGTGCGGCAAGTCCACGCTGGCGCTGGCCCTGCTGCGGCTGCTTCCCGCGGGCACGCACACGAGCGGGGAGATCGTCCTCGACGGCGAGGACGTGCTGACGATGAAGTGGGGCCGGGTGCGGGCGGTGCGCTGGGCGGGCGCGTCGATCGTCTTCCAGGGCGCGATGCACTCGCTCAACCCGGTGCACCGCGTCGGCGACCAGATCGCCGAGCCGATCCTGCTGCACAAGAAGGCGACCCCGGGGGGCGCGCGGCGGAGAACGGGGGAACTCCTCGAACAGGTGGGGCTGCCGGCCGCCCGCGCGGACGCCTACCCGCACGAGTTGTCCGGCGGTCAGCGCCAACGCGTCATGATCGCCATGGCGTTGGCCTGCGACCCCCGGCTCGTCATCGCCGACGAGCCGACCACGGCGCTCGACGTGATGATCCAGGCGCAGATCCTCCGCCTGATCGAGCAGCTCGTCAGCGAGCAGGAGGTGGGGCTCGTCATGATCAGCCACGACCTCGCCGTTCTGGCCGACACCTGTGACCGGCTGGCCGTGATGTACGCGGGCCGCGTCGTCGAGGAGGGCCCGGCACGACAGGTCTACGAGAACGCCCGACACCCCTACGGAAAGGCCCTGTCGGCCGCCTTCCCTCGGATCGGCGACGCGGGGTCGCGGTTCGCGCCGCGCGGTCTGCCCGGCGATCCGCCCGACCCGTCCGACCTGCCGTCCGGCTGCACCTTCCACCCCCGCTGTCCGGTGGCCGTGGACGCGTGTGTGACGGACGACCAGGTGCTGCGGGACGCGGGGACCGGCCGCCGGGCCGCCTGCGTCCACGCGGGCACGGCCGTGGACGCCGAACCGGTCAGGAGCACGCCATGACGACGACACCCCCCGTGACCACCGGACCCCTGCTGAGCGCGCGGGGCCTGCACGTCGCCTTCCCCGGCCGGCAGGGCGCCGACCGTGCCCGTGCCGTCGACGGCGTCGACCTCGACATCCGGCCCGGCGAGATCGTCGCCCTGGTCGGCGAGTCGGGATGCGGCAAGACGACCCTGGCCCGCTCACTGCTCGGTCTGGTCCCGCCGACCGGCGGCGGTGTCACCTTCGACGGCCGGCCGCTGGACTACTCCTCACGCGCCCTGAAGGCCTACCGCAGGCGCGTCCAGCTGGTCCTCCAGGATCCGAGCGGCTCGCTCAACCCGCGCCACACGGTGTACGACGCGGTGGCCGAGGGGCTGCGCATCCACGGGTACGGGGGCGACGAGCGCGCGGCGGTCGCGGGGGCGCTGTCCCGGGCGGGTCTGCGGCCTCCCGAGCGGTTCTTCCTGCGTTACCCGCACGAACTGTCCGGCGGCCAGCGTCAGCGCGTCGTCATCGCCGGAGCACTGGTGCTGGAGCCCGAACTCATCGTCGCCGACGAGCCGGTGGCCTCCCTCGACGCCTCCGTCCGCGGCGAGATCCTCGCGCTGCTCCTGCGGCTGCGCGACGAACTCGGCCTGTCCGCGCTGGTGGTGACCCATGACCTGGGCCTCGCGTGGAACATCGCCGACCGGGTCGCGGTCATGTACCTCGGCCGGATCGTGGAGACCGGTCCCGTCGAACAGGTCCTGACCTCACCTCAGCACCCGTACACACAGGCCCTGTTGTCCGTCCTCCCCGAGGCTCCGGGCGATCCGGTGGTGCTCGGGGGCGAGCCCCCGGACCCCTCCCGCATCCCGGGCGGCTGCCGCTTCCACGCCCGCTGCCAGGTGCTGGCGAGCGGGGAGGCGGAGCGGGCGGGTGTCGCGGGCGCCTGCCGGGGACAGGACCTGGCGGTGCTGGACGGCGCGGGCGGGACCCAGGTGGCCTGCCACTGGGCGCGGGCGGTACGGGCCGAGGCGTGACCGGGCGCGGCACGGCGGCCGCCCACGAGACGTGACGACATGACGGAGCGGCCGGCGCCCATCAGGGCACCGGCCGCTCCGTCATGTCGTGGGGCGGGGGCTACTCGCCCGGGTACGCCTCGATCATCTCCCGCGACCGCTTCACGTCGTCCGCGATGGCCACCAGCAGGTCCTCGATGGAGTCGAAGCGGGCCTGGCCACGGACGAAGGCGAGGAAGTCGACGGCGACGTGCAGGCCGTAGAGGTCGAGGCCGACGCGGTCGATGGCGTACGCCTCGACGGTGCGCTCGGTGCCGTCGAACTGGGGGTTCGTGCCGACCGAGATCGCGGCGGGCATGATCTCGCCCTGGGCGTGCAGCCAGCCCGCGTAGACGCCGTCGGCGGGGATCGCGGTGTGCGGGAGGGTCTCGACGTTCGCCGTGGGGAAGCCGAGTTCACGGCCGCGCTGGGCACCCCGCACGACGACGCCCTCGACACGGTGCGGGCGTCCGAGGATCTCGCGCGCCCCCTCGACATCGCCCTCGGCGACCAGCCGGCGGGTGAGCGTCGAGGAGAACGGCTCACCGCCGCCGGCCGCGCCGCTCACGTACAGGTCCACGACCTCGACCTCGAAGTCGTACGTCTTGCCCTGCTCGCGCAGGAAGTCGACGTTGCCCGCGGCCTTGTGGCCGAAGCGGAAGTTGGGGCCCTCGACGACGGCCTTGGCGTGCAGCTTGTCGACGAGCACCTTGACCACGAAGTCGGCGGGCGACAGCTTCGAGAACTCGGTGGTGAACGGCAGGATCAGCAGCGCGTCCACGCCCAGGTCGGCCATCAGTTCGGCGCGGCGGTGGTGCGGGGCGAGCAGCGGCGGGTGGCTGCCGGGGCGGACCACCTCGCTGGGGTGCGGGTCGAAGGTGACCACGACGGAGGGGACGCCCAGCTCGCGGGCGCGGTCCACGGCATGCCGGATGATCAGCTGGTGTCCGCGGTGCACCCCGTCGTAGGAACCGATGGTGACGACGCTGCGCCCCCAGTCCTCGGGGATGTCCTCCAAGCCACGCCAGCGCTGCACTGTGACCGCTCCTTGTCGAACCCGTGTCCGTGATTGCCTCATTCGCAGCTCTAAGGGTGCCATGCCGGACGGGCGCCGCTCGCATCGGCATCGGGCTGTGACACATCGCTCAGCGCCGGGAGCCGTTCACGGCGGGCTCAGGCCGGGACCCGCGGCCCCGCGAGGTTCTCGATCATGCGGCGGGTGCTGGGGCCCACGACGGAGGACCAGTCGTCGGGCGTGCCGTTCAGCCAGCGGGCCATCAGGGACGCGAAGCCCGGGACGCGCCGGGCCAGATCGACGAGTCCGCGGTCGAATCCGGTGGCTCCGGCGGGGGTGCGGACGAGGAGGCGGCCGACGCGGTGCACCAGGTCGCGGGTGGATTCCTCGCCGCGCGGGCCGAAGCCGTGGGCGGCGGCGCTCAGGACCGTGTCGAGGACGACGGGGTCCCGCTCGTGGGCCAGCAGCAGGTCGAGCAGTTCGCGCCGCAGCGGGGCGGACGCCGTGGCGTCGGGTGCGGCGAGGACCTGCGCGAGGGCTGTCCGCACCGCGCGGGAACACCCCGCGAGCAGGCCGCTGACCAGGGGGAAGAGCACGAGGTGGGCGCTTTCGCCGTGGTCCAGACGCCGCTCGACGAACGCGGCGATGTGCGGGGCGGTCTCCGGGCGGGTCTCCACGGCCTCGCGGACCAGCGTGGCGACCCGGCGGGCGAGTGCGGGTGTGGTGACGTCGGCGAGGGTGCGCAGCAGCTCGGCCGTGTCCGGGCCCGGGCGCCGCAGCCGCTCGCGGAAGGCGGCGAACACCGGCTCCGGGTGGGTGGCGAGCGCGGCGACCAGGGTGTCCGGCGACAGCCGCGCGTCTCCGGCCGCGAAGCGCTCCAGCGCCTGGGGCAGATACGGCTCCCGGGTGCGCGGGTCCCGGACGAGGATGCCGAGGGCGCCGCCGTGCAGTGTGGCGTCGGTGGGGCGGGCGAGCACGGCGAGCGCGGCGTAGCGCAGCAGCTCGCGGTCGGCTCCGGTGGCCGCGAACGGCGCGGCGCGCAGCCCGAACGCGACGGCGGCGACCCGGCGGGCCGGGCGTTCGTCGTGGGCCCATCGGTCCACCGCCCGGCACACCGCAGACGGCTCCTCCTCCGCCAGTGCGGCCAGCAGTTCGTCACCGCGCCGGTGCGCGCAGTCGACCAGCGCCTCCGCCAGGTCGTCCAGAGCCCTCCGCCGGTGGGCGTACAGCAGGGCCTGCGCGGCCGCCGCCACGGTCGCGTGCGGCATCGCCGGCAGCTCCCGCTCGTCGTCGAACCAGCGGGTGAGATGCGGCTGCACGGCCGGGGGGTCCTCGGCGAGGAGGCGGGCGACGGTGTCGAGATGGCGCGGTGCGGCCTGCGGTTCTCCGGGGAGGATCGCGTCGGCCGCCCCGGTCCGGCGGGCGTCGGTGACGACCAGGCGCCTGAGCAGGTCGAAGCGTTCGGCGGGCGGCAGCGGCACGGCGGCCCAGAACGCCGGGCCGAAGGGCGCCGGTACGTCCCGGCCCTGCTGCCGCCAGGCCACGATCCGCTCGGTGAGCAGCACGAGGACGCCGGTGTACGGCGTCGCGTCGGGCACCCGGAGCAGGACGTCGGCACAGAGGTGGCCGGCCCACCAGAGCGCGTCGCCCGCCGGGTCCCGCCCCGGCGGAAGAAGGTCGTCCACCGCCTGCAGGAGGTCCTCCAGACGGAGGGTCAGTTCGGCGGGCCCTTGTTGACGGCCGAGCAGCAGCAGGGTCTCGACGACGGGGCCGATGCGATGACGGGGCACGGGGACCGCGGCCCCCGACGACCTGCGGGAGGCCGCCGAGGCCCGCATGGCGCCCTTCGATGCCTCCGGCGGCGCGGGGGCGCGGCGGGTGCGGCGGCGGCTCGGGGCGGTGGCGTCGGCGTGCCCGGAAACCTGGTCGGTGCCGGCGGCGGTGCGCGCCCGGTGGACCAGGGTGTGCAGCGCGCCGTCCAGATCGAGGTGCGTGCCCTGGATCCAGTCGGCCAGCTCCTCATGGGCGAACCGGTAGCCGTCGCCGGCCGGGACGAGGAGCCCTTCGGTGAGGACGGCGGACGCCCAGCCCGTGGTGCCGGCGAAGCGCGGTCCCGGTGCCGGTCCCCAGGGGAAGACGGCTTCGAAGGACGCGCGGTCCAGCTCGCCCTGGCCGGGCCCCAGACTGCGCCGCGCCGCCTCGTGCACCTGGCCGGAGACCCGGGCGGCGAGTCTGCGTACGGCGGTGCCCCGCACGCCGTTCGCCGCGGCGAGCCGGACGGCGACCCGCAGGCACATCAGGTCGAGGTGGGCGGCGAACACGGCGTCACGGTCGAGCGCGTCGCCCGGCGGGTCCGGCAGCGCGGCGCGGACCTCGGAGAGCAGCCGCAGCACGAGGGGATGGCGGGCGTCGGCGCCGGCGAGCACGCCTTCGGGGATCCCGGCGCGCGACCGGGCCCGTGCGGCCTCCTCCTCCGTCAGGTCCCCGAGCCGCACGCAGGGAGGCAGGGGCGGGCCCGCCGCCCGCGCGGGAGGACCGCCCGGGAAGACCGGGCTCCCGGTCCCTGGCCCGTGCAACAGCTCCGCGGGGAACTCCGCTCCGGCGTGTTCCCAGTACTCCGCCCGGCAGCCGATGACGAGCCGCGCTCCGGTCTCCGCCAGCCAGGCCGCCGTCGCCTCCGTCCAGACCGGCAGCCGGTGGGCCGGCTCGGGCGGCATCTCCTCCGGGCCGTCCAGCAGGAGCAGCAGTGGCCGGCCTGCGGCACGCGCCAGCCGGGCCAGCCGGTCCGGCCCGATGTCACCCAGCTCCCCGGCGTACCCGGCGGGAGGCAGCAGTTCCGCGCCGGCCGGTCGGCGCGGGTCCTCGCCCGGTTCCCCTCCCGGGTTCTGTCGCGACGCCGCCACGATCCGCCCGGCGCGCTCCAGCGCGCGCGTCGCCGCGTCGGCCACCGAGCTGTCCCCGGCGAGGAGGTCGGCGCCGCGCAGCCACAGGGTGGGGGCGGGTTCCGGCCCCTGGGAGCGGCGTGCGGCGAGGGCCGCCAGTTCCGTCGTGCGGCCGCTGCCGGGCGGGCCGACGAGCCCGAGGACGGCGGCGCGGCCCGCCTCGAAGGCAGTGAACTCCCGGACGACGTCGGCGCGTTCGACGGGTTCGGGTGCCGGTCCCACCGAACCGGGCGGGCCGGGTGGACGCGGTCCGTCCGAGCCGACCGAGGTCGCGGTGAGCTCCAGGACGCCGGCCAGGTTCAGATCGGCCCCGTACGCGGGCACCGTCGCCGCGTTGCGGGCGAGCAGCTCGGCGAGGGGGCCGGGGATGCCGCGCAGGGGGACGGCGAAGCCGGGAGCCCGGTGGACGGCGGAGTCACCCGGGCCGGTGCCGTGCTCGGTCCGCGGGAGCAGGGCGGTGCCGAGGACCGCGACCACGGTGCCGGTGGCAGCGTCGACGACCGGTCCCCCGGCCGCTCCGCCGCCCAGCCGGAGGGCGTCCGCGCCCGCGGTGCCGATCGCCAACTCCAGTACACCGCGCAGGAGATGGCGGCGGTCGGTGGCGGTGTACGTCACGGCGGACGTCTCCAGCACCCGCGCCTCGCGCCAGGTGCCCGCCGCGATCCTGACGTAGGTGCCGGTCGCGACGTGGTCCCGCACGGAGACGGGAAGCGGGTCGACGCCGAGGCCCTCGGTGCGGACGAGCGCCAGACCGGCGTCGGGCAGCGGGACCACGGCGTCGGCCGTCACCACACAGCTGCGGTCACCGGAGTGCAGCACGAGCCGGACCAGGCCGTCGACGGCTTCGTGGCTGGTGACGACCGTTCCGTGATGGTCGGCGGCGAACCCCGTGCCGCGGGGGCGGCCCGCCAGGTCGCAGACGCGCACCAAGGCGCCGTCCCACATCGCGCGGACGGTGTCCGGCACCTCCGGGTACCCGGTCCGCGGGCCTCGTCCCGCCATGCTCGATCCTCCCCGCCGCGTTCCTCGTTCCGACGGTAGGCGCGGGGTGATCGACGGGACAGATCGCGTGGTGAACGCGCCCCCTTCCACACCTCGGTTCACTCCGAGCGCCCGCCCGAAGGGGTGAACGGACGCGGCGGGATGGACAGACCTTGGGAGGGGGAACCGAGGGGGGACCGTGGAGCGGCGGGCACGAGACCCCGTGACCGCCGCTCCACGGGCGGAGCTGTTCGGGCGCTGCCGGACCTCAGCCGAAGACGGCGAGGCTCTTGGCCTTGCCCTTCTGTTCCTCGACCAGCGCGAGGAACTCGCCGTCGGGGCCGAAGACCGCCACGGCGCCCCTGCCCGTGTACTCCTCGGGCATCTCCAGGCGCACACCGTTCAGCAGCAGCCGGGCGCGCCGGGTGTCGACGTCCCAGCGCGGGAACGCCGCCGAGGCCGCGTCCGCGACCGGCATGACCGTCAGCTCCTCCTGGAGCTGGTCGAGCGTGCGCGCGGAGTCCAGCTTGTAGGGGCCGACCCGGGTGCGCCGCAGGGCGGTGAGGTGGCCGCCGACGCCCAGGTCCGCGCCGAGATCGCGGGCGAGCGCCCGGATGTACGTCCCCGACGAGCAGACCACCGAGACGACCAGGTCGACCACGGGGGTGCCGTCCTCGGCGACGGCGTCACGGACGTCGTACACCGCGAAGGACGAGATGGTCACCGGGCGGGCCGGGATCTCGAAGTCCTCGCCCTCGCGCGCCCGCTTGTAGGAGCGCACGCCGTCGATCTTGATGGCGCTGACCTTGGACGGCACCTGCATGATGGCGCCGGTGAGCTTGGCGACCCCCGCGTCGATCGCGTCGCGCCGCACGCCGGAGGCGTCCGTCGACGAGACGAGGTCGCCCTCGGCGTCGTCGGTCAGCGTGTTCTGGCCGAGCCGGATCGTGCCGAGGTACTCCTTCTCGGTGAGCGCGAGGTGTCCGAGGAGCTTGGTGGCCTTCTCGACACCGAGGACGAGCACGCCCGTCGCCATGGGGTCGAGGGTGCCTGCGTGGCCGACCCGCCGGGTGCGCGCGATCCCGCGCATCTTGGCGACCACGTCGTGCGAAGTGAAGCCCGACGGCTTGTCGACAATGACAAGTCCGTCGGGCGTCCGGGGCTTCTCCGTCATTCCGCGGCGTCGTCCTCGTCGTCCTCGCCCGGCTTCTTGTACGGGTCCGCCTCACCGGCGAACGCCGCGCCGGCCGAGACCTCACGCACCTTCTCGTCCGAGGCCCGGGCCTTGTCGAGGAGGTCCTCGATGGTCTTGGCGGTGTCCGGCAGGGCGTCCGCGACGAACGTCAGCGACGGCGTGAACTTCACGCCCGCCGCGGCGCCGACCGCCGAGCGGAGCACGCCCTTGGCGCTCTCCAGGCCCGCGGCGGCCGCCGCGCGCTCCTCGTCGTCCCCGTACACCGTGTAGAAGACGGTAGCCTCCCGGAGGTCCCCGGTGACCCGGGTGTCCGTGATGGTGACGTGAGTGCCGAGCCGCGGGTCCTTGATCCCGCGCTGCAGCTTCTGGGCCACCACCTCTCGGATGAGGTCCGCCAGCCTCTTCGCCCGCGCGTTGTCGGCCACTGGTCCGTCTCCTTCTTCGCCTTGCTTGTTTCGTCAGTCTTCGTCTGTGTGGAGTCTGCGCCGTACCGACAGCAGTTCCACTTCCGGCCGTCCCGCGACCAGGCGTTCGCACCGGTCCAGGAGGTCGGACAGATGCTGGGTGTCTCCGGAGACCACCGCCAGGCCGATCTCTGCCCTGCGGTGAAGATCCTGGTTCCCCGTCTCGGCGGCACTCACCGCGTACTTCCGCTGGAGTTCCGCGACGATCGGCCGGACGAGAGAGCGTTTCTCCTTCAGCGAGTGAACATCGCCGAGGAGGAGATCGAAGGACAGCGTCCCCACATACATGTGTAACCGGATGTCCCGCCGGTACGGGATAGACGACCTGCCAATGCGCTTGGCAGGGACCTCTGAACCGTACAACGAACGGGTGGGGCCGCTCGACGGATATTCGGCGCCCCGAGGGGCGCGGACAACCGTGCGACCGGCCCCGCCGTCCGTCCGGGGCGGTACATCGCCCGGGCAGACGGAAAACTGGCCGGCGGTGACAGGTCACCGCCGGCCAGCTCACACCACCGCGTTACGACCGCGGCTTCTCGCGCATCTCGTACGTCGCGATGACGTCGTCGACCTTGATGTCGTTGAAGTTGCCGAGGTTGATACCGCCCTCGAACCCTTCGCGGATCTCGGTGACGTCGTCCTTGAAGCGACGCAGCCCGGAGATGTTGAGGCTCTCCGCGATGACCTTGCCGTCGCGGATGAGGCGCGCCTTCGTGTTGCGCTTGACCTCGCCCGACCGGACCAGGACACCGGCGATGTTGCCCAGCTTGGACGACTTGAAGACCTCGCGGATCTCCGCCGTGCCGAGCTCGACCTCCTCGTACTCCGGCTTCAGCATGCCCTTCAGGGCCGCCTCGATCTCCTCGATGGCCTGGTAGATCACCGAGTAGTACCGGACGTCGACGCCCTCGCGCTCCGCCATCTGCGCCGCGCGGCCCGCAGCGCGGACGTTGAAGCCGATGACGATGGCGTCGGAGCCGGTCGCCAGGTTGATGTCGGACTCGGTGACCGCACCCACACCGCGGTGCAGGACACGGATGTCGACCTCGTCGCCGACGTCGAGCTGGAGCAGCGAGGACTCGAGAGCCTCCACCGAACCGGACGCGTCGCCCTTGATGATGAGGTTGAGTTCCTGCACCAGACCGGCCTTGAGGGCCTCGTCCAGGTTCTCCAGGGAGAACCGGACACCCCGGCGGGCGAAGTTGGCGTTGCGCTCGCGCGCCGCCCGCTTCTCGGCGATCTGACGCGCCGTGCGGTCCTCGTCGACGACCAGGAAGTTGTCGCCGGCACCCGGGACGTTGGTGAGACCCAGGACCAGGACGGGGGTCGACGGACCCGCTTCCTCGACGTTGTTGCCGTTGTCGTCGAGCATCGCCCGGACACGGCCGTACGCGTCGCCGACCACCATGGTGTCGCCGATGCGCAGCGTGCCGCGCTGGACCAGGACCGTCGAAACGGCACCGCGGCCGCGGTCGAGGTGGGACTCGATCGCAATACCCTGCGCGTCCTGCTCCGGGTTGGCCCGCAGGTCGAGCGAGGCGTCCGCGGTGAGGACCACGGCCTCCAGCAGGCTCTCGATGTTGAGGCCCTGCTTGGCGGAGATGTCGACGAACATCGTGTCGCCGCCGTACTCCTCGGCCACCAGACCGAACTCGGTGAGCTGACCGCGCACCTTGGTCGGGTCCGCGCCCTCGACGTCGATCTTGTTGACCGCGACCACGATCGGCACCTCGGCCGCCTTGGCGTGGTTCAGCGCCTCGATCGTCTGGGGCATCACGCCGTCGTTGGCCGCCACCACGAGGATCGCGATGTCGGTCGACTTGGCACCACGGGCACGCATGGCGGTGAACGCCTCGTGACCGGGGGTGTCGATGAAGGTGATCCTGCGCTCTTCACCGTTGACCTCGGTCGCGACCTGGTACGCACCGATGTGCTGCGTGATTCCGCCGGCCTCGCCCGCGACGACGTTCGTCTTGCGGATGGTGTCGAGAAGGCGGGTCTTACCGTGGTCGACGTGACCCATGACGGTCACGACCGGCGGACGGACCACGAGGTCGTCCTCGTCGCCCTCGTCCTCGCCGAACTCGATGTCGAAGGACTCGAGCAGCTCGCGGTCCTCCTCCTCGGGGCTGACGATCTCGAGGACGAAGTTCATCTCGTCCGCGAGGAGCTTCAGCGTCTCGTCGGAGACGGACTGCGTGGCAGTGACCATCTCGCCGAGGTTCATCATCACGCCGACGAGCGACGCCGGGTTGGCGCCGATCTTCTCGGCGAAGTCGGTGAGGGAGGCACCGCGCGACAGGCGGACGGACTGTCCGTTGCCGCGAGGCAGCATCACGCCGCCGACGGACGGGGCCTGCATGGCCTCGTATTCCTGGCGCCTCTGCCGCTTCGACTTGCGACCACGACGCGCGGGACCGCCGGGACGGCCGAAGGCGCCCTGCGTGCCACCACGGCCACCGGGACCACCCGGACGACCGCCGAAGCCGGGACGGCCACCGCCGCCGCCGGGACCACCGGGACGACCGGCGAAGCCGCCGCCACCGCCACCGGGACCGGCCGGACGACCGGCGAAGCCGCCACCGCCGCCACCGGGACGACCGGCGAAGCCGCCGCCACCGGGACGACCGCCGCCACCGGGACCACCGGGACGACCGCCGCCGCCACCCGGACCGCGGCCACCGGGGCCACCGCCGGGACGCGGGCTACCCGCAGCGGGACGCTGCGGCATCATGCCGGGGTTCGGACGGTTGCCACCGGGGCCACCGCCGGGACGCGGAGCGCCACCCTGCGGACGGGGCATGCCGCCCGGGGTCGGACGCGCGCCACCGGGACCACCCTGGGGACGCGGAGCGCCACCGGGACCGCCCTGCGGACGGGGACCACGGTCCTGACCGGCACCCTGCGGGCGCGGGGCACCGGGGCCACCGGCACCGCCGCCGGGACGCGGGGCACCGCCCGGACGGGGCGCCTGCGGGCGCGCCATGCCGGTGGAGCCACCAGAGGTGAACGGGTTGTTGCCCGGACGGGGACCCGCCGGACGGGCGCCACCGGGACGCGGGGCCTGGCCGCCGGGACGCGGAGCGCCCTGACGGTCGCCGCGCTCGGGACGGTCACCACGGCCCTGACCGCCCTGGCCGGGGCCACCGGCGGGACGGGCGCCGGGGCGCGGAGCCTGGCCGCCGGGACGCGGAGCGCCCGGACGGGCACCCGCGGCGGGAGCCGAGGGGGCAGAGGATGCCGCAGGAGCCGCGGGAGTCGTCGGCGCCGACGGAGGCGCGGTGAACTCGGGCGCGGCCGGAGCCGGAGCCGCCGGAGCGGGCTTCGGCGCGGGCTTGGGACCCGGACGGGGACCCGGCGCGGCCGGCGTCACCGGAGCAGCCGCGGGCGTCTCCGCCGCGGCCGGCTTCGGGGCCGGCGGGCGCGGGGCGGCCGGACGGGCAGCCTGCGCCGGAGAGGGGGCGCCCGGCTTGGCCGGGGTCGCCTTGCGCGGTGCCGGCTTGCCGCCACCGCCGCCCTGCTGGAGGGCATCTGTCAGTTTACGTACGACGGGCGCCTCGATCGTCGAGGACGCCGAACGGACGAATTCACCGAGTTCTTGGAGCTTGGCCATGACGACCTTGCTCTCTACGCCGAACTCCTTGGCGAGTTCGTATACCCGGACCTTAGCCACTTCGCTCCTTTTAGGTCCGGGTTTGCGTCCGGACCGTCGCTACTTCATGGGCGTACTCATCGCGTGCTCATCGAGTGCTCATCGCAATCTCGACCTACTTCCAACTCGCGGGGTACCAGGGCCGCACGGGGGTTCCGCGCGACGCTTCTTACGGTGTTGCCTGCTCGACGTGGAGGCGAAGAGCCGCGGTGTCGAGCGGTCCCGGAGCGCGCAGCGCCCGTGGGATCGCCCGGCGGCGGATCGCCAGGTCGAGACAGACCAGGGCGGAATGCACGTACGCACCCCGGCCGGGCAGCGTACCGCGATGATCGGGGACGCATTCGCCCTCGACCGCCACGATGCGCAGCAAGTCTCTCTTGGCCGCTCGCTCCCGGCACCCCACACAGGTGCGTTCAGGGCATGCGCGGGCTCGCGTCCGGCCAGACACTCTTAAGTCTACCTCCCCGTAACGACCTCACCCCTTTGGGGCAAGAATCGAACGGTTGTTGTCGTGATCCAAGCCACTCGTGGCGCGGATCTATTCCCCGATCACTCGCCGTGCTGGTCGGCAGGCTGTTCGGTGTCCGGACGGATGTCGATCCGCCAGCCCGTCAGACGGGCGGCGAGGCGGGCGTTCTGGCCCTCCTTGCCGATCGCCAGTGACAGCTGGTAGTCGGGCACCGTCACGCGCGCGGAACGGGCGGCGAGGTCGACGACCTCCACCTTGGAGACGCGCGCCGGGGAGAGCGCGTTCGCCACCATGTCCGCCGGGTCGTCCGACCAGTCGACGATGTCGATCTTCTCGCCGTTCAGCTCGGCCATCACGTTGCGCACCCGGCCGCCCATCGGGCCGATGCAGGCGCCCTTGGCGTTCAGGCCGCTCCGGGTGGACCGGACGGCGATCTTCGTGCGGTGGCCGGCCTCGCGGGCGATCGCGGCGATCTCGACGGAACCGTCGGCGATCTCCGGAACCTCCAGCGCGAAAAGCTTCTTCACGAGGCTGGGGTGCGTGCGCGAGAGCGTCACCGACGGACCGCGGACGCCCTTGGCCACCCGCACGACGTACGAGCGCAGGCGCAGCCCGTGCTCGTAGGTCTCGCCGGGAACCTGCTCCTGCACCGGCAGGATGGCCTCCAGCTTGCCGATGTCGACGAGCACGTTCTTCGGGTCGCGGCCCTGCTGGACCACGCCGGTGACGATGTCGCCCTCGCGGCCCGCGTACTCACCGAGGGTCGCGTCGTCCTCGGCGTCCCGCAGACGCTGCAAAATGACCTGCTTGGCGGTGGTCGCGGCGATCCGCCCGAAGTCGGACGGGGTGTCGTCGAACTCGCGCGCCTCCTGCCCCTCCTCCAGGTCCTGAGGGTCCTCCTTCGCCCACACCGTCACGTGGCCGGTCTCCCGGTCGAGCTTGACGCGCGCGTGGCGGCGGCTTCCCTCGGTGCGGTGGTAGGCGATGAGGAGGGCCGACTCGATCGCCTCGACCAGCAGGTCGAAGGAGATCTCCTTCTCCCGCACCAGACCCCGCAGGGCACTCATGTCGATGTCCACGGCTACGCCTCCTCTTCCTTCTTGTCCTTGCGGCTGAACTCGACCTGCACCCGGGCCTTGGCGACGTCCTCGAAGGCGAGCCGGCGGGCGGTGGGCTTGCGCCCCTTCACACCCGGCACCTCGACGTCGAGTCCGTCGTCCTCGACGTTCAGGATCCGTGCGATCAGGTCGTCGCCGTCCGCCAGCTGGAACTTCACCAGCCGGTCGGTGGCACGTACGTAGTGGCGGTGCTCCTTGAGCTCGCGCTCGGCACCGGGGGTTCCGACCTCGAGGGTGTACTCGCCCTCGCCCATCGCGTCCGTCTCGTCGAGCTTCGCCGAGAGCGCGCGGCTCACATCGGCGATCGCGTCCAGGTCGGCACCTTCGTCCGAGTCCACGACGACGCGCAGAACACGCTTCCGGCCGACGGACTCCACTTCGATCTCTTCCAGATCGAGTCCCTGGGAGGTCACGAGCGGATCCAGCAGTTCTCGCAGCCTCTCGCTCTGGGTCGTGCTCATCCGGGTGACTCCTCGGCCGCGTCTGCTGTTGTGGGTTGGTCGCGTGTCAGGTCAAAGGGTATCCGGTCGCGGAGGGTGTTGCCGTCCACCGGTGCCTGCGCTCCCGCGCCGGGAGCCGCGGAAGCGGGGGCCACGGGACACCTCACCGACAGATGGGAGAGAGCCGCTGGACGATGATCGGCTTCGGCGCGGGTACCGTGATCACGGGCAGCTCGCCCATACATTCGTACGAGCCCTCCGAGGACGTCTGTCGTGCCGTTCCCTCTCTCGTCACGCACCCCGTCGGGTCCGCGCCGCAGGACCCTGCTCGCGGCCGCCGCGGGCACCTTCGCCCTCGCGGGCTGTTCCGCCGACGAGCCGTCCGGCGACACGACCGGCGGCAGCCGCCCCTCGCTCGCCGACCGGGCACGCGCGCGTGCGGCCCGCGACAGTACGACCCTCGCGGGCCGGTACACCGCGGTGATCGCCGCGCATCCGGACCTGGAGAAGAAGCTCGCCCCGCTGCGGGCGGACGTCGTCGGGCACGCACGGGCGTTCGGCGCGGGCAGCAGCGCGGGCTCGTCGGCGTCCCCGTCCGCCTCGGCCTCCGGCGCGGCATCCGGGTCGGCCTCGGATTCGCCCACCGCTTCCCCTTCCGGTTCGGCTTCGGCTTCGGCGTCGGCGTCGGCGAGTGCGTCGTCCGACGTCGCCGCGCGGCCCGAGGACGCCCTGTCCGAGCTGGCCACCGCCGAACTCGCGCTCGCGGACGAGCGGACACAGGCCCTGGTCGAACTCCCGGGGGAACTGGCCAGGCTGCTGGCCTCGGTGGCGGCGGCGGGCGCCGCCCACGCGTATCTGCTGACGGAGGCGGCCAAGTGAGCAAGCGGGACAGGACAGAGGAAGCCGAACTCAAGGCCCTGCAGGCCGCCCTGGCCGCCGAGCACGCCGCCGTGTACGGCTACGGCGTCGTCGGCGGCAAGATCGGCGAGAAGCGGAGGAGCGACGCCCGGGCGGCGTACGACGCCCATCGGGCACGCCGTGACGCGCTCGTGCGGGCGGTGAAGGACCTCGGCGGCACGCCCGAGGCCGCGTCGGCGGCGTACGTCCTGCCGTTCCCGGTGACGGACTCCCCCACCGCCGTCCGGTTCGCGGCCGAGCTGGAGGAGCGGGTGGCCGCCGTTTACTCGGACCTCGTCCGCGCCACGACGGGTGATCAGCGGCGCACCGCGGCCGGGGCGCTGCGCGAGGCGGCGGTCCGGGCGGTGCGCTGGAACGGCGAGAGCGTAGCCTTCCCTGGGCTCGCCGAGCGGGCGGGCACCCCGACGCCCACGGCGTCCTCGCCGGCGTAACGCGACCTGGAAGGAAACATCTCGCGCATGGACTCGCGCATGGTCTTCGAACCGCCACAGCGCCTTCTGCGGGCACTCGGCGAGAACAGGCGGAGCGGGTCACAGGGGGCCGACGGGGCCGAGGCGTGGCTGGAGAAGCTGCCCGAGCTGGCACAACAGGCGCTGGAGCAGCGCGAGTTGGCCGCCGAGCGGGTCCAGGCGCCGGGCGGCCGCAGCAGCCTGGTCGTGCTGGTGAAACAGGCCGACCAGACGCCCGCCGTACTGAAACTGGCCCCGGACCGTGCACGCCCCGAGAGCGAGCGGGCGGCACTGGCGCACTGGGACGGCCGCGGCGCGGTGCGTCTCCTCAATCCCGGTGACACCCACGGCGTCCTGCTGCTGGAGCGGCTGCACCCGGACGTGTCCGTGCGGACGCTGCCCGAGGCGAAGGCCCTGCTGGAAGCGGCCGGGACGCTGCGGCGGCTGTGGGTCGAGCCGCCCGCGGGCCACGTCTTCGAGACCGTCGCGGACCGGACCGGGCGGCAGGCCGAGGCGATGCGCGCCGCGGTGGAGGAGGAGCCGGAGGGCGACGCGGAGATCGGCGCGCTGGTCGACGCCGCGCTCGCGGCCCGCGACGACCTGCTGGCGCAGCCGCCCGAGACGCGGCTGCTGCACGGCACCTTCCGGCAGAGCAAGGTGCTCGCCGGGGAGCGCACCCCGTGGCTGGCCGTCGGACCCGACCCGGTGGTCGGCGAGTGCGCCTTCGACCTGGCCCGGCTGGTCCGCGACCGGGTGGAGGACCTGATCGCCTCGCCCTCGGGAGCCTCGATCACCCGGCGCCGCATCAAGCGCCTCGCCGAGTCCCTGGAAGTGGACCAGGAACGCCTGCGCGGCTGGACCCTGTTCCGTGCGGTCGAGTCGGGCGTACGAGCGGGCCGGGTGGGCCGCCCCCGCGACGCCGAACTGCTGCTGGAGTTCGCCGGCTGGGTGTGAGCGGGCGCCCTCCCCGACGCGGGGCCCGGCGTGGCCGGTGCGCGGAGAACAGCGCGGCGGCGCCCGTCGAGCCCCGGACCGGGGCTCGACGGGCGCCGCCCGGGTTCGGACTAGGCCGTCAGACGGGCGATGGCCTCGTCGACGGTCAGTTCCTCGCGCTCGCCGGTACGGCGGTCCTTCAGCTCCAGGACACCCTCGGCCGAGCGGCGGCCGGCGACCAGGATCTTCGGTACGCCGATGAGCTCCGCGTCGGTGAACTTCACGCCCGGCGAGACACCGGCACGGTCGTCGACCAGGACCCGGACGCCCGCGGCACCCAGCTTCTCCGACACGTCGAGCGCCAGCTCGGTCTGCAGCGCCTTGCCGGCGGCGACCACGTGGACGTCGGCCGGAGCGATCTCCTTGGGCCAGCACAGACCCTGCTCGTCCGCCGACTGCTCGGCCAGGGCGGCGACCGCACGGGAGACACCGATGCCGTACGAGCCCATCGTCACGCGGACCGGCTTGCCCTGCTGGCCGAGGACGTCGAGCTGGAAGGTGTCGGCGTACTTGCGGCCGAGCTGGAAGATGTGGCCGATCTCGATGGCCCGGTCCAGCTTGAGGCCGGTGCCGCACCGGGGACAGGGGTCGCCCTCTTCCACGACGACGACGTCGAGGTAGTCGTCGACCTCGAAGTCACGGCCGGCGACGACGTTCTTCGCGTGCGTGTCCGCCTTGTTGGCGCCGGTGATCCAGGCGGTGCCGGGCGCGATGCGCGGGTCGGCGATGTAGCGGACCTTCTCCAGGCCCTGCGGGCCGACGTAACCCCGTACGAGGTCGTCGCGGCCCTCGAAGTCCTCGGCCGTGACGAGTTCCACGACGGCCGGGGCGAGGTGCTCGCCCAGCTTGCCGAGGTCGACCTCGCGGTTGCCGGGGACGCCCACGGCGACGATCTCGCCGTCGACCTTGACCAGCAGGTTCTTCAGCGTCGCGGAGGCGGGCACGCCGAGGTGCTCGGCGAGCGACTCGATGGTGGGGGTGTCGGGGGTGTCCAGCTCCTCGACCGGGCCGTGCTCCCCGGAGACCGGCGTGAGCGCGAACGTCACGGCCTCCGTGTTGGCGGCGTAGTCGCAGGAGGGGCAATCCGCGAAGGTGTCCTCACCGGCGGCGGCCGGCGCGAGGAACTCCTCGGAGGCCGAGCCGCCCATGGCGCCGGAGACGGCGGACACGATGCGGTAGTCGAGACCGAGGCGCGCGAAGATGTTCTGGTAGGCCTCGCGGTGCAGCCGGTACGACTCGGCGAGCCCCTCGTCCGTGGTGTCGAAGGAGTACGAGTCCTTCATGTGGAACTCGCGCCCGCGCAGCACTCCGGAGCGCGGACGGGCCTCGTCGCGGTACTTCGTCTGGATCTGGTAGAGCATGACCGGCAGGTCCTTGTACGAGGACGCCTGGTCCTTGACCAGGAGGGTGAAGATCTCCTCGTGCGTCGGGCCGAGCAGGTACTCGCCGCCCTTGCGGTCCTTGAGGCGGAAGAGCAGGTCGCCGTACTCGTCCCAGCGGCCCGAGGCCTCGTAGGGCTCCTTGGGCAGCAGGGCCGGCAGCAGGACCTCCTGGGCGCCGATCGCGTCCATCTCCTCGCGGACCACGCGGGAGATGTTGTCGAGCACCTTCTTGCCGAGCGGCAGCCACGTCCAGATGCCCGCGGAGTTGCGTCGCACGTAGCCGGCGCGGACGAGCAGCTTGTGGCTGAGCGTCTCGGCGTCCGCCGGGTCGTCACGCAATGTCTTGACCATCAAACGGGACATGCGCTGGACCTGGGCCATGATTCTCGACTCCTGCTGCGTAAGGGTGATGCCAGGAGGTTAGCCGGGGGGCGGCCGGTCCCGGAAATCCGTTAACGGTGACGCAGCGGCAGCGGGGCGCCCATCACGGCGTACGGCTTGGGGGCGCTGGGGAACAGGACCTGCTGGGCGAGGTCCTCGTAGCCGAGGGAGCGGTAGAGGCCGCGGGCCGGGCTGTCGACGTCGATCGCGGAGAGGATCGAGCGGGGCTCGGTGGCGGTCGCGGTGATGCCGGTGATCAGGGCGCGGCCCACGCCACGGTTCTGGAACCGCGGGTGGACGTGCAGTTCGGTGATCACGAAGGAGTCGTCGAGCCAGCCCTCCTGGCCCCGCGCGCGCAGGTACGGCTCGACGACGGTGGACCACCAGTGGCCGCGGTCGTTCGGCATGCCGTAGACGAAGCCGACGAGCCGGCCGTCGACGGTGGTCGCGCCGAGCGCGTGCGCTCCCGGGTACGTGAGGTGGCGCAGCACGATCTGACGGCGTACGGCGATCTCCTCGGAACCGAGCCCGAACGCGAGAGCCTGCACGGCGAGCGCCTCGTCGACGCGCGCCGCGAGATCCAGCGGGCCGACGGCCACGTCGTCGGAGTTGCGGTGGCCGTGACCGGGAAAGCGCAGCATGCGGGGAGACTACCTGGCGAACCGTGGGACGCGTGAGGTCTGCGGGAGCCGTCCGCGGAAGCGGTGTCCGGCGTCGGCGGGGGCCGGCGGCCGGGTGTCAGAACAGGACGCTCATGAACGCGCCGACCTCTTGGAAGCCGACTCTGCGGTAGGTGGCGCGGGCCGCGGTGTTGAAGTCGTTCACGTAGAGGCTGACGACGGGGGCGACGTCGGCGAGGGCGTAGCGCAGGACGGCGGCCATGCCGGGGGCGGCCACGCCCCGGCCGCGGTACTCGGGGGCCACCCAGACGCCCTGGATCTGGCAGGCGTGGGCGGTCGCGGCGCCGATCTCGGCCTTGAAGACGACCTTGCCGTCCTGGTCGAGGCGGGCGAAGGACCGGCCGGAGCCGACGAGTTCGGCCACCCGGGCCTGGTAGAGGAGTCCGCCGTCGCCGGCCATCGGCGAGACACCGACCTCCTCGGTGAACATCGCCACGCACGCCGGCATGATCGTCTCCATCTCGTCCTTGCGGATGCGGCGGACGAACGGATCCGGGGTGACCGCTGCGGGCAGCCGGTCGGTGACCATCAGGGGCTGGTGGGCGCGGACGTCGCGGGCCGGGCCCCAGCTCGGTTCGAGCAGCCGCCACAACTGGGCGGTGGGTTCGGCGGGGCCGACGATCGAGGAGCAGCGGCGGCCGCCCCGGCGGGCCCGGTCGGCGAAGCCGCGCACGGCGCGCGGGGTGGCGCAGATCGGCACGAGGTTGGCGCCCGCGTAGCAGAGGGACTTCAGCATGCCGTCCTCGTACCAGCCCCACATCTCGCCGCCGAGCCGCCACGGATCGAGGCCCGCGACCCGTACGCGGGAGGCGACGAAGGCGTTCGCCACCGGCTCGCGGTCGAGGACGGCGAGCGCGGCGTCCAGGTCACTCGGTTCGAGGACCCTGGTGGTGGTCTGGGTCAACACGTGCGGGGGCCTCACCCTGGGGTCTGCTGATCTCCGCACTGTACCTGCCGTGGTTGTGACCCGCCGCCCCTTGTTCCCGGGTTCCCCGGGGAGGCCTGGACCCTCCGGGTGCCCGGTCCGGCCGGTGCCGTTTCGGTCGCACGCGCGTGGGGGCTGGTCGCGCCGTTCCCCGCGCCCCTGGATGTCCCGGCCCGTCGGAGGGCCTGACGGACACCCCAGGCGGAGCGGCTGCGCCCCGGGGTGTTCGGCCGCGGGTGCGTGGGGGTTGCTCGCGCCGTTCCCCGCGCCCCTGGTTCGTACGCCGAGCGCCGGCTTCACGAGGACCGGCGGGGAGCCCGACCCCCCGGGCCGTTGTGGCCGCGGATGCGTGGGGGCTGGTCGCGCCGTTCCCCGCGCCCCTGGATGTCTCGGCCGGGCCGGGGCCGAACGGATTCGGCGGAGCGGCCGGGGCCCCGGGCGGCCTGACCGCCCGGGGTCGAACGTGGGGCCGGGTCAGCCGGCGACCGAGACCGACGGCTCGCCGGAGGTGATGCCGTCGGCCTCCATCTGCTCGGCGAGCTTCATCGCCTCTTCGATGAGGGTCTCCACGATCTTCGACTCGGGGACGGTCTTGATGACCTCGCCCTTGACGAAGATCTGCCCCTTGCCGTTGCCGGAGGCGACGCCGAGGTCGGCCTCGCGGGCCTCGCCCGGGCCGTTCACGACGCAGCCCATGACGGCGACCCGGAGCGGGACCTCCATGCCGGTGAGGCCGGCGGTGACTTCCTCGGCCAGCTTGTAGACGTCGACCTGGGCACGGCCGCAGGACGGGCAGGAGACGATCTCCAGGCCGCGCTGCTTGAGGTTCAGCGACTCCAGGATCTGGAGGCCGACCTTGACCTCCTCGACCGGCGGGGCCGACAGGGAGACGCGGATGGTGTCGCCGATGCCCTCGGAGAGCAGCGCGCCGAAGGCGACGGCCGACTTGATGGTGCCCTGGAAGGCCGGACCGGCCTCGGTCACGCCGAGGTGCAGCGGGTAGTCGCAGGCGGCGGCGAGCTGGCGGTAGGCGTTGACCATGACGACCGGGTCGTTGTGCTTGACCGAGATCTTGATGTCGCGGAAGTCGTGCTCCTCGAAGAGGGAGGCCTCCCACAGCGCGGACTCGACGAGCGCCTCGGGGGTCGCCTTGCCGTACTTCTGGAGCAGACGCTTGTCGAGGGAGCCCGCGTTGACGCCGATCCGGATCGGGGTCCCGGTGTCCTTCGCGGCCCGCGCGATCTCCTTGACCTGGTCATCGAACTGCTTGATGTTGCCGGGGTTCACACGGACGGCCGCGCAGCCCGCGTTGATCGCGGCGAACACGTACTTCGGCTGGAAGTGGATGTCCGCGATGACCGGGAGCTGCGACTTCTTCGCGATGGTGGCGAGCGCGTCGGCGTCGTCCTGCGTCGGGCAGGCGACGCGCACGATCTGGCAGCCGGACGCGGTCAGCTCGGCGATCTGCTGCAGCGTGGCGCCGATGTCCGACGTACGCGTGGTGGTCATCGACTGCACCGAGACGGGAGCGTCTCCGCCCACGGCGACGCTTCCGACCTGGATCTGTCGGCTCTTGCGGCGCTCGGCCAGCTTGGTCGGAACGGACGGCATGCCGAGAGAAATCGCAGTCATCTGCTGTGCAACCCCAAGTCGTGGATCAAGTGCTGGTCCCGTGAGCAGCGGGCTCCAGGATTTGAGATTACGGCACGGAAGTGTACGGAGGCACATGACGTCCTGCGGTCCACTCGATGACGTTGTATGGCGACCGGCCCGACATGGAGACGGTTCCCCGCGGGCAGCCTGTCCGGATGCGGACCCGGTCGGGCCGATCGCCGTCCTCTCAGGCGATCTGTTCGGTATCCAGTGCCGTGCGGATCAGGAGCGGTGGCAGAGGTCGCCGAAAGACCGGCGTTCCGTGGCCCTCCTCATTGAGCAGCCTCATGATGGCCTCCCAGGCACCGCTCTCCAGCCACACTCGCTGCCTGGCCCGGACGTTCACACGGTCACCGAACCGCGTCGGCAACTCGCTCCAGAGGATTCCGCTTCGCAGCCGGTGGAGCATGCCCTTTAGGGCCGCTCGCAGGTCGAGCGGCGACCTGAAGTGATGAGCGGGAAACCAGGAGCGGAGGAGCACTTCGACACGGTTCCACTGGGCATCGCTGGGATCGGGAGGAATGAGTTCTCCGGTGCGCTGATGCCATCGCGTCGTCAGGCAAGTCGTTCCCTCCCGGTATCGGAACGTCGGGTCGGCCACCTCGACGCGCACGTCGGGCAGTTCGACGAGACGGCGCTGCTCGCGAGGCGGAAGGACCCGCATGTCCGGGGTGAGCGAGGCGAGCACAGCGAGCAGCGGGGCGTCCCGAAGGATGCCGGACTCGAGCTCGTGCAGCCAGATCCGGGCATGGGCCGCGATCCGACCGAGTGTCCCGAGATCCGATTCGATCTGCCGGACGGCAGCAGCGACGAGGTGAACCGGCGCTGTCGTCCCGCGGACCTCCTGGAGGTCCTGACGGCGCTCCGCCGTGAGCCGGTCGAGCAGCGCCACGCGCGCGCCGTGCCTGGCCAACCGCATCGCAGCCACCGACGCGGGCGCTCCCGGCCTGGACCCCGCCGGCATCGAGGCCAGCACGCCGTTGACCCGCTCCGCCATCTGCTCCTCCGCATGCGCGGCCGGGAGGAAGACGCAGCCGCACGACCTCGTCCCCTGCATTCCGGAACACCGGTAGGTCCGGAGGCCGTCCTTGCCTCGCAGGCCTCCGACGTAAGGAAGTCCGCATCGTCCTCGGATGCGACCCGTAAGCGGATATTCCGCGATGGGATTCCTGCGTGGCCGGCTCATCGCGGCCAGTGCCTCGCCCACCGCCTGGACCTGGTCGACCGTGAGAATCGGGGGCAGTGCGAGGGAGACGCTCTCACCGTGGACGGGCCGTCCGTCGCTGTCGACGCTGGTGCAGTGGCCACCCCACTGCCGATCGGTGCGGCGAAAGACGGCCTGGCCGAGAAAGCTTCCGCTGCCCAGCCGACGGCTGAGGTTCGACGGTGTCCATTGCCTTCCGCTTCGGGTGCGGACACCACGATCGTTCAGCTCCGTCGCCACCTCTTTGAGGCTCCGCCTGCCCTCGGTCAGGAGGTCGGCGATCAGTGTCACCACACCGGCTTCCGCCGGGTCCACTTCGAGAACGGAACCGAAGGTCCCTTTTCCCGCGAGCCGGTATCCGTACGGAGCGGGTCCGCCCGGCCATCCACCCGCGACAGCCTTGAGCTGTCGACCCGACTGGGTCCGGGTGACGATGCGGCGGTAGTCCGCCTCGACCTCCCGCGCCAGGCGATCGATCGTGAGCCACCGGTCGATGCCGGGGTCCCCGAGGGGTTCGACGCAGCACTCCACCTGGGCCCCGGCATCCTCGATCTGCCAGATGCAGCGCCAGATGGCGGCCTCGGTCCGGCCCAGACGATCCAGTCGATGGACTGCCACGCGTTGCACCTGCCCCGTCGCGATGTCCTCGATCAGCGCATTGAAACCGGGCCGGGAGTCCGTCGAGCCCGTCGAGCCCGATGCCCCGTCGTCCTGTCGGTACTCGACGAGGTGCCACGTCGAATGTCGTTCCACGTACGCCTGGATGGCCTGCCGTTGGACGGGAATCCCGTAGCGGTGTCGCTGTTCGGTGGTCGACACCCTCATGTAGGCGGCTACTCCGATCGTCTCGGACTCGGCAGGGTTGTGGTCGGTGTGCGCCGCAGTACCTTGCTGCATGTCAGTCCTCTCCAGACTGGCCGGACCCCAGGGTGTTGGCGCACCGCTGGGGTCACCCATGAACAGGAGGAACGTACGAAGACCGCGCAGGTGAAGAAGCCGAGAAGCCCCGCTCTTCACCCGTGTGAGTTACATGGGTGAAGAGCAGGGCTTCGGCGGCCGGTCGGCCCGGACGAGTACTCGGTCAGCTGATGCGGACCGGGTTAACGACGTCCGCGATGAAGACGAGGATCGTGAAGCAGACGAAGACTCCGGCCACCACGTAGGCCACCGGCATCAGCTTCGCCACGTCGAACGGGCCGGGGTCCGGCCGCTTCAGGAGCTTCGCCGTGTTGCGCCGCAGGGACTCCCACAGGGCCCCCGCGATGTGTCCGCCGTCGAGCGGCAGCAGGGGGAGCATGTTGAACAGGAAGAGGGAGAGGTTGAACCCGGCGACCAGCAGCAGCATCATCGCGACCTGCTGCGACGCGGGGATGTCGAGGGTGAAGACGTCACCGCCGATGCGTGCCGCGCCGACCACGCCCATCGGGGAGTCGGCCTTGCGCGGGCCGTCGCCGAAGGCCGCGTTCCACAGGTCCGGGACCTTGCCGGGCAGGGCGACCAGCGATTCGACGCCGTTCTCCATCATGTCGCCCATGCGGGTCACGGACTGTCCGAAGGACTGCTCGACGATGCCGGAGGCGGGCGTGAAGCCGAGGAAGCCGGCGTACACGTACTTGCCCTCGACGTAGCCGCCGTCGCCGTCGGTCTTGCTCACCTGGTTCTTGATCAGGTGGGCGTTCAGGTCGACGCGCTCGCCCTTGCGCTCGACGGTGATCGTGACGTCCTTGCCGGGGTTGGCCCGGATGTCGGACTGGAGGGCCGCCCAGTCGGTGACCGGCTTGCCTCCGAACGCGACGATCTTGTCGCCGCCCTTGAGTCCCGCGGCCTTGGCGGGCGCGGCCTCGTCGTTCTTCGCGCACTTCGTGCGGTTCTCGCTCTGCTGGATGACGCAGTCCGAGACCTTGCCGACCGTGGTCGTCTGGGTGTTCACGCCGAACGTCATCATCACGCCGAGGAAGATCACGACGGCGAGGATCAGGTTCATGAAGGGGCCGGCGAACATCACGATCACGCGCTTCCACGGCTTGCGCGTGTAGAAGAGGCGTGTCTCGTCGCCGGGCTGCAGTTCCTCGAAGGCCGCCGACCTGGCGTCCTCGATCATGCCCCGGAAGGGTGACGTCGAGCGGGCCTCGATGCGTCCGTCCGGGCCGGGCGGGAACATCCCGATCATGCGGATGTAGCCGCCGAGGGGGACCGCCTTGACGCCGTACTCCGTGTCACCCTTCTTGCGCGACCAGATGGTCGGGCCGAAGCCGACCATGTACTGCGGCACACGGATGCCGAACAGTTTGGCCGTCGACAGATGCCCCAGCTCGTGCCACGCGATCGAGATGAGCAGGCCGACCACGAAGACGACTATGCCGAGGATCATCATCAGGGTCGTCATGCACGAGCCTCCGCGGTTGTCGTCCGTACCGTCAGTTCACGAGCCCGGGCACGCGCCCAGGTCTCCGCTTCGAGGACGTCCGCGACGGTCAGGGAAGTTCCCGTCCGCGGTGTGCCGTGTTCCTCGACCACCCGCGTGACGGTCTCCATGATCCCGTTGAACGGCAGGGTGCCGTTCAGGAACGCGTCCACGCACTCCTCGTTGGCGGCATTGAACACCGCCGGGGCCGTCCCCGCGAGCTGCCCCACGTGCCGGGCGAGCCCCACGGAGGGGAAGGCCTCGGTGTCGAGCGGGTAGAACTCCCAGCTCGACGCCTTGGTCCAGTCGAAGGCGGGCGCCGCGTCCGGGACGCGCTCGGGCCAGCCGAGGCCGATGGCGATCGGCCCCCGCATGTCGGGGGGCGTCGCCTGGGCGATCGTCGAGCCGTCCGTGAATTCCACCATCGAGTGGACATACGACTGCGGGTGCACGACCACCTCAATGCGATCGAAGGGAATGTCGTAGAGGAGGTGCGCCTCGATGACTTCCAGTCCCTTGTTCACCAGGGTCGCGGAGTTGATCGTGATGACCGGTCCCATGGCCCAGGTGGGGTGCGCGAGCGCGTCGGCCGGTGCCACGTCCGCCAGCTCGGCCTTCGTACGGCCGCGGAAAGGGCCTCCGGAGGCGGTGACGACGAGTTTGCGGACGTCCGCGCGGGTGCCGGCGGCCAGCGCCTGGAAGAGGGCGGCGTGCTCGGAGTCGACCGGGATGATCTGGCCCGGCTTGGCGAGGCCCTTCACCAGCGGGCCGCCGACGATGAGCGACTCCTTGTTGGCGAGCGCGAGGGTGCGGCCGGCCTCCAGGGCGGCGAGCGTGGGCGCGAGGCCGATGGAGCCGGTGATGCCGTTCAGGACGGTGTGGCAGTCGGAGGCGGCGACCTGGGTGGCGGCCTCGGGTCCTGCCAGGATCTCGGGGAGGGGCTCGCCCGGGCCGTACTGGTCGGCGAGTGCCTCGCGCAGCGCCGGTACGACGTCCTCGCGCGCGACGGCGACCGTCCGCACCCGGAGCCGGTGGACCTGCTCGGCGAGCAGGGCGACCCGGCCGCCGGCGGCCGAGAGCGCGGTGACCCGGAACCGGTCGGGGTTGCGCAGCACCAGGTCGATGGCCTGGGTGCCGATCGAACCGGTGGAGCCGAGGATCACGACATCGCGGGCTCCGTCCACGGGGTCGAAGACGAGATGCGGATCAGCGAGGGGGGCTGGACTGTCGCTCATCCCCCCATTGTGGCCGCATCGTGCCCCCGGCAGGACAGGGCGTCCCCCATTCCCGCTCGTTCCCACCCGATTCCGCCGGTGCGACCGGGCGGGGGGTGGTGCGGAGCGCGAGCGTCCGGCGGTGCCGTCGGCTGTCGGGATCCGTTCGCGCGCGGGTGTCCGCCCGGTCTTCCGGTCCTTCTGCTCCGCAGGTCAGCGTGTACGGCGGTGCCTGGGGTGCTGTTCCGGAGCCGGGCGCGTGCCCTGGTGTGTGGGTCGTTCGAGGGGGTCGGCGCGGCCGGTGCGTGGGCGGGTTCTCCGGGTGAGCGAACGCGCCTTCGACCACGCCGTCCGCCGTGTCGGGCGGCGGTGCGGCGTGGTCGCGGCCGGCGTGGGTCATCGGACGGGCAGCGCCGGCCGGGGAGCCCGGTTCGGCGCCCTCTTCGAGGGACCCGGTGGTTCGAAGGACCCGGTGGTTCGAGGGACCCGGGGGTCGGGGGTGGTCAGCGGATGGGGCGGTGGACGTTCTCGCGCTCGCTGGGTCCGGGGGTCGCGTCGGCGATCCAGGGGCCTTCCCCGGACGGGTCGACGACGCCTTCCTCCAGCCAGGTGTACGTGCCGGACAGGACGCCCTTGACCACGGTGCGGTCGAGGTCGTCGGTGTTGGACCAGAGGCGTCCGAAGAGTTCCTCCACGCGGATGCGGGACTGCCGGCAGAAGACGTCGGCGAGCTGGTAGGCCTCGCGGCCGTGGTCGTCGGTGCTGCGCAGGAGTTCGGCGCGGACGCAGGCGGCGCTCATCGCGAACAGTTCGGCGCCGATGTCGACGATCCGGCCGAGGAAGCCCTGCTTGGTCTCCATCCGGCCCTGCCAGCGCGACATGGCGTAGAAGGTCGACCGGGCGAGTTTGCGGGCGCTGCGCTCGACGTAGCGCAGGTGCGGGGAGAGGTCGACCTCGTGCTTGAACTCGGCGAAGGAGTTCGGGAGCTGTCCGGATCCGGCGACCAGTTTCGGCAGCCACTTGGCGTAGAAGACGCCGGCGTTGGCGCCCGCCTTCGCCTTGTCCGAGAGGGACTTCTCGGGGTCGATGAGGTCGCCGGCGACGGAGAGGTGGGCGTCGACGGCCTCGCGGGCGATCAGCAGGTGCATGATCTCGGTGGAGCCCTCGAAGATCCTGTTGATGCGCAGGTCGCGCAGGATCTGCTCGGTCGGGACGGCGCGCTCGCCGCGGGCCGCGAGCGACTCGGCGGTCTCGAAGCCGCGGCCGCCGCGGATCTGGACGAGTTCGTCGGCCATCAGCCAGGCCATCTCGGAGCCGTACAGCTTGGCGAGGGCGGCCTCGATGCGGATGTCGTTGCGGTTCTCGTCGGCCATCTGCGAGGACAGGTCGAGGACCGCTTCGAGGGCGAAGGTGGTGGCGGCGATGAAGGAGATCTTGGAGCCGACGGCTTCGTGGAGTGCGACGGGCTTGCCCCACTGCTCGCGGGCCGCGGACCATTCGCGGGCGATCTTCAGGCACCACTTGCCGGCGCCCACGCACATCGCGGGCAGGGAGAGCCGGCCGGTGTTGAGGGTGGTGAGGGCGATCTTCAGGCCCGCGCCCTCGGGGCCGATCCGGTTGGCGGCGGGGACCCGGACCTGGTGGAAGCGGGTGACGCCGTTCTCCAGGCCCCGCAGGCCCATGAAGGCGTTGCGGTGCTCGACGGTGATGCCTTCGGAGCCGGCCTCGACGACGAACGCGGTGATGCCGCCCTTGTGTCCTTCGGACTTCGGGACGCGGGCCATGACGACGAGGAGGTCGGCGACGACGCCGTTGGTCGTCCAGAGCTTCACTCCGTCGAGGACGTAGTCGTCCCCGTCGCGCACGGCGGTGGTGGCGAGGCGCGCCGGATCGGAGCCGACGTCCGGCTCGGTGAGCAGGAAGGCGGAGATGTCGGTGCGGGCGCAGCGGGGCAGGAAGGCGTCCTTCTGCTCCTGGGTGCCGAACTGCTTGAGCGGCTGCGGTACGCCGATGGACTGGTGGGCGGAGAGCAGGGCGCCGATGGCGGGGCTGGCGGAGCCGACGAGGGCGAGCGCCTTGTTGTAGTACACCTGGGTGAGGCCGAGGCCGCCGTATTTGGTGTCGATCTTCATGCCGAGGGCGCCGAGTTCCTTGAGCCCGTCGATCGTCTCGTCCGGGATCTGTGCCTCGCGTTCGATGCGGGCCGAGTCGATCTTCGTCTCGCAGAAGTCGCGGAGTTTGGCGAGGAACTCCTCGCCGCGCTGGGCGTCCTCGTCCGCGGGCATCGGGTGCGGGTGGATGAGGTCGAGGCGGAAGCGGCCGAGGAAGAGTTCCTTGGCGAAGCTGGGTTTGTGCCAGTCCTGTTCGCGTGCGGCCTCGGCGACCTGGCGTGCCTCACGTTCGGTGACTGTGGGCTGTTGGGGTGGTGCGGACATGAGGCTCACCTCGCCGCGCATAGGGGACACGGGACATTTCGTTACCGACCGGTGCTACTCGATCGTATGTACCCGTGTACCCGATTCCCTGTCACCCCACCAGCCCTCACGCGGCGTTCGGCCCAATGCCGATCGCGCCCCGGGAGGGCCGGGGGCGGACACGCCGACGGCCTGAGCCCCCGCACAGTGGGCTCAGGCCGTCGGCTTCGGTGTGGTCTCGCCGGTGTCCTCGGTCAGAGGGCGAGGCCGGTCAGGACCAGTACGCGCTCGTAGGTGTAGTCGTCCATGGCGAAGCGGACGCCCTCGCGGCCGACGCCGGACTGCTTGGCGCCGCCGTAGGGCATCTGGTCGGCGCGGTAGGACGGGACGTCGCCGATGACCACGCCGCCCACCTCCAGGGCGCGGTGGGCACGGAAGGCGGTCTGGAGGTCGTGGGTGAACACGCCCGCCTGGAGGCCGTATTTGGAGTTGTTGGCGGCGGCGAAGGCGGCGGCCTCCCCGTCGACCTTGTGCACGGTGAGGACCGGGCCGAAGACCTCCTCGCAGGAGATCGTGACGTCGGCCGGTACGTCGGCGAGGACGGTCGGCGCGTAGGAGGCGCCGTCGCGCTTGCCGCCGGTCAGGAGGGTGGCGCCGGCGGCGACGGCCTCGTCGACCCAGGACTCGACGCGCTCGGCGGCGGCCTCGCTGACGAGGGGGCCGACGTCCGTCGTGGCGTCGGACGGGTCACCGGTGACCTGGGCCTCGACGGCGGCGACGATGCGGGGCAGCAGGCGGTCGTAGACGGTGGCGTCGGCGATCACGCGCTGCACGGAGATGCAGGACTGGCCGCCCTGGTAGTTCGAGAAGGTCGCGATGCGCGTCGCGGCCCAGTCCAGGTCGGCGTCGCTCGCGAAGTCGGCGAGGACGACGGCCGCGCCGTTGCCGCCGAGCTCCAGGGTGCAGTGCTTGCGCGGCACCGAGTCCATGATCGCGTAGCCGACCTTCTCGGACCCGGTGAAGGAGATGACCGGGAGGCGCTCGTCCTGGACGAGGGCGGGCATCTTGTCGTTGGCGACCGGCAGGATGCTCCACGAACCGGCGGGCAGCTCGGTCTCGGCGAGCAGGTCACCGATGATCAGGCCGGACAGCGGGGTGGCGGGCGCCGGCTTCAGGATGATCGGGGCGCCGGCGGCGATGGCCGGGGCGATCTTGTGGGCGCACAGGTTGAGCGGGAAGTTGAAGGGCGCGATCCCGAGGACGACGCCCTTGGGGAAGCGGCGCGTGAGGGCGAGGCGGCCCTGGCCGCCCTGGTCGGTGTCGAGCCGCTGGGCCTCGCCGCCGTTGAAGCGGCGGGCCTCCTCGGCGGCGAACCGGAAGACGGAGACGGCGCGGCCGACCTCACCCCGGGCCCACTTGATCGGCTTGCCGTTCTCGGCGGAGATGAGCTGCGCGATCTCCTCGGTGCGCTCCACGAGGCGGCGCGAGACGTGGTCGAGGGCGGCGGCGCGCACGTGGGCCGGCGTGGCGGCGAACTCGTCGCGCACGGCGTGGGCGGCGGCGACGGCCTCTTCGACCTGGGCCTCGGTGGGCACGCTGACCTGGCCGACGACCCGGCCGTCCCACGGCGAGGTGACGTCGAACGTGGTCTCACCGGTGGCCTGGCGGCCGGCGAGCCAGAAGGCGTGAAGGGAAGTCATGTCGGGTCCCGGCCCTTCCGTGGTTGGGGGGTGGAGCGGGCGGTCTTGCCCTGTCCGGGTCCACGGTAGGGCCGCGGGCAGCGGGGGTCGTTTGTCCGACGCGTAGCAGTCGGGCCCCTGGGTGCGCCGGATTGGCCTGGTCGTGAGAGGGCTCCTCGCCCGCCGGGTCCCGGACGACGCCTTCCTCGTCCGGACAGCGTCTCGGCCCGCCGGCGCGGGACCGCCTCACTCCCCCGTCGCGGCCGTCGTCTTCAGGGCCAGCCAGAGTTCCATTCGGACGTCCGGGTCGTCGAGGGAGCGGCCGAGGATCTCCTCGACGCGGCGCATCCGGTAGCGCAGGGTGTGGCGGTGGACGCCCAGGTCGGCGGCGGCTGCGTCCCACTGGCCGTGGCGGGACAGCCAGGCCCGCAGTGAGGCGACGAGGTCTCCGCGGCCGGTGGCGTCGTGTTCGTGCAGGGCTCGCAGGAGTCCGTCCGCGAAGGCGCGTACGGCGTCGTCCGCGAGCAGGGGCAGCACGGATCCGGCGGCCAGTTCCTCGTGCTCGACGAGGAAGCGACCGCGCCGCCGGGCGACGGACAGGGCCTGTTCGGCCTGCTTGTAGGCGGCGCGCGCGGCGATCGGACCGGCGGGGGCGGAGAGCCCGACGACGAGTTCGTCCTCGTCCCCTGCGGGCTGCTCGCGCTGTGCGGCGCGGGCGGCCTCCAGCACCACGGCGTAGTCCCCGCAGGCGGTGACGGCGGAGCCGCCGTCCACGGCGAGCACGACCAGGCGCTCGCCCTCGGGCACGACGAGCACGGACTCCCCGGCGCGGGCGGCGGCGGACTCGACGACCTCGGCGAGGCCGCCCAGCGGGTCGCCGTTGACGTCGGGCACGGTGACGGCGGCCTTGGCGGGGGTGGCCGTGCCCACGCGCGCGTGGCCGTCGGCGTGGGCCCGTGCGGCGGACCCGGACGCCGACTCGGCGATGATCAGCCGGAAGGGGGCGTCGAGGAGCCCGCCGTACAGGTCGCCCGCGACGGCCCGGGCGTGGTCGGGTTCCCCGGCGAGCAGCATCCGCAGGACGGCCGCGCCGATGCGCTGCTCGGCGGCGTGCAGCGACCGGGAGCGTTCGGTGGTGAGCGTGAGCAGGGCGATGGCCGAGTGGACGGCGTAGCGCTCGGCGGTGCCGAGGGCGGCGGCGGTCCCGACGGCGAGCGCGGCGCGCGGCCTGCGTCCGGTGCCGAGGGAGTGCAGTTCGACGCGGTCCTCGCCGCCCACCACCGCGCTGGCCGGCGCGGGCCGCTCCCGCAGTCGTTCCACGTCCGGGGTGAGCCGTGCGGCGCGGCGTCCGGCCCATTCGGGCGCCGTGGCGACGACGGCGCCGGACGCGTCGTACAGCGCCGCCCAGCCGTCGACCTGTCCGGCGAGCGCGGCGAGGAGTCCCTCGGGGCCGTCGGTGAGGGCCTGCTTGGTGAGTTCGCGCTGGGCGGCGAACCCGGCGGTGACGGCCCGGTACTGGTCGGCGGCGATGGCGGCGGAGACGGCCTTGCTGATGGCGAGGAAGGGGGTGCGCCGGGGCACTTCGAGGAGGGGCAGTCCCTCCTTCTCGGCGGCCTGGACGAGGGCCTTGGGGATCTCCTCGTAGTTGACCCCGACGGCGAAGCCCAGTCCGACGACTCCGGCGCCGGCCAGCCGCTTCACGTAGCGCTGCATGACGTCGGGGTCGTCCGCGTCCAGTTTGAGCGCGGTGATCAGGAGGAGTTCCCCGCCCTCCATGTAGGGCACGGGGTCGGCGAGCTCGCTGACGTGCGCCCAGCGGACGGGCACGTCCAGCCGGTCCTCACCCGCGCGCACCGTGAGCTTGAGCGCGGAGTGGTGGACGAGCGAGGCGAGCGTGGGGGGCATGAGGCCTTCAGGTCAGGTCTGTGTGATCTCTGTGATCCCAGGGCGGATCCGGTGTGATCTCTGTGATCTTTTGGCCGCCGCGTATGAACGACCTGTGTCGATTCTGCCTCACCGTACGGTAGCCGCGTGACCCCGCGCCCATACGTCCAGCTCAGCGGCGTCGACCTGCGCCCCCGGGTCCCCGTGCCGCCGGCGCACGTTGAGGCGGGTCAGCCGCGCAGGTCGACCAGCAGCGGTGGCGCGTGCTCGCCCTTGACGCTGG
Organism: Streptomyces sp. M41(2017); assembly: GCF_002078175.1. Lineage (GTDB taxonomy): Bacteria > Actinomycetota > Actinomycetes > Streptomycetales > Streptomycetaceae > Streptomyces. The sequence continues at coordinate 3,902,749 of NZ_MWFK01000001.1, read as the reverse complement.
TCAGCGACAGCACCGCGTGCCCGGGCGGCACCCCGTGGGCCAGCTCGGACGCGGACCAGCGCTCCCGTTCGACCTGCCGGACGGTGACGGCGCGGGCGGTCGGCGCGTTCCCGGTGATCACCCGGCGCAGCATGTGGACGGCCTTGCCCGCGGGTGTCTCGGCGATGATCTGCCGGTCGGTGACGTCGCGGGCCTCGATCCACTCCTTGCCCCAGACCTCGGCGAAGTCCTGGCCGTCCCAGGGGGTGAGCCCGGACAGCGCCATGCGGCAGCCGATGGCACCCAGCAGGGGGCTGCGCAGGGCGCGCGGCGCGTCGTCGAGGGTGCGCAGGGTGAGGACGGCCCCGGCGTTGCCGGAGCGCAGCCGCTGGATGCCGCGGACGGCCTCGGGGGTGATGACGCCGGTCGCGTCGTCGAGGACCAGGCAGGCGAACAGCGACCGGTCCTCGCGCACCGCGACGCTCGCCGAGAACTGGGCGAGCACCAGGCGGGCGAGGATCCGGGAGGCGTCGGCGTGCCCGCGCGCGGGCAGGTCGATCCGGACCCGCACCGGGTGGTCGAGGGCGCGCAGCGAGAACGGCCGGGACTGTCCCGAGGTGTCGAAGAAGCCGGCGAAGGCGGGCCGGTCGAGCAGGGCCACCCGGTCGGCGAGGACGCCGCCGACGTCTCCGGGGTGCCCGGTCTGGCGTTCGCGGGCGTCGAGTTCGCGCAGGAGCGACGCCTGTCCGGCGTCCTCCAGGCCCTTGCGGAGCGCGTCGAGGGGGCCGCGGGCGCCGTCGAGCAGCTGGCGCAGCTCGGGCACGGAGGGGAACCTGCCGTGGACGGCCCGGAAGGGGCCGAGCAGCTGGGCGAGCACGGTGGTGGAGCGCCTGCTGTCGCCGCCGGGGTGCGGGTCGGCCAGGTCGCCGACGAGCGCCTCGGCGAGCACCGCGGCCGCCTCGTCGGGGTCGGAGGTCCCGCCGTACAGGTCGAGGTCGTAGACGGAGTCGGGATGCCCGATGCGGACGACGACGTCGTACGCGTCGACGGGGCCGAGTCCGGCACCGGCGGCGCCCACGACGACCACGGCGGCCCGTCCGGCGAGCGCGTGCAGGCACAGCGACTCGGCGAGCGGCCAGACGATTCCGCCGGTCTTGCCGGATCCGGGGGGCCCGACGGCGAGCAGCGAGGTGCCCAGCAGGTCGGGTCCGAGGCCGAGGCCGGTGCCGCGGTAGGCGTAGGGGTTGCGGGCGTCGTCGGCGGTCGTACCGAGGCGGACCTGTCCGGTCACCAGGTCGTGGCGGGCGAGGCGGCCGGGCAGGTCGCGGGCGCCGGAGGGGTGCAGGCATGCGGCCGAGCCGTCCTTCATCACCGCGCCGGTGAAGGTGGCGAGGCTGTGCCGTCCGTTGCGTACGCCTTGCCAGGCGCGGGTGATCCGGGCGTGGTCGACGTCGCGCATCAGCCCGCAGCGGGCCTCGGCGGCGAGCCGGTCGGCGGCCTCGGTGGCGCCGGCCGCGCGGAGCTGATTCCACTGGACGGGGTCGTCCTCGGGGGCCGGCGTGCGCTCGTTCACCGGTGCGGTGCCTCGCCAGGCGGGCGGTCCGTAGCGCCGCCAGATCTCGTTCCAGCGGCCGAGCCGTCCGACGACGACCATGATGATCAGGGCGATCAGCGTGTAGTAGCCGTACCAGAGGAACGCGTTGCCGACGCGGTCGCCGCTGTGCCGCCAGGAGTCCGGGGTGAACAGTTCGAGGGGCAGGACCCACCAGCCGCCGAGGTAGCCGTTCCAGAGCAGCGACCAGACCAGCCATCCGACCAGGAAGGCGATGACGGCGCCGCTCAGCAGCTGACGGGCCGGGATCTGTTCGGGTTCCTCCTCCGGCCGCGGGTGGTGGCCGAAGCGCCACACGCCCGGAGCGGCGTCCGGCCGGGGCGCGCGCACCCAGGCCACGAACTCCGACCCGTCCGGCAGTGGCGGCATGCCGGGGGCCCGTGCGGGCCGGGGAGGGGCGGCGGGCAGGTCCGGTGCCGGCCGCCCGTCCGGCGGCCCTGCCGGACGCGGTACGGGGTTGGCATGCGTGCCCCGCGCGTCCTGGGTCCCGTCGCTGTTCATCGCCCTTGCCCCCTGACCAGCCGCTCCGTGCTTCGTCCGCGGGTCAATCTAGTGCCCCTGCGGGGCGAGTTCACCGTTTACACGGCCGGGCCCGCCGCGCGGACGGGTCACCGGCGGTTTTGCGCCTCCCCGTCCTGCTCCGCACGCGGCCCTATGTCCACCACGGACAAGCGAATCGTCCGACAACGCCCACATGGAGCATGCCGACGCCCCCTCCTCGGCCCTAGCCTGCGAAGAAAGAAGGAACAGCAGGACCGCGAAGCGGGACCAGCGTCCGCCGGGGCAGTCGATGGGACCCCACCGTCACCGCCGCCCACAGCCCACCCCCGTCTGCACGATCTCAGGGAGCCCCTCATGACCGCACTTCCGCAGGAGCGCCGCGTCGTCACCGCCATCCCCGGCCCGAAGTCGCAGGAACTGCAGGCCCGACGCACCGCCGTGGTCGCGGCCGGTGTGGGATCGGTGCTCCCCGTCTTCACCACGCGCGCCGGCGGCGGGATCATCGAGGACGTCGACGGCAACCGTCTCATCGACTTCGGCTCCGGCATCGCCGTCACGTCGGTCGGCGCGAGCGCCGAGGCCGTCGTGCGCCGGGCCTCCGCCCAGCTCCAGGACTTCACCCACACCTGTTTCATGGTCACGCCGTACGAGGGTTACGTGGCCGTCGCCGAGGCGCTGGCCGAGCTGACGCCGGGTGACCACGCCAAGAAGTCCGCGCTGTTCAACTCGGGTGCCGAGGCCGTCGAGAACGCCGTCAAGATCGCCCGCGCCCACACCAAGCGCCAGGCCGTCGTCGTCTTCGACCACGGCTACCACGGCCGGACGAACCTGACGATGGCGCTGACCGCCAAGAACATGCCGTACAAGAACGGCTTCGGTCCGTTCGCGCCCGAGGTCTACCGTGTGCCGGTCGCCTACGGCTACCGCTGGCTGACCGGCCCGGAGAACGCCGGCGCCGAGGCGTCCGCGCAGGCCATCGACATGATCAACAAGCAGATCGGCGCGGACAACGTCGCCGCGATCATCATCGAGCCGGTGCTCGGCGAGGGCGGCTTCATCGAGCCCGCGAAGGGCTTCCTGCCGGCCATCAGCCAGTTCGCCAAGGACAACGGCATCGTCTTCGTCGCGGACGAGATCCAGTCCGGCTTCTGCCGTACCGGCCAGTGGTTCGCCTGTGAGGACGAGGGCATCGTCCCGGACCTGATCACGACCGCCAAGGGCATCGCGGGCGGTCTGCCGCTCGCCGCCGTCACCGGCCGCGCCGAGATCATGGACGCCGCGCACTCCGGCGGTCTGGGCGGCACCTACGGCGGCAACCCGGTGGCCTGCGCCGGTGCGCTCGGCGCCATCGAGACGATGAAGGAGCTCGACCTCAACGCCAAGGCGAAGAACATCGAGGCGATCATGAAGGCCCGCCTCGGGGCCATGGCGGAGAAGTTCGACATCATCGGCGACATCCGCGGCCGCGGCGCCATGATCGCCATCGAGCTGGTCAAGGACGCGGCCACCAAGGAGCCCAACGCGGAGGCGACGGCCGCGCTGGCCAAGGCGTGCCACCAGGAGGGCCTGCTGGTCCTGACCTGTGGCACCTACGGCAACGTCCTCCGCTTCCTGCCCCCGCTGGTGATCGGCGAGGACCTCCTCAACGAGGGCCTCGACATCATCGAGCAGGCCTTCTCCACCCTCTGAGGCCCCATGCCCCGCGGCGCCGGACCACCGGAGCTCCACCACGGGGTGGATTCCGCTTGGTTCCGGCGCCGCGGCGTACCCGGTCGGGGCGTGTGAAGAACGTGTGCGAGGTGCATGACGGGACGCGATTCCGCCTGTCGGAGCCGGACACCCTGCCGTAGGTTCTACCCAGATGAGAGATACACCCCGCCCACAGGGGACTGTGGGCGATTCCGGGTCGTCGCTTCCCCAGCTTCGCCCTGGTCGTGCCCTCGCGCACACACCCGGGGCTTCCGGCTCCGGTTCTCCTCACCGATCGGACAGTCGCCCGCCCCAAACCCCCCGGGGCGCGCGACAATCCGGTCCGGACGGCCGCCCCGGAACCACCCCCCCTGTTCCGGGGCGGCCGACCCTCCTTCTCGGCCTTCCGGCCCTCCTCTTCGCGCTGATCACCTGGCAGGTCACGGCCCACGGCCCCCTCGCCAGCGCGGACGAACGCCTCAGCGACCGGCTCGTCCACCCGGCACGCGTCTGGGAACTCCTCGCCGACCTCGGCAACATCACGGTCGCCGTCCCCGTCCTGGCCGCCGCCCTCGTGTACGCGGCGGTCCGCGCCCGCCGGGCGGGCCTCCACCGCTGGTGGCTCCCGTCCACGGCGGCCGCGGTCCTGATGGCCGTCGTCCCGGCGGTGATCGTGCCGCTCAAGGAACTGATCGCCCGCTCGGGTCCCCCGGTCATGGGACCCGGCAACGGCTACTACCCCTCGGGCCACACCGCCACGGCCGCCGTCGCCTACGGCGCCGCGACCCTGCTCCTCCTCCCCTGGCTCCGCACGACCGGCGCCCGCCGCGCCCTGCTGATCGCCTGCGCGACCCTGAACGCGGCGGTCGTCACCGGTCTGGTCCTGCGCGGCTACCACTGGCCACTGGACGTGGTGGCCAGCTGGTGCCTCTGCGGGGTGCTGCTGTACTCGCTGTGGCTCTTCCTCGCCCGGACGAGCGATCGCCCTCAGCCGAAGTAGCTGTCGAAGTTCCGGGAGAACTCCCAGCCGCCGAAGCGGTCCCAGTTGATCGACCAGGTCATCAGGCCGCGCAGCGACGGCCAGGTGCCGTGGGTGGTGTACGTGCCGCAGTTGGTCCTCTTGGTGAGGCAGTCGAGGGTCTTGGTGACCTCGGCCGGGGACACGTAGCCGTTGCCGGCGTTCGTGGTGGACGGCATGCCGATGGCTATCTGGTCGGCGCGCAGCGGCGGGAAGACGTTGTTCGCGTCGCCCGCGACCGGGAAGCCCGTGAGGAGCATGTCGGTCATCGCGATGTGGAAGTCGGCGCCGCCCATGGAGTGGTACTGGTTGTCGAGGCCCATGATCGAGCCGGAGTTGTAGTCCTGGACGTGCAGCAGGGTCAGGTCGTCGCGCAGGGCGTAGATCACGGGGAGGTAGGCGCCGGCGCGCGGGTCCTGGCCGCCCCACTTCCCGGTGCCGTAGTACTGGTAGCCGAGCTGCACGAAGAAGGTCTCCGGCGCCATGCTCAGGACGAATTTCGTGCCGTACTTGGCCTTCAGGGTCTTCAGGGCCGAGATCAGGTTCACGACCACCGGGGTCGTCGGGCTCTTGAAGTTGGTGTCGCTCGCGTCGAGGGAGAGCGAGTGGCCCTCGAAGTCGATGTCCAGTCCGTCGAGCCCGTAGGTGTCGATGATCTTCGAGACCGAGGAGACGAACATGTCGCGGGCGGCCGTGGTGGTGAGCTGGACCTGGCCGTTCTGGCCGCCGATCGAGATCAGCACCTTCTTGCCGGCCGCCTGCTTGGCCTTGATCGCGGCCTTGAAGTCGGCGTCGCTCTCGACCGTCGGGCACTCGGTGACCGGGCAGCGGTTGAAGCGGATGTCGCCCGAGGTGGCGGAGGTCGGCTCACCGAAGGCCAGGTCGATGACGTCCCAACTGTCGGGCACGTCGGCCATGCGGGTGTAGCCCGCGCCGTTGGCGAAGCTCGCGTGGAGGTAGCCGACGAGGGCGTGCGTGGGCAGGTCCGAGGAACCTCCGCCGCCCCCGCCGGAGCCCGCCGAGGTGGTCGCGGTGACCGTCGCCGACTTCGCCGACTCACCGGCGTCATTCGTGGCGGTGACCTGGAAGGAGTACGCGGTGGACGCGGTCAGTCCGCTCACCGTCGCCGAGGTGCCGGTGGCCGTCTGGATCTTCGTCCCGTCGCGGTAGACGGCGTATCCGGTCGCACCGGGCACCGCCGTCCAGGACAGGCCGACCGAGGAGGACGTGACCGTGCCGGTCTTGAGGCCGGTGGGCACGGCCGGCGGCTGGCCGGCGTCGACTCCGGGGCCGGTCAGCGAGAGGTCGTCGGCGTAGTAGGTGCCGGTGCCGTACCAGCCGTGCGTGTAGATCGTGACCTTGGTGGTCGAGGCGCCGGTGCGGAAGGTGGTGCTCAACTGCTGCCAGTCGGCCGCGGACTGGGTCCAGGTGCTGACGTCGGTCGTGCCGGTGCCGCTCGCGCCGAGGTAGACGTAGCTGCCGCGGACGAACCCGGAGAGCGTGTACTGCGCGTCCGGTTTCACCGTCACGGTCTGCGAGCACTGGGCGTAGTCGCTGCCGGCCGGGGTCGCCTTCAGCGCCGAACTGCCGCTGTGCACCGGGGTGGTGACGGTGCTCGCGGCCGTACAGGTCCAGTTGGCCAGGCCCGACTCGAACCCGCCGTTCTTCGCGAGGTCCGCGTCGGCCGCACGGGCGGCCGACGAGAGCGCGGTGAGACCGGGTACGGCCAGAACGGTGGCCGTGCACACGGCGAGAATCCTTCGGCGGTGTTCGGACGGTCTGCTGCGTCTGGTGCGTTCCACTGCTGCCTCCGGGCACGGGGGAATGGGGAGGGTGGAGCGCGCCCAACTTGGTCCAGACCAATTCTGTTGTCAAGACCCCCTGCGTGTGCGGGACTTCGGGAGCTCGCCGCCGCGCGGCATCGGCACGGCTACCGGTCCCCGTTCCCGGCGAGGCCCGCCGCCGCCTCGTGCATGGCCAGTTCGAGCAGTGCCGGATCCGTGAGGGTGCCCGAGCCGTCCGGTTGCACCAGCCAGCGGACCCCGCCGGTGGCCCGGCCCGGGTAGGGCACCACGATCCAGGTGCCGGGCCCCGCGGTGCGCACCCCCGTGCCGAGCCAGCGGGCGGCGGTGCCCGCGGGCACGAAGAAGCCCATCCGCGCGTCGCCGAAGTCGACGAGCACGGGCCCGGGTTGGTCGATCACCCGGCTCAGCACGTCGAGCGTCGGATAGCCGAGTTCGCCGGGCAGGATGAGCACGTCCCAGGCCCGGCCCGCCGGGAGCAGCGCGATGCCGAGGGGATTGCGCTCCCACTCCCACCGGCAGGCCTCCGGGTCCGGAGCCACGGATGTCAGCCACTCGACCGCCGTCTTGGGCCCTGTCATGACGGAACCTCCCTCTCTCGTGACGACGCTGGTCGCGTCACAGGGGAGAGGGAGGTCCGGGGCGATCATTACGCGTGTTCCGGCTACCAGTTGGTAGTGAACCGGATCACACCGACGAGCTGGGCGTACGCCCGTGGATCACCGGGTGTGCCGCGCGCCCTCAGCTGTCGAAGCCGAGGCCCAGTCTGTCCATGGTCTTCAGCCACAGGTTGCGCCGGCCGCCGTGCGCGTCGGCGCGTGCCAGCGACCACTTGGTGAGGGCGATGCCGGTCCACGCGAAGGGCTCCGGCGGGAACGGCAACGGCTTCTTGCGGACCATCTCCAGCTCGGTGCGTTCGGTCCGCTCCCCCGCCAGCAGGTCGAGCATCACGTCCGCGCCGAAGCGGGTGGCGCCCACGCCGAGGCCGGTGTACCCGGCCGCGTAGGCGACCTTGCCCTGGTGGGCCGTGCCGAAGAACGCCGAGAAACGCGAGCAGGTGTCGATCGCGCCGCCCCAGGCGTGCGAGAAGCGGACGCCCTCCAGCTGCGGGAAGCAGGTGAAGAAGTGCCCGGCGAGCTTGGCGTACGTCTCGGGGCGGTCGTCGTGCTCGGCGCGGACGCGGCCGCCGTACGGGTAGATCGCGTCGTAACCGCCCCACAGGATGCGGTTGTCGGCGGAGAGCCGGAAGTAGTGGAACTGGTTCGCCGAGTCGCCGAGGCCCTGGCGGTTCTTCCAGCCGATGGAGGCCAGCTGGTCGTCGCTGAGGGGCTCGGTCATCAGCGCGTAGTCGTAGACCGGGACGGTGTACGAGCGGACGCGCCGGACCAGGTTCGGGAAGATGTTCGTGCCGAGGGCGACCCGGCGGGCGCCGATCGCGCCGTACGGGGTGCGGACGGCCATGCCGGCGCCGGACGGCTTCAGGTCGAGGGCGGGCGTGTTCTCGTACACCCGGACCCCGAGCCGCAGGCAGGCGCGCTTCAGGCCCCAGGCCAGCTTGGCCGGGTGGAGCATGGCGACGCCCCGGCGGTCGTACAGGCCGGCGAGGAAGGTCGGGGAGGCGACCTGTTCGCGGACGGCCTCGGTGTCGAGGAGTTCGACGCCCTCGACGAGACCCTCGCGCTCCAGCTCCTGGTGCCAGTCGCGCAGTTCGGCCGCCTGGTGCGGTTCGGTCGCGACGTCGATCTCGCCGGTGCGCTCGAAGTCGCAGTCGATGGAGTAGCGGGCGACGGCCGCCTCGATCTCGTCGAGGTTGCGGGCGCCCAGCTCCTCCAGCTTGCGGATCTCGTCCGGCCAGCGGGTCAGCCCGTTGGACAGACCGTGGGTGAGGGAGGCAGCGCAGAAGCCGCCGTTGCGGCCGGAGGCGGCCCAGCCCACCTCACGGCCCTCCACGAGGACGACGTCCCGGCCGGGGTCCCGCTCCTTGGCGATCAGCGCGGTCCACAGTCCGCTGTAGCCGCCGCCGACGACGAGCAGGTCGCAGGTGTCGGAGCCGGTGAGCGCGGGCTCCGGCCGGGGTTTGCCGGGGTCGTCCAGCCAGTACGAGACCGGCTGGGCGTCCGCGAGAGACGTCGTCCACTGATTACCACGGGTCATGGCGCTTGGGGCCATGATTTCCAACTCCCTACGAGGGTTTTCGAGCGTTATGCCTTTTGCCTGTTGCGGCGATTGCCGACGACCATTCCGGCCAGGACGAAGAGTACGGCGATGAGGAACATGGCCGTTCCGATGACGTTGATCTGAACGGGTGTTCCGCGCTGTGCCGAACCCCAGACGAACATGGGGAACGTGACGGTCGAGCCGGCGTTGAAATTGGTGATGATGAAATCGTCGAAGGAGAGCGCGAAGGCGAGCAGCGCACCCGCGGCGATGCCCGGTGCCGCGATGGGCAGGGTCACGCGCAGGAAGGTCTGCGCGGGACCGGCGTACAGGTCCTGCGCCGCCTGTTCGAGGCGGGGGTCCATCGACATGACACGGGCCTTGACGGCCGTCACGACGAAGCTGAGGCAGAACATGATGTGGGCGATCAGGATGGTCCAGAAGCCCAGCTGAGCGCCCATGTTGAGGAACAGGGTGAGCAGCGAGGCGGCCATCACGACCTCGGGCATCGCCATCGGCAGGAAGATCAGCGAGTTCACGGCGCCACGTGCGCGGAAGCGGTAGCGGACGAGCGCGAAGGCGATCATCGTGCCGAGGATCGTGGCGCCGATCGTCGCCCAGACGGCGATCTGGAGGCTGAGCGAGAGCGAGCCGCACATGTCGGCGACCCCGCACGGATCGCGCCAGGCGTCCGTCGAGAATTGCTGCCACTCGTAATTGAAGCGCCCCTTCGGCTTGTTGAAGGAGAACACCGTCACGACGATGTTGGGCAGCAGCAGGTATCCGAGCGTCAGCAGTCCCCCGATGACGACGAGATGGCGCTTGAGCCAGTTCACGAAGGTCATTTAGACCAGATCCTCCGTCCCGGACTTGCGGATGTAGAGCGTGACCATGATGAGGATCGCGGCCATGAGGATGAACGAGAGTGCCGCGGCCGTCGGATAGTCGAGAATCCGCAGGAACTGGGTCTGGATGACGTTGCCGACCATGCGGGTGTCGGTGGAGCCGAGCAGGTCGGCGTTCACGTAGTCACCGCTGGCGGGGATGAACGTCAGGAGGGTGCCGGAGACGACGCCCGGCATCGACAGCGGGAACGTCACCTTGCGGAAGGTGGTGATGGGCCGGGCGTACAGGTCGCCGGCCGCCTCGTGCAGCCGTCCGTCGATCCGCTCCAGCGAGGTGTAGAGCGGCAGCACCATGAACGGCAGGAAGTTGTACGTGAGTCCGCAGACCACCGCGAGCGGTGTGGCGAGGACCCGGTCGCCCGCCGTGAAGCCGAGCCAGTTGGTGACGTCCAGGACGTGCAGGGTGTTCAGGGCGCCGACGACCGGGCCGCCGTCCGCGAGGATCGTCTTCCAGGCGAGCGTGCGGATCAGGAAGCTGGTGAAGAACGGCGCGATCACCAGGATCATGATCAGGTTGCGCCAGCGGCCCGCGCGGAAGGCGATCAGGTACGCGAGCGGATAGCCCAGCACCAGGCACAGGATCGTCGCGGCACCGGCGTAGAGCACGGAGCGCAGGAACTGCGGCCAGTAGTCGGCGAGCGCGTCCCAGTAGGTCTGGAAGTGCCAGGTGACCTTGAAGCCGTCCTCCAGCGATCCGGTCTGGATCGAGGTGGAGGCCTGGTAGACCAGCGGGAGCGCGAAGAAGACGACCAGCCACAGCAGGCCGGGCAGCAGCAGCCAGTACGGGACGAGCCGGCCGCGCTTCTTCGGCGGTTTCTGGGCGGGTTGCGGCGCGAGCGGCGGCGCCTCCACCTCGGTGACGGTGGCCATCAGGCGGCCTCCTCCTCGGCCGTCTCGACACCGGCGGAGCCCGTCGTCCCGGCAAGCGGGGACTGGGCCGCGTCGAGGCCGAAGGTGTGCGCCGGGCTCCAGTGCAGGACGACCTCGGCACCCGGGGCGAGCCGGGAGTCACGGTCGATGTTCTGGGCGTAGACCTCGAACTCGGGGCAGACGGCGCTGTCGATCACGTACTGGGTGGAGACGCCGATGAAGCTGGAGTCGGCGATCCTGCCGGTGATGCGGTTGCGGCCGGCGGGTATCTCGCCCGCGTCGTCGGCGTGCGTGAGGGAGATCTTCTCCGGCCGGACGCCGACCAGCAGCTTGCCGCCGGTCGTGGTGTCCGCCGAACATCGCGATCCGGGGAGCACCAGCTTGCCGCCACCCGCCCGGAGGACGATCTCGTCGCCGCTCCTGGAGTCGACCTCGGCCTCGATGAGGTTGGAGGTGCCGAGGAAGTTGGCGACGAAGGTGGTGTTCGGGTTCTCGTAGAGGTCGGCGGGCGCGCCGAGCTGCTCGACGCGGCCCGCGTTCATCACGGCGACCGTGTCGGCCATGGTCATGGCCTCCTCCTGGTCGTGCGTGACGTGGACGAAGGTGATGCCGACCTCGGTCTGGATGCGCTTGAGCTCCAGCTGCATCTGACGGCGCAGCTTGAGGTCGAGGGCGCCGAGGGGCTCGTCGAGCAGGAGCACCTTGGGGTGGTTGATCAGCGCGCGGGCCACGGCGACACGCTGCTGCTGGCCGCCGGAGAGCTGGTGCGGCTTCTTGCGCGCCTGCTCGCCGAGCTGGACGAGGTCGAGCATGTCCTCGACCTGCTTCTTCACCGACTTGATGCCGCGCCGGCGCAGGCCGAAGGCGACGTTCTCGAAGATGTCGAGGTGCGGGAAGAGGGCGTAGGACTGGAAGACCGTGTTCACCGGGCGCTTGTAGGGCGGCAGGTTCGTCACGTCCTGGTCGCCGAGCATGACGGTGCCCGAGGAGGGCTCCTCCAGGCCGGCGATCATCCGCAGGGTGGTGGTCTTGCCGCAGCCGGACGCGCCGAGCAGCGCGAAGAACGAGCCCTGCGGCACGGTCAGGTCGAGGGGGTGCACGGCCGTGAAGGAGCCGTACGTCTTGCTGATCCCGGAGAGGCGGACGTCGCCGCTGTTGTCATTCGTCATCGTGGTCACGCCCCTGTGAGCTTCGCGAACTTCTCTTCGTAGGCCGTCTCTTCCTTCTGGCTCAGCGAGCGGAAGGGGTGTGACTTCGCGGCCATGGCCTTGTCAGGAATGATCAGCGGGTTGTTCGCCGCGTCCTTGTCGATCTTCGCGAGATAGGGCTTGACCCCGTCGACCGGACAGACGTAGTTGATGTAGGCGGCGAGTTCCGCGGCGGGCTCGGGCTCGTAGTAGAAGTCCATGAGCCGCTCGGCGTTCGTCTTGTGACGTGCCTTGTTGGGGATCAGCATGTTGTCGGTCGACGTCATGTATCCGCTGTCCGGGATGAGGAAGTCGACGTCCGGGCTGTCCGCCTTGAGCTGGACGACGTCACCGGCCCAGGCGACACAGGCGGCGAGATCGCCCTTGGTGAGGTCGGACGTGTAGTCGTTGCCGGTGAAGCGGCGTATCTGGCCCTTGTCGACGGCCTTCTGGAGGCGGGCGATCGCCGCGTCGAAGTCGTCGTCCGTGAAGTTCGCCGGGTCCTTGCCCATGTCGAGGAGGGTCATGCCCATGCTGTCGCGCATCTCCGAGAGGAAGCCGACGCGCCCCTTGAGTTTGGGGTTGTCGAGCAGGTCGGAGACGGAGCGGACCTCGACGCCGTCGAGCGCCTTCTTGTTGTAGGCGATGACGGTCGAGATGCCCTGCCAGGGATAGGAGTAGGCGCGCCCGGGGTCCCAGTCGGGGTTGCGGAACTGGGCGGACAGGTTGGTGTAGGCGTGCGGCAGGTTGGCCGCGTCGAGCTTCTGCACCCAGCCGAAGCGGATGAGGCGGGCCGCCAGCCAGTCGGTGACGACGATGATGTCGCGCCCGGTGTCCTGGCCCGCCGCGAGCTGCGGCTTGATCTTTCCGAAGAACTCGACGTTGTCGTTGATGTCCTCGGTGTACTTGACCTTGATACCGGTCCGTTCGGCGAACGCGTCGAGCGTGGGGTGGTGCTTCTCGCTCTTGTCGACGTCCATGTACTCGGTCCAGTTGGAGAAGTTGATCGTCTTCTCCTTGGCCGAGTGGTCCTCGGCCGAGACCCCGCCCTGGGTCTTGCCCGCGGCCGGGATGCCGCAGGCGCTCAGCGCCCCCAGGCCGCCGACGGCGAGCGCGCCGCCGGCGGACGCGCGCAGCAGGGAACGGCGGCTGAGGGAGGCCCTGCCGTTCCGGAAGCTGCGCCGCAAGGCGGCCCGTTGGACCGGGGACATGCGTTCGGGCTCGTACTGCTCCATGCTCTGGTGCCCTTTCGGAAGCGTCGCGGCCGTGGTCGCGGCCTGGTCTGCCACAGGGCCGTAGCCGGTCGTTCGGCTACGGCCGGTCCCCGAAGACCGTGCGGTGCCAGTCCTTCCTGGCGACCGCGGTGTTGTCGAACATGACGTGCTTGACCTGCGTGTACTCCTCGAAGGAGTAGGCGGACATGTCCTTGCCGAAGCCGGACGCCTTGTAACCGCCGTGCGGCATCTCGCTGATGATCGGAATGTGGTCGTTGACCCAGACGCAGCCCGCCTTGATCTCGCGGGTCGCGCGGTTGGCGCGGTAGACGTCGCGGCTCCAGGCGGAGGCCGCGAGTCCGTACGGAGTGTCGTTGGCCAGCGCGATGCCCTCGTCGTCGGTGTCGAAGGGAAGCACGACGAGCACCGGGCCGAAGATCTCGGCCTGCACGATCTCGCTGTCCTGCCCGGCGTCGGCGACGAGCGTGGGCGCATAGTACGCGCCGGACTTGAGCGCTCCCTGGGGAACCTCTCCGCCGGTGACCACGCGTGCGTAGCCACGGGCGCGGTCGACGAATCCGGCGACGCGGTCGCGCTGGGCGTGCGAGATGAGGGGGCCGAGGTCGGTGTCGGCCGCGAAGGGGTCGCCCACGCGGACGCTCGCCATCAGGGCGCCCGTCCGCTCCACGAAGGCTTCGTAGAGGGGGCGTTGCACGTAGGCGCGCGTGGCGGCGGTGCAGTCCTGCCCGGTGTTGATGAGCGAGCCGGCGACCGCGCCGTGCACGGCGGCCTCCAGATCGGCGTCGTCGAAGACGAGGAAGGGTGCCTTGCCGCCGAGCTCCAGGTGGAGGCGCTTGACGGTGGAGGTGGCGATCTCGGCGACGCGCTTGCCGACGGCCGTCGACCCGGTGAAGGAGGTCATCGCGACGTCGGGGTGTCCGACGAGGTGCTCGCCCGCCTCCCGGCCGAGGCCGGTGACGATGTTGATCACGCCGTCCGGGATGCCCGCCTCGGTGGCCGCCTCGGCGAACAGCAGGGAGGTGAGCGGGGTCAGCTCGGCGGGCTTCAGGACGATCGTGTTGCCCGCGGCGATCGCCGGGAGGATCTTCCACGCGGCCATCTGGAGCGGGTAGTTCCAGGGCGCGATGGAACCGACGACCCCGATGGCCTCGCGGCGTACGTACGAGGTGTGGTCACCGGAGTACTCGCCGGCCGACTGGCCCTGGAGGTGCCGGGCGGCGCCGGCGAAGAACGCGGTGTTGTCGATGGTGCCCGGCACGTCGAACTCGCGGGTCAGCTTGAGGGGCTTCCCGCACTGCAGGGACTCGGCCTGGGCGAACTCCTCGGCACGCTCGGCGAGCACGGCGGCGAAGCGGTGCAGCGCGTCGGAGCGTTCCCCGGGGGTGGCGCCCGACCAGCCGGGGAAGGCCGCGCGGGCGGCGGCCACGGCCGCGTCCACGTCGGCGGTGCCCGCCAGCTCGTAGGTGTACACCTCTTCGCCGGTGGCGGGGTCGACGACCGCGTGGGTGCGGCCGGACGTGCCCTTGGTCAGACGGCCCGCGATGTACTGCGCTCCGCCGGCGAGGCGGTCCTGCGCCTGGAAGCGATGGCCCGGATTGTGCATGTCGCTCTCCTCCGCCGCCCTCCCCGTCGAAACGGGGGTCGGCGTAGCTCCAGCTCGATTTGAGTGCCGATCCTGACAGAGCTGAGGGACTCCAACAAGTGATTCCGTTGTTGCCTTTTGGTTACGCGACGGAATCCTTCGACCAGGTGTCGAGTCCTGCTGGAAAAGGCGGGACGGAATGTCAGTGGTGCGTGCCAGAGTGGCGTGCATGGGGAAGATCGCCACGCGGGACGCACTGGTCAGCACCGTCGAGTCGGGGACGCGAGTGAAGTACCTGCACTTCTGGGGGCACCGCGCGCGGGCGGACGGACAGGTCGGACCGAGCTGCCTCAGCCAGTGGTGGCCGTCACCCTTCGTGGTCGAAGGGGTCGTCTACGCTACGGCGGAGCACTGGATGATGGCCTCCAAGGCGCGCCTCTTCGGGGACGCGGAGGCCGAGCGGCAGGCGGTGGACGCGGCGAACCCGGCGCTCGCCAAGAAGGCGGGCCGGCTGGTGCGCGGCTTCGACGACGCCGTGTGGGAGCGCGAGCGGTTCGGGATCGTGGTCGAGGGCAGCGTCCACAAGTTCGCGGCGCACCCGGAGCTGCGGGCGTTCCTGCAGGGCACGGGCGACCGGGTCCTGGTCGAGGCGAGCCCGCTGGACCGCGTCTGGGGCATCGGCCTCGCCGCGACCGACGAGGGCGCCTCGGACCCCCGGCGCTGGAGAGGCGGGAACCTGCTGGGCTTCGCGCTGATGGAGGCGCGGGAGCGGCTCCGGTAAGGGGCGGGCCGGTCGACGATGCGGTGATCGTCCTGCGGATGCGGCACCCCGTGAACCGGCTCAGACTGCAGAGGTGAGTGACACCCATTCGGCGCGGGGCGCGGCCGCTGAACAGGCGCCCAGGACCTCGAACCAGACGCTGGCCCTCGCAGCCATGCTCTTCGCGGTGTCGATGACGTTCATCGACCAGACGATCGTCTCCATCGCGGCCCCGGACATCGTCAACGAGCTGGGCCTGTCCGCCTCGGGCATGCAGTGGGTGGTCAACGCCTACCTGCTGTCGCTGGCGGCGTTCTTCGCCCTCGGCGGCCGTCTCGCGGACCTCTTCGGGCCCCGCCGGGTCGTCATCATCGGGACCCTGGTCTTCGTCATCTCCTCCGTGCTCTGCGGCTGCGTCCCCAAGGGGGACTTCGCCCAGACCTGGCTGATCATCTTCCGGGCGACACAGGGTCTGGGAGCGGCGCTCCTGTTCCCCGCCGCACTGGCCGTGGTGGTGGCCGTCTTCCCGGTGGAGCGGCGCGGCCGGGCCCTCGCGCTGTTCTTCGGGCTGTCCGGCGCTCTGACGGCGATCGGCCCGCTGCTGGGCGGCTGGCTCACGTCCTGGACCTGGCGGGCGATCTTCTGGGTGAACGTGCCCGTGGCCGTCGTGGCGCTCGTCCTGACGATGATGGCGCGTGTCCCGAACCGGCGGCGCGACGAGCCGCTGGACGGCGTGGGTGCCGTCCTCATCGCCGTCGGGATGGGGGTGAGCGTGCTGGGCTTCCAGCAGGCCGCTTCCTGGGGCTGGGACAGCGCGGCGACCTGGGCCTGCATCGCGGGCGGTCTGGCCGTACTCGTCGTGTTCTGGCGCTACGAACGGGGCAGGCGGCACCCGCTCGTCAATCTCGCGGTGTTCCGCGACAAGGCGTTCACCGTGGACAGCCTGGTGCTGTTCTTCGCGATGCTGGCCTTCGTCCCGGTCTTCTTCTTCGCCTCCGTCTACGCCCAGGTCTCGCTGAGCGCCTCCCCCAACCAGGCCGCGCTGTACCTGCTGTACTTCTTCGCGGGTTTCGCGATCGCCTCGCAGTGGGGCGGCCGCATGCTGGACAAGCAGGGAGCCCGGGGGCCGATGAAGATCGGCACCGTCGTCGGCGCCGTCGGATTCGCCCTGTGGGCCAACAAGCTGACCGATCTGTCGATGCACGACCAGTGGCCCTACGTGGCCCTCGCGGGCGCCGGTATCGGCTTCATCCTGGCGCCCGCCTCCACGGACGCCGTGAACCGGGCCATCGGGGCCTCGTACGGCGAGGTCACCGGCATCACGCAGACCGTCCGCAACTACGCGGCGAGTGTCGGCCTGGCGGTCCTCGGGACGATCCTCACGCACCGGACGACCGAGAACGTCGTGTCGACGCTCACGTCACGCGGGGTGTCGTCGGACACCGCGAACGGCGTGGCCAAGGACATCGCCGAGGCGGTCACGGGCAACGGCGACGCCCGGACACCCACCGGCACCGGGCCGGCCGCCAGCGCCGCGCGCGACGCGATGTCGAGCGTGCGCATGGACTTCGCCGAGGCCAACCAGTGGGTCTTCTACGGGATGGCCATCGCGCTCGGCATCGGCTATCTGATCGCGCTGCGCCACCCCGGGGGCAAGGGAACACCGGCGGTCACGGAGGGCGAACCGCGGTCGGCCCCGGCGTCCCCGTCCGAGGACGGGCACCGGACGAGCAGCGCACGGGCGTCCGGCCCGGCGACCCGCCCCGGCGGTACCCCGCCTACCTCTGCCGCGTGACCAGGGACGTGGAGAACCCGTCGTACCCGCCCGAGTCGTCGCTGCCGACATCGTCCGGGAGGGCGACGATGACCACGATCAGCGCGGCGCCGAGCACGATGCCGACCGACCCGCAGATGATCCCGGCCAGCGCCTGCCCCGGGTTCGTCGCCTCGCCCTTGCGGACCCTGCCCCGGCCGATCACGCCGAAGACCACGGCGAGGATGCCGAGCACGATCGCCAGGGGCCACGCGCAGAACAGGACCGCGGCGATGATGCCGAGGACGAGCGAGGCGGTGCCCAGGCCGTTGCTCGGGGCGGGCGGTCCCGCGGGCCAGCCGTAGCCGGGCACGCCTCCGTACGGGGACGGGCCGCCGGGGTACTGCGGATAGCCGTAGCCGTACGGGGAGTGCCCGGGCCCGCCGGGGGCTATGGGCGGCGGAGGCACGGGCTCGCCCGGGCCGGGCTGCGGATAGGGCGTGTGCGCCGCGGGAGCGGCGAACGGATTGTCCCGGACGGGGCCGCCGGGAGCCGCGGGTCCGGGCGGGAAGCCGGTGCCGGGGAGCGAGGTGATCGTCGGCAGCCCGTACGCGGGAGGGGGTGTGGTGCTTCCGCCGCCCCGCGCGCTCCGGCCGGACGGGTCGTCCTCGGGCGCCGCCCAGGGGTTGGTCTCCTGCCGGTGGTCGGCGTCGCCCTTGCCGAGGGAGACCTGCGGGACAGGAGCCTGACCCGCAGCGGAGCCGGAAGCGTGGCCCGGCCCACCGGACGCGGAGCCCGCATCGCGGCCCGGAGCGGCGAACGGCCCGGTTCCCTGGGCGGGCACGGACGATCCCGGCCCGTCGGCCGGGGCGCGGTCCGCCGGGGGCGGGGTCTGTTCCCTGCCGTCGCCGGGCTCGCCGGTCACGGCGTACTGGGGGCCGTCACCGACCGCGCCGTCCACCCACCGCGCGCCGTCGTCGGCCCGCGTGGCGTTCTCACGCTCCGCCGGCGCGGTCCACCCGTTCCCCTGAGCCGTCGGTGTCCACGCGTCGTCGTCACGTGGTGTCTCCGGCGTCCTCGCGTCCTCGGACATGCGCGAAGTCCCCTCTCTTCTGCGTGCCGACATGCTACGGCCCGGGCGTGTCCCGTGGATCTCCACGGTGCGACGGCCTGCCCGCGACGGTGGCCCGGCCGTCCCGGACGGGCCGGGGCCGCCCTCCCGGGGCCGCGGCCTACGATGATCCCGAGTCATCGATCAGCCGATCACCCGCGTCCCGCCGAGCACCGTCCGGAGACGCCGTTCCGGGGAGGAACCCCTTGACCGAGCACATCACCGCACGCGACGACGTCCGCGACCTGCACTCCTTCATCGCCGGACTGCCCAAGGCCGAACTCCACGTCCACCACGTCGGATCCGCCTCCCCGCGCATCGTGTCCACGCTCGCCGCCCGGCACCCCGACTCGATGGTGCCGACCGACCCCGAGGCACTGGCCGACTACTTCACGTTCACGGACTTCGCCCACTTCATCCAGGTGTACCTGTCCGTCGTCGACCTGATCCGCACACCGGAGGACGTCCGGCTGCTGACGTACGAGGTGGCCCGGGACATGGCGCGTCAGCAGGTGCGCTACGCCGAGCTGACCATCACGCCGTGGTCGTCCACCCGGCGCGGGATCGACGAACTGGGCTTCATGGAGGCGATCGAGGACGCGCGCCGGGCCGCCGAGGCGGAGCTGGGTGTCGTCCTGCGCTGGTGCTTCGACATTCCGGGCGAGGCCGGTCTGGAGGCCGCCGAGGAGACCGTGCGGCTCGCGACCGACGACCGGCTGCGGCCGGAGGGTCTCGTCTCGTTCGGGCTCGGCGGCCCCGAGATCGGCGTTCCGCGGCCGCAGTTCAAGCCGTACTTCGACCGGGCGATCGCGGCGGGTCTGCGGTCGGCGCCGCACGCCGGTGAGACGACGGGCCCGGAGACGGTGTGGGACGCGCTGAACTTCCTGGGCGCCGAGCGCATCGGGCACGGCACGAGTTCCGCGGGAGACCCCAAGCTGCTCGCCCATCTCGCCGAGCACGGGATCGCCCTGGAGGTCTGCCCGACCTCGAACATCGCCACGCGGGCGGTCCGCACCCTCGACGAGCACCCCATCAGGGAGTTCGTGGCGGCCGGGGTGACGGTCACCGTCAACTCCGACGACCCGCCGATGTTCGGCACCGACCTCAACAACGAGTACGCGGTCGCCGCCCGGCTGCTCGACCTGGACGAGGCCGGCGTCGCCTCGCTCGCCCGCAACGCGGTGGAGGCGTCGTTCCTCGACGAGGCCGGCAAGGCGAAGCTCGCGGCCGAGATCGACACGTATGCCGCGACATGGCTGGCGCTCTGACCCAGCACAATGGGCGCATGCGCACCGTGACCGCAGTCGCCCACCGCGGCGACCCCTATCGCGTCCGTGAGAACACGATCGACTCGCTGCGTTCCGCGCTCCACCGGGGCGCGGACGCCGTCGAGATCGACGTACGGCTGACGCGGGACCGCCTGCCCGTGCTGCTGCACGACGACACGCTCAACCGGCTGTGGGGGCACGACCGTCCGCTGCGGTCGCTGTCCTCCGACGAGGTGAAGGGCCTGACCGGAGGCGGTGTGCCGACGCTGGCGGAGGCACTCGGGGCGACCGGCGACCACCGGATCATGGTCGATCTGCCGGGTCCGGTGGACGAGAAGGCCGTGCGCGAGGTCGTGGACGTGGTGCGCGCGTGCGGGGCGCAGGAACGGGTGTACTACTGCGCCGGTGCCCCGGCGATGCTCGCGGTCCGCGCCGTCGACCCGTCCGCCGAGATCGCGCTGACCTGGACGACGCTGGCACCGCCGCGCCCGGCACTGCTCGACGCCGTGCGTCCGCGCTCGCTCAACTACCGCTTCGGGCTGGTGGACCGGGAACTCGTGGCCCGGGTCCACCGGGACGGTCTGCTGGTGTCGGTGTGGACCCCGGACACCCGGCGCACCATGCGCCGCCTCGTCGCCGCGGGCGTCGACTCCGTCACGACCAACCGCATCGACACCCTGGTCGCCCTCCGCGACGGCTGACCGCGCGGCGGGAGCCGAGGCTGCCGGCGGCGCTCAGGTGGCCGGGACCGGCGCGCTCCCCCGGTCCGGGGCGAGGGCCTCCAGGCGCTTGATCTTCTTCCGGACGACGTACAGCGGGATGACGCCGAGGACTCCGAAGGAGAGGTCGATGAGCGTCCACCAGAAGGGGATTCCGCGGACCGGTCCGCAGATCAGGGCGAGGGGGACGATGCCCGCGCAGGCGATCATCCCGAACTCGACGACCCAGATGTTGCGGACCGGATCGCGGTACGGGCCGTAGAACGCGACCGCGATCACCAGGTGGGCGAAGGCCAGCCAGTCCGTTCCGTAGAGCAGGAACGGGTAGTCGGCGTCGGCGGTGTCGAGGCCGCGGCGGACCCGCTCGATCCAGTCCGTCAGGGCGGGAAGGTGCTCCGGCACGGACAGGGACCGCAACAGGTCCTCGGTCCAGCGCAGTTCGTGCACCAGGGGGAAGGCCGTGGCACCGCTGAGCACCAGGCTGACGACGAAGAAGACAAGCCACGCACGGATGCCCTTGAGCAGGGCGGCTCTGTCGCTCATATCCGAAGCCTACGCTCCGAGTTGAACGCGTTCAAAACCGCCCCTGCCCGGGGTCCGTACGGCTCAGGCGCCGCTCGCCTTCAGCATGTCCTCGCGCTCGACGAGCTTCACGCGCTCGCGGCCCTCGGGCTCGCCCAGCGCCTTCTCCGCGGCGTCCAGCCGGTACCAGCCGTCCCACGTGGTGAAACGGACGTCGCGCTCGCCGAGGAAGGCGTCGACGGCCGCCGGGTCGGGCGAAGTGGGCTCGGGCAGACGGCCGTTCGCGTGGTCGTCGAGCAGGCTCGCGACTGTCTCGTTGGCGTCGCCCTTGGTGTGACCGATCAGACCGATCGGACCGCGCCGGATCCAGCCCGTGACATAGGTGGAGCGCAGGTGCTCGCCGCTCTCCTCGATCACACGGCCGGCCGCGTCCGGGACCGTGCCCGAGTCGACGTCCCAGGGCAGCTTGGGCAGGCTGTCGGAGAGGTATCCGACGGCCCGGTAGACCGCGCTGACGTCCCAGTCCTTGAAGGCGCCGGTGCCCTTGACGTTTCCGGTGCCGTCGAGGGCGGTGCGCTCGGTGCGCAGGCCGACGACCTCGCCGTTCTCGCCGAGGATCTCGGACGGCGACTCGAAGAAGTGCAGGAACAGCTTGTGCGGGCGGTCGCCGGCGTCGCGGATGGCCCAGTTCTCCAGGGTCTTGGCGACCATGTCGGCCTGCTTGTTGCCACGCCGGGTGGCGATCGAGCCCTCGTCGTAGTCGATGTCCTCGGGGTCGACGATGACCTCGATGTTCGGCGAGTGGTCCAGCTCGCGCAGTTCCATCGGGCTGAACTTCGCCTGCGCCGGGCCGCGGCGGCCGAACACGTGGACCTCCAGGGCCTTGTTGGCCTTGAGTCCCTCGTGCACGTTCGGCGGGATCTCGGTGGGCAGCAGCTCCTCGGCGGTCTTGGCGAGGATGCGCGCCACGTCCAGCGCGACGTTGCCGACGCCGAGGACGGCGACCTTCTCCGCCTCCAGCGGCCAGGTGCGCGGGACGTCGGGGTGGCCGTCGTACCAGGAGACGAAGTCGGCCGCGCCGTACGAGCCGTCGAGGTCGACGCCCGGGATGTCGAGGGACCGGTCGGCCGTGGCGCCCGTCGAGAAGATCACCGCGTCGTAGAAGGCGCGCAGGTCGTCGAGGTTGATGTCCCGCGGGTAGTCGACGTTGCCGAAGAGGCGGATCTGCGGCTTGTCGAGCACCTGGTGCAGGGCCGTGATGATGCCCTTGATCCGGGGGTGGTCCGGCGCGACGCCGTAGCGGATGAGGCCGAACGGGGCCGGCATGCGCTCGAACAGGTCGATGGACACACCGGGCTCGGCGGCCACTGCGGACTTCAGGAGCGCGTCGGCGGCGTAGATTCCGGCGGGGCCGGCTCCGACAATGGCTACCCGCAGAGGGCGAGGCATGATCAGGTTCCCTTCGGGCAGAGGCAGGGGGCTCGACGGGAAGCCTAAGCTAAGGCAAGCCTAAGTCAGTAGGCGGGTCCGGGCTATGACCTCATAAGCGCGCCTTATGGGTGTTCAAGGACTGCGTTATGAGCCGACCGCGGCTCCCTCTCCCGACCGGAGCCGCCGGGCCCCCACCCCCCGGCTCACGGCGCCTCCGGAACCCCTTCCGGCTACCTCCGCACCGCGCTCGAAGGCGTCGGGCCGACGCCGGTCCGGACGGCCGAGGGCTCGACGGAGACGGAGGTCGGAGTCGCGGACGGCCTCCGGGTGGGGACGGACGAACGGGCCGGACCGCGCGGGGTGGGCACGGTCCTCGGGGCCGAGGTCGCCGAGGTCCGCGCGGCGGGGTCGCTCGCGCTGGGCCGGGGGCTCTCGTCGCGGCGCGAGGGCGCCGGCTCGGGCACGGTCGACGGACTGCTCGCGGGCGGTGGTGCCAGCGGGACCGTCGGCGCGGCGGGGCCCTCGGGCTGGGCCGCCCGGAGCGGCAGCGCGACGAGCAGGGCGACCGCACAGGCGAGCCCGGCGCCGAGCGACGCCCGGAGCAGCCGTCGGCGGGCCGCGCCCCTGCGAATGGCCTCGTACCGGCCGGCAGGGGGTCCGAGCAGGTCGGAGGGGGGTCGCAGGATGACGGCGAGCGGGTCGTCGGGCTCGAACTCCGGGCCGTCGTCAGCGTGTGTGATCAAGGTTTCTCCTCAGGTGCGCGCGGAGCAGTTCGCGGGCCGCGTGGAGATCGGCCTTGACGGTCCCTTCTTTGCGCCCGGTCAGCACGGACACCTCCCGGATCGGCATGTCAGCGTAGTAGTGCAGCAGGATCGGGACGCGCAGCCGTTCGGGCAGGGACTGCACGATCAGCCGGACCGAGGGGTCGGTCTGTTCGTTGGGCGGGCCGAGCGCCGCCTCGGTGGTCGCCCGGTGCACGGCCCGGCGCTCGCGCTCCAGCTTGCGCCAGTGGTCCCGCACGAGGTTGGCCGCGGTGACGTAGAGGAAACCGCGGGGTTCGGCCACGGTCGTCCAGCGCGCCCAGAGCCGGGTGAACGCCTCCGAGGCGATCTCGTGCGCGGTGCCGTCGTCGTCGACGAGACGGCGGCACCAGCCGGCGAGGCGCGGGTAGAGGGCGGCGAACAGCTCGGACGCTGCCTTCTCGCGGGACCCTTTCAACACTCTCCATGGTCGTGACGGAATGCGAGGGACGGGATCCCGGGCCGCGGACGTACGGTCCATCGGCCCAGGATCGCGCCTCGGGCCCCCGGGGGGACCCTGCGGTTGTGCGGCGGTTGTGCGACGGCCACGCGGCACCCGGCGGCAACCGAGCAGCGTCCGCCCGGGTGTCAGGGGCTCGCGGGGCGGAGCGCCGCGAACACGATCACGTTGTCGGCGTAGCCGTCGCCGGTGCGGGGGCCGCCACAGGTGATGAGCCGCAGCTCCGGGCGGTCCACGTCTCCGTAGACCGCGTCGGACGGGAACTCCGCCTTGGCGACGGTCCGTACGGAGGAGACGGCGAACACCGCCGACGTGCCGTTCTCCAGGCGCACCTCGATCCGGTCGTCCCGGCGCAGCCGTGCGAGCCGGCGGAAGACACCGTCCCCGTACGCGCCGACCGTGACATGGCCGAGGATCACCGAGGGGCCGGTCTGTCCCGGCGTCGGCGAGTGGCGGTACCAGCCGGCCCGGTCGTGCGCCACGACCGGCGGCACCTGAACGCTGCCGTCGGCCGCCAGCCCCAGCCGCATGACCGGGGTGTCGACGTCGATGGCGGGGATCCGCAGCCCGACCGGGACCGAACGGCCCAGCGCCCGGACGTGCCGGGTGCCGCCCGACGCGGACGGCGTTGTGCCGCCCGGCCGTTCGGCCGTGCTGCGGCCGGTGGCGTTCGCCTCGGCCGGGTCCCGGCCGTCCGGGGAGCCGCCGCAGCCCGCGAGCAGCGTGGCCAGGGCCACGGCGGTGAACGCGCGCCTGGAGAGGGCGGTCATGCTCCGGTGGCCCGGCGGCGGCGCACGACGAGGAACGTCGCGCCCCCGGCGGCGAGCAGCGCGGCCGCGCCGCCGCCGACGAGCCCGCCCTGTCCGCCGGACGAGCCCGATCCCGAGACCGTCACGCCGGTGTCGGGCGCTCCGCTCGGCCGGACGGACACCTGGCGCCCGGCGGGCGCCCGCGTGGGCTCGGCGCTCGGGACGGCGGAGGGCGTCCGGCTCGGCGAGGTGCTCGCCGGAGCGGGTGCGGAGGTGACCGTGGGCCGGGTCGAGGGGACCGGGGACGGCCCGTCGGCGAACGCGGGCAGCGCGCCCGCCAGCACGGCGGTGCACGCAAGTGCCATGGCACTGAGGACGGTTCGCATGAGTGGCTCTCTTTCGTCGGTCCGCCCGCCGGTGGGAACGGCGGGCTGTGGTGTGGATCGAGCGGAGAGACGAGGCAGCGCGGTGCCGGGTTGTAAAGAACGGGCAAAGGAGCGAGGCGCGGCGGGAAGGCACCGGCGCGCAGGGGAAGTTCGCGCTCCGGCCGTGGAGCGTTCGCCTGACGTCCGTTCCCGCGGCCCTGTAATGCCCGAGTAACGGCCCCTGCCTAGCGTCCGGGCTCCCCCCCGTTCCGTTCCTGGAGGAGCACTTCGATGCACCTGCCCCGACCGCCTCGGCGCAGACACGCTGTCTGGGCGGCGGCCGCTCTCACCGCGGCCGCCCTGCTCACCGCGCCGCTGCCCGCAGCCGCCGCCGACTCCGGCACCACCCCGTCGGCCAAGGTCGACTCCGCCCTCTCCACCGCCGTCGCCAAGGGTGGCGACGCCACCTTCTTCGTCGTCCTCAAGGACCAGGCGGACCTGTCCGCCGCCAGGAAGAAGAAGTCCCACGCGGCGAAGGCCGAGGCCGCGTACAGCAAACTGCGTGCGCACGCCCGGACCAGCCAGAAGTCGATCGACTCGTTCCTCGACGGGGCGAAGGTCGGCCACACCGACTACTGGATCGCCAACGCCGTCCAGGTGACCGGTGGTCAGGACCTGGTCGCGAAGCTGGCCCGGCGTTCGGACGTCGCGTCCGTCGTCAAGGCGCGGACGTACCGGCTCGACGACGTCCGGACCGCCGACACGAAGATCACCACATCCCGCACGGACTCCTCCGCGAACGGCGACGACACCCCCGAGTGGGGCGTCTCCGACATCAAGGCCGACCAGGTGTGGGACAAGTACGGCACCCGCGGCGAGGGCATCGTGATCGCCAGTGTCGACTCGGGCGTCCAGTACGACCACCCCGACCTGGTGGCCCAGTACCGGGGCAACAACGGCGACGGCACGTTCACCCACGACTACAACTTCTACGACCCGTCGGGCACCTGCCCCGCGGACGGCACCCCGTGCGACAACAACGGCCACGGCACCCACACCATGGGCACGATGGTCGGCAAGCACGGCATCGGCGTCGCGCCGAACGCCACATGGATCGCCGCCAAGGGCTGCGAGGCGTCCTCCTGCTCCGACGCGAGCCTGCTCGCGGCCGGCCAGTGGATCCTCGCCCCGACCGACCACACCGGCCGGAACCCGCGCCCCGACCTGGCACCGAACATCGTCAACAACTCGTGGGGCGGCGGCGACACGACGTTCTATCAGGACATCGTCGAGTCCTGGAACGCCGCGGGCATCTTCGAGGCGTTCGCGGCGGGCAACGACGGTGACGGCGTCACCTGCTCCACGGCGCACGCGCCCGGCTCCCAGGAGACCTCCTACGGCGTCGGCGCGTACGACTCCACCGGCAGGATCGCCTCGTTCTCCGGCTTCGGCCCCTCGCTCGTCGACGGCTCGGCCAAGCCGAACATCTCGGCCCCCGGCGTCGCGGTCGAGTCGACCTGGCCCGGCTCCTCGTACAAGACCGAGTCCGGTACGTCGATGGCCACCCCGCACGTGGCGGGCGCGGTCGCGCTGCTGTGGTCGGCGGCCCCCTCCCTCATCGGCAACATCGAGGAGACGCGCGACCTGCTCGACGAGGGCGCCCGCGACGTCGACGACACCCACTGCGGTGGCACGGCCGACATGAACAACGTCTGGGGCCAGGGCAAGCTCGACATCCTGGCGTCGGTGGACAAGGCCCCGCACACGGCGGGCACCGTGACCGGCAAGGTCACCGACCGGGCCACCGGCGCCGCCCTGTCCGGCGTCACCGTCAAGGCCACGAACGCCACCTCCGGCACCCGCACGGTCACCACCGGCGCCGACGGTTCGTACACACTGGCGCTGACTCCGGGCACGTACGACCTCGGTGTCGGCGGCTACGGCTACGCGGACGGCTCCGCCACCGGAGTCACGGTCGCCGAGAACGGCTCCGTCACCCAGGACTTCGCGCTCGCCGCGGTCGCCGTCCACCGGGTCACCGGCACCGTCCTGGACGTCACCGGGAAGCCGCTGGCCGGCGCGCGCGTCGAGCTGAAGGGGGCGCCCGCCGCCCCGGTCACCACGAACGCCAAGGGCGCGTACGCGTTCCCGATGATCGCCGAGGGCGCGTACACCCTCACGGTGCAGCCCGCCGCGCCGACGCTGTGCAACGGCGTCTACTCCGGTGCCGCCACCGTCGGCGCAGGCGACCTGACCAAGGACGTCCGCGTCCCGGCCCGCTCCGACGCCACCGGCAACAGCTGCGCGCCGGCCGCGTACTCCTGGATCGCGGGCACCAAGAAGGTCGCCCTGAGCGGTGACGAGGACGCCACGACGATCACGCTGCCGTTCTCGGTGAAGCACTACGGCGTCGGCTACTCGACCGCTTCCGTCACCACCGACGGCCTGGTGAACTTCCTCGCCCCCCGGGTCGGCGACTACACCAACACCGCGCTGCCCACGGTCAGGAACCCCAACGGCTTCATCGCCCCGCTCTGGGACGACCTGACGCTCGACAAGAAGTCGTCGGTGCAGACGGCCACCACCGGCACCAAGGGCAGCCGCACGTTCGCCATCGTGTGGAACGACGCCGCCTACGCCACCGGTGGCGCGGGCCGCGCCACCTTCGAGGTCCTCTTCGACGAGGCCACCGGCGCCGTGACCCTCCAGTACAAGTCGGTCGCCGACCACGGCGCGGGCGCCACCGTCGGCATCCAGAACCAGGCCGGCAGCGACGCCCTCCAGTACTCCTTCGACCAGCCGGTCGTCACCGACGGTACGGCCGTCCGCTTCACGCAGGGAGCCAAGTGATGAGAGCCCACCACTCGCGCAGGGGCCTTCGGCTGGCCTCCGCCCTGGTCGCGGCGGGGCTGTGCCTGAGCGCCGCTCCGCAGGCGCTGGCCGCCGACGACGGCGACGGCGCGATGAAGCTGACCAGCGCCGAGGCCAGGACGCTCGCCGCCCACGTCACGCTCGACGCGTACGGCGACGACGCCACGCGGATCAGTCCGAAGCCGTCGGACCAGCCGCAGGCGGCGCCCGGCGGCACCGGGTCCGCGACGGCTTCGGACGGCGGCTCGAAGCCGGCCGGCGCGGCCACCGACGCCGACCCGGCCACCAATGTCACCTTCACCGGCACCTCGGCGCTGGAGGGTGTGCGCGGCATGGGCGCGACCGTGCCCGTCGGCGCCAAGGGCGACTACTTCACCCTCAACTCGCTCGGCAACGTGCAACGGCACACCGCCGACGGCAGTCCGGTGTGGGAGCGCACCAACGCCTCGCTGTACGCCGACTGGCAGGTCAAGCCGAGCCGCCCGTGGCAGACCGAGCCGTATCCGGCCCGCATCCTGATGGGCTACAACGCGGTCTCGCCGTTCTCGTCGACCTCCGACTCCGGATTCAGCACCGGTGACCTGACCGGCGACGGCAGCGACGACCTGGTCTTCACCGCCAGTGTCGGCTCGTCGCCGTACCGTCCGTTCACCTCGCCCGGATCGTCGCTGCCCACCGGCACGTTCGTGACCGTGGTCGACGGCAGGACCGGCGCGACGCTCTGGTCGAAGCTCTACGACTACGCCTCCATGGTGAAGATCGTCGACGGCACGCTGCTCGTCGCCGACGCGCCGCGGATGAGCCTCAACTCCCCGGCCGCCGACACGGCGAAGCTGACCGGCACCCGGTTCTCGTACGCCGGCGGGAAGTTGACGGCGGACGCGACGTGGACGTACGACACCCAGGAGGCCGGCGAAGCCAACTGGGGTGACATCCAGGAGCTGGGCAAGGGCAAGGTCGCCGTCTCATGGGACCGGGCCGAGGCGGCGGGCGTCGCCCCTCGCGGCCGTACCCTCGCCCTCGACCTGGCCGACGGCTCGGTCACCTGGCAGACCGACAGCATGCTGTACAGCCGCCAGTTGCGGGTGGACACCGCCCGCAAGCGGATCGTCGCCGTCGAACAGGCCGAATCCACCGACGGTGTGGGCTACGAGGTCGCCGCGTACGACACGCGGACCGGGCGGCGCGCGACGCTGGACAGCCGTACCAACGTGCTGCCCACCGCGCTCACGATCGGTGACCTCACCGCCAAGGCGGGCGACGAGTACGCGGTCGCCGAGTCCTCCCTGGACAACGACCTCTGGGTGAACGCCAGCACGGTCCGGGTGCTGAACGGCACCGACCCGAGCAAGGTCCTGTGGTCGAACACGGTCAAGCGTGCCGCCGACAACTTCAAGGACGGGGCGAGCATCTGGCGCCTGCAGATGGTGGACGGCAGGCTCGTCACCGCCGCGCAGGACGACGAGAAGCTCGATGCGGCGGAGAACCCCGGCGGCGCCCGCCTCGCGACGCTCACCGTGTTCACCGCCAAGGGCGAGATCGGCTGGCAGGAGAAGGGCCTCGGCGCCTCGCCGATGTACCAGGACGTCTTCGCCGACGACCAGGGCACCCATGTGCGGGTGGTCGACCAGACGCAGAACATCCGCACCTACCGGCTCGGCAACGGCAAGCAGGAGAGCCTGACGCCGCTTCAGGCCGACATCTCCCACGCGAAGGCCGTCGACCTGGACAAGGACGGCACGTCCGACGTCGTCATGGGCGGTTCGTCGGACGGCGTGTGGGCCTACTCCGGTCCGTCGCTGGTCACCGGCAAGCCGGAGAAGCTGTGGCAGGCCACGGTGCCCGGCGCCGTCACCGGCATCGAGACCGGTGACGTCAACGGCGACGGCCGGCCCGAGGTCGTCGTCGCCGCCGACACCGCGGTCGTCGTCCTCAACGGCAGGACCGGCAAGACGCTGGCCACCATCGACGGCGGCGGCCGGTTCGTCCGCTCCGTCAGGCTGGCCGACCTCGACGGCGACGGCGAGCTGGACATCCTCGTCCCGACGAACAGCCTCGACGCCTACTACGGCGACGGCCACAAGCTGTGGTCGTACACGGCGCCCAAGAGCGCGGGCGACGTCGTCTTCACCGACCCGTCGTCCGGCGACGGGCGGGTCTACGCCTCGTACACCAGCGTCGACGCGATCAACCTGGACAAGCCGGCGGTGGCCGCGGTCGCGCTGAACGCCGCGACCGGCAAGGCCAAGTGGGACGTCGTGCCGACGGCCCCGTCGGACTCGACCGACGGCGTCGTCCACGCCGCCGTCCCGAACGACGGTGTCTTCGCCTCGAAGGAGATCCCGTACGCGGGCGGCCACGCGGTCGCCTACGTGTGGGAGATCATGGCGCACGCCGGGGCGGACGCCACCGACGGCGACGGCCTGTTCAACTACGTGGAGATCCGCGACGGCCGCACCGGTGAGGTGCTGCACGGCGCCACCGCCGGCGGTCTGTGGACGCACCACGGGTTCTTCACGGGCAACGGAAGCCTGTACGAGGCCGGCACGGCGTCGTACCGCCGGTACAGCGGCGAGGGCACGACCGACTCCATGGTCTTCACCATCCCGACAGCCCTCGGCGGCGGTCTCGCGACCGGCCCCGGCGGCCGCCGGCTCCTGATCGGCGCGGTCGAGGGCGGCGTCTACGCCTTCGACCCGAGCGTCTTCGACACGGCCGAGGGCACCTACGCGCCGGCCCTCGGCAGCGGCATGGTCGCGGGCGGCGGCGAGATGCTGGCGGCCGACCTCGACGGCGACGGTGTCACCGAGGTCCTGTCGCTCAACACGGACGAGACGACGTCGGACCGGATGGCCGAGAGCATCGGCGGCCGGTTCCTGACCCAGGACAACGCCCTCCACCAGGTCGTCACGTTCAAGCTGTCCTGACCCTCCCGACGGCCGGCGGCCCCGGTCCACACCCCGCGCACGACAGAACCCCCGGACATCGGCCGGGGGTTCTGTCGTGCGGGTCGTACGGGTCGTGCGGTGCTCGGTCCGCTCGACGCATCCGGCCGCCTACTTGGGGTCGCGGTCGAACTGCGCCCGGGACCAGCGGTATCCGAGGACGCTGAGGGCGGCGCACCAGGCGAGGGCGATCCACCAGTTGTTGCCGATCTCCGTGCCCAGCAGGAGGCCGCGCAGGGTCTCGATCGCCGGGGTGAAGGGCTGGTACTCGGCGATCGGCTGGAACCAGCCGGGCATCGAGTGCAGCGGGACGAACGCGCTGGAGATCAGCGGCAGCAGGATCAGCGGCGTCGCGTTGTTGCTGGCCGCCTCGGCGTTGGGGGCGCCCATGCCCATGCCGACCGCGATCCAGGTGAACGCCAGGGCGAAGAAGGCGAGCAGGCCGAAGGCCGCGAGCCACTCCAGGACCGTGGCGTCCGTGGAGCGGAAGCCCATCGCCACGCCCACCGCTCCGACGATCACCACGCTGATGACCGCCTGCAGCACGCTTCCGACGACGTGCCCGAACAGGACCGAGCCGCGGTGGATGGCCATGGTGCGGAAGCGGGCGATGATGCCCTCGTTCATGTCCATGGAGACCGAGACGGCGGTGCCGACGACGGTGGAGCCGATCGTCATGAGCAGGATGCCCGGCACGATGTAGGCGATGTAGGCGGAGCGGCCCGCCCCTCCGCTCATGGTGTCGCCGAAGACGTAGACGAACAGCAGAAGCAGCATCACGGGGGTGAGCAGCAGGTTCAGGGTCATCGACGGGTAGCGGCGGGCGTGCAGCAGGTTCCGGCGCAGCATCGTGGAGGAGTCGCGCACGGCGAGGGAGAGGGAGCTCATCGGACGGTCTCCTTGGACGGGGCGGACTGGGTGGGCGGAGCTTGCCGGTGCGGTGCGGCGGCGTCGCCGGTGAGGGCGAAGAAGACGTCGTCCAGGTCGGGTGTGTGGACGGTGAGTTCGTCCGCCTCGACACCGGCCGCGTCGAGCCAGTCGAGGACGGAACGCAGTTCGCGCTGGCTGCCGTCGCTGGGGAACTGCAGGGACAGCGCTTCGTCGTCGCGGGTGGACTCGCCGAGTGCGTCGGCGGCTCTCTGGTAGGCGGTGGGGTCGGTGAAGCGCAGGCGGATGTGTCCGCCGGGGATGAGGCGCTTGAGTTCCTCGGCCGTGCCCTCGGCGGCGATCTTCCCGTCGTTCAGGACGGCGATGCGGTCGGCGAGTTCGTCGGCCTCCTCCAGGTACTGCGTGGTGAGGAAGACCGTGGTCCCGCCGGTGACGAGCTCCCGGATGATCTGCCACATGTTGTGCCGCGAGCGAGGGTCCAGACCGGTGGTCGGCTCGTCGAGGAAGATGATCCGCGGCGCGCCGACCAGCGTCATCGCGATGTCCAGACGGCGCTTCATACCGCCCGAGTAGGTCGACGCCGGCTTCCTCGCCGCCTCCACCAGGTCGAAGCGCTCCAGGAGTTCGGCCGCGACCCGCCGGCCCTGCGCCTTCGGCAGGTGGTGCAGGTCGGCCATGAGGAGCATGTTCTCCTCGCCCGTGATCAGCCCGTCCACCGCCGAGAACTGCCCCGTCACCCCGATGACGGCACGCGCGGCCTGCGCGTCGGATGCCAGGTCGTGGCCGCCCACCCGGATCTGCCCGGAACCCGCGTCGGGGCTGATGAGCGTCGAGAGGATCTTCACCGCCGTCGTCTTGCCGGCACCGTTCGGGCCCAGCAGGGAGAAGACGGTGCCTTCCGGAACGGTCAGGTCGACACCGTCGAGTACGACCTTGTCACCGTAGGACTTGCGCAACCCGTGCGCCGCGATGGCCAGGTTGGTCATGGAGCTGCTCCTTCGGCCGTGCTGTCGTGAGGTCAGATGCTGCGGGCGGTGATGTCGCCCTGGGCGGTGGTGGCCCGGATGGTGAGGCCCGGGGTGCCGCCGCTGTTCTGGAGCGCGTTGCTGATCCGGCCGTAGCTGGTGCCGGCGTCCAGGGAGGCGGAGACGCCGCGGGACGCGCCGACGGTGATGTCGCCCTGCTGCGTGCTGAGCGTGACGGCGCCCCGGACGGCCTCGGTGATGTTCACGTCGCCGCGCTGGGTGCTGATCTCCGCGGGGCCGTTCAGGCGCCCGACGGTGATGTTCGCGTCGTGGCCGGCGAGGTGGGCGCTCGCGGCCTCGTCGATCTTGACCGAGCGGTAGCCGCCCTCGAAGGTGACGTCGCCGAGGCGGCCCACTCCCCGGAACTCCGCCGCGGCGGCCTTCGCCTCGACGCGGGAGCCGACAGGGAGCTGGATCGTGATCTCGACGGACCCGGAACCGGTGCCGAGGATGCGGTTCTTGGCCGGTGCGGCCTCGATGCGCAGGACGCCGTCGGCGTGGACGACCGTGACCTGCTCCGCCGCCTTCACGTCCCGGCTCTTGGCCGCGTTCGCCGGCAGGACCTCCACCGTGGCGTCCCCCCGGTCGGCGGCGATGACCTGGATCCGGCCCGCAGGAATGTCGATGACGGCCGAGATGGGGGCGGGCGTGTCGAACTTCTGCATCGTGCTCTCCTTCTCCTGCACCGCGCGCCCCTACGGCGCTCGCGCTTTCCGATGAGAGAAACGCTACGTTGCCTTCATGGATTCGACAACTCCTCCATTGCACATCGATGGCATAGCCGCAGGTAGGGATAGAGAAGTTGTTGCAATGGATTCAGGGATAACGCAACAGGTTGGCGCGAAGCGTGTTGCAACGATTGGCAGTGAACGCTCCGCGCCCCGGTCCGAGGCATACAAAAAGGGCGCCGGACGTGAGTCCCGGCGCCCTTCGGGCCATGGAGGTGGGCCGGCCCCGGCCGGCCCCCGTGTCACAACCCCGCGATCGCGTTCCATCGCTTGGCGAACTCGGTGCGCTCCGTGGAGGTGATGTCGCGGGCGATGGCGAGTCGCTTGCGCATGGTGGCGTCGGGGAAGATCAGCGGGTCCTCGGCGAGGGCGGCGGTGTCCTTGTCCTTGGATGAGGCGAGGACGTCCTGCGCGGCCGGGACGGGACAGACGTAGTTGACCCACGCGGCCAGCTCCGCGGCGACCTCCGGCTGGTAGTAGAAGTCGATGAGCTTCTCCGCGTTGGCCTTGTGGCGGGCCAGGTTGGGGATCATCAGCGATTCGGCCCACAGCTCGGCGCCCTCCTCGGGGACGACGAAGCGGATGTCGGGGTCGTCCGCCTGGAGCTGGATCACGTCGCCCGAGTAGGCCTGGCACGCCAGGACGTCACCGCTGGAGAGGTCCTTGATGTAGTCGTTGCCGGTGAAGCGGCGGATCTGGCCACTGCGCACCCGCTTCTCCACCTGGTCGCACATCCGGTGGAAGTCGTCCGCCTTCCACTGCGTGATGTCGACGCCGTCGCCCTGCATGAGCAGCGCGAACGCCTCGTCCAGACCGGAGAGCAGCGTGACACGACCCTTGAGGTCGGGGGCCCACAGGTCGGAGACGTGCTTGATCTCGCGGCCGACCCTGCGGTGGTTGTACGCGATGCCGGTGATGCCCGACTGCCACGGCACGGACGACTTGCGGCCGGGGTCGAAGGCGGGCGAACGCAGCAGCGGGTCGAGGTACTTGGCGACGTTGGGCTGGTCGGCCCGGTCCATCTCCTGCACCCAGCCGAGCCGGACGAAGCGCGCGCACATCCAGTCGCTGATGACGATGAGGTCGCGGCCGGTCCGCTGGTGGTTCATGAGCGACGGGCTGATCTTGCCGAAGAACTCGTCGTTGTCGTTGATCTCCTCGATGTAGTCGACGGAGATCCCGGTGCGCTTCTCGAACGCCTCCAGCGTGGGGCGCTTCGTGGGGTTCTTGTCATCGGTGTCGATGTACAGCGGCCAGTTCGCCCAGGTCAGCCGCTTGTCCGCGGCGGACGTGTCGGTCCCGGCGCGCTCCCCGGGGCTCACGTACGCGGCGGGCACCCCGCAGCCGGCCAGGGCGCCGAGTGCGGCTCCTCCGCCCAGGGCGCGCAGCAGGGACCGGCGGGACAGGGGCGAGGTGTTCCGAATCACTGGCACGCCCGCAGCATGCCGCCCGCGTCCGGCGCGAACAATGGACGCTGCGTCAGGGCGGCGGTCCCCCGACCCGACACCCTGTCGATCACTTTCGCGGCGGGGTCGGGCGCCCGCCGGCGGGCGCCCTCGCCGACGACACGGCGCGGCCCCGGAGGGATCGCTCCCTCCGGGGCCGCGTGACGGCCGGAGCGCCTTACGCGTCCAGCGACGTCATGACGTGCTTGATGCGCGTGTAGTCCTCGAAGCCGTAGCCGGAGAGGTCCTTGCCGTATCCGGACTTCTTGAAGCCGCCGTGCGGCATCTCGGCGACCAGCGGGATGTGCGTGTTGATCCACACACAGCCGAAGTCGAGCACCTTGGACATGCGCATCGCCCGGCCGTGGTCCTTGGTCCACACCGAGGAGGCGAGGGCGTAGTCGACGCCGTTGGCCCACTCGACGGCCTGGGCCTCGTCGGTGAAGGACTGGACGGTGATGACGGGGCCGAAGACCTCGTTCTGGATGATCTCGTCGTCCTGCTTGAGGCCGGAGACGACCGTCGGGGCGTAGAAGTAGCCCTTGTCGCCGACCTGCTTGCCGCCGGCCTCGACCTTGGCGTGCGCGGGCAGGCGCTCGATGAACCCGGAGACCTGCTTGAGCTGGTTCGGGTTGTTCAGCGGGCCGTAGAGCACGTCCTCGTCGTCCGGCTGGCCCGTCTTCGTGTCGGCGGCGGCCTTGGCGAGGGCGGCGACGAACTCGTCGTGGATGGACTCCTGGACGAGCACGCGGGTGGCGGCGGTGCAGTCCTGGCCGGCGTTGAAGAAGCCGGCCACGGAGATGTCCTCGACGGCCTTGGCGATGTCCGTGTCCTCGAAGACGACGACCGGGGCCTTGCCGCCCAGCTCCAGGTGGACGCGCTTGAGGTCCTTGGACGCCGACTCGGCGACCGACATGCCCGCCCGGACCGAGCCGGTGATGGACGCCATCGCCGGGGTGGGGTGCTCGACCATCGCGCGGCCGGTGTCGCGGTCGCCGCAGACGACGTTGAAGACACCCTTGGGCACGATGCCGCCGATGATGTCGGCGATCAGCACGGTGGACGCGGGGGTGGTGTCCGAGGGCTTCAGGACGACCGTGTTGCCCGCGGCGAGAGCCGGGGCGAACTTCCACACGGCCATCATCATCGGGTAGTTCCACGGCGCGACCTGGGCGCAGACGCCGATCGGCTCGCGGCGCACGATCGAGGTCAGGCCCTCCATGTACTCGCCGGCCGAGCGGCCCTCGAGCATGCGGGCGGCACCCGCGAAGAAGCGGATCTGGTCCACCATCGGCGGGATTTCCTCGGACCGGGTCAGACCGATCGGCTTGCCGGTGTTCTCCACCTCGGCGGCGATGAGCTCCTCGGCCCGCTCCTCGAACGCGTCCGCGATCTTCAGGAGGGCCTTCTGGCGCTCGGCGGGGGTCTGGTCGCGCCAGGCCGGGAAGGCCGCGGCGGCGGCGGCCATCGCGGCGTCGACGTCCGCCTCGCGGGAGAGCGGCGCGGTCGCGTACGCCTCGCCGGTCGCGGGGTTGACCACCTCCGTGGTCCCTCCATCGGCGGCATCGCGGAACTCTCCGTCGATGTAATTGCGCAGACGACGCAGCTCGGTGCTCACTGCCCGGCCCTCCTGTCGGATGTCCAACGACCCAGGTGTCCAGTACCTGAGATGCCTGAGTCCCCACCCTAATCCGTGGCTCGACGTTTTCAACACCCCCGATCGCTCCAGAACTGCGAAATCCGCAAGTCACGTACCCGTAAACAACGAATTTCATCGCCCGAACCTTGCGCAACTATCGAGACGTCGTGCACAGTGAGGTCGTGGTCAGTCGAAGTGCGGAACCCAGGGACTCCCGCGAGTCCAGGAACGGCAGCCCTCAGCTGGATGCCGTCTCCCTCGCCATCATCGAGCAGCTCCAGCAGGACGGACGACGCCCGTACGCCGCGATCGGCAAGGCCGTCGGCCTGTCCGAGGCGGCCGTGCGCCAGCGCGTCCAGAAGCTGCTCGACCAGGGCGTGATGCAGATCGTCGCCGTCACGGACCCGCTCACCGTGGGCTTCCGCAGGCAGGCGATGGTGGGCGTCAACGTGGAGGGCGACCTCGATCCGGTGGCCGAAGCACTGACTGCCATGTCGGAAGTCGAGTACGTGGTGATGACCGCGGGCTCGTTCGACATCCTCGCCGAGATCGTCTGCGAGGACGACGACCACCTGCTGGACGTCATCAACAAACGCATCCGGGCCCTGCCCGGCGTGCGCTCCACCGAGAGCTTCGTCTACCTGAAGCTCAAGAAGCAGACCTACATGTGGGGAACCCGATAACCGTGAGCACCAAGGACCTCAGCAAGACCGCGTACGACCACCTGTGGATGCACTTCACCCGCATGTCCTCGTACGAGAACGCGCCCGTTCCCACCATCGTCAAGGGTGAGGGCACCTACATCTACGACGACAAGGGCAAGCGCTACCTCGACGGTCTCGCGGGCCTGTTCGTGGTCCAGGCGGGCCACGGCCGCGTCGAACTCGCGGAGACGGCGTTCAAGCAGGCGCAGGAACTGGCCTTCTTCCCGATCTGGTCCTACGCCCACCCGAAGGCCGTCGAGCTGGCCGAGCGCCTCGCGCACTACGCGCCGGGCGACCTGAACAAGGTGTTCTTCTCCACGGGTGGCGGAGAGGCCGTCGAGACCGCGTGGAAGCTGGCGAAGCAGTACCACAAGCTCACCGGCAACCACACGAAGTACAAGGTCATCTCGCGCGCGGTCGCCTACCACGGCACCCCGCAGGGCGCCCTGTCGATCACCGGCCTGCCGGCCCTGAAGGCCCCCTTCGAGCCGCTCGTCCCGGGCGCGCACAAGGTGCCGAACACCAACATCTACCGCGCCCCGATCCACGGCGACGACCCCGAGGCCTTCGGCCGCTGGGCCGCCGACCAGATCGAGCAGGAGATCCTCTTCGAAGGCCCCGAGACCGTCGCCGCGGTCTTCCTGGAGCCGGTGCAGAACGCGGGCGGCTGCTTCCCGCCGCCCCCCGGCTACTTCCAGCGCGTGCGCGAGATCTGCGACCAGTACGGCGTCCTGCTCGTGTCGGACGAGGTCATCTGCGCCTTCGGCCGCCTCGGCACGATGTTCGCCTGTGACAAGTTCGGCTACGTCCCGGACATCATCACCTGCGCCAAGGGCATGACCTCGGGCTACTCCCCGATCGGCGCCACCATCGTCTCGGACCGCATCGCCGAGCCGTTCTACAAGGGTGACAACACCTTCCTGCACGGCTACACCTTCGGCGGCCACCCGGTCTCCGCGGCCGTGGCGCTGACCAACCTCGACATCTTCGAGCGCGAGAACCTCAACCAGCACGTCCTGGACAACGAGGCGAGCTTCCTGCAGACCCTGCAGAAGCTGCACGACCTGCCGATCGTCGGCGACGTCCGCGGCAACGGCTTCTTCTACGGCATCGAGCTCGTGAAGGACAAGGCCACCAAGGAGACCTTCACGGACGAGGAGTCGGAGCGCGTGCTCTACGGCTTCGTCTCCAAGAAGCTCTTCGAGTACGGCCTCTACTGCCGCGCCGACGACCGCGGTGACCCGGTCATCCAGCTGTCGCCGCCGCTGATCTCCGACCAGTCGACCTTCGACGAGATCGAGGGGATCATCCGTCAGGTGCTGACGGAGGCGTGGACCAAGCTCTGATCCACCCGCCGACGGCCCCGCTCCCCCGGCTCCACGCCGACGGGCGAGCGGGGCCGTCGGTGCTTCCGTACGGCTGATCAACACCGGCCCCGGTACCGCCCGTTCGAGTGAGAAAGGGCGGCCCGGGGCCGCGTGCTGTCCGGCCTCCCGACCGGGACTCCCTAGCGTGCCCAGTGACCGATCGGCCCTGCCTTCGTTCCCCCGTCCGGGGGACCGAGCGACCTCGAAGAGGGCGCCGGGCAAGGCACATCAGATCTGAACGAGGTGTACGCGATGGTGGCCCCGCCTGACAACGACGTGCTCTGGGCACGCGCCCTGCACGTCAAGCACAACGGATCCCCGGCGCTCAGCGGTGTCTCGCTCGGCGTGCGTGAGGGCGAGATCCTCGCCGTCGGCGGCCCGCGCGGCAGCGGCAAGACGACCCTCCTGCAGTGCCTGTCCGGCCAGCTGCTGCCCCAGCAGGGCGAGGTCTGGTTCAACAGCTCGCCCGTGCACACCATGGGCCCCGTCGCCCGCGAGCGGCTGCGCCGCGACCGGTTCGGCTGGATCGACCCGGCGCCGGTCCTCGTCCCCGAGCTGAACGCCTGGGAGAACGCCGCCCTCCCGCTGATGCTGCGCGGCTGCGCCCGCAGGACCGCCAAGACCGCCGCCCTGGAGTGGCTGGAGCGCCTCGACATCGGCGGCTGCGCCCGCAAGCGCCCGCACGCCCTGCTCCAGGCCGAGCGGCAGCGCGTCGCCATCGCCCGCGCCCTGGCCCCCGCCCCCACGATCCTGTTCGCCGACGAGCCGACCGCGCCGCTGCACCGCGCCGACCGCGCCCATGTGCTGCGCACACTCACCACGGCGGCCCGCTCGCACGGCATCACGGTCGTCCTCGCGACCCACGACGCCGACACCGCGGCCCTCGCCGACCGCACCGTGTCGCTGCTCGACGGACGGCGCGTGAACACCGTCCACCTCCCGCCGGTCGCCGAGACGGAAGGCCGGGCCGCGTGCTCGCTCTCCGTCTAGCCCGCGCGGGCCGCCCCCTCGTCCAGCTCCGCAGGCTCCTGGTCGCCGCCGCCTCCGCGGGCACCGGGTTCCTGCTGCTGTGCACGCTGGGCTACGCGATGAGCCACCCGGACGCCTCGGCCGCCGGCGCACTGCGCCTGGCCTGGTGCGTCGTCCCCCTCGCCGCCACGGTCTACTTCGCCGTCGCGGTGGCCCGCACCGACCCCGGCACCCGCCCCCGGCCCGGCCTGTCCGCCGTCGGCCTCGGCCCGGGCCGGCTGATGGCCGTCTCCGCCCTCACCACGGCCCTGTCGACCCTGCTCGGCTCGGCGCTCGCCCTGCTCCTGTTCCTCCAGCTGCGCGGCGACCTCACGGGCATCCCGTTCGACGGGTCGGCGGCCGAGTTCCTCGCCGTCGACCAGGAGCTGCCCCTGCCGGCCGCCCTGACCCTGCTCGCCCTGGTGCCCCTCGCGGCCTCCGGCGCGGCCGCACTGGCCCTGCGCCCGCGGGACGGCCGCGCGAAGGGCGCCGCACGCGCCTACGGCCTGACATGGCTGTCGTCCCGCCAGAACGCGGGCGCGGTCCTGGCCGGCGCACAGCCGGACGGCCGCGGCACGCCCGCCGCGACGTCCGCCGAATCCCCCGAGGTGTCCGAGCGGGCACCGGCGGACACGGACGGCACCGGCGTCCACTGGACCAACGCGGCACCCTCCGCCGGCGAGGTGTCGGCGCGGGTCGGCGCCCAGGCCTCGGGTGCGGACGCGGACGCCGCGGCCCGCCCGGTCGTGGAGACCGGCTCCCGGGGACTGCCCGCCGCGGAGACCGCGCCGAACGGTCTCCCCTGGGGTGCGGCCGCCGTCGCGGCGGGGCTGGCCGTGGAGACGTACGCGAGCCGTTCCGGACCGGCGCCCGCACTGGCGCTGCCCGGCGGTTTCGTCGGCGGTCCGGCCGGGATGCTGGCCGGCTGGGTGCTGACGGCGGTCGGACTCGCCCTCGCCGGGCCCGCGATCACGTATCTGTGCGGGCGGCTGCTCCAGGCGGTACGGCCGGGCGCGCTGCGGCTGCTGGCCGGCCGGGTGCTCCAGGCGGAGGCGCGGCGCATCGGGCAGCCGCTCGGTGTGGTGTGCGCGGTGGCGTCGGGCGCGTTCGCCGCGACGGCGCTGTACACCGGCTCCCGGCCCGCGTTCGGTCCGCTGACCACGCTCGGGGCCCTGCTGGTCGCCGGGTGCACGCTGCTGACACTGGTCACGGCCGCCGTCGAGGCGAAGCAGGCGCGCGCGGACACCACCGCGGCGCTGCTGCGGATGGGGGCGCCCGCCGCGACGCTGCGCGCGGCCGCCGCCCTGCGGGTCGGCACGCTGTTGGCCGCGTTCGCCCCGCTGACCTGGGCCGTCGCCGAGCTGGCCGCGCTTCCGCTGATCAGCTGACGGACCCGCGCGGGACGCCGCGCGAATCTCCGGACGAATGTTCCGCGCGGTGCGATGAGTTCCGCGCGGACCGCCGGTCTAACCCTGCGAACGACACAACGCCGGCGGAACAACGCGAAACGGGAGACCTCAGATGTACCAGCAGATGATCTTCGTGAACCTGCCCGTGTCCGACGTGGACACCTCGAAGAAGTTCTTCACGGAGCTCGGCTACACGATCAACCCGCAGTTCTCCACGGACGACTGCGCCTGCGTGGTCATCAGCGACACGATCATCGCGATGATGCTCAGCAAGCAGCGGTACGCGGACTTCACGAAGAAGCAGATCGTGGACGCGACGAAGGGCAGCGAGGTGCTGCTCTGTCTGAGCGCCGAGAGCCGCGAGAAGGTCGACGAGCTGGTCGACCGCGCGATCGCCGTCGGCGGTTCGTCGACGGGCGACACCCAGGACCAGGGCTTCATGTACGGCCGGTCCTTCGACGACCCGGACGGCCACTCCTGGGAGGTCGTGTGGATGGACCCGGCGGCGGTCCAGGGCTGAGCAGCCCCCCACTCCCGGTTCGAGTCCCGGGGCCGGAGCGCGGTACAGGGGTTCGCGCACCGGCCCCGCCGCCGTTCCCGGAGACCTTCCGGGTACCCGCCCGGACGCTGCGCCCCCGCCCCTAGCATGGCCCGGTGCAGCCGACACCTCTCCACGCAGCCCATGACCGTGAGATCGAGTCCCTCGCCGAGTTCGACGAGGTCGTCTCGTCGGGCGGCTCGCTCGCCCGGTTCCGCCTCCAGGCCATAGACCTGACGGACCGTACGCAGGCCCTGCTGGCCGCGGACACCACCGACACCGTCTTCCTCGGCTGCTCGATGGGCCCCGAGGCGGCGGCCAAGGTCCGCGCGTCGGGCGCCCTCGTCTTCCCGCCCGTCCCGGGCCTCCCCCTCGACCCGTACCGGGGACGCCTCTACTCACCCGCCGAGCTCTTCGACGGGCTCGCCGCGGGCTACGAGGCGACGCCGGACGCCCGCGCGTACGCCTGGTTCCAGCAGACCAGGGCGGACGGCGACATCTTCGCGTCGACGGTCCGCGCCATCCACGACGACTCGGTCTCGGACGCGCTCGACGAACTCCTCGCGGGAGCGCGGGTCGTCGGCGTGATGGGCGGTCACGCGATGGCGCGCGGCACGGAGGCGTACGCGGGCGCCGCACGGCTCGGCCGCGACCTGGCGCGCTCCGGCCTCGTGGTCGCGACCGGCGGCGGCCCGGGCGCCATGGAGGCCGCCAACCTCGGCGCGTACGCGGCCCCCTTCGACGACGACATGCTCGACGAGGCGCTCGCCGTCCTGGCCGGCACGCCGTCGTTCACCCCGTCGGTCACCGACTGGGCCCGCGCGGCCTTCGCGGTGCGCGAGCGCTGGCCGTCCGGCGGGCCATCGGTGGGCATCCCCACCTGGTTCTACGGCCATGAGCCGCCGAACGCGTTCGCCGTGCACATAGCCAAGTACTTCGCCAACGCAACGCGCGAGGACGGCCTGTTGGCCCGTTCGAACGCCGGAGTCGTGTTCCTGCCGGGTGCCGCCGGGACCGTCCAGGAGATCTTCGACAACGCGACGCCGAACTACTACGCGTCACGGGGCGAGCCCACTCCCATGGTCCTCGTGGACCGCGTCCACTGGACGGAGCGGCACCCCGCCTGGCCCCTGCTCCAATCCCTGGCGCGGGAACGGGCGATGGAGTCGCGGATCGCCCTCGTCGACCGGATCGATGACGCTCCGGAGGCACTCAAACACCTCGCCGGTTAATGTCTCGGCAAAGCCAACAGCCCTCCGGCGTCTACGCATTGACAGCCCTTAGGCAACGCTTATAAACCTGTGAAACTCGTGGGGGTGCTGTTGCCAATGAACGAAGCGCAGCAAATCCCCCGACACCCCCCGCAGTTGCGCAACCTGTGAAGGGCAATCGTGTCCATATCTCGACGCACCGCACGTACCGTGCGAATCCTCGGCGTTGCCTCCGCCTCTGCCGCGCTCGCGCTCGGCGTGGCGGGCAACGCACTCGCCTGCAACATCCGTGACTTCTCGGCCGTCGCCTCCTGCGACAACGGGAAGGGCAGCATCACCGTGACCGACACGGACGCCTCCGGCAAGGAGGCGACCGTCACGGTCTTCCTGGAGTCGAACGGCGCCGACGCCAAGCAGATCGGCAGCCAGAAGGTCAAGGGCACCCGCGACGGCGCCACCGTGACCTTCTCGGAGAACTGGGGCC
This sequence comes from Streptomyces sp. M41(2017), assembly GCF_002078175.1. Lineage (GTDB taxonomy): Bacteria > Actinomycetota > Actinomycetes > Streptomycetales > Streptomycetaceae > Streptomyces. Next base: position 3,860,012 of record NZ_MWFK01000001.1, on the reverse strand, counting down.
CCAAGGCCCAGTACCGGATCCACGTCGACGTCCCGGGCCTCGTCAACGAGGACGTCTCGCCGACTCTCACCACGTCGGCCGAGGGCTGTGCCTCGGAGTCCCCGTCGCCGTCCGGGACCCCGGCTCCCTCGGACACCCCGAAGCCGTCCGAGAAGCCTTCGGACTCGGCGACCCCCTCGGCCGAGGAGAGCAGCAGCACCGCTCCGGCGGCCGCGGGCGACAACTCGCCGTCGGCTGCCGCCGGTGAGTCCAACCTCGCCGAGACCGGCGCCAGCTCCAGCACTCCGATGATCGCCGGCATCGCCGGTGCGCTCGTCGTCGTCGGTGGCGGAGCGGTCTTCTTCGGCATGCGTCGCCGCGGCGCCTCGAAGGCCAACTGACCCACCCCGCACGATCGTGTGGCCCGTCTCCTCCCCGGAGGCGGGCCACACGCCTGTTCCGCCCCGGACCCGGAGGGACGGCCCGGACCCGGGGAACGGCTATCCGCCGAGCAGCACGATCTCGGCGGGGTCGAACTGCACTCCGACCGCCTCACCTGGCTCCGGCGCCTCCCGCAACGCGCACGCCGCCTCCAGCTCCGGCGCGTCCCGGGGCTGGAGCCGTACGGCCACGTGGGTCCCCCGGAAGGTGCGTGCGGCGACCGTGCAGCGCAGCCCGTCCGCCGGGGCCACCAGCCGGACGCCCGCGGGCCGTACGAGGAGCGTGCCGGGCCCCTGTGCGGCGCCCTCGGGCACCGGGACCTTCCCCCAGGGGGTGTCGGCGGCCTCGCCGCTCACGGTCGCGTCCACCACGTTGTCGAAGCCGAGGAACCGGGCGACGAAGGCGTCCGCCGGCCGCTGCCAGACCTCAAGAGGCGTGCCGGACTGGGCGATCCGTCCGTCGCGCATCACCACGACCCGGTCGGCGAGTGCGAAGGCCTCCCCCTGGTCGTGCGTGACGGCGAGCACCGTCGTGCCCAATTCTCCGAAGAGTCCGCGCAGTTCGACGACGAGCCGTTCGCGCAGCGAGCGGTCCAGCTGGCCGAGGGGCTCGTCGAGCATCAGCAGGCGGGGGCGCGGGGCGAGCGCGCGGGCCAGCGCGACGCGTTGCTGCTCGCCGCCGGAGAGGGAGGCGACGGCCCGGTTCCGCGCGCCGGGCAGGCCGACGAGTTCGAGCAACTCCGCGACCCGCGCGGCCTGTTCGCCCTTCGGGGCGCCGTGCATGCGCAGCCCGAAGGCGACGTTGCCGCCCACGTCCCGCTGCGGGAAGAGCTGGTGGTCCTGGAACATCAGGCCGACGCCCCGCCGGTGCGCGGGCACCGCCGCCTGGTCGCGCCCGTCCAGGGTCACGCTGCCCGCGTCCAGCGGCTGGAGGCCGGCTACCGTGCGCAGAAGGGTGGACTTGCCGCTGCCGCTGGGGCCGAGGACGCACACGATCTCGTGCTCGGTGACATCGAGGTCGACCGCGTCGAGCACGGCCCGTCCGCCGAAGCGTACGGTCGCGCCCCTGAGGCTCAGCAGCATCTAGAACTCCCCGGTCCGGTCGGTGCGTACCCGTTCCAGCAGCAGTAGCGCGGCCGCGCAGACCGCCATCAGGATGGTCGAAAGGGCCATCGCCTGGCCGTAGTTGAGATCGCCGGCGCGCCCGAGCAGCCGGGCCACGGCGACCGGCAGCGTCGGGTTGTCGGGCCGCGCGATGAAGACCGTCGCCCCGAACTCCCCGAGGGAGACGGCGAACGCGAACCCGGCGGCGACCAGCAGGGCGCGCCGCACCATCGGCAGATCGACCTCGCGCCACACCCGCCACGGTGACGCCCCGAGCACGGCCGCGGCCTCCCGCAGCCGCCCGTCCACGGCCCGCAGGACGGGCAGCATCGTGCGGACGACGAAGGGGACACCGACGAGCGCCTGGGCCAGCGGCACGAGGATCCAGCTGCTCCGCAGGTCCAGGGGCGGCTCGTCCAGGGCGATCAGGAATCCGAAGCCGACGGTCACCGCGGAGACGCCGAGCGGCAGCATCAGCAGCGCGTCGAAGCCCCGTACGAGACGGCCCGCGCGGCGGGTCAGGGCCGCGGCCGCCAGCCCGCCGATCAGCAGGGCGATCGCGGTGGCGGCGAGCGCGTACTCCAGCGAGTTGCCGACGGCGGCGATCGGGGCGACCAGGAAGGTGCCCCCGTCGGCGTCGGCCAGCGACCGGTAGTAGCGGAACCCCGGGGCGTCGAGGGAGCGCTGGACGAGGACGGCGAGGGGCAGCACGAGGAGGACGGCGACGCTCGCCAGCACCCCGGCGAGGAGCGCCCACTGCCCGGCGCCGCGCGGCCTGCGCGCGGTGGTCTCCGCGGACACCAGCCGCAGCGCCGTCTCACGGCGGCGGACGGTCGCGGCGTGCACGGCGAGGATGGCCCCGACCGCCACGAACTGGACGATCGTCAGCACCGCCGCCGTCCCGAGGTCGAAGATCTCGGACGTCTGCCGGTAGATCTCGACCTCCAGGGTCGAGAAGGTGGGGCCGCCGAGGATCTGCACCACACCGAACGAGGTGAAGGTGAAGAGGAAGACCATGAGGGCGGCGGCGGCCACGGCGGGGGCGAGCGCGGGAAGCGTCACCCTGCGCCAGGCCGCGAGGCGTGAGGCACCGAGCATCCGCGCGGCCTCCTCCTGCCGGGGGTCGAGCTGCGACCAGAGCCCGCCGACGGTCCGTACGACGACGGCGTAGTTGAAGAAGACGTGCGCGAGCAGGATCGACCACACGGTGGTGTCCAGGCGTATGCCCCACAGCTCGTCGAGCAGCCCGCCGCGGCCGAGGAGCGCGAGGAACGCGGTGCCGACGACGACGGTCGGCAGCACGAACGGCACGGTGACCACGGCCCGCAGGAGCTGTTTGCCCCGGAACTCGAAGCGCGCGAACACGTACGCGCCGGGGAGCGCGACCAGCAGCGTGAGCGCCGTGGAGGCGAGCGCCTGCCAGGTGGTGAACCACAGCACGTGCCGGATGCCGGGCTGGGCGAGGACGTCCCAGAGCCGGCCGAACCGCCAGCCGCCGTCGACATGGAGCCCGCGCGCGACGATCGCGACCACGGGGTACGCGAAGAACACCGCGAAGAACGCGACGGGCAGGGCCATGAGACCGAGCCGCGTCGCGCCCTGCCGACGGGCCGCGCGCGGGTTCCGTCCGGCTACTTCAGTACGAGCGAGGTCCACGACTTGACCCACTGGTCGCGGTCGGCGGCGATCTTCGAGGGCGCCAGGGTCTCCGGGTCCTTGGCCTGCGGGCCGAACTTCGTGAACTCCTCGGGCACCTTGGCGGTGCCGGTGACGGGGTACACGAACATGTTCAGCGGCATGTCCTCCTGGAACTCCCTGGTGAGCAGGAAGTCGAGGAGCGCCTTGCCGCCCTTGGTGTTCGAGGCGTTGCTCAGCAGACCCGCGTACTCGACCTGGCGGAAGCAGGTGCCGTCGACGACCCCGGTGGGGGCGGTGCCGGGCTTCGGGTCCGCGTAGACGACCTCGGCGGGCGGCGAGGAGGCGTACGAGACGACGAGCGGGCGGTCGCCCTTGGCCTTCTTGCCGCCGGCGGACCCGGAGAACTCGTCGTTGTAGGCCTGCTCCCAGCCGTCGACGACCTTCACGCCGTTGGCCTTGAGCTTCTTCCAGTAGTCCTGCCACTGGTCGTCGCCGTACTTCGCCGCGGTCCCGAGCAGGAAGCCGAGACCGGGCGAGGAGGTCGACGCGTTCTCGGTGACGAGGAGGTTCTTGTACGCGGGATCGGCCAGGTCGTCGAACGACGTCGGCGGCGCCAGCTTGTGCTTGCTGAAGTACGCCTTGTCGTAGTTGACGCAGATGTCGCCGGAGTCGATGGGGGTGACCCGGTGTTTGTCCTGGTCGACGCGGTACTGCCGGTCGATCCCGTCGGAGCCCTTGGCCTCGTAGGACTGGAAGAGCCCGTTGTCGAGAGCCCGGCTCAGCAGGGTGTTGTCGACGCCGAAGAAGACGTCGCCCTGCGGGTTGTCCTTGGTCAGGATCGCCTTGTTGACGGCCTGCCCCGCGTCGCCGTCCTTCAGGACGCGGACCGTGTACCCGGACCGCTTCTCGAAGTCCTTGAGCACGCTCTTGGAGACCACCCACGAGTCGTGGGTGACGAGTGTGACGGTCTTCGGATCCCCCGAGGCGCCGGCGTCGGACGAGCCGCACGCCGACAGGACGGGCAGCGCGACGAGGCTCAGCCCGACGGCCGTGGCCGCGAACCGCTTGCTGGTGGTGGTGCTCACTGATTCCTCCTGGCTGACCAGGAAGAGACGCGGCCCTGCCCGGGACCTCTGACAGATCCCGGGCAGGGCGCAACAGCTTGAGTGATGACCGAACTTCCTACCCAGAATGACCTGGGCAAGGTTCAGAGGGTCTGCGGTCTGTCCCGCACTCTCAGCGCTGTGGCGCTCCCCTGTCGGAATATGAAGATGTAAGGGATATGAAGTTGTACGGACGCGCCTCAGACTACCGCTCGGTCGCGGCGAGCTGACCGCACGCTCCGTCGATCTCCTGGCCGCGGGTGTCCCGGACGGTCACCGGCACACCGTGCGCGGCGATCGCCTCGACGAACGCCTTCTCGTCCTCGGGCCGCGAGGCGGTCCACTTCGAGCCCGGGGTCGGGTTCAGCGGGATGAGGTTGACGTGCACGGGCTTGCCCTTGAGCATCCGGCCGAGCCGGTCACCCCGCCACGCCTGGTCGTTGATGTCCCGGATGAGCGCGTACTCGATGGACAGGCGCCGCCCGGACTTCGCCGCGTACTCCCATCCGGCGTCCAGCACCTCGCGCACCTTCCACCGCGTGTTCACGGGGACGAGGGTGTCGCGCAGCTCGTCGTCCGGAGCGTGCAGGGAGATCGCGAGACGGCACTTGAAGCCCTCGTCGGCGAACCGGTTGATGGCGGGCACGAGGCCGACCGTCGACACGGTGATGCCGCGCTGCGAGAGGCCGAGGCCGTCCGGCTCGGGGTCGGTGAGGGCCCGGATGGACCCGACGACGCGCTTGTAGTTGGCGAGCGGCTCGCCCATCCCCATGAAGACGATGTTGCTCAGCCGCGCCGGGCCGCCGGGGATCTCGCCGTCCCGCAGGGCCCGCATCCCGTCGACGATCTGGTGCACGATCTCGCCCGTCGACAGGTTCCGGTCGAGCCCGGCCTGTCCGGTGGCGCAGAACGGGCAGTTCATCCCGCAGCCGGCCTGCGAGCTGATGCACATCGTCACCCGGTCCGGGTAGCGCATCAGCACGGACTCGACGAGCGTGCCGTCGAAGAGCCGCCACAGGGTCTTGCGGGTGGTCTCCTGGTCCGTCGACAGATGCCGGACGACCGTCATCAGCTCGGGAAGCAGCGCTTCCTGGAGCTTGCCGCGCGAGGCGGCCGGGATGTCCGTCCACTGCTCGGGGTCGTGCGCGTACCGGGCGAAGTAGTGCTGCGAGAGCTGCTTGGCACGAAACGGCTTCTCACCGATCGCGGCAACCGCCTCTTTGCGCTCGGCAGGCGTGAGATCGGCGAGGTGCCGCGGCGGCTTCTTGGCTCCGCGCGGCGCTACAAAGGTGAGTTCTCCGGGCTTAGGCATGGCTGTACCAGTGTCGCAGATCGGATCGCATGACCCGGGCCCCCGTGTCCCGGCACCGACGGAACCGGGCCGCGCCCGCTCGATTCGGGCCTTCGGGGCCCTTGCGTCACCCAGGACACCCCGCGCACAGTGCCCGCCGGGACCACTCGCGTCCGGCCCGTTCCGGCAGAGTGCTCTCGCCTCGCGCCGCTTGGACCTAGAATCGAACTCGTGTCCGATAACGTGTCCCGTCCGGAGCGCCCGCCCACCGGCCTCGTCCGGCCGGCCCGGCGGCCGCCCCGCGGCGGCGGCACGATCGCCGAACCGGAATCTCGGTGTCCTGTGAACAACGACCACGCATCATCCGACCCCACTGGCTCCACCGGCCCCACCCCTGTCGCCGGCGCTGACGGCCCCGACCCCACGAACACCCCCACCGCACCCGTCGTCGTGGGCCGCCCCGCAGGGAACGGCGGCCGCCGCGTCACCATCCGCGCGCGGAGCGCCGGCCTCGCGCACAGCGACGCCGACCTCGTCGAGTTCCTCCGCCGCGCGGGCCTCCCGGACGCCGAGGACCTCCTCGACGACCCGGCATGGGTCCACTGGCAGGAGGGTCCGCCCCACACCTACGGCCCGAACTGACGACACCGCCCCTCCTGGTCACATGAGTCACCGTGTGGTGATCATCCGACCGGGAGGGGCGGTGTCGTAGGTACGCGGAAACGAACGCGTGGGGTGGGCAGAGCCGGTCAGCCCGAGCCGACGAAGAGGACGAGCAGGAGCCAGACCACCGGAGCCGTCGGCAGGAGCGAGTCCAGCCGGTCCATGATGCCGCCGTGGCCCGGCAGGAGCGTGCCCATGTCCTTGATGCCGAGGTCCCGCTTGATCATCGACTCGCCGAGGTCGCCGAGCGTGGCGCTGGCAGCGACCGCGAGGCCGATGACCAGACCCTGCCACCAGGTGCCGTCGTCGATCAGGAACTGCATGCACAGCGCACCCGCGACCATCGCGAAGCCGACCGCTCCGAACAGACCCTCACGGGTCTTGCCGGGGCTGATGCGCGGCGCCAGCTTGTGCTTGCCGAAACGCCAGCCGACCGCGTACGCGCCGGTGTCGCTGACGACCGTCAGGAGCAGGAAGGTCAGGACGCGGCGCGGGCCGTCGTCGGCCGTGAGCATCATGGCCACGAACGTCGCCAGGAACGGCACGTAGAAGGCCGCGAAGACCCCCGCCGTGACGTCCTTGAGGTATCCCTCGGGCGGTTCGGTCATACGCCAGACCAGGACGGCCAGCGCCGTCAGGGCCATGGCGACCCACGCGCCCTCGGCGCCCCGCACGTATCCGGCGACGACCATGGCCGCCCCGCCGACCGCGAGCGGTACGAGGGGCGCCTTGATGCCCTTGCGCTCCTCCAGCCGTGAGGTGAGCTCCCAGAGCCCCACCACCACGGCGACCGCTATCACGCCGACGAAGACGGCCTTGACGACGAACAACGACGCGACGATCACCGCGCCGAGCCCGACGCCCACTCCTATGGCCGCGCCCAGGTCGCGTCCCGCACTCTTCTTCGGAGGTGCGGGGGCGGGCTGGGGGGCGGCGCTGGGCATGGGCTCCTGCGGGCTCTGCGGGTTGTGCGACGGATCGCCGTAGGGCGCCGTCGACGGTGCGTCGTCGTGGAACAAGGGGCCGCTCGGCCGAGCGGCCCCCGGGTCGTCATCCTGGTCTCCGCCATGTGCGGGTACGTCGGGCACGGTGGGCATGGGCCGAGTGTGCTGCGCGTCATGCGCATCGTACGTGGGACCCGCCGGGGTTGCCCCCTGGACAGGCCCCTGCTCGGACGGCCCCCAGTACCCGGCTTGTGGCGGCGCCCCCCAGGAAGAGTCGTTCATCAGACCTCGAGCAGCTCCGCTTCCTTGTGCTTCAGGAGCTCGTCCACCTGGGCGACGTACTTCGCCGTGGTGTCGTCGAGCTCCTTCTCCGCACGACGGACCTCGTCCTCGCCGGACTCCTTGTCCTTGACGAGCTTGTCGAGGGCGTCCTTCGCCTTGCGGCGCACGGAACGGATCGAGACCTTGGCGTCCTCGCCCTTGGTCCGCGCGACCTTGATGTAGTCCTTGCGACGCTCTTCCGTCAGCTCGGGGAAGGTCACACGGATGATGTTGCCGTCGTTGCTGGGGTTGACGCCCAGGTCGGAGTCGCGGATCGCCTGTTCGATGTTGCGCAGCGCGCTCTTGTCGAACGGGGTCACGATGGCCATGCGCGGCTCCGGCACGGAGAACGAGGCCAGCTGGTTGATCGGCGTCAGCGCGCCGTAGTAGTCGGCCACGATCTTGTTGAACATCGCCGGGTGCGCACGGCCGGTGCGGATCGCGGCGAAGTCCTCCTTGGCGACCACGACGGCCTTCTCCATCTTCTCCTCGGCCTCGAGGAGGGTCTCTTCGATCACCACTTGCTCCTGCGTGTCTTGAGTAGGCCCGGCAGCTGTTCCTCGTCGGGGTCGGCGGCCGGCTGCGTCGCGTCTTGTTCCTGCACGGTTCCGGACCGGCAGGACATTGTCCATCCCCCGGTCAGGGTCCGTCCGCGTCCGGGGTTCGTACCCGGACGGGAACGTTCCCCGTCAGGCCCGGCCGTTCTGGTCGCCGACGAGTGTGCCGATCTTCTCACCCTTGACGGCCCGCGCGATATTGCCCTCCGCCAGGAGCTCGAAGACCAGGATCGGCAGCTTGTTGTCCCGGCACAGCGTGATGGCCGTCATGTCGGCGACCTTGAGGTCCCGGGTGATGACCTCGCTGTAGCTGAGGGAGTCGAACTTGACCGCCCCGGGGTTGGTCTTCGGGTCGGAGTCGTAGACACCGTCGACGCCGTTCTTGCCCATGAGGAGCGCCTCGGCGTCGATCTCCAGGGCGCGCTGGGCGGCCGTGGTGTCGGTGGAGAAGTACGGCATGCCCATGCCGGCGCCGAAGATGACCACGCGCCCCTTCTCCAGGTGCCGTACGCCGCGCAGCGGGATGTACGGCTCCGCGACCTGACCCATGGTGATGGCGGTCTGGACGCGGCTGTCGATGCCCTCCTTCTCCAGGAAGTCCTGGAGGGCGAGGCAGTTCATGACGGTGCCGAGCATGCCCATGTAGTCGGAACGGGCCCGGTCCATTCCGCGCTGCTGCAGTTCCGCGCCGCGGAAGAAGTTGCCGCCGCCGATGACGACGGCGATCTGGGCTCCGCCGCGCACGACGGCCGCGATCTCGCGGGCGATCTTGTGCACCACGTCGGGGTCGACGCCCAGTCCGCCGCCTCCGGCGAACGCCTCGCCGGACAGCTTCAGCAGAAAGCGTCCCGTGCCTTTGCCGTCGTCGGTCTTGTCGCCCTTGTCGGCCGGGGTGGTGGTCATGGAGATCTCCTCATGGTGCACATACGAAGAAGGCCATTGCCGGTGGGGTGTGTTCGCATCCCGTGCTCGGCAATGGCCTCCTCGTCAGATCTGCTGTCGTCCGGCACACGCGCGTGGGTGCCGGCGTACGCGGACGACTGCTGTCGACCCTATAGGGGTCGCGCGTCGATCGCGGTACGGACTCAGATGCCGACCTTGATGCGCGAGAAGCGCTTCAGGGTGACACCGGCCTCGTCCAGGACCTTCTGGACGGACTTCTTGTTGTCGAGCGCGTACGGCTGACCGAGGAGGGTGGCCTCCTTGAAGAAGCCGTTGACCCGACCCTCGACGATCTTGGGGAGGGCGGCCTCGGGCTTGCCCTCGGCGCGGGTGGTCTCCTCGGCGACGCGACGCTCGGTCTCGACGACCTCGGCCGGAACGTCCTCACGGGAGAGGTACTTCGGCGCGAAGGCGGCGATGTGCTGCGCGATGCCCTTGGCGAGGTCGGCGTCGGCCTTGTCCAGCTCGACCAGGACACCGATCTGCGGGGGCAGGTCGGGCATGGTGCGGTGCATGTACGCGGCCACGTACGCGCCGGAGAACTGGGCGAAGCGGTCCAGGACGATCTTCTCGCCCAGGTTGGCGTTGGCCTCGTCGACGAACGCCTGAACCGTCTTGCCCGGCTCGATCTCGGAGCCGAGGAGCGCGGGGAGGTCCGCCGGGGAGGAGGCGGCGACGTGCTGGGCGATCTGGTTGGCGACGGCCTGGAACTTCTCGCCCTTGGCGACGAAGTCCGTCTCGCACTTCAGCTCGACCAGGACACCGGAGGTGTTGTCGTCAGCGATGATGGAGACCACGGCGCCGTTCTCGGCGGAGCGGCCCTCGCGCTTGGCGACGCCCTTCTGGCCCTTGATGCGCAGGGCCTCGACGGCCTTGTCGACGCTGCCGTCGGCCTCGTCGAGCGCCTTCTTGCAGTCCATCATGCCGGCGCCGGTGAGCTCACGGAGCTTCTTGACGTCGGCGGCGGTGTAGTTCGCCATGATTCCTGGAATCTCTCTCGAAGTCTGAAGATCTACGGGACGAACGGCGGGGGCTTTGTGGGCCCCCGCCGTTCACACACCCGAAGGGCTGAGGGGTCAGGCCTGCTCGGCGTCCGCGGCGGGGGCCTCGGCGGCAGGGGCCTCGGCCTCGGCAGCGGGGGCCTCGACAGCCTCGGCCTCGGCGGCGGGGGCGTCGGCCTGCTCGGCGTCGGCGACCTTCTCCGTCTCGGCGGAGGTCTGGACCTCGGGCTCGTCGGCCTTCTTCTCGCCCTCGAGCAGGTCGCGCTCCCACGCGGCCAGCGGCTCGCCGGCGGCCTTGTCGCCCTCGGCGGCCTTGCCGGCGCCGGAACGGGAGATGAGGCCCTCGGCGACGGCGTCGGCGATCACGCGGGTGAGCAGGGTGACGGAGCGGATCGCGTCGTCGTTGCCCGGGATCTTGTAGTCGACCTCGTCGGGGTCACAGTTGGTGTCGAGGATGGCGACGACCGGGATGTTGAGCTTCCGGGCCTCGCCGACCGCGATGTGCTCCTTCTTGGTGTCCACGATCCAGACGGCGCTGGGCACCTTCTGCATCTCGCGGATACCACCGAGGGTCTTCTCCAGCTTGGCCTTCTCGCGCGAGAGCACGAGAAGCTCCTTCTTGGTGAGACCCGACGCGGCGACGTCCTCGAAGTCGATCTGCTCGAGCTCCTTGAGGCGCTGCAGACGCTTGTAGACGGTCGAGAAGTTGGTGAGCATGCCGCCCAGCCAGCGCTGGTTGACGTAGGGCATGCCGACGCGGGTGGCCTGCTCCGCGATGGCTTCCTGCGCCTGCTTCTTCGTGCCGACGAACATGACCGTGCCGCCGTGGGCGACGGTCTCCTTGACGAACTCGTAGGCGCGGTCGATGTACGACAGCGACTGGAGCAGGTCGATGATGTAGATGCCGTTGCGCTCCGTGAAGATGAAGCGCTTCATCTTCGGGTTCCAACGACGGGTCTGGTGACCGAAGTGGACGCCGCTTTCCAGCAGCTCCCGCATCGTGACGACGGCCATGGCCGTTCTCCTAGGTTTTCTCGGTTGTACCGCGTGTGCCGGACGGCACTCGCGCCTGACGCCCGCGATGCGCCGTGCCACAAAGGACCGAGAGGCGCTGACACCGGTACTGAAGACCAGATGTCGGGGCGTGCGAAGTCGACTCGGTGACCCGAATCGCCACCAGAAGTGTACGGGACCCGAGAGGGGCCGGGTGACGCCGCTGTCCACAACCGGCCGGTACTCCACAGATCCCGGCCATGATCCGCTCGATGCGGGACGGTTTCCGCATGCGACCGAACCGATGCGTGCGTACCCGGGCGGGCCTTCTCCTCTGCGTGACGCTGACCGTCCTGGGTGCCCTGACCCCCGCCGCCCCGGCGTCGACGCCCGTCCGCGCCCCCGCGACCGGGCCCCTGTCCGTGGCCCTCACTTCCTCCGACCTGCCCCGCGGAGGCGGGCCCGCACCACCGTTTCGGGCCACTCGCCCGGTCGCCGTCGGCACCCCCACCCCCGGAGGCGATGGGTCCGCCGGGTCCGGCGACGGGCCCCGTGCCGATCCCGGCCGCCTGCCGGAGGCCGAACCGGCGGACCCGTCCGACGCCGACGCCGGGCTCCCGACCGGGGGCGCCGGCACCCCGGCGCCCAACGGATCCGCCACGCCTCCCGTGGCCGATCCTGCTGTCCCGGCAATCGCCCGTTCCTGGCCGGTAGGGGTTCGTCCCCCGGTCGTTCGTGGCTGGGAGCCGCCGGCGACGGCCTACTCCCGGGGCCATCGCGGCGTCGACCTCGAAGCCCTCCCCGGCGCCCAGGTGCGCGCCGTCGCCCCGGGCAGGGTGTCCTTCGCCGGCCGGGTAGCGGGCAGAGGGGTCGTCTCGGTGGAACTGTCGGGCACCGGGTCCCCTCCGCTGCGCACGACGTACGGCCCGGTGCGGGCGTCGGTGCGCCAGGGCGACGAGGTCCTCGCGGGCACGGTGCTCGGGACGGTGGAGGGGACGCGCGACACCCACTGCGGGCCGGCGTCCTGTCTGCACTGGGGCCTGCTCAGAGGCGAGGTCTACCTGAACCCGCTGTCCCTGATGCCGCCCTGGCTGCTGGGCCTCGGCCCGTCCCGCCTGCTGCCGCTCGACGGACCGCCACCGGAGCGCTGACACCGGGCGCCGACGGCACCTGGCGCGGGTCGGTTCAGACACCGGCAGGGTTGCCGAAAGGGTCGGCCGCAACCACGAACGCCCGGCAGCGCCATGGCGACGGTCAGCCGCGAACGCCCCGGAGGGCCATCGCGACGGCCGCCTCGGTGATCGCGGTGGGGTCCTCGGCGGCGCCGAGCTCGATACGGCGCACGGCGGCGTCGACCACACCCTGCAGCAGCATCGCGGCGAGCCGCGGCTCGGCGTGGCCCATGGCGGCCAGCGCCTCGCCGATCATCGTGACCAGCCCGCCGTGCGCGGCCCGGATCTTCTCCCTCGCGCCCGCGTCGAGTTCGCTGGCGGAGATGGCGACCACGGCGCGGTGCCGCCGGTCCCCGACCAGGGCGAGCTGCCGGCGCACATACGCCTCGACCTTGCCCTCGGGTCCCTCGGCGGCGGCCATCGCGTCGGAGACCTCGGCGGCCCAGACGGGGAAGTCGACCACGCAGAGTTCTTCCACGACGGCGGCCCGGGAGCGGAAGTACTCGTACACCGAGGACCGCGCGAGGCCCGTGCGCTCGGCGAGAGCCGGGAAGGTCAGCGCCTCCGTCCCGCCCTCGGACAACAGGGAGCGCGCCGCGTCCAGCAGGGCGGCTCGCTGCATCGACCGGTGCTCGGCCACGGAGGCCGCTCGAATCCTTGGCACGTCAACCACTGTACGGACGCTCCGCCGCGTACGGGAGCCACTCCACCCACCCGGCCGTGTGCCAGGCGGCCCGGGGACACGGGAGACAGGCTGCGGCGATCCGGACGAACGGGCTGGTCAGCGCCCGAAACTGGCCAGCTTGGCGCGCAGCTGGAGTACGGATTTGGTGTGGATCTGACTGACCCGGCTCTCCGTCACGCCGAGTACGTTGCCGATCTCGGCGAGTGTCAGCCCCTCGTAGTAGTAGAGCGTGACGACGGTCTTCTCCCGGTCGGGCAGGGTGTTGATCGCCCGCGCCAGGAGCCTGCGCAGTTCCCGGTCCTCGGCGACCTCGACCGGGTTGTCGGCGGCGGTGTCCTCCAGGGTGTCCATCAGGCTCAGCCGGTCACCGCCCTCGCCGCCGGCGTGCAGCAGTTCCTCCAGGGCGACCACGTTGGCCAGCGACAACTGGCTGAACACCGCGTGCAGTTCCTCCACCGCGATGCCCAGTTCGGAGGCCACCTCGGTCTCCGATGGGGTCCGTCTCAGCCGGGCCTCCAGCGTGGCGTAGGCGCGTTCGACGTTGCGCGCCTTCTGCCGGACCGACCGCGGGATCCAGTCGAGGGCGCGCAGTTCGTCGATCATGGCGCCGCGGATCCTGGTGATCGCGTACGTCTCGAACTTGATCTCGCGCTCGATGTCGAACTTCTCGATCGCGTCGATCAGCCCGAACACCCCGGACGACACGAAGTCGGCCTGCTCGACATTGGCCGGCAGGCCCACGCTGACCCGTCCCGCGACGTACTTCACCAGCGGTGAGTAGTGCAGGATCAACTGCTCGCGCAGCCGCTCGTCACCGGTCGACTTGTACGACCGCCACAGCTCGTCGAGTGTCGAGGGAGCGGGCGGGCGCACGCTGCCGCCGTCGCGGGCGGCTCGCGGGATCGCCGTCCGGTCGGACCCGGAGGTGTGCTGGGGCATTCGTCGCCTTGTGCCGTTCTGCCGTGAACTGGGGGTGCCTGGGTGTCTGTCGGCTTCATACCGAGATGGTGTGCCTGCGTCGGATCCTCGTGAGCGTAGCGTGACTGGACAGTCGCAGTGTGCGAAGGGAAGGCTGTCACCCGGACGCGGAGGGGGTCCGGGAGGCGGCTCCCGGCATCCCGACGGTCGCGCTGCGTGACCGTCAGGATCCGCCAACTGCGGTAATCCGCAGGGGCGTCGGCGTTCCCCCGGACGGCCGAACACGCTCGGTCAGCGACCCTCCCGATCATCGCGCACGGAGGTCGACGCCTGGCGTGTCAACTTCCAGCCGTCGCCGTGTCGTTCGACGAATCCAAGTGCTCGGAGTTCGTACAGTCTCCCGACCGCGTCGTCCGTGGTGGTGGCCGCTCCGCGCGCGATCTCGTCGACGGCCGACGGTCGCCGCGCCGGCAGCGCGGCCAGGACGCGCCGGGCGCCCGGGGGCAGGAGGTCGCGCGGCAGCACGGGTCCGCGCCGCTCCGGGGCCAGCTCGCCCATGTCACCGACCAGTTCGGCGACTTCCGCGGCGTCCGTGACCAGGACCGCTTCTCCGCGCAGCAGTTCGTGCACCCCCGCGGAGAGCGAGCTGGTGGCCGGGCCCGGCACTCCCATGGTGAACCGCCCCAGCCGCTGTGCCGCGCGGGCGGTGACGAGCGCGCCGCTGCGATACGCCGCCTCGACGACCACGGTGCCCCGGGTGAGTGCCGCGATGACGCGGTTCCGGAGGATGAATCTGCTCGGTGTGGGATGGGCGCCGGGCGGCAACTCCCCGATCACGAGCCCCTGTTCCGCGATCCTGGAGATCAACTGGGTGTGGCCGCGCGGGTAGGGCCGGTCGACCCCGCAGGCGAGCACGGCGACGGTGGCGCCGCCCGCGCCGAGGGCGCCTCGGTGCGCGGCGCCGTCCACCCCGTACGCGCCGCCGGACACCACGACCCAGCCCCGCTCGGCGAGGCCGGCGCCGAGGGTGGCCGCCATGTGCGCGCCGTACTCGGTGCAGGCCCGGGCGCCGACGACGGCGACCGACCGCAGCGCCCATATCCGCAGGCTGGACAGTCCCCGGACCCACAGCCCGAGGGGCCGCCCGTCCCCCAGGTCGTCCAGTTGCGCCGGCCATTCGGGGTCGCCCGGGCAGACGAACCGCACTCCGGCATCCCGCGCCCGGCCGAGGTCGCCCTCCGGGTCGGCCCGCTCGGCCCTGGCCCGCAGTCCCGCCCAGCGGGAGTCGGTCATCCCGCGCGGCTGACCCTCGCCGCCGGACAGCCACCGCACGGCTTCCCGCGCCCCGACCTCCCGGACCCACCGTCCACAGACCTCGTCGCCGGGTTCGACGACGCGGGAGAGCGTGACGCGGGCCCTGCGCTCGCCGTCGTCCGTCATACCGGTGCGCCGATCGCCATCGGCACCCCGCGCGGAACCCCGGTACGCAGCTGGAGGGCGAGGGCCACATCACCGGCGTCGGGGCGGTCGTTTCCCGACAGGTCCGCGACCGTCCAGGCGACGCGGAGCACCCGGTCCAGGCCCCGGGCCGTGAGCAGCCCGCGCTCCAGGCTCCGCTCGGCGTCGTCCATCGCGCCCGGCACCGCCTGCCAGCGGCTGCGCAGCTCACGCCCCGGGACCTCGCTGTTGGTGTGCCAGGGCGTCCCGGTGAGGCGGGCGGCGGTCCGCTCGCGGGCGGCGCGCACCCGCTCGGCGACGATCCTGGTGGACTCGCCCCGGGCGCCCCGCGCGGTGAGTTCGGAACGGGTGACGGGCTCCACCTCGACGCGCAGGTCGACCCGGTCGAGCAGGGGGCCGGACAGCCGTGCCTGGTAGCGGCGGATGGCCGAGGGCGGGCATTCGCAGAAGTCGTTCGTCACACTGAAACGGCCGCAGGGGCAGGGATTGGCGGCCAGCACCATCAGGAACTTCGCGGGGAACCGCACGACGCCGGCGCTGCGCGCGATCACCACGTGTCCCGCTTCCAGCGGCTGGCGCAGGGCATCGAGGACGAAGCCGCTGAATTCCGGTGCCTCGTCCAGGAACAGGATTCCGCGATGGGCCAGGGACACCGCGCCGGGTCGCGCGAGGCCCTTGCCGCCGCCGACGAGGGACTGCATGGTCGCGGAGTGGTGCGGCGCGCAGTAGGGGGCGATGTCGACCATCGGTTTGCCGGGCGGGAGCAGGCCGGCCACGGAGTGGATCGCGGTCACCTCCAGGGATTCCTGCCGGGACAGCGGCGGCATGAGGGACGGCATCCGCTCGGCGAGCATGGTCTTGCCCGCTCCGGGTGGACCCTGCAGGAAGACGTGGTGCCCTCCGGCTGCCGCCACCTCCATCGCCGTGCGGGCCGACAACTGGCCGACGACGTCGGCGAGATCGTGCCCCTGGTCGTGTTCCGGGACGGCGATGCCGCACAGGCCGGTGGCCTCCCCGGTCCCCGGGACGCGCAGGCCGGCCAGCAGCGGATCGGGACGGCCCTGCTCGTCGGGGTTCTCCTCGGGCACCGGTTCGTCGGCGAGCACCGCGATGAGCTGGCGCAGGCTGCGGACGCCGAGCACCGAGACCCCGGGGACCAGCGACGCCTCGGCCGCGGCGCACTCGGGGACCACCACCTGTTCGTAGCCCGCGTCCGCCGCCGCCAGCACCGCCGGGAGGATCCCGCGGACCGGCCGCACCCTGCCGTCGAGCCCGAGCTCCCCGATCATCACGATGTCGGCGAGCACCCGGGGATCGATCCGCTCGGCGGCTCCCAGCACCGCGCACGCGACGGCGAGGTCGAATCCCGAACCCCCCTTCGGCACGGAGGCCGGGCTGAGCCCCACCGTCAGCTTCTTCTGCGGCCAGGCGGCGCCGGAGTTCACGACCGCGGCCCTGACCCGGTCCCGGCTCTCCGTCAGGCTCTTGTCGGGAAGCCCCACCAGGGTGAACGCCGCGACACCCGGCTCCAGGTCCGCCTGGACCTCGACGACCACGCCCTCCACGCCCACCAGGGCCACCGAACACGTCCGCGCGAAGCCCATCTCAGGCCACCCCCCGCGCGTGCTCGACCACGGGCGCGCCGCGGTCGGGGAGGACGATGCCGATCAGGTCGATGCGGACTCCGCCCGGTGGGGCTCCTCCGTGTTCCTGGAGCCAGCGCTCGGCGAGGCCCCGCAGCCGACGGGCCTTGGCCGGTGTCACGGCCGCCATCGGGTGCTGGAACGTGCCGGCCCTGCGCGTCTTGACCTCGCAGAGGACGAGCGCGTCGCCGTCCCGCGCCACGATGTCGATCTCGCCCGTCCTGCCGGGCCGCCAGTTCCGCGCCAGGACCGTCATTCCGGCCTCGGTCAGCCGTCGCGCGGCCAGATCCTCGCCGTACCTGCCCAGTGCGTTCCGTGCGTGGTTCCGTGCGCCGTCGCGTGCGTCGTTGCTTGCGTCGCTGTGTGCGTTGTTCTGTGCGCCGTCGCGTACGTCGCTGTGTGCGTCGTCCCGTGCCTCGGTCGTCTTCATGTCGGCACCACCTCCGGCCTCCACACTGAGGCCGCACCGCGCGGCTTGTGGATCTTGGTGGACAGCCGCGCGACTGTGGACATACCCATCACCCGCACGAGTCACGACGGAGAAACACGAAGGCCGGGAACCCCTCGGTTCCCGGCCTCGCCGGCCCACTGTCCGGCCCGACCTCAGTCGGCCGCCCAGCCGCCTTCGCGTCAGCCGCCCGGCAGCTCCAGGTCGCTCTTGTTCAGCTCCTCGATGTTCACGTCCTTGAATGTGAGAACGCGCACCTGCTTCACGAAGCGAGCGGGCCGGTACATGTCCCACACCCAGGCGTCCGCCATGGACACCTCGAAAAACACCTCACCCTGGACCGAGTGCACCTGCATCTCGTAGTCGTTGGTGAGGTAGAAGCGCCGTTCGGTCTCGATCACATATTTGAACAGACCGACGACGTCGCGGTACTCCCGATAGAGCTTCAGCTCCATCTCGGTCTCGTACTTCTCGAGGTCCTCGGCGCTCATGGCATGTTCCCCTTCAGCCGTGCGTCCCCCTATTGTGCGCCAGCCCCGGGAACCCCTAGACGATTTCCGTGTCGAGGATCTCGGGTGTGGCCGGGGGACCCTCGTCGAGCACCCTGCGGAGCAGCCCGGCGAGCTTGGTCGGATACACCGTCTCATGTGCCTCGGTCAGTTCCCGGCACGTCCACCAGCGCGCTCCGGCGACGCTGCGCCGTTCCAGGTCGGTCAGCGCGGTGGCCGCCGTGGCCGTCTGGGTCGTACGGGCCAGGAAGTACCACTCGTCCTGGTGCCAGCGCTGCCCGGCGAACGAGAAGGCGCAGATCCGCTGCCACAGCACCGGCCCCAGCTCGACCTCCGTGATACCGGTCTCCTCCAGGAGTTCCCGCAGCGCGGCCTGCTCCCGGGTCTCGTCCCCCTCCAGACCGCCGCCCGGGGTGAACCACCAGTCGTCCGAGGGATCGTCCGGCTCGTGCCCGTGCAGGAGAAGGACACGGTCCTGCGGATCGAGCAGGACGACCCGGGCGACCCTGCGCAGACCGCCCTCGGGCGTCTCCTGGCGGTCGTCCGCCGGCTCAGCGGGCACCGGCGGGCTCCGTCTTCGTGCGGGAGCGGCCCGCCCGCTTGGCGATGGGCCCGTAGGCGGCGCCGCCCAGCACGAGCACGGCACCGGCGATCACCGCGGCGACGATCGTACGGAGCGGGCCCGGCTGGGACAGAGCACCGAGGGGCTCGAAACCGCTGGGGCGTTCGAGCATGCCGTTCATGGGCCAGGCGACGGCGTCGACCCGCGCGGACACGGCGCCGCGCGCCACGGTGCCGCCGGCGGCGTCCGTCAGATGCGCGGTGGAGTCGAGGGAGCCCTGACGCTCGTCGCCGAGCAGGAACAGGCGGCCCTTGGGGACCTTCACCGTGGGGAAGTTGGTGATCTCGGCGAGGCTGCCCTCGGGCAGATACGGCTCGTCGATCTGCTTGCCGTTGACGGTCAGCTTGCCCTTGGTGCAGCAGGAGACCGTGTCACCGCCGACGGCGACCACGCGCTTGACCACGGACGCGTTGGTGACCCACGCCTTGTCCTTGAAGACGACGACGTCACCGCGGCGGACGTCGCTTCCGTCGATGCGCTGCGCGAGGACCCGGTCGCCCACGTTGATCGTCGGCGCCATCGAGCTGGTGGGCACCGTGTACGGCAGGTAGACCACCACTCCCCAGGCGAACCCACCGAGGAACAGCACCAGGCCCAGCGCGACGGCCAGCCCGGACAACCGCTGTCCGACCTTGCCGCCCGCCTGGTCCCTGGCCACGCCACCGCTGCGCGGGGCCGTACGTGTTGCGCTCTCGCCACCCATGGGACCGCACCCTACCCGGGGGTACGGTCCGCGGTCAGCCCATGGTTCGGACAACGATCACGGGCCCGGGCGCCATGTGGAAGACCTGTGCGGATCGCCGGTGCGCGGGGTGTTCACGGGACGCGTGCCGGTCGTCGATCCCGCCGGAACGGGCGGGGGCCGGTCGCTCCGGATACTCCGGGGCGACCGGCCCCGAGGCCGGGGACGACGAGGTCGTCAGTCGTCCTTGGACGCCTTGCGCCTGCGGCGCACCAGCACGAGCGGCACCGCGCCGACGAGCGCGACGGCTCCGGGCGCCGTGACCGCGGCGGCCGCCTTGGCGTTCAGGCCGGACTGGTCGAAGGTGTCCGGGACCGGAAGAGTGCCCCAGCGGTTGATCGGCCAGGCCTTGACGATGGCGCGGCCGACGACGTCGTCCACCGGGACCATGCCGTGGTGCTTGTCGGCCTGGTTGTAGCGGGAGTCCCGCGAGTTCTGGCGGTGGTCGCCCATCACCCAGATCATGCCCTTGGGGACCTTGACCTTGAACTGGCCGCCCTCGTCGTCCTGGCTGCACGGAGTGTTCCCCGCGTAGACGAACGACGAGTCGTTCAGTGCCTTGCCGTTGACCTTCAGGGGGCCGGTGCCCTTGCACTCGACGGTGTCGCCGCCGACGCCGATGACGCGCTTGATCAGGTCCTTCTCCTCGGCGGACGGCATCAGGCCGATCCAGCTCAGGAAGGTCTGCAGGGCGTTCGGGTCGGCGGTGGGCTCGCCCGCCAGCCAGTTGTCGGGGTCGTGGAAGACGACGACCTCGCCGCGCTCCGGCTCGGAACCGAACCACGGAGTCAGCTTGTCGACCAGGACGCGGTCACCCTGCTGGAGGGTGTTCTGCATCGAGTCCGAGGGGATCGAGAACGCCTGCACCAGGAACGTCTTGATGAGCAGCGCGAGCACCAGGGCGATGCCGATCAGGATCGGCAGCTCCTTCCAGAAGGAGCGCTGCTT
Organism: Streptomyces sp. M41(2017); assembly: GCF_002078175.1. GTDB lineage: Bacteria > Actinomycetota > Actinomycetes > Streptomycetales > Streptomycetaceae > Streptomyces. The sequence continues at coordinate 3,839,891 of NZ_MWFK01000001.1, read as the reverse complement.
CCTGGCGTTCGGGTCCTGCTCGGAACGCCCGGTCGAGGCGTCACCGCCCTCGGAACCACTGCCCGAACCCGATCCGTCCTCCACTCCGGGGGCAGCCGCATCGTCGGGCCGCTCCGGCTGCCCTTCGGGACCATCGTGTCCGGATCGTGCGCCGACCGCCACATCCCCCACATCCACTCCTCACTCCGTGCCGCCGCCCGCGCCGTATTCGGCGCAGGCCCACCACTCCCATAACGAGCGGGAGTTCCGCAGGGCTCGGGAGCGGGATCAATCCGTCTGGATCCGCAGGGGCCACCCTATGCGACAGCGCCGAGGCGGCGGTCGACGCTCCAGGCGCGTCGGCCACGGTCGAAAACGTGCTCGGCTCGCGCAGTCGCGTCCAGTGGCCGATGGGCCATCCGATGATCATGGCCCGGCCCACGATCGACTTCTCGGAGACGGTACCGCTGAACTTGTCGGTCCGGTGGTAACGGGAGTCCGCGGAGTTGCCCCGGTGGTCGCCGAGGACGAACAGGCGCCCCTCGGGCACCTTGACCTCGAAGGCGAAGTCGGACGGCTTGTCGCCCGCGAAGATGTACGGCTCGGTCAGCGGGGTGCCGTTGACCGTCACCCGGCCCTGCGCGTCACAGCACTTGACGGTGTCGCCACCGACGCCGACGACCCGCTTGATGAGGTCCTTCTCGTTGTCGGACGGCAGCAGGCCGATGAAGGTCAGCCCCTGCTTGAACTGCTTGACGACCACGGGGTCGTCCTTCTTCTTGGTCTCCTCGGCGGTGAGCCACCCACCGGGGTCCTTGAAGACGACGACGTCACCGCGCGAGGGCTCGGAGCCGAACCACGGGGTGAACTTGTCGACCAGGACCCGGTCGCCGATCTGGATCGTGTTCTCCATGGAACCCGACGGGATCACGAAGGCCTGGACGAGAAAGGTCTTGAGGACCAGGGCGATGAGGACGGCTACGCCGACGAGGAGGGGTATCTCCTTGGCCGCGGAGCGCCGTCTGCGCCGCTTGATCTTCCGCGCGAGCTTGCGCCGCTCCACCCTGCTGGGACGGGCGGCTCCCCCGGAGGCCCGCCGGGTGCCGGTGGGCAGCAGGTTCTCCATGGCGCTCGTGGGGGCTCCGCGAGGCCGTCCGCGGTTACCCATGGGCACCGCCGGCGGCGGGCACGCGCACGTAGGCGTCGGGGCGGGTCAGCCGGGTCCAGTGGCCCGCGGGCCAGGCGATGACGTCGGCGCGGCCGATCACGTCACCGACGGGGATCATGCCGCCGCCGGGCGAGCCCAGATGGTCGCGGGAGTCGCTGGAGCGGCTGCGGTGGTCACCGAGGACGAAGAGCGAGCCGTCGGGCACCCGGACGTCGAAGGGCACGTCCGAGGGGCTGTCGCCCTGGTGGAGAAACGCCGACTCGTCGACCGACCGGTCGTTCACCTCGAGTCTCCCCTCCCTGTCGCAGCAGACCACGTGGTCTCCCCCTACCCCCACAACGCGCTTGACGTAGTCTGCGCTCCCGAAATAACCGGTGCCGTCGAACACGACGACGTCGCCCCGCCGCGGTTCGGAACCGAAACGGTACGCCAACTTATTTACGAGAACGCGGTCCCCGATCCTCAATCCGGACTCCATCGAGCCGCTGGGAATCTGGAACGGCTGCATCACGAAGCGGCTGAGCAGGAGCAGGAAGACGAGGCAGACCAGCACCGTCAGGGTGATCCACCCGCCCGGGAGCCACGCGGCGGCCCGGCCCGCCAACGCGAAACGCGACCGTCCCTCCGGCCGCTCCGTGTCCGAGATCTCCTCGGAGGCGGAAGGGCGGGAGGAGCGGTCGCGCTCCACGTGCTGTGCTTCGGTGTCCATCGGGGCCAGATGCTATCCGGCCTCCATGAGACGCCTTCTTACCGGCTCGGTCGCCGACGGCTCACGTCGGCGGCACGGGCTCAGCGGTCGCGCTTCTCCTTGATCTTCGCGGCCTTGCCGCGCAGGTCACGGAGGTAGTACAGCTTGGCGCGACGCACGTCACCACGGGTGACGACCTCGATCTTCTCGACGATCGGGGTGTGCACCGGGAAGGTGCGCTCGACGCCGACGGAGAACGAGACCTTGCGGACCGAGAAGGTCTCCCGGACACCGGCGCCCTGGCGGCGGATGACTACGCCCTTGAACTGCTGCACACGGGAGCGGTTGCCCTCGATGACGCGGACGTGGACGTTGACGGTGTCACCCGGGCGGAAGGCCGGGATGTCGGTGCGCAGCGACGCGCTGTCGACGTTGTCGAGCAGGTGAGTCATGTGTGTCTGCTTTCTTCGTCAATGCCACAGGTCATCGACGGGAGAGGATTCCGAGATGATGCTGCCTCGTCGGGACGGGCGTCGTGTCCCCCTGTGGCAGGGGCGCACGCCGGACGACAAAGAGCAGCGGCCTATTCTTCCACGGCCTCCGGGCTGCGCCCAAATCGGCCGTCGGGACCCGGCCGCCAGCCCAGGATCGAGAGCATCTCGCGGTCCTTCTTGTCGAAGGTGGACGGGTCGCAGCGCTCGATGAGGTCGGGCCGGTTCGCCGTCGTACGGCGCAGGGCCTCGTCGCGGCGCCAGCGGGCGATCTTCCCGTGGTGACCGCTGACCAGCACGTCGGGGATCTCGCGGCCGCGCCACTCGGGGGGCTTGGTGTACACCGGGCCCTCCAGGAGGTTGGCCATGGCGCCGGGGGCGAAGGAGTCGTCCCGGTGCGACTCGGCGTTGCCGAGCACACCCGGCAGCAGCCGGGCCACGGCCTCGGTGACGACGAGCACGGCCGCCTCGCCGCCGGCGAGCACGTAGTCGCCGATGGAGACCTCGTAGACGGGCATCCGGGTCGCGTACTCGTCGATGACGCGGCGGTCGATGCCCTCGTAGCGCGCGGGCGTGAAGACCAGCCAGGGGCGCTCGGAGAGCTCGACGGCGAGCTCCTGCGTGAAGGGGCGCCCGCTGGGCGTGGGGACGACGAGGACGGGTCCGTGGGAGCCGGTCTCGTAGCCGTCGGCGAGTGCGGAGTCCAGCGCGGCGCCCCACGGCTCGGTCTTCATGACCATGCCGGGGCCGCCGCCGTACGGGGTGTCGTCGACCGTGTTGTGGCGGTCGTACGTCCAGTCCCGGAGGTCGTGCACGTGGACGTTCAACTGGCCACGCGCGCGTGCCTTGCCGACGAGGGAGACGTTCAGGGGCTCCAGGTACTCGGGGAAGATCGTGACGACGTCGAGCCGCATCAGGCGCCCGCCCCCGCGGAGTCCTCGCCGCCGGTGGTCCCACCCTCGTCGTCCTCCGCGTCGCGGGAGGAGACGATCTCCGCGCGGTCGTCGATCAGACCGGGCGGCGGGTCGATGACGGCCCGCTGCTCCTCCAGGTCGATCTCGACGACGATCTCCTCGACGAACGGGATCAGCACCTCGGTGCCGTCCTCCCGCTCGACCACGAACAGGTCCTGCGAGGGCAGGTGCGAGATCTCGGTGATCCGGCCGACCGCGGCGCCGTCCGTGGTGAACACGTCCAGGTCCATCAGCTGGTGGTCGTAGTACTCCTCCGGGTCCTCCGGAGTCTCGTCCGGGTCGACCTCGGCGATCAGCAGGGTGTTGCGCAGCGCCTCGGCGGCGTTCCGGTCGCGTACGCCGGCGAAGCGCAGCAGGAGACGGCCGCTGTGGACGCGGCCCGTCTCGATGGTCAGCGGTCCGGTGGAGGCCGGATCGGTGAGCAGGACGGCACCGGGTCCGAGCCGGAGCTCCGGCTCGTCGGTGCGGACCTCCACGGTGACCTCGCCCTTGATGCCGTGGGCACGGCCGACGCGAGCGACTACCAGCTGCACTGTGCTTGATCTCCTGTCGTGTACCGACGGCAATGCCTCGGATGAGGGTGCGCAGACGACTACGGGCCGGGGACGGCTCGTAAGCCCTCCCCGGCCCGAGCCGGTGCTGCGTGCTACGTCAGCGGACGTGATCCACGTCGACGAGGTCGACGCGGACACCGCGGCCGCCGATGGCACCCACGACGGTTCGCAGGGCGCGCGCGGTGCGGCCGTTGCGGCCGATCACCTTGCCGAGGTCGTCGGGGTGCACCCGAACCTCGAGAACGCGTCCGCGGCGCAGGTTGCGCGAGGCGACCTGCACGTCGTCGGGGTTGTCGACGATGCCCTTCACGAGGTGCTCGAGAGCCTCCTCGAGCATGCTCAGGCCTCGGTCGACTCGGACTCGGCCGGAGCCTCGTCCTTCTTCTCAGCCTTCTTCTTCTGGGTGATGGCCTCACCCTTGCCCGTGTCGTCGCCACCGAGGGCGTCGAACAGCGGGCGCGCGGCCTTCGGCTCGGCCACGAGCAGCGGAGCCGGGGCCGGCAGGCCCTTGAACTTCTGCCAGTCGCCGGTCAGCTTCAGGATGGCGAGGACGGGCTCGGTCGGCTGCGCGCCGACACTCAGCCAGTACTGCGCGCGGTCCGTGTCGACCTCGATGCGCGAGGGGTTCTGGACCGGGTGGTACAGGCCGATCTCCTCGATGGCCCGGCCGTCACGGCGGGTACGGGAGTCGGCGACGACGATGCGGTAGTGAGGCGAACGGATCTTGCCCAGACGCTTCAGCTTGATCTTGACTGCCACGGAAGTGGTGTCTCCTGGTCTTGACGGGGTTGGACACGACGAGATGGCCGCGTGGGGTTGCGGTACCCGAGTGTCCGATGGACGCGTCAGCCGGAGGAGAGAGGGGTCCTGTGCGGCTGTCGAGTACAGCTGACCATTCTGCCACATCCCGCGGATCCCCCCGACCGAGGGTGAGCCGGCCCACACCTGACGGGCACCCGGCGGTCCCGGGTGCCCGTCAGGTGACGCCGGCCCGGGTCGGTCCGGGCGCTTGTCGCCGGTCCGCGGCGGTCGTCGGCTGCTGTCGGGACGGTGTCACCCGCGCGCAGGCGTGCCTCCTGAAACCCCGCACCGTCCTGGGACGGAGCGGGAGGCACGACTGCCCGCGGGCGTGTGCTGCCGGCACCCACGAGATGCCGGTGTCGCACCCGGATCAGCCGGCTGCCGCGCCGACCACCTCCGGAATCCGGAAGGGCTTGCCGCACCCCCCGCACACGATCGGCGCCTGCGCGAGGACCGACGGGACGACGCGGACGTTGCGCCCGCAGTCGCAGACGGCCTTGACGCGGACGCCTCCCCCGGAGGAACCGTGCCGGGCGGCGGGGCCGCGGAACGAACGGGCGGTGTCGGCGGCGGTGGCGGCCGTGTGGGCCTTCAACGCGCGCTGGAGCCGCTCGATCGTCGGGCGGTAACGGCGCTTGGCCTCGGGGTTGAGCGTGACCAGCGAGAAGCCGCTGCTGGGATGCGGTTCCTCGGGGTGGTCGAGGCCCAACTCCTCGGCGATCGCGAGGAATCTGCGGTTGTGATACCGGCCGGCGCGCGAGGTGTCGCGGACTCCGCGCGCGGCGGCGATGCCGTGGACTGCTTCATGAAGCAGTCGCTCGAAGGAGAGTTCGTGTCCGCAGGCGGACGACGACTCCCCGATCAGGGACTCTGGCGCGGCAAGATCGGGCAGCTCGGAGTGGTGCCGCTGAATGTCGGCCCACGCCCCTGCCAGCTCTGCGGCGAGAACAGGTGGTGTCGTGCTCACGTAATGACAACGAGCGTGGGTGCCTCTGTGTTCCTATTCCGGGGCATCCCAAATAATTTGCACGTACCCGTCAGTTGCCGCTGATGCGTCCTGACGAGGGCGGGTGCGCTGATCTGCGGAGAAGCATCACAGCTCATACCAAGGCGGTACGTAGGGTCACGTACGCCCCGGCACGTAGACGGTGTCCGCGTGCCGGGGTGGCTGCGGTCGGCGGATGCGCAAGAGGTGTTTCGGTCGCGCTCGCGGCCGGCTCAGTAGGCGCGGGCGACGACGGCGACGTTACCGGGTGCGTCGTCGGTCTCGGGTACCGACCCGTCCTCGGCGACCAGACACCGTACGGTCACGGCGTGCTCGGCGAGCCTGGCCTCGCCCTCTGCGCCGAGGTCCGCCCACGGGATGCGGGCCCAGCCGCCCGCGACGGCGGCCTCCACGGCTTCCTCGATCGTCGACACCTCGGACGTGCGGGACTCGCGGCGCTCGCGCGACTGCCTCAGCAGCAGCGCCTGGTCCTCCTCCAGGACGCCGGGGAGCAGGCCGGCGAGGGCGTCGACGGCGACGGGTTCCTTGCCTCCGGGGATGCGGCGGGCCAGCATCACGGTGCCGCTCTCCAGGTCACGGGGGCCGACCTCGACGCGCACCGGGACACCCTTCAGCTCCCAGTCGACGGCGCGTCGCCCGAACGGCGTGTCCGTGCGGTCGTCGACCTGGACGCGCACGCCCGCGGCCTTGAGCCGGTCGCCGATCTCGTGGACCTTGGCCAGAACCGCCTCATCGCCCTTGATCGCGAGGACGACGACCTGGACGGGGGCGAGGCGCGGCGGCACCCGCAACCCGTTGTCGTCGCCGTGCGACATGATCAGGCCACCCACCATGCGGGTCGAGGACCCCCAGGAGGTCTGCCAGACGAGTTCCTGCCTGCCGTCCTTGGACAGGTACTGGGTGTTGAAGGCCTTCGCGAAGTTCTGTCCCAGCTCGTGGCTGGTGCCCATCTGGAGGGCCTTGCCGTCGCCCATCATGCCTTCGAGCGTGAGGGTGTTGATCGCACCCGCGAACCGTTCGCTCGCCGTCTTGCGGCCGAGGACGACGTCGATGCCGAGGACGTCGGTCATGAAGTCGGCGTACACCTCCTTGTGGATGTACGCGGCGTAGTCCCGGGCGTCCTCGTAGGTGGCGTGGGCGGTGTGGCCCTCCTGCCAGAGGAACTCGGTCGTCCGCAGGAACACCCGGGGGCGCATCTCCCAACGGACCACGTTCGCCCACTGGTTGATCAGCAGCGGCAGGTCGCGGTAGCTCTGGACCCACTTGGAGAAGTACTCGTTGATGATCGTCTCGGACGTCGGGCGGACGACGACCGGCTCCTCCAGCTCCTTGCCGCCGCCGTGCGTGACGACCGCGAGCTCGGGCGCGAAGCCCTCGACGTGCTCCGCCTCCCGGGTCAGGTACGACTGCGGGATGAACAGCGGGAAGTACGCGTTCTGGGCACCCGCCTCCTTGATGCGGGCGTCCATCTCCTGCTGCATCCGCTCCCACAGCCCGTACCCGTACGGCCTGATGACCATGGTGCCGCGCACCGGCCCGTTGTCGGCCAGTTCGGCCTTGTTGATCAGGTCCTGGTACCAGCGCGGGAAGTCGTCCGCCTGGGGCGTGAGAACGGGTGCCTTTGCCATGCGGCGATGGTACGGGTCCACGTTGCCGGGATGTGAATTCTCGCGACGTTCGCGGCCGGCGGGCAAACGGGCCCCCGCAACCCCTGGACGACACGACGAGGGCGGAGTTACCTGACATACGGGGGGAGTGCGGGCCTACTGCGCGGGGGCGAAGGAATCGGGGCCCGGCGGCAACTCTCGGCTGATTGGGGCACTTTCGATGACACCGACACTCGTGCGGCAGCACCTTCCTCACGCGGGCCCACCGCCCCGCACGGACCGTGCTGCACGCGCGCGTGACTGGGCCGAGATCCAGGAGCGGATGCTGGTGCCGCTCTACGAGGCCGTCCACGAACGACTCGAAGTGAGCGGCAGGACACGGCTGCTCGGGCTCGGCTGCGGGGCGGGACTGGCCCTGCTGATGGCACGCTCCCGCGGGGCCGCGGTCACGGGGGTCGACTCCGCGTCGCCCGAACGGCTGGCTCTCGCGCGGGAGCGTCTGCTGTCCGGGGACCTGATCGCGCGGCCGCACACCGGGACCCGGCTGGTGGCCGGTCCGCCCGGTGACGCGGCCGTCGAGGGAGGTCCGCCGTACAACCTGGTGACCGCCTTCGAGCCGATCGGCTGTGTGGCCGGCGACTCCGAGCGCCTCGCCTCGCTGCTCTCCGCGGCGGCGCCGCTGGCCGGACATGGGACACCCGTGGTGCTCGTCGGCTGGGGACCGCCGGAACGGTGCAGCACCTCGGCCGTGCTGCGGGTCGCCCGCAAGCTCGCCGATCCGCTGCGCACCGCGCCCGGCTGGCGGCCCGCGCGGCGGGACGACCTGGAGGACGTCGCCCAGCGGGCCGGGTTACGACCGGACGGCTCGGGCCGGGTGGCGTGCCCGTTCGGGTACGCGGACGTCGACAGTGCCGTGCGGGGACTGCTGTCCACAGGACTGTTCGACGCGGCGGTCGACGCGACCGACCAGGCCCAGGTCGACAAGGAGGTCGCGGAGGCTCTGCATCCGTACCTGCGCGGGGACGGGACGGTCTGGATGCCGAACGTGTTCCGGTACCTGATCGCGCGGACGGTCTGAGCGGCCGCGGGCCGGTCCCCGTCAGGCGTCCTTCGCCATCCGGGGTACGCCGGCGATCCGGTAGGCCTCCGCCTCGTCCAGCGTCTCGTTCGCGAGGAGCGCCTCCGCCAGGGCGTCCAGTTGCCCCCGGTGTTCGCGGAGTTTGCCGCAGGCCTCCTCGTAGCACTCGTCGACGATGCGGCGCATCTCGTGGTCGATGGAGTCGAGGGTGCTCGGTGCGGCCGCGAGGCCGTAGGCCTGCTGGGCGTCGTCGGGCAGTGCGGACATCCGGCCGACGCGTTCGCTCATGCCCCAGCGGGCGACCATGCCGCGGGCGAGTCTGGTCACCTGTTCGAGGTCGTTCTCCGAGCCGGTGGTGATGACGTCGTACACGACGTGCTCGGCGGCCATGCCGCCGAGGGCCCCGATGATCCGGCCGCGCAGGTACTCCTCGGTGTACGAGTAACGGTCCGCGTCCGGGGTCGAGAGGGTGACGCCGAGGGCCCGGCCGCGCGGGACGATGGTGATCTTGCGGACCGGGTCGGCGCCCGGGTGCAGCATGCCGAGCAGGGCGTGGCCGCTCTCGTGGTACGCGGTGCGGCGGCGTTCGTCGTAGGGCATCACGAGCGGGCGTTCTGCACCGAGCTGGACCTTTTCGAGCGCTTCGGAGAGGTCGCCCTGGGTCACCTGGTCCTGCTCGCGCTTGACGGCGAGGAGGGCTGCCTCGTTGGCGAGGTTGGCGAGATCGGCGCCGGTCATGCCCGGCGTCGTCCGGGCGACCTGCTCCAGGTCCACATCGGGGGCCAGCGGGATCTGGCGGGTGTGGATCTCCAGGATCGCCGCCCTGCCGTCGCGGTCGGGCGGCGAGACGCTGACGACCCGGTCGAAGCGGCCGGGTCGGGTGAGGGCGGGGTCCAGGATGTCCGCGCGGTTGGTGGCGGCGATGACGATGACGCCCTCCGAGCCGCTGAAGCCGTCCATCTCGGTGAGGATCTGGTTGAGGGTCTGCTCGCGCTCGTCGTGACCGCCCATCCCGGAGCCGCCGGCGCGGGCCCGTCCGATGGTGTCGATCTCGTCGATGAAGATGATGGACGGGGCCACCTTGCGGGCCTCGGCGAACAGTTCCCGGACGCGCGAGGCGCCGACGCCGACGATCATCTCGATGAACTCGGAGGCGGACGCCGAGAAGAACGGGACGCCCGCCTCCCCGGCGACGGCGCGCGCGAGCAGGGTCTTTCCCGTGCCGGGCGGGCCCGCGAGGAGCACACCGCGCGGCATCTTGGCGCCCATCCTCCGGTAGGCGTCGGGGTTCTTGAGGAAGTCCACGACGTCGTTGAGTTCACCCGCGACCTCGTCGATCCCGGCCACGTCGGCGAACGTCGTGCGCTTGCCGCCGGGCACCAGTTCGACCGGCTTCGGGGGTGCCTTGCGGCCGAGCATGCCGCCGGCGCCGCCCATCCCGGAGCTGAGCCGACGGGCGATGAAGATCCACAGGACGACGAGCAGCAGCATCGGGGCGAGCGAGATCAGCACGTTGGAGAGCAGGCTGCGCTGCTGGACCACGGGCGAGGCGGTCACCGTGACGTCGTGCCGCTCCAGGTTCTCCCACAGCTTGTCGTCCGCGAAGACGGGGCGCTGTGTCTTGAACTTCGTGTACTTCCCGTCGCCGTCGGGCTTGTCCTGGGACTTCTTGAGCTGCCCCTGGATCGCGTCGCCCTTGGAGTAGATCTTGGTGACGTTGCCGTCGCCCACCTGCCTGCTGAACTCGGTGTAGGAGATCGTCGGCTCGTCGCCCTCGTTGAAGAAGGACAGCACCAGGTTGGCGATCAGGAACACGACGAGAGCGGCCAGGGCGAGACTCCACCAGCCGCCGGGCATCTTCCGTCTGCCGGAGGGCGGCGGTGTCGGCTCGGGCGGCGTGCCCTCGGTACGCCACGGCTTCTCAGGTGCCTTGCGCGGCGGAACGGGGTTGCTCATATCCGGACGTTACGACACAAGACGAACAGCGGCACCCGCGCTCGTACCGCCGGAACACCGCTGCGCGGAGCCTTCGGGTACGCCGCTGGGGGCACCCCTCGGAGAGAGGGACGCCCCCAGGGGGTGTCGCGCCGGCGGGTCCGCGCGGGGCGGACGTCAGCCCATGAACTTCTTGAACTCGTCCGGCAGCTCGAAGTCCTCCTGAGCACCCTGCTGCGGGAGGCCGAAGGCATTGCCGCCCTGGGCGCCGGCCTCGCGGCGGGCCGCCTCCTCTTCCTCCTGCAGCTTGCGCTTCATCGGGTTGCCGGAGCGCTGCTTGCCCTTGGCCTGCTTCTGCTTCTTCTTGGTGCGGCCGGGGCCGCCACCCATGCCCGGCATCCCCGGCATACCCGGCATACCGCCGCCCTGGGCCATGCGGGACATCATCTTGCGGGCCTCGAAGAACCGCTCGACCAGGCCCTTGACCGCGCTGACCTCGACACCGGAGCCCTTGGCGATACGGGCGCGGCGCGAGCCGTTGATGATCGTCGGCTCCTGGCGCTCGGCCGGGGTCATCGACTTGATGATGGCGGCCGTGCGGTCGACGTCGCGCTCGTCGAGGTTGTTGATCTGGTCCTTGATCTGGCCCATGCCGGGGAGCATGCCGAGCAGCTTGCTGATGCTGCCCATCTTCCGGACCTGCTCCATCTGGGCCAGGAAGTCGTCCAGGGTGAAGTCCTGGCCCTTCTTGGACGCCAGCTTGGAGGCCATCTTCTCGGCCTCTTCTTGGCTGAACGTCTTCTCCGCCTGCTCGATCAGGGTGAGCAGGTCACCCATGTCGAGGATGCGGGAGGCCATCCGGTCCGGGTGGAAGGCGTCGAAGTCGTCGAGCTTCTCGCCGTTCGACGCGAACATGATCGGCTTGCCGGTGACCGAGGCGATCGACAGGGCCGCACCACCGCGGGCGTCACCGTCGAGCTTGGAGAGCACCACGCCGTCGAAGCCGACGCCGTCACGGAAGGACTCGGCGGTGTTGACCGCGTCCTGGCCGATCATCGCGTCGACGACGAAGAGGATCTCGTCGGGGCTGACGGCGTCGCGGATGTCCGCGGCCTGCTGCATCAGCTCCTGGTCGATGCCGAGACGGCCGGCGGTGTCCACGATCACGATGTCGTGGACCTTGGTCTTCGCGAACTCCATGGAGTCCTTGGCGACCTTGACCGGGTCGCCCACGCCGTTGCCCGGCTCCGGGGCGTACACGGCGACGCCCGCGCGCTCGGCGACCACGCTGAGCTGGTTCACCGCGTTCGGGCGCTGGAGGTCGGCGGCGACGAGGAGCGGGGAGTGCCCCTGGTCCTTGAGCCACTTGCCGAGCTTTCCGGCGAGGGTGGTCTTACCGGCGCCCTGGAGACCCGCGAGCATGATCACGGTGGGCGGGTTCTTGGCGAACCGCAGGCGGCGGGTCTCGCCGCCCAGGATCGTGACGAGCTCGTCGTTCACGATCTTCAGGACCTGCTGGGCCGGGTTCAGCGCCTTGGAGACCTCGGCACCGAGCGCGCGCTCCTTGACGTTCTTGATGAAGGTCCGCACGACCGGGAGGGCCACGTCGGCTTCGAGGAGCGCGATACGGATCTCGCGTGCGGTGGCGTCGATGTCGGCTTCGGACAGTCGGCCCTTGCCCCGCAGGTTCTTGAACGTCGCTGAGAGGCGATCGGAGAGAGTATCGAACACGGCGCTCGTCGGTCCTCAGGGGTCGGGGGCGAAGGGAATCGCCCTCCAGGGTATCTGGCCGCGTGCGGTGGGGTCTCCACCGCGTTCATACGAGAGACCTACGGCACCTCGTACCCGGGGTACGGGGCGGCCGGACGGCACCTCGTACCGAGGGGTACGGAGCCGCCCCGGCACGCCGCTCCGCGGCCCACTCGACGCCCAGCGCCCGGCGGGAGGGGCTCCGGCGTCCCTCACCGAACGAGCGGCAACCGGGCGGAACGGCGTGCCGGAACGGCGCACCGCCGCTCGACTCCCGCGGTCCCCGGAGCCACCGCTTGGCGGCGACCCGCGGCCGACGCGAACAGCGGGGCGGGAACATCGGCGGACGGGCAGGGCGACACCACGTGCCCGGCCCGGGCGGAACGGTGGGACGGGACGGCCGGGCGCGCGACACGGTCCTTCGCCCTCGTCCCGTCGCCCCCGTTCCCTCTCCCCCGCTCACTCCCGCAGCGCCTCCTCCAGGGCGCGCGCCACCGACACCGCCTCCTCCGACGGCAGGGGCGCGCCCTGGGTACCGGTCACGTAGAAGGCGTCCACGGCGTTCGCGCCGAGCGTGGAGACGTGCATGCTCCGCACCCGGACGTGCGCCTTCTCCAGGGCCCGCCCGATGCGGTGCAGGAGGCCGGGGGCGTCGTGGGCGCGGACCTCGATGACGGTCGCGTGCCGTGAGGCGGCGGGGGCGACCGTCACGCGCGCGGGCGGGGCGACCGTGCCCCGGCGGCGCGGGTAGGCCGCGTCGCGCTCGGCGAGCCGCGCGGCGATGTCGAGAGAGCCGTCGAGGGCGCGGACGAGGTCGGCACGCAGCCGGGCGGCCTGCGGCAGGGAGCCGTACTCGGCGGCGACCCGCCAGTTGAGCAGCAGGACCGATCCCGCGACCTCGTCGGGCAGGTCCAGGGCGCGCAGTTCGGCGGTGCGGACGGTCAGCCGGTGCATGGCGAGGACGCCGGCGACCGCCGGGAGCACCCCGGGCTGGTCGGGGACGGCGATGAGCAGCTCGACGCCGAGCGGCTCCGGGTCGTCCGGCACGCCCTCGGTCCCGGGTTCGACCGGCTCGGTCTGGGCGCGCAGGGCGAGGACGGGCCCGCCGGTGCGGAAGGCCTCGATCGCGAGCCGTTCCTGTTCGGCCGTGGGCGCCGCGGCCTCGGGCTCCTCGGGGGCGTCGCCGGCGAGCACGGCCGCGACCCGCTTGACCAGGTCGGCGACGAGGGAGCCGCGCCAGGAGGACCATGCGGCGGGGCCGGTGGCCAGCGCGTCGGACTCGGTGAGCGCGTGGAGCAGTTCGAGGGTGCCCTGGGATCCGACGGCCTCGGCGACCGAGCGGACGGTGGCGGGGTCCTCCAGGTCACGGCGCGTCGCGGTGTCGATCAGCAGCAGGTGGTGGCGCACGAGGGTGGCGAGCACGGCGACGTCCGCGCGGTCGAAGCCGATGCGGGTGGCCACGTCGCGGGCGATGATCTCGCCGGCCACGGAGTGGTCGCCGGGCCAGCCCTTGCCGATGTCGTGCAGCAGGGAGGCCACGAGGAGCAGGTCGGGGCGGCCGACGCGGCGGGTCAGTTCGGAGGCGCGGACGGCGGTTTCGATGAGGTGGCGGTCGACGGTCCAGATGTGGACGGCGTTGCGCTGGGGCCGGCAGCGGACCCGCTCCCAGTCGGGCAGCAGCCGGGTGATCAGGCCTTCGGCCTCCAGCGCCTCCCAGACCTCGACGGTCGGGCGGCCCGAGCCGAGCAGGGTGACGAGCTGCTCGCGCGCCTCGGCGGGCCAGGGCGAGGGCAGCGGGCGCGCCGCGGCCGCCATGCGCCGGACGGCGTGCAGGGACAGCGGGAGACCGGCCTGGGCGGCAGCGGCGGCGGCACGCAGGGGAAGGACGGGGTCGCGCTCGGGCCGGGCGGCCCGAGCGAGAACGACCTCGCCGTCCATCTCGACGACGCCCTCCGCGAGCGGTGAGCGTTCGGCGGCGGGCTTGGGGCCGCCACCCAGCATGGCGCGCAGCCGGGGTCGCACGGCACGGGACCGCAGCACGCGCCCCACCTCGCGCCAGGTGACGTCACTGGCGTACGAGACGACGCGGGCGGCCTCGTACACCTGGCGGAGCAGGGTGTCGGCGTCGAGGAGGCCCAGCTCGGCGGCCACCTGGTCCTGCTCCTGAAGGGCGAGGCGGTCGGTGGCGCGGCCGGTGGTGAGGTGCAGGGCGTCCCGGACGTCGAGGAGCCGGCGGCGGGCTTCTGAGAGTCCCTCGCGGGGCGCGTCGGCGAGCCAGGAGGCGGCGACGGCGCGCAGCGCGGTGGCGTCGCGGAGTCCGCCGCGCGCTTCCTTGAGGTCCGGTTCGAGGAGGTACTGCAGTTCGCCCTGGCGTTCGGCACGCTCGGCGCACAGTTCCTGGAGCTCGGGGAGGCGCTTGGGTGCCTGGTTGCGCCAGTCGGCGAGGATCGCCGTGCGCAGTCCGGCGGTGAGGCCGAGGTCGCCGGCGAGGTGGCGGGCGTCGAGGAGGCCGAGCTGGACCTTGAGGTCCTCGCCCGCGGTCTTGCGGGCCTCGGCCGGGGTGCGGACGGAGTGGTCGAGGGCGAGGCCGAGATCCCAGACGGGGTACCAGATGCGGTCGGCGAGGGCGGCGACCCCGCCGGAGTCCCCGCCGTCGTGCAGGAGCAGCAGGTCGAGGTCGCTGCGCGGGGAGAGCTCACCGCGGCCGTAGCCGCCGACGGCGACGAGGGAGACCCCGCGCATGCCCTCGGCCCCGGCGGTGAACAGGCCGGTCAGCCAGTCGTCCGTGAGTTCGGCGAGGGCCGCACGGCGCGGCGGCCCGGACCGCGCCCCCTCCTGGAGGAGATGCAGCCGGGCCGCCGCGTAGCCGCTGGGTCCCGAGTCCTCTGCTTCCGTACGTGTGTCGGTACTCGTCACCCAGCGACTCCTGTCTTTCTTCTTCCTTCGTGCAGGCCGGTCGGAGTGCGACCGGTCAGAGCGCGTCCGGGCCGCGCTCCCCGGTCCGGACCCGGACCGCCGACTCGACCGGAACGGACCAGACCTTGCCGTCACCGATCTTGCCGGTACGGGCCGCCTTCACCACGACGTCGATGAGCTGTTCGGCGTCGTCGTCCTCGGCCAGCACCTCGATACGGATCTTGGGCACCAGGTCCACGGTGTACTCGGCACCGCGGTAGACCTCGGTGTGTCCCCGCTGCCGACCGTAGCCGCTCGCTTCGGTGACCGTCAGTCCGTGAACCCCGAAGGCCTGCAGGGCCTCCTTGATCTCGTCGAGCCGGTGAGGCTTCACGACGGCGGTGATGAGCTTCATGCGTCCACCTTCTTGGCGTCCGTGTCGGCCGTGGCCGGCGCGGAGGTCCGGGCAGCGGAGCCGCCGCCGGCACCACTGAAGTCGTATGCGGTCTCGGCGTGCTCGGCCTGGTCGATGCCGGTGATCTCCTCGTCCTCGGTGACCCGCATACCGATGGTCTTGTCGATGAGGAAGGCGAGGACGGCGGAGGCGACGAGGGAGTAGCCGAGGACGGCGAAGACGCCGGCGCACTGCTTCCAGAACTGGGTGAGGCCGCCGCCGTAGAAGAGACCCTCGACCGTGGACTGGCCGTGACCGCTGGCGAAGAAGCCGATGAGCAGGGAGCCGATGACACCGCCGACGAGGTGGACGCCGACGACGTCGAGCGAGTCGTCGTAGCCGAACCGGTACTTCAGGCCCACGGCCATGGCGCACAGGACACCGGCGATGGCGCCGACCGCGATGGCGCCGAGCGGGGAGACCGCACCGCCGGACGGGGTGATGGCGACCAGCCCGGCGACCGCGCCGGAGGCGGCGCCCAGCGTGGTGAACGCGCCGTGCCGGATCTTCTCGTAGATGAGCCAGGCGAGCATGGCGGCGGCGGTGGCGACCTGCGTGTTGACGAACATCAGCGCGCCGACGCCGTCGTCGTTGCCGAGCCAGGAGCCGGCGTTGAACCCGAACCAGCCGAACCACAGCAGGCCGGAGCCGAGCATCACCAGCGGGAGGCTGTGAGGGCGCATCGGGTCCTTCTTGAACCCGACGCGCTTGCCGATGACGAGGATCACGCCGAGTGCCGCGGCACCCGCGTTGATGTGGACCGCCGTACCACCGGCGAAGTCGATCACGCCGAGGTCGAAGGCCCAGCCGCCGGTGCCCCAGACCCAGTGGGCGACCGGGAAGTACACGACCGTCGCCCACAGGGCGATGAACAGGGACCACGCGGTGAACTTGACGCGGTCGGCGAGCGCGCCGCTTATCAGGGCGGGCGTGATGATCGCGAACATGAGCTGGAAGACCATGAAGACGAAGACCGGGATGGTGTACCCCGGCCACAGCTCCGTCAGGCCGATGTTGCTGAGGCCGACCCAGTCGGAGGTCCAGCCGATGAACGATCCCTTGTCCGTGCCGAAGGCGAGGGAGAAGCCGTACAGCACCCACAGGATGGTGACGATCCCCATGCTGATGAAGCTCATCATCAGCATGTTGAGGGTGCTCTTGACGCGGACCATGCCTCCGTAGAAGAAGGCGAGGCCGGGCGTCATGATCAGCACCAGGGCGGAACAGATGAGCATGAACCCCGTGTTGGCTGCAGACAGCTTTGGCGCCTCTGCGGCAAGGGTGATGGCTGGTGCCATCGGCGTCTCCTCGTCGTTGGTACGGCCCCGTGCGGGCGAAGCCTGAGTGGGCGTGAGGGGTGGGCCGGTTATGCGCCATGAGATTGGCGCAGCGCGGTTTCCGTCGACGGCCCTCGATGTTTCGCACCAGTGACGAAGGCACTCCGCGTGTTACGCGTTCATGAACTGCCGGATTGTGTTCGCGTCGATCGTTATCGTGACGCAATCTTCGGCGGTGGCCGTCGCGACCCGCTGTGGAGGAGCCCACGGGGCTCCCGGCGGGGTCCGCGGGACGATGCGCCGGACTGGCCGGGCGGAACGCGGGACCGGCCACGGCGGGCCGTCCGATGACCTGGCATGGGGGAGCCGAGTCGGGCGTTTCGGGACGGCCGGCCATGGCCGGGGCACGGGGTGGGGCCGCCTCGGCGGCCCGGGGTCAGACCGCCTCTGCGGTCTCGGGCAGGTCGACGGCCAGCTGGGCGGTGAGGTCGACGACCTCGGCCAGCTCCCCGAAGTCACGGACCGCGGTGTCGACCGTCTTTCGGATACGAGTGTTGACGCGCTCGGAGCGGACCTTCTTGCCGATCCTGAGGGCCTCCAGCGCCAGCTCCGCGCTCCGCTCGGGCTCCCGCTGCAGCAGGTGCACGGTGGCCATGCCGATGAGGTTGAGTGCGTACGAACGCTGGTGCTCGGGGTCCTTGCCGAAACGGTCGACCGCCTCCTGCATCAGCGGCTCGGCCATGGAGGCGTACGTGGGGCTGCGGCCCGCGACGTAGGCGAGGTCACGGTAGGAGTGCGAGTTCTCGCCGTACAGCTCGGCCTTGGAGAAGAAGCGGATCCAGTCGGGATCCGGGTCGTCCCACTCGTGCACGTCGGAGAAGGTGTCCTCGGCCATCCGCACGGCCCGCTTGCACTTGCCGGGCTGGCCCATGTTGGCGTACGCGCGGGCCTCCATCGCATACAGCATCGACTGGGTGCGCGGGCTCGCGCAGTCGCGGCTGCCGTACTGCGCGAGGTGGATCAGTTCCAACGCGTCGTCGGGCCGCCCCAGATGGATCATCTGGCGGCTCATGCTGGAGAGGATGTACGAGCCGAGGGGCTTGTCGCCCGCTTCCTTCGAGGCGTGCAGGGCGAGCACGAAGTACTTCTGGGCGGTGGGCTGGAGGCCTACGTCGTAGCTCATCCAGCCCGCCAGTTCGGCGAGTTCGGCGGCGACCTTGAACAGGCGCTTGGTGGTGGCGGCGGGCTGCGGCTCCTGCAACAGGTCCGTCACCTCGTGGAGCTGGCCGACGACGGCCTTGCGGCGCAGACCGCCGCCGCACTGGGCGTCCCACTGACGGAACATCACCGTGGTGGACTCCAGGAGGTCCAGCTCCGGCTTGGAGAGCCGGCCGCCGCGACGGGCCGAGGCGGGCGGCTCGGGCTCCTCCTGCTGGGCCAGCGACGTGGGCACGAGCCAGCGCTGCATGGGCTCGATCAGAGCCGGACCGGCGGCGAGGGCGAGCGAGCTGCCGAGGAAGCCGCGGCGCGCCAGCATCAGGTCGCTGCGTGAGTATTCGCTGATCTGCGCGACGGTCTGCGGGCCCGTCCAGGGCAGGTCGACCCCCGACACGGACGGCGCCTGGTGGGCCGCGCGCAGACCGAGGTCCTCGACGGCGACGACACAGCCGAACCGCTCGGAGAACAGCTCGGACAGGATGCGCGGGATCGGCTCGCGCGGGTTCTCCCCGTCCAGCCAGCGGCGCACCCGCGAGGTGTCCGTGGAGATGTGATTGGCGCCCAACTGGCGTGCCCGGCGGTTCACTTGACGCGCCAGCTCACCCTTGGACCAGCCACTGCGCACGAACCACGAGCCGAGCAGCTCGTTGGGGCGCTTCTCAGCGTTCGTCCCGCCTCCGCCGTTGCCGCCCACTGGAACGCCCCCATCCCTGAACCAACTTGTCGCCGCTGTGCGCCAAGCCCTATCAGAATGCCGGTAAATACGGCCGCCCGTCCGCCAGTTCTCACCCTTCGAACGGGAAGCCGACTTGCCCTTGGCATACCCACGAGTGCGACGTCCCCAGGTCTCGTGCACACAAAGTAATCCTACGATCACCCGTCCAGCCATGGCGATCCGTGAAACGCCACCATTCGCCACCCCTTCGAATGAACTCTGCGCGCGCTGATCGCGATTCACTTGACACAGCACCACCGGGGATGGGCGGAACGGTGTACGCCGGGGCGCACGCAGTCGATCGCACCACCCGGTGCGCAACAGAGCGCCGCCTGGACCCCGCGGCAGCGGGCAGCTGGAAGCAGAGCGTGACAATCCGGCTCCGTCACGTAACCACTGGTGCGTCGGACCCGTTGGAGGGGGCATGGGCTTCACGATCGGCAGCAGTCGGACGATGCGCGACATCCGGACCGGGACACGACGCCGCGGCCGCTCGTCGGAGTGCACCGCCGTCGCCGAGTACACCGGACTGTGGGGCTGGGACGTGGTCCCGGGCGCGCGGGCCGCGGCGGGCGCGTGCTCGTGCGGCAGGACCGACTGCACGGCGCCCGGAGCGCACCCCCTGGACTTCGCTCCGACGATCCGGGCCGGCGCCACCCTCGACGAGGCGACCGGCACCTGGGCCGGGTTCCCGGGCGCCGCGGTGATGCTCCCGGTCGGCCGCGCGTTCGACGTGATCGAGGTGGCGGAGGCCGCCGGGCGCCGCGCGCTCGTCCGCCTGGAGCGGATGGGTCTTCCGCTCGGCCCGGTCGCGGCGACGCCTGACGGCCGCGCCCACTTCTTCGTCTCCCCCGGCTCCGCCGCCGAACTCCCCCGTCTGCTGTACCGGATGGGCTGGGACGACGCCTCCCTCGACCTGCACGGCCTCGGTCGTGGCACGTTCGTCACCGCCCCGCCCTCCGACCGGGCCGGTCTCGGCCCGGTCCGCTGGCTGCGGGCCCCCGCGCTCGACTCGGCGACGAACCCGCCCCAGGCCCGCCTGCTGCTGGGCACACTGGCCTACGTGGCGCACCGGTCGCGGGTCTGACCGCCCGGGACCGCCCCTCACCCCGCCCCCTGCCGCACGGCGAACGGCGACGACGGCACCACCCGCACGACGAAGCGCCCGTCCCCCGAGTACGTCTCGGGAGGCGGGCGCTTCTTCGGGCACCTACGCGTTCGCGCGGGTGGTCACTCTCCGATAAGGGCGTCAACGAACGCCTCCGGCTCGAACGGCGCCAGGTCGTCCGCGCCCTCGCCGAGCCCCACGAGCTTCACGGGCACGCCCAGCTCGCGCTGGACCGCGATGACGATGCCGCCCTTCGCCGTGCCGTCGAGCTTGGTCAGCACGATGCCGGTGATGTCGACGACCTCGGCGAAGACGCGCGCCTGGATGAGACCGTTCTGCCCGGTGGTGGCGTCGAGGACGAGGAGCACCTCGTCGAGCGGGGCGTGCTTCTCGACGACGCGCTTGACCTTGCCCAGCTCGTCCATCAGACCGGTCTTGGTGTGCAGCCGGCCCGCGGTGTCGATGAGGACGACGTCCGCGCCCTCCTCGATGCCCTCCTTGACCGCGTCGAACGCGATCGAGGCGGGGTCGCCGCCCTCGGGGCCGCGCACGGTGCGGGCGCCGACGCGCTCGCCCCACGTCTGGAGCTGGTCGGCGGCGGCGGCACGGAAGGTGTCGGCGGCCCCCAGCACGACGTTCTTGCCGTCGGCGACGAGGACGCGCGCGAGCTTGCCGGTGGTGGTGGTCTTGCCGGTGCCGTTGACACCGACGACCATCACGATGCCCGGGGTGTCGAGGTTCGAGTCGGTCTTGACCTCGCGGTCGAACTCCGGGACGAGCAGCTGGAGCAGCTCCTCGCGCAGCAGGCCGCGGAGTTCGTCCGGGGTGCGCGTGCCGAGCACCCTGACGCGCTCGCGCAGCCGGTCGACCAGTTCCTGGGTGGGCTGCACGCCGACGTCGGCGGTCAGCAGCGTGTCCTCGATCTCCTCCCAGGTGTCCTCGTCGAGGTGCTCGCGCGAGAGCAGCGTGAGCAGCCCCTTGCCGAGCGCGTTCTGCGAGCGGGAGAGCCGGCCGCGCAGGCGCACGAGGCGGCCGGCGGTGGGTTCCGGGATCTCGATCGCGGGGGCGGTGGGAGGCTCCTCCACGACGACCGGCGCGTCGGCCGAGCGGTCGGGGAGATCCACTTCCTCTATCGTGCGGCGCGACTCGTCGCGCGGCGTCTCGGCCTCGTCGCCGACGTGCGGTTCGGCCGGCGGGGCGGTGATGTCGGGGGCGGACGGGGGCGGCGGGGGCAGCTGCTTGCGCTTGCGGCTGCCGACGACGAGCCCGCCGAGCGCGCCGATCACGACCACGGCGATGACTACAGCAAGGATGACGGTTTCCATAACGTCCCCCAGTATCAGCCATCGCCCGCGCGGGAGGGATTTTCCCCCGCGCAGAGGAACTCTTGTAGTTTCGTACGAGGATCGGGGGCGGGGGCGGCAGGGAGCCGCACCTCGCCCGTGCCGGATTCCGGGTTCCGCCGCTATGGCCACCTGACGCACCGTCAGCTACCGTCCCCCACCACACACGAAGGGGGGCTCCCCATGCCCGTAACGGTCGTGCGCTTCAATCTCGTCGAACCCGGCGCCACCCCCGCCTCGCTGAGTGCCCGCTACAAGGCGGCCGTCGAGATGGCCCGGTACGCCGACGACCGCGGGATCACCACGGTGCAGACGGAGGAGCATCACGGTGTCGCCAACAACTGGCTGCCCTCGCCGTTCGCGTTCGCGGGCGCCGTCTTCGGGGCGACCCGGAACGTCGCGGTCACGGTCTCCGCGGTCATCGGGCCGCTGCACGATCCGCTGCGTCTGGCCGAGGACATCGCCGTGCTGGACCTGCTCAGCGGCGGCCGCCTGGTGACCGTGGCCGGCATCGGCTACCGGCCCGAGGAGTACGCGCTCTTCGACGTCGACTGGAAGCAGCGCGGCAGGCTCCAGGACGAGCTGCTGGAGACGGTGCTCAAGGCATGGACCGGCGAGGAGTTCCGTTACCGGGGCCGGACGGTACGGGTCACCCCGCGCCCGTTCTCGGATCCGCATCCACTGCTGCTCGTCGGGGGCTCCTCCCGGCCGGCGGCCCGGCGCGCCGCCCGGCTCGGGCTGCCGTTCTTCCCGAGCGCGCACCTGCCCGAGCTGGAGGCCTACTACAAGGAGCGGCTCGTCGAGTACGGCACCGAGGGCTGGACGATGATGCCCGCGGCCAAGACGCCGCTGCTGCACATCGCCGAGGACCCGGACCGCGCCTGGGCCGAGTACGGCACGCACTTCCTGCACGAGGCACGGACGTACGCCTCGTGGCAGTCCGGCGAGATCCGCTCGGCCGTGAAGTCGGCGGCCACGACGGTCGGGGAGCTGCGCGCCGAGGGCGTGTACCGCGTCCTGACGCCCGAGCAGTGCGTGGCGCTGGGCCTGGACAACCTCGTCCTGCACCCGCTGGCCGGTGGGATGCCCCTGGACGAGGGCTGGCGCAGTCTCCAGCTGTTCTGCGAAAACGTACTGCCCCGGCTCGACTGACCTTTCGGTCCGAACCGGGGCGATACGTCTCTCACGAGTACGAGGAGAGGGGCAGCGGGGACTTGGCCCTTCTCCCCGAGCTTCGGGGAGCCACCGGGGCCCGTGCGGGGCCGCCGGTGACGCGGATGGGGCTAGCCCATCTCCTCCAGGGTCTTGCCCTTCGTCTCCTTGACGAACTTGAGCACGAAGGGGATGGAGAGCACGGCGAACACCGTGTAGATGATGTAGGTCCCCGAGAGGTTCCAGTCGGCCAGCGACGGGAAGCTCGCGGTGATGGCCCAGTTGGCGATCCACTGCGCGGAGGCGGCGACACCGAGGGCGGCGGCGCGGATCCGGTTCGGGAACATCTCGCCGAGGAAGACCCAGACCACGACACCCCAGGAGAGGGCGAAGAAGAGGACGAAGACGTGGGCGGCGATCAGGGCGACCCAGCCCTGGGCGGCGGGCAGCTTGCCGTCGACCAGGTCGTAGGAGAAGGCCCAGGCTTCCAGGCCGAGACCGATCGCCATACCCACCGAGCCGATGAGGGCGAGCGGCTTACGGCCGATGCGGTCCACGAAGATCATGGCGATCACGGTGCCGACGATGTTGATGATCGACGTGGTGAACGAGTAGAAGAACGAGTCCGTCGGGTCGACGCCCACCGACTGCCACAGCGTCGCGGAGTAGTAGAACGCGATGTTGATGCCGACGAACTGCTGGAAGACCGAGAGGCCGATACCGATCCAGACGATCGGCTTGAAGAAGAAGGTGCCGCCGAGCAGGTCCTTGAAGCTCGACTTGTGCTCACGCTTCATCGCCTGCTCGATCTCGGCGACGCGGGCGTCCAGGTCGACGTGGTCGCCCTCGACCTCCTTGAGCACCTCGCGGGCCCGGTCCGTGCGGCCGACCTCGAGCAGGAAGCGCGGGGACTCGGGGATGGCGAAGGAGAGCAGGCCGTAGAGGACGGCCGGGATGACCATGACGCCGAGCATGACCTGCCAGGCTTCCAGACCCATCAGCTTGCCGCGCTGGTCGCCGTCGGCGGCCTGCAGGATGCCGTAGTTGACGAGCTGCGAGATCGCGATGCCGACGACGATCGCGGCCTGCTGGAAGGAGCCGAGCCGGCCGCGGTACGCCGCCGGGGAGACCTCGGCGATGTAGGCGGGGCCGATGACGGAGGCCATGCCGATGGCGAATCCGCCGATGATGCGCCAGAAGGCCAGGTCCCACAGCGCGAAGGGCAGAGCCGAGCCGACGGCGCTGATGGTGAACAGGACCGCGGAGATCTGCATGCAGCGGATACGGCCGATGCGGTCGGCGATGCGGCCGGCGGTCGCGGCGCCGACGGCACAGCCGATCAGCGCGATGGCGATGACCTGGGCGAGGGCCGCGGAGCCGATGTCGTAACGGCTTCGGATGGCCTCGACGGTGCCGTTGATGACGGCGCTGTCGTACCCGAACAGGAAACCGCCCATCGCGGCGGCGGCCGCGATGAAGATGACGTGCCCGAGATGTTCGGGATGAGCCGACTTGGCTGCCGGTGGGGGTGCCTGCGCTGCGCTGGTCACGTAAAACTCCTCGGGCCACCGGCCTCGCTGCCGGGGGTGGGGGGCGAAACCCTTCGATGGTGGTAACAGTGGCGCACACCTTCACGCCGCCCACCACCTGAAGGTAAAAGCAACGTTGCAGAGACTATGCCTTCAAGTTTCGAAGTCAATACTCGGGATGCTGTGAATTTGCGCGCTCAAACGGGTGTCGCTGCGTTCAAGAGTTGAACAGTTGACCCTCGTACGGCTCAACACAAGGCCTTCTGCCCCCGAAGCGTCGGCAGTAACTCCGTGGGTGGTACACGGATGTGACACTCGGAACACACGCGCCGGCGAGCGGTGCGGGCACGGGCGCGCGGCCCGCCCACGGGTGCCCCCGGGACAGGTGATGGCCGCACGGCGAAAGCCGGTCCCGGTACGCCGACCGGGTGGACGGACGTCCTCCGGGCCCCGGCGACGGGGATTCGGGCACCGCGCGGGACGGGGCGTCAGCGCAGCCGCTGGCTGATGACCTTCGAGACGCCGTCGCCCTGCATGGAGACGCCGTACAGCGCGTCGGCGACCTCCATCGTGCGCTTCTGGTGCGTGATCACGATCAGCTGCGAGGCCTCCTGCAGCTCCTGCATGATCCGGATCAGCCGCTGGAGGTTGGTGTCGTCGAGCGCCGCCTCGACCTCGTCCATCACGTAGAACGGGCTGGGGCGCGCCTTGAAGATCGACACGAGCAGCGCCACGGCGGTCAGCGACCGTTCGCCGCCGGAGAGCAGGCTGAGCCGCTTGACCTTCTTGCCCGGCGGGCGGGCCTCGACGTCGACGCCCGTGGTGAGCATGTTGTCGGGGTCGGTCAGGATGAGCCGGCCGTCACCGCCGGGGAACAGCCGGCTGAAGACCCCCTCGAACTCCCGAGCGGTGTCGCGATACGCCTCGGTGAACACCTGCTCGACCCGCTCGTCGACCTCCTTGATCACCTGGAGGAGGTCGGCCCGCGTCTTCTTGAGGTCTTCCAGCTGCTCACTGAGGAACTTGTGGCGCTCCTCCAGCGCGGCGAACTCCTCCAGGGCGAGCGGGTTGACCTTGCCCAGCTGCTGGTACGCCCGCTCGGCCGACTTGAGCCGCTTCTCCTGCTCGGCACGGTGGAACCGCCGGGGCTGGTTGCGGGGGTGCTCCGGGTCCTCGGGCAGCTCCTCGCCCTCGGCCGGCAGGGACGGCGGTACGGGCTGGTCGGGGCCGTAGTCCGCGACGAGTCCCGCCGGCTCGACACCGAGCTCGTCCAGCGCCTTGGCCTCCAGCTGCTCCACGCGCATCCGCTTCTCGGCGCCCAGCACCTCCCCGCGGTGGACCGAGTCGGTGAGCTTGTCCAGCTCCGCCTTGAGGTCGCGGCCCTGGCTCCGCGCGGCGCCGAGCTCCTGCTCGCGGTGGGCCTTGGCGGTGTCGGCGACGGTGCGCTCCTCGTCGGCGCGGCCGAGCGAGACCTCGACGTGGGCGAGCAGCTGCCGCGCTCCCGAGGCCACGGCCTGCGCGACGGCCGCCTCGTGGCGCAGCCGCGCCCGGCGCTGCTCGGCACGCGCGCGTGCCTCGCGTTCGGCGCGGGCGGCCCGGTCGAGCGAGTCGGCCCGTCCGGCGAGGCCCTTGACCCGCTCCTCGTGGGTCCGCACCTGAAGCCTGGCTTCCATCTCGGTCTGCCGGGCGTTGGCGCCGTCCGCGGCGAGCCGGTCGCGTGCCGAGGTGTCGGGCTCCTCCTCGACGGGCATCTCCTCGGCCACGACGAGCCGTTCGGCCAGTTCCTCCGCCTCCTCCAGGGCCCGGTCGAGGGCGTCCTGCGCGCGGGCGGCGGCCGCGGTGCTCCGCTCGGCCTCGCCCGCGGCGCCGCGCGCCTGCCCGGCCAGCCGGCCGAGCTGCTGCGCGACCGCCGACTTCTCCCGCTCGGCGGCCCGCCGCCGCTCCCCCACCTCTTCGACGAGGGCCGCCCGTTCGGTGCGCAGCTCGGTGGCGAGGTACTGCGCCTCGGTCAGTTCCTCGCAGCGCACGGCCAGCTCCTCCAGCTCGGCCGCCGCCTCGTCCACGGAGGCCTGCACCTCGAGAAGGCTGGGCGCGCCGGCGGATCCGCCGTGCGCGAAGTGCGCCCCGAGCAGGTCGCCCTCGGCGGTCACGGCGGTGAGTCCGGGCCGCGCGTAGACCAGGTCCTCGGCGTCCTCCAGGGTCCCGACGACGACGATCCCGTGCAGCAGCCGCCGCACGGCGGGCATCAGCTCGGCGGGTCCTCGCACGAGGTCGGTCGCCCACCGGCTTCCTTCGCCCGGGCTCTGCTCCTGTCCCCCGCCCCCGTGCGGCCCGTTGTCCTCGGGTGCTCCGGCGAGCAGGAGGGAGGCCCGGCCCGCGTCCTGTTTGCGCAGCAGGCGGATGGCCTCGGCGGCCGAGGCGGGCGTGCTGACGGCGATGGCGTCGGCGGCCGCGCCGAACGCGGCGGCGAGCGCGACCTCGAAACCGGGGGTGACCGACAGCAGTTCGGCGGCGGGGCCCAGCAGCCCGGTCAGCCGGTCGCGGGCGCCGAGCAGCGCTCCCGTGCCGTCCTTACGCCGGAGCCCGAGGGCGAGTGCCTCGCGGCGGGCCTGGGTCGCGGCCCGTCGGCGTTCCGCCGCGGTGACCGCCTCGCGGGCGGCACCCAGGCCGGCCTCGGCGTCGGACAGCGCCCGTTTCGCCGCCTCGTGCCGGTCGGTGAGGTCGGCGTCGTCCGCGTCGAGGCCCTCGACCTCGGCCTTCAGCTGCTCGTACTCCTCCTGGGCGGCGAACGCGCGCTCCTGGGCCTCGTCGCGTGCGGCGGCGAGCCGGTCGATCTCGGCCTGGGCGGACGCGGCCCGTGAACGGGCTGCGTTGACCTGACCGTTGAGCCGGGCGAGGCCCTCCCTGCGGTCGGCGATGGCCCGGGCCACGTCCTTGAGGCGGCGCTCCTCGACGGTCAGTTCCCGTTCCAGCTCCGCGCGGTGGGCGACCGTGTCCTCCAGAGCCCGTTCCGCCGCCTCCAGGGCGGCTTCGAGCTCGGCCTCCTGTTCACGGATCCGGGCGGCCTCGCGCTCCATGTCCTCGGGGTCGCGTCCACGCCGTTCCTCGGCCGGCACGGACGTGGCGCTCTTCACGCGCGCGTCGGCCAGCGAGATCGTCCCGCGGACCCGCTCGGCGAGCTGGGAGAGTTCGTACCAGCTCTGCTGGGCGCGCTGGAGGCGTGGGGTCAGCTGCCGGACCTCGTCCTCCAGGAGGGCCTCGCGCTGGAGCGCCTTCTTCAGCTCGGCCTCGGCGGACTCCTTGCGTTCCTTGAGAGCGGCCTCGTCGGCGATCTCGGACTGGAGCGCCCCGCGCAGCCGGACGAGGTCGTCGGCGAGCAGCCGCAGCCGGGCGTCGCGCAGGTCGGCCTGGATGACGGCGGCGCGACGGGCCACGGCGGCCTGTCGGCCGAGCGGCTTGAGCTGGCGGCGCAGCTCGTCCGTGAGGTCCTGGACACGGGCCATGTTCGCCTTCATCGCGTCCAGTTTCCGCAGCGCCTTCTCCTTGCGCTTGCGGTGCTTGAGGACGCCGGCCGCCTCCTCGATGAAGGCCCGGCGGCCCATCGGGTCCGCGTGCAGGACCGAGTCGAGCTGGCCCTGGCCGACGATGACGTGCATCTCGCGGCCGATGCCGGAGTCGGACAGCAGTTCCTGGATGTCCAGCAGCCGGCAGGTGTCGCCGTTGATCTGGTACTCGCTGCCGCCGTTGCGGAACATGATCCGCGTGATGGTGACCTCGGCGTACTCGATGGGCAGGGCGCCGTCGGAGTTGTCGATGGTGAGGGAGACCTCGGCCCGGCCGAGCGGCGGACGCCCGGTAGTGCCGGCGAAGATGACGTCCTCCATCTTGCCGCCGCGCAGCGACTTGGCACCCTGCTCGCCCATGACCCAGCTGAGCGCGTCCACGACGTTGGACTTGCCCGAGCCGTTGGGGCCCACGACGCAGGTGATGCCCGGCTCGAACCGCAGCGTGGTCGCCGAGGCGAACGATTTGAACCCGCGGAGGGTCAGGGCCTTGAGGTGCACGCCGCCGGACTCTACCTTTCGGCCCCGGTCTCACTCCATGAACGCGCGGTTTCACCCGTGAATGCGCAGGGCACACCACACGTTGAAGAGAGGGGACGGGGGTCCACGGGGCGCGGGGGAAAGAAAGAAGGGACGCCGAAGAGGCGTCCCTTGCAAATCTGACAACTCAGCGGTTGATTCGGGCTGCCCGACCACTGCTGTCGTCGTGGTGCGGTGCAGCGATCAGGTGAGCGCAGGCTCCGCCTGGGGTACGTCGATGCTCTCGAGAAGCGAGTCGTGAGAAGCGGCAGCCGCGAGCGCGTCGTTCTCGGCCTGAATCCGTACGAGCTCGGATTCGAGGTCCTGTACGCGCTGCTGGAGCCGTCGCATCTCGGCAATGAGTCGCGGGTCGGAACCGCCGACGTAACCGAGAAGCGCCTTTGCCATGATGGATGGTCCTCCACACTGAGTGACCGACCGGGAAGCGGTGTGGGTCGTGAGGGAATCGCACCCGCGTGCTTGACACTGCTGATGTCCTGCTGCCGTTCCACATGCCAAACAGCTAAGGTGCGCGGGGCTTTCAGAGTCTCACCAAAAAGTTTGACGGTCAACACGATCACGCCCCGTATCGGGGGCAACCCGCTGTCGCGCGGCTCTGGACCGGCGGCGCTGCGACTCCTGCGGGACCCTCAGGGCGTGGAGATCATCGTTACCCCGCGAGCCTGCCACTTCGCGGCCTTCTTGGCAACCACCAGGCCGTTTCCGCTTCAGGCAGGTGCCCGGGGCATGTACGGAGTGCTTCCAGGAGGCACTCACGGGTCACATCGTCAGCGGATCGCGAACCCGTCGTAGATCCCCCGGGGCGTGTCCCAGATCTCAGTGACGCCGTCCACCCGGCCGGGCGTGTCGTCGCCCTGGAGCCAGTCGAGCAGTCCTTGACAGCCGGCGCGAGGGCCCTCCGCGACGACCTGGACGCGTCCGTCGTCCAAATTGAGAGCAAAACCACTCAGCCCGCCGATCTCCAGGGCCCGGGCACGCGTGAACCAGCGGAAACCCACACCTTGGACGCGCCCGCGTACCCAGACGACCAGCCGTACAACCTCGTTCATGGGTGCACGCTAACCGGACAATGTCTCTCGGAGCACTTCCTCCCCTTGCGCCATGGGGTACCGTCCCCACCCAATGAGTCTCATAGGAAACTCACTCTTTCGGGTGAGGTTCATTTGAGGATCGCCTGACGCAAGATCGAGGAAGGCCCAAGAGATGGGACGCCACCGACGCCACGACGCCGGCCGCGCCGCCACAGGCCGCGCCACCGACCCGCACTGGGCCGACACGCAGAACTACGGTCCGGAGAACCTGTACGGCTACGCGGCCGTCGCCGATCTCCCGTCCACGTCGTCCGCCCGCTCGCACCGCAAGAAGAAGGGTGCGACTCCGGTACGCACCGGTCTGCTCGGTGTCTCGGCGGCTGTGGCCCTGGGTACCGCGGCTGTCGCGGCGGGCGTGATGCCCGGCGCCGACAACTACGCGCTCGGTGGCGGCGGCGGCAACTCCGACAAGGTGCAGGCCGTCGGCTCGCCCTCCGGTCTGGAGACCCAGCAGGGCGGCACCTCGGGCAGTGCGGAGGCCCACGACGACGACACGGCGACGAGCCGTGACGCCGATCGCGCGGCCACCCCCTCGGCGGCCCCTTCCTCGTCGTCGCCGTCGGCCGCTCCGACGAAGACGCCCTCGAAGAAGCCGAGCGCCGAGCCGACCGAGGAGTCGAAGGCCCCCGAGGCCCCGAAGCCCTCGAAGACCGCGACGAAGGCACCGGTGGCCAAGGCCCCGGTGACCGTCTCCGCGGAGGCGGCGGCCGAGGCCGAGGTGCTCAAGCTCGTCAACGACGAGCGCTCCAAGGTGGGCTGCAGCCCGGTGTCCGCGAACAGCGCGCTGTCGGACCTGGCGCAGTCGTTCAGCGAGGACATGGCGGCACGCGCCTTCTTCGACCACACCGACCCGAGCGGCCTCAGCCCCTGGGACCGTGCGGCGAAGGCCGGCATCACCGGCCTCGGCGGCGAGAACATAGCCCGCGGCCAGACCACGGCCGAAGCGGTCATGGAAGCCTGGATGAACAGCCCCGGCCACCGCGCGAACATACTGAACTGCGACTTCAAGACCCTCGGCGTCGGAGCGCACTTCGGCTCGGGCGGCCCGTGGTGGACGCAGGACTTCGGCTACTGAGCCGACCCCGCACGACCGACCCCGCCCACTCCCGCCCCGCCCGCTCACCGTCACGCGGCTGAGCCCCGTCGGGAACGGTCCGCCGCGCGCCGCCCCGGCTACGCGACCGGCACCGCCGCCGCGCGGCCCAGGGTGAAGACGCGGGCCGTCTCGGTGATGCGGCGGCCCAGGTGTTCGGCGGTGGCGATGTCGGAGGGGTGGACCGCGTCGGGGCCCTCGTCGACGTTGGTGGCCGCGGCGGCGCCCGCGAAGACGCCGAGGCGGTTGAGGTCGTGCTCGGAGCCGGCGCTGTTGTTCCAGCCCGGGTGCAGACCGAGGTTGACCCAGTTCATGCCGTGCTGGGCGGCGAGGATCTGGAAGAACTGCAGGGTGTGCAGTTTGTCGCCGCTCTTCGAGCCGGAGTTGGTGAATCCGGCGGCCAGCTTGTCCTTCCAGTCCTGTCCGAACCACCGCTTCGAGGACGCCTCCGCGAAGACGTGGAAGGCACCCGACGCGGTGCCCATGTACGTCGGCGACCCGAAGACCACGGCGTCCGAGGCGTCGAGCTGCTCCCACTGCGCGTCGGTGATCTCGTCGACCTGGATGAGGTGGACCTCGGCACCGGCTTCGAGAGCACCCGTGCGCACGGCCTCCGCGAGGACCGCGGTGTGGCCGTAGCCGGAGTGGTAGGCGATGGAGACAACAGGGGTCGTCACAGCAGGACTCCTCAAAGGACGAGAACGGCGGCAGCGTAGGGGCTGCTCACCGGCGATACCGAAAGGAAAGCACTAACTAGAAGTTAGTGCAACCTTCCGGGAAGCGCTGTGTCTGCGTATGCTGCTCGTATGGAATCCGTCGCCCCCGTGTCCGAGCATCCCGATCGCGACGAGGGCTCCGCCTGCCCCGACGGCGCGGACCTCGCGTACAACGTGTTCGCGCGCAGTTGCCCGTCCCGGGGCACGCTGGAGCACGTCACCGGCCGCTGGGGCTCGCTCACGCTGGGCGCCCTGCACGACGGCACGTTCCGCTTCAACGAACTGCGGCGCCGGATCGACGGCGTCAGCGAGAAGATGCTCTCCCAGACCCTGCACGCGCTGGAACGCGACGGGCTGGTGCACCGGGACGCGCAGCCCACGAACCCGCCCCGCGTCGACTACAGCCTCACGCCGCTCGGCCGCCAGGTCGCCGAGCGCCTGATCGGCCTCATCACCTTCGTGGAGGGCAGCATGGACGAGGTCCTGGAGTCCCGCGGCCGCTACGACGCGACGCGCGGGGCATGACCGCCGCCGAGTCCGGCGAGCGCGGCGACTAGAGGTCGGCGCCCGGCCGCGGTGCGCGCTGGCAGCGTGGGCAGAAATAGCTCGAGCGGTTCATCCAGGCCCGCCGCCGCATCGGCGTCCCGCAGCGACGGCACGGCTCGCCCTCGCGCCCGTACGCGTCGAGCGAGCGGTCGAAGTAGCCCGACTCACCGTTCACGTTGACGTAGAGGCTGTCGAAGCTGGTGCCGCCGGCGGCGAGGGCGTCGTTCATGACGTCGCGGATGTGGCCGAGGAGTTCGGCGGTGCGCGGCCGGGTCATGGTCCCCGTCGGACGCTCGTAGTGCAGCTTGGAACGCCAGAGGGCCTCGTCCGCGTAGATGTTGCCGACGCCGCTGATCAGCGACTGGTCGAGCAGGGCGCGCTTGATCGTCGTGCGGCGGGCCCGCAGGGCGACGTGGAACGCGGCGTCGTCGAACAGCGGGTCCAGCGGATCGCGGGCGATGTGCGCGATGACGTCGGGCAGTCCGTCGGCGGTGTTCTCGTGCAGCGAGAGGCCCCCGAAGGTCCGCTGGTCGACGAAGCGCAGCTCGGTGCCGAGGGCGTCGTCGAAGCGGAAGCGGATCCGCAGGTGCTTCTCCTCCACGGCCTCCTGCGGCTGCACGAGGAGCTGACCGCTCATCCCGAGATGCGCGAGCACGGAGAACGGGGAGTCGTCGAGCGGCAGCCACAGGTACTTGCCGCGCCGCTTCGCCTCACCGATCCGCTGCCCCTCCAGCGACGTGGCGAAGCCGTCCGGCCCCGCCAAGTGCCGCCGTACGGCCCGCGGATGACGCACCTCGACGGACTTGACGACCCGCCCGGACACCCAGCGCTCCAAGCCCCGGCGCACGACTTCGACCTCGGGCAACTCGGGCACGGGACTCCTCCGGAGGGCGGACTGGGGGTGATGCCGGAAGCGTACATCGCACGCGGCGGGCACTGCCGACGAGGCGTTGAGCCCGCTCCCCCGGGCCCTGCGACACGCACGGGACCCCGCCGCGGCGCTGGTGCGCTGCGACGGGGTCCGGTGGTGCGGTGCTGCTTGTGAAGGATCAGGCCGTGGCCGTGTCGGTGGTCGGCGTCGAGGGGGTGTCGGCGGTCCCCTCGGCTTCCTTGGCCGCCAGCTGAGCGGCATGAGCCGCCTGCTCCGCGGCCTGGGCCGACTTCGCGCGTTCGTCCGCGGCGGAACGGATCGCACGCCACGCGGACTCCGCGGCCTGCTGCTCCGCCTCCTTCTTGCTGCGGCCGGTGCCGGTGCCGTACGAGACGCCTCCGACGCGGGCGGCAGCAGTAAAGGTCTTCTCGTGGTCGGGACCGGTCTCCGAGACCAGGTACTCGGGAACACCGAGCCCCTCGGTCGCGGTGAGCTCCTGGAGACTGGTCTTCCAGTCCAGGCCGGCACCGAGGTTCGAGGACTTCTCGATCAGCGGATCGAAGAGCCGGTGGACGAGTTCGCCCGCCGCTTCCAGACCCTGGTCGAGATAGACAGCGCCGATCACCGCTTCAAGGGTGTCGGCGAGGATGGACGCCTTGTCCCGGCCTCCCGTGCCTTCCTCACCCCGGCCGAGCCGGATGAAGAGGCCGAGTTCGAGGCCGCGGCCCACTTCCGCCAGCGCACGAGAGTTGACCACCGCGGCCCGCAACTTGGCCAGTTGGCCCTCGGGCAGGTCGGGGTGGGTGCGGTACAGCGTGTCCGTGACCACGAGCCCCAGCACGGAGTCCCCGAGGAACTCCAGGCGCTCGTTGGTCGGCAGACCGCCGTTCTCGTACGCGTAGGAACGGTGGGTCAGCGCACGCACCAGAAGGGCGGACTCGAGCTTGTAGCCGAGCCGCCCTTCCAGAAGCGTGTGGGACGAGGCTGTGTTGTCCGCCTTTTTCTTGGCGTTTGAATCCGCCTTGGCGTCAGACATCAGACCTCTCACCAGCCGCTCAGACCTCGAGGACCTGGCGCTTGTTATAGGTGCCGCAAGCCGGGCACGCGATGTGCTGCAGCTTGGGCTCGTGGCAGCGCTCGCACGCAACCAGGGTGGGGACCGCAGCCTTCCACTGCGACCGGCGGTGGCGCGTGTTGCTGCGCGACATCTTCCGCTTCGGAACAGCCACGGCTACTTCTCCTGCTTCTCGTCGACGCCAGGTTCGGCGCCGCTCAACTCGTCCTTCTCGCCATCTTCGAGTGAACCGGCGAGTCCCTGCAGTGCCGCCCAACGGATGTCGACGGCGTCATGGTGGTGTTCCGGGTCGTCCGCGAGCCGGGCTCCACATTCGGAGCACAGGCCCGGGCAGTCGTCCTGGCACACCGGCTGCATCGGCAGTGCGAGCACCACCGCATCACGCAGCACGGGTTCGAGGTCGAACAGTCCGTCCTCGAGGAAGAGCGTGTCCTCGTCGTCCTCGGCGTCGTCGGCCGGCTCCGCCTTGGGGCGGCCCCGGTCATCGGCGTCAGGGTACGAGAACATCTCCTGGAAGTCCGCTGTGAGCACCTGCTCGAGCGGCTCCAGACACCTTACGCACTCCCCCTTGGCCGATGCACGGGCGGTGCCTGTGACAAGCACCCCTTCCATGACCGACTCCAGGCGGAGGTCGAGCTCCACCGAGGCGCCTTCCGGCACTCCGATGACACCCTGGATCCCCAGATCCACGGGAGCGTCGATCGTGCGGTTCAGGCGCTGCAGCGCGCCAGGACGCCGCCCCAGCTCGTGTGTGTCGAACACAAGAGGGTTGCGGTGGTCGAGGCGGGCGTTCAGAGCCATTCCTGCTTTCGATCTTTCGAACTCATGGGGACGCCGCCCCTGGTGTTCCGTGGGCAGCGTTGATCGCGGACGTACACGCGACCGAAGAGCCAGGATACTGGACCTTTCGCTCACGGCCCAATCCGGTCCGGGCGCCCCGCTCCGCACCCCGGCGCGCGCCCCCGGCGGCCCGGCCGTCAGTGGCCGCCGCGCCCCTGTTCGTAGGCCCTCAGCTGCTCGGCGCTGATCATGCCGGTGTCGAAGAGACTGGTCTCGTCGAGCGCCTGCGCCTGCTGTTCCTGAACCTGCCCCTGCTGCTGGACGTACGCCTGCTGCTGGTTCTGGTCGTAGGCGGCCTGCTGGTCGTACCCCTGCTGCGGGTAGGCGGCGTACGGGTCGGCCTGCTGGTAGCCGTACGGGTCCTGCTGCTGGGCGTACTGCTGCTGATAGCCGTAGGGGTCCTGCTGCTGGTGCTGGTAGGCGTACGCCTCCTGCTGCTGGCCGTACGTCGGCTGCTGGGCGGGCACCTCGGGACTCTGAGCGGGCTGCTCCGGGGCCTCGGCCAGCTCGGCGAGGCCGGCCAGGTAGTCGGAGTCGCTGGTGTGCAGGCCCGGCGTCCCGTCCTCGCCGAAGGGGGTCAGGTCGCCGAGGTCGTCGCTGGCGATCCGGCCGTGCAGCTTCTGCCGGCCGCGGCCGACGGCCTCCAGCGTCTTGGCGAGGACGGCCTCGAAGGCGCCGAGCTTGATGTCGACGTATTCGTCGGCGTTGCGCCGCAGGGTCTCCGGGTCGTGGCTGCGCTCGGGGGCGTCCTCGTCCTCGTAGCCCTGCTCGTCGACGCCCGGGCCGGTACCGAGGAGCTTCTCCCGGCCGCGGCCGACCGAGCCGAGGGTCTTGGTGAGGACGACCTCGAAGTTGGCGAGCTTGGAGTCGACGTAGTCGTCGGCCTCGGCGCGGATCTCCTCGGCCTCCTGACGGGACTCGGCGAGGATCCGGTCCGCCTCGTTCTGCGAGCGGCGGGCGACCTCGGTGTCGGAGATCAGGGAGCCGCGCTCGGCGTGCGCGGTCTCGATGATCCGCTCGGCCTCCTGACGGGCCTGCTCCACCATCTGCTCGCGGCCGCCGATCAGCTCCTGCGCCTGGGCGAGGGAGCCGGGCAGCGCCTGGCGCACCTCTTCGAGCATCGAGAGCAGGTCGGCGCGGTTGACCACGCACGAGGCCGACATGGGCATCGACCGGGCGCTGCCGACCGCAGCCACGATCTCATCGAGCTTCTTCTGCACGTCCACCGTGTGCTCGCCACTCTCTACAGCTGTGATGGAGACGGACGGGTCGACTGTACGACCACTGCCGCCCCGCCCGACACCGGGTGACGCACTGTCAGGCGCTCAGTGCTTGCCCAGCCGCTCCGTGAGCTGCTCCAGAACGAGCGGCGGCACCAGGTGGCTGATGTCGCCGCCCCACTGCGCGACCTCCTTGACCAGGGAGGAGGACAGGAAGCTGTAGGTGGGGCTGGTGGGGATGAAGAGGGTCTCGACTCCCGAGAGGCCGTTGTTCATCTGGGCCATCTGGAGTTCGTAGTCGAAGTCGCTGACCGCGCGCAGGCCCTTCACGATGGCCGGGATGTCGCGCTGCTTGCAGTAGTCGACGAGGAGGCCGTGGTAGGCCTCGACCTGGACGTTGCCGAACTCGGCCGTGACCTCGCGGATCAGCTCGATCCGCTCGTCGACCGTGAACAGGCCCTTCTTCGACTGGTTGATCATCACCACGACATGTACGACGTCGTACAGCGGGGAGGCGCGGGCGATGATGTCGAGGTGTCCGTTGGTGATGGGGTCGAATGACCCCGGACAGACGGCGCGGCGCAACAGTGGTCCCTCGCTCTCCGGTCCGGTCATCGTGCGTCTTCGCACGTAGAGGCGGCGCGACCGTACCAAAACGTGCCCTCGCCGTATCGACGGGCCCTGACGGCTTCGAAACCGTCCGGCCACCCGAATTCGCCGCCTCTGGTGCTGCGCTCCACGGTGACGAGCGCATCCCCGGTGAGCCAGCCCCCTGTCCGGAGTGTGAGCAGGATCTCGCGAAGATCGTCGTCCGAGACGGCGTACGGGGGGTCGAGGAAGACCAGGTCGTACGGGTCGGCGGGCGGCGCCGTGCGGATGATCTGTTCCGCTTTGCCCGCTCTGACCTCGGCGCCCGGCAGGCCCAGGGTCGACACGTTCTCGCGGATGGTCCGGGCCGCGCGGGCGTCCGCCTCGACGAGGAGGGTGTGCGCTGCGCCGCGACTGAGCGCCTCCAGGCCGACGGCGCCCGATCCCGCGTACAGGTCGAGGACGCGCTCGCCGTCCAGTGGGCCGCCGAGCAGGGACTGCCAGGTGGAGAAGAGGCCCTCGCGCGCCCGGTCGGAGGTGGGGCGGGTGCCGGTGCCCGGCGGGACGGCCAGACGGCGTCCGCCGGCCCGGCCGGCGATCACGCGGGTCATGAGGGTCCTTTGCGCTGGGGGTGTGTCGGTCGCTCCCAGTCTCTCAGCCGACGGCCGGTCACCGCGGCTCAGCCCTTGTCCAGGTACTGCTCGCGCTCCTCGTCGAGCAGGGCGTCCAGGGCGGTGCGCAGCCCGGGCAGGCCGGTCAGCTCGGGATCCGCGGCGACGACCGCGGTGGCCTCCTCGCGGGCCTCCGCGATGATCTCCTCGTCCTCGATGACGGCGAGCATGCGCAGGGAGGAGCGGACGCCGGACTGGGCCTGGCCGAGGACGTCGCCCTCGCGGCGCTGTTCCAGGTCGATGCGGGAGAGCTCGAAGCCGTCCAGCGTGGAGGCCACCGCGTTCAGCCGCTGGCGGGCCGGGCTCGCCTCGGGCATCTCGGAGACCAGCAGGCACAGCCCGGCCGCCGAGCCGCGGCCGACGCGGCCCCGCAGCTGGTGGAGCTGGGAGACGCCGAAGCGGTCGGCGTCCATGATCACCATGGCGGTGGCGTTCGGAACGTTCACCCCGACCTCGATGACCGTCGTCGCGACCAGGACGTCCGTCTCGCCGGCGGCGAAGCGGCGCATCACGGCGTCCTTGTCGTCGGGGTGCATCCTGCCGTGCAGGACCTCGATCCGGAGCCCCTGGAGGGGGCCCTTGGCGAGCTGGGCGGCGACGTCCAGGACGGCCAGCGGTGGACGCTTCTCGGCGTCGTCCTCGGGCGAGGCCTTCTTCCTGCCCTTCTTCGGGTCGTCTTCCTCGTCGCCGATGCGGGGGCAGACGACGTAGGCCTGGTGCCCGTTCTCCACTTCCTCGCGCACGCGCTCCCACGCGCGGGCGAGGAAGTGCGGCTTGTCGGCGGCGGGGACGACATGGCTGGCGATCGGGGAACGGCCGGCGGGCAGCTGGTCGAGGACGGAGGTCTCCAGGTCGCCGAAGACCGTCATCGCGACCGTGCGCGGGATGGGGGTGGCGGTCATGACCAGCAGGTGCGGGGGCTGCTTGCCCTTGCCGCGCAGGGCGTCGCGCTGCTCGACGCCGAAGCGGTGCTGTTCGTCGACCACGACCAGGCCGAGGTCGTGGAACTGGACCTTGTCCTCGATCAGCGCGTGCGTGCCGATGACGAGTCCCGCCTCGCCGGTGACCAGGTCCAGCAGCGCCTGCCGACGGGCCGCCGTCCCCATGGAGCCGGTGAGCAGCACGACCTTCGTCGAGTGCTCGGCCCCGCCCAGCATGCCGCCCTCGGCCAGCTCCCCCATCATCTCGGTGATCGACCGGTGGTGCTGCTGCGCCAGCACCTCGGTGGGCGCGAGCATCGCGGCCTGCCCCCCGGCGTCGACGACGGCGAGCATGGCGCGCAGGGCCACCATCGTCTTCCCGCTTCCGACCTCTCCCTGGAGCAGCCGGTGCATCGGGTGTTCGGTGGCGAGGCCGTCGAAGATCTCCTTGGAGACCTTCTGCTGGCCCTCGGTGAGCGTGAAGGGGAGCTTGGCGTCGAAGGCGGTGAGCAGGCCGTCCGGGGCGGGGACGCGGGCCACGGCCGGGAGTTGGGCGTCGGCGTGCCGGCGGCGGGCGAGGGCGACCTGGAGGACGAAGGCCTCGTCCCACTTGAGGCGGGCGCGGGCGTCCTCGACGTCGGCCTTGGTGTGCGGGCGGTGGATCTTGAGGAGGGCCTCGGGGAGGGTCACCAGGCCGCGGCCGTCCCGCAGGGAGTCCGGGAGGGGGTCGACGGCCTCCTGGGCGCTCGGGAGGACGGTCTGCACGGACTTGGCGATCTTCCAGGACTCCAGCTTGGCGGTCGCCGGGTAGATCGGGATGAGGGCGCCGGCCCAGCTGTCGACGCTCTCCACGGCCTCGTCGCCGTCCCCGGTCAGCAGTTCGTACGCCGGGTGGGCGAGCTGGAGGCGGCGGTTGAAGACGGAGACCTTGCCGGAGAACATCGCGCGGGTGCCGGGCAGCAGCTCCTTGTGGGGCTTGTGCACGCCGTGTCCGAAGAAGACCAGCTGGAGGCGGCCGCTGCCGTCCGTGATGGTGACCTCCAGGCGCTGGCCCTTGCCGCGGGGCGCCTTGGAGGAGGCGAAGGTGTGCAGGCGCGCGTCGGCGACCTGGGCGACCACGGTCACGTGCTCGTCCAACGGCAGGTCGGCGAGGTGGGTGAGCTGCCCCCGCTCCTCGTATCTGCGCGGGTAGTGGTGCAGCAGATCGCCGACGGTGTGCAGGCCGAGGTGCTCGGCCATCACCTTCGCGGTGGCGGCACCGAGCGCCTTCTTCAGTGGTTCATCGAGCACGGGCACGAGATCCATTGCACACCACCCCACTGACATTGCCGTATACGTCCTGGAAATCCGCTGGTCAGACGGCTGGTTCCGCGCCTAGGATGACGCGCTCCGGCCCTTTCGCGGTCACCGTCCTTCGGGACCGCCCGACCCCGCGCCGTCGCACGTCCCCCCACCGGCGCAGCGACGATGGACTCCCAGACTTCACAGCCTTCTCCGGCCTCCCCGTCTCCTCACACGTTCCAGGTGGACCTGCGCGGTCTGGTCGACCTGCTCTCCCATCACCTGTACTCCAGCCCCAAGGTCTATCTGCGCGAACTGCTGCAGAACGCCGTCGACGCGATCACCGCGCGGCGCGCCGAGCAGCCGGACGCGCCCGCGACGGTGCGGTTGCACGCCGAGGGCGGCACGCTGCGCGTGGAGGACTCGGGCGTCGGGCTCACGGAGTCCGACGTGCACAGTCTGCTCGCGACGATCGGCCGCAGCTCCAAGCGCGACGACGGCCTGGAGTCGGCCCGTTCGGACTTCCTCGGCCAGTTCGGGATCGGGCTGCTGGCCTGCTTCGTCGTGGCCGAGCGCATCCGGGTGGTCAGCCGCAGCGCGCGGACGCCCGACGCGGCGCCGGTCGAGTGGACGGCGGCCGACGACGGTTCGTACACCGTGCGCACCCTGCCGCACTCGGCCCGCCCCGAACCGGGCACCACCGTGCACCTGGTGGCGCGCGCGGGGGCCGGCGAGTGGCTGAGCGCCGAGCGGGTCAGGTCGCTGGCACGGGACTTCGGGGCGCTGCTGCCGTACGACGTGCGCGTGGGCGACGAGCCGGTCGCGGACCTTCCGGCGCCCTGGGACCGCTCCTATCCGAGCCCGGCCACGCGGCGGGTGGCGCTGGCCCGGCACTGTCACGACCTGTTCGGGTTCACTCCGCTGGACTCGATCGACCTGGACGTGCCGCTCGCCGGGATCCGGGGTGTGGCCTATGTGCTGCCGTCCGCGGTCAGCCCGGCCCAGCGGGCGAGTCACCGGGTGCACCTGAAGGGCATGCTGCTCACCGAGCGGGCCGAACAACTGCTGCCCGACTGGGCGTTCTTCGTGCGCTGCGTCCTCGACACCGACAGTCTGCGGCCCACCGCGTCGCGCGAGTCGCTGTACGAGGACGAGACGCTCGCGGCCGTGCGGGAGGCGTTGGGCGAGCGCATCCGGTCCTGGCTGACGGGGCTCGCGGCGGGCGATCCGGAGCGGCTGGCCGCGTTCCTCTCGGTGCATCACCTGGGGGTGAAGTCGCTGGCGCGGCACGATCCGGAGATGCTGCGCACGATGCTGCCGTGGCTGCCCTTCGAGACGACCGACGGACGGCTGTCGCTGGAGGAGTTCGCGCAGCGGCACCCGGTGGTGCACTTCACGCGGACGGTGGAGGAGTACCGGCAGGTCGCGCCGATCGCCTCCGCGCAGGGCGTCGGGGTCGTCAACGGCGGCTACACGTACGACAGCGAGCTGGTCGAGGCGCTGCCGTCGGTGCGTCCGGGCACGGTCGTCTCGGAGCTGGACGCGGACACCGTGACGGCGCACCTGGACGGGGTGGACCCGGCCGAGGAGCTGGCGCTCTCGCCGTTCCTGGCGGCGGCGCGGGCCCGGCTCGACCCGCTGGGCTGCGACGTCGTCCTGCGGGCCTTCCATCCGCTGTCGGTGCCCGCGCTGCACCTGGACGACCGTGCGGCCCGGCACGAGCAGGCCCGCGCGGACGCCGAGGAGCAGGCCGACGACCTGTGGGCGGGCATCCTGGGCTCGCTGCGCGGCAGCGCCCCGCGCGCGCGGCTGGTCCTCAACCACCTCAACCCGCTGATCCGGCGCATCAGTTCGCTCGACGACCCGGACCTGATCGGCACGGCCACGGAGTCGCTCTACGGGCAGGCCCTGCTGATGGCGCAGCGCCCGTTGCGGCCGGCGGACTCCGCGCTCCTGAACCGTGCGTTCATCGGCCTCCTGGAGTGGGCCACGCACACCGACCCCGGAAAGGACGACCGGCGATGAACCCGGCCATGGACTTCGACACGCTGCGCCGGGCGATGGCGGACAACTACGGGCAGCCGGAGGGGCCCGCACGCAACGCGCGCGCGGAGCACCTGCTCGTGGAGGCCGAGAAGCTGGGCATCCCGCTCGCGGTGATCGAGGCGCTCGGACACCAGCTGAAGGTCTACAACTACAGCTCGGAGAAGGGCAAGATGTTCGTGCCCTTCGCGCGCCTGCTGCGCATGTGGGACGAGCGTCCCGAGGACTTCGACGAGTACGAGATCCACTCCCTGCACTGGGTCTTCA
Organism: Streptomyces sp. M41(2017); assembly: GCF_002078175.1. Lineage (GTDB taxonomy): Bacteria > Actinomycetota > Actinomycetes > Streptomycetales > Streptomycetaceae > Streptomyces. Next base: position 3,798,845 of record NZ_MWFK01000001.1, on the reverse strand, counting down.
AGTGGATGTCGGCGGGCATGCTCGACCAGCCGCACGTCCCGCTCGCCTCCATAGAGAAGTGGCTCGGCGAGATGGAGCACCGCTACCGGCTCGCCGGCCATTCCGAACGGGCGGTGCGCAGTGCCGAGTTCAGTGTCGCCGCGCACCTGGGCGACCTGGCGCGGGCCGAGCGGGCGTACGGCGCCTGGCTCGCCGCGGACCGCGACACCATGGCCGACTGCCACGCGTGCGAGCTGCACGGGCAGGGGTGGTGGCAGTCGGTGCGGGGCTCCGACGGGGAGGCGCTGGAGTTGTGGGCGCCGGTGCTGGCAGGCGAATACAGCTGTGCCCACGAGCCGCACACGGTGCTCGCGTCGTCGTTGTTGCCGCTGCTGCGTCTCGGGCGGGTCGAGGAGGCGCGCGCCCACCATCTGCGGGGCTTCCGGCTGGTGCGGGCCATGGAGAGCATGCGGTCCGCGTACGCGGACCATGTGGAGTTCTGTGCCGTCACCGGCAACGAGGCGCGCGCTCTGGAGCTCCTCGCGGAGCGTCCTGCCTACTTCACGGACTCCGGGGACCCGCGCAGCAAGCTGGAGTTCATGGCGGTGGTGGCGCTCCTGATGGACCGCCTGACCACTCTGGGGCTCGGGGAGCAGACGGTTCCCGGGCCCGTCGGGCGGGTGTGGACGGCGGCGGAACTCGCCGTGCACGCGCGCGGGGAGGCGCTCGCGCTGGCCGGGCGTTTCGACGCGCGCAACGGCACGTCGTACGTGAGCGAGCGGGCCCGGGCGCGGATGGACCGGCCGGCGCTCGTCGACCGGCTGCCGCTGGGCGTTCGGTCCGTGCGCTCCGCCCGCGCCGGTCAGCCGGCGCCGATCGTGGCCCCCGCTCCCCCGCAGGCCCCCCAGGGGGTGGCGCGGGAGGTGAGCGCGGCGGCCGGCCTGGACGAGCTGCTCGCGGAGGCCCGGGGGCTGACCGCGCGCCGCAGTCCCGACGCCGTGGAGGCGTGGTCGGCGGTCTCGCGCGCCGCCGAGGGGCACGAGCTGGACGTCCACGACCGTGCGGCGATCGCCGATCACGCGGCGATGGGCCGGGGCCCGCAGGGCATCGGCCTGTTCCTGGAGGCGGCCGAACTGTACGCGGAGGCGGGTGACCCGGGCGAGGCGCTGGCGGCGCGTTCCCGTGCCGCGTACGTCCGGGCGCTGACCGGGGGTACCGAGGAGTCCCTGGCCACCGGCGCCGAGCTGCGCGAGCAGGTCCTGGCGCTCTTCGCGGAGGGCGGCACCGGGGTGGCGCAGACGGCGTCGGTGCTGGTGGGCCGGGCGCGGACGTTGATGCACCGGGTGGAGGAGGCGGAGTCGGCGCAGGAGAGCGCCCCGCCGGGCGATCCGGGTGCGCGGGACGACGTCCTGGCCGTCGCGGAGGCCGCCGCACGCGAGCTGCTGGCACTGGTGGAGCCGCACGGCGCCGACGACGCGGCCGTGGCCTCGCGCGGCGCGGAGGCCCACGCGATGCTCGGGGAGCTGGCGGCACGCGCCGGGGACGGGGAGGCGGCCGTCGCGTCGCTCACGCGGGCCGTCGACGGATTCGTGGCGGCGGGGCTGCCGTGGTTCGCGGTCGAGTACGACTCCCGGCTCGCCGGGATCGCCCTGCACCTGGGCGATCCCGAGCTGGCGGAGCGGTCCACGCGCGCGGCCCTGGAGCACGGCGGGTCCCACCTGGAGCCGGCCGGGCAGGCCCAGCTGCAGCTGCGGCTCGCGGAGATCCTGGCGGCGCGGGGGCAGGCGGGCCCCGCCGCGGAGCACGCCCTGGAGGCGGCGCACTGGGCCGACGAGGCGGGCGAGGCCGGCACGCTCGGCGCCTGGGCGCGTCACCAGCTCGGCGGGTTCCTGCTCCGTCAGGGGCGGTGGGCGGAGGCGGCCGAGATCCTGGAGTCGGCGCTGCCCGATCTGACCGGCGAGATGCACGGTGACGGCGCGATCGTGCAGACGCGCTGGTGGCTCGGCGACTGTCTGACCGAGCTGGGCGAGCACCGCGGGGCGGCCGAGCACTGGCTGCGGGCCGCGGACATCGCCCGGCACTGGCCCGAGCAGCGGGACCACGCGATGCTCGCGCATCTCGCCGCCGAAGCCCTCGGGCACGCCGGGCTGACCGCCGAGGCGGACCGGGCCTACGCCCGGGCCGGCGACCTGTGGCGCGAGCTGGGCAACGCGGACGGACTGGTCCGGTCGCTCCGGGCGCGCGCGTGGGCCGCGGCGCGGACGGACGAGAACCTCGACGGGGCACGGGCGTTGATGGAGGCGGCGCTGCGGGAGTGCGCGTCGGCGGTGGAGGACCCGGCACGGGCCGTCGGCCCGTCGGAGACCGCGCCCGGTGCCGGAGCGGACGACGAGGCGGTGGAGACCGAGGAGGCGCGGCGTCGGATGGTCGCCGAACTCGGCCACACGCACCGGCAGTTCGGGGACCTGGTCGCCCGTTCGGTACCGGACGACGCAGAAGAGGCCTCCGCGCGGGGCGCGTTCGAGGAGTCCCTCGGCCATCTCGACCGCGCCATCGCCGTGTTCACCTCCCTCGGGGACGACGTGCTCGACGCCCGTACCGGCGCCGAACTCGCCGCCGGCCGGCTGGAGGCGGACCTGGGCCGGCCCGAGGCGGCGGCCCGCGCCCGTGCGGTGCTCGACGCCTGCCCCCGCCTGGACGGGGACATCGCCGAGGCCCGCCGCGCGGAGGCACAACGGCTGCGGGGACTCGTGGAGAGGCCGCAGAAGGCCTGAGCCGGCCGCGCGGCGGCGTGCCGGTCCTCCGTTCCGGCTCCGGCCCACCTCGTCCGGTACCGGAGCCGGAACCTTCAGGGGCGCCCGCCCACGGGCCGCGTCGCCTGCCCGGTGTCCCCCTCGCGGATCGTCTCCGCCGCCTCGCGGAGTTCGGCGAGGACCGTGCGGACCGCCTTGCGCGCGGCACGCTCGGGGCGGTGCAGGACGTCGATGCGGCGCACGGCGTGGACGCCGGCGAGGGGGCGCAGGACCAGGGCGGGATGCGGGCGGGTGGTCCAGCGGGGCATCAGGGCGATCCCGCCGCCCGCGGCGACCGTCTCCGCGACGACCGCGAACTCGTTGATGCGGTGCACGATGTCGAGCCGCCGGTTCGCGGCGGTCGCGATGGCCTCGACGGTGGCCATCAGCGGGAAACCGTCGTGCACGGTGATCCAGGGGCGGTCCGCGACGTCCTCCGGGGTGAGGTGCTCCCGGCGGGCCAGGGGGTCGTCGGCCGGGAGGGCGACGTCGAGCGGTTCGCGCAGCAGGGTCGTCGCGGTGACCGTGCTCGGCCAGGGCGGCGCCTGGCCGAGGTGGTGGGCGAGGACCAGGTCGTAGTCGCGCGCGAGCCGGGGGAACTGGTCCTGGGCGACGTCCTCGTCGGCGAGCGAGAGGCGTGGGGTCCCCGGTGTACGGCCGCGCAGCAGGATCGGGAAGAAGGTGGAGGCGGCACTGTGGAAGGCCGCCAGCGACACCTGCCCGGCCGGTTCGTCGACGAAGTCGTCGACGGTGTGCCGGGCCCGGGCGAGAGCGGTCTCGACCTCGATCGCCGCACCGGCCAGCGCGCGTCCCGCGTCCGTGAGCACCAGCCGCCGTCCGTCCCGTTCGGTGAGCGGGACCGGCATCGCGCGCTGCAGCAGGCGCAGGTGCTGGGAGATGGCGGAGGGGGTCATCAGCAGCGCCTCGGCGACGGCGGTGACACTGCCGAGCTCCCCGAGTTCCCGCAGGATCCGCAGTTGCCTCTCGTTCATCCGGGCATCGTAGGTGTAGTGATGCTTCAAGGTCCTTGAAGAAGGTGACTCTGTGCTTCAGCGTCATGGTGCGGGAGCGTGGGGGCGTGTCCCGAGTCCGCAGCACCGACGCGGTGCTCCTCCTTGTCGCCGCCGTCTGGGGTTTCAGCTATCTGGCCGCGAAGACCGCCACGTCGGCGCTCCCCGTCCTGCTCGTCCTGTTCGCGCGGTACGGCATCTCGGCCGCCGCCTGTCTCCTCGTCGTCGCCCTCGGGAGGGGCGCGGGCCGCTGCACACGGGACGAGCTGCGGCTCGGGTCGGTGCTGGGGGTCACGCAGGCCGCGATCCTCGTCCTGGAGACGTACGGAGTCGCCCACACCAGCGCGGCGAACGCGGGCCTGATCATCAGCCTCACCGTGGTGCTCACGCCCCTCCTCGACCGTTCGGCGGGTGCGGCGGGGCTCCCCCCTCGTTACTTCGCGGCGACCGGCCTGTGCCTCCTGGCCGTCGGGCTCCTGGTGTCGGGCAACGGCTTCCACGAGCCGCGCTCCGGCGACCTGTTGATCCTCGCGGCCGCGCTGGTCCGTGCCGCTCACGTGGCCCTCGTCGGGCGCCTCACCGCCCGCCGGCGGGTAAGGCCCTTGCAGATCACGGCCGTTCAGACGGTCGTCGGCACCGCTCTGTTCCTGGTGCCGGTGGCGGGCAGCCTGCCGAGACTCGGCGAGGTCGGTGCCGCCGGCTGGGGGCAGCTGCTCTATCTCGCCCTGTTCTGCAGTGTGTTCGCGTTCCTCGCCCAGACCTGGGCGGTGCAGCGCAGCTCCGCGAGCCGCGCCAGCCTGCTGCTGGGCACGGAGCCGGTGTGGGCCGTGGCCGTCGGCATCGGGCTGGGCGGCGAACACCTCACCGTGCTCACCGCTCTCGGTGCCGTGCTGATGGTCGCCGGAACCTACTGGGGGCAGGCCGTCGAACGCGCCTTCAGAGCCTCGACGCCCTCGGAGGTCCCCAGCCCGAGGGCGACGGAACCGACCGTCGCGTGACCGGCCCGGCGGCGGTGCCGTCGCCGGCTACTCGACCCCGATCAGCAGCAACGCGCCCTGCCGGCCGCCCCGGTACACGACGGTGTCCACGGCCAGGTAGGCCTCCCGCACCCGGGCTTCGAGGCGGGTGGCGACGGCGTCGGGGGTCTCGTCGCCGAGGACCAGGGTGACCATCTCACCGCCGGCGGCGAGCATGCGGTCGAGGACGGTCTCCGCCGTGGTCGTGACGTCGGCGCCGATGACGGCGACATCGCCGTCGATGAGACCGAGGACGTCCCCGGCCTGGCAGATCCCGGCCATGGTCCAGGACTGCCGTTCGGCGACGGCGACTTCGGCGTAGCGGGTGGCGCCGGCGGCCGAGGTCATGGCGACGACGTCCTCGTCGAAGCGGCGTTCCGGCTCGTGCACGGCGAGCGCCGCGATGCCCTGCACGGCGGAGCGGGTGGGGATGAGCGCGACCCGGACACCTTCGGTGCGGGCCTGTTCGGCGGCGGCCGCGGCGGTGTGGCGCAGGTCGGCGTCGTTGGGCAGCAGCACGACCTCGAGCGCGTGGGCCCGGCGTACGGCCTGGACGAGTTCGCCGCTGGCGGGCGGCTCCCCGGGGCGGGCCAGCACGGTCGTCGCCCCGGCCTCCGCGTACAGCCCGGCCAGGCCCTCACCGGGTACGACGGCCACGACGGCACGCTGCGCCCGTTCCCGGGGCGGCCGTGCCGCTCCCCCGGCGTGGACGTCTCCGAGCCCGAAGTGGGTGATGCGGATGCGGTGCGGGCGCCCCGCCTCGACGCCCGCCTCCACGGCGGCACCGGCGTCGTCGACGTGCACGTGGACGTTCCACAGTCCGTCGCCGCCGACGACCACGAGGGAGTCGCCGAGTCCGTCGAGCCGCTCGCGCAGCCGGTCCACGGCGGCGTCGTCCGCCTCCAGGAGATAGATCACCTCGAAGGCGGGACCGCTCTCCCCGGCCGTTCCGTCGCCGCAGGTCTCGGCCCCGGCGCCGTCCGGTCGTTCCGGCGTTCCGTCGGTCTGCGCGGGGAGGGCCGCGGAGCCGGGCGTCTGCCGCGGCGCCTCGCCCGTGAACGTCTGCACCAGCGCCGACAGGACCGCCACCAGACCTCGTCCGCCCGCGTCGACCACGCCGGCCCGCTCCAGCACGGCCAGCTGCCCGGTCGTCGCGGTGAGCGCGACGCGCGCTCCCTCGTAGGCCGCCCTCGCGACGCTCCCGCAGTCCCCCTCGGCGTCCGAGGCGGCGTCGGCGGCGGCCGACGCGACGGTGAGGACGGTGCCCTCGACGGGGTGGGCGACGGCCTGGCGCGCCGACTCGGCCGCGTGCCGCAGGGCCCGACGCAGCCCCTGGCCGTCGGTGTGGGCCCTGTCACTGTCGGCCGCGAGGACCTGCGCCATGCCGCGCAGCAGCTGCGCGAGGATCGTCCCGGAATTGCCCCGGGCGCCGATCAGGGCTCCGTGCGCCATCGCCCGTACGGCGTCGGCGAGGGACGGGGGCGCCGAGGCGGCGGCCATCGCGTGGCCCGCGAACACCGCCTCGACGGCGGCGGCCGCCGATTCCACCGTCAGGTACAGGTTGGTGCCGGTGTCCCCGTCGGCCACCGGGTAGACGTTGATCGCGTCGATCTCCTCGCGCGCGCGGCCGAGGGACTCCAGCGCGAGCCCGCACCAGGTACGCACCGCGAGAGCATCGAATGTCTGCGGTCCCTGCGGCACCTGCGCCTCCTTGAGCTGCTGGACGTGGGTCGCAGCGTAGACCCAGCAAGGGTTACCGTCGGTAGGGGGGCCGCTGAGGGGTGGGCGGGGGGTCGGCCGGCTCATGGTAGTTTCGTTCTCCGGACGCAGTCGTTGTATGCTGCTCCAGTTGCCCGATCCACTCGGGCCATCCCCCTGGCACCGCCACTCAGATCCTAGATCTTGATTCCGGCCTGCCGGGATCAACCGTAAGTGCATCTGAAGTCTTTGGAGTGACCGTGGCTGCCAATTGCGATGTCTGCGGCAAGGGGCCGAGCTTCGGCAACAACATCTCGCACTCGCACCGCCGTACGTCCCGTCGCTGGAACCCCAACATCCAGCGCGTCCGTACCGTTGTGGGCGGGACGCCGAAGCGCGTGAACGCTTGCACCTCGTGCATCAAGGCCGGCAAGGTCACGCGCTGACAACCGCCAGCGCGCGGCCACTGCTGGTTCGCTTGCACTGAACCCGTCCACCTCCGAGTGGGCGGGTTTTTTGCTGTCCGGACACCGGCGGCGCCCGACGGCCGGGAGTCGCCGCCCCTCGTACGAACGGGGTACGGGGTACGGGGTACGCGGAAGCGCGGCGCACGCCGTCGGGCGCGCACCGCACCGGGTTCCGCGGCCGCGCTCAGGACTCGATGTCCCCGAAGTGGTCCCAGCCGCCCTTGCTCGTCCAGGGGGCTCCGTCCACGGTGACCTGCGGAAGCGCCGACGGGTTGAGGACCTCGCCGATCACCTTCCAGCGCGCGGGCAGCTTCACGTCCGGCGGGAACGTCGCGACGATCGCGTGGTCCTCCCCGCCGCTCAGCACCCACTGGATGGGGTCGACGCCGACGGCCTGCCCGATGTCGTTCATCTGGGACGGCACGTCGATGTCCCCGGAGCGGACGTCGATGCGCACCTTGCTCGCCTCGGCGATGTGCCCGAGGTCCGCGATCAGTCCGTCGCTCACGTCCGTCATCGAGGTCGCGCCGAGTCCGGCGGCCGCGGGACCCGCGTGGTACGGCGGTTCGGGGCGGCGGTGGGCCTCCACGAACGCCCGCGGCGAGCGGAACCCGCGGGAGAGCACCGCGAAGCCGGCCGCGGACCAGCCCAGCCAGCCCGTCACGGCCACCACGTCACCGGGCTGGGCCCCGCCCCGGGTGACCGGCTCGTGGTTGCGTAGATCGCCGAGCGCGGTGATCGCCACGGTGATGGTCTCGCCCCGTACGACATCGCCGCCGACCACGGCGGCCCCAGCGACCTGGCACTCGTCGCGCAGCCCGTCCATCAGCTCGGACGGCCAGGTGGCCGGGAGTTCGGCGGGCACGACCAGGCCGAGCAGCAGCGCGGTCGGCACGGCGCCCATCGCGGCGATGTCCGCGAGGTTCTGCGCGGCGGCCTTGCGGCCGACGTCGTACGCCGTGGACCAGTCGCGGCGGAAGTGCCGTCCCTCCAGGAGGATGTCGGTGCTCGCCACGACCCTGCGGTCCGGCGCTGCCACCACCGCGGCGTCGTCGCCGGGGCCGACCCGGACCGCCGGGGTGGTGGTGAGACGCGAGGTGAGCTCTCGGATGAGCCCGAACTCCCCCAACTCGCCCACGGTGCCCTTCATGATCGTCGTGCTCCCTCTGTCGCTGCTCGTGCCCGGTCGCGAGCGGTGTCCGTACTCGGTACGGTCGAGTCGACCGTCAACTTGTGCCGTCCCTGCACCCCGGCGCGCAAGCCCCAGTCACCGCGGGTCTCCCCGCGGCGAGCGGCAACGCGATACCGTGGCGTTCCTTTTCCCCACATGATCCTCGTGGCCGCCCTGGAGGTTCCGTGGTACAGGCGTACATCCTGATCCAGACGGAGGTCGGCAAAGCGTCGACCGTCGCCGAGACGATCAGCAAGATTTCGGGGGTGATCCAGGCCGAGGACGTGACAGGACCGTACGACGTGATCGTGCGGGCCCAGGCAGACACCGTGGACGAACTCGGCCGCATGGTGGTCGCCAAGGTCCAGCAAGTGGACGGCATCACCCGCACCCTGACCTGCCCGGTCGTTCACCTGTAGCCCCCGTCTACCCTTGGCCGGTGAACTTCTTCCGTCACCGGCACGCCGCTCTCCTCGGGCTGCCCGTCATCGCGGTTCTGACCGCGATCGCGGGCTGCTCCTCAGCAGACGACAACGCGTCCGTCGTGGTTCCGAGCCCGGGGCAGAAGGCCACCGAGCTGTGCCGGAACCTGGACAAGGCGCTGCCGCGGACGTTGGACGGCCACAGCCGTGAGGACCCGGAGCCCCGGTCCGCGCTGACCGCGGGCTGGGGAAGCCCGGCGACGGCGATCATACTGCGCTGCGGTGTCGAACGGCCGCCGAAGATGACCGACCCGAAGGTGGCCTCGGGCAACGACCCGAAGGCGGTCGGCGGCGGTGTGAACGGCGTCGACTGGCTGATGGAGAAGCGGGACGACGGGTCCACCCGCCTCACCACCGCGCTGCGCAGGACCTACGTCGAGGTCACGGTGCCGAAGGGCGACGACGTCTCCGGCGTGCTCGTCGGACTCGCGGCCTCCGTCAAGAAGGCGATCCCCAAGGGGATCGCCGACTGACACCGCGGGCACCGAGCAGGGCTCAGCGCAGCCCCGTCGAGCGGCGAAGCGCCGCCTGGACGAGGCGGTCGACCAGCTCCGCGTAGCTCACGCCCGTCTCCTGCCACATGCGCGGGTACATGGAGATCGGCGTGAAGCCCGGCATGGTGTTGATCTCGTTGATGACGAACTCGCCGTCGTCGGTGAGGAAGAAGTCCGCGCGGACCAGGCCCTCGCAGGACGCGGCCTCGAAGGCGTCGACGGCGAGCCGGCGGACCTCGGCGGTCTGCTCCTCGGTGAGCGGCGCGGGCACGATCCCGGCGGCCGAGTCGATGTACTTGGCCTCGAAGTCGTAGAAGGCGTGCGACTGGACGGGCGGGATCTCGGCGGGCACCGAGGCGCGCGGCCCGTCCTCGAACTCCAGGACACCGCACTCGATCTCGCGACCGGTCAGCAGGGCCTCCACGATGATCTTCGGGTCGTGCCGCTGGGCCTCCTCGATCGCCTCGTCGAGGCCCGCCAGGTCGTCGACCTTGGTGATGCCGAAGGAGGAACCGGCGCGCGCGGGCTTCACGAACAGCGGCCAGCCGTGCTCACCCGCGAAGTCGACGATCTTCTTGCGGGCGGCGGACTCGTCCTGCTGCCACTCGCGGGGCCGGATCACCACGTAGGGGCCCACCTTGAGGCCGAACGAGGTGAACACCCGCTTCATGTAGTCCTTGTCCTGGCCGACGGCCGAGGCGAGCACGCCCGAACCGACGTAGGGGACGCCGGACAGCTCCAAGAGGCCCTGCAGGGTGCCGTCCTCGCCGTACGGGCCGTGCAGCACCGGGAAGACGACGTCGACCTCGCCGAGCGCCTTGGGGACCGAGCCGGGTTCGCTGTAGACGACCTCGCGGTTGGAGGGGTCCACGGGGAGCACCACGCCGCCCTCGGTGGACTCGGCGAGCTGCTCGACGCTGGGCTGCTTGCGGTCGACGATCGCCATGCGCGCCGGGTCGTCCGCGGTGAGCGCCCACCGGCCGTCCTGGGTGATGCCGATCGGCAGGACGTCGTACTTGGCACGGTCGATGGCGCTGAGGACGGCGCCGGCCGTGACCACGGAGATCCCGTGTTCGGAGCTGCGGCCGCCGAAGACGACAGCCACGCGCGGCTTGCGACGCGGCTGCTCAGGGCTCTGGGTGAGGTTCTCGGTGCTCATATCGCGTTGAGAGTACCCGGTGGTCGTGGGGTGAGTCAGCGCCCCACGACGGCCGTTGCTCAGCGTCGTTCCGGTCGTCGCGGAGCGTCGCCCACCCGGCCGTGCGCCGGGGCCCGTTCAGCGCCGTTCGGGCTTGGCGCTGCGCGACATCAGCTCCTTGAGGGCGACCACGGGGGGCTTGCCCTCGTGGACGATGCCGACCACGGTCTCCGTGATGGGCATGTCGACGCCGTGCCGGCGTGCCAGATCCAGCACCGACTCGCAGGACTTGACGCCCTCGGCGGTCTGCCGGGTGATGGCGATGGTCTCCTGCAGGGTCATGCCCCGGCCGAGGTTGAGGCCGAACGTGTGGTTGCGGGAGAGCGGCGAGGAGCAGGTCGCGGCGAGGTCCCCGAGGCCCGCGAGGCCCGAGAACGTCATCGGGTCGGCGCCCATGACGAGTCCGAGGCGGGTCGTCTCGGCGAGACCGCGGGTGATGAGCGAGCCCTTGGCGTTGTCGCCGAGTCCCATGCCGTCGGCGATACCGACCGCGAGGCCGATCACGTTCTTCACGGCGCCGCCGAGTTCGCAGCCCACGACGTCCGTGATCGTGTACGGGCGGAAGTACGGCGTGTGGCAGGCGGCCTGCAGCCGGCGCGCCACCGACTCGTCGGGGCAGGCGACGACCGCCGCGGCGGGCATCCGCTGGGCGATCTCCTTGGCGAGGTTGGGTCCGGAGACGACGGCGACGCGGTCGGCGGAGACCTTGGCCACCTCCTCGATGACCTCGCTCATCCGCTTCACCGTGCCGAGTTCGACGCCCTTCATCAGGGAGACGAGCACGGTGCCGGGGGCGAGCAGCGGGACCCACTCGGCGAGGTTGGCGCGCAGGGTCTGGGACGGCACGGCGAGCACGGTGAAGTCGGCGTCGCGCGCGGCCTCGGCGGGGTCTGCGGTGGCCCGCAGGTTCTCCGGGAGTTCGATGCCCGGGAGGTAGTCCGGGTTCATCCGCGTGGAGTTGACCGCTTCGGCGAGTTCGGGGCGGCGGGCCCACAGAGTGACGTCGCACCCCGCGTCCGCGAGCACCATCCCGAAGGCCGTGCCCCACGATCCGGTCCCGAAGACGGCTGCCCTGACCGGGTTGCTCACGTGCCCTGCCCCTCTTCCTGCTGTGCTTTCGCCCGGGCCGCGGCCCTGCGGCGCTGCGCGATACGCACCTCGCGCGGGTCGTACACCTTCGCGGGCGCCTTCTCGCCGCGGATCAGCTCCAGCTGCGCGGTGACGGCGGCCATGATGACCTCGGTGGCCTCCTTCAGGAGGTCCGGGGTCATCTCCTTGTCGTAGAAGCGCGTGAGGTCCACCGGCGGGCCCGCGAGCACGTGGTGGGTCTTGCGCGGAAGGACGTCGGGCTTCTTGGCGTAGGGCGGGAGCAGTTCGTTGGCGCCCCACTGGGCCACCGGAATCACCGGGCACCTGGTCTGCAGCGCGACCCGGGCGGCGCCGGTCTTGCCGGTCATCGGCCAGCCGTCGGGGTCCCGGGTGAGGGTGCCCTCAGGGTAGAAGGCGACGCACTCACCGCGCTCCACCGCGTCGATGGCGGCCCGGAACGCGCTCAGCGCGTCGGTGCTCTCGCGGTAGACGGGGATCTGTCCGGTGCCGCGCATCGCGGCGCCGACGAATCCCTTCCGGAAAAGGCCCGCCTTCGCCAGGAAGCGCGGAACACGCCCCGTGTTGTACTGATAGTGCGCGTACGCGAAGGGGTCCACATGCGAATTGTGGTTCACCGCGGTGATAAATCCGCCCTCGGCCGGAATGTTCTCCATTCCGCGCCAGTCCCGCTTGATCAGAAGTACCAGCGGCGGTTTGCAGAGAACCGCTGCGAAGCGGTACCAGAAGCCGATTCTGCGGCGGGGCACGCGGACACCTTCCTCTAGGGCCTGGGGGGCCGCACAAGTGTCGCCCCAGGCCGTCTGTCTGTCGAGAACACCGTACGCCCCGGCGTCCGGACCGCCAGGGCTGGCGGGTCACAATAAGGCGTGACGAGAGAGGGCGGAGTGCTCGTGCGGTGGACGGTGGTCATTCCCCTCAAGCCCTTGGCGCGGGCCAAGAGCAGGCTTGCGGACACGGCCTCCGCGGGACTGCGCCCGGCCCTCGCCCTGGCGTTCGCGCAGGACACCGTGGCGGCCGCGCTGGCCTGCGAGGCGGTCGAGGATGTGGCGGTCGTCACGGGCGACCCGCTGGCCGGACGGGAGCTGGCCGCGCTGGGCGCGCGCGTCGTCGCGGACGAGCCGGGGGGCGGCCTGAACGCGGCTCTGGCGCACGGAGCGGGGGTCGTACGGTCCCGGGACCCCGGATGTGCCGTCGCGGCACTGAATGCCGATCTGCCCGCTCTGCGCCCGCCGGAATTGGCGCGGGTCCTGCACGCGGCCGCTGAATTCCCCCGCGCATTCCTGCCCGATGCGGCCGCAATCGGGACGACGCTCCTGGCCGCTTCGCCCGGTCACGAATTGCTCCCCGCTTTCGGCACCGATTCCCGGGCCCGCCACCGCGCGTCGGGCGCCGCGGAACTCCGCCTCGACTCCGTGGATTCCGTGCGGCAGGACGTGGACACCGGGGACGATCTGCGGGCTGCGCTGACGCTCGGGGTGGGGCCGCGCACCCTCGCGGCGGCCGCCCGGCTGCTGATTCCGGAGCAGTAGGCGGGATCCGCCCGCGCCGGGCGGGTGTTCCGGCGGCCCGGGGGTGCGGACAGGGCGACGGATTCGTTCCACGGCGTTGGGCCGGCCGGGGTTCTCCGCACCGGCGGACCGCGCGGTCGACGGCGCGGACTTCGGCCGATCCAGCGGATCCAGAGGGGTTCACGGTGTCCCGCGCGGCCGGCGGGAGCGCCGGCCGGGGTCAGTAGGCTGCCCCCATGCAGGCGACCTCGTACACGTACGACCCCGAGACCCGCAGCGGACAGGTGCTGCTCGACGACGGCACTCCGGTGCCCTTCGACGGGGCGGCGTTCGACGCCGGCGGCCTGCGGCTGCTGCGGCCCGGGCAGCGCGTGCGGATCGAGACGGAGGGCGAGGGCGAGGGGCGCCGGATCACGCTGATCACCCTGCAGACGTTCTGAGAACGCCGCGGGCCGGGCTCCCGAGGGGAGCCCGGCCCGGCGCGTGAGGTACCCCAGCGCCCTGCTTCTAGCGGGCGGTGGCCTTCTTGGCGGTGGTCTTGCGCGCCGTCGACTTCTTGGCGGGGGCCTTCTTGGCGGTCGCCTTCTTCGCCGGGGCCTTCTTGGCCGTCGCCTTCTTGGCGGTGGTGGTCTTCTTCGCCGCGGCCTTCTTGGCGGTGGCCGTGGTCTTCTTGGCGGTGGCCTTCTTCGCCGTCGCCGTGGTCTTCTTCGCGGCCGCGGTGGTCTTCTTCGCGGTCGTCTTCTTGGCGGTGGCGGCCTTGCGGGCGGTCGCCGCCTTCTTGGCGGTGGTGGCCTTCTTGGCCGCGGCCTTCTTCACCGTCGCCGAAGCGCCGCCGGACAGGCTGCCCTTCGGGGCCTTCTTGACCGCGACGTCGTTCTTCGGGAGCTTCTTCGAGCCGCTCACCAGGTCCTTGAAGCCCTGACCCGCGCGGAAGCGCGGCACCGAGGTCTTCTTGACCCGGACGCGCTCACCCGTCTGCGGGTTGCGGGCGTAGCGAGCCGGACGGTCGACCTTCTCGAAGGAACCGAAGCCGGTGACCGAGACCCGGTCCCCGCCGACGACCGCACGGACGACCGCGTCCAGTACCGCGTCGACCGCGTCGGCGGCCTGCTGACGGCCACCGACCTTGTCGGCAATCGCTTCTACGAGCTGCGCCTTGTTCACGTCTTCCCCTTCGGAGACATTGCCCGAACGAATGCGTTCAAGCTTTTTCGCACGTTAGGCAGATATATACCGCAAATCAAACACGAAACGGGCTAATCACCCTTGTGCCGCAACGAACTCGGGCCGCAGCGGAGTTCCTCAGCGTTCCTCTTCGGGGAATCGGCCCTCGTCGAGGTCGTTGGTGAACCGCTCCAGACGCCTTGTCGCATCGGCGAGATCGTGCTTGGCCGCGGCCGTAATGACCAGCAGCTTCCGGGCCAGCGCCATCCGTACGCCCTCCGGGACTTGCAGTGCGCGCACTCTTGTGTGCGCTTCCTTGAGTTGGGCCGCGACTGCCGCGTAGAGCTCGAGTTGGCCGTCGCGTTCCATGCACAGATTGTGCCATCTGGGGCGAGTTGTCGCCTGCGCAGGGGGTAACTGCCGCCTCCCGAGGGCCTCCTGGCGACGTCGGCCGGAAGCTGTGCCACAGTGCGCGTACCCAGCCAAACTCCCTTGTAACTAGGGGAGTTGACAGGTGTAACGGGGGTGAACGAGGAGCCTTCGGAGGCGGATACAGCTGTACCCCCAACCGTCCACGATTGGGGGTACAGAGGGGTGTTGCGGGTGGCTGAAATCAGTCTTGCCCCGGCCGCGGAACGGCCCTCGGGTCAGACCTGGATCGTCTTCGGCTTGTGCGAGGGCCGCTTGGCCTCGTACGTCGCGATGTCGCCCTCGTTCTGGAGGGTGATGGAGATGTCGTCCAGCCCGTTCAGCAGCCGCCAGCGGGCGTTCTCGTCGAGCTCGAAGGCTGCGGCGATGCCTTCGGCGCGCACCTCGCGGGCCTCCAGGTCGACGGTGATCTCGGCCTGCGGGTCCTTCTCCACCAGTTCCTGGAGCGCGTCCACGGTCTTCTGCTCCAGAACCACGGTGAGCAGGCCGTTCTTGAGCGAGTTGCCCCGGAAGATGTCCGCGAACCGGGACGAGACGACGGCCTTGAAGCCGTAGTTCTGCAGAGCCCAGACGGCGTGCTCACGGGAGGAGCCGGTACCGAAGTCGGGGCCCGCGACCAGGACCGTGGCGCCCTTGCGCTCGGGCTGGTTGAGGACGAAGGACGGGTCCTTGCGCCAGGCCTCGAAGAGGCCGTCCTCGAAGCCGTCCCTGGTCACCTTCTTGAGCCAGTGGGCGGGGATGATCTGGTCGGTGTCGACGTTGCTGCGGCGCAGCGGGACGGCCCGGCCGGTGTGCTTGGTGAATGCTTCCATGACTCTCAGACTCCAGCGGGCACGGGGGCGTCGGACAGGTCGGCCGGCGAGGCGAGGTGGCCGAGGACCGCGGTGGCGGCCGCCACCTGCGGCGACACGAGGTGCGTACGGCCGCCCTTGCCCTGCCTGCCCTCGAAGTTGCGGTTCGAGGTGGACGCGGAGCGCTCACCGGGGGCCAGCTGGTCCGGGTTCATGCCGAGACACATCGAGCAGCCCGCGTGCCGCCATTCGGCGCCGGCCTCCTTGAAGACCACGTCCAGGCCCTCGGAGACGGCCTGCAGACCCACGCGCGCGGAGCCGGGGACGACCAGCATCCGTACGCCGTCGGCGACTTTGCGGCCCTCGACGATCGAGGCCGCGGCCCGCAGGTCCTCGATACGGCCGTTGGTGCAGGAACCTACGAAGACGGTGTCGACCTTGATGTCCCGCAGTGGCTGTCCGGCGGTCAACCCCATGTATTCCAGGGCCTTTTCGGCGGCGAGGCGCTCCGAAGCGTCTTCGTACGAAGCCGGGTCGGGGACCGCTGCCGAAAGCGGCGCGCCCTGGCCGGGGTTGGTGCCCCAGGTGACGAACGGCGCCAGGGACGCGGCGTCGATGACGACCTCCGCGTCGAAGACGGCGTCGTCGTCGGACTTGAGGGTCTTCCAGTACGCGACGGCGGCGTCCCAGTCCTCGCCCTCGGGGGCGTGGGCGCGGCCCTGGAGGTAGGCGAAGGTGGTCGCGTCGGGAGCGATCATGCCCGCCCGGGCGCCGGCCTCGATCGACATGTTGCAGATGGTCATGCGGGCTTCCATCGACAGCTTCTCGATGGCGGAGCCGCGGTACTCCAGGATGTAGCCCTGGCCGCCGCCGGTGCCGATCCGGGCGATGATCGCCAGGATGAGGTCCTTGGCGGTGACGCCGTCGGGCAGCTCGCCGTCGATCGTGATGGCCATGGTCTTCGGGCGGGCCAGCGGCAGCGTCTGGGTGGCCAGCACGTGCTCGACCTGCGAGGTGCCGATGCCGAACGCCAGGGCGCCGAAGGCTCCGTGCGTGGAGGTGTGGGAGTCGCCGCAGACGACCGTGGTGCCGGGCTGGGTCAGGCCGAGCTGGGGGCCCACCACGTGGACCACGCCCTGCTCGACGTCGCCCAGGGAGTGCAGGCGCACGCCGAACTCGGCCGCGTTCTTGCGCAGCGTCTCCAGCTGGACCCGGGAGACCGGGTCCGCGATGGGCTTGTCGATGTCGAGGGTCGGGGTGTTGTGATCCTCGGTGGCGATGGTGAGGTCGAGCCGCCGCACCGGGCGCCCGGCCTGACGGAGACCGTCGAAGGCCTGCGGGCTGGTCACCTCGTGCAGCAGGTGCAGATCGATGAAGAGGAGGTCGGGCTCGCCCTCGGCGCGCCGGACGACATGGTCGTCCCAGACCTTCTCCGCGAGTGTCCTACCCATCGCTTTCCCTCCGGCCGGCCTGTGTGGCGCCGGCCCAACTAGAGATTTCCGAGGCGGCAGACGTTCGTACCCCTCGTCCGGACGTCGTCCGCCGGGCCCGTTGGTCCGCGGGCCGCTGTGTCTACAAGGGTGGCGCGTTCCACCGGAAATTGAACTTGCGTTTCACAGAGTGAGACGCGAGTATCGTTTCATGGACAACAGTAGCGGCGTCGGCGTTCTGGACAAGGCAGCCCTTGTCCTGAGCGCTCTGGAGTCCGGTCCGGCCACCCTTGCGGGCCTGGTCGCGGCGACCGGACTGGCACGACCCACGGCACATCGCCTCGCCGTGGCACTTGAGCACCACCGCATGGTGGCGCGTGACATGCAGGGCCGGTTCATCCTCGGCCCCCGCCTCGCCGAGCTGGCCGCGGCCGCCGGCGAGGACCGCCTCCTCGCGACGGCGGGCCCGGTGCTCACGCATCTGCGGGACATCACCGGCGAGAGCGCCCAGCTCTACCGCCGCCAGGGCGACATGCGCATCTGCGTCGCCGCGGCCGAGCGCCTGTCGGGCCTGCGGGACACCGTGCCGGTGGGCTCCACACTCACCATGAAGGCCGGTTCGTCCGCGCAGATCCTGATGGCGTGGGAGGAGCCGGAGCGACTGCACCGCGGCCTCCAGGGCGCCCGCTTCACCGCGACCGCCCTGTCGGGAGTACGGCGCCGGGGCTGGGCCCAGTCGATCGGCGAGCGGGAGCCGGGCGTCGCGTCCGTCTCCGCGCCGGTCCGGGGCCCCTCGAACCGCGTGGTGGCGGCCGTCTCGGTCTCCGGTCCGATCGAGCGCCTGTCCCGTCACCCGGGCCGGATGCACGCGCAGGCGGTCATCGACGCCGCCGGCCGCCTCTCCGAGGCCCTGCGCCGCACCGGCTGATCCGACGTCCCACTCCCCCTTGTTCCGCACGTTCCGGGACGGGCCGGCCCCAACGCCGCGGCAGGCCCGCCCCGGAACGCCGAACTCGCGCCACTCGCAGCCGACTTCGCGTCGCCGTACGAGAACTGCCGGGGAACGCCGAGGAGTCCTGGAACGCCGAAAGGGCCCCCACCGAAGTGGAGACCCTTGCGGACCACGTACCCCCGACCGGATTCGAACCGGCGCTACCGCCTTGAGAGGGCGGCGTGCTAGGCCGCTACACAACGGGGGCCTAGGATCATGCGTTTCCGCAGAACCGAGCTGGGCTACCAGGACTCGAACCTAGAATGACGGTACCAGAAACCGTAGTGTTGCCAATTACACCATAGCCCATGGTGGTTTAGACCAGTACCCCCGACCGGATTCGAACCGGCGCTACTGCCGTGAGAGGGCAGCGTGCTAGGCCGCTACACAACGGGGGCCCTAGCGATCCTGCATGAGAGGCAGCGGGTGCGACCCGGACTGTCCCCCTGGGAAGGATCTGTACCCCCGACCGGATTCGAACCGGCGCTACTGCCGTGAGAGGGCAGCGTGCTAGGCCGCTACACAACGGGGGCTTTGCGGAGCTGGTCTCCGCGGTGCAGATGAGCTCTGCGAGCTGGCCTACCAGGACTCGAACCTAGACTAACGGAACCAGAAACCGTCGTGCTGCCAATTACACCATAGGCCACTGAGACGCCATCCCCTGCGAGATCTTGTCTTAGCTGACGCCTCCGAGCTCCGGCCTTTCGGCCCGTTCTCGGCGGCGCAGAAAGAACATTACCCGAAGGTGGACGACGCTCCAAAACGGGTATCGGCGCCGAGCAGCGAGGGGAGTTCGGCCAGCGAGGCGATGCGGTGCGGGCCCGTCGGCGGACCGTCTGCCGCGATGTGTGCGCCGTCACGGTCGATCCACACGGAGAGCAGTCCCGCCTCGGCCGCGCCGCGCCCGTCGATCTCCGGGTGGTCGCCGACGTAGGCCACGCGGTGCGGTGGCAGCCGCAGGGCGTCGCAGGCCGCGTGGAAGGCGGCCGCGGCGGGCTTGGAGACGCCGAGTTCCGCCGCGCACAGGATCGACTCGAACCGGTCGTGCACCCCGAGGACGCGCAGCTTGCGGTCCTGCACGAGGAGGCTGGAGTTGGACAGGACCGCGTGCCGGTGACTGCCGACGAGGCCGTCGAGGACGGGCAGGACGTCGGGGAAGAGGGCCCAGGCGGATTCGTAGTGCGTGACGTAGCGGTCGAACCACGCGTCGGCGTCGGCGTCGCTCAGCCGCTCCCCCAGGAACACCCGGACGCGGTCGCGTCGCTGGCCCTGCCAGTCCGTCTCACCCGCCGAGAACCGTGCCCACTGCGCGTCGGTGATCTCCCGCCAGCGCGCGAGGGCCTGCTCGACGGACGTGTATCCGTCGAGCAGGCCCTCCGCCGCCAGGTGACCGCGCATGCCGGCCCGGTCCGCGGCCGTGTAGTCGAAGATCGTGTCGTCGATGTCCCAGACCACCGCGTCGATGCTCATGGAACGACCGTATCGCCGCGGCCCGCCGGCTGTCGCTCGCCGGTCGCGGGGCGCCGGCGCACGGCGCAGGGGGCGGCGCCCGAAACGGACACCGCCCCCTGCGCTCCGCTCTGCGGCTATGCGGCGAGCCGTGCCAGCGCGGCGTCGACGCGGGCCAGCGTCGTCTCCTTGCCCAGGATCTCCAGGGACTCGAAGAGCGGCAGGCCGACCGTGCGGCCGGTGACGGCGACGCGGACCGGGGCCTGCGCCTTGCCGAGCTTGAGGCCGTGCTCCTCACCGGCGGCCAGGACGGCCTCCTTGAGGGACTCCGGGGACGACCAGTCGGCGGCGTCGAGCTTCTCGCGGGCCGTGCGGAGCAGGGCGTCGCTGCCCTCCTTCATGGCCTTCGTCCAGGAGGCCTCGTCGAAGACCGGCTCCGGCAGGAACAGGAAGTCGACGTTGTCCGTGATCTCGGAGAGGACCTTCATCCGCGACTGGGCGTGCGGGGCGATCGCCTGCCACTTGGCGTCGTCGAAGTCCTCCGGCGCCCAGGGCGCGAACGGCGCACGCAGCCAGGGCGCGCAGCGCTCGGTGAAGTCCTTCACGTCGAGCAGGCGGATGTGGTCGGCGTTGATCGCCTCGCACTTCTTCAGGTCGAAGCGCGCCGGGTTCGGGTTCACGTCCGTGACGTCGAACGCGGCGACCATCTCCTCGATGGAGAAGATGTCGCGGTCGGCCGCGAGCGACCAGCCCAGCAGGGAGAGGTAGTTCAGCAGGCCCTCGGGGAGGAACCCGCGCTCCCGGTAGAGGTTGAGCGAGGACTCCGGGTCGCGCTTGGAGAGCTTCTTGTTGCCCTCCCCCATGACGTAGGGGAGGTGGCCGAAGGCCGGGGTGCTCTTGGCGATGCCCAGCTCGGTCAGCGCCTTGTAGAGGGCGATCTGCCGGGGGGTGGAGGAGAGCAGGTCCTCGCCGCGCAGGACGTGGGTGATCTCCATCAGCGCGTCGTCGACCGGGTTGACCAGCGTGTACAGCGGCGCGCCGTTGGCCCGGACGATGCCGAAGTCCGGGACGTTCTCCGGGAGGTACGTGATCTCGCCGCGCACCAGGTCGTCGAAGGTGATCGCCTCGTCGGGCATCCGGAAGCGGACGATGGGCTTGCGGCCCTCGGCCTCGTAGGCGGCCTTCTGCTCGGCGGAGAGGTCGCGGCAGTGGCCGTCGTAGCCGGAGGGCCTGCCGGCGGCGCGGGCGGCGTCGCGGCGGGCGTCCAGCTCCTCGGTCGAGCAGTAGCAGGGGTAGGCGTGTCCCGCCTCCAGCAGCTTGGCGGCGACGTCCTGGTAGATGTCCATGCGCTGCGACTGGCGGTACGGCGCGTGCGGGCCGCCGATCTCCGGGCCCTCGTCCCAGTCGAAGCCGAGCCAGCGCATCGAGTCGAGGAGCTGGTCGTACGACTCCTCGGAGTCGCGGGCCGCGTCGGTGTCCTCGATGCGGAAGACCAGGGTGCCCTCGTTGTGCCGGGCGAACGCCCAGTTGAACAGGGCGGTGCGGACCAGCCCGACGTGGGGGTTGCCGGTCGGGGAGGGACAGAAACGTACACGGACGTTAGCCACGCTTGATCACCTTGTTGGTGAGAGTGCCGATGCCTTCGATGGT
Organism: Streptomyces sp. M41(2017); assembly: GCF_002078175.1. Lineage (GTDB taxonomy): Bacteria > Actinomycetota > Actinomycetes > Streptomycetales > Streptomycetaceae > Streptomyces. The sequence goes on along the minus strand of NZ_MWFK01000001.1, from coordinate 3,778,016 downwards.
GACGGCGACCTCGTCGCCGACGTTCAGGGGGCCGACCCCGGCCGGGGTGCCGGTGAGGATGACGTCTCCCGGGAGCAGCGTCATGGCCTCGGTGATGTTGACGATCAGGTCCTCGACGGAGTGGATCATCTCGCTGGTGCGGCCGAGCTGTCGCTGCTGGCCGTTGACCGTGCACTGGATGGTGAGGTCGGCGGGGTCCACGTCCGTCTCCACCCAGGGGCCGAGCGGGCAGGAGCTGTCGAAGCCCTTGGCCCGCGCCCACTGCTTCTCGCGCTTCTGGACGTCGCGCGCGGTGATGTCGTTGGCGCAGGTGTAGCCGAGGATGACGTCCTTGACGCGCTCGCGCGGGACCTCACGGCACATGCGGCCGATCACCACGGCGAGCTCCGCCTCATGGTGGAGGTCGCTGGTGAAGGAGGGGTACTGGATCGGGTCGCCGGAGCCGATCACCGAGGTCGACGGCTTGAAGAAGGCGAACGGGGCGTCCGGCACCTCGTTGCCGAGTTCCCTGGCGTGCTCCGCGTAGTTGCGGCCGAAGGCCACGACCTTGTTGGGGAGCACCGGCGGCAGCAGGCGCACCTTGTTCAGCGGGACCTTCGTACCGGAGAGCTCGAAGTCCGCGAACGGGATGCCCTTGATGATGTCGAGGACGAACTCGTCCGGCTTGTCGCCCTCGACCGCGCCGAAAGCGACGTTGCCGTCGATGGAGAATCTGGCGATGCGCACGGGATCCTTGCGCCCCTCACTGAGCTGGCTGGAGTCTGACGCTCCAGGCTAACGCGGCAAGGGGTGCGGACTTCGCGTATGCCCGCCGGGGCGGTGGCCGTGGCCGCCGGCCGGTTCACTCGGCGGCGGTCGCGGAGACCGGGACCTCCATGAGGACGGTGCGGCGGGGGTTGGCGGTCTGGCCCGGGAGGTCGAGCGAGTGCTCCGGCAGTTCCGCGGTCCCGAGGGCGCCGGCGTCGTCGAGGTGCGCCAGCGTGGTGCGTCGCGGGTTGGCAATGTTGCGGAACATCATCGTCGTCTTCACCGTTGTACTCGACCTCGTCGTCCTGGGCGCCGGGGGCGAAGAGCCCCGTATAGGCGCGGGTTGTCGGATTCGCCATCCCTGTAAAGCGTCAGGCTAAACATGCAATTCCCGGGCGAAGCCGTGAAGACGCCATGATCGCAGTGTGAGTTTGCTCACTCACCCGGGGGCAAAGCGGTCAATTGAGACCCCCAACTCCGGGCGACCAAACGGACATTGCTCCACTGAAGCAGTCATTCCGCTCCTGATCATGGCGACTGGGACAGGGGGCGCTGGTCAACGGCTCGTGGGCATACGCCCGGTATGTACGAGATCGCTTTGCACATCTCGTGACGCGGCCCTCACAAGCTGTCACGGAGGTCACAGCCTGGTACTCGGCCCTTGTTGGAGATCCTGCACTGTGCTGGAATTCCACGGACCGCCGCGGGATACGAACCGGCGCGCAGGGGCGCAACGCAGCGCCGAGTGGCGGCGGGAAAGGGGAGCCTGCGCCGGTCACTCACGACCACACCATGAGGCGCATCTGCGCCTTTGTACGACGCCGACACCGTCCCGCCGTTCGCGCGGAGGGGCGCCTGGTCCAGAGGTTGCGACGCTAGTGCAGGGACGTTTCAAGAGGGATGGCAGCGCTTCGGCGGAGCCGGAGCCGCGCGGCGGGACCGACCGCGGTTCCTCGCCCCAGCACGCCCAGAACCCGGGACCGGCAGAGGTCGGCGGCAGCGGTGATCAGTCCGCTCGCTCCGGCGCGAAGCCCAAGGCTCCCACCACCACGACGGCCGCCACGCCGCCGAGCAACCCGGGCCCCGGCCCGCGCGTCGCCCTGCGCAACTGGCGCATCTCGACGCGACTGGTCTCACTGCTCGCGCTCCCCGTGGTCGCCGCGACCTCGCTGGGCGCGCTGCGCATCAACCAGTCGATGGACGACATCCAGCAGCTCGACAACATGAAGCTGCTGACCGAGATGACCAAGCAGGCGACCGAGCTCTCCGTCGCGCTCCAGAAGGAACGCGACCTCTCGGCCGGCCCGCTGGCACACGGCGCCACGTCCAGCGACTACACGGTCAAGGGTGTGCGTGACGCGACGGACGTCGCGAAACAGCACTTCCTCGAGGGCACGCAGGACATCGAGGACGCGACGGCCAAGGGCCAGCTCTCCGGTGTCCGCGACAGCCTCGTCGGCGTCGCGGGCGAGCTGAACAAGCTCGCCGACATCCGCAACGGGGCGTACAACGACACGGACAACGCCACCCAGACCGTCGAGGCGTACCACCGCCTGGTCACCCAGCTCCTCGCGCTCTCGCAGGACATGGCCGAGGCGACCAGCAACCCGGAGATGATCCAGCGGACCCGCGCGCTGTCGGCCTTCTCCTCCGCCAAGGAGTACGCCTCCGTCCAGCGGGCCGTCATCGCCGCCGCGCTGCCGGAGCAGCCGAAGACCTTCGGAGTCCTCTCCAAGAACGACCAGCAGTACGCGCTCTCCGCTCAGCAGAGCCAGGCTTCGGAACTCACGAGTTTCAAGAGCATCTACGGCAACGGTTACGCGGAGCTCCTGAAGCCCATCGAGGGCAGCAACCCCACCATCGAACAGGCCGACACCTACGCCCGGCGTGTCCTCGCGGGCCCCGACGGTCTGAAGACGCAGGCCAAGCGGTCCTACAAGGACTGGGTCGACGACGACACCGCCAAGATCGACAAGATGTCGACGATCGAGACCACGCTGCTCGGCGAGATGGAGCAGAAGGCCCGTCAGCTGCGCAACGAGTCCGAGAGCGAAGCGATCATCTCGGGTGCGCTGATCCTGCTCGTGCTCGGTGTCTCGCTCGTCGGCGCCTTCGTGGTGGCCCGGTCCATGATCCGCTCGCTGCGCCGCCTGCAGGACACCGCGACCCGGGTCGCCCAGGACCGTCTGCCCGAGCTGGTCAAGCAGCTCTCGGAGTCGGACCCGCAGGACGTCGACACCTCCGTCGAGTCCGTCGGTGTGCACTCCCGGGACGAGATCGGCCAGGTCGCCGCGGCCTTCGACGACGTGCACCGCGAGGCCGTCCGCCTCGCCGCCGAGCAGGCCCTCCTGCGAGGCAACGTCAACGCGATGTTCACCAACCTCTCGCGTCGCTCGCAGGGCCTCATCCAGCGCCAGCTCTCGCTCATATCCGAGCTGGAGTCGCGTGAGGCCGACCCCGACCAGCTCTCCTCGCTGTTCAAGCTCGACCACCTCGCGACCCGCATGCGCCGTAACGGCGAGAACCTCCTCGTCCTCGCCGGTGAAGAGCCCGGCCGCCGCTGGACCCGCCCGGTCCCGCTGGTCGACGTGCTCCGCGCCGCCGCCTCCGAGGTGGAGCAGTACGAGCGCATCGAGCTGGCCTCCGTGCCGACCACCGAAGTGGCCGGCCGCGTGGTCAACGACCTCGTGCACCTGCTCGCCGAGCTTCTGGAGAACGCCACCTCGTTCTCCTCGCCGCAGACCAAGGTCAAGGTCACCGGTCACGCCCTGCCCGACGGCCGGGTGCTGATCGAGATCCACGACACCGGTATCGGCCTGTCCCCCGAGGACCTGGCCGCGATCAACGAGCGGCTCGCCGCACCGCCCACCGTGGACGTCTCCGTCTCCCGCCGCATGGGCCTCTTCGTGGTCGGCCGTCTGTCGCAGCGCCACGGCATCCGCATCCAGCTGCGTCCGTCCGACTCCGGTGGTACGACCGCGCTGGTCATGCTGCCCGTCGACGTCGCCCAGGGCGGCAAGAAGCCCGTTCCGGGCAAGCCCGGCCAGGGCATGCAGGGTGGCGGACCCGCCGCCGCGCAGGCCTCGGCCGGACTGGCCGCGGCCCGTCGCGGCAACGGCTCGCAGGGCGGTCCCTCGCTCGGCGCCGGTGCCCCCGCGGCCGCCGGCGGCTCCCTCGGCGCCCCGCCGCAGCGCGGACAGGTCGGCGCCGGCCAGGGTCCGCGGGCCGCGCTGCCCGGCAGCAACCAGGGCGGTTTCCCCGGTGCTCCCGGTGGTGCGCGCGGTCCCCAGGGACCGGGTGCCGGACAGCAGAACAGGCCGGCTCCGGCCGGTGCCGGCGCGGGTGTCTTCGGGCAGAACGCGCAGGGCGCCCCGCAGGGTCTCCAGGCAGGCAACGGCAACCAGCAGGGCTTCGGCGACGGTCCGGGCTCCGCGAACGCCTTCGGTGACACCTCCGGTGGCCGGCAGAACGCGTTCGGCGCCTCCAACGGCTCCGGTGCCCGGCAGCAGAACGGCTTCGGCGACAGCGCCCCCGCCGCCACGCCGCCGCAGGCCCCGCAGCCTCCGCAGGCCGGCAAGGGCAGCCGTCGCCGGCCGCAGCTTCCGGGTCGCGGTGGCGCTCGCGCCGAACTGCCCGGCGGCAACAACGCTTCCCGTACGCCGAGTTGGAGCGACGACAACGCGCAGCCGCCCGTGCCGCGCGCTTCCCTCGACGCCCCGCGCGGCCACGAGGACCCCGAGGCCACCTCCCGCATGCCGCGGATCGAGGACCACCAGGGCCCCGCGTCCACCTCGGAGTTCGCCCGCCCCGACTTCGACGCCCCGCGCCCCGGCGCCGGTGCTCCGCAGTACACCGGTCTCAACAACGGCGGCCCGGGCAACGGCGGCCAGAACGTCAACGGCCAGGGCGGCAACGGCCAGGTCAACGGAGGCCAGAACACCGGGCAGTACAACCGCCCGGACGTGTACGGCTCCGGTGGCGTCTCGCCCGTCGGCCAGAACCCGGCCTCCACGGGGCAGTTCGCCCCGCAGGGCTACGGCGCCTCCCAGGACCCTTCGTCCACCGGCCAGTTCGCCCGCCCCGGTTACGGAGCCTCCCAGGACCCCGCGTCCACCGGGCAGTTCGCCGCACCCGGCTACGGCAACCGGCAGGACTCGTCGTCCACCGGACAGTTCGAGCGGCCGGCGGCCCCGCAGCCGCCCGTCCGTCCGCAGGAGCCCGAGGCGCTTCCGCCCGCGGGCCCCGGTGACGGCCGCACGCCGCTGTTCGACACCCTGGAGACCAACTGGTTCCACGGTCAGGCGAACGGTGCCGGTGCGGACGGCGCTCACCAGACCAACGGTTCCCAGGGATCCGCACAGGTTGCCCCCCAGCAGCCGCAGGGTTCCTCGGCGCCGCAGCAGCGGCCCGCCGCCGCGCCGGCCTCTGCTTCGTGGCGCAGCTCTCCGAACGACGATCTCGTCCGGCAGGCAGAGCGCGTCCGTCAACCGTCGGCGGGCGGGGTCACCACCTCCGGCCTGCCGCGCCGCGTCCCGCGCGCCAACCTCGTCGCGGGCACGGCACAGCAGCAACAGCACCAAAGCGGTCCGCAGGTCTCCCGTGCGCCTGATGACGTACGCGGCCGGCTGACCAACCTCCGTAGGGGCATTCAGCAAGGTCGACAGGCCGCTCCCAACGGCCAGACCGGCAGCTTCCCCAGCCCCACTCACCAGCAGGAGCGTTAGTTGAGCCCGATGAGCCAGGCGGCACAGAACCTCAACTGGTTGATCACCAACTTCGTGGACAACACCCCTGGGGTGTCCCACACCGTCGTCGTGTCCGCCGACGGACTCCTTCTGGCCATGTCCGAAGGCTTCCCCCGCGACCGCGCGGACCAACTGGCGGCCGTCGCCTCCGGACTGACCTCGCTGACCGCCGGGGCATCCCGGATCTTCGAGGGCGGGACGGTGGCCCAGACGGTCGTGGAGATGGAGCGCGGCTTCCTCTTCCTGATGTCCGTCTCGGACGGATCGTCCCTCGCGGTCCTCTCCCACCCGGAGTGCGACATCGGTCTCGTCGGCTACGAGATGGCACTGCTCGTCGACCGTGCGGGCGCTGTCCTCACGCCGGACCTGCGTGCCGAACTACAAGGCAGTCTGCTTCACTGACCGCCCCCGGATCCAGACACCGCACGAAATCACCGTCCGGCCGCCACAATCCCCCCACCGGCCTCAACAGACGGCACGACTGACCGACCTGCTGTCCCGCCCGGAGGATTCATGACCCCGCCCACCGCCTCTCATGATCCGTACGCTGAGCCGTACGGGGACGAGGGCGACCAGCCGCTGGTACGTCCGTACGCGATGACCGGCGGCCGGACCCGGCCGCGGTACCAACTCGCCATAGAGGCGCTGATCAGCACCACGGCCGACCCGGCGCAGCTGATGGGGCTGCTCCCCGAACACCAGCGCATCTGCCACCTGTGCCGGGAAGTGAAGTCGGTGGCCGAGGTCTCGGCGCTCCTGTCCATGCCTCTCGGTGTGGCCAGGATCCTCGTCGCGGACCTCGCGGAGGCCGGACTGGTCGCCATTCACCAGCCTGGCGGCGATGAGAACAACGGCGGCGCGCCGGACGTGACTTTGCTCGAAAGGGTGCTCAGTGGACTTCGCAAGCTCTGACGGAGGCCGGGCGACCACCTCCGCGAAGATCGTCGTGGCGGGTGGCTTCGGTGTCGGCAAGACCACGTTCGTGGGTGCCGTCTCCGAGATCAACCCGCTGCGCACCGAGGCCGTCATGACGTCCGCTTCCGCGGGCATCGACGACCTCACCCACACCGGGGACAAGACCACCACCACGGTGGCCATGGACTTCGGCCGCATCACCCTGGACCAGGACCTGATCCTGTACCTGTTCGGTACCCCGGGTCAGGACCGGTTCTGGTTCATGTGGGACGACCTGGTCCGCGGCGCCATCGGCGCGGTGGTCCTGGTCGACACCCGGCGTCTCGCCGACTGCTTCCCCGCGGTCGACTACTTCGAGAACAGCGGCCTGCCGTTCGTCATCGCCCTCAACGGCTTCGACGGACACCAGCCGTACAACCCCGAGGAAGTGCGCGAGGCCCTGCAGATCGGTCCGGACGCTCCGATCATCACGACGGACGCCCGGCACCGTGCGGATGCGAAGAGCGCTCTCATCACGCTGGTCGAGCACGCTCTGATGGCTCGGCTGCGGTAGCAGCCAAGTCGACAGGTCCATAGGGAAGTTGTCGTAGACGAACTGGAGCCGGCTGTGTCGTTTGACACGGTCGGCCACAGTGTTCATAACGTTTCGACAGAGAATTCCACCGGCTCCGACACGGTTCGCGGTCACCCGGTACCGCTGCGCTCACGAAAGCCCCGCCTTTTGGCGGGGCTCGCTCTTTATGACCGTTTTATCTGAGGCCTGTGCCACCCGGAATCACAGGTTCCGAGTGTTTGGAAGGGCGCTCCCTGACGTGCTGGAATGCGCTGAACTGCCCAGTAGCTAAGTCACGGGCGCTGGAGATACCGCGGCACAACGTAGGTGCCGACGCCGAGAGGTTGTTGGTCGAGTGAGGCGAAGCACGAACGGTCCCGAGCCGTCGGCACGGGGCAACTTCACCCCGCCGCCGCGCGGAGCGGCGCCCGCACACATGCCTGGCCCGGAGCCCGTCCCGGCCCCCGCGCCGAGCGGCGGCCGTTTCTCCCCGCGCAACTGGCGAGTGCCGGCCAGGCTGAACGCGATCCTGCTCATACCCGTGGTGGTCGGCCTTGTCATGGGCGGCTTCCAGGTACGGAGCTCGATCGACACCTGGCAGCAGGCCCAGGACGCCGAGAAGACGGCGCGTCTGGTGCAGGCGGCGCTGAACTACGGCGACAAGCTGTTCGTCGAGCGTGACGTCAGCGCGGCCCCGCTGCTCCAGGGCAGCCAGGCCAGCGCCAAGGACAAGGCGGCCGTCGCGGCCGTCCGCAAGGACACCGACACCGCGGCCGACGCCTTCGACGCGGCAGCCCAGAACATGCCGAAGACGGCCGGTCTGGAGCGGCGTCTCGCCATCTTCCGCAAGGTCGAGCCCGGTCTGGACTCCCTGCGGAAGGTCGCGTACACCTCCAAGCTCCCCGGGGTGAAGACCGAGGAGGGCTACCTCCAGATCCAGCACCCGCTGATGGAGTTCGCCAACGAACTCGGTCTGGGCACCGGAAACATCACCAGCTACGGCCGTACGGTCTACGCGATCTCCCTCTCCAAGGCGGCCCTGTCGCTGGAGCGGTCCATCGGTATGCACATGCTGGTCCAGCCGGGCCCGGGCGTGAGCAGTCTCGCCAGCCAGCGCGTCGCCCTCTCCTCGTACGCCTACCTCGAGGGCATCGCCGTCGAGGAGTACCTCGGCGGTGGCACCCAGGCCGACGCGGACAAGCTCTCCGCCGCCCAGGCGAAGATCAAGGCGGAACTGACCGAGCAGGGGAAGCAGGCCGCGGCCGCCGACCCGAACTACGTGAAGCCGCCGTCCGACCCGACCGAGATGGTCACGCAGCTCGCGCAGCTCGCGTCCACGCTGCCGGCCGACCGCGCCGCCCTGGCGGTCAAGGGCATCACCGCGCAGAACTGGTGGGCGGTCAACACCGCCAAGTACAACGCCTACCGCCAGATCGAGTCGGACCTCTCCGACAAGGCCGTGGCCGAGGCGGCGGACATCTCCGCCAGCGCCAAGACCGACGCCATCATCACCGGCGCGGCCGTCGTGATCGCCCTGCTCGCCGCGTTCATCCTGGCCGGCATGGTGGCCCGCCAGATGAGCCGCTCGATGCGCCAGCTGCGCAACGCGGCCTTCAACGTCGCCGAGCAGCGTCTGCCGATGCTGGTCGACCAGCTCTCGCGCACCGACCCCGGCCGCGTCGACACCCGCGTCCAGCCGATCCCGATCACCACCACGGACGAGATCGGCGAGGTCGCCCGCGCCTTCGACCAGGTCCACCGCGAGGCGGTCCGACTGGCCGCCGAGCAGGCCCTCCTGCGCGGCAACATCAACGCGATCTTCACCAACCTGTCGCGGCGCAACCAGTCGCTGATCGAGGGCCAGCTGACCCTGATCACCGAGCTGGAGAACAACGAGGCCGACCCGGACCAGCTGGAGAGCCTCTTCCGCCTGGACCACCTCGCGACCCGTATGCGCCGCAACGGCGAGAACCTCCTGGTCCTCGCCGGCGAGGAGCCCGGCCGCCGCTGGGACCAGCCGGTCCCGCTGGTGGACGTGCTGCGCGCCGCCTCCTCCGAGGTGGAGCAGTACGAGCGCATCGAGCTCTCGGGTGTCCCGGAGGCCGAGATCCACGGCCGCGCCGTGACCGACCTCGTGCACCTGCTCGCCGAGCTCCTGGAGAACGCCACCACGTTCTCCTCCCCGCAGACCAAGGTGCGTGTCACCGCGACCCGTCTCCCGGACGGCCGCATCATGGTCGAGATCCACGACAAGGGCATCGGCCTCACCGCCGAGGACTTCGCGGACATCAACCACAAGCTGGCCAACCCGCCGACCGTGGACGCCGCGATCTCCCAGCGCATGGGCCTGTTCGTGGTCGGCCGGCTGTCCGACCGGCACGGCATCCGCGTCCAGCTCCGCCCCTCGGGCGAGCAGGCCGGCACCACCTCGCTGGTCATGCTCCCCGACGCCATCACCCACGGTGGTGGCGGCGAGCAGCCGATGCGCGACGAGTTCACCGTCTCCCAGATCATCCCGGAACAGCAGCAGCCGTCCTTCCCGGGCGAGAACTTCGGGGGCCAGCAGCCGCTGCTCACCGCGGCGGACCTCGGCTTCGACGACAGCCGCTACGAGGTCCCGGACGACATCCGCGACCTCGACCCGGTGGGCCGCTCCCTGATGCGCGAGGAGCGCCGGGCGGCCCTGGAGGCACAGGCGCAGGGCATGGAAGCCATCGAGGGCCCGCAGGGGTACACCGAGGGCTTCGACACCCGGCAGCCCTACGACAACGGACAGCCGCCCTACAACGGCGCTCCGGCGTACGACGGCGCCCAGGGTGTGCACGAGGAGCAGCAGACGACGTACGACCAGCAGACGTCGTACGAGGAGCCGCAGCGCGCTGCGTACGACGAGGCGTACTTCCCGTCCACCGGCGGCTACCCGGAGGCCTCCTATCCGGAGGCCGTCCAGGAGGAGCACGCCGGAGCGCGCGGTTCCGCGCCGGAGACGCATTCGGGCTTCGAAGAGCCGTCCTACCAGGACGACTGGCCGCAGCAGGACGCGTACCAGGGCGGCTACCGCTCCGAGTACGCTCCGCAAGCGGAATCACCGCAGGCCGCTGACGCCACCGAGCAGGACCGCGTAGGCTTCAGTCGTCCGGGACCGGCTCCCTCGGCCGCCCACGCGATGACCGACGCCGGACTGCCCCGCCGCGGATCCACCGCCGGCGGCAACGTCAACGGCAACGGCCAGAGCCCCGCGAACCGCCAGAAGGAGCAGGCCCCGCCCGCTCCCGACGGCAAGGGCGACGACTGGCGCTCGTCCAACGACGACCGGTGGCAGCGCGCCGAGCAGCTGAAGAAGCCGAAGGCCGGCGGGGTCACCTCGTCCGGTCTGCCCCGGCGGGTGCCCAAGGCCAACCTGGTCGAGGGCACCGCGGAATCGACCCCCCAGGGCGGCCCCCAGGTCTCCCGTGCTCCCGAGGACGTCCGGGGCAGGCTGAGCAACCTGCGCCGGGGTGTCGAGCGGGGACGCAATGCAGGTAGTGACACGAACGGTCAGGGCTTCGGCTCTGACAGCACCTACAACCAGGAGCGTTAGTGTGAGCCCGATGAGCCAGGCGGCACAGAACCTGAACTGGTTGATCACCAATTTCGTGGACAACACCCCCGGGGTGTCGCACACGGTGGTGGTCTCCGCCGACGGACTCCTTCTGGCCATGTCCGAAGGCTTTCCCCGTGACCGCGCCGACCAGCTGGCCGCCGTCGCGTCCGGTCTGACCTCGCTGACCGCGGGCGCGTCCCGCATCTTCGAGGGCGGTCATGTGAACCAGACGGTTGTGGAGATGGAGCGAGGATTCCTCTTCATCATGTCCGTTTCCGATGGTTCGTCGCTCGCGGTCCTTGCACACCCTGAGGCGGACATCGGTCTCATTGGGTACGAGATGGCGCTTCTGGTGGACCGTGCGGGCACGGTCCTGACCCCGGATCTCCGTGCGGAGCTCCAGGGCAGCCTTCTCAACTAACAGACAGACGGTGCGTATTGGCGTCTTGTGGCCGTAAGGTTTCGGGACGCGGACCCACAGTGACGGGTTCCCGGCACAGTCGGAGGAGGAGAAAGTGGTGACACCCCCAGGCGGTTCGTCTTCGGGCAACTGGTCGTACGGCCCCGGCCAGGGGCAGGGCGGCCAGGGCGACGGTTCGCAGAACCCGAACCGGTACAACTTTCCCTCCGCGCCCAGCCAGCGGCGTCAGCAGCCGTACCCGCAGGGTCCCCAGGGCCCCGGGCCGTCTCCGTACGACCAGCCGGCGGCGCCGCGCATCCAGCCCGTGCAGCCGCAGCGGCGCTCGCCCGAGCCGTCGCCCACCGGGGCGTCCAACCCTCTGGTGCGTCCGTACGCCATGACGGGCGGCCGCACCAGGCCCCGCTACCAGCTCGCCATCGAGGCGCTGGTGCACACCACCGCACAGCCGCACCAGATGCAGGGCCAGTTGCCCGAGCATCAGCGCATCTGCAACCTCTGCCGGGAGATCAAGTCGGTGGCCGAGATCTCGGCCCTGCTGACCATCCCTCTCGGTGTCGCCAGGATCCTCGTCGCCGACTTGGCGGAAGCGGGCCTGGTCGCCATTCATCAGCCGGGCGGCGACGAGAGCGCCGGCGGCCAGCCAGCCGTGACATTGCTCGAAAGGGTGCTCAGTGGACTTCGCAAGCTCTAGCGGAGGGCCTTCCCGCTCCACCACGTCCGCGAAGATCGTGGTGGCGGGCGGCTTCGGCGTGGGCAAGACCACGTTCGTCGGCGCCGTCTCGGAGATCAACCCGCTGCGCACCGAGGCCGTCATGACGTCCGCTTCCGCGGGCATCGACGACCTCACGCACACCGGAGACAAGACGACGACGACCGTCGCCATGGACTTCGGCCGCATCACCCTGGACCAGGACCTGATCCTGTACCTGTTCGGCACCCCCGGCCAGGACCGGTTCTGGTTCATGTGGGACGACCTGGTGCGCGGCGCCATCGGCGCGATCGTCCTGGTCGACACCCGGCGTCTCGCCGACTGCTTCCCCGCGGTCGACTACTTCGAGAACAGCGGCCTGCCGTTCGTCATCGCCCTCAACGGCTTCGACGGCAGCCAGCCGTACAACCCGGACGAGGTCCGCGAGGCCCTGCAGATCGGTCCGGACACCCCGATCATCACGACGGACGCCCGCCACCGCGCGGACGCCAAGTCGGCGCTGATCACGCTGGTGGAGCACGCCCTCATGGCGCGGCTCCGCTAGCCCTCCCCCACCTCCGAGGCAACGGCCCTCGCTTCTCCCCACGGAGAAGCGGGGGCCGTTGTCCGTGCGGGCATCCGAACTCGGAGCCCGTGAGGGCGCGTTGCGCGGCCTCGTCGGCCCTGGCGGCACCCGGGGCCGGTCGGCGGGCCGGCGGGGCCGGAGAACGCCGCAGCCCCGCTCCTCCGGTTCGGAGGGGCGGGGCTGCCGGTCGTCAGGACGCTCAGTGCCAGCTGTGCGGGGCGCGGAAGCCGCCCTCGCGCTCCAGGCGGCGCCAGCCGGCCCGCGGGCGGGCACGGTGGGCCGGAGCGGCATCGGTGGGAGCGGCGGCGGCACGGGCCAGCAGGATCGCCGTGATGGCGGCGACCTCCTCGGGCTCGGCGTGGCCCTTCTCGACGCGGATGTCAGGGGTGCTCATAGGTCTCAGTCTCCATGAGAGAGGTTTCCGCGGCGGTACCGCGGAGGATCCGCAGGGTTACTGCGGGGGGTTGCCGTGCTTGCGGGAGGGCAGGTCCGCGTGCTTGGTGTGGAGCATCGCGAGCGACCTGATCAGGACCTCGCGAGTCTCGGCGGGGTCGATCACGTCGTCGACCAGACCGCGCTCGGCGGCGTAGTAGGGGTGCATCAGCTCGGCCTTGTACTCCTTGACCATGCGGACACGCATGGCCTCGGGGTCGGCGGCCTCGGCGATCTGGCGGCGGAAGATGACGTTGGCGGCGCCCTCGGCGCCCATCACGGCGATCTCGTTCGTGGGCCAGGCGTAGGTGAGGTCGGCCCCGATGGACTGGCTGTCCATGACGATGTAGGCGCCTCCGTACGCCTTGCGCAGGATCAGGGAGATCCGCGGCACCGTCGCGTTGCAGTACGCGTACAGCAGCTTCGCGCCGTGCCGGATGATCCCGCCGTGCTCCTGGTCGACACCCGGAAGGAATCCAGGGACATCCAGCAACGTGATGATCGGGATATTGAAAGCGTCACACATCTGGACAAAGCGTGCAGCTTTTTCGGAGGCCTCGATGTCGAGGACTCCCGCGAGGCTCTGCGGCTGGTTGGCCACGATGCCGACGACCTGGCCGTCGAGACGGGCCAGCGCGCAGATGATGTTGCGGGCCCAGCGCTCGTGGACCTCCAGGTAGTCGCCGTCGTCGACGAGCTCCTCGATGACCTTGGTCATGTCGTACGGACGGTTGCCGTCGGCCGGGACCAGGTCCAGCAGCACCTCGCTGCGGCGGTCGGACGGGTCGTCCGAGTCGGCGCGCGGCGGGTTCTCGCGGTTGTTCTGCGGAAGCATCGACAGGAGGTAGCGCACCTCGGCGATGCAGGTCTCCTCGTCGTCGTACGCGAAGTGGCAGACGCCGCTGGTCTCCGCGTGGACGTCGGCGCCGCCCAGGCCGTTCTGGGTGATCTCCTCGCCCGTCACCGCCTTGACCACGTCCGGGCCGGTGATGAACATCTGCGAGGTCTCGCGGACCATGAAGACGAAGTCCGTGAGCGCGGGCGAGTAGGCCGCGCCGCCGGCGCAGGGGCCGAGCATCACCGAGATCTGCGGGATGACACCGGAGGCCTTGGTGTTGCGCTGGAAGATGCCGCCGTAGCCGGCGAGCGCGGAGACGCCCTCCTGGATACGGGCGCCGGCGCCGTCGTTCAGGGAGACCAGCGGCGCACCGGCCGCGATGGCCATGTCCATGATCTTGTGGATCTTCGTGGCGTGCGCCTCGCCGAGGGCGCCGCCGAAGATGCGGAAGTCGTGGGCGTAGACGAAGACCGTGCGGCCCTCGACCGTGCCCCAGCCGGTGATGACACCGTCCGTGTACGGCTTCTTCGCCTCCAGGCCGAATCCGGTCGCCCGGTGCCGGCGCAGCTGCTCGACCTCCTGGAACGAGCCCGCGTCCAGCAGCAGCTCGATGCGCTCCCGGGCGGTCAGCTTGCCCTTGGCGTGCTGTGCCTCGGTCGCCTTCTCGCTGGGTCCGCGCAGAGCCTCGGCACGGATCGCGTGCAGCTCCGCCACACGCCCGCGCGCGTCCGTCGGTTCACCTGTGGAGCTCGTGGAGCCTGCGGAGCCGGCCTCGTCCAAAACGGTCATGTAGTGACCATACGAAGTCCACCAAGGAAAGGGGCCCGTCGACTCTGCACAGTCTCCGGCCCGTTTTCCTGGTAACCCTGAACAGAACCACCACCTCATGCAGGCAATCGGACTGCTCAGGGGGGCATCTGCTTGTAGGGGTCGAACAAAGGCTTCCGCTGAGAGCCACCTCACATTCATGAGGAGCACATGCCATCCCCGGAGTGACGCGGACCCCCGGACGGCGGTCCGCGTCACCTCGCGCGAGGGCTCAGCAGCCGCCACAGTTGTAGTAGAGGACGTCCCAGTGGTTGCCCTCGTCGGCGTAGATGTTGCCGGAGCCGGACTTGTACTGGGGGGCGCCGTCACCGCGCAGCCCTATGTAGGTGAACGTGTTCTTGATGTAGCCGGTGACGCAGGTGTTCTTGGCGTAGTCGAGCTTGTAGCCGTTCCAGTGCGAGTAGGTGCCGCTCGCGTGGCCGGTCTCGGTGCCGCCGGTGATGTTGAGCGCGCAGCCGCTCGCCCCCTTGAGAGTCTGGGCGCCCTGCGCAGTGGCCAGGTTCAGCTGGTCGAAGGACGTACAGGTGGAGTTGTTGCGGTCGGAGCAACCACCGGAGGAGGACCAGGTGATACCGACCTGGCGGAACATCGAGGTCGCGGTGGCGTGGCTGATCTTGGTGGCGGCGAAGGCGTCGGTCGAGGTGCCGAGGACGGCGACACCGGGGGCGACGACGAGCGCGAGGGCGGTCAGCGCTGACCTGAACTTCATCTGGGGGGACCTTTCCTGCGGGGGACCGTCGGCGGCCGTACGGCGTACGGCCGTGCTTCCTGTGGGGCGGCTGTGCAGGGGGTGCACGCAGATGGTGCCCGAGTTCTACGCGCGTTCGCCAGAGGGCGGTGGTAGATGACATAACGTGACGCCACAGACACATTGCGGATGATGTTGAAACTTGAACGGAATAGGTCTACGGTTCCCTCTGTTGACCTCGTTGAAGATTCAACAGAACAACGCTACGGCTCCGTACCGAACCGTGGCCCGTCCCCTCAAGGAGCACGTCATGGGTATCTTCGGCCGCAAGTCCACCGACGCCGCCGAGTCGCCGGCCTCCGCCACGACTCCCGTCAGCCCGGAGCTCTCCGCGCTGACCGGCGACTACACGATCGACCCGGCGCACTCGACGATCGGCTTCGTCGCGCGCCACGCGATGGTCACCAACGTCAAGGGCTCGTTCAAGGACTTCGAGGGCAGCCTGCACCTGGACGGCGGCGACCCGGCCAAGTCGACGGCCACCCTGGACATCAAGATGGCGAGCATCGACACCGGTTCCGCGGACCGCGACGGTCACCTGAAGAGCGCCGACTTCTTCAAGATCGACGAGTTCCCGACGATGACCTTCCGTTCCACCAGGGCCGAGGCCCTCGGCGGCGACGACTACCGCATCACCGGTGACCTGGAGATCCTCGGCACCACCAAGGAGATCAGCATCGACCTGGAGTTCAACGGCGCCGCGAAGGACCCCTTCGGCAACGAGCGCGTGGGCTTCGAGGGCAAGGCCGAGATCCTGCGCTCCGAGTGGGGCATCACCTGGAACGCCGCCCTGGAGACCGGTGGCGTCCTCGTCTCCGACAAGATCAAGCTGAACTTCGACATCTCGGCGATCCGCAACGCCGACTGAACGACCGGCTCCCGCCGGTGATCAACCGGCCGGGCAGTCCGTTCACGCGGTACCCGAGCGCGCCCGTACCCCCGTCCCTCCGTGGACGGGGGACGGGCGCTCCGGCGTTCGGGGGCCGCTCTCACCTCGGTCGCCGGCGTGATCCGCGGGAGGAACCACGCGTCGTCGTACCCCTTGCGACGGCCCGTGATCCAGCCGGGCACAGCGCCACGTCGTTGACGTCCGCGGCGCCGACGGAGACGAGCCCGGCCCTCTTCTTCGCGACCTTCACCGGACACCGGTGCCGAGTCCGGCGTGGGCGGTGTGCCACGCGTCCGTCGCCGCCACGTCCGCGAAGGTCTCGACGCCTGCCGTGTCCTCGGTCCCGACGGAACGGGCCAAAGGGGAACGTGGGCCCGCGGCACGCCGCCCGTGGCGCGTACGGCAGCGTCGACCGGCTTGCGGGACACCGGATGGCCCGCGCGCCGCGGCTCGGTGTCCTCGCGTCCACGGCGCCCGGGATTAACCCGATGCGCCCTGCCCCCGCGGTCGTTAGCCTCCGGGTATGAGCTGGCTTCCCCCTGATTTCGTCCACCCGTCGCGCGTCGAGGTGCCCGGCGGGTGCCATCTGCGGCCCATCACCGGGGACGACGCCGCCGTCGACTACCCGACCGTCATGGGGTCGCGCGAGCGGCTCTGGTCGATCTTCGGGGAGGCGTGGGGCTGGCCCGCCGCGACCATGACGTACGACGCGAACCTGAAGGACCTGGAGCGGCACGAGCGGGAGATCGCCGCCCACGAGTCCTTCAACTACGTGCTGTTCGACGCCGCCGGGACGACCGAGTTCGGCTGCGTCTACATCGACCCGCCGGAGAAGGCGGGCGCCGACGCGGACATCTCCTGGTGGGTGGTGGACGACAGCGTCGGTACGGACCTGGAGCGGGAGCTCGACCTGCTCGTCCCGCGGTGGATCGCCGAGGCGTGGCCCTTCAGCCGGCCCCGGTTCATCGGCCGGGACCTGTCCTGGAGCGACTGGCTGGCGCTGCCGGACGCGTAGGGACCGGCGGTCCCAACCGGCAGTCCCACCCCGCGGCGGGCGTCAGAAGCCCCCGCCGAAGTCTCCTCCGCCACCGAAGTCGCCGCCGCCTCCACCGTCCCCGAAACCGCCTCCGCCGTCCCCGAAGCCGCCTCCGAAGTCGCCCGAGTCGTAGTCGGCGCCGGAGACGTCGCCGCCGCCGAAGTCGCCGTAGCCGGAGCCGTAGTCGGCGGCGTAGGCGGGGCTCGCCATCCAGCTGCCGAGCACGGTGCCGACGAGCAGGCCGGGCAGCAGGCCGCCGCCGAAGTAGCCGCCCGCCCACGGGCCGTACGCCGGGCCCGCGTCCCAGTACGGACGACGGCCGTGCTCCGTGTCCACCTCACGGACCGCAGGGTCGGTGCCGTCGGCCAGCCGCGCCCGGTCCGCCGCGCACACCGGGACCTCGCGCGCGGCGCCGCCGGCCGGAGTCCACCGGGCGTCGGCGACCGAGGGGCCGTGCCGGGGGTCGAAGAAGCAGGGGGCGCGGCGCTCGGGCACCGGCCGGCCCTCGCGGCGTGCGGCCAGCACCGCGAGCGAGAACCGGCCGTCCTCCAGCGCCTCGGTCACGGGCCGCACGTCCTCGGGGCGCCGAGCGGCCGCCATGGACGACTTCGCCCGTTCGTAGGCGTCGAGGGCGCGCTCGTAGTCCGCGCGCATGGTGTCGTCGGCGCCCGCCTCGGCGGGGTGGAAGTCGAGGCGGTCCAGCTCCTCGCCGAAGGCGGTGATGTCCTCGTCCACCACGACACGGAGCCGTTCGAGCGCCGCCCGCTGCTCCGCCTCCCGGCGCTGCCGCTTGCGCCGCACGACCGTGTAGGCGCCCGCACCACCGATCACGAGCACCGCGCCGACCGCGATCAGCGCGCCGGAGGAGACGCCTCCCCCGTCGTCGCCGCCGCTCCAGCCGGCGGGCGCCGATCCCCGGATGTTGGCGAGCGCGCTGTCCGTGAAGTCGTTCAGCTGGGTGTTCGCGTCCCGCTCTCCCTGGACGCTCGTGACGAGGTTCCGCACGGCGTTGCCGGGCAGCACCGCGGCGTCGGCGCGGGCGTCGAAGCGGTCGCCGAGCCGGATCGCGTACAGGCCCGTGACACCCGTGGAGGTGCGCAGGTTCCGGAAGAGGTCCTGGGTCGGGAAGCCGGCGGGGAGCACGGCGACGAGGACGGGCTTGTCCGCCTTCTCGATCTTCTCGGCGAGCGCGGACGCCTGCGCGGCGGACAGCTGGTCGGCGGCGGCCGGGTCCACGTAGACGGGACTCTCGCGCAGGGCGGCGGCGACGGTGGAGACGCTGGTGGCCGCGTGGGCTCCGGGCGCGAACGACAGCATGGCCAGGGCCGCGAGTGTCAGTGCGACCAACAGGCCCGGAATCCCTCGGGTGGGTGCGGCCCTCATGTCTTCGAAGCTACCCGAACCGGAGCAGAACCGGGCATCGGGGGCCGTGGTCGCGAAGCCGTGACGCCCTGACGTCCCGACGGTGCTGACGCCCGTGCGACGGGCGCCACGTGCCGGGCGTCCGCGGCCGTGGTCCGTCGCGCCAGCCGTCCGTGCCGCCCGGTCAAGGCCCTCCCCGCGAGGCGGCCAGGCAGCTCAGCGCGCGCCGGCGACCGCGCCGTGAGGGCCCGGGACGGCGAAAGGCGCCGGCCGGAGCTGGTGTCCAGCCCCGGCCGGCGCCTTCACGCGTGGTGTCACCCGGCGCGATACGCCTGCGTCAGCTTGGCCACCGCGTCCGCGTAGTGCCCGGTCAGGAGCAGGTGGTCGGCGTCCGCGAAGGGTTTCGCGGAGGCCGCCGTGACCGCCGTGCCGATCTTCTGCTGGACCAGCAGACGGGCCTTGGTGACGGCCGTGCGGGCCACCGTGTCGGCACCCGCGCGCTCCGCCGCCGCGGCGACCAGGGCGAGGGCCCTGAGGCTCGCGGTGCCGCCGCCCGGCACGTTCGTGAGCGTCGTCAGACCCCACCCGTACGGGAACTGCGGGTCGTACGACGTGTCACCGACGTTGATCGGCAGCTGCGACTCGCTCTTCGGCCAGGTGACCGGGAGCTGTCCGGTGAAGGCGCGCCGGCCGTAGAGGACGTCGGCGACGCCGTCGCCCTCCGTGCCCGGCAGCCAGGAGGCCACGAGCGCGTCGACGTCCCCGAGGCGGTCACCGATGAGCTGCGGGCGGCCCGACACGATGAGCACGGCGCACTTCATGGCCGCGCACACCTTGTCGACGGCGGCCTTGTCGGCCGCGGTCAGCTCCAGGTCGTTGCCGTTGCCGACGTCACCCACGCCCTCGGCGTACGGGGTCTCGCCGACCACGACCACCCCGACGTCGTATCCGTCGGTGGAGGCCGAGGCGTCCTTGGAGTACGTGATGTCGCCGCCCGCCTTGCGCATGCCCTGGAGGATCGTCGTGCCCGGGGTGATGTTCCCGGACGAGCCCTGCCAGGTGATGGTCCAGCCACCGGTCTGGTTGCCGATGTCGTCGGCGTTGGACCCGGCGACGTAGACCTTCTGGGACTTCTTCAGCGGCAGGACGGACCCGGCGTTCTTGAGCAGGACCTGGGACTCCGCCGCCGCCTGCCGGGCCACCGCGCGGTGCGCCGTCGAGCCGATCGCGGAGGCTCCGCTGGTGTCCGCGTACGGCTTCTCGAAGAGGCCGAGGCGGAACTTCTGCGCGAGGATCCGCGCGACGGCGTCGTCGATCCGCCGGTCGGTGACCCGTCCGGCCTTCGCCTCGTCGATCAGGGTCGCGCTGAACTCCTTGTAGCTGTAGGGGACCATCATCATGTCGACGCCCGCGTTGACCGAGGTGCGGACGTGCGCGGCGTAGTCGCCCGGGAGCTGGTCGATGGCGTTCCAGTCGCTGATGACGAAGCCGTCGAAGCCCATCCGGTCCTTGAGCACGCCGTTGATCATGTCGCCGCGGGCGTGCATCTTCACCGGGCCCTGGCCGTCGCCGAGGTCGAGCGACGAGTAGGAGGGCATGACCGTGCCGACGCCGCGGTCCACCGCTTCCTGGAACGGGGCCAGGTGCACGGCCTCCAGCTCCTGGCGGCTGACCTTGGTGACGCCCTGGTCGACGGTGTAACTGCCGGTGGTGGAGGAGCCGTAGGCGGTGCCGCCGTCGCCGACGAAGTGCTTGGCGGTGGCGAGGACCCTGTCGTCGTCCTTCAGGTCCTTGCCGCTGCGGTCGCCCTGGAGGCCCTGGACGACCGTCTCCATGGACTCGACGAGCGCCGGGTCCTCACCGAAGGACTCGTAGGAGCGGCCCCAGCGTTCGTCGCGGGTCACGCACAGGCAGGGCGCGAAGTCCCACGGGACGCCGGTGGCGCGGACCTCGGCCGCGGTCACGGCTCCCGTCCGTTCCGCGAGGGCGGGGTCGCGGGTGGCGCCGATGCCGATGTTGTGGGGCATCACGGTCGCGCCGGCGAGGTTGTTGTGGCCGTGCACCGCGTCCACGCCGTAGATCAGCGGGATCTGGAAACGGGTGGCCTGCGCCCGGAGCTGGTAGCCGTCGATCATCTTCGCCCAGGCCGCGGGGGTGTTGGGGGTCGGCGTGGAGCCGCCGCCGGAGAGCAGCGATCCGAGGTCGTACGCGGCGATGTCACCGCCCGCGCCGATCGCGCCGCGCTCCGCCTGGGTCATCTGCCCGGCCTTCTCCGCGAGGGACATCCGGGAGAGGAGGTCGGCGACCCGCTTCTTCACGGGGAGCTTCGCGTCCAGGTACGGGAGTCCGTGGGCGTCGATGACGACCTGCGGGGTCTCGGCGGGGGCCTTGGCGCCGGTCACCGTGAGCTTGAGCGGGACCGTCTCGGCGGCTTCACCGGTGCGGTCGCGCAGGGTCGGGACCCGGACCGTGCGGCTCGCGCCGGACTCCGTGCCCGCCGGGAAGGTGATCTCCCCCTTGACCGGGGTGTAGTCCCTGCCGGACTCTGCGGTGCCGCCGGCGCTCTCGTAGGCGACGGTCACCGGCTCGTCGATCGGGGCGGAGCCGGTGGTGGCGACGGAGACCTTGACGCTCGCGGTGCCGCCCTCCTTCACCGGGTAGACCGCCGCGTCGGTGGTGACGGAGGCGCGCAGCGACTGGTCGGCCTTGCCGTACAGCTCGACGTCGTCCATGGCGAAGCGGCCCGCGGCACCGACGGGGAGGGTGACGGCGTAGCCCCACATCTGTGTCAGGCCGAGCACCTGGTCGATGCCGCCGACGGGCTGGTAGTCCGTGCGGTAGGTGAAGTCGCCGAAGGGGATCTCGATCTGTTTCCAGCCGGTGAAGTCGTCCGTGAAGGAGGTCGTCCACAGCTCGGAGGCCTCGCCGTTCGCGCCGCCGTCCTTGATCTCGAAGGCGGTCTTCTTGCCGTTGTTCTGGCCGTCCCACCAGAAGCGGATGCCCTTGTGCGCGGACCAGTCGTGGCCCGGCTGGTCCGCGGCGTAGTCGTGGGTGAAGCCGCCATAGCCGCTGATGTCGTAGTCGCCGGCGAGGACCTTGGCCCCCTCGGGCGCGTCGGACCGCTCGGCCAGGCTCAGTCGGGGCGGGTCGTCGGCGTCGCCGCCCCAGGTGAAGAGACCTTCGGCCGGCTGGCTCGCGAAGGGCACCTCGCCCTCGAAGCGGTCGACCGGGACGGGGTCGGGATCGGCGGCCGCCGCCGTCCCCGCCGACGCCAACGGGAGCAGGCCGACGATCAGTGCGGCGCCGGCCAGCACGGCGGTTCTTCGTACGGAGTTCCGATCGAGCCCTGTCATGGGTTCCCTTTCGACTCTCACGTTCTTCTCACGACTTAGATCAGGGCGTGAGTTAACTGGCGTCACGGGAACCCGTCAAGGCTTCACGTCAGAACCGGTACACACCCAAGTCACGGCCGGATCAGAGCAGTTGTTCCTTCAGAATGTGAACGCGCGACCCCTTGACGCGGCTCCCGAGCCGTCATTTACTCACGCCTCGCACGCCTCCCCACCCCCCACCTCCAGAAGGGCGGCGCTCCATGCGGAGATCCATCAGGAGATCCACTCGGGCGGTACGGCTGATCGTCGCCGGGCTGCTCACCACCGCGGGATTCACGGCGGCCGCGCCCGTCACGGCGCACGCCGCGGGCGAGCAGGTCACCGCCTGGCTCACGACGACGGACGACTCCGGCGGCCGCCATGTCGTGCGCGGTCTTCAGGCCCAGGCACCGTTCGCGTTCCAGTCGGGAAGCGGCGGCGGTGGCGAGAACATCACCGTCGACGAGAACACCCGGTACCAGACGTTCACCGGCGGAGGGGCCTCCTTCACCGACACGGCGGCGTGGCTGATGAACAGCAGCGGGGCGCTGTCGCAGAGCACGCGCGACGCGACGATGCGCAAGCTCTTCTCCCCCACCGACGGCATCGGGCTGTCCTTCCTGCGCAACCCCATGGGCGCCTCCGACCTGGCCCGATTCGGCTACAGCTACGACGACGTGCCGGCCGGGCAGACCGATCCGAACCTGACGAAGTTCTCCATCGCGCACGACCTGGCCGACGTGGTGCCGCTGACCAGGCAGGCGCTCCAGCTCAACCCGTCCCTCACGGTGATGGCCTCGCCGTGGACGGCGCCGGCCTGGATGAAGGACAGCGGTTCACTGAACGGCGGATGGCTGAAATCCGAGGACTACGGCGCCTACGCCTCGTACTTCGTGAAGTACCTCCAGGCGTACCGGGACCAGGGTGTCCCCGTCTCGTACGTCACCGCGCAGAACGAACCGACCTGCTGCTCGGGCTATCCCTCGATGAGCTGGAACGCCTCGGGGCTCGCCTACTTCACCAAGAGCGAGCTGCTGCCCAAGCTCCAGGCGGCCGGGCTGTCGACCAAGGTGCTCGCGCACGACTGGAACTGGGACGTGTACGACTCCTACGCGGCGCAGACCGTGGACGACGCGGCGGTCCGCTCGCACCCGAACTTCGGCGGGATCGCCTGGCACGGGTACGGCGGCGACGTCGGCAAGCAGACGAGCGTGCACAACCAGTACCCGAACCTCGACGCGTTCGGCACCGAACACTCCGGCGGCACCTGGATCGCGAACCAGCAGCGCGAGGACATGCTCAACATCGTCGACTACACCCGCAACTGGGCGAAGTCGGTGACCAAGTGGTCGCTGGCGGTGGACCAGAACATGGGCCCGCACAACGGCGGGTGCGGCACCTGCACCGGCCTGATCACCGTGCACAACGGCGACGGGGCGAGCGGGAGCGTCGACTACACGGTCGAGTACTACACGATGGGCCATCTGACGAAGTTCGTCCGTCCCGGCGCCCAGCGGATCGCCTCCACCGCGTCGTCGGCGGTCCCGAACGTCGCCTGGCGCAACCCGGACGGCTCGAAGGCCCTGATCGCCTACAACGACGGCTCGGCCGCCAAGACCGTCACCATCAACTGGGGCTCCCAGCACGCCACTTACTCACTGCCGGGCAAGACGTCGGCGACGTTCACCTGGTCCGGGACACAGTCGGGCGGCGGCGCGCAGTCGGGGGCGTTCGTCGGACTGGCCGGCAAGTGCCTGGACGTGGCGGGCGGTTCGAGCGCCAACGGCACGGCGGTCCAGCTCTACGACTGCAACGGCTCGACCGCGCAGTCCTGGAGCGTGCAGGCCGACGGTTCGGTGCGCTCGCTCGGCAAGTGCCTCGACGTCACCTCGGCCTCGACGGCGAACGGCGCGAAGGTCCAGCTCTACGACTGCAACGGCTCGGCCGCCCAGCGCTGGTCGTACAGCGCCTCGACCGGCGACGTGGTCAACACGGCGGCGAACAAGTGCCTCGACGTCACGGACAACTCGTCGGCGAACGGGGCCCGGGCGCAGATCTGGTCGTGCACGGGTGCCGCCAACCAGAAATGGCACCTCCAGTAAGCCCCCCCCCACAGGGATGAGCGCCGGAGGGGCCTTAGCCCCTCCGGCGTTCGGCGCGTTACGCGGCCGGCTCGACCCCGGCGCGCAGCAGGCCGTAGGTGTACGCGTCCTCCAGCGCCTGCCAGGACGCGGCGATGACGTTCTCGGCCACACCGACCGTGGACCACTCCCCCGTGCCGTCGGAGGTGGCGATCAGGACGCGGGTGGTGGAGGACGTGCCGTGCTTGCCCTCCAGGATGCGGACCTTGTAGTCGACCAGTTCCAGCTTGGCCAGCTGGGGGTAGATCGTCTCCAGGGCCACGCGCAGGGCACGGTCGAGGGCGTTGACCGGACCGTTGCCCTCGGCGGTGGCGACGATGCGCTCGCCCTTGGCGAAGAGCTTCACCGTGGCCTCGTTGGCGTGGCTGCCGTCGGGGCGGTCCTCGACGATGGCACGCCAGGACTCGACCTGGAAGTAGGACCGGGCCCGGCCCTCGGCCTCGGCGCGCAGCAGGAGCTCGAAACTCGCGTCGGCCGCCTCGTACGTGTAGCCCTCCAGCTCGCGTTCCTTGACGCGGGCGACGACGCGGGCGACCAGTTCGCGGTCCCCGCTGATGTCGACGCCGAGTTCCTTGCCCTTGAGTTCGATCGAGGCGCGGCCCGCCATGTCGGAGACCAGCATCCGCATGGTGTTGCCGACCTGCTCGGGGTCGATGTGCTGGTACAGGTCGGGGTCGACCTTGATCGCGGAGGCGTGCAGGCCCGCCTTGTGGGCGAAGGCCGACACCCCCACGTAGGGCTGATGGGTGGAGGGGGTCAGGTTGACCACCTCGGCGATGGCGTGCGAGATCCGGGTCATCTCCCGCAGGGCGCCGTCGGGCAGCACCTTCTTGCCGTACTTCAGCTCCAGGGCGGCGACGACGGGGAACAGGTTGGAGTTGCCGACCCGCTCGCCGTAGCCGTTCGCCGTGCACTGGACGTGGGTGGCGCCCGCGTCGACGGCGGCCAGGGTGTTGGCGACCGCGCAGCCGGTGTCGTCCTGGGCGTGGATGCCGAGCCGGGCGCCGGTGTCCGCGAGGACGGTGGCGACGACGGCCTGGACCTGCGCGGGGAGCATCCCGCCGTTGGTGTCGCACAGGACCACGACGTCGGCGCCGGCCTCCGCGGCCGCGCGGACGACCGCCTTGGCGTAGCCCGGGTTCGCGCGGTAGCCGTCGAAGAAGTGCTCGCAGTCGACGAAGACGCGGCGGCCCTGGGAACGCAGGTGCGAGACGGTGTCGCGGACCATCTCCAGGTTCTCTTCCAGGGTGGTGCGCAGGGCGAGCTCGACATGCCGGTCGTGGGACTTGGCGACCAGCGTGATCACCGGGGCGCCGGAGTCCAGGAGTGCCTTGACCTGCGGGTCCTCGGAGGCCTTGCCGCCTGCCCGGCGGGTCGCTCCGAAGGCCACGAGCTGCGCGTGCTTGAAGTCGATCTCCTGCTGGGCACGGGCGAAGAACTCGGTGTCGCGGGGGTTGGCGCCGGGCCAGCCGCCCTCGATGAAGCCGACTCCGAAGTCGTCCAGGTGCCGCGTGATGGCCAGCTTGTCCGCCACGGTGAGGTTGATGCCCTCGCGCTGCGCGCCGTCGCGCAGCGTCGTGTCGAAGACGTGGAACGCGTCGTCCAGTTCGCTGGTTTCCGTCATGGTGTCAAGGCTCCTGTGTTGAATCTCGGTCTACCGGAATGACCGGCTCCACCGTCCCCCAATGATCCCTCGCGCTGCGCTCCCGGCTGAAGGTGGGCCAGAAAAGCGAAAAACCCCTCGCGGGTGCGAGAGGTCTGCGCGCGGGTCGAGAACGACGGTGTCCGCCCGTACCTGGTCGTACGTGGCGGTCACTGCGGACCGGCGCGCCTGCTGCCAATAATCGTGGCGAACGAGAGCACGGGGGCAGTCTGGCACAGAGCACGCGCCCTCTCACGGGCGTCTCAGGATGCGAGCACCGTTCCGGACGGCGCGGGCGTGCCCCGCTGCGCCGCGGCGGGGTCAGCCCAGCGACTCGTCGAGGAACTCCCGCACGTGGGACAGCACCCGTTCGCGGTCGGTGCCGCGCAGGCCGATCGCCACGTGGATGGAGAAGCCGTCGAGCAGGGCGCGCAGCCGGGCGGCGAGGCGGTCGGGGTCGACGGCGCGGAACTCGCCGCGCGAGATGCCCTCGGCGAGCAGCGCGACGAGGTCCCGGTGCCAGGCGCCCTCGATGGCGACCTGCCGTTCCCGGGCGTCCTCGGCGGCGTTCTGCGAGCGGTTCCAGACCTCCAGCCAGAGCGTCCAGTGCGGATCGCGGTGGCCCTCCGGGACGTACAGGTCGACATAGGCGTCGAGGCGCTCCCGGGCGGTTCCGCGCGCGGCCAGCAGCCGGCCGCGCTCGGTGCCGAGCCGTCCCTCGCTCCACTCCAGGGTGCGCAGCAGCAGCTCGTCCTTGGTGCGGAAGTAGTAGAGGAGATGGCCGCTGCTCATGCCGACCTCGCGGCCGAGCGCCGCCATGGTGAGCTTCTCCAGACCGCGCTCGGCGATCATCTCCATGGCGGCGGCGAGGACCTCCTCGCGCGGCGGCGCGTTCTTCCGCGCACCGGCCATCCGTGACTCCCGTGTTCAGACCTTCGGCTGCTGCTGGGTGATGCAGTGGATGCCACCGCCGCCCGCGAAGATCGTACGTGCGTCCACCAGTGTCACCGTCCGCTCCGGGAAGAGGCGGCGGAAGATGCCCGCCGCGATCTCGTCGCGCGGGTCGTCGAAGCCGCAGAGCACGACGCCGCCGTTGCACAGGTAGTGGTTGATGTACGAGTAGTCGGCCCAGTGGCCGTCGGCCTCCAGGACCGTCGGGGCGGGCACCTCGACGACCTCGATGCTGCGGCCCCGGGCGTCGGTCTGGGCCCTGAGCAGCCCGATGACCTCCTGGCTGACCGCGTGGTCGGGGTGGGCCGGGTCCTGCTGGGAGTGGGCGACGATCACGCCGGGCCGGGCGAAGGCGGCGACGATGTCGACGTGGCCGAGGGTGCCGAAGCCGTACGGGGGGTAGTCGCCGGTGAGACCGCGCGGCAGCCAGATCGCTTTGCGGGTGCCGAGCTGCGCGTGGATCTCCGCCTCGACCTCCTCGCGGCTCCAGCCGGGGTTGCGCTCGGGGCCGAGCTGGACGGTCTCGGTGAGGAGCACGGTGCCCTCGCCGTCGACGTGGATCGCCCCGCCCTCGTTGACCAGCCGGGAGGCGTACGTCTTCGCACCGGCCAGTTCGGCGACCTGCGCGCCGATCACGGAGTCGTGCTCCCAGCGGGCCCATTCCTGGGCGCCCCAACCGTTGAACGTCCAGTCCACGGCGGCGAGTTCGCCTGCGCCGTTGGTGAGGAAGGTGGGGCCGATGTCGCGCATCCAGGCGTCGTCGAGTTCCCGCTCCACGGTGTCGACGCCGGGGCCGAGGAGTTCGGCGGCGGCCTCGGACTGGCCGGGACCGCAGACCACGGTGACCGGCTCGAAGCGGCGGACGGCACGGGCCACGGCCGCCCAGGCCGCGCGCGACCCGGCGAGGTCGTCGGGGTTGTCGAAGGTCGGGTTGGGGCCCGGCCACGCCATCCAGGTGCGCTCGTGCGGGGTCCACTCGGCGGGCATCCGGAAGCCGTCGGCGGCAGCAGACATGGGGGGTTCCTTAGAGGCGTGGTCGTTCACAGGAAGTACAGGCGGTTGAGGGAGACCGAGTCGGCGGGTTCGGAGCGCAGCGGGTCGCCGTCGAGGGTGACGAGGCCGGTGCGCTGGTCGACGTCGACCGCTCCGGTACGGGAGTTGAGGCGCAGGTCGGCCGGGCCGATGCCGCGGGTGCCGCGGACGGCGACGCGGCGGCGCCGGGTCGGCATGGTGTCGTTGCCCTGGTCGAGCGCGGCCTGCGCGACGAACGCCACGGAGATCTCGGCGGGCGTCGCGCCGTGCGCCCCGAACTGCGGCCCGAGGACGAGGGGTTCGCAGGTGTCGGTGGCGGCGTTCGGGTCGCCGACGACTCCGTAGGCGGGGAAGCCGGACTTCAGGACGAGCTGCGGTTTGGCGCCGAAGTACTCGGGGCGCCAGAGCACGATGTCGGCGAGCTTGCCGGTCTCGATGGAGCCGACCTCGTGGGCGAGGCCGTGCGCGACGGCCGGGTTGATCGTCAGCTTGGCCATGTAGCGCAGGACGCGTTCGTTGTCGTCGCTCTCGGGCGCTCCGAACTGGGCCTTCATCTTCCCGGCCATGGCGAAGGTGCGGCGGACGGTCTCCCCGGCGCGGCCCATGCCCTGGGCGTCGGAGGAGGTGATGCCGATCGCGCCCAGGTCGTGCAGCACGTCCTCGGCACCCATCGTCCCGGCGCGGATGCGGTCGCGGGCCATCGCGGCGTCGCCGGGCAGGTCGGTCTTCAGGTCGTGGACGGAGACGATCATGCCGTAGTGCTCGGCGACCGCGTCCCGGCCGAAGGGCAGGGTCGGGTTGGTGGACGACCCGATGACGTTCGGGACGCCCGCCATCTTCAGGACGTTCGGGACGTGTCCGCCGCCGCAGCCCTCGATGTGGAAGGCGTGGATGGTGCGTCCGTCGAGCACCTTCAGGGTGTCCTCGACCGACAGGCACTCGTTCAGGCCGTCGCTGTGCAGGGCGACCTGGACGTCGTGCTCCTCGGCGACGCGCAGCGCGGTGTCGAGGGCGCGGGTGTGGGCGCCCATGTCCTCGTGGACCTTGAAGCCGCTGGCACCGCCCTCGGCGAGCGCCTCGACGAGCGGGGCGCCGTCGGAGGACGAACCCCGGCCCAGGAAGCCGATGTTGACGGGCCAGGCGTCGAAGGCGTTGAACGCGTGGCGCAGGGCCCAGGGGGAGTTGACGCCGACGCCCCAGACGGGGCCGAACTCCTGGCCGATGATCGTCGTCACGCCGGAGGCCAGCGAGGCCTCCATGATGCGCGGCGAGAGCAGGTGGACGTGGGTGTCGACGGCTCCGGCGGTGGCGATGAGGCCCTCGCCGGAGACGATGGACGTGCCGGTGCCGACCACGACGTCGACGCCGTCGAGGGTGTCGGGGTTGCCGGCCCGTCCGATCGAGCAGATCCGGCCCTCGCGGATGCCGATGGAGACCTTGCGGATCCCCTGGACGGCGTCGATCACCACCACGTTGCTGATGACGACGTCGCAGGTGTCCCGGACGGCGGCGGCCTTCAGGTGCAGCCCGTCGCGGGCGGTCTTGCCGAATCCGGCGAGGAACTCGTCCCCCGGGAGCTGGGAGTCGGACTCGACGCGGACGGTCAGTCCGGAGTCGCCGAGCCGGACCCGGTCGCCGGCCCGGGGTCCGTGGGTGGCGGCGTACTCGTACGGGGAGAGGCGGCGGGGTTCCGCGGGGTGGCCTCCGGGACGGCTCATCGGCCGGCCTCCTTGTCACGGGTGTCCGGTACGCCGAGGTAGCCGCAGGCGGCGGCGCGGCGCAGGGCTTCCTGCTTCGCTCCGGGCGCGTCCAAGGGCCCGTCGACCAGACCGGCGAAGCCGATGGCGATCCGCTCGCCGCCGATCGGCACGAAACCGACCTCGGCGCTCTCGCCGGGGCCGAAGCGGACGGAGGATCCGGCGGGCACGGCCAGCCGCATCCCGTAGGTGGCCGCGCGGTCGAAGTCGAGCCGCGGGTTGGCCTCGAAGAAGTGGAAGTGGGAGGTGACGGAGACGGGCACGGTGGCGGTGTTGGTGACCGTCAGCCGCAGGACCGCGGGGGGCTCGGTGTGCGCGGGCGCCGGCAGCAGCGCGCCGGGGGCCAGGTCGCCGAGTCCGCCGCCGATGGGGTCGGAGACGACCGCGAGCCGGGAGCCGTCGTCGAAGACGGCCTCGACGTGCACCTCGGTGACCACGTCCGCGACGCCGGGCAGCACGTCGTCGGGGCCGAGGACGGACCGGGCCGCCTCGATCGCCTCGGCCAGCCGGCCGCCGTCGCGGGCGGTCTCGCAGACGGTGTCCGCGATCAGGGCGGTGGCCTCCGGCACGTTGAGCCGCAGTCCGCGGGCCCTGCGGGCGCGGGCCAGCTCGGCGGCCGAGAACAGCAGCAGCCGGTCACGTTCCGTGGGGGTCAGTCTCACGCCACGACACCTCCTTGCGTTCCTCCGGTTAGAGCATCACTCTAAACGTGGATTTCATGGAAGGGAAACATTGACGGACGAGCGTTGAAGACGACACATTGAACGTCGCTCTAATTTTTGGATGCGACCAGCACCACCCCCGGGCGGCCGTCGAAGGAGACCAGCCATGCCGATTGAACAGCGCGGAGTCGACACGATCCCCGACGAGGAACGCACCAGCGGTCCGCGCGACCTCATGTCGATCCTGCTCGGCTCCAACCTCTGCCTGGGCGTGATCATCTTCGGTTGGCTGCCGCCCTCCTTCGGGCTCGGCTGGTGGTCCTCGGTCAGCGCGATCGTGGCAGGCACCGTGGTCGGCACCGCGCTCACCGCGCCGCTGGCCCTGGTCTCGCTGCGGACCGGAACGAACCTGTCCACCTCCTCCGGCGCCCAGTTCGGCGTGCGCGGGCGGCTGGTCGGCTCGGTCGTCGGTCTCCTGCTGGCCCTCGGCTACACCGCGCTGACCGTGTGGATCGGCGGCGACGTGATGGTGAGCGTCCTCGGCCGGCTCTTCGGCCTGGAGCCCAGCGGCACCGCGTACGCCGTCGTGTACGTCGTGCTCGCCGCGGCCACCGTCGCGGGCGCGGTCTACGGCTACCGCGTCCTGCTCACCATGTCCCGCGCCCTCGCGATCGGCATGACCGCCCTGCTGGCGGTCGGTGTGATCGCGTACGCCCCGCACTTCTCCACCGCGGCCATCCCGGAGACCGGCGGCTACCTGCTCGGCTCGTTCTGGCCCACCTGGCTGCTGGCGGCGGTGGCGGCCGGACTCTCGGGCCCGATCGCGTTCATCACCCTGCTCGGCGACTACACCCGCTACATCTCCCCCGCGCGCCACACCTCGCGCACCGTCCTGCACTCCACCTGGCTCGGCCTGATCGCGGGCCTGCTGGTCCCCCAGCTCTTCGGCACCTTCACGGCGTACGCGGCCCACGCGGCCCTCGACTACGCGGGTCCGCTGGTGTCCGCCGCACCTGGCTGGTACCTGGTCCCGCTGCTGCTGGCGGCCTCCGCCGGCTCGGTCGGCAACGCCGGGCTGATGCTCTACTCGATGGGCCTCGACCTGGACGCGATCCTGCCGCGCGCCTCCCGGGCGCGCGCCACCTGCTCGGTCGCCGTCGTCGCCATGCTCTGCGTCTTCGTCGGCCACTACGCCTGGAACGCGCAGTCCGCGATGACGTCGTTCGTCCTGCTGCTGACCGCGATCGGCACTCCGTGGGCGGTCATCACGCTGATCGGCTTCGTGCGCTGCCGGGGTGTCTACGACCCGGACGCCCTCCAGGTCTTCAACCGGCGCTCGAAGGGCGGCGTCTACTGGTACCGGGCCGGCTGGAACGTCCAGGCCACCGTGGCCTGGGCGATCGGCGCGTGCGCCGGGCTGCTCGCGGTCTCACTGCCCTCGTACGAGGGCCCGCTGCTGAAGCTGACCGGCGGGGTGGACTGCAGCTTCCTGCTGTCGGGGCTGGTGGGCGGTGTGCTCTACTACGCGCTCACCGCACGGCAGGCGCCGTCGCCGGCACCCGCCGTGGAGGAACTCGCCCCCGCGAGGACCGGGCTCTAGACGCCTCCCGGGTCGGGCGCGCGGGGGCGGCACCCGTCGGCGCACGTCGACATGCGGCGGGGGCGGCCCCGGAATCGTCCGGTGCCGCCCCCTCCGGCCGTCGGCGCGCGGCCGTCCGTCCCCGCGTGCCGCTCAGGAACCGGACATGACGCCTCCGAACATGGGGTCGTCGCCTGACGTGCCGATGCCCACGGAGGAGGCGCCGAAGCTGACCGCGCCGGTGGCCGTGACGCCGCCGGTGGAGCCGCGCAGGACCCAGACCGCGCCGTCGTCGCTGTTCTCGCCGGCCGCGCCCACCGCGAGGTCGGCCCGGCCGTCCTTGTCGTGGTCGGCGAGGTGGACGGCGTCGCCGAACATGTCCGACTGCTCGTTGGCACCCGGGACGCCCGCGGTGCCCTGGTTGAAGGACTGGGCGCCGCTCCCCGTCAGGCCGGAGGGGCCGCCGCGCAGCACCCAGACGTTGCCGACGCCGTCCGTCGAGCCGACGGACTCGTTGTCCGCGCCGACGGCGAGGTCCGGGTACTTGTCGCCGTTGACGTCGCCCGCCGCGAGCGAGCCTCCGAACCAGTCGTCGGACTCGTCCGTTCCCGGCACGCCCGCGGTGTCCTGGCTGAAGGCGGCGCTGCGCGTGGTGTCGACGCCGGTCGTGCCGCCGTAGTAGACGGTGGCGTAGCCGCCCTTGGCGGGAGAGTTCAGGAAGTCGACGAAGTCGGTGCCGACGACCAGGTCGTCATGCCCGTCCCGGTCGAAGTCGGCGACGGCGTACGCGCCCGCGAACTGCTCGCCGGCCTTGGTCTGGAACGTGGGTCCCGCCGGGGTGCCCCGGTAGACGAAGTTGCCCGCGAAGGAGCCCACCACCACGTCGTCCGTGCCGTCGTCGTCGAAGTCCCCGGCGGCGAGCTGGACGGCCCCCTCGGGGTACGCGCCCGACTCGATCGAGGCGTCGAGGCGCAGCTTGCCGGCCGCGCCGCCGGACTTGGTGAAGCCGCCCTTGAAGATCCACACGTCCTTGCCGGTGGAGCCGACCGCCAGATCGGTCTTCCCGTCGCCGGTGAAGTCGCCGACCGCCAGGGACTGGCCGAACCGGTCGTGGCCCGACGGGTTCGGGTCGCTGATCGTCGTACCGCCCGACAGGCCGGACGCGCCGCCCCACAGGACGGTGACGGAGCCGCCGTCGACGTCACCGCTGACGTCCTCCTGCGGGGTGCCGACGACGAGATCGCCGTAGCCGTCGCGGTTGAGGTCGCCGTGCGCGAGTTCGGTGCCGAAGCGGTCCGAGGTCTCCGAGGCGCCCGGCACGCCGGAGGAGCTCTGCGACGTGGTCTTGTGGCGCGCGGCGCTGATCCCGCTCGCCGAGCCGTAGTTCACGACCACGGCGCCCGTCTTGGCCTTCCCGGCCGCGACGGCGCCCGGGGCGCCGGTCGCCAGATCGCGGTAGCCGTCGCCGTTGAAGTCGTCCCCCAGGCCCGACGGGGCGGCACTCGCCGCGCCGGGCAGGGTGATCAGCAGGCCACCGGCCAGGACGGTCGCGACGGCGGTGGCGGCCAGGGCGACGGATCGCCGGGAGCGATGACGACGGTACTCGGACATGGGTTCCCCTCCAGGACGTACATACGGCTCAGAGATGACCTTCGACGAGCCTGAAGGGTTGTAGGGAACGGGAGTTGCGATCGGGACGCCTGTGCCCCGGAAGACGCCGGTCCCCGCCCGGTCACCCGCTCGCGCGGGGACATGGCGGGGACTCGGGGTCGACGCGAGGCGGTCCGGACGGCGGCGGACCGGCCGGGCGGTCAGCCCAGGCGGTGCATCCAGCCGTGGGTGTCCTCGGTGATGCCGCGCTGGATGTCGAGCAGGGCCTCACGGAGCTTGAGGGTGACGGTGCCGGGCTCGCCGCCCGACTGCTTCCACTCGGCGCCGGTGCGCTTGACGGTGCCGACCGGGGTGATCACCGCGGCGGTGCCGCAGGCGAAGACCTCGGTGAGGCTGCCGTTCTCGGCGTCGGTCTGCCACTGGTCGATCGAGACGCGGCCCTCCTCGGCGGTGTAGCCGAGGTCCCGGGCCACGGTCAGCAGGGAGTCGCGGGTGACGCCCTCCAGGATCGAGCCGGTGAGGGTGGGGGTGACGATCCGGTCCCCGTACACGAAGTACAGGTTCATGCCGCCGAGCTCCTCGATCCACTGGTGCTCGACCGCGTCGAGGTAGCAGACCTGGTCGCAGCCCTTGGCGGCGGCCTCGGCCTGGGCGAGCAGCGACGCGGCGTAGTTGCCGCCCGTCTTCGCGTCGCCCATGCCGCCGGGGACGGCGCGCACGCGGTCCTCGGAGAGCCAGATCGAGACGGGCTTCACACCTCCCGCGAAGTAGGCGCCGGCGGGCGAGGCGATGACGAGGAAGAGGTACTCGTTGGCCGGCTTCACCCCGAGGCCCACCTCGGTCGCGATCATGAACGGACGCAGGTAGAGGGACTCCTCGCCGCCGTGCGCGGGCACCCAGTCGCGGTCCTGCTGGACGAGCGCGTCACAGGCCTCGACGAAGGTCTCCACGGGCAGCTCCGGCATGCCGAGCCGGCGGGCGGAGGCCTGGAAGCGGCGGGCGTTCTTGTCGGGGCGGAACGTGGCGACGGAGCCGTCGGGCTGGCGGTAGGCCTTGAGTCCCTCGAAGATCTCCTGCGCGTAGTGCAGGGTCATGTTCGCCGGGTCGAGGGAGAGCGGTCCGTACGGAACGAGCTGCCCGTCGTGCCAGCCGCGGCCCTCCGTCCACTTGATCGTCACCATGTGGTCGGTGAAGTGGCGGCCGAACCCCGGGTTGACCAGGATCGCCTCGCGCTCGGCGGCGGAGAGCGGGCTGGCGGAGGGCTTGAGCTCGATCGTGGGCTGCGTCATGAGTGGTTTGTCCTTCACCGGTTGGATGTGACGGGCCGCGCTCACGCCCGCACTGCCAGTGGCCAGTGGTAGGACGTCCGAGCATTCCCTCATTCCGCGGCTCCGCGTTCGATTATCGCCCAGCGGAGGACCGTGGGAGAAAACGGCGTGTATGCGGCCCGGGGGGAGGCCCAGGGATTGATGGTGGCACCCGGCGAGGGCACAGCAAAGCCGCCGGGTGCGGATGCGACCCGGCGGCTGCTACGAGACGTAGACGTGCGGCGGGTCAGCCGGCTACTCGTGCGGCCAGCGCGTCGCCGATTTCCTCGGTGCTGCGGGCGGGCTTGCCGACGCGCTCGGCGAGGTCGGCGGAGACGGCGTCCTCGATGCGGGCGGCCTCGGCCTCGTAGCCGAGGTGGCGCAGCAGGAGGGCGACGGACAGGACGGTGGCGCTGGGGTCTGCCTTGCCCTGGCCCGCGATGTCGGGCGCCGAGCCGTGCACGGGCTCGAACATCGAGGGGAACTCGCCGCTCGGGTTGATGTTGCCGGAGGCGGCGACGCCGATGCCGCCGGAGACGGCCGCGGCGAGGTCGGTGATGATGTCGCCGAAGAGGTTGTCGGTGACGATGACGTCGAAGCGCTCGGGCTGGGTGACGAGGTAGATCGTCGCCGCGTCGACGTGGATGTAGTCGGTGGTGACCTCGGGGAACTCGGTGGCCACCTGGTTGAAGATGTTCGTCCAGAGGTGGCCCGCGAAGGTCAGCACGTTGTTCTTGTGGACCAGCGTCAGCTTCTTGCGGGGGCGGGCCTGGGCGCGGGCGAAGGCGTCACGGACGACGCGCTCGACACCGAACGCCGTGTTCACGGAGACCTCGGTGGCGACCTCGTGCGGGGTGCCCTTGCGGATGGTGCCGCCATTGCCCGTGTACGGGCCCTCGGTGCCCTCGCGGACCACGACGAAGTCGATCGCGGGCTGACCGGCGAGCGGGGTCTCGACACCCGGCAGGAGCTTCGACGGACGCAGGTTGACGTGGTGGTCGAAGGCGAAGCGGAGCTTGAGCAGGAAACCGCGCTCCAGGACGCCGGACGGGACCGAGGGGTCGCCGATCGCGCCGAGGAGGATGGCGTCGTGCTGCTTCAGCGCGTCGAGGTCGGCGTCGGTGAGGGTCTCACCGGTGGCGTGGTAGCGCCGGGCGCCGAAGTCGAAATCCTTGGTCTCCAGCTTCACGTCCTGCGGAAGGACGGCGGAGAGGACTTTGAGCCCCTGGGCCACGACTTCCTGGCCGATGCCGTCACCGGGGATCACTGCGAGATCGATGCTGCGAGACATAGCGGCACCGTACTCCTTGTCCCATGGGATGACACACGATGTCCGCCATGCGGACACGCGAGTCCCGGAGCACGCCCACCCTTCGACCGGCGTTCACCCGTATGTACGACGGCCGTTGGCGCACGCTGGGAACTTTCCAGACATGACCGCTTCTTCCAGGGTGACTCCTCCCGGGCTCCCCGTCCCCGACGTCGGCGTTCCGCGCGAGCTCGTGGACACCATGAGCATGGCGGAGCAGTACGAGTACCTGCGGACGAAGCTCACCCGGCGCCGCGCGCTGGTGTCGGCGAGCGCGTTCGCGGGCGGCGGGCTGCTCGCCGGCTGCGC
Source organism: Streptomyces sp. M41(2017) (assembly GCF_002078175.1). GTDB lineage: Bacteria > Actinomycetota > Actinomycetes > Streptomycetales > Streptomycetaceae > Streptomyces. The sequence goes on along the minus strand of NZ_MWFK01000001.1, from coordinate 3,741,974 downwards.
GGGGCCTGGCGGCGGGAGGGGCACGCGGGCGGCCGGCTCGACGCCGAACCCGGCCACCAGCCGGGTGCCGGGCTCCGCCGTCACGCCGTTCGGACGCCATCTCGCCTTCGGCGCGGACCCCAGGACCCAGATGCGGATCTCCTGGCAGGTGCCGTCGGCGGTCCGCAAGCCGTTCGTCCGGGTGGGGGTGACGCCCTGGGCGCTGAGCCGGCGGATCGAGGCCGAGGTCCGCGCCCTGCACACGCCGGGTCTCGCCGGGCAGCGGGGGGCGCTCGACCAGTACTACCTGCACGCGGCCCTCGACCGGCTGCGTCCCGGGACGACGTACTACTACGGCGTCGGCCACGAGGGCTTCGACCCGGCGGGCAAGGAACGGCACGCGACGATCGGCCACTTCCGTACCGCGCCCGCGCGTCCGGAGAAGTTCGTGTTCACCGCCTTCGGCGACCAGGGCGTGACCCCGGACGCCCTCGCCAACGACAAGGTGCTGCTCGGCCGGGGCCCGGCGTTCCACCTGCACGCCGGGGACATCTGCTACGCGGACGGCATCGGCCACGGCGAGGCGTCGGACATCTACGACCCGGGCGCCTGGGACCTGTTCCTGAAGCAGACGGAGACGGTGGCCGGGTCCGTGCCGTGGATGGTGACGACCGGCAACCACGACATGGAGGCCTGGTACTCGCCGAACGGCTACGGCGGCCAGTCCGCGCGCTGGTCGCTCCCGGAGAACGGCTTCGACGCGAAGCGGGCGCCGGGCGTCTACTCCTTCGTCTACGGCAACGTCGGCATCGTCGCGCTGGACGCCAACGACGTGTCGTACGAGATCCCCGCCAACAAGGGCTACTCGGACGGCCGGCAGACCGCCTGGCTGGACCGGCGGCTCGGGGAGCTGCGCGGGCAGGTCGACTTCGTCGTGGTGTTCTTCCACCACTGCGCGTACTCGACCTCCACGCACGCCTCCGACGGCGGGGTGCGGGACGCGTGGGTGCCGCTGTTCGCCAAGCACCAGGTGGACCTGGTGATCAACGGACACAACCACGTCTACGAGCGGACCGACGCGATCAAGGGCGGCGCGGTGGGCCGGCGGGTGCCGGTGGGCGCGTCGACCGACCCGACGCGTGACGGCATCGTCTACGTCACGGCGGGCGGGGCGGGCAAGAGCCTGTACCGGTTCCCCATCGGGGTGAAGGACAGCTACGAGGGCAAGGTGAGGGACCGCGAGTCCGTGGAGACCTTCCACTGGACGAAGTCGAAGAAGCAGAAGCCGGACACCGTCACGTGGTCGCGGGTGCGGTACACCGGTTACTCCTTCCTCTCGGTGGAGGCGGAGACCGGCCCCTCACCGCGGCTCACGGTGTCGGCGCTGGCGCAGAACGGCGAACGGATCGACCACTTCGTGGTGCGGCGCGGGAAGTGAGGGCGGGGCTGGGCGGGAACGTGCCGCGGCAAGGGAGCGCCACGGCCGCTCCGGGAGGCCGGTGACGGCCCGATCGACCGCGGGCGCGCACGGCGCCCCGAAGTGCGGCGCGGGGCGTTCGCCTCGCGCCGCACCTCTGCGGGCGGCTCCCGGCTGAGGGGGCTGCGGGCCTCAGTGGCCCGTCTCACCGCCGTTGTCCCTGCGGTCCAGGGCGCGCTGGAGCGCTGCGGCGGCGTTCTTGCGGTCGGACTCGCTGCTCGAACGAGAGTGGTGACGGACTCGGCGGACGGTCGTCTCGGCCATGATGAATCGACTCCTTACCTTCCGGCGGTGCCCGCACGGGGACGCCCGGAAGTGCGGTGAGGTCTTTACGAGACGCCGGAAGGGGCGGGGAGCGGGGCCGCAGGGGTTGCCTGCCAGGGGCTCCGGCTCACGACCGCCATTCGCTTGGTCAAGCGAGACGTTCGGCTCCTACAAAACTAGGTGAGGACCGGGCATCTGTCTCTACAATTACTCGGACTTCCTACTATCTGAGACGGCGGACCGGGTCGCACCGCTCCGACCAGGGACGACCGTTCGCGTCTCCGGGAGCCGGGTGCGGGTGTCAGCGTCCGTGCCGGTCAGAGCACGTCGCCGTCGCGCCAGTCGAAGACCAGGTCGTGTGCCGGGTCGAGGGGGCCGAGGGCGGCGCCGGGGCGGACGAAGGTGGTGCCCTCCTCGTCGGGGAGGCGGACGACACCGTCCGGGGCGAGGGCGCAGACCCGTCCGGGCCAGAGCTGCCAGCCGCGTGCCGTGTACAGGGCGGCGCCGTCCTCGCTGGCGGAGAGCGCGCCGAGCGGGTGGGCGCCCTCGATGATCCGCTCCAGTTCGGCCATCACACGACCGCCGAGCCCCGTGCGGCGCACATCCGCGCGGACGCCGACCGCCTCCACGTAGCCGACGCGCAGCGACCGTCCGGCGTGCAGGACGCGCCGCTGGATCACCGAGCCGTGCGCGGCGAGGCCCCGTTCGTCGTGGACGAGGACATGCAGGCCGCCGAGTCCGTGGTCCCAGTCCTCGTCGCGGAAGTCGCCGTCGAAGGCGTCCTCCAGGAGGGTGCGCGCGGCGCGGAGTTCGGCGGGGGCGAGGTCCGCGGTGTGAGCGGTCCTCAGTCGGATGGCCATGCGGCCAGTATTCCCACGGCGGACGGCGATCGGACCCCCCTCGCCCCGGACTTCACGACGTCACCGTGTCACTGTGCCGCCGCGTGCGGACATGGAACCGCCCCCGTCCACGGACGGGGGAGACCGTGGGCGGGGGCGGAGTCGGTGACGGGTGTCAGCCCATGTGCGGGTAGCCGTAGTCGGTGGGGGCGACCAGCGTCTCCTTGATGGCGCGGGTCAGCGTCCAGCGCATCAGGTTCTGCGGGGCGCCAGCCTTGTCGTTGGTGCCGGAGGCGCGGCCGCCGCCGAAGGGCTGCTGGCCGACGACGGCGCCGGTCGACTTGTCGTTGATGTAGAAGTTGCCCGCCGCGTAGCGGAGCTTCTCCATCGTGTACGCGGCCGCGGCGCGGTCACCCGCGACGACCGAGCCGGTGAGCGCGTAGTCGGACGCCGACTCCATCTGGGTCAGCATCGCGTCGTAGGCGTCGTCCTCGTAGACGTGCACGGCGAGGAAGGGGCCGAAGTACTCGGTCTTGAAGACCTCGTTCTCCGGGTCCGAGCACTCGACGACGGTCGGGCGCACGAAGTAGCCGACGGAGTCGTCGTACGAGCCGCCCGCGACGATCGTGCAGGTCGGGTCGGACTTGGCGCGGTCGATGGCCGCCTTGTTCTTGGCGAACGCGCGCTCGTCGATGACCGCGCCCATGAAGTTCGACAGGTCCGTGACGTCACCCATGGTCAGGTAGTCGACCTCGGCCGCGAACTCCTCCTTGAAACCGGAGTTCCAGATGGAGGCCGGGATGTAGGCGCGGGACGTCGCCGAGCACTTCTGGCCCTGGTACTCGAAGGAACCGCGGGTCAGGGCGGTCTTGAGGACGGCGCGGTCGGCCGACGGGTGGGCGACGAGGAAGTCCTTGCCGCCGGTCTCGCCGACGAGACGCGGGTACGCGCGGTACTTCTCGATGTTGTTGCCGACCGTCTTCCACAGGTACTGGAAGGTCTTGGTCGAGCCGGTGAAGTGGATGCCCGCGAGGTCGCGGTGCTCCAGGGCGACCTTGGAGACCTCGATGCCGTCACCGGTGACGAGGTTGATGACGCCCTTGGGCAGGCCGGCCTCCTCCAGGAGCTGCATGAGCAGCACGGCGGCGTGGGTCTGCGTCGGGGACGGCTTCCAGACGACGACGTTGCCCATGAGCGCCGGAGCGGTGGGCAGGTTGCCCGCGATCGCCGTGAAGTTGAAGGGCGTGATCGCGTAGACGAAGCCCTCCAGCGGACGGTGGTCGAGGCGGTTCCAGACGCCGGGCGAGTTGGCCGGGGGCTGCTCGGCGAGCAGGTCGCGGGCGTACTTCACGTTGAAGCGCCAGAAGTCGACGAGTTCGCAGGGGGTGTCGATCTCGGCCTGCTGGGCGGTCTTCGACTGGCCGAGCATGGTGGAGGCGGCCAGCGTCTCGCGCCAGGGGCCGGACAGCAGCTCGGCGGCACGCAGGATGATCGCGGCGCGGTCGTCGAAGGCCATCGCGCGCCAGGCCGGGGCGGCGGCGAGGGCGGCGTCGACGGCGTCCTGGGCGTCCTGGGCGGTGGCGTGCGCGCCGGTGCCGATGACGGCCTTGTGGTTGTGCGGCTGCACGACCTCGAAGCGCTCACCGCCGCCGAGCCGCTTCTCGCCGCCGATGGTCATCGACAGCTCGATCGGGTTCTCGGCCAGCTCCTTGAGCTTGGCCTCCAGCCGTGCACGCTCGGGCGAACCGGGGGCGTAGCCGTGCACCGGCTCGTTGACGGGGGTGGGGACCTGGGTCACAGCGTCCATGGGTTCCGTAACTCCTTGAGTCGAGCGGGTGTTTCGGTCTCAGCCCTTGGTGAGGATCGAGCGGGTGCCGTGCCTGTCCGGAGGGCAATCCCCGGACTCCCGGCCGGAGCCGGTGCACAGCCAGGTGGGATCAGCCACGTGTGATCATGCTGCGCAGGAAGAACACGAGGTTGGCCGGCTTCTCCGCGAGGCGACGCATGAAGTAGCCGTACCAGTCGGTGCCGTACGCCGTGTAGACGCGCATGCGGTGGCCCTCGGCGGCGAGCCGCAGGTGCTCGTCGCTGCGGATGCCGTACAGCATCTGGAACTCGTACTCGTCCAGCTTGCGCCCGGCCTTGCGGGCGAGCTCCTGCGCGATGGAGATGATCCGGGGGTCGTGGGACCCGATCATCGGGTAGCCCTCGCCCTCCATGAGGATCTTCAGGATCCGGACGTACGCCTTGTCGGTCTCGGCCTTCTGCTGGTAGGCGACCTCTGCGGGCTCCTTGTAGGCGCCCTTCACCACGCGGACCCGGCTGCCGCTCTCGGCGAGGCGGCGGGCGTCGGCCTCGGTGCGGAACAGGTAGGCCTGGATCACGCAGCCGGTCTGCGGGAAGTCCTTCCGCAGCTCCTCGTGGATGGCGAACATCGAGTCGAGGGTGGTGTGGTCCTCGGCGTCCAGCGTGACGGTGGTGCCGATGGCGGCGGCGGCCTCGACGACGGGGCGGACGTTGGCGAGGGCCAGCTCGTGGCCGCCCTCCAGCGCCTGGCCGAACATGGAGAGCTTGACGGACATCTCGGCGCGGGTGCCGAGGTCCAGCTCCTTCAGGTGGTCGACGAGCGCCAGGTAGGCGTCGCGCGCGGCGGCGGCCTGCTCGGGCGTCGTGATGTCCTCACCGACGACGTCCATGGTGAGTTCCAGGCCCTTGGCCGTCAGGTCCTTGATGATCGGGACGACCTGGTCGACGGTCTCGCCGGGGATGAAGCGGTCGACGACCGGCTTGGTCACCGGGGCGGCCGAGATCAGACGGCGCATCTTGTCGCTGCGCGAAGCGGCGAGAATCACGGGACCCAGCACGGGGCACCTCCACAACAAGGCCAGCAGGAGGCCGAATCCCGACGATTCGGGTACGGCACGGAGAACCACCGTGAAACCTAGGGATCTCTTCGATCCTGGGCCATCGACACCTGTCACGCATCCGTTCCCCGGATCTCAGACAAATGTATGAAGGGCTCGCTGAAATGCGGGAGAATGCCCGGGTGAGCGGTGAATACAGAGGCGACTACCAGGAGCTGGTCGACGAGATCTCGGCGCTCCTCGGCGTCCCCGCGACGCTGGAGAACCGCGACTTCGAGCTGATCGCCTTCGGCGCGTACGACAGCGAGGGCGACCTCGACCCGTCGGCGCTCGACCCGGTGCGCACCCGCTCGATCCTCACGCGCCGCTCCACCACCGCGGTGCGCACCTGGTTCGAGGGCTTCGGCATCACCCGCGCCTCCGGCCCCGTCCGTATCCCCCCGACCCCGGAGGCGGGCGTCTACCGGGGCCGGATCTGCCTTCCGGTACGCCATCGGAGTGTCGTGCTCGGGTACGTCTGGCTGCTCGACGACGACCCGGGACCCACGGACGCCCAGCTGGCCGCGGCCATGCAGGTGACCTCGCGCATCGGTGCCCTCCTGGCGGACGAGGCCCAGGCGGGCGCCGACCTCACCCGTGAGCTGCGCGCCGTCCTGACCGCCGAGCGCGGCTGGCAGCGCGACATGGCGGTGGCCGAGCTGCGGACGGCGCTCGGGCCGCGCGGTGAGGGCCTGCACGCGGTGCTGTGCGTGGCGCCGTGGCCCTCGGCGGACCCGGACGACGCCCCCTCGGCCCGCACGGTGCCCGGCGCGACCGCGCTGTGCACCGTCCCGTGGGGCACCACCGGCCAGAGTCTCGCGCTGCTGGTGCGGCTGCGCTCCGCCGACGTCCTGACGCCGGCGCTGACCGCGGCCACCCGCTTCGTACGGGAGGCGGAGGGCGGGCGGGGCGAGGACGCGGCCGGCGCCGGACCGGGCGGCGCGGGCGGGCGGGCCGCCGCCGGGGTCTCCGGGGCGCGGGTGGGGCTCGGCGAACTGGGGGCCGCCTGGCAGGAGGCGGCTTCCGCGGCGCGGGCCGCGCTGGCCGAACCGCGGCTCGGACCGGTCGCCCAGTGGAACGCCATCGGACCCTACCGACTGCTCACCGCCCTGCCTCCGGATGCGGCCCACGACCCCGTCGTACAGGCCCTGTTGGCTCCGGCCCATCGTGAACTCGCCCGCACCGCAGAGGTGTTCCTCGACCTCGCGGGCCAGGCGGGGCGTACGGCCGCCGAGTTGGGCATCCACCGCCAGACCCTCTACTACCGCCTGTCCCGCGTCGAGCAGCTCACCGGCCTCGACCTGGACGACGGCGAGGACCGCCTGCTGCTGCACATGGCACTGAAGGGGGCGCGGCTGTAGGGCGCGATCAGCTCCCGGACTTCGCCACCCCGTCGATGACACGGCGCAGCCCCTCGGTCAGTTCGGCCGCGTTCGTCGCCGAGTCCGGATCGAAGAGCCACTGCACGCTGAGGCCGTTGAGCAGCACCTGGTAGAAGCCGCCGAGCGAGCGCAGCGTGGTGTCGTCCACGTCGGCCTCCGCTCCGCCGGCCAGTAGCGGGACGAGTCCGCGGCGGCCCTCGTCCGAGGCCTTCGCCAGGTGTTCGCGGACGGTGGGCAGCCGGTCGGAGTTGGTGATCACCTCGAAGGTGAGCATCCAGATGGGCCGCTCCTTGACGAACGACCGGGTGATGCTCTCCCAGGCCTCCTGGAAGCGCTCCAGGGAACCGGGCGCGCTCGCGGTGTCGGTCGTCGCGAACGCGCCGAAGGTGTCACCGACGTTGGCGATGAGATCCACGTACGCCGTGGCGAGCAACGCGTCCTTCGAGCCGTAGTGATAGCCGATGGACGCCAGGTTCGTCCCCGACTCCTTAACGATGTCGCGCGCGGTGGTGCGCACGAACCCCTTGGCCAGCAGGCAGCGCTTGGCGCCTTCGAGCAGATCCTCACGGTGTCCCATGCCGGCCAGCGTACCGCGATTCAGACAACCGTCCTATACCGACGTACAAAACGAACGTCTTATACAGGCGTACTAGACAAGCGTTTATGACGTCCGTACAGTCCCTGCCATGACGAACCCGACGAGCACGACTCCGGTCCCCGGCGCCCCGGGCGCCCTGGCCGGCCGCCGCGAGTGGACCGCCCTCGGCGTCCTGATGCTTCCGCTCCTCCTGGTCTCCATGGACGTCTCCGTGCTGTACTTCGCGATCCCCGCGATCAGCGCGGACCTGGAGCCGAGCGGCACCCAGCAGCTCTGGATCTTCGACATCTACGCGTTCGTGCTCGCCGGCCTGCTGATGACCATGGGCTCGCTGGGCGACCGCATAGGGCGCCGCAAGCTGCTGCTGATCGGCGCCGCCGCCTTCGGCACCGCCTCCGCCCTGGCCGCCTACGCGGACAGCGCCGAGACCCTCATCGCGGCCCGCGCGCTCCTCGGGGTCGGCGGCGCCACCCTGATGCCGTCCACCATGGCGATCGTCCGCACGATGTTCACCGACCCCGGGCAGCGCGCGAAGGCGATCGGGCTGTGGTCGGGCGTCATGACCGGCGGTATCGCGCTCGGTTCGGTCATGAGCGGCGTCCTCGTCCAGTACTTCTGGTGGGGTTCGGTGTTCCTGGTCAACCTGCCCGCGATGGTGCTGCTGCTGGTTCTCGGCCCGTTCCTGCTGCCGGAGTCCAGGAACCCGGAGCCCGGCCGTTTCGACCTGCTCAGCGTTCCGCTGTCGATGGCGGCGGTCCTGCCGGTGATCTACGGCGTCAAGGAGATCCCCTCCGAGGGCTGGAACGTGCGGTACGTCGTCTCGATCGCCGTGGGGCTGCTCTTCACCGCCCTGTTCGTCCACCGTCAGCGCACCGCGAGGTCCCCGCTCATCTCCCCCGCTCTCTTCCGCGGCCGGGGATTCGCGCCCGCCGTCGTCCTCAACCTCGTCTCCTCGTTCGGCATGATGGGCTCGGCCTTCTTCACCACGCAGTACCTCCAGTCCGTGCTCGGCAAGAGCTCCATGTCGGCCGCCCTCTGGTCGCTGCTGCCCACCGTCCTGGTCGGCGTGGCCGCGCCCGTCGCCGCCCGACTGGTCGAGAAGGGCGTGCACCGCGCCCATGTCGTCGCCGGTGGCTTCGCCGTCGCCGCCTGCGGATACGCCCTCCTCGCCCTCGCCGGCACCGACTCGCTCTGGCTGGTCCTGGCCGGCGCCGGCGTCCTCGCCTCGGGCATCGTCACCGTGATGTCCCAGATGATGGACCTGGCCCTCGGCACTGTCCCGCTCGGCAACTCGGGCTCCGCCGCCTCCCTGCTGGAGACGGGCGCCGAGTTCGGTGGCGCCCTCGGCATGGCCGTCCTCGGCTCCGTCGGCACCGCGGTCTACCGCCACGACATCCCGGCCGACGCCCCCGCCGCGGCCCACGAGACGCTGGGCGGCGCGCTGGCCGTCGCCGGACAGCTGCCGGGCGACGCCGGCCGGGCCCTGACGGCCGCCGCGCGGGAGGCCTTCACCCACGGCATGCAGGCGGCGGCGGTGGCCGGCGCGGTCCTGCTGGTGGCGGCCGCCCTCCTCGCCGAGGCCACCCTCCGCAAGGTCGCGGTCGGTGCGGCCACCACCGCGACCGAGGGGGCGGCACCCGCGCTCCCGGCCCCCGAGAAGACGGCCGGGGAGGTGACCGTCTGACCTCTCCGCGCCGGCCCCGTGCCGGACACCACCCAGCCGTCGGGCGGGGCCGGAGCACTCCGGCCCCGCCCGGCGTCGCCGCGCCCCCGACCGGAGGCTCGGGAAACCCACCGGGTGTTGTCGGCCGGGCGTGCCAGGATGGGCACGTGGCACAGACATTCGGTACGCCGTTCATCGGCCGGGAGGACGAACTCGCCCGGCTCACCGGCGTGCTGGAGCGGGCCGCGGCCGGCGACCCGCGCGCCGTCCTGCTGGCCGGGGACGCCGGCGTCGGCAAGACCCGCACCCTCACGGAGGCCGCCGCGCACGCGGCCTCCACCGGCATGACCGTCCTGACCGGGCACTGCGTGGACCTCGGTGACGTGGGCCTGCCCTATCTCCCGTTCACGGAGATCCTCGGCGCGGCCGCCGCCGACGAGCGGCTCGCCCCGGCCTTCACCGCCCATCCCGCCGTGGACCGCCTCATCGGCACGGCGTCCGGGACCGGCGGCACACCCGACCCCGGCGGCCGCCTCCAGCTCTTCGAGGGCATCGCGGGCCTCCTCGCCGATCTGGCCGGCCTGACCCCCCTCCTGCTCGTCCTCGAAGACCTGCACTGGGCGGACCAGTCCTCCCGCGACCTGCTCCGCTTCCTGCTCAGCCGGGGCGTCCTCCAGCGCCCCTCCCCCGGCGGCCCGCCCCGGCGCCTCGCCGTCTTCGCCTCCTACCGCGCGGACGACCTCCACCGCCGCCACCCCCTGCGGCCGCTGCTCGCCGAGCTGATCCGGCTGCCCGCCGTCGACCGGCTGGAGCTGCGCCCGATGGCCGACGCGGACGTGGCGCGGCTCGTGCGGGCCCTGCGCACCGGCCCCGTCTCCGACGGCACGGTCCGCCGCATCGTCGACCGCGCCGAGGGAAACGCCTTCTACGCCGAGGAGTTGCTCGCCGCACTGCCCGGCGACGGCACCCCCGACTCCTCCGGCGTGCCCGGCGGCCTGGGCAGCCTCGCGGACGTGCTGCTCATCCGGATCGAGCAACTCTCCGAGACCGCCCAGCAGGTGCTGCGCACGGCGGCCGTCGCCGGGCGCCGCGTCGGACACGACCTGCTGCGTGACGCCGTACAACTGCCGGAGGAGGAGCTGGAGTCGGCGCTGCGCGAGGCGGTCGGACGCCAGCTGCTGCTGCCCGGCGACGACGCGACGTACTCGTTCCGGCACGCCCTCACCCGCGAGGCCGTGTACGCGGACCTGCTGCCCGGCGAGCGGGTCCGGCTGCACGGGCTGTTCGCCCGGCTCCTCGCGGAGGAGGGCCGCTCGGCGAAGAGCGCGGCGGAGCGGGCCCATCACTCGCGCGAGAGCCACGACCTGGCCGACGCGCTGGCCGCCTCCCTCGAAGCCGCCGACCACGCCCAGCTCGTCGGGGCGCCCGCCGAGGAACTGCGCCACCTGGAGACCGCGCTCGAACTGTGGGCGGTGGTGGACGCCGCCGCCCGTCCCGAGAGCCACGACACGGTCACGCTCACGCTGCGCGCCTCGGCCGCCGCCGCCCGCGCCGGTGAACCCCATCGCGCGGTCCAGCTCACCCGCGCCGCGCTGGCCCGGGCCGGCGCGGACACCGACTCCGAACTGGCCGCGCGGGTGCGCTACACCCTCGCGGGCAACCTGATCCGGATCGACAGCCTGAACGACGCGTTCACGTACAGCAGCGAGGCCCTCGCGCTGATCCCCGCCGAACCGCCCTCGTACACCTGGGTGTGGGCGGCGGCGACCCACGTCATGGCCGCCCGGCAGGTGGGGCGCGAAGAGGACGCCGAGCGGGTCGCCCGGCAGGCCCTGGAGATCGCCGAGCGGCTCCGACTGGGCGACGCCCAGGCCGACTTGATCATCTCGCTGGTCGGCATGGAGGCGCACAACCGGCGGACCGCACCGGGCCGGGACCGGCTGCGCCGGGCCCGTGAGCTGGCCCGCACCGCCGGGAACCTCCCGGTGGAGATGCGCGCGCTGTTCAACCTGGCCATCGGGTGCTACGAGTCCGGCGTCCTGGACGAGTGCCTGACCTGGGTCGGCGACGGCCTCGACCGCGCCCGCCGGGCCGGGCTGCTCTCCTCGCCGTACGCCCTGGAGCTGCGCTACCTGGAGTCCCTGGTGCTGTACACGCTGGGTCGCTGGGACGAGTGCGCGCGAGCGGCCGCCGAGGACGCCGAACTCCTGCCGTCCGCGGGCGGGTTCGCGACCGGACCCGCGTTGTACGTCGCCCTGGCGCGCGGCGAGCTGGACGCCGCCACGACCGGGGCCCGCGCCCTGCTGGACCGCCCCTTCGACTGGATGGCGACGCTCGTCGCGAGCGTGGTGCTGACCGACGCCGCGGCACTGCGCGGTGACGCGGAGGAAGCCGTCCGCCGGATGACCGCGTCGGTCGAGGCGCTCACGGACGCCTCGGTCTCCGAGCGGCCCGACGTGGTGGTACGACTCGCGGCCCTCACGCTGGCGGCGGTCGCGGACGCGGCGGAGGAGTCCCGCCTGTCGGGTGACGCGACGGCCGCGAAGCGCTGCGTGGAGACCGCCGCGGACCTGCTGGAACTGGCCCGGAGCACCGCCGCGCGCGGCGAGGACGGCACCGAGCAGGGGCCCGAGGGACTGGCCTGGCTGGCCCGCGCCGAGGCCGAGGGCGTGCGCGCGGCCACCGGTCCGGACGTCGACGCCTGGGACCGGGCCGTGACGGCGTTCGGCTACGGCGATCCGTACGAGCTGGCCCGGTGCCGCAGGCGGCTCGCGGAGGCGCTCCTCACCGCCGACCGCCGCGAGGAGGCCGCCGAGCAGGCCCACGCGGCCCGGGACACCGCCGTGCGGCTGGGCGCGGTGCCGCTGCGCGAGGCGGTGGACGCCCTGGTCCGGCGGGGGCGTCTCGTCGACACGCCGGCCCCCGGGGACCGCATCGCGGCCCTCACCGCCCGGGAGAGCGATGTGCTGCGGCTGCTCGGCCGGGGGCGCACCAACCGGCAGATCGGCGAGGAGCTGTTCATCAGCGGCAAGACGGCGAGTGTCCACGTGTCGAACATCCTCGCCAAGCTGGGCGCCGCGAGCCGCACCGAGGCCGTGGCGATCGCCTACCGCGAGGGCCTGATCGAGCCGGAGACGACCGCCTCCACCTGAACGACGACAGCGGTGTGCCGGCGCCGTACGGGCGGCCGGGGCGACGCGCGAGGGCCGGGCCACCCTCGGGTGACCCGGCCCTCGGCCGCTTGGCGAACGCCCCTGCGGACAGGCCTTCTTCAGGCCGCCCGCGACCTCAGACGAGGTTGACGGACCGCGCCGAGGTGGCGCCGATCTCCTCGGCGACCTCGGTCAGCACGTTCTGCGGCACCGTGTCGTCGACGGTGAGGACCGCGAGGGCCTCCCCGCCGACGGCCGCGCGGGCGACCTGCATGCCGCCGATGTTGATGCCGGACTCGCCGAGGATGCGGCCGACGGTGCCGACGACACCGGGACGGTCCTCGTAGCTCAGCACGACCATGTGGTCGGCCAGCGCGAGGTCCACGTCGTACTCGCCGACGGCGACGATCTTCTGGAGGTGCTTGGGGCCGGCGAGCGTGCCGGAGACCGAGACCTCCTGGCCGTCACCGAGGGTGCCGCGGACGGTGACCACGTTGCGGTGGTCGGGCGACTCGGAGCTGGTGGTCAGACGGACTTCGACGCCGCGCTCCTGCGCGAACAGCGGGGCGTTGACGTAGCTCACGGTCTCGTCGACGACGTCCTCGAACACGCCCTTGAGCGCGGAGAGTTCGAGCACCTTGACGTCGTGCTGGGTGATCTCGCCGTACACCTCGACGTCGAGACGGACCGCGACCTCGCCCGCGAGGGCGGTGAAGATGCGGCCGAGCTTCTCGGCGAGCGGCAGACCCGGCTTGACGTCCTCGGCGATCACGCCGCCCTGGACGTTGACCGCGTCCGGGACCAGCTCACCGGCGAGGGCGAGGCGCACCGAGCGGGCGACGGAGATACCGGCCTTCTCCTGGGCCTCGTCCGTGGACGCGCCGAGGTGCGGGGTGCAGACGACCTCGTCGAGCTCGAAGAGCGGGGAGTCCGTGCAGGGCTCCTTCGCGTACACGTCGAGGCCGGCGCCGGCGACGCGGCCCTCCTTGAGCGCCGCGTACAGCGCTTCCTCGTCGACGATCCCGCCGCGCGCGGCGTTGACGATGCGCACCGTCGGCTTGACCTTGTGGAGCGCCTCGTCGCCGATGAGACCGAGGGTCTCGGGCGTCTTCGGAAGGTGCACGGTGATGAAGTCCGAGACCTCGAGCAGCTCGTCGAGGGTGAGGACCTTCACGCCCATCTGCGCGGCCCGCGCGGGCTGCACGTACGGGTCGTAGGCGACGACCTTCATGCCGAACGCCGACATGCGCTGCGCGACGAGCGCGCCGATGCGGCCGAGGCCGACGACACCGAGGGTCTTCTCGGCGAGCTCGACGCCGGTGTACTTGCTGCGCTTCCACTCGCCGTTCTTCAGCGCGGTGTTGGCCTGCGGGATGTGGCGCGCGGTGGCGAGGAGGAGACCGCAGGCCAGCTCGGCCGCGGTCACGATGTTCGAGGTGGGGGCGTTGACGACCATCACGCCGGCCTTGGTGGCGGCGGAGACGTCGACGTTGTCCAGGCCGACGCCGGCTCGTGCGACGACCTTCAGCTTCTTGGCGGCGGCGACGGCCTCGGCGTCGACCTTGGTGGCCGAACGGATCAGGATGGCGTCGACGTCGGCGATGGCGGGCAGCAGCTCGGCGCGGTCCGCGCCGTTCGCGTGCCGGATCTCGAAGTCCGGGCCCAGGGCGTCTACGGTCGCGGGCGACAGCTCTTCAGCGATGAGTACGACAGGTTTCGAGCTCACGTGAGTCCTCACAAGTCCAATGCGGACGGCCGTCCCGACGGCCGCAGGCGGTGGAGGGTTTTGTTGCGGCCCCGGGGCGTGCCTGCACTTCTGGGGGGTCGCTCGAGCCGCGTGGAAGACGCACGACGCTGTGGGCCTGACGCGTTGGTGATGTGCAGCAGTGTAGTGGCGCCGAAGCGGTCGTCCTGCGCCTGTGCGGAAGGATCACCCGTCCGTGGCTGGACGGGATGGACAACATCGCGCCCCGAGGGTTACCCGGGGTTCGACGAAGGGGCCGGAGCGTGCCGCCCCGGCCCCTCGTCACGCGGGCTTACGCCTCGTCGTCGTTCACCCACGACATGAGCTTGCGCAGCTCCTTGCCGGTGGTCTCCAGCAGGCTCTTCTCGTCCTGGCTCTTGTACTCGTTGTACTTCTTCAGGCCCGAGTGGTACTCGTCCATCCAGTTCTTGGCGAAGGTGCCGTCCTGGATCTCGGCGAGGATCTGCTTCATCTCGGCCTTGGTGGCGTCCGTGATGATGCGCGGGCCGGTGACGTAGTCGCCCCACTCGGCGGTCTCGGAGACCGACCAGCGCATCTTCTCCAGGCCGCCCTCGTACATGAGGTCGACGATGAGCTTCAGCTCGTGGAGGCACTCGAAGTACGCGATCTCCGGCTGGTACCCGGCCTCGGTCAGCGTCTCGAAACCGGCCTTGACCAGGGCGGCGGTGCCACCGCAGAGGACGGCCTGCTCACCGAACAGGTCGGTCTCGGTCTCCTCGGTGAAGGTCGTCTTGATGACGCCGGCGCGGGTGCCGCCGATGCCCTTGGCGTACGAGAGGGCGAGCTCGAAGCCGTTGCCGGTCGCGTCCTGCTCGACGGCCGCGATGCAGGGGACGCCGCGACCCTCCTCGTACTGACGGCGCACGAGGTGGCCCGGGCCCTTGGGCGCGACCATGCAGACGTCGATGCCGGCCGGGGGCTTGATGAAGCCGTAGCGGATGTTCAGGCCGTGGCCGAAGAACAGCGCGTCGCCGTCCTTGAGGTTGTCCTTGATGGACTCCTCGTAGACCTGGGCCTGGATCGGGTCCGGCACCAGGATCATGATGACGTCGGCCTCGGCCGCGGCCTCCGACGGCGTCACCACGCGCAGGCCCTGCTCCTCGGCCTTCGCCTTGGACTTGGAGCCCTCGTGCAGACCGACGCGGACGTCGACACCCGAGTCGCGCAGCGACAGCGCGTGGGCGTGGCCCTGGCTGCCGTAGCCGATGACCGCGACCTTGCGGCCCTGGATGATGGACAGGTCGGCGTCGTCGTCGTAGAACAGCTCGGCCACTGGGGTTCTCCTTGTTATCCGGTATTGCCGGTGTTGCGTCCCACCGTACGGCGGGCGGGGGAAGGGAAGTTCTCGGGTCTCGGTATACGGGCGGGCCGCGGGTGGCGCCCGCCCGTGTACCGGTGTCGTCCGTCGGTGCTCAGGCCGAGCGGTCGAGCGCGCGCAGAGACCGGTCGGTGATCGAACGCGCCCCGCGTCCGATCGCGATGGTGCCGGACTGGACGAGCTCCTTGATGCCGAAGGGCTCCAGCATCTTGAGCATGGCCTCCAGCTTGTCGGCGCCGCCGGTGGCCTCGATGGTGACGGCCTCCGGGGAGACGTCGACGGTCTTGGCGCGGAACAGCTGGACGATCTCGACGATCTGGGAGCGCGTCTCGTTGTCGGCGCGCACCTTCACCAGAACGAGTTCGCGCTGAACGGCCGCGCCGGGCTCCAGCTCGACGATCTTCAGGACGTTGACGAGCTTGTTGAGCTGCTTGGTGACCTGTTCGAGTGGGAGTGCCTCGATCACGTTCACCACGATGGTGATGCGGGAGATCTCCGGGTGCTCGGTGACACCGACGGCGAGGGAGTCGATGTTGAAGCCGCGCCGGGAGAACAGGGCGGTGATCCGGGCGAGGACACCGGGCTTGTTCTCGACGAGGACGGAGAGGGTGTGCTTGCTCATGGTTCTGACTCGGCTCTCTCTCAGTCGTCTTCGTTGTCGCCGAAGTCGGGGCGGACGTCCCGGGCGAACATGACCTCGTCGTTGGAGGTGCCGGCGGCGACCATCGGCCACACCATCGCGTCCTCGTGGACGATGAAGTCGACCACGACCGGGCGGTCGTTGATCGAGTTCGCCTCCTCGATCACCTTGTCGAGGTCGTCCGGGGACTCGCAGCGGATCGCGTGACAGCCCATGGCCTCCGACAGCTTGACGAAGTCGGGGACGCGGGTGCCGGCGCTCGGCTGCTTGCCGTCCGCGTCCGGGCCGCTGTGCAGCACGGTGTTGGAGTAGCGCTGGTTGTAGAAGAGGGTCTGCCACTGGCGGACCATCCCGAGGGCGCCGTTGTTGATGATGGCGACCTTGATCGGGATGTTGTTCAGGGCGCAGGTGGTGAGTTCCTGGTTGGTCATCTGGAAGCAGCCGTCGCCGTCGACCGCCCAGACCGTGCGGTCGGGCTGTCCCGCCTTGGCGCCCATCGCGGCCGGGACCGCGTAGCCCATCGTTCCGGCGCCGCCCGAGTTCAGCCAGGTCGCGGGCTGTTCGTACTGGATGTAGTGCGCGGCCCACATCTGGTGCTGGCCGACGCCCGCCGCGAAGATCGTTCCCTCGGGGGCGAGTCGGCCGATGCGCTCGATCACCTGCTGCGGCGACAGCGAGCCGTTGTCGGGCTGCTCGTAGCCGAGCGGGTAGGTCTCGCGCCAGCGGTTGAGGTCCTTCCACCAGGCGCTGTAGTCGCCGGTGCTGCCGTCGCTGTGCTCCTTCTGCACGGCCTGGACCAGGTCGGCGATGACCTCGCGGGCGTCTCCGACGATCGGCACGTCGGCGGCGCGGTTCTTGCCGATCTCGGCCGGGTCGATGTCGGCGTGGACGATCTTCGCGAAGGGAGCGAAGCTGTCCAGCTTTCCGGTGACACGGTCGTCGAAACGGGCTCCGAGGGCGACGATCAGGTCGGCCTTCTGCAGCGCGGTGACGGCGGTGACCGCACCGTGCATGCCCGGCATTCCCACGTGCAGCGGGTGGCTGTCGGGGAACGCGCCGAGCGCCATCAGGGTGGTGGTGACGGGCGCTCCGGTGAGCTCGGCGAGAACCTTGAGCTCGGCGGTGGCGTGCGCCTTGATGACGCCGCCACCCACGTACAGGACGGGCCGCTTCGCGCTCGTGATCAGCCTGGCGGCCTCGCGGATCTGCTTGGCGTGCGGCTTGGTCACCGGGCGGTACCCCGGCAGGTCGCTCTGCGGCGGCCACGAGAACGTCGTCTGGGCCTGCAGCACGTCCTTCGGGATGTCCACGAGGACCGGGCCCGGGCGGCCGGTCGAGGCGATGTGGAACGCCTCGGCGATCGCCTTCGGGATGTCCTCGGCCTTGGTGACCAGGAAGCTGTGCTTGGTGATCGGCATCGTGATGCCGACGATGTCCGCCTCCTGGAAGGCGTCCGTGCCGATCGCCTTGGTGACGACCTGGCCGGTGATGGCGACCAGCGGCACGGAGTCCATCATGGCGTCCGCGATCGGCGTCACCAGGTTCGTCGCACCCGGGCCGGACGTGGCCATGCAGACGCCGACCTTGCCGGTGGCCTGCGCGTAGCCGGTGGCCGCGTGACCCGCACCCTGCTCATGACGGACGAGCACGTGGCGCAGCCTGCTCGAGTCCATCATCGGGTCGTACGCCGGAAGGATCGTCCCACCGGGGATGCCGAATACGGTGTCGGCCCCGACCTCCTCGAGCGAGCGAATGAGGGACTTCGCACCCGTGACGTGCTCGACGGGGGCGGACTGCTGTCCTCCGGAACGGGGCCGCGGCTGCGGATGGTGGGCCCCGGTGGCCTGCTCGGTCATCGGCATTCTCTTCTCGATGCTGAGGGTTTTTGCGACTTTTGTGCGGTGTGCGTTTGCTGATCGAAAGGCGCCTGTGCAACAAAAAACCCCTCGTGCCGTGAGGCAAGCGAGGGGAGCGCGCCGGGTGCGGTCGCTGGGTGTTCCGGATCCTCCGGTGACCACCTAGCTTCAGCCGACGCGCTTTCCAAGTACGAGAATTCGGGTGCGCATGGCATTGACCCTCCCCCCGGCACGCACTGACTGTCAAGTAGGTGGGACGGGAGTCTCATTATGTGAGCGGAGGGCCGTTCCGCCCCCGAGAACGGCGGGCACACCCCCGGTGTACACCCCCGCTCCCCCGCCGGCGAAAACCGGCTCGACCGGCCCGTTCGGTACGGGGAAGTGGCCGGAGGAGAGCGCGCGGCGCAGCCGGTACTCGTCGAGCGGCCCGGAGAACGCCATGCCCTGCCCGTGGGTGCAGCCCATGGCGCGCAGCGCGATCACCTGCTCCGGGAGATCCACCCCGTCCGCCACGGACTGGAGCCCCAGGTCGGTGGCGATCCGCAGCAGCCCGCTGGTGATCTTGTGCAGCCGGGCGGACTCGACCACCCCTTCGATCAGACTGCGGTCGAGCCGCAGGATGTCGACGGGGAGCCGGCGGAGCGCTGTGATCGCCGCGTAGCCGCTGCCGAAGCCGTCCAGGGCGATCCGGACCCCGAGGCGCCTGAGGGCGTTCAGGCGGCGCTCCAGCTCGTCCAGAGGGACCCGTGGGTCGGTGTCCGACAGCTCGATGACGAGCCCGCCGGACGCGAGCCCGTGCCGGGTGAGGAGGGATTCGACGGAGCCGAGGGGCATGGAGCGGTCCAGCAGCCGCCGGGCGGTCATCCGGACGGCGACCGGTACCGCGATGCCCGCGGCGGTGCGCTCGGCCGCCTGCCCGACGGCCTCGTCCAGCATCCAGCGGCTCAGCTCGGCGGTGCGATCGCTGTCCTCGGCCACGCGCAGGAACTCGGCCGGCGTGAAGAGCACCCCCTGGGAGGAACGCCAGCGCGCCTGTGCGGTGACCGACGAGATCCGGCCGCTCTCCAGCGACACCACGGGCTGGTGCAGCAGCGCGAACTCGCCGTCCTGGAGGGCCGAGCGCAGCCGGGTCGCCAGCTCCGCCTTGCGGACCACGTCCTGTTGCATCTGCGGCGCGTACAGCTCGACGCGCCCCTTGCCCGCCGCCTTGGCGCGGTACATGGCGAGGTCGGCGTTGCGCAGCAACTCACCCGCGCCCAGGCCCGGTTCGGCGAAGCCGACACCGATGGACGCGGCGACGCGGACATCGTTGCCGTCGATGCAGTAGGGCTGGGAGAGCCGGATCCGCAGTCGGTCGGCCAGTTCCATTATCTGCTGCTCGCGGGCCGTGCGGTCGCGGCCGCCGTCGCCGACGATGAGTGCCGCGAACTCGTCCCCGCCGAGGCGGGCGGCGGTGTCGCCGTGCCGTACGGAGTCCTGGAGGCGACGGGCGGCCTGGACGAGCAGTTCGTCGCCCGCCTGGTGCCCGATCGTGTCGTTCACGGCCTTGAAGCCGTCGAGGTCGATGAAGAGCACGGCGGTGCCCCGGTCGGAGGAGCGGCGCCCGGACAGGGCCTGCTGGACGCGCCGGGTGAACAGGGCGCGGTTCGGCAGGTCGGTGAGCGGGTCGTGCTCGGCGTTGTGCTGCAACTGCGCCTGGAGGCGGACGCGTTCGGTCACGTCGCGGCTGTTGAAGATGAGTCCGCCGTGGTGACGGTTGACGGTGGACTCGACGTTCAGCCAGCCGCCGTCGCCGGACCGGAAGCGGCACTCGATCCGGGTGGTCGGCTCCTCGACGTGACTGGCCGCGAGGAACCGCCGCACCTCGTGGACCACGCAGCCGAGGTCCTCGGGGTGGATCAGTGAGGCGAGCTCGGAGCCGACGAGTTCCTCCGCGTCCCGCCCGTAGACCCCGGCGGCGGCCGGGCTCACGTACCGCAGGATGCCGTTCGGAGCGGCGATCATGATGACGTCGCTGGAGCCCTGCACCAGGGAGCGGAAGTGGTTCTCCTTCTGCGCCAGCTCCTGGGTGAGGGTGATGTTGTCCAGCAGCATGATGCCCTGGCGCACCACGAGGGCGAGGACGACGAGACCGGCGGTGAGGAGCACCACGCGGTCCACCCTGCGCCCGTTCAGGATGTTGTAGAGGATGCCCAGCGTGCAGACGGCGGCGGCGAGATAGGGCGTGAGCGCGGCGAGCGAACCGGCGATCGGACGCGTCACCGGGTACCGGCCGTGCCCCGGGGCCTGCGGGGCGGGCCGCGGGTGTCCGTCCTGCTCCCGCTCGTACGCGTGCTCCTGCGCGCCGGGCCCGCCCCGGCGCTCGTGCTCTCCGGAGCCGCGGGGGGTTCCCGGTCGGGAGGGCTCGTGCCCACCCCGCGGTCCGCGCCGCCCGTCGGAGCCCGGTGGACCGAAGCGGCCCTCCCGGCGCTGGCCGGGGATGTGCTCGCGCACCCGGAGCACGGGCCCGTCCGGGACGTGCTCCTGCGGGCCGTGGTCCTCCGCCTCCGCCTCCGGGTGCCCGTGCCGGGTGGCGGCCCAGGGCGCGTACGCGAGGAGCAGGGAGCCGGCGAACCAGCCCGCGTCGAGGAGCTGGCCCGAGTGGTAGTTGTTGTGCAGGAGGGGCGAGGTGAACAGGGCGTCGCACATCACGGTCAGGGCGAGCGCCCCGATCGCGGTGTTCACCGCCGAACGGTTCACCGAGGAGCGCCGGAAGTGCAGCGCGAGGACCATGCTGACCAGCGCGATGTCCAGCAGCGGGTACGCCAGCGACAACGCGGTGTGGGCGACGCTCGGTCCGTCGAACTTGGCCGCCTGGGCGAGCGCCAGCGACCAGGACAGCGTGAGCAGTGATCCGCCGATCAGCCACGAGTCGAGGGCGAGGCACACCCAACCCGCCCTGGTGACGGGCCTCTTGGCGAGCACCAGCAGGCCGACGATGGCGGGCGGCGCGAAGCAGAGGAAGAACAGGTCGGCGTAGCTCGGGCTGGGCACCGGGCGTTCGAGGACGACCTCGTACCATCCCCAGACCAGGTTGCCGAGGGAGGCCATGGCCGAGGAGAGGGAGAACAGCAGCCAGGCGGGTCGAAAACGGCTGCTCCGGCTACGGGCGTAGAGGAAGCACGAGACGGCCGCGGTGCCCGCCGCGATGCTCAGGCCGAAGTCGCCCATGACCAGCGCGAGACTCGGGGAGCCCCAGCCGAGCGCGGAACCGACGGCGTACCCCGCGCACACCAGGGCGAGGACGAGCTGCGAGAACAGGCCCGTCCCGCCGTCGAAGACCGGACGGCGGGCCAACAGCGCTCCGGGGGAGCTCACCGGGACCACCGGGTCCGAGCTCCCGGGTCCAACTGGTCCCGGTGCGCCGGATGGGCATGCCTGCGGCGGCCCGGATGCCTGCGGTGGTGATGGCAGCCGTGGCCGCGTCCTCGTGCGGTCGCGCGCCAGGGTCGTCGGCGGCGGCCCCGCCGCGTCGGATCGTCGGTCCATAGGCCGTGCATCGCCCGTCGCCCCCCTCGCAGTCTCAATGTCCGTCCCCGGCGCCGAACGGTGCGCGGCGCAGCCCCTGTCGGGACGATACACCAGTCTCGTCACTCAGGGACATAGTTCCTCTACGCTCCGTGACGACCAGGGACTATGCCGGAACTGCCCGCGTTCGGGGAACTGCGGAGGGTGTTCGAGGCGGTCGGAGGGCGACCGGGGCGGTGCTCAGGTGCCGGTGGTGAGAACCACGTTCCGCAGCGGCTCCCGGTTCACGAAAAGCGTCAGCTGTTGCGCGAGCAGCCGCTTGGCGCGCGGCCAGAACGCCGAGGTGGGGCCGCCGACATGGGGGCTGATGAGCACGCCGGGCGCGTGCCACAGCGGATGGCCCGCCGGCAGCGGTTCGGGGTCGGTCACGTCGAGGGCCGCGGTGATGCGGCCGCTCTCCAGTTCGGCGAGCAGCGCCTTGGTGTCGACGACGGGACCGCGCGCCACGTTGACCAGCAGGGCGCCGTCCTTCATGCGGGACAGGAACTCGGCGTCCACCAGCCCTCGGGTGCTCTCCGTGAGCGGGGTGGACAGCACGACGACGTCGGATTCGGGGAGCAGTGAGGGGAGTTCCGTGAGTGGGCGCACGGGGCCGCGCTCCGTGGTGCGGGCGGAGCGCGCGACGCGCGCCACCCGCGCGAGCTCGAACGGCGCGAGCCGGTCCTCGATGGCGGACCCGATCGAGCCGTACCCCACGATGAGGACGGACTTGTCGGCCAGCGAGGGCCGGAAGCCCGAACGCCACTCCTCGTTGTCCTGCCCGCGGACGAAGTCGGGGATCCCGCGCAGCGAGGCGAGGATGAGGGTGAGGGTCAACTCCGCTGTGCTCGCCTCGTGGACACCGCGGGCGTTGCACAACATCACGCCGGGGCGCAGCGACTTGAGGCTCGGCAGGACGTGGTCGACGCCCGCGGAGAGCGTCTGCACGGCCCGGACCGACGTCATCGCCGGCAGCGGACGCTGCGACACGGCGGGCGGCTTCATGTAGGGGACGACGTAGAACGCGCAGTCCGCCGGGTCGGCGGGAAAGTCCTGGTCGCCGTCCCAGAAGCGGTATGCGGGGCCTTCTGGGAGCCCCTCGATCTCGTCGGCGTGAAACGGGAGCCACACATCGGAAGTCATGGTCAGGAGGCTATGCCAGGCGCCCGTGCGCGCAGAGGTTAGGTTGGGGTGCCGGCACAAGGAGGATCACGACCAGGTGGAGCGCAGAACGATCGGGGCCGCGGCGCTCGATGTCGGGGCGGTCGGACTCGGGTGCATGCCGATGAGCTGGGCCTACACCGGTTCGCGACAACGCGGCGAGGAGTCGCTGCGCGCGGTGCACGCGGCGCTCGACCGGGGGTCGACGCTGCTCGACACGGCCGACATGTACGGCCCCTTCACCAACGAGCTTCTCCTCGGTCGGGCGCTGCGGCAGCGCCGCTCGGAGGCCTTCCTGTCGACCAAGGTCGGTCTGCTGGTGGGCGAGCAGCACATCGTGGCCAACGGCCGCCCCGGGTATGTGAAGCGGGCGTGCGACGCCTCGCTGCGCCGGCTCCAGACGGATGTGATCGATCTCTACCAGCTGCACCGGGCGGATCCGGAGGTGCCGGTCGAGGAGACCTGGGGCGCGATGGCCGAGCTGGTGTCGGCGGGGAAGGTGCGCTCGCTCGGGCTGTGCGCGCTGGGGGCCCGGTCCGGCCGGCGCCCGGGTGCGCGGCTGCACGACGGAACGATCCGGCAGCTGGAGCGGGTGCAGCAGGTGTTCCCGGTGAGCGCCGTTCAGGCCGAGCTGTCGGTGTGGTCGGCGGAGGCGCTGGACGCGCTGCTGCCGTGGTGCGCGGCGCGCGGGGTCGGTCTTCTCGCCGCGATGCCGCTGGGCAACGGCTTCCTGACCGGGACGCTGACCCCCGGCGAGGGCTTCGAGCCGGACGACGTACGCGCCCGGCATCCCCGTTTCACCGCCGAGATGATGGCCGCGAACCAGCCCATCGTGGTCGGTCTGCGGCGCATCGCCCGGCGGCACTCGGAGCCGGGCCGTCCGGTGACACCCGCGCAGGTGGCACTGGCCTGGGTGCTGGCGCAGGGGCCGCACGTGGTTCCGGTCCCGGGGGCCAAGCGGGAACGCTGGGTGACCGAGAACGCGGGGGCCGCGGAGCTGCGGCTGACGGCGGAGGATCTGGCGGAGGTGGCGGGTCTGCCGGGGGCCCTGGGATCCTGGGAGTGAGGCACGTCCGCGGGCCGGAGTCCGGATTCGCCGGCCCGTGATCGGGAACCTGCGGAACGCGAGCGGTGTATCAACAGTGGAACCGCCGCGTCGAAGGGACACAGATGGTGCAACGTCGAGCAGTGACAGCCGTGTTGGTCACGGCCGCCTTTCTCGTGACGGCGGGCTGTTCCTCCGGCGGCGGAGGCGGCTCGGACGACGGAGGAGCGTTCCCCGGCCTCGGGAGCAGCCCCTCCCCCGCGTCGTCGTCCTCCGGCGCCGCGGCCGAGCCGACACCTCCGGCCAAGGGCTCGGTGAAGGTCGTCCGCACCGTCACCGAGGATCTCGACAGTCCCTGGGGGCTCGCACCCCTGTCGGAGGGCGGCCTGCTGGTGTCCTCGCGGGACAAGGGGACGATCACCCGGATCGACGAGAAGACCGGCAAGAAGACCGTGCTGGGCGATGTCCCCGGGGTGGCACCGGCCGGCGAGGGCGGCCTGCTGGGCATAGCGCTCTCCCCGGACTACGCCGCGGACCACATGATCTACGCGTACGTGACCACGGCCTCCGACAACCGCATCGTCCGCATGCTGTACGACGCGAAGAAGCCCGCCGGCGAGCAGCTCGGAGCACCGGACACGATCTTCAAGGGCATCCCCAAGGGGATCATCCACAACGGCGGGCGGATCGCGTTCGGCCCTGACAAGATGCTCTACGCGGGTGCGGGCGAGACGGGCGACCGGGGCCAGGCGCAGGACAAGAAGGCGCTCGGCGGCAAGATCCTGCGGATGACCCCGGACGGCGAGCCGGCACCCGGCAACCCGTTCCCCGGCTCGGTCGTCTACTCGTACGGTCACCGCAATGTCCAGGGTCTCGCCTGGGACGACAAACAGCGCTTGTGGGCCTCCGAGTTCGGCCAGGACACCTGGGACGAGCTGAATCAGATCAAGCCCGGTGACAACTACGGCTGGCCGGTGGTCGAGGGCATCGGCAAGGACGCGAAGTACCACAACCCGGTCGCCCAGTGGCACACGGACGACGCCTCCCCGAGCGGGATCTCGTATGCCGAGGGATCCATATGGATGGCCGGCCTCAAGGGCGAGCGGCTGTGGCGCATCCCGTTGAACGGCACGAAGACCTCCGCCGATCCCGAAGCCTTCCTCAAGGGGAAGTACGGCCGGCTGCGCACGGTCGCCTCCGCGGGCGGCGACAAGCTGTGGCTGATGACGAGCGAGACCGACGGCCGCGGCAGCCCGGGGAAGGGCGACGACCGGCTCCTCGAGATCGAGGTGAAGTAGCGGGAGCCTGCGGCGGGAGCGGGGGCCGCGGGGCGGCGGGGCCGAGACGGTCGTGCGGGCTACGACGCCTGCGGGGGGGCCGGGATCCTCCGAGGCGGCATCCCGGTCCGGGCCCGGGTCGGTGCTCTGGTCCTGGGCCGCGTCCTTCGAGATGGCGGCTTCCTGGTCCTGGGCCGTGTCCGTCTCGGCGTCCTCGTCGTGCCGCGGTGCGCGTACGACCACCTTGCCCGAGGTGAGGTCTATCGGGCCGCGGCCCGGGTCGCCGTCGTTCAGGTCCACGCGGCTCAGCTCCAGCCGCTTGCGTTCGTCGTTGGTGTGCTTGCGGCCCGGTGCGAAGAGTTCCTCGAACATGTTGAACACGGCGCCTCCCTCGGCCCGAATCCCTTTCAGCGTAGACCCCGGTCCGCGGCCGGGACCGCGGAGGGCTCCGGCGGGAAGAGCCGCAGCCGGTGGGCCAGCGCCGCCGCCTCGCCGCGTCCCGAGACGTCCAGCTTGGCCAGGATGTTCGAGACGTGGACGCTGGCCGTCTTCGGGGAGATGAAGAGTTCCTCGGCGATCTGGCGGTTGGTGCGGCCGGCGGCGACGAGCCGGAGCACGTCACGCTCGCGGCCGGTGAGCCCGAGGGCCGACGCGGGGTCCGCGGGTACCGCCGGCCGCTCGGGGGCGTGCTCCAGGGGGAGGCGGGCGCGCTGGGCGAGGAGGGCGACGGCGTCGGTGAGCGGGCGGGCGCCGAGGTGGTCGGCAGCGGCGCGGGCCAGCCGGAGGAGTTCCGTGGCCCGGGCGCGGTCGTCGTCCGTGCCGGAGACGAGCAGGGCCTCGGCGAGGCGGAGGCGGACCCGCGCCAGGTCGTAGGGGCGCTCCAGGGGTTCGAGGGCGGTGACCACGTCGGACCACTGGTCCGTGGTGCTCATGCCCTCGGCACGGTCGAGTTCGGCGCGGACCCATTCGGCGTGGACGAGCCAGACGGGCGCCCCCACCGCCAGTGACTTGGCGGCCACGCGGATGCGCTCGACGGTCGGGGCGCGGCCCGGTGCGGCGACGGGCAGGCCACGGGCGTCGGCCTCCGCGGTGGCGGCGGCGAGCAGCAGCAGCCAGCCGTAGCGCTGGGTGCCGGGCGGGAAGCCCGTGTCCAGGGCCTGTTCCAGGGCGGTGCGGGCGTCGAGGAGGCGGCCCTCGCCGGCGGCGATGCCGATGGTGGTGCCGAGCAGGGGAAGGGAGTGCTGGGGCATCGGATCGTGGGTTCCGAAGTGACCTCGGGCGGCGGTCAGTTGGCGAGTCGCCTCGGCGAGGTCGCCGCGGGCGAGGGCGACGGGCGCGAGACGGGCGGCGCCCACCCCGGAGGCCTTGCCGCTGAGCCCCACGCCGAGCGCGTTCCGGGCGGCCTCGACGGCCTCGTCCCACTGGCCGAGGGCGTACAGCGACTCGGACAGGTTGCCCCAGACCCAGGCGAGTGTGTCCAACAGACCGTTTCCACGGGCGAGTTCGACGCCCTCGCGCAGGATCGCCACGGCCTCGCGGGAGCGCCCGACGGACTCCAGGTGGGAGGGCAGGTTGATGTGCAGCCGGCCGACGACGTAGGCGGCGCCGTGCTGGTGTGCCGACTCCTTGACCTGGTACATCGCGGCGAGTCCGGCCTCGACGTCGCCCGAGTCGACCATGAGGCCGCCGAGGGTGAGCCGGGCGTTGAGTTCGACGTCCCGGGCGCCCACCATGCGCGCGTACTCCACGGCGCGTTCGGCCGCGGAGAGAGCGCCGTGGCCCGGTTCGTGGAGCATGCACCAGGCGGCGACCATGGACAGCACCTCGGCGTGCACCTCGGAGGGCGGCAGGCCGCGCACCAGCTCCTGGGCGGTGGCGAGTTCCTCCCAGCCGTCGCCGCGGACCTGGGCCTGGACGAGTCGGGAGCGCTGGAGCCAGAACCAGGCGGCGCGCAGCGGATCGCCGGTGTTCTCCAGGAGGTGCAGTGCGCGCCGGGTCGTCTTCAGGGCGCGCTCGCGCTCTCCGCACAGCCGCCCGGCGACGGCTGCCTCGGCCATCAGGTCGAGGTAGCTGAGCGGGGCCGTCGTGGGGTCGCAGCCGCAGGCCGGGTAGGCCTCCACGTAGTCGACGGGCCGCAGCGCGGCGCGCACGGTGTCGGGGGCGACCTCCCACAGCTCCATCGCCCGTTCCAGGAGCCGGAGTTGCTCGGAGTGGGCGTGTCGGCGCCGGGCCTCGACGGAGGCGTCGAGGACGGCGGGCAGCGCCTTGGCGGCGTCGTGGGCGTGGTACCAGTAGCTGGCCAGCCGGGTGACGCGTTCGTCGGCCGGGACGAGTGCCGGGTCGGCCTCCAGGGCCTCGGCGTAGCGGCGGTTGAAGCGGGAGCGCTCGCCGGGCAGCAGGTCGTCGCTGACGGCCTCGCGGACCAGGGAGTGGCGGAAGCGGTAGCCGTCCCCGGCGGGCGAGGCGAGCAGGATGTTGGCGCCGACGCAGGCCCGCAGGGCTTCGATGAGGTCGTCCTCGGCGAGTCCGGCGACGGAGGCGAGCAGCGCGTACTCGACGGTGGAGCCGCCCTCGGCGACGATCCGGGCGATCCGCTGGGCGCTCTCCGGGAGTCGTTCGACGCGGACCAGGAGCAGGTCGCGCAGGGAGTCCGTGAGTCCGGTGCGGCAGCCCTCGTGGGCGGCGACGGCGAGTTCCTCGACGAAGAAGGCGTTGCCGTCGGAGCGGGCGAAGATCTCGTCGACCTGGGCGGGGTCGGGCTCGCGGGCGAGGATTCCGGCTATCTGACGGCCGACCTCGGCGCGGCTGAAGCGGCCCAGTTCGAGACGTCGGACCGTGCGGAGGCGGTCGAGTTCGGCGAGCAGGGGGCGCAGCGGGTGGCGGCGGTGGATGTCGTCGGCGCGGTAGGTGGCGATCACGACGAGCCGGCCGCTGCGCAGGGTGCGGAACAGGTAGGCGAGCAGGTGGCGGGTGGAGGCGTCGGCCCAGTGCAGGTCCTCCAGTACGACGACGACCGTGCGGTCCGCGGCGACGCGTTCCAGGAGGCGGGCGGTGAGCTCGAAGAGGCGGGCCATGCCCTCTTCGTCGTAGCGCCGCCCGGGGGTCGCTTCCGCGAGTTCGGGCAGGAGGCGGGCGAGTTCCTCCTCCTGTCCGGCGGCCGCGGCGACGAGTTCGTCGGGCAGGATGCGGCGCAGGGCGCGCAAGGCCGTGGAGAACGGGGCGAAGGGGAGGCCGTCGGCGCCGATCTCGACGCAGCCGCCGCAGGCGACGACGGCGGCCTCGCGGGCTGCGGCGACGGAGAACTCCTCCAGGAGGCGGGTCTTGCCGACGCCGGCCTCTCCGCCGAGCAGCAACGCCTGTGGCTCTCCCGTGGCGGCACGGGAGAGTGCGTCGTTCAACACCCCCAGTTCGGCGGTGCGTCCGACGAACACGGGGCTCACGGACCTGGTCTCCACGGGCCCGAGCATCGCACAGGGCACCGACGGCGCGGCACCGGTTATCCGGTGGGCCGTCGGTGCCCCGGCGGGACGTGTCGTGTCCGGCAGGAGGCGGCCGCCCCCTGTACGGCCGCCCTCCCGCCCACCCGGCAGCCGGTCGTACGCGGTACGGCCGGCGCCGGGTGCCGTGGCGTTCACGCGGCGCGGGTGAACGGATACCGGCGGGGACGGCGGCTATGGGCCCGCCCCTCCGTGTCGTGCTGTACGGACTCGCGGCGGGCCGCGCGGCGGGCGGCCCGGCGGCCGCGGAGGGCCTCCTGGGCGAGCCGGTGGTTCTGTGCCTCGCGGATCAGTTCCGCGGTCCGGATGTGGTGAAGCTCGTACTCGAACATCTCGTACCCCTGGTGAAGAGTCGGTCTCGGCCTCGCTGTCTGCGATGTCTTAACCTTCGTCTCCGAGGGGGGTGCGCCACATCGGGAGAGTTCCGCATCTTGCGCACGCGAAGGGCCTTAGGGCGGCGCTCGTCGTACGGCGCCGGCCCTAAGGCCCCTCAGAGTGGTCGGTTCTCAGCTGGTGGAGGGCAGTCCGAGAAGCAGGTCGGAGTACTTGGCGACGGCGAGGATCAGCCCGACGACGCCGAGCGAGACGCCGGCCCAGGCGACGGACTTGATCCAGGGGGCCTGGGGCCTGCCGGGGGCGCCGAACGCGGGGCGGACGAGGACGACGACGCCGACGATCAGCGCGGCCAGCGCGAAGAGGCCGCCGATCAGCGCGGTGGTCGCCCATGCGTCGCCGTAGACCTCCTTGACCTGCTGGGCGACGCTCGCGCTCTGCGAGGTCCGGAGCTGGCCGACGAGCGTCTCGCGGGCGGCGGCGACGGTGGAGACCCAGCTGCCGGTCAGCGACACGATGCCCAGTCCGGCGGACACCACGGCGGCGGCACCCTGGCCGACTCCGGTCGCCTGCCCGTCCACGGTGGTGTCGTGGCCGTCCACGAGGTCCGTGGCGGCCTCGTCCTGCTCCTCGGCCCGGACGCCCTCCGCCTCGGTGCCGGTCACGTCGTCCGTGGTCGCGTCGGTCTTGGTGACGTCCACGGTCTGCTCGTCGCGCTGTGCCTCGGCGCCGGACTCGGCCCCGGCTTCGTCAACTGTCTTGGTTCCCATGCACCGCACCGTACGGACGCTGTCTGAGAAGTTCCTTAATGATCCTTGTGCGCCTCGTGGGCTCGTGCGGCGCGCCAGTCGGGCGCGAGCACGGACCACACCTCCAGGTCGTGCCGGACCCCGCGGTAGGGGTGCTTCTCGCGCAGGACGGCGTCCTGGGTCATGCCCAGACGACGGGCCACGTTGAGGCTCGGCACGTTGCCCGCGGCGGCGACCCACTCGATCCGGTGGATCCCGCGGCCCTCGACGGCCCAGTCGATGAGCACGCGCATCGCGCGGGTGACGAGACCGCGCCCGGAGGCGGCGGGTTCCAGCCAGCAGCCGACCTCGCAGTTGCCCTGCTCGGCGTCGAAGTTCAGGAAGAGCACGCCGCCGACGAGCTTGCCGTCGAGCCACAGACCGTGCAGGGAGCCGGTGTCCGCAGCGCGCATGTCCGCGTACCGCTGGAGGTGGGCCCGTGTGGACGGCACGTCCGTGGACTGGGATCCGAAGGGGATGAACTGTCCGATGAACTCGCGGCCGCGGTCCAGGTGCGCGAGGAACTCCTCCGCGTGCCACGGCTCCAGGGGCCGCAGCTGCGCCCCGTCGTCACCCAGGGATATCGCGTACATCCGCTACCGCTCCTTCACCCTCATGTCCGCCGCGTCGGCGGCGTCCAGGACGTCCGCCACACCGGCGTCCGTCGCCTCGGCCAGCCTCTCATGCGCGGCACGGCACTCCGGTGCCTCGATGCTGACGCGGGGGAGCCGGCGGTCGAGCCAGCCGGGCAGCCACCAGTTCGCGCCGCCCAGCAGGTGCATGAGGGCGGGGACCAGGAGCGTCCGCAGGACGAACGCGTCGAGGGCGACGGCGGCGGCCAGGGCGATGCCGAACATCGCGATGACGCGGTCGCCGCTGAGCACGAAGGCGAGGAACACCGAGATCATGATGACGGCCGCCGAGTTGATCACCCGGCTCGTCTCGGCCAGCCCGACCCGGACCGCCCGCCGGTTGTCACCGGTCTCCAGCCACTCCTCGTACATGCGGCTGACCAGGAACACCTGGTAGTCCATCGAGAGCCCGAAGAGCACCGACACCATGATCACGGGGAGGAAGGGCTCGATCGGCCCCGCGCGGCCGAGGCCGAGCAGGTCGCTCCCCCAGCCCCACTGGAAGATCGCGACGACGACCCCGAAGGCGGCGGCGACCGCGGCGATGTTCATCACGGCCGCCTTGAGCGGGATGCCGATCGAGCGGAACGCGAGGAGCAGCAGGACGCAGCCGAGGCTGATCACGACGCCGACGAAGAGCGGCAGTTTGCCGACGATGACGTCGGCGAAGTCGTCGTAGCTCGCCGTCACCCCGCCCACGTGCAGGTCGAGGGAGGTGCCGGCCTCCGCGCGCGGCAGGACCTCGGTGCGCAGCCGGTCGACGAGATCGCTGGTGTCCTTCGACTGCGGGGCGGAGGACGGCACGACGGTGAGGTAGGCGGTGTCGCCCGCGGTGTTGTAGGTGACCGGGGTCGCCGAGGCGACGCCGTGGGTGAGCCGCAGCGACAGGTCCAGGTTGTCGAGCGCGAGGCGGTCCTCGGCGCCGCCGACCTTGGTGACGAGGGTCAGGGGCCCGTTCACGCCGGGTCCGAAGCCCTCGCCGATGAGGTCGTAGGCCTGCCGGGTGGTGGTCGTCCGCGGGTCGTTGCCCTGGTCGGAGGTTCCGAGGTGGAGGGAGAACGTCGGCAGGGCGAGCAGGGCCATCACGACGACGGCGACGCCGCCGAGCACCTTGGGGTGCCGTTCGACGAAGGCGGACCAGCGGGCGGCGAACCCGGTGGGCATCTCCGGTTCCGGTCCGTGTTCGTCCAGGCGGCGCCGTTCGCGGCGGCTCAGCGCGCGGGGTCCGATGAAGGAGAGCAGCGCGGGCAGCAGCGTGACGGAGGCCGCGACGGTGAGGACGACGGTGAGGGAGGCGGCGATGGCGACGCCGTTGAGGAAGCCGAGCCGCAGGATGAGCATGCCGAGGAGGGCGATGCAGACGGTGGCGCCGGCGAAGACGACGGCGCGGCCCGTGGTGGCGACGGCGTTCTGCGCGGCCTCGGCCACGGGCAGCCCGCGTTTCAGTCCGCGCCGGTGTCGCGTCACGATGAACAGCGCGTAGTCGATGCCGACGCCGAGGCCGATCAGCATGCCGAGCATGGGGGCGAAGTCGGCGACGGTCATGACGTGTCCGAGGAGGACGATCCCGAAGTACGCCGTGCCCACGCCGATCAGGGCGGTGGCGATGGGCAGCATGGAGGCGGCGAGGGAGCCGAAGGCGAGGAAGAGGACGACGGCGGCGACGACCACGCCGACGATCTCGGCGAGGTGCCCGCCGGACGACTGGGTGAGGGCGACGGCGCTGCCGCCCAGTTCCACGTCGAGTCCGTCGGTCCCGGCCTCCTTCGCGGTGTCGACGACGGCGCGGACCTCGCCCTTGTCGATGGTCTCGACACGGTCGGCGAAGGTGATGTTCGCGTACGCGGTGCGGTTGTCGTCGCTGATCCGGTCGGCGCCGCCGCGGCCGTAGGGGCTGTCGACGGACGCGACTCCGGGGAGTTCGGCGATCTTGTCCAGGGTGCGGGTCATGGACTGCTCGACGGCGGGGGAACGCACGCTGCCGCCGTGGCCGGTGTGCCAGACGACCGTGTCGCTGTCGCCGCCGAGGCCGGGGAAGCCTGCGCCGAGGAGCTGGGTGGCGCGGCCGGATTCGGTTCCCGGGGCCTCGTAGTCGTTCGAGTACGAGGAGCCCGTCACGACGGCGGCAGCGGTCACGCCGCCGAAGGCGACCAGCCAGAGCAGTACGGCAACGAGGCGGTGCTGGACACACCAACGTGCGAGGGCTGCCACGAACGAGCTCCCTGGGGGATTTGAGGATCTTTATCGGGAAATGCCCGCAAAGAACGCATGACTCATGCGCCATCACTCTTACAGCCGGAAATGATCCTTTGTCGCATTCGTGGGCTTACTCACAGATCTGCACTCCTGTCACAGGGCATTCGCGTGAACGCCCCCGCTCCCCGCGTGTCACGACGGTTCCGGAGCGGGCCCGGACAGGCCACTGGGGGCGCATCGACAGCGATGCGCCCCCAGGGCGTGGAAACACCGTGACCTCAGCTCTCGCCGACGCCCAGCTTCTCCAGGATGAGCTCCTTGACGCGGGCCGCGTCGGCCTGGCCGCGGGTGGCCTTCATGACCGCGCCGACGAGCGCGCCCACGGCCTGGACCTTGCCGCCGCGGATCTTGTCGGCGATGCCCGGGTTCCCGGCGATGGCCTCGTCGACGGCGGCGGTCAGCGCGCCCTCGTCCGAGACGACCTTCAGACCGCGCTTCTCGACGACCTCGTCCGGAGTGCCCTCGCCGGCGAGGACGCCCTCGATGACCTGGCGGGCCAGCTTGTCGTTCAGATCGCCGGCCGTGACCAGCTCGGTCACCCGGGCGACCTGCGCCGGGGTGATCGGCAGATCCTCCAGCGCCTTGCCCGACTCGTTGGCGCTGCGCGCCAGCTCGCCCATCCACCACTTGCGGGCGGACGCGGCGTCGGCACCGGCCTCGATCGTCGCGACGATCGGGTCGATGGCACCCGCGTTGAGCATCGACTGCATGTCGTGGGCGTTGACGCCCCACTCCTCGCGCAGCCGGTTGCGGCGGGCCAGCGGCTGCTCGGGCAGCCCGGCGCGCAGCTCCTCCACCCAGTCACGGGAGGGGGCGACGGGGACGAGGTCGGGCTCCGGGAAGTACCGGTAGTCCTCGGCCTCCTCCTTCACGCGGCCCGAGGTCGTGGACCCGGTGTCCTCGTGGAAGTGGCGGGTCTCCTGGATGATCGTGCCGCCGGAGTTCAGCACCGCGGCGTGGCGCTGGATCTCGAAGCGGGCGGCACGCTCCACGGAACGCAGGGAGTTGACGTTCTTCGTCTCGGAGCGCGTGCCGAACTTCTCGCGGCCGTGCGGGCGCAGCGAGAGGTTCACGTCGCAGCGCATCTGGCCCTGCTCCATCCGGGCCTCGGAGACACCGAGCGCCTTGATGAGCTCGCGCAGCTCGGCGACGTACGCCTTGGCGACCTCCGGTGCACGCTCGCCCGCGCCCTCGATCGGCTTGGTGACGATCTCGATGAGGGGGATGCCCGCGCGGTTGTAGTCGAGCAGCGAGTGCGAGGCGCCGTGGATGCGGCCGGTGGCACCGCCGACGTGCAGCGACTTGCCGGTGTCCTCCTCCATGTGGGCGCGCTCGATCTGCACGCGGAAGACCTCGCCGTCCTCCAGCTGGACGTCCAGATAGCCGTTGAAGGCGATCGGCTCGTCGTACTGGGAGGTCTGGAAGTTCTTCGGCATGTCCGGATAGAAGTAGTTCTTCCGGGCGAAGCGGCACCACTCGGCGATCTCGCAGTGCAGCGCGAGGCCGATCTTGATGGCGGACTCGACGCCGATCGCGTTGACGACCGGCAGCGCGCCGGGCATGCCGAGGCAGGTCGGGCACGTCTGCGCGTTGGGCTCGGCGCCCAGCTCGGTCGAACAGCCGCAGAACATCTTCGTCTTGGTGCCGAGTTCGACATGGACCTCGAGGCCCATGACGGGGTCGTAGGTCGCCAGGGCGTCCTCGTACGACACCAACTCGTCGGTCGTGGTGGTCACGGTGAAAACTTCCCTCTCAGCCCAGCAGGACGTCGTCGTCGCCCAGGCGCTTGAGCTCCCGGTAGAGGATGGCGAGGCCGGTGACGATGGCGGCGGCGGACACGGCCGCGTCGAGCAGGCGCAGCGTGTCGTTCTCCGAGCGGGCCTTCTTGACCTGCTTGGCGACACCGAGCGCACCGAAGGCCGTGCCGGCCATGGACAGGTACGTGCCGGACTTGGACTTCTTGAAACCCTTGGCCTTGGACATTGCCTTGCTCACAGCGACGGAGCCTCCTCAAGCAGCGGGTGCCCCCACTTTTCCACGAAGGCGGCCTCGACGGCGGCGCCGACCTTGTACAGCCGGTCGTCCTTGAGAGCGGGGGCGATGATCTGCAGACCGACCGGGAGATTGTCTTCCGGCGCGAGACCGCAGGGCAGCGACATGGCGGAGTTGCCGGCCAGGTTGGTCGGAATGGTGCAAAGGTCCGCGAGGTACATCGCCATCGGGTCGTCGGCGCGCTCGCCGATCGGGAAGGCGGTGGTGGGCGTGGTCGGGGAGACGATCACGTCGACCTGCTCGAACGCCTTCTCGAAGTCACGCGTGATGAGCGTACGGACCTTCTGGGCGCTGCCGTAGTACGCGTCGTAGTAGCCGGAGCTGAGCGCGTACGTGCCGAGCATGATGCGGCGCTTCACCTCGGGGCCGAAGCCGGCCTCACGGGTGAGGGCGGTGACCTCCTCGGCGGAGTGGGTGCCGTCGTCGCCGACGCGCGCGCCGTAGCGGAGGCCGTCGAAGCGGGCGAGGTTGCTCGAACACTCGGAGGGGGCGATCAGGTAGTACGCGGAGAGCGCCAGGTCGAAGGACGGGCAGTCCAGCTCGACGATCTCGGCGCCCAGCTCCTTGAGCATGGTGACGGCCTCGTCGAAGCGCTGCACCACGCCGGCCTGGTAGCCCTCGCCGCGGAACTGCTTGACGACGCCGACGCGCATGCCGGCGACACTGCCGTTGCGGGCGGCCTCGACGACCGGCGGGACCGGCGCGTCGATGGACGTCGAGTCCATCGGGTCGTGGCCGGCGATGACCTCGTGGAGCAGGGCCGCGTCCAGGACCGTACGGGCACAGGGGCCGCCCTGGTCGAGGGAGCTGGAGAAGGCGACCATGCCGTACCGCGACACGGCGCCGTACGTCGGCTTGACGCCGACCGTGCCGGTGACGGCGGCGGGCTGGCGGATGGAACCGCCGGTGTCGGTGCCGATCGCGAGCGGCGCCTGGTAGGAGGCGAGGGCCGCGGACGAGCCGCCGCCGGAGCCGCCGGGGATGCGGGTGAGGTCCCACGGGTTGCCGGTCGGGCCGTACGCGCTGTTCTCGGTGGAGGACCCCATGGCGAACTCGTCCATGTTGGTCTTGCCGAGGATGATGACGTCGGCGGCCTTCAGCCGCTTGGTGAGGGTCGCGTCGTACGGCGGGATCCAGCCTTCGAGGATCTTGGAACCGACCGTGGTCGGGATGCCCTCGGTGGTGAAGATGTCCTTCAGCGCGAGCGGCACACCGGCGAGCGGGCCGAGCTTCTCGCCGGCGGCGCGCTTGGCGTCCACGGCGCGGGCCTGCGCGAGGGCGCCCTCGCGGTCGACGTGCAGGAAGGCGTGCACCTTCTCGTCGACGGCGCCGATCCGGGCGAGGTGGGCCTCGGTGACCTCGACGGCCGTCAGCTCGCCCGCCGCGATCTTCTCGGCGATCTCGGCGGCGGTGAGCTTGATGATGTTGACGTTGGTGTCCGTCATGGTGATTAGTCCTCCCCCAGGATCTGCGGCACCTTGAAACGCTGCTGCTCCTGGGCCGGGGCGCCGGAGAGCGCCTGCTCGGGGGTGAGCGACGGACGGACCTCGTCCGCGCGCATGACGTTCGTCAGCGGCAGCGGATGAGAGGTCGGCGGTACGTCTTGGTCGGCGACCTCGCTGACGCGGGCGACCGCGCCGATGATGTCGTCGAGCTGGCCGGCGAAGTGGTCGAGCTCTTCGCCCTTCAGCTCCAGACGCGCCAGCCGTGCGAGGTGGGCGACCTCCTCGCGCGTGATGCCAGGCATGCAGCGATCCTCTGGGGTGAGTGTGTGTGGTTTGGCCCAATCCTATGGGTCCCGCGCCAGTGCCCGCGCCCGGGTTTGCCACGGACGACTCCCGGACCTCCGGCCGGAGCCCGCAATCTCCCGCGCCGCTCTCTCCCCTCGGCGGTCGGCCCCCGCCGGCCTCCGGCCGGACGATCCCCCGCCCCCGCACCACCCATAACCCTCAGCCACCAAGCACAGCCCTCCCCCACGGGCCTCCCACCGTCGGCGCCCACCCCACCGGAGACCGGCCTCCGGCCGGAAACTCCCCCACCCACGCACCGCCCATGACCCCCAACCACCAGGCCCAGCCCTCCCGCACGGCTTTCCCGCCGTCGGCGTCCGCCCCTCCGCCCACCTCGCGTCCGCCCGCTGCTGGGCGGGAGACCCGCCCAGCAGCGGGCGGACGCCGACGGCGAGCAGGCGCCGGGGGCGAGCCCAGCTTCTCGGAAGACCCCCAACGGGCGGTGCGCGGGTGGGAAAACCACCACCCCACGACGAGCAGACGCCCACGGCGACGAGACACCACCGGCGAGACCAGCCTCTCGGGAAGCGGTCACGGGCGTGCGGGGTGGGAAAACCACCACCCCCGGCAGGCAGACGCCCACGGCGACGAGACACCACCGGCGAGACCAGCCTCTCGGGAGGCAGTCACGGGCGTGCGGGGTGGGCAGGATCCCACCCGGAAAGGGGGACTACTCCGCCGCGGGCAACGCGGCGCGGGGCCGCTGCCACCCCCGAGACCCCCGCGCCAGCAACCACGCCGTGGCCTCCTCCGGAGGCATCGCCGCCGCCACCAGCCACCCCTGCACCGCGTCGCACCCCAGATCCCGCAACCGCTCCCACGTCTCGTCGTCCTCGACGCCCTCCGCGACGACGAGCAGTCCGAGCGAGTGCGCGAGATCGACGGTGCAGCGCACGATCTCGGCGTCCTCGGTGTCGACGGCGAGCCGCGCGACGAACGACCGGTCGATCTTCAGCTCGCTGACGGGGAGCCTGCGCAGATGCACGAGGGAGGAGTACCCGGTGCCGAAGTCGTCCAGCGACATCTTCACGCCGTGCCCGGTGAGCGCCGCCAGGGTGTCGGCGGCCCGCTGCGGATCCTCCAGGAGCACGTGCTCGGTGATCTCCAGTTGGAGCGCTCCCGCGGGGACGCCGTGCCGGGCGAGGCGCGCGGCGACGGAGCCGGCGAAGCCGGGGGTGTGGACGTCGCGGGGCGAGACGTTGACCGCGACGGGTACGAACAGGCCCTGGACGCGCCAGCGGGCGACCTGCGCGAGGGCGGTCTCCAGGACGTACTCGGTGAGGTGGGGCATCAGCCCGGACGACTCGGCGATCGCGATGAACTCGTCCGGCGGCACCTTGCCCCGCTCGGGGTGCACCCAGCGGACGAGCGCCTCCAGGCCGGCCACCTGGCCGTCGAAGCGGACCTTGGGCTGATAGTGCAGTTCGACGTCACCGGCGTCCAGCGCGCGGCGCAGGTCGCCCAGCAGGCCGAGTCGGTCGGGGGTGTTGGAGTCCCGCTTGGACTCGTAGACCTCGACGCCGGTGCGGTCGCGCTTGGCCTGGTACATCGCGACGTCAGCCCGGCGCAGCAGCCCCTCGGCGTCGAGGGCGTGGTCGGGGAAGACGGCGAGCCCGGCGCTGGCCTCCAGGACGAGGGTGAGTCCGTCGAGGTCGAGCGGCGAGCCGAGAGCGGCGACGAGGTTGCGGGCGACGCGGGTGGCCGACGTGGTGGAATCCGCGACGGGCAGTAACACGGCGAACTCGTCCCCGCCGAGTCGTGCGGCCTCCGCCCCGCGCGGCAGGGCGAGCCGTAGCCGGTCGGCGATCTGGAGGAGGAGCCGGTCACCGGCGAGGTGCCCCAACGTGTCGTTCACCGACCGGAACCGGTCGAGGTCGATCAGCATGAGCGCGGACCGTGCGCCGATGCGCTCGGCGTCGTCCAGGGCCGTCCAGGTGCGCTCCAGCAGCCACTGTCGGTTGGGCAGTCCGGTGAGCGGGTCACGGAGCTGTTCCTCGGCCCGCGCGCGGGCTATCCAGAGGGTGGAGTCGAGGGCGATCAGCGGGATCGAGAAGAGGGGCAGCAGCATCGGCTGGGACATCGCGACGACGCACACGAGCGGCGCGATACCGAGCACGGCGACGGCGACGAGTCCCTGTCTGACCAGGGCCGTCCGGGCGACGGTACGCAGTCCGCCGCCTCGCCGGGCGTGCAGACACCAGAGCAGGCCCCGGGTGACGGCCAGGTAGGTGCACGCGACCAGGACCACCTGGGGAGCCGCGTACAGCGTCCAGGTCGTGGCGTTCCAGGGGGTCTCGACGCTCGGGAACCGCCCGAACGCGGCGAGGACGAGCGCTCCGGCCCCGATGCCGAGGATGTCGACCGCGCCGTGCAGCACGCCTTGGCGCCAGCGGTTGCGGCGGGCCGTGCCGACCAGGACGACGACGGTGAGGCTGACCATGGCGGCCGGGACCCAGCCGTGGAGCAGCAGGACCGCGAGGATGAGCGCCCCGCCGGAGCCGGTGCCGCCCCACCAGCGGGCGCGGCCGAGGGCGACGAGGTGGCCGACGATGATGCCGGTCAGCAGGGCGAGGGCCCAGCCGACGGTGCCGCACGGGAAGAGCGCGTGGTGGTCGCTGAACGCCCGGTAGAAACCGGCGCCCAGGACGATGCCGGCCGCGCCGACGACCGCCGCGGGCAGTGCGGGCCAGGCCGCGCGGCGTTCGGGGTCCTGGCCGGGCAGACCGGTGCCGCGGCCGGGGGTGTGCGGGCCGGCGCCGGACGGGGCGGAAGCGCCGAGCGGTGCGGCACCGAGGCCGCTGGGCGCGGGACGCTGCGCGGACCGTCCGGTCCGCATTCCCGCCAGCCACGCGCCGGTCATCCGGCTCAGTCGCAGCCGGGAGTCCGGGGCGGCGCTCTCGGTCGGTTCCATTCCCGTCCCTCTCACAGCCGGCGGTGCCCACGCCACGCGGTCCGTCGCCGGCGACAACTGCCAACGGAGCCACGTCGGAAAACCCTTCCCCCGGCTCCCGAGGAACAGGGGGTGCGCCGGCCGCAACTGGGCACGGTGGGCGCACACGTCAACAGTAGGCCGCGGAGGGCTTCCACGGGCAGCGGTCGTCTACGGTTGCCCGAATGCGACCCGGCCACCCGTATGCATCTGATATGCGCCGAACGGGTGGCCTTCAACCGCTACTCCTCGATCGGAAGTGCGACGTCCGCCGCCGCTTCGGGTCCTTGTTCGAGCAGGACCGCGAAGCCGTCCTCGTTCAGAACCGGAACCTTCAACTGCATCGCCTTGTCGTACTTCGAACCAGGATTGTCACCGACCACGACGAATGACGTCTTCTTCGAAACAGAACCGGTCACTTTCGCTCCGCGGCTCTGGAGTTGCTCCTTGGCGCCGTCCCGCGTGTGGTGCTCCAGCGTGCCGGTGACGACGACGGTGAGGCCTTCGAGCGGGCGCGGTCCCTGGTCCTCGCCCGCACCCTCGTCCTCCATCCGGACCCCGGCGGCCCGCCACTTGCGGATGATCTCGCGGTGCCAGTCCTCGGCGAACCACTCCTTGAGCGAGGCGGCGATGATCGGCCCCACCCCGTCGGTGATGGCCAGCTCCTCCTCGGTCGCCTGCTCGATCCGGTCGACGGAGCGGAACTCGCGGGCCAGCGCCTCGGCCGCGACGGGGCCGACGTGACGGATCGACAGGCCCGTGAGGACGCGGGCAAGCGGGCGGTCCTTGGCGGCGGCGATGGTGTCGAGCATGGCAAGCGCGTTCTTCCTGGGCTCGCCCTGCTGGTTGGCGAAGACCGTGGCGATCTTCTCCTCGCCGCTCTTCGGGTCGCGCTTGGGCAGCCCGCTGTCCTGGTCGAGGACGTACGCCTTGATGGGCAGCAGCCGGTCGATGGTGAGGTCGAAGAGGTCGCCCTCGTCGGTCAGCGGCGGCTCGGCCGGTTCCAGCGGCCTGGTGAGGGCGGTGGCGGCGACGTACCCGAAGTGGTCGATGTCCAGGGCCTTGCGGCCCGCGAGGTAGAACAGCCGCTCGCGCAACTGGGCCGGGCAGCTGCGTGCGTTCGGGCAGCGCAGGTCGACGTCGGCCTCCTTCATGGGGCGCAGCGGCGTACCGCACTCGGGGCACTCGGCCGGCATCACGAACTCCCGCTCGCTGCCGTCCCGCAGGTCGGCGACCGGGCCGAGGATCTCCGGGATGACGTCACCGGCCTTGCGCAGCACCACCGTGTCCCCGATCAGGACGCCCTTGGCCTTGACCACGTCCTGGTTGTGCAGGGTGGCGAACTCGACCTCGGAGCCCGCGACCGTGACCGGCTCGACCTGCGCGTACGGAGTGACGCGGCCTGTGCGGCCCACGCCCACGCGGATGTTGAGGAGCTTGGTGTTGACCTCCTCGGGCGCGTACTTCCAGGCGATCGCCCAGCGCGGCGCCCGCGAGGTGGAGCCGAGCCGTCCCTGGAGGGGGATCTCGTCGAGCTTGACGACCACGCCGTCGATCTCGTGCTCCACGGAGTGGCGGTTCTCCCCGTAGTACGCGATGAACTCCCGTACGCCGTCGAGGTCGTCGACCACCTTGGCGTACCGCGTGGTGGGCAGGCCCCACGAGTGCAGCAGGTCGTAGGCCTCGGACAGGCGGCCGAGGCCGTCGAAGCCCTCCAGGGCGCCGATGCCGTGGACGACCATGTGCAGCGGGCGGGTCGCGGTGACGCGCGGGTCCTTCTGGCGCAGTGAACCGGCCGCCGCGTTGCGCGGGTTGGCGAAGGGCTTGTCGCCGGCCTCCACCAGACGGGCGTTGAGCTCCTCGAACTTCTCCATCGGGAAGTAGACCTCGCCGCGGATCTCCACGAGGTCCGGGACGCGGTCGCCGGTCAGGCGGTCGGGGATCTCCGCGATCGTGCGGACGTTGGGCGTGATGTCCTCGCCGGTCCGGCCGTCGCCGCGGGTCGCCGCGCGCGTGAGGCGGCCCCGCTCGTACGTCAGGTTGACCGCGAGGCCGTCCACCTTCAGCTCGCACAGGAAGTGGTGGTCGGTGGTGCCCACGTCCTTGGCGACGCGCTCGGCCCAGGCGGCCAGCTCCAGGTCGGAGAAGGCGTTGTCCAGGGAGAGCATCCGCTGGCGGTGCTGGACCGAGGTGAACTCCGTGGCGTACGCGCCCGCGACCTTCTGGGTCGGCGAGTCGGGGGTGCGCAGCTCGGGGTGCTCCTCCTCCAGGGCTTCCAGGGAGCGCAGCAGCTTGTCGAACTCGGCGTCGCTGACGACCGGCGCGTCGTTCACGTAGTACCGGAAGCGGTGCTCCTCGATCTGCTCAGCGAGCTGCGCGTGCTTCTCCCGTGCCTCGGCGGGTACCGATGTGGGCTCTGCGTGCTTTTCGCCGGCCACCGTTGTGTCCTCCCGTTACTCAGGGTTGTCCGCGAGGGATCTCGCCGCCCGGACGCAGTGGGCGAGCGCCTTGCGCGCGTACTCGGGGGAAGCCCCCGCGAGTCCGCACGACGGAGTGAGCGTGACGGCCTCCGCGAGCAGCCCCGGCCGCAGCCCCAGCCTGCGCCACAGCGTCCTGACACCCATGACGCTACCGGCAGGGTCCGACAACGGACCGTCCACGCCGGGGACGACACCGGCGAACAGACGTGTCCCGCTCTCGGCGGCTTCTCCGATCGCGTCGTCGTCACGCTCGGTGAGCAGCGAGAAGTCGAAGGAGATCGCCGTCGCGCCCGCCCGGCGGAGCAGGGCGAAGGGGACGTCCGGGGCGCAGGAGTGGACCACGACGGGTCCGCCCGCGTGGGCGCCGAGGACGTCGCGGAGGGTGCCCTCGACGAGTTGGCGGTCCACGGCGCGGTGGGTGCGGTAGCCGCTGGCGGTGCGTACCTGTCCGCGCAGCACGGAGATGAGGGAGGGTTCGTCGAGCTGGAGGACGATCTGGGCGCCGGGGATCCGGGCGTGTACGTCGGCGAGGTGGACGCGCAGTCCCTCCGCGAGCGAGCCGGCCAGGTCGCGGCAGGCGCCCGGGTCGGACAGGGCCGACTCGCCGTTCCGCAGCTCCAGGGCGGCGGCCAGCGTCCAGGGGCCGACCGCCTGCACCTTCAGCGGGCCCGTGTAGCCCTGGGTGAACTCCTCCAGGGCGTCGAGGTCCTCCCCCAGCCAGGACCGGGCCCGTCTGGTGTCCCGGCCCGGCCGGTCGCCGATCCGCCAGCCGCTGGGTTCCACGCGCGCGTACAGCTCGACGAGCATCCCGGCGGTCCGGCCGATCATGTCGGCGCCCGGCCCGCGCGCGGGGAGTTCGGCGAGGTGGGGGAAGTCCTCCACGGAACCGGTGACGGTCTTCGCGGCCTCCCGGGCGTCGCCGCCCGGCATGGACCCGACCCCGGTGGCCGCACCGAAGCTGAACACGCTGTTTTCGCTCACCCCGGAAGCGTACGGAATGCCGGGGGGAGGTCAGCGCCCCGGGCGCACCGTCAGGTCGTTCACCTCGGCGTCGCGCGGCAGGTCGAGTGCCATGACGATGGTGGTCGCGACCGATTCGGGGTCGATCCAGCGTGCGGCGTCGTAGTCCTTGCCCTCCTGCTGGTGGACCTTCGCCTGCATGGGGCTGGCGGTGCGGCCGGGGTAGACGGAGGTCACCCGGACGCCGGCGGCGTGCTCCTCGTGGCGCAGGGAGTCCGCGAGGGCCTTCAGGCCGTGCTTGGAGGCGGCGTAGGCCGACCAGTCGGCGTGCGCGCTGAGGCCCGCGCCCGAGTTCACGAACAGCACGTGCCCCTGGGCGACGCGGAGCTGGGGCAGGAAGTGGCGGGTCAGCTCGGCGGGGGCGATGAGGTTGACGTTGAGCTGGTGGCGCCAGGACTTCGGGGTCAGGTCGCCGACCGGGCCGAGGTCGACGACGCCGGCGATGTGCAGCAGGGAGTCGACGCTGTCGGGGAGGGTCTGGTGGGAGAACGCCCAGGAGAGCTTGTCGGGGTCCGCCAGGTCGCCGACCAGGGTCTTCGCCCCGGGGTACGCGGCGGCGAGTTCCTTCGCGCGGCCCGCGTCGCGCGCGTGGAGCACGAGGTCGTCCCCGCGCGCGTGCAGACGGCGGGCGACGGCCGCGCCGATGCCGGAACCGGCCCCGGTGATCACATGTGTAGCCATGGACGCCATGCTCGCATCACCGGCCGCCGGTCCCGCACCAGGTCCGGATACGCGGCAGGGCGCACGTCGCCGCGTGCCGGCGTCCCGGCCGCGGAGCGCACCTCACTGGGTGCCGAGGCTCTCCTCCAGGTAGGCGACGGCGCCCACGGGCTCCTCCGCGAAGAAGACCAGGTCGGTCAGCGGGCGGGGCAGGAAGC
The DNA here is from genome assembly GCF_002078175.1 of Streptomyces sp. M41(2017). Classification (GTDB taxonomy): domain Bacteria; phylum Actinomycetota; class Actinomycetes; order Streptomycetales; family Streptomycetaceae; genus Streptomyces. Next base: position 3,698,454 of record NZ_MWFK01000001.1, on the reverse strand, counting down.
CTTCGGCGTCCATGCGGCGGAACTGCTCCTTGAGGCCGTCGTAGAACCCGGCCGTGTTGAGCAGGACCACCGGCTTCTCGGTCTTGCCGTGCTTCTTCAGCTCCAGGATCTCCGTCGCCTCGTCGAGGGTTCCGGTGCCGCCGACCATGACGACGACTGCGTCCGCCTTCGCCAGGAGGAGCGCCTTGCGCTCGGCCAGGTCACGGGCGACGACCATCTCGTCGGCGCCGGGGCGGGCCTTGGCGGCCAGGAAGTCCACGGAGACGCCGACGAGCCGTCCGCCCGCCTCCTGGACACCGTCGGCGACGACCTTCATCAGCCCGACGTCGGAGCCGCCCCACACCAGCGTGTGGCCGCCCTTGCCGAGGAGTTCGGCGAACTCCCGCGCGGGGCGTGTGTAGCGGTCGTCGAGGTCGGCGGCGGAGAGGAAGACGCAGATGTTCATGTCTTCACGGTACGCGGGAACGAATCGGGGCCCGTGAGCGCTTTCCGGGTATGGCTGAAGGACACACGATCACCATCGAGCAGGGCACCCAGCACGTCCGCGTCGTGCACGGCGACCAGGTCCTGGCGGAGAGCGACCGCCCCCTGGTGCTGCGCGAGACCGGCTGTCCGGTGCGCTATTACCTCCCGCCCGAGGACGTCCGTCTCGACCTGCTGACGCCCTCCGACACCCACACGTACTGCCCCTTCAAGGGCACCGCGTCGTACTGGTCGCGCCCGGACGCGGCGGACCTCGTGTGGGCCTACCCCGACCCCAAGCCCGACGTCGCCGGGATCAAGGACCACCTCTGCTTCTACGAGCAGGACGTGTCCTGACCGTCCACGCGGGCGTGGCGACTCGATGAGTTCCGGGCCGCCGGGCAGTCTTCCCAGGCATGGACAAGAAGACCATCTCGCGCGACGGGACCCCCATCGCGTACCAGCGTTTCGGTGACGGCCCGGCGGTCGTCCTGGTCGGCGGGGCCATGTGCACGGGCGCCACACTGGCGCCCCTCGCCGAGGCCCTGTCCGACCGTTTCGGGGCCGTCACCTACGACCGCCGGGGCCGCGGTGGAAGCGGTGACACCGGGCCCTTCGCGGTCGATCGTGAGGTCGAGGACATCGCGGCGCTGATCGAGGCGTCCGGGGGCAGCGCGGCGCTCTACGGCATCTCGTCGGGCGGCGCGCTCGCCCTCAGGGCGGTGGCGAGCGGGCTGCCCGTGCGCGAAGTCGCGGTCTACGAGACGCCCTTCGCCCTCGACGACCGCGGCGGCAAGGAGCGGGCGGAGTACACCGAGCGGCTGACGGAACTGCTCGCGCGGGACCGTCGGGGGGACGCCGTCGAACTGTTCCTGTCCCGGGTCGGCACGCCGCCGGAGACGATCGCCGGTATCCGTCTGTCCCACGCGTGGGCCGGCATGGAGGCCATCGCTCCGACCCTGGCGTACGACAACGCCGCGCTCGGCGACGGGACGGTGCCCCGCGAACGCCTCGCCGCCGTGTCCGTGCCGCTGCTGTCGATCGCGGGCGACGCCAGCCCGGGCTGGATGCGCGAGGCGGCCCGTGTCGTCGCGGACACGGCGCCCACCGGCTCGTACCGCACCCTGGAGGGTCAGACCCACATGGTCGACTCCGCCGTGCTCGCCCCGGTGCTGGCCCAGTTCTTCGACCCGGACGACCGGCGCTAGCCGCCCCGGACCGCTGTCGCGCCCGGTCCGGCGTCGCCGTGCACGGCCGCGCGAGGCGGCCGTCGGGTCAGACGCCGGCCGTCGCGCGCGTGGTCGTCGCGATCGTCGCCGAGCCCACCACGCGTGTGCCGTCGTACAGGACGATCGCCTGGCCGGGGGCGACCCCGCGGACCGGCTCGGTGAAGGTGACACGGAGGGAGCCGTCGACCAGCTCGGCCGCCACCTCCGTCTCGCCGCCGTGGGCGCGCAGCTGGGCGGTGTACGTGCCGGGGCCGGTGGGGGCGGCGCCGCACCAGCGGGGCTTGAGGGCGGTCAGCGCGGACACGTCCAGGGACGCGGCCGGGCCCACCGTCACCGTGTTGTCCACCGGCGAGATGTCGAGGACGTAGCGCGGCTTGCCGTCCGGGGCCGGGGTGCCGATGCGCAGTCCCTTGCGCTGGCCGATCGTGAAGCCGAACGCGCCGTCGTGGGATCCGACGACCGCTCCGGCCTCGTCCACGATGTCGCCCTCCGCCTTGCCCAGGCGGTTCGCCAGGAAGCCCTGGGTGTCTCCGTCGGCGATGAAGCAGATGTCGTGCGAGTCCGGCTTCTTGGCGACGGCGAGTCCCCGGCGCTCGGCCTCGGCCCGGATCTCGTCCTTGGTGGTGACGGTGTCGCCGAGCGGGAACAGGGCGTGGGCGAGCTGGCGGTCGTCGAGGACCCCGAGGACGTAGGACTGGTCCTTGGCCATGTCGGAGGCGCGGTGCAGCTCGCGCGTGCCGTCCTCGCGGACGATCACCTGCGCGTAGTGACCGGTGCAGACCGCGTCGAAGCCCAGCGCGAGCGCCTTGTCGAGGAGGGCGGCGAACTTGATCTTCTCGTTGCAGCGCAGGCAGGGGTTCGGGGTGCGGCCGGCCTCGTACTCGGCGACGAAGTCCTCGACCACGTCCTCGCGGAACCGCTCGGCGAGGTCCCAGACGTAGAAGGGGATGCCGATGACGTCGGCCGCGCGGCGGGCGTCGCGCGAGTCCTCGATGGTGCAGCAGCCCCGCGCGCCGGTCCGGAACGATTGGGGATTCGCCGAGAGGGCGAGGTGCACGCCCGTCACGTCGTGCCCGGCCTCGGCGGCACGGGCGGCGGCTACGGCGGAGTCAACGCCGCCCGACATGGCGGCGAGGACGCGGAGGGGGCGCTGCGAGGTGTCAGTCATAACCCCTCCAGAGTACGGGGCGACGGGAACCGGATCCCGCGAGTATCCGTTGAAGATCGCATGGGGGAGAAAAAGGGGAAGCCGAAGGGCCGCGGCGGCAAGGCGGCGGCCAAGGACGCGGACGCGGCGGTCGGTCGCCGGGTGCTGCTCGTCGGCGGTGTGGCGGCCGCGGTGGGCACGGCCGCGATCGCCCGGGACGTGCTGACGCATCTGTGGTGGCGGCTGCCCGGCGTCGAGAAGGAGCGGGTCGTGGGAGCGGTGGACTCCCGGGGCGCGCAGTGGGTGGCGGCGTCGACGGCGAACTGGCGGCGGGCGGACCGTCCCGACGACTACTCGATAGACCGGGTGGTCATCCATGTCACCCAGGGCAGCTTCGCGAGCGCGGTGCGGGTCTTCCAGGACCCGGGGCACGGGGCGGCGGCGCACTACATCGTCCGTAAGGACGGTCACGTCACCCAGATGATCCGCGAGCTGGACGTGGCGTTCCACGCGGGCAACCGCGCGTACAACGAGCGCAGTGTCGGCATCGAGCACGAGGGCTTCGTGGACCGCGCGTCGTCGTTCACGGACGCGATGTACGAGGCGTCGGCGCGTCTGACGGCCGGGATATGCGGGCGGTACGACATCCCGGTGGACCGCGAGCACATCATCGGCCACGTGGAGGTGCCGGGCACCGACCACACCGACCCCGGGCGGTACTGGGACTGGGACCGGTACCTGCGCCTCGTACGGCGGGCACGGACGGCGGCGGTGTGAGCGCGGCCTGAAGGCCGGTCGCCCCCGGGGGCAGGCCTCGGGCCGGGACGCGGGCCCAGGGCGCGCTCCGGGCCGGGCCGGGCCGTCAGGTGAGGCCGGCGGTGCGCGCTCGTTCCACGGCGGGGGCGATCGCCCGGGCCACCGCGGCGACGTCGGCCTCCGTGGAGGTGTGGCCGAGCGAGAAGCGGAGGGTGCCGCGCGCGAGGTCCGGGTCGGTGCCGGTGGCGAGGAGGACGTGGCTGGGCTGGGCCACGCCCGCCGTGCAGGCGGAGCCGGTGGAGCACTCGATGCCCTGCGCGTCGAGCAGCAGGAGCAGCGAGTCGCCCTCGCAGCCCGGGAAGGTGAAGTGGGCGTTGGCGGGCAGCCGGCCGCCGGGAGCGGGGTCGCCGCCGAGGATCGCGTCGGGCACCGCCTTGCGGACGGCGTCGACGAGGTCGTCGCGCAGGGTGCCGATCTCGCGGGCGAACCACTCGCGCTGCTCGGCGGCCAGCCGCCCGGCGACCGCGAAGGAGGCGATGGCGGGCACGTCGAGGGTGCCGGAGCGCACGTGCCGCTCCTGGCCGCCGCCGTGCAGCACGGGCACGGGGGTGTGCTCGCGGCCCAGCAGCAGCGCGCCGATCCCGTACGGGCCGCCGATCTTGTGGCCGGAGACCGTCATCGCGGCGAGGCCGGACGTGCCGAAGTCGACGGGGACCTGACCGAAGGCCTGGACGGCGTCGGCGTGCAGCGGGATGCCGAACTCTGCGGCCACGTCGGCCAGTTCACGGACCGGCATGAGCGTGCCGATCTCGTTGTTGGCCCACATGACCGTGGCGAGGGCCACGTCGTCGGGGTTGCGGGCGATGGCCTCGCGCAGGGCGTCGGGGTGGACCCGGCCGTACGCGTCGACGGGCAGGTACTCGACCGTGGCGCCCTCGTGCTCGCCGAGCCAGTGGACCGCGTCGAGGACGGCATGGTGCTCGACCGGGCTCGACAGGACGCGGGTGCGGGCGGGGTCGGCGTCGCGGCGGGACCAGTAGAGGCCCTTCACCGCGAGGTTGTCGGCCTCGGTGCCGCCGGAGGTGAGGACCACCTCGCTGGGACGGGCGCCGAGGGCGTCCGCCAGGGTCTCGCGGGACTCCTCGACCGTCCTGCGGGCGCGGCGGCCGGCGGCGTGGAGGGAGGAGGCGTTGCCCGTGACGCTCAGCTGGGCGGTCAGTGCCTCTACCGCCTCGGGGAGCATGGGGGTGGTCGCGGCGTGGTCGAGGTAAGCCATGGTGGGCCCGATTCTACGGGCCCTTCGTTCCCCCGACGCTGCCCCCACCGGCTCGGCCGTCGCCGCGGACCGCGCGCGGACCGGCCGAGGCGTCCTCCCCGGACCGGAACGGGCGCTTCAGCGGACTCCGTTCGCCGTGCGCCGCTCAGCGGGCCCCCGTCAGAAGCTCCAGGACACCGTGCTGTCGACGTGCATGAAGGCGATCAGGACGACCAGGTCGGCGATGCCCAGGCCGAGACCGAGGAACGCGCGTCCGCGGCGGGTGGTCCCGCGCCACAGGGCGACGGAGGCGAGGACGACGGCGATGGGGCCGAGGAAGACGTTGAGGACCAGGAGGCCCACCAGCCCGAGGATGAAGGCGGCCACGGCCATGCCGTCGGCGTCCCGGACGCGGCGCCCGAGGGCGGTGCGCGCGGTCGTCGCCGGGCGGACGGGTTCGGTGGGGCGGGCGTCGCTCTCGGTGCGCACGGTCCGCGCGCCGGGGGCGGCGTCCGTGCCGCGGGCCGGCTCGGTGCCGTGAGCGGTGTCAACGTCGGTGTCGGCGCCGCGGGTGGTGTCGGCGCTGCTGGTGGCGCCGGCGGATCGGGTGGTGCCGGCGGTGTGAGTGGTGAGGGCCATGACGTACGTCAGCTCCCAACGGTCGGTTGGTGAAGGAAGGGGACCACGGGCCGGTCGGCGAGGGTGGGGGGTCAGCCGGCGGTGGTGTGCCGGCGGCGGGCGCCGCGCTCACGCAGCGCGAAGACGACCAGCCAGATGCCGATGACGGCCGCGGCGACCAGGGTGACGGGCAGCGGCGCGTGCGCCACGGTGCCCATGACGACGCCGAGCAGCAGGAGTGCGGCGACGAGGAACAGCATGGGATGCCTCTCGAAGAAGTCTCGTGGTCCGGTCCCGGACCACCCGTGCCTCGACGGTGAGGCCCGATTGTTTCCGGGACTTGACGGCTCAGTGAACGGTTGTAGTAACACTTGTTCACTGACTCTTGAGTCTAGCGCGCCCGAGGGCTTTGAAATTCCAGAGAACAGTTGTTAACTGCATGGCATGAGTCACACTCTCGGCATCCGGCAGGCGCAGAAGCAGAAGACCCGGCAGGCGCTCCTGGACGCCGCGTTGCTGCTGCTGGAGGACCAGAGCCTGAGCAGCCTGGGTCTGCGCGAGGTCACCCGTGCCGTGGGAGTCGCTCCGACCGCCTTCTACCGGCACTTCCGCTCGACGGCGGATCTCGGGGTGGCCCTGGTCGAGGAGGCGCTGGGCAGCCTGCACCCGATGATCGAGGACACGGTCTCCGCGGCCGGGGACAGCGACGAACGCATCGCCCGCGCCGTGGAACTGATCGCCCATCATGTCGAGGCCCACCCTGCACACGTCCGCTTCATCGCCCGCGAGCGGCACGGCGGGGTGCAGCCGGTGCGGGACGCGATCCGCGAGCAACTGGCCCGGTTCGCCGAGGAGGTGCGGGACGCGCTCGCCGAACACCCCGAGTCACGGGGGTGGAGCGACGACGACCTGCTCATGCTGGCGGGTCTCTACGTCGACCACATGCTGATGGCGGCCTCGGCGTTCCTGGAGGCGCTGGACGCCCCCGAGACGGAGCGTGAGCGGGTGGCCCGGGTGGCGAGCCGCCAGATGCGCCTGATCAGCATCGGCCGCCGCCACTGGCTCGGCTGACCCCCGCCCCGCCGCCCTCGGGGGGCGCCCCCCGGCATGCGGGAAGGGTCGCCGGACACGCCTCGCAGCGGGTTGGACGCGCTAATCCCCCGCGTACAGCGCGCCGATGGCCGAGGCCGTCGCGGCCAGCTCCGCACGGGCCGCGGCCGGGGCGAGGACCTCCACCGCGTCCCCGAAGGCCAGCAGGGTCCGGGCCTCGCGCACGGAACCGTGGGAGAGCCGCGCGATCACCCACTCGTCGGTGCCGTCGTCCTCGGGAGGTTCGGCGAGGACGGCGGCGTTGAGGCGCACGAACATGTCCAGGTGCGAGCGGCGCACCCTGACCGTGACCTCGACGTCTCCCGGCCGCTCCTCGACCTGGCGGCGCAACACCTCCCAGGCGTGGGCGAGTTCCACTCCGGGGCGGCGGCGGACCGGGTCCGGAAGGAGCGTGGCCGCGCCGATCCGGTCCGCGCGGAACAGCCGCGGGGCGCCGCGCCGGTCGGCGACGAGGTACCAGACACCGGCCTTGGAGACGAGCCCGTACGGGTCGACGGTGTACGTCCGGGGTTCGGCCTCCCCGCCGTGCCGGTAGCGCAGCCGCAGCCTTCGGTCGGTGAACACGGCGTCCTGCAACACGTCCAGGTCGACGGCTCGTTGGGCCCCGCCCTTCCACCGCGTGGCGTCGACGAGGATGCGTCTGCCGGTGACCTCGGCGGCCGGGCGGAACGGCGCGGGCAGCGCGGCCATCACCTTGCGCAGCGCGGAGTCGAGTGCCGCGTCCAGACCGAGCGCGGCGTGCGCGCCCTGCGCGGCCAGGACGAACAGCGCACGGGACTCGTCGGCGGTCAGTCCGGTGACGTCCGTACGGAATCCCGCGAGCAGTTCGATCCCGCCGTGCCGGCCGCGTTCGGCGTAGACCGGGACGCCGGAGGTGGAGAGTGCCTCGACGTCCCGGTAGATGGTGCGCACCGACACCTCCAGGCGGTCGGCGAGTTCATGGGCCGGAACCCGGCCCCGGGTCTGGAGCAGCAGCAGGATCGAGAGCAGGCGGTCGGACTTCACGGGCCCAGGATCGCGCTCACCGGAGCACTCGGCAAATGCTGACGGGGGCTGTCAGGTTATGCGTCGACAGTGAGGGCACACCGAGACACGGAAGAGGTCGCTCATGAACGCCATGGACCCCCGCCCCCTGTACACGCGCGCCGCCGGCCGGATCGCCGAACTCATCGGCACCGTCCGGCCGGATCAGCTCTCCGGCGCCACTCCGTGCGCCGGCTTCGACGTCCGCGTGCTGCTGTCGCACCTGGCCGGAGGCGCCCGGCGGATCGCGGTGATCGGGGCGGGTGGTGACGGGCTCGCGGTACGGCCGTTCGTCGACGGCGTCCCGGACGACGGCTGGGTCGCCGCGTACGACGAGGCCCGGGCGGAGGTACGGGCGGCGTGGGCCGACGACGCCCGCCTGGACGCGCTCGTGCGCGTGCCGTGGGGCGAGGCTCCCGGGCGCCAGGCTCTCGCCGGGTATGTCATGGAGGCCGTCGTCCACACCTGGGACCTGTCCGAGGCGCTCGGCCGGCCGCTCGAACTCGACCCCGAACTCGCCGAGTTCGCGCTCATGATCGCCGGTCGGGTGCTGCCCGAGGAGGGGCGTGAGGACCCCGAGCTGCCGTTCGGCCCGGCCCTCCCGGCCCCCGAGGGGGCCGACGCCTACGGCCGGCTGGCGGCCTGGACGGGCCGCCGGGCGTTCGTCACCGCGTGACCGGACGCCGGACCGGGCGGAGCCGTACCGCCCGGCCCGACGTCACACGCGACCGGACGGACCGCTGGAAGGCCGCGCGTCACGGGACCTGTCCCGAGGGGGACGCACGCCACCGAACCGGAACCCGAACGGGCCCCGGGGGCCGCGCACACCGGAAGCGGTCGCCGGCGACGACAGCGGGCGCCGGTCGGGGCACCCGGCCGAGCCCGGGCTCCCGCACTGAGACCGCCGTCGCTCCGTCCGGCTCGCCCCGCCGGCGACCGGGAACGGTCGAGCCGGGCCCCCCGACCGGGGCCCGGCTCGGCCGGGTCGTCCCCCCGACGGAAGTCCCGGTCAGCCGAGCCGTGCGCGCGCGAGCTGGCGGGACTGGGCGACCAGCCGGTCCGCGCTGTCCCACACCTCCGCGTCCTCCTCCAGGAAGCCGCCGGCGAGGTTGCGGGTGGTGATCGACACCCGCAGCGGGCCGGGGGCCGGACGGCAGCGCACGTGCACGGTGAGTTCGACGGTCGGCACCCAGCCGGACAGCCCGATCTCGAACGCGGTCGGCGGCAGCGCGTCGACGGCGAGGAGCAGCGAGAGCGGGTCCGCGTCGCGGCCGTCGGCGAGCCCGAACCACGCCCGCATCTCGCCCTTCCCGGAGGGGGCGCCGAGCGCCCAGCCGAGGGTCGCGGGATCGAGCTTGAGGAACAGCCGGTCGGTGATCGCCGAGCTGCCGGGGATCGGCGCGGGCGCGTCCTGAGGGCCGAAACACTGGTCCAGGGGCGGGATCGCGGGGGGCCGCGCGGTCGTCCGGACGTCGTCGGGCAGCGCGTCCAGGTCGCCGTACGAGGCGAGGACGCGGATCCGCTCGACCTCGCGGCCCTCGTCGTCGTACTGGAAGAGCGACGCCTGGCCCGTCGACAGGGTCCGGCCGGTGCGGACGACGTCCGTACGGACGACGGCGGGGCCCGGCTGGGACGCGGTGAGGTAGTGCGCGGAGACCGTGAAGGGGTCGGAGTGCGGCAGGGCGTCGGCGAGCGCGCGGCCGAGGACGGCCAGCAGATAGCCGCCGTTGACGGCGGTGATGATCGTCCACCCGGCGGAGAGGTCCACGTCGTAGACGCCGGGGGCGCGCCGGGTGACCGCGGTGTCGCGGTCGAACTCGCTGTCGCCGATCGTGGCCCGTGCGGCCTGTACCGAAGCTGCTTCTGGCATGCCTGAACGGTACAACAGGAAATTACTAAGCGGTAGCTTTTATTGTTGCGCGAGGATGAACACGCGACGGCCAGGACCCGCCCCCTCCCGGTCACGGGCCGCCCCGGCCGTCCCGGGCCGGCGGCCGCCCGTACAACCCGACCAGGTGGGTGATTCCTTCGCCATTTTCTCGGCATGTGTCCGGAATCACCCGTGACCGATCGGTCCGGGTGCTCCTCTGACAGGACATGAGTCTCACCGGGACGCCGTTCCTCCTGACGACGATCGCGCTGTGTGCCGTCGCCCTCGTGCTGCCGCTGGCCCTGTGGTCCCGGGTTCCCGGACCGGGACCGGTGCGCGGCACGGCGCGGCTGCTGATGCTGCTGTTCGCGCAGGCCACCGCGATCAGCGTGGTCTTCGTCCTGGTGAACGACGCCAACAGCCTGTACGACGACTGGGCCGACCTCCTCGGTACCGGCGACCACGTCGCACGGGCCGCCGACCTCGGCGCGGACGGCACCGGCGGGATCGCGCCGGAGAGCCTTCCCCGGGTGCGGCAGACCTTCGAGCGGGCCGTCGGGCCGGGCATGCGCGAGGCGGGCGGGGTACGCGTCACCGAGCTGCGCGGACGGGTCTCCGGTGTGAACGCCGAGGTCTACGTCTGGCTGCCGCCGCAGTACGACGAACCCGCCTTCCGCCGCCACTCGTTCCCCGTCGTGGAGCTGCTGCCGGGCTATCCGGGCTCCGCGCGGGCCTGGTTCGGTTCGCTGAAGGTGCACCGGCAGCTGGAGCCGCTGATGCGCGACGGACGCGTGGCGCCCTTCATCCTCGTCGCGCCGCGTACCAATCTGCTGGCCAGGGCGGACACGGGCTGCGCGAACGTCCCCGGCACGGTCAACGCGGAGAGCTGGCTCAGTGTCGACGTGCCGAGGATGGTCAGGGACAACTTCCGCGCCGAGGCCGCGCCGGACGGCTGGGCGACCGCCGGGTACTCGGCAGGGGCGCACTGCGCGACCAAGCTGGCCGTCGCCCACCCCGACCGCTACCGGGCCGCGGTGAGCATGTCCGGGTACAACGACCCGCGCGAGGAACGCAGTTCGCTCGCCGGCCGCAACCCGGAGCTGCGGCTGCGGAACGACCCCTCCGTCCGGCTCCGTGCCGACCGTGTCCCGCCGCCGGTCGCGCTCTACTTCTCCGGCGAGTCCGGCGACGGCTACGAGGCGGGCGCGGCGATCCAGCGGATCGCGAAGGCGCCGACACGGGTGGACGTGGTGCTGCTGCCGCGGAGCGCGGGCGGCCACGACATGGGCCTGTGGCGGCCGCAGCTGCCGGAGGTGTTCCGCTGGCTGACGGACCGCTTCCGGGCGCGGACCGCCGTCGCGCCGGGCGCTCCCGGGGCGGCGGGCGGGGACGGGGTGCGCGGCCCCGGCGGCACCGGCACCCTGGTGGAGACCGGCGACACGGGGCGTTCCCTGGACGTCGTCGGGGTCGGCCGGGTCAGGGGGTCTCGTCCTCGCTGACCGTCGACCGGCGGTTCCAGGCCCGCGGAGCACGCCAGTGGAACCGCATCGCGAGGAGCCGCAGCACGAAGGCCGTGACGACGGCGAGGCCGCTGGTGAAGGGGGTGAGCGCGTCGTAGCGGATGCAGAGCGCCACCATCGTGGCGCCGACGATCGCGGGAACGGCGTAGAGGTCGCGGTCCCAGCGCAGCAGTGAGGGCACCTCGTTGGCGAGGACGTCGCGCAGCACACCGCCGCCGACCGCGGTCCCGAGGCCGAGGGCGGCCGAGGCCGTGAGGCCGAGCCCGTAGTCGTACGCCTTCACGGTGCCGGTGACGCAGAACAGTCCGAGTCCGGCCGCGTCGAAGACGTTCACGCCGACCTGGATGCGCTCCACCTGGGGGTGCAGGAAGAACACGAGCAGGGCGGCGACCAGTGGCGTGGTGAAGTACCCCAGGTCGGTGAAGGCGGCCGGGGGCACGGCGCCGATGACGATGTCGCGCAGCAGCCCTCCGCCCAGCGCGGTGATCTCCGCGAGAACGGCTATGCCGAAGACGTCGAAGTTCTTGCGGACGGCCAGCAGCGCGCCGGAGATCGCGAAGACGAAAATGCCGATCAGGTCGAGCGTGTGCTGGACGGAGGGGCTGAAGAGTTGCAGGAGCACCCCCACATTCTCACCTGTCGCGGGGTGTGCGCCTTACGTAGAAAGGTCTAGACGGCGGGCTTGCCTGAGGTGAAGAGCCAGGTCTGGAAGAGGTCGTCGAGCTGCCGGCCGGAGATCCGCTCCGCGAGGGAGATGAAGTCGGCGGTGCTCGCGTTGCCGTAGCGGTGCAGCTTCGTCCACGCGGGCAGCAGCTTGAAGAACGCGGTGTCGCCGATGCGTTCGCGCAGCATCTGGAGGGTCATCGCGCCCCGCTGGTAGACGGCGGAGGCGAACATCGTGTCCCGCTGCGGGTCGCCGACGGTGGTCTGCCAGAAGGAGGAGTCCGCGGGCCGGGAGTCGTAGCCGGCGACGAACGAGTCGTGCGCGGAGCGGACGCCCTGGTGCTCCGACCACAGCCACTGCGCGTAGGTGGCGAAGCCCTCGTTCAGCCAGATGTCCTTCCAGTGGGCGACCGAGACGGAGTCGCCGAACCACTGGTGGGCCAGCTCGTGCACGATCGTCGACTCGGAGCGCACCGCCGAGTACGCGGGCTTCGACTGGACCTCCAGCGAGAACCCGGCCTGCGGCATGTCGTCGACGATCGCGCCGGTCTCCTCGAACGGGTACGGGCCGAAGACCTGGGACCAGTAGTCGGTGGCCGCTGCGGTGACGGCGTACACGTCGACGCTGTTGCTGTTCGCGAGGACCGGGTCGATGGCGACGTAGATCGGTGTGCCGGCGGGCGTCCTGCCCGTCCGCACGTCGAACTTCCCGATGGTCGCGGTCGCCAGGTAGGTGGCCATGGGCCGGCTCTCGCGCCAGTGCGTGACCGTGCGGCCGCCCCGGTCGCGGGTCGAGACCAGACGTCCGTTGGAGACGCCGGTCAGGCCCTTGGGCGCGGTGATGCGTATGTCGTAGGTCGCCTTGTCGGACGGGTGGTCGCTGGAGGGGAACCAGGTGGAGGCGGCGTTGGGTTCGCAGGCGACGAAGACACCGTCGGGGGTCTTCATCCACCCGTAGTCGGACCCGAACACGATCGGGCCGCTGAGCGCCTCGGGGACTCCGCCGTAGGTGACGGTGACCGTGAAGGTCCGGCCCTTGGCCAGCGGGCCGCGCGGGGTGACGCGGATCTCGTCGCCCGACCGCGTGAAGTGGGCGCGTCTGCCGTTCACCTCGACCTTGGTGACGTCCAGCTTCTGGAGGTCGAGGTCGAAGGAGGAGAGGTTCTGGGTGGCGCGGGCGGTGAGGGTGGTCCGGCCGTCGAGGCGGTCGGTGGCCGGGTCGTACGCCACGTCGAGGGCGTAGTGGCGGGCGTCGAAACCGCCGTTGCCGAGCTGGGGGAAGTAGGTGTCGCCGATGCCGTCGGCGCCCGGGGTGGGGGCGGAGGAGGCGGCGACGAGGAAGAAGGAGGCCGCCGCGGTGGCGAGGGCCCCTAAACGTGCCGAACGGGAGAGTGCCATTTCGCGTCCCTTTCGTACGTGTGCCGATCAGATTCGATCAGACGGACACGCAGGACTCTGCACTCTCCCGTTCGGGCATGTTCATGACTTTGCCAAGTCGTCACGGGCTGGGGGCCCGTGACTCCTGACAGCCGAGGACGCTACTTCTTGTCGTCCTCCGCCGCGTCGGCCGGCTCGGACACCGCAGCCGCCTCGGGCGCCTCGGTGACCGTGTCGTCCTGCGCGGGCTTCACGGACGTCGCGGCGGGGACCGCCACGGGCTCGGGCTCCACCACGGGCTCGGGCTCCACCACGGGCTCGGGCTCCGCCACGGCGACGGGCGCCGCGGCCTGCTCCCCGAGCACCGCCTCGCCCACGAGCTCGACAGCCTCCCGCGCCGCCGACAGCAGCACGGTGTCCTGAGGAGCCTGGTCCTCGAAGTTCTCCGGGTGGTGGCAGGCGACCTGCTGACCGGGCTTCAGCTCGATGAGCGGCGGCTCGGTCGTCTTGCAGATCTCCGTGGCCTTCCAGCACCGGGTGTGGAAGCGGCAGCCGCTCGGCGGCGAGATCGGCGAGGGAACGTCGCCCTTGAGCAGGATCCGCTCGCTCTTGGCGCCCCGGCGCTTGGGGTCCGGCACCGGCACGGCCGACATCAGGGCCTTGGTGTACGGGTGCATCGGCGCCTCGTACAGCGAGGTGCGGTCGGCGAGTTCCACGATCTTGCCCAGGTACATCACCGCGATGCGGTCCGAGACATGGCGGACGACGGAGAGGTCGTGCGCGATGATCACGTACGTGAGACCGAGCTCGGACTGCAGGTCGTCCATCAGGTTCACGACCTGCGCCTGGATCGACACGTCGAGGGCCGAGACCGGCTCGTCCGCCACGACCAGCTTCGGCTTCAGGGCGAGCGCGCGGGCGATGCCGATGCGCTGGCGCTGGCCGCCGGAGAACTCGTGCGGGTAGCGGTTGTAGTGCTCGGGACTCAGACCCACCAGCTCCAGGAGCCGCTGGACCTCGCGCTTCACACCGCCCTCGGGCGTGACGCTCTGCAGCCGGAAGGGCGCCGAGACGATCGAGCCGATGGTGTGGCGGGGGTTCAGCGACCCGTACGGGTCCTGGAAGATCATCTGGATGTCGCGGCGCAGCGGACGCATCCCCGAGGCCTTGAGCCGGGTGATGTCCTGGCCCTCGAACTCGATGCTGCCGCCGGTCGGGTCCTGGAGGCGGGTGATGACCCGGCCCATGGTCGACTTGCCGCAGCCGGACTCGCCGACGACGCCGAGCGTCTCGCCCTTGCGGACCTCGAAGTCGATGCCGTCGACCGCCTTGACCGCGGCGACCTGGCGCTGAAGAACACCCTTGCGGATGGGGAAGTGCTTCTTCAGGCCCTGGACCCGCAGCAGGACCTCGCGGTCGTCCAGCGACTTCGCGGAGGCCGCGCGGTCGTCGGACGCCGCTGCCTGCTGCGGGATCACCGCGTCGGCGGCGTCCGTCTTCTTCGTCTCACTCACAGCTTCGGCGCAATCTCTTCGGTCCAGATCCGCGTGCGGTCCTCCTGCGAGAGGTGGCAGGCGGTGTAGTGGCCGCTGCCGATCAGCTGCAGTTCGGGGCGCACGGTACGGGTGACATCGCCCTTGGGCAGGTCCGCGTACGGGCAGCGCGGGTGGAAGGCGCAGCCCGACGGGACGTTGATGAGGCTCGGCGGCTGGCCCTTGACCGGGATGAGCCGGTCGGAGGTCTCGCGGTCGATCCGCGGCATCGAGCCGAGCAGACCCCAGGTGTAGGGGTGCTGCGGCTGCTCGAAGATCCGCTCGACGGTGCCGCGCTCCACGCAGCGGCCGCCGTACATCACCAGCACCTCGTCGGCGATCTCGGCGACCACGCCGAGGTCGTGGGTGATGAGGACGACCGCGGAGCCGAACTCCTTCTGCAGATCGCGGATGAGGTCGAGGATCTGCGCCTGGACGGTGACGTCGAGGGCGGTCGTCGGCTCGTCCGCTATGAGCAGCTCGGGGTTGTTGACGAGCGCCATGGCGATCATCGCGCGCTGCCGCATACCGCCGGAGAACTCGTGCGGGTAGCTGTCGGCGCGCTTGGCCGGCTCGGGGATGCCCACGCGGTCGAGCATCTCGATCGCCCGCCTGCGGGCGGTCTTCTTGTCGACCTTGTGGTGGACGCGGTACGCCTCCACGATCTGGTTGCCGATCGTGTAGTACGGGTGCATCGCGGACAGCGGGTCCTGGAAGATCATCGCCATCTCGCGGCCGCGGAGCTTGCGCACCTCGTCCGGGTCGGCGTTGACCAGTTCCTTGCCGTCCAGCCAGATCTCGCCGGACATCTGGACGTTCTTGCCGCGTGCGCCGAGCCGGTGCAGGCCCATGATCGCCAGCGAGGTGACGGACTTGCCGGAGCCGGACTCGCCCACGATGGAGAGGGTCTTGCCCTTCTCCACCGAGAAGGTCAGGCCGTCGACGGACTTGACCAGACCGTCGTCGGTCGGGAAGTGCACCTTGAGGTCGCGCACTTCGAGGAAGGAGCGCGGGGCGTTCGAGGGGGAGGAGACGGGCTCGCCGACCGCGGCGCCGGTCTTGGACAGTTCGGTCACGAGAGCCTCACCCGCGGGTCGGCGGCTGCGTACAGCAGGTCCACCAGGAGATTTGCAATGACGACGAAGAAGGCGGCGAGGAGCGTCACGCCGAGGATCTTCGGCAGGTCGTTGTCGGTGATGCCCTGCACCGCGTACTGCCCGACACCGTGCAGCGAGAACACGGTCTCGGTGATCACGGCACCGCCGAGCAGCAGACCGAGGTCCATGCCGAAGACGGTGATGATCGGGGTGAGGGCGGCGCGCAGTCCGTGCCGGACCACGACCCTGCCCTCGCGCAGACCCTTGGCACGGGCCGTGCGGATGAAGTCCTCGTTCATCGTCTCCAGCATGCCCGAGCGGGTGAGCCGGGCGTAGATGGCGGAGTACAGCAGAGCGAGTGAACACCACGCCGGGAAGAGGGTGTTGGCCCACTGCGCCGGGTTCTCGGTGAGCGGCACGTACGTGGTGCCGAAGATCGGCCACTGGTAGGCGAAGAGCAGCAGCGCCAGGTTGCCCGTGAAGAACATGGGCAGCGAGACACCGGCGAGCGCGACGCCCATGAAGGTGCGGTCGAAGATCGAGCGGGGCTTCAGCGCGGAGATCACGCCGATGGCCACACCGGACACCAGCCACAGCACCGCGGCGCCGCCGGCGAGGGAAAGCGTGATCGGAAGGCGGGAGGTCAGCTCCGGCCAGACCGCCTGGTGGGTCTTGAAGGAGTACCCGAAGCACGGCGCGCTGCAGTGTGCCGTGGTGGGGCCGAGGTCATAGGTAGCGCCGCTGACGATCCCCTTGATGAAGTGCCAGTACTGGACGTAGACGGGCTGGTCCAGACCGAGGTTGTGCTTGACCGCGAGAATGTCGGCCTTCGACGGGCTCTTCCCGATGTACTGCTGAGCCAGCTGGTCGGGGGTCTGACCGGCCAGTCTGGGGAGCAGGAAGAAGATGGCGAAGGTGACCGCGGAGACGACCAGGAGCAGGATCGCTGCCGCTGCCGTCCGACGGAGGATGTACGAGATCACGGGGATCGGCGCTGGTGCCCGCGGGCTGAGCCCGCGGGCACCAATGCCTTCACCTGCCTTCCGGGGCTACTACTTCTTCGTGGTGCCGATGTTGAGGTAGTCGTACTGGCCGCTGAAGGCAGCCGTGGAGACCAGGTTCGTGGCGTACTTCGGGCGGGCCAGGAGCACCTTGAAGTACGTCAGCGGGACGAGGACGGCGTCGTCCATGGTCTTCTTGTCGATCTCGGTGTAGATGCTGTTGCGCGCGGTGTCGTCCTGCGTGCCGATGGCCTTCTCGAGCAGCGCGTTGACGTCCTTGTTGTCGTACTGCGACAGGTTGGTGTTACCCGAGGCGCCGATCGCGCTGCCGTTCAGGATCTGCTGCTGGAAGCCGTAGCCGGAGGGCCAGTCGGCACCCCACTGCATCATGATCAGACCGATGTTGTTCTTCTCGGTGAACTTCGGGACACCCGCGTAGTCGGTGAAGTACTTGCCCGACGGGTACTGCTTCAGGCTGGCGTTGATGCCGACCTTCTTCAGCGAGTTGATGATCGCGGTGGCCGCGTCGATCTCCTGCGGGCGGTCGCTGCGCGCGGAGATGTTCGTGTTGATCGACGTCTTGCCACAGGCCTTGAGCTGGTCCTTGGCCTTGGCCGCGTCACCCTTGTTGCCCGCGGACGCGTAGACGTCCGACTTGCTGTAGCCCGGGATGTCCGGCGGAAGGACCGTGGAGGCGATGTCGCCACGGACCGGGCCGCCCTCGGCGGTCTGCACCGAGACCTTGTCGATCGCGAACTGCACGGCCTTGCGGCACTCGACCTTGTCGAACGGCTTCACCTTGGTGTTGATCGCCATGTAGACGAGTCGGCCACCGTAGGTGTTGTCCGTGCCGGCCTTCTTGTCGGCCGAGCTGAGCAGCTGCGCCTGGGTCGCGGCCTGGACGCCACCGCCACCGAGGTCGATCGCGTCGCCCGCGAGGACGTCCTTGTCGATCGTCTCGGCGTTGACCTTCAGGTTGACGACGATCTTCTCGGGGTACTGCTTGCGCAGCGGGTCGGTCTTCGCGTCCCAGTTCTCGTTGCGCACGAGGACGGCCTGCTTGCCGTCCGAGTAGCTCTGGAACTTGTACGAGCCCGAGGACACGATGTTCTTGACGTAGTCGACGCCGTTGTCCTTCGCCTGCGGGACCGGAGCGGTCTGCGGCGAGGCGACCAGGTAGTCGAACTCCTGGAACGCGGTCTTCAGGTGGAAGACGACGGTGGTGTCGTCCGGGGTCTCGATGGAGGAGAGACCCTTGCCGCTCTTGTCCTTGTAGGGACCCTTGTACTTGTCGCCGCCCACGAGGAACTGCTGGAAGTAGTTCGGGCCGAGGGAGAGGACGTCACGCGCGAAGTTCGAGCGCTCGACGGCGTACTTCACGTCCTTGGACGTGATGGCGGTGCCGTCCTGGTACTTCAGGCCCGAACGCAGCTTGTACGTCCAGGTCTTGCCGCCGTCGCTCGGGACACCCTTGCTCGCGGCGAGGTCGGGGACAAGGGTGTTGCCCTTCTCGCCGGCGCCGGGCTGGAACGTCATCAGCGGACGGGCGTACAGACGCGAGAGGTTGTACATGTACGCGTAGTACGTGTTGCCCGGGTCGAAGGAGTCCGGCACGTCGGAGTACTCGTACGTGACCGTGCCCCCCTTCTGGGTGGAGGCGTTGACGACGTCCGTGGTCGCTGCGTTGGCCCCAGCTGACTTCGTGTTGTCGTTGTTCTTGTTGTCATCGGCCTTGCTGCAGCCTGCAACGAGCAGACTCGCGGAGCCGATGGCCGCAATTGCGGCCAGCGCTGACCTTCGCATGATGGGCGGGTTCCCCTCCATTGTCGGAAACTTGTGGATCTCTCGGTGCGCGTCAGGCATCAGCGACTGCGCGGGTCGAGAGCGTCGCGGAGACCGTCGCCCAGCAGGTTGAAGGCGAGGACGGTCACGAAGATGGCGAGGCCGGGCACGATCATGAACTGCGGGTCGACCTCGTAATAGGTGACCGCTTCACGGAGCATGCCGCCCCAGGACGCCTGCGGGGGCTGGATGCCGACCCCGAGGAAGCTCAGGGACGCCTCGAAGAGGATGTTGGTCGGGATGAGCAGCGTCGAGTAGACGATGATCGGGCCGACCAGGTTGGGCAGCAGTTCCCGGAACAGGATGTACGGGCCCCTGGCCCCCATGCCCCGGGAGGCGTCCACGAACTCCCGCTCACGCAGGGCGAGCGTCTGGCCTCGGACGATACGGCCCAGGTAGGGCCAGTTGAAGAAGCCGATCACGAAGATCAGCACGCTCAGGTGGAGCGGGAGCCCTTCGAGGCCGAACGCGCCGCCCTGCAGGGTGGCGGAGATGGCGATCGCGAAGAGCAGGAGGGGGAAGGCGAGGAACGTGTCCATCAGGCGGCTGATGACCGCGTCGACGCGCCCGCCGTAGTAGCCCGCGACGACGCCGAGGATCGCGCCGATCACGTTCGACAGGATGGTGGCGCCGAAGGCGACCACCAGGGAGACCCAGGAGCCCTCGAGGACACGGGTGGCGATGTCGCGCCCGAACTTCGGGTCGACGCCGAGCGGGTGATCCCAGCTCATTCCGCCGAACCCGCCCTTGGGCAGCGAGGTGTTGGGGTCGATCAGGTCCTGGTGGAAGGCGTTCGGGTCCAGCCCGAACATCGCCTGGACGGGCCGGGCGAGCACGGCCAGCAGGATGAGCAGCACGACGATGACACCGCCGGCGACCGCCACTCTGTCGCGCTTGAAGCGCGTCCAGGCGATCTGTCCCAGGGAACGACCCTCGATCTGCCCCTTGTCGACTCCGGCGAGTACAGCCTCTGGCTGAACTTCCGTCGCCGCCCCGGTGGTCTCGATCGGTGCGGTCACAGTGACCCGACCCTTCTCGCCGGTGGTGACCGGCCTACGCCTGCCGCTGTCTGCGGCTTGGTTCACTTGCTCGCCGGGAAGCCGGCCGCAGATGATGCGGCCCGATGACCCGGCTGATCGTTCGACTTGCACTCGCTCACGGAATCGATGACCCCGTGTCTGATGGGCGAGTCTTCAGTGCCGCCACGATCACGTGCCAGGTCTCATGGAGAAAGTATGCGCAACCGTGATGCTTGTAGGGGGATTCCGTTATCCGAACAGTGGGTAACGCGAGCCGGACGAGGGGCAGTTGGGCGTGAAGGGTCCACGCTGATCCTTTTGGCCTCAAACGGTCCCGAACCGGGACAACCACCCCATGCGCCTGCTCCCCCGCAGGTCAGCACCATCGTGCGTACGGCAATGGAAGGCCGTGCGCGAGGTCATGATGCCAGCAGCACTCGCACGATCGTACGACCGGTCCGCGATGCGGGACGGTCTCAGTAGCCGCCGCGGGCCGGCGGATAGCCGTAGCCGCCCGCCACCGGGGCCTGCGCGGGGGCCGCGTGGGCCTCGCGGTCGTAGAACGGCCGGGCGTTGGCGCGCAGCCACATCGCGACCGGGTCGAACGCGTCGGACATCGCGACCGTCGAGACGGGCAGCCCCTCGGGGACGGCCCCGATCGACTGCTGCATCATCGCCCGCACCGAGTCGACGGCGGGCGGCGAGGTGTCGTACACGTCGAGGCCGATGGCGAGGTACGGCGCCCCGAGCGCGGGCTGCACCCAGGCCCGGCGCAGCGAGCGCACGGCCGGGGTGAGATGCGCGTTCTGGGTGATCAGGGCGTAGAACTGCGGGATCTCGATGCCGGGTTCGGAGAGCCGGAGCGGGCCCGCGGGCTGGCGTTCCAGGCCGGTGGCGATCCGGCGCAGGTCGAGCCAGGGGATGCCGAGGCCGCCGCCGGGAGCGTGCGGATTCAGCCAGAGACCGAAGTGGTCGGGGTACAGGGTGCGGGCCACGTCCAGGCCGTCGACGACCTCGTACGAGCGGTTCCAGCCGCTGGCCGACAGCTCCTGGGCGGAGGTGACGCAGGGGGCGTAACCGAAGCCGTCCACCTGCATGTTGCCGTACTGGGCGTCCGGGGAGCCGGACTGGCCGTGCCAGAGGAGCATCCACACCTGGCCGGACGAGGGGGTCGCGAGCGCGCGAAGGAGCGCCTCGTAGGCGTCGTAACGCCCGGGCGTCACCTGGCGCAGCATGTGCTCGACCTGCCCGGCCGCGGCCGTGCCCGACGCGCTCACCCTTCAACCGCCCCTTCGCGAACAAATCACGACGAACTCATCCAATACGCCTCAGGCGTCGGTGAGAACGTGCGTCAACACCTCGACCGGGCCATGAAACCAGCTTATGCGGCGAACGTCCTCCGCCGGGGGACGCCGTCGCGTGCTCCTTTCCGTCACGACGGCCGGCCGTTCAGTGACCTGCCTGGTAGAAGGGCCGGACCTGGGCGCGCATCCAGTCGCCCACCGGGTCCTGGGTCACGTCGAGGAGGACCAGGTTCACCGGGATGTTCATCGGGACGCGGCCGAGGGCCCGGCCGAGGGCGTCGAGGGGGAGGGTGCGGGCCTCGCCCTCCCACAGGGAGAGTTCGACGCCGATGAACATGACCGGGGCGTCGCCCTCGATGCTGGCCAGGCAGCGGCGGGCGCTCAGCACGACGCCGGTGCCGGCGAACTCGGCGGAGGCCGCGGCGAGGAAGTCCACCGGGTCCTCCTGCCAGTCCGGTTCGAACAGCCGCACCCGGCCGCCGCTCGCCGGTCCGTCCAGCGGGGTCCGCCCGGCCCGGCAGAGTTCGGCGACGGCGATCGGCGGCAGGGGCACGCCGACCACGCCGTCCGGGTTCACCGCGATGCCGACCTGCGGCGGGAGTCCGCGGGCGAACTCCGCGGCGGGCGCGATGGTGAACGACATGTGGCCGCCGGTGACCTGCCGGAACTGCTCCTCCGAGCTGAAGACGGGCACGTACACCTGGCCTTCGAGCTCCATCGTGGGCAGGTCGAGCGGGCCGCTGTCGGGGCCGCCGCCGCTGGGCAGCGGCACCCAGACGAAGCTGCGGCCGAGCACCTCGACGATGCGGGCGCCCGCCGAGGCGGCTCCGCCCATGCCGAGGGCCGCGGACAGCACCTCCTCCAGCTCGTTGCCGGGCCAGCCGCCGTGCGGGTGGGGGTGTGCCTGTGCCGGGAAGTCCATCTGTCTCTACCGCCTGCTTCGAACCACTGTTCCGGCTGGAAAGGTTAATGGGGCGACACGGCCGGTCAGTGGCCGAAGTCGATCCTGCGCAGCACGTCCGCCGCCTCCCGGTCGATGAGGACCGCGGAACCGCACCCCTCGGGCACGTCGCCGCGCTCCACGGAGCGCAGCAGCCGGGCGACCGCGCCGCGGTGGCGGGCGAACGCGTAGCGCGAGACGCCCCGGCCGCGCTCGCGCTGGCCGTCCAGCGCGGTGTCCGGCGTGACGTCGAGCAGCAGCAGGTGCAGGGCGCCGCCCCGGCGGCGTGCCGCGCGGCCGAGCCAGCGGCGCACCCAGGCCTGGGTGCCGCAGTCGTGCACGACGACTCCGCCGTCGCCGCGCAGTGCCCGGCGCAGGCC
Organism: Streptomyces sp. M41(2017); assembly: GCF_002078175.1. Taxonomy (GTDB): domain Bacteria; phylum Actinomycetota; class Actinomycetes; order Streptomycetales; family Streptomycetaceae; genus Streptomyces. Next base: position 3,676,309 of record NZ_MWFK01000001.1, on the reverse strand, counting down.
CGCGTAGTGCGCGAGGCGGACCAGGGGGCGGTAGACCGCGTACGGCAGCAGGCGGGCCATCCGGCCGTCCCAACGGTCGCGGGTGTCCTGCGAGTCGACGCGCGTGCCCTCGACCGCCCGCCGCATGAGGGTCGACTTGCCGCTGCCCGGCAGTCCGGTGACCACGACGAGGTCGCGGCTGCCGAAGCGCAGACCGTGCGGGCTGTGCCCGGCACGGTCCCTCAGGTCACGGACGACGGCCGCCGGGAGCGGGCCGCACGCCTCCCGGGCCGGTGCGCCGGTCTGCTCGGGCAGCGCGAGACCCGAGGTCGTCGCGTACACCGTGGTCCTGTTCACCGTGGCCGTCCTCCCCTTGGATGTGGAGTCCCATCCCCGTCGAGTGTAAAGAGAAGGTAATGCGCGGCGCTTCCCGTTTCGGTGCGCGGACTGCCACAGCACGGTTACAGATGCGGACTGCCCTGATCGGACGGGGCGTGCAATGATGGCCGCGCCAACTGCATACCGGCCGCTTGAATCCGCGCGGGAGAGTCCTGGGTACGTGTACCCGGGCGCCGAAGGAGCAAGTCCCTCCCTTGAATCTCTCAGGCCCCGTTACCGCGCGGGCGAGGCACATCTGAAAAGCGGGCCGCTCTCCGTGGCTCCACCCAAGGTGCAAATCAGGACCACCGTTTCGCGGGGTCGTGATGAACCTCTCAGGTTCCGATGACAGATGGGGAGGAACGACCTCGCCGTCATGCCTTGGGAGCCCCACCGATGAGCAGCACCACCCCCCGCCTCACCGCGCTCGACGCCCTGCACCGCTCGCTGGGCGCGACGATGACCGACTTCGCCGGCTGGGACATGCCGCTGCGCTACGGCTCGGAGCGCGACGAGCACCTCGCCGTCCGCACGAAGGCCGGCCTCTTCGACCTCTCGCACATGGGCGAGATCACCGTCACCGGCCCACAGGCCGCCGACCTCCTCGCCTTCGCACTGGTCGGCAACATCGCCACCGTGGGCGTCGGCCGTGCCCGCTACACGATGATCTGCCAGGAGGACGGCGGCATCCTGGACGACCTGATCGTCTACCGGCTCGCCGAGCACGAGTTCATGGTCGTGGCGAACGCCTCCAACGCGCAGGTGGTGCTGGACGCGCTGACCGCACGCGCCGCCGGTTTCGACGCGGTCGTGCGCGACGACCGTGACGCGTACGCCCTGATCGCCGTGCAGGGACCCGAGTCCCCCGGCATCCTCGCGTCGCTCACCGACGCGGACCTGGACGGCCTGAAGTACTACGCGGGACTGCCGGGCACCGTCGCCGGCGTGCCGGCGCTGATCGCCCGCACCGGCTACACGGGCGAGGACGGTTTCGAACTGTTCGTCGCGCCCGCCGACGCCGAGAAGGTGTGGCAGGCACTGACCGACGCGGGCACCCCCGTCGGGCTGATCCCGTGCGGCCTGTCCTGCCGCGACACGCTGCGCCTGGAGGCGGGCATGCCGCTGTACGGGCACGAGCTGACGACCTCGCTGACCCCCTTCGACGCCGGTCTCGGGCGGGTCGTGAAGTTCGAGAAGGAGGGCGACTTCGTGGGGCGCGCCGCGCTCCAGGAGGCCGCCGAGCGCGCCGAGCAGAACCCGCCGCGGGTCCTGGTCGGCCTCGTCGCCGAGGGGCGTCGCGTGCCGCGCGCCGGGTACCCGGTGGTCTCCGGCGGCCAGGTCGTCGGAGAGATCACCTCGGGCGCCCCGTCGCCCACGCTGGGCAAGCCGATCGCGATGGCGTACGTCGACGCCGCGCACGCCGCGCCGGGCACCACCGGTGTCGGTGTGGACATCCGGGGCACCCACGAGCCCTACGAGGTCGTGGCGCTGCCCTTCTACAAGCGCCGGAAGTGACACTGGTCCGCACCGGCAGGCCGTGACACCGGCCCGCACGGACCACGGGCGCCGCGACTCTCCGCGGCGCCGGACGGCACCCCCGGACGGGCTCGTCCGGGTGACGGACTCCCCCTTTCATCAGCACTCCCCCGCGTACAGGAGAATTCAGGCCATGAGCAACCCCCAGCAGCTCCGCTACAGCAAGGAGCACGAGTGGCTGTCCGTCGCCGAGGACGGCGTCGCGACCGTGGGCATCACCGAGTTCGCGGCCAACGCGCTCGGCGATGTCGTCTACGCCCAGCTTCCCGAGGTCGGTGACACGGTGACCGCGGGCGAGTCCTGCGGCGAGCTGGAGTCGACCAAGTCGGTCAGCGACCTGTACTCCCCCGTGGGCGGCGAGGTCGTCGAGGCCAACCAGGACGTGGTGGACGACCCGTCGCTGGTGAACTCGGCCCCCTTCGAGGGTGGCTGGCTGTTCAAGGTCCGCGTCGCCGACGAGCCCGAGGACCTGATGTCCGCCGACGAGTACGCCGCCTTCACCGCCGGCTGAGGAGTCACCGCATGTCGCTTCTGAACACCCCCCTGCACGAGCTGGACCCGGACGTCGCGGCCGCCGTCGACGCCGAACTGCACCGCCAGCAGTCCACCCTGGAGATGATCGCCTCGGAGAACTTCGCTCCGGTCGCGGTCATGGAGGCCCAGGGCTCGGTCCTGACCAACAAGTACGCCGAGGGCTATCCCGGCCGCCGCTACTACGGTGGCTGCGAGCACGTCGACGTGGTCGAGCAGATCGCCATCGACCGGGTGAAGGCGCTGTTCGGCGCCGAGCACGCCAACGTGCAGCCGCACTCGGGCGCCCAGGCCAACGCGGCGGCGATGTTCGCGCTGCTCAAGCCGGGCGACACGATCATGGGTCTGAACCTCGCGCACGGCGGGCACCTCACCCACGGCATGAAGATCAACTTCTCCGGCAAGCTCTACGACGTGGTCGCGTACCACGTGGACGACGAGACCGGCCAGGTCGACATGGCCGAGGTCGAGCGCCTCGCCAAGGAGTCGCGTCCGAAGCTGATCGTCGCGGGCTGGTCCGCGTACCCGCGTCAGCTCGACTTCGCGGAGTTCCGCCGGATCGCCGACGAGGTCGGCGCGTACCTCATGGTCGACATGGCGCACTTCGCGGGTCTGGTGGCCGCGGGCCTGCACCCGAACCCGGTGCCGCACGCCCACGTCGTCACGACGACCACCCACAAGACCCTCGGCGGCCCCCGCGGCGGCGTGATCCTCTCGACGGCCGAGCTGGCCAAGAAGATCAACTCCGCGGTCTTCCCGGGTCAGCAGGGCGGTCCGCTGGAGCACGTGATCGCGGCCAAGGCCGTCTCCTTCAAGGTCGCCGCCACCGACGACTTCAAGGAGCGCCAGCAGCGCACGCTGGACGGCGCGCGCATCCTGGCCGAGCGCCTGGTCCAGGACGACGCGAAGGCCGTGGGCGTGGACGTGCTGTCCGGCGGCACCGACGTGCACCTGGTCCTCGTCGACCTGCGCAACTCCGCGCTGGACGGGCAGCAGGCCGAGGACCGGCTCCACGAGGTCGGCATCACGGTCAACCGCAACGCCGTCCCGAACGACCCGCGCCCCCCGATGGTCACCTCCGGCCTGCGCATCGGCACGCCGGCGCTCGCCACCCGCGGGTTCACGACCGAGGACTTCACCGAGGTCGCCGACATCATCGCCGAGGCGCTGAAGCCGGCCTACGACGCCGAGGCCCTCAAGGCCCGGGTGTCCGCTCTGGCCGACAAGCACCCGCTGTACCCCGGCCTGAAGTAGTTTCGTACGCTTCAGGCCGTACGTTTTTGTTCGTACGTTTTCACGGCGTACGGTTTTTGTTCGTACGGTTCGTTCCGTACGAGCGTCCGGGGCACCGCGCACACTGGAAGCAGCGCGGTGCCCCGTCCCATGCAGTCCCGCACCACCCCCGCCGGACAACGGCGTCCGGCGAAACCACCAAGGAGTTCCCCGTGGCCATCTCGGTCTTCGACCTGTTCTCGATCGGTATCGGCCCGTCCAGCTCCCACACGGTGGGCCCGATGCGCGCCGCACGCATGTTCGCCCGGCGGCTGCGCAACGAGGAGCTGCTGGCCCCGGTGGCCTCGATACGCGCCGAGCTGTACGGCTCGCTGGGCGCGACCGGCCACGGGCACGGCACCCCCAAGGCGGTGCTGCTCGGTCTGGAGGGCGCCTCGCCGCGTACGGTCGACGTGGAGGGCGCCGACGACCGCGTGGAGCAGATCAAGGCGTCCGGCCGGCTCAGCCTGCTCGGCGAGCACGAGATCGACTTCTCCTTCGACGACGACCTGATCCTGCACCGCCGCAAGGCCCTGCCGTACCACGCGAACGGCATGACGATCTTCGCCCACGACGCCGCGGGCGACCTCGTCCTGGAGAAGACGTACTACTCGGTGGGCGGCGGCTTCGTGGTCGACGAGGACGCCGTCGGCGAGGACCGCATCAAGCTCGACGACACCGTCCTGAAGTACCCGTTCCGCACGGGTGACGAGCTGCTGCGGCTGACGAAGGAGACCGGCCTGTCGATCTCCGCGCTGATGCTGGAGAACGAGCGGGCCTGGCGCACCGAGGAGGAGATCCGCGAGGGGCTCCTCGCCATCTGGCGCGTGATGCAGGCGTGCGTCTCGCGCGGCATGGCCCGCGAGGGCATCCTGCCGGGCGGCCTCAAGGTCCGCCGGCGCGCCGCCAACTCGGCCCGCCAGCTGCGCGCCGAGGGCGATCCGCTGGCCCACGCGATGGAGTGGATCACCCTCTACGCGATGGCGGTCAACGAGGAGAACGCCGCGGGCGGCCGGGTGGTGACCGCCCCGACCAACGGCGCGGCCGGGATCATCCCGGCGGTGCTGCACTACTACATCAACTTCGTGCCGGGCGCGGACGAGGAGGGCGTCGTGCGGTTCCTCCTCGCGGCCGGTGCCATCGGCATGCTCTTCAAGGAGAACGCGTCCATCTCCGGCGCCGAGGTCGGCTGCCAGGGCGAGGTCGGCTCGGCCTGCTCGATGGCGGCCGGCGCGCTCGCCGAGGTGCTCGGCGGCAGCCCCGAGCAGGTGGAGAACGCGGCCGAGATCGGCATGGAGCACAACCTCGGCCTGACCTGCGACCCGGTCGGCGGTCTGGTGCAGATCCCCTGCATCGAGCGCAACGGCATGGCCGCCGTGAAGGCCGTGACGGCCGCGAAGATGGCGATGCGCGGCGACGGATCCCACAAGGTCTCCCTCGACAAGGTCATCAAGACCATGAAGGAGACCGGCGCCGACATGAGCGTGAAGTACAAGGAGACGGCCCGGGGCGGCCTCGCGGTGAACATCATCGAGTGCTGATCGCGTACGCCGGGTGCGGGTCGCTCCTCCGTACGAGGGTGACACGGGTGAAGTCGGGGAACTCGAAAGGCAGTTGTTCCCCACGAAACCCGGGCACCACTCTGTGTGGCCCGCCCCCTGCACGGAGGCTCCCCCCATGCTGCGAGGCATCGACGTCAGCGCCTACCAGTCGTCCGCGTACGGAACCGACGGACTGTCGTTCGTCTTCATCAAGGCGACCGAAGGCCGCTCGTACGTCAACCCGAAGCTCGCCGCCCAGGTGAAGACGGCCCGCGACGCCGGGTGCGTCGTGGGCTTCTACCACTTCCTGTGGCCCGGCGACATCACCGCCCAGGCCGAGTACTTCGTCGGCAAGGCCCCCGAGAAGGCGGGCGACCTGCTCGCCGTCGACTGGGAGACCACCGGCGAGGGCACCCACGCGAGCAACGCGGAGAAGGACCGCTTCATCCGCAAGGTCAAGGAGCTGCGCCCGCACCACCGGGTGGTGCTCTACACGAACCGGAACTTCTGGCTGAACATCGACACCACCTCGTACGCCGGCGACGGTCTCTGGATCGCCGACTACGTCTCCGCGGGAAAGCCCCGTATCAAGGCGAAGTGGCGCTTCCACCAGTACACGTCCGACCCGGTGGACAAGAATGTGGCGGACTTCGCGAGCAGGACCGCGCTGCGCACCTGGGCCGGCGGGGCGTAGCCGAGCGGAAGGAAAGAGCGGACACATGGGCGGGACGGTCGCTGCGGTCAGCAGCAACGGGACGTATTCCTTCACCAAGCCGAACCGGACGGGCGTCACGCTCCTCGCCGGGCTGGGCGTGGAGGGCGACGTGCACGCCGGGACGACGGTCAAGCACCGGTTCCGGATGCTGAAGGACCCGTCGCAGGTGAACCTCCGCCAGGTGCACCTCATCCACGAGGAGCTGTTCGACGAGGTGCGCGCGGCGGGCTTCGAGGTCACCGCCGGTCAGCTCGGGGAGAACGTCACCACCAGAGGCGTCGACCTGCTGAACCTGCCCACCGGAACGCGGCTGCACCTGGGGGCGGAGGCCGTCGTCGAAGTGACGGGGCTGCGCAATCCCTGCGCCCAGATCGACACCTTCCGAAAGGGCCTCATGAAGCAGGTCGTCGGGCGGGACGAGGACGGGACGGTCCGCTTCAAGGCGGGGATCATGAGCGTCGTCCTCACCGGCGGGCCGGTGCGGCCCGGCGACTCCGTGACGGTGGAGCTGCCGGTCGGGCCGCACCGGCCCCTGGAGATCGTCTGACCTCCGGGCCGTGCCGTGGCGCGGGTCAGCCGCGGAAGTCCGCCGGACGCTCCCGGGGCGCCTCGGCCAGGGCCTTCGTGACGGCGTCGACGCCCTCCTGGAGGCCGTAGACGGGCGTGCCGGGCTGCTGGCGCCAGGAGTCGTCCAGGCCGCCCGCGTCGACGGTGTCGAAGCCGATCTCGTCGATCAGGTCGCGCACCCGCTGCTTGGCCGCGGCGTCGTCCCCGGCCACCGGGAGCGCCAAGCGGTCCGGTGCGCCCGCCGGGCGGGCACGGTCCAGGATGTCCTGGGCGTAGGTGCCGTTGAAGGCCTTCACGACCGTGTGGCCGATCTGCTGCGCGGTCCAGCGGCTCTCGGTGAGACCGTCGTCCTCGATCGCGTCGATCCGGCCGTCGCGCTGCTGGGGGTAGTAGTTGCCCGTGTCGATGACGGCGACGCCCTCGGCGGCTCCGTCCAGGATGCCGTCGGGCAGGTCGGGGACCGCCTTGAGCGGAACGGTGACGACGACGATCTCGGCGTCGCGCGCCGCCTCCTCGACCGTGACGGGGGTCGCCCCGGTCTCCTCGGCGAGCGCGGTGAGCGTCTGGGGGCCGCGGGAGTTGGCGACGGAGACGTCGTGCCCGGCGGCGGTGAACCGCCGGGTGAGGTTGCCGCCGATGTTGCCCGCGCCGATGATGCCGATCTTCATGAGAGACAGACCCTTCCGGAGTTGATGCTCCTGATGGGGATCAGCAACCCCGGGGACGGATGCCCTATTCCGGGCTGTGCGGCATCCGGGTGAAGAGGCCGAGAACACCACGCTCTCCGGCTGCTTCGGGCCGCCCGGAGGACGGCCCGCCGGGGCGGGTGACGCCGAAGGGGCGCCCGCCGGGACGACCGGCGGGCGCCCCTTCGGGGAGCGTCACTTGTTCAGGTGGACCCAGAACTCGTCGAACGAGAGGAGCTTGTCGCCGTTGAGGTCGCGGGCCGCGATGATGACCTCGGCCACCGACTCGGTGACGTTCCAGTCGCCGCCCTGGGCGAGCGCGGTCTTGAACTCGGCCGCCGTGATGAATCCATCACTGTCCGTGTCGATCCGCTCGAACTGCTTGCGTGCTTCCTCGATGTCGGCCACCCGGTCCGCCCCTTCGTCGTGCATCACTGCGTGCGTCACTGCGTTGTGTACGGAGGTCAGATTAACGGTCCGCGCGGGCCCGTAGTGCGGCGACCACCCAGGCGAACTCCGCCCGGTGCGCCGACAGCGGTTCCAGGCCGCGGACCCGGGCGCACAACTCACGGAACCGGGCCAGCTCGGCGTGCGCCGCGGACTCGACGCGGGCCAGCAGCACGGCTCCGTCCGCGTCACCGAGCAGCCCGCCGAGCACCTCGTCCGCCTCCGGGGACGCGGGGTCGACACCGCGCTCCCGTGCCTCGCCCGCGAGCTGCACGAGCCGGCTCATGAACCACAGGGACGTGCCCGGCGCCACGTCCGGGCCCCGGTCGGCCGCGTTGAACTCGACCGTCTCGCGCATCCTGGCGCGAAAGGCCGGGGACTGGATCAGTTCCGCCAGCTCCACCCAGGCGTCCACCTGCTCGGGCGTGGGGTCGTCGGGCAGGTCGCCGACGCTGAACCGCAGCCGGGTCCTGATGTCGGGGTCCGCGGTGTCCAGGCCTCCGAAGGTCTCCTCCATGAAGTCGTCCACGATGCGTCCGCGTTCGGCGGCCGAGAGCCGGGCCAGTCGGTTCATGAGTGTCGTCTCCTCCGCGGTCGAGCCGCGTCGTGCCACGGTCGACAGCACCGCCCGGGTCACCTTCAGGGACCTGATCTGCGCGTCCAGCGCGGCCACGTGCGCGGCCGCCACCTCCGCCACCGTGGTCCCGCCGGCCAGCACCGCCCGCACGTCGTCCAGGCCGAGCCCGAGCTCGCGCAGGGTGCGGACCAGCTCCAGCCGGGCCACGGAGCCGGCGTCGTAGAGCCGGTAGCCGCCGGAGGAGCGGGCCACCGGGGGCAGCGCGCCCTCGTCCGACCAGTAGCGGATGGTCCGGACGGACAGGCCCGTGCTCCGGGACAGTGCGCCGATGGTGAGAAGGCCGGTGCCGTCGTCGGTCATGTCTGCGAGTCTGGGCCTTCCAGTGGGTGGAGACTCAAGCGTCGAGGGGGCGGTCGTGGCCGGCACCGCACACAGGCTGGGGACCGTCGTGGACGCCGCGGCACGGGGGATCTTCCCACCGCCCGACGGCTCCGTCACGGTCGTACGGCAGCAGTGCGCGCGCGACGCCGGGGTGCTCGCCTTCACCGCGCACTCCGTGGTCTTCACGGACGAGGACGAGGGCTGGGTGCGCGCGACGCTGGCCGCCGTCGGCTGCGATCCGCTCGCCGCGGCCATGAACCCCCGGTTCCTCGCCGCGTTCATGGAGCGGACCGGACGCGCGCACGACACCGTCGACGTGATGTCCGTCGCCGCCCCGCTGCCCGGCCCGCCGCCCCTCGTCCTCACGGAACTGTCTGCTTCCGGCCATCCACGGGTCGCCGCCGCGCTCGGACGGAGGGACGGCGTGCGGGCCTGGGCGGCGGACGGTGGGACGGTCGTCCTCGGACACGGCGTCGGGGGCCGTCTGGAGGCCTCGGTCGAGGTGGCCGAGGACGTACGGCACCGGGGGCTCGGGCGGGCGCTCGCGACGGCGGCGCGGCACCTCGCCGGCGAGCCGGTGTGGGCGCAGGTGGCGGCAGGGAACGCCCGCAGTCTGCGGGCGTTCCAGGCGGCCGGTTTCCGTCCCGTCGGGGCGGAGGCCCTGCTCACCGCGGTCTGAGCGGGCACCCGGGCGGGGGCGCCGGTTCCGGCGGTGCCGAACGACGTGGGTCAGTGCCAGGGCTCGTAGTACGGATTGCTCTGGCAGTCGCTCATGATCTCGGTCCGGGTCCTCCTGTCGACCGGGCAGGCACCGACGACGTACTGGCGGGCGATACCGCCGGGGAAGGCCACCTCGTCCTGGCCGGCCCGGCGATGGGTGTCGCCGATGGTCTTGTTCACGTCGACGCCGCCGGGAGCGTCGATGTAGTAGTTGAAGACGGCCGTGGTCCCGGCCTTGTAGAGATCGTGGTCGTACGTCGCCGCCACGTACGGCGAGGGCTGGTCGGCGCGGGCGTACTGCTCGATGTCGTACTGGCCGCCGACGACGTCCTTCGGATAGAAGCCCTGCTCGAAGACGGTCGCCGGGCCCCGGGAGTCGCTGCGGTACAGGGTGTCGCAGGTCCTGCGCCAGACCGGCTCCGGCGTGATGCGCCCGACGTCCACCCGCCGGTCGGCGGCGGCCTTGACCGGGTCGGCGAACTGGGGACAGCTCGGGGCCGCGGCCCGGGTGGCGGGGGCGGCGGGCGTCGCGGCGGTCGTCGCGAGGACGGCTCCGAGGGACAGGACGACGGCGGCGGCCCGCCGCCGCGGGCGATGGATGATCATGGGGAGCACGATCTCCGTTCCGCGGGGGCGGGCCGTGGACCGTCACCCGTACGACGGCGTGTCAGCTCAAGCGGATCAACAGGTGCCGTTCTAGCGGAAGATGCCGGTGTGGCCGAGCGAGTAGCGGCCGGGCTGGGGGTACACGGCGAGTCCGTGCGGGCCGCTGCCGACGGGGATGCGGGCGAGCTGCACACCGGTGCGGGTGTCGATCGCGTACACCTCGGCGTTGTAGCGGCCGGAGAGCCACAGGACCTTGCCGTCCGCCGAGACGCCGCCCATGTCCGGGCTGCCGCCGTCCGGCAGGCGCCACTTCTTGGTGAGCCGGTTCTGGGTGAAGTCGAAGATCGAGATGGTGCCCTCACCGCGGTTGGAGATGTACATCTCGCGGGAGTCGCGGCTGACGTAGAGACCGTGGGCACCCTTGCCGGTGTGCAGCAGCGTCGGCTCGGTGAACTTGTCGCCGTCCAGGACCCAGACCCCGTCGGCCATCATGTCGGCGATGTAGAACTTCTTGCCGTCGGGGGAGATCTTCACGTCCTGCGGCATCGCCCCCTGGAACGGCAGCTTCTGCTGGGCGACCACCTTCATCTTCTCGGTGTCGACCTTCAGCAGTTCGCCGCTGAACTCGCAGGACACGATGAAGTACCTGCCGTCCGGGGAGAAGTCGGCGTGGTTGACGCCGTAGCAGCTGACCGGCTCCGTCTTGACGCGCTTCATCGTGTGCGCGTCGCGGAACACCAGCTCGCGGTCGAGCGAGGCCATCACGATGGCGTACTTGCCGTTGGGCGTGAAGTACAGGTTGTACGGGTCGTGCACGTCGACCGGCTTGCCGGCCTTCCCCGTCTTCGGGTCGATGGGCGTGAGGCTGTTGCCCTTGTCGTTGTTGACCCACAGGGTCTTCATGTCCCAGGAGGGGACGACGTGTTGGGGCTGGACCCCGACCTTGATCGTCTCGATGACCTCGTACGTCTTGGGGTCGATGACCGTGACCGTGTTGGACTCGGTGTTCGGCACGTACACCCGGGACGGGAAGTCCTTGACCACCGGGGAGAGCCGGCCCGGGCGGTCCGCCGCGTAGACGTCCGTCGGGTCCAGCAGCGGGGGCATGCCGGGCAGGCCCTCGGGCGTCTTCTTCTTCACCGGGGCGGGCTGGACGGCGGCCTTCGTGCCGAGGGCCTCGTCGGCGTGCTTCCCGCCGGAGGCGCCGCAGCCCGCGAGGGCGGCCAGCGCGGCGAGGGCGGCACCGGCGGCCAGCACGCCCCGCAGGGAGGAGTGCACGGGGGCGCGCAGGGGGGAGCGCGGGAGGGAGGGGGGCGTCGTCAGCATCAGCTCAGCAACTCCGTTGTGGTGACCGGGCGCAGGCCGCGCCGGTCGAGCTCGTGCAGGAGGTCGGGGAGGGCGGCGACCGTGTCGGCGTAGCCGAAGTGCAGGCTCACCACGGAGCCGGGGCGGACCGTCGCCAGGACGTTCCGGGTGACCGCGGCGGCCCCCGGCGACGTGAAGTCGAGGGAGTCGACGTCGTAGGAGAGGGTGTGCGGGTAGCCGGCGTCCTGCGCGAGGCGCTGGACCAGGGCGGAGGCCCGCGGGCTGCGGGAGGGCCGGAACCAGGTGCCGATCGAGCCGGTCAGCCGCTTCAGCCGGTCCGCGCAGCCACGGATCTCGGCGGCCGCCTCCGTCTGCGACATCGCGTTGATGTCGAGGTGGTGGAGTGTGTGGTTGCCGAGGTCGTGACCGCCGTCGAGGATGCGGCGGGCCATGCCGGGGTGCTCGTCGAGCCAGGTGCCCACGGCGAGGACGGTGACGCGGACGCCGGCCTTCTCGGCCTCGCCGAGCACCGACGTGGCGACGGCGGGGTCGCCCTGGCCGTGGAAGGTGAGGGCGACTTTCGGGGGGTTCGTGCGGGGGCCGTGGGTGATCTCGGAGGGCTGGGCGGGGAACCGGCGGGGGGCGGGGGCGGGGGGTACGACGGGCGCGCTCGGCGCGGCGGGGGGTGTGGGGGGCGTCGTGTGGGGCCGGCCCCGTGCGGCGTCGGGGGTCGCCGGGGCGGCGCAGCCTGCGGTGAGGGTTCCTGCGGTGAGCGTTCCTGCGGTGAGCGCTAGTCCCGTGAGCAGGGCCGCGCGCCGGGGTGGAGCGGGTGCGGGGTCTTCGGCGGGCGTGGTCACCGGACCATTTAAGGGTGGATCACCCCGGAAACCGACGATTGGTCCGTCTGCGGGCGGCTGCGCGCCGGGCGTTGCGGGTGGTGCGGGTGCGGGTGCGCTCGCGTTTCCGGGTGCCGTCCGGTGGGTGGGTCGGGGCCGTGCCGGTACATCCGCCCGTCGCCGTTGGATCAGACGTGGGTCGAGAGGCGGGAGCTGCTCGATCCGGGCGTAAGCGACGGGCATCTGATGTACCGGCACGGCCCCTCCCGTCGGACGCCGGGTGCGGGCAGTACGTGGCTGAGGAGAATGCGGCCCCTCAAGCGCTCGGGATATTTAGCCCCTCCGGCGCTCGGCATATTCAGCCCCTCCGGCGTTTGAGGAGCGGGGTCTGGGGCGGAGCCCCAGGTACGGGTCGGGTAGGGGCGGAGGGGGCGAAAGAAGGTTGTGGGGCGGACCGGAGGGGGATCGAGTGGAGGGTGGCGGGGCCGACATCCTCTGGTTTTGGATCAATCCGGTCGGTCTGCGATAGTCAGCGATGCGACCTCCACCCATTGACCCGGGCCATGGTTGTCGCCGGCACCGCGGATCACACCCCATTCGTTCCGCGGAGCCCCGAAGCCCCGGCTGCCCAGCGGCCGGGGTTTCCGCGTACGAGGGCCGGGCTAGCGGTCGGCGACGCGCATCTCGAACCAGGTGGTCTTGCCGCGGGGCAGGAGATCGACGCCCCAGCGGTCGGAGAGCTTGTCGACGAGGAAGAGACCGCGCCCGCTCAGGTCCAGCTCCTGGACCGGCAGCAGGCAGGGAAGGCCGCGGGAGGGATCACGCACCTCGACGCGGATCCAGCCGCGGCGGCGGCGCATCCGGAGTCCGAAATGGCGGGCGCCGGTGTGCCGCACGGCGTTGCCCACGAGTTCGGAGACGAGTAAGACCGCGTCCTCGGTCATCTTCGGCGAGAGGCCCCAGTGACGCAGCACCACGACCTGGGTGAGCCGCCGCGCGGACGCCGCGGACTCCGGACGGGACGGCAACTGCACCTCGGTCTCGGTGGGATTGCCGAACAACTCCAGTGCCCTGAGCGCCCGTTCGTCCTCGACCGCAGGTGTCCAGCGTGCCGCGGTCGCACTCCCGTGCCGCCGCGGCTGTTCGATACCCTCCAGCCCCGCCATGCCCCCATCATGGCCGCCCGGACCTCGCTTGGGGGCCGTTCCGGAGGAATACGCCCCCCGGAATGGGACATTCCGACACCGCTGATCGGCATATGCCCACGGCATTTCGGAGGGTGGGACACCCCGTCCGACCTGCGCGCGGAGGGCAGTTGGAGGCAATACCCGGCGACCGCCGACAAGGTGCGCTTAAGGTTGCCTTAAGACTGGCATAAAACGCTCCATCGGGGGACGCCGGGTAAGACACCGCGTCAACTGCAAGTGGATCAGCGGAATTTCCGGGGTGACGTTCGCCCTCCGGTCAGAGGAACTTCGCCTTGCCCGGACCCTCCTCGACGAAGCTGCGCATCCCGCGCTCCCGGTCCTCCGTCGCGAACAGGCCCGCGAACCAGTTCCGTTCGATGGCGAGTCCGGTCTCCAGGTCCGTCTCCAGACCCGCGTCGACGGACTCCTTCGCGGCGCGCAGGGCGATCGCCGGGCCCTGCGCGAGCCGGGCGGCCCACGTGTGGGCGGCCGTGTACACCTCGGCCGCGGGGACGACCCGGTCGACGAGGCCGAGGGTGAGCGCCTCGTCGGCCTTGACCATGCGCCCGGTGAAGATGAGGTCCTTGGCCCGGGAGGGTCCGATCAGCCGGGACAAACGCTGGGTGCCGCCGGCGCCGGGAATGACGCCGAGCAGGATCTCCGGCTGGCCCAGCTTCGCGTTCTCCCCGGCGATGCGGTAGTCGGCGCAGAGGGCGAGCTCGCAGCCGCCGCCCAGCGCGTAGCCGGTGACGGCGGCGACGACCGGCTTGGGGATGCGGGCGACGGCGGTGAAGGAGTCCTGCAGGGCCCGGGACCGTACGACCATCGCCGCGTGGTCCATGGCCTGCATCTCCTTGATGTCCGCGCCGGCCGCGAACACCTTCTCCCCGCCGTAGAGCACGACGGCACGGACGTCCGTGCGGGTCGCGGCCTCCTCGGCGAGCTCCTTGAGACGGTCCTGCGTCGCGACGTCCAGGGCGTTCATGGGCGGGCGGTCCAGGCGGATGGTGCCCACGCCTTCGGCCACTTCGAGATGCACAGTCATGCAAGCAGGTTAGTGGCGGTTAACGCCGACGGGCCGGGTGTGCTGGGTCACAGCACACCCGGCCCGCCGAAGACCGGTTACTTGGTCCAGTCCGACCAGGACATGTTCCAGCCGTTGTAGCCGTTGTCCGGGGCGACCGTCTTGTCGTGCGAGTTCTTGACCACGACCACGTCACCGGTGATCGAGTTGTCGAAGAACCAGGCCGCCGCCACCTTGCCGTCGTAGCCGCCGCGCACGTCGCGCAGGCCTATGCAGCCGTGGCTGGCGTTGTAGTTGCCGAAGGCGTCGCCGCCCCAGTAGTTGCCGTGGATGAACGTGCCCGAGTTGGTCAGGCGCTGGGCGTGCGGCACGTCCTTGATGTCGTACTCGCCGCCGTAGCCGACCGTCTCGCCGTTCATGCGCGTCACCTTGAGGCGCTCGCTGATGACCATCTTGCCGTTCCAGGTGTCGTAGCCCGGCTTGCCCGTGGTGACGGGGATGGTCCTGAGGACCTTGCCGTCGCGCTTGACGGTCATCTTGTGGGTCTTGACGTCGACGGTGCTGACCTGGCTGCGGCCGATCGTGAACTTCACGGTCTTGGCCTGCTTGCCGTAGACGCCGGGGCGGCCCTCGACGCCATCGAGGTCGAAGGTGACGGTGACCTTCGTGCCGGCCGCCCAGTACTCCTCGGGACGGAAGTCGAGCCGGTCGTTGCCGAACCAGTGGCCCTCGACGTCGACCGCGGGCTCCGTCTTGATCCTGATGGCCTTCTCGACGTCGCCCGGGTGCGTGATGCCCCGGGTGAAGCGGACCGAGAAGGGCATCCCGACGCCGACCTTCGAGCCGTCCTCCGGCGTGTAGATGCCGACGAACGTGTTCTTCGGGGTCAGCGTGGTGAACGCCGACTCCTCGGCGGCCTCACGGCCTGAGGAGTCCTTGGCCACCGCGTGGACCGTGTATTTGGTGGCCGCGGCCAGGTGCGACGCCGGCGTCCAGGTGGCGCCCCCGTCGGTGATGCTTCCCTTGACAGCGTTTCCCTTGGTGTCCTCGACGCGGACCTCGGTCAGCTTGCCCTTGGCGGCGGTGACCTTGAGCGCACCGCTCGTCTCCACGTCGCCCGCGCCGTCCTTGGGCGCGATCTTCACCACGGCCTGCGAGACCTTCGTGTCGGCCGTGCCGCTCGATCCCTTGCCCTTGCCGTCGCCCGAACCGGCCTCCCGGTCCGAGCCTCCTCCCCCGCCGCACGCGGTCACCGCGAGCAGCAGGACCCCCAGCAGCAGTGCCAGGACTCCCTTGCTCCGGTGGGTCCGTGCGCCAACCGACGCCCCCGATATCGGTCGCCCGTTCAAGTCGTTCTCCCCTCGCACGGCCTGATCAGGCCCGCACTCCAGCGCGTCCCACGCGCGTATCGCGCTAATTAATCACACGGCCTGGAGCGATGGCTCCCCGGGAATGTCACTGTTCAGTCCCAACTTCGGCCGTGCGGGGCGCCACTGGAGTCCATGGTGCGCATACCCGCACAGGGGGTCACCTCACCGCCGGAAGCCCGCCTTCCACTCTTTCCAGTTCATGTTCCAGCCGCCGAGCCCGTTGTCGGCCGCGACCTGCTTGTCGTTGCTGTGCACGACCTCGACGACGTCGCCGACGAGGCTGCGGTCGAAGAACCAGCCCGCGGGGGTGTCGGAGCCGCCTCCCTTGACGTCCCGCAGGCCCACGCAGCCGTGGCTGACGTTGGTGTGCCCGAAGGCGTCCGGCGCCCAGTAGTTGCCGTGCAGGAACGTCCCGGAGTCGGTGAGGCGCATCGCGTGCGGGACGTCCGGGATGTTGTACTCGCCGCCGAAACCGACCGTGCGGCTGTTCATCCGGGTCACCTCGAGCATCTCGGTGACGACCATCTTCCCGTTGTACGTGGTCGTCCTGGGCGCCCCCGCGGTGATCGGCACCGTGGCGAGCAGGGCGCCGTCGCGGCGGACCTGCATGGTGTGCGCGCGGGCGTCGACGAGGGAGACCTGGCTGCGGCCGACGGTGAAGGTGAAGGTCTTCGACTGGAGTCCGTAGACGCCGGGTGCGGCCTCGACGTCGCGCAGGCGCAGGTCGACGGTGACCTTCGTGCCGGGCTTCCAGTACGTCTCGGGGCGGAAGTCGACGCGGTCCTTGCCGAACCAGTGCGGGCGGATCTCGACGGCCGGGCTCGCCTCCACCCGGATGGCCCGCTCGACGGCGGCCCGGTTCTCGATCTCCCGGTTGAACTCCAGGGAGACGATCATTCCGGTGCCGACGGTGGACCGGTTCTCCGGGGTGACGTAGCCGATGAAGCGCTCGTCGGGGACCTCCGTGGTGAAGGTGGTGTGCCGGGCCGAGCGGCGTCCGTGCCCGTCCAGGGCCACCGCGTCGACGGTGTACTTGGCGGCGAGGGCGAGCCGCGGGTCGTCCGGTTTCCAGGACAGGCCGTCGTCGGAGATCCGCCCGGGCACCGGGGACTCCTGGGCGTCCTGGGACTTGACGACCCTCACGGACTCCAGGCGCCCGCCGGGCACCCGTACCGTGAGGGGCTGCCGCGGGCGGACCCCCTTGGCGGTGTCGTCGGGCGTGACGTGGATGACGTCCTCGGGCGAGCGGGGTTTGCCGAACGCCTCACCGATCCCTTTCGAGATCCCGTCGGAGGAGCAGCCGGCGGCTCCGGCCAGCAGACCGGCCCAGGTCAGTACGGCGGCCAGCGCGGCCCCTGCGCGCCGCGCGCGCGTCGGTACGTGGTTCACAAGGGACCCAACGACGGCGCCCCGCCGGGGAAACGTGAGTGCGAGCCACGCGGTGGGCAGAACAGTGGGGAGGACGACGCGACAAGGAGCTGCGGCCGGGACGCCGTACGCCCCTTTTCGTTGCGTTCCACGAGCCGCGGGAGGCTGATCGGTGTCGAGCGCACCCGAGCAGGAGGCAGTCCACCAGGGACATGCCGCTGAACTGCCCACGCAGACCGCCACGGAACCGGCGGGGCGGTCCACAGCCGTGCCCGCGACCACGGAGCCGGTACCGGCCGCTCCCGCGCCGAACGGCGCCCGGCGCCCGAAGACGCCCGCCGTCTCCGTGTGGCCGGGTGCCCCGACTCCGCTCGGCGCACGCTTCCGGGTCGGCCCGGACGGCACCACCGGCACCAACTTCGCGCTGTGGGCGGGCGGGGCGGAGGCCGTCGACCTGTGTCTCTTCGACGAGGCGGGCGCCGAGACGCGCGTCCCGCTCACCGAACTCACCCACGAGATCTGGCACGGCTTCGTCCCCGGCGTGTTCCCCGGCCGCCGCTACGGCTTCCGGGTGCACGGCCGCTGGGACCCGTGGACCGGCGCCCGCTGGAACCCGGCGAAGCTGCTCCTCGACCCGTACGCGCGCGCGGTGGACGGCGACTTCACACTGCCTCCCGAGGTGTACGGGCACGTCCGGGACTGGCCGCAGCAGCACGTCGCCGACACCGTGCGCGACGACCGGGACTCGGCGCCGTTCGTCCCCAAGGGCGTCGTCGTGCAGGACGACGACGACTGGGCCGACGACCACCGCCCGAAGACCCCCTGGGCCGACTCGGTGATCTACGAGCTGCACGTCCGCGGATTCACCCGTCTGCACCCCGGGATCCCCGAGGAACTGCGCGGCACCTACGCGGGACTCGCGCATCCGGCCGCGATCGAGCACCTGGTGAGGCTCGGGGTGACGGCGGTGGAGCTGCTGCCGGTGCACCAGTTCGCCCACGAGGACCATCTGCTGCGCCGGGGCCTGAAGAACTACTGGGGCTACAACTCGATCGGCTACTTCGCCCCGCACGCGGGCTACGCGGCCTCCGGGACGACGGGCCAGCAGGTCGGCGAGTTCAAGCGGATGGTGCGCGCGCTGCACGCGGCCGGCATCGAGGTCATCCTCGACGTGGTCTACAACCACACCGCGGAGGCGGGCGAGCTGGGCCCGATGCTGTCGCTGCGCGGCATCGACAACCGCGGCTACTACCGGCTCCAGTCCGACGCCCGCCGTTACGCCGACTACACGGGCTGCGGCAACACCCTGCACGTCGTGCAGCCCCAGGTGCTGCGGCTGATCACGGACTCGCTGCGGTACTGGGTGACGGAGATGGGAGTCGACGGCTTCCGCTTCGACCTCGCGGCCGCGCTCGCCCGGTCCATGCACGACGTGGACATGCTGTCGCCGTTCCTCGCCGTCATCGCGCAGGACCCGGTGCTGCGCCGGGTCAAGCTGATCGCCGAGCCGTGGGACGTGGGCTCGGGCGGCTACCAGGTGGGCGCCTTCCCGCCCCTGTGGACGGAGTGGAACGACCGCTACCGCAACGCCGTACGGGACTTCTGGCGCGGTGCCCTGCCCGACGTGCGGGACCTGGGGTACCGGCTGTCCGGGTCGAGCGACCTGTACGCCTGGGGCGGCCGCCGCCCGTACGCGTCGGTGAACTTCGTGACCGCGCACGACGGTTTCACCCTGCGGGACATGGTGTCCTACGAGCGCAAGCACAACGAGGCGAACGGCGAGGGCAACCGGGACGGCACGGACGACAACCGCGCCTGGAACGGCGGGGTGGAGGGCGAGAGCGCGGACGAGGGTCTCCAGGCGCTGCGGCGGCGGCAGTTGAGGAACCTGCTGACCACCCTGCTGCTGTCGACCGGTGTGCCGATGCTGGTCGCAGGCGACGAGTTCGGGCGGACCCAGCGGGGCAACAACAACGCGTACTGCCAGGACAACGAGATCAGCTGGGTCGACTGGACGCAGCTGGAGGACCCCGGCTGGCGGGCGCTGTTCGAGCTGACGTCCCGGCTGATCGCGCTGCGGCACGAGCATCCGGTGCTGCGCCGGCGGGCGTTCTTCTCCGGGCGGGCCCATTCGGCCGACGGGCTGCGGGACCTGGCCTGGTTCACCGCGCGGGGCACCGAGATGACGGAACGCGACTGGTACGCGCCCGCCGCGACGGTCGGGATGTACCTGTCCGGGCGGGACATCCCGGGCCGGGACGCGCTGGGCGTCCCGGTGACCGACGACAGTTTCCTCGCCGTGCTGCACGCCGGGGACCGGCCGGCCTCCTTCGAGCTGCCGGGGCTGCCGTGGGCCGCTCGCTACGAGGTGGTCGTGGACACCTCGCGGGAGGAGCAGGGCGAGGCGCCCGGTGTCGTGCACCGGGCGGGGACGGCGATCACGGTGCCGGGGCGGTCGGTGCTGCTGCTGAAGGTGTGCTGAGGAGCACGTGCCGGGGCGGCGGGGCCGGCGCGGGCCGGGTCCCGTCAGCCGAGGATGCCGCGGTCGTAGGCCCGGGCGACGGCTGCCGCGCGGTCCTTGACGCCGAGCTTGTTGTACAGGTGGGTGAGGTGCGTCTTGACGGTGGCCTCGCTGATGAACAGCACCCGGGCGATCTCACGGTTGGAGGTGCCCCGGGCGACCAGCGCCAGCACCTCGCGTTCGCGGGCGGAGAGGGACTCGGCGGGCGCGGGGGCGCGCACCGCGGACACCAGACGGGAGGCGACCGCCGGGGACAGCACGGTGCGGCCCTCCGCCGCCGCGCGGACGGCGGTGAACAGCTCGTCGCGGGGCGCGTCCTTGAGGAGGTAGCCGGTCGCCCCCGCCTCGATGGCGGGCAGGGTGTCGGAGTCGGTGTCGTACGTCGTCAGGACGAGGACCTTGGCGCGGGCGGCACGGCGGGTGAGTTCGGCGATGGCCTCGACGCCGTTGCCGCCGGGCATCCGCAGGTCCATCAGGACGACGTCCGGGTCGAGGGACGCGGCGAGCGCCACCGCCTCCACGCCGTCCGAGGCCTCGCCGAGCACCGTGAAGCCGGGGGCGGACTCGAACATGCCGCGCAGTCCGTCGCGTACGACGGGATGGTCGTCGACGAGGAGGAGGGTGATCACGGCGTCGGAGCGGCGGTCCGCGGGGTCATCGGTCATGGCGCACCAACGGTACGCGAGCGGAGACCGCCGTGCCGTGTCCCGGCTCGGACTCGACGGTGAGGGAGCCGGCGATGCGTTCGGCGCGGGCGCGCATGCCGTCGAGGCCGAACCCTCCGGTGCCGGTGCGGGCGGGGACGGCGAGCGGGTCGAAGCCGTGTCCGTCGTCGCGGACGTCGAGGGTGACCTCGTCGACCATGAAACTGAGGGTCACCCCGACCCGGCCGGCGCCGGCGTGCCGGGAGGCGTTCGAGAGGGCTTCCTGGGCGATGCGCAGGAGGGTGGCCGAGACCTCGTCGTGGAGCTGCTCGGCGCCACCGGTGACGGTGAACTCGGCCCGGACGTCGTTGCGTTCGCCCCATTCGGTGACGGTCTTCTTCAGTGCCTCGGGCAGGCCGTCGTCGGCCAGGGCCACGGGGGCGAGGTTCTGCACGGAGCGGCGGGCCTCGCCGAGGCTGTGCCGGGCCAGGTCGGCGGCGCGGGTCACGTGGTCGCGGGCGGCGGCCGGGTCCGGGGTGCTGGAGACGACCTGGAGCTGGGCGATGATGCCGGTCAGGCCCTGGGCGATGGTGTCGTGGATCTCGGCGGCGAGCCGGCGGCGCTCGTCCGCGACTCCGGCCTCCCGCGCCTGGACGAGGAGTTGGGCGTGCAGGGCGGCGTTCTCGTCGAGTGCCTGCTGCAACGCGGTGTTCGTGCGCTCCAGTTCGGCGATGGTGGCGGCCTGGACGAGGGCCCGCTCGTTCTCCTTGGCGTTGAGGTGGCCCATGATCGCGGCGAGCGTGACGTTGACGGCGAGCAGCCCGCCGAACACGGCCCAGCCGACCGCGCCGTGCGGCGGCAGCCCGCCGGACTGCGATCCGGCCACCACGACGACCGCGGCGATCACCCCCAACCGCACCGTGCGGCGGGGCAGCAGCCGCTCGACGTCGAAGTAGGAGGCGGCGGCGTAGAAGGCGTAGAACGGGTTGGTCAGGGCGAGGACGAAGGCGATGGCCCAGCGGATCCAGAAGTAGCCGATGCTGGCGGGGGTCGGGCCGGGTCTGCTGCGCATCGCCCGGACCCACCAGAGCTGGAGGGCCAGCGCGGCGAGCACCAGCGGCACGCCCACGTACCAGTCCGTGCTGTTCATGCCGACGACGCCGGCCGTCGCCACGGAGAGGACGACGGCGACGCCCAGCAGGCCGAGGGGGCCGTAGCGGTGGAAGCTGGCCCAGCGTTCCTCCACGGTCCGTGCCGCGGCGGCCGCGCTGTCCTGTCGCGGTGCGCTCGTCATGCGTTCAGTCTGCACGGCGTGGAGGTCCGTCACGGTCACTCCCAGCGGAACCAGCGCGCGGCCCCGGCCGACAGCAGCACCGTCCAGGCGACAAGGACGCCCAGGTGGGACCAGCCCGGCCAGTGTCCGGCGGCTGCCTGGTTCAGGGCCTGGGCCGCGGCGCCGAAGGGCGTGTACCCGACGATCCGGGCGAGGGTGTCCGGCATGGCCTGCACGGGCAGCCACACTCCGGCGCAGAACATCATCGGGAAGAACACCGCGGACCCGATCGCGCCCGCGATCTTCGTCGTGCGGGACACGGCGGAGACCACCGCGCCGAGCGCGAGGGCGGCCAGGACGGCGAGGACCAGCGCGAGGAGGTAGCCGCCGGCCTGCCGGGGCAGGGTCACGTCGAAGACGAGGCGGCCGACGGTGAGCGCGAGCAGGGCGGAGACGAGTGCCGCGCCGCCGAACACCAGCATCTGCGCGGACAGCAGTGCGGCGGGCCGTACGGGTGTGGTCGACATCCGGCGCAGGATGCCGCGTTCGCGGTAGCCGGTCAGGGACTGCGGCATCGACTGGAGACAGCCCACGATCAGGCCGAGCAGGACGGCGACGGGGACGTAGGCGTCGATGGGGCGCAGGCCGCCGAAGGAGGGGTCGGGCTGCCGGAAGGAGGGGATCGAGCCGAGGATCGCCAGCAGAAGGGTGGGGAAGAGCAGGATCCAGAAGATGGCGCCGGGCTCGCGTCGGAAGAGCCGGATCTCGGTCCGGACGACGGCGGTGTTCAGTCCGCCGCGGATACCGGATCGCAGGTCCGCGCGGGTGCCGGGGCGGGCGAGTGCGGTGCTCATGCTGCTGCCTCCGTCAGGTCCAGGAACGCGTCGTCCAGGGTGGCGTCGGTGACGCGGAGTTGGTGGGCGGTGATGCGGTGGCGGGCGAGGAGGGTGATCACGGCGTTCACCGTCTCGTCGGTGCCGGACAGGGTGATCCGGCCGTCCTTGTCCTCCACGGAGGCGAGCGCGGGGAGCGCGGCGAGGTCCCGCTCGTCCAGCGGCGCCGACGGCGTGAAGCTGATGACGGTCGAGCCGTTCGAGCGGCGGATCAGCCCCGCCGGTGTGTCCAGCGCGGCGACCCGGCCCTTGTCGATGACCGCGATCCGGTCGCAGAGCCGCTGCGCCTCCTCCATGAAGTGGGTGACGAGGAGGACGGTGACGCCCTGCGCGCGGATGTCCTCGATGAGTTCCCAGGTGTCGCGGCGGGCCCGCGGGTCCAGCCCGGTGGTCAGCTCGTCGAGGACGACGACGCGTGGGTTGCCGATGAGCGCGAGCGCGATGAACAGGCGCTGTTTCTGGCCACCGGAGAGTTTGCCGAACCCGGTGGTGAGCCGGTCGGTGAGGCCGAGGCGTTCGGCGAGCGGGCGCCAGTCGGCGGGGTGCGGATAGAAGGCGGCGTACAGCTCCAGTGCCTCGCGCACGGTGAGCTTCGCCTGGAGTTCGCTCTGCTGGAGCTGGGCGCCGAGGACGCGGCTGGTGGCCTCGCGGTCGGCGAAGGGGTCGAGCCCGGTGACCCGGACCCGGCCGGCGTCCGGGACCCGCAGGCCCTCGACGCACTCGACGGTGGTGGTCTTGCCGGCGCCGTTCGGGCCGAGGATCCCGAAGATCTCGCCCTCCTCGACGGTGAAGGAGACACCGTCGACGACGGCCCGGCCGCCGTAGGACTTGCGCAGTCCGCTCACTTCGATGACTGACATGCTCCGAGCCTCCCGCCCGGACCCCGGCCGGCACATCGGCCATCGCGCTCGAAGCGGCATCAGCCGATCGGTTGATGCGGCACTACGACCCGGGCCGTCCGGGGCGTGGGCGGACGGCGCGGGCGGACATGGCGTGTCCGGCGGGGGGGGGACGCCCGGGGGGCCGGAGGGCACGGACGCCGAGGGTCCGGATCGTTCCGGTGCGGCCAAAACTCGGTGGGCACTGTCAGTGCCACTCCGTAGGCTCGCCCGTGATGGGAACCACAGATGCAGTCACCACGGACCTGCCCGACCGATCGACCGTGCGCAGCCTGCTGCGCCTGTGGCCGTATGTACGGCCGGTGCGGACCCGGCTGTTCGTCGCGGCGTTCGTCGCGGTGGTGGCGTCCTGTCTCGCGCTCCTGTTCCCGCTCGTCCTGAAGTGGATGGTGGACGGCCCGATCTCCGGCCGTGACCCCGCCGGCGTCTGGCTCGGGGCGTTGTGGCTGCTGCTCCTCGGCATCGCCGAGGCCGTCCTGTTCGGGTTGCGGCGGTGGCTGGTGGCCCGGCCGCTGGCGGGCGTGGAGGCGTCGATGCGGGCCGATCTGTACCGGCACCTGCAGCGGCTCCCGGTCGCCTTCCACGACCGCTGGGCGTCGGGCCAGTTGCTGTCCCGGGGGACCACGGACCTGATGCTGGTCCGCATGTTCCTGGCGTTCCCGCTGACGTTCCTGCTGGTGAACTCGGTGACGATCCTCGCGGGTGTCTCGATCATGCTGGTCCAGCAATGGACCCTGGGGCTCGTGCTGCTGGCCCCGGCGATCCCGGTGATGATCGTCTGCTGGCTCTTCGAGCGGCGCTACTCGGAGGTGGCGCGGACGGCGCAGGACCAGGTCGGTGACCTCACGACGGTGGTCGAGGAGAGCGTGCTCGGCATCCGGATCATCAAGGGGTTCGGGCGGCACCGGAGCCAGGCCCGCGCGTTCCGCGACCTGTCCGGGACCCTGCGGGGCACGGAGCTGGCCAAGGCCCGGCTGCTCGCGTCGATCTGGGCCGTGATCGTCACCCTGCCGGAGCTGGCCATCGGCGCCGCCCTGGTGCTCGGCACGGTCCAGGTCGCCGACGGCGACCTGTCCGCCGGAACGCTGGTCGCCTTCCTGTCCACCGCGCTCGCGCTGCGCTGGCCCGTCGACTCCATCGGTTTCCTCCTCGCGATGAGCCAGGAGGCGGCGACGGCGACCGAGCGCTACTTCGAGGTGATGGACGCGGAACCCGAGTCGTCGCTCACGCGCACGCCGAACGCGCGAACAGCCGCCGTCGGGACCGCGGGAGGCCCCTCCCCCTCCACGGAACGGGCGGGAAGGCCCTCCGTCGCCGCCGAGCCTGCCCACGGGCCGGCACACACGCCGGAGCCGGCTCCCGCCGTCGGCGGACGGGACACCTCGGCCCCCGCCACGACGTCGGCGACCACATCCGCACCCGCCGTCGCGACACAGGACGCCCCCGTTCCGGTCGGCACGCCGGTCGTCCCGCCCGCGCCGGAATCGGGTTCGGCACCCGGCCCGGCACCGGCGGACGTCCGCGTCGGGCGCACCGGTGTCCCCGGACCCGCGCACGCACCGGTCGCCGTGCCGGTGGCGGGCGGCGGTCCGGAGCAGGCGCACGGATCCGGGACCACGCTGACAGAGGGCGGGCTCCGGTTCGACGGGGTCGCGTTCCGGTATCCGGACGCCGCCGCGGACGCCCCGCCCGTCCTCGCCCGGGTCGACCTGCACATCCGTTCCGGCGAGAGCATGGCTCTGGTGGGAACGACCGGGTCGGGCAAGACCACGCTCACCGCCCTCGTCCCCCGGTTGCACGAAGTGACCTCGGGACGGATCACCCTGGACGGCCGGGACGTCACCGGCATGCCCCGCGAGGAGCTGCGCGAACTCGTCGCCGTCGCCTTCGAGGAGCCCACCCTCTTCTCGGCCACCGTCGGCGAGAACGTGCTCATGGGAGCCGCGGACACCGCCGGCCAGGACGAGCTGGACCGCGCCCTCGCCGTCGCGCAGGCCGACTTCGCGCACGCGCTGCCCGAGGGCACCGCGACGCAGGTCGGCGAGCAGGGGCTCAGCCTCTCCGGCGGCCAGCGCCAGCGCCTCGCACTGGCGCGGGCGGTGGTCGGAAGACCCCGCTTCCTGGTCCTCGACGACCCGCTGTCGGCCCTGGACGTGCACACGGAGGCGGCTGTCGAGGCCGCCCTGCGCCGGGTGCTCGCGGAGACGACCGCGCTCATCGTGGCGCACCGTCCGTCCACGGTCCTGCTGGCCGACCGCGTCGCGCTGCTCTCCGGCGGCCGGATCACCGCGGTCGGCACCCATCACGAACTGCTGCGCACGAACGCCGAGTACGCCCACCTGATGTCGGGCGCAGAGGAGGACGACCGATGACCGCGGCGCCCACGACCACCGCCCCGGACCGGGAACCGGACGGAGCGCCGGACGAAGCCCCGGACGACGGACCGCTCGCGGTACGGGCGGGCCGGCGGACCGAGCCGCACCAAGACCCGTTCGACCGCGACACGCTGCCCACTCCCCCGGGTGCGACGGCGGCACTGCTGCGGTCGCTGCTCGTGCCGCTGCGGGCCCGGGTGGTCGTGACGACCGTCCTGCTGCTGCTCCAGCAGGCGGCGGTGCAGGCCGGGCCGCTGCTCGTCGCGTACGCCATCGACCGCGCCGTCCCTGCGTTCCGGCACGACGACCACGGGCCGCTGATCGCCGTCGGCGTCGCCTATCTGCTGTGTTCGGCGCTCTCCGGCGGACTCCAGTGGGCGTTCATCATCGCCTCGGCCCGGGTCAACCAGGACGTGCTGCTGGATCTGCGCGGCCGGATCTTCCGGCACGCCCAGGCGCTCAGCGTCGACTTCCACGAGCGCTACACCTCGGGCCGGCTGATCTCGCGCTCCACGACGGACGTCGAGTCGCTGCGCGAACTGCTGAGCGAGGGGCTCCAGGAACTCGTCACGGTCATCCTGTCGTTCGTCTACATCTCGGCGATGCTGCTCTGGCTGGACGCGGGCCTCGGGGCGGTCGCGGTGGCGTCCTTCGTCCCGCTGTACCTGCTCATCCGCCGTTACCAGCGGCGGGCGGGCAGGATCTTCGCCGTCCGGTCGACGGCGATCGCCTCGGTGATCGTGAAGTTCGCGGAGACGATGAACGGCATCCGGCCGGTCCGCGCGTTCCGCCGCGAGGCGGCCAACGACGCCGCCTTCCGGGTGCTCAACGAACGGCACGAGAAGACGAACGGCGACGCCCTGCTGGAGATGGCCCGCTATGTCGTCGGCTCCCGTCTCGTCGCCAACACGGCGGTCGCGGGCATCGTGCTGTGGGGCGCGTACCGGGTGGCGTCGGGTTCGCTGGAGCTCGGCGTGCTCGCCGCGGCGGTCCTCTATCTGCGCCGGCTGTACGACCCCATCGACCGCCTGGGCATGTTCCTGAACTCCTACCAGTCGGCGGCCGCCTCGCTGGAGAAGATCGCCGGTCTGCTGGCCCAGACGCCGTCGGTGCCGGAGCCGTCCGTGCCGCGCCCGCTGCCCGCGCTCGCCTCCGAACACCCGGGCCGCGAGGTCGTCTTCGACGAGGTCCGCTTCGCGTACCGCACGGGTGGCGAGGTCCTGCCGACGTTCTCGCTGGCACTCCCGGCGGGGCAGACCGTGGCCGTGGTCGGTTCGACCGGCGCGGGCAAGTCGACGCTGGCGAAGCTGCTGGCCCGGTTCTACGACCCGACCGAGGGACGGGTCCTGCTCGACGGTGTCGACCTGCGCGAGCTGTCGGTGCCCGAGCTGCGGCGCGGGGTGGTGATGGTGACGCAGGAGGCCTTCCTCTTCTCCGGCACGGTCGCCGAGAACATCGCGATCGGGCGCCCCGAGGCGTCCCGCGAGGAGATCGAGCAGGCCGCGAAGGCCATCGGGGCGCACGAGTTCATCAGCGAGCTGCCCGACGGCTACGACACGGACGTCCGCAAGCGGGGCGGCCGGATCTCGGCCGGGCAGCGTCAACTGGTCGCCTTCGCACGGGCGTTGCTCGCCGACCCGGCGGTGCTGATCCTCGACGAGGCGACCAGTTCGCTGGACGTGCCGGGTGAACGGGCGGTGCAGCGCGCCATGTCGACGGTGCTGCGGGGCCGTACGGCCGTGGTCGTCGCGCACCGGTTGTCGACGGTGGAGATCGCCGACCGGGTGCTGGTGATGGAGCACGGACGGATCGTCGAGGACGGCGCGCCCGCCGAACTCGTCGCGGGCACCGGCCGGTTCGCCGATCTGCACCGGGCGTGGCGCGACAGTCTCGTATGAGGGCGGACCTGCGGGCCGAGGGGGACGGATGATCGACGCGTACGCGGATCCGGGGACACCGGAACGGCGGGGCGGCTGGCGGTACCTGTGGTGGCTGGTCGTCCGCCAGGCGGGCCGCTCGGCCACCGGGGCGGTGATCGCGACGGTGTGGATGGGGCTCCTTGCCCTGACGCCGTATCTGCTGTCGCGGGCGATCGACGACGGTCTGGAGCCGGGTGACGGGACGGCGCTGGCCGGCTGGACGGCGGCGGTGCTGGGTGCCGGGGTGTTCAACGCGTGGCTGGGTGTCGTCCGGCACCGCACGATGACGAAGGTCCGGATGGACGGCAACTTCCGGACGGTCAAGGTGGTGGTGGAGCAAGCGGTCCGGCTGGGGGCGGCGCTGCCGCGGCAGGTCGGGGCGGGTGAGGTCGTGACGATCGGCGTGGGTGACGTGCAGGCGATCAGCATGTCGCTGACCGTCGTCGGGCCTGGGGTCGCCTCGGTCGTGACCTACGGGGTGGTGGCCGCGCTGCTGCTGTCCGTGTCGGTGACGCTGTCGGTGGCGATCCTGCTCGGGGTGCCGCTGATCGCGCTGCTCGTCGGGCCGCTGATGGGCCGCCTCCAGGGCACCGAGACGGACTACCGGGAGCGGCAGGCCGTGCTGACGGCGCGGATCGGCGATCTGGCGGGCGGTCTGCGCGTCCTCAACGGGCTCGGCGGGAAGGCGCTGTTCGCGGACGCGTTCCGGCGCGACTCGCGGCACCTGCGCGACCAGGGCTACCGCGTCGGCGCGGTGACGAGCTGGATCCAGGCTCTCGGTCTCGGGCTGCCGTCCCTGTTCCTGGCCGTGGTGACCTGGCTCGCGGCCCGGCTCGCCGCGCAGGGCGCCATCAGCATCGGTGAGCTGGTGTCGGTGTACGGCTATGTCGCGGTGCTGGTCCTGCCGGTGTACTTCTTCATCGAGGCCGGCTACCAGCTCTCCCGGGGCGTGGTCGCCGCGCGGCGGGTCGTACGGTTCCTGTCCCTGGAGCCCGACCGCGCTCCCGTGGACGCGCTGGATGCCCCGGTGTCCCCGGCCGTGCTGCACGATCCCGCGTCCGGGGTGCGCGTCGTGCCGGGACGGCTGACGGTCCTGGCGGGGGCGCGGTCCGCGGAGTCGCAGGCCGTGCTGGACCGGCTCGGCCGGTACGCGCCGTCGGACGTGACCTGGGGCGGTGTCCGGCTGGACGAGGTCGCGCTGGACCAGGTGCGGGAGCGGATCCTGGTGGCGGACAACGAGGCCGACCTGTTCGCGGGCACGCTGCGCGAACTGGTCGGCGGGCGCCGGGACCGCGCCGAGGACGTGATCGCGCGAGCGGTGCGCGCGGCCTCCGCCGACGACATCGTCCTCGGGCTGCCGGACGGTCTCGGCTCGGCCGTCGACGCCGGGGGCCGCAGCCTGTCCGGCGGCCAGCGCCAGCGGGTCAGGCTGGTGCGGGCCCTGCTCGCCGATCCGGAGGTGCTGCTCGCCGCGGAACCGACCTCGGCACTCGACGCGCACACGGAGGCGGCCGTCGCGCGACGCCTGCGGACCGAACGGTCCGACCGCACGACGGTGGTGACCAGTACCTCGCCGCTCGTGCTGGACCGCGCGGACACCGTCTGTTTCCTGGTGGACGGCAAGGTGGCGGCCACCGGGACCCATCGCGAACTCCTCGGCGCGGAGCCGGGATACCGGGCACTGGTGGCCCGGGACCTGGCGGCGGACGACGGATCGCAGGCGACCGGGGACCGGGCCGACGCCGTGGAGACGGACGGGGCCTCGGGACGGTTCCCGGGCGTGAGGGAGCCGGGCGCGATGCCCGCCGGCACCGCATGCGGGGGCGCCGGCGAGGCCGAGGGTGTCGTTCGATGAGCACCCATCTGCCCGTCGCGGGACGGGCCGACGTGCGGCGGGCCACGGTCCGGCTGATCCGCGAGGACGGCAGGGTCTTCGCGGCGGTCCTCGCGCTGAACGCCCTGGCCGCCGTGACCGGCCTGGTGGGGCCCTGGCTGCTCGGCCGGATCATCGACGACGTGCGGCGCGGCGGCGGGGTGGAGGTGGTGGACGGTCCGGCGCTCGTGATCCTCGTGGCCTCGCTCGCCCAGGTGCTGCTGGCGCGCTGGGCCGCCTGGCCGGGTACCGCTTCGGGGAGCGGACGCTCGCGCGGGTGCGGGAGGAGTTCGTGGAGCGGACGCTGACCCTGCCCGCCTCGGTCGTCGAGCGGGCCGGCACCGGCGATCTGACGGCGCGCGGCACCGCGGACGTGACCCTGGTCGGCAACACGCTGCGCGACGCGATCCCCCAGCTTCTGATCTCCGGCGCGCAGGCGCTGTTCATCCTGGTCGCCGTGTTCGCCATCGACCCGCTGCTCGGCGGCTGCGCGGTGCTGGGGCTCGCCGGCATCTGGGCGGCGCTGCGCTGGTATCTGCGCCGGGCGCGCGCCGCCTACCTCGCCGAGGGCGCAGCCACCTCGCAGATCGCGGAGATCCTCGCAGCCACGGCGTCGGGCGCGCGCACGGTGGAGGCGTTCGGGCTCGGGGAGCGCCGGATCCGGGCGGGGCGGGACGCGCTGGAGGAGTCGCGCCGCAGCCGGATGCGGACGCTGTTCCTGCGCAGCGTGTTCTTCCCGGCGGTGGAGATCTCGTACGTCCTGCCGGTGGTCGCCGTGCTGCTGGTGGGCGGCGCGCTGCACGCGCGGGGCCTCCTGAGCCTCGGGACGGTGGTCGCGGCGACGCTGTATCTGCGCCAACTCGTCGAGCCGCTGGACACGATGCTCAACCAGGTCGAGCAACTGCAGAGCAGCAGCGCCTCGTTCGCCCGGGTGGAGGGGCTCGCCGGTGCTCCGCGGGCGGTGCGGTCGGGTGCGCCGGCTCCGGCGGACGACCGGATCGACGTCGCCGGTGTGCGGTACGCGTACGACCGCGGGGGCGAGGTGCTGCGCGGGGTGGACCTGACGGTGCGGCCCGGGGAGCGGCTGGCGGTGGTGGGTCCCTCGGGTGCGGGGAAGTCCACGCTGAGCCGGCTGCTGGCGGGTGTGGACGCGCCGGGCAGCGGGACGGTGACGGTCGGCGGGGTGCCGGTCGTCGCCCTCGACCCGGAGCAGTTGCGCCGGCAGGTCGTCCTGGTCACCCAGGAGCACCACGTGTTCCTGGGCACGGTCCGGGACAACCTGCTGATCGCCGAACCGGCGGCCGGGGAGGCCGCGTTGTGGGCGGCGCTCACCGCGGTCGGCGCCGAGGACTGGGCCGGGGAGCTGCCGGACGGGCTGGACACGGAGCTGGGCCCCGAGGCGGTCCCGGTGGACGGTTCGCGCGCGCAGCAACTGGCGCTGGCCCGCGTGGTCCTCGCCGATCCGCACACCCTGATCCTCGACGAGGCGACGGCGCTGCTCGACCCGGCGACCGCGCGGCACACGGAGCGGGCGCTGGCCGCCGTGCTGGAGGGCAGGACCGTGATCGCCATCGCGCACCGGCTGCACACCGCGCACGACGCCGACCGGGTGGCGGTGATGGAGGACGGGCGGCTGACCGAGCTGGGCACGCACGACGAACTGGTCGCGGCCGAGGGGGCGTACGCGGCGCTGTGGCACTCGTGGCACGGGGACGGGCAGGGCGCCGCCGGTCGCTGACCGGGCGCGCCTGCGGCGTACGGGCGCGTGAACTCCGTGTCACGCGGGGCGGAAGTCCGTCCCACGGCCCGACGGACAGTCCGTATACCGAACATGACGAACCGGACAACGAACGGTTTCCGGCCAAAGTGCTGACGCGGTCCTGACAGAAAGCGTCATCCCCTGCCACTCTTCCCACGGCTGCTTCACAGCAACCCCACAGCTCCATCAGCTGTGACGCGCCGGCACGACCCCCTTGCACCTGGTTCCGCGTAAAGCCCAGTTCTGCCCGGACGGGTCTTCCTTCGTCCGGTCTCCCCTGGCCGCGCGACCCGCGGCCACGCAGAAGGAGTCAGTGTTGAGTAGCAGCTCCTCCCACAGACGCACCTCCCACACCACCAAGCGCCGCGTCGCCGGTGTCGCCCTCGTCGGCGTCACCGCCCTGCTGGCCGCGGCCGTCCAGTCGGGCGCCGCGAGCGCCGCCCCCGAGCAGGCACCTCGGGCCGGCAAGATCAATCCTGGTGCCGTCGCCATGAAGCTCACCGCCTCGCAGCGCGCCGAGCTGATACGCGACGCCAACACCGCCAAGGCGGCCACCGCCAAGGACCTGGGACTCGGCGCCGACGAGAGCCTCGTCGCCCGCGACGTCATCAAGGACCACGACGGCACCGTCCACACCCGCTACGAGCGGACGTACGAAGGGCTGCCGGTCCTCGGCGGCGACCTGGTCGTCGACACGG
Source organism: Streptomyces sp. M41(2017) (assembly GCF_002078175.1). Taxonomy (GTDB): domain Bacteria; phylum Actinomycetota; class Actinomycetes; order Streptomycetales; family Streptomycetaceae; genus Streptomyces. Next base: position 3,644,429 of record NZ_MWFK01000001.1, on the reverse strand, counting down.
CCAAGTCCGGGAAGACCGGGCACGTCTACCGGGCGACGAAGGCCTCCCTGAAGGTCTCCACACTCAAGCCCGCGATCGCCGCCGCGACGGCCGAGAAGCAGGCGCTGTCCGCCGCCCGGGCCGCCGGCTCGAAGAGCACGGACGCCGACCGCGCGCCCCGCAAGGTGATCTGGGCGGCGAGCGGCAAGCCGACGCTCGCCTACGAGACCGTCGTCGGCGGCCTCCAGGACGACGGCACCCCGAACGAGCTGCACGTCATCACCGACGCGGCCACCGGCAAGAAGCTCTACGAGTGGCAGGGCATCAAGACCGGTATCGGCAACACGCAGTACAGCGGTCAGGTGAGCCTGACGACCACGCAGTCGGGCTCCAACTACACGCTGACCGACGGCGCGCGCGGCGGCCACAAGACGTACAACCTGAACCACGGGACGTCGGGCACCGGCACGCTGTTCTCCCAGACGAGCGACACCTGGGGCAACGGCACCACCTCGAACGCCGCGACGGCCGGCGCCGACGCGCACTACGGCGCCGCCGAGACGTGGGACTTCTACAAGAACACGTTCGGCCGCAGCGGCATCAAGAACAACGGCGTCGGCGCCTACTCCCGGACCCACTACGGCAACTCGTACGTGAACGCGTTCTGGGACGACAGCTGCTTCTGCATGACCTACGGCGACGGCTCCGGCAACGCCGACCCGCTCACCGCGCTGGACGTCGCGGGCCACGAGATGAGCCACGGTGTCACCTCCAACACCGCGGGCCTCAACTACTCCGGCGAGTCCGGCGGCCTGAACGAGGCGACCTCCGACATCTTCGGAACCGGCGTCGAGTTCTACGCCAACAACTCGACCGATGTGGGCGACTACCTCATCGGCGAGAAGATCGACATCAACGGCGACGGCACGCCGCTGCGCTACATGGACAAGCCCAGCAAGGACGGCGGCTCCAAGGACTCCTGGTACTCGGGGGTCGGCAACGTCGACGTGCACTACTCGTCGGGTGTCGCCAACCACTTCTTCTACCTGCTGAGCGAGGGCAGCGGCGCCAAGGTCATCAACGGCGTCAGCTACAACTCGCCCACGTCCGACGGGCTCCCGGTCACCGGCATCGGCCGGGACAAGGCGCTGCAGATCTGGTACCGCGCGCTCACCACCAAGTTCACCTCGACCACCAACTACGCGGCGGCCCGCACCGGCACGCTCGCGGCGGCGGGTGAGCTGTACGGCACGACCAGCGCCGAGTACACGGCGGTGGCGAACGCCTGGGCGGCCGTGAACGTCGGGACGCGTCCCGGCGGTGGCGGCGGTGGCGGTACGTCGTTCGAGAACACGGCCGACGTATCGATTCCGGACAACGGCGCGGCGGTCACGTCGTCGGTCACGGTCAGCGGCCGGACCGGCAACGCCCCGTCGAACCTCGCGGTCGCGGTCGACATCGTGCACACCTGGCGCGGTGACCTGGTGATCGATCTGGTCGCCCCGGACGGCTCCACGTACCGCCTGAAGAACTTCAGCTCGTCCGACTCCGCGGACAACGTGAACACGACCTACACGGTCAACGCGTCCTCCGAAGTCGCCAACGGGACATGGAAGTTGAAGGTCCAGGACCAGGCGGCCCAGGACACCGGCTACATCAACAGCTGGAAGCTGACCTTCCCGTAGACCGCCGACGGGCCGCGCCGGGCCGCGCGGAACCCCACGAGACAGGACGCCGCCCCGGAGGTTCGACTCCCCGGGGCGGCGCCCTCTTTTACCCATGCGGGAGTTTGCTTTGACCGTGTCTTGAGAGGGAGTTGAGCGTCACCCGTACCCCCTCAGTGTTCACCTGATCGACGATTTTCGGCCAAGGTCTTTAGGCCCTCCTGACATGTACGCGCCCCGAGTGGCACGCTTCCACCGCACGGCTCACCCGCACCGCAACTTCACAATCGTCCGTCCGGCATCCCCAAGCCGTTCGGACGCCCCCACGAGAAGGAGCTTGCGTGACCCCCCTCTACGCGCGTCACAAGCGCACCACTCTGGCCATCGCCACCGCTGTCGCCGCCGGAGCCCTGCTCGCCACCGGTATGACCACCGGTGCCGCCGCCCAGACCGCGGCGCTTCCCACCGGCAAGACCACCCCCCTCGCCGGCTCGCCCGTCCAGCTCTCCTCCTCCGCACGCACCGCCCTCATCCAGAAGGCCGACGCCGCCACGGCGGAGACCGCCCAGGAGATAGGTCTCGGCGCCAAGGAGAAGCTGGTCGTCAGAGACGTCGTCAAGGACGCCGACGGCACGGTCCACACGCGGTACGAGCGCACGTACAACGGACTTCCGGTTCTCGGCGGCGACCTCGTCGTGCACGAGACCAAGGCGGGGAAGACCGAAGGCGTCACCAAGGCGACGAAGGCGGCCATCAAGGTCTCCTCGCTCAAGGCGGCGGTCACCACCGCCAAGGCCGAGAAGCAGGCGCTCACCGCCGCCAAGAACGCCGGCTCGGACAAGACCGCGGCCGACCAGGCTCCCCGCAAGGTGATCTGGGCCGCCACCGGCAAGCCGACCCTCGCCTACGAGACCGTCGTCGGCGGCCTCCAGGACGACGGCACCCCGAACGAGCTGCACGTCATCACCGACGCGGCCACCGGCAAGAAGCTCTACGAGTACCAGGGCATCGAGACCGGTACCGGCAAGAGCCTCTACTCGGGCACGGTCACGCTCAGCACCACCAAGTCGGGTTCGACGTACAACCTGACGGACGGCACGCGCGGCGGCCACAAGACGTACAACCTGGCGCACAAGACGTCCGGCACCGGCACGCTGTTCACCGACGCCGACGACGTGTGGGGCACCGGCGCCGCGTCCAGCTCCAGCACGGACCAGACCGCCGCCGCGGACGCCGCCTACGGCGCCCAGGAGACGTGGGACTTCTACAAGAACACGTTCGGCCGCAGCGGCATCAAGAACAACGGCGTCGGCGCCTACTCCCGCGTGCACTACGGCAACTCGTACGTGAACGCGTTCTGGGACGACAGCTGCTTCTGCATGACGTACGGCGACGGCTCGGGCAACACGCACCCGCTGACCTCGCTGGACGTGGCGGGTCACGAGATGAGCCACGGTGTCACCTCCAACACCGCGGGCCTCAACTACTCGGGTGAGTCCGGCGGCCTGAACGAGGCGACCTCCGACATCTTCGGAACCGGCGTCGAGTTCTACGCGGCGAACTCCTCCGACGTGGGCGACTACCTCATCGGCGAGAAGATCAACATCAACGGCGACGGCACGCCGCTGCGCTACATGGACAAGCCCAGCAAGGACGGCGGCTCGAAGGACTCCTGGTCCTCCACCGTCGGCAACCTCGACGTGCACTACTCGTCGGGTGTCGCGAACCACTTCTTCTACCTCCTCTCGGAGGGCAGCGGCGCCAAGACGATCAACGGGGTCAGCTACAACTCCCCGACGTCCAACGGCACCACGGTCACCGGCATCGGCCGGGCCAAGGCGCTGCAGATCTGGTACAAGGCGCTGACGACGTACATGACGTCGACGACCAAGTACGCGGGCGCCCGCACGGCCACGCTCTCCGCGGCGTCGGCCCTGTACGGCTCCACCAGCACGGAGTACAAGACGGTCGCGGCCGCCTGGTCCGCCGTGAACGTCAACTAGCGCACCGGCAGATCGAACGAGGCGGCACCCGGGGCGAGGACTCCCCCGGGTGCCGCCTTACTCTTGCCCCCATGCCCTACACGTACGAGGACGTGGGCGCGACCCGCGAGGACCGCTGCCCCCCGGGCTTCCACCGCATGCACGTGCGCTCCCGGATCGGCGAGGGCGAGGCCGTCTTCCGGCGCGCCTCCGAGGCCCTGATGACCTGGGAGATGCACCGCACCATGGGCGTCGGCATGGTCTCCGACGCCGACAGGGCGGCACCCGGCGTGGACGTCACGGTCGCCATCGGCCCGATCAAGGCTCCCTGCCGCGTGGTCTGGACGGCCGAGGAACCCCGGCGCACCGCCTGGGCCTACGGCACGCTCACCGGCCATCCCGAATGCGGCGAGGAGGCCTTCGTGGTCTCCCGCACCGGCGACGGCACCGTCTGGCTGACGGTCACGGCCTTCAGCCGCGCGGTCAAGTGGTACGCCCGGGCCGGCGGAGCCGCGACCCGGGGCCTGCAGCACGCCTACGCGCAGCGCTGCGGAAAGGTGCTGCGCCGGCTGTGCGAGGGGCTCGACAGCTGAACCCCGCCCCGGTCGCCCGGACCACGCGACCGGACGCGGTCCGCCGGGGCCGGACCGCGCTGTGCGGTCCGGCCCCGGCGGCCGTGGCTCCGACGGACCCGTGACGCCTCCGGCTCAGCGCATCAGCAGCCCCGCGCCCTCGCCCGGCTCCTCCGACGGCACGGCCACCAGGCCCAGTTCCGCGCCGGAGGCCAGCAGCCGGTGCGCCGGCAGGATGCGGACCGTGTAGCCGAACGGACCGGTGCGGTCGAGGGACAGCGGGCCCTCGTACACCCAACGGCCCTCCAGGTCGGAGCCGCCGGCCGGCTTCAGCGGGACGCACACGGCGTCCGCGATCCGGTCGTCGGTGCCGACGCGGCCCGCGACGGCCTGGACCTCCACGTCGTCCGGGGAGAGATCGCCGAGACCCACGCGGACGCGCAGCGAGAGGCTGGCTCCCAGTTCCGCGGTCGTGGTGGCCGAGGTCGCCTCCAGGTGGTCGACGGTCACCTGCGGCCAGGCGGCGCGGACCCGCGCCTTCCAGCCGGCGAGCTCGCGTGCCGCGTCGGCGGTGAGGGAGCGGTGGGCGTGCGCCGCGGGGGCGTACAGCCGCTCCACGTACTCGCGGACCATCCGGCCGGCCAGCACCTTCGGTCCGAGATGGGTCAGCGTCTGGCGGACCATCTCGATCCACCGGTCGGGCAGGCCGTGCCGACCGCGGTCGTAGAACCGGGGGGCGACCCGCTGTTCGAGCAGCTCGTACAGCGCGTTGGCCTCCAGCTCGTCACGGCGGTCGTCGTCGGTCGCGGTGCCGTCCGCGGTGGGGATCGCCCAGCCGAAGTCGGGCCGGAACCACTCGTCCCACCAGCCGTCCAGGACCGAGAGGTTGAGACAGCCGTTGAGCGCCGCCTTCATCCCGCTCGTGCCGCACGCCTCCAGCGGGCGCAGCGGGTTGTTGAGCCAGATGTCGCAGCCCGGGTAGAGCTTCTGCGCCATCGCCATGCCGTAGTCCGGCAGGAACACGATCCGGTGCCGCACCCGGGGGTCGTCGGCGAACCGGACCAGCTCCTGGATCAGCCGCTTCCCGCCGTCGTCGGCGGGGTGCGCCTTGCCGGCGACGACGATCTGGACGGGCCGCTCGGGGTGCAGCAGCAGGTCCATGAGCCGGTCCCGGTCGCGCAGCATGAGCGTCAGACGTTTGTACGAGGGGACACGGCGCGCGAAGCCGATGGTGAGGACGTCCGGGTCCAGCACCCCGTCGATCCAGCCGAGTTCCGCGGTACCGGCGCCGCGCTGGCGCCAGGACGCCTGGAGTCGCTCGCGCACCTCCAGCACGAGCTGCTCCCGCAGCACCCGGCGCAGGTCCCAGATCTCCTGGTCGGCGATCTCGGCGACCGCGTCCCACCGGTCCGAGCCGCCGACGGTCAGCGCGTCCTCGGTGCGCTGCGCGCCGATCTGCCGGGCGCCGAGCCGGAAGACCTCGGGGGCCACCCAGGTCGGCGCGTGCACGCCGTTGGTGACGGAGGTGATCGGCACCTCCTCGGCGTCGAACCCGGGCCAGAGTCCGGAGAACATCTCCCGGCTGACCTGGCCGTGCAGCAGGGAGACCCCGTTGGCGCGCTGGCCGAGGCGCAGGCCCATCACGGCCATGTTGAACAGGTTCGGTTCACCGCCGGGGTAGGTCTCCATGCCGAGGGCGAGGATCCGCTCCACGTCGATGCGCGGGAGTTCCGCGTCGGCGCCGAAGTGGCGGGCGACCAGCTCGCGGTCGAAGCGGTCGATGCCCGCGGGGACCGGGGTGTGGGTGGTGAAGACCGTGCCCGCCCGGACCGCCTCCAGGGCGGAGTCGAAGTCCAGCCCGGCGTCGCCGAGTTCGGCGATCCGTTCCAGCCCGAGGAATCCGGCGTGGCCCTCGTTCGTGTGGAACACCTCGGGCGGCGCGTGCCCGGTCAGCCGGCAGTACGTCCGGACCGCACGCACCCCTCCTATGCCGAGGAGCATCTCCTGGAGGAGCCGGTGCTCGCTGCCGCCGCCGTACAGCCGGTCGGTGACACCGCGTTCGCCGAGGTCGTTCTCCTCGACGTCGGAGTCGAGCATGAGCAGCGGTACGCGGCCGACCTGGGCGAGCCAGATCCGGGCGTGCAGCGCGCGGCCGCCGGGCAGGGCGAGGGAGACCTGGGCGGCGGTGCCGTCCTCCTCGCGCAGGGGGACGACGGGCAGTTCGTTGGGGTCGAGGACCGGATACTGCTCCTGCTGCCAGCCCTCGCGGGACAGGGACTGGCGGAAGTAGCCGTGCCGGTAGAGCAGGCCCACCCCGATGAGCGGGACGCCCAGGTCGCTGGCCGCCTTGAGATGGTCGCCCGCGAGGATGCCGAGGCCGCCCGAGTACTGCGGGAGGGCCGCGGTGATGCCGAACTCGGGCGAGAAGTAGCCGACGGCGGCGGGCAGGTCGGAGGTCTGCGTCTGGTACCAGCGGTCGCCGGTCATGTAGTCCCGCAGGTCGTCGGAGACCTCGGCGAGGCGGCGCAGGAAGCGGCTGTCCTCGGTGAGCTCCGTGAGCCGGGCGGCCGACACGCTGCCCAGCAGTCGTACGGGGTCGCCGTCGGAGGCTGCCCAGCGCTCCGGATCGACGGACTGGAAGAGGTCACGGGTCTCGGCATGCCAGGACCAGCGGAGGTTGCGTGCCAGGTCACTGAGGGGGTGAAGGGGTTCGGGGAGCACTGGTCGGACGGTGAATCTGCGGATCGCCTTCACGGATTCCACCTTCACGGAGGACGTACGCGGCAGAGGACCGCACGGCGTTGTGCGGCCTTCGTCACCCACGACGGTAGCGGCGGGGGTGCCTTCGCGACACGGCGCATCGCGGCACGCCCCCGGATCCGTCCGACTGTGTGACATCGGCGGAAACTCGCCGCAACCTTCACGGGGCCTCCCTGTTCGGTATGGCCGATTCCGCCCTCCTGGGCGGCCTTGTGGTGCTTCGCCCCGCCGGGAGAGGCTCGCCGGGTGACGTACGGCCGGGTCCTGTCCGCGAGGGCGGCCCCGGACCCCGTACGTCGACGTGAGGAGGGGAACAGCAGTCATGGCACGGACGAGGAAGCGGCGGCTGCGCTGGGGGGCGGGTCTCACCGCGGTCGCGACGGCCGCGGTGCTTTCGGCCATCGCCCCACCGGACCGGGCGTTCGCCGAGGGGCGGGTCCTCGGAGCGGGGGATCCCGGCTCCGTCAGCGGGAGCTACATCGTGACGCTGACGAGCGGTACGCGCGCTCCGTCGGCGGCGGGCGCGGACATCGCCGAGACGTACGGAGCGAGAATCAGCCACACCTATGGCACGGCTCTCAACGGCTTCGCCGTACGCGTCGACGAGAGACGGGCCCGACGGCTCGCCGCCGATCCCCGGGTGGCCTCCGTCGTCCAGGACACCCGGGTGGCCCTCGAAGGCACCCGGACGTACCCGCCCTCGTGGGGCCTGGACCGGATCGACCAGCGGAACCGGCCGCTCGACGGGCGGTACACGCCCTCGGGGCCGGCGGGCGCGGGCGTGACGGCGTACGTCATCGACACCGGCATCCGGATCACCCACCGGGACTTCGGCGGCCGGGCGAGCTACGGATGGGACTTCGTGGACGGCGACCGGACGGCACGTGACGGCAACGGCCACGGCACCCATGTGGCCGCCACCGTCGTCGGCCGCCGGTACGGCGTCGCCAAGAAGGCGAGGGTCGTCGCCGTCCGTGTCCTGGACGACCGGGGCGCGGGCACCACGGCTCAGGTCATCGCCGGGATCGACTGGGTCACCCGGCACGCCCGGAAGCCGGCCGTGGCCAACCTCAGTCTCGACGGGTACGGCAACGCCCAGCTGGACGCGGCCGTCCGCAACTCCATCGCCTCCGGCGTGACCTACACCGTCGCGGCGGGCAACGACGGCCGGCCCGCCGCTCGCTACTCCCCCGCGCGGGTCACCCAGGCGCTCACGGTCGGCGCGAGCGACCGGACCGACGCGCGGGCGCGGTTCTCCAACACCGGTCCGGCGGTGGACCTGTTCGCGCCGGGGGTGGCAATCACGTCAGCTTCGTACACGAGCGACACGGGGAAAGTGGCCTATTCCGGCACCTCGATGGCGAGCCCTCATGTCGCGGGCGCCGCCGCCCTGTATCTGTCCGGCCATCCGCGGGCCGCTCCGGCACAGGTCGCGAAGGCGCTGATGAAACAGGCCGTTCCGGGGAAGTTGTCAGGTGTCGGCCCCGGTTCACCGAACAAACTGCTGAACGTCGGGTGACGGCGGCGGGATGCTGGTACAACCAGGGTGATTCGGCCACACCGCACCGGCCTCGCCTGCCCGGGACGAGGCCGGTCTTGTGTGTAGACATACGCGTGAGTAGTTAACAAAGTGCCGGAATGCTCACCCGCATAGGGTGGGAAGGCTCCTCCGGTACACCTCGCAGGTCCACCTCCCCACACCCCCATCCGCCCACCCACGTTGACGCGGACAGGAGCGGTCATGCCCGCCACGCACCACTCGTCGCCATCCCCGACGACCACCTCCGAGAAGCCCAGAAAGCGCAAGACCGAACCCCGTCCCCGCACCGAGGAGAAACCCGTCGCCGCCTCCGAGGCCGCCGGCCCCGCCACCGAGGACGCGGCCACGCCCGTCGTCCCGGACACCACGGTCCCGGACACCACGGTCCAGGACACCGTCGCCCCGGTGCCGGCGGCGTCCGCCGCCCGCACCTCCCCCCCTCGGGCGTCCGCGCCGCGCAAGGCCGCCGCCTCCGCGTCGGGCGCACCGGCCAGGAAGTCGGGCACACCGGCCAAGAAGAAGAGCAGGTCCGCCGTCCCGGCGACCCGGGTGGGCGACTCTCCCGTGACCGCCCCGCCCGCCCCGGTGACGGCCGTCGGGCGCATTCCCGTCCTCGACGTCCGGCCGATGGTGCTGGGCGGCCGCCGGCCCGCGAAGGCGGTGACCGGCGAGGAGTTCGAGGTCTCGGCCACGGTGTTCCGCGAGGGCCACGACGCGGTCGCCGCGAACGTCGTCCTGTACGACCCCGAGGGCCGCCCCGGTCCCTGGTCGCCGATGCGCGAGCTGGCTCCCGGCACGGACCGCTGGGGCGCCCGTGTGAGCGCCGACCGGGAGGGCCGCTGGACGTACACGGTGGAGGCGTGGGGCGACCCCGTCACCACCTGGCGGCACCACGCGGGGATCAAGATCCCGGCCGGTCAGGACACGGAGCTGGTGCTGGAGGAGGGCGCACGGCTGTACGAGCGGGCCGCCGCCGGCATCCCGAAGGGGACGAAGGGCAAGCGCGCCCGGGACACCGTCCTCGCGGCCGTCGACGCGCTGCGCGACCCCGGCCGTCCCGTCGCCACCCGGCTGGCCGCCGCGCTCACCCCCGAGGTGGACGAGGTACTGGCCCGTCATCCGCTGCGCGACCTGCTGACGTCGTCCGAGCCGTTGCCGTTGCTGGTGGAGCGGGAGCGGGCGCTGTACGGCTCGTGGTACGAGTTCTTCCCGCGCTCGGAGTCCGGGCAGCTGGACCCGCCGGTGCACGGCACGTTCCGCACGGCGGCCGAACGGCTGCCCGCCATCGCGGAGATGGGCTTCGACGTCGTCTACCTCCCGCCGATCCACCCCATCGGCACCACCTTCCGCAAGGGCCCCGACAACACCCTGTCCGCCGCCCCCCAGGACGTGGGCGTGCCCTGGGCGATCGGCTCCCCCGAGGGCGGCCACGACGCGATCCACCCCGACCTGGGCACCCTGGAGGACTTCGACGCCTTCGTGGCCCGGGCCGCCTCGCTGAACCTGGAGATCGCGCTCGACTTCGCGCTCCAGTGCTCGCCGGACCACCCGTGGGTGGAGAAGCACCCGGAGTGGTTCCACCACCGCTCCGACGGCACGATCGCCTACGCGGAGAACCCGCCGAAGAAGTACCAGGACATCTACCCGATCGCGTTCGACAAGGACATGCCGGGCCTGGTCACCGAGACGGTGCGGGTACTGCGGCACTGGATGGACCACGGCGTGCGCATCTTCCGCGTCGACAACCCGCACACCAAGCCCGTCGTCTTCTGGGAGCGGGTCATCGCGGAGATCAACGCGACCGACCCCGACGTGATCTTCCTGGCCGAGGCGTTCACCCGGCCCGCGATGATGCGCACCCTGGGGGCTGCCGGTTTCCAGCAGTCGTACACCTACTTCACCTGGCGCAACACCAAGCAGGAGCTGACGGACTACCTGACGGAGCTGTCCGGCGAGGCGGCCGCGCACATGCGGCCCAACTTCTTCGTCAACACCCCCGACATCCTGCACGAGTTCCTCCAGCACGGCGGCCGGCCGGCCTTCGAGCTGCGGGCCGTGCTCGCCGCGACCCTCTCCCCCACCTGGGGCATCTACAGCGGCTTCGAGCTCTGCGAGAACGTCGCGCTGCGGGCCGGGAGCGAGGAGTACCTCCACTCGGAGAAGTACCAACTGCGCCCGCGCGACTGGGAGTCGGCGGAGCGCGAGGGCCGGAGCATCGCACCGCTGGTGACGCTGCTCAACGCGGTCCGCAGGCGCAGCCCCGCCCTCCGCCAACTGCGTGATCTGCACTTCCACCACGCCGACCAGGACGCGGTGATCGCCTACTCGAAGTCCGTCAGTGACGCACGTGGTTCGAACACGGTTGTGGTGGTGGCGAACCTCGATCCCCGCCACACCCAGGAGGCCACGGTCTCGTTGGACATGCCGACGCTCGGCCTGGACTGGCACGAGTCCGTCCCGGTGCGCGACGAGCTCACCGGCGAGACCTACAACTGGGGCAGGACCAACTATGTGCGCCTGGAGCCCGGGCACCGGCCCGCGCACGTCTTCACCGTCCTGCGACCGTCCTCACCGCTGATCGGAGGGTCACCCACCACATGATCGTCAATGAGCCCGTCCCGGATACGTTCGAGGACACCCCGGCCAAGGACCGCGATCCCGAGTGGTTCAAGCGCGCCGTCTTCTACGAGGTCCTGGTGCGCTCGTTCCAGGACAGCAACGGCGACGGCGTCGGAGACCTCAAAGGCCTCACCGCCAAACTCGACTACCTGCAATGGCTGGGCGTCGACTGCCTGTGGCTGCCCCCCTTCTTCAAATCCCCCCTGCGCGACGGCGGCTACGACGTCTCCGACTACACCGCCGTCCTGCCCGAGTTCGGCGACCTCGCCGACTTCGTGGAGTTCGTCGACGCCGCCCACCAACGCGGCATGCGCGTCATCATCGACTTCGTCATGAACCACACCAGCGACCAGCACCCGTGGTTCCAGGAGTCCCGCGCCAACCCCGACGGCCCCTACGGGGACTATTACGTCTGGGCCGACGACGACAAGCAGTACCAGGACGCCCGGATCATCTTCGTCGACACCGAAGCCTCCAACTGGACCTTCGACCCCGTCCGCAAGCAGTACTTCTGGCACCGCTTCTTCTCCCACCAGCCCGACCTCAACTACGAGAACCCGGCCGTGCAGGAGGAGATCATCTCCGCGCTGCGGTTCTGGCTGGACCTGGGGATCGACGGGTTCCGGCTGGACGCGGTCCCGTACCTGTACCAGGTCGAGGGAACCAACTGCGAAAACCTTCCTGCGACCCATCAGTTCCTCAAGCGGGTCCGCAAGGAGATCGACACGCACTATCCGGACACGGTGCTGCTGGCGGAGGCGAACCAGTGGCCCGAGGACGTCGTCGACTACCTCGGCGACTTCCCCTCCGGCGGCGACGAGTGCCACATGGCGTTCCACTTCCCCGTCATGCCCCGCATCTTCATGGCCGTCCGCCGCGAGTCCCGCTACCCCGTCTCGGAGATCCTCGCCAAGACACCCGCGATCCCCAGCAACTGCCAGTGGGGCATCTTCCTGCGCAACCACGACGAGCTCACCCTCGAAATGGTCACGGACGAAGAACGCGACTACATGTACGCCGAATACGCCAAGGACCCGCGCATGCGGGCCAACATCGGCATCCGCCGCCGCCTGGCCCCCCTGCTCGACAACGACCGCAACCAGATCGAACTCTTCACCGCCCTGCTGCTCTCCCTGCCCGGCAGCCCGATCCTCTACTACGGGGACGAGATCGGCATGGGCGACAACATCTGGCTCGGCGACCGCGACGCCGTCCGCACCCCCATGCAGTGGACCCCCGACCGCAACGCCGGATTCTCCTCCAGCGACCCCGGCCGCCTCTTCCTCCCCACGATCATGGACCCCGTCTACGGCTACCAGGTCACCAACGTCGAAGCGTCGATGTCCTCACCCTCCTCGCTGCTGCACTGGACCCGCCGCATGATCGAGATCCGCAAACAGAACCCCGCCTTCGGACTCGGCTCCTACACCGAACTCCAGTCGTCGAACCCCGCGGTGTTCGCCTTCCTGCGCGAGGCCCCCTCCAACGAGGACGGAACGGACGACCTCGTCCTGTGCGTCCACAACTTCTCCCGCTTCGCCCAGCCCACCGAACTCGACCTCCGCGAGTTCACCGGCCGCCACCCCGTCGAACTCATCGGCGGCGTCCGCTTCCCCGCCATCGGCGAACTCCCCTACCTCCTGACCCTCGCCGGACACGGCTTCTACTGGTTCCGGCTGCGGACGGACGCGGTCTAGAAGCTGCGGGCGGGGCGGTTTCCACCGCCCCGCCCGGGGCACCCATCAGGAACACCCCCGACTCGCCCGGTATCCGGGAACCCGGGCACTGGGGAAAGGACGCGACGCCCATGTCGGAAGCCGTAACCCACTCCGTCCCGGCCCCGCTCGCACGCCCCGAGTTGCTCGCGTCACTCGATCCACTGCTGCGGGAATGGCTGCCGCGGCAGCGCTGGTTCGCGGGCAAGGGGCGTCCGGTGACCGGATTCTCCCTGGTGGCCGCGGTCGAACTCCTGCCGCCCACGTCCCCGTTGGGTCTGATTCATCTGCTGGTGCGCGCGCATCAGCCGCTCACCGCCGCGCACGGCGCGTCCTCGCAGCCCGGGGACTGCTACCAACTGCTCATCGGTGTCCGCGACGTACTGCCACCGCATCTGGCGCCCGCGTTGATCGGCCACCTGGAGGACGGGCCGCTGGCCGGCCGCACGGTGTACGAGGCGCTGTACGACCCGCGCCCCGCCGGTGTCCTCCTGGAGGCCCTGCGCACCGGTGCCCGCGTCGGCGACCTGCGCTTCGAGCGCGACCTCCGCCAGGAGATACGCGAGGACCTCGTTCCGCGCCTGGTCACGGCGGAACAGTCCAACTCCTCGATCGTGTACGGAGATACGTTCATCCTCAAGGTGCTGCGCCGGATCGTTCCGGGGGTCAACCCCGACCTGGAACTCCCGCTGGCGCTGGCCCGCGAGGACTGCGCACGGGTTCCGGCACCCGCGGCCTGGATGCTCGCGGACCTGGACGCCGAGACGTACGTGCTCGGTGTCCTGCAGCCCTTCGTGCAGGGTGCGACGGACGGCTGGGAGCTGGCGCTGCGCGAGCTGGCCAAGGGCGAGGACTTCACCGCCGAGGCACGGGCGCTCGGCCGGGCCACCGCCGAGGTCCACACCTCGCTCGCCCGCGCACTGCCCACCGTGACTCTGGGCCACCACCAGATGGCGCCGCTCGTCGACACGATGACCGAGCGCCTGGAGGCCGCCGCACAGGCGGTCCCGGCCCTGCGGCCCTACGCGCCCGGCCTGCGCACCGCGTTCGAGGCGCTGGCGGACCTGTCCGCGGAGGGCCACACCTGGACCGCGCAGCGCATCCACGGCGATCTCCACCTCGGCCAGTGCCTTCGCTCGCCCGACGGGGAGTGGTCCCTCATCGACTTCGAGGGCGAACCGTCCAAGCCCCTCGCCGAACGCCGGATGCCGCAGCCCCCCGCCCGCGACATCGCGGGCATGCTGCGCTCCTTCGACTACGCGGCCCACTCGCTCCCCCCGGCCGCCGGCTCGTCGCGGACGGAGGGCACCTCCGAGCCGCCGGCCTCCGGCTGGGCCGACGCCTGCCGGGCCGCGTACTGCGCCGGCTACGCCGAGGTCTCCGGACTCGACCCGCGCACGGACCCCGTCCTGCTGCGCGCCTTCGAGACGGACAAGGCGGTGTACGAGGTCGTGTACGAGGCCCGGCACCGCCCGGACTGGCTGCCGGTTCCGCTGGCGGCGGTGCGGCGGCTCGCCGCGTCGTCCTGAACACCCCTGTGCTCGACTCCGTTCCCCTGCCGAGGAGGCCCCTCCCGTGACGCCCCGCCCCCCGTCCGACGACAGTCCGAAGAAGAACGGCTCGAAGAAGCCGGATGCCGGGAAGAAGACGGCGGCCGGGAAAGCGGTGTCCGGGAAGACCGGCACCGGCAAGAAGTCCTCCGCCTCCAAGAGCTCGAAGAAGGGCGTGAGCGCCGTGGCGAGGATCCCGGAGTCCGCGCTCACCGAGAGCGGCCCCGACCTGCCGGACGCCGGTTCGGATTCCCTCGACACCGGCCAAGGCCTGCCGGACAGTGGCCCCGCTCTCCCGGCGGAGCCCCTCGGGTCCGGCTCCGGGGACGCGGTTCCCGTCTTCGCCGGGGTCGACGCGAGCGACCGTGACCGGCTGCTCAGCGGCACGCACCACAATCCGCACGGGGTGCTGGGGGCGCACCCGCTGCCGGGCGGCATCGCCTTCCGGGTCTTCCGCCCGTACGCGCTCGGCGTCACCGTCGTCACCCCGGACCTGCGGGCCGAACTCCAGGACGACGGCGGCGGGTTCTTCTCCGGACTGCTGCCCCTGCGGGCGGTCCCGGAGGCGTACCGGCTGTTCGTGACGTACGAGGACACGGTGGTGGAGGCCGAGGACGCGTACCGCTTCCTTCCCTCGCTCGGCGAACTGGACCTGCACCTGATAGGTGAGGGCCGGCACGAGGAACTGTGGAAGGCGCTCGGCGCGGAGCCGATGGAACAGCAGGGCGTCGCCGGAACACGGTTCACGGTGTGGGCCCCGAACGCGCAGGGGGTCCGGGTCGCCGGCGCCTTCAACTTCTGGGACGGCACGGGGCATCCGATGCGCTCGCTCGGCGCCACCGGGGTGTGGGAGCTGTTCGTGCCCGGGGTCGGTGAGGGCGAGCTGTACAAGTTCGACATCACGCGTCCCGACGGGTCCCACACGCTGCGCGCCGACCCGATGGCCCGCCGTACGGAGGAGCCGCCGAGGACCTCCTCGGTCGTGCACGCGTCGCACCACGTCTGGCAGGACGCCCGGTGGCTGGGGAAGAGGGCCGAACGGCCGGCCCACGAGGCTCCGTTCTCGGTCTACGAGGTCCATCTCCCCTCCTGGCGACCTGGCTTGACCTATCGCCAGCTGGCGGAGCAGCTTCCCGCGTACGTCGCCGACCTGGGCTTCACGCATGTCGAGCTGATGCCCATAGCCGAGCATCCCTTCGGCGGTTCGTGGGGCTACCAGGTGACCGGTTTCTACGCGCCGACCGCCCGGCTGGGCACCCCGGACGACTTCAAGTACCTGGTCGACGCGCTCCACCGGGCCGGCATCGGCGTGCTGATGGACTGGGTGCCGGCGCACTTCCCGCGCGACGACTGGGCGCTCGCCGCCTTCGACGGACGCCCGCTGTACGAGCACGCCGACCCGCAGCGCGCCGACCACCCCGACTGGGGAACCCTGGAGTTCGACTACGGCCGGCGCGAGGTCCGCAACTTCCTCGTCGCCAACGCCACCTACTGGTGCGAGGAGTTCCACATCGACGGCCTCCGCGTCGACGCGGTGGCCTCCATGCTCTACCTCGACTACTCCCGCGAGCCCGGCCAGTGGAGCCCCAACGAGCACGGCGGGCGGGAGAACCTGGACGCGGTGGCGTTCCTCCAGGAGATGAACGCCACCGTCTACCGCCGCAACCCGGGTGTCGTCACCGTGGCCGAGGAGTCGACGGCCTGGGACGGGGTCACCCGGGCCACCCACCACACCGGTCCCGGGGGCTTCGGCGGGCTGGGCTTCGGGCTGAAGTGGAACATGGGCTGGATGCACGACTCGCTGGACTACGTGGCCCACGAGCCGGTCCACCGGAAGTACCACCACAACGAGATGACGTTCTCGATGGTGTACGCCTACAGCGAGAACTACGTGCTGCCGATCTCCCACGACGAGGTCGTCCACGGCAAACGCTCGCTCGTCTCCAAGATGCCCGGCGACTGGTGGCAGCAGCGCGCCACGCTGCGCGCCTACCTGGCCTTCATGTGGGCCCACCCCGGCAAGCAACTCCTCTTCATGGGGCAGGAGTTCGCGCAGGGAGCGGAGTGGTCCGAGGCGCACGGGCCGGACTGGTGGCTCCTCGACCCCGCCTACGGCGCCGAGGCCGACCACCGCGGGGTGCGCGACCTGGTCCGGGACCTCAACACGGTCTACCGCGACGACCCGGCCCTGTGGGAGCGGGACACGGATCCGTCCGGGTTCGCCTGGGTCACCGGTGACTCCGCCGACGACAACGTGTTCGCGTTCCTGCGCCACGCCGCCGACGGCACCCCGCTGCTCGCCGTCTCGCACTTCTCCCCCGCCGTGCGCCACAACTACCGCCTCGGCGTCCCCGAGGACATCCCCGCCTGGCACGAGGTCCTCAACACCGACACGCTGCGCTACGGCGGCAGCGACGTCACCAACCCGCACCCGGTCAAGCCGGAGCCCACGGCCTGGCACGGCCGCCCGGCCAGCATCCAGCTGACCCTGCCGCCGCTCTCGACGGTGTGGCTGCGGCCGGCCTGACCGGACGCGGCGCGGCCCCCGGCGGTGTGACCGCCGGGGGCCGCGCCGTGCGGTGCCCCGGATGCGCCCGGTGCCCGGTCCGGTCGGGCGCTCACTCCAGCCCGGCGTCCCGGAGCGAGGTGGGCAGCTCGCCCGTGTGCAGGATGCCCAGGGACTGGGTGGCCCGGGTCAGCGCCACGTACAGGTCGCTCGTGCCGTACGACGCGGGGTCGACCACCAGCACGGAGTCGAACTCCAGCCCCTTGGCCTGCCGGGGGTCGAGGAGGACCACCGTGCGGGTCAGGTCCGGCTCCTCGCCCGCCGTGATCCCGTCCAGCCGTCCGGCGAGCGCGGTGTGCAGGGCGCGCGGCGCGATCACCGCGAGCCGCCCCTCGGCCGGGGTCAGTTCGCCGACCGCCTTGGCCACGGCACCGGGCAGGTCGTCGCCGGCGTCGCGGGCCCAGGGCCGCACCCCGGTGGAGCGGACGGAGCGGGGCGGTTCGAATCCGGGGCGCTCGGAGCGCAGCACCCCGGCGGCGACGTCCATGATCTCGGACGGCGTGCGGTAGTTGACGCCCAGCCGGGTGTGCTCCCAGCGGTCCCCGACGTACGGCGAGAGGATCTCCTCCCAGGAGCCGACGCCCGCCGCCTCCGCGGTCTGCGCGGGGTCGCCCACGAGGGTCATCGAACGGGTCGGGGTGCGCCGCATCAGCAGCCGCCACGCCATCGGCGACAACTCCTGCGCCTCGTCGACGATGATGTGCCCGAAGGCCCAGGTCCGGTCGGCGGCGGCCCGTTCCGCGGCGCTGCGGTGGTCGTCCTCCTCGTGCCGTTCGGCCATCCGCTCGGCGTCGATGATGTTGTGCGCGGACAGGACCTCGGAGTCCTCCTCCTCCTTGTCCTCGAACTCGTACGTCCGTGAGGCGTAGGAGACGTCCAGCACGCCCTGCGCGTACGCGATCTGGGTGCGGCGCTCCTGGTCGGCGAGGGCCCGGGTGATCCGGTCGTCCTCTCCCAGCAGTTCGGCCGCCTCGTCGAGGAGGGGGACGTCTGCGGCGGTCCAGTCGTCGGGTCCGGTGACCGGGCGGCGGATCGCCGCGGCGTCCTCGTCCGTGACGTGGCCGCGCGGATCGGCCAGCAGGTCGGCGACGAGCCGCTGCGGGGTCAGCCTCGGCCACAACTGGTCGATGGCCGACCACACGTCGGGGTTCTCGGCGAGTTCGTCCCGGATCTGGGTGATGTCGCTCGGGTCGAGCAGGTTGGAGCCGTCGAAGGGGTCGGTGCCGATGCGTTCGGCGAGCATGTCGGTGAGGGTGTTGAGGATGTGCCCCTCGAAGTGTTCGCGGGCCACGTTGTGCGGCAGGTCCGCGGCGCGGGTGCGGTCCCGGGCGACCTGGACGAGACCCGCGTCGAGCATCAGGATGTCCCGGTCGTGCTCGATGGCGATCACCGGGTCGGGGAGCGCCTGGCGGTCCCGGACCGCGCCGGCGAGGACCTCCGCCATCGCGGCGCGGCCCTTCACCGCGGCGGCCTCGGGGGTGTCGGGGGCGGTCGCGTGGACACCGGGGAAGAGTTCGCCGACGGTCGAGAGCAGGACGCCGGTCTCGCCGAGCGAGGGCAGCACCTCGCCGATGTAGCCGAGGAAGGCGGGGTTGGGGCCGACGATGAGGACGGCCCGCTTCGCGAGCAGTTCGCGGTGTTCGTAGAGCAGGTAGGCGGCACGGTGCAGGGCGACGGCCGTCTTGCCGGTGCCGGGGCCGCCCTCGACGACCATGACGCCCCGGTGCGGGGCGCGGATGATCCTGTCCTGTTCGGCCTGGATGGTCTGCACGATGTCGCTCATCCGGCCGGTGCGGGCCGAGTTGAGCGCGGCGAGCAGTACGGCGTCACCGGTCGGGTCCTCGTGTCCGGTGCGCTCGCGGTCGCCGAGGTCGAGGATCTCGTCGTGCAGGTCGGTGACGTGCCGCCCGTCGGTGGTGATGTGCCGCCGGCGGCGCAGGCCCATGGGGGTGTGGCCGGTGGCCAGGTAGAAGGGGCGGGCGACGGGGGCCCGCCAGTCGATGAGGATCGGGGTGCGCTCGGTGTCGTCGGCGCGGACGCCGATGCGGCCGATGTGGTGACTGACCGCGGGGGTGGACGCGCCCTGTTCCGGGGACAGGTCGATCCGGCCGAAGCAGAGCGAGCCGTCCACGGCGTTCAGCGCGGCGAGGAGGCCCGAGCGCTCGGCGACCAGGACGTCCCGTTCGAGGCGGGCCTGCATGGGCGTGTTGCCCTGGGCGAGGGCGTCCTCGACGGAGGCCTCGGTGACACCGCGCAGGGCGTCCACGCGCGCGTACAGCCCGTCGATGAATTCCTGCTCGTGCCGCAGTTCATCGTCGGGGAATTCTGTGTGTGAGCCCTTGTTTGACAATTCCGCTCCCGCCCGGATATACTCTGCATCGTGAACTTCTTTGTGACTTGAGGTTCCAAAGTCGCAAAGCATTGAATATACGCAAAAGAATCCCCCGGGCGCAATTGCCCAGGGGATTTTCTGTGTTCCGGGGTGGCCTGTGGCGACGGGCTCAGAGCACGTCGGACACCTCTTGGAGCAGTCGCCGCTTCGCGCGGGCGCCCACCATCGACTTCACCGGTTCCCCGTCACGGAAAACCATGAACGTCGGCATCGAGAGCACTCCATAGGCGAGCGTCGTCTCCGGATTGGTGTCCACGTCCAGCTGGACGACGCGGAACCGGTCGCCCTCCTCGAAAGCCAGCTCGCTCAGCACCGGGCCCATCTGCCGGCAGGGCGGGCACCAGTCGGCGGTGAACTCCACCAGGACGGGCAGATCCGCCCCGATCACCTCCGCCGCGAAGTCCTCGTCCGTCACCTCGGTCACGCCTGCCGCTCTGATCATCGCGTCCGCCCTCCCAGCTCGCATACGGGTTCCGGACCTCCCGGAACCAGCGCGTCGGCCGCCAGCTCGTCACGGGCCCGCTCCGCCCGCGTCAGCTGTTCGCCGACCTGTGCCCGCACCGACCGCAGCTCGCCGATCAGTGCGTCGAGCTCGCCGAGCTTGCGGCGGTAGACCTCCAGGGAGGCGGGACACGCGTCGCCCTCGGGGTGCCCGGCCCGCAGACACTCCACGAAGGGCCGCGTCTCCTCCAGGTCGAACCCGAAGTCCTGGAGCGTCCTGATCTGCCGGAGCAGTTTCAGGTCGTCCTCGCCGTACGTCCGGTACCCGTTCTCGCCGCGCCGCGCGGGCAGCAGCCCCCGCGACTCGTAGTAGCGCAGGGTCCGTGTGGTCGTCCCGGCCCGCGTCGCCAGCTCGCCGATTCGCATGACCCGACGGTAATCCTTGACGCCGACGTCAAGGCAAGCCCTCGCGGGCCGTCGCGGAGACCCCCGGCAAGGGTGACCGACCCGCCCCGGGCTCCTCGGCCGTCGTCCGGTCGACGCGGGCGCCCCGGCGCCGAGGGGTCACACCATGACGCCGGCCGACTCCTCGATCTCCAGGAGCGAGGCGCTCTGCCGTTCCGCCTCGAAGGCCCGGTGTCCCCCGCGCAGGCCGAACAGGCGCTTGGCCAGGGCGATGTAGAGGACGGCGAGGATGTTCAGGACCAGGGTGGCGATCTTCAGCCAGCTGATGTGCTCGGTGAGTTCGTAGACCTCCAGCGGGAGGAAGGCGGCGGTGGCGACGACCGTGAGGTACTCCGCCCAGCGTTTGGCGTACCAGAGGCCGACCGCCTCGACGATCTCGATGAGGGCGTACACGAGCAGCAGGACCGCGACCAGCAGCAGCGTGGAGTGCTTGTAGCCGAACGTCTTCTGGATCGTGCCGACCACCGGCGAGTGGTCGAGGTCGTAGTGGAAGTGCCGGAACACGGGCCGCAGGACGTCCAGATACTCGTCGAAGAGCCGGCGCACCGCGTCCTGGCTGTTGCTGAACCTCCACACGGCCACGGCGACCAGCACGATGAACACGCCGCGCACCGCCCGCTCGATCGCCAGGAAGCGCAGGATGAAGAGGTCGCGCAGCACCTTGCCGCGCGGCACGAGCGGCGCCTCGGCGGCGGGGCCCGAGCCGTGCGGGTCGCCGAGCGCGAAGTCGCCGCAGCGCAGACAGCGCCAGGCCTCGCCCAGCCCCGTCTCGGCCCGCAGCCGCTCCCGCAGCGCCCCCTCGACGGGCGCGTACGTCACATGCCCGCGCCGCGCACAGGTACGCCGGTCCCAGTCGATCTTCATGCTCGCCGTCCTCCACAGAACGTGCCGTGCCGTGCCGGTCTGTCCGGCACGGCACGCTAGTGCACGGTGTACGAGACGACAGCCCGGGGGCCGCGGTTCCGGAGCGCCGGGGTCAGCGGCCCGCGCGCGCCGCCGAGGCGCTCGCGTCCGGCGACTCGGCGACGTCGACTCCGGCGCCGTCCTCGACACCGGCTCCGGCAGCCCCGGCACTGGCTCCGTCCTCGGCCTCGGCTTCGGCAGGTGCTGCGGAGTCCGCGCCGTTCTCCGCGGCCATCCCCGCCTCGGCGTGCTCGCCCGACCCGGTGCCCGGCTCGGAGCCGGTCTCGGCGTCGGTCTCGGAGCCGGTCTTCGGGTGTCCCTTGCGGGGCAGCAGCACGGCGACCAGGACCGTGCCGACGCCGAGGATCAGTGCGCCGACGAGGCTCGTGTGCGCCACCGCGTCCGAGAAGGACGAGCCGACCGCGTCGGTCATCTGCCGGGCGCCGTCGGCGAGTTGACCGGCCTGCGCCTTCAGCTGGGCGGCCTGCCCCGCGTCCGTCGTGTGTGCCGCCTGCTCGCCGAGCTGACGGGCCTTGTCGCCGATGCCCTGGGCGACGGCGTATCCGGCGCCCACCGAGTCCTGGGCGGTGGACAGCGCGTCCGCCGGCAGCTTGCTGCCCGCCGTCGCGTCCGTGAGGTGCGAGGAGTACGAGCCCGCCAGCACCGAGCCGAGGATCGCGATGCCGAGCGAGCCGCCGAGTTCCAGCGAGGTGTCGTTGACCGCGCCGCCGACGCCCAGTTCCGCCTCGGGGAACGCGCCCATGATGGCGTCCGTGCAGGGCGACAGGGCGAGCCCGATGGCGAGGCCGAGGATGACGAGCGGCACGACGAAGTCGCCGTACGACGAGGCGGCGTCGACCCGGGTGAGGAGAGCGAGGGCCGCCGTCCCGCCGACCATGCCGGCGGTGACCGTGATCCGCATGCCGACGCGCGGGGTGAGGTAGCCGGTGAGTGCCGAGCCCACGAAGACGGCTCCGGCCAGCGGCAGCATCCGTACGCCGGTGTCCAGGGCGTCGTAGCCGAGGACGAACTGGAGGTGCTGGGTGAGGTAGTAGAAGGCGCCGAAGACGGCGAGGAAGAAGAGGGCGACGGCGAGGTTCGAGCCCGCGAAGCGGCGTTGCGCGAAGCGGCGTACGTCGACGACCGGGCGCGGGTGGCGCAGCTCCCACAGGACGAACAGGAGCAGGCCCGCGCCGGCGACCACGGCGGCGGAGACGGCCTTCACTCCCCAGCCGAAGTGGGGCCCCTCGATGATCATGTAGACGAGCGAGCCGATCCAGACCACGGAGAGCAGACCGCCGACGTAGTCGATGCGGTGGCGGTGCGCGGCGCTGGACGGCGGGACGAGGACGAGGGCGCCGACGATGGCGAGGACGGCGATCGGCACGTTGATGAGGAACGTCGACGACCAGCCGTGGTGCTCCAGCAGGGCGCCGGCGACCAGCGGTCCGGCGGCGATGGCGAGCCCGGCGGTGGCCGTCCACAGGACGATCGCCTTGGCCCGCTCGGCGCGCGGGAAGGTCGCGGCGAGCAGGGAGAGCGTCGCGGGCATGATCAGCGCGGCGCCGACGCCCATCACGGCGCGGGCGGCGATGACGCCCGTGGAGCTGTCGACGAGCGATCCGGCGACCGCGCCGCCGCCGAAGACGACGAGTCCGAGGACGAGCGCGCCGCGACGGCTGTATTTGTCGCCGATCGCGCCGAGCAGCAGCATCAGCGCGGCGTAGGGCACCGTGTAGCCGTCGATGACCCATTGCAGGTCGGCGCTGGACAGGCCGAGGTCCTGGGTCATGTCCGGGGCCGCGACGGTGAGGGCGGTGTTCGCCATCACGATGATCAGCAGGCTCAGGCAGAGCACGAGCAGTGCCCACCAGCGCCGGGCATAGGGCCGGTCCATCCTCTCGACCGGTTCGTTCATGACGAGACGCATGGCCACGGTCGCCCTCCTCCATCGTCCGGAACGGGGATCGGCCCGCGCCGGGACTTGCACAGTGGCGTGCAATTACACAACCATGTGCAATGTACGAGGTTGCACAGCGCTGTGCAAATCAGGAGGTGGAGCCATGACGACCGCAGGACGTGAGGGCGCCCGGGAGCCGGGCAGAATGGCAGCCATGACCACGGGTAACCCGAGCCGCGCCGATGTGAACCGCCGCCGCATCCTCGATGTCGCGCTGGCCGAGCTGCTGCGCGACCCCGACGCGTCCATGGACCAGATCGCCAAGGCGGCGGGCGTCGTACGGCGCACGGTGTACGGACACTTCCCCAGCCGGGAGGCGCTGGTCGGCACGCTGACCGACGAGGCGGTGGCCGCCGTGGCCGCGGCGCACGCGGCGGGCCGTGAGGGGGTCGCGGACCCGGCGGAGTCCCTCGCCCGCTCGACGCTCGCCGTCTGGGAGATCGCCGACCGCTACCGGCTGCTGGTCGCGCTCGCCCAGCGGAGCGTCACCATGCAGGGCATCCGCGAGCGGCTCACGCCGGTCCGGGAAGCCTGCGCGGAGATCCTCCGGCGCGGCCTGGAGCAGGGCGTGTTCGTGTCGCCGCTGCCGCCGCACGCGCTGGCGTACGTGCACGAGCAGACCCTGTTCGCGCTCATGGAGGCGGTGAACGACGGGCTGCTGGCAGCACAGGAGGCGGGCCGCTCCGCCGCGGTCACCATGCTGGCCGCGGCGGGCGTACCCGCCTCACGCGCCACCGCGTTGGTGGCGGAGCTGAGCGACTGAACGGGCCGGGGTCAGGGGTCCCGTCCCGTCCGTCGCCCGGCCCGGAACCGGCCGGCCGGGCCCGCGGGGGGTGCGGCCCGGCCGGCCGGCGTCTGGCGGACCGGCGTGTGCCGGTCCGGTGGGGGGCGTCCGCGCCGGAGATCCGACGCGGGCCGGTCCCGGGCGGGGCGCTCTACGCCTTGGCCAGTTCCTTCTCGCCGCCCTGTTCCGGTACGTCCGGCGCGTCGGCGGCGTCACCGGCCGTGCCCGACTCGTCGAGCAGGGTCTTCTCGTCGAAGGGCAGCCGCCCGGCGAGGACCTCGGCGACCCGCTCCTTGTCGATCTCGTTCGTCCAGGTGCCGATCAGGACCGTCGCGACGGCGTTGCCCGCGAAGTTGGTCAGCGCGCGCGCCTCGCTCATGAAGCGGTCGATGCCGACGATCAGACCGACCCCGTCCACCAGGGCGGGCTTGTGCGACTGGAGGCCTCCGGCCAGCGTGGCGAGACCCGCGCCGCTGACGCCCGCGGCGCCCTTGGAGGCGACGAGGAGGAAGAGCAGCAGCGGGATCTGCTCCCCGATCGACATCGGCGTGCCCATCGCGTCGGCGATGTACAGCGACGCCATGGTCATGTAGATCATCGTGCCGTCGAGGTTGAAGGAGTAACCGGTCGGCACGGTGATGCCGACGACCGACTTGCCGACGCCCAGGTGCTCCAGCTTCGCGATGAGGCGCGGCAGGGCGGACTCGGAGGACGACGTGGACAGGATCAGCAGGAACTCGCGGCCCAGGTACTTGAGGAACGTGAAGATGTTCAGGCCCGTCACCACCCGCAGCACCGTGCCGAGCACGAGGAACACGAAGAGGAAGCAGGTGACGTAGAAGCCGAGCATCAGCACGGCGAGGCTCTTCAGGGCGTCGACGCCAGCGGAGCCGGTGACGGCGGCGATGGCGCCGAAGGCGCCGAGCGGGGCGGCCCACATGACCATCGCGAGGATGCGGAAGACGAGCCGCTGGATGTGCTCGATGCCGCGCAGCACGGGCTGTCCGGCCGACCCCATCGCCTGCAGGGCGAAGCCGGTGAGGAGCGCGACGAGCAGGGTCTGCAGGACCTGGCCCTCGGTGAACGCCGAGACCATGGTGGTCGGGATGATCGAGAGCACGAAGTCCACCGGCGGCAGCGCCTCCGCCGACACCTGGCCCTGGCCCGCCTCCTTGACCGCGTCGGTCATCGCGAGGCTGCTGCCCGGGTCCAGGATGTTGCCGACGACCAGGCCGATGGCGAGCGCGACCAGGGACATCACCAGGAAGTAGCCGAGCGCGATCCCGCCGACGGCGCCGACCTTCGCGGCCTTCCGTACCGAACCGATGCCCAGCACGATGGTGCAGAAGATGATCGGCGAGATCATCATCTTGATCAGGTTCACGAAGCCGGTGCCGATGGGCTTGAGCTCGACCGCGAAGTCGGGGGCGATCAGGCCCACGGCGATACCGAGGATCACGGCGCCGATCACGGCGAGGTACAGGTAGTGCGTGCGGTCCCGTTTGGCGGCGGGTGCGGCAGGTGCCGTCTGCGATGTGCTGGCCACGGCTGCCCTCCTTGACGACGTCATCGGCATCATCCGGCGTGCGGCTCACGTCCGGCGGTACCCGGCGTGCGGCTCACGTCCGGGGGTCCGGGGGCGTGGGCTCCCGGGGGGATGAGGGGACTATCTCCCGGCGTGTGAGGGCGGTCACCCTTCCGTTCATTGAGTTCACGCCGCGCCGCCGGGCGATTTCACGCCGCGCGGACCGCGCGGGTCCTGCCCGGTGGAGCACTCGCGCGGGCGAGGCACACTGAACGGCATGCGCCTTCCCCGCGTCCCGCGACCCCGCAGCCTCGCCGGCCAGCTCTTCGGCATGCAGGCCGTGCTGATCGCGGTCCTCGTCGCCGGATACGCGCTGTTCACGTACGTCAGCGACCGCAGCCAGGCCGAGGAGGCCGCGGGCCGGCAGGCGATGGCGGTCGCCCGCTCCGTCGCGGACGCCCCGTCGGTCCACGAGGCCATCGGCACCGCCCACCCGACCGAGCGGCTCCAGCCGTACGCCCTCCAGGTGCAGCGGGACACCGAGGTCGACTTCGTCACGATCATGGACCCGCGCGGCATCCGCTGGACGCATCCCGACGAGACCCTCATAGGGCAGCACTTCCTCGGGCACATCGGCCCGGCCCTCGCCGGCCGCTCCTTCACGGAGACGTACACGGGCAGCCTCGGCCCCTCCGTGCGCGCCGTCACCCCGATCCGGGTCGACGGCGGGACCATCGGCCTGGTCAGCGCCGGCATCAAGGTCGAGGCGATCACCAAGCGCGTCCAGGACCAGGTCACGGCACTCATCGGGGTCGCGGCGGGCGCGCTGCTGCTCGGCGGCATCGGAACGTACGTCATCAACGCCCGGCTCCGGCGCTCCACCCACGGGATGAACGCGGGCGAGCTGAGCCGTATGCACGACTACCACCAGGCCGCGCTGCACGCGGTGCGCGAGGGTCTGCTGATGCTGGACGGGCAGTTCCGGGTGGCGCTGATGAACGACGGCGGCCGGGAACTGCTCGGTGTCACGGACGGGGTGGTCGGCCACTCGGTGGCCGACCTCGGGCTGCCCGCGCCGCTCACCGGCGCGCTGCTGTCGGCGGAGTCCCGCGTGGACGAGGTGCATCTGACGGACACGCGGGTCCTCGTGGTGAACACCTCGCCGGTGTCCGGCGGGGAGCGCCGGGGCACCGTGGTGACGTTGCGCGATGTGACCGAACTCCAGTCGCTGACGGGCGAGCTGGACTCGGAGCGGGGCTTCACCCAGGCTCTGCGCTCGCAGGCGCACGAGGCGGCGAACCGGCTGCACACGATGGTCTCGCTGATCGAGCTGGGCCGCGCCGAGGAGGCCGTCGACTTCGCGACCGCGGAGCTGGAGCTGGCGCAGGCCCTCACCGACGAGGTGGTCTCCGCGGTCAGCGAACCCGTCCTCGCGGCGCTGCTGCTGGGCAAGGCGGCTCAGGCGAACGAGCGCGGGGTGGAGCTGGTGGTGTCCGAGGACAGCGGCATCGACGACGGGCTGCTCCCGGCCTCGCTCTCCGCCCGCGACCTGGTCACGGTCCTCGGCAATCTGATCGACAACGCGATGGACGCCGCGCAGGGCACGACCCGCGCACGGGTCACGGTGACGGCGTTCACGGACGACGCGGTGCTCGTCCTGCGGGTCGCCGACACCGGTCCGGGGGTGGACCCCGCCCACGCCGAGCAGGTCTTCCAGCGCGGCTGGTCCACGAAACCGGCGGGCCCCGCGGGCCGCGGCCTCGGCCTGGCCCTGGTCCGCCAGACGGTCCTGCGCCACGCGGGCACGCTCACGGTCCGGGAGGCACCGGGCGGCGGAGCGGAGTTCGAGGCCCACCTCCCCCTGCCGACCGCACCCACCGACCCGGGCACGGGCGCCGTCGCGCCCCCGCACGCCGAGATGGGCACGGGTACCGTCCCGGCTGCGCCGCCCCACGCCGGCACGGGCACTGTCCCGGACCCGCTCGCCCACACAGGCACGGGCGCCGTCCCGGACCCGCCCGCCGACACGGAGAGGGATTCCGTCCCCGGCCAGGACCGGGCCCTGGTCACGGACCCGGAACCGGATCTCCACCCGGTCCCGGAGTCAGGACCGCCCGCCCCGGAACCCGGCTCCGTGCCGCGTCAGTCCATCCACCCCGGCCGTCCGACGCGGTCCGCCCTGCACGGAGGCGATGTATGACCGATCCGATCCGGGTGCTCGTGGTCGAGGACGATCCCGTGGCCGCCGACGCGCACCTCATGTACGTGGGGCGGGTGCCCGGCTTCACGGCTGTCGGGAAGGCGCACACGGGGGCCGAGGCACGTCGCGCGCTGGACCGTACGCCGGTGGACCTGCTGCTGCTCGACCTGCACCTGCCGGACGGGCACGGCCTCCAGCTCGCCCGTTCGCTGCGGGCGGCCGGGTACCACGCCGACGTGATAGCGGTGACGTCCGCGCGGGACCTGGCGGTCGTACGGGAGGGTGTGTCGCTCGGGGTCGTGCAGTACGTGCTGAAGCCGTTCACCTTCGCGACCCTGCGCGACCGGCTCGTCCGGTACGCCGAGTTCCGCGCCGCGGCCGGTGAGGCGAGCGGCCAGGACGAGGTGGACCGGGCGCTTGCGGCCCTGCGCGCGCCCGGGCCCGCGGCGCTGCCCAAGGGGCTGAGCGCGCCGACCCTGGAGCGCGTGACCGTCACCCTGCGGGACTGCGCCGACGGCCTGACGGCGGCCAGGGTCGCCGAGGCCGTCGGCATCTCCCGGATCACGGCCCGCCGCTACCTGGAACACCTGGTGGAGGCGGGCCGGGCCGCCCGCGCCCCGCAGTACGGGACGGTGGGGCGGCCGGAGTTGCAGTACCGGTGGGTGACGAAGGGCTGACGAGCCGGAACCTCGTCTCCACAGGCCCGTCAGCCCGTGACTGCCTCAGCCGTTCGGCAGGATCACGGCGCGCCCGTTGATCTTCCCGGCGTGCAGCCGCTCGTACGCGAGGGGCGCCTCGTCGAGCGAGTACGTCTCGGTGTGGACGGAGACGGCGCCGGCCCGGGCGAGGTCGAGGACCTCGATGAGTTCACCGCGGGAGCCCCAGTAGGGCGCGGTGACGGACACCTCGAAGGGCAGCGAGCCGAACCCGACGGGCAGGGCGCCGCCGCCGATGCCGACGATGCCGATGTCGCCCTCGACGGCGGCGACGGCACCGGCGGTGCGGACGGTCGGCTCGGCGCCGACGAAGTCGAAGACGGCCTGGGCGCCGATACCGCCGGTGAGTTCGCGCACCTTCGCGGCCGCTCCGGCGTCGGAGAGCACGGCCTCGTGGGCCCCCACCGTGCGGGCGAGCGCGAGCTTGTCCTCGCTGACGTCGAGGGCGATCACCCGGGCGGACGTCATCGCGCGCAGCAGCTGGATGGCGACGTGCCCGAGGCCACCGGTGCCGATGACCACCGCGGTCGAGCCGGGCGTCAGCTTCGGCAGGGACCGCTTGATCGCGTGGTACGGGGTGAGGCCGGCGTCGGTGAGCGGGACGGCCGCGACCGGGTCGAGGCCGTCGGTCGGCACGAGGTGCCGGGGGTCGTCGACGAGGAGGTACTCGGCCATCGCGCCGGGGGCGCCGAGTCCGGGCGGCCGGATGCCGAGCTCGTCGGCGCGCAGGCAGTAGTTCTCCTTGCCCTCCGCGCACTTGGCGCAGACGCCGCAGCCCCACGGTCCGTAGACGGCGACCTCGTCACCCACCGCGACCCCGCTCACGCCGTCGCCGAGTGCGGCGACCGTGCCGGCGCCCTCGTGCCCGAGGGTCAGCGGCAGGGCGTACGGGAAGCTCTCGGCGGGCCAGCTCATGACCGCGATGTCCGAGTGACAGACGCCGGCGGCGGTGACCTTCAACAGGACCTGCCCCGGGCCGGGTTCGGGGTCGGGGACGGTGACCACCTCGGGGGCGGCGCCGATGGTGCGGTACTGGAGTGCCTTCATGTCGTTTCTGCTCCTCTCGAACGGCTGGGTGCGGCTCAGACGGCGGTGTAGGCGCCGTCGACCAGGTGGTAGCCGCCGTGGACGAAGGAGGCGCGGTCGGACAGCAGGAAGACGATCAGCTCGGCGACCTCCTCGGGGCGGCCGAGCCGTCCCGCCGGGTGGAGTCCGACGAGTCCGTCGTACTGGGCCCGGTCCATGCCCTGGAGCAGGGGGGTCTCGATGAAGCCGGGGCCGACCGCGTTGATCCGGATGCCCGAGGAGGCGTACTCGGCGGCGGCCGTCCGGGTCAGCCCGATCACGCCGTGCTTGGCGGCGACGTACGCGGAGGATCCGGCGGAGCCGACCGAGCCGAGGATGGAGGAGACGTTCACGACGGCACCGCCGCCGGCCGCCTGGAGGGCGGGGATCTCGTGGCGCAGCGAGAAGAAGACGCCGTCGAGGTTGGTGCGGACGACGCGGTTGTACGCGTCGATGTCGTACGCGCCGGTCGGGGCGACAGGGCCACCGATTCCGGCGTTGTTCACGGCGAGGTGGAGCGCGCCGAAGGTGTCGACGGCGAAGGCGACGGCGGCCTCGACCGACTCGGGGCGGGTCACGTCGACGGCGACGGCGGCTGCCTTGACGCCCTCGGCGCGCAGGTCGGCGGCGGCCTGCTCGGCGCCCTCTTCGTTGTGGTCGGCGATGACGACGGAGGCGCCGCCGAGGCCGAGCCGGCGGGCGGTGGCGAGGCCGATGCCGGACGCGGCGCCGGTGACGAGGGCGGTGCGGCCGGAGAACTCGGTGGCGGCGTCGGCGAGACCGGCCGGGGTGGTGGGGGTGGTGCTCATGGTGCTGGTCACTTTCCTGATCCGGGGTGGGTGGCGTGGGAGGCGGCCAGTGCGGCCTCTCCCATCAGCGCGTCGTAGGCCTGCTCCACCAGGGAGGCCAGGTCGGCGGCGGCCGAGTCGGTGGGGCCCGTGGCGTCGCGCGCCCAGGCGCGCAGCGCGGCGGTGAGGACACCGGCGGCGGCGTCGACGACGACGGCCGGGCGCAGGTCCCGTACCTCGTCGGTGCCGAGCCGGGCGGCGATGATGCGGATCGACTCCTCCTGGGCGTCGACCCGGATGCGCTCGTAGGCGGCGAAGAGCGCGGGTTCGGTGTCCACCAGGGCGAGCAGCCGGCGCATGTCGGGGCGCAGGTGCCGGGCCGGGTCCGTCTGGTCGGCGAGCCAGTCGGCGACGGCACGGCGGTACGCGACGAGCGGTGGTTCGGCGGCGGGCCGGGCGCGCAGGCAGGCGTTGATGCGGTCGCCGTCGCCGCGGACGAAGTCGAGGGCCGCGTCCTCCTTGCCGACGAAGTGGCGGCTGAAGGTGCGGCGGGTGACGTCGGCGCGGTCGGCCACGGCGGAGACGGTCACGCTCTCCAGACCCTGGTCGAGGATCAGCTCGATCGCGGCCGTGGCGAGGGTGTCGCGGGTGCGGCGGGCCTTGCGCCGTCGCCGGTCCTCGACGTCCGCCCCGGCGGGCGCGGTGCCCGGGGTCGCCGTCGGCTCCGTTGCCTCGATGTCTCCCATGCCTTCGACCGTACACCCGAAAATGTCTCAGTGGGACATGAGTCTCGGTGGGACATGAATCTCATGGGGGCACCGGGCCGGATCTGATGATCGGGGAGCTCCAGGACCCGGCGCGGCGCTACCGGCGCCCCGACGGGGCGGGAGCGGGGCCGGAGCGGGACCGGGGCCGGCCTCCGCGGACAACAACGTTGTCATGTTGGTGACTTGGGCTGTTGCACGGCCATTGACCCCCGATCCGGCGCCCCCTTACGTTCACCGGCAGACAACTCGGCCCTCAATGACGCAGGCCCTGCAGGAGGTCGTGCCCGTGCGCCCCACCGCCGCCCCCGTACTTCTCGCCACGCTGCTCGCCGCGACGACCCTCACCGCGTGCGGGTCGGGATCGGGAAGCGATCCGGACACCGTGAAGGTGTCGTTCAAACAGTCCACGGACAACTCGGTCCGGGTGATGGACACCTACCTCGGCGAGATGAAGAAACAGTTCGAGAAGGCGAACCCCGGGAAGAAGGTCGAACTCGTCCCGATCAAGGCCCCGGACTCCGAGTACTACACGAAGCTCCAGCAGATGCTGAGGTCGCCGAAGACCGCCCCGGACCTGGTCTACGAGGACACCTTCCTCATCAACTCGGACATCACCAGCGGGTACTTGAAACCGCTGGATCCCTATCTGGACAAGTGGTCCGACTGGGGCCAGTTCATCGACACCGCGAAGGCGGCGGCCAAGGCACAGGACGGGAAGACGTACGGCGTCCCGGACGGCACGGACACCCGCGGCCTCTGGTTCGACAAGGGTGTCTTCGCGAAGGCGGGGCTGCCCGCCGACTGGCAGCCCAAGACCTGGGACGACGTCCTCGACGCGGCCCGCGCCATCAAGAAGAAGGTCCCCGGCGTTACCCCGCTGAACGTCTACACCGGCAAACCCGCCGGTGAGGCGGCCACCATGCAGGGCTTCGAGATGCTGCTCTACGGGACGGGCGACGGCACGTCGGACCCGCTGTACGACACCGCGTCGAAGAAGTGGGTCGCCGGCAGCCAGGCCTTCAAGGACGCGCTCACGTTCGTGGAGACGGTCTACAAGGAGAAGCTCGGCCCCGACGTCACCGACGCCCTCGACCCGAACTTCGCCACCAGCGTCCGCGGCGACCTGCTGCCGGGCGGCAAGCTCGGCATCGACCTCGACGGCAGCTGGCTCCCGCAGGACTGGCTGAAGGGCTCCGGACACGAGTGGCCCGCGTGGTCGCGCAAGCTCGGCCTCGCCCACATGCCCACCCAGCACGGCCAAGCCCCCGGCAAGGTCAGCATGTCCGGCGGCTGGACCTGGTCGATCCCGTCCAAGGCCGGCAACCCCGGCCTGGCCTTCGAGTTCATCAAGACGATGCAGACGAAGGCGAACGCCCAGAAGTGGTACATCGCCAACTCCGGCATCGCGGTCCGCAAGGACGTCGCCGCCGACCCGGCGTACACCCAGGCACAGCCCGGCATCAAGTTCTTCACGGACCTCGTCGCCAGCACGCACTACCGGCCCGCCTACCCGGCGTACCCGAAGGTGTCGACCGCGATCCAGGAGGCGATGGAGAGCGTCACGACCGGGGACAGTTCCGTCGACAAGGCGGCGAGCACCTACGACGAGGAGCTGAAGTCGGCCACCGACGACCAGGTGACCCGCAAGTGAGTGTCACGACGAAGGCGGCACCCCCACCGCTCCACCGGCCGGCCACGAAGGTCGCCTCCCCTCACCGGGGAGGCCTCCTCCGCTCCGCCGGCCGGGCCCTGCCGCTCACCCCCGCGGTCGTCCTGCTGCTCCTCTTCCTCGCCGGCCCGATCGTCTACTGCGCCTACATCGCCTTCACGGACCTGCAGTTGACGGGTCAGGCGCACTCCTCGTTCGTCGGGTTCGACAACTTCAGGGAGGCGTTCCGCGACGACGCGTTCCTCAACGCCGTATGGCTGACGCTGGTGTTCACGGTCCTGTCGTCGCTGGTCGGGCAGAACACCCTGGGCCTCGCGCTCGCCGCGCTGATGCAGCGGGCGTCGAAGCCGGTCCGCACGCTGGTCGGAGCGGTCGTCATCACCGCTTGGGTGCTGCCCGAGGTGGTCGCGGGCTTCCTGCTCTACGCCTTCTTCCGCCGCGAGGGCACCCTGAACGCCATCCTGGACTGGCTCCATCTCCCGTCCCAGAACTGGATGTTCACGCTGCCGATCCTCGCGGTGTCGTTCGCGAACGTGTGGCGGGGCACGGCCTTCTCGATGCTGGTCTACTCGGCGGCCCTGAACGAGATCCCGAAGGAGATCACGGAGGCCGCGGAGGTGGACGGCGCGGGCGGCTGGCGGCGGATGTGGCACATCACGCTGCCGATGATCCGCCGCTCGATCGGCACCAACCTGATGCTCAACACCCTGCAGACGCTGTCGGTGTTCGGGCTGATCTGGGTGATGACGCGGGGCGGCCCGGGCGACCGCAGCCAGACCCTGCCCCTGTTCATGTATGAGCAGGCCTTCCAGAACAGCATGATCGGGTACGGCACGGCGGTGGCCCTGCTGCTCCTGGTGGTGGGCTCGCTGTTCTCGCTGGTGTACATGCGGCTGCTGCGGACGGAGGTGTGACATGGCCGTCCTGACCCGCGGCGTACGACCGCGGTCCCGCCGGTCGGCCCGGCGGCTGGCCGCGGACGCCGGACTCCTGGTGGTGGCGGCCGCGTTCGCGCTGCCGCTCGCGTGGGTGGTGCTGTCGTCGCTGGACGCGCACGCCGACCTCAGGGTGAAGGTGCCGGACGGGGTGACCCTGTCGAACTTCGACGCCGTCATGACGTCGGACATCACCTTCACGCCCCTGCTGAACAGCCTGATCCTGTGCGGTGGCGGCACCCTTCTGACGGTGGTGTGCGCGGCGCTCGCGGCCTACCCGCTGTCCCGCTTCCGGTCGCGGCTGAACCGGCCCTTCCTGCTGACCGTCCTGTTCGCGACGAGTCTGCCGATCACCGCGATCATGGTGCCGGTGTACGCCCTGTTCGTGCAGGTGAACCTCATCGACACCATGCAGGGCACGATCTTCTTCTTCGCCGCCTCCCAACTGCCTTTCGCCATCTGGCTGATGAAGAACTTCATGGACGGCGTCCCGAAGGAGCTGGAGGAGGCGGCCTGGACGGACGGGGCGTCCTCCCTGCAGTCCCTGATCCGGATCGTGCTGCCCCTGATGGGGCCGGGGGTGGCGGTGGTGACGGTCTTCTCGTTCGTGATGATGTGGGGGAACTTCTTCGTCCCCTTCATGCTGCTGCTCACCCCGGACCAGATGCCGGCGTCGGTCGGCATCAACGAGTTCTTCGGCAACCGGGGCACAGTGGTCTACGGGCAGCTCGCGGCGTTCTCCGTCATCTACTCGACGCCCGTGATCCTGCTGTACGTCCTGGTGGCCCGACGGCTGGGCGGGGGGTTCGCGCTCGGCGGCGCCGTGAAGGGATGACACTCGTCGGACCGCCCGTACGAGGCACACCGACCGGAACCGTAGGTTCCTACGATCCGTGATTGTGGCCGAACAGACCGTAGTCAGAGGGGGCCGGGGCCCATAGCTTGTGCGCGTGCACCGACCGCAGGCCCAACAGCCCACCCCGCCCTTCAACGCCCTCGCCGCCCGCAGACTGCGGGCGGCGCTCGGCATGGGGCCCGAACACGTCGCCTACGGACTGCGAGCCTCCTACGGGCTGCCGTACGCGACACCCGATCTCATCACCGCGTGGGAGCGCGGCACCATGGCACCGAGCAGCCCGGAACTCACCGCCCTCGCTGGGGTGTTGTGGTGTTCACCGGGTGAACTCATCGGCGCCCCGCGCACCTTGCGCGAACACCGCGTCGCCCGCGACCTCGCCCAGGAGGACGTCGCGCGGGCCGTCGGACTCGAACTCCTCGCCTACCAGCGGATGGAGGACTCCGGCACCTGGCGCGGCACCGAGCGCCAGTCGACCGCGCTCGCCGACGCGCTCGAACTGTCACTGCCGGACTTCGTCACCGTGACGGGCCGCGACGGCAAACTCGCCGACCTGCTGCGCAGCGCGGTCACCACGCGCTGGCAGGCGTACGTACGGCCGGTCGCGAAGACCGTGCCCCTGGACCGGCAGCTCCTGGAGGACACACTGCAGGAGCTGCACACCGACTACCAAGGGCAGATGGTCGCCACGCTCAGCTGGAACTCGGGGCCGGCCGCGGCCGACTCCGGCGAGGCGGGGCGGGACTACCTCGACCGGATCGTCGACCACTTCTGGTCGACGATCCGCGCGAACACGTACTGACGCGAGCACCTGTCGGCACGTACCGTCACGCAACGACACGTGCTGACGCGTACCGACACGTCGGAACGACGCGCCGTGCGCCACGAGCAGCACGCGACGGGCCACGCGGCACGGCCACAAGCCCCGCGCCGCCCGCCCCGCGGGATCCGATCCGATCCCCCGGCGGGGCTAGAACACCGACTCGGCCTCGTCCATGCGGTCCTTGGGAACCGTCTTCAGCTCGGTCGTCGCGTCCGCGAGCGGCACCATCTCGACGTCCGTGCCGCGCAGCGCGGTCATCCGGCCGAACGCTCCGCTGTGCGCGGCCTCCACGGCGTGCCAGCCGAAGCGCGTGGCGAGCACGCGGTCGTACGCGGTCGGAGTGCCGCCGCGCTGGATGTGGCCGAGGATGACCGGCTTGGCCTCCTTGCCGAGGCGGCGCTCCAGTTCGTACGCGAGGGCCGTGCCGATGCCCTGGAAGCGCTCGTGGCCGAACTTGTCGATCGCGCCGTGGCCGTAGTCCATGGTGCCCTCGGCGGGGTGGGCGCCCTCGGCGACGCAGATGACGGCGAACCGCTTGCCGCGCGCGAAGCGCTCCTCGACCATCGCGACCAGGTCGGAGGGGTCGAAGGGGCGCTCGGGCAGGCAGATGCCGTGGGCGCCGGCCGCCATGCCGGACTCCAGGGCGATCCAGCCGGCGTGCCGGCCCATGACCTCGACGACCATCACGCGCTGGTGCGACTCGGCGGTCGTCTTCAGC
The DNA here is from genome assembly GCF_002078175.1 of Streptomyces sp. M41(2017). Taxonomy (GTDB): domain Bacteria; phylum Actinomycetota; class Actinomycetes; order Streptomycetales; family Streptomycetaceae; genus Streptomyces. Next base: position 3,608,475 of record NZ_MWFK01000001.1, on the reverse strand, counting down.
CGGTCCATGGCCTCGGTGGCGACGCCGACGGCGGTGTCGAAGCCGAAGGTGCGGTCCGTCGCGGAGATGTCGTTGTCGATCGTCTTCGGGACGCCGACCACGGGCAGACCCGCGTCCGACAGCATCCGTGCGGCGGTGAGGGTGCCCTCGCCGCCGATCGGGATGAGGACGTCGATGCCGAACTCGCGCGCCATGTCCTGCGCGTTCTCGCAGGCCTCGCGGAGCCGGTCGCGCTGGAGCCGGGAGGAGCCGAGAATGGTGCCGCCACGGGCGAGGATGCCGCTGACCGCGTTGAGGTCGAGCGTGCGGTAGTGGCCGTCGAGAAGGCCGGCGTAGCCGTCCTCGAAGCCGATGACCTCGTCGCCGAAGTTGGTGACCGCTCGGTGCACGACCGACCGGATCACTGCGTTCAGGCCAGGGCAGTCGCCGCCTGCGGTGAGAACTCCGATGCGCATCGTGCTGTGTCTCCTGCTCGCTGCTGGTACGTGTGAGCCAGTCCGATTGTTCCACGCCCCGGGGGGCGCCGCCGATCCCCCCGGCCCCACGGAGGCCGTGCGGGCGCCCGGTCCGGCTCGACCAGGGCGTTTGTACGGGCGGGCGCCTTAGCCAGCGCCAGAGGTATTGTCAAGAGGGTTCTGCTCACGTTGGTGGGCCCCTTTGCGAGCCCAGCGCACCGCCTGGCGCCGAGACGGATGGAGAGCACGCGTGACGCGCAGCGTGTACGTGACCGGGATCGACCGCGGCGACGGCCGCCAGGTCGTCGAGCTGGGGGTCATGGAACTCCTGACGCGCCAGGTCGACCGGGTGGGCGTCTTCCGGCCGCTCGTGCACGACGGTCCGGACCGCCTCTTCGAACTGCTGCGGGCCCGCTACCGCCTCGCACAGGACCCGGCGACGGTCTACGGCATGGACTACCACGAGGCGTCCGCGCTCCAGGCCGAGCAGGGCACCGACGAGCTGGTGTCCACGCTCGTCGACCGCTTCCACCTGGTCGCCCGCGACTACGACGTCGTCCTCGTCCTCGGCACCGACTTCGCCGCCACCCAGCTCCCCGACGAGCTGGCGCTGAACGCCCGGCTGGCGAACGAGTTCGCCGCCTCCGTGATCCCCGTCGTCGGCGGCCGGGGCCAGACCGCCGAGTCGGTGCGCGCCGAGACCCGCAACGCCTACCGCGCGTACGACGGGCTGGGCTGCGACGTCCTGGCGATGGTCGTGAACCGGGTGGAACCGGAGGTGCGGACCGAGGTGCTGGAGCGGCTCGGCACCCGGCTGCCGGTGCCCTGCTACGTGCTGCCCGACGAGCCCGCGCTGTCCGCGCCGACCGTCGCGCAGATCACCCAGGCACTCGGCGGCGAGGTGCTCCTCGGCGACGACGCCGGACTGTCGCGGGACGCCCTCGACTTCGTGTTCGGCGGCGCGATGCTGCCGAACTTCCTGCGGGCCCTGACCCCGGGATGTCTCGTCGTCACCCCCGGCGACCGCGCCGACCTGGTGATCGGCACGCTGGCCGCGCACAGCGCCGGCACCCCGCCGATCGCCGGCATCCTGCTCACCCTCAACGAGCGCCCCAGCGACGAGATCCTCACGCTGGCGACGCGCCTCGCGCCCGGCACCCCGGTGGTCTCGGTGGCCGGCACCTCCTTCCCGACCGCGACCGAGCTGTTCTCCCTGGAGGGCAAGCTGAACGCGGCCACCCCTCGCAAGGCGGAGACCGCGCTCGGCCTGTTCGAGCGGTACGTGGACACCTCGGACCTGCTGAAGCGGGTGTCCGCGCCGAGCAGCGACCGGCTCACCCCGATGATGTTCGAGCACAAGCTGCTGGAGCAGGCCCGCTCCGACCGGCGCCGTGTCGTGCTGCCGGAGGGCACCGAGGAGCGTGTCCTGCACGCCGCCGAGGTGCTGCTGCGCCGGGGTGTCTGCGACCTGACGCTGCTCGGTCCGGCCGAGCAGATCCGCAAGAAGGCCGCCGACCTCGGCATCGACCTCACCGCGGCCCAGCTCATCGACCCGCAGAGCTCCGACCTGCGGCACTCCTTCGCCGAGAGGTACGCCGAGCTGCGCGCCCACAAGGGCGTCACCGTGGAGCTGGCGTACGACGTGGTCGCGGACGTCAACTACTTCGGCACGCTGATGGTGCAGCAGGGCCTCGCCGACGGCATGGTGTCGGGGGCCGTGCACTCGACGGCCGCGACCATCCGGCCCGCCTTCGAGATCATCAAGACCCGGCCCGACTCGAAGATCGTCTCGTCCGTGTTCTTCATGTGCCTCGCCGACAAGGTCCTGGTCTACGGCGACTGCGCGGTGAACCCCGACCCCGACGCCGAACAGCTCTGCGACATCGCCATCCAGTCGGCCGCCACCGCCGAGCAGTTCGGGGTGGAGCCGCGGATCGCGATGCTGTCGTACTCGACGGGCACCTCGGGCACGGGCGCCGACGTCGACAAGGTGCGCGAGGCGACGGACCTGGTGCGGCTGCGCCGCGGCGACCTGCGGATCGAGGGGCCGATCCAGTACGACGCCGCCGTGGAGCCGTCGGTCGCGGCGACCAAGCTGCCGGAGTCCGAGGTCGCGGGCCAGGCGTCCGTACTGATCTTCCCGGACCTCAACACCGGCAACAACACGTACAAGGCCGTGCAGCGCTCCGCCGGCGCGATCGCGGTCGGCCCGGTGCTCCAGGGACTGCGCAAGCCCGTCAACGACCTGTCGCGCGGCGCGCTCGTCCAGGACATCGTCAACACCGTCGCCATCACGGCGATCCAGGCCCAGACCCCCGACCAGAAGGCTCCCGCGCAGTGACTGCCGAACCGTCCCCCGCCCCCGCGCCGTCCGGCGAGGCCCGCCCGGCCTCCGCCGCCACGCGTGTCCTCGTCCTCAACTCCGGCTCCTCGTCGGTCAAATACCAGCTCCTCGACATGCGGGACAGCTCCCGGCTCGCCGTCGGCCTGGTGGAGCGCATCGGCGAGGGCACCTCGCGGCTCCGGCACACCGCGCTGACCACGGGCGAGACCCGTGAGTCGGCGGCCGAGTTCGCCGACCACGAGGCCGCGTTGAAGGCGGTGGCCGCGGAGCTGGCGACGGACGGGCTCGGCCTGGACTCCCCCGAACTCGCCGCGATCGGCCACCGGGTGGTGCACGGCGGCAGGACGTTCACGGAGCCGACGGTCGTCGACGACGCGGTCCTCGCGGAGATCGAGCGGCTGATCCCGGTGGCGCCGCTGCACAATCCGGCGAACCTCACCGGCATCCGCACCGCGATGGCGCTGCGTCCCGACCTGCCGCAGGTCGCGGTCTTCGACACCGCGTTCCACACGACGATGCCGGAGTCCGCGGCGCGCTACGCGATCGACGTACGGACCGCCGACGAGCACCGCATCCGCCGCTACGGCTTCCACGGCACCTCGCACGCGTACGTGTCGCGGGCGACGGCCGAACTGCTCGGCAGGGCGCCCGAGGAGGTCAACGTCATCGTGCTGCACCTGGGCAACGGCGCCTCGGCGTCGGCGGTCCGGGGCGGCCGCTGCGTGGACACCTCGATGGGCCTCACGCCGCTGGAGGGGCTGGTGATGGGGACCCGGTCGGGCGACGTGGATCCGGCCGTCATCTTCCATTTGAAGCGTGTTGGGAACATGTCCACGGACGAGATCGACACTCTTCTCAACAAGAAGAGCGGTCTGACCGGCCTGTGCGGCGACAACGACATGCGGGAGATCCGCCGCCGTGTCGACGAGGGCGACGAGCAGGCGCGGCTCGCCTTCGACATCTACATCCACCGCCTGAAGAAGTACATCGGCGCCTACTACGCGGTGCTCGGCCGGGTGGACGCCATCGCCTTCACCGCCGGTGTCGGCGAGAACGCGGCGCCGGTCCGGGAGGCCGCGATCGCGGGCCTGGAGGAGCTGGGGCTCGTGGTCGACGGTGACCTGAACGCCGTACGCGGGGACGAGGCGCGACTTATTTCGCCGCCCTACGCGCGAGTAGCGGTCGCCGTGGTGCCGACGGACGAGGAACTGGAGATCGCCACACAGACGTATGCGCTGGTCGGAGAGGGTGCTGCCTGAGCGGGCCGCAAGGCCACGCCTGAGCGGCCGCCCGCCCATTTGTATCTTCCGCCAGACGGAATATTCCGCAGCGAAACAAACCGATAGGATCGCCCCATGCGCCGTTCGAAAATCGTCTGTACTCTCGGCCCCGCGGTCGACTCCCACGAGAAGCTGGTCGCGCTGATCCAGGCCGGCATGAACGTGGCCCGATTCAACTTCAGCCACGGCACCCAGGCAGAGCACCAGGGGCGGTACGACCGGGTCCGGGCCGCAGCGGCCGAGACCGGCGTCGCCATCGGCGTGCTCGCCGACCTCCAGGGTCCGAAGATCCGCCTGGAGACCTTCGCCGAAGGCCCCGTCGAACTGCAGCGCGGTGACGAGTTCGTCATCACGACCGAGGACGTCCCCGGCGACCGCCACATCTGCGGCACGACCTACAAGGGCCTGCCCGGCGACGTCTCGCACGGCGACCAGATCCTCATCAACGACGGCAACGTCGAGCTGCGGGTCGTCGAGATCGACGGCCCCCGGGTCAAGACGGTCGTCATCGAGGGCGGCGTGATCTCCGACCACAAGGGCATCAACCTGCCCGGTGCGGCCGTGAACGTGCCGGCGCTGTCGGAGAAGGACATCGAGGACCTGCGCTTCGCCCTGCGGATGGGCTGCGACATGGTCGCCCTGTCCTTCGTGCGCGACGCCGACGACGTGAACGACGTCCACAAGGTGATGGACGAGGAGGGCCGCCGGGTCCCCGTCATCGCCAAGGTGGAGAAGCCGCAGGCGGTCGAGAACATGGAGGGCGTCGTCACGGCGTTCGACGCCGTCATGGTGGCCCGCGGCGACCTGGCCGTCGAGTACCCGCTGGAGAAGGTCCCGATGGTGCAGAAGCGCCTCGTGGAGCTGTGCCGCCGCAACGCCAAGCCGGTGATCGTCGCGACCCAGATGATGGAGTCGATGATCACCAACTCCCGTCCCACGCGCGCCGAGGCGTCCGACGTCGCGAACGCGATCCTGGACGGCGCGGACGCGGTCATGCTGTCCGCCGAATCCAGCGTGGGCGCGTACCCGATCGAGACCGTGAAGACGATGTCGAAGATCGTCGTCGCGGCCGAGGAGGAACTGCTCTCCAAGGGTCTGCAGCCGCTGGTCCCGGGCAAGAAGCCGCGTACGCAGGGTGGTTCGGTCGCCCGTGCCGCCTGCGAGATCGCCGACTTCCTCGGCGGCAAGGGCCTGGTGGCGTTCACGGAGTCCGGCGACACCGCGCGCCGCCTCTCCCGCTACCGCGCCGCGCAGCCGATCCTGGCGTTCACCACCGACGAGGGGACCCGCAACCAGCTGTCGCTGAGCTGGGGCGTCGAGTCGCACGTCGTGCCGTTCGTGAACAGCACCGACGAGATGGTCGAGCTGGTCGACCGCGAGCTGCGCAAGCTCAAGCGGTTCAACGAGGGCGACGTCGTCGTGATGACCGCCGGTTCGCCCCCCGGCGTCCCCGGCACCACCAACATGGTCCGGGTGCACCACCTGGGCGAGGTCGACCACGCCTGACCCCGCCTCCGTACGACGCCGAGGGCGCCCCCTGTCGGACAGGGGGCGCCCTCGGCGTCTTGTGCGGCTCCCGGACGGGTTCCGGACGACTCAGCCGGTCGTGTACTGGTGCAGTCCGGGGATGGTCAGGGTGCCGCCGAACTGGCCCGCCTGGACGACCTTCACCTTGGTGAAGTAGATCAGCGGGATGTTCAGCGGCGGAGGGTTGTCCGGGTCGAACGTGATCGGGATCAGACCGAGCAGGTTCCCGGAGATGCTCTCCGTGTACATGATCGTCTTGCCGTCGCGGATGGTGGACGTCGAACCCTTGGCGGCCTGCACGTGGTAGGTCTTGCCGGCCTGCTTGTCGTCCACCGTCTGGTGCAGGTCCCCGATGTCGGTGCCGTCGGAGATGACGTACTTGAGGACCTTCTTGACGGTGCCGTCGGCGGTCCTCACCTTGACGACGCCCTGGTAGTCGGCGCCCTTGAGGAGCAGGGAGCTGGCGTTGAGGTACCACGGGTCGTCGGGCAGGGTGACCGGGTTGTCGACGCCGCCCTCGTCGTCGGTGGCGACCGGACAGTCCTTGGGGTCCGTCGTGGAGCTCGCGGAGGGACTCGGCGTCACCCCGGCGTCCTCGGCGGCCTTCTTGACGGCGTCGGTGGTGTCCTTCGCCGCCTCGGAGGCCGTGTCGGTGGTGTCCTTGAGGGTGTCCTTGACCGTGTCGGTGACCTTGTCGGTCGTGTCCTTCACGGTGCCGGAGGAGCTCTTGTCGTCGGGCGAGGCGGTCGTGCCGGCCCCGTCACCCTTGTCGTCGCCCGCGGAGGCCGACGCGGAGGGAGCAGGGGTGGCGCTCTCCTTCTCGTCGGGCGTCAGGATGTCCTTGATGGCGTCGCCGATCCCCAGGGGGTCGAGCGGGTTCTTGGTCTTGGACGCCGTGGGGGCCGGAGTGGCGGCGCTGTCCGCCGACTTGTCCGACGTGCTCGGTGCGGAGGACGACGCGGAGGGGGTGGGTTCGGCCTTGTCGTCGGAACCTGAATCCGGCGAAGAGGTCTTGCCCGAGTCCGTGGAGTCCTGCGCGTCGGAGGACGCGGAGGGGGTCGGTGTGGCCGTGCCGGACGACTCGCTCGCGCCGGCCGAGGGGGTCGGCGACGCCGATTCCGACGCGTCCTTCTTGTCGTCGGCGCCGGTGACGGCCTCGACGCACGCCTGGTACTCGTCGGCCGTCAGGCTCTTGGCCGTGGAGTGGTCGTCCGCCTGGGCGAGTGTCGGCGTGAGGCCCATTCCCATGAGGACCGCGGTCGGCATCGCGGCTATGGCTATCGCCTTGCCGGCGGGCACGTGGAACCTGGTGAACAGCGGCTTCCTGGGGGCCGCGTGGCGCGGCCCGGTTCTCACACGGGACTCGTCCACCTCAGTCCCGTGGGTCACCTTGTCAGCCGGCACTGTGCCTCCCGTTCGCCCCGTTGCTCGGGCTCGTTCCTGACAGATCGTTCGGGTCGTCCACAGCGTTCGCGGTCGCGGCGGGTCCGGCCGGCTCGGCCGCCACGCCCTGCGGCTCGTCCCGCTCGGCGTAGGAGGCCGGCGCGGCGTACGCCTCGTCGGGTTCACCCGGAACCCAGGAGACGGCCATGGCGCCGCCGATCAGGGCGAAGAGGAAGCCGACCAGGAAGCCGCCCAGGTTGGACACCGGGATGGACACCAGGGCGAGGAGGATCGCCGCGACTCCGGCGAACGTCCGGACGTGCTTCTGGAACCAGAGACTGATCCCGAGCACCACGAGGAGCACGCCGATGATGAGGGAACCGGCGCCCGCGGTGGTGGACATCGCCAGCGTCAGGTGCCCGAGCTGAAGCTTCGCGTACGGGAAGTACGCGATGGGGACACCGCCGAGCACGATGAACAGGCCGGCCCAGAACGGGCGGTCGCCCCTCCATGTACGGAAGTTCCGCCGGAACACCTGGAGGTAGTGCTCGTCGTTCTGGCCGGGCGCGGCAGGAGTCTCGGCGCTCATGGAAAACAGCTCCCTGGAACGGCTTTGCTGTGAGAAGTACACATGTTCGCTCCGCCTATGCGTGCGGAGCGGGGCGGGCGAAGCGGCCGAGGCCCCTGTCGCCCGCCCCAGGCGTGCCTAGTAGCACTCCTTGACGCCCTTGGCGACCGACATCTTCAGGCCGCTGAGCTTGAACGTGCCCGCCGTGGTGGCCCACGCCGTCTGCTTCACGTCCGTCAGGGTGGCCGAGTCGGCCTGCTGGGCGAACCCGTACGGGTTGGCCGTCTCGCCGCTCTTGAGCCCCGGGCCCTTGCTGGCGTCCTTGGCGGCAACACCGATGTCGATGCCGCGGAACGTCGCGTTGGCCTGGAGGTCCTCGACGTCGATGTACAGGTTGTCCGCCTCGACCGGCGTGTCACCGCCGCCGGCCTTCAGCACGAGGCTGACGGAACCGAGCAGCGGGATGTCCGGGGTGACGACGGACTGGCACATGTTGGTGATCTTGGCGTTCTTGAACGCCGAGACCGCGACGGGGTGAGCCGTCTTGTTGCCGTCGAGGGTGTAACCCGAGTCGATGGCTCCGTACTGCGAGAAGCCCGTACCGTCGAGCCGGTCAGCAGACACCTTGAACGACTGACCGGAAACGCTGAACGACGCGGCGAGGGCGCCCTGCGCGAGGGCGACACCTATCGCTGCCGTGGCGGCCACCGAAGGCACCATCACGACCGCGAACCGCTTCCATCTGGTCCCGCCACGCACCTGGGACTCCATATTTCCTCCTTCTCGGACGTACATCTCCTGGCCCTGACTGCCCCTTTCGGCGGCTCAGCCGGGCAGGGATGGGAGAAGTGCTACGTCCTCGGGAAGGAGAGCGCCTGTACCCGGAGGTGCGACTGCACCCGAATCACCGGCGATCACCCCCGAGCGACAACCACTGGTCGCGCCTGACACACATCACGCACAACCTGCTGGACAGGCTCCACCGGACGGCGGAGACCCCCCTGCCCAAGAGCCGACAGCACTGCCTTCGGCTCTACTCGGTGGGGACCCAGGGAATCCGCTGCCCCGACTGGCGGGCGGGGTACGGGAATGGACCGAGCGTCGCCGATCGTGGTCCATTCTCGCCGCCCGCACAAGGGGGTTCGTTACTCGCTAGTAACGGCGGGATAACCGAAGGACGACCGGCCGGTGTCGGTCAGCGACTCAGGGTGCCCTCGAAGGGGGTCACAGAGTGGTTGATTGGCGGACGGAACCAGACAGTTCAACGCCCTCGACTTACTCGGAGTAACAGCGGCCGCGTTTACCAAGTTTTGGTAAAGCGCGGCCACTTGCCCCTCTGTCGGCCAATGTTTCACGCGGGCATCACAGGCCCTGACGTTTAGGAACTGGTCAGAACAGGGCCCTCGCGAGGGCCCTGCGCGCCGCGATCACGCGGGGGTCGTCGCCCCCGACGACCTCGAAGAGTTCGAGCAACCGCACCCGTACGGCGTCCCGGTCGTCGCCCGCCGTCACGCGCACGGTGTCGATGAGCCGCCCGAAGGCGTCCTCGACGTGGCCGCCCACCAGGTCCAGGTCGGCGCCCGCGATCTGCGCGGCGACGTCACCCGGCTTCTCGGCGGCGTCCTTGCGCACCTGCTGGGGGTCGAGACCCTGCACCCGCTGGAGCAACTCGGCCTGGGCGAGTCCCAGTTTGGCCTCGCTGTTGGCCGGGTCGTCGCTCAGGACGTTCCGGTACGTCTGTACGGCACCGCCGAAGTCGCCCGCGTCCAGCGCCTGTACGGCGGCCTCCAGCAGGGCGTCGTAGGGCCCGGCGGGCATCTCCGGGGCCTCGGGGGCACTGCCGGGCTCCGCGTCGCCGTCGACCGTCAGGCCGGTCAGACCGAACCGCTCCTCGGCGACCTGGACGAGCTGGTCCAGCGTCCCGCGGATCTGCGCCTCGGCGGCGGCCCCCTGGAAGAGGGGCAGCGCCTGGCCGGCGACCACCGCGAAAACGGCCGGGATCCCCTGGACCCCGAACTGCTGCATCAGCATCTGATTGGCGTCGACGTCGATCCTGGCGAGCAGGAACCGGCCGTTGTACTCGACGGCCAGCCGCTCCAGGACCGGGCTGAGCTGCTTGCAGGGCTCGCACCACTCGGCCCAGAAGTCGATGACGACCGGCACCTCGGTGGAACGCTGCAGGACCTCGCGCTCGAATCCCGCCTCGTCGACGTCGATGACGAGGCTCGCGGGAGTGACGGCCCCGCCTCCGCCGCCCTGCCGGGCCGCGTCGGCGCGCGCCTGCTCCGCCTTCGCCTTGGCCTCCTGGGCCGCCTTCACCGCGGCGAGGTCGACGACTCCGCTCATGGACATGTTCCGTGGCTGCATGAGTACATCCTCCCCCTTCCTCGCGCACGTGTGAAAAGCCGTGTGAAAAGCATGCTGAAAGCCGGTCCCCGTCCGGCCTGTTCGGCGCCGGGTCCCCACCTGGCGCCCGGTGCGGTTGTCGCCGCGTTCGAGCTTTCGCTACGAGTCGTAGCGTAACTGTCCGGGGGCACGCCTGTCCGCCGTCCCCCGGTGATCTCCCTCACGGCTTCACACAACCGCCGGATATCGCCGGTGAGGCGGCCGGATATGGTCACTGACATGCACGGTCACCCCCCGGCAGCCCGGACGGGCCGCCCCCGCAGCGCCGCCGCGGACGCCGCGATCCTGGAGGCGACCCGTGCTGCCCTGGTCGAACTGGGCTGGTCCAAGCTGACGTTGGGGGACGTGGCGACCCGTGCAGGTGTCGCCAAGACGACCCTCTACCGCCGCTGGGCGGGCAAGAACGAACTCGTCGTCGACGCCGTGGCCGTCCTCTTCGACGAGCTGGAGCTGCCCGACCGGGGCAGCCTGGCCGCCGACATCGAGGGCGTCGTGCTGCAGTTCGCGGCGATCCTGGACCGCCCGGAGGCCAAGACGGCGCTGATGGCGGTGGTGGCGGAGTCCACCCGCGACGAGCCGCTGCGCGAGCGCATCAGGACGTCCATCGTGGACCGGCAGAAGCGCCTGGTCATGGAAGGCCGCGCTCGCGCCCAGGCCCGGGGCGAACTGCCTCCGGAGACGGACCCGGGCACCGCGTCCCGCACCGCCGACCTGATCTTCGACGTGGTCGCCGGGGCGGTCGTGCACCGCACCCTGGTCAGCGCGGAACCGGCGGACGCGGAGTGGGTGCGCTCGTTCACCCGCGTCCTGCTCCTCGGCCTGACGGGCGCGAGCGCCGAGGACTGAACCCGCGGGGCGCCGCCGGTGGCCGCCCGCGCGGGAAGCCCTCGGCACGCACGCGGGGACGCCGGGCGCAGCGCGGGCGCGCGGACGCACGTGGCCGTGCGCCTGAGGGCCGTTCACGACGGGGCGCTCGGGAACGGCGGCGGGGACTCCACCCGCGAGCGGGGCGAGGGCCCCGCTCGCGGAGCGACGCCCGGCACCCCGGCGGGGGCCGGGGAACCGGGCGCGTACGGCGGACGGGGCCGCGGGCGGTTGTGCGGGCGGTCGTGGGGGGCTAGAAGCCCGCCGGCTCCGTGTACACCCCCCACTCGTCGCGCAGGACGCCGCAGATCTCGCCCAGGGTCGCCTCGGCGCGGACCGCCTCCAGCATGGGGGCGATCATGTTGGAGCCGTCGCGGGCGGCGGCGAGCATGGCGGCCAGCGCGCCGCGCACGGCGGCCTCGTCACGGTTCTGCTTGCGCGCGGCCAGCTCCCGCACCTGCTCGCGCTCCACCTCGTGGCTGACCCGCAGGATCTCCAGGTCGCCGGTGACGGAGCCGTGGAGGACGTTCACGCCGACGACGCGCTTGTCGCCCTTCTCCACCGACCGCTGGTACTGGAACGCCGACTCGGCGATCTCCCCGGTGAACCAGCCGTCCTCGATGCCGCGCAGGATGCCCGAGGTGATGGGGCCGATGGGGTGCCGGCCGTCGGGGTGCGCGCGCAGCCCGCGCTCCCTGATCTGCTCGAAGATCTTCTCGGCGTCGGCCTCGATGCGGTCGGTGAGCTGCTCGACGTACCAGGAACCGCCCAGCGGGTCGGCGACATTGGCGACGCCGGTCTCCTCCATGAGCACCTGCTGCGTGCGCAGGGCGATCTCCGCGGCCTGCTCGGAGGGCAGCGCGAGCGTCTCGTCCAGCGCGTTGGTGTGCAGCGAGTTCGTGCCGCCGAGGACCGCGGCGAGCGCCTCGACGGCCGTCCGCACGACGTTGTTGTACGGCTGCTGGGCCGTCAGCGAGACACCGGCGGTCTGCGTGTGGAAGCGCAGCCACTGCGCCTTCTCGGTCTTCGCGCCGTACACGTCGCGCATCCAGCGGGCCCAGATCCGGCGGGCCGCCCGGAACTTGGCGATCTCCTCGAAGAAGTCGACGTGGGCGTCGAAGAAGAAGGAGAGTCCGGGGGCGAAGACGTCCACGTCCAGCCCTCGGGAGAGCCCCAGCTCCACATAGCCGAAGCCGTCCGCCAGGGTGTAGGCGAGCTCCTGCGCGGCCGTCGCGCCCGCCTCCCGGATGTGGTACCCGGACACGGAGAGCGGCTTGTAGGCGGGGATCTTCTCGGCGCAGTGCTCCATCAGGTCACCGATGAGGCGCAGGTGCGGCTCGGGCTGGAAGAGCCACTCCTTCTGCGCGATGTACTCCTTGAAGATGTCGGTCTGGAGCGTGCCGTTCAGCACGGCCGGGTCGATGCCCTGGCGCTCCGCGGCGACGAGGTACATGCAGAAGACCGGCACGGCGGGCCCGCTGATCGTCATCGACGTCGTGACGTCACCGAGCGGGATGTCCCCGAAGAGGACCTCCATGTCGGCGGCCGAGTCGATGGCGACACCGCAGTGCCCTACCTCGCCGAGCGAGCGGCGGTCGTCGGAGTCGCGGCCCATCAGCGTCGGCATGTCGAACGCGACGGAGAGACCTCCGCCGCCGTTGGCCAGGATCTTCTTGTAGCGCTCGTTGGTCTGCTCGGCGTTGCCGAAGCCGGCGAACTGCCGGATCGTCCACGTCCGCCCCCGGTAGCCGGTGGCGTACAGCCCGCGCGTGTACGGGTACTCGCCGGGCCATCCGATCCGCTCGAAGCCCTCGTAGTGGTCCCCGGGCCGGGGACCGTACACCGGCTCCACGGCGTCGCCGGAGAGCGTGGTGAAGTCGGCCTCGCGCTTGCGCGAGGCGTCGTAGCGGGCCTGCCAGCGTCGGCGGCCTTCCTCGATGGCGTCAGCGTCCATACTCTCGAATTTACTAGGACGTCCTAGTAAATGTCGATGGCAAACCGCCGCACGATCCCGTACGGCGGTACCGATCCGGTGCGGATCAGGGGTGGATCAGGCCTTGGCGACCGCGGGAGCGCCCTCGGCGACCCGCGACTCCAGCTCGTGACTGATCCTGCGCTCCACGAAGAACGCGGCCGTGGGAATCGTCCCCGCCAGCAGCACCCAGAGCTGCTTGCCCACCGGCCACTTCGCCTTCGACCCCAGGTCGAACGCGAAGATCAGGTACACGACGTACAGCCAGCCGTGCGCGATGGCGACGACACGGGTGAAGTCGGCGGCACCGTCGACGCCCAGGCCGTACTTGGCGATCATGCCGAGGCACAGCAGAACCAGCAGCACACCGGTGACGTAGGCCATGACGCGGTAGCGGGTCAGCACGCTCTTCTTCATGGCTACGAGGGTAACCACCCCATTTGCGCGATCTTCGCGCGCCCCCGCGCATCCCCCGGAGGACCGGACGCCGACGCCCCGGAGCCGGACCCGGACCGCTCTACTCGTCCTTGAAGTCGTGCGCGGCCACCCGCAGCGGCCGCAGCATCGCGAAGATCTCCGCGCACTCCTCCGCGTCGTACGCGCCCAGACCGAAGTCCATCCCCATCAGGTCGCGCGTCGCCGCGTCGCACACCTCGCGCCCCTTCTCGGTGATCGAGGCGAGCGTGCCGCGTCCGTCGTTCGGATTCGGCCGCTTGTCCACCAGCCCCGACCGCACCAGCCGGTCCACCGTGTTGGTGACGGACGTCGGATGGACCATCAGCCGCTCGCCGATCTTCGACATGGGCAGCTCGCCCGCCTTGGAGAACGTGAGCAGCACCAGCGCCTCGTACCGCGCGAACGTCAGCCCGTAGGGCCTGACCACCGCGTCCACCTCGGCCAGCAGGATCTGGTGCGCGCGCATGATCGAGGTGATCGCGGCCATCGACGGCACGGACCCCCAGCGCTGCTGCCAGTGCTCGTCGGCACGGGCGATGGGATCAAAAGCAAGACTGAGCGGCTTCGACACGCCAAAGACCTTACCGGCCGGTCACATCGTGGTCAGCCCCGTCTCGCGTTTCGGTCCTCTCCCCCACGACGACCGGGATCCGCGCCCCCTCCGACGGCCCGCCCGTCCCCTGTTCCACCGCCCGCTCGGCACGGCGCGCCGCCACCGCCAGCAGCACGCACAGCACCGTCCCGAGCACCCCCGCGCCCACGACCGTCGCCCGTACCCCGGCGAACTGCGCCACCGCCCCCGACAACGCCATCCCCAGCCCCTGGACCGTCATCAGCCCGGCCGTGTTCAGCGTCATCGCCCGTCCGAGCAACTCCTCCGGCACCGACCGCACGAACCACTGGTCCAGGCCCAGCGTGTACGCGGACCCCGCGCCCGCGACGACCAGCAGCGCCAGCGACCAGCCGAGCCCCGGCCGCAGCGCGTAGCCCAGGTACGGCAGCGACGTCACACACACCAGCGGCAACGTGATCCGGTGCCGCGTCGCCGGCCGCAGCCGCGACCCCGCGAACAGTTCCCCCGCGATCGTCCCCACGGGCAGGGCGCACATCAGCAGGCCCAGACCCGTCGACCCCACCCCCAGCCCCGCCGCGTACGGCGCGGCCAGCGCCTCCGGTGCCACCACGAACATCGGCGGCACCCAGAACAGCAGGAGCAGTGCCCGCACCCGACGGTCCGCCAGCACCAGCCGGGCGCCCCGCAACGAGTCCCGCACCAGCGCCTGCCCGCCGGTCACCCGCGCCGGCCTGCGCCGTGTCCCGCACCGCAGACACACCGCGGACGCCAGGAAGGTGCCGACCGTCACCAGCAGGGCGTGTCGCGGGGACACCACCGTCAGCAGCAGGCCGCCGAGACCGAACCCGGTCAGCAGGGCGCTCTGCGACACGATCCGCAGCAGCGAACGGCCCAGCACGAACAGCTCCCCGTCACCGAGGACATCGGCCAGCGTGGCCGTCCGGGTCCCCTGGAACACCGGAGCCACCACCGCCAGTGCCGCCCGCATCGCGAGCAGCACCGCGATCGGCGCGCCCGGCACCACCATCACCGCCACGCATCCGGCGCACACCAGGTCGCACCCCACCAGCACCCGCCGGGCCGGAAAGCGGTCCGCGACCCCCGCGAGCAGCGTCCCGCCGACGAGGTACGGCAGAAAGCCCAGCGCGAACGTCAGCGCGCTCAGCAGCGGAGACCGCGTCAGGTCGTAGACCAGGACGGACAGCGCGATCTCGCTGACCACCAGTCCCAGCAGCGAGAGCGCGTGCGCGACGAACACGGCACGGAACTCGCGCACGGCGAAGACCGGGCCGTATCCGGTGGGGGCGGCGGGCGACGCGGCGGGCGCCCCGGCGGCCTCCGGCGCCTTCGCCGTCGCGGGTGGGGTCGGGGTGTCGGACATGTGCGGCAGCGTGCCCCCGCGGGAGCCGCCGCCGTAGAGTTTCGGTCCCAGCCGAATCTTTCCGGAGCAGCCCCGTGCCGTCACTCCTGCACTTCGGGGAGGACGACCTCCTCAACTGCCGCTTCGCGATCTCTCCCCTCTGGGAGACCCAGGAGGCGGTCCGCACCCTCAACCGGCCCGCGCGGCACGGCTATCACGCGCACTGGCTGCGCCGCATCCGCACCGCGGCCGCCGGGCTCGACCTCACCCCGCTCTGGCTGCTGATGCCCCGCAGCGGCTACTCCCCCGACTGGCTCGGCCCGCCCCCCGTCGGCCCCGCCGCCACCTTCGACGAGGAGATCGCCGCCGTCCGCGCCGCCGACCCCGCCGTCGCCCGCGGGGAAACCGCGCGCTCCCTCGCCGACACCCCCGGCGCCCTCACCTCCCCGCACGGCCGCGCCCTCCTCGCCGACCCCGCCCGCACCGTCACCCGTCTCACGGACCTGCTCGAAGAGGCCTGGCACACCCTCGTCGCACCCGACTGGCCCCGCCTGCGCGCCCTGCTGGAGGCCGACATCGCCTTCCACTCGCGCCGCCTCGCCCACGTCGGCCTCGGCGGACTCCTCCCGGAGATCGACCGCCGGCTCGGGTGGCGCGCCCACACCCTCACCATCGAGGGCGGAGGCCGTCACGAGCGCCACCTCGCCGGACAGGGGCTCGTCCTCATGCCCAGCGTCTTCTCCTGGCCCGACGTGATCAGCGGGTTCGAACCGCCCTGGCAGCCCACCCTCGCCTATCCCGCCCGCGGCATCGGCGGCCTCTGGGCCGAGCCCACCGGCAGCACCTCCGACGCGCTCGTACACCTCCTCGGCCGTGGCCGCGCAGCCGTCCTCACCGCCCTCGACGAACCCGCCACCACCACGGTCCTCGCCCACCGGCTGCGCCTCGCCCCGTCCTCCGTCTCCGCCCACCTCACCGCCCTGCGCGACTCCGGCCTCCTCGTCTCGCGCCGCTACGGACACCAGGTGCTCTACGAGCGGACGCCGCTCGGGACCGCCCTGGCCTCGGGGGGAGGGTGAGGGCGACGAGCAGGCGCGGGCGACCGGTCAGTGTCCCGACCCGCGGGCCGGCTACGACGCGTACTCAGCTGGGCGCGCTCCTCGCGGTACGCGCCGGGTGTGCAACCGTCGGCGAGGGGGCGATCGCGTCGGATTCGAGGACGACCAGGGCCCGGCTGCCGGCGAGGGCGTCGGCGACCTGTCCGATCCACCGCCGGTAGGCCTCGGCGTCCGCCGCGCCGCCCGCCGAGTACCGGCCGCAGTCCCGGTGGGGGATGTTGCAGGCCACGAACAGCGCCGCGCGGTCCTGCCGCGCGGCCGCCGTGGTGGCCGCCCGGACGGCCGGGCCCGGGTCGGCCTCACCGGTGGGCCACATGGCGACGGATTCGCCGGCGATCCGCAGCGCGGCGTCGCCGGAGCCGGGCCTGCTCCGGCGCGGGGCCTTCCGGGTCGACCCGGAAGGGAGAGGTCCCGGTGTCGGCCGGCTGCGTCGTCGCGGCGACGGCGGTGCCGTCGTCCCGGGCGCCTGCGGACGACCGGCGGTGAGGCCGAACGCCGTGAGGGCCGCTCAGCACGCGAAGGACGCGAGGACGCGGCCCAGCCGAGTCCGGCTCCCGTCGCTCACCCGACCCGCACCCACTTCGCCTCGGAGGGTGTCCCCCGGGCGTCCGTCACGAAGAGCATGTACCACCCCGGCGGGACCAGTGCCGGATCCTTCGGCACCTCGACGGTCACGGAGTTCCTGGTCTTCGTCAGCCCGAGTTCGATGGACCGCTGCTCGACGTCCGTGGTGTGGGTGACGGCGCTGGGGCGCATCAGACGGGCCTTGGTGACGCGTTCCGGATGGTCCGTGGCGAAGGTCGCCCGCCCGTCCCTGTCCGGCGCGGCCGGCCCCTCTCCCAGTACCGGCCGGTTCTTCCCGTTCCGGTGCAGCGCGGGCGGGGTGTAGATCTCCATGCGCTGCTCGAAGTGGCCGAGCTTCGTGTTCCGCTGATCGTCGAAGAGCGGGTCGGAGCCGAAGGTGGCGACGCGGCCGTCGGGCAGGAGCAGGGCCTCGGAGTGGTAGTTGCGGCCCACGGTCGGCGACGCGGCCTCGCGGAAGGTGTTGGCCTTGGGGTCGTAGAACTGGGCCTTGAGGATGTTGCTGGCGCTGCGGCCTCGGTAGTCCTGGGAGCCGTTGGTGGTGAAGACGGTGTCGTCGGGCATGATCACGCTGTTCAGGTAGCGGGTGCCCTGCGGGAGGTCGGGTCCGTCCTGGAAGGCGGGGTTGTCCTTCTTCAGGTCGACGACGGCGGTGCGCGGGGTGGACTTCCTCGATTCCCCGACGCCTCCTCCGCCGAGGATCATGACCTTCTGGTCCTGCGCGGGCGGCAGCAGGAGCGAGGCGGAGGTCTCGGTCTCGTCGGCGTCCCGTAGTCCTGGCACCTTCTCGAAGGTGTTCGTCCGCGGGTCCCAGAGGCCTGGGTCGCGGCCCTGGTCGGCCGGGCCGTATCCGGCGTTGGAGGCCGGGTAGAAGAGTTTGCCGCCCCGGGTGAGGAAGAGGGCGGGGTAGGTGGGGAAGTAGCGCTTGGGGCCCGGGGTCCACTTCTTGGTGCGGGGGTCGTAGATCTCGTTGTCGCCGGGGTCGATGGTTCCGACGTCGTCGAGGCCGGAGACGGCGAGGACGCGTCCGTCGTCGAGTCCGACGAGGGTGGGGTACCAGCGCGCCTTGTCCATCGGGTCGACGGGGATGTACTTCTCGGCCCTGGGGTCGAACTCGTAGGCGGCCCTGATGCCTTGGAAGTCCTGCTTGTCGAGGGTGATCTTCTCGGAGAGGCCGTAGGTGTTGGCGGCGTCCTCGCCGTGCAGGCCGTCGATCTCGTACTGGGCCTCGGTGTCGGTGACCGCCCGGGGACCCTTCTCCGTGGCTTCGACGAAGACGCGCGCCTCGCCGGCGGTGACGGTGGTCCGCCACGGCTGCATGACGCCCGCCCGGTCGTAGGTGGCGGTCTGGTCGCGCCGGGCCCTCGGCACGGTGATGTCGGACCGGCTGACGTACGCGACGCCCGTGGGTGAGCGGAAGACGGTGCCCTTCTTGAGGACGACGGCCTTGTCGGGGTTCTCGTTCTTCACACGCATGCCGCCGCCGGCCCGCCGGACCTCGCCGTCGAGCTGTTCGTAGCGGGCGGTTCCGCCGGCCACGAGCATTCTCCCGTCGGGGAGTTGGGCATGGCCGGAGCAGAAGAAGTCGTCCGGGGTGGGGATCTTCTTGAAGGTGTCGTTCGCGGGGTCCCACAGGACGGTGTCGAAGGACCCCTTGTCGAACTTCTTCTGCTCGTTGCCGGAGCCGGCGACGATGAGCACTTTCCCGGTGTGGAGCAGCGCGGCGTGAATGGCGTTCGTGCGGTAGGCGCGGGGGATGTCGACCTGGGTCCAGGAGCCGTAGGTGGCCTCGTAGGAGGGCCGGGAGATCGTGTAGGCGTGGTAGGTCTCGCCGGCGAGGCCGAGGGCGGCGGGGGCGTTGAGTCCGGCCAGGACGGCGATCCCGGTGATGCCGAGGAGCCGCTTCCGCGTCTTCTTCGAGGGCTGGCGGGCCATGGCCTAGGTACCTCCTGGGGTGGAGCCGGTCGCCGGGGCGGGGGTGCGGGCGGCGAGGGCCGGCTCCTTGGGCTGCGGGACGCGGGGGGCGGCGGGCCGCGGCTGCCGCCGGGACCGGCGTTCCTCGCGGAGGGTGGCGATCCATACCGCGACGGGTGCCAGGGAGAGGGCCATGGCGAGGAGGGCCCAGGTCCGCATGGCCGCGTGGGTGTGGCCGAGGACGGCGGAGGCACCGAGGGAGACGGCGAGGAGCGCGGCCCAGCCGAGGTGGAGGCGGAAGGTGCGCAGCCGGTCGGGGCTGGTGTCGCCGCCCTTGGGTGTGACGACGAAGCGGCTGGGGCGGCGGGTGACGGCGTCGGCCAGCGCTTTGAGGTAGACGGGGGCACAGAGCGCGGACATGGCCATGCCGGCGAGGCCGCCGGAGCCCTCCGGTTCGTGGGGGGAGACGTTGTGACGCCGGTTCCAGAGGTAGAGGGCGATCCGGAGGGCGGCGGCGTCGCTGTAGAGCATGAGCCACAGGGAGGCGCTGACCTGGGTTCCGGAGGCTCCGAACCAGAGGAAGAGGACGCAGCTGATGACCCCGAGGAGCCAGTTGACGGCGGTCATCGGGTAGTAGACGAGCATCATCGTGTAGGAGAGGAGGCGGCCGGCCGGCATCGTGAGGACGGCCTTCCCGTACTGCTTGAGGAGGGTGTCGTAGGTGCCGCGGGACCAGCGCATCTGCTGGGTGAAGAAGTCGGTCCAGGAGGCGGGGCCCTCGCCGACGGCGAGCACGTCGGGGGTGTAGACGGACCGCCAGTGGTGGCCCGTCCGCGGGTTGCGGTGGCGGTGCAGTTCGAACCCGGTGGCCATGTCCTCGGTGATGGAGTCCTGGAGTCCGCCGATCTGGCGGAGGGCCGCGATGCGTACGACGTTGTTGGTGCCGACGAACATGGGTGAGCGGTAGCGGTTGGCGGCGCGCTGGATCAGGGCGTGGAAGAGGAACTGCTGGGACTCGGCGGCCTTGGTGACGGGGTGCTCGTAGTTGCCGTAGACCTGCGGGCCGACGACGAAGGCGACGTCGGGGTCGCGGAAGTAGCCCATCATCCGGTCGAGGAATCCGGGCAGCGGGGTGTGGTCGGCGTCGACGGACGCGAAGTACTCGTAGGCGTGGCCGTGGAGGGTGAGCCAGGCGTTGTAGTTGCCGTGTTTGGTGCCGGCCCGGTGGGCGCCGTGCGGGCGGTTCCATTCGGGGATGCCGTGGCGGGTGAAGTGGCGGACGCCGAGTTCGGCGCACAGGGCCCTGGCCCGGTCGTCGTCGCCCTCGTCGAGGAGCCAGACGTGGAGGAGTCCCGTGTGGGTGACGCGCAGGGCGCCTTCGAGGGTGGCGCGGACGGTGGCGAGGGGTTCCTTGCCGGGAACGTAGGTGGTGAGGAAGGCCACCCGGGTTCCCTCCTCGGGGACGAGGGGGACGGGGTCGCGGGCGACGAGGGTGGCGTGGGCGATGCTCAGGACGTTGACGACCATGAAGAGTTCGATGAGGCCGATGGCGACGAGCATCGTCGTGTCGAGGCCGACCAGCCAGGTCTCCCCGTTCTCGCGTTCGACCCAGTGGGTGGGCCAGAGGAGGTAGACGAGGAGCGTGGCCGTGAGGGCCGGCGCGAGGGTCATCAGGAGGAGAGCGCGTATTCGGCGGGGCTCGCGTGACAGGAGCTTGGTGTACCGCACCTGCTGGGCCGTGCCGGCGGGGTCGGTCAGGGGTCCGGCGAGTCGGCTGTAGGTGTCGTAGTCGTAGCCCTCGGGCCGCACGCGCCCTCCTGTGGTCGAGGTGGCCTGACTGGCCGTTATCCACACACAAGGTGAGTTTCGGCCGGGTGTCGAACGGGGTGCGTCCGATGGGGTGCGCGGGGCGGGCGGCCGGGTGGTCTTTGGCGCGGACGTACGAGAACCCCGGTCCTGGGGACCGGGGTTCTCGGGTGCCGAGGTGAGGCGCCGTCAGGCGGACAGGTGCCGTTCGACGGTTTCGACCTTGCTGGTGAGTCCGTCGGTGACGCCGGGTCGGATGTCGGCCTTGAGGACGAGGGAGACGCGCGGCGCGCGTTCCTCGACGACGGCGACGGCGCGTTTGACGACGGCCATGACCTCGTCCCAGTCGCCCTCGACGGAGGTGAACATCGCGTCGGTGCGGTGGGGAAGGCCGGACTCGCGGACGACGCGGACGGCGTCGGCGACGTACTCCCCGACGTCCTCACCGACGCCGAGCGGTGTCACGGAGAAGGCGACGATCATGCGTTGACGATCCCTTCCTGACGGGCGCGGGAGGCGATGACCGCGTTCTCGGCCTCGTGCTTGAGCTTGCGCTCGGCGAAGAAGCCGCCCGTGGGCAGGACGGAGAGGACGAAGTAGAGGATGCCGGTGCCGGCGCTCCAGCGGGCCCGGTTCCAGGCGTCGGCCCAGAAGATCACGTAGAGGATGAAGAGGACACCGTGGATCGCGCCCATGACGGGGACGGCGTTGAAGTCCGTGGTCCGCTTCAGCACCGAGCAGACGAGCAGCAGCAGGAAGGACACGGCTTCGGGGGCCGAGACCAGGCGGAGGCGGCGGAGTGCGGTGGCGGTCTTTATGTCCACGGGTCACCTTCGGTGGGAGTTTCGCTGGCGGGCGACGCTGCTTTGTGAACGCAAGCACAAGCGTCGTGCCCATTGTGGCATCCGGGGGCGGGCGGCCGGTCCCAGGGTCCGGGTGGGTGCTCGGGCGGGGGGTCCGGCGATCCCCTCGGGGGCCACTCGGGGGTGGGATCCTCCCGGAGACTCTGTCGGCGGCGGCACGCTGGGGCTACCGTCGCTTCGTGGCGATGTTTCGACTTCAAGGCAGCAAGGTGCTGGCCGTCGATGTGACCGGGGACGCCGTGAAGGCGAAGAACGGCTCGATGGTCGCGTACGACGGCCAGATGGCCTTCAAGAAGCTGAGCGGGGGCGGTGAGGGGGTCCGGGGGATGGTCACCCGCCGCCTGACCGGCGAGCAGATGACGGTGATGGAGGTGAGGGGGCACGGGACGTGCTGGTTCGCGGACCGCGCCTCGGAGATCAATCTGGTGGGGCTTCAGGGCGACAAGCTGTACGTCGAGTCGAGCAATCTGCTGGCGACGGACGCGGGCCTGCGCACGGGGACGACGTTCACCGGCCTGCGGGGCGCCTCGCAGGGCAACGGGTTGTTCACGACGACGGTCGAGGGGCACGGCCAGGCGGCGATCACGTCGGACGGGCCGGCCGTGGTGCTGCGGGTGAGCGCGCAGTATCCGCTGACGGTGGACCCGGGCGCGTACATCGCGCATCAGGGGAACGTGCGGCAGTCGCTGCAGTCCGGTGTGACGTTCCGCACGCTGCTCGGCGAGGGCGGCGGCGAGGCGTTCCAGATGCGCTTCGAGGGTGACGGTCTGGTGTACGTGCAGCCCAGTGAGCGGAACACGATCGCGGGGGATGTGTGAGATGCCGTTCCGCGAGGTGAACTCGAAGGTGGTCGAGGCGACGGTCGTGCCGGGGCAGCGGCTGTTCAGTCAGCGGGGCGCGATGCTGGCGTACCGGGGCGAGGTGTCGTTCACGCCGAACGTCCAGGGTGGCCAGGGCGGTGTGATGTCGATGATCGGCCGCCGCCTGGCGAACGAGGCGACTCCGCTGATGACGGTGGAGGGGGCGGGGACCGTGCTGTTCGGGCACGGCGGTCATCACGTGCAGGTGATCGAGCTGTCCGGGGACACGTTGTACGTGGAGGCGGACCGGTTGCTGGCGTTCGACGGCGCGTTGCAGCAGGGGACGATGTTCCTGGGCTCGCAGGGCGGCGTGATGGGGATGGTCCGGGGCCAGGTGACGGGTCAGGGGCTGTTCACGACGACGTTGAAGGGGCACGGCGCGGTGGCGGTGATGGCGCACGGCGGTGTGTTCGAGGTGCCGATCACTCCGCAGCGTCCGGTGCACGTCGATCCGCAGGCGTACGTGGCGCATCACGGGGACGTGCGGAACAAGCTGTCGACGGCGCTGGGATGGCGGGACATGGTGGGGCGCGGTTCGGGCGAGGCGTTCCAGCTGGAGCTGAGCGGCAGCGGTTCGGTGTTCGTGCAGGCCTCGGAGGAGAAACTGTGAGCGGGTACGGAGTCCCGGGCGGCCCGGTGATCCACGATCCGATGTCGCTGCCGGTCGACGACAACGTGAACAACTACACCTTCTGCGTGGAACTCAAGGGGAGCCAGTGGTTCCTGCAGAAGGGCAAGATGATCGCCTACTACGGGACGATGGAGTTCAACGGGATCGGGCACGGCCGTCTGGACCGTCTGGTGCGTACGTCGTTCCATTCGCCTCTGCACGCGAGCGACTGGGTCGTGGCGGAGGGCTCGGGCAAGATGCTGCTCGCCGACCGGGCCTTCGACGTGAATTCGTACGACCTGGACGACGGCAACTTGACCATTCGCTCTGGCAACTTGCTCGCTTTTCAGCCAAGTCTCGCGCTGAAGCAGTCGATCGTGCCGGGCTTTCTGACACTGATCGGAACAGGCAAGTTCGTGGCCGCGTCGAACGGCCCGGTGGTGTTCATGGAACCCCCGATCCGGGTGGACCCGCAGGCCCTCGTCGGATGGGCGGACTGCCCCTCCCCGTGCCACCACTACGACCATGGGTACATGACAGGCGTGATGGGCGGTCTACGTGCGATGACGGGCCTCGGCGGGGCGTCCGGCGAGGAGCACCAGTTCGAGTTCGTGGGGGCGGGTACGGTGCTGCTCCAGTCGACCGAGATCCTGATGGCGGAGCAGGCGACGGGAGCGGTCCCGCAGCAGGCCGGAGTGCCGGGTGCGGGCGGGGTCCAAGGTCAGTACGGGCAGCAGTCCGGGGCACCGCGCCTTCCCGGACAGCTGGGAGACCTCCAGCGTCGCTTCGGGCTGTGAGCGGTAGTCTGCGGAGTGTGACATCGAACGCGTGCGCACCGTCACACCACCCTCACTAGTTCGCCTTTCAACATTTTAGGTAGACTTCATTTATGGAGACCGAGACGGCCACGCGCTGGCTGACCGATGCGGAGCAGTGCGCCTGGCGCACCCACCTGGAGGTCAACAGGCTGTTGACGTACCAGCTCGAAAGGGATCTTCAGCCGTTCGGGCTGACGATGAACGACTACGAGATTCTGGTGAACCTCTCCGAGTCGGAGGGCGACCGTATGCGGATGAGTGACCTGGCGTCCGCCACCCTCCAGTCCAAGAGCCGACTCTCGCACCAGGTCACGCGGATGGAGAGCGCCGACCTGGTGCGCCGCGAGAACTGCGAGTCCGACCGGCGGGGGCTGTACGCGGTCCTCACCGAGCACGGCATGGAGACCATGAAGAAGGTCTCCCCGCACCACGTCGCCTCGGTGCGCAGGCACTTCATCGACCTGCTGTCGCCCGAGGCGCTGGAGGACCTGCACAAGTCCCTGCGGCCGATCGCCGAGCACCTGCGCGGACAGCGCGGCAAGCCGTAGGACTCCCGCCGGGGAGCTGGGAACAGGGCCGCAGCGCACTCGCCACGAGTGCGCTGCGGCTTTTCCGTGGGGCGCCTCGGGCACACCGCGGGAAACCGCGGTCAGGCCCGGGCAGTCCGTGGATGTCCGGCCTTCAGGGAGCCGTGCGCGGCAGCCTGAGCACGAACAGCGCTCCGCCGGAGGGCGCCTCGCCGAGGGTGAGGGTTCCGCCGTGCCGTACGGCCACGTCCCGGGCGATCGCGAGGCCGAGGCCGGCGCCGCCGTCGTCCCGGCTGCGGGCGTCGTCGAGGCGTACGAACCGCTCGAAGACCCGCTCCCGCTGACCGGCGGGGACGCCGTCACCGTCGTCGGCGACGCTCAGCTCCGCCCACCGGCCGTCGGCCCGGACCCGCACCTCGACCCGGTCCCGGGCATGGCGCCGGGCATTGTCCAGGAGGTTGGCCAGCACCCGCGCCACCTGACCGCGGGACCCCGGCACCTCGACCCCGTCCTCGGCCGTCACGGAGATCCCGGTCCTGCGTTCGGCTTCCTCGGCCGCGAGGGCGCCCAGGTCGAAGCGTCCGTCGGCGGGCCGCTCCCCCGCGTCCAGCCGGGCGAGCAGCAGCAGGTCCGCGGCGAGCCGTTGCAGCCGTACGGTGTCCTCGACGGCGCCCGCCACGTCGAGCAGTTCCGGATGGGCGGCGCCCACTTCCAGCTGGGTGCGCAACGAGGCGATGGGGCTGCGCAGTTCGTGCGAGGCGTCGGCGACGAACCGGCGCTGCCGTTCCACCGACTCCTCCAGCGCGGACAGCGTCTCGTTGGTGGTCCGGGCGAGCCGGGCGACCTCGTCGTGCGAGTCCGGGACGGGGACGCGGCGTGCGAGGTCCTGGGAGGCGGTGATGGCGGCCATCTCGCCGCGGATGCCCTCGACGGGGCGCAGTGCGCGCCGGGTCACCCGCCAGGTCACCGCGGCGACCGTGCCGAGGAGGAGGGGGAGGCCGATCAGCATGGAGGTGAGGGCCGTGCGGACGGCGCCCTGTTCGGCTGCGAGGGGTGCGCCGGCCCAGACGGTGAGGGTGACGTCCTGCGGGGTGGTGACCTCGACGGCGGCGAACCGGTAGTCCGCGGGGTGACCGTCGACGGTGGCGGTGCCCTGGCCGGTGTGCACGTCCTCGGAGATCTGCCCGACGGCGGGATCGTCGTCGTCCCCACCGCTGTCGTCGCCGCTCCCCTTCCCCTTCCCGCTGTCGCTGTCGTCGCCGGCGTCGCTGTCGTCGTCGTCGCTTCCGGCGCTCCTGCCACTGCCCTTGCCGCCGCTGTCGCCGCTGCCGCCGCCCCGGCCCCGCCCGCGGCCGTCGTCTCCGCTGTCGTCGTCCTCGGCGTCGTCGTCCGTCGCGCTCGCCGAGGGAGAGGGGCGCGGGGAGGCGGAGGGCGAGGTGGAGGTGGAGGTGGACGGGGAGGGTGCGGGGACCGGCCGGACGGCGGTGACCCCGGTGCCGCTGACGCGCTCCAGGTCGTCGCTCGCGGCGACGAGACGTCCCTCCTCGTCGGCGACCTGGACGGGGTGTTCCTCGGCGTCGCCGAGTTCCAGGTCCTTGTAGGCGATGCCCGCGGCGAGTTGCGAGGCCACGTGGCGGGCCGCCGTGTCCGCCTGCGCGTTCGCCTGGCCGACGAGGTCCGCGCGCAGCGAGAGGAGCACGGCGGCGCCCGCGACGACCAGCACGACGGCGACGACCAGGGTGGCCCCGAGGGTCGCCTTGGCCCGTACGGAACCGAACAGCCGCCTCACCGCGCTTCCAGGCGGTATCCGGCGCCACGTACGGTCCGGATGAGTTCGGCGCCGAGTTTGCGGCGCAGCGCGCTGACGTACACCTCGACGATGTTGGGGTCGCCGTCGTAGGCGAAGTCCCAGACGTGTTCGAGGATGTCGGCCTTGGAGACGACCTCGCCGGCCCGCAGGACAAGGTGTTCGAGGACCGAGAACTCCTTGGTGGTGAGGGCGACTTCGTCCCCGTCGCGCAGCACGCGGCGGGCGGCGGTGTCGACGCGGATCGGCCCGAGGACGTGCACGGGGGACGCTCCGGCCTGTCCGCGGCGGCGCAGCAGCGCCTTGATCCGGGCGACGAGGACCACGTACGAGAACGGCTTCGTCAGGTAGTCGTCGGCGCCGGTGTCGAGCCCCTCGGCCTCGTCGTACTCGCCGTCCTTGGCGGTGAGCATCAGGATCGGGACGTCGTGTCCGCCGGCGCGGAGCGCGGCGCACACGCGGTAGCCGTTCATGCCGGGCAGCATGATGTCGAGGACGACGAGGTCGTAGCCTCCCCCCGCGGCCAGGTGCAGGCCTTCCAGGCCGTCGTGCACGACGTCCACGGCGTAGCCCTCGGCCCGCAGGCCCGCGGCCAGCGACAGGGCGAGCCGCTTCTCGTCCTCCACGATCAACAGGCGCATGGAGACAGGGTCGCAAACCGAAGCTGAAGACGGCTTCAGGTTCCTTCAGGCTGCCTTCAGCGTCCGTCCCGCAGATTGGTCCACGTCGTCCCGGCCGCACCGCTTGTGGCGGAGCGTCCGGGACGGGACAGCGTGAACCAGTGGACTTCGGGAGGGCTTTCCATGAAGCGCAACATCGTCATCGCCACGGTCGCGGCCGCGGCTCTGATCGCCGGGGGCACGGCGACGTCCCTCGCCGTCACGGGCGACGGCTCGACGGCGCCCACCACGCGGTCGAGCGGACAGCCGGGGGCGGACGACCGCCGGGACGACAAGGCCGTCGAGGGAACGAACGGGGCGGGCGGCAAGGCGGTGACGGCGCAGGACGCCATCGCCCGCGCCCTGGAGCACACTCCGGGCACCGCCGTCGGCGCCGAACTGGACGACGAGAACGGTGCCGTGGTCTGGGAGGTCGAGGTCGTCGGCCGCGACGGCACCTGGCACGACGTACGGGTCTCCCCCGCCGCCGGTACGGTGCTCGGTTCGCGGACCGACCACGAGGACGACGCGGCCCGGGTGCGCGCCGCGCTGGACGGGACGTCCGTCTCGGCCGCCGAGGCCGCCCGGGCCGCCGCCGCCAAGGGCAGGGTCACGGAGATCGACCTCGACGTGGATCGCGGGACGCCCGCCTGGAAGGTGGAGACCGTGACGTCGAACGGCGTCGAGCAGGAGTGGCGGGTCGGCCTCGACACGACCCGGATCACCGCCGACCGCAGGTCGGACGACCGCACGGACGACCGGGCGGACGACCGGAGCGACGACCGGGCCGCTCACGACGCCGACGACGACCGTACGGGCGCCACGCACGCCCCGGACGACCGTACGGGGCGTGAGCGCGGCTCGGACGACGGGGCGGCCCGCGGTTCGGACGACGGCGCCGGGCACACCGGGCGCGAGCGTCACGGCGCCGGACACGGCTCGGACGACGGACCGGAGCACCACGGACGACACGGCTCGGACGACAGCTCGGACGACGACTCGGGACACGGCTCGGGACACGGCTCGGACGACGACTGACCGGAAGGCCGGGGATCGGCCGGGCCGGGCGGGGGCGACGTACACGGGATCGCCCCCGCCCGGCCCTGCCGGCTGTCCGACGACCGCCCCGCGCCCGGCCGGTCAGAGGCGGCTGGGTGCGGCGTCCTCCGGGGTGGCCTCTCCCTCGGCCGCCGACGCCCTGGCTGTCGGGCGCACCGCGGGTGCTGTCGTAGGTGCCGCGCGCAGGGCGACGAGCGCCGCCGTCAGGGACACCGCCCCCGAGATCGCGAAGCACCAGCCCAGGGACACCTGGCCCACCAGCACGCCCACCCCGGCCGCGCCGCCCGAACTCCCCGCGTTCACCGCGGTGTTGACCCAGGCACCGGCCTGGGTACGGAAGCCCGGTGAGGCAGCGGCGTCCGCGATCAGGTAGGACGTGGTGAGGGCCGGGGCGACGAAGAAGCCCGCGCAGGCGACGGCCACGGTCAGGGTGCCGAGGTCCGGGGCGAACGCGGCGGCGAGCAGGGCGAGGCCCAGGCCGCCGGCCGTCAGGGGCAGTCGAGCGCCCGGCGACAGCCGCCAGTCGACGGCGCCGTTGAGCAGCCCGCCGAGGGCGCTGCCCAGCGACAGGGCGGCGAGCACCCACGCCACCGTGTCGGCCCCGTGGTGGTGTTGTCCGGCGAACGCCAGGACCAGGAGGTCGACGGCGCCGAGGGACAGACCGACACCGAGCGCGACGACGACGGGCTGGGCGAGGGCCCGGCCGTCCCGCCGTCGGCGTTCGCCCCGGCCCGCTCCGGCCTTGGCCGGACGGACCCCCGCGACGGCCGGGGACAGCACGAACGCCAGGGTTCCCGCCCAGACCAGCAAGGCGCTCAGCACGACGGCGGCGGCGGGCGGCGCCCACTGGACGACCGCGCCGACGAGCAGCGGCCCGGAGACGAAGAGGACCTCTTCCAGGACGCCGTCCAGGCTGTACGCGCGCTGCAACAGCTTCTCGTCGGGGACGAGTCGGCTCCACACCGTGCGCATCGTGGGGCCGAGGGGCGGGGTGCAGGTGCCCGCGGCGACGGCCAGCGCGCCGATCGCGAGGGCCGGTGCGCCGGGTCGCCACGCGGTCGCCGCGAAGGCGGTGAGCAGGCCCGCGTACAGCGAGGCCATGGGGATCAGGGCGCGGCGGGCACCGTGCCGGTCGATGAGGGCCGCCCGGGCGGGCGAGAGGAACACGCCGGCCGCGCCGAACAGGGCCATGACGGTGCCGGCCACGGCGTACGAGCCGGTGGCGTGGGTGGTGCTGAGCATCATGGCCAGCGAGACGAGGCCGTACGAGAGGCGGCCGGTCAGGGCGGCGGCGAAGGTGCGGCGGGCGTGCGGGATGCGGAAGAGCGCGGCGTACGAAGGCCGCGGGGATGACCCGGACATGGGTGTGGTTCCTCAGCTGCGAGGCGGGAAAGGGGACGCCGGAGTGCCGCGACGCCGCAGCCTCGGTGCTGCCGTGCGTCGCGGGCCTGGGCGGGCCCTATGCCAGGAGGAGGAACATGCGCTCAACGTAACAGCGGGCGCGGGGAGTCGGCCAGGGGGTTCCCGGCCGCGCCGCGTCATGGGGCGGGCGCCGCGGGACTTCCCGCCGGGCGGGAGCGAGGTGCCCGCCCCGAGCGGGGTCAGCTCTCCGTGAGACCCTCGACGAGGGTGTCCGCCGCGCGGTAGGGGTCCAGTTCGCCGGCGACGATGCGTTCGGCGAGGGCGCTGAGGCGGCGGTCTCCGTGCAGGTCGCCGATGCGCCGGCGCAGGGTCGTGACGGCGATCGTCTCGACCTCCTGGGACGCCCGGGCGAGCCGGCGTTCGGCGAGGACCCCGTGCTCCTCCATCCACGCCCGGTGCTTCTCCAGGGCCTCGACCACCTCGTCGATGCCCTCCGAGCGGGCGGCGACCGTCTTGACGATCGGGGGGCGCCAGGCACCCGGGCCGCGGGACTCACCGAGGCCGAGCATGTGGTTCAGCTCGCGTGCGGTGGCGTCGGCGCCGTCGCGGTCGGCCTTGTTGACGACGTAGACGTCGCCGATCTCCAGGATTCCGGCCTTGGCGGCCTGGATGCCGTCGCCCATGCCGGGGGCCAGCAGGACGACCGAGGTGTCGGCCTGACGGGCGATCTCGACCTCCGACTGGCCGACGCCGACGGTCTCCACGAGGATCACGTCGCAGCCCGCCGCGTCGAGGACCCGGATCGCCTGCGGGGCCGACCAGGCGAGTCCGCCGAGGTGGCCGCGGGTGGCCATGGAGCGGATGTAGACGCCCGGGTCGGAGGAGTGGTCGGACATGCGGACGCGGTCGCCGAGCAGCGCGCCGCCGGAGAACGGCGAGGACGGGTCGACGGCGAGGACACCGACCCGCTTGCCCTGCCGCCGGTAGGCGGTCACCAGCGCCGACGTCGACGTGGACTTGCCGACGCCGGGCGATCCGGTGAGCCCGACCACGTAGGCGTTGCCGGTGAGCGGGGCCAGGGCCGCCATGACCTCACGGAGCTGCGGTGCCGCGCCCTCCACCAGGGAGATCAGCCGGGCCACCGCCCGCGGTCGCCCTTCTCTGGCCTGGGACACCAGCGAGGAGACGTCCTGCATCACAGCTCCGTTCACGAGAGATCAGGGTGGAACGCGTGTCAGGCCTTGGCTACCCGCACGATCAGCGCGTCACCCTGACCGCCGCCTCCGCACAGGGCGGCCGCGCCGACGCCGCCGCCGCGGCGCTTCAGTTCGAGGGCGAGGTGCAGGACGAGACGGGCCCCGGACATGCCGATCGGGTGGCCGAGGGCGATGGCCCCGCCGTTCACGTTCACCTTGTCGGTGGTGACCCCGAGGTCCTTCATCGACTGCACCGCGACCGCCGCGAAGGCTTCGTTGATCTCGATCAGATCGAGGTCGCCGGCCTCCAGGCCCTCCTTCTTCAGGGCGTGCAGGATCGCGTTCGAGGGCTGCGACTGGAGGGAGTTGTCCGGGCCCGCCACGTTGCCGTGGGCGCCGATCTCGGCGATCCACTCCAGGCCCAGCTCCAGCGCCTTGGCCTTGCTCATCACGACCACGGCGGCGGCGCCGTCCGAGATCTGGGAGGCGCTGCCGGCGGTGATGGTGCCGTCCTTGGTGAAGGCGGGACGCAGCCGGCCGAGGGACTCGGCGGTGGTCTCGGCGCGGATGCCCTCGTCCTTGCTGAAGACGACGGGCTCGCCCTTGCGCTGCGGGATCTCCACCGGGGTGATCTCGGCCTCGAAGACGCCGTTCTTCTGGGCTGCGGCCGCGCGCTGGTGGGACAGGGCGGCGATCTCGTCCTGCTCGGGGCGCTGGATGCCGAGGCGGGTGTTGTGCTTCTCGGTGGACTCGCCCATCGCGATGTTCTCGAAGGCGTCGGTCAGCCCGTCGTACGCCATGGCGTCGAGCATCTCGATGGCGCCGTACTTGTATCCCTCGCGGGACTTCGGGAGCAGGTGCGGGGCGTTTGTCATGGATTCCTGGCCGCCCGCGACGACGACGTCGAACTCGCCGGCGCGGATCAGCTGGTCCGCGAGGGCGATGGCGTCGAGGCCGGACAGGCACACCTTGTTGATGGTGAGGGCCGGGACGCTCATGGGGATGCCCGCCTTGACGGCGGCCTGGCGTGCCGGGATCTGCCCTGCCCCGGCCTGGAGCACCTGGCCCATGATCACGTACTGCACCTGGTCGCCGCCGATGCCCGCACGGTCGAGGGCGGCCTTGATCGCGAATCCTCCGAGGTCGGCCCCGGAGAAGGACTTCAGCGAGCCCAGCAACCGTCCCATGGGCGTCCGGGCGCCCGCGACGATCACCGAGGTCGTGCTGTTCGTTCCAGACATGAGGTGCGATCCCCTTACCGGCTTGCACAGCCGAGGAGTGAACGAGGGTTTACTGAGAATGTACTGAGCGGTAGGCCATGCGTCATCCGGCCCGCAGTGTGATCGCGCGCACGTTGCGTAACCACGCCGGGGGCGCTGCACTGGCAGCATGCTGACGCGAATCGACCACATCGGGATCGCCTGTTTCGACCTCGACACGACTGTCGAGTTCTACCGTGCGACGTACGGCTTCGAGGTGTTCCACACCGAGGTCAACGAGGAGCAGGGCGTCCGGGAGGCCATGCTCAAGATCAACGAGACGTCCGACGGGGGTGCCTCCTACCTCCAGTTGCTGGAACCGACCCGGGAGGACTCGGCCGTCGGGAAGTGGCTGGCGAAGAACGGCGAGGGCGTGCACCACATCGCCTTCGGCACCGCGGATGTCGACGGCGACGCCGCCGACATCCGGAACAAGGGCGTCCGAGTGCTGTACGACGAGCCCCGGACCGGATCGATGGGATCCCGGATCACCTTCCTCCACCCCAAGGATTGTCATGGAGTCCTGACAGAACTGGTCACTTCGGCGACGGTTGAGTCACCTGAGCACTGACCTCCGTATATCTGGGCCGGTAGGGTTGGGGGCGGCCGTCGCCTTCACGGGGGACGGCCGGGGTCCTGTCCGTCTGCGGGCGTGCGGGACCAAGGGCCGGGGTCCAGGTTTCGGGGGGCGAGCGTCGGGGCAGCAGCCCGTGCTCCGCCGTTGATCTGACACCATTCCCCGGGGGCCCCGTTCAGCGGATGGACGGAGCTTGTTCGGAAAGACTTTCGACCAGGGGACGGATGGGACCGCGCAGTGCGGGGCTACGAACGCCAGGAGCGAGAGCCGGCGGCTGACGTCGACCACCTCTCTCGGTTCGAGGCCGAGATGGAACGGCTGAAGACCGAGCGGGAGAAGGCCGTCCAGCACGCCGAGGATCTCGGCTATCAGGTCGAGGTGCTGCGCGCCAAGCTGCACGAGGCGCGCCGCAGTCTGGCGACCCGTCCTGCCTACGACGGGGCGGACATCGGCTATCAGGCCGAACAGCTGCTCCGTAACGCCCAGATGCAGGCCGACCAGCTGCGGACGGACGCCGAGCGGGAGATCAGCCAGGCGCGCGCGCAGACGCAGCGCATCCTGCAGGAGCACGCCGAGCAGGCGGCCCGGCTGCAGGCCGAGTTGCACCAGGAGGCGGTCACCCGCCGCCAGCAGCTCGACCAGGAACTCGCCGAGCGCCGCCAGACCGTCGAGTCGCACGTCAACGAGAACGTCGCGTGGGCCGAGCAGTTGCGGGCCCGCTCCGAGTCGCAGGCCCGCCGGCTCCTGGAGGAGTCGCGCGCCGAGGCCGAGCAGGCGCTGGCCGCCGCCCGCGCCGAGGCCGAGCGCGTCGCCTCGGAGGCCCGTCAGCGGCTCACGACCGACGCCGAGGCCGCCCGCGCCGAGGCGGAGGCGCTGCTGCGCCGGGCCCGTACGGACGCCGAGCGGCTGCTGAACGCGGCGTCGACGCAGGCGCAGGAGGCCACCGACCACGCCGAGCAGCTGCGCAGCTCCACGGCGAGCGAGTCGGACAACGCCCGCCGGCAGGCCACCGAGCTGAGCCGGGCCGCCGAGCAGCGGATGAGCTCCGCCGAGACGCGGCTTCGCGAGGCGCAGTCCGAGGCGGACAAGGTGCTGTCCGAGGCCAAGGAGGCGGCCGCCAAGACGCTGTCCGCCGCCGAGTCGGCCAATGAGCAGCGCACGCGGACGGCGAAGGAGCAGGTCGCCCGGCTGGTCAGCGAGGCGACGAAGGAGGCCGAGTCCACCAAGGCGGAGGCAGAGCAGCTCGTCGAGGACGCGCGGACGAAGGCCGAGACGATCGTCGCGGAGGCCGAGGAGAGCGCGCGCAGCCTCACGGCCGAGGAGACCGCCTCGCAGCTCGCGAAGGCCGCCCGGACCGCCGAGGACGTCCTGAACAAGGCGTCCGAGGAGGCCAAGCGGACGACGAAGGCGGCGTCCGAGGAGGCCGAGCGGATCCGCACGGAGGCGGAGACCGAGGCCGACCGGCTGCGGGCCGAGGCGCACGACATCGCCGAGGAACTCAAGGGCACGGCGAAGGACGACACCAAGGAGTACCGCGCCAAGACGGTCGAACTGCAGGAGGAGGCGCGGCGGCTGCGCGGTGACGCCGAGCAGCTGCGGTCCGACGCGGTCGCCGAGGGAGAGCGCATCCGTGCGGAGGCCCGGCGCGAGGCCGTCCAGCAGATCGAGGAGGCGGCGCGGACCGCCGAGGAGCTGCTCGCCAAGGCGAAGGCCGACGCGGACGAGCTGCGGCAGGCCGCCACGACGGACAGCGAGAAGGTCCGTACCGAGGCGATCGAGCGGGCGACCGGGCTGCGCCGGCAGGCCGAGGAGACGCTGGAGCGGACCCGCGCGGAGGCCGAGCGGCACCGCGCGGACGCCGTCGAGCAGGCCGAGACGATCACCGCGGACGCGGAGCGGGCCGCCGAGCGGCAGCGCGAGGAGACGGAGCGGGCCATAGAGGCCCGCCAGGCCGAGGCCGCCGAGGGTCTCGCGCGGCTGCACACGGAGGCCGAGGAACGGCTGACGGCCGCCGAGCAGGCGCTGACGGACGCGCGTGCCGAGGCCGAGCGGATCCGCCGGGAGGCGGTCGAGGAGACGGAGCGGCTGCGGTCGGAGGCCGCGGAACGGATCCGGACCCTCCAGGCGCAGGCCGAGGCGGAGGCCGAGCGGCTGCGCGACGAGGCGGCGGCGGACGCGTCGGCGTCCCGCGCCGAGGGCGAGACCATCGCCGTGCGGCTGCGGTCCGAGGCGGCCGCGGAGGCCGAGCGGCTGAAGTCGGAGGCGCAGGAGAGCGCGGACCGGGTACGGACCGAGGCGCAGGCCGCGGCCGAGCGGCTGGCCGCCGAGGGTGCCGAGACGCTGGCCGCCGCGCAGGAGGAGGCCGCACGGCGGCGCCGCGAGGCCGAGGAGACCCTCGGTTCGGCGCGCCAGGAGGCCGACCAGGAGCGCGAGCGGGCCCGCGAACAGAGCGAGGAGCTGCTCGCCTCGGCGCGCAAGCGCGTCGAGGAGGCCCAGACCGAGGCCGTACGGCTGGTCGAGGAGGCCGACCGGCGGGCGAACGAGATGGTCTCCAGCGCCGAGCAGACCGCGCAGCAGGTGCGGGACGCGGTGGCGGGGCTGCACGAGCAGGCCCAGGAGGAGATCACCGGGCTGCGGTCGGCCGCCGAGCACGCGGCGGAGCGCACGCGCACGGAGGCGCAGGAGGAGGCGGACCAGGTCCGCGCCGACGCGTACGCCGAGCGGGAGCGGGCGTCGGAGGACGCGTCGCGGCTGCGGCGGGAGGCCGCCGAGGAGACCGGGGCGGCCGGCGCGCTCGCGGAGCGCACGGTGGCCGAGGCGATCGCCGAGGCGGAGCGGCTGCGGTCGGACGCCTCGGAGCACGCGCAGCGGGTGCGGACGGAGGCGTCCGACGCCATCGCCAACGCGGAGCAGGACGCCTCGCGGACGCGTGCGGACGCCCGGGAGGACGCGAACCGGATCCGTTCGGACGCGGCGACGCAGGCGGACACCCTCATCACCGAGGCGGCGTCGGAGGCCGAGCGGCTGCAGACGGAGACCGCGGCGGAGGCCGAGCGGGTCCGCACCGAGTCGGTCACCAAGGCGGAGCGGCTCATCGAGGACGCGACCGGTGACGCGGAGCGGCTGCGCGCGGAGGCCGCGGAGACGGTCGGTTCCGCGCAGCAGCACGCCGAGCGGGTGCGGTCGGAGGCGGAGCGGGTCAGGGCACGGGCGGCGGAGGAGGCCGAGCGGGTCACGTCGTCGGCGCGCGAGGAGGCCGAGCGGACCCTCGACGAGGCCCGGCAGGAGGCCAACAAGCGGCGCTCCGAGGCCGCCGAGCAGGTCGACACGCTCATCTCCGAGACGGCGTCCGAGGCGGACAAGCTGCTCGCGGAGGCCCAGCAGAGCGCGCAGAAGACGACGGCGGACGCCGAGTCGCAGGCCGACACGATGGTCGGTGTGGCGCGGGGCGAGGCCGAGCGGCTCGTCTCGGAGGCGACCGTCGAGGGCAACACCCTGGTCGAGCGGTCGCGGACGGACGCGGACGAGCTGCTGATCGGCGCGCGCCGGGACGCCACCGCGATCCGGGAACGGGCGGAGGAGCTGCGCGACCGCATCACCTCGGAGATCGAGGAGCTGCACGAGCGGGCCCGCCGCGAGTCGGCCGAGGCGATGAAGAACGCGGGCGACCGGTGCGACGCGCTCATCAAGGCCGCCGAGGACCAGCTCGCGGAGTCGGAGGCGAAGGCCAAGGATCTGGTGTCCGAGGCGAACTCCGAGGCCAGCAAGGTGCGGATCGCGGCGGTGCGGAAGGCGGAGGGTCTCCTGAAGGAGGCCGAGCAGAAGAAGACGTCCGTCATCGCCGAGGCCGAGAAGATCAGGTCCGAGGCCATCCAGGAGGCCAAGGCGGCCGTCGAGGAGGGCAAGCGGGACCTGGAGGTGCTGGTGCGCCGGCGGGAGGACATCAACGCGGAGATCTCCCGTGTCCAGGACGTCCTGGAGGCGTTGGAGTCCTTCGAGGCGCCGGGCGGCAAGGACGGCGGCGTCAAGGCGGGTGCGACGGTGGGGGCGCCCCGATCGGGTGGCAAGTCGTCGGAGAGCTAGCCAGAACCACCCATTCCGTGCTTTGGGCGGACCTTTGGTACGGGGTCTGGCAAGCCATCCGGCAGCTAGCCACCCAAAAGGAGTGTCATTCTCCAGATCAAACACGTATCCGCTCGATGACACACCGCTTTGACCCCTAGGATTCCACCTATCACCTCACCGGTCTCATTCGACAGGAACCCCATGAGCGACACTTCCCCCTACGGCTTCGAGCTTGTGCGGCGTGGGTACGACCGCGCTCAGGTGGACGAACGCATTTCGAAGCTCGTCTCCGACCGTGACAGCGCTCTGGCCCGTATCACCGCCCTTGAAAAGCGCATCGAGGAGCTCCACCTCGAGACGCAGAACGCCCAGGCCCAGGTCAGCGACGCCGAGCCGTCGTACGCCGGTCTCGGCGCGCGTGTCGAGAAGATCCTCCGCCTCGCCGAGGAGGAGGCCAAGGACCTGCGCGAGGAGGCCCGTCGCGCGTCCGAGCAGCACCGCGAGCTCGCCGAGTCGGCGGCTCAGCAGGTGCGCAACGACGCAGAATCGTTCGCTGCGGACCGCAAGTCCAAGGCGGAGGACGAGGGCGTCCGGATCGTCGAGAAGGCCAAGAGCGACGCCTCGCAGCTGCGTTCCGAGGCGCAGAAGGACGCGCAGTCGAAGCGGGAGGAGGCGGACGCCCTCTTCGAGGAGACCCGCGCCAAGGCCGCCCAGGCCGCCGCGGACTTCGAGACGAACCTCGCCAAGCGCCGTGAGCAGTCCGAGCGTGACCTGGCGTCCCGTCAGGCCAAGGCCGAGAAGCGTCTCGCGGAGATCGAGCACCGCGCGGAGCAGCTCCGCCTGGAGGCCGAGAAACTGCGGACGGACGCCGAGCGCCGCGCCCGTCAGACGGTGGAGACGGCCCAGCGTCAGGCCGAGGACATCGTCGCCGACGCGAACGCGAAGGCCGACCGCATCCGTTCGGAGTCCGAGCGCGAGCTGGCCGCCCTGACCAACCGTCGCGACTCGATCAACGCGCAGCTCACGAACGTCCGCGAGATGCTCGCGACGCTCACGGGCGCCGCGGTGGCCGCCGCGAGCACGCCGGCGGAGGACGAGCCGATCTCGCGTGGGGTTCCGGCGCAGCAGTCCCGGTAGGCACGCGGTACCGACAGGGGTACGACACCAGGGCCCGCTCCCTCATCGAGGGTGCGGGCCTTGTCGTACGGTCCGTCAGGTCGGCCGGTGCGTGCGGCCCTCGGGCGGACGCGGTTCTCGGGTGGCAGCCGCCGGGGGGCCGTCTTAGCGTGGCGGCATGATCGAGCTCGAGGGGCTGACCAAGCGGTACGGCGACA
This sequence comes from Streptomyces sp. M41(2017), assembly GCF_002078175.1. GTDB lineage: Bacteria > Actinomycetota > Actinomycetes > Streptomycetales > Streptomycetaceae > Streptomyces. The sequence continues at coordinate 3,570,870 of NZ_MWFK01000001.1, read as the reverse complement.
AGGTGGCGGTGAACAACCTGACCTTCGCCGTGAGACCGGGCATCGTGACCGGCTTCCTCGGCCCGAACGGTGCGGGCAAGTCCACGACGATGCGGATGATGCTGGGGCTCGACCGGCCCACCTCGGGCGACGTACGGGTCGACGGGCAGCACTACGACCGGTTGAAGGACCCCCTGAAGTACATCGGGGCGCTGCTCGACGCGAAGGCCATGCACGGCGGCCGCAGTGCCTTCAACCATCTGCTGTGTCTCGCCCAGAGCAACGGCATCCCGACGGCCCGGGTCCACGAGGTCCTCGACACCGTCGGTCTCACCGGGGTCGCGAAGAAGAAGGCGAAGGGGTTCTCGCTGGGCATGGGCCAGCGGCTCGGCATCGCGGGCGCGCTCCTCGGCGATCCTCGGATCCTGATGTTCGACGAGCCGGTCAACGGTCTCGACCCCGAGGGCATCCACTGGATCCGCAACCTGATGAAGTCCCTCGCCACTCAGGGCCGTACGGTCTTCGTCTCCTCCCACCTGATGAGTGAGATGGCGCTGACCGCGGACCACCTCGTCGTCATCGGCCAGGGCAGGCTCCTCGCCGACACCTCGATGGCCGACTTCATCCGTCAGAACTCGCGCTCCTTCGTACGGATCCGCACCCCGCAGCGGGAAAGGCTGCTCGACGTGCTGCACGGCGCGGGCGTCACCGTCGTCGAGACCGGCGGCGGTCCCCTCGAAGTGGACGGCGGGGACCCGGAGCAGATCGGCGAGCTGGCCGCCCGGCACCAGATCACGCTGCACGAACTGAGCCCGCAGCAGGCGTCACTGGAGGAGGCGTTCATGCAGCTGACGGCGGAGTCGGTGGAGTACCACGCGCACACCGACGCACCCGGACCGCAGCACCCGCTCGGGCAGCCCGGCGGATTCGGGGCGGGGGACCCGCAGGACCCGCGCGGGGTTCGGCCGCCCCCACCCGGCCCCCAGACGCCACCGAGCCCGCCCCCGGCCCCGCAGTGGGGCAGCGACTGGAAGAAGGGCTGACATGGCGGCCACCCAGGTCCTCAGGTCCGAGTGGACGAAGATCCGCTCCGTGTCGTCCACGGTGTGGACGCTCAGTCTCGCGGCGGTCGTCACGATCGCGCTGGGATTCCTCATCTCGCTGCTGTCGAAGAACGAGTTCGACAACATGAGCACACGGGACCAGCTGTCCTTCGACCCGACCTTCATCAGCTTCGCGGGCATGACCCTCGGTCAGCTCGCGATCATCGTCTTCGGCGTGCTGGTGGTCGGCAACGAGTACAGCACCGGCATGATCCGCACCTCGCTCGCCGCGGTCCCGCAGCGCGGCACGTTCCTCTTCAGCAAGGTCGCGGTGGCGACCGTTCTCGCCCTCGCCGTCGGCATGATCACCAGCTTCGTCACCTTCTTCCTCGGCCAGGCCGCCCTCGGTTCGCACAAGGCGACGATCGGCGACCCGGGTGTGCTGCGCGCGGTGCTCGGCGGCGGGCTCTACTTCACGCTCATCGCCATGTTCTCCATGGGCATCGCGACGATGCTGCGCAGCCCGATGCTCTCGCTGGGCATCCTGATGCCGTTCTTCTTCCTGATCTCCAACATCCTGGGCGCGGTGTCGGCGACGAAGAAGGTCGGCCAGTACCTCCCCGACCAGGCCGGCAGCAGGATCCTGCGGGTGGTCACCCCGCTCGACGACGACACCCCCTACGGCCCCTGGGGCGGCCTCGGGATCATGGTGCTGTGGGTGGTCGTGGCGCTGATCGGCGGATACGCGCTGCTCAAGAAGCGGGACGCGTAGTCCCGAACTTCTCGATCGCGGCCGCGGTGACCGGGGTGAAGAAGTTGACGAGGTTGCCGTCGGGGTCGCGGAACAGCAGCGAGCGGTTGCCCCACGGCAGGATGGTGGGCTCGTTGACGAAGTCGGTGACGAAGCCCTTCAGGTGCGCGTAGACCCGGTCCACGTCGTCGACCAGGAACTCGATGATCGCGCTGTGGTTGTCGGCGGGGCGGGAGGAGCCCGGCGCGAACAGCGGGACGGTGGCCGTGCCCGCGATGGCCAGGGTGGCGCCGGGGGTCGCCAGTTCGGCGAACTGCTCGGTGGACCAGGTCGCCGGCAGGCCGGTGACCTTCTCGTAGAACGCGACGAGGCGGGCGACGTCGTCGGTGATGACGCGGAGCGATACGAGGTTCATGACGTTCTCCTGGATCGGTGTGCCGTGCCCTGCGCACGCTAGACCCGATACCGGACAGAATCGGTCCACTATCGGGGTTAGGCTCGGAGCATGTCCCGACCCACCGGCCGTGTGCTCACCCTCCTGGAGCTGCTCCAGTCGGGCGGCACCCGGACGATCGCCGAACTCGCGGAACGGCTCGGCGTCGACGGACGGACCGTGCGGCGCTACGTGGACCATCTGATCGACCTGGACGTGCCGGTCGAAGCCGTGCGCGGCCGCTACGGCGGCTACCGGCTCGGCCCCGGCCACCGGCTGCCGCCGCTCATGCTCGGCGAGGACGAGGCCGTCGCCGTCCTGCTCGGCCTGGTCGCGGGCCGGCGCACGGGGCTGACGACGGCGACCGCCACCGCGGGCGAGACCGCGGCGGCGAAGATCCGTCGGGTGCTTCCCCGCCCGCTGGCCTCCCGCGTCGACGCGGTCCTGGAGTCCCTCGCCTTCACGGAGCCGGCCGGCGAGTCCGCCGCCCCGGACGCGGGGATCCTGCTCACGCTGGCCGACGCGGTCCGCCACCGCCGTCCGGTGGCGATCCGGTACACCGACCGGGAGGGCCGGCGCGGCGACCGCACCCTGCACCCGCAGGGCGTCGTGGCGCACGCGGGCCGCTGGTACGTCACCGGCCGGGACCCCGGCATCGGGGAGGACCGGACCTTCCGGCTGGACCGTGTCGCCGACGCGCGCCTCCTGCCCGGATCGTTCGAGGCGATCGAGGGCCCCGACCCGGCGCGGCGGGTGCTGTCGGGGTTCGCCACGGCCCCCTACCGCCACGAGGTGACGCTGCGGATCCGCGGCACGGCCGAGCAGATCCGCACACGCCTCCCGGCGAGCGTCGCGAGCGTGACGGCGCTTCCGAGCACCGGGTCGCCCTCCCCCGCCCCGGAACCCACCGACGCCCGCGAACCGGATGGGTCCGACGGGCCCGACGCGTCCGACGGTCCGCCCTGGCTGCGGGTGGAGATACGGGCCGAGCGGCTCGACTGGCTGCCGCCGGTGCTCGCCGCGCTCGATCTGCCGTTCGTCGTCGAGCGTCCCGACGAGTTGCGCGAGCTGGTCGTCGCGCTCGCGGACCGGTTCGCGCGCCGCGCCCGCCAGTCCTGAGGGGCCGGCGGAACGGCGCGCCTACGCGGCTCCGGTCCCGTCGCCGTCGGGCCGGGACCCGGTCAGGCCGTCGAACTCCGTCCAGCCCTCCCAGTGCCACACGTCTTTGTCGAGGTCCGGCTGCAGCGGCACGAACCGGCCCAGTTCGAAGTCGCCGCCCTCCAGGTCGAACCAGCGCTCGTCGGCGACCTCGGTGCCGAGGCCCACCGTCCGCGCGGTCAGCCGGACCAGGAGCTTCACACCGTGCGAGCCCTCCAGGTCCTTGCCCTGGATCCGCCGGAACGGCAGCTCCCCCACCGGCGCCTCGACCGGTATCCACACGGTGAAGGGCGCCCCGCGCTCCACCGCGAGCCAGCTGCGCTCCTCGGCCGGCTCGCCCTGCGCGTCCAGGACCTTCAGCCACTGCTTGTAGATGACGAGGCTGCCGTCGTGCGGGGAGCGTTCGAGATAGCGCAGGTGCGCGCGGGCCCGCAGGTCGACGACCGAGAGGTTGTCGAAGCGGTTGTAGAACCGGACGGCGATGATCGCGTCGTCGCTGTTCGCGTTGGTCCGCGAGTAGCCCGGGAAGTCGGCGGTCCAGGCGTGCGAGATGCTGGCCCGCCGCCGCCAGACGAAGGGCCGCAGCGCGAACATCTTGATCAGGACGATGCCGAGCAGCACGGCGGGCACCAGCGCGCCGGTGACGGACGCGACCGTGGCGAGCGTCTGGTGCGCGGTGCTGTCCGGTTCGGGTTCGAGGTTGTCGGTGCCGACGCAGGCGCGCAGCACGGTGAGGCTGAGGTCCAGGAGCGCCTCCTCGTTCGAGAACCGGTCCGCCATGGAGCGCGGCGAGTGCTCGGTGAGCGTCCACGCCGTCGCGATGAGCACGGAGAGCCCGGCCAGGGCGCCGAGGGTCATCAGGAGCAGGGCGTGGACGGTGCGGCCCGCGATCCACCAACGAACGGACGTGCGGTAGCGCGGATGTGTGCGGGTGTCGGCGGGCCGTCCCGGCCACCGCACCTCGCGTCCCATGAGCCTCAACTTGCTTCCCCCATAACCGACTTCGGGTCCCCTCGTACAATGGGGACGGCATGATTCCCGGTGCCGGTTCTCACCAACCCCGCTGTGTCGGGGAGACCGGGCCCCGTCCCGGGTAGACATCGCGTGAAAGGCTGTGCCCGTATTCGCGCGACCACCCCCCGAAGGGCGTCACCGTGACGACGAAGGACCGAAGCCTTGAGGCGCTGGGCCTGGACGACGTGCCCGCGAAGAAACCCCTCACCTATCCCGGCCGGCCCACCACCGAGCCGTCGCTGCTGACCGGCGGCGAGCTGCTGCAGCTGGACGTGCGGCCGCTGCGGCTCGGCGAGTGGTGGGTGGAGGAGCGACAGGAGCAGCAGCGCCTCGACGAGGCCCTCGCCGATCTGGGGCAGGTCGGCACCGGCCGCCGGCACCCGGTGATCGCGGTCGGGTCGAACGCCTCCCCCGGGCAGGTCGCGCACAAGCTGACCCGGCTCGGCATCCCGGCGACGGTGCCGATGGTCCCGGTGCGGGTGCACGGCATCGGCGTGGGCTGCTCGGGGCACATCAGTCCGGCGGGCTACGTGGCGGGGACGCCGTACGTCGACCGGGCGGCCGAGACGACGCTGGTGGTGACCTGGCTGGACTCGACGCAGCTCAAAGCGGTCGACGACACCGAGTTCCCGGACTACCGGCGGGCGATACTCCCGGGCGACACGTTCACGATGACGATGCCGTCCGGGGAGCGCCTCGGCGGCGCGTACATCTACTTCAGCGCGCACGGTGTGCTCGCGGACCCGGACAGCGGGCGGCCCCGGCCGGGCGGCGGCGACCAGTCCGCGCTGCTGGCCTCGCTGCTCGCCTCCTCGGCACGGCTGCGTGATCTGCTCGGCCCGGACCCCGCCGCCTGGGTGCGGAGTGCGGGCGCCGACAAGGCGCTGCGCGAGCGGGGCACGCTGATCTTCGGCGAGGAGGGCTGGGTGCTGCCGCAGACCGACTTCCTGCCGTACGTGGACGATTCGGCCGAGCTGCGGCTGTACGACGACCTGCCGCCCCTGGCGGACTCGCTGCCGCCGGGCCCCTGACGATCCGGCCACCGATCAGGAGGCGCCGGTTCCCCTTTCCCGGCCGACCAGGGACGACGGGTACCTGACAGGACAGCCGTGCGAAATCGGCGCCCCTCCTGGATCTTTACCCCTCCGACCAGCACGGTTTTACTCTCTCTTGAGTGGAACCGTCGGGGCCCGGATATCCTCCTAAGCCTTACGGGGGCGTGCGCCCCGCCGTCCTGAACCTTTCGATGGGTGCGGAGCATGATCGAGGCAGTCGGCCTGACGAAGCGCTATGGCGCCAAGACGGCCGTGTACAACCTTTCCTTCCAGGTGCGGCCGGGTGCCGTCACCGGCTTCCTCGGGCCCAACGGCTCCGGCAAGTCGACGACGATGCGGATGATCCTCGGTCTCGACAACCCCAGCTCCGGGCAGGTGACGATCGGCGGCTTCCCCTACCGCAAGCTGCCCAACGCCCCCCGCCAGGTCGGCGCGCTCCTCGACGCCAAGGCCGTGCACGGTGGCCGGCACGCACGCAACCACCTGCTGTGCCTGGCCCAGCTGTCGGGCATCCCGGCCCGCCGGGTGGACGAGGTGCTCGGCGTCGTCGGCCTCCAGGACGTGGCCCGGAAGCGCTCCAAGGGCTTCTCGCTCGGTATGGGCCAGCGCCTCGGCATCGCCGCCGCGCTCCTCGGCGACCCCCAGGTGCTGCTCTTCGACGAGCCGGTCAACGGTCTCGACCCCGAGGGCATCCTCTGGGTGCGCAACCTGATGAAGTCCCTCGCGGCGGAGGGCCGTACGGTCTTCGTCTCCTCGCACCTGATGAGCGAGATGGCGCTGACCGCCGACCACCTCATCGTGATCGGCCGCGGCCAGCTCCTCGCCGACTCGAACATCAAGGACTTCATCTCCCACAACTCGGCCGACTTCGCCCGGGTGCGCACGCCGGACACCGAGCCGCAGCAGCGCGAGAAGCTGACCGCCGCGCTCACCGAGGCCGGCGGCCAGGTGCTGCCCGAACAGGACGGCGCGCTGCGCATCACCGGCCTGCCGCTCGCCCGCATCAGCGACGTGGCGCACTCAGCCGACGTCCGCCTGTGGGAGCTGTCTCCGCACCAGGCCTCGCTGGAGGAGGCGTACATGCGGATGACGCAGGGCGCCGTCGACTACCGCTCGACGATCGACCAGAAGGCCGGACTCCAGCAGCAGCTCCCGCCCGGCGCCGTACCGCAGCCGCAGCTGCCCGTGGCGGGCCAGGGCCAGCCCGGCTGGTACGCCCCGCCGCCGCCCCAGCACGGCGGTCAGCCGCCCTTCGCGATGCCCCAGGGACAGCCGCAGGCCGGCCCCTACGCCGCCCCCGTCGCGGGCCACGGTCCGTACGGCGCCCCGGCCGCCCCCGGTGCCGCGGACGCCAACCCGTACGCCGCTCCGCAGGCCCCCGCGGGGACCCCGGCTCCCGCCCCCGCACCGGCCCCCGCGCCCGCCGCCGACCTGACCAAGCCCGAGGACGCCCGATGAGCACGCCCCAGCCCCCGATGCCGCAGCAGACCGCCGCTGCCCCCGAATGGCACCCGGCGCCCGGCACGTCGTACACCTCGCCGATCCCCGTCACCCGCACCCACCTCGGGCACGCGCTCAACTCCGAGTGGACGAAGATCAAGTCGGTACGCTCCACGCTGTGGACGCTCGGCATCTTCCTGCTGCTGGTGATCGGCATCGGCTTCCTGGTCGCCGCGCAGACCACGAACGAGGACTTCGGCGATGTGCCGTACACGATCCCCGCGTTCTTCGGCCTGATGCTCGGACAGATCTGCCTGATCACGCTGGGCGTGCTGGTCGTCTCGTCCGAGTACGGCACCGGCATGATCCGCACGACGTTCACGGCCTCGCCGCAGCGGCACCGGGTGCTCGCCGCGAAGCTGATCATCTTCTTCGCGGTGGCCTTCGTCGTCTCGGCCTTCGCGATCGGGCTGGTCGGCCTCATCACCGAGGGGATGCACAGCGAACCGTCCCCGGTGCCGTGGGGCGGCACCGTCGTGATGGGCGCGCTGTACGTGTCCCTGCTCGGCGTCCTGGCGCTCGCGGTGGGCTCGATGCTCCGTCACTCGGCGGGCGCGATCACCACGATGCTCGGCGTCGTGCTGGTCCCCGCGATCATGCCGGCGTTCCTGATGATGTCCGAGAGCATGCGCACGCTCGGCGAGAAGATGCAGGAGTACAACGCCCCGAACGCCCTCGCCAGGATCTTCCAGATCGACCGGGAGAGCGGCCACGGCGGCGCGCAGCTCGGCCTGCTCGCCGGAGTGACGGCGGCCGCCATCGTCGGAGCCTTCGTCCTCCTGGACCGCCGGGACGTGTGACGCCCACGGCCCCTACGGGAACCTGAAGTCGCCTAGAACCTGGGCGCGTTACGGGACCGCTGCACCCGCGAGGTGCGGCGGTCCTTCGCGTTCCAGCAGGCCTTGTGCCAGTGCCGCCGGTCGTCGACGCCCGAGTGCTCGGGCCACGCCACCACGTGCGGCACCCCGGAGGGGATCAGCTGGTCGCAGCCGGGGCAGCGGTAGGTCTTGCCCTGTGCGCTCGCGCCCGCCACATGGCGCACGCTCCACTCCTCGCCCTGCCAGCTCTCCGTGGACTGCCAGCCGCCGTAGCGGTCCGACGGGTCCGCCTCGGCGCTCGTGCCGGACGGGCCGGCGTCCTTCGGACGGTTGCGACGCGGGGACAAGGGACACCTCACGGAGCTATACAGGGAGCAGGGGCCACGTCCAGCCTACGCGGCGCACCCGGGGGTAGGCGTACAGCGCAGACCCGCACAGATGCCCCATCGGACGGCCCATTTCCCAGACAATCCGCAAATCTTGCCGCCAGGCCGTGACTTCGGCACGTGTCAGGAGGTTATGCCGGGTGGGGGAGCTCCCTGTCGGAGCCGAGGAAGCAGGAAAGTTCGATGCACGTAGGAAGTTTTGTACTCGCCGCCCAGTTCCCGGGACAGGGCCAGGGAGAGGCCCTGCATCGCGCGGTGCGGTCGGCCGAGGTCGCCGAGGAGGCCGGTCTCGACGCGGTCTGGCTGGCCGAACACCACTTCGTGCCGTACGGGACGTGCCCGTCGGCCGTCACGCTCGCCGCGTATCTGCTGGGCCGCACGAACCGCATCCGGGTCGGCACCGCCGTCAGCGTGCTGCCCACCGCGCACCCCGTGGCGCTCGGCGAACAGGCCGCGCTGCTGCACCTGACGTCCGGCGGACGGTTCTCGCTGGGCGTCGGCCGCGGCGGCCCGTGGGTCGACCTGGAGGTGTTCGGAGCGGGCCTGGAGGCGTACGAACAGGGGTTCCCGGAGTCCCTCGATCTGCTGATGCGCTGGCTGCGCGAGCCGTCCGTGGCGAGCACCTCCGAGCGGTTCCCGTTCCGTGAGGTCCCCGTCGTCCCCCGGCCGTCCGAGGCGCTGTGCGAGACCGCGGGGCCCGAGGTCGTGGTGGCCTGCACCTCACCGGCGAGCGTGCGGCTCGCCGCCGAGCGCGGGCTTCCGATGCTTCTCGGCATGCACGTCGGGGACGAGGAGAAGGCCGAAATGGTCGGGCTGTGGCGCACGCACGCACGCGCCGCGGGCCGTTCCGGGGACGAGATCCTCACCGCCGCCCATGTGTCCGCGGGGGTCTGCCAGATCGCGGACCGCCGCACCGACGCCGTGGAGACGCTCGTGAAGGCGATGCCGGGCTGGCTGAAGCAGGGACTGAACGCCCATGTGACGGTCGACGGCCGCGCCCGTTCCATGCGCGACCCGGTGGCGTACACCGAACTGCTCTGCGGGCTGCACCCGGTGGGCACGCCACGACTGTGCGCGGACCGGCTCGCGGCCACCTCGGAGCGGACCGGCATCTCGCGGTTCGCCCTTCTCGTCGAGGGCTCGGGCGACCTGGCGGCGACCGAGGAGAACGTACGCCGGCTCGGGGCCGAGGTCCTCCCGAACCTCGGATGACCGGTCGGGTCCGGTCGACGGACCGGACACTCGGTGGGCTTGCCGCCCCGGTACCAGAGCACCTCCCGCGGACGGAACGGCAAGCCGAGCGGAGTCAGCGCATCAGCAGTCCCGGAACTCCGGCGACTGATTGAGCAGTTGACTGCGGACCGAGGTGAAGCGTGCCAGTGTGTCGTCCACTGCGTCGTCCAGCGGGAACACCGCCACCCGGTGGCAGTTCTGGAAGGCCAGCCGCACGCCGAAGTGCCGCTGCAGCGCGCCGCGTATCGCGTCACTCGCGAGCGCGCGCAGCAGCTGGCCACGCGCCTGCTCGTCCGGCGGGGGCGTCTGGTTGTCGGCGAAGTTGCCGCCGTCGACCTTCAGCTGGGCCACCAGGGAGCTGATCATCTCCCACGCATAGGGCAGGGAGGTCCGGACGCAGTCGACGAAGTCAGCTTCGTCGACCTCGCCTCGCTCGGCCTGTTGGAGTAGGGCCGGTGAGACGTCGAGCGACATGGGTTCTCCTCTCGCACCCCCAGACCTCGGGGGTTGCCGGACAGGGATGGGGAGTTGACGATGCCGGACACGCTGAGTACACGCGTCACGACCTCCCGCTTATACGGTAAGCAACGCCAGGTGGCGGCACCAGGAGAATGGGCACATAGCGAACCGTCAGTAGGCCGACAATCAGCCACCTCCGAACGCGGAGGCTTCAGGATCAATGGGATGGCCCACCCGGGCCCGACCGGCCGGAACCAGGCGATCGCGAGAACAAAAGGCGCGAACCGCACGTTCCGGGTCGATCGGTGGTGCGAGTGGGGCGGGAGAATCGCGTGCACCACCGCCGGTCGAGTAGCGTTGCCGACCATGCGTCTCGTCATTGCCCGCTGTTCCGTGGACTACGCGGGCCGGCTCACGGCCCATCTCCCGTCGGCCCCGCGCCTCATCCTCGTGAAGGCGGACGGAAGCGTCTCGATCCACGCGGACGACCGGGCCTACAAGCCCCTCAACTGGATGTCTCCGCCCTGCACGCTGAAGGAGGGCTCCGGCGAGGAGGAGGGCACCTGGACCGTCGTCAACAAGGCGGGCGAGAAGCTCATCATCACAATGGAGGAGGTCCTCCACGACTCCTCGCACGAACTCGGCGTGGACCCCGGTCTGATCAAGGACGGCGTGGAAGCGCACCTCCAGGAGCTGCTCGCCGACCGCATCGAGACGCTCGGCGAGGGCTACTCCCTCATCCGCCGCGAGTACATGACGGCCATCGGCCCGGTCGACATCCTGTGCCGGGACGCCGACGGCGCGACGGTCGCCGTGGAGATCAAGCGGCGCGGCGAGATCGACGGCGTGGAGCAACTCACGCGCTATCTGGAGCTGTTGAACCGCGACCCGCACCTCGCGCCGGTCCGCGGAATCTTCGCCGCCCAGGAGATCAAGCCGCAGGCCCGCGTCCTCGCCACCGACCGCGGCATCGGCTGCACGGTCCTGGACTACAACGCCCTGCGCGGTATCGAGGACGACAAGCTGCGCCTGTTCTGATCCGCACGCCGCCGCGCGGGGGACACCCCGCGCCCCGGCCGTACGCACGACGAGGGAGGGCCGGGTCCGTCACAGGACCCGGCCCTCCCTCGTGTCGTACGGCTCGCTGTCAGATCACCGCGCCGCTGGGCGAACCCGCGGCGCCGCTCGCCGGCCCGCTGCTCTCCGGCACCCCGGCCGACGTGCTCGCCGGCGCGCCGCTCGTCACGGGGCCGCTCGCGGAGTCGGAGGTGGAGGGCTCGGTCGACTCGTCCGGCGGGGTGGTCGAATCCGTGGGCGAGGTGGATGGCGAGGCCGAGCCACTCGGCGTCTTCGAAGGCGAGGCCGGGGGTGTCTTGGACGGTGTCTTCGAGGGCGACTTGCTCGGCGACTTCGACGGCTTGCCCGACGTGTGGGTGCCGGTCGGGTCGTCGGAGGGCCCGCCCGTGGCGGTCGCGGTGGGCGTCGGATCGTCCGTCGTGCCGTACGTCCCGTCGGGCCCGGGGTCGGTGGGCGGGGCCGGGGTGCCGGCGGTGGGACTGGAGTCGCCGGCCTTCTTCGCCTTGTCGGCGCCGAGACTGTCGTCCTCGCTGCCCTGACTGGCCGACGGGTTGACGCCGACCTTCTCGGACGGGGTGTCGCTGTCGTGGTTCGAGGTCGCGCCGAGGGTGACGACGGTGCCGAGGACGGCGACGAGGAGCGCACCGGCGCCCGCGGCGACCAGGTTGCGGCGGGTGCCGGTGACGAGGCGCCCGGCGACGCTCTGGCGCTTGTCCGCGGGGATGCCCGGGTCGGCGGGGTGGGCGAGCACCGTCACGGTGCCGCCGGAGGTGTCGACGACCGTCGGGAACGGCGTCGGGACGCCGCCGGGCGGCGACATCGACTCCTCCTGCCGGGCGTCCGGCACCTCCTCCCCCGCGGTGCGTCCGCCGAGGGCGTACGGGGTTCCTGAGCGGTCGGCGACCAGGGCGAGGGCGCGGCGACCGGCGGTGGTGCCGCGCTTGTCGGCCAGGGCGCCGCGCAGGCCTATGGACGCCTCCAGCTCGGCGCGGGCCCGGTCCAGCTGGCCGCCGCAGAGCGCGAGGATGCCCAACTCGTGGTGGAAGTAGGCCTGTTCCCCGACCTCTCCGGAGAGCCGGGATGCCTCGGCGCCGGAGCGCAGGGCGCGTTCCCAGGCGCTCCAGTGCAGCCCGGCGGCGAAGGCGGGGCCGGCCGTGCGGGCCAGTCGGACGGCGGGGGTCTCGTCCTCGTCGTCGAGCGGGGCGGTCGTGCCGGGCACGAGGCAGGTGAGTGCGGCGAGCACGGCGTCGGCCTCGGCGGAGACCCGCTCCGGGGTGACCGAGGGGTGCCCGGCCCACCAGGCATAGTGCTGGGCCGCGGCGAGGGCCTGTTCCTCCAGGCCGTCCGCGTATCCGGAGGCCTCCAGCTGCGCCTGCACGCCGGCGGCGAGCCGGTAGCGGGAGCCGACCGGGGAGATCAGCGCGCAGCCCGCGAGTTCGGCGAGCGCGGCGTCGGCGTGGGTGTCGCCCACGAGGGCGGGCAGGTGCGCCTGGTGGGGCACCTCGCCGCCGAGCGCGACGGCGAAGCGCAGCGTGGCGCGGGCCGACTCGCTGAGCCGGGACGCGAGCAGCGCGGCCGGCGCGGCCCCTTCGGCGAGGGAGGGCAGCGGCACGTCGTGGGCGTCGCCGGCCGCCTCGAAGGTCGCGTCCTCCGGGACCTCCTGGAAGACGCCGTACTCGTCGAGGGCGTCCTCGCCGGCCTGCAGCCGGTCGCGCTGGCGCAGCAGGGCGCCCGCCTGTATGAAGCGCAGGGGCAGTCCCTCGGACTCGAACCAGAGGTCGCCCGCCCAGTTCGACTCCTCCTCGGTCAGGACGCGTCCGACGGAGCGTTCGAGGAGTTCGAGGCCGCCGCTGCGGTCGAGTCCGCCGAGGACGACCTCTTCGAGGAGGGCCTCGCCGGAGGGTGCCGGGACGTCCGGGGTGGCGGCGACGACGAACGCGCACTCGGGGGTGGCATCGAGGAGTTCGTCGAGGGCGCTGCCGCCGATCTCGATGTCGTCGACGACCACGACGGCTCCGATGTCGCGGACAAGGCGGAGCAGTTCGTCACGGTCGGGGCGGTACCGCGGGGCGTCGTAGACGGCCGCGAAGAGGTCGTGGAGCAGGTCCGCCGCGGTGCGCCGGTGCCCGCAGAGCCGGACGACGCCGTCCGGGGCGAGGTCCGCGCAGTCGTCGGCGACGGCGTCGAGCAGGACGGTGCGGCCGGCGCCGGAGGGGCCGGTGAGCCGTACGGAACGGCCGCGGGCGAGGAGGCGTACGAGCCGCTCGCGTTCCTCCTGGCGTTCCAGGAGGGGCAGCCGGGGCTGCGCGGGGCCGGGCGGCACGGGCGGGCGGGCGGCGCGGGCCAGTTCGGCGCGTGCGGCGGTGCCGTGCTTCACCGGTGGCTGCGGCCGCTCGTGCGGCGGGCAGTTCTCGATCTCGCTGCCGTCGACGGGGTTGACCGTGAGCAGGAAGTCGCCCGAGACGAGCTGGACCGTGCGGACGAGGGCGGGTGCGTGCTGGCCCAGGTCGGTGGCGAGCGGGTCGCGCGGCGGGCGCGGGCGAGGCGCCTGGCCGTCGTCGTCATGGCCGTACTCTTCGGGTCCCCGGTTGGTCGGGTCCATGTTCCAAGCCCCCCAAAAGCGTCGTGTGCCAAGCCCTCCCGGCCGTGCTGCACACCGCGCTGTCGCTTCTGGTCCGGTGCCCGCTCGTAGGGTTTCAGGCGGCGGGCAGCCGAACCCTAAACCTTCGCACAGTATCTACGAACAGGCGGGGTACCGCGCCGTCCGAACCGTCACAGCTTCGTGAGGATTGTGCACGGGATGCGTTTCCCCCGCCGGTCAGGGCGCGGACGCGGTCGCGCACGCTGCGCGGTGGGGTGCTCGCCCGGGTCAGACGCGGGGCAGGGACTCGACCCCGATACCACCCTCGATCGCCAGGATCCGGTGCAGCCGGGTGGCCACCAGCAGGCGCTGCATCTGCGGTGGGACCCCGCGCAGCACGAGCCGTCTGCCGCACCGCCCGGCGCGTCGGTGGGCCCCCATGATGACACCGAGCCCGGTGGCGTCCCAGGAGTCCAGCTCGGACAGGTCCAGCACGAGGTCGCCGACTCCGTCGTCGACGGCCGTGTGCAGGACCGTGCGGGCGTCCGCCGCGCTGCGTACGTCGAGGCGGCCCCCGACGACCAGCTCGGCGTGGTCGCCCCTGATGTACATATGCGCTCCCCGAGAATGCGTCTCGTAACTCCGCGTGTGTCTGTTACCGCGTCTTCGCGTCTGTATGTTGTGCACCGTCTGACTGCCTGAGGGCCGCAGAGGTTGCCGTCTGTAAGCGAACCGATACCGAATTCACCTCATGGGGTGACACCCGAGAGGCGCGTGCGGTTTCGTGCCGAATGCGGCGACGGGGTCGTCCGTCGCCGCGGTGATCGTTCAGTGCTTGTAGAAGCCCTGCCCGCTCTTGCGCCCGATGTCACCGGCGTCAACCATCCGGCGCATCAGCTCGGGCGGTGCGAACTTCTCGTCCTGGGTCTCGGTGTAGATGTTGCCGGTGGCGTGCAGCAGGATGTCGACGCCCGTGAGGTCGGCCGTGGCGAGGGGCCCCATCGCGTGGCCGAAGCCCAGCCGGCAGGCGAGGTCGATGTCCTCGGCGGAGGCCACGCCCGACTCGTACAGCTTGGTCGCCTCGACGACGAGGGCCGAGATGAGACGGGTGGTCACGAAGCCGGCGACGTCACGGTTGACCACGATGCAGGTCTTGCCGACCGACTCGCTGAACTCCCGTGCGGTGGCGAGTGCTTCGTCGCTCGTCTTGTACCCGCGGACCAGTTCGACGAGCTGCATCATCGGCACCGGCGAGAAGAAGTGCACGCCGACGACGCGTTCCGGGCGCTCGGTGGCCGCCGCGATCTTGGTGATCGGGATGGCCGAGGTGTTCGAGGCGAGCACGGTGTCGGGGCGCACGATCTTGTCGAGGGCCCGGAAGATCTCGTGCTTGACCTCGAGCTTCTCGAAGACGGCCTCGACGACGATGTCCGCGTCGGACGCCGCGTCCAGATCGGTGGTCGCGGTGATGCGCGCGAGCGCCGCCTCGGCGTCGGCCGCCTCCAGCCTGCCCTTGCTCACGAACTTGTCGTACGAGGCCTTGATCCCGTCGAGGCCACGGCCGAGCGCCTCGTCGGTGACATCGCGCAGGACGACGTCCCAGCCCGCCTGCGCGGAGACCTGGGCGATGCCGGACCCCATGAGTCCGGCTCCGATGACGGCGAGCTTCCGTGCCACTCCGACTCCCTCAACACGCTGAATGAGTTGCTCTCCCGGCGGACCCTAGCGTCCGTGTGCGCCTGTGTGACCGGTAAGTAACGCGCGTCACGTCTCATCTGACGGACATCACACCGGCACGGGTCATTCGACCGCCCGTACGGCGTAGTTGAGCACCTTGGGGCTCAACAGGTCCTCCATGTCGTCGAGGAGCAGAAGCACCTCGCGTGACACTTCGTCCGGATTCCGGCCGGCCATCATCTCCCGGCCGATGACCGACATGACGGTCTGGTGCACCCAGTTGATCTGACCGGCGACGAGGCCCGGCAGCGGGTCCCCGGGTGACGCGCCGACGTCCTCGCGCAGCGCCTCCTCCAGGTTGACGAGGATCTCCTGACCGATCGCCCACAGTCGCGAGCGGAGCGCGGCCGCCTCCTGAATGACCTCCATGAAACGGGCGTACCCGGTCATCAGGCCGAGCCTCGGGGACACGGCCCGGACCTCGTCGCGCAGTTCGCGCAGGACGGCGGCGGCGGCCGACTCGCCCTTCGCCCGGCCGCGGACCCAGCCGGCGAGGCGGTCGACGACGCCCCGTGAGCGGTCGAGGAAGAGGTCCTCCTTGGCCGGGAAGTAGTTGTAGACGGTGTTCACCGAGACGTCCGCGGCGTCCGCGATCTCCGCGACGGTCACCGCGTCGAAGCCCCGCTCCAGGAACAGGCCCGTGGCGACGTCGGAGATGTACTGCCGCGTCTGCCGCTTCTTCCGCTCCCTGAGCCCTTCCGCCATGTCCGCATCGTAGCTTTCGCTGGGCCGACTGAATTCTTGGAGTCATTGCAAAATTTGAGAGACTCTGTTTTTCTGGCGGCATGGCAATCATCAGTACGGCCGGGCTGGCCCGCACCTTCTCGACCAAGCGGGGGCCGGTGGAGGCGGTGCGCGGCATCGACCTCACGGTGCGGCCCGGCGAGATCCTCGGCCTCCTCGGACCCAACGGCGCGGGCAAGACCACCACGCTCCGGATGCTCACCACCCTGCTCGCCCCGACCGGCGGTGCCGCGACCGTCGCGGGCTGCGACCTCGCCGGCGACCCCGCGGGGGTGCGCCGCGCCTGTGGCTACGTCGCCCAATCGGGCGGCGTCGACCCGCACGTCACCGTGCGGGAGGAACTCGTCACCCAGGGACGGCTGTACCGGCTGCCCCGGCCGCGCGCGGTCGAGCGGGCCGACGAACTGGCCCACGAACTCGGCCTCACCGGCCTCATGGACCGCCGCACCTCCGCGCTCTCCGGCGGTCAGCGACGCCGACTGGACATCGCGCTGGGACTCACCCACCGGCCCGTGGTGCTCTTCCTCGACGAGCCGACGACCGGACTCGACCCCGGCAGCCGCGCCGACCTCTGGGACCTCGTGCGCAAACTGCGCGACACCCACGGCACCACGGTCTTCCTGACCACCCACTACCTCGACGAGGCGGACGCGCTCGCCGACCGGCTGGTGATCGTCGACCGGGGTGTGGTCGTCGCCGACGGCACGCCCGGCGGGCTGAAGCGGGCGCACGGCGGCTCCCCCGACGCGACCCTCCAGGACACCTTCCTGGCCATCACCGGACGCGGCCCCGACCCGGCCGACGCCACGCCCGTGGCCGTCTGACACCGCCCGCAGCCGACCGCCCCGCCACACAGGACCGAGGACCGATGCTTCTCCACGACACCGCGCTGATCTTCGGGCGCTACGCCCGCCAGACCCTGCGCTCCCGCTTCGCGATGCTCTTCGGCGTCCTGATGCCGTTGCTGTACCTGCTCTTCTTCGGACCGCTCCTGACCGGTCTGCCCCTCGCCACCCGGGGCACCTCCTGGCAGGTCCTCGTCCCCGGCCTGCTGCTCCAACTCGGCCTGTTCGGGGCCGCGTTCGCCGGGTTCTCGATCATCATCGAGAAGAATCTCGGCATCGTGGAACGGATGCGGGTCACCCCCGTGAGCCGTCTCGCGCTGCTGCTCGGCCGGGTGCTGCGCGACGCCGCCGTCTTCGTCCTCCAAGGGGTTCTGCTGGTCCTCGCGGCCCTGCTGATGGGATTGCGCGCACCCCTCGCCGGTATCCTGATCGGCTTCGCCTTCGTCGCCCTGCTGACCGTCTCGCTCGCCTCGCTGTCGTACGCCCTCGCCCTGAAGGTCAGCACGCCGCAGGAGTTCGGACCCACGGTGAACGCGCTGACCATGCCGTCCATGCTGCTGTCCGGCCTGATGCTGCCGATGGCGCTGGCCCCCGGGTGGCTGGACGTGCTCTCGCACTTCATGCCGTTCCGCTATCTGGTGGACGCGGTACGGGACGCGTACGTCGGCTCCTACGCCACCGCGCACATGCTGTACGGCGTCCTGGTGGCCCTGGGCCTCGCCGCACTCGCCGTGACAGTGGGCACACGCGTCTTCCGCAGGACCGGCGCCTAACTAGGCTGACCCCATGGTCAATCTCACGCGCATCTACACCCGGACCGGCGACCAGGGCACCACCGCCCTCGGCGACATGAGCAGGGTCGCCAAGACCGACCTGCGGATCTCGGCGTATGCCGACGCCAACGAGGCGAACGCGGTGATCGGCACGGCCATCGCGCTGGGCGGCCTGGAGGCCGAGGTCGTCGAGGTGCTCACCCGGGTCCAGAACGACCTGTTCGACGTGGGCGCGGACCTCTCCACACCGGTGGTCGAGGACCCCCAGTTCCCGCCGCTGCGGGTGGAGCAGTTCTACGTCGACAAGCTGGAGGCGGACTGCGACCGCTTCAACGAGCGGCTGGAGAAGCTCCGTTCGTTCATCCTGCCCGGCGGCACGGCGGGCGCGGCCCTGCTGCACCAGGCGTGCACGGTCGTCCGCCGCGCCGAGCGTTCCACCTGGGCGGCGCTGGAGGTCCACGGGGAGGCGATGAACCCGCTCACCGCCACCTACCTCAACCGCCTGTCGGACCTCCTGTTCATCCTCGCGCGCACGGCCAACAAGGACACCGGTGACGTCCTGTGGGTTCCGGGCGGAGAGCGCTAGCACCCGAGCCGCACCGAAGCGCACCCCTCGCCCGGAGGAACGGCGAGGGGTCGTCGGCGCTCTCCGACAGAGGTCGGACCGGACCTTTTTTGCCGGTCGTGGACGGCCCCCGGTGGCCGTGCCCCGCGGCATCGCCCCGCGGCGCCGGACGGCCGAGCCTGCACGTCAGCCCACCTGCCGGCCCCGCCCGGCCCCGGGCGTCGAGCCCAAGCGGCGCTCCTTCCGGGGTAGTTGAGGGATCACCCCCGGCACATTGCACTGGTCCAGACCTATTGACCCGTGGTCCAGACCTTTCTATTCTCGCCGCACTGCGCTTAGCCATGCCCACGACACCCCCGGCCGAGGGGGCGCGAGGGCGGCGGGAGCGCGAGCGCGCGCACGCCCACCGGGCTGAGCACGGTCGCGGTTCCCCCGCTCGTCACGGCGCCACCGAGGCACCAGACGAAAGAGGAGAGGCATCCATGCGCTTCCGGCAGAGAGCCAGACACAGAACCGTGGCGGGGCTCACCACCCTGCTCCTCCCCCTCGCCGCACTCGTCGGCCTCGCGGGTCCCGCACAGGCGGCCACCAGCGCCACCGCGACGTACACCAAGACACAGGACTGGGGCACAGGGTTCGGCGGCCAGTGGACCGTCAAGAACACCGGCACCGCAGCCATCAGTTCGTGGACCATCGAGTGGGACTTCCCCACCGGCACGTCCGTCACCTCGGCCTGGGACGCGGACGTCACCCACTCCGGGAACCACTGGACCGCCAAGAACAAGTCCTACAACGGCACCCTCGCCGCGGGCGCCTCCCTCTCCTTCGGCTTCAACGGCGCCGGCTCCGGCTCGCCCACCAACTGCACCCTGAACGGCGGCAGTTGTGACGGCGGCCCCACCGTCCCCGGTGACAGCGCGCCCTCCGCGCCCGGCACGCCCACCTCTTCGGCCGTCACCGACACCTCGGTGAAGCTCTCCTGGAGCGCGGCCACCGACGACAAGGGCGTCAAGAACTACGACGTCCTGCGCGGCGGCACCAAGGTCGCGACCGTGACGACCACCTCGTACACGGACACCGGCCTGACCGCCGGCACCGACTACTCGTACACGGTCCAGGCCCGTGACACCGCCGACCAGACCGGTCCGGTCAGCGGCGCGGTCTCCGTGCACACCACCGGCGGCGGCACCACTCCCCCGCCCACCGGCAACGCCGTCAAGCTCGGCTACTTCACCGAGTGGGGCATCTACGGCCGCAACTACAACGTCAAGAACCTCGTGACGTCCGGCTCGGCCGCCAAGATCACCCACATCAACTACGCCTTCGGCAACGTCACCGGCGGCAAGTGCGCGATCGGCGACTCCTACGCCGACTACGACAAGGCCTTCACCGCCGACCAGTCGGTCAGCGGCGTCGCCGACACCTGGGACCAGCCGCTGCGCGGCAACTTCAACCAGCTGCGCGAGCTGAAGGCCAAGTACCCGAACATCAAGGTGCTGTGGTCCTTCGGCGGCTGGACCTGGTCCGGCGGCTTCGGTGACGCGGCCAAGAACCCGGCGGCCTTCGCCCAGTCCTGCTACGACCTGGTCGAGGACCCGCGCTGGGCCGATGTCTTCGACGGCATCGACATCGACTGGGAGTACCCGAACGCCTGTGGCCTGACCTGCGACACCAGCGGTGCCGCGGCCTACAAGAACGTCATGCAGGCGCTGCGCGCCAAGTTCGGCACGAACAACCTGGTCACCGCCGCCACCACGGCCGACGGCACCTCGGGCGGAAAGATCGACGCCGCCGACTACGCGGGCGCCGCGCAGTACGTCGACTGGTACAACGTGATGACGTACGACTTCTTCGGCGCGTTCGACGCGGACGGCCCGACCGCCCCGCACTCCCCGCTCACCTCGTACAGCGGCATCCCGCAGGCCGGCTTCACCACGGCCGACGCGATCGCCAAGTTCAAGTCCAAGGGCGTACCGGCCAGCAAGCTGCTGATCGGCATCGGCTTCTACGGGCGCGGCTGGACCGGCGTCACCCAGGACGCCCCGGGCGGCACCGCGACCGGTCCCGCACCGGGCACGTACGAGCCGGGCAACGAGGACTACAAGGTCCTCAAGACGTCCTGCCCCGTCACCGGCACCATCGCCGGCACGGCGTACGCCCACTGCGGCAGCAACTGGTGGTCGTACGACACCCCGTCGACCATCGCCGGCAAGATGTCGTGGGCCAAGACCCAGGGTCTGGGCGGCGCGTTCTTCTGGGAGTTCAGCGGCGACACCAGCAATGGTGAACTCGTCAGCGCCATCAACAGCGGCCTGAGCTGACCCCCGCACCACCTCGCACGAAAGCCGCGGGCAGACCTCCGGGTCTGTCCGCGGCTTTCTTTTCCGGCGGCCCGAGCGGCACCGACCGGGCCGGTGTACGGGCAGGGCAGGTGTCGGGTCAGGCGACGTTCACGCGCTGGCCGGGCGGGGCCGCCTCCAGCCACGCCAGGAAGCCGGTGAGCGCGTCCTCGCTCATCGCCAGTTCGAGACGCGTACCACGGTGGAGACAGGTCAGGATGATCGCGTCGGAGAGCAGCGCGAGTTCCTCCTCGCCCTCGGCGGCACGGCGGCCGGCCACCTCGATCGCCGAGCGTTCGAGAACGCGACGCGGCCGGGGGGCGTAGGAGAAGACGCGGTACCACTCGACGCGGTCGCTGTTGTAGCGGGCGACTCCGTAGCTCCAGCCCTTGCCGCCGGCGTCGCCCTTCTCGGGGACGTCCCAGCGCAGGCTGCAGTCGAACGTCCCGCCGGAACGCTGGATCAGCCGGCGGCGGAGGCCGAAGACGAACAGCCCCACCACCACGAGCGCCACCACGATTCCGCACACAGTCAGAGCGAGGACCATCGACACCGACCTCCTCGTCTCCTAGGTAACGGAAAAGAAAAAACTTCCGGATTTGCCTCAGCCGCGGCCAGGGCCGGAGTGATCCGGTCCCAGCCGCGGCTGAGGCAAAGCTTCACACAGTGCGGCCCCAGCACCTAAGGGCCTGGGGTCGCACGGTCGTCAGCGCGTCGACACCGCACGCAGGCGGACGTCCGCGCGACGCTCGGCGGACGCGTCGGCGTCCGACTTCGCGCGCTCGAGCGCCCGCTCCGCACGCTGGACATCGATCTCGTCCGACAGCTCGGCGATCTCGGCCAGCAGCGACAGCTTGTTGTCGGCGAACGAGATGAAACCCCCGTGCACCGCCGCGATGACCGTTCCGCCATCGCTCGTACGAATGGTCACCGGGCCCGACTCCAGCACACCGAGAAGCGGCTGGTGACCGGGCATGACGCCGATGTCGCCGGACGCGGTACGCGCGACGACCAGGGTGGCCTCGCCGGACCAGACACTACGGTCCGCGGCGACGAGCTCGACGTGCAGCTCAGCAGCCAAGGTGGGCTCCTCGGGTCACCACCCGGCGTTGCTGCCGGGTGTTGGGTCAAAGTCTAGTAGGCGAACGGAGGGGGACGGACCGCGCCCCACGAGGCGCGGCCCCTCCCCCCTCATTCAGAACACGAGGTTCAGGAAACGCCGAGTTCCTTGGCGTTGGCCTTGAGGTCCTCGATGCCACCGCAGAGGAAGAACGCCTGCTCCGGGAAGTGGTCGTACTCGCCGTCGATGATCGCGTTGAACGCGGTGATCGACTCGTCCAGCGGCACGTCCGACCCGTCGACGCCGGTGAACTGCTTGGCGACGTGGGTGTTCTGGGACAGGAAGCGCTCCACGCGACGGGCACGGTGGACGGTGAGCTTGTCCTCTTCGCCCAGCTCGTCGATACCGAGGATCGCGATGATGTCCTGGAGGTCCTTGTACTTCTGGAGGACCGACTTCACCCGCATGGCGGCGGCGTAGTGGTCCGCCGCGATGTAGCGCGGGTCCAGGATGCGGGACGTGGAGTCCAGCGGGTCCACGGCCGGGTAGATGCCCTTCTCGGAGATCGGACGGGAGAGAACCGTCGTCGCGTCGAGGTGGGCGAACGTGGTGGCCGGGGCCGGGTCGGTCAGGTCGTCCGCGGGGACGTAGATCGCCTGCATCGAGGTGATCGAGTGACCACGGGTCGAGGTGATGCGCTCCTGGAGGAGACCCATCTCGTCGGCCAGGTTCGGCTGGTAGCCCACCGCGGAGGGCATACGGCCGAGCAGGGTCGAGACCTCGGAACCGGCCTGCGTGAAGCGGAAGATGTTGTCGATGAAGAACAGCACGTCCTGCTTCTGCACATCGCGGAAGTACTCCGCCATGGTCAGACCCGCGAGGGCCACGCGCAGACGGGTGCCCGGGGGCTCGTCCATCTGACCGAAGACAAGCGCGGTCTTGTCGATGACGCCCGACTCGGACATCTCCTCGATGAGGTCGTTGCCCTCACGGGTGCGCTCGCCGACACCGGCGAACACGGAGACACCGTCGTGGTTGTTGGCGACGCGGTAGATCATCTCCTGGATGAGCACCGTCTTGCCGACACCGGCACCACCGAACAGACCGATCTTTCCACCCTTGACGTACGGGGTGAGGAGGTCGATGACCTTGACGCCGGTCTCGAACATCTCGGTCTTCGACTCGAGCTCGTCGAAGCGCGGGGCCTTGCGGTGGATGGACCAGCGCTCGCCCGAGTACTTCTCGTCGCTGTTCAGCACCTCGCCGAGGGTGTTGAACACCTTGCCCTTGGTGAAGTCGCCGACGGGGACCGTGATGCCGGTACCCGTGTCGGTGACCGCGGCCTGGCGGACCAGACCGTCGGTGGGCTGCATGGAGATCGTGCGGACCAGGCCGTCACCCAGGTGCTGGGCGACTTCCAGGGTCAGCGTCTTCTTCTCGCCGGCGTTGGCCGGGTCGGCCACCTCGACGTGAAGGGCGTTGTAGATGTCCGGCATCGCGTCGACGGGGAACTCCACGTCGACGACCGGGCCGATGACCCGGGCGACGCGGCCCGTGGCAACGGCCGTCTCAGAAGTCGTCGTCATTACTTGTCACTCCCCGCGGTCGCGTCGGCAAGGGCTGCGGAGCCACCGACGATCTCGCTGATTTCCTGGGTGATTTCGGCCTGGCGGGCCGCATTGGCAAGTCGGGAGAGCGTGGTGATCAGGTCTCCCGCGTTGTCGGTCGCCGACTTCATCGCGCGGCGCGTGGCGGCGTGCTTGGAGGCAGCCGACTGGAGCAGCGCGTTGTAGATACGGCTCTCGACGTAGCGCGGCAGCAGGGCGTCAAGGACGTCCTCCGCCGACGGCTCGAACTCGAACAGCGGAAGGATCTCGCCCTTGGGCGCTTCCTCCGCGACCTCTTCGAGGCGGAGCGGCAGCAACCGGCTGTCGACAGCCGACTGCGTCATCATCGAGACGAACTCGGTGTAGACGATGTGGAGTTCGTCCACGCCGCCGTCCGCCGTCTCCTTCTCGATGGCCTCGATGAGCGGACCCGCGACCTTCTTCGCGTCCGCGTAGGTGGGCTCGTCGGTGAACCCCGACCACGACTCCACGACCTTGCGCTCGCGGAAGTTGTAGTGGGCCAGACCGCGGCGGCCGACGATGAAGGTGTCGACCTCCTTGCCCTCGCCCTCGAGGCGCGCCGTCAACAGCTCGGCGGCCTTGATGGCGTTGGAGTTGAAGGCGCCGGCCAGTCCGCGGTCGCTCGTGAGGAGCAGCACCGCGGAACGGGTCGCCGTCTCCGCCTCCGTGGTCAGCGGGTGCTTGGTGTTCGAACCGGTACCGACCGCCGTGACCGCGCGAGTGAGCTCGGTCGCGTACGGCGCGGAGGCCGCCACCTTGCGCTGCGCCTTGACGACACGCGAGGCGGCGATCATCTCCATCGCCTTGGTGATCTTCTTGGTCGCGGTGACGGATCGGATGCGACGCTTGTAGACCCGGAGCTGGGCTCCCATGAGTCAGGTCCCTTCCTTACGTCACTTGGCCGCGGCCGGAGCGTCCTCGCCGAGAAGCTTCCCGTCCGAGGTCTCGAACTGCTTCTTGAAGTCCGCGATGGAGTCCGCGACGGCGGTGAGCGTGTCGTCCGACATCTTGCCGCCCTCCTTGATGGAGGTCATGAGGCCCTGCTCCTTGCGGTGCAGGTACTCCAGGAGCTCCTTCTCGAAGCGGCGGACGTCCTCGACCGGAACGTCGTCCATCTTGCCGGTGGTGCCGGCCCAGACGGAGACGACCTGGTCCTCGGTCGGCATCGGCTGGTACTGAGCCTGCTTGAGCAGCTCGACCAGACGCTGACCGCGCTCCAGCTGCGACTTCGACGCGGCGTCCAGGTCCGAACCGAAGGCGGCGAACGCCTCCAGCTCGCGGTACTGGGCGAGGTCGAGGCGAAGCCGGCCGGAGACCTGCTTCATCGCCTTGTGCTGGGCGGAGCCACCGACACGGGAGACCGAGATACCGACGTTCAGGGCCGGACGCTGGCCGGCGTTGAACAGGTCGGACTCCAGGAAGCACTGGCCGTCGGTGATGGAGATGACGTTGGTCGGGATGAACGCCGACACGTCGTTCGCCTTGGTCTCGACGATCGGCAGACCGGTCATCGAACCGGCGCCCAGGTCGTCGGAGAGCTTCGCGCAGCGCTCCAGCAGACGGGAGTGCAGGTAGAAGACGTCACCGGGGTAGGCCTCGCGCCCCGGCGGACGGCGGAGCAGCAGGGACACGGCGCGGTAGGCGTCGGCCTGCTTCGAGAGGTCGTCGAAGATGATGAGGACGTGCTTGCCCTCGTACATCCACTGCTGGCCGATGGCCGAACCGGTGTACGGCGCCAGGTACTTGAAGCCGGCCGGGTCGGACGCCGGAGCGGCGACGATGGTCGTGTACTCCAGGGCGCCGGCCTCTTCGAGCGCACCACGCACGGAGGCGATGGTGGAACCCTTCTGACCGATGGCGACGTAGATGCAGCGGACCTGCTTCTTCGTGTCGCCCGAGCGCCAGTTGTCACGCTGGTTGATGATCGTGTCGACGGCCAGGGCGGTCTTGCCGGTCTGGCGGTCACCGATGATCAGCTGACGCTGGCCACGGCCGATCGGGGTCATCGCGTCGACGGCCTTGTAGCCCGTCTCCATCGGCTCGTGCACCGACTTGCGGACCATGACGCCCGGAGCCTGCAGCTCGAGGGCGCGTCGTCCGGACGTCTCGATCTCGCCGAGGCCGTCGATCGGGTTGCCGAGCGGGTCGACGACGCGGCCGAGGTAGCCCTCGCCCACGGCGACGGACAGCACCTCACCGGTGCGCTGCACCGGCTGGCCCTCCTCGACACCGCTGAACTCGCCGAGGACGACCGCACCGATCTCGCGCTCTTCCAGGTTCAGCGCGAGGCCGAGAGTTCCGTCCTCGAACTTCAGCAGCTCGTTCGCCATGGCCGAGGGGAGACCCTCGATCTTGGCGATACCGTCGCCGGCGACGGTGACCGTACCGACCTCCTCGCGCGAGGCCGCGTCCGGCTTGTACGACTGGACAAAGTTCTCCAGCGCATCCCGGATCTCCTCCGGCCGGATCGTGAGCTCCGCCATCTGGGTTCCCTGCTCTCCTTGTTGGGCCCGAAGTTTCACTTGGGGGGATGGGGACTCCCCCCTGAA
Organism: Streptomyces sp. M41(2017); assembly: GCF_002078175.1. GTDB lineage: Bacteria > Actinomycetota > Actinomycetes > Streptomycetales > Streptomycetaceae > Streptomyces. Next base: position 3,545,143 of record NZ_MWFK01000001.1, on the reverse strand, counting down.
AGAGGTGAATCCTCTGCACGGCCCAACATGGGCCGTAATTGCGTCCTGCTTATGGGCTTGCTAGCTCGCCATACGGCGAGTGGCGTCCTCGAGACGGTCCGCGATCGAACCGTTGATGACCTCGTCACCGACCTGCACCCGGATCCCGCCGAGGACATCGGGGTCCACGTCGAGGTTCAGGTGCATCGGACGGCCGTAGAGCTTCGCCAGCGCGGCGCCGAGGCGCTGCTTCTGGCCGTCGCTCAGCGGCACCGCCGAGGTGACCACGGCGACCATGCGGTTGCGGCGCTCGGCGGCGAGCTTGGACAGGGACTCGAGTCCCGCTTCCAGGCTACGTCCGCGTGGCGCGGTCACAAGGCGCGTCACGAGACGCTCGGTCGTCACGTTGGCCCGGCCGCCGAGCAGGCTGCGCAGCAGCTGGCTCTTGGCCGCCGTGGTGGCGGCCCGGTCGGTCAGCGCGGCGCGCAGCTCGGTGTTCGAGGAGACGATCCGGCCGAAACGGAACAGCTCGTCCTCGACGTCGTCGAGCGCGCCCGCACGCTGGGCCGCCGTGAGGTCGGCGGTCGCGGCGATCTCCTCGAGCGCGTCCACCAGGTCGCGGGGCTGCGACCAGCGGGAACGCACCATGCCGGTGACCAGGTCGGCGGTGGTACCGCTCACCTGGGCGCCCAGCAGGCGCTGGACCAGCTCGGCCTTGGCCTCGGCGGGCTGCGCCGGGTCGGTGAGGACCCGACGCAGCGACACCTCGCGGTGGAGCAGCGCGGTGACCGCGGCCAGCTCGTCGGCGAGCTGCGCCGCGTCCACGGACGTGGAGTCCGTCAGCGCGTCGAGACGCTCACGTGCGGCTGCGGTTGCCTCGCGGCTCGCTCCGTGCGCAGTCATCGAGCCGCCTCGGCCTTCTCCTCAAGCTCGGAGAGGAAACGGTCGATGACACGGCTCTGGCGGGCGTGGTCCTCGAGGGACTCGCCGACCAGCTTGCCGGCCAGGTCGGTGGCCAGGTGGCCGACGTCCTGACGCAGCGCCTGGGACGCGGCCTTGCGGTCCGCCTCGATCTGCGTGTGACCGGCGGCGATGATCTCTTCGCGCTGCCGTTGGCCTTCCGCGCGCATCTCGGTGATGAGCGTGGCGCCCTGCTCCTGTGCCTCCTGGCGCAGGCGCGCGGCCTCGTGACGGGCCTCGGCGAGCTGAGCCTTGTACTGCTCAAGAACGCTCTGGGCCTCGGTCTGAGCGGCCTCGGCCTTTTCGATACCGCCCTCGATGGCCTCGCGACGCTGCTCCAGAACCTTGTTGATGTTCGGGAGAAGCTTCCAGGCCAGGAAGCCGAAGACGATGACGAAGGCGATCAGGCCGATGACAAGCTCGGGAATCGGCGGGACGAGGGGGTTTTCCGTCTCCTCGGCCGCCAGAATGAGCAGCTGGCTCATGTCAGTGCCTTTCGTCTAGTGGGCTGTCGTGGATCCGAAGATCACTTGCCGTAGACGAACGGCATGACCAGACCGATGAGGGCGAGCGCCTCACAGAAGGCGAAGCCGAGGATCTGGTTGGCGCGGATCAGACCGGCGGCCTCGGGCTGACGGGCGAGGGCCTGGGTGCCGTTACCGAAGATGATGCCGACGCCGACGCCGGGGCCGATGGCCGCGAGGCCGTAACCGATCGAGCCGAGCGAGCCGGAGACAGCGGCAAGGGTCTGGGACATGCCAGTTCTTCCTTTTCTTTACGGACCGGTGGGGGTTGGCCACCGGACGACTGCGGGGTCGAGAGGGGAGGCGCTCAGTGGTTCTCGGCCAGTGCGCCCTGGATGTAGGTGCAGGTCAGCAGGACGAAGACGTAGGCCTGCAGGGCCTGGATGAACAGCTCGAACGCGGTCATGACGAGGGTCATGATGAACGAGACGCCCGCGTACGCGATGCCGATGCCGTTGAGCAGGTACCAGCTGGCGATGGTGAACAGCAGCAGCAGCGTGTGGCCCGCGAACATGTTCGCGAACAGTCGCACCGCGTGCGTGAACGGGCGGACGAGCAGGTTCGAGAAGAACTCGATGACCATGGCGAGCGGCAGCACCGGGCCGAGCGACTTGTCGTATCCGGTGACGTTCTTGAAGAAGCCCACGAAGCCGTGCCGCTTGAAGGTCAGCGAGACCCACAGGACATAGACGATCAGGGCCAGCACCAGCGGGTACGAGATGATCGCGGTGACCGGGAACTGGGCGAGCGGAATGATCGACCAGAGGTTCATCATCCAGACGAAGAAGAACAGCGAGACGATCAGCGGAACGTACTTCTCGCCTTCCTTCTTGCCGATCGTCTCGTAGACGACGCCACGGCGGACGAAGTCGTAGCCCGCCTCGGCGATCATCTGCAGCTTGCCCGGGACGACCTTCGGCTTACGGAAGGCGGCCCAGAAGAAGCCGACGATGACGATCGAACCGAGCAGCGCCAGGAGCATCGTCTTGTTGAAGTAGACGTTGCTGTCACCGTCGCCCCAGAGGGGCTCGAACAGGAACGAGTGCAGGCCGGGAGCCGGGAAGCCACAGCCGTCGAAGATGTGGCAGTCGGTCTCGAAGGCGAGCACCTGCGTCGGGTCAGCACTCACCGCGGGCTCCTTCAGCGTGGCGCATAGGTACGGCAACCTCGTTGTGTCGGCGCGGCGCACAGCCGCGGTTCGGCACTGGACTGGTGTTACGGATGTGGGGGCGGCTGTGGGGCATCAAGCCTCGCGATTGAGCAGGCGTCAGCTCAGATGCCCGCGCCCGCGATGCCGCAGTTGGCACCGGACGATAGCAGGATCTCTTACGCGCACTTATCCCGGCCCTACCGTTCACGACGAGTGCCCTGTCTTCTCGGGCTTGTCGCCCTTCGAGGACTCGGGTTCGACGTAGAGGATCTTGGCCTTCATGTGGGCACGCGCCTGTGCGCCGATCCACGCGAGCGTGGTGACGACCAGGGTGAGCGCGAAGGACTTGGGGTTGAACAACGACGTGTTCTTGAACGCGGCGACGAAGATGAACAGCAGAAGAATCTGCGCCGTGTAGAGCAAGAGACCCATCGCCTGGAACAGGTGCGGAAGCGATTTGGCGGTGCGCTGCAGAACGTAGAGCCCGAGCCCCATGAAGAGGATCACGACCAGCGTCGCGACGACCGCCCCGACCGCTCCCTTGCCGCCGGCGACCACACCACTGACCGCGGCGGCAATCGCGCCGACGGCAGCTGTGGGTACAGCGGCTTGAAGGAGAATCCGGGCGTCATTGGACGGCATGGCGGCAACTCCGCTTGCTCAGGGGGGCAGGGTGTCGTCATGGACGAGCGTAGTCCCGGGTGGAGAGAGAACCTCACGCCAAGGGACCGTCGCACTAGGGTCCTTCGGCTCTGTCCCGGGTTCTCGTGAACCGTATCACAAACTATTTGATGAGGTCTTTACCTGGTTGGTGTGCTCACTGTCACACATGAGAGTGACAGTGCGCGTCTGCGCGCCCAAGGGGTCAACTTGTCTGGTATTGGGGTTCTTTGCTCCCCCACGACTTGGTCACGCGTTAGTCAGATTCTTACCTTCACGTCAGCGCGACGACTCGGCCTCACGCCGGTCCAGGAGTCTCGAACGGGCGCCAATTGCCGTTGCCCCGTTGACTCCTGAGACTCCGGCGACCGCGGCGGCACGGTGTTCACGTGCCTCGTCCGGCCCGTCCGTGACGGCCGTCTCGTGCGTCACGGGCGACCCGTCCCCGGCGGCCGAGGCAGCGGCCCTGCGGCGGCGGTAGCGGGGCGGCAGGAGGTGCTCCGCCCAGCGCGGGGCTCGCGGTGTGAAGCGCGGCAGCAGGAGCAGCACCAGACCGACCGCGCTGAGGGCCGCGATGGCCAGCACGCTCCACATGGCCCCGGAGTTGACCGAGTAGGCGAGAGCGCCGAACGAGATCAGCGCCGACCAGAAGTACATGATCAGCACAGCGCGGCTGTGCGAGTGGCCGACCTCCAGGAGGCGGTGGTGCAGGTGCCCGCGGTCCGCCGCGAACGGCGACTGTCCGCGCCAGGTGCGCCGCACGATGGCGAGCACGAGGTCGGCGGCCGGGATCGCGATGATCGTCAGCGGCAGCAGCAGCGGGATGAACACGGGCACCGTCTGGTGGACGGTGTTGCGCTCGGAACCGGAGAAGAGGTTCATCACGTCGGGGTCGATCTGCCCCGTGATGGAGATCGCGCCGGCGGCCAGCACCAGGCCGATGAGCATCGAGCCGGAGTCACCCATGAAGATCCGCGCGGGATGCATGTTGTGCGGCAGGAAGCCCAGGCACATGCCCATCAGGATCGCCGCGAACAGCGTCGCCGGGGCGGCCGCCTCGATGCCGTACGAGTACCAGATCCGGTAGGCGTACAGGAAGAACGCGGCGGACGCGATGCACACCACACCGGCGGCCAGTCCGTCGAGGCCGTCCACGAAGTTGACCGCGTTGATCGTGATGACGACGAGGGCCACCGTCAGCAGCGTGCCCTGCCACTGGGTCAGCGCGACCAGGCCGACGCCCGGGATCGGCAGCCACAGGATCGTCAGACCCTGCACCACCATCACGCCGGCGGCGATCATCTGCCCGCCCAGCTTGATCAGGGCGTCGATCTCGAACTTGTCGTCCAGCACGCCGATCAGCCAGATCAGCGCGGCTCCGGAGAGCAGGGCACGCGGTTCGTTCGAGTTGGCGAAGACCTCGTTGAGGTTCGTCAGGTGGTCCGCCACCAGCAGACCGGCGCACAGGCCGAAGAACATCGCGATGCCGCCGAGCCGCGGCGTGGGTTCACGGTGCACGTCGCGCGCACGGATTTCCGGCATGGCTCCGGCCACGATCGCGAACTTCCGTACCGGCCCTGTCAGCAGATACGTCACCGCGGCCGTGATGCAGAGCGTCAGCAGGTATTCACGCACGGGCTTCCCCACAGGTCTCGCTGGCCATCACAGCCCCACACCCTAGCGATGCACGCATATGGTTGGGGACTTCCGGGTAGCGACGATGGTTGCACGAGTGGCCGTGCACCTGTGCACATGTACCCGCGGTCAGTCCGGATATGGGGGAAATCTTCCGGTCAGCTCCCGCACTTCTTCACGCGCCCGCCTGGCCTCGATCTCGTCCCGCAGCACCCCGGCGAACAGCACCGCGACCCGCGCGGCCTCCGCCTCGCCCATTCCCTGGGTGGTCAGCGCCGCGGTGCCCAGCCGCAGGCCACGGGCGTCGCCGTGGGGCAGCGCACACGTGTCGAGGACCATACCGGCGGCGGCGAGCCGGCCACGCGCCGTGCGCCCGTCGACACCGAGCGGCGCCGGATCCACCGTGACGAGGTGGGTGTCGGTGCCACCGGTGGTGACGGCGAGCCCCTCCGCGTCCAGTCCGGCGGCCAGCACCCGTGCGTTGGCGACCACCTGATGGGCGTACGCCGTGAACGCCGGGGTCGCCGCCTCGCCGAACGCGACGGCCTTCGCCGCGATGGTGTGCATCTGCGCGCCGCCCTGGGTGAACGGGAAGACCGCCCGGTCCACCCGCTCGGCCAGCTCGCTCCCGCACAGGATCATCCCGCCGCGCGGCCCCCGGAGCACCTTGTGCGTCGTCGCGCACACCACGTCGGCGTACGGCACCGGATGGGGTGCCGCTCCCCCGGCGACGAGCCCGATGGGGTGGGCGGCGTCCGCAATCAGATAGGCGCCGGCCTCGTCGGCGATCTCCCGGAAGAAGGCGTAGTCGATGTGCCGGGGGTAGGAGATCGATCCGCAGACGACGGCCTTGGGGCGGTGGGCGCGGGCCAGCGCGCGCACCTCCTCGTGGTCGATGAGCCCGGTCTCCGCCTCGACCCCGTATCCGACGAAGTCGAACCAGCGTCCGGAGAAGTTCGCGGGCGAGCCGTGGGTGAGGTGACCGCCGGAGCGCAGGCCCATCGCCAGCACGGTGTCACCGGGGCGCAGCAGGGCGGCGTACGCGGCGAGGACGGCCGAACTCCCGGAGTGGGACTGCACGTTGGCGTGGTCGGCGCCGAACAGGGCCTTGGCGCGGTCGACGGCGACGCGTTCGGCGACGTCGACGAGTTCGCAGCCGCCGTGGTGGCGGGCGCCGGGGTATCCCTCGGCGTACTTGTTCGCCATCGGGGAGCCGAGCGCGGCCAGCACGGCGGGCGAGGTGAAGTTCTCGGCGGCGATCAGCTGGAGCGTCGTGGACTGCCGGTCCAGCTCACCGCGCAGGATCTCCGCCATCTCGGGGTCCTGGCGCAGGAGGACATCCGCTTCGGGCATCTGGGTGACCGGCATGGTGGACTCCGGACTCGGCGGGGACGCGCGCTATGTCCAATGTAGGACCGCGGGCCCCGCGACGCCTGATGTCCGTCTCCCGGGACGCCCGATGTCAGGTCCGGGCGCGTACCCCCGTCAGGGCGGTGACGACCGGGTCGAGCGCCTCGTTGATCTCGTCGCCGATGGACCGGAAGAACGGCAGCGGCGCCCCGTAGGGGTCGAAGACCTCGTCCGCCTCCGCCGTCGGGGCCAGCAGCCAGCCCCGCAGGGCGGCGGCGGCGCGCACCAGGGCGACGGCGCGTTCGACGACGCCGTGTTCCAGGGGCGGCAGGGTCGCCGGGTCTATGGCGCGGACGAGGCGGGTGAACTCCTTCAGGGTGAAGGTGCGCAGGCCCGCCGAGTGCCCCATGGAGATGACCTGCGCGCGGTGGTCGCGGGTGGCCGTCAGGACGAGGTCGGCGCGGATGACGTGGTCGTCGAGCAGTTCACGCCCGACGAAGCCGGAGGGGTCCGCGCCGAAGTCGGCGAGGACGGTCGCCGCGTTGGCCTCCATGGGCGCGCCCTCGTGGCCCCAGGTGCCGGCGCTCTCCACGATGAGGCCGCCCCACCGGGGGTCGCCGAGCCGGTCGGCGAGGGCATGGCGGGTCAGCCGCTCGGTGATGGGCGAGCGGCACACGTTGCCGGTGCTGACGTGGAGGATGCGGAAGGACTCCCTGGGGGACCCGTCGGTCCCCGTGATCCCCGTGCCTATGCCACGCATGGGGGGTCCCCCTGGTCGTGCGGAGCGGGGGGCCGGGAGGAGGCAGGGGCGGTCAATTCGCCACCTCGAGGTCGGGTACGACCTTCCGGAGCTCCTCCGCCGACAGGGCGCCCGCGCGCAGCAGCACCGGGACCTTGCCGGTCACGTCGACGATCGAGGAGGGCACGTTGCCCGGGGTGGGGCCGCCGTCCAGGTAGACCGAGATGGAGTCCCCGAGCATGTCCTGCGCGGCGTCACAGGTCTCCGGGGAGGGGTGGCCCGTGAGGTTGGCCGAGGAGACGGCCATCGGGCCGACCTCGGTGAGCAGCTCGATGGCGACGGGGTGCAGCGGCATGCGGATCGCCACCGTGCCGCGGGTGTCGCCGAGGTCCCACTGGAGGGACGGCTGGTGCTTGGCGACGAGCGTGAGGGCACCGGGCCAGAACGCGTCGACGAGTTCCCACGCCATCTCGGAGAAGTCCGTGACGAGGCCGTGCAGGGTGTTCGGGGAGCCGATGAGGACGGGAGTGGGCATGTTGCGGCCCCGTCCCTTGGCGTCGAGCAGGTCGGCCACGGCCTCGGAGGTGAACGCGTCGGCGCCGACGCCGTAGACGGTGTCCGTCGGGAGGACCACCAGTTCGCCACGGCGGACGGCGGACGCTGCCTCGCGCAGACCGGTGGTGCGGTCGGTCGCGTCGTTGGTGTCGTATCGCCGTGCCATTTAGCGGGCCTCCTCGTACACGTACTGCTGGTGGGGAAACGGGGGGAACACGATGCGTGCGCGTGCCCTGTCGCCGGGCGCCGGGACGCGGTGGGCCGGGCTCACGGCATCGCCTTGCGGGCGGTCGCGAAGCGGGGCCGGTTGTTGAGGTCGGGGTGGTCGGCCGCGTCGGCCCAGCCCCGCTCCTCGGTGAAGATCCACGGAACCTGTCCGCCCTGGGTGTCGGCGTGCTCGACGACGACGACGCCTCCGGGGCGCAGCAGCCGGTGCGCGGTGCGCTCGATGCCGCGGATGAGGTCGAGTCCGTCCTCCCCCGAGAACAGGGCGAGTTCGGGGTCGTGGTCGCGGGCCTCCGGCTGCACGTACTCCCACTCGGTGAGCGGGATGTACGGAGGGTTGGAGATCACCAGGTCCACCTGGCCGTCGAGGTCCGGGAAGGCCTCCAGGGCGTCTCCCTGGCGCAGGTCGACCCTGGACCCCTCGACGTTCTTGCGCGTCCACCTGAGGGCGTCCTCGGACAGCTCCACGGCGTGCACACGGGAGCGCGGGACCTCCTGCGCGAGGGCGAGCGCGATGGCGCCCGATCCGGTGCACAGGTCGACGATCAGCGGTTCGACGACGTCCATCGCGCGGACGGCGTCTATGGCCCAGCCGACGACCGACTCGGTCTCCGGCCGGGGCACGAACACACCGGGCCCCACCTGGAGTTCGAGGTAGCGGAAGTAGGCGCGCCCGGTGATGTGCTGGAGCGGTTCACGCGCCTCGCGGCGCGCGATGACCTCCCAGTAGCGGGCGTCGAAGTCCGCGTCCTTGACGGTGTGCAGCTCGCCCCGCTTCACGCCGTGCACGAAGGCGGCGAGTTCCTCCGCGTCGTTGCGCGGCGAGGGCACGCCGGCGTCGGCAAGCCGCTGGGTGGCCTGGGCGACTTCCGCGAGCAGCACGCTGCGGGAGTTCGGGGGTCGACCCCCAAAATGTTGCTGCACGCTGGTCCTCCGGGGCTGAGCTGTTGTCGTGAGCTGCTTACGCGGCGGCGAGCTTGGCTGCCGAGTCCGCGTCGACGCAGGCCTGGATCATCGCGTCGAGGTCGCCGTCCAGGACCTGGTCCAAGTTGTACGCCTTGAAGCCGACGCGGTGGTCCGAGATGCGATTCTCCGGGAAGTTGTACGTACGGATCTTCTCGGAGCGGTCGACGGTGCGGACCTGGCTGCGGCGGACGTCCGCGGCCTCCCGTTCCGCTTCTTCCTGGGCCGCCGCGAGAAGCCTGGAGCGCAGGATACGCATCGCCTGCTCCTTGTTCTGCAGCTGGCTCTTCTCGTTCTGGCAGGAAGCGACGACTCCGGTGGGAATGTGCGTGATGCGCACGGCGGAGTCGGTGGTGTTGACGGACTGGCCGCCGGGGCCGGAGGAGCGGTAGACGTCGATCCGCAGGTCGTTCGCGTGGATCTCGACGTCGACCTCCTCGGCTTCGGGGGTGACGAGCACGCCGGCGGCGGAGGTGTGGATGCGGCCCTGCGACTCGGTGGAGGGCACGCGCTGCACGCGGTGCACGCCGCCCTCGTACTTGAGGCGGGCCCAGACGCCCTGGCCGGGCTCGGTGGCACCCTGGCCGCCCTTGGTCTTCACGGCGACCTGGACGTCCTTGTAACCGCCGAGCTCGGACTCGGTGGAGTCGATGATCTCGGTCTTCCACCCGATGCGCTCGGCGTAGCGGAGGTACATGCGCAGGAGGTCACCGGCGAACAGGGCGGACTCGTCGCCGCCGGCGCCCGCCTTGATCTCCAGGATGACGTCCTTGTCGTCGCTCGGGTCGCGCGGGACCAGGAGCAGGCGGAGCTTCTCGGTGAGCTCCTCGCGCTGCTTCTCCAGGTCCTTGACCTCGGCGACGAAATCGGGGTCGTCGGCGGCGAACTCCTTCGCCGTGCCGATGTCGTCCCCGGTCTGCTTCCAGGAGCGGTACGTCGCGACGATCGGGGTCAGCTCGGCGTAGCGCTTGTTGAGCTTGCGCGCGTTGGCCTGGTCGGCGTGGACCGACGGGTCAGCGAGCTTCTTCTCCAGATCGGCGTGCTCACCGATCAGTTCCTCGACCGCCTCGAACATCTCCGGCTCCAATGGACTGTCCCCGTCATGGACTCGGGGACGTGGGGTACGGCATGGGGGCCCCTGTTACCGGCGTGGCCGGAACCCGGGGAAAGGGCTGCACCGCAAAGCGCCGGTCCCGGCGCCCCCGTGCCGGGGACGCCGAGGACCGGCGCTGTGGGCTCGCTACTTGTTGGCAGCGGCAGCCTTGCCGAAGCGGGCCTCGAAGCGGGCCACGCGGCCACCGGTGTCGAGGATCTTCTGCTTGCCCGTGTAGAACGGGTGGCACTCGGAGCAGACCTCGGCACGGATGGTGCCGGAGTCGATGGTGCTCCGGGTGGTGAACGACGCGCCACAGGTGCAGCTGACCTGCGTCTCGACGTACTCGGGGTGGATGTCGCGCTTCAAGGTGTCTCCTAGTTTCGGGAGGGCTCCGGGTCGCCGCCGCGGGATGCGGGTGCGTGAACCGGGGCCGACGTACCAGTCTGCCAGCACTGGCCGTATCCCCCAAAACCGGGGGACGCGATGATCTATTCCCCCCGGGCGCCGCGGGGCCGGCCCCGGCCCGGTGAGCAGGGGCGGAGCGGCGCCGGGCGGCCTCCCGGGCGGGGTCAGCCGGAGCTGACGACGTTCTTCGCGGAGCCGGTGGCGGTGCCCTCGGTGGCCGACTTCGGGATCGGCCGGTCGTCCTTGAGCGCCTTCCAGACCTGCGCCGCCTTGTCCTTGTCGACCAGGACGCGGTTGGCGTCGGCACGGTCGTACTGGACCGGCATCGTCACCATGGTCATGTGCGACGAGCTGATGCCCTTGAGTCCGTTGGCGAAGGACGCGAGGTCGGTGACCGAACCGATGTCGGAGTCGGTGGTGACCGTCTTGGTCGCGGTGTCGGCCAGGTCGTAGAGCTTCTTCGGGCTGGACAGCACGCCGAGGTGCTTGACCTGGTCGACCAGGGCCTTGATGAAGGCCTGCTGGAGCTGGATGCGGCCCAGGTCGGAGCCGTCGCCGACGCCGTGGCGGGTGCGCACCAGGCCGAGCGCCTGCTCACCGTCGAGGGTGTGCGTGCCGGCCGTCAGGTGCAGATGGCTGTCGGGGTCCTTGATGCTCTTGGTCGTGGTGACCTTGACGCCGCCGAGGTCGTCGATGAGCTTCTGGAAGCCGGTGAAGTCGACCTCGACGTAGTGGTCCATGCGGATGCCGCTGACGGACTCGACGGTCTTCACCGCGCAGGTGGCGCCGCCGGTGGAGTACGCGGAGTTGAACATCACGCCGGAGGCCGCGTCGTGGGTGGTGCCCTCGGCGTCGGTGCAGGACGGCCGGTCGACCAGGGTGTCGCGCGGGATGGAGACCACGCCGGCCTTCTTGTGGCCCTTGTACACGTGGATGATCATCGCCGTGTCGGAGCGGGCGCTGCCGTCGTCGGTGCCGCCGCCCAGCTTCTTGTTGCCGCCGGCACGGGTGTCCGAGCCGAGGACCAGGATGTTCTCGGAGCCGTTGTCGACCTTCGTGGGCCGGTCGCTGCCGAGCGCCTGGTTGATGTCGACGCTCTTGATGTTGCCGTTGAGCTTGAAGTACAGGTAGCCGGCTCCGGTGCCGCCGAGCACCACGATGCCCGCGGCGCTCCACGCCGTGATGAGCAGCGCCTTGCTCCGTGTGCTGCGCGCCTTGCGGCGGCGGCCCTTCGTGCCCCGGCGCGGGGCGCTCTTGCCCGGTTCTCCCGGTATCTCGGGCTCCGGTGTGCTCTCGGCAGGCATGTGCTCCTCAGTCCCTTTGCGGTCGGTTACCCCCTGCTTTCAGGGCTAGGCCCATCTGGTCGTGACGAGGCGTACCGCTCCATGGTCACTCCGTACGGTCAGACGGGGAAACTCGGGAAAGGGTTGCACAACGCTCTGTGCCCATCATGTGGCTCGATGGACACAGAGCGTCACCGGCGAGACCGGGCGAAAACCCGCTCACCTGCGATTTCAGCCGAAGATGTCGTACTGATCGAAACCGGTGCCGAGCGAGACCCTTGTGGCAAAGATCTCGCTGGTGGCCTTTCCGGTCCCCGGGTACAGGTAGAGCGTGCCGCCGGAGCTGCGGGCCAGGAAGTCGGCCTTGCCGTCGCCGGTCACGTCCCCGACGGCGTCGAAGGCGTTGTAGGTGCTCCAGGTGCGCACCTTGATGCGGCTGGAGAACGCACCGCTGCCGGTCTTGCCGGTCCCCTTGTAGAGGTAGATGTACGAGCCGGACTTGCTGCGCGCGATCAGGTCGGCCTTGCCGTCACCGGTGAAGTCCCCATGTCCGCGTACGGAGTTGTACTGGCTCCAGCCGGTGCCGACCTGCACCCGCGAGGAGAAGGTGCCGTTGCCCTTGCCGGGGTACTCCCACATCGTTCCGGAGGAGTCGACGGAGAGCATGTCGGGGAGGCCGTCGCCGGTGAGGTCGCCGGGCGCGATGACGCGCAGGCGGGTCCCCCAGCTGCTGAAGATCCTGTCGGTGGACCACTTGCCGGTCGCGGGCAGGAAGTGGGACCAGAAGACGTCGCCGCTGGCGCTGTCGCGGACCACGAGGTCCTGGTAGCCGTCGCGGTTCAGGTCGGTCTGGAGCACGACGTTGACGCCGTTCCAGTCGCCCCAGGAGACGCGGGTGGCGAGCGAGGTGCCCTTGGAGTCCTTCTGGTAGCCCTTCTTGCTGGAAGCGCTGCGCAGCCACACGTCGGCCTTGCTGTCGCCGCTGAGGTTGGTGTCCTCGACGTGCGGCCAGGCCGCGCCGACGTAGGTGCTGACCTTCGAGAAGACGCTGTAGGCGCCCTTGGCGACGCAGTCCTTGACGCCCCAGGAGACGACGCCCACGATGCGGCTGTTGACGATCAGCGGACCGCCGGAGTCGCCGTTGCAGGCCGTCGTGGTGCCCGCGTCCGTGCCGGTCGCCTTGGTGCCCGCGCAGACCATGTGGCCCGCGACGAACTCACTGCCGTAGGCGCTCTTGCAGGTGGTGTCCGAGTTGACCGGCAGCGTGGCCGTCTTCAGCGTCTCGGAGATGTCCTGGGTGGTGGAGGTGGTGCGGCCCCAGCCGTAGAGCGTCGCCTTGGTGGCGGAGGCGTAGGAGGCGGTGTCCCCGGACGTCGTCATGCGGATCGGCTTGGCGGTGATGGGGCTCGCCAGGGTGATGACCGCGATGTCGTTGTCGAAGGTCGTCGCGTTGTACGACGCGTGGTTCCACTGCCGCCAGGGAGCGCTGACCGTGGCCCCCTGCGGCAGGGTGCTGCCGCTCGCCAGCTGGGAGGTGCCGGTGATGACCGCGCCGTTGGCCTTCCAGTCGTATCCCTTGACGCAGTGCGCGGCGGTGAGGATCTTCGTCGGCGACACGACGGATCCGCCGCAGAAGAAGCCGATGTCCTTGGCCTCGTCGTAGTACCAGAGCTGGGCCATGAACGGGGCCGTGCTGATGCTGGTCGTGGTGCCGCCGATGATCTTCGGGTCGGCCTTCGCCGCGTTCGTGTCGGCGCTCAGGGACGCCTTCTGCGCCGTACGTCCCGCGGTGTCGTCACCGGCGACGGCGCCCGCCACACGCTTCTCCAGCTCGGCCAGGGACGGCGTCGCGTGCGCGGGCCGCACGGTCGGTGTGGGCGGCGTCGAGCTGGGCGCGGCGTTCGCGGACGACATCAGGAGCGCGCCCGCGACGGCGGCGGCGAGGCCGGCTGCGGCGACCGGGACGGCTATCCGCATGCGGCGTCTGTGACGACCGCCTCCAGACATGGGTGTTTCCACTCAAGTCCCCCCTCAGAGTCAAGAGTTCAGATCTGCTTCAGCAGACGTTCAAGGGCGTGATCGTACATGTGTCCCCATCAGCGCAAAGGGCCGCCCCCGTCACGCGCGTGACGGGGGCGGCCCTGGTGCTACTGGCCCGGAGGACCTCAGTCGTTGCCGTTGCCCGGCGACGGCGTGGTCTTCTGGATCTGGAGCAGGAACTCGGCGTTCGACTTCGTCTGCTTCATCTTGTCGAGCAGCAGCTCGATCGCCTGCTGCTGGTCGAGCGCGTGGAGCACGCGGCGCAGCTTCCAGGTGATGGCGAGCTCGTCGCTGCCGAGCAGGATCTCTTCCTTACGGGTACCGGACGCGTCGACGTCCACCGCGGGGAAGATGCGCTTGTCGGCGAGCTTGCGGTCGAGCTTGAGCTCGGCGTTGCCGGTGCCCTTGAACTCCTCGAAGATGACCTCGTCCATGCGCGAGCCGGTGTCGACGAGCGCGGTGGCCAGGATCGTCAGCGAACCGCCGTCCTCGATGTTGCGCGCCGCACCGAAGAAGCGCTTCGGCGGGTAGAGCGCGGTCGAGTCGACACCACCGGACAGGATGCGGCCGGAGGCCGGGGCGGCGAGGTTGTACGCACGGCCCAGACGGGTGATCGAGTCGAGCAACACGACGACGTCGTGGCCCAGCTCCACCAGACGCTTGGCACGCTCGATGGCGAGCTCGGCGACCGTGGTGTGGTCCTCGGCGGGACGGTCGAAGGTCGAGGAGATGACCTCGCCCTTCACCGACCGCTGCATGTCGGTGACCTCTTCCGGACGCTCGTCGACCAGGACGACCATCAGGTGGCACTCGGGGTTGTTGACGGTGATCGCGTTGGCGATCGCCTGCAGGATCATGGTCTTGCCGGTCTTCGGCGGGGCCACGATCAGACCGCGCTGGCCCTTGCCGATCGGCGCGACGAGGTCGATGATCCGCGTCGTCAGCACGCCCGGGTCCGTCTCCAGACGGAGGCGGTCCTGCGGGTAGAGCGGCGTCAGCTTGTTGAACTCCGGGCGCCCGCGGCCGGATTCGGCCGCCATGCCGTTCGCGGAGTCCAGGCGGACCAGCGCGTTGAACTTCTCGCGGCGCTCGCCGTCCTTGGGCTGACGGACGGCACCGGTGACGTGGTCACCCTTGCGCAGACCGTTCTTGCGGACCTGGGCGAGGGAGACGTACACGTCGTTGGGGCCGGGGAGGTAGCCCGACGTCCGGATGAACGCGTAGTTGTCGAGGATGTCGAGGATGCCCGCGACGGGGATCAGCACGTCGTCGTCGGCGACCTGCGGCTCGGCGATCTCGTCGCGTCCACGACGCCCACGGCGGTCGCGGTAGCGTCCGCGCCGGCCGCGGCGTCCTCCGTCGAAGTCGTCGTCGTCCTGCGGGCCGTTGTCCCGCGGGCCGTTGTCACGCTGCTGCTGGCGGTCCTGACGGCCGCCGCCCTGCTGCTGACGGTCACGGTCCTGACGGTCCTGGCGCTGTCCGCCGCCCTGCTGCTGACGGTCCTGGCCGCCCTGGCCGCCCTGCTGCTCGTCACCCTTGCCGCCACGGCGGTCGCGGTCACGGCCGCCCCGGTCGCGGTCACGGCGGTCGCGGCGCTCACGCCGGCCCTCGGCGCCGTCGGCGTCGACCTGGGTCTGCGTGTCGCCCTTCGCCTCGGCGACGACCGTCTCGGGGCTGCCCGCCTCGGCGGTGGCACGGCGACGACGGCGCTCGGCGGGGGCGTCCTCACCCGCACGCTCGGTGTCGCCCGAACGGGCGGGGCCGCCGGCCGGCTGGCCGGGAATCTCGATCTGCTGCTGGGCCACGGCCTTCTCGGCCGCGACCTTCTCCGCCTTCTTCTCGGCCGGAGCGTCGGCCTCGTCACCCGTACGCGCCTTCGAGGTGGCGCGACGCTTCGGCTTGGTCTCGGTGGCCACGTCGGCGGATGCCGCCTTGGCCGGAGCACCGCCTCCCGCCTGCGCCTCCTTGATGACCTCGATCAGCTGGCTCTTGCGCATACGCGCCGTGCCCCTGATCCCGAGGCCGGATGCGACCTGCTGCAGCTCGGCCAGCACCATGCCGTCGAGGCCGGTACCGCGGCGTCGCCTGGAGCCGGCACCGGTGGCAGGCGCGGAGGCGTCCGTGGCGGGCGCGGCAGCGGTCTCCTCGACACGTGCGCCCATCAGATCGGTGGTGTCGCTCACGAAGGGTCCTTCCCTGGAGCGGACGTCGGCCTGTCTGGCTCGGCGACCGGTTGTGCTGTCCGGATTTGGTCCTTGCTGTGTGGACCGTGCCGGGGCGGTGGTCCGCCAAAGCGGCGGAAGACATATCTGGTGATGACGATTCCCGGGCCGAGGCACTGAATTGCGGTGTCATCGGCATGGTCACGCCGGTTCCGGAGCGTGCTCAGCACTGCTCAGCGCATAGCACCCAATGCAAGGCACAAAGCAGTTTGGGAGGCTCCCGGAAGAATGGGTGTCCCGGACGGGGACGCGAAGCACCTCGCCATGGTGGGGTCGGGTGCAGACTTGAGGTTAACACTACCGGATCCAACAAACATTCCCCCTCTCGAAATCCGGCAACCGTGCGTCGTCAACCAACGCCGACGGGTGCGAGCGGCAGCACGCACGCCCCCTGGGCGTCGAGGTCCAATCGGTTCGCGGCCCACCCCTGACCTGCGAGATCAGCGACCTTGTCGGCCGCGGCGCGGTCCGCGAGAGCGAGCACCGTGGGGCCCGCTCCGGAGATCACCGCGGGGATTCCGTCGGCGCGCAGACGGTCGACGAGCGCGGCGCTCTCCGGCATCGCGGGGGCCCGGTAATCCTGGTGCAGCCGGTCCTCGGTCGCGGGCAGCAGCAATTCGGGACGCCGGCTCAGTGCCTCGACGAGCAGTGCGGCGCGGCCCGCGTTGGCGGCGGCGTCGACATGCGGCACGGTGCGCGGAAGCAGACCCCGCGCGGTCTCCGTGAGCACGGGCTTTCCCGGTACGAAAACCACCGGAACGATGGAATCGGCGGGCTCCATCCTGATCGCCCGGGCCGCGCCGGACTCCATCCAGGAGAGCGTGAAACCGCCGAGCAGACAGGCCGCGACGTTGTCGGGGTGTCCCTCGATCTCGGTCGCGAGCTCGAGGAGCGCGGTGTCGTCGAGCCGGCTGTCCCCGCCTATCGTCACCGCGCGGGCGGCGACGATACCGGCGCAGATGGCGGCGGAGGAGGAGCCCAGACCGCGGCCGTGCGGGATGCGGTTGGCGCAGACGATCTCCAGACCGCGCGGCTGGCCGCCCAGCAGGTCGAAGGCGGTGCGAAGGGAGCGGACGAGGAGATGACTCTCGTCGCGCGGCAGCGTCTCACTGCCCTCACCTGCGATGTCGATGTGCAACCCGGAGTCGGCCACCCGGACGACGACGTCGTCGTAGAGCCCCAGTGACAGGCCGAAGGCGTCGAAGCCCGGGCCGAGGTTGGCACTGGTGGCGGGGACGCGCACCCGGACGGCGGCGGCGCGGAACGCTGGACCGGCCATCGCTCGATGACTCTCCTTGAGCTGCGTGATGTACGAGGTGTTCGATGAACTGCGGAAGAAAACTGCGGCGGAGGGACACGAGGACCCGGAGGCCGCAGGGACGTCACGGCGCCGCGGCATATGCGGCGGGCGGGTTCGGTACAGCCTATCGAAGGAAGGTTCTGTGGCGACATAGGGCGCACGGGAGGCGCACGATGCGTGTCGTAAGCCCCCTGTGCACCCCCCGTCGGTTCACCGCGGGAACGGCCCTCGAAGCGGCCGGATTTCATCGGCTTCTGACGCTTTTCCGCCCGCTTCCCCCGCGGTTCCCACTCCGTCGGGCGTGGTCGGCGGGGCCCTGGGCCCCGCCTGGCGGGTTTACGCCTGGCGGCTTTACGCCAGACGGGATCGCCCGCGTTACGCCAGTCCGAGCCGCTCCGCCGCCGTCGCCGCGTCCACCGGGACGGTGACGGGCTGCGGAGCACCCGCGACCGCCCAGTCGGGGTCCTTCAGACCGTTGCCCGTGACGGTGCAGACGATGCGCTGCCCCGGATCGACCTTGCCCTGCTCGGCCGCCTTCAGCAGACCGGCGACCGACGCGGCGGACGCGGGCTCGACGAAGACACCCTCCTGGGCGGCCAACAGCCGGTAGGCGCGCAGGATCTCACGGTCCGTCACCTCGTCGATGAAGCCGCCCGACTCGTCCCGCGCGGCCAGCGCGAACTTCCACGAGGCCGGGTTGCCGATCCGGATCGCGGTGGCGATCGTCGACGGGTCCTTGACGACCTCGCCGCGCACGATGGGCGCGGAGCCGGACGCCTGGAACCCCCACATGCGCGGGGTGCGACGGGCGATGCCGTCGGTGGCGTACTCGGTGTACCCCTTCCAGTACGCGGTGATGTTGCCCGCGTTGCCCACCGGAAGGACGTGGATGTCGGGCGCGTCGCCGAGCATGTCCACGATCTCGAAGGCGGCGGTCTTCTGGCCCTCGATACGCACCGGGTTCACCGAATTGACCAGCGCCACCGGGTAGTTGTCGGACAGCGAGCGCGCCAGCGTCAGACAGTCGTCGAAGTTGCCGTCGACCTGGAGGATCTTGGCGCCGTGCACGAGGGCCTGGCCCATCTTGCCGAGCGCGATCTTGCCCTGCGGCACGAGGACGGCGCAGACCATCCCGGCACGCACGGCGTAGGCGGCGGCGCTCGCCGACGTGTTGCCGGTGGAGGCGCAGATGACCGCCTTCGCGCCCTCCTCCTTGGCCCGCGTGATCGCCATGGTCATCCCGCGGTCCTTGAAGGACCCGGTCGGGTTGGCGCCCTCCACCTTGAGGTGGACCTCGCAGCCCGTGCGCTCGGAGAGCACCTGCGCGGGCACGAGCGGCGTTCCGCCCTCGCGGAGCGACACGACGGCCGTGCTGTCGGATACCGGCAGCCGGTCCCGGTACTCCTCGATGATTCCGCGCCACTGGTGGGTCATTGCTGGTTACTCTCCTTCAACCCGCATGATGCTGGCGACGCCCCGCACGGTGTCGAGGCCACGCAACGCCTCGACGGTCCCGTCGAGGGACGCGTCGGACGCACGATGGGTGACGACGACGAGGGAGGCCTCGCCGTCCTTGCCGGACTGGCGCACGGTGTCGATGGACACCCCGTGCTCGGCGAAGACGGTGGCCACCTGGGCGAGGACACCCGGCTTGTCGGCCACGTCGAGGCTGATGTGGTACCGCGTCACGACCTCGCCCATGGGCGAGACGGGCAACTGGGTGTACGCCGAGTCGCCGGGCCCGGTCGCACCGCCGAGCCGGTTGCGGCAGACGGCCACCAGGTCGCCGAGGACCGCGGAGGCGGTCGGGGCGCCGCCCGCGCCCGGCCCGTAGAACATCAGCTGGCCGGCGGCCTCGGCTTCGACGAACACGGCGTTGTACGCGCCGCGCACGGAGGCGAGCGGGTGGGTCAGCGGGATCATCGCGGGGTGCACGCGTGCCGTGACGGACCCGCCGTCGGCGGCCCGCTCGCAGATGGCGAGCAGTTTGATGGTGCAGCCCATCCCCCGCGCCGAGGCGAAGTCGGAGGCGGTGACCTCGGTCATGCCCTCGCGGTAGACGTCGTCGAGGCGCACGCGCGTGTGGAAGGCGATCCCGGCGAGGATGGCGGCCTTGGCCGCGGCGTCGAAGCCCTCGACGTCGGCGGTCGGGTCGGCCTCGGCGTACCCGAGGGCGGTGGCCTCGTCGAGGGCCTCCTGGTAGCCGGCGCCCGTCGAGTCCATCTTGTCGAGGATGAAGTTGGTCGTGCCGTTGACGATGCCCATCACGCGGTTGATCTTGTCGCCGGCGAGGGACTCGCGCAGTGGGCGGATCAGCGGGATGGCACCGGCGACGGCGGCCTCGTAGTAGAGGTCCCGGCCGTTCTCCTCCGCGGCCGCGTGCAGCGCCGCGCCGTCCTGCGCGAGCAGCGCCTTGTTCGCGGAGACGACGGAGGCGCCGTGCTCGAACGCGGTGGTGATGAGCGCCCGGGCGGGCTCGATCCCGCCGATGACCTCGACGACCACGTCGATGTCGCCGCGTTTGACGAGGGCGGTCGCGTCCGTGGTGACCAGCGCGGGGTCGATGCCCTCGCGCACCTTCGACGGGCGGCGGACGGCCACGCCCGCCAGCTCGACGGGGGCACCGATCCGGGCGGCGAGGTCGTCGGCGTGCGTCGTCATGATGCGCGCCACCTCTGAGCCGACAACCCCGCAGCCCAGCAGCGCCACCTTCAGCGGACGCGTACGCATCATCCGACCTCGTTTCCTCATACCGTCTTCGGTTGGACCAGTCTCACTCACCGGACGGGAGTTTCTACCCTTCGTCCGGATCGTGAGACGTCTATTTCATTTTTCTGGTAGGTGGTGACAGGAGATCTTCCACCCGGTTCATCCGGTCAGCCGACGTCGAGACGCAGCAGGTCGTCCTCCGTCTCGCGGCGCACGATCACCCGGGCCGCACCGTCCTTCACGGCCACGACCGGCGGCCGCAGCGCGTGGTTGTAGTTGCTGGCCATCGACCGGCAGTAAGCGCCGGTCGCCGGTACGGCGATGAGGTCGCCCGGCGCCAGGTCGGCCGGCAGGAACGCGTCCTTCACCACGATGTCGCCGCTCTCGCAGTGCTTGCCGACGACCCGCGCGAGCATCGGTTCGGCGTCCGAGGTGCGCGAGACGAGCGCCACGCTGTACTCGGCGTCGTAGAGCGCGGTCCGGATGTTGTCGGACATGCCGCCGTCGACGGAGACGTACGTCCGCAGCCCTTCGAGCGGCTTGATCGTGCCGACCTCGTAGAGCGTGAACGCGGTCGGCCCGACGATGGCGCGCCCGGGCTCGACGGAGATACGCGGAGTGCGCAGCTTCGCGGCCTCACACTCCCGAGTGACGATCTCGCTCAGCGCCTTGGCGATCTCGTGCGGCTCACGGGGGTCGTCGTCACTGGTGTACGCGATGCCGAGACCGCCGCCGAGGTCGATCTCGGGCAGCTCGACGCCGTGCTCGTCACGGACGGCGGCCAGCAGCCCCACGACGCGCCGCGCGGCGACCTCGAAGCCGGCCATGTCGAAGATCTGCGACCCGATGTGCGAGTGGATCCCGACGACTTCGAGCCCGTCGAGCGTCAGCGCCCGCCGTACGGCCTCGGCGGCCTGCCCGTCGGCGAGCGCGATGCCGAACTTCTGGTCCTCGTGCGCGGTGGCGATGAACTCGTGCGTGTGTGCCTCGACGCCGACGGTGACCCGGATCTGCACCCGCTGCCGCCTGCCCAGCGACTGCGCGATGTGCGCGACCCGGACGATCTCCTGGAAGGAGTCGAGCACGATCCGCCCGACCCCGGCCTCGACGGCCGCGTGGATCTCCGCGGTCGACTTGTTGTTGCCGTGGAAGGCGATGCGGTCGGCGGGCATTCCGGCGGACAGCGCGGTCGCCAGCTCGCCCCCGGAGCAGACGTCCAGGTTGAGCCCCTCCTCGTGCAGCCACCGCACGACGGCACGCGACAGGAAGGCCTTGCCCGCGTAGAACACGTCGGCGTCGTGACCGAACGCGGTACGCCACGCCCGTGCCCGCTCCCGGAAGTCCGCCTCGTCGACGAAGTACGCCGGCGTGCCGAACTCCTCGGCGAGCGCGGTGACTTCGAGCCCGCCGACGGTCACGACCCCGTCCTCCGTACGACGGACGGTGTGCGACCACACCTTCGGGTCGAGGGCGTTGAGGTCGGCCGGCGGAGCGCTGTAGTGCCCCTCGGAGAAGACGTCGGCGTGACGGGGCCCGGCGGGGTGTGCGGAACGGCTCATGTCGGTAGGGCTTTCTGCTTCAGAGATATTCGGGTGCGCTGATGCCGAGCAGGGACAGGCCACCGGCCAGCACCGTCCCGGCGGCTTCGGCGAGCGCGAGCCGGGCGCGGTGGGCGGCCGAGGGTTTCTCGTCCCCGAGCGGCAGCACGAGGTGCTGGAACAGAAGAAGGGAGTCGGCGACCCCGACAAGGTGCCGGGCGAGCCGGTCGGGCGCCCGGTGCGCGGCGGCGAGCCGGAGGGTGTGGGGGTACTCGGCGAGAACGGAGAGGAGCTCGGCGCCTCCGCGGGCGGTGTCATCGAGACGGTCGGGCAGGTCGCCGTCGCCGCGAACCTCTCCCTCGGCCCGTACGTCACCGCCCACGCGGACGCCGAACCCGAGGGCGTCGGCGTTCCGGCGGAGGGCACGGCAGCGGGCGTGCGCGTAGCGGACCCGGAAGAGGGGGTTGCCCTCGCGCTGGAGAAGGTGATCGGCGCTGATCCGGGGCCGGTCGTGGGACGCCGGGTACAGCAGCGCCCAGCGGGCGGCGTCGGCACCGAGCGGAGCGGGATCCTCCGGGGCGGGCACGGGCCGCAGGTTCACCGGCTCGCCGTGCCGCACCTCGGCCCGTCCACTTTGGGTCGCGACGATCCGTACGAGCGTGTCGGCGACGACCTCGGCGCGCGTGTCATAGGGGACGCGCAACTCGACGACCTGCCCGGCGAGGCTGTCGCCGTACCCGTACCGCTCACCCCGGGTCAGCACCTCGTCCACCAGAGCGGCGGCGGCTCCACCCCCGAGGGTGATGTTGAGGAAGCCGGGCCCGGTGACGGTCACCTCGGCGACACCGGGCTCGTCACCGATGTGCGGCCGGAGGATCTCGGCGACGTCGAGCGCCGGCAGCCCCGCCGGCCCGGCGAGCCGCAGGGCGACGTTGGTCGCATAGTCCCCGCATCCCCCGGGCCCGGGCGGACCCACCCCGGCACTGACCGGCACGGAAACGCTCAGTTCCCCCACGTCGACAGCACGACGCACCGCGCGCAGCACGGTACGGGAGAGCTCGACGGGGGTCACGGGACAAGCCTAGGGGAGAAGGGGGGTGGGTTTGCGACCCGGTTTGGGGGATCGTCCGGGATGTGGACGGGGGCTGTAGCGGGGCACGAGGGGGCGGGGGTGGGATCGGGTCCTTCCACGGGGGCGGCGACGGCTGCGGAGGAAGACGGCGGCTACAGAGAAAGTGGAGGGGACTGACGCTGGGGGTGCATGTGGGGCGCTGGGTGTGGGGGGGGGAGCCCGGGTCGAGGTGGTCGGCGTGACCTTGTCGAAGGTCGCGGCGTGGCCGCGGGGAGAGACATGGGACTTGGCATCGGGCTTCGGTCGGCCGCTCCCCCGACCTGCCCCTCGGCCGGCACCGGGCCTGCCTGGTGCCGGTCGAATGATGAATGCCGAAGCGTGAAGGTCGACGGGTGGATGTCGACGGGTTGATACGGAGAACGGACCGGGCCGTCAGGAGCCAGTACGACCGGCGCGTTCGGCGCGCTCGACTTCTTCGCCGGCGTCGGCGCTGCCACCGAACCCGTCGCCGTCACCACCGATCGCCTGCCCGCGCTCCACCAACTGCTTGACGAGCCGCACCAGTTCGGAGGGCTCGAACGGCTTGGCGAGGAAGGCGTCGACTCCGACGTCGAGGCCGCTCTCGACCTCGTACTGGGTACAGGCGCTGACGATGGCGAGCGGAAGGTTCCGCGTGCGGGGGTCGGCGCGGAGGCGGGCGGCGGTGCGCAGTCCGTCGAGGCGGGGCATCACGACGTCGAGGGTGACGACATCGGGCCGAACCTGGTGGACGACGTCCAGACATTCGGCACCGTCAGCGGCGGTCACGACCTCGAGACCCTCCAGTTCGAGGTTGACCCTGATCAGCTGCCGGATGACCTTGTTGTCGTCCACAACAAGCACCCGGCCGGACGCGCCTGGCACAACTCGAGAGTAGGTCCGGGCGAGCCACCGCGTCCGGGTTTTCCCCACTTCCACCCCGTGCGGACCCGACCACGCTCCGCGAACGGCCGCCGGTCCCGCGCCCGCGCCGACGCGACCCGGCCGCACCCCAAAACCGGTGGCGATCACCCCTGAAAGAGCTGGTAGGGTTCTACCCGTCGCCGCACAAAGCGCCCGACACGCCCCCGTAGCTCAGGGGATAGAGCAACGGCCTCCGGAGCCGTGTGCGCAGGTTCGAATCCTGCCGGGGGCACCCCTTATGAGGTGCCCAAAGACCCCGTCACCAGCGGAAACGCTGAGGCCGGGGTCTTCGCGTATCTACAGCCCTGCGCAGCCGTATGCCGCCCTGAGCGGCCCCATGTCAGCGTCTGTGGACTATTCGTGGACAGGATCTTGGGACGTTTCCCCTGGTCAACCCCCGCAAATGGCGAAGGCCCCCGGAAAGCTCCAGGGGCCCAGCGTAGGACGCGCGACGTTGGCGCCCGGTCAGTCGTACTCGTTCAACAGGTCCTCGATGCGTCGGTTGGCCACCTCCTGACGCCCATCCAGACACTTTGCGTAGCGGCCGAGCAGAACCTCAACGCTGTTGCCCGCCCTCTCTGCGACCTCCGTCGGGTCGACACCCGCGTTAAGCCAGGTCGACAGGGCCGAGTGGCGAAGGTCGTACGGCCGACGCGCCAACGGCGAGACCACCGCGGCCGGCGGAAGCGCCAGGGTGCGAGCTTCCTGCCACGCTCGCGAGTAGGTCGAGGAAGCGACCACTCCCCCGCCCTCACTGAAGAAGAGGCGCCCGTCCGCCGCAGTCCCGAAGGTGTCGAGGTGTTCACGGAGCATTGCCACGAGTTGGGGCGGAATCGGAACGCGGCGCACGTCCTCCGCCGGGCGATTCTTCAGCCCGCGGTCGTCGTGGCTCTCACCGGAGTCCGTCCACTGTCGTCCGACGCTCGGGCGTGTCCGATGGAGAAGCATGGTGCCCCACCGCTGTTCCGTCAGGGTCAGGCCGGCGTCCGTCAGGCCGACCGCTTCGGCAGGACGAAGACCGGCGAAGTACATGCAGGCGAAGAGCCCCACCAGACGACGGCCGCGCGCCCTGCTGTAGCCGCCCACGTAGGACACTGCGTGAAGAAGTGAGAGAGCCTGCCGCGGATTCACAACCACCCGCGGGTCCACCTCACCGGACACCTTGGGCTTCTGCCAACGCACCGAGGTCAGGGGGTTCTCCCTGAATTCACCGAGATCCACGGCGTAGTGGAGAGCGTTGACGAAGGTGTATCGCTTGCGGCGTACGGTCTCCGCCGCAGCAGACTTCCCGTCAAGACGGATCCTGAACGAGTCGAGTACCTCACGTGCCGTCACAGGATCAGCCAGATCATTCAAGGGGCGCGACGCTTTGGCAATCCAGTGCAGGGCGTTTCCAACCTCTGTCGGCACCTCCCGCTCAGCCGGGCCAGGCAGCACGAAAGCCCAGTTGCGCAGAGCCTGCCGAAGCACCGGAGCTCCCGGCCGCCCAGGAACGTCATTGAGCAGCGCGATCGTCACGGACGCCAGAGACTCGTTCATTCCGTCGCGAGTGTTGGGTGCGGCGTGTGGCCATTTCATGGCCAGGTACTTCAGAGCAAAGGCGTACCAAGTCAGTTCTGCCTTCTTCTCGGACATCGATTCCGGAAGGCCGCCGACGTCGTCGAACTCTTCACCGTCACGAGCTGCGCTCATGAGCTTGGTTCGGTAGTGATCTGCGAGCGCTTTGGTCCGGAAGGTCTCGGAGAAGACCTTGTCTGAGACGGACCAACGGACGTCGTACGAGGGTCGCTTTGAGGCCC
This sequence comes from Streptomyces sp. M41(2017), assembly GCF_002078175.1. Taxonomy (GTDB): domain Bacteria; phylum Actinomycetota; class Actinomycetes; order Streptomycetales; family Streptomycetaceae; genus Streptomyces. The sequence goes on along the minus strand of NZ_MWFK01000001.1, from coordinate 3,519,997 downwards.
GCTTGCGAACTCCCCAGATTTTCACGTTCAGGGATTTCACGCGGCTTCCTCCCGCTCGTGCAGCCACGCCGTAAAGTCGCTTCGCCACACCCGCAGCTCGCCATTCGGCAGCTTCAGCGCTTTCGGTGCCTGGCCCAGCTCTCGCCAGCGGTAGAAGGTACGCCGCGAGACTTTCCCCAACTCAGTGAGGATCTCTGGAACCGTCATCAGTTCATCCCTCACGGGTGTGCTCCTTCCAGGGCCAGTTCGTCGCACAGGGCTTCGCGTGCGGTTTCGCGGTTGAGTTGAAGGTCGCGGCGGATGTTGGCGGCGAGCCAGGATTCGCCGGGGGTGTAGCCGTGGCCGGCGTAGGTCCAGTGGGCGAGCACGAGGGTGGTGGCCTCGGGATTGTCGTCTGGGTCGGGCAGGCCGAGGGCGGCGCGTTGTTGGGCGGCGCGGTAGTCGGCCCTCACCTGGCGCAGGGCGCCGAAGGTGGTGGAGTAGCGGCGGGACTTGGTGGAGAAGTGGCCGCGGAAGCCGAGCATGTGCGCCCAGTCGCGTAACTTCCGGTCCGGGTAGAGCCCGTGCAGATCCAGGCAGGCTTCGATGAGCCGGCGGGGGTGGTCGGGCACGTCGAGCAGGACCAGGGCTTCCTTGTTGCCGATCCGGCGATCAACGGTGCCGGTGGTCTCCGCGGCCTTGGTGGCGTACTTGGCGACATAGGAGGCCACGGCCTGTTCGGTGATCTCCGAGCCGTCCCCGAAGGCCTTGATCCGCTGGGCGTCGAGCTGTGTCCCCCAGCCCAGCGTGCGAGCCGGCTCCGGGCCGGCCGCGGGGACGTCGACCGCGACCCGGGCAGCGGCGGCATGGATCGCATCGGTGAGGAGGTCGAGCGTGGCCCAGTACGGCGGCGGGGTGTCCGGTCCGTCGGGTCCGTCGAAGCGGATCACGGCGTGGAAGTGCACGGCGCCGCGCTTTTGGTATTCGGCGACCTTGCCGAAGGACAGCCGGGACGCTTCCCGCGCAGCTTTCTGTGTGAGGCCGGCCCGGCGGGCGATCTCCCGGCGTAGGTAGATCGTGAAGTACCGCCACAGGTCCGAGGCGTGGTTGTTCCACAGCACCGCGCCCGCGTAGTCGTACGTGCCCGGGTCGAGCGGCGTGCCGAGTTCGGGAGCGTCCTCACCATGCCGGGTGCCGCAGCGGCAGGGCCGGGTTCCGGGCCGGTTGTGCACGGGGCCGAAGCTGGGGGCGGTGAGGGTGGCGAAGACCCGCGGGTGATCCCGGACCGTGTGCGGGGTCCCCTTGTCCGGGTCACCGGTGAGGCCGGCGCGGATCAGGTGGTAGGTGTCGCCGGCGTAGGTCCAGGCGCAGGCCGGGCAGCGCGAGGCGCGGCGGTTGCCGCAGGCGATGCGGAGCATGCCGCCCGGCTCTTCGTCGGTGCTGTAGTAGTGCAGGACGGTCTTGGTGGTCGGGTCGATGGTCTTGGTGGCGCCGGTCAGGCGGATGGGGTCGGAGCATCCTCCGGTGCGGCGGATCTGTTCTTGCCAGCGGTCGAAGTCGGCGGAGCCGGCCACCCTCAGCACGTCGCTGAAGGTGGCCGCGTCCAGGCCCGCCGGGGTGGCGGTGTAGCTCACGCGGCCACCTCCAGGCGGGAGGCGAGCAGGGCGGTGCCGATCCGTTGGGTGTAGGCCGGGGGGATGCACTCGCGGATGCCGTCGCGGTTCATCCATGGGACGCCCATGACCTGCCGGGCGAGGGCGACGCCGGAGAAGTTGCCGATGAACTGGCCGTAGTGGCCGGGCGGTACGGGACGGCCCATTTTGGCCTGGGGCGCGGTGTGCCGGGGGTGGCGGGGCTGGACGAGGTGGAAGCCGCCGCCGGTCTCGAAGTAGCGGTGCCGGTAGGTGGCCATGGCGAACATGGCGCCGCACAGCAGGACAGGTGTGCGGAGCTTGGGCAGGGCGCCGCGGACGTTCTCCATCACGAAGGGCCTGCCGGTCGCTTCGAGAGCGGTGCGGGTCGGGCCGATCAGATCCGGGTGGGCGTTGCCCCGCAGGCGCTGGCAGTCGCTGTCGAACTGGCAGGGCGGGGAAGCATGGATGAAGTCGAAGCCGGCACCGTGCTCGCGCAGGTAGTCGAGCGCGTCCGCCTGGACGAAGCGGAACGGGTAACGGGGCTGCGGGGTGGAGTCGACGCCGGTGACGTCGAATCCGGCGTCCGCGTATCCCTTGCCGGCGCCGCCCTGGCAGCAGAACAGGTCCAGGACCCTGGGGGCGGTCATCGTCGGCCCCCTCGGTGGGCGGGGCCGTGGTTGTCGGTGTAGTCCTCGACCAGCGCCTTTACGTCGTTGTCGCCGTTGGCGTGGTCCTCAGCACCGCAGCCGCCGCACACGTAGTCCCCCTGGGACCGGGTGTGCTGCGTGCCGCCGCGGACTCGGAGACCGGGGCTTTCCGGGGTGGGGTTGAGGTAGGCGGGGAGTTTGCGAGCCATCCCGGTCACCTCCCGGCCCGGACGAGGGCGGAGCGCCGGACCGTGCAGCCGGTGCCGCGGCAGGCCCGGCAGGTGATGCGGAGCGTGGCGCGGGACCCGTCGGAGTTTCGGGTGCCGGTGGTGATGGCGACGACGGGGAACCCGTCGCAGTCGCGGCAGACAGGAGTGTTCGGGACGTGCTGAGGCATGATGAGGGAGCCCTTTCGGGTCGAGAGATCTGGAAGTGGTGGAGCCGTCCGGGGCGGCGGATACTTGGCGGTTGAGGCCGCCCCGGACGGGTGTTACTTGCGGCGGTTGCGTCCGCGCGGGATGGGCGGGATGGAGTCGTAGGACTCCTGGCCGTGCTGAAACGACGCGGCGTCGGTGTCGCCGTTGGCGGTGTTGGAGAACTCGCGGCCGATGCGGCGCATGGTCTTGCGGTCACCGTGCCGGCGGGCGATGGCGAACTCGCGGCCCAGTTCGGCCATTTCCGGATTGCTCGGGGTGGTGTCGCTCTTGCGGCTGAAGAAGCCCATGTCAGCGGTTCCTTTCCTGGTTGAGGATCGAGCGGAGAACGACCGCGACCACGGCCACCGACATCCCGGTGATGGCCACGGCCAGCAGCAGCGAGACCAGGACCGCGCCAACGACGAGGACCACGGCCGTGCCACCGCCGACGAGCGCGAGCGTGCTGCCCGCGGTGAGCTGCACCGTCGGACGGTTGGAGACCGGGGCGACCGGGGCGACCGGGGCCGGGGCCTGCACGGCGGGCACCGCGGCGGCACTCGGGGCGATGGGAGCCGGCGGCGGGGCGGTGTCGGGGGTCGGGTACTTCGGGGTGAACATGGCGGTTGTCCCTCCTGGTTGGGTTACTTGACGACGGTGGCGATGGCAGGGCTGAGGAAGCTGTCGGCGATGAGGTAGCCGCCGAGGAGGAGCACGGCCACGAGCCACCAGGGCGGGCGGGCGAGCTTGACGCCGAGGGCGCCGACGACGATCAGGGCGAGCCAGAGCGGGACGTCCACGGCTTCTCCTAGGCCTTGCAGCGGTGGGTGCGGGCGGCGAGTTCGGCGCCGGAGCGGTCGGGGTAGTCGGCGGAGAAGCCGCAGCCGGGGGCGGAGCAGGCCGCGGTGTGCTTGTCCCGGCCGTGTCCGTCGAAGTAGGTGGCGACCTGTACGGGGCCGATGCGGATCACGTTGCGAAAGCGCCGGTGGACGGGCATGACGGTCCTTTCGATCAGGTGAGTTGGAGTTCGGCAGTGATGGCCGCGGACATCGGGCCAGGCAGTCCGAGCCGAGCCGTGAGCGCGTCCGCGGGCATCGGCGTACCGGTCGTGGCGCGGTGGCTGTCGGCGATCTTCCGTGCGTGGTCCAGGAGCGCGACGGGCACCGTCACCGCAGGAGCAGCAGCGGGAGCCGGAGCAGGTGAGGCGGGAAGTTCCGGGGCCGCCGGCGGGGCCGGGTCATCACGGCGCACATCGACCTCGGCCGGTTCGTCCACAGGCTGTGCAGGAGCCACGACCGCCGCCGAGGCGGGGGTGTCGGTGGGGGCGTGGACGAGGAGGGTGCCGCCGAGGAAGGCGAGGGCGGGCCAGCCGGCTACGAGAATGCACAGCCAGTCCGGGACGTGCTTCAGGTCGAGGAGTCCGGCGGTGGCGATGTTCGCGCCCAGTGAGGCGAACAGGGCGATCACGAACCAGGTCCAAGCAGACCGGTCCCGGCGTGCGGTCCGCAGTCGGCGCCAGGCGGCGACGAGCAGCAGATCAACGCTGATCGGGTAGGCCCAGGCCTTCCAGCCGGATTGGCCGGCGGCTTCGGCAAGGTCGTGCAGGTGGGCGAAGGACAGCGCACCGGCGATCACAGCCTGAACGAGAACGGCATCCGGTCGCATCGAGCGGGACATATCTTCACCTCCTTCGCGGAGTTGGGCCGGGAGCGGGCGAGGATCGGTGTCCGGCCGCCCGGTCCCGGCGTGTTCAGTCGGTGGCTTCGCCGGTGCCGAAGCAGGCGAGGCAGATACCGGCCTGTTCGCCGACCTGGCGGCGCTTGCGGCCGACGTGGACGGGGCGAGCGACCTCACCGGTGCCCTTGCACGGCCCGCACTTGGGCGGAGCAGGGGCGGGCCGTGGGGTGCGCTTCTTGGTGGCCATGGGGTGGGTCCTCCGGAATCCGGCATGGTTCGGGTAGGGACCTGGCGCGAGACGGTCACGCCAACCGGGATGGATCAGTGGGCTAGTCGGTCGCCGGGATCGGCTTGACCAGCGACGGGCTGTCGACCACCGGCGCGGGCACGTAGGGCCGGAACGGGTCGAGAGCGGGAAGGTCCGGGACCAGGTGGGCGAACTGCCGGCACGCGGCGGCAACTTCGGCACGCGTGGTCATCGGGGTTCGGATGCGGGACCAGCCACCGGAGGAGTCCGCGGCAATCGCTAGACCGGGCCTGTCCGGCGGGAATGCCGTGACGAGCGGGACAGCTTCCGGGGCGACGTCTCCGAGGCCCATTTCGGCGGTCTGCTTGTCGTTGACCCGGTGCACCACACGCCCGGTGAGCTGCGCGCGGAGCATGGTTGCGCCCTTGCCGAGTTCGGAGCCGAAGCGCTGCCCGCAGATCTCCAGGAAGATCCCCGCAGCACGGGCCATCTGCGCCAGCCGGATCAGGGCAGTGACGAGGCGTTCCCGGCGCTCCTCGTCCTTCTTGGAGGAGATCAGGAAGAGTTCCGCAATCTCGTCCACCAGGAGCACGATCGGCACCGGCCGGATCTTCTCCGGCAGCTCCCACACGTCGGAGACGCCGTGCAGGCTCAGGAGGTCGAAGCGGGATTCCATCTCGGCGACCAGGACATCGAGCAGGGAGGACGCGGTATCCGGGTCCGTGGCCAGGGCCGACAGCCGGGGCACGTAGGCGGAGTGCTCGACGCCGCGCTTGCAGTCGATCCCCGCGATAGCCACGGGCAGTTGAGCCAGCCCCTTGACCAAGCCGCGTTGGAACATCGACTTGCCCGACAGGTTGGCACCCACGGTCAAGCCCATCGGAACCTTGCGATAGTCGCGGACGAAGACGGTCCCGTCCTCCCGCAGCGCGACCGGCACCGTCAGCCCCTGAGGCCCTGCGTTGCGGGGCATGCGCACCCGACGAAGCACGTCATAGCCGGTCATGCGCAGTTCCACGAACCCGGGCTTCGTCTCCGCCACGGTCACCGAGTGCACGCCCCAGGCGTGACGGAGCCGCTCCGAGGAAGCGACGACGTCCATCGGCTCCAGGCCGGCAGGCAGTCGCAGCGTCACCCGCAGACCGGTCGAAGTGGCCCGGACGCGGCGAACCTTCGGCGGTACAGGCTGGACCTCACGGCGGGCGACGTTGCGGACCATGAATGCCCGCAGTCCCGACGGCTGCACCGTCAGCCCGCAGACATCCATGGTGGAGCGGTAGGACAGCGTGAAGCGGCCCCAGGTGGCCGGCAGTCCGACCAGCGACCAGTACACGCGCGGAGCGCGGACCTTCGCCAAGCCCAGACCACCGGCACCCGCTAACGCGCCCGACGCCTCCAGCCACAGGGACAGATCCGTCATGATCAGACCCCGGCCGTGACAGCGACCGCGCGGAAAGAGATCCCGTGCCGCTTCTGCCCGTTGAACTCGTTTTCCCAGTCCCGCGCCTTCAGTCCGATCACCTTCACGGGCGTACCCGGCGCCAGACCCTCCGGCAGACCGGTCTCCGGCACGGTCACCTGGTAGAGGTTGCCCTCCCCCTCATCCGAGATGAGCAGGCCCACCGTGGTCAGGCCGGCACCGGTCTCCCGATCCACCGCCCGCTCACCGGTCTGCTTGTTGACCAGCTTCGGCACCGGCGCGGTCGCCACGAACACCACCGCAGTCGAGACATCAATCTTGAAGGACGGCATGAAACTACTCCCCGAGTAGGTGCGTTGAGAGCAGCCCGAGGGCCACTTCCGCTCGCTGTCCTAGGACTGCGAGCGCCTTGAGAGAGACTGTGGCACGCAGTCCTAGGACTGTCAACAGTCCTGGGACTGTGTTTGACTTAGGGGGTCGAGAGGAGTCGCGTGATGGCGCCCAAGTGGCGGGAGCTAGCGGACAGGCTGGCTGAAGAGATCAGGAACGGTCAGTACGCGCCGGGACAGCAGCTTCCGCAGATCAGGGAACTGGTCGCGGCCGGCGAAGGCTCCAAGTCCACTGTCCACCAGGCATATAAGGCGCTGGAGGCGGAAGGGCTCGTCACTTCGTCCCGGGGGCACGGCACCGTCGTACGCCAACAGGTCCCGCTGAAGCGGCTCGGCGTCGCCCGGTACGACAAAGCGAAGTGGCGGGATGGCGACGAAGTCGCGTTCATCGCGGACCGCGTGGCGTCCGGCCGCGGCTACCGGCGGAACGAGCAGACCCAGACGGTCAGCCGAGTAGAAGCGTCACCACTCGTCTCGAACGCGCTCGGCCTACCGGAGGGCACAGAGGTCTACGCCCGCGCACGACTGGTCAAAGAAGGCGACCAACCCACGCATAGCCTCACCAGCTACTACCGGCCCGAGCATGTTGAAGGCACGCGACTGGTAGACCCGACTCCTGGGCCGGCGGGCCGCGGCGGTGGCTTCCGGGTGCTCTACGACGCCGGCTACGAGATCGATCACATGACGGAAGAGATCTTCGCTCGGGCCGCAACGCCGGACGAGGTGAAGCTCTTGCAGCTACCGCCCGGCGAACCGGTAGTCGAGCTGCACCGAACCACCTACACAGCTTCTGACACAGTGGTCGAGTTCGCCGTCGGTGTGCACGCAGCTTCGCGCTTCGCTTGGGAATACGCCTTCAAGGTCCCGGACTCGGCGAAGGATGGAAAGGGCTAGTCATGATCTCGACACAGGCATGGGCAGACGCGCGACGCCTGTGGGACTACCACCAGGTGGGCCACACCCCGCGGCCATGCTCAGTCGCGATCGGCCTGGGCAGCCACGACTTGGGCGTGGCCGACACGGCAGTGGACCTCTACAAGCAAGGGATGGCTCCATTGCTTGTCTTCACAGGAGCCACGAGCCCGACCACGCAAGAACGAATGCCCAGGGGCGAAGCGGTTCACTACCGCGAGCGGGCACTGGAACTCGGAGTGCCTAGCTCAGCCGTGCTCGTCGAGCCCAACGCACGCAACACAGGCGAAAACATCAAGTTCTCCCGAGCCGTGCTCGAAGAAGCCGGCGTGCAGGTGACGTCTGTGCTCTTGATCAGCAAGCCGTACGAGGAGAGGCGCGCGTATGCCACCGCGTGCAAGCTGTGGCCCGGAATCGAGTTCGTCAGCGCATCCACTCCGATGACGTTCGACGAGTACGTCGACTCTATCCAGGATGCCCATCTGGTTATCGACATGCTTGTTGGTGCGTTGCAGCGGCTCCTGGTCTACCCGGAGCAAGGCTTCATGATCAGCCAGCCTGTACCGGATGACGTGCGGGAAGCGTACGAGCGCCTGTGCCGTCAGGGCTTCACTAGTCGACTGCTCGCCACCAACCCGTAGCCTGTCGCGTCGCCGCGCATCAGCAGTGAGCTGTTACGAGTTTCTCTACTTCATCAAGCCCCGGCTGCGCTTCGCTCCGCCGGGCGCGCTCCCGGCTCCGCTCCGCGCGACGCTCCTGCCTTCGGCCCGCTCCGCGCGGGCTGCGCCGACGCGCGCCCTGGGTTGAGTTGGTCCGAGAGGCATAAGACGAGAACCAAGCCCGCGGCTTCAAGACGATGCCTCCGGCGGGGGCGCTCAGACTCCGGGATGTACGGAGCACCGTTCGCGAGTGCCGGCCGGAGCATGGCGAGCGTCGCGGGGCTCCCATCCCGTCCGCCTTCGACCCAGGCAGAGCCGAGCAGTCGCGGCCCAGGGCGTCAAGGTCGTTCGTACAGTAGCGCGCTCCACCTTGACGCCCTGAACCACGACCGCTCCACGGTGTGTGGGTCGAAGGCGGACGGGATGGGAGCCGGGGTGAGTGGAAGGGGGAACTGGAGACATGGTCGAGGCCAAAACAGCCAACCCCCCTTCCAGATCGCCCGCTTCGTGCCAAAATCATGCTTCCTCGAGACCGTAACGCGACTGTACGACCGGAGAAGGAATTTATGGCCAAGACCAACTACGCGGGGAACGGAATTTCTCTCACGCTAGAAGAAGTGCTGGCGATCCGGAAGAAGCTAACGGAGAGCGCATTAGGGTCTAAAGATTTCGGTGGAGAGCAGCCGCTCGACGAAAACAAGCTCTCTTCAGCCGTGGAGCGCCAGAATACCGGAATGACAGATGGTCGAGGCATCTACCGCGCCAAGTATGAAAGACCTCACGAGAAAGCGGCCACTCTATTTTATGGAATCGCCAAAAATCACGCTTTCGAGAATGGAAATAAGCGTACAGCCCTAGTGTGCGCCTTGGTATCTCTGGAGCGCAACGGATTCGATCTCTGCAATACCACCGAGGAAGACTTGTATCAGATGGCAACGTCGGTGGTCGCCGGCACCTTTCCCATCGGCAAGGCAGAGGTCAGAGACTCGGAGTCGGAGGTGCGATCTCTGAGCACTTGGATAAGAAAGAGGGTCCAAAGAAAATCTTTCGGGGATCATGTAATGAGCTTCAAGAATCTCCGTAGGCTACTCATCGCCCATGGCTGCACCTTCGATACACATGAAAACAATTTCATCAGAATTCGCCGGGGATCACTGACGGTAAAAACGGGATACCCGAGGGAGAACTTCGATGTAGCCGTTTCGGAAATTAAAAAGATTCGCCGAAGACTGAAGCTAGATAAACTCGGCAGCAGTAGAGAATTCTATGACATCGAAAACGCGGTAGACAATTTCGTGAGCGAGTATCGTGATCTATTGGAACGGCTCGCTGATGCATAGACGCACGCCCACTTCGAGCCCCTGTCGTTTCCTATGTTCAGCAAGCCGGGAGCTGATGGTCGGTTAGGAGACCGAGTCCTGATACGTCTGGCCGAGGCCACCCCTGTCTGGCGCGGTCGTACAGCAACCGCAACGACCCGTACCGGGTGCTGGCACCCGTACGAGACCGGTGCGTAGCTGAATGGATCGTCAACGACCGATCCACACAGAGCTCCAGATCAAGTGTTGTCCCTGACCCGTAGCTCTTCCTTCCGTCGGCGGGCGTAGCCCTCCAGATCCTCCTTGATGGTCATGACGTCCTCGACGCGGAGGGGAGCAGACGTAACGGCGGGCCAGGGCTGCAGGTTGAGTGTTCCGCCCGGCGTGGGGATTGCCGTGGATCGTGTCGGATGGACAGAGTGACCGCTTGGAGCCGTTACGACCGCAGCGCGAGCGGCGCTCCCGGTATCCCAGCTGCAAGCCATGGCAGGGATACCGGGAGGTGCTCTGCGGGATCCGGGATGTCGGCATGACGTGCTGGCGCAGGTTGCGGGACTGCATCGGGGCCGACGTCTGCTTAGACCGTGTCCTACATGGTCAGTTTGAGCAACCGTTTGTAGCAGCAGAGAGCGGCTGCCAGTCCGAGAAATGCCAGGTAGTTGCCCGGATTCCGCTCGTAGCGGTGGTTGAGTCTGCGGTAGCCGGTCAGCCAGGACGTGGTGCGTTCGATCTCCCACCTGCGTCGGCCGAGCCGCTCGCTGGACTCGACGCCTTTGCGGGCGATCCGGACGCCAATGTGCTTGCCCCATAACCATCGCCGCAGGTGAGGCACGCCGTACGCTTTGTCGGCGTGGAGCCGTTGGGGCTTGGACTCGGTCGCGTGGGATTCGTGTCCCATGTGGAAATGGGACAGCCTCGGCTTCAGAGCGAGACTGTCGTGGGTGTTGGCCGCGGAGACTCCGACGCGTAGAGGCAGTCCGTTCGCATCCGACAGGACGTGCATCTTGGAACCGGGCTTACCCGGTCCACGGGGCTCGGACCTGCAAGTTCCCCCCTTTTTTTAGCGCGGGCATAAGCGGAGTCAAGGACGGCGCGAGACGGGTCGACCAGGTCCTGTTCGTCCAAAAGCTGGAGGACCCTCTGATGGAGTCGGCCCCAGACGCCGGCACGGGACCAGATGGCGAAGCGGCGGTGCACGGTCGACTTCGACGCTCCGAAACAGGGTGGCAACGCCCGCCATGCACAGCCGCTGACCAATACGTAGATGACCGCGGCAAACACCGCCTCATCATCGATGTTCGCCACCCCGCCGCCCTGCGGACGAACTCGGGCCGACGGCAACAGCGGCTCCGCCAGCTCCCATAATCCGTCCGGAACAATCCATCCCCACCGTCCACTCCCCATACCCAGCACAACGCCAACTGACCATGTAGGACGGTCTTAGTTATCGATCATTCTTTGATGCACCCACTCATGTATGTCATCAACCAATTCCTTATATGAGGCCACGTTGGCCAGAGCGCCACCGTAACTCTTGCCATGCGCGGTATCATTTCTGATCTTAATCAACGTCCCAAGTGAACTACGATTATTCTCCTTGCTCAGGAAGTCTCTCAGATCGTTGCGCCAACCCTCACCAAATCTTTCAATGAGGTTCTCAAGTGCAGTAGGGCCGAGGTTTGGCGCGTTTCTGAACCATGACAGAGCAAACTCTCGAGCAGCCCCGCCAGAAGCGTCCGAGACGTACCCGCAGATCGCTTGGTACATCAATTGTTCAAGGTAACCAGACAGGCGGATACACATGTAGAGATGCAAGTCCTGTTGCAGGTCAAGTGGCACCTCCAAAAGAGATCTTCTGTACCGGTCGTACGTAGCGTCCAGCGCAGATTTCATGCGATGGATCTCGACACGAACAGCAGCTCTGGTCGTTATCATTAGCGTCCCATGAATGCAGAAACTGCCGCGCTCAGCCGCCCCGTCACGCTCAGCTTGTGCGAGGTGCTCTTTTGCGTCTTCTCCACATAATCGTCATTCGCCTCTAGCTCTGCCATGGCGGAGCGAACGGCGGCAGTATTCATACCCGGATTCTCACTGACCGCAAGAGAGAGACCGACTAGAACCGAATCGGCTCGCGCGGCGTTGATCGTTCGGTTGCGTTTCAACGCGCTCGCCCCCTCAGCCTCCACAAGGATTCGACATGCAGCAGCGAAATCCCGCTCCTCAGCCCCGGCCCTTTCTTCGCTCATGTCCTCGTTGTCACTGAGGTACTGACTCATGAAGGTGGCCATTGGGGCCCTGTACTGGACAGGTTCACCCTTGAGATCAACTCCTCCAGCGGCCACTCGCTTGAGCGCGAGATAGCGGAGAATCAGCTCCTGATCCTTAAGGTCCCTGTGTACATTACCGAACAGCTGACGCCAATTCGGATCCTTGTTCAAGCGACGCACAAGTTGAGTGGCACCTCCCGGGAAGATGGCGACCCGGATCTGCTGTTCGTTTAGCTTAGTACCGCCACTGTTGATCCTCTCAAAAAGTGTATATACGGCAAGCTTCCCACTTTCGCCAATGGGAAGGGCAACCGTGGCCTGAATCAAAGCATTGTTCAGGAGGCGGCGGTCTGCGGGCTGCAGGGTGGCATAGGTTTGGCCCTGGAATGGTGGAGCAGCGTAATCGAGAGCGAAGGGTCGTTCACCGTTCTTAACCCCGTACGAACCATTGAAGAAGTCCCGCAGTGTGGTGAGTCGCTGCTGCCCGTCTAGTACGATATATCTCCGATTCTGCAGCTCAACGAGAAAAATACCCGGAACTGGATACCCCAAGAGAATGGATTCGACAAACCGATCCATCTGCCGCTTTTTCCAGACGAAGTTCCTCTGAAATCCGGCATAACCAGTCCCCGAATTTTCGGGCTCCTCAGGATCGAATCGCGGGACGATAATTTCCTTTTGCTTGAACCTGCGCACCAGACCTTCAACGTCGAAGTCCACTCCGAAGTAGCGGAGCGACTCCTGCGCCGAGGGGGGGCCAACCTCAACCTCGATGTCAAGGTCAACGTCGGCGCCATCCTCGTCCTCATCCTGCTCAGGATCGAGAATTACCGTTTGCTCGGCTTCTTCGTCAGAGTTCGATGCCAAATTCGCATTCTCGTCCGCGTGACCCACCCTGTACTACCTTTCGTCGACTGCCGACTTAGCATCTTATGAGGTTCCTCGGGCCTTGTGTCGATCTTTCATGGACGCGACTATCATCATTGCCCAGATGATCCGCATATGCCATAGATCGTCACGCGAAGCAGCGTATGACTCATCGCGGACGAACCGCGTGTTGCCTGGAGAGGAGCAGCTGAACCACGAGGCGGGTACGCGCGGTGGAGGTACCGTCTGGCTATAGAGCTAGTCTCAGCTTGCTTGTACAGCCGGTTGCAGAATGAGGCCACCTTCCCGTGCGGCCAGCAGTAAGGCGTCATGGACTATGTGTGGACCAAGGGGCACCATGCGGCCCCGCAGAAGAGCGTGACCTGCGGATAGGACTCAGACTCAAAGGCCCTCCGGAGCCGTGTGCGCAGGTTCGAATCCTGCCGGGGGCACCCTTCATAAGGTGCCCAAAGACCCCGTCACCAGCGGAAACGCTGCGGCCGGGGTCTTCGCGTATCTACCGCCCTGCTCAGCCGTATGCCTCCCTGAGCGGGCCCTGCGCCATAGTCGTCCTTCACGTCACCAGGTCGCGTGCTGAGAGGACTGGTATGGCCACCCTTGAGCAAGTTCAGGGAGCACTCGCCCGAAAGGTCTCAGGACCGCAGAGCGAGGGGGGAGGGACCTCCCTCGATGTCCTTGAGGTGGCGGTGTCGTCCGTTTTCCCTGACCTGGTGTTGAAAGTACGGGTAGGCGTCTCCGGGCAGAATTGGGAAGTGTCGCTTGACTACCAGGGGTATGAAGCGAGTCTCGTGAGTGGAGACCTCACCGAGGAGAGCTTGAGTTACCTCGGACTCCTCGTGCGCACCCATCTGTTCGAGTGGTGGCACACGAAGGGGACCGAGAGGTTTTCTGCGCGCATGGGGAGACCGCTTAGCTGAGGAGCCTTCCGCAACGCCTTGCCCTTCTTGGCCTGTCGGCCGGGCGGGCCGGGCCGTGGAACTGGGTTCCCGCTTGAGGGCGCCTGCCAGCAGGTGGCGGCCGGCACCTCGCCGTGGCCGACGGGGCGTGCGGTTGAGAGGTTGCGCCGAGTCCGGCCGTCATGGCCCCGCCGTGCCGGCGTCACCCGGTGGGGACCGCGGGACTTCGCGAGGGAGTGAGACGTGCGGGGACCGGATGCGGAGGCTGGCCCTCCCCCGGTCCCCGCACCCCTGACCCCTCACCCCCTCCCCCCAACCGGAACATCACGGCCCGAGGTGTGGCATGGGTAAGGATTGGTATCGAACGGCAACCCTTTGGGGGTTGCGTCCGTCTAGTACGGCATGAAGATCTCGTTCTTGATCCATAACGCCTATGGGATAGGGGGCACGATCAGTACCACCTTCAATCTGGCCGCTGCGTTGGCGGAGCGGCACAGTGTGGAGGTTGTCTCGGTCTTGCGGACGCGGGAGCGTCCGAGCCTCGTGTTGGATCACCGGGTCTCGTTGCGTGGGCTGGTCGATCTGCGGGAGGAGAAGGAGCATCCGCTGCATCTGCGGCCCGCACGGGTGTTCCCGGAATCGGAGCGGCGGTACGGGCAGTACAGCGAGCTGACCGATCAGCGCATCGCGGCGTTCCTGGACAAGGTCGACGCCGATGTCGTCGTGGGGACGCGGCCCGGGCTCAACGTGCATCTCGCCCTCCAGGGTCCCGAGCGGGTCGTTCGGGTCGGGCAGGAGCACCTCACGCTCGACAGTCATTCGCCCGAGCTGCGCACGGTCCTGCGGAGTGCCTATCGGCGGCTCGACGCGCTCACCACCGTCACCTCCGCCGACGCCGCCTCCTACGCGCGCAAGATGCGGTTGCCCGGGGTGCGGGTCGAGGCTCTGCCCAACAGCGTCCCCGACCCCGAACTGCCGCCCTCCGACGGGACGTCGAAGGTGGTCGTGGCCGCCGGCCGGCTGGTCCGGGTGAAGCGGTACGACCTGCTCGTTCAGGCGTTCGCCCATGTGGTCGCTGAACGTCCCGACTGGCAACTGCGTATCTACGGCAAGGGTCAGGAACACGCCCGGCTGCGGGAGATCATCACCGAACTCGGGCTCGTCAACAACGTGTTCCTCATGGGGGCGGTGCCCCACATGGAAGGGGAATGGGTGAAGGCGTCGATCGGTGCGGCCTCCTCCAGTTTCGAGGCCTTCGGCATGACGATCGTCGAGGCGATGCGCAACGGCCTGCCCGTCGTGAGCACCGACTGCCCGCACGGTCCCGGCGAGATCATCCGCGACGGCGTCGACGGCCGGCTGGTTCCGGTCGGGGACCCGAAGGCCATCGGCGCTGCCCTGCTGGAGCTCGTGAACGACGACGAGAGACGCCGCCGTATGGGCCTGGCCGCCCGGGAGAACTCCCGTCGCTTCGCGCCCGAGCCCGTGGTCGAGCAGGCCGAGCGGTTCTTCACCGAGGTGCTGGCCGCGAAGCGGGAGGGACAGCCTGCTGAGCCGCGCCGTGACGGGCTCTACCAGAGCCTCGTGGCCCGGCGCTTCGCCTTCCGCGACGCCCGTGACGCCCGGAAGAACAAGGGCAGAAGCAGCAGTATGAGCAGTGATGACGACTTGAGCCGGAAGGTGGAGCTATGACCACGTCGATCGAGCCGGAGCCCCGTGTCGGGTGCGCGGTGGACGCCGACGGACGGATCACCTTCGGTGTGCGGCTGCCTTCGGCCGGCCGTCCCCGACTGCTCCTGCAGCCGCGGCCCAAGAAGGGACAGCCGGAGAAGGCGCCGCACGTGCTCGACCTGGAGCCTTCCGAGGACGGGCGTCTTGTGGGCGTCCTGGACGACAACACGGCACTCGCCGAGGGGCGTTGGGACGTCTATCTCCTCGACGAGCCGGACGGGGAGCGGCAGCGGCTGCGCCCGGGACCGAGGGACCTGCGGGTACTCGTCGACGGTGGTGCCCGGGACCGGTCCTCACCCGTCGAGGTGCGGGTGCCGTACGTGACCAAGTCCGGTTATCTCTCGGTCCGTACGTGGGTGCGGGCCGCGCACGCCGAGGCCGACCGGATCGTGGTCACCGACGACGGGACGATCGACGTCACGGGCCGGCTGCACGGAGCTGCGTTCGGCGCCGGTGCCGTCGTACGGATGCGGGTGCGCGGGACCGACACGGTCCGGAAGGTCGAGCCGCGCGTCGAGGACGACGGGCTCGGTTTCTCCTTCACCGTCGGCTGCGACGAGTTGGCCGGTCCCGTGTCCGGTGACGGCGTCTGGGACGTGCACGTACGGCCGGCCGCCTCCGCGCCGGCGGTCCGGGTCGGTCGCCTTCTCGACGACGTCGCCGACCGCAAGGAGGTCTTCGTCTACCCGTCCGCCGAGGTCGACGGGTGCGAGGTCAGGCCGTACTACACCATGGACAACGACCTGTCGGTGGAGGTGGCCCGGATCGCACGGGCCGCGGGGACGGCAGGGACGGCAGGGATCGCGCGGACCCAGGCCGCCTGACGCCCGCGCCCGACGGCGACACCCATGTCCGTGCTTCACGTCTCGGATTGATGTCCGTGATGGACGTCTGCGCTTGATGTCCGTGCTGATACTCGTGACCGGGATCACTTATTTCGACAGCCGGCGCTCCCTATTCTTCGGCGGAGCGCTGCGCTACCGATTTCCGCGCCTTTTACGTGAGTCTCACGTCACGTTTTGCATATGCGTTCGGCATATGCGTGAGTGCTCGACCGATGCCGAGTTCGACACATCGCGCGCCCGCCTGAACACGCGCCCACCTGGGAGTCGACACTGTTGGTTCAGAATTCAATTGTGCCCGATCACCCGTCGGTGCCAATTCTCGGGCGCCGATAATTGAGCGCACGCTTTCGTGACCTTTCGCACAAATACAGGGGGTACGTCTAGGCAAATTCGGACTTTTCGCCGAGTGTTGTGGCGGGATTTTTCTCCCACCCCCCACAGCGAAGGCAGGCGAACCAATGCGCAATTCTTCCGACGTTCCCGTGCAGCCTCACGCCGTCTCTGTCGCGGAGCTCGTTCCGGGTGACCTTCTCGCCCTGTCCGAGAGCGATGTGGCGCGGGACGAGTGGTACGTGGTGATGCACACGCTTCCCGAGACGCCGCACACGATCCGGGTGACCCTCCGGCCCCCGCTCGGGGGAAGAGACCACGACCACGTCTTCGACCGTGGCCACCAAGTGACCGTGGCCTGTCGGCGGATGGACGTCGCGGGCATCCCCGAGATCGCCTCGGCCGACCTCGACGGCGTGGAGTTCCGCGACGGTGACCGGGTCACCTCGCTGCGCGTCGTCGACCCCGCCGCCGTCGAGGTGTCGTACACCCGGCGCTGGGGCCGCTGGCACCGGGATCTGGAGGACCGGGGCGCGGAGCCCGTCTCCGACGCGGGGCTGCGCGAGGAGGTCGGGCGGGCCGTCGAGAGCGGTCACGTCGTACGACACGTCCCGCGTCCGCGTCGTACCGTCGCCGGCGGAGTGGTGCCCCGGCGGGTCGTCGTCACCGGGGTCGGCGCGGTGACCCCGCTCGGCGTCGGCGTCGGGGAGCTGTGGCAGGGACTGGTCGACGGGCGGTGCGGGATAACGGAGTTGGCGGACGAGGAGTTCGACGGCCTGCCGGTACGGATCGCCGGCCGCGTGCCCGTCGACCCCACCGAGCTGCTGCCGAGGCCCCAGGCGCGCCGGATGAACCGGGCCGCGCAGTTCGCGGTGCTCGCCGCGCGCGAGGCGTGGCGCGACGGCGGCTTCGACGAGGCGGGGACCGTCGAGAGCGGTCTCGATCCCGAGCGGGTCGGCGTCAGCGTCGGCGCCATCATCGGGGACGCCTCCGTGCTCGTCGGAGGTGACCGCAAGCTGCGGGACAAGGGACCGCGCGCGGTGTCGCCGCTCACCACCCCGATGACCGTGCCGTCGCAGCCCGCGTCGCAGGTGTCGCTGGCGCTGCGGATCACCGGCGAGGCCCGCACGGTGACGAGCGCGTGCGCCTCCGGCACCGAGGCCATCGGACAGGCCATCGACCGCATCCGCTACGGACGGGTCGACGTGGCGCTCGCCGGGGGTGCGGAGGCCGTGATCACACCGGCGATCATGGCCTCGTTCGCCTCGATGCGCGCGCTGTCCACCCACGACCTGGGGTCGGTCAGTCCGTCCCGGCCGTTCGCCAAGGACCGCGACGGCTTCGTGAACGGCGAGGGCGCGGGTTTCCTGCTCCTGGAGTCGGAGGAGCACGCGCGGGCCCGGGGCGCGCGGATCTACTGCGAGGCCGCCGGCTGGGGACTGTCGGCCGACGCCCACCACATGGCCGCGCCGGACCCGTCCGGCGGTGGGGTCGCCCTCGCGCTGCGGCGCGCGGTGCGGGACGCGGGCGGCCACGCCGTCGACGTCGTGCACGTCAACGCGCACGCCACCGCCACCACCGAGGGCGATCTCGCCGAGGCCACCGCGGTGCGGGCCGTGCTGGGCGGGGACGTTCCGGTGACGGCGCTCAAGGGGCACCTCGGGCATCTACAGGGCGCGGCGGGCGGGGTCGAGGCGGTCGCCACCGTCCTCACGCTCCACCACGGGCTCATCCCGCCGACCATCGGGTGCGAGGAGCAGGACGAGGCCATCGGGCTGGACGTGGTGACCGAGTCCCCGCGGTCGCTACCCGCACGGGGCGACCTGGCGCTCAGCAACTCGTTCGGGTTCGGCGGCCACAACGCGGTGCTGGCGCTGCGCCGCACGGCCTGAGCGGAGCGACGTGGGCTCCGTGCGCGGGTGGCACCGTTCGCACACGGACGGCGCTTGTAGGCGAGAACGGCGGCCCGGCGGGCGGTTCGCTCACCGGTGGCAGCGGACGTGCACATCCCACCCTGCACATCCCGGCATGCGCATCCCGGCATGCACAAGCCAGCGAATCCATCGCGGTCAGCACGCCGGCCCGGGCCCCTCCCCGACCGGACACCTCCGGACGGTCCCGGAGCCCGGGCCTCCGCGCGGAGCCCTACGCCGACGCCTTCTTCCTCGCCGCGGTCGTCTTCTTCGCCGACGTCTTCTTCGCGGCGGCGGTCTTCTTGGCCGCCGTCCTGGAGCCCGTCGAGCTCCCGGAGGACTTGGCCGAGCTGCCCGTGGAGGTCTTGGCCGCCGTCTTGGTGGTCGACTTGGTGGTCGACTTCCGAGCCGGGGTCTTCTTCGCCGCGGTCTTCGTCGCGGTCTTCGTCGCGGTCTTCGTCGCGGTCTTCGTCGCGGTCTTCGCCATGGTCTTCGCTGCGGTTTTCTTTGCGGTCGTCTTCTTCGACGTGGACGTCGACTTCTTGCCGCCGACCTCCTTGGGTGCCGTACGGGCCGACCTGCGGCTTCCCGACCTGCCGGCCGGCAGCGGGTGCACCTCGGCGTCGCCGTCGCCCTCGCCGTCCGCGCCCCGGGACTGCTTGGCGGCGCTCACGCTCTTCTCCAGGGCGGCCATCAGGTCGAGCACCTTGCCGCCGTCCTTCTCCGCGGGGGCCGCCGGAGCCTCGTGGCCCTCGGCCTTGGCGGTGATGAGTTCCTCGACGGCCTCGCGGTAGTCGTCGTGCAGGGTGTCGAGCTCGACCTCGCCGAGCGTGTCCATCAGGGCGTCGGCCAGGTCGAGTTCCTTGTCGCGGACGGTGACGCCGTCGTCCGGGGCCACGTCGTCGGTCGCGCGGATCTCGTCCGGCCAGAGCAGGCCGTGCATGGCGATCACATCGTCGACGACGCGCAGCATGCCGAGCCGCTCACGGCCGCGCAGCGCGAACTTGGCCACGGCCACCTTGTTGCTGCGCTTGAGGGCCTCGCGGAGCAGGACGTACGGCTTGGTCGCCGGGACGCCGTTCGCCGAGAGGTAGTAGGCCGTGTCCATCTGGAGCGGGTCGATCCGGTCGGCCGGCACGAAGGCCACGATCTCGATCGTCCGGGCGGTCGGCAGGGGCAGGGCGGCGAGGTCCTCGTCCGTGATCGGGATCAGGGTGCCGTCGGCCTCCTCGTAGGCCTTGCCGATCTCCGAGGTCTCGACCTCGGTGTCCTCCAGCTCGCACACCTTGCGGTAGCGGATGCGGCCGCCGTCGTCGAGGTGGATCTGGCGGAAGGAGATCGAGTGGCTCTCCGTGGCGTTCATGAGCTTGATGGGGATGCTGACCAGGCCGAAGGAGATCGCGCCGTTCCATATGGATCGCACGTGCCGCACCCTTCCGATCACCGTGAGCCGTTTTTGTACCGTTTTCGTGGGATTCTCATCGTATGACGCCGATCACGGAGGTGGAGGGGCGAAGGCTCGCGCTGAGCAACCTGGAGAAGGTGCTGTATCCGGCCACCGGGTTCACCAAGGGCGAGGTGCTGCACTACTACGCCACGGTGGCGGACGTGCTTCTCCCCCACCTGCGCGACCGGCCCGTCTCCTTTCTGCGCTATCCCGACGGGCCCGACGGGCAGGTGTTCTTCACCAAGAACGTGCCACCCGGTACGCCCGGCTGGGTCAGGACCGCCGAGGTGCCCCGCACCGAGGGGCCGGCCCGGATGGTCCTCCTCCAGGACCTGGCGTCGCTGATGTGGGCGGCGAACCTCGTGACGGAGTTCCACACGCCGCAGTGGACGATCGGTACGCCCGGGGTGGCCGACCGGATCGTGTTCGACCTCGACCCGGGGGCGCCGGCGTCGGTCGTGGACTGCTGCGAGGTCGCGCTGTGGCTGCGTGAGCGGCTCGCCGCGGACGGGTTCGAGGCGTACGCGAAGTCGTCCGGCTCGAAGGGGCTGCACCTGCTGGCCACCGTCGCGCCGACGCCGTCCGACGAGGTCAGCGACTACGCGAAGGATCTGGCCGTGGAGGCGGAGAAGGCACTGCCCCGGCTGGTCGTGCACCGGATGACGAAGAGCCTGCGGCCCGGCAAGGTGTTCGTCGACTGGAGTCAGAACGCGGGCCGGAAGACGACGGCGACGCCCTACACGCTGCGGGCGCGGGACGAGCCGACGGTGTCGGCACCCGTGACCTGGGAGGAGGTCGAGGGGTGCCGGAAGCCGGCGGCCCTGGTGTTCCGGGCGCAGGACGTCACCGAGCGCGTGGCCGGGTTCGGCGACCTGATGGCACCGCTGCTCGACCCGGAGCACAGGCACCCGCTGCCCTGAGCGGCAGCGGCGGGAGCAGCGGCAGCGGCAGCGGCAGCAACGGGAACGGGAGCGACGGCGGCATCAGGGACGGCGGCGACAGTGGCCTCGGCCTCGGGGGCCCGGCGCGCCCCCGCCCGCTCACACCCGCAGCCAGGTGTGACGGTCCCGGGCCATCGCGTGCAGCGCCTCCACGTCGGCGGGCTTGAGGACCCCGCCGAGCCGGGCGAGACCGGGCAGGTCGGTGTCGCGCAGGACGCGGATCCGCCGCGGTGCGGCCAGGACGTCGAGCCGGCCCGCCTCGACCACCGCGAGGACGGCGTGGACCTGGGCGGTCAGGGCGTGCGCGGCACGGTCGGCGTCCGCGCGCACCCGGCGGAGCAGCGGCTGGGGTTCGCCGCGGCCGACGGTGACCATCGGGTCGGCGACCAGGACGCGTCGTCCGCGGGCGTGCAGGGCACGCACGCAGAAAAGTCCGGCGGGCCCCACGACCAAGTGGTGGACACGGTCGCCGCCGGGCAGCGGGAGCGAGTGCAGGGTGTGCCAGCCGCCGCCTTCCAGGGCGTCCAGGGCCGCGCCGACGGCCTGTTCGGCCGCGAGTGCCCGGCGGCGCGGGTCGGGGCGCAGGCGGTGCGGGGGGCCGGGGTCGCGGTCGAGGTCGACGACCAGTGCCTCGCCGGGCCGGTTCGGCGCGAGGTCGTCGTCCGGGTGGAGGGTCAGCCGGGCCAGCTCGGCCGGGGTCGGGACAGGGGGCGGGCCGATCGTCACGGGGCCGGTGAGGAAGGGGCCCAGTGCGTGCAGGACGTCGTCGCGCCGGTCCTCGCTCAGCAGGTTGACCCGGGCCGCCTCACGGTCGTACCAGGCGACGTTCCTTCCGTCGGTCCCGCACACGTACAGGCGGTCCTGTCCGTGGCGCCGGGCCGGTACGACGCGCAGTCGGTTCATGCCCATCACCCCCGTCCATGGGAACAGGCGGGGTGCTCCAGGGGCAAGAACCCGGTTACCTTTGAGGGGAGTTGGGGGAGTTGGGTGGGAGGCGCCGTTGCGGGGTCGCAGAAAGCATCCGGATGTTCCGGCTCCGGACAGCCCGTGGAGCGAGATCGTGCCGGGCCTGTGGATGGGCGGGCACCAGTTCGCGGGACGGGCCGGAGCGGCCGAGGCCGTGGTCGTACGGGACGAGTTCGACCTGGTCCTGACGCTGTTGCGGCTGCCGGGGCACGGGCCCGACCCGGGCGTCGAGCACCATGTGTGGGCGATTCCCGACGGGCCGCTGGACGGGACGCAGCTGACGGGAGTCATGCGGCTCGCGCGGGCGGCGGACGACGCGTTGGAGGACGGGCGGCGGGTGCTGGTCCGCTGCTATCACGGGTACAACCGGTCGGGGCTGGTCGTCGCGCACGCGCTCGTCCTCGCCGGGCACTCCGCCGACGACGCGATCCGGTTGATCAGGGCCCGGCGCTCGCCGTGGGCGTTGCACAACCAGCTGTTCGTGGAGTACCTGCGGGCCGGGCTCACCACGGCGCGGCTTCTCGAGGAGCTCGCGGAGTAGCGGCGCTCACGGGATCGGCGGTGCGCGCGGGGCGGCGGGCCGAGCGGGCATCCGCCTGTCGACGGCGCGGGGTGCCTCGGGGTCCGGGTGAACAAAAAGGACTTCCGTATGAATAAGGTGTACGGGGCGACCGGCCGTCCGGGGTCGTGCCCAGACGTCCGGGGCGGGTCCGTCGAGGACGGCCGCCGCCCCGACGGCAGCATTCTCTTCGTCGGCCAGGTGGGGCAGCGGCGCGCCCGCACCCCCGGACGGTCGGCCCGGACGCAGGAGCGCAGTGATCCACAGCCGCCGCGCGCGTACGGCCTCCGGGCCGGCGCGTGCCGTTCTCGGAACCGCGGTCACCGTCGTGCTGGCGGTCGCCCTGACGGCCTGCGGGGACTCCGGGGACCTGCGCGGCGCGGGTGCGACGCCGACCGCCGTGGGTCCGAGCAGGCTGTGGCCGCAGCTCGCGCCCGCCTCGACCCCCGCGATCGACTACGGGGAGGCGGACACCGAGACCGTCAAGGGCGTCACCGCGCCCGGTGACGACATCCACAAGGTCGATCCGGTCGCCGTGGTGCGCGCCGAGGTGGCCGCCCATCCGGACGACTACACCGGGCCGCACGCGCCGTACGCGGAGACCGTCAAGCAGCTCGACGACTGCGGTGAGCGCGGGGCGCAGGGGAAGAAGTGTCCGATCCTCCAGGCGTACTACCGCGACCTGACCGGGGACGGCAAGGACGACCTGGTGCTCGGCATCCGCTTCCCGAAGGACCAGCTGGCGGTGCGCGTCTACACGTTCCTGCACCACAGGCTGGTGGAGGTCATGGGCACCTCGGACAGCGTGGTCAGCGTGGAGCTGGCCGGCCGGGACGTGATCATCCGGTCGCCGTCGACACTGCCCGGCTACGAGTTCCGTACGGTCTGGTCCTGGGATGCGCACCAGAACGCGATGCTGGCGACGCGCGACGAGATCCTGCGGGTCGGTCCGCCGACGCCGCGGGGTTCGCACGCCCCGCCGCCACCTCTGATCCCCTCCCCCACGCATTCCCCCGGGCCCTCCCCGTCGGCCTCGCCGTCCGCGAGTCCGGCCGTGAGTCCGTCCGCGAGCGGTTCATGAGCCCCCGGCTGCGGCTGCCGGACTGGACGGCCACGCTGACGTGGAAGGCGGCCGCGTTCATCGCGGTGATGTGCTGCGGGCTCGCCGCCCTGCTCGGTGTCCTCGTGCACGTGTCCGTGACCGACCAGACCGTGGGCGAGGCACGGAACCGTGCGCTCGACCGGCTCACGGACGTCACGGCGGCGCACGAGGCGGGCGACCGGCTGCCGCCGGGCGCCGCCGTGGACCCGCCCGCGCTGCCGGCGCGGCTGCGTGAGCTGGCGGTGGCGGGCCGGCGCGGTTCGATGGTCGGCGAGCACGACACGCATCCGACGATGTGGGCCGCCGGGCCCGCCGACGGCGGCCGGGCGCTGGCCGTGCAGTACGACTACGCCCAGGGCGCGCACACCATCGACGCCCTGGACCGGGCGATCGTGTGGTCGTCGGCGCTGGCGATCGGGGCGACCTTGCTGGTCGGCGCGTTCGCGGTGACACGGGTGACGCGGCGGCTGCACGCGACGGCGCGGGTGGCACGGCGGATCAGCGCGGGTGACCTGGACGCGCGGGTCGACGACCGGCGGGCGCAGAATCCGCGGCGGGCGCAGGACGAGGTGGCGGCGGTGGCGGGCGCGCTCGACACGATGGCGTCGTCGTTGCAGCGCAAGTTGCTGAGTGAGCAGCGGTTCACCGCGGACGTGGCGCACGAGTTGCGGACGCCGTTGACCGGGCTGCACGCGGCGGCCGAGCTGCTGCCGCCGGGGCGGCCGACGGAGCTGGTGCTCGACCGGGTGGCGACGCTGCGCACCCTGACCGAGGACCTTCTAGAGATCTCGCGGCTCGACGCCCGCAGGGAGCGTCTGGAGCTGGACTCGGAGCCGCTTGTCCCGCTGGCCGAGCGGGTGGTGCGGGCGTCGGGGACGGACACCGAGGTGCGCGTGGTGCGGGCGACACGGGTGGAGACGGACCGGCGGCGGCTGGAGCGGGTGCTGGGGAATCTGGTGGCGAACGCGCACAAGCACGGCGCGGGGCCGGTGGTGCTGACGGTCGACGGGCCGGTCGTGACGGTCCGGGATCACGGCGAGGGCTATCCGGGCTACCTCGTGGAGCACGGGCCGCAGCGTTTCCGTACCGAGGGCGGCGCGAGGGGTCACGGGCTCGGGCTGACCATCGCGCTCGGCCAGGCGGAGGTCCTGGGGGCGCGTCTGGAGTTCGCGAACGCGCCGGACGGGGGTGCGGTGGCGACGCTGACGCTCCCTCAGGACGGGCGGGAAGAGCCCGGCGTCCCCGATGGCGGAGTGTGACCTGCGGTCCTCGGCTCCCCCTCCTAATGTGGCGATTAGTCAGCTTCGCCCCCTTTCTGGAGGAGCACCCCATGTCCCTGCGGTCCACGCACACCCGAATCGCCGTAGCTCTCGCCGCCGGCAGCATGGTCGCGCTCACGGCGGCCGGCCCCGCCCTCGCCGACGGAGAGGGCGGCTTCGCGAACAACAGCAACAGCAGCAGTGGCACCGGCAGCCACGAGTGGAACAACAACAGTGCGGGTGCCGGTGCAGGCAACGGCGACGGCCGCGAGTCGAACAACGGCGGCGGTGGCGGCGGCCGCGAGACCGCCAACGGGCGCGGTGACGGCCGTCAGGACAACCCGCGCCAGTACAAGGGCCGGATCACCGCGCGCGGCGGCCTCGCCCTGCGCAGCGCGCCCAACCGCGGCAGCCAGCTGATCCGGGTCGCGCGGCAGGGCGAGATCGTCTCGATCTACTGCAAGACCCCGGGCCAGAAGGTCGACGGCAACCCGCTCTGGTACCTCCTCACCGACGGCACCTGGGCCTGGGGCGCCGCCCGCTACATCGACAACATCGGTGCGGCACCGCGCTGGTGCTGACGGTCCGGCACCCGCACAGGTGAACCGGTACGGCCGGTTTGTCAGTTCATAACGGGACATCAGGTCGGCCACTTGCTACGTTCCGGACATGACCCAGCCCGGAATGTCCGGAACGGCCGTGGCGGTGGAACCGGCCCCTCCCGCTGTACGCCTGCCCAGGCGCCGTGGCGTCGAGTTCACCCTCATCGTCCTCGCCGTCCTGCTCAGCGTCTACGGATACTGCGCTGTCGGTCTCGCCAAGAACGGCACCGTCCCGCCCGGCGCCGCCGGTTACGGCGCCGGGCTCGGTGTGCTCGCGCTCCTCGCCCATGTGGCCGTGCGGCTGCGGGCCCCGTACGCCGATCCGCTGCTGCTGCCCATCGGCGTCCTCCTCAACGGCCTGGGTCTGGTGCTGATCTACCGGCTGGACCTGGAGACCCCGGACGACCAGGCGGCGCCGATCCAGCTCGTCTGGTCGACGCTCGGTGTCACGTTCTTCATCGTGGCCGTGCTCTTCCTGCGCGATCACCGAGTCCTGCAGCGCTACACCTACGTCTCGGTGGTCAGCGCGCTCGCCCTGCTCGTCCTGCCGATCTTCTTCCCGGCGGTGAACGGCGCCCGCATCTGGATCAGGATCGCCGGGTTCTCCATCCAGCCGGGCGAGTTCGCGAAGGTGCTGCTCGCGGTGTTCTTCGCCGGCTACCTCGCCGCAAACCGCAACGCGCTCGCGTACAGCGGCCGGCAGATCTGGCGGTTCCGGCGGCTCCAGCTGCCCACCGGCCGTGTGCTCGGCCCGATCGTGGCGATCTGGCTGCTGAGCGTCGTGGTCCTGATCCTGGAGCGGGACCTCGGGACCTCGCTGCTGTTCTTCGGCCTGTTCGTGATCATGCTGTACGTCGCCACCGGCCGGACCGGCTGGATCGCGGTCGGGCTCGTGCTGGCCTCCGTGGGCGCGGTGGCGGTCGGCCGGCTGGAGCCGCACGTGCACAGCCGGGTGGAGGACTGGCTGGACCCCTTCGCCTCGATCACCGCGGGCGACGGCCCCAACCAGCTGGCCCAGTCCCTCTTCGCGTTCGCCTCCGGCGGGCTGCTCGGCACCGGCCTCGGGCTCGGGCACTCGATCCTCATCGGCTTCGCCGCCAAGTCCGACTTCATCCTCGCGACCGCGGGCGAGGAGACGGGGCTGGTCGGCCTGTCCGCGATCTTCCTGCTCTACGCGCTCCTCGTGGAACGCGGCTACCGCGCCGGACTCTCGGTGCGCGATCCCTTCGGACGGCTCCTCGCCATCGGGCTCGCCTCGATCGTGGCCCTCCAGGTCTTCGTGATCGCGGGCGGGGTGACCGGCCTGATCCCGCTGACCGGCATGGCGATGCCCTTCCTGGCCCAGGGCGGCTCCTCGGTCGTCACCAACTGGATCATCGTGGCGCTGCTGATCCGGATCAGCGACAGCGCCCGCGGTCAGTACGACGGGACGGAGACACCATGACGAAGTACATCCGGCGGGCCGTCGGGCTGTGCGCCGTGCTGCTGGTGGCGCTGCTGGTCAACGCCGCCCGCGTCCAGGTCGTCCAGGCCCCGTCGTACGACGGGAACCCGGCCAACCGCCGTCAGGCGATCGCCCGTTACGGCCAGCCGCGCGGGGACATCGTCGTCGACGGCAGGACGGTCACCGGATCCAAGGACACCGGTGAGCAGCTCCGCTACGAACGCACCTACCGGGACGGCCCGTTGTTCGCGCCGGTCACCGGGTTCGCCTCCCAGGTCTACGGGACGACGCTGCTGGAGGGCACGGAGGACGGCGTGCTGTCCGGCGCCGACCCGATGCTCGACCCGTTCCCGCTGTGGAACGACTTCACGCGGGCCCGGAACCCGGGCGGCAAGGTGGTCACCACCCTCAACGGGGCGGCGCAGCGGGCGGCGTTCGACGGGCTCGGTGCGCGCCGGGGCGCGGTCGCGGCGATCGAGCCGTCCACCGGCCGGATCCTGGCGCTGGTCTCGACCCCGTCGTACGACCCCGGGGTGCTGTCCGGGACGGGGCCGGCGGTCTCGAAGGCGTGGGCGCGGCTGAACGCGGAGGACGCCAAGCCGATGCTCAACCGGGCGATCCGGCAGACGTACCCGCCGGGGTCGACGTTCAAGGTGGTGACCGCGGCGGCGGCGCTGGACGCGGGGGTGGTGGACGACGTGGACGCGCCGAGCGACTCGCCGAACCCGTACCGGCTGCCCGGGACGACGACACGGCTGACGAACGAGATCGAGGGCTGCGAGGACGCGTCATTGCGGTACGCGTTCACCTGGTCGTGCAACACGGTGTTCGCCAAGTTGGGGGTGGATGTCGGGCTCGACACGATGACGCACACGGCGGCGGATTTCGGCTTCAACGACCGCAAGCTGCGCATCCCTTTCGCGGTGGCGCCGAGCAATTTCGATCTGCGGCTGGACAAGGCGCAGTTGGCGTTGTCGTCGATCGGCCAGTTCGACACCCGGGCGACCCCGCTCCAGATGGCGATGATCTCGGCGGCCGTCGCGGGGGACGGCACGGTCCGCAGGCCGTACCTGGTGGAGAGGACGACCCGGCGTGGCGGCGGCACCCTGGGCACGACGGGCCCGCGGACCCTCCATCAGGCGATGAGCGCGTCGACGGCGCAGCAGATGCGCGAGTTGATGACCGACGTGGTGGAGGAGGGCACGGGGAAGGTGGCGGCCCTGCCCGGTGCCACCGTCGGCGGCAAGACCGGCACGGCGCAGCACGGCGTCGGCAACGCGGGAACCCCGTACGCGTGGTTCATCTCCTGGGCCCGGCCCGACGACTCGATGGAGCCGGCGGTGGCGGTGGCGGTCGTCGTCGAGGACGCGGCGGCGAATCGCGGGGACATCAGTGGCGGTGGGTTCGCGGGTCCGATCGCCCGGTCGGTGATGGAGGCGGTGCTGGACACGCGGGACCGCGGGGACCGGTGAACAGAGGCCGGCGGGGACCGGTGCACCGGGGCGCGGCTCCGACCGGACGCCTCTGCTCTCTCGTCCTGTGAGACGTGGGTGTGACGGCCCTTCGGGGCGGCCTACCGTTCGCTCATGACCTTGCCGACAGGTGCGCACCAACTCGCCGAAGTGAACATAGCCCGCCTCAAAGCCCCGCTGGAATCACCGCAGTTGAAGGACTTCGTCGACGGTCTCGACCCGGTGAACGCCGTCGCGGACGCGGCCGACGGTTTCGTGTGGCGGCTGCAGAGCGACTCCGGGAACGCGACCGACGTTCCCGTGCTCGGGGACGACCGGCTGATCGTCAACCTGTCCGTCTGGCGCGACCCGGACGCCCTGACGGCGTTCATGTACCGGGGGCGGCACCGCGAACTGCTGTCCCGTCGGCACGACTGGTTCGAGCGGGTCGCGGAGGCGATGACCGCGCTGTGGTGGGTTCCGGCAGGGCACCGACCGACGGTCCCGGAGGCCGAGTCGCGCCTGCTGCACCTGCGGGAACACGGTCCCACGCCGCACGCGTTCACGCTGCGGACCTCCTTCCCGCCGGTGGCCCCGACCGGGGTCTAGAGGCCCCCGGGCACGAGTTCCCTCCGGCGCAGCCAGTCGTCGGAGACGTCGTCGACACCGGTGCGGGCACCCACGACGCCGCCGGTGATGGCGCAGGTGGTGTCGACGTCGCCGAAGCCCTCGGCGGTGCTCCACAGGGCCTCGGTCAGGTCGGTGGCGTGCCGGGCGGCGCACCAGAGGGCGAAGGGCACGGTGTCGTCGGCGCGGATCCGCTGACCGTTGCCGAGGATGTCGGAGGCCTTCCAGGGCGGGGTGCCGAACGGGAGCGCCGCCGCCTTCTCGACACCGTCGCGTACGGCACTCGGCGGGGTCGCGGCGGCGACGGCGCCCAGGTCGAGGCGGCCGGTCGCGGACAGTGCCGCCGCGGTGGCGACCGCGACCGCGCCGGCTACGCCCTCCGGGTGGGCGTGTGTCACCTGGGCGGACAGCGCGGCCTGTTCGGCGACGGCCGGCAGGCTGGTGTGGAACCAGGCTCCCAGCGGGGCGACCCGCATGGCCGCGCCGTTGCCGAGGCTGCCCTCGCCGCCGAACAGGGCGCGCGCCAGTTCCGGCCAGCGGTGCGGCTCCTGGAGCAGCCGGGGCAGCAGCTCGTGCATGCCGTAGCCGTAGCCGCGGGCGGGGTCCGCGTCGTAGCCGAGGGCGAAGGCGTGGGCCAGTTCCGTCTGGCGGATCTCGCCGTGTTCGTCGAGGACGCGCAGGACGCCGAGCGCCATGGCGGTGTCGTCGGTCCAGTGCCAGGTGTGTTCCTCGGGCGTGCGCCGGGCGCGGATCTCCTCGTACGCCTGGAGGCGGTCCCGGAAGAGCGGGAACCAGCGCTCGCCGAAGGCGTCGCCGAGCGCCAGGCCGTCGAGACTGCGGCGGGCTGCTCGGCGGTCGGCGCTGCGGTCGGCGGGGATCGGCGGGGTCATGGGGTGATGATGCCGGGCCCGGCGGCCGGTTGCGCAGTGGTTTTCGCGCGTCGGGAGTGTCGCGTCGCGGACGGTCGTCCACCGGTTGCGTGAACTCGTCCCGCCCAGGGGATTGACGAGCTTGCTGACAAGCAGTCTCATAAGTTGTGACCGCCGGTAACCCCCGCAGATCCCGTACGACGAGGTGGAAACAGTCATGACGACGGTGACCGAAGCCGAGGTGCTCCGTGACGCGCTCGGTCTGCTCAAGGACCGGGAGCAGGTGGCCGAGCGCCTCCTCGACTCATCCGCCAAGCACTCCTTCGACCCCGACAAGGAGCTCGACTGGGACGCGCCCCTCGAGGAGGGCAAGTGGTTCTGGCCGCCCGAGCTGGTGTCGCTGTACGACACCCCGATGTGGCACCGGATGAGCGAGGAGCAGCGGATCGCGCTGTCCCAGCACGAAGCGGCCGCGCTGGCCTCGCTGGGCATCTGGTTCGAACTCATCCTGATGCAGCTGCTGGTGCGGCACATCTACGACAAGGCGGCGACGAGCGCGCACGTGCGCTACGCGCTGACCGAGATCGAGGACGAGTGCCGGCACTCGAAGATGTTCGCCCGGCTGATCACCCGCGGCGGCACCCCGCACTACCCGGTGAGCCGGGCGCACCTCAACCTCGGGCGGCTCTTCAAGACCATCTCGACGACGCCGGGTTCGTTCACGGCGACGCTGCTCGGCGAGGAGATCCTCGACTGGATGCAGCGGCTGACGTTCCCGGACGAGCGGGTGCAGACCCTGGTCCGCGGCGTCACGCGCATCCACGTCGTGGAGGAGGCGCGGCACGTCCGGTACGCCCGTGAGGAGCTGCGGCGGCAGATGGTCACGGCGCCGCGCTGGTCCCAGGAGTTCACCCGCGTCACCTCGGGCGAGTTCGCCCGCGTCTTCTCGGTGGCCTTCATCAACCCCGAGGTGTACACCAACGTCGGCCTCGACCAGCGCGAGGCGATGGCCCAGGTCAAGGCGAGCGGACACCGGCGCGAGGTGATGCAGACCGGCGCCAAGCGCCTGACGGACTTCCTGGACGACATCGGGGTGCTGCGCGGAGCGGGACGGCGGCTGTGGAAGTCGTCGGGCCTGCTGGCCTGAGCGCCGTGACCGGCGGGACCGGCCCCGGGCCGGTCCCGCCGGTCACCCTCCGTTGTGTGGGAGTTGTGTACGGGCCGGTTACGCTGCCCGACATGACCTCGCAGGCCTCCACCCCCGCCTACCGCCGTCTCAGCGTCGAGGAACGGCGCAGCCAGCTCCTCGAAGCCGCGCTCTCGCTGTTCGCCCAGCGGGTGCCCGAGGAGGTCTCGCTGGACGACGTGGCGGAGGCGGCCGGGGTGTCCCGGCCGCTGGTGTACCGGTACTTCCCGGGCGGCAAGCAGCAGTTGTACGAGGCCGCCCTGCGCTCCGCGGCGGACGAGCTGGAGCAGTGCTTCGCGGAACCTCCCGAGGGGCCGCTCACCGAGCGCCTCTCGCACGCCCTGGACCGCTACCTCGCCTTCGTGGACCAGCACGACGCCGGGTTCAGCGCCCTGCTCCAGGGCGGCAGCGTCATCGAGACCTCACGGACGACGGCCATCGTCGACGGGGTCCGGCGGGCCGCGGCGGACCACATCCTCGACCACCTCGCGGTGCAGGACCCCGGGCCCCGGCTGCGGATGACCGTACGGATGTGGATCACGGCGGTGGAGGCCGCCTCGCTGGTCTGGCTCGACGAGGGCAAGGAACCGCCGCTGGACGAGTTGCGGGACTGGCTCGTCGAGCAGTTCGTGGCCGTGCTCACGGCGAGCGCCGGGCGCGACGCACAGACCGCCGCGGTGGTCCGGGCCTCGCTCGCGATGGAGCGTCCGGACGGCATCGCGGGGACGCTGGTGCGCCGGGTGCTGCCCGTTGTCGGGGACGCGGCCCACCTGCTGTGACACTGGTCCGGTGAAGAGCGAAGACACCCCCTTTTCCGGCGGCCCGCTGGACGGCCGCGTGCTGCCCGTGCTGCTCGGGATCACCGGTCACCCGCCCAAGACGTACCGGGTCCCGGTGCCCGCCGCCGACGGTGGACCGCCCACCGTGCTCGTGTACCGGCGCGTCCAGGCGGCGACGAGCAGGCGGCTCGGGCTCCACAAGGGGTGGAGGTACGAGTACGACCCCGAGGACGACGGGTCGGGCCCCCGGTTCGCGTGGCCCTGGTCCGCGCGCAGGCACAAGGGCACCGGCACGGGTGACGCCACGCCGGGCGGCAACGCCGACGAGTGACCTTCTTGGGCCGAAGCGGCCACCCGGCGCGCGCCCGTGGTGCGGCGGCTCGATCCTGCCGGTGCGAGACGGGTGGTCGACGGGCCACCCCGGCACCGGAGGTGATGGCATGTCAGGAAGGCTTCTGCGTCTGGTCTGTACGGCCGCGGTGGTGACGGGAGCACTGCTCGCTCCGTCCCCCGCGGTGGCCGTCCCGGACCCCGCCCCGACCGCCGACAGCTCCGCCGGCCTCACGGCCGACGGCGGGGGCGGCACCGACGGCGCCGCCTCCCCCGACGCCCCGCGGTCCGCGGCCACGCTTCTGACGGAGCTTCAGCGGCTGTACCGGGAGGCCGAGAAGGCCACCGAGACGTACAACGGCACCGCCGAGAAACTCAAGAAGCAGCGCGCGGAGACCGACCGGCTCGACGCCCGCCTCGCCACGGCCCGTCTCTCGCTGCACGACAGCCGCGGTGCCGCCGGACGGCTGGCCCGGCAGCAGTACCAGAGCAGCGGCGAGATCTCCTCGTACGTACGGCTGCTGCTCGCCCGCGATCCGCAGCACGCGCTCGACCAGGGCCATGTGATCGGGCAGTTGTCGCTGGAGCGGGCCGAGACCGTGCAGCGGGTCAGCGGCAGCGAGAAGCGGATCGACGTGCTCGCGCGGGCGGCCCGCAAGGCGCTCGACGGTCAGCTGTCGCTCGCCGCACGGCAGAAGAAGGAACGCGACGCGGTGCGCGCGCGCCTCGACGCCGTGCAGAAACTGCTCGCCTCGCTCACCGCGGACCAGATCGCCGACCTGGACAGGACCGAGAAGGCCGGGACGGACACGGCGCAGCGGGCCATCATGGCGTCCGGGGCGCTCAGCACCGAGCGGGCGCCGTCTCCTGCGGGCGAGCGAGCCGTGCGCTACGCCGTCGGACAGATCGGCAAGCCCTACGAGTGGGGCGCCGAGGGCCCGGCCGCCTACGACTGCTCGGGGCTCACCTCACAGGCCTGGGACCGGGCGGGGCAACCCGTCCCGCGCACCAGCCAGGAACAGTGGGCCGACCTCCCGAGGGTCCCGCTGGACGAGCTGCGCCCCGGCGACCTGGTGGTCTACTTCCCCGAGGCCACGCACGTCGCCCTCTACCTGGGCGGCGGCATGGTCGTGCAGGCGCCGCGGCCCGGCACCGACGTCAAGGTCTCCCCCATCGCGGCCAACCCGCTGCTCGGCGCGGTCCGCCCCGACGCGGGCGGGGAGCCCCTGCGGCACTACACGCCGCCGAAGCTCCCCGAGAACGCCACGGACGGAACCGACGAGGGCTACGCCTCCGTGGCCCCGGCGACCGAGGCCAGGTAGGCGCCCGTCTTCTCCGGGTCGTAGAAGAAGTTCTCGAAGTCCGCCGGATTGTTGAAGCCGTTGGCGAAGCGGTCGGCGACGGGCTGGAGCTGGCCGGCCGCGCCGATCAGGTTGAGCACGTGCTCCGGCGGGACGCCGAGCATGGCGTTCGTCCACTTGGTGACGTGCTGCGCGGTGTCCCAGTAGCGGTCGAACGTCGCCTGCATCCACTCCTCGTCGAACGGCTTGTCGCCGTGCTCGACGATCGAGGAGAGGTAGGCGGCGGCACACTTGGACGCCGAGTTGGAGCCCTGGCCGGTGATCGGGTCGTTGGCCACGACGACGTCGGCGACACCGAGGACCAGGCCGCCGCCGGGCAGCCGGCCGATCGGGTTGCGGACCGTCGGGGCGTAGCGCCCGGACAACGTGCCGCCCGCGTCGGTGAGTTCGACGTTCGTCGCCCGCGCGTACTCCCAGGGCGTGAACCGCTCCATGAGTTCCAGGGTGAGCGAGAGGTGCTCGGCGGGGTCCTTGACGCCGTTGAAGACGTCGAGCGGGCCGCCGGGGACGCCCTCCCAGAAGAGGATGTCGGCACGGCCCGAGGTGGTGAGGGTCGGCATGATGAACAGCTCGCCGACGCCCGGGACCAGGTTGCAGCGCACGGCGTCGAAGTCCGGGTGCTCGGGGCGCGGGCCCAGTCCGTGGACGTAGGCGACCGCGAGGGCGCGCTGCGGCTCGGTGTACGGCGAGCGGGAGGCGTCGCGGCCGAACATGGAGACGAGTTCGCCCTTGCCGGCCGAGACCAGCACCAGGTCGTAGGTGCGGGAGAAGTAGTCGAGGTCGGAGACGGCCGCGCCGTGGATGACCAGCTGGCCGCCGCGCTGGGCGAAGGTCTCCATCCAGCCGGCCATCTTGACCCGCTGGTCGACCGACTGCGCGTATCCGTCGAGCTTGCCGACCCAGTCGATGGCGCGCTGCGAGGGGCCCGGGTCGAAGGAGCCGGGGGCGGCGACCGAGACGCCGAGGCCCTCGATCCGCGGGGCCTGGGACTCCCAGAAGTTCAGCTGGAGATCACGCTCGTGCTGAAGTGCCGTGTCGAACATGCACTGTGTCGACATGACCCGGCCGGTGCGGATCTCGTCCGCCGTCCGGTTCGACATCAGGGTGACCTCGTATCCCTGCGACTGGAGGCCGAGGGCGAGCTGGAGTCCGGACTGGCCGGCTCCGACGACGAGTATCTTCCGCATGCGGGTGTTTCTCCTAGGACCTAGGCGTCCCTATTCGGGGCTGACTTCCAGCGCGTGGCCGACCACGGCCAGCAGGGTCTCGACGACCGAGATCCGGCGGCGCGCGTCCATGATCATGACAGGTATGTGCGGGGGCACGGTCAGGGCCTCGCGCACGTCGTCCGGCTCGAACCGCTCGCTGCCGTCGAAGTGGTTGACGGCGACGACGTACGGCAGACCGCAGCTCTCGAAGTAGTCGAG
This sequence comes from Streptomyces sp. M41(2017), assembly GCF_002078175.1. Taxonomy (GTDB): domain Bacteria; phylum Actinomycetota; class Actinomycetes; order Streptomycetales; family Streptomycetaceae; genus Streptomyces. The sequence goes on along the minus strand of NZ_MWFK01000001.1, from coordinate 3,485,481 downwards.
GGCCGGGAAGCAGTCCGACAGCCGGCGGGTGTCGGCGAGGACCACCGCGCCGATCGCGCCGCGCACCAGGTCGTCCCACATGAACCAGAACCGCTGCTGTCCCGGCGTACCGAAGAGGTAGAGCACCAGGTCGTCGTCGAGGGTGATGCGGCCGAAGTCCATGGCCACGGTGGTGGTCACCTTGTCCGGCGTCCCCGTGAGGTCGTCGGTCTCCTCGCTGGCCTGGGTCATCAGCGCCTCCGTCTGGAGGGGCGTGATCTCCGAGACGGCGGTGACCATGGTGGTCTTGCCGACGCCGAAGCCGCCCGCCACCACGATCTTGGTGGCGATCGGCGCACGCGTGCGGTCCGTCTGCCAGGCCTGAAGGTTCTCCTCATCGTCGAGGAGGGGGGCGACGCCAGGTGCGGCGTCAGAGACGACGGAGTCCACTCAGCACCCTTTCCAGCAGAGCGCGGTCCGGCTGTCCCGGGCCGTGACCTGTTCCGTACACACGGATCTTTCCCTGGTCCGCCAGGTCGCTCAGCAGCACTCGGACCACGCCGAGGGGCATCCTGAGGAGGGCGGCGATCTCGGCCACCGTGCGCATACGGCGGCAGAGTTCGACGATGGCCCGCATCTCGGGCATGACCCGGGTGGCGAGCGAGCCGTTCGTCAGTTCCTTGCGTTCCTCCGGGGCCTCCAGCGCGGCCACGAAGGTCTCCACGAGCAGGACGTGCCCGAAGCGGGTCCGTCCGCCGGTGAGCGAGTACGGGCGTACCCGGGCGGGCTTGCGGTCGCCGCCGCGCACGGGGAGCTTCTGAGCACCGTTCGACACGGTCATCGGGCACTCCCGAGCGCTTCGGTCTCCAGGGATTTTCGGAGCTCGGTGCGCAGTTCGGGCGTGAGCACGTGTCCGGCCCGGCCGACGAAGAGCGCCATGTGGTACGCCACCACGCTCATGTCGCAGTCCGGGGAGCCGTGCACGCCGAGGAGCGAGCCGTCGCTGATCGACATGACGAAGAGGCTGCCCTCCTCCATCGCGACCATCGTCTGCTTGACGCCGCCGCCGTCCATCAGCTTGGCGGCACCGATGGTGAGGCTGCCGATGCCGGAGACGATGGTGGCGAGGTCGGCCGCGGAACCCTTGGGTCCCGCGGGCCGGGTGGTGTCGGCCGTCCGGGCCTCGGCGTTGCGGCCGGGGTCGGAGGACAGCAGCAGCAGGCCGTCGGAGGAGACGACCGCGACCGACTGGAGGCCCGGCACCTCCTCGACGAGATTCGTCAACAGCCAGTGCAGGTTTCGGGCTTCGCTGCTCAGGCCGAAGGTACTGGGCGCGGTCAACTGCTTGCCTCCTCGACGGTGCCCCCCGATGCTTCTACGTCCTGTGCGGTGCGCGGGCGCCCGGTGGGCGCGGTTCCCGCGGGCGCGTGTGCGGTGGGCCCGGGTGGCGGCGGGGTGTGTCCCGCGGGGGCGGGTGTCTCCGCCGTCCGGTCGGCGATCTCGGCCTCCACTTCACGGCGGCCTTCGACCGCGCCCCGGTGGAATCCGCCGAGCCGGCGCCGCAGGGCGTCGGCGTCCACGCCGCCCACCCGGGGGCGCGGCGCCGCGGCGGGGGCGGAGATCTTCGGCGTCCGCTTGGGCAGGCCCTTGTCGGTGAGCCGGGGGCGCTCATCGGGGGCTCGCTCATGGCTGTCGGGACCGATGGCGTAAGGGTCGGTGCCGGTGCCGGTCGGTGCGGGCAGCGGCTCCGAGGGCGCGGGGGCCGCGTCGGGGCGGGTTTCGGCTCCGGACGCGGCTCCGGCCGGGCTGCGGGTGCCGTCGCGGCGGGGCAGCGGCTCGGCGGAGACGTCCGTGCCGGACGGCGCCGGCGTGGGGCCGGAGTCCGGTTCGCCGACGACCGCGGGGGTCTCGGTGCTCGATTCGGCCGCCGGGGCGGCGGGGTGCGGGTCCTGGGTGTCCGCCGCGAGGTCCGGGAGCAGCAGCTCCATGGTGGTCTCGGGCGTGGCCTCGGGTGCCGGGGACGCGGCCGGGAGCGGCTCGCGGGGCGCCGGGATGACCGGGGTCTGCGCGGAGGCGGGCGCGGGGTCGGCGGCCTGCTCGGGCGTTCCGTCCGGGGTGGGGTCACCGGCGTCCCGTTCGGCGGCCTGGGCCGCGGCGATCAGCGGGTCCTCGTCCCCGGCGGGGGGCGGAGCGATGACCGAACGGCCGCGCAGGACGTTGGAGTTGGCCTCCGCGTCGGCGCCGGGCAGGGCGACCGAGGGAGCGGCTCCGGCGAGCCGGGTGGCCGGCGCCGGGACGGTGGACGAGGGCGCGGCCGCGAGCAGGGACTTCGGCAGGACGACCACGGCGGCCACCCCGCCCTGCTTCTGCTCGCGCAGCTGTACGCGGACGCCGTGCCGGTGGGCGAGCCGGGCCACCACGTAGAGGCCGAGTCCGAGGCCCTCGCCGCTCTCCTGGTCGTAGGCGTCCTCGGGGTCGAAGTCGGCGAGCCGGGTGTTGAGCTGGCTCATCCGCTCGTCCGTCATGCCGATGCCCTCGTCCTGCACGGAGAGCATCACCTCGCCGCTCTCCAGGAGCCAGCCGGAGACCTCGATGGGCAGGTCGGGCGGCGAGAACGACGAGGCGTTCTCCAGGAGTTCGGCCACCAGGTGGCTGAGGTCGTCGGCGGCGAACCCGGCGAGGTGGGCGTGCGGCGGCAGGGCGGCGATCCGTACGCGCTCGTAGCGCTCGATCTCACTGACCGCGGCCCGTACGACGTCGACCAGCGGGACGGGGCTCGCGTGGTGCTGGACGTGCTCGGCGCCCGCGAGGACGAGGAGGTTCTCGCTGTGCCGCCGCATGACGGTGGCGAAGTGGTCGAGCTTGAAGAGGGTGGCGAGGCGGTCCGGGTCCTGTTCGCGCTCCTCGAGGCCCTCGATGACGCCGAGCTGTCGCTCCACCAGGCCGAGGGTGCGCAGCGCGAGGTTGACGAAGGTGCCGTGGATGGTGCCGCGGACCTGGTCCAAGTGACTTGCTGCCGCGGCGAGTTCGATGCGGAGCTTGTCGCGCTCGTCGGCCATGAGCTGGCGCTGGCCGATGAGGTGCTTGCGGTCGCCTTCGAGGGTGGCGTGCCGCTCCTGGAGGGCGGCGGCGTGCTCGTGCAGCGCGTTGACGGAGCGGACCACCTGGGCGAACTCGTCGTTGCGGCCGGTGAACGTGACCGGTTCCTGGGAGCCGGGGTCGGCGGCGAGCCGGGCCGAACCGCGGCGGAGCACGGAGAGCGGCCGGGTGAGCGTGCGGGCCATGGCCATCGTGACGCCGACCGCGACGAGGAGGAGCGCGCCGAGGAGGACGACGCGGATCTCCAGGGCGGTGACGTCGTCGTCGCGGAGCTGTTCGAGGTCCTTGGTGCGGTGGTCGTTCAGCGAGGACTCGGCGCCGCGCATCAGGTCGATGCGGGCGGACAGCGCGGCGTTCAGCTTCTCCGCGGAGGTGTCGAGTTCGTCGTCCGCGAGTTTCGGTTCGTCGGTGAGGCCCGCCAGGTACTTGTCCGCGGAGCCGACGTCGGGGCCGGTGACCGTGGAGTCGTAGGAGGCGACGGCCTTCTCGGGTGCCGTCTCCCGAAAGCCGGCGAGGGCCGCGTCGGAGCGGACCCTGGCCTGCTGGGCGGCACCGCTCAGCGCGTCGCGCTGCTTGGTGCCGGCGGCCGAGGAGGTGTTCGTGGTGGTCGCCAGGCCCGTGATGGGGTCGACGACGGTCTGCGTGGTGCGCGGGATGGCGAGGGCCGCGAGGAGCAGGCCGCGGGCGGCGGCGGACTGCTGGACGGCGGTGTCCAGTTCGGCGAGCGCGTGCGCGCCGGAGCCGGCCCGGGCCGGCATGCGGTCGGCCAGGTCCTCGGCGAGGGCGTGGAGTTCGGCGATGGCCTCGGAGTACGCCTGGTGCGCTTCGAGGGCGGAACTCTTGCCGGTGAGGGCCGCGCGCCGCAGAGCGGCGATCCCGTCCAGGTCCTTGAGGAGTGCGGCGGGGGCGTCCTCGTCGGCGCGCAGTTCGTCGACCTGCCGGTCGACGCGGGCGCCGCGCTGCTCGGAGGGCGCCTTGGCCTTGGGGCGGCCGGCGGCGACGTAGGAGGTGACGTCGTCGCGTTCGTCGGCCAGGGAGTGCGCGAGGGTGAGGGCCTGCTGGGTGCGCTGCGAGAGCGTCACCAGGTTCTGGGAGTCGTTCAGTTGCCGCGAGGCGGCCAGCACCGTGGGCGCGCCGGCTCCGGCGATGGCTGCCGCGACGACCGCCACGGCGACGATGAGCCGGTTGCGTACGTGGGCGGTCCTGCCCCGGCGCGTGGAGCCGGTGGCGTCGCCGACGGCGCCGCCCTCCGCGGAGGTGGAGACCGTCTTCTTGCCTGTGCGCCTCGGCCGCGTCTTCTGCACCGGTGCTCGCATTCCTGACTCGTGTACCCATCTGGGGCCCGGGTGACGTCCCGTCGATCGCGGCGTCCGCCCGGTACGGCTCCCGACCCTCCCAGTGCCGGTGGGCGGTGGTCCCGCTTCGTCCGGCCCGCCACCCGAAGGAGTGAACCCCGGAGGGGAGTTGGCGGGCAAGTTCCTGCGGCGCTTGCCACGGGCCCGCCCGGCGGGCCGGTTGGACGTCGGGACCGGGCTTTGGCAGTATTCGCCGCCACGTGTTCCCGGAGTCGATCATTCCATGCCAAACCAGGCTTCCGGGCTGGTGGTCGGCAGGAGTTCGGCGACCGTTGCCGGGCTTTCGTGAGCCTTGTGAAGGGCTCGTGCAGACTGGCGTGATGCGCACTGAACTCGTCACGGAGCCCGGCGACCCGGCCCGTCCCAATGAGGACTTCGCATCGGTCGGGCTTCCCGCTTCAGGACAGGGCGGTTCACTGGTCGTGCTGGACGGGGTGACTCCGCCCCGGAGCGACTACGGCTGCCGGCACACGGTCGCCTGGTTCTCGGCGCGGCTCGGCGGAGCCCTGCTCGAACTGTCCGTTTCGCAGGGCGATGTGACGCTGCGGGAGGTGCTGGCCGAGGCGATCCGCCGGGTGGCCGACGCGCACGGCGCGACCTGTGACCTTTCTCACCCAAGGACGCCTCAGGCAACCGTCGTCCTCGTACGGTGGTCCGCCTCCGGGGTCGAGTATCTGGTCCTGTCCGACTCGGCCCTGCTGGTGGAATCGCCCGCAGGCGAGGTGACCGCACTGCTCGACGACCGCCTCTCCCGCGTGCCGCGCGCCTCCCTCGCCTCGGACGCGGTGGCCGATGCCACCGTCCGCAACAGGGAGGGCGGCTTCTTCACGGCGGCGGCGGATCCGGCGGTGGCCGCCCGCGCGGTGACGGGCACGCTCCCCCGCGCCTCGGTCCGCGCCCTGGCCGCTCTCACGGACGGCCCCACCCGCTGGGTGGAGAAGTTCCACGAGGGCGACTGGGCCGATCTGTTCGCGCTGGTGCGCAAGGAGGGCTCCGCGTCCCTCGTGGACCGCGTCAGGGAACTGGAGCGCGCGGACGCGGTGGAGCGGCTGCACCTGCGGCGGAGCAAGACGCACGACGACGCGACGGTGCTGTTCGCGGAACTGTGAGCGACGCCGGACCGGGCCGGGCGGTGCCGGGCGGCGCCGACGGGCCTCCCCTTGAGGGAGTTCGGCCGTGGGCGGACCCCTGCCTTCCGGCGTCCGGCCGGTCCAGCCGTGGGCGGGCCTCTCCGCTTCGAAGTTCAGCCGTGGGCGTGCTTCTCCATGCCGGAGTTCAGCTGGTGCAGCAGCCGGGCGAGTTCGGCGACCTCGTCCTGGTCCCAGTGGGCGAGCTGGCGGACGTAGCGGGCGCGGCGGGCCTCGCGGACGCTGGTCACCCGGCCGCGGCCCTCGTCGGTGAGGTGGACGAGCCAGGCGCGGCCGTCGGCCGGGTCGGGTTCGCGGGCGACGAGGCCCAACTCCTCCAGGGCGCGCAGCTGCCGGGACATGGTGGCCTTGCCGACGCCGATGTAGGCGGCGAGTTCGGTGGCGCGCTGGCGGCCGCACTCGTCGAGCCGGACGAGCAGCCCGTAGGCGGCGGACTCCAGATCGGGGTGGACCTCGCGGGCCATCTCGCCCTGGCTGGCGCGGGCCCGGCGCAGGAACAACGTCAACTCGCGTTCCAGGGACAGGAACTCGTGCACCCCGTCGCCGTGATCCACGGGCCGGTCCGCCCCGTGGCCCGACGCGTCGGACGCGACCGGACGCCCGTCGCCGTTGCCGTGATCGTGCACGTCAGCACCCCTGACTCGGTTTCCCGATCCTGAAAGTTTCCGCCGGAACTCGCCCGTTACCGCAGCTCCGCCAGTATTTCGCAGGCGTAGACCAACGGCAGCGTCCGGCCCCTCTTCCCACGCCGCGGTCTACGTGCGTAGCTTCTTTATCAGGCACTTATATCGCTGGCATGCGCACGCCATTCTGGGTCAACGACGACCTGTTCCCCAAGGCCCGCGTGTCCGCGCTCTCCCCCCACCGAGCTCCAGCGGAGCTCCATCGCCCTTCGGAGGCACGCACATGCCCGTGCACAGATCCGGAACGGCCCGCCGCCTGCGCCTGCTCGCGGCCGGAACCCTGCTCGCCGCGTTCTCCCTCCTGTCCACACTCCCCTCGTCCGCCGCGGACGTCCCCGCCCGGGGTTCCGCGCGGATGGGCATGGGAGTCGTCGCCCACGACGGCCAGGGCGGCCTGCCCACCGGCACCCGTGCCGCCCAGACCGAGGGCGTGGACGTCTCCGGCTACCAGGGCAGCGTGGCCTGGGCCACGCTGTGGAACAGCGGGGTCCGCTGGGCCTACACGAAGGCGAGCGAGGGCACGTACTACACGAATCCCTCCTTCACCCAGCAGTACAACGGCTCCTACGGCGTCGGCATGATCCGCGGCGCGTACCACTTCGCCACCCCCGACACCACGACCGGCGCCGTCCAGGCGAACTACTTCGTCGATCACGGAGGCGGCTGGTCCAAGGACGGGAAGACGCTGCCGGGCACGCTCGACATCGAGTGGAACCCGTACGGTGCCGCCTGTTACGGCAAGACCCCGAGCGCGATGGTCAGCTGGATCAGCAGCTTCCTCACCCAGTACAAGGCCCGCACCGGGCGCGACGCGGTGATCTACACGGCCACCAGCTGGTGGAGCCAGTGCACCGGCAACTACGCCGGTTTCGCCGCCGCCAACCCGCTGTGGATCGCCCGGTACGACACCGGGCCGGGGACACTGCCGGCCGGCTGGGGCTACTACACGATGTGGCAGTACACGTCGTCCGGCCCGACGGTCGGTGACCACGACAGGTTCAACGGAGCCCTGGACCGCGTGGTGGCCCTCGCCAACGGCTGAGCGTCGGCGGCGTGCGTACGGGGCGGTCACCCGGACGACCACCCCGTAAGCACCGGGCGCACCGGGCGCATCGCGAGGCCCGCACCCGGCGCACGGGAAAGGCCCGGGCCTCCCTCACGGGACCCGGGCCTTCCCCTCCGATGGGCGTCCGTCACGCCGCCACCGGAACCTCCGGCACCGCGCCGTTCGTCGCCGGCGCCAGCGCCAGCTCCAGCACCTGGCGGACGTCCGTGACGGCGTGGACGTCCAGCTTCTCCAGGACCTCCGCCGGGACGTCGTCCAGGTCGGCCTCGTTGCGCTTCGGGATGATCACGGTCGTGACACCCGCCCGGTGCGCGGCCAGCAGCTTCTGCTTCACCCCGCCGATGGGCAGCACCCGGCCGGTCAGCGAGACCTCACCGGTCATGGCCACATCGGTGCGCACCAGCCGGCCCGAGAGCAGCGACGCGAGGGCGGTCGTCATGGTGACACCCGCGCTCGGTCCGTCCTTGGGGACCGCGCCCGCCGGGAAGTGGATGTGCGCGCCCCGGTCCTTCAGGTCGCCGACGGGGAGTTCGAGCTCCGCGCCGTGCGAGCGCAGGAAGGAGAGCGCGATCTGCGCGGACTCCTTCATCACGTCGCCGAGCTGACCGGTCAGGGTCAGACCGGCGGCGCCGGTCTCCGGGTCGGCCAGCGACGCCTCGACGAAGAGGACGTCACCGCCCGCTCCGGTCACCGCGAGACCGGTGGCGACACCGGGCACCGCGGTGCGGCGCTCGGCCGGGTCCTGGGCGGACTCGGGCACGTGGTGCGGGCGCCCGACGAGTCCGCGCAGGTCGGCGTCGGTCACCGTGAACGGCAGCTCCCGCTCGCCCAGCTCGTGCTGGGCCGCGACCTTGCGCAGCAGCCGGGCGATGCCCCGCTCCAGATTCCGGACGCCGGCTTCCCGGGTGTACTCCCCGGCGAGCTTGCGCAGCGCGCTCTCGTCGAGGACGACCTCGTCCTTCTCCAGACCGGCCCGCTCCAGCTGGCGCGGCAGCAGGTGGTCCCGGGCGATGACGACCTTCTCGTCCTCGGTGTAGCCGTCGAGGCGGACCAGCTCCATACGGTCGAGCAGGGCCTCCGGGATGGCTTCGAGCACGTTGGCCGTCGCGAGGAACACCACGTCCGAGAGGTCGAGTTCGACCTCCAGGTAGTGGTCGCGGAAGGTGTGGTTCTGCGCGGGGTCGAGGACTTCGAGCAGCGCCGCCGCCGGGTCGCCCCGGAAGTCGGAGCCGACCTTGTCGATCTCGTCGAGCAGGACCACCGGGTTCATCGACCCGGCCTCCTTGATGGCGCGGACGATCCGGCCGGGCAGCGCGCCGACGTACGTACGGCGGTGGCCGCGGATCTCGGCCTCGTCCCGGACGCCGCCGAGCGCGACCCGGACGAACTTGCGGCCCATGGCGTGCGCGACGGACTCACCGAGCGAGGTCTTGCCGACGCCGGGCGGACCGACGAGCGCGAGCACGGCACCGCCGCGCCGGCCGCCGACGACCCCGAGGCCGCGGTCCGAGCGGCGCTTGCGCACGGCGAGGTACTCGGTGATGCGCTCCTTCACGTCGGCCAGGCCGGCGTGTTCGGCGTCGAGCAGGGCCTGAGCGCCCTGGATGTCGTACTGGTCCTCGGTCCGTTCGTTCCACGGCAGTTCGAGGACGGTGTCGAGCCAGGTCCTGATCCAGCTGCCCTCGGGCGACTGGTCACTGGACCGCTCCAGCTTCTCGACCTCCTTGAGGGCGGCCTCCCGCACGTTCTCCGGCAGGTCGGCGGCCTCCACGCGGGCGCGGTAGTCGTCGGACTCCTCCTCGCCCTCCTCGCCCTTGAGGTCGCGCAGCTCCTTGCGTACGGCTTCGAGCTGGCGGCGCAGCAGGAACTCGCGCTGCTGCTTGTCGACGCCCTCCTGGACGTCCTTGGCGATGGACTCGGCGACGTCCTGCTCGGCGAGGTGCTCGCGGAGCTGCTCGGTGGCGAGCTTCAGACGGGCGACCGGGTCGGCGGTCTCCAGCAGCTCGACCTTCTGCTCGACGGAGAGGAAGGGGGAGTAACCGGAGTTGTCGGCGAGCGCGGACACGTCGTCGATCTGCTGGACGCGGTCCACGACCTGCCAGGCGGCGCGCTTGCGCAGCCAGCTGGTGGCCAGGGCCTTGTACTCCTTGACCAGGTCGGTGACGCGGCCGGGCAGCGGATCGGGCACGGTCTCGTCGACCCGGGTGCCCTCGACCCAGAGCGCGGCTCCGGGACCGGTGGTGCCCGCACCGACCTTCACGCGCCCGCGGCCGCGGATCAGCGCGCCGGGGTCGCCGTCGGCCAGCCGGCCGACCTGCTCGACGGTGCCGAGCACACCGGTGCTCGCGTACGTCCCGTCGATGCGCGGGACCAGGAGTACCTGGGGCTTGCCGGGCGTTGAACGAGCGGCGGCCTGGGCTGCCTCCACGGCGGCCCGCACGTCGGCGTCGTTCAGATCGAGCGGAACCACCATTCCGGGCAGCACGACCTCGTCGTCGAGCGGCAGCACGGGCAGGGTGAGTGATGCGGACGTCGAAGCCATGATCTTCCCTTCGGCATACAAGTTGAGCTATGTCGACTCAATGCATCGGAGTCCCCCAATGTTCCCCGCGGGCCGTTCGCTGTGAGCGATCACGCGGGGGCCGCCGGAATCGGGTCCCCCGCGCGGCAGGTGTGGCGCGGGGGCGACGGGCCTGACATCATCCCCTTCGTAAGGGTCACTCAATACATTGAGCCGTTACATCACCGGTCGGCGTACCGCCCGGGGGACGGCTGGGGAAACAGGGGGCAGGGGTGGACAGGATCGTGCGGGCCTGGGTGGACGGATGGGTCGTCTCACGCGGGGCGGCGCCGCCGGTGGTCCGGGAGTGGGGCTACACGATCGACGTCGGGCAGGAGGGGCACGTCACGCGCCACGTGATCGGGGAGACGAACGACCGGGTCGAGGCGGCGGCGCTGCGCAAGGTCGCGGACGCGGTGACCGCGCCCGGCGTCTGGCTCAAGGTCTTCGCCGACCCGTCGGCCGTCCGCCCCCTGCTCGGCGAGGGCTGGTGGACCGACCCCGAGCCCGGATACCTGATGTCCGCTCCCCTGACCGCCGCCGAGGACACCGGTCCGGACGACCCCCTCCCCCCTGGCTACCGGCTGCGCGCCTGGTCCCGCGCCGGCGTCACCCGCGTCCTGGTCACGGCGTCGGACGGCTCCTGGGCCGCCCGGGGCCAGATCGCCACGACGGGAGCGACGGCCGTCGTGGACCAGGTCGAGACGTCGCCCGGGCACCGGCGGCGGGGGCTCGGCCGCACGGTCATGCGCACCCTCGCCCGGGCGGCGGCGGAGCAGGGCGCGGAGACCGCCGTTCTCGCGGGAACGCCGGAGGGACGGGCGCTCTACGCGTCCCTGGGCTGGCGCGTGGAGGCACCGCTGCTGAGCGCGCGGTACACCGGGGCAGACCGTCGCTAGGGCCCGGGAAACGGCGGCGCCGTGCCGTGCCGGGGGCGGTCCCGTGGGCCGGGACACCGGCGGGTGAAGGACTCGGCAGGTGAGGGGAGCCGGCGGCGAGGGGTCCGTAAGCCGGTGGGTCAGGTCCGGACCGCTCCGGAAGCGACCGCGCGTGCCCGCGCCGCGCGCCGCACCAGGGGCCAGGTGGCGACGCCGAGGGCCAGTGCCAGCAGGTGGCCCCAGTTCGTCAACGGGTCGTCGAGCAGGATCAGGTCCTCGGCGAGAACCGAGCCGAAGAGGGTCAGCAGCGGCCACCGCAGCCACGGCGAGAGGAGCCCCGCGAGGGAGCCGACGCTCGCGGCGACACCGAAGCTGATGCCGTAGTCGAAACGGTGCAGCGAACTGCCGGGCAGGTGCCCCGCCCACACCGCCAGCCCGACCGGCACCTCGGTGGCCAGCGTGGCGACCACGTGCCCGAGCAGGAAGACGCCGGCGGCCCGCACTCCTCCGATCCGCCGCTCCAGCGCGGTCAGCACGAGCAGGAACCCGGCCGCGTACGGCGAGAGGAATCCGCCGACGATCCACAGCGCACTCGCGAACAGCACCGCCACGGGATACCGCGCGAGGTGCGCGACGTCCGTGCTGGACCCCTGGTGCAGGGAGCGGACGATCGCGGGGTCCGCGTGGCTCGCGACGTACGAGGTGACCGCGAGGACGAGGGCGTACCCGGACGTGAAGGGCGTGCCCAGCGGAGTGGGCAGGAGCCGGAGGACGGACCGGATCGCCACCGGCAGACGCGCCGCCTGGACCGTGGGTCCGGACACGCCCGGCCCCGTCGGGGCCGGGCCGGGCCCCGTCGTCGGCGGCACGCTCCGCTGCCGGGGCAGTCCGCCGAGAAGCCCCGGCCCGGTCCCGCCCGGTCCCGACGGGCCACCGGTGAGGGACCGCTCCACGCGAGCCACGCCACGCTCGGCGGACGTCCCGTCGGCCGGGTGCCGCCCGTCGCTGTTCCGGTTCACCGTGCGGGACCCCTTCCCTCGCGTCCCAGGCTCCGTTCCCCGTCAGCCGCCGTCCATGACCGGCACCGCGCGTACGGGGCGATTCACAGCAACTCCTCAGGACACCTCCGGGATTCCTCGCGATGCGGAAAGCAAAGAAAAGAGGGGAGAGGCAGGGAGGCAGGGAGAGGCAGAGAGCGCGGAGCGAGGCGGCGTGAGGGGGACGGCGACGCCCACTGAGGCATCCCCTGGGCCTCGGACCGGTGCACCACCCCGGATATTCCACCCCTCCGCGCCCGCACCGGTGCCAGGATGGCGGCCATGACTGCCACGTACGACACGCCTGTGGTCCTCGACCGGCGCCAGGGCCCGTACGGCGAGGTGGTACTGCGGCGTCACGGGGCGCTGCTCCAGATCATCGCCAACGGGTGCTTCCTGATGGACACCTCCGACGGGCGTTCCGAGCGCCTGCTGGTGGACGCCGCCCGCGACGCCCTGGGCGCACGGCCGGAGCCGAGCGTGCTGATCGGCGGGCTCGGCGTCGGATTCTCCCTCGCGCACGCCGCCGCGGACGCGCGCTGGGGGCGGATCACGGTGGTCGAGCGGGAGCCGGCCATCGTCGACTGGCACCGCGAGGGTCCCCTCGCCGAGTTGTCGGCGACGGCCCTGGCCGACCCGCGGACCGAGATCGTCGAGGACGATCTCCTCGACTACGTCAATGAGATCTCCGACACGTTCGACGCCCTGTGCCTCGACATCGACAACGGACCCGGCTGGACGGTCACGGAGGGCAACGCGGGCCTGTACGGGGAGGCCGGACTCGCAAGCTGCGCAAGGGCGTTGAAGCCGGGCGGTGTACTGGCCGTGTGGTCGGCCCAGCCCTCTCCGGAATTTGAAGGAACCTTGCGGAATGCCGGATTCCAACGGGTCCGTACCGAAGAGATCCCCGTTGCCCGGGGCGTTCCCGACGTGGTGCATCTCGCGGTAAGGCCTGGATAGCCGAGGCCCCTTGCCTGCCCGTACTCTGCTTTCCTGACGCGGATCATTCAAGCGTCAAGCGCAGTCATGGGATCACCCCACGGATTCCGGAAAGCACACTCAGGGGCGGGCGATGGAGCAGACACACACCTCCCAGAACGGCACGGCGGCGACACAGGGCGCTCAGCGCCGGGTGCTGGTGGTCGAGGACGACCCGACGATCGTCGAGGCCATCGCGGCCCGCCTGCGCGCCGAGGGATTCCTCGTGCAAACCGCGGGCGACGGTCCCGCCGCGGTGGACACGGCCGAGGCCTGGCAGCCCGATCTGCTGATCCTCGACATCATGCTGCCCGGCTTCGACGGCCTGGAGGTCTGCCGTCGCGTGCAGGCCGCCCGCCCGGTGCCGGTGCTGATGCTCACCGCGCGTGACGACGAGACCGACATGCTGGTCGGACTCGGCGTCGGCGCCGACGACTACATGACGAAGCCGTTCTCGATGCGTGAGCTGGCCGCTCGCGTGCACGTCCTGCTGCGCAGGGTCGAGCGCGCCGTGGTCGCCGCCTCCACACCCCGCAGCGGCATCCTGCGCCTCGGCGAGCTGGAGATCGACCACGCACAGCGCCGGGTGCGGGTGCGCAGCGAGGACGTGCACCTCACGCCCACCGAGTTCGACCTGCTGGTCTGCCTCGCGAACACCCCGCGTGCCGTACTCTCGCGCGAGCAGCTGCTCGCCGAGGTGTGGGACTGGGCCGACGCGTCCGGCACCCGGACCGTGGACAGTCACATCAAGGCGCTGCGCCGCAAGATCGGTGCCGAGCGGATCCGTACGGTGCACGGCGTGGGCTACGCGCTGGAGACCCCGACTCCCTGAGCGGGGCCGCCGTCGGAACGTCGGGACCTTCATGGCCGGGACCTTCGTGAGGGGCTGATGGGATGAGCGTGCTCGGCGAGCGGGGGCGCGGGCTCGGTGCGCGCTCCTCCGGGGAGCACAGGGGCACGGGCCCCTGGGGCGGTCTCCGGCCCTTCTCGATCAAGACCAAGCTGGGCACCCTGGTCGTCATCTCGGTGCTCATCACCACCGGTCTGTCCATGATCGCGGTGCACACCAAGACGGAACTCCGCTTCATCACGGTGTTCTCGATGATCGCCACTCTGCTGATCACGCAGTTCGTGGCGCACTCGCTCACCGCGCCGCTGGACGAGATGAACGCGGTGGCCCGGTCCATCTCGCACGGCGACTACACGCGCCGGGTGCGGGACGACCGGCGGGACGAGCTGGGCGACCTCGCCCAGACGATCAACCTCATGGCGGACGAACTGGAGGCCCAGGACCGCCAGCGCAAGGAACTCGTGGCGAACGTCTCGCACGAGCTGCGCACCCCCATCGCGGGACTGCGGGCCGTGCTGGAGAACGTCGTGGACGGGGTGTCCGCCGCCGACCCCGAGACGATGCGCACGGCGCTGAAGCAGACGGAGCGGCTCGGACGTCTCGTGGAGACGCTGCTCGACCTGTCCCGCCTGGACAACGGCGTGGTCCCGCTGCGCCGCCGGCGCTTCGAGGTGTGGCCGTATCTGTCGGGCGTGCTGAAGGAGGCCAACATGGTCGCCTCGGCGCGCGCGGACATCGCGTCCGGCTCCGGCAGCCACACCCGCACCGACGTCCATCTGCACCTCGACGTGTCCCCTCCGGAGCTGACCGCGCACGCGGACCCGGAGCGCATCCACCAGGTCGTGGCGAATCTCATCGACAACGCCGTCAAGCACAGTCCGGCGCACGGCCGGGTGACGGTCAGGGCGCGACGCGGCGATCACCCGGAGTCGCTGTCGCTGGAGGTCCTGGACGAGGGACCCGGCATCCCGAAGTCGGAGTGGCACCGCGTCTTCGAGCGGTTCAACCGCGGCGGGGTACCCGCACCGCACGGCCCGGGCAGCGACGGCGGTACGGGCCTCGGCCTGGCCATCGCCCGCTGGGCGGTCGATCTGCACGGCGGCCGGATCGGTGTGGCCGAATCCGAGCGGGGTTGCCGGATCCAGGTCATCCTTCCGGGACTTCCTTCTCTGCCAAGTTGACGTAAAGTTCGAAGCGGAGCCGCAAGATCCATCAGGGTCGCCGCACACGTACACGTGTGATCAGGCACACGGCCGCGCGGGTCGCGCCGCAGCCCGTGTCCGGCGTGTCCGGGCGTACGCTTCCAGAAGCGGAACCCCGCTTGTTTCCCGCCATTTCCCTGCGCGAAACACGGATTCCGATGTGACTTGCACGACGTTGGACGGGCCCGGCCTGACCTACCCGGCCGGGGAGGCGTAGCCTTTATTCCCGCTGTCCATCACCTTGTGAAGCGGAAGAGGGCGGTTGCCGCCGTGTCGCCACAGTCCCCCAGTAACTCGAGCACTTCGACCGAGGGCCAAGCCGGGAAGAACCCCGCTGCCGCCTTCGGACCCAACGAGTGGCTCGTCGACGAGATCTATCAGCAGTACCTCCAGGACCCGAACTCCGTAGACCGAGCCTGGTGGGACTTCTTCGCCGATTACAAGCCCGGGGCGCCCGCCGCCTCGGCTCCGGCGGGTACTGCGGCCGCGGGGGCCGCAGGGACCACCACACCCGCGCCGGCCGCTCCGGCCGCGCCCGCGCCGCCAGCGGCGCGCCAGGCTCCCCCTCAGGCGGCTCCCGCCGCTCCGGCGCCCGCGCCCGCTCCGGCGGCCGCTCCCGCGGCTCCGAAGCCCGCTGCCGCCGCCCCGGCTCCCGCGAAGGCCGCTCCGGCCGCCGCGCAGCCGAAGGCCGAGCCGGCCACGGAGGCGCCCGAGGGCCCGGAGTACGTGACCCTGCGCGGTCCCGCCGGTGCCGTCGCGAAGAACATGAACGCCTCGCTGGAGGTGCCCACGGCCACGTCCGTGCGCGCGGTCCCGGTGAAGCTGCTCTTCGACAACCGCATCGTGATCAACAACCACCTGAAGCGGGCCCGGGGCGGGAAGATCTCCTTCACCCACCTCATCGGGTACGCGATGGTGCAGGCCATCAAGGCCATGCCGTCGATGAACTGGCACTTCGCGGAGAAGGACGGGAAGCCCACCCTCGTCAAGCCCGCGCACGTCACCTTCGGTCTCGCCATCGACCTGGTGAAGCCGAACGGCGACCGCCAGCTCGTCGTCGCCGGCATCAAGAAGGCCGAGACGCTGAACTTCTTCGAGTTCTGGCAGGCCTACGAGGACATCGTCCGCCGGGCCCGTGACGGCAAGCTGACGATGGACGACTTCTCCGGTGTCACGGTCTCGCTGACCAACCCCGGCGGCCTCGGCACCGTCCACTCGGTGCCGCGCCTGATGCCCGCGCAGTCGGTCATCATGGGCGTCGGCTCCATGGACTACCCCGCGGAGTTCCAGGGCACCTCCCAGGACACCCTGAACAAGCTCGGCATCTCGAAGGTCATGACGCTCACGTCGACCTACGACCACCGGGTCATCCAGGGCGCCGCCTCCGGCGAGTTCCTGCGGATCGTCGCGAACCTGCTCCTCGGCGAGCAGGGCTTCTACGACGACATCTTCGAGGCGCTGCGCATCCCCTACGAGCCGGTCCGCTGGCTCAAGGACATCGACGCCAGCCACGACGACGACGTCACGAAGGCCGCCCGTGTCTTCGAGCTGATCCACTCCTACCGGGTCCGCGGCCACGTCATGGCCGACACCGACCCGCTGGAGTACCGCCAGCGCAAGCACCCCGACCTGGACATCACCGAGCACGGCCTCACCCTGTGGGACCTGGAGCGGGAGTTCGCGGTCGGCGGCTTCGCCGGCAAGTCCCTGATGAAGCTGCGCGACATCCTCGGCGTGCTGCGCGACTCGTACTGCCGCACCACCGGTGTCGAGTTCATGCACATCCAGGACCCGAAGCAGCGCAAGTGGATCCAGGACCGCATCGAGCGCTCGCACTCCAAGCCGGAGCGCGAGGAGCAGCTGCGCATCCTGCGCCGGCTGAACGCCGCGGAGGCCTTCGAGACCTTCCTGCAGACGAAGTACGTCGGCCAGAAGCGCTTCTCCCTGGAGGGCGGCGAGTCCGTCATCCCGCTGCTCGACGCCGTCATCGACAGCGCCGCGGAGTCCCGCCTGGACGAGGTCGTCATCGGCATGGCCCACCGCGGCCGGCTGAACGTCCTCGCGAACATCGTCGGCAAGTCGTACGCGCAGATCTTCCGCGAGTTCGAGGGCAACCTCGACCCGAAGTCGATGCACGGCTCCGGCGACGTCAAGTACCACCTGGGCGCCCACGGCACCTTCACGGGCCTCGACGGCGAGCAGATCAAGGTCTCGCTGGCCGCGAACCCGTCCCACCTGGAGACGGTCGACCCGATCATCGAGGGCATCGTCCGCGCCCGCCAGGACATCATCAACAAGGGCGGCACGGACTTCACCGTCCTGCCGGTCGCCCTGCACGGTGACGCGGCCTTCGCCGGCCAGGGTGTGGTCGCCGAGACGCTCAACATGTCGCAGCTGCGCGGCTACCGCACGGGCGGCACGGTCCACATCGTCATCAACAACCAGGTCGGCTTCACCGCCGCCCCGGAGTCGTCGCGCTCCTCCATGTACGCCACCGACGTGGCCCGCATGATCGAGGCGCCGATCTTCCACGTGAACGGCGACGACCCCGAGGCCGTCGTCCGGGTCGCGCGGCTCGCGTTCGAGTTCCGTCAGGCGTTCAACAAGGACGTCGTGATCGACCTCATCTGCTACCGCCGCCGCGGTCACAACGAGTCCGACAACCCGGCGTTCACGCAGCCCCTGATGTACGACCTGATCGACAAGAAGCGCTCGGTGCGCAAGCTCTACACCGAGTCCCTCATCGGTCGCGGCGACATCACCCTCGAAGAGGCCGAGCAGGCGCTGCAGGACTTCCAGGGCCAGCTGGAGAAGGTCTTCACGGAGGTCCGCGAGGCCGTCGCCCAGGCGCCCGAGGCGCACACCCCGGACGTCCAGGCCGAGTTCCCGGTCGCCGTGCCCACCGCGGTCTCCCAGGAGGTCGTGAAGCGGATCGCCGAGTCCCAGGTCAACATCCCGGACAACGTCACCGTGCACCCGCGGCTGCTCCCGCAGCTCCAGCGCCGTGCGGCGATGATCGAGGACGGCACGATCGACTGGGGCATGGGCGAGACCCTCGCCATCGGTTCGCTGCTCCTGGAGGGCACGCCGGTCCGGCTGTCCGGCCAGGACTCGCGCCGCGGCACCTTCGGCCAGCGCCACGCGGTGCTGATCGACCGGGTCACCGGCGAGGACTACACCCCGCTCCAGTACCTCTCGGACGAGCAGGCCCGCTACAACGTCTACGACTCGCTGCTCTCCGAGTACGCGGTCATGGGCTTCGAGTACGGCTACTCGCTGGCCCGCCCGGACGCGCTGGTCATGTGGGAGGCGCAGTTCGGCGACTTCGTCAACGGCGCTCAGACGGTCGTCGACGAGTACATCTCGGCCGCCGAGCAGAAGTGGGGCCAGACGTCCGGCGTCACCCTGCTGCTCCCGCACGGCTACGAGGGCCAGGGCCCGGACCACTCCTCGGCCCGGATCGAGCGCTTCCTCCAGCTGTGCGCGCAGAACAACATGACGGTCGCGCAGCCGACGCTCCCGTCGAACTACTTCCACCTCCTGCGGTGGCAGGTGCACAACCCGCACCACAAGCCGCTGGTGGTCTTCACCCCGAAGTCGATGCTGCGTCTGAAGGCGGCGGCGTCGAAGGCGGAGGAGTTCACGACGGGCGAGTTCCGCCCGGTCATCGGCGACGACACGGTCGACGCGGCCGCCGTGCGCAAGGTCGTGTTCTGCGCCGGCAAGCTGTACTACGACCTGGAGGCCGAGCGGAAGAAGCGCGGCTCCACGGACACGGCGATCATCCGCATCGAGCGCCTGTACCCGCTGCCGGGTGCCGAGCTCCAGGCGGAGATCGCCAAGTACCCGAACGCCGAGAAGTACCTGTGGGCCCAGGAGGAGCCGGCGAACCAGGGTGCCTGGCCGTTCATCGCGCTCAACCTGATCGACCACCTCGACCTCGCGGTCGGAGCGGACGTCCCGCACGGCGAGCGGCTGCGCCGCATCTCGCGTCCGCACTCCTCGTCGCCCGCCGTCGGTTCCGCGAAGCGGCACCAGGCGGAGCAGGAGCAGCTGGTGCGTGAGGTGTTCGAGGCCTAGTCCTCGGCTCCCTCGGTCACGGCCGTACGAACGAAGGGCCCGGCCCGAGTCCCTGTGGACTCGGGCCGGGCCCTTTCGTCGTTCGCCCCCGGGGTCTCCCCGCGGGGGTGCGGGGCACCGGGCTCAGGTGGACTGGGGCTCGAAGTCCCAGTGGGGCCGGTTGCGGGAGCGGGCGGAGATGGTGTGGACGTGCCGGGCGCCGAGGGTGGCGTCCAGGTCGGCCAGCGCCTCCTGTTCGACCTTCTCGGCCTCCTGGCGGTCCGCCATGCCGCGCAGGTCCGCGGCGAGCGCGACGCGTGCGGAGAGGGTGAGCGGGTGGGTGCGGCCGAGGGTCTCGGTGGCCCGCGCGACCGTCTCCCGGCTCAGCTCAGTGGCCGGTTCGGGGCCGACGACGAGGTTGCGCAGGGCGGCGGCGTTCAGGGCGCAGCCGAGCGTCCAGGGGTGGTGCTCTCCCACGGCGGCCGTCATGTCGGCCAGCGCCTGCTCGACGACCTCGTGGGCCTGGTCCCACTCCCCCACGCCGCGCAGGATCAGGGCGTGGTTGGCGCGGGCCCCGACGATGAACGGGTGTCCCTCGGGCAGCATCACCTCGTACCGGGCGAGGACGGCCTCACCGATCTCCCGGGCCTGGTCGATGTCGCCGTGCTCGCGGTAGAAGCAGCTCGTGCCGACGGCGAACCGCAGGGTCTGGGGGTCGGTCTCGCCGAGGACCCGCTCGCAGCGCTCCAGCACGCTGGCGAACATGGGGCCCGCCGCGGTGCGGTCGCCGCTGCGGTACTGGCACAGGGCGAGGTTGTGCTCGGCGTCCAGGGTCTGCGGGTTGTCGCGGCCCATGACGTTGCGGTGCTCGCGGACGCTGGTGCGCTGCGCTGACTCGGCCTCCGCGTAGCGGCCGAGGAGGCGCAGGTCCGTCGCGTAGGAGATCTCCGAGTACAGCGTCCAGGGGTGCCGTCCGCGCAGCAGGAGGCGCCGGGACTCCAGGGTGCGCAGGTCGGCGTCGTGGGCCTCCTGGTAGCGGCCGAGGAGGCGGAAGGAGACGGCCAGGTTCTTCTGCGCGTTCAGGGTGCGGGAGTCCGCGTCGCCCAGGAGGTCGCGGTACAGCGCCAGCAGCCGTTCGGAGAGGCGCAGGGACTCGTCGTAGCGGCCGAGGCCCCGCAGGTCGGCGGCGAGTCCGCCGAGGGCCCGCAGATGGTCGAGGTCCTGCTCGCCGCGCTGCTCGTACAGGTGCTCGACGGTGGCGCGTTCCAGGACCTCGGTGGCCTGGTAGTCGCCGGCGGCGCGGAGCAGGTTGGCGTAGTGGTAGGTCAGTTCCCACACGCGCGGGTGGTTCTCGCCGAGGAGCGGTTTCCAGGCCGCCAGGGCGCGCTCGCCGAGCTTGGTGCCGGCCCGGTACTCGCCCGAGATGTACATGTAGCGAAGGCAGTTGAAGACCAGCGACTGCACCGCGGGGTCCTTGCTCTGCAGGACGTCCGCGAACTTCAGGTGCGGGACGATCTCGGCGTAGCCGGGCCACAGGCGGGTGTCGGTGGGCCGCCGGGGGTCGGCGGCGGCCAGGGCACGCCGGACGACGTCGACGAACTCACGGCGGTCCTCGTCGGGCATGTCCTTGTGCACGATCTGGTGGACCATGCGGTGCAGGTAGAGGGACTCGCCGGAGGAGGCGGTCTCGTCGCCGGCCGCCTCGTGGGACTCCAGGCGGACGACGGAGTACTGGCGGAGCTGGTTGATCGCCCGGTTCCACAGCAGCGGGTCGTTGAGCAGGCCCGCGATCTGCTCGGGGAGCTGGTCGTGGGGCATCTCCTTGAGGAGCCGTACGGGGATGAAGCCGGGTGCGAAGAAGGTGCACAGGCGGAGCAGGTCGACGGACTCCGGGACGGTGTCGCGGAGTTTGTTGAGCAGTATCGACCAGGCGGTCTGGAAGGCGACCGGGAAGTCGGCGGAGATCTTGACGACGTCCTGGTCGATACCGCCGTCGAGGAGGGCGATGTACTCCTCGACGGACAGGTCCGAGTCGTTGAGCCACCCGGCCGTCTGGTCCAGCAGGAGGGGCAGGTCCTCCAGTGCCTCGGCGAGCTGGTCGGCCTCGGGTTCGGTGAGGCGGGGCGCGCGGCGGCGGATGAAGGCGACGGACTCGTCGCGGTCGTAGACCGGCACCTCCAGGAGCTTGCTGTTGTGCTCGCTCCACTCGGGGTTGCGCGAGGTGATCAGGACGTGTCCGGGGCCGGTGGGCACGAGGTCGTAGATCTGGTCGGGCTCGTCCGCGCCGTCCAGGATCAGCAGCCAGCGTCCGAAGGGTTCGCCTCGGCGCAGCGAATCGCGTACGGCACGCAGCCGCTCGCCGTACTCGGCGCCGGTGCTCAGCCCCAACTGCGGTGCCAGCTCGGCCAGTCGGCGTCGGTAGGTGACCCGCTTCTCGGCGTTGACCCACCACACGACGTCGTACTCGGAGCCGAAGCGGTAGACGTACTCGGCGGCGAGCTGGGTCTTGCCGACGCCGGACATGCCGTGCAGGGTGACGACGCCTGCGCCGGGCTCGGCGCCCTGGAGCAGGTGGTAGGCGTCGTTCAGGAGCGGCTCGCGGCCGGTGAAGCGGGTGTTGCGGCGGGGGACGCCGCCCCAGACCTCGGGCATGGCGGCCGGATAGCGGGGGCCGCGGCGTGCGGTCTCGGTGGCTTCCGGCAGCGCGTCGGAGGGCAGGTCGAGGCGGTCGAGGACGCGGCGTTCGGCCTCGTCGGCGCCCATGTTGTTCAGGTCGACGGCGCCGAGCACGGCGGTGGCCGTCGGGACCGGGCTGGTGGTGACGGACACGGCGGCGAACCGGGACGGATCGGGGGCGACGACCTCGCGCAGGGCGGTGTTCCACTCCTCCTGGGTGCGCGGGCCGAGCTGGAAGTACCATTCGCTGACCACGATCAGGATCCGCCCCTGGGCGAGGGTCAGGTCGCGCAGCAGGTCGACGAGCGGGATCTCGGCCGGGGAGTCCCAGCGCTGGTAGACCACGCGATGGCCGCGCCGCTCCAGGCGGTCACCGATCCAGGCGGCCCAGGCCCGGTTGAACCCGGCGAAGCTGATCGTGACGGTCTGCTTCACGGCCCCCCTCTCGGCTGGCCGGACCGGCGTACGAGCTCCAGACATGCAGCGGCCTCCCCGCGCGTGATTTTAGAACCGCCGCGAGGGCCTGCGATAGGGCGCCGACACGGCCGCCCGTCGCCTGCCCACGGTCCTGGGTCAAACGTGTTCAGCGACGATCTTGGCGCACGGAGGGTCCCGCGTCCGGGAAGCCGCGGCTTTCGGCGAGGATGGCTCGATCCGGCCGGTGGCGTGAAGGCGTTCACCGGCCCGGCGTGTGCCGCTGTGTCCACAGGGTGCGGGCGGCCCGCACATAGGCGGTGGCCCGTGCGGTCTGGCCGCGCGGCGCGGGCTGCTCGGCGAGCCGTTCGTACACCTCGACCATGCGGTCGACGAACTGGCGTCCCCGCGGGGTGAGATCGCCGGATCCGACGAGCGCGGGCAGGACGGCGCCGACCTGTTCCTGATAGCGGGCGTGCCGGGCCCAGGCGGTGTCCCTCCGCACGGGGTTCGGGGTGGCGAGCGCCGTGCGCTGGAAGAAGTCGGCCAGCGCGAGGTGCGAGTAGGCGCCCTGCAACAGGCCGTCGTACGGGCGGGGGTCGGGCCGCCAGGGCGCGAAGTGCCGCGCTTCGGAACCGGCCTGATGGAGCGTCACCATGGAGCTGAGCGCGGCGAGTTTGGTGTGCTGGATCTCGTGGACGAGGGTAGCGGCGAAGGCGGTGGCCGTCGCCGGGGTGCTGCTCAGGACAGCGCCGAAGGCCTCACGGCGGGTGGCGCTGCAGCTTCCGGCCGGCCGGCCCGGCACCGCGCCGGGGGGCGCGGAGAGGGGGACGAGGCAGCGCAGCAGGGCCGCCGCTTCCGTCAGGCGCCGCTCGCCGCCGAGCCCGAGTGCCGCCGCCGTACCGGACCAGGCGTGCAGCCAGTGCTTGCGGTCGGCGTCGTCGAGGGTGACGGGGCCGCTGAGGGTGTGCGCCCGGGGGCCGTCGCGCGCCGTCCGGTAGGGGTCGAGGTCGTCGAGCGGCACGGGCGCGGAGCCCGGCAGCAGCCCGGGCAGCGCGTACGCGGGGGTCCAGGCCGCTGCCTCGGACCAGGCGCCGACGCCGCTCTGCACGTGGACGACCACGTCGGCCTCGCCGGGTTGCCGGAACGTCAGCCGTCCCCGCCGGTGCACGAGGCCCACCTCGGTGTCCCCGGGACGGCCGGTGCGCAGTGCGCCGAGCGAGGGCAGAGTGAGGACGCCGTCGCGGGCACTCAGGCGCACGGCGCAGGACACCCCGGCGCGGACGGCGGCCACGGCGGCGAGCGCCCCGAAGTGGGCGAGGGCGCGGGCCGGTTCGCGGGGGTCGCGCTCGGCGCCCGGGCCCGTCACGGTGTCGAGTCCGCGCAGGGCGTCACGGGCCCAGGGCCCGATGAAGGGGTGCAGGATCAGGGCCCGGACGCCGCTCGGAGGCGGGTCGGGGGGAACGGGGGCGGAGGTGCCGTCGCCGGTCCGGTGCGGAGTGCGGGTCGGCGACGGCGCGCGGCGCCCCGGGGCCCGCCCTCTCTCGCCGTCCAGGGGCCGTCCGGCCGGGGGCGGGGGCCCGCAGGCGTCCGCGTCGCGGGCGGGCCGTCCGGCCGCGCCCTGGGGGACGACACCGCCCGCCGGACCGAACACCCCGGTGAAGGCGCCCGGTTCCCTCGGAGCGGCGCCGGGCACCGGACCTGCTTCAGGTCTCGGCCCGGCCGCCCGGCGCGTGCGGTGGGCGGCCCGTTCCAGGTGTTCCGCCTCCTCCAGCAGGGCCCAGTCCTCGTGCAGCCGGTCGAGTGCGGCGGCGGGCAGGACGCGCGGGCCGGCGGCCTCCGCGGCGTCGAGGACCGCGCGGAGCAGGAGCAGCCGGCGGGTGTGCTGGTCGCGTACGAGCAGCCCGAGGGTCTCGGGACCGCCTTCGGTACGGCCCAGTTCGGTCAGGGCCCGGTCCGGGACCGGCGGCGGGATCACGGGACGCCTCCTTCGGAAGCCGCGGGGACGGCCCCGGCCAGTCTCCGCGCGACGTGCCGGATGAAGCGCTGGAGGTCGGCGCAGTAGACGGACGGGTTGGCGAAGCCCCGTCCGGCGCGGTACCGGTGGGCGTAGTGGCCGCCGCCGCAGACCGTGAGCAGCGGGCAGGCCCGGCAGTCCGCGGCGAGCGCGGCGGCGCCCGCCTGCCGGGCGGCGATCCCGGGGTGGCCGAGCGCCTCGTCGAAGCCGTGCCGGAAGACGTCGAGTCCGGTCTCCGCGGCCCCCGCGTAGCAGGACTTCAGCGAGTCGACCTGTTCGATGGAACCGTCGGTCTCCACGACGACGGCGTCGAACGGCGCGAGTCCGAGCGACTCGGTGGCGGCGGGCAGCCCGAGGAGCAGGGCGAGGCACTCCTCGAAGAGCCGGACGCGCGTCTCCCGCCGTCCCGCTCCCCACCAGCGGTCGAAGACCGCGCTCAGCCAGTCCCCGTACGGCGTCGCCCCGGCGGTCCACCGCAGGGGAGGCGCCGACCAGTTGCCGTGCGGGAGCAGCAGGTCGAGAGCGGGCGGCCGCAGTTCGAGCAGCGACTCGTACAGCTCCACCGGGTCGGTCGCGGGGTCCACGACGGTGAGGATTCCGGCGAACGCCCCCGGGTGGTGTGTCGCGGCGAGGCGGGCGCCGCGGGTCGCCGCGGGCCAGGAGGGGCGTCCGGCGCGGTCGGTGCGCAGCGTGTTGTGCTCGGGCAGTCCGCCGTCCAGGCTGATGCCGACGCGGATGCCGTGCCGGGCGAGGACGGCCAGCCGGCGTTCGGTGAGCAGGGTGGCGTTGGTCTGGACGGTGGCGTGCACCGTGCAGTCGTCCGGCACCAGATGGCGGACGCGGTCGGTGAACCGGGCGAGCGTGCCGGTGCCGGCGAGCAGCGGCTCGCCGCCGTGCAGGACCAGGGACAGCGCCGTCGAACCGTGCGCGCGGGCGTGTTCGCCGATGCGCCGCGCGGTGCGTTCCAGGACGGCGGGCGGGGTGACGGCGGGGCGGGCGCGCCAGCCGTGGTCGGGGCCCTCGTAGAGGTAGCAGTAGCGGCAGGCGAGGTTGCAGCGGCCGTGCATCTTGACGATGAACTGCCGGAAGGGAAAGGGCGGTTCGCCGGTGCGGTGCGCTCGGTCCGGCGCCGGGGCGGGGTCCGGCGGACGGGAGGTCGCGGTGGCGCGCGGACCGGGATGTGGGGTGTCCCGGTGCGGGGTGGACGTCGTGGGGAGCGCGGAGGTCACCTCGTCCGACACTCCGGCACCCCCATGACGTACGGCCCCGCGGTTCCGCGGCGCGCACCGCGCCTCGGCCCCTGCCCGTACGGGGCGGCATTCCCGGGCGGGGCCCGGACACAAACGCGGCGCGTCGGAAGTTGTCCGGTTCAGCCACCGGAGGGGACCGGAACCGACGCCTTGCGCCGGCCGTGCCGGCGTTCCCCCCCCCCGTCCATCCCGTCCCTCAGAAGGAGTTGTTGAATCCCCAGAGGATCTCGCTGGGACGGGCGGCGCGTTCCCGCAGATCGGCCAGCACCTCGTCCAGCACCGGGTGCCGGACGGCCCGCAGGCCCGCCAGGTCCAGGTCCAGCAGGTCGGGCAGTTCCCCGGCCTCCCACGGCTCCGGCGGGCCCGCCGGCCCGTCCCCCGTGACGTCCGCGTCCCGTGCTTCGTCCCGTACGCCCATGTCATCCCCCTGGGTCTCCCTGTCGCCGCACCGGCGGTCGCCGGCGGGCACCTGCTCGTTCACTCCAGCTCGGCCAGCCGCTGCGCCGTCTGCCGGGCCGTCGGCTCGCCCGTGCTCAGGGCGCCCTCCGGGAGCCTGGACCACTCGGTGCGTGCGGCGCGGTAGGCCTCCCGTGCGGCCCGTGGCCGTGCCGCCGCCTCGTAGGACATACCCCGCCAGTGCTGTGCCCGCGCTCCCAGTTCCACGGCCTCCTGGCGCTGCCGGTCCGTCTCCGCCTCGCCCTCGGCGTCACGCGCCGTCTCGGCTGCGGCCCGGAAGGCGTCGATGGCCTCGTCGAGGCGGGCCTTGCGGCCGAGGCTCTGGTACGCCTCGAACTGCGCCTGCCCGAGTTCCAGCCAGCAGCGCGCGGTGGTCAGCGGCGGGCCCTCCTCCAGCGCCGCGAGCCCGAGCAGGTGTTCGGCCTCCCGCAGGTCGACCCGGTCGCCGCGGGCGCGGTACCGCAGCATCAGGGCGCGGCCGAGCAGCAGCAGGCGGTGGGCGAGGTCGCGGCTGCCCGACGGGGTCTCGGCGCGGCAGTCGCGCAGCACCCGGATGGCCCGGGACAGCGACTCGGGGCCGCGGTCCAGGACGGCTCGGTGCAGCAGGGCTTCGCCCCACTCGGCCAGGACGTCCGCGTGCGCGGGGGCGTCCCGGGGCACTCCGCGGGAGGCCTGCTGGAACCGGTCGGCGGCGTCCTGGAGCTCACGGGGGTCGCCGCTCTCGGCGTACCGGGCGACGTGGATGCGGCCGGCCCGCACGTGCAGGGCGGCGCGCAGCCCCTGGTCGCGGGTCAGTCCGAGGGCCTCGTCGACATGGGTGCGGGCGTCGTCGAGCGGGCCGCCGGACCGCAGGACCGCGTCGACGAGGTCGAGGAGGATCCGGACGCGGTCGGTCTCGTCGGCGACGCCGGGCACCGTCGCCGGGCCGCCGGGTTCGAGGGCGGCCCGCAGCGAGTGGGCACCCTGTTCCGCGTAGAGCCTGGACTGTTCGTGGTCGGCCGTGGCGCCCGAGAGGCGCAGCAGGACGCGGCCGTGGGCGAGCGGCAGTTCGGTCGGGCGGGGCCGCTCGTCGGGCCAGGCGTCGGCGAAGGCCTCCAGCATGCCGACCGCGCCCTGCAGGAGGGCGCTGTCGCCGCCGAGGCGCCACTGGGCCTCCAGGGCGCGGACCCGCTCCAGGGTGAGCCGCAGGGCCTCGGTGTCCTCCAGGCCGGGCGCGGCGCAGGCCACCGCGTACTCGCGGTCGGCGCGGCGCAGCAGGTCGAGCGCGCCGCGCCGGTCGCCGCGCCGCCTGCGGTCGGTGGCGGCGGCGTGCAACACCCTTGCGAGGGCGGCGCGTTCACGCAGCGCCCGGGGATGCGCGACGGCCCGTTCGGCGGCGGTCTCCGCCTCGCGCAGCAGGTCGGCGCCGCCCTGCACCTCCCACAGCCGCAGCACGCAGGTGGCGTACTCGGCCCACAGTTCGGGGTCGGCGCCCGCGGGCCGTTCGTGTTCGGTCGCGCCGCGCAGCAGTTGGACGGCGTCGATGAGGTCCTGCACCATGCCGTCGCTGTCGAACCGGCCGGCCAGGGTGCGGGCCCGGGTCACGGCGGCGTGCGTGGGGCGGCCGCCGGGCAGGTCGTCCCGCCCGCGTCCGCCGTACAGCGCGAACTGTTCGGGCAGGGGCATGAATCGCTCCAGCACCCGCGCGGCGACCTCGGCGAAGGGCTGCGGCACGAGGGTGGCGCCGCCGTTGTCGCCGTTCTCGCCCGCGTATCCGGTGCCGGGCGGATACGGCCGTCCGGAGCCGCCGTCGCCGAGCTGGGCGAGCGCCAGGGCGGGGAAGTTGGGGCCGCCCCTGCCGAAGCGGTACTCGATGTACTCGGAGCAGTGCTTGAGGACGAGCATCGCCTCGTCGCGGCCCAGCGGTGACAGCAGGGCCTCCTGCACCCCGGGGGCGAACTCGTACCACTGGGCGCCGTCCTCGCCGTGGTCCTCGGCCTTGGCGCGCGAGACCAGTCCACTGAGCAGGACCTCCGCCAGTTCGGAGGGCCCGGAGTCGGGGAGCATGGTGCGCTGGACGAGTTGCATCACGGGGAGGCTGAGGGGGGCCGCCGCGAGATATCCGGCCAGTCTCCCGGCGGCCTTGGAGGCGTTGGACCGGAACCGGCTGACCAGTTCGAGACCGGACGGCCGTCGCCCGGCGCGGGGTCCCTGGGCCGGTCCGTGGTCGTGGCGGACCCATCCGACCGCGCCGGCGACGGGCCCCGCTCCGGCCCCCGACAGCAGCCGCGCCCAGGCGCCGAGCGCGGTGGGCTCGGGAGGCAGCACGGGCACCGGCAGGGCGCCCCCGCGCGCCTCCGGCGGGGTTCCCGCGGGCAGCCTGACCTTCAGCGTGGCGGCACCCGCGAGGGCTTCGCCGCGCGTCAGCCGGCCGTACGACACCGGCAGGCGGGTGCGGTTCCACATGCGTTGCGGCAGCGGCTGGAGCACGGCGACGGGGCCGAGCCGGGACAGGTGGTGGAGCAGCCGGTGGGCGCGGCCGCTGTGCCACAGGGGGCCGGCGCAGTCGCTGACGAGGAGGGTGACCCGGCGGCCGGTGGGGTCGCTGAGCCGGTCGGCGGAGTGCAGCGGGGCCGCGCCGGGCTCGGGACTGCGACTGACGGCGGGCTCGCCGTCGGGCCCCTGGTGCAGATGACTGACCTCGACCCCCCAGAAGGCACCCAACTGGCTGAAGACCTGCTCCAGTTCGGTGAACATGCGGTCCCAGACACGCATCGACGAGGAGGCGTCCATCACCAGCTGGAGTGCCGCGTCCGCGCGGGTGACCCCCCGGAACACCGGGAGGACCAGTCCGCCCGCGCGGGCGCTGAGTTCGGCGGTGGCCGTCTCGTCGAGGGTGGTGCGCAGGGGTGGCGCGGCGGTGCGGTATCCCTGCAACGGGCGCAGGGCGCGCTGGAGTTCGAGGGGGGCGGGGAACGCGGGCGCGGCCGGGACGCCGACCGGCAGCTCCGCCGCTCGGCCCCGTACGGGTCCGCGGGGCGCGCCGTCGCGCGGGACCGGGTACAGCGCGACGCGCCGGTCCGTGCCGGTGTCCCGGCGCGGCGGTCCGGTCCTGTCGCCGGGCGCCGGCGGGTCGGTGGGCCGCGGGTCGGGCCGTACGGGACCCGGATCGTCGCCCGGCGTCGCCGCGCCGTCCCGGGGCACGCTCCCCGGCCCGCGCTCCACGGTGTCCGTCGGACGGGACCAGCGCGCCAGCCAGAGCGCGTCGGCCAGTTGTCCGGCGTCGGGATCGAGCCCGATCTGCCGCATCCGGGCGACGAGTTCGGCGATCGGGTCGCCGCCGGGCATCAGCGCGTCACCTCGGGCGGTCGAGTCGCTGGATGAGCAGGTCGGCGAGCCGGTCGCGACTGGGCGGCGCGGCGGCGTCGGTGAGGTAGATGGCGTTCAGGAGCTGGTCGGCGGCGACGAGTTCGCTGCGCGAGCGCTCCAGGAAGTGGGTGATGAGGTCGTCCCCGGCACGGGCGGCCTCGTCGCCGAGGTGGGCGCGGACGAAGGTGGCGAGCCGCTTGTGGTCCGGGCGGCCCAGTTCGAGGTGGATGCAGCGGCGCATCAGGGGGGCCGGGAAGTCGCGCTCGCCGTTGCTGGTGAGGACCACGAAGGGGAAGGCGCGGCAGCGCACCCGTCCGTCGCGGACCCGGGCCTTGCTGCCGTCGGCGGTGAGCACCTCGGCCTCGCCGCCGGGCAGCCGGTCGGCGACGCGCTCCAGCTCGGGGATCGCGAACTCGCCTTCCTCCAGGACGTTCAGGAGGTCGTTGGGCAGGTCGATGTCACTCTTGTCGAGTTCGTCGATGAGCAGCACGCGCGGCGTGTCGGACGGCAGCAGCGCGGTGCCGAGGGGGCCGAGCCGGATGTAGCTGCCGATGCCCTCGACGGAGCCGGGGGCGCCGGGCGCGGCCGGGTCGGCGCTCTGGGGCGCGGCGATCTGCACGTCCTGGAGCCGGGCGATCGCGTCGTAGTGGTAGAGCCCGTCCTGGAGCGTGGAACGGCTGACGATGGGCCAGCGCAGCACGTTGCCCAGACCGAGTTCGTACGCGACCGAGTGCGCGAGGGTGCTCTTTCCCGCGCCGGGGCTGCCGGTGACGAGCAGCGGGCGGCGCAGGTACAGCGCCGCGTTGATCATCTCCAGCTCCTCGGCGCCGGGCCGGTGCAGTTCGGCCAGGTGTCGGTGCGCGCCCAGCCTGCGGTCCTCGGAACCGTCGGCGCCGGCTCCGGCCGTTTCCCGGCTCGCGAAGTCGCGCCAGGGCGGCGGGGCCGGAAGGCGGTCCAGGCCGTCGTGGGGTTCGCCGGCACCCCGGTAGATGAGCCACTCGCTGGATTCGGTCATTGCCCAGTCCTCGTCGTCACTCGTCCACCACGGCAGCCGTCGGAGTCTGCATCACCGTATCGACCCTCGGGAGGCCCCGTAAGGTCCCAAGGCGGGCTCACGGCAGCCCACTTGGGCTCTCCCGGCGCATCACGCGACCATGCCCCGGCCTGCGCGGTCACGGCGCCTCCAGCAGGTCTCCGGTGCCGGGCAGGGGCCTGCGGGGATCGTCGTAGAAGAGGGCGATCCCGTCGGCCCAGTAGGTCTCCGGTTTGCCCGCGCGCAGACCGGCGCGCAGCGCGTGCACCAGCTCGGGGAGCCGGTCGGCGCCGCCCGCCCCGGCCACCGTGTCGCCGGCCCGGCGGTGGAACTCGCCGCAGACCGCGTCGGCCTGCCCGCGCCAGCGCCGCCACAGCGCCACCCCGTAGCCGCCGTGCACGATCCGCACGAGCGCCACCCGGTCGTCCTCGAAGCGGTGGTCGCCGTACCGGCAGAGCACCGGGACGGTCCGGTGCGGCAGTCCGCGCAGCGACTCCGCGGCGGGCACGGGAACCCGCAACCCGTCCTCACAGTCGAGGACTTCGGCCTGGGCGCCGTGCGTGTGGATCCACTTCCAGCGCGCCTCCCGTTCGTGTCGCTCCTCCTCGGGCAGCGGCTCCTCCTTGCCGTCCGGGAGCCCGTTCCCGTCGCCGGGGTCGGGCAGTTGCTCCCGGTCGGCGCAGCGCACGACGACGGGCCGGTGCGCGCCGAGCGGTGGCTCGTCGGGGCCCAACTGCCATGCGTCGACGTCGAGTCCGAGCAGCAGATGGGGCAGCGCGACCTGGAGGTCGGCGGGCCGCCCGGGTTCGTCGCACTGGCGGAAGGCCTCCGTGAGAGCCGGCGCGAGGACGGCCGGCAAGTCCTCCAGCGGGGTGCGTTCGCCGTCGCGCAGCCGCACCACCTCGCCGGTCGGCCGGCCGACCGCGACGTGCCAGTCGCAGCGGCCCGGCTCCCACCCGAGCTGCTCCAGTTCGAGCAGGACGAACAGCCGGGGCGCACGGTCGGCGCTCCGCGCGGGTGTGCGCGCCGCTCCTGCTCCCGCGGCCGACGGGCCGCGCGGCGGCAACTGGAGCCGCTCGATCCACTGTTGGCCGAGGCGGCGCCGGTAGCCGGGGCCCGGTCGGCCTTCGGCGGTCTGCCGTACCCACTCCCACAACGCCCGCTCGGCGGCCTGGGTGCCCGGGGTGACGAAGGGCCGCTCGGCGGACATGGCCCGCATCGCGTAGTCGAGGACGAGGTCCAGGGCCGCGTCCTGACGGGAGTTCTCGTAGAGGGCGCCGAGTCCGTCGCGCCAGCCGCGCGGCGCCGGGTGCGGGATCGCGGTCTGGTCGCCGAGCAGGGATTCGAGGAGGCCGAGGAGGGCGCGGGTGCTGACCGGCGGCGGCAGGTCGGCGAGCCGGCCGAGCAGCTGGGTCCGCTCCTCCGGGCTCAGCGCCCGGCCGGGGCGGGCTCCGAGCTGGTTCTGCACGTCGGCCCAGGTGCTGCGGTCCGTGTCCGGATGGCGCTGCCGGTCCCGGTGGTAGCGGTCGTGGGCGTGGAAGACGGCCTGATAGCTGTCGTCGTGCTCGGCACGCGGCTCCTCGGCGGGCACCGGCAGGGACCGTAACTGCTCGACCCCGGTGCAGGTGCCCCCGAGTCCGCGGTCCGCGCGGGACTTGAGGACGCCGACGACCTCACCGCGTACGGGATCGACGACGGGGCCGCCCGAGACGCCGGGCGGCAGCACGTCGCCGCCCAGCCGGATCTGTTCGTCGTCGGACCAGCCGCCGAGGGTGCCCTGCACCGTGCAGGTGCCGCTCAGCCGGCGCAGCTCCCCGCCGACCACGGACCAGCCGGAGTAGAGGACGACGGCCTCCTCGTAGTAGGCCGCCGGGCGTTCCGTCACATAGGCGCAGTCGTGGTCCACGGGTTCGCTCAGCCGCACCAGGGCCAGGTCGGGAGAGGGCCAGGTGCCGCGCACGGGGAGGCCGACATGGTCGGGGAGGGCCGTCGCCACCACTCCGGCGACGGCGGACGTGCCCCGGCCCGGCCCTGTCTCGTACACCACCGTCACCTCGTCCCCCTCCCCGCTCCGGACCACGTGCGCGCAGGTCAGAACCCAGTTCGGAGCGATGAAGAAGCCGCTCCCGAGGAACGTGCCGGGTTCGTCCAGGGCATACCCGGCGCCCGCGCGATGGATGCGTACGGTGGCCGCCATGACGAGGTCGTGCAGCGCACGGTGACCGTTGCCCGGGCCGCCCGGTGCGCCCGGGGCGTGCCCGTCGTTCATGCTCCGACCCCGCCGGGGGCGTCGCCGGCGGGGCCGTGCGCCGGGGCGCCGGGAGACGCGCCCGCGTGCGGCGGGGCGGCGGTGTCGTCCAGGTCCGGCGGGCCGCCGTTCCAGGTGAGCGTCACGGTGATGCCCGCCTTGGCCTCGCCGTCCGCGAGCAGGCCGACCACCTTTCCGGCCTTCGCGGTCAGCTCGATGCCGAACTCGACGCTCACCTCGTCGGGCCGCACGGCACGCAGCGGCGCCGCGAGCGAGCGCGCGACACTGGTGATGACGGACTGCAGGCTCTCGACCTGGGCCTCGACCCGGTCTCCGAAGGCGACGTCCGACAGGGACAGCTCCCCGGACTGTTCCTCCAGCTCGTCGGCGCCCGAGATCCGGGCCCACACCGGTGTCCCGTCCGGCATCTCGATCCGTGCGATCCGGGTCACTGCGTCACCCATGGCATCCCCCGTTCCCCCACGCCCCCGTGGTACCGCCGACCTCGCAGGCTAGCCGCAGGTCCCCGCACACGACAGAGGCCCTTCACGGGCACGGCGGCCCGCCTATCCTTTTCCCAGCACGTCCCAGCGTTCCACTTCCCCTGCACCGACGGAGCACCATCCATGTACTTCACCGACCGCGGCATCGAGGAACTTGAGAAGCGGCGCGGCGAGGAAGAGGTCACCTTCGAGTGGCTCGCCGAGCAGTTGCGTACGTTCGTCGACCTCAACCCGGACTTCGAGGTCCCGGTGGAGCGGCTGGCGACGTGGCTGGCGCGGCTGGACGACGAGGACGAGGACGACGAGTAGTCCCGCGCTCCCCCCGGCCGCCCCTGGCCTGCCTCTCCTGCCACGTCGGCCGGTTCCCTGACCGGTTCCTTGTCCGGTGCGGTCCGGATCCGGGACTACTCCCGTCCGGTCCCCTGCCGCCCTTCACGGAGAGGCGTCAGGAGTGGGCGCGCAGGCGGTCGTACGCGAGGCCGAGGGCGCCGCGGGCCGTCAGGACCGAGCCCGCGACGATCCAGCCGCCGCCGCGGTGCCGTAACCCCCAGGCGGTGAGCGGGAGGCCGAGCGCCAGCTGGGCGACGGCGAGCGCGCGGGCGCGTGGACCGCGCAGCCAGGGTCCGAGCGCGCCGCGCTCCACGATGTCGAGTTCGGCTCCGACGGCGGCACGCCGGCCGACCCGGTCGATCTGCTCGGCGTCGTACAGGATCCGGGCCGCGCCACGGAGCCGGTCGGCGGGCTCCCCCGGGGTGAGACCGGCCCGCAGCAGCAGTCCCTCGCGTGCGAGGACGGCGAGCAGTCCCCGCACGCGGGCCGGGGCGTCGGCCTCGGGATCGGGTCGCGTCAGCGGCTCCAGGGCCTGTACGTCGAGGACCGGGTCGAGCCCGAGGCGGGCCGCGAAGGTGCGCATCGCCTCGTCCTCGCCGACCGGGGTGCCGTCGGCGAGCCATTCATAGCCCACGGGCCGGCGGAATCCGGACGCCAGGACGAAGCCGCTGCGGTCGGCGTCCCACCACAGGGCGAGGACGGGCCAGGGGGCGCCGACGGCGAGTGCCGTGGCCCAGCCGGTGAGCACGCGGTCGACCGGTTCCGCGCCGTCCTGCCAGGGCTTTCCCTCGGGTACCAGCAGGCTCCACCCGACCCCCGCTCCGGCGAGCACCATCCGCTCGCGCAACAGCGGAGCCGCCGGGCCGACGGCTTCGGGGCGGGCCCGGCACAACAGGAGGGCGCCGGCGGTGCGGGCCGGGCGCTCACCCCGCGGGCGGCCGTCGCCCGATGCGCCGGAGGCAGTCGACATGGTGTCACTTTAGGGCGATTTGCCCACCTCGGCTCAGCGATGGCACCGGAACGGATGTCTTGACTTTCCGCATCCGCGATATATCGTGAATAGCGCTAGACGCGATATGGCGCGTCGAGTTCGGATCCGCGAGCGGGTCCGGCCCGGTCGAGGAGGTCTGCACCATGTCCGAGTGGTCCGTGGCAGAGCCGAAGAAGCTCTCCTTCGACGACCCGGTGACGACGCTGCACGTGCGCGTCGTCAACGGAACAGTGAACGTCGTGGGGACCGACGAGGGTTCCGCCCGCCTGGAAGTGTCCGAGCTGGACGGGCCCCCGCTCCAGGTGGCCCACCAGGACGGCACCCTCACCGTGGCGTACGAGGACCTGCCCTGGAAGGGCTTCCTCAAGTGGTTCGACACCAAGGGCTGGCGCCGCTCGGCGGTGGTCTCGCTGGCCGTTCCGGCCGGCACCCGCGTCGAGGTGGGCGTGGTGGGCGCCGCCGCCGTGGTCTCCGGAGTGGACGGCCGGGTGGAGGTGAAGGGCGTCAGCGGCGACACGACCCTCGTCCGCGTCGCCGGCCCGACCCACGTGACGACCGTCTCCGGGAATCTGGAGGCCCAGGCCGTCACGGGCGACCTGCGTTTCAACTCCGTCTCCGGCGACCTGACCGTGGTCGAGGGCTCCGGCTCCTCGGTGCGGGCCGAGTCGGTGAGCGGCTCGATGATCGTCGACCTCGACGCCGCGGGCGCCCCGACGGACGTCCAGCTGTCGAACGTGTCGGGCGAGATCGCCATACGGCTCCCGCATCCGGCGGACGCGGAAGTGGAGGCCAACACCGCGAGCGGCACCGTCTCCAGCGCCTTCGAGGACCTCCGGGTCGCCGGCCAGTGGGGCGCCAAGAAGATCACCGGCCGGCTCGGCGCCGGCAACGGCCGGCTGAAGGCGGTGACGGTCTCGGGCTCCATCGCCCTGCTGCGCCGCCCCCCGGCGGAGGAGGAACCCTTCGAGGACGCCCCGCAGCCCACGGACTCCCCGAGGCCCACGAGCCCTCCCGCGTCACCGAGCACCCCCGCGTCCACGGACACCATCGAGGCCGTCGATCCGGCGAAGGCCGCGGACCTGACGAAGGGCACGGACGGCCCCGAGACCGCCGGACCGGACGACGCCACCGCGAGCGACGGTTCAGGCGGAGGCCGCCCGGCCGACACCCCGACCGACAAGAAGGTGCTCTGAGATGGCTCCCGTCTTCGCCCACGGCCGACTGCGCCTCTACCTCCTCAAGCTGCTGGAGGAGGCGCCGCGCCACGGGTACGAGGTGATCCGGCTCCTGGAGGAGCGTTTCCAGGGGCTGTACGCACCCTCGGCGGGCACCGTCTATCCCCGCCTCGCCAAGCTGGAGGCCGAAGGACTCGTCACGCACACCTCCGAGGGCGGTCGCAAGGTGTACGCGATCACCGACGCGGGCCGCGCCGAACTGGCCGACCGCAGCGGTGAGCTGGCCGACCTCGAACTGGAGATCCGTGAGTCCGTCGCGGAGCTCGCGGCGGAGATCCGCGCCGATGTGCGGGGCGCGGCCGGTGACCTGCGCCGCGAGATGCGCGCCGCGGCCACGGAGGCCCGGCGCGGCGGCAGCAAGGGCGCGGCCGGCGCCGAGCGGCACGACTCCGCGGCGGGCGGCTCCGCCGGCGCCGACGACTTCCAGGACAGGGAGTCCTGGCGGGCGGCCAAGGAGGAGATGCGGCGCGTCCGGCAGGAGTGGAAGGAGCAGGCCCGCCGGGCGAAGGACGAGAGCCGCCGCGCCCGTGACGAGGCCCAGCGCGCCCGCCGCCAGGCCAAGGAGGCCCAGGAGCACGCCCGCGCCCAGGCACAGGAGGAGATGCAGCGCATGGCCAAGCGCGTCCAGGACCAGGTTCAGGACCACTTCGCCCGGGGCGACTGGCCGACGGGCGTCCGCGAGGGGCTGACCGAACTGGCCAAGGAGTTCGGCGACTTCGGAAAGAACTTCGGCAAGGACCTGGGGAAGGACTTCGGCAAGGAGTTCGGCTTCGGCCGCACCCCGTCCGGCACCCGCGCCGAGCCGGAGTACACGGCCACCCCGGCGGACTTCCCCGCGGAGTACGAACCGTCCTGGGCCCACGAGGGCTCCACGGGCAACCCGGCCCGCGACCTGGACCGCCTCCTGGACCGCTTCCGCGACGACATCCGTGACGCCTCCCGCGACCACGGCGTGACGGAAGAGCAACTCCGTGACATCCGGCGCCACTTGTCGGCAGCGGCGGCGCACATCGGATCGACGCTGCGGAGCGGGCGACCGTAACGCCCACGGGGCGTTCCTCCGGGGCGTTCCTCCGGGACGCTCCTCCGGGATCGGCCGACCGTCCGGACCGGCGGGGCTCCGCGCGCATCGCCTCCCCCGCGCGCAGAGCCCCGCCGGGCGTTCCGCTCTCAGCCCGCCTCGGCCACGCCGTCCTCTCCATAGAGCACCCGTGTCACCGAGCCGTACGTGATGCCGTGATCGCCCAGCACCTCGCCTGCGACCCCGCCCTGGAGGGTGATGGCCAGCAGCAGGTGCTCGTCGCCGATGTGACGGTCCCGCCGGGCGACGGCGACCCGCAGGGATCGCGTGAGCGTCTCCTTCGCGCTTCGCCCGAAGGGCCGACGTCCGGTCCGCCTGCCCTGGCCGGACCGCTTCCCCGACTCCAACGCCCCCTCCCCGTGCGCCTCCTCGATGCGGGCGACGATCTCCGAGAGGTCGATACCGAGCCCGGAGAGGGCGTCCGCGTCGGCACGGGACAGCCCGCCCCGGCGGCGGGCCTCGGCGAGGTCCCGCTCCAGCGACTCCCGCGGCCCGGCCGACCTCAGCGATCCGAGGGCGAACGACCCCCGGCTGCCCTCACGGTCGAGGAGCGCGAGCAGCAGATGCTCCTCCTCCACCGTCGCGGCCCCCACCCGCTCGGAGTACGACACCGCCCCCGTGACGACGGCCCGCGCGTCCTTCGTGAAACGTTCGAACATCACTGCCTCCCGTACTTCTTGTGCACGGCCTGCCTGGTCACTCCGAGTTCCGCGGCGATCTCCTGCCACGACCAGCCCTGATTGCGCGCACTGCGCACCTGCACCGCTTCCAACTGCTCCAGCAGCCTCCGCAGCGCGGAGACCGCCCGCAGCCCGACCCGCGGATCGCGATCACCCGCGCGCTCGGCAAGATCCGTTGCTTCGGTCATGCTGTCAACTTACGTTGACAGTGCCGTCATGTCAACCAACATTGACACGAGGACGAGGACGAGGACCGGGGACAGGGAACGGAAACGGCGGGCCCGGACACCCGGACCCGCCGTACGCGGCACCTACCGCCTCCCGTTCCCGGTCAGCTCCCCGTCAGCACGATCTTGCCGAAGTGGTCTCCGGCCTCCAGCCGCTCGAAGCCCTCGCGGGCCCGGTCGAGCGGAAGCGCCTCGTCGATGACCGGCCGCACGCCCGTGGTGGCGCAGAACGCCAGCAGGTCCTCCAGCTCGTCCTTCGTGCCCATGGTGGAGCCGACGACCTTGAGTTCGAGGAAGAAGATGCGCGTCAGCTCGGCGTGCGAGGGCCGGTCCCCGCTGGTGGCGCCGGTGATGACGACGGTGCCGCCGGGACGCAGCGACTTGATCGAGTGGGACCAGGTGGCCGCGCCGACCGTCTCGATGACGGCGTCCACGCGCTGCGGCAGCCGCGCCCCGGACTCCAGGGCCTCGACGGCACCGAGTTCGAGCGCCCGCTTCCGCTTGGCCTCGTCGCGGCTGGTGGCGAACATCCGCAGGCCGGCGGCCTTGCCGAGCACGATCGCCGCCGTGGCGACACCGCCGCCGGCGCCCTGCACGAGCACGGAGTCGCCGGGTCGTACCCCGGCGTTGGTGAAGAGCATGCGGTACGCCGTCAGCCAGGCGGTCGGCAGACAGGCGGCCTGCTCGAAGGACAGCTCGCGGGGCTTGGGCAGGACGTTCCAGGTCGGTACGGTGACCTGCTCGGCGAAGGTGCCCTGGTAGCGCTCGGTGAGGATGGAGCGGGGTTCGGCGGGGCCGACCCCGTGGCCGGTCTGGCCGATGACGGAGTGCAGGACGACCTCGTTGCCGTCCTGGTCGACTCCGGCGGCGTCGCAGCCCAGGATCATCGGGAGTTTGTCCTCGGCGAGACCGACCCCGCGCAGGGACCAGAGGTCGTGGTGGTTGAGGGACGCGGCCCGTACGTTCACGGTGGTCCAGCCCGGCCTCTGTTCGGGAGCCGGACGCTCCCCCAACTCCAGGCCGTTCAGCGGCTGGTCACGGTCGATTCGGGCGGCATAGGCAGCGAACATGGCCCCGACGATAGGCTCCGCTCCCTCCCGGCGGAACCGCCTCCCGTTGTGACACGCGTCCCTGAAGGCGAGAAATCGGCCCCTCCGGCGCTTGAGGAGCGGGGGTCCGGGGGCGGCGCCCCCGCTACGGGACGGGTAGGGGCGGAGAGGGCGGCGAAAACAATGACCCCGCCGGGAGGAACCCCCGGCGGGGTCACAGCGAACGCGCGTGCCTCAGCGGCGGGCGACACCCTCCGCACGGGCCGCGGCGGCCACAGCGGCCGTCACCGCCGGCGCCACCCGCTCGTCGAACGGCGAGGGGATGACGTAGTCCGCGGCGAGGTCGTCACCGACGACCGCGGCCAGCGCCTCGGCGGCGGCGATCTTCATGGCCTCGGTGATCCGGGAGGCCCGGACCTGGAGGGCACCGGCGAAGATGCCGGGGAACGCCAGGACGTTGTTGATCTGGTTCGGGAAGTCCGACCGCCCGGTCGCGACGACAGCCGCGTACTTGTGGGCGACCTCGGGATGCACCTCGGGGTTCGGGTTGGCCATCGCGAACACGAAGGCGCCGTCCGCCATGGAGGCGATCGCCGGCTCGGGCACCGTACCGCCGGAGACGCCGATGAAGACGTCCGCGCCCGCGAGTGCGGACTCCAGCGAACCGGAGAGCCCGGCCTTGTTGGTGATCCCGGCGAGTTCCCGCTTGACGTCCGTGAGGTCGTCCCGGTCCCGCGACACGACGCCCTTGCGGTCGGCGACCGCGACGTCGCCGATGCCCGCCTCCACCAGGAACTTGGCGATGGCCACACCGGCGGCGCCCGCACCGGAGATCACCGCGCGCAGCGATCCGATGGAGCGTCCGGTCAGCCGGGCGGCGTTGCGCAGGGCCGCGAGCGTGACGATCGCGGTGCCGTGCTGGTCGTCGTGGAAGACGGGGATGTCCAGGCGCTCCTGGAGCTTCCGCTCGATCTCGAAGCACCGAGGCGCCGAGATGTCCTCCAGGTTGATCCCGCCGAAGGACGGCGCGAGCCGGGCCACGGTCTCGACGATCTCGTCGACACCGGTGCAGGCCAGCGCGATCGGGACGGCGTCGACGCCGCCGAACTGCTTGAAGAGGATGGCCTTGCCCTCCATGACGGGGAGGGAGGCCTCGGGGCCGATGTCACCGAGCCCGAGCACGGCCGTACCGTCGGTCACGACGGCGACCACGGACGACTTCCACGTGTAGTCGTGGACGAGTTCCGGCTGCTCGGCGATCGCGCTGCACACCTTCGCGACGCCGGGCGTGTAAGCCAGGGACAGGTCGTCCTTGTTGCGGACCGGCACGGTGGCTTGCACAGCCATCTTGCCGCCGCGGTGCAGCGCGAAAGCC
The DNA here is from genome assembly GCF_002078175.1 of Streptomyces sp. M41(2017). Lineage (GTDB taxonomy): Bacteria > Actinomycetota > Actinomycetes > Streptomycetales > Streptomycetaceae > Streptomyces. The sequence continues at coordinate 3,445,674 of NZ_MWFK01000001.1, read as the reverse complement.
GGGTCGAAGGAGTCGAGGGGCTCCGCCCCGTCTTCCTGATCCGTACTGCTGTCGCTGCGAGGATTGACGATCTCCGCTGCCACTTTGTTTTACCCCTTAAGTCTTCATTGTCTGAGGGTGACCACTCCTGGTTGAGGGGTGGGCGGGCACCGCGCAGGCCCTGCCGCCGTGGTTGCGTACGGGCGGCTGCGCGACGGGCGCGCCGCACACGCGCCCTGAGCCCCGGATGAGGGGTGTAAAGAACCTTCTTACCCGACGCACGGTGCCGTGGACGAGTCCATAACGCCAAGATCACACGTCGGTGACATGACTCATGCCGTGATCCATTGACACTTCCGGACATGCGCTCGTTCGTCCGGGGGCGCGCAATAGCGGCCCTCCGCGTCGCGGGATGTACCGAAGATCTTCCGGTCGGAAGAAGAGATTCCCGTACAAGATCCGGTCAGGTAGTACCGACCCGTAGCGGTTCGGGGGTCACCCGTTATCCGATTTTGACATAGCGGGCACCCTGAATGCCGCAGTCCGAATGGCAAGATGCCGTCATCACACGAGGTCGCGACACCCGAAGGTGTGTGTTCTCGTCGACCTGTCGGCTACTCCCTCATCCGCCGGAGGACCCTCATGACCGCAAGCACCACCCGTCGTACCACCGCTCAGTCCCGGATAGCAGCGGTCGGCGCGATCGCGGTCGCCGGCGCCCTTGTCCTCACCGGCTGCGGTGACCAGACCAAGAACGACTCGAGCGACTCTTCCGCGAGCACGAGCTCGGCGCCGCTGGCCGGCAAGCTGCCCAAGGCGATCCGCGACGCGGGCGTCATCAAGGTCGGCTCGGACATCGCCTACGCGCCGGTCGAGTTCAAGGACGACTCGGGCAAGACCGTCGGCATCGACCCCGACCTGGCGGACGCGCTCGGCAAGCAACTCGGCGTGAAGTTCGAGTTCCAGAACGGCACCTTCGACACGCTGCTCACGGGTCTGCGTTCCAAGCGGTACGACATCGCGATGTCCGCGATGACGGACTCCAAGGACCGCCAGGAGGGCATCGACTCGGACACCGGCAAGAAGGTCGGCGAGGGTGTCGACTTCGTCGACTACTTCACCGCGGGTGTCTCCATCTACACCCCCAAGGGCAAGACCCAGAACATCAAGAGCTGGTCCGACCTGTGCGGCAAGAAGCTCGTGGTGCAGCGCGGCACGGTCTCCGAGGACCTCGCCAAGGCCGAGTCGAAGAAGTGCACGGGTGGCAAGAAGATCGCCATCGAGTCGTACGACAACGACCAGCAGGCCCAGACCCGGCTGCGCGGCGGTGGCGCCGACGCCGGCTCGTCCGACTTCCCGGTCGCCGCGTACGCGGTGAAGACGTCCGGCGGCGGCAAGGACTTCGAGATCGTGGGAGACCAGGTCGAGGCCGCTCCGTACGGCATCGCCGTCGCCAAGTCCAACACCCAGCTCCGGGACGCCCTGAAGGCCGCGCTCGACGCGATCATCAAGAACGGCGAGTACGACAAGATCATCGCGAAGTGGGGCGTCGACGCCGGCGCCGTCAAGGCGGCCGCGGTCAACGGCGGCAAGTGACCGCGGAACCGAGCGGGCACTGAAAGGCAACAACTCCCGTGACTGTTGACACTGACAAGACACCGGGCCCGGAGGACGCTCCCCCGGCCCGACCGGAAGCCATCAAGGCGATCCCGGTCCGGCACTACGGGCGATACGTCTCCGCGGTCATCGCGATCGCGCTCCTGGTCTCCGTGGTCTACGCGTTCTCCCAGGGCAAGATCAACTGGGGAGCGATCCCCGACTACTTCTTCGACCACCGCGTCATCAACGGTGTCCTCAAGACGCTGCTGCTGACGGTCCTCTCGATGCTGATCGGCGTCGTCGGCGGCGTTCTGCTCGCCGTGATGCGGCTGTCGAAGAACCCGGTGACCTCGTCCATCGCGTGGTTCTACATCTGGTTCTTCCGCGGTACGCCGGTCCTCGTACAGCTCGTGGTCTGGTTCAACCTCGGCCTGGTCTTCACGTACATCAACCTCGGTCCGATCTACAAGGACTACTGGTCCAGCTTCATGACGCCGTTGCTGACGGCGCTGCTGGGACTGGGCCTGAACGAGGCCGCGTACATGGCCGAGATCTGCCGGGCCGGCCTGCTCTCGGTCGACGAGGGCCAGACCGAGGCCTCGCACGCCCTGGGCATGAGCCACAGCAAGACCCTGCGCCGGATCGTCATCCCGCAGGCGATGCGTGTGATCGTGCCCCCCACGGGCAACGAGGTCATCAACATGCTGAAGACGACCTCGCTGGTGGCCGTCATCCAGTACTCCGAGCTGTTCCGCGTGGCCCAGGACATCGGCCAGACCTCGGGGGCGCCGGCCGAGATGCTGTTCCTCGCCGCCGCCTGGTACCTGCTGCTGACGTCGGTGTTCAGCGTCGGCCAGTACTACCTGGAGCGGTACTACGCCCGGGGCAGCAGCCGTAGCCTCCCGGCCACGCCGTTCCAGAAGATCAAGACCCACGTGCTGTCGGTGGGCCGTCCCTCGGGAGGTGCGGCATGACCGCCGACGTGACCAAGGCGGACTCCGCCACGGCGATGGTCAAGTCCGAGGGCGTCCACAAGTCCTTCGGCCCTGTCGAGGTCCTGAAGGGCATCGACCTGGAGGTGAAGTCCGGAGAGGTGTTCTGCCTCATCGGCCCCTCCGGCTCCGGCAAGTCCACGTTCCTCAGGTGCATCAACCACCTTGAGCAGATCAACGCCGGCCGGCTGTACGTCGACGGCGAGCTGGTCGGCTACCGCCAGAAGGGCGACAAGCTCTACGAGCTGAAGGACAGCGAGGTCGCGCTGAAGCGCCGGGACATCGGCATGGTCTTCCAGCGCTTCAACCTGTTCCCGCACATGACGGCGCTCGAGAACGTCATGGAGGCACCGGTCCAGGTCAAGGGCGTCAGCAGGTCCCAGGCACGGGAACGCGCGGGCCAGCTCCTGGAGCGCGTCGGCCTCGCCGACAAGGCGAAGAACTACCCCTCGCAGCTCTCCGGCGGCCAGCAGCAGCGTGTGGCGATCGCCCGCGCGCTGGCGATGGACCCGAAGCTGATGCTCTTCGACGAGCCGACCTCGGCCCTGGACCCGGAGCTGGTCGGTGACGTCCTCGACGTCATGCGCGACCTCGCCGAGTCCGGCATGACGATGATCGTCGTCACGCACGAGATGGGCTTCGCCCGCGAGGTCGGCGACAGCCTGGTCTTCATGGACGGCGGTGTGGTCGTCGAGTCCGGCAACCCGCGCGACGTCCTGACGGACCCGCAGCACGAGCGCACCAAGTCGTTCCTGTCGAAGGTCCTCTGACCGGAGAACCGGGAGACCGGAGAGCCTGAGGACCTGCGCGCGAGAAGTCGAGGAAAAAGGGGCGGTACGGGATTCCGTACCGCCCCTTCCCCGTCTCCGGTGGGCCACTCGGCTACTTGACCGCCAGCACCAGCGCGTCCGACGGCGAGCGCCAGACCGCACGGGCCTCCGCGAAGCCCTTCTCGCGCAGCACGCGCGCGTGCCAGTCGGCGGAGGGCGTGTCGCCGTCGGCGTGTTCCCCGTAGATCTCGAAGCGGCGGGCGGTGGGTTCGGCGAGGACGGGGTCCTGCGCGGCCACCTTCCACCATTCGGCCCAGTCGAGCGCGCCGGTCTCCCTGGCCCGGTCCATCCGGGCGTGCCGCAGGGCCCGGTCGGCCGCGTTGATCCGGGGCGTGGTCTCGTCGATCATGTGGTCGGCGTTCATGAGGACACCGCCGTCGCGGACGAGTTCCGCGAGCTGACCGTAGAGGACCGCGAGGGGTTCGCTGTGCAGCCAGTGCAGGGCCGTGGCGGTCAGCACCGCGTCGTACGTGTCGTACGGCAGCCGGGCGCGCCACTCCGGGTCCTTGAGGTCGGCCGTCACGAAGGAGACCCGGTCGTCGCCGGCGAAGGTGCCCTCGGCGATGGTGAGCAGCGCGGGGTCGAGGTCGACGCCGGTGCTGGTGGCTCCGGGGAGGCGATCGAGCAGCCGGGCGGTGATGGTGCCGGTGCCGCATGCCAGGTCGAGGACGCGGGGGGCCGGTCCGACGAGCGCCTCGGTCAGGTCGAGCATGACCGTGAAGCGGTCCTCCCGGTCCGGCATGTACCACTCCTGCTGCCGGTCCCAGCTCCGCTGCCAGGCCTGCCAGTCCGTTCCGGTGCCGATGGCCATGAAAGCCCCTCCTCCACTCGACCACGTAATACCCTGTAAGCACGATCATCTGTTACCTGACCGCCGTCACGACGATAGAGCCCCTCCGTAAGGACTACAAGTGGAACTGGCCTATTACGCGGATTACGCCGTCCGTCTCGTCAACAGCGAGGAACCGGCCCGCGGCAAGGACACGCTGACCTCGGTCGAGGCCGTCCGTGACCTGTTCGGGAGCAACGCGTCGGCGGCCCGCCGCGCGGCGGAGGCGGACGTCACCCGCTTCCGCTCCGTACGGGCCCGGCTGCGCGCGGTCTTCGAGGCGGCGGACGCCGGCGACGAGACCCTCGCCGTGGACCTGCTGAACTCGCTGCTCCTGGAGTTCCCGGTGAGCCCGCAGATCTCCGGGCACGACCACCGCGACGACGACGGCCGCCCGCTGTGGCACATGCACCTGGCGGACCACCCGTCGAACGCGACTGCGGGCTACGCGGCGATCGCGTCGATGGGCCTGGCCTTCCACCTCACCGAGTACGGCGCGAACCGGCTCGGCCTGTGCGAGGCCGCCCCCTGCCGCAACGCCTACCTGGACACCTCGACCAATCGCTCCCGGCGCTACTGCTCGGACCGCTGCGCGACCCGCGCCAACGTCGCGGCCTACCGTGCCCGCAAGCGCCTGGAGGCCGACCGGGCGGAGAGCACCGGCCTGGCGGCGACCAGCACCCAGCGGGCGACGGCGAACGGGGAACGCTGACCGCCCGGCGGCCGGAACCGGAACCGCACCTTCCCGAGGACGAGATCCTCGGGAACGGTTCCGTAGTCGGTGCTGTCCCCGCCCGCGAACGCGTTGTCACCCAGCACCCACCAGCCGCCCTCGCGCCGCTCCGCGATCCGTTTCACGACGAGCAGGTCCTGCTGGAAGGGATGCCGCAAGACGACCACGTCACCCGGCCCCACCCGCGCACCCCACTGCACCACGAGCCGATCCCCGTGCTGGAGCGTGGGCACCATGGACGGGCCCGTCACCTCCGCCGCCCCGAACGGCAGCAGGGCCCTCCCCCGCTCGGTCTCCTGCGACAGCTCCGGCATCACCGGCACCTCCCCGGTTCCATCCTCCACCAGTCCCAGTCTCACCCTGGACTTTTGTCCTAAGCCCATGGGGGCACTCGCGAAAACAGGTCTCCTACGGAGTAATGTCCCACCTGAGAAGACGATCACGAGGAAGGACAGCTCAATGCTCTCCCGCCTGTTTGCCCCCAAGGTGAAGGTCAGCGCGCACTGCGACCTGCCCTGCGGCGTGTACGACCCGGCCCAGGCCCGCATCGAGGCGGAGTCGGTGAAGGCCGTCCAGGAAAAGATGGCCGGAAACGACGACCCTCAGTTCCAGACGCGCGCCGTTGTCATCAAGGAGCAGCGCGCCGAGCTCGCCAAGCACCACGTGTCGGTGCTCTGGAGCGACTACTTCAAGCCCCCGCACTTCGAGAAGTACCCGGAGCTGCACCAGCTGGTCAACGACACCCTGAAGGCCCTCTCGGCCGCCAAGGCGTCCGCCGACCCGGCGACCGGCCAGAAGGCCCTCGACTACATCGCCCAGATCGACAAGATCTTCTGGGAGACCAAGCAGGCCTGACCCCGGACCTCCGGGTTGCCGGGCCTCTCGGGTCCGGCCGCGCCGACCTGCGGTTCGTCCGGCCGCACGTCACGCGACACGCACCTGGTCCGCGGGCCGCCGAACTCGGTGGCCCGGCGGTCCGGGTGCGTTCTGCTGTCACGGTCACGCGGGCAGCCGGCGCAGCTCGACCACGCGCAGGCCGAGCGCCTGGAACCGGCCGAGCAGACCGTGCAGATGGGCGTCGTCGATGACGGGGCCGAAGAACAGCGTCTGTTCCGCCGTGGGCACGCTGTCGAGTTCGGAGAACGCCGAGGCGAGCGTCTCCGACACGATGCCGGCGACGCGGAATTCGTAGCGCATACGAGCACTTCCCTCAGGACCGGGGTTCGAGACCCGCCTTCGGGTCCGGGGTCCGCCGCGATCCCCCTGCCATCGTCGGCGCTTGGGGGATCCCCCAGCTCACCCGCCGGGGGTGAGGCGGCCGGGCGGGCCGTCGACGCACTGTGGTCGAGCGTGGCGATGTCGTACGACGACAGGAGTTCGACCATGAACGGCTCGACGCTCGAACTGGCAGCGGACTATCCCCTGCTCAACGTCTTCTGGACCACGATGTGGTTCTTCCTGTGGATCCTGTGGTTCATGCTGCTCTTCCGCGTCATCGGGGACATCTTCCGCGACGACGATCTGAGCGGCTGGGGCAAGGCCGGCTGGTGCGTCTTCGTCGTGATCCTGCCCTTCCTCGGCGTCTTCGTGTACCTGATCGCGCGGGGCCGCGGGATGGGCGAGCGCGAGGCGAAGCGCATCCAGAAGAGCCAGGAGGACGTGCAGTCCTACATCCGTGAGACCGCCGGGACCACCGGCAAGGCCGACGAACTCGCGAAGCTCGCGGAACTCAAGAGCAGCGGCCACCTCACGTCCGCGGAGTTCGAGCAGGCCAAGGCCAAGGTCCTGGCCGACGCCTGACCGGTTGCGCGCGGCCGGGCCCGTTGTCGGTGGCCCGTGGCATTCTGGGCGGGTGGGAAATCCCCGAGTCCTGGAGGACCTGGTCCGGCTGCGCAAGGCGCGGGACCGGATGAACCGCGAGTTCGCGGAGCCGCTCGACATGGCGACGATCGCGCGTACGGCGCTGATGTCGCCGGGCCACTTCCAGCGCAGCTTCCGTGACGCCTTCGGCGAGACGCCGTACACGTATCTCATGACCCGCCGGATCGAGCGCGCGAAGGCGCTGCTGCGGAGCGGCGACATGACGGTGACGGAGGTGTGCCTCGCCGTGGGGTGCACCTCGCTCGGTTCGTTCAGCTCGCGGTTCACGGAGCTGGTCGGTGAGACGCCGAGCGCGTACCGGGCCCGTCCGCACGACCACGGCGCGCCCATCCCGTCCTGCGTGGCCCGCCGGATGACCCGCCCGGCCCGCCATCGCAACCCCGAGGCGGAACCGGGCACACGCCTCTAGGTTGTAGGGCATGGACCTGAAACTCTCCCAGTGCTTCATCTCCGTCGACGATCACGACAAGGCGCTGGCCTTCTACCGTGACGTGCTGGGCCTGGAGGTCCGGGGCGACGTCGGGTTCGAGGGGATGCGCTGGGTCACGGTCGGGTCGCCGCTCCAGCCCGACGTGGAGATCGTCCTGGAGCCCCCGGCGGCGGACCCGGACGCCTCCCCCGCGGACAAGCAGGCCATGGCGGAACTGCTGGCCAAGGGCATGCTGCGCGGGGTGATCTTCTCGACGACCGACTGCGACGCCCTCTTCGAGCGGGTCCGCGCCTCGGGCGCCGAGGTCCTCCAGGAACCCGCCGACCAGCCGTACGGCCTGCGGGACTGCGCGTTCCGCGATCCGGCGGGCAACCTGCTGCGCTTCGCGGAGAACCGCCGGGAGGCCTGAACCGGCCGTCGGCCCGGGGTGCCGGAAGACCGGGTTCCCTCGGGAGGGACACTACGTGCGTGTGTCCGCGGCGCGTCCGCGGTCCGAGCCCCAGAGCGTCCTCCGAGGAGTCCCCGTGCCGTCCGCGCGCCCCCGTGTCCTCTACGTCAGTGACCTGGCCTATCCGGCCAGGGGACGGCGGTACTGCGACGAGGACATCGCCCTCACCGCGCGACTGCGCGAGGACTTCGACATCGCCGTGTGCCATCCGCTGGACGCGGCCGCGCTGATGGCCGGCTTCGACGCCGTGGTGGTCCGCAACAGCGGGCCCGTCCTGCACCATCAGGCCGCGTACGACGCGTTCCGGGAGCGGGCGCTGGCCGACGGTGTGCGGGTCTACAACCAGCTGTCCGGCAAGGGGGACATGGCCGGCAAGGGGTACCTGCTGGAGCTGACCGCCGCCGGGTTCCCGGTCATCCCCACCGTGGACCGCGCGGCCGACCTGGACCGGCTGCCGGAGGCGGACAGCTACGCGGTGAAGCCGAAACAGGGCGCGGACTCCATCGGCCTGGAGTTCGTGACGCGCGACCGGCTCGCCGGGCTGCCGTTCGGCGACCTCCTCGTCCAGCCGCGCGTCGACTTCCGGTACGAGGTGTCGTTCTACTTCGTCGACGACACCCTCCAGTACGCCCTGTACGCACCGGACCCGGAGCGGCGCTGGGCCCTGGAGCCCTACGAACCCACCGACGAGGACCGGGAGTTCGCGCAGCGGTTCGTCGACTGGAACGACATCACGTACGGCATCCAGCGTGTCGACGCCTGCCGGGCCCCGGACGGCGGACTGCTCCTCGTCGAGCTGGAGGACCTCAACCCGTACCTGTCCCTCGACGCCCTCTCCCCCGAGGTCCGGGACGCCTTCGTCTCCCGGATGAAAACGTCCTTGCGCGCGCTGATCGGCCAGGAGACGGTACGAGCCGCAGCGTCCGTACGGCAGGAGGAGCAGTCCCGATGAGCACGCGACCGAACATCCGGTGGACCCATGCCTTCGTCGACCGGCCCGTGGCGGAGCTCGGAGCCGCTGTGGCCTTCTGGACCGCGGTCACCGGCACGACCGTCTCGGAACCACGCGGTGACCGGGGTGAGTTCGTGACGTTGCTGCCCGCCGGCGCGGACGCCTGTGTGAAGGCGCAGGGCGTCGGGGACGGTCCCGGGGGCGCGCATCTCGACCTGTCCGTGGAGGACGTGCCGGCGCTGGTGGCGTGGGCCCTCGGGCTCGGTGCCGAGACCGTCGCGGAGCACGACGGCTGGGCCGTGCTGCGCTCCCCCGGCGGGCAGTCGTTCTGCGCGGTGCCCTGGCAGGGCGAGTCCGCGCGGCCGCCGGTGACCGGGGGGCCGGGCGGCGCGACGAGCCGGCTCGACCAGGTGTGTCTCGACGTGGCGCCGGACGCGTTCGCCGCCGAGACCGCCTTCTGGGCCGCGCTGACCGGCTGGGAGTCCCTGGCGGGCGCGCTCCCCGAGTTCCATCTGGTCCGGCCGCCCGCCGGGCTCCCGCTGCGCATCCTGTTGCAGCGCCTGGACACCGTCCGGCCCGCCGCCGCCCACCTCGACCTCGCCTGCTCGGACGTCGACGCGGTGCGGGCCCACCACGAGACGCTCGGGGCGACGGCGGTCGGCCGGGGCGCCCGCTGGACGGTGATGCGGGACCCGGCCGGCGGCACCTACTGCCTGACCGGCCGCGACCCGGCGACGGGCAGCCTGCCCTAGGGGGTGTCCGCGAGGGGCGTCACCGGGCGCCGTCCGCACCCGGGGTCCAGACCTCCACGTCCACCACGGCGGCGGCCGGGACCGGCCCGTAGACGTGGGGGAACTCCTCGCCGCCGGGTTCCATCGCCTCGAAGCGGACCGGCACGGTGAGGCGTTCGGGGTCGACGACGAGGACCACCAGTTCGTCGGGGCCGGTGTAGGAGCCGTACAACATCGTCGCCACCGGCTGGAGTTGGTGGCGCAGCGAGCAGTGGATGAAGCCCTCCTCCTGGAGGGTCCGGCCGCGGGTGGACATCTCGAAGGCGCCGGAGGCGCGGGCCGCGTCCCACAGGGAGCGCTCGGTCAGGTGCAGCAGAGGTTCGGACATGGGAGGAACGCTACGGCCCGAGCCGGGCCGCGCGCGCCTCCAAATAGCGGCGCTCCGGCAGGCTGAGGGTCTGGCCGGCGGCCGACGTGTAGGCCGCGCGGGCTCCCGCCGTGTCTCCGGCGCGCTCCAGCAGATGGCCGCGGACGGCGTCCGGCCGGTGCCCGGCGGCCGACGCGTCCTCCAGCCGGTCGAGTTCGGCGAGGGCCGCGCGCGGGCCGTGCACCATGGCGACGGCGACCGTGCGGTTGAGCTGTTCGACGGGGCCGGGTACCTGGCGGACGAGGATGTCGTACAGGCCGAGGATCTCGGCCCAGTCCGTCGCCTCCGGCGTGCGTGCCTCGTCGTGGACGGCGGCGATGGCGGCGCGCAGCTGATAGGGGCCCGCCCGTCCGCGTGCCAGCGCCTCCGTCACCAGGGCCACGCCCTCCTCGATGGCCGCCCTGTCCCAGCGGTCGCGGTCCTGTTCGTCGAGGGGGACGAGGTCTCCGTGCGGTCCGGTGCGCGCGGCGCGGCGGGCGTCGGTGAGGAGCATCAGCGCGAGCAGCCCGGCCACTTCGGCGTCCTCGGGCAGCAGTCGGCGGACCGTACGCGCCAACCGGAGCGCCTCACCGGCGAGTTCGGCCCGCTGCAAGGAGGTCCCCGAGGTGGCCGTGTAGCCCTCGTTGAAGATCAGGTAGAGGGTGTGCAGGACGGCGGGGAGCCGTTCCTCCCAGCGCTCGGGGCGGGCGAACCGTACGCCCCGCACCTTCCGCTTGGCGCGGCTGATCCGCTGGGCCATGGTCGCCTCGGGCACCAGCCAGGCCCGCGCGATCTCCGCCGTGGTGAGTCCGCCGACCGCGCGCAGGGTGAGCGCGATCTGCGCGGGCGGGCTCAGGTCGGGGTGACAGCACAGGAAGAGGAGCGTGAGCGTGTCGTCCTCCGACGGGGCGCGGTCGGCGCCGGGCGGCGGCGCGGTGAACGCGTCCCGCGGCGTGAGCGCGGCCGCCTTCTCCTCGCGCAGCCGCCGCGCCTGTTCCGCGCGCAGGGTGTCGACGAGCCGCCGCGAGGCCACCTTGATCAGCCAGCCGCGCGGGTTGTCCGGCACGCCCTTGGCGGGCCACTGGCCGGCCGCCGCCAGCAGGGCCTCCTGGACCGCGTCCTCGGCGGCGTCGAAGTGGCCGTAGCGGCGCACCAGGGCACCGAGGACCTGCGGCGCGTGGTGGCGCAGCAGATCCTCGACCCCGGTCGTGCCGCTCATCCCGCTCAGACGTCCCCGCCGCCGTCCCCGATGGGCCGGATGACCACCGGGTACTCCGGGGCGCCCTTCGGAACGGGGCAGGCGGTGACGCGCGCGGCGATCTCGGTGACCCGGTCCAGACTCGCGCAGTCGACCACCCAGTAGCCGGCCATCACTTCCTTGGTCTCGCCGTACGGGCCGTCGGTGATCACGACCTCACCGTCCGCGCCGCGGGACACGAGACGGGCCTTCGCGGGTTCGAGCAGGCCGTTCATGTCGACCAGCTCGCCCGATTCGGAGAGGTCGTCGTTGATCGCGCCCATGTGCGCGAACATCGCCTGGATCTCCTCCTCCGTCCAGAGCGGCGGCTGCGCGGTGGCGTCGCCCCGCTGGCTCGCGTAGTCGGCCTGCGTTCCCTGCACCATCACCAGGTACTTCATGAGTCCGCTCCTTCTGTTTCCTCGCTCGGGCCGCCCGTGCTGGGCGGCTCTCACAGGGGACGTCGGAGCCGGTCCGCGGTTCTCGACACGACGGGGTCCACGACGTCGGAATCTTTTTCGGGGGCGGGTCCTTCGCTGCCTTCAGGGTAGGGCGGTGGCGGATTCAGCGCTTCCTGCGATAGGTCCGCACGAGGACGCCGTTCCCGAAGAGCCGCATCTCGTCGAGGGTGAACGCACCGACGTCGAATCCGGAGCCGAACATCGGCAGGCCGGAACCGAGGACCACCGGGTACGTCTTGACGACCAGCTCGTCGACCTCGTCGATCAGCTCACCGGCGAGTTGCGAGCCGCCGCACAGGTAGATGCCGAACTCACCTTCCTCCGCCTTCAGTTCACGGACGGTGCCGACGATGTCGTCCCCGACGATCCGGACGGCCGGGTCGGGCGACTCGGTGAGGGTGCGGGAGGCGACGTACTGGCGCAGATGCGCGTACGGGCTGGTCACGCCGATGTCGAGCGCCAGTTGGTAGCTGGCCCGGCCCTGGACGACCGTGTCGAAGACCCGGTTCTCCAGGTCGTCGACGCCGAGGGCGCGGCGGCCCTGGGACGCGATGGTCTCGGGGTACTCCGCCGTCAGGAAGGCGAGGAACTCCTCGTCGACGAACGGCATGAAGGGATCGGCGTCGCCGTCGGGATCGCCGATGAAGCCGTCGATCGAGCAGGCGACGAAGTAGGTGAGCTTGCGCAAGCGGGTCTCTTCTCTCGGGCGGCGTCGTGGTGGACGGCTCCTGCCGAACCACTTCAGTTATAGTGCTTCATCTGTAGTGGTTCAAGAGGATTGAAGCGTCCGCCCCTGGGGGGCATGGCCGGGGCGTCGGGCCACCACAGCGGGAACGGCGCGTCACAGGGAGAGGAACCGGCACATGGCACGGAACACCGAGCGCAGGGCAGCCCTCGTCGACGCGGCGGTGGCGGTACTGGCCCGCGAGGGCGCGCGGGGACTGACGTTCCGCGCGGTGGACGCGGAGGCCGCGGTTCCGGTGGGTACCGCGTCGAACTACTTCAGCGACCGCGACGATCTGCTGAACCAGGTCGACACCCACCTCCACCGGCGGCTGGCCCCGGATCCCGCCGTCCTCGCCGGTCTGCTGGCGGCCCCCCGCGACCGCGCGCTCGTCCTGGAGTTCATGCGGGACCTGCTGGGCCGGGCGACCCGCGACCGCACGGGCTACCTCGCCCTCTTCGAGATGCGTCTGGAGGCCACCCGGCGCCCGACCCTGCGCGCGTCGTACACGGCGTCGGTGCGCGGCGACCTCGAACAGGCGATGGAGTTCCACCGGGACGCCGGGCTGCCCGGCGGCGACCGGACCGTGGCCGTCCTGTACCTCGCGGTGCTCGGCCTGCTCCTGGAACACCTGACCCTGCCCGGCGTCCTGGCCGACGCCCTGCCCGGCGTGGCCGTACCGGACGGGCTCCTCGAGACCATCGTGACGACGATCGTCCCGGACGACGACGGCGGCGACGGGGACCAAGAAGGGGCCGGGAACCGGGCCTAGCGCGCGTCCCGCTGTCCTGGGCGCGGCTCGCGCCACATCGGCCACATGTACGGGCCGTCGGGCAGGGCGAGCGGACCGCCCGTGACGACGAAGCCGAGCCGCTCGTACAGGGCGCGGCTGCGGCCGCTGCTCGCCTCCAGGTAGGCGGCGAGACCCTCGCGGTCGCAACGGTCGAGCACCGGCTCCATGAGCGCGCTGCCGAGTCCCTCACCCTGGCGCTCCGGCGACACCGCGATCATCCAGAGGTAGGTGTGCGCGCGGCCGGAGGGGTGGACGTCCGCGGTGAGCCGGCCGATCAGTTCGACCCGTTCGTTGTCCGGGTCGACGGCGGCGCGCAGCTGCGCCGGGCCGTCCTCGTCCTCCTGGCCCGCACCGTCCGCACCGTCGTGGTCCCCGGCCGGGACGCCCAGCCACAGCGCGCACGCGGAACCGTCCTCGGCCAGGTCGACCCGGCCCTCCGCGAGCACGATGTCGGTGAACGCCGCCATCAGCCTGTGGTGGGTGGCACGGCGGTACGCCGGATCGGGAAAGACCCAACCGCTCACCGGATCGTCCTGGAACGCCTCGTCCAGCAGCCGCACGAGCAGTTCCCGGTCGCCGTCGTCCGCCACCCGGATCGCCACACCCATGACCTGTCCCGCCCCTCGCCCCAACCGCCCGTGATCGTACGGAGGTTGAGCCTAGTACGCGGGTCGGGGCCGGGCCGGGCTCCCCCGGGTGCGGGCCGGGAAGAAAGGCGCGGGCCCCGCACGCCGTGGGGATGTGCGGGACCCGCTCACCGGAGTCCGGCACCGTACGGCGGTCAGGTTCCGTACGGTGCCCGGGGCTCCGGGGTCGTGCGCCGGCCGGGGCCGGTCAGCTGCTGCGCCGGGTCACGAACTCGGCGAGCGCGAGGAGACCTCCCGCCGCCTCGGGTTCGGGGACCGCCCGGGACAGTTCGTGCATCGCCCGCGCCATCCGGTCCGCCGCCTGGGCCTGCGCCCAGTCGCGCCCGCCCGCCCGCTCGACGGCGAGCACCGTGCGCTCCAGCTCTCCTTCCCGGTAGGGCGCTCCGTACAACTCCGCCAGCTCGCCGGCCGCCGGAGTGCCCGAACCCAGCGCGGCGACCACGGGCAAGGACTTCTTGCGGGCGATGAGGTCCGCCCCGGCGGGCTTGCCGGTACGGCTCGGGTCCCCCCAGATCCCGATCACGTCGTCGATGAGCTGGAACGCGAGACCGGCCTCCCTGCCGAACGCGTCGAGCGCGTCGACGTCCTCCGCGTCCGCCCCGGCGTACAGGCCTCCGAGGGCGCAGGCGCACCCGATGAGGGCGCCCGTCTTCGCCTCGGCCATGGCGAGGCACTCGTCGAGGGTGACCTCGTCCGGGCCGAGCTGCTCCATGGCCGTGTCCGTGTGCTGTCCGGCGCACAGTTCTACGACGCAGCCCGCGAGCCGGGCGGCCGCCGCCGCGGACGCGGGGTGCGGGTCCTCGGCGAGCAGCTGCAGGGCCAGCGCCTGCAGGGCGTCCCCGGCCAGGATCGCGTCGGCGTCGCCGAACACGGTCCACGCGGTGGCGCGGTGCCTGCGGGTGGTGTCGCGGTCCATCACGTCGTCGTGGAGCAGGGTGAAGTTGTGGATCAGCTCCACCGCCGCGGCGGCCCGGACGGCCGCCGCCTGCTGTCCGCCGAGGGCGCGGACCGCCGTCAGGACGAGCGCGGGCCGGATGGCCTTGCCCGCGTTGCCCGCGGCGGGAGTGCCGTCCGCGTGCTCCCAGCCGAAGTGGTACAGCGCCACCCTGCGCATCGACCCGGGCAGCGAGTCGATGGCCCTGCGCAGCTCGGGGTCGACCAACGCCCGGGCACGCTCCAGGACGTCCGCCGCCTCCTGCCCCTCGGACGGACCCGGCACGGCCCGCCGCTCACCGTGTCGTCCCATGGACCTCCCGCCGGCGCTTCGCGTGTCCGGGATCCCGGCCGGAGGCCGCCTGTTCGGGATACCGGCCGGACCCTGCTTCGTCCCCGTCGTCATGCGGTCTCCCCCGCGGTCGTCTCGGAGAGCGGGCTGATCGTGGCGCCGTCACGGACGCCGGGCGGGTGTTCCCCGGGCGCGCCCGCCCCGCGGGGCGGGCGCACGCCGGGTTCCGCCGTGCGGAACGTCACCGCCAGCGGCCGATCTCGACGTTCTCCAGGATGCCGAGGGCGTCCGGCACGAGCACCGCGGCCGAGTAGTACGCCGTCACCAGGTAGGAGATGACCGCCTGTTCGTTGATGCCCATGAAGCGCACCGACAGGCTCGGCTCGATCTCGTCCGGGATGCCCGCCTGCTGGAGCCCGACCACCCCCTGCTCTGCCTCGCCCGTACGCAGCGCGATGATCGAGGTCGTCCGGGCGTCCGTGACCGGGATCTTGTTGCACGGGAAGATCGGGATGCCGCGCCAGGTCGGGATGCGGTTGCCCGCCATCTCGACGCTCTCGGGAACGAGTCCGCGCTTGTTGAACTCGCGGCCGATCGCGGAGATCGCCCGCGGGTGAGCGAGGAGCATCTTGGTGCCGCGACGGCGGCTGAGCAGCTCGTCCAGGTCGTCGGGGCTGGGCACGCCGTCGTGCGGCTGGAGCCGCTGGTCGTACTCGCAGTTGTTCAGCAGGCCGAACTCCCGGTTGTTGATCAGCTCGTGCTCCTGGCGCTCCTTCAACGCCTCGACGGTGAGCCGGAGCTGCTGCTCCGTCTGGTTCATCGGCTGGTTGTAGAGGTCGGCCACGCGCGTGTGCAGGCGCAGGACGGTCTGGGCGATGCTCAGTTCGTACTCGCGCGGGCTGCCCTCGTAGTCCACGAAGGTGCCGGGGATGTCCGGCTCACCGGTGTGGCCGGCCGCGAGGTCGATCTCCTTCTCGCCGTACTTGTTCTGGCGCTGCGCCGGGATCGCGCGCAGCGCCTGGAGGTGCTCCCGCAGGGACTCGGACCGCTCCGCGACCTGTTCGAGGTCCTGCCGGGGCAGCGTGAGCACGGTGACCGAGGTGACCGCGCGGGCCGTGTACTCCCAGATGGCCTCCGGGTCGATCAGGGACTGCTCCCCGAAGTACGCGCCGTCGGCGAGGACGCCGAGCACCGCGTCGTCCCCGTAGGGACCGGTGCCGATCTTCTCGACCTTGCCGTGCGCCAGCAGGAACACCTCGTCGGCCTGGCTCCCGAACGAGGCCAGTACGTCACCCGGGACGAACTCGCGCTGTCGGCACCGGGCCGCGAGCTCGGCCAGCACCTCCTGGTCCTCGTACGACCGCAGGACGGACAGCTCGCCCAGTTCCGCGGGGATGACCTGGACCTGGTCCCCTGTCTTCACGAACGTCACGCGGCCGTCGCCCACGGAGTAGCTGAGCCGCCGGTTCACGCGGTACGTGCCACCCTGCACGTTCACCCACGGAAGCATGCGCAGCAGCCACCGCGAGCTGATCTCCTGCATCTGTGGCGCGGACTTGGTGGTGGTGGCCAGGTTCCGCGCGGCTGATGTGCCGAGACTCTGCTGCGGACGGTTCTGCTCCGCGCGGACCTCTTCGCCTACCGACATGAAAATTGCCCTCCCGGTCGTGCACTGATCTTCGGGAGCAAGCCTTCCATCACGGAGCGTGCCGGTGCTATTACACGAATGAGGGGGAATGGATCACCCGCGAGTTGGGCAGGGAGAGTGATTCTGTCGAGGTCCACCGCGCGGCGGCCGGGGAACTCCCGTCTCCGGCCGTCCGTTTGATCACTGACGGACGACGACGGGAGATCGCAGTGGCAGGCTTTCTGGACCGCGCGAAGGAACAGGCGCAGCGCGGCCTCACGCAGGGCAAGCAGAAGCTGGACGACGTGCAGGCCCAGCGGGCGGGCACCGACCTCCTGAAGAGACTCGGCGCGGCGTACTACGCGGAGCGGCACGGCACCGGCTCCCCCGAGGCGACCCAGCAGGCTCTCCAGACCCTGGAGAGCCACATCACCGCCCACGGGGACGGCTTCCTCCACTCCTGACCGGATCCCGCGCCGCTGACCGGATCGGCTCGCTCGCTGTGCGAACGGGTGGGTCCGGCGGCCGCGTCGGCGATACAAGCTGCGATACGAGACGGCCGCGCGAGGCGGCCGGCGCGCAGCGCGAAGGAGGCGGCCATGGCATCGCCCATGTCCGCGGGCACTTTCCTGGACCGGATCAGGGACGAGGACGTCCACGTCGTCGAGGTGGGCGACTGGAGACATCACAACCGCAACCACAAGGGACCGTGGGGTCCGGTGCACGGCGTGATGATCCACCACACGGTGACCTCCGGTGCCGCGCGCACGGTCGGACTGTGCCGTGACGGACGCGAGGACCTGCCCGGTCCGCTGTGCCACGGCGTCATCACGAAGGACGGCGTCGTCCATCTCGTCGGGTACGGCCGGGCCAACCACGCGGGCCTCGGTGACGACGACGTCCTGCGCGCGGTGATCGCCGAGAAGGCCCTCCCGCACGACAACGAGGCGAACACCGACGGCAACCGCCATTTCTACGGCTTCGAGTGCGAGAACCTCGGCGACGGCAAGGACCCGTGGCCCGAGGCCCAGCTGACGGCCGTGGCCCGGGTGTGCGCCGCCATCTGCCGCCATCACGGCTGGACCGAGCGCTCGGTGATCGGCCACCTGGAGTGGCAGCCGGGCAAGGTGGACCCGAGGGGGTTCACGATGAGTTCCCTGCGCGGCCGCGTCCGCGAACTGCTCAAGTAGACCCGCCCCGCGTCGGGCCGTCTCCGGACAGGTGTCCGACAATGAGCGGGTGACCAGCCCCGATGCCCCGGAGACCGGCCCCGCCGCCGTGCCGTCCCGCTCCGGCGGCCCGCGATACGACGGGCCCTCGACGCCCGGACCGCTCGGGACCGCGCCGCTGCTCCCCTCTCCGCTGCGGGAGGCGGCGGACGAGCGGTTCGCCCGCCACGGGGTGCGGCTGCTGCTGAAGCGGGACGACCTGATCCACCCGGACCTCGTCGGCAACAAGTGGCGCAAGCTGACGCCGAACCTCGCGGCGGCGGCCGGCCGCACCCTGGTCACGTTCGGCGGGGCGTACTCGAACCACCTGCGGGCCACCGCCGCGGCCGGCCGGCTCCTCGGTCTGCCCACCCTCGGCGTGGTCCGCGGCCAGGAGTTGGCCGACCGGCCCCTGAACCCCTCGCTCGCCCGCTGCGCCGCCGACGGCATGCGTCTGCACTTCGTCGACAGATCGACCTACCGCCGCACGTCGGACCCGGAGATCCTGGCGGACATCCTGCGCGCCACGGGAGCCGAGGACGCGTACGTGGTCCCGGAGGGCGGCAGCAACGCCCTCGCGGTGCGCGGCTGCCGGGCACTCGGCGAGGAACTGCGCGGCCACGGCGTCGACGTGGCCGCGCTCGCCTGCGGTACCGGCGGCACCCTCGCGGGGCTGGCCGCGGGTCTCGCCCCGGACCAGCGCGCCCTCGGTGTCCCGGTCGTCAGGGGCGGCTTCCTCGGCGCGCAGACGGAGTCGCTCCAGACAGCGGCGTTCGGCGGCCGAAGCGGCACCTGGGCCCTCGACGACCGCTTCACCTTCGGCGGCTACGCCCGTACCACCCCCGAACTCGACGCCTTCGCCGAGGACTTCGGCCAGCGGCACGGCCTGTCGGTGGAACGTCTCTATGTCGCCAAGATGCTGTACGGACTTGTCGCCCTGGCCGAGGAGGGCGCGTTCCCCCGCGGCACGACGGTCGCGGCGGTGATCACCGGAGCGCCGTTCCCCGCCGCCGGGGTGGCGCCTCAGGCCGCCTCGCGGTAGGCGGCGGCCTCCTCCAGGTCCAGCCGGCGCAGCAGCGTCCGCAGCATCTCGTCGTCGATGTAGCGCAGGTCGCGCAGCCTGACGAACACCTCGCGCTCGGCGCCGATCATCTCGCGGGAGAGCCGGCGGTAGGTGTCGTCGGCGCTCTCCCCGGTGACCGGGTTGACCGCGCCGAGCCGCTCCCAGACGGCGTTGCGGCGCCGTTCCATCACCGAGCGCAGCCGCTCGGCGAGGGGCGGGGGCAGCGCGTTGCGCTCGTCGGTGAGGAGGTCGTCGAGGCGCTGTTCGGCGGCCTGGGAGGCCTGCGCCTGGGCGTTGGCCTCGGCGAGCGTCTCGGCCTGGGTGTCGCGGCCCGGCAGCTTCAGCAGCCGGATCAACGGGGGCAGCGTGAGCCCTTGGACGACGAGGGTGCCGATGACGGTCGTGAAGGTCAGGAAGAGGATCAGGTTGCGGCCGGGGAAGGCCTCGCCGCCGTGCATCGTGAGCGGGATGGAGAAGGCGATGGCGAGCGAGACGACGCCCCGCATGCCCGCCCAGCCGATGACGAACGGCGCCTTCCAGGTCGGATTGTCCTCCCGCTCGCGGATGCGTGACGAGAGGATGCGGGGCAGGAAGGTGGCGGGGTACACCCACACGAACCGGGTCGCGACGACGACGAAGAAGAGGGCGATCGCGTACCAGGCGGCGCTGGTTCCCTCGTACGCGCCGAGGCCCTTGAGGACGACCGGCAGCTGCAGGCCGATGAGCGCGAACACCGCCGACTCCAGCACGAACGCGACCATCTTCCACACCGCCTCCTCCTGGAGCCGGGTCGCGAAGTCGACCTCCCAGGCACGGTGGCCGAGGTAGAGGGCGACGACCACGACGGCGAGCACGCCGGAGGCGTCCACCCACTCGGCGATGCCGTAGGCGGCGAAGGGGATCAGCAGGGAGAGCGTGTTCTGCAGCAGCGCCTCGTTGATGTGGGTGCGCAGCCAGTGGATGGGGATCATGAGGGCGAGCCCGACCACCACGCCGCCGACGGCCGCGAGCAGGAACTCGCGGATGCCGCCCGCCCAGGTGGCGCCCTCGCCGACGGCCGCCGCGAGCGCCACCTTGTAGGCGGTGATCGCGGTCGCGTCGTTCACCAGGGACTCGCCCTGCAGGATGGTGGTGATCCGGGAGGGCAGCCCCACCCGGCGCGCCACCGCGGTCGCGGCCACCGCGTCCGGCGGCGCGACGACCGCGCCCAGCACGAGCGCCGCGGTCAGCGGGAGGCTCGGCACGAGGAGGTAGGCCGCCCAGCCGACGACGAGCGTCGCGAACAGGACGTACCCCACCGACAGCAGGGCCACGGGCCTCAACTGGGCCCTCAGGTCCAGGTAGGAGCTGTCCGTCGCCGCCGTGTACAGCAGCGGGGGCAGCAGCAGCGGCAGCACGATGTCGGGGTCGAGTTCGTACGGCGGCACACCGGGGATGTACGACACGATCAGGCCCGCCGCGACGAGGAGCAGGGGCGCCGGGATCGGCGTGCGGCGGGCGGCCCCGGCGACCGCCGCGCTCCCGGCAACCAGCAACAGCAGTGGCAATACGTGCATCGTCTTCCGCCCGCCCTCGTTTTCGCGCGGCATCCCGCACACCCGACGTAACCTGGCAATCATGAAACAGTGCACGCACACCGACGCGCTGCCGCAGCAGGAACCCCGGCCCGAGAGCGACACGTGCCTCGAGTGCGTGGCCGCGGGCACGCACCCGGTACAGCTTCGGCTGTGTCTGGAGTGCGGGCACCTCTCCTGTTGCGACTCCTCACCTCTGCGGCACGCGACAGAGCACTTCAAGGACACGGGACATCCGATCATGCGCACCTTCGAGCCGGGGGAGAGCTGGCGCTGGTGCTTCGTGGACCACGTGCTCGTCTGAGCCGTGCGCGAGGCGGGCGCGTGGCCGAAAGCCGGGACGGTTCGACCGTCTGACGCCTGGGTACGTCAACCCGGCGCGCGCTCTTCCGATTTGGGCCCCGCAGACCCCTAGCCACTGTCCGTGCTCGTGGGCTTACTATGAGTGACAGCAAGGGGCGGGGTCCCCAGGACAGGAAAGACGGGAGCGCGGTAGCGTCACCGCTGCACGACGTAGCGCGTTACCCCGGGGGGCGACCCTCGGCCCCCGAGAGAGCTCGAATGAGCTTGTACCACCATGGAGGTGAGGGTGTCCCAGATCGCAGGCGAGCCCGCGACGAAGGACTTCGTGGAAGTCCGGCTGCCGGCCGCGGGTGCCTACCTGTCGGTACTGCGCACGGCCACGGCCGGGCTGGCGGCCCGGTTGGACTTCACCCTCGACGAGATCGAGGATCTGCGCATCGCGGTGGACGAGGCCTGCGCGATCCTGCTGCAGCAGGCCGTTCCCGGCTCCGTCCTCAGTTGTGTCTTCCGGCTCATCGAGGACTCACTGGAGGTCACGGTCTCCGCTCCGACCACCGACGGTCACGCTCCGTCACGGGACACGTTCGCGTGGACCGTGCTGTCGGCCCTGGCCGGCAAGGTCGAATCCACCGTCGCCGAGGACAAGACCGTTTCGATCAGTCTCTACAAACAGCGCGGCGCGGGAC
Organism: Streptomyces sp. M41(2017); assembly: GCF_002078175.1. Taxonomy (GTDB): domain Bacteria; phylum Actinomycetota; class Actinomycetes; order Streptomycetales; family Streptomycetaceae; genus Streptomyces. Next base: position 3,424,316 of record NZ_MWFK01000001.1, on the reverse strand, counting down.
CCGGGCCGGCGTGAAGGACGGGGACGGGCCGGTGCGGGACGAAGAGCGCGGCACACGGGAGCCTCCCGCGGAGCGCGCCGACGGCCCGGACGGGTCGCGGCACACGGCGGACGGCATCGACGGCATCCCCGAGCAGGCCCGGCAGCATCCGGAGGGCGGCGCCGGCGAGGTGACCAGCGGGGCCGGCGCCGCGCAGTCCGGGGTCTCCCCCGTCCGGGGAGGTTCTCCCGGTCCGCGCGGTGCCGAGGTCATGGGGGAAGAGCCGCGGGCTCGGGGAATGGTGACGGGCGGGACTATGAGCGAGCACGAGCGAGACGCGGAGCAGAGCGTGCAGGGCACGCAGCACGGGCCGAGCGCCCAGCACATCCGGCACGACCCGCAGGACCGCAGCGCGGCCCGGGTGATGTTCGTCGAGCTGCGCAAGATGCAGGACAGCAGTGCCGAGTACGCGGAGCTGCGCAACCAGCTGGTCCGCATGCATCTGCCGCTCGTGGAGCACCTCGCGCGCCGGTTCCGCAATCGCGGTGAGCCGCTGGACGACCTGACGCAGGTCGCGACGATCGGCCTGATCAAGTCGGTCGACCGCTTCGACCCGGAGCGCGGCGTCGAGTTCTCGACGTACGCGACGCCGACCGTGGTCGGCGAGATCAAGCGGCACTTCCGCGACAAGGGATGGGCGGTCCGTGTCCCGCGCCGCCTCCAGGAGCTGCGGCTGGCCCTGACCACGGCCACCGCGGAGCTCTCCCAGCTGCACGGCCGGTCCCCGACGGTGCACGAGCTGGCCGAGAAGCTGGCCATCTCGGAGGAGGAGGTCCTGGAGGGCCTGGAGTCCGCGAACGCGTACTCCACGCTGTCCCTGGACGTCCCGGACACGGACGACGAGTCGCCCGCGGTCGCGGACACCCTGGGCGCGGAGGACGAGGCGCTGGAGGGCGTCGAGTACCGGGAGTCGCTCAAGCCGCTGCTGGAGGACCTTCCGCCGCGGGAGAAGCGGATCCTGCTCCTGCGCTTCTTCGGCAACATGACGCAGTCGCAGATCGCGCAGGAGGTCGGCATCTCGCAGATGCACGTCTCCCGGCTGCTGGCCCGCACCCTGGCCCAGCTGCGGGAGAAGCTCCTCGTCGAGGAGTGAGAGCCGCTACTTCTCTTCCTGTACGTCGCCGCCGGGCCCTCGGATACCGAGGGCCCTCGTCGTTGCGGGGTTCACGAGCAGCACCAGGGCGGCCACCGCGACGACCGCGAGGACGATGCCCGCGGGGATCGCGACGCTGTCGGCCCGCAGCAGGTTGTAGGCGACGGGCAGGGCCATGACCTGGGTGATGACGGCCGGGCCGCGGCTCCAGCCGCGGCGCAGCAGCAGTCCGCGCGCGGCCAGCAGCGGCAGCAGCGCCAGCACGATCAGCGTGACGCCGCCGGTGACGGCCTGCTGCCGGTCGTCGGGGTCGCCCGTGAGGCCGAGGACGAGGATGTAGACGCCGCCCGCCACGAGGGCGAGTCCCTCCAGCGCTGCCAGTGCCGCGGCGGCGGTCAGCCGTCCGGGGCGCGGTTCGGCGAGGGGGGCGTCGGGGGTGGGGTTCTGCTCTCGGCTCACTCCTGAAGAGTAGCCGTCGGCCCCGGACCGCCGACCGCCCCGGGGGCGACGGTTCCCCTGCGGGGAAGGCCCGGCGGGCGGTGCGCTGTGGCCCGGCTCACGCCCGGGTCTCTTACCGGACCCCTACCTCGGTCTGGGCCGAGTACCACCCAGTAGGTACGCTGCATCGCATGCGTGCACTTCTCGTGGTCAATCCGGCAGCAACCACCACAAGTGCGCGCACGCGTGATGTCCTGATCCATGCGTTGGCCAGCGAGATGAAGCTGGAGGCCGTCACCACCGAGTACCGCGGGCACGCCCGGGACCTCGGCCGGCAGGCCGCCGACAGCGACGAGATAGACCTGGTCGTGGCCCTCGGCGGGGACGGCACGGTCAACGAGGTCGTGAACGGTCTGCTGCACCGGGGCCCCGACCCGGACGCCCTGCCCCGCCTCGCCGTCGTCCCCGGCGGCTCCACCAATGTCTTCGCGCGCGCTCTCGGTCTGCCGAACGACGCCGTGGAGGCGACCGGCGCCCTGCTGGACGCCCTGCGCGAGGAACGGGAGCGGACCGTGGGCCTCGGCCTCGCCGCGGGAACCCCCGGCACGGAGGACGAGGCCGTGCCCTCCCGCTGGTTCACCTTCTGCGCCGGGCTCGGCTTCGACGCGGGAGTGGTGGGCCGGGTCGAGCAGCAGCGCGAGCTCGGCCGGCGGTCGACGCATGCGCTGTATCTCCGCCAGGTGATGCGGCAGTTTCTGGACGAACCGCATCGCCGGCACGGAACGATCACCCTGGAGCGCCCCGGCGCCGACCCGGTGACCGATCTGGTGCTCTCCATCATCTGCAACACCGCGCCGTGGACGTTTCTCGGCAATCGTCCGGTGTACGCGTCGCCTAAGGCCTCGTTCGATACGGGGCTCGACGTACTCGGCCTCAGCCGCATGTCGACGGCCTCGGTTGCCCGGTATGCCACCCAGTTGCTCACTTCGTCCCCCGACCGGGGACCCCGCGGGAAGCACGCCCTCTCCCTGCACGACCTGACGGACTTCACCTTGCATTCGAAGGCCCCGCTGCCCCTCCAGATGGACGGCGACCACCTCGGACTGCGAACCAGCGTGACGTTCACAGGCGTACGCCGTGCACTGCGTGTGATTGTGTGAGCGGAAGGGCCCAAAGTCCTTTCACTCGAACGTTTAGACCAGGGTCCACCCCATGGAAGTACGGCTGTGACCTAGTCGACACCGAGGAATCAAAAAAAACTTTCCAGAAGGGGTTGTATCCGCCGCTGAGGTTTGCGAGTCTCTACGTGGCGCTCGGGACGGCCCGCAACATCGGCCCCACAGAGCACCGGAACCCCTCCTCACATCAAGGACCACACCAGTCCGTCTGGTCGTCGGCCCTTCACTTGTTGAGGGATTCGTGAAAGCGTTCACATTCACAAGCAACGTGCATGTAATACCAAGGAGAGGTAGCAGCCATGGACTGGCGTCACAACGCCGTTTGCCGCGAGGAAGACCCCGAGCTCTTCTTCCCCATCGGCAACACCGGTCCTGCGCTGCTGCAGATCGAGGAAGCCAAGGCCGTCTGCCGCCGCTGCCCCGTCATGGAGCAGTGCCTGCAGTGGGCGCTCGAGTCCGGCCAGGACTCCGGCGTCTGGGGTGGCCTCAGCGAGGACGAGCGCCGCGCAATGAAGCGCCGTGCCGCCCGCAACCGAGCTCGTCAGGCCACCGCCTGACGTTCCACCCCGCACGAGCCTGAGCTTGGCGGCGCGTACAGCGTGTACGCATCTCCCGCCCCCGAGCCGCAGCGCGCAGTACCCCGATGCGCTTGATTGCAACGAGCTTTCAGCCCCGGACCACTTGTGGTCCGGGGCTCATTGCTGTGCGCCGACGGCCCGTATCCACCGAGGGTCACCCTGAGTGACCGACCGAGCGGTCGTCGACTGCCGCCGCTCGGGGGCCGGTTGTGCGGATCGTGTGCCGATCGGCTACTTGGGTACGCGCACCGGAAGGTCCAGGATCACCTGGGTGCCGCGCTCCGGGGCGGCGACCATGTCGAACGTGCCGCCCAACTCGCCCTCCACCAGCGTCCGTACGATCTGCAGGCCGAGGTTCCCCGAGCGGTGCGGGTCGAAGCCCTCGGGCAGTCCGACCCCGTCGTCCTGGACCGTGACCAGCAGGCGGGCCTCCTTGGCGGTGCCGCCGCGGACCGCCGAGACCTCGACGGTGCCCCGGTCGCCCTCGCGGAAGCCGTGCTCCAGCGCGTTCTGGAGGATCTCGGTGAGGACCATGGACAGCGGGGTGGCGACCTCGGCGTCCAGGATGCCGAAGCGTCCGGTGCGCCGGCCGGTGACCTTGCCGGGGGAGATCTCGGCGACCATGGCGAGCACCCGGTCCGCGATCTCGTCGAACTCGACCCGCTCGTCCAGGTTCTGGGAGAGCGTCTCGTGCACGATGGCGATGGAACCGACCCGGCGCACGGCCTCCTCCAGCGCCTCCCGGCCGCGCTCCGAGTCGATGCGCCGGGCCTGGAGCCGCAACAGGGCGGCGACCGTCTGGAGGTTGTTCTTCACCCGGTGGTGGATCTCCCGGATGGTGGCGTCCTTGGTGATCAACTCGCGCTCGCGGCGGCGCAGTTCGGTGACGTCCCGGAGCAGCACCAGGGATCCGACGCGGGTGCCCTTGGGCTTGAGCGGGATCGCCCGCAGCTGGATGACGCCTTCGGCGCTCTCGATCTCGAACTCGCGGGGGGCCCAGCCGCTGGCGACCTTGGCCAGCGCCTCGTCCACCGGGCCGCGGGACGGGGCGAGTTCGGCGGTGGTGGAGCCGAGGTTGTGGCCGACCAGGTCGGCGGCGAGGCCGAGCCGGTGGTAGGCGGACAGTGCGTTCGGCGAGGCGTACTGGACGACGCCGTCCGCGTCGAGGCGGATCAGTCCGTCGCCGACCCGCGGCGAGGCGTCCATGTCGACCTGCTGGTCGGGGAACGGGAAGGTGCCGGCCGCGATCATCTGGGCGAGGTCGGAGGCGCTCTGCAGATACGTCAGTTCGAGGCGGCTCGGGGTGCGCACGGTGAGCAGGTTGGTGTTGCGGGCGATGACACCGAGGACGCGGCCCTCGCGCCGCACCGGAATGGACTCGACGCGGACCGGGACCTCCTCGCGCCACTCGGGGTCGCCCTCGCGCACGATCCGGCCCTCGTCGAGCGCCGCGTCCAGCAGGGGCCGGCGGCCGCGCGGGACCAGATGGCCGACCATGTCGTCCTGGTACGAGGTCGGGCCCGTGTTCGGCCGCATCTGGGCGACCGAGACGTAGCGGGTGCCGTCGCGCGTGGGAACCCACAGCACGAGGTCGGCGAAGGAGAGGTCGGAGAGCAACTGCCACTCCGAGACCAGCAGATGAAGCCACTCGAGATCGGAGTCACCGAGAGCGGTGTGCTGGCGTACGAGGTCGTTCATGGAGGGCACGTGTGCGAGCGTACCCGGCGGATCCGCCCGGACCCCGGTCAGCCGCCCGCAGCGGGCTCGGGAGCAGCGCGTACGGCCCCGGAGACACCCGCGGGCCGCGGCGCCTGGGAGGGACCCTCAACCCTCCCGGCACCGCAGCCCGGAGCAACAACGGCCACGGGGTGTGCGGTCCCGATCTGGCCGAAGAGAGGAGCCGGAGCAGTCAGGGCAGAGAGCGCCGGTTCCTCGGTCCGCCTTCCTGTGCGGGGAAGACGGAGGCTTGTTCAGTTTCTCAAAGCATTGTGGACTAGACCATGGTCCTGCGTCCATGTGTTCGCTGTCCATGCGTCCGCGGATGTTTGTTGTCGTCCGCTTCTCAAACATCCGGGACCGTCCATCAGACTAGCCCGCTTCGGTTCGTGAACGGGTGGGATCGGCGGATGCCGCGGCGGGCGGGCCGGCGCATCCGGGCCGCGGCTGCGGCGTCCGGGACGAGCGGGGAGGACGACGGGCGGGCACCGCTCTGCTAGATTGGTCTATACCACACGTGTCCCCCTTCGGGTTCCAGTTGAGTCCCCTCTCCAGATCGGCAGGCCCAGCGTGGAAGTTGTCATCGTCCCGGACGCCAAGGCGGGCGGCGAGCTGATCGCCGAGGCCATGGCGGAGCTGCTCAGGCGCAAGCCCGACGCCCTGCTCGGCGTGGCCACCGGCTCGACGCCGCTGCCCATCTACGAGGCGCTGGCGGCCACCGTGCGGTCCGGTGCCGTGGACGCCTCGGGCGCGCGCGTCGCGCAGCTCGACGAGTACGTGGGGCTGCCGGCCGAGCACCCCGAGTCCTACCGTTCCGTGCTGCGGCGCGAGGTGCTCGAACCGCTGGGGCTCGGCATGGACGCGTTCATGGGCCCGGACGGCACCGCGGCGGACGTCCTGGCCGCCTGCGAGGCCTACGACGCGGCGCTGGCCGCCGCGGGCGGGGTCGACCTGCAGATCCTGGGCATCGGCACGGACGGGCACATCGGGTTCAACGAACCGTGCTCCTCGCTCGCCTCGCGCACCCGCATCAAGACGCTGACCGAGCAGACCCGGGTGGACAACGCGCGGTTCTTCGAGGGCGACATCGAGCAGGTCCCGCACCACGTCATCACCCAGGGCATCGGCACGATCCTGGAGGCGCGCCACCTCGTGCTGCTCGCCACCGGGGAGGGCAAGGCGGACGCGGTGGCGGCGACGGTGGAGGGGCCGGTCGCGGCGATCTGCCCGGCCTCGGCGCTGCAGCTGCACCCGCACGCGACGGTCGTCGTCGACGAGGCCGCCGCGTCCAAGCTGAAGCTCGCGGACTACTTCCGCGCCACCTTCGCCGCCAAGCCCGACTGGCAGGGCATCTAGAACCCGCGGTCCGCGGACGTACCCATGCCGGTGCCCGGTCTCCTCAGGGGAGACCGGGCACCGGCATGTCCGGCCCGAGGGCCCGCGCGGCTACTCCCCCGCGATGACCTCCGCCGCCGCCTGACCGCAGACGCGCGCGGCGCCGTGGGTGGCGATGTGGAGGGCGCCGCGGGGCGCCGACTGGGGAACGCCCATCTCGACGACAACGCTGTCCGGGCGGGCCGCGAGGAGCGTGTCGAGGGCCGCCGCCATCCAGGGGTGCCGGTGTTCGTCGCGCACCACGGCGACGACCGGACGGCTGCCGGCGGCGGCGAGGGCCGAGGAGCCGGCGTCCTCGCCGGTGAAGCTGCCGGTCTCCGTGCCGGGGAGCAGCCGGGCCAGTTCGGCGGCCACGCCCCAGGGCGTCTCGTCACCGACCGCGATGTTCGCGACCGGGGTGAGCGCGGCGACGTAGGGCGCCTCGGTCAGCGGTGGGAAGGCCCCGGAGCGGGTCACCGTGAGCGCGCGCCGGGCGGCGACCAGGCCGACGTCCGAGGTGTTGTCGGAACGGGCCGGGCCACCCGCGGAGCTCGCACCGACGGTGACGGTCTTGGGGCCCGAGCCGTTCGACGCGTTCGAACCGTTTGAGCCATTCGTGTGGGAGCGGGAGAGCGCGGCGGCCGCGGCCGTCCATTCGGCGAGCGCGCGGACCCGGTTCGCCGCGTCCGCCAGGCGCTCCTCGGCGAGGTCGCCGGCGCGGACCGCGGCGACGAGGGCGTCCCTGAGGCGGCGCACGGTGTCGTCGTCGGCGAGTCCGCCGCCCACGCAGATGGCGTCGGCGCCGGCCGCGATGGCCAGCACGCTCCCGCGCTCGATGCCGTACGTGCCGGCGATGGCCTGCATCTCCATGCCGTCGGTGACGATGAGTCCCTCGTAGCCGAGCTCCTCGCGCAGCAGCCCGGTGAGGATGCGGCGGGAGAGGGTGGCCGGCCGGTCCGGGTCCAGGGCCGGGACCAGGATGTGGGCGCTCATCACGGCCCGGCTGCCCGCGGCGATCGCGGCACGGAACGGGGCGAGTTCGCGCGCCTGGAGGACGGAGAGGTCCGCGTCGATGCGGGGCAGTGCGTGGTGGGAGTCGACCGCGGTGTCGCCGTGACCCGGGAAGTGCTTGGTGCAGGCGGCGACGCCGGCGGCCTGGAGGCCGGTGACGTAGGCGGCCGTGTGCCGGGCCACCAGGCCGGTGTCGGCGCCGAAGGACCGTACGCCGATGACCGGGTTGGAGGGGTTGGAGTTCACGTCGGCGGAGGGCGCCCAGTTGAGGTTCACCCCGCACGCGGCCAGCCTGCGGCCGAGTTCGAGGGCGACGGCCTCGGTGAGCGCCACGTCGTCGACGGCGCCCAGCGCGTGGTTGCCGGGGAACGACGAACCGGTGCGCACCTCCAGGCGGGTGACGTCGCCGCCCTCTTCGTCGATGGCGACGAGGACGTCGTCCCGCTCGGCCCGCAACTGAGCTGTCAGCGCGGCGAGTTGATCGGGTGATGCGATGTTGCGGCCGAACAGGCCGACGGAGGCGAGACCTTCACCGAGGCGGCGCAGCAGCCAGTCCGGAGCCGTGGTTCCGGTGAAACCGGGCTGGAGCACGGTGAGGGCGTCGCGCGTCAGGGTGTCTGTACCGCTGGCGAATGTCGTCATCGGGTGGCGTTATCCCTTCACGGCGCCCGCGGTCAGACCCGCGGCCATCTTGCGCTGGACGAGGAGGAACAGGACGACGATCGGCACGGCCATCATGGTGGATCCGGCCATCATCGGGGCGTACTCGGTGCCGTGCTTGGTGGTGAAATTACCGAGCCAGACGGTGGCGGTCTGGTTCTTCTGGCTCATCAGCATCAGGGCGTAGAGGTATTCGTTCCAGGCCTGGATGAACGCGTAGACGGACGTGGCCACCATGCCCGGGGCCAGCAGCGGGAAGACCACGCGCATGAAGGCGCCGGTGCGGCTGCACCCGTCGACCATCGCGGCCTCCTCCAGCTCCTTCGGGATGTTGACGATGAAGCCGCGCAGCGTCCACACCGTGAAGGGGAGGATGAAGGTCAGGTAGGTGATGATCAGACCGGAGAGCTTGTCGTACTGGTCGAGATCGTTCAGCAGCAGGAAGACCGGGATGATCATGGCGACCAGCGGGACCATCTGGACCGCGAGGATGCCGACGATCACGACCTTGCGGCCGCGGAAGGCGAAGCGGGAGATGGCCAGCGCGGCCAGCATGCCCACGATGATGCCGACCACGACCACCGAGACCGACACGACGAGGCTGCGGCCGACCGGGCCCCAGAAGTCGGCGATGTCCAGCGCGCGGCGGAAGTTGTCGAGCGTGAGGCCGGTCGGGAACAGGCTGGGGTCGGGGTCGATGGCGTCCTTGGCCGGCTTGAAGGCCGTGTTGAACATCCAGTAGACCGGGAAGCCCGCGGTGAGGAAGACGAGCAGGCCGAGCAGGTTCCAGCCGAGCTTTGACTTGCGGGGTCCCGAGGACTTCCGCCCCGCGGCGGACGCACGCCCGGGCGTCGCGACGGCGCTCATTCGACCTCTCCGATCTTCAGCATCTGACGCATGTACACGGCGACCACGCCCAGCAGGAGCAGCACGGTCAGCAGGGCGATCGCCGATCCCTGCGCGTAGTCGTTGACGACGAAGGCGCGGTCGTACGAGTACGTGGTGAGGAGTTGGAACTCCGCCTCGGGGTGGCCGCCGCGCATCACGAAGACCTGCGGGAAGACGCCCATGTCCCAGATGACGGAGAGCGTCGTGAGCATCACGATGATCGGCTTGAGGATCGGCAGCGTGACGTAGCGGAAGACGCCCCAGGAGCCGGCTCCGTCGAGCCGCGCGGCCTCTTCGAGCTCCGCGGGCACCTGGGTGAGTCCGGCGCTGAGCGTGATGACGACGAACGGCACCGCGCCCCAGACGACCAGCAGCATGATCACGGCCAGGCCCTGCGGACCGCTGGCGAACCAGTTGTGGCCGATCATGTCGACGCCGGGGAGCTTGCTGAGCAGCGCGTTGAAGATGCCGTAGTCGGAGTCGAAGAGCCACTTGAAGACCGTGGTGGCGACGATGATGGGCATGCCCCAGCTGGCCACCAGCACGATGTTGATGAGCGTCTTCACCCAGCCGGAGACCCGCTGGAGGAGCAGCGCGATCAGCATGCCGGCGACCATCGTGAAGATGACGGAGCCGCCCGCGAAGATGATCGTCCGGACGACGACCGCCCAGAACTCGCTGTCGCCGAGCACGTTGCTGAAGTTGTCGAAGCCGACGGACTCGGCCGGCTGGAAGCCCCAGAGCTGGGACTGCCCGAACTTCTGGAACGAGAGTGTGACCAGGCGGACCAGCGGGTAGCCGAGGACCAGCGCGAGGATCAGCAGGCAGGGGGCGAGCAGAGCCCAGGGGGTCGCCGGTCCGCCCGAGGTGCGCCGCTTGCGCGGTGCCAGCGGGACGGCCGGTGGCGGTGGCGCCTGCCGCGGTGGCGGCACCTTGGCGGGGGTGGTCGTGTCTGCGGCACTCATCGCGCGCTCCTCAGCGGTCCCTCAGGTCGTACGAAGGCGAAGGCCCGTACGGCCGGGCCCGTGGGGCGTGCCCCCGGGCCGGGCCGTACGGCAGGCAGGGCCCCGCCCCTCCATGACGGAGGACCGACGGGGCCCTGCTCTCAGGTCACTTGGTGTTGATGACCTTGTCGATCTTGGCGTCCGCTTCCTTCGCGGCGTCCTCGACCGACTTCTTGCCGGTACCGATGCTCTGCAGCATGGTCTGCAGGACCTGGGCCTTCTCGACCTGGCCCCAGCCCGGCGCCATCGGGACGAACCAGTTGGACTCGGCCGCCGTCGCCGGGACGACCGTCTTCGGGTCGTTCTTCAGGGTGGCGAGGTCGGTCTTGTTGTTCGGCAGGTTGCCCTTGGCCATCAGGCCCTTCTGGCCCTTGGCGCCGGTGAACGCGTTGATCCACTCGGAGGCCACGGCCTGCGCCTTCGACTTCACCGGGACGGCGAGGTCGGAGCCGCCCAGGAAGACCGGGAGGTTCTTGCCGGACGGGCCGGGCATCACGAAGTTCTCGAGGTTGCCCTTGAGCTTGCCGGTCTTGTCGCTCTTCGGGTCCTCGGCGGTCGCGCCCTCCCAGGCGGCACCGAAGATCATGCCCGACTTGCCCTGGCCGTAGACGATGTAACGGTCGGACTCGTCCTTGGTCTTGTCGCCGTGCATGTACTTGTCGACGACGTTCTTGAACTCGGTGAGGCCCTTGACCGACTCGGGCGAGGAGAGGTTGGCCTTCCACTGGCCGCCCTCCTCCTTCGCGATGGAGCCGCCGGCGTCGTAGACGAAGGACATGGCCGCGTACCAGTCGCGGGTGGGCTGGTACCAGGCGCTGAACTTGCTGCCCTCCTTCTTCTGGATCTTGTCCAGGGCGGAGGTCAGTTCCGCGTACGTCTTCGGCGGGGTCTTCACGCCGACCGAAGCCGCGACGTCCTTGCGCCAGTTGCCGACGCGGCCACCCGCGTAGTACGGCACGCCGTAGGTCTTGCCGTCGTACGTGACGGAGGCCTTGAGGCCGTCCAGCCAGGCGTCCGAGTTCTCGAACTTCGACGTGTCCAGGGGAGCGAAGGCGCCCTTGACCATGTAGCCGAGCATCTCGGTGTTGCCCATCTCGACCACGTCGGGCGCCTTGTCGGTGGCGAGGACGGCGTCGAGCTTGGTGTTCTTGTCCGGCCAGCCGTAGTACTCGTGGTTGATCTTGATGCCCGGGTGCTTCGCCTTGACCGCCGCGTCGGCCGCCTTGACGAGCTCGGGCCAGTTGTTCTGCGCGTCGACCGTGAGCCAGACCGTCAGGGCCTTGGTGTCCCCGGCCTTGTCCGACCCCCCGGACTTGTCGTCACTGTCCCCGCACGCCGCGATGGAGAACATCATGCCCGCGATACCGATCGCGGCTATCAGCTTGCGCTTCACGCCACCCTCCTCAGGGATGCCACAAACCCCCCTGCTCCCCGCGGTGACATACGACGTGTGACCGCCCGTGGGGCCGGGACTGGACCAATGGTGTAGACCAGTACGGGGAGCTTGGCCTAGACCTAGAGGGGTGTCAAGGGTGTGTAAGCCCGTCCAGTCGGCCGTTATGGGACCTACATATGCAAGGACCTTTAAGTAGGTAAGCGGCATAAATGGCGAGGGCGTTCGGGAACCACCGGGAGGCAGCGGCCGAACCGCCGGCACACCCCGGGTGACCCGCCCGTACGTCCCCGGGGACCGCGTCACGGGCCCCGTCCGCGCCTCCGCGCGCACGATCACGCCCGCACGATGGACTAGACCAACAGGAACGCCGACGGTATATAGAGGGGATCACGGAGCGTGCGGGGGACACTCGCACGAGAAGCCGTGCCACGATGTGAGCCGTGACCGACGGAACGTCGGTCGCTTCGGCATCCGGAGCCGGGAAGGCGGAGCATGAGCACCGACGTCAGCAGTGCGGAGAACGAGGGTGGGGCGCCCATCCGTACCGCGCGCGTGCCCAAGTACTACCGGCTCAAGAAACACCTGCTCGACATGACGGAGACCCTTCCGCCCGGGACACCCGTGCCGCCCGAGCGCACGCTCGCCGCCGAGTTCGACACCTCGCGCACCACCGTGCGGCAGGCGCTCCAGGAGCTGGTCGTCGAGGGCCGCCTCGAACGGATCCAGGGCAAGGGCACCTTCGTCGCCAAGCCCAAGGTGTCGCAGGCGCTCCAACTCACCTCGTACACCGAGGACATGCGCGCCCAGGGTCTCGAACCCACCTCTCAGCTCCTGGACATCGGCTACATCACCGCGGACGACGCGCTCGCCGGCCTGCTCGACATCTCGGCCGGCGGCCGGGTGCTGCGCATCGAGCGGCTGCGCCTCGCGAGCGGCGAACCGATGGCGATCGAGACGACCCACCTGTCCGCCAAGCGCTTCCCCGCCCTGCGCCGTTCGCTCGTCAAGTACACCTCTCTCTACACCGCCCTCGCCGAGGTCTACGACGTCCATCTCGCCGAGGCGGAGGAGACCATCGAGACCTCGCTGGCCACACCGCGCGAGGCCGGACTGCTCGGCACCGACGTGGGCCTGCCCATGCTGATGCTCTCCCGCCACTCGCTCGACAAGCTGGGCGAGCCGGTCGAATGGGTGCGTTCGGTGTACCGCGGCGACCGGTACAAGTTCGTCGCGCGCCTGAAGCGGCCTACGGACTGAGCGAGTTCGGGCGGCGCTCCGCCGCCCGCACGGGCCACCGGGGCTGGACCGCGCCCGGCGGTCCCGCCGTCCCCCGAGGGTGCCGTCCGGCACGCACACCAAGCCTCCACACCGGCGCTCCGAGCAGGGGTTCCCTAAAGCTGAACCGTCGCCTAGATTGCCTGCGCGTTACACAGGTGATCGCGAGGGGACGGAGCCGCCGTATGTCAGACCTGCCCGAAGTGAAACCACCGGTGGTGACACCGGTCCGCGTGGTGATCGCGCTCTGCCTGCTCGCGCCCTTCGTGGCGATGCTGTGGGTCGGTTCCTACGCCAAGACCGACCCGACCTTCATCGGCATCCCGTTCTTCTACTGGTACCAGATGCTGTGGGTGCTCCTCTCGACGGTGCTGACGGTGACCGCGCACCAGCTCTGGCGGCGTGACCAGCGGGCCCGCGCGGCCAAGGGAGGTACCGGAGCATGAACGACGGTGTGAACGGCGTCGCTCTCGGCGTCTTCATCTTCTTCTTCCTGGCCGTCACGGTCATGGGCTTCCTGGCCGCGCGCTGGCGCAAGGCCGACAACGAACACAGCCTCGACGAATGGGGCCTGGGCGGGCGGTCGTTCGGCACCTGGGTCACCTGGTTCCTGCTCGGCGGCGACCTCTACACGGCGTACACCTTCGTCGCCGTCCCCGCGGCGATCTACGCGGCGGGAGCGGCCGGCTTCTTCGCCGTGCCCTACACGATCCTCGTGTACCCGCTGATCTTCACGTTCCTGCCCCGCCTGTGGTCGGTCTCCCACAAGCACGGCTACGTGACGACCTCGGACTTCGTGCGCGGCCGGTTCGGCTCCAAGAGCCTGTCGCTGGCCGTGGCCGTCACCGGCATCCTCGCGACCATGCCGTACATCGCGCTCCAACTGGTCGGCATCCAGGCCGTCCTCGACGTGATGGGCGTGGGCGGCGGCGAGAACACCAACTGGTTCGTCAAGGACCTGCCGCTCCTCATCGCCTTCGGCGTGCTGGCCGCGTACACCTACTCCTCGGGTCTGCGGGCCCCCGCGCTGATCGCGTTCGTGAAGGACACCCTGATCTACATCGTGATCGCGGTGGCCATCATCTACATCCCGATCAAGCTCGGCGGCTTCGACGAGATCTTCAAGGCGGCCGGTGACAAGTACACGGCGGCCGGCGCCGGTGGGGTCGTCCCGCCCGCGGCGGGACAGTGGACCTACGCCACGCTCGCGCTGGGCTCGGCGCTGGCGCTGTTCATGTACCCGCACTCCATCACCGCGACGCTGTCCAGCCGCAGCCGCGAGGTGATCCGCCGCAACACGACCATCCTGCCCCTCTACTCGCTGATGCTGGGGCTGCTCGCCCTGCTCGGCTTCATGGCCATCGCGGCCGGTGTGAAGGTGCAGAACGGCCAGCTCGCCATCCCGCAGCTCTTCGAGACCATGTTCCCGGACTGGTTCGCGGGCGTGGCCTTCGCCGCCATCGGCATCGGGGCCCTCGTCCCGGCGGCCATCATGTCGATCGCGGCCGCGAACCTCTTCACCCGCAACATCTACAAGGACTTCATCAAGCCGGACGCGACGCCGAAGGAGGAGACCCGGGTCTCCAAGATCGTCTCGCTGCTGGTGAAGGTGGGCGCGCTGGTCTTCGTCCTGACGATGGACAAGACCGTCGCGATCAACTTCCAGCTGCTGGGCGGCATCTGGATCCTGCAGACCTTCCCCGCGCTGGTCGGCGGCCTGTTCACCCGCTGGTTCCACCGCTGGGCACTGCTGGGCGGCTGGGCGGTCGGCATGGTCTACGGGACGCTCGCCGCCTACGGGGTGGCCTCGCCGACCCAGAAGCACTTCGGCGGCAGCTCCAAGGAGATCCCCGGCATCGGGGAGATCGGCTACATCGGCCTCACGGCGTTCGTCATGAACGTGGTCGTCTCCGTCGTCCTCACCTTCGTCCTGCGGGCGCTCAAGGCGCCGGACGGCATCGACGAGACCGCGCCCGAGGACTACACGGCCGACGCGGGCGACCCCGGGGTCGCGACCGAACTGCCGCCGGCCACGGCGGGCGCGAGCCACTGACCCGACACGCCCGCCCTGGAAACAGGGCGAGCGCGACGCGCAGGAAACGGGCCGCCGGAGAGGGCATCCGGCGGCCCGTCGCCGTGTCCGTCCGGCGGCCCCGCACGCACGCCCGCACCAGCGAGCCGGGCGGCGTCACGGGGCCGTGCGGACCGCCGGGGCGACGGCGTGGGCGGCCCGGCCGAAGCCCGGCGACCTCCGGCCGCTCACCTACGAGTTGACCTTCCGGCACGCTCCGTAGCGCTCTCCGGCACCGACACGACACAACATGTGGGGGTGCTCCCTGAGCCCGGCACAAGATGTATGCTCATGCTCGCTGTCGTCGCAGGGGAATCCGGTGCGAATCCGGAACTGTCCCGCAACGGTGTACTTGTGCGTGTTCGTGTATTGGACGTGCCCGCACACGTCTCAGTCCGAGGACCTGCCGACAGCGCACCCCGGCCACCCGGCCCGGGTGCCGACGACGTCCGGGCCTCGCGGAATGGGCCGGTGGACGCGGTGCGCTGGCTGCCCAGAAGCGCTTCCGTGTGCCCCCGTGCTCCCCGACAGGCCCCGTGCCGAGCGAGGGAGAGCCCCACGTGACCATCGCGCCAGCAGATCCGGCTTCAGTGACCGAGCACCAGGCCCCGGTGGAGACCGACGGCCCCGGAGCCGCGCTGCTGCGGACCCTGACCGACCTCACCGCCGACCTCGCCGACGCCGACCCCGGCCGGGTCGCCGCCGCGGCGCTGCGGGGCCGGTCCGCCCGCGCCGACGAGGCCGAACTGCGCGAACTGGCCACGGAGGCGGCCGCCGGACTCATCTCCGAGGATCCCGTCTACTCCCGGCTCGCCGCGCGGCTGCTCACCATCAGCATCGCCGCAGAGGCCAGGTCCCAGGGCGTCACGACCTTCTCCGAGTCGGTCGCCGTCGGCCACCGCGAGGGACTGGTCGCCGACCGCACCGCCGACTTCGTCCGGCTGCACACCGCCCGGCTCGACGCGATGATCGACACGGCCGGCGACGACCGCTTCGGCTACTTCGGTCTCCGTACGCTGCACAGCCGTTACCTGCTCCGCCACCCCATCACCCGCAAGGTCGTCGAGACGCCCCAGCACTTCATGCTGCGGGTCGCCTCCGGCCTCGCCGAGGACGACACGGCGCGCGCCGTCGACGAAGTCTCCGCGCTCTACGGGCTCATGAGCCGGCTCGACTACCTCCCGTCCTCCCCCACGCTCTTCAACTCCGGTACGCGGCATCCCCAGATGTCGTCCTGCTACCTCCTCGACTCCCCGCAGGACGAGCTGGACTCGATCTACGACCGGTACCACCAGGTCGCCCGGTTGTCGAAGCACGCCGGCGGCATCGGTCTGTCGTACTCCCGCATCCGGTCGCGCGGTTCGCTGATCCGCGGCACCAACGGGCACTCCAACGGCATCGTCCCGTTCCTCAAGACCCTCGACGCCTCGGTCGCCGCGGTGAACCAGGGCGGCCGGCGCAAGGGCGCCGCCGCGGTGTACCTGGAGACCTGGCACTCCGACATCGAGGAGTTCCTGGAGCTGCGCGACAACACCGGTGAGGACGCACGGCGTACGCACAACCTGAACCTCGCCCACTGGATCCCGGACGAGTTCATGCGCCGGGTGAACGAGGACGGCGTCTGGTCGCTCTTCTCCCCCTCGGACGTGCCCGAGCTGGTCGACCTGTGGGGCGACGCGTTCGACGCCGCGTACCGCAAGGCCGAGGAGGCGGGTCTCGCCAAGAAGACCATCCCGGCCCGCGACCTCTACGGCCGCATGATGCGCACCCTCGCGCAGACCGGCAACGGCTGGATGACCTTCAAGGACGCGGCCAACCGCACCGCCAACCAGACGGCGGAGCCCGGCCACACCGTCCACTCCTCGAACCTGTGCACCGAGATCCTGGAGGTCACGGACGACGGGGAGACCGCGGTCTGCAACCTGGGCTCGGTCAACCTCGGCGCGTTCGTCGTCGGTGACGACATCGACTGGGAGCGGCTCGACGAGACCGTGCGCACCGCGGTCACCTTCCTCGACCGGGTCGTGGACATCAACTTCTACCCGACCGAGCAGGCGGGGCGTTCCAACTCCCGCTGGCGTCCGGTCGGTCTGGGCGCGATGGGCCTCCAGGACGTCTTCTTCAAGATGCGGCTGCCCTTCGACTCACCGCAGGCGCGCGCCCTGTCCACCCGGATCGCCGAGCGCATCATGCTCGCCGCCTACGAGGCCTCCGCGGACCTCGCCGAGCGCAACGGCCCGCTCCCCGCCTGGGAGAAGACCCGTACCGCCCGTGGCGTGCTGCACCCCGACCACTTCGACGTCGAGCTGAACTGGCCGGAGCGCTGGGCGGCGCTGCGGCAGCGGATCGCCGAGGTCGGCATGCGCAACTCGCTGCTCCTCGCCATCGCGCCGACCGCCACCATCGCGTCCATCGCGGGCGTCTACGAGTGCATCGAGCCGCAGGTGTCGAACCTGTTCAAGCGCGAGACGCTCTCCGGCGAGTTCCTCCAGGTCAACTCCTACCTGGTGGCCGAGCTGAAGAAGCTCGGCGTGTGGGACGCGCAGACCCGTGAGGCGCTGCGCGAGTCCAGCGGCTCGGTGCAGGGCTTCACCTGGGTGCCGCAGGACGTCCGCGACCTGTACCGCACGGCGTGGGAGATCCCGCAGCGCGGCCTGATCGACATGGCCGCCGCGCGGACCCCGTTCCTGGACCAGGCGCAGTCCCTGAACCTGTTCCTGGAGACGCCGACCATCGGCAAGCTCTCCTCGATGTACTCCTACGCCTGGAAGTCGGGTCTGAAGACCACGTACTACCTGCGGTCCCGTCCCGCGACGCGCATCGCCCGCGCCGCCCAGGCCCAGGCGCAGCCCGAGAAGACCATCCCCGTCCAGCAGGTCACCGACCCCGACGCCGTCGCCTGCTCCCTGGAAAACCCCGAGTCCTGCGAGGCCTGCCAGTAATGACCGACACCGACCACGAGAAGAACCTGCTCGACCCGGGCTTCGAACTGACGCTCCGTCCGATGCGCTACCCGGACTTCTACGAGCGCTACCGGGACGCGATCAAGAACACCTGGACCGTCGAGGAGGTCGACCTCCACTCGGACGTCGCCGACCTCGCGAAGCTGACGCCGGGTGAGCAGCACATGATCGGCCGGCTGGTCGCGTTCTTCGCGACGGGCGACTCGATCGTGTCGAACAACCTCGTGCTGACCCTGTACAAGCACATCAACTCCCCCGAGGCGCGGCTCTACCTGAGCCGTCAGCTCTTCGAGGAGGCCGTGCACGTCCAGTTCTATCTGACGCTGCTCGACACGTACCTGCCCGACCCCGCGGACCGCGCGGCGGCCTTCGACGCGGTCGAGAACATCCCCTCCATCCGCGAGAAGGCGCAGTTCTGCTTCAAGTGGATGGACTCGGTCGAGAAGCTGGACCGGCTGGAGACCAAGGCCGACCGGCGCCGCTTCCTGCTGAACCTGATCTGCTTCGCCGCGTGCATCGAGGGCCTCTTCTTCTACGGCGCCTTCGCGTACGTCTACTGGTTCCGCAGCCGCGGTCTGCTGCACGGCCTGGCGACCGGCACCAACTGGGTGTTCCGCGACGAGACCATGCACATGAGCTTCGCCTTCGAGGTCGTGGACACCGTCCGCAAGGAGGAGCCGGAGCTCTTCGACGACAAGCTCCAGGAGCAGGTGACGGACATGCTGCGGGAGGCCGTCGAGGCCGAGCTGCAGTTCGGCCGCGACCTGTGCGGTGAGGGCCTGCCGGGGATGAACACCGACTCGATGCGGCAGTACCTGGAGTGTGTCGCCGACCAGCGTCTGCAGCGGCTGGGCTTCGCGCCGGTGTACGGCTCGGAGAACCCGTTCTCCTTCATGGAGCTCCAGGGTGTCCAGGAGCTGACGAACTTCTTCGAGCGCCGCCCGTCGGCGTACCAGGTCGCGGTGGAGGGTTCGGTCGACCTCGACGAGGACTTCTGACCGTTCGTCACCGATCCGGTCGCCCGACCGGACGTGAGCGTTGAGAGCCGGGCCGCGCACGCGTGACCGGTGAGAGCCGGGCCGCCTGTGCGGCCCGGCTTTCGTCACGTGCTGCCCCCGGGCCGCCAATCCCCGTTCCAATCCCCGTCCATGGAGCGGCAAAGTTCTGCGGGCACGGCTGTTCGCAGGTCGTCGGGCCCGGCTACGTTCTGGCCGTCCCGCCGTATCGCCCGACAGCGGCACGACGGGACAACTGAATTGGCATGCCCATGACGTATCGCACGGCAGGGCGCGGGTCGCCTCGGAGCACCTCTCCGTGAACCGCGCTACGCGCGTCATGAGCCGGTCCTTCAGAGCGCCGAGAACCCCCACTTCCGGCTGTGGCACCGCGCAGGGCCCCACCAGGGCCCACGCGGCACCGGCCTCGAACCGATGGAGGCGACACCCCCATGCGTTCCCAGCGCCCGATACCCTCCGGCAGACCCGCCCGGAGCCTGCGAAGACTCCTCACCTCGGCCCTTCCGGCCCTCGCTCTCGGCCTCGCCGGGTTCGCGGCGGCCCCGCCGGCGGACGCCCAGCCCGCGCCGGCCCCCACGATCTCGCACGCCACCCAGAACTCCAGGGCTCTCACCGACCCCGCCCGGCAGGCCGTCCACGCCACCGGGAAGGCCGGCCAGAAGGTCGCGACGAAGCACCTGTGCGCCGAGGCCGCCCGGCCCGGCACGATGTCGTGCTTCGCGCAGCGCCGGACCGACATCGCGCAGAAGCTCGCCGCCGCCGTCTCCCCGGACGCGGCCGCCGCGGTGTCCGGCCTGAGCCCGGCCAACCTGCACAGCGCCTACAACCTGCCCTCGACCGGCGGCTCCGGCCTGACCGTCGCCGTCGTCGACGCGTACAACGACCCCAACGCCGCCGCCGACCTCGCCACGTACCGCAGCCAGTTCGGCCTGTCGGCCTGCACGAAGGCCAACGGCTGCTTCAAGCAGGTGAGCCAGACCGGTTCGACCACCTCGCTGCCGACGAACGACAGCGGCTGGGCGGGTGAGGAGGCGCTCGACATCGACATGGTCAGCGCCGTCTGCCCGAACTGCAACATCGTCCTCGTCGAGGCCAACTCGGCGAACGACACCGACCTCGGCGCGGCGGAGAACGAGGCGGTCGCGCTCGGCGCGAAGTTCGTCTCCAACAGCTGGGGCGGCGACGAGTCCTCCTCGCAGACGAGCGAGGACACCTCGTACTTCAAGCACCCGGGCGTCGCGATCACCGTCTCCTCGGGCGACGAGGCCTACGGCGCCGAGTACCCGGCCACGTCCCAGTACGTGACCGCGGTCGGCGGAACCGCGCTGACCACCTCGTCGAGCTCCCGCGGTTGGAGCGAGTCGGTCTGGAAGACCAACAGCACCGAGGGCACCGGCTCCGGCTGCTCCGCGTACGACGCCAAGCCGAGCTGGCAGACCGACACCGGCTGCTCGAAGCGCATGGAGTCCGACGTCTCCGCGGTCGCCGACCCCGCGACCGGCGTGGCCGTCTACGACACCTACGGCGGCTCCGGATGGGCTGTCTACGGCGGCACCAGCGCCTCGGCCCCGATCATCGCCGGTGTCTACGCGCTGGCCGGCACCCCCGGCTCCGCCGACTACCCGGCGAAGTACCCCTACTCCCACACGTCGAGCCTCTACGACGTGACCAGCGGCAACAACGGCTCCTGCTCGCCCTCCTACTTCTGCACCGCGGGCACCGGCTACGACGGGCCGACCGGCTGGGGCACCCCGAACGGCACGGCCGCCTTCACCTCGGGCGGCAGCACCGGCAACACGGTGACCGTCACCGACCCGGGCAACCGGTCGACGGCGACGGGCAGTTCGGTGAGCCTGCAGATCGCGGCCACCGACAGCGCCGGCGCGGCCCTCACGTACAGCGCGACCGGGCTGCCGACCGGGCTGTCGATCAGCTCCTCGACCGGTCTGGTCTCCGGCACGGCGAGCACCGCGGGCACCTACGCGGTCACCGTCACCGCGAAGGACGGCACCGGCGCCTCGGGGTCGGCCTCCTTCACCTGGACCGTGAGCACCTCGGGCGGCGGCACCTGCTCCGCGGCGCAGTTGCTCGGCAACCCGGGATTCGAGTCGGGCAGCACGTCGTGGACCGCGTCGAGCGGTGTCATCACGACCGACACCGGTGAGGCCGCGCACGGCGGTTCCTACAAGGCCTGGCTGGACGGCTACGGCTCGACCCACACCGACACGCTGTCCCAGTCGGTGACCGTCCCGAGCGGCTGCAAGGCCACGCTGACGTTCTACCTGCACATCGACACGGCCGAGACCAGCACCAGTACGGCCTACGACAAGCTCACCGTCACCGCCGGCTCCACCACGCTGGCGACCTACTCCAACCTCAACAAGGCCACGGGCTACGCCCAGAAGACCTTCGACCTGTCCTCCTTCGCCGGCTCCACCGTCACGCTGAAGTTCAGCGGCGCCGAGGACTCCTCCCAGCAGACGAGCTTCGTCGTGGACGACACCGCCCTGACGACCGGCTGACCGGACGCGCACAGGGCCCCGACCGCCGTGGCGGCCGGGGCCCTGTCGCACGTCACGCAGGCCGGATGGATCCTGATCCGCCGGTGGCACGTCCAACCCGCAAGGAGGCCACCCCATGCGTCGAACGACCCACACCAGGACCATCGCCCTCACGGCACTGACCCTGCTCCTCGCGGCGGGCTGCGGAACACAGGGAGGAAGCGAGGCGGGCGGCGGCAGGACCGTGTCGCCGACGGGCGCTCCGTCGTCCCCGTCCTCGCCCGGGTCCGCGTCCCCGACCCCGCCCACGTCGCCCCCGTCGTCGGCCTCACCCGCGTCACCGCCCCCGTCCTCGGACCAGGACTGCACGACGGTGAAGGGGATGCTCGACGCGGCCGACACCGGCCACACGTACTGCCTGGCGGCCGGGGACACGCTCCGCGTCACGCTGGACGGCACCACTCCCCGCCCCTGGAAGCCCGTGAAGAGCGACGGCGGCGGCCTGGTGCCGACCAACGGCGGCATCGTCCTTCAGCCCGGCGACGCGGCCGCGGCCTACCGGGCGGTCTCGGCCGGGACGGTCCGGCTGACCTCGTCCCGGCCGATGTGCCCGAGCGATCCGGGCCGGATCTCCTGCAAGGGACTTCAGGAGTGGGCGGTCACGGTGGTCGTGACGAAGGCCTGAGGCCGCGGTGGCCGCCAGGCGTCCTGCCGGGCGCCGGCGGCCGCCCTGAGCTGACGATCCACCCGCCTCTCCCGGGCGAGCCCGATCAAGGACGGGAGCGCCACGAGCGCGAAGACCGCGAGGACGACGAGGATTCCGACGAGGTTGTTCATCAGTGCGTTCATGAACATCAGTGTCCCGCCGGTGACTCCTTACCGTCAGTGGCAGAACTGCCGCACCCCCTCGAATTACTGCCACTTCCGGTGCACACTGAGGACCATGCTGAACAACGTGGCGGCCGTGCTGCTCGACGGCGTGCATCCCTTCGAACTCGGCGTCGTGTGCGAGGTCTTCGGCCTCGACCGCAGCGACGAGGGCCTGCCGGTCTACGAGTTCGCGGTCGTCTCCGCCGAGGGTCCGACGCTCCGCACCCACGTCCCCGGCTTCACGGTCTCCACGCCGTACGGCCTGGACCGGCTCGAAGAGGCGGACCTCGTCGTCGTCCCCGCCGGGAACACCTTCGCCGTCCGGGGCTATCCGCCCGAACTGCTCGCGTCGCTGCGCCGGGCGGTGGACCGCGGGTCCCGGGTGCTCAGCGTGTGTTCGGGCGTCTTCGCGCTCGGCGCGGCCGGGCTGCTCGACGGCCGCCGCTGCGCCGTGCACTGGCAGCATGCCGACGAGCTGGCCCGGCAGTATCCGCGGGCGGTCGTCGAACCGGACGTGCTGTACGTCGACGCGGACCCGGTGATCACCTCGGCCGGCACCGCCGCCGGGATCGACGCCTGCCTGCACATCGTCCGCAAGGAGCAGGGCACCGAGGTGGCCAACACCATCGCCCGCCGCATGGTGGTCCCGCCGCACCGGGACGGCGGCCAGGCCCAGTACATCGAGCGGCCCCTGCCCCGCTCGCGGTGCGACACGGTCGGTGACGTGCTGGTGTGGATGCAGCGTCACCTCGACCTGGAGACCACCGTCGAACAGCTCGCGGCCCGCGCCCACATGGCGCCCCGCACCTTCGCGCGCCGCTTCCAGCAGGAGACCGGGACCACGCCCTACCGCTGGATCCTGAGCCAACGGGTGCTGCTGGCACAACGGTTGCTGGAGGCGTCGGACGAGACGATGGACGCGATCGCGAGCCGCACGGGATTCGGCACGGCCGCCGCCCTGCGCCACCAGTTCGTCCGGAGTCTCGGCACGACCCCGAACGCGTACCGGCGCACGTTCAGGGGCCCGGAGGCGGCCTGAACGTGCGCCAGGTGGACGTGCGGGCGGGCCGGACCGTGGACCCGGCTAGCGCGGGTCGGCCTTCAGCCGCAGCCCGTGCGGCCGCAGGGTGATGCCGACGCGGGTCGCGTCGTTGGAGCCGGGCACCTGCGCGAAGCGCCAGCGGGAGGCCACGGTCGCGGTGACGAGCGTGAGCTGCGCCATCGAGAAGTGGTCACTGGGGCACTTGCGGTTGCCGACGCTGAAGGGACGCATCGCGTACTTCGGGATGTCCGCGGAGCGTTCCGGAAGCCAGCGCTCGGGATCGAAATCCAGATGCTCCTGGTACGAGCGGGGATCGCGCTGGATCGCGTACGGGCTGTAGACGATGTCGGCACCGGCCGGAATGCGATAGCCGCCCAGTTCGGTTTCGGTCACCGCCCGCCGCGTCAATATCCATACGGCGGGGCGCAAACGCATGGCCTCGACGACGACATTGTTCGTGTGCGACAGCTTCCGGACGTCGTCGAATCCGACGGGCCGGTCCCCGACGACGGATTGCACCTCGGCGGCCACCTTGTCCGCCTCTTCCGGGTGTTCGGTGAGGACTTGGAGCAGCCACATGATCGTGGACGCGATGGTTTCGCTTCCGGGCGTCAGTATCGCGACGACCTGGTCGTGGATCTCCTGTTCGTCGATGGGGTCGCCGCCGTCGTTCTTCGCCTCCAGCAATGCCGTCAGCAAATCGTCCGGCTTTTGACCAGATGCGCGGCGCTCGGCGATGATCTCGTCGACGAGAGCGTGCAAATCGGCCAATGCCCGGTCGAATTTACGCATGGACGGAAGCGGGAGCCGATAGAGCGGCCCCGCGGGTATGACCATGCGCTGGTACATACCGCGGAACACGGTTGCGAGGGCGAGGCTGAGCCGCTCGGCGCGCTCGTCCATGAAGCGGCCGCGCAACAGGCAGCGGGCGGCCATGCGGACGGCGACGCGGAAGGACTCGGAGGTGCAGTCGACGGTCGCCCCGCCCTCCCAGCGGTCGGCGAACGCGCGGGACTCCTCCTCCATGATCGGCCCGTACTCGGGGATGATGTCGGCGCGGAACGCGGGCTGGATGGTCCGCCGCTGGCGCCGGTGCATCGGTCCGTTGGCCGTCGCGACGCCCTTGTTGCCCAGCAGCCCTTCCAGCGACTCCCACAGGGGGCCGCCGATCTCGTAGTCCGGGTTGAGCGCCAGCGCGCCGGTGAGCGCGGGGGTGGTGACGGCGTACACCGTCTTGGGGCCGAGCTTCAGGCGCACGATGTCGCCGTGGTCGCGCAGCTGGGTGAAGAAGGCGAGCGGGTCGCGGGCCAGTTTCCAGCCGTGCCCGAGTACGGGCACCCCGCCTCCGGCGAGGGGCGGAACGGACAGCTCCAGCACCTCGGGCACCTCGGGTCGTACGGACTCGACGGTCATTTCTCACCTGCCGCTTCATTGTTGACGTACGGGGGTGTCGAGCGGTCGTCCCAGCTGTCGACCATGTACCGGCCCGACTCGTGGTGGAACCAGTACACGGAGCTGAACCAGTTCCGCATGTTTCCGACGCACGCCCTCACCGCGGCACTCGTCGCCTTTCCCTCCACGGTGCCGTCCGTGAGGGTTTCGGCGAGCCTTAAGACGTCCTTCTCGGCGGCAAGGAATTCACTGATGCATTCCTCGACCCGGCGCCGGACTTCGGTGACGGCTTCTTCGAGCGTCAGCCCCTGATGGTGAATGAGACTGATACCGAGATTGTGGACCTCGTCGCCCGCTATTTCCTTCGGCAGCGAACAGAGGTCGTTGTACCAGGCGGCGAATTCCTGACTGAGCAGAGCCGCCCGGTGAAATGCGGGGTGCAGTCGTACCGTGTCGGGGAGTTCCTGTCCCGCGCTCGGTTCGAGGAGGTCGGTCCAGATCCAGTGCGCGAAGGTGAGCCGACGCAGTTCGAGATATTCGTCGACGGTGGGTACGGCGCCGGACGTACGGTTCCGGAATTCCCGGTCGTACGCCTCGATCACCGCGTGGAAGTGGAGCGCGAACCGCTCGTTCCAGTTCTCCCCGAGGAACGAGTACAGCCGGCCCACGCTGTCGGCGAACCCCGCGACCAGGGGATCCTGGTGGTGCAGGTGGTCCCCGGGTGCGTCCAGGGCCGCGTGGAGCTGGAACCTGAGCGTCCGCCAGGCGTCCGCGCGGCCGTGGATGACGTCCCGGTCGTGCCGGTCGTCCCAGACGAAGAACCACGCGCTGTAGTCGGCTATCGCCTGCATGACCTCGTCGGGAGCGCCTATGTAGTAGCCCGCCATCAAGTCCGTGTAGCACAGACCGTCGGCATATTCCTCGACCTTGTCCGCGGGCATGAGCCGCTTTTCGAGGAGCCAGGTCCGGGTCTTCTCCTGGAGCCTGGGCCAATACGGGTGCAGTTGACGGGGAAACTCGGACTCGATCACCGCGAGAGAGAGCGCCGGTGGGACCGCGATCGCTGTCGGTGTCGATGAAGAGCCGTGTGAGAAAGCATGCACGAACAAACCCCTCTCAGCCGCCTGTTGGCGCCACGCCCCTCCCGCTGTGCCGGGCGTGCGCCGTTGCGTATCCCCGCACTTCCCATTCAGCACCACAACTGACCGTTCTGGGAACGGATTTGCTCCATTCACTACCTCAAGGTGCCGAGAATCTCCCCTTGTGTGACTGAATCTGGATCACCGGGAGAGCACAAGGGAGCGAACGTGCGACGCACATACGAACGGTGCCTGGTCAGGAGGTTCTCCTGACCAGGCACCGTTCGAGCCGGCCCACGAGGAGCCGTGCGTCCCGCCTGTCAATTTCTGTCACAGCCGTACGGGGCGGCCGCAGGCGTGCTACATCAGCGTTGTCAGTCGTTCGCGACGATCTCGTAGCGCGGTTCGTTCTCGGCCATCTGCCGCAGGGCGTCCTTGCGTTCACGCTTGGAGAGCCGGTCGATGTACAGGTACCCGTACAGGTGGTCCGTCTCGTGCTGCAGGCAGCGCGCGAAGTAGCCCGTACCGCGTACCCGGACCGGGTTGCCCTTCTCGTCCTGACCGGTGACCTCGGCGTAGTCGGGGCGGGCCAGCGGCGCGTACGCCGTGGGCACGGACAGGCAGCCCTCGTTGCTCTCGTCGAGCTGACGCTGCTCGGCGGGCAGGTCGACGAGCTTGGGGTTGCAGACCACGCCGACGTGCCGGGTGCCCTGGTCGTCCTGGCAGTCGTAGACGAAGACCTTCAGGTCGACGCCGATCTGGTTGGCGGCCAGGCCCACGCCCTCTGCGGTGCGCTGGCTCGCGAACATGTCGGCGATCAGCCGGTCCAGCTCGTCGCCGAAGTCGGTGACGTCCTTGCACTCCTTGTGCAGCACCGGGTTGCCGACCACCGTGATCGGCCGCGAGGTACCCCGCTCGCGGTAGGCCGACTCGCGCTCCTCGGCCTCCTCGGTGTCGATGACGTAGCCGTCGTCGTCCACGGGAAGCACGCCCACGTGCTGCTGATCGGTGTCCTGCTGGGCCATGACGACGTACGCCTTCCTCAAACCTTCGGGAAATCTGCGGGTACAGCCTAAGGGGACCTCAGCAGACCTCTTCCAGGTCCCGCCAGTCCCGGGAGTCCGGGCTGTCCGCCACCCAGCCGTCCAGCAGCCCGCGCACCAGCGAGGCGGGGGCCGCGAGACCGCACTCCCGCTCGGGAACCCACAGCTGCCCGTCGGTGCGGTGTCCCAGCGGGCCCGGGTGTCCCGGCTCGCTGTGGTCGTGCGGGTCCAGGTGCTCCCCGTCGCCCTCGTCGGACGGCATCCGTGACTCGGAGCACATCCGGCACAGCAGCCGCACGGACGAGGACCAGTCCTCGGCGGCGAACCCCGCGTCGGCCGCGAGCTGCTCCAGCGCGTCCCGGTCGTCCTCGGTCGCCGCCTCCAGCAGCACGACCCAGGTGGGCACCGGTGAGGGCGCCCACAGCTCGATCTCGTCGAAGACCGGATACGAGTGGCCCGCCGCGGTGGTCCGCTCGCCGTGCGGGACGCCGTCGTGCAGCACGACCTCGCCCCAGCGGCGCCCGGAGGACGGCAGCGGGATCGACAGCACCTCGATACGGGCGGGGTCCAGCCGCCGCCCCCACACGACCTCGGCCTCGCCCTCGGGCGACAGCCGGACGGCCGCGCTGCCGAGGTCCATGCCCACCGGCTCGCCGGAGACGGCGGCACCGCCGGGCACCCGCAGCCCGTACGCCTGCCACGCACGGCGGGCCAGCGGCCAGTCCTGAAGGGCGGTGGCCGCGATCCCGACGTTCCACCAGTCGGGTGCGCCGGTCTCCCGGTCGAGCAGCGCGACGGCCCGCAGGCCCGCCGCCCGTGCCTGCTCCCAGTCGTGCCGGAACTTGTGCAGCAGCGCCAGGTTGAACCAGGACTCGGACAGCCAGGGCTCCAGGTCCGCGGCCCGCGTCAGCAGCGCTCCCGCGTCCTCGTACCGGCCGTCGCCGATGAGCGTGAACGCACGATCGGTGGCCTGCCGCCATGAGGCGGAGGGCCGGTGTCGTCCCTTGCCGAAGATCCTCACGATTCCCGCCTGCCAGTTCCTTGCGTTTCCCGCCTGCCGGTTCTTTGAAGAGTCCCCTGAAGGCAGTGCCGGCCCGGGCAGGCCCGTACCCCCGAACACCCTCTTCCTCGCATCCAACCACGTACCGTCGGACGGCCGCTCATTACCCATGGGTTACCCAGCCCAGGGCAAGGTCAGACCGGGTCGTGACAGGACCCGGGCCAGCGACTCCACGACCTCGGGCTGGTAGTCGCGGGCGGTCGCGAGCCGCAGCTTCTCCAGAGCCGTCAGCGGCCCTCCGGGCCCTGCTTCCCGGGCCATCTCCTCGTATGCGTTCACGGCGCGGACGATGCGCGCGGTGACGGGCTGCTCCCGGTACGGATCCGCCTGGCGCTCCACCACCACGGCGACCTCGGCGTCCACGCCGGTCTGCCGGACGACGGCACCGCCGAGCAGCGCGATCCGCCGCTGCTCGTCCGGCGGGAGGCCGGCGGTCGCTCCGGCCGGCACGGGGTCGACCAGGCTGAGCTGTCCGATGTCGTGCATCAGCGCCGCGTACTCCAGGACGGTGAGGCCGGGTTCGGACAGGCCCAGCTCACGGCCGACGGCCCGGCTGAGGGCGGCCACCCGGCGGGCGTGCCCGGCCGGGGTGTACCCGGCGATCTCGGTCGCCCGGGCGAGCGAGGCGATCGTCTGCCGGTAGGTGACCCGCACCGCCGCGTACCGCCGGAAGGACAGCTGGGTGAGCAGCAGCGGCAGCGAGAACACGGGCAGGGCCCACAGTCCGACCACCGCGACGGCGAGCGCCATGACGGCCCCGGTCGCGCACACGGCCGAGCCGATCCCGAGCGTGGCCCGCAGCTCGTCGCGCAGCAGCGGCCCGAACGGCCACCGGGTCCGCGCGTGCGCCGTCGCCGCCGCGAGCACGGCGTCCCAGAGCGTGGTGACCACGAGCAGCGCGACGAGCAGCAGAGCGACCGCGGGACCTCCCCACGCCGGCAACCTGCCCTGGTTGTAGAGGGGTTGGAAGCAGACGGCGGCGAAGGCGACGGTGAGGACGCGGCGGGCGAGGTGGTCGAGGGTGGGGCCGCGGCCGCGGGCGACGTGCGGGACGCAGCCGATCAGGGCGGCCGCGACGACCACGGCGACGACCTGGAGGACACCGTGTCCGGTGCGCTGCCCTGCGTTCTCGCCGAGCAGCGCGTACGCGAGGGCTCCGGCGGCTCCGAGGGGGGCCGACTCCCGTTCCTCGGCTCCGCTCCAGCGGGCCAGCTCTCCGACGGCGATGAGCACGCCGAAGGCCAGCGCCGTACCGCGGTCGTCGAGCCCGTCCCAGAGGGTGACGCCGAGGGCGAGGACGGTGAGGAGGAGGGCGAGGGCGCGTACGGCGGTGATCGTGGCGGGCGGGGCCACGGCCGACGGGAAGCGTGCGGGACGCGCGGTCAGCCCGTGCCGGGGTGCGGCGGTGCTCACGGCGCCCCCCGGCCGAGGGCGTCGGAGGCGTGCGGGGAGACCGGTCCTGCGCCGGGGACGGCGGGCGGGCCGATGTCCGCGGTCACCGCGGGGTGCCAGCCGTGTCGGCCGAGCGCCCGCACCAGTGCCTCGACCATGCCGGGGTCGAACTGCGCACCGGCGCAGCGCTCCAGCTCCTCCAGGGCGGCCGGTACCGGCCGGGCCCTGCGGTAGGACCGGGTGGAGGTCATCGCGTCGAAGGCGTCGGCGACGGCGACCACCCGGGCGAACTCGGGGATCTGCGCGCCGGCCAGCCCGTACGGGTATCCGCTGCCGTCCAGCCGTTCGTGGTGGTGCAGGATCGCCGAACGGGCCTCGCCGAGGAACGCGATCCCGCGGACCATCTCGTGCCCGTACTCGGGGTGCAGTTCGATGATCCGGCGTTCCTCGGGGGTCAGCGGGCCGTCCTTGCGCAGCAGCCGGGTGGGCACGCCGAGCTTGCCGACGTCGTGCAGGATCCCGGCGAAGCGCAGTCCTTCGACGCGGTCGTCGTCCATGCCGAGTTCGCGGGCGATCATCATGGACGCCTGGCCGACCCGCTCGCTGTGTCCGCGGGTGTAACCGTCCTTGATGTCGACGGCCTGGACGAGGGCGCGGATGGTGGCCTGGTGGGCGGCGCGTTCCCGGTGGTACTGGGCGAAGACCCAGCAGGACACGTACATGGGGAGCAGCACGAGCAGGGCGGCGACGGGACCGTACGGGCTGCGCCAGAGCACCGCCATCATCAGTCCGGCCAGTCCGTGCGCGGCGACGGGGGCCAGCGAGCGCGCGAAGAGGCCGCGCCAGGCGGTGCGCAGCGGCGCCCGTTCGGCGAGCGCGAGGATGCCGCCGTCGAGGACGGCGAGCACGGCGCAGAAGGTGAGGACGGCGGCCCCCGCGGGGGCCAGCGCGTAGGGGAAACGGGGGGCGGCCACGGCGTCCGGACCGCCGAGCGCGTCGTACGCCCGGGAGGCCGCCCAGACGGCGACGGCCAGCTGGGCGGCGCGCCAGACGCGGCGCGGGGTGCGCGGCCGCTGGTCGACCCGGGCGAGCAGGGCACCGGGCAGCGCGACGAGGGCGGCGGCGGACGGCGGCAGCAGGAAGGAGCCGGCCAGCAGGACGGGGAGGAAGGTGCCCATGCCCTGCGGGGTCTCGCCGCCGGGTGATCCGGCGGCGCGCGGTCCGCGGGGCGGTGGAATGTGGTCGCAGCCGGCGTAGAGCACGGCGAGCAGGGCGACGATCCACCAGGGGACACGGAGGTCCGGCACGGGGGCGAGGCAGGCGAGTGCCGCGAGAACGACACAGGCCACGTACACCCGGGCTCCCGCCGGAACCGAACCCATCTCCTCGTCCCTCCCCCGGTCTCAGGCTCCGGAGCCTAGGACGGGGAAAGCGGCACGTGGACGGGTATGCACGAATCCGCGGGCCGGGAGCCCGCGGATTAGCACGTTCGGGTGACGGACGGACGGTCTTTCGGACCGGGACGGTCGCGCCGGGGTCAGGACTCCCGGGCCGTCGCGGTCACGTCGTGGTCGGGAACGGCCTGCCCCGAGCGGATGAGGTCGATGCGTCCCATGACCTTGGCCCGCAGATCGGTGGGCACGTCGTCATGACCGCAGCACCGCTTCACCAGCTTCTTGACGGCTTGTTCGAGGCCGTACTTCTCGAGGCACGGGGAGCACTCCTCGAAGTGGACCTCGAACTTGGTGCAGTCCGCGTCCGGCATCTCATGATCGAGGAACTCGTAGAGGTGATCGAGTACCTCACTGCAATCCGTCTCGTGCGGCTCTCCGCAGCTCATGAGCCCGAGCCTTTCGCTTCGTTCGACTCTCCGGCGCCCGCGGGGACCAGCCCGCGGTCACGGGCGTAGTCCTCCAGCATGCCGCGCAGTTGGCGACGGCCCCGGTGCAGCCGGGACATCACCGTTCCGATGGGTGTCCCCATGATGTCCGCGATCTCCTTGTACGCAAAGCCCTCTACGTCCGCGAGATACACGGCGATGCGGAATTCCTCGGGAATCGCCTGCAGCGCCTGCTTGACGTCCGAGTCGGGCAGGTGGTCGAGCGCCTGCGACTCCGCGGAGCGCAGTCCGGTCGACATGTGCGACTCGGCGCGCGCGAGCTGCCAGTCCTCGATCTCCTCGGCCGCACTGCGCTGGGGTTCACGCTGCTTCTTGCGGTACGAGTTGATGAAGGTGTTGGTGAGAATGCGGTACAGCCACGCCTTGAGGTTGGTGCCCTCACGGAACTGGTGGAAGGACGCGTACGCCTTCGCGTACGTCTCCTGCACCAGGTCCTCGGCGTCGGCCGGGTTGCGCGTCATGCGCAGGGCGGCCGAGTACATCTGGTCGAGGAATTCGAGCGCGTCCCGCTCGAAGCGCGCGGTGCGCTCGGCGGACGATTCCGCCGACGCGTCGCTCGTGCCCTGGCCCTCGGGCTGCTCCGCCTGGCCGTTATCGGTCCCTGCGTCGGTCCCAGTGACCGGACCCACCTCCTCCAGCGATGTAGCGGGACCGAGACCGGTCCCACTGGAATCGGAGAATAGACGACCTTCGGTCGGGGCGGCTTGCCCAGCGGCCGGGGAGGGACGTACATCCTGGCCGCCCGGTGTCCGAACCGGAGTGTTCTTACCCGCGCGCAGCACCGTCCAGTCCAGGTCAGCGCGGCTGCTGCGGCTCGGGCAGAAGGTCGAACCCATGCGGCGGACTTCCTCTCGTACGAACGGTCCAGCACGCGCTCCGTGCTGTCTGATCCGCACAACAGTGGTCCGTCACGCAACATTCCCGGGCATCACCCGAGTGACGCGGACCACCGCACGACACCGTCCGTGACGATCTCCAGCGCCTCCTCCTGTCCGAGGGGCGCCTTCTTCGGTACGGCGAAGCCGTGGTCCGCGTACGCCACCTCGACCAGCTCGTACGGGCCGTCCGGGAACTCCCGCGGTCGGCCGAACGGGTCGTTGCCGCCCTGGACGACGAGGGTGGGCACCCCCGCACCGAGCAGTTCGTCGGCGCGGGACTTCTCCGGCCTGCCCGGCGGGTGCAGCGGGAAACTGAGCGCGAGCACGGCGGCGGCCCCGAGCTCGGACGCGGTACGGCAGGCGACGCGGGCGCCCGCGCTGCGGCCGCCGGAGATCACCGGCAGTCCGGGCTTCGCCAGGGCCGGCCACACCCCGCGCCAGCCGACGTCCAGTGTCTTCGGCGCGGGCGCCATCTTCTTGCCGGCCACCCGCCAGGGCTGTTCGACGAGGGCGACGCTCACCCCGTGTCCGGGGAGCACCCCGGCGAGCGCGCGGAGGTCCCGGGCCTCGATGCCGCCGCCCGCGCCGTGGCTCACGGCGAGGACGAGCCGCGGTCGCGCCGCGCGGTGCCAGGTGACGCGGGCCGGGCCGGCGTCCGTCTCGATCGTCTCGCTCACGCTGTTGATCTCGGTCACGTCAGAAGAGTGTGCCCTCCTCGGGCCCCTCCAGCTCCTTCAGCAGCTCCGGTCCGTTGTTGCGGACGTTGCTGACCGCCGTGGAGACGGGGAACGCGCGCATCAGTCCGGTGGGCGGCGGGGCGAGCAGGTCGCGCAGGGCGTCCGGATGCGTGGCGGCCGGGTCGAGCCAGCTGTCCCAGCGGTCCGGGGTGAGCATCAGGGGCATCCGGGGGTGGATGTCGGCCAGCGCCCGCGGGCCCTCGTCGGGCGCCACCGCGAGCGGCGTGGTCTCCGCCTCGGTCGTGATCACCGAGCAGGTCACCCACCAGGCCAGCGGGTGCTCGTCCGGCAGGGTCCGGTCCCGCCAGAACTCGTAGAGCCCGGCCATCGCGAAGACCGAGCCGTCCGCGGGGGTCACGAAGTAGGGCTGCTTGCGCGGCCGCTTCTTCTTGCCCTCGACCTCCAGGTCGCGCTCGGCGGTGCCGGTGACCCACTCGTAGTAGCCGTCGGCCGGGATGATGCAGCGGCGCGAGGTGAAGGCCCGGCGGTACGAGGGCTTCTCGTGCACCGTCTCGGCCCGCGCGTTGATCATCCGGGCGCCGCCCTCGGGTGTCTTGGCCCACGACGGGACGAGCCCCCACTTCAGCTTGCGCAGCTGGCGAACCGGCCTCGGGCTGTCCGCGTCCTTAACAGGACGGTCGAGGACGGCGTAGACCTCCTTCGTCGGGGCCACGTTGTAGTCGGGAGCCAGAGTCTCCTCGACGTCCCACTTCTCGATCTCAAAGATTCCTGCGAGATCCTCGGGTCGACGACTCGCCGCATACCGTCCGCACATACGTGCCAGACTGCCAGACTCCGCGCCACGAGAGGGAGCCCCCGCCGACCATGGACAGCACCGCATCCACTTCGCTGGCCTCCCTGAGCTCGCTGTGGGACGAGGTCTTCGGCAGCCAGCCTGACCCCGATCTGTGGGTGGTGATCGCCACTCTGGTCGCGGCCCTCGCGGCGGTCGTCCCGCACGGGGTGTGGCGCCTCTCCCGCAACGCCGTCACCATCGCCCACGAGGGCGGGCACGGACTGGTCGCGCTGCTCACCGGACGCAGCCTGAGCGGCATCCGGCTGCACTCGGACACCAGCGGTCTGACCGTGAGCCGCGGCAAGCCGACCGGGCTCGGCATGATCCTGACCGCCGCGGCCGGCTACACCGCTCCCCCGCTGCTCGGCCTCGGCGGGGCGGCCCTCCTCGCCGCGGGCCACATCACCCTGCTGCTGTGGCTGGCCACGGCCCTGCTGATAGCCATGCTGGTGATGATCCGCAACGCGTACGGCGCGCTGACCGTGATCCTCGCCGGCGGAACCTTCGTGTTGGTGTCCTGGCTCACCGGCCCCCAGGTGCAGGCGGCGTTCGCGTACGCGGTGGTGTGGTTCCTGCTGCTCGGCGGTGTGCGGCCGGCGTTCGAGCTCCAGGCGAAGCGGATGCGAGGCAACGCGGGCGACTCGGACGCCGACCAGTTGTCGCGGCTCACCCACGTACCGGCGGGACTGTGGCTGTTCCTGTTCCACGCCGTGTCGCTGTGCTCGCTGATGGGCGGCGCGCGGTGGCTGCTGGAGGTGTGAGCCGGCCGCTCGGCTTCCCACGGGTGCTGAGGGGTCCCGAGCTGCGGCGCTGCCGTCCGCGGTACCCGGGGCACGGGAAGCTCCCCGCGCCCCTCCGACGGTGTCTTCGGCCGTGACGGACCAACGGCGGCCCGGCCTCCAGCCGATAAAGTGGAGCGCATGACCGCGAACCCCGCCCACACCGCCCTCTGGCCCGCCCCGTACGCAAGCGGGGCCGTCGACGCGACGGTCCACGTGCCGGGGTCCAAGTCGGTCACCAACCGCGCTCTCGTGCTGGCCGCGCTGGCCTCCGAGCCGGGCTGGCTGCGCCGCCCGCTGCGTTCCCGCGACACCCTGCTGATGGCGGGCGCGCTGCGCGCCATGGGCGTGGGCATCGAGGAGACGGTCGCCTCCAGCTCGACGGTCGCGGCGGGCCCGGACGCCTCCGGCGAGGCCTGGCGGATCATCCCCTCGGGCCTGCGCGGCCCGGCCACGGTCGACGTGGGCAACGCCGGCACGGTGATGCGCTTCCTGCCCCCGGTCGCCGCGCTCGCGGACGGCCCGATCCGCTTCGACGGCGACCCGCGGTCGTACGAGCGTCCGCTGCACGGAGTGATCGACGCGCTGCGGCTGCTCGGCGCCCGGATCGACGACAACGACCGCGGCGCGCTGCCCCTGACCGTGCACGGCCAGGGCTCCCTGGACGGCGGCCCGGTGGAGATCGACGCCTCGTCGTCCTCCCAGTTCGTGTCCGCGCTGCTGCTCTCCGCGCCGCGCTTCAACCAGGGCGTCGAGGTCCGGCACACCGGCTCGACGCTCCCTTCCATGCCGCACATCCGGATGACCGTGGACATGCTGCGCGCCGTCGGTGCCCAGGTGGACACGCCGGAGTCGGGCGGCGAGCCGAACGTGTGGCGGGTGACGCCGGGCGCGCTGCTCGGCCGCGACCTGATCGTCGAGCCCGATCTGTCGAACGCCCAGCCGTTCCTCGCGGCCGCCCTCGTGACCGGCGGCACGGTCGTCGTGCCCGACTGGCCGGCCCACACCACCCAGCCCGGTGACCGGCTGCGGGAGATCTTCACCGAAATGGGCGGTTCCTGCGAACTGACCGAGACCGGACTGGAGTTCACCGGATCGGGTGCGATCCACGGCATCGACGTGGACCTCGGCGAGGTCGGCGAGCTGACCCCGGGCATCGCGGCGGTCGCGGCGCTCGCCGACTCCCCCTCCACCCTGCGGGGCGTGGCCCACCTGCGGCTGCACGAGACGGACCGGCTGGCCGCGCTCACCAAGGAGATCAACGAACTCGGAGGTGACGTCACCGAGACCGCCGACGGTCTGCACATCCGGCCGCGCCGGCTGCACGGCGGCGTCTTCCACACGTACGACGACCACCGCATGGCGACGGCCGGCGCGATCCTCGGGCTGGCGGTGGAGGGCGTCCAGATCGAGAACGTGGCGACGACCGCGAAGACCCTGCCGGACTTCCCCGACCTGTGGACCGCAATGCTCGGGAACTGACGGGCGGATCTGGATCATGCGCCGTTACAACAAGAACACCGACGAGGACGACATCCGCCAGCGGCCGAACCGCAAGGGCAACCGTCCGCGGACGAACATCCGCCCCAAGCACGAGGAAGCCGTCGAGGGCATGGTCCTCACGGTCGACCGCGGCCGGCTGACCTGCCTGGTCGGCGACCGGGTCGTGATGGCGATGAAGGCGCGCGAACTGGGCCGCAAGGCCGCCGTCGTCGGTGACCGGGTGGCCATCGTCGGCGACCTGTCGGGCGAGAAGGACACCCTCGCCCGCATCGTCCGCATCGAGCCGCGCACGTCCGTGCTGCGCCGCACGGCCGACGACGACGACCCGTTCGAGCGCGTGGTCGTCGCCAACGCCGACCAGCTCGCCATCGTCACCGCCCTCGCCGACCCCGAACCACGCCCCCGGCTGATCGACCGCTGTCTGGTGGCGGCCTTCGACGGCGGTCTCACCCCGCTCCTCGTCCTGACGAAGTCGGACCTCGCGCCGCCGGACAAGTTCCTGGAGCTGTACGGCGCGCTGGACATCCCGTACGTGGTGACCAGCCGCGAGGAGCTGGAGAGCGAGGCCGCGGCCGACCTCGTACGGGAACAACTCGTCGGCAGGATCACGGCGTTCGTCGGTCACTCGGGCGTCGGCAAGACGACCCTGGTGAACGCGCTGGTGCCGAAGGAGCAGCGCCGGACGACCGGTCACGTCAACGCGGTCACCGGCCGCGGCCGGCACACGACGACCTCCGCCCTGGCCCTGCCGCTGGCCGGCAAGGCGGGCGGCTGGCTCGTCGACACCCCCGGCGTCCGCTCCTTCGGCCTGAACCACGTCGACCCGTCCCGGGTCATCCACGCCTTCCCCGATCTCGAACCCGGCACCGAGGGCTGTCCGCGCGCGTGCAGCCACGACGAGCCGGAGTGCGCGCTCGACCAGTGGGTGGCGGACGGTCACGCGGATCCGCAGCGCCTCTACTCGCTGCGCCGGCTGCTCGCCACCCGGGAGCGCCACGAGGGCGACTGACGTCGGCGTGTTTGCGCGGGTCCGTGGTCGGTAAGGGCTTCTCCCGGCCGTTGAATGCATAATCGCACCGAGCCGGATCCGGGCCAGCCGAAGCAGTCGACGTGCGGACAAGGGAGGACACGACATGGCGTGGCTGCTGGTCGTTGTTGCGGGACTGCTCGAAACCGGCTTCGCCGTCTGTCTGAAGCTCTCGCACGGCTTCACCAGACTCTGGCCCACCGTGGCCTTCTGCGTCTTCGCCCTCGGCAGCTTCGGTCTGCTGACGCTGTCCCTGAAGAAGCTCGACGTGGGGCCGGCGTACGCGGTGTGGACGGGGATCGGCGCGGCGGGCACCGCCATCTACGGAATGATCTTCCTCGACGACCTGGTCTCGGTCCTCAAGATCGTCTCCATCAGCTTCGTCATCATGGGCGTCATCGGCCTCCAGCTGTCGGGCTCGGCCCACTGAGCCGTGGCGTCCGGCACCCCGGGGCGGCTTCAGGCCCCGTTCCGGTGCGACGACGCCAGCGCGGCCCTCACCAGGTCCGTGACCCCGCCCTCCGCGGGCGGCGCGACCACGTACGACAGCCCGAGCCGGACGACGAGTTCGCAGGACCGCGTGACCTCGGCGGCCTCCGTCCGGGAGACGCCGAGCGTGGCGACGGCCCGGTCCCTGACCAGCGTCACGAAGTCCGCGGGCGAGGGCAGCGGACCGTCCGCCCGCCGCTGCGCGGGCACCACGGACGCCGACGGCACGGCGGCAAGGCCGGGCGCGGGCAGCCGTTCGCCCCAGCACCCGGTGAGCATCGCCCGCACCAGCGCGTTGCTGCGGGCCGCCGAGGCCGTCCACTCGACGGCCGCTACCAGCCGGTCCCGGGCGTCCGTGTGGGTGGCGAGCGCCCGGTCGACCCCGGCGAGATAGGCGTCGGCCTCCCGGCGTACGAGGGCGCGCGCGAGGCCGTCCTTGCTGCCGAACTCGTTGTAGAGCGTCTGGCGTGACACCCCGGCCACCGCGGCCACGTCGACCATCCGCACGGCCGACCACGCTCTGCGCGCCAGCGCCGTGTAGGCGGCGTCCAAGAGGGATTCTCGCGCTGCGGGCATCATCGCCTCCCTGGGGCGAGCGGCTCTGCTGCCAGATTTGACGCGCGGGGAAGCACTGTCAAGGGTGCGCGGCGGCTCCGGCGATTCACCGACCGCGCGGAGGGCGCGCCCGGCCGGACCGCACGCATCCCGGCCGGGGCTCACGCCCCCTCAGGACGACGGACTCCGTCGACGCGGACTCCACCGACCCGGGCAGCGCGGGCAGCGCGGGCAGCGCGGGCAGCGCGGGCAGCGCGGGCAGCGCGGGCAGCGCGGGCAGCGCGGGCAGCGCGGGCAGCGCCGCGGGCAGCGCGGGCAGCTGATCATCCTTCGGTCCCCTGTAGCCCCGTCCCGACGCGGACAGATACGGTTCGGTCATGCCCGACTATCTCGATGACCTGCGGCTCGCCCATGTCCTCGCGGACGCCGCCGACGCCGCGACGATGGACCGGTTCAAGGCGCTCGATCTGAAGGTCGAGACCAAGCCGGACATGACGCCGGTGAGCGAGGCGGACAAAGCCGCCGAGGAGATCATCCGCGGTCATCTCCAGCGGGCCAGGCCGCGCGACGCCGTCCTCGGCGAGGAGTACGGCGTCGAGGGCACGGGCCCGCGCCGCTGGGTCGTGGACCCGATCGACGGCACCAAGAACTACGTCCGCGGGGTGCCCGTCTGGGCGACGCTGATCTCCCTGATGGAGGCGGCCGAGGGCGGCTACCAGCCGGTCGTCGGCGTGGTCTCCGCGCCCGCGCTCGGTCGCCGCTGGTGGGCGGCGAAGGGCCACGGCGCCTTCACCGGCCGCAGCCTGTCCTCGGCGAGCCGGCTGCGGGTCTCCAGTGTGTCCCGGATGTCCGACGCCTCGTTCGCCTACTCCTCGCTGTCCGGCTGGGAGGACCAGGGCCGGCTCGACGGTTTCCTCGACCTCACGAAGGCCGTCTGGCGCACCCGCGGTTACGGCGACTTCTGGCCGTACATGATGGTGGCCGAGGGCTCCGTGGACATCTGCGCCGAACCCGAGCTGTCGCTCTGGGACATGGCGGCGAACGCGATCGTGGTGACCGAGGCGGGGGGCTCCTTCACCGGACTCGACGGCCGTCCCGGTCCGCACAGCGGCAACGCGGCCGCGTCGAACGGCATCCTGCACGACGAGATGCTCGGTTACCTGAACCAGCGCTACTGACCCCGGGCGGCCGGCGGTCGACGGGAGGGCGGTGAGCGCCGGCCGACACCGCGCCGCCGGGCGACCGGAGCCGCTCACCGGCCTCGACCTCACCCGCCGGTTCTTTACCCCGGCAAGAGACGCCGGGCGCGACTCCTGAGCAGCCGCGGTCGGTCCGGGACTGCTGAGTACTCCTCGGGCGCCCCCGAACTCGCCGCACGCGCCCTCTTGTTGACCCTCCCTTTAACTGCGACTCTGAGAGCTCCCCCACTTGTGAACTTGTGAACCGTTTCTCCAGTGTCAGACCCGGAGACCGTCGGTTCACCAAGGAGGTGGCTCCAGCCCATGCTCGTCCGCGACGCCATGAGCACGGTGGTCCTCACCATCGGCCCGACCCACACGCTCCGCCAGGCGGCCAGACTGATGTCGGCACGCCGTGTCGGGGCGGCGGTGGTCCTCGACGAGGACTCCTCCGGTCTCGGCATTCTCACCGAGCGCGACATCCTCAACTCACTCGCCCTGGGCCAGAATCCCGACACCGAGACCGCCTGCACCCACACCACCACCGACGTCGTCTTCGCCGCTTCCGGCTGGACCCTGGAGGAGGCCGCCTCGGCGATGGCGCACGGCGGCTTCCGGCATCTGATCGTCCTCGACGACGGCGGGCCGGTCGGCATCGTCTCGGTCCGCGACATCATCCGCTGCTGGGCTCCCGCACGGCAGCAGATCCCCGCCTGACCCGTACGGGACGTGCCCGCCCCGCCTGACCCGTGCGGGGTGGGCACGTCCCGTACGACGCGACACGAGCGGGCCGGAACTCCGGGACTCACCCCCGGGGTTCCGGCCCGCCGCCCATGGCAAGGACCGGCCGTCAGCCGCGGAGGGCCTGGACCGCGGCGTCCAGCCGCTTGCCGAAGTCACCGTCCGCCAGGCGGAAGTTGCGCACGGCCCGCTCGGCGATGTCGTCGCGGGAGACCTTGGCGATGAAGCCCGCCAGGTTCGCGATCAGCCGCTCCTTCTCGCCCTCGGACATCAGCCGGTAGAGGTCGCCCGCCTGCACGAAGTCGTCGTCCTCGGCGTGCGCCGGGGCCGCGCTGTTCCCGGTGCGCCCGTCGACCGGGACAGGCTGCCACAGCGGCTGGTCCGTCTGGACGGGGCCGCCGAAGCTGTTGGGCTCGTAGTTCTTCGCCCCGTCGTGACGGCCGTCGTACAGCGCGCCGTCGCGCGCGTGGGTGCGGGCCTCCGTGGCGTGCGGGCGGTTCACCGGCAGGTGGCCGGCGTTGATGCCGACGCGGTAGCGGTGCGCGTCCCCGTAGGCGAACAGCCGCCCCTGGAGCATCTTGTCGGGCGAGGGCCCGATACCCGGGACGAAGTGGGCCGGCGAGAAGACGCTCTGCTCGACCTCGGCGAACACGTTCTGCGGGTTGCGGTTCAGCTCCAGCCGGCCGATCTCGACGGGCGGGTAGTCCTCGTGCGGCCACACCTTGGTGAGGTCGAACGGGTTGAAGCGGTACGTCGCCGCCTCGGCCGCGGGCATGATCTGCACCTGCACGGTCCAGGACGGGAAGTCGCCGCGCTCGATGGCCTCGCGCAGGTCGCGCTGGTGCGAGTCGGGGTCCACGCCGGACAGACGGACC
Source organism: Streptomyces sp. M41(2017) (assembly GCF_002078175.1). Lineage (GTDB taxonomy): Bacteria > Actinomycetota > Actinomycetes > Streptomycetales > Streptomycetaceae > Streptomyces. The sequence continues at coordinate 3,383,779 of NZ_MWFK01000001.1, read as the reverse complement.
GCTTCCTCGGTCGTGAGGTTCCTGATGCCCTGATCGGTCTTGAAGTGGTACTTGACCCAGAAGACCTCGCCGGCCGCGTTGTTCCACTGGTAGGTGTGCGAGCCGTAGCCGTTCAGGTGGCGGTAGGAGGCGGGAATGCCGCGGTCTCCGAAGAGCCAGGTCACCTGGTGGGTGCTCTCCGGGCTCAGACCCCAGAAGTCCCACACGTTGTCGGCCTCCTGGGAGCCCGTGTACGGGTCGCGCTTCTGCGTGTGGATGAAGTCCGGGAACTTGACGGCGTCCTTGATGAAGAACACCGGGGTGTTGTTGCCGACGAGGTCGTAATTGCCCTCCTCGGTGTAGAACTTCAGCGCGAAGCCGCGGGGGTCGCGCACAGCGTCCGCCGAGCCGAGGTTTCCGGCCACGGTGGAGAAGCGCAGGAACGTCTCGGTCCGCTTGCCCACCTCGGAGAGGAACGCCGCCCGCGTCCACCGCGAGACGTCACGGGTCAGCGTGAACGTGCCGTACGCGCCGGCACCGCGCGCGTGGACGACGCGCTCCGGAATGCGCTCGCGGTTGAAGTGCGCGAGCTTCTCCAGCAGGAGCTGGTCCTGGACGAGAACGGGGCCGCCGGCACCCGCTGTCTCACTGTTCTGGTTGTCGGCGACCGGCGCTCCGGCCTCCGTCGTCAGCGGTCCCTGCGTCACGTGCGCCTCCAGCGTCATCCGGGCCGGTCCGACTCCCCAGCCTCTATCGATTCGATCCTACATTGGACTTTGTCCAAGTCGATTCACCTTCCAAAGTCACACCCATTCGGGATCTGGTTCACCTGCTGTTAGGCTGATCTGTATGAGTGACCTGTTGGAACGACTGCGCGGACGTGGCTGGCGGATGACATCGCAGCGGCGTGTCGTGGCCGAGGTGCTCGACGGCGACCACGTCCACCTGACGGCCGACGAGGTGCACGCCCGGGCCGTGGCCAAGCTGCCCGAGATCTCCCGGGCGACCGTCTACAACACGCTGGGTGAGCTGGTCTCCCTGGGCGAGGTGCTGGAGGTCGCCACCGACAAGCGCGCGAAGCGGTACGACCCGAACGCGCATCGCCCCCACCACCACCTGGTCTGCGCCCAGTGCGGCGCGATCCGTGACGTCCACCCGAGCGGCGACCCGCTCGGCGACCTCCCGGACACCGAGCGCTTCGGCTTCACGGTGTCGGGTGTCGAGATGACGTACCGCGGCGTCTGCCCGAACTGTGCGGCGGCGTAATACGGCCACCCGGAGCCACAGCCGTACGAAAGCCCCGGCACGCCTGGCGTGCCGGGGCTTTCGGCCGTCCATCGGTCAGCCGTCGACGAGACCTCCGCCACCGGAGAACGCCGCGCGGGTCGAACAGGTCGCCCTTCGCGCGCCGGTCGCACGGGGCGCGAAAACACCGAGGGCCGGAACCCTTTCGGATTCCGGCCCTCGGCCTTCAGTAGCGGGGACAGGATTTGAACCTGCGACCTCTGGGTTATGAGCCCAGCGAGCTACCGAGCTGCTCCACCCCGCGTCGATGAAATGAACAGTACGTCACCGTTGTGGACCAGTGCAAATCACTTGTCCGGAGGGCGGCGAAGGCCGGGCGCCGCAGCGGAACAGGGCGCTCGGGGACCGGCACCGCGCTGGCCTCACCCCTCGGCCGGGCAGACTGCTGCGGCGTCACAGGGGCCGTCACAGCTCCCGTCGCAGCTCCCCTCCGGAACCGACGAGGGAGCTGCGACGGACCGCGCGTGCGCTCTCGGGCGCGCCGCCTCAGGCCGACAGTTCCTCCCGCAGCGCGTCCCGCAGCCGGGCCGCGCGCTCGGCGACCTCGGCAGGACCCAGGGACACCGCGCGGTCGGCCCAGCGCTGACCCTCGGCGAGTTCCCCGCGGCGCGCGTACACGAGCGCCAGCCGGAGCGCTGCCCGGCCGTGACCGGCGTCGGCCGCCCGGGTCCACCACAGCGCCGCCTCCGGCTCGCTGCCCTCGCGGGCCAGCAGCAGCCCGAGGTTGAACGCGCCGTTGCGCGAGCCCGCCTCCGCGGCCTCGCGGTACCAGCGGGCCGCCTCCACCACGTCACCGCGCGCCGCGGCCAGCATCCCGACCCGCACCTGGGCCCGCCGGTGCCCCTGGGACGCGGCCCGCTCGTACCACTCCTCGCACTCGCTCTTCTCCTGCGTGGGCTCGCCCAGTTCGTGCGCGGGCGCAGGCGGCCGGCGGGCGTCGAGCACGGCGGCGAGCCGGTACGCGGCTTCGGCGCTGCCCCCTCCGGCCGCACTGCGCAGATGCCGCTCGGCCGCCCGCTCGTCGCCCTCCCGCAGCCGCGCGATGGCGACCTGGAGCGCGGCCTCCGTGTGTCCGGCCGCGGCCGCCCGCTCGTACCACCGCAGGGCGGCGGCGTCGTCGCTGTCGGTCGCGCGTCCGGCGTGCAGGATGCCGAGGTTGAACGCGGCGTCCACGCTGCCGGCCTCCGCGGCCTTGGAGAACCAGGGCTCCGCCCCGGCCGCGTCGCCGACCTGGAGCAGCAGGATCGCCAGCGCGTTGGCGGCCTCGCGGTGACCGGCGTAGGCGGCCCGCCGGTACCACTGTTCGGCCTGCGCGGTCCGGCCCTGCTCCACGCAGAGCAGCGCGAGGTTGTACGCGCCGTTCACGTCGCCCGCGTCCATCGCGGCGCGGTACCAGCGCTCGGCGGTCTGCGTCTCCCCGCGCTCGGCGTGCAGGGCACCCAGCGCGTTGGCGGCGTTGCCGTCGCCGTCCTGGGCGGCCCGGAGCCACCACACGGCGGCGCTCTCGGTGTCCCCGGCGTCGCGCAGCAGGAATCCGAGGGCGCAGGCGGCCCGCGCCTCGCCGTCCTTCGCGGACGTCAGGTACCAGCGCCCGGCCTCCTTGAGGTGGCCCCGCTTCTCCAGGATGGCGCCGAGATGCAAAGCGGCACGGCGGTGGCCGCGCGCAGCGGCCTGCCGGTACCACTGCTCGGCGTCCTCGCCCGCAGCGCCGATGACACCGTTGTCCGCCACGGCCTGGCCCGATTCCAGGGCCTTGCGGTCGAGCGAGCGCGCCAGCCGGTAGGCGGCCTCGCGGTGCCCGCGCTCCGCGGCGGATCGCATCCACTGCTCGGCGCCCACGTCACTGCGGTGCTCCAGGAGGTCGGCGAGCGCGTACGCCCCCAGTGCGTGGCCCTGTTCGGCGGACTGGCGCAGCCAGTACTCGGCGGCCGGCTCGTCACCGCGCTCGCGGTGGTGCCGGCCGAGTGCGTGTGCCGCGGCCGCGCTGCCCGCGACGGCGGCGATCCGCCACCATCCGGCGGCCTCGTCGGCGTACCCGCGCTGATGCAGGAGGACACCCAGGTTGTTGGCCGCGGCCCGGTCGCCCGCGGCGGTCGCCGCGCGCAACTGGGGCTCGGCCGCGTCGAGATCACCCCGGCGCAGCAGCATGGCCCCGAGGACGCTCATCGCCTCGACGTCGCCGGCCTGTGCCGCCGACCACTGGCGCGCCTCCTCGGCGGCCTCACCGGTTTCGTCCCGGTCGGAAGGCTGCGTGAGATCCGCAGGCTGCTCAAAGTCGGCAGGCTGCGCAAACCGCCCTGTATCCAACAGAGTTGCCTTGTCCCCCATAACGTCCATCGTCGCACCACCTGCAACCTGGGTACACCTGGTATACCGCAGCCAGTGAGGTCACTTCAGCGTTTTGTCGACATGCCCACAGAGAGACAAGTGAAACACAGATCCCTCAACTCCCCACGTACGGCGCAGCACTTCCTGGGAGTCGGCAGGTCACCGCGTGCGCCTCGGCGTGGCGTCACACACGCCGAAGGCCCGGATCCATGAACTGGATCCGGGCCTTCGACTTCAGTAGCGGGGACAGGATTTGAACCTGCGACCTCTGGGTTATGAGCCCAGCGAGCTACCGAGCTGCTCCACCCCGCGCCGTTGTGTTGCAACCGTACCACGGCGCGGAGTGGGCCCCTGACCAGCTACTTCAGGAGCTCTTGTCGCTGCTCGGACTGCTGCTGGGGCCGCCGCTCGGACTGCTCTTCTTGTCGGCGTTCTTGTCGGAGCCCTTGTCCGTGCTCTTGTCGGAGCCGGAGCCGCCGCTGCCGGCCTTGTCCGCCTTGTTCTGCGCGTCCTCGGCCTTCTTCAGCGCGTCCTCCAGATCCTTCTGCGCCTCCCCGTACGCCTGCCAGTCGCCCTTCTTGAGGGCTTCCTGGCCCTGGTCGAAGGCCTTCTGGGCGTCGTCCAGAGCGGCCTGCACCGTCGGGTTGCTCGACGTCGGCGGTTTCGTGGGGTTCTCGTCCGGTGGTGGCTGGGTCGAACTCTCGGCCCCGAAGACCTTGTTGAGCGCCTGGTCCAGCGTGCTCTCGAAGGCCGTGCTGCCTCCGTAGGTGACCAACACCTTGCGCAGCAGCGGGTACTTGAGGTCGCCACCGCGGACGTACACGGGTTCCACGTACAGGAGTCCGCCGTCGAGGGGCACCGTCAGGAGGTTGCCGTACTCCACCTTGGAATCGCCGCGTTCGAGAAGGCTGATGGACTCGGCGATGGACGGTTCGGAGTTGAACTGGCTCTGCACCCGTTTCGGTCCGTCGACGGTTTTGCCCGTCGGCAGTTTCAGGATGCTGATCTTGCCGTAGTCCGGTGTGCCCGCCTCGGCGTCGACGGACATGAACGCGGCGAGGTTGTCCCGGCCGTTCGGTGTCATCGTCGTCGTGAGCGAGAACGCCTGTGACGTCTCCCCCGGCAGCTTCATGCTGAGGTAGTACGGCGGCACGGCACTGCCCGAGTTGTTGCTCGGGTCGTCCGGGACCTGCCACACCTCACTGCCGCTGAGGAACGTCTGCGCGTCCTTCACGTGGTAGCGGGTGAGCAGTTCGCGCTGGACCTTGAACAGGTCCTGCGGGTACCGCAGATGGGCCATCAGGTCCGGCGAGATCGAGTCCTTCGCCTTCACCGTGTTCGGGAACGCCTTCATCCAGGTCTTCAGGACCGGGTCCTTGGTGTCCCACTGGTAGAGCTTGACCTCGCCGGTGTACGCGTCGACGGTCGCCTTCACCGAGTTGCGGATGTAGTTGACCTGGTTCTGCTGGGCCACCACCGCCCGCTGGTTGTTGGCCGCCGTCAGCGAGTCCGCCGTGGTGTCGCCGAGGGTGGTGCGGGAGGCGTACGGATAGCCGTTGGTCGTGGTGTACGCGTCGACGATCCACTGGATCTTGTGGTTGACGATGGCCGGGTAGGCGTCGCCGTCGATGGTGAGCCAGGGGGCCACCGCCTCGACGCGCTCCTTGGGCGTGCGGTTGTAGAGGATCCGGGAACCCTCACCGATCGCGCCCGAGTAGAGGATCTGCGGCTCGCCGAACGCCACCGCGTACGCGGCGCGGTTGACCGGGCTGGAGAGGCTGATGCCGCTCTTGCCCTTGTAGCTGGTGGTCTTCTCACCGCTGTCGTCGGAGTAGTCGATCTCCTTCTGGGGACCGCCGACGATCGAGTACTGGGTGGTCTTCTCGCCGTAGTAGATCTGCTGCTGGTACTCGCCGAGGTCACCCCTCGACGGCAGGTTGTACTCGGTGAAGACCGGCCGGCCCTCGCTGTCGGCCGTGGTGCCCTTGGCCGCGACCGCGCCGTACCCGTGGGTGTAGCGGAAGTGGTCGTTGATCCAGTTGCTCTTCGGGATGCCCGCGAGGTTCAGCTCGCGGAGACCGATGACGGTGTCCTGGTCCTTGCCGTCCTTGCTGTAGCGGTCGACGTCCAGGTTCGACGGGAAGCCGTAGTAGTTCCGCACCTGCTGGAGCTGCTGGAACGTGGGCGACACGACGTTCGGGTCCATGAGCCGGATGCTCGCCGCCGTGTCGGCGTCGTCCCGGAGCTTGGCCTTGTCCTTGGTGTCGCTCGATCCCGGGTAGTCCTTCACGTCGGTGCCGTCGATCCCGTACGCCTCGCGGGTCGCCTTGAGGTTCTTCTCGACGTACGGCGCTTCCTTGGCCTGCTCGTTCGGCTGGACCTGGAACTTCTGCACGATCGCCGGGTACAGCCCGCCGATGAGGATCGCCGACAGCACCATCAGGCCGAAGCCGATGACCGGCAGCTGCCAGGTGCGCCGCCACAGGGTGGCGAAGAAGAGCAGCGCGCAGATGACGGCGATGCAGAACAGGATCGTCTTGGCCGGCAGATAGGCGTTCGCGTCGACGTACCGCAGGCCCGTCCAGTTGCCCGTCGCCTTGAAGTCGCTCGACTTCACCGCGAGGCCGTACCGGTCGAGCCAGTAGGCGACCGCCTTCAGGGCCACGAAGATGCCGAGGAGCACCGAGAGGTGCCCGGTCGCCGCGGCCGTGGCGCGCGCGCCCGGGCTGGTGACCCGCAGGCCGCCGTACAGGTAGTGCGTGAGCGCGGCGGCGATCAGGGAGAGCACGGCGGCGGCGAAGCCGAAGCCGAGCAGGAAGCGGTACCAGGGCAGGTCGAAGGCGTAGAACGAGACGTCGAGGTGGAACTGGGGGTCCTTCTGGTGGAAGGGCACTCCGTTCACCCACATCAGCCACGTGCGCCACTGGCCCGAGGCGGACGCGCCGGCGATCAGTCCCACCACGGAGACGATGCCGACCAGCAGCCACCGCTTGTAGGGCGCGATGCCCATGCGGTAGCGGTCGAGGCTCTGCTGCTCCATCGACATGGCGCTCAGCGGCGGACGAAGCCGGTGGGCCAGCCAGATGTTGAAGCCGACCGCGGCCGCCATGAGCAGGCCGAAGACGAAGAAGAGCCCGATCTTGGTCCACAGGGTGGTGGTGAAGACCGACGAGTAGTGAACCGATCTGTACCAGAGCCAGTCCGTCCAGAACCCCGCGAACATGACGAAGGCCATGGCCAGGACGGCCAGGACGCCCAGTGTCATGAGCAGGGTCCGGACACGCCGGGACGGCCGGCCCACTCTCATCCGTGGCCCCGTCGGGCCTCCGCCGCGGTCCGGCATCTGGAAAGCCAAGGTGCGCACCTCGAAGTCGCTGTTGATCCGTCAGGCCCCCCGACTTGGAGAGCCGTCCGTAAGGCTCCGTGATCGAGGAGCCTCATCTATGCAACTTACTCACGCTTTACTCGGTTCCCGTTTCCGGGTACGAACGAGGCAGGATTGTGACCATGTCCAACACTCCCATGGCAGCGAGCCCCCTCACCCGGGCCGTACTCGAGATCGACGAGTACGCATCCGGCCTCGGCTGGGACCAGCCCGCCCGTCTCTTCGCCCTCGTAGACACCGCTCGGCTACGGACCCAGGAACCCGGCCTCGCCCGCCAGCTCGGCCTGGAGGACGAGCAGGCGACCACCGGTCTCACCCCCGTCGAGCAGGACGAGATCCCTGCCGGCAAGCCGCTCGACGAGTTCCTCGGCACCATCGCCTGGCCCGACGCCGTGGTGGGCTGCGCGCTCACCGTGGAACGGCTGATGCTGCCGCCGTCCGCCGAGGCGTCCGTACCGGAAGGCCTCAGCGGCAAGAAGCTCACCCAGTGGGTCGCCGCGCACCCGGACCGGCAGGAGGTCCGCATGACGGTCGGCGTGCTGCGCGACGGAACCCGCGACTCCGCCCTGCGGCTGCGGGAGAAGGACGCGTCGACGGAGGTCCTCACGGGCGCGGGCCTGGTGCCGGGCCTCGCGGACGCGCTGTCCGCGACGTTCGCCGACTGATCCGCACAGCACGACGGAGAGGGGGCGCCCGGATGTTCCGGGCGCCCCCTCTCCGTCGTGGCGCTGTCGTACGGGCGGACCGTGTCCGTCAGCCCTTGGTGGTGCACTTCGGCAGGCCGGAGGTCCGGCCCGCGCTGATGTCCTTCAGGGCGTTCATCGCGTCGTCGATGGTGCTGACCTTGACGAGCGTGAGCCCGCTCGGGGTGTCCTTGGCCGCGGCGGCGCAGTTGTCCTTCGGCGTCAGGAAGTACTGGGCGCCCTTGTCGCGCGCGCCGACTGTCTTCAACTCGATGCCACCGATGGGGCCGACCTTGCCGTCGTCCTCGATGGTGCCGGTGCCGGCCACGAACTTGCCACCGGTGAGGTTCCCCGGGGTGAGTTTGTCCACGATGCCGAGGGCGAACATCAGGCCGGCGCTCGGGCCGCCGACGTCGGCGAGCTTGATGTCGATGGTGAAGGGGTACGTGTGGTCGGTCCCGGCCGAGATCCCGACGATGGCACGGTCGCTGCCCTTGTCGTCGGACCTGGCCGTGGTGATCGTCACGTTCTTGGTGGCGGTCGCCGTCGTGTGCTCCTTCTCGGCGGCGGCCTGCTCCTTGGCGGGCACGATCGTGAACACGACCTTGTCACCGGGCTTGTGCTTGGTGACGAGCTTCGCGACGTCGTCGGGCGCCTTGACCACGGTGCCGTCGACGGACTTGATGACGTCACCGGCGTGCAGCCGGCCCTCCGCCGGGGAGCCCTTGAGGACGGTGGAGACGATCACCCAGGACTTCACCGGGATGCCCAGCTCCTTGAGGGCCGCCACCTTGGCGCTCTCCTGGGACTGGCTGAACTCCTCGGCGTTCTCCTGCGTCGACTGCTGCTCGGTCTTGCCGTCCGGGTACAGCGTGTCGTGCGGCACGACCTTGTTGTCGTGGGCCAGCCAGCCGTAGACGGCCTCGACGAGGTTCATGTTGTAGTCGGCGCTCGTCACCCGGACTGTGGTCATGTTGAGGTGACCGGTCGTCGGGTACGTCTTGCGCCCGGAGATCTGCAGCACCGGCTCGCCGTCGTGATCGCCCAGCGTGTTCACCGTGGGACCCGGTGACATCTCCGCGTAGGGCACTTTGATGAACACTCCCGCGCACAGGAGCGCGATCAGGATCAGAGTGGAGGCGAGCATCGTCGCGGTGCGGCGTGGCATGGAACGACAGTACGGGACAGTCCTGTCGGCGCACCGTCGGGGCCGTCCGTACGGGGTGCCGTCGGGGGCCGTTCGCCGGGCCCGCCGCAGCCGCGGTGGCCCAGGGGTCTCAGAGCACGTCGGAGGGTGACTTCTCCTCGGCGTCCGACCGCTCCATGGCCTCACGGAAGCGTGTGTATCCAGCGAGCTCCACGCCGTCTCCCGCGGCCTTGCGATTCCGGCCGGCCCAACTGCCCCAGACTCCGGCACCGATCGCGGCCATAAGCGGAATCAGCAACCAGGCAAGCGCCGCCATGTCGACCTCCCAACCCCATGAGCGACCGCAACTGACTGATCAGCAGATTAACCATCCGCAGGGTTAACGCTCACGGCAGGGCCCCGGTTACGCAACCGGAGGATCGGTCATGCGACCGGAGGTGCGGATCAGCAGGCGCCGACCCACTCCTGCGAACCGTCGGAGAACGTCTGGTGCTTCCAGATCGGCACCTCGTGCTTGAGGTCGTCGATGAGCTTCCGGCAGGCCTCGAACGCCTCGCTCCGGTGCGGACACGCGACGGCGACCACGACCGCGAGGTCCCCGATCCGCAGATCGCCCACCCGGTGGACGGCGGCCAGCGCCCGCACCGGATAGTCGGCGACGACCTTCTCGGCGACCCGTCGCATCTCCGCCTCGGCGCTGGGGTGACCGGAGTACCCCAGCGCGTCCACGTCGGCACCCCCGTCGTGGTTCCGCACCGTCCCCACGAAGAGCGCCGTCCCCCCGGCTGCGTCGTCCCCGACGGCGCGGAAGACCTCGTCCAGGGAGAGCGGCTCGTCGCGGATCGCCAGCAGACGGATCGGGTCCTGCGCGCCCTGCTCGCCGGGGTGGTCATTGGTAGGTGCCATGACTCCATCGTGCCGCACCCCGCCGACAGGGCGGAATAGACCTTTCACCCGGCACGCACGCGTGCCGGGTTGGAGCCTCCTACAGTCCGGGCCCGCCGGGCGCCCGCCGCTCAGGCCGCGCTCACCGTGCGCACGGGCCCCCGGGGGCCGGGGGCCGCGACACGCCCGGGCTCAGATCCGGCGTCGAGCCTTTCGCGCCCGGCGGACGACGGCCGCCGCGCCGAGCAGAGCGACCGTCGCGCCCGCAGCGCCCGCCGCGGTCGCGTCCTTGCGGCCCAGCCGGCGCCCGGCCACGGTGTGCCGCCCGGCGACCTCCTCCAGCAGCTCGGCGAGGACCTCCTCGTTGGTCCACCGGGGCCGCCACCCGGCATCGTGCAGCCGGCTCCCGCTCACCACCCAGGGGTACATCGTGTAGGCCAGGTCGCCCGCGGGCGACGGGGTGAGCCCGATCCGGTGGAGCCGGGCGGCGGCGCCCAGCGCGACCGCGGACGGCAGCTCCATCCGCCGGATCCCGCTCAGCTCCTCCACCTCCTCCTGCTCCAGCCAGCCGTCGCACCCGACGGCCAGCTCGCCCTCCACCTTCTCGACGACCGCGTACTCCAGGGCACTGCACAGGTCCTCGATGTGGCAGAACTGCCAGGCGGGCCGGGACCCTGCCACGACCAACAGGCGCGGCGACTCGAAGTACCTGGTCAGCGCGGTGTCGGTGCCGCCCCCGACCAGCACTCCGGGCCGCACGACCGTCACGTTCAGACCAGGGTGCGCGCGGGGCGCGCGACGGGCCAGCCGCTCGATCTCCAGGAGGTCGCCCACGCCCGTGGCCTCGGCGGTCGCCCGCAGTTCGGAGTCCTCGGCGAGCGGCAGTTCGTTGTCGGGCAGCGCGCCGTAGACCATCGCCGACGTGCACAGGACGACCCGGTGGACACCGGCCGCCGCGGCGGCGGTGAGGACGGTCTGCGTCCCCCGGACGTTGTAGGCCGTGCGGGCCGCCGCGTCCGTCTCCAGGTCGAGGTCGAGGGCCAGGTGCACCACGACGTCCGCGCCGCGCAGCTTCTCGGCGATCGCCGGGTCCCGCACGTCCAGGATGTGCCACTGCGCGTCGGCGCACTCGCCGCGCCGCTCGTCGATGGCGACGACCTGCTTGATCTCCTCACTGGCTGCCAGCCGCTCGGTGAGCATCGCGCCCACGCCTGCCGCGGCGCCGGTGACCGCGACGACGGGGCCGCGCGCGGCCGGGCTGGTTGAGCGGTTTCGCGCTGCGCGAACCTGTGGATCTGGGGAACTCACCGGGCGTCTCCAGCGGTTGTCTTCAGTAACGGACGCGCGTGACGCGCCCCTACCAGGTGGCATCCATCCTGCCGCAGGCGACGAGTCGGCGAAGCACCGAGGCCCGATCGGGTTCTGGTGTCTACGCTGGGTGGTGTTGTGGGCAGCCGCCGTCGGAACGAACCCGGCGGCCTTACCAGCCGAGGAATCCCGTGAGTGACACCCCATTCGGATTCGGCCTTCCGCCGGAGGAGCCGGAGAACGGCGACGAGGGCAAGAAGAAGGACCAGCAGGGCGGCGGTGGCCAGGGACCTTTCGGTTTCGGGCCCGGAGCCGGTGGTCCAGGAGGCGATAATCCCCTCGCAGCCATGTTCGGGTCGATGAACCCCAATGATCTCGGCGCCGCGTTCCAGCAGCTGGGCCAGATGCTCTCGTACGAGGGCGGTCCGGTGAACTGGGACATGGCCAAGCAGATCGCCCGTCAGACGGTCTCCCAGGGCACTTCTGACGGCACCAAGGACGCGAGCGTCGGTCCGGCCGAGCGGCTCGCCGTCGAGGAGGCGGTGCGTCTGGCCGACCTGTGGCTCGACGACGCGACGTCGCTGCCGTCCGGCGCGGGCTCCGCGCTGGCCTGGAGCCGCGCGGAGTGGGTCGAGGCGACCCTTCCCGTGTGGAAGGAGCTGGTCGACCCGGTCGCCGAGCGTGTCGGCGCGGCCATGGGCGACGTCCTGCCCGAGGAGATGCAGGCCATGGCGGGCCCGCTCATCGGCATGATGCGCTCCATGGGCGGCGCCATGTTCGGCACGCAGATCGGGCAGGCCGTGGGTGTCCTCGCGGGCGAGGTCGTCGGCTCCACCGACATCGGCCTGCCGCTCGGTCCGGTCGGCAAGGCCGCGCTGCTCCCGCTGAACATCGCCTCCTTCGGCAAGGACCTGAGCGTCCCCCAGGAGGAGGTGCGGCTCTATCTCGCGCTGCGCGAGGCCGCCCACCAGCGCCTCTTCGCGCACGTGCCGTGGCTGCGCTCGCACCTGTTCGGCGCCGTCGAGGGCTACGCGCGCGGGATCAAGGTCGACACCGCGAAGCTGGAGGACGTGGTCGGCCAGTTCGACCCGCAGAACCCGGAAGAGCTGCAGCAGGCGCTCCAGCAGGGCATGTTCCAGCCGGAGGACACGCCCGAGCAGAAGGCCGCGCTGGCCCGCCTGGAGACGGCGCTCGCACTGGTCGAGGGCTGGGTCGACGCGGTCGTGCACGCGGCCGCCAAGCCGCGCCTGTCCTCGGCCGACGCGCTGCGCGAGACGCTGCGCCGCCGCCGTGCCACGGGCGGTCCCGCCGAACAGACCTTCGCCACCCTGATCGGCCTGGAGCTGCGTCCGCGCCGGCTTCGGGACGCCTCGCGCCTGTGGGCCTCGCTCACCGACGCGCGGGGTGTGGACGGCCGGGACGGCCTGTGGGCCCACCCGGACATGCTGCCGACGGCGTCGGACCTGGACGACCCGGACGGCTTCGTGCACCGCGAGCACATGGACTTCTCCGAGCTCGACAAGATGCTGGGCGAGGCCGCGAGCGGCTCGGCCGGCAAGCCGGATCTGACGAAGGACACCTCGTCGGAGCCTGCCGACGCCGAGGACGACGAGTCCAAGGGCGCCAAGGGCGACGAAAAGGGTGAGGCAAAGGGCGACGGCACCGAGTGAGCCTGCACGACGACGCGGTCCTCGTGCTGAAGAGCCACGAGGGCCAGGAAGAGCTGCGCCAGGTCTATCTGGACCACCTGTCCGAGCACCCGGACGGCACGTGGAAGTCCTGCCACGCCGGGCACATCACGGCGAGCGCCCTGGTGGTGGACCCCGAGCGGGGCCGCGTTCTGCTGACGCTGCACCGCAAGCTCCGCATGTGGCTGCAGATGGGCGGTCACTGCGAGCCGGGCGACGCGACGCTGGCCGCCGCCGCCCTGCGTGAGGCGACCGAGGAGTCGGGCATCCAGGGGCTGACCCTGGCGCCGGGCGGTCCCGTGACGCTGGACCGGCACGCCATCCCGGCGCCGTGCCACTGGCATCTGGACGTGCAGTACGTCGCCCTGGCGCCGTCCGACGCGGTCGAGGCGATCAGCGACGAGTCCCTCGATCTGCGCTGGTTCGCTTACGACGAGGTCTCCGGGGTGGCCGACGCGTCGGTCGTCCGGCTCCTGGAGGCGGCCCGCGCCCGGCTGTGAACCGACGTGCCCGACGCGTCCGTCCGGGCGACCAGGGTTCTGCGGGACGGACGCACGCGCGTCGCCGAACGGCGTAAGGGGCGACCACCTGAGTGGTCGCCCCTTACGCCGTTCGTCGTGATCCGGTGGCGCCGGTCCGAGCCGGACCGTCGCGCGGTCAGCTCCAGGCGTTGCCCTGGTTCTGCGCGTGGACACCCTGCTGGCCCATGCCGTACTGGGCGCGCAGCCCCTGTCCGATCGCCGCGTTCTGCGGCGGGAGCAGTTCGCTGGGCTGCACCAGCGCGTACCCGTTGCCCATGAAGCTGAGCTCCCAGCCCTCACCGGTGTTGCCGCGGCGCCGCCAGACGCCGGAGGAGTGGGTCTGGGCCTGCATCTGGACGCGCAGGCTCGTGGACCACGCGACGATCGCGTCGGCGTCGCAGTTCACGTAGCGGTCCGGGGTGACCTGCATCATCAGGGGCATCCCGGAGGTCATCAGCGCGACCTTGCCGCGCCCCGTGATGTTGAGCTGGTACTTCCCGGAGCCGGAGATGCCGTACTGGCTGTCCACGGCGATGACCTCGTGGTGGAGCGCGGAGTCCATCGCCAGCACGTAGCTGCTGTCGACGGTGAGGCCGTCCTGGTCCACGTCGACGACGTGGACGTGCTGCGCGAGGTTGGCGAAGTAGACGGTGCCCTGCCCGTGGCAGCGCATCAGGTCGAGTCCCTCACCGGTGTGGGCACGCGCGCGGTGCTGGCCGCCTGTCTGGTACTCGGCGTCGAACTCGACGAGTCCCTGGTAGGCGACCATGGTGCCCTTGCGGGCGAGGATGTCGTCGTGCCCCTCCAGGACGACGCGGAGCATCTGCGAGTTCTGCAGGCTGTAGCGGTCCTGGGTCTGCTGGTCGTTGTAGCCGAAGATCGGGCTCTGCATGGTGTCCTGTTCCCCCTCAGCCCCGGACTCGGAGGCGGTCGGTGCTGTCCTCGCTGGGCTGCACGACGACGATGCCGGTACCGGAGAACGCCATCTGGTAGGCCTCGCCGCTGCCGCGGCCGATCAGCGACTGCGCCTTGAAGCTGCGCTTGCCCTTCACCTTGAGGTTCGGGGACCACGCGACGAGCGCGTCAGGGTCGACGTACGTCTCGTCCTCACCGCCGCCGCAGTCGACGACGATGGGCTTGCCCCGGGAGGTCAGCGCGACCCAGCCCTGGCCGGAGATCTTGGTGTTCCACAGACCCTGTCCGGCGAACTTGGCGAGCCCCTTCACCCGCTCCACGCCCCAGGTGAGCTGCGTGTCGAAGGCGAGGAGGTTGGTCGCGTTGACGGAGATCGCGTCACCGTTGAGGTTGATGACGACGACGTCCGCCCCGTAGTCGGCCAGGTAGAGCAGGCCGTCGCCGGAGCACTTCATGAGGGGCGCGCCCTCGCCGGTCATCCAGTCGCGTGCGATCTGGCGTACGGCGGGCGGGTTGGGCTCGTACTGGACGAACCCTTCGTAGGCGACCATCGAGCCCACGCGCGCGTAGAGGTCGTTTCCGGTCTGCATGGCGACCTTCAGCATGTGGCTGCCGTGGTTCTCCATGCGCGCGGTGACGGGCGCGGGGGCGAAGCCCGCGAATGGCTGGTTCATGACGGGCTCCCTCAGACCTCGTACGGCTGGACGACGACGAAACTGCCGGGCGCGGCGCGGAACTGGAGGTTCACGCTCTCGCCCGTGTCGCCGGGGTAGGCGTTCCGGCGCATCCGTACCTGGCTGGAGACGATCACCTGGGCGGCGGCGGACCAGGCGACGACGGCGTTGCAGTCGGCGAACGTCGTGGGCGTCACCGGCAGGACGACGGGCGCGCCGTGCGTCTTGACGACGATGGTGCCCGTTCCCTGGAACTGCATCGTGAAGAGCGCGCCGCCGGGGATGCCGTGCCCCTCGATGCGACGGACCTCGTACTGCAGGGACTCGTCGAAGGCGAGGACGTTCTCCGCGGAGACGCAGATCGCGTCGCCCTGGAGCTCGATCGGGTGCACGTGGGTGGCGTTCTCGGCGAAGAACACCTGGCCCTGGCCGGTGCAGCGCATCAGCTGCATCTCCTGGCCGGTCGCGTTGCCCACGAGCCGGCCGGCGAATCCGGCGCCCTTGTAGCTGAAGTCGACCTTGCCCTGGTACAGCACCATGCTGCCCTGGCGGGCGAGTACGGGCTGACCGCCGACGCCGAGGTCGACACGGATGAGCTTCTTGTTCTGCGGCGTCCAGCGCTGGCCGGTCGGGGTCTCCTTGAAGACACCGAGCGCGGCGGCGACACCGGCTCCGGCCTGCGGAGTTCCCTGGGGAACGCCGTAGGACGAAGGCGCGCCGGGCTGGCCCGGGACCTGCCCGTACTGCGGCTGCTGCCCGTAGCCGGGCGGTGCCGACGGAGGCTGCTGGCCGTATCCGGGAGGTGCGGTGGGTGCCTGCTGCCCGTAGCCCGGAGGCATCGGCGCCGCCTGGCCGGGCGGCTGCTGGCCGTAGCCCGGCGGCGGGCCGGGCGGACCGGGAGGGCCGGGGGGCTGCGCGTACGGCGCGGGTCCCGGCGGCGGCACGGTGGCGCCGCCCGGCGGGGTGTGCAGCGGCGCCACGATGGTGGGCGCGCCGTGCACCGAGGGCGTGGGAGCCGGGGCCTGCGGAGCGGCGCCGGGCGGCGGCGCGAAACCCTGGGCCGGAGCCGGTGCCCCGAAGGCGGGCGGTGCGAAGGACGGCGCGGCGCCGGACGGCTGCTGCTGCGGGGCGGGCTCGTCCTCGGCGACCTCGCCGCCGAAGTTCTTCAGCAGCGCGTCGAGACCGCCGTCGAAGCCCTGTCCGACGGCGGCGAACCGCCAGACGTCCTTCAGGTAGAAGTCGCCCAGCATCACGGCGCGCTCGGTGGAGAACTCGGCGCCGCTGAACGCGTACCGAGCGACTTCCTCGCCGCCCGCGACGATGCGCAGGTAGCCGGGGGCGATCTGCGACATCTGTCCGGCGCCGTCGATCGTCGCCGTGAAGGACAGCTTCTGGATCTGCGCCGGGATCCGGTCGAGGGTGACCCGGAAGGACTCGGTGTCACCCGACTGGGCGCCGAGCAGCTGGATGGACTCCTCGGGGGACTTCGGCTGGTTGAAGAAGACGAAGTACCGGTCGTCGGACAGCTGTTCGTGGGCGTCGAGCCCGAAGCAACTGATGTCGAAGGTCAGCCCGGGGCCGGTGATCTGCACGCCCACGTACAGATCGGTGCCCGCGGTGAGGTCAGTGATCTTGGCCTTGTGGCCGCGTTGGAATTCCCTGGCCATGCGTAACGACCGTCCCCCATCCCGAATACAAGTGCGTCGCGTCAGGCTAACGGCAAAATCTTGGGCTGGACTCAGCCGGTACAGACCCGGTACACAATCGCTCCCGCTCCGGGGTGCCGTCGGGCTCCATCGAGGACGGACGGCCCTACGACGGACGGCCCTCCTCGTCGCCCGAGGCCGGCATCCGGGGCAGCCGGTCCGCCGCGACGACTCCTTCGAGGTAGCCGCGGGCCCGCTCGGTGCGCGGATAGGCCTCCAGGAGACGCCAGAAGCGCGGCCCGTGACCGGGAACGAGCAGGTGGGCGAGCTCGTGCAGCAGGACGTAGTCGACGACGTACTCGGGCATGCCCTGGAGCCGGTGGGACAGCCGGATACTGCCCTCGGAGGGGGTGCACGAGCCCCAGCGGGTGTTCTGGTTGGTGACCCAGCGGACCGACGAGGGCCGCGCGCGGCCTTCGAAGTACTGCGCCGACAGCCGCTCGGCCCGTTCGGACAGCTCGGTGTCGCCGAGCACCCGTTTGCTCTCCTGGGCGGCCAGCTTGTCGAGCATGACGGTCACCCAGCGTTGCTCCTCCGCCTCGGACATGCGGGCGGGGATGAGCACGACGGTGCGATCGCCCTCGCGGTACGCGGAAACCGTTCGGCGCCGTCGGGCGCTCCTGCGGACCTCGATCGCGCTCGCCCCCGAACCGCTCGGCGGCGGGCTCGTCGTGCTGCGCTGTGGTTTTGCGGCGCGGTGCAGTGGGTCGGCGGGCACGCCCCGACGTTACCCGCTGCGCATGGGGGAAGTCCCGTCCCCGGGACGGTTCGGTGCCGATCCGCACCCCCCATGTTCGATTTGTACGACGAACGATGCCGCCTGTGGACAACTTTCGGCGGGCTCCGGACGGGCCGGGCATGCTGGCATCCGGTCCGCGCTGCGGGAGCACCCGGCGGACATTCGGGGACGTACTACGGTCTACGGGGGTAGGTCATGCATCCGATCGTGAAGCCCGCGCTGCGGCGCGCCTGGCGGGATCTCAACACGGTGCAGTTCGGCATGGCGCCGGCGCACGCGATGGTGCTGGGCCCCATGGACACGGCGACCGGCAGCTTCCTCGATCTGCTCGACGGGACACGCGGGATGCCGCTGCTGCGCGAGCAGGGACGCGAGATGGGCCTGCCGGACGGCCACGTCGACGGTCTGGTGGACCGGCTGGCCCGTTCGGGTCTGCTGGACGACGCGACCGGAGGCGGCCCGGCCGGAGCCGCGCTGCGGGAGAAGAAGGAGGTCATGGAGCGGATGCGGCCCGATCTCGCCTCGCTCTCCCTCGTCGCTCCCGGGCCGGGCGGGGCCGTGGAGCGCCTCGCCGCCCGTCGCGCTCTGCGTGTCCAGGTGCGCGGCGCCGGCCGGGTCGGAGTCGTCCTGGCCGCGCTGCTCGCCGGCGCCGGTGTGGGCGAGGTCGAGGTGCGTGACCTGGGCCGGGTCGAGCCGGGGGACGTCACGCCGGGCGGCCTGCCCGTGGAGGCGATCGGCGAGCGCCGTCAGGACGCCGCCCGGCGGGTGATGCGGCGGGCGGCCCCGGACCGCGCGCCCCGGTCGTCGTCCAAGGAGCGGGAGGGAGAGGCGGCCCGCGGACTGTCCCTGGTGATCCTCGCGCCCCGGGACGGCCTCTCCGTGCACGCACCCGACCCGGTGTCGGCCGAGCCCCTGATCACCGCGGGGACACCTCATCTGTATGTCGGGGTGGTCGAGGCGACCGGAGTCGTGGGCCCGCTGGTCCTGCCCGGTGACACCGGCTGCGCCGGGTGTCTGGACCATGTGCGGACCGACCGGGATCCGACCTGGCCGAGACTGGTGGCGCAATGGCGCTCCGGGCGGCAGCGCCGGGTGCCCGCGTGCGATCTGGCCCTGGCCGCGGCCGTCGCCGGGCTGGCGGCGAGCCATGCGCTCGCCTTTCTGGACGGAGACGCGCCCTCCGCCGCCGGAGTGCGCTGGGAGGCGTCTCTGCCGGGCTGCGACTGGCATGCGAAGCCTGTCTGGCCCCATCCCGGCTGCCCCTGCGGAGCCGCTGAGAAAACAAAAGGGGAGCGGGCCTCCGAGGACGAGGAGTCGCACGCGACAATGGCAGGGCAACAGTCGCACGCGGCAGGGCTTGCTGGGACCTGGAGGGCGCATGTCTGATCTTCCCCGGAAGGCAGTGACCCGTACTGCCAAACTCGCCGCGCTGCCGCTCGGCTTCGCCGGGCGCGCGACCTGGGGACTCGGAAAGCGCATCGGCGGGGCGTCCGCGGAGCTCGTGGGCCGCGAGCTCCAGCAGCGCACGGCCGAGCAGCTCTTCAAGGTCCTCGGGGAGCTCAAGGGCGGCGCGATGAAGTTCGGGCAGGCGCTGTCCGTCTTCGAGTCGGCACTGCCCGAGGAGGTGGCGGGCCCGTACCGGGCGGCGCTGACGAAACTCCAGGAGGCGGCGCCCCCGATGCCGACGCGCACGGTCCACTCCGTACTGGAGGAGCGGCTCGGCGCGGACTGGGGCGAGCTGTTCCTGGAGTTCGAGGACAAGCCCTCCGCGGCGGCCTCGATCGGTCAGGTGCACCGGGCCGTGTGGCACGACGGGCGCGAGGTCGCCGTCAAGGTGCAGTATCCGGGGGCCGGAGACGCCCTGCTCTCCGATCTGACCCAGCTCAGCCGGTTCGCCCGGCTGCTCGGGCCGCTGATCCCCGGCATGGACATCAAGCCGCTCATCGCGGAGCTGCGCGACCGGGTCTCCGAGGAGCTCGACTACGGCCTGGAGGCGCAGGCCCAGGAGGCGCACGCGGAGGAATTCGCGGACGATCCGGACGTGCTGGTGCCCGCGGTGGTCCATCAGTGCGAGCAGGTTCTGGTGACCGAGTGGATCGACGGTGTCCCGCTGTCGGAGGTGATCAACGACGGCACGGAGGAGCAGCGCGACCGCGCCGGCCAGTTGCTGGCCCGCTTCCTCTTCTCCGGTCCCGCCCGCACCGGACTGCTGCACGCCGACCCGCATCCGGGCAATTTCCGTCTGCTGCCGGACGAGGAGAGTGGCTGGCGTCTGGGTGTCCTGGACTTCGGCACGGTGGACCGGCTCCCGGGTGGTCTGCCGCAGACGATCGGGGACTCCCTGCGGATGACGCTGGACGGCGACGCCGAGGGGGTCTATGAACTCCTCCGCGAGGAAGGCTTCGTCAAGGAGTCGATAGACCTCGACCCGGACGCGGTCCTGGACTATCTCGTGCCGATCATCGAACCGGCGCAGGTGGACGCGTTCACCTTCACCCGCGGCTGGATGCGCAGCCAGGCCGCCCGGATCGCCGATCCGCGCTCCCCCGCCCACCAGTTGGGCCGGCAGCTGAACCTGCCGCCGTCCTACCTCCTCATACACCGCGTGACACTCAGCACGATCGGCGTCCTGTGTCAGCTCGGCGCGACGGTCCGGCTGCGCGACGAACTGGAGGAGTGGCTGCCGGGATTCGTACCGGTGGAGGACGACGCGGAGGACGCGGAATACGCGGCCGTCGAGGAACCGGAGGAGACGTTGCCGGCCGCGGAAGCCTGAGCCGGCCGGGCTACCACCAGGCGGAGTCGAGGCGGCCCTCGATCGCTCTGAGGTTGCTGCGCGAGCAGGCGTCGCAGAAGTAGTGGCGGGTGCCGTTCTCGACGGAGCAGGTCCACGTGGGCCGGGGGCCGTCGGCCCGGGCACCGCAGCGGGCGCACGCGATCTGCCGGTCACCGCCCGCGTCGGAGCGCGGCGCCGGACCCGTGCTGTCACTGTCCCCGGGAAGACTCGTCACTCGGCGACGATATCCCCGCGGTCCGCGGATCGTCCCGCACAACGCACCGCGGGGGCCGGTCCGACCGGACCGGCCCCCGCGGGGATGTGGATGTGCCT
The DNA here is from genome assembly GCF_002078175.1 of Streptomyces sp. M41(2017). Lineage (GTDB taxonomy): Bacteria > Actinomycetota > Actinomycetes > Streptomycetales > Streptomycetaceae > Streptomyces. Next base: position 3,363,407 of record NZ_MWFK01000001.1, on the reverse strand, counting down.
GCAACTGCTGCGGTTGTCAGAGCGACCGGGGTCGACTACTGCATGACCGCCATGGCCAGCGCGCGGCGGGCGCGCAGCGAAGCGCGCTCGGCCCGGCGCTGCATGCGGCGAGCGGTCGCCAGGCGCACGGCCCGGCGTTCCTGCTCAGCCTGGTGCAGTTGCTCGTGCATATGCGCACGAGCCAGGGCTTCTGGGATGAGTTGCATCTCTCGGGTCCTGTTCTGACGCGAGTCGTTCGCGCCGTGAGAAGTGAAGTCTGGTGTCGCGGAGCCGGCGGGCTCGCTCGGGGACGGCTTCATCGGGGCCTGTTTCTTGGGGTCGTTCGTCAGGGGGCGGTCGATCGTTCCTCGGATGTTCATGCCGCGACCGGGTTCTTGCGCGGGCGGCCACGCGGCCGCTTGCGGGCCACGACAACACCCTGGACGAAGAGCTCGCCACCCCAGACGCCCCAGGGCTCACGCCGCTCCTTGGCGCCGGCGAGGCAGGCCTCCATCAGCGGGCAGGTACGGCAGAGCGACTTGGCGTACTCGACATCGGCCGGGGACTCGGCGAAGAAGACCTCCGGGTCGTACGAGCGGCAGGGGACGGGTACGCCGAGGTTCTCGATGGCGTCGTCGAGCGCGGTGAGCGCAGTGAGCGGGATCAAGGTGGAGTCCTCCGTGGAGCCGGGCGGGGGGATCGTTTCGGAAGGCGGTACGGACGGGGCGTGCGCTTCGAGTTGCACGGTTGGTTTTCCTCGTCTGGTCGTGCCGGCCGGGTCGGCCGGTTGGCGGCTGGTACCGGGTTCTCATGTCCCGAGGCCCCTTCGCTCTGTCGTCCCTGGTCGGGGACAAACAGAAGGGCCGCGGATCCCGGGTGGGGTTCCGCGGCCCTGAAGGCGCCGGCCTGATCGAATCAGGCTGGATCACTCCAGGGTTCAGGCCCACGGAAGGCCCACATCGTGTGCTGCTGCTGCGTCTGCTTCAGGGATCCGGCACCGGCCGCCGCAAAGGCATAGGCATGCGCCTCTGCCACTACTGCCGCTTCCAGTGCCTGCGTCGGTCGCTCATTGCGCTCCCGGACGGGAAGGACCGCGAGAGACACGGAGGACGCCGGACGGACGGCACGAATGCCGGACAGACCGGTGCCCAGGTTGGAGACGCCGAGCGAGCAGGTGGAGACGACGGTCGAGGGATCGGTCATTTTCACGGTCCTGATGAAGCTGGTGTTGATGCTGATCACTGGAATCGCCTCCTCTCGGCGTCTTGGGGGATCGGCGTGAGCCGACCCGACGGTTATTAAGTACAGCACGGAACCAGTGCCTCGGAGAAGGCCGCTGCTGCCGTGGTTAAGAACCTATGGGGATTGCTGGGGCATGCGCAAACTATTTTTTCGACGAGTTTGAATCAGTCGCTCTCACGCTCTTCGTCGACCTCGCGACCTGCGCAGATGGCCAGAACTTCGGCCCCGAAGCGGTTGAGCTTCCGCACGCCGACGCCGGGGATCCGGGCGAGCTCTCCCGCGTCGTCCGGCACGGTCTCGGCGATCGCCATCAGCGTCTTGTCGGTGAAGACGCAGAACGCCGGCTGCCCGCTGCGCTCCGCCTGCACGGCACGCCACTCCCGCAGCCGCTCGTAGAGGCCCTCGTCCATGTCGGAGGGGCAGCCCTCACAGCGCATCAGCTTCATCTCACCGGCGTCGGTGAGCGTCCGCCCGCAGACCCGGCAGCGCGCGGGGGTCCGGCTTCTGCGCCCCACGGCGGTGGCGACGCCGCCACGGACGCCGCGCTCGATGCCTCCGGCCCCGCCGCCGCCCCGTCCTGCCGTGCCCACGGAGCCGGGACGCAGGCCGTCCAGGAACCGGCTGGGGCGACGGCCCGCACGGCCGCCGGGTGAGCGTGCCAGCGCCCAGGAGACGAAGAGGTGCTCACGGGCCCGGGTGACACCCACGTACAGGAGGCGGCGTTCTTCCTCGACCTGCTCGTCGGTCTTTGCATAGGTGATCGGCATCATGCCCTCCGCCACACCGACCAGGAACACGACGTCCCACTCCAGTCCCTTGGCGGAGTGCAGGGAGGCGAGCGTGACGCCCTGAACGGTCGGGGCGTGCTGGGCGTTCGCCCGTTCGTCGAGCTCGGCCACCAGGTCGGCGAGGGTCGCGCCGGCCTTGGCGAAGTCCTGCGCGAGGTTCACCAGGGCGGCCAGTGACTCCCAGCGCTCTCTGACCGCGCCGGAGCCGGCGGGGGGCCGGGTCGTCCAGCCTTCGCCGGAGAGCACCGCCCGCACCTGGGAGGGCAGGTCGTCCGCGTCGTCGAGCAGTGCGTCGTTGCCGCCGAAACGGGCGGCTGCGCGCAGGGCCGATCCCGCTTTGCGCACTTCGGGGCGGTCGAAGAACCGCTCGGCGCCTCGCAGCTGGTACGGGACTCCGGCGTCGGCGAGCGCCTGTTCGTAGGTCTCGGACTGGGAGTTCGTCCGGAACAGGACGGCGATCTCGGCGGCGGGGACGCCGGAGGCGATGAGGTCGCGGATGCGGCGGGCGGCGCCCTCGGCCTCCGCGGGCTCGTCCGTGTACTCGGCGTAGACGGGCTCGGCGCCGGACGGTCGCTGGGAGATCAGTTCGAGGCGGTGCTCGGCGGCCCGGCCGTGGGCCTGGGAGAGCAGGCCGTTGGCGAGATGGACGACCTGGGGCGAGGAGCGGTAGTCGCGGACCAGCTTGACGACGGTGGCTCCGGGATGGCGGGTGCGGAAGTCGAGCAGGTGGTCAGGAGTTGCACCGGTGAACGAGTAGATCGTCTGGCTGGCGTCGCCGACCACGCAGAGGCTGTCCCGCTCGCCGAGCCACAGCTCCAGGAGCCGCTGCTGGAGCGGGCTGACGTCCTGGTACTCGTCGACGACGAAGTGCTGGTACTGGGAGCGGACCTGTTCTGCGATGTCGTGCCGGTCCTGCAGGACGGCGACCGTCAGCAGCAGGACGTCCTCGAAGTCGATGACGGCGCGGTCGCGCTTCAGGTCCTCGTACGCGGAGTAGATCTGGGCGATCTCGGCCGGGTCCCTGGGGGCTTCGCGGCCGATCTTGGCGGCGGCCGCGGCGTAGTCGGCGGGGATGGTCTGGGTGACCTTGGACCACTCGATCTCGCCCGTGACGTCCCGCAGTTCTCCCCGGTCGAGGCGGATGCGGCAGGCGGCGGCCGCGTCCGCGACGAGCTGGATCTTGCGGTCCACGAGCCGGGGCAGGCTGCCGCCGACCGCCTTCGGCCAGAAGTACTGGAGCTGGCGCAGCGCGGCGGAGTGGAAGGTCCTCGCCTGCACTCCCCCGGCACCGAGTTGGCGCAGCCGTCCGCGCATCTCGCCGGCGGCCCGGTTGGTGAAGGTGACGGCGAGCACGCTGGAGGGCTGGAGGATCCCGGCGCGCACTCCGTAGGCGATGCGGTGGGTGATCGCCCGGGTCTTGCCGGTGCCGGCGCCCGCCAGGACGCACACCGGACCGTGCAGGGCGGTGGCGACCTCGCGCTGCTCGGGGTCGAGCCCGTCGAGCACCGCGTCGGCCGTGTCCGGAACCTGCGGGAAGAGGGTGGAGTGCGTTGCTGCTGTCACCCCGCCATGCTGCCAGGTCCACAGAGACGGGTGAGCCGGTTGTCCACAGGGAGGCACCCGCAGTCGTACGAATGCGACAGGCGTCACGGCGCGGGCCGGGGCGACCGGCGGCGGGAAGCCCCTACGGGAGTCGGGCGGGTGGATACCCCCGGCGGGAATGGCCGCCCGGCCGCCTGCGTTCCACTGGCAGCGAGCACGCACCCGAAGCCGTGAAGGAGCCGTTGGACATGCAGGGCACTGTGACGATGTACAGCACCACGTGGTGCGGTTACTGCCGTCGGCTGAAGAGCCAGATGGACCGCGAGGGCATCACGTACAACGAGATCAACATCGAGCAGGACCCGCAGTCCGCGGCGTTCGTGGAGAAGGCGAACGGCGGAAACCAGACGGTTCCCACCGTTCTCTTCCCGGACGGTTCGACGCTGACGAACCCCTCGCTGGCCCAGGTCAAGCAGAAGATCGGCGTCTGAGCGACGTCAGACGGCGTTCCCCCGCGTCGGCAGGGGCTTGCCGTACCAGAGCTCGATCAGGCGGGCCGCAATCGAGATTCCGTAGGGAGGCAGGACCTCTCCGGACTCGAAGGCGGCCCGCAGGTCTTCCCTGGAGAACCAGCGGGCCTCTTCGATCTCCTCGCCGTCGACGTTGATCTCGAACGAGGTGGCGCGGGCGAGGAAGCCCAGCATGAGGCTGGAGGGGAACGGCCAGGGCTGGCTGGCGACGTACTCGACGTCGCCGACCGTGATGCCCGCCTCCTCGAAGACCTCACGGCGCACGGACTGCTCGATCGACTCGCCCGGCTCGACGAAGCCCGCGAGCGTGGAGAAGCGCCCCTCGGGCCAGTGCACCTGGCGGCCGAGCAGGATGCGGTCCTCGTCGTCGGTGACGGCCATGATCACGGCCGGGTCGGTGCGGGGGTAGTGCTCGGCGCCGCAGGCGGGGCAGCGGCGGATGTGACCGGCGGCGGCGATGACCGTCCGCTCTCCGCAGCGGGAGCAGAAGCGATGCAGGCGCTGCCAGTTCTCCAGCGCGACGGCGTGCACCATCAGTCCCGCGTCGCGGGGAGAGAGCAGGAGCCCCGCCTCGCGCAGCCCGGCGGGGCGGGCGGACTGGTCGATGCGGCCGGGCAGCGCGTCCTTCTGGAGCGCGAAGTAGCTCACCCCGTCGTCGTCCGTGCCCAGGAAGTAGCGGTGCGCCTCGGTGAGCGGAGCCTCGAAGGAGGGCGTCATCAGGAGCTCGGTGGTGCCGTCGGCCGTCTCGTCGATGAGCACCTGACCGCCGGAGACCACGAACACGCGGGTCGTGGGGTGGCTCCAGGCCGCAGCGAGCCAGGCCTCGTCGAGCCGGTGGTGGGCGGCGCGGTCGATGCCGCTCGGCGCGGTCAGCGAGATGGGACGGTCGGCGCTGTGGTCGGTCCAGGTGGTCACGGGTGCTTCCAACTCCCCCGGTGAAACGGTTATTTCGGCGGGCGGTTCGGCGGGACGGGCGTGTGCGGTGCCCATGAGGGTGGGGATCGGCTTGTTCAGTGTGGCTCGCGCCAGTTCTCGGCCAGGTCGCCCCACAGGTGGGCGGCCGTCTCGACGCCCTTCATGAGGAGGTCGAGTTCGACCTTCTCGTTGGGGGCGTGCCAGCCGTCGGAGGGAACGGAGATGCCCAGGAAGAGCACGGGGGCGCCGAGGACTTCCTGGAGGTCGGCGGCCGGCCCGGAGCCGCCCTCCCGGGTGTAGCGGATCGGCTGCTCGAAGGCCCGGCCCATCGCGCGTACGACGGATTGGAGCGCGGGGTGGTCCAGCGGGGTGAGGCACGGGCGGGTGGCCGGGCCGAAGGTGATCTCGTGCCGGACACCGGCGGGCACCTGGTCCGCGGCCCAGGCGCGGACGGCCTTCTCCACATGGTCGGGGTCCTGTCCCGCGACCAGCCGGAAGGAGAGCTTCACCAGGGCCGAGGACGGGATGATCGTCTTGCTGCCGGCGCCCTGATAGCCGCCGCCGATGCCGTTGACCTCGGCGGTCGGGCGGGCCCAGACCCGCTCCAGGGTGGTGTGACCGGCCTCTCCGTGGGTGGCCGTCGACCTGGCCGTGCGCAGCCACTGCTCCTCGTCGAAGGGCAGCTCGGCGAAGAGCTCACGCTCGCGGTCGGTGAGTTCGGTGACGCCTTCGTAGAAACCGGGTACGGCCACGCGCGCGTGCTCGTCGTGCAGGGCCGCGACCAGGCGGGCGGCCGCGGTGGCCGGGTTGGGTACGGCGCCGCCGAACGAACCCGAGTGGATGTCCTGGGCCGGCCCGAACAGCTCGATCTCGCATTCGGCGAGGCCGCGCATGCCGGTGCAGACCGTGGGGGTGTCCTCGGACCACATGCCGGTGTCGGAGACGATCACGGCGTCGGCCGCCAGCCGCTCCGCGCGCTCTTCGACGAGCCGGCGGAAGTGCGGGGAGCCGGATTCCTCCTCGCCCTCGACGAGCAGTTTCAGGTGCACGGACGGGGCGGTGCGGCCGGTGGCGGCGAGGTGGGCGCGGACGCCGAGTGTGTGGAAGAACACCTGGCCCTTGTCGTCGGCGGCCCCGCGCGCGTGGAGGCGGTTGCCGCGGATCACCGGTTCGAAGGGGTCGGTGTCCCAGCCGTCCTCGTGGGCGGCCGGCTGCACGTCGTGGTGTCCGTAGACCAGGACGGTGGGGGCTTCGGGGTCCTCGGAGGGCCACTCGGCGAAGACCGCGGGGGCTCCCGCGGTGGGCCAGATCTCGCAGGTGGGGAAGCCGGTGTCGCTGAGTTTGGCGGCGAGCCAGTCGGCGCTGCGTGCCACGTCCGCGGCGTGTTCGGGCTGCGCCGAGACCGAGGGGATGCGCAGCCACTCCGCGAGGTCGTCGAGGAAGGCGCCGCGGTGGGCCTCGATGTACGTGCGGACGGTGCTGACGACGTCGTCAACGGGCTTGCTCATGTTCACGAGCCTAGCTGCCCACGGAGACGTGTTCGTCCGGCGGTTCTCCGGGGGCACCGTCCGAGAGAGCCGCGGGGTCCTCGGTGAGCAGCCGCTCCAGTGCCGCACGGTCCAGGAGCCGGCCGGGGCGGACGACCTCGCCGCCGCGGACGTACACGAACGCGGCTGTGACGGCTTCCAGGGGCACGCCCTGCCGCTCGGCCCAGGCGAGGCGGTACACGGCGAGCTGGAGCGGGTCCGCGGTCCGCTCGCGGCTGGTCTTCCAGTCGACGATCTCGTACGTCGTCCCGTCGCCGTCGCCGTCCTTGTAGACGGCGTCGATGCGTCCGCGCACCACGCGCCCGGCGATCGCGAGCTGGAAGGGCGCCTCGACGCGGTAAGGGGTGCGATGGGCGTAGGGGGTGCGTTCGAAGGCGTCCTTCAGGGCTTCGAGATCACGCTCGTCGGCGATCTCGGCATCGCTGCCGGGCAGCTCATCGGGCTCCAGCATCGGCAGCCGCAGCGCTTCGAAGCGGGACTCCACCCAGGCGTGGAAGCGTGTGCCCCGGCGTGCGGCGGGCTGCGGAGGGCGCGGCATGGGGCGGGCGAGCTCCTGCGCGAAGGCGTCCGGGTCGGAGGCGAGGCGCAGCAGCTGGGAGGCGGTGAGCGAGGCGGGCAGCGGTACGTCGGTGACGCTCGCGCGGGCACGCAGGAGTTCCCCGGTGAGCGCGTCCAGGTCGCGGTCCCAGGAGGCGAGGGTGCGGGCCTCCTCGGGCGTGAGGCGTTCGGCTCCGGGCTCCTCGGGGTGCCGGCGGGCGTCCGCGGAGGGGGCGTGCCCCTGGTGCGGGACGGTCGGGCGGCCCGTTCCGTGCCCGGCCGGGCGGTCGCCGGGGCGGTCCGTCGTCCAGGAGTCCCAGTCGGAGTCGTCGCTCTCGGGGAAGGGGCCCTCGGGAAGGTCGTCACGGGTGGAGTCGTCCTCGGGGAGGCCGTCCTCCTCGTAGGCGAACGGATCGGTCTCCTCGTCGTCCTCGGGCGGTGGCGGCCATTCCGGATCGTCGTGGGAGGCAGGGTCGTGGGTGGCCGTCGGGCGGTGCCCGGACGTTGCGGGGTGCGCGTCGCCGTGGGACGCGACGCGCTCCAGGTGGGCGAGTACGGTCTCCGCCGCCGCACGGCGCCTGGTGAGGGCCGCGTCGTCCAGCGGGAGCGGCCAGGCGTGGTCGGCGGACCCCTCGTGCAGGGCGGGGTTCTCCTCGTCCTCCGCGGGTTCGTCCGCCCAGGCCTCGATCTCGCCGTGTCCTGCCGCGCAGTGGTCGTAGAGGGCGTGCAGGAAGTCGGACGGGCCGCGGGGGCGCTTCTGGGAAGGGCCCCACCAATGGCCGGATCCGAGCAGGAGCGAACGGGGGCGGGTGAACGTCACGTAGCCGAGACGCAGTTCCTCGGTGTGCTGGTGCTCCTTCATGGCCTCCTGGAAGGCCTTGATCCCGCGGGCGTCCCAGGCCTCGACGTCGGGCAGGGTGTCGGCGTCGCCGCGCAGGGTGTGCGGCAGGACCTTGCCCTGGGCGGTCCACTTCTCTCGGCCCTGGCTGCTGGGGAAGGTGCCGTTGACGAGGCCGGGCACGGCGACGACGTCCCACTCCAGGCCCTTGGACTTGTGCGCGGTGAGCACCTTGACGGTGTTCTCACCACCCGGCAGGGCGTTGTCCAGGCCCTTCTCGTACTGCGCGGCGGTGCGCAGGAAGCCGAGGAAGGCCAGCAGACTCGCCTCTCCGTCGCCGGCCGCGAACGACGCGGCGACGTCCAGGAAGTTCGACAGGGTCTCGCGGCGCCGGGCGGCCAGGGCGTGCGGGGACGCGGAGAGCTCGACCTCCAGTCCGGTGACGGCGAGGACCCGGTGCAGGACGTCCATCAGCGGATCGGCGAGGGAGCGGCGCAGGTCGCGCAGTTCGGCGGCGAGGCGGGCGAACCGCACGCGCGCGTCCGGCGAGAAGGGCAGCCCGTCGTCGTCCCCCGGGGTCTCGATGGGGGTCTCCAGGAAGGTGTCGAGGGCGTCCGCGAGCGATATCACCTCGGCCGGGTCGACCCCCTCGACGGCGGCGGCGAGCCGGCGGTCCGGGTCCTCGTCCGCCCCCACGCGCGCGTGGGACACGAGCAGACGCGCCCGGCGTCCGAGGAGGGCCAGGTCGCGCGGGCCGATCCGCCAGCGCGGTCCCGTGAGCAGACGGACGAGGGAGGCGTTGGCCCCCGGGTCCTGAAGGACTTCGCAGACGGCGACGAGATCGGCCACCTCGGGCAGGTGCAGCAGCCCGGACAGTCCCACCACCTCGACGGGGATGTCGCGGGAGACGAGGGCGCCCTGGATCTCGGCGAAGTCGGTGGCGGTGCGGCACAGGACGGCGATCTCGCCGGGCGCCTTGCCGGTGCGCACGAGGTGCGCGATGGATTCGGCGAGCCAGGCGATCTCCTCGGCGTGGGTGCGCAGCAGCGCGCAGCGCACGAGGCCGTCGCGCTCGGCTCCGGGGGCGGGCCGCAGCGCCTCCACGCCCGCGTGCATGGCGCGCAGCGGCTCGGCGAGACCGTTGGCGAGGTCGAGGAGACGGCCGCCGCTGCGGCGGTTCTCGCTGAGCGACTGGCGGGTGGCGGGGCGGCCGTCGGAGCGGGCGAAGTGTTCGGGGAAGTCGTCGAGGTTGGCCACCGAGGCGCCGCGCCAGCCGTAGATCGCCTGGCAGGGGTCCCCGACCGCCGTCACGGGGTGCCCGGTTCCGCCGCCGAAGAGTCCGGCGAGCAGCACGCGTTGGGCGACCGAGGTGTCCTGGTACTCGTCCAGGAGGACGACCCGGAATTCGTCGCGGAGGATCTCGCCGACCTCGGGCCGGGTGCGGGCGAGGGTGGCGGAGAGGGCGATCTGGTCGCCGAAGTCGAGGAGGTCGCGTTCGCGTTTGGCGGCTCGGTAGCGGCCGACCAGCTCGGCGAGTTCCCGGCGGGCGGCGGCGGCCTCGGGGATCTTGCGCAGGTCCGCGTTGCTGAGCTTGGCGCCTTCGAGGGTGCGCAGCAGTTCGGCGTCGTGGGCGCGCAGGTCCTCGGCTCGTACGAGGTGTTCGGACAGCTCGGAGTCGAGGGTGAGGAGGTCGCCGACCAGGTCGGGGAAGGAGCGGGTCAGCGCCGGGTAGGGGCCCGGCGCTTCGCGCAGCACTCGGGCGGCGAGCTGGTAGCGGGTGGCGTCGGCGAGCAGTCGTGACGTCGGTTCGAGCCCGATCCGCAGGCCGTGGTCGGTGAGCAGACGGCCCGCGAAGGCGTGGTAGGTCGAGATGACCGGCTCACCCGGCGGGTTGTCGGGGTCGATGACGTCCGGGTCCGTGACACCCGCCTTGACGAGCGCCCTGCGGACCCGCTCGGCGAGTTCGCCGGCCGCCTTGTTCGTGAACGTCAGGCCGAGGACCTGTTCGGGGGCGACCTGTCCGGTGCCGACCAGCCACACCACGCGCGCCGCCATCACCGTGGTCTTGCCCGAACCGGCGCCGGCCACGATCACCTGCGGGGCCGGCGGCGCGGTGATGCACTCCGTCTGCTCCGGGGTGAACGGGATCCCGAGGAGCTCCTTGAGCTGATCGGGACGGGTGATACGGGCGGGCATGTCCGAGAGGCTAGCGGCGCCCGCTGACAGTGGGGGCCACATCGACGCCGGGGGCGGGAGAACCGCTGGTCAGCCCCTGTGGTGCCGTACGTCACGTAGGTGACGCCCCGCGTCTCGCGTCGTTCGACCCGACGACCCGGTGTCCCTCTCCGGGCAGGTCATTCGACGATCTGCCGCCCCTCGGGCCGGGCACTGCACGACGCCCGGAACGCGCAGTGTGTGCAGTGTTGTCCGGTCGTGGGCGAGAACCGTTCGTCGAGGACCTTGCCCGCGGCGTTCGCCAGAAGGTCGCCGACCCACTCGCCCTCCAGCGGTTCCTGCGCCTGGACCTTGGGAAGGGTCTCGCCGCCGTTCTTCTTGGCGGCACCCTGGCGCAGTTGGACGAGTTCGGCGCCGCCCGGGTCGGGGCGTTCGCCGTCGAAGACGTCGTCGACGGCGCCTTCGCGGACGGCGAGCTGGTACACGGCGAGCTGCGGGTGGTGGGTCACCTCGGCGGCGCTGGGCGCCTGTTTGCCGGTCTTGAAGTCGACCACGTAGGCGCGGCCGTCGGTGTCCGCCTCGACCCGGTCCATGGAGCCGCGGATGCGCACTTCGTAGGAGCCCGCTTCGAGGGTCACGTCGAAGTCGTGCTCGCTGGCCACCGGAGTGCGCCCGGTGCGGTCCATGACATGCCACTTGAGGAAGCGTTCGAGCGCCACGCGCGCGTGCTCCTTCTCCTGCGCGGACTTCCAGGGCGCGTCGAAGGCGAGCGCGTTCCACACGGAGTCGAGGCGTTCCATGAGCACGGCCAGGTCGGCGGGGGTGCGTCCGGAGGCGACCTCGTCGGCGAGGACGTGCACCACGTTGCCGAAGCCCTGGGCGGCGGTGGCGGGCGCGTCGGCCTTCACCTCGCGCCCGAGGAACCACTGGAGGGCGCAGGCGTTGGCGAGTTGGTCGAGGGCGCTGCCGGACAGCACGACGGGCTGGTCGCGGTCACGCAACGGGACCTTGCTCTCGGTCGGCTCGTACACGCCCCACCAGCGGTAGGGGTGCGCGGAGGGGACGAGCGGCCGGCCGTCCTCGTCGGCGAGGGCGGCGAGCCGGGCGAGGCGGTGGGCCGCCGCCTGCCTCATGCGGTCCGAGGCGCGGGGATCGACCGTCGTGGCGCGCAGTTCCGCGACGAGCGCGGCGACGGACAGGGGGCGGCGCGGGCGGCCGGTCACGTCCTTGGGCTCCACGCCGAGTTCGGTGAGGAAGCGGGACGGCTGGTCGCCGTCGTCGGCCGGCGCCTTCACCGCGGTCACGACGAGGCGTTCACGCGCGCGGGTGGCCGCCACGTAGAAGAGCCTGCGCTCCTCTGCGAGGAGGGCACCGGGGGTGAGGGGTTCCGCGAGGCCGTCCCGCCCGATGCGGTCGGCCTCCAGCAGGGAACCACGCCGGCGCAGGTCCGGCCACAGGCCCTCCTGGACACCCGCGACGACGACGAGCCGCCACTCCAGTCCCTTGGAGCGGTGTGCCGTCATGAGGCGCACGGCATCGGGCCGGAGCGCCCGCCGGGTCAGCGTGTCGGCCGCGATGTCCTCGGCGTCGATCTCCTCCAGGAAGTTCAGGGCCCCCCGGCCTCCGGTCCGCTCCTCCGCGCGCGCGGCCGTGGCGAACAGCGCGCACACCGCGTCGAGGTCCCGGTCGGCGTTGCGCCCGGCCGCCCCGCCGCGGCGGGCGGCCCGCTCCAGGCGCTGGGGCCACGGCGTGCCCTGCCAGAGATCCCAGAGGGCCTCCTCGGCGCTCCCGCCACCCGCGAGACGCTCCCGGGCCTTGCGGAGCAGCGCGCCGAGGCGCTGGGCCCCGCGGGCGTACGCCGGATCGTGCGCGACGAGCCGCTCCGGCTCGGCCAGCGCGCGGGCCAGCAGTTCGTCGGACGGCGGCGGTACGAGGTTCCCGGCGGCGCGCTCCTCCTCGCGCAGCGCGCGCCCCAGGCGGCGCAGATCCGCCGCGTCCATGCTGGCGAGCGGTGAGGCGAGGAGAGTGAGCGCGGTCTCGGTGCCGAGCCAGGCCGCGACGACCTGCCCACCGCCCGCACCGTCGGCACCGCCCGCACCGTCGACACCGTCGACACCGTCGACACCGTCGGCCGAAGCGTCCGCACCCTCAGAGCCTTCGGCCTCGGCGATCTCGGCGGTGGCCCCGTCGGTGCCCTCCACGCGCGCGGAGTCCCCGAGAGCCTCCCCGGCGCCCTCCACGGGCGCGGAGACGTCCCTGGCGTCCTCCGAACCACCGGCCTCCTCGGATCCACCCGCGCTGTCGCCGGTCCTCCGCTCCATGTCCGCGTTCGACTCCGCCCGGGCCACCGCCCGCAGGGCCGTGAGCAACGGCGCCACCGCCGGTTCGTGGCGCAGAGGCAGGTCGTCGCCGTCGATGTCGAGGGGGACGCCCGCGACGGTGAGCGCCCGCCGGACCGTGGGGATCGAACGGGAGCCCGCGCGCACCAGGACGGCCATGTCGCCCCAGGGGACGCCGTCCTCCAGGTGGGCGCGCCGCAGGATGTCCGCGATGTTGTCGAGCTCCGTACCGGCCGTCGGGTACGTGTACACCTCGGCGCCGCCCCCGTCCCGCACCGGGGACAGCTCGCGGTGGGCACGTACCTTCTCGGACGGCAGGCGGGTGAGCGGCATGCGCTGGGTGAGCAGACGGGTCGAAGCCAGCAGGGTGGCGCCCGAGCGGCGGGACGTCCGGAGGACCTCGACCGGTGCCGGGCGGCCGTTCGCACGGGGGAAGGCGTCGGGGAAGTCCAGGATGCCGTTCAGGTCGGCGCCCCGGAACGCGTAGATCGACTGATCCGGGTCCCCGAAGGCGACGAGGGTGCGGCCACCGCCGGCCAGGGCGTGCAGCAGCCGTACCTGCGCGGGGTCGGTGTCCTGGTACTCGTCCACGTAGACGGCGTCGTACTGGGCGGCGAGCCGCGCGGCGACGTCGGTGCGCCGCGCGAGGAGCACCGCGCGGTGCACCAGTTCCGCGTAGTCGAGCACGCCCTGCATGTCGAGCACGTCGAGGTACTCGGCGAGGAAGGCCGCCGCCGCGCTCCAGTCCGGGCGGCCGATGCGCCGGGCGAAGGCCTCCAGGGCGTCGGGGCCGAGGCCGAGTTCACGACTGCGGGCGAGGACCGCGCGGACCTCGTCGGCGAAGCCACGCGTGGTCAGGCAGGCGCGCAGCTCGTCCGGCCAGCGCACGGAGGCGAGGCCGAGCCGCTCCAGGTCGGGCTGGCCCGCGAGCAGTCCGCGCACCGCCACGTCTTGCTCGGGGCCGGACAGCAGCCGCAGCGGCTCCACGAAGAGGTCGGTGTCCTGGTGGGCGCGGACCAGCGCGTAGCAGAAGGAGTGGAAGGTGGTGGCCTGGGGAGCGCGGGCTGCGCCTATGCGCAGGGCCATGCGGTCGCGCAGTTCGACGGCCGCCTTCCGGCTGAACGTGAGCACCAGGATGCGGGCCGGATCGGCGCCCCGGGCGATCCGCGCGGCGACGGACTCCACCAGCGTGGTCGTCTTGCCCGTACCGGGACCCGCGAGCACGAGGAGTGGTCCGCCGCCGTGCTCAACCACCGCGCGCTGCCCTGCGTCAAGACGAGGGGGATCCACCCGGACCGGGGCGGTGCGCACCAGCCGGTACGCGCCGCGGGTCCCCTGGCGCACCTGGGGGTGCGCCGGGTGCCTGGTGGAAGAAGTGGAGCTCACGTGGTTCGCCGGTCCTGGTGCTCGTACTGGTTGGCGGGCCCTCGCGCGAGTGGCGGTGGCCGCGGGGTGAGGGAGACGCGCGCCGACGACGGTACGCCGGTGAGGTTCACGGAAGCAGGGCTTCCGCTTCTTCCCTCACGTCACGTGCGTCCCTCGCCTCACGAACGTACGGCATGTCACGGATGTCCCTCGGTTCCCTCGTACGGGCCTCAGGTTCCTCTTCCGTCCCGTGAATGCCGGAAGCTGTCAGGTGTGACCTTCCGCCCGCTCGCCGCCGTCCCACCGCGCCCGTCTCATGTCGACGCGTGGCAGATGACCGTCGGCGGACCGGCTCGCCTCCTTCAGGGGCGTGCCTTCCGAGCGGTAGTGGGCCATCGCGTCCAGTTCGTGGCCTGGCAGCAGGGTCCCGTCGGCGCGGGTGACCCGCCACCACGGCACCGCCCCGCCGTAGAGGGCCATCACCCGGCCCACCTGCCGCGGGCCACCCTCCTCCAGCCACTCGGCGATGTCGCCGTACGTCATGACGCGCCCGGGCGGGATCAGCTCGGCGACCTCAAGGACCCGCTCCGCGTACTCCGGCAGGGCGTCCGCCGGAAGACTCTCCTCGCTCATCCGCCCCATCCTGCACCACCCCACCGACAATGTGACGCGTCGGCGACTGTGCGTATACCTCGCTCCGGGGAGACGCTTGAGGCAGACTGTGCGACCCCGCATTTGCACCCTGATGCCCCCGTGTGTCAGTCGGGCATGCCACCATCGTGCGGGCGGTGACCGGTGATACGAGATCAAGAAGAGACCATGAGGCAGCAGGGCGTGCACCCCGAAGACGCGGAGGGCACCTCCGATGCCTCGTCACGCCCGGACACCGGCGGCGGCGAGAAGAACAAGCGGGACCAGAACGGCACGGCCGAATCGGCTGAGAAGTCCGGGTCCGGTACGAGCGAGGCCCGCGACGCCGAGGCCGCGGCGCAAGAAGTCCCTTCCGAGGTCGAGGACACCGCTCCGCACCCCTCGGGACCCGAGAAGCGCCGGCCCGCGCAGGACTGCGACGACGAGGCCCACGCGGACGAGGTCGAGGGCGACGAACCCCTCCTCCCGGCGCGCGTGCACCGCCCCTCCGACCTCATGCGGCTCCTCGTCGGCGTGCTCGCCATCGCGGTGCTGCTCGCCATCGCCGCGTTCGCCCACGGCACCACGTCGGGTCTCGAACAGGACATCAACAAGGGCACCGGACAGGCACCCGACCTGCTGATCAAGATCGCGGGGCTCGCGTCGAGCATCGCGATCCTCCTGGTGCCCGTCGCGTTCGCGATCGAGCGGCTGATCAAGCGGGACGGACTGCGCATCGCCGACGGCGTGCTCGCCGCGGTCCTCGCCCACGGGGTGACTCTCGCCACGGACCTCTGGGTCGCGAAGGGCTCCCCGGGTTCCATCCAGGAGGCGCTCACCCAACCCTCTCCTGGTGACATCCACGCCCTCACCGACCCGGTCCACGGCTATCTCGCGCCGGTCATCGCCTATATGACGGCCGTCGGGATGTCCCGCCGGCCCCGCTGGCGCGCGGTGCTCTGGGTGGTGCTCCTGCTCGACGCCTTCTCCATGCTGGTGACCGGCTACACGACGCCGTTCTCGATCATCCTGACGGTCCTCATCGGCTGGACGGTCGCCTACGGAACGCTGTACGCGGTCGGCTCCCCGAACGTGCGGCCCACCGGACGGACCCTCATGGCGGGCCTGCGGCACGTCGGCTTCCACCCGGTCAGCGCGGCCCGTGAGGAGACGCCGGAGACCACCGAGAACGGCGACCGTGGCCGGCGGTACTTCGTGACGCTGGAGGACGGCCCGCCCCTGGACGTCACGGTCGTCGACCGGGAGCAGCAGGCGCAGGCCTTCTTCTACCGCGCCTGGCGCCGGCTGACGCTGCGCGGCATCACCACTCGCCGCAGCCTCCAGTCACTGCGCCAGGCGCTGGAACAGGAGGCCCTCCTCGCGTACGCGGCCATCGCCGCCGGAGCCAACGCGCCCAAGCTGATCGCCACCTCCGAACTGGGCCCCGACGCCGTGATGCTCGTCTACGAGCACACCGGTGGCCGCACCCTCGACTCCCTGTCCGACGAGCAGGTCACGGACGATCTGCTGCGCGACACCTGGCACCAGGTGCAGGCGCTTCAGTCCCGGCGCATCGCGCACCGCAGGCTCGCCGGCGACGCGATTCTGGTGGATCGTTCCGGCAAGGTGATCCTCACCGACCTGCGCGGCGGTGAGATCGCGGCCGGTGACCTCCTGCTGCGGATGGACGTCGCCCAGTTGGTGACCACCCTGGGACTGCGCGTGGGTGCCGAGCGCGCGGTCGCGTCGGCGGTCGGCGTGCTCGGCCCGGACGCGGTCGCGGACTGCCTGCCCATGCTCCAGCCGATCGCGCTGACCCGCAGCACGCGCGCGACGCTGCGGAAACTGGCCAGGGAACGCTCGCAGCGCGAGCGGGACGCGGTCCTGGAGGCCTCCCGGCAGGCCAAGCTCGCCCGCGCCGAGGAAACGGCGGAGGCGGCGGCGCCCGTCTCGGAGAAGAACGCCAAGAAGGCCGTCCGTGCGGAACAGCGCGCCGAGAAGCGGGCCCTGGACGAAGCGCTGGACGAGGCGCGCGAGGAGGACCTGCTCACCCAGATCCGCCACCAGGTGCTGCTGATCAGACCGCAGGCACCCGTCGAACCCGCCCGCCTGGAGCGGGTCCGGCCGCGCACTTTGATCAGTTTCATCGCCGGGGCCATCGGCGCGTACTTCCTCCTGACCCAGCTCACCCACATCGAGTTCGGGACGCTCTTCGACAACGCCGAGTGGGGCTGGGTCGCGGCGGCCGTGCTGTTCTCCGCACTGAGCTACTTCGCGGCGGCCATGAGCCTGCTCGGCTTCGTGCCCGAGCGTGTGCCCTTCATGCGGACCGTGGCGGCTCAGGTCGCCGGCTCGTTCGTGAAGATCGTCGCCCCCGCGGCGGTCGGCGGTGTGGCCCTGAACACGCGCTTCCTGCAGCGTGCCGGTGTCCGGCCTGGGCTCGCCGTCGCGAGCGTCGGTGCCTCACAGCTGTTCGGGCTCGGCTGCCACATCCTGATGCTGCTGTCCTTCGGCTATCTGACCGGCACGGAGAAGACGCCGTCCCTGTCGCCGTCCCGCACGGTCATCGCGGGTCTGCTGACGGTCGCCGTACTCGTCCTCGTGGTGACGTCGGTCCCGTTCCTCCGCAAGTTCGTCTCCACGCGCGTGCGGTCGCTCTTCGCGGGTGTCGTCCCGCGCATGCTCGACGTGCTCCAGCGTCCGCAGAAACTCGTCACCGGCATCGGTGGCATGCTGCTGCTGACGGCCTGCTTCGTGATGTGCCTGGACGCGTCGATCCGCGCCTTCGGTCACGAGGAGCCGACCACGCTCAGCCTCGCCAGCGTCGCCGTCGTCTTCCTCGCGGGCAACGCGCTGGGTTCCGCGGCGCCGACCCCCGGCGGCGTCGGCGCGGTCGAGGCGACCCTGACGGTCGGTCTGATCGCCGTCGGCCTCCCCAAGGAGGTCGCGGCCCCCGCCGTGCTCCTGTACCGGCTGCTCACGCTCTGGATCCCGGTGCTGCCCGGCTGGCTGTTCTTCAACCACCTGACGCGCAAGGGCGCCCTCTAGGACACCGGCCGGAGCTCCCGCGTGCGGGTCTCGTGGCGCACGCTCACCCACACGGCTCGCGCCCCGAGCGCGCCATCGCACGCGCCCTCAGGATGGGAGCATGCCGAACCCGTCCCAACTGCGCGCCGCTGCCCTGACCGTCACCGCCGTTCTGCTGGCCGCCTGGGCGACCGGCTGCAGCAGCGACTCCAAGAACGAGGATCTGACGGCGCAGAAGCTCAGCTGGAAGGAGTGCCCGGCCCCGTCCGATTCCGAGGGCGGCGGCAGCGCCCCTTCGCCCCTGCCGGGCGGTACGGAGTGGCAGTGCGCCACCTTGAAGGCGCCCCTCGACTGGGCGGACCCCAAGGGCGACACGATCGGGCTCGCGCTGATCCGGGCCAGGACGAGCGGCGACGCGAGCAAGCGCATCGGCTCGCTCATCTTCAACTTCGGGGGCCCCGGCGGCTCGGGCGTCACCACCCTGCCCGCGTTCGGCAAGGACTACGCCGCTCTGCGCACCCGCTACGACCTGGTCAGCTTCGACCCGCGCGGTGTCGGCCGCAGCGCCGGCGTGGAGTGCGAGGACGACCAGCAGCTCGACAAGTACTTCCAGCAGGACGCGACCCCGGACGACGACGCCGAGACGCAGGACCTCCTGGGGAACACCAGGACGTTCAACGCGGCGTGCGAGAAGAACTCCGGCAAGGTCCTCCCTCATGTGCGCACCACCGACGCCGCGCGCGACATGGATCTGATGCGTCAGGTGCTCGGCGACGACAAGCTGCACTACTTCGGCATCTCGTACGGCACCGAACTGGGCGGGGTGTACGCGCACTTGTTCCCGAAGAACGTGGGGCGCGCCGTGTTCGACGGGGTCGTCGACCCGACGCAGAACCCGGAGCAGAGCTCGCTCGGCCAGGCCAAGGGCTTCCAGCTCGCGCTCGACAACTTCGCCGACGACTGCACCTCGAAGGTCGAGGACTGCCCCATCGGCGACACCGCCCAGGACGTCAAGGACCGGATCGCCAAACTGCTGAAGGACCTCGAGACCAAGCCGATCCCCGGCATCTTCCCGCGCGAGCTGACGCAGACCGCCGCGACCAACGGCATCGCACAGTCGCTCTACTCGAAGGACTTCTGGGAGTACCTGACCGAGGGACTCCAGCAGGCGTACGAGGGCGACGGCAAGGTACTGATGCTGCTGTCCGACTCGATGAACGGGCGCAACGAGAACGGCACGTACAGCAACATCACGGCAGCGAACATCTCCATCAACTGCGCCGACGACAAACCGCGTTACACCGCGGACTTCGTGCGGTCGAAGCTTCCGGAGTTCCGGTCCGCCTCCCCGTTGTTCGGCGACTACCTGGCCTGGGGCATGGTCAGCTGCACCGACTGGGCGGTACCGGGCGCCGCGGACCACCCGGACGTCAGCGCTCCCGGCGCGGCCCCGATCCTCGTGGTCGGCAACACCGGTGACCCGGCAACCCCGTACGAGGGGGCGCGGAAGATGGTGGAGGCGCTCGGCAAGGGTGTGGGCGTCGAGCTCACGTACAAGGGCCAGGGACACGGGGCGTACGACAGCAAGAACAAGTGCGTGCAGGGCGCGGTGAACGGCTATCTGCTGCAGGGCACCGTGCCCTCGGCCGGAACCGTCTGCTCCTGAAAAGTACCAGGTCAGAGCGTTATCCACAGGTCTCGGCGCGGTCGGCGGCCGGCGCCTACTATTGCCTGCATGTGATCCGCGCATTCGGGCGGAGCACGGGCAAGGGGGGACGCTCATGACACGTTTCGCTCGGTGGACGGCCGCTGCCGCCGCCGCGTTGCTGGTGGCCGGCTGCGGCGGGGGATCGTCCGGTGACGGCAAGGACGAGGGGAAGAACGGCGACGGGCCGTCGGCCGCGGCGCCGCCCTCCACGGGGTCGCCGGGGCTGCCCGCCTCCCTGACCGCGCAGAAGCTCGACTGGGGCCGCTGCAAGGCCACTTCGGAGGCGCCCGCGCCAGGGAGCGGCTGGCAGTGCGCCACGCTCAAGGCACCCCTCGACTACGCGAAGCCGGACGGCGGGACGATCGGTCTCGCACTCATCCGCTCGAAGGCGACCGGCGGCCAGAGCAAGCGCATCGGCTCGCTGTTGTTCAACTTCGGCGGCCCCGGCGGCTCGGGCGTCTCCACCATGCCGTCGTACGGAAGCGCCGTCGGCCCGCTCCACGAGCGGTACGACCTGGTGAGCTGGGACCCGCGCGGAGTGGCCGCGAGCGAGGGTGTGCGGTGCCGCACGGACAAGGGCATCCAGGCCTCCGAGTCCGTCGACGCCACGCCGGACGACGCGGCGGAGGAAGCCGCCTACTTCCAGGACGCCGAGGACTTCGGCAAGGGCTGCGCCAAGGCGGCCGGGAAGCTGCTGTCCCACGTGTCGACGACGGACACGGCCAAGGACATGGATCTGATGCGCCAGGTCCTCGGCGACCGCAGCATGCACTACTTCGGTATCTCGTACGGCACGGAACTGGGCGGTGTGTACGCCCACTTGTTCCCGAAGAACGTGGGACGCCTGATCCTGGACGCCGTGGTCGATCCCAGTGCCGACACCGTGGGCCACGCCAAGAACCAGACGCTGGGCTTCCAGCGCGCCCTGGACGACTACCTGAAGTCCACCGGGCAGAACCCCGCGCAGGGGTCGCGGAAGATCGCGGACCTGCTGAAGCGGATCGACGCGAAGCCGCTGCCCACCTCCAGCGGGCGCAAGCTCAGCCAGACACTGGCCCTCACCGGCATCGTGCTCCCGCTCTACAGCAAGCAGGGCTGGCCGACACTCACCGAAGCGCTGAAGGACGCCGAGGGCGGGGACGGTTCGGCCCTGCTGCACCTCGCCGACGGATACAACGAACGCGACGCCTCGGGGCACTACGGCACGACGACGCATTCACAACGGGTCATATCGTGCTTGGACGACAAGCAGCGGCCGACTCCGGAGGAGACGAAGAAGCGGCTGGCCGAGTTCGAGAAGATCTCCCCCGTCTTCGGCGACTTCATGGGCTGGGACACGGCGGGCTGGTGCCACGACTGGCCGGTGGCCGGGCAGTACGACACCCCCGAGGTGAGCGCGCCGGGCGCCGCTCCGGTCCTGGTCGTCGGCAACACCGGGGACCCGGCGACTCCCTACGAGGGCGCCCGCAGAATGGCCGACGAGCTCGGCAAGGATGTCGGGGTGGAACTGACCTGGAAGGGCGAGGGCCACGGCGCCTACGGCAGTGGGAGCGACTGCGTCGACTCGACCGTGAACAGCTATCTGCTGGACGGGGCGGTGCCGAAGGACGGCAAGGTCTGTTCATGACGACGGCGGGGGTTCCGCGGACACCCGGTCCGCGGAACCCCCGCCATCGAAAGAGCGGGGCGTCCTGCCGGTCAGTACACCGGCTTGTCGGGCTCGATCTGGTTGACCCAGCCGATCACGCCGCCACCGACGTGCACCGCGTCCGAGAAGCCCGCGGACTTCAGGACGGCCAGGACCTCCGCACTGCGGACACCCGTCTTGCAGTGCAGGACGATCTTCTTGTCCTGCGGCAGGGTCTCCAGGGCGGTGCCCATGAGGAACTCGTTCTTCGGGATCAGCTTGGCGCCGGGGATCGAGACGATCTCGTACTCGTTGACCTCGCGGACATCGATGATCTCGATGTTCTCGCCGTCGTCGATCCACTCCTTGAGCTGCTTGGGAGTGATCGTCGAGCCGGCCGCCGCCTCCTGGGCCTCCTCGGACACGACGCCGCAGAAGGCCTCGTAGTCGATGAGTTCCGTGACGGTCGGGTTCTCGCCGCAGACCGCGCAGTTCGGGTCCTTGCGGACCTTGACCTGGCGGTACTGCATCTCCAGGGCGTCGTAGATCATCAGACGGCCGACGAGCGGGTCACCGATGCCGGTCAGGACCTTGATCGCCTCGGTGACCTGGATGGAGCCGATGGACGCGCAGAGCACGCCCAGGACGCCGCCCTCGGCGCAGGAGGGGACCATGCCCGGCGGCGGGGGCTCCGGGTAGAGGCAGCGGTAGCAGGGGCCGTGCTCGGACCAGAAGACCGAGGCCTGGCCGTCGAAGCGGTAGATCGAGCCCCACACGTACGGCTTGTTGAGCAGCACGCACGCGTCGTTGACCAGGTAGCGGGTCGCGAAGTTGTCCGTGCCGTCGACGATCAGGTCGTACTGGCTGAAAATGTCCATCACGTTCTCGGCCTCGAGCCGCTCTTCGTGAAGGATCACGTTCACGTACGGGTTGATGCCCAGCACGGAATCGCGGGCGGAGGCGGCCTTGGACCGGCCGATGTCCGCCTGACTGTGGATGATCTGGCGCTGCAGGTTCGACTCGTCGACCTCGTCGAACTCCACGATGCCGAGCGTGCCGACGCCCGCGGCGGCCAGGTACATCAGCGCCGGCGATCCGAGGCCGCCGGCGCCCACACAGAGCACCTTGGCGTTCTTCAGCCGCTTCTGCCCGTCCATGCCCACATCGGGGATGATCAGGTGGCGGGAGTACCTGCGGACCTCGTCTACGGTGAGCTCAGAGGCTGGCTCGACCAGGGGTGGCAGCGACACGGGGACTCCGTTGGTCGGTCAATCACTACAATTGTTCTCCCCGTAACACTGCCACGCCCTTCTTCATTCCGAGACACCCGTTCCGATCCGCGAGACGATTTCGTCCCAGTAGCCGGGCATCGTCTCCCAGGGGTCGACCCTCCCCCCGTGGTCGGTGCGATCGGTGAAGTAGATCGTGGAGGCTCCCTGCCAGCGTGCGATGCGCAGCGCCTCGTCCAGATGACCGCGCGGCACACCGTGCACGAAGTGGCAGAAGCGCTCGGGCGGATAGTCGGCTGTCCACTCGGCGACCTGCGACCAGCGGTACTCGCTCCAGGGCCCGGAGAAGGTGACCAGTTGGTCGGCGTTCTCCGCGTAGCCCGGGTACGGGTGGGTGCCGTGGCCCAGCACGATGTGCGCGCCGTCGCGGAGCGCGCGCAGCGACCCGACCGTGCGGCGGATCTCCGGCAGCGCGGAGCGCTCGGCGGGGCAGCGGTCGAGCAGGAACCCGTCGGCCTGGTACCAGTCGAGATAGCGGCGTGCGTCGGCCAGTACTTCGCCGAACGGACGGGCCCCGTAGGCGGTGTCCAGGTGGCCGAGCACCCGGACGCCGGCGTTGCGCAGCCGTCCGGAGGCTTCCAGGCAGCGCGGGTCGGGTCGGTCACCGGGACCGTTGTCCACGTTCAGGACGACCCAGTGCAGGGGGGTGCCGGGGCGGGTGAGGCCGTCCCATTCGACGGGAGCGACGAGGGGGTGCGCATAGCCGGGGACGCCGAAGCCGACCCCGGACCGGTCGGTGCCCGCCGTGCCGATGGCGGTGCTGGTCAGATGCGGCATGCCGCCTCCATCCAGATGTCGGCGAGGGACTCTTCGAGGTTGATCCGGGGCCGCCAGCCGAGCCGGTCGCGGGCGGTGCGCACGTCGGCCTGCTGCCAGCCGCCGCAACCGTCCGGGTAGGGGTACGCGACGGGGGCCACGTGGTCGGGTTCCGGGCGGGGGTGGCCGATGGTGGCTCGCAGCGCGGGGCCGGGCGGACCGGGCGGGCCGTCGAGTTCGTGCAGGGCGCCGCCGTAGCCGGCCACCCGGGCGAGGACGGAAGCGGCGTCGCGGAGCCGGACGGCACGGCCCGAGCCGATGTTGATCACGCCCTGCGCGGCGGAGAGGGAGGCGGCGTGCACGGCGCGTGCGACGTCACGGACGTCGATGAAGTCGCGTTGTACGGCCAGGCCGCCGAGCTTCAGTTCGCCGTCGCCGGACTGCATGGCCCGGCGCAGCGCCTCGGCGAGCCGGCCGAGCGGGGATCCGGCGGGTGTTCCGGGCCCGGCGGGCGAGAAGACGCGGAGCACGACGGCGTCCAGGCCGGAGCCGAGGACGAGTTCGGTGGCCGCGAGCTTGCTCACGCCGTACGGTCCGCCCGGTCGCGGCACGGCGTCCTCGGCGGTGGACGAGCCGGGCTGGCTGGGCCCGTACTCGGCTCCACAGCCGAGTTGCACGAGCCGGGCACCGCAGCCGCTGCGCCGCAGTGCCTCGCAGACGGTGGCGACGGCGACGGTGTTGTGCCGGGTGAGGTCGCGGGCGCCGCCGCGTGTGGTGCCCGCGCAGTTGATGACGACTCCGGGGTGCACCGCGTCCAGGAAGCGGGTGAGCGCGCCGGGGCTGCCCGAGGCGAGGTCGAAGCGTACGTCGGCGTCGTCGCCCCGGCCGAGCGCGGTCAGCTGCACGGCCGGGTCGGCGAGCAGTCTGTCGGCGACGAAACGGCCGAGGTAGCCGTTGGCTCCGATCAGCAGGACCCTCATCGGGCGGCTCCCGGGGCGGACTCTCCGGTTCGGGAGGTGATCATCTGGCTGTCTCCTTCGAGGTGATGCGTAGGTCGGGGAGAGGGCCCGCGGTGTCGGCCCCGCGGGAGAAGGGGGCCCGGCCCCGGGTGTGGTCCGGGCACCGGAGGGGGCTCATGGCGGCGGAGGCCAAGGGCCGGAACAGGACGCGCCGTACGAGGACGCGCCGTACGAGGACGGACCGTGCGAGGACATGCCGCAGGAGTCAGGACCGTGCGAGGACGGACCGTGCGAGGACATGCCGCAGGAGTCAGGACCGTGCGAGGACGGATCGTGCGCCGTGGCGGCGTCGTCGAAGGGCCGCGTCGCGCGGCGGTCGTGCGTGGCAGCGTGCCTCGACGCTGCCCGGACCCCGGGGTCGGCGGCGCCGGAAGCCGGTGGCTCGGTTCGGCCCGTTCGTCTGGTCTCGTCCCCGGCGTTCATGGGGCCTCGCCGGTCCGGGCGTGGGCCGAGGCTCGGGTCAGCGTGCGGGAGGCGTGGAGGAGCAGGATGCCTGCGCCCGCCGCGCACACCAGGGCGGGTACGGCGCCGGGTCCCCCGGTGTCGACGAGGGCGTCGACGGGGGTGGCCAGGAACGAGCAGCCGGGGAGGCGGGCCGCGTAGACCGTGGTCAGGGCCGCTGCTTCCAGCGTGCCCGCTGCTGCGAGGGCCAGGGCCGGGGCGTGGGCGAAACCGCGCGCCGTCAGAAGCCGTGCGAGCAGGAGGAGCGCGCCGAGGGCGCCGGCTCCGGCGTAGGCGGGAGGCTCGTCCAGTACCGCGCCGCACAGGGCGAGCAGGGCGAACAGGGCGCACACGAACAGGCCGAACGCGCCGAGGAGCAGGGGTTGGACGGAGGCGGCGAACTCCTCCAGCCCCCGACTGGTGGTGAGTCGGCGGCGAGCGCGGCTGACGAACAGGTGGGCACACCAGGCGGCGGGAGCGCAGGCCAGCGAGAGGGCCAGCACCGGGGCGGTGGCCAGGGGCCAGTTTCCGTCCGGCCCGCCGTTGAGCCCGGCGCTCAGCAGGCCGTCGCCGAGAAGGGCGTACGCGATGAGCCAGCACGTCCACGCGAGGGTGGCGCCCGTCGTACCGTGGCTGCTGCTCAGCGGGCCGCGACGCAGCGCGAGGCGCAGGCCGAACGCGACGGCGAGGGCGCCGGACGCGGCGACGGCGAGGCGCGGTTGCCCGTGTGTGAGCCGCAGCCCGGCGACGACGCCCGCAGCGAGGGCGCCCGGGACCAGGGCGAGGACGGTCCAGTAGGCGCGCTTACCGGGCGTCGCCGGGGTCTCCGCGTCGGGCGCCGTGGCCTCGCCGTCGCGCGCCACGCGCGCGTACATCTCCTCGGCGAGCGAGAACACGTCCCGGTGGCGGAAGCGGGCGGCGGTCCGGTCGGTCACGCCGTGCGCCTCCAGGCCGGCGGCGATCTCCAGCGGGTCGACGGCCCGTTCGCAGAGTTCGCGGTGCCGGTGCATCAGCGCCTTCACGGGGTCCGCAGCTCCCCTGCGCCCGGCGTTCCTGCGCGTGCCGTCGGCGCCCTCGGTACTGGTGCCGGGGCCGGGGAGCCTGCGCCCCGCGAAGTCCGCCTCCGCTCCGACGCCGGGAAGGCCCGTACCAGGAAGGCCCATGTCAGGAAGGTCGCTGCCAGGAAGGCCGTTGCCAGGAAGCTGGTCCTCACCATCGGCGGTCCCGGAACTCGTGCTGTCCACGGCGGTGTCGGAGAGCATCAGCCCACCGTCGGCACCCTCGGCTCGCGCGCCGCCGGCCCGTGCCGCTCCCTCCGCGACCTCCACACCCCCGCTCCCGCTCCCACTGCCGGCTTCGCCCGCCTCCCGCGCTTCCGTGCCGCCGTCGAGGTCGCGTTGCGTCAGGTCGCCCGCGCCTCCGCGGGCGCCGGTGGTGTCGCCGGTCATGCGCCCTCCCCCGCCGGAACGGTGGCCGTGGCACGCACCGGTGCCCCGTCGCCCCACCGCGGCCGGCCCGCGGCCATCAGGCGGGCGTCGGTCCAGCGGCCCGGAAGGTGGGCCTCGGCGGGAACGCCGAACGGCAGCGGCTCCCCCGCGTTGTCCACGACCAGGCGGCGTACCGGAGCGTGCGAGACGATCTCCAGGTAAATGCCGTGAAATGCCGCGATGTTCTGCTCGACGGTGAAGAGTTCGAGAGCGCGGGCGCGGGCGGCGGCACCCAGGCGCTCGCGGCGCTCGGGGTCGCGCAGCAGCGTCACGCACGCCTCGGCGAGCGCCCGCGGGTTGCGCGGCGGCACCACCAGTCCCGTACCGCCGATGACCTCGACGACCGCGCCCACGTCGGTGGAGACGGTGGCCCGGCCGCAGAACATGGCCTCGACGAGGCTGATCGGGAAGCCTTCGACGACGCTGGAGAGGACGACGAGGGCACCGGAGGCGTAGGCCTCGGCGAGGCTCGGGACCTCCGGTCCGCCGATCTCCTCGAAGGACACGGGGTTGTCGCCGACCGCGTGCACGCCCTCGGCCTCGTCGGGGAAGAGCTGGGCGGCGAGCGCCTTGCAGTGGGCCAGGTAGGTCGCGCCGTCCGGGCCGTCGGCGGGGGCGCCGACGATCCGCAGCCGCGTCTTCGGCTCCTCCTTGCGGACCTCCGCGAAGGAGTGCAACAGGGAGATGAGGTCTTTCGCCGGCTCGATGCGGCCGACCCACACCAGCGTGTCCGGGTCCGCGCACCGGCTGCCCTCGGCACCCTCCCCGACCTCGGCGAAGCGCTCGGCCTCCATGCCGGGGTAGACGGTGCGCAGCTTGGCGCGGTCGGCGCCGCAGCGCTCCTGCCAGCGGCGGGCGTGGGCGTTCCCGGGCGTGATGAGTGTGGCCGCGCCGTACACCTCGGCGGCGAGCGCGCCGTGGAACGCGGCGAGCAGGGCACGGACGGCGGGAGCCTCCGTGACGACGGCGGAGGACAGGTAGTGCGCGCGGAGCTGCACGCCGTACTCGGTGACGAGCAGCGGGACTCCGAAGAAGTGCCGGGTGAGGAGGCCGGGCAGGGCCGCCGCTCCGCCTGCCGCGGCGTGACACAGATCGACCGAGCCGAGGGCGTCGTCCTCGTACCAGTCCAGCGAGAGGGGCCGCAAAGCGCGTTCGATGTGGCCGGCGACGGCGAGCAGGTCGGGTACGCGTGCCGCGCGGGCGGTCCGCAGCGCGCCGGGCGCGCGACAGGCACGCTCCAGGGCGCGGACCGCTCCTTCCGAACGGAGGGCGCCGACCAGCCCGCCCTCGTCGCGGGCGAGTTCGGCGAGGGCGTACAGCGCGCTGGCGAAACGGTCCGCCTCCACAGCGGAGGAATCCGCCGCCCCTGCCGTGGGGTCCGTCGCGCCGGGTGTCTCCGGTCCCGCGCAGACGGCCGCGGCGAGTTCCCCGTACGCCTCGGCGAAGCGGCGGCGTGCGCGCCGTCCGTGGACCACGCCGTCGTCCTCCGCCGTCCACAGGGGCGCGGTGCGGACGCGGCTGACCTGGGAGGGAAGCTGGATCCAGCCCTCGTCCTCCTGACGCTCGGTGCGGCTGAGCGCGTAGATGTCGAACTCGTGCTGCCCGAGCCCGCGCACGAGCCGGTCGCACCAGAGTCTGGCGTCACCGCTCACATACGGATAGCCACCCTCCGTCAGCAGTCCGATGCGCACGAGCACACCCCCGATCTCCCGTATGGGGAGCCGCCGTTGACCCGGCGGCTCGCAGCGGGACGAACGTATGCGGACAAGGCGGTGGCGCGACGGACGGTTGTCCATCGCGCCACCAAAAGGGGTGAACGGTCGTAACTTTCCCGCACGGGAGGCGTTCTGTCGCGCTAAGAGATCAAGCGGTCACGTTCGGTCGACCGCCGCCCGTGACCGGGCCGCCGCCCGCGGGCCTCACGCGCTACGCCGGTGCCGGCTCCTTGCCGTCGGTCTCCTTGCCGTCGGCCAGCTCCCTGCGGGCCGCGCGTCGACGTGCCGCGACCTCCGGGTCGAGTGCCGGGACGGCGGCCAGCAGTCGGCGGGTGTACGGGTCGGCCGGACGCTCGTACACGTCGTCGGCGGGTCCGTACTCGACGAGCCTGCCGCGCCGCATCACGGCCACCCGGTCGCTGACCTGGCGTACGACCGCGAGATCGTGCGCCACGAACACCAGCGCCAGCCCGAGTTCGCGCTGCAGTTCGCCGAGCAGGGCGACGACCTGGGCCTGCGTGGTGACGTCGAGCGCGGAGACCGGCTCGTCGCACACGATGGCGCGCGGCTCGGCGGCCAGGGCCCGTGCGATGCCCACGCGCTGGCGCTGGCCGCCGCTGAACTCGTGCGGGTAGCGGTCGTAGTGCGCCGCTTCGAGCCCCACACGCTCCAGCAGTTCCCGTACCCGCGCCCGGATGCGTCCCTCGTCCCGCTCGCCGCGCGCCCGCAGCGGGTCGGCGATGGACTCGCTTACGCTGCGCCGGGGGTTGAGGGAGGAGACCGGGTCCTGGAAGACCATCTGCACGGAAGGGCGCACGCCGGACTGTTCGCGCCCCTCGTAGCGGATCGACCCGCGCGTGGGCTCCAGGAGCCCCACCAGCATTCTTCCCAGGGTGGTCTTCCCGCTGCCGCTCTCGCCGACGACACCGAGGGTCTCGCCCCTGCGGACGGTCAGCGACACGTCGTCGACGGCCGCGAACCGCTGCTTCCCGCGCCCGAACTCGCGCCGGAGCCCGACCGCTTCGAGGACCACGTCGTTCGACGGAACGGTCGCCGAGCCGCCGCTGTCCGTGCCGGCGCTCTCCCCACCGGCGCTCCCCGTACCCGCACGGGCGGTCTCCGCCGCGGGACCGGGCCCACCGGCGGAACCGGCCGTCTCCACCCGACCGGGATCCCCTGCCGGATCGGCGGCCGTTCCGGTCGTGCCGCCCCCGCCGGTCGCCCGGGGTGTCTCCACGCGCGGCACCGCGCCGAGCAGTTCACGCGTGTACGTCTCCCGGGGGGCGCCGAGGACGGCGGTGACCGGTCCGTGCTCGACCGCGCGGCCGTGACGCATCACGAGGATCTCGTCGACGCTCTCGGCGGCGACGCCGACGTCGTGGGTGACCAGCAGCAGGCCCATCCCGGTCTCCTGCCGCAGCGTGTGCAGCAGGTCGAGGATCTGCGCCTGGACGGTCACGTCGAGGGCGGTGGTCGGCTCGTCGGCGATCAGCAGCTCGGGTTCGCAGGCCAGCGCCATGGCGATGAGGGCGCGTTGGCGCATGCCACCGCTGAACTCGTGCGGGCGCGAGCGGGACCGGCGTACGGCGTCGGGGATGCCGACCCGGTCCAGCACGTCGACGGCTCGCGCGCGTGCGGCGCGGCGCGAGGCCTTCGTGTGCACTCGGTACACCTCGGCGATCTGGTCGCCGACCGCGTAGTACGGGTCCAGGGACGACAGCGGGTCCTGGAAGACCATGGCGGCCTTGCCGCCGCGCAGCCGGCCCAGCTCGTCGTCGGACGCCCGCTGCACGTCCACGCCGGCGACGCGGACCGTGCCGGTGACGTGCGCCCCGGTGCCGCGGTGCAGCGCCAGCAGGGCCGAGGCCACCGTCGACTTGCCGGAGCCGGACTCGCCGACCAGCCCGAGGGCTGCCCCCTTCCGCAGGCGGAAGGAGAGCCCGTCGACGGCCCGCAGGCCGCCGAAGTCGACGGACAGGCCGTCCACTTCGACCAGCGGGGCCGCGACGTCACCGCCCCCGTTCGCGGAGGCCGCAGTGTCCGGCGGGGCCATGGAAGCCGTCGCGGACACGGTCGTGGAAGAGTCGCTCATGCGAGCACCACCCGTCGGTCGGCCACCGCGTACAGCACGTCCGCGACGGCGTTGGCGATGACCACGAAGAAGCCGATGACCAGGACCATGCCGACGACCACGGGTAGGTCGACGACGTTCACGGCGTGGACCAGTTCCTGGCCGATGCCGGGCAGTCCGAAGAGCGTCTCGGTGAGGACGGCGCCGCCGATGGCACCGCCGACGTTGTTCGCGTTGAGCGCGATGATCGGCGCGAACGCCCCGCGCAGCGCGTGCCGTCCGATGATCGACCGCTCGCCGACGCCGTACGCGCGGAAGGTGCGGATGTGGTCCTCGGCGAGCGTCTCCAGCATCGACGCCCGGGTGAGCCGGGCGAACGTGGCGGCCTCGATGAGGGCGAGGGAGAGCCAGGGCAGGAGCAGGTTCCAGGCCCACTGTTCGGGGTCGTCGGTGAGGCTGACGTACTGCGGGAAGGGCAGGAGCCGCAGTTGCCCGCACACGATGATCATCAGGACGAGCCCGATGACGAAGACGGGGGTGGCCACGCCCGCGAGCGTCACGCCGGTCAGCACGCGCTCGCTGATCCGGCCGCGCCGCCACGCGGACAGGACGCCGGTGCCGACGCCGAGGATCAGCCAGAGGATCATCGCGCCGAACACGAGGGACAGGCTGACCGGCAGCTTCGCGAAGATCAGCCGGGTCACCTGCTGGCCGCCCTGGTACGACATGCCGAGGCAGGGCGCCGAGCAGTGCTCCACGGACGTGCCCGTGGAGTAGTCCTGGCCGACGAGGATGCCCTGGAGGAAGTGCCAGTAGCGCACGTAGAGGGGGTCGTCGAGCCTCAGCTGCTGGGCCACCTGGTGCACTTGCTCCGGGGAGCAGCGGGGGCCGCAGGTGATCTGGGCGACGTTGCCGGGTGTGACGAAGAAGACGACGTAGACGATCACCGAGATGGCGAGCAGGGTGATCAGGGTGCCGACGAGGCGGCGCAGGAGGAATCCGCCGAAGCCGCTCATGCCCGCTCCTCCTTACGGCCGGTGACGTCCGCCCCGGCGTTCGCGTCCGTGGCGGCCTGCGCGGTGTCCGCGTCGGCCCTGGCCTCACGAATGCGGCCGGTGCCGATGCTCAGACGGGAGGCGGCGCGCGGGTCGAGAGCCGTACGGATGCCGTCGCCGAGGACGGTCAGCGCCAGGACGGTCACGAAGAGCGCGCCGGCGGGCAGCAGCAGATACTGCGGGGCGGCCTGGTACCAGACGTCGGCGGCGGTGAGCATCTGTCCCCAGGAGGGTGTCGGGGGCTTCACCCCGACACCGAGGAAGGACAGCGCGGCCTCCACGCTGATGTTCATCGGGACGAGGAGCGCGGCGTAGGTGATGACCGGCGCGGCGAGTCCGGGCAGCAGTTCACGGCGGGCGATCCGCCAGGTGCCCCAGCCGCTGAGCCGGGCGGCGGAGACGTAGTCGAGCCCCTTGAGGGTGAGGGTCTGGGCGCGCGCGATCTTCGCGACGTTGCCCCAGGCGATCAGGCCGATGACGAGGGCGACCAGCAGGGGGCGCGGGAAGCTGCTCGGCACGATCGCGAGCAACGCCAGCGACATGATCATCAGCGGCATCGCGATGATGATCTCGGTGAAGCGGCTCAGCAGCTGGTCGACCCAGCGCGTGCCGAGCGCGGCGGCGACACCGACCACGACCCCGATGAGGACCTGGACGACGGTCGCTCCGAGCGCGACCCCGAGGGAGACGCGCGCCCCGTAGACGAGACGGGCGAAGAGATCGCGGCCGGTCTGCGGTTCGACGCCGAGCCAGTGGTCGGCGCTCAGTCCGCCGAACGACCCCACGGGGACCCCGCCGCGAGCGGAGTCGACCAGCGAGGGGTGGTAGGTGGTGGGGTCCTGGCCCTCGATCGCGGTGAGCAGCGGTGCGGCGATCGCGACCAGGACGAGGAGGGCGACGACGGCCGCCGCGACGAGGGCGGCGCGCTGCGCGAGCAGTCGCCGCCAGAACTGACGGGCCCCCGAGGCCCCCGTGACGGACGGATCCGTCACGGGGGCCGAGGAGGCGACAAGTGCCTCGCTCACGGTGCTACTTCACCGCGACCTGGGAGATGTCCAGAACGCCGGTCCAGTCGCTGATCACGATGTTCTTGACGTCCTTGCCGTACAGGCGCTTGTAGACGGGGTGGAACAGCGGCACGGTGAGCGCCTGCTCGCCGATCTTCTTGTCCAGCGCGCCCCAGCGCTTGGCGGCCTCGTCGAGGTCGGTCAGCTTGTTGATCGCGTCGATCTCGTCGTTGACCGACTTGTCGTTCAGGAAGCCCGTGTTGAAGTTGGCGCCGTCCTTGACGATCTGCCGGCCGTCGAAGATCGGGGCCAGGAAGGGACCGCCGGAGGGCCAGTCGGCACCCCAGTGGGCGAGGAAGAAGCCCGGCTCGGTCGTGACGCTCTGGACCTTGTCGCTGTAGTCGTTCGACTCCAGGCCCTGGAGCTTGACGGTGATGCCGGCCTTCTTGAGCGCGTCCTGGATCGCGGTGGCGATCTCCGGGCTGGTCTCGAAGTCCTTGCTGTTGGAGTGCGTCAGCGTCACGGTCAGGCCGTTCTTGTAGCCGGCCTCCTTGAGCAGTTCCTTGGCCTTCGCGGCGTTGCCGGACGCCCCCGCCGGGAAGTGGTCGTACGGGGTGTAGCCGAAGGACTTCTGGTTCGGCAGGTACGTGGTCGCGGGCTCGGCGAGCGAGGAGCCGCCGGCCGCGTTGACGACCGAGCTGCGGTCGATGGCGTAGGAGATCGCCTGGCGCACCTTGGGGTTGTCGAACGGCTTCACCTTCGGGTTGAAGGCGATGTAGTTGGTGTAGCCGAAGTGGCCGGTGCCGACGCGGGAGGCCAGCTCCTTGTCGCCGGTCACCTTGGCGAGCTCGGCCGGGCCGAGGTTGGTGTCCGTGGTGACGGCGGCGGCGTCGGGGCCCTGGGAGGAGGACAGCCGCTGGTTGATCACGGACGAGTCCAGACCGGACCGTACGTCGATCTTGTCCGGGTAGGCCTTGCGCTCGGCGTCGGTCGACGCGGACCAGTGGGTGTTGCGCTCCAGGAGCAGCCGCTCACCGTCGTTCTCGTTCTTGACGACCTTGTACGGGCCCGAGGAGACCGGGTGCTGCTCGTACTTGGTGCCGGTGTCCTTGGCCTTCGGGACGGGGGTGAACTGCGTCTGCGTGGCCAGGTAGGGGAACTCGCCCTCCGGCTTGTTCAGGTGGAAGACGATAGTCAGGTCGTCGGGCGTCTCGATCGAGTCGAGGCCCTTCTTGTCCTTGTAGGGACCCTGGTAGTCGGCCCCGCCGATGAGCCAGTCGCGCAGGTAGGGCGCGCCGCCGGAGAGTTCGGCGGCGAAGGAGCGCTCGATGCCGTACTTGATGTCGGCCGAGGTGATCGGCGAGCCGTCCTCGTACTTGAGCCCCTTCTTCAGGGTGTACGTCCACACGGTCGCGTTCTTGCTCGGGCGGCCGGTGTCGGTGGCCAGGTCGGGCACGACCTCGGAGCCGGCGGCGCCGTTCTCGCGGTTGCGGGTGGTGAGCGTGCGGAAGACGAGCGAGGGCACGTTGCCGCCGCCGGAGGTGTAGAGCCGCGCGGGGTCGAAGTCCGACTGCGGGTTGGAGTTCAGCACGCTGAGCGTGCCGCCCTTCTTCGCCTGGGAGTCGCCGCCTCCGGAACTCTTGGCATCGTTGTCCTCAGGGCCGCAGGCGGCGGCGCCCGCTGCCACGACCAGGCTGACGGATGCCACTGCCACGCGGCGGGCTATGAGGGACGGTTGACGCATCGGAAGACGACCTCTCGGATGGTTCGAATACTGAGACGGAATGACGCGGAATGAGACAGCGGGGCACGGAGCCCGCCCAGGGCGTCAAGCGTCGGAGTCCGACCGGACCGGAGGAGGTACGGGCGCGGGGAACCGGAGAGGTTCGGGGGCGCACGGAAACGAGACGAGAAGGATTGCGACGCACTCGCCGGGGGCGGGCGTCAGCGACAGTCGATGTCGGCCACGCACAGTGCGGTCACGCCGATGAGCGCCAGCTCGATGGCGGCGCAGACGGAGGCGTGACGGGGCGACATGCGCCAAAATATGAACGAACTTTCGGCGCATGTCAACGTGGCCCGAGGGCCTCCTGTCAACTCCCGGGATACACCCAGGGGTTGGCCCGGCAGTGGATTCCGTCGTGGTCGAGGAACTTGGTCTGCTGCTGCATGACCGGGGCGAGCTCGCCGTCCTTGTCGCAGGTGACGTGCCCGTATCCGAGCCGGTGGCCGACCTCGTGGTTGATCAGCATCTGCCGGTAGGAGTGAATCTTGTCACCGTAGGTCGTCGAGCCCTGGGCCCAGCGGTACGCGTTGATCATGACGCGTTCGGTGGACGCCGAGTCGCACGAGACGTTGTCCTCCGTGGTGTCGAGGCCCGACTTGGCGCACCACTCGGCGGTGGTCCCGGGGCTCGCCAGCGTGATGACGAAGTCCGGTTTGCCCGAACTGATCCGCTCGAAGGTGCGGGCGCCGCCGTGCGCCCAGCTCCGCTTGTCGTTCAGCGTCTTCTGGACGGCCTCGGCGAAGAGCGCGCCCTCCAGACCGAGCCCCTGTTCCACGTCGACGCGGTACGTGTACTTGCGTCCCGTGCCGGGCGCCTTGGCGAACCCGGGCACGGCGTCGAACTTCCCCGACCCCTTGAGCTTCGCGCCGAGCGGGTACGTCCTGGCCATCTTCTGGTCGTACGTCAGGGCCACCGCGGCCACGCTCGGGTGGCCCGCCTGGGTCGGCCTGCCGTCCCCGCGCGAGGCGGGGTCCTGGGTCGCGCGGCCGCCTGCGGCGGACTGGGTCCGGGCGCCGGCGTCGTGCTGTCCGCTCGCGACCTGTCCGGCGACGACGACGGCGAGCACGGTGGTGACGGCGGCGGCGGCGATCCCGGTGAACGCCCGCCCCTTGCCGCCTCGGCCCTTCTCCTGTTCGCCGGTCTCCGGCAGTGCCGGTCCACCGGGTCCGCCGGAGCCGTCGCCCTCCGTGTCCCACGACGTGACGGAGCCGTACGGGTCGTCGGTCCGGGGGCCGGCCGTGCGGCCGGGAGCGCCCGAACGGGGGGCGAAGAGGTCGTCGTCCTCGTCCGTGGCGACGTCGAACGCGTCGACGTAGGCCTGCCGCGGGGCGGTCGGGTGCCCCTGGCGCGGGCGCGGGACCATCGGCCCGGGAGGCGCTCCCTGCACGGCCGCGCCGGCCCGGGACTCCCCCCAGCCGCCGCCCTGTTCACGCTGCTCGGGGTGTCCGCCCCGGACCCGGGGCATCCCGTGGGCGGGCGTCCCGTCGGGAAGTCGTGGTGTCCCGTGGGCGGGTGTCCCGTCGGGAAGTCGTGGTGTCCCGTGGGCGGGTGTCCCGTCGAAGACGCGCGGTACGCCGTGCGCGGGGGTGCCGTCCTGGAAGCGCGGGACCCCGCGTGCCGGGGTGCCGTCCGCGAAACGCGGCACGCCGCGCGCGGGGGTGCCGTCGAAGGCCTGCGGGAATCCGTGGGCCGGCGTCGCGTCGGCGCGCGGTGGTGCGCTGCGGGGTGAGCCCGTACCCGTCGGCGGGTAGGGCCCGAGGGCGCCGGGACGGGGCGCCGCCGTTCGACGGGTCCGGTCAGGGCCCGGCTCCGGTGACGGCTCCGCCTCGGGAACCGCTCGCGTCTGCGAGGTCTCTGCCTTGTCGGCCCGCCCCCGACGACTGTGTCGTCCCACTTCCCGCCTCAGCTCTCCGCGCCGGTTGCCGCCTCGGAGGTCAACTCTCCCTGGTCCGCGAGGAGTTCACGGAAGGCCGTGGCCACCGTCTGTGGATACTCCATCATGGCGACGTGCCCCGCGTCCGGCAGAGTCAGCAGCCGGGAGTCGCGGAAGGCACGGGCCGCGCGCTGGGCCATACGGTAGCCGACGAGCTGGTCGCGGCCGCCATAGACCAGCAGGGTCGGAGCGAGCACGCGCTCCGCCTGCCGCCACAGCCCGTGCTGGCCGCCCAGGGTGTACGCGTTGACGATCCCGCGCGCGGAACGCGCCATGGCGTCCCAGAAGTAGGGGAGCGCGAGCCGCCGCTCCATCTCCTCCACCGCGTCACGGAACCCCTCGGGCGTCACGATGGTGGGATCGCCGTAACAGAGGGCCGTCACCCCGCGGACGCGTCGCTCGGCGCTCCACTCCCTGGTCAGGCGGGTGAACAGACCGGCCACCCCGGGCAGGGCGAGCAGCGCGGTCGGCCAGGCGCTCCGCTGGGCGCGGATCTCGGGCAGGGCGGGCGAGACGAGGGTCAGCGTGCGGACGAGATCGGGGCGGACGGCGGCCACACGCGTCGAGACGGCACCGCCGAGCGAGTTGCCGAAGAGGTGGACGGGCCCGCGTCCGGACGCGTCGAGATAACGGATGACCGCGCGCGCGTGTCCGGTGACCGAGTAGTCGCCGTCGTCCGGCGGCGGCGAGTCGCCGAACCCGGGGAGGTCGAGGGCCTCGCTGTCCACCAGCCCGTCGACCCGGGCCATGAGCGCCGACCAGTTCTGCGAGGAGCCGCCCAGGCCGTGCACGTACAGAGCGGGCGGCAGCCCCTCGCGGGCCGGGGGCCTCGACCGGACCGTCAGCGTGACCCCGGGGAGCCCGACCGACCGCAGCCGCTCGCCCTCCGCGACCCTGACGGCACCGACCCTGGGCGTGACGGTGGAGGCCAGCGCGGACGGGAGTTCGGTCGAAGACATGCCGCAATGTTACGAGACGATCACGCCGGGGCTCATGTGTTCGCCGTCACAGATCGCCCGGAGATCGCATAGCGCCCCGATCGCGTGTCTCCTAGGCTTCGATCGAGGGCACTCGCAGGTACGTCAGGAGCGCACTCGTACCGTTCGGGAAGAGGAACCATGACAGTCGACCCGACAGATCCCACGACGTTCGACGACCAGTTCCGGGACATCCTCGACCTGGAGGCCCCGGAGGCGGACGCCGCCGAGCAGGCCGGCGAGATCGATCCCGCCGAGGACCTGGACCCGGAGCCCCCGGGCGATCCCCTCAGCGCCGACGAGGGGGATCGCGCCGAGCAGGCCCGGGTCGTCCGGCAGAACGAGGACGACTACAGGTGACGCGACACCGCTGATCAGGGCCGTAGCGAGGGGTGGGCGCCCGGCTCGTCCCCTTCGGCCCCCTGTGCGCCGCCGCCGTCGGCGTCCGGTCCGTGAAATTCTGCGCTCGCACCGCACACAGCACGGTTACCGAAAAGTACGATGGCGGCGCGGCGCACACCGCAGTGGACAATTTTGGGAGGCGGCGTGACAGCCATCGAGCAGACAGAGGCGGCACGCCCGCGGGGCACTCGCCTGCCGCGCCGTGCCCGACGCAACCAGCTCCTCGGCGCCGCCCAGGAAGTCTTCGTTGCGCAGGGGTATCACTCGGCCGCCATGGACGACATCGCCGAGCGCGCGGGCGTCAGCAAGCCGGTCCTCTACCAGCACTTCCCGGGAAAGCTCGATCTGTACCTCGCCCTGCTGGACCAGCACTGCGAGTCCCTGCTCCAGGCGGTCCGCACGGCGCTCGCGTCGACCTCGGACAACAAGCTGCGTGTCCGCGCCACGATGGACGCCTACTTCGCCTACGTCGAGGACGACGGCGGCGCCTTCCGGCTGGTCTTCGAATCGGACCTGACCAACGAGCCCGCGGTCCGCGAGCGGGTCGACAAGGTGACGCACGAGTGCGCCGAGGCGATCTGCGACGTGATCGCGGAGGACACCGGTCTCTCGCGTGCCGAGTCGATGCTCCTCGCGTCGGGGCTCGGCGGTCTGGCCCAGGTGGTGGCCCGTTCCTGGCTGCACAGCGACCGCAGCGTCCCGCGCGACCAGGCGGTGCAGCTGCTGACCTCGCTCGCCTGGCGTGGCATCGCGGGTTTCCCGCTGCACGGCACCGACCAGCACTGAGCGGGCGGGGCATCGATCGGCACGGAGTACACGGAAGCGGCCGGGGGCACATCCCCCGGCCGCTTCTTTGTTCCCGTCCGCTGTTCGCTCCTGGCGTTCCCGGGCGGAGCGTGCCGGTCCCCTCACCGGGCTAATGTGTGCTGCGTACGGCGCGTACGAACGCGCACATGACTGACCGTCGGAGGGACAAAGCCGTGGAGGTCAAGATCGGCGTGCAGCACGCGCCCCGCGAGATCGTTCTGGAGAGCGGTCAGACCCCGGAAGAGGTCGAGCGCGCGGTGTCGGAGGCGCTGGCCGGCACGTCGCAGCTGCTCAGCCTCGTGGACGACCACGGCCGCAAGGTCCTGGTTCCGGCCGACCGCCTGGCCTACGTGGAGCTCGGTGAGCCCACGCAGCGCAAGGTCGGATTCAGCGCTCTGTAAGAGGTTCACAGAGCGACACGGAGGTACACGAAGGGTCCGGTGGCGATGTCACCGGACCCTTCGCGTGCATTCCGCCCCGCGCGAACTCCTCCACAGATGGAGCACAGTTCGAGCACAGGGGAGGGTTGCGTTCCGCACGCCACGGGTAGGACCGGCTACGACCGATTTGCACCGGCCGTGAGGGAGGGACACCCCACCATGTTCTTGGAAGCGCTCGGCTCCGCGCTGCTTGGTCTGGCTCTGGCATGGGCGGCCTCGTACCGCCTGCCGCACCGTCTGCCGGCCCGCAGCCTGGTCCTGTCGACGGGGGTGGCGGGAGGCCTGTTCGGCGCCTTCCTGACGCACACCGCGCTCGGCTCCGGCCACTTCCTCGTCATCCTCGCCGGAGCGGTGGCCGTCTCCGCGGCGCTGCTCTCGCTGCTGCTCCGCCCGGAGGAGCGTTTTCGCCGACGCTCGGCCACGGCCTGACGCCCGGCGACCGCCCGGTCCGTTCGGCGGGAGCCGCGGGTTCCGTCCGCGCCGGCGCCACGGCGGGCGCGAGCGGGACGATCACGAGCGGGACGAGAAGGCGCGGGAGCCGCGCGGATAGCCGCACCGACAGCCGTCCGCGGGCCGTCGCGGCCAGGACGGGCCCGTGGTCCCGAAGGCCGGGGCCCGTCCGAGCGGGCGGGTGCTAGGCGGCCAGCCCCAGCGCCGCCATCCGCTTGGTGTGCGCCTCGGTGATGCGCGAGAACATCCGGCCGACCTCCGCGAGGTCGAACCCGTCCGCCACGCCGCCCACGAGCATCGTCGACAGGGCGTCACGGTCGGCGACCACCCGCTGCGACTGCGACAGGGCCTCGCCCATCAGCCGTCGCGCCCACAGCGCGAGCCGGCCGCCCACCCGCGGGTCGGCGTCGATCGCGGCGCGCACCTTCTCGATGGCGAAGCTGGCGTGCCCGGTGTCGTCGAGGACGCCGAGGACCAGTCCGCGGGTGTCCGAGTCGAGGCGGGCGGCGACCTCGCGGTAGAAGTCACTGGCGATCGAGTCGCCGACGTACGCCTTGACGAGGCCCTCCAGCCAGTCGGAGGGAGCCGTCTGCTTGTGGAAGCCGTCGAGGGCCGCCACGAAGGGGTCCATGGCCTGGCCCGCGTCCGCGCCGACCGCGGTGAGCCGGTTCGACAGCTGCTCGAAGTGGTGGAACTCGGCCGAAGCCATCTTCGCCAGCTCCGCCTTGTCGCTCAGCGTGGGCGCCAGCTTGGCGTCCTCGGCGAGCCGCTCGAACGCCGCCAGCTCGCCGTACGCGAGCGCTCCGAGCAGGTCCACCACCGCGGCGCGGTACTGCGGGTCGGCGGAGGCCGTGTCCCAGTTCTGCGCGGCGACTCCGGTGGCCGTCGGAGCGGTGTCTGCGGGGGCTTCGGCGGGCTTCTCAGCGGCGTTGTCAGGCGTCGTCATGAAGCGCACAATAGCCCTCTCACCGCACGGCGGAAGTCCCTGGTCAACCAGTGTGACGACGACTACGTGACCAAACCGGCCATCGCATATGCGCGAATCCGGGGTATGGTGGTAATGCGCCCGGCGAGTATGTGTCGGGCCGCACGAATGAGGATGCCCGGTCGGTGGCCCGATCGGCTCCGACCCGACAGCCCTCCTCGTCGGTACGGCACATTGCGTACGACGTCCGGAGGGACCCTCAGCGGCACGAGAGCTCGAGCGTCGGCAGTGGTCCCATGCCACTCGGCCCGCCCGTCACAGAGCGGCCGACGTCCCCGGCACGGTCCCGTCACGACCCCCGCGCTCGCCTCGCACCGCGTACACAGAAGAGGCAGCACCCTGACTACGACTTTCCGAGAGCTCGGAATCCTTCCCGAGACGGCCGAAGCCCTTGAGGCCGTCGGCATCATCAACCCCTTCCCCATCCAGGAGATGACGCTCCCGGTCGCCCTCACGGGCACCGACGTCATCGGCCAGGCGAAGACCGGCACCGGCAAGACGCTGGGCTTCGGCCTCCCGCTCCTGGAGCGGGTCACCGTCCCCGCGGACGTCGAGGCGGGCCGGGCGACGCCCGAGCAGCTGACCGACGCCCCGCAGGCCCTCGTCGTCGTCCCGACGCGCGAGCTGTGCACCCAGGTGACCAACGACCTGCTGACCGCCGGCAAGGTCCGCAACGTACGCGTCCTCGCCATCTACGGCGGCCGCGCCTACGAGCCCCAGGTGGAGGCCCTCAAGAAGGGCGTCGACGTCATCGTCGGCACCCCGGGCCGTCTGCTGGACCTCGCGGGCCAGAAGAAGCTCAACCTCGGCCACATCAAGGCGCTCGTCCTCGACGAGGCCGACGAGATGCTCGACCTGGGCTTCCTGCCCGACGTCGAGAAGATCATGAACATGCTGCCGGCCCGTCGTCAGACGATGCTGTTCTCGGCGACCATGCCGGGCGCGGTCATCGGCCTCGCGCGCCGCTACATGTCGCAGCCCACGCACATCCGCGCCTCGACGCCGGACGACTCGGGCGCGACGGTCGCGAACACCAAGCAGTTCGTCTACCGCGCGCACAACATGGACAAGCCCGAGATGGTCGCGCGGATCCTGCAGGCCGACGGCCGCGGTCTCGCGATGGTCTTCTGCCGCACCAAGCGCACCGCGGCCGACCTCGCCGACCAGCTCCAGCAGCGCGGTTTCGCGTCCGGCGCGGTCCACGGCGACCTCGGCCAGGGCGCCCGCGAGCAGGCGCTGCGCGCCTTCCGCAACGGCAAGGTCGACGTGCTGGTCTGCACCGACGTCGCCGCCCGCGGTATCGACGTCGAGGGCGTGACCCACGTCATCAACTACCAGTCCCCCGAGGACGAGAAGACGTACCTGCACCGCATCGGCCGTACCGGCCGCGCGGGCGCCAAGGGCATCGCGATCACCCTCGTCGACTGGGACGACATCCCGCGCTGGCAGCTGATCAACAAGGCGCTGGACCTCGGTTTCCCGGCCCCGCCGGAGACCTACTCGACCTCTCCTCACTTCTTCGAGGAGCTCAGCATCCCGGCCGGCACCAAGGGTGTCCTGCCGCGTTCCGAGCGCACCCGCGCCGGGCTCGCGGCCGAAGAGGTCGAGGACCTGGGCGAGACCGGTGGCCGTGGCGGTCCGCGTGGCCGCGGTGGCCGTTCGGCCGCGCCGGTGGCCACCCCTGTCGAGCGCGAGCGCGACCGTTCGGAGCGCACCCCGCGCCGCCGGCGCCGCACGCGCAACGGCGAGGCGGCGGCGACGCCTTCGGCAGCCCCCGAGGTCACCACGGAGACGCCCGCGTCGGACGGGGCCACCGAGCCCCGGACGCCGCGCCGCCGTCGTCGTACGCGCGGTGGATCGGGCTCCGAGCAGCCGGCCGCCACGACCGCTCCGGTGGCCGAGACCGCGGTGACCGCCGTGGCGACGGCCGAGGGCGTCACCGACGAGGCGGCCAAGCCGCGCCGTCGGCGGGCCCGGAAGACCGCCGAGAGCATCGAGGCGATCGAGAACGCCGAGGCCGCGGTGACCGCGGCGGAGGCCGTGGTCGAGAGTGTCGCCGCCGAGGTCGTCGCGGACGCCGTCGAGGCGCCGGCCAAGCCGGCCCGTCGTCGGACCCGCAAGACCGCCGAGGCGGCACCGGTCACCGAGACGGTCGTCGAGACCGTCGAGGTGCCCGAGGCGCCCGCCAAGCCGGTTCGTCGTCGGACCCGCAAGGTCGCCGAGGCCGTCGTCGACACCGTCGAGGCCGCTGCGGCCGAGGTCGCCGAGGCGGTCGCCGAGACCAAGCCGCGGCGCACCCGCGCCAAGGCCGCGAGCACCGTCACGGACACCGCCGAGGCCACCGAGACGGCCGAGGCCAAGCCCGTCCGCCGACGCACCCGCAAGGCCGTCGCCGACGCCGACATCCCGGCCCAGGCCACGGACGACGCCGAGGCCAAGCCGGCCACCCGCCGCCGCACCCGCAAGGCCGCGGAGGCCGTGGTCGACACGGCGGAGGGTGTCGCGGAGGCTCCGGCCAAGCCGCGGCGCACTCGCGCCAAGGCCGCGAGCACCGTCACGGACACCGCCGAGGCCACCGAGACGGCCGAGGCCAAGCCCGTCCGCCGACGCACCCGCAAGGCCGTCGCCGACGCCGACATCCCGGCCCAGGCCACGGACGACGCCGAGGCCAAGCCGGCCACCCGCCGCCGCACCCGCAAGGCGGCCGCCACGGAGCCCGCGGAGAGCTGATCTCCTGCCGACGGCCCGGTCCCACCTCCCGGTGGGACCGGGCCGTCGGCGTTTCCCGCCCGACGGGCGCCCGGCCGGGGCGTGCCGCGGACACCGGGGGCCGGGGGCGTGCCGCCTTGCCGCGGCGCACCGGGCCCCGGGTGCCCCTCACCTCCCCGAGCGGCCTTCACGGGTGCCCTATAGCCTCCTGTGCATGAGCAGGCCCTACACGTTCGTCCCGCCCGCAGGTGTCCGCGCGTACCGCCTGGCGACCGCGCGCGGTGAGTTCGCCGTGCTCGACGCGGCGCCGGACGGGCCGCTGACCGGGACCGTGCTGCTGCTGCCCGGGTTCACCGGCAGCAAGGAGGACTTCGTCGCGCTGCACGCGCCGCTCGCCGCGGCGGGGTATCGCACGGTGGCCGTGGACGGGCGTGGGCAGTACGAGACCGGCGGACCGCTGGACGACGAAACCCCTTACGCGCAGGACGAGTTGGCGCGCGACGCCCTCGCACAGGCCGCCGCGATCGGCGCCCCCGTCCACCTCCTGGGCCACTCC
This sequence comes from Streptomyces sp. M41(2017), assembly GCF_002078175.1. GTDB lineage: Bacteria > Actinomycetota > Actinomycetes > Streptomycetales > Streptomycetaceae > Streptomyces. The sequence continues at coordinate 3,320,733 of NZ_MWFK01000001.1, read as the reverse complement.
CTGGGCGGCCACATCGCCCGGGCGGCGGTGCTGCTCGACCCGTCGCCGTTCCGCTCGCTGACGCTCATGGCGTCAGGACCCGCGCAGATCTCCACGCCTCAGCAGCAGCGCGTGAAGCTGCTGCGGGACGCGCTCGCCGTGATGGGCATGGACGAGGTGTGGGAGGCGATCCGCGCGATGGAGCCGCCCGAGGAGACCGACACCGGCGGCCTCGACGCGGGACTCGACGACCTCGCGGACCTGCGCCGCCGCTGGCTCGCCAACAGCCCTGCCCAGCTCGTCGCCACCGGACGCCAGCTGTGCACGGAACCGGACCGTGTCGCCGAACTGGCCGCCGTGCCGCTGCCCAAGCACGTGATCTCCGGCGAACACGACGACACCTGGCCGGTACATCTGCTGGACGACATGGCCGTACGACTCGATGCCCGGCGCACGGTCGTGGAAGGGGCGGAGCACTCCCCCAACGCGGATCAGCCGCTGGAGACCGCGCGCGCCCTGGCCGCCTTCTGGGACACGGCCGACGGCTGACAGCTGACGGACCTAGTACTGCGCCTGAAGGTGCTCCCAGAAGCCGTCCCGCAGGGAGCGTCGCAGGTCGGACTGTCCACGGAGCGAGTACTGGAGCAGGCCCTCGGCCTCGACCAGCAGATCCTGGTCGACCGATCCCGGGAGGTAGGGGTGGCCGGGCAGCAGCTCCACGAGGGACTCCCGGCCCCGCGCGGCGAGCCACTTCGCGGCGATCTGGGCGCCCACGAAGCGCACGTCCTCCCGGCTGGGCCGGGTCGCCGCCGTCGGGTCGTACGACTGGGCGGTCCGGCGGGCCACGTACGGCTTGAAGAAGTCGAGGTCGAACGTCCGCTGGCTGTCGACCTCCCAGAGCAGCGGCTCGGCCTGGTTGCGGCCCTCGGGCGCCTCGATGCCCCAGAGGTGGACCCGGGCCCCGTAGCCCTGCGCCGCCTCGACCGCGGAGACGAGGTCCTCGTCGCCGCCGAGCAGGGCCGCGTCGCTGATGGCGCGGTGCCGGGCGAGGGACTCCAGGTCGGACCTGATGAGCGAATCGACGCCCTTCTGCTGGTTGTTGGCGTTCAGATTGCCCAACCGGACCTTGACGTCGGGGAGTTCGGCGATCGACTGCTGCTCCGAGGTGTGGATGCGGCGCCGGGCGCCGTCGTACCAGTAGACGCGGAGCAGTCGGCTGTCGGCGAAGATCGTGCGGGCCCGGTCGATGAGCGCCTCGATAAGACCCTCGGTGTCCAGGTCGAACGAACGGCGGTCCTCCGTGCCGGCGACGAGCCGTCCCGCGGCCGCGTACAGATAGCCGGCGTCGACGAAGATCGCGTGCGTGGAGGGTGTCTTCGCCACCTCGGCGAGCATGCGCTGGAGCAGCTCGTTCGTGCGGTCGATGCGGGCGGCGAGCGCCGCGTGGTCGTCGTTCATCACGACCATTGTCCTGGCGGTCACGCTGCGAACACAACCGGCGGCGGTCAGTCTCCGCCACCCGGCTTACCGCTCAGTAATTAGGTTCTCGAAAAATTTCCTTAGCGTAGGGAATGTTTGTAACAAGCATCCCGTTGGATACATACGGAAGCCGGGACACCGATGCCCCGGTTTTCCGTACAAGTAGTTCTCCTCAGGAGGATGACCAGACGAAGGGAGAAGCCCATGCGCTTCGAAATCATGCGACTCGACGATGTCGACGGAACCCCCGTGGACAGCACCGTCGTGGATGCCGCCTCCGTCAACAGGATCGTTCAGCAGGCCGCCGCCATCGGACAGCGCCTGTGGATCCGCCCCGCCGATTCGACCGCTTCGTAATACTTCCCGTAGTGCGAGGACGCGACCGGTGGCGCCGACACGCGGCGCTGCGGACCGCGGCCGTCTATTGATGTAGAGACTTCGGAACCCCGTACGGCACGTATGCCGTACGGGGTTCCGCGTGTCCGGGGGCGTCCGGGGCCGGGGGCCCGGTGGCTCAGCTGCCCTGGATCACCTGGGTGACGCCGTTGATGATCTGCTGCACCGCGATCGCGGAGAGCATCATGCCCGCGAGCCGGGTCACGAGCACCACGCCGCCGTCCTTGATGACACGGATGATCAGCAGCGAGTAGCGCATCACGATCCACAGCACGACGTGGATGGCGAGGATCGCGGTCCACACCGAGACCTGCGTGGCGACCGAGTCGGCCTTCTGCACCGCGAGGATCACGGACACGATCGCTCCGGGCCCGGCGAGCAGCGGCATGCCGAGGGGCACGAGGGCGACGTTGACGTCCTTGGTCTGCTTCGGCTCGTCGGTCTTGCCGGTCAGCAGGTCGAGGGCGATGAGCAGGAGCAGCAGTCCGCCCGCGATCATCAGCGCGGGCACGGAGACGTGCAGGTAGTTCAGGATCTGGTGGCCGAGGAGCCCGAAGACGGTGATGACGCCGCCGGCGACGCAGACCGCCTGGAAGGCCATCCGTCGCTGCACCTTGGCCGGGCGGCCCGCGGTGAGCGCCAGGAAGATCGGGGTGATCCCGGGGGGATCCATGATGACGAAGAGCGTGAGGAAGAGGGAGCCGAAGACGGCGACGTCGAACATGGTGAGGAAGAGCCTTGCGCGTGGTGAGCGGGGGCGGACGGGTGTTCCGTCCGCCGGGGTGGACGGGCGTCCCGCGGTCGGCGGGACGGGGACCTGACGCGTGCGGGCGCCGGGCGGCGGGACCCCGGCCGGCGCCGGAGGTCACGTGCGCCCGACGGCACGGACCGGCCCACAGGGGCGGTTCCGCGGCGGGCGGCACGAATCGTCCGGGACCGACGGGCGCCTACAGGGAAGGGCCGTGCGGTACGGCGGACACGCCGTGACGGTGGGATCCGGTTCAGGTCGGCCGGGCGTCGGCGACCGGTGGCCGGCGGGTGTCCGCCCGGCGCCCCGGACCAGGAGGGGACCCTCCGGGATCAGGCTCCACCGGCTCCCGGGACCGGGAACGCCCCGGTGGAGCGGCGGGTGATCTCTCCGTAGACCTCGGGGTCGGTGGTGAACTCGCCGAGCACGCAGGTCTTGCGGCTGCCGTGATAGTCGGACGAGCCCGTGGTGAGCAGCCCCAGTTCGGCCGCCAGGCCGCGCAGTCGGGCCCGGGTGGACGGTTCGTGGTCCATGTGGTCGACCTCGATGCCGTCGAGGCCCGCCGCGGCCAGCTCGGCGATCACCGACTCGGGCACGGTGTGGCCCCGCTTGGCCGCCGCGGGATGCGCGAAGACCGTGACGCCTCCGGCTCCCTTGACGAGCCGGATCGCCTCGAAGGGGTCGGTCTCGTGCTTGGGGACGTAGGCGCGGCCGCCGTCGGCGAGCCACTCCTCGGTGAAGGCGTCGGAGACGGTGTCGACGACGCCCAGTTCGACGAGCGCGGAGGCGATGTGCGGGCGGCCGACGGACCCGTCGCCCGCGATACGCGCCACCTGCTCCCAGCTGATCGGCACGCCCGCGTCGCGCAGCCTGGTGATCATGGCCTGGGCGCGCGGCACCCGGTCGTCCCGCACCAGCTCGCGCTCGGCGAGCAGGGTGGGCTCCTCGGGGTCGAAGAGGTAGGCCAGCATGTGCATGCTGATGCCGTCGACGCGGCAGGACAGTTCGGCGCCGGTGACGAGGGTGAGCCCCTCGGGCAGCGCGGCGACGGCCTCGGCGTACCCGCGGGTGGTGTCGTGGTCGGTCAGCGCGACGACGTCCAGCCCGGCCGCGGCGGCGTTGCGCACCAGCTCGGCCGGGGTGTCCGTGCCGTCGGACGCGGTGGAGTGGGCGTGCAGGTCGATGCGCACTACGCGGACTCCAAGCGGTGACGGGACGGACGGGACGCTCAAGGATAACGGGAATCCGAGGCACTCCTGTCACACCCGAACCGGCCGAGCGCCCCCTACACCCGCGGACGGGCGGGGGCCCCGGCGTTCCCCGGCGCCGCAGCCCGCCTCGTGGGCCCCGGAGACGGGCTCAGGGTTCCAGGATCCGCGGCGACAGTGCCCCGCAGGGCAGCAGGTCGACCTCCGCGCCGGCGTCCCGCAGATCCGTCAGCACCAGTTCGTCGTACATCAGCAGCCCGGTCTGCTCGGGCCAGACGACGGCCCACAGCCACATCCCGAGGGCCTCGCCCGCGAAGACGGCGCGGTCGTCGGGGGCGCTGGGCACGTGCCAGAGGGGGGTGGGGCGGCCGGCCGCGAGCACCTTCGCCTGCGGGGGCTTCTCGACGTTCATGGAGGGTCCGGGGTCCGGTCCGTCGACGCCCGCGTACCGCGCGCCGAGGCCCACGCCGAGTTCCTCGGCGACCAGGATCAGCTCACCCATGCCGCCGAGCGGCCCCGGGCCCGAGCAGGCGACGGCGGTGGCACGCCCACCGCTGCGGTCGTCGCCGGCGAAGGAGGCGCCGGTGAACAGCCAGCCGACGGGCAGCGGCCAGGGCATCCATACCGGCACCCGGGCGCGGTGCACGACCACACCGAGGGCCTCGACGCTGGGCGGGATCACGGGCTGCAGCGGATGCACCGTGCCGTGCACATCGCACTGCCACGAGTCGGCAAAGAGGCCGGGAGCCCTGACCCGGCCACCACACTTCGGGCAACTGGGTTCGCCCCTCATAGAGCCCAACGGTCCTCCCCGTCCTTCCTCGCGTCAAGGACGATCACCCGTCCGGCGTGTGCCTGACACGACAAAACTGTGTGTACCTTGCATTAATTAGGCCACCTAACTTATCGTGTGTATAGCACAACGATCTGGCCGGTACGCAGTGAAGGAGCGGGCATGATCAGCAGCACGGAAGCCCCCGCCGAAGGGGACACGTTCGACGCGGGCGCGGGCGGCCTCCTGCGCCAGCCCAAGGCCGTCTGGGCGACGGCCGGCGCGTCCGTCGTCGCCTTCATGGGCATCGGGCTCGTCGACCCGATCCTGCCCTCCATCGCCAAGGGCCTCGACGCGACCCCGAGCCAGGTGTCGCTCCTCTTCACCTCGTACTTCCTCATCACCGCCGTGGCGATGCTGGTCACCGGCTTCGTCTCCAGCCGCATCGGCGGCAAGAAGACCCTGCTGCTCGGCCTCGCGCTCGTCGTGGTCTTCGCCGGGCTCGCCGGCACCTCGGGGTCGGTCGGCGAACTGGTCGGCTTCCGGGCGGGCTGGGGTCTCGGCAACGCGCTGTTCGTCTCCACGGCCCTCGCCGTGATCGTCGGCGCCGCGGCCGGCGGCAGCGCGGCGGCGATCCTGCTCTACGAGTCCGCGCTCGGCCTCGGCATGGCCTGCGGCCCCCTGCTCGGCGCGCTGCTCGGTGACGCCAGCTGGCGCTACCCGTTCTTCGGCACCGCGTTCCTGATGGCGATCGGCTTCCTGTGCATCACGGTGTTCCTCAAGGAACAGCCGAAGCCGGCACGCAAGACGTCCCTGCTCGACCCGCTGCGCGCCCTCGGGCACGGCGGCCTCGCCTCCGCGGCGACATCCGCGTTCTTCTACAACTACACGTTCTTCACCGTGCTGGCCTTCACCCCGTTCGTGCTGAACATGACGCCCTACAAGTCGGGCGCGGTGTTCTTCTGCTGGGGTGTGCTGCTCGCGGTCTTCTCGGTGATCGCGGCACCGCGCATGCAGGCGCGGTTCGGCTCGCTCAAGGTGCTCGGCGGCTCGCTGGTGCTGCTCGCGGCGGACGTCCTGGCCCTCGGGTACGGCGACCACACCACCGCGATCGTCTGCACGATCCTGTCCGGCGCCTTCATCGGGGTGAACAACACCGTCTACACGGAGCTGGCCCTCGGGGTCTCCGACGCGCCGCGACCGGTGGCGAGCGCCGGCTACAACTTCGTGCGCTGGTTCGCCGCGGCCGCGGCGCCGTTCTTCGCACCGAAGATCGAGGAGTGGACCGACGTCCGCATCCCGTTCGTGGTGGCCGCGGTCACCGCGCTGCTCGGCGCCGCGGTGGTCCTCGTCCGGCGGCACGCCCTCACCCACGAGGCACAGGAGCTGGAGCCGGCCCACGCCACCGAGGACGGTGTCACGGTCTTCGCGAACTGAGCCGGCCGGGCCGGTCGAGCCGGCCCGAACCGGACAGAGGCCGCCGATTCACCTGAGGGGCAGGACAGTTGACGTCCTGTCAGGCTCGGAGATCAGTCGAGTGGGACGGACTTGCGCAACGGATCGCGCAGGTCCGTCCCGCCGTTCAGCCAGCGCTCCTGAAGCGCGGCGGCGCCGTGCACCCGCTTCCACGCCGCCTCGTTCGGGGTCATGGGGAGCAGCGGCAGGAATCGCACGGGATCGGCCGGCTCGTCGAGCTCCAGGTCCTCCACCAGGGCGCCGGACTCCGCGACCAGGACCGAGGTGAACGGCGCGCCGGGCCACAGCGGTTCCCCCACGTCGAGGGAGGCGCCGGGGGCCACGATCAGACCCTCGACCTGCGGCGAGGCGGCGAGGACGGCCAGCGGGCGGAGCACCTTGTCGGTGTCGGCGCCGGCCGGGCGGACCGAGAGGATCAGCTCGGCGCGCGGGCCCTTCACCGGGTCGGCCAGCGCCGCGGTGGGGTCGGCCATCGGCTGGGCGGACATGCCGAGCGTGGCGTAGCGGACGACGTCGCCCTCTGTGAAGCGCACCACCTCGATGCGGTCGGTACCGAGGAAGGTGACCGCGGCGCGCGCGTCGGGTTCGCCCAGCGCGGAGCGCAAACGGGCCTCGACCAGGGGGAGAACATCTGCCATGCGCCGAGCATAGGCGGGGCCGCCCACCAGGGCGGGCACCGCACCCCGTGGTCAACAACGCGCAAAGCTGCGCCTTGACACATCGGTGCGCTGATAGTCTTGGCCGCTGGTCGGAGCAGCTGGTATCGGACGCACCCCTCATGCCCTCATGGCGCTGCGGGAGTTGGCCCCGAAGGCTCCGACGCACTGAGACTGATCTGACTCCCCTTCGGAGGGAGACAGACTCCCCTTCGGGGGATGGCTCGTCCCCCACGGGGGACCGACCGGAGGAGGTGGGGCTGCAATGGATCGAAGTCGATCGTGCAGTACCACCCGCTCTTCCTGTCGCTGAGTCCGTAGCTGGTCCCGCTGGTCTTTCAGCCCTGCCGGCTGCCGTCTCCCGCAATCGTGTGCATACGTGTCAGCGTTGCCCGGTGCACCACGGAAGAGCGCTTCGTTTCCGCCTGATCTGTCCGATCTGAACCCCTGATCTGTCCGATCTGAATCAGTAGCGAAGCTGCCACCGCGACGGTGCGGTGCTCCCCGCTTTGTGGACGTGCCAAACATCCGCAGTCAGGACGTCCCCATTCCGGGTAGTTCCACCCGTCGCAGGCCGCCTCCGTTGCGAAAAGGAGCCTGCCATGTCGATGATCCGTGACCTGCGCGCCGCGGTCCGCCCCCGTCCGCCGCTGCGCAAGGACAGTGGCTCGTACGACACCACCCGTGACCCCGGCACCCCGTCGGCCGTGGTCGACTGCGCCGTCTACCGCGACGGCGCCCGCGTCGAGACGCTCACCCAGCTCACCCCGCACGAGGCGATGCGCCAGGTGCGCCGCGACGGCGGGTTCGTGTGGATCGGCCTGCACGAGCCCACGGAGGACGAGTTCGCCGGTATCGCCCGGGAGTTCGGCCTGCACCCGCTGGCCGTCGAGGACGCCGTACAGGCCCACCAGCGCCCCAAGCTGGAGCGCTACGACGACTCCCTGTTCACCGTGTTCAAGACCATCCACTACGTCGAGCACGACCGGCTCACCGCGACCAGCGAGATCGTCGAGACCGGTGAGGTGATGTGCTTCACCGGAGGGGACTTCTTCATCACGGTCCGGCACGGCGGGCAGGGCTCGCTGCGCGCGCTGCGGCACCGGCTCCAGGACGACCCCGAGCTGCTCTCCAAGGGCCCCTCGGCGGTGCTGCACGCGATCGCCGACCACGTCGTCGACGGGTACATCGCGGTCGCGGACGCCGTGCAGGACGACATCGACGAGGTCGAGACCGAGGTGTTCTCGCCGGGCCGCAAGGGCTCCCCGCGCGGCACGGACGCCGGGCAGATCTACCAGCTCAAGCGCGAGGTGCTGGAGTTCAAGCGGGCGGTGTCGCCGCTGCTGCGCCCGATGCAGCTGCTCAGTGAGCGGCCGATGCGGCTGGTCGACCCCGACATCCAGAAGTACTTCCGTGACGTCGCCGACCACCTCGCGCGCGTCCAGGAGCAGGTCCTCGGCTTCGACGAACTGCTCAACTCGATCCTCCAGGCCAACCTCGCGCAGGCGTCCGTCGCACAGAACGAGGACATGCGCAAGATCACGTCCTGGGCCGCGATCATCGCCGTACCGACGATGGTGTGTGGTGTGTACGGAATGAACTTCGAGCACATGCCGGAGCTGCACTGGCGGTACGGCTACCCGGTCGTCATGGCCGTCACGGTCGGGCTCTGTCTCTCCATCCACCGCATCCTGAAGCGCAACGGCTGGCTCTAGGAGGGCCTGGATAGGCTGGGCCCATGACGCACGAGCTGCTCGACCGGGCCCTCATCGAGGAGGCCACCAAGAAGTCCGGGCTGATCTGGGTGCGCGCCGGCAGCCTGCCGGCACCTCCCGGTCCGGACCGGGAGGTGCCCACCCGTCCGCTCTGGCACGTCTGGGCCGACGGGGCCGTCCTCCTGCTCGGCGACGGGCCCGGCGAGCAGCCGCTGCCCGGCCTGACCGACGGGGGCGACGCGGTCGTCACCGTGCGCAGCAAGGACAAGGGCGGCCGGCTCGTCTCCTGGTCGGCGCGCGTCACCGAACTCGCGGCGGGCACCCCGGAGTGGGAGGCCGCCGTCGGCGAGCTCAAGGGCAAGCGGCTGAACGCGCCCGACGGCGAGGCCATGCCCGAGCGCTGGGCCCGCGAGTGCCGGCTCGTCCGCCTGGAACCGACGGGCGCGACCGCCGGGCTGCCCGACGGATCACTCGCACAGCGGCCGCTGCCGACCGCGGCGACCACCCGCCAGGAGATCCCCGCCGCGCTCCCGCGCCTCCTGCTGAAGCGCCGCAAGCGCCGCTAGGCCGTGTCTGATAATTGATCTTGTGGTGGGTCGTGGCGAGTTGACGGATGCGGCGTGGGGTCGGATAGCGCCGTTGTTGCCGGGTGTTGACGGGCGGGGTCGTCCGTGGCGGGATCACCGGCAGGTGATCAACGGGGTGTTGTGGCGGTTGCGGACGGGTGCTCCGTGGCGTGACCTGCCCGAACGGTACGGGCCCTGGCAGACGGTCTACGAGCGGTTCGCCCGCTGGGAGGCGGACGGGACCTGGGCACGCCTGCTCGAGGAGATCCAGGTCCGCGACGACTCGGCCGGGGCGGTGGAGTGGACCGTGTCGGTCGACTCCACGATGAACCGGGCCCACCAGCACGCCGCCGGTGCCCGCAAAAGGGGGCAGCGGCGGGGGACGAACTGGAAGATCCGGCACGCACGGCGGCTGGCCAGGCGCTCGGCCGGTCCCGCGGCGGGCTGACCACCAAGGTCCACCTGGCCTGCGACGGCCGGGGTCTGCCCCTGGCCGTCGTGGTCACGCCGGGCAACGTCAACGACTCCACCGTCTTCGACGAGGTCCTGAACGCCGTGCGAGTGCCCCGGGCAGGCGTCGGCCGGCCGCGCCGCAGGCCCGATGCGGTCATCGCCGACAGAGCGTATTCGTCACGGGCGATCCGCCAGATGCTGCGAGGCCGGGGCATCCGGGCAGTGATCCCGGAGAAGGCCGACCAGAAGACCAACCGCGTGCGGCGCGGACGGGCCGGAGGCAGACCGCCGGTCTTCGACCGCGACCTCTACAAAGCCCGCAACGTCGTCGAACGCTGCTTCAACCGGCTCAAGCAGTTCCGCGCCATCGCGACCCGCTTCGACAAACTCGCCGCCCGCTACCGGGCCGGACTCCACCTCGCGGCACTCATCCTCTGGCTTCGCGAACCCAGCCAAGATCATTTGTCAGACAGTTCCTAGCGGGCCCCGGACCGGGCGACGGCACGGGCCGGTGGGCGCGGGCTACGAGGTGGGCAGCTGCTGCCCGTAGTCGACCGTCTCCTTCTCCGACGGCTCCTCCAGCGAGAAGTCCTTGCCCCAGTCGGTCAGCCGGAGCGTGCCGGCGTTGCCCGCGCGGACCAGCAGCAGCGGGTACGGGGTGCCCTTCAGCGAGACGTCCAGGGCCCCGCCCGAGCCCTTGTCGCCGGTGATGCGGATGGTGCGGACCCCGGCCTGCTCGTGGTGCCCGTCCGTGGCGAGCGTGCCGTGCAGGCCGAGCAGCCCGTCGAGCAGCACGTCCTTGTCGGTGAAGCCGCTGAACCGCTTGTACGCGGGGTCGCCGGTCGGCACCTTCACGTACATGCCCTCCAGCTTGTCGGCCGCGGCGGTGTCCCCCGGCTTGTCGCCGTTCTTGTCGTCCTGGTGCGCCCAGAACTGCGCGTCGGCCTTGAGGAAGAGGTGCTCGCCGACCCGCAGCAGCCGGAAACTGGCCCCCTTGGAGGTCACCGAGCCGGTGCCGCCGTCGGACTTGAGGCGCATGTCGAGGGTGTACGTGGTGCCGTTCGAGACGACGGTCCCGGACAGCCGTACGGTCTTCGCGTCCTCGGCGGCCTTCTTCGTCTTCGCCTGGATGGTGGCGGCGGGCAGTCTTCCGACCCCGTTCGTGCCCGCGTCCGGGTCCTCGCTGCCGCACCCCGACAGCCCCGCCGTCCCTGTCACCGCCAGGGCGCACACGGCGCCCACCATCGCGACTCTGCGGGTACGGCCCGGGGGAATTGCAGTCACAGGTGGGGCTGCCTTTCGTGCGCGGTGCTGGGCGGCGTACGGCAGCGTACCGGTGCCGCGGCCGCCCGGCGGAGGCAGTCCGTCCGGACCGCCCACCAGGGCGTATCCGACCGGGACGGGCTAGCCTGAAGCCCACCCGAGCGGACAGACCGGCACAGAACGCTTCGAAGCGAAGGAGGCGCGGGCATGGCCGCAGGTGCCCCCCGGATCTTCGTCTCGCACCTGGCCGGTGTCGCCGTCTTCGACCCCAACGGCGACCAGGTGGGCCGTGTGCGGGACCTCGTCGCCATGCTGCGGGTGGGCCGGCGGCCGCCCCGGCTGCTCGGCCTGGTCGTCGAACTGTCCACCCGCCGCCGCATCTTCCTGCCCATGACCCGGGTGACGGGCATCGAGTCCGGTCAGGTCATCTCGACCGGCGTCCTGAACGTCCGCCGCTTCGAGCAACGGCCCACCGAACGGCTCATCTTCGGCGAACTCCTCGACCGGCTCGTGACCCTCGTCGAGACGGGCGAGGAGGTCACGGTCCTCGACGTGTCCATCCAGCAGCTCCCGGCCCGCCGCGACTGGGAGATCGACCGGGTCTTCGTGCGCAAGGGCCGCAGCGGCACCTTCCGGCGCAGCAAGGGCGAGACGCTGACCGTCGACTGGTCCGCCGTCACCGGCGTCGCCCTGGAGGAGGACGGGCAGGGCGCGGAGAGCCTCCTCGCCACCTTCGAGCAGCTGCGCCCGGCCGACCTGGCGAACGTCCTGCACCACCTGTCGCCGAAACGGCGCGGGGAGGTGGCCGCGGCCCTCGACGACGACCGGCTGGCCGACGTGCTCGAAGAGCTGCCCGAGGACGACCAGATCGAGATTCTCGGCAAGCTCAAGGAGGAGCGCGCGGCCGACGTGCTGGAGGCGATGGACCCCGACGACGCAGCGGACCTCCTCGCCGAGCTGCCCACCGAGGACGTGGAGCGGCTGCTGACCCTGATGCGGCCCGGCGATGCGGCCGACGTGCGCCGGCTGATGGCGTACGAGGAGCGGACGGCGGGTGGTCTGATGACCACCGAACCGATCGTGCTGCGTCCCGACGCGACTGTCGCCGACGCGCTGGCCCGGGTCCGCAACCCCGACCTCTCCCCCGCGCTCGCCGCCCAGGTCTACGTGTGCCGCCCGCCGGACGAGACGCCGACGGGCAAGTACCTCGGCGCCGTGCATTTCCAGCGGCTGCTGCGCGACCCGCCGTTCACGCTGGTCGGTTCGCTGGTGGACGACGACCTCCAGCCGCTCGCCCCGGAGGACGAACTGCCCGTGGTCGCCGGGTTCTTCGCCACGTACGACATGGTCGCGGCGCCCGTCGTCGACGAGAGCGGCTCGCTGCTCGGCGCGGTGACCGTGGACGACGTGCTGGACCACATGCTGCCCGACGACTGGCGGGAGACGGAGTTCCACCTCGACGAGGGCGTCCCCGAGGACGTGCAGCACGCCGTACGCGACGACGCGGGGGCCGAGGACGCCCGTGCCGGGGACGGACGGGCGGACGCGGACCCCGGAGCGGGACCGGGCGGCGGTTCCGGCGGAGGGGGACGCCGTGGGCGCTGACCGCGAGAGCCGGGAGCGGGCCGCCACCGGGGCCACCGCGGCCCCCCGTCGTGGCCGGCTCGACCAGCCGCTGCCGCCGCGGCGCCGGTTCCTGCCCGAGTGGGACCCGGAGGCCTTCGGGCGGCTGTCGGAGCGCATCGCCCGCTTCCTCGGCACCGGACGGTTCATCGTCTGGATGACGATCGTCATCATCGTCTGGGTCCTGTGGAACATCTTCGCCCCGGGCGCCCTGCGCTTCGACGGCTACCCGTTCATCTTCCTGACGCTGATGCTGTCGCTCCAGGCCTCCTACGCGGCCCCGCTGATCCTGCTCGCGCAGAACCGGCAGGACGACCGCGACCGGGTCAACCTCGAACAGGACCGCAAGCAGAACGAACGCTCCATCGCGGACACCGAGTACCTCACCCGCGAGATCGCGGCCCTGCGGATGGGCCTCGGCGAGGTGGCCACCCGCGACTGGATCCGCTCCGAGCTCCAGGACCTGGTCAGGGAGCTGGAGGAGCGGTACGCGGAGGGGTCAGGGGACGAGCGCGTCGTATTCCCGGCGGAACGGTCGCGGGCACGTGACGTAGACGACCGGTGACGGGGCTTTCCCGGGCCCCTGGGGAGCGCCGTACCATCGTCCCTATGGCTACGGAAGACGCGGTGCGTGAAGCACTGGCGACGGTGAACGACCCCGAGATCAACCGACCCATCACCGAGCTGGGGATGGTCAAATCGGTGGAGATCGGCGCGGATGGCACGGTCGCGGTCGCCGTGTACCTGACGGTCTCCGGGTGCCCGATGCGGGACACGATCACGCAGCGCGTGACCGACGCGGTCGCCGGCGTCGAGGGAGTCACCGCCGTCGAGGTCGAACTCGACGTGATGAGCGACGAACAGCGCCGCGAGCTGGCGACCGCGCTGAAGGGCGGCACCGCCGAGCGCGAGGTGCCGTTCGCCAAGCCCGGCTCGCTGACCCGCGTCTACGCGGTCGCGTCCGGCAAGGGCGGCGTGGGCAAGTCCTCGGTCACCGTGAACCTGGCGGCCGCGATGGCGGCCGACGGCCTCAAGGTCGGTGTCGTGGACGCCGACATCTACGGCCACTCGGTACCGCGCATGCTCGGCGCGGACGGCCGTCCGACCCAGGTCGAGAACATGATCATGCCGCCGTCCGCGCACGGCGTGAAGGTCATCTCCATCGGCATGTTCACCCCGGGCAACGCGCCGGTGGTGTGGCGCGGCCCGATGCTGCACCGCGCCCTCCAGCAGTTCCTGGCGGACGTGTACTGGGGCGACCTCGACGTCCTGCTCCTCGACCTCCCGCCGGGCACCGGCGACATCGCGATCTCCGTGGCACAGCTCGTCCCGAACGCGGAGATCCTCGTCGTGACGACTCCGCAGCAGGCGGCGGCCGAGGTCGCCGAGCGCGCGGGCTCGATCGCCGTGCAGACCCATCAGAAGATCGTCGGTGTCGTCGAGAACATGTCCGGGCTGCCCTGCCCGCACTGCGGCGAGATGGTCGACGTGTTCGGCACGGGCGGCGGCCAGTCGGTCGCCGACGGCCTGACCCGCACCACCGGCGCGGCGGTCCCGGTCCTCGGCTCCATCCCGATCGACGTCCGCCTGCGCGAGGGCGGCGACGAGGGCAAGCCGGTGGTACTGACGGACCCCGACTCCCCCGCGGGCTCGGCCCTGCGCGCCATCGCGGGCAAGCTCGGCGGCCGCCAGCGCGGCCTGTCGGGCATGTCGCTGGGGATCACCCCGCGCAACAAGTTCTAGGAGCCCGTGCGGGGATCCCGGTCCGCAGACGAAGGAGGGGCGCCGTCCGCACGGACGGCGCCCCTCCTTCGTACCGGCCGCGGCCGCCTGTCCTAGGCGTACGCCCCGATGTCCTTGATCATCGCGAAGCCCAGTCCGTACGCGCTCATGCCCCGCCCGTAGGCGCCCACGTGGACGCCCTCCTGGGTGGAGCCGGCGAGCACCCAGCCGAACTCGGACTCGCGGTAGTGGAAGGTCGTGGGGACCCCGTCCACGGGGAGGGACAGCGTGGACCAGTCCGCGCCGTCCAGGTCGTCGGCCAGCACCCAGGCGGTCTCGGTCTGCTGGTCCAGCCAGTCGTCGCGCAGCGTGTGGTCCATCTGGCCCGGCCAGGTGAAGGACAGGAGCCCCACACCGGCCAGCCAGGCGGCCGAGGAGACCGAGGTGGCCTCCAGCAGGCCCGTGCCGTCGGCGCTGCGCCGGTCGGGGTTGGCGGCGACGGTGACCACCACCGCGAACCGCTCCTTGTCGTCGGCCGGTTCGGGGCGCACCACCGGCTCGTCGCCGTGGCCGATCGAACCGTGCTCGACGACGCCCTCCGCCGACATGCCCACCTGCATCAGCCAACGCGGCCCCGTGAAGGCCTCGTCGAGGCCGTACCAGGGGAAGGGCGCCAGCAGGTAGCCGTCGACCGTACGCCGGGCGGTGGGGACCTGCTGTCCGCCGTCCGCGGCCGGCGCCTGCGCGCCTACCCGACTTGTCGTCTCCATCTGCCGGACGCCTCCTCGCTCTCGGCGGACCGGGTGGCCCGCCCCCCTCGGGCGTCCTTCGGTCCGCACAACAACTGGGCAGCATAGCCACACCGCTGCGAGCGGCGGCGAAAGCGCCCGGTGCGTGGGGCGTGTACACGGCGGAAACGGGCCGGGCGGGGCATCTTTCCGGCCCCGCCGCACCGGCACGGAGCCGGTGTGTCGGCCCGTGTCCCGGCACGGGGTGCCGGCTCGGCGTCCCGGCTCGGTGGTGTGCGGCTGACGCCGTGGATCAGGTGGCGTCGGCGTCGTAGGGCGGGCGCTCGTCCGGGTCGGCCTTCTCGGGCTTCTTCGTCATGTCGATGGAGCCGCCGGCCGAGCCGTTCGCGGAGGCGGAGGAGTCGGACTCGCGGCTGTGCACCGCGTCCGTGACCTCGGCCATCTCCTTCTTGAGGTCGAAGCCGTTACGGATCTCCTTGAGCCCCAGCTCGTCGTTGTCCAGCTGCTTGCGCAGGAACGTCTTGGGGTTCAGGTCCTCGAACTCGAAGTCCTTGAACTCGGGGCCGAGCTCGTCACGGATGTCCGCCTTGGCGCTCTCCGAGAACTCACGGATCTTGCGGATGGTGCGCGTGACGTCCTGAATCATCTTCGGGAGCTTGTCCGGACCGAACACGAGGACGGCGAGGACGACGAGCGTCACCAGCTCGAGTGGTCCTATGTCATTGAACACCTGGTAGCTCCTTGCGATGTCCGGTCCTCGGCCCTCGGGAGTGTTCCGTGGTCCGGGCCGTGACCAACGGTACCCGGCGATCCCGTCCGTCCGGAACTGTCCAGGGGCTTCCGACTTGCTGTGCACCTCCGGTTTTCCGTGATGTTTGCCGTCCGGAGCTGCGGTGTCGTCCTCCGCTGTGAGGTTCGTGTCATTCCCGCGCCGGTGCCCGTGGGCCCTCAGTCGCCGTCGGCGGACCCGAGGACGAGGGTCACCGTGCGCTCCGCTCCGCCCCGGCGCAGGGTGAGCCTTAGGTGGTCCCCGGGCCGGTGGGCGCGGGTCCTGACGATGAGTTCCTCACCGGAGTGCACGCGCGTGCCGTCGACCTCGGTGATCACGTCGCCCGCCTTGACGCCCGCCTCGGCGCCGGGTCCGCGCGGGCTGACCGCCGGACCGCCGTCGGCGGCCTTCGCGCCGACCCGCGCGCCGTCGCCCGTGTAGTTCATGTCGAGCGTGACGCCGATCACCGGGTGGGTGGCCCGGCCGGTGTTGATGAGTTCCTCGGCGACCCGCTTGGCCTGGTTCACGGGGATGGCGAAGCCGAGGCCGATGGAGCCGGCCTGACCGCTCTCCAGGTCGGAGCCGTTGTCGGCGGAGCGGATGGCGCTGTTGATGCCGATGACCCGGGCCCGCGAGTCGAGGAGCGGGCCGCCGGAGTTGCCGGGGTTGATCGGGGCGTCGGTCTGCAGGGCGTCCACGTACGAGACGTCGGTGCCGTCGCCCTTCTCGCCGCCGGCCGTGATGGGCCGCTCCTTGGCGCTGATGATCCCGGAGGTGACGGTGTTGGCCAGGTCGAAGGGGGCGCCGATGGCGACGACCGGGTCGCCGACCTGGACGCTGTCGGAGTTCCCGAGCGGCATGGGGGTGAGTCCGGAGACGCCGGTGACCTTGACGACGGCGAGGTCGTAGCCGCTGTCGTGCCCGACGAGCTTCGCCTTCGCGGTCTCGCCGCCGCTGAACGTCACGGATATCTCGCCGCTGTCGCCTGCGGGTTCGATCACGTGGTTGTTGGTGAGGATGTGTCCGCGGCCGTCGAGCACGAAGCCGGTGCCGGTGCCCTCCTCCTCGCTCCCCCTCACGTGCAGGGTGACGACGCTGGGAAGCGCGTGCGCCGCGATGCCGGCCACGCTGTCCGAGGGCCGGCCGGGGGCCTCCTCGGCGGCCTGCGGCAGCTCGACCTTCGTCACCCCCTCGTTGCGCTGCAGATACGCGCCCACGACGCCGCCGACCCCGCCGGACACGAGCGCGAGCACGACGGCCCCGAGGACGAGGGTCCTCCGCGTCCGCCCGCGGCGCCGCGTCGCGGTGGGCACGGCGCCCCCGTTCTGCTGGAGCGGCGCCGGAGCGGCCCAGGGGTCGTAGTTCCGCCAGGGATCGGGGACCGCTTCCTCGGGAGGCTGCGGGTCGCTCGGCGCGGCGGATGCCGGGGACGTGACGTCCTGGGGCACGGGGTCGAGGGGTGAGGTCCGGGCCTGCGCCGGGATCGCGGCGGAGAGGTCGGGGCCCGGGGCGTGGGGTGCGGTGGGGTGCTGGACGGGCGGGGCGGGGGCCCAGGGGCCGGGGTGGCCGTACGGAGGGGTGCTGTTGGGGTCGGACCCGTGCAGGGGCTCCGGACGCGCCACAGCGGGCCGCGCCAACTCGTAGTCGCCGTCCTCCCGGAGGCCCGTTCCGTCGTCGGTCGGGCACGAGGCGGCAGGGTCGGGGCTGTGCGGAGCGCCAGGCGCCGCACCGGAGGGTCCCTCGGGGGAGCCGCCGACGACCTCGACGCCCGGGGATGGCCTGTCGGAACGGGCGTCACGGTCGAGAGCGCCACCGAGGTCGGAGCGGGGGGTGGATCCGGTGTCCGAGGGGACGCGCTCCCGCGCCGGGTCCGGGTACGCGGGGGCGGAGTCCGGCGCCGGGTCCGGGTACGCGGCGGCGGAGTCCGGCGCCGGGTCCGGGTGCGCGGGGGTGGAGTGCCGCACCGGGTCCGGGTGCGCGGCGGCGGAGTCCGGCGCCGGGTCCGGGTGCGCGGGGGTGGAGTGCCGCACCGGGTCCGGGTACGCGGCGGCGGAGTCCGGCGCCGGGTCCGGCTGCACGGGGGCGGAGTCCCGCACCGGGGCCGGGTGCGCGGGGGCGGAGTCCGGCGCCGGGTCCGGCTGCACGGGGGCCGAGTCCCGCACCGGATCCGGCTGCACGGCGGCGGAGTCCCGCACCGGGTCCGGCTGCACGGCGGCGGAGTCCGGCGCCGGGTTCGGGTGCGCGGGGGCGGAGTCCGGCGCCGGGCCACTGTCGGTGGCGGGCCGGGCAAGTTCGTAGTCACCGCTGTCGGTCTCGCGCGCTGTCTCGCGCGCTGTCGGCGGGTGCGCGTCTCCGTGGGCGGTGCCCTCGCCGGTCTCGGCCATCCGAACGGCCGGGCCCGGCTGTGCGGGAACGGTCTCGGAGTGGCCGGGACGCTCGGCGGTGTCGCCCCGCTCGGCCGCCGGCTGGGCGGCAGGGCTTTCGGGGGCCGGTCCCTGGTCCGGGTTCCCGGGAGGGGCCGGTGGGGTGTCGGGGCCCGTGCCGTGCGGCCGGGGCCTGTTCCACCACTTCGCCTTCGTGGGCTTCCCCTCGTTCATGCTCTCCCCACACCTGGCCCGCGGCACAACTCGCCGACGGTCACCACAGACCGGTCGACGCCCCGCCCGGAATCCCTCCCGCGGGCGCGGCCCACCCCGGATTGAACCAGGTTCACGGGCCGCCGCGCAGAGGACGTGGTCAGCGAAGGCTACGAGCGGAGGGGGAGGTGGGGGACGCGGTCGATGAGGGGGACGGTGAGGCGGCGGGGGCGGCGAGCAGGCCCGGGGCCGTGGCCTCCGAGGCGGGGGACCACGTGTTCAGCGAGACCGGCTGGGCGCTGCTGAGCGGGCGTATCAACGGGGACATGGCGGCGGCACCGGCGACCACGGGGGTCGTCAGCGTGTGCACGGCGTCCGTGCCGCGGTCCGCCGGAGCGGGGACTCCGGGCAGCAGCGGGGCGGACACCTCGGTCGGGGCGACCGGGGCGTTGCCGAGGGAGCGCTCGCCCTGGGCGAGCAGGGGCCCGACCGACCGGCGGCGCTGTGCCTCGGGGGTCGTGGGCGTGCCGGTGCCCTGGGTCCGCGCCGGCGTCACATTGCTGCCGAGGCCGGAGCCTCCGCGCGCGTCGACGGTGTCCCCGGCGATGCCGGTCGACACTCCGCCGAGCGCGACGGCGGCCAGCGAGACGGCGCCCGCCGCGGCAGCGGCGAAGCGCAGACCGCGCGAGGCCGACCGCTCGGCCTCGTGACGGCTGACGTCATGGATACGGAAGCCGCGTCCGGAGGAGGGAGGCAGCACGTCGGCGTGCGGTCCGGCGGGCACGTAGCCGAAGGGCTCACCGCGCACTCCGAAGACGCCGGGCATGCCCGGGCTCGCGGAGCCGCCGGGAAGTCTTCCTCCGAACGCGCCGTGGCCGAAGGGCGAACCGCTGTCGGAGTCCCCTCCCCCGGGCAGCCCCTGGAGGCGGGCCAGGAAGCTCTCGGACGGGGGCGGCGGGGCCATTTCGGCGAACACGTTCTTCAGGCGTCGCTGCGCGTCGGCCTCGGCCTTGCACTTCGCGCAGGTCGCGAGGTGGGCGAGGACGCGGTCGCGCGACTCATGACCGAGCTCTCCGTCCACGAGGGCGGAAAGTCGGTCCCCCAGGTGCTGCTCGGCAGGTGTGGGACGGGTTCCACTCACGCGGTCGCGCCCCCTCCCCCCAGCACGGGCACGCGGGCCGCGAACGAGCGTCGCTCGGCGCGGGCCTCGGGGGACCGGTGTGCCAGGGCCTTGCGCAGCTGGGAGCGGCCGCGGTGGATCCGGGAGCGGACTGTGCCGAGCTTGACGCCCAGGGTCGCGGCGATCTCCTCGTACGACAGTCCTTCGATGTCGCAGAGGACGACGGCGGCGCGGAACTCGGGCGCGAGGGTGTCCAGCGCCTGCTGGACGTCGGCGTCGAAGTGGGCGTCGTTGAAGACCTGCTGCGGGGAGGGTTCTCTGCTGGGCAGGCGCTCCGCCGCGTCGTCGCCGAGGGCGTCGAAACGGATGCGCTGCTTTCGGCGCACCATGTCCAGGAAGAGATTCGTGGTGATGCGGTGCAGCCAGCCCTCGAAGGTGCCGGGCGTGTACGTGGACAGCGAGCGGAAGACGCGGACGAAGACTTCCTGAGTGAGGTCCTCGGCGTCGTGCTGGTTGCCCGTGAGGCGGTAGGCGAGGCGGTAGACGCGGCCGCTGTGGGTGCTGACGATCTCCTCCCACGTGGGCGGAGTCCACGGCTGCGACTCCGCGTCGGTGGTGAACGTCGCGGTCTGCACAGGGGCAGCAGCGTGGGGCTGGTCAGCGTTGTCGGTCACGGATTTCGGCTCACCCGCTGATCTGAGCAGGCGCCGGAGCACTCCGCCTCGATCCACAGGCGCAGCCGCACCTCCCCTGTCGGCTCTGGTGGTGTCCAGTGGAGCCCCTACCATAGCCACCTCGCCCGTTAGCTCCGGATAAGCGGTTTTACGAGAATTTGATACGGGCTCATATGGGTGCGTCAGCACCTGCCCGTCACCTCGCTCCGTGCGCTGGTCCATCGTCTTTCCCCCGCTCTGTTTCCCCACCCCTCTAAACGCCCGGTCCCATCAGCAGGTTCCCGGCACCAACGGATACAGTCACGCCCAGGCAACCACGGGGACAGGAGAGGGTCATTACCGGCAACCGGCAGACGAGCTGGGCGTTCGCCGACGCCTTTGTCGCCGAGGACGAGGCGCTGCGCTGGGCCCGGGACCGGGCCCGCGAGGCAGGCATGCGCTCGGTGTCTCCCGGCACGGGCGCGGCGCTGCGGATGCTCGCCGCCACCGTGGACGCGAAGGCGGTCGCGGAGATCGGGACCGGGACCGGCGTCTCCGGAATCCATCTGCTGCACGGCATGCGGCCGGACGGGGTACTGACCACCGTGGATCCGGAGCCGGAGCGCCAGCAGATCGCCCGCCAGGCCTTCCGTGCCGCCGGTTTCGCCAGCAACAGGGCCCGGTTCATCCCGGGTCGCGCGCTGGAGGTCCTGCCCCGCCTCGCGGACGCGGGATACGACCTCGTCTTCTGTGACGGCGACCGACTGGAGTGTCTGGACTACCTCGCTGAATCGTTGCGCCTCCTGCGCGTCGGCGGGCTCGTCGTCTTCGAGGGCGTCTTCGCGGACGGCCGGACCGTGGACTCCGGACCCCAGCCGGTCGAGGTGAGCCGGCTGCGCGAACTGCTGCGCGCGGTGCGCGAGAGCCAGGAGCTGGTGCCGTCGCTGCTGCCGGTGGGCGACGGCCTGCTGTGCGCGGTCAAGCGCTGACCGGAGACGGCCGCCCGTCCCCACCGCACGGCCCGTCGCACAGCCCTGACCAGGCCGTTCTTGGCCGTGGTGCACTCCGGCCAAGGCTTCGGGGCGGTGTTCTCCGCCCGAAAAGACAGCTTCCCCGGCACCAGGTACGGTGCCGGGGAAGCCGAAAAGGTAGGGTCGCGTTCCGCGTCAGCCGACGACCTTCTTGAGAGCGTCGCCGAGCGCGTCGGCCTCGTCAGGGGTCAGCTCGACGACGAGCCGACCGCCGCCTTCGAGCGGAACGCGCATGACGATGCCCCGCCCCTCCTTGGTCACCTCGAGCGGGCCATCGCCCGTCCGCGGCTTCATGGCCGCCATGCTCGTTCCCCTTCCTGAAACCAGCTCATCGTCGCCGACGGCCCCCTCGGAGGGCACGCACGTCCTCTCATAGGACACACGTCACCGGCATCGAACACATTGCTTCCAGGCCATTATCCCGCATCTCCAGACCCGATGACCAACATCAGTCGGCATCGCTTGCGCAACGCGCTTGAGCAAAACCACTCAATTCGGCGATGTGACTGCGATACTGCGCCGCCGCATGGACTTCCAGGACCCGGAATTCTTTGACGCAGGTCACATGACCGCCCGGCTCCACCGCCGGTGATCTCCGCCATGCTGTCATCGGACAGGACGTACCGGCCGGTACGACGGAGCCGCGACACCGGAGGGGACCCACCATGGCCGACACCGTGCTCTACGAGGTGAGCGACGGACTCGCGACGATCACGCTGAACCGCCCCGAGGCGATGAACGCGATGAACACCGGGACCAAGGTCGCCCTCCGCGACGCGGCACAGGAGGCGGCGGCCGACGAGGGCGTGCGGGCGATCCTGCTGACCGCCGCGGGCGACCGGGCGTTCTGCGTCGGGCAGGACCTCAAGGAGCACATCGGGCTGCTCGCGTCCGACAAGCAGTCCGGCGAGGGCCGGACCATGAGTACCGTGCGCGAGCACTACAACCCCATCGTGCGGGCCCTGACCGGTGCCGCGAAGCCGGTGGTCGCCGGCGTCAACGGCGTCGCGGCCGGTGCGGGCTTCGGGTTCGCGCTCGCCGCGGACTACCGCGTCGTCGCCGACACCGCCGCGTTCAACACCTCGTTCGCCGGTGTCGCGCTGACCGCGGACTCCGGGGTCTCCTGGACGCTGCCCCGGGTCGTCGGCCCGAGCCGCGCCGCCGACCTGCTGCTCTTCCCACGCAGCATCAGCGCGCAGGAGGCCTACGAATTGGGTATCGCGAACAGGCTCGTTCCGGCCACGGAGCTGCGCGCGGAGGCGGAGAAGGTCGCTCGGGCGCTGGCCGCGGGGCCGACGCTCGCCTACGCGGCACTGAAGGAGTCCCTGGCCTTCGGGCTGACCCACTCCCTCGACGAGACCCTGGAGAAGGAGGACGAACTCCAGGCGCGCGCCGGTGCCTCCGAGGACCACACCATCGCGGTCCAGGCGTTCGTCGACAAGGAGAAGCCGAAGTACCTCGGACGCTGACCGGCCGACGATCGACGGGACGGTCGACGGGGAGGGGCGTGCGAGCGGTGAACGGCCCGCACACCCCTCCCCGTCGCGTCTCGCCCCGCACGGCAGGTCACCGCCGCCCGGGTACGTCAGACGGCGTCGCGGGCCCCGCAGTCCGCCAGGTGGTCGTTCACCAGTCCGCACGCCTGCATCAGGGCGTACGCGGTCGTGGGGCCCACGAAGCGGATGCCGCGCTTCTTGAGCGTCTTGGACAGGGCGGTCGACTCGTCGGTGACGGCGGGGACGTCGGAGAGCCCGCGCGGCGCCGGGCGGGTCGCCGGGTCGGGGGCGAAGGACCAGATCAGCTCGTCCAGCTCGCCCGGGGCCCAGTCGGCCAGCACGCGCGCGTTGGCGACCGTCGCCTCGATCTTGGCGCGGTTGCGGATGATCCCGGTGTCGCCGAGCAGGCGCTCCTTGTCGGCGTCCGTGAACGCCGCGACCTCGGCGATCTCGAAGCCCGCGAACGCGGCACGGAACCCGGGGCGGCGGCGCAGGATGGTGATCCAGGACAGGCCGGACTGGAAGGCCTCCAGGCACAGCCGCTCGTACAGCGCCTGGTCGCCGTGGACCGGGCGGCCCCACTCCTCGTCGTGGTACGCCACGTAGTCCTCGGTCGACAGGGCCCAGGGGCAGCGGAGCACGCCGTCGGGACCGGCCAGCGCGTCGCTCACCGCTCGTCCTCGGGGTGCTTGCGCAGCGAGGTGGGGGCGGTCGCCGCGCGGGCCCCCGCGAGCGCGGACTCCAGGTCGGCGATCCGCGCGTCCCGCTCACCGATCTCGGCGCTGAGACGCCCGAGGACGTCGTCCACGTCCGCCATGCGGTAGCCGCGCACGGCGACCGGGAAGCGCACCGCGTCCACGTCGCCCCGGGACACCGGACGGTCGTACGGCAGCGGGTCGTGCAGGCGCTCGGGCTCGGCGTCGGGAAGCGGGGTGCTCTCGCCGCCGCCCACCACGGACACGGTGACCGCGGCGACCACGACGACGAGCGCGACGACGAGGAACAAGAACATGAACATCGCTGGAGGTCCCCACGCTCTGGTGCCGGCGCGGAGCGCGTCGGCGCGAAGTACGGATGCCCGGCGACCGCTGGTGCCGGAGGTGCTGATGCTGCCGGACAGCAGTCTGCCGCCGGAAGTGTCAGGCTCCGATCGTGCCATGCGAGTCTGACAGTTAAGGTCGCAGGCGGCTCATCGGCGGTAACCACTGGGAGAGGTCATAGGGGATGCTCAGGCTGGGCAGGCGGGAATTCGACCCGCGGGAGCCGGTGATCATGGCGATCGTGAACCGGACCCCGGACTCGTTCTACGACCAGGGCGCCACCTTCCGCGACGAGCCCGCCCTCGCGCGCGTGGAGCAGGCCGTGTCCGAGGGCGCCGCCATCATCGACATCGGCGGGGTGAAGGCCGGCCCCGGCGAGGAGGTCACCGCCGAGGAGGAGGCGCGCCGTACGGTCGGTTTCGTCGCCGAGGTGCGCCGCACGTTCCCGGACGTGATCATCAGCGTCGACACCTGGCGGCACGAGGTGGGCGAGGCGGTCTGCGAGGCCGGCGCCGATCTGCTGAACGACGCCTGGGGCGGGGTCGACCCGCGGCTGGCGGAGGTGGCCGCCCGGTACGGGGTGGGCCTGGTGTGCACGCACGCCGGGGAGACGGAGCCGCGGACCCGTCCGCACCGGGCGGCGTACGACGACGTGATGGCCGACATCCTGCGGGTGACGCTCGGTCTGGCGGAGCGCGCGGTCTCCCTGGGGGTGCCGCGCGAGTCGGTCCTCATCGATCCCGGGCACGACTTCGGGAAGAACACCCGGCACAGCCTGGAGGCGACCCGGCGGCTCGGCGAGATGGTCGAGACCGGGTGGCCGGTGCTCGTCTCGCTCTCCAACAAGGACTTCGTGGGCGAGACGCTCGACAAGCCGGTCAAGGAGCGGGTCGTCGGCACGCTGGCGACGACCGCCGTGTCCGCGTGGCTGGGGGCCCAGGTCTACCGCGTGCACGAGGTCGCCGAGACCCGGCAGGTGCTGGACATGGTGGCGTCGATCGCGGGCCACCGGCCGCCGGCTGTGGCCCGGCGGGGGCTGGCCTAGCGGACGGGGACGGGTGCGGCACCCGCCGGGACGGC
The DNA here is from genome assembly GCF_002078175.1 of Streptomyces sp. M41(2017). Classification (GTDB taxonomy): domain Bacteria; phylum Actinomycetota; class Actinomycetes; order Streptomycetales; family Streptomycetaceae; genus Streptomyces. Next base: position 3,296,163 of record NZ_MWFK01000001.1, on the reverse strand, counting down.
GGAGGGGCCGGCCGCGCAGCCCCTCCGAGACCCGGCCGGTGCCGGGGCGGCGTTCCCACGGGGTGTCCGCAAAGTCGCGTCGTCCACCCGGAGGACGGGCGAGACTTTGCGGACAGGGCCTAGCGGCCGGCCTCCTTCGACACCAGGGCCACCGCTTCGTCCACGTCGTCGGTCAGGTGGAACAGCAGCAGGTCCTTCTCGGAGGCCTTGCCCTGGGCGATGAGCGTGTTCTTCAGCCAGTCCACGAGGCCGCCCCAGTACTCCGTGCCGAACAGCACGATGGGGAACCGGGTGACCTTCTGCGTCTGGACCAGGGTGAGCGCCTCGAACAGCTCGTCGAGGGTGCCGAGTCCGCCCGGCAGGACCACGAAGCCCTGCGCGTACTTGACGAACATCATCTTCCGGACGAAGAAGTACCGGAAGTTCAGGCCGATGTCGACGTACTGGTTGAGCCCCTGTTCGAAGGGGAGCTCGATGCCGAGGCCGACGGAGATGCCCTTCGCCTCGCACGCGCCCTTGTTCGCGGCCTCCATGGCACCGGGGCCACCGCCGGTGATCACGGCGAACCCGGCCTCGACGAGGCCGCGCCCGAGGGCGACGCCCGCCTGGTACTCGGGCGAGTCGACGGGCGTCCTCGCGGATCCGAACACACTGATCGCGGGCGGCAGTTCGGCCAGCGTTCCGAAGCCCTCGATGAACTCCGACTGGATGCGCAGCACCCGCCAGGGGTCGGTGTGCACCCAGTCGGACGGGCCTCCCGCGTCCAGCAGCCGCTGGTCCGTGGTGCTCGCCTGCACCTGGTCCCGCCTGCGCAGCACCGGGCCCAGCCGCTGCTCCTCCGGTGGCCGCTTCTTGCCCTCCGGGTTGCCAGTAGCCATGTCCACTCCCTCCGCGTACGGGTCTCCCCCGCCCCGGCCGGAGCCGGGTCCTGGGGAAGGTCGTTCCGCCCCAGCGTAGATCTCCGCTGGTTACGGCGGGGGGACGTGGGCATGTCCGCCACGAACCGCCGTCGGGTACGTCTCAGGCGGTGAGCCAGGAGCGCAGTCGCTCCTCACCCGCGAGGATCTTGGCCGTCTCCACCCGCTCGTCCCTCTTGTGCGCCAAGTGGGGGTTGCCGGGGCCGTAGTTGACCGCCGGAACGCCGAGGCGGCTGAAGCGGGAGACGTCGGTCCAGCCGTACTTGGGCTGCGGGGTGCCCCCGACGGCCTCGATGAACGCGGCGGCGGCCGGGTGGGAGAGCCCGGGCAGGGCGGCTCCGCTGTGGTCGTCGACGACGAACTCGTCCACACCGCAGTCGGCGAAGACCGCGCGGACGTGCTCGATCGCCTCCTCCTCGGTGCGATCGGGCGCGTAGCGGAAGTTGACGGTGACGACGCACTCGTCGGGGATGACGTTGCCGGCGACCCCGCCGGAGATGCCCACCGCGTTCAGTCCCTCGCGGTACTCCAGGCCGTCGATGACCGGGTAGCGCGGCTCGTACGCGGCGAGCGCGGCGAGGATCGGGGAGGCCGCGTGGATCGCGTTCGACCCCATCCAGCTGCGGGCGGAGTGGGCCCGCTCGCCGCGGGTCTTCAGGAGCACCCGCAGCGTGCCCTGGCAGCCGCCCTCGACCTGCCCGTCGGAGGGTTCGAGAAGGACCGCGAAGTCGCCCTCCAGCCAGTCCGGGTGGGCGTCGGAGACGTGCTTCAGCCCGTTCAGGTGGGCCGCCACCTCTTCGTTGTCGTAGAAGACGAAGGTGAGGTCGCGGTTGGGCTCGGGGACCGTGGCCGCGATCCGGAGCTGGACCGCGACGCCCGACTTCATGTCGCAGGTGCCGCAGCCCCACAGCACGCCGTCCTCGTCGAGCCGGGAGGGCACGTTGTCGGCGATCGGCACCGTGTCGATGTGACCGGCCAGGACGACGCGCTCGGCGCGGCCCAGGTGCGTGCGCGCCACGATGTTGTTGCCGTACCGGTCGACCGTCAGATGCGGCAGGGCACGCAAGGCGGCCTCGACGGCGTCCGCGAGCGGCTTCTCGTCGCCGCTCTCCGAGGGGAAGTCGACGAGCTGCGCGGTGAGCTCGGCTGCGTCCAGGGCGAGGTCAAGGGAGGTGTCGGCCATGGCGTCGACCCTAGCGCGCCGGACCGGCGCCCCCGAAGGGCCCAGAAGCGGCCGGAAGGGCCGGAAACAGTCGTACGTCCCGGCCGTCCCGAAGGTTGTCCACAGTCACAGGGGGCGCCGGCAGGGACCTCCAGTACCTTGTACGCGTGTCAGAGCCGTCCCCCACCCCCGCCCGGCGTCCGCGCCGCAGGTTCCTCCGCTTCGGAGGAGCCCTCGTGGTCCTGCTCGCGCTCGCGGGCTACCTCGCCGTGCAGTACCTGACGGGCGGCACGGGTGCGCCCCGGTGCAGCGTCGTCTCCGGCAAGGGCGACGGCGCGTCGTACGAGTTCAGCCCCGAGCAGGCGGTGAACGCGGCGACGATCTCGGCGGTCGGCACCTCCCGGGGGATGCCCGAGCGCGCGGTGGCCATCGCGCTCGCGACGGCGCTCCAGGAGTCGGGGCTGCGCAACATCCGGCACGGCGACCGCGACTCGCTCGGTCTGTTCCAGCAGCGGCCCTCACAGGGCTGGGGCACACCGCGCCAGATCATGGACCCGGCGTACGCGTCGGGGATCTTCTACGAGCACCTGGCCAAGGTTCCGGGCTACTCGCGGCTGCCGCTCACCGTCGCGGCCCAGCGGGTGCAGCGCAGCGGCTTCCCCCAGGCGTACGCCAAGCACGAGCCGGACGCGACACTGCTGGCCGCCGCCCTCACCGGCCGCGCCGCCGCCACGCTGACCTGTCAGGGTCGTCCGGACGCGACCCCCGCGGGCGGTGCGGACGCGGTGCGCAGCGCGCTCGCCAAGGACTTCGGGCGGGACGTCCTCCAGGAGGCGGGCGCGACCGTCGGCGCGGCGGGTGTCTCGCCGTCACCGGAGGCCACCGCCTCCGCCGGCGCGGCGGTCTCGGCATCGCCCTCGCCGGGGTCCGGCGGCGGGACCGTGACCGTTCCGGTGCGCGAGGGCGCCACCTCCGGGACCGGGACGCTCCGGCGCGGCTGGGAGCTGGCGCACTGGGCCGTGGCCAACTCCTCGGCGCTGCACATCGAACGGGTGTCGTACGCGGGGCGCGAGTGGACCGCCGGACGCTCCGAGGGGTCGTGGCACACGACCGACGCGAAGGGCGCTTCGCCCACCGGGAAGGCCGCGTCCGAGGTCCGGATCGTCACCGGGCAGTAGTACGGGCCCTCACTCGTGCGGATTACCCCGCCCGCGACGGGCCGACGTTCCGTACGGCATTTCGCTCGCTCACTCGGCGGTTCGCGAAATCCCTTGAGAACAAAGGGCCGTAAGGATTCGTCAGCCCCTGCCGACAGACTCCGTTTGCCCGTTTTTATCCACAACTGATTATGCGACGCATTACCAACTCTTTACGTCGGGTCACCGCAACCTTCGACGGCTTCGAGCGGTAGTCACTGCGTCCGAGCCCGGAACGATCACCGGCGGCACACCAGCAGCCGGTACCCCGGACCGGTCGGACAGTTCACCGTTTTCTCCCGTCTAAGGAGCACCATGTCCCTCCCCCTGACCCGCCGGATCGCCCGTGTCGCGCTGCTCATCGCAGCGGGAGCGGCGCCCGTGGTCGGTGCGGCCGGCTCCGCCAACGCGGCGGCCGCACTGCCGGCCACCCCCGACCTCGGCGGACTGACCGCCCTGGACGGGGCGAGCGTCGGCAACACCGTCGACGGAGCGACGCAGAACGTCACCGGGACGGCCGGCAAGTCCGGTGGCGACACGGTCAAGAAGGCGGTGCCCGCCGCGGGCAAGGCCGGCGGCAAGGTCGCGAAGACCGTGACGCCCGCCGCCCAGAAGGTGGCCGGGGACACGGCCGGCCAGGCCGGCGGTCTCCTGGGTGACACCGCGAAGACCGCGACCGGCGGCGGCCTGCCGACGGACGGCGTGACCAAGGGCGGCCTGCCGACCGACCAGCTGCCGCTCAAGGGCCTGCCGCTCGGCTAGCGGGGCCGTCGTAGGACGACGGGGGTCCGGGGAACTCGCTTCCCCGGACCCCCGTTTCGCTGGTCCCGGCCGCGTCACGCCACCGCGCCGCCGGGCGCGGCTCAGGAGGTGAGGCGCTCCACCGCGGCGGCCACCCGCTCGTCCGAGGCGGTCAGCGCCACGCGGACGAACGTCTCACCGGCCGTGCCGTAGAAGTCACCCGGAGCGACCAGGATGCCCAGCTCGGCGAGGTGCGCCACCGTCGACCAGCAGGACTCGTCGCGGGTGGCCCAGAGGTAGAGGCTCGCCTCGCTGTGCTCGATCCGGAAGCCGTGCCGCACCAGGGCGTCGCGCAGGGCCGTGCGGCGGGCGGCGTAGCGCTCGCGCTGTTCCCGGACGTGGGTGTCGTCCCCGAGGGCCGCGACCACGGCGGCCTGGGTGGGCGCGGAGGTCATCATGCCGCCGTGCTTGCGGATCTCCAGCAGCTCACCGAGGACGGCGGGGTCGCCCGCGAGGAACGCGGCGCGGTAACCGGCCAGGTTGGAGCGCTTGGACAGCGAGTGGACCGAGACGATCCCCTCGTAGGAACCGCCGCAGACGTCCGGGTGCAGGACGGAGACCGGCTCGGCCTCCCAGCCCAGTTCGATGTAGCACTCGTCGGAGAAGACGAGGACGCCGTGCTCGCGGGCCCAGGCGACGATCCGGGTCAGTTCGGCCGCGGAGAGGACCCTGCCGGTCGGGTTCGACGGGGAGTTCAGCCACAGGAGCTTCAGGTCCGTCGGGTCCAGCTCGGTCGGGTCGTCGTAGGCCACGGAGTCCGCTCGGGCGAGCCGCGCGCCGACCTCGTACGTCGGGTACGCGAGGCGCGGGTAGGCGACCTTGTCCCCCGGGCCGAGGCCCAGCTGGGTGGGCAGCCAGGCGACGAGTTCCTTGGAGCCGACGATCGGCAGGACGTGGCGGTGGGTGACGTCCCGGGCGCCGAGCCGTCGTTCCACCCATCCCGTGAGCGCGTCCCGCAGCTCGGGCGTGCCCCACACCGTGGGATAGCCGGGCGAGTCCGCGGCGGCGACCAGAGCCTTCTGGATCAGCTCGGGCACCGGGTCGACCGGGGTACCGACGGACAGGTCGACGATGCCGCCCGGGTGAGCTGCGGCGGTCGCCTTGTAGGGCTCCAGCTTGTCCCAGGGGAAGGTGGGAAGCCGGTCGGAGACTGCGGACACGGGATCGGGCTCACTTTCTCGTACGTACGACCCGTACGGTGTCGTGCTGACGGCCCTGCCCACGGCCCGTCCGGACGGACACGGGCCGCCGCACGGGCCGGAACGGCAAATGCCTCGGTCCCGTACGGCGATCGGAGCGATCGAGGCCGTACGGGACCGAGGCGGCGCTCCTCGAGCTACCGCCGGGGGTGCCCCGGCGGTCCGCTCACCGGTGCTACTGGTTCTGCGGCGGAAGGGCTGCGATGAAGGCGTGGTCGCGCTCGATCAGGCCCAGCTTGCTGGCGCCGCCGGGCGAGCCGAGCTCGTCGAAGAACTCGACGTTCGCCTTGTAGTAGTCCTTCCACTCCTCCGGAGTGTCGTCCTCGTAGAAGATCGCCTCGACCGGGCACACCGGCTCACAGGCTCCGCAGTCGACGCATTCGTCCGGGTGGATGTACAAGGACCGGGAGCCCTCGTAGATGCAGTCGACCGGGCACTCCTCGATGCACGCCTTGTCCTTGACGTCGACACAAGGCTGCGCGATGACGTAGGTCACGCTGTCGTTCCTCCTCGATAGGGCGCTGGCGGGCCTGCGTAGGCTCCGCCGCCTGGCGCGCGGGAGCGCGGCGTCGTCGATGCCCGCCCCTAGTATCTCCGTTCTTGGGCATGATCCGAACAGGAGGGGTGGACCGACCCGTGGAAATCTCTGCTTCCGGCCGACTCGAGGTCCGTATCACCGCTGCTGACGTGGGCAAACGCGTCTCGGTGCGCCGCATGACGGACGATGGAGACACGGTGGAGAAGTTCACCGATACGGTCGGTGTTCTCACATCATGGGACGACGGTGTGCTGCTGATCACACGACGGACCGGTGAGCGGGTCCGGATCGCGGAGTCGACGCTCGTCGCGGGCAAGGTCGTCCCGTCCGCCCCGGCGCGGCGTCGCGGCCCGGCCGCGACGTACGAGGAGCTGGCGCGGGTCGCCGCGCGGGCCTGGCGTCCGGTGGAGAGCGAGCGGCTCGGCGACTGGGAGCTGCGCGCCGCCGGCGGGTTCACCCGGCGCGCCAACTCCGTGCTGCCGCTGGGCGACCCGGGCGTGCCGCTGGACGACGCCCTGACCGTCGTCCGGGACTGGTACGGCGACCGCGGACTCCCCGCCTACATCCAGACCAGCACCGGCGCCGAGGGCACGCAGGAACTGCTGTGCGCGGCGCTGGAGGCGCGTGGCTGGTCGAGCGAGGTGACCGCCGAACTGTGGATCGGCGCCCTCGCGCCGCTCGCCGACCGCGAGGCACCCGAGGTGGCCCTCTCCCGGACGGCGGACGTGTCGTGGCTCGGCCGCTACCAGCGCAAGGGGGTGGGCGAGGTGGCCCTGCGGGTGCTGGGCAGCGGGCCCTCGGTGTGGTTCGCGACGGTTCCGGGGGCGCAGGGTGAGCCGCCGGCCGCGATCGGCCGGTGCGTGGTGGACGGCCGCTGGGCCGGATTCGCGGCCGTGGAGGTGGACCCCGCGCACCGGCGCCGGGGCCTCGCCACCACCGTGATGGCCGCCCTGGCCGACCGTGCCCTGGCCGAGGGCGCGTCGGCGGCCTGGCTCCAGGTGGAGACGGACAACACGGCGGCCCGCACCCTGTACGCCGGCCTGGGCTTCTCCGCCCACCACGCGTACCACCACTACCGGTGGGCGGCGGGGACGGAGGCCGCGGAAGCCACCGGCAGCGAGCGGGACGCCTCCGCGGGCGCGCCCCCGGCAGCGACGGCCACGCCCTCGGACGTTCCCGCGGTCGGCGACGCCACCCCGGGGCCGGACGGATCCGGCGGTGCCGAGACGTATCGATCGGCGTGAAGGGGCACGAACCCGCTATGTCTTCCCCGCAGCCCCCGGAGAGGGAGCGAGCCGACGAGGTGCGGCGGCGGTTCGCCGCGGAGGCGCGGGCCGAACGCCCTGATCTCGCGCTGCTCTGTCTGCTGGTGGGAGCCGCGGCGGACGGCACGCTGGACGAGGCGGGGATCGACGCCGCGCAGATCGAACTGGACGATCTGGCCGGGCAGTTGCCCTTCCGCCCGGGCGGCCCGCGGTCCTGGGCGACCGCACTGGCCGAACTGCTCGGCGGGCGCCGCGGATTCCGGGGGCTGCCGGCCGACTACCAGCGGCTGGAGTCGTCCCTGCTGCACTCGGTCCTGCGGCGGCGGCGCGGGCTGCCCATCCTGCTCTCCGTGGTGTGGATGGAGGTCGCCCGCCGGGCCGGGGCGCCGGTCTACGGGGTCGCGCTGCCCGGCCACTTCGTGGTGGGCTTCGGACCGCCCGAGGAGCAGGTGCTCGCGGACCCCTTCGACGGCGGACGGGTTCTCGCCGGGGCGGACGCGGAACTCCTCGTCGCGGGTGCGACGGGCGCCCCGCTGGACCCGTCGATGCTCTCCCCCGCCGAGCCGCTCGATGTGATCCAGCGCATCCTGAACAACGTCCGCGCCTGGGCCACCGCCCGCCCGGAGCGCTCCGACGTCTCCCTCTGGGCGGTCGAACTCTCCCTGCTGCTCCCCTCCCACCCGGCCCGGCTGCGCTACGAACGCGCGCAACTCCTCGTCCAACGAGGCGACTTCCTGACCGGCGCCGCCGAACTCGACGCCTACGCCGACGTGGTCTCGACGGTCGACGAACCCGCAGCCACCCGGGTCCGCCAACAGGCCCTGGCGGCACGGGCGATGCTCAACTGACGGAAACGGGATCCGACGGAGGATTCCCCTTTCCGGTTGCCTCCCGAACGAACATCTTCCGGTCAAGCTCGGGCAAGATCCCAGAAAAGCAATCCCGGTATCCGGGATGACAGCCCGCCCCAAATCGACAACAGCCGCACATACGAGCCATTTTCACCCCGTGACCACTTGTTACTCTCCGCCACGGTCCTGAACGCAACATGACCACCAGGACCGACAAACAACGGGAGAATCAAGTGCGGAAGTTCGCAGTAGGGATCCTGGCGGCCGGCCTGTTCGCCGCCGGCGCCGGAACCGCGTTCGCAAGCTCGTGGCACACCATTCCGAAGCTCACCACCGGTGGTGCCGAACTCAACTCCGGCCAGTACACGTTCTGGCCCGCCGGCACGAACCACGGTGCCTTCGAGTGGAAGGGCAACCTCAAGGACGCCGACAACGGCGACGGGCACAACGTGTACACGCAGGTTCGCGTCGAGGGCTACAGCTGGAGCCGGTACTCCGGCAAGCAGAAGAAGACCGTCCCGCAGGACTACCTGAACTGGAGCGGTGACGAGCGCTACACGTCCGACGCGTACATACGTGTCTGCCGTGACCGGGGCTCTCTGCACCCCGACAACTGCTCCGTGACCAAGCACTACCGACGGTAGTCGGCGCACCGCACGATCGAGGGCCCAGGGGTGCACACCTGGGCCCGTTCGCTTCTTGGGGGAAGCCATCAGCAGTTCGGAAACCCATGCCCCGGAGATCCTCTCGGCCACGGGAGTCGACCTTTCCTATGGGGCTCAGCTCGCCGTGCGGGACGCGCATCTCTCCGTGGCGCGCGGGGAGGTCGCGGCCATCACGGGGCAGAGTGGCTCGGGGAAGTCCTCGCTCCTGTACTGCCTGGCGGGCGTGCTGCCTGTCGCCCGGGGGCAGGTGCGGTTCGAGGGGCGGCCGCTCGGCGGGCTAAGCGACGAGGAGATCAGCACGCTGCGCCGCGAACACTTCGGATTCGTGTTCCAGTACGGCGAGTTGCTCCCGGAGCTGACCATCGAGGAGAACACCGCCCTGCCCCTGCGCCTGGCGGGACAGCGCAAGCGTCCCGCCCTCGCCGCCGCCGGTGAGGTCCTCGGCCGCCTCGGACTCGGCGGACTGCGCGAGCGCCGGCCGTCGCAGGTGTCCGGCGGGCAGAGCCAGCGTGTCGCCGTGGCCCGGGCCCTCGTCCACCGCCCGGCCGTCGTCTTCGCCGACGAACCCACCGGCTCGCTCGACAGCGCCAACGCCTCCGCCGTGCTGAAGGAGTTCCTCGGCCTGGCCCGCTCGCAGGGCACCGCGGTCGTCCTCGTCACCCACGATCCGGCGGTGGCCGCGCAGGCCGACCGCCGCTACTCGATGACCGACGGAGTCCTGTCCCCGGGGGAGCCGCTGTGAAGGAGTTCCTGCTCGGGCTGCGCCTGCTGCTCGGTGCCGGGCGCGGCAACCGTGTCCGTTTCCTGCTGATGGCCGCGGGCGGCTCCCTCGGGGTGTGCTGTCTCGCGCTGGTCCTGACCATCCCGGCGATCCTGGACGCGCACGACGGGAGGGCCGCCGCCAGGGAGCCCATCACGTCCTCGCACACCCCCTCCGCCCGGTCGAGTCTGGTCCTGGAGCGCTCGGACCCGCACGGTTCGAAGGCGTTCACCCGCGTCTTCGTCGCCCGCGGCACGGACGCCTCCGCCGTCCCGCCCGGCCTGCGCCACCTCCCGCGCCCGGGTGAGGTGTTCGTCTCCCCCCGGGTGAAGGAGCTGCTGCGGGAGGAACCCGGCCTCAAGGGGCTGCTGCCGGGCCGCGAGAAAGGCGTGATCGGCGCCGCCGGTCTGACCGGTCCGGACGAGCTGTACGCGTACGTCGGTACGACCCGGGCCCAACTCGGCGGAAGGGGACGTGTGCTGACGGGATTCGGCTACGGCTACGCGCCGATCGCCGCCGTCGATCCCTCCACGCTGACCATCCTGCGCTTCGCCCTCGCCACCATCGTCCTGCTTCCCCTGGGCGTCTTCCTCTCGGTCTGCGCGCGGCTCTCCGCGGCCAGCCGCACCCGGCGTCTGGCGGCGCTGCGCCTGCTCGGACTGAGCGTGCGGGGCACCCAGCGGGTGAACGCGGCCGAGACGGTGATCGCCTCCCTGCTCGGCGCCGTCCTGGGCCTGGGCGAGTACGTGGTCCTCAACCAGGTGATGTCCCGGACCGGGCTGCCGGAGCTGCGGTGGTATCCCGGAGACGGCGCGCTCTCGCCGACGACCGTCGGCATCTGCCTGATCGGCTGCCCGGCGCTCGCCTGGTTCGTCGGACGGGCGAGCGCCCGCAGCGCCGCGACCAACCCGCTCGCCGTCCGCCGCACGGCCCTGCCCGAGGCGCCCTCGCGCTGGGGCGGTCTGCTCCTGGTCTCCGGCCTCGGCATCGTGACCGGCTACTGCGCGACCGGGCTGACCACCCACCCGGCGTCGAGCGACGGCCCGGCCGCACTCCTCGTCCCGGCGGGCGTGCTGCTGACCGGCGCCGGTCTTGTCCTGACGCTGCCGCTGCTCTCGTACACACTCGCCCGGAAGGTCGCGGGAGCCACGCAGTCGCTCACCCTGAACCTGGCGATGCGCCGCAACGAGGTGGAACCGGGCAGCACCATGCGCGTGGTCACGGGACTCGTCCTCCTCGTGTACGCCGCCTCGCTGGCTCAGGGCATCCTGATCGAGGAGAACCAGGTCACCCGGCCCGACAGCCCCGCGCAGGACTACTCCATCGCCCTGTCGGGCCTCGCTTCCCACCAGCAGCGGGACCTCGCGGACGTACCGGGCGTCCGGGCCCACGCCCTGACGATGGACTCGTGGGTGTCTCTCAAGGGCGGCTCGCGGGTGGAGCCGCAGGTCACCGCGCTCGTCGCCACCTGCGCCCAACTACGGGAGTTCGTCGAGCACTCCGAGGGCTGCGTCGACGGCAGGGTCCTGCGACTCGTCGACCCGAACTCCGCCGCCGACCCGGGGGTGCACCCCGGTGCCACGTTCACCTTCCGGATCCGCAAGGACGGACAGCGCGCCACGCTGTCCGTCGCGCTGCCGTCCGACCGCGTCGTCTACGGCGCCTACGACCCCTCGGCGGTCGGGGGCGCGGCCGTGCTGGTCCCGCCTTCGGTACTGCCGGCCACGGCGCGCCCGGAATCGGCCCGCTACGTCCTCACGGGCAGCTCCGATCCGGACGCCGTCCGCCGGGTGCTCGACGGGATCGGCGCCGCCGCTCCGACCGCCGACGTCGATCCCATCGGCGTCAACATCGACGGACTCCAGCAGATCGGCGTCATCGAGACACTGCTCGGCCTCGGCATGGTGATGGGGCTGGTCATCGGCGTCGCCGCGTTCCTGGTCGCCGTCACGGACCGTGCCGTCGAACGCCGGGCGCACGTCACGGCCCTGACCCTGATCGGGGCACGGGCCGGAACACTGCGGGCCGTCCAGTGCGCCCAGGTCGTGCTGCCGCTCGCGATCGGGCTCGCCCTCGCACTCGTCGCGGGCAGACTCGCGGAGTCCAGTTATCTCGTCACCGGCGGCGGCGAGATCTTCTGGGACTCGGTGGGCCTGCCCCTGCTGGCCATCGCCGCACTCGGTGTGGTGGGGGTCGCGGCCGTGGGGACGTTGCCGCTGGTGGGCCGGGACATCAATCCGGAGCTGATCAGGCGCGATTGACGTGGCTCCGCAGCTCTCGGCCCCTCAGAGCCAGCCCTTCTCCCGGGCCGTTCTGACCGCCTCCGCGCGGTTGCGGACCGCGAGTTTCTGGATGGCGGTGGAGAGGTAGTTGCGGACCGTGCCCTGGGAGAGGTGGAGGGCGGTGGCGAGTTCGGCGTTGGTGGAGCCGTCCGCCGCGGCGCGGAGGATCTCGCGCTCGCGGTCGGTGAGCGGGTTGGCGCCGCCGGCGAGTGCGGCGGCGGCCAGGGTGGGGTCGATGACGCGCTCGCCGGCGAGCACCTTGCGTATGGCCGCGGCGAGTTGGGCGGCCGGGGCGTCCTTGACGAGGAAGGCGTCGGCGCCGGACTCCATGGCGCTGCGGAGGTAGCCGGGACGGCCGAAGGTCGTGAGGATGAGCAGTTTGATGCCCGGGAGTTCCCGGTGGACCTCCGCCGCCGCCTCGATGCCGGTCATGCCCGGCATCTCGATGTCGAGGAGCGCCACGTCCACGTCGTGGGCCCGGGCGGCCGCGAGCACCTCGTCGCCGCGGGCCACCTGGGCGACCACGTCGATGTCCGGCTCGAGTCCCAGCAGGGCGGCCAGCGCCTCGCGGACCATCGACTGGTCCTCGGCGAGCAGGACCTTGATCATGCGGCTCATGCACCGGATCCTACGGTGTCGTCCGCCGGGCCCACAGGGGCCCGTTCGTCGGTGAGGGGGACGCGGGCGACCAGCCGGAACCCGTGCCGGGTGCGGCCCGCCTCCAGTGATCCCGCGGCCTTCTCCAGGCGTTCGGTCAGCCCCGTCAGGCCGTTGCCGGGGGTGCCGCCGGAGCCGCCGGAGCCGTCGTCCTCCACCGACAGTTCGAGGACGGGACCGTCCAGGGTCTGGCGGCGGACGAGTTCCACCGTGCAGCGCCGGGCACCGCTGTGCCGTACGACGTTGGTGACCGCCTCGCGCAGCGTCCAGGCGAGCGCGGACTCGCTCTCGGTGGACACCCCGTGCAGGTCGGGTTCGGCCGGCAGGTCGGCGACGACGCCCGCCGCGGTCAAGGCGACCTGTGCTCCGGCGAGTTCGCCGGCGAGCCGGGGCCGCCGGTAGCCGGTGACCGCCTCGCGGACGTCGACCAGGGCCTGGCGGCTGACCTGTTCGATGTCGGCGACCTGCTGGGCCGCCTTCTCGGGGTGGTCGGGCAGCATCCGCCCGGCCAGTTCGCTCTTCAGCGTGATCAGCGACAGCGAGTGGCCGAGCAGGTCGTGCAGGTCCCGGGCGAGCCGCAGGCGCTCCTCGTTCGCGGCGAGCTGGGCGACGGTGGCCCGCGCCCGGCGCAGCTCCACCGTGGTGCGCACGAGCTGGCGTACGCCCGTCATCGCGAAGCCGATCAGGACGACGAGGAGGATCAGGTCCCGGGCGTCCTTCTCCCCGGCGTGCAGGCCGACGAGGAGCATCACGACGGCGGTCAGCGGGATGGTCCAGTAGGACACCCGGAGCGGGAACGCCGTCCCGCAGGCCACCGAGACGTACACGAACAGACCGAGCCAGGGCGGGCCGAGGGTGAGGCAGAGGACGACGGCGAGCGCGACGAGGGCGAGGACCATGAGGGCCACGTTGCGGATGTCCGCGGTGGCCCTGCCCATGTTCCGGAAGACCAGCGTCAGGTAGACCGCGACGAAGGCCGCGAGGCCGATCCAGCCGGCCACGGTGGCCCGCGTGGTGTGCTCGCCGGAGACGAGGTCCTGGACCGGCGAGCTGAGAAACACCAGCCAGATGACGATCCACAGGGACTTGACCAGGGCCTCGCGGAGGGTGCGCGGGGGCTCCCCCATCTGCACCAGCCGGTCCTGGCGGGCCCCGTCGGGCAGCGGGTCTTCCGTCATGGCACTCACGCCTTCAGCGTGTCCTTCCGGTACAGCCACGCCGCGCCGCCCGCGAAGAGGGCGAAGAAGACGACGAGGATGGCGATGTCCTTCGCGTGCGGGGCGTCGCCCAGTTCGATGGCCTGCCCCAGGGCAGCGTACGCGTGCGTGGGCAGCCACTTCGCGATGTTCTGCAGCCAGTCCGGGAAGGTCGTCGAGGGGATCCACAGGCCGCCGAGCATCGAGAGGCCGAAGTAGACGATCATCGTGATGGGGCGGACCGCGTCACCGCTCGCCACGTATCCGATGGCCACGCCGAGCGCGGCGAACACGAAGCTGCCGGCCCAGATCACGCCGGTGAGCGCGAGCCACTGCCAGGCGTCCAGGCGGACGTCCTTCACCGCGGCGGCGACCACGAACACGATGACGATGGACGGCAGGCTGATCACGGCGGCGCTCGCGGTCTTGGCGAGGACGTAGCCGCGGCCGGGCAGCGTGGTGAGCCTCAACTGCCGTACCCAGCCGCTCTCGCGCTCCTTGGCGATGCGCTCGCTGTTGCCCATGAGCACGGCGGTCAGGGCGCCGAAGGAGGCCATGGAGACCATGAAGAAGGTCGGCAGGGTGAGTCCGGTGCCGTCCACCTTGGTCGTGCTGTCGGCGTTGCCCGCGATCAGCAGGAACAGGGCCGAGGGGTAGATGACCGAGAAGAACAGGAACTTGCGGTTGCGCAGGGCGCGGGTGATCTCCAGCTTGATGAGACTGTTCACTTGGAGGTCGCCTCCTCGGCGGCGGTGCGGTTGGCCTCTTCGGCGGCGGTGATGGCGACGAAGGCCTGCTCGAGACCGAGCCCGGCGACTTCGAGGTTGCGGGGGTAGACACCGAGTCCGTACAGCGCGTGGACGGTCGCGTCGGCGTCGGCGGACTGGATGCGGACGGTCTGCCCGGACACGTCGATCGAGGCGAGGAAGGGCAGGGCGCGCAGCGGGGTCTCGTCGATGGGGCCCTCCAGGTCGAAGGCGACCCGGCGGGCGCCTGCCCTGGCCTTGATCTCGGCGGCGGTGCCGTCGGCCAGCAGCCGTCCCCGGTGGAGCACGAGGACGCGGTCCGCGATGGCGTCGGCCTCCTCCAGGTAGTGCGTGGCGAAGAGGACCGTGCGGCCCTGGTCGGCCTGTTCGCGCATGGTGGCCCAGAAGGCCTGGCGTGCCGTGACGTCCATGCCGGTGGTCGGCTCGTCGAGGACGATCAGGTCGCTGTCGCCGGCGGTGGCGAGCGCGAAGCGGACGCGCTGCTCCTGGCCGCCCGAGAGCTTGTTGACCTTGCGGTCGGCGATCTGGGTGATGCCGGCCCGGGAGAGGACGTCGGTGACGCGGTAGGGCCGGGGGTGCAGGTCGCAGGCGAGCTTGACCAGCTCGCCCACCGTGACCTCGTCCATCAGGCCGCCGCTCTGCAGCATGGCGCCCACGCGGCCGGCGACGATCGCCTCGCGGGGGCTGGTGCCGAACACCCGGACCGTGCCGCTGTCGGCGTTCTTCAGACCGAGCAGGAGGTCCAGTGTGGTCGACTTGCCCGCGCCGTTCGGGCCGAGCAGGGCGACGGTCTCGCCCGGGTGCAGGTCGAGCGTCAGCGCGTCCACGGCCCGGACGTCGCCGTAGCTCTTGGTCACCGATTCGAACCCGACCACCGAGGTGGTGGCCGCCGCAGTCGCAGTGGTTGTCATGCCGTCCATCGTGGCCGCGGAGGGGGTACGGACGGCAGTGCGCTGTGTCCTCGGTCCCGGATGACAGATGTCATACGGCGCACAGACGTCATACAGCGCACGGACGCCCTACGGCTCGAGGGCGTCCCACCGGTACGAACCCGGTGGGACGCCCTCGTGGCGCGCTGCTGTCCCGCGTCCCCGCGGCCGACCCTAGCTGGGGTCGGTGGGGATGGTCACGACGCGGTCCGCGGCCGTCTTGCCGACCAGGGCCCGGCCGACGGCGGAGGCCACCTCCTGGGGGCTGACGGGCTTCTTGCTGCCGTCTCCCTTGGTGACCGTGACGCCGTCGAAGGCGCCCCCGTACAGCGACTTGAGCACGTTGAGGTCGTACCGCTCGACGAGCTTGCCGTTGACCGGCCGGACGCTCAGGAACTTCCAGATGGAGTTCTGCGGGCTGAAGGAGATGGTGTGGGCGGCGTCCGTCCGGACGGTGATGTTCGCCGACATCGCCGGCTTCGCGAACGACGCCATCTTCTGGTCCACCGCGTCCTTCGACACCGTCGGCTGCCGTGTCGTCGTGGCCACCTTCACCGGGGTGGTCGCGTTGGTCTCCACCTGGGCGCGGTAGGCGTCCTCGACGGCCTGTATCGACGGCGTGATGTCGATGCCCTTGCCTGCCTTGCCGTAGACGGGAACGGCCTTGCCCGGCTGGAACTTGATCGTGCCGTCGCTCGCCGAACCGGCACCGCTCGCGGCGCGCTCCAGGGCGGCCTGGAGCTTCTCCTCGTCGACCGGCATGCTCGGTTCGACCACGCGCTGCCGGCCGAACAGCGAGCCGATCACGGAGACCGGGTTGTAGTCGCTGCCCGCGGCGGCACGCACCGTGGCCTGGGAGTCGAGCTGGAGTCCGGCCTGGTCGGGCTTGAGGGAGACCGTGTCCCCGTCGACGGAGAGCTTGAGCGCCTTGTTCGTACGGTCGCCGAACGCGTCGTCGAGCTTCCTGACGGCGTCGTCGCGGGTGCCGCCGCCGATGTCGACGCCGAGCACCGTGGTGCCCTTGGGGACGTCCGAGTGGTTCATCAGCAGGCCCGCGCCGTAGGCGCCGCCGGCCAGGACCACGACGAGGACGCCGAGGAGCGCCGGCTTGTTGCGGCCCTTTTTCTTCTTCGTCTGCTTCGCCGCTGCGGGCGGCTGCTGGACCGGCTCGGGCAGCTTCGGCGGGGTGTGCGGCAGCGGCCCGTCGGGGTGCGATCCGGGCCCGAACGGCGAGTTCTGGCCGGGGTTGATGACGGGGATGCCGCTGGTCAGGGTGTGCCCGGAGACGTTGTCCACGGGAGCGCCGTAGCCGCCGGGGCCCGGGTCGGGTGCCGGCTTCTGCGGGGTGAGGATCGCGGTGTCGTCGCTGAGACCGCCGCTCAGGCCGCCGCCCGGATATCCCTGTCCCGCGCCCGGGTTGGGGTTCGGGTTCGGGTTGCCGGGACCGGAGCCGTGGCCCGGTGCCGCCGCGAGGCTGCCGGGAGCGACGCCCGGGCCGGCCGGGGGAAGCAGCGGGCCGTCACCGGTGACGGGACCGCCGGTCGCGCCGGACGGGCCGCCCTGGGCGCCCTCGGAGAAGTAGGGGAGGTCGTCGCGGCGCGGTTCGCCCTGACCGCCCGGTCCGCCGTGCGAGCCGACGGCCGGGAACGAACCGGTGTCGCGCAGCGCGCCGGAGACGTCGAAGGACCCCGTGCCGCCGCCGTGGCCGGGAGCCACGGGTCCGGCGCCGGTGGCACCGGGCAGGCCGGCGCCGTTCGTGCCGCCGCCGTTCGTGCCGCCGGGGCGGACCCCGCCGGTGATGCCCAGCGGGCCCGCGCCGCCGGACGGCGTCGGCCGTCCGGTGCCGGGCCGGTTGCCCGAAGCGCCACCCTGACCGGCGGGGCTGCCGGCGCCCGCGAGCCCGGCGGGAGCCGAACCGCCGGGCAGTCCGGCCCCGTTGGTCGAGCCGCCGCCCTGGCCGCCCTTGGGGGCACCGGACTTGCGGGGGGCGAACCAGTCGCTGGTCTTCTCCTCCGGCCCTTCGGGCTGGTCCCCGGGCGGTGCCTGTGCGGGAGCGGGTACGGACGGGGCCGTGGTGGTGACCGCCGCGGAGGCACCCGTGGGCGCGCTCGTACCGCGGGACGACGGTGCCGCACCGCTGTTCGGGCCGTCGACGCCCTCGGCGGGCGCGTCGGTGTCCGCGACGGGTGTACGGACGACCACGGGCGGGATGGGCCGTGATCCGGGGATGTTGATCCGGATCCGGGTCGTCAGGGTGGTCTCGGTCTTGCGCTCCTCCGGCGGCTTGCCGGCGGCCGAACGGCCCGCGTCGGCACCGCTCTCGGAAGCCGCGGGGGTCCCGTACGGCGGCGTCCCCGACGGGTACGCGGCTCCACCGCGCCCGTTGGGCCCGGAGGACGAACTGTCAGTTTCACGACTCAAGGCAGGTTCTCCCGGTTGGCTCCGCCGCCCGTTTCCTCGACCTCATCTCGGGCAGCTCGGCGGCGCGCACCACCATACTGGCCGTGTCCGGCGCGCAAACCTCGCCCGATGGGGAAACTCGCACGCGACCCGCACCTGACCGATACGGCGAAGTAGTACGTCACTTGCCAAGTCGGGCACCGGAGCCGCCCGGTTGCCGTCCTCGACCCAGGGTGGCGCACATCACAGCGACGGCCATCCCTCCGAGGAGGAAGAGGTAGGAACCGATCCCGGCGCCGAAGAGGAAGTCCCCCTCCGGGCGACTGGCGGTGAGCAGGACGACCGAGAGCACCCAGCCGGCCGCGGGCGCGACGGCTCCCGCGCGGGTTCCGGTGGCGCGGGAGCCGCCGAGGAAGAGTCCGGCGGCGCCCGCCAGCGCGAGCAGCAGCCCGAGCGGGAACCAGCCGGGCTGCACCAGCGCCCCGGCGGCTCCGACGACCGCGCCGAGCAGGAAGAGCCCCGCGTAGGCGGCGATGCGCCCGCCCGAGGGCCGTGTCAGTGGCTGCGCGAGCATGCTTCCGCCGCCGCGCTGTCCCGTCGTACTCATCACAGATCCGTCCCTCGCCGGGTCGTGCTCGTCACTCGTGCGTCCCTCACCGGGCTGCCCTCCCGGTCCCGTCGATCCCCGCGATCCCCTCGAAGAGGTCCCTCTCCCGCACGGCCGGGCGCGGCGCGTTCACCAACTCGTAGTACTCGGTGGTGAAGAGGGGCTGGGCCAGGTCGTTCGAGAGCGCGAACCACGGGCCGTCCACGGTGATCTGGGTGGTGTGCGCGCGCATCGCGGCGATCTTGGCTGCGGCGAACGCGGTTCCGTCGATCTCGGTGGTGACGGTGGCCTCGTCGACCACGCCCGGTACGTCGTCGACGGCGGCGGCCCGCTCGAACGGCAGCTCGGGGAGCGCCGCGCGCAGCCGGGCGAAGGCCTCCTCGGCGACCGGTCGCGGCATGCGGTTCCAGTAGGTCTTGGTGATCCGCCAGGCGTCGCCGAGGTCGGGCCGGTGGGCGGGGTCGGCGGCCAGTTCGGCGGCGCGGGTGGCGACGCGGTGCGCCTGGATGTGGTCCGGGTGCCCGTATCCCCCGTCCGGGTCGTAGGTGACGAGCACCTGGGGGCGCACCTCACGGACGACCTCCACGAGGCTGTCGGCGGCCTCGTCCAGATCGGCGGACCAGAAGGCGCCCGGCCGGTGGTTCTGCTCGACGCCCATCATCCCGGAGTCGCGGAACCTCCCCGGGGCGCCGAGGAAGCGGTGGTCGTGGACGCCCAGCTGCTTCATGGCGGCGCTCAGCTCACCGGTGCGGAACGCGCCGAGTCCGCCCTCGCGGTCGGCGGCGAGATGGGCGAGTCCGGGCGGAATGACCTCACCCTCCTCGCCGAGGGTGCAGGTCACCAGCGTCACATGGGCGCCCTCGGCCGCGTAGCGGGCCATGGTCGCGCCATTGTTGATCGACTCGTCGTCCGGGTGCGCGTGCACCAGGAGCAGACGCCGGTCGGGCAGTTCCGTCATGGGGCCAGCGTACGAGGCACCGGCCGGAGCGGGCTCGGGCAGCCCCGGGCGCCGGGCATCAGGCGGCGCTGCCGACGGCGGGGGTGCAGGCGCGGCAGCGGCCGGGTTCGGGGGCTCTGAAGGCGCGGTCGCACCCGTCGCAGTTCTGGAGCCGGTGCCGGACGTCCGGTGGTGGAGCGGGAGCGCGGAACGGCGGGGGCGGAGGCAGGTGCGCCGTGAGGCGGTGGGCCAGGAACGCTGCCGGGCGCCTGAGTCCCTCCGGCGGCAGGTCCCTGGTCAGGGCCAGGGTCACGGAACCCGCGTCGACGTCCCGCTCCAGCCAGGCGGCGACACCCGGGGCGAGGTGGGCGGTGTCGTCCCCCGACAGCAGCAGGCGCGGGTCGCGTCGGTGAAGGCCGGCGAGCAGGTCGGTGGCGGTCCGCAGCAGGTCGGGGGCGGTGCAGGACGGGCGAGGCACCTCGGGGAGGGCCGCCCGGGCGGTACGCCCCTCGCGCCGTTCACCCGGCTCGTACGAGACCGGGTGCGGGCCCCGGTCCGCCGCCGTGCGGCCACGACCGGGGCCCTCGGGGCCGAACCCGCCCTGACGCACCGGCTGCTCCCGCGCGTCACGCCGCGCGGCCTCTGTCGCCCTCCGGGGCCCGGGGCGGGCCTCGCCTCCGCGAACCGGCTGGTTGCAGGAGACCGTACGGGTGACGATCCGGCCGCCGGGGACGCGTTCGCGGGTGCGGCGGAGGTAGCCGTGGGCCTCGAGTTCGCGCAGGGCCGCCGCGATGCGGGTCGCGCCCTCGGGGAACCGGGCGGTCAGGGTCCTGATGTCGACGGGCGCGCCCGCGGGGAGGGACTGGATGTGGACGCCGAGTCCGATCGCGAGCCCGGACAGTTCCGGGTGCTGGGCGAGGTGATTGCCGATCACCGTGAAGCGGGTGGTGTGGCGGGTGTTGTCGTGGATGACACCACCGGCCCGGACGGGTCCCCGGTTCGGATGGCCGTTGGCGGCAACCCGGGACCGGGCGCGCGGGGGCGCGCTAGGGTTCTGCGTATCCATCGGGAAGCTCCTACTTCCTCGGTGGTCAGGCCCTCGCACTGGGATTGGCGTCCCGGCGAGGGCCGTCGCATGTCTGCTGTTGTGTTGCGCCGAGCGTAGGGCAGCCAACCGCCCACGAATCCAGCCGAGTCGGTGATGTTCACTCGCGCGAGTGAGTGCGTCGCCGGGAGCGGGTGGGGTGGGGCTTGGCCGGGTCATTTCACCTTTGTGTTCCTCGGGAAAGACCGTTCCCGGCACCGCAGCACGAACGGACGGGTTCCGGTGGCAGGCCGATCTCCGCCCACACGGTCTTCCGCGGATGCGGCCCCGGCGCGACCCCCCAGCGGTCGGCCAGCGCGTCGACGAGGACGAGCCCACGGCCGGACTCCGCCTCCCCCACCGGGTGCCGCATCTCCGGGACCCGGTCGCCCCGGGTGTCGGTGACCTCGATCCGCAGGGTGCCGCCGACGACGTAGAGCGTGAGCCGGAAGTCGCGCCCCGGCACCCGGCCGTGGGTCGCCGCGTTGGCCGCCAGCTCGGCGACGACCTGCGGCGCCCGGTCCAGGGGCAGCCCCCAGGCGCGCAGTTGCTCGGTGGCGAGCAGCCGGGCGAGCCGGGCACCGCGCGGGGTCGGCGACAGCAGAACGCTGGAGTTCCTGACGGTCCCCGACAGCTGGACCTCGGGGTCGGCGATTTCTTGGTTCACGTCACTCAGCGTGGCGGGGCGCACCTACCGTGAACAGTGACGACGCCGGTACGTACGGTGACTGTCCGGAGCTTGTCCGGTCCTGTCCGGGCTGTCCGGAACCGTCGTACGGGTAGGGCGCGTTGAGGTTCAGCGGTACGGCGGAGGGGTGCGGGATGTCGGTGGACGACGTGAGGCGGCTCAAGAGCGAGGCGGACGAGCCGGGCTGGGAGGTGGACCCGGACGACGACTGGGGCGTCGCGGTCGTCGCGACCGTCGGGCGGCAACTGCGGCTGCGGCGCGAGGCGGTGGGGATGCGGGCCGCCGAGTTCGGTGAGGCGGTCGGGTACGGCGAGGACATGGTCTACAAGATCGAGAGCGGGAAGAGGATCCCGCGCCCCGAGTACCTGGACATGGCGGACGAGGTGCTGGGGGCGGGTGGGCTGCTCTCGGCGATGCGGGAGGACGTGGCGAAGGTCAGGTATCCGCGCAAAGTGCGGGAGCTGGCCAACATGGAGGCCCAGGCAGTCGAGCTCGGGGCCTACGTCGGGCTCAGCCTGCACGGGCTACTGCAGACTCCTGCGCACGCGCGAGCCCTGTTCGAGGCATGGCAACCGGCGTACACGCCTGAAGAGGCGGACCGGATGGTCGCTGCCCGTATCGCCAGGAAGTCGATCTTCGAGCGTGTACCCGCTCCGAGTCTCTGCTTCGTCCAGGAAGAGGCGACCCTCCGCCGTCCGGTCGGAGGCACAATGGTGTGGCATCAGCAGCTCGAACATCTGCTGGAGGTGGCCCAGTTGCGCAATGTCACGCTCCAGGTGATGCCGACGAACGCCGACGCCCATCCCGGACTGAGCGGAAAGATCGAAGTGCTGAAGTTTGCGGACGGTACCGCGGTCGGCCGCTCCGACGGGGCGTACAGCGGTCGACCGATCTCGGATCCGAAACAGCTCAGGATCCTTGAGCTGCGGTATGGCACCATCCGGGCCCAGGCACTCACGCCTCGGGAGTCGCTGGCCTTCATCGAGCAAGTGCTGGGAGAAACATGATCCGCACCACCTCAGCCCAGGATGTCTCCGAACTGGCGTGGTTCAAGAGCAGCTACAGCGACGGCCCCGACGGGAATTCCTGCATCGAGGTCGCCACCACCCCCGGCGCAGTCCTCGTCCGCGACTCCAAGAACGCCGCCGGCCCCCGGCTCGCCGTGACGCCGGGAGCCTGGGCCGACTTCGTGTCGTTCGCGTCCGGGGGCTGACCGGTCAGAACTTGATGCTGCCGATCATCCCCGCGATGTTCGTCGTCAGATCGTTGATCGTGGGCGCGATCGTCGAGGAGGCGAGGTAGAACCCGAGCAGGACACACACCAAGGCGTGAACGGCCTTCAGTCCTGACTTCTTCACCAGGATGAAGACGATGATCGCCAGCAGCACCACCGCCGAAATCGAAAGTGCCACGGCGGCTCACCTCCAAAGTTCCCAGGGACCAGGGGGGTTGTACGGGTGACATACAGATCCCCGTACGGGCTCGTACGGGGTCGGGTACGTCGTTCCAGCAGCCAGCAGGTTCTTACCCACGCAGCGCTAGTGATCATAACTATCCGTACGCGCGCATCGATCGGCGCACGGCCGCACAAGGGGGCGCATGGCCAATATGGTCGGGGCATGACGAACGAGCCTCTGTCCTTCCCCCGCCGGTCCGCCCGGACGCAGCGGTTCACCTCCGGTGCACCACGGGCGTTCACCGTGGCGCCGGACGGTTCCCGCGTGGTGTTCCTGCGGTCCTCGTCCGGTACGGACCGGGCGAACCAGCTGTGGGTTCTCGACGTGGCGGAGAACCGGGAGCGGCCGGCCGCCGACCCCGCCGCGCTCCTCGGGGGCGCCACGGAGCGGCTCCCGGCGGCGGAGCGGGCGCGCCGCGAACGCAGCCGCGAGGGCGGTGCGGGGATCGTCGGATATGCCACCGACACAGCCGTCGAGCTGGCGTCTTTCACTCTTTCGGGGCGGCTGTTCACGGCGGAGCTGCGGGCGGGGACGGCACGGGAACTCCGCGTCCCCGGGCCGGTGATCGACCCGCGGCCGTCGCCCGACGGACGGCTCGTGGCGTACGTCGCCGGGGGCGCCCTGCGGGTCGTCGGGGCGGACGGCGAGGGAGACCGCGCGCTCGCCGAGCCGGAGTCGCCGGCCGGAGAAGGGTCGGTTTCGTACGGTCTGGCGGAGTTCATCGCAGCCGAGGAGATGGGGCGTTCCCGCGGCTTCTGGTGGTCGCCCGAGAGCGACAGCCTGCTGGTCGCACGGGTCGACGACTCCCCCGTGCGGCGCTGGTGGATCTCCGATCCGGCGCGTCCGGAGAGCGAGCCGCAGCGGGTGGCGTATCCGTCGGCGGGCGGCGCCAACGCGGAGGTGCGGCTCTTCGTGGTCGGGGTGGACGGGGCACGCACGGAGGTCTCGTGGGACCGGGCGCGGTATCCGTATCTGGCGCATGCGCACTGGTCAGCGGCGGGTGCGCCGTTGATCCTCGTGCAGGCGCGGGACCAGCGCAGTCAGCTCTACCTGGCCGTGGATCCGGACTCCGGTTCGACGCGGATGGTGCACGCGGACGAAGATCCAACTTGGCTTGATCTTTTCCCCGGGGTGCCGTGCTGGAGCCCCGGTGGACAGCTCGTGCGGATCGCCGACGAGGGGGGCGCGCGGGTCCTGGCGTTCGGCGAACGGCCGCTGACCGGCGCGCAGTTGCACGTCCGGGCGGTGCTCGACGTGTCGGCCGACGACGTGCTGGTCGCGGCGTCGGCGGGCGAGGCGGCGGCCCTGCCGGAGACCGGCGAGGTGCACGTGTACCGCGTCAACGAGCTGGGGGTGGAGCGCCTCTCACAGGAGCCCGGCGTGCACTCGGCGGTTCGCGCCGGGGGCGTGACCGTGCTCGTGTCGTCGGCACTCGACCGGCCGGGCACCCAGGTGCAGGTGCTGCGCGGCGCCAAGAGCACGACGACCATCACGTCTCACGCCGAACACCCCGGTTTGTCCCCGCGCGTGACACTCACACAGGGGGGCGCACGGAAAATCCCATGCGCCGTGCTTATGCCGAACGACTACGACGGCGACAATCCCCTGCCGGTCCTGCTGGACCCGTACGGCGGCCCGCACGGCCCCCGGGTGCTGGCCGCGCACAACGCCCACCTCACCTCGCAGTGGTTCGCCGACCAGGGATTCGCCGTGGTCGTCGCGGACGGGCGCGGCACCCCGGGGCGCTCCCCCGCCTGGGAGAAGGCGATCCGCGACGACTTCACGGTCACGCTCGACGACCAGGTCGAGGCGCTGCACGCGCTCGCGGAACGGTTCCCGCTGGACCTGTCACGGGTCGCGATCCGCGGCTGGTCCTACGGCGGCTGGCTCGCGGGGCTCGCCGTGCTGCGCCGCCCCGACGTCTTCCACGCGGGTATCGCGGGCGCGCCCGTCACCGACTGGCGGCTGTACGACACCCACTACACGGAGCGGTACCTCGGCGATCCGGCCACGAACGCGGCGGTCTACGCGGGGAGTTCGCTCGTGACCGACGAGGGGCTGTCCGCGCCCGCCGCACCGCACCGGCCCCTGATGCTCGTGCACGGGCTCGCGGACGACAACGTGGTGGCGGCGCACACCCTCCGGCTGTCCTCCGCCCTGCTGGCCGCCGGCCGCCCGCACGAGGTACTCCCGCTGTCGGGCGTCACCCACATGACCCCGCAGGAAACGGTGGCGGAGAACCTGCTCCTCCTCCAGGTGGACTTCCTGAAGCGCTCACTGGGACTCACCCCGCCCGGCGCGACCCCGGCCTAGGCGGCAACGAGCCGGGGTGACATGGCGCACCCCGGCTCGTTTACGGCACCCGCACGGCCGTACGGTGTTCACCTTGGCGTGTCCGTATATCGGTACCGCTTCCGCCAAGTTGCCTGCGTGTTAACGACGTTCGCTCACCTTTGTACGGTTATGCGGCCCCGCCGGGAGGCTCTTCCGGCGGGACGACCTGCTTCTCCTCGGCGAAGTGGCAGGCGGAGTCGTGGGCGGCCGGACTGTCACCGATCCGGAACACGGCCGGCACCGCGAGCAGCGGCACCTCCAGCGCGCAGCGCTCCTGCGCCTTCCAGCAGCGGGTGCGGAACCGGCAGCCCGAGGGGATGTTCGCGGGTGAGGGCACGTCCCCGGAGAGGATGATCCGCTCCCGGTGCTCCCGGGCCTCGGGGTCCGGCAGGGGCACGGCGGAGAGCAGTGCCTGGGTGTAGGGGTGCGTCGGATGGTCGTAGATCTCGGCGTCCCTGCCGGTCTCGACGATGCGTCCGAGGTACATCACCCCGACCCGGTCGGAGATGTGCCGGACGATCGACAGGTCGTGCGCGATGAACACGTAGCTGAGGTCGAACTCGTCCTGGAGCTTCTCCAGCAGGTTGATGACCTGGGCCTGCACGGAGACGTCGAGCGCGGAGACGGGTTCGTCGGCGACGATGATCTCGGGCCGCAGCGCGAGGCCGCGGGCGATGCCGATGCGCTGGCGCTGACCGCCGGAGAACTGGTGCGGATAGCGGTTGATGTACTCGGGGTTGAGCCCGACCACGTCCAGCAGGTCCTGGACCCGCTTCCTGCGGTCGCCCTTCGGAGCCACCTCGGGATGGATCTCGTAGGGCTCCCCGATGATGTCGCCGACGGTCATCCGGGGGTTGAGCGAGGTGTACGGGTCCTGGAAGACCATCTGGATGTTGCGGCGCACGGCCTTGAGCGCCCGGCCGGACAGCCGGGTGATGTCCTCGCCCTTGTACTTGATCGTTCCGCCGGTCGGCTTCTCCAGGTTGACCAGCATCTTGGCGACCGTCGACTTGCCGCAGCCGGACTCGCCGACGATGCCGAGGGTCTCGCCGCGTCCGAGGGCGAAGTCCACCCCGTCGACGGCCTTGACCGCGCCGACCTGCTTCCGGAACAGGATTCCCTGGGTGAGCGGGTAGTGCTTGACCAGCCCGCTGACCTCCAGCAGGGGTTCAGTGGCTGTCTGTGCCATCGAGGCATTCCCTCCAGAAGAAGCAGGCGCTCCCGCGGTCCGCGTCGACCTCCGCGAGCGGCGGCACCTCGGTGCGGCAGATGTCCTGGGCCATCGGACAGCGCGGGTTGAAGGCGCAGCCCGGCGGGATGTGCATCAGGTTGGGCGGCAGCCCCTTGATCGCGTAGAGCTCGGACCCCTTCTGGTCGAGGCGCGGGATCGAGTCCAGCAGCCCCTTCGTGTAGGGGTGGGCGGGGGCCTTGTAGATGTCGTGGACCGGTGCCGTCTCGACGATCCGTCCGGCGTACATCACGGCGATCCGGTCGGCGACGTCCGCGACCACCCCGAGGTCGTGGGTGATGAGGATGAGTCCCATGCCGAGTTCGCGCTGGAGCTCCGCGAGCAGGTCCATCACCTGGGCCTGCACGGTGACGTCGAGCGCGGTGGTCGGCTCGTCCGCGATGATCAGGGCGGGCTCCAGGGCCAGCGCCATGGCGATCATGATGCGCTGGCGCATACCGCCGGAGAACTGGTGCGGATAGTCGCGCACGCGCTCGGCGGCGGCCGGGATACGCACCCGCTCCATCAGCTCGATCGCCTTGGTGCGGGCCTCCTTGCGGGACATCCCGCGGTGCACGGTGAACATCTCGCCGAGCTGTTCGCCGACGCTGAGTACGGGGTTCAGGGACGACAACGCGTCCTGGAAGATCATCGCCATCTCGGCGCCCCGCACCTTGCGCCGCTCCTCCTCCTTGAGCTTCAGCAGGTCGCGGCCCTGGAAAAGGATCTCGCCGCCGGTGATCTTCCCGGGTGGTGTGTCGAGGATGCCCATGATGGCCTGGGCGGTCACCGACTTGCCGGAGCCGGACTCGCCGAGGACGGCGAGCGTCTCGCCCTCGTCGACGCTGTAGTTGACGCCGTTGACGGCCTTGGCGACTCCGTCCCGGGTCCGGAACTCCACGTGCAGGTCGCGCACTTCGAGCAGCACGTCGGTCACCTCAGCTTCGGGTCGAGGGCGTCGCGCACCGCGTCGCCGAGCATGATGAACGCGAGCACGGTGATCGCGAGCGCGCCGGCCGGCCACAGCAGCATGTGCGGGGCCTGGCGGATGTACGCGGAGGCGGAGGAGATGTCGATCCCCCAGCTGACCGTGGGGGGCTTCAGACCGACGCCCAGGTACGACAGGGTCGCCTCCAGGGAGATGTACGTACCGAGTGCGATGGTCGCCACGACGATGACGGGGGCGACCGCGTTCGGGGTGATGTGCCGCAGCATCAGACGGGAGTTGGAGGCACCGAGGGCGCGAGCCGCCTGGACGTAGTCGTTCTGCTTGGTGGTGATGACGGAGCCGCGCGCGATACGGGAGATCTGCGGCCAGCCGAGCAGCACCATGAAGCCGACCACCGGCCAGATCGTGTTGCTGGTCACCACGGACAGCAGGACCAGGCCGCCGAGGACGACGGGGATGGCGAAGAAGATGTCGGTGAGCCGGGAGAGCAGGGAGTCGCTGATCCCGCCGTAGAAGCCCGCGAGCCCACCGAGCAGCGAGCCGAGGATCGCGACCCCGAGCGTGGCGAGCACACCGACACTGATGGAGATCCGGGTGCCGTAGACCGTCCGGGTGTAGACGTCGCAGCCCTGGCCGTCGAAGCCGAAGGGATGTCCGGGCTGGGAGCCCTCCTGCGCCTTGGCGAGGTCGCACTGGAGCGGGCTCTGGGAGGTGATCAGTCCGGGCCAGATGGAGATGACGACCAGGAAGAGGATCACGAGCGCGGAGATGATGAAGACGGGGTTGCGGCGCAGGTCCCGCCAGGCGTCCGACCACAGGGAGCGCGGCTTCTCCGCCGGCCCGGTCCCCTCGGGGCCGCCGGGGGTCCGCTCCAGCGTCTCGGCCTCGCTCGACCCCAGATCCATCGGGCCGCCGAAGCCCGTCCCGGCCATGGCGAGGTCCTCCTTGGGAGGGCCCTCGGGGCCGTGGTGCGGCTGTTCCTCGTACGGCGGCTGCTCAGGCATAGCGGATCCTCGGGTCGAGTACGGCGTACAGGAGGTCGACGAGGAGGTTGGCGACCAGGAAGACGAGGACGAGCACGGTCACGAAGCCGACGACGGTCTGGGTGCTCTGACGGACGATCCCCTGGTAGAGCTGGTAGCCGACACCGTGGATGTTGAAGATCCGCTCGGTGACGATCGCGCCGCCCATCAGCGCGCCGATGTCGGTGCCGATGAACGTGACCACGGGGATCAGCGAGTTGCGCAGCAGGTGCCGGATGGTGACCCGGCGCCGGGGCAGGCCCTTGGCGACCGCCGTGCGGACGTAGTCGGACCGCCTGTTCTCCGCGATGGAGGTCCGTGTCAGCCGGGTCACGTAGGCGAGGGACACCGACGCGAGTACCAGGCCCGGCACGATCAGCTCGCCGAAGGTGGCCTCCGGGGAGACCGACGGCTTGATCCAGCCCCATTCGACACCGAGGAGCAGCTGGAGCAGCAGGCCGGTGACGAAGGTCGGCACGGAGATGACGACGAGGGTCAGCAGCAGGACGCCGGTGTCGACGGGCCGGCCGCGGCGCAGGCCGGTGATGACGCCGAGCGTGATGCCGATGATGATCTCGAAGAGGATCGCGACGATCGTCAGCCGGATGGTGACCGGGAAGGCAGACTTCATCAGCTCGGTGACGGGCTGTCCGTTGAACGCGGTGCCGAAGTCGCCGGTGAAGATGTTGCCCAGGTAGGTCAGGTACTGCTGCCACAGGGGCTTGTCGAGGCCGAACTCCGTACGCAGCTGGGCGGCCGTGGCGGGGTCGCACTGCCGGTCGCCGCACAGGCCCGCGATGGGGTCGCCCATCACGTTGACCATCAGGAAGATGAGCAGTGTGGCGCCGATGAAGACCGGGATCATCTGCAGCAAGCGCCGGATGACATACCGTCCCATGAGTGCTCCGGAAGTAGTGGGGCGGGCCCGCGCGGCGGGCCCGCCCCGGGCGGCTCAGTTGACGGTGATCTCGTTGTAGACCGGGACGCTGAACTGGTTGAGCGCCACGTTCGAGACCTTGTCCGAGTAGCCGGCGCTGCCGTTCTGGTACCAGAGCGGGATGGCGGCCATGTTGTCCCGCACGACGCCTTCGGCCTGCTGGAAGAGCTTGACGGCCTTGCCGGTGTCGGTCTCCGCGTTCGCCTGGTTGACGAGGTTGTCGAAGTCCTTGTTGGTCCACTGGCCGTCGTTGGACGAGGCGTTCGTGTAGTACAGCGGCTGCAGGAAGTTCTGGATCAGCGGGTAGTCCATCTGCCAGCCGGCCCGGAACGGACCGGGCATCTTGTGCTGCCCGATCTGGTTGCGGAAGTCGGCGAAGGTGCCGATCGGGTTGCCGACGCACGCCTTGTTGTTGCCGAGGGCGTTGTTGATGGAGTTGCAGACGGCGTCGACCCACTCCTTGTGGGAGCCGGTGTCCGCGTTGTAGCTGATCTTGACCTGGCCGCCGGGCAGGCCGCCGCCCTCCTGGACCAGCTTCTTGGCCTGGGACGGGTTGTAGTCGCAGGAGTCGCCGCACAGGCCCTTCTGGAAGCCGCCCTTCTCGCCGAGCACCGGTGACGTCCAGTCGCTGGCGGGGGTGCGGGTCTTCTGGAAGATCGTGTCGGTGATCTGCTGGCGGTTGATCGCCATGGACAGACCCTGCCGGACCTTCTTCGCGCCGCTGGTGTTCCACTTCGGGTCGTAGAAGGGGAAGGCGAGCGTCTGGATGATGCCGGCCGGGGTGTTGATGTACCGGCCGGACAGGTCGCTCTTGGCGTTCTTGAGCTGGGCCGCGGGCACGTCGTCGACGAGGTCGAGGTTGCCGGCGAGGAGGTCGTTGTAGGCGGTGTTGTTGTCCGTGTAGACCTTGAGGTCCACTCCGCCGTTCTGCGCCTTGTCGTCCCCGGAGTAGTCGTCCCACTTCACCAGGGACATCTGCGAGCCCTTGGTGTACGAGCTGATCGTGTAGGGGCCGTTGCCGACCGGCTTCTGCACCCAGGCCGCGTGGTCGTCGAAGAACGCCTTGGGCAGCGGCGAGTAGGCCGCGTAACCGAGGGTGTCCGGGAACGTCGAGAACTTCTGGTTGAGCTTGACGGTGAAGGTGTTCGTGCCGGTCACCTTCAGCCCGGAGAGCGTGTCGGCGCTCTGGCTGCCCGACTCGGGGTGGACCTTGTCGTAGCCGTCGATGTAGCCGAAGAAGTACGCGTTCTTCTGGTTGTTCTTCAGGCTGGCGCCGTAGTTCCAGGCGTCCACGAAGGACTGGGCGGTGACCGTCTCGCCGTTGCTGAACTTCCAGCCGCTCTTGATCGTGATCGTGAAGTTCTGCGAATCCGTGGTCTCGATCTTGTCGGCGAGCATGTCCTCGGCGGCGCCGGTCTTGGCGTTGTACCGCTTCAGCCCGCGGAAGATCATGTCGAGGACCTTGCCGCCCTGCACCTCGTTGGTGTTGGCCGGTTCGAGCGGGTTCTGCGGGTCGCCCCAGGAAGAACTGACCGTGCCGGAGCCGTCGCCGCCGCCGCTGTCACTCCCTCCGCCCCCGCAGGCGGTCGCCGCGAGGGCTACCACCACCGCACATGCGGCCCATCTGGCGTGCGTGGCTCCACGCATGGAGTGCCTCCTCAAGAGTGCGCTGTGCCGCCGGCGCCGGGGTCGTGCTCGGCTCCGGTGCGTCGTGCCTTTACGGCCCAATATCTGTCCATATGAGCCGTATCGCACATTCACTCCACCCTTCCGGGTGGCAACTCCATCCGGATGGATCGATCCGGACGGATCTGGACCGATTCCGGGAGGAGGCGCTCCGGACGCGGCGTCAGAAAGATCCAGCAAAGGATCTTGAAGATCAGCGCAATGGATCTACACCGTTCGATGCCGAACCGTTCATTTGCGCGCACCAGATGTACGCATTCCGAGACTCCACCGTCCGGTTATCGAACTCATTGACCGTTTCGCGCAGTTGGTCCGAATCTGGACACGGAACGGCCACAGTGCGCTACCCGCGTAGTTACGTTCCGGTCAAGTGGAAGTAAAGAGAGTAAAGAGAAACCCAAGGCGACCGAGATTTTATTGACCTTGCATGAATTGCGTTGAAAAAGTCCGGCGTAGCCCGTAGGGAGCGCCCTGCGGATGCCGTTGACCCCATCGGGCATGGAGCACCATGACACTCCCCACTCCTTCCGCGGCCGCATCGCTTGAGGTGACCGACGAGATCGGATCGATCCCGGATTCGTCCATGAACCCCAAGGGCTCGGAGAGTCGCTCCCCGGGACGACTCGCCTGGAAGCGGTTCAAGCGTGACCGCACCGGTGTCATATCCGCGTACATCGTGATCTTTTTCTTTGCGATCGCGATTCTGGCCCCGCTCATAGCCAAGCTGTACGGGAAGAACCCGTACACGACCTACGCGAGCGAGCGCCCGGAACTCCTCGACGCCTTCTCCTACCCGGCCGGCGCCAACGGCGGAATGAGCTCGGAGTTCTGGTTCGGCATCGAGCCCCAGCTGGGCCGGGACGTCTTCACCTTCCTGCTCTACGGCATCCGCACCTCCCTGGGCATCGCCGTCGCGGCGACCCTGGTGACCACGATCGTCGGCGTGATCGTCGGCGTCACCGCGGGCTACCTCGGCGGGCGCACCGACTACTTCGTCGGCCGGGTCATCGACATCCTGCTGTCGTTCCCCTCGACCCTGTTCTTCATCGCCTTCATGCCGGTGGTCTACGGGCTCTTCGTCGCCCCCGACGACAACATCCCCACCTCGCTGCGGGCCATCTCCCTGATCGTGGTCCTCTCCGGCTTCGGCTGGGCCTCCATCGCGCGTCTGCTGCGCGGCCAGGTCCTCGGCCTCCGTGAACGCGAGTACATCGAGGCCGCCAAGGTCACCGGCGCCTCCTCGCGGCGGATCGTGTTCAAGGAACTGCTGCCCAACCTGTGGACTCCGATCATCATCCAGTCCACCCTGATGCTCCCGGCGTACGTGACCGCGGAGGCGGGCCTGGCCTTCCTCGGCGTCGGCATCATCGACCCGACCCCGGACTGGGGCGTCATGATCCAGCGCGGCGCCCAGTTCTACACCGAGGACCTCACCTTCATGCTCTTCCCGGGCCTGTCCATGGTGATCTTCGTCCTCGCCTTCAACCTGCTCGGCGATTCGGTGCGCGACGCGCTCGACCCGAAGTCCAAGCGGTAGCCACCACAGCTCCACCCGGCCGGTTCAGTGTCGTGCGGCCGGATCATCCGTCTCGATCGTCCCTATAAGGCAGGATTCTCCATGTCTTTCTCCCGTAGAAACTTCCTGATCGCCACCGGCGTGGTCGCGGCCTCGTCGTCCGTGCTGACCGCCTGTGGCGGCGGCAGCGACAACAAGTCGAGCCGCAAGGTCCCCTCGGTCAGCGGCTCCAAGACCCAGGCGATCCTGGTCGGCACGAAGGCCGACTCCACCGGCCCCGCGCCGGAGGTCCCGGGAGCGGTCAAGGGCGGGACGATCTACTCGCTCGACCAGTTCGACATGGACCACATGGACCCGGCCCAGATCTACGTCTCGACCGAGGGCGCCATCACCCGGCCGATCCTGCGTGGGCTCACCGGCTACAAGATCGACAACAAGGGTGGCGCCACCCTCGTCGGTGACGCGGCCACGGACGCCGGCACCACGAAGGACGGCGGCAAGACCTGGACCTTCACGCTGAAGGACGGTCTGAAGTGGGAGGACGGCTCGGACATCACGGGTGACGACCTCCGCCACACCTTCGAGCGCCTCTTCGCCTCCTTCGTCACCGAGGGTCCCCGCTACGTCCAGCAGTGGCTGGTCGGCGGCGACAAGTACAAGGGCCCCTACAGCGGCAAGAAGCTCGACTCCATCGAGATCGACGGCAAGACGGTCACGTTCCACCTCAACGAGGCGCGTGCCGACTTCAACTTCACGCTCGCCATGCCCGGCTACGGCCTGGTGAACAAGAAGCACGACACGAAGGAGAAGTACGACAAGCGTCCCTTCTCCTCCGGCCCGTACAAGATCGGCAGCCGCAGCATCGGCAAGTCGCTCACCTACGTGCGCAACGAGCACTGGGACCCGGCGACGGACTCGATCCGCAACAACTACCCGGACCAGTTCGTCTTCCAGTTCGGCTTCCAGCCGCTGGCTGCCACGGACCGCTTCATCGCGGACTCCGGCAAGGACCAGCACGCCATGGCCATCTTCAACGAGGTCGCGGCCGAGCGCATCGCCCAGGTGCTCACCAACGCCAAGCTGAAGAAGCGCGTCCTCACCGAGGTCGACACGGTCACGTACTACTGGCCGATCAACATGACCCGCGTCAAGGACGTCAAGGTCCGTCAGGCCATCAACTGGGCCTGGCCGCACCAGCAGCTGCAGACGATCCGCGGTGGCGCCTCCACCAGCGAGCTGGCCACCACGGTCCTCTCGCCCGTGACCCCGGGTTACCAGAAGTTCGACCTGTACGGCGTGACCAAGAAGCCCGGTGGCGACCCGGCCAAGGCCAAGGCGCTCCTGAAGGAGGCCGGCAAGGTCGGCCAGAAGCTGGTCATCGCGTACCAGCAGTCCGACAACGCCCAGAAGCAGGCCGTGGCGATCAAGAACGCTCTGGAGGCCGCCGGCTTCCAGGTCGTCAACAAGCAGATCGACAAGTCGACCTTCTACACCCAGATCGGCAAGATCGACAACGACTTCGACCTGTTCGCCGCGGGCTGGAGCCCGGACTGGCCGAACGGCTACTCCGTCTTCTACCCCTGCTGGAGCGGCAAGAACATCGGCGACGGCCGCAGCAACTACGCGCAGCTGAACGACCCGAGCATCAACAAGGCGATCGACGCCGCCGCCAAGATCACGGACACCGAGGCCGCGAACAAGGCCTGGGGCGCCGTGGACCGCCAGATCATGGAGACGTCCGCCGTGGTCCCGGACTACCACTCGATCCGCAACTGGATGTACGGATCCAAGGTCGGAAACGTCATCTACGACAGCGGCAACACCTGCATCGCGCTCACCAAGCTCTACGCGATGAAGTAAGCCGTACGACCCAAGGGGGCGGCCGTTCGCCCGGCCGCCCCCTCAGGCCCACCCCCCTTCACGCCCCCGGCGACGGCGCCCCGTCCGGAAAGTCACGCCCCCATGTCCCGCTTTCTCATCCGCCGAGTCCTCGGCGCGCTGGTCATCCTGCTGATCATCAGCGCCATCACCTTCTGGCTGTTCTACGCCATCCCGCGTGACCCGGCGATGATGTCGTGCGGCAAGAACTGCACGCCCGACATGCTCAAGCAGATCCGGCACAACCTGGGCATCGACCACCCGATCCCCGTGCAGTACTGGGACTGGCTCAAGGGCGTGTTCGTCGGGCGCGAGTACGGCAGCTTCGGCAACTGCAACGCCCCGTGCCTCGGTTACTCCTTCGCCAACCGCGAGCCGGTCCTCGGCACGATCCTGGACCGCCTGCCGACGACGCTCTCCCTGGCGTTCGGTGCGGCCGTCGTCTTCCTGGTCTTCGGCATCGGCGCCGGCATGCTGGCCGCCGTCAAGCAGGGCCGGTTCCTGGACAAGTTCGCCAGCTCCGCCTCGCTGTTCGGCTCCTCGCTCCAGATCTACTTCGTCGGCTACGTCGCGATGTTCTTCCTGGTCTCCAAGATCCACCTGTTCTCGCAGCCCTCGTACACGCCGCTCACCGAGGACCCGGTCGGCTGGCTCTCCGGGATGCTGCTGCCGTGGCTGACGCTGGCGATCATCTTCACCGCCAACTACACGCGTATGACCCGCTCGCAGCTCGTCGAGCAGCTCAGCGAGGACTACGTCCGCACCGCCCGGGCCAAGGGGCTGTCCCGCAGGAACGTCTTCTTCCGGTTCGCCTGGCGCGGCGCGATGGGCCCCATCGTCACCGTCTTCGGCATCGACCTGGGCACCCTGATCGGTGGCGCGATCATCACCGAGTCCGTCTTCAGCATCCAGGGCATCGGCCGCCTCGCGGTGGACTCCGTGAGCAAGAGCGACCTGCCCATGCTGCTCGGCGTCACCATCCTGTCCGCCGGCGCGATCGTGTTCTTCAACATCATCGTCGACGCCGTGTACGCCCTCATCGACCCGCGGATCCGGCTCGCCTGACCCCGGGCACCCCGCCCCCGACAGCAACCCCGGCATCACCCCCCTCAGGAGCGTCCCCGTGACGAGCACCGATCAGCAGCCCTTCCTGTCCGTCAGGGATCTGAAGGTCCACTTCTCCACCGAAGACGGCGTCGTCAAGGCCGTCGACGGTCTCACCTTCGACCTGGCCAAGGGCAAGACGCTCGGCATCGTGGGCGAGTCGGGCTCCGGCAAGTCCGTCACGAACCTGACGATCCTCGGCCTGCACGACCGCGACCGCACCGCCATCGACGGCGAGATCCTGCTCGACGGCAAGGAGCTGCTGACCGCCTCCGAGCGGGAGATGGAGCGGCTCCGCGGCAACAAGATGTCGATGATCTTCCAGGACGCGCTGGCCTCGCTGTCGCCGTACCACACCATCGGCAAGCAGATCGGCGAGACGTACCGCAAGCACACCGGCGCCTCCAAGAAGGAGGCCCGGGAGCGGGCGATCGAGATGCTGCGCCGGGTGGGCATCCCGCAGCCCGACGTGCGTGTGGACGACTACCCGCACCAGTTCTCCGGCGGTATGCGCCAGCGCGCGATGATCGCCATGGCGCTGGTCTGCGACCCCGAGCTGCTCATCGCGGACGAGCCGACCACCGCGCTCGACGTGACCGTGCAGGCGCAGATCATGGACCTGCTGAAGGACCTCCAGCAGGAGTTCGGCACCGCGATCATCTTCATCACCCACGACCTCGGTGTCATCGCCGACATCGCGGACGACGTACTCGTGATGTACGGCGGCCGGTGCGTGGAGCGCGGGACCAAGAAGGAGGTGCTGCGGGCGCCGCAGCACCCGTACACCTGGGGTCTGCTGGGCTCGATGCCGAGCCTGGACGGACCGGTCGACGTACCGCTGTCGCCGATCCCCGGTTCGCCGCCGTCGCTGCTGAACCCTCCGTCCGGCTGCCGCTTCCACCCGCGGTGCACCTTCAAGGAGAAGGTCGAGGGCGGGCTCTGCTCCACCGAGCAGCCGCTCCTCCAGGTCACGGACGGGCGCGGTGCCGCCTGCCACCTCACGGCGGACCAGCGCCAGGAATACTTCGCCGACCTCGCCGCGACCCGGTCGCACTGACGTAGCTGAGACGGGACTTCACGATCATGAGCAACACGAACCCCCTCCTGGACGTCACCGGGCTGACCAAGCACTTCCCGGTGATGGGCGGCTTCCCCTTCAAGCGGAAGATCGGCGCGGTGCAGGCCGTCGACGGTCTCGACTTCCAGGTGGCCGAGGGCGAGAGCCTCGGCCTGGTCGGCGAGTCCGGCTGCGGCAAGTCGACGACCGGCCGGCTCGTCACACGGCTGCTGGAGCCCACCGGCGGTCGGATCAGCTACCGCGGCCAGGACATCACGCACGCCAACCGCAAGCAGCTGGCGCCGGTCCGCTCCGAGATCCAGATGATCTTCCAGGACCCGTACGCCTCGCTGAACCCGCGGCAGACGGTCGGCAAGATCATCTCGGGCCCGATGGAGATCAACGGGATCAACCCGAAGGGCGGCCAGGAGAACCGCGTCCGCGAGCTCCTGGAGACCGTGGGTCTCAACCCCGAGCACTACAACCGCTTCCCGCACGAGTTCTCCGGCGGCCAGCGTCAGCGCATCGGCGTCGCCCGCGCGCTCGCCCTGGAGCCGAAGCTCATCGTCGCGGACGAGCCCGTCTCCGCGCTCGACGTCTCCATCCAGGCGCAGGTCGTCAACCTCCTCCAGGAGCTGCAGAAGGACCTGGGGATCGCGTTCCTGTTCATCGCCCACGACCTCGCGATCGTGCGGCACTTCTCGCAGCGGGTCGCGGTCATGTACCTCGGCAAGATCGTCGAGATCGCCAACCGCGAGGACCTGTACGACAACCCGCGTCACCCGTACACCCGCGCGCTGATGTCGGCCGTGCCCGAGGCGACCGCGGACGACGTCCCGGCCCGCGAGCGCATCCTGCTCAAGGGTGACGTGCCCTCGCCGCTCAACCCGCCGTCGGGCTGCCGGTTCCGCACCCGCTGCTGGAAGGCGACGGACAAGTGCGCCTCCGAGGCTCCGCCGCTGGTGCAGATCTCGGGCAGCAACGCCGGCCACCTGACGGCGTGCCACTACCCGGAGACGACGGAGACCGTTCCGGCCCCGCGTTTCTCCAAGGACCCCGAGGCGGCGGTCTGACACACCCCAATTCGTCAGCCGCTCCCTTTCGGAACCGACCTTCACCGGCCCATTGACCCGAGCCCACGAACGTCCTGTTCCAGGGGAACGAAGGCCCGCGCCCTCCTGGGTGCGGGCCTTCTTCGCGGGCCGGCCCGGGCCCCGAGGGCGTGCCGGCCGCGCGGCGGGGGCCTCAGCCCAGCTCGCCCCGCTCCACGCAGAACTCGTTCCCCTCCGGATCTGCGAGGACGACCCAGCCGCCGCCGTCCGGGCGGGTGTGGTCGGCGATCCGGCGGGCGCCGAGAGCGACGGCACGCTCGACCTCCGCGCTGCGGGTGCGCCCGTGCGGCTCCAGGTCGAGATGGACGCGGTTCTTCGCCGTCTTGCCCTCCTCGACGTGGACGAACAGCAGGGTCGGACCGCCGGACGGGTCGGTGATCACCGCCTCGGGATCACCCGGCTTGTCGTCGTCGGCGAGCGGGCGGCCGAGCAACTCGCTCCAGAACAGCCCGAGGTCGTACGGGTCGCCGGTGCAGTCGAAGGTGATCGTGCGGATGGTCGGGTTCAACGTCCCTGTGTCTCCCATGGTCTAGCCCCCGGTCCGGCCGTCGGCCAGTTCGCGCAGGATGTCGATGTGGCCGTTGTGGCGTGACGTCTCCTCCACGAGGTGCAGGAGGATCCAGCGCAGGTCGGCGTGCCGGCCGTCCCGGATCGGCCGCTGGGCCTTCGCGTCGAGATCGTGCGCGGCGACCAACTCGCGGTAGCGCGTGTTCTGTTCCTCGTAGGCGTCGAGGATCTCGGCCAGCGGGATGTCGACGGCGATCCGCATCTCGCGGTCCGGGTCCTCGTCCGTCCAGGGCCCCTCGTCCTCCTCACCGAGGAAGACGACCTGGAACCAGTAGTACTCCACCCAGCGCAGGTGGTTCACGACCCCGCTGAGGGTCATCAGCGGAGACCCGGACAGCGGCGCCTTGCGGGCGTCCTCCTCCGAGAGCCCCTCGCACTTGGCGCGGGCGGTGGCACGGGCGTAGTCGAGGAAAGTGGTCAGCTGGGTACGCTCGTCCCAGGCCGCGGGCGTGTCCGTACGTGTCTGCGAAGTCGAAGTCATCGGGGTGAAGCATCCCGGGCGCCGGGTCCTGTGTCGACCGATTAACGGGCTCCGGAGAAACCGCACTTGCCGTTCATGACCACCCCCGCCAGA
This sequence comes from Streptomyces sp. M41(2017), assembly GCF_002078175.1. Taxonomy (GTDB): domain Bacteria; phylum Actinomycetota; class Actinomycetes; order Streptomycetales; family Streptomycetaceae; genus Streptomyces. The sequence goes on along the minus strand of NZ_MWFK01000001.1, from coordinate 3,257,841 downwards.
CTCGGGCGCCATGCCCTATCACCTGCGCGGCACCGTCCTGCCCGACGGAGCCGTACGCGACCTCTGGACACTCGGTGACCGGATCACCTTCGCGCGCCCGTCCGTGCCGGCGGAGACCGTCGCCGACGGCGGGTTCCTGCTGCCGGGTCTGGTCGACGTCCACACGCATCCCGGCAGTTCGGCCGCGGACGAGGCGCGCTTCGATCCCGAGGTCTTCGCGGAGCAGATCGCCGCGCACCGGGATGCCGGGGTCACGGCTCTGCGGTTTCCCGGACTGCTGGGCGAGATCCCCGACGAACTGCGCGAGGACCCCCGTTCACCGCGGATGATCACGGCGGGGCGCTGGCTGGCCTGGGCCGGGCTCTCCCGCGGTGCCGCGTTCCACACGGTGACGGAGGACCTGGTCGCCGCGGCGGTGGCCGAGGCGAAGGCGCACGACGGCTGGTGCAAGCTCATCGGCGACTGGGACTTCGAGGCCCCGCCGGTGCCGTACGAGCTGCTCCGCGCCGTCGTCGACGGCGTGCACGCGGCCGGTGGCCGGGTCGCCGCGCACTGCCAGTCGGCGGCGGGCGTGCTGGGCGCGGCCCGCGCGGGGGTCGACTCCATCGAGCACGGCATGGGCATGCCCGAGGAGTGCGTGGACCTGATGGCCGGGCACGGCAGCGCCTACGTCCCGACGCTCACCGCCTTCGCGCACAGCGCCACCCGGATCAAGGACAACACCCGTGGCCGGCTCTGGCACGCGGGGCACCGCACGATGATCCGCCGGGTCCGGGAAGCGTACGACGCCGGGGTCACCGTCCTCGCGGGCACGGACTCCGCGCCCTACGGCAACGTCGCCACCGAGGTCGAGCACCTCATCGAGGCGGGCCTTCCCACGGAAGCCGCGGTCGGCGCGGCGAGCTGGACGGCCCGCGCCTTCCTCGGCCTTCCGTCCCTGACGGAGAACGCCCCGGCCGACATCACGGTCTACGCGACGGACCCCCGCACGACCCCGGAGACCCTCCACCACCCCACCCGCATCATGCTCCGGGGGCGGATCGTCCGCTGACCTGCCGCACCACCAGCTCGACCTCGAAGCCGTCGGTGTCCTCCAGACGGGCGGCGCAGTGGCCGGGCCCGCCCGCGTACGGATGACGGTCCGGAAAGAGCAGGGGCCGGCCGTACCCGGGTGCTTCACCGACCAGCTCATCGAGCTCGGCACGTGCACCCCTCCAGCCTTGCCAAATCTTCACCTGTTCCGGTGCTGGATTCCTTGGTGATCACTGTTTCGGACGGACCCGTTGGCTGAGAGACTGCTGCGATGGCTGATCGTTCGTTCAGTGACGTGTCACTCGCCGCCCTGTACGACCAGCTCAATCCATGGGGGGCGGGCGACGACTTCTATCTGGACCTGGTGATGTCCGCGCGGTCCGTGCTCGATGTCGGGTGCGGGACGGGGCGGCTGTTGGCGAGAGCCCGGGAGGCCGGGCACGGGGGGCGGTTGTGCGGGCTCGACCCCGCCGCGGCGATGCTGGTGCAGGCACGCCGGCGGGCCGCCGCCGAGTGGGTGCTCGGGGATCTCGGATCGGCGCGCTGGGAGCGGGAGTTCGACCTCGTGGTGATGACGGGGCACGCGTTCCAGGTGCTGCTCGGCGACGACGAGGTGCGCACGGCGCTGGCCTCCGTACGGCGGGCTCTCGGTGACGGGGGCCGGTTCGTGTTCGAGACGCGCAATCCCGCCGCGCGGGCGTGGGAGACGTGGACGCCCGACCGGGCGCGCGAGGTGAGTGACGCGTGCGGGGGCTTCGTACGGGTCAGCCACCGGGTGGAGGGGCCCGTCCTCCGGGACCGGGTCACGTTCAGCGAGACGTTCGAGCACCCGGACTGGGAGCGGCCCCGGGTCAGCCGCAGCACCCTGCGGTTCCTGGGGGCGGACGCGCTGCGCGGGTTACTCGGGGACGCGGGCTTCGTCGTGCGGGAGCAGTACGGGGACTGGGGCAGGGAGCCGCTGTCCCCCCGCTCCCCCGAGATCATCACCGTCGCCGGCGCCGTCTGAGACACGCGAAGGGGCGGGCCCGGCCCAGAGGCCGGACCCGCCCGCGCACCGATGGGGTGCCTCGCGCTCTGTGTGGCCCCTGTCGCGCTACTCGGGGCTCCCCTGGTCGTCCTTCTCCAGCGCGGCCAGCGCGGGGTCGAGGACGATGTCCTCCGCCCGCGCGGCGACCGACGGCTCCTCCGGGAAGTGGCAGGCGGTCAGGTGGCCTTCGGAGTTCCCTCCGAGCCGCACGAGCGGGGGCTCCTCCTGGGCGCACTTGTCCTGCGCCTTCCAGCAGCGGGTGCGGAACCGGCAGCCGGACGGCGGGGAGATGGGCGACGGCACGTCACCCGCGAGCCGGATCCGTTCGCGCCGGTCCCCGCCCGTGCCGTCCAGTTCGACCTCGGGCACCGCGGACAGCAGGGCGTGCGTGTAGGGGTGCCGGGGCCGGGTGTAGATCGATTCCCGGTCGCCGACCTCGATCACCTTGCCGAGGTACATGACCGCGACCCGCTGCGAGAAGTGCCGTACCACCGCGAGGTCGTGGGCGATGAACAGGAACGCGATGCCCATCTCCTTCTGCACCTGCTGGAGGAGGTTGACGACCTGCGCCTGGATGGAGACGTCGAGGGCCGAGACCGGCTCGTCCGCGACGATGAGCTTCGGCTCCAGGGCGAGCGCACGGGCCACCCCGATGCGCTGACGCTGACCGCCGGAGAACTCGTGCGGGAAGCGGTTGTAGTGCTCGGGGTTGAGACCGACCGTCTCCAGGAGTTCACGGACGCGCTTCTCCCGGCCGCCCTTCGGGTTGATCCCGTTGACCTCCATGGGACCCGAGATGATCTTGCCGACCGTCTGCCGCGGGTTCAGCGACGAGTACGGGTCCTGGAAGATCATCTGGATCTCGGAGCGGATCGGCGCCAGCTGCTTGCGGCTGGCGTGACTGATGTCCTGGCCGCGGTAGCTGATCCGACCGCCGGTGGGTTCGAGGAGGCGGGTGATGAGCCGGCCGGTCGTCGACTTGCCGCAGCCGGACTCGCCGACCAGGCCGAAGCTCTCGCCCACGTGCACGGTCAGGTCGATGCCGTCGACCGCCTGCACGGCGCCGATGGTGCGCCGGATCGGGAAGCCGCCCTTGACCGGGAAGTGCTTGACCAGTTTCTCGACCACCAGCAACGGCTCGTCGGAGCCGCCGTCCGTGGCCGCGCGCGGAGCGGGCAGCGTGGCATCACCCGTCGGGACGTCCTTCGCGACGTCTTCCTTCATGACGCTGTTCTCCCTAACGCAGCCGGGGCTTGATCTGCTCGATGAAAATGGCCTGCTTCTGCTGGGCCGTGAGGTGGCAGGCGCCTCCCCGGCCCGCCGGGAGCAGCGGAGGTTCGTCCACGCAGCGCGTGCCCCCGACCTCGCCCTGGAAGGTGCAGCGGGGGTGGAACCGGCACCCGGACGGCGGCCTCAGCAGGGAGGGGGGCGCGCCGGGGATGGGCGCCAGCGGCGTGTCGATGTCCGAGTCGAGGCGCGGCATCGAGTTCAACAGGCCCCAGGTGTACGGGTGCTGGGGCGACCGGAGCACCTCGCTCACGGAGCCGCGTTCCACCGCCCCGCCCGCGTACATCACCATGATGTCGTCGGCCATGTCGGCGATGACGCCCAGGTCGTGCGTGATGAAGATGATCGCCGAGCCGAACTCCTGCTGGAGGTCCTTCAGGAGGTCGAGGATCTGCGCCTGGACGGTCACGTCGAGCGCGGTGGTCGGCTCGTCGGCGATGAGCAGGTCGGGGTCGCAGACCAGCGCCATGGCGATCATCGCGCGCTGGCGCATACCGCCGGAGAACTGGTGCGGGTAGTCCTTCGCCCGCTCCCTCGGGTTCGGGATGCCGACCTTGCCGAGCATCTCCACCGCCCGGTCCCAGGCCGCCTTCTTCGACGCCCCGGTGTGCTTCATGAACGGCTCGGCGATCTGCCGGCCCACCGTGTAGTACGGGGACAGGGCCGTCAGCGGGTCCTGGAAGATCATCGCGGCCTTGTTGCCGCGCACCTTCTCCAACTCCGACTCGCGGGCGGTGATCAGCTCCTGCCCGTCGAGCACGATCTCGCCCTCGATGCTGGTGAACATCGGGTTGTGCAGGCCGAGGACGGTCAGGTTGGTGACCGACTTGCCGGAGCCCGACTCCCCCACGATGCCGAGGGTCTTGCCCCGTTCGAGGTCGAAGGAGAGCCCGTCGACGGCCTTGACGACGCCGTCCTCGGTCTTGAACCGGACGTACAGGTCACGCACCGAGAGGAAGGCGCCCGAGTCCGCCGGTACGCCGGCACCCGATTCCTTGGTCAGAGTGGTCACGGAATGCTCCTAGGACAGCCGCACGCGCGGGTCGATGAAGGCGTAGCAGGCATCCACGATGATGTTGAACAGCAGGATCATGGCGGCGGAGAAGAGCATCACGCCCAGCAGCAGCGGAAGGTCGCTGAAGAAGACGGCCTGGACGGCGAGTTGGCCGAGTCCGGGAAGGCCGAACGTGTACTCGGTGATGATCGCGCCGCCGAGCAGCGAGCCGAGGTCGATGCCGAAGATGGTGACGATGGGGATGAGGGAACCGCGCCAGGCGTAGCGGAAGAACACGTACTTGCGTGACATGCCCTTCGCGCGCGCGGTGCGGACGTGCTCCTCCTGGAGCTGCTCGATCATCGACGAGCGCGCCATACGCGTGTACTGCGAGGCGAAGATCGTGGAGAGGATCACCCAGGGGATGAGCAGTCCGCTGAACCAGGTCGCGGGGTTGGCCAGGAAGTCGTTGTAGGCGGGCTTGGAGAACAGGTGGGTCTGGTAGACGAGCGCCGCCAGCGCCAGCGGACCCAGGAAGTAGATCTGCATCGAGCTGAGGATCATGGCCCCGGCCGTCACCGTCTTGTCGAAGAGCGTGCCCCGCTTCCAGGCGGAGAACATGCCCGTGCCGAGGCCGACGAAGAGGAAGATGACGGCGGCGCCCAGCGTCAGCGAGACGGTGGTGGGCAGCCGGTCCATGAGCGTGCCCCAGACCTGCTCGTTGGTGTGGTACGAGTACCCGAAGCAGGGCGCGGGGCACGGCCCTTGGGTGAAGTCGCTGCTGCCCAGCACGAGGTTGTGCAGGAAGATCCAGTACTGCTCGGGGATCGACTTGTCGAGCCCGAGCACATGATGGATGTTCTCGAGGTTGGCAGGCGTGCATGTCTTGCCGCACATCAGCAGCCCGGGGTCCCTCGGCATCCCGAAGAACAGCAGGAACGCGACGATACTCAGCAGAAACAGGATGACGACGGCGCCGAGTGAGCGGCGAACGAGGAAGCGCAGCATGACAGGGGCAGCTCTCAGACGTCAGCGGGCCCGGCGGGGCCCGGTGCGTGCCGCTCGTCGAGCGGCAGGTGCACCGGGCCCCGTCAGAGCGACGGTTACTTGACGAACAGGCGACGCGGGTCGACGCCACCGATCACGTCGTCGTAGACCAGGCCGCCGACCTTGGAACCGGCGATCTGAGTCTGCTTGTAGTACGCGGTCGGGACGACGTTGACGACGTCCTTGACCAGGTACTGGTCGACCTTCTCCCACGCGGCCGCGGCCTTGACCGGGTCGGTGATCTTGTTGATGCGGTCGATGTCCGCGTTGACCTTGGGGTCGTTGACCTGCGAGTAGTTCTGCGCGCCGTCGGCGATTCCGCGGCCGTCGTACAGCGGCGGGATCACGGTCGAGGCGGACGGCCAGTCGGCACCCCACGCGGTGTGGAAGATGTCGTAGTTGTTGTCGAGCTTGCTGACCTGGTCGTAGTACGTCTCGGCCGGGATCTCCTGGCGCTGGACGTCGAAGCCGGCCTTCTTCAGACCCGCGGCCATGGCGGTGGAGTACTGCTGGCCCTCGGGGGTGTTGATGTAGCCGAAGGTCAGCTTCATGCCCACCTTGCCCGCTTCCTTCAGCAGGGCCTTGGCCTTGTCCGGGTCACCGGCCGGCTTCTTGATCTTGCCGAACGGGTCGAACGAGGCGTCGTAGCCGCTGACAGTCGGGCTGATCAGACCGCCGGCGACCTGCATGGCGTCGTTGCCGCCGAAGGCACGCACGAACGGCGTGATCGGCAGGGCGTAGGCGATGGCCTCGCGGATCTTCTTGTCCTTGAGGGCCGGGTGGCTCATGTTGATGTTCATCTGGCCGACGTACGGCTGGAAGCCGGACACCGTACGGGACTTCATCTTCGGGTCGGAGAGGACCTTGGAGAGGTTGCCCGCGTCGACCTGGTTGTTGAAGCTGATGCCGGCCTGGTCGGCACCCGAGTCGGACAGCAGCGTCTTGGTGGACGCCTCGTACTGCTGGTTGAACGTGAAGTTGAACTTGTCCACGTACTGGTGGCGGATCGGGTCGGTCTTCGGGTCCCAGTTGGTGTTCTTCACCAGGACCATCGACTTGCCGGACTTGAACGACTGGATCTTGTACGGTCCGGCCGCCACCGGCGCCCGGTCGTACTTCTCCTTGGTGTCACCCTTCGCGGAGACGATCGCGTAGCCCGCCATGGCGAGGGCGTACGGAAGGTCGGCGTGCGGCTGCTTGAACTTGAAGACGATGGTCTTGTCGTCCGGCGTCTGCAGGATGCTGTCCGGCAGGTGCTTGCCCTTGTAGGGGCCGTCCTTCAGCAGCTTGCGGTAGTCCGCGCCCGGGCTGTCCGCGAGCCACTGCTGGATGTAGGGCGGGCCCTGGTTGATGAACGGCGCGAAGAGGCGCTCCATGGTCTGCCGGACGTCCTTGGACGTGATCGGCGTGCCGTCCTCGAACTTGATGCCGTCCTTGAGCGTGTACTTCCAGGTCTTGCCGCCGTCCGTGGTCGTACCGGAGTCGGTGGCGAGGTCGCCGACGACCTCGTGCTTGGAACCGTCGTCGCTCGTGGCCTTGTAGCCGGTCAGACCGCGGTGGATCAGCGTCGCGAGGGAACCCTCGTCGGACACGTAGATCTGGCCCGGGTCGAGGTGCGCGTAGCTGTCACGCTGGAGGACCTCCATCGTGCCGCCGCTCTTCGCGCCGGGAACCTCGGCCGCGGGGCCGGTGGAGTCGGCCGCGTCGCCGAACTTGATCGACGCCTGCTGCCGCTGCGCGTTCTCCTTGTCCTTCTTGTTGTCGTCCTTGCTGTCGCTGCCGCCCTTGCTGCAACCGGTGAGCACGAGAGCTCCCGCCGCGAGCACGGAGATCGCGGCGTATGCGTGGCGTCCGCCCCTACTCATCACTCAGATTCCTACCCATCTGTGTATCACCAGTGCGAACAAGTGCACCTGCGGTGCTGGTGAGTCGCTTTTGGTCGACCAGTGAAGTGCCGTTGATGTGCTGTGGAAGTGCCGTTCGAAATCGGGGCGAAGGCGCCCACAACTCTGTGGTCAGCGAGCCGTCTTGGGATCGAAGGCGTCCCTGACCGAATCCCCGAGCAGGTTGAACGCGACGACGAAGATGATCATCGAGACGCCCGGGAAGAACATGTAGGTGATGTCGTTCTGCAGGACGAGTTCGGTCGAGGCCTTGGAGAACATCTGTCCCCAGTCGGGCGTCGGTTCGACGATGCCGACACCGAGGAACGACAGGCCCGCCTCGATCGTCACGAAGTTCGGGAGCAGGTAGGTGGCCTGCACGAGGAGCGGTGTCACCACGTTGGGCAGCACCTCCTTGCGGATGATCCGCCAGGGCGGCGCGCCGCTCACCTTGGCCGCCTCGATGAACTCCCGTTCGCGCAGGGCGAGTGCGGTGCCGCGCAGGATGCGGGCGAGACTCATCCAGCCGAGCACCCACTGGACCGCGATCAGCGCGACCACGCGGACGTAGGTGGGTGTCTCGTCGCGGGGACTCACGAAGAGGGAGACCACGACGGGCATGCTCGCGATGAAGAAAAGCTGCGAGGGGAAGGCCAGCAGGAAGTCGATGACACGGCTGATGCCGTAGTCGACCTTGCCGCCGATGTAGCCGGCGGTGACTCCCAGCAGGATGCCGGTGATCACGACCGCGATCGTCACCGCCACGGAGATCATCAGCGAGGTCCGGATGCCGAAGATCAGCTTGGTGAAGACGTCGTAGCCGTTGCCCGGCTCCAGGCCGAACCAGAACTCGCTGCTGATACCGCCGTTGGGCTGGACCGGCACGCCGGCGCTGTCGAAGAGCTCGGGACGCTCGTCCGCGTACACCGTGTACGGGTTCTTGCCGTACAGCTTGCCGATCAGCGGCGCCAGGATCCCGATCAGGAAGTAGAACCCCACGACATAGGCGGAGATGACCCCCGAGCGGTCCCGCTTGAAGCGGATCCACATCAACTGGCCGGGAGACCGGCCGACGAGCTGGTCGGCCTCGGGTCGCGCGGCCGCCACCTGCCCGTCGTCCACGGCGACCGGTCCAGCGCCGTCCTCAGTCTCGATAGGACTCGTCACAATTCGCCCATTCCGCAAGTGTGGGTGTGCCGTACCCGGACGCGGCCGGTCCGCCGGAGCGGAAGAAGCTGCGCCGAGTCGGCGGCCGTCACCTGGTGTGCCAGGCCGCCGTTCGGTTGAGAAGAGACGTCAATTACCCGGTCGCCGACCGGAACTCCCAGTCGGACGCGCGTAGTTGGAACCACATCGGGGTCCGCCGACAAGAACGGGGAACCGGGTGGTGCTCAGCGACGCACCGGGCCGGGCCTTCGCCCGGGCCGCGGCGTCAGCGCACGCGGGCACAGAGGCGTGATCGGAACTCCGCCTCGTCGCGGATCGCGGGGGACGATGTGACCCACATGGTGCTGGTGACACCGCACATGGGTACCTCCTCATGACTCAACCGGTGCACGGACAGGAGGGGCACTGCTGACCTCCGACACCCCTGACGGAGGATCAAGCACCCCACTGTGCTCGTGAGTCGGCACTGTCCCCACAGCGCATGACCCATTGACCCGAGCGTTACGCGGCTAACTATCTGACATGAGCCAGATAACCGACCACAGCCTTTAGGTCTCGGTTCCATCACAGCTACCGCGTACATCTTCCAAAATCTGGACAAAATGATCCGCCGGAGAAGCCCCCGAAACGGACGTGTTACATGCGTATCGGTCGAGGGGCTCCGCATTTCGGACATGACGAGACGGAAAACGGGTTGCGAAAAGCCCGGGTGCCCCCATGCTTGGGGGCACCCGGGCTCGGTTGCCGGTGGATCCACTCGTCACGACGAGCGGATCGGCCCGTCCCGGCCGGCCGGCTCAGCGGCGGCGCGGCGGGTCGGACAGGGCGCTACGGCCGGTGGATCAGCCGTGCTTGGCGCGGCTCGCGGAGCGACCGCGCTCCTTCTGGTCCAGGACGACCTTGCGGATGCGAACGGCCTCCGGGGTCACCTCGACGCACTCGTCGTCGCGGCAGAACTCCAGGGACTGCTCCAGCGAGAGCTTGCGCGGCGGAACGATCGCCTCGAACGAGTCGGCCGCGGCCGACCGCATGTTCGTGAGCTTCTTCTCCTTGGTGATGTTCACGTCCATGTCGTCGGCGCGCGAGTTCTCGCCGACGATCATGCCCTCGTACACCTCGGTGCCGGGGTCGGTGAACAGCACGCCACGCTCCTGGAGATTCGTCATCGCGAACGCGGTGACGGCTCCGGCGCGGTCGGCGACGAGCGAGCCGTTGTTACGGGTCGTCAGGGTGCCGAACCAGGGCTCGTGACCCTCGTGGATCGAGTGGGCGATGCCCGTGCCGCGCGTGCCGGTCAGGAACTCCGTACGGAAGCCGATGAGGCCGCGGGACGGGACGACGAACTCCAGACGGACCCAGCCGGAGCCGTGGTTCGACATGTTGTCCATCCGGCCCTTGCGGACGCCCATGAGCTGCGTGACCGCGCCCATGTGCTCCTCGGGGACGTCGATCGTCATGCGCTCGACCGGCTCGTGCACCTTGCCGTCGACGATCTGGGTGACGACCTGCGGCTTGCCGATGGTCAGCTCGAAGCCCTCACGGCGCATCTGCTCGACCAGGATGGCGAGCGCGAGCTCACCACGGCCCTGGACCTCCCACGCGTCCGGACGCTCGGTGTCGAGCACCCGCAGCGAGACGTTACCGATCAGCTCGCGGTCGAGCCGGTCCTTGACCTGGCGGGCGGTGACCTTGCGGTCCTTGACCGCGGCCTTGGCGTCCGCACCCTTGCCGGTCGCACCGCGGCCGACCATCGGAGAGGTGTTCGTGCCGATGGTCATGGAGATCGCCGGCTCGTCGACCGTGATCAGCGGCAGCGCGATCGGGTTCTCGGGGTCGGCGAGGGTCTCGCCGATCATGATGTCCGGGATACCGGCGACGGCACAGATGTCACCGGGGCCCGCCTTCTCGGCGGGCTTGCGGGTGAGCGCCTCGGTCATCAGCAGCTCGGTGATGCGGACGTTCGCCATGGTGCCGTCGCGCTTGATCCACGTGACGTTCTGGCCCTTGCGCAGCTCACCCTGCTCGACACGGAGCAGCGCGATACGGCCGAGGAAGTTGTCGGCGTCCAGGTTCGTGACGTGGGCCTGGAGCGGCGCGGTCTCGTCGTAGGACGGGGCCGGGACCGATTCGAGGATCGTCGTGAAGAACGGCTCCAGGCTGTCGCTGTCGGCCGGGACGGTGCCGTCCTCCGGCTTGGTCAGCGAGGCCACGCCGTCACGCGCACACGCGTAGACGATCGGGAACTCGATCTGGTCCTCGTCGGCGTCGAGGTCGAGGAAGAGGTCGTAGGCCTCGTTCACGACCTCGTCGATCCGCGCGTCCGGGCGGTCCGTCTTGTTGATGCACAGGATGACGGGGAGCCGGGCGTGCAGCGCCTTGCGCAGCACGAAGCGGGTCTGGGGGAGCGGGCCCTCGGAGGCGTCGACGAGCAGTACGACCGCGTCCACCATCGACAGGCCGCGCTCGACCTCACCACCGAAGTCGGCGTGGCCGGGGGTGTCGATGATGTTGATCGTGATGGCCTCGCCGCCATCCTTCGGGTGGTACTTGACCGCCGTGTTCTTCGCCAGGATCGTGATGCCCTTCTCACGTTCCAGGTCGTTCGAGTCCATCATGCGGTCGTCGAGCGACTCGGCGGCGTGCGCGGCGAAGGCACCGGCCTGCTTGAGCATGGCGTCGACCAGAGTGGTCTTGCCGTGGTCGACGTGGGCGACGATGGCGACGTTGCGGATGTCGTGGCGCGTGGCCATATTGAGGCGCTTCTCCCGGAGTGAGTGGACGGCCTCCGCGTCGCGGGGCCTGCCGGGCTGAACACGCCACGGCCTTACCCCATCGTACGTGGCCCTGGCGGAGGCAACCTCCGCAGGGCCACGGGGGGCGGGTCCGTGCGGGCCCGCCATGGGGCGGGCCCGCACGGTTCATCCGCAGGTCATCCGGTCTTCGACGGGCTCGCCACGGGGTGCGCGCCCTTCTTCAGGAAGCCCATGTCCTCGTACACCGGGGTCTGGAAACCGAAGGCTCCGGCGTTGGCGAGACCGGTGCGGACGGCGGTCAGCTGGGGGCGCTGGTAGAGGGGGATGGAACCGGCCGCGGCCCAGATGCGGGCGTCGGCCTTGCGGACCAGGGAGCGCTCCTCGCTCTCGTCCAGCGTCGAGAGCGCCTGGTCGAACAGTTGGTCGACCTGGTCGGTGCCGACGCGGGTGTAGTTCTGCTCCACGCTCAGTGAGCCGTCGGCCGCCGGGACGGGCTTGGAGTAGATCGGACGGGCGTCGGTGGCCGGGTAGGCCGAGCCGGGCCACGAGTACAGCGCCAGGTCGTACTGGCCCGAGGCGATGTGGTCCTTGAAGTAGCTCGCGTCGGACACCTTGGAGATGTCCGTGCGGATGCCGATGCGCTGGAGCATCTGCGCGATCCTGTCGGCGACGGCCCGCAGCGACTCGGAGCCCTGTCCGGAGGGCAGGACGAAGCGGAGCGTCAGCGGCTTGCCGTCCTTGGCGAGCGCGCCCGACGCGGCGCCCGCGGGTGCGGCCGTGCCCTTCGGGGCGTACGCGCCCTGGGCCCCGCCCTGCTTGGCGTACTGCTTGCCGGCCTGCTGCTCGTCCGCCTGGATGCCGGACTGCGCGCTGGTCCGCTCGTGCGCGCCGGTGTGGTCCTTCGGGTCCTTGCGCAGGTCCCGGTCGGCCTCGGACGGCTTGTTGTCCTCGCCGACGATGTACGTCCCGTCGTCGCCCGGGCTGTCGTCCGTGTCGGCCTTCTTGCCCTTGGACCCGGCGGCCTTCTCCGTCTTCTTCTGCTCGGTGACCGGTCCGCCGGGCACCCAGCCGGCGTCCGCGAGGAGCGCCCGCGCCTCGGCGGTGTCCTGGCCGCCGAGCGCGCCGCTGTTGTCGGAGTACGCCGCCTGCCCGATGAGGGCGAGGTGGCTGCCGACCGGCTCGGCGGGCAGTCCCAGCGGCTTCAGGACCACCTGGGCCAGTTCCTTGCGGTCCAGGGCGCGGGCCACGGCGCGGCGGACCCGCTCGTCGGCCAGGGGGCCCTCGGAACCGTTGAGGGCGAGCTGGGTGTAGGCGGGTTCGAGGGACTTGCGCACCACGAAGGCGCTCAGCGCGGCCTGCCGGTCCGCGGCCTTCGCCTTGCTCCCCTCGGCGCCGGTGGTGTCCTTCTCGTCGGCGTCCGAGGACTCGTCGCTGTCGCTCTCGGTCTTGGTCCCGCTCTTGCTCTTGCCGTCGTCCCGGGCCTTCTCGTCCTTGCTCTTTCCGGTCTTCTCGCCGGAGTCGTCCTTCTCGCCCTTGTCCCGCCCGGCTCCCGGAGACTGCGTGCCGGTGGCGGACGCGCCCTTCAGCGGGCCGGACCTGCCGCGGGCCGCGGTGATGCGCTCGGCGTCCGCGGGGTCGATCTCGGCCATGTCGAGCTCGTCGGCGGCGAGCGCGGCGGCCCGCTTGTCCCGGGCCACGGCCACCAGGTCGATCTCGGACAGCTTGGTGGGGCTGCCCCACCAGCGCGGATTGCGGGTGAGCTGGACCTGGCCGCCCTTCACGTCGACCTTCTTCACCGCGAAGGGGCCCGCGGAGACCTTGAGCTTGCGCCGGGCTCCGTCATTGAAGGAGTCCGCGGTGCCCATGACGCTCTTCGGGTACAGCGGCGAGAAGAGTGACTTCCAGTCGGCATAGGGCCGCGCGAAGGTGACGCGGACCTCCAGGTTGTTCTTGCCCCGCTCGATCTTCTCGATGCGGTCGTAGCCCGCGTTGCGGGCCGTCCAGTACGCGGAGTCCTTGCCGGACAGGGCGCGCCACTGGGCGGCGAAGTCGGCGGCGCCGATCTCGCGCCCGTCGCTCCAGACGGCCTGCTGGTTGAGCTTGTACAGCACCACCTGCTTGGGCTCGGTGCCGACGACCTTGGCCGACTCCAGGTAGGCGGGGTTGATCCGCGGCCGCCCGTTCGCGTCGAGCCGGTACATCGAGGGCAGGACGGCGCCGGCGACCCGGGAGGTGGCCGCGTCCGCGTCCGCCTGGAATGCGTTCAGCGTCTCCGGGACCGCGTCCACCGCCCAGCGCAGGGTGCCGCCGTCGGCGACCTGGTCTCGGGACGCGGGAGCGATGTCCTGCGCGGCCGCCGGCCTGTCCCCCTCGTCGTCCGCGCTGCAGGCGGAGAGGAGGGGTACCGCGAGCACGCCCGCGGTGAGGAATGCGGCCGAGCGCATCACCGCGCGCAGTCCGACGCCGTCGTGGGACATCACTGCAACCTCCGGGGGACGCTCCGCTGTCTGGGGCACGTACTGCTTCTGATCACCATTGGGCTTATTTGGAGCTGATCAGATCTATGCGCCCACTGAAGGCGAGCGAAGGCCGGCGGAGGGGGCGACACGGCGGCAGCGGCGCGGAACCCCACCCGTGCGGCGCAATCCCGGGCCCGGCGCCCTGGGCTGCGGCCGGTGCGCGGGGACCGGGCACCGGCCGCACGGAGCACCGACCCTCGGCGCGGGTTCCTGACGGGGGCGCGCGGACCGTCTGAAGGGCGCGCGGACCGGCGCACGGAGGAAGACCGCCGCGCGCACGGCGCGATCTCGGACGGATGAGCCCTCAATCCGTGCACACGCCTTCACACGGGTGTGTGTGACGCGCAACACTCGCAGGCGCATGAACGTTGCCGCCTGGGGCCACGGGGCCCGGAAGTGAGGGCAAGTCATGTCCGTGCACGACGACCTGACAACGGTCCAGCGCTGCCTCGACGACCTGCTGCGGTCGGTGCGACGGCTGGAACAGGACCTGGGCACCGGCCTGGAGATGCGCCGCGTCCGCGCCGACGCCGACCACCTGCGCGAGAGCGTCGCGCTGCTGCGCGAGGCGAGCACGGGCCCGGCCCGGCTCCCGGCCGTCCCCGGACCGGCGGGACCCGCGTCCGGGCCACGGCCCGACCTGGTGCGGATCCCCGACACCCCGTACGACAGCTCGCTGTGGACCGACTCCGACGACGAGGGTCTCGGCTCCTCCCACGGTCCCACCCACTGAGCGCCCTCGACACCGGCGCGCCCCCGAACCCGACCGGAGTGCGAAGTTGGCCACTGGTACGGAACCCCATCTGAACAGCGGCGGTGTACGCGCCGGTACGCGCGCCGCGATCGACGCACCGCATCTGCGGACCGACCGCTGGTGGCTGGCACCCGCCGTCACCGCCGCCGGGCTGCTCGCCTTCATCGTGTACTCGACGTGGCGGGCCTTCGCGGACACGGACTACTACGCGGCGCCGTACGTCTCGCCGTTCTACTCGCCCTGTCTGGCGGAGCGGTGCAGGACGATGCACGCCGGGCCGAACGCGGACCTCTTCGGGAGCTGGTGGGGCATCTCGCCCGCCATCATCATCCTGGTCTTCCCGCTCGGGTTCCGGCTGACCTGCTACTACTACCGCAAGGCCTACTACCGCGGCTTCTGGGCCAGCCCACCGGCCTGCGCGGTCGCCGAGCCGCACAAGAAGTACTCCGGCGAGACCCGCTTCCCGCTGATCCTCCAGAACGTCCACCGGTACTTCTTCTACGCGGCCCTCGTCGTCGCCGGCATCCTCACGTACGACACCGTGCTGTCGTTCCGCGACGAGCACTACGCCTGGGGCCACATGGGCCTCGGCTCGCTGGTGTTCCTCGCCAACATCACGCTGATCTGGGCGTACACCCTGTCCTGCCACTCCTGCCGGCACATCGTCGGCGGGAAGCTGAAGCACTTCTCCCGGCATCCCGTGCGCTATCGGATGTGGCAGTGGGTCGGAAAGCTGAACGCCCGTCACATGCAGCTGGCCTGGGCGTCGTTGATCAGTGTGGCGGTGGCCGACTTCTACGTGTACCTCGTCGCGTCCGGCGTCTTCGACGATCCGCGCTTCTTCTAGATTGGGTGGAGCCCCCTGATGTCCGTGGTCGACCGACAGGAGTGGGACGTCGTCGTGGTCGGTGCCGGTGGCGCCGGACTGCGTGCCGCGATCGAGGCACGTGAGCGCGGCGCCCGTACGGCGGTGATCTGCAAGTCGCTGTTCGGCAAGGCCCACACGGTGATGGCCGAGGGCGGCATCGCGGCCGCCATGGGCAACGTGAACTCCGGCGACAACTGGCAGGTCCACTTCCGCGACACCATGCGCGGCGGCAAGTTCCTCAACCAGTGGCGAATGGCCGAGCTGCACGCCCGCGAGGCACCCGACCGGGTCTGGGAACTGGAGACCTGGGGCGCCCTCTTCGACCGCACGAAGGACGGGCGGATCTCCCAGCGCAACTTCGGGGGCCACGAGTACCCGCGCCTCGCGCACGTCGGCGACCGCACCGGGCTCGAACTGATCCGCACGCTCCAGCAGAAGATCGTCTCCCTCCAGCAGGAGGACATGCGGGAGACAGGCGACTACGAGTCCCGCCTGAAGATCTACCAGGAGTGCACCGTCACCCGGATCCTCAAGGACGGGCAGCGGGTGTCCGGGACCTTCTGCTACGAGCGCGAGTCGGGCCGCTTCTTCGTCCTCGAAGCCCCCTCCGTGGTGATCGCCACCGGCGGCATCGGCAAGTCCTTCAAGGTGACGTCCAACTCGTGGGAGTACACCGGCGACGGGCACGCGCTCGCGCTGCTCGCCGGGGCGCCGCTGCTCAACATGGAGTTCGTGCAGTTCCACCCGACCGGCATGGTCTGGCCTCCGTCCGTCAAGGGCATCCTCGTCACCGAGTCGGTCCGCGGCGACGGCGGGGTACTGCGCAACTCCGACGGAAAACGCTTCATGTTCGACTACATCCCGGACGTCTTCAAGGAGAAGTACGCGCAGTCGGAGGAGGAGGGCGACCGCTGGTACGAGGATCCGGACCACAACCGGCGCCCACCGGAACTGCTCCCCCGCGACGAGGTCGCGCGGGCCATCAACTCCGAGGTGAAGGCCGGTCGCGGATCGCCGCACGGTGGGGTCTTCCTCGACGTGTCGACCCGGATGCCCGCCGAGGTGATCCGGCGCCGACTCCCCTCCATGTACCACCAGTTCAAGGAGCTGGCCGACGTGGACATCACGGCCGAGGCGATGGAGGTCGGGCCCACCTGCCACTACGTGATGGGCGGCATCGCGGTCGACTCGGACACGGCGGCGGCGCGCGGCGTCCCCGGCCTGTTCGCGGCCGGCGAGGTCGCGGGAGGCATGCACGGCTCCAACCGGCTCGGCGGCAACTCCCTCTCCGACCTGCTGGTGTTCGGGCGGCGCGCGGGACAGCACGCCGCCGAGTACGCGGCCGGGCGCACCGGCGACCGTCCCCCCGTGGACGAGGTCCAGGTCGACACGGCCGCCGCGGAGGCGCTGCGGCCCTTCTCGGCGGAGGGCCCGGTACCCGGCGAGGACAACGGCCGCCCGCCCGAGAACCCGTACACCCTGCACCAGGAGCTCCAGCAGGCCATGAACGACCTGGTCGGCATCATCCGGCGCGAGGCCGAGATGGAGCAGGCGCTGGAGAAGCTCGCCGACCTGCGGGTCCGGGCACGCAGGGCCGGCGTCGAGGGGCACCGGCAGTTCAACCCGGGCTGGCATCTCGCCCTCGACCTGCGCAACATGCTGCTCGTCAGCGAATGCGTGGCCAGGGCGGCGCTGGAGCGCACGGAGTCCCGCGGCGGGCACACCCGTGAGGACCATCCCGCGATGGAGCGCGTCTGGCGCCGGGCCAACCTGCTGTGCCGGCTCACCGACCCCAGCGGCGGACTGGCCGCCACCGATCCCGTCCGCGGCCAGATCGATCTCACCCGCGAGGACACCGAACCCATCCGCCCCGACCTGCTCTCCCTCTTCGAGAAGGAGGAGCTGGTCAAGTACCTCGCCGAAGAGGAGCTCTACGAGTGAGCAGCTATGAGGCCCGCTTCAAGGTGTGGCGCGGGGACGTGAAGGGCGGCGGCCTGAAGGACTTCGAGGTCGAGGTCAACGACGGCGAGGTGGTGCTCGACATCATCCACCGGCTCCAGGCGACGCAGGCCCCCGATCTGGCGGTGCGCTGGAACTGCAAGGCGGGCAAGTGCGGTTCGTGCTCCGCGGAGGTCAACGGCCGGCCGCGGCTGCTGTGCATGACACGGATGTCGGTGTTCACCCGCGAGGAGACGATCACCGTCACCCCGCTCCGCGCGTTCCCCGTCGTACGGGACCTGGTGACCGACGTCGGCTTCAACTACGCCAAGGCGCGCGAGGTCCCGGCCTTCGTGCCGCCCGCGGACGTCGGGCCCGGCGAGTACCGGATGATGCAGGAGGACGTCGACCGCTCGCAGGAGTTCCGCAAGTGCATCGAGTGTTTCCTCTGCCAGGACACCTGCCATGTCGTCCGTGACCACGAGGAGAACAAGCCGGCGTTCGCGGGTCCCCGGTTCCTGATGCGGGTGGCCGAGCTCGACATGCATCCGCTGGACGCGGCGGCGGACTCCGGACTGGACCGCAAACGCACGGCCCAGGACGAACACGGCCTCGGGTACTGCAACATCACCAAGTGCTGCACCGAGGTCTGCCCGGAGGGCATCAAGATCACGGACAACGCGCTGATCCCGCTCAAGGAACGAGCCGTCGACCGCAAGTACGACCCGTTGGTGTGGCTGGGCTCGAAGATCGGGCGGCGGCGGGGCTGAGACCCGCCGGACGGCCCGGAGCGAGAACCCGGTCGGGGCGGGGAGCGACTCCCCGCCCCTGGCTCCACGCCCTATGCGATGGCGCGTCAGTTGACGTCAGTGCGAGCGGGCTCGGCGACGCGCCCCGGGTATTGCCCGAGGATCTGGAGCGCCTGGCCGGCGAGGAACAGGGCCATTCCGGTCATCGCGTACGGCGTCATGTCGGCGTCGGGGCCGTGGAACGGCCCCAGGAGCATGAACAGGGACAGGCCCAGGGACCCGCTCAGCGCGCCCCAGCCCCACAGCCTCGGCCGGACGACCCGGCGGCGGACCAACGGCGGCACCCAGGAGGCCGCGATCGCCGCGACGCCGAGTCCCGCGCCGACCGTGACGGCCGCCACCGCCAGTCCCACGAGGTACCCGTGCATCCGTCCCCACCTCGCCTTTCCCGCACCGCCCCGGCCCACGGGGCGTGCCCGGATCATGGCACGCCGTCGCCGGGGACGTCACTCCTTGCCGACCCAGTCCTCGCGGTACGCCGTCCAGTCGGTCTCCGTGGCCGCGAAGTCGACGTAGAGGGCGACGCCGAAGTGTTCGCGGGTGCGGTCCGTGCGGGAGAGGCCGAGGCGGGTTCCGCGGACGGCCGCGGCGACCGTCTCGGCGTACGCGCTGTGGCCCATCTTGTTCTCGTGGAAGAACGGCAGGCCCATCAGGAGGTCCGTCGACTTCGGCGTGACCTCCAGGGCGAGCGCGGTCTGCTGGGCGACGTAGCCGCCGTACAGGCTCTGGAGGGGCATCGCGGTGTCGTACGACATGACGGCGATCTGGTCGACCCGGCGGGCGACCTGCCCGAAGTAGGCCTGGGACCACCACTTGGGGTGTCCGGTCACGGTGCCGGCCGCGGAGTGCAGGCCCGGCAGCGGGTCGATCTGGTGGGAGGCGACGGAGAGTTGGACGTGCCGGGCGCGGGTGAGGGCGTGCAGGCGGTCCAGGAGCGCGAGGTAGTGGGTGTCGCCCGAGTGGAGGGGTTCCAGGTCGAAGTGGACGCCGTCGAACCCGGCGTCCAGGATCCGGCCGGCGGACCGCACGACGGCGTCGCGGGTGCCGGCCCGTCGCAGCCGCATGCCGTCCGGGGTCTCGGTCGCGAGTTCGTCGCCGAGCCAGGCCTGGACCCGGACGCGGGGCAGGCGCTCGTGTACGGCCGCGATCAGCCGCCCCGCGGACGGGTATGCCGTCGCCGGGAGCGAGCCGTCGTGCTCCAGCGGCCCCGCGTGGACGTACAGGTCGCGTATGCCGGTGCTCCGCAGCCGCTCCGCCAGCGCGTCGAGGTCCGCGTCGCTCTTCCGGCCGTCCACCCAGGCGTGCCCGAGCCACAGCGCGTCCCGGTTCCGGGTCCGGGTTCCGGCGGCCGGGTCACCGGCGTAGTTCACCCGCAGGGCGATGCCGCCGGCGAGGAGGGGAAACAGCAGGAGCAGCACCAGGCCGAGCGCGATCCGCCTGGGTGTCCGCAGGCGCGGGTGGCGCCAGCCACGCACGAGCCGCCGGTACGGAGAGGCCCCGCCCGGGGTCGGGCCGGTGTCCTGGCCGGAGCGTGAGGGTGTCTCCTCGTCCGACCGCGGCCCGTCGGCGGGTTCCGTCCCGGGCGGTGCCGGGGTGCCGGAGCGGGGCGGCAGGGGTGCGGGCCCGGTGGTCGGGTCGGACGGGCCCTGCCGGGGCACGGCCGGGCCGGGCGGATCCTGCCGGGACGTCGTCGCCCCGCCGCGTTCCCGCTGCTCGTCCGGCCCGCTGTCCCGCCCCGTGTCCATCCCTCGCACCCCTCCCGTACGCCCCCGTATCCCCTCGTACCTTAGGCGTCCCCACCTCGGTGGATCCGGGTCGCGGAGGCGGTCCGACGGCCATACGCTCCCAAATGTGACGTCGTCCTCGAGTCGAAGCCGGTCGCCCCGGGCCCCGTCGCACAGAGCCGTGCGGGTGACGCACGCCGTGCTCGGGGGGCTGGCCGCGGTGGGGTGGCTGGTGCTGCCGCTGGCGGGCGGGGCCGGCGGACGGAGCGGGGCGGGCGTCGCGGGCGGGGCCACGGTGACGGTCGCGCGGAGCGAGGGTGTCACCGCTCCGGCCGCCCCTTCCTCCGAGGCGGTGGGGGCCACGACCGGGGATCTGGTGCCGCCGCTCGTCGCGGCGGGTGCGGCGGGAGCGCTGGCGGCCTACGGGTACGGGCGGCGCAGACGACGCGTGGCGACACGGACGACACCCGGCGGCAGCGGGCACCACCTCATATCCCTGCCGGAACTGGACGCCCGGACACGGGAGTTGCTGGTCGGCCTCGACGACTGCGTACGTGCCTCGGCCGAGGAGCTGGGCTGCGCGGCCGACCGCGCCGCGCCCGGCGCCGTGACCCCTTACGCGGAGGCGTTGGCGTACGCGGAGGCCGCACTGCGGGCCGCCTTCCGGCTGCGGCAGCGACTCGACGACGCGGAGACCGCACCGGACGGCGACGACCGCCGGGACGTACTGGACGAGATCGTCGCCCGGTGCGAGGACGCGGGGCGGCGGCTGGACGCGGCGGCGCCGGGCTTCGACCAGCTCCGGGCGCTGGAGCGGGAGACCCCCGCGGCCGTGGAAAGGGCGGAGACGCGCTTCAGGGAGCTTGCCGGACGGACTCCGGCCACCGAGGCCGCGCTCGCCGCCCTGCACGAGCGGTACGCCCCCGGCGCCTCACTCCCGGTCGCGGGTGACGTCGAACAGGCCAAGGACCGGCTGGTGTTCGCCGGCCTCCGGCTCAACCTGGCCCGCCAGTGCGCGGACCGGGGCGAGTCGACGCAGGCGGCCGCCTCCCTGCGCGCGGCCGAGGCCGCCGTGGCGCAGGCGGGTGTCCTGCTGGACGGGGTGGACCGGCTGGCGGACGAACTGGCCACGGCCGCCGCGCGGTTGCCGGCGGCTCTCGCGTCGGCGGAGGCCATTTCCGGCGTGGTCCACGGCCGCGCGCCGGTCACCGGGGAGACCGATCCCTTCCCCCTCGGCGGTGACGCACGGCTCGCCCGGGCCGGGGTGCTCCTCGCGGGCGTACGCCGGGAGACGGCGTCCGGTCCCTACGATCCGCCGGACGCGCTGCGCCGGGTGACGGAGGCGGCCGCGCTGCTCTCCGAGGCGGGAGAGGGCGAGGTTCCCGACCTGCGCGACGACGCGCTGCTGCCGGCCCGCGGCGCGCTCGCCGCCGCCGCGGGCTTCATCGGCACGCACCGAGGAGCCGTCGGCAGCGCGGCCCGGACCCGGCTGGCGGAGGCGGAAGCCCTGCTCGGCCCGGGTTCGCCCACCTCGACGGCCGTACGGCGGGGCGGCGAACTCGCCCAGGAGGCACGGCGGCTCGCCGAACGGGACGTACGCGCGCACGGCAGCCCCGTGAGCGGCGACGCGGGCGCCGGGGCGGGCGGCGCGGTGCTCGGCGGGATCCTCCTCGGCGAGGGCGCGGGCCCGGTGAGCTACGGCGGCCCGCGTACCCGGGGCCGCCGGGCGACGCCCACCGTCTGACCCGATCCCCCGCGGGTGCGGGGGCCGCGGCCGGGTCACGGAGCGGGCGTCGGTCTCAGAACAGGCTCAGCAGCGCCTCGGCCGGGTCGGTGAGGCTCGTCTCCCCGTCCGGCAGCGGGAGTTCGAACCAGACCGTCTTCCCGCGCGGGGTCCTGCGGGAGCCCCAGCCGGCGGAGAGGAGACCGACCAGCTGGAGGCCGCGTCCTCCCTCGTCGGTGTCACGGGCGCGGCGGCGGCGTGGCTGGACGAGTCCCGCGTCCCAGACCTCGCAGACGAGGGTGCGGTCGAGCAGCAGCCGCAGTCTGATCTCGCCCTCGCCGTACCGCAGGGCGTTGGTGACCAGCTCGCTGACCAGCAACTCCGTCGTGTCGACGAGCGGTTCCAGGTCCCAGGCGACGAGCTGTGTGCGCGCGTACTCGCGGGCGCGGCCCACACTGCGCGGCTCGCGCGGCAGGGTCCAGTCGCCGACGGAGTCGGCGGGCAGCCCCTGGACGCGGGCCATCAGCAGGGCGATGTCGTCCTCGCCGTGATGGGTGTCGAGGGTGTTGAGGACGTGGTCGCAGACGTCCTCCAGCGGGCTGGTGGGGTCGGTGAGCGCACCGACGAACGCCTGGAGGCCCTCGTCGAGCGGATGGTCGCGCGATTCGACCAGTCCATCCGTGTAGAGCGCCAACAGCGCACCTTCGGGCAGTTCGACCTCCACCTCCTCGAAGGGCTCGCCGCCCACTCCGAGGGGCATGCCGGGCGGCACGTCGAGCATCAGCGCGGTCTCGCCGGGCTCGACCAGCACCGGCGGGAGGTGGCCCGCGTTGGCGAAGGTGCACCGGCGGGTCACGGAGTCGTAGACGGCGTAGACGCAGGTGGCGAGGTACACCTCGGAGAGGTCGGCGTCGCGGGGCTGGCGTGCCGTGCGGGTCGCCTGCTGGACGCCGCCGGGGGTGCCGAGGCCGCGGGCGATCTCGTCCAGCGCGGAGAGGACCTCGGCGGGTTCGAGATCGAGCAGGGCCAAGGTGCGTACGGCCGTGCGGAGTTCGCCCATCGCCACGGCGGCGCGCAGGCCGCGGCCCATCACGTCACCCACCACGAGGGCGGTGCGGTGGCCGGGGAGTTCGATCACGTCGAACCAGTCGCCGCCCACCTCGGTCGCCGCGTTGCCCGGCAGATAGCGGCACGCGATGTCCAGGCCGGAGGCCTCGGGGTCGCCCGGGGGCAGCAGGGAGCGCTGCAGGATGAGGGCGCGTTCGTGCTCACGGCGGTACAGCCGGGCGTTGTCGATGCAGACGGCCGCGCGGGCGGCCAGTTCCACGGCCAGGGACCGGTCGCGTTCCCCGAACGGTTCGCTGCCCTTCGTCCGGGAGAACTGGGCGAGTCCCACGACCGTGTCGTGGGCGACCATCGGGACGGCCAGCGTGGACTGGATGAGGCCGCCGTCGTCCGCGGGGATGTACTGCGGCTTGGCGGTGCGCAGGGCGTCCGCGCAGGGCGAGTTGAAGGGGTAGTGGTGGACGGCGCCGACCGCGACGGGTGCCTGGCCGCCGGCGAACGGCGCGTCGGACACCGCGCTGGCGAACGCGACCCGGCGCAGTTCCGCGCTGCCGTCCACGAGCCCCGGCGGAGCCTCGTCCCCGGCGAGCAGTCCCTGGTACAGGTCGACCGTCGCGAGGTCGCAGAAGCCGGGGACCACGACGTCGAGGAGTTCGCGCGCGGTGGTCTCCAGGTCGAGGGAGTTGCCGATGCGGGCGCCCGCTTCGTTCAGCAGGGCGAGATTGCGCCGCGCCGCGGCCGCTTCCCGGGCGGCCGCCCGGCGGGAGGTGATGTCGATTCCGAGCCAGGCGATACCGATCGGACGGCCGCTTCCGCTGTGGACGCGGTAGAGGTTCACGGACCAGTGGCGGCGCTCCTCGGAGCCGGGCACGTAGCCCGTGACGTGCATGTCCGTGATGGAGTCGCCTGTTTCGAGGACGCGGCGCAGGACGGCCGTGACGCGCTCGGCCTCCGGGTGCGGGAGGTAGTCGTGGACGCCCTTGCCGTGGTGGTCGTCGACGTCACCGCCGAAGATCGAGGCGAACCGCTCGTTGGCCCGCCGGACCCGCAGGTCGGTGTCGATCAGCAGGAACCCGAACGGAGATTGACCGAAAATCGCCTGCGAGGCGGCGAGGTCGGTCTCGATGCTGCGCAGGGTGCGGACGTCCACGACGATGCACACCGCGGCCCGCTCGCCGTCCTCGGTCGTGGTCGGCATCACATAGACCTCGGCGAGACCCTCCACGGGCTCGGCCGTGCCCTCGGCGGCCGGCAGCCGGAAGGGCACCACGCCGGTCCACTCGCGGCCGTCCAGGATCTCCGCCATCTTGCGCTGGCCGAACTCGCGCCGGTCGGCGGTGACGAACGCCTCGATGGGGTCCATGCCGACGGCCCGCTCCGCGGGGATCCCGAAGATCTGCTCGGCGCGCAGGCTCCACTGGTCGACCAGCCCGTCGGCGCCTATCGAGAAGGACGCGACCTTGATGTAGTCGTAGATCGAGCCGGGTGGACTGGTCTGCCACATCGCGTCGCCCGGCGCCTCGCCGGACGCCTCTCCGGCCGGGCCGGCCGCCGCGCCGCCCGCCCTTTCGCCCGAGGTGTCACCCGCGTCGTCGCCGGGGGCCGTGCGCGCGGAATCGCTCGCCGCATCAGCCCTCGCGCCGCCCGACGGGTCCTCCGACTCCGTGGCCTTCGCTGGTATCTCGCTCACGCGAACCGTCCCCTCCAGCTCACCGCGTCCGGCACCGGTCACCGGGGGCGGCTGCCCGCAGTATCCAGCACTACGGCGCCGCACAACACGGTGTTCACGATCACAGCACGGTCCCGATGGTTTTTGGACCGGCCGCGACATACTCCCAGTCTTCTAACCAGGTGGCGCCCCGTCGAATCAAAGAATCCGACACCCGCCAGTGGCCTGAACCAGTCGGGCGCCGAGCGCACGCCCCGTCCCCTCGTCCCACCACCCGGCGCGGCGGGCTCATCCCGGCCCCGAGCTGCCGCTTCGGGACCGGACGGGTGTCCCTCGGGACCCGGCCGAAACCCCGCTGCGGGCCTCGCCCGAAACCCTCGGTTCTCCTCACCCCGGCACGGCGAGTTCGAACCAGACGGTCTTTCCGTTGTCGCCGGGCCAGGTGCCCCAGCTTCTGCACGAACCGGCCACCAGTTGGAGTCCGCGACCGCTCTCGTCCTCGGCGGCGGCGGACCGTTCGCGCGGCGGGTCCGGCAGGGGGTCGGAGACCTCGACGCGCAGGGCCCGCTGCCCGTCCACGGGGCGCACCAGACGGACGCCGATGGGGCCCGTCGCATGGCGCAGGGAATTCGTCACCAGCTCGCTGACCAGCAGGACCGCGATGTCACCGACGGAATCCAGCTCCCACGCACGCAGCTGTCCCCGGACGGCGGCACGGGCGGTGCGGACAGCACCGGGATCCGCCGGAAAGGTCCACTCCGCGCAGTCGCCTTCGGTGTCGATCACATCGATCACTTCCCAGACCAGGAACTCACACCCATGTCCGGTTTCGTGGGATTAGTGGTCACATACCCGATATCGACGCCGGTTTACCGCACTGGGCCGTCCCCTGTGGGGCGAACGGCGTACGCGTCGCGCGCGGGCCGCGCCACACCCCCCGGGCCCGACCGCGCCCCGCGCGCGGGGCGGCGCCGGGGGATCACCCGCGCGGGGGACCGAGCAGCGGCAGCACGTCCTTGACCGCCGGCACGTCCTGGTCCAGCCAGTCCACGTCCCAGATCTCCTCGGGGGTGAGCCAGCGCAGTTCGTCGTGGTCCTGCAACGGACGGGGGGCGGCGGAGCCGGTCCGCAGTCGGGCGGCCCAGACCACGAGGACGTGACCGGGCTTCAGCGGCCACTCGCCGGGGACGCGCTCCAGGAGTTCCGTCTCGACGCCCAGCTCCTCGCGCAGCTCGCGCACGAGCGCCGGCTCGGGGGCCTCCCCCGGCTCGACCTTGCCGCCCGGCAGTTCCCAGCGCCCGGCGAGTTCGGGAGGTGCGCTGCGGCGGGCGGCGAGCAGGCGCCCTTCGTGCACCAGGGCGCCCGCGACGACCACGATCCGTTCCGTCATGCGCCGGAGCCTACGGGAGCGGAGCGCGGGTCCCGACGCGGCGGATCACCGGGTGCCGTTCTGCCCGATCCGCTCGACCCAGTAGAGCTGTTTGTGACCGCGGGCGTCGAGGCTGTCCGCGGTCTTCTGCGCCTCCGCGCGGGTCGCGTACCTGCCGACGCGGTAGCGATTGCCGTTGTCGTCCTGCCGTATGACGAGCCAGGGAAGAGTGATCGTGCCGTCGTTCATCCAGCCCCTCCGCTTCCCGCCCCGGGCCCCCGTCCTGCCCCGCCCTCTAACGAAACCCCACTGCGCATATGCCCGAGCCTACGCCTAACCTTCACGCAGCGAATACGGCTTTTCACAAAGAGGTACGCAACCAGCCAGGAGGGGACGCCTTCCCCGGGGGCGCACGCCGCCGAACACGCCGTCGACCGCCCCCCGCGCGCCCGCGAACAGGGCGAAGACCCTTCCGCGCCCGGGAGTTGAGAAAGGCCAGATTCCAACCGGGCCGGCCGCCCACCGGGACCTCCGGCTCACGTCACCGGCCGGCGGGCGCAACGCCCGTCAAGGGCAGGTCACTTCACCGGCAGGTGGTACGCGATGCGGTACCGGTCCGCCGGGACCACCACGTCCGCCGTCTCGACCGGGCGGCCCGAGGCATAGAAGGTCCGCTGGATGACGACGACGACATGACCGGGGACGCCGCCCAGTGCGAGGAGTTCCTCGGCGAGACCGGGGCGGGCGCCGACCTCCTCGGTGACGTTGTCCACGATCACGTCGATGGCGGCCATGCGCTCGACGACGCCCATGCCGCCGAGCGGCCCCTCCTCGGGGAGCATCACCGGCGTACGCCCGGTGACGGCGAGCGGCTCCCAGGAGGTGGAGAGCATCATCGCCTCGCCGCCGTCGCGGTAGACGTAGTTCGTGCACATCACGCGGTCGCCGGGCCGGATGGCGAGCCGCTCGGCGATCGCGCCGCTCGCCTCGACCTGCCGGCTGTGGGACTCCCAGGTGCCGCGCGCGGCCATGTCGGCCTGCTCCTGGCGGAACGGGGTCGCGCCACTGTCCGGCCGGTATCCCGACCGGGCCACCCGGCGCGGCACCGGGCGCTCGCGCACATACGTACCGGAGCCGGAACGGCCCTCCACGAGCCCCTCCGCCATCAGGACCTTCCGCGCCTCCAGGGCGACGGTGTCCGACACCCCGTACTCCTCGCGGATCCTCGCCTGCGAGGGGAGGCGGGTGTGCGGTGGCAGTGAACCGTCGACGATCTTCTTACGGAGATCCCCCGCGACGCGCAGGTAGGCCGGCTGTTCACCGAAAGTCACTTAGCCGCTCCCATCAGGTTGTACAGACAGCAACAGCGTGGCAACCGTGGGTTGTGCCATGCAAGCAAAGGCCAGAGAATCACTCGATGTGATGACGCGAGGCCCCCAAGGGCTTTACGCAGGCACTTTCTCCCCGCTATGGGCGCCGTCACACCTCCATGCCGCTGCCGCCTTCGCCACCGCCGTCACCGCCGCCGGAGCCGCCGCCCGTCGGCGGGGTGGTGGCAAGACCCAGAGCCTCGCGGGTGGTGACCGTCGTGCTGCCGTCGATCAGCTTGGCGCCCTTTTCGTAGTGGGCGTAGAACGCGTCCGCGTCCCGCGCCTCGGCGGCCTTCTCCCACTCCTTCCGCGACCGGTCGAGGTTCTTCAGCAGGGCCTCGACCTGGCCGCTCGCCGCCGGGTCGAAGGTGTGGCGGCGGAGCTGCCCGGTCTGCTCGGTGATCGCGTCGGAGACCCTGTGCGCCCACTTCTTGTGGCCCGGCAGGTCGTCCTCCACATACTCCTCGTCGGGCGCCGACTCCATCGCCCTGTTGAGGAGGCGTGCCGCGTCGAGGTAGGCGAACTGGTCGCCGTCGAGCGTCGTCACGTCCTTGCGCAGCGGGCCGGTCAGCGTGCCCTTTTCGTCGGTGTTCCCGAACATGCAGGTGATCTCTCGGTCCCCGATGCGCCAGCTCTGCGCGGTCGGCGTGAAGTAGTACACGTCGACGTCGTCCGGGACGGCCCAGGCGTCCATCGCGTAGGCGTCCATGAGCGCGTAGCACTTGTCGTCGGCCTGGTCGGTGACCGCGGAGTCGCCGGGGAAGGAGTCGCCGGCCACGGTGACCGAGGCGAACACCTCGGCGTCGTGCTTCCCGGCGCAGGGCACCGTGTCGACGTCGTAGGCGAGGCCCTCCAGGCTGTCCCCCGGCGCGTCGAAGCACTCGCCCTTGCTCAGCGAGAAGGTGTTTCCGGCCGCCCCTTCGCTGAAGCCCTTCCAGAAGTCGTCCGCTCCCCCGGTGGCGAACATCAGCCCGACCAGCAGGGCGCCGATCGACGACATCACGATGCCGCCGATCGCCATGCCCTTGCCGCGCTCCCCGCGCTTGCCGATCTGGACGAGTGCCACGATCCCGAGCACCAGCCCGACCCCGGGCAGGAAGCAGAGGACGCCGAGGACGAGCGCGGCGATCGCGAGCCCGTTGACGGGTGCGGGGCGGTTGTACGGCGAGTACCCCTGGCCCCAGGTCTGGTACGGGGTCCCGTACGGGGACTGCTGGTAGGGGCCGTGCTGGTGGGGACCTTGCTGGTACGGGCCCGGGTACGAACCCTGCTGGTACGGGTCCTGGGGGTACGGGCCCTGCGCGTTCGGAACCTGCGGGTTCGGAACCTGCGGGTTCGGAACCTGCGGGTTCGGGGGCGGGTACGGCCCGGACGTCCCCGGAGCGCCCGGCGGTGCCCCGTGCGGCGGGTGCTGGCCCTCTGGTTGCTGCGGCCCGGGCGGCGGGGGTATGGCCACGAGTTCCCTTGCTCCTAGTCCACGCGCGGTGGAACCTGCGTACGGCTGCCGGATGGCTGCGCGCATCGTAAGGGGGGCGCGGGTGCGGGCGGGACGGAGGGCGGGAGTACGGACGGGGACAGGCCGGTGTGCGGGTCCGGGGTACGGGTCCGGGGTACGGCTCAGGGTCGGGTGGAGGATGCGGTTCGGGCCGGTCCGCCGGGCTGCGGTGCCGGGAACGGACGCGGTGGGGCCACGGGGGTAACACGCCTATGGCCGAACGCCGGTGACACACCATCACTCACCGGCCGCGTCTAACCTGCGCGTATGACTGCACTGCCGGACTGCTTCTGCCCCACGGACGGCACCCGCGTCCCCTCCGGTTCGCTCGCCTGGTGCTGCCCGGTGTGCCGGGGGCCGCTCGATCTGGACTTCTCCCCGACCCCGGCCCCGCTCTCGTCGCTGACCGGCCGGGTGAACTCGCTGTGGCGGTACGCGGAATGCCTGCCGCTGGCCTCGCCCACCGTGAGCCTGGGCGAGGGCCGCACCCCGCTGGTGTCCCTCCGCGAGGATGTCTCCGCGAAGCTCGACTTCCTGATGCCGACGCTGTCGTTCAAGGACCGGGGGGCGGTGCTGCTGGCCGAACTGGCGCTGCGGCTGGGTCCGCGGCAGGTCCTGGCGGACAGCAGCGGCAACGCGGGCACGGCGGTCGCCGCGTACTGCGCGCGGGCCGGCCTGCCCTGCACCGTGTACGTGCCCGAAGGCACCTCCCCGAAGAAGCTGGAGCAGATCGAGGCGCACGGGGCACGGCTGCGGGTGGTCGAGGGCGACCGCGAGGCGACGGCACGGGCGGCGCGTGAGGCGGCCGACGAGGAGGGCGTGTTCTATGCCTCGCACGTCTTCAACCCGTACTTCCTGCACGGCACGAAGACCTACGTCCACGAACTCTGGGAGGACCTCGGCGGACGGCTGCCGGACGTCGTCGTGGTACCGGTCGGCAACGGCACGCTGCTGCTCGGTGCCGCGCTGGCGGTGGCCGAACTGCACGGAGCGGGGCTGATCGACCGCAGGCCCGCGCTGTACGCCGTCCAGTCGGCGGCCGTCGCGCCGCTCGCCCACGCCTGGTCCGAGGGTGCCGAGGACCTCGTGGGGGTGACGGCGACAGCGCCCACGTTCGCCGAGGGCATCGCGATCCCGAAGCCGCCCCGGGCCCGCCAGATCCTGCGCGCGGTACGCGCCTCCGGGGGCGCCTTCCTGACCGTGACGGAGGACCAGATCCGGCACGCCCAGTCGGATCTGGCGAGCCGCGGCCTGTACGTGGAGTCGACCGGGGTGGCCTGCTGGGCGGCGGTGCGGGACGGCGCGCTCGGCGGGCGCGAGACGGTGGTGCCGCTGTGCGGCGCGGGGGTGAAGACGGGGATGGCGCGGGAGTGAGGTCGAGCGTGGAGGCGGGGTGGGGGCCAACGGGCAGGCGGGGACGAGGCGAGAGAGGGGGACGGCACGGAGGTGACGGCGGGGTCCGTGGCCCGGCGGTGAAGGCGGCGCCCTGTCGGCGTCAAGCCGTTGGCTCGGCCCGGGATGCGCGCTCGGACCCGCCGTCCGACGCGCGCTCGGATGCGGCCTCGGGCTGCGGTCCGGCCTCGGGCTCGGTCTCGGTCTCGGTCTCGGCCTCCGGTTCGGACGCGGACGCGAGTCGCTGCTGCTCCTCCTCGACGATCCGGCGCGCCAGGCCGCTGTCCGAGACGTCGACGGCGTCCGGGGTCGCCTCGGCGATGTCGCTGCGGCGGGCGTAGGCGTCGAAGAGCAACGCCTTGTTCTGCAGGATGCTCAACAGCCGGTCGTCCACGCTGTCCGCGACGAGCAGCCGGTGGACCTGGACGGGACGGACCTGCCCCATCCGGTGGGCGCGGGCCACGGCCTGGTGCTCCAGGGTCGGCTTGACCTGCGGTTCGCACAGGATGACCACGGACGCCGCCTGGAGGTTGAGACCGATGCCGCCGGCCTCGATCTGGCAGAGCAGCACCGCGTGCCCGTCCGCCTCGGTGAACGCGTCGACCAGGCGCTGCCGGTCCGCCGCGGGCACGCTCCCCGATATCGGCCCGAACACCCTTCTCCCCGGCCCCTCCTGGTCCCCGGGCCGCAGCGCCTGCTGGACGGCGGCGAGCACGTCACGGAAGTACGAGAACACCACCACCTTGAGATCGTTCGCGGCGGCCTCCGCGGCCAGTTCGCGCAGCCGCTGGAGCTTCGCGGACCGCTCCGGGTCGGCGTAGGCGGCCCGGCGCATCGCCATGAAGTTCCCCGCCGCGACCGCCCTGCGATAGGCCTTCCGGTCGGCGGGTCCGAACTCCTCCCACTCGTCGACCTGGACGAGCGCGGGCAGTTCCGTCAGCACGTCGCGCTGGTTGCGCCGCAGATAGGCGGGGGCGACGGCCGTACGGAAGGCGTGCGGGCCCGCGGCGGCGCTGCTGTTGTGGATCGCGGGGAGCAGGTCGGGACGCAGGTGGCGGACGAGGCTGCGGAACTCCTCGACACGGTTCTCCATCGGCGTACCGGTGAGGAAGAGCACCCGGTCGCAGCGGGCGGTCCAGGCGGCGACCGCCTTGGAGCGGCGGGCGTCCGGGTTCTTCACGTAGTGGGCCTCGTCGACGACGAGCATCCCGGGCGGCGCCCCGCCGACGGCCCCCGGTCCGGTGCCGTCCGGTACCGGCAGGGTGTGCAGCACGTCGTACGTGGTGATCGCGACGCCCCCGCGCTCGCGCCACTCCCTGTACGCGTCCTGCCGGTGGGCCCCGTGGACGGGGAGGGCGCGCAGGGTGCTGCGGGTGCCGATCTCCCGGGTCCAGTTGATCAGGACGCTGGCCGGGCAGACGACGAGGAAGTGGGTGTGGCCGTCGGCGGCGAGATGGGCGAGCGCGGCGATGGCCTGGACGGTCTTGCCGAGGCCCATCTCGTCGCCGAGCACGACGCGGCGCTGGGCGAGGGCGAACCGGGCGCCGAAGGACTGGTAGCCGCGCAGCGAGACCCGGCGGTGGGTGTCGTCCAGGCGCTGCGCGTGCACGCGCTCGGCCACCTCGGACGGCAGGAACCCCTCGGCCGCCTCCACGTCGGCGGCGCCCGCGGGGTGGTCGGCGATCTCGGCGAGCTGGCTGTAGTACTCCGCGGAGTGCAGCTCGAAGTCGACCCAGGCCTCGATCTCGGAGGCCGGTTCGCGCAGCAGGTCGGTGGAGGCCTGTGCGAGCAGCAGGCGCACGTCTCGGGCGGCGGCGTCGGCCGTGAGGTCGCGCAGGGCGACGGTCGCGGCGAACGCGCTCTGCCTGCGACGCCTTCCGGTGACCGCGAGCCGCAGCCAGCCGGCGGCGGGCGCCGCTTCGGGGAGCAGGGCGCCGATGCGCTCGTCGAGCCGCCGGGCGGCGTCCACGGCCCGCCGCAGTTCGGGTCCGGCCTCGACGAGCCGGCGCAGCGCGACGACGAGGGCGGTGGTCCGGGGTTCGGGATGGTCGACGTCGATCCGTACGGAGACGGTCTCCCCGACGGCGCGCGCGATCTGCCGGGCCGCCGCGAGCGCCTGGTCGGCTGTCTGGGCGCCGACGCCCGGGATCTGCCGCAGCTCGTAGCGGCTCGCCTCGTGCACGGCGCGCACCGAGGCGAGTCCGGCGGCCTCGACGGCCGCGAGCCGCAGCCGGCCCTCGGTGACGTCTTTCAGCCGGGAGACGGGGATGGACTCCAGCTCCCGGGCGACGAGTTCGTCCCGGAGCGGGGTGAGGGCCGAGCGGACCGCCTCGACGGCGCGGGTGTGGTCGGCGAGCACCGTGCGGGCGGCCTCGTGCAGCCGCGTGGCCTCCGCCAGCAGAACCCGCGCCTGCCGCCCGACGGGCGGTTGCGCCACGGGCACCTGCCCGCCGGCACCCCGCCCGCTCACCGCCTCCTCCGTACCCGCCATGACACCCCTCACGTGCCGCCCGTCGCGCGCCGTCCGCCGTCCGATGCGCGCATCTTTCCACGCACCGCTGACACCGGTCCCGGGCGAGCCACCGTTCCCGGGCGAGCCACGGACGACCGCGGCGCGACCGACGAAGCCGTGCCCTCCGTCTGCCCGCCGCCCGAGCCCAAACACCGACACCGACACCGACAGCAGTACCGGCACCGGCAGCAGGCCCGGAACTCCTCGCCGTGACACCACACCCGACCGACCGGGATGTGTCGCAAGAGGGGCAGCCTCCGGTCGGGCAGGGGTCGTCTTCGGCCGTGATCGTCTCTTTCCCGCCAGGTCCGAACCAACGGAAGATCCGATTCCGTCCCGATCCGTTCCGATTCGAGTGTCAACTCGCCCCGTTTCGGGGAGATTTCAGGAATGGCTGCATCATGCAGACGTCCCCGTGGGCGGCAGGGGCATCCTGATCGCACCCCCGCGCACCACCACCCGTACGACGTCCCCCCACTCCTGTCCGGCACCACCCGTACGACCGCCTCCACGGTCGGCCCGACTGCCAGGAGTTCACGGTGACCGCCCACACAGCCACCACGATCGCCCGTCTCCTCGGCCGCCTCCTGTGCCTGCACCTCGCCCTAGCGATGGCGTCCGCGGCCGCCTTCACCGTGCTCGGCGCGCACACCCACCGCACGGCGCTCTACGCCCTGTGGGCGGCCCTGCCGCTCACCGGCGCCGCGTGGGCGCTCGCGCGGGCCGCGGAGAAGCGGCGGTCGCGGCGCGACCGGGACGCCAGCACCGCCGACCCCGCCGGCTGGACGTCCGCCGCCTGAGTCCCTCCGTACCGCCCCGCGGGGGCCGTCAGGCGCCCCGGCGCGCGGCCCAGACCGTGCGTTCGGTGCGCACCTCCAGGTCGTCGCGGCGCAGGATGCTGTGCGGGCCGTCGGTGTCGAGCAGCCGGTCCAGCGCGGCGAGGTCCTCGGCCGGAAGCCCGTCGGCGACCGTGCCGCGCAGGCGCCGCAGACTCTCCAGGGCGTAGGCGCCGACCGCCGCGTCACGCGAGCCCTCGATGTGCACGGTGAGGGCACGTTCGGCCTCGACGGTGAATCCGGCGGCGGTGAGCTTCGGGCCCCAGTCGGCGCCACGGTGGGGCACGTGCTCGGCGTGGCACCGCTCGCTCGCGGCGTGACAGCGCTCCTCCAGGCCGGGCCTCTCCTCCGGGGCGTTCTCGGGCAGGAAGCGGGGGAAGCCGGCCAGTTCCAGGACCACGAACAGTCCGCCGGGCGCGAGGGCGTCGCGCACCGCGCGCAGCGCCCGGTCCGGGTCGGCCATGTGGTGCATCGAGGCCGACGCCCACACCAGGTCGGGTGTGCCGAGGTCGGGCCAGACGGTGGTGTCGAGGTCGGCCTGCACGGTACGGATCCGCCCGTCCACGCCCCGGGCGCACGCCTTCTCCCGCAGCCGCTGGAGGTGCGCGGCGGAGAAGTCGACGGCGGTCACGTCCGCCTCGGGGAACCGGTCGAGGAGGGCGAAGGTGCCCGCTCCCGTCCCGCAGCCCAGGTCCACGATCCGGCGCGGTGACGTCCCGGTCGGCAGCCATGACGTGACGGAGGCGAGGTGCTCGGCGAGGACTTCCGCGTCGAGGTCGAGGATCTCCGCCTGGCCGTCGAGGGTGTCGCCGGAGTGCGCGTGGGCGCCGGAGTGGGAGTGACCGCCCTGGTGGCGATGACGGTCCTGGCCGCCGGAGCCGCCGGGGGCCCCGGAGTTGTCGTGGCCGTCGTGGCTGTCATGACCGGACGAGTGGGGGTGCGGGTGTGCGTGAGCCATGCCCCCACGCTAGGGCGGACATGCGCGCATGGCACGAGTCCTTGCCGTTTCCGCAACAAAGTCGCGAATCGGAGGGCCGCACACGCAAGACAGCCAGTACCGCGATCCCTCAGGCGCGGGGACCGTCACCGTCACGGGCACCGGAACCCGCGTCGGCACCGGCGTCGGCACCGCCGTCAGGACGCTGGTGGCCGCGGCGGGCGTCGCGGTCGAAGATGCCGAGAATCTCGCACGGCCCGCCTTCGGCCCCGATGGCGTGCGGCAGCATCGTGGGGAACTCCGCGGCCTGGTTGGTCTCCACGCGAAAGCGCCGGTGGCCCAGCATCAGGATCGCGGTGCCGGACAGGACGACGAGCCATTCGCGGCCGGGATGCGCCCGCATACGGGCGGGGTTGTCCGGCGGCGGCTCGGTCATGCGCTGCCGTACGACGCTCATGCCGGGGTCGCCCTTGACGGGCCAGCGCATCAGCCCGTGGGCGGCGTCGATCATGGGACTGACGACCACGTCGTCCGAGGCCGTCTCGACCAGCTGGTCCAGGGTGGTGTCGAGCGCGCGGGCCAGCGTCACGAGGCTGTCCAGCGCCAGGCGCCGTTGCCCGTTCTCGATACGGCTGAGCGTGGACTGACTGAGCCGGGCGCGCGAGGCCAGCTCCTTCAGCGACCAGCCCTGCGCCACCCGCAGGGCACGGATCCGCTTGCGCACGAGGCTGTCCAGCTCGCCATCACTTTGCGTCATGCGCAACATCGTATGCCGCTGATGCAAAGCGCGATTGGCGTCGGCGCGAGGCTCCTGAACGGCGGCAGCCACAGCTCGTCACCGCCCGCAGCGACGGGCCCCGCACACCCATTCCCCGGCGGCCCGCCACCTCCGTTCCGCACTCGCCATTCCCCGCTCCCCGTCCCCTGTCCCCCGTCGAACTGTTCCGCGACACGCTCGCCGCAAGGACCGCACTCGCCCCGCGCACCGCTTCCCTCGAAGCCCTGTCCAAGGAATCCGCCATGAAGTGGATCGAGGCCAGATCTGCGACCTGTTCACCGAGGACAACACTCTTGTCCTCGTGAAGCCCGCGCTTCTCCATCACCGCCGCTTCGACTACACCCCCTCAAGCCGCCTACGCTTCATACTCCGCGGCGGCAGCCCGCACCGTGCAAGCGAATGGGCGGATCTCCCCGACCGGTCTCTGGAAGAGCAACTCGCCGAGATCGTGCAGGAGGTCGGCCTCCGTGGCGAAGCCGCGGAGCGCAAACGCCTCGCGGACCAGAAAGCCCGAGAGGTCGAGCGAAAGCGCTGGGAAGCCGCCATGCAGGAAGCCCACGCCGCCTACGCCCATGCCTACCGCGTCAAACACCTCGGAGAACAGGCAGACACCTGGTACCAGGCCAGGCGCCTGACCGAATACGTCGCAGCAGTAGGCGTCCATGCCACATCACTTCCGCCCGGGCAGGAGCGGACCGAGGTCGAGGCGTGGCTGGCGTTCACGGACGCGCATCTCCACATCCTCACCGAATCGGTCTCAGCGCCGAAACTGCCCACGCCGCCGAAACCCAGCGGCGACGACCTCAAGCCCTTACTCGGCCACTGGAGCCCCTACGGACCCCGCTCCTACTGAGCCGGACCAAGGGACATCACGCCGCCACGAGCCGGACCCGCTCGCCGCACAGCTTGGCCATGTCGTCAATATCGGAAGTCAGCATGACCACGGGGCGGTGCTGTCGCAGCGCGGCCTCGGCGACGGCCGCATCGATCGCGTACTTGTGCCCGTGCAACCCGGCATTCATCAGCAACTTCGAGGCAGCCCTCGCCTCCTCGTCGCCGACGGGGACGACCCGCAGCCCGGAAAGCACCCAGTTCAGGCGGGACCTGTTAGTACGGGCGTGGACAGCTTCGATGATGGTGAGCGCACTGATCACGACCTCCATGCCGCGCGAGCGCGCCTCGGCGATCAGAGCCACCACCTGCTCGTCGTCAGCGAGCAGCTTCGAGAGTCCCTCGCTGTCGAGGACGAGCGTCCCCTCGTGACTCAGCCTGCGGCGGGCCACTCGGCCTCCTCGGCGAACACCTCGTCGAAGACCTGCCGCGCCCGCTGACGAGCCGGCTCGGAGACCGGCCCCTTGCGGCTCTCGTAGTCCGCCAGGTATTCGTCCAGAACCTGCCCGCGCAACTCACGCTCGACCGCCTCGGCGATGAACGCGGAGAACTCCCGCTTCCCCACCCGCGCCCGAATCGCCTCCGCGGTTCCCTCGGGCAGCGACAAGCTCACCCGCGTCGCCGGCCCT
Organism: Streptomyces sp. M41(2017); assembly: GCF_002078175.1. Classification (GTDB taxonomy): domain Bacteria; phylum Actinomycetota; class Actinomycetes; order Streptomycetales; family Streptomycetaceae; genus Streptomyces. The sequence continues at coordinate 3,221,373 of NZ_MWFK01000001.1, read as the reverse complement.
TCCCCAATGCCGTACGTCGCCTCAGCCATGCCACCGATTGTGTCAAACGAGTAGGAAAAGCGCCACGTCCGCCTACCTTCACACTCGGCCAGCGCCCCGCTCGCACAAATCCCAGCACGGGCGCCCTCACCCCATCCCAGCACGATCCCAGCACGGTACGGATGACCAGGGATGACGACAGGTGACGAGGGTTCAGTTATCCCAGCACCATCCCAGCACGGAAAAGACTAAGGGCCCGACTCCGAAGAGTCGGACCCCATCTGACCTGCACGTTTGCCAGATCAGCGACGTGGTGTTGTGTCACCCGTCACACGTTGAAGCGGAACTCCACCACATCGCCGTCCTGCATCACATACTCCTTGCCCTCCATGCGGGCCTTGCCCTTGGAGCGGGCCTCGGCGACCGAGCCCATCTCGACCAGGTCGGCGAAGGAGATGACCTCGGCCTTGATGAAGCCCTTCTGGAAGTCGGTGTGGATGACGCCGGCGGCCTCGGGAGCGGTCGCGCCCTTCTTGATGGTCCAGGCGCGGGATTCCTTGGGGCCTGCGGTCAGGTAGGTCTGCAGGCCGAGGGTGTTGAAGCCGACGCGGGCCAGCGTGGCGAGGCCGGGCTCCTCGGCGCCGACCGACTCCAGGAGCTCCATGGCGTCCTCCTCGTCCAGCTCGGCGAGGTCCTGCTCCAGCTTGGCGTTGAGGAAGATCGCCTCGGCGGGGGCGACCAGGGCGCGCTGCGCCGCCTTGAAGTCCTCGTCGACCAGCTCGTCCTCGTCCACGTTGAAGACGTAGAGGAACGGCTTGGTGGTGAGCAGGTGCAGGTCGTGCAGCAGCTCCTCCTTGCCGGAGCCCTGGACGATGCCCGCGGAGAAGAGCGTGTCGCCCTTCTCCAGGATCGCCTGGGCCGCCTCGACCGCCGCGACCTTGGGCGCGATGTCCTTCTTGATGCGCGACTCCTTCTGGAGGCGCGGCAGGACCTTCTCGATCGTCTGGAGGTCGGCGAGGATCAGCTCGGTGTTGATCGTCTCGATGTCGTCCTTGGGCGAGACCTTGCCGTCGACGTGCACGACGTTCTCGTCCTTGAAGGCACGGATGACCTGGCAGATCGCGTCCGACTCGCGGATGTTCGCGAGGAACTTGTTGCCCAGGCCCTCGCCCTCGCTCGCGCCGCGCACGATACCCGCGATGTCGACGAAGTCGACGGTCGCCGGCAGCACGCGCTGCGAGGAGAAGATCTCGGCCAACTTGGTCAGACGGGGGTCGGGGACGCCGACCACGCCGACGTTCGGCTCGATCGTGGCGAACGGGTAGTTGGCCGCGAGCACGTCGTTCTTGGTCAGGGCGTTGAACAGGGTCGACTTGCCGACATTGGGCAGTCCGACGATTCCGATCGTGAGCGACACGTTGCGACTTCCCGTACGAGGAGGATGGGCGATGGGCCCTCGGAGAGCGCGGGCCGATCCACCAGTCTACGGCGTGCCCCGGCGCCTCCCGGCGAGGTATCGAACGCATGGCCAAGGTCTTTCCATGGCCTCGTCTTCGGTGGCTCTCCGGCGTGTCCGAAGAGCGGTTCCACACATAAAACGACCTAAGTTGGTCCGGTGGAGCAACACAGGACGCGCCCCCCTCAGTACAGGCCGCGACGCGGCATGCCCGTTCCGGCGCAGGCCGGGCGTGCCGTGTCCGACGGTGTCCGTCGGAATGCCCCGGCGGTACGGAGGCCCGCCGCGGCGGGTGCGCGGGCGGGACGGCGGCTGCCGAACCCGCGGCTCACCGGGCTCGGCAGCGGGCTGTTCTGCGGTGCCACGCTGTTCACCCTCGCCTGCCTGGACCAGCTCCTCCTCGGAGGTTCCCAGACGGTCTACGGGGTGCTGTTCCTGCCGGTGTGCGTGCTGACCGCGCTGTGGGTGCGGCCCGGCGACCTGGTGACCGCCCCCGTGGTCGTGCCGATCGCCTTCACCTTCGGGCTGCTGCCGGTGGCCGGGGACAGCGACGGCGGGATCGGCGGCCGCTTCATGAGCCTGGTCACCGCCCTCGCCCTCCAGGCCGGGTGGCTGTACGGCGGCACGCTGATCGCGGGCCTCGTGGTGCTCGTGCGCCGGATCCGTCTCATGGCCCGCCGCGCCGCCCGGCGCAGGGCACAGGCGGCGCAGGCAGGACAGACGGGCCAGACGGGCCAGGCGGCTCCGGCACGCGGGCCGCAGGTCGGCCGGCAGGCCCGCTGAGCTACTGCGCGAGCTTCGCGGCCCGCATGGCGGCGCCGACGATCCCCGCGTTGTTCTGGAGCTGGGCCGGGACGATCTCCGCGGTGACGCCCTCGATCAGCGGCAGGAACTTGTCGGCCTTGCGGCTGACACCGCCGCCGATGATGAACAGCTCCGGGGAGAACAGCATCTCGACGTGCGCCAGGTACTTGGTGACGCGGCGCGCCCAGTGCTCCCAGGTCAGTTCGTTGTCGTCCTTGGCCTTGGTGGAGGCCTTCTTCTCCGCGTCGTGGCCGTTCAGCTCCAGGTGGCCCAGCTCGGTGTTCGGGACCAGCTCGCCGTCGATGAACAGGGCGCTGCCGATGCCGGTGCCGAAGGTGAGCAGGATGACCGTGCCGCTGCGGTCCTTGCCCGCGCCGAACTGCATCTCCGCGACGCCCGCCGCGTCCGCGTCGTTCAGCACGGTCACCGGCAGGCCGCCGATCCGCTCGCCGAGCAGGGCGCCCGCGTCGGTGTCGATCCAGGACTTGTCGACGTTGGCCGCCGTACGGATCGTGGAGCCGCCGGTGACCACGCCCGGGAACGTGATGCCCACCGGGCCCGACCAGCCGAAGTGGTCGACGACGTCCTTGACGCCGTCGGCCACCGCGTCGGGCGTCGCCGGATGCGGGGTGAGCACCTTGAAGCGCTCCTCCGCGAGGTCTCCGCGGTCAAGGTCCACGGGGGCACCCTTGATCCCGGATCCGCCAATGTCCACACCGAAGATCTGCATGGCCCTACGTTACGTCGTGGGACTGACGGTCACTTCCCGGCGGTACCACCGGTGCGCTCCGCCACCAGGGCGGCCGCCTCGGCGCGCAGGTCGCGGCGCAGTTCCTTGGGCAGCGAGAAGGTGATGGACTCCTCGGCGGCCTTGACGATCTCCACGTCCTCGAAGCCGTGGCCCGTGAGCCGCTCCAGGACCTGCTCCACGAGGATGTCCGGGACGGAGGCTCCCGAGGTGACGCCGACCGTGGTCACGCCCTCCAGCCACGCCTCGTCGATCTCGTCGGCGAAGTCCACCAGGTAGGCCTCACGGGCGCCGGCGAGCTTGGCGACCTCGACGAGCCGTACCGAGTTGGAGGAGTTGCGCGAGCCGACCACGATCACCAGGTCGGCCTCGGCGCCCATCTGCTTCACCGCGAGCTGGCGGTTCTGCGTGGCGTAGCAGATGTCGTCGCTCGGCGGGGAGATGAGCTGCGGGAACTTCTCCTTGAGGGCGTCGACCGTCTCCATGGTCTCGTCGACCGACAGGGTGGTCTGGGAGAGCCAGACGACCTTGGAGGGGTCGCGGACCTCGACCTTGGCGACGTCCGCGGGGCCGTCGACGAGGGTGATGTGGTCGGGGGCCTCGCCGGAGGTGCCGATGACCTCCTCGTGACCCTCGTGACCGATGAGGAGGATGTCGAAGTCGTCGTCGGCGAAACGGACGGCTTCCTTGTGGACCTTGGTGACCAGCGGGCAGGTCGCGTCGATGGTGGCGAGCTTGCCGGCGGCGGCCTCGTCGTGGACGGCGGGGGCGACACCGTGCGCCGAGAACATGACGATGGAGCCCTCGGGGACCTCCGCCGTCTGTTCGACGAAGATCGCGCCCTTCTTCTCCAGGGTCTGCACGACGTACTTGTTGTGGACGATCTCGTGACGGACATAGATCGGGGCCCCGTACTGCTCAAGGGCCTTCTCGACGGCGATCACGGCACGGTCCACGCCCGCGCAGTAGCCCCGGGGGGCGGCGAGCAGGACACGGCGGCCAGTCGAAGCAGTCATGGCACCCATCGTAAGGCCGTACCCGGCCGGTCGAAGATCGCCTCTCGTAAGGCCGTACCCGGCGGGTCAAAGATCGTCTCCTTGGGGAGACTGGGAAGCCGGGAGGGGTGGGGCCCGCACGACCCTCGGGAGGCACGATGTCCGACACCCGGACCACTGACGGCGCCGGAGCCCCGGAGCACGGGCTGCGGCGCAGCCTCGGCTTCCGTGACCTGGTCGTCTACGGGCTGCTGTTCATCGCCCCCATGGCACCGGTCGGCGTGTACGGGACGCTCGACGCGAAGTCGCACGGGGCGGTCGCGCTGGTCTACCTCGTCGCGACGGTCGCGATGGCGTTCACCGCGTTCAGCTACGCGCAGATGGTTCGGGTGGTCCCCCAGGCGGGTTCGGTGTTCGCCTACGCGCGCGCGGGTCTCGGCAAGGAGGCGGGGTTCGTCGCCGGGTGGATGGTGATGCTGGACTATCTGCTGATCCCGGCGGTGGCCTACCTGTTCTCCGGCATCGCGATGAACTCCCTGGTCCCGGAGGTCTCCCGGTGGGTGTGGACGGCCCTCGCCGTCGTGATCACGACGCTCCTGAACCTGTGGGGGGTGCGCACCGCGGCGCGGGTCGGCTTCCTGGTGCTCGCCCTGGAGATCGTGGTCCTGCTGATCTTCGTCGTGTCGGCGGTCGTGATGCTCGCGCGCGACGGCGCCCACCGCGACTGGCTGTCCCCGTTGGCGGGTGACGGCACGCAGGGCGCCTTCGCGCTGTCGGCGGTCGTCGGGGCGGTGTCGGTGGCCGTCCTGTCGTTCCTCGGCTTCGACGCGATCGCGAGTTTCGCGGAGGAGGTGACGGGCGGTTCGGAGAAGGTGGCCCGGGCGGTGCTGTTCTGTCTGGCGCTGGCGGGTGTGCTGTTCGTGGCGCAGACGTATCTGGTGGCACTGCTGGAGCCGTTGTCGTCCGCTCAGCTCGCGGCGGACCCCGGCAAGCAGGGCGCGGCCTTCTACGACGCCGTGGACGCCTCCGTCGGGGCGTGGCTGCACAACCTGGTGGCGGTCAGCAAGGCGATCGGCGCGGCCTTCGCGGCGCTCGCCGGACAGGCGGCGGCCGGGCGGCTGCTCTACGCGATGGCCCGTGACCGACGGCTGCCTCGGGTGCTGTCCCGGACCGACTCCGGGGTGCCGCGGGCGGCGCTGGGGTGCGCGGCGGTGATCACGCTGGTCGCGGCGGTGTGGGCGGCGCGGCGCGACGACGGCCTCGACAAGCTGGTCTCGGTGGTCGACATCGGCGCGCTGACCGCGTTCACGCTGCTGCACGCGTCGGTGGTGGGCTGGTTCGCCGTACGGCGCAGGAGCGGGCCTCCCGTCTGGTGGCGGCACGTCCTCGTCCCCGTGCTGGGCGCGGCGATCACCGTCGCCGTGATCGTCGAGGCCTCCGGAACGGCCCAGGTGGTGGGTGCGATCTGGCTGGCGGTCGGCCTGACGGTCCTGTTCGCCCAGCGCGGCCGGTCCGGCCGGGGGACGGACGAGGACGCGCCCGGCGGAGCGGTCTGAGGGCGGAGTCGGCGGATCGTCGGCCGGCCCGGGCGACCGCCGCGGGGACACGGACCCGCCCGCTCCTCGGCGCCCACGGGGTGCGGCCGGGGCGGGTGCCGCAGGGTGCGGGGACGGGCGCCGCAGGGTGCGGGGATGTCGGTGGGGGCCACTACGCTCGGCGCATGGCTCTCAACACGTCCGCGGACGCTCCGCTGCCCGTCGGCGAGGTGTCACGGCTCATCGGGGGATGGATCGACCGGCTCGGCGCGGTCTGGGTCGAGGGGCAGATCACCCAGTTGTCGCGGCGCCCCGGCGCGGGCGTCGTCTTCCTGACGCTGCGCGACCCGTCGTTCGACATCTCGGTGAGCGTGACCTGCTACCGGCAGGTGTTCGACGCGGTCGCCGACGTGGTGAGTGAGGGCGCCCGCGTGGTGGTCCGGGCGAAGCCGGAGTGGTACGCGCCGCGGGGGCAGCTGTCCCTGCGGGCGACCGAGATCAAGCCGGTCGGCGTGGGCGAGCTGCTCGCCCGCCTGGAGCAGCTGAAGAAGTCGCTGGCGGCCGAGGGGCTGTTCGCGGCCGACCGCAAGAAGCCGCTGCCGTTCCTGCCGCAGCTGATCGGGCTGGTCTGCGGGCGCGCCTCGGCGGCCGAGCGGGACGTCCTGGAGAACGCGCGGCACCGCTGGCCCGCCGTGCGCTTCGAGGTGCGCAATGTCGCCGTACAGGGCGTCCACGCCGTGCCGCAGGTCGTGCAGGCCGTGAAGGACCTGGACGCGCGCGACGACGTCGACGTGATCGTCGTGGCACGCGGCGGCGGCAGCGTCGAGGACCTCCTGCCGTTCTCGGACGAGCAGCTCGTCCGCGCGGTGGCGGCCTGTCGTACGCCGGTGGTGTCGGCGATCGGGCACGAGCCGGACAACCCGCTGCTGGACCACGTGGCCGACCTGCGGGCGTCCACGCCGACCGACGCCGCCAAGAAGGTCGTGCCGGACGTGGGCGAGGAGTACGAGCGGGTGCGGTTCCTGCGCGACCGGGCCCGCCGCAGCGTGCAGTCCTTCCTCGACCGGGAGGAGCGTGGCCTCGCGCACACGCTCGCCAGGCCCTCGATAGAGGACCCGCACCGGATGATCGACGAGCGGGCGGACCAGGTGGCGGCCCTGCTCGACCGGGGCCGGCGCACGCTCGGGCACCTCCTGGACCGGGCGGACTCGGAGCTGACGCACACGCACGCGCGCGTGGTGGCCCTCTCCCCCGCCGCGACCCTCCAGCGCGGGTACGCGGTGCTCCAGAAGGCCGACGGGCACGTGGTCCGTGACCCGGCGGAGGTCACGGCGGACGAGACGCTGCGGGCGCGGGTCGCCGAGGGTGAATTCACGGTTCGAGTCGATGCATAGGGTGGGCGCATGACCAGCAAGGTGGACGAGGCGCTCGGGTACGAGCAGGCACGGGACGAGCTGATCGAGGTCGTACGCCGCCTGGAGGCGGGCGGTACGACCCTGGAGGAGTCGCTGGCGCTCTGGGAGCGCGGCGAGGAGCTGGCCAAGGTGTGCCGGCGCTGGCTGGAGGGCGCGCGGGCCCGGCTGGACGCGGCCCTCGCCGAGGAGGAGTCCGGAGAGGGCGGCGCCGCGGGCGGCGAGCCCGGGGACGCGGGCTCCCGGTAGGCATGTGATCGTCCACGGCGGGGCGGCTCCCGGCAGGAGCCGCCCCGCCGCCGTGCCGCCCCGCCGCCGTGCCGCACCACCATCTACTGCCATGCCGCCCGGCGGCCACTGTGCCGCACCAGCGCTGTGCCGCTGTGAAGCGGATCACCCTGCTCCGACTTTGGTTGAACTTTCAACCTACTCGTCGTAATGTCGGTGGTGCCAACAGATCCCCCACGGATCCACCGCACGCACCGAGAAGGTTTCTTTCATGTCTCTCGTCCTTGACCCCGCCGCTCAGGACCTGCTGTTCCGCGAGGCTCGCACCGCGAACACCTTCACCGACGAGCCGGTGACCGACGCGCAGGTCCAGGCGATCTACGACCTGGTCAAGTTCGGCCCGACCGCCTTCAACCAGTCGCCGCTGCGCATCACGCTGGTCCGCTCCCCCGAGGCCCGCGAGCGCCTCGTGCGGCACCTCGCCGAGGGCAACCAGGCGAAGACCGCCGCCGCCCCGCTGGTCGCGATCCTGTCCGCGGACAACGAGTTCCACGAGGAGCTGCCGGCCCTGCTGCCGCACTTCCCCGCCGCGAAGGACCTGTTCTTCTCCGAGCGCCCGGCCCGTGAGAGCGCCGCCCTGCTGAACGCCGCCCTGCAGGCCGCGTACTTCATCATCGGCGTCCGCGCCGCGGGCCTCGCCGCTGGCCCGATGACCGGTGCCGACTTCGCCGGGATCCAGAAGGAGTTCCTGGACGACGACCACACTCCGCTGATGATCGTCAACATCGGCAAGCCGGGCGAGGACGCCTGGTTCCCGCGCTCCCCGCGCCTGGAGCTCGACCAGGTCATCACGACCGTCTGACGGACCACGCCGCCCGGGACGATCCCGGCAGCACCCGCATGGCAGAAGGGCCCCCGGCACACCGCCGGGGGCCCTTCTCGTACGTTCGCGCGCGGCCGGTGCGCCTCACGGCGCGGCCCCGGGGGGACGCCCTGGCGGGGACGCCCTAGGTCGTCTTGAGCGACTGCGCCATCTTCGTGAGGGCGCCGAAGGACGCGGTACCCGTCACCACGGTCGTGGCGCCGTCGCCCTTGAGGACGAGCGCGTCGTAGTGGTCGCCCTCGTAGCGCTGCCACGTCCGGTCGCCGATGCGCTGGGTCACCTTGGTCGCCCGCGCGCCCTGACTGGCCGAGTCGATGAAGACGGGCGCACGCTGAGTGGACTGCTCGACCGCCACGTACTGACCGTCGGGGTCCTGGAAGCCGAGGTGCCAGACATCGAACTCGCTGCCGTCGTACCGCACCGAGGTCGGCTTCCACTCCGCCGGCAGCCCGGCGGGGGCCGCCACGGGGTAGCTCGCCGCTCGGCGCGCGGTCAGCAGCTCGACCCGGTAGTCGACCCGCTTGAGATCGGGCGCGGAGTCGTCGTGCGGGATGAAGATGTAGATGACGCCCGCCATCAGCCCGATGAGGCCCAGGGAGAGAATCATGTCCCGGACCGACTGCTTGCCTTTCGTACCTGCCACGCCCCTATCGTCGCAGGTGCCCTGGCGTGCTCATCCGTGGGCCCCCCTGCTCATTTTGTCAGCCTGGCGATAGAGTCGGGGGCACCACCCTCATCCGGCCGTCGTCGTATCAGAAAGGTGCGTCTCGATGACCGAGCATCATCTGCCGTCCGAACTCGAAGTCCCGTCGGAAGCCCCCGACCGCAACCTCGCCCTCGAACTCGTCCGCGTCACCGAGGCCGCCGCGATGGCCGCGGGACGCTGGGTGGGCCGCGGCGACAAGAACGGTGCCGACGGCGCCGCCGTCCGCGCCATGCGGACCCTCGTCTCCACCGTCTCGATGAACGGCGTCGTCGTCATCGGTGAAGGCGAGAAGGACGAAGCCCCGATGCTCTTCAACGGAGAGCGCGTGGGCGACGGGTCCGGCCCCGAGTGCGACATCGCCGTCGACCCGATCGACGGGACGACGCTCACCGCCAAGGGCATGACCAACGCGATCGCCGTCCTGGCCGCCGCCGACCGCGGCACCATGTTCGACCCGTCCGCTGTCTTCTACATGGACAAGCTGGTCACCGGCCCGGAGGCCGCCGACTTCGTCGACATCAACGCGCCCGTGTCGGTCAACATCCGCCGCGTCGCGAAGGCCAAGCGCGTCACCCCCGAGGACGTCACCGTCGTCATCCTCGACCGGCCCCGCCACGACGGGATCATCAAGGAGATCCGGGAGACCGGCGCGCGCATCAAGCTGATCTCCGACGGCGACGTCGCGGGCTCGATCCTGGCGCTGCGCGAGGGCACCGGCATCGACCTGCTGCTCGGCATCGGCGGCACGCCCGAGGGCATCATCTCGGCCTGTGCGGTCAAGTGCCTCGGCGGCACCATCCAGGGCAAGCTGTGGCCCAAGGACGACGAGGAGCGCGCGCGGGCGGTCGACGCCGGCCACGACCTCGACCGCGTCCTCGGCACGAGCGACCTGGTCTCCGGCGAGAACGTCTTCTTCGTCGCCACCGGCATCACCGACGGCGAGCTGCTGCGCGGGGTGCGCTACCGCCCCGAGACCGCGACGACCGAGTCGATCGTGATGCGGTCCAAGTCCGGGACGGTCCGCCAGATCACGTCGGAGCACCGGCTGAGCAAGCTGCGCGCGTACAGCGCGATCGACTTCGACCGCGCCAAGTAGGACCACCGGCCGGCGGCACCGGCCGGGCGCCGCATGGCGCGGAAGGGGCGCCCCTTGTGCGGAGGGGCGCCCCTTTTCCGTGCGTGGACCGATGGGAGGCCTGACGGTTTCCCGTTCCGTCTCCCGTTCGGATTCCCGTACGCGGCCGCTCCCGGCCGGGAGGTCAGCCGGCCGCGGCTATCGTCCCGCGCGCGGCCTTCTGGAGCTCCACGTCGCGGCGGCGGCGCCGGGCGAGCACGACGCGGCGCTCGGCGGCGGTCAGGCCGCCCCAGACGCCGTACGGCTCGGGTTGCAGGAGCGCGTGTTCGCGGCACTCGACCATCACCGGACAGCGGGCGCAGACGCGCTTGGCGGCCTCCTCACGGGAGAGCCGGGCCGCGGTGGGCTCCTTGGAGGGGGCGAAGAACAGGCCGGCCTCGTCGCGGCGGCACACCGCCTCCGTGTGCCATGGCGCTTCCTGATCCCTGTCCCGCACTGGCGCCCGCTGGGCCGGTACGGCAGCTACCTGCAGGGACTGATGCGGCGGTTGCAGCACGGTCTACTCCTGACGACGGCTTCGCGAGCGTGCCGGGCGCCGGGGGAAGTTCCACAGCGCCCTCCAAGAGACGATGCAGCAAGGCCTACCCGCTGTGCGCGCGCCTATGCACTGCGTTCCCAAGCCCGGGCGTTCTCCCGCGTGATCGATCGTCCACGACGGAACCAATGCCCGCGCACCGCCCGCGCGTTCACAAGCGTCAACGGTCCAGGTGCTTGCGCAAACCCCGGTCCACACGGTCGGCGATCCGGTCGTTCAGCCGGCCCGTGACGCGGTCCAGGATGTCCGCGACGAGCTTGCCGCGCCTGGGCCGCGCCTCCACGTTCCCGAGGACGGCGAGGCCGTCGATGTACACCACGGGGGCGTCCGGGTCGCCCGAATCCATCGTGTGCACCTCGAAGTTGCCGAGCACGCCGCCGCCGTTGCCGCGCAGCGAGACGTTCTCCGGGACACGGATCTCGATGTTGCCGAACACGGAGACCGTCTTGATCACGACCTGCTGGTACTCGAAGATCGCCTCGCTCAGGTCGATCTCGACGCTGCCGAACACCGCGTACGCGTGGATCCGGCGGCCCGCGCGCCAGCGGCCCTTGCGGACGGCGGCGCTGAACACCGCCACCACGCTCTCGTCGGCGTCGACCGGGATCGCGCCCGCCGTGGGGCGGTTGGGCGCCGACGCGTAGGCGGGCGTCGCGCGGCCGGTGTGCGCGGCGGGCAGGTCCCGGACGAAGCGGTCGAGCTCGCCCACCGTCTTGGTGGCCAGCACCCCCTCCACGCGCTCGGAGTGCTCCTCCGGCGTGAGGCGGCCCTCGGCGAGGGCGTCGCGCAGGATGTCGGTGATCCGGTCGCGGTCGGCGTCGGAGGCGCGCAGCTCGACCGGGGGCGCCGCCGGGGCCGGGGTCGCGTCGGAGCTCTTCTGAAGGTCCACGACAGCAGCGTACCCAAACGCGATAGATCGCGACTACCCCTTCCGAGCCCCCTGTGGAGAACCGGGCGTCCGTCCGGTGTCCGAACTGAGCCTTACCTCACAGACTCGGCACCCGCGCCAGGTCCTACGCTGGTGGACGCTGCCAATGGAGGCACGCCGCTGTCTGTCGAGTGAGGAATGGGCGAGATGCCTGAGTTCGCGTACACCGATCTGCTCCCCCAGGGAGAGGACACCACTCCCTACCGGCTGGTGACCTCCGAGGGTGTCTCCACCTTCGAGGCCGACGGGCGCACGTTCCTCAAGGTGGAGCCGGAGGCGCTGCGCACGCTCGCCGAGGAGGCCATCCACGACATCCAGCACTATCTGCGGCCCGCGCACCTCGCCCAGCTGCGCCGCATCATCGACGACCCCGAGGCGTCGGGCAACGACAAGTTCGTCGCGCTCGACCTGCTGAAGAACGCGAACATCGCGGCCGCGGGTGTCCTGCCGATGTGCCAGGACACGGGCACCGCGATCGTCATGGGCAAGCGCGGGCAGAACGTGCTCACCGAGGGCGGCGACGAGGCGGCCCTGTCGCGCGGCATCTACGAGGCGTACAAGAACCTCAACCTGCGCTACTCGCAGATGGCCCCGCTGACCATGTGGGACGAGAAGAACACCGGCTCGAACCTGCCGGCGCAGATCGAGCTGTACGCGACCGACGGCGGCGCCTACAAGTTCCTGTTCATGGCCAAGGGCGGCGGCTCCGCCAACAAGTCGTTCCTCTACCAGGAGACGAAGGCGGTCCTCAACGAGGGCTCCATGATGAAGTTCCTGGAGGAGAAGATCCGCTCCCTGGGGACGGCCGCCTGCCCGCCGTACCACCTGGCGATCGTCGTCGGCGGCACCAGCGCCGAGTACGCCCTGAAGACCGCGAAGTACGCCTCCGCGCACTACCTGGACGAGATCCCGGCCGAGGGCTCCGAACTGGGCCACGGCTTCCGGGACAAGGACCTGGAGCAGAAGGTCTTCGAACTGACGCAGAAGATCGGCATCGGCGCGCAGTTCGGCGGCAAGTACTTCTGCCACGACGTGCGCGTGGTGCGACTGCCCCGGCACGGCGCGTCCTGCCCCGTCGCGATCGCCGTCTCCTGCTCCGCCGACCGCCAGGCCGTCGCGAAGATCACCGCCGAGGGTGTCTTCCTGGAGCAGCTGGAGACCGACCCGGCGCGCTTCCTGCCGGACACGACGGACGAGCACCTCGACGAGGCCGGCGACGTCGTGAAGATCGACCTCAACCAGCCGATGGAGGACATCCTCGCCGCGCTGACGCAGCACCCGGTCAAGACCCGGCTCTCGCTCACCGGCCCGCTCGTCGTGGCGCGCGACATCGCGCACGCCAAGATCAAGGAGCGGCTGGACGCGGGCGAGGAGATGCCGCAGTACCTGAAGGACCACCCGGTGTACTACGCGGGCCCGGCCAAGACGCCCGAGGGGTACGCGTCCGGCTCGTTCGGCCCGACGACGGCCGGCCGCATGGACTCCTACGTCGAGCAGTTCCAGGCGGCGGGCGGCTCCAAGGTGATGCTGGCCAAGGGCAACCGCAGCAAGCAGGTCACCGACGCCTGCGGCACGCACGGCGGCTTCTACCTCGGCTCGATCGGCGGCCCGGCCGCCCGTCTCGCCCAGGACTGCATCAAGAAGGTCGAGGTCGTCGAGTACGAGGAACTCGGCATGGAGGCGGTCTGGCGCATCGAGGTCGAGGACTTCCCGGCGTTCGTCGTCGTCGACGACAAGGGCAACGACTTCTTCCAGGACCCGGCGCCCGCGCCCACGTTCACGTCCATCCCGGTGCGGGGCCCCGGCCTCGCGCAGTAGGGCGCGCGCTCTCCCCGGTGACGTAGTGGCCCGCGCCCCCGGGCTTTCCACGAACCCCACGAACGGCCGTCGAGCTGGCGGCCGTTCGTCGTGTCCGGGGACGGCGCCGGACACGGGTTCCGCGTGCCGCGCGCGCCCGGGCGGGAACACGCGTCGCCTCCTGGATGCTGTCCCCCATGGAGGTGTCACCAATGGCAGATGGCCAGGGCGAAGGCGCGTACCGGATCGAGCACGACTCCATGGGTGAGGTGCGGGTGCCCGCGGACGCGAAATGGCGGGCGCAGACCCAGCGCGCCGTGGAGAACTTCCCGATCTCGGGGCAGCACATCGAGCGCGCGCACATCGAGGCCCTCGCCCGGATCAAGGCGGCCGCCGCGAAGGTGAACGGCGAGCTGGGCGTGATCGACAAGGATGTCGCCGAGGCGATCCAGGAGGCGGCGGCGGAGGTCGTCGAGGGGCGCTGGGACGAGCAGTTCCCGGTGGACGTGTTCCAGACGGGCTCCGGGACGTCCTCCAACATGAACACCAACGAGGTCGTCGCCACGCTCGCGACCGAGCGGCTGGGCCGGGACGTGCACCCGAACGACCACGTGAACGCCTCCCAGTCGAGCAACGACGTGTTCCCGTCCTCGATCCACATCGCCGCGACCGCCGCGGTGACCCGCGACCTGGTGCCCGCGCTGGAGCACCTGGCCGCCGCCCTCGGCCGCAAGGCGGAGGAGTTCGCCGACGTGGTCAAGTCGGGCCGCACCCACCTGATGGACGCCACGCCCGTGACGCTGGGCCAGGAATTCGGCGGGTACGCGGCGCAGGTCCGGTACGGGGTCGAGCGGCTGCGCGCCTCGCTGCCCCGGCTGGCGGAACTGCCGCTGGGCGGCACCGCCGTGGGCACCGGCATCAACACGCCGCCCGGGTTCTCCGCGGCGGTGATCGCGGAGGTGGCCCGGACGACCGGACTGCCGCTGACGGAGGCCCGCGACCACTTCGAGGCGCAGGGCGCGCGCGACGGGATCGTGGAGACGAGCGGGCAGCTGCGGACCATCGCGGTCGGCCTGACCAAGATCGCGAACGATCTGCGGTGGATGGCCTCGGGACCGCGCACCGGGCTGTCCGAGATCAGCCTGCCGGATCTCCAGCCGGGCTCGTCGATCATGCCGGGCAAGGTGAACCCGGTGATTCCCGAGGCGGTGCTGATGGTCGCCGCGCAGGTGACGGGCAACGACGCGACGGTCGCCGTCGCGGGCGCGGCCGGGAACTTCGAGCTGAACGTCATGCTGCCGGTGATCGGCAAGAACGTCCTGGAGTCGGTGCGGCTCCTCGCGAACGTGTCGCGGCTGCTCGCCGACCGGACGGTGGACGGGATCGTCGCGCACCGGGAGCGGGCCCGGGAGTACGCGGAGTCCTCGCCGTCGGTGGTGACGCCGCTGAACAAGTACATCGGGTACGAAGAGGCCGCGAAGGTCGCGAAGAAGGCGCTGGCGGACCGGAAGACCATCCGCGAGGTGGTGCTGGAGTCGGGCTATGTGGAGCGGGGGGATCTGACGGAGGAGCAGCTCGACGAAGCGCTGGATGTCCTGCGGATGACGCGTCCGTAACGGCCCGCCGCCGGGGAGAAACACCTGATGACGCCTCCGTAACAGGTCCCCGGCGCCGGCGGGAACCATGACGCGTGCCGCAGCGTCGCATGCCCTGGGCACCTAATATCTGTTCATGGCAGACGGTGGAGCGGTGAGACGAGCGGAAGCGGGCGGGCCGGCGGCGTTCTGGGAGCCCGGGCACCAGATCCTGTGGCGGTACCGGGAGAACGCCGGTGAGCACGTCCACATCTGCCGCCCCGTGACGGTCGTACGGGACGACGCCGAGCTGCTCGCGGTGTGGATGGCGCCGGGCACCGAATGTGTGAAGCCGGTGCTCGCCGACGGGTCGCCGGTGCACGGCGAGCCGCTGGAGTCGCGCTACACCAAGCCGCGGACGGTGCGGCGCGACCGGTGGTTCGGGACCGGGGTGCTCAAGCTGGCGCGGCCGGGCGATCCCTGGTCGGTGTGGCTTTTCTGGGAGCCGGGCTGGCGTTTCAAGAACTGGTACGTGAACCTGGAGGCGCCGCTGACGCGTTGGGCGGGCGGGGTGGACTCCGAGGACCACTTCCTCGACATCTCGGTTCACCCGGACCGGAGTTGGCGCTGGCTGGACGAGGACGAGTTCGCGATGGCGCAGCGGGCCGGTCTGATGGATGCTCAACTGGCCGCGCGGGTACGAGAAGCGGGGTGGTCGGCGGTGGAGGTGATCCGCGCGTGGGGGTCGCCGTTCTCGGACGGATGGCAGCTCTGGAGGCCCGACCCGGCCTGGCCGGTTCCCGCTCTGCCGGATGACTGGGACCGTACGCCCGCGCACGTGTCCTCATGAGACCCTTGATGCGCCCCCGTGGTACAACCGTAGGATCGTCTTCCGCAAGGGCGCACGGCAGCAACAACTCCCGCATGATGAGCCGGGCTTGACCATATGTCACCGAGGGGCGGCAGGACGTGAGCGAGGGGTACGAGGGGTACGGCGGCGTGTCCGGCCGAGGTCCGGTCGCTCCGCGCGGTGGCGTCACGACGGTCGTGCGGGCGGGGGCTGCGGTCCTGACGCCGTGTTCGGCACGGCCCGTTTCCGGCCGTCCGCGGGCCGTTCCCGGCCATGCGCCGGCCGTGCCCACCACCGGTTCCACACCTGACGACACGCAGAATCCGTTCCTGGGGCACACATTCCGGGTATCGGGGCTGCGGGACGAACTGCGCGCACGGCGCGCAGCCCCGGACGGATGGACTCGACACGCGTGACGGAGCACCCCACCTCGCACGAGCGCCGGCAGAACGGCGCCGGCCGGCCGGCCGCCCCCGCGGACCCTCGCGGGGCGCTCCTGCGTACCCCGGACCAGCCGTCCCCCCAGCCCGGGTCCGGCGCCTTACCTCTTCAGGCCCGCGCGGGTGACGCCTCGCGCGGCCCCGGCACGGACGCGCCGTCGCCGGCCGCGCCCGGTGCGGGCGCGGAGCACTCCCAGCCCTCGGCCGCCGAGCCGGATCCGCACCGCCCGCGGCCCGCGCCGGAGAGCATCCCGGTGCAGCCGGACGCGGAGCAGGACCGTTCCGCGCGCGCCTCGGGCGGCAAGGAGCGCCGTACGGGGCAGAGCCTGCCGCAGGGCGGGCCGATGCCGATGCGGCGGGACGGCGACCGGCTGCGCTTCGTGGGCGCCGCGACCCGGCGGATCGCCCGGGGCATCGACCTCGACGAGATCGTCATGGGGCTGTGCCGGGCGACCGTGCCGACGTTCTCGGACGCGATCCTCGTCTATCTGCGGGATCCGCTGCCGGTCGGCGACGAGCGGCCGACGGGACCCCTGGTGCTGCGGCTGCGCCGGACCGACCGGATTCCCGAGGAGCGGGACACCGAGGGCGGCTTCCTGCCTCTCGCGCGTCCCGAACCCAACGAGCTGTCGGCGATGACCGCGGAGTTGTGTGAGGTGCGCCCGGGCGGCGCTTTGGCCGAGGTGCTGCGCGGAGTGCGGCCGGTGTTCGCCGACGCCCCCGCGGCCCGCGCCGCGCTGCCGGAGCTGCTCGGCGACGATCTGGCGGTCCCGAGCGGACAGCGCGCGATCCTCGCGCCGCTGCGCGGCCGGCGCCGGGTGATCGGCGCCGCCCTGTTCCTGCGGCGCCCGGAGCGGATCGCGTTCGAGGCGGACGACCTGCTGGTCGCCGCCCAGCTCGCGACCCACAGCGCGCTCGGGATCGACAAGGCGGTGCTGTACGGCCGCGAGGCGTACATCGCCGACGAGTTGCAGCGCACGATGCTGCCGGAGACGCTGCCGCGGCCCACGGGTGTGCGGCTGGCGTCCCGGTACCTGCCGGCCGCGGAGACCGCGCGGGTCGGCGGGGACTGGTACGACGCGATCCCGCTGCCGGGCAGCCGGGTCGCCCTGGTCGTGGGCGACGTCATGGGTCACTCGATGACGTCGGCGGCGATCATGGGCCAGCTGCGGACGACGGCGCAGACCCTCGCGGGGCTCGACCTGCCTCCGCAGGAGGTGCTGCACCACCTCGACGAGCAGGCGCAACGGCTCGGCACGGACCGCATGGCGACCTGCCTGTACGCCGTGTACGACCCGGTGTCGCACCGGATCACGATCGCCAACGCGGGCCATCCCCCGCCGGTGCTGCTGCACCTGGGCGGCCGGGCCGAGGTGTTGCGGGTACCGCCGGGCGCGCCCATCGGGGTCGGCGGGGTCGATTTCGAGGCCGTGGAGCTCGACGCGCCCGCGGGGGCGACGCTGCTGCTGTACACGGACGGCCTGGTGGAGTCGCGGCTGCGGGACGTCTGGACCGGGATAGAGCAGCTGCGCGAGAAGCTCGCCGCCACGGCCGCGCTGACCGGCCCGGATCATCCGCCGCCGCTGGAGGCCCTCTGCGACGAGGTGCTCGACATGCTCGGCCCGGGCGACCGGGACGACGACATCGCGCTGCTCGCGGCCCGGTTCGACGGGATCGCGCCGAGCGATGTCGCGTACTGGTTCCTGGAGCCGGAGGACGCGGCGCCGGGCCGGGCACGCCGGCTGGCCCGGCGGGCGCTCGCGCGGTGGGGCATGGAGGACATGACCGACGCGGTGGAGCTGCTGGTCAGCGAGGTCGTGACGAACGCGGTGCGCTACGCGTCGCGGCCGGTGACGTTGCGACTGCTGCGGACGGACGTGCTGCGCTGCGAGGTCGGCGACGACGTGCCGCAGCTGCCGCGGCTGCGGCAGGCGCGGGCCACGGACGAGGGCGGCCGCGGGCTGTACCTGGTGAACAAGCTGGCCCGGCGCTGGGGCGCCACCCGGCTGAGCACGGGGAAGGTCGTCTGGTTCGAGTTGAACCGGGGCTGAGGTCCGCGGCGGAGACGCGGAAGCGTGAAGAGGGGCACCCGGGTCTCCGGGTGCCCCTCTTCACGTGCCGCGTGCTGTCGTGGTTACTGCCCTTGGCTCTGGTCGTCCTGGCCGAACGGGTTGTCCGGGAGCTGTCCGGTCGGGGTCTGCGACGGCGTGGACGGAGGCGGTGACGACGGTGGGGTCGTCGTCGGCTTGTCCGAGGGCGTCGGCGGACTGCTGCTGGAGGGCGGCTCCGACGACGGTTCCTCGGTCGTCGGCGTCGACGACGGCGTGTCGGACGGCGACTCGCTGATGGTCGGTGTGTCGGTCGGCTCGACCGCGGCGCCCGAGGTGGTGTCGAGGTCGAACTTGCTGACCTTGCCGTCCATCACGCCGAAGGTGTACGCCGCCCAGATCTGCGCCGGGAAGCCACCGCCGTTGACACGGCCGCCCTCGGCGAAGAGGCCGGTGGCGCCCTTCATGGGCACCTGGTGGTGGTTCTTGGCGTCCTCGCCGAACAGTCCGACCGAGGTGACGAGGTTCGGCGTGTAGCCCGTGAACCAGGCCGACTTGTTGTTGTCGGACGTACCGGTCTTGCCGGCGACCTGCTGGCCGTCACGGGACGGGTTGTCCCGCACCGAGACACGGGCCGTGCCGTCGTCGACCACGCCGGTGAGCACCGAGGTGACCGTGTCGGCGGCCTCCCGGCTGATGACCTGGCCGCCGACGGGGTCGGGTACGTCGACCGTGAGGTCCTTGTGCTCGGCCGAGGCGAGGATCGAGGGGGTGACCTTCTTGCCGTGGTTGTCGAGCGTCGCGTACACGCCCGCCATCTCCAGCGGGCTGGCGCCCATGGAGCCGAGGGTCTGGGCGGGCACCGCCTGGAGCCCCTTGGTGTTCATGCCGAGCTTGCCCGCGACCTTCAGCACCTCGTCCATGCCGACGTCGACGCCCATCTGGGCGAAGACGGCGTTGATGGACTTGTTCATCGCGGTCTGCACCGTCACGTCGCCGTAGCTGTGCTCGTCCTCGTTCGGCGGGGCGAAGGCGATGTCGCTGCCCACGACGGGACGGCGGTTCGTGCCGTCGTAGATCGTGTTCGCGGTGATCGGCCTGCCGGAGCGGGTCTTGGCCTCCTCGGCGAGCGCCGCGGCGAAGATCAGCGGCTTGAACGTCGAGGCCGCCTGGTAGTCCCGGCGGGTCGCGTTGTTGATGTAGTGCTTGAAGTAGTCCTGACCGCCGTACATCGCGACGACCTTGCCGGTCTTGGGATCGACCGACGCGGCGCCCGCCTGGATGTTGGCGTCGACCTTGCGCTTCTTCGGGTCCAGCTTGCCGGTCAGCTGCTTCTTGACCGTCTTCTCGAGCAGGGCCTGCTTCTTCTTGTCGATGTTGAGCTTGATGGTCCAGCCGCCCGCGTCGACCAGCGCCTTGGCGTCGTCGAGGTCGGCCGCCTTGCCCTGGGCGACGAGCTGCCGGGCCAGTTCGTCCTGCGCCTCGGTCACCAGGTAGCCGGTCTGGCCCTGCATGCCCGCCGCGCCCTGGGGGTCCCTGGGCTTGGGGAACTTCAGGCCCTGCCGCTCGCCCGAGCCGAGCCAGCCCTGCTCGACCATGTTGTCGAGCGTGTAGTTCCAGCGGGCCTGCACCAGGCGCTTGCCGGTGTCCGTGGCGACCGCCCAGTCGTACTGGCTGGGCGCCTGGAGCAGCGAGGCGAGGTAGGCACCCTGCGCGACGCTGAGCTTGTCCGCGTCGACGCGGTAGTAGGCCTGCGCGGCGGCCTGGATGCCGTACGCGTTGCGGCCGTAGTAGCTGGTGTTGATGTAGCCCGCGAGGATGTCGTCCTTGGACTTCTTGCGGTCCACCTTCAGCGAGATGACCATTTCCTTCAGCTTGCGCGAAACGGTCTGGTCCTGGCTGAGGTAGTAGTTCTTGACGTACTGCTGGGTGATCGTCGAGCCACCCTGCTTGCCCTTGCCGGAGAGGGTGTTGAGCAGACCGCGGGCGGTGCCCTTGAGGTCGACGCCGGAGTCGCTGTAGAAGGACTTGTTCTCCGCGGCGACGAAGGTCTTCTGGACCGGCTTCGGCACCTTGGACAGGTCGACGATCTCGCGGTTGACCTTGCCGGTGCGCGCGAGGGTCTTGCCGTCGCCGTACTCGTAGACGTTGCTCTGCAGGCGCGCGGCCGCGTTGCCCTCGGGCACGGAGACGACCATGTAGAGCACGAGGAAGGCGCCCATGCCGAGCAGGCAGACGCCGAGGAACGTGCCGAGGATCGTCTTCCAGTTCACGAACCTGCGTATGCCGGTGCGGCGGGGCTTCTTCCCGCCCGGCGTCGCGCCGCCGGGGCCCACCGACTCGTGTCCGGACGAGCGCTTGGGCGCCGCGCGGCGGCCCTGCGCCTGCCGCGCTCGTCTCTCTTCCGCTCGTCCCATGGGTCGATCCGCTCCGCTTCACTCTCGTGTGGCACACACGTTCGTCGCTCCGGTCAGCTCAGCAAGCTAACACCGCGCGCTATGACAAAGGGCCGCCGATCCGGTCTTTTCCGGACGTGACAATCAGCACGCCCTCAGCACGGGCCCCAACAAAACCGACGACCAGGAGGCACCGAAGGTTGCGATGCGAGGTAAAGTGATATCACTTAGCTAGACCGAAGCTATGCCGTACGAACGGGGGGACCCACCATGTCGTCACACGCTTCCCACGCGTCCTCGCCCGCCCCGGGCGCACCGGACCCCACGCCGCCGACCGACCTCCCCGAGATGCCCGCGCCGCACGTGCGGGAGTTCACCGCGCACAGCATCGGCGGGGGGCTCGCGCTGCTGCTCGGCCTCCTCGGACTGCTCGCCGGAGCCGCCCTGTGTGCCGTCGGCGGCGGGGTCGTCCGGTCCGGCGGCGCCCAGGCGGCGCTGATCATCCTGGGCGTCCTGGTCGCCGTCGCCGCGTTCTTCGCGATGTGCGGCCTCAACACCGTCGCGCCGGGCGAGGCCCGCGTGGTCCAGCTCTTCGGGCGCTACCGCGGCACGATCCGCCAGGACGGACTGCGCTGGGTGAACCCGCTCACGTCGCGCACCAAGATCTCGACCCGTGTCCGCAACCACGAGACCGCCGTCCTCAAGGTCAACGACGCCTACGGCAACCCGATCGAGCTCGCCGCGGTCGTGGTGTGGAACGTGCAGGACACCGCCCAGGCCACGTTCGAGGTCGACGACTTCCGGGAGTTCGTCTCGACGCAGACCGAGGCGGCGGTCCGGCACATCGCCATCGAGTACCCCTACGACGCGCACGAGGAGGACGGCCTGTCACTGCGCGGGAACGCCGAGGAGATCACCGAGAAGCTCGCGGTCGAACTGCACGCGCGCGTGGCCGCCGCCGGCGTGCGGATCATCGAGTCGCGCTTCACGCACCTCGCGTACGCTCCCGAGATCGCCTCCGCGATGCTCCAGCGCCAGCAGGCCGGAGCGATCGTCGCGGCGCGGCGGCAGATCGTGGACGGCGCGGTCGGCATGGTCGAGGCGGCGATCACCCGGATCACCGAGCGCGACATCGTGGAGCTGGACTCCGAGCGGAAGGCGGCGATGGTGTCGAACCTGATGGTGGTGCTGTGCGGTGACCGCGCGGCGCAGCCCGTCCTGAACACGGGGTCCCTCTACCAGTGACGTCTCCCACGGAGGGAACTCCGCCGCGTCGGCCGCAGCAGCAGCGCAAGCAGGTACTGCTGCGGCTCGACCCGCTGGTGTACGAGGCACTGGCCCGCTGGGCCGGCGACGAACTGCGGTCCGCCAACGCGCAGATCGAGTTCCTGCTGCGCCGCGCCCTCGGCGAGGCCGGGCGTCTGCCCGGCGGCGCGGGCCCGATCCCGCGCCGGGGCCGGCCCCCGGTCTCCGGGGATCCGGAGAGCTGAGGGAGTCGCGGCTCACGCCCTCGGTCCGCCGGGGCGCCGGCGGAGCGGGGCTCGCCCCGCCGGAGGGTCTCGCGCGGGTGAGTAGGCCTCAAGAGCCTCGCGATACGGGGACGTCGGAGCCTGATTCGAAACCGTGACAATGCCTCCTGGCCAGGCGACTTCTCCCCGGCCACATCCCTCCGCCCCCGCCCCTCCCCGCACTCTGCACCACGCGTATACACACCATGTATACCCGCTGTGTAGAGTGCTCCGCATGTCCATCGGTCACACCCTCCTGGGGCTCCTGGAGTCCGGCCCGCGCCACGGTTACGACCTGAAGCGGGCCTTCGACGAGAAGTTCGGTCACGACCGGCCGCTGCACTACGGCCAGGTCTACTCGACGATGTCGCGCCTGCTGAAGAACGGCCTCGTCGAGGTCGACGGCATAGAGGCGGGCGGCGGTCCCGAGCGCAAGCGGTACGCCATCACCGACGCCGGGATCACCGACGTCCAGCAGTGGCTCGCCACGCCCGAGAAGCCCGAGCCCTACCTCCAGTCGACCCTCTACACGAAGATCGTCCTCGCACTGCTGACGCATCGCGACGCGAGCGAGATCCTCGACACCCAGCGCTCGGAGCACCTGCGCATGATGCGCATGCTGACCGAACGCAAGCGCAAGGGCGACCTGGCCGACCAGCTGATCTGCGACCACGCCCTCTTCCACCTCGAGGCCGATCTGCGCTGGCTGGAACTGACCGCCGCGCGGCTCGACAAGCTCGCCGAGGCGGTGACGACCCGATGACCTCGACCACCCCTCCTCCCGGCTCCCTGCTCACCGCGTCGGAGCTGCGCAAGGCCTACGGCCCGACCACCGCCCTGGACGGGGCGGAGTTCTCCATCCACCCGGGCGAGGTCGTCGCCGTGATGGGCCCCTCCGGCTCCGGCAAGTCGACCCTGCTGCACTGCCTCGCCGGCATCGTCACCCCCGACTCGGGCTCGATCACGTACAACGGCCGCGAGATGGCGACGATGAACGACGCCCAGCGCAGTGCGCTGCGCCGCTCCGAGTTCGGCTTCGTCTTCCAGTTCGGCCAGCTCGTCCCGGAGCTGACCTGCGTCGAGAACGTCGCCCTGCCGCTGCGGCTGAACGGCAGCGGACGCAAGGAGGCCGAGCGCGCGGCCCTCACGTGGATGGAGCGCCTGGAGGTCGACGACGTCAAGGGCAAGCGGCCCGGCGAGGTCTCCGGAGGCCAGGGGCAGCGCGTCGCCGTGGCCCGTTCGCTGGTCACCAGCCCCCGCGTGCTGTTCGCCGACGAACCGACCGGGGCGCTCGACTCCCTCAACGGCGAGCGCGTGATGCAGCTGCTCACCGACGCCGCCCGCTCGACCAACGCCGCCGTCGTGCTCGTCACGCACGAGGCCCGCGTGGCCGCCTACTCGGACCGCGAGATCGTCGTACGCGACGGGAAGTCCCGTGACATGGAGCGGATCGTATGAGTGACCGCCCGTCCCCCGCCGCCCCCACCGGGGCGGCCCGCACCGCCCCGAGGCTTCCGCAGTGGTCCCGCGACCTCGGGATGGGCGCCAGGTTCGCGATGACCGGCGGCCGTGAGGCCTGGGTGCGCGTGCTGCTCACCGCCGTCGGGGTCGGCCTCGGAGTGGCGCTGCTGCTGCTCACCACGTCGATCCCGAGCGCGCTGTCCTCCCGGCACGACCGGGAACGCGACCGCAACGACATGACCTTCCGCTCGACGGTCATGAAGAAGTCGGACCGCACCCTCCTCGTCGGCAGCACCGACACCACCTACCGCTCCGCCGACGTGCGCGGCCGGCTGCTCCGGCCCGAGGGGGACCGTGCCCCGCTGCCGCCGGGCCTGCGGACCTTCCCCCACCCCGGCGACATGGTCGTCTCCCCCGCCCTCGACCGACTGCTGAAGTCCGCCGACGGAGCGCTGCTGCGCGACCGCCTGCCCTATCGCGTCACCGGGACGATCGCGGACTCCGGGCTGATCGGACCGCACGAACTCGCCTACTACGCGGGCAGCGACAGCCTGTCCGTGGCGGGCAAGCTGTCGGGGCGGATCGAGCGCATCGACGCCTTCGGCTCGAAGAGCCGTTCCGAGTCGCTCGACCCGGTCCTGCTGCTGCTCATCCTGATCGTCTTCGTCGTGCTGCTCATGCCGGTCGGTGTCTTCATCGCCGCGGCGGTGCGGTTCGGCGGCGAGCGGCGCGACCGCAGGCTCGCCGCGCTGCGGCTGGTCGGCGCGGACGGGCGCATGACGCGGCGGGTCGCGGCCGGCGAGGCCATGGCCGGAGCCCTGCTCGGACTGGTCCTCGGCGCCGGGTTCTTCCTGCTCGGCCGCCAACTCGCCGGACTGATCGACCTGTTCGAGATCAGCGTCTTCCCGGGCGACCTCAGCCCCGCGCCCGCGCTGGTCGCGCTGGTCGCGGTCTCGGTCCCGGCGGCGGCCGTCGGCGTGACCCTCTTCGCGCTGCGTGGGGTCGTCATCGAGCCGCTGGGCGTGGTGCGCACCGCGCGGCCCCCGAAGCGCCGCCTGTGGTGGCGGCTGCTGCTGCCGCTCGGCGGACTGGCCCTGCTCTACCCGATGGTCGGGCAGGGGCGGGACAACGGGAACTTCAACGAGTCCATGGTGATCGGCGGTGTCATCCTGCTGCTGGTCGGTGTGACGGCCCTGCTGCCCTGGGTCGTCGAGGCGGTCGTCTCCCGGCTGAACTCGGGCGGGGTCGCCTGGCAACTGGCGATCCGCCGGCTCCAGTTGAGCAGCGGGACCGCGGCCCGCATGGTCAACGGCATCGCCGTGGCGGTGGCCGGCGCGATCGCGCTGCAGATGCTGTTCGCCGGTGTGGAGGGCGACTACACGAAGCCTTCGGCGAAGGACCTGTCGCGCGCCCAGATGTCGGTCACCGTTCCGGCCGGCGTGGCGCTCGACGGGGCCGCGGGGAAACTCCGCCGCACCGAGGGAGTCCGCACGGTCGTCGCACTGTCGACCGCCTACGCGGGAGAGCGCCGCAAGGAGGCCCGACTGTCGGCGGCCGTGACGGTCGGCGACTGCACCGCCCTGCGCGAGGTGGCCGAGCTGCCCTCCTGCAAGGACGGTGACGTCTTCGCGGTGCGGCACGCGCAGTACGACAACGACACCCCGAAGCTGGCCCAGCCGGGCCGGACGATCTACATCGACCCGAGCTACAACGGCGGTGCGGCGTCCGAGGCGCCCTTCACCCTGCCGCACGCCATCCGCACGGTGGAGGGACGGGAGGACCCGACCGGTTACGACCGCGGGGGCATCCTCGTCACCCGGGGCGCGCTGCCGCGCAGCGCGGCCGGCGCGTTCCAGGGTGAGGTCTACGTCAGGCTGGACCGCTCGGTGCCGGACGTGAACGAGCACGTGCGGAACACCGCCGCGTCGATCGGCCCGTTCGCGGAGGCGATGACCTGGACGGCCAGTGAGCAGTCCCGGCGCTTCACCTCGATCCGCACCGGCCTGTTCGTCGGCGCCACCTGCGTGCTCTTCCTGATCGGCGCGAGCCTTCTGGTCTCGCAGCTGGAGCAGTTGCGCGAGCGCAGGAAGCTGCTGTCGGCGCTGGTCGCCTTCGGCACCCGGCGCCGCACGCTCAGCATGTCGGTGCTGTGGCAGACCGCGATCCCGATCGCCCTCGGACTCGCCCTCGCCTCGGTGGTGGGGCTCACCCTCGGCACGGTGCTGCTGAAGATGACGGACACCCCGGTGCGGGTCGACTGGCCGAGCATGCTGTCGATGACGGGCATCGGCGCGGGAGTCGTCCTGCTCGTGACCCTGCTCAGCCTGCCGCCGCTGATCCGGCTGATGCGGCCGGACGGGCTGCGCACGGAGTAGTCCGCGCCCGCGTAGCGCGCCGCCGCCGCAGGTGGCCCTCCCCCTCGGGAGGGCCACCTGCGCGCGTCTCAGATGCTGTACTCGCGCACCACGCGGCGGACCTGGGCGAAGAGCATGCCCACGTTCACCGCCTTGCGGCAGACGACCACGGCGACCACGTCCTGCTGGTCGTTCATGCGCACGAAGAGGTGGGTGAGGTTCTCGCTGTTGACGAGGATCTCCTGGAAGAAGTGCTGGTCGGTCTCGACGCCGCGGCGTTCCTTGAAGACGTCCTCGATCATCTGGACGGTACGCCCCTGGAACAGGTCGAGCGTCGCGCCCGCGAGCAGGTCCAGCACCTCCGGCGGGTGGTTGTCTACGGTCTCGTAGGAGAGCAGCATGCCCGTCGACATGTCGACGGCGCCGGAGGCGACGCAGTCCGGGGCGTCGGTGCGCAGTGCTTTCACCAGGCCCATGATCTGGTCGGAGAAGCCCGGTCGCATCTGCTTGGTGGCCATGTCGTCATACCCCTTCGTTCGCGTTCGCTGTCTCGGTCACGGCTCCGGCGAACGGGCCGGAGGTGTACGGGGTTCCGGCGGCCGGCTCGGGATCGTCGCCCGCGAGGATCGAACCGATGCGTCCGAGGACCGGGCGGGTCTGCTCGTGGAGCCGCTCGAGGTCGATGCCCTCGTCGCCGAGGACGATCATCAGCGCGGTGTCGCCGACCGCGTAGAAGACGGCGCATCCCTGGCTGCCGTGGGTCACGGTCTGCCGGAAGACGCCCCGGCCGGTCGCGGCGGTCGCGCGGCGTGCGATGCCGAGTCCGGCGGCGGCGATCGCGGCGAGGCTCTCCGCCTCGATGGTGTCGGCGGTGTCGGCCGCGATGAGCATGCCGTCGGCGGCGGCCACCGCCGTGTCGGTGATTCCGGTCACCCGTTCCCGGAGGCCTCTCATCTCGTTGGCCAATGCCTCGTGATTCATGAGCTGAACTCCCTGGTCATGGGGTGCGTTTGGTCGAGAAGAAGGGCGGTGCGGGGTCAGGTGCCGGAATCCGGCGTCCAGATGCGGTGCCGCAGGCGGAAGAACCCTTTCCAGCTCACCGCAGCTCTTTCCGGGGCGAGCGTCTCGGTGATTCCGCTCGCTCCGGGTTCACGGCGGGGCAGGGACGGGGCGTCCGGACCGGGGAGTACGAGAGACACCGACCGGGGCGCGGCGGCCGGTCCCGCGGTATCGCGGTGGCCGGGGATCTCGCCGTCGCGAACGCCCCCGGAATCACCGCCGACCGCCTCGGAGGTGTCCGTACGGGGGGTTCGGTCGCCCTCTTCGACCGCGGGCGGGTCGGCGGGGCCGGCGGTCTCCGCGTCCGGATCGGGAGCGGGGTCGGAGTCGGGGTCGGGGTCGTCCGTTCCGGCGGTCAGCGCCGCGGCCAGCGCGGAGAGCAGCTCCGGATCGGGGCCCGGCACGGTGGACGGCGACCGCTTCCTGAGGGACTCGGTGGGCGGGATGCGTACGGTGACCGGGGAGGCGGACTCCGGCGCGTCGGGCAGTTCCAGGAGTCCGTCGCCGAGCAGGCGGGCCATCCCGACGGTGGCGGTGTAGACGCCGAGGCCGGTCGCGAAGGCGATGTCGCGAGCGGTCCGCCGGCCGTCGGCGTGGGCCAGCAACTCCCTTTGCGGAGCGGGCAGTCGGTCCCGTAACTCGTCCGGCACCGCCGCCTGCACGGGGCGTTCGCGGTCCGGTCGCACGGGACGGGGCAGCGCCGCGACGGCCGCGAGTTTGCGCGCCGCGTCCTGCAACAGGCGTCCCGGCGTCTCCCCCTGCTCGACGGGCGCGTACGGCTCGAAGTCGGCGTCCAGCGGATCGCACGCCTCGACCTCTCCCGCGACGACGGCGAACGCCGCGTCCTGCATCGCCATCATGCAGACAACCCGGAGCTGTGCGGCGCCCGCGTACCCGTGCGCGATCAGCCCGGCCTGCGGCCACCGGCTGCCGCCCGCCTCCCGGAGCAGGTCGGCCCACTGCTCACCGCCGACCCGGCCGGAGCGCAGCAGACGCGCCTCGGGTCCGGGGGCGCCGGGGCTCTCGACGGCGACGACACAGCCGTCACGCAGGTGGAAGACGCCCCCCGGCCTTCCGGACACCCGCAGTCTTCCCGTCGCCCGGGCCTGTCGGCATGCGCTCAGCGCGATCGTCAGCAGGTCGAATCCGACCCGGCCGAGGGAATCCCGATCGCCCGACATCGCTCCCCTTGGACCTTCCGGCATTTCGCACAGACGCCTGACGCGTCACACTGAGGGGGTATGTGTATCAGCCGGGAAACGAGGATTCGCCGGAGTAGCGCTACCTGACGGAAGTTGAGAATTCCCGGCTTTCGGACGCCTTCATCGGTCGCTCAAATGACCGCCTGTGTGCGGCGGTTCAGTCCCGGGGACCCACCATCCGGACGGGCAGCGGACGGAGCGCGTCGCGCAGGGCCGCCGCCAGTTCCTCGTACTCGGTGCCGCGGGCGGCGCCCGCGCGCATGGCGAGCGCGATGCGCCGCGTGGGTGCCGGGTCCGCGAAGTATCCGGTCAGGAGCTGGTTGCTGCGCGTCGTCTCCACCTTGACGGCGGTGCGCGGCAGAAGGGTCACGCCGAGTCCTCCGGCGACCAGCTGGACGAGGGTGGACAGTCCCGCGGCGGTGGTGGTGACGGGGGCGTCGGCGCGTCCGGCCTCCCGGCAGATGTCCAGGGCCTGGTCGCGCAGGCAGTGCCCCTCGTCGAGCAGCAGGAGACGCAGTTCGCGCAGCGCCTCGCGCGGGATGCCCTCCCGGCCGCCCAGCCAGTGGTCGAGCGGGGTCACCAGTACGAAGTCCTCGTCGAACAGAGGGAGTTCGGTGACACCGGGCACTCCGAGCGGCACGGCGAGGAGCAGCAGGTCGAGCCGCCCGACCGCGAGCCCCTCCAGCAGGCTGGCCGTCTGCTCCTCGTGCACCTGGAGGTCGAGGTCGGGGTAGCGCTCGTGGACGAGCCGCAGGACGGTGGGCAGGAGATAGGGGGCGACGGTGGGGATGACACCGAGGCGCAGGGCTCCGGTGAACGGCGCGCGGACGGCCTCCGCCTCCTCCATCAGCGCGCCGACCTCCTCCAGCACCGCCTTGGCGCGTACGGCGAGACGCTCTCCGGCGGGCGACAGGAGCACCTTGCGGGTCGTACGCTCCAGCAGGGTCACGCCGAGGGTGTCCTCCAGGGCGGAGACGGCTCCGGACAACGCGGGCTGGCTCATGCCGATCGCGGCGGCCGCGTCGCGGAAGTGCAGGTGCTCGGCGACGGCGGCGAAGGCGCGGAGCTGGGCGAGGCTGGGCTGACGACGCCCGTTGCCCTTGGCTCCCGTGCGGCCGATGGTGGGGCCCCGGCCGAGGGGGACCGCCCGCGCGCCGGGGACGCTTCCACCCACCGCCGGTGTGCCGCCCACCGGGCCGGCCTCGCGGCTGGAGCTCGCCACGGCCGCACCTCTCTCTCCGCATCGCTTCACCGACGGTTACTGATAGACGTAACCGATCAACCCGACCGAGTGTAGCTATTTCCCGAATCAATGCAGCCTGTGCCACGATCACGTTCGTCCAACCCAAGGGAAACGCCCCCAAAAGGGACGGCTCCCCGCTGCAAGGAGAATGCGTGCTCACTGTTGGTGACAAGTTCCCCGAGTTCGACCTGACCGCCTGCGTCTCGCTGGAGAAGGGCCAGGAGTTCGAGGAGATCAACCACAAGACCTACGAAGGCAAGTGGAAGATCGTCTTCGCGTGGCCCAAGGACTTCACCTTCGTGTGCCCCACCGAGATCGCCGCCTTCGGCAAGCTGAACGACGAGTTCGCCGACCGCGACGCCCAGGTCCTCGGGTTCTCCGGCGACTCCGAGTTCGTGCACCACGCCTGGCGCAAGGACCACGCCGACCTGCGTGACCTGCCCTTCCCGATGATGGCCGACTCGAAGCACGAGCTCATGCGTGACCTCGGCATCGAGGGCGAGGACGGTTTCGCCAAGCGTGCCGTCTTCATCGTCGACCAGAACAACGAGATCCAGTTCTCCATGGTGACCGCCGGCTCCGTCGGCCGTAACCCCAAGGAGGTCCTGCGGGTCCTGGACGCTCTCCAGACGGACGAGCTCTGCCCGTGCAACTGGACCAAGGGCGAGACGACGCTCGACCCGGTCGCCCTGCTGGCCGGTGAGTGATCTTCCATGGCTCTCGACGAACTGAAGTCCGCCATACCGGACTACGCCAAGGACCTTCGCCTGAACCTCGGTTCGGTGATCGGCAACAGCGACCTCCCGCAGCAGCAGCTGTGGGGCACGGTGCTGGCCTGCGCGATCGCGTCGCGTTCCCCGCGCGTGCTGCGTGAGCTGGAGCCCGACGCGAAGGACCGGCTGTCGCCCGAGGCGTACACGGCCGCC
The DNA here is from genome assembly GCF_002078175.1 of Streptomyces sp. M41(2017). Lineage (GTDB taxonomy): Bacteria > Actinomycetota > Actinomycetes > Streptomycetales > Streptomycetaceae > Streptomyces. Next base: position 3,191,171 of record NZ_MWFK01000001.1, on the reverse strand, counting down.
AAGTCGGCCGCCGCGATCATGGCGATGAACAACGTCTTCTACCGCACGCGGCACCTGCTCTCCGACCCGGAGTACGGGACGCTGCGCGCCGGTCTGCGGATGAACGTCATCGGCAACCCGGGCGTGGACAAGGTCGACTTCGAGCTGTGGTCGCTCGCCGTCTCCGCCGTCAACGGCTGCGGGCAGTGCCTCGACTCGCACGAGCAGGTGCTCCGCAAGGCGGGTGTCGACCGGGAGACCATCCAGGAGGCGTTCAAGATCGCCGCCGTTCTCCAGGCCGTCGGCGCCACGCTGGACGCCGAGGCCGTGCTCGCCGAGTAGTCCTCGCTCCGCACCACGCGCAGGGCCCCGCTCACCTCGACGGTGAGCGGGGCCCTGCGCGTTCTTCGTTCTCCGTGCCGCCTCCGGTCCCCCGGAGCGGCACGGAATCGCCTACGGTGTGAGCCGTTTCGCCGGTGCCGGGTCGAGCGCCGTGGCGCCCCGGGGCTCGGGCGAATGGCGCTGGCCCGCCTCGTGCGCGTACGAACGCAGGTAGGTGACAACGGTGTTGGTGACCGCGACGAGCGGGACCGCGACGACGGCTCCGCCGATGCCCGCGACCATGCCGCCCGCCGCGACGGACAGCACCACCGCGAGCGGGTGGACGCGCACCGCGCGGCCGAGGATGAACGGCTGCAGGACGTGCCCCTCGATCTGCTGGACCGCGAGGACCACGGCGAGCGTCATCAGGGCGGTGAACACGCCCTGGGTGACGAGGGCGACGACGATCGCGAGGGCTCCGGAGATGACCGCGCCCACGAGCGGGATGAACGCGCCGAGGAAGATGAAGACGGCGAGCGGGACGGCCATGGGCACGTCGAGGAAGTAGATGCCCAGGCCGATGAAGATGGCGTCGATCATGGCGACTATCACCGTGCCGCGCACGTACGCCGTGAGGGTGCGCCAGGCGCGCGGACCCGCGCCCGCGACTCCGGGACGGGCGGCGGCCGGGACGAGCTTGAGCGACCACTCCCAGATCCGCTTGCCGTCGTAGAGCAGGAAGAGCGTCGAGAACATCGTCAGGAGGATGCCGGTGAGGCCCTCGACGATGACCGTCACGCCCTGGAGGCCCGCCGAGGTGATCTGGTCGGTGTTCGCGCCGACCGCCTCGCGGAGGTTCTTCGCTATCTCGTTGATCTGCTTGTCCGTCACGTGGAACGGACCCTTGAGGAGCCACTTGCGCAGCTCGTCGATACCGTCCTGGATCTGGCCGGAGAGATTGTCGATGTTCTCCTGGACCTGCCAGACCACGAACCAGCCGATCAGCCCCATGATGACGAAGCCGAGGATCGCGGTGAGCGCGGTGGCGACGCCGCGTGGCACCCGGTGGTGCGTGAGCCGGGCCACCGTCGGCTGGAGCAGCGCGGTGATGAGGAGCGCGGCCACGAAGGCCAGCACCACCAGTTGCACCGCGCTGATGACGCGCATCAGCACCCAGACCGTGCCCGCGAGGATGAGCAGCCGCCAGCCGGCCTCGGCGGCGACGCGCACTCCCCACGGCACGGCGAGCGCGGGGTCCGGACGGGGCGTCAGGACGTACGAGGCCGACGTGGACGTCTTCTCGGAGGCGGGGCGCCGGGCCGGCAGCACGGCCGGTTCACGGCCGGCCAGCGGGTCTTCGGGGGAACCCAGGTCATCCAGGCCGTCCAGGACGTCCAGGTCGTTCAGGTCGTCCGGGGAACCGGGCGTTTCCGGCGTGTCGGGAACCGGTCCGTCCGACTTCTCGACGGAAACAGGCACTGCGTGCCGGTCCTGGAGGTCGGGGGAGCCCTGTGACTCCTTCTCGACCTCGGCCCGGCGTTCGTCCAACCGCTCTCCCAGCTCGGTGAGTCCTGCGCCGAGCCTGCCGAGCCACCCTGGTACTCGCGACATGATGCGTCCTTTTCCCCCGTTGCTCCCCACCACTCCCCCCAGGAGTCGTCGGATCCGACCGTACATGGCCGAAGCCCCTCCCCCTATGACGGGGAGGGGCTTCGAAAGGTTGAGCGCCGGACGTGCCGCGTGCGGCTCAGTACCAGCTGTTCGCCTGCCAGAACGACCACGCCTCACAGGGGCTGCCGTACCGGCCGTTCATGTAATTGAGGCCCCACTTGATCTGTGTGGCCGGGTTCGTCTGCCAGTCGGAACCGACGGACGACATCTTGGAACCGGGAAGAGCCTGGAAGAGACCGTAGGCACCGGAGGAGGCGTTGACCGCCTTGTAGTTCCAGCTGGACTCGTGGTTCACGATGTTGCTGAAGCACTGGAACTGCCCGCTCGGCACCATCTGGCGGGCCATCGCCTGGATCTGCGCGACGGAGTACGAGGACTGGACGCTGAAGGTGGTCGCGTCGCGCGTCGCGGAACGGCTGGCCTTCTCCGCCGCTTCCTTGCGCTCCTTGGCCTCCTTCTCGGCCTTCGCGGCCTTCTCCGCGGCCTTCTGCTTGGCCACGGCGTCGTCGGCCGCCTGCTTGCGGGCGGCTTCCTCCGCGTCCTTCTTGGCGCTCGCGTCCGCGGCGATGGCCTGCGCGTCGGCCTGCTGCGTCAGGGACGCGGTCTGCACCTGGGCCTGCTGGCCCGTGGGGATGTCCGCGAGGAGGGTCGAGTCGCTTGCCGTCGCCTCGGCGTCGATCGAGGGCTGAGCGGTGCTGCCCGAGGCAACTCCGACGACGCTTCCAACGGCGGTGACCGCGGTGGCCGAGGCCACTGCGAATCCCCGGACCGAAATCCGGCTCACACGGTTTCCTTCCAGCATGCCCGCTTAGGTGACCCTCGCGGACGCAATCGTGCCCCTTGGCGCTGGCCTCCCAACTGCGGGGTCACGGGAGGCACGGGCCCGGTGGGCAACTCCCGCTCGGGGAGCGCCGCGTGGTGCGCGGGCGGCATACGACGGCTTTATGGAGTTCTGAGGTTCCGGTGGTGCCGTACCGCTGGGGGTACAGGTGTGTCGTATGCGGGGCCTGACAGGAGTGAGACTCTAGCCGTAACCCGACGCCGCAAGGCAATTCCCCGCCGCGTGTGAAAGCTCACACCTCGTTTGCGGCCGGTCTTTTCAGGAAACGGCCGCGCAGCAGGACGCCGCCCGGCTAGGCTCCTTCGCCTTTGCCGGACGGCGCCAACCAGCGTGTATCAACCACCCTTTGACCAGGTGGGGACAGTCGGGATCAGATCTGCCCGTCCTCCAGCATTTCGGTCACGAGTGCCGCAATCTGTGACCTCTCCGAACGATTCAGCGTGACGTGCGCGAAGAGCGGATGGCCCTTCAACTTCTCGACGACGGCGACCACTCCGTCGTACCGCCCGACCCGCAGATTGTCCCTTTGCGCCACATCGTGGGTCAGAACGACCCGCGAGTTGGCGCCGATCCGGGAGAGGACCGTCAGCAGGACGTTCCTCTCCAGGGACTGGGCCTCGTCCACGATCACGAACGCGTCGTGCAGGGAGCGGCCGCGGATGTGAGTGAGCGGCAGGACCTCCAGCATGCCGCGCGCCGTGACCTCCTCGATGACCTCGCGGCTGGCGACCGCGGAGAGCGTGTCGAACACCGCCTGGGCCCAGGGGCCCATCTTCTCGGACTCGGAGCCGGGCAGATAGCCGAGCTCCTGCCCGCCCACCGCGTAGAGCGGCCGGAAGACCATCACCTTCTGGTGCTGACGGCGTTCGAGGACGGCCTCCAGACCCGCGCAGAGCGCGAGCGCGGACTTGCCGGTGCCGGCCCGGCCGCCCATCGACAGGATCCCGATGTCCGGGTCGAGCAGCAGATCCAGCGCGATGCGCTGCTCCGCGCTGCGGCCCTTGATGCCGAACGCCTCCCGGTCGCCGCGCACCAGCCGGACGTTGCCCTCGGCGGTGACACGGCCGAGGGCCTTGCCACGCTCCGACTGGATCGTCAGGCCCGTGTGCACGGGCAGGTCGGCCGCTTCGGGGACGTAGACGTGCCCTTCCTCGAAGAGGATGTCCACCTGTTCGCCCGGCAGGGTCAGTTCGGACATTCCGGTCCAGCCGGAGGAGCCCGTGATGGCCAGCTCCGCGCGGTACTCCTCGGCGAGGAGGCCCACGGAGGAGGCCTTGATCCTGAGCGGCAGGTCCTTCGAGACGACGGTGACGTCGAATCCCTCGGCCTGGAGATTGCGGGCGACGGCGAGGATGCGGGAGTCGTTGTCCCCCAGGCGATACCCGCTGGGCAGGACGCTGGGGTCCGAGTGGTTGAGCTCGACGCGGACGGTCCCGCCGAGCTCCCCGACCGGGATCGGGGAGTCGAGGCGGCCGTGCCGGACCCGGAACTCGTCGAGCAGGCGCAGTGCCTGCCGGGCGAAGTAGCCGAGTTCGGGATGGTGCCGCTTGGCCTCCAGCTCCGTGACCACGACGATCGGGAGCACCACTTCATGCTCGTCGAAGCGGCTCAGGGCGTTGGGATCGGCCAGCAGGACGCTGGTGTCGAGAACATAGGTGCGCCGGTCAGGCGTGCGGCGCTTTGTGCTGGTCACCACGGAAGGACGTACCCCCTCGGATGAGGTCGGGGAGCGACGAAGGAGATCTGGACCGGTCTCGGGCACCGATGCACGGGCCGAGAACCGGCCCTCCGCTTCGTCCGTACTGACCGCACGGTCGGGCTGGTGCAAAGGGCCTCCCGGGCGGACGGCCCCGTGCCGTCCGCTGAGATACGACACCCGTGGTTCGGGCGTCGACCTGCAAGCGTTATGCCCTCGAACGCGCCAAGCCATGCAGCCGGAGCGGACGGCGCGTGCGTTAACTCCCGATGACGTACGCCCCCCGGGGCCCGCACGACCTCACCGCGGGACCCCGGAAATCAGCCGCCGTAGCGGCGGTGTCGCGCCGCGTAGTCACGCAGTGCGCGCAGGAAGTCGACCTTGCGGAACGCCGGCCAGAAGACTTCACAGAAGTAGTACTCGGAGTGGGCCGTCTGCCAGAGCATGAATCCGGACAGGCGCTGCTCTCCGCTGGTCCGGATCACCAGGTCGGGGTCGGGCTGGGCACCGGTGTAGAGGTGCTTGCCGATCAGGTCGACGTCGACGGCCTCGGCCAGCGCCTCCATCGAGGTGCCCTTGTCGTCGGCGTCCAGGATCATCGCGCGGACGGCGTCCGCGATCTCCTGGCGTCCGCCGTAGCCGATGGCGACGTTGACGACTATCCCCTCGACGTGCGCGGTGGTCTCCTCGGCCTCCTTGAGGGCCGACTGCATCTGCGAGGGCAGGATGTCCGGCGTGCCGACGTGGTGCACCCGCCAGCGGCCGTCGGCCGCGAGGGTGCGGACGACGCCCTCGATGATGCCGAGCAGCGGACCGAGCTCCTCCTGCGGGCGGTCGAAGTTGTCGGTGGACAGCAGCCACAGGGTGACGACCTCGACGTCCGTCTCGGAGCACCAGCCGAGGAACTCCTCGATCTTGTCGGCTCCGGCACGGTGGCCCTGGGCGGTGGTGGAGCCCGCCGCCTTCGCCCAGCGCCGGTTGCCGTCCATGATGACCCCGATGTGCTTCGGCACCTGGTCGTGGTCGAGGTGGCCTTCCACCCTGCGTGCATAGAACCTGACCAGCAGACGGCGCAGGTTGTCGCGCAAGGTCACGTGTTGTCAGCCCCTCCGTGCGGATGGGACAGGCGCGCCCGAGCACAGTCCCTGTCCATATGGCGGTCCCCCGGGGCGAAGCCTACCCCCGTGAAACAGGGGCTCCGCCAAGGGGTGTCAGAGACCTGACAGAGCGGCACAGGAGGGCCCGGGTGCGCTCCGGCCGTCGTGCCCGGCACCGTGAGGAGGGGACCGGATGCCGCTCCCCCGACCGCGCCGGAGGATACGGGACGCCCGGCTCCCGGGCCGGGAACCCACCGTCGAGGGACACCCGGCCGAACGAAAGAGGGCGGGTGTCCGCCGGGAAGGGCTGGTCGGGGACGGACCCGCCGCGGGGCGGCACTGTGTCACCGGATTCCCCGGCATCCACCGGCGCCCCGCTCAGGGGGCGCACGGGGGCGCCCGCCGGACGGGCCGACGCGGGCACAAAAAACGGGCCGGTCCGTGGGGGGGGAGACGGACCGGCCCGAGGGGGGGTTTCCACGATAACCCTTCGTAAGTGATGCTGCGTGCATCCGCGTGCCACAACTACTCTCCGGAGTCGGCCGACGACGCCGAGATGAGCGCGGAACCATCGATTCCGGGTGTGATCATGGCCGAATCCCAGCTGATTCAAAGGGAATCGCGAAGGATCGGTGGAGATCCAATGGGTTCGGAGCCGTTTCGGGGGGAGCGCCCCGATGCCCGGCGAGGTACTCCGGGCGGGTGACGGGCGTGGCCTGCTCCCTTGACGCCGTCGCTAGCTTCGCAGCCATGACGACCTTCACTACGGAGCGAACGTCCGGGCCGGTCCCGCTGGAACGGGCCGCGACGGCGCGTGCCCGGCGACGCGGACTGCTCGGGCGCGACGGGATCGAGGGTGCACTGCTGCTGACCCCGGCGAACTCGGTGCACACGCTGGGGATGCGGTTCCCGATCGACGTCGCCTATCTGGACCGCGCGTCACGGGTCCTCGCGGTACGCACGATGCGTCCGGGTCGGGTGGGGCTTCCCCGCCCACGGGCCCGGGCGGTCCTGGAGGCGGAGGCCGGCTCCATGGAGCGGTGGGGCGTGGAGCGTGGCGTACGGGTCGTGGTCCAGGACGGCTGACGTCACGTCACTCCACGAAGGCAGCACCGCGCAGCCCCCTCCACTGCGCGGTGCCACACGCGCAGCTTTGCTCACGCGAATTACCTTGGTCTGAACTTACGTCAGGCGAACAGCCCAGGCGAGCCACTCTCGATAACGATGTGGAAACCCTGTGCAGATCGGCCGGTTGACGTCCGCCGCTCACCCCGCACCCGTCCGTCATCCGGACGGGCATCTCATACCGAGTGCCCTTCATTGGGGTTTTTTCGGTCAATCCCCGCGAGCGGGCCGTGGACCGCCCTCTCGCCCGGGCAACGGCCGATCGCGCGGCTGGAACTCCCCAGCGGGCACCGGTCAGGCAGCCCCGCCCGGTTTGCGTGCCTCGATCAGGAAACGGCTGCTGTGGGCGACGAACGGACCCTGCGCCTGGATCCGCTCGTGCAGGTCGCGCAGCCGGGGCCGGTACGCCTCGACGGTGAATCCCGGGACCATCCAGATCACCTTGCGCAGGAAGTGGACGACGGCTCCGATGTCCCGGAACTCGACGCGCAGCCGTTCCGAGCGCAGGTCGACGACATCGAGCCCGGCGGCTTCGGCGGCGCGTCGGGCGGCCTCCGGGTCCCGGCCGGTGCGGACCTCCTCGGGCAGCGGGCCGAGGAAGTACTCCACGAGTTCGAAGACACTGGCCGGCCCGACCTGCTGGGAGAAATAGGTGCCGCCGGGGCACAGCACACGGGCGATCTCGTCCCAGTGGGTCGCCACCGGGTGCCGGCTCGTCACCAGATCGAACGCGCCGTCGGCGAACGGCAGCGGGGCCTCCTCCGGGGACGCGACGACCACGGCACCTCGGGGGTGGAGCAGCGCGGTCGCCTTCGCGACGTTCGGCGGCCAGCCCTCGGTGGCGGCGAGGAGCGGCGGCAGCTTCGGGGCGGAGTTCAGCACCTCGCCGCCGCCGGTCTGGAGGTCGAGGGCGGCGCGGGCGCGCCCCAGCCGCTCCCCCATCGCCCGCGCGTACCCCCACGAGGGCCGCTCCTCGGTGGCCCGCCCCTCGAACCAGGAGAAGTCCCAGCCGTCGACGGACGCGGCCTCGGCTTCGGCGACGAGGTCCTCGAAGGTGCGCGTGGTGGTCATGGGCGCATTGTCGCAACGGACGGGGCCGGCGGCGACGGATTTTCGAGGGCCCCGCAGCTCAGGGGACCAGGGGGCGCACCTGCTCGGCGGCGAAGCGGACGAAGCCCTCGGGATCCGGTTCGTCGGCGGTGGGCTGGAGGACCACGGTGTCGGCTCCCGCGTCCACGACCCGCCGGACGGCCTCGGCGACGGCTTCCGCGTCCCCGGCGGCCCCGTGCCCCGCCGTCGGGTCCTCGCCGTCGGCGACCGTCTCGGCGCGCAGCCGGGCGGCCGCGTCGGGCCCGGTCGCGGCATGGAGGTAGACGATCACCCGGTGCCGGCCGTCCGTCCGACCGGCCTTCTTCCGCCCCTCCTCGATGAGGTCCCGGGCCCGCCGTACCCCGTCGGGGGTCGTCGACGCCGTGAGGACGGTCCCGTCGGCGGCCTCCCCGGCGAGCCGGAGCGTCCGGGGGCCGGTGGCGCCGGTGAGGATCTCGGGCGCCGAGGCGGGCGGCCAGTCGAGGGCGACCCCGTCCAGCTTCACGTATCGGCCGTCCCTGGACACATGGTCGCCGTGCAGCAGGGCGCGCAGCGCGTCGAGGTGTTCGCGCAGCAGCGTGAGGGGTGATGCGGCGCGTGCTCCGACCTGTTCCATCCAGTCCTGCACTCCGTGGCCGACCGCGACGGCGGCGCGTCCCGGGAAGAGCCGGTGCAGGGTGGCGGCCTCCATCGCGGTCACGGCGACGTTCCGCAACGGGACCGGGAGCAGGCCGACGCCGACCTTCAGACGTTCGGTCCAGGCGAGGGCGGCCGCGGCGGCGGAGACGCCCCCTTCGAGGAAGCAGTCCTCCCACAGCCACAGTTCGTCGAGCCCCGCCGTGTCCGCCGCGCGCGCCACGGCACGCAGGCGTTCGGGGGGCAGTTGCGGCCGGAAGACAACACCGAGTGACGTCATCCCGCCTTCCTACCGACGCCGTGCCCCCGCGACAAGCGCTTTACGACGCGTCGCCTGCCGAGCCCCTCGGGAAGGACACCTCCACACGACGGTTCTTGCGGCGGCCCTGCTCCGAGGTGTTGTCGGCGATGGGGTAGTCCTCGCTGTAGCCCCGCACCTCGAACGTGATGTCCGTGTCCGACGAACCGAGCGCGGCGGCCAGCCGGTCGTGGACCTGCTCCGCGCGGTTCTTCGACAGGGTCAGACCGTGCGCGTACGAACCGAGGTTGTCGGTGAACCCGAAGACGCGGACGGTGGTGGCCTTCTGGGCCTTGATCTCGTCCGCGATCGCCTGGATACGGGACTGGGCGTCCGGGTTCAGTTTCGAGCTGTCCTTCGGGAAGAGGACCTCGGCCTGGAGCGCGAACGTCACATCCGCGTTGGTGTCCTCCCGGCGTTCCTCGCCTCCCAGGTCCTCGACGACCGACTTGATGTCCAGCACCTTGGCGGCCGCGAGCGTGGCACCGTCGGCCAGCTTGAGCCCGGGGCTGTTGGCGTCGACGTCCGGAGGTGGGGACGTGGTGACGCTGCCGGGTGGGGCGCTGGGGTCGTCGTCGGCGTGGGCGGGGCCCGGAAGACCGAGGGTGACCAGTACGGCGAGGGCCGTGAACGTCGTGGCGGCGGCACGGGGAGCGAGGGCCATGGCTCAGCCCTCGGAGATCTCGATGGAGGCGGGAGGCATGGAGCCCACCTGGAAGTCGACGGAGGTGGTGTCGGCGGGGGGTGCGGGGAACTGGGCGAACCAGTCCGCCGACTTTCCGACGTCCACGCCGCCGCCGTCGAACTTCGTGCACAGGCAACGGCCTTGGGTGTCTCGCAGGACCAGGTACTTCTTCTTGCCCTTGCTGTCGACCAGTGCCGCGCCGGCCAACGAAGCGCCGTTCCTGCTCAACTCGCGCTCGTCACCCCGCCAGTTCGAGGCGATCCAGAACTGGCTCCCGGTGTTGGTGACCTTGCCGCTCACCGTCACGAATCCGCCCCCGTCCCGCACCGCCGAGGCGATCGTGAGGGTCACGTCGTCACCCTTGACCTCGGCCAGTACCTGGTCGGGGCTCGCGGACGGCGACTCCTGCTTCCCGTCGTCGCCTCCCCCCTGACCCGATGAGGTGGAGGACGCGGTCGCCGTCGGCTTGTCGTCGCCGTCTCCCCCGCCGCACCCGGACACCGTGAGGAGCAGCCCAGTAGTGATCGCCACCGCGGCCATAGTCCTGCGGCCCTTCATGGTGTGCCGGAGATCCATCGGTACGGCTTCCTCTCACTCGGCCAGATGCACGGAGAACAGCACGGACGCATCGGGAAGGTCGTCCGAATCGAAGTCTTCGGGATCGATGTCCACGAGATGCCCGTCGCAGTCCAACTGCACCAGCTTCGTGGGATCGGCGTCTGCGGCGAAGGTGCAACGCGGTTCGACGACCGCCGTCGCCTGAGCCTTCGCGTGGCGGTTCTCCGTCCCGGGGATGATCGAGTCTCCGACCGTGTAGCGGGTCTCGATGGCCACGTGATAGCCGGGGAATCCGTTGACCAATGTGGGCTGGGCGCCACCCTGCACTGTCGAGTCGTTCTCGGCGGCCAGCCGGGCAGCCGCGGCCGAGGCTCCCGCCCCCTCGAACCGGTCGCCGTCCAGCCAGTCCAGCCAGTGGTCGTCCGTGCCGACAGCGGCGGTGAGTCCGTCGACCAACTCGTCCCGCGCGTCCCGCGCAGCTGCCAACGCCGCAGCGTCCGCCGCGGATTGTGCTCCATTGCGGGCGGACGCTGCTTGGGCGAAGGCGAAGAAGGCGAACGCGGCGAAGAGCAGAGCCCCCGTCAGCCAGATGTAGATGGGGAGGGTCTGCCCCCGGTCACCGCGAACCGGCCGGCTCAGCCACCGGTGACCGAGGTGACCGCTGTCCTGATCGCACCCGAGATCAAACCGTCCAGGCCGATCTGGTCGATCAACGTGAAGATCCCCGCAATGATGATCATCAACCCCGCGTACTCCACGAACCCCGCTCCCGCGTCCCGGTTCGTGTCCCGCATGCGGGAGATCACGGTTCGTGTCCACATGGCGAACCTGCTCATCAGCACTGCCCTCCCACCCGACGCCACTAACGACCCGTGCACCGTACGTGAGAAGGCCCTTACTCCGGGTGGGCCCAGGGGCCCAACTTCCGGTCCGGGGAGTCATCGGCCCCACCCCTCGCGGGCCGTGCCCAGCCAGTGGGCGATCGCTTCGCTGCGCGAAGAACTGTGCAGCTTCGCGAAGATGCGGTTGATGTGGTTCTTGACGGTCTTCTCGGTGATGAAGCAGGTGGCGGCGATCTGGCGGTTGTTCATGCCTGCGGCGATGAGGTCCATCACCTCCACCTCCCTTGAACTCAGGCCGAAATCCGCACGGTTGGGAGCGCGGCGATGAAGTCCCGCCGCCACCGCGGGCCGAGCTTCCGACGACTGTGACACAGATGGTTGCAGGTGCGAAGAGAATGGCTCTGGTTGGTAGGAAACTCCGAGTGAATCCGGGACAGCGGAGAGGCCGTTGCGGACGTCCCGTACGGCGGAGATCAGTTCGGCCGCCGTGAACTCGCCATGGACGAGGTAGCCGGCCGCGCCCTTGCGCAGGGCCTCCGCCACCACCTCGGGTTCGCGGCTGTAGGTGAGCATCATGACCGGGGCGATCCTGGTCAGCCGGGGCAGGGCGGTGAGGCCGTCGGTGCCGGGCATGCGGACGTCCAGGAGGACCACGTCGGGTGCGTGGCGCAGGGCGCAGGCCAGCGCCTCCTCGCCGTCCCGGGCCGCCGCGACCACCACGGTGCCGGGGTGCGCCTCCAGCAGGGCGGTCAGTCCGGCCCGTACGACCGGGTTGTCGTCGGCAACGAGGACGCGCAGGGGCGGGCCGGGAAGTGCCTGGTCAGGCATGTGCGGCCTCCTCTTGGTCGGTGGGGGCCGCGAGGCGGGCGGCCCCGCGGAGAGGGACGGTGAGACGGATCTCGGCGCCGCCCTGCGGTGCTCGGTCCAGCGCGAGCCGGCCGCCGACGCAGGCGGCGCGTTCCGTCATGCCGAGCAGGCCGAAATGGCCGGATCTCGACCAGGTGGCGAGCAGGTCCGGGGTGGCGGCCTCGGGGAGGCCTGCTCCGTCGTCCAGGACGCGGACCGAGAACTCGTCCTCGGCCACGGCCAGTTCGACGGCGGCCCGGCTGGCGCCCGCGTGGCGGTGGGTGTTCTCCAACGCCTCGGACACGATCGCGAGGACGTGGTGGGCCGCCGCGCAGGGCAGGACCGGCACCCCGCCCCGGTGACGCACGGGGGTGGGGATACGGGTCCGGTTCTGGAAGTCGGCCGCCAGCGCCCGGAGTTCGGGCAGGAGGTCAGCGTCCGGGGCCGTGAGGTCGGTGTGGCGGCGCAGGTCCGACAGGAGGGTGCGGGACTCGGTGGCGGCGCGGCGCGCGGCACCGGCCACCACGGTCGCCTGACGTCGCAGTGCCTCGGGGTCAGCGGCGTCGGCGGAGGCGGCGAGGGCGTCCGCGGCGAGGGCGAGACCGTGCAGGGTCTTGGCCACCGAGTCGTGCATCTCGCGCGCCAGGCGCGCCCGTTCGGACTCGACGGCCTCGGCGACGGCGAGCCTGCTGGTCGCCTCCGACAGGGCCTGGCTGGCCGTGCCGAAGCGGAACATCAGGTTGCGCAGGGTGACGCCGATGATGCCGGCGCCGACGCAGAACCCCGCGATGAGCAGGGTGTTGGCACCGGCTCCGGGCCGGTGTTCCCAGGCCCGGAACACCGTGAGGAGCACGACGAACTGGAGACCGGTGAAGACGCCCGCGCCACGCCAGCCGTAGAGGAGGCCGGACAGGAGAGGCGTGCAGACCGTGGCGTAGGCGAGGGGGGAGGCCGGGGACGCGGTGAGGAGCAGGATCGCGCCGAAGCTGAGGTCCAGGGCCATCAGACTCGGGTGGGCGAGGAGGCGGGGGCCCAAGCGCTCCCAGTCGCGGAGCATGGCGTAGGAACCCATGACGCCGAGGACGGCGGCGGCGAGGACGGCGTAGCGCGCGAGGCCGTCGGCCGCGTTCGTCATCGCGAAGGGGGCGCCGACGGCGATGGCGGCGAGGCGGACGCCGAAGGCCTGGCGGCACAGCGCCTGGAGGGCGTTGAGCTGGAGGCGGACGCCGCCGGGTGCGGGGACGTCGTCGGCAAGGTAGCCGGTGCCCCGTGCGCGGTTGCGTCCGGGGCGGGCGAGCGGGCCGGGCCCGCACGAGCGGACGGTCTGCGCGAGGCGGTGCAGGATGCCGTCCATCAGCGCCCCAGGATCGAGCCGAAGTTCGTTCCCGAGCCCAGGAACATGCCGGTGGCGATGAGGATCATCGTCGCGGGGAGCATGAAGACGAGGGTGACCATGGTCGCCTTGGGGATGGTCTTGGCGGCGCGGCGGCGGGCGTTCTGTGCGTCCGTGCGGCGCATGTCGGTGGCGAGCTGGATGAGCGTCTCGGCGATCGGTGAGCCGAGCTCCTCGCCCTGCTGGAGGGCCGAGACGAACTGGGCGACCTGCTCGGAGGAGTTGCGCCGGCGGAGTTCGTCGAAGGCCTGGCGGCGGCTGACCCCCATGTCCATCTGGCGCAGGGTGATGCGCAGTTCGTCGGCCCAGGGGCCCTCGTACTTCTCGGCGACGCGGTCGAGTGCCTGGCGGAAGCCGAGGCCCGCGGAGACGACGACGGCGAGGACGTCCAGGAAGTCGGGCAGCGTGCGGTCGATGACGTCCTTGCGTTCCCGGACCGCCTGCCAGATCAGGGCGTCCGCGGCGACCAGGCCGAAGGCCAGGGTGAGCACGGCGAACAGGAGCTGGCCGTTGGAGAGGAAGACCAGACCGAGGACGACGCCGAAGATGCCGTACACCGCGCGGCGGGCGGCGTAGCGGTTGAGCGTCAGGCCGCCGGGGTTGCCCGCCATGTCGATGCGGCGGCGTTTGGCGTCCACGCGGCGCGGGCCCATCAGGCGCAGCACGGTCGGCGCGAAGCGCATGCCGAGGCGGTCGACGGCCGAGTCCGCGGTGGAGACACGGGTGCCGCCGACCTCCAGGGCGAGCTGGAGGTCGCTGGGGAGCTTGGCGTCGGCGCGGATCATCCGGACGCCCAGGAGGACGCCGGCGACGGCCGCGCCCATCAGGACGGCGAGCAGCAGCGGCAGCATGGTGACCCCTCCCTACACTTCGATCTTGCCGAGGCGGCGGATGACGAAGAAGCCCACGGTGTAGAGGCCGAGGGCCAGCAGGACGAGGCCCTGGCCGAGAGGCGAGCCGGTGACGCGGGCGAGGGCTCCCTCGTTGGAGGAGTTGATCAGGATCAGGGAGCCGATGCCGAGGAGCGGGACGGTGAAGGCGGTCGCGTTGACCTCGGAGAGCATGGTGCGGACCTCGCGCCGGGTCTCCTTGCGGTCCTCCAGGGTCTGGGTCAGGTTGCGCAGGGAGTTGACCACGGAGCCGCCCGCCTTGTTCGCGAGGACCAGCGTGGTGACGAGGACGATGAGTTCGCGGGACGGCAGCCGCTCGGACAGCTCGCCGAGGGCGTCGTCGATGGTCCGCCCCAGCATCAGCTGGTCCGCCACGTGCGCGAGTTCCTCGCCCGCCGGGGCCTCCAGCTCCTCGGCCGCCATGGCGAGCGCGGTGCGCAGGGCGAGGCCGGCCGCTGTGGCGTTGGCCAGCAGGCGTGCCACGTCGGGGAGTTGGTTGATGAAGGCCTCGATGCGTTTCTGGCGCTGCCAGTTGAGGAAGATGGCCGCGCTCCACACCCCGAGGACGGCGGCGATCGGGCCGAAGAAGGGGGCGAGGGTGGCGGCGGCGATCAGCCAGAGGGCGACGACCACGGCGGTGACGTAGGTGAAGAACTCCCCTGCGGTGATGTCGAGTCCGGTGGCCGAGAGGCGCAGGTGGATCGTGCGGCCGAGCCGGGTGCGGCGCAGCCTGCGGTCCACGCCCGCGAAGTGCCGGACACGGCCGGCGCCGGTGCGCGGCGGGCCGGTGCCGGAGAGGCGGTCGACGAGCGCCCGGCGCTGGGCGCGGCCCGAGGCGTAGGTGTGCACGCCCGCGACGGCGAGTGTGCCGCACAGGACGGTTCCGCCGAGGGCGAGGAGGGCGGGGTCGTTCATGGCAGCCTCCCTTCGGAGGTGGGCGGCGTCATCCGATGGCCTGCCGGGTGGGGAGGAGGTCGATGGCCTCGGCGACGCCGAAGGCGGGCGGCAGCGGCTCGTTGGCGACGTACAGCTTCTCCGCGACCGAGCGGGGCAGCGGGAGGTGCTCGAAGTGGCCCCGGACGACACGGTCGGGGCCGACGGGGCGGGGCACGAACCGGGTGACGGGGCTGACGCGGAACTGTTCGCGGCCGTGCGAGACGAGCAGGGCGATCTCGGTGACCTTGCGGGAGCCGTCGGCGTGCCGGGAGAGCTGGACGACGACTTCGACAGCCGAGTTGATCTGGTCCTTCAGCGCCTCGAAGGGGATCTGCACCTCGGACATGGAGCCGAGGGTCTGCAGGCGCATGAGGGCGTCCTCGGCGGAGTTCGCGTGCACGGTGGCGAGCGAGCCGTCGTGGCCGGTGGACATGGCCTGGAGCATGTCGAGGGTCTCGCCGCCGCGGACCTCGCCGACGATGATCCGGTCGGGGCGCATGCGCAGGGAGTTGCGGACCAGGTCGCGGATGGTGATCTGGCCCTTGCCCTCCACGTTCGGGGGCCGCGACTCCAGGCGGATGACGTGCTCCTGCTGGAGCTGGAGTTCGGCGGAGTCCTCGATGGTGATGATGCGCTCGTGGGACGGGATCAGTCCGGACAGCGCGTTCAGCAGGGTGGTCTTGCCGCTGCCGGTGCCGCCGCTGACGATGACGTTGAAGCGGGCCCGGACGAAGGCCGCGAGGAGCATGAGCATCTGCTCGTCGAGGGAGCCGAGGCCGATCAGTTCGGGGAGTGTGTAGGCGCGCGGGAAGCGGCGGATGGTGAGGGTGGGGCCGGTCAGGGCGAGCGGCGGGATGATGACGTTGACGCGCTCGCCGGTGGGCAGCCGGGCGTCGACCATCGGGTTGGACTCGTCGACGCGGCGGTTGACCGTCGAGACGATGCGTTCGATGGTCTGCATGAGCTGCTCGTTCGACGCGAAGCGCAGCGGCAGCTGCTCGACGCGGCCGGCCCGCTCGACGAAGATCGAGTCGGGGCCGTTGACCATGATCTCGGTGATGGAGGCGTCCGCGAGGAGCGGTTCGAGGACGCCGAGTCCGAGGGCCTCGTCGACGACCCGGCGGATCAGCTGGGAGCGTTCGGCGGAGGACAGGACCGGGCCCTCGCGGCTGATGATGTGGCCGAGGACGCGTTCGAGGCGGACGCGGCGTTCGGCCGCGGCCAGGCTGGACATCTCCGCGAGGTCGATCTCCTCGAGGAGTTTCGCGCGGTAGACGGCGACGAGGTGTCCGTCCTCACGGGCGGGTCCCCCCTCGTCGGGGGTCGCGATGCGGGAACGCAGGCTCATGGTGTCGGCTCCTCCCGGTCAGTCGTCGGTGGGCATGGTGGCCTTGCGGGACAGGTCGTAGCCGCCGAACAGCGGGATCACGCCCGGGACGTGGACCGTGACGGTCGCGGTGGTGAGGTCGGCCCCCCGGGCGGGCGCGACCTGCGGGTCGAGCCAGCCGCTGACGGCGGCCTGTCCTGCCGCGGCGCCGTCGCCGCCCTGGGAGGCGACGCGCGCGGCGGCCCGTGCCCCGGAACCGGCCTGGTTCGCGCCGTACCCGATGAGGCCGAGCTGGATCGTCGCCATGCCGATGAGCAGCAGGATGGGCAGGAATCCGGTGAACTCCAGGATGGAGACGCCCCGGTCGTCCCGCAGGCGGCGGGTGGCACGGCGGGCGCGGCGGCGGGTGGCAGCGGCCGGGGGGCCGCTGGTGACCGGCGCCGGGGCCGGGCAGCGGGCGCCCGGTGTCAGGACGGCGTGCGTCGCCGGGGCGGCGGGGGCGCTCCCGGCGCGGCGGGCTCCGGTGGCGCAGAGCCGGCCGGCGGCCCGACGGCCGGCCGCCGTACGGCCGCTCCCGGCCCGGCGTGCGCCGCCGCGCGCCGCGCGGGTCGGATCGGTGCACCCCGGTTCGTGGCGCCGGCGCCGGAGTGCGAGGCGGAAGCCCGGCAGGAGGACCGGTGCCCGTCGCAGGAACGTCCTCATCCGTCGTCCCCTTCCAGTGCCGCGCCCGCCGTGCCCCTCACGTGGAAACCCGCGTCGAAACCGGGGAAGAACAGCGGCACGTCGACGTCGACGGTGGCCTTCATGACCGAGCCGGCCGGGGCGCAGCCGATACCCGCGCCCTGCCAGGCGCCCGGGAGGTGCTTGCTGCCCGCCGCCGCACAGGCGCCGCCGACGTCGCCGTTGACCGCGTACGCGGCGGTCGCGGCCCGCGCCGCCTCGTCGGCCGCGTTCCCGGCGAGGGAGTACGAGTAGCCGTACAGCACGCACTGCCACAGGATCGTCATGACGACGAGCAGCAGCGGGAACATTCCGGCGAACTCGAGGGTGACGGCTCCCCGGTCGCCGCCCCGGCGGCGCAGGCTGAGCGAGCCCCGGTCGGCCACCGGGGCCTTGCGCCGCCGGCCGCCGGCCCCGCCCTCCTGAGCGACCACGAGACCCAGCTCGCCGGCCAGGGTCCACTGGGCCTGCTTGACGGTCGAGCGGGCGTCCAGGTCCTGGAGCCGGCCGGCGTCGACGACGGCCTGGAGTTCCTTGAAGGCCGCGGGGACGGAGGTGCGGGCGACTCTGGTGCCGGTGACGCGTTCGACGAGGGACGGCTGGATCTCCGTACCGCGGGCGAAGCGGTTGACGACCGTGGTGGTCTCCTCCGCCTTGCGGATCTGGAGGCGGTCCCACATCCGGACCATGCGCTTGGCCGCGCGGACGGCGACGACGTCGGGGGTGACCAGCAGCAGGGCCACATCGGCCAGTTCGACGGCGGCCGCGGTCGCCGAGTTCATCTGGGAGCCGCAGTCGACGACCACCACGTCGTGGCGGGAGCGGAGCGCGCCGAGGACCTGGCGGGTGACCCGGTCGGTGACCTCCTCGCCGCGTTCGCCCTCGGCGGGGGCGAGCAGCAGGGCGACGCCGCTGTCGTGGGTGTAGACGGCGTCCTGGAGGACGCGCGGGTTGATGTCGGTGATGGCGGCGAGGTCGGCCACCGAGCGGCGGAACTGCACGTCGAGGTAGGAGGCCACGTCGCCGGACTGGAGGTCGAGGTCGAGCAGGGCGACGTTGCGGCCGGACGCCTGGGCCGCGAGGGCGAGTTGGACGGCGGTGACGGTCGCGCCGACACCGCCCTTGGCGCCGGTCACGGTGACGACGGTGCCGCCGGGGCCCGTGTACAGGGCGGGTGCGCCGCTGTGCAGGTGGCGGCGCATGCCGGCGGACCAGGAGGCGGCCGCCTGGACGCGTTCGGCGAGGGCGTCGTAGCCGAGGGGAAGCCCGATGATGCCGCGGGCGCCGGAGTCCATGGCGGCGGTCAGGACGCCGGTGCTGGTGTCGGCGGTGATGAGGACGACGCCGACGGCGGGGAAGCGCATCACGAGGTCGCGGATCAGGTCCAACGCCGGTACGGGGCCGATGCGTTCGTGGACGAGGACCACTTCGGGCAGTTCGTCCAGGGACTCGGCGGCCAGCCGTGCCAGCGTGTCGAGCAGGGCCGTGGAGTCGGGGACCGGCGGGGCGGGTTCGGCGTCGGCGAGCTGGCTCAGCAGGGTGGTGAGGGCGCGGGCCGAGTCGATGTCGCCGACGGCGGAGAGGATGCGGACGGTCATCGGCCCAGCTCCTCGTGGGCGCGTGGCGCCGCGGGCCGCCGGGCCCGCGCGGTACGCGTGCGCGGCGCCGGCCTCGGGTCCCGGGCGGTACGTGGGGGCCTCGGGCGGGGACTCCGGCAGCGCCCCGTGGGCATGGACCTCATGCGCGGCCTCCTACTTGTCCTCATCGAGGGTGTACGTACGGTCGCCGGGCGCGACGGCCGCGTCGGAGCCTCCCGCGACCAGGGCGAGCCGGACGTGTTCGGCGAACGACTCGGCGTAGGCCACGCGTTGGGCGTCGGCCGTGCCGAGGGCGAAGGTGATGGGGACGGCCTGGTTGGCGTTGTTGCGCCGGTCGGAGCTGGACTGGCCGGGGTCGAGCGCGGTGAGTTTGCCGACGTCGATGACGCGGGCGTTCTCGACGATCACCTTGGACTGGTCGACGCCCTTGTCGTTCTCGGCCTTGAAGGTGGCGTAGATGTTCACCCGCGAGCCGGGGTTGATCTTGCCCGCGACACCGGTCGCCGCGTCGATCATGATGGCGATCTCCTGCTGCCCCGCGGCCAGCCGGGGCCGCTCGACGATCATGTCGGCCTGGAGCAGTGAGCCCTTCTCCAGCTGGGTGACGGCGATCTTGCCGCGGATCTGGGAGAGGCTGGTGACGGCGGTGGACGACAGCCATCGCTCGGGCATCGAGATCTTCTCGAACTGGTCGGCCGTCAGCTCCTTGTAGGGCGCGATGTCGTCCTTCAGGCGGTACGCCGTGACCTCCGGGCCGACCTTGGAGTTCACGTCGCGGATCACCGAGAGGACTCCGGCGAAGGCGCCGAGGGCGCACAGGACCGAGAGGACCAGCAGGATGACGCCGCGGCGCTGGCGCGAGTTCACTGAATCTCACCTCGTGGAGCGGGACCGGGGACGGGACCGAGCTGTCTGTTCTGCCAAGGTGCCGGGGGGTGTGCCCCGGGGTGGTGCAGCATGCTCCGGACAACCTCGATCTGCGGGGGACGGCGGGTCGTGCGGTGGTGCCTGGTGCTGTTCGGATGTGGCCGGTGATACCGGGGCCTAGGTGGCACCCCGGGGCAGTGCGCGTACCGAGGAGGCTGCCCGGACGACGGTGGCCGGAAGCTCCTGCGCGGCGGACGGTGGCAACGGTGCGGCGCAGAACCCGCAGCGGTCACCGATGAGTTCGAGGCCGCACCAGTGGCACTGCTCCCGCCGTACGGACGAGACGAGCTGATAGAGCACCGAGACGTCGTACAGCCCGGCGGCGAACTCGACGAGGCGTGACGTCCCCCACCAGCGGGCCGATTCGGCCGGCAGCGGGACGGTCGCGGCGCTCTGGACGCGCCAGGCCGGGGCGAGGGTCTCGGTGACCCACTCGGAGGGGGGCTGCCCCGCCGCCGAGAGCAGCCGGGTGCCGAACTCCGGCCCGGACAAATCCTGTTGGCCGACTCGGACGATCTCGGGGCGCGGGTTGGCGAGGACCGCGAACTGGGCGCCCGGCACCCAGGACTTGGCGTGCGAGCCGAGGGTGACCGGGACGCGGTCGAGCTTGGCGACCGAACCGAGCAGGGCGCCCGCGTAGATGTAGTGCGCGAGGAGCCGGGCGGCGGAGGCCAGCACGCCGGGGCTGAAGTCGCAGACGGACAACTGGCGCAACTGCTGGGCGAGCAGGGCGATTCCGAGCGGCGGGAGGTCGAGTCCGAGCAGCGCGATGCGGTCGCTCTCCAGGACGGAGCGGACCGTACGCAGCCGCTGGATGACGGGCCCCTCGGCGGAGGAGGGGTACAGGGCGATGACGTATCCGTGCTGCTCGATGAGGGCGTGCATCCCGGTGAGGGATGCCTCCAGGGTGTCCAGGGGCTGGACGACCGCGGGCGGGGTCTGCCGGTCGTGCGGTGGGAGCACCAGGTCGGGACTGGTGACGGCTATCGCGGTCGGCACGCTGCACACACCCCGTTCGCTGCGGCGGGGTGGTCAACCACCGCCTCAGATCGCCCCTTTTATCGCCATGGAGCATCACGGACGACCTCGAACGGCCTCAGATCGTCACGGTGACGTCCTCTTGCATCAGCACCATATCCACGGCATGGCCCGCTCAACACCGAATCAGCGAGATCATCTCACCGAAGGTACGGGAGTGATCAACGGAGAGTAAGACGCGCGTGGGGCAACTCAAGCCCCTGACAGGGGTGTTGGGCGCTCCAGAGGTCTTGACAACCGGATTGGTCTGGACCAACTTGTATCCACCGGCGGTGGCCACCGTTCCGATCCCCCTCCCCCACCTCTCCCCCGGAGGACCCAGTGGACCGCGTCACCAGAATGCCCAGGCGGAGATGGGCGGGCACCCTCGCCGCCGTCGTCACCGCATCCGTCCTCTCCCTCACCGGTCTGGCCGGCCAGGCCCAGGCCGCGGACGTCAACAACGCCAAGAACGGCGGCTACGAGTCCGGCCTCTCCAACTGGACGTGTTCGGCGGGCAGCGGCGCGACCGTCTCCTCGCCGGTGCACGGCGGTTCGGCGGCGCTGAAGGCCACGCCCGCCGGGCAGGACAACGCGCAGTGCACCCAGTCCGTTGCCGTCAAGCCCAACTCGACCTACACGCTGAGCGCGTGGGTGCAGGGCGGCTACTCCTACCTCGGGGCGACGGGCACGGGCACCACGGACGTGTCGACGTGGACGCCGGACTCCTCGTCCTGGAAGCAGCTGAAGACCACCTTCACCACGGGCGCCTCGACCACGTCCGTGACGGTCTACACGCACGGCTGGTACGGACAGGCCGCCTACTTCGCGGACGACCTCTCGGTGCTCGGCCCCGACGGCGGAGGCGGTGGCGGCGACCCGGCTCCGACGGTCCCGGCGGCCCCCGGCGGCCTGGGCGTGTCCTCCACGACCTCCTCGTCCGTCTCCCTCGCCTGGAGCACGGTGTCGGGCGCGACCGGCTACAACGTCTACCAGGGCGGTTCCAAGGTCCAGTCGGTGACCGGGACCTCCGCGACCGTCTCGGGGCTCGCCGCCTCGACGTCGTACTCGTTCCAGGTCACGGCGACCAACGCGGCCGGTGAGTCGGTGAAGTCGTCGACGGTCACCGGGAAGACGGCCGCCACCTCCGGCGGTGGCGGAGGCGGCAACGTGCCCGCACACGCCGTGACCGGCTACTGGCAGAACTTCAACAACGGCGCGACCGTCCAGAAGCTCTCCGCCGTCCAGTCGCAGTACGACATCATCGCGGTCGCCTTCGCGGACGCCACGACCACGCCCGGCGCGGTGAGCTTCACCCTCGACTCGGCCGGCCTCGGCGGTTACACCGTCGACCAGTTCAAGGCCGACATCAAGGCGAAGCAGGCGGCGGGCAAGAAGGTCATCATCTCCATCGGCGGCCAGAACGGCACGATCTCGGTGAGCGACTCCGCGTCGGCCACCAACTTCGCCAACTCGGTCTACTCGCTGATGCAGACGTACGGCTTCGACGGCGTCGACATCGACCTGGAGAACGGTCTCAACGCGACCTACATGTCGCAGGCCCTGCGGTCCCTGTCCGCCAAGGCCGGCGCGTCCCTGGTCATCACGATGGCCCCGCAGACGATCGACATGCAGTCCACGTCGAACGGCTACTTCCAGACGGCGCTGAACATCAAGGACATCCTCACCGTCGTCAACATGCAGTACTACAACAGCGGTTCGATGCTCGGCTGTGACGGCAAGGTGTACTCGCAGGGCTCGGTCGACTTCCTGACGGCGCTCGCCTGCATCCAGCTCGAAGGCGGCCTCGCCCCCTCGCAGGTCGGCCTCGGCCTCCCCGCCTCCACCAGCGGCGCGGGCAGCGGCTACGTCTCCCCGTCCATCGTGAACAACGCCCTCGACTGCCTGGCCAAGGGCACCAACTGCGGTTCGTTCAAGCCCTCCAAGACCTACCCGGGTCTGCGCGGCGCGATGACCTGGTCCACCAACTGGGACGCGTCGGCGGGCAACGCCTGGTCGAACGCGGTCGGCCCGCACGTCCACGCGATGTAACCCCGCTCCCACCGCCCGACACCCCTGACGCACGGCCCTTCCCCTTCACCCCGTTCCCCGCTTCCGTGGGGAACGGGGTGAAACATTTCCGGGGCCCGGCGCATCAGTTAAGTGACGGCGTCGAGTTCACGGCCACCCGGGGGAGTCGGATGAGGAAGGTCCAGGGGGACGGGTATGCGGAGTTCGCGGGTGCCCGGGCGGGGCATCTGTACCGGTCCGCCTGTCTGCTGACCGGCGGGGACGTCCATCTGGCCGAGGATCTCGTTCAGGAGGCGCTCGGGCGGATGTACGTGAGCTGGGGGCGCGTGTCCCGCAGCGACAACCCGGCGGCGTACGCGCAGACCGTGCTGACCCGCACGTTCCTGGCGCACCGGCGGTTACGCAGCAGTTCGGAGCGCGCGACCGACGTGTTCCCCGACCTTCCCGACCCGGCCGCCGGCGGTGGCGACACACCGCTGCGGCTCACGCTCGTCGAGGCGTTGCGCGGGCTGCCGCCGAAGGACCGGGCGGTCGTCGTCCTGCGCTACTGGGAGGACCGCAGCGTCGAGGAGACGGCCGAGGTGATGCGCACCAGCTCGGCCGCCGTCCGCACCCGCAGCGTCCGGGCGCTGGCCCGGCTGCGCACGGTCCTGGGCGGCAGCCTCAGCGAGCACGTGGCGCCCTGAGCCGGCCGTTCCCCGTCCTTCCCCTCCCCCGCATGTCCTTCTCCTCCCCTGCTTCCTCTCCTTCACCAGAAAGGGTGGTTCCCCATGCCCCTCGACGACTCTCCCGCCGACGACCTCTTCGAGGAGCGGCTCGGCAACGCCCTGCACCGGACCGGCAACGGGTTCGATCCCGACCGGCGGACGCTGGCCGCGAAGGGCGAGGCACGCGGGCGGCGCCTGCGGTCCCGGCGCCGGATCGCGCTGACCGGGAGCGTGGCCGGGCTCGCGCTCGTCGGGGTCGGCGGGGCGCTGCTGCTGCCCGGCACGGACGCCGGACGGGCCCCGGTGGCCGCGGCCACCGCGAAGTCCGGCACGGAGAAGCACAGCCGGATGTCGGCCGCCGAGATGATCCGCGCCCTCGAAAGGACGCTCCCCAAGGGCAGGTTCAGCGAAGAGGCGGGCCGCCCCACGGATCATCCGCTGGGCCCGTACGCGTACGCCGTCTACGACGACGGACACGGCAAGGCCGCGGTCTCGGTCGCGGTGAGCGTGGTGGACCCGGCGAGCCCGGAGGCCGGGGAGGCGGTCACCTGCCCGGACAGGAGCGCGGCGGGTTACGACGCGTGCCACACGAGCACGCTCCGGGACGGCTCGCGCCTGATGATCTTCCAGGGCTACGAGTACCCGGACCGGCGCGCCGACACGAAGTACTGGTACGCCCAGCTCCTCACCCCGACCGGCCGGCAGGTCACCGTCTCCGAGTGGAACGCAGCCGCCGAGAAGGACAGCCCCGTGACCCGCCCGGAACCCCCGCTGTCGCCCGCCGGGTTGAAGCAGGCCGCGACGGCCTCCGTGTGGCGGACCGCGGCCGGCCTGATGCCGAAGCCGTCCGAACCGGCGGCGCCCACGACGACACCGCACCCGGCGGCCGACGGCGAGGCCGTCCTGGACCAGTTGGTCTCGCTCCTCCCCTCGGACGTCACCGTGAGGTCGCGGGGGGCCGACGACCAGGAGTACGCCTGGGTGGTCGTCGACGACGGCAAGGGCCGCAGCCTGGTGCAGATCAACGTGCAGCCGAACATGGGCGACGTGGAGGGCCAGTTGTTCGGCGACGCCGAGACCCTGCCCGACGGCACGAAGGTCGTCACGAAGAAGGCGCCCGGCGAGAAGGGCGGCGCCGGGGTCGTGATGTGGACCGCCGACACGATCCGGCCGGACGGGCTGCGCGTGGTGGTCTCCGCGTTCAACACCGACCGTCAGGACGCCGCGGCCACCCGGTCGACCCCGGCCCTGACGCTCTCCGAGCTGAAGGCGGTCGCGGCCGACGCGCGGTGGTCGGGCCTGTCGTAGCGGACGTCTAGAGGAAGTCCGCCCACGGCTGGTCCCAGACCTGCTTGACGCACAGGACCAGGAACAGCACGCCCGCGATCACGAGCATGGAGTTGCTCAGCGGCCCGTTGCGCCATTCACGCGGTGTGCGGGAGGAGTTGAGGAGGCGGAGCAGGGTCAGGGCGAGGAAGGGCAGGAAGGCAGCGCCCAGCACCCCGTACAGGATGACCAGGCGGAACGGCTGGCCCTGGAAGAGGAGGACGATCGGCGGGAAGGTCAGCCACAGGAGGTACCCGCGGAAGGCCCAGGACCGGTCGTGCCGGCCCGCCGCCACCTCCTCGGCCCCTTCCCCGCCGCCGCGGTAGTGGGCGACGAAATCCGCGAACATCAGGCTCACGCCGTGCCAGACCCCGATCAGCGAGGTGAACGAGGTGGCGAAGAACCCGATGAGGAAGAACTTCGCGGTCGCCGTGCCGTATTCGGCCGCCAGGATGTCGCCGAGCTGGATCAGGCCCTTGTCGCCGCTCGCGATGGCCACGTGGGAGGAGTGGAGCATCTCGGCGCCGACGAAGAGCATCGCGATCACGAAGATGCCCGTGGTGGCGTAGGCGACGCGGTTGTCGAGCCGCATGACCTTCATCCAGCCGGTGTCGGTCCAGCCCTTCGCGTTGACCCAGTAGCCGTAGGCGGCCAGTGTGATGGTGCCGCCGACCCCGCCGATCAGGCCGAGGGTGTTGAGGACGGAGTCCTTCTCGTCGGGGAGGACGGGCAGCAGGCCCGCGAAGGCCTCCGGCAGATTCGGCGTGACCCGGATCGCCAGGTACACCGTCACCACGAACATGACGCCCACCAGGACCGTCATGACCTTCTCGAAGACCGCGTACTTGTTGAACCAGACGAAGACGAGGCCGACCAGCCCGCAGGCCACGCCCCACCAGGGGAGGCCCATGACGTGGGGGAACAGTGCCTGGAGGGGCAGCGCGCTCGACGACATCGCGGCGGCGCCGTAGACGAAGCCCCAGACGACCACGTAGACGACGAAGAAGTACGTGGTCCAGCGGCCGAGGCTCGCCCAGCCGTCGAAGAGGGTGCGGCCGGTGGACAGGTGCCAGCGGCCCGCCGCCTCGGCCAGCGAGATCTTGACGAGGCAGCCGATGACGGCGGCCCACAGCAGCGTGTAGCCGAAGCTGCTGCCCGCGATCAGCGTCGCGACGAGGTCCCCCGCCCCGACGCCGGTGGCCGCGACGACGATGCCGGGCCCGATGTACCTCCAACTGGACCTGCGGGGGCGGGAGACGGTCGGGCCGGTCTCCCCTGGCGCTGACGTGCCGGTGGTCTCCGTCATGCGGTTCAAGAAAGCGCAAAGGCGGGGGCGGGCACAAGGGCGCGTAGGCCGATCGCCACGCGATGTGCACAGCCTGGTACCAGAGCCCGCACCTCGGACGCCGCGTCCGGACCACCCTCCAACAGCCCCCGCCCGCGGCCGGTTCCCGTCACTCCTTCATGGGCATGTCTTGACCTGCTCATGCCATAGCCGCACGATGAGCCCCACATCCGCACCGGCACGTCGCCATGAACCACCCCCCGCTCCACTCCACCATTCCGGGGAGACACCGGAATTCCAGGAGAATCCAGGAGATTTCATGCGACTTCGCACACGCGGCCGCGGCAGCCCCCACGGAGCGCGAAGAGGCGGACGGCGCACCGCCGCACTCGCCGTCCTCGCGGCCCTCGCCCTCGCGGCCCCCCTCACCGCCACCGCCACCGACGCCACCGCGAACGGGGCACGGACCCCCGCGTCCTCCCCCGACGACATCCGCCAGTACGAGATCCACCAGGCCTCGACTCCGGTCTCCCGTACGGCGATCCAGCGATCGGGCGTCACCGTGGACGAGTCCGACGAGGAGACCGTCGTCGTCTCGGGCCGCGCCGACCAGATCACCGCGCTGCGCCGCCAGGGATACACCGTCTCCCCGTTGGGCGCCGCACCCGACCGCGCCGCCGGAAGCGGCGGCACCCGCCTCTTCGACTTCCCGACGGCCGACGCGAAGTACCACAACTACGCCGAGGCGAACGCCGAGATCGACCAGCGGCTGGCGGCCTACCCGGCCATCATGAGCAAACGGGTGATCGGCCGGTCCTACCAGGGCCGCGACATCATCGCCGTCAAGGTCAGCGACAACGTCGGCACGGACGAGAACGAGCCCGAGGTGCTCCTCACCTTCCACCAGCACGCCCGCGAGCACCTCACGGTGGAGATGGCGCTGTATCTCCTGCGCGAACTCGGGGCCGGCTACGGCGGCGACGCGCGCGTGACGAACATGGTGAACAACCGTGAGATCTGGATCGTCCCGGACCTCAACCCGGACGGCGGCGAGTACGACATCGCGACCGGCTCCTACCGCTCGTGGCGCAAGAACCGGCAGCCCAACTCCGGTTCCTCGTACGTCGGCACGGACCTGAACCGCAACTGGAACTACAAGTGGGGCTGCTGCGGCGGCTCTTCGGGCTCCACGTCCTCGGAGACCTACCGGGGCGCGTCCGCCGAGTCGGCGCCCGAGGTGAAGGTCGTCGCCGACTTCGTGCGCGGCCGGGTCGTCGGCGGCAAGCAGCAGATCACCGCGGGGATCGACTTCCACACGTACAGCGAACTGGTGCTGTGGCCCTTCGGCTACACCTACTCGGACACCGCGACGGGCATGACGGCGGACGACCAGAACGCCTTCAGGACCGTCGGACGGAAGATGGCCGCGAGCAACGGCTACACCGCCGAGCAGTCGAGCGACCTGTACATCACGGACGGCTCGATCGACGACTACCTGTGGGGCACCCAGAAGATCTTCGACTTCACCTTCGAGATGTATCCGACGTCCAGTTCGGGCGGCGGCTTCTACCCGCCGGACGAGGTCATCGAGCGCGAGACCTCACGCAACAGGGACGCGGTGCTCCAACTCCTGGAGAACGCCGACTGCATGTACCGGTCGATCGGGAAGGCGGCGCAGTACTGCGCCTAGGAAACGAACCGGCCGACGGCCGGGGATCCGCGCGGCCGGCCTCACCGGGCGCGCGGATCCCCGTACCGGCTAACGGCCCTCGGCCTCGTCGGCGGGCTTCCCGGCCGACTTCTCGGCGGACCTGTCAGCGGTCTTCGGCTCGGAGTCCGTCACCTCGGCATCCGTCGGCTCCGCCTCCGCCGTTTCCCGTTCGCCCTCGGCGTCCGCATCGGCATCGGCTTCGGCGCCGTCCTCGAAGTACGTGTCCAGGACGGCGTCGAGCTGCTCCTCCCACTCCTTGAAGCGGGAGCGGGCCGCGGCCTCGATCTCGATGGGGTACCAACGGGCGTCCGGCGTGTGCACCGTGACGGTGAACCGCTTGCCGAAGCGGGGCGACTCCGTCTCCACCGCGCCGATCTCGTCCCAGCGGAACTCCGCCTCTTGGTCGTCCAGACGCAGGCGGACTCCGCCGTGGTCGGCTCTGATCGAGGCCCGCCGGTCGGAGGCCTCGAAGACCGGGCCCTCCGGTTCGGCATCGGCCTCCTCGTCGGACGCGACCCCCGACCCGGCGTCCTCGGCTTCCGCGTCCGGCGCCTCGTCGGGCACCGCGTCGTCGGGGACCGCCGGGTCGGAGGCGGCCGCGGAGGGCGTCTCCTCCGCGGTCCCCTCCCCGGTCTCCTCGACCGCGTCCTCCGGTTCCGCGGGCACGGGTGACGTAAGCCCGGGGATGTACGCCGGGTTCACCGCGGCGGCGTCCAGGGGCTGGCTCTTCGAACCTATGCGCTGCTCCACAGCGCGAAGTATGGTCGAAGATCCTGTGCCGGACACAGCCAGCCCCTACTTAGCTATGCCTCTGTTACATGGGAGGGCCCGTCCCCGCTAGACGAAGAGGCTGACCACGGCGGCCACCGCGAACCCCGCGACGGACAGCACCGATTCGAGAACCGTCCAGGTCCGCAGGGTGTCGCGCTCGCTGATGCCGAAGTACTTGGCGACCATCCAGAAGCCGCCGTCGTTGACGTGCGAGGCGAAGATGGAGCCCGCCGAGATCGCCATGATGACGAGCGCCACGAAGGCCTGGGAGTGGTCGCCCTCGGTCAGGAGCGGCGCCACGATACCGGCCGTGGTGACGATCGCGACCGTCGCCGAGCCCTGCGCGACCCGCAGCACCAGGGAGATGAGATAGGCCAGGACGATGATCGGCAGGCCGACGTCGTGGAAGGTGTCCGAGAGGGCCTGGGCGACTCCGCTCGCCTTCAGCACGGCGCCGAAGATGCCGCCCGCGCCGACCACCAGCAGGATGTTGCCGACCGGCTTGAGGGACGAAGTCGACACCGTCTCCAGGGACTTGCGGGACCAGCCGCGCCGGATGCCGAGCAGGTAGTAGGCGAGCAGCAGAGCGATCGTGAGGGCGACGAACGGGCTGCCGAAGAACTCGATGACCGAGCGCAGGGTGGACGGGTCCAGGACGATCGAGGAGAAGGTGGCGGCGAGGATCAGCACCAGCGGCGTACCGATGATGCCGATGACCGTGCCGAGCGGGACGGGCTGCTCGCGCGGTTCGACGCCCTGGGCGCGCTGCTCCTCGACGACGGCCTGCTTGGCCTCCTCGGCCGCCTCGACCATGTCCTGCGGCACGGGGACGAAGATGCGCCGGCCGATCCAGGCGGCGTAGACCCAGGCGGCGAGGACGGACGGGACGCCGCAGATGATGCCCATGAGCAGGACCCAGCCGAGCTGGACGTGCAGGAGTCCGGCGGCGGCGACCGGGCCGGGGTGCGGCGGCAGGAACGCGTGGGTCATCGACAGGCCGGCGAGCAGCGGCAGGCAGTAGAGCAGGATCGACTTGCCGGAGCGCTTGGCGGAGGCGTAGACGAGCGGCGCGAGGACGAAGATGCCGACGTCGAAGAAGACCGGGATGCCGAAGATGAGGCCGGTCAGGCCCATCGCGAGCGGGGCGCGCTTCTCGCCGAAGAGGTTGAGCAGGCGGGTGGCCAGAACCTCGGCGCCGCCGCTGACTTCGAGGATGGCGCCGAGCATGGTGCCGAGGCCGATGATGATCGCGACGTGGCCGAGGATGCCGCCCATGCCGGACTCGATGACCGAGACCGCGTCGGACTTCTGGACCGTGCCGAACAGTTCCGTGACGGAGAGTCCGGCGGCGAGGCCGACGGCTATGGAGACGGCGAGCAGGGCGACGAACGGCTGGAGTCTGACCTTGATGATGAGGAAGAGCAGGAGCGCGATACCGAGGGCGGCGACCGTGAGCAGTCCGGCCGTGCCGTCGAGGAGGGTCAGGAGGCCGCCGGTGTGCGGTGGCGTCTCGGGGGCTGTCGCGGCGAGCGGATACGACGACATGGGTGGAGGGCCTCGTTTTCGTAAGTCCATGGTGCTTTCGGGCAGGGGGTATCGCGGTGCGGCGCCTCCTGGATGGGGGCGCCGCACCGTGATGACGTACGGGGTGCGGGAGTCGGACGGGCGTGAGCCCGCGAGCGGACGTCAGCCGAGGACGGCGAGGACGTCGATCTCGATGAGGAGCCCGGCCGGCAGACCGACGTAGACCGTCGTGCGGGCGGCGGGGGGCGCGGTGAGGCCCTGCTCCTCGAAGTACTGGTTGTAGATCTCGTTCATCTCGGCGAAGTGGTCGACGTCGGTGAGGTAGACGCGGATCATCATCGCGTCGTCCCAGCCGGAGCCGCCCTCTTCGAGGATCGCCTTGACGTTGGCGAGGGTCTGGAGGGTCTGCTCGCGCAGGGTGGGCCCGGCGGGCGTCGGGGGCTTGCCGTCCTCGGCGGGCAGGAAGCCGACCTGGCCGGCGACCTGGAGGATGTTGCCCTTCTTCACGCCGTGCGAGAACTTCGCGGGCGGGGTGGTGTGGGTCGAGGGGGTGAGAGCGGTCTTGTCGGTCATGCGGTGATCATTCCTTCGTGGGGGCTTTGCCGGAGTAGTCGCGGCTGATGGCGTCCGCCGTACGGCGCACCAGCGGGAGAAGGGTGAGGAGTTCGTCGGCGGTGACGACGACGTTGGGCGCGGAGACCGACATGGCGGCGGCGACCCGTCCGTCGGCGCCGCGGATGGGCGCGCCGACGCAGTTGATGGACTCCTCGTGGCCACCGAGGTCGGTGGCCCAGCCCTGTTCGCGCACCGTCGCCAGTTCCTTCATGAAGGCGGCGGCGCTGGGGGTCGAACGGGCCGTGTACAGGGGGTAGTCGAGTTTGTCGGCGACGGCCCGCCGCTCGGTCTCGGGCAGGTCGGCGAGGAGCAGTTTGGCGACGGCGGCGACGGTGATGGCGACGGGTTTGCCGATCCGCGAGTACATCCGCACCGGGTAGCGGCTCTCCACCTTGTCGATGTAGAGGACCTCGTTCTCCTCGTACACGGCGAGGTGGACGGTGTGGCCGCACTGCTCGTTGAGGCGGACGAGGTGGGGGTGGGCGATCTCGCGGACGTCGAGGTTCTCGACGGCCTCCTGCGCGAGGGCGAAGAGGCGGGCTCCGAGGCGGTAGCGCTGGTCGGACTGGCGGTGGACCAGGCCGTGTTCGTGGAGGGTGCGCAGCAGGCGGAGCGCGGTGGACTTGTGGACGCCGAGGCGTTCGGCGACCTGTCCGAGGTCGGCGGGGCCCTCGGCGAGCAGCGGCAGGATGCTCAGCGCTCGGTCGACGGTCTGGCTCATGGCGTACGTACCTCCTCGGCGGCCCGTGCGTCGGCTTCGGTCCAGCCGGGGCCGAGACGAAGTGTCTCCCAGGCGCGGTCGTCGAGTGCGGCCAGCCGGTCGGCGTGGCCGCGGGCGGGCGGCTGGGCGAGGTCGCCGGGGACGGTGAGGGCGGCGGCGGCCATCAGGTGGCCGTGCCGGATGCGGTCGCGGACGGGCAGGCCGCGCAGGGTGGCGGAGAGGAATCCGGCCGCGAAGGCGTCCCCGGCGCCGACGGCGGCGACGACGTCGACGTGCAGGGCGGGGACGAAGATGCCGTCGGCCGGCACGGCCCCTTCGCCGGCCCGCCTGTCGAAGACGACGGCTCCGTCCTCGCCGTGCTTGACGACCAGGACGTCCGGTTCGGGCAGGGCCTCGCGGACGGCCCGGGCCCCGTGCAGGTCCCAGGCCTCGCTCGCCTCGTCGTCGCCGACGAAGACGAGGTCGGCGCCGCGGGCGAGGTCGAGCAGGACGCGCGGGCCCTCGGGGTGGTCGCGCCAGAGTCCCGGGCGGTGGTTGACGTCGAAGGAGACGAGGGGGCGGCCGGGACGCGGGGCGGTCAGCTCGCGCATCAGGGCCAGACAGCCGGCGGACAGGGCGGCGGTGATGCCGGACAGGTGCAGGACGCGCGCCGACCGGGTGGCGGCCAGGTCGGTGTTGTCGGCGGTCATCGCGGAGGCGGCGGATCCGGCGCGGTAGTAGGCGACTTCGTGGGCGTCGGTGGCCCGGTCGCCCGCGGTGCGGAAGTAGATGCCGGTCGGCCGGTCTGGGTCGCGGCGGACGGCGGAGGTGTCGACTCCGTACGCCGCGACGGCCTCCACGAGGTGGTCTCCGAACCCGTCGGCGCCGACCCGGGAGACCCAGCGCGCGGTGTGTCCGGCAGAGGCGAGGACACAGGCCACGTTGGACTCGGCGCCGCCGATGCCCCGCTCGAAGGACGGTACGTCGGCGAGGCGCCCGGCCCGGGTGGGCAGAAAGGTGACCATGGACTCGCCGAGCGCCACCACGTCCACGCCGCCGGCGCGGGCGTCGGTGCCGGTGTCGGCGGTCGCGTCGGGGGACGCTGCGCCTGCGGGTCCGTTGCTGGTCACGATGGTCGGGGCTCCTCGCTGTAGCGGCCGACGGCGGCGAACGGCACCGTTGACCCTGCGTTGGCTGGGATGTTAGACAGCGGTAAGCGACATACGCAATGAGCGTTGCACACCATGCAACATGCTCAGGCCGCAGCACACCGCGCACCTGTTCCGAGCACCCGGGACACGGACACCAAGGAGGCTCCATGAGCGCCGACACCGCCGCCGCATCACTGGCCGCTCTCGCGGCGGACCGCGTCGACCACCGCTTCAAGGGCCTCCCCCCGGACGCGTACGGCCTGACCGTGGGCGAGCTGGCCGCGCGGCGCAGGAACCTCTTCACGGACGGCTTCACCACCCCGGTGCTCGCCCTCTCCGCCGAGCGCCTGGCCCACAACCTCGAACTGATGGAGACGTACGCCACCCGGCACGGGCTCGCCTTCGCCCCGCACGGCAAGACGTCCATGGCCCCGCAGCTCTTCCACCAGCAGATCGAGCACGGTGCCTGGGGCATCACCCTCGCCGTCCCCCACCAGGTGCGCGTGGCCCGGGAGTTCGGCGTCGACCGGATCTTCCTGGCGAACGAGCTCGTCGACGCGGCCGCGCTGCGCTGGATCGCCGCCGAGCTGGCCGGGGACCCGGACTTCCGCTTCGTCTGTTACGTCGACTCGGTGCGCGGTGTGGAACTGATGGACGCCGCTCTGGACGCGAGCGCCCGCCCGGTGGACGTGGTCGTCGAGCTGGCCGCCGGGGAGGGCGCCCGTACCGGGGTGCGGACGGAGGCGGAGTGCGCGGCGGTCGCGGACGCGGTGGGGGCCACCTCGACGCTCCGGCTGGTGGGTGTCGCGGGCTACGAGGGCGAGGTGCCGGACGCCGACCCGGAGCGGGTGCACGCCTGGCTGCGCCGGCTGACCGCGCTCGCGGTGTCCTTCGACGGCGCCGGACGGTTCAAGGGCCTCGACGAGGTCGTGGTGAGCGCGGGCGGCAGCGCCTGGTTCGACGCGGTCGCCGACGTCTTCGCGGAGATCCCCGACCTCTCCCTGCCCGTCCTGAAGCTGCTCCGGTCGGGCGCGTACGTCTCGCACGACGACGGCCACTACCGGAAGCTGACGCCCTTCACCCGGGTCCCGGAGGAGGGCGCGCTGCACCCGGCGTTCCGGCTCTGGGCGCAGGTCGTCTCGCGGCCCTCGGCCGAGCAGGCGTTCGCGAACGCCGGCAAGCGGGACGCGGCCTACGACCTCGACCTCCCCCTCGCCCAGGTGGTGCGCCGCGACGGTGCCGAGCGCCCGGCGGACGGCGTCGAGGTCACCGGCCTCTCCGACCAGCACGCCTGGCTGCGGACGGGACCGGAGGCGGATCTGGAGGTCGGCGACTGGCTCGGCATGGGCCTGTCGCATCCGTGCACGTCCTTCGACAAGTGGCAGCTGATCCCACTGGTCGAGGCGGACGGCACGGTCGTCGACTACATCCGCACGTTCTTCTAGAAGAGTTGGGTCGTTCCATGGATCACGCCGAGCTCGTCATCCGGGACGTGGACGTCGCCGACGGCAGCGGCGCCCCCTCCTACCGCGCCGACGTGGCCGTCCGCGAGGGCCGGATCGTGTCGATCGTGAAGGAGGCGGCGGCCGCGGGCTGTCAACGGCCGCGCGGGACACGTGAGCTGGACGCGGAGGGGCTCGTCCTCGCCCCCGGCTTCATCGACATGCACGCGCACAGCGATCTCGCGCTGCTGCGGGATCCGGACCACAGCGCGAAGGCCGCGCAGGGCGTGACCCTCGAAGTCCTCGGCCAGGACGGCCTGTCCTACGCACCGGTGGACGACCGGACGCTCGCCGAGGTCCGCCGGGCGATCACCGGGTGGAACGGCTACGGCGAGGACATCGACTTCACCTGGCGCTCCGTCGGCGAGTACCTGGACCGCCTCGACCACGGCTTCGACGGCGAGGGCATCGCGGTGAACGCCGCGTACCTGATCCCCCAGGGCACCGTCCGCATGCTGGCGGTCGGCTGGGAGGACCGCGACGCCACTCCTCAGGAGCTGGACCGGATGCGGCAGTTGGTCGCGGACGGCCTGCGCGAGGGCGCCGTCGGCATGTCCTCCGGGCTGACGTACACCCCCGGGATGTACGCCAAGGACGCCGAACTCACCGCCCTGTGCCGGGTGGTGGCGGAGCACGGCGGCTACTACTGCCCGCACCACCGCTCCTACGGGGCGGGAGCCCTCGCGGCGTACGAGGAGATGGTGGCCCTCACCCGCGAGGCCGGCTGCCCGCTGCATCTCGCCCACGCCACCATGAACTTCGGCGTGAACGAGGGGAAGGCGCCCGACCTGCTGGCCCTGCTCGACACGGCGCTCGCGGGCGGCGCCGACATCACCCTCGACACGTATCCGTACACGCCCGGCTGCACCACGCTCGTGGCGATGCTGCCGAGCTGGGCGAGCGAGGGCGGGCCGGAGGCGGTCCTCGCCCGGCTGCGGGACGACACGACCGCCGAACGCATCCGGCACCACATGGAGGTCCTCGGAGCCGACGGCTGTCACGGCGTGCCCATCGAGTGGCGCACGATCGAGATCTCGGGGGTGAGCGACCCGGACCTCGGCTGGTACGTCGGCCGGTCCGTCCAGGACGCCGCCGACCTGCGCGGCGAGGCGCCCTGGGTCACCGCGCGCCGCCTGCTCGTCGAGGACGGTCTCGGCCCGACGATCCTCCAGCACGTCGGCCACGAGGAGAACGTCCGCGCCATCATGCGGCACCCGGTGCACACCGGCGGCTCCGACGGCATCCTGCGCGGCGACAAGCCGCACCCGCGCGCCTACGGCACCTTCCCGCATTATCTCGGCCGGTACGTACGGGAGTTGGGCGTGCTGTCGCTGGAGGAGTGCGTCGCCCACCTCAGCGGCAGGCCCGCCGCCCGGCTGAGGCTGCCCGACCGCGGGCTCGTCCGCGAGGGCTACCGCGCCGACCTCGTCCTCTTCGACCCGGCGACGGTGGCGGCGGGCTCGACCTTCGAGGCGCCGCGCACGCTGCCGACCGGTATCCCGCACGTCCTGATCGACGGGCGGTTCGTCGTCGAGGACGGCCGCAGGACGGACGTCCTGGCGGGACGGGCGGTCCGCCGCACGGCGTGACCGCCCGCCCCCGTCGGCCCGTTCCCGGACGGGACCTACGGCTTGGGCAGGACGCAGCCGCTCGCGGCCAGGTTGAGCTTGTTGCCGGTCGTGAAGCACGCCGGGATCTGGTAGGTCTCCTCGGCGTAGTTGATGCCCTGGCGGACGGTGACATTGCCGCTCGCGTCGACCTCGCACGGGTTGTTCACCGTGCAGCGCTCGCCGTCCTCGTTGCCCGTGTTGTTGACGGCGACGACCTTGCCGGTGGCCTGGTCGACGACCGGGGAGCCCGAGGTGCCGCCGATGGTGTTGCAGGCGGAGGTGTAACGGACCGAGTCCTTCCAGGTCCAGTCACCCTCCTTGAGGCGGTACACGAACCCGTCGACGTTGCAGTTGTAGAGCTTCTTCCAGTAGCCGGAGGCCACGGTGATGGCCGTACCGGCGGTCGGGTGCGTGTTCTGCACCGTCAGCGCGCTGATGCCGTACGAGTTCCTGATGGTCGCGTAGGTGCTGGTGAGCTGGTAGATCGTGATGTCCGTGTCGGTCATCGTGGAGTACGCGACCTTGCTGGCCCGCAGCGTGGCGACCTTGGTGCCGGCCGAGTTGAGCAGGCCGAAGGTCCGGCTGGAGCTCTGGCCGACGATCACCTCACCGGGCTCCGGGAAGCCGGTCTCCAGGCAGTGCCCGTTGGAGAGCACGAGCGCCGGGTCGGTGTCCGCCGAGTTGGGGAAGCGGACGACGGATCCGGAGCAGTTGCTGAGCGCGACGGTCCCGGCGAGGCTGACGGCCTTCAGGGCCGGCGCCCCGGTGTCCGCGGTGACGGCGGAGGCCGAGCTGTGCGCGGGAGCCGACTCGGGCGCGGGTGCCGCGACCGCGGGTGCCGCGCCGGCCCCGGCGATCACCAGGGCGAAGAGCGCGGCGACGAGAGGCTTTCTCATGTGGGGGTCCCCTCTTGCGACGTGGGGCGACCGGAGGTCTTCCGGCCACCTTCTGTTTTGTCATGCGCATTGTGAGGGGGGTGGGGCGGGTGGACAAGAAGCGGTTTCCGGCCGGGGATGTCCCGAACAACACCCTTTACAGAACGGTCTGTTCGTAAGCCTCCTGGACGGACCGGAGGAGCAACGCCTCGCTCGTGGCCACGCGGGCGTCGACGGCCCGCGCGAGCGCCTCGCGGTTCGGCGTGACCCGGTTGGTGAAGAAGACGGCCGGCCCCCGGTACAGCCCGCTCTCCCGCCAGCCCGCCAGATCCGTGAGCCCCGCCGCGCGGTCCGACCCGCGCTGCACGTCGGAGACGAGCAGGTCGATCCGGTCGGCCACGAAGGCCCGCTCGGCGCCGTCCCGGCCGGTGGCCACCCGCACGCGCGCGCCGCGCTCCTCCAGCGCGTCGACGAACCGGGTGTTGCGCTCGGGGTGGTCGTCGACCCAGAGGATCTCCATCCCGGTGTACGGCCGCCGGGCGGTTCCGGCGCGCGCGGGTTCCGGACCGTCGTCCGCACGCACCGACGCGAGTTGCGGCACTCCCTGCTGCAACCGCCCCACCAGGTCGTCCACCTCGTCCAGCGCCATCAGGTCCTCGACGAGCCGGCCGAAGTTCGCGTCGAGCGCCAGGTCCGGGAATCCGGTGGGCAGTTGCTCCTCCAGGCGGGCGAGCAGTTCGCTCCAGTCCTGGGCCCCGTCCCCTCCGTCCCGCTCCGGGGCGATCAGTCCGTACGCGCGCAGACAGCCCACCGCCACGTCCCAGTCCCCTTCGACGGGCCGGGCGAACGGCCGTCCGAGCACCCGGCGGGCCGCCCGGTAGCGGAGGAACTCGCGGGCGGCGTGCACGTCGGCGCCGTCGCGGGCGAGCAGCACCCGGTAGAAGTCGGGGTACAGCTGCTGGAGGAGCAGGACGCGGATGACGGCCTCGGCGCTGTAGGCCTGCCAGACGGGGTTGAGCGCGGACTCCAGGCCGAAGCCGTTGAGGAGCCGCTTGATCCGGCGCGGGTTGCGGGCCGAGCGCCGGGCGATCAGCTCGGCGAGGTGGTCGTCCAGCAGGTCCTGGATGCCGGAGCGCCGTGCGCAGGCGTCCACGTACGCGCGGACCTCGGACGCCGCCGGGACCGGCACCCGGTAGCTGGTCTGGAGGACCTTCTCCATGAAGGCCGAGCCGGCCGGCGACAGGTCGCGCAGGAGTCCGTCCGGTCCGAGCGCGGAGCGGTCGCACCCGATGACGAACGCGAGCCCCGGCACGTCGAGGTACACCTTCACCGCCTCGCACACCGCGAGCACGGTCTCCTCCGAGCAGCGGTCGAGGTCGTCGATGAAGACGACGAGGAGGCGCCGGGTGTCGTGGGGCGCGGACGCGGTCCACTCCGCCGTCAGCTCGCGCAGCGCGTCGCGCATGGCGTTGCGGGAGCGCGCGTCGACGGACAGGTCCTGCCAGAGCCGGTCGACGAGGGCGGCGGCGCCGAGCGGTCCGGACAGGACGGTGAGCGCCGCCCGGAACACCCCGACGAGCGCCCGCCGCTCGGAGACGCGCTGGAGGGCGCGCCGCAGCACCCGGCGGTCGAAGCGCACGAGGACGGACTTGATCAGCCCTTCCAGGGCGTCGGCCCCGGTGGAGGTCCAGGCGTTGTACCAGACGGTGTGCACACCCTGTCTGGCCCCCAGCTCGGCGTCCACCAGCCGCATGAGGCTGCTCTTGCCCATGCCCCACCCCGCGTCCACCGCGAGGGTGAACGGGGTCGCGGCGCGTGAGCCGTGGAGCAGCCGGGCGAGTTCCCGGGCGGCCCGGCCCGCGCCCAGCAGATCGTCCCCCGGCCCGCTCACCGGCTCGTCGTTCAACAGCGAGAACTCCACGCCCTGCCTCCCCCGTACGGCAGGGTCAACCTACTGGGAGGGACGGCCGGCCGGGGGTCTTCCGTCGCCCTGAGGGAGGAACCTCCCCCGGCGGGCTTCGCGGCCCCGTGGACCCGGGTCCCGGCGGTGCGCCGCCGCGATCACCAGGGCTTTCGGAGTATCGCGCGGACAAAGACGCCCGAACCATCACGTCTCACGTGGTGAAAAACACCCCCCGGTCCTCGTTACGCGGCCGTAAGCTCACGGACATGCAGGTGATCCAGTCCACGAAGCTCGCCAACGTCTGCTACGAGATCCGGGGTCCGGTTCTTGAGGAGGCGATGCGGCTGGAAGCGGCCGGTCACCGCATCCTCAAGCTGAACACGGGCAACCCGGCCGCCTTCGGGTTCGAGTGTCCGCCGGAGATCCTGGAGGACATCCTCCGCAACGTCTCGTCGGCGCACGGCTACGGCGACGCCAAGGGCCTGCTCGCCGCCCGGCGTGCGGTGGTCATGCACAACCAGACCCTCGGCATCGAGACGGACGTCGAGCACGTCTTCATCGGCAACGGCGTCTCCGAGCTGATCGTGATGGCGATGCAGGGCCTGCTGGACGACGGCGACGAGGTCCTC
Organism: Streptomyces sp. M41(2017); assembly: GCF_002078175.1. GTDB lineage: Bacteria > Actinomycetota > Actinomycetes > Streptomycetales > Streptomycetaceae > Streptomyces. The sequence continues at coordinate 3,152,339 of NZ_MWFK01000001.1, read as the reverse complement.
GTACCGGCGCCGGACTACCCGCTGTGGACGGCCGCCGTCTCGCTGTCCGGCGGCACGGCCGTGCACTACCGCTGCGACGAGCAGTCCGACTGGATGCCCGACCTCGCGGACGTGGAGCGGAAGGTCACCGACCGCACCAAGGCGATCGTCATCATCAACCCGAACAACCCGACCGGCGCCGTGTACGACGACGCGATGCTGCGGGGGCTCACCGACATCGCCCGGCGGCACAACCTGCTGGTCTGCTCGGACGAGATCTACGACAAGATCCTCTACGACGGGGTCACGCACACCGCGACCGCCAAGATCGCCCCGGACCTGCTCACCCTCACCTTCAACGGCATGTCGAAGGCGTACCGGGTGGCGGGCTACCGCGTCGGCTGGATGTCGATCTCCGGGCCGCGCGGGCACGCGGACTCCTACATCGAGGGACTGACGATCCTCGCGAACATGCGGCTGTGCGCGAACATGCCGGGCCAGCACGGCGTGGTCGCGGCGCTCAGCGGACGTCAGACGATCAACGAACTGGTGCTGCCGGGCGGCCGCCTGAAGGAACAGCGGGACGTGGCGCACGAGCTGCTGACGCAGATCCCGGGCGTGACCTGCGTGAAGCCCAAGGGGGCGCTGTACCTCTTCCCGCGCCTCGACCCCAAGGTCTTCAAGGTCAAGGACGACCGGCAGATGGTCCTCGACCTGCTGCAGCGGGAGAAGATCATGGTGGTCCAGGGGACGGGCTTCAACTGGCCCGAGCCGGACCACTTCCGGGTGGTCACGCTCCCGTCGGTCGGGGACCTGACGGACGCGGTCACGCGGATCGGCACCTTCCTGGACGGCTACAGCCAGCCGTGACGGAGGGCGCCCGGGCGTGCACGGCGTTCACCCTCCGTGCGCGCCCCGTCCACTTCCGCGAACCGACTCAACTTTAGACCAGATCCAAGCTAGGATGGTTTCCTGTCAGGCACAGGAGGCCCTCCCATGTACGAACCGATCCGCACGAAGTCGGTCCACACGGTGGCCGGCACCCCCTCCTCGGACTTCCCCCACCGGTCCCGCGAGGAGGAGCTGGACATCCAGCTCGCCGGTCACCTCGCGGCGCTGCTCGCGGTGACGGACGAGATCCGCACGGTGGCACCGTCCGCGGACCTCGACACCGCCGCCGAGCGACTCGCCGGTCAGGTGACCCGCCTGCGCGGCGGTTCCACGCCGGTCCGCGCCCCGGCCGCCGCCGTCGGTGAGGCCCGGCTCGTGACCCTGCACCGGCGCGCCCACGACCTCGCCGGCCGCGCCCTCGTCGTGGCCGCCTCCCGCGCCGACACGTCCGCGGCGATCCTGTCCGCGGAGCGCATGGACGCGCACGCCGCGGCCACCGGCGCCCGCGAGCTCGCCACCCGCTGAGCCCGGCACCACCGGCCCCGCACCCCGGCCCCGCACCACCGGGCCCGGGGCCCCTCGATCGGCCTCGGTCCGCGCGCTTCGACCGCGACGCGCGGACCGGGTGCCTCATGAGGGCCACGCCCGCCGCCCGCTCCCGGCACGCGCCCCGCACGCATCGCCCCGGGACCCTCCCGCGCCGCCGGACCGGCGGCTGCCCCTCCGGTTGCGTACCGGGACCCGGTCGTCACCCCGCGTTCACCCTCCGAGACGGGGAACGTTGGATTCCGAGGTGCACGCTCCAGGCGTGAGACGTATCGCAGGGATCGTCCTGGCGGTCCTGTTGATCGGCGGAGTGGCAGCAGCCGTCGTCGCGGGCCGCGATGGTCAGGACAAGGGCACGGCAACGAAGACCGTGCAAGGTGTGATCGGTTCGGAGAAGGCGGAGTTCTTCGCCGACCCCGATGTGGTGAAGGCCCTCGCCGCCAAGGGCTACACCGTGAAGACGGAGACCTCCGGGTCCTGGGCCATGGAGGGCCTCGACCTCAAGGGGTACGACTTCGCCTTCCCCTCCAGCCAGGCGCCGGCCGACGAGCTCGCGGACAAGTACCACGTCCGCCGGCCCCTCCCCCGGCCCTTCTACTCGCCCCTCGTCGTGGTCGCCCATCGCAGCGCGGCACAGGTCCTCGCCGCCAACGGACTGGCCACCCTCGCCAAGAACACCGGCACGCTGAGGATGGCGGCCTACCTGGACGCCGCCCGGCACGACCGGACCTGGCAACAGCTCAAGGGCACCTCGGCACACGGCGAGCTGACCGGCACGCTGTTCATCGCCAGCACCGACCCGGAGACCTCCAACTCCGGCGCCCTCTATCTCGCCGCCGCGTCCTACGTCGCCAACGGCGGGAACGTCGTGGCCGACGACGCCGCGATCGGCCGGACCGCACCCCTGATGCACCAACTCGTCAGCGTCCAGGGAGCCCAGCAGTCCAGCAGCGACGCCGAGTTCCGGGATTTCGTCAGCGGCGTCGGCAACCCCCTCGTCCTCGTCTACGAGTCCCAGGTCGCGGCCCTGCTCACCGAGGGCCAGGACGCGGGCGACCTGACGGTGCTCTACCCGGACACCACGGCCAACAGCGACCACACGGTCGTACCGCTCACGCCCGAGGGCCGGGCGCTCGGTGAACTCCTCAGCACGGACCCGGCGTTGCGCCGGCTCGCCGTACGGCACGGTTTCCGGCCGCAGGGCGCGACCGCCGAGTTCACCGCGGCGACCGCCGCCCACGCCACCTACCTCAACCAGAAGCTGACCGGCGTCCGGCAGGCGCCCGTGCCCGCCTCCAAGGTGCTGCACGAGATGGCGCGCCGGGCCGGGAACTAGGGGGAAGCGCATGACCACCGAAGACCCGTTCACGCTCACTCCGCCCGAGGCCGTGGCGCCCGTGCCGCGCGAGAAGGCCGGGGGGCTCGTGCCCGTCGACGCCGCCGTACAGGACGAGATGGCCCGGCGCGCGGCGGAGTACATCGAGGGACTCGCCGTCCTGGACGTCCGCTCGCCCGAGTTCGCCGGCAAGGTCGGCGAGATCGCCGGGCTGGGATCGAGCGAGATGCGCGGCGCCGCCGCCCAGTCCAACCGGATGCTGGAACGGACCATCCGCAGCCTGCCCTCCACGGGCGAGGACGCCCAGTCGCACGTCGCGGGCTCACTCGTCGAACTCCGCCGCGTGGTCGAGGACCTGGACCCGCGCGATCTGTCGGCGAGCAAGGGCCGCAGGTTCCTCTCCAAGCTCCCCGGCGGCAACCGGCTGCGCGACCACGTCGCCAAGTACGCCTCCGCCCAGGGCACGTTGAACAAGATCGTGGGCTCGCTGCGCGGCGGCCAGGACGAACTGCGCAGGGACAACGCGGCCCTGCAGACCGAACGCGTCCGCCTCTGGGAGACGATGGGCAAGCTCCAGGAGTACGTCGTGCTGACCCGGGCCCTGGACGGCGCCGTCGAGGACCACATCGCGGGCGTCGACACCACCGACCCGGCGCAGGCCGACACCCTGCGCTCCGACGTCCTCTTCCCCGTCCGGCAGAAGCAGCAGGACCTGCTCACCCAGCTCGCCGTCTGCGCGCAGGGCTATCTCGCGATGGACGTCGTCCGGCGCAACAACGAGGAACTCATCAAGGGCGTCGACCGCGCGGCCACCACCACCGTCTCCGCCCTGCGCATCTCCGTGATGCTCGCCTCCGCGCTGGACAACCAGCGCAAGGTCGTCGACCAGGTCAACGCCCTGCGCGGCACCACCGAGGACCTCATCCGCGGCAACGCCGAGATGCTCGCCACCCAGAGCGGCGAGATCCAGCGCATCGCCGCCGACCCGGCCGTCGGCGCAGAGACCCTGCGCAACGCCTTCCAGGAGATCTACCGCACCCTCGACGCCATCGACACGTACAAGGTGCGGGCGACCGAGACGATGGCCGCGACGGTGGAGTCCCTCACGTCCGAACTCCAGCAAGCCGGCGGCCGTCTGGAGCGCAGCCGCACCCAGGGCGCACTGGAGGGCGGGCTCGGATGAGACACCTCCGACAGGCGGCCTGCGCGGCCGTGGCGCTGCTCGCCGTCACCGCGTGCACGTCCCAGGGCGAAGGGAGGTCCGGGGACGGCAACGCCCCCGAGCCCGGCACCCTCCGGATCCTCGCCTCCAGCGAACTCAGCGACATGAAGCCGGTCCTCGACCGGATCAGGCAGGACACCGGCATCACGGTCAGGCCCACCTACATGGGCACGCTCGCCGCCGTGGACCTGCTCGCGCGCGGCACGGCGGACGACGCCTACGACGCCCTGTGGCTCTCCTCCGACGACTATCTGCACCTGCGCCCGGAGGCCGCGAGGAAGGTCGTCTCGGAGACACCGGTCATGTCGAGCCCGGTGGCGATCGGGGTCGAGCCGGCCACCGTGACCGCGCTCGGCTGGAAGCCCGACGACGTGACCTGGTCCCAGGTGGAGAAGGCGGTGGCGGAAGGGAGGCTGACGTACGGCATGACCGATCCGGCGCGCTCCAACTCCGGCTTCTCCACGCTGATCTCGGTGGCCTCCGGGCTGTCCGGCGCCCAGTCGGCCCTCACGACCGCCGACGTGGACAGGGCGACGCCCCGGCTGCGGAAGTTCTTCGGGGGACAGAAGCTGACGTCGGGTTCGTCCGGCTGGCTGGCCACCGCCTACGAGCGCCGCGGGACGGTGGACGCCCTGCTCAACTACGAGTCCGTCCTCAAGGGCGTCAAGGGTCTGACGGTCATCCGTCCCCGGGACGGTGTGGTGACCGCCGACTACCCGCTCTCCTCGCTCGCCGCGTCCTCCGCGGACACCCGCGAGACGGTCCGGCGTCTCGCCGAGGCGCTGCGCGCTCCGGACAGCCAGCGGCGGATCACCGAGACGACCCACCGGCGCCCGGTCGTCGCCTCCGTCGCCCCGGCGGCGGGACTCGACACCGGACGCCGGCGCGAACTCCCCTTCCCCGGAAGCCGGTCCGTCGCCGACAAGCTCCTCGACGCCTACGAGAACAAGCTCCGCCGGCCGTCCAGGACCGTATACGTCCTGGACACCTCGGGCTCCATGGACGGCGACCGGCTCGACCGGCTCAAGAAGGCGCTCGGCGATCTCACCGGCGACTTCCGCGACCGCGAGGAGGTGACGCTCATGCCGTTCGGATCGGACGTCAAGAGCGTCCGCACGCACGTCGTGCGACCCGAGGACCCGAAGGCCGGACTCGACGCCATCCGCGCCGACACCCGCTCGCTGAGCGCCGACGGCGACACCGCGATCTACACGTCACTGGAGAAGGCGTACGAGCATCTCGGCGCCGACGACGACACGTTCACCTCGGTCGTGCTGATGACGGACGGCGAGAACACCCGGGGCGCGAGCCCGTCCGACTTCGACGCCTTCTACGACCGGCTGCCGGACGGACAGCGGCAGATCCCCGTCTTCCCGATCCTCTTCGGCGACTCCGACCGCGACGAGCTCCAGCACATCGCCGACCTGACCGGCGGCCGTCTCTTCGACGCTCAGAAGGGCTCACTCGACGGCGCCTTCAAGGAGATCCGTGGCTACCAATAGGCTTGTCGGCTTCCTGGAGTCCCGCAAGAACCTCACCGGCAGCGCGTGCGGGATCGCCGGGCTCGCGCTGACCTTCGCCGGGATCGCCGGTCCGTACTGGCCGGTGGTCGTCGCGGGTCTGTACGGCGCGGGCGCGCTGATCGCCCCGCCGGAGCGCCCGCCCCTCCCCGACTTCCCCGACCCCTCCGCCCAACTGGAGGAACTGCGCGGCGACTTCGGAACACTGCGGGAGTATCTCGACGGGGTGGAGCTGCCGCCGGCGGCCGCCGGCCGGCTCACGGAACTGACCGAGGTGCTCACCGCGCTGCTCGACCCCGGCTGGGTCGCCGAGGTCCTCGCGCAGGACCCGGAGGGCGTGCACGCCCTGTCGCGCGCGGTACGGCAGGACGTCCCGGAGGCGGTCGACACCTTCGTGCGGACCCGGTGGTGGACCCGGCTGGCTCCCGGCACGGATCCGCCGGAGCGCCATCTGGAGCGCCAGCTCACGGTGTTGCAGGAGGAGGCGGACCGGCTCGCGGCGGCGCTGCGCGAGACGGAGGCCCGGCGCCAGGAGTCACACACCCGCTATCTGGAGGAGCGCGGCCGCTCGCAGTGACGGCCGTTTTCCGGCCGTCCCGTTCCCGCACGGGCGATGCTGCCGGGGACGGAAGCGGCCGGGCCCCGCACAGGGGTGTGCGGGGCCCGGCGGGGTGCTGTCACCGCGGCCGGTCCGGACGACGTCGCAGGTCAGGGCAACGGGACCGGCCGCGGAGCGGCGGGGTGCGTCAGCCCAGGCGCTGCACCAGCGCGCGGTACTCGTCCCACAGCTCGGTCGGAGTGTGTTCGCCGAAGGTGTTGAGGTGCTCGGGGACCAGCGCGGCCTCCTCGCGCCAGACTTCCTTGTCGACCGTGAGCAGGAAGTCGAGGTCGGCGTCGGCCAGTCCGAGTCCGTCGGTGTCCAGGGACTCCCGGGTCGGCAGGACGCCGATCGGGGTCTCGACGCCCTCGGCCTTCCCTTCGAGGCGCTCGACGATCCACTTCAGGACGCGGCTGTTCTCGCCGAAGCCGGGCCACACGAACTTTCCCGCGTCGTTCTTGCGGAACCAGTTCACGTAGTAGATCTTCGGGAGCTTCGCCTGGTCCTTGTCCTTGGCGACGTCGACCCAGTGACCCATGTAGTCGCCCATGTTGTAGCCGCAGAACGGGAGCATGGCGAACGGGTCGCGGCGCAGCTCGCCGACCTTGCCCTCGGCGGCGGCCGTCTTCTCGGAGGCGACGTTCGCGCCGAGGAAGACGCCGTGGTTCCAGTCGAAGGACTCCGTCACCAGCGGTACGGCCGTGGCACGGCGGCCGCCGAAGAGGATCGCCGAGATCGGCACGCCCTTCGGGTCCTCCCACTCCGGCGCGATGATCGGGCACTGCGAGGCGGGCACCGTGAAGCGGGCGTTGGGGTGCGCGGCGGGCGAACCGGATTCGGGCGTCCAGTCGTTGCCCTTCCAGTCGGTGAGGTGGGCCGGAGTCTCCTCCGTCATGCCCTCCCACCAGATGTCGTTGTCGTCGGTGAGCGCCACGTTGGTGAAGACGGAGTTGCCCCAGAGGGTCTTCATCGCGTTGGCGTTGGTGTGCTCACCGGTGCCGGGCGCGACGCCGAAGAAGCCCGCCTCGGGGTTGATGGCGTACAGCCGGCCGTCCTCGCCGAAACGCATCCAGGCGATGTCGTCGCCGATGGTCTCGACGGTCCAGCCGGAGACGGTGGGCTCCAGCATGGCGAGGTTCGTCTTGCCGCAGGCGCTCGGGAAGGCGGCGGCGACGTACTTCGACTCGCCGTGCGGGGGCGTCAGCTTGAGGATGAGCATGTGCTCGGCGAGCCAGCCCTCGTCGCGTGCCATCACGGACGCGATGCGCAGGGCGTAGCACTTCTTGCCGAGCAGGGCGTTGCCGCCGTAGCCCGATCCGTACGACCAGATCTCACGGGTCTCGGGGAAGTGCGAGATGTACTTCGTGGAGTTGCACGGCCACGGCACGTCCGCCTCGCCCTCGGCGAGCGGCGCTCCGAGCGTGTGCACAGCACGCACGAAGAAGCCGTCGGTACCGAGTTCGTCGAGGACGGGCTGTCCCATGCGGGTCATGGTGCGCATGGAGACGGCGACGTAGGCGGAGTCGGTGATCTCGACGCCGATCGCGGACAGGTCCGAACCGAGGGGGCCCATGCAGAACGGGACGACGTACATCGTCCGGCCCTTCATGGAGCCGCGGAAGACGCCCTTCTCTCCCGCGAAGATCTCGCGCATCTCTGCGGGAGCCTTCCAGTGGTTGGTCGGGCCCGCGTCCTGCTCCTTCTCGGAGCAGATGAAGGTCCTGTCCTCGACCCGGGCGACATCGGTCGGGTCGGAGGCCGCGTAGTACGAGTTGGGGCGCTTGATCGGGTCGAGCTTCCTGAAGGTGCCCTTGCGGACGAGCTCCTCGCTCAGTCGCTCGTACTCGGCCTCGGATCCGTCGCACCAGACCACGTTGTCCGGCTGGGTCAGTTCGGCGATCTCGTTGACCCACGAGATCAGTTCTTTGTGGTTGGTCGGGACGGGAGCCGCGATGTCGCGCGCCACGATTGCTCCTAAATGAGGGTTTTGTTGTTGTGCCCCGTGGGGGCTGCGACCCGGATGCTTCACGGTGGTTGACCCCCTGGCGCTCATCCGGTGCCGACCGCACTCATTTGATCATCCGACTGAACCGCCCATATGTCCAGAGGGCCTCACACCTGAGCGGAGTGAGCATCGCCACTCGCCGGAGGGTTTCCCCCCGCTTGCTTCGGGTTCACCGTGAGTACCCCCGCGCCGCCCGGCCAGCCGCGTGAGAGCATGGCCACTATTGGCGGCTCCTTACGTCGGACTGACGCGTAACTTACGGTTCCGTAGGTACGATTCGGACCATGACTGCGTCCGTCCCCGACGCGCCCACGGACTCGCCGGCCGCCGGCCCCGGGTCCGTCGCGCACACCCTGTCGGAAGAGATCAAGCCCAAGCTCCGCGGCTGGCTGCACCTCGGCATGTTCCCGGCCGCCCTCATCTCCGGACTGATCCTCACCGCGCTGGCGGACTCACCTCGCGGCCGCGTCGCGTGCGGGATCTTCGCCCTGACGGCCTGCCTGCTGTTCGGCGTCAGCGCCCTCTACCACCGGGGCGACTGGAGCCCGCGGATGGACGGCGTCCTGCGCAGACTCGACCACGCGAACATCTTCCTGATCATCGCCGGCACCTACACCCCGCTCACGATGCTGCTGCTCCCCGACGCCAAGGGGAAGTGGCTGCTGTGGAGCATCTGGGCCGCCGCGGCGGCGGGCATCGCCTTCCGGGTGTTCTGGGTCGGCGCCCCGCGCTGGCTCTACACCCCCTGCTACATCGCCATGGGCTGGGCGGCGGTCTTCTTCCTCCCCGACTTCATGCGCACCGGCGGCATCGCCGTCCTCGTCCTGGTCGTCGTGGGCGGCCTGCTCTACAGCGCGGGCGGGGTCATCTACGGCATCAAGCGCCCGAACCCCTCCCCTCGCTACTTCGGCTTCCACGAGGTCTTCCACTCGCTGACCCTCGCGGCGTTCGTCGTGCACTACGTCGGCATCTCCCTGGTGGCCTACCAGCACGGATGACCCCTCCCCGGGCGCCACCGGCCCCGGGACCCCTTTCTTCGGCAGTGGCCGCGACTCTCGAGTCGCGGCCACTGCGCGTTTCCGGGAGCCCCCGACAGACGGCGAACCCGCGACGGGCGGCACGAAATGACAGCATGAGTGGATTGACAGTCATGCCCTTTTGATAGTTACTCTCATTTCATGGTGACTATCACGCACGACGGTGCCGTCCGGCGCGACCCGCGCCGCTGGTGGGCCCTCGGGGCCCTGGTCGCGAGCATGCTCGTGCTCGGCTTCGACATGACGATCCTGAACGTCGCACTGCCGACGATGGCCCGTGACCTGGGCGCCTCCACCGGACAGCAGCAATGGACGGCCGACGCGTATGTCGTCGTCTTCGCCTCGCTCATGCTCCCCGCGGGCCTGCTCGGCGACCGCTTCGGACGCCGCCGGATGCTCATCACCGGGCTCGGCGTCTTCCTCGCCGGATCCCTGGCCGGCGCCCTCGTCTCCGACGTGACCTGGGTGATCGTCGCTCGCGCCCTGATGGGGGTCGGCGGCGCGCTCGTCATGCCGCTCGCCCTGGCCGTACTGCCCTCGCTCTTCGGACCCGACGAGCGCACCAAGGCCGTCGGAGCCGTCTCCGCGGCCTCGGCGCTCGGTCTGCCGCTCGGCCCGATCATCGGCGGCTGGCTGCTGAACCACTTCTGGTGGGGATCGGTCTTCCTGGTGAACGTGCCGATGGCGGCCATCGGCATCGCCGCCTGCGTGCTCCTGCTCCCCGAGACCCGCGACCCCGCCTCGCCCACGGTGGACACCGTCTCCACCGCGCTCACCGCGGTCGGCCTCAGCGTGCTGATCTACGCCATCATCGAGGCCCCGGGACGCGGCTGGGGCGACCCGCTCGTGCTCACCTGCTTCGCCGCCTCCGTCGTCCTCATCACGCTGCTCGTCGTACGGGAGCGCCGCGCCGTCCGCCCGATGCTGGACCTCTCCCTGCTCGCGCAGCGCGGCTTCCTGCTCAACACGCTCGCCGCGACGCTCGTCATGTTCGTGCTCTCCGGCCTGATGTTCGTGCTGCCGCAGTACCTCCAGGCCGTCCTCGGCCACGACGCGCTCGCGACCGGCGTACGGATGCTGCCGATGATGGGCGGACTGCTGATCGCCTCCCGGGCCGCCCAGCCGCTGCTCGCCCGGTTCGGGGCCCGCGCGGTGATCAGCGCCGGTCTGGTCACCCTGGCCTTCGCCGCGTTCCTCGGCAGCCGGACGACCGTCGACGACGGCTACGGCTTCACCGCGCTGTGGCTGTCCGTCGCCGGACTCGGCTTCGGCTTCGCCGTCGTCCCCTCCATGTCCGCCGCGCTCGGCGCCCTCCCCCGCGACCGGGCCGGCAGCGGCTCCGGCCTGCTGATGACCGTGCGCCAGGTCGGCGGGGCGATCGGCATCGCCCTGCTCGGCTCGCTGCTGGCGAGCGCGTACACCGACCGGCTCGACACCTCCGCCCTGCCCCGCGCGGCCGCGGACACCGCCGGGGACTCCGTGGTCGGCGCACACGTGGTCGCCGCCCGGCTCGGCGACCATGCCCTCGCCGCCTCCGCCGACGCCGCCTACGTCCACGGCATGGACCTGGTCCTGCTCGTCAGCGGCGTCGCCGCGCTGGTCACCGCGCTGCTGGCCGCCGCGCTGCTGCCCGGCGCCCGCCCTTCCGTGCCCGCGCCGAAGGAGGACACCAGCATGGCCCCGGCTCCGGCCGATGCCGGACAATGAGGACCATGGCCGCCACCGCACAGAGTTCCACTCCCGCCGCGGAGCCCCAGCCGGGGCTCCGCGAACGGAAGAAGATCAAGACCCGCATCGCGATCCGCGAGGCGACGTACCGGCTCATCGAGGCACAGGGGTACGACGCCACGACCGTCGAGCAGATCGCGGAGGCGGCCGAGGTCTCCCCCTCCACCGTGTTCCGGTACTTCCCCACCAAGGAGGACATCGTCCTCACGGACGAGTACGACCCCCTGCTGGAACAGGAACTGCGGGAGCGCCCCGCCGACGAACCCTGGTTCGACTCCCTGCGCCACGTGCTCCGCAAGGCCATCGGCCTCGGCGGGTCGGAGGAGCCCGAGGTCTCCCGGCTGCGGACCCGGCTGATGGTCGAGGTCCCCGCGGTGCGGTCCCGGATGATGGAGAGCGCCTCGGTCACCGGGAGACTGCTCAGCCGGGCCATCGCGGAGCGCGTCGGCCGGGACCCGGACAGCCTGGAGGTCCGCGTCTTCGCCATGTCCCTGATCGGCGGGCTGATGGAGACCTCCCTGTACTGGGCCGAGACCGGCCACCGCGAGGACTTCGCCGACCTCGTCGACCGGACCGTCAGCGTCCTGGAGCACGGTCTGCCGCCGCGAAACCCGGAGGCCGCGGGAGCGCCCCGCATGTCATCCTGACCGCGTGAACGGACCGGAGATCCACATCGAATTCGCCCCCGAACTGGGGCTGTTCGTCCCGCACGCCCGCCGCGCGGGAGCCACCCCCGCCGCCACCGACGGCTCCTCCACCCTCGGCCATGTCGTCGAGTCGCTCGGCGTCCCGCTCACCGAGGTCGGCGCCCTGGTCGTGGACGGCACGGAGGTGCCCTTCTCGCACATCCCGGCGGCCGGCGAGTCGGTCCGGGTCCGTGCCGTCGAGCGACCACAGCGCGTCCCCGGGGCTCCGCTGCGCTTCCTTCTCGACGTGCACCTCGGCACCCTGGCCCGCCGGCTCCGGCTCCTCGGCGTCGACGCGGCCTACGAGTCCACCGACATCGGCGACCCCGCCCTCGCCGCACGGTCCGCGGCCGAGCGACGCGTCCTGCTCAGCCGCGACCGCGGACTGCTGCACCGCCGTGAGCTGTGGGCGGGCGGCTTCGTCTACAGCACCCGGCCCGACGACCAGCTCCGCGACGTACTGGGCCGGTTCGCGCCCGAGCTGAAACCGTGGACCCGCTGCACCGCCTGCAACGGCCTCCTCGCCGAGGCGACCAAGGAACAGGTCGCCGACCGGCTGGAGGGCGGCACCGAGCGGTCGTACGACGTGTTCGCGCAGTGCGCGGACTGCGGGCGCGCCTACTGGAAGGGCGCGCACCACGACCGGCTGGAGACCGTCGTGGAACGCGCCCTCGCGGAGTTCGGGACCTGACGCCGCGTACACCGGTTCCCCTCGGCAGACCGTGCCCGGAACCGGAGCCCGGGAACCGGCAGCCCGCACCCCGGCCCCTCGGCGGAACACGCCCGGCCGGGTGCGAGCCGCGTCCCGTCAGGCGTTCGGGCTGATCAGGGTCGCGCGCAGCTCCTCAGGGTCGGTCGTCGGGGCGTCGCACACGAAGTGCCGGCAGACGTATGCGGCCGGCCTGCCGTCCACCGGGGGCCGCCCGGCGAGCAGCGGCAGCTCGTCGCTCTCCGGCACCCCGAACGCCACCACCGCACCCGGCGCGGTCCCCAGAAGTGCCGTACGGCGCAGGGCTGTCGTGGCGGGATCACCGGACTCGCCGACGACGGCGACCTCCCGGGGCCCGTCGAGCAGCGCCTCCGCGACCGCGAGCCCCCAGCCGATGAACCGCGGCGCCCGCGGCCCCAGCGCCTTCACCACGCCCAACGCCCGCTCGGCGGCGGCGCGGTGGGGCTCGGCGCCGGTCTGCGCGGCGTACGACAGCAGAGCTCCGGCCGCCGCGCTCCACCCGGAGGGCGTCGCGTTGTCGGTGGGATCCTGCGGACGGCGGATCAACTGCTCGGCGTCCGCCGCCGTGTCGTAGAGGGCGCCCGACTCCGCGTCGGTGAACTGCGCGAGGACGTGGTCGAGCAGGAATCCGGCGAACTCCAGCCAGACGCCCTCGCCGGTCACGGACGCCAGCGCGAGGAAGCCCTCCGCCACGTCCGCGTAGTCCTCCAGGACCCCGGCGTTCGAACCGGCCCGGCCGTCCTTGCTGGTCCGGGCGAGCCGAGCGTGGTCGTCCATGTGCAGGCGGACGAGGAGGTCGGCGGCGCCGATCGCGGCCTCCACCAGGTCGGGGCGGTCGAAGTAGGCGCCGGTCTCCGCGAGGGCGGCCACCGCGAGGCCGTTCCACGCCGCGACCACCTTGTCGTCCCGTCCGGGGGCGGGCCGTTCCGCCCGCGCGGTGAGCAGCCGCTCTCGCAGCGACGCCACCTTCGCCGCGTCGACGACCCCTTCCTGCTGGGGCAGTTGGAGCACCGAGGCGCCCTCCTCGAAGGTGCCCTCCTCGGTGACTCCGAAGTACCGGGCGGCGAGTTCGGCGTCCGCGTCCCCGAGGACCTCGCGCAGCTCCGCGGGCGTCCACACGTAGTACGCGCCCTCGACGTGCCGTCCCGTGCCGTCGTCACTGTCGGCGTCCAGCGCCGAGGCGAACCCGCCCTCGCCGGTGCGCAGTTCACGCACCAGGAAGTCGGCGGTCTCCAGGGCGACCCGCCGGGCGAGGTCCGACCCGGTGGACCGCCAGAGGTGGGCGTAGACGCGGCAGAGCAGCGCGTTGTCGTAGAGCATCTTCTCGAAGTGCGGAACCACCCAGTCGCGGTCGACGGAGTAGCGGGCGAAACCGCCGCCGAGCTGGTCGTACAGGCCGCCGCGGGCCATCCGCTCGCCCGTGTCGACGGCCATCTGGAGCGCGCCCTCGGAACCGGTCCGCGCGTGGTGGCGCAGCAGGAACTCGATCACCATGGACGGCGGGAACTTGGGCGCCCCGCCGAAGCCGCCGCGTGCGGCGTCGTACTCCCTGGTGAGGCCGAGCAGTGCGCCGGCCAGGTCCTCCTCGCCGGGCACACCGCTGTCCCCGAAGTTCATCTCCCGCTCGGCGAGATCGCGGGTGATCTTCGCGGCGACCTCGGCGACCTCGTCGCGCCGCTCGGCCCAGGCGCCGGACACGCCCTCCAGGACCTGCCGGAAGGAGGCCATGCCGTGACGGGGCTCGGGCGGGAAGTAGGTGCCGAAGTAGAACGGCTCGGCGTCCGGGGTGAGGAAGACCGTCATGGGCCAGCCGCCCTGCCCGGTCGCCGCCTGTACGGCCTCCATGTAGACGGCGTCGACGTCGGGGCGCTCCTCCCGGTCGACCTTGACGCTCACGAAGTGCTCGTTCAGGTAGGCGGCGGTCGCCTCGTCCTCGAAGGACTCGTGGGCCATGACGTGGCACCAGTGACAACTGCTGTAGCCGACGCTCAGCAGGACGGGCCGGCCGGTCCGGCGTGCCTCCTCGAAGGCCTCGGCCGACCAGGGCCACCAGTCGACGGGGTTGTCGGCGTGCTGGAGCAGGTAGGGGGACGTCTCATGGGCCAGTCGGTTCGGCATGCTTCCATCCTGCCTGACGGCTCCCCGCCCGGGGCGGGACGGCCTGCGGGCCCGGCGCGGGCGCACCACCCGATCCGCCCAACGCGGCCCGTCCCGCGGCAGGCGGCGTGAGGGTGATCGTCGGCCCTCTCGCGCTCAGGTCGCTCCCGAAGGACACTCATAGGCCAAGGAGTTGCTGCCGGAGGGGGACGTGACATGCGGGAGAGCCACCGGGCGGAGGCCGAGCGCCTGTTGGCCAGGGCCGTCGAGGAGGAGGTGCGCCGGTCGGGAGGGCGTGTCGACGGCGGGGTGCTGCTGTCGCGGGCGCGGGCCGCGCTCGACGCGATGGCGGAGACGGCCGCGGAGGAGTACGCGACGTACACACGGGCCCTGGACGAGGCGGCGGCCGGACAGCAGACGTTCGGGCAGCGCTACGCGCGCGAGGGGTCCGGAACTCCGCTGCTGGTGGCTGCCGTTGGCGCGTTGGCGGCCGTCGTGGCCGACCTGGCGCTCGGTACCGGCGCGGGCACGGCTGTCGGTACCGGGGCGACGGTGGCGGTGGCGGGCGCCGCGGCCACCGTCCTCAAGGTGACGGCCACGCACGTGCCGGCCGCGAGCCGCCGCGCCGGGGCACTGGGCCAGCCCGGCGGCCCCGAACAACTGCGGCTCCAGTGGCTGACCGCCCTGGAGGTACGGGGCATCCGGCCGTTCCTCGACCAGCAGCGGGTACTCAACGCGTCGACCGGCGCGAAGAAGGGTGCGCCCCAGCTGCGGCGCACCGACAAGAGCGCGGCGGCCCGCAGACGCAACGTCCTGGAGCAGTCCTTCGGCCAACTTCCCGAGTCGGAGGGCCCGTTCGCCGGACGCCGGACCGAGCTGTCCCGGGTCGCGCAGTGGGTGCAGGCGGCCCGGGCGAGCACGGAGACGAAACCGACGGTCGTCGTGCTGCACGGCGCACCGGGCTCCGGCCGCAGCACGCTCGCGATCCGCGCGGCGCACGCCCTCAAGGACCAGTTCCGCGGCGCGTGCGTGGTGGACCTGCGGGGCGACAGCCCGGACGACCCACCGCTCACCACCCGCGACGCGCTGCTCCATCTGCTGAACCGGCTGGGCGCGCCCCGCGAACAGCTCCTGTTCCGTGAGCGTTCCTCGCAGGACCAGCAGGTCAGACGGCTGAGCGAGCTGTACCACCAGCATCTGACGGGCCTGCCGGTGACGATCGTGCTGGACGACGCGAGCGACGCCGAGCAGGTGCGCACCCTCGTACCGGAGCGCTCGGAGAGCCTCGTCCTGGTCACCGCGCGCAAGCCGCTCGACCTGCCCGCCGACCTCCCCGCCTGGGTGCACCAGCTCCCCGTCGAGGCCCTGGACGCGGCGGGCGCGGAGGAACTGCTCACCGCGTCGGCACAGGACCGCACCGGCCCGTACGACGCCGAATCGATCGACCAGGTAAGGGAGTTGTGCGGCGGACTGCCGCTGGCGCTGCGCGTGGCGGGCTCGTCGCTCGGTCCGCGCACCGCCCGCCGGCTCGCGACCGACCTGGCGGCGTACGGCCCGGTGGAACCCGTCGAGCGGGTGCTGTGGCTGCGGTACACGGATCAGTCGGACATGGGCCGCCGGCTGCTGCGCCGGCTGGCGCTGGCCGGCCGGGCCTCCCTCGGCGCCGCGGCGGCGGCCTCGCTCCTCGCGACCGACGAACCCGAGGCGACCCGGCATCTGACGGCGCTCTCGCAGGCGGGCCTGATCGACCACGTGCGCGGCAGCCGCTATCGCCTGCACGACCTCGTCCGGGCCTTCGCCACCGCCCGGCTCCTCGACGAGGAGGAGGCGACGGAGCGCACGGCCGCGCAGGAACGCCTGATCGTGAACTACGCGGAGCTCGCCGACTCGGTGATCCGCCTGGTCGACGGCAAGACGTCGACGCGCGCCGACCAGTTCGGGCCGCACGGCTTCACGTCGCTGGACGCCGCGCTGCGCTGGCTGGACGACGAGTCGAGCTTCATCACGGCGGCCCTGCGGCACGCGGAGGGGGTGAACCAGTCCGCCGTCCTGAACCTGCTGGGCGCCCTGTGCGACTACTGCCTGCTGCGGGGCGACCTGTACCGCCTCGGCGAGATCAGCGAGCTGACGCAGGCCGTCGACCAGGGGCTGCTGGTCCGCTCGGTGCAGTGGCGCACCGGTATCGCGGCCCGTCAGCTCGGTGAGCTGGACAAGGCGCGGACGACGCTGGCGTCGGTGGTGGACCTGTACTTCGAGGCGCACCACGACGCGGGCGCGGCGCGGGCACTGTGCTCGCTGGGCATCACGCTGCATCACCAGGGCAATCTGACCGAGGCGGCGGCGAAGCTCCAGGAGGCCATGGACCTGCAGGCCTCCCCGGAGCTGGCGGCGGACCGGGCGTGGACGATGCACGCGCTGGCGGCGGTGGAACGGGACAGGTCCCGGCTCGCCCAGGCGCTGGACCTGCTGACCGAGGCGCTGGTCCTGCACCGCGCGAGCGGCTCGGTGCACGGCGAGGCGTGGGCGCACTTCCAGCTGGGGCAGCTCGGGCTGCGCATGGGAGACGTGCCGCGCGCCGACCGGGAGCTGCGTGAGGCGCTCGATCTGTACGGCCGTACCCGCGACGCCCGCGGTGAGGCCTGGGCGCTGACCCAGCTGGCCCGGGCCCGCCTGGTGGAGGGCGACCCGTCGTCCGCGGTCGACGGGCTGCGTCAGGCGGCGTCGCGTCACCGGGAGAACGAGGACGCCCGCGGCGAGGCGTGGACGGTGTACTACCTGGGCCAGGCGCTGGAGGAGACCGGCAATCTCGACCAGGCGGTGCGCGAGCTGGAGCGCTCACGGACGATGTTCTCCCGCATGCGGGACGTGTACGGGCTGGCGTGCGCCCGGCACCATTCGGCCCGGGTGACCCGCGACCAGCGGGCCGCGCAGACGGGTTCGCTGCGCAACTCCGGCTTCGCCCGCCAGCTCCTGGTGGACGCCCGGGCGGACTTCCAGCGCATCGGGGTGGCGCACGGCGAGGCCTGGACGTGTCTGGAGCTCGCGGTCGTCGACGCGGGCAACGGCCGCGCCCAGCAGGCCATGGCGCTGTGCGACGAGGCCGTGGGTCTGTTCGCGTCGTACGGCGACCACCGCGGCGAGGACTGGGCGCGCTTCCTGCGCAGCACCCTGCTTCCCTACGCGGCGCCCGGCGGCTACGAGGTGGGGGCGGCGGTGGCCCAGGAGGAGCTGGCGCAGCTGGCGCGGACCGGCCACGCGACGCGGGACGGCAAGCTCGACGACTGCATCGAGGCCTACCAGCTCCTTCTGGAGCGGGGCGTCGACCTGGACGCGGGCTGGCAGGCGTGGCGTCTGGGCATGGTGCCGGGCCGCCACGCCCGTGACGTGATGGGCGTGGCGGTGAGGGCGGCTCGGGACTGAGGCCGCGCCGGGCCGGGTGGGCCGCTCGTACCGGGCGGGCCGCCCGGACACCGCTGTGCGGGGTCCGGGGAAGCCGTGGTCAGCCCTTGGCGGGCGCGGCTCCGCCGGAGCCGGAGCCCGCGGTGCCGGGGCCGGTGGCCGCCGGGGCGGAGCCGGTCCGGTCGGCGGTGCCGGAGTCCGCCTTGGTGTCGGCGTCCTCGGGGAAGGTGACCTTGCCCATGTGGCGGTTCATGGACTTCATCAGGCCCCAGACGGCCAGGGCCATCACCGCGAAGACGATGAAGCCGAGGACGCCGGGGGTGACCTTGTTCTCGTCGACCTCCTTGGCGAGGGGGGCGAGGTGCGTCAGTGCCAGGCTTGCGCTCATGTCAGGCATTGTCGCGGATGCCCGCAAAGAGGTCGTCCTCGGGGAGGGATGTATCGACGAGGGACTTCGCGAGCTCGTACTCCTCGGTCGGCCAGACCTCCCGCTGGAGGTCCATGGGGACCTTGAACCAGCCGCCGTCCGGGTCGATCTGGGTGGCGTGCGCGATGAGCGCCTTGTCCCGGATCTCGAAGAAGTCCGCGCAGGGAACGTGCGTGGTCAGCGTGCGCTCGGTGCGCTCGAACTCGCTCCAGCGCTTCAGCCAGTCCCCGTACGGCGACTCCATGCCCCGGTCGAGGAGCGCGTGGTGCAGCGCCTCGGTGCGGGGGCGGTTGAAGCCCTGGTTGTAGTAGAGCTTCTGCGGCTGGAAGGCCGGGCCGAACTCCGCCTCGGGGTACTTCTCGGTGTCCGCCGCGCCCTCGAACGCCACCATCGTGATCTTGTGGGTCATGATGTGGTCGGGGTGCGGGTAACCGCCGTTCTCGTCGTAGGTGGTGATCACCTGCGGGCGGAACGAGCGGATCTGCCGGACGAGCTCGCCGGCCGCCTTGTCGACGTCCTCCAGGGCGAAGCAGCCCTCGGGGAGCGGGGGCAGCGGGTCACCCTCGGGCAGGCCCGAGTCGACGAAGCCGAGCCACCACTGCTTGACGCCGAGGATCTCGCGGGCCTCGTCCATCTCCTTCTTGCGCACCTCGTGGATGTGCTCCTCGATGTACGTGTCGCCCTGAAGCTTGGGGTTGAGGATGGAGCCGCGCTCCCCGCCCGTGCAGGTCACGACCAGCACGTCCACCCCCTCGGACACGTACTTCGCCATGGTGGCCGCGCCCTTGCTCGACTCGTCGTCGGGGTGGGCGTGCACGGCCATCAGTCGCAGCTGGTCAGTCAAGACTCAATCCTCGGTCGGTCGGCTGTCGCCTGGGTAGGTCGCTGTCGGCGCCCGGCGTGAATCAGCGCGATGGGCGGCTTCTATAGTGACGGAATCGGGGGGCGAATAATTCCGGGGTCCCCGTTCGGGGGCCCGGCCGAGAGGACGATCATGACGACGGCGAGCACGCGGCTGCCCGAGGGCCGGTACGGCCGCTCCGCGGACGAGCGGGCGGACCGCAGGCTGAAGGTCGTCGGGGGTGTCCTCGGTGTCGTGCTCATCGCCCTGATCGGCTGGTTCGGCTACGACTACATCGGTGGCACCAAGATCAGCGCCCAGGTGATCACCTTCAAGGCCGTCTCGGACACCGCGGTCGAGGCGCACCTGGAGGTGCACAAGGACGCCGGTTCGAGCGGCTACTGCACCGTGCGGTCGCAGGACGCCGACGGGGTCGAGGTGGGCCGCGCGGACTTCCGCTTCGACCAGGACGCGTCCCGCATCGACAAGGTCGTCACGCTGCGGACGACGGCCCGGGGCACCACGGCGGAGCTCCTCGGCTGTCACAGCGGCTGAACGCGCTCCCCGTTCCACGCGGCGCGGGCGCCCCGGACGCGGCCCGGTGATCACTGTCGGTATCCGACGCTGACCTGCGTCGACGTAATTCTGACGTCTTATGTCCTCCCCTCCGGGCCACTGAATTGTTAGGCTCGTGGTTTCGCCCACCCGTGAAAGCACATTCTTCTGGGTAGGGCGATGCTTTGTATCCCAGTACCTACGAGGAGCACCTGTGACCCAGACCAGCGAGAACGTCACCTGGCTGACCCAGGAGGCGTACAACCAGCTCAAGGCCGAGCTGGATCACCTGTCTGGTCCTGCGCGCACGGAGATCGCCGCCAAGATCGCGGCCGCGCGCGAGGAGGGGGACCTGCGCGAGAACGGCGGGTACCACGCGGCCAAGGAAGAGCAGGGCAAGCAGGAGCTCCGTGTGCGCCAGCTGACCCAGCTCCTGGAGAACGCCAAGGTCGGCGAGGCTCCCGCGGCGGACGGCGCGGTCGCACCGGGCATGGTCGTCACCATCGCTTTCGACGGCGACGAGGACGACACCCTGGACTTCCTGCTCGCCTCCCGCGAGTACGCGAGCTCCGACATCGAGACCTTCTCCCCGCAGTCCCCACTGGGCTCCGGCGTGACCGGCAAGTCGGTCGGCGAGGACGCCCAGTACGAGCTGCCGAACGGCAAGCTCGCCAAGGTGAAGATCCTCAAGGCCGTGCCCTACCAGGGCTGAGCCCCAGGACCAGCGACCACGGCGATGCCCCCGGCCGGAAGCCGGGGGCATCGCCATGTCCGGACCCGCTCACCCGGCGGGTCATCGGGTGCGGTCACCGACTGCGGTCACGGCTGCGCTCACCGCTTGCGGTCACCGACCGTTGCCTACGCCGTGGCCGAGCGGTACTTCCGGACCGCGAGGGTCCGGAAGATCAGCACGATGAGGACCGAGTAGATGACCGAGGCCCACACCGAGTGCTGCATGGGCCAGGCGCCGGACGTCGACTGCCCGGGGTTCGCGAACAGGACACGGCAGGCCTGCACGGTGGCGCTGAACGGGTTCCAGTCCGCGACGTGCCGCAGCCAGGGGGTCATGTTGCTGGTGTCCACGAACGCGTTCGAGATGAAGGTGACCGGGAAGAGCCAGATCAGTCCGCCGGAGGTGGCCGCCTCGGGTGTCCGTACCGACAGGCCGATCAGCGCCCCGATCCAGGTGAACGCGTACCCCAGCAGGAGGAGCAGGCCGAAGGCCCCGGCGACCCGGAACGCGTTCGTGCTGCCGTACGAGCCGACGCGCCAGCCGACCAGCAGGGCGACCCCCGCGAGGACGAGCAGGGTCAGCGCGGTCTGCACGAGGTCGGCCAGGGTGCGGCCGGTCAGCACCGCGCCGCGCGCCATGGGGAGCGAGCGGAAGCGGTCGACGAGCCCCTTGTGCATGTCGTCGGCGATGCCCGCTCCGGCGCCCGCGGTGGCGAACGTGACGGTCTGCGCGAAGATGCCGGCCATCAGGAAGTTGGTGTAGGCGGAGGAGCTGGTGCTGCCGCCGATCTTCATGGAGCCGCCGAACACGTAGGTGAACAGCACCACGAACATGATCGGCTGGATCAGCCCGAAGATCACCACCTCCGGGATCCGGGACATCCTGATCAGGTTGCGCCTGGCCATGACCAGGGAGTCCCTGACGGACTGGCCGATGGCGCTGCCGCGCGGCATGACCTGCACGGTGTCGGTGGCGGCGGTCATTTCGCGGTCTCCTTGCTGCGCTGGTCGGCGCCGTCTTCCGGGGTGTCCTCCACGGACTCCTGCTCGGCGGCGTGGCCGGTGAGGGAGAGGAAGACGTCGTCGAGGGTGGGGCGGCGCAGGCCGATGTCGTCGATCTCGATGCCGCGCGCGTCCAGTTCGCGGATGACCTCCGCGAGGAGCTTGGCGCCGCCGCTGACCGGCACCGTGAGCTTGCGGGTGTGCTGCTCCACCGTGGTCTCGCCCTTGCCGAAGCCGCGGAGCACCTCGGAGGCCGTCGCGATGCGGTCGCGCTCGTGCACCACGACCTCGACGCGCTCGCCGCCGGTCTGCGCCTTGAGTTCGTCGGCGGTGCCGCGGGCGATGACGCGGCCGTGGTCGACCACGCAGATGTCGTGCGCCAGGTGGTCGGCCTCTTCCAGATACTGCGTGGTCAGCAGCAGGGTCGTGCCCCCGGAGACCAGTTGCTTGATGACCTCCCACAGCTGCTGGCGGTTGCGGGGGTCGAGGCCGGTGGTCGGCTCGTCCATGAACATGACCGGGGGCGACACCACGAGGGCGGCCGCCAGGTCGAGCCGGCGGCGCATACCTCCCGAGTACGTCTTCGTGGTGCGGTCGGCCGCGTCCGTGAGGTTGAACTGGTCCAGCAGCTCGGTCGCCCTGACCTTCGCGGCCTTCGCCCTCATCTGGTAGAGCTGGCCGACCATCTGGAGGTTCTCCCGGCCGGTCAGATACTCGTCGACCGCGGCGAACTGTCCGGAGAGGCCGATGCTGCGGCGGACCGCGTCGGGGTTCTTGAGCACGTCGATGCCCGCGACCACGGCCTTGCCGCTGTCGGGGCGCAGCAGGGTGGTGAGACAGCGGACGGCGGTCGTCTTGCCCGCGCCGTTCGGTCCGAGGAGGCCGAGGACGGTTCCTTCCGGGACATCGAGATCGACGCCGTCCAGAGCCCTTACGTCACCGAAGGTCTTCACCAGGCCTTCGGCATAGATGGCGCCTGGCATAAGAGTTCTCCACGTCTTTGGGGATTTCTCGGATTTTTACCCAATGAGCATAGTTTTCCCGGCGCGACCCCACCCGGACATCGAGTCGAGTCGACGCACACACCATAACGCGATGTATCGCGTCCCTCAATGGGTTTCGACACGGAGGGCGACCGGACGGTGACAGCGGCTCCGACCTCAGTCGATGACCGTGTAGCCCGCCTCGCGCAGCGCCATATTGACCTCGGCGCAGTGCTCGGGGCCCTTCGTCTCCAGCTGGAGCTCGACCTCCACCTCCGTGAGCCCGAGCCGCGGATCGGTCCGTACGTGACTCACATCGAGAACATTGGCATCCGCCACTGACAACACCCCGAGAAGCGTGGCCAGAGCGCCGGGCCGGTCGGTCAGCCGCAGCGTGACGGCGAGGTAGCGGCCGCCCGCCGCCATGCCGTGCCGCAGGATCCGCTGCATCAGCAACGGGTCCACGTTCCCGCCCGACAGCAGCGCCACCACCGGGCCCTCGAAGGCCTCCGGATCGGCCAGCAGGGCCGCGACGGGGCTCGCGCCGGCCGGCTCGACGACCAGCTTGGCGCGCTCCAGACACAGCAGCAGCGCACTGGACAGGTTGTTCTCGGAGACCGTGCGGACCTCGTCGACCAGGTCCTCGACGAGCCGGAAGGGCACGTCACCGGGGCGCCCCACCTTGATGCCGTCCGCCATCGTCGCCGGCCGCTCGATCGACACCGGCCGGCCGGCGGCCAGCGAGGGCGGATACGCCGCCGCGCCCTCGGCCTGCACCCCGATGACCCGTACGTCCGGGCGCAGCGCCTTCACCGCGACCGCCACGCCCGCCGCGAGGCCGCCGCCGCCGATGCCCACGACGATCGTGCGCACCTCGGGACACTGCTCCAGGATCTCCAGGCCGACCGTGCCCTGCCCCGCGATGATGTCGGGGTGGTCGAAGGGGTGGATGAACACGGCCCCCGTACGGACGGCGCACTCCTGCGCGGCGGCCAGTGTCTCGTCGACCACCTGACCGTGCAGCCTCACCTCCGCGCCGTAGTGCCGGGTGGCCGCCACCTTCGGCAGCGGGGCCCCGGTCGGCATGAAGACCGTGGACCGCACCCCGAGCAACGAGGACGCGAGCGCGACGCCCTGCGCGTGGTTTCCCGCGCTCGCCGCCACGACACCCGCGGCACGCTCCTCCGGGAGCAGGCCCGCGATGCGCACGTAGGCACCCCGCAGCTTGAAGGAACCCGTCCGCTGGAGGTTCTCGCACTTGAGGTGCACCGGCGCCCCCACCAGGCGCGTCAGGTACCGGCTGCCCTCCATCGCGGTCGTCCGCGCCACCCCGGTGAGCATCTTCTGCGCGCCGCGCACGTCATCGAGAGTCACACTGGGGAAGGAGTCGGCCGTGCTGTAGCTCATGACCTCGAGTCTCGCAGTTCACGCGGGCGCACTCCCGTCGTGACCACCCTCCGAGACCGGGTTTGCCCAGCCCCGGTACGGCCCGCGCCCCAGCCGCGTACCCTGTCCCCCAACCCAGCTCCCCACGCATGAATTGAGCCCCCGGCCATGCCCACTACACCAGAGATGTCGATGGACATGACGACCGTCGGTGACACCGGTCTCCTCGAAACCCTCCAGCACGAGGTCGCGGTCTTCGCGCGCCGTGCGGAACAGACCCGGCTCGGCGGAGTGGGGCAGGTGCGCAACTCCATGGACCGCGCCGCGTACCTGCTGCTCAACCGCCTCGACAAGGAGGGTCCGATGGGCGTCAAGGCGCTCGCCGCGAGCATGGGGATCGACTCCTCGACGGTCACCCGGCAGGTCGCCCCGCTCGTCGACACCGGACTCGTCAAGCGCACCTCGCACCCCGAGGACGGGCGCGCCGTGGTGCTCCAGCTGTCCCCGCGCGGCCAGGCCCGGCTCGACGAAGTACGCACTTCCCGGCGCCAGTTGATGGCCGAACTGACCACCGGCTGGGAGCCGGAGGAGCGCGAGGCCTTCTGCTCCCTCCTCACCCGCTTCAACACCGCGCTCTCCGCCCGCCAGGCCGCCCAGGGCGTACCGGCGGCGGACACCGAAGCGTCCTCCTGAGCCTCGCTCCCGCAAGCCTCACGGGCGCCGCCCGCCGCTCCGGGCATCCCCGGCGTCCATGACCCTGGCGCGCGTGCGCACACGCGACGCACGCGCGCGGGCCGGGTGTGCGCACGCGCGCGAGGATCGCGGTTCACCCGCGTGTGTGCGCGGGACTCTTGACCGGAAGGCCGCGGCTGCCCTCATATGAGACCGGGTCCTCGTCGACATCGGTGCGGCGGGCCGCACGCGGCAGCGGACCCGTTTCACAGGTCGCCCTCAGGCGGGAGGCATGGTGCGAGAACGGCATGCGTCCCAAGGCGTTCGCCGGGCCCGGGAGTTCGAGGCGTTCATCGCGGGCGCGGCCGGACGGCTGCTGCACACCGCGACCCTCCTCACGGCGGAACCCGGGGACGCCAACCCGCGCGCGCGGCGCCTGCTCACCCTGTCCCTCGCCCACACGTACGCCACCTGGGACCGCCTGCACGGCGAGGACCCCTACGACAGCACCCGCCAGCAGCTCGCCGTGCGCTTCCAGCGGGCCGCCTGGCACCAGTACGGCGGGCTCGGGCGGCTGCGCCCCTCCCCGGCCCCGGACAGCGTCCTGGCCCGGCTCACGCCCAACGAACGGCTGATCCTCGTCCTCCGGCTGTACGAGGGGGTCGCCGAGGAACAGACCGCGGCCCTGCTCGGGCTCCCCGTGGAGCGTGTACGGGTGATCTGCGCGCGGGCGACGGCGACGCTGCTCCATCCGCCGCGCGGCCCGGCGCCCGCCCGGATGGAGGTGGCTCCGTCATGAACCTGCCGGAGCGGGAGGCGGCCGTACGCCGCATGCTGGAGCGGACCCCGCCCGTGGTCCCGCCCGACCTCTACGGCGAGGTCGTCCGCCGGGGCGGGCGCATGCTGCGCCGTCGGAGAGCGGCACGGCGGGTCATGTGGGTGCTGCTGTGCGCGGCGGCCGCGGTCTTCGTGATCTGGGCGGTCACGGTTCACCCGTGGGTGGAGCCGCCGTCGGAGACGACTCCACCCCTGTCGAACTGGTGACGGTGCCGTCCGTTATCCGAGGGCCTGCTGCAGATCCTGGAGCAGGTCGTCGATGTTCTCGATGCCCACGGAGACACGGACGAGGTCACCGGGGACCTCCAGGGCGGATCCGGCCACCGACGCGTGCGTCATACGTCCCGGGTGCTCGATCAGCGACTCCACGCCGCCCAGCGACTCACCGAGCGTGAACACCTTGGCGCGGTTGCAGACCTCGACGGCCGCCTCCTCGCCGCCCGCGACCCGGAAGGACACCATGCCGCCGAACGCCCGCATCTGCTTCGCGGCGATCTCGTGACCGGGGTGCTCCGGGAGGCCCGGGTACAGGACGCTCGTCACGCGCGCGTGCCGGCTGAGCATGTCCGCGACGCGGCCCGCGTTCTCGCTGTGCCGGTCCATGCGCACCGAGAGCGTCTTGGTGCCGCGCAGGACCAGCCAGGAGTCGAAGGGCCCGGCGACCGCGCCCATCGCGTTCTGGTGGTACGCCAGCTCCTCGCCGAGCTCCTGGTCCCCGGTGATCAGGGCGCCGCCGACGACGTCCGAGTGGCCGCCCATGTACTTGGTCAGGGAGTGCACGACGACGTCCGCGCCGAGCGCCAGCGGCTGCTGGAGGTACGGCGTGGCGAACGTGTTGTCGACGACGAGCCGGGCGCCCGCGTCCCGCGCGACCTGCGCGACCGCGGCGATGTCCGTGATGCCGAGGAGCGGGTTGGAGGGCGTCTCGACCCAGATGACCTTCGTCTTCCGGGTGATCGCCGCGCGCACCGACTCCAGGTCGCTGGTGTCGGCGACGGACCACTCCACGCCCCAGCGGGAGACCACCTTCGCGAAGAGACGGAACGTGCCGCCGTACGCGTCGTTCGGGATGACCACGTGATCGCCCGGGCTCAGCAGCGTACGCAACAGGCAGTCCTCGGCCGCCAGTCCGGACGCGAACGCGAGGCCGCGGCGACCGCCCTCCAGGGCGGCGAGGTTCTCTTCCAGGGCGGTCCTGGTGGGGTTGGCGCTACGGCTGTACTCGTAGCCGCCGCGCAGCCCGCCGACGCCGTCCTGCTTGTAGGTCGAGACCTGGTAGATCGGCGGGACGACCGCGCCGGTCAGGGGATCGGCGGTGTTGCCCGCGTGGATCGCGAGGGTCTCGAAATGCTGACTGATGTGCCTGTCGCTCATGGGTCCCGAGCGTAGTGCTCCCGCGAGGGTGGTGACGGCGGACGCGGTGAAGGGGCCGGGCCGCGGGGCTGCCGCGGCGGCGGCTGCGCGGCGGCTCCGCGGCGGACGGACGGGCCGGGGCCGGGCTGCGGGCGGCGGGCGGCGGTTCCGGCGACAGGACTCCACCGCGGGTCCGGCTCCCGGCGGAGCGCCCGACGGGAGGGGGCCACCGGGGGCCGTGTACCCGCTCCGGGAACGGGCAGGTCGGTAGCGCGTCGGTGGGCTGGGGACCGGGTTCGCCAATTGTCGGACCCGTCTGGTTCGCTTGTGGCATGGAGATTCTCTGGGTCCTGATGGCGCTGTGCATGTTCAGCCTGGTCCTGCTGCCGGTGCTGCGGCGCAGGCGCGCCGGTGTACAGCTGGTCTCGCCGGGTGACCCGGACGCCGCGGACCCGGCGAACTACGGGTTCCTGCGGCAGGAGGAGCTGGACATCCGCATGCCGGGCCCCGACACGGACCTGCTGGACGTCCTGGACGTCGTGCAGCGCGGCCAGGACCATCACGCGGCCTCGCAGCTGCTGGCCGGCACGGAGATCGCCGGCGAGACGCGGTGGCAACGGGTGCAGGCGTTCGCGGGCGCCGCGTCCCTGGAACTCCAGCAGCGGCCCGGCGGGGTCAGCGAGACGCCCGGCGGCCAGTGGCTGCGGGTGTGGCGCGCCGAGGCCCCCAAGGACGCCGGGGGCGCGGCGGTGCACGCAGAGTTCCTGGTGCAGCAGGCGTGGCGCACGTCGACTCCGGGCACGGACGACTTCCGGATCATCATGGAGGAGGCGCGGGCCGCGTGCGGCGAGGCGGCACTGCTGTCCCCCGGTGACCCGATCCCGTACATCATCGAGCTGTCGGTGGCGCGCGGACTGGCCTACTCGCAGCCGGAGTTCGAGAAGGTCTGGCTGAAGATCCTGGACCGCGCCCCCTCCCACATGGGCGCGCATCTGGCGGCCCTGCACTACTGGTGCGAGAAGTGGCACGGCTCGCGCGAGGTGGCGTACTCCTTCGCGGAGGCCGCGGCGGCCCGCGCCCCGCAGGGCTCGCTCCTCGCTGCGATGCCCCTCTTCGCCGTCTTCGAGCACCTCCCCGAGGTGAACCTGGTCCGCGCCTTCTACCAGAGCGAGGTCGTGACGAAGGCCGTCCACGGCGCGCTCTACGCGGTCCACGCCGCCCGCCCCGACGACCCGATGCTCGCCCACGTCCGCCACCTCCTGGTCTTCTTCCTGGTCCGCGGCGAACGCTGGTCCGAGGCGATGAACCAGCTGGTCCACGTGGACGGCCACGTCGGCGCCCTGCCCTGGACCCTGACCCGGGACCCCGCCGGGGACTACGCGATATACCGCGCCATGGCGGTCGCGGGCTACGAGGCGAACGGCGGCAGCCCGGCGACCCTGTCGCACTGAGCGGCCGGGGTCCTGGGGGGGGTCTCCGGATACTGACCCTCCGGCGACAGGTGCGCGCGTCCTGCTCTGGACTGTTCTCCGACGGCAAGGCCACTCTCGTCACACTCGCAGCGGCAGGCAGCTTCCTTTCCGGACTTATCGCCCTCATTCCTGGTGTAGCTGTGCAGTGACCACTGGGTCACTGCACAGATCAGGTTCACTGGGACGGGGGTCTCCTGCCCGATCGGGGTCGCTCCTTCGGAGGGCTGAGCGTGGGATGTGCACGGCAGCCGGAGGAGGGGATCGCCGGCGGCTGCCGGAGGTTCCAGGCCCGGGCCCCCTTGCTTCTCGAAGCGTTCGTCGGCTGCCGAGAGCACGGTCGTTCACCCCGGACGGCAGGCGCCTCGGCGCTGACGCGTGACCGGAGCGTGCTGCGCCTTTGGCTGCCCGCCGTTCCGGACAGACGTGAACCGTTCGCCGGTCGGCTGCGAGGCCGGGCGTGTTCGGTCTAGTCGACCTCTATGCCGAAATCCTGGACGAGTTCCTCCAAGCCGCCGGTGTAGCCCCTGCCTCCCAGGACGAAGTCCCAGTCGCCGTTCGACCTGCGGCGGAAGGAGCCGAGCACCAAGGCGGTTTCACCGGCTCGGCCGTCGGACACCTCGAGTTGCCCCAGTTCGGTCATCCCTGGGTCGAGAAGGCGGATGCGGGCATCGGTGAATCCGGAGAGGTCGGCGTTCGGGTTGACCTCCGGGTCGATCGCGGCCACGAGGACGAACCGGTCGGCTTCTCGCGGCAATCCGTCGAAGGCGACGCAGACAGCCGCCTTGTCAGGGGCGGTGGGGGCCAGCGCACGTACGGAACCGTCGGCGGTCTGCGGGTTGTTGAAGAAGACGAAGTGGTCGTCGCTGAGGACTCGGTTGCCGCGGCAGACGAGCGCACACACATCCAGAGCGACGCTGCCCGTCCACGACATGCCGAGGATGTTGTACGCGTCGGGCAGTCGCGTCCCGGGGCCCGATGCCGCCGGCCGTGCCGCAGACTGACGGGCGCCCTCGCCCAGCCGGCCACGAAGGCCATGCCGATGCAGAAGGTCGACGAGCTCTGCGCCCGGGATCAGCTCCAACGGCTTGCCGTTGGCGAAGGTGTACGACCCCGGTCCGAATCCCGAAGTCGTCACGAGAACGCCTTTGTTGGCGCCGGCGTCCTGCACCGTTCCGTACAAGTCACGTACGGCTGTGGGCGGCACCGTGTTCCGGTAGCGCTTCACCTGAACGACGATCTTCCCGCCCCGGATCGGCGTCGGGTCCAGCGCGTCGACGTCCACGCCGCCGTCGTTCGAGCGTTGGGTCGTGACCGCCTGCATCCCCATGGCACGGAAGAGCTCGGCAACGAGATCCTCGAAGGCGATGGGATCCATCGCGTACAGGTCGGGTTCCTCATCGCTGCCATGCGCGACGACGCGGTTCCCGACATCCTGCGGACGGCGACTCGGCCGCACCGCGGTGAGTTGATCGGGGCGCGCCGAGAGCTGTCCGCGCAGCGCATCGGCCAGACAACTGCCTGCGTCCACCTGCGCCAGATGGAGCCCACGGAACGTCGAGGCGGAAGCCATCACGGTCGCCAAGTGGATCTGGCCCGGTCGGCCCGTCGTCGGGTCATGCCCGTCCACGAACCCGTTCAAGGTCACCGACTCAAGTGCGCCCAGTTCGTCGGCGGCGAACAGCTCGTGCAGTACGAGGAGCATGCACTGCGCGAGCACCTCCCGGTAAAGGGCGCGACGCTGGCCCACTGGTCGGGCGGTCTCCTTGTCCTGGTCGGTCCCGGACACGTAGCGGACGGACTTGACGTCAGGGACGACGTCGTAGGCGGGCAGCTCCCAGTCCAACACCAGCTGCCGGGCTGCCGCGTCATAGGCTGCCGTCACCTGTCGGGGGAAGCCCTCCGGCCATGCGGACGAGGCGTAGAGAGCGGCAGAGAAGTACTCCACGACCGCGTCGGGGTCACGGCGCCCCACTCCGTCGGTCACCTGGACGATGCCGGCGTTGTGTCGTCTCACATCGGCCGATTGGGCATCGGCCCACTGCTGGTGCTCCCGCCGGTACGACGCCAGTTGATGTTGCCGACGGGCCTCCGCCGCCTGGGCCGCGTGCCAGTCCCGCTCGAAACGGGTCCGCGCTTCGGCCTGGACCTGGGCTCGGCGGTTGGCTGTCCACCCGCTCTGCGTCTGGTACTGGCTGAAGTCGGGCATGGCCACCGGCTGCGCCAACGGTCCCGGAGCGAAGGGCTGGATCTCCTCACGCCGCATGAGTGAGGACGCCCTGAAGGCAGGAGCCCGACACCCCGACGCGAGAAGGCTTTGCAGCGAGGCGACCTGCGCGTCCAGTTCCTCCGTCCGGCGTTGCGCTTCCGCCTGCCTGTACTCCCGGTGCCCCTGCGCCGCCCGCCGTTGATAGGCACGTGCCTGCTGCGCTTCTTGCCTCCGCCGTCTGGCCTCGGCCTCCAGCTGGCGTTGCTGCTGCCGTTGCACCTCTGCCCAGACGCCGACCACGCCGGTTGAGCGACGACTCATATGTTGCAGGCCCTCCCCGATGTGCTCTGGTTGTCCCCACAACCAGGTGTGACGGAACGACTCTAACCAGCAATGGTCGTCCCGCATATCCACTTGCCGAAGGCAGCTGGATCGCGGCATCCGTGCAGGTCAGTGCGATAGGAGATGAGCGGAGCTTTGTCGTGGCCCAGCATCCGAACCGATGGGCGGGGCCCGTCTCAGAAAGCCCCGGCCACCCCCGCCACTCCCCCCACCAGCGCGCTGACCAGCGTCGTGGTGGCGAGGGTGCCGATGACGAGGCGCAGGGGGCGGGGAGTTCGGCGGGTGCCGTGCCTGTTGCGGGCGGCCAGGAGGGACAGGAGGCCTGTGAACACGCCGAGTTGAGTGAGCGCAAGCCAGCCGCAGGAGGCGGGGAGCCCCGGTTGCTCGTACGTGCCGTGGGATGTCTGCTGCAAGGTGACCGTGCTGCCGACGCGCAGCTTCGTGTCGATCGCGGCGTCCGGGTCCACCACCGCTCCGTCGGTGGAGCGGAACGTGCCGTGGCAGTGCGGGTAACGGTGGCCTCCGGCGCCGGTCCACGAGCACGACGCGACGCGGAGATGCCCCGGCTTCCCCGCCAGGCCCGCCGCGTAGGCGAAGTGCGTGGCGGCGAACCAGGCCAGGATCGCGCCCACCACCAGCAGCCCGGCGCTCACGATCAAGGGGCGCCGGTCGACGCGCCCTCCCGCCCGGAGCCGGGATCCAACCCTGCGGTTCATCCGGTCCCCCACCCCCGTCCCGCGACCCCCGAGTCATTCCGCCGGGACGCTAGCCGAAGTCCCTGGCGGCGTCGCTCATGGCGCGGCAAAGATCGCGGAGGCCGGACAGGGCGCCTGAAATCCGATAGCCCTCCCGAGTCCACCGGCCGCACCCTGTAGCCATGGAAGAACCCCGACATCGCGTCCGCGCCCTCCATACGGAGGACACGATCACCGTCTACCAGGCGTACCCCCCGGAGATCGGCGTGCCCGCCGTACGGACGGGACGGTTTCCCACGGCGTGGAAGCGGGACCGGATGACATGGGTGAAGCCCAGCTTCCTCTGGATGATGTACCGCTGCGGCTGGGGCACCAAGGCCGGCCAGGAGACCGTCCTCGCCGTCGAGATCAGCCGGGCCGGCTTCGCGTGGGCGTTGCGCAACGCGTGCCTGTCCCACTACGTGCGGGGGCTGCATGCCGACCAGGACGACTGGAAGCGGCAGTTGCGGCAGGCGCCGACGCGCGTGCAGTGGGATCCGGAGCGCGATCTGCGGCTCGCCCCCCTGCCGTACCGGTCGCTCCAACTCGGCCTGGCGGGCGAGGCCGCGACCCGATACGCCGACGAGTGGATCGTCGGCATCCAGGACGTGACCCGGCTCGCCCAGCAGGTTCACGCCCTGGTCCGGTCCGGTGAACTCGACCGGGCCGCAGAACTGTTGCCCACCGAGCGGCCGTACCCCCTGCCCGAGGACGTACTGGCCCTCTTGCGGTCCTAGGCGTGTGAGAACGCGGCGCCGCTCATCGCGCTCACCATGTTGTGCGGCCGGCGGCTCCGCGCCCTCAGTCGAAGGCCACGACCAGGCGGACCCCGTCGTCTCCGAAGCGTCCGGCCAGGGCCTTCATCACGTTGAAGACGTGGGGCCAGTGCGTCTCATCGCCCAGCACCGCACCGACCGTCACCGGCTCGTACGAGTAGGCCGGTTCGCCGGTCGTCCACCCCACGCGTTCCGTCGTCGCGCGCAGGTCGATCGCCGCGAGTTCAGCCCAGCTGACCCAGCTCGCGCTGTGCAGGCCGTCTTTCTCCGCCCCGGTGCCCAACTGCGCACGCATCCCGGACGACAGATCAGCGGGAAGGCCCCGTCCCGGTGCGATCGGCCGGAAGCCCGCCTGGTTGCGTACCCCGAAGAGGCAGCCGAAGGCCGCGTAGCTCGTCTCGTCGTACAGCGGCCAGAGGTCCATGGCCGTCACCCACGGCTCACCGTCGTAGTGGTCGGTACCGGTGCCGGGATGGCGGAACTCGATGCCGCCGTGGATGTCCGTACTCACGGCGCCGCACCCTAACAGCGCCCCCGCCCCGCACCCTTCGTTTCGGCCTGGTTCGAAAGGAAAGGCGGTCGGGGGCTCCTCGTTCTACGATCCCTCGCATGCTGATTCGCCGGACATTTCGCCGGACTTTACGGATGATCCTCGTGCTCGCCGTGGCGCTCGCCGCTGCGATCGGGGGCGGGGTCGGGACGGCCCAGGCCGAGGGGGGCCCGTCGGGTCACCAACGGCAGTTGCTGTTCTTCAACCACACCTACGGCGTCTTCGACCGGGAGACCGCCGACGCCATCGAGCACTCCGCCTATCTGCGGGACTTCGCCAACTTCCAGGTCCGCACCACCACCGGTGCCGACGGACAGATCTGGACCGGCCGCTACCTGATGGGCCGTGAGACCTACCTGGAGCTGCTCGGGATCGGTGACGTGGGGGGCCAGGACGGCACTCTCGGCTCCGCCGGGACGGGGCTGTCCACCGAGCGGGCCGGCGACATCGCGACGGTCGAGGAAGGGCTGAAGGACGCGGGGGTCACCCCCGTCGAGTTCCTCCAGACACGTGACTTCGGTGACGGCGTCCCCGTTCCGTGGTTCGACGGCATCCTCACCACCACGACGTACGACGCCTACGGAGCCTGGGCGATGGAGTACCGGCCGGAGTACTTCGCCGACCCGCGCGGCAACACCGAGCCGGCGGCTTTCCCCGGTGACGTCGGCCGGGAGCGCTACCTGTCCGACGACTACCGCACCCACCTGATGCGGGACGTCACCTCCGTCCGCATCGCGGTCACCGAAGGCGACCTCGCCGACACCGTCCCGTTGCTGCGTGCCGGCGGGTTCGCCGTCCGGACCGTGCCGAACGGTGGCGTCGTCGCCGAGGGCGGCGGCACCGCCGTCCGGTTCGACACCGTCCCACGTTCCGAGGCGGGCGTGCGGCGCATCGACCTGTCGCTCAACCGGACCGTGAAGAGCCGTCACGTGGAGCGGATCGGGCACTCGACGCTGGTCGTCGGCCCCGGCGACCACGCCGTGTGGACGTTCGCGGCGAACGGCGCCGAGTAGGAGGCACAGCAGGAGGTCCAGGAGGAGGTCCAGCGGGAGCCAGGTGGGGCGCGTCCTTGTCGACGGCGCGCCCCACTCCGTACCCGGGCCGACCTTGGCCCTGGCCCTGGCCCCGCCCCTCCGACAGCCCCCGCCTCAGTAGCGCGCCGCGTCCGCCAGCAGCGGCGGGTACACCTGGCTCGGCCGGCCGTCCACGGTCGCGCCCGCGTACTTGAGCATCGCGCCGACCTGGTGGTTGAGGGCGTACGGGAAGTTCAGGGCCGGGGCCGACACCTCGTCGAGCCGGGCCGTCTGTTCCGGGGCGAGCCGGAGGTCGAGGCCCGCCAGGTTCGCCTCCAGGTGGTCCAGGGTGCGCGGGCCGATCAGGGTCGAGCTGACGCCCGGGCGGGCCCGCACCCACGCCAACGCCACCGCCGCCGATGTCGCGCCGGTCTCCTCCGCCACCGCGGCGAGGACGTCGATCACCTCGAACTGGTCGTCGGTGGGACCGCCGAGCACGGCCGAACGCCGGGTGTCGGCCGGGGTGCGCCGGTCCCGGGTGTACTTCCCGGACAGGAAACCGCTCTTCAGCGGGCTCCACGGCAGCAGACCCATCCCCGCGTCCTCGGCCAGCGGAATCAGCTCGCCCTCGATGGTGCGCTCCAGCAAGGAGTACTCCATCTGCAGCGCGGTGACCGGGGTCCAGCCGCGCAGCAGTGCGGTGGTGTGGGCCTTGGCCGTGAACCAGGCCGGGGTGTCCGAGAAGCCGACGTAGCGGATCTTGCCCGCGGTGACGAGGTCGTCCAGGGTGCGCAGGGTCTCCTCGACCGGGGTGGCCCAGTCGTGGTTGTGCAGCCAGTACAGGTCGACGTGGTCGGTGCGCAGCCGGCGCAGCGAGTCCTCCAGCTGACCGATGATCGCCTTGCGTCCCGCGCCCCCGCCGTTGGGGTCGCCGAGGTGGAGGTTGCCGAAGAACTTGGTGGCCAGCACCAGCCGGTCACGCAGGCCGGGACGGGCGGCGAGGAAGTCGCCGAGGATCGCCTCGGAGTGGCCGTTCGTATAGAAGTTGGCGGTGTCGACGAAGTTGCCGCCGCGGTCGAGGTAGCCCTGGAGGATCTTCTCGGACTCCTCGACCCCGCAGCCGAAGCCGCCGTCCTCGCCGAAGTTCATCGCGCCGAGGCAGAAGGGGCTCACCTTGAGGCCGGACCGGCCGAGGCTGACGTACGAGTCGAGTGCCATGGAATGCTCCCTGGAAGAGTGGGTGGGAATCCGGCTCTTCGAGCAAACCACTGTGAGCTGCGCGATCGTTAGGGCGATCCGACCGGCCTCTTGCACGATCCTGCCCGATCGGCCGGAATCGGCGTTGCCGCCCGCAAGCTCGGGTGTTTGGATCGAACGTGTACCCAGACGAACCCCTCCGGACGCTCGCCCCGCCGGACCCAGGGCCCGGTTCCCCGCACCCGTCCGGCAACCGCAATGCTTCCCCGGACGGCCTGCGGACGCTGCGGGACCTCATCCTGCGGCACGTCGACGGAGCCGGGTCGGCGCCGTACGGGATCATGCTGTCCCGCGTGGACCACCCCTCCGCCCCGACGTCGAGCATCGCCGACCCGGTACTCGCGGTGGTCGCGCAGGGCGCGAAGCGGCTGACGCTCGGTGACCGGATCCACGACTACGGCGCGGGGCAGTACCTGGTCGTCTCGGTGGACCTGCCGGTGACCGGCCACTACACGCGGGCCTCCCCCGAGGAGCCGTTCCTCGCCTTCGGGCTCACCCTGAGGCCCCCGGACATCGCCTCGCTTCTCCTCGCCGAGGCCGGGGCGGGCACGGGAACGGGAGCCGGGGCCGCACCGGGAACAGGAGCCGCAGCGGGACCAGGAGCCGGAACGCCGACAGGAGCCGGGGAGCGGGCCGGTGCGGAGGCGGCCCGGACGGCGGGGGCCGGCCGCACAGGCACCCGTCCCCCGCATCCCCCCTCCTCCCGCACCCCGCGTCCTCCCTCCTCCCGCACCGCCCCGCCCGGCCTCGCCGTCAGCGACGCCTCGCCGGACCTGCTGGACGCGGTGGTGCGGCTGGTCCGGCTGCTGGACCGGCCCGCCGACCTGCCGATCCTCGCGCCGATGATCGAACGGGAGATCCTGTGGCGGCTGATCACCGGTGAGCAGGGTGCGCTGGTCCGCCAGATCGGGCTGGCCGACAGCCGGCTGCGGCACATCAGCCGGGCCGTCCGCTGGATCAGGGACCACCACGCGCAGACGCTGCGGGTGGAGGACCTGGCCCGGCTGGCCGGGATGAGCGCCTCGCCGTTCCACCGGCACTTCCGCGCGGTGACGGCGATGACTCCGATCCAGTTCCAGAAACGGATCCGGTTGCAGGAGGCCCGGCTGCGGCTGATGAGCAGCACGGACGACGTGGCGGGCGTCGGGTTCGCGGTCGGCTACGACAGCGCGTCCCAGTTCAGCCGCGAGTACCGACGGCAGTTCGGCAGCCCGCCGGGCCAGGACGCCGCTCGCCTCCGCGGACAGGCCGCCACCGGCAGCGCACGGTCCGAGCGGCGCGACGACGTGCGGTCCGCGTCCCTCTAGGCCGCCGGTCGGGACACGCGTCGCGTCCCGAGGTGGTACCGCCGCGCGTAGGCAGCGCGAGGGCGCCGATCCGGTCGTACGACCGGATCGGCGCCCAGGCTGACGGGGGTCAGGAACGGCGGCGGGCCCCAGCGGGCTCGCCGGTCTCCGAGGACGTGGCTGGAGGACGCGGCTAGATGGTGGCCGTGTCGATCACGAAGCGGTAGCGGACGTCGCTCGCCAGCACCCGCTCGTAGGCCTCGTTGATCTCGGACGCGGCGATCAGTTCGATCTCCGCGCCGAAGCCGTGCTCGGCGCAGAAGTCCAGCATCTCCTGGGTCTCCTGGATGCCGCCGATGCCGGAGCCCGCGAGGGTCTTGCGGCCGCCGATCACGGAGAACAGGTTGAGCCGGACCGGCTCCTCCGGCGCGCCCACGTTCACGAAGGCGCCGTCCGTGCGCAGCAGGGACAGGTAGGCGTCCAGGTCCAGCGGCGCGGAGACGGTGGAGAGGATCACGTCGAAGGTGCCGCGCAGCTCCTCGAAGGTCTTCGGGTCGCTGGTCGCGTAGTAGTGGTCGGCGCCCAGCTTCAGGCCGTCGTCCTTCTTGCGCAGCGACTGGGAGAGGACCGTGACCTCGGCGCCGAGCGCGTGCGCGATCTTGACGCCCATGTGGCCGAGACCGCCCATGCCGAGGACGGCGACCTTCTTGCCGGGGCCCGCGTTCCAGTGCTTGAGCGGGGAGTACGTGGTGATGCCGGCGCAGAGCAGCGGCGCGGCCACGTCGAGGGAGATGCCCTCGGGGATGTGCAGGGTGTACTTCTCGTCGACGACGATCTTCTCGGAGTAGCCGCCGTAGGTGGGCGCGCCGTCCTTGCCGACGGCGTTGTACGTGCCGACGTTGCCCTTGAGGCAGTACTGCTCCAGGCCCGCCTCGCAGTTCTCGCACTCGCGGCAGGAGTCGACCATGCAGCCGACGCCGACCCGGTCGCCGACCTTGAACTTGGTCACGCCGGAGCCGATCTCGGAGACGATGCCGGCGATCTCGTGGCCGGGGACCATCGGGAAGATGGCCTCGCCCCAGCCCTCACGGGCCTGGTGGATGTCGGAGTGGCAGATGCCGGCGAACTTGATGTCGATCAGGACGTCGTGCTCGCCCACCTCGCGACGCTCGATGGTGGTGCGCTCCAGCGGAGCCTTGGCGGCGGGAGCGGCGTACGCAGCGACTGTGGTCATGCCGGGGTTCTCCTCGGGAGTGGTCTGTACGGTGCCCGGCTGTCCGGTTCCTTGCATCGGGCACGGTTTCAAGCGTGCCCGATCTCCCGGGATTCACCCAGGTCACGGCTCTGCGTACGTTCGCTGGTCCTACTACTGGCGGGGTCAGGCTCCTCGGCGTACGACCGGGAATACTGGACGTATGGATGAACAGCCCTCTGCGGGGTCCGCCGGTGAGGCGGGCCTGCCGCTGGACCGACGTGCCGAACTCAGCGAGTTCCTGCGCACCCGCCGGGCCCGGCTGAAGCCCCAGGACGTCGGGATGCCGGACTTCGGGCGGCACCGCCGGGTGCCCGGACTGCGCCGCGAGGAGCTGGCGCAGCTCGCCGGAGTGTCCGTGGCGTACTACACGCGCCTGGAACAGGGCAACGGACGGAACGTGTCGGCGGAGGTGCTGGACGCGATCGCGCGGGCGCTGCGCCTGTCGGACGCCGAGCACAACCATCTGACGCACCTCGCGAAGCCCAAGCAGCACAAGAAGAAGCAGACCGCGCGGACGCAGCAGGTGCGGGGCGCGCTGCGCCAGCTGCTGGACACGATGGACGGCGTTCCCGCGTACATCACCGGGCGGCGGTCGGACCTGCTGTGCTGGAACCGGATGGCGGCCGCCGTGTTCGGCGACTGGTCGGAGCTGCCGCCGCAGGAGCGGAACTGGGCGCGGATGGTGTTCCTGCGGCCCGAGTACCGCGAGCTGTACGTGGAGTGGGAGCAGAAGGCGATCGACATCGTCTGTCATCTGCGGATGGACGCGGGCTGCCATCCCGACGATCCGCGGCTGTCGGCGCTGGTCGGTGAGCTGTCGGTGAAGAGCGAGGACTTCCGCCGGCTGTGGGCGACGCACGACGTGAAGGAGAAGAGCCACGGGGTGAAGCTGCTGCGGCATCCGCTGGTGGGCGATCTCGCTCTGCAGTACGAGTCGTTCCGGCTGGTGGACGACGCCGAGCTGGCCCTCGTCACGTACCACGCGGAGCCGGGGTCCCCGTCGGCCGAGGCGCTGCGGCTGCTGGCGTCCTGGGGCACGGACGCGACCCGCGCGGGCGCCTCCTCACCCCAGTAGGGCGATCCCAGTAGGCCGATCCCAGTACACCGCCGTACCAGCCGTGACGGCCCGTCGCCCCGGCTCCGCGCCGTCACGGCTGGTACGGCGGTGCGGCACCCCACGTCCACCGCGGCACGGGCTGCTCTCCGGGCGGGCTCGCGTCCGGGGCGGAGAAGAGGACGGCCAGCCGCGTGCCCCACTCCACGTAGGCGAGGAAGGCGGAGCGGAACTCGGCGTCGGTGGGCAGCCCGGCGTCGTCGGCCGCGTCCTGGATGAGGTTGACCCAGCGGCGGCGCTGAGCCTCGGTGATGCCCTTGCCCATGTGCTTGGCGACCATGTGGCCGTGCCCGCCCTGGGTGTCGGAGTAGTCCGTGGGGCCGCCGAAGACCTCGCCGAGCCAGGCGGCGACGTGGGCGGCGTGCTCGGGCGCGAGGTCGGCGAAGAGGGGGGCGAGGAGGTCGTCCTTGAGGACCTTGTCGTAGAACACGTCGGTGAGGCGGTTGAACGCCTCGGTGCCGCCCGCCCAGGCGTACAGGGTGGGGACGGCGGATCCCTGACCGCGTACGGCCGTCGGCTTGTAGTGACGCATCTCCTCGATGGCGCCGGCGTAGGGGCCGATCTCGGCCAGGAAGTCCTGGAAGCGGTCGGACTGCCGGAAGCCCTCCAGGTGGGCCTCGCTCGACGTCCAGATGATCCGCAGGATGAAGTTCTCGAAGTCGTCCTCGCTGCGGGCGAGTTCGTACTCCAGGCACTCGGGGGCGGCGGCAAGGTGGACGGCGGCGCGGGTGTACGCGGCCAGGAACGGGCCCGACTGGTCCTCGGGGATCCGGTAGCGGACGTATTCGACGGTCGATGCGGTCATACCCCACAGAAACACGAACGGCCGCCGGAAGCCCGGCTTCCGGCGACCCGTTCGCTGCGAGCACATCGCTACGCCTTCGCGTTCTCCTTGACGGTGATCCGTCCCTTGCGGATCGTCGCGACGCGCGGGGCCTTCTTCGCGATCGAGGAGTCGTGGGTGACCATGATGAACGTCAGTCCGTGCTCCTTCCACATGGCTTCGAGCACGTCCATGATCTCGTCGCGCATGGACTCGTCGAGGTTGCCGGTGGGCTCGTCGGCGAGCAGCACCTTGGGCTGCTTGACGAGGGCGCGGGCGATCGCGACGCGCTGCTGCTGGCCGCCCGACAGTTCGGCGGGCAGGTGGCCGAGCCGCTCGGCGAGCCCCACCGACTCCAGTGCGGCGGCGGCGCGTTCACGCCGCTGCTTCGTCTTGACGCCGAGCGGTACGAGCGCGGTCTCGACGTTCTCCTGGGCGGTGAGCGTGGGGATCAGGTTGAAGCTCTGGAAGACGAACCCGATGTTCTCGCTGCGCACCCGGGTGAGCTTGGCCTCGGACAGCTTCGCCATGTCCGTGCCGTCGAGTTCTATGCTCCCGGCGGTGGGGCGGTCGAGTCCGCCGAGCATCTGGAGGAGCGTGGACTTCCCGCCGCCGGTGGGGCCCTGGATGACGAGCCGGTCGCCGTCCCCGATCGTGAGGTCGATTCCGGCGAGTGCGTCGATGGTCTCCTTGCCCCGCGTATAGCGCTTGGTGACGCCTCTGAGTTCGTACATGGTGCAACTCCTGGGATACGTGAGTACGGCGGGGCTTATTCGACGCGGCGCAGGGCGTCCGCGGGGCGCAGCCGGGAGGCGCGCCAGCCGCCGAAGGCGCCGGCGATCAGACCGCCGGCGACGGCCAGGGCGACCGCGACGACGATCGTGTTGACGCTGACGGGCGCGGTGAGCGCGACGTCGAGGGCCTTGGACGCGGTCTGCCGGCCCGGGCCGCCGAAGCCACCGCCGCCACCGCCCCCTCCGAAGCCGCCGCCTCCGCCGCCGCCGAAGCCGCCTCCGCCGCCCGTGCTCCCCAGCTGTGCCTGGAGGTTGGGGCTGATCTCGGTGACGACGTAGGCGCCCGCGAGACCGAGCGCGATACCGAGGACGCCGCCGACGAGGCCGTTGACGACGGCCTCACCGACGACCTGGCGGGTCACGCGGCTCGACGTCCAGCCGAGCGCCTTGAGGGTGCCGAACTCGCGCACGCGGCGGGAGACAGCGGAGGAGGTGAGCAGTCCCGCGACCAGGAACGCGGCCACGAGCACCGCGATCGAGAGCCACTTGCCGACGTTCGAGGCGAGGTCGGAGGCCGTGGACAGCGAGCCGGAGACGGTGTCCGCGAGGTCGGCGGAGGTGGTGACCGTGGTGCCCGAGATGTTCTTCTGGATGGTGCTCTTGACGCCGGAGATCTGCTGCGAGTCCGAGGCCTTCACGTAGATCGTCGTGACCTTGTTCTTGGAGTCGCTGAGCGTCTGCGCCTGCTGGAGCGGCATGTACAGGTTGGCGGCCGCGTCACCGCTGTCCGGCGTCGCGATGCCGATGATCGTGTACTTGACGCTCTTGACGGTGACGGTCCCGCCGACCTTGAGCTTCTTCTCCTTGGCGTAGGAGGTGTCCGCGACGACGACCTTGGCGTTCGTCTCGGAGGTCTTGAACGTGCGGCCGCTGGTGATCTTCGACGATGTCAGCGGGCCCAGGGCGGGCTTGGTGACGTCGGTGCCGTAGACCGAGTAGTTGTTGACGTCGAAGTCGGCGCCGCCGCCCTTGACGGTCCCCTGCGGCGAGGGCTGGGCACCGCCGCGCCGGTTGCCGCCCTGCTGACCGGGGGCCTGCTGGAACTGACCGCGCGTGAACTGGCCGTTGACCCGGATGACCTGGAGGCTCAGCCCGCCGACGGCGTCCGCCACGCCCTCCTGCGTGTCGACCTTGGCGACGGTCGAGGAGGCGAGGGTCTGGAAGCCCTGGACCATGACGCGGTCGCTGCTCTGCTTCTTGTCGGAGCCGTTGTCGTTCGCGTCGAAGTTGAAGCGAGGACGCTGGCTGGTGCTGGTGGCCGGTTCGGCCGCCTTGGTGACCGTCATGTCGGTCCCCAGCCCGTACAGCGACTGGAGGACCTTGCCCTGGGCCTTCTCCATGCCCGAGGAGACGGAGCTGACCACGATGACCAGGGCGATGCCCAGGGCGAGCCCGGAGGCGACGACGAGGGCCGCCTTTCTGCGGCGGCGCAGTTCGCGCCTCAGGTAGGTGAAGAACATGGCCGCAAGCTAGGTACGGCGCGTGATGAAGGGATAAGGCCGAAATAAAAGAACGATGAGAAGGCTGTGGCCGAGCCCGGAAACCTTTGAGAACGCCGATGCGGCGAGACCTCCGAGAACGCCGAGGACGCCGATGCGGCGGCGACCCCGTGGGGGTCGCCGCCGCATCGGCGTGTGCTGTGCGGGCGGGATCAGACGGCCGAACCGGCCTTCCAGGCCGCCCAGTCCAGGTTCCAGCCGTTGAGGCCGTTGTCCGGGGCGATCGTCTTGTCGCCGGTGTTCTTGACGACGACGACGTCACCGATCAGCGAGTTGTTGTAGAACCACGCGGCAGGCGTGTTGGGGTCGCCGGCGCCCTTCGTGTCGGACATGCCGACGCAGCCGTGGCTGGTGTTGGCGGAGCCGAAGATGGACTTCGCGCCCCAGTAGTTGCCGTGGATGAAGGTGCCGGAGTTCGACAGACGCATCGCGTGCGGCACGTCCTTGATGTCGTACTCGCCCTTGCCGTCGTCGTTCTTGAAGCCGACGGTCGAGCCGTCCATCCGGGTCTCCTTGAACTTCTCGGAGATCACCATCTGGCCCTGGTACGTCTTGTTCTCCGGCGAACCGGCCGAGATCGGGATGCTCTTGATCGTCTTGCCGTCGTGCATGACCTTCATCGTCTTCGTCTGGGCGTCGACGACGGAGACCTGGTTGCGGCCGATCTTGAAGGTGACCGTCTTCTGCTGCACGCCGTACACGCCGTTCGCGCCCTCGACACCGTCGAGGTTCAGCTTCAGGGTGACGGTGGAGCCGCCGGTCCAGTAGTCCTCGGGGCGGAAGTCCAGGCGGTTGGCGCTGAACCAGTGCCCCACGACCTCCTGGCCGCTGCTGGAGGAGACGGAGATCCCCTTCTGCACCTCGGCCTTGTTGGTGATCGCCTTGTCGAAGTTGATCGAGACCGGCATGCCGACGCCGACGGTGGAGCCGTCCTCCGGCGTGAAGTTGCCGATGAAGCTGTTCGCCGGGGAGACGGTGGCGAACGACGCGTTCTCGTGGGCGACGCGGCCCGAGGAGTCGGCGGCCTCGGCGGCGATCTTGTACGTGGTCGCGCGGCTCAGCTGAGCGGTGGGCTTCCAGCTCTTCTTGTCCGCGGATATCCGACCGGCGACGGCGGTGCCGGTCGAGGTCTGCATCGTGACGGACGTGAGCTTGCCCTTGCTGACCGTGACCGCCGTGCCGTTGTTGATCGACGCGTTGTCGGAGCCGTCCTTGGGCGTGATCCTGATCTGGGCCTCGGAGGTCTTCTTGGCCGCGGCCTCGTCGACCTTGGCCTGCGACGAAGCTCCGTCACCGGTGTCCGATGCGCCGGCCTTGCCGCCGCCGTCATCGCCTCCGCTGCACGCAGAGAGCACCAGCACCCCGCCGAGCAGTGCGGACGCGGTCATGAGACCCTTGCGCCGCTTACTGTCCGTCATCACACGCTTCTCCATCGTTGCCGAATCC
Organism: Streptomyces sp. M41(2017); assembly: GCF_002078175.1. Classification (GTDB taxonomy): domain Bacteria; phylum Actinomycetota; class Actinomycetes; order Streptomycetales; family Streptomycetaceae; genus Streptomyces. Next base: position 3,109,210 of record NZ_MWFK01000001.1, on the reverse strand, counting down.
CGAAAAGACACGAGAGCCCCGTAAGGACTGTCAACGCTACGACCGGTTCGTCCCGTTCCACTTCCCGCTGGAATGTGGGGCACACCACTCCGGGCATGCGGACGGTGCGGTACGCAGGTGGCCCGTGCGTCTACGGAGACGAGAAACCCCGGGCGGTGGTTGCCGCCCGGGGTCTCCTGTCGCCCGAACCGCGTCAGCCGCGCACGTCTTCCTCGTCGTCCTCGTCCGCATCATCCTCGTCGAGGTCCCAATCAGGCGAATCGGGGTCGTAGTCGATGGGCTCGCTGCTCCACGACGCCTGGGCGAGTTCCGTCCCCGGCACCTCGCTGACCAGGTCGAACGGATCGACGAGATAGGCGAGGGCCTCCGCCGTGTCTTCCGTCACTGCGCTCTCGGCGTGCGCCCGTTCGTCCGCCGGCATGGCCTCGTCCTCGGCGATCCGGCCGAGCGCGGCCTTGGTGACCGCGCCGGCGTCACCGATCTCCAGCACCAGTTCGACACGAAGCCGGACAAACTGTGATGTCTCAGGGGTACTCATGGGAGGGAGCGTACGGCCCGTGGGTTACGCGACTTTCCCACGACCCGCGCCTTTCATTAGCATCGCCCCACACGGCCAATTCGCCAGCGCCACAAGGGGATCGATATTTCGTGTCCGCCGCACGTCGATCGTTGCTGACCGCCACCGCAGCGGGGACCCTCCTGGGTGCCCTCTGGTTCGTCCCGTCCGCCAACGCGACCCCGGACGTGTCCTCCCCGGGCGGGTCGGCACCGGCGTCCGCGCCCGCCGGCACCGCGACTCCCCCGCCGTCGGACACCACGCCGGACACCCCGTCCGGCACCGCGCAGGACACGGCCTCCGACGGCACCGGGCCCCAACTCGCCGACACCGGCGCCGTGAACACGACGCCCTACGTCGTCGGCGGCACGGTGTTCCTCGGTCTCGGGGCGGGATTCGTGGCGTACTCCGTGCGCCGCGAACGCACCCTGGCCCACTGACAGCACGACGGCCCACCGAGCAAGCCCACCGCGTTCCGGACAACCCACGGGGAAGCCATGCGAGAGCTGAGCGAGCTGACCGACGTCGAGGAGCCGGCCTGGCCGCTGCTGGCCAAGGCGCTCGACGCCAGCGGCGTGTCCATGGAGGTCCTGCCCGTGGACCCCGCGCTGGGCCGGGCCAGCCTGCTCCAGCTCCAGGTCACCGCCCGGTCCTGGCTGGGCGGGATGGTGCTCAACTGCGGCGGCGTGGTGCTGGACAGCGGCTGGGTGCGGATCTACGGCAGTCCGGCCGAGGACGCGTCGGCGGGGCTGCCGGGAGGCTCGACCGACCTGCCCTCGCTCGCCGAGGTCAACGGCTTCCCCGAGCGGTTCGATCCGGCCTGGCGCCCCCAGGACGGCGGACTCGTCGTGGGTCATGACGTGCTGGGCGGGGTCTTCGTCCTGAACGGCGCCGACCCGGAGTCGGTGGGGCGCCCCGGGCATCCCGGCGAGATCGTGTACTTCGCGCCGGACTCACTGAAGTGGGAGGCGCTCGAAGTCGGCCACGGGGCATGGCTCCAGTGGCTGCTGAGCGAGGGCACGGACCAGTTCTACGACACGCTGCGGTGGCCCGGCTGGCGGGCGGAGTCCGGCGCCCTCACCGGCGCCCAGGGGCTGTCCGTCGTGCCGTTCCTGTGGTCGGCGGAGGCCCGCCGCGACCTCATGTCCACCAGCCGCCGCCCGGTCCCGCTCGCCGAACTCCTCGATCTGCACCGGGAGTTCGGCCTGAAGCTGGACAAGATCGACCCCGGCTTCCTCGGCGACCTCTGAGCCCACCGGAGGCGGCCCGCCTCCGTACCGGGAGCGAGGCTCACGCCCGGCCGCCCCGGGACCGGCCGACACCGGGCCACGCGTGGTCGGCGGCGCCGGGGCAACGTCCCGGGCACCCGCCCCCGGTGCCGTCGGCCGCCGGGCACGTCCCGGCGGAACCGTCACGACGGCCGTCACGCGCGGCGGATGCGACGTCCGGCCGGTACGAAAGCCGTCCCGCGCGGCGGATGCGGTGACCGGCCGGTACGAAAGCCGCGGGACACCACCCGGCTCACCACCGCCCCGCCCGGCCGCGTGACGGCCCGGGCACGGGGGCGCGCTCGATCGCGACCTCCGGTCCCGTCCCCCGCCCCCCGCGTGGCCCTCCGCCGCTGACGGGCGTCGCTCCTCGGACACCGGGCAAGCCCCGGACACGGCGGAGGCCCCGCGCCCCCGAAAGGGACGCGGGGCCTCCGCCACGCTGTACCGGGTCCGGCCGGTCAGGCCGCCCTGCGACCGCCGCCGGTCTGGCCGCCGCCGCGCTGCGGGGCGCGCCCGCGGCCGGTGCCGGTGCCGCCGGAACGGCCGGTGCCCGCGCCGCCCTCGGAACGACGCGGTGCCGCGCCACCCTCGGCACGACGGCCACCCGCGCCGCCGCCTTCGGCGCGCCGGGGTGCGGCGCCGCCGCTGGTGCGTCGGGCGCCGCCCGTGCCTCCCGTGGCCGGGCGGCCGGTGCCGCGCTGCTGGCGCGGCTGACCGTCCGATCCGGTGCCCTGACGGGGGGCCGATCCGGTGCCGCCGGTGGCCGGACGCCTGGCGCCGCCACCCGTGGCGCGTCGCGCCTTGGGCCGCTGCTTGGGCTGTTCGGCCTGCTGCGGGACCTCGATGACGACCGGGACGCCTGAAGGCTCGCGGGCGCCGGTGAGACGCGCGAGCTCCTCGTCGCTGGACGTGACACGGGCGGTGCGCGGCGTGATGCCGGCGTCCGCCATCAGCCGGGTCATCTCGCGCTTCTGCTCGGGGAGCACGAGGGTGACGACGCTGCCGGACTCTCCGGCGCGGGCGGTACGGCCGCCGCGGTGGAGGTAGTCCTTGTGGTCGGTCGGCGGGTCGACGTTGACCACGAGGTCGAGGTCGTCGATGTGGATGCCGCGGGCCGCCACGTTCGTGGCGACGAGCGCGGTGACCTGACCGTTCTTGAACTGGTCGAGGGTGCGGTTGCGCTGCGGCTGGCTGCGCCCGCCGTGCAGCGCGGAGGCCCGGACACCGCTGGCGAGCAGCCGCTTGGTGAAGCGGTCGGCGCCGCGCTTGGTGTCGACGAAGAGGATGACCCGGCCGTCACGGGCGGCGATGCGCGTGGCGACGGCCTTCTTGTCGGTCTCGTCGGCGACGTGCAGCACGTGGTGCTCCATGGTCGTCACCGCGCCCGCGGACGGGTCGACGGAGTGCACCACGGGGTCGGTGAGGAACATCCGGACGAGCCGGTCGATGTTCTTGTCGAGCGTGGCCGAGAACAACAGGCGCTGGCCGCCGGGCTCGACCTGGTTGAGCAGGGCGACGACCTGGGGCATGAAGCCCATGTCGGCCATCTGGTCGGCCTCGTCCAGGACGGTGATCGCGACCTGGCCGAGCGCGCAGTCGCCGCGCTCGATGAGGTCCTTGAGCCGCCCGGGGGTGGCCACGAGAACCTCGGCGCCGCGGCGCAGCGTGCCGGCCTGACGGCCGATCGACATGCCGCCGACGGCGGTGGCCACACGCAGGTTGACGGCGGTGGCGTACGGCGTCAGCGCGTCGTTGACCTGCTGGGCGAGCTCGCGGGTGGGGACGAGGACGAGCGCGAGGGGCTGCCTCGGCTCGGCACGGCGGCCGGCCGTGCGGGCGAGGAGGGCGAGCCCGAAGGCGAGCGTCTTGCCGGAGCCGGTCCGTCCGCGGCCGAGCACGTCGCGCCCGGCGAGGGAGTTCGGCAGGGTGGCGCCCTGGATCGGGAAGGGCTCGGTGACGCCCTGGGCCGTGAGGGTCTTCGTCAGGGCGGCGGGCATGTCCAGAGCGTCGAAGGACTCGACGGCGGGCAGCGCCGGGGTGATGGTCTCGGGGAGCGAGAACTCCTGAGGCGGCGTCACCTTGCGGACGGGGCCGCGGCCCGCGCCCCGGCCGGTGGCGCGGCCGGCGCTCTTCGCGGAGCCGCCGGTCTGTGCGGCGCGTGCGTTTGCCGGCCGCTTACGGACGGGACGTTCGGATCGAGTCATGCTGGATCTGGATTTCCTTCCTGGGCCCCACGGACTGCACACACAAGCGCTCACCACCTGCATGAGCTGTCACAGCGCGAGCCGGGACCCGCACCCGAAGGCGCGGGACCCGGCTCTGGAAAAGCGCGTCGCGAACTAGGCGGGGATGATGTTCTCCGCCTGCAGGCCCTTCTGGCCCTGCGTGACCTCGAAGGAGACCTTCTGGCCCTCGAGGAGCTCACGGAAGCCGGAGCTCGCGATGTTCGAGTAGTGCGCGAAGACGTCGGGGCCGCCGCCGTCCTGCTCGATGAAGCCGAAGCCCTTTTCCGAGTTGAACCACTTCACGGTGCCGGTAGCCATGTTGTTCTCCTGAACAGGTAGTGGGCCCCCATCCGGAGCATGCACCGGGTAATGCCGGAGATGCCGGTAAAACAAAACGCGCCTGCGGAGGATTCCGATCAGGCGCACAAAGTAAATGGGTACCAAAAACGTATCAATGAGACAGTAGCACACACTGATACGCGGGTGCGAGGCGGGGTGTGTGGGCCCGGCGGTCGCCGGGCCCACACACCACCTGCCCCAGGGGGCCGATCCGCTAGGCGAGCGGCCCGGTCACCGGCTCCACGGCGGTCACGACACCGCCGGCGCGGACGAACGCGTCCGCCGCCTCCAGGTCGGGGGCGAGGAAACGGTCGGGGCCGGGGCCCTGGACGCCGGCCGCGCGGACGGCGGCGATGACCGCCTGCGACGCCGGGGCCGGGGTCAGGCCCGCGCGGAGTTCGATGGCGCGGGTGGCGGCGTACAGCTCGATCGCCACGATGCGGGCCAGGTTGCTCACCGCGGTCCGCAGCTTGCGCGCGGCCGACCAGCCCATGGAGACGTGGTCCTCCTGCATGGCGGAGGAGGGGATGGAGTCGGCGGACGCCGGTACGGCGAGCCGCTTCATCTCGCTGACCAGCGCGGCCTGCGTGTACTGGGCGATCATCAAGCCCGAGTCGACACCGGCGTCGTCCGCGAGGAACGGCGGCAGTCCGTGCGAGCGGTTCTTGTCGAGCAGCCGGTCGGTGCGGCGCTCGGCGATCGAGCCGAGGTCGGCCGCCGCGATGGCGAGGAAGTCGAGGACGTAGGCGACGGGGGCGCCGTGGAAGTTGCCGTTCGACTCGACGCGTCCGTCGGGCAGCACGACCGGGTTGTCGACGGCGGAGGCCAGCTCGCGCTCGGCGACCGTACGGGCGTGGGCGAGGGTGTCGCGGCCCGCGCCCGCGACCTGCGGGGCGCAGCGCACGGAGTAGGCGTCCTGGACGCGCGGGGCGTCGTCCTGGTGGTGGCCGGTGAGCTCCGAACCCTTCAGCACCGCCAGCATGTTGGCGGCGCTGGCACCCTGGCCGGGGTGCGGCCGGATGGCGTGCAGCTCGGGGGCGAGGACCTTGTCCGTGCCGAGCAGGGCTTCGAGGGAGAGCGCGGCGGTGACGTCGGCCGACTTGTAGAGCGTCTCCAGGTCGGCGAGGGCCATGACCAGCATGCCGAGCATGCCGTCGGTGCCGTTGAGGAGGGCGAGGCCCTCCTTCTCGCGCAGTTCGACGGGGGTGATGCCGTGGGCGGCGAGGAGTTCGCCGGCGGGCCGGACGACTCCGTCGGGGCCTTCGGCGTCGCCCTCGCCCATCAGCGTCAGCGCGCAGTGGGAGAGCGGCGCGAGGTCGCCGGAGCAGCCGAGCGAGCCGTACTCGTGGACGACCGGGGTGATGCCCGCGTTGAGGATGTCGGCCATCGTCTGCGCGACCTCGGGCCGTACGCCGGTGTGGCCCGAGCAGACGGTCTTGAGCCGCAGGAACATCAGTGCGCGGACGACCTCGCGCTCGACGTGCGGGCCCATGCCGGCGGCGTGCGAGCGGACGATGTTGCGCTGCAGCTGGGCGCGCAGTTCCGGGCTGATGTGCCGGGAGGCCAGGGCGCCGAAGCCGGTGGAGACGCCGTAGACGGGCTCCGGCTTGGCCGCCAGCGCGTCGACGATCTCGCGGGCCGCGGCGAGGGCCGCCACCGCTTCGCCGGAGAGTTCGATCCGGGCGCCGTCGCGCGCCACGGCGAGTACGTCGGACGCGGTCACCCCGGACGTCCCCACCACCACAGTGTGCATATCCATATTCAGGAGCGTACGCAGTGAATTCGATGATGTCACTAGTGGACGGCGGGTTGACCCCTTACTCCGACGTACGTCACAACTGCCGCCCCGTGGACCCTCAGGAGCGGGGCGGGTCGTGCCGCCCCCGGAACCGTCGGCGCTCGCCCGCCGGGGGCGCCGGGGTGTCGGCGAGACGGATGACCGGATCGTCGGGGCCCTCGCGCCCGGCGACCACCGGCTTCGCCGCCCGGACGGCCTTCGCCCGGTACTGGGCCGCGTCCGCCAGCCGGAACAGCCGGCGCGCCGACCGTACGGGCCCGATCGGGTCCTCGGTCGAGGCGACCCCGCACGCCACCCCCTCCCCCAGCTCCAACTCGGCGGCACGGCGGCAGAGTTCGTCGGCGATCCGGACCACCTCGTCCGCGGCGGGGCCGATCGCGAGGAGGCAGAACTCGTCGCCGCCGAGCCGTGCGGCGAGGGTGCCCGGCAGCATGGCCCCGCAGAGCGAGAGCACCGACCCGAACCGTTCGAGGAGCCGGTCGCCCACGGCGTGGCCGCGGGTGTCGTTCACGCGCTTGAGCCCGTTGAGGTCGCAGACGACGAGGCTGACCACGGTCCCGTCGGTCCGGTGCCGCTCGACGGCCTCGTCGAGGCGTACGTCGACGGCGCGACGGTTGGCGAGCCCGGTCAGGGCGTCGGTGTAGGCCAGCCGCCGGGCCTCCTCCAGCCGCTCGGTCTGGGCGATCCCGGCGGCGACGACCGAGGCGAGGACGGTCGCGAAGTCGGCGTCCGAGCGGGCGAAGACGGGCGCCCCGGCCCGCCGGGCCACGTACAGCTCGCCCCACGCCCGCCCGTGGAGCACGATCGGCGCGACGACGCAGCAGCCGCGCCCGCGCCTGCGCAGCGCGGCGACCCGCTGATGGCAGTACCCGGCGGGACCGGCCGCCGGACCGTCGGCGGTCTCCACCCAGGCGTTGGGCTCGCCCCCGCCCGCCCACCGCTCGTGCAGGAACTCGGTGATCTCGGGGAACTGGTGGACGGGATAGGCCTCGCCGTCGGGGAACTCCGCCTCGTCCGGCGCGCGGTCGCCGACATTGACGAGGACCCGCAGCCGGCCGAGCTCGCGCTCCCAGACGGAGAGCGCGGCGAAGCTCCCGGTCAGCGCGTGACACGCGCCCAGCGCCGCGGCCCGCCACGACTCACGCGGCGTGTGCGCCGCGGCCATCCCCTGCGCCAGCGTCACCACGGCCCTCAGCCGCCTGTCCTCTCCCATCACCCCAGGTTAGGGACATTTACCTATATTCGGGTCATTGGTGGGGCGAACAGGGGGCCGGGCCTACTGCCCGGGCCAGTCCGGGGTGCGCTTCTCGTTGAAGGCCGCGACCCCCTCCGCGCGGTCGCCGGAGAAGGCGACCGAACGCCAGGCCGCGTCCTCCACCTCCAGGCCGGCCCGCAGGTCGAGCCCGTGCCCGAGACGCAGGGCGCGCTTGGCGGCGCGCAGCCCCACCGGCGAGTTCGCCGCGATCCGGGCGGCCAGGGCGAGCGCCTCCGTACGGTCCTGTCCGGCCTCCACCAGCTCGTCCACCAGGCCCAACTCCCGCGCCTCGGGCGCCTCCAGGCGGCGGGCCGAGAAGATCAGCTCGGCGGCGCGGGCGGCACCGACCCGGCGCGGCAGCAGCTGCGTGCCGCCACCGCCGGGGATCACCCCGACGGACACCTCGGGCAGGCCCACGACCGCCGTGCGGTCGGCCACGATCAGGTCGCAGGACAGCGCCAGCTCGAACCCGCCGCCCAGCGCGAACCCGTGCACGGCGGCCACGGTCGGCATCGGCAGCTCCAGGACACCGGTGTAGGCGCCCCGCGCGACGGGCCGCTGCCGCACCAGTTGGGCGTCCGTGAAGGAGTTCCGCTCCTTCAGGTCGGCCCCGACGCAGAACGCCCGCTCATGCGTGGAGGTGAGCACCACCACACGGACCTCCCGGTCGGCGGCCAGTGCCTCGCAGGCCCCCGCGATCGACCGGGCCATCTCGGTGGACACCGCGTTCATGGCCTTGGGCCGGTCCAGGACGAGCTCGGCGACGTGCCCGTGCCGTCGTACGGCGACGAACTCGCCGAACCTCCGCTCGCCCGGCTCCCCGCCCTGGTCCGCGGGTCGCTCCGCCCCTTGCTCCGCCATGACACCCTCCAGGTTAACGCGGGTTAACAATCGATCTCCCGATCATCGCAGCCGACGCCGTCCGGCGAAACCCACCCCTTGGTCGCGCACCCCCTCGTTCGGGTGACATCGGCCCCGACTCCCGTACCCCTCACCCCGTCCCGTGCTTAATCTGCGCACCGCCACAGCGCATGCGGGGCATCGGCGCACCGGGGAGGGACGGCCATGACAGACCGCGAGACGCCGCAGGCCGGCGACGCCCGCCCGGGTCCGGGGGCGGTACGCCGGACCCCGCCCGGAGCGACGCCGGCCGGACCGGTCCCGCCCGCGTCACAGGCCGGCACGACGCCCGCGCCGACGCGCGCCCGCTGGGTTCGGGCGACCTCCCTCGGAGTGGCGACGAACGCTCCCTCGTCGTTCACCGCCGGTGCCATCGATCCGGCTCGGACGGGCACGGCACGGGCGCCCGTCCGCGCACCCTCGGCCTCACGACCGACGGCCGACACCCCGGTCGCCGCGGCAGCGGCCCCGGCGGACGCCCGCGCCGTCCGGGACAGGCCCGCCCGACCCGGCAGGGCGGCCAAGGTGTGGGCCACACCGCCCCTGACCGTGGCACCGAAGCCCGGATCCCCGGCCGCGGCCCGGCAGGCGGGGGCCGGCGGGATTCCGGCGCCGAGGGGGACGGCGGGAGCGGCCGCGGCGGCGAGTACGGCGTCCCCGACGACGGGGGTTCCGGTTCCGGGCGGCGCGGCCGGTGTCCCGGCGCCCCGGTCCGCCGACGCGGGCGCGCCCGGGACCGTACGGCCGCCGAAGCCCCTCGCGAAGCCCGGCGGACCCGTCGCTCCGGATGTCGTCGCGACAACCGGAGACCGCGCCCCGGGCGTCTCCAGGAACGTTTCCGCCGTGAAGGGAGCCGGCCGGCTCGGGGGTCCCGGAGGGCGGACCGGCGTCCCGGCCGCGGGGGACGGCCCCGCGATGGACCAGGCCGTGGACCAGGCCATGGACCGGACCGTTGCCGTACCGGCGCCGAGGACCGTGCCGGTACCGACGCCCATGGGCCGGTCGGGCGAGGCCCCCTGGGCGCCCGGCGCCGTGGCGGCGCCCGACACCGCCGCCGACCCGCTCCTCCCGGGTTCCGGACGGGGACGGCATCGCAGACCCCGGCGACGGCGGGTGCTCTTCGCCGCGGGGGGACTCGCGCTGGCGGCGGGAGTGCTGAGCCTCGCGCGGATGGCACCGGAGTCGATGACCGGGATCGGCGGAGGCGGCGGCCCGGCGGACGCGGAGCCACGGGGCGGGACACCCACGGCCGCCGACACCGACCCGGCGGACGACGCCGTCACCACCGTGGAGGCCGTACCGCCGCCCGCACGTCCCGGTGTCGCCACGGCGACGGCCGCGATGGGCGGCGAGAGCGCAAGCCCCACCCCGGGGGTCGGTCCGACCCCCGGTCCGACCCCGACGGCGTCGGGCGGCGCCGCACCGGCGGGCCACGCCGACGCCCCGGACACCGACGACCTGGACACCGGCGGGCCGGGCGCCACCGGCATCCCCACGGACACGTCCACGACCCGGCCCCCGCAGGCACCGGATCCCGCACCCACGGCCACGGCTCCGCGCCACACGCCGACGCAGGCTCCGACCACCAGGGCACCGGCGCCGACGCACCGGCCGGGCGTGTGCGTACCGATCGTGGGGATCTGCGTGGGCGGACTGCTCTCCCCCGGGCAACAGGGGTGACACCGCCGGCGGGTCCCGGTCGGAGCGACCGGACCGTACGGAGCGACCGGAGCGACGGACGCGGTGGTGCCGGAGAAGGGCCGGAAGGGCTACGTCTCGGTGTCCCGGCGGGCCAGCAGCCACGGTTCGATGACGCCGAGGCCACGGACCGGCCGCTGCCACATGGGCTGGAGCGCGAAGCGGTACGACGGGGGTTCCTCGCCCTCCTTCTCCGCGGCGGCCGCTGCCTCGGCGGCCTCCGCCTCGGAGGCGGGGGCGTCGCCGGTGCGGGTCAGCTCCTCCGCGAAGGCGCCGTCCACCAGGACGGCGTCACGCGGCGCTATCGACGTGAGGCGGCTCGCCAGGTTCACGGTCGTGCCGAACACGTCGCCCATCCGGGTGGTGACCGTGCCGAAGGCGATGCCGACCCGCAGCTCCGGCATCGTCTCGTCGTTCGCCATCGTCTCGATGAGCCGCAGCGCGATCTCGGCGGCCACGCCGGCGTCGTCGGCGGAGTAGAGCACCTCGTCGCCGAGCGTCTTGATGAGCCGGCCGCCATGGGCGGCGACCAGGTCCGCGGCGGTGGTCTCGAAGGCCTCGACGAGTTCGCCGAGCTCCTCCTCCTCCATGCGGCGCGTCAGCCGGGTGAACCCGACCAGGTCGGCGAAGCCGACGGCGAGACGGCGGTCGACCATCTCCTCGTCGTCGGCGGCCTGCACGACCCGGCCGGTGGCGGCGGCCAGCTGACGCCGCCAGACGTAGACGAGGAACTCCTCCAGCTCGGGCAGCAGCAGCTCGATCAGGGGGTACGTGACCTCGGTGCGGGTCATCCCCGGTTCCGGGGGCTCGGTCAGGCCCTCCAGGAAGGAGTCGATCTGCCACTCGGCCAGACGGGCGGTGGTCTGCCCGGTGGAGCGGGCGACCTGGACGGCCATGGCCTCGCTCAGCAGGCCTGCCTCGACGAGACCGGCGAGCCGGCGCAGCGCGAGGACGTCCGCCTCCGTGAGCGCCTTGGCCTGGCCGATGTCGGCGAAGCCCATCGCCCGCCAGAAACGGGACGCCAGCTCCATGGAGACGCCCGCGCTGCGGGCCGCCTGGAACGGGGTGTAGCGCCGCTCGGCGCCCAGGATGAGGCCCTCCAGGCGCAGCGCGAGGGGGTCCTCGTCGGAGTCCGGGTCGGTCGGCGCGTCCACCCGGCCGTTCGCCTCGTGCCGGGCGTCGGACCTGAGCTCGGGCCGTCCGTCGGGCCTGGCCTGCGCGCGCGTGTCGGTCGCGTCGTCCTCGCGGACGCCGCTCACCTCGCCGCGGTGGCCGTCGCCACGGGGTCCGGGATCCTCGCTCGTACGGTCGTCCGGCCGGGCCTCCTGTCCGGTCCCGCCGCTCGCGGCGGCCCGTGCGGAGGTCGCGTCCGTGACCGGCTCGGCGGTACGGCCCGGCTCGCCGTCCGGGGCAGGGTGAGCACCCGTGCCGGAGCCGGTGTCGTCGACGGTCACGCCTGCTGCCCTTCCGATCTGCCGAGGTCAGGTATCGACCGCGCTCAACTCTACGGCAGGTGTGCGCTGGCTCACTCCCGATGGCACGACCTGGCCGGAGCGGGTCCCCGAAGGTGGCGTACGGGCACTTTTCGCACCCCGCGACGAGCCCCGCGCACGGGCCGTACAGCACCGGTGACCCCCGGTATCTCCGACCCCGCGGGGGTGCCGCCCCTGCGCCCCTCGTCCCGCGGCCCTCAGACAGCCCGCAGGTGGATCACGTCGCCCGCACCGACCGGTTCCTGCACTCCGTCCTCCGTGGCGATGACGATGCGGCCGTCGCCGTCGACGGCGACGGCCTCGCCGACGATCGAGCGGCCGCCGGGCAGCTCGGCGCGGACCACGCGGCCGAGGGTCGCGCAGCCGGCGGCGTACGCCTCCTGGAGACCGGAGGCGGCGGGGTCCCCGGACGCGTCGCGCCAGCGTCGGTACCACTCCTCCAGTGAGCGCAGCACCGCCCGCAGCACGGTGTCGCGGTCGGTGGTCGTCGCACCCGCCAGCGCCAGCGATCCGGCGCCCGGCACGGGCAACTCCTCCGCGCGGAGGGTGACGTTGATGCCGATGCCGACCACGACCGCGTCGGCGCCCGCGCGCTCGGCGAGGATGCCACCGGCCTTGCGCTCCTCGCCGTCCACGGAGACCAGCAGGTCGTTGGGCCACTTCAGGGCGGTGTCGACTCCGGCGGTGCGGGAGAGAGCGGTGGCGACGGCGACTCCGGTGAGCAGCGGCAGCCAGCCCCAGCGTTCGACGGGGACCCCCGCCGGCTTGAACACCACGGAGAAGAAGAGGCCGGAGCGGGCGGGCGCCGTCCAGCGGCGGTCCAGCCGGCCGCGCCCGGCGTTCTGCTCCTCGGCGACGAGGACCACGCCCTCGTCGGCGTTCTCCTTGACGACGAGACCGGCCAGGTCGGTGTTGGTGGATCCGGTGCGCTGCACGACCTCCACGTCGGTCCACAGGCCGTCGTCGCGGACCAGCGCCCGCCGCAGGGCTGTGCCGTTGAGCGGCGGTCGGCCCAGGTCGGACCAGCGGTTGTCGTGCGCGTCTGAAGCATCTCGCGGCGTCATGCAACCCAGCCTAGGTGTGGTAAACGCCGCACTGCCGAACGGTAGCCACAGCACTACGCTACGGATGAGTAGCAAGTCCCCCTTCTGAGCACCGCCCCTCACGTCCCCTTAGAGCAGGCAGGGAGCCGCATCCCGATGTCCGAGCCGGAAGAGCTGCACCACCCCGACATCCACACCACCGCGGGCAAACTCGCGGACCTGCAGCGCCGCATCCAGGAGGCGACGCACGCCGGCTCGGAGCGCGCCGTCGAAAAGCAGCACGCCAAGGGCAAACTGACGGCCCGTGAGCGCATCGACCTGCTGATGGACGAGGACTCCTTCGTGGAGTTCGACGAGTTCGCCCGGCACCGCTCCACCGACTTCGGCCTGGAGCAGAACCGTCCGTACGGCGACGGCGTCGTCACGGGCTACGGCACGGTCGACGGCCGCCCGGTCGCCGTGTTCTCGCAGGACTTCACCGTCTTCGGCGGTGCCCTCGGCGAGGTCTACGGGCAGAAGATCATGAAGGTCATGGACTTCGCCCTGAAGACCGGCTGTCCGGTCATCGGCATCAACGACTCGGGCGGCGCGCGGATCCAGGAAGGCGTCAGCGCGCTGGGCATGTACGGCGAGATCTTCCGCCGGAACACCCACGCGTCGGGCGTCATTCCGCAGATCAGCCTGGTCGTCGGCCCCTGTGCGGGCGGTGCGGTGTACTCCCCCGCCATCACCGACTTCACGGTCATGGTCGACCAGACCTCGCACATGTTCATCACGGGTCCCGACGTCATCAAGACGGTGACGGGCGAGGACGTCGGCTTCGAGGAGCTGGGCGGCGCCCGCACCCACAACGCCGTGTCGGGCGTGGCCCATCACATGGCGGGTGACGAGAAGGACGCCATCGAGTACGTCAAGCAGCTGCTGTCGTACCTGCCGTCCAACAACCTCAGCGAGGCGCCGGCGTTCCCGGAGGAGGCGGACCTCACCCTCACGGACGAGGACCGTGAGCTGGACACCATCGTGCCGGACAGCGCGAACCAGCCGTACGACATGCACACGGTGATCGAACACGTCCTGGACGACGCCGAGTTCTTCGAGACGCAGCCGCTGTTCGCGCCGAACATTCTGACCGGCTTCGGCCGGGTCGAGGGCCGTCCGGTGGGCATCGTCGCGAACCAGCCGATGCAGTTCGCCGGCTGTCTGGACATCGACGCGAGCGAGAAGGCGGCACGGTTCGTCCGCACCTGCGACGCGTTCAACGTGCCCGTCCTCACGTTCGTGGACGTGCCCGGCTTCCTCCCGGGTGTCGATCAGGAGCACACCGGCATCATCCGGCGCGGCGCCAAGCTGATCTACGCCTACGCGGAGGCGACCGTCCCGCTGATCACGGTCATCACCCGCAAGGCGTTCGGCGGCGCGTACGACGTCATGGGCTCCAAGCACCTGGGCGCCGACCTCAACCTGGCGTGGCCGACCGCGCAGATCGCGGTGATGGGCGCGCAGGGCGCGGTGAACATCCTGCACCGCCGCACGATCGCCGCCGCCGAGGATCAGGAAGGCACCCGTGCCCGGCTGATCCAGGAGTACGAGGACGCGCTGCTGAACCCGTACACGGCGGCCGAGCGCGGTTACATCGACGGCGTGATCATGCCGTCGCAGACCCGTGCGCACGTCGTCCGCGGTCTGCGTCAGCTGCGGACGAAGCGGGCATCACTTCCTCCGAAGAAGCACGGCAACATCCCGCTCTAGACCGCCGCACGCCCCGACCCCTGGGAGCTAGACATGACGATCAAGGTCGTACGGGGCAATCCGACCCCGGAGGAGCTGGCCGCCACCCTGGCGGTGGTCCGCGCGCGTGCCGCGGCGGCGGCCGCCGAGCCGTCGGGCGCGCCCCGGCCGCGCGACTCCTGGTCCGACCCGGCCCGGGTCGCCGCGCACCGGCTTCCGCAGCCGGGCGCGACGGCCTGGGGGCGGACGTACTGGCCCGGTTAGGGGGCGTCCGCAAGGTCGCGTCGTCCGCCCGGAGGGCGGCCCCGCGCGTCAGGTGCGAGAGCTCGTGCCAGGCGTCGCCGGGCAGGCGAGACGTTGCGGACACGACCTGGGACAGGACCCTCAGAGGATCTTCGCGACGGCCTCGGCCATCACCGCGTATCCGGCGTCGCCCGGGTGCAGGTGGTCGCCGAAGTCGTACGCGGGGTGCAGCCGGTCCGGGTCCGACGGGTCGGCCAGGGCACGGTTCAGGTCGACGACCGCGTCCCACGCGCCGTGCGCCGGGTCGCGCATCCACGCGTCGACCTCGTGAGCGACCTTCGCCGCGTGCTCGCCCCAGTGGTCGGAGCCGCCGAAGGGCAGCAGGTTCGCTCCGATCACCCGCAGTCCGCGGGCGCGGGCCCGGTGGATCAGCTCGCGATACCCGGCGATGAGGTCGTCGGCCTCGACGACCGGGGCGGGCCGGTAGGTCGGCTGGTCGTCCGTCTCGCTGAAGCCGATGTCGTTGACGCCCTGGAGGACGACGAGGGTGTCCACGCCCGGGTGTCCGAGGACGTCCCGGTCGAGCCGGTGGACGCCCTTCTCGCCGTACCAGGCCGAGTCGTTGAGCAGCAGGTTGCCGCCGATACCGGCGTTCAGGACGGGCCGGCCGGTGCGTTCGGCGAGCCGGTCGGACCAACGCCGGTTCGCGCCCGGCGTGGAGCCGAAGCCGTCCACGATGGAGTCGCCGAAGAGGGCGACCCCGTCTCCGCGTCCGCCCGCGTCGACCTCGACGGCGGACAGGAATTACCAGGACTCGGTGGCCTCCGTGAAGCCGTGCCCCTCGACGTCGTGGAGTCGGTCCCCGGTACCCCGGTGACTGGTCGCGAAGGCCTGTGCGTGGAAGGTGGCGGGCCCGGTCACCGCGTCGAGGTGCAGGGTGACGGTCACCGACTCCAGCCGCTCCAGCGACAGTTCGACGGGATCGCTGAGGAGGTCGGCGCGGGCCGGGACCACGGCGTCGGCCGCCCCCGCGAAGGTGAGCCGGCGCACCGAGCCCGGCTCGACGGCGGCTCCGCGGGCGGTGCGGGCGACGGTGGCGCCCGCTATGCGCAGGGGCGAGGTGCCGTACGCGTTGGAGAGCCGTACGCGCAGCCGGTCGCCTCCCGCGGTGAGGCGGACGGCCTGGCGCAGCGACTGGCGCCAGAAGCCCTCGCGCGACCAGTTCGGGGTGAAGCCTTCCGCGGGGAGCTGGGGCGGTGCGGTCCAGGCGGTGGTGAACATGACGGTTCCCTCTCCCGAGTCACCCAAAGGGGACTGTAGTCCCTTTAGCTAGGACCACGACCGTAGCAGCATGGACGGCACTAAGGGAACTGGAGAACCGTTTACGTGTGGCGTGCGCAAGTTGAGTACGCGTACTCAGGCGCCCGGCGGCGCGGCCGTCGCACGATCGAGGACATGCTGTGGTCCGACCCGGAGAACGAGCCGCCCAAGGAGCTCCGCGACATGCAGACCATGTTGCGGCGCCTGGGGGTTCTCATGGCGCTGGCCATGGTGGTCGCGATGATCGTGCTGGGGGTGCGCTGAACGCTCCGGGGCCGATCAACGGCGGCCGGCGCACGGGCCGATCGGCGCCGATACCCTGAACGGCATGACCGATCAGCCGCGCCGCCGTCTCGTGCTCGCTTCGCAGTCCCCCGCCCGGCTCAACCTGCTGCGGCAGGCCGGACTCGCCCCCGAGGTGATCGTGAGCGGGGTCGACGAGGACGCCGTCACCGCGCCCACCCCCGCCGAACTCGCCCTCGCGCTGGCCGAGGCGAAGGCCTCCGTCGTGGCGGCCCGCCCGGAGGTCCAGGGCGCGCTGGTGATCGGCTGCGACTCGGTGCTGGACCTGGACGGCGAGGCGCTCGGCAAGCCCGCCGACGCCGAGGAGGCGACGGCGCGCTGGAAGGCGATGCGCGGCCGGGCGGGCACGCTCCAGACGGGGCACTGCGTCTGGGACACGGCGAGCAAGCGCTGGGTGTCCGCCACGGCGTCCACGGTCGTCCGCTTCGGCGAGCCGACGGACGCGGAAGTCGCCGCGTACGTCGCGTCGGGCGAACCCCTGTACGTGGCGGGCGCGTTCACGCTCGACGGCCGGTCGGCCCCGTTCATCGAGGGCATCGACGGCGACCACGGCAACGTGATCGGCATCTCGCTGCCGCTGGTGCGCAAGCTGCTCGCCGAACTGGGCGTGGGCATCACGGAGTTGTGGGCACCGCAGGACAAGTAGAGGCTCTCCGCCGGGCGGGGAGCCCCCGCTCAGGAGGCCGAGGGAGCGGGCGGCGGGACGACGGCGGTTCCTCCGTCGCCGTGCCTGACACCCCCTTGGCCGCCGTCGCCGGCGTCCTTCCCCAGGTCGACGGTCCCTCCCTGGCCTGCGCCCTGTCCGGCACCGTCCTCGCGCCGGAGGCCCTCGCCGTCCCCTCCGCCACCGGGCGGTACGGCGTCGACCGGGCCCGCCTCCCGGCGGTCGTACGCCAGGAGGGTGAACACGATCAGGCCCAGCACGACCATCATGAAGACGAAGGCGCCCCAGCCGACCAGGCCCACCGTGAAGGCGCCCAGCAGGGCGTGCACCACCGCGGCGCTGATCAGCAGGACACGCCCGACGAGACCGGGCGCGCGGTCGCGTACGCCGACCAGCAGCGCGGACACGGCACACGCGACGAAGTACAGGCCGAAGACCAGGCCGCCGATCTTCGACGAGACGGCCATCGTGTCGGAGTCGAGCCCCGCCAAGGACATGTCCTGACGGTCCACGACCACGCCGAGGAACCAGTTGAGGAGCGCGACGCCGATCGCCTCCGCGAAGAGCACGAGCGCCGTCACCCATGCCACCGGTCTGCGCACCACCGGTCCCACCCACTTCCGCGTGCTGTTACCCCAAGTACGTTCGAGACATCCCGAACGCTACTAACGGGTAAACCCCGGGACAAGGGTTCTGCCGAGGGCAAAGAATCGTTGGGCCATTCGTAGGGACTCCACAAAGAATCGTTGTGGGCCGCAGCACGGAGCCACAGAGACCTTGACCACATCGGCGGGCTAGGGTTCAGCCAAGGACTCCTGCGTGCTGCGGTGCCACAAGGGATTTCGCGGGTAGGGCGAGCCTCGTATCACGCTCCGTGTGGGCAAGCTCACCACCGGGGACGGGTCGAAACGTCGTGTTGGCTGTCCCTAAACTCGGCTTGTTTCAAGGAGGGAGCCATCGTGCGCAAGGTGCTCATCGCCAACCGTGGCGAAATCGCTGTCCGCGTGGCCCGGGCGTGCCGGGATGCCGGGATCGCGAGCGTTGCCGTGTATGCGGAACCGGACCGGGACGCTCTGCATGTCCGTGCGGCGGACGAGGCGTTCGCGTTGGGCGGTGACACCCCGGCCACCAGTTACCTGGACATCGCCAAGGTGCTGCAGGCCGCCAAGGACTCGGGTGCGGACGCCATCCACCCCGGATACGGATTTCTCTCCGAGAACGCCGAGTTCGCCCAGGCCGTTCTCGACGCGGGCCTGATCTGGATCGGTCCGCCGCCGCACGCCATCCGCGACCTCGGTGACAAGGTCGCCGCCCGGCACATCGCGCAGCGCGCCGGTGCCCCGCTGGTGGCCGGCACCCCGGACCCGGTGTCGGGCGCCGAGGAGGTCGTCGCGTTCGCCGAGCAGCACGGCCTGCCGATCGCCATCAAGGCCGCCTTCGGTGGTGGCGGGCGCGGCCTGAAGGTCGCCCGCACCCTCGAAGAGGTGCCGGAGCTCTACGAGTCGGCCGTCCGTGAGGCCGTCGCGGCGTTCGGCCGGGGCGAGTGCTTCGTCGAGCGCTACCTCGACAAGCCGCGGCACGTGGAGACGCAGTGCCTGGCCGACACCCACGGCAACGTGGTCGTCGTGTCGACGCGTGACTGCTCCCTCCAGCGCCGCCACCAGAAGCTGGTCGAAGAGGCCCCGGCCCCCTTCCTCTCGGACGCCCAGGTGCAGGAGCTGTACGACTCCTCGAAGGCGATCCTGAAGGAGGCCGGCTACGTCGGCGCGGGAACCGTCGAGTTCCTCGTCGGCACGGACGGCACGATCTCCTTCCTGGAGGTCAACACCCGTCTCCAGGTGGAGCACCCGGTCACCGAGGAGGTCGCGGGCATCGACCTGGTGCGCGAGATGTTCCGTATCGCCGACGGCGAGGAGCTCGGTTACGGCGACCCCGAACTGCGGGGTCACTCTTTCGAGTTCCGTATCAACGGCGAGGACCCGGGCCGCAACTTCCTTCCGGCGCCCGGTACGGTCACGACCTTCGCCCCGCCGTCGGGCCCCGGTGTCCGGCTGGACGCGGGCGTCGAGTCCGGGTCGGTCATCGGCCCGGCCTGGGACTCCCTGCTCGCCAAGCTGATCGTCACCGGCGCCACCCGTGAGCAGGCGCTCCAGCGGGCCTCGCGCGCGCTCGCCGAGTTCGACGTCGAGGGCATGGCGACGGCGATCCCGTTCCACCGCGCGGTCGTCACGGACCCGGCGTTCGCTCCCGAACTCACCGGTTCCAGCGACCCGTTCACGATCCACACCCGCTGGATCGAGACCGAGTTCGTCAACGAGATCAAGCCGTTCGCCGCTCCGGCCGAGGGCGAGACCGACGACGAGCCCGGCCGCGAGACGGTCGTCGTCGAGGTCGGCGGCAAGCGCCTCGAGGTCTCGCTGCCCGTCTCCCTCGGCATGTCCCTGGCCCGGACCGGTCTCGCCGCGGGCGCCAAGCCCAAGCGCCGGGCCGCGAAGAAGTCCGGCCCGGCCGCCTCGGGCGACACGCTCGCCTCGCCGATGCAGGGCACCATCGTGAAGGTGGCCGTCGAGGAGGGCCAGGAGGTCAAGGAGGGCGACCTCGTCGTCGTCCTGGAGGCCATGAAGATGGAGCAGCCGCTGAACGCGCACCGCTCCGGGACCATCAAGGGTCTGCTCGCGGAGGTCGGCTCGTCCATCACCTCCGGTGCCGCGATCTGCGAGATCAAGGACTGACCGACACGGCTCGGGCCACCTGCCCGACCCACTCCCCTGCGCCCGGCACCGCACCTGCGGCCCGCCGGGCGCAGTGCGTCGCGCGACAACGCCCCGGGAACGCGGGGTGCCGTCCAGGGGACCCTCCCCGTGGCAACGCCCCGGAACGCGAGGTGCTGCCCAGGGACCCTCCAGGGGCGCGGGGAACTGCGCGACCAGCCCCCACCGGCCGGCAGCGAAGACCACGGCCCGGTGCCGGCCCGGGTCAAAGCCCCGTGCCACCCGCGGCAAAGCCCCACCACCCCGGGGCCCCTCCAGGGGCGCGAGGACCCGCGCGCCCCCCCACCGGACAGACACCGGACCAAATGCCGGGAGCCGGGGCGGGGGCGAAGCCCCGAGATGCCGGGTACTGCCCGAGCCCACCCGGTCGACGACCAGTGGCATCCTGGGGACCGGCCGAGCGAGGGAGTCGGCCCCGGCGAGAGAGGTCAGATGGCAGCGACGGTGAACGCGACCGCACAGGAGCCGGCCGACACGTCCGATCCCGCCCGGGACCCGAACCCGGGGCCGCGACCCGCCGACGGGGAACCGCCACGCGCCATGCGCGCGGACGCCCGCCGCAACTACGGACGTCTGGTGGCGGAGGCCCGGTCCACGTTCGCCGAACACGGCACGGACGCCTCCTTGGAGGAGGTGGCCCGCGGCGCGGGCGTCGGCATCGGCACGCTCTACCGCCACTTCCCGAACCGGCACGCACTGCTGAGCGCGGTCTTCGAGGAGGCCGTGAGCGACCTGCTGAGCCGCTCACGCGCATTGCTGGACGCCCCGCAGCCGTGCACCGCCCTGGTGGACTGGCTGCGCGCGATCGTCACCCACGCGAGTGAGTACCGCGGGCTCGCACGCGCCCTCATGTCGGCGGCGCGGGACGACGGTTCGCATCTGGCCCGGTGCAGCGGCCCGATGCGGGAGGCGGGCAGCGCCCTGCTGCTCCGCGCCCAGGAGTCGGGCGCCGTACGCGACGACGTGTCGATCGGTGACCTCCTCCAGCTGACCAACGCGATCGCGCTGGCGGCGGAGGAAACCCCGGACGACTCCGGGCTGGCCGACCGTCTGCTGAATCTGACCCTGCGTGGTCTGCGGCCATGAGCCGGGCGGGGCGCGAAAGGTGCCCCGCTGTCCGTTCCACGGACCGCCGGCACCGCTCAGCGACGTCGAAGGTCGGCCACCCGTGCCCTTTCGGCCGGGGGCTGGTCCCCCATCACCGTCGCGCTGCGTAGCTGTGGTCCCGAGCCCGGTACGACCTGGCCGCGGCGCGGTCCCGGGAGGGGTACGTCCCGGCGTTGCTGGCGCCCCGCCGGATGCGGGTCCCCTCCCGCACCGCCCGATGCCGATGACCCGGCCACCGCGATCTGGACACCCTGATCGGCCAGGGCCTGCAGTTCGGTGGCCGCGCGGTCGTCGTGCGCGGGCGGCTCGTCCGTGACCAGACGGGTGATCAGGTCGGTCGGCACGGTCTGGAACATGGTGTCCGCGCCGAGCTTCGTGTGGTCGGCGAGGACCACCACCTCCGCGGCCGCCTGGACCAGAGCGCGGTCCACGGACGCCGAGAGCATGTTGGACGTGGAGAGCCCGCGCTCGGCGGTCAGACCGCTCCCGGAGAGGAACGCCCGGGAGACGCGCAGCCCTTGGAGGGACTGCTCGGCACCCGATCCGACCAGGGCGTAGTTGGAACCGCGCAGCGTGCCACCGGTCATGACGACCTCGACACGGTTGGCATGGGCCAACGCCTGGGCCACCAGCAGGGAGTTGGTGACGACGGTCAGGCCGGGGATGCGCGCGAGCCGGCGGGCCAGCTCCTGCGTGGTGGTGCCCGCCCCCACCACGATGGCCTCACCCTCTTCGACGAGACCCGCGGCAAGATCGGCGATGGCCGTCTTCTCGGCGGTCGCGAGATGTGATTTCTGCGGAAAGCCGGACTCTCGCGTGAACCCGCCCGGCAATACCGCACCGCCGTGCCGGCGGTCGAGGAGTCCTTCTGCCTCCAGTGCGCGCACGTCCCGCCGTACGGTCACTTCGGAGGTCTGGACGACGCGGGCGAGCTCACGGAGCGACACGGCCCCATTCGCTCGCACCATTTCGAGGATCAATTGGCGACGTTCTGCAGCGAACACGAAACTGACAGTAACCCCAACGACCGTCTGCTTTCAGCAGTTTGCGCCGAATAACAGAAGTTGTTCGCATGGCAGGGCACGGAGTGGTATACGGGCCTAATCGGTCCGCCTATGCCGCCGGAATGCGCCCCGACTCCCTGTGACCAGCGAAGAGCCGCCCCGCGGGGTCAGCCCTCGCCCGCGGTCTTGCGGGTGTGCAACTGACGGGCGACCTCGGCGATCGAGCCCGACAGGGACGGATACACGGTGAAGGCGTTCGCGATCTGTTCGACCGTCAGATTGTTGTCGACCGCGATCGAGATGGGGTGGATCAGTTCCGAGGCCCGCGGGGCGACCACCACACCGCCGACCACGATGCCGGTGCCGGGGCGGCAGAAGATCTTGACGAAGCCGTCGCGGATGCCCTGCATCTTGGCGCGCGGGTTGCGCAGCAGCGGCAGCTTGACGCCCCGGGCGTCGATCTTGCCCGCGTCGACATCGGCCTGCGTGTAGCCGACCGTGGCGATCTCGGGGTCGGTGAAGACATTCGAGGACACCGTCTTCAGGTTCAGCGGGGCCACCGCGTCGCCGAGGAAGTGGTACATCGCGATCCGGCCCTGCATGGCGGCGACGGAGGCGAGGGCGAAGACGCCGGTCACGTCGCCGGCCGCGTACACGCCGGGGGCGGTGGTGCGCGAGACCTTGTCGGTCCAGATGTGCCCGGAGTCGCGGACCTTGACGCCGGCCTCCTCCAGGCCCATCCCGCTGCTGTTCGGGATGGCGCCGACCGCCATCAGGCAGTGCGTGCCGCTGATCACGCGGCCGTCGGAGAGGGTGACCTCGACGCGGTCGCCGACCCGCTTGGCGGACTCGGCGCGGGAGCGGGCCATCACGTTCATGCCGCGGCGGCGGAAGACGTCCTCCAGGACGGCGGCGGCGTCGGGGTCCTCGCCCGGCAGCACGCGGTCGCGGCTGGAGACGAGGGTGACGCGGGAGCCGAGCGCCTGGTAGGCGCCGGCGAACTCGGCACCGGTGACACCGGAACCGACCACGATGAGCTCCTCGGGCAGCTCGTCGAGGTCGTAGACCTGCGTCCAGTTCAGGATGCGCTCGCCGTCGGGCTGGGCGTCGGGCAGTTCGCGGGGGTGACCGCCGGTGGCGATGAGGACGGCGTCGGCGGTGAGGGTCTCCTCGTTGCCGTCGGCGGCGCGGACGACGACCTTGCGGGAGCCGTCCAGTGCCTGCATACCCTCCAGCCGGCCCCGGCCGCGCAGCACACGGGCGCCGGCGCGGGTCACCGAGGCCGTGATGTCGTGCGACTGGGCGAGCGCGAGGCGCTTCACACGGCGGTTGACCTTGCCGAGGTCCACGCCGACCACCCGGGCCGCCTGCTCCTCGGGCGGGGTGTCGTCGGCGACGATGATGCCCAGCTCCTCGTACGAGGAGTCGAAGGTCGTCATCACCTCGGCCGTGGCGATCAGGGTCTTCGACGGTACGCAGTCGGTGAGCACCGACGCCCCGCCCAGACCGTCGCAGTCGACGACGGTCACCTCCGCGCCGAGTTGCGCTGCCACCAGCGCAGCTTCATATCCGCCGGGTCCGCCACCGATGATCACGATCCGAGTCACGTACTCCATTGTCCCGCACGCTTCAAGATGCTTCCGCCCAGGGGGTCCCGGAGCGGGCATCCGGGTCACTTTGTTACGCGAGAGACGGACGTTTCGCTGCCGTACCCTCGACCCCATGTCG
Organism: Streptomyces sp. M41(2017); assembly: GCF_002078175.1. Classification (GTDB taxonomy): domain Bacteria; phylum Actinomycetota; class Actinomycetes; order Streptomycetales; family Streptomycetaceae; genus Streptomyces. Next base: position 3,085,764 of record NZ_MWFK01000001.1, on the reverse strand, counting down.
CTCTACGCCGCGTACGCCGGCAATCTCGACCCGCGGCTCATGACGCGCCGCGCCCCGCATTCGCCGCTGCGCGCCACGGGCTGGCTGACCGGCTGGCGGCTGACGTTCGGCGGCGAGCACATGGGCTGGGAGGGCGCGCTGGCCACGATCGTCGAGGCTCCGCGGTCCCAGGTCTTCGTGGCGCTGTACGACATCGCGCCGCTGGACGAGGACTCCATGGACCGCTGGGAGGGCGTCGGCCTCGACGTCTACCGGCGGATGCGCGTACGGGTGCACACCCTGGAGGGCGAGGAGCCCGCCTGGGTGTACGTACTGAACGGGTACGAGGGGGGACTCCCCTCGGCGCGGTATCTGGGTGAGCTGGCGGACGCCGCCGAGTCCGCCGGGGCGCCGCACGACTACGTCATGGAGATCCGCAAGCGCCCCTGCTGAGCGCGCCCCTCTCCCCCGGCGTCTCTCCGGGGCCCGGCGCCCCCGCGGGCAGTCCCTCCCCTGTTTTCGTCGGAAACGACAAGACAACGATCGCAAGACCGTGAGCTCTGTCATCTACGCGCGTAGGCCCGGACCGGCTACCCTCATGCGCGTGAACGCATCTCTTCTTCCGGACGACATCCAGGGCGACCCTCATGCCGCCGCTGACGCCGCCGCCACGCGCCTGCGCGAGCTGACCGGCGCCGACACCCATGACGTCGCCCTCGTGATGGGCTCCGGCTGGGCTCCGGCCGTGGACGCCCTCGGCACCCCCGAGGCCGAGTTCCAGGTCACCGAGCTGCCCGGCTTCCCGGCCCCGGCCGTCGAGGGCCACGGCGGCAAGGTCCGCTCGTACGCGATCGGTGACAAGCGCGCCCTGGTCTTCCTCGGCCGCACCCACTTCTACGAGGGCCGCGGGGTCGCCGCCGTCGCGCACGGCGTCCGTACCGCCGTCGCCGCCGGCTGCAAGACCATCGTGCTGACCAACGGCTGCGGCGGCCTGCGCGAGGGCATGCGCCCCGGCCAGCCCGTGCTGATCAGCGACCACATCAACCTGACGGCCACCTCGCCGATCATCGGCGCGAACTTCGTCGACCTCACCGACCTGTACTCGCCGCGGCTGCGCGCGCTGTGCAAGGAGGTCGACCCCTCGCTCGAAGAGGGCGTCTACGCCCAGTTCCCCGGCCCGCACTACGAGACGCCGGCCGAGATCCGGATGGCCCGGACCATCGGCGCGGACCTGGTGGGCATGTCCACCACCCTCGAAGCCATCGCCGCGCGCGAGGCGGGCGCCGAGGTCCTCGGCATCTCGCTCGTGACCAACCTCGCCGCCGGTATGACGGGCGAGCCCCTCAACCACGAGGAAGTCCTCCAGGCGGGCCGCGACTCGGCCGTGCGCATGGGGGAACTCCTGACCCAGGTGCTGGACCGCCTGTAGGCGGCGGGAGGTCCGTCCCCGGCTCCGGGGGCGGAACGACCGGGCAGACGGAACCGTACGACCGAAGAGAGGTGCACCCGAGGTGCAGGACGAACTCATCGCGCGGGCCAAGGCGTGGCTGGCCGAGGACCCCGACGCGGAGACCCGTGAGGAACTCGCCAAGCTCGTCGACGCCGAGGACGTCACCGAGCTCGCCGCCCGCTTCGCCGGGACCCTGCAGTTCGGCACCGCGGGCCTGCGCGGGGAACTCGGCGCGGGGCCGATGCGGATGAACCGCGCCGTGGTCATCAGGGCGGCGGCGGGACTCGCCGCGTACCTGAAGGCCAGGGGCGAGACCGGCGGACTGGTCGTGATCGGCTACGACGCCCGTCACAAGTCCGCCGACTTCGCCCGGGACACCGCGGCCGTGATGACCGGCGCCGGCCTGCGCGCCGCCGTCCTGCCCCGGCCGCTGCCCACCCCCGTCCTCGCCTACGCCATACGCCACCTCGGCGCGGTCGCGGGCGTGGAGGTCACCGCCAGCCACAACCCGCCCCGCGACAACGGCTACAAGGTGTACCTGGGCGACGGTTCGCAGATCGTGCCGCCCGCCGACGCGGAGATCGCCGCAGAGATCGCCGCGGTCCGGGCGCTCGCCGACGTACCCCGCCCCGAGTCCGGCTGGGAGATCCTCGACGAGGGCGTCCTGGACGCCTACCTGGCCCGTACGAACGCCGTCCTGGCCGCGGGGTCGCCGCGCACCGCGCGCACCGTCTACACGCCGATGCACGGCGTCGGCAAGGAGGTGCTCCTCGCGGCGTTCGCGCGGGCCGGCTTCCCGGAGCCGGTGCTCGTCGCGGAACAGGCCGAGCCCGACCCGGACTTCCCGACGGTCGCCTTCCCCAACCCGGAGGAGCCGGGCGCGATGGACCTGGCCTTCGCCCGGGCCCGCGCGAGCGGCCCGGACATCATCGTCGCCAACGACCCCGACGCCGACCGCTGCGCCGTGGCCGTCCCGGCCGGCGGGGACTGGCGGATGCTGCGCGGCGACGAGGTCGGCGCGCTGCTCGCCGAGCACCTGGTCCGGCGCGGCGCGCGCGGCACGTTCGCCGAGTCGATCGTCTCCTCCTCGCTGCTCGGCCGGATCGCCGAGGGCGCGGGCCTGCCGTACGAGGAGACCCTGACCGGGTTCAAGTGGATCGCCCGTGTCGAGGGTCTGCGCTACGGCTACGAGGAGGCGCTCGGTTACTGCGTCGACCCCGACGGCGTACGCGACAAGGACGGCATCACCGCCGCCCTGCTCATCACCGAGCTGGCCTCCGAGCTGAAGGAACAGGGCCGGACCCTGCTCGACCTGCTCGACGACCTCGCCGTCACCCACGGCCTGCACGCCACCGACCAGCTCTCGGTGCGCGTGGAGGACCTGTCGGTCATCGCGGACGCCATGCGCCGGCTGCGCGAGCAGCCGCCCACCGAGCTGGCGGGCCTCTCGATCACGAGGGCCGAGGACCTGTCCGAGGGCACGGAGCTGCTGCCGCCCACGGACGGGCTGCGCTACACCCTGGACGGCGCCCGGGTAGTCGTCCGCCCGAGCGGCACCGAGCCCAAGCTGAAGTGCTACCTGGAGGTCGTGGTGCCCGTCGCCGGTCACGCCGCGCTCCCGGCGGCCCACGCGCGGGCCGCCGACCTGCTCGCCACGATCAAGCGGGACCTGTCGGCGGCGGCCGGCATCTGACCGCGGGGCACCGGCCGGTTCCGGTTGCCCGTACGCCGAAGGGGGCGCCGCGTTCCAGGACGCGGCGCCCCCTTCGTGCTGCCCGGAGCAACGGGACGCCGGACGGGGCCGGACGGGAGCGGCCCGGCGCCCGGTGGGCTCAGCCCGTGGCGATCAGGATGGCCAGGACGACCGCGCCCGCGACCGCGGGGCCGATCACCTCGTACGCCCAGCGCACCGTGACCTCGCCCTGCGCCTCGGGCTCGTGCGCCCGGGCCTCCGCGAGTCCGCGCAGGTCGTCCATGGCCTGGTCGGTCTGCGACCGGGTCGGCGCGTCGGCGGCGGCGCCGCGGCCGAACGGCGACGGACGGCCCATCCCCGCCATCCGCCCCTCGACACCACGGCTCCCGGTGGCGGCCCGCCCCTGGTGCTTGGCGACCTTCTTGCGGGCGCGCAGCGACACCGGCACGGCCCAGAGCTGGTACTTGGTGCCGTCCGTGTCGACGACCTCGTTCGAGTAGGACGAGCGCAGCGAGGCGACCCTGCTCCAGGGCAGCACGATCACGCGGAGCGGGTTGCGGATGCGGAGCCGGTCCTCGTTCGCGTAGACCGCGGGACGCAGCGTGAAGGCGGCCACCAGCGGGACGACCAGGATCAGCGCGGCGAGAGCCAGCCAGGGGGTGCGGCCGGTTCCGGAGACCAGGGCGTCGACGCCGAGCCAGCCCGCGATGAACAGCAGCAGGGCGCCGCCCGCGATCCCGGCGGGCGACCGGTAGATCCGGTCCTTGGCCTCGGGTCGCGAGGCGTCCGGGAGGGGTGACTGGTGGTCCGGGGTGCTCATGGCCCCGATTGTGCCCGACGAGCGCCGCGCGCTTGAGCTCGGTGGGGTCTCACTATGGTCGCGAACTCTCCTCTCCCCCTTGACGCGCCGGGCGGGTCCACCACCCGCCCCGCCTCGGCGCGCGGGCGTCCCGGCCGTGACCGGAGGGCCGGACGCGTCAGGGTCCGAGGACGGCCTCGGGGTGTCCGACGTCACGGCCGCGAGGTGCGCGTGACGGCCCGCGACGGCGGCGGTGCGCCGTCAGGCGCCCGGCGCCTTCCTCCGGGGCACCGCCCGCGCGGGGGCCACGCCGGTGGCGGCGCTGCGCAGGATGCGCCGGAACGTGGGGCACTCCAGATGGCTCGGGGCCGGGCAGACGGCGGCGTGTCGCAGGGAGTCGCTGAGGACGCCGAGTTCGCGGATCGTCCGGTCCAGTTCGTCGGCCTTGTCGGCGAGCATCCGGCGGTCGATGCGCGGCTGCCCGTCAGGGGCGAACATCCGGCCGATCTCGTCGAGCGAGAATCCGGCGGACCGGCCGAGCGCGATCAGCGCCAGCCGCTCCAGCACACCCGGGTCGAACTGCCGCCGCAGGCCGCGCCGGCCCGTGGAGGAGATCAGCCCCTTCTCCTCGTAGTAGCGCAGGGTGGAGGCGGGCACGGCGGCGCGGCGCGCCACTTCGGCGATGTCCAGGTCCGGCATCCTCTTGACCTCAAGTCGACTTGAAGTAAGACGGTGTCATCTCCCTGCCGTGAGGGCAACCACAGGAGGCGGTCATGGAAGCCAAGGGCAAGCCGGACGACGAGCAGGCGGCGCGCTGGAACGGCCCGTCGGGCAACGCCTGGGTCGAGGCCCAGGACGTGGTGGACGCGTTGTACCGGCCGCTGCAGGACCTGCTCGTCGAGGCGGTCCCGGAGGGACGCGGGGGCAGGGTGCTCGACGTCGGGTGCGGCACGGGCGGCACGACGGTGGCCCTCGCGCGGCGGCTGGGGCCCGCGGGGGCCTGCGTGGGCGTGGACATCTCCGGGCCGATGCTGGAGGCGGCCGGGGCGCGTGCCGAGCGGGAGGACGTACCGGTCTCGTTCGTCCGCGCCGACGCGCAGGACCACGCCTTCGAGGCCGGGGCCTTCGACGCGGTCGTCTCACGCTTCGGGGTGATGTTCTTCGAGGACTCGGTACGGGCCTTCGCGAACCTGCGCCGGGCCGCTCGGGCCGGGGCGGGACTGCGGTTCATCGCCTGGCGCGACCTGGCGGAGAACCCGTTCATGACGACGGCCGAACGGGCCGCGGCTCCGCTCCTGCCCGACCTCCCGGAACGGCAGCCCGACGCCCCGGGTCAGTTCGCCTTCGCGGACGCGGACCGGGTCCGCCGGCTGCTGGAGGAGGGCGGCTGGGAGGACATCGACATCCGGCCCGTCGACGCGACCTGCGTACTCCCCGCCGAGAAGCTCGTGTGGTGGTTCACCCGGTTCGGTCCGGTCGGCACGGCCCTGCGCGCGGTGGACGAGGCGACGCGCGAGCGGGTCGTCGAGACGGTCCGCCCGGCCTTCGCGCCGTTCGTCCACGCCGACGAGATCCGCTTCACGGCCGCCTGCTGGCAGATCGACGCGAAGGCCCCGGCCGTACCGCCCGCGATCTGACCCACCCCTCGGAGCCCGGGGCCGCCCTCTTGCCGGCGCCCGCCGCATCCGGGGCGCCGCCCACGGAACGGGGTTTCCCGACCCCCGGTGCTCAGGGAACGGGATTCCCCGAGCACCGGGGGCGGCACGGGCCTGCCGCACGGGCCGGCCCGGCAGCGGCCCCCGAGAGGAAACACACACCCCGCCGCGCCGCACGCCACGGCCGCGCCCCCACAACCGCTTCCCGACAAGGCCCCACCGGCTTCGATGACGGCCGCCCCCACGCGCCCGGCAATGGCCTTTCCCCCATCGGCCCCATCGGCCCCACCGGCTTCGACGACGCGTCCGGCCGCCCCGGGCGACCGTCCCTCCCGATCCCGTCCTCGGGGCTGTACAGCAGCTACGCGCGTAGATATGCTCGTCTGGTGACCATGCCCACCTCTGCACCCGCTGCCCTCGCCGACGTGACCGCGTCCGACAGCACGCTGCGCCGCTTCCTCCACGGGCTGCCCGGCGTAGACGCGGTCGGCCTGGAGGCGCGCGCCGCCTCGCTCGGCACCCGTTCCATCAAGACCACCGCGAAGGCGTACGCGATCGACCTCGCCATCTCGATGGTCGACCTGACGACGCTGGAAGGCGCGGACACCCCGGGCAAGGTCCGGGCGCTCGGCGCCAAGGCGGTGCTCCCGGACCCGACGGACCGCACCGCGCCCACCACCGCCGCGGTCTGTGTCTACCCCGACATGGTGGCCGTCGCGAAGGAGGCCGTCGCCGGCTCCGGCGTGCTGGTCGCCTCCGTCGCCACCGCGTTCCCGGCCGGCCGTGCCGCCCTCGACGTGAAGCTGGCCGACGTGCGTGACGCGGTCGCCGCGGGCGCCGACGAGATCGACATGGTCATCGACCGCGGGGCGTTCCTCGCGGGCCACTACATGAAGGTGTACGACGAGATCGTCGCCGTGAAGGAGGCCTCGGGCGCCGCCCGCCTGAAGGTCATCTTCGAGACCGGCGAGCTGTCGACGTACGACAACATCCGCCGCGCGAGCTGGCTCGGCATGCTGGCCGGGGCCGACTTCATCAAGACGTCCACCGGCAAGGTCGCGGTGAACGCGACGCCCGCGAACACGCTGCTCATGCTGGAGGCCGTCCGCGACTTCCGCGCCCAGACCGGGGTGCAGGTCGGCGTGAAGCCGGCCGGCGGCATCCGCACCACCAAGGACGCGGTCAAGTTCCTCGTCCTGGTGAACGAGACGGCGGGCGAGGACTGGCTGGACAACCACTGGTTCCGCTTCGGCGCGTCCTCCCTCCTGAACGACCTGCTGATGCAGCGTCAGAAGCTGGCCACCGGCCGCTACTCCGGCCCCGACTACGTGACGGTGGACTGATCCATCATGGCTTCCGCATTCGAATACGCCCCGGCGCCCGAGTCCCGCTCCGTCGTCGACATCGCCCCGTCCTACGGCCTGTTCATCGACGGTGAGTTCACCGAGGCCGCCGACGGCAAGGTGTTCAAGACCGTCTCCCCCTCCTCCGAGGAGGTCCTCTCCGAGATCGCCCAGGCCGGCGAGGCGGACGTGGACCGCGCGGTGAAGGCCGCCCGCAAGGCGTTCGTGAAGTGGTCGGCGCTGCCGGGCTCCGAGCGCGCCAAGTACCTGTTCCGCATCGCCCGGATCATCCAGGAGCGCAGCCGCGAGCTGGCCGTCCTGGAGACGCTGGACAACGGCAAGCCGATCAAGGAGACCCGCGACGCGGACCTCCCCCTGGTCGCCGCGCACTTCTTCTACTACGCGGGCTGGGCCGACAAGCTCGACCACGCCGGTCTCGGCGCGAACCCGCGCCCGCTGGGCGTCGCCGGCCAGGTCATCCCGTGGAACTTCCCGCTGCTGATGCTGGCGTGGAAGATCGCCCCGGCGCTGGCGGCCGGCAACACGGTGGTGCTGAAGCCCGCCGAGACCACGCCGCTCTCGGCGCTGTTCTTCGCGGACATCTGCCGCCAGGCGGGCCTGCCCAGGGGCGTCGTCAACATCCTTCCCGGGTACGGCGACGCGGGCGCGGCCCTGGTCGCGCACCCGGACGTGGACAAGGTGGCGTTCACCGGTTCCACCGCTGTCGGCAAGGCGATCGCCCGGCAGGTCGCGGGCTCGCACAAGAAGGTCACGCTCGAACTGGGCGGCAAGGGCGCGAACATCGTCTTCGACGACGCGCCCATCGACCAGGCCGTCGAGGGCATCGTCACCGGCATCTTCTTCAACCAGGGCCAGGTCTGCTGCGCGGGTTCGCGGCTGCTGGTCCAGGAGTCGATCCACGACGAACTGCTCGACTCGCTCAAGCGCCGCCTGTCGACCCTGCGCCTCGGCGACCCGCTGGACAAGAACACCGACATCGGCGCGATCAACTCCGCGGAGCAGCTCGCGCGGATCACCTCGCTCGTCGAGCAGGGTGAGGCCGAGGGCGCCGACCGCTGGTCCCCGGCCTGTGAACTCCCCTCGTCCGGCTACTGGTTCGCCCCGACGCTCTTCACGAACGTCACCCAGGCGCACACCGTGGCCCGCGACGAGATCTTCGGCCCGGTGCTGTCCGTCCTCACGTTCCGCACCCCGGACGAGGCGGTCGCCAAGGCCAACAACACGCAGTACGGCCTGTCGGCGGGCATCTGGACCGAGAAGGGCTCCCGCATCCTCGCCGTCGCGAGCAAGCTGCGCGCGGGCGTGATCTGGTCCAACACGTTCAACAAGTTCGACCCCACCTCGCCGTTCGGCGGATACAAGGAGTCGGGCTACGGCCGCGAGGGCGGCCGGCACGGCCTGGAGGCGTACCTCGCCCCGTCGAGCCAGGAGGGCGAGCGATAAATGAGCGCAGTCGAGAAGTCCGAGCAGCGGCGTCTGAGCGTGTTCAAGACCTACAAGCTGTACGTGGGGGGCAAGTTCCCGCGTTCCGAGAGCGGCCGGGTGTACGAGGTGACCGACTCGAAGGGCACGTGGCTGGCCAACGCTCCGCAGTCCTCGCGCAAGGACGCCCGGGACGCGGTCGTCGCCGCGCGCAAGGCGTTCGGCGGCTGGTCCGGCGCCACGGCGTACAACCGCGGCCAGGTCCTCTACCGCGTCGCGGAGATGCTGGAGGGCCGCCGGGAGCAGTTCGCCCGTGAGGTGGCGGAGGCCGAGGGCCTGTCGAAGTCGAAGGCGGCGGCCGTCGTCGACGCGGCGATCGACCGGTGGGTCTGGTACGCGGGCTGGACGGACAAGATCGCCCAGGTCGTGGGCGGCGCGAACCCGGTGGCGGGCCCGTTCTTCAACCTGTCGTCCCCGGAGCCGACCGGCGTCGTCACGGTGCTGGCACCGCAGGAGTCGTCGTTCCTCGGCCTGGTCTCGGTGATCGCCCCGGTGATCGCCACCGGCAACACGGTGATCGTGATCGCGAGCGAGAAGTCCCCGCTCCCGGCGCTGTCGCTGGGTGAGGTGCTGGCCACCTCCGACGTACCCGGCGGTGTCGTGAACATCCTGTCGGGCAGGACCGCGGAGATCGCGGCCCCGCTGGCGGCGCACCAGGACGTCAACGCGATCGACCTGGCCGGAGCGGACGAGGAGCTGGCCGAGGAGCTGGAGATCGCCGCCGCGGACAACCTGAAGCGCGTCGTCCGTCCACAGGCTGTGGATTACGCGCGCACTCCCGGCACCGAGCGCCTGACGGCGTTCCTGGAGACGAAGACGGTCTGGCACCCGACGGGCGCCCTGGGCGTCTCGGGTTCCTCGTACTGATCCGTGGCCGTCCGCACGGCCACGCGGTGACGTCATGAAGCGACGTCCGCGCCGCCGGGGCCCCGATCCGTGTCCCTGGGGCTCCGGGCAACGGAGAGCCGCGCTCCCCCTCCGTCCGGGGGGAGCGCGGCTCTCTCCTGTCCGCGGGGCCGCCGGGACGCCGCCCGGGGCCGCCTCGGGTCAGTGCAGCAGGCCGGTCACCTGGCCGAGCACCGGGATGCTGCCGACCGACGGGGCCTGCGCCAGCGGTCCCGTCAGGGCCTTCGAGGACAGCGGCTTGAAGTCGGCGAGCTGGGTGCCCACGCCGTTGTCGAGCGGGTCGACGCCCGTGCCGGCCAGCGGGTTGGGCTTCAACCCCTCGACCGGGCCCGTGACATAGCCCACGGTTCCGGTCAGCGCCTGGAGTCCGGCCTGCGGGTCGATGCTGCCGAGCGAGGTGGGCCGGGTGCGCATGACGTCCACGACGGGGGCCGAGTCCGCGACGGCCGGGGAGGCCGCGGCGGCACCGGCGGCCACCACACCGACCGCCGCGGCGATCCGCGCGGTCGTACGGGCCAGGGAGGTCGGCTGGGCTGCGTGTCGCACCATCAGGGTTTTCCTCTTTGACTAGCGGAGAGCGGGAGTTCTCTGACTGGAGTTCTCTGGCGGAGGGCAACGGGATCGACACGCAGAGTAGTTGACGGGGCTCCCGTCACGGGCGGTACGGGCGCCGGATTAGCCCCTGCGGGTCAACAGGCATATCACCGCCAGTCGGTGAAGGAAGCCCGGTACCCGTCGGCCGCGGCGCCGAAGCCGGGGATAATGTCCGGGAGCCGCGCCGTCGCGCGGCGCCGCCGGACCTGTCACAGAAGGTGCAGTGAATTGGGCTCCCACCCCCCGATACCCACCCGCGTGGTGCTGCTCTGCGGTCCCTCCGGCTCCGGGAAGTCCCTTCTCGCAGCCGACTCCGGGCTCCCCGTGCTGCGTCTCGACGACTTCTACAAGGAAGCCACGGACCCCACGCTGCCCCAGGTCGAGGGCAGCGAGGACATCGACTGGGACCACCCGCTGTCCTGGGACGCCGACACCGCGGTCGCCGCCATCGAGGAACTGTGCCGCACGGGACGTACGGACATCCCCGTGTACGACATCGCGCTGAGTGCCCGGACCGGCGCCGAGACGCTGCGCATGGAACGCACCCCGGTGTTCATCGCGGAGGGCATCTTCGCCGCCGAGATCGTCGAGCGCTGCCGTGAACTCGGCGTCCTCGCCGACGCGCTGTGCCTGTCGCGGGGCGCGGTGACCACGTTCCGGCGCCGCTTCGTGCGGGACCTCAGGGAGGGCCGCAAGTCGGTGCCGTTCCTGCTGCGCCGCGGCTGGCGGCTGATGCGTACGGAGCGTTCCATCGTGGCCCGCCAGGCGGCGCTGGGCGCGCACCCCTGCGACAAGGCCGAGGCACTGGGCCGGCTGACCGCCGCGGCGGCCGGACACCGGACGCCCTCGCACCGCACGGCGGCCTAGGGCTGTCCCCGAGCCCCTCCGCGCGGGCGACGAGGAACGCAGGACGACGACCAACGAAAGAGGTCCAGGCGGACCCCCGTCCGCCTGGACCTTCTTCGTCTCCCCCGTGGTCCCCCGTGACCCCGTTGGATCCCCCCACGACCGTCGTCGGCTCCCCCCGGAACCGACGCCCCCCGGTCTGTTACCGCTCCCCCCGTACCTTCAGGCGACAAGCTCCCCGAAGGACTCCTCCTCGTCACGGCCGAAGCTGAGGACCTCGTCCTCGCGCATCCGGCGCAGCGAGCGCCAGATGCTGGACTTCACCGTACCGACACTGATGTCGAGGATCTCCGCGATCTCCGGGTCGGTGCGGCCCTCGTAGTAACGGAGGACCAGCATCGTGCGCTGGAGTTCGGGCAGCCGGGCGAGCGCCTGCCACAGGACGGCGCGCAGTTCGGTGCCGCGCATCGCGTCCGTGTCGCCGGGCGTCTCCGGCAGTTCCTCGGTCGGGTACTCGTTCAGCTTGCGGCGGCGCCACGCGCTGATGTGCAGGTTCGTCATGGTGCGGCGGAGGTAGCCCCCGACCGCGGCCTTGTCGGTGATCCGGTCCCAGGCGCGGTACGTCGAGAACAGCGCGCTCTGCAGCAGGTCCTCGGCCTCGAAGCGGTCACCGGTCAGGTGGTAGGCGGTTGCGTACAGGGAGGCGCGGCGCTCCTGGACGTAAGCGGTGAACTCCGCTTCCGACAGCGAGTGACGCTCCCCCGAGACCTCCCCGTACGCGGCTCCCCCGTGAGCCTTCCCCCCGGTCGTGCCCACGACGGTGGCCGCCGTGGTGTTCTCCCCCGTGCGGGCGTCAACCACCTTCATGTGCACGGTGTGCTGACGCCCGGCGCCGCGATCGCACCCCCGCCCGATCACGGCGCCGGACTTCTCCGCAGCCCGGTTGACGTCGTGGAGCCGCGTGACAACCGCGCCAGTAATCGTGCTGTGCAGTGTGTTCATCTCGCGCCCCCCGTCGTGGAGTACCGGTGCTTCGGTCGTTCTGTGGTGCGTCCTGCCTTGTGACGAAAAGCTTGCCCGGGCCACTTCATGGCCGTGTCCGCCGACTGTCACAGACCTGTCACAGGGGTCCCGCGCAGGCACGGCACAGGCCGGTCACAGAGAAGAGCGGTACGACTACGCAGACGGATCCGTGGTGCCGTCGGCCCGTCCGGCGCGGGGCAGGTATCGGGGAGGAGAGGAGTGGGAGCGCTCCAACGGTCGATACCCGGCCATGACATGGGCCAGAATGACGTCCGTGCCTTCCCTGTTGCTGATCGAGGACGACGACGCCATCCGTACGGCCCTGGAGCTCTCTTTGACGCGCCAGGGACACCGTGTGGCCACCGCTGCCACCGGAGAGGACGGTCTGAAGCTGTTGCGCGAGCAGCGGCCGGACCTGATCGTGCTGGACGTGATGCTGCCCGGCATCGACGGCTTCGAGGTGTGCCGTCGCATCCGGCGCACCGACCAGCTGCCGATCATCCTGCTGACCGCGCGCAGCGACGACATCGACGTCGTGGTCGGGCTGGAGTCCGGTGCCGACGACTACGTGGTCAAGCCGGTGCAGGGACGGGTGCTCGACGCCCGGATCCGTGCCGTGCTGCGCCGTGGCGAGCGGGAGGCGAACGACTCGGCGTCGTTCGGCTCGCTGGTCATCGACCGCGCCGCCATGACGGTCACGAAGAACGGTGAGGACCTGCAACTGACGCCCACCGAGCTGCGGTTGCTCCTGGAGTTGAGCCGCAGGCCCGGACAGGCGCTGTCCCGCCAGCAGTTGCTGCGGCTGGTGTGGGAGCACGACTACCTGGGCGACTCACGGCTGGTCGACGCCTGTGTGCAGCGGCTGCGCGCCAAGGTGGAGGACGTGCCCTCGTCGCCCACCCTGATCCGTACCGTGCGGGGCGTCGGCTACCGGCTGGACAATCCTCAGTGACGAAACCGCACGGCAAGCTCCGCGGCTGGGCCGCGGCGCGCAAGGCGCTCCTGTCCGGCCTGCGCTTCACCAGTCTGCGGCTGCGCCTGGTCGTGGTGTTCGGGCTGGTGGCGCTCACCGCCGCGGTCTCGGCGTCCGGCATCGCGTACTGGCTGAACCGCGAGGCCGTCCTGACGCGTACGCAGGACGCCGTGCTGCGCGACTTCCAGCAGGAGATGCGCAACCACGCGAGCATGCTGCCGGTGCACCCCGGCCAGGACGAACTGCAGCGCACGGCCGGGCAGATGGCGAACAGCAGTCAGCGGTTCAGCGTGCTGCTGGTCGCCGAGGACGAGACGGGGAAGACGGTCGTCGGCAACTCCGAGCTGGACACCTTCACCCTGGAGGACGTGCCCGCTTCCCTCCAGAAGGCGGTGGACAAGAAGCAGTCGCTCTCCTCGAACAACAAGTCCGCCTACCACCTGTACTGGCAGCGGATCACGGACCACGACAAGCCGTACCTGGTGGGCGGCGCGCGGGTGATCGGCGGCACCACGACCGGTTACATGCTCAAGTCGCTGGAGCCGGAGGCGAAGGACCTCAATTCGCTGGCCTGGTCGCTGGGGATCGCGACGGGGCTGGCGCTGATCGGCTCGGCGCTGCTCGCCCAGGCCGCCGCGACCACGGTCCTCAAGCCGGTGCACCGGCTGGGCATCGCGGCCCGCCGGCTCGGCGAGGGCAAGCTGGACACCCGGCTGCGGGTCTCCGGCACGGACGAACTCGCCGATCTGTCGAGGACGTTCAACCATACGGCGGAGGCGCTGGAGAAACGCGTGGCGGACATGAGCGCGCGGGACGAGGCGTCCCGGCGCTTCGTCGCCGACATGTCCCACGAACTGCGGACCCCGCTCACCGCGATCACCGCCGTCACGGAGATCCTCGAAGAGGAACTGGACGCGGAGACCGGCAGCGTGGACCCGATGATCGAGCCGGCCGTCCGGCTGGTCGTCAGCGAGACCCGGCGCCTCGGCGACCTCGTGGAGAACCTCATGGAGGTGACCCGCTTCGACGCGGGCACCGCCCGGCTCGTCCTGGACCATGTGGACATCGCCGACCAGATCACCGCGTGCATCGACGCCCGCGCCTGGCTGGACGCCGTCGAACTGGACGCCGAGCGCGGCATCATGGCCCGGGTCGACCCGCGCCGCCTCGACGTGATCCTCGCGAACCTGATCGGCAACGCGCTCAAGCACGGCGGCTCGCCGGTCCGCGTGGCGGTACGGGTGGAGGGCGAGCAGCTGGTCATCGCGGTACGGGACCACGGCCCCGGCATCCCCGAGGACGTCCTGCCGCATGTCTTCGACCGGTTCTACAAGGCCAGCGCGTCCCGGCCGCGTTCGGAGGGCAGCGGTCTCGGCCTGTCCATCGCGCTGGAGAACGCGCACATCCACGGCGGTGAGATCACCGCGGCGAACTCTCCCGAGGGCGGGGCGGTGTTCACGCTGCGGCTGCCGCACGACGCGTCGCAGCTTCTCGACGACGACCCGGGCGAGCAGTCCGAGGACCCCGCGCACGGAAACGGCACGGAAGGCACCGCCGGATGACCCCCGCACGCGCCCACGCCCACGACGAAGCCCCGCACCCGGCCCGGCGGCCCCTGCCGGGGCGGATGCGGCCCTGGCTGGCGCTGCCGCTGCTGGCCGCGCTGCTCACGGGGTGCGGAATCCGCTCCACGCAGGTCCCCACCGACTTCGGACCCGCTCCCTCCCGTGTTCCCTGCGCGCTGTCCGGCCAGGACACGGCCACCCCGTCCTCGGGCGGTGTGCCCGTCCAGGTGTTCCTGATCTGCTCGGCGCAGCTGGTCACCGTCGACCGGTCGGTGCGCATCCCCGACGGCACGGCGGAGGCGGCGCGCCGCGTCCTGGTGGCCCAGGGCCTGCTCGACGAACTCGCCGAGACTCCGTCGACGCCGGAACAGCAGGCTCGGTACTCGACGGACGTGCGGGGCGGGATGACGGTCGGCGGGCCGCACGGCCGGGACCCCGAGGACACACTGCGGCTGAGCACCTCCCCCGCGGACCTCACGCCGACGGCCCTCGCACAGATCGTCTGCACGTTCTCCGACTCGGCCGCGGCGCGGGACGACGGCACCGTCGTCCTCGGCGGTCCGGCGCCCGACCCGCTGCGCACGTACACCTGCACGCCCGAGGTGCGTTCCTCGCCGGGCACCGAGTCCCCGGGAGCGACGGCGGTCGAGGGTTCGTGAGCGGGGCCGGGGTGAAAATCCCGGCCCCGGAACCGATCGTGCCGGACCCGGCGTCTTGGGGGACGTGCAGCGTCTTGGTTCGGACGGCGACCGTGCCGTCACCCGCGTCCGTGTGGCAGGAGGTGTCCTCCTCGTCGCACACCTCGCCCTCGTCGCCTGGATCACCCTGCGCCCGCTGGACGTCCCCTGGGTGAGTGCCGCCAATCTGCGGCCGTTCGCCGGCATCAGAGCCGACCTGGCACTGGACCCGGAGGCGGCGGCCCGCCGGATCGCCGCGGGGCTCGGACTGCTCGCCCCGCTGGGGGTGCTGCTGCCGCTGGCGAGTGGCAGGCTCGCGGTCTCCACGCTCGGTTCGCTGCTGCGGACGGTCGCCGCGGGCACCCTGCTGTCGCTGGGCATAGAGCTGCTCCAGACCGGGGTTCCCGGCCAGGTCGTCGACATCGACTCGATCCTGCTGAACACTCTCGGGGTGGCCCTCGCGCACCTCGCGGTCGTACCCGCCGTGCGCGCCGGGATCCGTCGCCGGGCGGAGACGCGGCACCGGGCGACCGTTCTCCGGGAGGACCCCGCTCAGGGTCTGACCCCGACGATTCCCAGGGTCGGCATCGCTCCGTAGAGCGACGCTTCGCCCCCCTTCGTCCTCGTACTGTCGAAGACATCGGTGAACGCGCCGATGACGACGGAGACCGGCTCGCCGGGACTCCACGACGGTTCGCGAAGGAGCCACCA
This sequence comes from Streptomyces sp. M41(2017), assembly GCF_002078175.1. Classification (GTDB taxonomy): domain Bacteria; phylum Actinomycetota; class Actinomycetes; order Streptomycetales; family Streptomycetaceae; genus Streptomyces. Next base: position 3,070,047 of record NZ_MWFK01000001.1, on the reverse strand, counting down.
TGACCGCCCTTGCCCGCCCCACGAACGGCCGCATGATCGGCGGAGTCTGTGCTGCGCTGGCACGGCGCTTCGGCACCTCCGCGACCACGATGCGCGTCATCTTCGTGGTGTCCTGCCTGCTCCCCGGCCCGCAGTTCCTGCTCTACATCGCGCTGTGGATCCTCTTCCCCTCCGAGGACAAGGCCTCCCGCACCGCCTGGTGAACGGCCCGGTGACCCGGGCGGCACCCGGCCCCTCGCACGGCGAACGCCGGTGGGGCGCACCCGTCTCGGGTGCGCCCCACCGGCGTTCGCACAGCAGAAAGACCCCGGGTCGGCGGGGAAGGGGGCCGGATCTGCCGGGGGGGGATCAGCCCAGCGGGATCCCGTTCACCGGCAGGCCGTGCGTGGGCAGGCCCTGCACCGGCAGGCCACCGAGCAGTCCGGCCACCGGCGCGGCGGGGCCGTCGGCGAGCAGTCGCGCGGCGGCGGGCTGCGCGGCGGCGACGCCCGTGCCGAGCGCGTTCTGACCCTGGGCGAGCGCCTCACCGGCACCGGGGAGCGCCTTGGCGACGTTCTCGGCGGGGAGCGTCCGGGTGACGGTGTCCAGCGCCGAGGAGGCGTCCGGCACGGCCGGGGCGGCGTTCGCGGCACCCGCGCCGGCGGCGGCGAACGCGGCACCGAGAGCGGCGACACCGAGGGTCTTGGCTGCAGACTGCTTCATATTGAATGCGTCCTTGAAGACGGGGATGTGAGCGGTCCAGAACCGTAAACACGCGAACCCGCCGTCCGCAAACATCGAAAAGCGGCCGAGTCATGGAGAAGAAGTGAAGACCCGGCCGCTTTCCACCCGCTCCGATCAGGCCTGATCCCCGACAGAACCGCTGGTCGAGGCGGTCTGCTGGAACAGCCATTCGGACTTGAGTTCTGCATATCCGGGCTTGATCACGTCATTGATCATGGCAAGTCGTTCATCGAAAGGAATGAATGCTGACTTCATAGCATTGACCGAGAACCACTGCATGTCGTCGAGCGAATAACCGAACACTTCGACAAGGTGCTCGAATTCCCGGCTCATACTCGTCCCGGACATCAGCCTGTTGTCCGTATTGACCGTGGCGCGGAAATGCAGCCGCCGCAGCAGCCCGATCGGGTGCTCGGCGTACGAGTCGGCGGCGCCGGTCTGGAGGTTGGAGCTCGGGCACAGCTCCAGCGGGATGCGCTTGTCCCGGACGTAGGAGGCGAGCCGCCCGAGCTCGACCGAACCGTCCTCGCGCACCGTGATGTCGTCGATGATGCGGACGCCGTGGCCGAGCCGGTCGGCGCCGCACCACTGGAGGGCCTGCCAGATGGACGGCAGTCCGAACGCCTCGCCGGCGTGGATCGTGAAGTGGTTGTTCTCGCGCTTGAGGTACTCGAAGGCGTCCAGGTGCCGGGTGGGCGGGAACCCGGCTTCGGCGCCCGCGATGTCGAAGCCGACGACGCCCAGATCGCGGTAGCGGTTGGCGAGTTCGGCGATCTCCAGGGCGCGGGCCGCGTGCCGCATCGCGGTGAGCAGCGCGCCGACCCGGATGCGGTGGCCGTTCTCCCGGGCCAGCCGCTCCCCCTCCCGGAAACCCTCGTTGACCGCCTCGACGACCTCTTCGAGGCTGAGCCCGCCCTCCAGGTGCTGTTCGGGCGCATACCGCACCTCGGCGTACACGACACCGTCCTCGGCGAGGTCCTCGGCGCACTCGCGGGCCACCCGGACCAGTGCCTCGCGGGTCTGCATGACGGCGCAGGTGTGGGCGAAGGTCTCCAGGTACCGCTCCAGCGAACCGGAGTCGGCGGCCTCGCGGAACCAGAGGCCGAGCTTGTCGGCATCGGTCTCGGGGAGGTTCGAGTAGCCCGACTCCCGGGCGAGTTCGACGATCGTCCCGGGGCGCAGGCCCCCGTCGAGATGATCGTGCAGCAGGACCTTGGGCGCCCGGCGGATCTGTTCCGAGCTCGGGGTGTTCCGGATCTGGCTCGTCATTTTCGCACTCTAGCCCCTACGCGCGTAGAACTCCTGGTGCACAGATCCGTCGATACGTAACGGTGACCGTGCGGACGGGTGGCGTACACCGATGCTTCTGACACTGTTCTGTCATGGCACAGCAAGCGACGCCGGTTCGGATGGCCCGGTTGGGGAGGGCGCTCGGCCCGGAGCCGACGGCGGTCAGCGGGGTTGTTCTGCTGCTGCCGGGCGGCGAGCAGACCTCGGACCGCAGACCCTCTCCCATGATGGCGGCCGCCTCCGTTCGCGCGCTGGGCCGCAGGCTGTCCCGCGCGGGGCGGACGGAAGGCCTGGTCACGCACGTGGTGCACTACCGGGTCCGCGGCTGGAACGGCGGCGAGGCCCATCTCGCGGGCGACGCGTCCTGGGCCGCGGACGAGGTCGTACGCCGTTACGGGGACGTCCCCGTGTGCCTGGCCGGCATCGACATGGGCGCCCGGGCCGCTCTGCGCGCCGGCGGCCACACCGCCGTCAACTCCGTGCTGGCGCTGGCACCCTGGCTGCCGGAGGAGGACGTCGCGGCGCCACCCGAACCGGTGAAACAGCTGGCCGGGCGACGGGTGCTGATCGTGCACGGCACCAACGACGAGCGCACCGACCCGGAGTTGTCCTTCCGGCTCGCGGCACGCGCGAAGAAGGCCAACCGCGACATCTGCCGCTTCGAGGTCCACTCCGACGGACACGCGCTGCACCAGCACCGGCACGAAGTCCTCTCCCTGGCCGAGGACTTCGTGCTGGGGTCGCTGTTCGGCCACTCCTTCTCCCGGCCCGTCGAGGACGCGTTCGCCGCCCCGCCGCCGCTGGGCCTGCGGATGCCGCTCGCGGCGGGCTTCGGACAGTCGCTGCGCCGCTAGGGGGTGTCCGCGACGTCACGTCGTCCGCCGAAGCACGGGCCCGGCGGCGTCATTGGCGCCTCCCCTGCTCGAACGCAGCCGAGAGCTCGGGGAAGCGTGCTCTCGGTGTGCAGGGCGCAGGCCTGCCCACTGGACGTACTCGGGTCCGGGGCCGGTGCGGCGAGCGTGCGTGCCAGGCGTCCCCGGGCCGGCGAGACTTCGCGGACCCGCCCCAGGGCGGGTCACGCGGCGCGCGGTGGGTCAGTCGGGCAGCAGGCGGCCCCTGCGGGACAGCAGGAACTTCTTGAAGGCGGCCACCGGCGGGGTGTCCGGGTGCCCGTCGAGCCAGGCGACACCGATCTCGCGGACGGCCCGCGGCGCGGTGACCGTCAGTTCGACAACTCCCGGGCGGGCGACGGCCGGTGGCGGCAGCAGGGCGACACCGAGGCCGGCCGCGACGAGGCCGCGGAGGGTCTCCGCCTCCTCTCCCTCGAAGGCGATGCGCGGCCGGAACCCGGCCTCCTGGCAGAGGTCGTCGGTGATCCGGCGCATCCCGTAGCCGGGTTCCAGGGTCACGAAGCTCTCGTCGGCCGCCTCGGCCAGGCGCACGCGCCTGCGGCCGGCCAGCGGATGATCGGCCGGCACGACGAGCCGCAGCTTCTGCTCGTCGAGACGGCGGCCCACCAGGTCCGGCGCGTCCGGCACCGGCGAGGTGAGGCACAGGTCCAGTTCGCCGGAGCGCAGCCGCTCCAGCATGGCCTCCCCGTAGTTCTGCACGAGACTGAAGCGCACCCGCGGATGGTCGGCGCGGAAGGCCCGGATCAGACCGGGCACGGTCTCGGAGCCCATGGTGTGCAGGAAGCCGAAGGCGACCTTGCCGGTGGCCGGGTCGGCGTCGGCGCGGACCTCGTCGGCGGCGCGCTCGATCTCCGCGAGGGCGCGCTCCACCGAGGACAGGAACGTGCGGCCCGCGGGGGTCAGCGACAGGGTCCGGCCGCGGCGGGCGAACAGGTCGACGCCCAGGTCCTGTTCGAGCCGGACCAGCGACCGGGAGAGCGTGGACTGGGGGACCTGCATCTCCTGCGCGGCGCGGGTGACGTGCTCGGTGCGCGCGACACCCGCGAAGTGGGCGAGCCGCGGAGCGAGCACGGCGGCCATGTTCCCGATGTCTTCTGTGTCACTGAACGGTGACAGGTGAGCCTCTGACCTCTGCTGATGCGCCATGGGAACGATTATGGCGATTCCATGCATTGGACGGATGAACGACGGGTCCCTACGTTCGAGGCATGCCTTCCGCCAGTACCGGGGCGTCCACCACGGTGGCCGCCACCTCGTCAGCCCCCGACACCGACACCACCGATTCCCGTATGGCCCCGGGCGGGCCCGGCTACCGCCGGATGAGCTTCGCGCTCTTCCTTGCGGGTGTCGCGACCTTCGCGCTCCTCTACTCCACGCAGGCCCTCCTCCCGCTCGTCTCCGCGGACTTCGCGGTGAGCGCGAGCGAGGCGAGCTGGACGGTGTCGGCGGCGACCGGCGGACTGGCCCTGTTCGTCCTCCCGATGAGCGCCCTGTCGGAGCGCTTCGGACGCCGTACGTTGATGACGGCCTCCCTGGCGGTTGCGGTGTCCGTCGGTCTCCTCGTGCCCTTCGCGCCGTCGATCGGCGCGCTGGTGGCTCTGCGGGCGGTGCAGGGCGCGGCCCTCGCGGGCCTCCCGGCCTCGGCGACCGCGTATCTGGCGGAGGAGGTCCGGCCCAAGGCGCTGATCACCGCGATCGGCCTGTTCGTCGCGGGCAACAGCGTCGGCGGGATGAGCGGCCGGGTGATCACCGGCTGGGTCGCCCAGGAGTGGGGCTGGCGGGTGGCCGTCGGTGTGATCGGGCTGATCGCCGTGGCCTGCGCGGTCGCCTTCCGGATGCTGCTGCCCGCACCCCGGCACTTCGCGCAGGGCTCGCTGCGGCCCCGGGTGCTGGCCCGCACGGTGCGCGACCACCTCGCGAACCCGCTGCTGCGCCGGCTGTACGCGATCGGCGCGCTGTTCATGATGGTGTTCGGCGGGGTCTACACGGTCATCGGCTACCGCCTGACGGAGGCACCCTTCTCGCTCCCCCAGGGCATCGTCGGTTCGATCTTCCTGGTGTACCTGGTCGGCACGGTGTCCGCGTCGACGGCGGGCCGGCTGGTCGGCCGGGTCGGCCGCCGCGGCTCCCTGTACCTGGCGGGCGGGACCACGACGGCTGGGCTGCTGCTCTCCCTCGGGGACTCGCTGGTCCTGGTCCTGCTCGGCCTCGTACTGATCACGGCGGGCTTCTTCGCCGGCCACGCGGTCGCGTCCTCGTCGGTGAGCCACACCGCGCAGCACGGCCGGGCACAGGCCTCGGCCCTCTACCAGTCCGCGTACTACATCGGCTCCAGCGCGGGCAGCACGCTCGGCGCGGTCGCCTTCCACGCCGGCGGCTGGGCGGGCACGGTGGTCATGGGGCTCCTCGCGGTGCTCGGCGTCGTCTCGATCACCCTGGCCGGCTCGCACGCGGCACGCGCCGCGGCCCGCAGGACGCCCGCGCTCGCCCACTGAGAGGGTGCCGCGCGCGGGCTCTCGCCCGCTGAGAGCCCGCCGCGCGCCGATTCCGCGCCCGCGCAGGCGCGGAATCGGCCTCCCGCACCACCCCTTCGACCTGCGGGTTTCCCCGCTCCGCACGCCATTGTCAGTGGGCTGCGGTAGCTTCCGAAGTGCCGGCGCAATGACGCGCGGGACGGAGAACAGGCCACAGGGGTGGGTTGGCTATGAGCGAGGGCACGGCGACGACGGCAGACCTGGACGTCCGGCTGGAGAAGCACCGGGTCGAGCTGACCGGGTACTGCTACCGGATGCTCGGCTCCTCCTTCGAGGCCGAGGACGCGGTGCAGGACACGATGGTCCGCGCCTGGCGCAGCTACGACAAGTTCGAGGGCCGCTCCTCTATGCGGTCCTGGCTGTACCGCATCGCGACGAACGTCTGCCTGGACATGCTCAACGCGGGCAACCGCAGGGCGCGCCCGATGGACCTCACCGGCCCCTCACCGCTCGCCCAGGCGGCCCTCACCCCCCGCGCGGACAACACCTGGCTGGAGCCGATGCCCGACGCCCGTGTGCTGCCCACGACCGGTGACCCGGCGGAGGCCGCGGTCGCCAAGGAGTCCGTGCGCCTCGCCTTCATGGCGGCCCTCCAGCAGCTCCCGCCCAAGCAGCGCGCGGTGCTCATCCTGCGCGAGGTCCTCGCGTGGCGGGCGAGCGAGGTCGCCGAGCTGCTCGGCACGACGGTCGCGTCGGTCAACAGCGCGCTCCAGCGAGCCCGCGCCACCCTCGCCGAGAGCGAGGGGGAGGGCGCGGACGCCGCCACCTCGGACCCGCTGGACGAGGAGCAGCAGAAGCTCCTGGAGCGCTATGTGGCGGCGTTCGAGGGCTATGACATGACCGCGTTGACGGCGCTCCTCCACGAGGACGCGATCATGACGATGCCGCCGTTCGACCTGTGGCTGCGCGGCACGTCGGACATCACCGGCTTCATGACGACGATGGGTGCCGCCTGCGCGAACTCGCGGCTGATCCCGGTCGAGGTGAACGGCCTGCCGGGCTTCGCGCACTACAAGCCGGACGAGGAAGCCGGGGGCTACGTGCCCTGGGCGGTCCAGGCGCTGGAGATCTCAAAGGGCCGCATCACCGGGTTCCACTGCTTCCTCGACACCGCGCGCTGGTTCCCGTTGTTCGGGCTCCCGCCGCACCTGGACGGTCCCGAGGAGGTCGCGGCACTCACGGCCTCCGGGGTCCGGGGCGGCACCGGCGGCGGTGTCGAAGCGGAGGCCGACGAGGTCGAGTAGGGCACGCAGCGCGGGGTCGGGGTCCTTCAGCCGTATCCGGCCCCCGGCCCGCCGGGCCGTGAGCTCCAGCCGGGCCAGCGCGTCGACGGCGGCGAGTCCGGGCGGTCCGAGGCCCGCGACATCGCAGACCACGACGCCTCCTCCGGTCGCTTCCAGGCGGGCGCGGACGTCGGCGCAGAGCCGGGGCACCTCGTCGCGGGTGACGAGTCCTGGCAGCACGAGTACGGCGGGTGTCGCGGAATCCACAGTCAGTAGACCGTCCGGGGGCTCGGAACTCATCGCGGGCGCGGCGGCACGTCCCGGCAGCCTGCGGCGAGCGTGCTGCGGTGCGCCCCGCACAGATCACATTGACCTGCGCCCAGCCTTCCCCGTTGGGTTGGGTGTATGTCCCACGAACCGGCGCCCCCCGCGATACCCGACGGCCTCCTCCACACGAAGGAGGCGCCGTGCAGGGGGTGTTGACGGGCTTCGCCGTGATCGCCGTGGTCATCGGCGTCGGGTACGTGATCGGGCGGCGCGGCTGTCTCGGGGACAACGGGCGGGAGGTGCTGACGAAGCTCGCTTTCCATGTGGCCTCGCCCGCGCTGCTGTTCACGACGCTCGCGGGGGCCGACCTGTCGGTGGTCTTCTCCACCCGGCTGCTGGTGACGGCGATGAGTACGGCCGTGGCGGCCGGGGTGTTCGTGGCGGCGGGGGCCGTACGGCGCTGGGGCCTGGGCCGGACGACGATCGGCGCGCTCTGCTCCAGCTACGTCAACTCCGGGAACCTGGGCATCCCGATCGCGGTGTACGTGCTGGGCGACGCCTCGCTGGTGGCGCCCGTGCTGCTGTTCCAGCAGATCATGGTGACGCCGATCGCCCTGACCGTGCTCGACCTGTCCGCACAGGGCGACAAGGGGCCGGTGTGGCGGCGGCTGATCGCCCCGCTGCGCAACCCCATCGCGGTGGGCTCGCTGAGCGGTGTCGTGGTGTCGGCGACGGGCCTGAAGGTGCCGGGGCCGGTCCTCGATCCGTTGCAGCTCATCGGCGGGATGTCGGTGCCGGCCGTGCTGCTGGCGTTCGGCATCTCGCTGTGCGGCAGCAGCCTGCCGGGCCGTGGCGCCGACCGGGCCCCGGTGCTGCTGTCGGTGGCGCTGAAGGCGGTGGGCCAGCCGCTGGCCGCCTGGGCCCTGGCCGTCACCGTGTTCGGCCTGCACGGCGCCCCGCTGCTGGACGTCGTGGTCACCTCGGCCCTCCCCGCCGCCCAGAACCTCTTCACGTACGCCTCCCGCTACCGGGTCGGCGAGACCCTGGCCCGCGAGTCGGTCCTGCTCTCGACGATCGCGGCGGTACCGGTGCTCGTGGTGGTGGCGGCGGTGCTGGGGTGAGGCGGGGTGCCCGCGCGGTCCGCACAGTTCGCGGGGAAGTCGCTGGTCTCGATGACGAGGCCGAACGGCGTGGGGAGCTTGACGGGTTCGCCGGGCTCAGGAAGCGCAGCGGGATGCCTGCGGCGGCGTTTGCGGCGGGCTCGGATGCCGAACGGGACCGGTGGAGGTCCACCGGTCCCGTTCGCCCGAAAGGGGAAACCGCAGGTCAGGCGATTCGTTCCAGCACCACGGGGGACGCCTTGAAGTCCGTGCCCGCCGCCGCGATGTCGTACGAGCCCTCGGTCGCCTGGAGCGCGTAGTCGAAGCGGTCCGGGGTGTCCGTGTGGAGGGTGAAGAGGGGCTGGCCCGCGGTCACCGTGTCGCCCGGCTTGGCGTGCAGCTCGACGCCGGCACCGGCCTGCACCGGGTCCTCCTTGCGGGCGCGTCCGGCACCGAGGCGCCAGGCGGCGATGCCGATGTCGTACGCGTCGAGGCGGGTCAGGACTCCGGAGGCCGGGGCCGTCACGACGTGCTGCTCGCGGGCGACGGGCAGCGCGGCGTCCGGGTCACCGCCCTGCGCGGCGATCATGCGGCGCCACACGTCCATCGCGGAGCCGTCGGCGAGCGCCTTCGCCGGGTCGGCGTCCTTCACGCCCGCCGCGTCGAGCATCTCGCGCGCCAGGGCGATGGTGAGTTCGACGACGTCGGCGGGGCCGCCGCCGGCGAGGACCTCGACCGACTCGCGGACCTCCAGCGCGTTGCCGGCGGTGAGACCGAGCGGCGTGGACATGTCGGTGAGCAGCGCGACCGTCTTCACGCCGTGGTCGGTACCGAGGCCGACCATCGTGGAGGCGAGTTCGCGGGCGTCCTCGATGGTCTTCATGAAGGCGCCGGAGCCGACCTTCACGTCGAGGACCAGCGAGCCGGTGCCCTCGGCGATCTTCTTGCACATGATCGAGGACGCGATCAGCGGGATCGCCTCGACGGTGCCGGTGACGTCGCGCAGCGCGTAGAGCTTCTTGTCGGCCGGGGCGAGCCCGTCACCGGCGGCGCAGATGACCGCGCCGGTGGTGTCGAGGACGTGCAGCATCTCCTCGTTGGAGAGCAGGGCGCGCCAGCCCGGGATCGCCTCCAGCTTGTCCAGGGTGCCGCCGGTGTGGCCGAGGCCGCGCCCGGACAGCTGCGGCACGGCCGCGCCGCACGCTGCGACGAGCGGGGCCAGCGGGAGGGTGATCTTGTCGCCGACGCCGCCCGTGGAGTGCTTGTCGGCGGTCGGGCGGGACAGGGACGAGAAGTCCATGCGCTCGCCCGACGCGATCATCGCGGCGGTCCAGCGGGCGATCTCACGGCGGTTCATGCCGTTGAGCAGGATCGCCATGTTGAGGGCGGCCATCTGATAGTCGGCGACCTCGCCGCGGGTGTACGCGTCGATGACCCAGTCGATCTGCGTATCACTGAGTTCGGCACGGTCGCGCTTGGTGCGGATGACGGAGACGGCGTCCATGGACATGGCGGACATGGCTTTCCTTCCGGAAGATGAGCGGCCCCTCCCCCGCGACGGTCGGTCGCGCAGGGAGGGGCCGCACGGCGTTACTGGCGGAGATGGGCGGGGCCGAAGGCCTGCGGCAGCATCTCGGAGAGGGGCAGGAGTCCGGCAGGCGTCTCCAGTACGAGGTCGGGCCCGCCGAACTCGAACAGCAGCTGGCGGCAGCGGCCGCACGGGACGAGGACCTCGCCCCGCCCGTCGACACACGTGAAGTGCGTCAGCCGGCCGCCGCCGGTGTTGCGCAGCTCGGAGACCAGACCGCACTCGGCGCACAGCGAGAGGCCGTAGGAGGCGTTCTCGACGTTGCAGCCGGAGACGGTGCGGCCGTCGTCGACGCGGGCGGCGGCGCCGACCGGGTAGCCCGAGTAGGGGGCGTACGCGCGGTTCATCGCCGCGCGGGCCACCTCCCGCAGCTGTTCCCAGTCGACGAGCGCGGGGTCCGCGCCGGCGGTGGTCACTTGCCCTGCCCCTTGCGGTACGGCAGGCCGTCCGCCTTCGGCATGCGCAGGCGCTGGGCCGAGAGGGAGAGGACGAGCAGGGTGATGACGTACGGCGTGGCGGAGACGATCTGGTTCGGCACCTCGTTGGTCAGGGAGTACCAGAGGAAGACGAGGACGCCGACGGCCAGGGTGACGACCGCGGAGACGTACTTCTTCTTCACGGCCAGCCAGATCGCGCCGATGAGCAGCAGGATCGCGCCGAGCAGCAGCAGGGCGTGGACGTTCGCCGAGCCGCCGCGCAGGTTGAGGCTGTCGGTGTAGCCGAACAGGCCGGCGCCGAGGGCGAGGCCGCCGGGCATCCAGTTGCCGAAGATCATCGCGGCGAGACCGATGTAGCCGCGTCCGCTGGTCTGGCCCTCCAGGTAGAAGGGGTTGGCGACGATGGAGAGGAAGACGCCGCCGAGGCCGGCCAGACCGCCGGAGATGATCACGGCGAGGTACTTGTACTTGTAGACGTTCACGCCGAGCGACTCGGCCGCGACCGGGTTCTCGCCGCAGGACCGCAGGCGCAGCCCGAACGAGGTGCGCCACAGGATCCACCAGGTCCCGGGGATCAGGGCGATGGCGATCAGGGTCAGCCAGGACACGTTGGTGACCAGGCCGCCGAGCAGACCGGCGATGTCCGAGATGAAGAACCAGCCCTTGGAGTTCAGGGTGGTCAGCCAGTCGGAGAGCCCCGGCACGGTGAAGTGGCCGAGCGAGTCGACCGGCGGGGACTGCTTGGCCGAACCGCCCTGCTTGCCCACGAAGGCGAGCGGGGAGAGGTAGCGGGTGACACCGAGCGCCAGGATGTTGATGGCCACACCGGAGACGATGTGGTTGACGTTGAAGGTGACCGTGATGATCGCGTGGAGCAGGCCGCCGAGGCAGCCGCCGATGATGCCGACCAGGACACCGGTCCACGGGCCCCACTGGTAGCCGGCCCAGGCGCCGAACCAGGTGCCGAGGATCATCATGCCTTCGAGGCCGATGTTCACGACGCCGGAGCGCTCGGCCCACAGACCGCCGAGACCGGCGAGGCCGATCGGGACGGCCAGCTGGAGGGCGGTCGACATCTGGCTGACGTTGGTGATGCCGTCGGCGCCCGTGATGATGCGGACGATCGAGGTCAGCGCCAGGCCGCCCGCGATGACCAGCAGGAGGACGGGGAGCGACATCCGGCGGCCGGTGGGAGCCGCGGGCTGCTGCGTGGGCTGGTTGACGTCGGTTGCGGTGGTCATCGGCCAGCCACCTCCTTCTGGGTGTTGTCGGTGGCGAGGGCGTGGCCCGCGGCGAGTTCCGCGCCGACGCGGCGCTGCTGGCGGCGCAGACCCCACTCGCGCACGGACTCGTAGGAGACGACGACGGCGATCACGATCAGGCCCTGCATGATGACCGCGATCTCCTTGTCGTACCCGTGGAAGTCGAGTTCGGGGGAGGCCTTGTCGAGCCAGGCCCACAGCAGGGCCGCGAAGGCGATGCCGACGGGGCTGTTGCGCCCGAGGAGCGCGATGCCGATGCCGAGGAAGCCGATACCGGTCGGGAAGTTGAGGCTGTACGTGTGGGTGTCGCCGAGGAGGATCGGCAGGCCCGCGAGACCGGCGATGCCGCCGGAGACGAGCATGGCGGTGAGCACCATGCGCTTGGGGTCGACGCCGCTGGCCGCGGCGGCCGACTCGGAGGCGCCGGAGGCGCGCAGGTCGAAGCCGAAGCGGGTGCGGTTCAGGACGATCCAGTAGCCGATGCCGAGGACCGCCGCGAGGATGACGAGACCGTAGATCTCGCCCGACTCGCCCATGTCGAACCCGGGGACCCAGCCGGACTTGTGCATCTCGCCGGTGGTGTTGTTGTTGCCGAGCTTGACGCCGAAGACGTCGGGCAGCCACAGGTAGGCGATGACGGAGGTCGCGATCGCGTTGAGCATGATCGTCGCGACGACCTCGCTGACCCCGCGGGTCACCTTGAGGACACCGGCGATGCCGGCCCAGAAGGCGCCGGTGCAGACGGCGGTCAGGATCAGCAGCGGCACCTGGAGCGCGGCCGGCAGCGCGACGTGCGCGCCGACGATCGCGGCCATCATGGCGGCGAGCTGGTACTGGCCGTCGACACCGATGTTGAACAGGTTCATCCGGAAGCCGATGGCCACCGCCAGCGCCGCGATGTAGTACAGCGACGCCTGGTTGATGATCAGGACCTGGATGTCGGAGAACGTCGCCTGCTCGAACATGATCGAGTACGGCTCGAACGGGCTCTTGCCCGAGGCGAGCAGCACGATCGAGGTCAGTGCCACGGCGACGACGAGCGCGATGACCGGCCCGGCCACTGCGAGGAGCAGGCGCTCCTTGTCGAACTTCTTCATCAGCGGGCCTCGTCTTCCGGGGCGTCTGCCGGAGTGTCGGTGTGCTCGTCGAGCTCGGCCGCTTCGGCGAGCTCCTCGTTCTCCAGGTGGCCGGAGGCGGCGCCGGTCATGGCCGAGCCGAGCTCCTCCGGGGTGATGGTGGCGGGGTCGGCGTCGGCGACCAGCTTGCCGTTGTAGATCACCCGGAGGGTGTCGGACAGGCCGATCAGCTCGTCCAGGTCGGCGGAGATCAGCAGGACGGCGAGGCCCTCGCGGCGTGCCGCGCGGATCTGGTCCCAGATCTGCGCCTGCGCGCCGACGTCCACACCGCGGGTGGGGTGGGCGGCGATCAGGAACTTCGGCTTGTGGCTCATCTCGCGGCCGACGATCAGCTTCTGCTGGTTGCCGCCGGACAGCGAGGCCGCGGTGACGTCGATGCCGGGGGTGCGCACGTCGTACTGCTCGACGATGCGACGGGTGTCCTTCTGGGCGCCCTTGATGTCGAGCCACATGCCCTTGGCGTTGGGCTTCTCGGTGACGTGGCCGAGGATGCGGTTCTCCCACAGCGGGGCTTCCAGGAGGAGGCCGTGGCGGTGGCGGTCCTCGGGGATGTAGCCGATGCCTCCCTCGCGGCGCTTGCGGGTCGACCAGGAGGTGACGTCGTCGCCGGTGAAACGGATGACACCGGAGTCGGCGGCCTTGAGGCCGATCAGCGCGTCGATGAGCTCGGTCTGGCCGTTGCCCTCGACACCGGCGATGCCCATCACCTCACCGGCGTGGATGGTGAAGGAGACGTGGTCGAGGACGAGCCGGACGGCGCCGCGCTCCACCTCGTCCATGAGCAGGCTCGCCGAGCCCTTGCCGAGCGACACGGAGCCCTTGGCGAGGACGGTGAGGTCCTCGACCTGGATGACGGCCTTGTCGGTGACGGTCGACTCGGAGGTCTCCGGGGTGGGCAGCTCGCTGCCGACCATCAGCTCGGCGAGCTGGCGCGGCGACGTCTCGGACGGGACGGCGGTGCCGACCGTCGTGCCGCGCCGGATGACGGTGATGTCGTCGGCGACGGAGAGAACCTCGCCCAGCTTGTGCGAGATGAAGATGACCGACAGACCCTCGGCCTTGAGCTCGCGGAGGTTGTCGAAGAGCGCGTCGACCTCCTGCGGCACGAGGACCGCGGTCGGCTCGTCCAGGATGAGGATGCGGGCGCCGCGGTAGAGGACCTTGAGGATCTCCACCCGCTGACGGTCGGCGACGCCGAGTTCCTCGACGAGGACGTCGGGGCGGACGCCGAGGCCGTAGCGCTCGGAGAGCTCCACGATCTTGCGGCGGGCCTTGCCGCCGATCCCGTACAGCTTCTCGCTGCCGAGGACGACGTTCTCCAGGACCGTGAGGTTGTCCGCCAGCATGAAGTGCTGGTGGACCATGCCGATGCCGCGGGCGATGGCGTCGGCGGGCGAGGAGAAGGTGACCTGCTCGCCGTCGACGGCGATGGTGCCCTCGTCCGGCTTCTGCATGCCGTAGAGGATCTTCATCAGCGTCGACTTGCCGGCGCCGTTCTCGCCGACCAGGGCGTGCACGGTGCCCTTGCGGACGCTGAGGTGGATGTCGTGGTTGGCCACGACGCCCGGGAACCGCTTGGTGATCCCGGCGAGTTCGACGGCGGTCGCCTGACCGTCGACCGCGTCGGCCGGAGGGCTGCTGGACGCGTTGATGGCGCACTCTCCTGAGGGAAAGGGGGTCGTCTACGCGCGTAGCGCCCCTACGGCAACGAAAGGGGCCACGCGCCGCGAGAACGGGATACGAAGAGCCAGACTCCTCGTATCCCGTTGAGCGGACGTAACCCCACGGTTACCAAGCGGGTCCGGGGCGGTACGGGCCTCACCCCGTGTCCGACGACACGGAGGCGTACCCACACCTTCCCGGGACCGCATTGGCTGCTCCTGAGGTCTTGCTCGTCAGCTGGACTTGACCTTGATCTCGCCGCTGATGATCTTCTCCTGGGCCGCCTTGACGGCGTCCTGGATCGCGGTGTTGCTCTTGAACTCCGGGTTGGAGTCGGCCAGACCGACCTCACCCGACTTCAGATCGCCCCGTACGATACCGCTCTCCGGCTTACCGTCCTTGACCGACTTAGCCACGTTGTAGACCGCCTTGGCGACGTCCTTGGTGGCCGAGGTCAGGATCGAGTCCTTGAACTTGGCGAGGGCTTCCTGCCGGTACTGGTCGGAGTCGACACCGATCGCCCAGACCTTCTTGGCGGAGGCGGCCTCGATGACACCCTGACCGGACAGACCGGCCGCCGCGTAGACGACGTCGGCCTTCTTCTCTATCTGGCCCTCGGCGGCCGTCTTGCCCTTGTCGGGGCTGGAGAAGCCACCCTCCTGGGCCGTCTGGGTCAGGTACTGCGAGAGGACCTTCACGCCGGGCTTGGTGTCCTTGACGCCCTGCTCGAAGCCGGCCTCGAACTTGTGGATCAGCGGAACGTCCACGCCGCCGACGAAGCCCACGGTGTTGGTCTTGGTGGCCTTGGCCGCCGCGACACCGGCGAGGTAGGACGCCTCCTGCTCGGAGAAGACCAGGTCCGCGACGTTCTTCGCCGTGACGGTGGAGTCGTCGACGATGCCGAAGGTGGTCTTCGGGTACTTCGCGGCGGCGGCCTTGACGGCCGGGCCGTAGGCGTAGCCGATGCCGACGACCGGGTTGTAGCCCTGCTTGGCCAGCGAGACGAGGCGCTGCTCCTTGTCCGCGTCCGTCTCGCCGTCCGTGGGCTCGACGTCGGCGGTCTCGTACTTGAACTCGGCCTTGGCCTGCTTCAGACCCTCGAACGCGGCGTCGTTGAAGGACTGGTCGCCCTTGCCACCGACGTCGTACGCGATGGCGAGGCCCTTGTCGCCCTTGCTGTCCGAGGACGAGCTGGAGGTCGAGGTGCCGCCACAGGCGGAGAGGGCGAGGGCGAGAGAGGCGGTCGCAGTACCTGCGAGCGCGATGCGGGTAACCCGGCGCATTCGTTGTGCTCCTGTCGTACAAGCGCCTGACGGTTCAGCTTCGGCGCTGGCTTCGCCGCAGATTAACGCGCGTAGACCAACTAGAAAACCCCTTCTGTCCACCTTGTTATGCGGCTGTGCCCGACGCCACCCGCCGACGGGCCCGGGGCTTGCCGACCGCAAAGACACCGTGGCTATGGGTGACCCCGCGGACGGACGACGGAGCGGGCGGGCACCTGGGGTGCCCGCCCGCTCCGTCATGACGCGTCCGGGTGATGCCGGGTGGCGCCGGCGGGTCCGGCCCGCCGCGCATCACCCCACTCCGGGACGACTACGAGGTCTTGACCTTGATGGTGCCGTCGACGATGGCCGCCTTGGCCTTGGCCACCGCGTCGGTGAGGCCGGGGATCTCCGCCATCTTCGGGTTGCTGTCGGCGAGGCCGACACCGTTCACCTTGAGGTCGAAGGTCTGCGTGCCGGTCAGCGGCTTGCCGTCGTGGACCGACTTGGCCAGCGTGTAGACCGAACCACCGACGTCCTTGAGCGCGGAGGTCAGGATGGCGCCCTTGTACTTGGCGAGCGCCTCCTGCTTGTACTGGTCGGAGTCGACACCGATCGCGTACTTGCCGGCCTTCGAGGCGGCCTCGATGACACCCTGACCGGACAGGCCGGCCGCGGCGTAGATGACGTCGGCGCCCTTCTCCAGCTGGCCCTCGGCGGCGGCCTTGCCCTTGTCGGGGCTGGAGAAGCCGCCCTCCTCGGCGGTCTGCGTCAGGTACTGCGAGAGGACCTTCACGCTCGGCTTGGTGTCCTTGACGCCCTGCGTGTAGCCGGCCTCGAACTTGTGGATGAGGGGAACGTCCACGCCGCCCACGAAGCCCACGGTGTTGGTCTTGGTGGCCTTGGCCGCCGCGACACCGGCGAGGTAGGACGCCTCCTGCTCGGAGAAGACCAGGGAGGCGACGTTCTTGCCCTCCACGACCGAGTCGACGATGCCGAAGGTGGTCTTCGGGTACTTCTTGGCGACGGCCTCCAGAGCGGGACCGTAGGCGAAGCCGATGCCGATGACCGGGTTGTAGCCCTGCTTGGCGAGCGACGACAGGCGCTGCTCCTTGTCGGCGTCCGTCTCACCGTCGGTGGGCTCGATGTCGGCCGTCTTGTAGCCGAACTCCTTCTGGGCCTTCTCCAGGCCGGAGAACGCCGCGTCGTTGAAGGACTGGTCGCCCTTGCCGCCGACGTCGTACGCGATGGCGAGGCCCTTGGCGTCCTTGCTGCTGTCGCTGCTGCCGCCGCTGTCGTTGCTGGTGCCGCCGCAGGCCGTGGCGGCGAGTGCGAGCGACGCGACCCCCACCGCGACGCGGGTCAGGCTGGCTATCCGACGCATCTGAAGCTCCCCATTCTCCAAAGCCCCGCAGTGGGTGCTGAGTTCGGCGCACATTAACGCGCGTAGACCATCCAGGGAACGGGGTTCCGCGTGGCCGTTATCCATTCGTGCCGATGGCCGGTTACGTCCTTGTGAACCACGGGACCGAAAGGTGCGTTCGGGGATGCACCGCCCACGGCCCGACGGTCGACATGTGACCGGCCGCCACGCGCTGTCACGTGGCGGGACACCACGCTACGACGGGGGGCACGAGGGCGCGACCGGAGTCACCGGACGCGCCCGCCGACCTCAGACCAGCTCGTCCAGGAGGGCCGCGGCGGTGAACATCTCCACCCCGACCGTGATCGCGTGCTCGTCCGCGTCGAAGTCGCCCCGGTGCAGGTCGCGGGTGGTGCGGTCACCGGGCGTGCGGACCCCGAGGCGGGCCATCGCTCCGGGCACGTGCTCCAGGTACCAGGAGAAGTCCTCGCCGCCGAGGCTCTGCTCGGTGTCCTCGATGGACTGCGCGCCGCGCCGGGCGGTCATCGCGTCGCGGAGCAGGTCCGTGACGGCCGGGTCGTTCACCACCGGAGGCACGCCCCGGATGTAGTTGATCTCGGACTTCGCGCGGTAGAGGTTGGCGATCTCGTCGATGGCCGCGTGCACGAGGTCGGGCGCGGCCCGCCAGGCATCGAGATCCAGGCAGCGCACGGTTCCGGACAGCTCGGCGTGCTGCGGGATCACGTTGCAGGCGTGGCCCGACTCGATGCGCCCCCAGGTCACCGCGAGCCCGCTGCGGGCGTCCACGCGCTTGCCGACGAGCGCCGGCACGTCGGTGACCACGCGGGCGGCGGCCGTGACGAGGTCCGTGGTCAGGTGGGGGCGCGCGGTATGTCCGCCCGCGCCGTCCAGGGACACTTCGAGCCGGTCGCACGCCGAGGTGATGGCGCCGTGTCGCAGTCCGATGCGCCCCGCGTCGACCTTCGGGTCGCAGTGCACGCCGACGATCCGGCCCACGCCGTCGAGGACCCCCGAGTCGATCGCGTCCGGGGCGCCGCCCGGCAGCACCTCCTCGGCGGGCTGGAAGATCAGCCGCACGGGGCGGGGCAGCAGGCCCTGGGCGTGCAGGTCGGCGAGGACGAGGCCGGCGCCGAGCACGACCGTGGTGTGGATGTCGTGACCGCAGGCGTGGGCGCGGTCGGGAACCGTGGAGCGGTACGCGCAGTCACTCTTCGTGTCCGGAATGGGGAGCGCGTCGATGTCGGCGCGCAGCGCCAGCCGGGGGCGTACGTCGTCCGGGCCTCCGATGTCACAGATGAGGCCGGTCCCGATGGCGAGGACGCGCGGCGCGAGGCCCGCCTGCTCCAGGCGCGCCTTGATCGCGGCGGTGGTGCGGAACTCCTGGTTGCCGAGCTCGGGGTGCATGTGCAAGTCGCGTCGGAACGCCACGAGTTCGGCGCGCAGTGCCTCGGGCAGCGCGCCGGGGAGCAACGGTTCCCCGGGGAGATCGGCCTCGGACTCTCGGGTCATCAGTTGGTTCACCCTTTGAAGGGTAAGGCGATCGGGCGGCCAACTAACCCACGATCAACAAAAGTTCAGCCCGTTAGGGGAAGAAAAACTGGCCGCGCCACGCATGGCTGTCTTCGGGGATGGGTAAACTCGCCCGGCTTTTCGGACGTTTGGATCTTGGACGGGGCTGGTGACCGGCTGTGATCCGACTCGGCCGGGGGTCGCCCGCCGATCCGTACGGAGAACACCCGGCGTGCCCGGGTCCCTTCCCGCACCTGTTCTCCACGGTCTCACACGAGCGCGACCGATTTCCGGAGGCGTGGTCGAGGCACCCTCGTGCCGTCACGCTGTGTCACTCGTCGCGCGCGGGCGGGTGACGGACGCGAGGAGCCCGGCGCGGTGGGCGCCGGGCTCGGGGTGGGGTGTCGTGCGGACCGGGGCGCGGCCCCGGTCCTGCGGTCAGACGGCGGACACCGCCGAGAGGCGGTGGACGTCGCGGGCCGTTCCCGTGACTCCCGAGAGGAAGCCCTGGGCGCGGGGCGAGGCGTTCTCCGTGAGCCAGCTCGGGTCGATGTCGCAGACCGCGACCCGCACGTCGGTGCCGACCAGGGCCAGCGGCAGCGTGTGCACGACCGTGGAGGGGAAGCTCAGGATGGTCCGCCCTATGGGGCCGCGGCGGGCGATCAGTTCCAGCGGCAGGTCGGGGCGGACGATCTCCAGCCCCGTCTCCACCGCCAGCCGGTGGAGCTTGTCGGTGCTCTCCCGGCGGTGCGCGAAGTAGCGGGTGGCGCCGTGGGCCTTCGCGAGCCCGCGGACCGCGTCCAGGTAGCGGTCCGGGTCGACGACGCCCGTCTCGACGAGCGAGGTGCCGACCAGGTCCGCGCCCTTGGTGATGCGCGGCGGCCCGAACCGGGACCGGGTCCAGGAGAAGTCGTTGGCGGTGATCCGGACGCCGTCCGGTGCCGAGTCGATCGGCATCGAGGAGAACACCTCGACGCTGCGCCGGTCGTTCGGCGTGAGTCTGCGGCGGGCCGCTCCGGAGACGGGGGCGAAGAGGACGTCCCGCGGTCCGGGCCGGCCTCCGCGCCGGTGCCAGCGCACCAGCCTTTCCCCGCCCGCGAGTTGGGCGACGAACTCCATCGTCGCCGTGCCGTCGTCGACCACGACCAGGTCCTGTGCCCGGGTGATGGTCAGCAACAGCTGCACGTACCGGGAGAACGGGTCCCCCATGACGATCCGCCGGGCGCGGCGCAGCATGGGCGCCAGTCCCCCGATGGTGTGGAAGGGGGCCGTGGTGCCGCCGCGGGCCTCCTCCCAGCGGACCGTGTGACCCTCGTCGCGGGCCAGCTCCGCCATGCGACGGAGCTGCCCGCGGGTCATCGGGTCGTTGGGAGAGAGGACGACGAGGGTGAACCCCGCGCCGGGTGCCGCGGCGTCGTGGGCCTGGGTGTGCGCCCACTCCAGCACGTTCAGGAGCTGTACCGGGCTCTCGACGAAGGCGAGAGTGTGGGAGCCGATGGATCCGGCGCGGGGGCTCATCGTCGTACGACCGTCCCGTCGTAAGGAGTTCAGGGCGTTCAGACCGAGACGGGCTCGCCCGCGGCCGCGGCGATCTCGGCCTCGGCGACGACGCCCGGGACACGGCGCAGCTTCTTCATCGGGCCGAGCTCCGACTCGTAGACCTTCTTGACGCCGTCACCGAGGGAGGCCTCGATGGTGCGGATGTCGCGGACGAGGCGGGTGAGGCCCTGCGGCTCGACGGAGGCGGCCTGGTCGGAGCCCCACATCGCGCGGTCGAGGGTGATGTGGCGCTCGACGAAGGTGGCGCCGAGGGCGACCGCGGCGAGGGTGGTCTGCAGGCCCGTCTCGTGACCGGAGTAGCCGATCGGGACGTTCGGGAACTCGGCCTGGAGGGTGTTGATGACGCGGAGGTTGAGCTCCTCGGCCTGCGCCGGGTAGGTCGACGTCGCGTGGCACATCAGGATGTTGTCGCTGCCGAGGACCTCGACCGCGTGACGGATCTGCTTCGGCGTCGACATGCCGGTGGAGAGGATGACCGTGCGGCCGGTGCCGCGCAGGGCGCGGAGCAGTTCGTCGTCGGTCAGCGAGGCGGAGGCGACCTTGTGGGCCGGGACGTCGAACTTCTCCAGGAAGGCGACGGCCTCGGTGTCCCACGGGGAGGCGAACCAGTCGATGTTCTTGCTCTTGGCGTACTCGTCGATCTGGCGGTACTCGTCCTCACCGAACTCCACACGGTGGCGGTAGTCGATGTAGGTCATGCGGCCCCAGGGGGTGTCGCGCTCGATGTCCCACTGGTCGCGCGGGGTGCAGATCTCCGGGGTGCGCTTCTGGAACTTGACGGCGTCGCAGCCGGCCTCGGCGGCCGCGTCGATGAGCTTGAAGGCGTTCTCCAGCTCACCGTTGTGGTTGATGCCGATCTCGCCGACGACGTAGACGGGGTGGCCGGGACCGGCGGTCTTCGAACCGAACTGGCGCAGGCGGGAGTTGGTGCTCATGGTGGGGAGGTTCCTTACTTGTCGAGGGAGTCGAGAGAAGGGCCGAGGATCCAGCTGGCGATCTCTCGGATCGCGCCGTCGCCACCAGGGACGGTGGTGACCGCGCGTGCGGCGCCGCGCACGACGTCGTGGGCGCTCGCGACCGCCACCGGCCAGCCCACGAGGGCGAAGCAGGGGAGGTCGTTGACGTCGTTGCCGACGTAGAGCACGCGCTCAGGCGCGATGCCCTGCTCCTCGCACCACTGCTTCAGTGCGAGGTCTTTCCGGTCGATGCCGTGCAGGACCGGGATCTTGAGCTTCCGGGCCCGGGCGGCGACGACCGGGTTCTGTTCCGTGGACAGGATCAGCATCGTCAGTCCGCTTCTGCGGAGGGCGGCGATACCGAGTCCGTCCCCGCGGTGCACGGAGACGAACTCCCGTCCGTCGGAGTCGATCAGCACCCTGTCGTCGGTCTGGGTGCCGTCGAAGTCGAGGACGACCGCGTCGATGTCGGCGGCGGTCGGGAGGGAGCCGGGCCTGGTCGCGTCGAAGAGCGGCGCGAGGGCCCGGGCGCGGGCGAGGTCGTGCGGGTCGTCGATCTCCAGCACGCGGGCCGGGTCGGTGCGCACGAGTTCGGTGCGGCCGAAGAAGCGGTGCCTGGCCGCGCGGAAGCCGGTGGCCTCCATGGCGTAGACGGCGCCGGTCTCCAGCAGGTCCTGCGGGCGGTCCTGGCGGCGCGGCCGGAAGGACTTGTCGTGGTTGACGCCGTAGCCGCCGCTGACGGCGGTGTCGGCGACGAGGGTGTCGGTGCCGCCCGCGACGGCCGTGCGGCCGGTGTCGGCGGCCACCGGGGCGGCCGGGTCGTCGTCGGCGTCCCGCCACACGAAGCCGTGGAAGGGCGCCACGGTCAGGGCGGTGTCGGCACCCTCCGCGAGGATCGCGTTCACCACACCGTCCACGTCCTCGCGGATGATGAAGGGGCTGGTGCACTGCACGAGCAGCACCACGTCGACCGGGGAGCCGTGCAGCGCCTCGTGGGCGTCCATGGCGTGCAGGACGGCGGCCTCGGAGGTGGCGGTGTCGCCGGCGATGGCGGCGGGCCGCAGCACGACCTCGGCGCCGGCCTGGCGGGCTGCGGCGGCGATGGCCTGGTCGTCGGTGGAGACCACGACGTCCGTCACGAGGCGGGCGGAGCGGCACTCGCGCACCGCGCGGGCCACCAGCGGGACGCCGCCGACGGGGAGGAGGTTCTTCGCGGGCACGCCCTTGGAGCCGCCGCGCGCGGGGATCACCGCGAGCACGCGGCGCACCGGCGCGGGGTGGCCCGCTTCCGAGTTGGTCATGCGCTGTTCTCCTTGACGGGAGGCGAGAGAGGCGTGGGGTGCGCGGCGCCGGGCGCCGCCGGGTTCCGGGGCCGTCACAGGTCGCCCATCCGCCGGATGACGGGGGCGACGCGCTGGACGCCGTGGCGGTAGGCGCCGCGGGCGGCCCGGCGCACGATCTGCCGTACGGGGCTGGGCTCCCGGTCCGCGGCGGGGGCGCCGGGCAGCGGGCTGCCGTCCGGGCCGAGGTGATGGCGGGCGAGGATGCCGGGCAGGTAGCCGGGCGCGGTGACGGGTGTGTAGTAGGGGGCCAGGGGCGGCAGCTCGTCCGCCTCCAGCAGCTCGGTGATGCGCGTCCGGGCGGCGTCGAAGGCCCTCTCGTACGCGCCTCCCTCGGCCGCGACGCCCTGCCGGGCGACCCAGGCCGCGTCGGGCACCGGGCGGTGCCCCTCGTCGAGCTGGTCCCAGGAGGCGAGGCAGCCGGAGCCCACGAAGTGGTGGTTGCCGAGCGCCTCGCGCACCCCGAGGTCGCTGAGGACGACGGTGGGGATGCGGCGGTGCAGGGATTCCAGGGCGGCCGTCGAGCTGATGGTGACCAGCAGGTCGGTGCGGTCGAGGACCTCGCCCATGTGTCCGTAGACCAGCCGGAAGTTGGCCGGCGGGTCCGCCTTCTGCACCAGCTTCTGGTAGGGCAGTTCCTCGATGTGCGTGGTGTGTTCGCCCGGCCTGGAGCGCAGCTTGAGCAGGACCTCGCGGTCCGGGTGCAGCCGTGCGTGCCGGATCAGCCGGTCGAGCAGGTACGTACGGTCCTTGCGGTTCTCCGGTACGGAGGGCTGGGCGGCGAAGACGACCGTGTAGGGGTCGTTCTCGGTGTACGCGGCCCCGCCGAGGAAGGGCAGCGCGACCTCGGTCACCGACCCGGCGTCGGCGCCGACCCCCTCGTACACGGCCCGGAAACGGTCCGCGTCCTGACGGGAGTTGGCGAGGACCAGGTCCGCGCCGTGCCGCAGCAGCAGACCGTCGGCGAGCTTCTCGTAGACGACGCCGACGTAGCCGGTGACGACCAGGGGCCGCTTCGCCCGTCCCTCCCAGGCGCGGGCCAGGCCGTGCAGCACCGCCTGGACGGCACCGCCGACCAGGGCGAGGACGACCACGTCGTAGTTGTCGTGGGTGTCGCGGGTTCGGCCCTCGTCGCTCTCCTTGCCCAGCTCACGCAGGAACTCGACGGCGGTGACCTCGCGGAGGGAGTCCGCTCGGACGCCGACCTCTTCGAGCTGGCGGGCGGTCGGGGTGGCACGGCCGCGCAGGAGGAATCCGTCGAGGCGGACGTCCGACTCGGCCGGGGCGATGCGGGTCGCGGTGAGCGAACCCCATTTCCACCGGGTGTCGGAATCCGCGAGGACGGCCACCCGCAGGGACTTCGTGGTACTTGCTGGCACGTCCTAGACGCTAGGAAGCCATTTCGAGGAGCGGCCCAACCAGAATGCAACAAACGGTTAACAGCACACCGACGAATGGCGAATCAGCCCGCGAACGCCCCGGAAAACGACGTGGTTCACGGTACCGCCACGCGTCGTTCACCTCGTATCCCACCAACGGTCAAGACGAATGCCGGGCCGCCCCCTAACGTCACAGGGGTGGTCAAGCTCTCCGTCATCGTGCCGTTCTACAACGTGCAGCAATACGCGCCAGACACTCTGAAGAGCCTGCGTGCGAACGCACGACAGGACTTCGAATTCATTCTCGTCGACGACTGCTCGCGCGACGAGACACCGGACATTCTCGCGCGCGCGGAGCGCGAGCTCCCGGGCGCGGTGTATGTCAGACACGAGAAGAACGGAGGACTGGCCACCGCGCGCAACACCGGGATCGACAGAGCGCGTGGCGAGTACCTCACGTTCCTCGACGGGGACGACTGGCTCGCCCCCGGTTACTACGAACAACTCCTGTCCTCCATCGAGGACCTGGGCTGCGACTTCGTGCGCACGGACCATGTCCAGTGCACGGCGCGGGCCCGTTCGGTGCACCGTGTCCCGCACGGCCGCCGCGGAGTCGTCCTGAATCCGCGCGACGCCATCCTCCCCGCAGACCGGTCCACCTCCGTCGACTACGCCTACGCCTGGGCGGGCATCTACCACCGCCGGCTCGTCGACCGCGGGCTGCTCCACTTCACCGACGGGCTGCGCACGGCCGAGGACCGGCCGTGGATCTGGAAGCTGCACCGGGAGGCCGAATCCTTCGCCACCGTGGGGCTGCTGGGCGTGTTCTACCGGCGTGGTGTCGCCTCCTCGCTCACCCAGATCGGCGATGTGCGCCAACTCGATTTCATTCGCGCGTTCGACCAGGTGGTGGCCGAAACAGCCGAGGACCGGGACGCGGACAAACTGCTGCCGAAAGCCGTGCGCACCTATTGCGCGATCATTTCCCATCACCTGGGATCCATCGAAAGGTTCGAGCCGGCGGTGGCACGGAAATTGAAGTCCATGAGCGCCGTCACGCTGCGGCGCATGCCGCAGGACGTGCTCGACGAAGCCCTCGACTCCATGGACGTGCAGCGCGCCACACGGCTGCGCCGACTGCGCCGGCGCCCCGCGCCGACCGCGGGGGTGGCCGCGTGACCACCCAGATCTTCATGGCGTCCACGCTGTACGGAACGGCCACGCTCGCCGCGGCCCTCGACACCGACGGCTTCGGGCCCGCCGACCGGCGCATCCTGCTCGTCTCGAACAACGCGGCGACGCCCGAGACGACGCCCGGCGTGGACGAGATGCCCGGCTTCGAGCAGCTGCGCGGCCGCTTCGACGACGTCATCTCCTGGAACGAGACCATCTCCCCGTTCCACCCCGGCGGTTGGGCCCCGCGCCCGGACGACGTACCGCTGTGGGAGCGGCACCTGCGGCTCGCCTGGAACCTCGGCGACGACGACGTCGAGCTGGCCGTGGAGTCGATCCAGGTCAACCCGGCGCTCGGCATCTCGCAGATCTTCATGGGAGCGCCCGTCACCGTCTACGCCGACGGTCTGATGAGCTACGGGCCCACCCGCAACAAGATCGACCCGCTGGTCGGCACCCGGGTGACCCGGCTGCTGCACCTGGACCTGGTCCCCGGTCTCACGCCGCTGCTGCTCACCGAGTTCGGCGTCGAACCGGAGATCGTGCCCACGGACGCGTTCGTGAAGGTGCTCGCGCAACTCGTGGACACCGGCGACGCGCTGCCCGCCCTGGACGAACCGGCGCTGCTGCTCGGCCAGTACCTCTCCGCACTCGGCATCCTCACCGCCGAGGAAGAGGAGGACCTCCACGTACGGATGCTGAAGGGCGCGATCGCCCTCGGCCACACCCGTGTGGTGTTCAAGCCGCACCCGACGGCGCCGGCCCGCTGGTCGCGCCTGCTGGAGCGCGAGGCGGAGCGGCTCGGGGCGGACCTCACGGTGGTCGACACCCCGGTCCTCGCCGAGGTCCTGTACCAGCGCATGCGGCCCGCCCTGGTCGTCGGCTGCTTCTCGACGGCACTGCTCACGGCGTCCGCGCTGTACGGCCTGCCGGTCGCCCGGGTCGGCACCGGCTCGCTGCTGGACCGCCTCACCCCGTACGAGAACAGCAACCGGGTCCCGGTCACGATCGTCGACGCGCTGCTGCCCGAGCTGTCGGACCGGGCGGCCGTGACGGGACAGCGCACCGGCATGGACGTGGCGGACGTGACGAAGCTGCTGCGGGCCGTGGGCTTCGCGATGCAGCCCAAGATCCACCCCGATCTGCGCCCGGCGGCCGAGAGCTATCTGACGCGGCATCTGGACCAGCACACCTGGCGCTACTTCAAGCGCAAGCGCCTCACCTCGCTGGCTCTGCCGGGCGCGGTCCCGGCACAGCTCGCGTTCATCCCGCGCAACGCCACGGTCCGCCGGGTCGCCCGGCGGGCCCGCTCGCTGAAGCGGGCCGTGGGGCGCTGAGGCGGGCCGTACGGCACTGCGGCGGGCCTTCGGCTCCGGTCACGGCGGAGGCCGCCACCGGAGCGCCTGACGGCATCCGGGGCGGCCGGGAAGGCGCCGTGGTCCGGTGGCGGAGGAGCGGGGAGCGGGGAGCGGCCGGATGCGGCCGGGCCCCGCTCCCCGCTCTGCCGTTCCGGCCTCGTTCCGGACCGCCGTCGTTCCCCGACACGTGTTCGGCCGCACCTTAGAGCGCTTGGGCGATTTGTGACGATTCGGAAGAGTTGTCAACACCGGGGTATCGCACAGGTGAACGCCTGTGGGCGGGACGACGAACCGGCCTCGCCATGGCGCAAGCATCCCCGACTATCGGACTAACGTGCTGTGGGCCAGCTGAGTCCCATGGAGGGGAACCTTGTGATCGACACGCCCGAGGAGGCCCGCGGGACGTCAACCGGCACCGTGGTCCGCACGGTGCTGCCTCCTGCCGAGACGCCTGCCGCGCCCAAGCCCGCGGCCCGCCGGGAGAACCGGCTGCGCGCCCTGGACGGCCTGCGGCTGATCGCGGCCCTGATGGTGGCGTGCTACCACTACGGCGGCCGGGACGGCGAGGTCACGCAGGCCTGGGGCACCTCGCCGAAGCACCAGTTCCCCGCCCTGCACCAGCTGTTCGCGTACGGCTGCCTCGGCGTGCAGGTCTTCTTCGTCATCAGCGGCTTCGTCATCTGCATGAGCGGCTGGGGCCGGCCCCTGCGCTCCTTCTTCGCCTCGCGCGCCTCCCGGCTGCTGCCCGCGTACTGGGCCGCCATCATCATCGTCACCGCGGTGTTCGCGCTGCCCGTCGTCGCGTACAAGGCGGTCTCGCCGAGCGACGCGCTGCTCAATCTGACGATGCTCCAGCAGCCGCTGGGCGTGGACCGGGTACTGGGCGTCTGCTGGACCCTGTGGGCGGAGGTCCGCTTCTACGCCCTCTTCGCGCTCTGCATCGTGCTGCCCGGCGCCGACCGGCGGCGCGTGATCCTGTTCTGCGCGGGCTGGACCCTGGCGGCGGCCGTCGCGCAGGGTGTGAACGAACCGCTCCTCAACATGGTCCTGATGCCGGAGTACGCCCCGTACTTCATCGGCGGCGTCGGCCTCTACCTCGTCCACCGCGACCGCCGGGACGCGTACGCCTGGGGCATCGTCGGGGTGAGCTGGCTGATCGGCCAGCACTACGCCGTCGACCGCCTGTGGCACGCCCCGAACCCCCAGTTCTTCTCCGACCGCTCGGCCCTCGGGATCATGCTGGTCGTCACCTTCGGCTACGTCGCCGTCGCCGCGATCGCCCTGGGCTGGCTGAACTGGGCCAACTGGCGCTGGCTGACGGTCGCGGGCGCGCTCACGTACCCGTTCTACCTCGTACACGAACACCTGGGCTGGGTCGCCATCCAGGCCTATCACCGGACCCTGCACCTGCCGTCCTACGCCACCTTCCCGGCGACGGTCGTCACGATGCTGCTCCTGGCCTGGCTGCTGAACCGCTTCGTGGAGAACCGGCTCACTCCGAGGCTGCGCTCGGCCCTGGCGAAGCCGCGCCCGCAGCCGGCCCTCCGGTGACGCCTTCTCAGCCGATCCCGTAGAGCGTCTCGATACCGGCCACGACCAGCTCCAGACCCTCCTCGAAGTGCCGTTCGTAGTTCTCGAAGATCTCCGCGCCCGCCGCAGCCGACAGAGGGAAGTCGGCCATGCGGCGGGCGCGTTCCTGTACGTCGTAGCCCTCGCGCCGCTCGCCCGGCAGGGGCTGGACGCCCTGCTCCTCGGTGACGTAGCCGAGCGTGTAGAGATACGCGGTGGTGGCCGCGCGGACCGCCTGGTCGAGGGTGAAGCCCGCGTCGGTGAAGAGCCTCAGCGTGCGCTCCATCTCGACCGCGTGCACGGTGCCGTTGAAGCGTGATCCGCTGAAGACCTTCGCGCCGTCGCGGTAGCTCAGCAGGGCCGCGCGCAGTCCGCGGTTGGCGGCGAGCAGCCGCTCCCGCCAGCCGCCCTCCGCGTCCTCCCCCACGTCCGCGGCCATCCGTCGGTACATCTCGGTGGCCATCTCGTCGAGCAGTTCCTGCTTGTTCCTGAAGTGCCAGTAGAGCGCGGGCGCCTGCACGTCCAGCTCCTTGGCGATCGCCCGCAGCGTCAGGCCGTCGAGGCCCGTCGTGTTGAGCAGCCGCAGGGCGGTCTCGACGACCTGCTTCTTGTCCAGCCGGGGGCGCTGGGTCCTCGGAGTTCTCTCGGTGGCCACGCTTGACAGTTTAACGCCGTTAAGCGCATGCTCCGAAGCAAGGAACTTAACGGCGTTAAGGAGTGGATGGACGTGCGCACCGACAAGGACACCGTGGACGTACTCGTCATCGGCGCGGGCCCGACCGGTCTCGCCCTCGGCGCGGATCTCGCCCGGCGCGGGGTGGACGCCCTGGTCGTCGAGCGGGCCGGCGCGCTCTTCCCCGGCTCACGCGGCAAGGGCATCCAGCCGCGCACCATGGAGGTCTTCGACGACCTCGGCGTGCTCGACGCGATCCGGGCGGCGGGCGGCGAGTACCCGGTGGGGATGATCTGGCAGGACGGCCGGCGCGCCGGCGAGCACCGGATGTTCGACCCGGCCGACACGACCGACGACTCGCCGTACTCGACACCGTGGATGGTGCCGCAGTGGCGTACGCAGGAGATCCTCTTCGCGCGTCTGGAGGAACTCGGCGGACGGGTCGCCTTCGGCCGCGAGGTCGTCGGGATCGAGGAGACCGAGAGGTCCGGTGGCGACGCGGCCGGCGACGACGGGGCCGGTGTGACCGTGGAGTTCGCCTCCGGGGCGCCGGTCCACGCCCGGTACGTCGTCGCCGCGGACGGGGGTCGCTCCGTCGTGCGGCGCGCGCTCGGGATCGCCATGACCGGGGAGACCGTCGACCCGCATCCCCTGCTCGTCGCGGACGTCCGGATCACCGGCCTCGACCGCGACAACTGGCACGTCTTCCCGCCGAGCCCGGACTCCGGCGGCTTCCTGGCGATCTGCCCGCTGGCCGGCACGGAGGACTTCCAGGCCGTGGCGCAGTTCCCGGAGGGCACGGACGTCGACCTGTCCCTGGAGGGCACCCGGAAGACCGTCGCCGCGCGCTCCCATCTCGCGCCCGAGGACGTGACCGAGGTGCGGTGGGCCTCGGACTTCCGGCCACGTGCCGCCCTCGCGGACCGCTTCCGGGCAGGCCGGGTCTTCCTCGCCGGGGACGCGGCGCACGTGCACTCGCCGGCCGGCGGGCAGGGGCTCAACACCAGCGTCCAGGACGCCTACAACCTGGGCTGGAAGCTGGGCGCGGTGCTGAGCGGCGCGGCACCGGCCGCCCTTCTCGACACCTACGAGGCGGAACGGCGGCCCGTCGCCGCCGACATGCTCGGCCTGTCGACGCGGGTGCACCGCGGCGAGACCCGGCGCGGGGCGGCGACCCGTCAACTCGGCCTCGGCTACCGGGGCTCGTCCCTCGCGGTGGAGACCCGCACGGAGCTGCCGGACGGAGCGCTGCGAGCCGGTGACCGGGCCCCCGACGCGACGGTCGGCGGCGTCCGGCTCTTCGATGTGTTCCGGGGACCGCACTGGACGCTGCTGACGGTCGGCATGGACGAGGAACCGCGGGCACTGCCGGGCGTCCGTACGGCTCGCGTCGACGCGTGCCAGAAGTACGGCAGCGGCGTCTTCCTCGTCCGCCCCGACGGCTACGTCGGCTGGGCCGGCAGCACGACGAGCACGCTGCCGGCGTACGCGGCCACGGTGGGCCTGCCCCTCGGCTGAGGGCGGGTCTCAGGCACTGGCGAGCGTGAGCTTGACCGCGAAGCCGAGGAAGAGGGCGCCGGCCGCGGTGGTGGCGCCGGCGGAGAGGCGCCGCCGGCGGCGGAAGGCGGCCGCGAGCCGCGTACCGCTGAAGATCAGCGCGGTCAGGTAGAGGAAGCTCGCGAGCTGGGCGAAGGCGCCGAGCACGACGAAGGAGAGCGCCGGGTAGGCGTAGCCGGGGTCGACGAACTGCACGAAGAAGGCGACGAAGAACAGGATCGCCTTCGGGTTGAAGAGGCTGATCACGAACGCTCGCCGGAACGGCCGCTCCCCGGCCACCGGCTCGGCCTCCGCGCTCTCGACGGCGGCCTCCCGGCGGGCCCGCCACATCGTCCACGCGGCCCGCAGCATTCCGAACGCCAGCCAGGTCAGATAGCCGGCGCCCGCGTACTTCACGATCCCGAACAGCACCTCGTTCGCCTGCAGCAGCGACGCGACACCGGCCGCGGAGAGCGTCATGAGCACGGTGTCCCCGCACCACACACCCGCGGCGGCCCTGTACCCCGTACGCACACCCTTCCGGGCGGCGACCGACAGCACGTACAAGGAGTTCGGTCCCGGCAACAGGACAATCAGCACAAGCCCCGCCAGATAGGTGGGGAGATCGATGACACCAAGCATGAAAGTGAGTGTCGCACGCACCTACGACACCGCACCGCCCCGTCTCACACGTCCGTCATGGCCGGGGCCCGGGCGGGTCGTTCGCCGCCGGGGAGCGTGGTGAGCACGGCCCGGGCGCGCGGACTCCGTTCCCGCTCACCCATACGGAGGAATCGCCCAGGTCGGAACGTCCTCGACCGCATGTGCGTCCGTGGGGGCGGGGGGTTCTCGTGTTCGCTGCCCCCATGCCGCCTGGTTCGTGACCGGTCACCCGCGGGGAGCATCTCAGGGGGCGCGGGGCGAGAGGGGGGCCTGATGTGCACGACAGGACGGGTGGAACAGGGGTCCGGATGCGTACCACAGGGATGAAGAGACCGTTGGCCGCGCTGGTGGCGCTGGCCGCGCTGAGCGGCTGCACGGCACAGGGTGTGGACGCGTCGGGGAAGACCGCGGCGCCCGTGCGGATCGACGGTTCGCTCGCGCCCGGTAAGGGCGACGACGACAAGCCGACGACCGGCGCCGAGGGCAGGGCCGGCACCCCGGCCGCCTCGAAGGGAGTCCCCGCCAAGGTCCTCTGGTCGAGCGGCGACCGGGGGGACGACATCCGCTCGGCGCAGGCCCGGCTGCACCAGGTCGCCTGGCTGATCACCCCGCCGACGGGGACGTACGACGACCGTACGGTCGCGGCCGTCAAGGGGTTCCAGAGCAAGCGGGGGCTGCCGAGCACCGGGCAGATGGACGCCGTCACCTGGCAGCGTCTGAAGAAGATGACGCACGATCCGGCCGACTGGGAGCTGTACCCGTACGGCGGGCAGCCGGCCGCGAAGCCCGATCCGCGCTGTCTGACGGGGCGGGTGCTGTGCGTCAGCAAGACCAGCCGCACCCTGCGCTGGATGGTCGACGGCAGGACCGTCTCGGAGATGGACGTGCGGTTCGGCTCGCAGTACACGCCGACCCGCGAGGGCGTGTTCACCGTCTACTTCAAGTCACGCCATCACGTGTCGACGCTCTACCACACGTCCATGCCGTACGCGATGTTCTTCAGCGGCGGCCAGGCCGTGCACTACTCCTCGGACTTCGCCGCGCGCGGCTACTACGGCGCCTCGCACGGCTGCGTCAACGTCCGTGACCAGAGCAAGGTGTCGGCCCTGTTCGCGCAGGTCCGGAACGGCGACAAGGTCGTCGTCTACTGGTGACGGGGCGCTGCGGGGGTGGGGCGGGAAAGGAGTGGGGCGCGGGCGGGACCGGGGGAACGTGTCCCGCCCGCGCCAGGTGCACGGAGCCGTGGGTACGGGGGGAACCCCGGCTCCGTGCGACGGCCGATGACCAGTCGGCTCACCCCTTACTGCGTCACGGCGGCTGAAAACGTCACACCGGGCCGGAGGAAAAGTTCAAGGAAAAACGAAACTGCAGGTCAGCGGCGTACCACCTGGTCGGGCGGAGGCCGGACTCCCGGAAGCGGCGACCCGAGGGGCGGCCGCACCGGGCCCCGCGCCTCACGGAGAGGGAGCGGGCAGCGGCGTCGCCGCAGGCCGGGGCGCCGGGGACGTCCCGGGCCTGACCGGCAGGCGCCGGACCGGGGCGGGGTGCCCGGGCCGTACGGGGGCGACGACGCCCCCGTTGCCCCGGGGGTCGTTGCCGCGCCCTATGTGGTGTCCGTCGTCGTCGCCCTGGTCCCCGCGGTCGTCCCGGCCGTCCTGGCCGGACCCGCGGCCCGAGCCCTGCTTGCCGTCGTCCCCTGCGCTCTTGCCGTCACCGGCGCCGGCCCGGCGGCCGAGCAGGCCCGCGCAGTACAGCTTGATCCTGCGGCCGCCTCCGGCCGCGTGCTCCAGGAGCTGGCGGCGCTCCCCGGCGAGGTCCTTGCCGTCGAGCACGTCACGGCAGTACGTACGCGCCCGGTTCAACCACGCGGGATCGCGGTCGGCACTCTCGGTGGCGTCGTCGCCGGGCCGGCCCGACGCGTCGGCGGTGTCCGGCCCCGCGGACGTCGGCGCGTCGCCCGACGGCCGGCCCGAGGGGCCGTCGGGCGACGGCACCACGGAACCGATGCCGCCGGAGACGGTGGGCCCGGGGGAGCCGAGCGGACGGTCGGGAGTCCGGATCGCCGTGACCGAGGCGGCGGGGTCCGGGTGTTGGCGGGTGAACGGCGTCGGCAACGCTCCGGTTCCGGCCGCGACGGCGACCCCGCCGACCATCCCGGCGGCCAGCACGGCGGCGAGCCCGATCCGGGTGGGGCGCCCCCACCGGGTGCGCCGTCCGTGCGCGGCCGGCCGCCCGATCCGTACGAGACCGGCGTCGGCGGCATGGGCCGCGGAGCGCGCGAGATCGCGCCGGCCGAGCGGCGCGGCGGCTCCGTCGGCGTTCTCGCGCGCCTTACGGAACGCGGCCAACGCGGCTGCCTCGCCGGGGAGTTCGTCGCTGTTCGGGGCGGGTTCGGCGATCAGGGCGTCGAGTGCTCCGGCGAGCCGCTCCACCTGCTCGCGCGTGTCCGCGTCGACGGCTTCCAGCGGCTCTCCGCGCAGCAGACGCTCCACGGCGTCGGCGTCCAGCCACCTGTAGTGCTCGTCGGCCATCACATGTCCTTCTGCGTCCGCGAACGCGTATGCGTCACACCGGCGGACGTCACCGCGCGGGTGCGCGATCCTCTTTGCTGGGGAACGGCGTCAAGCGCGCCGGTGGATTCCGCATCCGCGTCGAGCAGCTCCGCGAGCCGCTTCAGACCGCGGTGCGCCGCCGTGCGGACGGCGCCCGGACGCTTGCCCAGCGTCTCGGCCGCGGACTTGGCGTCGAGGCCGACCACGACCCGCAGGACGACGGCTTCCGCCTGGTCCTGGGGGAGCTGGGCGATGAGCGAGAGAGTGCTGTCGGTGGCCAGCGACTCGATGGCCTCGGTCGCGGTGTCGGACTCGGCGGGCCGGCCGGCCAGTTCGGTCTCGTCGCCGGCCGTCGCGGGGCGGCGTCCGCGCATCCGTATGTGGTCCAGGGCGCGGTTGCGGGCTATCCGCGCCGCCCAGCCGCGGAACCGGTCCGCGTCTCCGCTGAACCGCTCCAGGTCGCGGGCGATCTGCAGCCAGGCCTCGGACGTGACGTCCTCCGCGTCCGGTTCTCCGACCAGCGTCCGTACGTAGCCGAGCAGCCGTGGGTGCACGGCGCGGTACACAGTCCGGAACGCGGTCTCGTCCCCGTCCTGCGCAGCACGCACCGCGGCGGTCAGCTCCGCGTCGTCCCCCAGCACCCCCGCGCCCCTCTGTGCGCCCCGTCCGGTACCGCTCTCGCGGACCGGTTGTCTCGCCGTCGTGCTTCCTCGATGAATGGTCGCGGTCCCGGGTCCCGCGTGGTTCTGGTCACAGGCCCACGCGGCCCGCGGTCTCCGGTCCCCGTGGTCACGGTCCCGTCGGTCGTCCGCACCCGGCGCGAATGGAACGTTACGGCCTGAAACAGCTCCCCGTCCATGTTCGTACAACGTGCAACTACCTGGTGACGGAGCGAGGTGTGACACAAAACGCAGTCGCGGCGCTGTACTGAGTACGGGCCGCCGCGCGGCCCGTGCCGCGCGACGGTCGGGGCCTCTCCTGTGGGGGGTGGCGGCCCCGGCCGTTGCCATCGGCACCACTCCTCGGCACATGCACCGGCTCCGCCCGGCCCGGCCGTGGCTCAATCCGTACGGTCCCCGGCCTGCCGCTGAACCCGAGCCACCGCCGTCGCTCCGGCCGCCCCGCCGGTCGCCTCCGCCGCTCCCACCGTTTCCGCCGGGAAGGTCGCCGTGTCCGGCGCTCCCGCGTCCGACGTGTTCCCCGCCTCCCCCGTCTCCCCCGCGTCCCCCGGCCGTTCGGCGTTCGCCCTGCTCCCGGTCGTGCCCGCGCCCCTCCGGTGGCGCCAGTCGTCCCGTCGGCGGGTGGGGGCGGCGTGCGCTCCGTCGTCCCGGGCGGCACGGAAGGCGGCGACGGCGTGCGCCTCCGCCTCGCCGTCAACCGAGCGACCGCGCATGGCGGCGGCGAGCAGCGACCCGACGGCGGCCCGTACCCCGAGGGCGACACCACGTCCGCCTCCGCCGCCCCTGAGAGCGACCCGTCCGCCGGAGTCGGCGCCGGGGCCCGTGGCGTCGGCGACCCGACGGCCGGGGGAACCGTCGTCGCCCCGCCGTTCACTCCCGCCGGGCCCCGTGGGGTCCGCCGCCTTCCTGGGTTCCACAGGCACTCCGTCCGGTCCCATGCCGGTTCCCTCTCAGCCCGCCGCTCCGGGGTTCATCCCGCATCCCCCAGCGTCGGGGGCGCCTCGTCCGTCACACCCTCGGCCGCGAGCAGGCGCGCGAGCCGCTTGAGACCCCGGTGGGCGGAGGTGCGCACCGCGCCCGGGCGTTTGCCGAGCACCCGCGCCGCGGCCGGTCCGTCGAGGCCGACGACAACGCGCAGCAGAACCGCCTCGGCCTGGTCGCGCGGCAGCCCCGCGACCAGCTCCAGCGCGTACTCCGTGGACAGCGTCTCCAACGCCTCGTCATGCGTGCTGTGTCCGCCGGGCAGTTCCAGCACGTCCTGCTCGATGGGCGTGCCCCGGGGCCGTGCCTTCAGCCGCCGCAGATGGTCCAGCGCGCGGTGCCGCGCGATGGTCGCGGTCCAGCCGCGGAACCCCGCGCCGTCACCGCGGAACCGCCCCAGGTCCCGGGCGATCTCCAGCCAGGCCTCGGACGCCACGTCCTCCGCGTCGTCCCCGACGATCCCGCGCAGGTATCCGAGCAGTCCGGGCTGCACGGTCCGGTACGCGACGGCGAAGGCGGCCTCGTCACCCTCCTGCGCCCGCGCGACGGCCACGCCCAGTTCCGCGTCGTACGGCCGCCCGCGGCGGGGTTCCCCTCCCTGGCCCAACACTGTCCTCGTTCACGCCGAGTTCGCCCGAGTGTGTTCTGCCGACACGGCCGACCGCGCCGACACCCTCATGGTCATCAGCGCCGGTCCCCACGGAAATGTCACAGCACGTCAGCTGCCCCGGACCGCCCCCGGCGGCGTCCGCGCCGGACGGCCGGCTACCGCCGCGTGGCCTCGCGGCACAGCAGACGCAGGGAGCCGTCGCCCACATAGGCGCGACGGGCCTCGTCGATCGGGTCCCAGAGGCGGCCGTCGGGGGTGCGCAGCCAGTGTTCGCCACCGGTCTCCCACCACTCGGCGCCCGTACGGCGGGCGACGACCTCACCGGCGTACGCGCCGAACCCGCGCAGCACGCTCTCGACGGCTGCGTACGGTGCTCCCTCCCTGCGTATCTCGTCGATCATGCGGTCGACCCGCCACAGACTCTGCGCGGAGTAGTCGAGGCGCAGACGGGCGCCCTCCCGCATGGTCGCGACCGAGTCGGCCGCCCAGCGAACGGGCTTCGTCGCAGCTGAAGGCCTGGTTGTCCGAGGAGCGTTCACATTCGGTAGAGCGTGGCGGCGGCCTGATTCGTCACCCGGATCGGCGGGGGTTCGCGACACCGTCCCAGGACCGCCATCTCCACCCCAGGACACTCACAGGAACCCCCCAGGCACGCAGGTTTGGCAGCCGTCCGCCGGGCCGTCCCGAGCCACGCGCACACCGCGGACACCCGGACACCGCGGACACCGAGGCGGCCGAGGCCGCCGCAGGCCCGGCCCGCGCCGGTCCGAGCGGCGCGGGGCCGGATCCGTCGACGTCCGGCTGCGACCGCCGGGAACGCGGGGCCGGGGTCCTCCCGGCCCCCGCCGGCCCGGAGTTCCCCCGACCGCCGCCGGCCGTCGCCCCCGTCTCCGCGTGTCCTACGCCCGTCCCCGCGCCCTGCGCGCCACCACCGCCCGCAGGACGCGCCGGGCCTCGACCGACGTGTCCAGCACGAACCGCAGTCCGCCCGTGCCGTGTTCGGCGAGGAGCTCCAGGACGGCGGTCTGGCGGCGCAGTTCGGCGGAGACGAGCGGGGACAGCCCCTCCGTGCGGCCCTCCTCGCGCACCGTCGGCCAGGACGTGGTGTCGTCGGCGTGGTCGAGACGGCGATGCGCCCGCAGCGCCGTCAGCGAGCAGACGTCCGCCCAGGCGCGCAACTCCCCCTCCGAGGGCCGCTCCGGAACGGTGTCGAGCATCAGGCGGGTGAGGAGGGCCGCGTGGTCCTCGTCGGTGACGGGCGGCTCGGGCACCCCCGGGTCCAGCTTGACGCGCGCCTGCTCCAGACGCGTGCCCCACTCGGCCCAGGCGTCCGCCTCCACGAGGCACGCCCACAGGGGGCGCAGGACGTCGTCGTCACCGCCCAGCAGCGGAACGCACCGATCCAAACAAGCCAGACCGCTCGCTGCCAGACTTCTCTCGTCGGCCTGAGCGATCAGTTCCACCAGACTCATCACGACTCCCTCGAAATGCCTCAACAGGGCGCCCTCGCTTTACGGAGCCCGCACTTCCCCTTACTGCGTGCAACGGTCCAGGAGTGTCACAGTGGCACCACACCGAGCCGGTCGAGGAGCTGGAAGAGCAGATTTTCGGCCACCTCTCCCGACTTCGCGCCGGGGCCCTGTGGCCCGGCCTCCGGCTCCGCCTCCAGGACGGCGAGCAGTGCTTCGGCGGTCACCGAGTGGCCCGCCCCGGCCGCCCAGGCGACCGCCCGCGCGGCCGCGTCGGCGGGCTCCAGGAAGTAGTCGTCCACGCCCAGTCCGCCGTCGGCGCCGACGAGATGGCCGGCCATGACGTTCCGGGCCAGGCAGGCGCTCCACGCGTCGCCGGACGGCGTCGCCGCCTCCACCGCCACGCAGGCACTGTCCATCACGTACCCGAAGAGCGCGGGTGCCCCGGTCTCGCGGGCGAGCACCTTCATGCTCCCGATCCCGGTCCCCGCGCCCGGGTACTCCCAGACCTGCCAGCCGCCGGGTGCCGTCGTCCGGGACAGCAGGCCGGGCACCCCGGCCAGCGCGGCGGTCCGGGAGAGCGGCTGCTCGCTTCTGCCCACGACGAAATAGCCCCAGTACCCCATACCGGTTCCCCCCGGGTGTCTCGGTTCGGCGGCTGGGGCCGAATACACCACAGGGGTGCCGGGGTTGACCAGAGAAAGGGACGAACCGGTGCCCGTCGGACGTGTGTCAGCCGGCGTGCGCGGCGGGGCCCTGGAGCGCCTTCAGGTGCTGCATGCGGGTCAGCCTCAGCACGACGAGGATCGCCAGGGCCGCGGCCACGATGTCGACGACGTCGCAGAACAGGACCTGCGCGGCGGCGTCGTGGATCTCCCCGGCCGTGCCGGCCTTGGTGTACGACCTGCTGGACACCCGGTCGGTGAGCATTGTGAGGACCCAGAAGGTCCACCACACGTTGACGAGGGCGTGGCCGCTCCGGGACCCCGCGGGAGCGCTCGCGTCCCAGATGTCCAGCGTCACGCGGCGCGGGAACCACAGGCTGACCACGGGGACGAACCATCCCCAGCCGGCCCACGCCCGGGACTTGCTGTGCCCGTGCGGGCTGAACACCTCGGCGTTGGTGCGGACCCGCAGGAACCAGAGGAGGAAGACGACGACGGACCCCACCATCGTGGCCGACTGGGCGTAGCCCGACGTCGTGACCAGCGTGTCCGCGTCGGCGGCCCGGTCCTGGACGCCGTCGCCGAAGTCGCCGCCGGCGAGGGCCCCGGACACGTCGTACATCGTCCAGTCCGCCCAGACCGCGAACAGGTCGGCGGCGATCACCAGCGCGAGCAGCGCGACGGCGGCTCTGCCGAGGCCGACCGGTGAGCGCAGCCAGGCCGGTCCGTTCGGGGACGGAAGGGGCGGCAGCGGGGGGAGCGGCCGCGCCGCGGGCATCGGCGAGACGGGCCTCGGTGGGACGGAGTGCGACGGCGGCATGGTCATGAGAACCCCCAGGTGCACGGCACGACGGGGTGCCGGCACGACGAGCCGGGCGCGCCCCTCCCCAGGGTCACGCCCGGCACACGAATACGTATCCGGAAGATACGGTTCTGCTGAGCCACGCGGCCAGCCGATTGCGACCGGCTCCAGCCCGCCGGGAACTGCCCGAGTCAGTGCCTTCGACGCATGGCGGCGAGCAGCGGGCCGGCGTCGCGCGGCCGGGCCGATCGCCCTGGGCCGACCGCTCGGCCCATGGGCTCAGCCCAGCCGCTTCGCGAGCGCCGAGAACTCCGTCCACGACAGCTCGGGCCTGCCCGGATCCCACAGCTTCTGGACCGTGGCGCGCAGCGGCATCCGGATGCCGGCCGCGATCTGGTCCTGCGTCTGCGAGTTCGCCAGGTCGCACCAGACGGCGAAGGACCCGCCGAGGATCTGGGGGTCGTACGTCGCCGGGACCGCCGCCGTGCCGCGCAGGACGAGCGGCGTCCACTGCTCGTAGATGCGCTGTCCGGTCGGATAGACGAAGGTCTGCGGCTCGCCGAGGACGTAGTAGAGGAACTCGTCGTTGTAGTTGATGACCTTGCGGCCCGCCGACAGGTACTCGGCCGGGGGGCGGGCCCCGATCTCCTTGCCGGTCCAGTACGCCACCTGGAGATCGCCGTCGGCCTGGACGGTGCCGCCCCGGAAGAAGCCGTCGTTCCAGGCGCGTGCTGTCCTGTCGTGCCCCTGGACCACGGCCGCGCGGTCGTTCAGCCAGCCGGTCGCGAGGTCGGCGACGCTCGCGCCCGCGCCGTACTTGGCGCGCGCGGCGGTGGCGAGCTGCGGGAAGGACGCTGCCGGGTTCGACACCGTCAGCGCCTGGTACTCGTCGCCGCCGATGTGCCAGTAGGCGCCGGGGAAGAGGTCCGCGTACTCGTTGAGCAGGTCGTCGACGATGTCCGCCGCGGCCGGCTTGGAGATGTCGACGGCACCGCGTGTGGCGGTCCCGGAGACGTTGCGGAGCTGGAGGTCGGGGTGCGCGGCGATGACCGCGCCGAGGTGTCCGGGCGAGTCGATCTCGGGGACGACGGTGATGTGCCGGCTCGCGGCGAGCGCGATGATCCGGCGGACCTCGGCCTTGCTCAGGTGCTCCTTCGACACGATCTCGGGGTGGGTGTCGGACTCGATGCGGAAGCCCTGGTCGTCGGAGAAGTGCAGGCCGAGCTGGTTGAACTTCAGGTCGCCGAGCTCGCGCACCCGGTCCTCGATCCAGCCCGCCGTGAAGTGCTTGCGGGCGATGTCGAGCATGAACCCGCGCTGCGGTTTCGCGGGCCGGTCGTTCACCACACCCTCGGGGGCGGTGCCGCCGCCGTGCACCTCCTGCTTGAGGGTGCGCGTGCCGTAGAAGACGCCGGCCTCCGCGGGGCCCTTGATCGTGACCCGGTGGTTCTTCACGGTGAGGGTGTACGACTCCGGGCCCGCGGTGCCGTCGTTCAGACCCAGCTCGACGTCGCCGTCCTTCGGGTCGTCCTGGCCCGCGTACGTCAGCTTGAGCTCCCCGGCCAGCAGCTTGCCCTCGTCGGCGAGACCGGAGTCGTCCACGACGACCCGGCCACCGGAGGCGGGGCGCCAGCCGGGGCCGTGCGCCGCGGTGTGCTCCCGTACGGCGGGAATGGTGCGCGGGGCCCGCGAGAGGGGGTAGCTCCTGCTCGGCGAGGGGCTGGGACTGGGCGACACGCCGGCGGTCGCGGCCTTCGAGGCGTCGCCCGCACCGGCCGGTTCCCCGCTGTCGCCGCCCGGCCAGACGATCACGGCGACCGCGACGACGCCGGCGACGGCGAGACCGCCCGCGGCGATCTGGGCGCGGCCTTGCCACCATGCCTGCCGCCGCGGCGCACGCCGCCTGCCTCCACTCACGCCGTCACCCTC
Organism: Streptomyces sp. M41(2017); assembly: GCF_002078175.1. GTDB lineage: Bacteria > Actinomycetota > Actinomycetes > Streptomycetales > Streptomycetaceae > Streptomyces. The sequence continues at coordinate 3,029,864 of NZ_MWFK01000001.1, read as the reverse complement.
ATTCCGTCACCGAGGCCCCTCCCCAAAAGATCCACTCTTCCGACCAGGTGTACTCCCCCGTCGGGGTGTCCACCTGCCCACTCCACCGTGAACTCTGCCCCGGCCGCCACCGCTACCGTCCACCGAGCGCTCCGAAACTCTCCCGTCCGGGTGAAATTCGGGCGTCCGTCGGACAGCCTTTGCCACACCTCGATAGCGTGAGCGGCACAGGTTTCACTTCTCCCCCTGCCGAAACACACGTATCGCGCGCACGTCACGCTCACGGGACGTCGCCCCTCCTCCCTTTACCGCCGAGGATCCACGCTGACGTCTCACCGTCTCCCTCGCCTCCCCGGCCAGGTCGCCCTGCCCGAGCAGAAGAGCGCGGCTCCGTCCCCGGCCCGCCTCGACGAGTTCAACGCCGCGCCGGCCGAAGCGGTCACCCGGGCCCTGCTCACCTGCTGCCGCAGCCTGCGCTGGGCGCACCGGCTCGCCGCCCACCGGCCCTACCCGGATCTCGCCGCGCTGCTCGCCGCCTCCGACGAGGCGGCGTACGACCTGACCCCGGCCGACCTGGCCGAAGCCCTGGCCGGCGAGTCGCTGACGCTCCTCCCGGACGGGGCCTACTCGGCCGCCCACACCGCGCTCAGCGCCGCGCACGCGGCCTACGAGAGCCGGTTCGGGCATGTGTTCGTCATCTGTCTGGACGGCTTCCCCCCGGGCGAGGCGCTCGACCAGGTGCTCGCGGGCATCCGGTCACGGCTGACGAACGATCCCGAGGAGGAGCGGGTCACCACCGCCGAGGAGCTGCGGCGGCTGGCCCGCGGCCGGCTCTCCCGTCTCGCCGTCCGGTTCACCGGCGCGGACGCTCCCCGGCCGGGTCACGCCGATGCCGGGCGCCCGTAATAGCCCGAACGTGGCTGATTGATTGCCAGTTTGATCACATTGATAGGGCCGCTGTAAGCGTTCCGACAACACGTCGCTACGATGGCCGGGGCCGGTGGACCGTACCCGGCCGGGCCCGTCCGACACAGAAGCCGGCGCGGCCCCAATCCCCGCTCCCGGAGGGTTCTTCCGTGCCGGCTGGAACGCTGTACCGCGGCCGGGAAGGAATGTGGTCCTGGGTGGCTCATCGAGTCACCGGCGTCCTCATCTTCTTCTTCCTGTTCGTACACGTGCTGGACACCGCTCTCGTCCGTGTGTCCCCCGAGGACTACGACAAGGTCGTGTCCACGTACAAGACCCCGATCGTCGCGCTGCTGGAGTACGGCCTCGTCGCCGCCATCCTGTTCCACGCGCTGAACGGCCTGCGTGTCATCGCCGTCGACTTCTGGTCGAAGGGCCCGCGCTACCAGAAGCAGATGCTCTGGTCCGTCGTCGGTGTCTGGGTCGTGCTGATGGCCGGGGCGCTCTACCCCGTGCTCGGGCACGCATTCCGCGAAGTCTTCGGGAGCTGACGCAGATGTCCACTACTGACACCGCCGCTTCCGGCATCGGCCCCGTCGAGGGTGCCGGAGAGTTCTCGGCGTACAGCGTCGACAACCCGGCCCCGTTCATCGAGGCCCCCCGCAAGCGCACCAAGAAGACCCCGAAGTCCACCCGTGGCAACTTCGAGATGTACGGCTGGCTCTTCATGCGCCTGTCCGGCATCGTCCTGGTCGTCCTGGTCATCGGCCACCTGCTCATCCAGCTCGTCCTGGACGGCGGCGTCTCCAAGATCGGCTTCGCCTTCGTGGCCGGCCGGTGGGCGAACCCCTGGTGGCAGGTCTGGGACCTGGCCATGCTGTGGCTCGCCATGCTGCACGGCGCCAACGGCCTGCGTACCGTCATCAACGACTACGCGGAGCGCGCGAACACGCGCCTGTGGCTGAAGGGCCTGCTGTACACCGCCACGGTGTTCACGATCCTGCTGGGCACGCTGGTGATCTTCACCTTCGACCCGAACATCCGCTAGGCACGGGGCTGAGGCAACCACTCATGAAGATCCACAAGTACGACACCGTCATCGTCGGCGCCGGCGGCGCCGGCATGCGCGCGGCCATCGAGTCGACGAAGCGCAGCCGCACCGCCGTGCTGACGAAGCTCTACCCCACCCGCTCCCACACCGGCGCGGCGCAGGGCGGCATGGCCGCGGCGCTCGCCAACGTGGAGGAGGACAACTGGGAGTGGCACACCTTCGACACGGTCAAGGGTGGCGACTACCTGGTCGACCAGGACGCCGCCGAGATCCTGGCGAAGGAGGCCATCGACTCGGTCCTCGACCTGGAGAAGATGGGCCTGCCCTTCAACCGGACGCCCGACGGGACGATCGACCAGCGCCGCTTCGGCGGTCACTCCCGCAACCACGGCGAGGCCCCGGTCCGCCGGTCCTGCTACGCCGCGGACCGCACCGGCCACATGATCCTCCAGACGCTGTACCAGAACTGCGTCAAGGAGGGCGTGGAGTTCTTCAACGAGTTCTACGTCCTCGACCAGCTGATCACCGAGGTCGACGGCGTCAAGCACTCGGCGGGCGTCGTCGCCTACGAGCTCGCGACCGGCGAGATCCACGTCTTCCAGGCGAAGTCCGTGATCTACGCCTCCGGCGGCACCGGCAAGTTCTTCAAGGTGACCTCCAACGCGCACACGCTGACCGGCGACGGCCAGGCCGCCGTCTACCGTCGCGGGCTGCCGCTGGAGGACATGGAGTTCTTCCAGTTCCACCCGACCGGCATCTGGCGCATGGGCATCCTGCTGACGGAGGGCGCCCGCGGTGAGGGCGGCATCCTCCGCAACAAGGACGGCGAGCGCTTCATGGAGAAGTACGCGCCGGTCATGAAGGACCTCGCGTCCCGTGACGTCGTCTCGCGCTCCATCTACACGGAGATCCGTGAGGGCCGCGGCTGCGGTCCCGAGGGCGACCACGTCTACCTCGACCTCACGCACCTCCCGCCGGAGCAGCTGGACGCCAAGCTGCCCGACATCACGGAGTTCGCGCGCACCTACCTCGGCATCGAGCCCTACACGGACCCGATCCCGATCCAGCCCACCGCGCACTACGCCATGGGCGGCATCCCCACCAACGTCCAGGGTGAGGTCCTCTCGGACAACACCACGGTCGTCCCGGGCCTGTACGCCGCCGGTGAGGTCGCCTGTGTCTCCGTGCACGGCGCCAACCGTCTCGGCACCAACTCGCTGCTCGACATCAACGTCTTCGGACGCCGCGCCGGCATCGCCGCCGCGGAGTACGCGGAGAAGACGGGCTTCGTCGAGCTTCCCGAGAACCCGGCCTCCCAGGTCGTGGCCCAGGTCGAGCGCCTGCGCGACTCCACGGGCACCGAGCGGGTCGCCGCGATCCGCCTGGAGCTCCAGGAGTGCATGGACGCCAACGTGATGGTGTTCCGCACCGAGCAGACGATCAAGACGGCGGTCGAGAAGATCGCGGAGCTGCGCGAGCGCTACCTGAACGTCTCGATCCAGGACAAGGGCCGCCGGTTCAACACGGACCTCCTCGAAGCCATCGAGCTGGGCAACCTGCTCGACCTGGCCGAGGTCATGGCCGTCTCGGCGCTCGCGCGCAAGGAGTCCCGCGGCGGTCACTACCGCGAGGACTACCCGAGCCGCGACGACGTCAACTTCATGCGCCACACCATGGCGTACCGCGAGGTCGGCGACGACGGCACCGAGTCCATCCGTCTCGACTACAAGCCGGTCGTCCAGACCCGCTACCAGCCGATGGAGCGTAAGTACTGATGGCTACTCCCACCCTGGACAAGGCGGACGCGGCCGGCACGCCCGAGCCCGGTTTCGCCGACTCCCCGTACATCACCGCCACGTTCCGCATCCGCCGGTACAACCCGGAGGTCTCGGCGGACGCGGTCTGGGAAGACTTCCAGCTGGAGATCGACCCCAAGGAGCGTGTCCTCGACGCGCTGCACAAGATCAAGTGGGACCAGGACGGCACGCTCACGTTCCGCCGGTCCTGCGCGCACGGCATCTGCGGCTCGGACGCCATGCGGATCAACGGCAAGAACCGTCTGGCCTGCAAGACGCTGATCAAGGACCTGAACCCCGAGAAGCCGATCACGGTCGAGGCCATCAAGGGCCTGACGGTGCTGAAGGACCTCGTGGTCGACATGGACCCGTTCTTCCAGGCGTACCGCGACGTGATGCCGTTCCTCATCACGAAGGACACCAACGAGCCGACGCGCGAGCGTCTGCAGTCGGCCGAGGACCGCGAGCGGTTCGACGACACCACCAAGTGCATCCTGTGCGCGGCGTGCACGTCGTCCTGCCCGGTGTTCTGGAACGACGGCCAGTACTTCGGTCCGGCCGCCATCGTGAACGCCCACCGCTTCATCTTCGACTCGCGTGACGAGGCCGGCGAGCAGCGGCTGGAGATCCTCAACGACAAGGACGGCGTGTGGCGTTGCCGCACGACGTTCAACTGCACGGACGCCTGCCCCCGAGGCATCGAGGTCACGAAGGCGATCCAGGAGGTCAAGCGCGCGCTGATCACGCGTCGCTTCTGACCGTTCCCCGCACGGCCGAAGGGCCCCGCTCCCCACTCGGGAGCGGGGCCCTTCCGCATGCCGTCAGCCGCGCAGGACGCGGCCCTGCTTGTCGGTGCGGTCGTTGCTCGTGAAGAACAGGATCGCGTCGATCAGGGCCCAGACGCCGAGGCCGCCGCAGGTGAAGAGCTGGGCGATGGCGACACCGGTGGAGCCGACGTAGAAACGGCCGGCGCCGAAGCCGCCCAGGAACAGCTGGAGAACTCCGGCGATCACCTTGGACTTGTCGGAGTAGGGACGGCCCTGGGGGTCGTAGCCGTAGGGCGCGTCAGGGGTGGGGACGGTCATGAGTACTGCTCCTGGATCACTGAAGACGGCCGGAGCGGTTCGCTCCGGTGAGCGCCCAGGAGGGGTCCCATGGCGGAGACCACCCATGGCCGGCGTGCACGTCGTCCCCCCTGTGCCGTCGGAGCGTACGGAGATTCATGCACGTCATGGGAGAGAAATTGATCAATCTTGCCCATTCCGTGATCATGATCCGTTCGCTGCCGAGGGGGAGCGACCGCCCCTCGGCTAGACGACGTTGCGGAGCACCGTCCAGGCGACCGCCGTCAGAAGCACCAGCACCTGCGTACGCGGCTTCAGCCGAGGGCTCCACCGGCGACCGCGCAGCCCCTCGACCATCCAGCGCGCCAGCAGGGCGAGGGCGAACGGCGCGGCGAGGAGCAGCATCCGGTTGTCGTGCCAGGCGGCGGCGAGGTGACCGTGCATCAGGTCGTAGACCATGCGCGTGCCGCCGCAGGCGGGGCAGAGCAGACCGGTGAGATACCGGAACGGGCAGCCGGGCAGCAGGTGGCCCGGCTCGTGCGGATCGGTGACGTACAGATAGCCGGCCCCGGCCGTCCCGGCGGCGAGCACCGCGAGAGGTGCCGCCGCCGGATGCCGCAGCGCGAACCGGCGCGCCGCGACGGAGTCAGCCACGCAGGACCCGGCCGTCGGAGTCGGTGGCGCTGTTGCCGACGAGCAGCATGATGCCGTCGATCAGGGACCAGACACCGAGGCCGCCGCAGGTGAGGAGCTGGGCTATGCCGATGCCGACGTTGCCCATGTAGAAACGCCCGATGCCGAGGCTGCCCAGGGCGAGCTGGAGGACACCGGCGACGATCTTCGACTTCTCGGAGTACGGGCGGCCGTAGGGGTCGTAGCCGTACGGAGCGTTCGGGTCGCCGGTGTAGGTGCCGGGCGGGACCGGACCACCCGGGTACCCGCCCGGCCCCGCGTAGCCGCCCGGGCCCGGGTACCCGCCGGGCCCGGGGTAGCCGTACTGACCCGGGTTGTCGTACGGGCCCTGCTGGGCGTACGGGCCGGGCTGCCCGGCGCTGTAGGGGCCGGTACCGCCGGGCGGGGTCGCTCCGGCGTTCGGGTAGCCGTAGCCGGGCGGCTGGTTCGGGGGCTGCGGCGGCTGGTGCGGCTGGTCGGTCAAGGTGCTGACTCCTGGTGTGCCCGCACGGGACGGCGCGGGACTGGGGTTCGAAGGCGACGATCGGTCAGGCCATCTTGCAGGAGGAGGCCCGCGGCACAGAAGTGGGTCCGCCGCACGGACTCCACCGCACGGACTCCACCGCAGGGACTCCGCCCCACGAACTTCGCCGCACGAACTTCGCCGCACGGACTTCGCCGCACGCACTCCGCTCCCCGAAGGTGCCGGCCGAGGATCGCCGACCGGCGCCGCTCCGGCCCCCGCCCGCCGTCGGCGGTGACGGTGACGGTGGCGGTGACGGTGGCGTGGATCGCCTCAACGGGTGATCACATGGTCGGCCCCCGGTCCGGCCCGCGATCACCGTCCCTGCCGCTCCCTAACCTGATGGAATGTCAGATGACGTGTCATACGAGCTGCTCGGACTCGACAACGTACTGCTGCCCGTCGGGAATCTCGGCGAGGCGGTGAGCTTCTACGAGCGGGCCGGCTTCCCGCTCGCCTTCCGGCTCGACGAGGCGGGCATCGCCCTGCTGAAGATCGGCAAGGAGACGCCCGGGGTGCTGCTGCGCCTCGACGACGAACTGAGCCACCGGCCGCCGCCGTGGGCGTCGCCACGACTGTGGCTGGAGGTGCCCGACGCCCGGTCCGCGGCCCGCGCCCTGGCGGCGGCGGGCATCCCGCCGCTCGACGAGCCCTTCTCCGTCGCCACCGGCTGGACCGTCGAGTTCGCCGACCCCTGGGGCAACGTCATCGGCCTGACGGACTACACCAAGCGCCCGGAACTCGCGCGCAGGGCCTGAGAGTAGGGGCGGCGCACACGTACGGGCTTCGGCGCCGAAGTCTGCCCGGATCCGACTTGAACATGTTCAAAAGCAGGTCTACATTCATCCCTGACAGCGTTTTGAACGCGTTCAAGAAGGGGTGGGGACATGGACCTCACAGTCGTCGCGTACGTCATCTATCTGCTCGTCAGCATCGCGCTGACGGTCTGGGTGGCGCGCACACTGAGCACCAACGGGCGGATCTTCCTGTCGGACGTCCTGCGCGGGAACGAGAAGCTCGCCGATGCCGTCAACCACCTGCTGGTGGTGGGCTTCTACCTGGTCAACCTGGGCTTCGTCGCGCTCTACCTGCACCAGAGCGACGAGATCGCCAACGCCCGCGAGATCTTCGAGGCCCTCTCGACCAAGCTGGGCGTCGTCCTGCTGGTCCTCGGCGTCATGCACCTGGGCAACGTGTACGTGCTCAACAAGATCCGCCGCCGGGGCGTCATGGAGCGGGAGCAGACCCCGCCGGTGCAGCCGACCGACTGGGCCGCGCCCGCGGCCGGGATGTGAGAGCGGTGACCGGCATCCAGGCCGGCCCGGACCGGGACGCCTCACGCGTCCCGGTCCGCGGGCTCACCGTCCTGCACGACCCGCGCTGCTCGCTGTGCGCCTTCCTGACCCACTGGCTCGCCCGGCAGGCGCAGCTGGTCCCCCTGCGCTTCGTGCCCGTCGGGTCCGAAGAGGCCCGGCGCCGCTTCCCCGGGCTCGACCACCGATCCACCCTGAGCGAGATCACCGTCGTGGGCGACGCGGGCCAGGTCTACCAGGGCGCGCCCGCCTGGATCGTCACCCTGTGGGCGCTGCGCGAGTACCGGGCGCTGGCCCACCGGCTGAGCACCCCCACCGGGGCGAAGTTCGCCCGGGGTGCCGTTCTCGCCGCCGCCAAGTGGCGTGAGGCGCAGCGGTCCGAGCGGTGGGGCGGCGGGGCCTACCACTGGGGCGACGGATGGAGTTACGACCCGACGGCGGGCTGGACGTACGCGCCGCCCTGCGACAGCGGCGGATGCTCCCCCGCTCCCACTCGTTAGGCTCGTCCCGTGCCAGCACCGACAGACAGCCCCGGCCCCAGCGAGTCCTCCGCGCCCTCCGCCTCCCCCGACCCGGCGGGCAAGGAAGCGGGCAGGAGCCCCGGCAAGAGCGAGCAGACCCGGGCCCTGATCCTGGAGACCGCGATGCGGCTGTTCCAGGAGCGGGGCTACGACAAGACGACCATGCGGGCCATCGCCCAGGAGGCCGGGGTCTCGGTCGGGAACGCGTACTACTACTTCGCCGGCAAGGAGCACCTGATCCAGGGCTTCTACGACCGGATCGCGAGCGAGCACCAGGAGGCCGTCCGCGAGGTGCTGGACCGCGAGACCGACCTGGAGGCCCGGCTGGGCGGCGTGCTGAAGGTGTGGCTGGACATCGCCACGCCCTTCCACGAGTTCGCGGTGCAGTTCTTCAAGAACGCCGCGGACCCGGACAGCCCGCTCAGCCCCTTCTCCCCCGAGTCGGAGCACGCGCGCGCGGAGGCCATCAGCGTCCACAAGGAGGTGCTGGCCGGGGCGAGGACGAAGGTGCCCGAGGAGCTGCGCGAGATTCTCCCGGAGCTGATGTGGCTCTCCCAGATGGGGCTCGTCCTGTACTGGGTCTTCGACCGTACGGAGGGCCGCGAGCGCAGCTACCGGCTCGCCGAGCGCGGTGCGCGGCTGACCGCGCGCGGTGTCTCGCTGGCCCGGTTCCGGCTGCTGCGTCCCCTCGTCCACGAGGTGCACGAGCTGTTCACGGACTTCCTGCCCGGGATGACGAAGGCGCTGCCCGACCCGGCGAAGAAGACGGACAGGCCCGCGAAGAAGGCGGGCAAGAAGGAGGCGTAAGGGGCGCCCGTCCATGGTGGGAGCCCCTTACGCCGTCCGTTCACCCGGGTCGTGGCCTCAGTTGACCGCGTCGGCGTCCACCTCGCCCGCCGTCAGCTCCACGTCGTGCACCAGCGGCTGGTCGGCCACCACGACGTGCCGGGCCCGTGCCCCGTACGAACGGGCCGTCGCCGAGAGCAGATACGTGCCCGGCGCCGGGACCGAGACGATGTACGAACCGTCGGCCAGCGAGGTCACGCGGTCGAGCTGACGGCCGCCCTTGGACAGCAGGGTGAGGACCGCGCCGTCGACGGGCACACCCTCCGCGTCGCGGACGAGACCGTGGACGACGGTCGCGCCGCCCTCGACGGGGGCGGGCTCCTCGGCGGGCGGCGCCTCGGCCGGTTCGACCGCCAGGTGTGGCAGCCGCTTCTCAAGACCCGCGGGCAGCCACCAGTTGGAGTCGCCGAGCAGGTGCATCGCGGCCGGTACCAGGGCCGTACGCAGGATGAAGGCGTCCAGCGCGACGGCGGCGGCCAACCCGACGCCGGCCATCGCGGCCCCCGAGTCGCCGCTCAGGACGAAGGCCAGGAAGACGCAGACCATGATCAGTGCGGCGGAGTTGATGACCCGGCTGGTCTCGGCGAGACCGACCCGAACCGCCCGGGCGTTGTCCTTGGTGTGCACCCATTCCTCGTGCATGCGGCTCACCAGAAACACCTGGTAGTCCATGGACAGCCCGAAGAGGAGCGAGAGCATGATGACGGGCAGGAAGGCGTTGATCGGGCCCTCCTTGCCGAGGCCGAGGAGTTCCAGGCCCCAGCCCCACTGGAAGACCGCGGTGAGGACGCCGAAGGACGCGGCGGCGGCGATCAGGTTCATCAGCGCGGCCGTCAGCGGGACCACCAGCGAGCGGAAGGCGACCAGCAGGAGCAGGAAACCGAGCCCGATGATCGTGGCGACGAAGTACGGGAGCCGGTCGCCGGTGATCGTGGCGAAGTCCTTCGACACGGCGGTGACACCTCCGACGTGCGCCGTCGCGCCCGCGTCCGGGATGACCCGGTCCCGCAGGGTGTCGATGAGCTCGTCGGTCCTCTGCGACTGCGGTGACGTCGTCGGCACCACCTGGACGACGGTCACACCGTGCGCGGGCGGCAGCGCGGCGACCCTGGCCACGCCGGGTGTGCCGTCGATGCCCTTCACCAGGGCATCCGTGTCACCGGCGGTGACCACCACCTGCAAGGGGCCGTTGAAGCCGGGCCCGAAGCCCTCCGCGAGCAGGTCGTAGGCCTTCCTGGTGGTGGTCGTGGCGTCGTCGTTGCCCTGGTCGGTGGCGCCGAGGCGCAGCGACAGGACGGGGATCGCGAGGATCGCCATGACGGCCAGCGCGACGGCGGCGATCGCCTTGGGCCGGCGCTGCACGGTCGAGGACCAGCGGGCCGCGGCGCCGCTCGTCCGCTCCGGCTCGGGACCCCGCTCGGCGAGCCTGCGCCGCTGGCGGCGGCTGAGCACCCGCGCACCGAGCATTCCCAGCAGGGCCGGCAGCAGGGTGGTGGCCGCGAGGACGCTGAACACGACCGTGAGGGACGTCCCGATGACCACCCCGTCCAGGAAGCGCAGGTTCGTCACGAGCATGCCGGCGAGCGCGATGCACACCGTGCCGCCCGCGAACAGCACCGCCCGGCCCGAGGTGTTGAGGGCGGTGACCGCCGACTCCTCGGGCTCCATGCCGCGCAGGATGCCCCGCCGGTGGCGGGTGACGATGAACAGCGCATAGTCGATGCCGACACCGAGACCGATCAGGGTCGCCAACAGCGGGGCCAGGTCGGGGATGTCGGTGCTGTGGCTGAGCAACTGCGTGGAGAAAAGGCCCGTACCGACACCGAAGACGGCGATGCCGATGGGCAGCAGCATCGCGAAGAACGAGCCGAACGCGAGGAAGAGGACGACGGCCGCGGCCAGGATGCCGACCATCTCGGCGAGCCCGGTGGGCGGTTCCTGCACCCGCTGGATCGCCTGACCGCCCAACTCGACCTGGAGCCCGTCCCGTCCGGCGTCCCGGGCGGTGTCGAGGACGTCCTGGACGAGTTCCTTGGGTACGGCGTTCGCCTGCTCGGTAAAGGTGACCTGGGCGTACGCGATCCTGCCGTTCCGGCTGATCTGCGCGGCGCCCCGTTCCCCTTCGTACGGTCCCGCGACGGCGCCGACGCCCTTCATGCCGGCGATCTCGTCCAGCGCGGGCTGGATCCGGGAACGGACGGACGCATCCCCGACCGTCCCCTCCTCGACCTTCCACACCACCGTGTCGGTGTCTCCCGCGCTCTCCGGGAAGGCCTTCTCCATCTGGTCGTACGCGCGCTTGGAGTCCGTGTTCGGGAGCGAGAACACGTTCGCGTAGTCCGTGCCCGCGGTGGTCGCCGCGAAGCCCAGACCGAACAGTGCGCCCACCCACAGCAACAGGACCACCAGCCGATGCCGATAGCACCAACGTGCCAATGCCGCCACGCTCAACGCTCCTTGTCCGCTTGGTCGATCGGTCGGTCCCCCAGGTCCTGCGCACCAGGATCGACGGCGCCGCGCAGCGGGCGACACGACGCGCCCATGACTCTCAAGGAACTCCAAAGGGGGAACCGCCCCCGCCGTCGACGGCCGCGCCGATACTGGGGGCATGAGCGCACACGAGGGATCCACCGTCCTCGTCGTCGAGGACGAGCCGAGCATCGCCGACGTCCTCACCATCGCGCTGCGCTACCACCGGTTCGAGGTGATGGCCGCCGGGACCGTCCGCGAGGCCCTCGAACTCGCCGAGCGCACCCGCCCCGACGCGGCCCTGCTCGACATCATGCTTCCGGACGGCGACGGCCGGGCCCTCGGCCGTGAACTGCGGGCGCGCCGGCCCGGACTGGCCATCGTGTTTCTCACCGCGCGGGACGCGCCCGCCGAGATCGTCGGGGCCCTCGGCTTCGGCGACGACTACATCACCAAGCCGTTCAACATCGACGAGGTCGTCGCCCGCATCACCGCCGTGCTGCGCCGGACACGGCCCGACGACGTCCTGCCGCAGCGCCCGCCGCTGCGGTACGGCGATCTGGAACTGGACGAGACGACGTACCGTGTGCACCGCGCGGGCACCACCGTCGAGCTCACCCCCACGGAGTACGCCCTGCTGCGCTTCCTCGTCCGCAACGGCGGACGGATCGTGCCCAAGGAACAACTCCTGCGCCACGTCTGGCAGTACGAGCATCCGGCCGAGTCCACGGTCGTGGAGACGTACATCAGCTATCTGCGGCGCAAGCTCGAACCGCTCGGGCCACCGGTGATCCAGACCCGGCGGGGCGTCGGGTACGGGCTCGCGTGAGGCCGCCCGTCCGGTCCTCGCTCCCCCGCCCGCGCCGCCGGCACGGCGTCCACTCGCTCCGCGGCCAGCTCACCCTCGCGAACGTCGCGCTCCTCGCCCTCGGCATCGTGACGGCGACCGCCGTGAGCCTGATGGGCATGCGGCACTATCTCCTCGACCAGGTGGACACCCAGCTCGTGAAGACCCGCGAATCGCTCGGCGTCTCCCGGCTCACCATGACCCAGATCGACTCGCTGACCGCCCTGACCTTCGTCCGGGACCGGATCGGGCCGGCCGTGGACGGATCGCCCAAGCCCGACTCCCTCTTCGCCGCCGTCGACCGGCGGGGCCGGGCCGTCGAGGTCGCCGGCTTCGAACCCACCGACACACAGCGCGCGTTCGCCACCGCCGTGGACGACCCCGGAGCACTCGCCCGCGACGACGACCCGCACGACATCACCGTCCACGGCGCCGACTACCGGGCGACCGGAGCCCGCCTCGCCGACGGCACGTACGTCCTGTTCGCCACCTCGACGGACGGGCTGCACAAGGGCATCGCGAAGGCCCTCAAGCTCGATCTGACCGTCGGCACCCTGCTCTTGGCGCTCCTCGCCTGCCTCACCATGTTCAGCGTGCGCCGCAGGATGCTGCCGCTGGAGGCCATGGTGGAGACCTCGTCGGCCATCGCCGACGGCGACCTCACCCGGCGCGTGCCCTCCAGCCACCGCCCGACCCAGGAGGTCGAACAGCTGCGGCTCGCCCTCAACTCCATGCTCCAGCAAGTCGAATCGGCCCACCGGACCCGCGAACGCAGCACCGCCCAGCTGCGCCGGTTCGTCGGCGACGCCTCGCACGAACTGCGCACCCCGCTGGCGGCGATACGCGGCTACCTCCAGCTCTACGACAAGGGGATGCTCACCGACCCCGTCGAGCGCCGCCGCGCCTGGGACCGGATGAACGGCGAGGCCGACCGCATGGGCCGCCTCGTCGACGAACTCCTCACCCTGGCCCGCCTCGACCAGCGGCCCGAACTGCGCTTCCGCAGCGTCGACCTGAGCCGGCTGGTGCGGGACGCCGCCGAGGACCTGCGTGCTCAGCAGCCCGGCCGCCCGGTGACCGTGGACGCCGACGGCACCCTGCTCGTGCAGGCCGACGAGTCCGGGCTGCGCCAGGTGCTGGGCAACCTCGTGGGCAACGTGCGCACCCACACCCCCGCCGACGTGCCGGTGCGGATCGGCCTGGAGCGCGCGGACGGTGTCGTACGGCTGTGTGTCGCGGACAAGGGTCCGGGGCTCGCCGAGGAGGACGCGACGCGCGTCTTCGACCGCTTCTTCCGGACGGGTCGCGGCGCGGGCAGCGGACTCGGCATGGCCATCGTGCACGGCGTGGTGACGGCCCACGGGGGCAGCGTCGCCGTGCGGACGGCACCCGGCGAGGGCCTCGACGTCACGGTCACCCTGCCCGTGCGGTGAGGCGGCGGATCCGCGGGCGCCTCGGGCCGGCCCGCCCGACCCGCCGCGGCTGAGGCACCCCTCTGGCGCCGTTGTGACCTGCGGGAACGGACTTGGGGAGATGCTGACCCGGGCGATTGAACACCGGCGCGCACGGTCCCGTACACCTCGATGAAGGCGGCCTCGGTCTCCACGCCCCGGTCCGTCACGCCACCACCGCGCCGCGCACGGAAGGACCGCCGGGTTGTCGTTCACATCGAGCTCTCGACAGCTGCCGAACACGGACGAGACGCCGGAACGGGAGACGCCCGAACCGGACGCGCCCTCCCCCGGAATCGAGCAGCCCGGCCCGGCCTCCCAGGACGCGTCGGCGGACTCCCCCGATCACGCGCGGGACACCACCGACGCGGAGCCCGGGCGGGGCGCGTCCTCCTCCGGGCCCGAGCAGCCCGCTCCCGCCGCCGAGGGAGAACCGGCCGTCGGCACCGCGCAGGACGCGACGGACCCGGAGCCCGAGCGCGGCGCGACCGATGCGGAGCCGGTCGTGCGGGCGCCGGAGGGCGAGGTCCCGGCCCGGAGCGGTGCCGGGTCCTCGTCCGACGACGACGAGGGCGGGGACGACGGCGGGGACGACGGCGACAAACCGGTCCCGGTCTCCTCGCCCCCGCCGGCCGGCCACGCGGACGAGGGCACGGACGGGGGCACGGACGAGGACGGGGACACGGGCCCCGCGGCCCCCTCGGCCGGAGGGGTCGGAGAGGCCGCTCCGCCGAGCGGGCGGGTGCGTGGGTGGCGGGGGCGGTATCCGGTAGCGGCGACCGTCCTCGCGTGGACGGTGACCGGTCTCGCCGCCGTACTCGTGCTGTTCGCTCTGCTCATGCCCGGCAAGGCGGACCAGTTCCACCCGGCGCAGTTCCTGCGCGTGCCGGTGGAGGCGGTGTTCGGAGCCGCCCTGGTGCTCGTCCTGCCGCGCAGGCCGCGGATCGCCGTCTCGGCGGTCGCCGGGCTCGCCCTCGGCGTCCTGACCGTGCTGAACCTCCTCGACGTCGGCTTCAACGAATACCTGGGCCGTGGCTTCAACGTCGTCCTCGACTGGGCCCTGTTCAGCGACGCGCAGGCCTACCTCCAGGACACCTTCGGCGGGGGCGGGGCGCTCGGCATCGCGATCCTGGCCGTGGTGCTCGTGATCGCCGTCCTGGCGCTCGTCACGCTGTCGGTGGTTCGGCTGGGCAACCTGGTGGCCCGCAACTCCGAGGTGGCGACGCGCGCCACGCTGGTGGCGGCCATCGTCTGGGTGACGTGCGCGGCGCTCGGCGTGCAGGTCACCGGCGTGCCCATCGCCTCCGAGCATGTCGCGCTGGCGGTCCAGGACCGGGCCCACCGGGTGCGCGACACGATCAGGGACGAGGCCGAGTTCCAGAAGATCGCGAAGAAGGACACCTTCGCGAACACACCGCCGGACCAGCTCCTGACGGACCTGCGCGGCAAGGACATGATGATCACCTTCATCGAGAGCTACGGACGCAGCGCCATCGAGGACCCGGTGATGGCTCCGGGCGTCGACGCGACCCTGACCGCGGAGAACAGGAAGCTCACCGGGGCCGGGTTCGCGGCGAAGAGCGGCTGGCTCACGTCGGCGACGTACGGCGGAAGCAGCTGGCTCGGCCACTCGACCTTCCTGTCGGGCCTGTGGATCAACAACCAGCAGCGCTACCGCACGGTCACCGCGGGAGATCACCTCACGCTCCCCGGCGCTTTCGCGAAGACGGGCGACTGGGACACCGTGGGCGTGATGCCGGGCGTCCAGAAGGCCTGGCCCGAGCAGAAGTTCTACGGCATCGACAAGCTCTACGACTCCCGCGACCTCGGCTACCGGGGCCCGAAGTTCAGCTGGTCCACGATGCCCGACCAGTACGCGCTGACCGCGTTCGAGCGCCTGGTGCACGGCAAGAAGCACGACAAGCCGCTCATGTCGACGATCATCCTGACGTCGAGTCACCAGCCGTGGGCACCCATCCCCAGGACCGTCCCGCAGGACCAGGTCGGCGACGGATCGGTCTACGACGCGATCGAGAAGGCCGGCAAGCGGCCCGGGGACATCATCACCGACGCGCGGAAGTCGAAGGAGGAGTACGGCAAGTCCATCCAGTACTCGGTGACGAGCCTCATCGACTACCTGGTGAAGTACGGCGACAAGAACACCGTCCTGATCTTCCTCGGCGACCACCAGCCGATCGCCCGGGTCAGCGGCGACCACGCCAGCCGCGACGTACCCGTCTCGATCGTCGCCAAGGACCCGAAGGTGCTCGACCGGATCGCGGACTGGGGCTGGACGGACGGCCTCCAGCCCGAGCACAACGCGCCGGTCTGGAAAATGAGCGCCTTCCGGGACCGCTTCCTGACGGCGTACGGATCGACTCCGCACTCCTGACGGCCGTCCCGTGGCGCCGCCGACGGCGCCACGGGGGCCGAGGGGTCCGTCAGATCCAGACCAGCCTCCAGAGCCGGAAGACGCCGGTTCCGTCGGACAGGTACTGGCCACCGCCGACGTCCTCGCTGCTGAGGACGTAGTCCTTGCGCTGCCACAGCGGGATCAGCGGAACGTCCCGCGCGACGGACTCCTGGATGCGCCGGAACGAGTCGGTCGTCCTGCTGCGGTCCTTGTCCTGCTGCGTCTCCCGGATCAGCCGGTCGACGTCCTTGCTGCTGTAGCCGTTCTTCATGGAGTTGCCGGTGCCGACGAGGGGCGCGCCGAAGGTGTCGGGGTCGGGGTAGTCCGCGACCCAGCCGACCGCCCAGGCGTCCAGGTCGCCCTCGGCGTACCGCTTCTGGAAGTCCGTCCACTCGTAGCCCTTGGTCGTCACCTTGAACAGTCCGCCCGCCTCCAGCTGCCGCTTGAGTTCGGTGGCCTCCTCGCCCGCCGCGCCCCGGCCCTCGGCGAATCCGTAGGTGAAGCGCACGGGCAGCGTGACCCCGGCCTCGGTCAGCAGGGCGCGCGCCTTCTTGGCGTCCGGCTTCGGGTAGGCGTCGAAGAAGGACGTCGAGTGGCCGGTGATCCCCGCGGGGATCAGCCCGTACAGCGCCTCGGTGGTCCCCCTGTACGTCCGTTCGACGAGCTGCTCGCGGTCGATCAGCGAGGCGACGGCCTGCCGGACCCGCGCATCGTGCAGCGGCGAGGACGCGCGGACGTTCAGCACGAGGTTGCGGGTCTCGGCGCTCTCCGCCTCCGTGACCCGCTGCTTCGGGTCGCTCGGCGAGAGACGGGCGAGCATGGCGGGCGGCAGCTGGCGTGCGGAGACGTCGAACTTCTTCGCCTTCCAGGCCGCCTGCAACGCCTGCGAGTCGGGGTAGTAGCTCAGGACG
The DNA here is from genome assembly GCF_002078175.1 of Streptomyces sp. M41(2017). Taxonomy (GTDB): domain Bacteria; phylum Actinomycetota; class Actinomycetes; order Streptomycetales; family Streptomycetaceae; genus Streptomyces. The sequence continues at coordinate 3,013,102 of NZ_MWFK01000001.1, read as the reverse complement.
ACGGGCCTGCCGAGGTCCTTGACGGCGCCTTCGTAACGGGAGTTGGGGGCGAGGACGGCCTGCTGGTCCTTCACGTACTTCTTCAGCGTGTACGGTCCTGTGCCGTCCGCGGCGGTCCCGGTGCGCAGGGCGCGCTTCGGGTAGCGGGTGTGGTCGACGATCGAGCCCGCACCGGTCGCCACCTTGAACGGGAAGGTCGCGTCGGGCGAGGACAGATGGAAGGTGACGGTCTGCCCGCTCGCGTCCACCGTGCCGAGCGTCGACAGCAGGGAGGCGGGCCCCACCTCGGCGTTGATGCGCTTGACCCGCTCGAAGGAGAACTTCACGTCCTCGGCGGTCATCCTGCGTCCGCTCGGGAACGCCACGTCGTCGCGGAGCGTGCAGCGATAGGTCCGCAGGCCGGAGCCCGAGAACGCGCAGCTCTTCGCGGCGTCCGGTACGGGTTCGGCGCCGCCGGGCTCGAACGTCAGCAGCGACTGGAACAGATTGCTGAACAGCGCCCAGGACCCGGCGTCGTAGGCGCCGGCCGGGTCGAGCGAGGTGACGGCGTCCGTCGTGCCGACCGTGATGGTGCGGTCGGTGTTCTCCTTCTTCGGCAGTAACTGCCAGCCCGCCACACCCACGCCCGCCAGGACGAGTAGTACGGCCAGAACTCTTACCCGAACCGATCGCATCGGTGCCCTCCCCAAGGCCCACCGCAGGCCACTCCCCTGGTGACGCGGATCACCTAATCACAGGAGTTTCAGGAGAGGAGGCGGTTTCGGGAGAGTGTTCGACAACGATGCGGACAGCCTCGCCGGACGCCTCACAGCGGGCTCTCAGGCTTCTCGCGAGGCCAGCTCCACGACGGTGATGTCCGAGGGCGCGCCCACCCTCGTCGGCGGCCCCCAGGCGCCCGCGCCCCGGGAGACGTAGAGCTGGGTGTCGCCGTAGCGCTCCAGCCCCGCGACGGTCGGGTTGGCGGCGGCCGCGACGAAGTTCCCGGGCCACAGCTGTCCGCCGTGGGTGTGCCCGGACAACTGGAGGTCGACGCCGTGCCGTACCGCGTCGTGGATCTGCACCGGCTGGTGGGCGAGCAGGACGCAGGCCCGCGCGGTGTCCCGGTCACCGAGCGCCCTGTCGAAGTCGGGACCGTGTCCCTCGCTCTCGCCCTGGACGTCGTTGACGCCGGCGAGGTCGAATCCGGCCAGTTCGGTACGGGCGTTCTCCAAGGGGTGGATGCCCAGCTCCCGTACCTCCCGGACCCACTGCGCGGCCCCGGAGAAGTACTCGTGGTTCCCGGTGACGAAGTAGGCGCCGTGCCGGGCCCGCAGCCCGGCCAGCGGGGCGGCCGCGGGACCGAGGTTCTTGACGCTGCCGTCGACCAGGTCGCCGACGACGGCGATGAGGTCCGGCTGCGTGGAGTTGATGGTGTCGACGACCTTCTGCGCGAAGCCGCGCCCGAGCACCGGTCCGAGGTGGATGTCGCTCACGACGGCGATCCGGTATCCGTGGGCGGACCGCGGCAGTTTGGCGAGCGGCACGGTGACCCGCTTCACCGCGGGCCCGCGCAGCACGCCGTACGTGCCGTATCCGACGGTGCCCACCGCGGCGGCGGCGACGGCGCCGCCCACGACGCGGGAGACGAAGAGGCGGCGCGACGGAGCCGCGAGCGGCCCGGCCACGGGGGCCTCCGTGCCGCCCGGCGACACTGCGGACTCTCGCGGCTCTCGCGGCTCTTCCGGAGCGGCGGGCTCGGTGTGCTTCGTCGCGGACGGTTCCTCGGCGGCCGGTTCCGTCGAGGCCGACACGCCCGGGGTGCGAGGCACGCCGACCGTCGTTCCGTGGGCGACGGCTTCAGAGCCGGAGCCGGAGCCGGAGTCGGCGACGGCTTCCGCTTCCGCGGTCCGTCGTGTCGCGGCTCGGTGGTCGAGGGCCCGTCGCAGGAGAGGCCGTACGAGTTCGCCGACCAGCAGCGCGAGCAGCAGGTAGAGCGCGAGGGCCATCCACAGGAACCCGGGCCATCCCAGGGTCCGCTGCAACCAGAAGGGGGCGCCGGCGCGCTCGCTCACCACGGCGCCGAGCATCAGCAGCGGTCCGGCGACGAAGAGGGCGGCGCCCACCCGGCGGGCCGTTCCGGGGCCTGCCGTGGTGTCCCGCACCAGGCGGCGCCAGGCATACCAGTGGAACCCGCCGAGCACGGCCAGTGCGGCCACGCCCACCAGCACGAACACGATGACCATGGCGCCCGGCTCCGTTACGACGTCCGGCGCGCGGCGCGTACGCCGCGCAACCCGATGACCCCGACGACCGTCCCCAAGACAAAGGAGACGACGGCCAGCGTGAGATGCACCCAGAAGTAGGCCGTCGGATCACCCGCGTCGTCGAACGCGAGCCCGCTGCCGTCCTTGTACAGGTTCTTGATGAAAGTGACCCAGATGACCCAACTCCACACCCCGAAGGCGAGCAGGAACCAGGAGATGGGGCGGCTGAGCTTCATGGGTTCAGTATCGCCGTCGCCGACCGCGACCCGGCGCCGGGGTGTGGAGGGCGCGCACACCTCCCCGGGCGGCGGTAGGACTTCCCGCCCTCGGCCCTGTAATTTCTCGACCGTGCCCGAGTCGAAAAAGACCATCAAGCGATCCCTGTTGGTCACTTCAGCCACCTTGTTGACCTTGTCCCTCACCGCGCCCGCGTTCGCGGACGCCGACACGAGCCCCGAGGCGTCCCCGTCGGCCTCGCCGTCCGCCACTCCCCCGGCGAACATGTCGACCGTCGGCGGCGCGCAGCTCGGCCTCCCCGGCAGCCAGGTGAACCTCGGCAGCGGTGTGCCGGTGCTGCCCAAGGACGTCACCGCCCGCTCCTGGATCGTCGCCGACGCGGAGTCCGGTGACGTCCTCGCCTCGCACAACGCGCACTGGCGGCTGCCCCCGGCGAGCACGCTGAAGATGCTGTTCGCCGACACGCTGCTGCCCAAGTTCCCGAAGAGCACCGCGCACAAGGTGGTCTCCTCCGACCTGGCGGGCATCGGCTCGGGCTCCAGCATGGTGGGGATAAAGGAGAACGAGACCTATTCGGTCCACGACCTGTGGCTCGGTGTCTTCCTGCGGTCCGGCAACGACGCGGTGCACGTCCTGTCCGCGATGAACGGCGGCGTCGACCAGACGGTCCGCGACATGCAGGAGCACGCCGACGACCTCCAGGCGCTCGACACGAACGTGGTGAGCCCGGACGGCTACGACGCGAGCCGCCAGGTGTCGTCGGCGTACGACCTGACGCTGTTCGCCCGGTCGGGTCTGCAGAAGAAGGACTTCCGGGAGTACTGCTCGACGGTGCGCGCCAAGTTCCCCGGCGGGACGGCGAAGAACGCGAAGGGCCGGACGACCCGCGAGTCCTTCGAGATCCAGAACACGAACCGGCTGCTGACGGGTGACAGCGATGTCACCACCTACCAGGGCATCGCCGGGGTGAAGAACGGCAACACGACCAACGCGGGCGCCACCTTCACCGGGGTCGCCGAGCGGGACGGCAAGGTGCTGCTCGTCACGGTCATGAACCCGGAGAAGAGCGAGCACAACGAGGTCTACAAGGAGGCGGCGCGGCTTCTGGACTGGGGCTTCCACGCCTCGGGCAAGGCCCAGCCGGTGGGTGAACTCGTGCCGCCCAAGGGCGTCGACACCTCCGCGCAGCCGGGCGCGACGGCTTCGGGCAGCGCCACCCCCGACGCCTCGAAGAAGCCCGTGGCGGCCTCCTCCGCCTCCGCGAAGGGCGGTTCGAGCGGTGTCGGCATCGCGCTCGCCATCACGGGCGGCGTCCTCGTCCTGCTCGCCGCGGGCGTCTACCTCGTGAACCGCCGCTGGCCCGGCCGCTCCAAGAGCTGACACGCCGGCGCCGCCGAGCGTCCGGCACGGAGAAGTCCCGGCACCCGTGAGGTGCCGGGACTTCTCCGTGCCGGGGCTTCGGGAACCCGTCCCCGGCAATCAGGCCGTGCGGTGGCCCTCCGAGCCGGACGGCGCGCGGGGACCGGCTCCCGGGTCGCCCGGACCGGCCGGCGCCTCCGCGGCGCCCGCTCCCCTCGCCTCGGCGGCCTCCGCGTCCGCCTCGGCCTCCTCCGCGCCCTCTTCGGTCGTCGTCGGCGTGTCGGCCTCCGCGGGTTCCCCTGCCTGCCCCAGCTCCTCCTCCTTGCTCCCCGTCGCCGTCCAGGCGGCACAGAAAAGGAGCAGTTTCGAGGTGAAGTTGATCCACAGGAGCAGTGCGATCGGCACCCCGAAGGCGCCGTACATGCTCTTCGAGGCAACGCCCCGCATATAACCGCTGAGCAGCAGCTTGAGCAGTTCGAAGCCGATCGCGCCGATCAGCGAGGCGACGATCAGCCGGCGGCGGGGCGGCTGGACGCCGGGCAGCAGGGTGAGGACGTACAGCAGGACGAGGAAGTCGGCGAGGACGGCCACCGCGAAGGCGATGACCTGGAGCAGCACGCTCCCCCAGCCGTTCTCGTCGATGCCGATCTGCCGCGACGACCAGCCCACCGCCGTGGACGCGAGCGTGGAGACGACGACCGTCAGGAGCACGGCGCCGCCCAGGCCGACGAGCACACCGCCGTCCTTGCCCTTGCGGAGCAAGGGGTTCTCCTCGGGGTCCGGGAGCTCCCAGACCGCGCGCAGGCACTCCCGCATCGAACCGACCCAGCCGATGCCGGTGACCAGCAGCAGGGCACCCGCGATGAGCCCGATGGCGCCGGCGTTCTGGACGAGGCTGTTGATGTCGAGCTGGTCGGAGATGCCCGGCACCTGCTCGGCGAGCTTGTCCTGGAGGTCCTTCTGCTGCTGGGTGCTCAGCGTCGCGGCACCGATCGCGGCGGCGACGGTCAGCAGCGGGAAGAGCGCCACGAAGCTGATGAAGGTCATCGCCGCGGCGAGCCGCGTCCACTTCACCCGGTCCAGCCGCTCGTACGAGCGCCACGCGTGCGTGGTCATCAGACGTACGACCAGAGGCCCCACGCCGGGAAGTTTTTTCAGCCAGTCCATGATCCGACTCTGCCCTCGCCTCGGAAAACCAATGTGCGGGTACCCCAAAAACGCAGGACAGTGGCGATCGCCATGCCGATTCCCGCACCGGAGACGGTGTCGGCCTGCTGTGAGGTGAACCCGAGCCCGTAATGACTGACGGCGATGCACAGCATCTGCACCAGCGCGCCCGCGATGTTCACGGCGAAGAAGACCGCGTACTGGCGGGGCCCCCGAGCCGCGTGCCGGTAGGTGCCGAGCGCGTTCCCGGCGTACGCGACGGAGCAGCCCGCCAGGAAGGAGAGCGCCTTGGCGGTCAGCGGATCCAGGCCCGCGGGACCACGCAGCCAGAGGAAGAGGCCGAGGTCGGCGGCGTACGCGAGGAGGCCGGCGGCGGCGAACCCGGCGACCTCGCGGAGGAACCGCGTGCGGGGTCCGGGCCCGGGACGGGCGACTCCTCGGACGACCGGTTCCGTGAGGACTGCCCCGGACGCGAGGGGACCGGGGACAGGACCCGGGCCGGGGCCGGGGCCGGGGCCGGGGCCGGGGCCGGCGGGATGCTCGGTGACGCTCACCAGTTCGCCACGGCGAGCCCGTACATCGCGAGCCAGACGAGGCCGATGACGGCGAGCGCCCGGTCGTGCAGGACGACGTCCTCCGGCTCGCCCGCCGTGCCCCGGTCGGCGAAGACGGCGTACCGCAGGACGGCGAAGATGAAGGCGACCATGGACAGCTGGCGCCAGGGCAGCAGGCCGGTGCTGGGCACGCTTCCCTCCTCCAGGGCCCACAGGCAGTAGCCGAGGACGGCCACTCCGGCGGCCAGCTGCCACACGAACCGCAGGTAGCCGGTCGTGTACTCGGTGAGCAACGCGCGCGTGGCGCCCGCTTTCCCGGCCATCTGCACGGCCTCGGAGTAACGCTTCGCCGACACCATGAACAGCGCCCCGAAGCCCGTGGTGATCAGGAACCAGCGCGACAGGGGGATGCCGAGGGCCAGGCCGCCGACCATCGCCCGCATCAGGAAGCCGGTGGTGACGACGACGAGGTCCACGACGAGCACGTGCTTGAGGCTGACGCAGTACGCCAGCTGCATCCCGATGTACGCGGTCAGCAACGCGCAGACGGCCGGTGAGCAGAGCCAGGCGGCGAGGGCGGGCGCGAGGGCCGCGAGGGTGCCGCCGACGGCGTAGGCGACGGGCACGGGGACCTGGCCCGCGGCGACCGGACGGTGGCGCTTCACGGGGTGGGCGCGGTCGGCGGCGGCGTCCCGGGCGTCGTTGATCAGGTACACGGCGGCGGAGGAGGCCGTGAACAGCGCGAAGACGACGGCGAGTTGGCCGAGCGCGTGGCGGGAGAACAGCTGGCCCGCGGCGGCCGGGGCGGCCACGACGAGCACGTTCTTCACCCACTGACGGGGGCGCGCGGTCCTGACGAGCCCCCGGACCAGTCCGGTCAGGCTTCTCGGGGGCGGCGCAAGGGCGGGGGCGCGCTCCAGGAGCGCCGTGCGCTCAGCCATGGCGCACCCCGATCCACCGGGCGCCCAGTCCGGCCGTCGCGGCTCCCAGGGCGGCGCCCGCGGCGACGTCGGTCGGGTAGTGGACACCGACCACGAGACGCGAGAGGCACATCGCGGCGGCCAGCGGCACGGCGACCGGCGCGCCGAGCGCGCCGAACGAGACCGCGGCGGCCGCCGCCGAAGTGGCGTGCGAGCTGGGGAAGGAGTGCCGTCCCGCCGTGCGCACCAGCGGTCTCACATGGGTGGGGCGGGGGCGTCGCACGATCCGCTTCACCCCCATGCTCGCGAGGTGCGCGGTGGCGGTGAGGACGGTCGCGCGGAGCCAGGCGCCTCGGCGCTCCCGGTCGACGGCCGCGCCGGCGAGTCCGGCGGCGAGCCAGAGCGCGCCGTGTTCACCGCTCCGGGACAGAGCCCGGGCGGTGGCCGCGATGCGCGGGTGGTCGCCGTAGGCGTGGACCATGGACAGCAGCCGCCGGTCCATGCCGTCGAGGCTCCGGTCCGCACGGCCGCCGCGCCGGTCCCTGCCGGCTGGGCCGCCGCGGTCCATGCTGTCGTCGTCGCGGTCCATGCTGTCGTCGTCCCGGTGCATGTCGTCGCGGTGCATGTCGTCGCGCGAGCGGTCGACGTCTACGTGTCCTTCGTGATGACGACCGACGCGATCAATGCGGTCAGAGCCGTCAAGGTCGTCAAGCTGGTCCATGCGATCAAGGTCGTCAAGCCGGCGATCGACGGCGTCACGCTGCCGGTCCATGCGGTCGGGCTCGTCATGGTCGTGGCGTGGCCGGGTTCTCTCGCCACCACGGTGGCCATGGCCGTCAAGCCGCCGATCCATGTCGTCACGGTCGTCAAGTTCGTCCATGTGATCTCACTCTTCTAGTGAGGAGCCGCAGAATTACGGCAATCTTGGACGACATCCCATTAATCACCCATTTCGGTGAGGAGCCGTGGGGGCCTGGGGGGATTGCCCCGGTGTGCACCCTTGGCGGCGCTACGGTCACGGGCATGCCTGCCGACACCGTCTCCGTCACGGGTTGGGGCCGCACCGCCCCGACCGCCGCCCGACTGGTCCGCCCGCGCAGCTACGAGGAGGCGGCGTCCGCCGTCCGGGAGTGCGGCACCCGGGGCGGGATCGCCCGGGGGCTCGGACGGGCGTACGGCGACGCGGCGCAGAACGCGGGCGGGGCCGTGCTCGACATGACGGGCCTCGACCGGATCCACGCCATCGACGTGAGCGGCGGCACGGTCCTGTGCGACGCCGGGGTGTCTTTGCACCGGCTGATGGAGGTGCTGCTCCCCCTCGGGTGGTTCGTCCCGGTCACCCCCGGGACCCGCTACGTGACGGTGGGCGGGGCGATCAGCGCGGACATCCACGGCAAGAACCACCACGGGTCCGGCTCGTTCGCCCGGCACGTGCTCTCCTTCGAGCTGCTGACCGCGGACGGGGAGATCCGGACGGTCGGACGGGGCGAGCCCCTCTTCGACGCCACGGCGGGCGGCATGGGCCTGACCGGCGTGATCCTCACGGCGACCGTCCGCCTCCAGCCCGTGGAGACCGCGCTGATGTCCGTCGACACCGAGCGTGCGGTCGACCTGGACGACCTCATGGCCCGGCTGACCGCCACCGACCACCTCTACCGCTACTCGGTCGCCTGGATCGACCTCCTCGCGCGCGGGGCGAACATGGGCCGCTCGGTCCTGACCCGCGGCGACCACGCCCCGCTGAACGCGCTGCCCCCGCGGGCGCGCCGGCACCCGCTGGCGTTCCGCCCCTCACGACTGCCGGCGCCACCCGCCTTCGTACCGGAGGGGCTCCTCGGCCGGACGACGGTGGGCCTCTTCAACGAGCTCTGGTACCGCAAGGCGCCCCGCGCGCGTACCGGCGAGCTCCAGCGCATTCCGACCTTCTTCCACCCCCTCGACGGGGTACCGCACTGGAACCGCGTCTACGGGCGCGGTGGGTTCGTGCAGTACCAGTTCGTCGTCGGGCACGGCCAGGAGGAGGCCCTGCGGCGCATCGTGGGGCGGATCTCGGAACACCGCTGCCCGTCGTTCCTCGCCGTCCTGAAGCGCTTCGGGGAAGGCGATCCGGGCTGGCTGTCCTTTCCGATGCCCGGCTGGACCCTCGCCCTCGACATCCCGGCGAACCTGCCGGGCCTCGGCGCCTTCCTCGACGAACTCGACGAGCAGGTGGCGGGTGCCGGGGGGCGTGTCTACCTCGCCAAGGACGCGCGGCTCCGGCCCGAACTGCTGGCCGCGATGTATCCCCGGCTGGACGCGTTCCGCTCGCTGCGCCGCGAGCTGGACCCCCGGGGCGTCTTCACCTCGGACCTGTCCCGCCGCCTGGGCCTGTAGAGCGCATCCGGCCACCCCTCCCCCGGTGTTCCCGGGCACCTGTCCCGGCCTCGTCGTTTCGTCCCCGTCCCAAGGAGCTGTCATGAAGGACGCCTTCGGTATCCCCCAGTCCCTGCTGATCCTCGGCGGCACGTCCGAGATCGCGCTGGCCACCGCGCGCCGGATGATCATCCGGCGCACCCGCACGGTGTGGCTGGCCGGACGGCCGACGCCCGCCCTGGAGGAGGCCGCCGAACAGCTGCGCGCGCTCGGCGCGGACGCCCGTACGGTCGCCTTCGACGCCTTGGACCCCGAGTCCCACGAGGAGGCGCTCGGCAAGGTCTTCGCCGAGGGCGACATCGATATGGTCCTGATGGCGGTCGGGGTCCTCGGCGACCAGGCGCTGGACGAGCGCGAGCCCGTCGCGGCCGCACGGGTCGCGATGACCAACTACACGGGGGCCGTCTCGTCGGGCCTGGTGTGCGCGCGGGCCCTCCAGACGCAGGGGCACGGCTCCCTGGTGGTGCTGTCCTCGGTCGCGGGCGAGCGCGCCCGTCGCTCGAACTTCATCTACGGCTCCAGCAAGGCCGGTCTGGACGCGTTCGCGCAAGGGCTCGGCGACGCCCTCCACGGAACGGGCGTGCACGTGATGATCGTCCGTCCGGGGTTCGTCCGCACCCGGATGACGGCCGGCCTGCCGGAGGCGCCGCTCGCGACCACCCCGGAGGCGGTGGCCGCCGCGATCGAGCTGGGGCTGCGGCGCCGGTCGGAGACGGTGTGGGTACCGGGGGCGCTGCGGGTGGTCATGTCCGCCCTGCGACACGCGCCGCGCGGGCTGTTCCGTCGCCTGCCGCTCTGAAGCACTCGACACGCCGTGCCCCTGGAGCCATGGGCCCGGGGGCACGCGCGTGTGGACCGGCGCCGGCGGACCGCCGTCAGAGCGCGGGCAGAGTCGTGTTGGTGCCGCGCTCCGAGGGGCAGGCCTGCGGGGGGACCACGGCGCCGCCGAAGACGTACTCGCGGAGCTTGCGCCACACAGCGTCCGGGCCCTGCTCGTACAGCGCGAACCCGGTGCAGGGCCACTGGGCCTCGTAGCCGGAGAGTGCCTCGAAGGCGCGGTCCATCGCCTCGTCGTCGATGCCGTGGGCCACGGTGACGTGCGGGTGGTACGGAAACTGGAGCTCCCGGGCGCAGGGGCCGGAGGCGTCCCGGACCTGCTTCTGGAGCCAGGTGCAGGCCTCCGTGCCCTCGGCCACCCGGACGTAGACGACCGGTGACAGGGGGCGGAAGGTGCCCGTGCCGGACAGCCGCATGGGGAACGGGCGCCCGGCCGCGGCGACGTCGAGGAGGTGCGCCTCGATCGCGGGCAGCGCCGTCTCCTCCACCTCGGTCGGCGGCAGCAGGGTGACGTGCGTGGGGATGCCGGAAGCCGCGGGGTCGCCGAAGCCCGCGCGCCGCTCCTGGAGCAGGCTGCCGTGAGGCTCCGGGACCGCGATCGACACGCCGATCGTTACGGTCCCCACGTCGTCTCCTGTCGTCGTTCCATGGTCCGGTCGGTGGTGGTGCGGGGCGGACAGGGGCCGTTGTACGGCCTGTCCGGCTATCGACTGTACGGCGGTGAGGCCCTCTATTGGCGGCCGTACGAGTGTCGCGCTCGTCTCGTACTGACTGCCGAAGGCGCTGTGGTAGGGGCCGCCGTACGGATTGGGCCCCCGCCGACGCGGCGGCCCCGTCCCTCAGTGCTTGGCGGGCAGGAAGCCGACCTTGTCGTACGCCTGGGAGAGCGTCTCCGCGGCGACGGCACGGGCCTTCTCCGCACCCTTGGCGAGGATCGAGTCGAGGGTCTCCGGGTCGTCCAGGTACTGCTGGGTGCGCTCACGGAACGGCGTCACGAAGTCGACCATGACCTCGGCGAGGTCGGTTTTCAGCGCACCGTAGCCCTTGCCCGTGTACTTCTGCTCCAGTTCGGCGATACCGGTCCCGGTGAGGGTCGAGTAGATGGTCAGCAGATTGCTGATACCCGGTTTCTCCGCCGTGTCATACCTGATGACCGTGTCCGTGTCGGTGACCGCGCTCTTGACCTTCTTGGCCGTCGCCTTCGGGTCGTCGAGCAGGTTGATGAGGCCCTTGGGCGTCGACGCCGACTTGCTCATCTTGATCGCCGGGTCCTGGAGATCGAAGATCTTCGCCGTCTCCTTGAGGATGTACGGCTTCGGGACCGTGAACGTCGCGCCGAAGCGGCCGTTGAAGCGCTCGGCGAGATCGCGGGTCAGCTCGATGTGCTGTCGCTGGTCCTCACCGACCGGCACCTCGTTGGCCTGGTAGAGCAGGATGTCCGCGACCTGGAGGATCGGGTACGTGAACAGGCCGACGCTCGCCCGGTCGGCGCCCTGCTTGGCGGACTTGTCCTTGAACTGCGTCATGCGGGAGGCCTCACCGAAGCCGGTCAGGCAGTTCATGATCCACGCGAGCTGCGCGTGCTCGGGCACGTGGCTCTGCACGAAGAGCGTGCAGCGCTCCGGGTCGAGGCCCGCGGCGAGGAGCTGGGCCGCGGCGAGCCGGGTGTTGGCCCGCAGGTCCGCGGGGTCCTGCGGGATCGTGATCGCGTGCAGGTCGACGACCATGTAGAAAGCGTCGTGGGACTCCTGCAGGGCCACCCACTGGCGGACCGCGCCGAGGTAGTTGCCGAGGTGGAACGAGCCTGCCGTGGGCTGGATTCCGGAGAGCACGCGAGGACTGTCAGAGGCCATGCTCACCATTCTCTCAGGTACCGGGACCCGCTCCGGAACTGGCCGGAAACAGCGGGGACACGCGTGGGAACCGATGGGCCCCGAGCGGTGTACCAAGAGTGTGAGGACGCGGGAGGGGGGCCGCATCGTCGTCGACGAGGCCGAGGTCATCGCCCGCGTACGCGCCGGAGAGCCGGAGGCGTACGCGGAGCTGGTCCGTGCCCACACGGGTATCGCGATCAGGGCGGCCAGAGCACTCGGCGCGGGTGCGGACGCGGAGGACGTGGTGCAGCAGGCCTTCATCAAGGCGTACTGCTCGCTGGAGCGCTTTCGGGAGGGCTCGGCGTTCAAGCCGTGGCTGCTGTCGATCGTCGCCAACGAAGCGAGGAACACCGTGCGCACGGCGGTGCGTCAGCGCACCCTGGCCGGCCGGGAGGCCGCGCTGACCGAGGCGGAACCGCTGATACCGGAATCCACGGACCCGGCCCTCGCGGCCCTGGAGACGGAGCGCCGGGCGGCGCTGCTGGCCGGCCTGGACCAGCTGAGCGAGGAGCACCGCCTCGTCGTCACCTACCGCTATCTGCTGGAGATGGACGAGCCGGAGACGGCCCAGGCGCTGGGCTGGCCCCGGGGCACGGTGAAGTCCCGGCTCAACCGCGCCCTGCGCAGACTGGGCCGGCTCCTGCCCGCTCTCGAACCCCACGAGCCGCTGCTGCCCCGGCAGCCCCGGCAGCCCCGACAAGGGGGTGCCGACCATGCGTGAGCCGTACAAGGACGCGGGCGCGGACGAGGGCGACGGCGTCGCCGGTGCGGGACCGGGCCTCGGCCGCGGGAGGCGGGGGCCCGCCGACGCCGCCCGGCTGCGGGACGAACTGCTGGCGCTCGGAAGAACGCTGGACGGACCGGGAACGGACGGCGCGGATCGCGGCGAGTCGATGGCCGAGCGGGTGCTGTCGGAACTGCTCGCGATGGAGGCGTCCCCGGCCTCGACGCGGCGGCACGGCGCGACCCCGTCCGCGCTGACCGGCCGGCCCTCGCGGCCCGGCGCGCGGCTGCGGCCGGTGCGCCGCTGGGCGCGGGAGCGTTGGCGCGTTCTGACGGCGGGACTGTGCGGTGTGCTGACGGTGCTCGTCCTCACCCCTCCGGTGCGCGCCGCGGTCGTCGACTGGTTCGACTTCGGCGGCGTCGAGGTGCGGTACGACCCGTCGGTGGCGCCCTCGGCCGGTGCCCGGGTGCCGGGCTGCCCCGGCCCCTCCCTGACATCGGCTCAGGCAGCGCGGCGGGCCGGGTTCACCCCGCCCGTGCCCGGCGCGCTGGGGGCGCCGGACACGATCACGGTGACACCGGAGCCGAAGGGGCGCCTGCTGATGAACCTGTGCTGGCGCGAGCACGGTCACACGGTCCGGATCGACGCGTTTCCGGCCCGGCTGGACATCGGTTTCACCAAGACCGTGCGGGAGCCGCCGGAGTGGCTGAGCCTGGGCGACGGGGAGACGCTCGGCAGTCCCGCGCTGTGGTTCGCGCGCCCGCACGTTCTGAGCTTCCGGCTCCTCGACGCGGACGGCGAGGGCTTCGACCACGCCGAGCGGACCGCCGGGCCGACGCTGCTGTGGACGCACCACGGCGAGGTGACGCTCCGGCTGGAGGGAGTGTCCTCGAAGGCGCGGGCGCTGGAGATCGCGCGCTCGCTGACGTAGCCCGCCCCGCTGCCCGCGCGACCGGGCCGAAGTCCGCGGGTCCCGGGAGGGAACCCCGAGGGGTCGAGCGGTGTACCAGGAGTGAGACGTCTCGTGCGGGCCCCACCGGCTGAGGGTGGCGCGCCAGGGCGGGACGGCGGGTGCGATGCCGAGAGGACGAGCGGCCAAGGAACGAGAAGCCGAGAGGCCGAGGGAACGAGGGGCTGACGACATGGGGGGACGGATGACGTGCAGGGGCCGGTGGGATCGAAGGGGCAGGGCGGGGGTGTGGGGGCGGTTCCTCGTGTTGGTGGCGGTGGCCCTGTCGGCGTCGCTGACGGTCGGCGTCGCTCTGTCCCGGGCCGCGGTCGGTACCGAGAGCCTCGGCAGAGGTGACAGCCCGGACCTGGCTCTGGTGATCGCCGGCGACACCGGCCGGACGACGACACTGCGCTCCGAGGACCGGGACTTCGGGCGGCTGTGGCGGCTGCTGGCGCCCCGGTTCACGGGCACGGAGCAGGTGCCCGACGCATGGGCACAGGGCGACTATCCGGCGGTGCGGGCCACGGTCGTCTGGGGGCTGACCGGTGTCGGGGGCTGGCCGCAGACAGCTCGCGCCCCCGGCGGGGACGTCGCCGTCGAGCGGCAGGACCAGGTGTTCCTCGCGCCGGACGGCACACCGTGGGTGCGCACGGACGTCTCACCCGACGTGGTCGACGACGACATCCGCTGGCATCGGGCGCCGCGCTCGGTGTTCGGGCAGCTGGCGCAGGACGGAAAGCTGTTCGGTCCGCAGCGTGCGGCGCCGGTGTCCACGGGACGGGCGGCGCGGGAGCGGGCGGAGTGGGCGCTGGCCGGAGTCGCGGCGGGGCTGCTGCTGGGCGCCGGCATTCCCTGGTGCAGACGCCGCGCGGCGACCCGGCGCGAGAACGCCGGATCGCCGCGGGAGCCACGACAGGAGCTGGTCGACCTGTAGGAGCCGGCCGGTGGGCGGCTGTCAGCCGAGGTCGATCTCCGGGTAGAGCGGGAACGGCGCCAGCAGGTCGGTGGCGCGGTGGGCGATCTCGTCGGAGATCTTCGCGTCGAGGACGTGCTGCGCCTTGGACGGAGCGCCCTTGGCGGTCGTGCCGGCCTCGGCGGCGGTGAGGACGCGGTCGATCAGACCGGCGATCTCGTCCATCTCGGCCGCACCGAGACCACGGGTGGTCAGCGCGGGCGTGCCGATGCGGATACCGGAGGTGTACCAGGCGCCGTTCGGGTCGGCGGGAATGGAGTTGCGGTTGGTGACGATGCCCGAGTCGAGCAGGGCCGACTCGGCCTGACGGCCGGTCAGGCCGTAGGAGGAGGCCACGTCGATGAGGTTGAGGTGGTTGTCCGTGCCGCCGGTGACCAGCGTGGCGCCGCGGCGCATCAGGCCCTCGGCGAGGGCACGGGCGTTGTCGACGACGGCCTGCGCATAGGCGCGGAACTCGGGGCGGCGGGCCTCCGCGAGTGCGACGGCCTTGGCGGCCATGACGTGCGGGAGGGGGCCGCCGAGCACCATCGGACAGCCGCGGTCGACCTGCTCGGCGAGGGTCTCGTCGCACAGGACCATGCCGCCGCGCGGGCCGCGGAGCGACTTGTGCGTGGTGGTGGTGACGATCTGGGCGTGCGGCACCGGGTCGAAGTCGCCGGTGAGGACCTTGCCGGCGACGAGGCCGGCGAAGTGGGCCATGTCGACCATGAGGGTGGCGCCGACCTCGTCGGCGATCTCCCGCATGATGCGGAAGTTCACCAGGCGGGGGTAGGCGGAGTATCCGGCGACGATGATCAGCGGCTTGAACTCGCGGGCGGAGGTGCGCAGGGCCTCGTAGTCGATGAGGCCGGTCGCGGGGTCGGTGCCGTAGGAACGCTGGTCGAACATCTTGCCGGAGATGTTCGGGCGGAAGCCGTGGGTGAGGTGGCCGCCGGCGTCGAGGGACATGCCGAGCATCCGCTGGTTGCCGAAGGCCTGGCGCAGTTCGGCCCAGTCGGCCTCGGTGAGGTCGTTGACATTGCGGACGCCCGCCTTGGCGAGGGCGGGGGCCTCGACGCGGGCGGCGAGGACCGCCCAGAAGGCGACGAGGTTGGCGTCGATGCCGGAGTGCGGCTGTGCGTAGGCGTGCTCGGCGCCGAAGAGTTCGCGGGCGTGTTCGGCGGCGAGGGCCTCGACGGTGTCGACGTTGCGGCAGCCGGCGTAGAAGCGGCGGCCGACGGTGCCCTCGGCGTACTTGTCGCTGAACCAGTTGCCCATGGCGAGGAGGGTGGCCGGGGAGGCGTAGTTCTCGGACGCGATGAGCTTGAGCATGTCGCGCTGGTCGGCGACTTCCTGGCCGATGGCGTCGGCGACGCGGGGCTCGACGGCCCTGATCACGTCGAGGGCGCTGCGGAAGGCGGTGGACTCGGTGGAAAGGGGCTCTGGCATGACGGCCTCCGGACGTGGCGTTCAGCGTTCACGGGTCGGCCCAGGCGCACGGCACTCGGTTGCCGGGGCTTCCGCCCGGACACGGCCCGGTGCCCTCGTGCGGCCGGATGCAGCGGCCGGAGGGCCGGGACGGTTCCCGGAGAAGTCACAGCGTGGGTGCCGCTCCCCGATGGTCGGTCCCATCCCAGCGCGCCAGTCACGGCCCCGCCGGTCAGCCTACCGGGCGCGCCGGATCACCGGGTTCCCGCGTCCACCATGCGAGCGACGATAGGAAGGAGGCCACAAGCCCACCCTTTCGCGGGTCGGAGAACGGAGTTCCGGTGAGCGCCATGGATGCCCTGGAGACGACGGAGGCGTTCATCGCCTCGGCCGACGCGCACAGCGCGCACAACTACCACCCGTTGCCCGTCGTCGTGACGACGGCGGACGGGGCGTGGATGACGGATGTCGAGGGGCGTCGCTTCCTCGACCTGCTGGCCGGCTACTCCGCGCTCAACTTCGGCCACGGCAACCGGCGGCTGATCGAGGCGGCGAAGGCGCAGCTGGACCGGGTGACGCTGACGTCGCGGGCCTTCCACCACGACCGGTTCGCGGACTTCTGCCGGGAGCTGGCGTCGCTGTGCGGCATGGAGATGGTGCTGCCGATGAACACGGGCGCGGAGGCCGTGGAGACCGCGGTGAAGACGGCCCGGAAGTGGGGGTACCGGGTCAAGGGTGTGCCCGAGGGGCGGGCGAAGATCGTCGTCGCGGGCAACAACTTCCACGGGCGGACGACGACGGTCATCAGCTTCTCGACGGACCTTGAGGCGCGGGCGGACTTCGGCCCGTACACGCCGGGGTTCGAGATCGTGCCGTACGGCGATCTCACGGCGATGCGGGCGGCGGTGTCGGAGAACACGGTGGCGGTCCTGCTCGAACCGATCCAGGGGGAGGCCGGTGTGCTGGTGCCGCCGCCGGGCTATCTGCCGGCGGTGCGGGAGCTGACGCGGGAGCGGGGTGTGCTGTTCGTCGCGGACGAGATCCAGTCGGGACTCGGGCGCACGGGACGGACGTTCGCGTGCGAGCACGAGGATGTGGTGCCGGACATGTACGTCCTCGGGAAGGCACTTGGCGGCGGGGTGGTGCCGGTGTCGGCCGTCGTGTCGAGCGCGGAGGTGCTGGGCGTGTTCCGGCCCGGGGAGCACGGGTCGACGTTCGGGGGGAATCCGCTGGCCTGCGCGGTGGCGCTGGAGGTGATCGCGATGCTGCGGACGGGTGAGTACCAGCAGCGGGCCGCCGAGCTCGGCGCGCATCTGCACCGCGAGCTGGCGCGGCTCACCGACTCGGGGCATGTGACGGCGGTGCGCGGGCGGGGGTTGTGGGCGGGCGTCGACATCGCCCCGGAGTTCGGCTCGGGGCGGGAGATCTCCGAGAAGCTGATGGACCGGGGTGTGCTGGTCAAGGACACCCACGGCGTCACCGTCCGGGTGGCCCCGCCGCTGGTCATCGGCAAGGAGGACCTGGACTGGGGGCTGGGGCAGTTGCGGGAGGTACTGGGGGCGTAGAGCGCGCCTCGCCGTCCCGGCCGGGGCGGGGGCTCTAGAGGATCACGTGGGGCAGGAAGCGGGCGTACTCGTCGGTGATGAGGCCGGAGGACTCGCGGATGCCGAGGCCCGCCGCCGCGTCCTCGACGACCCAGGCGCCGAGGACGACGCGGTTGCCGTCGAAGGAGGGCAGCGGCGCCAGCTCCTGGTAGCAGCAGGCCTCTTCGCGGACGACGGGGTCGGCGCCGGGCTCGTGGATCGTCACGCCGTCGCCCTCGCGGCCGAGGAGGGGCTTGGCGACGTATCCGTTCGTGCGGGCCAGTTCGCGGGGGCCGTCGAGGTAGGCAGGGAGGAGGTTGGGGTGGCCCGGGTACAGCTCCCAGAGGATCGCGAGGAGCGCCTTGTTGGAGAGGAGCATCTTCCAGGCGGGCTCGATCCACAGGGTGCTCCCCGTGCCGCCGCCGTTGTCGAGGGTGTCCAGGACGTGGTCGGCGAACCGGTCGGCGGTGAGCCATTCCCAGGGATAGAGCTTGAAGCAGCTGCGGATGAAGCGGAGCCGGTTGTCGACGAAGCGGCCGGAGAGGGAGTCCCAGCCGATCTCCTCCATGGAGATCCAGTCGGTGGCGAGGCCGGCCTGTTCGGCTGTCTCCTTCAGGTAGGCGACCGTCATCAGGTCCTCGCCGAGTTCGTCGGCGGCGGAGTGCGCGAAGTGGAGCGGGCTGCCCGGCGGCAGCAGGGCTCCCTGCTTCTTCCAGGCGGCGACGAGGCGTTCGTGCAGGGAGTTCCACTGGTCGGCGCCGGGGAAGCGGTCCTCCATCCAGAACCACTGGGGGCTCGCGGCCTCCACGAGTGAGGTCGGGGTGTCGGCGTTGTACTCCAGGAGTTTCGCCGGTCCGGTGCCGTCGTAGCGGAGGTCGAACCGGCCGTAGACGGAGGGGAGTTCGGCGCGCCGGTGCCAGGACTCGGCGACGGCCGCCGCGACCCGCGGGTCGTCGATGCCGAGGTCGGCGAAGCGGCCCTGCTCGACGATGTGCGCTGCGGCCGCGAGGCACATGCCGTGCAGTTCCTCGACGACCTCCTCCAGTGCCTCGATCTCGGGCAGCGAGAAGACGTAGTGGGCGCTCTCGTCCCAGTAGGGGCGCAGCGAGTCGTCGGGGTGGCGGGTGAGCGGGTAGACGAGCCCCTGCTCCTCGACGGTCTGCTGCCAGCCGGGGCGGGGGCTGATGGTGCGGCGTTCCATGGGGTCGGGTCTCTGTCCGGGGTCTGTGGTCGGCGGGGTCTGTGGTCGGCGGGGTCCGTGGTCGGGGTCGGTGTTCGGCGGGCGCGCCGGGCGAGCTGGCGCGGGTGGGGTTGTGGGGGGAGGGCGCGGGGGCGGTTGCGGGTACGGGGCGGGGGCCTTTGAAACGGCCGTGCAATGTGCGGCCCGCGATGATCAGCCGCCCGAGCCGCCCTTGCCGCCGCCGAAGCCGCCGCGGTCGACGCCGCCTCCGTGGCTGCCGCCGCTCGAACTGCCGGATCCCTTGCTGGGCTTGGTGAAGGAGCCGCCGTCGATCCGGCCGCTCTTGCTCGTGCCGCCGTAGTACCAGGTGCCGTGGGTCGAGGACTTGGTGGAGGTGCAGTTCTTGTCGGAGACGACCTCGTAGCCCTTGCCGAGCCGGTAGCTGTCACGGTCGACACAGCGCTTGTCGGGGGCGTCCGAGGAGCAGGCGGTGAGAGCCGCCGCGAGGAGTCCCATGCCGCCGAGGACGACCGTGCCCGATCGCAGCCGGCGCTGTACGTCTGCCATTCCGTTCCCCCGTTGTTCTGTGCAGATCATGTTTTGGTCGGAGTCCAGATTAGAGAGCGCGCACGCCGAGCCCGCGTCGGCCCCCCGCGCCGCGCTGTCCCCTACAGTCGCTTCGTGCTCTTTGGAATGGTGTGCGCCCTTGGTGCCTCGGTCTGTTTCGGTACGGCGACGGTTCTCCAGGCAATGGCCGCCCGCGCCGCCGGTGAGGGAGGGACCGACAGCGGGGCCGCGGGTGCGGCGACGCTGCTGCTGCGTGCCTTGCGGCAGTGGCGCTATCTCGCCGGACTCGCCCTGGACGGCGTCGGGTTCCTGCTGCAGATCGCCGCGCTGCGGTCCCTTCCCATCTACGCGGTCGGGGCGGCGCTCGCCGCGAGCCTCGCCGTGACCGCGGTGGTGGCCTCGTGGCTGATCCATGTGCGGCTGAGCCGTGTCGAGTGGGGCGCGGTGGCGGTGGTGTGCGCGGGTCTCGCGATGCTGGGCCTGGCGTCGGGGGCGGAGGGCGACCGGACGGGGTCCCTCGGACTGAAGTACGCGATGCTGGGGATCTCCGTGGTGGTCCTGCTGCTGGGGCTCGTCGGCGGCCGGCTGCCCGACCGGGGACGGGCGCTCACGCTGGGTCTGGGGGCGGGGTTCGGGTTCGGTGTCGTCGAGGTGGCGGTGCGGCTGATCGAGGACCTCGACCCGGGGAGCCTGCTGAGCAACCCGGCGACGTACGCGCTGCTCGTCGGTGGTGGAGCCGCCTTCCTGCTGCTGACCACCGCCCTGCAGCGGGGGTCGGTGACGACGGCCACCGCGGGACTCGTCATCGGGGAGACGATCGGGCCCGCGCTGGTCGGCGTGATCTGGCTCGGTGACCGGACGCGGGAAGGGCTGACCTGGCTGGCGGTCCTCGGGTTCGCGGTGGCCGTGGCGGGCGCGCTGGCCCTGGCCCGGTTCGGTGAGGCACCGGGCACGGAGACGGGTACGGAGCACGAGTCCGCGGACGCCGGGTCGCCTCAGGGGTGAGGGCGGGCGCCCCTGGTCGGTACGGGCCCCGCGGCACCCCGCGGCACACCGCGCGGCCTCACGGCGGGGACCGGGACAGCGCGCGCCTCCACGGCAGGACCCGGGACAGCGCGTGGGCCCGGGTACCGCCCGGTACGGCGCACCGCCGCCTCACCGCCCCACCCCGCCCGGCGCACCGCCTCGCCCCGCACAGCCCCACCCCGCCCGGTGCATCGCCTCACGGCAGGGCGCGGCACAGGGCGTCCAGGGCGCCGGACCAGGCGTGGTCGGGCGGGGTGCCGTAGCCGACGACCAGGGCGTCCAGCGGGGGGACGGAGGCGTCGGGGTGCCGGTGGCGGGCGAGGCCGTGCACGGCGAGCCCCTGCCAGGCGGTGGCCTGGACGACCGACCGCTCGGTGCCGGGGGGGAGTTGGAGCACCGCGTGCAGGCCGGCCGCGATGCCGGTGGCACGGACGGCGGGCGCGCGGGCGGCGAGCGCGGCGACGAGGGCGTCGCGGCGGCGCCGGTATCTGAGCCGGGCGGCGCGCACGTGACGGTCGTACGCGCCGGAGGTGATGAACTCCGCGAGGGTCAGCTGGTCCAGCACACCGGTGGACCAACCGCCCCCCGCCCTCAGGGAGACGACCTCGTCCACGAGCGACGGCGGCAGGACGAGCCAGCCGAGGCGGAGCCCGGGGGCCAGGGACTTGCTCGCGGTGCCCATGTGGATCACGTGGTCGGGGTCCAGTCCCTGGAGCGCGCCGACGGGCTGCCGGTCGTAGCGGAACTCGCCGTCGTAGTCGTCCTCCAGGACCAGTCCCCCGGTGCGGCGGGCCCAGTCGACGACGGCGGCCCGGCGGTCCGGGTGCAGGGGCACACCCATCGGGAACTGGTGGGCGGGTGTGAGCAGGACGGCGCGCGCACCCGCCATGTCCCGTGTGTCCGTGCCGAGTTCGTCGAACGGGAGCGGGGTCGTGCGCAGGCCCGACCGGTGCAGGAGGTTCCAGTGCGCGTCGAGCCCGTACGACTCGACCGCGACCGATCGCAGGCCGCGCTGCCGCAGGACCGTTCCGAGCAGGGTCAGCGCGTCCGCGAAGCCCGAGCAGACGAGGATCCGGTCCGGGTCGGCGCGGACGCCCCGGGCGCGGGAGAGGTAGCCCGCGAGGGCGACGCGCAGTTCGGGGCGGCCGCGCGGGTCGCCGTAGCCGAGGGCCTCGTGGGGGGCGTCGGTCAGGGCGCGCCGGGCGGCCTTGAGCCAGGCGGTGCGGGGGAAGGAGGCGAGGTCGGGGCTGCCGGGGACGAGGTCGTAGGCGGGGCGGCTCGGTTCGCGGCGGCGCTGCGCGGGCTCGGCCCCCTGCGGCGCGACGGTCCGTTCGGCCACCCGGGTCCCGGATCCCTGGCGTGCGGTGAGCCAGCCCTCGGCGACGAGGTCGGCGTAGGCGTCCGCGACCGTGTTGCGGGCGATTCCGAGATCGGCGGCGAGCGAGCGGGAGGAGGGGAGGCGGGTTCCGGGGGCGAGCCTGCCGCCCCGGACGGCCTCGCGCAGCGCGTCCGTCAGCCCCTTGCGGACGCCGGATCCGGTGGGTTCCAGATGGAGGTCGACGCCCAGAGTGGCCCATGTTTTCGCCATGGGAATGGACCATACTCCTGGGCTACTCCCCTCGTAGTGTCGGTGACACGACGGCGCGGTGCCCGACCGCGCGGACCACCGGGAGGAATGCCATGACCAGCGGCACGACGACGGACACCACGACCACGGCCGGCGAGGGTGCGCCGTACGCGCCCGAGCACACGCCGCGGCTGAACTGGGCCCAGCTCGCGCCCGACGTCTACAAGGCGATGGTCAGGCTGGACGCGGCGGCCCGGCGCGGGGTGGATCCCGTGCTCCTGGAGCTGGTGAAGATCCGCGCCTCGCAGCTGAACCACTGCGCCTTCTGCCTCGACATGCACACCAAGGACGCGCTCGCGGCGGGCGAGAGCGTGGAGCGGATCGTGCAGCTCGGCGCGTGGGAGGAGTCGCGGCACTTCTACACGGAGCGGGAGCTCGCGGCCGTCGAGCTGACCGAGGCCGTCACGGTGCTCACGGACGGTTTCGTGCCGGACGAGGTCTACGAGCGGGCGGCGCAGCAGTTCGACGAGACCGAGCTGGCCCAGCTGATCGCCTGCATCACGGTCATCAACTCCTGGAACCGGTTCGGCGTGACCTGCCGCATGGTGCCCGGTCACTACCGGGCCGGGCAGCACGCGTGACCGCCGCCGGAGCGCGGACCGCCGCGGTTCCGGCCGTGGTCTCCGCGTGGTGAGCGGGGTGGAGCGGTTCCGGGCGCTGCATCACGGTCGCGTGCCGGACGATCCGCTGGTGCTGCCCGGACCGTGGGACGCGGCGAGCGCGCGGGTGTTCGCCGACGCGGGCTTCCCGGCGCTGGCGACCCCGAGCGCCGGCGTCGCCGCCTCCCTCGGATACGCGGACGGGCAGACGCCGGCCGCCGAGATGTTCGCGGCGATCGCCCGGATCGCCCGGGCGGTCGACGTGCCGGTGTCGGCGGACGTGGAGGGTGGCTACGGGCTCGCGCCGAAGGAACTGGTGGAGCGGCTCCTGGAGGCGGGCGCCGTCGGCTGCAATCTGGAGGACTCCGAGGCCGGTGCCCTCAAGGACGCGGAACGGCACGCCGCATGGCTGGCGGAGGTGCGGAGCGCGGCGGCGGACCAGTTGTTCGTGAACGCCCGCGTCGACGTTTTCGAGTACGGCGACGGTGATCCGGAGCGGGTCATCGAGCGGGCCGCGCTGTACGTGTCCGCGGGGGCGGACTGTGTGTACCCGATCGGGGCGCCGGCCGGCGTGCTGCCGCTGCTGCGGTCCGGCATCCGCGGTCCGCTGAACGTGTTCGCCCGGCTCGACGGCGTACCGGCGGCCGAACTCGGTGAACTCGGCGCCACCCGGGTCACGTTCGGGCCGGGGCTGCAGCGCAGGGCCGCCAGGGCGCTGGAGGACATCGCGGCGGAGCTGAGGTAGTCCGCGCAGGGCCCGCGGCGGACCGGCGTGATGGGTGGGGGGCGGGGCCGTATCGGTCGGCCCCGCCCCCGTCGCGCGCGCTCCGGCTACGAGGGCAGCCAGGCCCGCCAGGTCGACCTGTGCTGGTCGACCCACTTCTTCGCTGCCTCCTGCGGCGTCAACTTGTCGTTGGCGATCATCAGGGAGACCTCGTTCTGGTCCTCGGTGGTCCACTTGAACTTCTTCAGGAAGGCGGCGGCCTTCCCGCCGGTCTTCGCGAAGTCGGCGTTGAGGTACTTCTGCAGCGGGGTGTGCGGATAGGCGCAGGCGACCTTCGCAGCGTCCGCGTCACAGCCCTCCTTGTAGGCGGGCAGCTTCACCTCGGTCATCGGGACCTTCTCGAACAGCCACTGCGGGGAGTACCAGTACGTGAGGAAGGGCTTCTTCTCCTTCGCGAACTGCTTCATCTGCGTGATCTGCGCGGCTTCCGAACCGGCGAACACCACCTGGTAGTCCAGCTTCAGGTTGTTCACCAGCGCCTTGTCGTTGGTGACGTACGACGGGGAGCCGTCGAGGAGCTGTCCCTTGCCGCCGCTCTCGGGGGTGCGGAGCTGGTCGGCGTACTTGTTCAGGTTCTTCCAGTTCGTGACGTCGGGGTGCTGCTTGGCGAAGTACGTGGGGACGTACCAGCCGATGTGCCCGGTCACTCCGAGGTCGCCGCCGGGGGCGATGAGCTTCTTGTCGGTGACGTAGCGCTTCTCCTGGTCGGGGTGGCCCCAGTCCTCCAGGATGGCGTCGACGCGGCCCTGGCTGAGGGCGTCCCAGGCGGGCACCTCGTCGACCTGGACGGTGTCGACGCGGTAGCCCAGCTCGTGTTCGAGCAGGTACTGCGCCACGCCCACGTTGGCCTGGGCGCCGACCCAGGACTGCACGGACAGGGTCACGGTCTTGGCGCCCTGGGCGTTCGCGAACGGCGAGGCCTGCTTGGTCATGTCGGCGGCGCCGCAGCCGGTGAGCAGCAGCAGGGCCGATGTACCGGCCAGGGCCGCGGATGTCGTACGGAGTCGCATGTCAGGCTCCCTTCCTCACGCGGCGTTCGGTGGGCTGGGTCACCCGGTCGAGCATCAGGCCGAGGCAGACGATCGCGGCGCCGGCGACCAGGCCGGTGGCGAGGTCGCCCTGGGCGAGGCCGAACACGACGTCGTAGCCGAGCGCGCCACCGCCGACCAGGCCGCCGATGATGACGACGGCGAGGACCAGGACGACGCCCTGGTTCACGGCGAGTTGCAGCGCCGGGCGCGCGAGCGGGAGCTGGACCTGGCGCAGTTGCTGCGCGGGGGTCGCGCCGAGCGAGCGCGAGGCCTCCATGGCCGCCGGGTCGACGGCGCGCAGTCCCTGCGTCGTGATGCGGACGACGGCGGGCAGCGCGTAGACGACGGCCGCGGCGACGGCGGGTGCGCGGCCGACGCCGAACAGTGCGACGACGGGGATGAGGTACACGAACTGCGGCATGGTCTGGAAGACGTCGAGGACCGGCCGGAGCAGTCGCTCGAAACGTTCGCTGCGGGCTGCGGCGATACCGACGGCGAAGCCGATCACGAGGGTGACGGCGACGGCGGCGAGGACTTGCGACAGGGTGTCGAGGGACGGCTTCCACACGCCGAGGACACCGATGGCGGCCATGGCGAGGACGGCGGTGAGCGCAGTGCGCCAGGTGCCGATGAGCCAGGCCAGGACGGCGACGATCAGCAGCACCGACCACCAGGGCAGCCACTGGAGGCCGTCCCGGACGGGGTCGAGGACCCAGGTGGTGAAGTGGCCGGCCCAGTCGGCGGTGCCGCCGATGTAGGGGACGCCCGAGTAGAGGTGGTCGGTCATCCAGTCGACGCCGTTGTTCACCGGCTCGGCGATGTCGACGACCCAGGCGTCGGGCCAGTCCAGCCGGCCGACGAGTCGCCCGGCGACGGCGACGACCACGGCGGCGGCCGCTCCGTACAGCCAGGGGGTGCTCGTGCGGGCCTCGCCGAGGCGTTCGCCGGCCGCGCCGGTGACGCGGTCGAGGACGACGGCGAGGAGCACGATCGGGATGCCGGCGGAGAGGGCGGCGCCCACGTCGACGGAGGCGAGGGCCTGGTAGACGCGGTCACCGAGACCGCCGGCGCCGATGACGGACGCGATGACGG
Source organism: Streptomyces sp. M41(2017) (assembly GCF_002078175.1). Taxonomy (GTDB): domain Bacteria; phylum Actinomycetota; class Actinomycetes; order Streptomycetales; family Streptomycetaceae; genus Streptomyces. The sequence goes on along the minus strand of NZ_MWFK01000001.1, from coordinate 2,987,954 downwards.
CCATGGACAGCGCCATCATGATCGTCTGGTTGAGGCCGAGGAGGAGTTCCTTGCGGGCCAGCGGGAGGCGTGCGGTGAGCAGACGCTGGCGGGCCGTGGTGCCGAGCGAGGCGACGGCCTCCATCACGCCCTCGTCCGCGTCGCGCAGTCCGAGCGCGGTGAGGCGGGCCATGGGCGGCGCGGCGTAGACGACGGTGGCGAGGACGGCCGCGGGGACGCCGATGCCGAAGACCAGCACGACCGGCAGCAGGTACGCGAAGGCCGGGAGCACCTGCATGGTGTCCAGGACGGGGCGCAGCGCGCGGTGGGTGCGGTCGGAGAGCCCGGCGGCGAGGCCGAGCAGGGCGCCGAGGACGACGGAGGCGAGGACGGCGACCACCATGACCGCGAGGGTCTGCATGGTGGGCACCCACATGCCGAGCAGTCCGCAGGCGAGGAACGCGGCGCCGGTGCCGAGCGCGAGCCGGACCCCGGCGGCGCGCCAGGCCACCACGGCGGCGACGGCGGTCACTCCGGCCCAGCCGGCCGCGAGGAGCAGCAGGTAGACGCCGCGTACGGAGAGGACGACGGCGTTGCTGACGTAGCCGAAGAAGTAGAGGAACAGCGGGTGGCTGTCGCGGTTGTCGATGATCCAGTCGCTGGCCTTGCCGAGCGGTTCGGTCAGGTCGACGGTGAGGGCGTGCGGCCAGCTGCCGCTGGCCCAGCGGGCGTCGGCGAGCGGCACGAGGACCGCGGCGACGACGGCGAGGAGCAGGAGTTTGCCGACGGCGGGGTGCCGGAGGCGGGCGGGCAGGACGGTGCGGGGGGCGGACGCGGTGACTGTGGCCATCACACCGCCTCCTTCCGCAGGTCCGCTCCGGCGCGTGGGTCCGCGCCGGTCCGGGCGTCCGCGCCGGGCCGGGCGTCCGCGCCGGTGTTCAGGTCGGAGCCGGCGACGACGGCGAGCAGCCGTTCGTGGTCGACGACGCCGAGGCAGCGGCCGTCCTGGACGACGCAGGCGGCGCGTCCGCTGCCGGAGACGGTCTTGATGGCGTCGGCGACGACGGTGCCGGGGGCGAGGGCGCCGGGGTGTTCGGTCGCGCCGCAGTCGCCCGGCCGCATGGCCGTGCGGACGGTCATGACCTGCTCGCGGGGTACGTCCCGGACGAACTCGCGGACGTAGTCGTCGGCCGGGGAGCCGACGATCTCCTCGGGGGTGCCGAGCTGGACGATCCGTCCGTCGCGCATCAGGGCGATGCGGTCACCGAGGCGCAGTGCCTCGGAGAGGTCGTGGGTGATGAAGACCATCGTGCGGCCCTCCTCGTGGTGCAGCCGGACGACCTCCTCCTGCATGTCACGCCGGATCATCGGGTCGAGCGCGCTGAACGGCTCGTCGAAGAGCAGGACCTCGGGGTCGACGGCGAGTGCGCGGGCCAGCCCGACGCGCTGCTGCTGACCGCCGGAGAGCTGTCCCGGCCTGCGCTGTTCCATGCCTTCCAGGCCGACCTTGGCGACGACCTCGGCGGCCTTCGCGCGGCGTTCCTCACGCGGCACGCCCTGGATCTCCAGGCCGTAGGCGACGTTGTCGAGGACGGAGCGGTGCGGCAGCAGGCCGAAGTGCTGGAAGACCATGGCGGCGCGGTGGCGGCGCAGTTCGCGCAGCCGGCCCTTGTCCATGGCGAGGACGTCCTCGCCGTCGATGGCGAGACGGCCCGAGGTCGGCTCGATGAGCCGGGTGAGGCAGCGGACGAGGGTGGACTTGCCCGAGCCGGACAGACCCATGACGACGAAGACCTCGCCCTTGCGGACGTCGAAGCTGACGTCGCGGACGGCGGCGGTGCAGCCGGTGGCCTCGCGGAGTTCGGCGGTGTCGAGCGAGGCGAGTCGGGGGTCGCCGGGGACGCGGTCGGCCTTGGGGCCGAACACCTTCCACAGGTTCTGTACGGAGAAAACGGGCTGGGTCTCGTCGCCGGTCATCTCGACTCCTTCGCCGGGCCGGGTGGTCGGGGTGCCGACTGCCGTGCTGTCGTCCTCGGCGGGCGGGTTCACGTCGGTGGTCGTACTCATCACGCACCGCCTCCGATCAGTTCGGCGGCCTTCTCGCCGACCATGAGCACCCCGATCATCGGGTTCACGGCGGGCATGGTCGGGAAGACGGAGGCGTCGGCGATCCGGATGCCTTCGAGGCCGCGGACCCTCAGCTCGGGGTCGACGACCGCGTGTTCGTCGGAAGCCTCGCCCATCCGGCAGGTGCCCGCCGGGTGGTAGACGGTGTGCGCGACCTGGCGTGCGTACGCGCTGAGTTCCTCGTCGTCCGTGACGGTGGGGCCGGGGCAGACCTCGCGCTTGAGCCAGCCGGCGAGCGGCTCGGCCTTGGCTATCTCGCGGGCGATCTTGATGCCGTCGACGAGGGTGCGGCCGTCGTAGTCGTCCTCGTCGGTGAAGTACCGGAAGTCGAGGGCGGGCTTGACGGCCGGGTCGGCGCTCGTCAGGTAGAGGCGGCCGCGGCTGCGCGGCTTGGGGATGTTGGGGGTCATCGAGACGCCGTGCGCGGGGCGTTCGTAGCCGAGGCGCTCCGGGTTGTCCGTGAAGGGGATCTGGTAGAAGTGGAACATCAGGTCGGGGCCCTGCTGTTCGGGGTCGCGGCGCACGAAGAGGCCCGCGTCGGAGTCCATCGCGGAGTTCTCCGGGATCGGCCCGTTGGTCTCCCAGACGATCACGGACTCCGGGTGGTCGAGGAGGTTCTCGCCGACGCCGGGCAGGTCGTGCACGACGGGGATGTCCAGTTCCTCCAGGTCACCGGCCGGGCCGATGCCCGAGTGCAGCAGCAGGCGCGGGGAGTCGACGGCGCCCGCGCAGAGCAGCACCTCGTTCTTCGCGCTCACGAGGACCTCTTCACCGTCCTTCGTGCGGACGTGGACGCCGGTGACGCGGGTCCCGTCGACCTCCAGCTTGTACGCCCAGGTCTCCAACAGAAGCGTGAGATTGGGGCGTTCGTCCATCACGGGGTGCAGGTACGCGACGGAGGCGCTGGAGCGCTTGTTGTTCTCCGGGTGGTACGCGAGGTCGAAGAAGCCGACGCCCTCGGTGAACGGCTTCTGGTTGAAGCCCTCGACGCGGGGCACGTCGAGCGCGGTCTGCGCGGCGTCCACGAAGTCGCGGGCGATGGCGTTCCGGTCCTTCTCGTCGACCGGCACGATGTTGTTGAGGAGCCGCGCGAAGTACGCCTCCATCGGGACCGCGCCCCAGCCCTTGGCGCCGGCCGCCTCCCACTCGTCCCAGTCGGACGGCAGCGGCTTGAACGCGATGAGGGTGTTGTGCGACGAGCAGCCGCCGAGCACCCGGGCGCGGCTGTGCCGGATGTGGGAGTTGCCGCGCGGCTGTTCGGTCGTCGGGTAGTCGTAGTCGAGTTCCCCGCCGAGCAGGCCCATCCAGCGGCGCAGGGTCAGGACGTCGTCGCGGCCCACGTCGCTGGGCCCGCCCTCGATGACGGCGACGGTGACGTCGGGGTTCTCGGTGAGGCGGGACGCGATCACGGAGCCCGCCGTGCCGCCGCCGATGACGACGTAGTCGTACCTGTTCTCGTGCTGGGACATGGAATGTGCTCCAAGGTGCCTTGTGCGGTGGGGGGTTGGGGAGGGGGAGGGGGACGAAGACGCGGACGGGGATGGGGACGGAGGGGCGCCGGGGATGTCGGGGTACGGGTCCGCGCAGGACGGCGGTTCGGTTCGCCGCCCGCGCGGACGGTGGACGGGCGCCCGGCGCCGTGCCGTCGGCCGTCGGGCCGGCCGGCGGGGCCGGCCCTGCGGGGTTCAGCCGGCGAACCAGCGAACGGGCTGCGGCGCGAGGTTCTGGTAGACGTGCTTGGTCTCGCGGTACTCGGCGAGTCCGGCCGGGCCGAGTTCCCGTCCGACGCCGCTCTTGCCGAAGCCGCCCCACTCCGCCTGCGGGAGGTAGGGGTGGAAGTCGTTGATCCAGACCGTGCCGTGCCGCAGCCGGCCGGCGACACGGCGGGCGCGGCCGGCGTCGGCGGTCCAGACGGCGCCGGCGAGGCCGTACTCGGTGTCGTTGGCGAGGGCGACGGCCTCGTCCTCGGTGGCGAACGTCTCGACGGTCAGGACGGGTCCGAAGACCTCCTCGCGGACGACGCGCATCTCGCGGTGGCACTGGTCGAGGACGGTCGGCTCGTAGAAGTAGCCGGTGGCGGGCCGCACGTCGGACGGCTCGGGCCGCTTGCCGCCGGATCGCAGCACCGCTCCCTCGGCCAGCGCGGAGGCGACGTACGCCTCCGTCTTCTCGCGCTGCTGCGCGGAGACGAGCGGGCCGCACTCCACGCCGTCCTCGGTGCCGCGGCCGAGCCGGATCGCGCCTGCCCTGCGGGCGAGTTCGGCGACGAAGCGCTCGCGCACGGACTCCTCGACGATGAGGCGCGAACCCGCCGAGCAGACCTGGCCGCTGTGGATGAAGGCGGCGTTGAGGGCCTGGTCGACGGCGGTGTCGAAGCCCTCCTCGGTGGCGCAGGCGTCGGCGAAGACGACGTTGGGGTTCTTGCCGCCGAGTTCGAGGGCGACCTTCTTGACGGTGTCCGCGGCGGCGCGCGCGACCTTCGTGCCGCTGACCAGGCCGCCGGTGAACGAGACGAGGTCGACGTCGGGGTGCTCGGCGAGGCGGGCGCCGACCGTGTGGCCGGGGCCGGTGACGATGCCCGCCACCCCGTCGGGCAGGCCGGCCTCGGCGAGCAGGGCGAGCAGGGCGACCGTGGTCAGCGGGGTGATCTCGCTGGGCTTGACCACGAAGGTGTTGCCCGCGGCGAGCGCCGGGGCGATTTTCCAACTGGCCTGGAGGAGGGGGTAGTTCCAGGGCGTGATCAACGCGCAGACCCCGACGGGCTCGTGCACGACGACGCTGTGGATGTCGGCCGAGCCCGCGTCGACCACACGTCCGCCGCCCTCGCCGACGACGAGGTCGGCGAAGTAGCGGAAGGCGTCGGCGACGCAGTCGATGTCGACGCGCCCCTCCTCCACGGTCTTGCCCGCGTCCCGGCTCTCCAGCAGGCCGAGTTCCTCGCGGTCACGGACGAGGAGGTCGGCGACGCGGCGCAGCAGGGCGGCGCGGTCGGCGACCGGGGTGTGCGGCCAGGGGCCCTCGTCGAAGGCCCGGCGCGCGGCGGCGACCGCGAGGTCGGTGTCCTTCTCGTCGCCCTCCGCGACCACGGCGAACGGCTGGGCATCGGCGGGGTCGAGGATCTCGCGCGTCGCGCCGGAGAGCGCCGCACGCCACTCGCCGCCCACGTGGATGGTCTGTTCTGCCTGCTGCTGTCCGGCCATGATCGGTGTTGCCTTCCGTTCCTGTTCGACGCCCCTGAGTCACACAGGTGTGACCCCGGGGGCCGTGAGCACATGCCCCTCGGCCTCGGATGCATGCACAACCGGGCACCGAAAGTGCGCCAGGTCACGGAAAAACCCGCCAAAACAGGATGAGAAGGGGCGAATGACAGGCCGTACGGCGGTGATCAGGCGCCGCAGGCGGACCCGGTCGGGCAGAAGGAGTCCACGGCTGTCGTGAGCCGGCCGCTCATGTCCGTACCGGCGGGGCCGCTGGCGACGATGGCGTACGGCGTGCCGTCCGCCGCCTGGAAGCGGTGGTCGATGGTCTCGGTGGCCCCGAACTGCCTGCTGTCGTAGCGGTAGCTGAACTCCGTCCAGTCGGCGCCGCTCCGCCGGTTCAGGTACCGGTAGCCCTTGAACCCCTCCGCGATGTCCTGGGCCTGCGCCGAGGAGTCCGTCACGGAGACCTCCTTGACCTGGAACACCATGAGTTTGCGGTCACCGCCGGGGGCCGTGTAGGTGACGACGGGCGCCAGCTTCCCCTGGGTCTGGTCGCGCGCCCAGCCGACGGGCACGTCCACGGTGTAGCCGAGCGGATCGACCGCCCTGCTGTATCCCGGGGAGGGCGCCGGGGCGGTGGGCGAGGCCGGATCGGCGTAGGCGCCCTCGTCACCGGTGTTGTAGGGGCCGTCCGAGGGGACACCGGTGGTCGCCGTGACGGTCACGGCGGGTCCGGCCGATGCGCCCCGCGTCCCACGGTTCGCCGCGTCGTCCTTGGTGAGGGCCCAGAGCCCGCCCCCGACGCCGCCCGCGAGAACGGCCACGGCGACGATCACCAGCAACAGCCGCCGCGAGTCCCCGGGCCCCTGCCCCCGGCCCCCGTCGGACGGGGGCGCCCCGCTCCCGGGCCACGGCTGGGCGGGCGGCGACCAGGCGGGCGAATGCTGCTGGGGCGGCCAGGACTGCTGCGGCGACGGCGGCCCCTCGGGCGTCCCGGCGGGCGGCGGCGGGTACAGGTCGGGCCGCACGGCCCCGGCCTGGGTGGCGGCGGCCCACCATTCGCCGTTCCGCTGCTCCCCGTCCCCCTGCCCCCGGCCGCCGTCGGCAGGACTCGCAGGGTCACGGTCCTCACGGCCGTCGCCCTCGTCACCGTCGTCGACCCACTGCCGGCGGTCCGCGTCCCATCGCTGCGCCATCCCGTCACCCCCGCTCCGGCACGGCCCCGTCCGCCGGCCGAGCCCCGACGCCTGATCGCCGGACCCGGTCGCTCCCCTGACCCGGGCGGACCGTACGCAACGACGATAGTGACGTTCGCCCCCGCAGCACCCCTCTTTATGGCGACAAAGCACGTCTGTTCGATGCGTACTTTCCGTACGCCCCACCAGCCCCGTCCGCCCGCGCGACACATCCCCACGCTCTGCCGGCCGGTCGAGCCCTCCTCCCCCCGCTCACGATGACGAGCCGCGCACACGTCCCGCGACGAACCCGCGCTGGAACCCGCCCGCAGACACCTCTACGGTGACAACGCGCCCTCCGCTCACGCCCCAACACCCCCTCCCCCGAGGAGTATTCGATGCCCGCGCTGCTCACACGCGTCCTCGACCGGCTGATGCTCCAGGGCACGGTGACCGAGGCCGAACCGGTGGCCGCGCGCATGCGGCGTCTGCGCGTCGAGGGCCCCGCCCTGGCCGGCCTCGGTCCACGGCCGGGACAACAGGTGCGGGTCCTGGTGGAGGGCACGCTGACCCGGCGGACGTACTCGGTCTGGCGCTACGACCCCGCCGGCGCCGTCGAGTTGTGCGTGCTGGACCACGAGGGCGCGGGACCCGGGGCCCGTTGGGGACGCAGCGTGCGCACCGGGGACACGGTCCGATTCGGCGGGCCCGAGGGGTCGTTCGTGCTGCGTCCGGACGCGACGCACCATGTGTTCGTCGGGGACGAGACGGCGTCGGTCGCGTTCGGGTCCATGCTGGCGGCGCTGCCCGCGTCGGCGGACGTCTCGGGCTGCCTGGAGACGCGGACCCCCGAGGACAGGCTCCCGCTCCCGCACGCGGACCGCCTCCGCTGGACGCTGCGCGGCACCGGCTCCCTCGCCGACGCGGTACGGGGGCTGAACCCGCCGCCGGGCGGCGTCGCGTACGTCGCGGGCGAGGCCCGGACCGTGCAGAGCGTGCGGCGGATCCTCGTGCAGGAATCCGGCTGGGACCGGCGCACGGTGGTGACGAAGCCGTTCTGGGCGCCGGGGAAGCGGGGGATGGAGTAGCCCCGACTGCCGAGGAGCACCGTCGAGCGACGAGCGCCAACGCACCGACGAGCCTCAACGCACCGACGCCCGGACGGCTTTCGCCGTCCGGGCGTCGTGGTTCACCGCCGGGGACCGCCTCCGCGGAGGCGGTCCGGGCAGGTCAGATCAGGCCGAGACCGCGGACCGCCTCGCGCTCCTCCTCGAGCTCCTTGACGGAGGCGTCGATGCGGGCGCGGGAGAACTCGTTGACGTCCAGGCCCTGGACGATCTCGTAGCGGCCGTCCTTCGTGGTGACGGGGAAGGACGAGATGAGGCCCTCCGGCACGCCGTACGAACCGTCCGACGGGATACCCATGGAGGTCCAGTCGCCGTCCGCCGTGCCGTTGACCCAGGTGTACACGTGGTCGATGGCGGCGTTGGCGGCGGAGGCGGCCGAGGACGCGCCACGGGCCTCGATGATCGCGGCGCCACGCTTGGCGACGGTCGGGATGAAGTCCTCGGCGAGCCACTTCTCGTCGTTGACGACCTCGGCCGCGTTCTTGCCGCCCACCGTGGCGTGGAAGATGTCGGGGTACTGCGTGGCGGAGTGGTTGCCCCAGATCGTCAGACGCTGGATGTCGGCGACCGTGCTGCCGGTCTTCTTCGCGAGCTGGGTCAGCGCGCGGTTGTGGTCCAGACGCGTCATCGCCGTGAAGCGCTCGGCGGGTACGTCCGGGGCGGCGGCCTGCGCGATGAGCGCGTTCGTGTTCGCCGGGTTGCCGACGACCAGGATCTTGACGTCGTCCGCGGCGTTGTCGTTGATCGCCTTGCCCTGCGGCTTGAAGATGCCGCCGTTGGCGGAGAGCAGGTCGCCGCGCTCCATGCCCTTGGTACGGGGGCGGGCGCCGACGAGGAGGCCGACGTTGGTGCCGTCGAAGGCGACGTTCGGGTCGTCCGTGATGTCGATGCCCTGGAGGAGCGGGAAGGCGCAGTCGTCGAGCTCCATGGCGGTGCCCTCGGCGGCCTTCAGCGCCGGCGTGATCTCCAGGAGGCGCAGCTTGACCGGCACGTCCGCGCCGAGCAACTGGCCGGAGGCGATGCGGAAGAGCAGGGCGTAACCGATCTGGCCGGCCGCGCCGGTGACGGTGACGTTCACGGGAGTGCGGGTCATGGCGTTCTCCGTATGACAGCAGGCGGTGGGGCGTCCCTGCCCCGGGTGCAGGATCTTCCCCGGCAACCGCCGCAATGATCGATCAAGGAGTTCGATGATCGATCTCTCGGCGTCAAGAGAGATCCGCCGTCAGGCTATCGCGCATCCGGGACCCCGTACGTCCGGGTCCGTGTGGCCCACCCCACAGATCCCGGGGGGAGGCGGTCGCCGGGCCCGGGAGAGGGGGTGGGCTCGGCGGCCGCCAGGTGGGTGCCGGGGTCGGGGGAGGCGGTTTCGCCCTCTCCCGACAGCGCCGGATCCCGTGGGGGTACGGCTCGCCTGCCCCCTTTCCGTGAACTCATTCACCCTCCGGCGGAAATTTCTCCGAGGCCCCCGGCAGACCTTCTTTGCCCCCTCGGCCCCCTCCGCCTGACCGGCGCGAACCCGCCCCTCCGACCCCGGGCTCCGCTCGTCGACGCCGGAGGGGCTGACGCTCCTCGCACGTGAGGGCCTACTTCTCGTACGTGAGGTACGTGAGGGGCCTACTTCGTGCAGCCCTTCTGCCCGGTCCTCAGCGTCGCGCAGGCCCGCGCGTCCCCCGCGTCCTTGACCGCGACCATCGGCGTGTACGCGTCCGTGTCCGCGTCGACCGCCCCCGTCTGCCGCGCCGCGGACCCGGACGACACGTCGACCCGGTCCCCCGGCGCCGCCCGCGTGATCCGCGCCCAAGCGGCCCCGCACGTCCTGCTGTAGCGCACCTCCACCAGCGTGGTGCCCACCGTCACACTGGTGGTGGTCGTGGCCAACTCACCGCCGCAGCCCATGTTCTCCGGGTCCTTGCCGGTGCACGGGGCCCCGGCGCACTTCACGCCGGGCGGCAGATCGGGCTGGGTACTCGCGGACACCGCCGGCGACTTCCGGGTACCGCCGGCTTCCTTCTTGTCCCCGCCGCCGGTGAGGTACACGGCCACGGCGACGACCACCAGGGCCCCCACGACCCCGGCGAGGAACATCACCAGCCGCCGCTTGCGCCGCGCGCGGTCCTCCCCCGCCCCCGCGGGCCGCGCGTCCTGCGGCGCCGGCTTTCCGGCCGCCGCGTCCGCACCGGGCCTGGGCGCACCGGTTGTCGCGCCGCCGCGCGGCGGCGCGACAACCCCCCAGCCACCAGCGCCGGCGCCACCGCCACCGCCACCGCCACCGGATCCCGCTCCCCCTCCCGTACGTGGGCCCGAGCCCGAACCCGACCGGGACGACGACGTCCCGCCGTACGACGGTTCGCCCCCGTCCCGCCCGGTCGGCTGGAGCGGCACGGACGGCGACACCGAGGGCGTCGTCGACGGTGTCGCCTTCGGCGGCATCGTGGGTGAGACCCCCGCCGGCCCGGCGATCCCCGGCGTCGCGGTCGCGCTGCCGGCCCGTCGGCCCGCCGTGGCCTGCCGCCCGCCGCCCCCGCTCGCGGCGCCCCCCTTGGCACCGGCCGCCGGCCCGAACTCCCCGAGCGCGGCGCGCGCCTGGGATATCCGGATCGCCTCCATCGTCATGTCGTGCCGCATCTCCGAGCGGCTCCAGGCGCGCTCGGCCAGCTCCCACATGGTCGTGAGGTGGACGGGGCTCGCCCCGGTCACCTCGGACAGCGCGACGACCGCCCCCTTGGGCGCGAGCAGCCGCCCGTTCAGATAGCGCTCCCAGGACGTCTTGCTGTAGCCCGTGCGGTCGGCCACGGCGGCGATGCTCAGCCCGCTCCGGTCGACGAGCCGTCGCAGTTGTCCGGCGAACTCCTTGACCTGCGGATCGAGTTCGTCCGGCAGGCCTTTCCAACGAGGCATTCCTTCCCCCCTCTTCCCCCGTTTCGTGCACGACGTTTCCCCCGCGTGCGTCTCCCGTGCTCCCGGTCGCCGTGTCGGGCGGGAGCGGCACGGCCTCCCGCCGCGTCCCCGTTCTGGCTACCCCCAGGGATGCGCCCGGTCCGGTCTCCAGTTCCGGGAACGGGGGCGCACGGGTGCATTCAGGCCGGGACGGGCACCGTCGTGCGCCGCCCGGACCACGATCCAGTGTTCCATCGGCAGCCCGTACGAACAGGCCGTTCGGCGCACATCACCAAACTTGTCAACACATCGACACAACGAGGACACATGGGTGACCTCAGAGGCCACAGAAGCGGTCAGGAGCCGCAGGGCGGACGACCGGTCCGGAGCGGAGGACGGGCCGGGCGGTGGACACCGACAGCGACAGCGGACAGCGGACAGCGGGGCCATCGACGACCGCCCCGGCGGGCACTCGCCCACCCGCCCCGACCGGCGTTGCGACCGCGCCCCGACTGCCGTTCCGGCGGCCCCAGTCGGGCGGTTCCCGTAGCAGGGCGCGGACACCGTACCGGAACGGTCACTTCCGTGCCACAGGGACCGGCCGGCTGTTGAACGGGCCGTGCCCGGTGCACAAGGGTTGACCCCAGGCGGTCCACCCGCCCGATCGCGGCCCGTCCTTACTCGGGGGAGAGGACGGGCCGCTGTCGTACCCGGACCGCCCTCCGCACCCGTGACCGATGACCCGTGCCCCGGACCGGCCGCACCCGCGTTCACCGGCCCGGCGTGACGAGTCCCGTCTCGTAGGCGACGACGACCGCCTGTGCCCGGCTGTCCAGCGCGAGTTTGGTCATCGTCCGGTTGAGGTGGGTCTTGACCGTCGCCTCGCTGATGTACAGGCGGTCGGCGATCTCCAGGTTGGACAGGCCGCCCGCGATGAGTTTGAGGACCTCGACCTCGCGGGAGGTCAGCGCGGCGAGGTCGGGCGGCGCCTCCGCCCCCGGGACGGGACCGGCCTGGCGGGCGAAGGCCTCCACGAGGCGGCGGGTGACGCTGGGCGCGAAGAGCGCGTCACCGCCGCCGACCGCGGCCACAGCGGCGAGCAGCCGCTCGGGCCCCGAGTCCTTCAGCAGGAACCCGGACGCGCCGGCCCGCAGCGCCCCGTACACGTACTCGTCGAGGTCGAAGGTGGTCAGGACGAGGATGCGGGGAGCGGGGTCTGCGGCCTCGGCGAGGATGCGTTCGGTGGCCAGGATGCCGTTCGTACCGGGCATCCGGATGTCCATGAGGATCACGTCGGGCCGGGTCACGGCGGCGAGGCGTACCGCTTCGTCGCCGTCCTCCGCCTCCCCGACGACCTCCACACCGGGCGCGGCCTTCAGGAGCCCGACGAGACCGGCCCGGATCAGGTACTGGTCGTCGACGACGAGCACTGTCGTCATGCCGTGGTCTCGTCCCCCCGCCGTGCGGCCCGCGCGGTGGTGGGCAGGGTCAGCCGCACGGCGAATCCCCCCTCGCTCCGCGGGCCGATACTGATCGTCCCGCCGTAGAGCTTGGCCCGCTCGCGCATGCCAATCAAGCCGTGCCCGCCGCCGACCGGCAGTCTGTCCGGAATCACCCCCTCTCCGTCATCCGTGATCACGACGGTCATCTCGTGCTCCCCGTATCGGAGTTCGACCACCGCAGCCGCCCGGTGGGCGTGCTTGAGGATGTTGGTGAGGGACTCCTGCACGACGCGGTACGCGCAGAGTTCGACGCCCGGGGCGAGCGGACGCGGGGTGCCCTCGACGCGCAGTTCGACGGGGACTCCCCCGGCGCGCACCCGCTCGACGAGATCGCCGAGGCGCGCGAGTCCGGGCATGGGCGCCTCGGGGCCGCGGTCCGGATCGCGCAGGTCCTCCTCGCGCAACACCTGGAGCATGCGCCGCAGTTCCTCCAGGGCGTCACCGCTGGCGTCGCCGATGGTGCCGAGGGCGGCGCGGGCGGTGGCCGGATCGGAGTCGAAGACGAAACGGGCGAGCCCCGCCTGCACGGAGACCACCGACATGTGGTGGGCGACGACATCGTGCAGTTCCCGTGCCATGCGCCCGCGTTCCTCGGCGACCTCGCGGCGGAACCGTTCGGCCTGTTCGGCGCGGAGTTCCCGGGCGAGTTCGGCGGCGCGCCGGGCCAGGTGCCCGAAGCGCCACAGGACGGCCGAGAAGACCAGCGCCTGGGCCACCACGGAGGTCATGGCGTCGCTGTCGCTCACGATCCCGGCGTAGACCCATACGGCCACGAACACACCCGCGCACACGGCCGTGGTGCGGGCCTGCCGCACCGAGGCGACCGTGTAGAGGGCGAGCATCGGGCCGAACGTGCTCACCACCGGCCAGTAGCCGGCGGAGATGTACAGCACGCTCGCGGTCTCCACGGCCGCGAGGACCACGAGCGGCGCCCTGCCGCGCAGGGCCACCGGGAGATGCGCGAGGACCACCAGGACGTAGGCGGGGCCGTCGAGTTCGGGCCAGCCCTGGGCCGCCGACTCCTGGCCGAGGAGTACGGCCACGCACACCATGGCGAGCGCTGTCAGCGTGTCGACGGCGAGCGGGCGGGGCGGCCGGAAGCGCATCGGCGCAGCGTAGCGCCGCGGCACAGCGTGGGCGTCAACCCAGCGCGGTACTCCGGTGGTTGCAGAGCCGTGATCCGCTACTTCCGCTGGTGTGGTCGGAGTTGCAACCGGCGCGGGATGCGTCGCGGTGGCGCCGGACCGTACGTTCGGGAACACGACGGACCGGCCGACCACCGGCCGTCTTCGAACAACGGGCCGGCGGACCGCCGGACCGCATCCGAAGAGGGGAATCGGATCCATGACCACGAGGACGACCAACAGGACGACCGGCGCCACGAACACGGGCATCCGGGGCCGCGTGGCGGGTGCCCTGGCCGCCGCCGCGCTGCTCGGCGGCGGGCTCGCCATGGCCCCCGCGGCCACCGCCGCGGTGCAGGCGCCGGCGGCGGACTCCTGCACCCAGAACTGGTCCATCTCCAGCGGCCAGGGCTACGCCAACGGCTGGTGGTGCAACTACGACACGAAGGTCACGGGGACGGTCCACGACACCAAGTCCGACGGCCGCTGCCCGTTCGTCCGCGGAAAGCTCACCAACGGCGGCCACGTCGACAGCAACTGGGCGGGACCGAAGGGCGACTCCTCGCCCGTCACGCTGAAGGCGCCGAGCGGCACGTCGTTCTCGTCGCTGTCGATGTCGTACATCGTCTGCTGACGGACCGGCCCACGCCGCACCGCGCACCACCGACCACCTGAAAAGACCGGTGGCCCGTCCTCCCCGGGGAGAGGACGGGCCACCGTCACGTGCGCCCGCGTGAGGCCGCGGTTCAGCGGACCGTGAAATGCAGGGTGTCGTCGAGGAACGGGATCACCAGCACTGGCTTCGGCTGGGCCATGAGCGCCAGCAGCACGATGACGACGCCGAGGACGCCGTACGTGACCATGTCCGTGAACCGGGACCGGACCGCGAGCATGCCCACGCTCGGCAGGACCCAGCGCATCACGGCGCCCGCGATGAGCGCGGCGCCGATCAGGATCGTGCCGGCCCGGAACACGTCGAGCGCGGTGAGCAGCAGGCCGAGCCCGACCGCCGCGAGGACGGTGAGGATCGGCCACTGGCGCGCGGGGGCCGGGGCGTCACGGGGCGCGGCCCGGCCACCGCCCTCGGGTCGCGCGGTGTCCCGGGTGAACAGCGGAAAGCGGCGCGTGGTGCGGCGCGGCCTGCCGTCGGCGTCAGGAGCGCTGACGGCGTCCCGCACCGTCATGTCGGCATCGGCATCGGACTCCGACTCGGACGCCGACTCCGACTCGGCGGCGGACTCGGCGACCGTCACGCCCTTCGTCCCGACCTGGTCGCTCGCCTCTGTCTCCGCCGGGTCCGGAGCCCCGGTGTGCGCCTCCGCGTCGGCCGCCCGCTCGGCGCGGGTCCCGTTCTCCGCTGCCGGAGCGGCCTCGGCCCGCGCGCCCGCGCGCACCGCGGACCGTTCCTCGATACGGGCCTCGGCGTCGTCGGCCGTGCGCGCGCCGTTGGCCGCGCCCTCGCCGGACCGGTGGATGCCGCCGTCAGCCGACACTGCGCTCCGCCGCTTCCACCACGTTGACGAGCAGCTGGGCGCGGGTCATCGGGCCGACGCCGCCCGGGTTCGGGGAGATCCACGCGGCGACCTCGGCGACGTCCGGGTGGACGTCCCCGACGATCTTGCCCTCGGCGCTGCGCGAGACACCGACGTCGAGGACGGCGGCGCCCGGCTTCACGTCCTCGGCCCGGATGAGATGCGCGGATCCGGCGGCGGCGACGATGATGTCGGCGCGCTTGAGGTGGGCGGAGAGGTCACGGGTGCCGGTGTGGCACTGGGTGACCGTGGCGTTCTCGCTGCGCCGCGTCAGCAGCAGCGGCATCGGACGTCCGATGGTCACGCCGCGGCCGACGACCACGACCTCGGCGCCCTTGATCTCCACGCCGTAGCGGCGCAGGAGGGTGAGGACGCCGTTCGGGGTGCAGGGCAGCGGGGCCGGCTCGTTGAGGACGAGGCGCCCGAGGTTCATCGGGTGGAGGCCGTCCGCGTCCTTGTCGGGGTCCATCAGTTCCAGAATGCGGTTCTCGTCGATGCCCTTGGGGAGCGGCAGCTGGACGATGTAGCCGGTGCAGGCGGGGTCCTCGTTCAGCTCGCGGACCACCGCCTCGATCTCCTCCTGGGTGGCGGTCGCGGGCAGTTCGCGCTGGATGGAGGCGATACCGACCTGGGCGCAGTCGCGGTGCTTGCCCGCGACGTACTTCTGGCTGCCGGGGTCGTCGCCGACCAGGACCGTCCCGAGGCCGGGCGTGACGCCCTTCTCCTTCAGGGCCGCCACGCGGACGGTCAGGTCGGACTTGATCGCGGCTGCGGTGGCCTTGCCATCGAGAATCTGGGCGGTCATGACCCCATCCTCCCGGATGACGGGGTCATGGTTCCAATCCGGGGCACCCCTGGACGCGGCGAGGGGCCGCGGCCGCCCGAAGAGCGTGATCAAGCAGATTGCGACTGCACAACAGCTCATCCGACGAGCTGGACAAAATGCGCCCTCCCGATCACGATGAACGACGCACTATCGCGGTCAGTGCTGGGGGGCAAACCGCTCGTATCGCCACGTTCCTCCACGCAATCCGCTTCGTCCCCGCCTTTGCAACGGAGGAAATTCGCCATGTCTTTCGGCGCGCCGGACAACCCGTACGGACAGCCGCAGAACCCACCGCCGGGCTACGGCCATCCGCAGCAGGGACAGCCGCCCTACCCGCAGCAGGGCCAGCCCCCCTACCCGCAGGCACCGGGCGGCGTTCCGCAGCAGGGTTACGGCTACCCGCAGCAGGGCCAGCCCGGATACGGCTACCCCGACCCGAACCAGGCCGCTTACGGCTACCCGCAGGGCCAGCCCGGCTACGGCTACCCGGCAGGGCCCGGCCCGCGGGTCGCGTCGATGGGACGCCGGTTCGGCGCCCGCGCGATCGACGGCGCCGCCTTCTTCGTCATCTACGTGATCCTCGGCTTCGCCGGCGTGGCCGGATCCGTCGGTGCCGCGAAGGACTGCGACCCGAACGCCGTGGACTACCAGACCTGCATGGACAACGCGGGTTCCGACATCGCCGCCAAGTTCGGTGCCGTGATCGGCATCCTCGCCGTGGTGGGCCTGCTCTACGAGTGGCTGATGACCGGTCTGGTCGGCGGCACCCTCGGCAAACTCGCCGTCGGCATACGCGTGGTGAAGGCCGACACCGGCCAGAAGCCCGGCCTGGGCGCCTCGTTCATCCGCTGGATCATCCCGCTCGTCGGCGGCATCGTCTGCGGCATCGGCCAGCTCGTGGTCTACCTGTCGCCGTTCTGGGACAAGTCGGGCCGCCAGCAGGGCTGGCACGACAAGGCCGCGAGCACGATGGTCATCCAGCACTGACGCTCTCGACGGCCGTCGGGAACGGACCGTCGCGGTACGACCGAGGCCCCCGGCCCTCCCTGAGGAGGGCCGGGGGCCTCGGTCGTCGGCACATGCTCAGTGGAAGAAGTGGCGCGTCCCGGTGAAGTACATCGTCACGCCGGCCTTCTTCGCGGCCTCCACGACCAGTTCGTCACGGACCGAACCGCCGGGCTGGACCACGGCCTTGACGCCGGCCTCGGCGAGGATCTCGAAGCCGTCGGGGAACGGGAAGAACGCGTCCGAGGCGGCGTAGGCACCGCGGGCACGCTCGGCGCCGGCCCGCTCGACCGCGAGCTTCGCGGAGTCGACGCGGTTGACCTGGCCCATGCCGACGCCGACCGAGGCACCGTCCTTGGCGAGCAGGATCGCGTTGGACTTCACGGCGCGGCAGGCGCGCCAGGCGAAGGCCAGCTCGTCCAGCTCGCCCTGGCTCAGCGCGTCACCGGTCGCGAGGGTCCAGCTCGCCGGGTTGTCGCCGTCGGCCTGGAGGCGGTCGGTGACCTGAAGGAGCGCGCCGCCGTCGACGGGCTTGATCTCGACCGGGGCGGACGGGGCGCTGTGGGCGCGCAGCACGCGGATGTTCTTCTTCTTGGTGAGGGCTTCGAGGGCGCCGTCCTCGTACTCGGGCGCGACGATGACCTCGGTGAAGATCTCCGCGACCTGCTCGGCCATCTCCTTGGTGACCGGCCGGTTGACCGCGATCACACCGCCGAACGCGGACAGCGGGTCGCAGGCGTGCGCCTTGCGGTGCGCCTCGGCGACGTTCGACGCGACCGCGATGCCGCACGGGTTGGCGTGCTTGATGATCGCGACACAGGGCTCGTCGTGGTCGTACGCGGCACGGCGGGCGGCATCCGTGTCCGTGTAGTTGTTGTACGACATCTCCTTGCCGTGCAGCTGCTCCGCCTCGGCGAGGCCGCCGGTGCCGGAGGTGTACAGCGCGGCGGGCTGGTGCGGGTTCTCGCCGTAGCGCAGGGTGTGCGCGCGCTCCCAGG
Organism: Streptomyces sp. M41(2017); assembly: GCF_002078175.1. Classification (GTDB taxonomy): domain Bacteria; phylum Actinomycetota; class Actinomycetes; order Streptomycetales; family Streptomycetaceae; genus Streptomyces. The sequence goes on along the minus strand of NZ_MWFK01000001.1, from coordinate 2,970,482 downwards.
TGGCACCGAGGAAGTCGGGGAACCGCGACTCGTCGACCGGCGCGTAGTCGGAGGCGAACCAGGAGGCGACGGCGACGTCGTACGCGGCCGTGTGCTGGAAGGCCTCGGCGGCGAGGCGCTTGCGGGTGCGCAGGTCGAAGCCGCCGTGCTGCGCCGCGGCGAGGACGTCGCCGTAGCGGTCGGGGCTGGTGACGACGGCGACCGAGGGGTGGTTCTTGGCGGCGGCGCGGACCATCGAGGGGCCGCCGATGTCGATCTGCTCGACGCACTCGTCGGGGGTCGCGCCGGACGCGACCGTCTCCCGGAACGGGTAGAGGTTGACGACGACCAGGTCGAACGGCTCGACGCCCAGCTCGGCGAGCTGCTGCCGGTGGCTGTCGAGGCGCAGGTCGGCGAGGATCCCGGCGTGCACCTTCGGGTGCAGCGTCTTGACGCGGCCGTCGAGGCACTCGGGGAAGCCGGTCAGCTCCTCCACCTTGGTGACGGGCACACCGGCCGCGGCGATCTTCGCGGCGGTGGAACCGGTGGAGACGAGCTCGACGCCGGCGGCGTGCAGCCCGCGGGCCAGCTCTTCGAGGCCGGTCTTGTCGTACACGCTGACGAGCGCGCGCCGGACGACCCGCTTGGTGCCTTCGGTGCTCTCGGCCGTGACTGTGCTGTCGGCGGTCACTGGATAACTACCTTTCGTCCCTCAATGCGATAGCCGTTGCGGGCGAGCCGCCCCACGACATCGACGAGCAGCCTTCGCTCGACTTCCTTGATGCGCTCGTGCAGAGCGCTCTCGTCGTCCTCGTTGCGGATCTCGACCACGCCCTGGGCGATGATCGGTCCGGTGTCGACGCCGTCGTCGACGAAGTGGACGGTGCAGCCGGTGACCCGGGCTCCGTACGCGAGCGCGTCGCGGACGCCGTGGGCGCCGGGGAAACTGGGGAGCAGCGCCGGGTGGGTGTTGACGAAGCGTCCACCGAACCGGGCGAGGAACTCCTTCCCCACGATCTTCATGAACCCGGCGGAGACGACGAGGTCAGGCTCGTACGCGGCGGTCGCCTCGGCGAGCGCGCGGTCCCAGTCGTCCCGACTGCCGTGGTCCTTGACCTTGCGGACGAAGGTCGGGAGTCCGGCGCGCTCGGCGCGGGCGAGCCCCTCGATGCCGTCCCGGTCGGCGCCGACGGCCACGATCTCGGCACCGTAGGCCGCGGGGCCCGCCTCCGCGACGGCGTCGAGCAGTGCCTGCAGATTGGTGCCTGATCCGGAGACCAGCACGACGAGGCGCTTGGCCTTGGCCACGACGGGGCCCTTTCTCGGGGGAGCGTTTGTACGGTCGTACGAATGCTTCGCGCCCCGGGATACGGGGAAGTCTACGAAGCGGCCGACCGTCAGCAACGATACCGGCACACCGGGCGGCCCCCACGGGACGGGGGCGGGGCCGGAAGGTAGCGTCTGGGGAGGATCCACCCGGGAAGACCGTCCGGCGCGGGGAACGCCCTGCGCACACGGGACGTTGACCTGGGACGAGCACCACCACGCACGGGGCAGCCGGCCCCGGTACCACCAGTTGCACCCGCACCGGAAACGCCCGGGGCGCGCGCCCGGGGGCCCGGAGCCCGCTGCCGTGCGCACACGCCGCCCGCCAGAACCACCAAGGGGAAGACGCTCACCTGATGCCGGACCGCAGTCTCCGACTCCCTCCGCTCCTGCTGCGCGAGCGGCGCCCTTCGTCCACCCCGCCCAGGTCGGGAGGGGACGGCTCCACAGGCGGCGGCCCCGGCTCCGCGGGCGGGAGCGGCAGCGGCTCGGCGGGGGGAAGCGACGGCGGCACCCCGGGCGAGCACGGCCCCGACACCCCGGACACTCCCCCGTCGGGCCCGGCCGATCTCTCCAAGCCGTCGAAGCCGTCGAGTTCCCCGGACGCGGACGACAACCCGTTCGCGCCGCCGCCCGAGGGCACGCCCGACCGTCCCTGGCAGCCGCGCCGGCACGGCCAGGGCTCCGGGCAGAACGGCGAGGGCGGGGACCAGGACGGGTCCGAGCACTCCCCGTGGAGTCACTGGAGCGACCGGCAGCCCGGTCCCTCCAGCGGCGGCGGCTTCGGTGACCGGCCCGGGGCGCCGCAGGGCCAGAACACCCCGGAGGCCCAGAGCGGCCCCGGCTCGAACATGCGCTGGGACCCGACGGACCCCTCCCAGCGCCGTGCCCGCTATGCGCTGCTCTCCGGCATGTGGGCGTTCTTCTTCGCGCTCTTCAGCTGGCCGTACGTGGCGCTGCTGCTCGGCGCGCTCGCGCTGTACTGGGGCGTCAGCGCCCTGCGCGGCAAGGCGCGCGTCCCGGCCCCGGACGCTCCGGCGGCCGATCAGAACGCCCGCCCCCAGCAGCCCGCTTCGCATGCCCGTCCGCAGACGACCGCGGCGGTGAGCGGCCTGGTCACCGCCTCGCTGGCCATCCTGATGGTCGGCGCGACGTTCACGGCCCAGCTCGTCTACAGCGACTACTACTCCTGCACGAACGACGCCCTGACGAGCGCGGCGAAGAAGTCCTGCAACGACCTGCTCCCGAAGGAACTGCGCGGCGTGCTCGGCACCAGCGACTAGCACCGCGCACCGGGCCGTCCCGGAGCATCGGACGCCAAGGGCCGGCTCCCCTCTTCACGAGGGGAGCCGGCCCTTTCGTTCGCCCGCCGGATCGCCTGACCGGTCCCCGGCCGGCCGGGGACCGGTCGGAGGCCACTCAGCCGGAGTGGTCCGCGCCGCCGGTGCTCTCGCTCCCGGTGCGGCTGAGGCCGTCCGGATCGGAGCGGTCCGGGTCGTCCCCGCCGGACGGCCTCTGGTCGTCCCCGCCGGACAGGCGCGGTTCGTCCTCGGCGGTCCGGCCCAGATCGTCCGACGCGGACCGGGGTGCGCCGCTCGCGTCGCCCCGGGCGTCTCGGGTCCCCCGGCCGCCGTCGGCATCGGAGGTGGCATCGGAGGGGGCGTCGGCCTCCGGGGCGTCGGCCCCGGCCGCCCTGCGCAGCGCCGCCCAGCGCTCCTCCCGGGAGGTGTCCTCGTGCCAAGCCGCCGGAGCCGCCGCGCCGGGCAGGACGTCGTACGGCTCGAGGTCCTCGAGGACGGATTCCAGCACCGCCGGTTCGACCCGCTGCGCCGACTCGGCCCGGGCGGGCGAGAACGGCGAGGGGACGGGCGTCGGTACGGCCGCCGGCGACGGAGCGGACGTGCCCTTCGTGCGCCACGGCGTCCACGCGGGCATCCGTACCCGGGGCACCCGGCGGAAGCGGGGGCCGGCGGGGCGGGGTGCCGCGCCGCGGGGGGCAACCGCGCGCACGGGCGCCGGGGCGCCCCGGCCCTTCCACGCGTGGACGCCCACCGCGACGGGAATCCCGACGGTCGCCGTCCAGATCGCGGCCGCCGGTCCCACCTGCCACCACACCGGTCCGAAGTGCGCCAGGGCGGCCACGCCGAGCGGTCCTCCGGCGAGCCCGGCGAGCAGGCCGAGCACGACTCCGCACAAGCAGGCCGCGAGGGCCACGACGGACACCGTCCGGCCGCGCGACCAGGTCTCGGCCCGACCGCCGGTCCCGGGCGGCGCGGTCCCCGCCTTCACCACGAACCACGCCAGCGTCACCCCGGCGGCCACCGGCACCACACCGCTCAGCCAGTTCAGCGGCTCTCCCGAACCCGCCCCCGGCACCGCCGCGAGCAGCGGGAACGCGGGGAGCAGATCGGTCGGGCCGCGTGTCCCCGAGGCCGCGGCGGTGAGGGGACCGGCCACATGCCCCGCGGTCAGGACGACGCCGGGACCGAGCCCGTACGACGCGCCCCACACGGCCGCGTTCGGGACCAGCGCCAGGCAGAGCAGCAGGACGGCGAACCGTCCGGACCACACGCCGGTGAGCTGGAGGAACGAGCCCCGGGCCGCTCCCCCGTGCCACACCAGGGACACCGCGACCAGCAGCGCGCCGCCCCCGACGAGGACGGTTGCCCCGGCCGCGGCGGCCCGTGCCGCTCCGCCGAGCAGCCGGTCGTCGTCCCCGGCGACGAGACGCCGCACACCGGCCAGGGGACCCGCCCGGGTGAAGGGCGCGGCCTCCACCGCGCGTTTCAGCGACAGCGGCAGCGGTCCCCACGGGCGTCCGTACGCGGTCCAGACGCCCGCTCCCGCGGCGCTCGCGGCGAGGAGCGGCAGGCAGACCACGGCCCACAGCCAGGAGGGGCGCAACGCGCCGCCCGAGGCGTAGAGCGCGGCGGCCCAGCCGACGGCCAGATAGCCGGCCACCACGCCGGCCCAGGCCGTGCGCGGCGACGCCTCCGACGTCACGTCGGCCGCCTCGCGCGCGGCCCGGTGCAGCAGCCACGCCGGGAGGGCGAGCAGCAGGAGCGGGGTCACCCCCACCGGCATCGCCACGCCGGACAGGGTGTCGGTGCGGATCAGCTCGACGCCGTGCGCGAGGAGCCAGAGCGCGGCGGCGACATGGAGCGCTCCGTCCGGCCCGCTGTCGGGGTAGGGCGAGCTGATCCACAGCACCATGACGAGGACGGCGAACGAGCCGAGTCCGAGCCCCGCGGCGAGGGCGCCACCCAGGAGGCTGGCGGCCAGTCCGGGTGATCTGTCGCGCATCCGGGTGAGCAGGGGCGACAACGAGAGCCTGCGGTCGGTGATTTGGGTCACGCACGTCATGCTCCCAACGACACGCGCTTTCTCGTCGTAACAGGCGAACCCCCGATGTGTCGCTCAATATGCAGTTATGTACTTTTTCGTACGAAAGGGCGCCCGGTGGGATCCGACATGACACAGGGCTCCGCCACCCCGCTGCCCGCGCCGAAGGAGCGCCGCCGTCTGCGGGAGGCCCGGGGGCTGACACAGGCGGAACTGGCGTCCCGGCTCGGAGTCAGCCGGTCGACGGTGCGCTCGTGGGAGACCGGCCGGACGACACCGCGCGGCCGCAAGCTGGAGGCGTACGTGAGGCTGCTGGGCGTAGGGACGACCCTTTCGGACGACGCGGTGAGTGGCCGTCAGGAAGGCTCCGTGCCCGCCCTGGTGGGAGCGGGAGCACCACCGCCGTCCCGGGCGAACCGCGTCTCCGAGGACCGCCGCGCCTCCGAGGACCGGACGGCCGACGGCCCGGAGCCCGCCGAGCACAGGGACCGCGGCGCCGTGGACAGGGACGCGGACCGGCCCGGCGGGGAGGGTGAACGGGGGGACACGGACCGGGACTCCGCCGTACGCGAGCCGTCACTGACGCCCGCTCAGGCCTTCGACGCCCTCTACGCGTTCGCCGCCCCCGCCCTGGTACGGCAGACCTATCTGCTGACCGGGCGGCGCGAGCTGGCCCGCGAGTCCGTGGAGCGGGCCTTCCAACTCGCCTGGTACCGCTGGCCCGAGGTGGCCGTGGACCGGGACCCGGCCGGCTGGGTGCGGGCGACGGCGTACGAGTACGCGCTCTCCCCCTGGCACCGGCTGCGCCCGCGCTACCGGCACCCGGAGGCACCGCCCGCCGGCGGCTCCGAACGGGCCCTCCTCGACGTCCTGCTCACCCTGCCACCGGTCTACCGGCGCACGCTGCTCCTCTACGACGGGGTCGGGCTCGGGCTTCCGGAGACCGCGGCGGAGACGGAGGCGAGCACGCCCGCGGCCGCCAACCGGGTGCTCCACGCGCGCGAGGCCGTCGCGGCCCGGCTGCCCGAGCTGGCGCTCCCCGAGGACCTGCACCGGCGGCTCACCGAACTCGGGAGCTCGGAGCGGCTGCGCGCGGCGAAGCCCCGTACCGTCCGCGATCACGGCGAGCACCGCGCCCGGCAGTGGACGCGCGCGGCCATCGCCTTCACGGTCCTGCTCATCGGCGTGACGGCGCTGACGCTGCGCACCGCGCCGGACCACTACGAGGCGCCGCTGTCACCGCCGGAGACCATCCACGGTCTGCCACCCCGCTCGGCGCCCGGCCCCCTGTCCGCCGAGGAACTGGTCCTGCGCGCCAAGCTGAGGTCCCAGACGTCGAGCGGTCCCGAGCGGCTGGTCCCCGACATCCGCTGATGTCCCTGTCCCGGACCGGGCGCTCCGGTGCACGGAAACGCCGGTGGGCCCGCACCCAAGAGGTGCGGGCCCACCGGCGTGTGTGCCGTGCGGCTGCTCAGCCGGCGAGGATCTCGCGCGCGAGCTTGGCCGTCTCGGTCGGCGTCTTGCCGACCTTGACACCGGCGGCCTCGAGGGCCTCCTTCTTCGCGGCGGCCGTGCCGGAGGAACCGGAGACGATGGCGCCGGCGTGGCCCATGGTCTTGCCCTCGGGCGCGGTGAAGCCCGCGACGTAACCGACGACCGGCTTGGTCACGTTCTTCGCGATGAAGTCCGCGGCCCGCTCCTCGGCGTCGCCACCGATCTCGCCGATCATGACGATCAGGTCGGTGTCGGGGTCGGCCTCGAACGCGGCGAGCGCGTCGATGTGCGTCGTGCCGATGACCGGGTCGCCACCGATGCCGACGGCCGACGAGAAGCCGATGTCACGGAGCTCGTACATCATCTGGTACGTCAGCGTGCCGGACTTCGAGACCAGACCGATGCGGCCCGGCTTCGTGATGTCGCCCGGGATGATGCCGGCGTTGGACTGACCCGGGGTGATGAGACCGGGGCAGTTCGGGCCGATGATGCGGGTCTTGTTGCCCTTCGCCTTCGCGTACGCCCAGAAGGCAGCGGAGTCGTGGACCGCGATGCCCTCGGTGATGACGACCGCGAGGGGGATCTCCGCGTCGATCGCCTCGACCACGGCGGCCTTGGCGAAGGCCGGCGGCACGAAGAGGACGGACACGTTGGCGCCGGTCTTCTCCATGGCCTCGGCGACCGTGCCGAAGACGGGGATCTCGGTGCCGTCGATGTCGACGGAGGTGCCCGCCTTGCGCGGGTTCACGCCGCCGACGATGTTCGTCCCGTCCGCGAGCATGAGCTTGGTGTGCTTCATACCCGTGGCACCGGTCATGCCCTGGACGATGACCTTGCTGTCCTTGTTGAGGAAGATAGCCATGGCTGTTTAGTCCCTCGTCCCTTACTTCGCAGCCGCGAGCTCGGCGGCCTTGTCGGCCGCGCCGTCCATGGTGTCCACGCGCTGGACCAGCGGGTGGTTGGCGTCCGACAGGATCTTGCGACCCAGCTCGGCGTTGTTGCCGTCGAGACGCACGACCAGCGGCTTGGTGACTGCCTCGCCCTTGTCGGCGAGCAGCTGCAGCGCCTGGACGATGCCGTTGGCGACCTCGTCACAGGCGGTGATGCCACCGAAGACGTTGACGAAGACGGACTTGACGTCCGGGTCGCCGAGGATGATCTCCAGGCCGTTCGCCATGACGGCGGCGGAGGCGCCACCGCCGATGTCGAGGAAGTTGGCGGGCTTGACCCCACCGTGGTTCTCGCCGGCGTAGGCGACGACGTCGAGGGTGCTCATGACGAGACCCGCGCCGTTGCCGATGATGCCGACCTCACCGTCGAGCTTGACGTAGTTGAGGTTCTTGGCCTTGGCGGCGGCCTCGAGCGGGTTGGCCGCCGCGTGGTCGACGAGCGCCTCGTGGTCGGGCTGGCGGAACTCGGCGTTCTCGTCGAGGGACACCTTGCCGTCGAGGGCGATGACCTTGCCGGAGGCGACCTTGGCGAGCGGGTTCACCTCGACGAGGAGGGCGTCCTCCTTGATGAAGGTGTCCCACAGCGTCACCAGGATCTCGGCGACCTGCTCCGCGACCTCGGCCGGGAACTTCGCCTGGGCGGCGATCTCGCGGGCCTTCTCGATCGAGACGCCCTCGTTGGCGTCGACCGGCACCTTGGCCAGGGCCTCGGGGTTCTCCTCCGCGACGACCTCGATCTCCACGCCGCCCTGAACGGACGCCATGGCGAGGAAGGTGCGGTTCGTGCGGTCGAGGAGGTACGAGACGTAGTACTCCTCGACGATCTCGGGCGCGGTCTCGGCGATCATCACCTTGTTGACCGTGTGGCCCTTGATGTCCATGCCGAGGATGTCCGTCGCGCGGGCGACGGCCTCGTCCGGGGTGGCGGCGAGCTTGACGCCACCGGCCTTTCCACGGCCACCGACCTTCACCTGGGCCTTGACGACGGACTTGCCGCCAAGACGCTCGGTCGCCTCGCGGGCTGCCTCAGGCGTGTCAATGACTTCACCGGCCAGCACCGGTACACCGTGCTTGGCGAAGAGGTCCCTCGCCTGGTACTCGAACAGGTCCACGCGCGTCCGTCCCTATCAGTGATCTCGCGGTTCGTTGGATGCGTGGGCGTGCCGCGAAGGGCAACGTGACGTCCGCTGTCACAAGGGTGGCGCACACGATGTCCGAGTGCGCGGCATGTCCGTCCGGCAGGTTATCGCCGCTGGACGCGGGTCCCTAAATCGCAGATCACACCTGAGCGGTGATACCTGTCACAGATCGGGCCGGACGGGGCCCCACCAGGCTGGGGTTTGCCTGGTGGGGCCCCTCTGACGGCCCCGAAGGGCCCAGGGCGGACGACCCCCACCCCAATGGGGGTCGTCCGGCCCTCCCGCGGGTTTGGGGCGGAGGGATCCGGTGGATTCCGGCCCTCCGGCCCATGGCCCCGCGGAAGCGGATGGTCTGCCGCGCGACCGTTCCGCCGGCGCGGCGGTGGCGCGGTGCACAGCGCCGAACCACGGTCTTGCGCGGCCGGTGCTGTGCGGTCCGGCGGTGCGACAGGAGTGCGACGCCCGGACGGACGGCGCATGCACCCGATGCTCGGGACCCGGTATGGGCGGACGAGGTGCACGAGACGTACGGGGCCGCCGTGGGGCGGGCGGGGTGTGCACGCACGCCCCGGCCCCGTCCGCCGCCCGGCCGCGGGGTGCGGAGCTAGCCGGGGAAGACGGGGATGTCCCGGTACCGGTCGCCGGTCCCGGACGCGGGGGTCGCCGTGGAGACGCCGCGCGCGAGGGGCTGCGGCGCCCTGTGGCTCGGGGTGACCGCGGGGACCTCCGCGTGCCGCGGGGCCGCGTTGTCGAGGGCGGACTGGCTGCCCGTCGCCCCGGTCGCTCCGCCGGGAGGCGTCTGCCGGCCGGAGACCGGACGGACGTCCGCACCGTCCGTGCCACGGCCAACCCCCACGTCACCGCTCCGCGCACCGGGCCGGCCCGGCCCGAGCGCGGGCCTCCAGGCCGCCACGGCGGCGGGGCCGGAGAGGGACGAGCCGTCCACCACGGCCACGGCCCGGCCGGCGGCCCGCTCCTCGACGGCCCCGCGCTCCGCGCGCGCAGTCATGGGCCGAAGCGGATCCTGCGGGTCGACGCCGGGGGGCGCCGGGAGGACGGGCGTCCCCGGAACCTCCGGGAGCGCGGCCCCGGCACCTTCCGGGAGACCCGGAAGGTGCGTCCGCGGGAGGGCGGGCAGAACAGGGAGCGCGGGAAGTGTGGGGAGCGCGGGGAGCCCCAGCCGGGTCGGGAGGGTCGGCAGGATGTCCGAGTCCGACAGGGCGGGGACCGGCAGCCCCCCGCTCAGTACGTCGGTGGGAGCGCCGAGGGGCCGCCCGGCAGCTCCGGTGACCGGTCGTACGACCGCCGCGGCGGCCGACGGCCCGGCGGCTCCGGCCACCGGCCGGACCACGGCCTTCCCGGCCGGCCGGACCGGCTCGCGGACCGACGGGACCGACGGGACGACCTCGGGAACCGCCCGCTCGACGCCCCCGGTCGCCGGCCGTCGCTCGGCGGCGCGGCCCGGGTGCACGCTGCCGGGCGACGTGCCCCGACCCGGGTCGGCCGCCGTACGGCCGCGTGGACGGGGTGAGGCGGACGGCGACGCCTGTGCGCCCACCGCGTCCCCGGCGCCGACGTCGACGCCGGGGAGGGAGAGGGAGAGGGAGAGCGGCGGCGCGGAGTCGGCCGACGGTCCACGGTCGCCCACGGGGTGCCCGGTGAGGTCGCCCGGCTTCTCGACGCGGCCCGGCAAAGTGCGGGGGACGGACACGGTCCGGGTCGGCGGTGACCCGTGCGGGGTGCGCGTCTCGGTGACGCCCCGGGCCGGTGCCGGATGGGTCAGCCGGATCGGGTGCGCCGGCCCGTCGGCGGCGTGCGCCTGTCCTCCGAGGAGGAATCCGAGCGCGGACAGCCCCCCTGCCAGCAGGGCCCCTTGCAGCGCACGCCGACCGGCCGCACCGCGCGCCGGGCGCGGAACAGCACCCGACGATGGCGCTGACCGGGTCAAGACGGGGAGGGTCCTCCCGTGCGAAGGGATACGAAGGGCCGCGAACGAACGCGAAGGCCTGACACTGCCCACGCCGGGGCACGCTCCGCCAAGGAGCGGCGGAACGGGACCCTTTGGCCGCTTCGATCCTCCACGGGACGCCCGAGGTCGCGCAAGTCCCCTGTTACCGATGGGTATTCATGTCCGGATTGCCGCCTCTTCTCATCGCACGTCCGGTATCGGTAGCGGCCGCTTCTCGATCGCCGCCGCCATGACCTCGGGAAACAGGTCGGGCGTGCAGGCGAACGCGGGTGCGTCGAGCGCCGCGAGAGCGGCGGCGTGCTCCCTGTCGTACGCGGGCGCCCCCTCGTCGGACAGTGCGAGCAGCGTCACGAACTGCACCCCGGACGCCTTCATCGCCGCGACCCGCTTCAGCATCTCGTTGCGGATGCCCCCCTCGTAGAGGTCGCTGATCAGGACGACGACGGTGTCGGCGGGCCGGGTGATCTGCGACTGGCAGTACGCGAGCGCCCTGTTGATGTCGGTGCCGCCGCCGAGCTGGGTGCCGAAGAGGACGTCGACCGGGTCGTCGAGCTGGTCGGTGAGGTCGACGACCGCCGTGTCGAAGACGACGAGCCGGGTGGCGATGGACCGCATCGAGGCGAGGACCGCGCCGAACACGGAGGCGTACACGACGGACGCGGCCATCGATCCCGACTGGTCGATGCAGAGGACAACCTCCTTCTTCACCGACTGGGAGGCCCGCCCGTATCCGATCAGCCGCTCGGGCACGATCGTGCGGTACTCGGGCAGGTAGTGCTTGAGGTTCGCCGCGATCGTGCGGTTCCAGTCGATGTCGTGGTGGCGGGGTCTGCTGATACGGGCGCTGCGGTCGAGGGCGCCGGTCAGGGTCGCCCGGGTACGGGTCGCGAGCCGCTTCTCCAGGTCCTCGACGACCTTGCGCACGACGGCCCGCGCGGTCTCCTTGGTCGTCTCCGGCATCGCCTTGTTCAGTGAGAGGAGCGTGCCCACGAGGTGCACGTCGGCCTCCACCGCCTCCAGCATCTCGGGCTCCAGGAGGAGGGCGGAGAGCCCGAGCCGATCGATGGCGTCCCGCTGCATCACCTGGACGACGGAGGACGGGAAGTAGGTGCGGATGTCGCCGAGCCAGCGCGCGACCGAGGGCGCCGACGCCCCGAGCCCCGCCGAACGGTCCTTCCCCGACTGCCCTTTGCCTCCTTTCCCGTACAGCGCGCCGAGCGCTCCGTCCATCGCGGCGTCGTTCCCGGAGAGCACGCATCCGGTGCCGTCGGCCTCGTCACCGCCGAGCACGAGCCGCCATCGGCGCAGCCGCTCGTCCCCGGCGCTCAGCACGGACTCGGTCATGGGGTCACCCTCACAAGGTCGTTGTCGTGACGTGCTCCGTCCGGGCGGCCGCCGGACCCGGCGCCGGCGCCCGGGCTGTCGGTGCCGTCCGCGCCGCCGGGTGCGACGAGGCCGAGCAGCAGGCTCAGCACGGGCAGGACGGCGTTCGCGCGGTCGGTGTCGAGGTCGGGGGCGAAGCCGGGGATTCCGGAGCCCGCCGCGGCGGTGTTCGCACGGGCTCCCGGGCCGCGCCGGACGAGTTCTCCGAGCGTTCTGCGCACCCCCGACTCGTACGCCGAGAACGTCCGGCGCAGCAGCGGCAGCACGTCGGTGAAGGCGTCCGCGGGCACCCCGGTCAGCCAGGTGTCCACGAGCCCGAGGAGCCGCTCGTCGTGCACGAGCAGCATCCCGCCGCCCGATCCGCCTCCGACGAACCCCTCGATCCAGGTGGCCGCGTCGGCGGGCTCGGTGCCCGGCGACAGCACCAGACCCATCAGCCGCGCGGCCTCCTCCTGTGCCAACTCTCCCTCGTCGAGCAGGAGTCGGACCGACCGGCCCCGGATGACGCCGGGAACGGTGTCGCGTACGGCGAGGGTGCGCAGAACGGAGTGCCAGCGCCCTCGTATGCCCCCGCGGGTGCCGTCGGCCGGGGCCGCGCCGCCGGTCGCCTCGCCGAGCAGCGCCACCGCCCCGTGCACGGCGTCCACGTGCCCGCGCATCTCCGCGGCGGCGTCGCCGTCCAGGGCGGCGCAGGCGGGCGGGAGGCCCACGAAGACGCGCTCGGCGAGACCGGCGGCGACATCGGTGAGGGCGTGGGTGTCCGTGCCGCGCACGTCCCCGTAGCGCAGGGAGCGGACGAGCGCGGGCAGCGCCTGGGCGAGGTGGCCGACGTCCGCGTCGAGGGCGGCCCGGTCGGCGAGGACCTGCATCACCACGGGCAGCGCGTGCGGGAGTTCGGCGAGGAGGCAGCGCTCGGCGAGCGCGGTGACGTCGGCCAGCGAGGGTGCGCCCACGGCATCCGCCTCGGCCTTGGCCGTGGCCGCGGCCAGGACGGTCGTGCCCCACACGCCCGCCTCGGCGACGCGTACCGACAGCTCCGGCTCCCAGCGCAGCCGCCAGGTCTCGCGGAAGGTGCCGGTGCTGCCGCGGGACGTCGTGGGCTCGCCCCAGCCGATCCCGAGGAGGCGCAGCCGGTGCAGCAGTCTGCTGCGGCCGGCGTCGGTCTCCTTGCGCAGGTCGAGCTCCACCTCCCGCTCCAACGCCTCGGGTTTGAGCCGCAGGGAGCGCTGGGACCGCGCGAGGTCCCGCTGCAGGGGCACCGCCGGGGCGGACTCCGGCACCTCTCCCAGTACGTCGCCGACGACGAGCCGGTCGCGCACCAGTGCCAGCGGCACGTCCGAGCCCTCGCACATCACCGCCCGGACCGCGTCCGTCGTCTCCGTCAGCCCCGGCAGCGGGCGCCCGCGCATCGCGGCGAGCGTCTCGGCCAGCCGCACCGCCTCGATGACGTGGGCCGACGACACGCTCCGGTCCTCGTCGCGCAGCAGCCGGGCGACCTTCGTCATCCATCGGGCGATCGGGCGGTCGGAGGCGCCGAACAGATGCCCGTACCAACCGGGTGAGTCGATGCCCGCTCCGTATCCGCTGGCGCGGGAGAGCCTGCGGTGTGTCCAGGGCACCCAGGTCAGATCGGCCTTCACCTTCGGCAGGCCCTTCAGCAGGGCCCGGTCGGCGCCGACGGTGGCCTTCTGCCGCAGCGCGGGCACGTGCCAGGCCCCGCAGACCACGGCCACGTCGTCCCCGAACTCGCGCTGCGCGGAGCGGATCTGGAGCCGCATGTACGCCTCGCGCACCAGATCCCGGTCGTGTCCCCCGACTCCGTACGCCTCGCGCAGCGCGGTCATCGCCTCTTCCAGCACGCCGAAGGGCGCGAAGGGGTCACCGGCGGTGGCGGCGCGGTGCTCGACCACGTCCTCCCACCAGCGCTCCGGGTCGTCGTACCCCGCTGTCTCGGCGAGCACGGCGAGAGGATCGATCCGCACGGCCTCGGCCACGCCCTCACCGGGCCCCGCGGTCTCCTCCGGATCGCCCGATCCCCCGGCCCCGGAGGACGGGTCCCGCGGCCCGACCCCGTCCGGGGCTGCCCGGTCCGTGCTCCCGTCCGCCCCGGCGGGGCCGTCGGTCCCGTCCGGCAGAGCGGTGTCCGGAAACGTCCCGGCACCGGGACCGGGACCGGGGTCGCCGGGTCGGGCGGCGTGGGCCTCGACAGGGCCGTCCGGTACCGCGGGCGGTGTGCCGCCCGGTCGCTCGCCGGCCCGGTCCGCGTCCGCCTTCCCCCAGGCCAGGGTGTGGGCCGCGGGAAGGTCGATGAAACGGGCCGGCACTCCGTGGTCCAGGGCCCAGCGGATCGCCACCCACTCCGGTGAGAACTCGGCCAGCGGCCAGAAGGCCGACTGCCCCGGCTCGTCCACGACATGGGCGAGCAGGGCTACCGGGGGCCGCATGTCCCCGTCGGCGGCCAGGTGCACCAGGGGATCCGCCTCCGGGGGTCCCTCGATCAGCACGACCCGCGGGGCGGCGGCCTCCAGCGCGGCCCGCACGGCCCGTGCCGACCCCGGCCCGTGATGGCGCACGCCGAGCAGCAGCGGCCCCGCACCCCGGACGGCCACCGGGGGCCGCGGCCCGGTCAGCGCGTCGTCCGGCATTTCGCTCATGCGCTCACCTCGCGGCAGGCTCGGTAGAAGTCCTTCCAGCCCTCGCGCTCGCGGACGACGGCCTCCAGATACTCCTGCCAGATGACACGGTCGGCCGCCGGGTCACGGACGACGGCGCCGAGGATGCCGGCCGCCACATCGCCGGCCCGCAGGACGCCGTCACCGAAGTGGGCGGCCAGCGCGAGGCCGTTGGTGACGACGGAGATCGCCTCGGCCGTGGACAGGGTGCCGCTGGGCGACTTCAGCTTCGTGCGTCCGTCGGCCGTGATCCCGTCGCGCAGCTCGCGGAAGACGGTGACCACACGGCGGATCTCCTCGATGCCCTCCGGAACGGCGGGCAGATCGAGGGAGCGGCCGATCTGGTCGACCCGGCGCGACACGATGTCGACCTCGGCCTCGGCGGTCTCCGGCAGCGGCAGCACCACCGTGTTGAAGCGGCGGCGCAGCGCGCTGGACAGTTCGTTGACCCCGCGGTCGCGGTCGTTGGCCGTGGCGATCAGGTTGAAGCCGCGGACGGCCTGCACCTCCTGGCCCAACTCCGGTATCGGCAGGGTCTTTTCCGACAGGATCGTGATCAGGCTGTCCTGCACGTCCGCCGGGACGCGGGTCAGTTCCTCGACGCGGGCCGTCATGCCCTCCGCCATGGCCCGAATGACGGGGCTCGGCACGAGCGCGTCCCGGCTGGGGCCGTGCGCGAGCAACTGCGCGTAGTTCCAGCCGTACCGGATGGCTTCCTCGGGCGTGCCCGCCGTGCCCTGGACGAGCAGGGTCGAGTCGCCGCTGACGGCGGCGGCCAGATGCTCGGACACCCAGGTCTTCGCGGTGCCCGGCACGCCGAGCAGGAGCAGGGCGCGGTCGGTGGCGAGGGTGGTGACGGCGACTTCGACGATGCGGCGCGGCCCCACGTACTTGGGGGTGATCACGGTGCCGTCCGGCAGGGTGCCGCCGAGCAGGTAGGTGGCCACCGCCCAGGGCGACATCCGCCAGCGGACCGGGCGCGGCCGGTCGTCCTGTGCCGCGAGCGCGGCGAGTTCGGCGGCGAAGGCGTGCTCGGCGTGCGGTCGCAGCGCCTCACCCTCCGCGTTCGCGCCGCCCCCCGCACGCGCTCCCGCGGATGTCTGCCCGCTCTCTCCCGCGGGTGTCTGCGCGGACGTCGGTTCAACGGACACGGACATGGCTCGGTCCCCCTCCAGCTCGGCCGGTTCGGATCTGGTTCCACCGTGCACCACGCCACTGACAATCGGCCCTGACCTGCACACATGCACTCGCCGCGGCCGATTGTCAGTGGCGGGATCTACCTTCGGAGGCATGACACAGCAGGCGGTGCGCTGGACGGCGGATCAGGTGCTGGCACTGGCGCCTGACGTCGCGTCACGCAAGGCGGGGAGCAAGCTCGGCGCGGCCGGCCCGTGGTCCGAGGCGGGCAGTTCTGACGAGGGGGCGGTATGGGGACTGTGCAGGGGAAGCGGCAGCAAGCCGTATCAGACGGTCGTGGACATCGCGGACTCCGCCGGACCCGCGTACAAGTGCAGTTGCCCGAGCCGGAAGTTCCCGTGCAAGCACGCGCTCGGGCTGCTGCTGCTCTGGTCGGGTGCGGACGGCGCGGTGCCGTCGGGGCAGGCGCCGGGCTGGGCCGAGGAGTGGATGGCGGGTCGGCGCAAGCGCGCGGAGGACAGGAGGACGGCGGGCGGGGGATCTGGAGCGTCCGCCTCCGCTGATCCCGAGGCCGCGCGGCGCAGGGCGGAGCGCCGGGCCGAGCGGATCAGCGCGGGTGCGGCGGAGCTGGAGCAGCGGCTGGCCGACCTGCTGCGCGGCGGTCTCGCCGCGGCGGAGCGCGCGGGGTACGGGATGTGGGAGGAGACGGCGGCCCGGATGGTGGACGCGCAGGCACCCGGGCTGGCCGCCCGGGTGCGGGAGTTGGGTGCGATCCCGTCCTCGGGGCCTGGCTGGCCGGTGCGTCTGCTGGAGGAGTGCGCGCTGCTCCATCTCCTCGACCAGGGCTGGCTGCGCCGTGAGGAACTGCCGGACGGCCTCGCGGCGACGGTGCGTTCCCGCGTCGGGCTGTCCGGCTCGGCCGACGGTCCGCCGGTGCGCGACCACTGGCTGGTCCTCGCGCAGTACGACACGGCGGACGCCAAGCTCACGACCCGCAGGATCTGGCTGCACGGTGCCGCGTCGGGGCGCACCGCGCTTCTCCTCTCTTACGGAGCGGCCGGACGGGCACCCGAGCCGGCGCTTCCCGTGGGGCTGGCCTTCGAGGCCGAGGTGTCCTCCTACCCGGGCGCCGGACAGGTGCGGGTGGCACTGGGCGAGCGGTTCTCGCCCCCCGCGCCCGCGGCGATACGCCCGAAGGGCCTGACCACGTCGGAGGCCGCCGCTCGCTACGGAGAGGCTCTGCGCACCGACCCCTGGCTGGACTCGTGTCCGGTCACCCTGGGCGGGGTCGTCCCGACACTCGACGGCGACTCCTGGCAACTGGCGGACGCGGACGGAGAGTTCGCTCTGCCCATCACTCCCGCCGCGCGGTCGCGTCCCGACCTGTGGCGTCTGGTCGCCCTCTCCGGCGGAACCCCGGTCACGGTTTTCGGCGAGTGCGGCCACCGTGGCTTCACTCCCCTGACGGCGTGGCCGGAGGACGGGGGCGAGGCGGTGCCGCTGTGCTGAGGGCCGGCACCCGGCGCGCCGTTCCGGCCACGCCGGACCACGGCCGCCCCCCTCGGCCCGCTCGGCCCGCTCGACCCGCTCGACCCGCCTCCGGGACGCTCCCCGAGTGCCGGCAGCACGCCGGTCACCGCTTCCGGCACCGGGTCTCCGGTCCGTTCTCGGCTCCGGGACTGTCGGCGCCGCCGGCCACAAGGACCCCGCCGATCTCCTCGACAAGGAAAGGTCGCTCATGAACACGACGTCGGCTTCGCCGGACACCCCTGTCGGCGGTTCCTGGGAGGATCTCGTCACCGTGGCGCTCCTGGGGACCGAGCGCCGCACGCCGCCGCTGCGGGACCCGGGACAGGAACCTCCGGTGGCTTTGCTGGACGCGGCCGCGGTGGAGACCGTGCGGCGCCGGGCCGGCGTGCGGCCGGCGCGGGCGGCGGCCCGCCCGGAGCCCGCCGCGCCGGATCCGCGGACCGCGCTGCCGCCCGCCGCCGCCCGCAGACTGGCGATGCTTCTCGCGGACCGGCCCGGCGCGGGAGGCGGCGGTCGCAGAGGAGCGGCCCCGGACCTCATGGAACTGCTGCCGCAGTGGCTGGCCTCGGCGAACGCCCATGGATTCGCCGCACCACCGCAGACGCTTCCCGCACTGCTCGACGCCGCCCGGGGACGTACGGACCTGCGGCCCGCGGCGCTGGCGTTCGCCGGGCCGCGGGCGCTGTGGCTGGCGCGGCTGAACCCGGAGTGGCGGTTCGCGCTGCGTTCCGCACCGGGCGGTGGCACCTCGCTGCCGGGACCGGAGGAGAGCGAGCGGGTCCAACAGCTCTGGCAGGAGGGCCTGTTCGCCGAGCGGGTCGCGCTGTTGGCGGCGGTACGGGCCGAGGATCCCGCCGCCGCGCGGGAGTTGCTCGTCTCGACATGGACCACGGAACGGGCCGAGGACCGGCTGATGTTCCTCGACTCCCTGCGGTCCCGGCTGGGCGCCGACGACGAGCCCTTCCTGGAGCGGGCGTTGTCCGACCGCAGTCGCAACGTACGGGCGACCGCCGCGGAGCTCCTCTCCGCGCTGCCGGGTTCCGCGCTCGCCGCGCGGATGGCGGCCCGGGCGGGCTCGTGCGTGGCCGTCGACCGTACACGCGACACGCCCATGATCGTGGTCGAGGCGCCGCACGAGTGCGATGCCGGGATGGAGCGGGACGGCGTGGTGCCGAAGCCTCCGGCGGGGCGGGGTGAACGGTCCTGGTGGCTGGGTCAGTTGGTCGAGGCGGCGCCGCTCCGGACCTGGCAGGAGCGGTTCGGCGGGCGTTCACCGGAGGAGACGGTCGCGCTGCCCGTGGCGGACGACTGGCAGAAGGAGCTGCACGCGGCCTGGTGCCGGGCCGCGGTCCGGCAGCGCGATCCCGCGTGGTCACGGGCCCTGCTCGGGTCGCCCTCCGCACCGGAGGCAGGTGGGCCGGGGGCCGTGTCGCTGGCCGAGCGCTCCAAACTCCTCGCGACCCTGGGCGCGGGCGAACGGGCCGAGTGGGTGGCGGGGTTCATCGGGACGCACGGCCTGTCCGAGGCGTTCCAGCTGCTCGGGGTGTGCGCGGTTCCCTGGGCCGGGAACCTCGGTGGGGCGGTGGTCGACGCGCTCGACATCGCACGGGACGCGGGCAGCTATCCCTGGAGTTTCAGCGGCGTGATGGGGCTGGCCGAGCGGTGCCTCGACCCGGCGGAGGCGGGGCGTCTCGACGGTCTCACCTCGGTCCCGGACGAGACGGAGAACGCGACACCGGGCGCCGGCGGCTACTGGTCCGAGGCCTTCCAGCGCCTGGTGACGACCCTGCGCCTGAGAGCAGCCATGGCCACCGAGCTGACGCCTCCGGCCGCGGCGGGGTGACGCCTCACGCGACCCGCACGGACGGGCGGAGCAGAGGGGCGCGTCCCGCCGGCCGGTGGACGGGCGGAGCAGAAGGGCGCGTCCCGCCGGCCGGTGGACGGGCGGAGCAGAAGGGCGCGTCGCGGCGGCCGGTGGACGGGCGAGCCACCGCTCGCCGGCCCGGGCCCGGAGCACCCGGCGAGCCGGCCCCTCCGTCGGACAGGAACCCTGGAGATCGGGGCCCCGAGGTGTCCCGGCGCCCCGGGCAGACAGCCGCGCTCAGGCGCCCGCGGGCTGCCTCACGTTCTCCCGGACCCAGTCCACGATCGCCGTGGTCGTCGCGCCCGGGGTGAAGATCTCGGCGACACCCTTCTCCTTGAGGGGCGCGATGTCCGCCTCGGGGATGATGCCGCCGCCGAAGACCTTAATGTCCTCCGCCTCGCGCTCCTTGAGAAGCTCGATGACGGCCGCGAAGAGCGTGTTGTGGGCACCCGAGAGGATGGACAGCCCGATCGCGTCGGCGTCCTCCTGGATCGCGGTGTCGACGATCTGCTCGGGCGTCTGGTGGAGCCCGGTGTAGATGACCTCCATACCGGCGTCGCGCAGCGCCCGCGCGATCACTTTGGCCCCGCGGTCGTGACCGTCGAGCCCCGGCTTGGCCACCACCACGCGGATCGGTCCGGCTGCCACACCCATCACTGCCTCCATGAAGCAAGAACACCGACTCAACGACTGCACAACGACGAACACGGAACGACGGCGACGACCGACCGGCGACTGCAGATTCGACTACAGAAAGCCACCAGTCATCACCTGGCGTAAGCACTCAGTCACTGCCGACGCCGTCGACATCTACTGACCACTGACACCTATCGCACGTTCAGCCCCTCGCCACACCCGGCCTTCCGGATCGCTCCGAAGGACCGGACACGCCAGGCGGCACAAGCGTTCCGCGTCATAGTCGACCACGGAAGTGAACGAACGTTATCGCCAGCATCCCGTAACCGGCAGTTTCACGGCGGAGACCGAGGGGGAAATCACACAGTGGGACAAGTTCGCCGCGCAGGTTCCGCATCGCGGCACTGGCGCCGCACGGGAGTGCGGCGTACGGGCCTCGCCGGAGCCGGCGCACAGGAGAGCCGCCGACCAGGTGGCCCCGCCACCGCGTCGTCAGCGGGACTCCGCGGTGATGAGGCACATCGGCGAGGGCACGACAGCGCCGGGCAGGCGCCGTCGGTCACCGCCGGCACCGGTGTCACGGCTTTCCACTAGGGCACACGGGGGACAGAGCGGTCCTGCCGCGTGCCGACGGGAGGTCGGCCATGAAGGTCCCAGGGACGGTATCGCCCTTTCTTCCCCTCTGTCAGCGTCTGTTTCCGACCAAACTCGCCGGGATCTCGGTGGCCCTGCTGAAGGCCACGGCTCTGGAGTTGGCGATCCTCGCCGGACACCTCCTCCTCTACCCCTCCGGTATCACCGCGGAACGCCGTGTCGTACCGGCGCTCCCCTCCCCGGACGACGACGCGACCAAGCTGCCCACGCCGGCCAGGCCGCCGGTCGTGCTGCTGCACGGCTTCATCGACAACCGCTCGGTCTTCCTCCTGCTGCGCCGCAACCTCGCCCAGCACGGACGGCAGCACATCGAGTCGCTGAACTACTCTCCGCTGACGTGCGACATCCGCACCGCGGCAGAGCTGCTGGGCCGCCACATCGAGGAGATCTGCGAGCGCACGGGCCACGACCGGGTGGACATCGTGGGCCACAGCCTCGGAGGCCTGATCGCCCGGTACTACGCGCAGTGCCTCGGCGGCGACACCCACGTCCGCACCCTCGTCACCCTCGGCACCCCGCACTCGGGCACCCGGGTCGCCCCCTTGATGAACGCGCACCCGATCGTCCGCCAGATGCGCCCCGGTTCCTCGGTGATCGAGGAGCTGTCCCGGCCCGCCCCCGGCTGCCGTACGCAGTTCGTCGGCTTCTGGAGCGATCTGGACCACCTGATGGACCCGCTGGAGGCGGCCTGCGTCGAGCATCCCGACCTGCTCGCGCAGAACGTGCGGGTGAGCGGGGTCGGCCATCTCGCGCTCCCGGTGCACCCGGCCGTCGCGACCGGGATCCGGCAGGCACTCGACACGGAGGCGCCGGCGGCCCGTCCCGCGGCCCGCAGGGGCGGTCTCACGGTCGCCTGACCGCGTCCCATCACAGCAAAAGTTCGAACAATCATCGAACGCCAGGCCAAAGCCTTGCCCGCCCTCCCCCGAAACACGGCCGAATGCCCGTTTCCCGCGCAGGGGAAACCTGCCGAAGATTGTCGCGCCCGCATACCGCCGGGTACAGTCACCGCACTGCTCTGCCAGCCCCTGTTGTCGAGGCGAAAGAGAAGTTGGTGAACGACCGTCACCCGTCGGGGACAGCAACTCCCCCGGCCCCGGCTTCCGATGCCGCCTCCGCGCTCTACGCGCCCTACGGCGGTCAGGAAGCCCAGTACGGCGACTTCACCGTGTACGGCGACCACTCCGTCGGCGCGTACGATCCCGGTGCGAACGCGAACACCACCGGCGCCTACGCCACCGCGAGTTTCGCCACCGACCCGCTCTTCGGCGACATGCCGGGCCAGGCCGGCGGCACGGGTTCGTACGACGCCACGCAGTGGAACACCGGCGCCCACCAGACGATGAACGGCGACCCCTACGCGGCGCAGCACCAGGCCGCGTACGACACCGGCGCCTACGACACGACGGCCTGGGCCGGCGGTTACCAGCAGCTCGCCGACATCCCCGCGCAGCACCCCGGCCCCGACTCCTCGGGCCAGTGGGACGCGAGCGCCTGGCTCCAGCCCGGGCAGCAGCTCGACGGCACCCAGCAGTGGAACGCCGCGACGCAGGAGACCGGCGCGTACGACGCGACGCAGTGGAACACCGTCGGCGGCCAGGACCCGTACGGTCCGTACGAGCACCCGCAGACGGAGACGTACGACCACCCGCAGACGGAGGCGTACGACCACCCGCGGACCGAGATCTACGAGCAGCAGCCCGAGCAGGCCGCCCCGGTCCCCTTCGACCAGCAGGCGACCGCCACCTTCCAGCCCGCCACCTTCGGTCAACTCGGCTCCGAAGAGGGCGAGTTCGACGAGGCCGGCCACTCCGCCGACGCGGACGGCTCCTTCCCGGAGCGCGAAGAGCAGGGCGCGCAGGACGACTTCGAGGCGTACGAGGCCTATGGCGACGAGCGGGAGACCCCGCTGCTCGACGACATGGAGGAGATCACGCCGGCGCCGCGCGCCGCGTCGCGGACCTCCTCCCGTTCCCGGCGCCGCAGTCCCGCGAAACGTTCCGCCCTGCTGACCATCGCGGTGCCCTCCGCCTGTGTGATGGGTGTCGCGGGGATCGCGGCGGCCTCGGTGGGCGGTGTCGGCGGCGACGACACCAAGGAAACGACGGCCAGCGCCTCGGACGCGACCGCGGTGAAGCCGTCGACCGCGAACAACAAGCTGGACACGCAGTTGCAGAGTCTGTCCGCCGGCGCGGACGACTTCGCCGACCGGGCGAGCCGCACCCAGGAGCGCATCGACCTGAAGGCGCAGCAGGTCCTGGAGAAGAAGAAGGCGGCGGAGGAGGCGGCCCGCAAGGAGCGGCTGCGTCCGAAGTTCGTCCTTCCCGTGGCGCAGAAGGGCCTCAGCGCCTACTTCGGCCAGGCCGGCATCAACTGGATGTCCGTGCACACGGGCATCGACTTCCCCGTCTCGTACGGGACGACGGTGATGTCCGCGACCGACGGGACCGTCCGGACGCAGTGGAACAGCGCGTACGGCAACATGATGATCGTGACCGCGAAGGACGGGACGGAGACGTGGTACTGCCACCTCTCCACCTACAAGGTGTCCTCCGGTACCACCGTGAAGGCCGGAGACCAGATCGCCTTCTCCGGAAACTCCGGCAACTCGACCGGCCCGCACCTGCACTTCGAGGTCCGCCCGGCCGGCGGTTCGGCGATCGACCCGCTCCCGTGGCTGCGCAGCCACGGTCTGGACCCCACGTAACCCACGCCGCCGAAAGCGGTCCGGACCTCTCGTCGAGATCCGGACCCCTCCGTAGGACCGTCGCTGTCGGGCTGTCGTGCCGCTCGGGCTACAGCTTCTCCACCGGTGCGTACCGCAGCAGGAGTCGCTTCGGCTTGGGCTCGCCGAAGTCGACCGTCGCCTCGGCGTTCGCTCCCGTGCCGTTCACCCCGACGACCGTGCCGAGGCCGAACTGGTCGTGCGTGACGCGGTCGCCGACGGCGAGCGCGACCACCGGCTTCTCGGAGACACCACGACGGGTGGCGAACCCGGACGCTCCCGAGGCCGCGGACCGCGAGCGCGTGGACGACAGGGAGGCCGCGACACCGGAGACGGGGCCGGCGGGCTGGGACGAGATCGCGCCGGTGCGCTTCCAGTCCAGATGCGTCGCCGGGATCTCCTCCAGGAAGCGGGAGGGCGGGTTGTACGAGGGCTGTCCCCACGCGCTGCGCATCGAGGAACGGGTGAGGTAGAGCCGCTCCCGCGCGCGGGTGATGCCGACGTAGGCCAGGCGGCGTTCCTCCTCCAGTTCCTTGACCTGCCCGAGGGCGCGCATGTGCG
Organism: Streptomyces sp. M41(2017); assembly: GCF_002078175.1. GTDB lineage: Bacteria > Actinomycetota > Actinomycetes > Streptomycetales > Streptomycetaceae > Streptomyces. Next base: position 2,947,121 of record NZ_MWFK01000001.1, on the reverse strand, counting down.
GGAAGACGCCGTCCTCCATGCCGGTCAGGAACACGACGGGGAATTCGAGGCCCTTGGCGGTGTGCAGGGTCATCAGGGTGATGACGCCGTTGCCGTCCTCCTCGTCCGGGATCTGGTCGGAGTCGGCGACGAGCGCGACCCGCTCCAGGAACGCCGCGAGTCCGGCCGGGGTCTCGTCCTCACTGGTCTCCTGCTCGAACTCCAGGGCCACGGCGGCGAGTTCCTGGAGGTTCTCGATGCGGGTCTCGTCCTGCGGGTCGGTCGACGCCTGCAACTCGGCGAGGTAACCGGTGCGTTCGAGGACGGCCTCCAGGATGGTGGCCGGGCCCGCGCCGGACTCGACGATCGTGCGGAGGTCCTCCATCAGCGTGTTGAACCGCCGGACCGCGTTCGTCGAACGGGCGGCCATGCCGTAGGCCTCGTCGACACGGCGCAGGGCCTGCGGGAAGCTGATCTTCTCGCGCTGCGACAGGGCGTCGATCATCGCCTCGGCACGGTCGCCGATGCCGCGCTTGGGCACGTTCAGGATGCGGCGCAGCGGGACCGAGTCCTCGGGGTTGGACAGCACCCGCAGGTAGGCGAGGACGTCCCGGACCTCCTTGCGCTCGTAGAAGCGGACTCCGCCGACGACCTTGTAGGGCAGGCCGACGCGGATGAAGACCTCTTCGAAGACACGGGACTGGGCGTTCGTCCGGTAGAAGACCGCGACGTCGCCGGCCTTGGCCTCGCCCGCGTCGGTGAGACGGTCTATCTCGTCGGCGACGAACTGGGCCTCGTCGTGCTCGGTGTCCGCGACGTAGCCCGTGATGTTCGAGCCCGCGCCCGCGTTCGTCCACAGGTTCTTGGGGCGGCGGGATTCGTTGCGCTCGATGACCGCGTTGGCGGCGGTGAGGATCGTCTGCGTGGAGCGGTAGTTCTGCTCCAGGAGGATCGTCGTCGCGTTCGGGTAGTCCTCTTCGAACTGGAGGATGTTGCGGATGGTCGCGCCGCGGAAGGCGTAGATCGACTGGTCGGCGTCACCCACGACGCACAGCTCGGCGGGCGGCAGGTCGGCGTCGCTCGGCGGGACGTCCACGGGGTGCTCGGAGGTGCCGACGAGCTCCCGCACGAGGGCGTACTGCGCGTGGTTGGTGTCCTGGTACTCGTCGACCAGGACGTGCCGGAAGCGGCGGCGGTAGTGCTCGGCGACATCCGGGAAGGCACGGAGCAGGTTGACCGTGGTCATGATCAGGTCGTCGAAGTCGAGCGCGTTGGCCTCGCGCAGCCGCGACTGGTACATCGCGTAGGCCTGGGCGAGGGTCTTCTCGAAACCGTCGGTGGCCTGCGCGGCGAAGTCCTCCTCGTCGATCAGCTCGTTCTTCAGGTTCGAGATCTTGGCGCTGAACGACTTCGGCGGGAAGCGCTTCGGGTCGAGATCGAGGTCGCGGCAGACGAGCGCCATCAGACGCTTGGAGTCGGCGGCGTCGTAGATCGAGAAGGACGAGGTGAAGCCGAGCTGCTTGCTCTCGCGGCGCAGGATGCGGACGCAGGCACTGTGGAAGGTCATCACCCACATCGCGTTGGCCCGGGGGCCCACGAGCTGCTCGACGCGTTCCTTCATCTCGCCGGCGGCCTTGTTCGTGAAGGTGATCGCGAGGATCTGGCCGGGGTGCACATGACGCTCGCCGAGCAGGTGGGCGATGCGGTGGGTGAGCACGCGGGTCTTGCCGGAGCCCGCGCCGGCCACGATGAGCAGCGGGGAGCCGGAGTGGACCACGGCCGCGCGCTGGTTCTCGTTCAGCCCGTCGAGCAGGGCCGCGGGGTCCACCGCGGGCCGGTGGGCGCCGTCGCGGTAGTACGCGTCGCGGCTCGGCGGCACGTCGAACCGGCCGCCGAACAGGTCGTCCGCGGCCGGCTCCGGCGCGTGCTCGTCCTCGGGCGGCGGCGGGTGCTCGTCCTCGTGGCCCGCGGAGGGCTTGAGGTCCGCCAGGAAGCTGTCGTCAAAGAGGCTGCTCATCGCTCTCCGAGTCTAGGCGGCCCCACTGACACACCGCGGCCACCCCGAGAACTCGACGGGAACCCGTGACCCGTGCGCGTGACCGGCTCGTCACGGTACGCGCACGTCGGAGCGGGTACGACCGGCCCCCACCACGGCAACCGACCAGCGAGGAGCCGACCCCGGGGCGCCCCCGCAAAGTGACACACACCACGCACATCGGGCGTACGCGACGCCGCACATGGCCAAGGTCACGAAAATGTATCGGGCATATCGCACTCCAACCTTCACACGGGCCACACGAGTTGGCTAGCGTGCTGGAAGGCCGCCCGACCGCAACCGGCGAACGTCGCCGGGCCGAGCGGCCTCCGCCGAGTTCGGCCCGCCCACCAGGCGGCCGGAGCCGGGGACCCACCGACCTGGGGTGAATCGGTCCGACCGCCCCGAGGGGCCAGGACCGTAGGGCAAACCTTCCGGAACCACCCGCCCGAACCCGACAGCTAACCCGGTAGGCGGATGACGGAAGGAGTCGCCTCTCTTGGCGTCGCACCGCAAGTCGCGTCCTACGGGTTCGCGCATGGCAGGCATACGGACCCCCGCCCTCGCGACGGCGGCCCTCACCTCCGTGGCCCTGCTCTCCCAGACGGCGAACGCCGCGCCCCCGGCCGCGCCGAAGCCCAGCGTCGAAGAGGTCGAGAAGAAGGTCAACGACCTCTACCACCAGGCCGAGACGGCCACCGAGAAGTACAACGCCACCCGGGAGAGGACCACCAAGCAGCGCAAGCGGGTCGACACCCTCCTCGACGACGTGGCCGAGCGCACCGAGAAGCTCAACTCCGCGCGCGAGGAGCTGGGTTCGTTCGCCGCCGCGCAGTACCGCACGGGTGCCTCCACGCCCGGCACCGCGACGCTGCTGCTCGCCGACGACCCGCAGGACTACTTCGACCAGACGCAGCTGATGAGCCGTCTGACGACCCGGCAGAAGGCGGCCGTCGACGACTACGTCACCGAGCAGGCGGCGACCACCAAGAAGCGCACCGAGGCCAGCGAGAGCCTCCAGTCGCTGACCACCTCACAGAACGCCCTCAAGACGTCCAAGGCGACGGTGCAGCGCAAGCTCTCGGCGGCCCGCGACCTGCTCTCGAAGCTGACCGCCGAGGAGAAGGCGCGGCTGGCGGCGATCGAGAAGAAGAAGCGGGAGCAGGCGGCGGCCAAGGCGGCGGACCTGGCGCGTCAGCAGGCCGCGGCGGAGAAGGCGGCCAAGGAGAAGACCACCGAGCAGGGGTCGTCGTCGGGCGGCACCACCGGCTCGTCCGGCGCGACGGCCACGGACCCCTCGTACACGACGAAGGCCGGCAAGGCGCTCGCCTTCGCCCGCACACAGATCGGCAAGCCGTACGTGTGGGGCGCGACCGGCCCGGACTCCTACGACTGCTCGGGCCTGACCCAGGCCGCCTGGAAGGCCGCCGGTGTCTCCCTGCCGCGTGTCACCTACGACCAGGTGAACGCCGGCACGACGGTCTCCCTCACCGACGCCAAGCCCGGTGACCTGGTCTTCTTCTACGACGACATCAGCCACGTCGGGCTCTACATCGGCAACGGCATGATGATCCACGCGCCGAAGCCGGGAGCGTACGTCCGCGAGGAGTCGATCTACTACGACGGCACCTCGGCGATCCACAGCGTGGTGCGCCCCGCCTAGGCGCCTCTCGCGGGCACGCGCGCGGGGAGGCCGAATCGGCGCCACGCACGCGTGCCCCACCGGCAACCGGTCCCGCGGTCCCTAGCATCGGGCGCATGCCCGACATGCCGGATACGTCAGACCGTCCTCAGATCCCCGCCTGGTGGGCGCGGCGGGCGCCCGCCGCCGGGGCCGCCGTCATGGCCACCGGCATCCTCTCGGTCGGCCTGCATCTGACCGACCACGAGACCCTCTCCCGGATCGCGCTGGCCCTCGCGTCCGTCGGCTGGCTGGCGCTCGCCGCGGACTTCGCCGTCCGGCTGGTGCGGGACCGGGCCCGGTGGGTCCGGGAGGCCGGCACACCGGCCGGGCTGACCGCCGTCGCGGCGACGACCGTGCTCGGCATCCGCTTCTCGGCACTGGGGTGGCAGACCCTGGCCGAGGCCCTCCTCGCACTGGCGGCCCTGCTCTGGCCCGTGCTGCTCGTGGCCGTCGTACGGCACTGGCGGCGGCGCGCGACGGGCGGGGTGTTCCTCGTCTGCGTGGCCACGCAGGGCCTGTCGGTGCTGGGCTCGGCGGTCGCGTCGGCCGAGCGCTGGGACTGGCTCGCGCATGCCGCGATGGTGCTGTTCTGGCTGGGGCTCATCCTCTACGTGATCGCGTACACGCGGTTCGACGTGCGGGAGGTGACACGGGGCGCCGGGGACCACTGGATCGCGGGCGGCGCCCTCGGCATCTCGGCGCTGGCGGGGGCCGCGCTCGTCGCCGCGCACCACGTGAACCCGTACCTGTGGAACGACGACGACCAGGGTGCGCTGCGGGCGACGACCACCGTGCTGGTGACGCTGGCCCTCGTCGGGTTCTGCGTGCTGCTCGTGGCGGAGGTGGTGTGGCCGCGCCCGCGCTACGCGCTGGAGCGTTGGGGGACGGTGTTCCCGATGGGGATGACGGCGGTGGCCGCCCTCGCCGTCTCGGCCGCCCTCGACGTGTCCTGGCTCAAGGGGCTCGGAGAGGTCCTGCTGTGGCTCTCGGTGGCGGCGTGGCTGGCGGTCGCCGCGGGCGCGGTCCTGGCGGCGCGGTCGACGGCGCGGGGTGCCACACCCGGCGACCCGGGAGGAGGCCGGCCGGTCAGGTCCAGAGGACCGCGATGAAGATGTTCGCGACGGTGAGCAGGCCCACGAGGCCGAAGAGGTTCTTGTCGACCTTCTCGTCGTCCCGCTTCACGTAGACGAGTCCGAGGATCACGATCAGCAGGGCCAGCTTCACGCCGATCTTGACGGTGTCGACCGTGTTGTCGTCGGCCTGGTTGAGGCCCACGAGCGCGACACCGGTGACGAGCATGGTGAGCGCGCCGTGCAGCATCGCGGGGACGAAGCGGGCGGTGCCGCGGCCCATCGCCTTCATCTGGGTGAGGAAGCCGCCGAGGAGCGCGGCGATGCCGATGATGTGCAGGCCGACGAAGAGATGGATGAGTACGTCCATGGGGCCGGAGCCTAATCGGGCACCCTCGGGCGTCCTCCCACCGGGCCACCCCTTCGCCCCGGCCCCTCCGGTCACCGGGCCCTCCCCGGGCTCGTGGGCACCGGCCGTCAGCCATAGCACCGGAGTCACTCCGGTCGTCCGGGATTCGCCGCTTCGGTCAGCGAGCTGGGTGAAGTCGGTGAGGCCGGGCGGGGATACCGGTCGCGTTCGGTCACCGGGCGATCCAGTGGCGACAGTTCCGTACATGGTGTCACCGACGCCGCACGCGCAGGTTTAGCGTCCTCCCCCAGGTGACCGGCGTTCCACCAACCCGCCCGGGCCAGGGGCGGCCGGCCGGACACCACCGCCGAGAAGGTCCGGCGGCGGCACGCTCCCCCTGTGTGGGCCGCCGCCGGACATGTCACCGCTTGACCGGCCCGACAGGGACGGTCGCACGGAAGGATGTGGGCCCTCGTGGCAGCGCACCGCAGGACCAGGCAGCGCTCTATCGGTGGAAACACGGCCCGCACTGCAGTCACCATCGCCCTCGCGGGCGCGGCGACGGCGACCGCCTTCGACGGGGTCGGCCACGCCGATCCCCAGCTCTCGCCGACCCAGGTGAAGGCCAAGGTCGACACGCTGTACAAGGAGGCGGAGGTCGCCACCGAGAAGTACAACGGCGCCGAGGAGAAGGCCAAGACGGCGGAGAAGCACCTGCGGACCCTGCGGGACGAGGCGGCCCGCAAGGAGGACCGGCTCAACTCGGCGCGGGAGGCGCTCGGTTCGATGGCGGCGGCGCAGTACCGCAGCGGTGGCATCGACCCCGCCGTGCAGCTCGCGCTGTCCGACGACCCCGATCGGTACCTGGACGGTGCCGCGTTCGCCGAGCGGGTCGGCACCCGCCAGTCGGCGGCCGTCGCCGGGGTGCGCAAACAGCTGCGGGAGATCGAGCAGTTGCGGGGCGCCGCCCATGTCGAACTGACCTCGCTCAAGGCCCGACAGGCCGAGCTGAAGCGCCAGAAGAAGACGATCACCGGGAAGCTGGAGGCGGCCCGCGGCCTGCTGGCCCGGCTCAGCCCCGCTGAGCGTACGCAGTACGCGGAACAGGGCGCGGAGGGCGGACAGCAGCGCGCCTCACGCTCCTCGGCCCGCGTACCCGCCCCGGTGACCGCCGCCGAGGCGGGTACGTCCGGCTCGTCCGGTACGACCGCGGCGCCCACCTCGCGTGCGGCGGAGGCCGTCGCCTTCGCCTACTCGAAACTCGGCAGCCCCTACGTGTGGGGTGCCACCGGCCCCAACGCCTTCGACTGCTCCGGGCTCACCCAGGCCGCGTACCGCTCCGCCGGAGTGTCCCTGCCCCGGACGACGTACGCGCAGATCAACGCGGGCCAACGGGTCTCCCGCTCCGAACTCCAGCCCGGCGACCTCGTGTTCTTCTACTCGGGCATCAGTCACGTCGGCATCTACGTGGGCGACGGCCAGATGATCCACGCCCCGAACCCGTCGGCGCCGGTCCGTCTGGCCCCGATCGACCAGATGCCGTTCGCGGGGGCCACGCGGGTGGTGTGACCCGGGGGTTCCGGTCCCCGGGCCCGGCCGACGGCCTCACACCAGCCGTCGTGCCGTGGCCCATCGGGTCAGTTCGTGGCGGTTGGACAGCTGGAGCTTGCGCAGCACCGCCGACACGTGGGACTCGACCGTCTTGACGGAGATGAACAGCTGCTTGGCGATCTCCTTGTACGCGTACCCCCGGGCGATGAGGCGCAGGACCTCGCGCTCGCGCTGGGTGAGGCGGTCCATGTCCTCGTCGACGGGCGGGGCGTCGGTGGAGGCGAACGCGTCGAGGACGAAGCCGGCGAGGCGCGGGGAGAAGACCGCGTCGCCGTCCTGGACACGGAAGACGGAGTCGACGAGGTCCGTGCCGGTGATCGTCTTGGTCACGTAGCCCCGGGCGCCGCCGCGGATCACGCCGATGACGTCCTCCGCGGCGTCCGACACGGACAGCGCGAGGAAGCGGACCGGCTGTTCGGCGTCGGCCATCAACGGGGCACAGCGGCGCAGCACTTCGACGCCGCCGCCCCCGGGAAGGTGCACGTCCAGGAGGACGACCTCGGGACGGGTGGCGGTGATGACGGTGACCGCCTGGTCGACGTCCGCGGCCTCTCCGACCACCTCGACGCCGGTCCGCCCGGTCTCCCCGATCTCGGCCTGCACGCCCGTACGGAACATGCGGTGGTCGTCGACGAGGACCACACGCACCCGGCGTCCGTCCTCGGTGCCGCCGGACTCAACAGGCTCGTTCGCGTCGCTCATGACGTCTTCTCCGCCCTCTCCATCTCCAGCTCGACCTCGGTGCCGCCGTCCGGCACCGCGCGCAGTCGCGCCGTGCCGCCGTTGCGCTCCATGCGGCCGATGATCGATTCTCTGACGCCCATGCGGTCGGCGGGTATCGCGTCGAGGTCGAACCCCGGGCCGCGGTCGCGGACGGACACGAAGACCGTCCTTCCCTCGACTTCGGCGAAGACCTGTACGGCGCCGCCGTCGCCACCGTACTTGGCCGCGTTCACCATCGCTTCCCGCGCGGCCTGCATCTGTGCGGTCAGGCCCTCGTCGAGCGGACAGTCGCCCACGACGACGACCTCGATGGGGACGCCGTGCTTGTCCTCGACCTCCGCGGCGTTGCGCCGGACGGCCTCGGCGAGGGTGTCGGGCTCCTCGTCCTCGTCCTTGCCCGTCCCCTCCGGTTTGTAGAGCCAGGCCCGCAGGTCGCGCTCCTGGGCACGGGCGAGGCGGCGCACCTCGCCGGGGCTCTCCGCGTTGCGCTGGATCAGGGTGAGGGTGTGCAGCACCGAGTCGTGGACGTGGGCGGCGACCTCGGCCCGCTCCTGCGCGCGGATGCGCATCAGTCGCTCCTCGGAGAGGTCCTGGGTCATGCGCACGAGGTAGGGGCCGGCGAGGAGCGCGATGCCGACGAGGACCGCGAGGGCGGCCTGGAGCACCGAGCCGAGGTGGGCCGCCGAGCCCTGGAGGACGAATATCCCGGAGACGCCGGCGGTGACCAGCAGGACACCGGCCGCGGACCGCAGCAGCGTGAGCGTGCGGCGACGGCGGCCGACCTCGGCCCAGCGGGCCCGGCGCGCGTTGTCCGCCTGGCGCCAGACCAGGGCGACACCGGCACCGACGAGGACCGTGGGCCACAGGTACGCCTTGGTGCCGCCGCCGAGATTCACGTTCCCGACGAAGACCAGGGCGACGACGACCATGAGGAGCAGGGCGACGATCTGACCCTTGTCGGGCTTGCGGGCCACGAGCCTGCGGCGGCCGTCCGGCGAGGTCTCCGCGGTGAACGCCGGGGTGCGGCCGGCGCCGACGCCGCCGACGCCGAGCGGCACGAAGAACCAGAACGCCGCGTACAGCAGGGCGCCGAGTCCGTCCGCCATGAACAGGCCGACGAACATCAGGCGCAGCCAGATCACGGGCAGCCCGAGGTGCCCGGCGAGCCCGCGCGCCACGCCCCCGAGCCAGCGTCCGTCGCTGCTGCGGTAGAGCTTGCGCGCGGGCCGCGGGTCGTCGACGGGCAGGGTTGCGGCTTCCGGCATGGCATCGATGGTCACACGCCCGACGGGCCCGGGCATCAGGGTCGGCCCCGGATACTCCCCTGATCTTCCGGGACGCCCCACGGATCTCCCGGATCCGGCGCCCGAGAACGCCCCCGCCCCTCCCCTCGATTGCTCCCGCCTCTCCCTCGGGACACCCTCGGACACCCTCGGGGCCGGATATCAGGGTTCTGCCAGGGTCGTCCCGACTGCCGCCGGGCCCTCCCGCCCGTCACCATGGACGCATGACAGATCAGCAGCACGCGGCGGCGGAGCCGGGCCCCGGCTCCGGGCCAGGTGACGAGCCGCGCGCTCCCGGGGAGGGCCGCACGGCGGGACGGGGCGGTGCGACCGCGGTCTCCGACATCCCGGCCCGGTTCCGGCGCGACCGCCGGCAGAAGATGATCGGCGGGGTCTGCGCCGGGCTCGGCCGGCAGTGCGACATGGACCCGGTGATCTTCCGGGTCGTGCTCGCGGTGCTCTCCGCGACCGGCGGCATCGGCCTCATCTTCTACGGGTTCGCCTGGCTCTTCGTCCCGTACGACGACGACGAGGAGAACGAGGTCCGCAAGCTGCTCACCGGCCGCGTCGACGGTCAGGCGCTGGCCGCCGTGCTGTTCGCGCTGGTCGGCTGCGGTGTCTTCCTCTCGATGCTCAACAACGGCAGCGTGCTGACGTTCGCCGTGGTCCTCTCGCTGCTGCTGGCGGGCGCCGGGTACTGGTCGCGGCACCGGGACGCCCCGGACCCCGACCCGCTCGCCGCCCAGGCGGCCGCCGACGCTCCGCCGGCGGCACAGGCCCCCCCGGTGCCCGCGTCGTACCCGTCCTGGTGGCGCGACCCGATCGTCAAGGACGGCTCGCACGTCGGCGGCACCGGCTATCTGTGGGGCCCCGGGGAGGCCCAGGACCGGGATGTGGCGGCGGCGCTCAACATCGCCCGCGGCACCTCACGGACCGATCCGCACCGAGGCCGCGAGCCGAGACAGCGCGGCTCGCGGTGGATCGGCGGCCGGGTCTTCCTCCTCGCCCTGCTGGCCGGCGGCCTCGGCACCGGGCTGACCTGGGACGACCAGGCACTCGGCACCAGCCTCCAGGCCGGCCTCGCCGCCGCGCTCGTCGTGTTCGGCCTGGGCATCGCCCTGAGTGCCTTCCTCGGACGGACGGGCGCGGGGTCGATCTTCCTGGCCGTGGTGACGGCGGGCCTGCTGGCCGCCTCCGCCGCCCTGCCGAAGGACATCACCACGCACTGGGTGCGGACCGACTGGATCCCCGTGTCGGCGGCCGACGTCCGGCCCGACTACGACCTCGGCACGGGCGTCGGCACCCTCGACCTGAGCCACGTCGACCTGGCCAAGGGGCAGACGGTGAAGACGAACGCGCAGGTGGGCGCGGGCCGGCTGAAGGTGATCGTCCCCAAGGGCGCGACGGTACGGCTCACCATCGAGGTGGGCGTCGGGGACATCCAACTGCCGGGCGACAACGAGAAGGACGTGGACGTGCAACCGGGCAAGCACAAGCAGCTGACCCTGCCTCCGGCGACGGTCGTGAAGGACGGCGGCACCTTCGACCTCGATCTCCAGGTCGGCGTGGGCCAGGCGGAGGTGGCTCGTGCCGCGTCATGAGTTCCAGCCGGGCAAGCTGGTCGCGGGCTTCGCCCTCACCGGCGCGGGCGTCGCCTTCGCCGGGGACGCCGGCGGCTGGTGGGTGACCCCGTGGTTCGTGATGATCCCGGTCGTCGTCGGCGGCCTGTGCCTGGCGAGCGCGGTGGCCTCCGTGACCCACGCGGTACGCGGACGCCGCGCGGACAGGCGCCCGCGCGGCGTGGGTTCCTCGTCGTGATCCGGTTCCTGGTCGCAGCCCCGGATCAGGCGGCCCTAGTTGTAGGACCCGGCGCGTTGCCCGCGCCGGGACCGTAGCGCCGCGTCGAGCGAGAAGACGGAAGCACCCGCCAGTACGAGGGGGAGCCACGCCATCAGATAGATCAGGTCGTTGCCGTAGTAGTACGGGTCCGAGGCCCAGCTCACCGTCAGCCACAGGCTGAGCGAGATGAGGGCGCCGCCCAGCGCGGCGATGCGGGCCAGCAGGCCGATGAGCGTGCCGATGCCGACGGCCAGTTCACCGAACGCGATGGCGTACCCGAAGCCGACGGGGCTCTTCAGGGACAGGTCCACGAGGGCCGGGATCGCGGAGGAGTCGCGGACCGTGCGCATCATGTCGCCGATCGAGCCCGAGCCGGAGGACTTCAGGAAGGCGCTGTCGGTGAGTTTGTCCAGGCCGGCGTAGATGAAGGTGACGCCGAGGAAGACGCGTAGGGGGAGCAGGGCGTAGCGGCTCGCGGTGTCCCGCCAGCTTCGCCTCTCCTCCAGATACGGGTCGTGCGTGTCCGACCGCATACCGTGAGTCATCGCTCTGCGCCGCCTCTCACCCGGGTTCTGTTGACCCCTCAACAGACCATACGTACGAACACGCTTCCGCGCTCAACACCCGCCCCCTTTTCCTGCCCCGACTTCCAGGACGCCCGGGCCCGACCCCACCAACCGCCCCTCGCCCCCTCCGCCCCTACCCGACCCGTACCCGGGGCTCCGCCCCGGACCCCGCTCCTCGAACGCCGGAGGGGCTGCAAGTTTCCCCCGAGCGGACGAGACCGCCCCGGCCACACACGGACCGCGGACGGCATCCGGCGGAAGGGGCCGTGCCGGTACATCAGATGCCCGTCGCATACGTCCGGGTCGAGCAGTCCCGCTGCTCGACCCACGTCTGATTCAACGGCGACGGGCGGATGTACCGGCACGGCCCCGACCCACCACCGCACCGGCACCGCGAACCGCGGCCACCCCGCGGCCTACTCCGTCACATCGATGCCGTACCGATTCGTCTCCACGCCCGCCGCCGTCACCACCTGGACCTCGACCCGGCCCGCCTCGACGTCCACCGGTACCGGCACGGTCAGGACCGCGTCCGTCGGGTTGCTGAAGCCGCCGGGTACCGGGATCAGCGGGACGTGGACGTGCACCGGCCCGATCCGTACGACCATCCGGGACAGCCGCGCGGCGCCCTGTGCGCCCGGCGGGACGAAGCCGGCCCCCCGGATCTCGATGTCGTCCCCGGTGCGGATCGGCGCGTCGAGGTCGCCCGCCTCGCGGGCGCGGACCACGGAGAGGATCACCGGTCGGCCGCCCTCGGCGTACTTCCCGGCGAGATAGGTGGCCGCCGACACCAGCACCAGCACGGCGAGCCCCCACGGAAGGTCCGGCAGCTGCGACGGCCGCCGCGCCAACCGCACCGCCGCGAAGACGAGAGCGACCGCGCTGATCACGACGTACTGGATGTCGGCGAAACTGCCGCGCCCCGAGTCGTCGGTCAGCAGGTCGGCCGCGCGCGGCCGGTCCGCGCGCACCTTCTGCAGCCGCTGCCCCAGCACCCGCAGCCCCACCACCCTGCGCACGAGCACCGCGACCCCGCACACCACGGCGACGACGGTCACGATCCCGGCGCCGCGGGCGAGTTCCAGCCCGGCGATGAGCTCGTCCCGCCGGCCGTGCCCGGAGGCGGCGCCGAGCCGGCCCACCAGCACGAGCACGGCGTACACGGCGAGCAGGACCCAACCGGCGGCGACCGCACGGGAGGTGGAGAGACGATTGTCCTCACCGATGACCGGAGCGAGAGCACCGCCGCGCGCCCGGTGCAGCCACGCCGCCCCCGTGAGCAGTCCGGCGAGGACGACCGCGGCGACCAGCCCGGCGGTCCGTGCCGCCGTCCAGCCCGCGCCGATCGCGGTGAGCGCCTGGACGAGGAGGAGGGCGACGGTGGCGCCCCAGACGGTGTACGCGGTGGAGCGCCACAACCGCCCCAGCCAGGCCTCGCCGTCGAGGCGCCCGCGCTCGGCGACGAGGTCCGCGGACTGGGTGAGTTCGTCGGACACCCACTGCCGGGACGCGGAGGCGGAGTGCGCGACGCCGGCGGGCAGGCCCTGTCCGGACGCCAACGCGTCGCGCTTGGCGAGGAACTCGGCGACCGCGCGCCGGTGCCCCGTACGCGCCCCGTGCGGACAGTCCCCGCACGTGCAGCCACCCTCGTGCACGCCCGCTCCCCCGCCCCGTGTCCCGTCCTGCCCGCCGACCGGGCCACCACCCCGGCCCGCGCCCTGCCCGCCGCCCTGTCCGGTGCCCGATCCGGCACCCGACCCGGCACCGTGCCCCGCACCGTGTCTCGCCTCCTGCACCGCCACGCCCACTGCCGCCTTCCCGCGCCGGAACTCTCGTACAGCCGACCCACAACTGCCCCTTATTGACAGCGAATTGTGCCGTACGGAGCACCGGCCGCATTCGTCAGGTCGGGTCAGCGCGGGTGAAGTGCGGGACTCCGTGTTGACCCGGCTGCGAGAATTTCCCCATGGCCGAGATCATCCAGCGGGACGGGACCTGGGCCTTCGACGGCAGCACGGTCCGGATCACGCCGGGACTCCACCGCAGCGTCCCGCTGTTCCGGCAGACGTATGGGGAGGTCTCCGTCCCGCTGGAGGCGGTGGCGGGTGTCGCGCACGAGCCCGAACGCAAGCGCGGCCGGCTGAGACTGCGGCTGCGCGAGGGCGCCGATCCGCTGCTCCAGGCGACCGGGGGCCGGCTCCCGGACGCGGCGGACCCCTACCGGCTGGCGGTCGACGTGGACCGTTCCGGTGTCGCCGCGTACGTCGCCGAGGAGATCCGCCGCGCACTGCTCCTGGACCAGATCCCGAAGGAGCCGGCGACGGCGTATCTGCTCACGGGCCCGCCCGTCCCGGTGTCGGTCCGGTCCAGCGACGGGACCGTGTCCTTCGACGGGACGCAGGTACGGATCGACTGGGCGGACACCTCGGACCGGGTCAAGCGGGCGACGGGGCCGCGGATCATCGCGACGGGCGACCTGGTGCAGGTCGAGTGGCTGCCCAACTCCGGCTTCGAGGACGGCTTCCTGCGCTTCGTGACGCGGGACGCCGTGTTCTCGAAACTGCCGGCGGAGAAGGACCCGTACGCCCTCCACCTGTGGGGCAGCACCCGCCGCGACCTGCTCACGGCCCTGGTCGCGGCGGCGGTCACGGCACGGCTGCCGCATCCCTCGACGCGCGCCGGCGAGGCCGCGGACGCCCCTCGGGCGGCCGCGGTCGTGCCGCCGCGCTCCGACCACCACGACGTACTGCTGCGCCGGCTGCGGGAGTTGGGCGACCTGCACCGCGACGGCGTCCTGACGGACGAGGAGTTCGCCCTGACGAAGGCGGCGGTCCTGCGCGGCTTCTAGGGCCGCCCGCGGCCCCAAGGGCTGTCCCGTAATCCCCGGCGGGCGCACGACGACAGCTACGGCACCTCGCCGCGTTGTCGGATCGCCCGAATACGCCCAGTATGAGGACGACCCTCCGCCTTGCGATGCACCGCATCTGACGCCGCGCGCTGATCCACCGGGGATTACGGGACGGCCCTTAGCTCAGGAGATCCGGTTCGCTGCGGCTGATGTCCTGCCACAGGGGCTGGTAGTTGATCCAGGCGACCAGGTCGCCGCCGAGTTGTTCGCGGGTGGCGACGGCCTGCTTGTGGTCGATGAGGAGGGGGCGGCCGGCGGCCTTCGCGGTGAGCTGGACCTGGCTGGAGCGCTCCATGGACAGGAACCACCAGGCCGCGGCGTCCACCGAGTCCCCGACGGTCAGCGGCCCGTGGTTGCGCAGCACCAGCGCCTTGCGGCTGCCCAGCGCGTTCGCGATCCTGCGGCCCTCCTCGGCGTCGACGGCGACCCCGGTGTACGCGTCGTAGAGGGCGTGATCCTCGTAGAAGGCGCAGCTCTCCTGGGTGATCGGGTCGAGCAGGTCGCCGAGGGCGGCGAGGGCGCGGCCGTGCACGGAGTGGCAGTGGGCGACGGCGACCACGTCGGGGCGGGCGGCGTGGACCTGCGAGTGCACGGTGAACGCGGCCTGGTTGACGTGATAGCGGCCCTGGACGACCTGGCCGTCCTGGTTGGCCATCACCAGGTCGCTCACGGTGACGTGCTTGAACGGCATGCCGAAGGGATTGACCCAGAAGCAGTCGCTGTACTCCGGGTCGCGTGCGGTGATGTGCCCGGAGACACCGTCCTCGAAGCCGAGCCGCCCGAACAGGCGCAGCGCGCCGGCCAGCCGCTCCTTGCGGTGCTGCCGTTCGTCGTCGAGGGACTCGTGCATCGGCGGCATGGCGAACCGCAGCTGGTCGGTGGGGCGGGGCAGGGGCGGGGTGGGCCCGTGCATAGGTCCTCCAGCACTGGCGTGTTCGGTACGGAGCGGAAGTTACCCGGGGTCAGCGCAGGAGAACAGGGGTGGCCGGGGAGAGATGGTGTTCCGGGTGAGAAAAAACGGAACGGGGCCCGGAAGAGGACGGGACGGGGCCGAGCATCGCCGGAAACACGACAGAAGATGTCGGGTATGGACGGCAGACTGGAGCGCATGAACTGGGACGCCCTCTCCGCAGCCGAACCCGAACTCGCCGCCACCGTCGAGGCCCGCTTCGGCGCCTTCACCCACCACACCCTCGCGACCCTTCGCCGGGACGGCTCGCCGCGTACGTCCGGCATCGAGGTGCGCATCGTCGGCGGCGAGCTGTGGCTCGGCATGATGCCGGACTCGCTGAAGGCCCTCGACCTCCGCCGCGACCCGCGCTTCGCGCTCCAGGCGAACCCGGGGGCCGGCACGGACATGGGCGGCGGCGACGTCCGCGTGAGCGGCCGGGCCGTCGAGGTCGGCGACGGCGACCCCGCGAAGGCCGCGTACGGGAAAGAGGTGGAACCGCCGGAGCCGTTCCACCTCTTCCGCACCGAACTGACGGAGGTCACACGGACCTACGTGGAGGACGAGAAATATCTGGTCGTCCAGGTCTGGAAGCCCGGCGCGCCGGTGCGCACGCTCAAGCGGACCTAGGGCCTGTCGGACCCACGCGCGACGGGATCACCGCCACCCGCGGGAGGAGCACCCCTCGCGGGAGGGCTACTCCCACTCGATGGTGCCCGGCGGCTTGCTCGTCACGTCGAGCACGACGCGGTTGACGTCCGCGACCTCGTTCGTGATGCGCGTCGAGATCTTCGCCAGGACGTCGTACGGCAGGCGGGACCAGTCGGCCGTCATGGCGTCCTCGCTGGACACCGGGCGGAGCACGATCGGGTGGCCGTACGTCCTGCCGTCGCCCTGGACACCCACGCTGCGCACGTCGGCGAGCAGGACGACCGGGCACTGCCAGATGTCCCGGTCGAGACCGGCGGCGGTCAGCTCCTCGCGGGCGATGGCGTCGGCGGCGCGGAGCAGGTCCAGGCGCTCCTTGGTGACCTCGCCGACGATGCGGATGCCGAGGCCGGGGCCGGGGAACGGCTGGCGCTGGACGATCTCGTCCGGCAGGCCGAGTTCCTGTCCGACCATCCGGACCTCGTCCTTGAACAGCTGGCGCAGCGGCTCGACGAGCTGGAACTCGAGGTCCTCGGGAAGACCGCCCACGTTGTGGTGGGACTTGATGTTGGCCGTGCCGGTGCCGCCGCCGGACTCGACCACGTCCGGGTAGAGCGTGCCCTGCACGAGGAAGGCGACATCCTCACCCTCGGCGGCCTCGGCGATGATCTCCGCCTGGGCCTGCTCGAAGACGCGGATGAACTCGCGCCCGATGATCTTCCGCTTCTCCTCGGGGTCCGAGACGCCCTTGAGCGCGGTGAGGAAGCGCTCCTCCGCGTCCACGACCTTGAGCTGGACGCCGGTCGCGGCGACGAAGTCCTTCTCGACCTGCTCGGTCTCGCCCTGACGCATCAGACCGTGGTCGACGTACACACAGGTGAGCTGTGAGCCGATGGCCTTCTGGACGAGGGCCGCGGCGACCGCGGAGTCCACACCGCCGGACAGCCCGCAGATGGCGCGCTTGGTGCCGACCTGCTCGCGGATGAGGGCGACCTGCTCGTCGATGACGTTGCCGGTGGTCCAGGTCGGGGTGATGCCCGCGCCGCGGTACAGGAAGTGCTCCAGCACCTGCTGGCCGTGCGTGGAGTGCATGACCTCGGGGTGGTACTGGACGCCGTAGAGCTTCTTCTCGTCGTTCTCGAAGGCGGCGACCGGGACCACGTCCGTGGACGCCGTGACGGTGAAGCCCTCGGGAGCGGCGGAGCAGGCGTCGCCGTGCGACATCCACACCGGCTGCTCGTCCGGGGTGCCCTCGAAGAGGGTGGAGCCGGATTTCGAGACGTGCAGCGGCGTACGGCCGTACTCGCGGGCGCCGGAGTTGTCGACCGTGCCACCGAGGGTCGTCGCCATCAGCTGGAAGCCGTAGCACATGCCGAAGACGGGGACGCCGGCGTCGAAGAGCGTGCGGTCCAGGCGCGGGGCGCCCTCCGCGTACACCGACGAGGGGCCGCCGGAGAGGATGATCGCGGCCGGGTTCTTGGCGAGCATCTCCTCGACCGGCATGCTGCTCGGCACGATCTCGCTGTAGACCCGGGCCTCACGGACGCGACGGGCGATGAGCTGGGCGTACTGCGCACCGAAGTCGACGACCAGGACGGTGTCGGGGGCGGCGGGGGACGCTTCTGGCACGGTCTGCCTTCCGGCGGTGAGCAAAGGGTGTGGGGCCGATTCTACCGGGGGCCTGGGTGGGGGTGGCGCCGCCCGGTCTCCCGGCCCGGGGTCTCACGATCCGAACCGGCTTGGCCGCGGTCCCCGCACGCGTGCATACTGCCGTCATGCTCACGCACACGACGTTCCTGTTTACCTATGGCAACCGGCCCACCGGCTGCCATGGTCGTGCTGCTTGAGCAACTGACAAGCGACTTCCCAGGCGCCCCGGGCCGACAAGGCCCGGGGCGTCTGCCGTTTCCGGGCCCGGCGGCTCCGGGGCACCCCTTCCACCGAGGAGCCCCGCCATGACCGACGTACTCGACAAGACCGGCGCCCGCACCGACGAGGCCGCCGACGTGATCACCGGCGCCCGTGAGCGCATCGACGCACTCGACGACCGGATCATCGGCCTCGTCCAGGAACGGATGGCCGTCTCGGCGGTGATCCAGGAGGCCCGGATGACCTCCGGCGGCCGCCGGGTGAACCTCTCCCGCGAGATGGAGATCCTCGGCCACTACCGGGAGGCGCTCGGCAAGCCGGGCACCTCGCTGGCCATGACCCTCCTCGAACTGTGCCGCGGCCGGGTCTGACCGCCCACGCGACTCCGATCCCGCACGCGACAGGACGACGGGCCCCCGGCGTCCAGGGCTGACGGCCCCTTACCCGGCGTACGCACGTACGCATCGCCTCTCACCCGTACGGCGCGTGACCGGGGCGGCGCGGGCTTCGTTTCTCCTGGTGTCCGTGCCAGCCAGGGGCGGGCCCGAAAGAACCACGCGTGGCTCCGCTGGAGCGATGAGACGTACGGATCGTGCCGTGCGTCGTGGGACCTCGCTCCAGGTGGTGTGACCGGACGGCAGGGGACAGCAGCCCGGTCACTCATGGACGGTCGGCTCCGGGGACGCCCGGGGCCGCCCGGCGGAATCTGTTCAGGGATGCCGGACGGTTGCGGAGGCCGTCGCGACATCCGCACGAGCGAGAACAGCGCACAACTGAATTCGTGCCGCGGCCCCCTCGCCGCGACCACCCCGTGACCAGCGGCGCACCCCCCCCCCCGGCGCCGCCTCCAGGCACCGGCGCTGCCCTGACGTCGGTGCTGACGGAAGAAGGGCCCTTCGGACACCGTTCCGCGGGGCCCTTCGCCGTGCCCGGGCACGGACACGGCCCGGGGCGAGCGGGCGTCGGCCGCGGACGCGGTCAGGTGCGCGACACCGTGCCACAGCTGCCGGTGGTGGCACTCCCGATGTCACGGCTGCGGTCGTAGGGGTCGGTCGTCGGGCCGGTCGGCGCCGCTCCGGGGGTGCCGGTCGAGTCGAACTGCGGGTGCAGGAAGCCGTCGTAGACGTCGCAGGCCGAGTTGCCGATGTCCTCGCTGAACTCGACGATCCGCACCTTGCCGGGGGTGACCTGGAACTTCCGCGGGTCGGAGAACGCGACATCGACGACGCGCCGCACGATGGTGCGGGCGACCTCGGTGGAGTTCCCGTCGGCCGGGGTCACCGGGTAGACGAAGGTGTAGTCGGCGTGGACGACCACGGCCGCGTTCTTGCCCGCCTTGAACGTGATCCGGCCACGCGTCTTGACGACCTTCCCGACCGGGCGGGCCTCGTCGGGGTCGAACCGGCTGAAGAGCACCAGCGGATCGTGCTCGCGGTCCGGTGCGCGCAGCCACCGGTTCACGTCACGGATCATGCCGGGCACCTTGGGATCGAGGACGGCGATCGCCGCGGCGGGACGCTCCCCGCGCAGTGTCGCCGGAGCGAGATTCGCCCCGACGAGCAGTTTCTTCGTGTTGTCCAGCGCGGTCGCGACCTGCTCCTCGGTGAGCGAGCCGACCGGGGTGGCCTTCGGCAGGACGATGCCGGCCGCGCCGTCGGCCCAGCGCTCTGCGGGCGATCCGGCGAACGGCCGGTCCAGGGTGGGCGTTCCGGATGCGTCGGCGGACGGCGGCGCGGTCGGTGCCGTGGTCTCCGCGGGCAGCGGGAGGGTGTCCACGGGAGTGTCGGGCGACGTACCGAAGGGGTCACCCGGCAGCAGGGACGGCTTCATCGCGACGACCGCGACGGCGACGGCGAGCGGGATGCCGAGGATCGCCCACAGCCTCCGGCGCCGGGCGGCGCGTCCGTCCATCTCGCGCCAGGCGGGGCCGGTCCGCCAGCCCTCGGGCTGCGCGGGGCGCGGCGGGGTCCTGCGGAAGGTGCGGCGGGAGCGCTCGGCCGCCCGGGCGTCCTCCTGGCGCAGCCGCTCCGTCACCAGGCGAGCCCGCGCGGACGGCTCCTTCGGCGCGGAGCTCCGGATGTCGCGCTCGCTGTCGCGCGCGAAACGCTCCCACACATCGTCAGGAACCGCTGGGGGCCCGGCTTCTTCGGGCTGCTTCTCAGACACGAGGGTCAGTTCTAAGCCGTTCGAATGCATGTACACAAGGCGCATATGGATGTGACTCAGCCCACATAAGAATTCTGTGAAGTACCGGACAACCCTTCGCGGCCTTCGCCGGTCACACCTGCAGAACCAACGGCCACACCCGCGCCCCACAGCGGAGGCCTCAACCGCACCAACCACCCGTGCGCCTCGCGTCGACGCGCACCGGACTCCCGAGGTCTTCATGAAGATTCGCCGTGCCCTGGCCACCGCGGCCGCGACGGCTGTCATAGCCCCGCTCGCGCTGCTGTCGGTCGCCCCGGCCGCCTTCGCGGAGGAGAGCGCCACCCCGAGCGCGAGCGCCTCCCCGTCCGAGTCTCCGTCCCCGTCGGCCTCGCCGAGCTCGTCCGAGACCACCCCCGAGCCCACGGACGCCACGTCCGCCCCGGCGACGGCCACCACGCCGGGCGGCTCCGGCCCCTCCGCGTCCGCACCGGCGTCCTCCTCGGTGTCCGCGTCCGCCTCGCCGTCCTCCTCCGCCTCGCCGAGTCCGAGCGGGAGCACCCCGGCGGACATCTGCGTCGACGAGAACGGTGAGGACGTCAGCGAGCTGAGCGCCGACCTCACCAGCAGCCTGACGGGCCTGCCCCAGCGGATCGTCGCGGGCGGCGGCTGGACCGCCTTCAAGTACAACGTCTCCAACCACGGCGACCGCGCCATCGCGGACATCACCCCGCTGATCGGCGTCGCGGCCGCGGGCTGGGACGGCAGGGACTACTCGGGCAAGATCACCGTCCAGGTCCTCGACAAGGCCTCCGGTTCCTGGAAGGAGGTCGCCGGCGCGGCGGGCGAGGGCGGCACGTTCACCCCGTTCTCGCTGAACGCGGGCGCCTCCACCTCGTACCAGCTCCGGCTGAGCGTCAGCGGCAAGGTGCCGGACGCCGTCGGCATCACCGCGGGCTTCGCGCAGTACGCGGACGACGCGGGCTGCTGGATCGCGGACGACCCGAACGGCTGGATCTACGAGTTCGCGATCCTGGCCGCCGGTTCGGACGCGGGCGACCCGCCGGACTCCAAGCCGCAGACCGGTGGCGCGAAGGAGATCAAGGACGTCAAGAAGGTGGACGCCACCGGCTCGCTCGCCGAGACGGGTTCGTCCTCCGCCCTGCCGACCATCGCGCTCGCCGGCGGTATCGCCGTCGTCGCCGGTGCCGGCGCGCTGATCGTCGTCCGTCGCCGCAAGTCCGGTGACGCGACCGCGTAACACGAACGGACACCCCAGCACGCGGGCCTCGGCCCGGACACGGAGAAGGACCTGCGCCAGGAGGGGGGCGCAGGTCCTTCTTCGCGTGGTCCTTCTCCGCTCGGGCCCTCCGCGGGGCCCTGGGTGGGTGGTCCGGTCTATGCCTTCGGCGGCACCGTCGGCATGCCCAGGAACGGGAGCCGCAGCGCGCCGAACGCGTCGGCCGGGACCGCGGGCCGGGACGGCTCGACCGCCTTGAGGCGTTCGTACGCGGCTCCCGGCGCCGGACGCGGATCGGCCTCGCCCTTGTTGGGCCAGAAGGACATCGCCCGCTCGGCCTGCGCCGTGATGGTCAGGGACGGGTTGACGCCGAGGTTCGCGGAGACGGCCGAACCGTCGACGACGGAGATCCCCGGGTGGCCGTACAGCCGGTGGTACGGGTCGATGACCCCGTCCTCCGCGCCGGCGCCGATCGGGCAGCCGCCGAGGAAGTGCGCGGTGAGCGGCGTGCCCATCAGTTCGCCGACGTTGCTGCCCGCGAAGCCGTTGATCTCCTCGGCGAGAGTGGTGGCCGCCTGGGAGGCCGCCTTGATCTGCTTGGGGTTGGGGGCGCCGTGTCCCTGACGTGCCGTCAACAGCCCCTTGCCCGCGCCCTTCGGCTTCAGGTACGTCGTCAGGGAGTTGTCGAGCGACTGCATCACGAGCCCGATGATGGTGCGCTCGGACCAGCGCCGGTTGGACAGCGACCGGAGCACGAGCAGTGGGTGCCGGGCCGCGTTGGCGAACCAGCCGGCGACCCTCGACGAGCTCTCCGCGTACGGGACTTGGAGGATGGAGAGGCCGCCCATCGCATTGGATCCCCTGCCGTAACGGACGGGTTCGATGTGCGTGTTCTCGTCCGGGTGGATCGAGGAGGTGATCGCGACACCCCGGGTGAAGTCGGCCTTGGGCGTTCCGTGCAGCTTGCGGTACCGCCGGTCGTCGGTCTGCGCGCCCACCAGCGCCTCGGAGTTGGTGCGGGTCAGCTCGCCCAGCCGCTTCGACAGGTACGGGAGCTGCCCGCCCGCCTTCATCCGGTGCAGCAGGGTCTGGGTGCCGTACGTGCCGGCCGCGAGGACGACCCGGCGCGCCGTGAGCGTGCGCCCCTCCCCCTTGCGCCGTTCGTCCGTCGGGAGCGTCTGTACGGCGTACCCGCCCCGCGAGTCGTCCGTGACCGACACGACCGTCGTCATGGGGTGGACGACGGCGCCCGCCTTCTCCGCGAGGTAGAGGTAGTTCTCGTTGAGGGTGTTCTTCGCGCCGTGACGGCAGCCGGTCATGCACTCGCCGCACTCGGTGCACGCCTTGCGCGCGGGGCCCGCGCCGCCGAAGTAGGGGTCGGCGACCTCCTGGCCCGCCGTCGCCTTCGCCGCTCCGTCCGCGTCCTGCCCGTCGCCGAAGAACACGCCGACCGGCGCCAGGTGGAAGCTGTCCCCGACGCCCATCCGCTCGGCCGCCGCCTTGAGGTGGACGTCCGACGGGGTCATCGTCGGGTTGAGCCGCACGCCCAGCATGCGCCGGGCCTGGTCGTAGTACGGCTTCAGCTCCTCCTCCCAGTCGGTGATGTCCTTCCACTGCGGGTCGTCGAAGAACGGCTTCGGCGGCACGTAGAGGGTGTTGGCGTAGTTGAGGGAACCGCCGCCCACCCCGGCGCCCGCGAGGACCATCACGTTGCCCAGCAGATGGATGCGCTGGATGCCGTACATGCCGAGCCGCGGGGCCCAGAGGTAGTTCCTGATGTCCCAGGAGTTCTTGGGGAGCGCCTCACGGGTGAAGCGCCGGCCCGCTTCGAGGACACCGACGCGATACCCCTTCTCCGTGAGCCGCAGGGCGGTGACGGAGCCGCCGAAGCCGGAGCCGACGACGAGCACGTCGTAGTCGTACGTTCCCTCGCCGGTGTCCGCTGCCGCGTCCGGCTGTTCCTGGACAGAGCTCTCCTGTGACACGTGCTGCTCTCCTCGTCGAGAACGGTTGGGACCGGGCGGGCGGGACGGGGCCTACCGGAGGCGGAACGCCTTCATGACCTTCAGGCTCCGGCTCATGAACGCCGCGTACTTCTCGTCGTCCATGCCGAGGGACGGGGCCATCGGCAGCAGGCGCTGCTGGGCGACGGTCTGCGCCTCGGTGTACTTGAGGATGCCCTCGGAGCCGTGCCGGCGGCCGAGGCCGGAGTCCTTCATGCCGCCCATCGGCGACTGGACGCTGCCGTACGCGGGCGCGTACCCCTCGTTGACGTTCACCGTGCCGGTGCGCAGCCGGGCCGCGACGGCGCGGCCACGCCGGCCGTCCTTCGTCCAGACGGACGAATTGAGCCCGTACGGAGTGGCGTTGGCGAGTTCGACGACCTCGTCCTCGGTCGAGAAGCGGTAGAGGGAGACGACGGGCCCGAAGGTCTCCTCGGCGCAGACGGCCATCGGCGCCTCCACCCCGTCGAGGATGGTGGGCTCGAAGAAGTAGGGGCCGATGTCGGGGCGGGCGACACCGCCGGCGAGGACCGTGGCGCCCTTGGCGACGGCCTCCTCGACGTGTCGCGTCACGGTCTCCAGCTGGCGTTCGCCGACCAGCGACCCCATGTCCGCCCCGTACGCGAGGGACGTGCCGAGCCGCATGGCCCTGGTGCGGGCGGCGAACCGCTCCGCGAACGCGTCGGCGACCGACTCGTGGACGTACAACCGCTCGATGGAGATGCAGAGTTGGCCGGCCGAGGAGAAGCAGGCGCGGACGGCGCCCGCGGCGGCCTTGTCGATGTCGGCGTCCTCCAGGACCACCATCGCGTTCTTGCCGCCGAGTTCGAGGGAGACCCCGACGAGCCGGGCGGCGGCGCCCTGGGCGACCTCGCGGCCGGTGCGGGTGGAGCCGGTGAACGAGACGTAGTCGGCGTGCCGGACGACCTCGGGTCCGACGACGGGCCCGTCCCCGAGGACGACCTGGAACACCTCGGCGGGCAGCCCGGCCTCGACGAGCAGGTCACGCGCCCACAGGGCGGTCAGGCAGGTCTCGGTGTCGGGCTTCATGACGACCGCGTTGCCCCCGACGAAGGCGGGCAGCGCGTCGCCGACCGACAGCTCCAGCGGGTAGTTCCAGGGCGCGATCTGCCCGACGACACCGCGCGGGTGGCGCAGTTCGGTGACCTTGGTGAGGGTGGGGACGGCGCCGGTGTGCCGCTTCGGGCGCAGATAGGCGGGCGCCTTGCGGCCGTAGTGCCGGGCGGCGACCACGACGGCCTGGACCTCTTCGTGCGCGTGCAGCCGGGCCTTGCCCGTCTCCAGCTGGATGAGGTCCAGCACCTCGGCCTGGCGGGCGAGCACGAGGTCGTGGAAGCGCAGCAGGACGGCGGCGCGCTGCCGGACGGGGGTGGCACCCCAGGCGACCTGGGCGGCGCGGGCCCGCTCGAAGGCCTTCTCCACGTCCTCGGGGGTGGACTCGGGCAGGTCGGCCAGCTTCTCGCCGGTGAACGGCGTGTGGTTGGCGGTCCGTCCGGACCCGACGACTCCCTTGGTGAGCTGCGCGACCAGCTCGGGGGTCACGACGTCCGCCGCGGTGCGCGCGCCGGAGGGGGCGGGGGCGAGGGGGTTGGTGCCGACGGGTGCCGTCTTGACGCCGGCCTCGTCCGGGGCGGCGGCGACCGGGACCGCCGCGGCGTCCGGCGTCTCGGCGGTCCGCGTCTGGGCGTCCGGCGTCTCGGCGGCCGCTGCCGGCGCCGCGTCGGGTGCCTCGGCGGCGGGGGCCGGATCCGTGTCGGGCAGCGCGGTGGCTCCGGCTGCCGCGTCGGCGGCGGCCGTCTCGTCGGTGCCGGTCTTTTCCGTGGCCTGCTCCGCGGCCTGCGAGTCCGTCATGAGCGGCAGGGTATGCCCGCTCGCCCCCTTTGGGTACCCGTCGGTAACGTCCTTTCACCGACCACTCACACACCGCCAGCGATCACTGGCAGCAAATACGCTGATCAGGGCGTTGTCGGTACGGCGATCGCCGGTGCCGCAGTTTTTCGCTCACAGCTTGTCCACGTCCAGGTTCGCGATGGCCTGCCGGGCGACCTCGCGTCCGCGATCGGTGAAGTCGCCCTTGCCCGGGTAGCTGACCGTGAGCTTGTACATGTCGCCGGCCGCCGACTTGTAGTAGAAGAGCCGCAGCTCGCGCGGGCGCGGGTTCTCGCTGTCGGTGGTCTTGTACGTCAGCGTGTTCTCGGCGGACTTCCTGCCCCGGTAGGTCGTGTCGCCCTCGGTCTTCGAATGCGGCCCCTCGGGCATGCTCAGGCTGTACTCGCCGCTCTGCTTGAAGTCGCCGTTGTCGGCGTACATCTCGGCCGCCGCGGAGTCCTTGATCTCCTTGTTCGCGTCCTCCGACTTCTTCGCGAGGGTCAGCCCGATCCAGATGCTGCCGCTCCAGTCGGTGTACGTGACCCAGTGCGTCTTGTCCGAGGACCGGTCCGGCGTGGACTGCTGGTAGTCGGCCGGCACCGCCAGCGTCGCGGCGACGTCCGTCACGTGATGCCTGCTCCAGCCGTCGGGCAGCGGTCCGGCGAACGGGTCGGCGATCACCAGGTACGCCGCCAGCGCGAGGGCGACGACCGCCGCGCCCACGCCGATCAGCGCCTTGCGGCCGAGCCGGACGGTGAGGCCGCCGGTCCCGGCCGGCCCCGTCGGGCTCGCGACGGTGACCACCTGCGTCGGCGCCGGGGCAGGAGGCCGGGCCGCCTCCTCCAGGAGACGCCGGACCCGGTCCGCGCCGGGGCGGTGCGAGGGGTCCTTGGCGAGCAGGCCGTTGATCACCTCGGCGAGCGGGCCCGCGGCCGAGGCGGGCGCCGTCGGCGTGGAGTTGAGGACCGACTGGAGCGTGGCGGGCGTGTTGCTGCGACGGAACGGCGAGACGCCCTCGGTCGCCGTGTAGAGCACCACGCCGAGCGACCAGAGGTCGGAGGCGGGGCCCGGCCGCTGCCCCAGCACCCGCTCCGGAGCGATGTACTCGGGCGAGCCGACGAAGCCGCCGGTGTCGGTGAGGCTGGTCTCGCCCTCGATCTGGGCGATCCCGAAGTCGGTGAGCACGACCCGGTCGTGCCGGCCGAGGAGCACGTTGTCGGGCTTGACGTCCCGGTGCAGGACGCCCGCCGCGTGCGCCGCCTCCAGCGCACCGAGCACCTCCAGGCCGATCCGGGCGGCCTCGCGGACGCCGAGGGTGCCCTCCTGGAGGGCGTCACCGAGCGACCGGCCGCGCACCAGCTCCATGACGATCCAGGGCCGGCCGTCCACGACCGCGACATCGTGGACACTCACGACGGCCGGGTGGTCGAGCCGTGCCGCGGCGCGCGCCTCGCGCCGCATCCGCTCGTACACATTGGCGCGTTCACGCTCGGGAAGATGGTCCGGGACGCGCGGTTCCTTGACGGCGACCTCGCGGTCCACGGTCTCGTCCTTGGCGCGCCACACCGTGCCCATGCCGCCGTGGCCGAGCTTGGAGAGCAGCCGGTAGCGGCCGGCGATGAGCCGCCCGGCGCCCGGGTCCTGCACGGGCGGCGCCGGACGCGCCTCCTGCTCCGGCTGCGCCTGCTCCGGGACGACCCGGGTCGGCGTGGCGTACGGATTGCCCGGGTACGGGACGGCGGCCTGCGCCTCCGGCCGGTGTCCCGGCGCGGCGGCCCGTGGTGGTTGCAGACCGAAACTCGTCGGTTCTTCGCCCCCGTGAGGGACTCCCCCGTTGTCGCTCATGGGTCATCTCTATCGCGGCGGGGCCGTCGGTATCCAGCCCTGTCGCCCGCCGGTCACAGACCCGTGACGCGCACCATCCCTTATCTCCCGTTCATGCCGGAATGCGTGAACTGCTCTTCCGCGAACGCCTGTTCAGGACCGGGCCGTCACGTGCGGGCGAAGGTGTCCACGGCCACGTCGAAGTACTCCTTCGCCTCCGTCAGCCGGCCGACCGGCGCCGACACCCACACGTCGTACATCCGGTCGCCCTCCTCCCAGCACAGGTCGTAGGTGTGCCGGGCACCCTCCGCCGCGGTGAAGCCGTCCCAGGTGAACTCCCAGAGGGCGGCGGGGTGCCCGCCGCGCGTGGTCCGGGTGACGCGGCCGTCGCGGTAGCCCGGGTTGGTGGAGGACCCCTTGTCCGCCGCCCGGCGCATCACACCGAGCGGGCCGCCCGACGCGGGTTCGGACACCTTGACGCCGAGACGGAAGACCTGCCCGGGTGACATGTAGAAGACCCGCTCGCCCTGCGGGTCCCGGGTGAAGTCCTCGGGCACGGCCAGCGCGAAGCCGTACGGATCGGACGCCAGGCGGTATCCGGAGGGTGGCGCGGGACGGGAGCCGGTGGCGGTCGCGGGTTCGCGGCCGGTGACCGTGGGGGCGGCGCTGGCGGGCGACGCCGGACGGGTACCGGACGCCGAAGGGCCCTCGCCCGGGGAGCGGGTCGTACTGCCGGGCGCGCTCGACGAGGGCGGCGGGCCGTTCCCGTCACCACCGTCGTGCATCAGCAGGGCCGCCGCCGAAACTCCCGCCCCGGCCATCGCGGCGACCAGCGCGGCGGCGACCAGCAGACCCCGCGCGGACTGTTTGGGCGGGTGTTCCTCCGTCGTACCGGAAGAGGGCGACGGCCTGGGCGCCGGCCGGTGCAGCGGATTGTCCCGCCGGGTGGGCGTGTACGGGGCGGACCATCGCGGGGTGCGGCCGGTGTCACGGAAGGCCCGCAGCAGCCGCTCCGCCTCGGCCGCGTCGATCCGCCGCTCCGGGTCGCGCTCCAACAGGCCCCGCACGACGGGCAGCAGGGGCGTGGCCTGCGCCGGGGGACGGATCTCGTCGACGACGACCGCGTGCAGGATGCCGCCCAGCGAGTCACGGCGGAAGGGGGACGCGCCGCTCAGCAGCGTGCACAGCAGCGCACCCAGCGACCACAGGTCGGACTCGGGTCCGGTCCTCGCCCCCGCCATCCGCTCCGGCGCGGTGTACTCGGGCGAGCCGACGAACGCGCCGGTCTCGGTGAGCGTCGTGGCGCCCGCGACCTGGGCGATCCCGAAGTCGGTGAGGACGACTCGGTCGGTGCCGGCCTCGACGAGGACGTTGGCGGGCTTGAGGTCGCGGTGCAGGACACCGGCCTCGTGCGCTCGGCGCAGCGCCCCGAGCAGGTCGATGCCGATGCGGGCGGCCTCGCGGGCGTCGACGGGACCGCGCGCCGAGATCCGCTCGGCGAGCGAACCGCCGTCGATCAACTCCATGACGATGTACGGGCGTTCGTCGTCCACGACGACGTCGTGGACGACGATGATGTGCGGGTGGTGCAGCTGTGCCACGGCTCGCGCCTCGCGCAGGGTGCGGTCACGCTGGAGGCGGGTCTCCTCGGCGGAGAGCGAGTCGTCGAGGACCAGTTCCTTCACGGCGACCTGACGGCCGAGCAGGTGGTCGGTGGCGCGCCAGACGACGCCCATGCCGCCCCGGCCGATTCTCGCCTCCAGCCGGTAACGGCCCGCGATCAAACGGACGTTCTCCCCCTCGGTCCCCATGGGCCCCATGATGCACCAACGGACGGAGACCCTCCGGAGCGGTGTCGTCGCCGTGGGTGTTATCCGGCCTCGGACCAACTGCGCAGGACCGCGCCGAACTGCTGACGCGTCACGATCCAGTCCTCCAGCGGCGAGGACATGTAGATCGCGTACTCGACGCCCTTGCGGGAGATGTAGGTCTCCTCGATCGCGCGGCGCAGTCCCGGGAAGTCGGTCTTGCCCTCCTCGGCGGTCCAGGTGAAGTCCCAGAGGGAGCCGCGGCAGTCCCGGAAGGTGTTGGCCCCGGGACCGTCGCTCGTGTAGTTCTTCAGCTTCTTCAGCTGCTGCTGCAGGTCGAGCTGATGGCGGTACGGGTCGTCGAAGTCCGGTGACTCGTCGATGGCGATCCGGACGAAGTGCTGGCCGCCGTCGGGGCTGTAGTCGATCTGGGAGCCGTTGACCGTGCGCTCCCAGTCCTTGCCGGGCAGGGCGAGGCGGAAGCCCAGGGGGTCCTTCACCCGCACCCACCCCTTGGGCAGGCTGTCGGCGGGCGCCTTGGACGCGCTGTCCGAGGGCGTCGGCGTCGGCTTGTCGCCGGTGCCCTTGCTGCCCCCCGTCGAGACGGACGAGGTGTCGTGCCGCCAGTCGTCCGCGTACCGCATGACCACGGCACCGCCGCCCCCGACCACCGCGGCCAGGACCAGGACGAGCGCGACGGTACGGCCGCGCCGCCGCCTCCCCGGCACCGGACCACCGGGCGCGGGCAGCGGCTGGTACGCGGTCCCGGCGGGACCTGCCCCTCCGGTGGACGGTCCATAGGGCCCGCCCCCGTAGGACGGGGCGCCGTGGGTTCCGCCCCCGTGAGTACCGTTCCCGCCGGGCCCGTTCCCCCGGACGGCGTTCGGGTCGACGCGCGTGTCCGTGTGCTGGGCCGTCGGTACGTGGGCCTGCGCCGTCCGCGGGCGGCGGCCCTCGGCGGCCTCGGCGAGCATCTCCTCGGCCTCCGCGGGACCGGGCCTGGCCTCCGGTTCCTTGCTGAGCAGCGCGGTGATGACCGGCTCCAGCGCACCCGCGTTCCGCGGCGGCTCGGGGTCCTCGTCGACGACGGCCTGCATCGTGGTCAGCGGGGAGGTGCGCCGGAACGGCGAACGTCCCTCCACCGCCGTGTACAGCGTGGCCCCGAGGGCCCACAGGTCGGAGGACGGGCCGGGATCGTGGCCGCGCACCCGCTCGGGCGCGAGGTAGTCGACGGACCCGACGATCTCGCCGGTGCGCGTGATGGTCGTGTCGCCCTCGACCTGCGCGATCCCGAAGTCGGTGAGCAGCACACGCCGGTCGGGCGACAGCAGGACGTTTCCCGGCTTCACGTCGCGGTGCAGCACACCGGCCGCGTGCGCGGCGCGCAGCCCGCGCAGCACCCACAGCCCGATCCGCGCCGCCTCGGCCGGTTCGATCCTGCCGCGGTCCTTGACCTCGTCGGCCAGCGAGTTGCCCTCGACCAGCTCCATGACGATCCAGGGCCGGTTGTCGTGTTCCAGCACGTCGTGAATGGTGACGACGGCCGAGTGGTTGATCCGGGCCGCGGCCCGCGCCTCGGCGTGGGTACGGGCGAGCAGCCGGGCGCGATCGCCCTCGGCTGCGTACAGCGCGGCGGTCAGCTCTTTGACCGCGACCGTGCGGTGCAGCACCTCATCGTGCGCACGCCACACCCGGCCCATGCCACCGCTGCCGATGGAGTCCACAAGCCGGTAGCGGCCCGCAAGGAGCAGGCCCTGCATCTGATTCACGTTTCCCCGCAATGGTCTTGACAGGGTCAGACTAAAGATCGGTCACCGCGCAGGGAACAAGCGGGGTCGTACGGAGACAGCACTGTGACGGTTCTCCCTTCCGTGTAGGGGAGGGAACCGTTCGGTGTTCGGCCGTCCTCAGCTGCCCGAACGCGGCCCCACGCGGTCCGGAACCGTGCCGGACGGTCAGGGAGCCTGCTCAGCCGGTGACTTGATAGGTGGCGGAAGCCTGCTCGTAGAGCCGCGTCACCTCGTCGCGTTCGGCTTCCGGGCCGCGCAGCTGCACCACGTGGTAGTGCCCGCCGGTAATGATCGCGAGGTTGCGCACATAGAGCGAACGTCCCGCCGAGTCCTGCCAGGTGAACTGACCCTCGGCCATCACCCGGCCGCCCACGTCGATGCGCCGCATCCCGCTGGACGTGGCCCACGTCGAGTCGCGGAAGGGCTGCAACTCCTTCTCGCTCTCCCGCTGGTACGTCATCGGGTCGCTGCCGTAGGTGCTCGTGCTGTCCCGGCCCGGGACGACGATCAGCTCGAAGTCCCCGTGGGAGTAGACGACCTGACCGCGTCCGTTCTTCGGCGTGCGGTCCCAGCCGCTCGCGACGGCGACCCGGAATCCCGCGGGGTCCTTGCGAAGCGTGAAGCCCTGTGCGACATCGGGATCGCCGGCGCTGCCACCGGACGTCGAACTCGCCTTCCCCGACGGGCTCTTGTCGGCGGACGGCGAGGTCTGGTCGGGCCGCGGCTCGCTGCTCGCGTCGGTGCCGCCACCGGTGTCGGGGGCGGGGCTGACCTGCCCGACGGCACCGGTGCCCTGGTCGTCCGTGCCGCCTTCACCGGCCTTGGGCAGGAAGACCATCGCGTACGCGACCGCCGCGACCAGCAGGAGCAGCACCAGGAGGACCAGGTTGCGCCCCAGGCTCCGGGGCTTGCCGGAGCCCTCCCGCCTGCCGCGCCTGTGCCGGGCGTGCGGGCTCGTCGCGGGAAGTCCGGCGCGGCGCCTGCGGACCAGCTCGCCCCGACGCCGGACGATCGGCAGCCGGCTCGGGTCGACGGGCGGCGCGGCCACGACGTGCGCCCCTGCCTCGGGTTCCGGCGCGGAGCGCACCAGCGACCGCAGCCAGCCGCGCAGCTCTTCGAAGTCCAGCCGCTCGGTGGGGTCCTGACGCAGCAGCGACTCGACGACGGGACGCAGCGGGCCGCACTCCTCGGCGAAGGCGGGCGGCTCGGCACACACCAGCTGGACCAGCTCGGCCGTGTTCTCCTCCGGGTAGGGCGCATGGCCCTGTACGGCGCGGAAGAGCAGGGCGCCCAGTGCCCACAGGTCGGTGGCGGGGCCGATGGGGGCCGCCAGCTGCCAGTTCTCGTGGACGGGGCCGGCCTGTTCCGGTGCCCAGCGTTCGGTGACCGGCCCGACCACGGCCATCCGGGCCTGCCGTGCCCGCTCGGCGGCGAGCGCGGTGGCGGGACCGCGGCGCGGCGGCGCACCGGCGACCAGTTCGCCCCATCCACCGCTCGCACCCTGGGTGCCGTGCGAGGCGGGAGCGGCGAGCTGAGGGGCACCGGGAGCGCGGGTGCGGTCCGGAACCGGCGCGGCCGGCGAGGTGCCGGGCACCCCGGTGTGGCCCGCGTCCGGGTAACCGCGCTGCTGCCCCGGGATCTGGGTGGCGCGGAGGCCGCCGGGACCGTGACTGTTGTCGGGAACCCAGCCCTCGGGGGCCCGGTTGCCCTGCGTTCTTCCGCTGTCCGGCGCGCCGGCGGGCCCGGGCGCACCGGGACGGCCGCCGTACTCCGTGGCGGAGCGCTGCTGCTGCGCCGGACCCAACGCGGGGTTGCGGTGTCCCGTGGCTCCCGGGCCCGGCCGGCCCGCCGTTCCACCCGGAAGCGTGGGCCGCCCTTGGCCGCCGTCCCCGCCGGGGCCTCGCGCGGAGCGCGGCTGCGCGCCGTGCCAGCCGGCGCCGCCGACTCCGTACGGGTCGGCTATCTGGCCGGGGGGCGCGCTGGGCGGACGCTGTTGTCCACCCTGGGCGGGCAGTTGGGGAACGCCGTACGCCTGGGTCTGCTGCGGGTCGGCCGCGGAGCCGTACCCCGGGGCCTGCTGGGGGTCGGCCGCCGGGTCGTACCCCTGGCCGTACGGCGAGGGACCGGCGCCGTACTGCCCCGGCTGAAGCGGTTGCCCGTACGGGCCCTGCTGCGGGTACTGCCCGTGCGACTCGGTCTCCTGGGCCTGCTCGCCGCCGGCCCCGGGCCGGGGCGCCGGGAGGGCGAGCGGATCGCCCCGCTGCTCCTCCTGCACGCGGGCGGCGGCTCGCGCTCCCGCGCGGTACGCGGCGATGGCTCCCGCGCGCGCCGCACGGATGTCGCCCCCGGGACCGTCCGCCCGGCCGCCCGCCCCGGGCGTCTCGACCGGTTCGCCGGGTCCCGGCCGCGGGCCTCCCGGACGGGCGGGGCCGCCCGCTTCGAGAGCGCGCGGGCCGCGGGCCGGTGCTCCTGGCGTGGGCTCGCCCGGTACGGGCGTGCCCTGCTCGGCACGGGCCTCGATGGCCGCGCGCCGGGCCTCTTCCGCGTCGGCGCCCGAGGTGGCCGCGACGGCGACCCCGTGCGCGGTGCCGCCTCCGAATCCGATCCCGCCCGCGGGACCGTGGCCGCGCGGGCCGGTCTGGTCGCCGGTGCCCCGCTGCGCCCCCGGGCCGGTCCGGCCGCCGGGCCCCGGCTGCCCCGCGAAGCCTCGGCGGGCGACGGTCTCGGTGCCCGTCCCGGCCCCGGGGCCGGGCTCAGCTCCGAGGTCGTCCTCGCGGACCGGAACCGGGTCGTACCCGCACAGCGCCTCCTCGGCCGCACCCGCCGCGAGTCCGGTCAGCAGCACGCGGCCGTCGTCGCAGACGAGGACCGTGCGCGCGGTGATGTTCCGGTGCACCCAGCCGTGCGCGTGCAGGACCCGCAGTGCGGTCAGGACGTCGGAGGCGACCTCAGCGGCTCGGTACGGGCTGAGGGGCTTCTCGGCGAGCAGGGCCGCCAGCGACCTCGCGGGCACCAACTCGCTGACTATCCACAGCGACCCGCCTTCGGCGAACACGTCGAAGACCTGGTCGAGCCGGGGGTGGTCGGGAATCTGCGCGGCGGCCTGGGCGGCCTCGATCGCACGCCGCACGGCCGGTTCGGCGGGCCGGCGCGTGGTGCGCGCGGACGCCCGCCGGGCCCCGCCGTCCCGCGCGACGAAACCCTCGGGCAGGCCGTCCGCGTCGAGCATCTCGGCCTCGACGACCTCCGGCAACGGCACCTGCCGCACCAGGACTTCCTGCCCGCTGTAGGTGTCGAAGGCTCGGCTCTCGGCGAGTTCGTACTCGTCGGACGGCGGCAGTGGCAGGCGGTACCGGTCCGCGAGTACGCGTCCCGCGTATTCGTCCACGATGCCTCCCCCAGCCGACCGGTCGGTCAATTCCGTTCGCCCTGCGTCCCGTTACGGCTTCGTACGGTCCGCAACCACTCACGATACGTGCCCGAGGCAACCCGCAGAGCGGTGATGCGAGATCTCAGGCCGTCCATCCGTGGCGGAACGTCACCTCGGCGAGCGGTACGTCACGACTTCGGCCGGAACGTCTGACTCAGCGTCTTCCACGTCTCCTTGCGCAGCGTGCTGTCCCAGGCGGAGGCCTTCGCCGTGTACATCAACGCGTACCCCTGATGCGCGTTCACAACGAAACCTCGGTCTATCGACCGGTACTTGGTGCCGCCGTCCACGTGGGTGAACTCCCAGTCGGCCGCGTTCCAGCCGCGGTAGTCCACCTTCTCTATGCGCAGGCGCGTGTACTGGGGGCGCGTCATGTAGCGCTCCTGGTTGCGCCAGTCCGCGACCGGGTCGTCCTTGGGTGTCGTCGTCCAGCCGACGAGGAGCCGCTGCCCGTCGGGCCCGGAGAACCGCGCCCCGGCGGAGTCCGCCGACTGGTACTTCCAGCCCTTCGGCAGCCCGATCGAGAACCCCTGACTGCTCCTGTACGTCGACTCCGCGGTGGAGCCCGAGCCCTTGTCGTCGCCGCCCGAACCCTCGGAGGCGCCGGCGCTCGGATCCGACGAGGTGCCCGAGGACTCCTTCGAACCCGAACCGGAGCCCGAAGAGTCGCCCTTGTCGGTGTGCTCGGAGCCCTTGTCGTCCTTGTCGTCGTTCTTGGTGCCGGAGTCCTTGTCGCTGCCGGCGCTCGCCCCGCTGGACGCGGTCGGCGCGGCACCGCCCTTGTTGTCCTCGGTACCGCTGTCGTCCCCGCCGCCGAGAGTGAGGGCGAGGACGGTGCCGAGCACCGCCAGCGCCACCACGAGGGCGATGACCACCAGCGTGCGGCGCGGCACGACGTCCGTCAGCGACGCCTTCGGCACCGGCCGCGGCCGCCGCTCGGGGGCCGCCGGCCATCCGGACCCGGAGGTGCTCCGCGTGGCGGCACCCGCCGCACCGGCTTCCCCGGCCGAACTGGAGTTCACCGACGAACCGTCACGACCGGTGTCCTCGGACGTGCCCGACTCCGCGGGCCCCGGCAGCCCCTCGGACCGAGACGCCACGGAGGCGTCAGCGGCCGCGGCCCCACCGGACGCGGCGCCGGCGCTCCCGCCCGTGCCCTTTGCCTTGTCCTTTTCCTTGCCCTGGTCAGCCGTCCCGGCCGCGCTCCGCGCACCGGAGATCTCCGCGGACCCGCCCGGGGCTTTCGCACGCGTCGTCGCCGCGGCGGTGGCGGCTCCGGCGGCCGAAGCCGCCTTGCGCACCGAACGCAGCGCCCCGCGCAACCGCTCGGACGCCTCCTCGCCCTTCCGGGCTCCGGAGCCCGTACCGCTGCCCGAACTCCGGCGTCCCAGGCCCTCCTCAGGAACCGGCGGCAGGGTCACGACCTTCGTCGCGTCCAACGGCTCCGGCTCGGCGGCCTTCGGCTCGGGCTCGCGCAGCACCTCGTTCAGCAGGGCGCGGGCGCCCGCGTCGTCGAGCCGCTGCTCGGGGTCCTTGGCGAGCAGACCGTAGATCACGCTCTCCAGCGGGCCCGCGTTCTTCGGCTGCTCCACCGGCTCCGTCATCACGGCGGTGAGCGTCGCGATCGCGGAACCCTTGTCGTACGGCGGCACGCCTTCCACCGACGCGTACAGCAGTCCGCCCAGCGACCACAGGTCGGCCGCGGGGCCCGGCTTGTGACCGCGCGCCCGCTCGGGCGAGATGTAGGAGGGGGCTCCGACGAGCATGCCGGTCGAGGTGATGGACGGGTCGCCCTCCACCTGCGCGATGCCGAAGTCGGTGAGCACGACGCGGCCGTCGTCGGACATCAGCACGTTCGACGGCTTCACGTCCCGGTGCAGGATGCCCTGGCGGTGCGCCGCGCGCAGCACGTCGAGGATGGCGAGACCCACCTCGGCGGCGCGCTTCGGCGTGAGCACCCCGTCCTCACGGATGGCCTCGGCGAGGGACTTGCCCTCGATGAGCTCCATCACGATCCACGGCCTGTTGTCCTCGTCGACGACGTCGAAGACGGTGACCGCGCCCGTGTTCCGGATCCGCGCGATCGCCTTGGCCTCCCGCAGCGTGCGCGTGATGAGCCGGCGCTTCTCCTCGTCGTCGATGCTCGACGGGAACCGCAGCTCCTTCACGGCGACCGTGCGGCCCAGGGTCTCGTCCTGCGCGCGCCACACCGTGCCCATGCCGCCGCGGCCGAGAACATCCCCCAGCCGGTACCGCCCGGCGAGGAGACGTTCGCTCTTGTCCTGACGGGATGCTCCCGCCCGCTCCGCCTCCGACATGCGTCCCCTCATGCAACCCGCCCTGACAGAGCCTTCATTGTCCCTCACCCGACAAGTGCCCGACGCCCTGGGGGGCCCTGGAACCGCAACAGCTCAGCCAGTGAGACGACGGGCCCCCGCCAACGCCCCCACAACGGTCGCACCCCACCCAGAGCGCCCGTCCGGCCCCCGGAGCCCCGCACACGCTCCCCACCTGGCCTCCCGCACAAAAACGTCCCCCGTGCCGGGCCGCGCCAAGGAGACCGCCGCCGATACCGCAGCCCCGGACACCTCGGACACTCGTGGCGATACCCGTGACCCCGGCCCTCCTCGGCATGGCCCAAACCGGCCTGCTGGAAACGGTCATCGCCGCCTCGCGGGGCCCCGCCACCCGGCCTCGGACACCGCGCTCACCCGCCTGGTGGCCCACGAAGGCGCTCCGGGCGCCGCGCTGCTCGCCGCCGAGGGGCCGAACGCCCGCTTCGCGAACGCGGGTGTCGGCATCGCCCGCTCCGACCCCTTCCGCCCGGGAAGCGTCACCAAGAGGTTCGTCGCGCCGGTCGTCCCGCAACTCGCCGCCGGACACCG
The DNA here is from genome assembly GCF_002078175.1 of Streptomyces sp. M41(2017). Taxonomy (GTDB): domain Bacteria; phylum Actinomycetota; class Actinomycetes; order Streptomycetales; family Streptomycetaceae; genus Streptomyces. Next base: position 2,910,593 of record NZ_MWFK01000001.1, on the reverse strand, counting down.
GCTGTCCCTGTCCGACTCCGTGGACGACCGTCCGCCCGGTCTGGTGCGCGGCGCGGGCGACGACGGCCGCCGCACCACGGCGCGCCCTGCTCCGCCACATCGGCGGCCTGTACGACTTCACCTCGGACACCGGGGGCACCGTCCCCCTGACACCGCTTCAGTCCGCACGCATCGCGCTCCCCCATCCCCCCACCGGCCTCGGCCGTTTCGCCTGCTCGAACACCAACTACGTCCTGCTCGGCAGGGTCGTCGAGCAGGACACCGGCCGCTCGTACGCCGCCGAGGCCGAGCGACGCATCATCACCCCCCTCCGCCCGACCGGCGCCTCCTTCCCGGGCGCCCATGCCTCCCTGCCCCCGCCGCACGGCCGCGCGTACACCGCGGACGGTCCCGACGTCACCGAGCTCGACCCGCGCGGGGCCGGCGCGGCGGGTGAACACGGGCGGGGTCACGGACCGGCACTCGAACCGGCCGTGCTCGCCGCCGAGTTCTGTCCCCGCACCCCGTAGAACGGCCGGGCCCCGGGCGAAGATCCCAGCTCACGGCATCCTTTCGAGTGACAGCAGCGGGGAACCGGCGGCCGGTGGCGGTGCGAGCACGGGTGAGGGGCGACCCCGTCCGGAGCCGCCCCTCACCCACCGCACCGCGCCGGTCAGAACGACACGATCTCCGGCGCTCCGAGCCGCGCCGCGTCCGCCGTCAGGTCGTCCGGCTGACGCTGGGACTCCCGCTCGGCCTCGACACGCTTCTGGTAGTGCTCGACCTCGCGCTCGATCTGGTCCTTGTCCCATCCGAGGACCGGCGCCATCAACTCGGCGGCCTCGCGGGCGCTGCGGGTGCCGCGGTCGAACGTCTCGATGGAGATGCGGGTGCGCCGGGTCAGCACGTCGTCGAGGTGACGGGCGCCCTCGTGGGAGGCGGCGTAGACGATCTCGGCCCGGAGGTAGTCCTCGGCGGCCGGCAGCGGTTCGCCGAGCGTCGGGTCCGCCACGATGAGGTCCAGGAGTTCCTCGGCGAGCGAGCCGTAGCGGTTCAACAGGTGCTCCACGCGCACCACATGGAGGCCGGTGCGGGCCGCGATGCGCGCTCGCGCGTTCCACAGCGCGTGGTATCCCTCGGCGCCCACCAGCGGGGTCTCCTCGGTGACGCATTCGGCGACGCGCTGGTCCAGCCCGTGCACCGCCTCGTCCACGGCGTCCTTGGCCATCACGCGGTAGGTCGTGTACTTGCCGCCCGCCACCACGACGAGCCCCGGCACCGGGTGGGCCACGGTGTGCTCGCGCGACAGCTTGCTGGTGGCGTCGGACTCCCCGGCCAGCAGCGGCCGGAGCCCGGCGTACACCCCTTCGACGTCGTCGCGGGTGAGGGGGACGGAGAGCACCGAGTTCACGTGTTCCAGCAAATAGTCGATGTCGGCGCTGGACGCCGCCGGGTGCGCCTTGTCGAGGTCCCAGTCGGTGTCGGTGGTGCCGATGATCCAATGGCGGCCCCAGGGGATCACGAAGAGCACGGACTTCTCGGTGCGCAGGATCAGTCCCGTGGAGGAGTTGATCCGGTCCTTCGGCACGACCAGGTGGATGCCCTTGGACGCGCGGACGTGGAACTGGCCGCGCTCCCCGACCAGCGCCTGGGTGTCGTCGGTCCACACCCCCGTGGCGTTGACGACCTGCTTGGCGCGGATCTCGTACTCACCGCCGCCCTCGACGTCGCGCACCCTCGCGCCGACGACCCGCTCGCCCTCGCGGAGGAAGCCGGTGACCCGGGCGCGGTTGGCGACCTTCGCGCCGTACGCCGCGGCCGTGCGCACCAGGGTCGCCACATAGCGGGCGTCGTCCATCTGGGCGTCGTAGTACTGGAGGGCGCCGACCAGGGCGTCCTTCTTCAGGGCCGGAGCGACGCGCAGGGCGCGGCTGCGGGAGAGGTGACGGTGGGTGGGCAGGCCGCGTCCGTGGCCGCGGGCCATCGACATCGCGTCGTAGAGCGCGACGCCCGAACCCGCGTACAGGCGCTCCCAGCCCTTGTGCTGAAGGGGGTACAGGAACGGGACGGGCTTCACGAGGTGCGGCGCCAGCCGTTCGAGCAGCAGGCCGCGCTCCTTCAGCGCCTCACGCACCAGCGCGAAGTCGAGCATCTCCAGATAGCGCAGTCCTCCGTGGATCAGCTTGCTGGACCTGCTCGACGTCCCGGAGGCCCAGTCACGCGCCTCGACCAGGCCGGTGGAGAGGCCGCGTGTCACGGCGTCCAGAGCGGTGCCCGCGCCGACCACACCCGCGCCCACCACCAGCACGTCCAGCTCCCGCTCGGCCATTCCCGCCAGTGACTCGGCTCGCTCCGCCGGCCCCAGTGTCGCTGTCCTCACCGCTGCCTCCCGCTGTTGTCGCGCTGGCCGCACTGCCGGACGACGCCCGGCTCACATCCCCACCTGCCCAAGTCTGACCGTCTTGCCCCTCCTCGGCCACCGTCCATCCTCAGCCTGTGGACAACACTCGGCGACTCGCAGGGAATCTTGGGCGGACAATCCCGCAAATCGGTCATATTTACTCCTAGTCTGACATTGCTCTCGCCCATCCTGTCCACAGGGCTTGCGCACCTGTCCCGCTTCGGTTACTGGGAAGGACGGCCCACTCCATGCCCGCAGACCTCGCCGTCATCGGACTCGGTCATCTCGGCCTGCCCCTGGCCCAGGCCGCGGTCACCGCCGGCATCTCCACGGTCGGCTACAAAACGGGGCCGGAGAGCGGCTCCCTCACCCCCGCGGAACTGCGCCGGATGCTCTCGGGGGGCTTCCGGACGACCGCGAACCCGGCCGAGCTGGGCCGCGTCCGCACCGCCGTGATCTGCGCGCCGACCCCCCGGGGCGCGGACGGCACCCTCGATCTCACCCAGGTGGAGACGGCGGCCCGCACCCTCGCCGCCCGACTGCGGCCGCACACCACGGTGATCATGGAATCGGCCGTGCACCCCGGCACCACGGAGGACTTCCTCCGCCCGCTCCTCGAATCCGGCTCCGGACTGCGCGCGGGACGCGACTTCCACCTCGCCTACTCGCCCAGCCGGGTCGACCCCGGCAACCGCGACTTCACCCCGGCCGGCACCCCCAAGGTCATCGGCGGCCTCACACCGGCATGCACGGAGTCGGCGGCCGCCTTCTACGGGCGCCTCACCGACAAGGTCGTCCGCGCGCGTGGCCCCCGCGAGGCGGAGACCGTGCAGGTCCTGGAGACCAACTTCCGGCACGTGAACATCGCCCTCGTCAACGAGATGGCCGTCCTCTGCAACGACCTCGGCGTCGACCTGTGGGACGTCATCCGCTGCGCGGAGACCAAGCCGTTCGGCTTCCAGGCGTTCCGGCCCGGGCCCGGCGTCGGCGGACACGGCATCCCCCAGGACCTCGCGGGACACTCGGGCCGTCCCCTGCGGATGGTCGAACTGGCCCAACAGGTCAACAGCCACATGCCGCAGTACGTCATCCAGCGCGCCGCCACCCTGCTCAACGAGCACGGCAAATCCGCCCGCGCCGCGCGCGTACTCCTCCTCGGCGTCACCTACAAGGCGGACATCGCCGACCAACAGGGCTCCCCCGCCCACGAGATCGCCGTGCGCCTGATGGAACTCGGCGCCTCCGTCAGCTACCACGACCCGCACGTCCCCGCCTGGAGCGTCCTCGGCCGGCCCGTGCCCCGCGCGGACTCCCTCTACGAGGCCGCGGCCGACGCCGACCTGACGATCCTGCTGCAGCAGCACCGCACGTACGACCTGCAGGGACTGTCCGTGAAGGCCCAACTCCTCCTGGACACAAGGGGAGCGACCCCGACCGGCGCGGCACACCGGCTCTGACCCCGGACATTCCCCTCACGGATTGTCACTCCCGCCTGCTAATCTGCGGCAGCTCTCGCACACAAGTACGCCCACGTCCCGGGCGTCCCGCACGCGTGCGCGAACGCTTCCCGCGCACCACACAGGTGTGCTCGTATCCCTGGGGGGGATCCCACATGAGCCAGACCACGCCGCCGCCCGGTCCGCCGGTCGACGACAACCCGTACGCCGGCCAGTCCGCCGCGCCGGTCGAGAACAACCCGTACGCCGGTCAGCCCGCCCAGCCGGCCGCGCCGCAGCCGGGCTTCCCGCAGCAGGCAGGTCCGCAGGGCGCGCCCCAGCCGGGCTTCCCGGTCGCGCCCGTCGCCCCGGCCGTGCCGGTGCGCAACAACCTGGTGCTCGGCGTCGTCGCCGCCCTCGGCGCCGGTGTGATCTCCGCGATCCTGTACGGCCTCATCATCGGCGCCACCAAGCACGAGATCGGCTACGCCGCGGTCGGCGTCGGCTTCCTGGTCGGCATCGCCGCGGGCCGCCTCGGAGGCCGCAACCAGACCCTGCCGGTCGTCAGCGTCATCGTCTCGGTCGCGTCCATCTACCTCGGCCAGCTGATCGGCGAGGCCATGATCGGCGCCAAGCAGTTCGGTGTCGGCTTCAGCGAGGTCTTCTTCGACCACTTCGACGTGGTCCAGGAAGCCTGGAAGGCCGAGGCCGACCCGCTGACCTTCGTCTTCTTCGCGATCGCGGCCTACGTGGCGTTCCAGAGCACGCGCAAGGCCGGGCTCTGAGGATGCCCGGCCAGGTGTTCCTGATGGGCGCCTGACACGGTCCGAGCACACGAGAAGGGCCCGACCACCGTCCGGTGGTCGGGCCCTTCTCGATACGGCGTGCGAGCGGCAGAACTACCGCTTGTGCTGCGAGTCCGCGACCGTCACCTCGACGCGCTGGAACTCCTTGAGCTCGCTGTAGCCCGTGGTCGCCATCGCGCGGCGGAGGGCGCCGAAGATGTTCATCGAGCCGTCCGGGATGAGCGACGGACCGGTGAGGATCTCCTCGATGGTGCCGACGGTGCCGAGGTCGACCTTCTTGCCGCGCGGCAGCTCCTCGTTCACCGCCTCCATGCCCCAGTGGTGGCCGCGGCCCGGCGCGTCGGTGGCGCGCGCGAGCGGGGAACCCATCATCACCGAGTCGGCGCCGCACGCGATCGCCTTGGGGAGGTCGCCGGACCAGCCGACACCGCCGTCGGCGATGACGTGCACGTAGCGGCCGCCGGACTCGTCCATGTAGTCGCGGCGGGCCGCGGCGACGTCGGCGACCGCGGTGGCCATCGGGACCTGGATGCCCAGGACGTTGCGCGTGGTGTGCGCGGCGCCGCCGCCGAAGCCGACGAGGACACCGGCCGCGCCGGTGCGCATCAGGTGCAGGGCCGCGGTGTACGTGGCACAGCCGCCGACGATCACCGGGACGTCCAGCTCGTAGATGAACTGCTTCAGGTTCAGCGGCTCGGCGGCACCGGAGACGTGCTCGGCGGACACCGTCGTGCCGCGGATGACGAAGATGTCCACGCCCGCGTCGACGACGGCCTTGGAGAACTGCGCGGTCCGCTGCGGGGACAGCGCGGCGGCGGTGACGACCCCGGAGTCGCGCACCTCCTTGATGCGCTGCCCGATCAGCTCCTCCTTGATGGGAGCCGCGTAGATCTCCTGGAGGCGGCGTGTCGCGGTGTCCGCGTCCAGCTCGGCGATCTCGTCGAGCAGCGGCTGCGGGTCGTCGTACCGCGTCCAGAGGCCTTCCAGGTTCAGGACGCCCAGGCCGCCCAGCTCTCCGATACGGATCGCGGTGGCCGGGGAGACGACCGAGTCCATCGGGGCCGCCAGGAAGGGCAGGTCGAAGCGGTAGGCGTCGATCTGCCAGGTGATCGAGACCTCCTTCGGGTCCCGCGTACGGCGGCTCGGGACGACGGCGATGTCGTCGAAGGCGTACGCCCGGCGGCCGCGCTTGCCGCGCCCGATCTCGATCTCAGTCACGTTGTGGCCTTTCCCTCTTCGCTTCTGCGCTCCCCAGTATCCCCGACGCCCACGACAAGGGCGGCCCCGGAACCTTCCGGAGCCGCCCTGTCGGGGTGCCACGCACGCGTGGCGCCCGTCGATCGCTGGTGCGCGCCTACTTGTTGCGGCTGTAGTTCGGCGCCTCGACCGTCATCTGGATGTCGTGCGGGTGGCTCTCCTTGAGACCCGCCGAGGTGATGCGGACGAAGCGGCCACGGTCCTGGAGCTCGGGCACGGTGCGACCGCCGACGTAGAACATCGACTGGCGCAGACCGCCGACGAGCTGGTGGACGACCGCGGAGAGCGGGCCCCGGTAGGGCACCTGACCCTCGATGCCCTCGGGGACGAGCTTCTCGTCGGAGGCGACACCCTCCTGGAAGTAGCGGTCCTTGGAGAAGGAGCGCTGCTCGCCACGGGTCTGCATGGCACCCAGGGAACCCATGCCGCGGTACGACTTGAACTGCTTGCCGTTGATGAAGAGCAGCTCGCCCGGCGACTCCTCGCAGCCCGCGAGCAGCGAGCCGAGCATCACCGTGTCGGCGCCCGCGACCAGGGCCTTGGCGATGTCGCCGGAGTACTGGAGGCCACCGTCGCCGATGACCGGGACGCCGGCCTCCTTGGCGGCGAGCGATGCCTCGTAGATCGCCGTGACCTGCGGGACGCCGATGCCGGCGACGACGCGGGTCGTGCAGATGGAGCCCGGGCCGACACCGACCTTGATGCCGTCGACGCCCGCGTCGATGAGCGCCTGCGCGCCCTCGCGGGTGGCGATGTTGCCGCCGATGACGTCGACGCCGGAGGAGTTCGACTTGATCTTGGCGACCATGTCGCCGACCAGCCGGGAGTGGCCGTGCGCGGTGTCGACCACGATGAAGTCGACGCCGGCCTCGATCAGGGCCTGGGCGCGCTCGAACGCGTCGCCCGCCACGCCGACGGCCGCGCCGACCAGCAGGCGCCCCTCGCCGTCCTTGGCCGCGTTCGGGTACTTCTCCGCCTTGACGAAGTCCTTGACGGTGATGAGGCCCTTGAGGACGCCCGCGTCGTCGACGAGCGGAAGCTTCTCGATCTTGTGACGGCGCAGCAGCTGCATCGCGTCGTTGCCCGAGATGCCGACCTTGCCGGTGACGAGCGGCATGGGCGTCATGACCTCGCGCACCTGGCGCGAACGGTCGGTCTCGAAGGCCATGTCGCGGTTGGTCACGATGCCCAGCAGCTTGCCGCCGCCGTCGGTGACCGGCACGCCCGAGATGCGGAACTTGGCGCAGATCGCGTCGGCCTCGGTGAGCGTGGCGTCCGGGTGCACGGTGATCGGGTCGGTCACCATGCCGGACTCGGAACGCTTCACGAGGTCGACCTGGTTGGCCTGGTCCTCGATGGAGAGGTTGCGGTGCAGAACACCGACGCCGCCCTGGCGGGCCATCGCGATCGCCATGCGCGACTCGGTGACCTTGTCCATGGCGGCGGACAGCAGCGGGATGTTGACCCGGACGTTCTTCGAGATGTGCGAGGCGGTGTCGATCTGGTCGGGCGCCATGTCCGACGAGCCCGGCAGCAGCAGCACGTCGTCGTAGGTCAGCCCGAGTGTCGCGAATTTGGCGGGCACTCCGTCGACGTTGGCAGTCATGACACCTTCCCCAAATGGCCTTGATCGGTGCGGATGTCCATGCTAACGGGAAGCACGGCTCTCTCATTCCACGGTTCCGGGTCAGCACCGGCTTCGTATGTTCGTACGGGTATTCCGTCATCCGTGTTCAGAACGGTGCCCCGAGGGGCTCCCGGGGCACGACCGGGGAGCCGGCCGAAGGATGCCGGGGTGGCATTTCCGTACGCGTGGCGCCCCGCGCGCAGGGGGAAAGAGACCCACCGCACACGAAGGGCAACGAAGGACGAGCACCGGGAGCGCGGAATCAGGTCGATCGCCGGCGTACGGCATCGCACGACGTCGCGCGCAGCCGGGAGCGGAGGAGGACGTCCCGGCAAGCCGGAGCACGGGGATGCGGGAGGGGATTCCTACTGCTCGGCCAGGGCGCGCAGCCGGCTCAGGGCACGGTGCTGGGCGACCCGGACGGCGCCCGGTGACATTCCCAACATCTGCCCCGTCTCCTCGGCCGTGAGACCCACCGCGATCCGCAGCAGAAGCAGCTCACGCTGGTTCTCGGGGAGGTTGGCGAGGAGTTTCTTGGCCCATTCGGCGTCACTGCTGAGCAGCGCGCGCTCCTCCGGGCCGAGGGAGTCGTCGGGCCGCTCCGGCATCTCGTCGGAGGGAACGGCCGTGGACCCCGGGTGGCGCATCGCGGCGCGCTGGAGGTCGGCGACCTTGTGCGCGGCGATGGCGAAGACGAACGCCTCGAAGGGGCGGCCGGTGTCCTTGTACCGCGGAAGGGCGAGAAGGACGGCGACGCAGACCTCCTGCGCCAGGTCCTCCACGAAGTGCCGCGCGTCGCCCGGGAGCCGGGACAGACGGGTGCGGCAGTAGCGCAGCGCGAGCGGGTGTACGTGGGCGAGCAGGTCGTGAGTCGCCTGTTCGTCGCCGTCGACCGCGCGATGGACGAGCGCACCGATCCCCGTCGTCTCGTCTTCGCGCATCGGTCCATGGTGCCTTGGCGTCGAAGCGTCCGCGGCACCGCGTCCGTAGTTGTGCACCGAAGCGTTATGAGCAGGTGCGCCGGAACTCATCTCCTGCGCCCTCCCCTTCCGCTCGTCCGACTTGTCCCCGAGGAACTCCACACCTCAAGGATGCGGCATCCGCCGGGAAACGGGGATCGGACACCGAAGACACTCTCTTCGAGGGCCCGGCCCCACCCGCCGTCCGGCGGGTAGGGACTACTACCGTCATACCCCCGAGTCCGCTCACCTAGCGGACCAGACCCCAGCGGAATCCCAGCGCGACCGCGTGCGCCCGGTCCGAGGCGCCGAGCTTCTTGAACAGTCGCCGGGCGTGGGTCTTGACCGTGTCCTCGGAGAGAAACAGCTCACGGCCGATCTCCGCGTTCGAGCGGCCGTGACTCATCCCTTCGAGCACCTGGATCTCCCGCGCGGTGAGCGTGGGCGCGGCGCCCATCTCGGCCGAACGCAGTCTGCGCGGCGCGAGCCGCCAGGTGGGGTCGGCGAGCGCCTGGGTCACGGTGGCGCGCAGCTCCGCCCGTGAGGCGTCCTTGTGCAGATAGCCGCGGGCGCCGGCGGCGACGGCGAGTGCCACGCCGTCCAGGTCCTCGGCGACGGTGAGCATGATGATGCGCGCACCGGGGTCGGCGGACAGCAGCCGCCGGACCGTCTCGACGCCGCCCAGTCCGGGCATGCGTACGTCCATCAGAATCAGGTCCGAGCGGTCGGCACCCCAGCGGCGGAGGACTTCCTCGCCGTTGGCCGCCGTGGTCACGCGCTCGACACCGGGCACGGTCGCGACCGCGCGGCGGAGCGCCTCTCGGGCAAGCGGGGAGTCGTCGCAGACGAGGACGGATGTCATGGCCGCCCTCCGCAGCTGATGCGCGTCACCTTGAGCCTCCAGGCTGTTACGAATCGTCACCTGTGCGGTCGACACTCGCCGACGGATAGGACCGTCTGCCCGAGCGCTTGTTCCTTCGACCGCCTCCGTCCATCTCAACGATGGTCACCCGAAAGAGTTACGGGGCAGTCGGTCGTCATCGGCACTGTACGTGAGGGCGCGGACACGGTGCAGACATGCGCGCCGACCCTCAACGTTTCATCACAACCTATGCCCCATTTAGCCTGTTTTCTTCCCCTTTGCTGGTGTCTGCGGCTAGATTCGCAATGAGTCATATTTTCATCTCCTTAGATCGTAGATGTACGGTCGGTGGGCACAGAGCAGCCCAGAACGGCAACAAGGGGACACGCAATGGCAGATTTCTCCCGCCTTCCCGGTCCGAACGCGGACCTCTGGGACTGGCAGCTCCTCGCGGCCTGCCGCGGGGTCGACAGCTCGCTCTTCTTCCACCCGGAGGGCGAGCGCGGTGCGGCACGGAGCGCTCGCGAGAACTCGGCCAAAGAGGTCTGCATGAGATGCCCGGTACGCGCCGAGTGCGCGGCACACGCGCTCGCGGTGCGCGAACCGTACGGCGTGTGGGGCGGACTGACCGAGGACGAGCGCGAAGAGCTCATGGGACGGGCCCGCAACCGGCTGGTCACGGCATCGGCCACCGGCGGCGGCAGCGGCAGCGGCCCTGCTTCTTCGAACACTTGAAGGAACGTTTCTGCATAACGGGTGCTCCTGAGGGCACTCGTGCGCGTTCCTAGCGGGCCGCCGCCCGCGCGAGCCGGTCCAGCGTCGCGGCCACCGCCGGCACCTCGGCCAGGTCGGGGAGCGTGAGGGCCACGATCTCGCGCCGTACCGCGGGCTCCACCGTCACCGTGCGTGCACCTTTCGGTCGCACGGACTCGATCGCGAGTTCGGGCAGGACGGCGACACCCAGTCCCGCAGCCACCAGCCCGACCACGGCCGGATAGTCGTCCGTGGCGAAGTCGATGCGGGGCTCGAACCCGGCGCCGCGACAGACCTCGACGAGCTGACCCCGGCAGCGCGGGCAGCCCGCGATCCACGACTCGGCGGCGAACTCCCCGATGGAGACGGACTCCGCGCGGGCGAGCCGGTGCCGCTCGGGCACCAGCCCGACCAGACGGTCCGTCAGCAGCGGCCGTACGACGAGGTCGTCCCACTCCTCGACGCCCGGTGCGCCCTCGTACCGGAACGCGAGCGCGATGTCGCAGTCGCCCGCCCGGAGTTTCTCGACGGACTCGGGCGGTTCGGCCTCCTCCAGGGAGACGCGGGTGCCCGGGTGCGCGGCGCGCAGGGCGGCGAGGGCGGTGGGGACCAGGGTGGAACTGCCGCTGGGGAACGAGACGAGCCGGACGCGGCCCGCGCGCAGTCCGGCGATGGCGGCCACCTCCTCCTCGGCGGCGGTGAGGCCGGCCAGGATGCTCGCCGCGTGCCGGACCAGCGCCTCACCCGCCTGGGTGAGGCGCATCTCGCGGCCCGTGCGAATGAGCAGCGGAGTGCCGACCGACGCCTCCAGCGCCTTCATCTGCTGGCTGACGGCGGGCTGGGTGCAGCCCAGCTCGCGGCCGGCCGCCGAGAAGGAACCTGTAGTGGCGACGGCGCGCAGGACACGGAGATGACGGGCCTCGATCACTTCTTGAGCATAAGCGAGGCTTGGACACAGCGCCGAATACTGCGTCGACGCTTTGGAAGGGATCACTTAGCGTGTCTCCATGAAGCTTCTGTCGCTGAACGTGGGCCGGGCACGGTCCGTCGACTACACGGACCACCCGGACGGCGTGACCGGGATCGACAAGCGGCCGGTCGGAGGGAGCGTGCGCGTGACGGCCCCCGGTCCGAAGGGGATCGCCGCGAGCGGGCTCGCCGGGGACACCGTGTGCGATCTGCGCCATCACGGCGGCGACGACCAGGCGGTGTACGCGGTCGCACGCGAGGACCTCGACGCCTGGGAGCGCGAGCTGGGCCGTCCCCTGCCGAACGGCGCGTTCGGCGAGAACCTCACGACGGAGGGGCTCGACGTGTCCGGCGCGCTGATCGGCGAGCGCTGGCGGATCGGCTCCGAGGTGGTCCTCGAGATCACGAGCGGCCGCATCCCGTGCCGGACCTTCCAGGAGCACCTGGGCGAGAAGGGCTGGGTGAAGCGGTTCACCCTGCGGGGCGCTCCCGGCGCGTACCTGCGGGTGATCGTGCCCGGTGAGATCCGTGCCGGGGACGCGGTCCGGATCGTCCACCGGCCGGCTCACGAGGTGACCGTCGCCGTCCAGTTCCGCGCGGTCACGACCCGACGGGAGCTGCTTCCGGGCCTGTTGGCGGCCGGTGAGGCACTGCATCCGGAGGCGCGGGCGGCCGCCGAGAAGTACGTGGCGCAGCACGGCGGATGAGGGGTGTCCCGGGCCGGCCGGTCCGGGTGCGGGGAAGTCGGGGAGCGCGGCCGGGCGTTGGGCGGCACCGGGCGCGGGGCCGCTGAGCAGGTCACTAACCTTGCGCCATGACAACGGCTCTGATTACGGGATCGACCGCGGGAATCGGTGCCGCCTTCGCGCGGCGGCTGGCGGCGGACGGGCACAACCTCGTGCTGGTGGCGCGGGACACGAAGCGGCTGCACGAACAGGCGACCGAGCTGCACGACCGGCACGGCATCGAGGCGGAGGTACTGACCGCCGACCTGGCGACGGACCAGGGCATCGAGGCGGTCGCCGCCCGCCTCTCGGACCGCAGGAGCCCGGTCGACCTGCTGGTCAACAACGCGGGCTTCGGCAACAAGGGCCACTACCTCGACGTGTCGATGGCGGACGAGCTGACGATGCTCAAGGTGCACTGCGAGGCGGTGCTGCGGCTGACGTCGGCGGCGGCCGAGGCCATGCGGGAGCGCGGCCGGGGCGGCATCGTCAATGTGGCGTCGGTGGCCGCGTTCGTGCCGCGCGGGACGTACGGGGCGTCGAAGGCGTGGGTCGTGCAGTTCACGCAGGGCGCGGCGAAGGATCTCGCGGGCAGCGGCGTACGGCTGATGGCGCTGGCCCCCGGTTTCGTGCGGACCGAGTTCCACGAGCGGGCCGGGATGGGCACGGACAACATCCCGAACTGGATGTGGCTCGACGCGGACAAGCTGGTCGCGGCGGCGCTGGCGGACCTGGCACGCGGCCGGACGCTGTCCATCCCCGACGCCCGGTACAAGGTCCTGATGGGGGTGGTGAAGGTGACACCGCGCGCGCTGCTGGGCGGGATCACGTCGAAGACGGGGCGCAAGTACGGCCCCCAGTGAGGGGGATGACGACGTGAGTCGGGCTTCGTTACGCGAGAAGGTCCCCGTTCCGTAGGGAACGGGGACCTTTTCACGTGCTCATGCCGCGGCGGGCGTGGCCGTGCTCACGACGCGGTGCGTCAGTGGGAGTGACCGTGGCCGTGGCCGTGACCGGCGTCGCCCTCGTCCTCGGCCGGCTTCTCGACGACCAGGGTCTCGGTCGTGAGGAGCAGGGAGGCGATGGAGGCGGCGTTCTCCAGGGCGGAGCGGGTGACCTTGACCGGGTCGATGACGCCGGCCTTGACCAGGTCGCCGTACTCGCCGGTGGCGGCGTTGAAGCCCTGGCCCTTGTCGAGCTCGGCGACCTTGGAGGTGATGACGTAGCCCTCCAGGCCGGCGTTCTCGGCGATCCAGCGCAGCGGCTCGACGGCGGCCCTGCGGACGACCGCGACACCCGTGGCCTCGTCGCCGGTCTTGCCGAGGTTGCCCTCGAGGACCTTGACGGCGTGGACGAGCGCGGAGCCACCACCGGAGACGATGCCCTCCTCGACCGCGGCGCGGGTCGCGGAGATGGCGTCCTCCAGACGGTGCTTCTTCTCCTTGAGCTCCACCTCGGTGGCGGCGCCGACCTTGATCACGCACACGCCGCCGGCGAGCTTCGCGAGGCGCTCCTGGAGCTTCTCGCGGTCCCAGTCGGAGTCCGTGTTCTCGATCTCGGCCTTGATCTGGTTGACGCGGCCGGCGACCTCGTCCGAGCTGCCGCCACCGTCGACGACGGTGGTGTCGTCCTTGGTGACGGTCACGCGGCGGGCGGTGCCGAGCACGTCCAGGCCGACCTGGTCGAGCTTGAGGCCGACCTCCTCGGCGATGACCTGACCACCGGTGAGGGTGGCGATGTCGCCGAGCATGGCCTTGCGGCGGTCACCGAAGCCGGGGGCCTTCACGGCGACGGCGTTGAACGTGCCGCGGATCTTGTTCACGACCAGGGTCGACAGGGCCTCGCCCTCGACGTCCTCGGCGATGATCAGCAGCGGCCGCGAGGCGTTCGCCTGGATGACCTTCTCCAGCAGCGGCAGGAGGTCCTGGATGGAGCTGATCTTGCCCTGGTGGATCAGGATGTACGGGTCGTCGAGGACGGCCTCCATACGCTCCTGGTCGGACACCATGTAGGGCGAGAGGTAGCCCTTGTCGAAGGCCATGCCCTCGGTGAAGTCCAGCTCCAGACCGAAGGTGTTGGACTCCTCGACGGTGATGACACCGTCCTTGCCGACCTTGTCCATCGCCTCGGCGATGAGCTCGCCGACCTGCGGGTCCTGGGCGGAGAGACCGGCGACGGCCGCGATGTCGGACTTCTCGTCGATCGGGCGCGCGGTGGCGAGCAGCTCGTCGGAGACCGCCTTGACGGCCGCGTCGATGCCCTTCTTCAGCAGCGCCGGGGAGGCACCCGCGGCGACGTTCTTGAGGCCCTCGCGCACGAGCGCCTGGGCGAGCACGGTGGCGGTGGTCGTACCGTCACCCGCGATGTCGTTGGTCTTGGTCGCCACCTCCTTCACCAGCTGGGCACCGAGGTTCTCGTACGGGTCCTCGACCTCGACCTCACGGGCGATGGTCACGCCGTCGTTGGTGATGGTGGGGGCGCCGAACTTCTTGTCGATGACGACGTTGCGGCCCTTGGGGCCGATCGTCACCTTCACCGTGTCGGCAAGCTTGTTGACGCCGCGCTCAAGGGCGCGACGGGCGTCCTCGTCGAACTTCAGGATCTTCGCCATGGGAGCGGTTCAGCCCTCTCGGAAACTTTGGGAGAAACGAACGGCGCCCCCAGCGCCCGGTTCAAGAGAAGTAGCGGGGGCCAGGGGCGCAGTTCACTGCAATGCTGGGTGTCGGGTGGTCCGGGGGAAGCCCCCGGACGCCCTTGCCCGGTGAATTACTTCTCGATGATCGCGAGCACGTCGCGAGCCGAGAGGACGAGGTACTCCTCGCCGTTGTACTTCACCTCGGTGCCGCCGTACTTGCTGTAGAGCACGACGTCGCCGACGGTGACGTCGAGCGGAAGACGGTTACCGTCCTCGAAGCGGCCCGGACCCACGGCAAGGACGACGCCCTCCTGGGGCTTCTCCTTCGCGGTGTCCGGGATGACCAGGCCAGAGGCCGTGGTCTGCTCGGCGTCGAGCGGCTGGACCACAATGCGGTCCTCGAGCGGCTTGATGGCAACCTTGGAGCTGGCGGTCGTCACGATCCGACCTCCCCCTTCGGAGATCTCACGGGGTTAACTGTCTGAGGTGGCGACCGGGTCGATCCGTCGTCGCGGGTGCCGGATCTGCCCTTCGCCATTGGCACTCTCCAGGGGGGAGTGCCAGGCCTGACACTATGACTGCGATTAGCACTCGGTCAAGCGGAGTGCCAAAGCCGGCGGCGTGGCGCGGCCCGGACGGCCCCTCAGAACGTGCGGACGGACCCTTTCGGAGGTAGGTCTCCGGGTCCGGCTCCGGCTCTAGAGGTAGTTCTCCAGACGTGCGGGGGTGAAGCCCTCCGCCTGGATGCGCCGGAGCAACCGGACCGTGGCGTCCGTGAGGTCGGGCTCGTCGAAGCCGGTGAGGATGTCGCCCGGCCGGAGCCGGTGCGCGCCGGGGGCCCTGCCGAGGACGACCGCGCTGACCCCGCAGTCACCGGCGGCCCGCAGCGTGGTCGCGTCGTACCGGCCGTAGGGGGGCCGCAGCAGCCGGGGCCGGATGCCGAAGCGCTGCCGGAGCTTGTCCTGCTGCCCGCAGATCTCGGCGCGCTGGCCCGCGTAGGGCAGGCCGCGCAGGGAGGCGTGGTCGAGGGTGTGGTTCTGGACGGTCGCGCCGACCTCGCGCAGCCGGGCGAAGTGCGCGTACCCCGGCCCGACGACACTGTCCGTGAGGAACATGCTGACGGGCAGCCGCAGTTCACGGACCATGTCGACGAACCGCGGATCGCGTTCGGCTCCGTCGTCGAACGTCAGGAAGACGACCTTGTCGCGGGTGCGGACGTGGTCCACGACGGGCGGCAGACCCGGGCCCGCGGTGCGCGCGGCGGTCCGGGCGGGCGCACGGGGCGCCGGGGCCAGCGGGGCGGTCAGGCCCCAGCGGCGGTACGCCGTCTCCTGCGGGTGCACCCGCTGCGCCGCCTTCTTGCCCAGCCGCTCGATCGGGTCGACGGACTGCGCGCAGCCGGTGAGCAGCAGCGCCGCGAGCAGTCCGGCGACCGGCACCCGCAGCCTCACAGGTAGTCCTCCAGGCGCGCGACCGCGTAGCCCTCGGCCGTGATCCTCTTCAGGAAGCGGCGGACCAGGTCGGGCATGGTCCCCTTCCAGTCCTTGGGACCGCGGAAGTGGGTGAGGACGATGTCGCCGGGGTGCAGGTCCTGGTCCTCCTCGCGGTACTCCCAGTGGTCGACGAACACCTCCTCGTCCCAGATGGGGGCGTACTTGATCCCGCAGGACTTGGCGGCGCGCAGGGTGTCCTGGTTGTAGTTGCCGTAGGGCGGGCGGAAGAGCGAGGGGCGCTTGCCGAACTGCTTCTTCATCACGTCCTGCATGCCGCAGATCTCGTGCTTCTGCCGCGCGTAGGAGAGGCCGGGCAGGTACGGGTGGTGCAGCGTGTGGTTGTTGAGGGTGATGCCGCGGTCCCGCATCTTCCGGAAGTACCCGTAGTCGTCCTTGATCAGGTAGTCGCTGAGGAAGACGGTGTACGGGATCTTCAGTTCGCTCATCATGCGCAGGAACTGCGGGTCCTTCTCCTCGCCGTCGTCGATGGTGAGGAAGACGACCCTGTCCTTGGTGGGGACGGTCGTGAAGACGGGCGGCAGGCCCAGTTCCTTCTGGCCGTCGACCTCGAATCCCTTGCGGGCCTCGATGACCGGCTTCCTCGCGGGCGGCGCCGGGGGCATCAGGGGCGCGGTGGGCAGTCCCCAGCGCCGGGCGACGGACGTGCGGGCGGCCTGCGCCTTGCGGAGCCGCAGGGCGTACGAGTCGAGGGCGCGGGCGGGCCCGGCCTGGAGCCGGCCGGCCTGCTGACCGGCGGCGGGCCGGGCGGCGCCGGAGCCGGAGCCCTCGGCGGCACAGCCGGAGACGAGGACGGCGAGGGCCAGCGCGCCGATCCCGCAGCGCACGCCGGCCCGATGTGCGCCGTTCTTATAGTTTTGTCGTACGGGTCGCATGGGCCGGGATCCTCGCAGGTCACCTCCCTGACGCGGCCCCGACACCGCGGCCGGAGGCACACCGTCCACCGACTGGCCCACAATGGCCGGGTGAACGACGTCTCCTTCGCCTCCCTGCTCACCTCCGAGGGCCGCGCCCTGCTCGACGAGGTGCACGGCACCGAACCGGCGCAGGAGCTGGCCGTCGCCACCCGGCTGCGCCGTGAGCACCCCGCCGAGCTGGTCTCGGCGGCCCTCGGGCAGGCGCGGCTGCGGCAACGGGCGGTGGCGAAGTTCGGGGCCGAGGACGCGGGGCGGATGTTCTTCACGCCGAACGGGGTGGAGCAGTCCACCCGCACGAGCGTGGCGGTCCACCGCGCCGAACGGCTGCGCGTACTGGGCGTCCGCTCCGTCGCCGACCTCTGCTGCGGGATCGGCGGCGACGCGATCGCGCTGGCCCGCGCGGGCATCCGCGTCCTCGCCGTGGACCGCGACCCGCTGACGGTCGCCGCGGCCCGGGCGAACGCCGACGCGCTGGGGCTCGCCGACCTGATCGAGGTGCGCGAGACCGATGTCACCGAGGTGGACACGGCGGGATACGACGCCGTCTTCGTCGACCCCGGGCGCCGGGGCGGCCGGGGCCGCATCTTCGACCCGGAGGCCTACTCGCCGCCCCTGTCCTGGGCGGTCGGCGCCGCCACGAAGGCTCCCGTCGCCGCGCTGAAGATCGCGCCCGGCATCCCGCACGAGGCGGTCCCCGCCGAGGCCGAGGCCGAGT
Source organism: Streptomyces sp. M41(2017) (assembly GCF_002078175.1). GTDB lineage: Bacteria > Actinomycetota > Actinomycetes > Streptomycetales > Streptomycetaceae > Streptomyces. The sequence goes on along the minus strand of NZ_MWFK01000001.1, from coordinate 2,893,041 downwards.
GGATCTCCGACGGCGGCGACGTCAAGGAGGCGGTGCTGTGGTTCGGCACCGAACCGGGCCTGGTGCGCGCCACCCTGCTGCCGGGCCCGCGCGAACTGCGCGGCCGCGGGCTGCCCGACCCGGCGGTCCGGACGGTCGGACGCTATCTGTACGAGCCGGACGGCGCCGTGATCCGGGCGCACCTGGTCGCCGAGGTGGCCGAGGACCTGGACGGCGGACTCGTCGACGAGACGATCGCGTACGTCACCGCGGACGAGCTGCGCCCCACGCCGTACGCCTCGGCGTACGAGATCACCGACCGGCTCCCCTTCAACGTGAAGAAGTTGAAGGCGCTCCTGCGGGAGCGGGAGGTCGGTGTCCTGACCGTCAAGAAGCGCGGGTCGGCCGTCGAGCCGGAGGAGCTGCGGCGCAAGGTGAAGCCCCAGGGACCCCGGTCCGCGACGGTGTTCCTCACCCGGGTGGCGGGCGCCCCCACCATGCTCGTCGGAGCCCCCGCGCGGCCAGCCACGACCTGACCCCGCGGACGGGTCACCGGGTCACGAGCCAGGAAGGTCCCGCGCCCGGTCCGTGAGCAGGGCGCGTTCCCGGTCGTTGCGCGCCAGCGCGGCCGCCCGTTCGAGTTCGGCCCGCGCCTCCGCCGTCCGGCCGAGCCGTGCCAGCAGGTCGCCGCGCACGCTGGGCAGCAGGTGGTAGTCGCGCAGGGCGGGTTCACCGGTGAGGGCGTCGACGATCTCCAGCGCGGGCCCGGGGCCCTCGGCCATGGAGACGGCCACGGCGCGGTTGAGTTCGACGACGGGCGACGGGACACGTGCCGCCAGCGCCCCGTACAGGGCGGCGATCCGCGGCCAGTCCGTGTCCTCGTAGGTGAGGGCCTGCGCGTGGCAGGCGGCGATGGCGGCCTGGAGGGCGTAGGGACCCGGGCTGCCGGTGCCGACGGCGTTCGAGCGGCCCAGCGCGGTGAAACCCCGGCGGATCAGCATGCGGTTCCAGCGGCGACGGTTCTGGTCCTTGAGGAGGACGGGTTCGCCACCGGGTCCGGTCCGGGCTGCGGCGCGGGACTCCTGGAGCTCCAGCAGGGCCGCCAGGGCGTGCACCTCGGGCTCCTTCGGCATCAGCTCGGCGAGCACACGGGCCAGCCGGAGCGCGTCCTCGCACAGCGCGGGACGCAGCAGGTCGTCGCCCGCCGTGGCCGCGTACCCCTCGTTGAACACGAGGTAGATGACCTCCAGCACGGACCCGAGGCGTACCTCGCGCTCCGGACCGTACGGCACCTCGAACGCGACGGCCCTGGCCGCGAGCGTCCGTTTGGCGCGCACGATGCGCTGGGCGACCGTCGCCTCCGGGACGAGGTAGGCGCGGGCGATCTCGGAGGTGGTCAGACCGCCGACGAGCCGCAGGGTGAGCGCGATCCGGGCCTCGGCGGACAGCACGGGGTGGCAGGCGGTGAAGACCAGGCGGAGCAGGTCGTCGTCGATGTCGTCCGGATCCGAGGGCTCGTCGACGTGGTGCGGCGCCGACAGCGAGAGGTCCCGCCCGACCTCCTCCAGCTTGCGCGCGTAGCGCTCCCTGCGGCGTACGAGGTCGATCGCGCGGTGCTTGGCGGTCGCCGTCAGCCAGGCCCCGGGGTTGTCCGGCACACCGTCCCGCGGCCACTGCTCCAGCGCCGCGACCAGGGCGTCCTGCGCGAGTTCCTCGGCGATGCCGACGTCACGGACGATCCGCGCGACGCCCGCGATGATGCGGGGCGACTCGATGCGGAAGATGGTCTCGACGGCCGTGTCGACGCCGCCGCCGGGGGCCTGGGTGGGCTGTTGTTCCACAGCCCACCATCAGACACCCGCGACGGCCCCCGGCCAAGCGGACCGCTCAGCCGCCGGCGATCTCGCGCACCTCGCAGGTCACCGTCCAGTGCTCCTCGTGCACCTTCAGGAACCGCTTGGTCCACTCCAGGGCCTCGGCCATGTCCTTGCACTGCATGATCGCGTAGCCGCCGACGACCTCCTTGGACTCGGTGAAGGGGCCGTCGGTGACGGTCAGTTCGCCGCCCGACCACAGGACGCGCTTGCCCTGCGCGGAGGGTGTCAGACCCTCGGTCTCCAGCATGACGCCCGCCTTGGTGATCTCCTCGATCAGTTCGCCCATGCGCTGCATCAGCTCGGGGCTGGGGCCCTCGGCGGGCGCGGTGCTCTCGTCGATCTGGACGAGTGACAGGTAGCGGGGCATGGTGACTCCTCGTGTCTCGGTGGCTCTCGGGACGGGGATCGTCCCCGCCTCTCACCTGTGCGTCGATCGGGCGAGGACGGTTTCGACACCGTCCCGGAATTTCCTCGAAGTTTTTGTCGTCTCCCCCGGAAGTCTCTTCCCCGGACGAGGTCAGCGCCTGCGCACCGCGTTCGCGGCGGCCGCCTCCGGGCAGCCGGAGAGGGCCCGGAACGTGCCGTCCCCGGCGGCCTCGCCGGCCGCCGGGGCGGCCAGGTTGGCGCAGCCGTCGGCGTCGGTGTCCAGGAGGGCCACCGCGGCTCCGGACCGGCCGTCGCGCGCACCGGCTCCCGACGGCGCCGGGCCCTCGGAGGTCGGCGGCACCGTCACCGATGTCCACGCGACGCGCTCGCCGATCCCGGCGGCGGAGCCGTGCGCCACGTCGAACCGCCGGGCGGGCCCGCCGTCGTGCGCGGCATCCGGAGCGGGATCGGCCCGGGTGCCGGCGTCCACGACGACGTCCGCGTAGCCGTCCCCGTCGAGGTCACCGACGGCGACGGCGGGGCCGCCGCGGTGTCCGGCGGTGCGGACCGGCCCGGAGCCGGTGGAGCGGTAGACGTACGTGCAGAAGGCACCAGCGCCGCAGCGCGCGGAGAGCACCAGGTCGTCCCGGCCGTCACCGTCCACGTCCCCGGTGGCACCGCCGACGACCTCGACGTGCGCGAGTCCGCCCGGGTCGAGCGCGGCCTCCCGGGCGGGGACGCCCGTACGGCGCACCGGGCCGGTCCGGACGGTCGCCCGGGTGCCCGGGGCTCCGTCGCCGCGGGCGGGGCGCAGGAGCACCAGATCCAGCAGGCCGTCGCCGTCGAGGTCGCCCGTCCACGCGATGGCGGCGGGCACCGAGGTGGCTCCGGACAGGCCGTGCGGACCGCCCCAGACGATCACGGCGTCACTCGTCCCCGCGGTGGTGACGACCAGGTCCGCGTAGCCGTCGGCGTCCAGGTCCCCGCGCGCCGCCCGGGACCCGAACCCCTCCCCCGCGACCGGTGCGCCCGGGACACCCCGGGTGGCCCGGCTGATCTCGGCCCGCCGGCCGGCGTCGCCCACGGACAGGCCGTCCGGACCGCCGTACAGCACCGTGACGCGGCCGGCGCCGCGCCGTCCGCCGACCGTGGCGGTGCCGTCGGCGACCACGAGGTCCGGGTATCCGTCTCCGTCGAAGTCCTCGCGCACGGGAGAGGCCGCGGGCACCGGGACGAAGGCGGGTGTGACGGGCACCGTCGTCGCGCCCGCCGGACCGCGCCCGGTGGGAGCCACCAGGGCCAGCACGACGACGGCGAGGGCTCCCGCCCAACGGGTGCGCGGACGCGGGGAATTCATGAGGAGGCCCTCCCGTCACGGTCTCAGGCTCACCGCACGAGACTCGCCGGTCGGCGCATTGGTTGTACGCGGCACGGGCCGGCACCCCCCGAAGGAACCAAGCGGAATGGGCTGTTCGGAAGGGTCCGCTCGGGGCGGGGACGCCTCGGCGCTGCTCGTCGCCCGCAGGACCCTCGCCGGGCCCGCTTCCACGACCGGGAACTCTTCGAAAGTTTCGATCGCAGGTCCGACCGGCTTCGGACGGCGCGCGGGGAAGCCGCTCGCCGGGCCCGACGTCACGCGGGAGGCGCCCCCGTGCTGCTGCGGACCACCAGGCTGGTCGCCAATTCCATCCGCGTCCCGGCCGCGGGCCTTTCCTGCCGGCCCAGTTCGAGCACCAGCTTCGCCGCCGCTTCGGCCATCTCCGTCAGCGGTTGCCGCACGGTCGTCAGGGGCGGACCCACCCAGCGCGCCACGGGAAGATCGTCGAAGCCGACGACACTCAGGTCCTCGGGAATCCGCAGTCCCAGCTCGCGGGCCGCCTCGTATAGGCCGAGCGCCTGGAGGTCGTTGCCGGCGAAGACGGCCGTGGGCCGGTCGGGCCGACGCAGGAGTTCGAGCCCGGCCCGGTAGCCGCTCTCGTGATGGAAGGTGCCGGGGAGGATCAGACCGGCGTCGACGGGCAGCCCCGCCGTCTCCAGCGCGGCCCGGTAGCCGTCGACCCGGGCGCGACTGCACATCATCTGCGAGGGCCCGGTGATCGCGCCGATCCGGGTGTGGCCCAGCTCGACGAGATGGCGCGTCGCGGCGAGGCCTCCGTGCCAGTTGGTGGCACCGATGGACGGCACGCCGTCGCCCGGGTCGCCGGCCGGGTCCATGACGACGAACGGCACGGATCTGCTGGTCAGCAGCGCCCGACCGGACTCGTCGAGACCGGACAGCACCAGGATCACGCCGTACGGGCGGCGCGCCGCGACCTGGTCGGCCCAGGTCCGGCCCGGGGTCAGCCGGCCGGCGCTCTCCGACAGCACGACGCTCAGCCCCTCGTCCCGCGCCACGTTCTCGACACCCCGGATGACCTCCATCGCCCAGGCGCTCTCCAGTTCGTGGAAGACCAGGTCGAGGAGGGGGGACCGGCCCGCCTCTCCCCCGCGCCGCCGGTATCCGTGGCCGCGCAGCAGCTCCTCGACCCGGGTGCGGGTCGCGGGGGCGACATCGGCGCGGCCGTTGAGCACCTTCGAAACAGTCGGAGCCGAGACCCCGGCCTCACGGGCGATCTCGGCGAGCGTCGCGGTCCGCGCTTCCACGGAATTCCCAGGCTTCATGTCCGCGATCGTATCCCTGCGCGACCTCTTGACGAACCCTCCCAATCGCCCTACGTTCCCGGAACATTCGAAGTTCAACTCGAAACATTCGCGTCGGCTCGTCGTGGAGTCGTCGCGCATACCGAGAGGTGCCGTCCCATGGAGTCCTACAGCAGACGTTGGTTCCTCGGCGCGGGCGCGACCGCCCTGGCCTCCGTCGGCGGGCTCACCGCCTGCGGCTCCGACGGCGGCTCGGGCGGCGGCGGCACGCTCACCGCGTTCGTCTACGGGGACGACGCGGCGAAGATCCAGGTCAAGTCCGTCAGCCGGTTCAACGCGTCGGCCGCGGCGAAGAAGACCAAGGGCACCGTCAAGCTGCAGAAGGTGCCCGCCACGGACTACCCGGCGAAGCTGCGCACCGCGATGGGCTCGCCCAACGCCCCCGACGTGTTCTTCAACTGGGGCGGCGGCTCGATCAAGGCGTACAAGGACGCCGGCCAGCTGGTCGACCTGACCGACGTCATCGCGTCCGACCCCGTGCTCAAGAGCGGCTTCCTGCCGTCGGTGCTCAGCGCGGGCGGCCTGGACGGAAAGAACTACGGCGTGCCGATGCGGGGCATGCAGCCCGTGATCCTCTTCTACAACAAGACCGTCTTCGCCGAGCACAAGCTCCAGCCGCCCACCACCTGGGACCAGTTGCTCGACATCAACGCCAAGCTGACGAAGGCGAAGATCACCCCGTTCGCGCTGGGCGGCTCGGACATCTGGCCGGAGCTGATGTGGCTGGAGTACCTGGTCGACCGGATCGGCGGCCCCGACGTCTTCGAGAAGATCAAGAACGGCGACGCCTCCGGCTGGGGCGACCCGGCCGTCCTCAAGGCCGCCCAGACCGTCAAGGAGCTGATCGACGACGGCGCCTTCGGCAAGGGCTACAGCTCGGTCGGCTACGGCAACGGCGGCGCTCCGGCGGTCTTCGCCAAGGGCAGGGCGGCGATGCACCTGATGGGATCGTGGGAGTACTCCACGCAGCTCGGCAAGTTCCCGGACTTCGCCAGGAAGAACCTGGGCTGGTGCGCCTTCCCGAAGTTCGAGGGCGGCGCCGGCGACATCCGCAACGTGGTCGGCAACCCCACCAACTACTGGTCGGTGAACGCCCGTACCTCCAACAAGGACGCGGCGATCGCGTTCCTGCGGGACAGCGCCTCCGAGGCCTACACCAAGGAACTCATCGCCAACGGCGACGTGCCGGCCACCTCGAACGCGGCGAGCCTGCTGGACGCCTCGCCCAACCCGGAGTTCGCCAAGTTCCAGTACCAGATGGTCCAGGACGCACCGGCGTTCACGCTGAGCTGGGACCAGGCGGTCGCCCCGAACGTGTCGACCCCGATGCTCACCGAGGTCAACAAGCTGTTCGTGGGCAAGTCCTCGCCGGACCAGTTCGTGTCGGCGCTCCAGGGGCTGAAGTGAGCACAGCGCACGTCAAGGGCGGCCCGCGCACCGCGGGCCGCCCCCGCTCCGCCGCACACGACAGGGCCGGCCGCCCGAGCGCCGCCCTGGCCCTGCCCGCCATCCTGTTCTTCGCGTTCTTCGCCGTCGCCCCGATGGTCCTGGCCTTCTACCTCTCCTTCACCCAGTGGAACGGCCTGGGCGACCCCCGCCCGGTCGGCCTGGCGAACTGGCGCAAGCTCCTGAACGACGACCGGCTCACCCAGTCGCTGACGGTCACCGTGGCGCTGACCGTGGTGAGCTGGGCGTTCCAGACGGTGATCTCGCTGCTGCTGGGCGTGTGGGCGGCGGGCAGGCAGCGCAACCGCGCGATCCTCTCGGCGATCTTCTTCACGCCGTTCCTGCTGTCGTCGACAGCGATCTCGCTGCTGTTCTACGCGCTGCTCGACCCGAACTTCGGCATCATCCACGCGGACACGCTCGGCACGACCAGCGGCGCGTTCCTCGCGATCGTGTTCGTCGGCGGCTGGCAGTTCATCCCGTTCCACACGCTGATCTACCAGGGCGGCGCACGGCAGATCCCCGAGGTGCTCTACCAGGCGGCGGCCATCGACGGCGCCGGACGCCTGCGCCAGTTCTTCTCGATCACGCTGCCGCAGCTGCGCAACACGGCCACCACGTCCGGTGTGCTGATGATCGTCGGCTCGCTCACGTACTTCGAGACGGTCCTGATCCTCACCCAGGGCGGACCCGGCACCGACACGGCGATCCTGCCGTACCTGATGTACCAGGCGGGCTTCAAGAGCTACGACTTCGGCTACGCGAGCGCGATCGCCTCGTTCCTGGTGATCGCCGCGACCGCGTTGTCCCTGCTGATGGTGCGGCTGTCCGGCTTCGGCGCCATGCGCAGCACCCGGGAAGGAATGTGACGAGGTGTCGCACGACACGTTGCAGCGCCCCGTGAGGACGGGCCCGGCCCCGGGCACCGATCCGGCCCCGCGCCGCCGCAAGCACTGGTCCGGGCGCGCCAACCCGCTCGCCGGCCTCGGCTCGGTGCTCTGGCTGGCCGTCGTGGTCGTCCCGGTCTACGCGATGATCTCGGCGTCGCTCACCCACCAGAGCGAGGCCCTGGGCCACAACGCCCTGAAGCCGCCGTCCCACCCGACCCTGGACAACTACGACACGGTCCTGCACAACGGCTTCGGCCACCTGCTGTGGAACACCGTCCTCGCGGCGGCCGCCGTCGTGGCGATCGTCCTGGTGCTCTGCGTCCCGCTCTCGTACGTCGCGGTACGGACCCGGAGCATCTGGTCGGGAGCCGCCTTCCGGCTGTTCCTGCTGGGCGTGGCGATCCCGGCGCAGGCCGTCGTGGTCCCCCTCTACCTGATGATCGCCAAGCTGGACCTGTACGACAGCCTGCTCGCGATCATCCTGCCGACGGCGGCCTTCGCGATGCCGGTGTCCGTGCTGATCCTCACCGGCACCCTGCGGGACATCTCGGAGGACCTGTACGAGGCGATGGCCCTGGACGGCGCCTCCCCCACCCGGATGCTGTTCCAGCTCGTCGTCCCCCTGGCGAAGGGCGGCATCAGCACCGTGGTCGTCTACGCCGCACTCCAGGCCTGGAACGGACTCCTCTTCCCGCTGATCTTCACGCAGTCCGACGGACCGCGGGTGCTGACCCTCGGCCTGTTCAACTACGTGAGCGAGTTCGGCGTGAACATCCCCGCGCTGCTGGCCTCCGTGGTCCTCTCCGGCGTCCCGATCTTCGTCGTGTACCTGGTGGCCCGCCGCGCGCTGGTCGGCGGCCTCATGGGTGTGGGCGGCAAGTGAACACGTACGACCAGGGGCAGTCGACCCCCCATTCACCGACAGGAGTTTCATGACCACCGCTCCCTGGCGCGATCCCTCGCTGACCGCCGCCGTCCGCGTCGACGACCTGCTCTCCCGGATGACCCTGGAGGAGAAGACCGCACAGCTGTACGGCGTGTGGGTGGGCGCGGCCACGGACGGCGACGGGGTCGCCCCGCTCCAGCACGAGATGACCGCCGGCCACGACTGGGACGAACTGATCACGCTCGGGCTCGGCCAGCTGACCCGCTCCTTCGGCACGGCCCCGGTGGACCCGGAGCTGGGCGCGCGGGCGCTGGCCCGCGCCCAGCGCGCGATCGCGGACGCCGGCCGCTTCGGCATCCCGGCGGTCGCGCACGAGGAGTGCCTCGCGGGGTTCACCGCCTGGCGCGCGACGGCCTACCCCGTCCCGCTCGCGTGGGGCGCCACCTTCGACCCGGGGCTGGTCGAGGAGCTGGGCCGGCGCATCGGCGACGACCTGCGCTCGGTCGGCGTGCACCAGGGCCTGGCCCCCGTCCTCGACGTGGTCCGCGACCTGCGCTGGGGCCGGGTGGAGGAGACGATCGGCGAGGACCCCTACCTCGTCGGCACGATCGGCACGGCGTACGTGCGGGGCCTGGAGTCGGCCGGGATCGTCGCCACCCTGAAGCACTTCGCCGGGTACGCGTCCTCGGCGGGCGGACGGAACCTGGCTCCGGTGCGGGCCGGCGGACGGGAGTTCGCGGACGTCACGCTGCCGCCGTTCGAGATGGCGCTGCGCGAGGGCGGCGCCCGTTCCGTGATGGCGGCGTACAACGAGACGGACGGCGTGCCCGCGTCGGCGGACGCGCGGCTGCTGACCGAACTCCTGCGGGAGCGCTGGGGCTTCACCGGAACCGTGGTCGCCGACTACTTCGGCGTCGGTTTCCTGCAGACCCTGCACCGGGTCGCCGCAAGCCCCGCCGAGGCGGCCCACGCGGCGCTGGAGGCGGGCATCGACGTCGAACTGCCGACGGTGAACTGCTACGGGAAGCCCCTGGTGAACGCCGTACGCGGAGGCAGCACCCCGGAGGCGCTCATCGACCGGGCGGCCCGCCGTGTACTGCTGCAGAAGTGCGAGCTGGGCCTCCTGGACGAGGACTGGAGGCCGGAGCCCGCGGGTCCCGTCGACCTGGACTCGACGGCCAACCGTGACCTGGCCGGCCGGCTGGCACAGGCGTCGGTGGTCCTGCTGGACAACCCGGCCGGGGCGCTGCCGCTGGCGCCCGGGAGCCGTGTCGCGGTCGTCGGCCCCCGCGCGGCGGATCCGCTCGCGATGCTCGGCTGCTACTCCTTCCCGTCCCATGTGCTCACGCACCACCCCGACGTCCCGGCGGGCATCGACATCCCCACCGTCCTCGACTCCCTGCGTTCCGAACTCCCGGACGCGAAGGTGACGTTCGCCGAGGGCTGCGGCGTCTCGGACCCCGACGCGTCCGGCTTCGCGGAGGCGGTGGCGCGGGCGTCCGAGGCGGACGTGTGCGTGGCGGTCCTCGGCGACCGGGCCGGACTGTTCGGCCGGGGCACCTCCGGTGAGGGCTGCGACGCCGCGGATCTCCGGCTGCCCGGAGTGCAGGGCGAGCTGCTGGACGCGCTGGTCGACACCGGCGTCCCGGTGGTGCTCGTCCTGCTGACCGGCCGCCCCTACGCGCTGGGCCGCTGGGAGGGCCGGCTGGGCGCGGTGGTGCAGGCGTTCTTCCCGGGCGAGGAGGGCGGTCCGGCGGTGGCCGGCGTCCTGTCCGGGCGCGTCGGTCCCTCGGGACGGCTCCCGGTGAGCGTGCCGCGGCTGCCCGGGTCCCAGCCGTGGACCTATCTCCAGCCTCCGCTCGGCCTCGCGAACGAGGTCAGCAACCTGGATCCGACCCCGCTGCACGCGTTCGGCCACGGTCTCTCGTACACGTCGTTCGCGTGGGAGGACTTCCAGGGAGGGGACACCGAGATCACCACGGACGGCTCCTACGACGTCTCGCTCACCGTCCGCAACACGGGCGACCGCGCCGGCACCGAGGTCGTCCAGCTCTACCTGCACGACCCGGTGGCGTCGGTGACGCGTCCGGACGTGCGCCTGATCGGCTACCGGCGTCTGGACCTGGCGCCCGGGGAGTCCCGCCGGGTCACCTTCGGCTTCCACGCCGACCTGTCGGCCTTCACCGACCGTTCGGGCGAGCGGGTGGTCGAGCCGGGAGTGCTGGAACTGCGGCTGGGGGCGTCGAGCGCGGAGGCGCGGCACACCGCGCGGCTGACACTGACCGGGCCGCGACGGGTGACGGGCGCGGACCGGCGGCTGCGCTGCGAGGTGTCGACGGGCGCCTGACGTGCACCGCGGGAGCCTCCCGCGGACAGGTCCGGGGGCGCAATCGTGGGGTCGGGTGGATCAGGTCCACCGTCCCGCCGAGGGCGCCTCCGGCGACGGCACCAGCAGCCCCCTCGGCGCCGGCCGGCGTCCCGTCAGTCCCCGGCCACCGACTCGAACCGCCACCGGTGCACGGCACGGGCCACCAGTTCCCCGTCCGGCTCCGGGAGTTCGGGCAGGTCGGCGTCGTAGGCGGCGTCCCACCAGGTGATGACGAGGACCCGGTCCTGCGGCGCCCGCAGGACCTCGCGCCGCACCGGAGCTCCCGCGACCTCCTGCCGCCGGACCCAGGCGAGCAGGTCGTCGCCCCGCCCGGCGACCGCCCGGGCCTCCCACATCAGCGCGACGGTCACGAGTAGAGGTTCTCCTTCGACACCTCGTGCACGTGATCGTGCGTGTGCGCGTGCCCCGGCACATGCGGGTCGGTCACCGGCAGGGAGGAGTCCGCGGACAGGTCCCAGTCGGAGGCGGCGCGGTTGCGGGCGACCATCTCGGCGCCCAGCGCGGCCACCATCGCGCCGTTGTCCGTGCACAGCTTCGGGCGCGGCACCCGCAGCCGGATCCCGGCGGCCTCGCAGCGCTCCTGGGCGAGCACGCGCAGCCGCGAGTTGGCGGCCACTCCGCCGCCGATCATCAGGTGGTCGACACCCTCGTCCTTGCAGGCCCGGACGGCCTTGCGGGTGAGCACGTCCACCACGGCCTCCTGGAACGACGCGGCGACGTCGCGCACCGGCACGTCCTCCCCCGCCGCCCGCCTGGCCTCGATCCAGCGGGCCACGGCGGTCTTCAGACCGGAGAAGGAGAAGTCGTACGCCGGGTCGCGCGGTCCGGTCAGACCGCGCGGGAACGCGATCGCCTTCGGGTCGCCCTCCTTCGCGTACCGGTCGATGACCGGACCGCCGGGGAAGCCGAGGTTCAGCACCCGCGCGATCTTGTCGAAGGCCTCGCCGGCCGCGTCGTCGATGGTCGCGCCCATCGGCCGTACGTCGGAGGTGATGTCGGTGGAGAGCAGCAGCGAGGAGTGCCCGCCGGACACCAGCAGGGCCATCGTCGGCTCGGGCAGCGCGCCGTGCTCCAGCTGGTCCACGCAGATGTGGGAGGCGAGGTGGTTGACGCCGTACAGCGGCTTGCCGAGCGCGTACGCGTACGCCTTGGCGGCCGAGACGCCGACGAGCAGCGCGCCCGCGAGACCGGGTCCCGCGGTGACGGCGATGCCGTCCAGGTCCCTGGCCGAGACCCCGGCCTCCTTCAGCGCCCGCTCGATGGTCGGGACCATCGCCTCCAGGTGCGCGCGGGAGGCGACCTCGGGCACGACACCGCCGAAGCGGGCGTGCTCGTCGACGCTCGACGCGATCGCGTCCGCGAGCAGCGTGGTGCCGCGGACGATGCCGACACCGGTCTCGTCGCAGGAGGTCTCGATGCCGAGGACGAGAGGTTCGTCAGCCATGGGTCTCTGTTCCTTGTACGGAGGAGGAGGGGTCGTGCAGGCGCATCACCAGGGCGTCCACGTTCCCCGGCTGGTAGTAGCCGCGCCGGAAGCCGATGGGCTCGAAGCCGAAGCGCTCGTAGAGCTTCTGCGCGCGCACGTTGTCCACGCGGCACTCGAGCATCACCTCGGCGCAGTCGAAGGCGCTCGCGGCCCGCAGCAGTTCGGTGAGCAGCCGGGCGCCGAGGCCGGTGCCCCACTGGTCGCGGCGCACGGCGATGGTCTGCACGTCGCCGAGGTCGCCCGAGGCGGCGAGCCCCGCGTACCCGACGAGGAGGTCGCCGTCGCGGGCCACCAGATAGCGGCGGGTGGCCTGCGGCCCGCGCGCGTGGGCCAGCTCGGACCAGAACATGCCCCGGGACCAGGCGTCGACGGGGAAGAGTTCCTTCTCCAGCTCCAGTACGGGATCGATGTCCCACCAGCGCATCTCGCGCAGCTCGGCGGTCACTTGGGGGTGACCACCTTGTAGTTCTTGGGCACCTGGGCGTCCGGGCGGCGCAGGTACAGCGGCCGGGGCGGCTCCAGTTCCTCGCCCGCCGCGAGCTTCTCGGCGGCCAGCGAGGCGAGCGCGGCGGCCGAGACGTGCTCGGGCGAGCGGGCGTCCGGGAAGGTGTCGGGGTAGAGGAGGGCGCCGGCGCCGACGGCGGGCAGCCCGGCGACCGACTCGGCGATCTCGGCGGGGCGGTCCACGGCGGGGTCCGACACCCGGGTGCGGGGGTCGGTGTACCGCGCCCAGTAGACCTCCTTGCGGCGGGCGTCCGTGGCGACGACGAAGGGACCCTCCACGTCGGCCGCGTACGCGAGCCCGTCGAGGGTGCACAGACCGTGGACGGGCACGCCGAGGGCGAGTCCGAAGGTGTCGGCGGTCATGAGGCCGACACGCAGGCCGGTGTACGGGCCGGGGCCGACGCCCACGACGACGCCGGTGACGGCGTCCAGCCCGAGACCGGCCTCGGTGAGCACCCGGTCGACGGCCGGCAGCAGCAGTTCCCCGTGCCGTCGCGCGTCCACCTGGCTCGACGAGGCGACGACGGCCGTCCCGTCGTGCAGGGCGACGGTGACGGCGGGAGTGGCGGTATCCAGAGCGAGCAAGAGCACGCAAACAGCCTACGGCGCCCGAGCCGGACGTACGGCCGCCCGGGAGTCCCGTCCCTCTGCTGCTACCGTCACAGCAAAGACGTACGAAGGTCGAGAGGTGGGCACACAAGGTGGCTAGGAGCAGCTCGGGATTCGTGGCCGGGCTCACCGTGGCGGCTCTCGCCGTAGTCGGCTTCCTCGCCTACCAGGCGTCCGCGAGCGTTCCGGACGCCCTGGGCAAACCGAACGCGAGCGCGACACCGAAGGCCTCCACGTCGAAGGCACCCCGGGACAAGAAGAACCCCGCCGCGCTGCCCGGCCGGTCCGGCAGCGGCGAGCGGGTCGTGTACTCGACGGACGACGACCGCGTGTGGCTGGTCGGCGGGAACAACAAGGTGCGGCGCACCTTCGAGGTCACCCCCGGCACGGTCGACCCGGCTCCCGGCACCTACGCGGTGACGACACGGTCGGGCTCCCTCACCGGGTCCGACGGCGTGCCGATCGAGCACCTCGTGCGGTTCACGCTGGTCAACGGCGTCGCGATCGGGTTCAGCGCGGCGGTGGACGGCTCCACGACCGCGCCGGACCCGAGCAAGAAGCTCGGCGGCATCCGGACGTCCCGCGCCGACGCGAACGCGATGTGGGAGTTCGCCGTGGTCAACGTGAAGGTCGTCGTCATCAAGTAGGACGGCGCGTACGGCCCGGTCGGGCCGGCGGATCCGTCAGGCGGCCCTGCGGGGTTCCTCGGCGGCGGCCCGGTGGGCACGGTCCGTGGTGTACGGCTCGCCCAGGGGCGCGCGGGGCGGCCGGGAGACCGCCTCCGCCGCGGCGGAGGCCGCCAGCAGGTCCCTCATCGACACCCCGCCCGTCGCGCGCGGCGCCATCGGCAGCTCACGGTCCGCGGCCGGCACTGCGGCCGACTCTGAAGCCGACATGGACGCCTCCTGGGGCTTCGGGGGCCAGCGTGGTTAGGTAGACCTAACCACGCACTGGAGTCCATGTGACCACGGGCGGGACACCGAACGCAATATCTTGCCGACGTCCTGTCGGATACTTGGCCGAACGTACGAACCGCCCGGCGACGCGGCGGCGGCCCTGGCCGGTGGCCCGGCGCTCGTGCCGGTCAGCCGGCGAGGGTGTCCAGGACGGTGGTGGCCCAGCGCTCGCCGAGGCCGGTGAGCGTCACGTGCCGCACCTCGTCCGTGGTGTCGCCGACCGCACGGTGGATGACGATGTTCAGCCGGTCGTCGGTCAGCTCCTCGACCTTGCCCTCGCCCCACTCCACGACGATCACGGAGTCGGAGAGCGAGACGTCGAGGTCGAGGTCCTCCATCTCGTCGAGCCCGCCGCCCAGGCGGTACGCGTCGACGTGCACCAGCGGCGGTCCCTCGACGAGGGAGGGGTGCACCCGGGCGATGACGAAGGTCGGCGAGGTGACGGCGCCGCGCACCCCGAGCCCCTCGCCCAGGCCCCGGGTCAGCGTCGTCTTGCCCGCGCCCAGCTCGCCGTTCAGCATCACGAGGTCGCCGGCGCGCAGCAGCCGGGCCAGCCTGCGGCCCAGCTCCTGCATCTGTTCGGGGGAGGTCACGGTGATCTGCGCGCCGGCCGCGTCCCGCGTGGACTCAGCCGGGTTGTGCGCTGCTGCTGGTGCTTCCATAGCCACCCACCGTAGCTCCTGCCGGGACGGCTCCCGCGCGTACCAGGAGGTCGGCGAGGCGGTCGGTGACGACCTCGGGATGCTCCAGCATGACGAGGTGTCCCGCGTCGGGGACGAGCACCAGCTCGGCGTCCGGCAGCAGGTCGGCGATGGCCTCGCTGTGCTCGCTCGGTGTCACCAGGTCCTTGACGCCGGCGAGGACGAGGACGGGCAGCTCGGCGAAGTGGGCGAGCGCGGCCGTCTTGTCGTGGTCGGTGAACGCCGGGTAGAACTCGGCGACCACGTCGATCGGCGTGCCCTCGATCATCCGTTCGGCGAACCGCTCGATCGCCGGGTCGACGTCCCGGCCGGCGAACGAGTAGCGCTTGATGACCCCGGCGAACAGGTCGGCGGTGGCCCGCCGTCCGCGCTCGACCAGGGCGGCCTGCTGCCCGAGCGCCTTCAGCACACCGGGGAGCACCCGCCGGACGGCGTTGACGCCCGCGACCGGCAGGCCGAAGTTGACCTCGCCGAGCCGCCCCGACGACGTGCCCACCAGGGCCACGGCGACGACCCGTTCGCGGATCAGCTCGGGGAACCGGTCGGCCAGCGCCATCACCGTCATGCCGCCCATGGAATGCCCCACGAGCACGATCGGCCCCTCGGGCACCGCCGCGTCGATGACCGCCTTCAGGTCGCCGCCGAGCTGGTCGATGGTGACCGGCGTGCCGTCCTTCAGCTGGGCCGCGCCCCGCCCGGAGCGGCCGTGGCTGCGCTGGTCCCAGTGCACCGTGCGCACCACCCCGCGCAGCGCGGCCCGCTGGAAGTGCCACGAGTCCTGGTTCAGGCAGTAGCCGTGGCTGAAGACGACGGTGACGGGGGCGGGGGCCTTGCGGCCGAAGAGGCGGCGCCGGCGCGGACCGAGTGGTGCCTCCGGCTCGGCCTCGTCGACCTCGTAGTACAGCTCGGTACCGTCCTCGGCGAACGCCTTGCCGGGGGTGCCGCGCAGCGCGCCGTAGGGGCCGGCCGAGTCGAGGGCGAGACGGGCCTTCCTGCGCATGCCGCGGCCGACCGTGAGCCGCTCTATCGCGACTCCGGCCGCGGCCCCCGCCGCGACCACGCCTATCGCGGCGCCGGCCACCCCGGCCCTGCGCCAGTTCCCGGCGGAGGCGGCGGCCGAGGCCGCGCTCACGACGGCCTCCACGCTGCTCTCGCTCACGTCCCGCTCCTCCTCGTTCCGGCTGTCGGCTCTCGGCCGTGCGCTGCTGATCCGGCGTCCGGACGGCACGCGTCACCCGCCGCGTTCCGCCCCTCGGGTCCCGCGTACCTGTCGGCCCAGGGGTGTTACCCCACTTGTTCCTCGTTCACCTTCACGTAGACGCGGGGGACGCGGGTTCCGATGCGCGTGACGATTTCGTACGCGATCGTGCCCGCGGCGCGGGCCCAGTCCTCGGCGGTCGGCTCGCCCCGGTCGCCGGGGCCGAACAGGACGGCCTGCGCACCGGGCTCGGGCTCGTCACCGCCGAGGTCGACGACGAACTGGTCCATCGCCACCCGGCCCGCGACCGTGCGCCACTTGCCGGCGACCAGGACCGGTCCGGTTCCGGAGGCGTGCCGCGGGATGCCGTCCGCGTAGCCGACGGGGACCAGGCCGAGCGTGGTCTCGCCGGGGGTGACGTAGTGATGTCCGTAGCTCACGCCGTGACCGGCCGGGGCGTGCTTGATGAGGGCCAGCGACGCGCTCAGCGTCATCACGGGCCGCAGCCCGAAGTCGCCCGGCGTGCCGACCTCGGGGCTCGGCGAGATCCCGTACACGGCGATCCCGGTCCGTACGAGATCGAAGTGGCTCTCGGGGAGCGTCAGCGTCGCGGGCGAGTTGGCGATGTGCCGCACCTCGGGGCGCACGCCCTGCTGCTCGGCGTGGGCCACCATCTCGCGGAACAGCGTGAGTTGGGACTGGATCGAGGGGTGCCCCGGCTCGTCGGCGCAGGCGAGGTGCGACCAGAGGCCGGTCACGGTGAGGAGGCCGCGGGCCTCGGCGGCGAGGGCCGCGGCGACCAGCTCCGGCCAGTCGGCGGGCTGGCAGCCGCCGCGGCCGAGTCCGGTGTCGGCCTTGAGCTGCACCCGCGCCGGCGCGCCGACGGCCTCGGCGGCGGCCGTGACCTCGTGCAGCGCCCACAGGCCGCTGACCGACACGTCGAGGTCGGCCTCGATCGCCTCGGCCCAGGGGCCGCCCGGGGTCCAGAGCCAGCACATGATGCGGCCCGGGATCCCGGCCGCGCGCAGCGCCAGCGCCTCCTCCGGGGTGGCCGTGCCGAGCCAGGTGGCGCCGGCCTCCCGCGCCGCGCGGGCGCAGGGGACCGCTCCGTGGCCGTACGCGTCGGACTTGACCACGGCCATCAGGGCCGCGGTCGGCGCGTGGGCGCGCAGGGCCCGCACGTTGGCGCGCAGGGCGGCCAGATCGATCTCGGCGCGGGCGCGCAGGGGTGCCGTCCGCGGGTGTGCTGTCTCTGTCATCGCGCCCCAGTCTCTCAGAGGGGCACGACCCCCTTCCGGCACCGGCCCCCGCGACGGGCCCGGCGGTGGACCCCGACCGGTCCGAACGGCTCCCTAGCTGCCGGGCCTGCGGCCCCACACGTACACGTGGTCACGGGTCTTGAGGACGCTCCAGAGTTTCCGTGCGTCGGCGAGCCGCAGGTTCACGCAGCCCATCGAGCCGCCGGTGGTGTGGATGCTTCCCTGGACGGCGTGGAAGGCCTGCCCGCCGCTGAAGAACTGGGCGTACGGCATGGGCGCGTTGTACAGCGACGACCAGTGGTTCTTGTGCTTCCAGTAGATCCGGAACCAGCCGGTCCGGGTGCGGTGTCCGGCGCCGCCGCTGCGCATCGCGACCGGCCCGAAGAGGGTCTTGCCGCCCTTCTGCACCCAGGTGAGCTGCCGCTTGAGATCGACGCAGGCGACCCGGTAGGAGCGGACGGGGCAGCCGGCGGAGGCCACGACGCCGGCCGCCGGGCCGCTCGCCCCGCCGGTCACCGCGCCACTCGCGGGACGGGCCGCGGAGCCGCTCGCGGGGCCCGCCACGGCGCCGGTCGCAGGACCGGACGCGGCGCCGGTCGCCCCCTCCGCCCCCGCGTCCGTCGGGGCGGTGCGGGCGGACAGCAGGCGCATCCGGGCCCAGGTGACGGGGCCGGCGTAACCGTTCGCCGGCTTGATGCCCTGCCGCGTCTGGAAGGCCCGCACGGCCTCGCAGTCCGCGGCTGACTGCCTGCCGTCCACCGCGAGTCTCAGCCACCGTTCGACCTGCCGCTGGTACGGGCCCCTCCCCGCAGCGCACGCAGCCGTGGTGCGCCCCGCCACGGCGGGCGACGCCGGTCCGGTCAGCGCGCGGCCACCCGCGGGCGGGGGCGGTCCCGGCGCGGCCGTGGCCGTCCCCACGGGCAGGGCCGCCGCCACCGCCAGCAGCACCGCGGTCACCCGGCACGCCATTCGTCTGCTCATCATGCGATCAGCCATACGCAACGAGCCGACGCCCCGGGGTGAGCCGCGCGCACAGGGTCCCCCGATCTGTGCAACGCGGCCCTCACGCTGCGGGCCCGGGCGGGCCCGGAGCGTGGTGCGCCCCGCCACGGCGGGCGACGCCGGGCCGGTCAGCGCGCGGCCACCCGCGGGCGGGAGCGGTCCCGCTCCGGGCCCGCCCGGGCCCGGACTCCGTCGCCCGCCCGCCCGGCCGGCCGCCGCCCGCCCGGCCCTGCCGCCGCCCGGCCCCGCCGCCGCCCGGCCCGGACTCCGTCGCGCCGAGGACCGCCGCGGGCCTCAGTCCGTCACGTCGCGCCACGCCTCCGGGACGGCCGCGGCCACGTCGTGGGCGCCCGCGGGGGCGCCGTCCGCCGCGAAACGGCCCGCGAGGCCGTGCAGATAGGCGGCCACGCTGCCGGCGTCGAGGGCGGACAGGCCGGAGGCCAGCAGCGACCCCGCGAGCCCGGACAGGACGTCCCCGCTGCCGGCGGTGGCCAGCCACGCCGTGCCGGTCGCGTTCACCCGCACCGGGCCGCCGACCGGACCGGCGACCAGCGTGGTGGCGCCCTTGAGCAGCACCGTCGCCCCGTACAGGCCCGCCAGTTCCCGGACCGAGGCGAGCCGCGCCTCCTCCACCGCCTCGCGGGCGACCCCGAGCAGCGCGGCGGCCTCTCCGGCGTGCGGGGTCAGCAGGGTGGGCGCGCTCCGGGCCCGTACGGTCTCCCGGTCGGCGAGCCGGAGCGCGTCCGCGTCCACCAGGACCGGTACGTCCGCGGCGAGCACCTCCGCCACGGACGTGGCGTCGTCGCCGATGCCGGGGCCCACCACCCAGGCCTGCACCCGGCCGGCCTTCGCGGGCCCCTCGCCGGACACCAGCGTCTCGGGGAACCGCGCGATGACGGCGTCCGCGGCGGGCCCGACGTACCGCACGGCACCGGCCCCGCCGCGCAGCGCGCCGGAGACGGCGAGCACCGCGGCGCCGGGGTAGCGGGCGGACCCGGCGGCGATCCCGACGACACCGCGCCGGTACTTGTCGCTGGCCGCACCCGGCCGGGGCAGCCGGGCGGCGACGTCGGCGTGCTGCAACGCCTCCAGGTCGGCCTGTTCCGGGAGGTCGAGCCCGATGTCGACGAGGTGGACGGAACCGGCGTACCCGCGCGCCGGATCGACGAGAAGTCCCGGCTTGTGCGTGCCGAACGTTACGGTCAGGTCGGCGCGGACGGCGTCGCCGAGCACCTCGCCGGTGTCCGCCTCGACGCCGCTCGGCAGATCGACGGCGACGACCGCGGCGCGGGAGGCGTCGGCGAGTTCGGCGAGCCGTGCGGCGTCGGGCCGCAGGCCGCCCTTGCCGCCGATCCCCACGATCCCGTCGACGACGAGGTCGGCACGGCGCAGGAGCGGTTCGGCGCTGTCGGGCGCGGCGGTCCTGCCCCCGGCGCGCAGCAGCGCCGCGCGTCCCTCCGGGTGCGTCCGGTCGGGTGCGAGGAGCACCGCGGTGACCCCGGCCCCGCGCCGGGCGAGACGCGCTCCGGCGTAGAGGGCGTCGCCCCCGTTGTCTCCGCTGCCCACGAGCAGCACCACCCGGCTGCCGTACACCCGCCCCAGCAGGTCCGCGCAGGCGGCGGCCAGTCCGGCGGCGGCCCGCTGCATCAACGCCCCCTCGGGAAGCCGTGCCATCAGCTCCCGTTCGGCGGCCCTTACGGTCTCCACGCTGTACGCAGTACGCATGCTTCCGAGTCTCCCGCACCGCCGCACGGCGCGCCGCCCCGGCCGCGGGGAGGGTGCCCCGGCGGACGGGCCGCTACCCCTCGGCGATCACCACCGCCGAGGCCACCCCGGCGTCGTGACTGAGCGACACATGCCAGGAGCGCACGCCCAGTTCGGCCGCCCGGGCCGCGACCGTGCCCTTCACCCGCAGGCGGGGCCGGCCGCTGTCCTCGACGTAGACCTCGGCGTCCGTCCAGTGCAGGCCGGCCGGCGCGCCCAGCGCCTTGGCGAGCGCCTCCTTCGCCGCGAACCGCGCCGCCAGCGAGGCGACCCCCCGCCGCCCGCCGCTCGGCAAGGACAACTCCCGCTCCACGAAGAGCCGTTCGGCCAGCCCCGGCGTCCGTTCGAGAGACGCCCGGAACCGTTCGATCTCGGCCACGTCGATCCCGACCCCGATGATGCTCATGACGGCACCCTAAAGCTCTCGGACCACCTTCCGCGCGCCCGCGGCTCCCGCGACACCCGCCGCGAAAACCGCGTCACCGATCCGTCGGGGCGCCTCCACCGGAGCGGGCCCGACACCCGCTCACTCCACCGTCACCGACTTCGCCAGGTTCCTCGGCTGGTCCACCTCGTTGCCGCGGGCCGTCGCCAGTTCGCAGGCGAAGACCTGGAGCGGGACCGTCGAGACCAGGGGCTGGAGCAGGGTGGGGGTGGCCGGGACGCGGATCAGGTGGTCGGCGTACGGGACGACCGCCTCGTCGCCCTCCTCCGCGATGACGATGGTGCGGGCGCCCCGGGCGCGGATCTCCTGGATGTTGGAGACGATCTTGTCGTGCAGGACCGAGCGGCCACGCGGCGACGGCGCGATGACCACCACCGGCAGGTCCTCCTCGATCAGCGCGATCGGCCCGTGCTTCAGCTCGCCCGCCGCGAACCCCTCGGCGTGCATGTACGCCAGCTCCTTGAGCTTCAGGGCCCCTTCGAGCGCGACCGGGTAGCCCACGTGCCGCCCGAGGAACAGCACCGTGTCCTTGTGGGCGAGGGAGCGCGCCAGTTCCCGTACCGGCTCCATGGTCTCCAGGACCCGCTCGACCTCGCGGGAGATCCGGGACAGCTCCCGGATGACCGCCTGGATCTCGTCGCCCCACTTGGTGCCGCGCACCTGGCCCAGGTACAGCGCGACCAGGTAGCAGGCCACCAGTTGGGTGAGGAAGGCCTTGGTGGAGGCGACGGCCACCTCGGGGCCGGCGTGCGTGTAGAGGACCGCGTCGGACTCGCGCGGGATCGTCGAACCGTTCGTGTTGCAGATCGCCAGGACCTTGGCACCCTGCTCACGGGCGTGCCGCAGCGCCATCAGCGTGTCCATGGTCTCGCCGGACTGCGAGATCGCGACGACGAGGGTCTGCCGGTCCAGGATCGGGTCCCGGTAGCGGAACTCGCTGGCCAGTTCCACCTCGCACGGCATGCGCGTCCAGTGCTCGATGGCGTACTTGGCGATCAGACCGGCGTGGAACGCGGTGCCGCAGGCGACGATCACGACCTTGTCGATCTCGCGCAGCGTCCGGACCGGGATGCGCACCTCGTCGAGGGACAGCGAACCGGCCGCGTCGATCCGCCCGAGCAGGGTGTCGGCGACCGCCTTCGGCTGCTCGGCGATCTCCTTGAGCATGAAGTAGTCGTAGCCGCCCTTCTCCGCCGCCGACGCGTCCCAGTCGACGTGGTACGAACGCACCTCGGCGGGGCTGCCGTCGAACCCGGTGACGACGACACCGTCCCGGCGCAGCTCGACGACCTGGTCCTGCCCCAGCTCGATCGCCGAACGGGTGTGGGCGATGAACGCCGCGACGTCGGAGGCGAGGAACGCCTCGCCCTCGCCGACCCCCACCACCAGCGGCGAGTTGCGGCGCGCGCCCACGACCACGTCCGGATCGTCCGCGTCGACCGCGACCAGGGTGAACGCGCCCTCCAGACGCCGGCACACCAGCCGCATGGCCTCCGCCAGGTCCGCGCACGAGGAGAACTCCTCGGCGAGCAGATGGGCGACCACCTCGGTGTCCGTCTCGGAGGTCAGGTCGTGGCCCCGCTCGGCCAGTTCGGCGCGGAGCGACGCGAAGTTCTCGATGATCCCGTTGTGGACGACGGCGACCCGGCCCGCGTTGTCGAGGTGCGGATGCGCGTTGGCGTCCGTCGGCCCTCCGTGGGTGGCCCAGCGGGTGTGTCCGATCCCCGTCGTGCCGGCCGGCAGCGGCCGGTCGACCAGCTCCTTCTCCAGGTTGACCAGTTTCCCGGCCCTCTTCGCGGCGGCGAGCCCCCCGTCCGCCAGGACGGCGACACCCGCCGAGTCGTATCCCCGGTACTCCAGCCGCTTCAGTCCGGCCATCACCACGTCAAGCGCCGACTGCGACCCCACGTATCCCACGATTCCGCACATGGCGGCAGCGTACGGGCCGACCCCGTTCCGATACCGGCATTCCGTGCCCGATATCGGAAATTCCAGCCACCCTCCGCACAGGCCCGCCGGACCCCCGATTCCACCCCGCGGCCCCCGGCGTGACGGACCCCACCCTCCATCCCGTCCATACTCCCGTAACAATGGACTGTGATCTCTCCGGTCTCCTCGTTGCCGCGGAGCGCCCACCGGTCCAAGCCGGAGGCGACTCCCTACGTCGACCTCACCCGTGCCGAGTGGAGCGCGCTGCGCGAAAAGACGCCGCTCCCGCTGAACGCCGAGGAGGTCGAGAAACTGCGTGGCCTGGGCGACGTCATCGACCTCGACGAGGTGCGGGACATCTACCTGCCGCTGTCCAGACTCCTGAACCTGTACGTCGGGGCGACGGACGGCCTCAGAGGCGCCCTGAACACCTTCCTCGGCGAGAAGGGCTCCCAGGCGGGCACCCCGTTCGTCATAGGCGTCGCCGGTTCCGTGGCCGTCGGCAAGTCCACCGTCGCCCGTCTGCTCCAGGCGCTCCTCTCCCGCTGGCCCGAGCACCCCCGCGTCGAGCTGGTCACCACGGACGGTTTCCTGCTTCCCACCAAGGAGCTCGAAGCGCGCGGCCTGATGTCCCGCAAGGGCTTCCCCGAGTCGTACGACCGGCGGGCGCTGACCCGCTTCGTCGCCGACATCAAGGCCGGCAAGGACGAGGTGACGGCCCCCGTCTACTCGCATCTGATCTACGACATCGTGCCCGGCCGGCGACTGACGGTCCGCCGCCCCGACATCCTCATCGTCGAGGGCCTGAACGTGCTCCAGCCGGCCCTGCCCGGCAAGGACGGCCGCACCCGTGTCGGCCTCGCGGACTACTTCGACTTCAGCGTGTACGTCGACGCCCGCGCCGAGGACATCGAACACTGGTACCTGAACCGCTTCCGCAAGCTGCGCGCGACCGCCTTCCAGAACCCGGACTCGTACTTCCGCAAGTACACCCAGGTCTCCGAGGACGAGGCGCTCGACTACGCCCGCACCACCTGGCGCACCATCAACAAGCCCAACCTGCTGGAGAACGTGGCCCCCACCCGCGGCCGGGCGACCCTCGTCGTACGCAAGGGCCAGGACCACAAGGTGCAGCGCCTGAGCCTGCGCAAACTCTGACCACTACGCTGCGGCCATGCTGCATCTGCGCCTGATCACCCCCGCCGACCGGACCGACGACGTGGTGCGCCTCATCGAGGCGACGGTGGGCACCGCCCATGTCGTCGTCCTGCCGGGAGCCGCCCGCAATCCGGCCGGGGACGTCGTGCTGTGCGACGTGGCGCGGGAGGCGGGCGACGAACTCATCGGCGGGCTCCGGGACCTGGGCATCGACCGCACGGGCTCGATCGCGGTCGAGGACATCGACCTCTCCCTGTCGCAGCGCGCCGACAAGGCGGAGGAGGACGCCCCCGGCGAGGGCGCCGACGCGGTGCTGTGGGAGCACCTGGAGGAGGCCACGCACGAGGAGTCGACCCTGTCGGTCACCTACATCGCGTTCATCACGATCGCCACCATGATCGCGGCCTGCGGTGTCGTGCTCGACAACGCGGTGCTGATCGTGGGCGCCATGGCCGTCGGACCGGAGTTCGGCCCGCTGGCCGGCCTGTGCACCGCCACCGTGCAACGGGCCCCGCGCCTGGCGCTGCGCTCCCTGACGGCGTTGCTGGCCGGCTTCGCGATCGCCATGGCGGTGACGGTGCTCTTCAGCCTGTTCATGGACGGGGTGGGCCTGTTCACCGAGGCCCGGTTGGAGGGCCCGCGCCCCAACACGGGCTTCGTCTACGCCCCGGACTGGTTCTCGTTCGTGGTCGCGGTCCTCGCGGGCGCGGCCGGCATGCTGTCGCTGACCTCGGCGAAGTCCGGGGCCCTGGTCGGTGTCGCGATCTCCGTGACGACCGTGCCGGCGGCGGCGAACGCCGCGGTGGCCCTGAGCTACGGCGACATGGGGCAGACCTGGGGCTCCACCAAGCAACTGCTGTTCAACCTGCTCGGCATCGTCCTCGCCGGCATCCTCACGCTCATGGCCCAGAAGTGGTTCTGGGCGCTGCAGCGCGGGCGCAAGGTCGCCGCGTAGCCCCCGCACGCCGTGAGGCCCGGCACCCCCCGTCGGGGGGTGCCGGGCCTCACGGCTGGGACGAAGGTCTCCCGGACGGTCCTAGCCCAGCGCCGACTTCACGGCGTCGGCGAGGCGCGCGGCCACCGAGCGGGCGTGCTCGATGTCGGCGGCCTCGACCATCACGCGGACGAGCGGCTCGGTGCCGGAGGGGCGCAGCAGCACCCGTCCGGTGCTGCCGAGCTCCCGCTCCGCGTCGGCGACCGCGGTGGCCAGCTCGGCGGAGGTGTTCACCCGCGTCCGGTCGACGTCCGGCACGTTGATGAGGACCTGCGGCAGGCGCTCCATGACCGAGGCGAGGTCGCGGAGCGTACGGCCGCTCTGCGCGACCCGGGCGGCCAGCAGGAGGCCGGTCAGCGTGCCGTCGCCGGTGGTGGCGTGGTCCAGGACGATGACGTGCCCGGACTGCTCCCCGCCGAGGGCGTAGCCGTGCCGCTTCATCTCCTCCAGGACATAGCGGTCACCGACCGCCGTCTGGACGAGGGCGAGGCCCTCGCGCTCCATGGCGAGCTTGAAGCCCAGGTTGGACATGACCGTCGCGACGACGGTGCCGGAGCGCAGTACGGAACGCTCCCGCATCGCCAGCGCGAGGACGGCCAGGATCTGGTCGCCGTCGATCTCGTCGCCCGTGTGGTCCACGGCGAGGCAGCGGTCGGCGTCACCGTCGTGCGCGATGCCGAGGTCGGCGCCGTGCTCGACGACGGCCGCCTTGAGCAGGTCCAGGTGGGTGGAGCCGCAGCCGTCGTTGATGTTCAGCCCGTCGGGCTCCGCGCCGATCGTGATGATCTCGGCACCGGCCCGTGCGAACGCCTCGGGCGAGACCCGGGAGGCGGCGCCGTGCGCCTCGTCGAGGACGACCTTCAGACCGTCGAGACGGTTCGGCAGGACCCCGATGAGATGGGCGACGTACTGGTCGAAGCCCTGGTCGTAGGAGTTCACCCGGCCGACGCCCGCGCCGGTCGGGCGGTCCCAGGGAGCACCGGTGCGGTGCTCCTCGTAGACGCCCTCGATCCGGTCCTCCAGTTCGTCGGCGAGCTTGTGCCCGCCGCGGGCGAAGAACTTGATGCCGTTGTCGGGCATGGCGTTGTGGCTGGCGGAGAGCATCACGCCGAGGTCGGCGCCGAGCGCACCGGTGAGATACGCCACCGCGGGGGTGGGCAGCACACCGACCCGCAGGACGTCCACGCCCGCGCTGGCGAGACCGGCGACCACCGCGGCCTCCAGGAACTCCCCGGACGCGCGCGGATCCCGCCCGACCACCGCCACAGCCCGGTGGCCCTCGAAGGTTCCCGCCTCGGCGAGTACGTGCGCCGCCGCCACGGAGAGCCCGAGCGCGAGCTCGGCCGTCAGATCCGCGTTGGCGACACCGCGCACGCCGTCCGTGCCGAAGAGTCGTCCCACTTGTCCTCCTGAGGAAGCTTCAGAGTACGAAATTCCCCCCGAAGAATACGGAGGTCATCCGATCACATGAGCCTTTGAGCACCTTGTGCCGTTATACGCCCAGCGCTGTGATAAACGAACGCCCCGGCGGCACTGTGGCGTGCCGCCGGGGCGTTCGAAGCTACGCGTACAACGCGTACGTGCAGGCAGCGAAGCTTAACGCTTGCTGTACTGCGGAGCCTTGCGGGCCTTCTTGAGACCGGCCTTCTTGCGCTCGACCGCACGGTCGTCGCGCTTGAGGTAACCGGCCTTCTTGAGGGCGGCGCGGTTGTTGTCCACGTCGGCCTCGTTCAGCGCGCGGGCCACGCCGAGGCGCAGGGCACCGGCCTGACCGGAGACGCCGCCACCCGAGATGCGGGCGATGACGTCGTAGCGGCCGTCGAGCTCGAGCACCTTGAAGGGCTCGTTGACTTCCTGCTGGTGGACCTTGTTCGGGAAGTAGTCCTCGAGCGTGCGCCCGTTGACCTTCCACTTGCCGGTGCCCGGGACGATCCGGACACGGGCGATCGCGTTCTTGCGACGGCCCAGGCCGGCGGCCGGCTGCGGGTCACCGAAGCGGCCCGCGAGCGACTCCGAGGTGTACTCGCCCTCGACAGGCACCTCGGACTCGGTGGTGTAGTTCTCGACGTCGACGAGCTCAGTCTCTTCGACCGGCTGCTCAACAGTGGTCTCGGCCACGATTCTCCTCAGATTTCTTTATGTCTTAGGGGGTGGCCGGAACTACTGCGCGACCTGGGTGATCTCGAACGGGACCGGCTGCTGCGCAGCGTGCGGGTGGTTCTCGCCCGCGTAGACCTTCAGCTTCGAGAGCACCTGGCGGCCCAGGGTGTTCTTGGGAACCATGCCCCGGATGGCCTTCTCGACGGCCTTCTCGGGGTTCTTCGCCAGCAGCTCGTCGTAACGGACGGAGCGCAGACCACCCGGGTAACCGGAGTGGCGGTACGCCAGCTTCTGGGTCTTCTTGTTGCCGGAAAGGTGCACCTTGTCCGCGTTGATGATGATGACGAAGTCACCAGCGTCGACGTGGGGGGCGTAGATCGGCTTGTGCTTGCCCCGCAGGATGTTCGCTGCAGTGGTCGCCAGACGACCCAGGACGACATCCTGGGCGTCGATGACGTACCACTGGCGAGTGATGTCGCCGGGCTTGGGGCTGTACGTACGCACGGTCGTAGCCTTCGCTTCTTCAGTGAGTGGGTCCTGACATGGCCACCACGGACGATCACGACAGCCCTGACCGCACTGCGGTGACGCATACCGCGTGCTGGTCGCTGGTCATCAGCCCCGGTGGACCGGTGTAAGGGCCCCTCACGTGAGAATGAGCAAGCCAATACACATAACGAATCGCAAGCTTACCCGCGGTGCCCCGGACGGGTCAAAACGCGAGTGATCACACCCGCGTGGCCCGTCGTCCCTGTCGCTGTGCGACGAAGGGGCCTGGGCCGCGGAGAGCCTGATGGCGGCGGTGCAGGAGCACCACTGCCGCGGTCGTCACCACCAGGGTAAAGCAGTCCCGGAACGCGCGTCGGGTCACCGGCTCCAGCCAGGGCCAGTCCGCCCCGGGCACCTGTGGTACGAGTGCCAGCCAGAACCAGGGCCCCCGGGTCACCGAGTCCGGATACGGCAGCCCGGCGAGCAGCAGCGGCACCACGACCAGCAGATAGTGGTCGTACGACGGCCGGGACACCAGGAACGCCGACAGCATCAGCAGCACCGCGGTCTCGACCAGCCGCAGCGGCCCCGGAGCACCGCGGGACCAGCGGCGGTACGCGCAGACGACCCCGGCGGCCGCAGCGGCGCAGGCGAGCGGGACGGCGACCGGGCCGGGCACCCCGAGCCGGGGCAGCACAGCGGCGGGCGACGCCTCGTAGAGCGTGACGAACGTGTCGTGGCCCCGCAGCAGGAACGGCAGCGTCCGGGTCACGAACCCCGTGGGATCGGGCATCAGCAGCGCCGCGCCGCCGGACGCCACGGCCGGCACCAGCACCACCGCGGCGAGCCCCGGCCACCGGCGCGCGAAGACGAAGAGGAGCGCCACCGGCGCCAGCAGCGGCTTGAGGGCCACGGCGGCGCCCACGACCACGCCGGCCCACCCCCAGCGCTCCCGCGCGGCCAGCAGCAGCGCGAGCGGCAGCGCGGCGGCGGCCGTCACGGTCCAGTTGCCGAGCGAGACGAGGTGCCCGAAGGGCGCGAACCCGAGCGCGAGGGCGGCGGGACCGAGCACCCCCAGCCGGCTGCGTCCCGGCACCCCGTGGATCCGCAGCGCCCACACCCAGCCCGCGAGCAGCAGCGCCGTCACGGTCAGCGGAACCAGCGCCCGCAGCACCGCGTCCGGGAGCACCGCCTGCGGCACCGCGGCGAGCACCGCGCTCGGCAGATAGAGGAAGTGCCGGTCGGCGTAGGGCGATCCGCCGTCCAGCCAGGTGCGCGCGGCCCGGACCACGATCGCGTTGTCCATCCCACCGTCCGCACTGGCCCGCGCGACCCCGGCGACATGTGCGCAGAGCACCACAGCCGTCACCGCCCACGCATGCCAGGACGCCCGGCGTACCAACCACCCGGAGATGTCACTTTTGCCCGTCCGCATTCAGATCACGCTAGGGGCTCAAGTGCTCGATGGAGCGGAACGGCACCCCCCAACGCCCGTCTAAGATGCGGCGCATGAGTTATGGGCAGGGTGGGCAGGGGCAGGCCCCGTGGGACCCCTGGAAGCCGGGTTCTCAGCAACAGTCCCAGTGGGGCGGCCAGCAGACCGGCGCGAGCCCCGACTGGGCCGCGCTGGCGGAGGCTTCCGAGACGCGCAACAAGCGCCGCAGGCTGCTGTTCATCGTGGGCGGGGCGGTGGCCACCGTGGCGGTCGGCGCTGCCGTGGCCATGGCCGTCGTGAACGCCAACGGGAGCAACCAGGCGTCCAACCAGCCGTCGAACCTGCCCGCCACCGCGGACATCCCGAGTTCCTCGGAACCGGCGCCGTCGTTCGAGCCGACCTCGGCTCCGCCGCCGCTGGATCCGAAGGAGTTCATATCCAGCGCGCAGAAGGACACGGCGCCGCTGAGTCCGGACATCCTCTTCCCCGGTACGCAGCTCACCATGGGCGACCGCGTCTACCGCAAGGGCCCGACGGCCGACACGAAGAACTGCGCCTCGGCCGCGAAGGGCACGCTCCCGCCGGTCCTCACCAAGGACGGCTGCACCCGCTTCCTGCGCGTCACCTACAGCAAGGACGGCGTCGCGGTCACGGTCGGTGTCGCGGTCTTCGACTCCGAGGCCAAGGCGACCAAGGCGAAGGCCGACGCGGACAAGAAGAGCATCATCTCGTCCCTGTCGGGCAACGGCGTCAAGGCCTTCTGCGACGCGGCCGTCTGCCGTTCCACCACCAACGCCTACGGCCGGTACGCCTACTTCACCCTCGCCGGCTTCAGCAACGGCAAGGACGTGACGACGAAGGACACCGCGGTGTTCACGAGCGGCGACGACCTGGCCGAGTTCGCCTTCCGGCAGATCCGCCGCCGCGGCGAGGCCCAGGCCTCCGCGGCCGCCGCGCAGTAACTCCCCCCGTACGGCGGCCGGGTGCGCCCCGGCCGCCTCCGGCGGTCAGCAGCCGGCGCAGCCGTCCGCGCCGGGCAACGTGCGCTTGTTCCGCGCCTCCTTGTTCCGCGCGGCCAGCAACTCGTCGGCGGGATAGCCGACTTCCTCCAGCGTCAGTCCGTGCGGGCGTACGACGTGGACGGCGGAGTCCCGTACCCCGGCGGCGAGCACCTTGCCCGGCCAGTCGGGTCCTCGGTGGCCGTCCCCCACGAACAGCAGGGCGCCGATGAGCGAGCGCACCATGTTGTGGCAGAACGCGTCGGCCCGCACGGTCGCGGTGATGACGCCGTCCGCGCCCCGCACCAGGCTCAGTTCCTGGAGCGTACGGATGGTCGTCGCGCCCTCGCGCTTCTTGCAGTAGGCGGCGAAGTCGTGCTCCCCCAGCAGCCCTTCGGCGGCCCGGTTCATGGCGTCGACGTCCAACGGCCAGTCATGCCACAGGACATGACTGCGCAGCAGCGGATCGACACCACCGGGTTCGTCGGTGACGCGGTAGGCGTACCGCCGCCAGACCGCCGAGAAGCGGGCGTTGAACCCCGCGGGCGCCTCGGTGAGCGACCACACCCGGACGTCCTTCTCCAGCCGTCCGGCGAGCCGCTTCAGCAGCTTCTCGCGGTGCTCCGCCCACACTTCCTCGGGCAGGTCGACGTGGGCCACCTGGCCGCGCGCGTGCACCCCGGCGTCGGTCCGCCCGGCCACGGTCAGCTCGTAGGTGGTGTCCTTCGTCCGCGTCACCGTCCGCAGCGCGTCCTCGATGTCGCCCTGGACGGTCCTGCGGCCACTGGCCTGCTTCGCCCACCCGGAGAACCCGCTCCCGTCGTAGGACAGGTCCATCCGTACCCGTACGAACCCGGGCTCTGCTTCGTCACTCACTCGTGGATCCTCTCAAGCCCGGCGTCGGCGCCGGAAACGCGAAAGCGGGCCCGCCCCCGAAGGGACGGACCCACTCACAGCGAGGCGGTGCCTCAGGCGTCCTTCGACTCCTCGGCGGGAGCCTCGGTGGCGTCCTCGACCTTGGTGTCCTCGACCTTGGCCGGAGCCTCGGCGTCCTTGGCGGAACGCTTGGTCGCGGCCTCGGCCTCACCGGTGGCCTGCTGGGCCACGGTCAGGGCCTCGACCAGCTCGATGACAGCCATGGGCGCGTTGTCGCCACGGCGGTTACCGATCTTGGTGATACGGGTGTAGCCACCCGGGCGGTTCTCGTAGCGCGGGCCGATCTCGGTGAAGAGCGTGTGCACGACGCTCTTGTCCGTGATCACCGAGAGCACCTGACGGCGGTTGTGAAGGTCACCCTTCTTCGCCTTGGTGACCAGACGCTCGGCGTAGGGACGCAGGCGACGGGCCTTGGCCTCGGTGGTGGTGATGCGGCCGTGCTCGAAGAGCGACTTCGCGAGGTTCGCGAGGAGCAGCTTCTCGTGCGCGGCGCTGCCGCCCAGACGGGCACCCTTGGCAGGCTTCGGCATGTGTTTCTCCTAGGTGTCTGCTTCGGCCGTATCAGGTACCGAAGTCAGTGTCCGAGCGGGCGATTGCCCGTCGGAGACCCCGCGCGCCCCGAAGGGGCGCGGGGAACTGCCGACCAGCCACGGCCGGTCGGCAGCCAAGACGGAACCGTCGGTCCCGAGCCTCAGTACTGCTCGGTCTCGACGAAGCCGGCGTCCGCGTCGTCGTCGGCGCCGAAGGCGTCGGCGGCGGCGGTCGGGTCGAATCCGGGCGGGCTGTCCTTCAGGGCCAGGCCCATGCCGGCCAGCTTCGCCTTGACCTCGTCGATGGACTTCGCGCCGAAGTTGCGGATGTCCAGGAGGTCGGCCTCGGAGCGGGCGACGAGCTCACCCACGGAGTGGATGCCCTCACGCTTGAGGCAGTTGTACGACCGAACGGTGAGCTCCAGCTCCTCGATCGGCAGGGCGAGATCGGCGGCGAGGGCGGCGTCCGTGGGGGACGGGCCCATGTCGATGCCCTCGGCGTCGATGTTGAGCTCGCGCGCCAGACCGAACAGCTCGACCAGGGTCTTACCGGCCGACGCCATGGCGTCACGGGGACGCATGGCCTGCTTGGTCTCGACGTCGACGATCAGCTTGTCGAAGTCGGTGCGCTGCTCGACACGGGTCGCCTCGACCTTGTACGTGACCTTCAGCACCGGCGAGTAGATCGAGTCGACCGGGATGCGCCCGATCTCCTGACCGACCTGCTTGTTCTGAACGGCGGAGACGTAGCCGCGACCGCGCTCGACGGTCAGCTCCATCTCCAGCTTGCCCTTGCCGTTGAGCGTGGCGAGGACGAGGTCGGGGTTGTGCACCTCGACACCGGCCGGGGGCGCGATGTCGGCGGCGGTGACCAGACCCGGGCCCTGCTTGCGCAGGTACATCACGACCGGCTCGTCGTGCTCCGAGGAGACGACCAGCTGCTTGATGTTGAGGATCAGGTCGGTGACGTCCTCCTTGACGCCCGGCACGGTGGTGAACTCGTGCAGGACACCGTCGATCCGGATGCTGGTGACAGCGGCGCCGGGGATCGAGGAGAGGAGCGTGCGGCGAAGAGAGTTGCCGAGGGTGTAGCCGAAGCCCGGCTCCAGCGGCTCGATCACGAACCGGGAGCGGAATTCGTCGACGACCTCTTCGGTCAACGAGGGACGCTGAGCGATCAGCATGGTGTGAATCCTTCAGTCATGGGCGCCCGCTATTTGACGCCCTGCTGTTACTGCAAGGGTACGGGCGGCACACCTCCGAGGAGACGTACCGCCCGAAAGCCCGGTCAGACGCGAGACAACCGTGCGTCAGACGCGGCGGCGCTTGGGCGGACGGCAGCCGTTGTGCGGGG
Source organism: Streptomyces sp. M41(2017) (assembly GCF_002078175.1). Taxonomy (GTDB): domain Bacteria; phylum Actinomycetota; class Actinomycetes; order Streptomycetales; family Streptomycetaceae; genus Streptomyces. Next base: position 2,860,661 of record NZ_MWFK01000001.1, on the reverse strand, counting down.
TGGGAGTGACGTCCTGGATCGAGCCGACCTCGAGGCCGGTGGCCTGGAGGGAGCGGATCGCGGTCTCACGGCCGGAGCCGGGACCCTTGACGAACACGTCCACCTTGCGCATGCCGTGCTCCTGCGCGCGACGGGCAGCCGACTCGGCGGCCATCTGCGCGGCGAACGGAGTGGACTTGCGCGAGCCCTTGAAGCCGACGTGGCCGGCGGAGGCCCAGGAGATCACGTTGCCCGAGGGGTCCGTGATCGAGACGATCGTGTTGTTGAACGTGCTCTTGATGTGCGCGTGGCCGTGAGCGACGTTCTTCTTTTCCTTGCGGCGCACCTTCTTGGCAGCGCCCTGACGACCCTTGGGGGGCATCTATTTCTCCTACGGGGAGGTGGTCGGTCCTACAGCGAAGACCGCTGGTGAAGCGTTGTCCGCTGAGGACTACTTCTTGCCCGGCTTCTTCTTGCCGGCGATCGCGCGACGCGGGCCCTTGCGGGTACGGGCGTTCGTGCTGGTGCGCTGACCGTGCACGGGCAGGCCACGACGGTGGCGGATGCCCTGGTAGCAGCCGATCTCGATCTTCCGGCGAATGTCGCCCTGGATCTCGCGACGGAGGTCACCCTCGGTCTTGATGTTGGCGTCCACGTACTCGCGGATCTTGACCAGCTCCTCCTCGGAGAGGTCACGAACGCGCGTGTTGGGGTTCACGCCAGTCTCGGCCAGCGTCAGCTGGGAAAGCGTCCGGCCGATGCCGAACACGTAGGTGAGGGCGACCTCCACACGCTTTTCGCGCGGGATGTCAACACCGGAAACGCGTGCCATTCAATGGCTCCAGTTGTCGTTCGGAGGTCTTCCACAGAACCGGATCCCGCCCGCCGTCGTTCTCCGATCCTTGGATCGAGAATTCGGTACGAACCGGGTCCCCGGCCTCCGACCGGGGGTGTCAGGGCCGACGTACGTCAGCCCTGGGTTCCGCGTATGAACATGTACTGCTTGCGTCGCGCGAAGTATCTGCGGATGCAGAAGGTTCGGTCGTGCGTCAGCCCTGGCGCTGCTTGTGGCGCGGGTTTTCGCAGATGACCATGACCCGACCGTGACGGCGGATCACCCTGCACTTGTCGCAGATCTTCTTGACGCTCGGCTTGACCTTCATTAGGTGAGGTTCTCCGGGTCAGTGCCACCCCCCGCGCCCCGGAACGGGAACACGGAGCAAGGCAAGATCTACTTGTAGCGGTAGACGATCCGGCCACGCGTCAGGTCGTACGGAGACAACTCCACCACGACCCGGTCGTCAGGGAGGATACGGATGTAGTGCATACGCATCTTGCCGCTGATGTGAGCCAGGACCTGGTGGCCGTTCTGGAGCTCCACCTTGAACATGGCGTTCGGGAGAGACTCGACGACAGTGCCTTCGATCTCGATGGCACCTTGCTTCTTGGCCACGCTTCGCCCTTCGAATCGACTACCTTGATCGACTCCGCACGAGCCGCATGCAGACATGCGGGTGCACGAGAGCCGACGAGTCAGTCTACGTCAGGGCTCCCGGAAAGACGAATTCGTCTCCGGCGTTCTCCGCCTTCTCATGACGATGCCCCACCCGTCGGCGTGGTATGCGCGAGGAGCAGGGCGGACCGGCTAGCACACGGTCGGCTGGAAGGGGCGGCGCGGAGGTGAGCCGAACGCCACAGTGACGAGGGAGTCGCGAGGAGGGTCGAGGGAAGAGAGGGGAACGCGAGCAAGATCGTAAAGGATCTCCCCCGCGTTCCGCACGCGGTCGTCTCAGCCGGCCAGGGGGTCGGGGGCCGTCGTGATCCCGAACTCGGCGAGCTTGGCCTTGCCGCCGTCGGGGGCCGTCAGGACCAGCGGACCGTCCTCGGTCAGCGCCACGGAGTGCTCCCAGTGCGAGGACCAGGTGCCGTCCGTGGTGATGACGGTCCAGTCGTCCTCCAGGACCTCGGTCCGCGGAGTGCCGAGCGACACCATCGGCTCGATCGCGAGGCAGAACCCGGGGACCAGCTTCGGACCCTTGCCACGCCTGCGCTCGACGTAGTTCAGCAGGTGCGGGTCCATGTGCATCTCGGTGCCGATGCCGTGGCCGCCGTAGTCCTCGACGATGCCGTACTTGCCGCCGCCCGGCTTCGGCTGCCGGCGGATGTACGTCTCGATGGCCCGGGAGACGTCCACCAGCCGGTTGCCCAGCTTCATGGCCGCGATGCCCGCCCACATCGACTCCTCGGTCACCCGGGAGAGCTCGACCACCTCCGGAGCGTGGCCGGAGCCCACGAAGGCGGTGAACGCGGCGTCGCCGTGCCAGCCGTCCACGATCGCGCCGGCGTCGATGGAGATGATGTCGCCGTCCTTCAGGACGGTCTTGTCGTCCGGGATGCCGTGGACCACGACCTCGTTCACCGAGGTGCAGATCGTCGCGGGGAACCCGCCGTACCCGAGGAAGTTCGGCTTGGCCTCGTGCTCCGCCAGGACCTTGCGCGCGACCTCGTCCAGATCCCGGGTCGTCGCACCGGGCACGGCCGCCTCACGCGTGGCCGCATGGATCGCGGCGACGACCAGTCCCGCCTCACGCATCTTGGCGATCTGCTCGGGGGTCTTGATCTGCACCATGGTGGCTGCGGCCTTTCTGGACCGGGACGACGGACTGTCTCAACGACGGACTACCCCAACGATACGGGGACCGGGCCCCGCCCCGCCCGGGGCCTTGGACCTCTCCCCCGCGGGGCTCACGGCCCGACCCCGTCGCGCACGTCGGCCGCGGCACCCCGAGCGGGTACCGCGGCCGATGCGACGTACTGCTTCACGCGCCCGCGGTCACCTGCACCGCGGAGCGGATCCCGCACGAGACCTAGGCGGCCTCGCGGGACAGCGCCTCCATGGCGCGTCCCGTGACCTCTTCCACCTTGCCGAGCGCGAGGATCGTGACGACCAGGCTCTGCGCCCGGTAGTAGTCGATGATCGGCTCGGTCTGCGTGTGGTAGACCTCCAGGCGCTTGCGGACGGTCTCCTCGGAGTCGTCGTCGCGCTGGTACAGCTCGCCGCCGCAGACGTCACAGACGCCTTCCTGCTCGGGCGCCTTGTACGACACGTGGAACACGTGCGACGAGTCGTTGCGGCAGATGCGACGGCCCGCGATACGGCGGACCACCTCGTCCTCGGGGACCTCCAGGTCCAGCACCGCGTCCAGCTTCATGCCCTCGGTGCTCAGCATCTCGTCGAGCGCCTCGGCCTGCGAGACGTTGCGCGGGAAGCCGTCGAGGAGGAAGCCGTTCTCCGCGTCGGGCTGCTCCATGCGGTCCTTGGCCATGGCGATGGTGACCTCGTCGGGTACCAGATCGCCCTTGTCCATGTAGGACTTCGCCAGCTTGCCCAGTTCCGTCTGCCGACTGATGTTGGCGCGGAACAGGTCGCCCGTGGAGATGTGCGGGATCCCCAGATTCTTGGCGAGGAACGCAGCCTGCGTTCCCTTCCCGGCACCGGGCGGCCCGACGAGGACGATTCGCATCAGCGGAGGAACCCTTCGTAATTGCGCTGCTGAAGCTGACTCTCGATCTGCTTCACCGTCTCGAGGCCGACACCCACGATGATCAGGATGCTTGTGCCACCGAACGGGAAGTTCTGGTTTGCCCCGAAACCAACCAACGCCACTGTCGGTACGAGAGCGATCAGCCCCAGATACAGCGAACCCGGCCAGGTGATCCGGTTGAGTACGTAACTGAGGTACTCAGCGGTCGGCCGGCCAGCCCGGATGCCCGGGATGAAGCCACCATACTTCTTCATGTTGTCGGCTACTTCCTCGGGGTTGAACGAGATCGCCACGTAGAAGAACGCGAAGAAAACGATCAGAAGGAAGTACATCGCGATGTAAATCGGGTGGTCACCCTTGGTCAGGTTGTTCGTGATCCACGTCTTCCACCCCGAATTGCCCTTCGAGAACTGGGCGATGAGGCTCGGGATGTAGAGCAGCGACGACGCGAAGATGACAGGGATCACACCTGCCTGGTTGACCTTCAACGGGATGTAGGTCGACGTGCCGCCGTACGAACGGCGGCCGATCATGCGCTTCGCGTACTGGACCGGGATCCGTCGCTGCGCCTGCTCGACGAAGACCACCAGGCCGACCATGAACAGGCCCACCAGGATCACCGTGCCGAACTCGATCCAGCCGTCCGCCAGCTTGCCCTGGATCTTGACGGTCCACAGGGCGCTCGGGAAGGTCGCGGCGATCGAGATGAACATGAGGATCGACATGCCGTTGCCGATGCCGCGGTCGGTGATGAGCTCACCGAGCCACATGACGACGCAGGTACCGGCGGTCATCGTGATGACCATCGTGATCGTGGTGAAGATCGACTGGTCCGGGACGATCTGGTTGCCGACCGGGCAGGTACCGAACAGGGCGCCGCTGCGAGCGGTGGCCACCAGGCCCGTGCCCTGCAGGATGGCGAGCGCGACCGTCAGGTACCGCGTGTACTGCGTGATCTTCGCCGTGCCGGCCTGACCCTCCTTCTTGAGGGCCTCCAGACGCGGGATGACCACGGTCAGCAGCTGCAGGATGATGCTCGCCGTGATGTACGGCATGATCCCGAGCGCGAAGATGGTGATCTGCAGCAGCGCGCCGCCACTGAACATGTTGATCAGGCTGAACAGCCCGCGGTTCTTGTCGGCCACGTCCATACACGTCTGGACGTTCTTGTAGTCCACGCCGGGGATCGGAATGTGCGTACCGACCCGGTAGACCACGATGATGGCCAGCGTGAAGAGCAGCTTCTTGCGCAGGTCGGGCGTCCTGAACGCCCGGGCGAACGCGGTGAGCACGGTGCCTCCTGCGACCCCCGCGCTACTGCGTCAGAGGTGACGGTCTTGAGGTTCGACGGATGACTGACAGCTAACCAACAGTCAAAGCCCGCCCGGAGTTCCCTTGAGTCACACCGGACGAAAATTAACAGTGCAGGCCACCTTACCGGCGACACTGCCCCCCTAGGAACGACCAACCGGGGATGCCCCTTTTGTGGGGCATCCCCGGTCGGGATCGCTCATGTCATCGAGGTGTCTGAAATCAGACGAGCTCGGTGACCGTACCGCCCGCGGCGGTGATCTTCTCCTTGGCGGAACCGGAGACGGCGTCGACCGCCACCTGCAGCGCCACGGAGATCTCGCCCTGGCCGAGGACCTTGACGAGGCTGTTCTTGCGAACGGCACCCTTGGCGACGAGACCCTCGACGGTGACCTCGCCACCGTCCGGGTACAGCGCGCCCAGCTTGTCGAGGTTCACGACCTGGAACTCGGTCTTGAACGGGTTACGGAAGCCCTTGAGCTTCGGAAGGCGCATGTGGAGGGGCATCTGGCCACCCTCGAAACGCTCCGGAACCTGGTAACGAGCCTTCGTGCCCTTGGTACCACGACCAGCCGTCTTACCCTTCGACGCCTCACCACGACCAACACGAGTCTTGGCGGTCTTGGCGCCCGGGGCGGGACGGAGGTTGTGGATCTTGAGCGGGTTGTTCTCCGCCATGATCTAGTCGACCTCCTCGACCGTCACGAGGTGGCGGACGGTGTGAACCATTCCGCGGAACTCGGGGCGGTCCTCCTTGACGACCTGCGTGTTGATGCCCTTGAGACCAAGGGAGCGCAGGGTGTCACGGTGGTTCTGCTTGCTGCCGATGTACGACTTCGTCTGCGTGACCTTGAGGCGAGCCATTACGCACCCGCCCCTGCACGCGCCCGAAGGAGAGCCGCGGGGGCGACGTCCTCGAGGGGCAGACCACGGCGAGCCGCGATCTCCTCGGGACGCTGCAGACCCTTGAGGGCCGCCACGGTCGCGTGCACGATGTTGATCGCGTTCGACGAGCCGAGCGACTTCGACAGGATGTCGTGCACGCCGGCGCACTCCAGGACAGCTCGCACCGGGCCACCGGCGATAACGCCGGTACCGGGGGAAGCAGGCTTGAGCAGGACGACGCCCGCAGCCTTCTCGCCCGTGATCGGGTGCGGGATGGTGCCCTGGATACGGGGGACCTTGAAGAAGTGCTTCTTGGCCTCTTCAACACCCTTGGCGATCGCGGCCGGCACCTCCTTGGCCTTGCCGTAACCGACACCGACGGTGCCGTCACCATCGCCCACCACGACCAGCGCGGTGAAGCTGAAGCGACGACCACCCTTCACAACCTTGGCGACGCGGTTGATCGCGACAACGCGCTCAACGTACGCGGTCTTTTCGGCAGCAGCTGCGCCGCCGTCACGGCCCTTCCGGTCCCGCCGCTCGCCGCCACCGGCACCGCCACCGCGGCGCTGGGGTCCAGCCATTGGAATTACCTCTCTCTGTTTCCGCTAGCTACGGAACCGACTCAGAACTTGAGTCCGGCTTCGCGGGCGGCGTCCGCCAGGGCGGCAATGCGCCCGGCGTACTGGTTTCCACCACGGTCGAATACGACAGCCTCGACACCGGCGGCCTTGGCGCGCTCGGCGACAAGAGCGCCGACCGACTTCGCCTGGGCCGACTTGTCGTTCTCGCCGCCGCGGATCGTCGTGTCCAGGGTCGACGCCGACGCCAGGGTGTGACCCTTAACGTCGTCGATGACCTGGGCCACGATGTGGCGGTTGGAACGCGTCACGACCAGGCGCGGACGCTCAGCCGTACCCGAGATGTGCTTACGGATCCGGATGTGACGACGCTTGATGGCAGCACGCTTGTAAGCGTCGCCCTTAGCAATCTTGACACCGTATGCCATGGCTTACTTACCCGCCTTTCCGACCTTGCGGCGGATGACTTCGCCTTCGTACTTGACACCCTTGGCCTTGTACGGGTCGGGCTTCCGCAGCTTGCGGATGTTGGCCGCAACCTCTCCGACCTTCTGCTTGTCGATGCCCTCGACCGAGAAGTGCGTCGGGTTCTCGACCTTGAACGAGATGCCCTCGGGCGCCTCGACCGTGATCGAGTGGCTGTAGCCGAGCGAGAACTCCAGGTTGGAGCCCTTCGCCAGGACGCGGTAACCGACACCGCTGATTTCGAGCTTCTTCACGTAACCCGTGGTCACGCCGGTGATCATGTTCGCCACCAGCGTGCGGGACAGGCCGTGGAGGGCCTTGTTCTGACGCTCGTCGTTCGGGCGGGTGACATTGAGAATGCCGTCCTCACCCTTGGCGACCTCGATCGGCGCCGCGACGGTGTGGGAGAGGGCGCCCTTGGGGCCCTTCACCTGGACCGTACGGCCGTCGATGGTGACGTCCACGCCGGCGGGAACCGTGATGGGGAGCTTGCCAATACGCGACATAGCTGTTTCCTCCGTTCCCTTCCGCTACCAGACGTAGGCGAGAACTTCTCCGCCTACGCCCTTCTTGCCGGCCTGCTGTCCAGTGAGGAGACCGTGCGACGTGGAGATGATCGCCACGCCGAGGCCACCGAGCACCTTGGGCAGGGAGGTGGACTTCGCGTACACACGCAGACCAGGCTTCGAGATCCGCTTGATGCCCGCAATGGAGCGCTCACGGTTCGGGCCGAACTTCAGCTCGAGGACGAGCTTCTTGCCGACCTCGGCGTCCTCGACCTTCCAGCCGGTGATGAAGCCCTCCTGCTGGAGGATCTCTGCGATGTGCGACTTGATCTTGCTGTGCGGCATCGCGACATCGTCGTGGTACGCCGAGTTCGCGTTACGCAGACGAGTAAGCATGTCTGCGATGGGATCAGTCATGGTCATGAATTGGCCTTCGGCCTCTCTCGCCGGGGTTTCCTGTATGCGCCATCCCTCTCCCCACTCAGTGGCGGGACGGGTGCGGTGCGGGGACCTACGGCGTAGTAAGTCGTACGGGCGTCAGGCGCCCAACCCTCCTAGCCTAAGGCATGGAGGGGTGGGCACCTGACAGAGCCCTTTACTTACCGAGAGCCCTGGAATCCCTTGTTGGGGGGACTACCAGGAGCTCTTGGTCACGCCCGGCAGCTCGCCACGGTGAGCCATCTCACGAAGGCAGACGCGGCACAGGCCGAACTTGCGGTACACGGAGTGCGGACGACCGCAGCGCTGGCAGCGCGTGTAGCCACGCACACCGAACTTGGGCTTACGAGCAGCCTTGGCAATCAGAGCCTTCTTCGCCATCTCGCTTACGCCTCCTTGAAGGGGAAGCCGAGGTGACGGAGAAGGGCACGGCCCTCAGCGTCGTTGGTCGCCGTGGTGACCACGGTGATGTCCATACCCCGGACGCGGTCGATCTTGTCCTGGTCGATCTCGTGGAACATGACCTGCTCCGTGAGACCGAAGGTGTAGTTGCCACGGCCGTCGAACTGCTTGGGGGACAGACCACGGAAGTCGCGGATGCGCGGAAGCGCGAGCGACAGGGTGCGGTCCAGGAACTCCCACATGCGGTCGCCACGGAGGGTGACGTGCGCACCGATCGGCTGACCCTCGCGCAGCTTGAACTGCGCGATGGACTTCCGGGCCTTGGTGATGGCCGGCTTCTGACCGGTGATGGTGGTCAGGTCACGGACGGCACCGTCCATGAGCTTCGAGTCACGGGCGGCGTCGCCGACACCCATGTTGACCACGATCTTGACGAGACCCGGGGTCTGCATGACGTTCTCGTAGGAGAACTCGTCCTGCAGCTTGCCCGCGATCTCCTCGCGGTACTTCGTCTTGAGACGCGGAGTGGTGGTGGTAGCCATCAGATGTCCTCACCCGTCCGCTTGGCAACGCGGATCTTGTTGCCCTCGTCGTCGAAGCGGTAACCGACGCGCGTGACGACCTTGTCGCCGTCCTTCTCAACGACCAGCTGGACGTTGGAGACGTGGACGGGCGCCTCGGTCGTGACGATGCCACCAGCCTGCGAACCCTTGGCGGTCGGGCCGGCCTTCGTGTGCTTCTTGACCCGGTTGACACCCTCGACCAGGACGCGCTCGTCGCGCGGGTAAGCGGCAATGACCTTGCCCTGCTTGCCCTTGTCCTTACCGGTGATGACCTGAACCAGGTCGCCCTTCTTGATCTTCATGCTTACAGCACCTCCGGCGCGAGCGAGATGATCTTCATGAACTTCTTCTCGCGCAGCTCACGGCCCACCGGGCCGAAGATACGGGTGCCGCGAGGGTCGCCGTCGTTCTTCAGAATGACGGCGGCGTTCTCGTCGAAACGGATGTACGAGCCGTCCGGACGGCGGCGCTCCTTGACGGTGCGAACGATGACCGCCTTGATGACGTCACCCTTCTTCACATTGCCGCCGGGGATCGCGTCCTTGACGGTGGCGACGATGACGTCACCGATGCCCGCGTAGCGGCGACCGGAGCCACCGAGCACACGGATGCAAAGGATTTCCTTCGCACCAGTGTTGTCGGCGACACGCAGTCGCGACTCCTGCTGGATCACGTCTATCTCCTGATTGTCTGCCGGTTCCCGGGGCGGGGTCGGCCTTTACGGCGACCCCGCCCCGAGCCTGGCGGAACCAACCTGAGGGATACCCCTCAGGTAATTACTTGGCCTTCTCGAGGATCTCGACGATGCGCCAGCGCTTCGTCGAGGACAGCGGCCGGGTCTCCATGAGGAGGACGCGGTCGCCGACGCCTGCGGCGTTCTGCTCGTCGTGGGCCTTGAGCTTGCTCGTACGGCGGATGACCTTGCCGTACAGGGCGTGCTTCACGCGGTCCTCGACAGCGACGACGACGGTCTTGTCCATCTTGTCGCTGACGACCAGACCCTCACGGGTCTTGCGGAAACCGCGGTCGGTCTTCTGCTCGGTCACGTTGCTCTCAGTCATCAGGCGCTCTCCACCGTCTCGATGCCCAGCTCGCGCTCACGCATCAGGGTGTAGATCCGCGCGATGTCCTTACGGACGGCCTTGAGCCGACCGTGGTTCTCGAGCTGACCGGTCGCCGCCTGGAAGCGGAGGTTGAACAGCTCTTCCTTGGCTTCGCGGAGCTTCGCGAGAAGCTCCTCGTCACCCAGTTCGCGCAGCTCGGACGCCTTGGTACCGGCCGACATCACGCTTCACCTGCCTCGCGCTTGACGATCCGGCACTTCATCGGCAGCTTGTGGGCTGCGCGAGTGAGGGCCTCACGGGCGATCTTCTCGTTGGGGTAGGACAGTTCGAACATGACCCGGCCCGGGTGCACGTTCGCGATCCACCACTCGGGCGAACCCTTACCGGAACCCATGCGGGTCTCGGCAGGCTTCTTCGTGAGCGGGCGGTCCGGGTAGATGTTGATCCAGACCTTGCCGCCACGCTTGATGTGGCGGGTCATCGCGATACGAGCGGCCTCGATCTGACGGTTCGTCACGTACGCCGGCGTGAGGGCCTGAATGCCGTACTCGCCGAACGAAACCTGCGTACCGCCCTTGGCCTGACCACGGCGCTTCGGGTGGTGCTGCTTGCGGTGCTTGACCCTACGGGGGATCAGCATGTCGGTCAGGCCTCCGTTCCGGTGCTCTCAGCCGGAGCGGCAGCCGCCGGAGCCTCGGCCTTGGGGGCCTCGGCGGCGGGAGCCTGCTGCGGCTTACGACCGCGACCGCCACGCTCGCCACCGCGGCCACCACGGCCGGCCGGGCGGTCGTTGCCGCCACCACGGGCCGGGCGGTTGCCGGCGCGGGCAGCAGCGTTCTCGGCGCGGACCTCGGCGATGTTCTTGACGTCGCCCTTGTAGATCCAGACCTTCACACCGATACGGCCGAAGGTCGTCTTGGCCTCGAAGAAGCCGTAGTCGACGTTCGCGCGGAGCGTGTGCAGGGGCACACGGCCCTCGCGGTAGAACTCCGAGCGGGACATCTCGGCGCCACCGAGGCGGCCGCCGCACTGGATCTTGATGCCCTTGGCGCCGGCCTTCATCGTGCCCTGCATGCTCTTACGCATGGCGCGACGGAAGGAAACGCGGGAGGACAGCTGCTCGGCAACGGCCTGGGCCACCAGCTGAGCATCGGTCTCGGGGTTCTTGACCTCGAGGATGTTCAGCTGGACCTGCTTGCCCGTGAGCTTCTCGAGGTCACCGCGGATGCGGTCGGCCTCGGCGCCACGGCGGCCGATGACGATGCCGGGACGCGCGGTGTGGATGTCCACCCGCACGCGGTCACGGGTGCGCTCGATCTCAACCTTCGAGATACCGGCGCGCTCCATGCCGGACGACATCATCCGACGGATGGCGACGTCTTCCTTGACGTAGTCCTTGTACAGCTTGTCGGCGTACCAGCGGGACTTGAAGTCCGTGGTGATGCCGAGCCGGAACCCATGCGGGTTAACCTTCTGGCCCATTACCGGGTTCCTTCCTTGCTGCTGACGACCACGGTGATGTGGCTGGTCCGCTTGCGGATCCGGTAGGCACGGCCCTGGGCACGCGGCCGGAACCGCTTCAGGGTCGGACCCTCGTCGACGTAGGCCTCGGAGATGACGAGGCTGCCGGCGTCGGTGTGGTCGTAGTTGTGTGCGGCGTTGGCAATGGCGCTGTCAAGCACCTTGCCGACCGGCACGCTCGCGGCCTGCGGGGCGAAACGCAGGACCGCCTGAGCCTCCGTGGCATCCATGCCACGGATAAGGTCCACCACTCGGCGGGCCTTCATGGGCGTGACGCGGATGTACCGCGCCTGGGCCCTGGCTTCCATGGTTGTCCTTCCAGTGTCTGTCATGGTCGATTCCACCCCGCGTTAGCGGCGCTTCGACTTCCGGTCGTCCTTGACGTGACCCCGGAAGGTGCGCGTCGGCGAGAACTCGCCGAGCTTGTGGCCGACCATCGACTCGGTGACAAACACCGGGATGTGGGTCTTGCCGTTGTGCACCGCGATCGTGTGGCCGAGCATGGCCGGGATGATCATCGAGCGACGGGACCAGGTCTTGATGACGTTCTTGGTACCGGCTTCGTTCTGTACGTCCACCTTCTTTACAAGGTGTCCGTCGACGAAGGGTCCCTTCTTGAGACTGCGCGGCATCTAAACCCGCTCCTAGCGCTTCTTGTTCGTCTTGCGGCGGCGGACGATGTACTTGTTCGAAGCCTTCTTCGGCGAACGAGTACGACCCTCCTTCTGACCCCACGGGGAGACCGGGTGGCGACCACCGGAGGTCTTGCCCTCACCACCACCGTGCGGGTGGTCAACCGGGTTCATCGCCACACCGCGGACGGACGGGCGAACGCCCAGCCAGCGCTTACGGCCGGCCTTACCCCAGTTGATGTTGCTCTGCTCGGCGTTGCCGACCTCGCCGACCGTGGCGCGGCAGCGCTGGTCGACCAGGCGGATCTCACCCGACGGCATGCGGAGGTGGGCCATGGTGCCCTCCTTCGCGAGCAGCTGCACCGAGGCACCGGCGGAGCGGGCGAACTTGGCGCCGCCACCGGGACGGATCTCGATCGCGTGGATCGTGGTACCGACCGGGATGTTGCGGAGCGCCAGGTTGTTGCCCGGCTTGATGTCGGCCCCGGGACCGTTCTCGACGCGGTCGCCCTGCGACAGGTTGCGGGGGGCGAGGATGTAGCGCTTCTCGCCGTCCGCGTAGTGAAGCAGCGCGATGCGCGCGGTGCGGTTGGGGTCGTACTCGATGTGCGCGACCTTCGCCGGCACGCCGTCCTTGTCGTGACGACGGAAGTCGATCACTCGGTAGGCGCGCTTGTGTCCGCCACCCTGGTGGCGAACGGTCACACGACCGGCGTTGTTACGGCCGCCCTTGCTGTGCAGCGGGCGGACCAGCGACTTCTCCGGCGTGGACCGCGTGACCTCGACGAAGTCGGCGACGCTCGAGCCACGACGGCCCGGCGTAGTCGGCTTGTACTTGCGGATTCCCATTTCTCAGTCCTCGTCCGATATTCGGACCAGGGCGCTCCGTTAGGAGGCCTGGCCGAAGATGTCGATACGGTCGCCCTCAGCGAGGGTCACGATCGCGCGCTTGCTGTCAGCACGCTTGCCGAAGCCCGTCTTGGTGCGCTTGCGCTTGCCCTGACGGTTGATCGTGTTGACCCCGGTGACCTTGACCGAGAAGACCGCCTGGACGGCCTGCTTGATCTGGGTCTTGTTGGCCCGCGGGTCGACGACGAAGGTGTACTTGCCCTCGTCGAGCAGCGCGTAGCTCTTCTCCGAGACGACCGGCTTGAGGAGGACGTCACGGGGGTCCGTGAAGCTCTTGCTCAGCGGGGTCTCGACGGTGTTCTTGCCTTCGGCCTCGTGGCGCTTCGCCTTGGCGACGCGCGCGGCCTTGGCGACCTTGGCGGCCTTCGAGGCAATGCTCGGGTGACGCGTAGCCATCAGGCTTCGCTCCCTTCGGTGTCAGCGGCCTGGGGGCCAGACACGAAGGACTCGAAAGCGGCCTGGGTGAAGACCACGTCGTCCGAGACGAGAACGTCGTACGTGTTGAGCTGGCCCGGCTCCAGGATGTGGACCTGGGGCAGGTTGCGCGCGGAGAGCAGCGCGGCCTCGTCGGAGCGCTCGATGACCAGGAGCACGTTCTTGCGCTCGCTGACCTTGCCGAGGAAGCTCTTCGCGGCCTTGGTGGAGGGGGTCTCGCCCTCGATCACGCCGGTGATGACGTGGATGCGAGCGTTGCGGGCCCGGTCGGTGAGGGCGTGGCGCAGGGCCGCGGCCTTCATCTTCTTCGGGGTCCGCTGCGAGTAGTCACGCGGGGTGGGGCCGTGAACGACGCCACCGCCGGCGAACTGAGGCGCGCGGGTCGAGCCCTGACGGGCGCGGCCGGTGCCCTTCTGGCGGTAAGGCTTGCGGCCACCACCACGGACCTCGCCACGACGCTTGACCTTGTGCGTGCCCTGACGGGCCGCGGCCAGCTGCGCGACGACAACCTGGTGGAGCAGCGGGATGCTGATCTTCTCTACATCGAAGATCTCGGCCGGGAGCTCTACGGTCCCGGCGTTGTCGCCGGAGGGCGACAGAATGTCAATGGTGCTCATGTCCTCAGGCCCCCTTGGCCGCGGTACGGACCAGGACGAGGCCGCCGTTCGGACCAGGGATCGCTCCCTTGATGAGGAGCAGGCCCTTCTCCGCGTCAACGGCGTGAACGGTCAGGTTCTGGGTGGTGACCCGCTCGTTGCCCATGCGGCCCGCCATGCGGACGCCCTTGAACACACGGCCCGGGGTGGCACAGCCACCGATGGAGCCGGGAGAGCGGTGCTTGCGCTGGACACCGTGTCCGGCGCCGAGGCCCTTGAAGTTGTGACGCTTCATGACACCGGCGAAGCCCTTGCCCTTGCTCTTGCCGGTCACGTCCACCTTGAGGCCGGCCTCGAACACCTCAGCGGTGATCTCCTGGCCGAGGGTGTACTCGCTGGCGTCAGCGGTACGGATCTCGACGAGGTGGCGGCGGGGCGTGACGTCGGCCTTGGCGAAGTGACCCTTGAGGGGCTTGTTCACCTTGCGCGGGTCGATCTCGCCGAAGGCGATCTGGACCGACTCGTAGCCGTCGGAGTCATTCGTACGGACCTGGGTCACGACGTTCGGGCCGGCCTTGACGACGGTGACGGGAACAACACGGTTGTTCTCGTCCCACACCTGCGTCATGCCGAGCTTCTCGCCCAGGATTCCCTTGATCTGCTTAGCCATTCTCAGATCACCGATCCCTAGAGCTTGATCTCGATGTCGACACCGGCCGGAAGGTCGAGTCGCATCAGGGAGTCAACGGTCTTGGGCGTCGGGTCGAGGATGTCGATGAGGCGCTTGTGCGTGCGCATCTCGAAGTGCTCGCGCGAGTCCTTGTACTTGTGCGGCGACTTGATGACGCAGTACACGTTCTTCTCAGTGGGCAGCGGCACCGGGCCCGCGACCGACGCACCAGTGCGCGTCACCGTCTCGACGATCTTCTTCGCCGAGGAGTCGATGACCTCGTGGTCGTAGGCCTTGAGCCGGATGCGGATCTTCTGTCCCGCCATGGCTACTCAGTAGTCCTTTGTCTAGTGAAACGCTCTGGAACCCGGGGGTTCGCGTCCTGCTCTCCGACCCACGCGGTCGGGTGTGTCGCGCTCCTGCCGCACAGATATCCGTAACGGATTTCCCTACGTGGGACGCGGCTCGCCCGAAAGCAACCGCTGGACCGGGGGCTGAACACCCACCGGGCGCCTGGCCTGCACCCCGCTGACACTTCCCGGAAGATTCCCGTACGTCCGCCCGAGCGCTGCCTTACGGCAGATCGAGCGACGAGTACTGTGGGACTCGCTTCCAGTCCTCCCGACGGGAGGCGCGCAGCATCGGCACTCGACCGAGCAACCCCGCTAGTCTGCCATACGGGGCAGGGACCTGGCCAATCGAGCCGAGGATCGTACCCCTAAGGTGACGCAGGTCAAACCCGCGACCCCTTGCACTCTCCGGCCGACGCCGAATTGGGTGGCTTGAGCATGCCCTGACAGGCAGAGAACGCTGGCCCGTGGGATCGCGTTGCGACAGGATCACCGGCGTGACGCGAGCAGGCATACCCCTGGATGCGATGGCAGAGGTCCTGGAGTTCCAGAGAGGGCTTTGGTCGACCGAGGGGCTCCACCCCTCCCCCGTGCTGCGGTCCGAGGGCGGCGAGCACCTGGGCATCAGTCTCACGTCGGCCGACTGGCACGTCCGGCTGACCGTGGAACTGCACCGGAGCGGTTGGGCCCAGCTCTTCTTCTCCTCCCCCACGCATACCGCGGAGGAGCCCCGCCGCATCCGCTCCGTCGGGGCCTGGACCGCCCTGCTGGACGAGGCTGCCGCCCGCGCCTCCCGGCTGCGCCTGCTGCCCGCCCGTCTGCTGGCCCGCACCTGCACGACGGGATGGCTGGACTGGATACACGGTGAGCTGTGGCTGCTCCCGGACGCCCTGATCCGCGTGCGCAGCGGCCTGATGGATTCCGTGGTGAACTCGGCGAGCGGCTCAGGCGTCTCGGCGAAGGACCCCTACGAGGTGATCCCCTTCGACGCCGAGAGCGTTCGCTCGGTCCACCGCACGAACAAGGTGATCCCCCTCGCCGAACTGTCGGAGGCCCGCCTCCACCGGGGCCTCACGACGTCCGGGATGACGGCGACCATGCGAGACGGCACCCGCCACAAGCTCCTGTGGCTGTCGACGGAGCCGGCGGGCCGCCTGCTGAGGGATCGGCTGCTGCCGGTGCTTGGGCAACGGCTCACGCGTTGAGGGCCATGGCCGGGAGGTGCTTCCCAGCACAGCGATACTCCGCCGCATCGATGCTCAGTCCCATGGATCACGCACTGGCCTGCGCTTCCACCACAGTCCGAACTCCGCCTCGGGCCTCGCCCTGGTCGGACGCACCCAGGAGCGAATGCTCGGCCGGAACTATCGCGCCCACGAAGCGCTGGCCCAACTGCGACAGCAGCCAGCCCAGGGCACCCTCCTGCGCCTCCGCGAGCTGTCCTTTCATCAACTGCCCAAGCGAGTCACGGGAGTCGAGGTCGTTCTCGTAGGCGCTGATGGCATGGAAATCGTCGCTCGTCCACCCGGGCTCCAAGTGGCGGACCACACGCTCCCAGGACGCGAACCGCTCCGCGACCGAATAGAGGGGTGACGTGATCCTCTCCCCCAGCTCCGGCGCTACTCGGGAACGCTCCGCCTCATGGCGCTCCGCGTCACACCGGGCGACGCCGTCCCTGACCGCCGCGGGCAGCGCGGCCCATGCAGCATTGGTTTCCGGCGCGGAACGAAACATCTCGTACGCCACGACGCCTGCCTTCCGGTGTGCTCCGCACCTCAGGGGAAAGTTGGGTTCGTGTTCCACCCAGCCGTCCACCGAAGGCGTTCGTCACCAGCTAAGAGACACCCGTCAGCTCTTCCTGCGCAGGGCCTTCCGGACATCACCGACCGCGTACACGAACTCCAGTCGCCAGGTCTCCAGCTTGTCCCGAATCCTCGACTCGATCTTCCACCACTTGAGCCATAGGGGCAGATCGCGGAACGGCACGAAGCACAGGGTGTCGGCGATCGCGTTCACGGCGATACTCAGCCGCCCGGGGCCTTCCGCGCGCAGCGCGGCGTAGAGCTCCGGCGTCAACGCCCCGTTGAGCCGGGCCGCGACACCGGCCGCGGTGAACGCGAACACGCGCTGGTCGATGTCCGACAGGCGCATCGCCCGGATGATCCGCGGGGAGGCTTCCTTCAGCGAACAGTTGAAGGCCAGCCCGATCACTGCGGTCCCGAGGTGCCCGTTGCCCCGCTCAAAGGCGGCGTCCACCTCGGCGGGGTCATGGACACGGATGAGCCCCTCTCCGGTGTCCCAGTTAGGACCGGATGTCATGCCGGTACTTCACCGTTCCCCTGACGCTGGCCCACACAGCGATCCTCCAACGCCTCGGTGATCAACCCCACGGATCACGCACTGACCTGCGCTTCCACCACACTCCACGTTCCGCCGCCGGCCTCGCCCTGGCGCTGACGGGATGGAAAAACCGTCGCTCGCCCAGCCAGGCCCCGGCCAGCGCACCACACGCTCCCAGAACGCGAACCGCTCCGCGACTGAATATACGAGAGCCGTGACGCAGTCCCGCAGCTCCAGCGCTACCCGGGAGCTCTACACGAGTGCCGCCTAGAACATCCCGTAGGAAGCTGCCTACTCGTATGGATTCGTGGAGAACACGGGGCGGGAGCTCGGGAAGTCTTCCGGAAAGAACGGAGGTTGAAGCTCTCTGGTCAAGAGGTCCAGCACGACCCCCGTTGAAGTTCTCGACGAGACGATGAATTCAAGCTGCCCAGCCTGGATGATTACGGTCGGCCAGTCGGCAGGGTCCCCGTCAGGAATCCACAAGAGAGGGTCCCCGTTGTCGGTCGTACCCCACTGGATGAGGTCCCCTGGCTCCGACTGGTGTCGTGCAAGAGCTTCACGGAGATCCGGAGCGGCTTTGCTGTCCAGGATGGACCGCATTGCTCCGGTAGCGATTTCGATGTCGAGGTTCGCGTTGTCCGCACCCGCAGCGAAGATCCATAGGAATTCGTCAAAGCATCCGGTCCCATAAGCGTCAACCAGAGCACCATGGCTTTGAGGAAGTCTCGGGAGCTCACACGGTGACGGCAGACTGGGCATTTCTGGAGGCGGACAGAGTGATGTGAGATCCGAGAGATCGTCCGCACCCACACGATCCGATCCAGTCATGAGATACACCTCTTTACAGATTCGACAGTCGCCGGCTGAACGACCAGCCGAAGTCATCTACAGCCTCTATAAGCACGTGGCTGGGAACATTTCCACCGTTGGCATATTCAGGAGTTACACTCATGGTGACGGTGTTGCCGGAAGATCTAACATGCCCAGCGATCAGGTCTTCGGCATCGGAGATCGGCCCATTGTTTTGTGTCGTACCTTGCGTGACGATATTCCGCATGTCCCGGCCGTCCCCTCCGAACTGCTGGCCGATCAGATGTCCCCTCGAATGACCGGCGGCACCACCCTGGAATCCAGGGGGCGCGTACCTGGGACCGCGCCCCGGAGGGCTCCCGATCAGCTTGTTGGCCGCATCGTCCAAAGTCTGCGGGCTGACTTCCGCATAGGCAGGACCTCGCTGGCCGTTCGGCGCGATATCGCTGTAGTAGGGGCTCAACCCGAGCGGGTCTATTCCAGTGTGCGGGTTGTGGACGTAAGCAACTGGATTCGGAGCGGGTGCCAGGCCGAGAGGGTCAGGCGTCAGGTAGCGTGCACTCTCCGGATCATACAAGCGGAAATAGTTGTAGTGGAGACCCGACTCTGGATCATAATACTGGCCAGGGAATCGCAATGGCGTGTAAGCCTTAGCGTCGGCATTCCACGCCGCTTTGCCCCAGAGATTAGACCGTGCTCGCCACGCGACTGCACCATCCTCATCGAAGAGCTCTGTCGGCGTACCGACGAGATCGGTAATGATACCGAAGAACCGTGAGTCTATTTCCTCCTGAGGTGCTTCGGCCTCCGCGATACGTTCCGTCTGCGCTATCGGGTGGAATCCGTCATAGTCCCATGTGACCGTTACCGCATGAGAGTAAGACCGTTCACGCGTGGTCTGCTCGCAAAGAGTGGCACCGTCCCATGTAAAAACCACCTGCTCCGCAACGGTTCGTCCGTCCTCAGCGATGCGCTGCTTGGCGGTACGCCGCCCAAGCGGATCGTACATGTATCGCCAAAGCGTTCCGTCCGGCGTCGTAACCGATGTCAACCTGCTTTCGACATCCCATGTGTAACGCCAGGTGTCAGGCTTGCGCGACAGTCGTTTTTTCTGTCGGAGAACCGTTCGCCCCAAGGCGTCGTACTCGTAGCTGGTGCCGCCTGAACCGACGAGCCTCGTACCAGCGTATGCACGGTCTCCGGTGGAATCTTCACCGAAATATTTCGCGGGCCAGGAGGCACGGGTGAGATTGCCCGCTCCATCGTACGCATAGCTCTCGGTCCAGTTATTGGCGTGCACGGCCGTGACACGGCCGGCGAGATCCAGATCGAATCGACGATCGCCGTGGAACTGGTCATCGTCGCCTACGAGATTTCCGTCCGCACCGAAACGGTAGGCACGGTGCAGCACAGGAACTTCACCGGGGACGCTCAGTGACAGGGAAGTACGGCGGCCGAGGCCGTCATAGGCGTGTGTGAGGGTGATGTTCTCACCCACCGAGCGACGGACCTCGTTGCCCGACCAGTCCCGCTCGAAGAGCACACTGTGGCCTGAGGCGTTCAGCTGTGTGCGGTTACCTGCCGCATCGTACGTCCAGGTCGTAGAAGCCCCGGAGGGGGTCGTTCGGCCTTTCAGGCGTCCCAGCGCGTCACGGCAGTAGGTTGTGCTGCGGCCGCCAACAGTCTCCGAGATGACCTGCCCGCTCGGGTCGAGCTCAAGAGTGAGCGACACATCCGGCCCGTTCGCTTCGACCAACCGTCGATTCGGGTCGTACGCGAACTCAGTGGCACCGTCGTCAGTGACTTTCTTGACCACATCTCCGAGGATGTCGCGTTCGTAGTGGACGCGATTGCCGAGGATGTCTGTGCGAGTGGTAAGGCGTCCCGCCTTATCGTAGGTGTACGCGAAGCTCCGGTCGTCGAAATCGGACTCCGAGATCAGATGCCCGGCTGCATTGTGTTCGTACTCCCATATCAGACCTTGCGGATTGATGACGCTGGTAAGCCGAAGGTTCTGATCGTGGATGAATTCGTACCGCGCCCCGTCTGGACCGACCCGAGCGGACGGCAGGTCGAAGTGGGTGTACTCGAAGAGCGTGGTGGCGCCTGCGGGTGTCGTATGGCTGGTGCAGTTGCCCTCCCCGTCGTAGGACCAGCTCTCAACGGCGCCGTCCGCAGTCGTGCGGCTGGCAATCTGACCCTCGACTGTCCATTCGATCTGAGTGCTGTGGCCCTCCGGATCCGTGTAGGTGACGATGCGACCAAATGCATCACGCTGCCAGGTGGTCATTGCGCCGAGGGGGTCGGTTGCTGCCACCGGAAGTCCCGCCGGGTCACACTGGACGGTCCTGGCATTGCCCAAAGCATCTGCCACTGCTACGAGTTGACCCACGGTGTCGTAGGTGAACCGAGTGGTGGCCCCTACTGGATCGGTCATGGCCGTGCAGTTTCCGCGCTCGTCGTATTCTCTGTACCAGGACGCTCCATCAGGCATACGGATGATCGTGGGACAGTTCAGGTCGTTGTAGTCGATGCGCGTCGTCGCAAAGTCCGGACGGAGGACTTCCGTCACAGCGCCTCTCTCATCGACGACAAAACGCGTGGAGTGGCCCAGTTCATTGGTGCGCGACACAACGTGGTGATGAGCGTCGTACTCGGTACGGACCACTGAACCGAGGGAGTCAATGTCGGCGATGACCTGACTGGCTTCGTTGATGACGAAGCGTGTGATGGCGCCGTCGGCCGTAGTAAGGCTGGTGATGCGGCAGTTCGGCCAGGCCGGGTCGCTTCCGTCATAGTCGAGGGCGATGGTGATGTGGCCCGCCTCGCCGCCTTCGCCGACACAACGGTCGCGCTCGTCGTACTCATACTCGTAACGACTGTCGTTGGTGTCAGTCCACGACGTGATGCGGAGACGATCGTCGTACGTGAACCGCAATGGAAGACCAGTCGAGTTCACGACCTCGGTGAGATTGCCATCGGTGTACCGATAGCACTTGATGACGACGTCAGATCCGTCGGGGGCGGCGTCCGCCAGAGCCAGAGCGGTGACGCGG
Source organism: Streptomyces sp. M41(2017) (assembly GCF_002078175.1). GTDB lineage: Bacteria > Actinomycetota > Actinomycetes > Streptomycetales > Streptomycetaceae > Streptomyces. The sequence continues at coordinate 2,839,600 of NZ_MWFK01000001.1, read as the reverse complement.
CCGTCTTGGGTATCCAGTTTGAGCTGATACCCGCCCGAGTGGCGGATGGCCACAGGAGCTTCGTACTCGTCGTAGTCAACCGTGATGGTGTTGTTGTTGCGGTCGGATATATGCGTGAGCCTGGCAACACCGCCTGCAGGAGCGGCAAAGTGGCGAGCGTGACCGGAGAGCGGATCATCGACGCGGTAGCCACCGTCGCCGAGGAGAGTCAGGCTCCACCGTGGGCCGGCCTCCGGATGAACAGGGATGCCAGGTCCTGTTGGGTGGGGATAGGCCAGAAGCAGACCATCTTCGGTGACGAAGACAGCGCCTCGGTCGTCGACCTCGAGACGCTGGTCGATGGTGGAAGCCCAGCCAGGGCCGAACCACGACCCGCAGCGATAGTCGGACGCAATCCGTCGCGTGAAGGCCAGAGGAAGGTTGCCGGGAAGTTCAACGTCGGTCTGAGGTAGGAACATCGCCCCGGTGGCCATGTCCACGGGGTCGCTGCCCTTGGAGCGAACCACGCTCTTGACCCGGTTGTACGCGCCCTTCGCCCCATCCGCGAGCATCCCCCGGGCGTTTTTGCCCAGCCCCCGCGCCGCCAGACTCATCCCCTTCAGGCCGCCCTTGAGGCCCTTCATCGCGGCGAGGCCGCCCTTGAGGCCCTTGGCCAGGCCGCCGAGGGTGGTCAGGCCCTTCATGCCGGGTATGCAGTCCAGCGCGGCGAAGGCGACATCCCATAGGGACGCCTGCCCCTTCGCATATTTATTGAGAGTGTCCGCGAGCACGACCAGGGCCGCGATCAGCACGATCGCGCCGAGGATCGGCCCCCCGATGATCATCGCGATGATCCCCAGCACCGCGACGACGACCTTGCACACCGCGACGATCGTGTCCCAGTTGTCGGAGAACCAGTCCCCGACCTCCTCCCACCACTTCCGGTTGTGGATCCCCGCATCCGACGCCTCATCGATCTTCGACTTCGCGTCCCGCGCCGCCTCCTCCCGCATCGTCCGGGCATCCGCAGCCATCTTCTTCGCCGCGTCCAGCGCATTGCTCGCCGTCGTCACATCCGACTGAGCACTGTCGTGCGCGGACTTGGCGTGCTGGGCATCCCGCGTGGCGGCCCGTACCTTCGCCTCGTCCGGCTTCTCAGCGCTGCCCTTGCTGCCGGTCGGGTCGTCCTTGTACTTGTCCGCTTCCTTGTTCGCCCGCGTCACCCACGAATCAGCCGAAGAAAGACGCGACTTCGCAGACGTCAGATCGGACTGCGCGTCCCGCCCCTTCGCCAGCGCCTTGTCCGCCAGCGCCTGCGCCCGCTCCAGCTTCGGCCAGTAAGCGGCCAGGGCATCCCCCGCCATCTCGTACGACTTCTTCAGCTTCTTCAACTGCTTCGGCACACCGGCGAACTCGTCCTGGAACGCCTTCGCCGACTTCCCCGCCCACTGCAGAACCGTGTCCTCGGCCGCCATCCCCTTGATCAGACGCAGCGCATCACCCACGTCATCGGCGAAGTCATGCAGATTTTTCGACAGATGCCGCACCCGATCCGGATCACCCGGCGTCGGATCCCTGTCCAGATCCAGCACATGCCAGTCACCCGGCCGATTCCCCGCCATGCCGCAACCCCCGTGACAGCAACACCACCAACGACACCAACAACTTGCGTATGCACAAGCGAACTTACAGGGAACAGGGGTTCGCTTCCCAGCCATCCCCGTGAAGCCGTCTCGCAGGCATCACATCGGCGTCAGCAGCCGTTCCAGTTCCTCGTCGTACGCACGGTGGCCCGCCTTGACCCACTCCGGCGCAGCCGCGTTCGGATCGAGGAGGCCGGGCAGGTGAGCGACCCGCCACATACGGAACACCCCCTCAGGGGTGTTGCGCCCCGCGCCGTCCACGAGTTCGCAGGCGATACGGAGGATCGAGGCGATCTCGTCCGTCGTGTCCGGGACCCCGACACCCGCCTCCACGCCTGCGGCAACTCCCGCGGCGACCAAGCCATCCAGCAGATGGGTGAGTTGGAGATCCGCGCCCATGCGGCACATGCGGCGCACCACCTGCGGCTCCTCCAGGTAGGACAGATCCTCCGACGGCTGCCAACCCTGAGGTACCCAGGTGACTCCCGCCGACCAGAGCAGCAGGGACCGCACGTCGACAGGATGGTCGCGCAGGTATCCCAGTTCGTGGGCCTCGGCCATGACCGAGCCACCGAACCGGCCGACCGCCTGGATGCCGGCGACGACCCGCGTCACCTCATCGCGCCTGAGGGCCAGGAAGTCCCCCACCGACGCGTCGGCCGGCCTCCAGGTTCCTGCGTGGGTCAGCGCACCGATCTCCACGACTCCGCCCAGGGCCGCGAACACGGGCCGGGCGTCGCTGCCTGATCGCATCACCGCTCCGTCACTCGGGTGGGATGTGCACCAGCGCAGGGATGGTTCAGCCCCGCGCAGCGAACGTGAGGAACGCCGACCAGGTGGAGGGGGCCAGGGTGAGGTGTGCGTCGTCCGGGCGCTTGGAGTCCCGGACGTGGACCCCGGGCGGAGCGGTGGCCACCTCGACGCAGTCGTTTCCGTTACTGCTGTCGCTGTAGCTGCTCCTGCGCCAGTGAAGGCCCGCGGCTTCCTCGGCAGAGGTCATGTGGATCACGTTTCTCCCAGCAGTCGCTCGATGAAGGCCACGGACTCCCTCGGTGTGAGCGCCTGGGCCCGGATGATGCCGTACCGCAGTTCCAGGACCCTGAGCTGCCGCGGCTCGGAGACAGGGCGCCCAGCGAACTCGTCGTCTGTACGCCCGGCAGCAGTGCCGTCTCCGAACTTCAGCACCTGGATCCGTCCACCCGTGCCCGGGTGATCGGCGCGACTTGTCGGCATCACCTGGAGCTCCACGTACGGCAACTGAGCCAACTCCAGCATGTGTTCGAGCTGTCGGCGCAGCACCATTGTGCCTCCCACGGGGCGGCGTAGCGTCACCTCTTCTTGGACGAAGCTCAGCTCAGGTGCCGGCAAGCGTTCGAAGATTGCTTTGCGGGCCACCCTCGCCGCGACCATCCGTTCCAGCTCGTCCGGTGAGTACGCCGGTCGCCACGTGCCGAGCAGCGCCCGCGCATACTCCTCCGTCTGCAACAGCCCATGGATGTTGTGGTTGCTGTAGAGCAACTGCTCGACGGCCCGAGCCTCCAGTTGGGCCAGCTCCCGCACCCTCTTCGGGTAGCGAGCCCTCTCCATGTCCTCCTTGAACGCCGCGATATGGCCGCCCGCGTTCAGAACCCCGTCCGCCCTGTCCAGGAACTCCGCCCGGGGAATCCGGGCCCCCCGCTCCACCTTGCGGACCAGGTCCTCCCCGTAGCCGATCGCCTGGCCCAGCTCGACGACGCGCATCCCGGCGGCCTCGCGCCAGAGCCTGACCTGGCGGCCCGCCGCCTCGACCACCGGGGCGATCTCGTCCTCGGGGCTGACGTCCCAGCCCGGCTCGTCCGTGCCCTCACCGTTCACTCCCACCCACCTCCAACGCCCACCCTTCCCGTACGGCACCCAGGACAGCCGGGACAGAACGGGACAGCGGGCGGACAGCCGGCGTACGGAGCGGAAGCCGGTCGCACCGGGTCGTGGATCTCCCCGCCCCGGTGAACGACGACGCGGTCGTACGCGACGCAAAAGATCCCAAGTACCGGGGAGAGAACCCCTCCCAACCCCACCAGCCTCCCGTCGGTCGTCACATCACCCGCAAGGGTGACAATCGCCAACTGAGCTGGATTCTCCGCACGTTGGGGGGCATATGCTCGCGGCGAACCACAACCGCAGCCGCACCATCAGTGGGTGGGGCACGCACCACCGCGGACATACGACGGCCCCCGGCCGGGACTGGCATCCCGATCGAGGGCCTCACCAACAAGGAAGCAACACCTTCCCGATGGATACCCAAAACCTTAGCGCGCCCTCGTGCGCCCAACCCCGGATTCCGCGGGGTATCACCCACATCAACGTCCGCCAGACCTCGCGCTACACGGTGATCGGCAACCACCTCGCCCAGCACCGCGAGCTGTCGCTCCTCGCGATCGGCCTCGGCGCCCACATCCAGTCGCTGCCCAGCGGGGCCCGCGTCGACATCAAGTCGCTCACGGCACGCTTCCCCGAGGGCGAGACGCGGATCGCCTCCGCCTTACGGGAGTTGGAGGCGCACGGCTACCTCTCCCGTACACGGGAACGCCTCCCGAGCGGCCAGGTGGTCACGCACACGGTGTCGTACAACCAGCCTCGGGAATCCGCCGTACAGCGCGCCCGAGCCGCGCTCGCGGGCCTCCGGCATCCAGAGCGCGCCCGCGTCGACCCCCTCCGCCCCCTGCGACGCGACCCGATCCTCACCCGCGCGCAGGGAGCCCCGGACGGCCCCATCACGTGCGTCGAGCCATCCGTCGGGTCCCCCACCGCCCGCGCCGACTCACCGGTCGAGCCGCCCACCCCTCCGGTCGGGACACCCCCCGCCCCCGCCGTCCCTCCCCCGCCTTCCGGCGAAACCCCCGCGCATACCCGACACAAGCCGCCACTCCCCACCCCACAGACCCCCGGCCCGGACGGCGACCGCACCGCGGTCGACCTGCTCGCCGGCCTGCACCGGTACGACCCCCGCCTCCTGCTCGCCGAACGCGACGTTCTCCGTCTCGCGCCCGCCGTCACCGCCTGGCTGGAACGCGGGCCCACCCCCGAGGCCGTACGCCGGGCCCTGACCGCGGATCTGCCCGAGCCGCTCCGCCACCCGGCCGCCCTGCTCGCCCACCGCCTGACCGAGCTGCTGCCGCCCCCGCTCCCCGCAACGCTCCCGCCCGCGCACCGGGACCCTCTCCAGAACTGCGACGGCTGCGACCGCGCCTTCCGCGCCCCGGAACCGGGCCACTGCCGCGCCTGCCGCCACCGACCCCGGCCCGAGGGAGCCGCCTAGCATGAACGTGACGACCCTTGCCCCCCGGGCAGAGACGAGGAGCGCACGCCATGAGCATCGTCCCTGACAACGCGCGGCGAGACGCCCACCACCTCTACCGGGCGATGCGCGAATTCCTGGAATCGATGGACGACACGCTTCCGGGCAAATTCGAGATCACCAAGGTAGGGATCGTCCACGACATGATGGCGCCCGTCGGCCCACATGAACTGACCACCCTGCACCTCCGAAGGCGCCTGGAGAAGGTCATGCCGGAGGAGCTCGTGGCCCACACAGGCACTCCGGACGTGGAAGCCGAATCCGAGGGGATCATGAGGCATCCCGACATCATGGTCATCGCGATGGCCGACATGGACGTTCCGGGTTCCATCGACGGACGGACGCTGATCGCCGCCATCGAAGTGGTGTCCCGCTCCAACCCTGAGAACGACTGGGTCGGCAAGACACGCGACTACCCGCGCCTCGGCATCCCGATCTACGCGATCTTCGACCCGCGCACCGCCACCGGCGCCGTACTGTCCGACATCCACCCGACCCCCAGCGGCCCCCGCTACGCCACCCGCAAGGACTTCCTGTACGGCGAGGACGTCACGATTGCCGACTGGACCATCTCCACGGTCGGGCTCCCCCGCTACGGAGACACCCCCACGGACAGCACCGCCACCGACCCGTCGTCCTGACTCCCCCCGCCACCTGGCCCACTCCCCCGCGACACCCCCCACCCGTCCCCGGACAGTGGAAGCATGGCTGAACAGACCACCCTGCTGACCGGGCAGAACCTTCCTCCCGTGCGGGACTGGATCGCGGGGGACGTGAAAGGGACCGACTTCGATCCCGTGCTGGCCGAGTTGATGCAGGACGGGCCCCTCGCCCGGATCAGGCTGCCGCACGGGGAGGGCTGGGCCTGGCTCGCGACCCGGTACGAGGACGTACGGATGATCGCCGACGACCCCCGGTTCAGCCGGGCCGCGGCCGTCGAGCGGCCGATCACCCGCCCCGCGCCCACCTTCGAGCCCGACCCCGGATGCCTGGCCTTCGCCGATCCGCCCGATCACGGCCGGCTGCGCCGCACGGTCGAGAGCGCCTTCACCGACGGCGCCGTGGAGCGGCTGAGGCCGCACGCCCAGCAGATGCTCGACGAACTGGTGGACGGCATGCTGCACGACGGCCCCCCGGCCGACCTCGTCGAACGCGTCCTCGAACCTTTCCCCGTCGCCGTCGCCTGCGAGGTCATGGGCGTGCCCTCGGGAGAGCGCCGGCAGGTGCAGGCCTGGGTGCGACGGATCGGCTCGACCGACGGCTGCGCCGACACCGCGAAGCGGGCGAAGGAGGCCATGTCCGCTCTCTACGAGTGGATCGGCGGCATCGTGCGGGAGCGCCACGACAGTACGGACGCGGACGTGCTGTCACTGCTCGGCGCCGCCGTCGGGCGCGGGGAGATCAGCGAGGCCGAGGCGGTCGGCCTCGCGGGACCGCTCCAGACCGGCGGCGACGCCGTCACCCACACGTGCGGGCAGATGCTGTTCCTCATGCTGACGGACACCGCGCTCTACGAACGGCTCCGCGGGCAGCCCGAGTCCCGTACCGCGGCCGTCGACGAGCTGCTCCGCCACCTCCCGCACCGCGCGTCCGTGGGCCTCGCCCGTATCGCCCTGGAGGACGTCGACGTGCACGGCGTGCGGATCTCCGCCGGCGAACCGGTCTACGTGTCCTACCTCGCCGCCAACCGCGACCCGGACGTCTTCCCCGACCCCGACCGGCTCGACGTCGGCCGGGACGCCGGCGCGCACCTCGCGTTCGGCAGCGGGCCGCACCACTGCGCCGGCGCCGGCTTCGCCCGGATGCAGACCGAGCTGCTGGTCGACACCCTGCTGGACCGGCTCCCGGGACTGCGCCTGGCCGTGCACGTCGACCAGGTGCCGTTCCGCCGGCGCGCGATGGTCCGTGGACCGAGGAGCCTGCCCGTCCGCTGGTGACGGCATGGGCAGGCACCGCGCCGTCAGGCACCGCGCCGTCGACACGTCCGGGAACAGCGAAAGGGCCCGCACGACCGAAGTCGTACGGGCCCTTTCTGGAGCTCGTGAAGGAGCTACCAGGTCATACGGTCAACAATTACTTGTTGATCTTGGTGACCTGGCCGGCGCCCACGGTCCGGCCACCCTCACGGATGGCGAACTTCAGGCCCTCTTCCATGGCGACGGGCTGGATGAGTTCGACCTTCATCTCAGTGTTGTCGCCCGGCATGACCATCTCGGTGCCCTCGGGGAGGGTCACGACGCCGGTCACGTCCGTGGTGCGGAAGTAGAACTGCGGGCGGTAGTTGTTGAAGAAGGGGGTGTGACGGCCACCCTCGTCCTTCGACAGGATGTAGGCCTGGGCCTCGAACTCGGTGTGCGGCGTGACCGAACCGGGCTTGATGATGACCTGGCCGCGCTCGACGTCCTCGCGCTTGATGCCACGGAGGAGCAGACCGACGTTCTCACCGGCCTGGCCCTCGTCGAGCAGCTTGCGGAACATCTCGATGCCGGTGACCGTGGTGGTGGTCTTCTCCTGCTTGATGCCGATGATGTCAACGGTCTCGTTGACCTTCAGGACACCACGCTCGATACGGCCGGTGACGACCGTACCGCGACCGGTGATCGTGAAGACGTCCTCGACGGGCATGAGGAACGGCTTGTCGACGTCACGCTCGGGGGTCGGGATCGCCTCGTCGACGGCGGCCATGAGGTCCAGGACCGACTGGCCCCACTCCTTGTCGCCCTCGAGCGCCTTGAGCGCCGAGACCTTGACGACCGGAAGGTCGTCGCCCGGGAACTCGTACTCGGAGAGGAGCTCACGGACCTCGAGCTCGACGAGCTCCAGGATCTCCTCGTCGTCCACCATGTCGGCCTTGTTCAGGGCGACGACGATGTACGGAACGCCGACCTGGCGGGCCAGGAGCACGTGCTCCTTGGTCTGCGGCATCGGGCCGTCGGTCGCGGCGACGACGAGGATGGCGCCGTCCATCTGCGCCGCACCCGTGATCATGTTCTTGATGTAGTCAGCGTGACCCGGGCAGTCGACGTGGGCGTAGTGACGGCCCTCCGTCTGGTACTCGACGTGCGCGATCGAGATGGTGATACCGCGCTGGCGCTCCTCGGGAGCCTTGTCGATCTGGTCGAAGGCCGAGGCCTCGTTCAGGTCCGGGTACGCGTCGTGCAGCACCTTGGTAATGGCGGCCGTGAGGGTCGTCTTACCGTGGTCGATGTGACCGATGGTGCCGATGTTGACGTGCGGCTTAGTCCGCTCGAACTTTGCCTTCGCCACTGGGGTCCTCCTGCGGAGTGGTTCTGGTACGCCTTACTCATCGGCGCCAGGTGATCTTTGCTGGGATGCCGCCCGCCGGGGTTTTCCCTCCCGGGTCATCCCCGGCGGTCGGTGTCAAGCCTAAAGCGTGTAAACGGGGTGTGTTACTCGCCCTTGGCCTTCGCGATGATCTCCTCGGCGACGTTCCTGGGAACCTCGGCGTAGGAGTCGAACTGCATCGAGTAGCTTGCGCGACCCGACGTCTTGCTGCGGAGGTCTCCGACGTAGCCGAACATCTCCGAGAGGGGCACGAGGCCCTTCACGACGCGAGCGCCGCTGCGCTCCTCCATGGCCTGGATCTGGCCACGGCGGGAGTTGAGGTCGCCGATGACATCGCCCATCGACTCCTCGGGCGTGGTGACCTCGACGGCCATCATCGGCTCGAGCAGCACGGGGCTGGCCTTGCGCGCGGCTTCCTTGAACGCCTGCGAACCGGCGATCTTGAAGGCGAGCTCCGAGGAGTCGACCTCGTGGTAGCCACCGTCGATGAGGGTGACGCGGACGCCCGTCATCTCGTAACCGGCCAGGATGCCGAACTGCATGGCCTCCTGCGCACCGGCGTCCACCGACGGGATGTACTCCCGCGGGATACGGCCACCGGTGACCTTGTTCACGAACTCGTACGCCGGACCGTCGGTCTCGGTGATGGGCTCGATCGCGATCTGCACCTTGGCGAACTGACCGGTACCACCGGTCTGCTTCTTGTGGGTGTAGTCGTGACGCTCGACGGTCTTGCGGATCGTCTCGCGGTAGGCGACCTGCGGCTTACCGACGTTGGCTTCGACCCTGAACTCGCGCTTCATACGGTCGACCAGCACCTCGAGGTGCAGCTCGCCCATACCACCGAGGATGGTCTGGCCCGTCTCCTCGTCCGAGTGAACGTGGAAGGAGGGGTCCTCCTCCGCGAGACGCTGGATGGCTACACCCAGCTTCTCCTGGTCACCCTTGGACTTGGGCTCGATGGCGACCTGAATGACCGGCGCCGGGAAGTCCATGGACTCCAGGATGACCGGGTTCTTGTCGTCGGACAGCGTCTCACCGGTGGTGGTCTGCTTCAGGCCCATGACGGCGACGATGTCGCCGGCGCCCACCGACTCGATCTCCTCACGCTTGTTCGCGTGCATGCGGTAGATCTTGCCGATGCGCTCCTTCTTGCCCTTGACGGAGTTCAGCACCGCAGTGCCGGTCTCCAGGCGGCCCGAGTAGACCCGGACGAAGGTGAGCTTGCCGAGGTGCGGGTCGCTCATGATCTTGAACGCGAGCGCGGACAGCGGCTCCTCGTCCGACGGCTTGCGCTTGATCACGAGCTCCGCGTCCTTGACGTCGTGGCCCTCGATGGCCTCGACGTCAAGCGGAGTCGGGAGGTAGCGCACGACCGCGTCGAGCAGGGGCTGAACGCCCTTGTTCTTGAACGCGGTGCCACAGAACACGGGGGTGACCGTGACGCCACCGGACTTGCCGGACGCGATGGTGACGCGACGGATCGCGGCGTACAGCTGCTCCTCGGTGGGCTCCTGGCCCTCCAGGAACAGCTCCATGATCTCGTCGTCGTGCTCCGCGACGGTCTCGACCAGCTGACCGCGGTACAGCTCAGCGGCCTCGACGTGCGTGGCCGGGATGTCGACGACGTCGTACATCTCGCCCTTGGCCGCCTCGGCGGACCACACGAGCGCCTTCATGCGGACCAGGTCCACAACGCCCTGGAAGTCCATCTCGGCACCGATCGGGAGCTGCATGATGATCGGGACGGCGCCGAGGCGGTCCTTGATCATGTCCACGCAGCGGTGGAACTCGGCGCCGGTACGGTCCAGCTTGTTCACGAAGCAGATGCGCGGCACGCCGTAACGGTCGGCCTGACGCCACACCGTCTCGGACTGCGGCTCGACACCGGCGACACCGTCGAACACCGTGACGGCACCGTCGAGGACGCGGAGCGAACGCTCCACCTCGACCGTGAAGTCGACGTGCCCGGGGGTGTCGATGATGTTGATCGTGTAGTCGTTGTCCTCGAGCGGCCAGTGACAGGTGGTGGCAGCAGAGGTGATCGTGATGCCACGCTCCTGCTCCTGCTCCATCCAGTCCATGGTGGCAGCGCCGTCGTGGACCTCACCGATCTTGTAGCTGACGCCGGTGTAGAAGAGGATCCGCTCGGTGGTGGTCGTCTTGCCCGCGTCGATGTGGGCCATGATCCCGATGTTGCGGACCTTGGCCAGGTCAAGTGAAGTGGTAGCCATAAGGCTTCGGTCTTCTCTCGGTCTCGATGTGGGTAGCGACTACCAGCGGTAGTGCGCGAAGGCCTTGTTGGACTCGGCCATCTTGTGGGTGTCCTCGCGCTTCTTCACAGCGGCACCAAGGCCGTTGGAGGCGTCGAGAAGTTCGTTGAGCAGACGCTCGGTCATCGTCTTCTCGCGACGGGCGCGGGAGTAACCGACGAGCCAACGCAGCGCGAGCGTGCTGGCGCGACCGGGCTTGACCTCGATCGGCACCTGGTACGTCGCACCGCCGACGCGGCGGGACTTGACTTCGAGGGTCGGCTTGATGTTCTCAAGCGCGCGCTTCAGCGTGATGACCGGGTCGTTGCCCGTCTTCTCACGCAGACCCTCCATGGCGCCGTAGACGATGCGCTCGGCGGTGGAGCGCTTGCCGTTCAGCAGCACCTTGTTGATGAGGGAGGTCACCAGGGGGGAACCGTAGACCGGGTCGATGATGACCGGGCGCTTCGGGGCGGGGCCCTTACGAGGCATTTCTACTTCTCCTTCTTGGCGCCGTAGCGGCTGCGGGCCTGCTTGCGGTTCTTGACACCCTGGGTGTCGAGCGAACCGCGGATGATCTTGTAGCGAACACCCGGCAGGTCCTTCACACGGCCGCCGCGCACGAGCACGATCGAGTGCTCCTGCAGGTTGTGTCCCTCACCCGGGATGTAAGCGGTGACTTCGATCCCGCTGGTCAGACGCACACGCGCGACCTTACGCAGGGCCGAGTTCGGCTTCTTCGGGGTGGTCGTGAACACACGCGTGCAGACGCCACGACGCTGGGGCGAACCCTCAAGTGCGGGCGTCTTGTTCTTCTCGACCTTGTCCTGCCGGCCCTTCCGGACCAGCTGCTGGATCGTAGGCACTACTTCTCCGGTTTCTGTGTGCCGAATGGTGAAGCTAACCTGGAACATCACCGACCCACGCGGTCGGGTGTGTCGAACACTGCAGACTCTCGCCGTGAAGCAAGAAGGGCGCAGATTGCGGTGGCCGCTTACGGCTCTCGTTGCGGTTTGAAGGCACGCACCAGAGCCAGGGCACACCCCAGGCACAAGGTCTGAGGGTACCTACCTCACGGACTTCGGTCAAAACAAATGCCGTGGTGCCCGACACGCCGGACTTCTCCGCTTCCATTCTGGGCGTTCCCCGACCCTCCCGCAGCTTCGCGGAGGCCCGGAACGACCAGGTCGGTTGCGCTGTGCGTGAACACCGCGCGGGATGCTGACCGGCTGCCGCCGACCGGTCACCGCGCGTCGGCGACGCCCTCCTCCGCCGGACACCGACGCGCTTCCGCCGGCCCGCCCGCTCGGCGCCTTCGGCCCCGCTCACCGGCAAGGCCGTACGCCGCCGCTGGACCGGCTCCCGCGGCACCCCCGGAACCCACTCACGGCATGCGGAGCGGGGAGCCCTCCTGCCGCCGCGGAACGCCTTCGCGCGGCGCACGCAGGAGGGCGGCCACCCCCACCGGGGATGACCGCCCTCCGTACTACTGCCTACTGCCTACCGCTCACTGGTTGTACGGACCGTAGTCGTAGTCCTCCAGCGGGACGGCCTGGCCGGAGCCGGTGCCGAACGGCGAGTAGTCGATGTCGTCGTAACCGACGGCCGAGTACATCGCGGCCTTGGCCTCTTCGGTCGGCTCCACCCGGATGTTGCGGTAGCGGGACAGACCCGTACCGGCCGGGATGAGCTTACCGATGATGACGTTCTCCTTGAGGCCGATCAGGGAGTCGGACTTGGCGTTGATCGCCGCGTCCGTCAGAACCCTGGTCGTCTCCTGGAAGGACGCCGCCGACAGCCACGACTCGGTCGCCAGCGAGGCCTTGGTGATACCCATCAGCTGCGGACGGCCGGAGGCCGGGTGGCCGCCTTCCTGGACCACACGACGGTTCTCGGTCTCGAACTTCGAACGCTCGACCAGCTCGCCGGGCAGCAGCTCCGCGTCGCCCGACTCGATGATCGTCACACGGCGCAGCATCTGCCGGATGATGATCTCGATGTGCTTGTCGTGGATCGACACACCCTGCGAGTTGTAGACCTTCTGGACCTCTCCGACCAGGTGGACCTGGACGGCACGCTGACCCAGGATGCGCAGCACGTCGTGCGGGTTGGTGGCACCCACGGTGAGCTTCTGGCCCACCTCGACGTGCTCGCCCTCCGACACCAGGAGACGGGCACGCTTCGAGATCGGGAACGCCGTCTCGTCGCTGCCGTCGTCCGGGGTGACGACGAGCTTCTTGGTCTTCTCGGTCTCCTCGATCCGCACGCGGCCGGAGGCCTCGGAGATCGGGGCGACACCCTTCGGCGTACGAGCCTCGAAGAGCTCGACGACACGGGGCAGACCCTGGGTGATGTCGTCACCGGCCACACCACCGGTGTGGAAGGTACGCATCGTCAGCTGGGTACCTGGCTCACCGATGGACTGGGCGGCGATGATGCCGACCGCCTCACCGATGTCGACCAGCTTGCCGGTGGCCAGCGAGCGGCCGTAGCACATGGCGCAGGTACCGACGGCGGACTCACAGGTCAGGACCGAGCGGGTCTTGACCTCCTCGATGCCGTGCTTGACGAGCTCATCGATGAGGACGTCGCCGAGGTCGGTGTTGGCCGGGGCCAGCACCTTGCCGTCGACGGTGATGTCCTCGGCCAGCGCACGTGCGTACACGCTGGTCTCGACGTTCTCCGTCTTGCGCAGCACGCCGTCCTCGCCGCGCTCGGCGATGGCCAGGCGCAGACCACGGTCGGTGCCGCAGTCCTCCTCGCGGATGATGACGTCCTGGGAGACGTCGACGAGACGACGGGTGAGGTAACCCGAGTCGGCGGTACGCAGAGCGGTGTCCGCCAGACCCTTACGGGCACCGTGGGTCGAGATGAAGTACTCGAGCACCGACAGGCCTTCACGGAAGGAGGCCTTGATGGGGCGCGGGATCGTCTCGTTCTTGGCGTTGGACACCAGACCACGCATACCGGCGATCTGACGCATCTGCATCATGTTGCCTCGTGCGCCCGAGTTCACCATCATCGAAACCGGGTTGGTCTTCGGGAAGTTCGCGTTCATCGCCTCGGCAACCTCGTTGGTCGCCTTGGTCCAGATCGCGATGAGCTCCTGCGTGCGCTCTTCCTTGGTGATCAGACCACGCTCGTACTGCTTCTGGACCTTCTCGTCCTGGTCCTCGTAGCCCTTGACGATCGCGCGCTTCGCGTCGGGAACGACGATGTCGGAGATGGCCACGGTGACACCGGAACGGGTCGCCCAGAAGAAGCCGGCCGCCTTCAGGTTGTCGAGCGTCGCCGCCACGATGACCTTGGGGTAGCGCTCGGCGAGGTCGTTGACGATCTCCGAGAGCTGCTTCTTGCCGATCTCGTAGTCGACGAACGGGTAGTCCTCGGGCAGCAGCTCGTTGAAGAGCGCGCGGCCCAGGGTCGTCCGCAGGCGGAAGGTGTCACCCTGCTGCCACTCCGGCTCGCCCTCCTCGCGGGCCGGCGGGGTCCAGCCGCGCGGCGGGATGGTGCCCACCGGGAAGCGGATGTCCACGCGCGACTGCAGCGAGAGCTCGCCGGCGTCGAACGCCATGATCGCCTCGGCCACGGAAGCGAAGGAGCGGTCCTCGCCCTTCACGTTCCGCAGGTCGCCGTCGGTGGTCAGGAAGAACAGACCGAGGACCATGTCCTGGGTCGGCATCGTGACCGGGCGGCCGTCGGCCGGCTTGAGGATGTTGTTCGAGGACAGCATCAGGATGCGGGCCTCGGCCTGCGCCTCCGCGGAGAGCGGCAGGTGCACGGCCATCTGGTCACCGTCGAAGTCCGCGTTGAACGCGGTGCAGACGAGCGGGTGGATCTGGATGGCCTTGCCCTCGACCAGCTGCGGCTCGAAGGCCTGGATGCCGAGGCGGTGCAGCGTCGGCGCACGGTTCAGCAGAACCGGGTGCTCGGCGATGACCTCTTCCAGGACGTCGTACACGACCGTGCGGCCGCGCTCGACCATCCGCTTGGCGCTCTTGATGTTCTGCGCGTGGTTCAGGTCCACCAGGCGCTTCATCACGAACGGCTTGAAGAGCTCCAGCGCCATGGCCTTCGGCAGACCGCACTGGTGCAGCTTCAGCTGCGGACCGACGACGATCACGGAACGCGCGGAGTAGTCCACACGCTTGCCGAGCAGGTTCTGACGGAATCGACCCTGCTTGCCCTTGAGCATGTCGGACAGCGACTTCAGCGGACGGTTGCCGGGGCCCGTCACCGGGCGGCCACGACGGCCGTTGTCGAAGAGCGCGTCGACGGCCTCCTGGAGCATGCGCTTCTCGTTGTTCACGATGATCTCGGGGGCACCGAGGTCGAGAAGGCGCTTCAGGCGGTTGTTGCGGTTGATCACACGGCGGTACAGGTCGTTCAGGTCGGAGGTCGCGAAGCGGCCACCGTCCAGCTGCACCATCGGGCGAAGGTCCGGCGGGATGACCGGCACGCAGTCGAGCACCATGCCCTTGGGGCTGTTGCTGGTCTGCAGGAACGCGGAGACGACCTTGAGGCGCTTGAGCGCACGGGTCTTCTTCTGGCCCTTGCCGGTGCGGATGATCTCGCGGAGGCGCTCGGCCTCCTCGTCCAGGTCGAAGGACTCCAGGCGCTTCTGCAGCGCCGCGGCACCCATCGAACCGTCGAAGTACGTGCCGAAGCGGTCACGCAGCTCGCGGTAGAGGAGCTCGTCGCCCTCCAGGTCCTGGACCTTGAGGTTCTTGAAGCGGGTCCACACCTCGTCGAGACGGTCGATCTCGCGCTGCGCACGGTCGCGCAGCTGCTTCATCTCACGCTCGGCACCCTCGCGCACCTTGCGGCGCACGTCGGCCTTGGCGCCCTCGGCCTCCAGCTCGGCCAGGTCGGTCTCGAGCTTCTTGGCGCGGGCCTCGAGGTCGGCGTCGCGACGGTTCTCGACCTGCTGACGCTCGACGGAGACGTGGGCCTCCAGCGAGGGCAGGTCGCGGGTGCGGCGCTCCTCGTCGACGAACGTGATCATGTACGCGGCGAAGTAGATGACCTTCTCGAGGTCCTTCGGGGCGAGGTCGAGCAGGTAGCCCAGCCGCGACGGAACGCCCTTGAAGTACCAGATGTGGGTGACGGGAGCGGCAAGCTCGATGTGGCCCATCCGCTCACGACGCACCTTGGCGCGCGTGACCTCGACGCCACAGCGCTCACAGATGATGCCCTTGAAGCGGACGCGCTTGTACTTGCCGCAGTAGCACTCCCAGTCCCGGGTCGGACCGAAGATCTTCTCGCAGAAGAGTCCGTCCTTCTCGGGCTTGAGGGTGCGGTAGTTGATGGTCTCGGGCTTCTTGACCTCGCCGTGGCTCCACTGACGGATGTCGTCAGCGGTGGCCAGACCGATCCGGAGCTCATCGAAGAAGTTGACGTCGAGCACTATGCGTCAATCCCTCTCAGGGTTGTAAGTCTTAGGGGTCTGATACGGGGGTCCTGGGGCCGGCGGGCCTTGATCACCTTTTCCACAGGCGGTCAAGGCCCGGCCGGACTCCCGTCAGACCTCTTCGACGCTGCTCGGCTCGCGCCGGGACAGGTCGATGCCGAGCTCCTCCGCCGCGCGGAAGACGTCCTCGTCGGTGTCACGCATTTCGATGGACATGCCGTCGCTGGACAGCACCTCCACGTTGAGGCAGAGGGACTGCATCTCCTTGATGAGCACCTTGAAGGACTCGGGGATGCCGGGCTCAGGGATGT
Organism: Streptomyces sp. M41(2017); assembly: GCF_002078175.1. Classification (GTDB taxonomy): domain Bacteria; phylum Actinomycetota; class Actinomycetes; order Streptomycetales; family Streptomycetaceae; genus Streptomyces. The sequence continues at coordinate 2,823,362 of NZ_MWFK01000001.1, read as the reverse complement.
TCTCGCCCTTGACGATGGCCTCGTAGACCTTCACGCGGCCGGTGACGTCGTCGGACTTGATCGTCAGGAGCTCCTGGAGGGCGTAAGCGGCGCCGTACGCCTCCAGCGCCCACACCTCCATCTCACCGAAGCGCTGACCACCGAACTGAGCCTTACCACCCAGCGGCTGCTGGGTGATCATCGAGTACGGACCGGTCGACCGGGCGTGCAGCTTGTCGTCGACCAGGTGGTGGAGCTTGAGGATGTACATGTAGCCGATCGAGATCGGGTCCGGGAACGGCTCACCCGAGCGACCGTCGAACAGCCGCGCCTTGCCGGACGGGAGGACCAGACGGTCACCGTCGCGGTTGGGCAGGGTGTGCTCGAAGAGACCGGCGAGCTCGTCCTCACGCGCACCGTCGAAGACGGGGGTGGCGACGTTCGTGCGCGGCGGAACCTTGTCGGCTCCGATCGCCTGCAGGCGCTTCGCCCAGTCCTCTCCGAGACCGGAGACGTCCCAGCCGCGGCTGGCGAGCCAGCCGAGGTGGATCTCCAGGACCTGTCCCGGGTTCATTCGGGACGGGACACCCAGCGGGTTGAGGATGATGTCGACCGGGGTGCCGTCCTCCAGGAACGGCATGTCCTCGATCGGCAGGATCTTCGAGATGACACCCTTGTTGCCGTGACGGCCGGCGAGCTTGTCACCGTCCGTGATCTTGCGCTTCTGCGCCACGTAGACACGAACCAGCTGGTTCACGCCCGGCGGCAGCTCGTCGCCCTCTTCACGGTCGAAGACGCGGACACCGATGACCTTGCCGATCTCGCCGTGCGGGACCTTCAGGGAGGTGTCGCGGACCTCACGGGCCTTCTCACCGAAGATCGCGCGCAGCAGGCGCTCCTCCGGCGTCAGCTCGGTCTCACCCTTGGGCGTGACCTTGCCGACGAGAATGTCGCCGGCGACGACCTCGGCACCGATACGGATGATGCCGCGCTCGTCGAGGTCGGCGAGGACCTCTTCGGAGACGTTCGGGATGTCCCGGGTGATCTCCTCGGGGCCGAGCTTGGTGTCACGGGCGTCGACCTCGTGCTCCTCGATGTGGATCGAGGAGAGGACGTCGTCCTGCACGAGGCGCTGCGACAGGATGATCGCGTCCTCGTAGTTGTGACCCTCCCACGGCATGAACGCCACGAGCAGGTTCTTGCCGAGCGCCATCTCGCCGTCCTCGGTCGCGGGACCGTCGGCCAGGACCTGGCCTTCGATCACGCGGGCGCCCTCGTCCACGACAACCTTCTGGTTGACGGAGGTGCCCTGGTTCGACCGGGAGAACTTGTGCAGGCGGTACGTGGTGTACGTGCCGTCGTCGTTGGCGGTGGTGATGTAGTCCGCGGAGACCTCCTGGACCACACCGTCCTTCTCCGACTTCAGGACGTCACCGGCGTCGACCGCGCAGCGGTACTCCATGCCGGTGCCGACCAGCGGCGCCTCGGACTTGATGAGCGGAACGGCCTGGCGCATCATGTTCGCGCCCATGAGGGCACGGTTGGCGTCGTCGTGCTCCAGGAACGGGATCATGGCGGTCGCGACCGACACCATCTGGCGCGGGGAGACGTCCATGTAGTCGACGTCGTCACCGGGGACGTAGTCGACCTCTCCGCCACGACGGCGGACCAGGACGCGGGACTCCTCGAAGCGGAACTCGTCCGACAGCGGCGCGTTGGCCTGCGCGATGACGAATCGGTCCTCTTCGTCGGCCGTCAGGTAGTCGACGTCGTCGGTGACGACGCCACCGGTGACCTTGCGGTACGGGGTCTCGACGAAACCGAACGCGTTGACCCGGCCGTAGGAGGCGAGCGAGCCGATCAGGCCGATGTTCGGGCCTTCGGGGGTCTCGATCGGGCACATGCGGCCGTAGTGCGACGGGTGCACGTCACGGACCTCGAAGCCGGCCCGCTCACGGGAGAGACCACCCGGGCCAAGCGCCGACAGACGGCGCTTGTGGGTGAGACCCGACAGCGGGTTGTTCTGGTCCATGAACTGCGACAGCTGGCTGGTGCCGAAGAACTCCTTGATGGAGGCGACGACCGGCCGGATGTTGATCAGGGTCTGCGGCGTGATCGCCTCGACGTCCTGAGTCGTCATGCGCTCGCGGACGACGCGCTCCATACGAGCCAGACCCGTGCGGACCTGGTTCTGGATGAGCTCGCCGACGTTGCGCAGACGACGGTTGCCGAAGTGGTCGATGTCGTCGGTCTCGACGACGATCGAGGTGCCGTTGTCACCAACGGTCTCGGTCTCACCGGCGTGCAGCTTCACCAGGTACTTGATCGACGAGATGATGTCCTCGACGGTCAGGATCCCGGCGTCGAGCGGGGCGTCGCTGCCCAGCTTCTTGTTGACCTTGTACCGGCCGACCTTGGCGAGGTCGTAGCGCTTCGGGTTGAAGTAGAGGTTCTCCAGAAGCGTCTGCGCGGCCTCACGGGTCGGCGGTTCGCCCGGACGCAGCTTGCGGTAGATGTCGAGCAGCGCGTCGTCCTGGCCCTGGGTGTGGTCCTTCTCCAGGGTGGCGCGCATGGACTCGTACTCGCCGAACTCCTCGAGGATCCGCTCGGTGGTCCAACCGAGGGCCTTCAGGAGAACGGTGACGGACTGCTTGCGCTTGCGGTCGATGCGGACACCGACCATGTCGCGCTTGTCGATCTCCATCTCCAGCCAGGCACCCCGGGACGGGATGACCTTGGCGGAGAAGATGTCCTTGTCGGACGTCTTGTCGATGGAGGAGTCGAAGTAGACACCCGGCGAGCGGACCAGCTGCGACACGACGACACGCTCGGTGCCGTTGATGACGAAGGTGCCCTTGTTGGTCATGAGCGGGAAGTCGCCCATGAAGACCGTCTGGGACTTGATCTCGCCGGTCTCGTTGTTGGTGAACTCGGCGGTGACGAAGAGCGGGGCCGCGAACGTGAAGTCACGGTCCTTGCACTCGTCGATGGAGTTCTTCGGGGGCTCGAAGCGGTGGTCGCGGAACGTCAGGGACATCGACCCGCTGAAGTCCTCGATCGGGGAGATCTCCTCGAAGATCTCCTCCAGACCGGACTTGGTGGGGACGTCCTGTCCGCTGTCCAGAGCCGCCTCGACACGAGCCTTCCACGCGTCGTTGCCGAGCAGCCAGTCGAAGCTCTCGGTTTGCAGCGCAAGAAGGTTCGGAACCTCGAGGGGCTCCTTGATCTTTGCAAAGGAGATGCGCAGCGGGGCGGTGCTGGCGCCGTTGTTCGTATTCGCGGTCGAGGCAGTGCGCGAGGCGGCCAAGAGGGGGTCCTTCCGAGGGCTCGGACTCACTACGCGCGTACCGGTCCCATGTCGGACACAGCATCGGGCCTTTCTCTGTCCGGCCGGATAAGGCCAGGTCAGAGATGATCCGATCGTCGATGCTCCAGCATGGGTATGCCCCTGGTGACGGGCAGGAGGCAGCTAACAGGCAGCGCAAAGGGTCAGTGTAGCCACTCGGCCCACTGATGTCCAGTCCCGGTTTTTGAGACCCTCTTCGTCGTCCTCAACACCTGCCGCAAGCCATGCCCTCGATGCACATCGATACTGCCCTCTTCGCCGCCGATCCATGCCTCGGATACGGATCGTTGTGACGACGCGTCCTGAGAATTGCGCGCTGCGTGCGGTTCGTCAAGGCCCCCCAGGCCCAAAGCGTGTGCCGCGATCGTCACGTCCGGCCCGTCCCGCAACCCGTCTCTCTGCCTGTCACAGGGCTGCGAGGGGCACAACGAAGATCACCATACTCGCCGTGACCTGCAGTGCAAGGCAGCCGCTTCGGGGACCCCCGGCAACGCCGAAGAGCGACCACCCAGTTGGGTGATCGCTCTTCGGTGCGTCAGCGTTACAGCGCTACGTGAGCGGCTGTGGCAGCTTCACAGGAGCCCTTGAGAGGCTCGTCGAGTTACTTGACCTCGACGGAGGCGCCGGCGCCCTTGAGGGACTCGGCAGCCTTCTCGGCGGCCTCCTTGGCGACCTTCTCGAGGACCGGCTTCGGAGCGCCGTCGACGAGGTCCTTGGCCTCCTTCAGACCCAGCGAGGTGAGCTCACGCACGACCTTGATGACCTGGATCTTCTTGTCGCCGGCACCCGTGAGGATGACGTCGAACTCGTCCTGCTCCTCAGCGGCCTCGGCGGCGGCGGCGGGGCCGGCCGGGGCAGCGGCGACCGCGGCGGCGGCGGTGACGTCGAACTTCTCCTCGAAGGCCTTCACGAACTCGGAGAGCTCGATGAGGGTGAGGTTCTCGAACTGCGCGAGCAGCTCTTCCTGGGACAGCTTCGCCATGATGGCGTCCTTCCACTCATTCGGCAGGTGCCGGTATGTACTGGTGAGGCGGGCGTACGTTCGGCCCGCTGCGACCGTCGCCTCAGGCGGCGGTCAATGCGCGAGCCGAATTACTCGGCACCGCCCTGCTCGGCCTGCTTGACACGAAGCGCCTCCGCGGTGCGGACGAACTTCGAGGGGAGGGCCTGGAAGAGCTGAGCAGTCTGCGTCTGCTTGCCCTTGAAGGCACCCGCCAGCTTGGCGAGCAGAACCTCGCGGGACTCGAGGTCCGCAAGCTTCTTGATCTCGTCGGCGGACAGCGCCTTGCCGTCAAGGACACCGCCCTTGATGACGAGGTTCGGGTTGTCCTTGGCGAAGTCACGAAGACCCTTCGCCGACGTCACCGGGTCACCGGTGATGAAGGCGACCGCCGTCGGACCGTTGAAAAGGTCGTCGAGCGTAGAGATCCCGGCCTCGTTGGCCGCAATCTTGGTCAGCGTGTTCTTCACCACGGCGTACTGGGCGTCTTCACCGAGCGAACGACGCAGCGTCTTGAGCTGCGCCACGGTGAGACCCCGGTACTCGGTCAGCACAGCGGCGTTCGAGCTGCGGAACTGGTCCGCGAGCTCGGCTACCGCGGCAGCCTTGTCGGGCCTTGCCATAAGCGTGGCCTCCTTCCGGGTGATGAGGACCGCTCAGAAGGGGCCGACAAAACAAAACGCCCCGGCGCAGGCGCACGGGGCGTAGCTCTACCGGATGATCCGCACGCGTGGCAGCGGGTTCCGGGAACATGTCCACGATCACCTACGCGGGTCGTCCGCAGTTTCAGCGGATCCTTCGGCCACCACGCCCTCTTGCGAGAACGAGGCAACGACCAGCGGTCTTTGGCTTCTCGTGGAGAGTACGTGAAACGAACTCCGCGAAGCAAATCCGGCCGAACGGCCCAGTGATACCGGGCGCCGACCGGACCCGCCCACGCGGATCAGCCCGCCTGGGCGCCCTTCATCATCTCGGCGAGATCGGCGGTGTCCTTGGCCGGCGGGGCCTTCACGGTCACCGGCTTGTTGTAGTCGAGGAAGGTGACGGTCATGTCGAGCGGGCCCTTGTCGGCGGTCCCCCGCATGCGGAACTGCTTGGTGCGGCTCTCGCCGTCGATCCAGGCGTCCATCGTGAACCCGTCGAGGCCCATCTTCTCGTACTGTTCGAGGCTCTTCTCGCGCTGCTCGCGGGTGGCCTTCTTCTCGCCCTTCAGCGTCTTGCGGAGGCCCGCGAGGGTGATCGACCCCTTGTAGTGCGTGGTCTTCACGCCCTCGACGGTCTCGGTGCCGACCTTCTTCACGTTCTTCGAGCCGGTGAGGAAGGTGGACTCGGCCGCCGGGTTCTTGTCGGCCTCGCCCCCGCCCAGCTGGTCCGCGTTCATTCCGTTGTCGGCGCCGAGCGCGGACATGTCGAACTTGATCCAGCTCTTGCCGTCCATCTCCTTGGCGGCCTGCGCGCCGCCGCCTATGTACATCGCGCCGTCCACCAGGCGCATCTCGACCGGGCCGTCGGTACCCGAGTCCGCGGCCGTCATCTTCATGCTCATGGCCAACGGCTTCATGCTCATCGACGCCTCGGCGGTGACCTTCCCCTCCTCCGGGACCGTGCCGGCCATGCGGTAGTGCAGGGAGGTGATGTCGTCGGTGTTCTTCGCCGCCTTCGCCACGGCCGCGGCGGGCGACATCTCCGGCGACTGGTCGGTGCCCTGGGAACAGGCCACCGCTCCCCCGCCCAGGACCAGGGCCGCGAGGGCCGCGCCGGTCGCTCCGCGCCGTACCGAGGTGTGCACAGCAGTTCTCATGATTCCCCCCAGGAAACAGATGAGTGATTCACAGATTCAGATGCGGCATGAACATACCTGAGGGGTCGGACAAGATCCTCAGAGTTTCCGGCGCCCGTCCAGCGGTCGCGCGGCCGACGCGAGACCGCCTCAGGACCGCTGTGCGGGCGGGACCGGAGGCGCGGCCTCCGGAGGTCAGGACGTGGCCCCTCCGGCGGCTCCCTGGGCCTTCAGGAGGTCCTTGAAGTCGGCGGTGTCGGAGGCCGGGGGCTTCTCGGCGGAGACCTTCGTCCCGTAGTCGCTGTAGTACGCCGTCGACGTCATGGTGCCGCTCGTCAGCTCGCCCTTCTCGACCTTCTTGACGAGCAGGTCGTCGCCGTCCACCCAGATGTCGACCTTCTCGGTGCTGACGCCGGCCGTGGTGAGCTGCTTCTTGAGATCGGCGAGCTGGCCGGCGCTGAGGTGGGACGACCTGGTCGCGAGGTCGGCCACGTCGACCGTGCCGGAGTAGTGCGTGGTCCGCCGGCCGCGCACGGTCTCCGGGCCGACCTTCCGTACGTCCCCGGAGGCGAGCAGGAGCTTCACCGACTGGTTCGGCGTGGTGTTCTGCATCTGGTCCTTCAGATACGCGCCCGAGCTGCCGCCGAACTGGGCGAGGTCGTCGTACGCGTACCGGATCCAGTGCCTGCCGCCCGACTGCCGGGCGAACGTGTCGCTCATCCGCGCGTAGTACGCGTCGGAGAGGTACCGCGCCTGCATCGAGGTGCTGCCGGTCCGCCGCATGGTGTCGGCGAGCGTGCCACCCGTGTAGGTGATGGTCATCGTGCCGGTGAGGCCGTCCGCCCAGCCCATGACGCCGTCGGCCTTCATGTCCATCAGCGTGCCCATGGACGTCGTGGACTCGACCTTCGCGGAGTCGGCGCCGTCGGTGGACCGCTCCGCCGAGCGGAGCGCCGCTATGGGGCTCACGCGGGCGGTGCCCTTGTGGACCGCCTTGTCGTCCTTCCCGGAACTCCCGGACGTGTCCGAGGAGTTGCAGGCGGTCAGGCCCCCGAGCGCGGCGGTCAGCGCGATCGAAAGGCTCGCCCCGCGCACGATGGTGCTCTTCATTCGTTCCCACCCCTGTGTGATTCCTGTGACCGCACGCTAGCGCGGGCCACTGACGCACGTGTCCGGAATCCCGCCGGGCGCTCGCCGCGGAAGGGCTCCGGACATGAGGACGGGCCCCGCACCTCGAAAGGTTGCGGGGCCCGTCTCAGATTCGCGTGCGCGACGCGGTCACCGGGGTGAGCGGAGGGCTCAGACGGCGGCCGGGTCCTCCTCGACGAGGAGGTTGCGGGTGCGGTTGGGGTCGACCGGGACGCCGGGGCCGATCGTCGAGCTGAGAGCGGCCTTCTTGATGTAGCGACCCTTGGCGGCCGACGGCTTCAGACGAAGGATCTCGTCGAGGGCCGCGCCGTAGTTCTCCACCAGCTGGGTGTCGTCGAAGGACACCTTGCCGATGATGAAGTGCAGGTTCGAGTGCTTGTCGACGCGGAACTCGATCTTGCCACCCTTGATCTCGGTGACAGCCTTGGCGACGTCGGGGGTCACGGTGCCGGTCTTGGGGTTCGGCATGAGACCACGGGGACCGAGCACGCGGCCGAGGCGGCCGACCTTGCCCATGAGGTCCGGGGTGGCGACGACGGCGTCGAAGTCCAGACGGCCCTTCGCGACCTCGTCGATCAGTTCGTCGGAGCCGACGATGTCGGCGCCGGCGGCCTCCGCGGCCGCAGCACGGTCACCGGTCGCGAAGACCAGGACCCGGGCGGTCTTGCCGGTGCCGTGCGGCAGGTTCACGGTGCCACGGACCATCTGGTCGGCCTTGCGCGGGTCGACACCCAGGCGGAAGGCGACCTCGACGGTGCCGTCGAACTTGCTCGTGGAGGTCTCCTTGGCGAGACGGACGGCCTCGAGCGGGGCGTAGAGCTTCTCCCGGTCGATCTTGGCGTCCGCAGCGCGGAGAGACTTGCTGCGCTTGCTCACTACTGCTCCTGATGTGTTCTGAGGAGTCGTGGTGTGGGCCGAGCAGGCCCTGCCACGTGCGGCCGGAGCCGCAGATTTCCTACGAAGGTGGGTGTCAGCCCTCGACCGTGATGCCCATGGAACGGGCGGTGCCGGCGATGATCTTCGACGCGGCGTCCAGGTCGTTGGCGTTGAGGTCGGGCAGCTTGGTCGTGGCGATCTCGCGGACCTGCGCCTGGCTGATCTTGGCGACCTTGGTCTTGTGCGGCTCGCCGGAGCCCTTCTCGACACCCGCGGCCTTGAGGATCATCTTGGCGGCCGGCGGAGTCTTGGTGATGAAGGTGAAGGAGCGGTCCTCGTAGACCGTGATCTCCACCGGGATCACCCAGCCACGCTGCGACTCGGTCGCGGCGTTGTAGGCCTTGCAGAACTCCATGATGTTGACGCCGTGCTGACCCAGCGCGGGGCCGACCGGCGGGGCCGGGTTCGCCGCACCGGCGTTGATCTGGAGCTTGATGAGCCCCGTGACCTTCTTCTTCTTGGGAGGCATTCCGGGTCCTCTTTCGTTTTCGCCTTCCTACGTCCGAGTCGCCCCGGACGGCTGCCCCCAGTCGGACCAATGATCCGGATGGAGGCATACCGCACAACGATAACGGGTATCCATGCGCGGCTAAAAACCGAGCAGGTCAGACCGGCTGCTAGAGCCCGTCTGACCTGTTCGGAAGACGTACGTCCAGAAGCTGCTAGTTCTTCTGGATCTGGTCGAAGGAGAGCTCGACCGGAGTCTCGCGGCCGAAGATCTCGACGAGGCCCTTGACCTTCTTCGAGTCGGCGTTGATCTCGTTGATCGTGGCCTGCAGCGTGGCGAACGGGCCGTCGGTGACGGTGACCGAGTCGCCGACCTCGAAGTCCAGGACCTGGACCTCGACCTTGCGCTGCGGCGCGGGCTTGCCCTCGGCCTCGGCAGCCTCGCGGGCCGCCTTCTCCTCGGCCTCCGGAGCGAGCATCTTGACGATCTCGTCCAGGGTCAGCGGGTACGGGTCGTAGGCGTTGCCCACGAAGCCGGTGACGCCGGGGGTGTTGCGAACGACGCCCCAGGACTCGTTCGTCAGGTCCATGCGGACCAGGACGTAGCCCGGGAGCTTGTTCTGCTTGATGGTCTTGCGCTCGCCGTTCTTGATCTGCGCGACCTCTTCCTGCGGCACCTCGGCCTGGAAGATGAAGTCCTCGACGTTCAGCGAGACGGCACGCTGTTCGAGGTTGGTCTTCACGCGGTTCTCGTAACCGGCGTACGTGTGGATGACGTACCACTCGCCGGGGAGCGTGCGCAGCTCCTCGCGCAGGGCGGTCACGGGGTCGACGGGCTCGGCCTCTTCTTCGGCCTCGACCTCGGCGGCTTCCTCGGACTCGTCGGCGGCGACGGCCTCGGCGGGCACGTCCTCGTCCGCGACGTCCTCACCGGACTCGTCCTCGACGTGCAGGGCCGCGTCCTCGGCGGGCTCGCCGGCGGCGGCATCGGCAGCCTCGAACTCGTCCACGACGTCCGCTCCCTCGACGACCTCGAGTTCGTCGTCAACGGACTCGACCGACTCGGAGGCGTCGTTCAGGTTCGGGTCAGACACGGTGGCTGCTTCTTCCTGGATACATGGGGGTGGAACACGCGAAAGGGGCGCCGGTGACGGCGCCCTTCGCTCTCGGCTCAGCCGAAGACGTACTTGGCGGCGTGGTTGAGCCCATAGTCAATCACGGTCACCAGGCCGATCATGATGACGACGAAGACAATCACCACGGTGGTGTACGTCGTCAGCTGATTGCGAGTCGGCCAGACGACCTTGCGGAGCTCCGCGACGATCTGGCGGTAGAAGGTGGCAAGGCGCTTCAGCGGGCCCTTCTTGGCACGCTTACCGCCCTTGCGGGGCTTCTTGGACTCGGGCGCCTCGGCATCAGGCATGTCGATGGAGCCCACGGCGTCCGTCACTCGTCCTCACCTGATTCCGGGTCGTGGCCGTGCCGCGCCCGGTTGAGCCGCACGGCGGTGCAATGCAGTACGTACATGCGCACACATCCTGGCGAAAGGTGTGTGTAGCAGGGCCGGAGGGACTTGAACCCCCAACCGCTGGTTTTGGAGACCAGTGCTCTACCAATTGAGCTACGACCCTTTGATTTCCCCCAACGTACCGCATCCGCCCGGGTGCTCGGTGGCATCGGTTGGGTGCGGCCGGTGAAGGCCAACGAGGTGAGAGTGTACGTGCTCCTGAGCCGGGCGTCGAACAGAAAGTGTCCGCACGTGCCGCCTCCGCTGAAGATCCACTGGTGGGGCCCGGAGAAGCGGACGGATGTTCTGCCGCTGTTCAGTCTGTGAAACCCGCGTGCCGGGGGCGTTTCCGGTCTGAAACGATGGGTGCCATGAGCGCTGCAACCCCTCCCACCGAGCGCCGGGTCTCCGCCCGAGTCGGCTCGATCTCCGAGTCCGCCACTCTCGCCGTGGACGCCAAGGCCAAGGCCCTCAAGGCCGCCGGACGTCCGGTGATCGGCTTCGGCGCCGGTGAGCCGGACTTCCCGACCCCCGACTACATCGTGCAGGCGGCCATCGAAGCCTGCTCGAACCCCAAGTACCACCGCTACACCCCGGCCGGCGGGCTCCCCGAGCTGAAGGCCGCCATCGCCGCGAAGACGCTGCGCGACTCGGGTTACGAGGTGGAGGCCGCCCAGGTCCTCGTCACCAACGGCGGCAAGCAGGCCATCTACGAGGCCTTCGCCGCGATCCTCGACCCGGGCGACGAGGTCATCGTCCCCGCGCCGTACTGGACGACCTACCCGGAGTCCATCCGTCTCGCCGGCGGTGTCCCGGTGGACGTCGTCGCCGACGAGACCACCGGCTACCGCGTCTCGGTCGAGCAGCTCGAGGCCGCCCGCACCGAGAACACCAAGGTGCTGCTCTTCGTCTCGCCGTCCAACCCGACGGGCGCCGTCTACACCCGCGAGCAGATCGAGGAGATCGGCCGCTGGGCCGCCGAGAAGGGCCTGTGGGTCCTGACCGACGAGATCTACGAGCACCTGGTCTACGGCGACGCGGAGTTCCACTCCCTGCCCGTCGTGGTGCCCGAGCTGCGCGACAAGTGCATCGTCGTGAACGGCGTCGCCAAGACGTACGCGATGACCGGCTGGCGTGTGGGCTGGGTCATCGGCCCGAAGGACGTCATCAAGGCCGCGACCAACCTTCAGTCGCACGCCACGTCCAACGTCTCGAACGTGGCCCAGGTCGCCGCGCTCGCCGCCGTCTCGGGCGACCTCACGGCCGTCGCGAAGATGCGCGAGGCCTTCGACCGCCGCCGCAAGACCATCGTCCGCATGCTGAACGAGATCGACGGCGTGCTCTGCCCCGAGCCCGAGGGCGCGTTCTACGCGTACCCGTCGGTGAAGGCACTGCTCGGCAAGGAGATCCGCGGCAAGCGCCCCGCGGACACGGTCGAGCTGGCCGCGCTGATCCTGGAGGAGGCCGAGGTCGCGGTCGTCCCGGGCGAGGCCTTCGGCACGCCGGGCTACCTGCGGCTGTCGTACGCCCTGGGTGACGAGGACCTCGTCGAGGGCGTCAGCCGGATCCAGAAGCTGCTCGCCGAGGCGACGGCCTGACACCTCACTCGTCCGCCGGTGCCCCTGGGAGCACCGGCGGACACCACGCTCCACGCGCACGTGCGGGGGCCGGCCACCCACCCGGTGGCCGGCCCCCGTTTCTTCGTTCGGGCAAGCCCCCGATCAGGGAAAGCGCTACCGGCACGCCATCCGCGTGCGGCAAGATCCTGGGATGGAGCGCGTACGTGATGTAAGTGAACTGCCGAAGGCCCATCTGCACCTGCACTTCACCGGGTCGATGCGGTCCACGACCCTGCTGGAACTGGCCGACAAGTACGGCGTACGACTGCCGGACGCGCTGACCAGCGGGGAACCGCCGAAGCTGCGGGCGACCGACGAGCGCGGCTGGTTCCGCTTCCAGCGCCTGTACGACGCCGCCCGGTCCTGCCTGAGAGAGCCCGAGGACATCCAGCGGCTGGTCCGCGAAGCCGCCGAGGAGGACATCAAGGACGGCTCCGGGTGGCTGGAGATCCAGGTCGACCCGACGTCGTACGCCCCCCGGCTCGGCGGTCTGATCCCGGCCCTGGAGGTCATCCTCGACGCGGTCGACTCGGCCGTGCGGGACACCGGGCTCGGGATGCGCGTCCTGGTGGCCGCGAACCGGATGAAGCACCCGCTGGACGCCCGGACGCTGGCCCGGCTCGCCGTGCGGTACGCGGACCGCGGGATCGTCGGATTCGGGCTCTCCAACGACGAACGGCGGGGCATGGCGCGGGACTTCGACCGCGCCTTCGCGATCGCGCGGGAGGGCGGGCTGCTGGCCGCGCCGCACGGCGGGGAGCTGACCGGGCCCGCCTCCGTCCGCGACTGCCTGGACGACCTGCACGCCTCCCGGATCGGCCACGGGGTGCGGGCCGCCGAGGACCCCCGTCTGCTGAAGCGTCTGGCCGACCGCGGGGTGACCTGTGAGGTCTGCCCCGCGTCGAACGTCGCGCTGGGCGTCTACGAGAAGGCGGCCGACGTACCCCTGAGGACTCTGTTCGAAGCCGGGGTCCCGATGGCCCTCGGCGCCGACGACCCGCTGCTGTTCGGATCACGGCTCGCCGCCCAGTACGAGATCGCGCGGCGCCACCACGCCTTCACGGACGCGGAGCTGGCCGAGCTGGCCCGGCAGTCGATCCGCGCCTCGGCGGCACCGGAGGACATGCGCGCCAAGCTGCTGTCCGGCGTCGACGACTGGCTGACCTCCTAGAGCGGTCCGTCACGGGCCGACCGGCGCGATCCCGGTGAGCAGGGTGCGGGCGAGCCCCGGCGCGAAGGTGTCGAGCGGTGGGGCCGTGCCGTCCTGGGTCGCGTCGTAGGCGAACGCGCGCTGCGCGCAGGCGCCGAGGAGGAGTGAGGCGGCGGCGTAGGTGTCGGCGCCGGGCTGGACCCGCCCGGCCTCCTGCTCCGCGCGCAGATACGCGGCGACACCCCGGATCGGCATGTGGGGTCCGGCTCCCATGGCCCGCATCGCCTCGTCGTGACGGCGCTTGAGCTGGGTCTCCGCGTACAGCGAGGCGGCGATCGGGAAGCTCTGCTCGTAGAAGAGGGCCGCCTGGCGGGCGATCGCGGTGAGGTTCTCCTCCAGGGAGTGCTGCTCCGGTTCGGCGGTCAGCCGTTCCAGCAGCGGGCCGAGCCGGGGCAGGCGCTCCTGCAGGACGCGGATGAACAGCTCTTCCTTGCTCGAGAAGTACTTGTAGAGGGCCGCTTCGGAACAGCCGGCCGCCTTCGCGATCTCCTTGGTGGTGGCACGGGAGAGGCCGAGGGTGAGCATGAGCTCGTGTGCCGCGTCCAGGATGCGGATTCTGGCCGGCTTCGACCGCACGGGCTCGGTGGCTGATGTCTGCTGCATGGGGCCCAAGGATTCCACGGCGCGTCCTCGCGGGGTTGACGGGTGGGTGAGTACTTACTCACTCTAGGAGGAGCAGAGGTGAGTGAACACTCACCCACCTCGTTCTTCCGTCCCGTCCACCCGCTGGGAGCAGGTCATGAAACTCACCGTTCTCGGTGCCACCGGAGGCATCGGCCAGGAGATCGTCCGTCAGGCCCTGGGCTCGGGCCACCAGGTCACAGCCGTCGTGCGGGATCCCGCGCGCCTCACGGTCACCGGCGCCGGTCTGGAGGTGTTCCGCACCGACCTCACCGACCCGGAGGCGCTGCGCCCCGCCGTCGCGGGCCGGGACGCGGTGCTGTCGGGTCTCGGCGCGCGTCGCCGCAAGGACGCCGGGGTCGCCTCACGGCTGACCCGTACGGTGCTGGGCGCCATGGAGGCGGAGCGGACCCGGCGCCTGCTGGTGGTCAGCGCGAGTCCGGTCGGCCCGGCGGCAGCGGAGGACGGGTTCGTCGACCGCGCCATGCGGGGGATGATCTCGTCGCTCCTGAAGGACGTGTACGCCGACCTGAGGGAGATGGAGGCCGCGCTGGCCGCGAGCGCCACGGACTGGACCACCGTTCGCCCGCCCCGCCTCCAGGACAAGCCGGTGACCGGCTCCTACCGCACGGCCGTGGGCGGATTCCCGGCCCGGGGCCGCCTCATCGGACGCGCCGACGTGGCCCACGCGATGCTGGCGATGACCGACGACCCGGCGACGGTGAAGCAGGGCGTGGGCATCGCCTACTAGGCACCCCCGTGGAGCCGCCGTCGGCGGACCGTCCGTGTCGGAGACCGCCGGCGTCAGGGAGCCTCGACGACGCAGAGCCTGGGGGTCAGAGGCTGACGCCGACCGTGACCGGCTCGTTGACCAGGGTGATGCCGAAGGCGTCGTGGACTCCGGCGACGACTTCGCGGGCGAGCGCGAGGAGGTCCTCGGTGCTGGCCTCGCCCCGGTTGGTGAGGGCCAGCGTGTGCTTGGTGGAGATGCGGGCGGGGCCGGTTCCGTAGCCCTTGGTGAAGCCCGACTTGTCGATCAGCCAGGCCGCCGAGGTCTTGGTGTGCCCCTCGCCGGCGGGATAGGCGGGCGGCACGGCGTCGGCGCCGAGGCGCTCCCGCACGCGCGCGTGGAACGCGGCGAACGCCTCGTCGGTGAGGATCGGGTTGGTGAAGAACGACCCGGCGGACCAGGTGTCGTGGTCCTCGGGGTCGAGCACCATGCCCTTGCCGGCGCGCAGCTTCAGCACGGTCTCGCGGGCGTCGGCGAGGGGGACGCGGTCCCCGGGCTCGACACCGAGCGTGCGGGCGGTCTCGGCGTACTTGACCGGCGCCGAGAGGCCGTTCGCGTCCTCCAGTTCGAAACGGACGCGCAGCACGACATGGCGGTCGGGGTCGGCCTTGAAGCGGCTGTGCCGGTAGGAGAAGGCGCACTCGGCGTTGGTCAGCGTGACCGTCTCGCCCGTCCTGCGGTCGTAGGCGATCACTTCACTGATCGTCGACGACACTTCCTGGCCGTACGCGCCCACGTTCTGGATCGGGGTCGCGCCCGCGGAGCCGGGGATGCCGGCGAGGCACTCGATCCCGGCGAGCCCGGCCTCGACGGTGCGGGCGACCGCGTCGGTCCACACCTCTCCGGCGGCCAGCTCCAGCGTCGTGCCGTCGAGCGAGAAACCCTCCGTGGCGATGCGCAGAGCCGTGCCCGCGAAGCCCTTGTCGCCGATGACCAGGTTCGATCCACCGCCGATCAGCAGCAGCGGCGTACCGGCGGCGTCGGCCTCGCGCACGGCGGCGACCACCTCGGCGTCGGTCGTGGCGGTGATCAGCCGGGCGGCCGGGCCGCCGAGCCGGAAGGTGGTCAGCGGGGCGAGCGGGGCATCGTGGAGTTCCAGCACGGGGCCAAGACTACGAGAAGGGCCGGGAGCCTCCGGCCACCGGTGCGCGCCGCACGGCCGTGCCGAAGCCGAGGCGCCCGCGCACGGCGAACGGCCCCGCCGTCGGGCGGAGCCGTTTCGTCGTGCCGCGGGGACGTTCGGGGCGTCAGCGGGCGGTGGTCTCCAGGGACCCGGTCTCCGCCCGGGCGGCGCCGGTCCGAGTGGTCTCGGCCCGGTCCGCTTCGGGAGCGGGCGCCGGTGTCCCGCCCGTCTCGGCGCGCTCCGGGCGTCCGGCGCTCGGGATGGCCAGCGCGGCGAGACCCGCGAGACCCACCACCACGGCGCCGACGACCAGCGCGGGCCGCAGTCCGTCGATGAAGCTCTGTGCCGTCGCGTAGCCGCCCTGCGCCGAGAAGATCGAGGACATCACCGCGATACCGAGCGCACCGCCCACCTCGCGCAGCGCGTTGTTGGCTCCGGAGGCGATGCCCTGCTCCTGCGGCCGGACGCTGGACATGACCAGGTTGGACGCGGGGGCGAAGTAGAGGGACATCCCGATGCCGCTGATGATCAGCGCGGGCAGCTGCGCCGCGTACGAGGCGTCGGCGGCGACCACGGAGGCGTAGTAGGCGAGCCCGGCGGCCTGGAGGAAGAGGCCGGTCGCCACGACGGGACGGCCGCCGACGCGGTCGGAGAGATAGCCGGCGATGGGTGCGACCAGCATCGGCATCCCGGTCCAGGGGAGCATCCGCAGGCCCGCCTCGGTCGGCGAGTAACCGAGCACGCCCTGCATGTACTGGCTGAGCAGGAAGATCGAGCCGAACATCCCGAGGAACATCAGCAGGCTGGCCGCGTTGATCCCGGCGAAGGCGCGGGAACGGAAGAGCCGCATCGGGAGCATCGCGTTCCTGGCGCGGCTGCCGTGCAGGACGAACCCGGCGAGCAGCGCGGCACCCGCGAAGAGGGCGGTCAGCACGAACGGGCTGGTCCATCCCTCGGCGGGCCCGCGGACCAGGCCGTAGACGATCCCGAAGAGGCCGCCGCTGGCGAGCAGGGTGCCGGGGAAGTCGAGCGGGTTGCCGTTGCCGAACGACTCCGACAGCCGCAGCCGGGCGAGCGGGAGGACGGCGAGACCCAGCGGGACGTTCAGCCAGAAGATCCAGTGCCAGGACACGTGTTCGGTGAGGCTGCCGCCGATGAGGGGTCCGGAGGCGACCGCGAGTCCGTTCACCGCGCCCCATATCCCGTACGCCATCCCGCGCCGTGCGGCCGGAACCGCCGCGGTCAGCAGGGTGAGGGTCAGCGGCATCATGATCGCGGCGCCGACGCCCTGGACGGCCCGGGCGGCGATCAGGGAGTCGATGCCGGGGGCCATGGCCGCGGCGGCGGAGGCACCGGTGAAGATGCCGAGGCCGACGAGGAAGAGCCGCCGGCGGCCGAACCGGTCACCGAGGGCCGCGCCGAACATCAGCAGGACGGCGAAGGTGAGCGTGTAGGCGCTCACGGTCCATTCCAGGTCGTCCAGCGCTCCCCCGAGGTCCTTGCGGATCGAGGGCAGGGCGGTGGTGACGACGAGGTTGTCGAGGGCCGCCATGAATCCGGCGACGCTGGTGATGACTAGGGCCCAGCCGGCGCCGCCGCGCCGCTTGTCCGGCGTCCCGGACGTCTTCGTCGTCGATGTCCCGGCCGGACCGCCGGGCCCGCCCTGATCCGTCGGTCCGCCCTGCTCCGCCTGCCCGTCCTGCTCCGCCGATCGGTCCTGCTCCGCCGGTCCGTTCCGGTCCGTCCGTGCCGTCCGCTGTGTCATCGCTCCCCCAGAGGATGATGTGGATCATTGGTTAGTTATTGATGACTAACTTCAGCGGGCAGAAAGAGGTGCGGAACTCCGCCCTCCCCCGGCCCTACTTCTCCAGCCGACCCGTGACCCGCGCCGACGGATACAGCCCTTCCCAGACCCGGTGCTCGGGCGGGAACCCCATCGACACCAGGCAGTTGATGAGCATGCCGTACGCCATGAAGGTCGCCGTGTCGTCGACCTGCGCGCCGAGCGGCACGTGCACCGTGTCCCACAGCCGCATCCAGCCGGCCCGCACCGCTTCGCCGAGCTCGTGGTCGCCGGCCTCCTCGGCCGCCGCCACCGCGACGTACATCTGCATCTGCATGAGCAGCCGCTCCGGGTGCTCCGCGATGACCTTCACATAGGCGTTCGCCATGGAGTGCAGGGCTTCCTCGCCCTCCAGGCCTTCGGAGGCCTCCTCCATCGTCTGCCGCGCGAGGTCCATGCACCGCTCGGCGGCCGCTAGGAAGATCGCCTTCTTGCCCGGGAAGAGCCGGAAGAGATACGGCTGCGAGACACCCACGCGCTTGGCGATCGCCTCGGTGGAGGTGCCGTAGTAACCGCCCCGCGCGAACTCGCTCATCGCCGCGCGGACGACGCTCTCGCGCCTCTCTTCTGCGCTCATCCTGACCATGCGGCTAAGTTAGTACTCAATCACTAACTACGTCAAGAGACGGGGAACCGGTGGCTGCCGGAGACAGGTAAGGGGCGTCCGCCATGGGCGGACGCCCCTTACCCCGGCCTCTAAGCGGGCCTCGGCCTTGCGCCGCGGGTTGCCGCTCAGGCCAGTCGTACGACCGCGCGGGACATCCCGAGGACCTTCTGGCCCGCGCTCGTCGCCGTGAGGTCGACGCGCACGGTGTTGTCGTCGAGCTTGGCGCCGATCTTGGCGCTGACCTCGATGGTGGCGCCCTTGTCGTCGTTCGGGACGACGACGGGCTTGGTGAACCGCACGCCGTACTCGACGACCGCGCCGGGGTCGCCGACCCAGTCGGTGACGACGCGGACGGCCTCGGCCATGGTGAACATGCCGTGCGCGATCACGTCGGGGAGACCCACCTCGACGGCGAACTTCTCGTTCCAGTGGATCGGATTGAAGTCCCCGGAGGCGCCCGCGTACTGGACGAGCGTGGCACGGGTCACGGGGAAGGTCCCGGCCGGCAGCTCGGTGCCGACCTCGACGTCCGCGTAAGAGATCTTCGCCGCCATGTCAGCCCACCTCCGCCGCGCGCGCCACAAGCTTCGTGACCGCTGTCACGACGTGCTCGCCCGCCTCGTCGTGGACCTCGCCACGGATGTCCAGGATGTCGTTGCCCGCGAGGGACTTGATCGACTCGATGGTCGAGGTGACCGTCAGCCGGTCGCCGGCCCGCACGGGCCGGGTGTACGCGAACTTCTGGTCACCGTGCACCACCCGGCTGTAGTCGAGGCCCAGTTGCGGGTCCTGGACGACCTGCCCGGCGGCCTTGAACGTGATGGCGAACACGAAGGTCGGCGGGGCGATCACGTCAGGGTGACCGAGCGCTCGCGCGGCCTCGGGGTCCGTGTACGCGGGGTTACCGTCGCCGACGGCCTCCGCGAACTCGCGGATCTTCTCCCGGCCGACCTCGTAGGGGTCGGTGGGCGGGTAGGACCGCCCCACGAAGGACTGGTCGAGCGCCATGGGCTCGGCACCTCCTGGTTGTCTTCGCTGTATGACGCCGGGTCCACCGCGGACCCGGAAGGGCCGGGCCGCCGCGGACTCCGGTGCCCCGGATCCGTGCCGGACACGGCTGCACAACGACGCGAGGCCGCCCCCCGCGAAGGGGACGGCCTCGTGTACGAGCCTGAATTATCGCGTTTCGCGGTGCGCGGTGTGCGCGTTGCAACGCGGGCAGTGCTTCTTCATCTCCAGTCGGTCCGGGTTGTTACGCCGGTTCTTCTTGGTGATGTAGTTCCGCTCCTTGCACTCCACGCAGGCCAGCGTGATCTTCGGGCGGACGTCGGTGGCAGCCACAGGAGTGCTCCTTGACGAACGGATGGGACATTAATGCATAGAAGAGTAGCCGATCGAAGGACCGACCCCGCAATCGGCTACTGTCAGTAGCGGTGACCGGACTTGAACCGGTGACACAGCGATTATGAGCCGCTTGCTCTACCGACTGAGCTACACCGCTTTGATGAGATCGGCCCCCGCCTTGCGACGGGAACCTCTCACACCAGAGCCCCAATACGGAATCGAACCGTAGACCTTCTCCTTACCATGGAGACGCTCTACCGACTGAGCTATTGGGGCGAGCGATGAAGACATTACACGGTCGCCCGCCGATCGCCCAAATCCGTTTCGCGGCACCCGCCCCGGCCTGTTCCCCGCTGTTCGCCCGGCCGTTCCCGGGACCTCTCAAGCACCCCTGGCGGCCCACGGATCACACGCGGTGACGAGGGTGTGACGAGGTCTCCCGAGGCCGTCCCGGCGCAGCCGGAGCCCCGCCGTTCCCGTCACCCGCGCCGTGTCGCCGGACTCCCTCCCAGGTCCGGTCCGGTGCGGCGCTGCCTGGTCGACCAGGCACCGACGGGCCACACCGGTACGACTATTGCGCTCCTCCCCGACGTTGACGGGTCGCCACCCTAGGCTCGACTCACGCTGCGTGATCTTGTGTCCCCTCGTTCCGCAGCCGTCCCTCCCGCAGCCGCCCTCGAGCCCAGGAGCGCGATGCCCGACCGACAGCAGCAGCCGCCCCCCTCCTCGTCGGGACAGACCGACACCTCAGCGCTGCTGCTGTGCGGAGCGCGCCTCACCGACGGCCGGTCCGTGGACGTACGGCTGGGCGGCGGACGGATCGAGGCGGTCGGGACCGCCGGAAGCCTGGCGGGCGCCTCCGGGGCCCTCGCCGCGAAGGTGGACCTGGACGGCTTCCTCCTCCTGCCGGCGCCCGCGGAGGCCCACGCGCACAGCGACACCGCCCTGACGGCCGACGGCGACGGCCCGCTCGCCTACGACGACCAGGAGATCCAGCGCCGGGCCACCGAGGCCGCCCTGCTGCAACTGGGGCACGGCGCCACGGCGTTGCGCTCCCACGTGCGCGTCGGCGACGTACAGGGGCTGGACGCGCTGGCGGCGGTCCTCCAGGTACGGCGGTCGCTGCGGGGCCTCGCCGAACTGACCACGGTGGCGATGCCCCGGCTGCTGACCGGGGCGGCCGGGGCCGACGGGCTCGCGATGCTGCGGGACGCCCTGAAGATGGGCGCTTCCGTGGTGGGCGGCTGCCCGGACGCCGACCCCGATCCCACCGGGTACGTGGAGGCGGTCCTGGAGCTCGCCTCCGAACACGGCTGCCCGGTCGACCTGCACACGGACGCCGCCGACCCTGCGCGGCTCGCCCGGCTCGCGGCCATGGCGGGCGGGCTGCGTCCGGGCGTGACGCTCGGACCGTGCGGCGGACTCGGCGGGCTGCCGACCGAGGTGGCGTCCCGCGCCGCGGACCAACTCGCCGCGGCCGGCGTGACGGTGGTCTGTCTGCCGCAGGGGGGATGCGCCTCGGCCGATGTCCGCGCCACCGCTCCCGTACGGCTGCTGCGGTCGGCCGGGGTGCGCGTGGCGGCCGGCAGCGGCGCCCTGCGGGACGTGTCCAACCCGGTGGGCCGTGGCGACCCCCTGGAGGCCGCCTACTTGCTGGCCTCCCTCCACGGCCTGCGCCCCGAGGACGCCTACGAGGCGGTGAGTTGCGCCGCCCGGGCCGCTCTCGGGCTGCCGGAGGTGCGTGTGGAGGCGGGGTTCCCGGCCGAGTTGCTGGCCGTGCGGGGGGACCGGCTCGACGGGGTGCTGTCCCTCGCGTACAGCCGGATCGTCGTGCACCGGGGGCGCGTGGTGGCGCGGACCAGCGCGGTGCGCGAGTACTGCAACTCGGCGTCCGCGTCGGGGCTCGACCTGCCGCGACAGGGGCGCGGGGGGCTCTCGTAGAAACACGATCCGGCCGATCCGGCCCCATGCCGATCCGGTCCACCCCGAGGCGGGACTCCGACCAACCGGACGCCGGACGACTCGCCCACCGGCCCACCGGCTCACCGGCCCACCGGCCTTCGGAGGCTTTGCCGAGGCGGTGGGCTGGAGGCGGTGGGCTGGAGGCCGGTGGGACGAGGGCGGGGCTGTCGCGGTGCGGGCTCGGCTCGGGCAGGTTGAGCGAGTCGACGGACTCCGCTTGCGCGGGTGGAGCGGGTTGCCGGGGTTCGCGCGGAGTCGGCCAATGCAGGGTCGGCTCGCGCGGGCCCTCTAGAGTTCGCCGCCGCCGAGCACGCCGCCGCCCAGTACTCCGGGGCCGACGCCGGGAAACGTGCCCGGCGGGAGTTCCGTGGCTCCCTTCGGCGCACGGATGTCTCCGGCCTCGGCGAACTTCAGGACGAGGGGGAGTCTGGTGCCCTTGGGGCCGTCCGCGAGAGCGGCGAGGTCGATCCTGATCTGCCGGAGGTCGCCGTTCTTCAGGGTGAAGTCGGCGGAGACCTTCTTGTCCGGGGCGTCCTTGAGGTCCTTGGCGGTGGGGAGTTCCATGCCCGCCGGAAGGTCGCCCTGGAGCGGCCGGAGTCTGGCGACGACGCCGGTGACCAGATCGCGGAAGTTGCCCGTGGCGACGACGTGCTCGACGCCGTCGGCTCCTTCCTCGGTACGGAAGGTGACCTTGCGGCCGACGACCGCGCCGACCGCGTCCAGGATCTTCTTCTGCGTCCTGGCGTCGATGTCACCCGAGCCGCCGGCACCCTTGGGGCCGCCCGCGGACTTCTGCGCATCTTCCAGGGCCTTGGTGTCGATCTTCACCCAGTCGCCCTCGAAGACCTTCCTCATCTCCTTCTCGCCCGGAGGGAGGTCGTCGGCGGACGGCAGGGGGAAGCCCATCGTCCTGCCGAGGGCCTTCATGTCGGCGCGGTAGTACGTGAAGTCGCCGACGAAGCGGAACTCGGCCAGGACGCCGTCCGCTCCCGAGACCTTCAGGCCCGTTCCGAGAAGGTCCTTCTCGCCCGAATCCGCCAGCGGCTTCCTCGACTTGACCGAGACATCGACGTGCAGCGTGCTCAGGGCCTTCGCGACCTCGGGCGGCAGCGCCTCGTCCGGGTCGGCGTCGCCGCCCAGCGCGCTGATCGCGGATGCGTCGGCGTCCAGGTCCAACCGGAAGGAGAGGGACTTCTGTTCGCCGAGCCGGTCGACCGCGTGGTCCACCTTCTGACCGGCGGTGAGGTTCTCGACCGTGCCGCAGGCGGCCGCCGTGGCGAGGAGGGCGACGGTGCAGCCGGCCGCGGTCACGGTCTTGCGTATGGCGGTGATGGTGGTCTCCTCTACGACGCCGGGCGGGGCCGCCCGTCATCCTTCGTTCGCGTGTTCCGTCGTTCTCGACGTGACCACCGTGGGTCCGCCGCACCGGGCCATCGGCCCGTGCGGGCCGACCGGCGCACCTGATGGATCCGGCGCACCTGGCGCACCCGGTGCGTCCACAGTGATCACCCATGTGACGCATGAGTTGTCCACAGGGTTGTGCGGCGAACGGGTCCGTCCGGGCGTACGGTCGGAGACATGCGCATTGTCATCGCTGGAGGTCATGGTCAGATCGCGCTGCGGCTGGAGCGGCTGCTCTCCGCGCGCGGCGACGAGGTCGTGGGGCTCATCCGCCACGCCGAGCAGAGCGACGATCTGCGGGCGACGGGCGCCGAGCCGGCCCTGTGCGACCTGGAGTCGGCGTCGGTGGAGGATGTCGCGGCACACCTGCGCGGAGCGGACGCGGCCGTCTTCGCGGCGGGCGCGGGCCCGGGCAGCGGGGTGGACCGCAAGGAGACGGTGGACAAGGGCGCGGCCATCCTGTTCGCGGACGCCGCGGAGCTCGCGGGTGTACGGCGCCACGTGGTCGTCTCCTCGATGGGCGCCGACGCGGACCACCCCGGTGACGAGATCTTCGACGCGTATCTGCGGGCCAAGGGCGAAGCCGACGCGTACATCCGCGGCCGTAAGGGCCTGGACTGGACGATCCTGCGCCCCGGCAGCCTGATCGACGACGCCGGCACCGGCCTGGTACGGCTGGAGGCGTCCACGGGGCGCGGCATGATCCCCCGTGACGACGTCGCCGCGATCCTCGCCGAGCTGGTGGACACCTCGGCGACGGCCGGTCTGACCCTGGAGGCGATCGGAGGCTCGACACCGATCTCGGTGGCGGTGAAGTCGGTGGCCGGGAACTAGGGCCTGTCGTTCGGACCGTGCGGCGGGACGTGTCACCCATGCCGTCCGACACGACCCGGCGGGCGCGGGGCACACTGATGGCATGTCATCGCGTCGTAGACACTGCCCCGAGTGCCGCCGGGAGATCGCGGTCGTCGCGGGCCGGTTCGCTCGGCACGATCCGCCCGGCGGGCGGGAGAGCGGCGAGCTGGTCTCGTGCCCCGGTTCACGCCGGCAGGCCCAACTCGGCGCGGCCCAGCCCACCCTGGACGGCTACGCGGTCCCGGACTTCCCCGGCCAACTGCCGCTGTTCTGACGCGTCCGAGGGCCTCTGAGCACCCTGCGAGGGGTCGACGGGCCGGGCACTCTGCCAGGGGCCACGGCGCGGGTGTCCCGGGCGCACGCGAGAACCTCCGACCGCCGCTGCGTCATTCGAGGAGCTGGACCGGCTCGCCCGTGCGCGCGACCTCGTTGGTGATGTCCTTACGCGGGTGCCAACCGACGCGCACGCCCTACGACTTCGAGGCGTCCGGCACGGTCCGCACGATGACCGGGAACGTGCACGCCGCCGCGTCGTCGTAGGCACCCGTGCCGGGTGTGCCGGTCGCGACGAACTGGCCCTCGGAGTCGTAGACCGTGACGAGCGCACCCCATGACCGAAACATGACAGCCACCCTGCCCGTTGTTCGGCACTCCCGTCACGGTCGCGCAACGGACCCGGAGGGGGACCCTTGGAAGCGGGGAGCGACCCCTCGACCGGGCGGCGGGACGGACTTCATCGGGGCGACGCGCCCCTCTCCTCACCCCGACATGAAGAAACCCCCTCCGATCCGCGTTTCCGCAGATCGGAGGGGGTTCACCTTCATGTGGCGGCGCGTGGATTCGAACCACGGAAGGCTAAGCCGGCAGATTTACAGCGGGCTGGTTCCGCGCGGCCTGAGCATGCCTTCCTCTCGCTCTTGGCCCCGCTGGGGGACATCTGGGGGCCCGGCGGCCGCCCTGAGCGATGAAGGTCAGCCCGTTCTCCCCTGCATGCGGTCTGTGCGGCGTCACTGGCACCATCCACTCCGTTTGGGTGACGGGTGGAACTGATGCGGTGGGATGGTGGTCCCTCTATCCGTGCAATGCCCTGCGGGGCGTGATGCGGCGGTGTGGCCGTTGGCGCCGGGCTGCCCAGTCGGGAGGGTGCGAACATATGGAGATTGAGCTGGCGGATGCGGTGGCAGCGTTGCGGGATGAGCTGCTGGAGGCCGCGGCGCGGGGTGCGGGACCGGATCTGGCTTTCCAAGTCGGTCCGGTAGAGATGGAGTTCGCGGTTGAGTTGCGGGCTGACGCGAAGGTGAAGGCCGGATTCAAGGCTTGGGTGGTGTCCGCGGAGGCAGAGACAGGGGTGGCGCGGGGCCGTACGCACCGGGTGAAGATCGCCTTGACCCCGAAGAAGCCGGGGGGCGGGGATCTGCTCATTCACGGCAGCGCGGGCCGGCAGCAGGGTCCGGGAAATGTCGAGGCCCGGATCGAGGATTGACCTCATTCTGGGCTTGGCCTGTGCGTGGGGTGTATAGGGGCGGGGATGAATCGCGAGCGTGTGGTGGCCGTCGACGGTGCCGACGGGCAAGGGTCGGGCTATGTGATCAGTGACCACCTAGTGCTGACCTCAGCTCACGTCGTCCCAGCCCTGGGTGAGTCAGCCGAGTTCTTCCAGCCGGGCCACGCGGCGCGGTACGCAGCGAAGGTGGTGTGGCGGGGCACGCCCGGCGGCCGGGACGATGCCGCCCTGCTCCTGATCGACGACCCGGCCTGGCAACCGCTCAAGAGTTCTGCGATCCGCTGGGGCAGGCTGGTCACCAGCCTGCCTGGGTCCACGTGCCAGACCGTGGGTGTACCGGACATGGTCCAGCGGTCCGGTAGGCCGGTGGAGCTGTGGCAGGCCACCGGCACGATAAATCCGGTCACCGGCCGTGTCGACAACCGGCACGTCGTCACCCTTACCGAGCACCCGCCCCAGTCCACCGACGGGAGCCCGTGGGGTGGCCTGTCCGGCGCGGCTGTCTTCTGCGGGGACCTGCTCACCGGGGTGATCTCTGCTGACCTGGCCGGACTGGCCCACGCCAGCTTGCATGCCGTTCCGTTGTATGTGCTGTTTCACGACCAGGCTTTCCGCGACACGCTGGCCCTGCATGGCCCGGAGGCGGGCACCGGGATGGAGCCGGTTGAGTGGCAGGGGCTGGCGGACCACACCGACACGCTCAACGCCACCGGCGCCCAAACGGTTTCATCGCCCGCTGCGCTGCTGAGGGCCCGGCGGGCGGTCGTCCCGTTCCGCGGACGCGAGGACCTGCTCACCCAACTGCGCGCGTGGGCCGGCCTGCCGGGCTTCGGAGCGTGGCTGATCCACGGCCCGGGCGGGCAGGGCAAGACCCGCCTCGCCCACCACTTGGCCACCCTGCTCGCCCGCCAGAAGCCGTGGGCCGTCCTGTGGCTGCGCGCCGACGCCGCAGACGGCTCCCTGGACGTGGTGGCCTCAGCGACGGCGCCTGCACTGATCGTCGTGGACTACGCCGAGACCCGCACCAGCCAGCTCACCGACCTCTGCCAGGCCCTGGCCCGGCACGGCATCGGCACGGGCGCCGGCACCGCAGTGAAAGTGCTGCTGCTGGCCCGTACCGCGGGCGACTGGTGGCAGACCCTCCAAGACAAGACCCCGGCAGCCGAAGAACTGCTGGACGGCACGCCCGTCACGCATCTGGGTGCCCTGGAATCGAAGTCTGGGAACCGGCTGGACGGCTACCGGGAGGCCGCCGGCAGCTTCGCCGGGCACCTCCCCTCTGTCCACGGCTGGCACCACCACGACTGGCCAGCCCTGGCCCACCAGCTCATCGAGAACGTCTCAGCAGCCGCGATCAACAGAGAAGGCATGAGCACGGCGCTGACCTTGCACATGACCGCCCTGGCCGACCTGCTCGACACCGCCCAACCACCCGACGCCGCAACAAATCCCAGACCCGCTTCGGGCGTGGAAGACCGACTGCTGCGCCACGAGCGGCGCTACTGGGAGAACTCCGCCGTCGCGCGCGCCCTTCATCCGGTACTCACCATGGACACCCTTTCTCATGCTCTGGCTGCCGCATTCCTGCTCGGAGCGCCCGACCGGCAACAAGCTGACAGACTGCTCGCCAGGGTTCCTGGACTGTCGGATCAGAGCGAGGACCGTCGCAACAACGTGCACCGCTGGATCACAGAGCTGTATCCCCCGGCTGATGACAGCGTATGGGAGAGCCTCCGGCCGGACCGGCTCGCCGAACGCTTCACCGGCCGCCACCTGCTGGCCCACCCCAACCTGCCCGACCGCCTCCTGCCCGAGGCTACCGAGGCCCAGGCCCGACAGTTGCTGACCGTGTCCACGCGGGCCGCAACCCACCTACCCCTGCGCGGCACACTTGCCCACCTGCTCACCGAACTGTGCGTTCGCCACTCCGACACCCTGGTGCCGGCAGTAATCGACGTCGCGACTCAGACCGAAACCCCCACACCGCTCCTGCACGCCCTGAAGCAGATTACCGATGCTCCCGACACCACCATCGACACCCTGCGGCAACTCGCCAACCGGTTTCCAGACACGAGCCACAACCTCGCCGAGACTGCCGCCCACCTCGCTCAGCGACTCACTGACCACTACCGCGCCCGGACCGTTACCAATTCCGGTGCCTTCCTGCCCGGCCTCGCCGCGAGTCTGAATAACCTCGCCGTCCGGCTGGGGGAGCTGGGGCAGCATGAGGACGCACTGACCGCCATCGAAGAAGCCGTCACCGCCTACCGCAAGCTGGCCACGGCACATCCCGACGCCTTCCTGCCCAACCTCGCCGGCAGTCTGAACAACCTCGCCGTCCGGCTGTGGCAGCTGGGGCAGCATGAGGACGCACTGACCGCCAGCAACGAAGCCGTCACCATCCGCCGGGAACTGGCCACAACCCGTCCCGACGCCTTCCTCCCCGACCTCGCCGGCAGTCTGAACAACCTCTCCGTCCAGCTGGGGGAGCTGGGGCAGCATGAGGACGCACTGACCGCCATCGAAGAAGCCGTCACCGCCAACCGCAAGCTGGCCACGGCACATCCCGACGCCTTCCTGCCCAACCTCGCCAGCAGTCTGAACAACCTCGCCATCCAGCTGTGGCAGCTGGGGCAGCATGAGGACGCACTGACCGCCAGCAACGAAGCCGTCACCATCCGCCGGGAACTGGCCACAACCCGTCCCGACGCCTTCCTCCCCGACCTCGCCGGCAGTCTGAACAACCTCTCCGCCGATCTGGGCGGGCTGGGGCGGCATGAGGACGCACTGACCGCCATCGAGGAAGCCGTCACCGCCTACCGCAAGCTGGCAGCGGCACGTCCCGACGCCTTCCTGTCCGACCTCGCCAGCAGTCTGACCAACCTCGCCATCCAGCTGGGCGGGCTGGGGCGGCATGAGGACGCACTGACCGCCATCGAGGAAGCCGTCACCATCTGCCGGGAACTGGCCGCAACGCGTCCCGACGCCTTCCTGTCCGACCTCGCTGGCAGTCTGAACAACCTCTCCGGCGATCTGAGGGAGCTGGGGCGGCGTGAGGACGCACTGACCGCCATCGAGGAAGCCGTCACCGCCTACCGCAAGCTGGCCGCGGCACGTCCCGACGCTTTCCTGCCCGACCTCGCCGGCAGTCTGTACAACCTCGCCATCCAGCTGGGCGGGCTGGGGCGGCATGAGGACGCACTGACCGCCACCGAGGAAGCCGTCACCGCCTACCGCAAGCTGGCAGCGGCACGTCCCGACATACATCAGGCGTCCCTCGAACGGTCGCTGCGACTTCTGTCCTGGTTGCAGGACGGCCAACAGTAGGCGCCCCAATCGCGGCACGGCCAGCCGTGGCCTCCAAACCGCTCAGCCACAGCCCCATCGCCCGGCGGAAATCACGCATGCCAGAGGACTCATACCGGACGACCCTGGTTCGCAACGCCGGGATCGGCGACGCCCTCACTCTGGCAGATCCGTTCTGCTCAAGTGTCTTGGCAGACTTACACAGGGCTCCGCGAGAGCCTTCCCAGCAGGCCTCTTTACGCTGCACCCCCTCCTGGGGGGACACCCGGGGGAATCGTTCCCAGAGCCGCTGCGCGCGTGACGTAGGGATCGTCCCGAGACCGGCGCTCCCGCCAGTGCCAGTCGGCCAGGTGCTCCGACGCTGCGGGGAAGCCGTTCCCAGGCAACGCGTGCGCCTTTGACTCACGGGGCCTGAAGCGGCTCAGAATTCTTCCTCCCGGGGAAGAAGCTTGGTCGTCATGGTTGCGTCACCCGCCGGCGAAAGATCCACGGGAAAGGTGTCCTCGTCAGATGCCCCCCCAGTGTCTGGCAATTCATCAGCTTTCACCGAAGCAATATGCTTTTGCACTTGCCCAACATAGATTCGATTTCCACAGATCTCAGTGTAAAAATCCTCACGCATCAAAATCTGCCCAGGCCCAGAACCTGTCGTGACACGCCACCGCTCCACCCCTTCCCGCGTGAAAGTAATCCGAGCGTGATCCCATTTCGAAACGAGATCTTTCCCGCTAATTAGGTAGTTGGCGCGCTTAAGCCGTTCGCCATCTTCAGGCGACAAGATGTCCGGAATCGGGAAAGAGAAGCCGGTGTATTCCTGCAGCTTCGCCAGAACGGAAATATAGCGCCCATAGTCCGCGAGATCCGAAATGAAAGAATCAGTCAGCAAATTCAGTTGCGTCACTTCATCATTGACAGCCAGCCCCCACTGGTTGCCAACCTTGATATTGACAAGGAATCGCAGGGTAGGCAGCAAAGCCGAAGGCAGGACGCCTCCCCTGTGCTCGAAACTGAAAGTGTGGACAGCGGTTTTTTCTAGCACGTTGAGGCGAGAACGAATCGTGAAGAAGTTCGTCATGTCATTGAACTCGACTTGCGCCCCCTTCTCCCCTCGGAACCTCCTTGCGAGGATCAGCGGAATGGCAGCAAGCGGACGCCCCTGCCCATCCGCGACCACTGCCGAGTACCGCACCCCTTCAGATCCTGGCTCGGCCACGGACTCCAGAAAGAAGGTGCCTCCGCTCCACTTCCCACCCATGCCTGCAGGAGCATCAATTTCCACCGACTTGACGAATTCTTCTGGAAGCTCCGCCGGAACTCCATAGTCGAGGGCATCTCTGAAGCCAGCTTTTGCCGCCCGCCCCTCGGGAGTTTCAGGGAAAACGAAGACCGCTTTGATGACGAAGGGTCTATCGAGCTCCGCACCCGCGTATCGCGGTCGAACCTCAGGTTTTACGTTACCTTCCGGATCAACATGAAAGCCAAACACGTAATGCGGATCGATTTCATTCAACTGCAAGATCAGTCGCTTAATTCGTGCGACCGCATCAGGGAATCCATTCGCAAGTACCGCCTCCTCTCTACTAATATCCCGGAGGTAGTTCACGATCTCGGAGTTGCTGTCGCCGATGTAGTATCGAGCAATTTCAGGCCGAAGCGCCATCTCCGAGTCCAGCCACGTCCGCCCGCGCGTAAAATTGCTCACAAACGGGTAGTCGTCCTTAAGGTCGTTGTACCACTCCAGCTCATTCGGTGTCAGATCGAGGGGCATAATCAAGTGCCAGTGGCGCGGATTATGAGAAGAAGCTGCACGCAAAGATCGCTTAATCTGCCTCCTCCGCGAATCATTCAACCGGCCCGTGAAGCTCTTGATTTCATAGATCACCAAGCCGCTATCCAAAGGCAACTGGACATCTCTTCCGCCATCCCCGCCTGAACCATCGATCCGTTGCGTCTCAGGATGAAGACGACTGATCAGGACGGCAATAACGTCTTCAATCTTGGCCGGGTCAATATCCACCCATCGGATAGCGTTCGGCACTGCCATAATGCCCCCCTTGTTCACACGCGCTGCTACCCCACTCAGGGCTGCAGACGGCGAGCGCTGCGCAACTCAGTGATCCGGCGTCACGATGACGCCTGCCGAAGGCGGACGTCATCGCCCCCACACATGCATACTCCCCCTCGGCTCGTCTCGAGACGCATACCACTAATTTCTAGATTCGGTCCGCGCAGCGCTTGCGGGCGCCAGAAGCCAAGGTGGCATCCGCAGAATGTGGCAGGTAGGGACCTTCGGGCCCATGCGGTGCACGTCTGCCAACTCGCAGGAGAGTGACTACCGCGCTGCGCCATGACCGACGCGCGACCGAGTGACCCTGCACCTCCCACAGACAAACCCGCACTGCGTATGGACGTGAACGTGGACGAACGGAGCTGAATGAGACGGAATCTGAGGTGGAGCGGCCAGGCGGGTCCCGACCTCCTGAACGGCCATGACGTGATGCCGGACGGCCGTGGGAGGCTGGCAGGGAGCGAGATAGTGAGCCGAGGGGAGCCCAAGTGACAGAGGCCAGTCCGCGCGGAACCTACCTGGTCATTGCGGAAGCACTCCGGCAGGAGATCGAGGGCGGCAGGCACGGGAGCGGTTTGCCGTCCGAGGCGGACCTCATGCGTGAGCACGGCGTAGCGCGGAACACGATCCGCCGATCGCTCAAGACGCTGGAGGCTGAAGGAGTGCTGGAATCAGCGCCGGGCATCGGGTGGCGCGTGTCCCAAGGCGGTGACCGCCGCTCACTCGTTGAACGGATGGTGGCGGTGATCGAAGAGGACTCGCTGGCCGTCGGAGATGCGTATCCGTCGGAGGCGAGGCTGTGCGAGCGATT
Organism: Streptomyces sp. M41(2017); assembly: GCF_002078175.1. Lineage (GTDB taxonomy): Bacteria > Actinomycetota > Actinomycetes > Streptomycetales > Streptomycetaceae > Streptomyces. Next base: position 2,792,154 of record NZ_MWFK01000001.1, on the reverse strand, counting down.
CGGCGTATCGCGTACGGCTGTCCGCCGAGGGCTCGCGTACATGGAGGGGACGGGCTTGCTCGCCACCGTTCACGGCAAGGGACGCACAGTGCGTGCTCTCCCAAGTCCTGCCGTAGGGCCGTAGCCTTGGTCACCATGGGACTGACTGAGTGGGCGTACTCGCTCTCTGAATCGATGCTGGCCGAGCCGCTGCCCCGAAGGTGGGCGCATTCCCTTGGTGTCGCGAAGCGCGCCCGCTCTCTGGCTCCGATTCTTGGCGACGACGCGGAACTTCTCGAAGCGGCAGCCGTGCTGCATGACATCGGGTACTCGCCGGAGATCGCGCTCACCGGATTCCATCCGCTCGACGGGGCCCGCTTCCTCCGTGGTCAGGAAGGGGTAGATGAACGGGTCGTCCGTCTCGTGGCGCACCACTCCTGTGCCTTGCTGGAGGCGGAGGAGCGGGGGCTCCGGCACGAGCTGGAGAGCGAGTTCAAGCTTGAGCGCCCCGACCTTGTGGACGCCTTGCTCTTCTGCGACATGACGACGACCCCGGACGGCACGCACACCGCGCCGACCGACCGCCTCAACGAAATCGTGCAGCGGTATGGGCCGGAGACGATCGTCGGCCGCTTCATCCAACGCGCCGCGCCGGAGATCCACGCAGCCTCGCGACGTGTGGAGGGGCGCCTCGTCCAGGCGCAGACCGCAGATCAGCCGATGTAAGGCTCTTGGCGCGTCTCGTCCAGGCCGTGTGTGATGCGCAGCCGCATGGACGGATGGATGTCCAGGTCATCGAGGTCCGCTGGGTCGACCCAGCGGACCTCTTTGGATTCGCTGCTCGTACGCAGAGTGCCGCCCGTGGGGTGCGCTCGGAAGCAGATTGAGAACTGCTGACGGACCTCTCCGTCGTCGTACGCGAGGACGTGCTGAGGGTCGGTGTAGAGGCCAGAGACGCTGTCAATCTCGACCGTGATTCCCGTCTCCTCAAGCACTTCCCGAACGACGGTATCGCCGATGCGTTCGCCGATGTCGTGACCGCCTCCGGGGAGTGCCCACAGGTTGTTGTCGGTCTTGTGAATGAGCAGAAGTCGCCCCGTGTCGTCGCGGACGACTGCCGTGACGGAGGGGACCACCGAGTTCGCCTTTGGCGCGTTGGGGTCCCGGAAGTAGTCGATACGGCTCATGCGTGCAGACCTCCGCAGTCGGCGGGCGAGGAGATGGGCCTGGCCGCTTCCCAGACTCGTTCGATGCTTTCAGCGTATGCGTCGAACAGCTCTCCCCCGGGCACACGCTGAAGGTGCAGGACAGGGGCCATGTACGCGCCTACCCCGTACAGGTGGCCGTTGGCGAGCATCTCGTTGTCTGCCCGGTAGAGCGAGTTGTAGAGCGTGGTGCCGTGGAGCCGGAACTCCACTCCGGGAAGTCCGAAGAGCGAGCTGTAGTTGATGAGGGCGTTCCGAATCTTGCTGGCCATGGCTGGCCCGATCCCCTCATCCTCACCGCGCACCGCTACCGCGGGACTGTCCGGGTCTCCGAGCATGAAGCGGATACGGGTGCCGGCCGCTGACTTCTCCTTCACGACTCGGTGGAACGCTGCGTCCTCTGTGAGCCAAAAACCCGAGTACACGAGAACGTCGAACGACTCTTTGGCCTGCGCGTAGAGCTGGGGCCAAATGCGGTTGGGAACGACGGACCGGTGCGGGTACAGCTTGATCAGCTCAGCGTTCCCAGCCTCGGTGATCTCTGACGACGTGCGCTCTTCGGGCCAGAGGTAAGAGACCTCGCACTGAAGGAGCGAGGCCGTGGCGTACTGGAAGCGCCGGTAGGGCTTGCGGTTTGGTTCGTTGATCCAGCGCTCCACCGTCTTCGCTGACACTCCGAGTCGCTGCGCTACTTGATCGAGCGTCAGGCCGCTCTCAACGATCGCTCCGCGAAGCTTCTCGTTGGCCATGCCGAACTCCCCCTCGCACGGGACGACTTGGTACGACTTCACCGTACCGAGGTCGTGCACGGGTCGTACATGTGCGGAGTCGATCGTCTCCGCAGATGACGCCAATCTGTAGGTACATCGCAGCGAGCGGCTCGCAAAGACACAAAAGCCGAAGGGCTTGACGGAGCGAAACCCTCTCTGCATGATGAGGAACACGTATTACATGTTCCTCTTGCTCGGACCATCGCGCACGACTGCTTGACCTGCACGAAAGCTCTTGGTGAGTCCCGTGAGGACGGGATCCCTGAACTGGGGTTACCGCGCTCACCAAGGAGTGACTGTGCGCCCCCAGCGGGCGTCTTGAGAACTCAACAGCGTGCGGCCCCAGCCACCTGCACACCGGTGGTCGATGGGGTCCGAGGGAATCCCGCCCCACCTCTGCAAGTGAGCGGGCGTGCACGGGTCCTATCCCGCGCACGGTTCAGCGCAAGTCGCCTTGATGGTCGTAGGCCGGGTTCGACTCCCGGCCGAGGCGCTCACCCATTCCGCCCCGGGGCGGGCGTCGTCTCTCCACAAGCCGCGCCCGCCCTGGTCTCTCCCATCCCTCTGTAATCAGGAGTTCCGTCATGCGTTCGTACATCAACGGCCGTCAGGCCGTGACCAGCAATGACTTCATCGAACTTGCCCTGGGCACCCCGGTCGAACTGTGGCTGGGTGTTGAGGGTGAGAGCGAGATGGAGCGCGCGGCCCGTCTGGACGCGGCCCGCGACATCCTCGCGGACGACCCCGGTATGCCGGATGACGTGATTCGCGTCGCCGCCGCCGCGATCGAGGACCACGCGGCGGAACTGTTCAACGTCGTGTCACTGGCCCGCCCGGTTGCCCGCCGCCGTTCGGCGCGCAAGGGGGTGGCGGCATGACTGCCACGATCAGCGAGCGTCCGGCGGTCCCCCCGCTGACGCGCCCGGAACTCGGGCTGGCTGGTGTCGGCGCCGCAGCTGCGGCCGGCGTCGGCTCGCTCGGCTTCCTCGCCTCCTTCGACGCCGTCTCTTCGGCGGCGCTGCGGTGGGGGTTCACCGATCCGTGGATGCTGCCCGTCGGTATCGACGTGGCCATTCCGGTGTTCACCGTCGCCAACCTGCTGCTGGTCCGCATGGACATGGGGTTGGCGTGGGTGCGGTTCGTGCCGTGGCTGCTCACCCTGGTCACCTGCGGGTTGAACATCGCCTCAGGGCGGGGGATGTGGGCCAAGCTCGCGCACGGCACGATGCCGCTGCTGTGGGTGGTGTTCTCCGAGATCGGCGCGCACATCTACGCCGTTCGGATCGGCGCGGTCACCGGCCGGCGCATGGACAAGATCCGCTGGACACGGTGGCTGCTGGCTCCGTGGCCGACGTTCACGCTGTGGCGGGGGATGACGCTGTGGGAGATCACCTCTTACGCCGACGCCCTCACCCGCGAGCGGGAACGGCAGTTGGCCCGCGCCGACCTGCGCGAAGAGCACGGCCGGTTGTGGCGTTCGAAGACGCCACGGCGGGCCCGCGTCCTGCTCAAGCTCGGTGAACTCGCCCCCGGCACCGAACCAGTGACCGCCCAGCCCGAACAGGCCGAGGAGCCGAAGCCCGAGACACCGGCACCGGCACCCGCCCCCGCACCGCGCAAGTCGTCCGCGCCCCGCCGCCGCCCGGCCAAGGCGCCAGCGCGTCGCACGCTCAATGAGCTGTCGTCGCAGGCGCGGGAGTTGACCGGTTCGTGGTCGGACGCGGATATCAACGCCGAAGCGCTGCGCAAGGGTCTGCGCTGCGGGGCCAAGCAGGCGCGCGAGGTGCGCGACATCCTCACCGCGGAGCGCGCCAACCAGCCGTTGCACGCCCTCGACACTCCCGCTGAGAACGACGGCGAGACGGTCAGGGAGGTGGCGGCATGAGCACCCTGTTAGACGTTCTCGGCGCCTCCGCCCCGCTGGCCGCCGGGTGGGCCACGCATGTGCACTGGCTTGGCCGGCGCCTTCACGTCGCCCGGCGTGACCCGCTCACCGGGCTGCGCACCCGCGACGCCTTCACCCACCGCGCCACGGTCCTGCTGAAGGACCCGCGCGCCGTCGTGCTGCTGGCGGATGTGGACCGGTTCAAGCAGATCAACGACACCCACGGCCACGCTGCCGGTGACCTGCTGCTGAAGGCCACCGCCGACCGGCTCGCCCACCACGTGGGCCGCAAGGGGGTAGCGGGGCGCCTCGGGGGCGATGAGTTCGCCGCCGTCCTGATCGATGAGCACGGCGCCGCCGCCGACCTGCTCACGGTGCTGCACGGGATCCTCGCCCGGCCGGTCGACGGGCAGAACCCGGACGTGCACACCACGGTGTCGCTCGGCTGGGTCCACGCCGCGGACTTCCCGGGCGAGGACCTGTCAGGGCTGCTGCGGCGGGCCGATGAGTCGATGTACGCGGCCAAGCAGGCCCGATCCGGGCTGAAGCGGGCCGGGCTCGGCAGGATCTTCGCCACCGTCGCCGGGCGACGCTCCGGGCGCCGCGGTGCCCGCACCGCGCCCCCCGCGGTCGGGATGGCTGCCTGATGTCGGCGCTGACGCTCGCCAAGTGCTACTGCCCGTCGGGCGGCCAGTTCGGCATACCGACCTACCCATGGCGCTACGCCCCGACCGGGCTCGCCACCCGCCGCCAGCTCCGGGCGCTCGGCTTGCGGCCGGGTGGTCAGGAGGTGGCCGCGCAGGTGCTGCGTCCGCGCTACCGACGCGGCCCGCTGGTCGCCTACCTCTACCACGTCGACCGCGCCAAGCCGGTGCGTCCGATGACTCCGGGCAAGAGGGCCGCGCTCGCCAAGGCGATGCGCGCTCGCCGCACCTGTCCCGTCTGCCGGCGCGATGCCGGATACGTCATTCCGGGCTCGCTCGGCATGTGCGTGCCCTGCGCCTACCCCGAAGAACAGCGCGCCGCCTGAACAAGCCACGCACTTTGCGTGCCCTGCTGCCCGGCATCCGGGCTGATGCTCCATGCACAGGCCCGGCCGTCTACCTCTCACAGCGTCGGCCGGGCCCGCCAACCCTCCATCCCTGAAGGGAAGCTCAGTGAATCACCCCGACGAGAATCACGAGTTCTTCGAGCACCTCGAAGCCCAGATGAACACCGACCGCGCCGGCGAGGTGGTCGACCTCGACAAGGCCCGCAACGCCCGCGCCGGGTCGGCCGACCGCACCGGTGCCGAGTCGCCCGACTCGACTGTCGGTGAGTCGGCCGTCCGTACCGTCGACCCGTCGGCCGACACCGGCGACGACGAGTCGGACGACTCGACCCGCCCGCGTCCGGCCGACCCGTCGACCCTGCCGGGCACCGGGATCACGACGTACAAGCGCAAGCCGATCCTGCCGTCCTGGCTGAAGTCCAAGCCCGGTTTCGTCTCCACCGCCCAGCGCGCCACCGGCAACGCCTTCTACGCCACGGCGTATCACGGCATCCGCACCCCCTGGTACACGCTGCGCCTGACCATGGACGCACCCACGGGTGCGGCCCGGCTGATCTCACAGACCAACCGGTGGGTGTGGGACGCCGAAGCGGCCCCGCTGCGCTCCTACGAGGTGGAGCACGAGAACACCGGCGAGTACCTGAAGCTGTCCCGCCAGCGTGACCGCCGTGTGCGGCTGCGCATGCTGGTCATGGCCGTTGCCGGCCTCATCGGGGTGCCGCTCGCGATGGCCTGCTACGTGCTCGCGCCGGGATGGCTGACGCTGTTCGCGTCGGCTGCGGTGCTGGTCGCCGGGTTCAAGGGCGGGAAGGCCGATGAGCCCGTGATCGGCCGGGCCGTTTTGAAGACCGAGCTGGAGAAGCTGACCAGCTCGATCGTGCTCCGGGCGCTGGACAACATCGGCAACCCGAAGCTGACCGCCGCCATCAAGAAGGGCGGCGACATGAACGGGATGCGGTTCACCTCCGAAATCACCCGCGACGGGCCCGGCTACCGCGCCGACCTCGATCTGCCGTGGGGCGTCACCCCGGAGGACATCATGGAGGCCCGCAAGTCGCTCGCCTCCGGCCTGCGGCGCAAGGTCGGCTGCGTGTGGCCGTCGGCCGACCCGACCGAGCACGAGGGACGGCTTGTGCTGTGGGTCGGGGACAAGCCGATGAACGAGACGACCAAGCCCGCCTGGCCGCTGCTGAAGTCAGGTGTGGTCGACCTGTTCAAGCCGGTCGTGTTCGGCAACGACCAGCGCATGGGCGACGTATCGGTGACCCTGATGTTCGCGTCGGTCATCGTCGGGTCGATTCCGCGCATGGGCAAGACGTTCCTGATGCGGCTGTTCCTGCTCATCGCCGCCCTCGACCCGCGCGCGGAAGTCCACGCGTTCGACTTCAAGGGCACCGGCGACTTCGGCGCCCTCGAACCCGTCTGCCACCGCTACCGCGCGGGCGATGAGGACGAGGACATCGAATACGTCCTCAACGCCCTGCGTGAACTGCGCGCGGAGCTGCGGCGGCGGGCGAAGGTCATCAAGTCGCTGCCTCGCTCGCGGTGCCCGGAGTCGAAGGTGACCCCGGAGCTGGCCAACGACAAGGCGCTTCGCCTGCACCCGATCGTGGCCGGGTTCGATGAGTGCCAGGTCCCCTTCGAGCACGAGAAGTACGGCGCCGAGATCGAAGAGATCTGCACCGATCTGGGCAAGCGCGGTCCGGCGCTGGGTATGACGATGCTGTTCGGCACCCAGCGTCCCGACGCTAAGTCGCTGCCCACGGGCATCTCCGCGAACGCGGTGCTGCGGTTCTGCCTGAAGGTCATGGCGCAGCCGGCCAACGACATGGTGCTCGGCACCTCGATGTACAAGGCCGGATACCGCGCCACGATGTTCTCCCGCACCGACCGCGGCATCTGCTGGATGGCCGGTGAAGGAGATGACCCGCGCATCGTCGCCTCCGCGTTCGTGGACGCGGTAGGCGCCGAACAGGTCGTCGCGCGGGCCCGGCAGATGCGCGAGGAGTACGGAAACGTCACCGGCCACGCCATCGGCCAGCTTCCCGAGACCGAAGCCGCCGGCTTCGACCTTCTCGCCGACGTGCTGAAGGTCGTGGCCGTCGATGAGGACAAGGTGTGGAACGAGAAGGTCGCCACCCGACTCGCCGACCTGCGCCCCGAGGTCTACGCCGGATGGAAGGCCGAGACGGTCGCCAAAAATCTGCGCCCGCACGGCATCACGGTGCAGGACGTATGGGCCACAAGCGACAAGGGCAAGGGCACCACCCGGCGCGGCATCGCCCGCGCCGACATCGTCGCCGCCATCACTGAGCGTGACGGAAAGCCCGGCAAGGGCTGACGCGGACCGCTGCTAGGTCTAGCACCCCACCGGTGCTAGACCTAGCAGCCCTGCTAGCACCCTGTTCCCCACCTGATCTGGGAACTCGCATCTAGCACCTCACCTGCGGGAATCCCCGAAAGCCGCCCTGGAGGGCACCCCATGACCCCCTTCATCGTCGCTAGCACCTGCCCACTCCTCATAACTCTCTGTTACATCAGCGTGTGTGCGGGCAGCCCGTACGGCGACTGCCGCCGCTGCCATGGCATGGGCCACGCCATCAAGCACGACCGCAAGGGCCGGGCCAAACGGGGCAAGGACTGCCGCCGCTGCCACGGCTACGGCAAGCGCCTGCGCGTCGGCCGCCGCCTGTACAACCTCTGGCTGCGCATCTACCGCGAGGGCCAGACCGACACCGCCAAGCCCGCCGCCCGTCCGTTCGCGAAGAAGGGCTGACCCATGGCCGTCACCATCTCGCTCGTCCTGCTCTTCGGCATGTTCCTTGCGCTGATCCTGCGGTCCAACAAGAGCTACGGCACCGCGCTCGTGGCCGCGCTGTTCGGCTTCTACGTCGCCAGCACCGGCGCTGCCACAACGATCAACAGCTTCATGACCGCCATCGTCCACGCATTGCCCAACTGACCTGGAAGGGAACGACCGTGAACGAACGCCTCGCCCACGAACCCGCCAAGGGCGCCGTGGCCATCCACCACCCCCAGCTCCTCGACCTGTACACCCCCGGCCCGGCGATGCCGGTCGACCCGTACGGGGAGCGTCAGCTGGTGGTGTGGGTGCCCGACGCCTACGGGCGCATGGTCCCCATGCCCAAGCACCTCGCCCCCGCCCCGCTCCTCGCACCCGAGCCGCGCGACCTGACCCCGCTCCCGCTCCTCGACCCGATCGCCCAAAGGTTCATGGGCGCCGGCCTCGGGGGCGGAGCCCTCGCGGCCGGCGTCGGCTACGGCGTCGGCGAGATCGTCAGCGCCGCCGCCGGGATCAGCGGCGGGGCCCTCGTATGGGCGGCGGTCATCGTCCTCGCCCTGCGTGCCCCCGCTCGCGCCATCAGCGGAGGCAAGGGCAGCACGGTCAACATTCGCAAGGCCGTGATCAAGCGCAACCGCTTCTACAGCTAGCTACGCCCGGGGCGGGCGCCGTCTCTCCACAAGCCGCGCCTGCCCCGGTCTCTCCCATCCCTCGTAAGAGCAGGAGATACCCCAGCATGACCCAACCCGCCGCATCGATCGAGGACGGCAACGTCAGCTTCTGCACCGGTTCCGCCGCGCTCGACCAGGCCGTGCACGCGGTCACCGGTCTGCCGACCGTCATGGTCGCGGAGAAGGACCCCGCAGCCTCCCGGCTGCTGGCAGCCCGCCTGCCCCACGCCCACAACCTCGGCGACATCACCGCCATCGACTGGGACAGCCTGAGCACCGGACCCCGCCCGGCCGCGCTGACCGCCGGCTTTCCCTGCCAGGACATCAGCAACGCCGGACCTCGGGGAGGGATCGCCGGTGACCGCTCCGGACTCTGGAAAACCATCGCCCACGCCGTTCGCGTACTTCGACCCCGACTCGTCTTCCTGGAGAACGTCGCCGCACTCCGCTCCCGCGGGCTCGACGTCGTCGCCGCCGACCTGGCCGCGATCGGGTACGACGCGCGATGGATGTGCCTACGCGCTGGAGATCCCGAAGTCGGAGCCTGCCACCGCCGGGACCGCTGGTTCGCCGTCGCGTATCCCGCTGCTGAAGACCCCTACCTCACAGCTCGGCCGCAACGGGGGCCCGCAGCACCCGGACAAGCGCAAAGCCGGGGGGCACGGGCCCACGCTGGAGGACGAAGTGGTGTTCTTGCTTCCCCCGACCGGGGACTGAGGCTTCTGCCCACCCCGGCCGCCGCCGACGGCACCGGCGGCCCCGGCCTGTCCGTCAAGCGGCAGGGCGGTATGAACCTGCGAACCGCCGTCACCCTGCTGCCCACTCCCGCCGCGCGGGACTGGAAGTCCGGAGCCTCCAACCTGCTCGGTACCAATTCCCGGCCGCTGAACGAGGTCGTGGTGAACCTGCTGCCCACCCCGAAAGCGTCCGACGGGCCGCACGGCGGGCCCAACCAGCGTGACAGCGCGGGCAACTACTACCTGCCCGGCCAGGCCGTGCGCCTGGACGGCCGGTGGGTGGCCACCAACGGCACCGACTACGGGCCCGCGATCGAGCGCTGGGAACGCGTCCTGGGCCGTACGGCCCCTGAGCCGACGGAGCCGGGCACCAAGGGCAACCGGCGCCTGTCGCCGGCGTTCGTGGAATGGATGATGGGCGCCGATCCCGGCTGGGTCACCGACCCGCAGCTGGGCCTGTCGCGCTCCGACCAGCTCAAGATCCTGGGCAACGGCGTCGTCATCCACCAGGCCGAACTGGCCTACCGCACCTTGCTCTCCCTCGGCGTGGCCGCCGACGCGGAGCCTGCCGGACAACTCGCCCTCGACATCGCGTAGAACACGCCCGGGGCGGGCGCCGTCTCTCCACAAGCCGCGCCCACCCCGGTCTCTCCCATCCCTCGTAAGAGCAGGAGATACCCCAGCATGACCCATCCCGCCCTGATCCGGCGAGACCACCTCACCACCGCCCTGCGTCTCGCGGCCGACGGCCTGCCCGTCCTGCCCTTGCGCAAGGGCAAGGTGCCCTTCGCCAACTGCCCCGCCTGCCTGTACACCGCGTGCGGCGGGCGCCCCCACATGAAGACCCCCGGCCCCTGCACCTGCACCGCGCCGTGCCACGGCTGGGCCGCCGCCACCATCGACCCGTGGACCCTCAACTCGCCGCAGTGGGGGGCGGCGTGGCGGGAGGCGGCGGGCATCGCCTATCACCCGGGCGGGGCCGGGCTCACCGTGGTCGACCTCGACCACGCCGACGCCGTCGCCTGGGCCCGCACCACACTGCCGGCCACCCGCACCGTCACCACGACGCGCGGACAACACTGGATCTACCGGGGCACCATGACCTCCGCGAACGGCGTCCGCGATGGCGTCGACATCAAGTCGATGATGGCCTACGCCCGTTGGCGCGGCTCCGGCTCCGGAGTGATCGCCGCGTTGCCGGATGCCGTGCGGGCGCTGACTGTGAAGGCGCCCACCGCCTACCAGGCCCCGGGCATCGACGCGCTGCCCACCCGCGCTGTAGACGGCGTGTGCAGGCACCGCACGCCAGCGTTCCTGGAACGCGGCGTCACGATGGCTGTGGAGCGCATCAACGGGGCGTCCAGCGGCGTTCACTCGGCTGTGTACGCCGCGTTCCTGGCCGTGCTCTCGACGCACGGCCAGTGCGGCTGCCTCACCGAGGACCACATCACGCGCCTGTTCGCCGCCGCGCAGGCCAAGGGCGAGAGCGCCCGGCACTGCACCGACGCCTGGACCAACGCCCGCACGAGGCTGGGACTGTAGCCATGTCCGAGGACGACAAGAACCCGGCCCGCGAAGTCATCGCCACGTACGCGCAAGAGCGGTTCCGCTACTTCCGCACCGCCGACGGCACCGTCTACGCCCAGAAGAACGGCCACCCCGTCGCCCGCCCCATCCGCTCCCAGGGAACCTCCGGGAGCCACCGCCAGGAACTCATGGTCGGCCTGTTCAAGGACGGGATCGGCGTGTTCAACGGCACTGCCCTCAAGGAGGCGCTGGACTTGATCGAAGCACTCGCACTCACCGAGAACACGCAGAACGTGCACATCCGTGTCGCCCCCGGCTTCGACGGCGCCACCTGGCTCGACTTGGGCCGGGCCGACGGGCAGTCGGTGCGCATCCACCCCACGGGATGGGACATCCGCGTCCCTGACCCGCGTGAGGTGTGCTGGCGGCGCACCCAGCTCACCGGCGAACTCCCCCTGCCGGAGAAGAACACCGACGGCAAAGGCATCGACCTGCTGTTCCGCCTGTGCAACTTCGTCAACGCCGAAACCGAATGCCTGGCCATGGCCTGGCTGGTCGGTTGCCTGGAACCCTCCGTCCCCGTCCCCGCCCCGTTCCTGACCGGACCGCAGGGTGCGGGGAAATCGACCGCCGGCCGGATGCTCATCCGCATCATCGAGGGCATGAGCAGCGACCTGCGGCGAGCACCGAAGGATGAGGACAACCTGATCGCGGCTGTGGCCGCCGGTTGGGTCACGGCGCTGGACAACCTCTCTCATATGACCCCGGACCTGTCCGATGCCATGTGCTGCATCGTCACGGGAGCCGAGTCCGTCAAGCGGGCCCTGTTCACCGACGGGGACGTCTTCCGCGCCCGCTACCGGCGCCCTCTCCTGCTGACCGGCATCGACGTTGGCGTTATCCGGCCCGACCTCGCCGAACGTCTCCTGCCTCTGCGGCTGGAGCGGCCGAAGGTGCGGCGCACCGAAGCGGAGCTGTGGACGGAGTACGCGCAGGTCCTGCCCGTCGTGCTCGGCTCGCTGCTCGACCTGACCGTCACCGTCCGCGCGGCTACCGCGGAGACGCCAACAGATCTGCGCATGGCGGACTTCGCGCACCTGTGCGCGCAACTCGACGCCGCGATGGGTCTCGGGGCCCTGCCCGCCTACCGGGCCGGTCTGGACGATCTGAACGACGACGTGATCGAGGGTGACCTCCTCGCCCAGACCGTGCTTCAGTACGCGGCCGACATGCAGCCCGGGGAGCAACAGCGGATGACTTCAGCCGAGTGGCTGCACCTCCTCACGCGCCTCTACAGCGGCGAGGACTGCCGCCCGCTCCCGAAGGGCTGGCCGACGACCGGAAAGGTGCTCTCCGACCGCCTCAAGCGTCTTCAGCCCACCCTCGCCGCCCGCGGCCTGAACGTCGACTGGGGCCGCACCCGCGAAGCCCGCTACATCGAACTCACCGAACCCGCCCTGGCACCAGGCCCGCAGCAAGAATCCGCGTTCTGATCACAAGGTCACCGCACAACGGCAAGAGGAGCACCCGCCGCGACACGGCAACGCGTGCTCCTCTTGCTGTTCGGTGCGGAGCACCACCCCAAGGACGCGCCGCGCAGCGGCCCCTTCTTCACGTCCTGAGCCGCGCACAACAACAGACACCACTCCCTCTCTTTTCCTAAGTAGGAAGACTCTGCGTCACCTGCGTCACAGCCGACGGAAAACGGCCCCTGAGCTGCCGAAACAGGCGTGACGCAGAGCCGAATGTCTGCGTCATCGTGCGTCACCTGCGTCACGCACCCGTGTCACAGACGACGAAGCCGTGACGCAGCGGTGACGCACCCGATCCATCCCACGTCACGCAAAAACGCAGGTCAAAGGCCTGAATGACGCACGTGACGCCGTGACGCAGAAATCCGAACCTCGGACACACAGCACCCGCTATGACCCGAGCCTCGAAGGAGCCCACCGTGGCACGCCCCCAGATGCTCAAACTCCCCGAAGTCCTCGAAGAGATCGGCATCAGTCGCCCCGCCTTCTACCGCATGGAGGCACGCGGCCAAGGCCCCCGTATCCACCGTCTCCCCAACGGCCAAGTCCGTATAAGTCGCGTCGACCTCGACGCGTGGTGGGAGAGCTGCGCCCAGCGCACAGCCTGACAAGTCATCCCGTGGTGCCCGCCCCTCCGGGGGCGGGCTCTGTCCTTCCCGGAGAGTCATGCACCTCACGTTCGACGTGCGCATCTACAGCATCGAGACCCGGCGCGACCGCCCGAAGCCCTACCGAGTTCGCTGGTTGGTCGGCACACAGAAGCACTCGAAGAGCTACACCGTGAAAGCCCAAGCAGACGGGCGACGCACAGAACTGATGACCGCCCTGCGCAAGGGCAACCAGTTCGACGAAGAGACGGGGCTGCCCGTCACCGAACTCCGCGCGCTCAAAGGCTCCGTGACCTGGTACGAGCACACCCGCGCGTACATCGATCGCAGGTGGGACCGCCTTCCGGCCAAGTCCCGCCGCAACGACGCGGACGCCCTGGCCACGATCACGCCCGCGCTGGTGAAGTCGACCGTGGGCCAGCCACCGGCCCGCGCGCTCCGCGCCGCTCTGTACGGATGGGCGTACAACAAGAAGCGCTGGAATCAGGAGCACCCGGCCGAAGTCGCCGACGCACTGCGCTGGCTGGAGAAGAACTCCCTGCCCGTCTCCGCACTCGAAGAACCTGAGACGCTGCGATTGGCTCTCGATGCGCTGTCGACGCTGCTCGATGGTTCCTCCGCAGCCGGACGCACCGCGAACCGCAAGCGAGCATGCCTCAGCGACGTCCTCGGTCTCGCCGTGGAGCGCCGATACTTCAGCGTTCCCGTGAACCCGCTGACCACAGTGAAATGGACGTCCCCAAAGTCCACGGAAGAAGTCGACCCCGCGAGCGTCGCCAACCCTCGGCAGATCCGGGAGCTACTCGCCGGCGTACGCGCCCAAGGCGCCCGCGGAGCCCACCTGGAGGCCTTCTTCGGGTGCCTGTACTACGCCGCCATGAGGCCGGCTGAGGCAGTCGGCCTGACCGCGTCGCAGTGCCATCTGCCCAAGCGCGGGTGGGGGCGGCTCACGCTCCGCGGCGGCATCGTCCATGCCGGCCACGGCTGGACGGACGACGACCGCGCCCACCAGAACCGTCACCTGAAGGCGCGGGCGGCCCGAGACTCGCGGGTGGTACCCGTCCCTCCGCACTTCGTGGCCATGCTCCGCTGGCACATCACGCGTTACGGCGCGGCCCCGGACGGCCGGCTCTTCCGCACGAGCCGCGGAGGTGTGATCCAGGACACAGGCTATGGCGAAGTCTGGGCAGAGGCCCGGAGCGAGACCCTGTCCCCCACCGAGCTGGCCTCACCGCTCGCCCGGCGCCCGTACGACCTCCGGTGCGCAGGCGTGTCTTTCTGGCTCTTCTCTGGGGTCGACCCGATGGAGGTTGCCCGCAGGGCCGGCCACTCTGTGGCGGTGTTGCTCCGGGTCTACGCGAAGGTTCTGGCACAGGCGCAGGACCGCGCGAACCGTCAGATCGAGGCTGGCCTGCGGGAATGGGAGGGAGACGCCGCGTCCCCCGGGGGACGTCTGGGGGACACACGCTGATCAGGGACGGACGACACCCGAGACAGAGTGAGACAAGCCTCGCTTTTGGGGCTTTGCGCTAACCTCGGTGTTCGAGCAAAAGGAAACCCCCTCTGATCTACGTTTCCGCAGATCGGAGGGGGTTCACCTTCATGTGGCGGCGCGTGGATTCGAACCACGGAAGGCTAAGCCGGCAGATTTACAGTCTGCTCCCTTTGGCCGCTCGGGCACACCGCCAGGTTTGCTGCCTGAACCCCGCTTTTGGGCGGTGCTCCGTGGCAACGACGTAAACGATACCCGATGCCCGGGGGTGCTTCGCCACCCGATTGATCGAGCCTTGGAGGGAAGGGGGTGGCTAGGCTTATGCGGATGCGGCCGGGGCCTACGCCGGGCTCGACGGCCGCCCCCACGCACCCCGATACAAGGAGCCACAGGACATGGCCGACTCCAGTTTCGACATCGTCTCGAAGGTCGAGCGGCAGGAGGTCGACAACGCCCTCAACCAGACCGCCAAGGAGATCTCGCAGCGCTACGACTTCAAGAACGTCGGCGCCTCCATCTCCTGGTCCGGCGAGAAGATCCTCATGGAGGCGAACTCCGAGGAGCGCGTGAAGGCGATCCTCGACGTGTTCGAGACCAAGCTGATCAAGCGCGGTATCTCACTGAAGGCGCTGGACGCCGGTGAGCCGCAGCTCTCCGGCAAGGAGTACAAGATCTTCTCGTCCATCGAGGAGGGCATCTCCCAGGACAACGCGAAGAAGGTCGCGAAGATCATTCGTGACGAGGGTCCGAAGGGCGTGAAGGCCCAGGTGCAGGGCGACGAGCTGCGTGTCAGCTCGAAGAGCCGTGACGACCTGCAGGCCGTCCAGGCCCTCCTCAAGGGCAAGGACTTCGACTTCGCGCTGCAGTACGTGAACTACCGGTAGGACGGACGGGAACGTCCCCTGCGAGCCGGGGGCGCGCCCGCGGTTCGGCGGGCGCGCCATGCGCCGGTGGCGTCACGAGAAGGGTGGGCACCCCCTGGGTGCCCACCCGTCTCGTCGCCCGGTCGCGGTCTCCGGCGGAACCGCCGCGCGGCTCAGTCGCGCGAGTTGCCGAAGAGGACCCGGTAGATGATCAGCAGCACGAGCGAACCGCCGATGGCGGCCGCCCAGGTGGCACCGTCGTAGAAGTGCTTGCTGATGGGGTGGTCCAGCCAGCGGGCCGATATCCAGCCGCCGATGAACGCGCCCGCCACACCGATGAGGGTCGTGCCGATGAACCCTCCCGGGTCGCGGCCCGGGAGCAGGAGCTTGGCCACGGCGCCTGCCAGCAGCCCCAGAATGATCCAGCTGATGATGCCCATGCCCTGAACCTGCCCCTCCGTGCCGCAGCCACGCTGTCCCGAACCTGTGAATTCGGTCCGGCAGTGAGCTGCTCGTCCTGTCCGTCCACGCTGCGGGTGACCTCTGCGTCCCGCCGGTGCCGTGTCGATGAACAAGACGTGGACACGGCTCTTTTCGGTTGCGGAGATCAGTAAGGTGCGGCGCATGCCTCAGCCCAGCGCCGCGTTGCGCCGAACCCTCGGCCTGGGTGACGCCGTGGTCATCGGGCTCGGCTCGATGATCGGCGCCGGGATCTTCGCCGCGCTCGGTCCGGCGGCGCGCGCGGCGGGCCCAGGGCTACTGCTCGGTCTCGCGATCGCCGCCGTCGTCGCCTACTGCAACGCGATGTCCTCGGCCCGCCTCGCTGCCCTGTACCCCGCCTCGGGAGGCACGTACGTCTACGGGCGTGAGCGGCTCGGGGCCTTCTGGGGCTATCTGGCGGGCTGGTCGTTCGTCGTCGGCAAGACGGCCTCCTGCGCCGCCATGGCGTTGACGGTGGGCGCGTACGTCTGGCCGGCGCAGGCCCACGCGGTGGGGGTGGCGGCCGTGGTCGCGCTGACCGCCGTGAACTACGGCGGTCTGCAGAAGTCGGCCTGGCTGACCCGGGTGATCGTGGCGGTGGTCCTGGGTGTCCTCGCTTCCGTGGTCGTGGGGTGTCTCGGCTCGGGCGCCTCCGACGCCGGGCGGCTCGGCATCGGGTTGTCGTCCGGCCCGGGAGGCGTGCTCGAGGCGGCCGGTCTGCTGTTCTTCGCCTTCGCCGGGTACGCGCGGATCGCGACGCTCGGCGAGGAGGTGCGGGACCCGGGGCGCACCATTCCGCGCGCGATCCCGCTGGCCCTCGGCATCACGCTCGCGGTGTACGCGGCGGTCTCGGTCGCTGTCCTTTCCGTGCTCGGGCCGGGCGGGCTGGGGCGCGCGGAGGCGCCGCTCGTGGACGCCGTACGGGCGGCGGGGCTGTCCGGGCTCGTGCCGGTCGTGCGGGTGGGGGCCGCGGTGGCCGCGCTCGGCTCACTTCTCGCGCTGATCCTCGGCGTCTCGCGGACCACGCTGGCCATGGCTCGTGACCGTCATCTGCCCGGTGCGCTGGCCGCCGTGCATCCCCGCTTCCAGGTCCCGCACCGGGCGGAACTGGCCGTGGGCGCGGTCGTCGCGGTGCTCGCGGCGACCGTGGACGTACGCGGTGCGATCGGCTTCTCCTCCTTCGGTGTCCTGGCCTACTACGCGGTCGCCAACGCGTCCGCATGGACGGTGCGTTCGACTCTCGTGTCGCGGGTCGTGCCGGTGCTGGGTCTCGTGGGGTGCCTGACGCTGGCGGTCGCCCTGCCCGCGGTGTCGGTGGTGGTGGGCGCGGGTGTGCTGGCGGTCGGGGCGGCTGTCTACGGCGTACGTCTGTGGGCGACCTCGCGCTCGCGCTGACCGGCCCGGGGCGCCGGGCGACCGCCCCTGCTTCGAGGTCGGGCCCGGCCCGAGGATGCCGTCGGCCGCCGGCGGCTTCGTCCTCGCTGCGTCGAGCGTGGTGCGGTACGGAGCCGTGGGTCAGGGCGTCCCGGCTGGTGTCGTGCGCTGCGAGAACGCGGTCCAGGGCTGGAGGTCCCCGCCGTCGTTGGACTCCTCGTACCAACCCGTGCCGTCGAGCCATGTGCGCAGCCAGGTCGCGAGGTCCGGTGCGTCGACGTACCAGGCGTGGTCCGCCTCGTCGGCGTTCGGCTCGTACAGCAGGACGGCCCCGTCGGGGTCCTGGCAGTCCACGCACGCGTACATGCCGCAGCCCCAGTGGGATATCGGCAGCACGCCCTCGGGCCAGGGCCACTCGGGGTCCTTGCGGCCGCTCCGCCGACTGGCCAGGTACTGCGGGACGACGGCCGGCTCACCCGACGGCGGGCCTTCCAGGAGAGGCAACAGGCCGTATTCCGGGCCGAATCCGCCGTCCCCTATCCGCAGGTAGAGCGAGGCGAGCAGTGCGGGCAGCGGGAAGCCCAGGACGGCTTCGGCGCGGGCGACCTCGGCCGTGTCCACGGGCGCGGGGAGCGAAGGCCAGCCCCAGGGACGGGTGTTGCGGGCCTCCGTGGCGACCCGTGCCAGCAACTGCTCGATTTCGGTCATGGGTTCATCATGCAGCGCGCCGCTGACAATCGGGCAGCCTGTGGACAACCCTCAGTCGAGACGGACATCGACCCCTTTTTCCCCCAGGAACGCGAGCAGTTCCTCGAAGGCCGGCGGGTGGTGATCGGTGGGCGGGATGCGGCCGAAGTCGGTGTGCGGGGTGGTGCCGAGGCAGCTGCGGGCGACGGCCGACGCATGCCAGACGAGGGTGAAGGGCCGTCGCGCACCCCGCTCTCCGCGCAGGCAGGCGCCGAGCGTGTCCAGGCTCCGGCCGAAGTAGCCGCCGGGGCCGTTGACCGCTTCGCCGAGCGCGCAGTGGAAGCCGGGGTGGTCGGTGATGTGGCGGCCGTCGAGATGGATGGTGGTTCCGTCGGGTGCGGACGGGGCGCCGCGGGCGTGGTGGTGACGGGCCGTGTCGAGCCAGCAGGAGCGGGCTTCGGGGCCGCAGCGGGCCCAGCGGCCGGGGGTGGACGGACGTCCCTCCCACCACAGGTCCCAGACCTCGGCGGCTCCGGGTGGCGGGCGCTCCGACCAGGGGTCCAGAGCGAGGTCGACCAAGCCCTGGCCGCGCGCCGACGGGATCCAGGCCGTCACCTCGCCCTCGACGGCCTGCTGGACCGTGCTGCCGTGGACGTCGAGGCGCAGCAACCGGCCGTGGCCCAGGTCCTCGTCCCCGGCGTCCAGAGCGGCCCGGAGGGCGCCGCCCGGCGAGCAGCCGAGCAGTCGTATCGGCGCTTCCGCCGGCTCGGGGCCGAGGCGGATGTGCGCGAGGTCCCGGCAGGTTCCCCAGGGCTCCCCGTCGGCGCCGAGGAGGAGGTAGCCGGGTGAGCGGGGCGGCCGTCGGGGGCTCTCCGTGGCGTTCTCCGCGGACTCGGACTCGGACGCCTCGACGGTGATGTCGGCCAGAGACGGATCGTCGACGCGGGGACGGTCGCCGAGAACGCGGACGTCCTCCAGGCACCAGGCCCAGGGGCCGGCACGCTCGCCCGTCCGGTCGAGGCCCTCCAGGCGGAGGGTGCCGAGCGGAGCGGTACGGCGCACACGCGCGTGTGGGAGGGCTTTCATCAGGTCGCCCTGGGGCGCGCATCCCAGCAGTTCGTACGTCCGGCGGGAGGGCGGGAGCGGGGCGCCGAAGAGGCCCTCGGCGTCGGCGCACAGCGCCCAGGGCTCGCCTGGAGCCTCCGTGCCGCACGGTGCGGCCTCGGCCTCGTACGGCACCAGCCGGTACTTCGGCGGCTCCTCCCCCGCGGTCATGCGCTAGCGCGCCGCGAACGGCTCGTCCGTGCGCACGATCTCGCGGCCCAGCGGGAACAGCGAGACCGGGATGAGCTTGAAGTTGGCGATGCCGAACGGGATGCCGATGATCGTGAGGCACATGGCGATGCCCGTCACGATGTGGGTCAGGGCCAGCCACCAGCCGGCGAGGACCAGCCACAGGACGTTGCCCACGCAGGACGGGGCGCCCGCGTCATGGCGCTCCACCGTCGTATAGCCGAACGGCCACAGCGCGTAGATGCCGATGCGGAAGGCGGCGATGCCGAACGGGATGCCGATGATGGTGATGCAGAGGATGACGCCCGCGGCCAGGTACCCGAGGAACAGCCAGAAGCCGCTCAGGATCAGCCAGATGACGTTCAGAATCGTTCTCATTGCTGTCGACCTGCCATCTGCTCGAGCCGGGCGATGCGCTCCGCCATCGGCGGATGCGTCGAGAACATCTTGGACATTCCCTGTCCCGGACGGAAGGGGTTCGCGATCATCATGTGGCTCGCGGTCTCGATGCGCGGCTCGGGAGGCAGGGGCAGCTGCTTGGTGCCGGCGTCGAGCTTGCGCAGCGCGCTCGCGAGGGCGAGGGGGTCGCCGGTGAGCTGGGCGCCGGACGCGTCCGCCTCGTACTCCCTGGAGCGGCTGATGGCGAGCTGGATGAGGGAGGCGGCGAGCGGTCCCAGAATCATGACCAGGAGCATGCCGAGGATGCCGGGGCCGTCGTCGTCGTTGGAGCGGCCGATCGGGATCAGCCAGGCGAAATTGACGAGGAACATGATCACGGAGGCGAGAGCACCGGCCACGGACGAGATCAGGATGTCGCGGTTGTAGACGTGGCTGAGCTCGTGTCCGATGACGCCGCGCAGCTCGCGCTCGTCCAGGATCCGCAGGATCCCCTCGGTGCAGCACACGGCCGCGTTGCGCGGGTTGCGGCCCGTCGCGAAGGCGTTCGGCGCTTCCGTCGGCGAGATGTACAGCCGCGGCATGGGCTGGCGGGCCTGCGTGGAGAGGTCGCGGACCATGCGGTACAGGGCGGGGGCCTCGAACTCGCTCACCGGGCGTGCCCGCATCGCGCGCAGGGCCAGCTTGTCGCTGTTCCAGTAGGCGTACGCGTTCGTCCCGAGCGCGATGACCAGCGCGACGATCAGGCCGGTACGCCCGAAGAAGCTGCCGATGACGATGATGAGTGCGGACAGTCCCCCGAGGAGTACGGCTGTCCTGAGCCCGTTGTGCCGGCGGTGCACGGTACGCCCTCCAAGTGGTGCGGCAGGGGAACCCTTTGCTTGCTTACTGCTCTGCTTCCACTCTTCAGTGGACCCTCCCGTACTGGTCAACGCCAGACGGGAGGGTCTAGTTCCCTTGTGCGCGCGGCCCGGCGGGTGGGCCGTGCGGGTGATCCGGGCGGTGCTCCACGCGCGCGTGAAGCGCGCGGAGAGGCCGGGAACGGGGTCGGATCGGGCCGGGAGCGGCGTGCCCGGGCGGGCCGGTCGGAGCGACGGTCTCCGGTTCTAGAAGAGGCCCGTCTCCGAGAAGCGCAGGATCAGCTGGGGCGCACCGGAAAGGGCGACGCCCAGTACGGCCGTCAGAGCGATCGCGGCCGTCAGCGGGGCCGGGACGCGGTGGGTGCCCGGCTCGCCCTCGGGGGCGCGGAAGAGGAGCGTCGTCCACTGGAGGTAGTAGAAGAGCGCGATCACCACGTTGACGGCCATGACGACGGCCAGCCAGCCGAGCCCGGCGTCGACGACCGCCGAGAAGACGGTCACCTTGGCGAAGAGGCCGATGATGCCCGGCGGCAGACCGGCGAGGCAGAGCAGGAAGAAGCCGAGCACCAGCGCGGTGAGCGGGTTCCTCGCGTAGAGGCCGCGGTAGTCGCTGATGCGGTTGAGCGGGCTCGTACGGGCCACCAGGGCGGCGACCGCGAAGGCGCCGAGGTTCACGGCGGCGTACATGAGGGCGTAGGCGACCGTGGAGCCGATGGCCTTCTGCGCGTCCTTGGAGTAGGCCGCGGACGCGATCGGCACCAGGAGGTAGCCGGCCTGTCCGACGGAGGACCAGGCGAGCAGCCGGACCGCGCTGTACGCGCGCGTGGAGCGCTGCCGCAGGGCCCCTACGTTGCCGACCGTCATGGTGAGGGCGGCGAGCGCGGCCATCGCCGGGCCCCAGACGTCGGCGTACGACGGGAACGCGATGACGGTGACGAGGATCAGCCCGGAGAAGCCGACCGCCTTGCCGACGACGGACAGGTAGGCGGCGATCGGCAGAGGCGCACCCACGTAGGTGTCGGGCACCCAGAAGTGGAAGGGCACCGCGGCCGTCTTGAACGCGAAGCCGACGAGGGTGAGGACGACGCCCGTCTGGGCGAGGGTGTGGAACTGTCCGTCGACGTGCTGGATCCGGTCGGCGATCCGGGTGAGGTGGAGGGTGCCCGTCGTGGCGTAGACGAAGCTGACGCCCATCAGGCTGACCGCGGTCGCGGTGACCGACGACAGGAAGAACTTCAGGGCCGCTTCCGAGGACTTCCTGTCGCCCCGCCGGATGCCGACGAGGGCGAAGGCGGGCAGGGAGGCGACCTCCAGGGCGACGATGAGAGTGGCGAGGTCGCGGGAGGCGGGGAGCAGGGCGGCGCCCGCGGCCGAGGAGAGCAGCAGGAACCAGTACTCCCCCTCGGGGAGTTCCTTGTCGGCGTCCTTGAGGGCGGTGACGGAGAGCAGGGCCGCGAGGAGCGCGCCGCCGAGGACCAGGAGCTGGACGACCAGGGTGAAGCGGTCCGCGACGTAGCTGCAGGCGTCCGCGTCACCGGTCAGGCAGAACGTGGCACGGTCGCCGTCGAGGAGGGGCAGCAGCAGCAGCGCGGACGCGGCGAGGCCCGCCACCGAGACCCAGCCCAGTACGGCCTTGCGGGCTTCACCGAGGAAGAGGTCGGCGACGAGCACGACGAGTGCGACGACCGCCGCGAGGGTGGGCGGCGCGATGGCGAGCCAGTCGACGGACTGGACCAGGGAACTCATCGGGTGCCTCCTGCGAGGAGCTGCTGTACGGCCGGGTCGGTCAGGCCGAGGAGGGCCCGGGGCCACAGGCCGGCGACGACGGTGAGGGCGACGAGCGGCGTCCAGGCGGCGAACTCGTAGGTCTGCACGTCGGCGAGTTTCGGCGTCTCCTGGGCGACCGGGCCCATACAGACGCGGCGCACCACCACGAGCATGTAAGCGGCGGTGAGCAGGGTGCCGAACGCGGCGATCGCCATGAAGGTCAGATAGGCGGGCCTGCTGAGGGCCTCGGCGGGCTTGAACGCGCCGAACAGCGCCAGCATCTCGCCCCAGAATCCGGCGAGGCCGGGCAGCCCGAGCGAGGCGACGGCGGCGAACGCGAGCAGGCCGCCGAGGCGCGGGGCCTTGCCGTACAGCGCGGCGCCGGTCCGGTCGGCGAGGGTGTCGAGGTCCGTGGTGCCCGTGCGGTCCTTCAGTGCTCCGACCAGGAAGAAGAGGAGGCCGGTGATGAGGCCGTGGGCGATGTTGGCGAACAGCGCGCCGTTCACGCCGGTCGGCGTCATGGTCGAGATGCCGAGCAGGACGAAGCCCATGTGGCCGACGGAGGAGTAGGCGATGAGCCGCTTGAGGTCGCCCTTCGCGCCCTGCTTGGCGAGGGCCAGGCAGGCCAGCGAACCGTAGATGATCCCGACCACCGCGAGGGCCGCGAGGTAGGGGGCGAAGGTGCGGAAGCCGTCCGGGGTGATGGGCAGCAGGATCCGCACGAACCCGTACGTGCCCATCTTCAGCATGACGCCGGCCAGCAGGACCGAGCCGACGGTCGGCGCGGCGGTGTGGGCGTCCGGCAGCCAGCTGTGCAGCGGCCACATCGGCGTCTTGACCGCGAGTCCGATCCCGATCGCCAGAACGGCGATGACCTGCACGGATGTGCTCAGCGATCGGCCGTTGTCAGTGGCGAGTGCCACCATGTCGAATGTGCCCGCCCTGATTCCGATCAGGAGCAGGCCGAGCAGCATGACGACCGAGCCGAGCAGGGTGTAGAGGATGAACTTCCAGGCCGCGGCCTGACGTTGGGCACCTCCCCACCGTGCGATGAGGAAGTACATCGGGATGAGCACCATCTCGAACGCGAGAAAGAACAGCAGCAGGTCGAGGACGGCGAAGGTCGCGAGGGTGCCGGTCTCGAGGACGAGCAGCAGCGCGACGAATGCCTTCGGGGTCGGGCCCGCGGGCATCTTGAAGTAGGAGTACAGCGCGCACAGGAAGGTCAGCAGCGCGGTCAGCACCAGAAGGGGGAGGGAGATGCCGTCGATGCCGAGGTGGATCCGCACGTCGAGTGCGGGGATCCAGCTGATGTCCGTCGTGGCCTGCATCTTCGACGGGTGGTCGTGGTCGAAGCCGAGCGCGAGGACGATCGCGGCGATGAGGACGACACCGGTGACGACGACGCCGTGCCGCAGCACCGCCTGCTCGGGCGACTTCCCCTTCAGTCCGGGCGGGGCCGGCAGCAGGGCCGCGGCGGCCCCGATGAGCGGCCCGACGACGATCAACGCGAGAAGAACCTGCATCACGGACTCACTGATATCGATCACGCCTGCTCACGCTCCCGTGGCGACGAGGACGGCGGCGACCACCAGGACGACGGTGCCGGCGAGCAGCGCGCTCACATAGGTCTGCACGTTGCCGGTCTGCGCCCGCCGTACGGCGGCGCCGAGCCAGCGGGGTAGGGCGCCCGCGCCGCGTACGTACGTGTCGACGACCTCGCGGTCGAGGAACCGGACGAGCTGGGCTCCGGCCTGGACCGGGCGGACGAACAGCGCGTGGTACACGGCGTCGAGGTGGAAGCCGACGGCCGCGTGGCGGTGCAGCGGGCCGAGCAGCAGCCTGCCAGGGTCCGCGGGGTCGGGCACGTAGGCCACGTCTCCGAACGCGGGTTCGTGGCTGGCGATGGCCTCGGCCTCGACCAGTCCGGCATCGGCGTCGGGGTGGGCCGCGACCGCACCCAGCGGGACGCGGAGCGCCATCGCGGTGGTGTGCCGCCAGGCCCCGTAGGTGATGACCACGCCGACCAGGGCGAGGCCGGTGCCGAGCACCGAGGTGGTGAGCACGGGCGTCAGGTCGCGGCCGTCGAACCAGTCGGGGAGCGGCCCGTAGGTGAGGCCGAAGGCGAGCGAGGGCACGGCGAGCACCCACAGGACGGCGGTCATGGTGACCGGCTGCCTGCCGTGGTCGGGGGCCTCGGTTCCCCGTCCGTGGAAGGCGAGGAGCCACAGCCGGGTGGCGTAGGCGGCGGTGAGGACGGCGGTGACCATGCCGGTGATCAGGACGATCCAGCCCGCGGCGCCGGGAGCGTGCTCGGTGTGGCCGGTGGCGACGTGCTCGGCGGCGCCGAGGACGGCCTCCTTGGAGAAGAAACCGCTGAAGGGCGGGATGGCGGCGAGCGCGAGGAGGGCCACGGTCATCGTCCAGTACGCGTCGGGCACGCGGTTGCGCAGGCCCTTCATACGGGACATGACGGCGAGCGAGTTGGTGCCGGAGGCGTGGATGACGACACCGGCGGCGAGGAACAGCAGCGCCTTGAAGGCGCCGTGCGCGAGGAGGTGGAAGACGGCGGCACCGCGGTCGCCGACGGCGAGGGCGCCGGCCATGTAGCCGAGCTGGCCGATCGTCGAGTAGGCGAGGACCCGCTTGATGTCGTCCTGGGCGAGCGCGGCGAGGCCGGACCCGGCCATCGTGACGCCGGCCATGACGGCGAGGACGACCATCGCGGCCGAGGAGGCCTGGAAGACGGGAAGGAGCCGGGCGACGAAGTAGATGCCGGCGGCGACCATCGTCGCGGCGTGGATCAGCGCGGAGACGGGGGTGGGGCCCGCCATCGCGTCGGGCAGCCAGGTGTGCAGCGGGAACAGCGCCGACTTGCCCGCGACGCCGGCGAGGAGGAGCAGGGCGACCAGCGTCGGGTGGTGCAGTCCGCCGCTCGCGACGGTGCCGAGGACCGAGGTGATGCGGAAGGAGCCGGCGTCGGTGGCCAGCGCGAACAGACCGATGAGGAAGGGGACGTCGCCGAGTTTGGTGACCAGGAAGGCCTTGAGGGAGGCGGCGCGCGCCTCCGGGGTCTCCCAGTAGTGGCCGACGAGGAAGTACGAGCAGATGCCCATGATCTCCCAGCCGACCAGGAGCACCATCAGGTCGCCGGAGTAGACGACGAGCAGCATCGCGGAGGTGAAGAGGGAGACGAGAGCGGCGTACGAGGGGTAGCGCGGGTCGTCGCGCAGGTAGCCCGTCGAGTAGATCTGCACGCAGGTGGCGACGACGCCGACGAGGACGGCGACGAGGGCGGCGAAGCCGTCGATGTGCAGGGACAGCTCGATGGGGACGGAGCCGGTCGGGGTGAGTTCGGTGTGCGCGTCGATGGCCTGCCCGCCGCCTTGGCGGACGGCGACGGTCACGGCGAGGACGAGTGACGCGAGCGGGGGCAGGACGGCGAGCGGCCGGACGAATCCGGGCGACGTGCGGCCCAGGAGGAGGCCGGCGGCGGCGCCCAGGAACGGCAGGAGGGGGACGAGGACGGCGAGGGTGGTCGTGGTCACGCGGTGGCCTCAGCCTTCTCGGCCACGGGGGCGTCGCTGTCGGAGTCGTCGCTGCCGGGGTCGTGTCCCTCGGCGGTGTCGCGGAGCTTGTCGATGTCCGAGGTGCCGCGGTTGCGGTACACGGACAGGACGATCGCCAGGCCGATGCCGATCTCGGCGGCGGCGATGGCGATGGTGAACAGGGTGAGGGCCTGGCCGGAGTGCAGGGTGTCGCGGGCCGCCTTGGACAGCCACACGTCGAAGGCGACGAGGTTCAGGTTGACGGCGTTGAGCATGAGCTCGACCGACATCAGGACCAGGATCGCGTTGCGCCGTGCGAGGACTCCGTACAGGCCGGTGCCGAACAGGAGGGCTGCCAGCACGGCGGGATAGGCGAGGTGCATCAGCGGGCCCCCTGCTTGTCTTCGTGTTCCGTGCCGTTGCGGCCGCCGGGGACGCGCGGTCCTGCCGTCGCGCCCGTGGCCGTGCCGGCGTTCGTCTCCGTCTTCGCCTTGCGGGAGAGGACGATCGCGCCGACCAGGGCGGCGAGGAGGAGGACGGAGAGGGCTTCGAAGGGGAGGACCCAGTTCTGGAAGAGGCTCGCGCCGGTGACCTCGGTGGAGCCGGCGGCGGGACCGTTCAGGTCGACCCAGGTCGTGCGGAAGGCGTCGACGACGACCCAGACGAGGGCGCCGGTCGCGGCGACCGCGACGGTGAGGGCCGCCCAGCGGTTGCCCGAGTCGGCGTCCGGGGAGCGCCCGATGGGGGCCTTGGTGAGCATCAGGCCGAAGAGGAGGAGGACGACGACGGAACCGACGTAGATGAGGACCTGCACCCAGGCGATGAACTCGGCCGTCAGCAGCAGGTATTCGACGGCCAGACCGCCGAGCGCCACGACCAGCCAGAGGGCGGCGTGCACCAGTTGCCTGGTGGTGACGGAGACGAGCGCGGCGCCGAAGGTGACCAGGCCGACGAGGACGAAGGCGATCTCGACGCCTGTCGGGGACAGGAAGCCGTGATGTCCGGCGGCGACGGTGGTGGTCGCGCGGGCCACCGTGGCGGTGGCTGCTGCGAAGGTCACGACTGGCCCTCCTGAGGACCGGAGGGCGGTGCGGCCGGGGGCTCCGGTTGTCCGGGCGGGGCGGTCGGCGCCTCTGCTTCCGCTGCCTCCGCTTCCGCTGCCTCCGCCCGCGCTGCCTGCTCGGCGGCGAGTTTGTCGGCGGTCTTGCGGGCCGCGGCGATCTCCTTGGGTTCCTCGGCGGCGGGGTCGAGGGCGGGCGGGGCCGGGACGGTCCACATCCACTCGCGGAGCTTGTCGCGCTCGTGGGTGAGTTCGTGGATGTCGGTCTCCGCGTACTCGAACTCCGGGGACCAGAACAGCGCGTCGAAAGGACAGACCTCGATGCAGATACCGCAGTACATGCACAGGGAGAAGTCGATGGCGAAGCGGTCGAGGACGTTGCGGCTGCGCTCGCGGCCACCGGGGGCGGCGGGCGGCACCGTCTCCTTGTGGGAGTCGATGTAGATGCACCAGTCCGGGCACTCGCGGGCGCACAGCATGCAGACCGTGCAGTTCTCCTCGAAGAGGCCGATGACGCCGCGGGTGCGGGGCGGGAGTTCGGGCTGGGCGTCGGGGTACTGCGCGGTGACGGTCTTCTTCGTCATCGTGCGGAGGGTGACGGCCAGACCCTTGGCGAGGCCGGAGCCGGGGATGCGGGAACGGGTGGGCGGGAGGGGCTCGGCCATGGTTAGGCGATCACCACCTTGACGATGCCGGTGAGGGCGATCTGGGCGAGGGAGAGGGGGACGAGGAGGGTCCAGGAGAGTTTCTGGAGCTGGTCCTCGCGCAGGCGGGGGTAGGTGACGCGGAGCCAGATGACGACGAAGGCGAGGATCGCGGTCTTCAGCAGCGTCCACACCCAGCCGAGGCCGTCGGCACCCCAGGGGCCGTGCCAGCCGCCCAGGAAGAGGACGGTGGTCAGCCCGCACAGGACGACGATTCCGGCGTACTCGGCGAGCAGGAACAGGGCGAAGCGCAGGCCGGTGTACTCGGTGTACGCGCCGAAGATGATCTCGGAGTCGGCGACGGGCATGTCGAAGGGGGGCCGCTGGAGTTCGGCGAGGCCGGCGACGAAGAACACGATCGCGCCGACGATCTGCCAGGGCAGCCACCACCAGTGGAAGGCGTCCACGATCCCCGGCAGCGACACCGTGCCGGCTGCCATCGCGACCGAGGCGGCCGTCAGGAGCATGGGGAGTTCGTAGGCGAGGAGTTGCGCGGCGGTGCGCAGGCCGCCGAGGAGGGAGAACTTGTTGGCGGAGGCCCAGCCCGCCATGAGCGAGCCGAGGACACCCACGCCCATCACGGCGAGGACGAAGAAGATGCCCGCGTCGACGACCTCGCCGACCGCGCCCTCCCCGGGACCGATGGGGATCGCGAGGAGGACCAGGAGGTACGGGAGGAGGGCCACGGCGGGCGCGAGCTGGAAGACGCGGCGGTCCGCCTCCGCCGGGACGATGTCCTCCTTCTGCGCGAACTTGACGCCGTCCGCGACCAGTTGGGCCCAGCCGTGGAACCCGCCCGCGTACATCGGGCCGAGGCGGCCCTGCATGTGGGCCATCACCTTGTGCTCGGTCTGACCGACGATCAGGGGGAACGTCAGGAACACGACGAAGACGACGATCAGGCGGAGGGCGACGTCGAGAGCGTCGTTCACTGCGGTCCTCCTGAGGGGTCGTCGTCGGAGCTTCGGGTGGGCGCGGCCTCGGGGGCTGGTGCGGGGGATGGCTCAGGAGCTGGTTCGGGCGCGCGGTCCGACGCAGAGCCCCGGTCGGACGCAGAGTCCCGGTCCGGCCCAGAGTCACGGTCCGACGCAGAGTCACGGTCGGGCTCAGAGTCAGGGTCCGGCCCGGAGTCCCGGTCCGCCCCAGGGTCACGGTCCGACCCGGAGTCACGGTCGGGCTCAGAGTCACGGTCGGGCTCAGAGTCAGGGTCCGACCCGGAGTCCCGGTCCGCCCCGGAGTCACGGTCCGCCCCAGAGTCACGGTCCGACCCAGAGTCATGGTCCGCCCCAAAGTCACGGTCCGCCCCAGAGTCCCGGTCAGGGTCCGAGGCCGCTCCGGACTCCGGACCACGCGCCGGATGAGTACCGGAACCGGAACCGGACTCGGCATCGGGCTCGGCGCCGGACGCCGTGTCGGCCGTCGGGCCGGGCTGGACGCCGGGCTCGGGCTCGCGCTTCGGCCCACCATCGGACGCGGGCTCGGGCTCGGCCGTCGGCCCAGACTGGACGCCGGGCTCGGGGAGCGGCCCAGCATCGGACGCGGGCTCGGACGCGGGCTCAGACGCAGGCTCGGGCTCGGACGCGGGCTCGGGCTCTGCCCCCTGCTGCCCCGCCGTCTTCGGCCCCTGCCTCGACCCCTGCTTCGGCGCTTGCTTCGGCTTCTCGTCCTCGAACGCGGGCTTCGGTTGGTGCCAGGGCGCGTCGGCTGCCGGGGCCGTGTGAGCCTCCGGAGGGGTCGGCTCGGCCTGAGGCGTGTCCCCGGACGGAGCGCTCGGACCGGAAGCCGACTCCCCGGCATCCGTGGGCCCCGCCTCCGCCGGCGTCACCGTCTCGGCCGCCCGCTGGCTCGCCGATCCCTGCCCGGCGCTGCGGGTGCGGCGGGCCGGCCGGCCCGGGCGGGCCGTCTCGGCGCCGGAGGCGGCACCCTCACCGGCTGGGGCCGCACCTGCGGCTGCGCGAGCCGCACCCTCGGGAGCCGCACCCGCGACCGTGCCGGCGCCCGCCGTCTGCGGGCCGGCGCCCGCTCCGGGACCCGGCGCTGTCTGGCCGGCCGAGCCCTCGGCCGCCGTGCGGGTCCTGCGGACCGGGCGGTCCCCCGCCGCGCGGGCCGCGCCGCGGGCGGGACGGGACGGTGCCGGGGGGAGCTGGCCCTTGAGCGGACCCCACTCATTGGGGTCGGGGACACCGGGCGGGAGTATCTGGCGGCGCTTCGGGCCGCCGTGCTCGGACTCGCCCGGTTCCTTCGCGCCGGGCCAGGCCTTGGCGACGCGGGCGGCCAGGACGAAGTCCTTGCGGAGGGGGTGGCCCTCGAAGCCCTCCGGCAGCAGCAGGGGGTCGAGGCCGGGGTGCCCCTCGAACTCCACGCCGAACATCTCGTGGGTCTCGCGCTCGTGCCAGCCGGCGCCCGCGTAGACGGAGACGGCCGACGGGAGGACCGGACCGGTGTGCGGGACGGTCGTACGGACGAGGAGACGGCGGACCGGGGACAGGGCCACGACGTGGGCGCTGACGCGGAAGCCGGTACCGGGCTCGTCGACGGCGCTCAGCCAGTCGAAGTAGGTGCAGCCGAGGGTGTCACGGGCCGTTTCGAGGGCCGTGATCCAGGCCGTGGGCGGTACGTCGACGGTGAGGACCTCGTAGGACTCCTCGGCCGTGGCGTCGGGGCCGAAGAGTTCCTCGGCGGGGGCGGGGAGCCAGCCGACGGTCATCGGTCCTCCTCGCCCGAACGGGGAGCGGGATCGGGAGCGGGAGCATCGGTCGCGGACGGTGACGCCTCTTGGGCCGGTGAGGAGGTACGGCCCTCCTCCGCCTCGGGCGGCTGCGGCGCCGCGCTCGCGGGGACGGGGGGCTTCACCAGGCCGCTCTGCAGGGCGGCGGCGGACGGCCGGGCCGTGCCGTACCGCTCCCCCAGCGACTCCCGGGCGATCTTCTCCTGGAGCTTGAGGATGCCCTGGAGCAGCGCCTCGGGGCGGGGCGGGCACCCGGGGACGTACACGTCGACGGGGATGATCTGGTCGACGCCCTTGGTGACGGAGTAGGAGTCCCAGTAGGGACCGCCGCAGTTGGAGCAGGCGCCGAAGGAGATGACGTACTTCGGCTCGGGCATCTGCTCGTACAGGCGCTTGACGGCGGGGGCCATCTTGTCGGTGACCGTGCCGGACACCACCATCAGGTCCGCCTGGCGGGGGCCGGGCGCGAAGGGGATGACGCCGAGCCGGATGAAGTCGTGCCGGGCCATCGACGCGGCGATGAACTCGATCGCGCAGCAGGCGAGGCCGAAGTTGAAGACCCAGAGCGAGTAGCGGCGGCCCCAGTTGAGGACCACCTTCATCGGCTCGGGGGCGAGCCGGGCGAGCGCGCCGAGCCGCTTGGGCTCGGGCAGCAGGACCGGTTCCGGGGCGGAGGGGGTCACGTCCATGTGAGGACGCCCTTCTTGTATGCGTACAGCAGGCCCACGGCGAGGAAGCCGAGGAAGATGAACATCTCGACGAGCGTGGCGGCGCCGTAGCCGGGAGCGGCGAAGACCGTGGCCCAGGGGAACAGGAAGATCGAGTCGACGGCGAAGATGACGTAGAGGAACGCGTACACGTAGTAGCGGACCTGGGTGTGGGCCCAGCCCTCGCCGACGGGGTCGACGCCGCACTCGTACGTCAGGAGTTTCTCGGGGGTGGGGACCACGGGCCGCAGCAGGCGGCCGGCCCCGAACGCGACGGCGACGAAGAGCACGCCGACGACGGCGAGCAGTCCGACGACCGAGTACGACTGGAAGTAGTCCGCCGCGACGACGGACCCGGTCGCCGTGACAACGGTCGGTTCCGGCACGTCAGCCCCTCACTCCCTGACCTCGTTGCGCCCCGCCGTGCGCCGTCGCGCAGTCGGTGATGCGCCGTGTTCGACGATCTGTACGGACGGGAGTCTAGGGCCTGCTAAAGAGAGCGTAAGCAGCCCGTCACACCTCGGCCATCCCCCGACCACCGGGCACGCGTTCACGTCTCATGGTGTGAACGGCTCCCCGCCGGCCTCGCGCGTCCCGCCCCGCCGTCACCCCTGAGGGTGGGGTTATCCCCAGTGCATCGCGGCGGCCCACCTCATGGCGCGGCGGCGCGCCGCCGGGCAGGCTAGCGGATATGACCGAACGCATCACGCCCACCGGTCCGTCGGACGGACCGTCCGACGGCGACCGGCTGCCTCCCGCGCGCTTCGCCCTGGACCGGCAGACCTGGAAGGAGATCGCGCATCTCCTGCTGAACCTGCCGGCCTCGCTCGTCGGCTTCGTGTACGTGGTGACGATGCTGGCCACCGGTGCCGGGCTGGCGGTCACGGTGATCGGGCTGCCGCTGCTCGCGGGCGGACTGCGCGGTTCGCGGCAGTTGGGCAAGGCGGAGCGGGCGCGGGCACGGCGGCTGTTGGGGCTGCGGATCGACGAGCCGAGCCCGCTGCCGGTGCGGCGCACCGGTCTCTTCGGCTGGCTGTGGTCGAGCCTGAAGGACCCGGTGGCCTGGCGGGCCACGCTCTACGACTTCATAAGGCTGCCGTGGGGCATCGCCACCTTCACCATCACGCTGGTGTCGCTGTTCGTGCTGTGGCCGGTGCTGCCGTTCCTGGCACGGGGGCTGACGAACGTGGACCGGGCGCTGGTGCGCGGACTGCTGTCGCCCGACGACGCGCTGGAGAAGCGCATCGCCGAGCTGGAGTCCGACCGCGGAGTGGTGGTGGACGCGGCGGCCGCCGATCTGCGGCGCATCGAACGCGATCTGCACGACGGGGCACAGGCCCGGCTCGTCGCGCTGGCGATGGGACTCGGTCTGGCCAAGGAGAAGCTGCTGGAGGATCCCGACGCGGCGGCCGTGATGGTCGACGAGGCGCACGGCGAGGTGAAGCTCGCTCTGCAGGAGCTGCGCGATCTGGCCCGCGGTATCCACCCGGCGGTCCTCACGGACCGGGGTCTGGACGCGGCCCTGTCCTCCGTGGCCTCGCGGTGCACGGTGCCGGTGAAGGTGACGGCCGACCTGGAGGCGCGGCCGGCGGCGGCCATCGAGGGCATCGCCTACTTCACCGTCTCCGAGCTGCTCCAGAACGTCAGCAAGCACAGTGGTGCGCGCTCGGCGTCCGTCGACGTCTGGCGGTCGGACGACCGTCTGCTCATCCAGGTCAGCGACGACGGCCACGGCGGCGCGGGCCTCGACGGCGGCACGGGCATGGCGGGGCTCGCCGACCGGCTGGGGGCGGTGGACGGCCTGTTCGTCGTCGACTCGCCGGAGGGCGGCCCGACGGTCGTCACGGCCGAACTCCCGTGGCGGGCACGCGAGGACGGGCCCGCACGATAACGAGGGGCAACGGCACGTACGCGCCCCGGACCGAAGGCCGCACGGTGAACCACCGTGCGGCCTTCGGCGTCCGGCCGGTACGGGGAGGCGGCCGTAGGTCCCGCGTACGGGAGGACCGGCCGCGGGTCCGGTGCTGGAGGGACCGGCGTCCGGCCGGTACCGGAGGGGCGGGTGGCCATAGGTAGGGAAAACCCCCGGGCCGAGACGCCGACCCGCTCCATGGTCCGCGGGCCGCGCGGACAGCAGAGTAGGGGTACGAGCCGACGCGCGGAACGAGTCGAGGCGCAGGACGCGACGAGAGAAACGGACGGACCGATGGCCACGGAGTACGGAAACGGATACGGGCACCGGAGCGGGCCCGGATTCGACGGGGCGGGTGCCGGCGAGCGGCGACACCGGCTTCCGGCCCCGCTCCGGGCACCGATCGAGGCCCGCAGCTGGCGGGAGTTCGGCTACGTGATGCTGGGTCTGCCGCTCGGCATCCTCATGTTCACGTTCGCCGTCACCATGGTGTCGCTGGGCGCGGGTCTGCTCATCACCTTCCTGGGCGTCCCGGTGCTCGCCGCCGCGCTGGCCGGCTGCCGCGGCTTCGGCTCGCTGGAGCGGGCGCGGGCACGCGGGCTGCTGGATGTCGAGGTGGCCGACCCCGAGCCGCTGCGGGTGCGCAAGCAGGGCCCGATGGCGTGGATGGGCGCGGTGCTCAGGAGCGGTGCCTCGTGGCGGCACCTGCTGTACGCGGTGGTCCAGTTCCCGTGGGCGGTGTTCTCCTTCACGGTGGCGCTGAGCTTCTGGTTGTACGGGTGGGCGCTGCTCACGTATCCGCTGTGGTTCTGGGTCTTCCCGATGTACGCGGGCCAGGGCGGCCTCCAGCTGTACGGCGACGGTACGCACTCCGTGTACCTGGACAACCCGTTCGAGATCACGATGACCGCGCTGCTCGGGCTGCTGTTCACGATGGCGACCCCGTGGATCGTGCGGGCGCTGACGAGCGTGGACCGGCTGATGGTGCGCGGGCTGCTCGGCCCGTCGCGGCTGGCGACCCGTGTGGTGGAGCTGGAGTCCGACCGGGGGGCGGTCGTCGACACCGCGGCGGCCGACCTGCGGCGCATCGAACGCGATCTGCACGACGGGGCGCAGGCCCGGCTCGTCGCGCTGGCGATGGACCTGGGGCTCGCCAAGGAGAAGCTGACCGAGGACCCGGAGGCCGCCGCGCGGATGGTGGGCGCGGCGCACGGTGAGGTGAAGACGGCCCTCCAGGAGCTGCGGGACCTCGCGCGCGGCATCCACCCGGCGGTGCTGACCGACCGGGGCCTCGACGCCGCACTGTCCTCCGTGGCCTCGCGGTGCACGGTGCCGGTGCGGGTGGAGGTCGACCTGCCGTCCAGGCCGATGCCCGCCATCGAGGGCATCGCCTACTTCACCGTCTCCGAACTGCTCCAGAACATCAGCAAGCACTCCCGGGCGACCCGGGCGAGCGTGGACGTGTGGCGGGTCGAGAACCGGCTGATGCTCCAGGTCGTGGACAACGGAGTGGGCGGGGCCGACGCCTCCTCGGGTTCGGGCCTCGCGGGACTCGCGGAACGGCTCGACGCGGTCGACGGGATCCTCGTCGTGGACTCGCCGGTGGCCGGCCCGACGCGGATCACGGCGGAACTGCCCTGGCGGGGCTGAACCGCCCCTGCGGGCCGCCGCCCCACCACGGGGCGGTCACGGCCCGGCGGGACCGACCGACCGGGCGGGGCCGAGAGGCCCCGCCACACCCGCGCGTACGCTCCGGCACCACCGGACCGGCGCGCGACCCAGCCGTCCGGAACCGCCGGCCGGTCTGCTGCATCACCCTCCACCCCCCTCCGGAACCACACCTCCACAGACCCCTGGCGTATTCACGCCGCCCGGGCGCGCCCCGATCGGAATGCTGGAATGCTGGGGTCAGTCGTACGAACGCTGTCGTACGAGCGGGGACGAACCCGGCGGGTCCGGGGACGGCCCGGGGCGGGCTCTGGGGGGCCGAAGAATCGTGGAGGACAGGGTGCGGGTCGTCATCGCCGAGGATTCAGTGCTGCTCAGGGAGGGCCTGACCCGGTTGCTGACCGACCGGGGGCACGACGTGGTGGCGGGGGTCGGGGACGGCGAGGCGCTGATCAAGACCATGGCGGAGTTCGCGGCGCAGGGCGCGCTGCCGGACGTCGTGGTGGCCGACGTACGGATGCCGCCGACGCACACCGACGAGGGCGTGCGGGCGGCCGTGCAGCTGCGCAAGGCGCATCCCGGACTCGGTGTGCTCGTGTTGTCACAGTACGTGGAGGAGCGGTACGCCACCGAACTGCTGGCCGGTTCCAGTCGTGGCGTCGGTTATCTGCTCAAGGACCGGGTCGCCGAGGTGCGCGAGTTCGTGGACGCCGTGGTGCGGGTGGCCCAGGGGGGTACCGCACTCGACCCGGAGGTCGTGGCGCAGTTGCTGGGCCGCAGCCGCAAGCAGGACGTGCTGGCCGGACTGACGCCGCGGGAGCGGGAAGTGCTGGGGCTGATGGCCGAGGGCCGGACCAACTCCGCCGTCGCGCGCCAGCTGGTGGTGAGCGACGGGGCGGTCGAGAAGCACGTCAGCAACATCTTCCTGAAGCTCGGCCTGTCCCCGAGCGACGGGGACCACCGGCGTGTTCTGGCCGTTCTGACCTATCTGAACTCCTGACCATCTGACACTGTGTCAGTTGTCGGACAGAACCAGGAGGCAGACCGGGAGCGTCGTTCGGGGAGAGAACCGAGGGCGGGGAAATCATGACAAGTCAGGGCGTCAGGCCGTCTCAAAATGGTGTCCATCATGCGAATGGCCGAAGGAAGGCGACCCTTACGGACGTAGGGTTGAAAAGGGAAGGGTCTACGGCAGGACCCCGCCCGGACAGCCGCCTCAAAGGAGGTCCAGTTCAGTGACGAGCCAGGTCAGTAGCCCAACGGAGCAGGCCGACGAAGCCCTCGTGGGAGAACAGCGCAAACCGGTGGGGACGAAGGACGTCCGCCGGCTCGACCGGGTCATCATCCGGTTCGCGGGGGACTCGGGTGACGGGATGCAGCTCACCGGTGACCGTTTCACTTCGGAGACGGCCTCGTTCGGCAACGACCTCTCGACGCTGCCGAACTTCCCGGCCGAGATTCGCGCGCCCGCAGGAACCCTGCCGGGCGTTTCTTCTTTTCAACTGCACTTCGCCGACCACGACATCCTCACCCCGGGTGACGCGCCGAATGTGCTGGTGGCGATGAATCCGGCCGCGTTGAAGGCGAACATGGCGGATGTGCCACGGGGTGCGGAGATCATCGTGAACACGGACGAGTTCACGAAGCGGGCGATGCAGAAGGTCGGGTATGCGACCAGTCCGCTGGAGGACGGTTCGCTCGATGGGTACAGCGTGCATCCGGTGCCGTTGACGACGATGACGGTGGAGGCGCTGAAGGAGTTCGACCTCTCGCGCAAGGAGGCCGAGCGGAGCAAGAACATGTTCGCGCTGGGGTTGTTGTCGTGGATGTACAACCGGCCGACGGAGGGTACGGAGAAGTTCCTGGCGGCGAAGTTCGCGAAGAAGCCTGAGATCGCGGCGGCGAACCTGGCGGCGTTCAGGGCGGGTTGGAATTTCGGGGAGACGACGGAGGATTTCGCGGTCTCCTACGAGGTGGCTCCGGCGGCGCAGACGTTCCCGACGGGTACGTACCGCAACATCTCGGGGAATCTGGCGCTGTCGTACGGTCTGATCGCGGCGTCCCGGCAGGCGGATCTGCCGTTGTATCTGGGTTCGTATCCGATCACTCCGGCTTCGGACATCCTGCATGAGTTGAGCCGGCACAAGAATTTCGGGGTGCGCACGTTCCAGGCGGAGGACGAGATCGCGGGGATCGGGGCCGCGTTGGGGGCCGCCTTCGGTGGTTCGCTGGCGGTCACGACGACGTCGGGGCCGGGTGTGGCGCTGAAGTCGGAGACGATCGGGCTGGCCGTCTCGCTCGAACTGCCGTTGCTGGTCATCGACATCCAGCGGGGTGGGCCGTCCACGGGTCTGCCGACCAAGACGGAGCAGGCCGACCTGTTGCAGGCGATGTACGGCCGCAACGGCGAGGCCCCGGTCCCGATCGTCGCGCCCATGACGCCGGCCGACTGCTTCGACGCGGCGATGGAGGCCGCGCGGATCGCCCTGGCCTACCGGACGCCCGTACTGCTCCTCTCCGACGGCTACCTCGCCAACGGCAGCGAGCCGTGGCGGGTCCCCGAGGTGGACGAACTCCCGGATCTACGGGTCCAGTTCGCGCAGGGTCCGAACCACACCCTGGACGACGGCACCGAAGTCTTCTGGCCGTACAAGCGTGACCCGCAGACGCTGGCCCGTCCCTGGGCGGTCCCGGGGACGCCGGGGCTCGAGCACCGGATCGGCGGGATCGAGAAGCAGGACGGCAGCGGGAACATCTCCTACGATCCCGCCAACCACGAGTTCATGGTCCGCACCCGGCAGGCCAAGATCGACGGCATCCAGGTCCCCGACCTCGACGTCGACGACCCCACCGCGGGCACCGACGAGGCCGCCGACACCCTTGTCCTGGGCTGGGGTTCCACCTACGGGCCCATCACCGCGGCCGTGCGCCGACTGCGTGCCGCGGGCGTTCCCATCGCGCAGGCCCATCTGCGCCACCTCAACCCCTTCCCGCACAACCTGGGCGAGGTGCTGGGGCGTTACGACAAGGTGGTGATCCCGGAGATGAACCTCGGGCAGCTCGCCACCCTGATCCGGGCCAAGTACCTGGTGGACGCCCACTCGTACAACCAGGTCAACGGCATGCCGTTCAAGGCTGAGCAGCTCGCCACCGCGCTCAAGGAGGCCATCGATGGCTGAGACGTCCACGGAAGGCACGGGCACGATCGAGGCGCTTTCACTCGTCCCCAAGGCCGAGGCCAGACAGTCCATGAAGGACTTCAAGTCCGATCAGGAGGTGCGCTGGTGCCCGGGTTGCGGTGACTACGCGATCCTGGCGGCCGTGCAGGGGTTCATGCCGGAGCTGGGGCTGGCGAAGGAGAACATCGTCTTCGTCTCCGGGATCGGCTGCTCCTCGCGGTTCCCGTACTACATGAACACCTACGGGATGCACTCGATCCACGGGCGTGCTCCCGCGATCGCCACCGGACTGGCCTCCTCGCGCCGGGATCTGTCCGTGTGGGTGGTCACCGGGGACGGCGACGCGCTGTCCATCGGCGGCAACCACCTCATCCATGCCCTGCGCCGCAACGTGAACCTGAAGATCCTGCTGTTCAACAACCGGATCTACGGCCTGACCAAGGGGCAGTACTCGCCGACCTCCGAGGTCGGGAAGATCACCAAGTCGACGCCGATGGGCTCGCTCGACGCGCCGTTCAACCCGGTGTCCCTGGCGATCGGCGCGGAGGCCTCGTTCGTGGCCCGCACGGTCGACTCCGACCGCAAGCACCTCACCGACGTCCTGCGCCAGGCCGCCGCCCACCCGGGCACCGCGCTGGTGGAGATCTACCAGAACTGCAACATCTTCAACGACGGCGCCTTCGAGGTCCTCAAGGACAAGCAACAGGCCGAGGAAGCCGTCATCCGCCTCGAACACGGCCGGCCCATCACCTTCGGCACCGACCAGTCCAAGGGCGTCGTCCGCGACCCCGCCACCGGCGACCTGAAGGTCGTGGCGGTCACGGACGACAACCGGGCGCAGATCCTCGTCCACGACGCCCACTCCCCCAGCCCCACCACCGCGTTCGCGCTGTCCCGCCTCGCCGACCCCGACACCCTGCACCACACCCCCATCGGTGTGCTCCGCTCGGTCGAACGGCCGGTCTACGACACGCAGATGGCGGACCAGCTGGACGCGGCCATCGAGCAGAACGGCAAGGGAGACCTCGCGGCACTGCTCGCCGGCGGCGACACCTGGACCGTCGTCGGCTGAGGCTCCCGGCCGGACCGCGGCTCGGCCGATTCCCTCGGCCGGGCCGCGCGGTTCACGGTTCGCGGTGCGCTGCGCACGGTTGGCCGTTCGCCGTTCGCGTTCGCCGTTCGCCGTTCGCCGTTACGAGGAGACCCGGGCCCTGAGCGCCCGGGTCTCGTCGTACGCGGTGCGGGACTGCTCGACGTCGGCCATGCGCTTCTTGGTCCACATCGCGAGTCCCCGCACCTGCTCCGCGGCCTCGCGGCCCAGCTCGGTGAGTGAGTAGTCGACGCGCGGCGGGATCACCGGCTTCGCGTCACGGTGGACCAGCCCGTCCCGCTCCAGGGTCTGCAAGGTCTGGGTCAGCATCTTCTCGCTGACGGGCCGGCCGACCCGGCCCACCGCCCGGCGCAGCTCGCTGAACCGGTACGGGCGCTCCAGCAGCTCGATCAGGACGAGGACGCCCCACCGACTCGTGACGTGTTCCAGGACCAGGCGGTAGGGGCACATCGCCTCACCGGCGTCGTACCCCTCCGCCGTCTTGCCGCTTACTGTCATGCCAGTACCTTACTTCAAGGTGGGTACTATCCAACAGTTAGCGCACCTCCTATGGTGAGTGTCATCCGCACCCCACAAGGAGATGCACGTCATGAGCATTGTCGTCACCGGAGCCACCGGACACCTCGGCCGTCACGTCGTCGAGCAGCTGCTGGAGAAGGTCCCGGCCGAGCAGATCACCGCCGTCGTACGCGACGAGGCCAAGGCCTCCGACCTCGCGGCCCGGGGCGTACGGCTCGCGGTCGCCGACTACAACGCGCCCGCCACCTTCGACGGCCTCTTCTCGGCCGGCGACAAGGTGCTGCTGATCTCGGGCAACGAGTTCGACAAGGGCCGCGTCGGACAGCACCAGGTCGTCATCGACGCCGCCAAGGCGGCCGGTGTCGCCCTGCTCGCCTACACGAGCGCCCCCGGCGACCTCACCGCCGCCCTCGCCGACGACCACCGCGCCACCGAGGAGGTCCTCCTCGCCTCCGGAGTGCCCTACACGCTGCTGCGCAACGGCTGGTACCACGAGAACTACACCGAGAACCTCGCCCCCGTCCTGGAGCACAACGCCGTCGTGCAGGCCGCCGGTGACGGCCGGATCGCCTCCGCGTCGCGCGCCGACTACGCCGCCGCCGCGGTCGCGGTGCTGACCGGCGAGGGCCACGAGAACGCGACGTACGAGCTGAGCGGCGACGAGGCGTGGGGATTCGTCGAGTACGCCGCCGAGCTGAGCCGGCAGACCGGCAAGGAGATCGTCTACCGCCCGGTCTCCCCGGAGGCCTTCACCGGCATCCTGACCGGCGCCGGACTGCCCGAGGTCCTGGCCGGGATCCTCACGGGTGTCGAGTCCTCCATCGAGAAGGGCGAGCTGGCCGCCACCAGCGGCGATCTGTCGCGGCTGACCGGGCGTCCGACCACCCCGCTCGCGGAGGCCGTCGCCGCCGGGCTCAAGGGCTGATCCCGCAGGACCGAGGACCGGTCCGGCCGGAGCCGCGGGCGGGATCCGGCGGTACGCCAGCCGGCCTCGGCCCCCGGACTCCGGGTGCGGGGGCCACGCCGCTGCCTGTCATGACCGTATGGCGATACGGGCATGACAGGCGGCGGTGTGCGGCGCTACCTTCTTGGAGGCCGCACGCAGGGTTCCGA
This sequence comes from Streptomyces sp. M41(2017), assembly GCF_002078175.1. Lineage (GTDB taxonomy): Bacteria > Actinomycetota > Actinomycetes > Streptomycetales > Streptomycetaceae > Streptomyces. The sequence continues at coordinate 2,751,925 of NZ_MWFK01000001.1, read as the reverse complement.
CGGCTCGGGACCGGCCGGGCGGTGGGGGCGCGGTGGGCGTCCGTAGCGCGCGCGAGAAGGAGTTGCCGGTGGCCGGGAAGCCGAGGGGCGAGCAGCACATAGGTCTGCTGAACGGCTTCGCCGCATACGGCATGTGGGGGCTCGTCCCCCTCTTCTGGCCGTTGCTCAAACCGGCCGGAGCGGCCGAGATCCTCGCCCACCGGATGGCGTGGTCGCTGGTCGTCGTCGGTGCCGCGCTCCTCGTCATGCGACGGTGGGCCTGGGCGGGCGAGCTGCTGCGGCAGCCGCGCAAGCTGGGCCTCGTCACCGTCGCGTCCGCGGTCATCACCGTCAACTGGGGCGTCTACATCTGGGCGGTGAACTCCGGACACGTGGTCGAGGCCTCGCTCGGCTACTTCATCAACCCCCTCGTGACCATCGCGATGGGCGTGCTGCTCCTCAAGGAACGGCTGCGTCCGGTGCAGTGGGCCGCCGTCGGGGTCGGCCTCGCCGCCGTCGTCGTCCTGACCATCGGGTACGGCCGGCCGCCGTGGATCTCCCTCTGCCTCGCCTTCTCCTTCGCCACGTACGGCCTCGCGAAGAAGAAGGTCAACCTCGGCGGCATCGAGTCGCTCGCCGCCGAGACGGCGATCCAGTTCCTTCCGGCCGTGGCGTACCTGCTCTGGCTGGGGTCACGGGGTGACGCGACCTTCGGTACGGAGGGCGCGGGGCACGCGGCGCTGCTCGCGGCGACCGGCGTGGTCACCGCGATCCCCCTCGTCTGCTTCGGCGCCGCCGCGATCCGCGTGCCGCTGTCCACGCTCGGCCTCCTCCAGTACCTGGCGCCCGTCTTCCAGTTCCTCCTCGGCATCTTCTACTTCCACGAGGCCATGCCCGCCGAGCGGTGGGCCGGGTTCGCGCTCGTCTGGGTCGCCCTGTCACTGCTGACGTTCGACGCGCTGCGGACGGCCCGGCGCGGGGCGCTGGCACTGCGGGATTCGGCCCGGGCCGGGACCGCCGGAGAGCCGGCGGTCCCCGTCGTACCGGAGCGCGCGTAGCGCTGCGCCCGGCGCCGGATGGTGGTGGCGGGTCCCGTGCGGCCGGGTGCGTGACGCGGCCGTGCGGCCCTCCGACGCTTGAGGAGCCGGGTCCGGGCGCAGCCCCAGGGACAGGGCCGAGGGGGCGAAACCCCGCTTCACGCGCGAGGGGCGTGATGGGTGCGTATAAGTGAAGGCATGACGCCGACTCCCGTACCCGTCCACTGGAAACTCGTCATCGACGCCGCCGATCCCCACGCCCAGGCCGACTTCTGGTCCGCCGCGCTGGGGTACACGGCCGAGGACAACAGCGCCCTCATCGAGCAGTTGCTCGGTCTGGGCGCCCTCCCGGCCGAGGCCACCGTCGACTTCCACGGCCGCCCGGCCTTCCGGGACCTGATCGCCGTACGGCACCCCGACGACCCCTACGACACCGAGCGCGGCACCGGTCTCGGGCGGCGGATCCTCTTCCAGCGGGTCCCCGAACCCAAGACGGGCAAGAACCGCCTCCACCTCGACCTGCACCCCGGCGAGGGACGCCGTGACGACGAGGTCGAGCGGCTGCGTGCGCTGGGGGCGGCCGTCCTGCGGGACGTGAAGGAACCGTCCGGCGCGTGGGTGGTGATGGCGGACCCCGAGGGGAACGAGTTCTGCGTGCACTGAGGGGCCGTACGGGCCCCGTCCTCAGCGGTGGTGGGCCCGGGTCGGTGACGGGGCGGATGCCCGTCGGGTGACGGGCGGCCTGCGGGTCATTTCCCGGGTCGTCTCGACGCGTTCCTCGTTCAGTGCCCGCGCGGACGCCGGGGCCGGCCCCAGGCGCAGGTGGGACGCCACCGTCGGCGGCAGCTTCCCGCCGACCGCCAGATCGGTCGCGACGTGGGAGCGGAGCGCCGCGACCACCGCCAGGTGACGCCGCAGCTGTGCGGGCGGGAGCGACGCGACGGAGACGTTCACGGCGGCGCGTACGTCCGCCGGGTTCGTCGGGATGGGCGCGGCGCCCTGCGCGTTCGGCGTGCGGGGGCCGGGCGCCGAACCGCGGCCGGGTGCGGTCCCGCCGCCCGGACGGCCCGAGGGGTCGGACGCCGGCGACTGGACCGTGCTCCAACTCATCATGCCGGTCAGCTCATTGACGCTCACCACCACGCGGGGGCGCGGTGCCGTCCCGGTGGGGGCGCCGTGGGACAGCGGTGAGCGGCTGTACGCGGCGGTGACCCGGGCGCGGTCGAGCACCGGAGAGAGGAGCGCGCCGGACGTGCGGGCTGCGCCGCTCGTGGAAGGGGTGGGAGCGGGTTGCTGCGGCGCGGGTGCGGGCCTGTTCCCGAGCTCGTCGGCGGACCTCTCGGCTCGTCGCCCGCCGGGCACTCTCCGCTTTCCCGATCGCCTCCCCATCGGCTGATCCCCTTCCGCCACCGGTTCCCGTGGGTCTGCTTCTTCCCCCTACCTCCCCCTGATGCGCCGCCGCCACTCGCCCCGGGAGCCGCGGGCCGGCCGGGAAGGGTCGTTCACAGGGAGCGGGCGCGCTCGGTGAGGCGCCCCATACGGGTGCGGGCGGACTCCAACTGCCCGATGTCGTCGGCCGCCGGACCGCCGTCGGCGGCGAGTTCGGCCCAGACCCCGATCAGGTCCCGCCCGAGGTGCAGGCCCTGGAGCGGATCGCGCACGGCCCGCCAGGCGGTGGCCGCGCTCTGCACGTTGCCGTACGCGCCCTCCGCGTCCCGCTGCCGCCGCCGCACCCGTGCCAGATCGAGCGAGAGGTGGAACGACCTCAGCGCGTCACCCGCCAAGTAGGCGATGTAGGCGGTCAGTTCGCGCAGCTTCAGCACTTCGGGGTGATCATCGCCGAGCGCCTGTGCCGCTGCCGCGACCGTGCGTTCCGCCGTCCCCGCGGCCTCGTCGATACGGCCCATCTTCACGGCCTCGTTGATCCGGGCGACGGGCTCTGCGTAGAACGCCGTCGTGCCCCGCCCCGGGTCCGAGGTGTCCGGGTCCGGCGCGAGCACGGCCTCGGCCACCGCGTCGAAGCCGCGCACGGGAGCGGGCTTCGGGTCCGGTTCCCGCTCGGATGCGAGCAGGGACAGCGCCTCCGTCGCCGGGGCCGAAGGCTTCGGCGCGGGAGCGGACGGCGGCTCGACGACGGGGTCCATCACCGGTGCCGGGCCGAACCGCCCCAGTGGAGCGGGCACCGGTGCCGGCGCCGACCTCAGCACCTGGGTCACCCCACCGCCGGGCAGGGGCAGGAACTCCGGCTGGGGATCGGCGTCCGGCTCGACGTGCGGCTGCGGCCGCATCTTGCGCAGGACCACGGTGGACGGGGCGGAGGTCACGGGCTTCACCGTTTCGGCGGGCTGGGTCGGCTCGACAGGCTGGGTCGGTTCGACGGGCTCGGGCGCCCTCACGGGTGCCGGTGCGGATGCGGGTTCAGGTGCGGATGCGGGTGCGGATGCGGATGCGGGCGCCGACTGTGGGGCCGACGGCGCCGCTTCCGGACGCGGCGGCGTCCCTTCCGGGCGCGCCGACGTCCGTACCGGCTCTCCCGTGTAACGACTGGAGCCGTCGGCGGACACCTGGAGCGGTACGACGAAGCCGATGCGCTCGTCGTGCACGCTGGCGAGGACGGGGTGGCCGACGGCCAGCGCGAGACGGTGGAGGTGCCTGAGGATCGCGGCCTGCACCGGCTCCCCCGGCTTGGCCACGATCGGCCTTCCGTCGGCCGTCGCCACCACGGAGGCGGCCTCGGCGGACGCCGGGGCGGCGGACGTCGCCGGTACGCGCACCTCGATCGGGGTCTCCCCGGTGGCCGGCTGCCCCCCGGCACCGGCCGCCGGGTACTGCCGCTGAGGTTCTCGCTGCTGATCGCGGCTGAGTCGAGACATCGGTTCCCTCACGAAGGGGTGGTCGGGGGCGAGGACGGGATCGGGTGCGGGGACGAGGAACGGGGCGGTGACGGCGGGTGCGGCGCGTCCGCCGTCGACGCGGTGGACACGGGCCGGCGGAGTGGATGCGGGCCGCCGCGGGACGGGATCGCGGCCGTGACCGTGGTCCCTGTGCTCGTACCCGCTCGGCGGCGGGTACGCACACCCCCGCTACGCCACCCGGTCGCTCCCGTACGCGTGGTCCTCATCCTCGCCTCCCCCACCCTTCGGTCCCCGCAGGGGTTCCGGATCCGCGGACGGCCGCTCTTCACGCCGTGGGGTGGAGGTGCGGACCGGCCGAGCGGCTCCGCCGTCCCACGATCAGCTCCCGCCGCTCCCCGGCCCGGTCGGCGCCGCCCGGAGTCGAGTCTCCCCGATCCCCCTTGTTTCCCAGGTCACCACGACGTCACAGGCTCGTCCCAGGGCAGGTCGGGCACCCTGGACAACTAGATGCGTGCGCATATATTGTCCACGCATGCAGTCGCCGCGTCGCGTTCCGTGGCGCGTACCCCAGGGGGAGCCATGACCCGGAATTTCCTGTTCGTGCTGGGCAGCAGCCGCGCCGAGGGCAACACCGAGCTGCTGGCCCGCAAGGCCGCCGAGCAACTGCCGCCGGACGTGGGGCAGCGCTGGCTGAATCTGGCCGATCACGCTCTCCCCGACTTCGTGGACCTGCGCCGCGACAGCGACCACGTCCGTCCCCCCACCGGCACCGTCCCGGGGCTGCTCCTGGACGCCACGCTCGCGGCCACCGACATCGTGATCGCCTCGCCGCTGTACTGGTACTCGGTGTCCGGCCTCACCAAGCGCTACCTGGACTACTGGTCGGGCTGGCTCCGCACGCCCGGCATCGACTTCAAGGAGACCCTCGCCGGGCGCACCCTGTGGGGTGTCACCGCCCTCGCGCACGAGGAGCAGGCGGTCGCCGATCCGCTGGTGGGCACGCTGAACAACTCGGCCGCCTACATGGGGATGCGGTTCGGCGGTGTCCTGCTCGGCAACGGCAGCCGGCGCGGCGACGTACTGAACGACGCCGACGCCCTGGCCCGGGCGAAGACCTTCTTCGCGCAGGAACCACCGCTCGCCCGCTTCCCGTACGAGGGATGAGCGCCCCGCGTCCGGGCGCCGTCAGGCGGTGATGTCCTTGGCCGTGAAGCGCGCCCAGGCAGCCGAACCGAACACGGCCGCGTACAGCGCCTGGAGGCCGAGGTTGCGGGTCAGGTCGTCCCAGTAGACCGGGTCGCGCATGAGGTCGGCGAAGGACAGCCAGTAGTGGGAGAAGAAGTACGGCTGGAGCGCGTGCAGCTGCGGGATCTGGTCGAGGATCTGGACGGTGATGAGCAGGCCGACCGTCGTCGCCATGGCCGCGATGCCGCTGTTGGTGAGGGTCGAGACGAACAGGCCGAGCGCGGCGACGCCGATCAGTGACGCGGCGACGGCGAGGGCGATGAGCAGCGCCCGGCCGAGACCCTCGGTGAAGCCGATGCGGGTGCCGGAGATGGTGGTCAGCTCGCCCAGTGGGAACAGCAGTGCGCCCACCGTGAGCGCGGACACCGCCACGACCAGGGTCGCGACCAGGCAGAACGTCATCGTGGTCGCGTACTTGGTGAGGAGCAGCCGGGTGCGGCCCGCGGGCGCGACGAGGAGATAGCGCAGGGTGCCCGCGTTGGCCTCGCCGGCGATCGCGTCGCCCGCGATGACCCCGACCGCCATCGGCAGGAAGAAGGGGAGGGTCGCGGCCAGCGCCGTGAACACCAGGAACAGGCCGTTGTTGGTGATCTGCGCGATGAACGCGGGGCCCTCGCCGCCGCCTCCGCCCGCGGACGACCCGTCGCTCGTCTCGATCCGGATCGCCACCCCGATGAGGATCGGCACGGCCGCGAGGACGCCGAGCAGGGCGATCGTCCGCCAGCGCCGGAAGGTGGTGACCAGCTCGCTGCGGAAGAGACCGAGGGTCCAGAGGGGGTTCGGTTTCCGGCCGGACCGCGGGCTGCGTGCCGCGGAGGCGGCGGGGCCGGGCGGCGTCGTGTCCGGCCCGCCCGTCCCGGGGGTGGCCGGCGCGCCCGTCCCGGGGGTGGCCGGCACGCCCGTCCCGGGGATGGCCGACGCGCCCGTCCCGGGGATGGCCGGCCCGACCGGTGCCGTGTCCGTCGCCACGTCGGCACCCTCCCCGGTGCGGCCCGTCTCCGGAACGCTCTCAGCCCGCGACATCGAAGCCCTCCCCCGTCAGTGCCACGTAGGCGTCCTCCAGCGAGGCCCGTTCGATCCCGAAGCCGCGGACCCGGACACCCGCCGTGACCAACGCGGCGTTCAGGTCGGCGAGTTCGCGGTCCGGTGGTTCGGCGGTCACGCCCGTCTCCGTCATGACGAGATCCGTCACGCCCTGCTCCTTGAGCACCCGGGCCGCGTCGCCCCCGTCCGGGGTGGTCACGACCAGCCGCCCGCGTGCGCCCGCCGCGAGATCGGCGACGGCGCCCTGGGTGATGAGCCGGCCCCGCGCCATCACGGCGGCGTGGGTGCAGACCTGCTCGATCTCGTCGAGGAGGTGCGAGGAGAGGAAGACGGTCGTGCCGTCGGAGGCCAGTTCCCTGACCAGGGAGCGGATCTCGCGCATGCCCTGCGGATCGAGGCCGTTGGTCGGTTCGTCCAGGACGAGCAGGCGGCGCGGCTGGAGCAGCGCGGCCGCGAGCCCGAGCCGCTGCTTCATGCCCAGGGAGTACGCCTTCGCCTTCTTGGCGCCCGCCGCGGTCAGCCCGACCCGGTCGAGGGCGGCGGCGACGCGGGCCCGCCGGGTGCGGGGGTCGGCCGCCGGGTCGGCGGCGTCGTACCGCAGGAGGTTGTCCCGCCCGGAGAGGAAGCCGTACAGCGCGGGGCCCTCGATCAGGGCCCCGACGTGCGGGAGCACGGCCCGCGTGGCCCGGGGCATGGGCTGCCCCAGGACACGGGCCGTGCCCGAGGTCGGCTCGATCAGGCCCATCAGCATGCGGATGGTGGTGGTCTTGCCCGAGCCGTTCGGCCCGAGGAAGCCGAAGACGCTGCCCGCCGGGACGGTCAGGTCCAGACCGTCCACGGCGAGCTGTCCGCCGCGGTAGCGCTTGCTCAGTGAGCGCGTCGCGATCACGGCGTCGTCGTCGGACGCGGCGCCGCGCGCGGCGTTCGCCGGATCGGGCTCGGCGGCGGACAGCTCCTGCATGGGCTCCCTCGGTTCGGCGTGCCTGCGGGAATCAGTGGGCCGCGTCGGCCGCCTTCACCAGCGCGGCCTTGGTGACGGCACCGGCGTACACCTTGCCGTCGTCCGTGATCAGCGCGTTGACCAGGCGGGTGGAGAAGACCGTGCCCGAGCCGAACTTTCCGGTGACGTGGTCGCCGAGGGAGTTCAGGAAGCCGTCGACGTCACTGTTGCCGGACGAGCCCTTCGTGCCGGAGGGCATGCCCTTGCCGCCCGTGTCGAACTCCGCGATGGTGCTCCAGCCCTTGCCGATGGTCTTCACTCCGTCGAGGCCGGCCAGATCCTTGTCACCCTTGCGGAGCGACTCGTCGCCCTTGGGGGACGCCTTGTCCGGACCCCGGTGCCCCGGCGTCTTCCCGGCGCTCTCGTGGTCGTCGCCCTCGGTGACCTTCGCGCCCTTCGGCGGGGTGAAGGCGAACGTCGACGCGGCGGGCCGGGAGAAGTCGACCTTGGTGAAGCCCGCGTCCACGACGGCCGCGCCACCGCTCGCCGGGGTCAGCGTGAACTTCAGCGGCAGCCCGGTCTTCGCGTCCACCGCGATGCTGATCGCGCCGACCGTCGAGCCGGACTGCCGGGGCTTGACGACCAGCTTGTACGCGTCGCGGCCCGCGACCTGCGCGGTGCCGTCGACGGTCACGGACGTCGTGTCGTCCACGGACTTGAGGGCCTCGTCGGCGAGGTCCTTGGGAGTGGCCGGCACGTCGTGCGGCGCCTTGCCCTTCGCGCCCGCGGACTCGGGGGCGGTCGCGTGGTAGACCTCGTTCGACTTGCTGTCGTACCCCCACACGTCCTTGCCGTTGTGGATGACGCTGTACTCGGAGGCGTTGTCGAGGAGGGAGACCTTGCCCTTCTCGGGTCCGTCGGCGGCGACGCGCAGCGTGTGCGTGCCGGAGGCCAGCTCCATGAGCTTGGACTGCGGGTCGGCGGAGGAGCCGCCGTCGCCCTTGACGGCGCCGGACGCGAAGCCGCCCGCCAGGCCGCCCAGGTCGGGCAGTCCGAGGTCGGTGGTGATCTTGACCGTGCCGGACAGCTGCTGGACGTCCGACTTGGCGATCTTCTCGATGAGTTGCTGCGCGGTGACCTTCGGCAGGTCGGGGTCTCCGGACGAGGCGAGTGCGGGGACGAGCCCGATGGTCGCCGCCGCCACCCCCACCACCGCGACCGGAACGACGTACCGCGCGGCCCTGTGTCGCCCGGCCCGCACGTCGTCGGCCTCGTCGGCGGCCTTCGCGCTGTCGTCGGTTTCGTACGGTGCCATGTGTGCCTTACCTCCGTCGTCGGCGGCGGCTCTGTGGTCCTGCCCCTGCTCCACCCCTAAGCCGCCATTCTCACCCGAACCGGTGAGGAGTGGTGCTCTCCATATGACCAAATCGGCGCGATGGAAGCGTCAGCCCGCGGAATCAACTCCGCGTAGTCCTGCGGTATGACACGAAAGGGCGGCGCCTGCCCCGACCCGTAGGGGTCGTACCGGGGCGGGCGCCGCCCTCTCGGCACGGCGGGGCACCGACGGCCCGGAAGGACCGCCGGGAACGCCCGTGCCGGCTCGGACGACAGGCAGGCGGGCCGGTCAGCCGGCCCGGTGCACCACGGCGTCCGCCAGCTCGACCAGAGCGGCCTTGGCGTCGCACTCGGGCAGCGGGGCCAGCGCGGAGCGCGCGTCCTCCGCGTACCGCACGGTGTCCCGGCGGGCCTGCTCCAGCGCGGGGTGCTCCCGCAGCCGGGTCAAGGCCTCGGCGTGCCGCGCGTCGTCCGTGAGGTCGGAGTCCAGCAGCTCGCACAGCGCGATGTCCTCGGCGAGGCCCAGCCGCTCCGCGCGCTCGCGCAGCCGCAGCACCGGCAGCGTGGGGATGCCCTCACGCAGGTCGGTTCCCGGGGTCTTGCCCGACTCGTGCGACTCGGAGGCGATGTCGAGGACGTCGTCCGCGAGCTGGAAGGCGACGCCGAGGCGCTCGCCGTACTGCGTCAGCACGTCGACGACCGTCTCGTCGGCGCCGGACATCATCGCGCCGAAGCGGCACGCGACGGCGACCAGCGAGCCGGTCTTGCCGCTCAGCACGTCGAGGTAGTGATCGACCGGGTCCCGGCCGTCGCGCGGACCAGCGGTCTCCAGGATCTGGCCGGTCACCAGGCGCTCGAACGCCTCGGCCTGGATGCGGACCGCGTCGGGCCCGAGGTCGGCCAGGATGTACGAGGCGCGGGCGAAGAGGAAGTCTCCGGTGAGGACGGCCACCGAGTTGCCCCAGCGGGCGTTCGCGCTGTCGACACCGCGCCTGACCTCGGCCTCGTCCATCACGTCGTCGTGGTACAGCGTGGCGAGATGGGTCAGCTCGACGACCACGGCCGAGGGCACGACACCCGGCGCGTAGGGATCACCGAACTGCGCGGCGAGCATCACGAGCAGCGGCCTGAACCGCTTTCCCCCGGCACGCACGAGGTGCTGGGCGGCTTCCGTGATGAAGGGGACCTCGCTCTTGGTGGCTTCGAGCAAACCCTCCTCGACAGCCGCCAATCCGGCCTGGACATCGGCTTCGAGAGCCTGGTCCCGCACGCTCAGCCCGAACGGCCCGACGACGGTCACGAGAGGTTCTCCTGTCTGCTGACGATCACATGGCGAACTCGGTCGATCATTCGGTCGATGACACGGTTTGTCGATGTGTCGCTGCCATCACTCAAGTCAGCGTATCCGGTCACGTTTCGATCACCACGAGCGCCCACCGTCCCCCGGCCGAGTCGACTCCGCCAGGACGTACGCGGGATGACACCTGTAGGGCACACGCAACACCCCCGTCCGCCTCGCTCCGCGAGTACCCCTCCTCCCGGGCAGTATCCGGAGGCCGACGGTATGTTCATGATCAGTTGATACGAGCTGACATACGACGACATGTACCGAGTCCGAGGTACGCGGAAGAGGGTGGCAGTGTCCCGCAGCTCCGTGGAAGCCGAGCCCGGCCCTCCCCCGGCCGACGACACCGCCTTCTTCGGCCAGCCCAGGGGGCTCCTGACGCTCTCCGGCCTGGAGGTCTGGGAGCGCTTCTCGTTCCTCGGCATGCAGGCGATCCTCGTCCTCTACTTCGCCGACACCGTGTCCCACGGCGGGCTCGGCATGGCGCCGGGCACCGCCGCCTCGGTCTCGGCGGCGTACGGAACGCTCGTCTACCTGGTCTCCGTCGCCGGGGGCTGGCTCGCCGACCGGATGCTCGGCGCGTACCGCGCGGTCCTGTGGGGCGGCATCCTGATCGCCTGCGGCCACTACGCCATGGCGATCCCGGCGGCCGCCGCGACCTGGGCGGGCCTCGGCCTGATCAGCGCGGGCACCGGCCTGCTCAAGCCGAACGTCGCCACCATGGTCGGCAAGCTCTACCGGACCGACGACGAGCGCCGCGACGCCGGTTTCGCCCTCTACTACATGGCGATCAACATCGGCGCCTTCGCCGGCCCCCTGATCACCGCCTGGCTCGGCGACCACGAGGGCTGGCACTGGGGCTTCTCGGCGGCGGCGGTCGGCATGACCTTCGGCCTGATCCAGTACGTGGCGGGCCGCCGTCACCTGGCCGGGCGCACCCGCGCGGCGGAATTCGCCCTCGCGCCGGACGCCATGCGCCGCGCCGTCCGCGGGATCGTCCTCGGCCTGCTGGCCGTCGCGGTCCTCGCCGTGCTCCTCGCCTCCGTCGGCTGGCTGACCATGGACCGCTTCGTCGACCTGCTGACCGTCATCTCGGTGATCCTGCCCATCGTCTATTTCTGGGTGATGTTCACCAGCCCCCGGGTGACGTCCGAGGAACGCGGCAGGCTGCGCCCCTACGTGGTCCTCTTCCTCGCCTCGACCGTCTTCAACTTCATCCTCTTCCAGGCGTACTCCACGATGATCCTGCTGGCCTCGTCGAACGCCGAGTCGACGATCTTCGGCTTCGACTTCCCGGCCGGCTGGTACGCCTCCGCTCTGGGTGCCTTCGAGGTGGCCCTCGCGCCGGTGGTGGCCGCCGTCTGGATGCGGATGGGCACCCGTCAGCCGCACGCCTCGAACAAGATCGCCCTCGGGGTCGTGCTCGGCGGTCTGTCGTTCCTGCTCATCGTGCTGCCGACCTCCGGCCACAGCGGGGACGACTACCTCATGTCGGTCTGGTGGATCGTCGGCTCCTATCTGCTGCTCGGCCTCGGTGACGTCCTCCTGGAGACGTCCGGCCTGTCCGCGACCACCAAGCTCGCTCCGGTCGCCTTCTCCAGCCAGACGATGTCCCTCTGGTTCCTGTCCCTCGCGCTCGCCAACGGCATCCAGGCCCAGACGGTGAAGTTCTACGACGACGTCTCCAAACCCGCGTACTTCGGCGTCAACGGCGCGATCGCGGTGGCCGCGGGCCTCGCCGTGATGGCCGCCGCCCCCTGGCTCCGCCGCACGATGCATCCCGTCCACTGAGGTGACCCGCATGCGCATCCGTACGTCCTTCCCCTACGAGACCGTTCACGAGGACGTCCTCGTCCCGCTCCCGGACGGCACCCGGCTGTACGCCCGGATCTGGCGGCCGGTGACGGAAGAGCCCGTACCGGCGCTCCTGGAGTACCTCCCGTACCGGCTGACCGACTGGACGGCACCGCGCGACTGGCAGCGCCATCCCTGGTACGCCGGGCACGGCTACGCCTCCGTCCGCGTCGACGTGCGCGGCCACGGCAACTCGGAGGGCATGCCGGGCGACGAGTACTCCGAGACCGAGCTGGCCGACGGGGTCGCCGTGGTGGAGTGGCTGGCCGCCCAGCCGTGGTGCACCGGCCGGGTCGGCATGTTCGGGATCTCCTGGGGCGGCTTCAACTCCCTCCAGATCGCGGCCCTCGCGCCCGAGCCGCTCAAGGCGGTCGTCACGGTCTGCTCGACGGACGACCGCTATGACAACGACGTGCACTACACGGGTGGTTCCGTCCTCGCCGTCGACATGCACGCCTGGGCGGCCACCATGCTCGCCTTCGTCGCCCGCCCGCCGGACCCGGTGCACGTGGGTGAGGTGATGTGGCGCGACATGTGGACCGAGCGACTGGAGGCCGTCGACCCGTTCATCCACACCTGGCTGGCGCACCAGACCCGGGACGCCTACTGGCGGCACGGCAGCGCCTGCGAGGACTACGGCTCGATCCGCGCGGCGGTCCTCGCGGTCGGCGGCTGGCACGACCCGTACCGCGACACGGTGCTGCGCCTGGTCGAGAACCTGCCGCCGGACCGCGTCCGCGGTCTCATCGGCCCCTGGTCCCACCAGTACCCCGACCGGGGCCTGCCGCCGGGACCGGCCATCGGCTTCCTCCAGGAGACGCTCCGCTGGTGGGACCACTGGCTCAAGGACGAGGACTCGGGCGCGCTCGCCGTCCCCCTCCTGCGCTCCTACGTCATGGACGCGCATCCTCCGGCGACGGTCTACGCGGAGCTGCCGGGCCGCTGGGTCGGCGACCCGACGTGGCCCTCGCCGTCGGTCACCCCCGTCCCGTACGCGTTCCAGGGCGCTCCGCGCCTGGTGCGCTCCCCGCAGCACACGGGGGTCGACGCGGGCCGTTTCTTCCCGTTCGGGAACGACGCGGACCTGCCGCCGGACCAGCGCGAGGAGGACGCCCGGTCCGTCTGTTTCGAGTTCGAAGTGCCGCAGGAGACGTGGGTGTTGGGCCGCCCCCGGGTCCGGCTGCGGCTGACGTCGGCGTCCGCCCGGGGCCAGGTGATCGCCCGGCTGTGCGACGTGGGCCCCGACGGCGCCTCCACCCTCGTCACCCGGGGCGTCCTCAACCTGTCGGCACGCCGGGGCCGCGACCAGGCGGTTCCCTGGGAGCCGGGGACCACGGAGGACGTGGAGTTCGAGCTGAACGGCATCGGCTACGCGTTCCCCCCGGGCCACCGCATCCGCCTGAGCGTCTCCTCGGCGTACTGGCCCTGGGTCTGGCCGCAGCCCGGCTCCGAGGCCGGCTTCACGCTGGACCCGGCGGGCAGCAGCCTGGAACTCCCCGTACGGACACAGGAGTCGGACCCCTCCATCGGCTTCGGGGAGGCGGAGGAGGCCGAGCCGCTCGGCGTGGTGGTCCCGGTGACGCTCGACGAGCCGCGCCCGGAGCGCCTGGTCCTGCGTGACGTGGCCGCGGGCACCTGGCGGCTCGACGTGGACCCCCGCTACGGCGGCACCCGCGTGTATCCCGACGGTCTGGAGTTCACGGAGGAGGCGCGGGAGACGTACGAGATCGACGAGAGGGACCCGCTCTCCGCCCGCGCCCGCTCCACCTGGTCGGTCCGGCTGCACCGCCCCGACCTTCCCTGGGACGCCCGCGTCGAGACGACATCGGCCATCACCTGCGACGCGCGGGACTTCATCACGTCCAACGAGGTCGTCTGCCGGGACGGCGACGAGGTCGTCTTCCACCGGACCTGGGAGAAGCGCATCCCGCGCACCGCGGGCTGAACAAGCCTGGCAGGGGCGGCAGTTGACCGGCCGCCTCCGTCCGGCTCACCACCTCCGACATCCGCCCGGCATCCGCCCGGCTCGCGTCCGGATCTCGCCCGGATCGCGCCGTGATGTCACCTGCCGGCCGACGAGAAGCCGTCAACTCCGAGCCCAAGCCGCAGCTTTCGCCGGCGCCCGCTCCGGCGCCCGCTCCGGCGCCACCTTCCCGCACCCCGCCCCTCCCGCACCCGGCGGGGCCCTCCCGGCGTGCGTCCGAGAACTCCCCGCGCCGCACAGCGGAGTGGCGTAATGCCCGACTTGCCCGGCATGCCGCCTTGGTGACCCCTCGGCGCGTGAATTGGGTCACGCGCGGACCAGTGGATCACCCCCCGTCCACCTCTTGCCGACCCCTTTGCCAAAGGGAAGTTGAGGATTCAATTCCGGCCTAATCGGACGTATTGCCCTCGCTCTAAACAGGCAAAAGCGATCTTCACCGCCACATCAGGCCTTGTTCCCGACATGTGCAGTCGCATACGTTCTCGTCGCACCGGGCGGATCGCCTAATCCTGCCGTCGCCCGGTAACCCACCCACCCACGCACGGCAGGAGCGGGGGAACCACAGGTAAGCCGCCGATCCGGGAGACCGGAACGGCTCGGGGTGAAGCCGCGCCCACCAGCGCGACCGGGCATCTCCCGCCCGAACCCGACAGCTCACCTCGCAGGCGTCGGAGAGGACATTTCGTCATGCCCGCAGGAACGCAGCGTCACGGCCGTACCACCTTCATCACCCGCGGTGTGATCGCCGCCGGAACGGGCGCGCTCGCCCTCGCCCTCCCGCTCATGAGCGCGACCGGCGCCCACGCCGCGACCCCCCAGGTCGCCAAGACCGCGACCGTCCCGAACGTCTCGCTCGTCACCTACAAGGTGGTCGCCGGTGACACCCTGACCAAGATCGCGAAGAAGTACCCGTCGAGCGGCGGCTGGCAGAAGCTGTACGCGGCGAACCGCGCTGTCATCGGCGACAACCCCGCCCACCTGCGCACGGGCCTCACCCTGACGGTCGGCACGAAGACCGGGAAGGCTCCGGCGAAGGCCGCCACGGCCGCCAAGACCACCGCCACCCAGGCGTCCGCCACCACGTACGCCAACAACCTGGACGGCTGGATCAAGCAGTCCCTGGACATCATGGGCAAGGCGGGCATTCCGGGCAGCTACGACGGCATCTACCGCAACGTGATGCGCGAGTCCTCCGGCAACCCCCAGGCCATCAACAACTGGGACTCCAACGCGGCCGCGGGCATCCCCTCGAAGGGCCTCCTTCAGGTCATCGACCCGACGTTCCAGGCCTACCACGTGGCCGGCACGTCGATGGACCCCTACGACCCGGTCGCCAACATCACGGCCGCCTGCAACTACGCCGCCGACAAGTACGGCTCGATCGACAACGTCAACGGCGCCTACTGATCGCACCGGCGCACCGGCGCACCCGCGCCTCCCGCACGGCACCTGCCGGCGGCACCTTCGAGGCCGCCGGTGGTGACGGACCGCTCTGTCGGCTGTGAACGACCGGGCCTCGCGGGACGGTGACGGACCGGGTGTGCGGGGCGGTCCCACCAGCAGTACGAAGGGCACGGCCCGGGGCATCGGCGGACGCCCCGGGCCGGCTCGTGTTCCGGGGGCCGGGCATCGCCCGGCCTGCTCTTCGGGTTCTAGGGCGTGTCCGCGAGGTCGCGGACACGCCCTAGAACCCGAAGATCCGTTCCAGGACCACCGCGATCCCGTCGTCCTCGTTCGACAGCGTGACCTCGTCCGCCACCGCCTTCAGTTCCGGATGGGCGTTGGCCATCGCGACCCCGTGGGCGGCCCAGTCGAACATCGGGATGTCATTGGGCATGTCACCGAAGGCCAGCGTCGCCGACGGGGTGAGGCCGAGGTGCGTCGCGGCGAGCGCGAGACCGGTGGCCTTGGTCACCCCGCATGGCTGGAGTTCGACGGTACCCGGCCCCGACATGGTGACCGTCGCCAGCGAACCGACCACTCCCCGCGACGTCGAGGCCAACTCGTCGTCGGACATGGTGGGGTGGCGGAGCAGCACCTTGCTGATCGGCTGCGCCCAGAGGTCGTCCCGCCGCCGCACCCGCACCGCCGGAAGCGTGGGGTGCGGCATCACATAGCCCGGCTCGATGAGCGTCAGCCCGTCCACGCCGTCCTGGTCCACCGCCGCGTACAGCAGACCGACCTCCGCCTCGATCTTTCCGAGCGCCGTCTCCGCCAACTCCCTGTCCAGGGTCACCGACCACAGCAGCCGGTCCGTCCCCGCGTCGTACAGCTGAGCGCCCTGACCGCACACCGCCAGCCCCGCACCGCCGAGGTCGTCGAGCAGCGGTCGAACGCGCGGTGCGGGACGGCCCGTCACCACCAGGTGCTGCGCGCCCGACGCGGTCACCTTCGCCAACGCGGCCCGTGACCGGTCGGAGAGCGTGTCGTCGCCGCGCAGCAGCGTTCCGTCCAGGTCAGTGGCGATGAGTGAATATGCAGTCGGAGCGGCCATGATCCGAAGAATACGGATCGAACGACACATCGGCCCGGCGTGAACCGGACGACGTCCGGTATCCCGTCAGCAACGCCGTTCGCCGTACGGTGGCAGGCGCGTTGCGACCGGTTGGGATCACGCAGGGCCCGCTTCCGCCCAGACGGACTTTCCCGTGCAGGACCGATCACAACGGCTCAACTCCCTGATCCGGGGCTACGATCACCGGCGCCGGGGTCGGGGTACGGGCCCGGCGAGGCCGACTCCGCGGGGCACCCGCCACGGCGGGGACGCCAGAAGTCACCGGCGGGGAACCGACTTCGAGAAACCGGGGAGATCCATGACGTCCGAGCCCACCGCACGACGGCCCGCACGGCCGCGCCACGACGCCTCCCCCGCGGGGGACCGCTTCCGGGACCACCTGCGCACCGCCGCCGAAGCCGTCGTCCGGCGCTTCCCGGAGGCCCTGCGGCCCGAGATCTACGCGCTGTCCCTCCGCGTGTGGCGCGTCGACGGCGACGAGCGCCACCCGTACGTGGCCATCGGCTACAACACCGAGACCCAGTACGCGAAGGAGACCTCCCCGCAGGACCCCGGTGAGGCGCGCTGGAACTACGCCCTCTGGCTGCTCGACGGATTCGAGATGCTGGGCAACGTCCCCGAAGACCCCGCCGGCGGGCCCCTGTTCGTGGAGGCGGCCAAGGAGCAGGGGATCTGGTTCGAGGGTGACTACGACTTCCTCGGCATGGACCTGCCGGAGGACGAGGAGGACGAGCTGGACCTCGCCTCCGAGATGCTGCGGCTCCAGTTCCACGCCGACTGCGTCGACCTCGCCCGGCGCCTCCACGCCGACGGAACCCTCACGGAGGTCTTCGGCCGCGCCCTGCCGGTCGTCGTCTTCGACATGGACAGTCCGGGCTGGGAGGTCAAGGCCACCCGGGCCGCCAACCCGCCCGGGATGATCGAGGACTTCATGGTCTGGCAGACCGCCGCGGTCTTCGAGAACGCCCCGCGGACCGAGGAGTTCCTGATCGACCTGGACGCGGAGTGGCTCGCCTACTTCCGCGAGATGGCGGACGTGCTCGTGACCCGCTTCGGCGTCTCCCGCGCGGAGGCCGTCGCGCGCGTCAACGAACGCCATGTGGGCGAGGATCTCGCGCCCATGGGTGAGGACCTCCTCGGCCATGAACTCCCGGAGTTCTGGGCGCACCACCTCTACTTCGAACCCGACTCCCTGGGCATGCTGCCCTCGGGCGCCCCGGAGACGGACGGCGACCTCTCCCGCTGGACCGTCCGGCCCGCCCCACCGGACAACTCGGGCGCCTGGACCCTCAAGGAGGAGTCCTGACCCACGAGTTGCCCGGGGGGCGAGGGGTCCGACGGCTCACCCGTGCGCGGCCGCCAGATGCCTGGCGAGCCGCGGGGAGGCGAACTCCGTGCCGCACACGAAGCGCATCACCGGACCGTACGAGGACGCCGCCGGCAGGCCCGTGAAGTACAGCCCCGGCAGCGAGGAGCGGTACCCGGCGCCCAGCCTCGGCGTGCCGCGGCTGGCGGCCAGCCCTGCCCGGAGCTCATGCCCGAGGAAGTCCATCGCCGCGATGTCGACGCGATAGCCGGTCGCCGCCATGACGTGATCGGCGGTGAGTTCCTCGACCCGGCCCCCATGGGTGCGCACCGTGAGGACGGGTTTTCCGTCGGTGGCCGCCGCGCTGACGATCCGCTCCACCTCACGAACGCCGACCTTGCCCTCGAAGCGGTCCCTGAGCCACCAGGCGCCGAGGGGCCCTAGTACGCGGCGCACCAGGTAGTGCCGGGCCTCGGCGGGCAGATGGCGGTAGGGCTGCGGGTAGTAGCTCAGCGCCCACAGGGACCAGGCGCGGCCGAACGGCGATTCCGGCCGCAGCTTCGGCTGGTCCCACGGAGGCGCACCGAAGTCGACCGCCCCCTTCCCCCGGGACACGACACGGACCTGCGCGCCCGCCTCCGCCGCCAGTGCCGCCGTCTCCAGTGCCGACTGGCCGGCCCCGACGACGATCAGCTCCTTGCCGGAGAACCGGCGCAGGTCGTGGTGTTGCGAGCTGTGCGAGACCGGGCCGGAGGGCGTGGGACCGTCCGCCGCCGCCCCGGCCAACTCCGGAGGCAGGTGGGCCAGTCCCGACAGCCCGGTGGCGACGACGACCGCGCGGGCGGTGAACGACTCCCCCGAGTCCAGCTTGATGTCGAACCCCCCGGACCCGGCCGCGTCGGGGCCGCTCCCGCGGTCGACCGAGACGACCCGCACCTGCTCCAGCCCGGGCACGAGCTTCTGCCGGAACCACTCCCCGTACGCGATGAAGGTCTCGACCGGGATGATGTCCTCGTCCGTGACCAGGCGCGGTATCCCCGCCGCCGCGCAGTAGTCACCGAGGGTGTGCCCCGGCTGGGGGGCGTCGATGTTCGAGGCGGCCGGAGTCGACTTGAGGAGCATTCCCTCGGGCATGTGGTCGCGCCAGCTCACCATGGGCTCGCCGAAGACCCGCACCGGAATGCCCCGCGCCCGCAGATGGGCGGCGGTGGACAGTCCGTACGGCCCCGCGCCGATGACTGCTACCGGATGAATCACGAAGTCCCTCCCCAGGACGCACTACGCCTACTTCGCGGTGGAACTGCTGGTGCTGCCGCGGCGGTTGGTCCGCCACAGGTGGTACAGATGCCTCGCGCCCGGCCGCACGAAGCGCGCGAGCATCGTGAAGAACGGCCGCAGGTCGTCACCCGCGAGCCAGGCCAGCTCCGTACCGCTCGCGCGGGCCGGCGCGTGCGGTGTCGTGTAACCACTGCGCCGGTAGGCGAGCAGAGCCGGCAGGTCGATGTTCTCCACGATGTACCGGTGGCCGGCACGCTGTTCCCCCTCCGGAACAGGACGGCCGGTCAGGCTCAGATGCAGGGCACGGACGACGTCGATCCCCGACTCGCTCTCGAAGAGCCGGAACTGGGCGCCCATGCGCGGGTTGAAGTCGAGCAGTTTGTACTGACCGTCGCGGCGGTCGAAACGCAGGTCGAGATCGATGACTCCGGTGAAGCCGATCTGTTTGATGAAACGTGCGGCGATGTCCGCGAGTTCCGGATTGTCCACGACGTACGCGTTCGCCGTCATGCCCGCGTGCGGCGGCCAGGAACGGACCTTGACGCCGGTGAACATCGCGAGCGGCGTCGAGTCCGCGTCGAAGCAGCCGTGCACGATCCAGTCTTCCGCGTCCTCCCTCGGCAGGTACTCCTGGAGGATCACGCCGGGCTGCGGCCCCCAGTCCCGGGCGAGGGCCAGCAGCCGTTCCCGGGTCGCGATCCGGGTCGTCCCGTGCACCGCCGGCCGGCTACGTCGCACGAACGCCTCACGGTTCTTGGCGACGAGCGGGAAGCGCGCCTTCTCGGCGAACGCCTCGATCTCCTCGTACGACTGCGGGAAGGCCGCGGCGGGGCTGGGGATGCCGTGCTCCACGCACAGTTCGTGCAGCCCCTGCTTGCTGGCGAGCCGACGCGGCAGCTTGGCGTCCACCCGCGGGAAGAGGAAGCGGTGGGCCAACTCCTCCTGGTGCTCGGCGATCAGTACCGCGGCCTCCTCGTCGGTCGGGACGAGGACGGTGGGTCGCCCGATGCGCCGGCCGACGCGCAACAGCCCCTCGACGAGCTGCTCGGGTTCCTCCGTCCCCGTGGTCGGCCACACGAACGCGCGCCGCAGATAGCGCGAACTGGCGGCCGGCGTGTACCGGTCCTCGGTGATGGCGTACATGGGTATGCCCAGCCGGCCCAGGCTCCGGATGGCTCCCACCCCGCCGTGGTGCAGCGGATAGTCGCCGAACTTGACTATCAGGCCCGGGACTTCACGGTCGGCGTCAACCGGCACGCCACTGGAACTCCTGGCCATGCGTCCCCCCACATGTCCCCCCTACGGACCGGACCCACCCCGTCCGTGTCCCCCAAAGGACGCTAAGCCGGAATTACCCAGTCCGACAAGACCAATTCGGACATTGCAAACTCTTTAGACACTGCCGCTGCGGGCCCCCTCCCCCGTAACGTGTGCCCCGACCACAGGAAACGCGTGGAACGCATGGATCACATGGCGCGTACGAATCCGAAAGCGAGGCACCTACCGATGCCCCCCTTCGATGTCCCCGAGGGCGATCCCTTCGGCCCGCACAACCTCCCGTACGGCGTGTTCTCCCCGACCGGCGCGGCAGGTGCCGCCGAGCGGCGCGTGGGCGTGCGCCTCGGCGACCATGTGCTGGACGCGGGTGCCGCCGCCCGTGCGCTCGGCTCCCCGTATGCCGGGCTGCTCGCGCAGCCGACGCTGGACCCGCTGCTCGCCGCCGGCCGCACCGCCTGGTCCGACGTCCGGCGCGCGCTGACGGCCTGGGTGACCGTGCCGGCCCACCGGGAGACGCTCGCTCCCCACTTCCGTCACCTCTCCGAGGTGACGCTCCACCTCCCCTTCACCGTCGCGGACTACGTCGACTTCTACGCCTCCGAGAACCACGCCCGGAACGTCGGCCAGATCTTCCGTCCCGACGCCGCCGACTCCCTCACGCCCAACTGGAAGCACCTGCCGATCGGCTACCACGGCCGCTCGGGCACGGTCGTGGTCTCCGGCACGGACGTCGTACGCCCCTCGGGCCAGCGCAAGGCCCCCGCGGACGCCGTCCCCGTCTTCGGTCCGTCGGTCCGTCTGGACATCGAGGCGGAGGTCGGCTTCGTCGTCGGCACCCCCACCGAGATGGGCCGGCCCGTGGGGCTCGGCGACTACCGCGACCACGTCTTCGGGCTCTGCCTCCTCAACGACTGGTCGGCCCGCGACCTGCAGGCCTGGGAGTACGTCCCCCTCGGCCCGTTCCTCGGCAAGTCCTTCGCCACGTCGGTGTCCGCCTGGATCACCCCGCTCGACGCCCTCGACGAGGCCCGTGTGGCGCCCCCGGCCCGCACGCACCCCCTCCTCCCCTACCTCGACGACGCCTCCGAGGACCCGGGCGGCTACGACCTGCGGATCTCCGTCGCCGTCAACGGCCACGTCGTCTCCGAGCCGCCCTTCTCCACCATGTACTGGACGGCCGCCCAGCAACTGGCGCACATGACGGTCAACGGCGCCTCCCTGCGCACCGGCGACCTGTACGGCTCCGGAACCGTCAGCGGCCCCTCCGACGCGGAACGCGGCTCCCTGCTCGAACTCACCTGGAACGGCCGCGACGCTCTCGAACTCCCCGACGGCAAGCGCACGTTCCTGGAGGACGGCGACGAGGTCACCCTGACCGCGTGGGCGCCGGGCCCGGGCGGCACCCGGGTGGGCCTGGGCGAGGTCCGGGGCCGCATCACCCCGGCCGTCACCCCGTAACGGGCCGCCCCTCGACGGGATCTCCCCTCCACGGGGATTCCCTGTCACGGGGAGCCCCTGTCACGGGGAGTCCCTGTCACGGGGAGTCCCTGTCACGGGGAGTCCCTGTCACGGGGAGTCCCTGTCACGGTGGCCAGGGCCCTGGCCACCGTGACCCGTTGGGGGACCGGCCGGCGCCGACCCGCCGGCGCGTCCGACGGCGAACCCGACGACCTGTGCAACCGCCGGCGCGTCCGGCCGCGGACCGGCCGGTTGCACCCGGCGATGTCTCCACCGGCGTGCGCGCGCCCGGCCCCGGCCCAGGGGCCGGGCGCGCTACATCCAGTCCTCGGGCTCGGGCTCCTGATCCAGCTCGGGCCAGTCCGGGTCGGGTCCGTGGTCGGCCGCGGGAGCAGGAGCCGACGTGGCCGACGCCTGCGCCGGGACGGCTCTCGGCGCGGGTGTCTGCGCGGATGACTGTGTCGGTGCGCCGCCGCCCAGTGAGGCCAGCACCTCGATCACGCCCTCCCCGTACGTGGCGAGCTTCTTCTCGCCCACCCCGCTGATGGTGCCCAGGTCTCTCGCCGAGGTGGGCCACAGCGTGGCGATCTCCCGCAGCGTGGCGTCGTGGAAGATGACGTACGCCGGGACGCCCTGCTCGCGTGCCTGCTCGGCGCGCCAGGCACGCAGCGCCTCGAAGGCCGGCACGAGCTCGGCCGGCAGCTCCGCCGCCGCGGCGGCGGCCTTGGCCTTCCGCTCGCCCTTGGAGCCGGACGACCGGGAGACCACCGGCTTCGGCGGCTCCTTGCGCAGCGGCACGTCCCGCTCGCGCCGCAGGACGGTCCCGCTGGCGTCGGTCAGCACCAGCGTGCCGTACTCGCCCTCGACCGCGATCAGGCCCTGGGCCAGCAACTGTCTCGCGACTCCGCGCCATTCGGCCTCGGCCAGCTCCTCGCCGATCCCGAACACGGACAGTTGGTCGTGGTCGAACTGGATCACCTTGGCGGTCCGCCGGCCGAGCAGGATGTCGACGATCTGCCCCGCGCCGAACTTCTGCCCCCGCTCCCGCTGGAGGCGCACCACGGTGGACAGCAGCTTCTGCGCGGCGACCGTGCCGTCCCAGGTCTCCGGGGGCGTCAGGCAGGTGTCGCAGTTCCCGCACGCCGGGGTGTTCGGGTCCTGGCCGAAGTAGGCGAGGAGCTGGGAGCGCCGGCACTGCGCCGTCTCGCACAGGGCGAGCATCGCGTCCAGGTGGGAGGCGGCCCGCCGGCGGAACGCCTCGTCCCCCTCCGAGCCCTGGATCATCTTGCGCTGCTGGACCACGTCCTGCAGGCCGTACGCCATCCACGCCGTGGACGGCAGGCCGTCCCGGCCGGCACGGCCCGTCTCCTGGTAGTAGCCCTCCACCGACTTCGGCAGGTCGAGGTGGGCGACGAACCGTACGTCCGGCTTGTCGATGCCCATGCCGAAGGCGATCGTGGCCACCACCACGAGTCCCTCCTCCCGCAGGAAGCGCGACTGGTGGGCGGCACGGGTCCCCGCGTCCAGGCCCGCGTGGTACGGCACCGCCTCGATGCCGTTGCGCGAGAGGAACTCGGCCGTCTTGTCGACGGAGTTGCGCGAGAGGCAGTAGACGATGCCCGCGTCGCCCGCGTGCTCCTCGCGCAGGAAGGACAGCAACTGCTTCCTGGGGTCGGCCTTGGGGACGATCCGGTACTGGATGTTCGGCCGGTCGAAGCTCGCCTCGAAGTGGCGGGCCGCGGGCATGCCCAGGCGCTGGGTGATCTCCTTGTGCGTCGCGCGGGTGGCCGTGGCCGTCAGCGCGAGCCGCGGGACGTCCGGCCAGCGCTCGCCGAGCAGGGACAGCGCCAGATAGTCCGGGCGGAAGTCGTGGCCCCACTGTGCGACACAGTGCGCCTCGTCGATCGCGAAGAGGGAGACCTTGCCCCGGGAGATCAGATCCAGCGTGGATTCCAGGCGCAGTCGCTCCGGGGCGAGGTAGAGCAGGTCGAGCTCCCCGGCCAGGAACTCGGCCTCGACCACGCGCCGCTCGTCGAAGTCCTGCGTGGAGTTCATGAACCCGGCACGCACGCCCAGGGCCCGCAGCGCGTCCACCTGGTCCTGCATGAGCGCGATGAGCGGCGAGACCACAATGCCCGTACCTGGCCTGACCAGGGACGGAATCTGGTAGCAGAGGGACTTGCCGCCACCGGTCGGCATCAGCACGACGGCGTCACCGCCCGCCACCACGTGCTCGATGATCGCTTCCTGCTCGCCGCGGAAGGCGTCGTACCCGAAGACCCGGTGGAGGGTGGCCAGTGCCTCGCTCTCGCCCAGCGTCTCCGTCGCGTCCGCTCCGGTCATCACACCCGTCCCGCCCATCGTCCTGTCCCCCGTACGTCGCGCCTCGACCACTGCGTCCACGATAGGGGTCCGCGCCGACAGTCCGAGAGTTGTCCACAGGCTGCGACCGCCCGACTTCCCTACGCAGCGAAAAGCGTCGGAATGCCTCGAAAGACGCCGGAAGGCGTCAGAAGGCGTCGGAACTTGTGCGGCCCGCGACCGACGCCCGCCGCGGAATCGGGCCGCCTGCGCACTCGACCCGGGGGCTGCCCGCCTCACGGGGCCCACGGGAACGGGCCGGGCCCCGCTCCCGGAGGGGGAGCGGGGCCCGGCCCGTGCGACGAGGTGTTCAGCGCACGAAGACCCCGGCCTGACCGGCCAGGTCCAGGAAGTACTGCGGCGCCACACCCAGGACCAGCGTGACCACCACGCCCACCGCGATGGCGGTCATGGTCAGCGGCGACGGCACGGCGACCGTCGGCCCCTCGGGCTTCGGCTCGCTGAAGAACATCAGCACGATCACGCGGATGTAGAAGAACGCGGCGATCGCCGACGAGATCACACCGACCACGACCAGCGCGCCCGCGCCGCCCTCCGCCGCCGCCTTGAACACGGCGAACTTTCCGGCGAACCCGGAGGTCAGCGGAATGCCGGCGAAGGCGAGCAGGAAGATCGCGAACACCGCGGCCACCAACGGTGACCTGCGGCCGAGCCCCGCCCACTTGGACAGGTGCGTGGCCTCGCCTCCCGCGTCCCGGACGAGGGTGACGACCGCGAAGGCGCCGACCGTGACGAACGAGTACGCGCCCAGGTAGAAGAGCACCGAGGAGACGCCGTCGGGCGAGGTCGCGATGACACCCGCGAGGATGAATCCCGCGTGCGCGATCGACGAGTACGCCAGCAGCCGCTTGATGTCGGTCTGGGTGATCGCGACGATCGCGCCGCCCAGCATGGTGACGATCGCCACCGCCCACATGACCGGCCGCCAGTCCCAGCGCAGGCCCGGCAGGACGACGTACAGCAGACGCAGCAGCGCGCCGAACGCGGCGACCTTCGTCGCCGCCGCCATGAAGCCGGTGACCGGGGTCGGCGCTCCCTGGTAGACGTCCGGTGTCCACATGTGGAAGGGCACCGCGCCGACCTTGAAGAGCAGCCCCATGACGATCAGGGCGGTGCCGATGAGCAGCAGGACGTCGTTGCCCATGGTGCCGGCGAGGGCCGGGTCGACGCTGGTGATCGTGCCGTCGACGACCTGCGAGATCGTCGCGTACGACACGGAGCCGGCGTAGCCGTACAGCAGGGCGATGCCGAAGAGGGTGAACGCGGAGGCGAAGGCGCCGAGAAGGAAGTACTTCACGGCCGCCTCCTGCGACATGAGCCGCTTGCGGCGGGCCAGGGCGCAGAGCAGGTACAGCGGGAGCGAGAAGACCTCCAGCGCGATGAACAGCGTCAGCAGGTCGTTGGCCGCCGGGAAGACCAGCATGCCGCTGATCGCGAAGAGCAGCAGCGGGAACACCTCGGTGGTGGTGAACCCGGCCTTCACGGCCGCCTTCTCGCTGTCGCTGCCCGGCACGGACGCGGCCTGCGCGGCGAAGGAGTCGACGCGGTTGCCGTGCGCCTCGGGGTCGAGGCGCCGCTCGGCGAAGGTGAACACACCGAGCAGTCCGACCAGCAGGATCGTGCCCTGGAGGAACAGGGCCGGTCCGTCGACCGCGACGGCTCCCATCGCGGCGATGTGCGCCTTGGTGGTGCCGTATCCGCCGGCCGCGAGCGCCACCACCGCGGCGAACGCGGCGGCTAGTGCGACGACAGAGACGAACAGTTGTGCGTAGTAGCGGGACTTGCGCGGCACGAAGGCCTCGACCAGGACCCCGATGATCGCGGCGCCGAGAATGATCAGGACGGGGGACAATTGCCCGTATTCGATCTTCGGTGCGTTGATCTTGGGGATCGGATCGGCCGCGACTGCCGCCGTTGTCCACAGGCTGTGGACGGCTGATGCGCTCACTTGGCCGCCTCCACCTCGGGCTGGGGGTCCGTCTTGTGTACGTCTGACATGGTCTGCTTGACCGCCGGGTTGACGATGTCGGTGACCGGCTTCGGATAGACGCCCAGGAAGATCAGCAGTGCGATCAGCGGGGCGACCACCAGGAGCTCGCGCACCCTGAGGTCCGGCATCTCGGCGACCTCCGCCTTGACCGGGCCCGTCATCGTCCGCTGGTACAGGACGAGGGTGTAGAGCGCGGCGAGCACGATGCCGAAGGTGGCGATGATGCCGACGACCGGATAGCGCGTGAACGTGCCCACCAGGACCAGGAATTCACTCACGAAGGGCGCGAGCCCGGGGAGCGAGAGAGTCGCGAGACCGCCGATCAGGAACGTGCCCGCGAGCACCGGGGCGACCTTCTGCACCCCTCCGTAGTCGGCGATGAGACGCGAACCACGCCGCGAGATCAGGAAGCCGGCCACCAGCATCAGGGCGGCCGTCGAGATCCCGTGGTTGACCATGTAGAGCGTCGCGCCCGACTGGCCCTGGGTGGTCATCGCGAAGATGCCCAGGATGATGAAGCCGAAGTGCGAGATCGACGCGTACGCGACCAGCCGCTTGATGTCCCGCTGTCCGACCGCGAGCAGCGCACCGTAGATGATGCTGATCAGCGCCAGGACGAGGATCACGGGCGTCGCCCACTTGCTGGCCTCCGGGAAGAGCTGGAGGCAGAAGCGGAGCATCGCGAAGGTGCCCACCTTGTCGACGACCGCCGTGATCAGCACCGCGACCGGGGCGGTGGCCTCACCCATGGCGTTGGGCAGCCAGGTGTGCAGCGGCCACAGCGGCGCCTTCACCGCGAAGGCGAAGAAGAAGCCGAGGAACAGCCACCGCTCGGTGCTGGTCGCCATGTGCAGCGACCCGTCGGCCCGGGCCTGGACGATCTCCTGGAGCGAGAAGTTCCCCGCCACCACGTACAGCCCGATCACCGCGGCCAGCATGATGAGGCCGCCGACGAGGTTGTAGAGGAGGAACTTCACCGCGGCGTACGAACGTTGGGTCGCCGCCGCCTCGTCGCCGTGCTCGTGGGCACGGTCCCCGAAGCCGCCGATGAGGAAGTACATCGGGATGAGCATGGCTTCGAAGAAGATGTAGAAGAGGAAGACGTCGGTGGCCTCGAAGGAGATGATCACCATCGCCTCGACGGCCAGGATCAGGGCGAAGAAGCCCTGCGTCGGCCGCCACCGCTTGTTGCCGGTCTCCTGCGGGTCGGCGTCGTGCCAGCCCGCCAGGATCACGAACGGCATCAGCAGCGCGGTCAGCGCGACGAGCGCCACCCCGATGCCGTCCACACCCAGCTCGTACCGCACCCCGAAGTCCGCGATCCAGGCGTGCGATTCGGTGAGCTGGTAACGGTCACCGCCCGGGTCGAAGCGCACCAGGGCGACCACGGCGAGGGCCAGGGTGCCCAGGGAGACCACCAGCGCGAGCCACTTGGCGGCGACGCGCCGTGCGGCCGGCACGGCGGCCGTGGCGATCGCCCCGAGGGCCGGGAGCACCGCCGTCGCTGTCAGCAGAGGAAAGGACATCGGTATCAGACCGCCCTCATCAGCAGGGTCGCGGCGACGAGGATGGCCGCACCGCCGAACATCGAGACCGCGTAACTGCGCGCATAGCCGTTCTGCAGCTTGCGCAGCCGCCCGGAGAGGCCGCCCACCGAGGCTGCCGTTCCGTTGACGACCCCGTCGACCAGCGTGTGGTCGACGTACACCAGGGAGCGGGTGAGGTGCTCACCGCCGCGCACCAGCACGACGTGGTTGAAGTCGTCCTGGTACAGGTCGCGTCGGGCCGCCCGGGTCAGTACGGAGCCGCGCGGGGCGACGACCGGGACGGAGCTGCGGCCGTACTGGAGGTAGGCGATACCCGCGCCGACGACCAGCAGCACCATCGTGGCCACCGTGACCGTGAGGGCACTGACGGGCGAGTCGCCCTCGGAGTGCCCGGTGACCGGCTCCAGCCAGTGCAGGAAGCGGTCGCCGATGCTGAAGAAACCACCCGCGAAGACCGACCCGAAGGCCAGCACGATCATGGGGATCGTCATGGAACGGGGCGACTCGTGCGGGTGCGGCTCGTGGCCGTCCGCGTCGGGCTGCCAGCGCTTCTCCCCGAAGAACGTCATGATCATCACGCGCGTCATGTAGTACGCGGTGATCGCGGCGCCCAGCAGGGCCACGCTGCCGAGGATCCAGCCCTCGGTGCCGCCCTTGGCGAAGGCCGCCTCGATGATCTTGTCCTTGGAGAAGAAGCCGGACAGGCCAGGGAAGCCGATGATCGCGAGGTAGCCGAGGCCGAACGTCACGAACGTGACCGGCATGTACTTCCGCAGACCGCCGAACTTCCGCATGTCCACCTCGTCGTTCATGCCGTGCATGACCGAACCGGCGCCGAGGAAGAGCCCGGCCTTGAAGAAGCCGTGGGTCACCAGGTGCATGATCGCGAAGACGTAGCCGATGGGGCCGAGGCCGGCGGCGAGCACCATGTAGCCGATCTGCGACATGGTCGAGCCGGCCAGCGCCTTCTTGATGTCGTCCTTCGCGCAACCGACGATCGCACCGAACAGGAGGGTGACCCCGCCCACCACGGTGACGACGAGCTGGGCGTCGGGCGCCGCGTTGAAGACGTTGGCGGAACGCACGATCAGGTACACGCCGGCGGTCACCATGGTCGCGGCGTGGATGAGGGCCGAGACCGGGGTCGGGCCCTCCATCGCGTCCCCGAGCCAGGACTGCAGCGGCACCTGCGCCGACTTGCCGCAGGCCGCGAGGAGCAGCATCAGGGCGACAGCGGTGAGCTTGCCCTCACTGGCGTCCCCGACCAGGCCCGGGTGCTCCTCGGTGCCGAGCACCGGCCCGAAGGCGAAGGTCCCGAAGGTCGTGAACATCAGCATGATGGCGATGGACAGGCCCATGTCGCCGACGCGGTTGACCAGGAAGGCCTTCTTCGCGGCGGTGGCGGCGCTGGGCTTGTGCTGCCAGAAGCCGATCAGCAGGTACGAGGCGAGACCGACGCCCTCCCAGCCGACGTACAGCAACAGGTAGTTGTCGGCGAGGACGAGCAGCAGCATCGCCGCGAGGAACAGGTTCAGATAGCCGAAGAAACGGCGGCGGCGCTCGTCGTGCTCCATGTACCCGATCGAGTACAGGTGGATGAGCGAGCCGACGCCGGTGATCAGCAGCACGAACGTCATCGACAGCTGGTCGAGCTGGAAGCCGACGTCCGCGCGGAAGCCCCCGACGGGGATCCAGGTGAACAGGTGCTGGGTCAGGGACCGGTCCTCGGCGCCCTTCCCCAGCATGTCGGCGAAGAGCACGGCGCCGATCACGAAGGAGGCCGCCGCGAGCGCGGTGCCGATCCAGTGGCCGACGGCGTCCAGCCGCCGGCCGCCGCACAGCAGTACGGCCGCTCCGAGCAGAGGCGCCGCGACGAGCAGCGCAATCAGGTTCTCCACGATTCAGCGACCCCTTACAGCTTCATCAGGCTGGCGTCGTCGACCGAGGCCGAGTGGCGGGAACGGAACAGCGACACGATGATCGCGAGCCCGACCACGACCTCCGCGGCGGCGACGACCATCGTGAAGAAGGCGAAGATCTGGCCGTCGAGATTGCCGTGCAGGCGGGAGAAGGCGACGAACGCGAGGTTGCAGGCGTTCAGCATCAGCTCGACGCACATGAACACCACGATCGCGTTCCGCCTGATCAGCACACCGGTGGCGCCGATCGTGAACAAAAGGGCGGCGAGATAGAGGTAGTTGACCGGATTCACTTGGACGCCTCCTCCGTCTTCGTGCGCTCCAGGCGCTCCTCGGCGCGCTGTTCCAGCGCCTTCAGGTCGCTGAGCGCCTCGGTCGACACGTCACGGACCTGCCCGCGGTCGCGCAGCGTCTTCATGACGGTCAGCTCGGACGGCGTGCCGTCCGGGAGCAGGCCGGCGATGTCCACCGCGTTGTGCCGGGCGTAGACACCGGGGGCCGGCAGCGGGGGTACGTGCCTGCCCTCGCGGACGCGCTGCTCGGACAGCTCGCGCTGCGTCTTGGGACGCTCGGTGCGCTCACGGTGCGTCAGCACCATGGCGCCGACGGCGGCCGTGATGAGCAGGGCGCCGGTGATCTCGAAGGCGAACACGTACTTCGTGAAGATGAGGGCGGCGAGGCCCTCCACGTTGCCGTTCGCGTTCGCCTTCGCCAGGCCGTCGAAGTCCTTGACGGACGCGTTGCCGATCCCGGCGAACAGCAGGACGCCGAATCCGAGTCCGCAGACCAGGGCCAGCCAGCGCTGGCCCTTGATGGTCTCCTTCAGGGAGTCCGCCGCGGTGACACCGACGAGCATGACGACGAAGAGGAACAGCATCATGATCGCGCCGGTGTAGACGACGATCTGGACGATGCCCAGGAAGTACGCGCCGTTGGCGAGGTAGAACACCGCCAGGATGATCATGGTCCCGGCGAGGCACAGCGCGCTGTGCACGGCCTTCCTCATGAAGACGGTGCACAGGGCGCCGATCACCGCGACCGTACCGAGGACCCAGAACTGGAAGGCCTCACCGGTGGAGGTCGCGTACGCGGCCAGCTCGCTCATGCCTCCGCCCCCTTCTCGGCCGGTGCGCCCGAGGAGCTCTCCGCGGAGTCCGCCGAGGGGCCTCCCGCCGGGTGGAACTCGCCCTTGGAGACGGCCACCTGTCGCTCCGTGCCGGGTGCCGCCTCGGTCACCAGGCCCCGGTAGTAGTCCTGCTCGTCCGTGCCCGGGAAGATCGAGTGCGGCGAGTCGACCATGCCCTCCTCCAGACCGGCGAGCAGCTGCTCCTTGGTGTAGATGAGGTTGGCGCGGCTGCTGTCCGCGAGCTCGAACTCGTTCGTCATCGTCAGCGCGCGCGTGGGGCACGCCTCGATGCACAGGCCGCACAGGATGCAGCGGGCGTAGTTGATCTGGTAGACGCGGCCGTACCGCTCACCCGGGGAGTAGCGCTCCTCCTCGGTGTTGTCCGCGCCCTCCACATAGATGGCGTCCGCGGGGCAGGCCCAGGCGCACAGCTCGCAGCCGACGCACTTCTCCAGGCCGTCCGGATGACGGTTGAGCTGGTGCCGGCCGTGGAACCGAGGCGCTGTGGTCTTCTGCTGCTCCGGGTACTGCTCGGTCAGCCGCTTCTTGAACATGGCCTTGAAGGTCACGCCGAAACCGGCGACGGGGTTCTGGAAACCCGGTTTGGTCTCCTTCGGCTCCTCAGCCATCGGACCCCTCCTTTCCGTCACGAGATCCGGCGATCGATCCGTCACTCGCAGTATCGGGCCCGCCACTGACAATCAACTCCCGCTCCCGGCGCGGGCTGCGCCGCGGTACCGGCGGCAGCTCCTGCCCGGGCAGCGGCGGCACGGGGAACCCGCCCGCCATCGGGTCGAAGGCGGCGGGTTCGGCGGGTACGTCCTCGGCCTTCTGCTTGTCGCGGAAGATGTCCGCCGCGAACGACAGCAACAGCAGGACGAGGACGCCTCCGCCCACGTACAGGGCGATGTCCGCGAAGTCGTAGTTCTCGTTGCGCAGCGTCCGGACGGTCGCGACGAGCATCAGCCAGACCACGGAGACCGGGATGAGGACCTTCCAGCCCAGCTTCATCAACTGGTCGTAGCGCACACGCGGCAGCGTGCCGCGCAGCCAGATGAAGAAGAACAGCAGCAGCTGCACCTTCACCACGAACCAGAGCATCGGCCACCAGCCGTGGTTGGCGCCCTCCCAGAAGGTGCTGATCGGCCACGGGGCCCGCCAGCCGCCCAGGAAGAGCGTCGTCGAGACGGCGGAGACCGTCACCATGTTCACGTACTCGGCGAGCATGAACAGCGCGAACTTGATGGACGAGTACTCGGTGTTGAAGCCGCCGACGAGGTCGCCCTCGGACTCCGGCATGTCGAACGGGGCCCGGTTGGTCTCCCCCACCATCGTGATGACGTAGATGATGAACGACACCGGCAGCAGCAGGATGTACCAGCGGTCGTGCTGCTGCTCGACGATCGTCGAGGTCGACATCGACCCGGAGTACAGGAACACCGAGGCGAACGCGGCGCCCATGGCGATCTCGTACGAGATCATCTGCGCGCAGGACCGCAGGCCGCCCAGCAGCGGATAGGTCGATCCGGAGCTCCACCCGGCGAGCACGATCCCGTAGATGCCCACCGAGGCCACCGCGAGGATGAAGAGCATCGCGATCGGGAGGTCGGTGAGCTGCATCGTGGTGCGCTGGCCGAAGATCGAGACCTGGTTGTCTGCGGGCCCGAAGGGGATCACCGCGATCGCCATGAACGCCGGGATGGCGGCGACGATCGGTGCGAGGACGTAGACCACCTTGTCCGCGCGTTTGACGATGACGTCTTCCTTCAGCATCAGCTTGACGCCGTCGGCGAGCGACTGGAGCATCCCCCACGGACCGTGCCGGTTGGGTCCGATGCGCAGCTGCATCCAGGCGACGACCTTGCGCTCCCACACGATGGAGAACAGCACGGTCACCATCAGGAAGGCGAAGCAGAACACCGCCTTGACGACGACCAGCCACCAGGGGTCCCGGCCGAACATCGAGAGGTCTTCAGCGGCGAGGTACGGCGTCATGCCTCCACCTCCTTGGGGGCCTCGGCGGCGATGGTCGCCGGGCCGATGCGGACGAGTGCGCCGGGCAGCGCCCCGGTGTCGGAGGCGACGCCCCCGCCGGTCGAGTTCAGCGGGAGCCAGACCACCCGGTCGGGCATCTCGCTGATCTGGAGCGGGAGTTCGACGACTCCGACGGGGCCCGTCACGGCGAGGAGATCGCCGTTCTTGACGCCGGCCTCGGCGGCCGTGGCGGCCGACACGCGCGCGTGGGCGGCGTGCCGGGTCCCGGCGAGCGCGTCGTCACCCTGTTGCAGGAGCCCCTGGTCGAGGAGCAGCCGGTGCCCGGCCAGCACGGCCTCACCGGCGGCCGGACGCGGCAACTGCGCTCCGGTCTCCCGGGGTTCGGAGGCACGCGCCCCGCCCCAGGCACCGAGCCGGTCCAGTTCGGCTCGCGCCGTCCGCAGGTCCGGCAGTCCCAGGTGGACGTCCATGGCGTCGGCGAGCATGTGCAGCACACGCGCGTCGGTGGGCGAGAGATTGCGGGTCACCTGCTCGGGCTTGAGAGCCGCCCCGAAGGAACGAACCCGGCCCTCCCAGTTGAGGAAGCTGCCGGACTTCTCGGCGACCGCGGCGACCGGCAGGACGACGTCCGCGTGGTCGGTGACCTCACTGGGCCGCAGTTCGAGCGAGACCAGGAAGCCCACCTCGGCGAGGGCCTCACGCGCGCGCGCCGGGTCGGGAAGGTCGGCGACCTCCACACCGGCGACCACCAGGGCGCGCAGTTCGCCTCCCGCGGCGGCCTCGACGATCTGGCCGGTGTCGCGGCCGTAGCGGTGCGGGAGTTCGGAGACGCCCCAGGCGACCGCGACCTCCTCACGCGCGCGCGGGTCGGTGGCCGGGCGTCCGCCCGGCAGGAGCGACGGCAGCGCGCCCGCCTCGATCGCGCCCCGCTCGCCCGCCCGGCGCGGAATCCACACCAGCCGGGCGCCGACGGCGGAGGCGGCCCGTACGACGGCGGTGAGACCGCCCGCCACGGCGGCCAGCCGCTCACCGACGGCGATCACCGCGCCCTCGGCACGCAGCGCCTCGGCGGCCGTCGCACCGTCTCCTTCGAGACCGACACCGCTCGCGAGCGCGTCCAGCCACTCGGTCTCGGTGCCCGGCGCGGCCGGCAGCAGGGTGCCGCCCGCCTTCGCCAGACCCGGGGTGGCATGGGTGGCGAGAGCGTAGGTCTTCTGACCGTGCCCCCGCCACGCCTTGCGCAGCCGCAGGAAGACGCCGGGCGCCTCCTCCTCGGACTCGAAGCCCACCAGCAGAACGGCGGGCGCCTTCTCCAGCAGCGTGTAGGTGACGCCCGTACCGTCGAGGTCCCGTCCGCGTCCGGCGACCCGGGATGCCAGGAAGTCGGCCTCCTCGGAGCTGTGCACACGCGCGCGGAAGTCGACGTCGTTCGTGTCGAGGGCCACGCGCGCGAACTTGCTGTACGCGTAGGCGTCCTCGACGGTGAGCCGGCCACCGGTCAGCACACCGGTCCGGCCGCGGGCCGCCGTCAGCCCCTGCGCCGCCGCCTCCAGTGCCTCCGGCCAGGACGCCGGCTCCAGGACACCCTCGGCGTTGCGCACCAGAGGGGTGTCGAGACGGTCGCGCTGCTGCGCGTACCGGAACCCGAACCGCCCCTTGTCGCAGATCCACTCCTCGTTGACCTCGGGGTCGGCGGCGGCGAGGCGCCGCATGACCTTGCCGCGCCGGTGGTCGGTGCGCGTCGCGCAGCCGCCGGAGCAGTGCTCGCACACCGACGGCGAGGAGATGAGGTCGAAGGGGCGCGAGCGGAACCGGTACGCCGCCGACGTCAGCGCGCCCACCGGGCAGATCTGGATCGTGTTCCCGGAGAAGTACGACTCGAAGGGGTCGCCGTCACCGGTGCCGACCTGCTGGAGCGCGCCCCGCTCGACCAGCTCGATCATCGGGTCGCCCGCGATCTGGTTGGAGAAGCGGGTGCAGCGGGCGCAGAGCACGCACCGCTCGCGGTCGAGCAGGACCTGCGTGGAGATCGGGACCGGCTTCTCGTAGGTCCGCTTGCGGCCCTCGAAGCGTGACTCGGCGTTGCCGTGCGACATCGCCTGGTTCTGCAGGGGGCACTCGCCGCCCTTGTCGCAGACCGGACAGTCCAGCGGGTGGTTGATGAGCAGCAGCTCCATCACACCGTGCTGCGCCTTCTCGGCGACCGGTGAGGTGAGCTGCGTCTTGACGACCATCCCGTCGGTGCAGGTGATCGTGCAGGACGCCATCGGCTTGCGCTGGCCCTCGACCTCGACGATGCACTGGCGGCAGGCGCCGGCCGGGTCGAGGAGCGGGTGGTCACAGAACCGGGGGATCTCGATGCCGAGCTGTTCCGCGGCCCGGATGACCAGGGTGCCCTTGGGCACGCTGATCTCCACGCCGTCGATCGTCAGCGCGACGAGGTCCTCCGGGGGGACCGCCGCTTCCCCGCCTCCGGAGGGAGCGCTGGTGGTCACTGTCATGCGTTCACCTCCGTGTGCTTGTCGGCCCAGGCCGTCGACCTGGCGGGGTCGAAGGGGCAGCCGCGGCCCGTGATGTGCTGCTCGTACTCGTCACGGAAGTACTTGAGCGAGGAGAAGATCGGCGAGGCGGCACCGTCGCCGAGGGCGCAGAAGGACTTGCCGTTGATGTTGTCGGCGATGTCGTTGAGCTTGTCCAGGTCGGACATGACGCCCTTGCCGGCCTCGATGTCGCGCAGCAACTGCACCAGCCAGTAGGTGCCTTCGCGGCAGGGCGTGCACTTGCCGCAGGACTCGTGGGCGTAGAACTCGGTCCAGCGGGTGACGGCGCGGACGACGCAGGTCGTCTCGTCGAAGCACTGGAGTGCTTTCGTGCCGAGCATGGAACCCGCGGCGCCCACCCCTTCGTAGTCAAGAGGGACGTCGAGGTGCTCGTCGGTGAACATCGGGGTCGAGGAGCCGCCCGGCGTCCAGAACTTCAACCGGTGGCCTGCGCGCATCCCGCCGCTCATGTCGAGGAGTTGGCGCAGCGTGATGCCGAGCGGGGCCTCGTACTGACCCGGGCTGGTGACATGGCCGCTGAGCGAGTAGAGCGTGAAGCCCGGAGACTTCTCGCTGCCCATCGACTTGAACCATTCCTTGCCCTTTTGGAGAATTGCGGGAACTGACGCGATGGATTCGACGTTATTCACAACAGTCGGGCACGCATAGAGTCCCGCGACAGCAGGGAAAGGGGGTCGGAGCCGCGGTTGTCCACGGCGGCCTTCGAGCGAGTCGAGCAGGGCGGTCTCTTCACCGCAGATGTACGCGCCCGCGCCCGCGTGCACGGTGACCTGGAGGTCGAGTCCGCTGCCCAGGATGTTCTCGCCGAGGTAGCCCGCCTCGTACGCCTCGCGTACGGCTTCGTGCAACCGCCGCAGTACGGGGACGACTTCACCCCGCAGATAGATGAACGCATGCGAAGACCTGATGGCGTAACACGCGATCACAATGCCCTCGATGAGGCTGTGCGGGTTCGCGAAGAGGAGCGGGATGTCCTTGCAGGTTCCCGGCTCCGACTCGTCGGCGTTGACAACTAGATAGTGCGGTTTACCGTCTCCCTGCGGAATGAACTGCCATTTCATTCCGGTGGGGAATCCGGCGCCCCCGCGGCCGCGCAGTCCGGAGTCCTTGACATAGGCGATCAGGTCGTCCGGCGACATGGCGAGTGCCTTGCGCAGGCCCTCGTACCCCTCGTGCCTCTTGTAGACGTCCAGCGACCAGGACCTGTCCTCGTCCCAGAAGGCCGACAGCACGGGTGCGAGCAGCTTTTCGGGACTGGTTTCGTTGATCTCTGCTGCCAAGGTCATCACTCCCCCTCCTCTGCGACCGGACCCGCCGGATGGCTCGGGTCGGAGGCCGCCGTGTCCTGCGGCGCGTCGTGCGAACTCTGGTGTCCGGCGGGCGGCTGCTCCGGCGGCGTCCGGTCCTCGGAGGTCCTCTCCCGGGGTGCCTCTCCGCCGCGCGGATGCACCACGCGCGCGGGGCCGCTCTCCCCCTTGGCCAGCCGCAGGCCGACCAGTGAGGCGTGGCCCGCGCTGCCGCCGGCCTCCACGGCGCCCTCGCGCTCGTCGGGGAAGCCGGCCAGGATCCGGGCGGTGTCCTTGAAGGTGCACAGCCGTGCGCCGCGGGTCGGTTCGACGTCCGCTCCGGTGCGCAGGTCGTCGACGAGGCGCTTGGCCGAGTCCACGGTCTGGTTGTCGAAGAACTCCCAGTTGACCATCACGACCGGGGCGAAGTCGCAGGCCGCGTTGCACTCGATGTGCTCAAGGGTGACCTTGCCGTCGCCGGTGGTCTCCCCGTTGCCCACTCCGAGGTGGTCCTGGAGGGCCTCGAAGATGGCGTCGCCGCCCATCACGGCGCAGAGGGTGTTGGTGCAGACACCCACCTGGTAGTCGCCGCTCGGCTTGCGCCGGTACATCGAGTAGAAGGTCGCGACCGCGTTGACCTCGGCGGTCGTCAGGCCGAGCACCTCCGCGCAGAACCGCTGTCCGGTGCGCGTGACGTGACCCTCCTGCGACTGCACGAGATGCAGCAACGGAAGGAGGGCGGAGCGGGAGTCGGGGTAGCGGGCGATGATCTCGCGCGCGTCCGCCTCCAGCCGGGCTCGGACGTCGTCCGGGTAGTCGGGCGCGGGCAGTTGGGGCATGCCCAGGCTGACGCCCTCGGGGGTGGTGGTCACCGGTCGACGCCTCCCATCACGGGGTCGATGGACGCGACGGCGACGATGACGTCGGCGACCTGGCCGCCCTCGCACATCGCCGCCATGGCCTGCAGGTTGGTGAAGGACGGGTCGCGGAAGTGGACCCGGTAGGGGCGGGTGCCTCCGTCGGAGGCGACGTGCACCCCGAGCTCGCCCTTGGGCGACTCGACCGCGACGTACGCCTGTCCCGGCGGTACGCGGAAGCCCTCGGTCACCAGCTTGAAGTGGTGGATCAGGGCCTCCATGGAGGTGCCCATGATCTTCTTGATGTGGTCGAGCGAGTTGCCGAGACCGTCGGGGCCGAGCGCGAGCTGGGCGGGCCAGGCGATCTTCTTGTCGGCGACCATGACCGGGCCGGGCTGCAGCCGGTCCAGGCACTGCTCGACGATCAGCAGCGACTGGCGCATCTCCTCCAGGCGGATCAGGAAGCGCCCGTAGGAGTCGCAGGTGTCGGCGGTCGGAACCTCGAAGTCGTAGGTCTCGTAGCCGCAGTAGGGCTGGGACTTGCGCAGGTCGTGCGGCAGGCCCGCCGAGCGCAGGACCGGGCCGGTGGCGCCGAGGGCCATGCAGCCGGCCAGGTCGAGATAGCCGACGTCCTGCATCCGGGCCTTGAAGATGGGGTTCCCGGTGGCGAGCTTGTCGTACTCGGGGAGGTTCTTCTTCATCTTCTTCACGAACTCGCGGATCTGGTCCACCGCGCCGGGCGGCAGGTCCTGGGCGAGTCCGCCGGGGCGGATGTACGCGTGGTTCATCCGCAGGCCGGTGATCAGCTCGTAGATGTCGAGAATGAGTTCACGATCACGGAAGCCGTAGATCATGATCGTCGTGGCGCCCAGCTCCATGCCGCCGGTGGCGATGCACACCAGGTGGGAGGAGAGCCGGTTCAGCTCCATGAGGAGCACGCGGATGATCGAGGCGCGGTCGGGGATCTGGTCGGTGATCCCGAGGAGCTTCTCGACGCCGAGACAGTAGGCCGTCTCGTTGAAGAACGGCGTCAGGTAGTCCATGCGCGTCACGAACGTGGTGCCCTGGGTCCACGTGCGGAACTCGAGGTTCTTCTCGATGCCGGTGTGGAGGTAGCCGATGCCGCAGCGGGCCTCGGTGACCGTCTCGCCGTCGATCTCCAGGATGAGCCGGAGCACACCGTGGGTCGACGGGTGCTGCGGTCCCATGTTGACGATGATGCGCTCGTCGTCGGACTTGGCCGCGGACTGGGCGATCTCGTCCCAGTCGCCGCCGGTGACCGTATATACGGTGCCCTCGGTCGTCTCGCGGGCCGAAGCGGCTGATGCCCCTGAAGGGGTCTGCGTGCTCATGAGTACGACCTCCGCTGGTCCGGAGCCGGGATCTGGGCGCCCTTGTACTCGACGGCGACGCCGCCGAGGGGGTAGTCCTTGCGCTGCGGGAAGCCCTGCCAGTCGTCCGGCATCATGATCCGCGTCAGCGCAGGGTGGCCGTCGAAGATCAGCCCGAAGAAGTCGTACGTCTCGCGCTCGTGCCAGTCGTTCGTCGGGTAGACGGCGACGAGGGAGGGGACGTGCGGGTCCGCGTCGGGAGCGCTGACCTCCAGGCGGATCAGCCGGTTGTGGGTGATCGAGCGCAGGTGGTAGACGGCGTGCAGCTCGCGGCCCTTGTCGTGCGGGTAGTGGATCCCGGAGACGCCGGTGCACAGCTCGAAGCGGAGCGCCGGGTCGTCGCGCAGGGTCTGCGCGACGCGGACCAGGTGCTCGCGTTCGATGTGGAAGGTGATCTCGTCCCGGTCGACGACCGTCTTGTCGATGACGTTCCCGGGGACGAGTCCCTGCTCCTCCAGGGCGCCCTCCAGCTCGTCGGCCACCTCGTCGAACCAGCCGCCGTAAGGGCGGTTGGTCGAGCCGGGGAGCCGGATCGAGCGGACCAGGCCGCCGTAGCCGGAGGTGTCGCCGCCGTTGTTGGCGCCGAACATGCCGCGCTGGACGCGGATCTCCTCGCCCTGGTCGCCTCGCTGGCCGGGGAGGTTGGAGGCGCTGAGGTCCTTTTCGGGGTTGACCCCGTTGCCGTTCGCGTCGCTCACCGCAGCAGGCCCTTCATCTCGATGGTGGGGAGCGCCTTGAGCGCCGCTTCCTCCGCCTCGCGGGCCGCCTCCTCGGCGTTGACGCCGAGCTTGGAGGTCTGGATCTTCTGGTGCAGCTTGAGAATCGCGTCGATCAGCATCTCGGGCCGCGGCGGGCATCCGGGCAAATAGATGTCGACCGGGACGATGTGGTCGACACCCTGCACAATGGCGTAGTTGTTGAACATTCCGCCTGATGAAGCACAAACCCCCATGGAAATCACCCACTTGGGATTGGGCATCTGGTCATAGACCTGTCGCAGCACCGGCGCCATCTTCTGGCTGACCCGGCCGGCCACGATCATCAGGTCGGCCTGGCGGGGCGACCCGCGGAAGACCTCCATACCGAAGCGCGCCAGGTCGTATCGCCCGGCGCCGGTCGTCATCATCTCGATGGCACAGCAGGCGAGTCCGAACGTCGCGGGGAAGACGGACGCCTTGCGCACCCAGCCCGCGGCCTGCTCGACCGTGGTCAGCA
Source organism: Streptomyces sp. M41(2017) (assembly GCF_002078175.1). Lineage (GTDB taxonomy): Bacteria > Actinomycetota > Actinomycetes > Streptomycetales > Streptomycetaceae > Streptomyces. Next base: position 2,712,203 of record NZ_MWFK01000001.1, on the reverse strand, counting down.
GGAAACCGCTCGGCAGCTTTTCTTCGAGTCCCATGTCTTAAAGGCCCCTCAGTCCCATTCCAGGCCGCCGCGCCGCCATACGTACGCGTACGCCACGAAGACGGTGAGCACGAAGAGCAGCATCTCCACGAGCCCGAAAACACCCAGGGCGTCGAAGGTGACGGCCCAGGGGTAGAGGAAGACGATCTCGATGTCGAAGACGATGAAGAGCATCGCCGTCAGGTAGTACTTGATGGGAAAGCGCCCGCCGCCGGCCGGCGTGGGGGTCGGCTCGATGCCGCATTCGTAGGCCTCGAGCTTCGCGCGGTTGTACCGCTTCGGACCGATCAGCGTGGCCATGACCACGGAGAAGATCGCAAAGCCTGCCCCGAGGGCTCCCAGTACGAGGATCGGCGCATACGCGTTCACGCTCCTCGCTCCTCTCAGTCGGCACTGACTGGTGGCGGTTCCAGGGCTTGAGTCCCTGCCTCGTCAGTGCCGCGAACTCCACCCGTCCCGGCGAAGATCGCGGACATGTGAAGCAGGTCACAAGCCCAACTGCCTCGCATCTTATGCCCGGCGGTCTGTGATCTGCGACACGGGGTATTGCACAAGCTTTGTGATCTCCACCACCTGACGAACGATCATGAAGTCGGATGAGCGGTGATCTTCACACCCGAAGCGTCCGGTCGATCACCAGAGGTGACATTTCCGCTCGTCACCGCAGGTCCGGGGCGGCGTCTCCATATCAAGAGACTTCCTCTGCATGCAAATTGGTGCTGGACGGGTGGCCTTGATAGAGGACGCCGTTCACATTCGGGGGAGGCGAGGGGACGGGTGTGGACGCGTGCACGCGTTCACGAGCGGGGGGGAAGCCCGCCGCACGCGCGGGACGCGACCGGCCCGGAGACCGTTCCGTGACCTGCGCCACATCTACCTGTGAGTCAGATAAACCGGGCTTGGCCATCGGCCTCAACCGATGGTAGGTCGCGGGCAATTCGGACGTATTACTGAAAGGCCATGATCACGGGCTCGGTGGACGGTGTCCGCAATGCCCGTTACGGCGTCAATAAAGAGTGACGCGCGGTGAATTCGGCCGTCGATTGAACAACTGTGGCGCACCACACGTTTCTTGAAGGTATGGAGGAGCCCCTGGTACCGCTTGTACCCATGTCCCACACCGCTCACATACGAAGCCACCGGAAGCCCCGTCGCAACGCGTCGTCGCTCGCGATGCGCGCCGGAGTTGCCGGTGGCGTTCTCAGCACCCTGGCCGTGGCCGGGGCGGCTGGTTCGGCGAACGCTGCCGAGCCCGTCACGCAGACGCTCGAACTGCCGACCCTGACGGCCGACCTGGCCACGCAGGTCGCGCAGTCCGCGGACGCCACCCAGCAGACCGCGGCCAACTACGAGCTCCAGGCGGAGCGCGACGCGGCCGCCGCCAAGGCCGCCAAGCAGGCCAAGGCCGACCTGGCCGACGCCAAGAAGAAGGCGGAGGCCAAGAAGAAGGCCGAGGCCGCACGGAAGGCCGCGGCGGCCGAGGCCGTCTCGCGTTCCTCGGAGCGCACCGTTCTGTCCGCTTCCGCCGGTTCGTCCACCTCGACGAACGTCTCCGCTCCGGCCAGCGGCAGTGTCGCGACCGTCGTCGCCTTCCTGAAGGCTCAGGTCGGTGACGCGTACGTCATGGGCGGCACCGGACCCAACGCGTGGGACTGCTCGGGTCTGGTGCAGGCGGCGTTCAAGCAGGTCGGCGTCGACCTGCCGCGCGTCTCGGAATCCCAGTCGACGTCCGGTACGCCGGTTTCGCTGTCCGACGTCCAGGTCGGCGACATCCTGTACTGGGGCTCGGCCGGCTCGGCGTACCACGTCGGTGTGTACATCGGTGGCGGGCAGTACCTCGACGCGGCCAACCCCTCCAAGGGCGTCGTGATCCAGGACCTCTCGGGCTACCCGGCGACGGGCGCGGTGCGCGTGCTCTGACCCACGGGTGACCTTCGGCGGACCGCTTCCCTCACGGGAGGCGGTCCTTCGGGTTGTCCGGGGGCCCGTCGGGCTCTTCACCCCGTTCGGGCACGGCGTGCTCCGTCTCTGCGGGAGAGTGGCTCCGGCGCCGGGTGAGTCGGCGGACCGCCGTCGGCCGCGGTGTCCGCGCACCCGAAGGAGACAGCGATGCCCCGTGTGTTCGTCCAGGGAAGTCCCGTCGGCTCGTATCCCCCGCTCACGCCGGAGGCCCGCCGGGGCTCGGTCCGGAGGATCACCGAGGTCGGTGAGGAGGTCCTGCACCGGCCGTGCCGGGACGTGACCGAGTTCGGTCCCGATCTCGCCGCACTCATCGACGACATGTTCCTGACCATGTACGTCGCCGACGGCGCCGGTCTGGCCGCGAACCAGGTCGGTGTCGACCTGCGTCTCTTCGTCTACGACTGCCCGGACGACGACGGGAACCGGCATGTCGGCCACATCGCCAACCCCGTCCTGGAACGCCTCGCGCCCTCCGGCCGGCGACTGCTGGACGAGGGTGAGGGGTGTCTGTCCGTTCCCGGGGCCGTCGTGGACGTGCCACGGCCCGACCGTGCCGTCGTACGCGGCGTCGACAAGGACGGAAACGCTCTGGTCATCGAGGGGACCGGGTACTTCGCGCGGTGTCTCGCGCACGAGAGCGACCATGTCGACGGCCGCGTCTATCTGGACCGTCTCGCCCGGCGCGAGCGGAAGGACGCCCTGCGGCAGGTGGCCGAGCGGCGCGACGAGGTCCTGGCACGCCGGGCCGTCAAGGAGTCCGAACTGACGGGCAGCCGGGGGATGACCGGCGGTCGGGGCTGACGCGGCGAGCGGCGGCCCGTTCGATCGGGCCGCCGCTCGTGGTGTCCGTGCTGTGTGTCAGGTCGGTCGGACGCCGGGTCAGGCCTTGGGGGCCACCTTCGAGAGGCCGTTGATGATGCGGTCCGCGGCGTCGCCGCCGGTGGGGTCGGTGAGGTTCGCGAGCATCTTCAGCGTGAACTTCATCAGCATCGGGTGGGTCAGGCCGCGCTGGGTGGCGATCTTCATGACCTTCGGGTTGCCGATGAGCTTCACGAAGGCGCGGCCGAGGGTGTAGTAGCCGCCGTAGGTCTCCTTGAGGACGCGCGGGTAGCGCTGGAGGGCGAGTTCGCGCTGGCCCGGGGTGGCGCGCGCATGGGCCTGCACGATCACGTCGGCGGCGATCTGGCCGGACTCCATGGCGTAGGCGATGCCCTCGCCGTTGAAGGGGTTCACCAGGCCGCCGGCGTCGCCGACCAGCAACAGACCCTTGGTGTAGTGCGGCTGGCGGTTGAAGGCCATCGGCAGGGCGGCGCCGCGGATCGGGCCGGTCATGTTCTCCGGGGTGTAGCCCCAGTCCTCCGGCATCGAGGCGCACCAGGCCTTCAGGACCTCGCGCCAGTCCAGCTCCTTGAAGGAGTCGGAGGTGTTGAGGACACCGAGACCCACGTTCGACGTGCCGTCGCCCATGCCGAAGATCCAGCCGTAGCCGGGCAGCAGCCGGTCCTCGGCACCCCGGCGGTCCCACAGCTCCAGCCAGGACTCCAGGTAGTCGTCCTCGTGACGCGGCGAGGTGAAGTACGTACGCACCGCGACGCCCATCGGGCGGTCCTCCCGGCGGTGCAGGCCCATCGCGAGGGACAGGCGGGTGGAGTTGCCGTCGGCGGCCACCACCAGCGGGGCGTGGAAGGTCACCTCCCGCTTCTCCTTGGAGTCCGCGTCGCCGAGCTTCGCGTGCACGCCGGTGATGCGGCCGGTGCGGTCGTCGACGATCGGGGCACCGACGTTGCAGCGCTCGTGCAGCCGGGCGCCCGCCTTCTGCGCCTGCCGCGCCAGCTGCTCGTCGAAGTCGTCCCGCTTCCGGACGAGTCCGTAGTCCGGGAAGGAGGCGAGATCCGGCCAGTCCAGCTGGAGCCGGACGCCGCCGCCGATGATGCGCAGCCCCTTGTTGCGGAGCCAGCCGGCCTCCTCGGAGATGTCGATGCCCATCGAAACGAGCTGCTTGGTGGCGCGCGGGGTCAGTCCGTCGCCGCAGACCTTCTCGCGCGGGAAGGCGGTCTTCTCCAGGAGCAGGACGTCGAGCCCCGCCTTCGCCAGGTAGTAGGCGGTGGTGGAACCGGCTGGCCCGGCCCCGACGACGATGACGTCGGCGGTGTTTTCGGAGAGGGGTTGGGGCTCGGTCACGGCGGGGTCTCCCCAAGGCTCGAAATCAACGTGCCGACGGGCACTGGACATGGGCAGTCTATGCAGCGGTACCGATCACCACCCGAAGGGCTGCCCCGTGAACCGAGCTCTCCCCGACGTACGACTGCGGGTCCCCACCGACGAGGACGCCCACGCGTGGCACCGGGTCTTCGCCGACCCGGACGTCATGGAGTTCCACGGAGGCCGCCCGGCCGAGCTGTCCGTGTACGAGGAACTCACGGCCCGGCAGCGGCGGCACGACGCTGAGCACGGGTTCTGTCTGTGGACGATGGTCGACGGGGAGGGCGAGGTGCTGGGCTTCACCGGCGCCCAGCCGTGGCCGCACGCGTGGGGGCCGGCCGGGCAGATCGAGATCGGCTGGCGGCTCGGACGGGAGCACTGGGGCAAGGGGTACGTCACGGCGGCCGCGTTGACCACCCTGGAGCGGGTCCGCTCGGCGGGCGTCAAGGACGTGGTCGCGATGGTCAACGCGCGCAACGCCCGTTCCATCGCGGTGACGAGACGGCTCGGCATGGAGCTGGCGGAGCGGTTCACCGTCCCGGCCTCCAAGGCGGAGGGACACCGCTACCGGCTGGCGCTCTGAGGACGGCCCTCCCGGACGGCCGTCGAGCGGCCTTCCCGCGCTCTCCCGCTCCTTCCGGAACGGCACGGACGGGGCATACCCTGCCGGTACCGCTGGGGGTGACGTCTGTGCACAGGACACCCGGAACACCCGAAGTGCGCGTGCCGCGGCTGGTGGGCCTGATGGCCGTGGACGCGCGGGAGACGGCCGAGGCGCGCGGTGTGCTGCTCGCCGCACCCGACCGGCCCGACTTCCCGTCGACGGTCGTCGACTACGTCGTACGGCAGTTTCCGCAGCCCGGCGCGGAGGTTCCGCGTGGGGCGGTCGTCACCGTGTGGTTCGACCTCGGGGACGCGGAGGGTGGCGCGGGGGTGCGCGAGCCGAGGCCGCCGCGTCCGCCGTCGGGCGGGATGCGGCGCGAACTCGACCGCCCCGGGGACCCGTTCGAGGTCCTCGGCTGACGGCACTGCGCCGACCGGGCCGCCCCCGGAGGGAGTCGCCCGGGTCGCTCAGGCCTGCTTGAAGCCGCGGTGGAGGGCCACGATGCCGCCGGAGAGGTTGCGCCACGCCGTCTTCGACCAGCCCGCCTTGCGCAGCCGCTCGGCCAGCTCCGGCTGGGTCGGCCAGGCGCGGATGGACTCGGCGAGATAGACGTACGCCTCGGGGTTCGAGGAGACGGCGCGGGCGACCGGGGGCAGCGCGCGCATGAGGTACTCGGTGTAGACCGTGCGGAACGGCGCCCAGGTGGGGTGCGAGAACTCGCAGATCACGACGCGGCCGCCCGGCTTGGTCACGCGGTACAGCTCGCCGAGGGCGGTGTCGGTGTCCTGGACGTTGCGCAGTCCGAAGGAGATCGTGACGGCGTCGAAGGTGTCGTCCTTGAACGGCAGCTTCGTGGCGTCACCGGCGGTCAGCGGCAGCCAGGGGTGGTTGCGCTTGCCGACCCGGAGCATGCCGAGCGAGAAGTCGCAGGGGACGACGTACGCGCCGCTGCGGGCGAAGGGCAGGGACGAGGTCGCCGTGCCCGCCGCCAGGTCCAGGATCTTCTGCGCGGGGCGCGCGTCGACCGCCTTGGCGACCTCCTTGCGCCACACCCGGTCCTGGCCGAGCGACAGCAGGTCGTTCGTCAGGTCGTACCGTTCCGCCACGTCGTCGAACATCGAGGCGACTTCGTGCGGCTGCTTGTCCAGGGATGCGCGGGTCACCGTCCCATTGTGGCAGTACGGGCCGGACGACTCGGCGGCGCCCGGCCGTACGTCCCTCACCCGCACCCCTTCGGGATCGGCGCCCGCGACACCGGGCCCCGGGACGAGCGCCCTCTCCGCCATTCCCGGAGCACCGGGACGGACCCCGTCACGGCAGCAGCCGCGGCCTCTTCCTCGCCGCCACGTCCTCGACCCAGCCGAACAGGACGATCGCGAGCCAGATCAGGACCCAGCCGACGGCGAACAGGAACCACTGGCTCTCCAACGGCAGCCACGCCTCGAAGGCAGGGACCTTCCAGAACCCGTCGATCAGGGGGACGGCCAGGATCAGGGCGATCTCGTGCCAGAGATAGATCGTCACCGCGCGCCCGTTGAAGATCGTCACCGTGCGGTCGATCCGGCGAAACCGCGCCAGCCACGCGAAGTCGACGCCTCGGGCCGCCTTGACGTACAGGAGCAGGGTCACGAGACCCGCCGACCAGAAGGCCTGGGCGAGGGGGATCTCGTCGAGGTCGTAGGTGCCGTACTCCGCCCGGTGCGCGAAGGCGAACCAGCCGCCGTACGCGAGGGCCGCCGACGAGGCCACGACCACCGCGGCCGGCCGCAGCCGCCGCAGCACCCCGTCGCGGTGCGCGAAGCCGAGGAGCCAGCAGCAGAGGTACGTCGCCAGGTCCCACAGAGCGCTGCCGAACCGGTTGTCCGGCGCTTCCCGGAGGAAGGTCAGGACCAGGACCGGGGCGAGGGACAGGACGAGCACGGGGACCGGGGCGAGCCGGAAGATCCGCAGCAGCAGCGGAGAGAGCAGGACGAACCACAGGTAGGTCCGCAAGTACCAGAGGATCTCCCAGGCCTGCTCGCCCCACGCGTTGCCCGGCGGATCGCCGAACGGCACGATCCAGTAGACGATCTCCCAGCCCGGCATCCAGCCGTGGACCAGCATCGCCAGGACCACGAAGGCGCCCCAGAGCCAGAAGGGGGGCAGCAGTCTGCGCAGCCGGCTCCTCACGACCTGGGGCGCGGGCCGCTCCAGCGACTTCGCCATGAGCGTGCCGGCCAGACCGAACATGATCCCCATGGAGGGGAGGACCAGACCCGCCCAGGCCCACCCGAACGTGTGGTAGGCCACGACGCGTACCAGGGCGATCGCGCGCAGGAAGTCGAAGTAGCGGTCCCGTGCGGCCGGCGGGCCATGCTTCCGGCCGGCGCGATGCCCGCCTCTCGGCCGGGCCTCGGGAGCGGGTTCCGCGGTCGTCACCGCCTGTCGCCGCCGGCTCATCGGCCCGCTCCCGCCGGGGTGCCGACCTCGCCGGTGCGCTTGAGCTTCTGCCAGCGCAGCCGTCCGCCGGTCAGGGCCGTGACGCAGGAGTGGATCAGGACCAGGTACATCATCTGGCGGTAGGCGAGTTGCTGGAGCGGGAGCATCGCGAGGTAGCGGTACCTCTCCCGGTCGAGCCGGAACGCGTAGGCGGCGCAGACGAGTTGGACGGCGAGGACGGCCAGCCAGGCGAGGAGCGCGGCCCGGAAGTCCACGAAGACCATCGAATAGCCGGTGAACACGTCGATGAGCGGCGCGAAGACCGGCGTGACGATCTGGAAGAGGACGACCAGAGGCATGCCGACGCGGCCGAAGCGCCCCGAAGGCCCCGTGTCCGTCAGGGACGTGCGGTGCTTCCACAGCGCCTGCATGGTGCCGTAGCTCCAGCGGTAGCGCTGCGACCACAGCTGCCTGAGCGAACCGGGCGCCTCCGTCCAGGCCTTGGCGTGCTCCTGGTAGACGACCCGCCAGCCCGCGCGGTGCAGGGCGATCGTGATGTCGGTGTCCTCGGCGAGGGTGTCCTCGCTCATCCCGCCGACGCCGAGGACCGCGTCGCGGCGGAACGCGCCGATCGCACCCGGGATGGTGGGCATGCACCGCAGCAGGTCGTACATCCTGCGGTCGAGGTTGAAGCCCATCACGTACTCGATGTGCTGCCAGGCGCCGATCAGGGTGGTGCGGTTGCCGACCTTGGCGTTGCCCGCGACGGCCCCGATCTCCGGATCGGCGAAGGGCTGCACGAGGTGGTGCACGGCGTCGGGTTCGAAGACGGTGTCCCCGTCCATCATCACGACGATGTCGTGACGGGCGTTGCGGACTCCGTTGTTGAGCGCGGCCGGCTTGCCCGCGTTCTCCTGCCGGACGACCCGGACGTTGGGCATGCCGAGCGACTCGGCGATCTCGGCCGTGTTGTCGTCGGAGCCGTCGTCCACCACGACGATCTCAACCGGATGGGTGCTCCTCGCCAGTGATCTCAGCGTGTTGGCGATGCACTCCTTCTCGTTGTACGCGGGCACGATCACGCTCACCGGACGGGTGACCGCGGGCCCCCAGCCGAACCTGCCGCCGCCTCTGCCGCCCTTGCCGCGCCCGCGGTTGCGCTGCCGGTGGTGACGGCGGGCGAGGACCAGCATCATCCCGAAACGGCCCATGACGGCGACGCCGACGACGAGGAGGAACCAGGACAGCGCGGGCACCACCCACTCGGCGACCGCGACGGCGTAGACCAGCGCCCTGCCCTCGTAGAGGGTCGCCCCGGCGGCCTGGTGCTGGGCGGCCTGTGCCGCGCCGGTACCTCCGGCCCCGGCACCCGCACCCGCACCCGCCGAGCCGGACTGCCGGCCCCCGCCGGACCGGTTCCCGTTCAGCATCGCCTGGGCTCCGCTGACGGTGGTGAAGGTGTAGCCCTTCGCCTTCATCTTCTTGATGTACGTGCCGAGCGCGCTGATCGTCTGCGACCGGTCGCCGCCCGCGTCGTGCATCAGGACGATGGCGCCCTTGTTCTTCTTCGGCGTCGCCCATCGGACGATCTTCGAGACGCCCGGCTTCTTCCAGTCGTCGCTGTCGGTGTCCACGAAGACGCTCGTGTAGCCGAGGTCGCCGATCTCCTGGTAGACGGGCCAGCTGTAGTTGTCGACGGCGTCGATCTCCGAGGAGTACGGGGCCCGGAACAGCGTGGTGGTGACACCGGCCGCGCCCGCGAGGGCCAACTGCGTCTGCTTCAGCTCCCGTTGCAGGCGGGCGGCGCTCTGATAGGAGAGATCGACGTGGGTGAAGGTGTGGATGCCGACCTCGTTGCCCTGCTCCACCAGCGACTTCACCACGCCGGGATAGCGGGAGATCATCGAGCCGACCATGAAGAAGGTGGCGTCGACGTCGTTCTCCTCCAGCACCTTCAGGACCTGGGGTGTCCAGGTCGCGGTCGGTCCGTCGTCGAAGGTGAGCACGATCGTCCTGTCCGGCACGGACTGGGTCCTGGCGGTGCCGTGGTCGAAGGTGAGGAGCGGTCCGCCGTCGAGGATCCTGCTGGGGACCTTGTCGTAGGCGGCGCCGTCGCGGACCCGGGCGTCGTTGCCGATCTCGGAGCGCAGGTAGCCGTCGAGCAGCATCACGCTGGTGAGTGCCAGCAGGAGCAGCAGGGCGAGGACGACTCGTGGTTTCTGGAACGCCGCGGCCCGTCCGGCGGCCCGCTCCATCCTGGAGGGGGCGCGCCGACGGCCGCGTGCGGGCGTCGTCGTGGTCATGAAAGTGGGTGCGTGCCTGTCAGTTGGCGCCGGTGGAGGCGGACGCCCCGGCGGTCGAGGTGGGGGCGGGCAAGGACGCGGAGGCGCCCGGGGGCGCGGCGTCGGTGACGGCTCCGGCGGGGGCCCCGTCGGGGAGGCCGGTCGGCGCGCCGCTGGGGAGTCCGGTGGGGGTGCCGGTGGGAGCCGCGCCGCCCCGGCCCGCGCCCGGTCCCCCGCCGCCCGGGGCGGAGCCGGCCCGGGCGGCGTCGAAGGGGAGCAGGGAGGACGGGGTCAGTGAGGTGCCCCAGCCCATGAAGGCCATACCGAGCACGGTGGCGTAGCCGAGACACCCGGCGCCGACCACGAGGCCGACTCTGCGCAGCAGGCGGGCACGGCGTCCGGAGTTGTCGACGAACACGGGGCCGTCCACGGCCCCACTGCCGCGTGCGCGGCGCCGGCCACGCCCCTGGGCACGGTTTTCGATGGCGGACTCGGATTGCATTTCCCCGACATTAGGACGGCTCCTTGTGGCGAAAACTCTGCTTTCCGTGTGAACGACCCATGAGAGACAGCCCAAGCTGTATTTTCTCCATGAGACCGGGGAGACATGACGGCAATCCCTCGGCATCCACGCAGCTCAAGAACGCCCAATGCAGGAGAAATGCACCTTTCATACGCCCGATATGAACCTTTACATCACTTCTTCGATCCCCCTCGCCCGCCCTCCCCCACGGCAATACCGATGAATGACGCCCATTCGGCAATACGGTCCGGGTGTGACACATTCCCTATCAGGAAACGACCGTTTGTTTCCGTCTTGAGCGAGACATCACGAGAGCGGGTGCGTGCGCAATGAGGAATTTCCTGAGGCCGGCCGCGGGGCTCGTCTGCGCGGTCGCCCTGGCCTGCGCGGGGTGCTCCTCGGGTGACGCCGGCACCACGGACGCGGCGCCCGCGCGGACTCCCGGGACCGACTCGTCCGCCTCCGCGGCCTCGTCGGGGTCGAGCACGTCGTACGCGCCCTATGTGAGCGCCACGACGCCCGGCGCGACGGACGCGGCGGGCTCCCCGACGACGTACAACCTGGCCTTCGTGATCGCGGACGGCAGCACCTGCACGCCGAAGTGGAACGGCACGTACGCCATCGGCGACGCGGCCGTGACGTCCCGGATCGCCGCGCTCAAGAAGTCCGGTGCACGGGTGCGGGTCTCCTTCGGCGGCGCGTCCGGCAAGGAACTGGCGTCGACGTGCGACAGCGCGCGCGAACTGGCGGACGCCTACGGCCAGGCGCTCGACCGGGCCGGGTCCTCCCAGGCCGACTTCGACGTGGAGGGCGCCCAACTGGGCGACTCCGCCTCGGTCGCCCTGCGCTCCGAGGCCATCGCGCTGCTCCAGAAGGAACGGAGCGATCTGAAGGTGTCGTTCACTCTGCCGGTGATGCCGTCCGGGCTGGACGACGACAGCCTCGCGCTCCTGGAGTCCGCCAACGACCACGCCGTGAAGGTCTCCACCGTCAACATCATGACCATGAACTACGGCAGTTCGTACAAGGACGACATGGGCGACTACGCGATCACGTCGGCGGGGGCCGCGCACAAGCAACTGCAGAAGGTCTTCGGGCTGTCGGCGGCGAATGCCTGGCAGGGGCTCGCCCTCACGTCGATGATCGGCGTCAACGACGTGGACAACGAGACCTTCGGCCTCGACGACGCCGCGCAGGTAAGGGAGTTCGCCGAGAAGAAGAGGATCGCCTGGGTGTCGATGTGGTCGACGTTCCGGGACCAGCAGTGCGGGGACGGCGCCCACGCCGACGACGCGGCCACCGACTGCAGTGGCGTGCGGCAGAGTTCGGGGGCCTTCGCCGAGGCGTTCGCGGGCTGAGCCGGCGCGATCCTGCCGTGATCAGCGGCTGCGGTACACCAGCCGCCCGCCGATCACGGTCGCCACGCAGGTCCCCGCACCACGACTCACCAGGTCGGCACGGTCCGCGACATCGAACACGGCGAACCGGGCGGGACCGCCCGGCGTCGGTCCGGGCAGCAGGATGAGCGGGGTCGGGGACAGCGCCGCCGGGCCGGCGAGCCGGTCAGGGCGCCGACCGATCGCGAGGCCGGCGCGGCGCACCGCGTCGATGACAGGTCGCGACGTGAGCTCGCCGGCCACCGCCACCGTGCCGTGCGCCAGCAGCCGCTGGACCGCGCGACGCGCGCTCGCGCCGACGCGCGCGGGATCGGCGCGGAAGATCCGCCGGGCCCGCTCCCCGCCGATGGGCTCGGTGCCGAAGCCCTCGGCCTCGCGCGGGTCCGGGTGGTACATCGCCTGCAGGATCTCCGGGCCGTACGGGTTCAGCAGTCCCGGCGTCAGGATGCCGGGCCAGTGCCGGACGCGGGCGCTCGGGTGGGCGGCGGCCAGTTCCTCGTACGGGCCGACCGCGGCGAGGGTCGCTCCGTCGACCAGGACGGCTGCCTCGGGCGACCGCTCGGCGGCGTGAAGGGTCAGCATCGGGGCGTCAGTTGGAGGCCAGTAGCTTCAACTCGGGGTGGGCCGTGCCACCGTCGATCGCCGTCGAGGAGATGTGGGACATCACGCGCTCGTCGACCGGGTCGTTCGCCGGGTCGTCGTGGACGACGATGTGCTCGTACGTCGTGGTCCGCTGCGCGGGGACGCGGCCCGCCTTGCGGATGAGGTCGATGATCTCCATGCGGTTGGAGCGGTGCTTCGCGCCGGCGGAGGAGACGACGTTCTCCTCCAGCATGATCGAGCCGAGGTCGTCGGCGCCGTAGTGCAGGGAGAGCTGGCCGACCTCCTTGCCGGTGGTCAGCCAGGAACCCTGGATGTGCGCCACGTTGTCGAGGAACAGGCGGGCGATCGCGATCATCCGCAGGTACTCGAAGAGCGTCGCCTGCGTGCGGCCCTTCAGGTGGTTGTTCTCGGGCTGGTAGGTGTACGGGATGAAGGCGCGGAAGCCGCCCGTCCGGTCCTGTACGTCACGGATCATCCGCAGGTGCTCGATGCGCTCGGCGTTGGTCTCGCCGGTGCCCATCAGCATGGTGGACGTCGACTCGACGCCCAGCCCGTGCGAGATCTCCATGATCTCCAGCCAGCGCTCGCCGGACTCCTTGAGCGGGGCGATCGCCTTGCGCGGGCGGGCCGGGAGCAGCTCGGCGCCGGCGCCGGCGAACGAGTCGAGGCCGGCCGCGTGGATCCGCTGGATGGCCTCCTCGACGCTCACCTTGGAGATGCGGGCCATGTGCTCGACCTCGGACGCGCCGAGGGAGTGGATGACCAGCTCGGGGTACGCGGCCTTGATCGCGGCGAAGTGCTTCTCGTAGTACTCGACGCCGTAGTCCGGGTGGTGTCCGCCCTGGAACATGATCTGGGTGCCGCCCAGCTCGACGGTCTCCGCGCAGCGGCGCAGGATGTCGTCGAGGTCGCGCGTCCAGCCCTTGGCGGTGTCCTTGGGGGCCGCGTAGAACGCGCAGAACTTGCACGCCGTGACGCACACGTTCGTGTAGTTGATGTTGCGCTCGATGATGTACGTCGCGATGTGCTCGGTACCCGCGTACCTGCGGCGGCGCACGGCGTCCGCGGCCGCGCCGAGCGCGTGCAGCGGGGCGTCGCGGTAGAGGACGAGCGCCTCTTCCGGAGTGATCCGTCCACCCGCGGCGGCACGGTCGAGGACGGCTGTGACAGACGTGAGGTCGGCCTTCTCGGTCACCGGGAGCGTCCCTTTCGTAAGGGTTGTGGACAGACCCGGCCAGCCTACGCCAGCACACCCGGCGGCCCGACGTCAGGCCGCGTACGCCCCGATCAGGAGCCCCACGTAGGCGCCCGCGATCAGGAACGGGCCGAACGGGATCGACGTCTTGCGGCCCGCCCGCCGCGCGATCACCAGGCCCAGCCCGTACAGCCCGCCGAACAGGAACCCGGCGAAGGTCCCGAGGAACACCGTGCTCCAGCCGTACCAGCCGAGGACGGCGCCGAGGCCCAGGGCCAGTTTCACGTCGCCGAAGCCCATGCCGTTCGGGTTGACCAGGAAGAGGACGAAGTAGCCGCCGCCGAGCGCGAGCGCCCCGAACAGGGCCGTCGGCCACTCCCCCGCGTGCTCGGGGAGCGCCGCGGCCACCCCGAGCAGGGCGAGCGCCGCCGCCGCGAACGGCAGGGTCAGCGGGTCGGGCAGCCGCTGCACCCGGAAGTCGACCACGGCGAGCAGCACACCGAGCGGCGCGAGCAGCAGCCAGACGGCCAGCTCGGGCCGGGTGCCGGTCGCGAGCGCGAGGCCGGCGCACAGGAGGGCGGTGGTGAGGGAGACGAGGAGGCCGCCGGGACCGTAGGGGGCACCCTGCGAGCGGGCCGGACCGAGCCAGCCACGTGCCGGGCCGGTGATCGTCCGGCCGTCGGGGCAGCTGTCCCGCCACGGTTCGCCGGGGTCGACGGCGAGGCGGTACGCGGGCCGCGGGACGAGCAGTCCGGCCGCCGCACCCCACAGAGCGGCGGCGCCGGCCGCCCAGAGATCGAGATCCACGCGTTCCCCCAGGAAGAGTCGGTACGGCGGCGGGCCCACCCGCCACGCGGACCCGGTGACCGCCGTGCCGGGCCGGGCGGCCGCACGACCGGTGCCGGGTGGTCCGCCCGCGCCCGTCGACCGTACGACGGGGGCCGGGCCGCCCGTGCGACGGGCCCCGGCTCCCTCGCCGGCCGTCCGGAGCCGGTAGGTCGGTCGCGGGGCCCGGCGGTGTCCGGCCGGCCTCACGGCCGGGTCCGGTGGCGATCCGGGCGGGCACCCTCCGCGGGGCGGTCCTCGCGGCGGGACCGGATCACCCCACGGCTGCCCCGTCCGTGCGCCACGCGGGAAGCAGCTCGTCGAGGAGTGCCTCGGTGCGGGGAGGCAGGCCTCGCGCGCCGCTGCGGGTGACCAGGTCGGCGGCTAGCCGCTTCAGCCGGTCGGTGTCACCCGTGGCGTGGGTCGCGCGCAGCAGCTCGTTCCACAGGCGCTCGTCGCGCGGCGCCGAGTTCATCGAGGCGTTCAGCGCCTCGATCGCCTTCTCGGCACGGTCCTTCTCCAGGTGGAACGCGGACAGCGCCAGGCCGATGTCCGCGACGAGCAGCGGAAGTTGGGCGTCGATGATCTCGTGCGTGAGCCAGCCGTAGCGGCCCTGCGGACGGTCGGCGAGCAGCGGGCCGCGGACGAGGACGAGCGCGTCGGTGAGGAGCCGTCCGCGCACGACGCGACTGTCGACCCCCTTGCCCTGTGTGGCCTCGTGGTAGAGGGAGCGCAGTACGTCGAGGTCGGAGACGACGGACTTGGCGAGCGTGAGCCGCCCGGCCTCGTCGGTGCCGAGGCGGGGTGTGCCGTCCGGGTCGGCACCGAGCCAGCCGCGCAGCCGCTCGACGAGGGCGTCGCGCACGTCCTCGGTGACACCGCGCGGCCACAGCGCCGCGGACAGCACGCGGGGGTGCACGCCTTCGCGGTGCAGCAGAAGCAGCGCGAGCGCCTCGTGCAGCAGGGGGCTGCGCTCGCCGTCGGGAGCCTCCAGGCCGATGATCTCGTACGAGCCGACGAGCCGCGCGTAGACGGCGGGCCGTCCCTGTTCGCTGATGTCGACGAGGAACGGCGGGGTGGTCGTCGGCCCGTCGGGGTCGCGCTCCGGGTCGGCCTCCACGAACAGTTCCACGACCGCCCGCTGCTGGGCCACCGGCAGGAGCTGCGCGTCGAGTTCGAGGCCGAGCAGCGGCGCGAGCAGTTTGCCCTCGCCGGTGATCTCCATCTCCCAGGCGGCGCCCGGCAGATCACCGCTCTCGGTGCCGACGAGATAGCCGATGCCCAACCGTCCCGCGTCGGCGGCCAGTTCGGCGAGGGTGACGGCGTCCTCGGCGGAGGGCTCGGTGGCGAGGAGGACGAGGTGCGGGGCCCACCGGGTGTGCTGGGCGGGCCCGGTCCGGCCGGTGAGGACGGAGTCGTGGCCGGCGGCGCCGAGGGCGCCGCGGCGCTGCCGGGTCTCCGCCTCCATGGTCTCGACGAGCGCCTCGACGTCGTCGAGGTGCCGCAGCCGGCTGGGGGCGAGCGGGGTGAGGTCCTCGCCGAAGCCGACGAGCGTGATCGTCATGCGGTCGGACCAGCCGTTGGTGGCCAACTCGGCGGCCACGGAGGCGAACACGCCCGCGCGGTCGGCCGCGCTGCCGCTCAGGGAGACGATGCCGGGCACGGCCTCCAGGTTGAGGAGCAGCCGCGAGTCGTCCATGGTGCCGAGGCTGACGAGGCCCGGGTACGGGGCGGCCGTGTCGACCTCCTCGTACTGCTCGGCGTCCGCGCGGGCCAGCATCCAGAACGTCTGGTCCTGCCCGAGCTGCCACGGCGTGGGCGGCTTGCCCGCGGGCTGGGCGAGCTGGAGGTGCA
This sequence comes from Streptomyces sp. M41(2017), assembly GCF_002078175.1. Taxonomy (GTDB): domain Bacteria; phylum Actinomycetota; class Actinomycetes; order Streptomycetales; family Streptomycetaceae; genus Streptomyces. The sequence goes on along the minus strand of NZ_MWFK01000001.1, from coordinate 2,696,299 downwards.
GGTCGCCGTTGCCGCCGAGCCAGGCCGCGTAGACGGTGGGCAGCGGGCGGGACTCGGCGGCGAGGGCCGTCGCGAGTCCGCGCAGCGAGAGGTCGAGGAGGCGCACGCCCTCGGGGTCCGCGCCGACGAGGAGCGCGTCCTGGGCGTCCGCGGCGGAACCGGTGGGGACCGGCGGCTCCATGCCGCGCCGCCCGCCGACCGCGCCGAGGGCGGACTGCCACAGGGCCTGGCGGCGGCGCCGTCCGAGCGCGCCGAGCAGGCCGGCGGCGAGCAGCGGCGCGCCGACGAGTGCCTCCGGCAGACCGAAGGTGAACCCGCCGTCCTCGGCCCCCTGCGAGGCCCGCGCGGCTTCGGCGGCGGCCGGTTCGTGCCGCTCCCGGCCACCGGCCTCCTGCTCGCCGGCGGGCCGCTGCCGCGGTACGTGGATGTGCGCGGTGTCGCGGTCGCCCTGCTCGTTCTGCCGGCCGGCGACGCCGCCCCGCTGCTGGTCGCCCGTCTTGGCGTAGTCGTGGATCTGCTGCTGGACCTGCTGGGAGACCTCGGGCGCCGCGTCGGGCATCTCGACGAGCTCGCCGCCGTGGGCGTCGCCGGGCATCTCCAGGATCCAGCCGGGCCGGATCAGGCTGGCCTCGGACAGCTTCGAACCGTCCGGCTGCGTACGGTCCTTGTTGAGCTGGTAGATCTCCTTGTACCGGCGGCCGTCGCCGAGGTGGCGCTGCGCGACCTCCCAGAGGGAGTCGTGGTGCCGGCCTTCGGGGGGCTGGATCCGGTAGTACTTCGTGGCGCCGTGCTCGGTGGCACCGGCACCGTCCGCATGGGTCGCCGCGTCGGCCGCGTCGGCGGCCTGCTCGGCGAGGGCGGCGGCGCTGGAGGCGGCCTGCTCCTGCTGCTGCGCGAACAGTCCGGGGGTCTGCTGCGCGGCGGCCACGGACCCGTGCTGGTTGCCCTCCAGGCTCTGGCCGAGCTGCGAGAGGCCGGGGGTGAAGCTGGCGGCGGCCGCGCCGACGAGGAGCAGGGCCGCGACGAGCTGGCGGGCCAGCAACTGGCTGGGGCCCGCGCCCGGCACCCGGCCCGGCATCCCGACGCCCGACAGCGCGGCCTTCACCTCGACGAGCACGCAGGCGGTGAACTGCGCCCACGCGAACCACACGATCACCGTCAGCGCGTTGATGAACGTACTGACGGAGATCTCACGCTGGAGCCAGTCCATCCGGGGTGCTCCGTGCGGCAGCGGCCACCCCACGCTGACGGCGAGCGCTCCGGGCACGCCGACCAGCAGCACCAGCAGGGCGACGAACGCCCCGAGCGCCTTCAGGAAGTCCCCGAACGTCCTGCGACGCCGGGGCAGGGGCTGCGGCGTCCGATTCCTCGGACTCGGCGAGGTGCCCGTCGAGCTGGAAGTGGTGCGTCGCGCCATGGCGGGTGTCCCGGGGTCGTGTGAGGAGGCAGTGAGGTCGGGGGGTGTACCGAGCCTACTGAGATCTTAAGGAGGGTGGCGAAGGGCGCCCAGGGGGCCACACAAAGGAACCGACCGGTACACCACGACCCGCCCGCTAAGCCCGAGTTGCACCCCTCGCCCACCCCCGCCCCGCACGGGACCTTCACATGCTCCCCACCGCCACGGACGGCGACGCGACCCGGTGATCACTTCGGTGTGACCCGGCGGATCCGCCGGGCGGGCACAGCGGGTGGCTCGAGAGCCCTGTCGGCCCGAGTCCCCCGGTCAGCGCCTGCCGATCACGTAATCTGAGCGCCCGACCGGGCCCGCCTGCGCGCGCGTTGAGAGAGGCATTCCATGGCCTTGAGGCATCACGTGACCGCGCGGCAGACGCGTCTGGCGGTCGAGTTGCGGAGGTTGCGCGAGGCAGCGGGCCTCACCTCGCGGGAGGCGGCCATCCTGCTGGGGGCGAACCCCGCGCAGATCAGCCAGATCGAGGCGGGCCTCGCCGGGGTGAGCGAGAAGCGGCTCCGCCGGCTCACGGCCCAGTACGCGTGCACGGACGAGGCGTTCACCGACGCCCTGGCCGCCCTGGCGACCGAACGGATCCGGGGCTGGTGGGAGCAGTACCGGGGGCTGCTGCCCACGCCGTTCCTCGATCTCGCGGAACTGGAGCACCACGCCACCTTCCTCCGCGAGGTGCAGTTCCTGTACGTCCCCGGCCCGCTCCAGACGGAGGACTACGCGCGGGCGGTCTTCGCCTACCGCGTGCCGGAACTTTCCGACGAGGACGTCGAGTTGCGCGTCCGTCACCGCATGCACCGCCGGGTGATCCTCAAAGGGCCCGCCCCGACGCCCTACGACGGCGTGGTCCACGAGGCGGCGCTGCGCATCATGGTCGGCGACCGGGCCGCCTCCCGGGCTCAGTTGACCCATCTCCTCGACCTGTCCGAAGCGCATCACGTCACCCTGCGCGTGATCCCCTTCGACCTGGAGGGCTTCGCCGGCGCCACCAGTGCCATGACGTACGCCGGGGGCCGCGTCCCGAAGCTCGACACCGTCGTACGCGACGCGCCCCAGGGCGCCGCCTTCATCGACTCGGAAGCCCAACTCGACGCCTATCGAACGCTTTTCCGTAAAGTGGAGGCTGTTTCGCTGGGCGCCAAACGGTCCCGCGACTTCATCCACAGGTTGGCGAAGGAGCTGTGAGGCACCGATGAACACCCCCCACAACTGGCGCAAGTCGTCCTTCTCCGGCCCGGGCGACGGCGACTCCTGTGTCGAACTCGCCTCCACAGCCAGCACCCTCCACCTCCGCGAGTCCGACGACCCCACCACGATCCTCACCACGACCCCGGCCCCCATCGGCCACCTCCTGGACGCGATACGCACCGGATCGGTGACGGCGCCGGGCGCGTAACAACCCCTCTACGAAGCCGCCGTCGGCGTTCCGGCGAAAACGATCAGCGCGATACGTTCCTGCGTACGTACTGATGCGGAAGTTGCAGGTGCTACGGGGGAACACGTGACGAACAGGCCGGCGGACTGGCACATACTCGACCTGGACCGGGACCCGACACCGGGCGACCCGCAGCGGGTGCGCAGACTCGCCGGCTCCCTGCACGACTTCGCCGACGACGTGGCGCACATCCTCCGGGACATCAAGGGCCTGGCGAACGAGGACGCGGTCCTGGAGTGGGCCGGGAAGACGGCGGACTCCTTCGCGTCGGAGTTCGAGGACGTTCCCGGCAAGCTGAAGAAGCTCAAGAAGTCCTACACGCTCGCGGGCGACGCTCTGACGTCGTACTGGCCCGACCTGGACGACGCACAGGAGAAGGCGGACAAGGCGCTGCGCGACGGCCGCAAGGCCCGGGACGAGCTCGCCACCGCCCGGCAGGCCCTGACGGGTGCCGACGACTGGGTACGGACGGCCACGGCGAAGGCCGACTCGTACGACCCGGACAAGAGCCGGGGCAAGGACGTTCCGCCACCGGACGAGGCCGACGTCCGCCGTGCCACCCGCAACGCCCAGCACGCCAAGGAGCAGCAGACCGCCGCCCGGAAGGACGTCGACGACGCCCAGGGCCTGCTGGACGCGGCGAAGAGGCTCGCCGCCCACGCCAAGGGACTGCGCGAGGACGCCGCCCGGCGCACGGTGAAGAAGCTCCACGACGCCTCCGACGCCGGTATCCACAACCGGCACTGGTGGGAGGAGCCCCTCGACTGGGTCTCCGACCACTGGGACGAGATCGTCACGGTGTGCAAGTGGGTCGTGACGATCGTCGGCATCATCGTGATGATCGTGGGCGGCCCGCTCGGCTGGCTCGTCTTCGCGGCAGCGCTGATCGTCTTGGCCGACACGGTGAGAAAGATGCTCAACGGCCAAGCCGGCTGGGGCGATCTCATCTTCGCGGTGCTCGACTGCATCCCGGCGACCAAGGGTTTCACCAGCCTCGCCAAGATGGGAAAGCTCTGGAAGGCGGGTGGGCTGCGCGCACTGGGCGGCGGCGCGCTGAAGGGAATCGGGGGCGGCCTGAAAGGCCTGGCCGAAAGCATCCGCGGCATGAAGAACCTGCGCTTCTCGTCATTCAGCATGATGGGCAGGAACAGGTGGTGGAAGACGGACTCACCGCACGTGGGGCCGCCCACCAGATCGCCCAGCGATCGCCTGCCGTCCGACATACCGATCTACCACAGGGATGGGGCCACTGCGATCGGTTACGACCCCGCCACCCTTCGGAACTTCGATGTGGCGGAGAGGTTGCCCGGATATCAGGACGTCATCATTCACGGGACCACGGACGGAAGAATGGTGGCGGGGGAAGCAAATCGCGCGGGCCAGGCGGCCGGGGGGCACACCATCAATCCGCAGCACGTCCTCGACACGATCCGGCAGATACCGGGATACGACGGAGGGCCCGTCCGGATGCTCACCTGCCACTCGGGGGTGGCGCAGCCCCACACCATTCAGGGCCTGGCCAATTCTCTGGGCGTTCCGGTCAAGGCGCCCACGAACGCGGTGGGTGTACCCAGCTTCGGCGAAGGACCGTTCGTGCCCACGATCAGGGACGGCGGAAGTTGGCTGACGTTCCTGCCGATGGCCTAGGGTCGGCCGGTGGCAGGACCAGTAAGCGATCGAGGAGCTCAGATGATTCGAACCGTGGGATTCTTCTCCGAACTCTCCCCGGGATGGGGATTTCCGCTCGACGGACCCATGCGTGATCGCGTGAACGCCACCGGCGAGGCGGACGAGGAGAAAATCGTCGCTTACCTCAGAGGCGGCACGGGGATCTGGAGCGAAATGAGTGCGGGACCCGACGTCCTGGACCCCGAGGCCCCGACCCTGCCGGGAATCGGATCACTCTTCACGGACGGAACGTGGCTCTGGCGCCAGGACCTCCCGTACTACGTCGCGAAATACCACATCTCCCTCTCTACGGACTTCATCACGCACGTCAGAAATGCCGAATATCGCATTCCGCAGGTACCGGAACAGCGTTTGATGGAGATTTTCACCCAGGACCTGGGAATGGAAATAAAGTAGACTCGAGCCGGAAAACAGGAAGCCGCAGGACCCAGGGGGACAGGAAATTGACGTCGACCTTCGACGACGCGGTGCACGCGAAGTCCTCGGCGGGTTTCGCACTGGGCGTCCCGGACTCCTGGTGGGAGTTCGACATCCGGCCCGAAGGCAGGGACGCCACCGTTCGGGCGCTCGTGGACGACCGGGTGCGTGAGCTCCCGGAGCTCGCTCCCTACCGGTCGGACCTGGCCGCCATGCTCCGCCGGATGGCCAAGGACGCGCACGACTCCGGGGCCGTGTACATGGGCTGCATGGCCGAGAACTTCGACGGCGTCCCCCTCTCGGCGACGATCACCGTGTCCGTCGTGGGGGCCAAGGACAAGCAGGGTACGGCGCTGTCCACCGACCCCCGGGCCATCGCGGACAGCCTCCGCACCATCACACCTCGGCGCGAAGGCGACGTCTGGCGCACGGTGACCACCGTCGAGATCCCCGAAATCGGCCTCGCGGCAAGGACCTTCGGCGTCGAGGACGTACCCGTCGCGCAGGGCGACACCCGTACCCTTCGTATGGTGCTGACCCAGACCTACATCCCCGTCCCGGGAACCACCGACCAGATCGTTCTCGTCTCCGGTGCGAGCCCCGTGCTGGACCTGGCCGAGGCGTTCCACGACATTTTCGACGCGGTGACCAGCACCTTCCGCTTCGTCTGACCGATACCTCAGGACCCGGGAGGGGGACCGACATGGGTGGTGGCGGCAAGAGTGACCTCGCGCTCCCGTTGAGCGAGCTGGAGGACTACGGCGGTCGGCTGCGGGACATCAAGAAGCGTCTGAACCACACCAAGAAGCTCTTCGAGAGCTACAAGGACGACCTCGGCGACGACACCGTCTACGACGCCCTGGACGACTTCGAGTCGGGCTGGGAGGACGGCCGGGAGGACATCGGCCAGGCCCTCGACGCCCTCGCCGAGATGTCCGACGCCGTGGTCCGCGAGTTCCGCAAACTCGACGACAAGCTGGCCAAGGACGTGAAGGACGGGGTGAAGACGGAGGACGGCGGCCAGAAGGGCGGGGGCGGCAAGTAGCCGACGGCCGTCTCAGCCCACCTCGTTCTCCGCCACCGCGCGCCCGTGCACCGTGACGTCGCCGCCGTAGAACAGGCCCGTGAACACCGGTGAATAGGTCAGCTGGACCTCGACCTCGACCTGGTCGGCGTCCGCGGCCACGCAGTGGGTGGACCCGATGTCCCGGCCGGACATGCCCATCTCCCGGGCGAAGGCCTTCACGCGGGCGTCGCAGTTCTGCGCGTTGATCGGGGCGGGGCCGTTCTGGTCGTCGTAGAGGGACTCCAGGTCGATGTCCTGGGCGGCGTAGCGGGCGGCCTGCTCGGCGATGTCGGCGGCGCGTTCCCGCTTGGAGATGGACATGCCGCCGTCGATGACGAACGCGGACAGGGACAGGAAGAGCAGGGCGAAGATGATGACCGCGCCCGCCCCCGAGCCCCGGTCGTCCAGGCGGACCCTGCGTGCCGCGAACCAGGAGCGGGCCCGCATGCCCACCCGAGCGGCACGTGCGGCGCGTGCGTCACGCACGTCATGCACGTCATGCACGGCGGAGTTCAGCCTCATGCCGTCCTCCGGAACGGGTCGAGGGGCGAGCTGAAGCTCGACTTCAGGGTGGTCGGGACGTCGAGGCCGATCATCGCGAGACCCCGCACCTCGCAGCTCACCTCGACCGAGAAGAGCGTGTCCGGTTCGAACCCCGCGCTGGTCTGCGTCACCGTGACCGGCCCCGAGCAGATGTCCCCGAGGTCCGCCTCGGCCGCCTTGCGCGCCTCGGCCATCGCGGTCCCGTGGTCCTTCTGGATCGATCCGGCCCGCGCCGCGTCCCGGGCGGCGCCGTCCAACGCGCCGCGTCCGTCGACCAGTTGGCCGAACGCCACGAGGACCAAAATGAACAGGATCATCACCGGAGCGAGGATCACCACCTCGATGGTGGACAGGCCCCGGTCGTCACGAGGGCCGGTCACCCGGGCGCGCGGAGCGGCCGGCGCGGGCTTCGCTACCGTCACGGGCCCTCATCCTCCACGAACCGTTCCACCGGGCCCGACGACTGCGCGTGCACCGTCAGGTCCAGGCCGGGGAAGACCGTGGGGATCTTCGCCGTGATCTCGACGCCCACGGTGTCCGGGTCGGGCTGCAGCAGCTTCACGTCCGGGGACAGCACCAGCTGCGGGCCGAGCTGCTGGATGTAGCTGTCCACGACGTCCCGCGCGTCACCGCGCCACGCCCCGGGCTGCGCGTCCGCCGTCGAGCGGGCCTTGCGGGCACCCGCCTGCGCCGCCGCCTGCGCCACGTGGTCGGCGAAGAAGTACAACGCGAACTGCACCGTCGCGAAGATCATGAAGAAGAGCACCGGAGTGAGCAGCACGAACTCGATCGCGGTCATGCCGGAGTCGCCGCGGGCGGAGGCTGCCTCCACCCTGCGGCGCACCCAGCGACGTACCCCTTGACGTGCGCGCACCCGAATCCCCGTCTACGTCGCGTTCAGCAGGTCTTGCCCGCGTCGGCACCCTTGATGCAGTCACCGACCTTGTTGGCGCCGTCGCTCAGCGCGGCGTTGATGATCGCGGCGACGACGCCGACGATCGCGACGACGACGGCGGAGATGATGACCCACTCGACCGCGGACGCACCCCGGTCGAGTTCGCCGGAGCGGGCACGCTGCACCCGTCCCTGGAGGAAGGTGATCAGGAAGTCCACCCCCGGGATCCCGGTGTTGAAGTTCCGTCCGTTCATGGTGAGTTGTCCTCTCGGAGTTGTTTCGGTGGTCGGCTTGCGACGAGGTGGGACGCTTTTCGGTACCGCGGACGTTCGGACGCTCGACGGTCAGACCTGGAACACGCGCATCGCCGCCGGGAAGATCAGGAAGACCAGGAAGCCCGCGCACAGCAGGAGTTGGGCCACGAGCATCGACTGGGACTTCTCGCCCGCGCTGCCCTCGATCTCGGACAGCTCGCGGTGCCGCATCGTCTCGGCGCGCGAGGCGAGCGACTCGCGCACCTTGGCGCCGTCGTCCGCGACCAGCGCCAGCGAGGCCGACAGGTCCTTCAGCTCCTCGACGCCGAGTTCCTCACCGAGCGAACCGAGCGCCTGCCACTGGCTGATGCCGGTGATCCGGGCGTCGGCGAGCGCGTTGCGGATGCGCTGCGTGGCCCAGCCGTCGGAGATCTCGGCCGCGGCCATCAGCGCCTCGGGCAGACCCCGCCCGCCCGCCAGGCTCATCGACACGAGGTCCAGGTACGCGCCGATCACGCGCCGCAGGTCACGCCGCCTGTCCACCGCGTCCCGCCGTACCTCCAGGTCGGGCAGGAAGAAGAAGACGACCGCGAAGAGCAGCGCGAGCCAGACCGGGATGATCGGGCTCCTGCCGAAGCCGAGCGTCCACACGACCGCGAACAGCAGCGGCCCGAAGAACACGCCGGCCGCGCCCAGCAGCACCTTCGTCGCGAGGAACCTCTCCCAACTCCGGTCCAGGACGGCCAGATCGGCGCGCAGCGAACGCTGCTCCCAGCCCTGCTGAAGATAGAAGTCGGAGACCCGCGCGCCCACTTGGGCACGCAGTCCGGCGAGCCGTCCGGTGTCCTGCTGCCCGTGGTGCGCGGACTCGTACGCCGCCCCGCGGGCCCGCATCGCGTCGATGCGGGCGACCTGGGCGACGGCGCTGCGCCGCGACGGCATGAGGGCGCGGACGAGGGCGTAGACGCCCAGGCCGAGCACGGCGCCGATCACGATCGGCATGGTCAGGTTCATCGGCGTACCGCCTCATCACCAGAAGCCGGCGTACGGGGGCGTACGAACCGCACGGACGCTTCGTCGCGCACCAGGAACCGTTCGGGCGTCTCGATGGTGGACAGCTTGCGCAGCCACCAGAAGCCGAGCGCGAACAGGCCGCAGACGCAGGCCAGTACGAGCTGGCCGACCGCCGTTCCGTACGGCTCGACGAAGTCACGGTTGAAGATCGACAGACCGAGCACGAACGCGATGGACACCGCGACGACGATCTGGACGGAGCGCCGCGTCGAGGCGCGCTGGGCCATCACGCGCTGGCGCATGTCGACCTCCTCGCGGGCGGACTTGGCGAGGGCGCCGAGCACCTGCCGGAGTCCCGGGCCGCGCAGCTTCGCGTTGAGGATGAGGGCGGCGACGATGATGTCCGCGGACGCGTCGTCGATCTCGTCGGCGAGCTGCTGAAGCGCCTCGGGCAGCGGGGTGCGCGAGCGCAGCCGGTCGACCAGGGCGTCGAGGTGCGGGCGCAGGACGGGGGCGGAGGCGCGGGCCGAGGCGGGGATGGCCTGTTCCAGGCCGACCGCACCCGCGATGGTGTCGCGCAGCGACTCGGTCCAGGAGGCGAGGGCCTCCACGCGGCGCATCGCGGACCGTTCCTCCGAGGCGCCGCCGAAGAGCTTGTCCCAGAAGAAGACGAGGATGCCGGCGGCGATTCCGGCGACGGCCCAGCGGGTGAGGAGGAGGACGACGAGCCCGGCGATCGCCGCGACGGAACCGCGCTGCCCGACGAACCGGATCAGCTCGTTGGCCCGTTCGGTCGCCTTCTGCCTCTCGTGCTCCGGCTTGGCCGGAAGTCCGCGGACGGCGACGGCGAACAGCGCGAGGCCGCCGCCGACGGCCACTCCGCAGCCGAGCGCGTACAGCACGGTCGTGGAGAACAGACCGCCCATGGAACCGAGCGAGTCGAGCGCCGCGAGGGACGTCATGTCCTTGCTCCCGGTCGTCGTGACGGGTGGTGCGGCGGACGTCGCGATGGTGGTCGTGAGGGTCATCGTCGTCACCAGTTCCCGCTGCCGGGCAGTCGGTAGCCCTGCGCGATGAGCTCGTCGAGGCAGGCGATGGGCGCGTGCGGGACGATCCGGCCGTCGGGGGCCTCGGCGAACACCTCGCTGGACAGCACCCGGCCGTCGACGCCGTTGACCTCGCGCACGGAGGTCACCACGCGCTGGAGCCGGCCGCCGGACTCGTACTCGTTGCGGCGCTGGATGAAGACGACGAAGTTCACCGCGCCCGCGATGAGCATCTGGCTCGCCTCGATGGGCAGGCGCTCGTTCGCCTGGAGCGCGTACGTGGAGATGCGGTTGAAGACTTCGCTGGAGCTGTTCGCGTGGATCGTCGACAGCGAGCCGTCGTTGCCCTGCGACATCGCGTTCAGCATGGTCACGATCTCGTCGCCGAGCACTTCACCGACGATGACGCGGGAGGGGTTCATGCGGAGCGAACGGCGCACCAACTCGGCCATGGTGATGGCGCCTTGGCCCTCCGAGTTGGGCAGCCGTTCCTCGAAGGCCACCACGTTCGGGTGCAGGTCGGCGAAGGTGTCGAGGCCGAGTTCCAGGGCGCGTTCGACGGTGATGAGACGCTCGTGCGGCGGGATCTCGTTGGCGAGGGCGCGCAGCAGCGTCGTCTTGCCCGCGTTCGTCGCTCCCGCGATCATGATGTTCTTGCGGGCGCGGACGGCGCAGGCGAGGAAGTGCGCGACCTCGGGGGCCAGCGTGCCGTTGCCGACCAGGTCGGACATGAAGACCTTGCCCATCCGGGCGCGACGGATCGACAGGGCGGGCCGGCGGGTGACGTCCATGACGGCGGAGAGCCGGGACCCGTCCGGGAGCCGCAGGTCGAGCTGCGGGTTGGCGGAGTCGAAGGGCCGGGACGACAGGCCCGAGTAGGCGCCGAGGATCTGGATCAGCTCGATCAGTTCCTCGTCGTTCTCCGCGACGGGATCGCCCGTGGCCTCCCGGCCGTCTGCGTAACCGATGAAGACCTGGTCGTGGCCGTTGATGTCGATGTTCTCGACGTCCGTGTCGTCGAGCAGCGGCTGCAGGCGGCCGACGCCGAACAGCGCGGCGTGCACGGCGGCCGCGTACTGCTCCTCGGTCTCGGCGTCGAGCGGGGTGCGGCCGAGGTTGATCTCGGTGCGGGCGTGGTCCTCGAGTATCTGGGCGATGACGGCGCGCGCGTAGTGCCGCTCGTCCTCGTTGGACATCGGGGTGACGCCGCGGACCTGGTCCTCGCGCCGCTGCTCGGCGATGCGGTCACCGGCGTCCTGCCGGAACCGCTTGACGAGCTGGTGGTCGACCGCGGTCATCGCCCGGCTCCGGCGGCGGGCTGACCGTGCGGCCCTGCGGATCCGTGCGGACCCGCGGATCCGTGCTGAACCTGGGAGCCGTGGGGTCCTTCGGCGGGTACGGACCAGGCGGCGCCGTACTGCTGGTAGAGGTCCGCGGTGACCTTGCGGGCCGAGCGGATGAGCAGCGACTTGTCGAGGCGTCCGCGCCGTCGTCCGGCCAGCTGCTCTGCTCCGGCGGGGTCGTCGGCGAGGGTGCCGACGACGCGCGCACCGGTCTGCGCGGCCACGAGCATGTCGTTGACCTGGTGGACGAGCTTGGCGGAGTCGCCCGGGTCGGCGATGAGGACGACACCGATGAGCGGGGTGGCCAGACTCCCGGCGCCGCGCGGGCCGCCGTGCAGCTTGGCGGAGAGGGCGGCGGCGCGGTCACGGACGCGGGCGATGGCCTCGGGCTCGGTACGGGAGAGCAGGAGCACCAGGGCGGCGTGCGGGAAGAGTTCGACGGCCGGGGTGTCTCCGCTGATCCGGCCGCAGTCGGCGATGACGTCGGCGGGCGCGTTCGGGGAGTCGGCGAGGTGGGCGAAGGCCCGTCCGAGCGTGGGCCACAGCCCGGCGAGTCCGGCCGCCTGCTCGGCCATGCCGAGGCCGACGAGGACTTCGAGTCCGCCGCTCAACGGCTGCACGTGGTCCCAGAGTTGGTCGGGGACGAGCCCACGACGCGCGGTGGCCGCTATCGACAGCATGCCGGTGTTGGGGTTCAGCGGGCCGCCGTGGGCCGCCGCGCTGCGGTACACGAGGTCGCCGCCGGCCGGGTCGGTCTCGGCGAGCAGGACGCGGCGGGGCCAGACTGCGGAGAGGGCCACCGCGGCGGTGGTGACTCCGGGGGAACCCTTGTCTGCGGCGAGGGCGATGAGCGCCATGACTGTCTACTCACTCGCCTCTAGTTGCCGGGAACGAGGACGAGGGCGACCTTGCCGGCCGACGAGGCCTGGGCGACAGCCGCGGCGTCCCCGATGTCCACGAGGAGCGTGACCGGCAGGTTGGTGCTGCTTATCGTCGTGTCCGAACTGGTCTTCACGGAAAGGACCTTGGCCTTCTCGACGATCGGACCGTCGCCCGCACCGGACGAGCTCGATCCGGACGCGCCGGCCGAACTCCGGCTGCTGGAGGTGTCGTCACCGACCCGGTAGACGGCGACGGTGTCGCCGGTCTTGATGTCCGTCGGGTACTGCCCCTCCTTGAGGGAGACGCCCACGGAGGCCTTGCCGTCGGGAACGGTGGCGCCGTTGGAGAACATCTCACCGATGACCAGGGTCCCGGCGTAGATGGTGGACTTCGCCTTGAGCTCCCTGAGCGCGTCGATCTGCTTCCACTTCACGTAGTTGATGCCGGCGTCGTCCGCGACCAGCACCGACTTCACGTGGTTGCCCACGGAGTCACCGGCCTGGATGTCGCTGGTCACCTCCACGACCTCGACGCGGTCACCGGCGCGCAGCACCAGCATGGTGGCGCCGAGGGCGCCGACGAGGATCAGGAGGACGGCGAGCGCGGCCAGCGCGGGTTTGCGCTCGCGAGGCGGCGTGGGAAGACGGTCGCCCGTCACCGGGTGAGCCGACGAGGCGGAACGGTTGTTGCCCGCCCCCGTACGCTCTTGGATCTTCACGCAACCGCTCCCCGTACACCCAAGAAAATGTCTGCCAATTCACGTGCCAAACTGGACACTTCGCCCCCGTGTCCCTTTACGGGACGTACCGCCCGACCTGGCCTGATAGCCAACGCTGGAGCGAGTGTCAGGCCATGGCACCGTATCAGCCGCACATAAGCCCCTCAAGGCGCGTCAAGACACCCGAAGAACAGCCGACTCGACGTTACCGACGCGCAACCACAGCCCCGCGGTTCCCCGTTGACCCCGGCGATCGAACCCCCCTCCGACCTGTGCGCCAGCGAATCCACCCCACCCCGCCCCGGGCCCCCCTCGTCACGGACCGTGCACGAGGCCTGCACGAGGTGCTCACGGCGGGAGCGGGCGGGGGTGGGGGTTTCAGCCACATGGGGGACGGGTCACCAGGGCGGGAGAGGGGCACGGTCATGCGACCTCCGTAAACGGCCCCGGTCCACGATGCGGGCGGCGATCCGGGGCCTCCATCGAGCCCGATGACCTGGAAACAGGCGCAGCCCGCTCAATCCCGGAGGTCACTCCACGGAGCCTCCTTGGCCGTGTCCCAACGCACCCAGTGCAGAGCACCACGCCATCCACTGCGCCCGGCGGCCCAGCCGAGCAACACCGGCGCGACAACCTCGTCACCGCCGTGTTCCGCCGGAAGGTGCACTTCACCGCGGTAGTGCGCTTCGGGTCCGCCCTCTCTGTGCTCGATCACCATCGTGAGGTCGTCGTTGAGGGCCAGTTGCATGTACGTCTGTCCGTCGTCGCACTCGGCGGGCCGCTCCATGATCAGAAACCGGCACCTCAGATTCAGCCCGGCGTACAGACGCTGGATCCTGGTCTCGTCGGGATCGTCCCAGGTCTCACCGGTCTCGACGGTGACCCTCAGCCGCACATCAGCCATTCAACGCCTCTGCCGCAAACTGCAGCAGCTCTTCGAGCCCGAGATGGCGCGCTCCCCCTTCACCTCCGAGAAGAAGCCAGCTCCCGTCCCACTCCACTCGGAAGTTCTGCCCGCGGAAATTCTCGAACTCGACGAAACTTCCAGGAGCACCGTCGAGCAATGCCAGCTCACGGTGGAGCGTCTTAGGTGCGACCAACGCCCCGTCCGGCCCATCCGTGCCACCTTTGGTCACGGTATTGTCGAAACGCACCCTGAGGAACGGTGCCGGCGAGCGCTCGAGGTTGGCCGGAGTGAGAAATCGGATGAAACTCTCGCGTGCGTCCTCCAGCGAGTACCTGTCGGGGTGGGCGAACTCGCATTCATATCCAGGAAATACGGCCCAGGTCACTTTCTGGAGTTCCGGCTGCTGCACTTCGTGGTACCGATGAACTCCTGGACCGGCGACCCCAAGCATATCGAACGCTCTACCCCGATGGGAGAAGCCGGGAATTGCAACCAGTGGAGCACCTGCTGCCGCGATCAGAGGTCCCGACTCGCGAGCAGCCGCGAGGAGAGAGCTCACCAAATCCTCATCGTACGAATCGCGCGCGTTCACCTGAAACAGGGTACGGCGATCTTGACTGAGCGCAGCTGCGAAATCGAGCCCCGGAACGGGTGACCAGTGCCACGCCTCCGGCACCCCCGACAGCTCCTCGACGCCCGGAAAATTTGAGACGATAGCGGCCGGATCCATCGATCCCTCCCTCAAGCACCCCTGCACGAATAATTCGGTCCGGTATCTTGCCGATACCGCGGCGCCCGTTGGCCGTCACGGCCATTATCTGCCCGCGTCATGGGCTCCATATCGGTTGTGTCATTGTACCAAGTCTCCCGCTCGGCATAACTACTGTTGTAGCCAGTCTCGTTGTAGTGCTCCACAACTCGTGGGTTATGGTCGTACGTCAGGATCGTCGAATCTCCCGGAATCACTTCGCCCGCATTGTTGCGCCAGGTGAGCTGATCCCTCGGAACACGGTTGCCATTCCGGTCCACGGGCCAACCCCCCGCCGCGCGGCCCTCGTCGGTGAATCGCGTGACCATGTCCTCGTGAGTAGAATCCCAATAATTATGGGGATATTCAGAGGACCGGTTATGGGTGGTCGCGGGCGCATTCGGATCTACGGCATAGCGGCCGGTTGCGGGGTTGCGAATGAGCCCCAAGGGGTCCGTGAAAAAGAACGGATGAGACACATACGCGTAGTTGTTGGGGCTCGGAGCGAGTCCCAACGGGTCCGGACTCACGTATCGCGCGTTCTCGGGGTCGTAGTACCGCGCGTAGTTGTAGTGCCAGCCGGTCTCAGGATCTGCGTACTGTCCTGGAAACCTCAGAGGGCATTCCAGGCCTGGCCAGAAGTCCGGGTCGCCTTCTACGGAGGACTGTTTCGTCCGGCCCCATAGCGTGCTGCTCCGCTGCCACGCCACGTTCCCGTCCCTGTCGACCAGTTCGGTTGGCGTGCCCACCGTGTCGCTGACGACGGCGTGGAAGCGGACACTCGCTTCATGTCGCTGACGGGAGGGGGCACCGGCGGACCGATGCGACGGCCCGTGGTCGAGCTGCGTCAGCGGTCGATAGGTGCCCGAGAAGTAGTCCCACGACGTTGCGTGTCCGGTTCCGTCGATCTGTTCCGCGACCCTGGTGCCGTCCCAGGTGAACTGGAGTTCCTCAACCACCGAACCGTCGGCGGCCAGGCGGGCCTTCCCCCTGCGCCGTCCCGTGGGGTCGTAGCGGTAGCGCCACGTAGTGCCCTCGGGGGTGACGGTCGCGGTGAGTCTGTCCTCGGCGTCCCAGGCGTACGTCGCGACCTGCCTCTGCCCGTTGAGCAACCGCTTCACTGTTCTTACGGGCCGCCCCTGTCGGTCGTACTCGTACGTCGTACGACCGGACCTGATCAGCCGGTTGCCCGTGTACTGCCTCTCCGCCCGTGCCGGACTGTCGGTGGGTATGGATGACCTCTGAATGTTCCCGAGGTCGTCGTACGCGTACGTTTCCGTCCAGTCGTGAGCACGGATGGCTGTGACCCGACCGTCGCGGTCCATGTCAAACGCGCTTCGTCCCGTGGTGCGATCGTCGATCCCCGATGGAAGACCGTCGGCGCGATAGCTGAAGGAGCGGTGCCGAATCGGCGTCTCGGATGAAGTTCCCATGCCGACGATGGACTGACCTGTGAGACGCCCAACAGCGTTCCAGGTCTGCCTCAGGTCGGCTCCGGGTCCCAGCCCGCGTCCCAGTTCCCGACCGAGGGCGTCAAAGGTGAACTCCATCCGGTGACCGGCCGCGTTCAGTGATTCCGGCCTGCCGGCCGCGTCGTAACTCCAGGTGGAGACGATCCCGCTCGGGGTGCGCCGCTCGATGCGACGGCCCATGGCATCGAACGTGTAGGACGTCACTGCGCCGTCTATCGACTCCCGCACCAGGCGCCCGCCGGCGTCGTAGGCCCGCTCCAGGAGACAGTCGGCACTGACAGCTTCGAGGAGACGTCCCATGGGGTCGTAGGCGAACGTGCTGCTCCCGTCTGCGCTCCGTTCTTCGACCACCCGGCCGAGTTCGTTCCGCGACAGAACGACCCGCTCTCCGGCACCGTTGGTGCGCGACGCCAACCGCCCCGCCACGTCGTACGTGTACGTCAGCGTCCGACCCTCGAAGTCCGTCTCGGTGGTGAGCCGGTTCGTCTCGTCGTAGACGTAGTCCCACGACAGGCCCTGCGGATTTGTCACCTTGATCAGATTCACCTCGGTGTCGTACGTGAACCGATACTCGGCACCCATGGGGTCGGTACGTACGACAGGCTGGTGAAATGGGCCCGTTCGCGTCGTGGACCGACTTCCAGCCCCATCGACATGGGCGACCAGGTTTCCTTCGCCGTCCCATTGCCAGCTCTCCTGGCTTCCATCGACAGCCGTACGCCAGGCGGGGGCGCCTTCGACGGTCCATCCCATGCGCTCGACGTTGCCTGCCGCATCGACGGAGCGGACTATGCGACCGAATGCGTCCCGCTCCACGTGCGTCGTGTGGCCGAGTGCGTCCGTCTCCGCGATCGACAGGCCCAACGCGTCGCACATCGTGGTGCTGACATGGCCCAGCGCATCGACCCATCCTGTACGACGCCCCCGCTCGTCATAGAGGTACCGCTGGGTGTTACCCGCCGGATCCGTGACACTGAGCCGATTACCGCGTTCGTCGAAGACCTGACGCCACTCGGCACCGTCCGCCTCCACGACGTGAACAGGCAGGTTGAGCTCGTCGTACTCCATTGAGGTCTGCAGGCCGTCGGGCCGCGTGATGCCGGCGAGGTTTCCCCGCGCGTCATACGCGAACGAGGTGCGGCGACCCAGCTCATCGGTTCGGGACAGTTGTCGGTTGTAACGGTCCCACTCGGTCCGCACGGTACGGCCGAGCGGATCAGTGACTTCCGTGCGCTGGAGGAGTTCGTTGTAGCGGTGGAGAGTTGTGTGACCCAACGAGTTGGTGAATCGAGTCTCCCGAGCGTCCGTGTCGTACGCGATGGTGCAGTCGAGAAAACCACTCACACCCTCGCCACGAGTGCATCGATCCTGCTCGTCGTATTCGTAGCGATACCAGGCCCCGGTCCGGTCGGTCCACGAGGTGATGCGTGCTCGGTCGTCGTAGGCGAGCCGGTAGGGCAGCCCGCTGGAATTGTAGATCTCGGTGAGGTTGCCGTCCGAATAGACGAAGGTGAGAAGCGTCGTCCCTGTCTCTCCCCCTTCCGGATCCTTGAGGCGCAGATTCACGACACGGCCTCCGGCTGTGTCGACATCCACGTGGTATCCACCGGAATGACGTACCGCGACAGGCGCACCGTAGGGGTCGCGGTCGATGTCAATGCGGTGATCGTTGCGGTCCGACACGGCAGCCAACGGAAGAGTGAAGGCCTGCTCGGCGGAGATCGGCTGAGACACGGGGGCGAAATGCCGGACGTGACCGGACTCCGGATCCGTCACGCGCAGCGGTGCATCCGGTCCTCCATCCCAGTCCAGCGGCCAGCGTGGTCCCTCCAACGGCATCACCGACGATCCCGGCGAGGGGACCGGGTACACGAGAATCATTCCGTCCTCGGCGGCGAACAGCGCTCCCTCGCTGTCGAGTTCGAGTCGTTCGTCCAGCGTTGACGCCCACGAAGGACCGAACCATTGCCCAGAGGTGTAGGTGGACACGTGTGTACGACGGAGCACCAGCGGGAGAAGGGCCGGCAGTTGGACATCGGTGTGCTCCATGAACATTTCGCCGGACACCATGTCTACGGGGTCGCCACCCTCACAACGCCCCTTGGCCGGCTTACTCCTTGCGACGGCGTCGTCGGCTTCTCTTCTCAGCCCCTTCCCGAAGCCCTTGACCATGGCCTTGAGCCCGCCCTTGCCCAAGGTCTTCATGCCTTTGGCGAGTTTGCCCAGGGACGTGATGCCCTTGCCGCCGGGTATGCAGTCCAGGGCGGCGAAGGCGACGTCCAGAAGACCGGCTTGACCTTTGCGATATTTGTTGAGGGTGTCCGCCAGGACGACCAGGGCCGCGATCAGCACGATCGCGCCGAGGATCGGCCCCCCGATGATCATCGCGATGACGCCCACCACGGCGACGACGACCTTGCACACCGCGACGATGGTGTCCCAGTTGTCGGAGAACCAGTCCCCGACCTCCTCCCACCACTTCCGGTTGTGAATCCCCGCATCCGACGCCTCATCGATCTTCGACTTCGCGTCCCGCGCCGCCTCCTCCCGCATCGTGCGGGCATCCGCGGCCATCTTCTTCGCCGCGTCCAGCGCGTTGCTCGCCGTCGTCACATCCGACTGAGCACTGTCGTGCGCGGACTTGGCGTGCTGGGCATCCCGCGTGGCGGCCCGTACCTTCGCCTCGTCCGGCTTCTCAGCGCTGCCCTTGCTGCCGGTCGGGTCGTCCTTGTACTTGTCCGCTTCCTTGTTCGCCCGCGTCACCCACGAATCAGCCGAAGAAAGACGCGACTTCGCCGACGTCAGATCGGACTGCGCGTCCCGCCCCTTCGCCAGCGCCTTGTCCGCCAGCGCCTGCGCCCGCTCCAGCTTCGGCCAGTAAGCGGCCAGGGCATCCCCCGCCGTCTCGTACGACTTCTTCAGCTTCTTCAACTGCTTCGGCACACCGGCGAACTCGTCCTGGAACGCCTTCGCCGACTTCCCCGCCCACTGCAGAACCGTGTCCTCGGCCGCCATCCCCTTGATCAGACGCAGCGCATCACCCACGTCATCGGCGAAGTCATGCAGATTCTTCGACAGATGCCGCACCCGATCCGGATCACCCGGCGTCGGATCCCTGTCCAGATCCAGCACATGCCAGTCACCCGGCCGATTCCCCGCCATGCCGCAACCCCCGTGACAGCAACACCACCAACGACACCAACAACACTCGTATGCATGAGCGAAGTTACTGGATGCGTGCGAGGCGAGGAAGGGACGCCGGGGCGGACCCGGAGGTGGCGGCCGGGGCGTTACGCCGCGAAGCGGAAGGTGGAGGTGATGGCGTCGAAGATGTCGAAGAAGGAGTCGGCGAGGTCGAGGACCTGGCTGCTCCCGGCGACGAGCGCGACCTTGCCCTCCTGGCCGGGCACGGGGATGAACGTCTGCATGAGGACGGCACGGATCGTGCGCTGAAGGCTGTCGTCCGGTACGGCGATGTCCTCGATCCCGTACGTCCGCGCGGCGGGACCGACGCCGGGTATCTCGACGGTCGTCACCTTGCGCCAGGCGTCCCCCTCCTTCTTGGCCTCCCGCACCGCGAGTTGGCCGGCGATCACCTGCGGGTCGGTGGAGAGGGGCTCGCCGGTCTGCGAGCGCCCGCCGACGATCGACACCGTGACCGATCCGGTGATCGGGGTGTCACCACCGAACGACTCCGCCATGCAGCCGCAGTACAGGGCACCGGACTTCCAGGCGTCGGCGGCGGCCTTGCGCAGGAAGGCGGTGTATGTGTCGCGGTACTGCGCCAACTCCGGACGTTCGTCGATCCGTTCGCTGACCATCCGCCGTATGGAGTCGTCCCGCGACTCCGGCCGCACATCGAACTCCCACCACGACTCCGGCACCTTGATCCGGAATCCGCCGCGCTCGATGGTGAGCGTCTCCATATAGCGGGCCATGGCTGTGTCCCCCGGGGTCGTGGTCGGTCGTTCGTCGTTCATCGTTCGCCGCAGCCGGCGCACGCTCGCCACTCTGTTCGGACCGGCGGCTTGGGTCAGGGTACGAGGTGGGGATCGGGCGGGGGTGGGAGGCGTACGCGTCGAGCCGCCGGGGCGGGCCGCTCTGACGTAGCCGGCGCTCACTCCTGCGAAGGGGGCGACGCTCACGGGCGAAGCCCGGCACCCGGGCGGCGGCTCCGGATTCCGCCCGGGTGCCGTGTCGAGAACGTGGCGGATCTGTGGAGGGATCACGCAGTTGACGTACGGAGGGCCGCCCGGGGCTGGGAAAACGCTCAGATGGCGAGCAATTGCCCTCGTTCATCCCCATCCCCGGGGAGGTACCTCCTGGCGAAACCAACAGCCCCACGGATACCGTCGTTGCCCTTGACTGACTTGGTTGAACTGATGTCTCACGGGGAGTCCACTGTGAAGCGCCGCTCTTTGCCCGTTGCTGCCGCGTTCGCCGCGACCGCGGCCCTCCTGCTGACAGCCTGCGGCAGCGGGGACGACAGCTCGAAGGGGAACGACAAGATCGCGGGGGCGGATCAGGGCGAAAAGAGTTCGCCGTCACCGAGTCCGACCGCGTCCGACGACGCGAAGCGACCGAACATCACGCTGCCCGCCGATGTCATCGACGACTTCCAGCACTGGAAAACGGGTGACGCGGCGAAGGACGCCGTCCTCGCCGACGCGGGACGCGCGCAGACTGCCACCAACTACGCAATCATCAAGGGCAATCCTGATGAACCCGCCCTGGCCTTCTACCGACAAGGGGATGCCCTCGTCAGCGGAGCCCAGTGGGTCAAGTCCTTCGTGGACGACGGGATCACCTACACGGGGACAGTGCGGTACTTCGATCCGAAGGTGACTCTCTACGGCAGTACGGAAGCCGGCGTCACGTTCTGCACCGACGAGAGCAAGGCGTTCAACAAGAACCACAAGACGGGCAAGGTCGACAGGACGCCCTCGGACAATGACGCGTACGTCTTCTACAACACGCACTTGAAGAAGGCCAGGGACGGCGTCTGGCAGACCACCGCACTCGTCTCTGACAGGGGGAACGCCAAGTGCACGCCGTGAAGGACCTCGGCAGATGGCTGCTCACCGGCTCCCTGGTCGCCGTTTGCGCGCTCCAGGCCGGCCCAGCGTTCGCGACCCGAGGCCACGGCACTTCCGACGGCGATGTGAAAACGTCGAGCAACCGGTCCGGCAAGACCCTTGAGTCGCGTATCACCTTTTCCGGTAGCACCGGCACGGGCGGAACAAGGCCTGGCAACGTCACACCGGTGGGCAATTGGACGCCACCGGCCTGCTGGTACGAGCCGGAGTCGGCGGCTGACTTCCGGAAGCATGTCGAAGGCGAATACGACGACATCGTCAATGACCCTCGCCAGCCCAGCTACGCGAAGTCGGCGACAGGCCAGTTCCGGGACATGTACAAGGACGGCAAGTACAAGGACTACAACCTCGACAAAGCCGACGAGGGAAACTTCTGGGTGTCGGTGCAGAATCCGAACCGGTTGGACGACCCTGCCGCCTTCACCTGTAGCGAGCTGCCCTTCTGGGTCGAGAACGGCGACACGCCTCCGGTGAAGAATGCCGTAACTCCCCAGATTCTGGCGGAGCTCGCCTACAACAGGCTCACGCTCCCCGACACCAAAGTCACCCTCGCCCCCAAGAACGTCACCAAGGTCAACCTCCCCACCTGGGCCTGGCTCGACAAGGCGACGTTCAAAGAGGTCTCCGTCACCGCGGCTCTCGACGTCGCCGGGCTCAACATCTCCGCGACGACCACCGCGAAGCCCGTCTCGCTGAAACTGGAGCCGGGTACCGCCGACGCCGAGACCTACCCGGGATCGGGCGAGTGCCAGTTGAACGACGACGACTCGATCGGTGCGCCGTTCGCCAAGGGCAAGGCCCACGAGACGCCGCCCTGTGGCATCAAGTACCTGCGTTCGTCGGGCAACGGGACGTACCAGCTCAGGGCGACCATCACCTGGGCCGTGAACTGGACCGGCAGCGGCGGCGCGGGCGGAGACCTGCCCGACGGCACCTTCGGGACGACCCAGGACGTGACCGTCCAGGAGATCCAGTCCGTCAACCGCTGATGGAGCACCCGGGGGCCTGCCCTGAGCAGACCACATGGAGCGGGCCCCCCACCTCCGAGGACGGGGCCTTTCACCCAGAGGCCGCAGGCTCGACATCACGTCGGAGACGGCATCCCGCTTCGCGATCCGGAATCACGGATTAATCACCACATCACCAAGCCGATGCAAACTCAGGCCCATACGCATCCCAAACAACACCGCACCCTGTCCCTCACTGCTTTCGTGCGGACGCCGGTAAGTAGGATCGCCGCGGTGATCGTCACATCCGAAGGTGCCGGGCTCCACCGACACCTCCGCCGCGAGATCTGTGCGGACCTGTCCAGGCGATCCCTTCACGGACGCAACGGGGGCGACCATCGTGAGTGACCTGCGGCTCGAAGGAACGATCTTCGAGGATCTGCGGAAGACCTTCTCCACCGTCACCGACCGCGTGGACGCCGCACGCCGCACCCTTCGCGGTACCGACGGCTCGGTCGTCGGTGACAGCGGTCTCGTGGACGACGTGCACGACTTCGCGGACGACTGGGGTTACGGGATCAAGCAGCTCGGCAAGCACACGCAGGGCGCGATCAAGATGATCGACAAGATCGGGAAGTCCTTCGAGAAGCTGGACCTGGATCTCGCGGAATCCCTCAAGGCCCCGAAGAAGAAGGGGAACTGAGGCGGCAATGGGACGACCTTCCTTCCCCCACATAGGCTGGGACCCGACCCCCGGTGACGTGCACCAGACCCAGGAACTCGCCAAGAAACTCGGCGGACTGGCGGGCGAATTGGGGACCGCCCTGCGGGAGCTGCAGCAGATCGAGCTCGGCGCCTGGAAGGGCAAGACCGCGATCGCGTTCAGCGAGCACATATCCACCGATGTGACGCCGCTGATCAAGCAGAGCCACGACTCCTTCGACAAGGCATCACGTGCCCTGCATCGCTGGTCGGGGCAGCTGAGTGACTTCCAGGACGAGGCCGACCGGCTGGAGAAGGAAGCGGGAGACAAGCTTGACGCCAAGGCCGACGCCCAGCAGAAGGCCGACCAGAAGGGTGACGGCAAGGGCAGCGAAGCACTTGGCAAGGCCTCGGGCCAGGTCGACGCCGTCATCGCCAAGTTCCACGACCTCGAAGACCGCTACAAGAAGGCCGCGGGGCTCGTCAGCAAGGACCTCGACAAGGCCGCGGACATCGCCCCGGACGAGCCGGGGTTCTGGGACAGGCTCGGGGACGGCATCGCCGACGCCTGGAACGGAACAGCCGACTGGGTCGCGGACCACGCCGACCTGATCAAGCAGATCGGCGACGTTCTCAGCGACATCACCACCGTTCTGGGTGTCCTCGCCATCATCACGCTGCCTTTCGAGCCTCTCGGAGCCATCTTCGGCGCTGCGGCCCTCCTGACCAGCGGACTGGCCCTCCTGGCACACGGAGTGGCCATGGCAGGCGGCGCGGACGTCAGCTGGCTGACGATGGGAACCGACGCCATCGGGCTGCTCCCCGGCATCGGGATGTTCGGAAAGGGAGCGAAGGTGGCCACGAAGGGCCTGGCCGCGGAACGTATCGCCGAATTCGGCAAGGGCTTCACCGTGTCGCCCATCGCATCCTCGTTCAACTTCATGGCCACCGGGAAAATGGCGACCGTCGTCGAGGGCGGCGTAGGACTGCTGGGGAGGAAAATCGTTCTGGGGGGCGCCGCCAAGAACATCGCCCTGCTCAGCAGCGAGAGCGGGACTATGAACCGCCTGGCAGGCCTCGCCGAGGCCGGTTACCACCAGGGGCAGTGGCTGGGCACCAAGGGGGCCGCTCTCCTCGGAGAGAAGTTCACGGTCGATCCTCTGAGCAAACTCGGCAGAGGCATCGATGTCGCCGGCAAGGTGCTACCCAAGGGCATCAGTATCGGACTGCACAGCGGCGAATCCGCCGATCCCGGCAACCGTCTCCATCAATCCGCCACCGCACACTAAGGCTCGAGACCGATGACGATCTGGCAACCGGACGCGAACGAGACACTGATCGCGCGGGTCGCGGTGGGCTTCGCCACGGGCGCTGCCGACGCCGTCGCAGACATGCGCTGGTTCCGGGACACCGAGCGGAACGACATCCAAAACGACCTGCCTGGCTGGCCCGAGGGTCCACACTTCACCCTCCGTGGCAAGAGGGAACGCCGGTTGCGCACGGGTGCGAAGTTCGGAGCAGGCGCGCTGCTCGTCGCAACACTCGGCGTCCTGGAATCCCTGGCCGGCTCGGGCAGCACAGGGAACGCAGCAACCCTCGGAACCCCGGAGGAGCCGGAGAACGAGGTTGACGACTTCCCCGTCATGTGGGCACCTCTGGACGGCCTCGCCCGTACGCTCCCCTGGCAACTCGACCCCGCTCGCCGGCCCGGGACAGAACACACACACCTGGCCGTCACGGACCGGCGGGTCCTCGTTCTGGGGCTGCAGAACGAAGGGGACAGGCCCCGGGACAAGGTCCTCTGGGAGACCCAGCGATCTAATATCCGAGTGGCCGCTCGGAAGAAGTTCAGTCTGTACGACACGGACTTCACCATCACGTTCGCCGACGGATCCTGGTGCCGACTGGCCGGGTGGAACAGCAACTGCCGCGACGATGCGACCCTCGCCTTGGAGAATCCACTTCCCTTGATGGATCGGGACGACCTCACCCCGGGCCAGCAACACGCCGTCCAAGAACTCCTCGCAGGCAAGGACCCCGGCGGAACGCTGCTGATCTACCGGCGGCCGAGCGGCAACGTGTACGTCAACTACCAGCACGACGATCGCGTGGATCCCACCTATGGCATCGGCAGCGAAGCATTCAAGTTGATGGACCCGGACGGGGAGAACGCCCGATTCCACAAGGGCGACATCTGACCGGAAGGGAATCCGATCCCCAATGTCCACACCTGCGATACCCGTCCTCTCCGAGCTCGACGACATACCGCCGCTCTCGTTCACCACACCCGAAGGCTTCTTCAGCCTGCCTCTGGCGGCGACGCCCGACGACCGTGCCGCCCTCTCCGAGTCGTTCGTACGAGAGCTCTACTCCCGCGGCGATGAGGCACTGTGGACGCCCGCGGCGCCGTACTACGCGGCGCTCGCGGAGCAGTTGGCGCACACCGGCGTCTCGTACTCGGCGATGGGCCTCTTCTCCACCGACGACGGTGGTGTGGTCCAGTGCGCTCTGACAGTGGCCGCCGTGGAGACGGAGCAGGACGATCCCGAGATCGCCGCCCACGGCATCCTCACCGCGCTCAGCAGTGATCCACACCGCGATGCCCGGTGGCTCGACCTCCCTTGCGGTCCCGCGGTCTCGTGCGTGACCATGCGAGAGGTGACGCTGGCGCCGGAGGTCACCGCCAGTGGTGCCGAGGTGCAGCTCCTCACAGGGCAGATCCAGGTTCAGGTGCCGTTCCCCACGGGTCCCTACACCGCGGTGTTCACCCTGGACACCGCATCCACCGAGTACTGGGGCGAGTTCTGCGACCTGTTGATCGCCGTTCTCCGGACGTTGTCGTTCCGCGACACTGCTCCCGACATCTCTGACGCGGCATCGTGACGGCGACCACTCCAGGCGAGCCTCAGCCGCATGCTGAAGGCGCAACTCGAATGACCGCCTGGCGTCCCGCCCCAGGAGAGACCTGCCTGGCCGGGTGGCCCGAAGGCCCGACCTTCACCGTCCTCTCCAAGTCCGTGCGGCGCGCCCGTTCGGTCAGAGCGTTCGGCGTTCGACTCGCTGCTGTCGTCGTCCTCGTGGGAGTGGAAGTCCTGACCGGACTCACCGAGCCGACGTCACCGTGACCGTCTCCGCCAGGCCGTCCGTCAGGGCGCACAGCGCGTCCGTGTGGGCCAGGGCGCGCCAGGACGTGAGCAGGACGAGGCCCCATTTCTCGTCCGGGCAGATGCCGTAGGCGCAGGTCTCCAGGACGGTGCCCGTTCCGTCGCGGTCGGGTTCCTGGACGTAGGCGTGCCGGACGCGTACGGCGGGCCCGACGGGCAGGGTGCGGTGCTCGGCCTCGGGCGGCCGGAGCGAGATGCTCGTCGGTGTGGCCAGGTAGCGGTGCAGGAGGTCCACCGTCACCGCGGGGTACGTCTCGTCGGCGACCAGGGCCGAGAGCTCGACGCGGGCCAACTCCCCCAGCCGGGGCTCGGGGACGTACGAGAGCGCGACGATCGGGGCGCGGGTGCGGGCGTCGGCCGCCGCCTCGGCCAGTTCGACGGCGAGCACCTCGGTCAACCGTGCGTCGGCGTCGTGGCCGGCCCGGAGACGGGCGGCCTCCTGCGCCCAGGAGTCCAGATCGACCGCGCCGCGCACGGGCAGGGTCACGGCGCCGTCCGGCGCCTTCATGTGGACGGTGGAATCGGCGTACTCGGGCATCAGGCCATCCACTGGAGGGTGCGGGCGATCGAGTCGAAGAGCGTCACCAGTGCGTCCGCCAGCGGCTCCATGGGGGTGGAGAAGGAGAGCAGCAGGCGCTGGTCGCTGTGCGGAACGGCAAGGTGGACGTCGAGGTGCGTGACGGTGAGCCTGTTGCCGTCCGGGTCGTCCGGCGAGGGCCTACGGCGGTAGAGGTGGCGTACGGCGGGGCCCGCCGGGAGGTCGACGGTGCTGACGTCGGCGCCGTCGGCGGCGAGTGAGAGAGCGGTGTCGGAGAGGTCCCCGGCAGCGGTGCCGGGTGGGGGCCGCAGGAGGGTCACGACGAGACCGGCGGACACCGGGACCTGGCCGATCACCTGGTCGACGAGGTACATCTCGACCCCGCCGTTCGCGTGGGCCGCTTCGGCCTGTGCCTGGATTCGTCCCGCGAGCGCGGACTTCAGCTGGGGGGTGGCCCGGGTTCTGCGCAGGCCGCGGTTGACGAGCTTGTCGATCCGGTGCGGCCAGCGTTCCGGGTCCAGGAGGACGCGTTCCCAGCCCTCGGGGACGGCGAGGCGGTAGTCGGAGGGGGGTACCGGGTGGGTCTCCGCGTCGGTGCCGGGTGCGCGTGTCGGCTCTTCGGCACCGGTCGTACCGCTCCGGTCAGTGGCCGTCCTGCTCCTGGCCCGGTCGCCGGCCGTGCTCCGTCCCACGTCGGCAGCCGTGCCCTGTCTCGCGTCGCCCGTCATCCCGTTGGATCGCTCTCCGCGCTCGGTTCGCCCACTGTCATGCATTCGTTCCGCCTGCCAGCCCCGCTCGCGGGTGCCCGGTGCGCGGCCTTCGGCGCCCCAGGACCACGGCAGCCACCGGGGCAAGGATCAGAGCGGCGGCGGCACCCAGCGCGGCGAAGGCGCCCGCCCTGCCGCCGATGTCGGACCTCGTCCCCAGGAAGGGCCGGTAGTGCCCGGCCGGATCGACGACGGCCGTGCCGTCGAGACCGGCACGGTCGGCGCACTTCTCCCTGTTGTCGAGTACCCGGTGCACGGAGCCGTCGCCGAGCCGGACCCGGCAGTACGTCTCGCGGGTCCCGTGCGTCCACTGGTGGAGCGGTGCGGCGATCGTCACCGTCTGCTCGACTCCCCGGACCTTCAGGTACCACTGCTGGGTGTTGAAGGAGACGGTGAGCACGAGGGCCGCGTACGCCGCGACAGTGATCCAGCGCAGCGCCAGGCCCCCGCGCGACGCGCGGGTCCGCAACGCCGTGAAGAGAACACCCAGGCCGCAGATCACGCCCACGAGCACTGCGGTCTCGTGGATCAGGAGGGTGCCCAGCGCAGTCAGGGCCACCCCCACGACGGCCGCCGCGAACAACAGCGCCCAGGGGCGTACGGCAGCACGCTCCGGTGGGCCCTCGTCGTCGCCGGGATGCCGTGCTTCCTGGCGGGCGGTGAACTCGGAGAGGACGCCCCGAACGCGGACCATTCCACCGTCCTGCGCGGCCATGCGGCGCAGTTCGGGCAGCCCCATGCCGATCTGTTCCAGCGTTCGCCGCCCGTCCTCCGGCAGGCCCGCGAAGAGTGCGTCGAGGGACTCCGCGGCGTCTTCTCCTGTCACGAACCGGCTCCCTGTTCCGTGGCCCGCCCCGGTGGTTCCGTGCGGGAGGCGCAGCGTCGCCGGCGTCGTCCGCTCGCGTCAGCCACCGGCATTCCAGGTCCAGTTGTAGAAGGGGATTCCGCCGGCTCCGATCCCCGGGATCTCCTTGAGTCCACTCAGGAGGTTCGGGCCGGTGGCCTTCGCCTCGCCCTCGCCGACGGGCGCCAGGTTGGACCAGCCGAGGGCGAGCGGCAGCGTCTGGCTGCCGATGTAGAGGGCCTTGCCGGCTTGCGCCATGCTCTTGAACGAGGACGCCGAGATCTGCGCCAGTTTCGGTGCGGCGGCGGTCACCAGACTTTCCTCGCCGGGGAGTCGGCCCGCCGCGACGCGGATGTCGTCGACGTACGCCTTGACGTTCAGGGACTCCTTGACCACCGACTTCATGCGGGGCAGGAGTTCTGCCGGCCCCTCCGCCAGTGCCTTGCCGATCTGGCCGGGCTTGACCCCGTTGAGCGCTTCCGCGAGGCCGCGGGCGGCCGCCGGGTTCAGGCCCATGTCCTTCGCCAGTTGCACGTCCTTCAGGGCGGAGGCCCCGCGGGCGGCGACGGCGGCTTCCTTGGCGGTCGTGCCGAGGACGCGGCCGGCGCCGAAGGACAGGACGCCGACGGCGTCGATGGCGACGTCGAGCCATGTGCCCTTGCCGTCGAGGGCGGAGATCGTGTCGCAGACCAGGGCCACGACCGAGGCGATGAGGGCGAGGGCGGCGAGCACTTCGCCGAGTACCGGTACCCAGCTCAGGACGAGGGCCAGTACGCCGAGGACGGCTGCGGCGACTCCGGCCCAGTGGCCGATGTCCGCGACCCAGTCCTTCCAGTTGTCCCACCAGTGGTGCCGGGGGTCCTTGAGTCCGTCGTGTTCGACCGCGTCGTGGATGGCCGACGTGGCGTACCCGGCTTGGGTGTCCCGGTACGACAGGGCCCGCCGGAGGGCCGTCTTGGCGTCCTCCAGGTCGCCGTCGGCGCACTCCTTCTGCTTGTCCAGCTTCTTCTTGTCCGGGTGGTCGTCGGGCCCGGGGTGCTGGTCGATCTGCTTCTGGCAGTGGCTGCGGTCGGCGTCGGCGGCCTTGGCCTTCCTCAGGGCGTCCCGCGTGAGGTTCTGCGCGTGGTCGAGTGCGGTGGCCCAGTCGGTGTGCTGGTGCTCGTCGGAGGGAGCGGAGCCCACGCGAGAGCCCAGGGCGTCCGCCGCGGCCGCGTACCGGTGGTGCGACGCGGTCAGCAGCCCGACGGTGTCCTCGGTCTTCTGCTGGAACGCGCGGCCCGCGTCGGAGTCCCACCCGTTCCCGTCGACCAGGTTGTGCAGCTTGGTCGCCTGGTCCTCGATGAGGGCGGCGGTGTCGGCGATGCGTTTGCCGAGCCGGGCGACCTCGTAGGGATCGCCCGGGGTGAACTCCCGGTCGTCGTAGCGGGCCGTCTGCCAGTCGACGCCGGAGAAGTCGTCGCTCATGTGCCGCTGCCGCCCTTGCCGGACTGGGACTTGAGCAGGGCGTCGGCGAGGTGCTGATCCAGGCCGTCGTACGCCTTGGCGGCCTCGCCGGCCGTCCTGCCGAGGAATTCCAGACCGTCGCAGAGCTGCTTGCGCTTCTTCTTCCAGTCGTCCGCGAACGCGTCCAGGGCGTCGGCGACTTCGCCCGACCCCATCTCCGCGTCGTAGGAGTCGACCAGGTCCTTGGCGCCCTCGAAGTGCGACGTGAGCTTCGCGACGGAGCGGCTGATGTCCCGCAACTCCGACGTGGACACCGCGATGTGATCCGCCACTGCCACCCCCGTGTGCCTTCCGGCGGCCCCCGCGGCTGCCTCGTCCGGCACACCCACCTCACGGCGGCCGTCCCCCACCCTGTTGCACGCGTTTTCGAGGCGGCAACCAATGACGAGCAAAGGGGGCGTACAGAGACCGTCAGTGCGAGCCTCTGCGGACGTCCCGGAAGCAAAGTCCATCCGGCCGAGTCGAGGAGCCGAGAGGTACCCGGCTCACATGATCCAGCGCAGGGACTCCACGATCGAGGTGCACAGGCGTCCCATCGCGCCGTCCACTCCGGTGAGGGGGACGACGAAGCCGAGGACCAGGTAGCCGACGGACCCTGGCATATGGATGTACCAGTCCATGGTCGTCCCTGTGCGAATCCGGACCGCTTCGCCGGCGGGCAGAACGACGGTGGACACCTCGGCGCCGGTCCCCTTACTGCGCTCCCGCTCGCTGAAGGAAGCGAAGAGCTGGTCGGGGGAGGGAGCGCCGGGCGTGGGGATCAGACTCACCACGAGCGACACGGGCAGGATGCTGCCGTCCCGCAGTTCCGGCCGCAGAAAGAGCTCCAACGCGCCCTGGGCCACGGCGGCTTCAGCCGTGTTGCGCAGGGTCGCCCAGGCTTCCTGGGTGACCTCCGCCGGGACACTCTTGCCCTCGGCCTGACGGTCCACGAACGTCTTCAGCTCTCGGCGCCACCGCTCATGGCCAAGGTCGATCCTGAACCATTCCCGCGGGACCAGCAGTCGATAGTCCTTGGGCGGTGCCGAGACGTCCGGTCCGGTCGTCATGCCGGCATCACCAGCGACTCGCCCTCCACGTCGAACAGGCGCACGCTCTTCGCCACCCCGGCGAACATGGACGAGAACACGTCCCATCCTTCAGGTGTGGGCGTGCTCATCTCCAGTACCACGACGGTCCCGTTGGTCAACGGCACCTGGACCTGGATGAAGGACGTCCGAAGAGCCTCGTCCTTGCCCGACACCGTAAGACCGCCGTCCAGACTGCCTTGGCGCTCCCCGATGCAGCAGACGGCGGGACCGCACGGCAGATCGATCTCGCTGACCTGTCCGATGCCGAGGTGTCGCAGGGACGAGCCCAGGAACCCCACGGGACGGGGGCCGGCCTCGGCATCGAGGTCGATCATGCTCACGGTCACCGTGGCCGTGCAACGCGTGCCTTCGACCTCGGTGAGGACGAACCCCGAGTAGTGCACTCCCGCTTCGACGAACGAGTCGTAGTGAGCGGCCAGCATGACGGCCCACTCCAGTTGCACGGCGAAGTCGGCCTCCGGCATCACGGTCCGGGCGAGTTCCATCAGGCGGTCGGCGGTCTCGTCCAGATCCTCCGCGTCCATCGGGATCTCGAAGAAGCCGTCGGGCATGATCCAACGGATGTCGATGCCGTTCCGGTCCACCGATTCCCGCATACCGCCTTCGGCCGATATGACGGTCACGCCCCACTCCTCCCGTCCCGGCCGCGTTCCTCCACGCCATGCCGGTACGTGGCCGCAAAGGGGTACGGGCCGTAGTGCGGATAGCCCGCGGGAACCTCGGCCCCTCCGTCGCGGGCCACGTGCGCGACCTCGCGATACCTCTTCGCTCTCGCACGGACATTCTGCCGGGCGGGATCACCCCAGTGTCGTACCGCGGCTCGGATCCAGAAGCCCAGCAGAAGCAGAACGGCGATGCCCGCGGCGGCGAGGTAGACGAGCCGCGCCCGGTCCGACTCCCAGTACTGCGCCACGCCACCCCAGTAGACCGCCCCGCCGAACCCGATGAGCGCGAGGGGCACCCCGGTCCTGAAGCCCGCCGTGAACATCTCCTGTTCGTCCTCGTGCCGAAGGCGCAGCATGCGGAGCACCGCGCCGTCGTCCAGATAGTCGAAGGAGACGTCCTGTCCGGACTCCTCCGCCAGTCTTCGCGCCTCGGGCACAGCGGCGATCACCTCACCGGGAACGAGCCGGACGGGATCCGTCCCCCGGCGTCCGATGAACTCCCATTCCCCGAGCTCGACTTCGTCTTCGTCACGCATGTGCCGTTCTCCTTCGTTCCGTCACGCTACGCGGCGAGCGCGGCGTGGAACGGCTTCGGCGAGGGCCCCGGCGAAGGGCTCGGTGTGGGGTGGGGCGTCGGGTCGGGCGTCCTGGCGGGCGGCTGATAGCCGGTCGTCCCGCCGTTCTCTCCGCTGAACATGCGGTGCAGGGCACTCGCCAGGCCGGTCCCCTTGATGGCGGCCGTGATCTCCTTGCCGCCCAGCGGCACGAATTTCTCCGGAAGGCCGGAAGCCCCCAGCTTCTGACCCAACTTGAGACCGTTGGCCAGCACTTTGTTGGTCAACGTGACGCTCAGGCCATTGAGGAAGTTGTGACCGATGCCGGCCACGGCCGCGGTTCCCCTGAACGACCCGAGGGCGCGAAGCTTCGCCACACCCTTGAGGCCGCTCAAGGCTCGGAAGCCTTTCAGTGCTCCCAGGCCGGGGAGGATGCCCAGCGCGTCGGTGCCCAGCTTCAGCCAGCTCACCTTCCCGCCGCGCACCGACATGTCGTACGCGTGGCCTGCCAGGGCGGCCGCGCTGGAGAGGACGGCGAGCGTCGCGAAGATGGGGACGAGGAACTGCAGAGGCGGGACGAAAGCGCACACGACGGCCAGCACCGAGAGGATCGCCGACAGGTTGGAGAACGTGTCCGCCCAGTCGGCGAGCCAGTTCATGAATCCGCCGGGGTCTCTGACGGCGTCGTGATGGACGACGTCCCGTATGTGCCGGGCCGCGCGGTCCCCCGCGTCGTCGAAGATGTCCCGGGCGTCCTTGACGTCCCCCCGTGCCTGGCCGATCCGGTGCAGCGCCTCGTTCTGCTTCTTCTTCCAGCGTTCGTACTCGGGTCTGTCCGCCTCGGGAATGTCGGTGACGAGGTGCTTGTCGGTGAACTTTTTCACCTCCCGCTCCGCGAGATCGTGATCGCTCTTGGCCTCCTGGTAGTCCGCCAGCGCCCTGTCGGCCTTCTGCTGAGCACGGTGCAGCTCTCCGGCGAACTCCTTCGACTCCCCGTCCGCGACCGTCACCCCCAGCGCCTTCGCCGCCTCGTCGTACCGCTCGAACGCCTTCTTCAGCCGGTCGCCCGCGCCGTCCGCCACCTCATTGAAAGCGCGTCCCGCGTCGCTGTCCCAGCCGTCCACGGACGACAACGCCGCGATGACCCTGGCCTGTTCGTCGATCATCTCGGCCATGGTGCGCAACTTGCGTCCGAGTGAGGCGACTTCGTGGGGATCACCGGGAGTCGGATCGTCGTCCCACAAAGGCGGCCAGTCGCCGGATCGCCTGCTCACTATCTGCCCTTCCCCTTGGCACCTGAAATGGCCTTGGCCAGCTCATGGTCGATCTCCTCGTACTTCTGAGCAGCGACCGACGTGGCTTCGGCGAGCTTCTTTATTTCCTTCATGAGCGCCTTGCGCGTCTTCTTCCAGGTGTCGCCGAAGTCGCCGAAGGCATCCTTCAGGCCACCGTGCCCGAGAGCATCGTTGTAGCCGTCAGCGGGATTGCCGTGGTGTTCGAACTCACGGTGGATCTTGCCCAAGGACCGGGAACAGTCTTTGATCAGATCCAGGTCGTACGCGGTTTTGTCACCCATTGAAGAATTCCCCCAGGACAGGTGTGGAGTTCACCGTGCTCGTCTCGTGACTCCGACATCTGACACGGCAGTGCGATGGGGCACGGGATGTGCCCCATCGCACTCAAGCTGTGCGTGTACGCCGGGCTTCGTCAGCCCTTGACACCCTTGGCCAGCTGATCATCAAGGTCCTCGTACGCCTTCGCGGCGTCCTCGAGGAACTTGGCCATGCCCTTGAGGCCCTCAAGGGTGTCCTTCATGCCCTTGGTGAACTCCTTGAAGGAGTCGTCGAAGGCCTGCGAGCCCTTGGACGTGGTGTAGCCGTCCGCGACGAGGCCGTCGATGTAGCTGTCGAGGCCGTGGAGCTTGTCCTCCATCTTCTCCTTCTCGTGGCCCAGTCGCTTAGCAGCGCCCCGCATCTTCTCGTAAGTGATGTCTGCGTCTTTGCCGCCGGCCATGTGGCGTCCTCCATACTCAACTCGCCGCAGGGCCAACCCCCGTGGCTCCTGGTGCGGATGATGCGATCGTCCGCATTGAGCATGCAGCTTACTTATGGCGCTTGCAGGAGCACACCCCGGTTCTGTCACGAGCCCGCACCAGAGGGAGCGGCGGGGGCGGGGCCGGGAACCGCTTCGGGACACGGTGCGTGGGCGGCCTTCGTCGTTCCCTCACACCGCCCGTTGCCTGCGGGAAGGGGTGAGCGGATATCGTCGGGGGCACTGTGGCCCGCGTTCCGGAAGCGGCCTCGGGTGTCTGGGGGAGGACGAGCGTGCGGCTCACTCTGACCGTCGTCGATCCGCTCGGCGGGGCCACCGCCGACGTCGTTCTTGATGCGGATCCGGAGTCCTCGGTGGGGGACATCGCCAAGGAACTGGCCGAACACGTCGGGTACGGCGGTGGCGCGCAGATCATCCCGCTCGGCCACCACCAGGGAGCCGCGGGCGGTGGTGCGCCGGTCGCGTACGTCGACGGGTATCCCGTCGATCCCGGCGCGACCATCGGCACCTCTCCGCTCCGTGAGGGTGCCGTCGTCAGCCTGCACGATCCCGCCGGGTGTCTGCCCGGCGAGCCGACCGGGCTCGTCGAGCTGCGGGTGGCCGGCGGTCCCGCGGCGGGAGCCGTGCACCGGCTCGGCATCGGCCGCTACGACATCGGCAGCGGCCCCGCCTCCTCCATCCGTATCGACGATCCCGAACTGGCCTCCCGCGCGCTGACGTTGTCAGTTGCAACCGACGGAACCTGCCGTCTCGACGTCCACGGCGAGAAGGCGGGTGCGGGCGAACGGGCGGGCGCGGGCGAGAAGCCGAGCGCGGGCGGGGCCGCGGAGGGGGCCGACCGGAAGGACGGCGTACGGCTCGACGGGGAGCTGTTCGCCTCCCTCGACGACGACACCTGGCCGCTCGGTGCTCAGGTCGCCGTCGGCAACACCCTGCTGCAGCTCGACCGTTACGCGCCGCCGAACGCCGCTCTCAAGTGGTCCGAGGACGGTACGGGGCTGGACTACAACCGGCCGCCGCGCCTGCATCCGCCGGAGCGGGAGACGAAGTTCCGGCTGCCCAGTCCCGTACGGGACTACGAGGCGCGGCCGTTGCCCTGGCTGATGGCCCTAACGCCGTTGGTCAGTGCCGTCGTCATGGTGATGGTCTTCGGACGCTGGTACTACATGATCATGGCTCTGCTGAGCCCGCTCATCATGCTCGGCAACTACTTCATGGACAAGAAGCAGGGGCGCAAGTCCCACGCGAAGCAGGTCAAGGAGTACAAGGAGCACAAGGAGCGGATCGAGAACGACGCCCAGGAGGCCCTGGTCGCCGAACGGCTCGACCGGCGCCAGGCGATACCGGACCCGGCGACCGTGCTGTCGCTGGGCACCGGGCCGCGCACCCGGCTGTGGGAGCGGCGCCGCACCGACGCCGACCACCTGTTGCTGCGCGTCGGCACGGGACGGATGCCGTCCGAGGTCGTGCTCGACGACCCCGAGCGGGACGAGCACAAGCGCCAGGTGACCTGGACCATCGAGGACGCGCCGGTCTCCCTGCCGCTCGCCGAGCGCGGCGTCGTCGGCATCGCCGGACCTGGTGACTCGGCGCAGGCGCTGGGCCGTTGGGCCGTCGCGCAGGCCGCGGTGCTGCACAGCCCGCTGGACGTGCAGTTCTACGTCCTGACGGAGAACAGCGGCCGGGACAGCTGGGACTGGGTGCGCTGGCTGCCGCACAGCAGGCCGGCCGGAGCGCAGGACGCCAACGTGCTGATCGGCACGGACGCCGAGACCGTCGGCGCGCGGATCGGCGAGCTGACCCAGCTCCTCGACGCCCGCCAGAAGGCCGCCCGCGCGAACGGCAACAAGGCGTCGTTCAGCGACCCCGACATCGTCGTCGTCTGGGACGGTTCACGCCGGCTGCGGTCCATGCCCGGTGTGGTGCGGCTGCTGCGCGAGGGCCCGGCCATGTCGATGTACGCGCTCTGCCTGGACGCCGAGGAGCGGTTCCTGCCCGGCGAGTGCCAGGCCATCGTGATCGCGGAGCCGAAGCCCGAGGAGCACGCGTCGGCACGGCAGTCGGCCCGCACCGCGCCCACGGCACCGGCGGCGCCCGGCGGCTTCCCGTCCTTCCACGCCTGGCACGCGGCCGAGCCCGACGACTCCGCCGCCGGCGCCGGCAAGCCCCTCGAACTGCGGCTGCGCGTGCAGCAGACGGGCATCGCGCGGGTCAAGGACGTACGGCCGGACTTCGTGTCGCCGGCCTGGTGCGGACGGCTCGCACGCGCCCTGTCACCGCTCCGCGACATCAGCGGCGAGACCGAGGACTCGGCCCTGCCCGGTGCCAGCCGGCTGCTCGACGTGCTCCAGCTGGAACCGCCGAGCAGCGACGCGATCACCGCGCGCTGGCGGATGGGCGGCCAGTCGACGATGGCCGTGATCGGTGAGTCGTACGACGGTCCGTTCGGCATCGACATGCGGCGGGACGGGCCGCACGGTCTGATCGCCGGTACGACGGGCTCCGGCAAGTCGGAGCTGCTCCAGACGATCGTGGCGTCGCTGGCGGTGGCCAACACCCCGGAGAACATGACGTTCGTCCTCGTCGACTACAAGGGCGGCTCGGCGTTCAAGGACTGCGTCAAACTGCCGCACACCGTCGGCATGGTGACCGACCTCGACGCCCATCTCGTGGAGCGCGCCCTGGAGTCGCTCGGCGCGGAGCTGAAGCGGCGCGAGCACATCCTCGCCGCGGCCGACGCCAAGGACATCGAGGACTACCAGGATCTCGTCCGCCGCGACCCCTCGCACGCCTCCGTGCCCCGACTCCTCATCGTCATCGACGAGTTCGCCTCCATGGTGCGGGATCTGCCCGACTTCGTGACGGGTCTGGTCAACATCGCCCAGCGGGGCCGCTCGCTCGGCATCCACCTGCTGCTGGCCACCCAGCGGCCGAGCGGCGTGGTCTCGCCGGAGATCCGGGCCAACACCAACCTGCGGATAGCGCTGCGCGTGACCGACGGCGGGGAGTCCAGCGACGTCATCGACTCCCCCGAGGCCGGGCACATCTCCAAGAGCACACCGGGCCGGGCGTACGTACGGCTCGGGCACGCCTCGCTGGTGCCGTTCCAGTCGGGCCGCGTCGGTGGCCGACGGCCGGGTGCCGCCGATCCGGCGGCACTCGCGCCGTGGGCCGGGCCGCTGGACTGGGCGGACCTCGGGCGGGCCGCTCTGGTCAAGCCGAAGGCCGAGCAGCGCGAGGAGGAGGAGATCACCGACCTGAAGGTGCTGGTCGACGCCGTCCGGGACGCCAACCGGGTGCTCGGCATCCCGCAGCAGCACAGCCCCTGGCTGCCGGCGCTGTCCGAGACGCTGCTCCTCGACGAGGTCCCGGTGCCCGCGTTCGCGGGCGGCCCCGGCAAGCTGGCCCCCGCCGCGTACGGCGTGGAGGATCTGCCCGCGGACCAGGCGCGCAGGCCGGTCGTGGTGGACTTCGCCTCCTTCGGGCACCTGCTCATCGGTGGTGCCCCGCGCAGCGGCCGTTCGCAGATCCTGCGCACGATCGCCGGTTCGCTGGCCCGCACCCACTCGGCGGCCGACGTCCACCTGTACGGCATCGACTGCGGCAACGGCGCGCTCAACGCGCTGACCCGGCTGCCGCACTGCGGTGCCGTCGTGGGCCGCAACCAGACGGAGCGCGTGGTCCGTCTCATCGCCCGCCTCAAGGGTGAACTGACGCGCAGGCAGGACCTGCTGGCGGACGCGGGGTTCGCCGACATCGGCGAGCAGCGGGCGGCGGTGCCGGAGGGCGAGCGGCTGCCGCACATCGTGGTGCTGCTGGACCGCTGGGAGGGCTGGCTGCCGACCCTCGGCGAGTACGACCACGGTGACCTCACCGACCAGCTGACCGCGATGATGCGCGAGGGCGCGAGCGTCGGCCTGCACATGGTGATGACGGGCGACCGGCAGATCCTGTCCACCCGGATCGGCTCGCTCACCGAGGACAAGTACGGCCTGCGGCTCGCGGACCGCTCCGACTTCTCGCTGATCGGCATCAACGCCCGCAAGATCCCCGAGGAGATCCCGCCCGGCCGCGGCTACCGCAACGAGCACGGCACGGAGACGCAGTTCGCGCTGCTCACCGAGGACGCGACGGGCCAGGGGCAGGCCGCGGCGCTGTCCGCGATCGGTGAGGCCGCCGCCGCGCGGGACGCGGAACTGCCGCGCGACCGGCGTCCGTTCCGCGTCGACGTACTGCCGACCCGGATCACCTTCGCCGACGCCTGGGAGATGCGCGACCCGGACGCCTCCCGCTCCAGGCTGTGGGGGCTGGTGGGCATCGGCGGCGACGACATCATGGGATTCGGCCCGGACCTGTCCCAGGGCGTGCCGACGTTCGTGATCGCGGGCCCCGCCAAGTCGGGCCGCAGCACGACGCTGATGAACCTGGCCCGCTCGTACCTGGCCCAGGGCGTCCGGCTGGTCGTCGCCGCGCCCCGCCCCTCCCCGCTCCGTGAACTGGACGGTGAGGACGGCGTGCTGAAGGTGTTCGACGAGGACGACATCGAGGGCGACGACCTGCGCGAGGCCATCGACTCGGCGTCCCGCGAGGAGCCGATCGTGGTCCTGGTCGACGACGGCGAGGTCCTGGAGGACTGCGACGCCGAGACGGTCTTCAAGCGGATCGTGCAGCGCGGCGCCGAACGCGGCCTCGGCCTGGTCATCGCCGGTGACGAGGAGGACGTGTGCAGCGGCTTCTCGGGCTGGCAGGTGGAGATGAAGAAGGGCCGCCGCGGCATCCTGCTGTCACCGCAGGACTCGTCCGCGGGAGAGCTGATCGGCATCCGCACGAACCGCAGCATGGTCGGCGGCCCGGTCGCCCCCGGCAAGGGCCTGCTGCACCTCGGCGACGGCGAACCGCTGACGGTGACCACGCCGATGTGACCCGACGGGCGGCCCGGGCGCGCGGCCCGGCCGTGAGGAACGAGCGAGGGGGGCTGGGCCCGGTGGACGGATCGGCGAGGCCGAAGCCGCGCCGGGTCTCCTGCTCGACCACGTCCACTCGGCCCACGTCCACCCGACCTTCGGCTATCCGACCTTCGGCTATCCGACCTTCGTCATCTTGGCCACCGGGTCGCCCGCGTCGGCGTTGTCCGTCTCGTAGGTGAGGGTGCCGGGGCCCGGGGTGAGGCGGACCTCGTGGCGGCCCGTGGTGCAGACGTCGCGGTTGGACCGGTCGGCGACGCTCGTGGCGACGAGCTGCTTCGCGGTGACCTTCTTCAGGATGAGGGTGTCGTCGCAGATGCCGCCGATCTGGTCGGTCTGCCGGAAGGTGCCCAACTCCTGGCCCACGGCGGCCTGGT
Source organism: Streptomyces sp. M41(2017) (assembly GCF_002078175.1). Classification (GTDB taxonomy): domain Bacteria; phylum Actinomycetota; class Actinomycetes; order Streptomycetales; family Streptomycetaceae; genus Streptomyces. The sequence goes on along the minus strand of NZ_MWFK01000001.1, from coordinate 2,657,144 downwards.
GGACGGTCACGCGGAAGGTGCCCATCGGCAGGGTGCCCTCCAGTGCGAGCGCGTCGCCCTGCCAGGTGCCGAGGTAGCCGGCGGGGATCGCGGACGCCTGCCCGGTCGCGCCGGGTGTGCTCCGCGTGGGAGCGGGCTCGGCGGCGGTCGCCCCGGACGACGGGCCCGAGGTGGCGGACGGGCTCCGGCTCCCCCGCGCGGTCGGGGCGGGGCCCGACGCGCTGTCCTGGTCGTCCGATCCCCCGCCGGGCAGGAGGTCGAAGAGGAACGCCGAGCCGACGGTCACGGCCGCCAGCGCTCCGGCGACGGCGAGCGCGACCGTGCAGCTCATCCGCCGGCCCCGGCCGTCCGTCCCGGGCGCGCTGGTCGCGGCGACACTGACCGAGACCTTGCCCGGCCGGTCCGGCACCGGCCCGGTGTCCGGCGCCCCGTCGCGGTGCACGGCGTCCTGGGGCCCCGCGCCTCCCGTCTCGCGCTGCCCGGGAAGGTACGGGGGCATCGTGGGCGGCGGTCCGAAACCGGGCGGCGGCGGACCGAACCCGGGCGTCGGCGAAGACGCCCCACCGGATCCGGGCGGCCCGAACCCGTTCCCGGCCCCCGTCCCCGCACCCGTCCCTCCGGTGTTCCCGGGGCCGCCGGTGCCCACCGCCGGACTGCTGAACCCCACCAGCCCGGACGGCGCGGCCTCCCCCGCCCCGGTCGCCTCAAGATTCAGCAGCTGTACGGCACTTCGGCTCACCTGCTCCACCAGCGCGCCCGGCAGCCAGCCGGCCGTCACGAGCCGGGCCGCTCCCTGCGGCGCCAGACGGACAGCCACCTCGGCCGGGGTGGGCCGGTCCGTCGGCGACTTGGCCAGACAGGCCGCCACCAGGTCGCGCAACTCGCCGTCGAGGGCGTCGAGTCGGGGCTCCTCGTGGACCACCATGTAAAGGAGGGAGGCGGACGAGTCCCCGGGGAACGGGGGCCGGCCGGTGGCCGCGTACGCGAGGACGGCGCCGAGGGAGAAGAGGTCGGCGGCGCCCGTGACGCCCTTGCCGAGGATCTGCTCGGGGGACATGTAGCCGGGCGAGCCGACCGAGACGCCGGTCGAGGTGAGGGAGGCGGTGCCGTCGGTGGCGCGGGCGATCCCGAAGTCGATCAGCAGGGGGCCGTCGAGGGTCAGCAGCACGTTGGACGGTTTGACGTCACGGTGGACGAGGCCCAGGGAGTGGACCGCCGTGAGGGCCTCGGCCAGCCCGGCGCCGAGCGCGCGCACGGAGTGGACCGGGAGCGGACCGCCGTCCGCGACGGCCGCCGTCAGGGAGGGGCCGGCCGCATAGCCGGTGGCGACCCAGGGCACGGGCGCCTCGGGGTCCGCGTCGAGGACGGGGGCCGTCCAGGCACCGCCGACCCGTCGCGCCGCCTCGACCTCGCGCCGGAAGCGGGCCCGGAACTCCTCGTCGAGCGCGAAGTGCGGATGCACGATCTTGACCGCGACCGTCCGTCCGCCCGCGCTGCGGCCCAGATACACGCGGCCCATGCCGCCGGAGCCCAGCCGGCCGAGCAGCCGGTAGGGCCCCACGACAGTGGGTTCGTCGACGCCGAGTGGCTGCATGGCACCCACGGATCACCCCTCCCCCGTACACACTGCCCAGCAGCGTAGTGCCGTGCGCCTCCGGAGCCCCCCGACTGTGGGTGTCTCAGGGCTGGAGAAGCCGTACGTCCACGTCCGCCGGGAATCCGGTGGTCGGGCCGACGCGACGCGCGAACTCCTGGACGGCCGCCAGCTGAGGACCGCCGAAGCGGAAGTCGAGCGTCGTGAAGTACTGCTCCAGGACCGCCTCGTCGAAGGCCTCCCAGCGGGCCGCCTGCTCGGCGACCTTGGAGACCTCGTCGAGCGACAGGTCGCGGGAGGCGAGGAAGGCCTCGTGCACCTTGCGGGTCACGAGCGGCTCGCGCTCCAGGTAGTCCCGCCGGGCCGCCCAGACGGCGAAGACGAACGGGAGGCCCGTCCACTCCTTCCACAGCGTGCCGAGGTCGTGCACCTGGAGCCCGTACTTCGGCCCGTCGAGCAGGTTGGCCCGCAGCGCCGCGTCGCCGATGAGGACGGCGGCGTCGGCCTCCTGCATCATCAGGCTCAGATCGGGCGGGCAGGTGTAGTACGACGGCTGGACGCCGACCTTCTCGGCGAGCAGCAGCTGCGCGAGCCGGACGGACGTGCGGGACGTCGAGCCGAGGGCGACGCGGGCGCCGTCCAGCTGGTCGAGCGGAACCTGCGAGACGATCACGCAGGACATCACGGGGCCGTCGCAGCCGACCGCGATGTCCGGGAAGGCGACCAGCTCGTCGGCGTGCTTGAGGAACTCGACGAGCGTGATGGGCCCGATGTCGAGATCACCCCGCACCAGCTGCTCGCTGAGCTTCTCCGGGGTGTCCTTGGTGAGCTCGAAGTCGAGGAGCGTGCCCGTTCTCGCGAGCCCCCAGTACAGGGGCAGGCAGTTCAGGAACTGGATGTGGCCGACGCGCGGCCGGGTGCGAGAATTGTCCACATCGCGAGGCTAGCCCCCATGGGATACGGTGCGGGCTTCAGGGTGGGCCACAGGTGGCGGAAACCCTGCGGTTCCCCGGTGTCAACCCTTGTGACACCGCGAAGTCAACGCACGTCAGACCGCTCGTCCGTCCGGGCGAAAGTTCTCGGTGGCGTGATCTTTCCCTCTATTGCTTTCGGCTGCCTGCGTGCTAGGCTCGCCCGCAAGTTGCAGTTTGGTTTCCCTTGCAGTACAGAGCCTGCGGAGCATGTGACCGCGGGCTCTCGTCGTTTTCAGACGTATGCAGTTGTTTACACAATCGCAGGTTCTGGAGCAGGGCAACCCTTTGGGCCCAAGGAGGGCTTATGGCTACCGGAACCGTGAAGTGGTTCAACGCCGAAAAGGGCTTTGGTTTCATCGCCCAGGAAGGCGGCGGCCCGGACGTCTTCGTCCACTACTCCGCGATCAACGCGAGCGGATTCCGCTCTCTCGAAGAGAACCAGGCGGTTTCCTTCGACGTCACGCAGGGTCCGAAGGGCCCGCAGGCGGAGAACGTCACCCCGATGTAAGTACGCGGCTCTCTGAGCCGATGCTTTGATCCGGACCTGATAGCAGTACCCAAGGAGCCCCGCGCCAGCCGGTCGCGGGGCTCCTGCCTGTGGCCCGCCGGTCAGCCGGCGCCCTTCAGCTCGGCCCAGACCGTCTTCCCGACCTGCCGGTCCTCGACGCCCCACGCCGTGCTGAGCGCGGCGACGATCCGCAGGCCCCGGCCGCTCTCCGCGTCCCCTCCGGCACCCGGCGTCACCGGACGCCGGTCCCCTCGCGCGTCCGCCACCTCCACCCGCACCGTGCCGTCGTCCGCGAGCCTCAGCCGCAGCTCGACATCCCGGCCCGGCACGTGGCCGTGCGTGACCGCGTTCGCCGCCAGCTCGGCGACGACCTGGGCGACCAGATCACTGAGGCCGCTGCCGTGCGGGACGCCCCAGTCGTGCAGCTGCTGGACCGCCAGCCTGCGGGCCAGCCGGGCGCCCCGGCGCGTGGAGCTGAGCCGCTGGGAGAACTCCGTCGCCTGCGCGGCGACTCCCTGGGTGGAGATATGTGCGTTCACGTGACAGAGCGTGGCCGGTCGTCTCTACGCTGACCAGGTGCGACCGCCCGACGCCGTGGAGCCGTACGAACGCGGTCGCGCCCTGTACGAGTCGTCGACCGTGACCACGAAGGCGGTGCCGCGCATGACCGACGCGGAGACCCCGGCCCAGGCCGATGGAACGACCGAGCTGTTCACCGCGATCGGGAGGCAGTTGAAGATCCTCAGGGAGCGCGCCGGGCTGACCCAGAAGGAACTGGGCACGGCCCTCGGCTACGGACCCGACCTCATCTCCGCCATGGAACGCGGCGTCCGGATCACCCGCCCCGAGTTCCTGGAACGGGCGGACGAGGTCCTGGAGGCGGGCGGCCTCCTCCGCGCGGCCGCCGACCCCGTCACCAAGGCCATGCGCAAGGCCCGTACCCGGCACCCCGAGTGGTACCGGAGCTATGCCGCACTGGAGGGCGAGGCAGTCTCCCTCTACGACTACAGCACGATGGGCGTGCTGGGCCTGTTGCAGACGGAGGAGTACGCGCGGGCCGTCTTCACGCAACGGCACCCACCCCTGGACGAGGGAACCATCCAGCAACGCGTCGCGGACCGGCTGTCCCGACAGCAGGTCTTCGAACGCTGGCCGCCGCCCGAGTGCAGCTTCGTCATGGAGGAGGCGGTTCTGCAACGACCGATTGGCGGTGCCGAGGTGCACGTGGAGCAGCTGCGCAAGCTGCTCCATATCGGTTCCATGCGAAACGTCCAATTGCAGGTGATGCCGACTGGACGCCATGAACACCCGAGCTTGGACAGCTCCTTCACCCTGCTGACCCCCAAAGGCAGGGAGCAGGTCGCCTACCTGGAGGCTCACGCCTACCCGCGTCTGATCACCGAGCGAGAAGAGGTACGCATTCTCGCCTCCCGCTATGGAATCATCCGGGCCCAGGCGCTGACTCCCGATGCGTCACTGGCCCTGATCGAGAAGATGCTGGGAGAACGATGAACATAGAGCAGCTCCGCTGGTTCAAGTCGAGCTACAGCAGTGGCGAGGGCGGCCAGTGCGTCGAGGTCGCCGCCTCCCCCCGTGCCGTCCGCGTCCGGGACTCCAAGAACCCCGCCGGGCCGCAGCTCGCGCTGTCCCCCGGCAGCTGGTCCGCCTTCCTCGCGGGCGGGGTCCTCGGGGACCGGAGTTAGCCGCTACCCGGCGTAGATCGCCTCGATCTCCCGGGCGAAGTCCCCCGCGATCGCCGCGCGCCGCAGCTTCATCGAGGGGGTGAGGTGGCCCGCCGCCTCGGTGAAGTCGCGGGGCAGGACGGTGAAGCGGCGGATGGACTCGGGGCGGGAGACGAGTTTGTTCGCCTCGTCGACCGCCCGCTGGAGGATCGCGAGCAACTCCGGGTCGTCCACGATCAGTTCGGGTGGCACCCCGTGTTTGCCGTTCATCCGGCGCCAGTGCGTGATGCCCTCGGGGTCGAGTGTGATGAGGGCGGAGACGAACGGGCGGCGGTCGCCGACCACCATGCACTGGGCGATCAGGGGGTGGGAGCGGAGCCAGTCCTCCAGGGGCGCCGGAGCGACGTTCTTGCCGCCCGCGGTGATCAGGATCTCCTTCTTGCGCCCGGTGATGGTGAGGTAACCGCCGTCGTCCAGTTCACCTATGTCCCCGGTCGCGAACCAGCCGTCCGGTGCCGCGTCGACGACACCGCCCGCGTTCGGGTCCCAGTAGCCGCGGAAGACCTGTTCGCCGCTCAAAAGGACCTCGCCGTCGGCCGCTATCCGCACCCGGGTGCCGGGCAGCGGCCAACCGACCGTGCCCAGACGGGGTTTGACCGGGGGCGTGACGGTCGCGGCGGCGGTCGTCTCCGTCAGGCCGTACCCCTCGAAGATCTCGATGCCGGCGCCCGCGTAGAAGGCGGCGAGGCGGCGGCCGAGCGGGGAGCCGCCGCAGATGGCGTAGCGGACCCGGCCGCCGAGCGCGTTGCGGATCCGGCGGTAGACGAGGGGGTCGTAGAGGGCGCGGGCGGTGCGCAGTCCGCGGCTCGGTCCGGGTCCGGTGCCGTGCTGTCGGGCCTCGACGGCCTCGCCGTACTTCTGGGCGATGCGGGCCGCGCGGTCGAAGGACGAGCCGCGGCCCATCCGCTCGGCCGTCGCGCGGCCAGTGTTGTAGACCTTCTCCAGGACGTACGGGATGGCCAGCAGGAAGGTCGGCTTGAACGAGGCCAGGTCGGCGAGGAGTTCCTCGGTCTGGAGGCTCGGGGCGTGCCCGAGTTTCACCCGGGCGCGCATACAGGCGACGGCGACCATGCGGCCGAAGACGTGCGAGAGGGGGAGGAAGAGGAGGGTGGAGGCGGGGTCCTGGGTGCGGGACTTGAAGATCGGGTAGAGCAGTTCCACCGCGTTGTCGACCTCGGCGAAGAAGTTGCCGTGGGTCAGGGCGCAGCCCTTGGGCCGGCCGGTGGTGCCCGAGGTGTAGATCAGGGTGGCGAGCGTGTCGGGGCCCAGCACGCCGCGCCGGACGGCGACTTCCTGGTCGGTGACGTCGCGGCCGAGCTCCGCGAGGCGCTCCACGTGTCCCTTCTCGAAGACCCACATGTGCCGCAGGTCCGGGATGTGCTCGCGCTCGGGGCCGAGGGTCGCGGCCTGGGCCACGGACTCCACGGCGATGGCGACGGCTCCGGAGTCCTGGAGGATCCAGCGGGTCTGGAAGACCGACGACGTGGGGTAGATGGGCACGGTGACGAGCCCGGCGGCCCAGGCGGCGAAGTCGAGGAGCGTCCACTCGTACGTCGTGCGCGCCATGATGGCGATCCGGTCGCCCGGCATGAGTCCTTCGGCGATCAGGCCCTTGGCGACGGCCAGCACCTGGTCGGCGTACTCGGCGGCCGTCACGTCGGTCCAGCGGTCGCCGTCGGGTGTCTTCCGGCTGAGGACCGGCTCGTGCGGTGCGGCGGCCGCGTTGTCGAAGGGGATGTCGGCGAGGGAGCCGTGCGTCACCTGCCCCACGAGCGGCGGTACCGCGACCTCGCGCACGACTCCGTCGAACCGCCTGATCTCGGGTTCCCGCAGAGGTGGGGCGGCGTCGTGGGCGTACGTGCTGGACACAAGGCGGCTCCTTGTCGGCCGGGCGGCCGGGGCGGGTGCAAGGCGGGTGCGGGTGGGCTCGGAGGAGCGCGGGGCACGCCACCTCATACGGGCCTGGGGAGTGGGGGGTTCAGGGTCGGCAACCCGGTGAGACCGGGGATGCTACGGCGCCCGCGTGTGGGGTTTGTGGCGCTTTGGGGCGGGCGGGGTGCGAGTTACCGGCGGTAGCCGTGAGGGCGCGCATCGGTGCGCGGGCCACGTTTCGCGGAGGGCGGGTCACCGATGGGCGTCCCCTCGGGGGCGGGGGCGGACCAGGTTCCCCGGGACGCGGCCGACGGCGGGCGTCCCGTGCACGCCGGCCGGCGGGGCGCCGGGACCGTCCTCAGCCGCGCTCCAGGATCGCCGTCACCCCCTGCCCTCCGGCGGCGCACACGGAGATCAGCCCGCGGCCGGGCGCGTTGCGCTCCGCGAGCAGCGTCGCCAGGGTCGCCACGATGCGGGCGCCGGTGGCGGCGAAGGGGTGGCCGGTGGCCAGTGAGGAGCCCGCCACGTTCAGACGGGAGCGGTCCACCGTGCCGAGGCCGCGCTTCTCCCAGGCGGCGAGGGTGGCGAGCACCTGGGAGGCGAACGCCTCGTGGATCTCGACGAAGTCGAAGTCGGACAGGGCGAGTCCGGTCCGCTCCAGCATGCGCGGGACGGCGTACGCGGGTGCCATCAGGAGCCCGTCCTCGCCGCCCGCCACGTCCCCCTCGACGAAGTCGACGGCCGCCGTCTCGTACGCGGTCAGGTGGGCGAGGACGGGCAGCCCGCGCGTCGTCGCCCACGCGTCGCTCGCGAGCAGTACCACGGCGGCGCCGTCGGTGAGCGGCGTCGAGTTGCCCGCCGTCATCGTCGGCTCGGGGGCGTCGAGGCCGAACACCGGCTTGAGCGTGGCGAGTTTCTCGGTCGTCGAGCCGGGCCGGAGGTTCTGGTCCCGGTCGAGACCGCGGAAGGGGACGACGAGATCGTTCAGCAGACCCCGGTCGTACGCCGCGGCGAGCCGCTGGTGACTGGTGGCGGCCAGCTCGTCCTGCTCCTCGCGCCGCACACCCCAGGCGCGGGCGGTGACGGCGGCGTGCTCGCCCATCGACAGGCCCGTGCGCGGTTCGGCGTTGCGCGGGATGTCCGGCACGAGGTGTGCGGGTCGGACGCGGGCGAGGGCCTTGAGGCGGGCGCCGGGCGACTTCGCGCGGCGGACGTCGAGGAGGATGCGGCGCAGGGTGTCGTTCACGCCGAGGGGGGCGTCGCTGGCCGTGTCCGCGCCGCCCGCGACGGCCGACTCGGTCTGGCCGAGGGTGATCTTGTTGGCGGCGGCGATGACGGCCTGGAGGCCGGTGCCGCAGGCCTGCTGGATGTCGTACGCGGGGGTGCGGGCGTCGAGCTTCGAGCCGAGCACGGTCTCGCGGGCGAGGTTGAAGTCGCGGCTGTGCTTGAGGACGGCACCGGCCACCAACTCCCCGACCGCGCCCGGCTCGTCGAGCCCGTACCGCTCGGCCAGTCCGTCGACGGCGGCGGTCAGCATCTCCTGGTTGGAGGCGGTGGCGTAGGGGCCGTCGGACCGCGCGAAGGGGATCCGGGTCCCGCCGACGACGGCGACGGGGCGTGTCCGCGCGAGGCCGGGGCCCCGCGGCGCGGCGGACGCGGCCGTGTCAGCGCCGGACGCGGTGCTCGTCGCGGTCGAGGCAGGTGTCGTCCCGGCTCGCGTGTCGTCCCGCTCGCTCATCCCTGGACCGCCTTCCGGAGAACGTGCTGTCTCATCTCGACCTGTCCCCTCGCCCTGACATACCCTTACCCCAGGTAACCTTACTCTGGAGTAAATTAACGTCCGCATGGGGAGTTGGACAATGGCCGACCGCTATCTGAGCTTCACCGGCACCGCGCCGGGCCGCTTCCTGACCCGTCGCCTCGGGCTGCCCCAGCCGACGGCTCTGCACCGCTGGTCGGCCGAACACCCCTCGTTCACCGGTGAGTTGCTCCACCTCAGCGCGGGCAAGTCCCCGCTGGACGGGCCGGACGGTCTCGCCGCCGTGCTGGGCAGGACCGGTCTCACGGTGTGCGCGCGGAGCGAACGGCCCGTCGCCGTCGTCCTCGACGCGACCGGTGTCACCGACATCGACACCCTCGCCGAGGTGCACGCCGCCCTGCACCCCGTCGTCCGGTCGGTCGCCCGCAGCGGCCGGGTCATCGTGCTCGGCGCCCCCCTCGACACCGCCGACCACCATCAGGCGGCGGTCCAGCAGGCCCTGGAGGGCTTCGTACGCTCGCTCGGCAAGGAGATCGGGCGCGGCATCACGGTGACGCTGCTGCGGCTGACCGACGCGAACGCCGCCGAGTCGACGCTGCGGTTCCTCCTCTCCCCCAAGTCCGCCTACGTGAGCGGCCAGGTGATCGGGATCGGCGGCGGGGCGGAGGTGACCGCGCCCGCGGACTGGGCCCTTCCCCTCGCCGGGCGCACCGCGCTCGTCACCGGCGCGGCACGCGGCATCGGCGAGGCGGTGGCGGCCACGCTGGCGCGGGACGGGGCCCGCGTGGTGTGCCTGGACGTGCCGGGTGCGGCGGTCGAACTCGAATCCGTCGCCGGGCGACTGGGCGCGACCGCCCTCGCCCTCGACATCACCGCCCCCGACGCGGGAGCGCGGATCCTCGCCGCCCTGCCCTCCGACGGGCTGGACGTCCTCGTCCACAACGCGGGGATCACCCGCGACCGCCGCCTGGCCAACATGGCCGCGGAGCGCTGGAGTTCGGTGCTCGACGTGAACCTCGCGAGCGTGCTGCGCACCACGGACGCGCTGCTCTCGGCGGGCGGCCTGCGGACCGGCGGCCGGATCGTGGCGACGGCCTCCATCGCCGGGCTCGCGGGGAACGCGGGCCAGACGAACTACGCCGCGAGCAAGGCCGGCGTCGCCGGACTCGTCCGCGCGCTGGCCCCGAACGCCGCGGCGGAACACGGGGTCACCGTGAACGCCGTGGCGCCGGGCTTCATCGAGACGCAGATGACGGCGGCCGTCCCGCTGTTCATCCGTGAGGCGGGCCGCCGGATGAACTCCCTCGGCCAGGGCGGTCTGCCCGTCGACGTCGCCGAGACCACCGCCTGGCTCGCGCACCCCGCGTCCGGCGGCGTCAACGGCCAGGTCGTCCGGGTCTGCGGCCAGAGCCTGCTGGGGGCCTAGGGGGGGTGTCCGCAAAGCCTCGCCTGCCCGGCGACGCCCGGCCCGCCCTTCGGGCGGACGACGTGACTTTGCGGACACCCCCCGGGACACGACCTGGGCCGTGTCCCAGGGCTCCCCTCCCCCTCCGTCCACCGGCAGCCGCACCTCCCACCACCCCGGAGACTCCGATGCGTACGCAGCCCTCCACCCGTTCCGAGCCCGCGGCCCGGACCCTCGCCGCGCCGCCCTCCCTCGGCCCGCTGCTGGCGCGCGGAGCCCTGCTCTCCCCGTTCAAGCGCCCCCGCCCGGACGCTCCCGTCCCGGCCACCCGGCTCGTACTGCCGGGTGTGCGGGTCGACCTCGCCCGCCTCGCCGCCTACGAGCGGGTGTGCGGGTTCGCGACCGGGCCGGACGTCCTGCCGGTCACCTATCCCCATGTGCTGGCCTTCCCGCTGGCCATGCGGATCATGGCGGGACGGGACTTCCCGCTGCCGCTGCTCGGCCTGGTGCACACGTCGATCGGGATCACCCAGTACGAGGAGCCGACCGCGACCGCGGCGTACGACCTCGCGGTGCGGGTCGAGGGCCTGGCACCGCACCGCCGGGGCACCGAGGCGACCGTACTGACCGAGGCGCGGGCCGACGGCCGGCTCGTGTGGGAGTCGAGGAGCACGTATCTGGCGCGGCACAAGGCGCACGGGGAGACGCCGGGGGACGCGGCCCGGGAGCCGGCGCCCGACGGGTCGGGACCGTCCTCGCCGAAGGAGCCCGGAACAACGCCGGACAAGAAGCCCGAGGCCCCGCCCGCTTCGGCCGAGTGGCGGCTCGCGCAGGACGTCGGCCGCCGCTACGGCGCGGTCTCCGGCGACCGCAACCCGATCCATCTGCACCCGCTGACGGCCCGCCTCTTCGGCTTCCCGCGCGCCATCGCGCACGGCATGTGGACCGTCGCCCGCTGCCTCGCCGCGTACGGCCCGCAGAGCGCGGTGGAGATACGGGCGGACTTCCGGGCGCCGGTCCTGCTCCCTGGCACGGTGACGTACGCCGCCCGGGGCCCCGCCTTCGAACTCCGCACCGGCGACCGCGTCCACCTCACCGGCGAGGTACGACCGCTGCCGCCGGGGACGAAGGCGAGCGGTGGGCCGGACACCGCGGCGCCGACCGGGTGACCGGGGAGGCGGCCCGGCCGTGCGAGGCCCCGGTCCGCCCGCCCTGCGGTCAGACTGCCCGGGCCCGCCGCCCCCGCGACCTCCGGAGTCCGTCATGCCCCAGCCCACCGACGGACCGGCCGAAGCAGCCGTCCACCTGGCCGTCTGCGACCACACGCACCTCTTCCCGGGCGCCCGCTGCCGCATCCGGGGGCTCCCGGACCCCGGCGCCTTCGCCGCCGGCCCGGCGCCGGTCGAACTGGCGCTGCGCTTCTCCGACGACGTGGTCACGGAGGCCGAGGTGCGCACCGCGGACCCGGCGGGCCCCGTACTCGCCGTCCCGGAGTACACCACCGGCGCCGGCACGACCGTCGACGGCCGCACCTGGCTGATCCGGGAGTTCACCAGGACCGGCGACGAGGTCGAGCTGATCATCGGCGGCCACGCCTCGGTGTGAGCGTCACCCCGGGCGGGGGAGGCCTTGCGGGCAGGACCTAGGACTGCCCGGACGCCTGCGGCGGGATCCACGGCCGGTCGCGCATGAGGTCACCGAGGCCCGCCCAGGCGAAGTTCATCAGCGTGGTGGCGGCCTGCCGGGCCGAGACGCCCGGCGTGACGTTGGCCCAGGCGGCGAGCGACTCGGCGGCGCCGACCAGGGCCTCGGCCAGTCCGGCGACCTCCCGTTCGGGCAGCGAGGGGTCGCGGTGCGCCTCCCGGGCGGCGTCGACGATCAACTCCGTGACGAACAGGACGAGTTCCTCGCGCATCGCGGACACCTCGGCCGCGAAGGGTTCACCGTGCGTACGGGCCTGGAGATGCAGGACCGCCCATCCGTCAGGGTGTTCGGCGGTGTGCGTGAAGAACGCCCCGAGACCTTCCCAGAGTTGGCGGTCGGCGGGCAGCCCCTGGCGGACACCGGCGCGGACGGCGGCGGTCAGCGCCTTGGCCTCACGCCGGATGCACGCGGTGAACAGGTCTTCCTTGGAGTTCAGGTACAGGTACACCAACGGCTTGGAAACGCCCGCGAGTTCGGCGATCTCGTCCATCGACGCGGCCCGGTAGCCGCGCTGCCCGAAGGTCCGTACGGCGGCGTCCAGCATCTGCTGTTCGCGTACCGCGCGCGGCATCCGCTTGCTCTTCACAGCACCCATGCGGGCAAGCGTACGATCCGCCGCGCCCCCGGCCGGGCACGCGGCGCTGTCGGGCGGGGGTCAGGAGGTCTGGCTGCGGGCGCCGGGAGAGGCCTCGTCGAGGGCCTCGTCCTCCTGGCTGCGGTTGCGGTCCAGGTTGGCCCTGGCGCGGTCCACGCGCGCGACGACCTGCGCCGAGGCACGGTCGCGCTCGCCGCGCAGGACGACGAAACTGATCGGCGCGGAGATCACCAGGGCGAGCAGGACGACCCACATGTAGTTGGAGTCGCCGAGACCGCGGGGGGCGATGCCCGAGTAGACGAGGCCCCAGACGACCACGAGGCAGCCCACGAAGATACCGAGGCGCATCAGTGTGTAGCGGAACATCTCAATCCACTCTTCCCGTTCCGAACGTTCCCAAAGACCACCGTCCAGTGAAGCACGCCAGGAGGTCGATCTTGCAGCGGGGTCGATCGGCCCTCAGCCGCGCAGACCGAGGGACAGCAGCATGGTGATGTCGTCGCGGTCCTCGCCGGGCGCGACCCGGATCGCGCCGGGCACCCGGCCGACCTCCTTGTAGCCGCAGGACGCGTAGAAGCGCTCCAGGCCCTCGCCGCCCCGGCAGGTCAGCCGGATCGCCTCGACACCGTCGAGCGAGCCCGCCGCCTCCTCGGCCGCGGCGAGCAGGTCCCGGCCGTACCCCCTGCCCTGGTGGCGGGGGTGCACCATCACGGTGTAGAGCCACACCCAGTGCCGCATCAGCCGGTGGGTGTTGTGCGTGAGGAAGGCGGTCGCGGCGACCTCGCCGTCCTCGTCCCGGCCGACCAGCAGCCGGGTGCGGCCCTCGGCCATGGCGACGAAGTGCTTCACGAGTTCGGGCCGCACGTCCGCGGCGGTCACCGGCGGTACGAAGCCGACGGAGCCGCCCGCGTTCGAGACGTCCGCCCAGAGGGCGATCACCCCGTCCCGCAGGACGGGGGTGACCGCCGGGTCCAGCTCGAAGCGCAGCGTCACGTCAGACCCGCATGGCCTGCGGCGACTCGCGGCGCTCCGGGTCCGGGCCGTCGTACTCGCGGATGATCTCGTAGCGCGTGTTCCGCTCGACCGGGCGGAACCCGGCGTCGCGGATCAGGTCGAGGATGTCCTCGCGGGTCAGCTTGTTGGGCGTCCCGAAGTTGTCCGCGTCGTGCGTGATCTTGTACTCGACGACCGAGCCGTCCATGTCGTCCGCGCCGTGCTGCAGGGCGAGCTGGGCGGTCTGCACACCGTGCATGACCCAGAAGACCTTGACGTGCGGGACGTTGTCGAACAGCAGGCGGGAGACCGCGAAGGTCTTCAGCGCCTCGGCGCCGGTCGCCATCTGGGTGCGGGCCTGGAGGCGGTTGCGGACCTTGCCGTCCTTCATGTCCACGAAGTCGTGCTGGTAGCGCAGCGGGATGAAGACCTGGAAGCCGCCGGTCTCGTCCTGGAGCTCACGCAGCCGCAGCACGTGGTCCACGCGGTGCCGGGGCTCCTCGATGTGCCCGTACAGCATCGTGCACGGGGTCTTGAGACCCTTCTCGTGCGCGAGGCGGTGGATGCGCGACCAGTCCTCCCAGTGGGTGCGGTGGTCCACGATGTGCTGGCGGACCTCCCAGTCGAAGATCTCCGCGCCGCCGCCGGTCAGCGACTCCAGGCCGGCGTCGATCAGCTCGTCGAGGATCTCCGAGGCGGACAGCCCCGAGATCGTCTCGAAGTGGTGGATCTCCGTGGCCGTGAAGGCCTTCAGGGAGACCTCCGGGAGGGCCTTCTTCAGCTCGCTCAGGGAGCGCGGGTAGTACCGCCACGGGAGATTCGGGTGCAGGCCGTTGACGATGTGCAGCTCGGTGAGGTTCTCGCCCCGCATCGCCGTGGCGAGCCGGACGGCCTCCTCGATGCGCATCGTGTACGCGTCCTTCTCGCCCGGCTTGCGCTGGAACGAGCAGTACGCGCAGGACGCGGTGCACACGTTCGTCATGTTCAGGTGACGGTTGACGTTGAAGTGGACGACGTCGCCGTTCTTCCGGGTACGCACCTCGTGCGCGAGGCCGCCGAGCCACGCCAGGTCGTCCGACTCGTAGAGCGCGATGCCGTCCTCGCGGGTCAGCCGTTCACCGGCCCGGACCTTGTCCTCCAGCTCGCGCTTGAGCCCGACATCCATGCGTTTACCTCTCCCTGTGACGAATCCTGCCAACGGTACTCCCCCGCCTCCGGGCGGGATCGGCCCCACCAGGGGCCGCGCGGGGCGACCCGCGTCACTCCTCCTCGGGGAGTTCCCCGACGCGGTTCTCCCACTTCGTCGACAGGACGATCGTCGTACGGGTGCGGGAGACGCCCTTGGTGCCCGACAGACGCCGGATGGTCTTCTCCAGGCCGTCGACGTCGCTGGAGCGCACCTTGAGCATGAACGAGTCGTCGCCCGCGATGAACCAGCAGTCCTCGATCTCGCCGAGGTCGCGCAGCCGGTGGGCCACGTCCTCGTGGTCGGCCGCGTCGGAGAGCGAGATGCCGATCAGGGCGGTCACACCGAGACCGAGCGAGGCCGAGTCGACCGTCGCGCGGTACCCGGTGATGACACCGGCCGCCTCCAGCCGGTTGATGCGGTCGGTGACGCTGGGTCCCGACAGGCCGACGAGACGCCCCAGCTCCGCGTACGAGGCCCGGCCGTTCTCCCTCAGGGCCTGGATGAGCTGCCTGTCCACCGCGTCCATGCGATCGAAGCCTTCCACTGAAAAGGTCTGAAGAAATCCGAAGAGTGCCGAAGAGTCCGAAAGTCTGAAAGTCGCCGAGTGGTGCGGACCCTCAGGTGGTGTCGCCCCGGGAGCCGCCCCCGAGTTCGCCCTTCCACCGGCGGTACAGGTCGTGATCGACGCCCGCCGCGTCGAGGACCCGCCCGGCGACGAAGTCCACCAGGTCCTGGATGTGCGTGGCGCCCGCGTAGAACGCCGGTGAGGCCGGCACCACCGTCGCGCCCGCGTCGTCGAGGGCCACCAGGTGCCGCAGGGTCTGTCCGTTCAGCGGGGTCTCCCGCACGGCGACGACCAGTCTGCGCCGCTCCTTGAGCGTGACGCTCGCGGCCCGCTGGAGCAGGTCCTTGGAGAGGCCGAGCGCGACCCCGGCCACACAGGCCGTGGACGCCGGCACGATCAGCATGCCCTGGACCGGGTACGAGCCCGACGAGGGCCCGGCCGCGAGGTCGCCGGCGCTCCAGTGCCGTACCGCGTCGAGGTGCTCCTCGAAGCCGGTGAAGGTGCCGGGCTTGCCGTCCGCGCCCCGCGCCAGCCACGCGCGCAGGTCGTCCCGCCAGTGGGCGTCGCGGAACGGGAGGCCGGTCTCGTCGAGCAGCGTGAGCCGCGAGGCCCTGCTGACCACCAGGTCGACGCTCTCCCCCGCTTCCAGCAGCGAACGCAGCACCGCCGCCGCGTACGGCGTACCGGACGCGCCGGACACCCCCACGATCCAAGGCCGGCGCTGCGTCTGTCCTGGCTTCATGATGTCGAGCCTATCCGGCCACTGCCCGGATTCAGACCGTGAGCCCGCGCACCAGCAGATCCAGCAGGGCACACACGAACAGGGCGATGCCGATGAATCCGTTGACCTGGAAGAAGGCACGGTTCAGGCGCGACAGGTCGTGCGGCTTCACGATGGAGTGCTCGTAGAGGAAGGCGGCCGCGACGATCACGAGGCCCAGCCAGAAGAACGCGCCCGCCCCGGTGGCCAGCGCGTACCAGACGAACAGGCCCGTGGTCACCGCGTGGCAGACGCGCGCGCCGCGGATCGCGGCCGGGATGCCGAACCGCGCCGGCACCGACATCACGCCGATCTCCCGGTCGGTCTCGACGTCCTGGCACGCGTAGATCAGGTCGAAGCCGCCGATCCACACGCCGACCGCGAGGCCGAGGATCACGGCGTCCCAGGACCAGGTGCCCGTGATGGCGATCCAGGCGCCGATCGGGCCCATGGCCTGGGCGAGACCGAGGATGGCCTGCGGGAAGTTCGTGAACCGCTTGCCGTACGGATAGACGACCATCGGAATGACCGCGATCGGCGCGAGCGCGAGGCACAGCGGGTTGAGCAGCGCCGCGGCACCGAGGAAGAAGACGAGGGCGACGAAGGCGCCCGTCCAGGCGTGCTTCACGCTCATCGCGCCGGTGACCAGCTCGCGGTGGGCCGTGCGCGGGTTGCGGGCGTCGATCTCGCGGTCGATGATCCGGTTCGCGGCCATCGCGAACGTGCGCAGCCCCACCATCGCCACGGTGACCAGCAGCAGCCGCCCCCAGTGGATGTTCCCGTCCCACTCGTACATCGCGGTGAGCGCCGCGATGTACGCGAAGGGCAGCGCGAACACCGAGTGCTCGATCATGACGAGCCGCAGGAAGGCCTTGGTGCGGCCCGGCTGCGGAAGCGCCGCGGAAGCTGAACTCACAGCCCGTACTCCTTCCAGCGGCGGTCGACCTTCGCCGCCGTCTCCGGGTCGGACAGCACCATCTCGGGCCAGCCGCCGTCCCGGGTGTAGCCCTCCTCGGGCCACTTCTTCGTCGCGTCGATGCCCGCCTTGCCGCCCCAGAACTGCTGGTAGGAGGCGTGGTCGAGATGATCGACCGGTCCCTCCACGACGGTGAGGTCGCGGCCGTAGTCCGTGTTGCCGAGCGCGCGCCAGGCGACCTCGTGCAGGTCGTGGACGTCGCAGTCCGCGTCGACGACCACGATGAGCTTCGTCAGGGACATCATGTGGGCACCCCAGACGGCGTGCATGACCTTCTGGGCGTGCTTCGGGTACTTCTTGTCGATCGAGACGATCGCACAGTTGTGGAAGCCGCCCGCCTCCGGCAGGTGGTAGTCCACGATGTCCGGCACGATGATCTTCAGCAGGGGCAGGAAGAACCGCTCCGTCGCCCGGCCGAGGGGCCCGTCCTCCGTCGGGGGCCGGCCCACCACGATCGACTGGAGCAGCGGCCGCTTGCGCATCGTCACGCAGTCGATGGTCAGCGCCGGGAACGGCTCCTGCGGGGTGTAGAACCCGGTGTGGTCGCCGAAGGGGCCCTCGGGCAGCATCTCGCCCGGCTCCAGCCAGCCCTCCAGGACGACCTCGGCGTTCGCCGGCACCTGGAGCGGCACGGTCTTGCAGTCGACCATCTCGATCCGCTTGCCCTGGACGAACCCGGCGAAGAGGTACTCGTCGATGTCCCCGGGGAGCGGCGCCGTGGACGCGTACGTCACGGCGGGCGGGCAGCCGAAGGCGATCGCGACGGGCAGCCGCCCGCCGCGGCGGGCGGCCACCTGGTAGTGGTTCCGGCTGTCCTTGTGGATCTGCCAGTGCATGCCGATGGTGCGCTTGTCGTGGCGCTGGAGCCGGTACAGGCCGAGGTTACGGATACCGGACTCGGGGTCCTTGGTGTGGGTGAGGCCCAGGTTGAAGAAGGAGCCGCCGTCGTCGGGCCAGGTGAACAGGGCGGGCAGCGCGTCGAGGTCGACGTCGTCACCGCGCAGCACCACCTCCTGCACCGGCGCGTCCTTGACCTTCTTCGGCGGCACGTGCGCCATGGCGCCGAGCTTCCCGAAGGCCTCGCGCACCCCGACGAAGCCCTGCGGCAGCTCCGGCCGGAGCAGTCCGCCGATCTTGTCGGAGATGTCGGCGTACGACTTCAGGCCGAGGGCCTTCAGCAGGCGGCGGTCGGTGCCGAAGACGTTCATCGCGAGCGGCATCGCCGAGCCGCGCACGTTCTCGAAGAGGAGCGCGGGACCGCCCGCCTTCTGCACCCGGTCGACGATCTCCCCGACCTCCAGGTACGGATCCACCTCGGCCTTGATGCGCTTGAGGTCTCCCTCGCGTTCCAGGGCCCTGAGCAGGGAGCGAAGATCGTCGTAAGCCATGTGTCCAAGTATCGGCCACCCGCTAACCTGTGCCCGTCACCGGGGCCCCGTGCCGCCCCGCCACCGCACACTGGGGGACCGTTCGGCCATGCTCAGGTATCTGCCGTTTCTGCTGGTGCTGGCGCTGTGGATCTACGCCTTCATCGACTGCCTGAACACGCCGGAGGAGGAGGTCAAGGGCCTGCCCAAGGTGGTGTGGGTGATCATCATCCTGCTCTTCGGCGAGGTACTGGTCGGTCCGGTCGCCTGGCTGGTCGCGGGCCGCAACCGGCGGGGTCCCGTCGGTGGCGTCGGCTCCTCCGAGGTGACGCGCGGGCAGCGCGCGCGGTTCGTCGCCCCCGACGACAACCCCGAGTTCCTGAACTCCCTCAAGGCGGAGAACCGCAAGGACGAGGGCCGCAAGGACGAGGGCCGCAGGGACGAGACCCTCCTCCAGGACTGGGAGGCCGACCTGCGGCGCCGCGAGGAGGAGCTGAAGCGGCGCGAGGAGCAGAGCAGGTCCGACGAGGAGACGTGAGAATCGGAGCATGGAACTGCGCCTGCTGGTGACCTTCGAGAAGGTCGCGACGGTACTGAGCTTCACCCGGGCCGCGGCCGAGCTGGCGTACGCGCAGTCGAGCGTGACCAGTCAGATCCGCGCCCTGGAGACCTTGCTCGGCACCGAGCTGTTCGACCGGCTGGGCAGCAGGATCCGGCTCACCGAGGCGGGCGAGCGGCTGCTGCCCTACGCCCGGCGGATCATCGAGCTGACCGAGGAGGCGCGGGCCGCGGTCGTCGGCGCCGAGGAACCCTCCGGCACCCTCACCGTCGGCACGATGGAGTCGCTCACCTCCTACCGGCTGCTGCCGCTCCTCGAACTCTTCCACCACCGCCACCCCAAGGTCCGGCTCTCGCTGCGGACGACCATCGGCGACGAGACCCGTCAGGCGCTGCGCCAGGGCATCTACGACGTCGGCTTCCTCATGGAGGAGGAGACCGAGCACGCGGGTCTGGAGACCGCGGTCCTCGCCGTCGAGCCGCTCGCGCTCGTCGCCGCGCCCGGCCATCCGCTCGCCGGCACGGCACCCGGCACGCCCGGACTCGCGGGCCAGTCATTGCTGGCCACCGAACCGGGCTGCGCCTACCGGGACTTGTTCGAGCGGGAACTCAACTCGGCTGTCCCAGGTGGCACTTCCGTCGCCTTCACGGAGTTCGGCACGATCGAGGCGACCAAGCAGGCCGCGGCGGCCGGCCTCGGGATCGCGTTGCTGCCCGAGGTGACGGTCGCCGCGGAACTGGAGCGGGGCACGCTCGTACGGCTCGGCTGGGAGCCGCCGTTCACGCTTCGCACGCAGCTGGCGTGGCGGGCCGGGAAGCGGCTTCCGGCGCACGCTCGGCTGTTCGTGGAGCGGGCACGGCAGCTGGTGTCCGAGGAGTCCGGCCCGCCCGGGGAAGCGTGACCTTCAGGCTGGCCGTCACGATCAGCGGGACGCCGAGCGCCTGGACGAACCCGATGTGGTGGCCGTAGACCGCCCACTCCATGACCATGGCGACGGCCGGGTAGGTGAAGGCGAGGACGGCGATCTTCGCGGTCGGGAGCTTGGCGTACGCGGCGTACATGAGGACGTACATCAGCCCGGTGTGGATCACCCCGAGGCCGACCAGCCAGGCCCAGTCCGCGCCGGTCCCGCGCAGGGCGCCGAGGTCGGCGAAGGGCAGCAGCAGCGGGATGCCGACGAGGACCTGCACGAGGGCGATCAGGTGCGGCCGTACGCCGGTGATGCGCTTGGTGACCAGGGTGGACAGCCCGTACAGGAGCGCCGCGAGGAGGGCCTGGCCGACGCCGGTGAGGTACGCGCCGCCCTGGGTGAGGTCGGCCGGGGAGACACCCGAGACGAGCACCAGACCGGCGAAGGCGAGGACGATCCAGCCGGCCTTCGCGGCGGTGACCCGTTCCCGGAACAGCAGGGCGCCGAGGAGCACCACGTAGAACGGCTGCGTGTGGTAGACGACGGTGGCGACGGAGATCGAGGTGTTCTCGTACGACTGGAAGAGCAGGACCCAGTTGAGGACGATGAACACCCCGCCGAGCGCGGCGAGTCCGAGGGTGCGCGGGGTGAAGCCGTGGCCGCGGAAGTAGCCGCGGGCCAGGGCGTAGCCGCCGAGGGCGAGGGCTCCGAACACGACGCGGAAGAAGACGACGTTCAGGGGCGAGGCGCCGGACTCGACGACGAAGACGCCGAGGGTGCCGGAGAGCATCATCGCCGCGGTGAGCTGGGCCGCGCCCTTGTTCTCGGTGGCGCCGGCGGAGGTGGCTGAGGTCATGCCCCGACGGTAGGAGCGAAGGCCCGGCGGCGGCCACGCCCTGCTGGGGCGTCCTGCCGATGGGGCCATCGGCAGGGCCGATGCGATGCCGCCCGCAGGGGTCCGCCACCGAGAGCGGACGCACCGGCTCCCGGCGGGCCCGGATCACGCGTGCCCCTCCAGCGCACGCGCCACGTCCCGCGCGTACGTACGGTGCAACACCCCGCAGAAGGCCGCGTTGACGAGCA
Source organism: Streptomyces sp. M41(2017) (assembly GCF_002078175.1). Classification (GTDB taxonomy): domain Bacteria; phylum Actinomycetota; class Actinomycetes; order Streptomycetales; family Streptomycetaceae; genus Streptomyces. The sequence goes on along the minus strand of NZ_MWFK01000001.1, from coordinate 2,636,589 downwards.
TCAGCACGACGAGCACCCACAGGAACACCTGCTGGAGCCCGATGGTGTCTCCGAGCGCCCCCGCGCCCAGGTTGAACAGGGCGTAGGCGAGCGCCTCTGCGACCGAGATGAGGACCGCGAAGGCCGGACCGCGCAGTTCCGGCGGGGTGACCGCCATGACGACAGGACGGTTGACTCCGGGGTTGGCGCCCTGGACCGCCGCCATCACGCCGAAGCGCCCTGGACGGTGGGCCAGCCGGAGCTCTACCCGACCGGCCTGTCGGTCGCCGGGTTCTCCATCCTCGGGCTGGCCCGCACGGCACCGGACGCCCTGCGCGCCATCGCCGAGCGTGCGTTCGAGACGGTGGCGGACGGGACCGTGACCCTGCCGGTGACGGCGGAGTTCGACCTGGAGAAGGCCGGGGACGCGCATGCGCTGATGGGGGCGCGGACCAGCACGGGCAAGCTGCTGCTGAGGGTGGCGGACTGACGGCGGGGGCGCACGCCGGGTGAGCGCCCGAGCCACGAACGCGAACCGGCCGCGGGTGGAGGCCTGTTGGGGTGGCGTTGTCAGTGGCGCCGTCTAGTCTTCCGCGCCATGACCACTCGCCTGGATGCCACCCGTGCCTCGTACGACACCGTCGCCGCCGACTACGCCAAGCTGTTCAGCGGGGACGTCGCCCAGCCCCTGGAGATCGCGATGCTCGCCGAGTTCGCGAAGCGGGTGCGGGCCGGCGGGGGCGGCCCGGTCGGGGACCTCGGCTGCGGTCCTGGCCGGATGACCATTCACCTGGAAGGGCTCGGGCTCGACGCGTTCGGGATCGACCTGTCGCCCGGGATGATCGAGGTCGCCCGCGCCGCATACCCCCACCTGCGGTTCTCGGTGGGCACGATGGCGGACCTCGACCTCGCCGACGGCTCGCTCGCCGGAGCGCTCGTCTGGTCGTCCACCGTGCACATCCCCGTGGAGGAACTGGCGCCGCTGTTCGCCGAGTTCCGCCGCGTGCTCGCTCCCGGCGGACACCTGCTCATCGGCTTCAAGGCGGGCGACGAACAGATCCTCCTGGAACACGCGTACGGCCACGACGTGGACCTCGACGTGTACAGCTTCCCGCCCGACCGTGTCGCCGAACTCCTCGCGGAGGCCGGCCTGACCGAGGCGGTCCGGCTGGTTCGTGAGGCCGAGATGACGGAATACGGCCCGGAGCGGACCGCGCAGGGCTTCATCCTGGCCCGGAGGCCGGAGAACTCCTGAGTGTCCCGGGCTCGCGGCGGTCGTCCGCCGACCCGCCCTCGGACGCGGGCCGTCCCTCCAAGTGTCCTCCGGTCCCCTCCTCTCTCATCCCTTCGGCGTGCCCCCGTAGACCATCGGCGGACGCGGGCCGGGGCCTTCGCTTTCCAGACTGGGTCCCGGACGAAGCAGGTGGGCGCGGAGCCGGGAGGCGCGGGATGCAGGAGACGCCGGGGATCAGCCGGGCACGGTTTCTGGGAACGGCCGCGGCCGTCGGGGGCGCGGCCGCCCTGCTGCCCCTCGGAGCGGCGGCACGGGCGGGGGCGACACCCGCAGGCCGGGCACCGCTGCCGGCACGGGGGCGGGCGGGCACGACGGCGCCGACGGCGAGCGCCCGGCGCGGGCTCACCCACCGGGGCGTGGTGTACGAGATCGGGGACGGGGAGAGCCCCGCGACCGGCTGGAACGTCCGGGACATGCGCGCGGACCTGCGCGCCGTCGGCCACGATCTGCACGCCGACTCCGTCAAGGTGACCGGCGACGGCGTCGGACGGCTCACCGCGACCGCGGCCGAGGCGGCGGAGCGCGGACTGCACGTCTGGCTCGAACCGACGCTCGGTGACGTGCCCGAGCGGGACATCCTCGACCACCTCGCGGAGACGGGCCGCTCCGCGGAGCGACTGCGCCGCCAGGGCGCCGGGGTGCACCTCAGCGTCGGCTGCGAGTTCGTGCTGTACGTCCCCGGCATCGTGCCCGGCGCGAACATCCAGGAACGGGTGGAGAACCTGCTCAAGGGCAACTTCGATCCCGTCGTCATGGCGCGGCGGCTGCACCGGTTCACCGCGAGGGCGGCGAAGACGGGCCGGTCCGTGTTCCACGGGCCGCTGACGTACGCCGCAGCCCAGGACGAGGACGTCGACTGGGGCCTCTTCGACCTCGTGGGCATCGACTACTACTCGTTCTTCCGGCGCCCGTCGGACTACCTCCGCGACCTCGCGCAGTACCGGCGCTTCGGGAAGCCCGTCGCCGTCATGGAGTTCGGCTGCTGCACCTTCGAGGGAGCGCCGGAGCAGGGCGGCATGGGCTGGGACGTCGTCGATTACACAAAGGACCCGCCGGAGATCAAGGCCGGACTGGTCCGCAGCGAGCGCACGCAGGCCGCGTATCTCACGGACGTGCTGGCCGCGTTCGAGGCGGCGGGCCTGTACGCGGCGATGGCGTACACCTTCGTCACCCGCGACGCCCCGCACCGCCGCCACGACCCGCGCCACGACCTCGACATGGCGAGCTACAGCATCACGAAGACCGTCGAGAAGCGTCCCGGCGATCCGGCCGCCGGGGTCCACTGGGAGCCGAAGGAGGCGTTCCACGCGCTGGCCCGCCAGTACGGCCGCCACCGCCGCGCCTGACCGCGCCACGGCCCGGGCACGTTGCCCTCGGGGGACGCCCACCGCAGAGTGGGGTCATGGAGCGCATCGATCAGGCACAGGCGCGGGCATGGCTCGCGACCGCCGTGGCGGAGGCCCGCGCCGGGCTCTCCGAGGGCGGCATCCCCATCGGGGCCGCCCTGTACGGCGCGGACGGCACCCTGCTCGGCCGGGGCCACAACCGCCGCGTCCAGGACGACGACCCCTCGACGCACGCCGAGACGGCCGCGTTCCGCGCGGCCGGACGGCAGCGGTCGTACCGCGGCACGACGATGGTGACCACCCTCTCGCCCTGCTGGTACTGCAGCGGCCTGGTCCGGCAGTTCGGCATCTCCCGGGTGGTCGTCGGCGAGGCGGCCACCTTCCACGGCGGCCACGACTGGCTCGCCGAGCACGGTGTGCAGATCGTGCTGCTCGACGATCCCGAGTGCACGGACCTGATGCGCGACTTCATCGAGGGCAACCCCGACCTGTGGAACGAGGACATCGGTGACTGACCCCGAGGCCCCCGCGGCGCCGCGCGTCCCGACCGTCGACCTGCGTCCCTGGCTCTCGGGGGACGCGGAGACGCGCGCCGCGATCGCCCGGACCGTCGACGCGGCGCTCCGGACGGCCGGCTTCCTGCTCGTCACCGGCCACGGCGTGGACCCCGCGCTGCGCGTCCGGATCAGGGAGGAGGCCCGCGCCTTCTTCGCACTGCCCGCCGCGACGAAGCAGCGGTACGCCACCGAAGTGGGCGGGCGCGGCTGGCTCGGTCCCGGTGCCGAGGCCAACGGCTACGCGGAGGGCACCGAGACCCCGCCGGACCTGAAGGAGTCGCTGACGTTCGCGACGCACGAGCCGTTCGCCGACCCGGAGACGAACGCCGAATGGTACGCGCCGAACGTCTGGCCCGCCGAGGCCCCCGGGCTGCGGGCCCTGTGCGAGGAGTACCTGGCGCGGATGGCCGAGCTGGATAACCATCTGCTGGCGCTGCTCGGTGAGGCGCTCGGCCTCGAACCGGACTTCTTCACCCGGCACATGGATCACCCCACGTACGGCTTCAACATCAACTGGTATCCGGGGAGGGACGTCGTCGGCGCGCCGGAGCCGGGCCAGTTCCGGATCGGTCCGCACACCGACTTCGGTACGGTCACCCTCCTCGACCGGCAGGCGGGCAAGGGCGGGCTCCAGGTGTTCACGGACGAGGGCGGCTGGGAGGACGCGCCCTTCGACCCGGCCGCGTTCACCGTCAACATCGGCGACCTGATGGCCCGTTGGACGGGCGACCGGTGGCGCTCGGGGCGGCACCGCGTCCTGCCGCCGCCCTCCGACGCGCCCGCAGAGGAGCTGATCTCGCTCGTCTACTTCGGCGAATGCACGCCGGGGACGCTGGTCGAGTCGGTGCCCGCCCCGGTGGGCCGGATCGCGTACGAACCCGTCGACTCGCACGTCTACCTGCGGGAGAAGCTCGATTCGATCACCGTCGGTTGACAGTCCGAACGTTTTCGTAACCGAACAGTCATCAAGTGCCCTATCCCGAATCAACTCCCCCTTTTTACACTGTTGTTGATACACCTCACAGCAGCACATCGGACCGGACCGCGGACCAGGGGGAGATGCGGTGCACTCAGGGCTGCACGGCAGAGGGGCGCTGTTCGACACCGATCCGCCCGGACTCGCGTCACGACTGGTCGGACTGCGTCCGTACCAGTTGCGCGCCACACCGTACGAACACGCGGAAGAACCACCCTTCGTGGTGCTCACCGGCGGCCGGGGGCTCGGCAAGACCGCCGTGCTCCGGGAACTGCGCGAGGCCTACCGGTGGCACACCCCGGTCGCCCTGGTCGACGGCGAGGACCGGCAGTTCGCCGCGCCGCCCGCCGATCGCCCCGCGGAGTCCTGGTCCCCGGTCGGCCAAGCGCTCACCACGGCCGCGGAACAGCTCGCCGAACCGGTGAAGGGGGCCGGGAGGATCGCGTTCCCGCGCCTCTCCTCGGGCCTCCTCGCCGTGGCCGCGGGCGGCTGGAGCAACCGGGACGTGCCCCGCATCCGGCAGGAGGCGGAGCGGATCCTGCTGCTGAACGAGACCGACTCGTGGCTGTCGGGGTTCGCCGGACGCTGGGTGAGCAAGGTCGTCTCCAAGCTCGTCGCGTCGATGAGCGGAACGGGCCCCGTCGTGGAACCCATCATCGAGGCCACCCTGGAGGCCTTCGCGGAGGGCGTCGCACCCGCCCACCGCCGGCTGCGCAAGGCCGCCACCTGGTACCGGGACTACCCGAACGCGGGCGGCAGCCCCAAGCTCGCGCTGATCCTGCTCTCCCGGCACTTCCGGGCGGGCGGCGACTCGCGCCGGCACGCCGAACGCCATCTGGTCCGGGCCCTGCTCGCCGACCTCGACGACGCGTACGCGGGGGTCGTGCAGCGTTCCCACCGGCGGGGCCGCCCGGTCCTGCTGATCGACAACGTCCAGGAGCCCGCCGGGCTCGGCCTCCTCGAACCGGTGCTGCGCGACCGCGCCGACGGCATCGCGGACCGGGCCGTGATCTTCGCCGCGCTCCGGGGCCACGCACACCCGGCCCTGCGGAACGCGGGCCGGCTCACCCTGACCGACACCGCGCGCGAGACCGACTGGCGGCCCGGCACCTCGCCGTCCTCGCGGGCCCTGCTCGTCGCGCTGCCGCCCCTGACCCCCGACGACACCCTGCACATCATGGACACCGCGACCGGCGGCACCGGAACCACCGGCGGCCCGGACGGCCTGCCCGCCCAACTCCCGCACGCCACCCACCGGCTGACCTGCGGCAGCCCGCTCGGCATCACCGTGCTGGCGGCCTCGGCCCGACAGAACCTGCCCGTCGGCGCGGACTCGCTCGGCGCGCTCCTGACCGCCGACGTCGCCCCGCACGAGGACCACGCCGGCCGCCCCGCCCACCAGGAGCTCCTCGCCCGGCTGGTGCCCGGTGGCCGCCTCGACGAACTGACCGTGCTGGCCGCCGCCCACGACCGCGCGTCGGCCTGCTCGCTCGCGGAGTCCCGGCTCCCCGAGGACTTCGGCGCCTCCGGCGTCCTCGACCTGGAGGAACGGCTCGCCTCCGAGGGCTGGGCGACGGCCGACGGCCAGTTCGTCGGCGACCCGTTCCTGCGCACGCTGCTCCTGCTGCGGCTGCACCACGCGGACCCCGACCACGAACAGTGGCGGGCGGTGCACCGCGCCCTCGTCGACCACTACTCCGACCACCCCGGCGAGTCGGCACCCCCGGACAGCGCCCGCTACCGGCTGCACCACGAACTCGCCCTCGGAAAGGCGGACTTCGCGGTGGCTCACCTGCGCGACACCTTCCCGCGCACCGACACCCGGGGCTGGCTGTCCACGCTGGTCTTCATCGCCTCCGCGCCCTACTACCACGCACACGACCCGGACGGCCGGGACTTCGACGGCCACGACCACCGCGCCGCCGTGGCCCTCGGCCGCACGGACGCCGCGCACCGGCCGCCGGAGGGCGTCGACGCCGTACTGCACCTGCGCGTACGGCGCTTGCTGCACGCCGTGTGGCAGCTGACCGACCCGCTGGTGCTGCCGGACCCACGCGTCACCGAACGGCTGCGGTTCGAGCTGGAACAGCTGTCGAACCTGCGGCCCGCGGGCAACGCCCTGCTGTGGCGTGCCTCGCGGGACTGGCCCGCCGACGCCCTCGCCGGCCGGCCCCTGCGCATCCCGGGCGACGAGGACGGAGGCCGCTGATGGCCCGACTGTGGGTGTGGCTGCGCGAGGACGTCTGGGAGATCCGCTTCCGCCGGTACGTGGCGCTGACGCTCGCCGCCGCCCGGGTGGGCCTCGGCGTCTGGGGCGGCCTGACCGCCACCAAGGAGAACCGGTCCTGCGCACCCGGGGTCGTACAGCCCCCGGACCGCGACGAGTGCGTGGGCGTCTCCTCGACGACGTACGCCTTCGGACGCGCCCGGTTCGCCGACACCGTGCGCGCGATCAACCGGGAGAACCACCGCCTGGCGCCCGGCAGTTACGTCACGGTCGTCCTGCTCGAACCCTTCACCGCCACCGACGCGGACAACCTGAACGACGTGCAGCACGAACTCCAGGGCGCCTACCTCGCGCAGTACCAGGCCAACCACGACACGACCGGGCTGAAGCCGAAGATACGGCTCGTCCTCGCCAACCCCGGTGCCACCGGGGCCTCCTGGCGGCACACGGTCGACCAGCTGGAGCGCATGACGAGGAGCGCGGACCGGCTGCGCGCGGTGACCGGGGTCGGGCTGAGCACCGAGAACAACAAGCGGGCGGTGGCCGAGCTGACCCGGCGCGGCATCCCGGTGATAGGGAGTTCGATCACCGCCGACGACCTGGCCAACGGACAGGGCGGCAAGGACCCCTTCCCGGGCCTCGCCCGCGTCTCCCCCACCAACACCGACGAGGCCCGCGCCCTCGCCTCCTTCGCCAAGGTGTCCGCCGCCAACGCCTTCCTCGTCTACGACCGGACCGGCGACCCCTACACGCGCACGCTCCAGGGTTCGTTCGAGAAGATGCTCAAGGGCGCGCGGTACGAGGCCCAGCCGTTCACCCCGCCCGCCGACCGCAGCAAGGAGGGCAGCACCGCCAACGTCTTCGCGCAGATCGCCACCATCCTGTGCAACACCCCGAAGGCGACGGACACGGTCCTGTTCGCCGGCCGGCACACCCAGCTGCGCCAGTTCATCAACGCGCTGGGCGCCCGGGGCTGCTCCGACCGCCGCTTCACCGTCCTCACCGGTGACGAGGGCTCGTACCTCGCGGGCGACAAGGACCTCGACCCGGCCGCGCTCAAGGACCCGCAGCTGTCGGTGCGCTACACGGCGCTCGCCCATCCCGACGCCTGGCTGAAGGACCACGCCCGCACCGGCGGCGGCAAGGCCGACGCCGTCGTCCTCCAGCGGCTGCTGGACAGCGCCGAACGGGGGCCGGTCGGACCGCTCGGCCAGGTCGCCCTCGACGACGGCCAGTTGATCATCGCGTACGACGCCATGCGGCTCGCGGTGCGCGGCATCCGGGGGGCCTCGCCGACCGGCCGCGTCCCGGCGCTCGCCGACGTCGGCCTGCAGTGGCCGCAGGTCAAGGGCCGCCAGCTCCGGGTGAACGGGGCGAGCGGCTGGATCTGCCTGGACGCGCACGGCAACCCGTACGACAAGGCGGTCCCGATCGTGGAGCTGACCCCCGACAGCCACGCCCGCTTCGTGCGCCTCGCCTGGCCGGAGGGAAAACCCCCGGCGGCGGAGTGCCTCCCGCCCTCGTAGTCCCGTCTGCCCTCCCCACGACGAAGGCCGGCCCCGGTGACACAGGTCACCGGGGCCGGCCTCTTCACGTCCGGGCGGGTCAGACGCCCGCGTAGGAGTGCTTGCCGGTGACGAAGATGTTCACGCCGTAGTAGTTGAACAGCCAGCAGCCGAAGGCGATCAGGGCGATGTAGGCGGCCTTGCGGCCCTTCCACCCGGCCGTGGCCCGCGCGTGCAGGTAGCAGGCGTACGCAACCCACGTGATGAACGCCCAGGTCTCCTTGGGGTCCCAGCCCCAGTAGCGGCCCCAGGCGTCGCCCGCCCAGATCGCGCCCGCGATGATCGTGAACGTCCACAGCGGGAAGACGGCCGCGTTCACCCGGTAGGAGAACTTGTCGAGCGAGGACGAGGCGGGCAGCCGCTCCATGACGGAGGTGGCGAACCGGCCGGGCTGTCCGCCGTTCGCGAGCTTGTTCTCGTAGCTGTCCTTGAACAGGTAGAGCAGCGTGCCGACGGCGCCCACGTAGAAGACGGCGCCGCACAGGATCGCGGTCGACACGTGGATGTACAGCCAGTACGAGTGCAGCGCCGGAACCAGCTGGTCGCTCGCGGTGTACAGGACGGTGACGGCGAGCCCGAGGTCGAGCAGGACCGTGGTGACCAGCGGAAGGCCGAGCCAGCGCACGTTCTTCCGCAGGGCGAGCAGCACGAGGAACACCGCGACGGCCACGGTGGAGAAGGTGATGTTGAACTCGTACATGTTGCCCCACGGCGCCCGCCGCACCGACAGGGCGCGGGCGACCACGCCGGCCGCCTCGACGGCCCACGCGAGGACGGTGAGGGACACGGCGATCCGGCCGTACAGGTCGCCCTGTTCGTCGCCGCCGTGCGCGCCGGGCCCGTCGGGCACGTCCCGCGCGCCGGTCGCGGACCGGGTGACGACCTTGGGCCGCGCCAGGACGGCGGTGCCGCCCGCCGTCTGCACGGCGACCTCGGGTGCGGCGGCCGCCTTCACGCCTCCCGCGGTGAGGGCGTTCGCGGTGCGCGCGACCTTGCTGCGGCTGCCGAAGAGCCACTCGGCGATGTACGCGAAGAACGCCAGCGTGTAGACGGCCATCGCGGAGTAGATCAGCGTGTTGCTGACGTTGGCGAGGTGTTCGTTGGTCGCGGTGGCCAGATCGGTCACGGCGCCCAGGTCGTGGGCGGTGGCGAGCGTCACTGCTTCTCAGCCCCTTCGGCGGCGGATACGGGGGTTTCGGCGTCGGCGGGTGCCGCGTCATCGTCGGGCTTGGTGGGCGCGGTTGCGTGGACGAGCGCGGCCAGGTCGCCGAGCTCCTCGGGAAGCTTCGCGGACTCGCTGCGGCCGAGCCCGGCCATCTCGACGACGGTGACGCCGTCGGCGCCGGTGGTGGCCCGGACCCAGACACGGCGGCGCTGGATGAACAGCGAGCCGGCGAGTCCGAAGATCGCGGCGAACGCCCCGGCCAGCGCCCAGTCACTGCCGGGCTGCTGGGTGACCTGGAAGTTCGCCCACTCCTTGATGTCCTTGTCGAAGGTGATCGAGCCGGCGCCGTTCGGCAGGGTCATCGTCTCGCCGGGCCGCAGCCGCTTCTTGAGGATGTCGCCCTTGGCGTCCTTGAACTGCTTCATGTTGGCCGTGTCGAGCTGGTACACGTTCTGCGGCAGGCCCGCGTCGACGCCGAGGCTGCCGTGGTAGCCGCTCAGCGCGAGCACCGGATAGTCGAGCGCCGGGAACTGGGAGAACATGTCGCCCTTGCCCGCGCCGGCGAAGGTCGGCACGAAGAAGGCCGAGAAGCCGAGCTGCTCGCCCGCGCCCCGTGCGTTCTTGTAGCCGTCCATCACCTTGATGGCGCCCTGCGAGGTGACGTTCGAGTCGAGCGGCAGCAGGGGCACGGCGTCGTGGAAGACGACCTTGCCCTTGCCGTCCCGGACCGTCACCGTGGGCGCGTAGCCGTGGGCCGTGAGATAGACCTTCGAGTCGCCGATCACGAGCGGCTCGTTGACCTTGACGACGGTCTTCTTCTCCTTGCCGTAGGCACCGACGCTGTAGTCGACGGCCGCCTGGTACGTGCGGGGGGTGCCCTTGTTGGGGCCGGTCCGCTCGTAGGTGCCGGTGAACTTCTTCAGGTCGAAGCTGAACGGGGTCAGGTCGTCGGTGCTGAAGAGGTTGCCGGACTTGAAGTCGTCGTAGGACAGGAGCGTGTTCGAGAAGCCGTCGCCCTCGACGATCAGCTTGTTGCCCTCGGACTTGAAGAGCTGGCCCCAGGCGAAGGCGACGAGCATCACGATCAGCGCGATGTGGAAGAGCAGGTTGCCGGTCTCGCGCAGGTAGCCCTTCTCCGCGGCGACGGCGTCCTTCTCGACGTGCGCGCGGAACCGCTTCTGCTTGAGCACCCGGAGCGCGGCCTCGCGGACCTGCTCGGGCTCGGCGTCGGTGCGCCAGGTCGCGTAGGCGGGCAGCCGGTTCAGCCGCTTGGGGGCGCCCGGCGGGCGCCCGCGCAGCTGCCCGACGAACTGCCAGGTGCGGGGCACGATGCAGCCGATGAGCGAGACGAACAGCAGGATGTAGATCGCGGAGAACCACACCGAGCTGTACACGTGGAACAGGCCGAGCCGCTCGTAGACCGGGCCGAGCAGGCTGTGCGCGTCCTTGAAGTCCTGGACCTTGGCCGCGTCGGTGCCGGACTGCGGGATCAGCGAGCCGGGGATCGCGCCGAGCGACAGCAGGAAGAGCAGGATCAGCGCGACCCGCATCGACGTGAGCTGCCGCCAGAACCAGCGGACCCAGCCGGTCACCTCACGGCCGGTCCAGGCGATCCAGCCGGCCGCGCCGGGCTTGCGTCTGCCGCCGAAGGAGCCCGGCATCGCCGTCTCGACGGGAGCGGTGGACAGCTGGGAACCGGCCTCGCCGAGTTCGCCGTCGGCGCTCACCCCGATGTGCCGCTTGGGGCTCACCGGGTCCGGCGCGCCGTCGTCCTCCGGCATCGCGGCGGAGTCGCGGGTGTTGCCGGTGTCGGTCGTGCTCATGGATCAGATCCCTACCGTGAAGCCGCTGGACCACGTCTGCATCTGCTGCACCAGGCTGTCCCAGGCTCCTGTGAGCAGGAGCACGCCGGTCACGATCATCATCGTGCCGCCGATCCGCATGACCCAGACGTAGTGGCGCTTGACCCAGCCGAACGCGCCGAGCGCCTTGCGGAAGGCGACGGCGGCGAGCACGAAGGGCACGCCGAGACCGAGGCAGTACGCGACGGTCAGTATGGCCCCTCGTCCGGCGCTCGCCTCGTTCGAGGAGAGGGCCAGCACGGAGGCGAGGGTCGGGCCGATGCAGGGCGTCCAGCCGATGCCGAACAGCGCGCCCAGTATCGGGGCCCCGACCAGGCCCGTCACCGGCCGCTTGTGGAAGCGGAACTCCCGCTGCGTCAGCCAGGGCATCATCCCCATGAAGAAGACACCCATGAGGATCATGAGGACGCCGAGGACCTTGGACAGCGTGTCCTGGTACGCGAACAGCGTCGACCCGAAGTAGCCGAACAGGGCCCCGCCGGAGACGAACACGGCGGTGAAGCCGAGCACGAACAGACTCGCGCCGCCGGCCATCCTTCCGCGTCTGCTGTCCGCCAGGTCGGTGCCGCTGACCCCGGTGACGTACGAGAGATAGCCGGGGACGAGCGGCAGGACGCACGGCGAGAAGAAGGAGACGAGCCCGCCGAGGACCGCGATGGGCAGGGCGAGCAGCAGGGCCCCGCTGGAGACCGTGTTGCTCAGGTCACCCGAGGCGAGGTACGTGGACGAGTGGAGGAGGGACACGACGGTCACTTCTCCGCGAGGACGGGGTCGAGCATCTCGCGCAGCTTGTCCTCGCTGAGCGCCTGAAGCGTGCGGGCCGCGATCTTCCCGTCCCGGTCGATGACGAGCGTCGACGGGATCGTCTGCGGGTTGAGCGTGCCCTTCTTGAAGCGGAGCATCAGCTTGCCCGTCGGGTCGAACAGGCTGGGGTAGGTGACGCCCTTGTCCTTCTCGAAGGACCGCGCCAGCGACACGTTCGCGTCACGGGTGTTGATGCCCACGAACTGCACGCCCTGGCCGGCGGTCTCCTTGGCGACCTTCACGAAGTTGGGTGCCTCGGCCCGGCACGGCGGGCACCAGGAGCCCCACACGTTCAGGACGACGACCTTGCCCTTGTAGTCCGCGACGTCGAGCAGCTTGCCGTCGACGGTCTTGCCGGAGAGGTCGGGGATGGCCACGCGGTCGCTCTTCGCCACCGTCGAGATGCCGTCCTTGCCTGCCACGAAACCGCTGCCGCCGGCACCACCCTTGGTGCCGCCCGACCCGCACGCGGTCAGGACGAGCGCGGCGACGGCGGCCCCGGCGGTCAGCAGGGCGGCGCGGCGACGGGTGCGGATCGGGCGCTGGTCTGCGCGGCAGGCGGCACTCATGTGAAAAGTTTCGCATGCCCGTTTCGGGGATCTTCCGCACCCCCCTTGCGGGCGGAAACCCGCATATCAGGCGGCCTGCCCCCGAAGGTACGACTTCCAGCCGCCCGCGGGCTGTTCGGCGACGTCCATCGACTGGAGCTTCGCCAGCACCTCGGGCCGCTGCACGTCCAGCCAGTCCACGAACTGCCGGAAGGAGACGAGCCGCACGTCCGCGCCCTTGCTCTTCTCGCGGGCGATGTACGTGAAGGCCTTCTCGACGGCGTCCATGTAGATGCCGCCGTTCCAGTCCTCGAAGTGGTTGCCGACGAAGAAGGGTGCCCGGTTCGTCTCGTATGCCCGCTTGAACCCGGCGATGTACGAGTTGGTCGCCTGGGTGCGCCAGGCCGGGTAGTTGTACGAGGGCGCCCGGGTGGTGGCGATCGACTGGTTGGCGAGGATGTTGTAGTCCATGGAGAGGACCTCGAAGCGGTGCCCGGGGAAGGGGATCGCCTGGAGCGGCAGGTCCCACAGCCCCTCCTTCTTCTGCGGCCAGCGCTGCACACCGCCGGGCGAGGAGGCGTCGTAGCGCCAGCCCAGCTCACGGGCGGCGGGCAGCAGGTTGTCCTGGCCGAGCAGACACGGGGTGCGGGCGCCGATCAGCTCCTTCTCGTAGTCGAAGGGCAGCGCGGGCAGATCGGTCCAGCCCGTGTTGGTGCGCCACTCGGTGACGAACGACTTCGCCTGCGCGATCTCGCTGCGCCACTGCTGGGGCGTCCAGTTGCCGACCGAGCCGGAGCCCGAGCAGAAGTGGCCGTTGAAGTGGGTGCCGATCTCGTGCCCGTCGAGCCAGGCCTGGCGCACCAGCTTCAGCGTGGACCGGACGTGGTCGTCGTTGAGATAGCCGATGTCGGAGGCGCCCCGCGGGTTGTTGGGCGGGTCGTACAGGCGCTTCTTCGACTCGGGCAGCAGATACAGCCCGGAGAGGAAGAACGTCATGTGCGCCTCGTTCTCCTTGGCGAGCTGCAGGAAGCGCTCGAAGAGACCGGTGCCGACCTCGCCGGCGCCGTCCCAGGAGAAGACCACGAACTGCGGCGGGGTCTCGCCGGGTTCCAGCGGCACGGGCTGCCCCGGCTGGTGCGGCTGCTTGCCCGTGTAGGCGGTGGAACCGTCACCGATGGGACGCACGGTCCGCTTCGGGGTGCCCGGCCTGCCGCTGCCCGCCGTGGGGGAACCACCGGCGTGACCCACGGCGTCCTTCTGCGCGGTGCCGCACGCGGCAAGTCCCATCGCGGCCGCGGCACCTGCCCCGAGACCGATCATTCCCCTCCGGCTGACGTCCCGCATACGGTCCTCGTTTCATCGCACCCTCTCAGCTGGCTCTCAGCTGGCACCCCATGAGAGGGCACGATGAAGTCGCGGGTTCCGTATAACTCGCGCAGATTTATATGATTTTACGAATATGCGCTCATTTGGCCGTCAGGCCCCGAATGCCTTGTCCTTGCCCTTCACCGGCTTGGCGCCCGCGAGCAGATGGGCCGGCACCAGGTCGCGCGCGGGCTCGCTGTAGCCCACGGACACGATCTTGTCGCCGCGGTAGGTGAAGGTCGTCAGGGAGGCGAGCGTGCACTGCCGCTTGCGCGGGTCGTGCCACAGCCGCCGCTTCTCCACATAGCTGCGCACGATCCAGATCGGCAGCTGATGACTCACCAGCACCGCCTCGTGGCCGCGCGCGGCGTCCTTGGCCGCGTCCAGCGCGCCCATCATCCGCACGACCTGGTCGACGTAGGGCTCGCCCCAGGACGGCTTGAACGGGTTGACGAGGTGCTTCCAGTTCTCCGGCCTGCGCAGCGCGCCGTCCCCGACCCCGAAGGTCTTGCCCTGGAAGACGTTCTCCGCCTCGATGAGCCGCCCGTCGGTCGCCAGGTCGAGACCGTGCGACTTCGCGATCGGCGTGGCCGTCTCCTGCGCCCGCTCCAGCGGCGAGGCCACCACGTGGGTGATGTCGCGCGGCGCCAGGTGCTCGGCCACCCGGTCGGCCATCTGCCGGCCCAGCTCGGACAGGTGGTAGCCGGCCAGCCGCCCGTAGAGCACGCCGTCCGGGTTGGCGACCTCGCCGTGCCGCATCAGGTGGACGACGGTGATGTCGTCCGCGCCCGTACCGCCGGCGGCGCCGTTCGTGCCGATGGACTCGCTCATGCCGTGGCCTCCGCCGCTGCCCGTGCCGCCGCCGGAAGGGCGTCGGCGATCCGCTGAACCGCCTGGTCGTCATGGGCCGTCGACACGAACCACGACTCGAACGAGGACGGCGGCAGGTACACACCCTGCGCCAGCATCGAGTGGAAGAACGCGGTGTAGCGGAAGGACTCCTGCGCCTTCGCACCCTCGTAGTCGCGCACCTCACGTCCCGTGAAGAACACGGAGAACATGTTCGAGGCGCTCTGCAGACGGTGGGTCACACCCTCCTTGGCGAGCGCCTCGGTCACCAGCGTCCGGATCCGCTCGGACACCGCGTCGACCTTGTCGTACGCCGCGTCGTCGAGCAGCCGCAGCTGCGCGAGACCCGCGGCGGTGGCGACGGGGTTACCGGAGAGCGTGCCCGCCTGGTACACCGGCCCGGCCGGCGCGAGGTGCGCCATGACGTCCTCACGGCCACCGAACGCCGCGGCCGGGAAGCCGCCGCCCATCACCTTGCCGAAGGTCATCAGGTCGGGGCGCACACCGTCGATCCCGAACCAGCCGGCCCTGCTCGTACGGAAGCCGGTCATCACCTCGTCGGAGACGAACAGGGCGCCGTTCTTCGCGCAGGCGTCCTTCAGGCCCTGGTTGAACCCGGGCGCGGGCGGCACGACGCCCATGTTGCCGGGCGAGGCCTCGGTGATCACGCAGGCGATCTCACCGGGGTGCGCGTGGAACGCGGCGTGCACGGCTTCGAGGTCGTTGTAGGGCAGGACGATGGTGTCGCCGGCCTGCGCGCCGGTGACACCGGGGGTGTCCGGCAGGGCGAAGGTGGCGAGGCCGCTGCCCGCCGCGGCGAGCAGCGAGTCGACGTGGCCGTGGTAGCAGCCCGCGAACTTGATCACCTTCGCCCGCCGGGTGAACCCGCGGGCGAGCCGGATGGCCGACATCGTCGCCTCGGTGCCGCTGGAGACGAGCCGGACCTGGTCGACGGGCTCGATGCGGGCGACGATCTCCTCGGCGAGGGCGACCTCCCCCTCACCGGGCGTGCCGAAGGACGTACCGCGGGAGACGGCCTCCTGGACGGCGGCGATGACCTCGGGGTGCGAGTGCCCGAGGATCATGGGACCCCAGGAGCAGACGAGGTCGACGTACTCACGGCCGTCGGCGTCGGTGAGGTACGGACCGGTGCCGGACACCATGAACCGGGGCGTACCGCCCACGGCTCGGAAGGCGCGCACCGGCGAGTTCACGCCACCAGGGGTGACGGCGGCCGCACGGTCGAACAGCGACTGCGAGGCTGGGGCTTCGTAGGGATAAGGCAGTTCGGTCATGACCTGCGACGTCTCCGACTCCGGGGGGCTAGTGACTACCTCAGGGTAGGCCAGGGACTCCGGGGACCCGGGAGGGGAAGAACCGGGAACCGTGAACGGACGGGAGCGGCCCGACGTACGGCTCCAGAGAGGAATGATCCCGGCCATCGCGGAGGGACGGAGAGGAGCCCGGTACGACAACCGGCCTCCTTCGCCCGGCCATCTGCGAAACTGGGGCTACGGACGGACAGCTCACATGAACCATGGTGTTCAGGGGCCGCGAAGATCCCGCGGACAGGTGTTTCAGCGTACGTTTCGGCGTGCGGCCGTGGGGGAGGTCACTGTCACGATGATCGGGTTGCGTGGCGGGGGTCGCGCGCCTTAGAAAAGCAGTCGGGTGGAGATATGCATCGCGGTGGCGGACTGGGCGAGGGGACCGATGACCTCGGTCCTCGGCGTGCCCGGCGGGGAAGGCACCGACGCGAGGCGGAGGAAGCGGCCGGCACACGGGCAGGACAGGCACAGGGACCGCAGGGCGATCCCGAGCGCGGTGACGGCTCGGTGGAGCGGCTGCGGGCGGGAAGCGGGAATGGTGGCCGGGTGGGGGTGACGTACAAATACTTCGGCGCTCCGGACGGCGCGACGGCGGCCCGGGTCCCGATCTCGATGCGCCCCGAGGAGCTCGGCGGCGACGAGCTCGGGATGAACGGCATGTTCACCAAGATCAAGCCGGAGACGATGGCCGCGATGGTCCTCACCGGCATAGAGGGTGTCCCCCTGCACAAGGTCCCCCCGCTGGAACTGGTCGTCCTCCACCCCGACTACGCCGTGGTCAAGCTCCCCATGACGGTCGTCGACCCGCTTCGCGGCATCGGCGAGGAGGCGGTCGGCGCGGCCGCCTTCATCTGGTCCACGGTCCCGGACCGCGGCGGCCCCCGCGACGCGTTCAACGTGTACCAGCTCCTGCACGAGTGGCAGGACTTCTCCCACCGCCTCCACGAGGCGGGCCACCAGCCCTACTGCCTGGTGTGGCCCTGACCCGATCGACCCGATCCGATCCGACCTGAGACCTACCGATGTACGGGCGGGGTTTCCGAACCCCGCCTTTCGCATGCCCGGGGCCGTGGCCGAGTGAGCCACGACGGACTCTTCTACAGCCCGCCCGCCACCCTCAGCACCGCGCCCGTCGCGTACGAGGCGTCCGGGGACAGGAGCCAGGACACCGCGCCGGAGATCTCGTCCGGGCGGCCCGCCCGGCCCAGGGGGACGGCCGCGGCGACGCGGGCCGGACGTTCGGGGTCCTCGTGGAAGTCGGTCCAGACCGTGCCGGGGGCGACGCAGTTCACCCGGATGCCGTCGGCCGCGACCTCCTTGGACAGACCGATGGTCAGCGCGTCCACGGCTGCCTTCGCGGCGGCGTAGTGGACGTACTGGCCCGGGCTGCCCAGCGTCGCCGCGGCGGAGGAGATGTTGACGATCGCTCCCCCGCCCGCCGCGGTCATCTCCCGTACCGCGCGGCGCGCGCACAGCAGATAGCCGAGGACGTTGACCTCCAGCGCCTGCCGCATGCCGGCCGGGTCGGCGTCGGCGAGGCGGCCGTTGGGGCCGCTGATCCCGGCGTTGTTCACCAGCCCGGTGACCTGACCGAGTTCGGCCGCCGCCGCGTCGAAGAGACGGTCGACCGCGCCGGCGTCGGCCGTGTCGACCGCCACGGTCAGACACCGGCGGCCCGCGGCACGGACCTCCTCGGCGACCGTCTCGGCCGCCGCGGCGTCGGACCGGTAGCCGATGACGACGTCGTGCCCGTCCTCGGCCAGCCGCCGGCACACGGCGGCGCCGATCCCCCGGCTGCCGCCCGTCACCACGGTGATCCTGTTCCCGTCCCGCACGCTCGCCATCGCCCGTCCCCGCTTCCCGCCGCTTCCCGCCGTTCAGCCGGCCAGTGTGCCAGCCGTGGGAGGGACGACGGTCGGGCCGGCGTCAGAGGCGCGTCAGGGCGGCCGTCCGCCGGGTCAGGGAGGCGTCAACACGCCGGACACCCGTCCCGCCGGCGCCTTCCATGGGAGACCGGCCGAATCCTGGGCAACGGATACCTGGGCGTTCGTACGGCGGACGGTCGCCGGAGAGGGACGGGGAGGAGCACGGTGCGCGTCACGGGTGCGGGTGTGGGCGGGGCGAGCGGTGCGGGCGACGACGGTCGCCCCTATGCCGGGCGGCGACGCGTCGTCGTCGGGGTGAGCGGATCGCCGGGGAGCCTGGCCGCGCTGCACCGGGCCGCGTACGAGGCCCGCCGCAGCGGCGCCGATCTGCTGGCCGTGCTCGCCTGGGAGCCGCCCGGCGGCACCTACGCGTACCGGCGTGCCGTCTGCCCCCTGCCGCTGGAGGACCTCCGTCAGGACGCCGGCCGGCGGCTCCTCGACGCGCTCGGCTCGGCCTTCGGACCCGACGGGCCCGAGGTGCCGTTCGAGGCCGTGGTCGTCCAGGGCTCGACCGGGCCCGCGCTCGTGGAGAGCGCCGCCGGTGAGGACGATCTCCTGGTGGTCGGGACCGGGGGCCGCGGCCCCCTGCGCCGCGCGCTGCTCCCCTCCGTCGCCCGGTACTGCGTCGCCCACGCCGACTGCCCCGTCCTCGCCGTGCCGCCCTCTCCCCTGGTGAGCGATCTCGCGGCGGTCCAGCGGAGGATCGGCCTCCACCTGCCCCTCGACGCACGGGAACTGACGGCCGACAGCCGCTGAACGCCCCTCGCCCCGCGGACCACCGACCGCCCCCACCCGGACGCCGGACCATCTGACCCCGGGGGCCGGACGGCCTTTTCGCCCCCTCCGCCCCTACCCGACCCATCCCTGGGGCTCCGCCCCAGACCCCGCTCCTCAATCGCCGGAGGGGCTGAATTTCCCGCACCCGGCATCCGGCGGAAGGGGCCGTGCCGGTACATCACATGCCCGTCGCTCACGCCCGGATCGAGCAGGTCCCACCTGTTCACCCACGTCTGATCCAACGGCGACGGGCAGAGGTACCGGCACGGCCCCGACCCACTCACCGGACAGGAGCCGGAGCCGGAACGCCCGGTGCGCGCAGCCGCCCGTCAGCATCCCGTAACGACCCCGGCGTCAGCCGTCAAGCATGCGTCAGGGAGTCGCCCGGTCCCCCGCCGGACGGGCATAGCGTCACCGGGGCGTCCGGCGAACGGGCCGGGCGGCGCCCCCCTCTTCGAGGAGCAGGACATGTCTCCACTCGACCCCTCCGAGGACCCCGAGCCCTCCGAACCCTTCCCGGCCGGACGTCACGGGCAGGGATCCTCCGGACCTCTCTTCGTCCCCGTCCGGCCGGGGCCCACGGGCTGCACGGCCCGCCTCTTCCGCACCCCCGTCGGCGGCCGTACGGCCGTCGGGTTCACCTCGGCCGCGCGCCTCACCGCCGCGCTCGGCGCCGGACAGGCCTGGATCAGGCTCTCCGAACCCGCGCTGCGCGCCCTCGCCGCGCCGCTGGGCGTCACCGCCCTCACCGTCGACCCCCAGCTCTCCGCCCCAGCGGCCGACCGCGCCGCCGCGACCGTCCGCGAGCGCGACAACTCCTGGCGTCGGTGGCACCCCCGGCACGTGGCCGACCCGCGTACGACCGGCGCCGCGGCAGACGTCGTCCGTCCGAACCTGCTGATCGGCTGAGGAGGCGTCATGTCCATCCAGGAACTGCCCGCGATCGTCGCGTCCCCCCTCCCCCCGGAGGTCCCGGCCGACGCGCGGGACGCCGACGGTCTCACCGTCTGGCCCCGCTCCACCGGTCCCGCCCCCGGCGGCGACCTCTCCCTCGCCGGTGTCCCCCTCGCCGAGATCGCCGACCGCTTCGGCACCCCGGTCTACGTCCTGGACGAACAGGAGGTCCGGTCCCGCTGCCGCACGTACCGCACGGCGTTCCCCGACGCCGACGTCGTGTACGCGGCGAAGGCCTTCCTGTGCCGGGCGATGGCGCACTGGGTACGGGAGGAGGGCCTCGGCCTCGACGTCTGTTCCGCCGGGGAACTCGCCCTCGCCGTCACCACGGGCTTCCCGCCGGAACGGATCGTGCTGCACGGCAACGCCAAGAGCCCCGAGGACCTGCGCACCGCGCTCCGCCTCGGGGTCGGACGCATCGTCGTGGACAGCACCTCGGAGATCGCGCGCCTCGCCGCGCTCACCCCGTACGGTGACCGGCAGAAGGTCATGGTGCGGGTGGTGCCCGGCATCGCCGCCGGCGGGCACACCAAGGTGCGCACCGGCACGGAGGACCAGAAGTTCGGCCTGTCGATCACGGACGGATCGGCGCGGCACGCCATCGCCCGGATCCTCGGCCAGCCCCATCTCGAACTCGTCGGCCTGCACTGCCACATCGGCTCGCAGATCGGTTCGGTGAAGCCGTACGTCGGTGCCGTACGCCGGCTGGTCGGGCTCATGGCCCGGGTGCGGGACGAACACGGCATTGTCCTCCCCCAGCTGGACATCGGCGGCGGCCACGCCATCGCCTACCGCCCCGGCGAGGACAGCATGAACGTCCCGGCCCTGGCCGGCCGGGTCCGCGCCGAACTGGAGGAGGGCTGCGCCCACGCCCGACTGCCCGTCCCCCGGCTCACGTTGGAGCCGGGTCGGGCCATCGTCGGGCCGGCCGGGGTCGCCGTCTACCGGGTCCTCTCGGTGAAGCGCACCAGCGGCCGCACGTTCGTCGCCGTCGACGGCGGCATGAGCGACAACCCACGGCCCGCGCTGTACGGCGTCCGGTACGCGCCCCGGCTCGTGGGCCGGGCCTCCGGCGCCCCGCCCCGCCTGGTCA
Organism: Streptomyces sp. M41(2017); assembly: GCF_002078175.1. Lineage (GTDB taxonomy): Bacteria > Actinomycetota > Actinomycetes > Streptomycetales > Streptomycetaceae > Streptomyces. The sequence continues at coordinate 2,615,975 of NZ_MWFK01000001.1, read as the reverse complement.
CCGTCGTGGGCCGGCACTGCGAGGCGGGCGACGTCCTGGCCGACGAGGTGGCCCTTCCCGGGGACGTGCGCCCCGGTGATCTGCTCGCCGTCCCGGCGGCCGGGGCGTATCACCTCTCCATGGCGTCGGGCTACAACCTGGTCGGCCGTCCGCCCGTGGTCGCGGTGTCCGACGGCGTGGCGCGCCTCCTCGTCCGCCGGGAGTCACCGGAGGACATGAACCGCCGGGACGTCGGGATCTGACGGCCCGTACCCACCCGCCCCGGGCGCCCCGATCCGACGCCCGTGTCCGCCCCGGACGAGGGGAGCTGACGCCCCGTGGCCGATCCCGACGTCGCGATCGGCCACGGGGCGGGTCCGCGCCACGCCCGGGACGGTGAGCAGACGTGTCGCCGCCGATCGGGTCAAGCACAGAGCGCCCCGCGGGCTCCGCGACACGCCGGGGGCCCGCGTCGAACGAGCAGGTCAGAGAAGGGCGGCCGTACCCGGGTGGGTGAACGGGACGGCCGACGGGGACGGCCGTGGGAGTGGGCCGAGCGTGCGTCCCGAGTGGTGGGCCGGGTGGATCGGAATGACGGTGGATCACGTCGGGCCGGGTTCACGTGTGCTGACAAGAGGTCAGCTGCCCGGTCCTGACGGAAGGACTCCGACAATGCGATCTGCCCGCATGCTCCTCGCTGCCGCGACGGCCACCGCCGCTCTCGCGATCGCCGCCCCCGGCGCCTACGCCGTCACGGCCGGCGACTGGGACCACGACTCCTCGTCCTCCTCGACCAAGGAGCACGACGACTCCTCCTCTTCCTACAGCAAGGAGCACGACAAGGACGCCGACCACGACAAGGGCTCGTGGCACGAGAAGCCGAATGGCGGCATGCACACCGGCGGCGGCGCGCTGACGACCGTCACCGGCGACGACTGGTCCAAGGGCGACAAGGACAAGGAGTCGGGCGACTGGTCCAAGGGCGACAAGGAGTCCTCGGACTCGGAGCACGACAAGGGCTCGTGGGAGAAGGGCAAGGACGAGGAGGAGAAGCCCCAGGGCGGCATGCACACCGGTGGCGGCGCGCTGACGGCCGTCAAGACCGACGACTCGTCCAAGGGCGACAAGAAGTACGACCCGGAGACCTACAAGGACAAGGAGTCCTCGGGCTCCGACCAGGAGAAGTCCTGGGACTCCGAGCAGGACAAGGGCGACAAGGGCTCGTGGGAGAAGGGCGAGGAGGAGAAGCCGCACGGCGGCATGCACACCGGTGGCGGCGGGCTCGCCACGCCGGGTGTCACGGCCGGCGGTGTCGCGGTCCTCGGTCTCGCGGCCGCGGGCGTCTACGTGGTGCGCCGTAGGAACGCCGAGGGCGGTGTGGCCTGACCATGCCTGACGACATAGTGGCCCGGGCCGCCACCCCACGTACTCCGTGGCGGCCCGGCCGGCTTCCCGTCAGCCCCCCTTGCTGCCTACGCCTGGCTCCGGGCCGCACGGGGCGCGCCCGGTGCGGCGCGCCCCCGCCGCTCCTCCCGCCGAGTCCGCTCCACCGCTTCTCCCGCAGTCACCGCGCTCGCCGTACGCCCGGGGGTGCCTGACTGCCCCTTGTTCGTTCCGCTGCCCGACCCGATGAGGTGGTACCCGATGGCAGCCCGGTCGTCCTTTCCCGCCGAGACCCGCAATCCCCGGCGGCGCCTGACCTGGATCGTGTGGTGCGCGGGCATCGCGATCGTCATGGCCACGAGCATGTTCCGCGGTCACGACGACGCGAGCGGCACCAACGGTGCGTCCCGCGCGGCGGCGGCCCCCGCCGCGTCGTCCTCCGCGTCCTCGGCGGCCCACCCGTCCGGCACGTACCTGCCCCGTGCCGAGCCGACGCGGCTGCTCATCCCGAAGATCGAGGTGGACGCGCCGTTCACCGAGCTCACCATCGACGACTCGGGCCGGCTCGAACCGCCGCCGGCGGACGACGTGAACCTGGTCGGCTGGTACGCCAAGGGTGTCTCGCCCGGTGAGCGCGGTGCGGCGATCATCGCCGGGCATGTCGACACGAAGACCTCCGCCGCCGTGTTCGCCGGTCTGAGCGACCTGAAGAAGGGCGACAAGTTCAGCGTCAAGCGGTCCGACGGCCGCACGGCGACGTTCGTCGTGGACAGCTCGGACACCTTCGAGAAGGACGACTTCCCCGACGAGCGGGTGTACGCCGACACCCCCGACGCCCAGGTCCGCCTGATCACCTGCGCCGGGAACTACGACCGCACCGCCAAGGACTACACCGAGAACCTGGTGGTCTTCGCCCACCTCGTGTGACGGACGGGCGACCGGACGCCGGCTCTCGTCCGGGACTCCCGTTCACGCGTCCCCGACACCGATCCAGAAGCGGTCCTCGCCGCGGATCCGGCCGTCGGGGACGCCACCGTTGGCGCGGATCACCCGGCGGGAGGCCTCGTTGTCCGAATCGCAGGTCAGCAGGACGCGGTCCAGGCCGAGGCGGCGGCATTCGGTGAGGCCCGCGGCGAGCATCCGGGTGGCGTGGCCCCGGCGCCGCCAGGGAGTGACGACGTGGTAGCCGACATGACCGCCGACCTCCGCCAGTTCCGGGGTCAGTTCGTGCCGGACGACGAGGCTGCCGAGGTAGTGCGTACCGGAGACGTACCAGAAGACGGTGGAGGGGACGCCCCAGCGGGTGCGTGTGCCGCGCCGCTCCTCCACGTAGGCCGCGAAGTCCTCCGCAGCCAGGTCGAGCGAGTCGGTGCTCCTGTTCTCCGCCGCGCAGTCGGCGCGTTCACCGGCGAGGTAGGAGTCCCGCACGGCGGGCGTGGGCGCCACGAGACGGGGTGGCGTGGTGAGTTCGGTCATGGGGGTGAGTCTTCAACGCGGTCCGGCACGACGCCTCCCCTTTTTTCCGGACCTCCGGACTCCGGACCCGCGAACCCTCCGGACCTGCGAACCCTCCGGGCGGCGGGAGCCGGCGGTCGCGGGAGGTGTCCCGGATCGCCGGCTCCCGCCGGTGCGTGAGGCCTGCCGGCCCGCGGCGCTCAGCCCTTCGCCATGAGGTCCTTCAGCGCGATGTTCAGTTCGAGCACGTTGACGCGGGGCTCACCGACGAAGCCGAGGGTGCGGCCGTCGGTGTGCTCACCGACCAGCTTCTCCACCTGGGCGACCGGAAGCCCGTTCTTGTCGGCGACGCGGTGGACCTGGAGGTCCGCGTAGGCGGGGGAGATGTCCGGGTCGAGGCCGGAGCCGGAGGACGTGACGGCCTCGGCGGGTACGTCGGAGGGCTTGACCTTGTAGTCCGCGGTCGAGTTGTCCTTGACGACGGCTGCCTTGGCGTCCTTGACCCACTTGATCAGGTCGGCGTTGTCACCGGAGCGGTTGGTCGCCCCGGACAGGATCAGCTTGTACCGAGTGTTGACGCTGTTGGTGCCGAGGCCGTTCTGCGGGCGGCCCTGGAACCACTTCAGGTCGGGCTCCGGGGTCTCCTGGCCCTTCTTCAGCGGGAGGTTGTAGGCCTGGCCGATCAGGGACGAGCCGACGACCTTGCCGTTCGCCGTGATCTCCGAGCCGTTCGCCTTGCCGGGGAACAGGCCCTGGGCCACCCCGGTGACGGCGAGCGGGTAGATCACCCCCGTCACCACGGTGAGCACCAGGAGCGCTCGCAGTCCGGCCCCCAGCAACCGGGCCGTGTTCGTAACCGAGTTGTTCATGGGATCAGCACGCTTTCAGAGAGTTACAGCCCGGGGACGAGGGAGATGAGCAGGTCGATGAGCTTGATGCCGACGAAGGGCGCGACCAGCCCGCCGAGGCCGTAGATCCCGAGGTTGCGCCGCAGCAGCTTGTCGGCGCTGACCGGCCGGTACCGCACTCCCCGCAGGGCGAGCGGGACCAGCGCGATGATGATCAGCGCGTTGAAGATCACCGCGGACAGGATCGCGGTGTCGGGCGAGGACAGGTGCATGATGTTGAGCTTGTCCAGGCCCGGGTAGACCGCGGCGAACAGCGCCGGGATGATCGCGAAGTACTTGGCGACGTCGTTGGCGATCGAGAAGGTCGTCAACGCGCCCCGGGTGATCAGCAGTTGCTTGCCGATCTCGACGATCTCGATGAGCTTGGTCGGGTTCGAGTCGAGGTCGACCATGTTGCCGGCCTCCTTCGCGGCCGACGTGCCCGTGTTCATCGCGACGCCGACGTCCGCCTGTGCGAGGGCGGGCGCGTCGTTGGTGCCGTCGCCGGTCATCGCGACGAGCTTGCCGCCCGCCTGCTCCCGCTTGATGAGCGCCATCTTGTCCTCGGGCGTCGCCTCCGCGAGGAAGTCGTCGACGCCCGCCTCGTCGGCGATGGCCTTCGCCGTCAACGGGTTGTCACCCGTGATCATGACGGTCCTGATGCCCATGCGGCGCAGTTCGTCGAACCGCTCGCGCATGCCGTCCTTGACGACGTCCTTCAGGTGGATGACGCCCAGGACACGGGCGCCGCGCGCGTCCTCGACCGCCACGAGCAGCGGAGTGCCGCCCGCCCCGGCGATCCGGTCGGTGAGCGCGGCGGCGTCCTCGGACACCGTGCCGCCCCTCTCCTCGACCCAGGCCACGACCGAACCCGCCGCGCCCTTGCGGATGCTGCGCCCGTCGACGTCCACGCCCGACATCCGGGTCTGGGCGGTGAAGGCGATCCACTCGGCGCCGGACAGCTCGCCCTGGTGGCGTTCGCGCAGCCCGTACTTCTCCTTGGCGAGGACCACGACGGAGCGGCCCTCGGGCGTCTCGTCGGCCAGCGAGGAGAGCTGGGCGGCGTCGGCGACCTCGGCCTCGGTGGTGCCGGTCACCGGGACGAACTCGGCGGCCTGGCGGTTGCCGAGGGTGATGGTGCCGGTCTTGTCGAGGAGCAGAGTCGACACGTCACCGGCGGCCTCGACCGCCCGGCCGGACATGGCGAGGACGTTGCGCTGCACCAGCCGGTCCATGCCCGCGATGCCGATCGCGGAGAGCAGCGCGCCGATGGTGGTGGGGATCAGGCAGACCAGGAGGGCCACCAGGACGATCATCGTGAGGTGGGTGCCCGCGTAGTCGGCGAAGGGCGGCAGGGTCGCCACCGCGAGCAGGAACACGATGGTGAGGGACGCGAGGAGGATGTTCAGCGCGATCTCGTTGGGCGTCTTCTGCCGTGCGGCGCCCTCGACGAGGGCGATCATCCGGTCGATGAAGGTCTCGCCGGGCTTCGTCGTGATCTTGATGACGACGCGGTCGGAGAGGACCTTCGTGCCGCCGGTGACGGCCGAGCGGTCGCCGCCCGACTCCCGGATGACCGGGGCGGACTCGCCGGTGATGGCGGACTCGTCGACCGACGCGACGCCCTCGACGACGTCACCGTCGCCGGGGATGATGTCGCCCGCCTCACAGACCACGAGGTCACCGATGCGCAGCTCGGTGCCGGGCACCCGCTCCTCGGTGCGGCCGTCGGTTGAGAGCCGGCGGGCGACGGTGTCGGTCTTGGCCTTGCGCAGGGTGTCGGCCTGCGCCTTGCCGCGCCCCTCGGCCACCGCCTCCGCGAGGTTGGCGAAGACGACGGTGAGCCACAGCCAGGCGCTGATCGCCCAGCCGAACCAGTCGCCCGGGTCCTTGAAGGAGAACACCGTGGTCAGCACGGAGCCGATGAGGACCACGAACATCACGGGCGACTTGACCATGATCCGCGGGTCCAGCTTGCGGAAGGCGTCGGGCAGCGACCGCAGCAGTTGCTTCGGGTCGAACAGGCCGGCGCCGACCTTTCCCTCGTCCTGGTGGTGGCCGGTCGGCAGGTCGCTGTGCGGCGCCCGGGCCGGAGTGGCTGTGGACATCGCGTCCTCTTGGTTCTCGGTACGAGTGGTCATGACGCCAGCCCCTCGGCCAGCGGGCCCAGGGCGAGGGCCGGGAAGTAGGTCAGACCGGTGATGATCAGGATCGCGCCCACCAACAGCCCGGTGAACAGGGGCTTTTCGGTGCGCAGGGTGCCCGCGGTCGCCGGGACCGGTTTCTGTTCGGCGAGCGATCCGGCGAGGGCGAGGACGAACACCATGGGCAGGAAGCGGCCGAGCAGCATCGCGAGTCCGATGGTGCTGTTGAACCACTGCGTGTCGGCGTTCAGACCGGCGAACGCCGAGCCGTTGTTGTTGGCGCCGGACGTGTAGGCGTACAGGATCTCGGAGAATCCGTGCGCCCCGCTGTTGGTCATCGAGTTGCCCGGGGTGGGCAGCGCCATCGCGGCGGCGGTGAAGACCAGCACGAGTGCCGGGGTGACGAGGATGTAGATCGCCGCGAACTTGATCTCGCGGGTGCCGATCTTCTTGCCCAGGTACTCGGGGGTGCGGCCGACCATCAGGCCGGCGATGAACACCGCGATGATCGCCATGACGAGCATGCCGTAGAGACCGGACCCGGTACCACCGGGGGCGATCTCGCCGAGCTGCATGCCCAGCATGGTGATACCGCCGCCGAGGCCGGTGAAGGAGGAGTGGAAGGAGTCCACCGCGCCGGTCGACGTCAGGGTCGTGGCCACCGCGAAGATCGACGAGCCGCCGACGCCGAAGCGGGTCTCCTTGCCCTCCATGGCCCCGCCAGCGATGTCGAACGCCGGTCCGTGGTGCGCGAATTCGGTCCACATCATCAGCGCGGTGAAGCCGATCCAGATGGTCACCATCGTGGCGAGGATCGCGTAGCCCTGGCGCAGTGAGCCGACCATGCGGCCGAAGGTGCGGGTCAGGGCGAACGGGATGAGGAGGATCAGGAAGATCTCGAAGAGGTTGGTGAACGGGGTGGGGTTCTCGAAGGGGTGGGCGCTGTTGGCGTTGAAGTAGCCGCCGCCGTTGGTGCCCAGCTCCTTGATGGCCTCCTGCGAGGCGACCGCACCACCGTTCCACTGCTGCGAGCCGCCGAAGAACTGGCCGACCGCGTGGATGCCGGAGAAGTTCTGGAGGGCGCCGCACGCGACGAGCACGATCGCGGCGATCACCGAGATCGGCAGCAGGATGCGGACGGTGCCGCGCACCAGGTCCGACCAGAAATTACCCAGTTCACCGGTGCGGGACCGGGCGAATCCGCGCACGAGGGCGACGGCGACGGCGATGCCGACCGAGGCGGACAGGAAGTTCTGCACCGCGAGGCCGCCGGTCTGCACGACATGGCCCATGGCCTGTTCGCCGTAGTACGACTGCCAGTTGGTGTTCGCCACGAAGGACGCGGCGGTGTTGAACGCCTGGTCCGGGTCGATCGCGGCGAAGCCGAGCGAGCCGGGCAGATGGCCCTGGAGCCGCTGCAGCAGGTAGAGGAAGAGGACGCTGACCGCCGAGAAGGCGAGGACACCGCGCAGGTAGGCGGGCCAGCGCATCTGGGCGTCCGGGTTGGCGCCGATGCCCTTGTAGATCCACTTCTCGACGCGCAGGTGCTTGTCGGAGGAGTAGACCCGGGCCATGTAGTCGCCGAGGGGGCGGTAGGCGAGGGCCAGCGCCACTATGAGGGCGAGGAGCTGGAGGACGCCGGCGAGGACGGGGCTCATGACAGTGCTCAGAACCTCTCCGGGAAGACGAGGGCGAGGACGAGATAGCCCAGCAGGGCGACGGCCACGATCAGGCCGACGATGTTCTCGGCGGTCACAGCTTCGTCACCCCCTTGGCGACGAGGGCCACCAGCGCGAACACCGCGATCGTGGTGACGACGAAGGCCACGTCGGCCATCGTGAGCTCCTAGATGAGGTTCGGATCGAACTGACGACTAGAGGAAACCGCCCCGACGACTCGTTTCGGCCACCGTTGACGCCTCCCATACGGGGCACGGCGTCCCCTTGACGGGTCTCTTACGGGGCGGCCCGGAACCCGCGCCGGGCCGCGCCCCGCCGGCAGGCGGCGAGCGCCCGGGCGCTGTCACGTCCTTGACGCGGCGGCACGTCAGAGACCCGTCAAGGCATGCCCAATCCGGCCGCGCGGGTGCCTACCGTCGAGGACATGGAACGCCGCGACGATCCGCGTGAAGCGGTCGGACTGCCCCCGCACCGGGCCCCCGCACCGGCCCCGCACACCTCCCAGGAGCGCTCCCCCGAGCCCTCTCCCTCCCCCGAGGTGGCGCACGACCTCCACTGGGCCCGGGACCTGCGCAGCGCGGTCCGCTGCTCGGCCCTCCTCCTCGCCCTCCTGCTGCTGATCGACCGCGCCGCCGGCACCCTCACCGGCCCGCGCGTCCTGCTGTGGACGGGGCTCGCCGCGCTGCTCCTCCTCGTCCTGTACCCGGCCCGCGTCGCCGTCGGCGAGGGCTGGCTGAGCACCCGCGGACTCCTCGGCACCCGGCGGGTCCGCACCGACCACCTGGTGTCGGTGCGCTGCCTGGACGGGGTCGGGCAGCGGCTCGTCCTGCGCGACACCTCCGGCGCTCGCGTCGAGATCGACCCGCGGCTGCTGGTCGCCAACCCGGCGCTGTGGCACCGCCTCGACGACGACGCCCGCACCTCCGCGCTGCGCGGCTCCCTCGTCTGCGGGGCGACCGCGTTGCGCCGCCTGAGCGAGCGCGTCGACGACGAGGCCGCACGGGCGGTGTTCAAGGTGTCCGGGCTGGACTGAGTGTCGGGAGCGCCCGCACCCCCCTGTCCCGGCTTACCCTCCGCCCGTGCTGAACGTGACGGGGATGCTCAAACGGCTCGTGATCGGCAGGGCGATGCGCAGCGACGAGCTGCACGGGACCCTGCTGCCCAAACGGCTCGCCCTGCCCATCTTCGCCTCCGACCCCCTGTCGTCCGTGGCCTACGCGACGCAGGAGATCCTGCTCGTCCTCACCCTCGGCGGCCTGACGTACCTGCACTTCACGCCCTGGATCGCGGGCGCCGTGGTCGTGCTCCTGACGGTGGTGGTGCTGTCGTACCGGCAGGTGGTGCACGCCTACCCGAGCGGGGGCGGCTCCTTCGAGGTGGCGTCCACGAACCTCGGCCCCTCGGCCGGTCTGGTCGTCGCCGCGTCCCTGCTGGTCGACTACGTGATGACGGTCGCCGTGTCCGTCGCCTCCGGCGTGGACAACATCATCTCGGCGATCCCCGCCCTCGCCCATCAGCGCGTCCTGATGGCCCTCGTCTTCGTCGCCGTCCTCGCCGCCATCAACCTGCGCGGGATGCGCGAGTCCGGCCGGGCCTTCGCCGCACCGACGTACCTGTTCATCGGCGGCGTCCTGATCATGGTGATCACCGGGCTGATCCGGTACGCCCTCGGGGACGCGCCGGTCGCCGAGAGCGCCGCCTACGGAATCCGGCCCGCCCCCTCCGACGCCCATCTGACGGGCCTCGCCCTGGTGATGCTGGTGCTGCGCGCGTTCTCCTCCGGCTGTACGGCGCTGACCGGCGTGGAGGCGATCTCCAACGGAGTGCCGGCGTTCCGCAAGCCCAAGTCGCGCAACGCCGCCTCGACGCTGGCGGCGATGGGCGGCCTCGCGATCCTCATGTTCGTCGGGGTCACCACCCTGGCGCTGGTCGCCAAGGTGCACATCACGGACGACTCCTGCCGCCTCACCGGCCTGAGCGACTGCGCCGGCTACACGCAGCGCACGGTCATCGCACAGATCGCGGCGGCGGTGTTCGGCGGCGAGAGCAGCTTCGGCTTCTACTTCATCCAGGCCGTGACGGCCCTCGTCCTGATCCTCGCCGCGAACACCGCCTTCAACGGCTTCCCGCTGCTGTCCTCGATCCTCGCCCAGCACCGCTACCTGCCCCACCAGCTGCACAACCGGGGCGACCGACTGGCCTTCTCCAACGGCATCCTCGCCCTCGCGATCGTCGCCGGCCTGCTGCTGTGGGGCTACCGGGCGAACGTCACCAGCCTCATCCACCTGTACATCCTCGGCGTGTTCACCTCCTTCACCCTGTCCCAGCTCGGCATGGTCCGGCACTGGAACCGCGCGCTGCGCGGAGAACCCGACCAGGCCGCCCGACGCCGTCAGCACACGGCCCGCGTCATCAACGCGGTGGGCGCGGTGTTCACCGGGATCGTCCTGCTCATCGTCCTGGTCACCAAGTTCACCCAGGGAGCGTGGCTGGCCGTCCTCGCCGCCACCGTGCTGTGGGTGCTGATGCGCGCGATCCGACGCCACTACGACGCCACGGCGGCCGAGCTGGCGGTGACCGACCCGCACGCCGAACTCGTACCGCCCGGCCGGGTCCTCGCGATCGTCCTCGTCTCCAAGGTCCACAAACCGACCCTGCGGGCCCTCGCCTACGCCCGCGCCATCCACCCCGACCGGCTGGAGGCCCTGACGGTCTCGGTCGACGCGGAGGACACGGACGAGCTGCGCCGGCGCTGGGACGAGCTCGCCATCGACGTACCGCTGAAGGTCGTCGACTCCCCCTACCGCGAGATCACCCGACCGGTCGTCGGATACGTGCGCTCGGTGCGCCGCGACAGCCCGCGCGACGTCGTCGCCGTCTTCATCCCCGAGTACGTCGTCGGCCACTGGTGGGAGAACGCCCTGCACAACCAGTCCGCCCTGTGGCTCAAGAGCCGGCTGCTGTTCACCCCGGGCGTGATGGTGACGAGCGTGCCCTGGCAGCTCACCTCCTCCGCCCACGCGAACCGGCCGACGGGCCGTGCGCCCGGTGCGGTCCGCCGGGGCGAGCCGGTCCCACCGCAGCCCACTCGGCAGGGACGCCCGTGACCGCCCCCGCGGCGTCCCCGTGATGCGCGACCGGCGGGTCTTAACGCAAGCTTGACGCGGAGGCCCCCGGCAGGCGTGGGCCCAGGGATCACTCTCTGCATACGCTGATGACGCCGTCTCCTCGATGGCCGGAAACGATCGCCGAGCCGTACGTCAGGAGAGCCACCGATGGCCAGCCCCGAGCACGCCCCGCCGAGCCGGCTGCGCGCCTGGATGCTGGAAGGCCTGTCCGACATGGGCAAGGGCAAGGGCCGACAGCTGCCCCGCCCCGCGGCGCCGGCGCCCGTCCACAAGGGCCAACGCTGGTGGCGCGTCATGTGCCTGACCGGCGTCGACTACTTCTCCACCCTCGGCTACCAGCCGGGCATCGCCGCCCTCGCCGCCGGCCTGCTCTCCCCCGTCGCCACCGTCGTGCTCGTCGTCGTCACCCTCGCGGGCGCACTGCCGGTCTACCGCCGCGTCGCCGAGGAGAGCCCGCACGGCGAAGGCTCGATCGCGATGCTCGAACGGCTCCTGTCCTTCTGGCAGGGCAAACTCTTCGTCCTCACCCTGCTCGGGTTCGCGGCCACCGACTTCCTCATCACCATCACCCTCTCGGCGGCCGACGCCTCCACCCACCTGGTGGAGAACCCTCACCTGAACAGCGTCCTGCACGACAAGCAGATGGTGATCACCCTCGCCCTCGTCGCCCTGCTCGGCGCCGTCTTCCTCAAGGGCTTCCTGGAGGCCATCGGCGTCGCCGTGGTGCTGGTCGGCATCTACCTCGGCCTCAACGTCGTGGTCGCGGTGACCGGCCTGTGGCAGGTCGCCACCCACGGACACGTCGTCACCGACTGGTCCACCGCCCTGACCGCCGAGCACGGCAACGTCCTCGCGATGGTCGGTGTCGCCCTGCTCGTCTTCCCGAAACTCGCCCTCGGCCTCTCCGGCTTCGAAACCGGCGTCGCCGTCATGCCCCATGTCGAGGGCGACACCGCCGACACCGAGGAGAACCCGGCGGGACGCATCCGCGGCACGAAGAAACTGCTCACCACCGCCGCCGTGATCATGAGCGTCTTCCTCATCGTGACCAGCTTCATCACCACCGTGCTGATCCCGGAGAAGGAGTTCGAGTCGGGCGGCCAGGCCAACGGCCGCGCCCTCGCCTACCTGGCCCACGAGTACCTCGGCAACGCCTTCGGCACCGTCTACGACGTCTCCACCATCGCCATCCTGTGGTTCGCCGGAGCCTCCGCCATGGCCGGCCTCCTCAACCTCATGCCGCGCTACCTCCCCCGCTACGGCATGGCCCCGCACTGGGCGCGCGCCGTCCGCCCCATGGTGATCGTCTTCATCCTGATCGCGTTCCTCGTCACCTGGATCTTCGACGCGGACGTCGACGCCCAGGGCGGCGCCTACGCCACCGGCGTCCTCGTGCTGATCAGCTCCGCGGCCATCGCCGTCACCATCGCCGCCCGCAAGGCCCGCCAGAAACACTGGACCATCGCCTTCGCCGTCATCTCGGCGGTCTTCCTCTACACGACCGTCGTCAACGTCATCGAACGCCCCGACGGCGTCAAGATCGGCGCCTGCTTCATCGCCGGCATCATCCTCGTCTCCTTCCTCTCCCGCCTCGCCCGCGCCTTCGAGCTGCGCGTCACCAGCGTGACCGTGGACCCGATGGCCGAACGGTTCATCCGCGACATCGCGAGCCGGCGCATCCGGTTCATCGCCAACGAACCCGACAACCGCGACCTCACCGAGTACCGCGAGAAGATCGAGCAGATCCGCGCCGACCACGACCTGCCCGCCCAGGAGGACTTCGTCTTCCTGGAGGTCACCGTCCTCGACCCCTCCGAGTTCGAGTCGGTCATGAACGTACGCGGCGAGGTGCTGCACGGCCGCTACCGCATCCTCACCCTGGAGTCCTCCTCCATCCCCAACGCGCTCGCCGCCCTGCTCCTGCACGTCCGCGACACCACCGGCTGCATCCCGCACGTCTACTTCGAATGGACCGAGGGCAATCCGTTCACCAACTTCCTGCGCTTCTTCCTCTTCGGCCAGGGGGAGGTCGCCCCGGTCACCCGCGAGGTGCTCCGCGAGGCCGAACCCGACCGCGCCCGCCGCCCCCGCGTCCACGTCGGCTGACCCGCCCGACGGAGTGAGAGGCCGGTAAGAAGCCCGCCCCGGGACCCGCCCGCCAGGCCGCACCCGTCCGATGCTTGGCAGACTGGCCGGGTGCCCCAGACTGTGCTGCTCGCCGAGGACGACCGCGCCATCCGTCACGCCCTGGAAAGGGCGCTGACCCTGGAGGGCTACCAGGTGACGGCCGTCGCCGACGGGGTGGAGGCACTGGCCCAGGCCCACCGCACCCCACCGGACGTCCTCGTCCTCGACGTGATGATGCCCGGCATCGACGGCCTCCAGGTCTGCCGCGTCCTGCGGGCCGAGGGCGACCGCACCCCGATCCTGATGCTCACCGCACTCGTCGAGACCGCAGACCGCATCGCCGGCCTCGACGCGGGCGCCGACGACTACGTGGTCAAACCGTTCGACGTCGAGGAGGTCTTCGCCCGGCTGCGCGCACTGCTGCGCCGCACCGGCAACGGCGCCCTCGACGAGAGCGCGCCCACCGCGCCGCGCGAGCAGCGCGCCGCCACCGCACAGATCTCCGTGGCCGGGCTGCGCATGGACATCCAGGCCCGCCGGGTCTGGCGCGGACAGCGCGAGCTGGAGCTGACCCGGACCGAGTTCGAACTCCTCGAACTCCTCGTCCGCAACGCCGGCATCGTCCTCGACCACTCCACGATCTACGACCGCATCTGGGGCTACGACTTCGGCCCGGGCTCCAAGAACCTCGCCGTCTACGTCGGCTACCTCCGCCGCAAGCTCGACGAGCCGGGAAGCCCGTCCCTGATCCACACCGTCCGGGGTGTCGGCTACGTCCTGCGGGAGGACTGAGTGCCACCGGGTCCGGCGGACCCGGGGCCCGGCCGGGCGGCCCGCCCCGGGGACGAAGGACCCCCGGCGCCCGGCACGACCCCGCAGCGCCGCACCGCCGGGCCGGGACCCTCCTGGACATCCCGGTTCCCCGGCACGTCCGGACGGCTGCGGCGGCTGTCCTCCCTGCGCGCCGTGTTCACCGTCTCCTTCGCGGCCGTCGCCGCCGCCGTCACCGTCCTCGTCGGCTTCCTCAGCTACGACGCCGCCGCCCGGCTGGTGCGCGTCGACCAGCAGACCGTCTTCGCCGAAGTCGTCCAGGACCTGCGGGACCAGGTACGCGCGCACCCCCTGCAACCACAGGACTTCGCCGTCTCCGACCCCGACCACGACGGCCCGCTCGACGACATCATCCGGCCCAGCCGCACCGACGTGCAGGTGCTCGGGGAGGGGGGCAGGGTCGTCGACCGCGGCACCCCGCCCCTGCCCGTGGACCGCCACGACCGGGCCGTCTCCGACGACGCCGTCGCCGGAAAGGTCGAGGAGCACAAGGACGTCGACGTCGCCGGCGACCGCTACCGGCTCGCGACCGTCTCCCTCGGCGGCGGCCGCGGCGCGGTCCAGGTCGCCCAGCAGTTCAGCGACACGGAGGACCTGCTGCGGGAACTCCAGCAGCGGACCGTACTGCTCGTCGGGGCCGTCGTCATCGCCGCCGGGCTCTTCGGCTGGTGGCTGGCGCGGCGCATCACCCGGCGGCTGGTGCGGCTCGCCGGGGCCGCCGAGGACGTGGCGCGCACCGGGCATCTCGGCATCCAGGTGCCGGTCACCGGCTACGACGAGGTGGGCCGGCTCGGGCGCTCCTTCGACCGGATGCTCGGCCGGCTGGCCCAGTCCGAGGAGGACCAGCGCCGCCTGGTCCAGGACGCGGGCCACGAGCTGCGTACGCCGCTGACCTCGCTGCGGACGAACATCTCCATGCTCCGCCGGATCGACGAACTCCCGCCGGACGCCCGGGAGGAACTCGTCGCCGATCTCGCCCTGGAGTCCCGCGAGCTGACGGACCTCGTCAACGAACTGGTCGCCCTCGCCGCCGGCCAGTCCGACACCGAGCCCGTGCGACGCCTCGACCTCGCCGACCTCGCCGAGGACGCCGTGGTCGTCGCGCGCCGGCGCACCGGCCGGGAGATCACCCTCGACGTCACCGGCGACACCACGGTCGACGGCCGCCCCACCGCCCTTCAGCGCGCGGTCTCCAATCTCGTGGAGAACGCGGCCAAGTTCGACCGCGGCGGCACGGCACCGATCGAGGTGGTGGTGACCGGCCGCCCCGGCGAAACCGGTGGCCGCCCCGGCCCGGTGCGCGTCGAGGTCCTGGACCGCGGTCCCGGCATCGGCGAGGACGACCTCGTCCGCGTCTTCGACCGCTTCTACCGCGCCGCCGACGCCCGCAGCCTCCCCGGCTCGGGCCTCGGCCTCTCCATCGTCCGCGAGATCGCCACAGCCCACGGAGGCACCCCCTTCGCCCACGCCCGCCCCGGAGGCGGCACGGTGATCGGCTTCACGACGAACACGTGAGGCGGGGGGCGGCGCGCGTTTTCGGGTGCGGTGCGGTCCGGTGGGTGGGTCGGGGCCGTGCCGACTGCGGGTCGTTGCGGGCTGATCATTCAGCCCCTCCGGCGCTCGGGAAATTCAGCCCCTCCGGCGTTTGAGGAGCGGCGTCCGGGGCGGAGCCCCGGGTACGGGTCGGGCAGGGGCGGAGGGGGCGAGGAAACGCCTACGGCCGCAGCGCCGCGAGCTGCTCGGCGAACGGGACCACCCGGAACCCGTCCTCGCGGGCATCGACGTTCCCCTGAGCAGGGAGGGACGAGCCGGCCGGGACCGGAGCCGGGGCAGTGGTCCCGGCCGGGCCCTGGACAGTGGGCGCCGACCCACCCGCAAGGGCGGACATCAGCACCGCCAACTCCCCCGAAGCCCGCTCGATCCGCTCGGCCAACCCCTCGGCCCCCCAGTCCTCCGAAGCCGCGTACACCCCGGTGGGCACGACAACGGCCCGCAGATAGGCGAACAGCGGCCGCAGCGCGTGTTCGAGGACCAGCGAGTGCCGCCCGGTCCCCCCGGTCGCCGCGATCAACACGGGCTTGCCCACGAGGGCGTCCTTGTCGAGCACGTCGAAGAAGGACTTGAACAGCCCGCTGTACGAGGCGGAGAACACCGGGGTGACGACGATCAGCCCGTCCGCCGAGGTCACGTCGTCGATCGCGGCGGACAGGCCCCGCCCGGGAAACCCGTTGGTGAAGTTGTGCGCGATCTCGACGGCGAGATCCCGCAGTTCGACCACGCGGACGTCGACGGCTCCGGAGGCCCGGCCGGCGGTCGCGGCCGCCAGCCGGTCGGCCAGCAGCCGGGTGGACGACGGAACACTCAGTCCCGCCGAGACGACGACGAGCTTCATGCGACGGTCACCTCTTCCTGGGCGGCGGCCACCCGGGCCGCGTGGGTCGGCGCGTCCGGCACGTCGGCCGGCCGCCCCTTGGCGAACTCCTCGCGCAGCACCGGCACGACCTGCTCACCGAGGAGGTCGAGCTGCTCCAGCACGGTCTTGAGGGGCAGCCCGGCGTGGTCCATCAGGAACAGCTGGCGCTGGTAGTCACCGGCGTAGTCGCGGAACGCCAGCGTCTTCTCGATCACCTGCTGCGGCGAACCGACGGTCAGCGGGGTCTGCTCGGTGAAGTCCTCCAGCGACGGCCCGTGTCCGTACACCGGCGCGTTGTCGAAGTACGGCCGGAACTCCCGTACCGCGTCCTGCGAGTTGGGCCGCATGAAGACCTGGCCGCCGAGGCCGACGATCGCCTGTTCGGCGGTGCCGTGCCCGTAGTGCGCGTACCGCTCGCGGTAGAGCTCGACCATCTTCTTGGTGTGGTCGGCAGGCCAGAAGATGTTGTTGTGGAAGAAGCCGTCGCCGTAGTAGGCGGCCTGCTCGGCGATCTCCGGCGAGCGGATGGAACCGTGCCAGACGAACGGCGCGACGCCGTCCAGCGGTCGCGGTGTCGAGGTGAAGGACTGGAGCGGCGTGCGGAACTTGCCCTCCCACGTCACGACGTCCTCGCGCCACAGGCGGTGCAGCAGCGCGTAGTTCTCGACCGCGAGGTTGATGCCCTGCCGGATGTCCTGACCGAACCAGGGATAGACGGGACCGGTGTTGCCCCGGCCCATCATGAGGTCGACGCGTCCGTCCGCGAGGTGCTGGAGCATCGCGAAGTCCTCAGCGATCTTCACCGGGTCGTTGGTGGTGATCAGCGTGGTGGACGTGGACAGGACGAGCTTCTCGGTGCGCGCGGCGATGTAGCCGAGCAGGGTGGTCGGGGACGACGGGACGAACGGCGGGTTGTGGTGCTCGCCGGTCGCGAAGACGTCGAGGCCGACCTCCTCGGCCTTCTGCGCGATGGCGACCATGGCCTTGATGCGCTCGTGCTCGCTCGGCTCCCGGCCCGTGGTCGGGTCCGGAGTCACATCGCCGACGCTGAAGATCCCGAACTGCATGGTCGCTCACCCTCCAAGTTGTTGACGGTTCAACTATACCCTCGAACCGTCACCGCGCCCCAGGTATTCCTCGGCCACCGGAAGCACCGGCACCCCTCCCCGCACGAACGCGCAAACCGGCTTGACCGCACCCCACCGCATGCCCGACATTTATCTGCGTGACACAGACATTGCGCGACGCAGACGAAAACGATCTGCACGGCACCCCTCATCCACCCGCCCGCATCCGCTGGGCGATCCTCGGCGTCGTCCTCGCCGCCGACGTCCTGGACCTCCTCGACGGCACCATCACGAACATCGCCGCCCCGACCATCGCCCACGACCTCGGCGGCGGCACCTCCCTCGTCCAGTGGCTCGGCGCCTCCTACGCCCTCGCGCTCGGCGTCCTGCTCGTGCTCGGCGGACGGCTCGGCGACCTGTACGGCCGCCGGCGGCTCTTCCTCACCGGGCTCGCCGGTTTCACCACCGCCTCGGTCGCCTGCGGCCTCGCCCCGACACCGGGCACCCTCGTCGCCGCCCGCCTCGTCCAGGGCGCCTTCGGCGCGCTCGTCGTCCCGCAGGGCTTCGGCATCCTCGGCGCGACCTGGCCCCGCGCCCAGATCGGCAAGGCCTACAGCCTCTTCGGACCCGTGATGGGACTGTCCGCCGTCGGCGGCCCGATCCTCGCCGGACTCCTCATCGACGCGGACCTCGCCGGACTCGGCTGGCGCCCGATGTTCCTCATCAACCTCGTCCTCGGCGGCGCCGCCCTGCTCGCCGCCGCCCGCCTGCTCCCCCACGACACCGGCGACCGCACGACCACCGTCGACGTCCCCGGCTCCGCACTCCTCGGCGCCACCATGCTCGCCCTGCTCACCGGCCTCATCCAGGGCTCGGCGCACGGCTGGACCGCGTTCCCCGTTCTCGCGTCGCTCGCCGGTCTCGCGCTCTTCGCGGCGTTCTGCCACCGCCAGCGCACCGCGCCCAGCCCACTGATCCGGCCCTCGCTCCTGCGCAACCGCGGCTTCACCTCGGGACTGGTCCTCGGCATCGTCTTCTTCGCCGCGGTCTCCGGTCTCCTCTACGTCGTCTCGCTCTTCCTCCAGCAGGGCCTCGGCCGCTCCCCCGCGGGCGCCGCACTCGCCCTCATGCCCCTGTCCGCGGGCATCGTCATCGCCTCGATCGCCTGCTACCGGCTGATCGCCCGGCTGGGCCGCCGCCTCGTCCTCATCGGCTTCCTCGTCACGCTCGCCGGAAGCCTCCACCTCCTCGCCCTGGTCGCCGCCTCCGGCACCGGCACCGGCCGCTGGGCCCTGGTGGCGCCCCTGTTCGTCATCGGGCTGGGCATGGGCGCCTGCTTCGGCTCGCTCTACGACGTGACCATCGGCGACATCGGCCCCGCCGAGGCCGGCAGCGCGGGCGGCTCGCTCGCCGCGGTCCAGCAGCTGGCCAACGCCGTCGGAGCCGCCGCCGTCACCAGCGTCTACTTCCACTCCGGCGGCGGCGAGACGCACGCCACCACGGTGAGCCTCACCGTCGTCGCCGCCATCACCCTGCTGTGCTGCCCCCTCGTACGCCTGCTCCCGCTGAAGGCACCCGAGGACCAGCATCACTAGGCCGTGTCCGGCGCCCCGAGCCGTCGCAAGAGGGTGTCGAGGCCCGCGAGCGCTACGACGCGTCCTGCTGGAGGTCCCCGGCCCGAAGCCGGGCGACCTGCTGCGCGCTGAAGTCGACCGTGCGCCTCATGTGCCCGATGATCAGGGCGACTTCGGCGTCGTCGAGCCCGTCGAACAGGGCGTACCAACCGCCGCCCAGCCGGTCCCACATACGGCCGAACTCGGCGATCTTCTCCGGCACGGTCGCCACCAGCACCCGTCGCCGGTCCACCACGTCGCGCTCCCGGACGACGTAGCCCGCCTTCTCCAGCCGGTCCACCAGGCGCGTGGCCGAACCGGTCGTCAGCCCCGTCATCTCGGCGATCCGGCCGGTGGTCACCGGCTCCGCCTCCAGGCTGAGCAGGTTCACACACTGCACGTCCGTCGGATGCAGGCCGAGGTGGTCGGCGAGGGCCTGGTTGAACAGGGCGTACGAGGCCATGTACCGCCGCGACACGACCGCCAGTTCACCCAGCAGCCCCTCGCGCCCGTCCCCAGCCATCCCGCCCCTTCCCAAGCCTTCCAGAAATCCTACGCCGCCCCCCGCCTCCGGCACCGCGACCAGCCTTCGTTCGCCCCCTCCGCCCCTACCCGACCCGTACCCGGGGCTCCGCCCCGGACCCCGCTCCTCAATCGCCGGAGGGGCTGAAATTCACGCCCGCACCCGGCATCCGACGAAAGGGACGCGCCCGGCGAGTCGCTGCCCGCACCCGGCATCCGACGCGAGGGGCCGTGCCGGTACATCAGATGCCCGTCGCTTACGTTCGGATCGAGCAGCTCCCGCCCCTCGACCCACGTCTGATCCAACGGCGACGGGCGGATGTACCGGCACGGCCCCGACCCACCCACCGGACCGAAGCCGAAGCCGAAGCCGAAGCCGAAGCCGGAGCCGAAGCCGGAGGCACCCTCGCCGCCGCGCCTAGAACGCGTACGCGTCCCCCGTGTCCAGCACCAACACCTGCTGCCGGTCATTCGCATGGTTCCGGTCCACCGACCCCCCGCCCCACACCGTGTCCAGCCCCACCGTCACCTCGGACGCGACCTCCCGCAGCCGCACCGTCATCCGGATCTCCTCCCCCGGACCGTCCGCCGGCAGCGCCCCCGTCCGGCACACCACCACCCGCTCGCCCGACCGGGCGCACCCGACCGGCAGCACCTGGGCGTCGCCCAGCGCGGCCGACCACCGCAGCCGCACCGTCGCGTCGTCGACCGGGTCGGGCCCGTGGTTACGCGGCGTCAGGCGGACGTCGACCCGTCCCGAGGCCATGGACGCGGTCCCGTGATAGGCGAGATCGGCCTCAGGAGCCACCGCACCCCCGAGACCCCCCGGGCCTCCCACGGCTCCCGCCCCTCCCACGCCTCCGACCAGCACAGCCCCCGAACCCAACAGACCCACCGCAGTCATCAACCACATGGCCATTTCCTCCGCCGGCACGAACCCATCACGATCATCGAGTCGTCGTCGACCCACCGTCCCGGGATGTATCCCACCCTGGCCGCGCCCCAGGCGCCCTCCAACAGGTGACACCCCGGAACCGGCCCCGTGCCCCGCACCCACCGCCACCGCCACCCCACGGCCCCACCGCCCCCATCCGCGCATGTCAGAGTGACCGCATGCTCGTCGCCCGCTCCGCCGCCCTGTTCGTCCTGGCCGCCCTCTTCGAGATCGGCGGGGCCTGGCTGGTCTGGCAGGGCGTACGGGAGCACCGCGGCTGGCTGTGGATCGGCGCGGGCGTGATGGCCCTCGGCGTGTACGGCTTCGTCGCCACCCTTCAGCCGGACGCCGAGTTCGGCCGCATCCTGGCCGCGTACGGCGGCGTCTTCGTGGCCGGCTCCCTCGCGTGGGGCGTGGTCGCCGACGGCTACCGCCCCGACCGCTGGGACATCACCGGCGCCCTGATCTGCCTGGCCGGTATGGCCGTGATCATGTACGGCCCCCGCAACGGCGCCTGAGACCCGCCTCACCCCCGGCCGCGTCCCGCCCGCACCCACCTATCCTTGCCGGAGACACCAGCCGGCCCGCCCGAGCCGCCGCCCGACGGCCCGCGAGCCACCGCCGAGGAGCAGGAGCAGCCGTATGACCCCCGCCGCCGCATCCCGTATCGCCGTCATCACCGGCGCCAGCAGCGGAATCGGCGCCGCGACGGCCCGGCAGCTGGCGGCCGAGGGCTACCGCGTCGTGATCACCGCCCGCCGCAAGGACCGTATCGAGGCGCTCGCGGAGGAGATCTCCGCGGCGGGCGGCCAGGCGACGGCGTACGCCCTGGATGTCACGGACCGCGCGGCGGTCGACGAGTTCGCGACGGCGTTCAGGACGATCGGCGTGCTGGTGAACAACGCGGGCGGCGCGCTCGGCGCCGACCCGATCGCGACGGGCGACCCGGCCCAGTGGCGCCAGATGTACGAGACGAACGTCATCGGCACCCTGAACGTGACCCAGGCCCTGCTGCCCGCGCTCACCGCCAGCGGCGACGGCACGGTCGTCGTCCTCTCCTCGACGGCGGGCCACGGCACGTACGAGGGGGGTGGTGGCTACGTCGCCGCCAAGCACGCCGAGCACGTCCTCGCGGAGACGCTGCGCCTGGAGATCGTCGGCACGCCGGTCCGGGTGATCGAGGTCGCTCCCGGCATGGTGAAGACGGACGAGTTCGCGCTGACCCGCTTCGGCGGCGACACGGAGAAGGCGGCGAAGGTCTACGCGGGTGTCGCCGAGCCCCTCACCGCGGACGACGTCGCCGAGACCATCACGTGGGCCGTCACGCGCCCGAGCCACGTCAACATCGACCTGCTCGTGGTCCGCCCCCGCGCCCAGGCGTCGAACACCAAGGTCCACCGGGAGCAGTGATGCCCACCCCGGCGTCACCCGAGGACCGGCTCCCCGCGGACGAGGGCGAGAAGGCCCGCCTCGCCCTGGAGAAGAAACGCGAACGCTTCGTCTGGTACTACCTCGCGTACTTCCTCTTCGGCATCCACATCATCGCCTTCGTCATGATCTACGCGGTCCTGCACGCGAAGTGAGGAACCGATCGAAGACAACAGCCGAAAGGCCCTCATGTAACCCACAAGAATGAACCGAATCGATCACCCATACGTGGACAGAACTCGCGATCTAGGCTCAGCCGCATCATCGAAAGCGACGGCCCTCGGCCGGGACTGCCATCCCGGCCGAGGGCCTGACCAGCACGGAAGTGAGCCTTCCTCGTGGCTGAACGCGAGCCTAACGCTGTCCCCCGGCCTGTGGACGAAACCCGCTGTACGACAACCGGTTTCATGGACCTCGAAGACCCCGAGTACGCCTACATGTTCGGCTTCTTGTAAGCCGACGGGCACCTCTCGAAGGGGACGGGCCAGAAAGGGCGCCTGACTGTCGAGCTCAGCGCTCGCGACGTGGGAATTCTGCGCGAGTTCCAACGCCTGACCCCGTACAACAGCAGCATCACGGGACGGACCCGGACCACGAACTTCGCCGCGTCGCACAAGTCCGCCAGCTGGAACCTCTGCGCCCTCGAAGCCAGGACCAGGCTCAACGAACTCGGGCTGCCGTACGGCCGAAAGTCCACGAGCATCGCGCCTCCCCAGGTCCCGTTCTCGCCGCGCGACTATCTCCGAGGAGTGATCGACGCAGACGGCTCGGTGGGCTTCACGGCCCAAGGATTTCCCTTCTGCTCACTGACCACTGCCAGCACCGCCGTCGGCGCCTACCTCTGTTTCTACGCGGGCAAGATCACCGGCGCCGAGCGGTCCATCAGGCGCAACACCCGCGACGGCATCTTCAACATCCTGTACACGAAGGAAGCGGCCCAGAAGCTGAGCGCCCACCTGTACTACACGGATTGCCTGGCCCTAGAGCGCAAGCGGATTGCCGCCGCCGCTCTGGCCACGTGGTCACGCCCCGCGAACATGCGCGTCGCACCCGACCGCCGCCGCTGGACAGAGTCGGAGGACCGCGTGCTGCTGGCACTGAACGACGATGCCGCGGCGGCCAGGGAACTCGGTAGGACCGAGAAGAGCTGCTACATCCGGCTCTGGCGGCTCCGCACCGGCAAAACACCGATGCCGACCGTCCGGCCGAACTCCGTCTGACCGACGAAGAGTCGTGGGGCCCCCGGCAGCGAGGGCCCCACGACTTCAGCCCTTCACGCAGATGAACTGCTTCAACTTCGCCACGACCTCCACGAGGTCCCGCTGCTGCTCCATCACCTGCTCGATCGGCTTGTAGGCGCCCGGGATCTCGTCCACGACGCCCGAGTCCTTACGGCACTCCACGCCTCGCGTCTGCTCCTCCAGGTCCTTCGTCGTGAAGCGGCGCTTCGCGGCGTTACGGCTCATGCGCCGACCGGCACCGTGCGACGCCGAGTTGAAGGCCTTCTCGTTGCCGAGACCCTTGACGATGTACGAACTGGTGCCCATTGAGCCCGGGATGATCCCGTACTCACCGGAGCCCGCACGGATGGCGCCCTTGCGCGTGACGAGCAGGTCCATGCCCTCGTACCGCTCCTCCGCGACATAGTTGTGGTGGCAGGAGATCTCCGGCTCGAACGTCGGCTTCGCCTTCTTGAACTCCTTACGGACCACGTCCTTCAGAAGCGCCATCATGAGCGTCCGGTTGTTCTTCGCGTACTCCTGGGCCCAGAACAGGTCGTTGCGGTACGCCGCCATCTGAGGGGTATCGGCGACGAAGACGGCGAGGTCACGGTCGACAAGCCCGTGGTTGTGCGGGAGCTTCTGGGCCACGCCGATGTGGTGCTCGGCCAGTTCCTTGCCGATATTCCGGGATCCGGAGTGCAGCGTGAGCCACACGACGCCATCAGAATCGAACAAAAGCTCGATGTAGTGATTTCCGGATCCGAGCGTTCCCATCTGCTTCAGCGCCCGCTCCTGACGGAACTTGACCGCATCGGCCACTCCGTCGAACCGCCCCCAGAAGTCGTCCCAGCCCGCGGTGGGCAGGCCGTGGAAGGCGTCCGGGGTGATCGGGGAGTCGTGCATGCCGCGGCCGACCGGGATCGCCTGCTCGATCTTGGAGCGGAGGCGGGACAGGTCGCCCGGCAGGTCGTTGGCCGTGAGGGACGTACGGACGGCGGACATGCCGCAGCCGATGTCGACGCCCACCGCGGCCGGGCACACCGCGTCCCGCATCGCGATGACGGAGCCGACCGTCGCACCCTTGCCGTAGTGCACGTCCGGCATGACGGCGAGCCCCTTGATCCAGGGCAGGGTCGCCACGTTCTGGAGCTGACGGAGTGCCACGTCCTCGACCGACGCCGGGTCGGTCCACATGCGGATGGGAACCTTCGCACCCGGCACCTCTACGTACGACATATCGCCCTCAATCCCCCGGGAACCAACAGAAGTCATTAATCGCAAAACCGGCGCCTAGGTCGACGTATGGGACAACGGACCGGCGTCCACGGCTGTGCGTGCGATACACATTGTCTCCAGGGGTCGCCCCTGTGCGGCAACCGAATAACCACAGGACACCCGGGCGGAAGCGCGCCGGGGAACCGTCGAGAGGAGCCTGACCGTGCAGCGGAAGGCGTACGTACCCGGCGCCGCCGTGCTCCTCGCGGCTTTGCTGGCGGGCTGCACCGGCGCTTCGGACGACGGGGGTTCGCCGATCGACTCCAAGGGCGGCGACACCGGCACGACGGCCGTCGCGGCCCAGCCGGGCAAGTACCGCACCCTGCCGGAGGCGTGCGGCGCGGTCGATCACGACACCCTTGACGCCCTGCTGCCGGGCATCGGACAACTCACCGACGCGGCACAGCAGGAGCAGGCGTACGAGGGCGAGGCGGCCCTCACGTACGACACGGACCGGCGTGACGGCTGCAGTTGGAAGGTGGAGTCCGCCTCCGCCACCGACCATCTCTCCGTCGACTTCGAGCGGGTCGTGTCCTACGACAACACGGTGAGCGACGACAACAAGGCGGAGGAGCTGTACTCCACCCAGGAGACGGCGGCGGACCTTCCCGAGCCCGCGGCCACCGGCAGCGACGCCTCGTCGAGTCCGGGCGGCGACGCCGGCACGCCGAGCGGTGACGCCGGCAGCAGCGACGGCGGCGAGGGCAACGACAGCGGCGGAAGCGGCTCCGAGCCCACGCCGTCCGGCTCCGCCTCCCCCACCCAGACGTCCGCCGCGCTCCAGCCCCGCGTCCTCGACGACCTGGCGGACCAGGCGTTCCTGGACGACAAGCTGAGCGCCGGCTCCTCGACCGCCCGGCAGCGCACGGTGACTGTGGTGTTCCGCACGTCGAACGTCATCGTGACGATCGAGTACGCGGAGCAGCCGACGGCTTCCGGGGGCGTCCCCGACAGCGAGGAAATGCAGGACAGGGCCCGGAAACTGGCCGACGTGCTCGCCGGAAAGCTCGACGGCTGACGGCTCGGCGACCCCCTCGGGCACCCCTGCACGAACCGCCCGAACGGGAACCGGCCCGGCGGATCACCGCGTACCGTGGCCCCTCGGACCCGACCGGCCGCACGCCCCATGTGCGGTCGTACCACGAGCCTCGAGTGAAGGAACCATGCACCGACCAGTACAGCGAGTAGGCCGAGCACCGCGACTCACCCGCATCCTTGTCAGCGCAGCAGCCATCCCGGTGGCGCTCGTCGCCGCGGGCTGTTCCTCGGACTCCGGCTCCACGGACGACGCCGCGAAGAGCGCCGGCGCGACACCGGACGCGAAGAAGTCCGCGAGCCCGACGGCCGAGGCCGTGCAGCCGGCCGCGTACGGGACGCTTCCGCAGCCGTGTTCGGTGCTGTCGAAGAAGACGCTGGGCGAACTGGTCCCCAAGGCGGGCAAGTCGGGCAAGAAGGGCGCATCGGACGATGCGGCCCAGCGCGGCAACTGCAACTGGAGCAGCCTCGACAACAACGGCGTGAAGGGCTCGCAGTTCCGCTGGCTGAACGTGGCCCTGCTGCGCTTCGACTCGGACGCGCGCGGCGCGGGCGACGAGCAGGCGCACGCCTACTTCGAGAAGCAGGTCACGGCGGCGCAGGCCGTCGAGGGCGCGAAGGGCGCCAAGGCGGCTCCGGTCGCCGGCACGGGCGACGAGGCGACGGCCGTGCACTACGACCTGAAGAAGAAGGAAGGCGCCTTCAAGCAGCAGACGATCGTGGCACGCGTGGAGAACGTGGTCGTCACGATCGACTACAACGGCGCCGGTCTCGCGGGAGAGAAGACCCCGGACTCCGGTGATCTGCTGAAGGCGGCCGAGAAGGCCGCGAAGGAGGCCGTCACGGCGGTGTCCGCGGCGAACAAGGACGGTGGCTCGACCGGTTCGTCCCCGTCGAAGGGCTCGTCCTCGAAGCCCTCCTCCGGCGCGACGTCGGCCTCGCCGTCCAAGAGCGCGGACAAGAGCGACTCGAAGGACGACTCCAAGGGTGATGCGAAGGCGGGCTCCGGGAGCGACTCCGCGTCCCCGTCGAAGTCCGCGTCCAAGGCCGCGGCGGCGAAGAGCTGACCCGACCACGATCCTTCCGGAGGCCCAACTTCCGGTCTGAGCTGGACAGTTGCGGGAGCCCGGTACCCGAGGGGACCGGGCTCCTCCCATGCCGGGCACCCGGACGCCGCACACATGTGCCACTCTGTTGCGCGCAACAACACGCAAGGGGAGGGGAGTACAGGTGTCCGCGCCCATACAGCTGACTCGGATGCACAAGATACTCATCGGTGTGGTCGTCGCCGGTGCGGTCGTCATCGCCGGGATCGGCTTCGCGGGTTCGTACGCGGCGGTCCGTGAGCTGGCGATCAAGAAGGGGTTCGGGAACTTCTCGTACGTCTTCCCGATCGGCATCGACGCCGGGATCTGCGTCCTGCTCGCGCTGGACCTGCTGCTGACCTGGATCCGCATCCCGTTCCCCCTGCTGCGCCAGACCGCGTGGCTGCTGACGATCGCCACGATCGCCTTCAACGGCGCGGCGGCCTGGCCGGACCCGCTCGGTGTCGGCATGCACGCCGTCATCCCGATCCTGTTCGTGGTCTCGGTCGAGGCGGCCCGGCACGCGATCGGCCGGATCGCCGACATCACGGCCGACAAGCACATGGAGGGCGTCCGCCTCACCCGCTGGCTGCTCTCCCCCGTCCCGACCTTCCTCCTCTGGCGCCGGATGAAGCTGTGGGAGCTGCGCTCCTACGAGCAGGTCATCAAGCTGGAGCAGGACCGCCTCGTCTACCAGGCCCGCCTGCACTCCCGCTTCGGCCGCGCCTGGCGCCGTAAGGCCCCCGTGGAGTCCCTGATGCCGCTGCGCCTGGCGCGCTACGGCGTCCCCCTCGCGGAGACGGCCCCCTCGGGTCTCGCCGCGGCGGGCATCGAGCCGGTGCTGCTGCCGCCCCCGCCGCGGCTGGAGGTGGCGCGCGAGCCCGAGCCGGCGGCACCCGCCGTGCAGAGCGACGCCACACCTGTCCGGGAGCAGCTTCCCGCCGGCGGGGCGAGCGAGTCCCCCGACCGCGTGGAGGGCCACGCCGAGCCGCAGAATCCGTGGCTGCACTCACGCAGCCCCCAGGCCGTCGCCTACCAGGGCGGCTACGACCCGTCGTACGACCCGGATGACGCGGACCAGCAGTGGTACGAGGAGCAGCAGGCCGAGCAGTTCCAGCAGGCCGACCCGTCCCGGCAGGCCGAGGAGTTTCAGCAGGCCGACGGGTTCCGGCAGGCCGACAGGTTCCGGCAGGCCGACGGGTTCCGGCAGTACGACGAGGAGCAGCGGCGGTTCGAGCAGCAGCGTCGGTTCGAGCAGCAGGCGTTCCCTCAGCAGCAGTACGCGGAGCAGCCCGACCCCGTCGCCGCGGACGCTCCCGCGCCGGAGCCGTCTCCGGAGGACACCGGCACGTTCCCGATCCCGGCCGGCCCGGGCCGTACCCGTGAGATGGGTGCGGGCGGCGGCTCGGAGCCGACCGAGAACGACTACTACCTGGTCTTCAAGAAGTCGATAGACGGCAGCTATCCGACGTCGGGCCAGTTCAGGGGCAATGTGGAGGCCACGTACGGCACCACGCTCCCGCAGCGCGAGGCGGAGCGGATGGTCAACCGCTTCACCAACCGCCACACGGCGGAACTGCAGGAGGACCACATCGCGTAACCACGAACGGCCCAGGACGAAGGGGGCGCCCGGTGATCACCGGGCGCCCCCTTCGTCGTACAGCCGGACTCCCTACGCGGAGAGCAGCTTGCGGACCCGGTCCTGGCCGACCGCGAGGAGCAGCGTGGGCAGACGCGGCCCGGTGTCGCGGCCGACGAGCAGGTGGTAGAGCCGGGCGAAGAAGGTGCGCTGGGCGACCTTGATCTCGGCGGGGAGTTCCTTGGCGGTGGCGTCGGCGGAGAAGCCGGCCTGGACCTTGGGAACGCCGTAGACGAGGTGGGTGAGGCCGTCCAGGGACCAGTTGCGCTCCAGTCCGTCGAGGAGCAGGCGCAGCGACTCGCGGCCCTGGTCGTCGAGGGACGTGATGAGCTCGACGTCGGGCTCCTCGCGGACGACGGTGCGCTCCTCGGCGGGGACCTGGGTGTTGATCCAGGTCTCGGCCTTGTCGAGCCGGGGCCGGACCTCGTCCAGGGACGCGAGCGGGTTCTCGGGGTCGAGTTCGCTCAGGATGCGCAGGGTCTGGTCCTCGGCGCCGGCGGTGATGTCGGCGACGGAGGCCAGGGTGCGGTAGGCCATCGGACGGGGGGTGCGGGGCAGTTCCCCGGCCGCGGTGCCGACGGCCCGGCTGTACGCGGCGGCGTCGGCGGGCAGCACCGAGCCGTCGGCGACCTTGCCGGCGAGCTTGTCCCACTCGTCGTAGAGCCGCTGGATCTCCTGGTCGAAGGCGATCTTGAACGACTGGTTGGGACGGCGGCGGGCGTACAGCCAGCGCAGCAGCTGCGGCTCCATGATCCGCAGGGCGTCCGACGCGGTGGGGACGCCGCCCTTGCTGCTGGACATCTTCGCCATGCCGCTGATGCCGACGAAGGCGTACATGGGGCCGATGGGCTGCTTGCCGCCGAAGAGGCCGACGATCTGCCCGCCGACCTGGAAGCTGGAGCCGGGCGAGGAGTGGTCGACGCCGCTGGGCTCGAAGACGACGCCCTCGTGCGCCCAGCGCATGGGCCAGTCGACCTTCCAGACGAGCTTGCCGCGGTTGAACTCGCTGAGGCGGACGGTCTCGGAGAACTCGCAGGCGGTGCAGGTGTAGGTCAGCTCGGTCGTTTCGTCGTCGTAGGACGTGACGGTGGTGAGGTCCTTGCCGCACTGCCCGCAGTAGGGCTTGTACGGGTAGTACCCGGACGTCGAGCTGCCGTCGTCCTCGGCGGCGGCACCGGAGCCCTCCGCGGCCTCCAGCTCGGCCTCGTCGACGGGCTTCTGGCCCTGCTGCTTCTTGGCGGGGGCCTTCTTGGTGCGGTACTGCTCCAGGATGGCGTCGATGTCACCGCGGTGCTTCATCGCGAACAGGATCTGCTCGCGGTAGGCGCCCGAGGTGTACTGCTCGGTCTGGCTGATCCCGTCGTACTCGACACCGAGCTCGGCGAGCGCCTCGGTCATCGCGGCCTTGAAGTGCTCGGCCCAGTTCGGGTACGCCGAGCCGACCGGGGCGGGGACGGAGGTCAGGGGCTTGCCGATGTGCTCGGCCCAGGACGCGTCGATGCCCGCGATGCCGGCCGGGACCTTGCGGTACCGGTCGTAGTCGTCCCAGGAGATCAGGTGGCGCACGGCGTACCCGCGGCGGCGGACCTCGTCGGCGACCAGGTGCGGGGTCATGACCTCGCGGAGGTTGCCGAGGTGGATCGGGCCGGAGGGGGAGAGGCCGGACGCGACGACGACGGGTTTGCCCGGGGCCCGACGCTCCGACTCCTCGATGACCTCGTCCGCGAAACGGGAGACCCAGTCGGTGGTCTCGGTGCTCTGAGCCACGATCGGCACGTCCTTCTTTCTCATACGCCAGTACGGCTGACGGGACCATTCTCCCAGCTCGGGCCGCAACCGCGAAAACGGCTTTTCACCGCGTGGGATACTGGCTTTCCTGTACTGCACGAACCCGGAACCCGACTAGAACGGCAGCCACTCCATGGCCTCGGTCACGTCCCTCACCGCTTCCGTCCACCAGCGCCTCGCGGACGCCCTCTCGGCAGCCCTGCCGGAGGCCGGTTCCGCGGACCCGCTGCTGCGCCGAAGCGACCGGGCCGACTTCCAGGCCAACGGGATCCTGGCCCTCGCGAAGAAGGCGAAGGCGAACCCGCGCGACCTGGCGACGCAGGTGGTGGCGCAGGTGGCGTCCGGTGACGTGATCAAGGACATCGAGGTCTCCGGACCCGGCTTCCTGAACATCACGGTCACGGACGGCGCGATCGTCCGGAACCTGGCGGAGCGGTACGCGGACGGCGCGCGCCTCGGTGTGCCCCTCGCGGAGCACCCGGGCACGACGGTGATCGACTACGCCCAGCCGAACGTGGCGAAGGAGATGCACGTCGGACACCTGCGGTCCGCGGTGATCGGTGACGCGGTGGTGCAGATCCTGGAGTTCACCGGCGAGTCCGTCGTGCGGCGGCACCACATCGGCGACTGGGGCACCCAGTTCGGCATGCTCATCCAGTACCTGATCGAGCACCCGCACGAGCTGGACCACCAGGGCGGCGAGGTCTCCGGCGAGGAGGCCATGTCGAACCTGAACCGGCTCTACAAGGCGGCGCGGACCGTCTTCGACTCCGACGAGGAGTTCAAGACGCGGGCGCGGCGCCGGGTGGTGGACCTCCAGGCGGGCGAGCCGGAGACGCTGGCCATGTGGCAGAAGTTCGTGGACGAGTCGAAGATCTACTTCTACTCGGTCTTCGACAAGCTCGACATGGACATCCGGGACGCGGACGTGGTCGGCGAGTCCGGCTACAACGACATGCTGGACGAGACGTGCCGGCTGCTGGAGGAGTCGGGCGTCGCGGTCCGCTCGGACGGCGCGCTGTGCGTGTTCTTCGACGACGTGAAGGGCCCGGACGGCAACCCGGTGCCGCTGATCGTGAAGAAGTCGGACGGTGGCTACGGCTACGCGGCCACCGACCTGTCGGCGATCCGTGACCGGGTGTTCAACCTGAAGGCGTCGACGCTGCTGTACGTGGTGGACGCGCGGCAGTCCCTGCACTTCAAGATGGTCTTCGAGACGGCGCGCCGGGCGGGCTGGCTGAACGACGACGTGAAGGCGCACCAGCTGGCGTTCGGCACGGTGCTGGGCAAGGACGGCAAGCCGTTCAAGACCCGTGAGGGCGAGACGGTGCGGCTGGTCGACCTGCTGGACGAGGCGATCGACCGGGCCACGGCCGTCGTGCGGGAGAAGGCCGAGAAGGTGGGCCTGAGCGAGTCGGAGATCGAGGAGAACGGCCGGTACGTCGGTATCGGCGCCGTGAAGTACGCGGACCTGTCGACCTCCGCGGTCCGGGACTACAAGTTCGACCTGGACCAGATGGTCTCGCTGAACGGCGACACCTCGGTGTACCTCCAGTACGCGTACGCCCGGGTCCGGTCGATCTTCGGCAAGGCGGGCGACCGTACGCCGGTGGCGCACCCGGAGCTGGAACTGGCCCCGGCGGAGCGGGCATTGGGTCTGCACCTGGACAGGTTCGGGGAGACGCTGGAGGAGGTCGCCGCGGAGTACGCGCCGCACAAGCTGGCCGCGTACCTGTACCAGCTGGCCTCGCTCTACACGACGTTCTACGACCAGTGCCCGGTCATCAAGCCGGCCCCGGCGCAGGAGGTCGCGGAGAACCGGCTGTTCCTCTGCGACCTGACGGCCCGGACCCTCCACCAGGGCATGTCCCTGCTGGGCATCCGGACGCCCGAGCGGCTCTGACGCCCGGGCGGGACGCGCGGACCTCGCGGCCCCGGCGGGACGGTGACACCACTGTCTCGCCGGGGCCGTCCGGCTGTCGGCCCGCCTGTCAGGCGTAGTAGTGGATCGTGCCGTGGAGCGCGGGGGTGCCGCCCTCGCAGTGCTGGACGAACGTCGCGGCGAACGCCTTCACGGTGCCGTCGTCGTTCAACGCCAGTTTGCCGACGGTGAACTCACCGGTGCTGCTGTTGCAGCCGCGGCCGTTCCCGCCCAGGTCGAGTTCGCCGACCTCCGCCGTACGGAAGCGCTCCGTGGCGTAGGTCGTCCCGACCTCGAACCGCTCCCCCACGGGCGGGGCGATGGAAGCCGACCAGTACTCACGCTTGCCGGAGACGCCGTACCGGACGCCGTCGGCACCCCCGCTGAGCGAGAACGTGCTGGTGGACCCGGTGTGGGTGGCGCTCACACCCTGGCCGATCCAATCCCCGGCGTCACTCGTGTAGGAGTAACCCAGCGGATAGGCACGGTACTTGACGACCCCGGTCAGTGCCGGGGCGGTCGCGCTCTCACAGTGCTGGGTGTACGTGGCGTCGAGCGCCGTGATCGTGCCGTCGGCGTCGGTCTCGATCTGGTTGACCGAGAACTGCCCGTACACCTCGTTGCAGCCGCGCCCGTCCCCGGAGACGTCGAGTCCCGGTGAGCGTCCGGTGCGGAACGCCGCGCGCTCGGCGTTCCGGTAGACACCGGGGTGGAGCTTCTCCCCCTGCGGTGCGGCGAGGTCGACGTCCCACCAGGTGTCGTCGGTCGACACCCGGAAGCGCACGTACTCGGCGGAGCCGCCCGCGCTGACCGTCGCCGTCTTCGGCGTGTACGACGCGGTGGTCCCCTGGCCTATGTAGTCGCCGGGTCTGCTGCTGTGGCTGTACTTGGTCACCGCCACCGGCGTGCCGGTGGCTGCCGCGGCGGGCGCGGCGAGCGCCGTGGTGAGGCCCACCGTCGCGGTCAGCCCCGCCAGGACGCCGGTCAGGACGCGTCTCCATCCAGTGCTTCTGGGCACGGATGTCTCCCCCTCCATGAGAGCGGGCACCCCGTCCGGGCACCCGTGCCCCACAAGTAACCAGCACCGCACACGCCCGTCGAACTATTTCCTCCCACCATCAACTTCTTTCGGCCGTAACGGCGTTGGGGTCTTGCGTCCGCCGAACTCGCACCACACCGCCTTGCCCGGGTCGCGCGCGTCGACCCCCCACCGGTCGGCGAACGCGGCCACCAGCAGCAGGCCCCGGCCGCCCTCGTCGGCCCGGTCGGCGATCCTCGGCGTGCCCGGCCCGCTGTCGTGGACCTCGACTCGCAGGACGGTGCCGTCGTAGCGCAGGAAGACGCGGAAGTGCCGTCCCGGCGGCACGGCGTGCACGAGGGCGTTGGTCGCGAGCTCGCTGACGCAGAGCAACACGTCGTCGGCCTGTTCGGTGCCGGCGAGCCCCCATCCGGTGAGCGTCTCGTGGGCGAACCGCCTGGCAGCGGCCACGGCCCGCCGGTCCCGTCGAAAGAAGCGCTCACGCAGGGGCGGGAGGTGGATGGTCTCGTTCACGGGACAAGAGTGACCCTCCGTGGTCACACTGGTGCAGTGTGCTATCCCGTACGGATTATGCGTACGGGATGCGTCGCCCTCACAACGGAGTTGATGCATCGTGAGCCCAAGGCGCCACTACAAGAAGAACGCTTCGGCGATGAAGATGCTGGGCGCCATGCTGGCCACGCTCCGGCGAGCGGCGGGGCACAGCCAGGCCTCCCTCAGCCGTCACGTGGGCGCGCAGGAGGAGACCATCGCCTCGATCGAGCAGGGGCGGCGCCCTCTGAAGGACTCCTTGGCTGCGGAGCTGGACGTCTTCCTGGACACCAAGGGGGTGTTGGCCGTCGCCGTGGAGAACATGCCTGAGATCGACCTCGTCCCCCGCTGGGTCGATGAGTACCTGGACTTGGAAAGGACGGCACCCGCGCTCAGCTTCTACGCCAACGCGGTCCTTCCAGGGTCCCTCCAGACCGAGAGCTACGCGCGCGCAGTCTTCAGGAGCCGCGTCCCCGCGTACAGCGAGGTAGAGATCGAAAGGCGAACAGCCGCCCGCACAGCCCGGCAGGAGCTGCTGCGCCGCCCGACCCCCACCACCGTCAGCTTCGTCATCTGGGAGGCCGTCCTGATGGACCGCATCGGCGGGCAGGAGGTCTTCGACGAGCAACTGCGCCACCTGCGCGCGGACTCCGACCTCCCTGGGGTCTCCTTGCAGATCCTGCCGTTCGGCCGGCCCGCCCACGCCGGGCTGGCCGGCCCTTTCATCCTCCTGGAGACCGACGACCATCAGCGTCTCGCCTACGCCGAGACCCAACGCGGAAGCCAACTCGTGGCCGACCCCGGCGAGGTGTCCGCCCTTTCGCAAAAATATGCGATGCTGCGAACGCAGGCCCTCAACACCGAAGACAGCAAAGGCCTGTTGGACCACATGCTGGGAGTGCAATGAGCGTCGAACTGCGCTGGTTCAAGTCGACCTACAGCAGCGACGAGGGCGAGTGCCTCGAAGTCGCCTACTCCGGGCCCCAGTCCGGCAAAGTGTCCGCCGTTCACCTGCGGGACTCCAAGAACCCGGCGGAGCCCGGTCTCCGTGTGTCGGCGCGGGCCTGGGCCGCGTTCACCGCAGCCCAGTAGGAGAGCGGAGCGGCCCCGTTGTCAGTGGGGGCCCCTACAGTCACCGGCATGGCGACTCTTCCCAACCCGCTGCCGCGGCTGGTGGCAGACCCGAGCGGGCGCGCCCTCGGGCTCGACCTCCCCGCCGGAAGACTGATCGACGCGACCCACGAGGGCACGTGGCACGAGCCGTTGGTGTGGCATGCCGAGGAGCGGCCGGCCGACGGAGCCTGGAGCGCGGCCGACTCCGCCCGCACGCTCGGCCTGCTGCCGGTGCTGCTGGACGTCGGCGGCCCGCAGAACGGCCCGGGCGGCTGGGAGTTGATGCCCGACGCGATGTCGTACGCCGGGGATCACGACGCCGACGAGGTGCTGGCCGACTTCTGGGAGCGGTACGCGGCGGACGAGCTCGGGGACGACGGGGACTACGCGAGCCGGGAGGTCGTGGAGAGCCTCTTCGGCAGGCCGGAGCCCTATGACGCGGTCGTCGCGCCGCACGGAGCGTCCTGGCCGGGGCTCGCCGCCGCCACGGTCCCGGAGGCGGACCCGGACGCCCGCGCCGCGGAGATCGCGGAGATCCTCGCGGCCCGCGGCTCGTGGCTGAAGGAACCGCGTCTCGCGCTCATTCCGGCGCGCCGCAGCGCGGACATCCCGGCGGCGCTGGGCTGGACGGGACCGCTGAACCACGAGAACGACGTGGCGCGCCTGTGCGCGGTCCTGCGGTCCTGGGAGGACCGTTTCGGGATACGGGTGGTGGCGCTGACCTTCGACCAGTTGGTGGTGTCGGTGGCGGCGCCGCCGACGACCCTGGCGGAGGCCGAGGCGGTCGCCGCCGAGCACTTCGCGTTCTGCCCGGACAACATCACACAGGGCAGTCACACGGCGCTGCGGACGTATGCCGAGCAGGAGGTGCTGAACGAGCCGGTCTGGTCCTTCTGGTGGGACTGACCGGCGCCGCCGGCACCTCCCCGGTGACGGGGTGACCGCCGCCGGGGTCAGCCGCGCAGGCCCGGGGCGAGCCGCCGCAGCCCCTCCGCGATCTCGTCCGGGGTCTGCGTGACGAAGCACAGGCGCATCGTCGACGTCTCCGGGGTGCCCGCGTAGAAGGGCGCGCCGGGCACGTAGGCGACCCCGTGCTCCACGACCGCGCGGAGCAGTGCCGTCGTGTCGTACGGCTCCGGCAGCCGGGCCCAGAGGAACATGCCGCCCTCGGGCCGGGTCCACGTCGACCCGGCCGGGAGGGCGTCGCCGATCCCGGCGAGCATGGCGTCGCGCCGCTCGCGGTAGACGGAGGCGACCCGCGCCACATGGGCGTCGAGGTCCTGGTCGGCCAGGTACCGGGCGGCGGCGAGCTGGTTGACGGTCGGGGTGTGCAGGTCGGCGGCCTGCTTGGCGACCGCGCAGGCCCGCCGGAGCGCCGCGGGCGCCCGCAGCCAGCCCAGCCGCATCCCGGGTGCCATCACCTTGGAGAACGAGCCGAGGAGCACGGTCCGGTCCCCCGCGCCTTCGTGGGAGGCGATCCACGGAACACGCTCGCCCTCGAAGCGCAGTTCGCCGTAGGGGTCGTCCTCGACGATCCACAGCCCGCGGGTGGCGGCGACGCGGGCGACGGCGGCGCGGCGCTCGGCGGGGAGGGTGCGGCCGGTGGGGTTCTGGAAGGTGGGCACGGTGTAGAGGAGCTTCGGCCGCTCCCGGGCGACCAGGGTGTCCAGTGCCTCGGGGTCGATGCCGTCCTCGTCGCCCGGCACGGCGAGCACGCGGGCGCCGGCGAAGGCGAACGCCTGAAGTGCCGCGAGATAGCAGGGGCTTTCGACGAGAACGGTGTCCCCCGGCTCCAGCAGGGCCGTGGCGAGCAGCGACAGCGCCTGCTGCGAACCGGTGGTGACGAGCACGTCGTCCGGCCCGGTCGGCAGACCGCGCGCCGCGGTCCGCGCGGCGAGGGCCGTCCGCAGCACCGGTTCGCCCTCGGTCGTCGAGTACTGCAGGGCCCGTGCGGCTTCCTCGGCGAGGACGTCCCGGTAGGCGGCGGCGATACCGGCCGCGTCGAACAGTTCGGGGGCGGGCAGCCCGCCCGCGAAATTGATCACCTCGGGGCGGGCGGTGACCGCGAGGATGTCCCGTACCGGTGAGCCTCCGATCGCGGTCGCCCGGGCGGCGAGCGGGGGCACGGGGGCGGTCGTGGCGGCGGGCTCGATGACGGTCACGATGACATCTCCTTGTCCTGGCGGAGACCTCGCGGGGGCCGGCGGCCCTCCCGGGGTGCGGGCGGGCGGCCCCGTCGCCCCGGGACCGCTCGTGCCCGCACCCTAGGCGGATACGTGCCGTCTACACCCGTCAATTCCGGCATCCGGACGGAGACCGGGGCGAGCTCGCGCCCCGGTCTCCGTCCGGTGCGGGTGTCCGTCGGCTACGGCTTGACGCCCGTGGCCACGTACACGTTGATGTCCGCGTCCGTCACGTCGTTGATGTCGCGGTAGCGGACCATCTCGATGGCGTCGAGCGTGGCCAGCAGCTCGGGGTCGGCCTTCTCCGGGGCGGGGGCGCCGCCGTCGGGACGCCAGTGGTGGGCCGGGACGACACCGGGCTCGTCCAGCACCAGACCGTTCTCGGTGAAGAACCGCTCGACCTCGGCCCGCGACCGCAGCACGAAGGTGAACCCCCGCTCGGTGTAGGTGCGTTGGACCGCGCGGATGGCTTCGGGGTTCAGGTCCTCGGTGAGGTGGCTGAGGACGATCCGGCTGCCGGACGGCAGGGCGTCGACCAGGTCGCGGACGATCGGGTAGGCCTCCTCGTCCTCGACGAAGTGCAGGATCGCGACCAGCACCAGGACGACCGGCTCGTCGAGGTCCAGGGTCTTGGCGGCCTGTTCGAGGATCTGACCGGGCTGCTTGAGGTCGGCGTCGATGTAGTCCGTACGCCCCTCGGGCCCGCTGGTGAGCAGGGCGCGCGCGTGGGCGAGGACCACCGGGTCGTTGTCGACGTACACGACCCGCGCGTCCGGGGTGATCCCCTGCGCGATCTGGTGGACGTTCTCCTGGGTCGGCAGCCCGGTGCCGATGTCGAGGAACTGCTTCACGCCGCTCTCCGCCGTCAGCGATGTCACGGCGCGCCGGAGGAAGTCCCGGTTGTGCCGGACGTCGAGGTAGCCCCGCGGGTTCGCGGCGAGCGCGGCGGCGGCCGCGTTGCGGTCGACCGGGTAGTTGTCCTTGCCTCCGAGGAAGACGTCGTAGACCCGGGCGGGGTGTGCCTTGGTGGTGTCGATCCTCTTTCTCAGCTCCGCGGGATCCTGGCTGAGGGCATCACCGGACATGAAACATCTCCCTGGAGAGTCGCGTCATACAACGGGCAACAACCTAGCGCCTGGGGCGACTTGATGACGCCGGTCAGCCGGGAGGAGCGGCCTTCCCCCACTCGCTGCCGCCCAGCGGGTAGTCGTACGCGGGCCGCCCCACGTTCCCGCTGGTCCGGAACGGCTTGCCGTGGTCGTCGACGCGCACGGTGCCGCTCTTCGTGCCGCTGGACCAGTCGAGCTCCAGGTACCAGCTCACGTCGTGCGCCTGCGTGTCCGCGAACACGTAGAAGACCTCGGGGTCGGACTCGCTCACCTTGAAGGGGAAGGCGCGCTGCCCGCCCTTGAGCGCGACCGCCGGACGTCCCGCGTCGAGGTCCACGGTGAACGACTTCGTCTCCACCCCGCCGCCGCAGCCCACGCCCATCGCGTAGTCGTTCCAGGCGAGCGGCGCGCTCTTGTCCAGCACGCGCACATGCAGCGCCTCCAGGACGACGGTCGCCTGCCCGGTGCCCTGCACGGTGAGCGCGAGCAGTTGCTCCCCGCTCGGGACCCCGCCGAGCGCGGTGACCCAGCCCCGCGCGTCCGACTCGTTCGGCGGCGGGGGCACCTGCTGCGCGGGCCGGTTCACCAGGTAGTGCTGGCTGCACGGGTCGTCGAATGTGTACGGGTCGACCACGACGGTCGGTGCACCGGCACCGGCACCGGCACCGGCCGCACGGTCGTCGGCGACGCCGTTCCCGTCGACGGCTCCGCCGACCGTCGATCCGGACGGCCGGGGGCTCCGGTGCACGGCGGACGGCGAGGCCGATCCATGGCGCGGGCCGGATGTCGTGCCGGTCGGGCTCGGGCGCGCGGCGGGTGGCACTCCGACGGCCACGGCGCCTCCCCCGGCGCCGTCGTCGCGACTGCCGGACCCGAGCTGCACGGCCAGCACGCCGGACACGACCGCCGTCACGACGACGGCACCGACCCCGGCGAGCACCGCGGAACGCCGGCTCCGCAGCCGGCTCGGCCGCACCGGCACGGGCCCCACGGCCGCCGCGCCCTCGCTCGCCGGCCGCCCGTCCGCCGTACCGTCCGCCGTGTCGTCCGCCCCCGCGCCGGACACCGCGCCGCTCGCGTCCGCGGTCTCGGCCCCCGCCACGACCTCCGCGTCCGGAGCTCCAACGGCCGGGTCCCCGGCTCCCGTTCGCCCCAGGCCCTTCTTCCCCCGCAGCGCGTCCGCCAGGACCCACCGCCGGTGCAGCTCCACCAGCTCGTCCGGCGTGGCCCGGCAGACCCGCGCGAGGCGTTCGACCGGCGCGTAGTCCGCCGGCACCGCGTCCCCGTTGACGTACCGGTGCAGTGTGGACGTGCTGACGTGCAGCCGTTTGGCGAGTGCCCCGTAGCTGAGACCGGACCGCTCCTTCAGCTCCCTGAGCAGTCCCGCGAACTCGTCCCCCGCCACCGTTCCTCCATCCCCCGTGTCCCGGACCACGTTCCAGGGAGTTGCCATTTCCCCAGCTCAAAGCCTGTTTCGGCGTTCCAGCGTCCCGTGTTGCCCGCCGGGTGTGGCGGCCGGGACGGATCACCGCACAAGCTGCTGCCATCCAAGCACGCCGCTCCCCACGACCGGTCGAGCGGCCGTTCCACCAGAGACACCCCAGGGGGATCACCCATGTCCGCACGCACCACCCGCACCCGTCTGCTCGCCGCCTCCACCATCGCGCTCGCCGCGTTCGCCCTCACGGCGTGCGGCAACGGCGACGGCGTCCGCGACGAGGGCCCGTCCGCCGGGGCCCGCTCCTCGGCCCGGCCGAGCGAGGGGACGGCCGGAGGCACGACGGCGAAGCCCGCGGGCACCCGCACCACCACGGGCTCGACGAGCGGTTCGAAGAACTCCGGCACCACCACGGGCTCGAAGGGCACCGGCGGCACCGGGTCCACGGGCGGCTCCGCGGGCGGCAAGGGCGGCACCCGCAACCCGGCGTGCGTCGCGGCCACCACCCGCACGACCGCGACGGTCGTCTCCCGCCCGCTCAACCACCTGCTGCTCACCGTCACCAACAAGAGCTCGAAGAACTGCGACCTGACGGGCTACCCGATCGTCCGCTTCAGCGAGGCCCAGTCCGTCCCGCCGGTCGCGGAGGAGACCCACCCGCAGGCGGTCGTCACCCTCGCTCCCGGCGAGTCCGGCTACGCGGGCGTGCTCCTGTCCGCGGCCGACGGCAGCGGCGTCCACGGCTACACGGCCAAGACGCTGGAGGTCCACTACGGCGACCAGGGCCGGAACGGAAGCGCCCGCCCGGCCCTGCCCCCGAAGGGCGTCTACATCGACGAGAAGCTCACGGTGACGTACTGGCAGCAGGACCTGGACACCGCGCTCTCGTACTGAAAGCGGTGCACGCCCGTGCCCGGCAGGTCCAGGAACCTTGCCGGGCACGGCCGTTGAGGCTCGCGATCACACGGCACCACCGTTTCGCCGCACGATCCCATGGCATACGCTGCCGGACGGCGAAGCGATGATCCGCACGGTGAGCCGAGAGGTCGATGACGCAGGAGCCGAGGTCACCCGCACGGAACGCCGGTCCGGCCGGCACTCCCGGCGACGGCTCCGGGCCGCCGCGCCCCGACGGCACGTGGAACTCGGGCCTGTCGGCCGAGGAGTTCGCCGCGGTCAAGGGCGCCGGCTTCGATCCGGTCGGGCAGGTGCTCGGCACGGCCGTCTTCACCATCGGCTACACCGGTGTCTGGGGCTGCCCGGGCTCGTGGTCGGCCACGGACGGCGCGAGCGTTCCGTCGTCACCGTGGTCGTCGTCGTTCGCGCCGCTGGTGCGGACGATGTACGCGGCGCGCGGGCTGGCGCTGTCCCGGGCCGTGGCCGAGTGCGGCGCCCTGGCCGGTGACGGGATCGTCGCGGTGGAACTGCGGGTCGCCGAATTCCCCGCCGGCGGGCTTGAGTTCACGGTGCGGGGCACCGCGGTCCGGGCCCGGTCGCGGATCCGCCCGCGCCGGCCGTTCACCTCCCACCTGAGCGGCCAGGACTTCGCCAGGCTCGTCCACGGCGGATGGATCCCCGCCGGACTCGTCTTCGGCATCGCGCTCGCCACCCGGCACGACGACTGGCGTACCTCCCGCCGGGCCGTCTGGACCGCGGGGAACCAGGAGGTCGACGGCTACACGCGGCTGATCGGCCACGTCCGTCACGAGGCCCGCACACGGCTGGCCCTCGAAGCGGCGAAGCAGGGCGGTGACGGAGTGGTGGTGAACGGCATGGAACTGGACGTCCGCGAGAGGGAGTGCACCACGTACGGGAACACCCGCGACCTCGACGCCGAGGCGGTCATCGTCGGCACCTCCGTCGCCCGCTTCGACCGCTCCCGGCGACCGGACGGGCCACAGCCCCTGACCATCATGAGACTGGAGCGCGAGCACTGACATGACCGAGCGAACGGGACACCGACCGCCCCCCGAAGGCGTGCCCGAGGACGCGATGCGGCGACTCGCCCAGCTCGCCCCCGGAGAGAAGGGCTCGCTCTTCACCTCCGACCTGACGGTGAACGAGTTCCTGCTGGTCCGCGAGGCCGGCTTCCGTCCGCTCGGACTGGTCCTCGGCTCCTCGGTCTACCACGTCGGCATCCAACTCGGCCGCTGGTCGAGCAACCAGGAACTGACGAAGCTCTCGCAGGCCATGTACAGCGCGCGCGAGCTGGCCATGAGCCGGATGGAGGCGGAGGCGAGCGCGCTGGGCGCGGACGGGATCGTGGGCGTCCGGCTGGACATCGAGTTCAAGGAGTTCGGCTCGGACATCGCCGAGTTCATCGCGGTCGGCACGGCGGTGAAGGCCGACGGCGCCGACCCGGGGCCGGGCGGGACCTGGCTCAACAACAAGGGCAAGCCCTTCACCTCGGACCTGTCAGGGCAGGACTTCTGGACCCTGATCCGGGCCGGCTACGCGCCACTGGACCTGGTCATGGGCTCCTGCGTCTACCACGTGGCCCACCAGCGCTTCGGACAGGTGCTCGGCAACACCGGTCGCAACGTCGAGATCGAGCAGTTCACCCAGGCCCTCTACGACGCGCGCGAACTGGCGATGAGCCGGATGCAGGCGGAGGGGCAGGCCCTGGAGGCCGAGGGGATCGTCGCGGTCCGGCTCACGCAGCACTCCCACACCTGGGGATCGCACACCACGGAGTTCTTCGCCATCGGGACGGCCGTGCGCCCGCTCCGCGACGACCACGTCATCGAACGGCCGACCATGGTGCTGAGCCTCGATGCCTGACCCGGACATCGAACTCCTCGCCGCCGCCCTGCGCCGGGACAGCGCGGACCTCACGCTCTACGCCCGCGTCCTGGCGGAGACCCTGACCGACTCGCTCCCGCCCGGCACGGTGCGGGTGGAACGCACCCGGACGCTCGCGGACCGGCTGGCCGGACGTGAGGGCACGGTCGGCGCCGTGGACATCGCGCTCGGGGAGCAGCGGCTCTCCCTGCGGACGCACGCGGGCGCGGCGACCGGGGAGATCCGGCACGAGGTGCGCGGCATCGTGCTCTCGCGCCGCCCCGTGACCCTGGAGGAGTGGACCGACGCGCTGGCCCGCGCGCTGGCCGAGGCCGCGGCCTCGAACGCCCGGGCGCGCGAGGCCGTGGAACGCTTCCTGACCTGACGAGACGTGCCCTGCCGTGACCGCTAGCGCAGGTTTTGCGCGACCTCGGTCGCCCAGTACGTGAGGATGTTCTGCGCGCCGGCCCGCTTGATGCCGGAGAGGGACTCCATGATCGCCTTGTCCCGGTCGATCCAGCCCTTCTCCGCCGCGGCCTCGATCATCGAGTACTCGCCGGAGATCTGGTACGCGACGACCGGCACCTCCGACGCGTCGGCGACCCGGGCCAGGATGTCGAGGTAGGGGCCGGCCGGCTTCACCATCACCATGTCGGCGCCCTCCTCCAGGTCGAGCGCCAACTCCCGCAGGGACTCACGCGCGTTGGCGGGGTCCTGCTGGTACGTCTTGCGGTCGCCCTTGAGCGAGGAACCGACGGCCTCCCGGAAGGGGCCGTAGAAGGCGGAGGAGTACTTGACGGTGTAGGCGAGGATCGCGACGTCCTCGCGGCCGATCTGGTCGAGGGCGTCCCGGACGACACCGATCTGACCGTCCATCATGCCGCTGGGGCCCACGACGTGGGCGCCGGCGTCGGCCTGCACCTGGGCCATCTCGGCGTACCGCTCCAGGGTGGCGTCGTTGTCGACCCGTCCCTGCTCGTCCAGTACACCGCAGTGCCCGTGGTCGGTCGTCTCGTCGAGGCACAGGTCGGACATCACGAGCAGGTCGTCGCCGACCTCGGCGCGGACGTCGCGCAGGGCGACCTGGAGGATGCCGTCCGGGTCGGTGCCCGGCGTGCCGACGGCGTCCTTCTTGGCGTCCTCGGGGACGCCGAACAGCATGATCCCGGAGACCCCGGCCTCCAGCGCCTCCACCGCGGCCTTCCGCAGACTGTCCCGGGTGTGCTGCACGACCCCGGGCATCGCGGCGATCGGCACCGGCTCGCCGACACCCTCGCGCACGAACGCGGGGAGGATCAGATCGGCGGGGTGCAGCCGGGTCTCGGCGACCATCCGGCGCATGGCGGGCGTCGTACGCAGCCGCCGGGGACGCGTACCGGGAAAGGATCCGTACTTCGTCATGACATCTACGCTACGCCCGCCACAAGACCACCTATACCGACGCCGTGTCGGAGCCGGCAGACCACATGATCCAGCCCCTCCGGCGTTCGAGGAGCGGGGTCTGGGGCGGAGTCCCGGGGACGGTAAGGGACGGGGCGGAGGGGGCGGGAACACCCACCCCCGCCCCCACCTGCGTCAGGTGGTGCGTCGGCGGCGAGAGCCCGGCCGGCGCTCACTGGGCCGCGTAACCGGGTCCCCCGCGTCGAGCGCGGCGGCCCGCCGCCGCAACCCGAAGTCGGCCAGGGCCTCGGCCAACTTGTGCACGGACGGCTCAGGAGCCATCACGTCGACCCGCAGCCCGTGCTCCTCGGCCGTCTTGGCCGTGGCCGGACCGATACAGGCGATCACCGTCACGTTGTGCGGCTTGCCCGCGATACCGACCAGGTTCCGCA
Source organism: Streptomyces sp. M41(2017) (assembly GCF_002078175.1). Classification (GTDB taxonomy): domain Bacteria; phylum Actinomycetota; class Actinomycetes; order Streptomycetales; family Streptomycetaceae; genus Streptomyces. The sequence continues at coordinate 2,572,393 of NZ_MWFK01000001.1, read as the reverse complement.
CGGTCGACGACGAGGTGAAGAGCACCGCGTCGAACCCGCCGCCCTTGATCGCCTCACGGGTGTCGGACGGCGGCGGCGACGCCCGCACGGTGCGGTACGCCGTGACGTCGTCGACCTCCCAGCCCAGCTCGATGAGCCCGGCCACCAGGGTCTCGGTGGCGATGTCGGCACGCGGCAGGAACACCCGGTCGATCGGGTCGAAGACCGGGTCGTAGGGCGGCCAGTCCTCCAGGAGACCGGCGGCGGACTGCTCACCGCTCGGCACCAGGTCCGGCTTCACGCCGAAGGCGATGAGCGCCGTCGCGGTCTGCTCGCCGACCGCGGCGACCTTGATGCCCGCGAACGCACGGGCGTCGAGCCCGTACTCCTCGAACTTCTCGCGCACGGCCTTGACCGCGTTCACCGAGGTGAAGGCGATCCACTCGTACCGGCCCGTGACCAGGCCCTTGACCGCGCGCTCCATCTGCTGGGGGGTGCGCGGGGGTTCGACGGCGATCGTCGGAACCTCGTGCGGCACGGCCCCGTACGACCGCAGCTGGTCGGAGAGCGACGCCGCCTGCTCCTTCGTCCGCGGCACGAGGACCTTCCAGCCGAACAGCGGCTTGGACTCGAACCACGACAGCTGGTCGCGCTGGGCGGCGGAGGAACGCTCACCGACCACGGCTATCACCGGGCGGCCGCCGTCCGGGGACGGCAGCACCTTCGCCTGCTTCAGCGTCTGCGCGATCGTGCCGAGAGTGGCCGACCAGGTGCGCTGACGGGTCGTCGTACCGGCGATCGTCACCGACATCGGGGTGTCGGGCTTGCGGCCGGAGGCCACCAGCTCCCCCGCGGCAGCGGCCACCGAGTCGAGCGTCGCCGACACGACGACGGTGCCGTCGGAGGCGCCGACCTCGGTCCAGCAGCGATCGGAGGCGGTCCGCGCGTCGACGAACCGGACGTCCGCACCCTGCGCGTCCCGCAGCGGAACACCCGCGTAGGCGGGCACCCAGACGGCGGCGGCGATGCCGGGCACGACCTCGAACGGAACACCCGCGGCGGCGCAGGCGAGCATTTCCTCGGCCGCGTACGTATCAAGTCCCGGGTCCCCGGACACCGCCCGGACGACCCGCTTGCCGCCCCGTGCGGCCGTCATGACAAGATTGGCGGCATCCCTCGACGCGGGGTCACCAACGGTTGTTGACGTGCCGTCAACAACCGTCAGCTGAGGCGTGCCTGTGCTCTGGTACGTATCCGGCGAAGTGTCCGGATCCGTGTTCAGAACAGCGACGCCTTGTCTGGCGTGCACACGCACCACGTCGAGCACGTCGTGCTCGGCGACGAGGACGTCCGCGTTCGCCAGCGCCTCGACGGCGCGCAGTGTCAACAGCCCTGGATCTCCGGGTCCGGCACCCAGGAAGGTGACGTGCCCGTGGTCCGGACCGGCGGGAAGGTTGGTGGGGCTCAAAGTGCTCGCTCCCCCATCAGACCGGCCGCGCCCTTGGCAAGCATCTCGGCGGCGAGTTCACGGCCGAGCGCCATTGCTTGGTCATGTGTCTCGGGCACGGGACCGGTGGTGGACAGCTGCACCAGCGTCGAGCCGTCGGTCGTGCCGACGACGCCGCGCAGGCGCATCTCCTTGACAATCTGCCCGTCGGCGAGGAGGTCGGCGAACGCGCCCACGGGTGCGCTGCAGCCGGCCTCCAGGGCGGCGAGCAGAGATCGCTCGGCGGTCACGGCGGCCCGCGTGAGCGGGTCGTCGAGCTCTCCGAGCGCGGCAACGAGATCCGCGTTGTCCGCGGCACACTCGATTGCCAGTGCCCCCTGGCCGGGGGCGGGCAGAACGGTGTCGACCGACAGGAAGTCGGTGACCTCGTCGATGCGGCCGATCCGGTTCAGTCCGGCGGCGGCGAGCACGACGGCGTCGAGCTCCCCGTCGCGGACGAACCCGACGCGGGTGTCGATGTTCCCGCGGATGGCGACCGTCTCGATCGTCAGGCCGTGGCTGCGCGCGTACGCGTTCAGCTGGGCCATGCGGCGCGGCGAACCGGTGCCCACGCGGGCGCCGTCCGGCAGCTCCGCGAAGGTCAGCCCGTCACGGGCGACGAGCACGTCCCGCACGTCCTCACGCACCGGCACCGCGGCCAGCGCGAGGTCCTCGGGCTGCGCGGTCGGCAGGTCCTTGAGGGAGTGCACGGCGAAGTCGACCTCCCCGCGCACCAGTGCCTCGCGCAGGGCGGTCACGAAGACGCCCGTACCGCCGATCTGGGCCAGGTGCTCGCGGGAAACGTCGCCGTACGTCGTGATCTCGACGAGCTCGACGGGCCGTCCGGTCACCTGGCTCACGGCTTCCGCCACCTGCCCGGACTGGGCCATGGCGAGTTTGCTGCGCCTGGTCCCGAGCCTCAAAGCCTGCTCACTCATGCTCGCCCTCGGTTCTTGGCGTTCTCGGTGTTGTTCTCGGCCCGCGAGACGGCGGCGACCGTCTCCGGGTCCAGGTCGAACAGGGTCCGCAGCGCGTCCGCGTACCCGGCGCCGCCGGGCTCGGCGGCCAGTTGCTTGACCCGTACGGTCGGAGCGTGCAGCAGCTTGTCGACGACGCGGCGCACGGTCTGACCGATCTCGCCACGCTGCTTGTCGTCGAGGTCCGGCAGCCGTCCGTCCAGCCGCGCGATCTCGTTCGCGACGACGTCGGCTGCCATGGCGCGCAGCGCCACGACGGTGGGGGTGATGTGCGCGGCCCGCTGGGCGGCGCCGAACGCGGCGACCTCGTCGGAGACGATCCGGCGGACCTGGTCCACGTCGGCGGCCATCGGCGCGTCCGCGGAGGCCTCGGCCAGCGACTCGATGTCGACGAGGCGCACACCGAGCAGCCGGTGCACGGCGGCGTCGATGTCGCGGGGCATCGCGAGGTCGAGCAGTGCGAGCACCGGCGTGGGGCGCGGCACCCGGGAGACGGGCTCGGGCCTGCGGCGCTCGGGGATACGGCCGACCGTCGCGGCCGTGGCGGCCAGCGCGGTGATCAGCTCGGCGTCGGCGTCGGGCGTACCGCGGGTGTCGCGGCGCTCGTCGGTGCCGGTGCCCTTGTCGACCCAGGCCGCGTGCTGCTCCAGGGTGGCCGCGTCCATTCCGGCGACGGCGGCCTCGCCCATGACGGAGAAGCCGGTCGCGCCCTGGACGGCGGACAGGTCCAGGGGGCAGCCGTCGTCGGTGCCGATACCGGCCGGGGCGGGCTGCCCGTCCGTCGCGGGCGTCTCGTCGCGGACGGCGACGGGGCTGCCGGTCCGTCCCTCGACGGCGGCGGCGACGGAGTCGGCGCTCAGCACGAGCCCGGTCGCGCCCGTGCAGGAGACGGCGATGTCGGCACGTGTCAGCTCGGCCAGCACCGCGTCCATCGGTACCGCGCGGGCCGCCACGTCCGTGTCGTCGCCGCCGGAGAGGATCTCGGCGAGGCGCTCGGCCCGGTCGGGGGTGCGGTTGGCGATCACGATCTCGCCGACTCCGGCGCGCGCGAGCGTCGCCGCGGCCAGCGAGGACATCGAGCCGGCGCCGATCACGAGGGCCTTCTTGCCCTTGGCCCAGGCCTCGACGGCCCGGCCCGCGGACAGCTGCTCCAGCCCGAAGGTGACCAGCGACTGTCCGGCCCGGTCGATGCCGGTCTCGGAGTGGGCGCGCTTGCCGACCCGCAGCGCCTGCTGGAACAGGTCGTTCAGGAGACGGCCCGCCGTGTGCAGTTCCTGCGCGGTGGCGAGCGCGTCCTTGATCTGGCCGAGGATCTGGCCCTCGCCGACGACCATCGAGTCCAGACCGCAGGCCACCGAGAAGAGGTGGTGGACGGCCCGGTCCTCGTAGTGCACGTACAAGTGGGGGGTGAGCTCCTCCAGCCCGACGCCGCTGTGCTGGGCGAGCAGGGTGGACAGCTCGGCGACGCCCGCATGGAACTTGTCCACGTCGGCGTACAGCTCGATGCGGTTGCAGGTGGCGAGGACGGCGCCCTCGGTGGCCGGCTCGGCGGCGAGGGTGTCCTGGAGCAGCTTGACCTGGGCGTCCGCCGACAGCGCGGCGCGCTCCAGGACGCTGACCGGGGCGCTGCGGTGGCTCAGCCCGACGACGAGGAGACTCATGCCGGCATCACCGCGGGAAGGTCTCCGTCGGGTCCCTTGCCGTCGTTCTCGCGCGCGGCACGGTCGGCGGCTCCGGCCTGCGCCTCGGCCTCCTCGCCGGCCTTGCGCTGCTCGTGGAAGGCGAGGATCTGCAGCTCGATGGAGAGGTCGACCTTGCGCACGTCGACGCCGTCCGGGACGGTCAGGACGGTCGGCGCGAAGTTCAGGATGGAGGTGACTCCGGCGGCCACCAGGCGGTCGCAGACCTGCTGGGCGGCTCCGGCCGGGGTGGCGATGACACCGATCGAGACACCGTTCTCGTCGATGATCTTTTCCAGCTCGTCCGTGTGCTGGACCGGGATGCCGGCGACGGGCTTTCCGGCCATCGCGGGGTCCGCGTCTATGAGCGCCGCGACACGGAATCCGCGGGAGGCGAACCCTCCGTAATTGGCCAGTGCCGCACCGAGGTTGCCGATGCCGACGATCACAACCGGCCAGTCCTGGGTCAGGCCCAGTTCGCGGGAGATCTGGTACACGAGATACTCGACGTCGTAGCCCACACCACGCGTCCCGTAGGAGCCGAGGTAGGAGAAGTCCTTGCGCAGCTTCGCGGAGTTGACCCCCGCCGCGGCCGCGAGCTCCTCCGAGGAGACCGTGGGTACCGAGCGTTCCGACAGTGCGGTGAGGGCTCGGAGGTACAGCGGAAGCCGGGCGACGGTGGCCTCGGGAATCCCTCGGCTGCGGGTCGCCGGTCGGTGAGTTCGGCCAGTTGCCACGGTGCTCCTGCGGGTAGAGCGGGGCTGCAGGCGGTCACACGTACCTAGACCGCCCCGTCGAATGCAGGCTATGTCTTTGTGAACGCGTGCACAAAGATGGTGTCCGATTTGCCCGGCCAACGTGACCGGGGTCACGCATGTCCGGCGCGCGGCTATGGAACCGGCGCGTGGACAGCTTCGTTCCGCTCCTGAAGGGGGCAAAACCGCACACACTCCTCAACGCATCCCGCCCCCGAGACCAATCCGCCGTCGATCCTAGGCGACTTTCCCGGCCACTTGGACTACTCGGTCAGGTCACAAGTCGGCGTACGACGCGCACGGGACGGGCCCCCCGCTCGGAACTCACGGCGCGAGGGCCTTGCGCAGGCGCTCCTCGTTCACGCGCCAGAACGTGTGCTGGGCGCCGTCCACCAGCACGACCGGGATCTGCTCCCAGTACTGGCGGTGCAACTCCTCGTCCTCGGTGATGTCCTTCCTTTCCCACGGGACCCCGAGGTCGGCACAGACCTTCTCGATCACTTCCTGTGCGTCATCACACAGGTGACACCCGGGCTTCCTGATCAACGTGACCAGGCGGTCCTGGGGCGCCTTCCTCTCCGTACGGCGATCACTGCGCCGGAACATGGGGCTCATACGCGCCATTCTCCCGCCCCGGCACACCCGCGGGCCAGGTCCGCGCCGTACGTGACAACCCGTGCGCGCACTGGGGCGACGCGCCGGGATGCCCCCGGACCGGTTCCGTTCTTTAACGGCTCGGTCGCGGAGAGTTCACAGCGTCGAATCCTCTCGACTCCGGAACCGCCGAACAGACTGGCTATGCTCACGACATGGCCGCTCTCGGATGGCTCACTCCCCGTAGGCGCTCCGCCACCGCGCGGAGCGTGTTGGCAGGCGAGGCCTCTGCGGAGGCAGCCCGCAAGTCCTCGCAGGAACTGGAAGAACTGGCGCCGCCGGAGGCCGCCGAGGAACCGGAGTTCCCGGTACTCGGCGACGACAGGGCCGCCGCGTTCTTCGACCTCGACAACACCGTGATGCAGGGCGCCGCCCTCTTCCACTTCGGGCGGGGCCTGTACAAGCGGAAGTTCTTCGAGACCCGCGACCTCGCCCGGTTCGCCTGGCAGCAGGCGTGGTTCCGGCTGGCCGGCGTCGAGGACCCCGAGCACATGCAGGAAGCCCGCGACTCCGCGCTGTCGATCGTCAAGGGCCACCGGGTCGCCGAGCTGATGTCGATCGGCGAGGAGATCTACGACGAGTACATGGCCGAGCGGATCTGGCCCGGCACCCGCGCCCTCGCCCAGGCCCACCTGGACGCGGGCCAGAAGGTGTGGCTCGTCACGGCCGCGCCCGTGGAGATCGCGACGGTGATCGCACGGCGCCTCGGCCTGACCGGGGCGCTCGGCACGGTCGCCGAGTCGGTGGGCGGCATCTACACCGGCAAGCTGGTGGGCGAACCGCTGCACGGACCGGCGAAGGCCGAGGCCGTCCGCGCGCTCGCCTCCGCCGAGGGCCTGGACCTCTCACGCTGCGCGGCCTACAGCGACTCGCACAACGACATCCCGATGCTCTCGCTCGTCGGACACCCCTACGCGATCAATCCCGACGCGAAACTGCGCAGGCACGCGCGGGACTTCGACTGGCGCCTGCGCGACTACCGCACGGCGCGCAAGGCCGCGAAGGTCGGCATCCCGGCCGCGGCGGGCGTCGGCGCGGTGGCCGGCGGCACAGCGGCAGCCATCGCCCTCCACCGCCGCCGCCGCTAGACGCGCTGCGCCGAGGTCGCGGGCGGAGCATTCAGCCCCTCCCGCGTCGAGGAGCGGGCTCCGGTGCGGAGCCCCGGACGGCGGACGGGCAGGGGCGGCGGGGCCGGCGGAGGCGAAAACCTGTCCGGACCTGGGCGGGGCCCCTCGCACGGCAGCCAATCATCAAGTCCTACCCACGCCGTGGGTCCCCCAGTCGCGCCCATCACAGGCGGGCACAACACGCCCTGCACTCAGACGGAACGCGAACTGATTCGATCAACAATCGATCACTGAGCGGTACTTGAACGGGCACCGATACGCCTCAGAAGTGTCGTAATCGATGATTTGAGCAACTCGGTGTAGCGCTGCCTGTACGAAGCGTTATTCTCCTCAGACGCAAACCGGTACCCCACCTTCGCTACGAAGGGTGAAAGGTCCCGCACTGCACGTGATGGAAGCTCTGCCTCTGGGAGTCCCGTGTACTCACACGTCGGGGTTGACGCCTCTGGCCTGGCTACGCTGCGCGCAACGGTCCTCGACCGTCTGCGCGGCTTCGTCCCCACCGCGTACGCCGTCCCCGCCTTCGCCGTCGCCGCGCCTGTCGGTCCTTGCTATGCCCTGGCCGACGGCAACGCCGCGGTCGGCAGACGGGGCCGATCAGGCTCGGCCACCACCGCACGCCGTCCGGCCGCCGACAGCGACAGCGCCCGGATGATGGATCTCGTGGAGCGCGCCCAGGCCGGCGAGGCCGACGCCTTCGGGCGGCTCTACGACCAGTACAGCGACACCGTGTACCGCTACATCTACTACCGGGTGGGAGGTAAGGCGACTGCCGAGGACCTCACCAGTGAGACCTTTCTGCGGGCGTTGCGCCGGATCGGCACCTTCACCTGGCAGGGCCGGGACTTCGGCGCCTGGCTGGTGACGATCGCCCGCAACCTCGTCGCCGACCACTTCAAGTCCAGCCGTTTCCGGCTGGAGGTCACCACCGGCGAGATGCTCGACGCCAACGAGGTCGAGCGCTCCCCCGAGGACTCCGTCCTGGAGTCCCTGTCGAACGCGGCATTGCTGGACGCCGTGCGCCGGCTCAACCCGCAGCAGCAGGAGTGCGTCACGCTGCGCTTCCTCCAGGGGCTCTCGGTCGCCGAGACCGCCCGGGTGATGGGGAAGAACGAGGGTGCCATCAAGACCCTCCAGTACCGGGCCGTCCGTACGCTGGCCCGCCTCCTGCCGGACGACGTCCGCTGAACCTGCTTCGAACCACAGTGATCCAACACGTTCAGCGACGATCAACTCACCGTCCGTAAAAGTCCGTTGACTTCGCGGTCCGATCATCCGTCGTCCGTAACCCAAGTGCCGCGACGCTCGTTGTGCGGGATACAGGCTCCCTGTGGTCACGCCTTGGCCATCGCCGATCACCCGATCGTGTGGATATGGCCAAGGGGTGCAACCCTCAGGACCCCCTGGGGAGTCGACCGTCATGACGAGAGGAGGTGCCGCCAGTGATCGCGAACGTATCGGCACACCGGCGGGCGGACGCCTTCGCCCAGGCCCTGGAGGAGTCCGACCAGGGCACGGCGGCCGAGCAGCCCGATGGGCCTGCACCGTCCCGGGCTGCTGCGGAACGAACCGAGCGAGAGCTGCTGACGGCTCTCGCCACGGGTCTCGGCGAGCTGCCCAAACCGGAGCTGGATCCCGAGGTCAAGGTCGTGCAGCGAGCCCAGCTCGTCGCCGCGATGGAGGCCATGCTGCTGGAAGGCACCGCCGCCGGAGGCGAGGGTTTGGACCGTGCCGTGCCCGAGCAGCGGTCCCGTCGGGCCAAGGGCGCGCACCGGGCGACCGGACTGGGGAAACTGCGCCCCAGGTCGCGACTGACCAAGGGGCTCGCCGCGGGCGGGCTCAGCATCGGCGTGGCCGCCGGAGCCCTCGGCGGTGTGGCCGCCGCGAGCTCCGACGCCCTGCCCGGTGACTCCCTCTACGGCCTCAAGCGAGGCATGGAGGACATCAAGCTGGGCCTGGCCCATGGCGACAGCGACCGGGGCGAGCTCTATCTCGACCAGGCCTCCAGCCGCCTGAGCGAGGCACGCCGGCTGATGGAGCGCGGCCGCTCCGGACAGCTCGACCACGAGTCCCTGGGCGAGGTCCGCCGCGCCCTGTCCGGCATGCAGCACGACGCCTCCGAAGGCCACCGTCTGCTGCACGAGGCGTACGAACGGGACGGCTCACTCGGCCCCATCCAGGCCCTGTCCGCCTTCTCCCAGTCGCACCGCGAGGCCTGGGGCGCGCTGCGCGACCGGCTGCCCGTGCAGCTCGGCGACGTCAGCGACCAGGTGTCGTCGGTGTTCGACGCCATAGACGAAGAGGTCGGCCCGCTCCGCTCGCTGCTGCCCACGACCCCCGCCCCCGAGGGCACCGGGCGTCACCGTGGCAGGAGCGAGGAGTCCACCGGCTCCCCCGGCACGGACACACCGGAGCCCAGCGCCACCGGCGGTTCCGCGAAGGGCGGCCACAGCAGCGGCACCAGCGGCAGACCGAAGCCCTCCAGCTCGGGCAGCGAGAGCGACGACGGCCTCCTCGGCGGCAACACCGGCGGCCTGCTCGACCCGCCGCAGGACGACACCAGTTCCTCGCCGTCCAGCAGCAGCGGCAGCAGCGCGACGACCAAGCCGGACGTCACCCTGCCTCCCCTGCTCCCCGGTCTGCTGCCGGGTCTCGGCATCGACACCGAGGACAGCGGCTGACCCAGGCACTCCGCGTACGGCGATGGGGCGCCCTTCCTGAGAAGGGCGCCCCATCGCCGTACCGCCGTAAGCCCGCGGGCTTATCAGGTCATCATCAGCAAAACCGTAACTGCATGATCAGAAGAAGACGGACCTGCGCTGCACCAGCAGCTTGTACAGGGTGTGCTGGATCTGCTCCCTGACCTGGTCGGTCAGGTTGAACATCAGCATCGGGTCCTCGGCCGCCTCTGGCGGATAGCCGTCCGTCAGGATCGGTTCGCCGAACTGGATCGTCCACTTCGTCGGCAGGGGGACCGCGCCGAGCGGACCCAGCCACGGGAACGTCGGCGTGATCGGGAAGTACGGGAACCCGAGCAGCCGCGCGAGGGTCTTCGCGTTGCCGATCATCGGGTAGATCTCCTCCGCGCCGACGATCGAGCACGGGATGATCGGGGTGCCCTGACGCAGCGCCGTCGAGACGAAGCCGCCCCGGCCGAACCGCTGGAGCTTGTAGCGCTCGCTGAACGGCTTGCCGATGCCCTTGAAGCCCTCCGGCATCACACCGACCAGTTCACCGCGCTCCAGGAGCCGTTCGGCGTCCTCCGCGCAGGCGAGCGTGTGACCGGCCTTGCGGGCCAGCTCGTTGACGACCGGGAGCATGAAGACGAGATCGGCGGCGAGGAGCCGCAGGTGCCGGTCGGCGGGGTGGTTGTCGTGGACGGCGACCTGCATCATCAGGCCGTCCAGCGGCAGCGTGCCCGAGTGGTTGGCGACGATCAGGGCGCCGCCCTCGGACGGGATGTTCTCGATGCCCTTCACGTCGACCCGGAAGTACTTCTCGTACAGCGGCCGGATCAGCGACATCAGGACCTGGTCGGTCAGTTCCTCGTCGAACCCGAAGTCGTCGATCTCGTAGTCGCCCGTGAGCCGGCGGCGCAGGAAGGCGAGGCCGCCCGCGATGCGCTGCTCCAGGCCGGCACCGCCCTGCTGGGGCTGCTGGGGCGGCTGTTCTTCGTGCGTCACGGGAACATCATCCTGCGGGACGGTCCGTCCCGGCAGGGGCTGGACCTCCCGGACCGCGCTCGGCTCGCCCTTGCGCCGGGTCCCATGGGCCCGGCGCCGCGGCGGGCGTTGCGCGGCAGCCCCGCGCGACCGGTCGTCGTCGAACGGAATGACCTTGGCGTCCGCCATCGTTGATGCGCTCCTCAGTTGGCGCTCTGCGTCGGGTGGCCACCGCTCAGGAGGGGCAGTGCGGCGATCCGGTCCACGGCCCCCGCGAGGGCCTCCGGGGGCAGGAGTCCGGGCCCCCGGCTGTGGGCGAAGTCCGCGAAGGTCTCCGCCGTCGTGTACTTCGGGTGATAGCCCAGGGTTTCGCGCATCTGGTGCGTCGCGACCACCCTGCCGTGCGTCAGCAGCCGCAGCTGCTCCGGCGAGAAGTCCGTCACGCCCAGGGTACGCACGGCCGTGCCGGCCCAGCTGAGCGCGGGCAGCAGCAGCGGGACCGTCGGGCGGCCGAGGCGTCGCGCGCACTGCGAGAGCAGCAGGACGCCGTCGCCGGCGATGTTGAACGTGCCGCTGTTGAGCGTGCCCCGGCGCGGCTCGTCCGAGGCGAGCAGCAGCAACTCGATGACATCGCTCTCGTGCACGAACTGGAGCCGCGGGTCGTAGCCGAACACGGTCGGCAGCACGGGCAGCGAGAAGTACGAGGCGAGCGGCGAGTCCGCGCTCGGGCCGAGGATGTTGGCGAAGCGCAGCACGCACACGGCGACGTCGGGCCTGCGGCGGGCGAAGCCGCGGACGTACCCCTCGACCTCGACCGTGTCCTTCGCGAAGCCGCCGCTGGGCAGGGACTTGGGCGAGGTGGTCTCGGTGAAGACGGCGGGGTCGCGGGGCGCCGAACCGTAGACGTTCGTACTGGACTTCACGACGAGCCGCTTGACCGTCGGGGACTTCTGGCAGGCGCCGAGGAGCTGCATGGTGCCGATGACGTTGGTCTCCTTGACCGAGGTCCGGCTGCCGGAGCCCAGCGGCGTGCCCGTCACGTCCATGTGCACGACCGTGTCGACGGAGTGCTCCGCGAGCACCCGGGCGATCGCGGGCTGTCTGATGTCCGCCTGCACGAAGTCGGCGCCGCCGATGTGGTGCTCGGGCGGCACGGCGTCGACGGCGATCACCCGGTCCACCCGGGGATCACGCTGGATCCGTCGTACGAACCGGCCCCCCAACTGGCGGGCCACTCCGGTCACGAGCACGACCTTCCCCAAGATCAGCGCCTTCCTTCCAGCTCTGGACGTAGCTTCGCTCGTACCTGCCGCGTTCCCCGTGTGCCGCCAACCTAGCGGGTCGATGTTGCGCTGTGATGACCGCCCGATGCATCACGTGACGACAGCTGCAGACGTACGACCAGACCAAGCCATTCGGCCCACAGGCGTACGCGGGACGCGCGGGAGCCCGTTCGACGTCCGAGTCGCCTTTCGGGAGGTTCCCGTCGGACGGCGTGCGCGGATGCCGTCGCGAACTCCCGGATGCCGCGGCCGAATCCCGGGGGCCGCCCCCGCGGGTGACTTCCCGGGCCGGACATGCCTGTGGCCCCCCACCTGCTGGTGGGGGGCCACAGTACGCGCGCGTCTCCGCGGCGTCGCCTACTTCTTGTTGCGACGCTGAACGCGAGTGCGCTTGAGCAGCTTGCGGTGCTTCTTCTTCGCCATCCGCTTGCGCCGCTTCTTGATAACAGAGCCCACGACTACCCTCGCTCACTTCTCTTTACTCGGTGCTGGGCTGCATGGGCCCACACGACCTATGAGGGGCCAGCCTACCCGTCCGAACGCTGAGGTCGTAATCGAGGTGTTCCGGGAGATCACGGAGGATCTCCCGGAACGTTCGTCAGGCGGTCTCCACCCCCACATAGCTCTCGCGGAGGTACTCGTGAACCGCTTGCTCCGGAACCCGGAAGGACCTCCCCACCCGGATCGCCGGCAGATGACCGCTGTGCACCAAGCGGTACACGGTCATCTTCGACACTCGCATCACCGAGGCGACTTCCGCCACGGTAAGGAACTGAACCTCGTTCAGAGGCCTCTCGCCTGCAGCCATGACACACCCGAACCTTCCGCACTCGACGGTCACCGGCTTCCCCTTCCGGTGACTCTTCGTCGTTGCGTGCTCACTCCCCAATGTAGGGGCGTGTGATGCGAGTGGGGAAGAGGGGATGCGATCGGCCGCCTACTGTGACAGACACGCTCGATTGAGTACATAGCGAGTAAGCGGTCGGTAGTAATCGGACCGCACAGCGTCATCAAGCGGAACGGCGACGGCCACCCGCCCCTCCGCCTCCCCGACGAAGAGCGCGGGATCGTCCGTGTCGGCCAGCCCGATGGCCTCGAACCCCAGCTGACCTGCCCCGCAGACCCATCCGTGGTCCCCGATGACAAGCTCCGGGAGGGGCCCTCCGGACGCCGCCGCGGCCGCCAGGACCGTCCGAACCGGGAGCGGTGAATGGCTGTGTGCGCCGGTCGTGCGACCGGCGGCTGGCACCCCGGCTTCGCGTACCAGCGCGACGCCTTGTACGTAGTCGAGGTTGTAGGTGCGTAGACCGAACCGGGTCGTTATGTCGACAGAGCTACCCTGCGCCGGGGTGAGGACGGTACATCCTGCTGACGACAAGGCGTCCGCGATCGCGGCGTAGAAGGCGATCAGCCGGTGCGGATGGCCCGTACCCAGGAGCACAGGGTGACGATGCCGGGCTGCCCGGGCAAGCCGCTCCGCGAAAGCGTCGAGAGCCGCCAGAGTCCGTTCCGGGTCGATCACATCATGCCCTGAAACGTGCGAGGGGTCGGCCGAAACCCCGCACTTGTCCGCCATCAGTTCGATCAGCTCCCGCTGACCCCAGGTCCACTCGGGATCGAGCCCGAGCAGCACACGGGGATCGCGGGCGGCGAAGAGCCGATAACTGCGCAGGCTCTCCTCACGCGAGGTGGCCACGGGCCCGGCCAGCCGGGCGGCCAGCAGGTGTGCACGCAAAGCTCCGGTGCTCAACACGCCAGCGATGCTGGCGCATCACCGAAGATCGAACGCCCAAAACACGGGAAATGCCCCACAGTTGGCCTAATGGCCCTCCGTGTCGCTCCCAGGACCCCGTCCGGCGCCGGATCTACGGCAGCAGACCCCGCAGCGGGAACGAGGCCCGCCGCGTCGCCACGATCGCCTGGTCGAGACGGTCCGCCGGGTCGTACCCCGACTCCCAGTCCTTCCAGGACACCGGCCCCCCGCCGTCCGTCATCCGCATCGGCGCCAACTGCCGCGTCCGGGCGAAGACTTCCTGACGCCAGCCCTCCGGGATCACCGTCTCCGGCTCGACCGGCCGCCCCGCCGCGATCGCCACGAGATGCGTCCACGACCTGGGGACGACGTCCACCACGGCGTACCCTCCACCTCCCAGGGCCACCCAGCGCCCGTCCGCGTACCGGTGCGCCAGGTCGTGACAGGCCACCTGCACCGCACGCTGCGCGTCGAGCGAGACGGCGAGGTGCGCCAGCGGGTCCTCGAAGTGGGTGTCCGCGCCGTGCTGCGTCACCAGCACCTGCGGCCGGAAGTCCGCGAGCAGTTCGGGCACCACGGCGTGGAACGCCCGCAGCCAGCCCGCGTCGCCCGTCCCCGCCGGCAGCGCGACGTTCACGGCCGAACCCTCGGCCTCGTCCGCACCGGTCTCCTCCGGCCACCCCGTCTGCGGGAACAGCGTCCGCGGATGCTCGTGCAGCGAGATCGTCAGAACACGCGGGTCCTCCCAGAACGCCGCCTGGACACCGTCACCGTGGTGCACGTCGACGTCCACGTACGCGACCCGCTCGGCGCCCAGCTCCAGCAGCCGGGCGACAGCGAGCGCCGCGTCGTTGTAGATGCAGAAACCGGACGCGGCACCGGGCATCGCGTGGTGCAGCCCGCCGGCGAAGTTCACCGCGTGCAGCGCCTCACCGCGCCACACCGCCTCGGCGGCCCCCACCGACTGCCCCGCGATCAGCGCGGACACCTCGTGCATCCCGGCGAACGCGGGATCGTCGGTCGTCCCCAGCCCGTACGCCGAGTCGGCCGCCTCCGGATCGGCGGAAGCGGCCCTGACCGCGTCCACGTAGTCCTCGCGGTGCACCAGCCGCAGCGTCGACGGCCCCGCGGGCTTCGCCGCGACGACGGCGACCTCCCGGTCGATCCCGAAGGCGTCGACGAGACTCCGGGTCAGGGCGAGCCGGACCGGATCCATCGGATGGTCCGGCCCGAAGTCATACGCCGTTACTGCCTCGTCCCACATCAGCTGTGCGCGGCCGCTCATGCACGTCACCGTATCGGTCCGGTTCGGAAGCGAACGACCGGGCGTACCCCAAGGTCGCGAGCACCAGGACCATCGGTACGAGCATGGCGCCACGGTAGTTCCAGGCGTCACCCAGCGCCCCCACCAACGGCGACCCGATCAGGAACCCCACGTAGTTGAAGATGTTCAGCCGCGCGATCGCCGCGTCCGACGCCCCCGGGAACAGCCGCCCCGCGGCCGCGAAGGTCTGCGGCACGATCACGCACAACCCGAGCCCCAACAGCGTGAACCCGAGCATGCCCACCCACGGCCCCGGCGCCACCGCCACCACCCCGAACCCGACCGCCGCGACCACGGCGCCCAGCCGCACCACCGCCACGGCCCCGAACCGCCGCACCCCGAAGTCCCCGACAGCCCGCCCGACCAGCGTCATCACCATGTAGACGTTGTACGGAACGGTCGACAGCTGCTCGGAACTGCCCAGCACGTCCTGGAGGTACTTAGCGCTCCAGTTGGAGACCGTCGAGTCCCCGATGTACGCGAACGTCATCACCAGGCAGAGCGGCAGCAGCAGCCGGAAGACCAGCGGCCCGGCGCCGGACCCGCCCTCGGCCGCCCGGTCCTTCCCGTCGACGTCGACCGCACCGCCGTCGACGTACCACCGGCTCCCGACCAGCGTCAGCGGCAACAGCACCAGCACGACCGGCAGATACGACCCGAACAGCGACTGGTGCCAGTGCGCCCCCGCCCACGCCAGCGAGGCACCCACGATCCCGCCCAGGCTGTACGTGGCGTGGAACCCCAGCATGATGCTGCGCCCGTACGACCGCTGGAGACTCACCCCGAGCATGTTCATCGAGGCGTCCAGTGCCCCCACCGCGAGCCCGAAGACGCCGAGGGACACGGCCACCTCGGCCAGTCGGTCACCGGCGCCGACGCCGAGCAGGGCCAGCAGCACGACCGGCTGCGACCACCGCAGGACGCGGCTGGGGGGTATCCGCTTCACCAACTGCTCGGTGGTGACGCTGCCGACCCCCGCCAGCACCGGGACGGCGGCCAGGAAGACCGGCAGCAGCCCGTCGGAGATGCCGTAGCGGTCCTGGATGGCGGGGATGCGCGTCACGAGCAGCGCGAAGGCGGCCCCCTGCGCGAAGAAGCTGAACGCCAAAGAGGCCCTACCGCGCCGCAGCACATCTGTCATGGCGGCGAGCGTAGGGCCCCGGCCTACCCGTGGGTAGATCAAGCCGAAGATGAATTCTGCTCAGGTCTGTGGCCGGCCCTGCCGGCAGAGGTCCTTCAGCGGTCCGACCCGGCCCCGGCGGCCAGCTCCCGCTCCAGCATCTTCTCCATCGGGACGACCGCGAAGCGCCCGCTGACCAGGAAGGCGAGGGTCATCGAGACGGCCATGACGACCGTGCCGAGCCAGACCATCGTGTCGATCGGCAGCGTGTACGCCCCGACCACCCGCGCGACACACTCGGCGAGCAGCACCACACCCCACACGAGCGAGAACGTCCGCTCGGCCTTCCGGAACGCCTCCGACCCGACCGCCAGCCTGTCCCAGGCCGCGGCCCGCGCCGCGTCCCCCTTCACCAGGAAGGGCTTCATGCCCTGCGTCATCATCGGCCGCCCGAACCTGACCGACAGCAGGATGCCGATACCGACCGCACTGCTGACCCCGCTGTCCTTCGCCAGCATGAGCCGAGGATCACCGGCGACGAGGCTGAGCGTCAGCCCGACCACGTTGACGAACAGGATCAGCCCGGCGAGCGCGTTGAGCCTGCGCTCCTTCACCACACCCCACACGGTCCGCGCGGCCGGCACCACGCTGCTCCAGCCGAGCGCGGCGACGGTCCCCATCCCGAACCCGTTCTTGAGCAGGTAGTACGACCCGACGGGCACCACGACGTCCACGATCAGCGGCAGGAAGCTCGGCCGGGGACCCGCGGTCTCCGCGGTGACGGATTCGGCCGGGGCGATGACCGCCGGAGCGGCGTAGTCGGTCGATCCGGCGCTGATCTCGCTGGCGGTGATGCTCATGATCGGGTCCCTCCGTCGTCACTGTGTACGTCCCGTTCCGATGTACTCAGCTTCGCGGTCGGACCCCGTCCCCCGACAGAAACGATCGTCCGGAGCTCCGCATGACAAATGTCAGCGCCGCTCCCCGGTTGCCGTCATACGGTCCGTCATACCAGCAGGTCAGCCAAGTCCCGCATGTCGCCGAAGAGTTCGGTGGCCCCGGCCAGCCGGTCGGCGGGGGTCATGGCGGTGAACCCGTACACGTCCATCCCGGCCGCGTTGGCCGCCCGCACCCCGAGCGCGCTGTCCTCGACGACCACGCATTTCTCCGGGCGCACGCCCATACGCTCGGCCGCGTGGAGGAACAGGTCCGGCGCCGGCTTGCCCCGGCCCACGTCCTGGGAGCTGAAGATCCGCCCGTCGTCGAACCACCGGTCGAGTCCGGTCGTCCGGTGTCCGACCCGGATCCGCTCATGACTCCCGGAGGAGGCCACGCAGTACGGCACCCCGTCGGCCGCCAGCTTCTCCACGACCTGCGGAGCGCCGGGAACGGGCTTCAGCTCACGCTCGAACGCCGCGAAGACCCGCGCGTGGAACACGTCGTCGAAGTCGTCCGGCAGACGCTCCCCGGTCCGCTCCAGGACGATGTCGTGGACGCGGTGCATGGCGGCACCCATGTAGTCGCGCAGGGACTCCTCGTACGAGGTGGGGTGCCCGAGTTCGGTGAGATAGGCGGCCAGCAGGGTGTTGGAGATCGGCTCACTGTCCACGAGGACGCCGTCGTTGTCGAAAATGACCAGGTCGTAGCGCATGGAAAAGACCCTAAACGCAGAAAACCCCCTTGCCGAATGGCAAGGGGGTTTTCTCAACAATAGTTCGGCGGCGTCCTACTCTCCCACAGGGTCCCCCCTGCAGTACCATCGGCGCTGTGAGGCTTAGCTTCCGGGTTCGGAATGTAACCGGGCGTTTCCCTCACGCTATGACCACCGAAACATTATGAAACTGTCAACCGGAGCCGTGGCATAGCTACGACGGTTGTTCGTGGTTTCAGAACCAACACAGTGGACGCGAGCAACTGAGGACAAGCCCTCGGCCTATTAGTACCAGTCACCTCCAGCGGTTACCCGCCTTCCAGATCTGGCCTATCAACCCAGTCGTCTACTGGGAGCCTTAACCCCTCAAGGGGGTGGGAATACTCATCTCGAAGCAGGCTTCCCGCTTAGATGCTTTCAGCGGTTATCCCTCCCGAACGTAGCCAACCAGCCATGCCCTTGGCAGGACAACTGGCACACCAGAGGTTCGTCCGTCCCGGTCCTCTCGTACTAGGGACAGCCCTTCTCAATATTCCTACGCGCACAGCGGATAGGGACCGAACTGTCTCACGACGTTCTAAACCCAGCTCGCGTACCGCTTTAATGGGCGAACAGCCCAACCCTTGGGACCGACTCCAGCCCCAGGATGCGACGAGCCGACATCGAGGTGCCAAACCATCCCGTCGATATGGACTCTTGGGGAAGATCAGCCTGTTATCCCCGGGGTACCTTTTATCCGTTGAGCGACGGCGCTTCCACAAGCCACCGCCGGATCACTAGTCCCGACTTTCGTCCCTGCTCGACCCGTCGGTCTCACAGTCAAGCTCCCTTGTGCACTTACACTCAACACCTGATTACCAACCAGGCTGAGGGAACCTTTGGGCGCCTCCGTTACTCTTTAGGAGGCAACCGCCCCAGTTAAACTACCCATCAGACACTGTCCCTGATCCGGATCACGGACCCAGGTTAGACATCCAGCACGACCAGACTGGTATTTCAACGACGACTCCACCATGGCTGGCGCCATGACTTCAAAGTCTCCCAGCTATCCTACACAAGCCGAACCGAACACCAATATCAAACTGTAGTAAAGGTCCCGGGGTCTTTCCGTCCTGCTGCGCGAAACGAGCATCTTTACTCGTAGTGCAATTTCACCGGGCCTATGGTTGAGACAGTCGAGAAGTCGTTACGCCATTCGTGCAGGTCGGAACTTACCCGACAAGGAATTTCGCTACCTTAGGATGGTTATAGTTACCACCGCCGTTTACTGGCGCTTAAGTTCTCAGCTTCGCCACCCCGAAGAGTGACTAACCGGTCCCCTTAACGTTCCAGCACCGGGCAGGCGTCAGTCCGTATACATCGCCTTACGGCTTCGCACGGACCTGTGTTTTTAGTAAACAGTCGCTTCTCGCTGGTCTCTGCGGCCACCCCCAGCTCACCGAGTAAATCGGATCACCAGTGATGGCCCCCCTTCTCCCGAAGTTACGGGGGCATTTTGCCGAGTTCCTTAACCATAGTTCACCCGAACGCCTCGGTATTCTCTACCTGACCACCTGAGTCGGTTTAGGGTACGGGCCGCCATGAAACTCGCTAGAGGCTTTTCTCGACAGCATAGGATCATCCACTTCACCACAATCGGCTCGGCATCAGGTCTCAGACTATGTGCTGTCCGGATTTACCTAGACAACGTCCTACACCCTTACCCCGGGACAACCACCGCCCGGGATGGACTACCTTCCTGCGTCACCCCATCACTCACCTACTACCACCTTGGGCCGGCGGCTCCACCACTCCCCTCAACTCCGAAGAGATCAGGGCGGCTTCACGGCCTTAGCATTAATGGGCTCGATGTTTGACGCTTCACAGCGGGTACCGGAATATCAACCGGTTATCCATCGACTACGCCTGTCGGCCTCGCCTTAGGTCCCGACTTACCCTGGGCAGATCAGCTTGACCCAGGAACCCTTAGTCAATCGGCGCACACGTTTCTCACGTGTGTATCGCTACTCATGCCTGCATTCTCACTCGTGAACCGTCCACCACTGCCTTCCGGCGCGGCTTCACCCGGCACACGACGCTCCCCTACCCATCACAGCGGGCGTTGGCCCTATTGCTGCAATGACACGACTTCGGCGGTACGCTTGAGCCCCGCTACATTGTCGGCGCGGAATCACTAGACCAGTGAGCTATTACGCACTCTTTCAAGGGTGGCTGCTTCTAAGCCAACCTCCTGGTTGTCTGTGCGACTCCACATCCTTTCCCACTTAGCGTACGCTTAGGGGCCTTAGTCGATGCTCTGGGCTGTTTCCCTCTCGACCATGGAGCTTATCCCCCACAGTCTCACTGCCGCGCTCTCACTTACCGGCATTCGGAGTTTGGCTAAGGTCAGTAACCCGGTAGGGCCCATCGCCTATCCAGTGCTCTACCTCCGGCAAGAAACACACGACGCTGCACCTAAATGCATTTCGGGGAGAACCAGCTATCACGGAGTTTGATTGGCCTTTCACCCCTAACCACAGGTCATCCCCCAGGTTTTCAACCCTGGTGGGTTCGGTCCTCCACGACCTCTTACAGCCGCTTCAACCTGCCCATGGCTAGATCACTCCGCTTCGGGTCTTGAGCGCGCTACTGAATCGCCCTATTCGGACTCGCTTTCGCTACGGCTTCCCCACACGGGTTAACCTCGCAACGCACCGCAAACTCGCAGGCTCATTCTTCAAAAGGCACGCAGTCACGACGCACCGAGTAAACTCGATGCGCGACGCTCCCACGGCTTGTAGGCACACGGTTTCAGGTACTATTTCACTCCGCTCCCGCGGTACTTTTCACCATTCCCTCACGGTACTATCCGCTATCGGTCACCAGGGAATATTTAGGCTTAGCGGGTGGTCCCGCCAGATTCACACGGGATTTCTCGGGCCCCGTGCTACTTGGGTGTCTCTCAAACGAGCCGTTGATGTTTCGACTACGGGGGTCTTACCCTCTACGCCGGACCTTTCGCATGTCCTTCGCCTACATCAACGGTTTCTGACTCGCCTCACAGCCGGCAGACTGTGAAAGAGAGATCCCACAACCCCCTGCATGCAACCCCTGCCGGGTCTCACACATACAAGGTTTGGCCTCATCCGGTTTCGCTCGCCACTACTCCCGGAATCACGGTTGTTTTCTCTTCCTGCGGGTACTGAGATGTTTCACTTCCCCGCGTTCCCTCCACACTGCCTATGTGTTCAGCAGTGGGTGACAGCCCATGACGACTGCCGGGTTTCCCCATTCGGAAACCCCCGGATCAAAGCCTGGTTGACGGCTCCCCGGGGACTATCGTGGCCTCCCACGTCCTTCATCGGTTCCTGGTGCCAAGGCATCCACCGTGCGCCCTTAAAAACTTGGCCACAGATGCTCGCGTCCACTGTGCAGTTCTCAAACAACGACCAACCACCCATCACCCCCGGTTACCACCGGAGTTCACTGGGGCCGGCACTGAAGGCAGCCAACCATCGGCCGTACCTTCAGACACCCAACAGCGTGCCCGACCCTCTTCCTGCTTCCCTCATTCTTTCCACGCCCCGAAGGACAGTACTCGAAGGAGAAGACAGTCAAGAGTGCCGAATAATCAACGTTCCACCCATGAGCAACCACCGTCGAACGTGTGCCGACGTAATGGCCCTGGACCACCAAGCAAGCTTGGCGGCCTAGATGCTCCTTAGAAAGGAGGTGATCCAGCCGCACCTTCCGGTACGGCTACCTTGTTACGACTTCGTCCCAATCGCCAGTCCCACCTTCGACAGCTCCCTCCCACAAGGGGTTGGGCCACCGGCTTCGGGTGTTACCGACTTTCGTGACGTGACGGGCGGTGTGTACAAGGCCCGGGAACGTATTCACCGCAGCAATGCTGATCTGCGATTACTAGCAACTCCGACTTCATGGGGTCGAGTTGCAGACCCCAATCCGAACTGAGACAGGCTTTTTGAGATTCGCTCCGCCTCACGGCTTCGCAGCTCTTTGTACCTGCCATTGTAGCACGTGTGCAGCCCAAGACATAAGGGGCATGATGACTTGACGTCGTCCCCACCTTCCTCCGAGTTGACCCCGGCAGTCTCCTGTGAGTCCCCATCACCCCGAAGGGCATGCTGGCAACACAGAACAAGGGTTGCGCTCGTTGCGGGACTTAACCCAACATCTCACGACACGAGCTGACGACAGCCATGCACCACCTGTACACCGACCACAAGGGGGGCACTATCTCTAATGCTTTCCGGTGTATGTCAAGCCTTGGTAAGGTTCTTCGCGTTGCGTCGAATTAAGCCACATGCTCCGCTGCTTGTGCGGGCCCCCGTCAATTCCTTTGAGTTTTAGCCTTGCGGCCGTACTCCCCAGGCGGGGAACTTAATGCGTTAGCTGCGGCACCGACGACGTGGAATGTCGCCAACACCTAGTTCCCACCGTTTACGGCGTGGACTACCAGGGTATCTAATCCTGTTCGCTCCCCACGCTTTCGCTCCTCAGCGTCAGTAATGGCCCAGAGATCCGCCTTCGCCACCGGTGTTCCTCCTGATATCTGCGCATTTCACCGCTACACCAGGAATTCCGATCTCCCCTACCACACTCTAGCCTGCCCGTATCGACTGCAGACCCGGGGTTAAGCCCCGGGCTTTCACAACCGACGTGACAAGCCGCCTACGAGCTCTTTACGCCCAATAATTCCGGACAACGCTTGCGCCCTACGTATTACCGCGGCTGCTGGCACGTAGTTAGCCGGCGCTTCTTCTGCAGGTACCGTCACTTTCGCTTCTTCCCTGCTGAAAGAGGTTTACAACCCGAAGGCCGTCATCCCTCACGCGGCGTCGCTGCATCAGGCTTTCGCCCATTGTGCAATATTCCCCACTGCTGCCTCCCGTAGGAGTCTGGGCCGTGTCTCAGTCCCAGTGTGGCCGGTCGCCCTCTCAGGCCGGCTACCCGTCGTCGCCTTGGTGAGCCACTACCTCACCAACAAGCTGATAGGCCGCGGGCTCATCCTTCACCGCCGGAGCTTTTAACCCCCACCCATGCAGGCAGGAGTGTTATCCGGTATTAGACCCCGTTTCCAGGGCTTGTCCCAGAGTGAAGGGCAGATTGCCCACGTGTTACTCACCCGTTCGCCACTAATCCACCCCGAAGGGCTTCATCGTTCGACTTGCATGTGTTAAGCACGCCGCCAGCGTTCGTCCTGAGCCAGGATCAAACTCTCCGTGAATGTTTTCCCGTAATCGGGACGACACCACGAGAGCGGAACAACCGGTCGGAATAGGACCGGTCGTTCACAGCGTCCTCGCTGTGCGCCTACCCCGAGGGGCAGGACTTTTTCAAAGGAACCTCGTCCCGGCCGAACGGCCGGAGACGGGGTATCAACATATCTGGCGTTGATTTTTGGCACGCTGTTGAGTTCTCAAGGAACGGACGCTTCCTTTGTACTCACCCTCTCGGGCTTTCCTCCGGGCGCTTCCCTTCGGTCTTGCGTTTCCGACTCTATCAGACCGTTTCCGTATCCGATTTCCTCGGCGCTTTCCAGGTTTTCGCTTTCGCGTTTCCCTTTCCGGCGAGTCCGACTCTATCAGATCCTTTCGGGCCTGACCCCCAGTCAGCGGGGCTTGTCCTCGCGGCTGTTGGGCCGTTCCGACGAGTGAGACATTAGCGGATTCCTGGCTCCCGAGCTAATCGGGGTGGCGCCCTTTCGAACGCGGAATCCTCATTTCGCAAACACGCATGAAAACGAGCGGACGACGAGTCGTCGATCGTTGGATGGTGGTGCGGAATGGCTGTCCGGGGACCGACCGGGGTCGGCGCTCACGTCGGACAACTCGGAGAACACTACGTACGGGGTGGGGGCGTGTCAACTCCGGTCCGGAGGGGCCTCCCGGGGCGTACTGTGGCACCCATGACTACGCGTACGTGCACCCAGCTGTGGTGGGCCGCCTGACGGCGGCCGTACGCACGTAGGTACTCAACGGCCGCCGCTCTCGGCGGCCGTTTTTGTGTCTCCCTCCTGGGAGCCGGCCGGTGGGTGCGGCGGCCTCGATCAGGAGGTGGAGAGATGACGCGGATCTTCAGTGGGGTCAAGCCGACCGGGCATCTGACGCTGGGGAACTACCTGGGAGCCGTGCGGCGGTGGGCCGAGGTGGACCAGCACCGGGCCGACGCGCTGTTCTGCATCGTCGACCTGCACGCGCTGACCGTGGACCACGATCCGGCGCGGGTGCTCAGACTCAGCAGGCAGGCGGCGACGTTGTTGCTGGCGTCGGGGCTGGATCCCGAGGTGTGCACCGTGTTCGTCCAGAGTCATGTCGACGAACACGCGCGGCTGTCGTATCTGCTGGAGTGCGTCGCGACGGACGGGGAGATGCGGCGGATGATCCAGTACAAGGAGAAGGCCGCGCGGGAGCGGGCGCGGGGTGGGAGCGTTCGGCTGTCGTTGCTGACGTATCCCGTGCTGATGGCGGCGGACATCCTGGCGTACGGGGCCGACGAGGTGCCGGTCGGGGACGACCAGACGCAGCACGTGGAGCTGACCCGGGATCTGGCGGTGCGGTTCAACCAGCGGTACGGGCACACGTTCGTGGTGCCCCGGGCCACCCGGCCGGAGGTGGCGGCGCGGGTCATGAACCTTCAGGAGCCGACGTCGAAGATGGGCAAGAGCGACGACGTGGGACCGGGGGTCGTCTATCTGCTGGACGAGCCCGACGCCGTACGGAGGAAGGTCGCGCGGGCCGTGACCGACAGCGGCACCGAGGTCGCGTACGACCGGGAGGAGCGGCCGGGGGTCTCGAACCTGCTGGAGATCCTCGCCGCCTGTGAGGGCGGGGATCCCGAGGAGCTGAGCGGTCGGTACACGTCGTACGGCGCTCTGAAGAAGGACACCGCCGACGCCGTGGTCGAGCTGCTCAGGCCGGTGCAGGAACGGCACAAGGAGCTGTGTGCCGATCCCGCCGAGGTCGAACGGGTGCTGCGGGACGGCGCGGCGCGGGCCAGGGAGAAGGCGCGGCCGACGGTCGACGCGGCGTACCGGGCGATCGGGTTGCTGCCGGCGGCGGACTGAGGAGTGCCGGGAGCGCGCCTTCGGCACCCGGTCGCGGGTACCGAAGGCGGCCGGCTCGGTCAGCTGTTGCCGGAGGCCAGTTCGCGGCTGCGGTCGCGGGCCGCTTCGAGGGCGGCGATGAGGGCGGCGCGGACGCCGTGGTTCTCGAGTTCGCGGATCGCGTTGATCGTGGTGCCCGCGGGGGACGTGACGTTCTCCCGGAGCTTGACCGGGTGCTCCCCGCTGTCGCGGAGCATCACGGCGGCGCCGATCGCGGACTGGACGATCAGTTCGTGGGCCTTGTCGCGGGGCAGGCCGAGCAGGATGCCCGCGTCCGTCATGGCCTCGACGAGGTAGAAGAAGTACGCCGGTCCGGAGCCGGACAAGGCCGTGCAGGCGTCCTGCTGCGACTCGGGGACGAGGAGCGTCTTGCCGACGGCTCCGAAGATCTCCTCGGCGTAGGCCACGTGCTCGGGCGTGGCGTGGCTGCCGGCGGAGATGACGGACATGGCCTCGTCGACGAGGGCGGGGGTGTTCGTCATGACCCGGACGACGGGCGTCCCGGCGGCCAGGCGCTCCTCGAAGAACGAGGTGGGGATGCCGGCCGCGCCGCTGATGATCAGGCGGTCGGCGGGGATGTGCGGCGCGAGCTCGTCCAGAAGGGTGCCCATGTCCTGCGGCTTGACGGTCAGGATCAGGGTGTCGGCGGTCTTGGCCGCTTCCGCGTTGGTGACCGGGGTGACGCCGTGGCGCTCCTGGAGTTCCTTCGCCCGCTCCGGGCGGCGGGTGGTGACCAGGAGGTCGGTGGGGGCCCAGCCCGCTCGGATCATTCCGCTGAGCAGGGCTTCGCCGATCTTGCCGGTGCCGAGGACTGCGACTTTCTGGACCATGGTTGCGGGTGCCCTCCGAGGGTTGGGTCGTCCGTGTTCATCCTCCCACCGGGGTCATGGGCGCGGGCGGGTTGTCCGGTGGGCGGACGGGCGCGGAGGGGCTCGGACGGGGCGCGGGCGGCTAGGACGTACGGCGGCGGAGGGTGGCCGCGCCGAGGAACAGGACCAGCAGGGCGCTGCCGGCGACGATCAGGATGTCGCGTACGAAGGTCGCGGTCGTGTCGGTGTGCTTGAGGACCTCGTTCATGCCGTCGACCGCGTACGACATCGGGAGCACGTCGGAGACGGCCTCCAGGGCGGGGTGCATGGCGGAGCGCGGGGTGAACAGGCCGCAGAGGAGGAGCTGGGGGAAGATCACGGCCGGCATGAACTGGACGGCCTGGAACTCGGATGCGGCGAACGCCGAGACGAAGAGGCCGAGGGCGGTTCCGAGGAGCGCGTCGAGCAGGGCGACGAGCAGGAGCAGCCAGGGCGAGCCGGTGACGTCGAGGCCGAGGACCCAGACGGCGAGGCCGGTGGCCAGGGCGGACTGGACGACGGCGACCGTACCGAAGGCGAGGGCGTAACCCGCGATCAGGTCGCCCTTGCCGAGGGGCAGCGCGAGGAGGCGTTCGAGCGTGCCGGAGGTGCGTTCGCGCAGGGTCGCGATGGAGGTCACCAGGAACATCGTGATCAGCGGGAAGATGCCGAGCAGGGACGCGCCGATGGAGTCGAAGGTCCGCGGGCTGCCGTCGAACACGTAGCGGAGCAGGAACAGCATCACGCAGGGGACCAGGATCATCAGCGCGATGGTGCGCGGGTCGTGCCGGAGCTGGCGCAGGACGCGGCTCGCGGTGGCGGTGGTGCGGGTGACGGTGAGCGCGCTCGGGCGGGCGGCGGCGCGCGGGCCGGGTGCGGGCTCGTGCGGGGAGGCGTCGGGGGTCTCGGCGGTCGTGGCCGCGGTGGGCTGGGCGGGGCTCATCGGGCGGTCTCCTCGCGGGGGTCGGTGGCGGCGGCCTCGTCCACGAGGGTGAGGAAGGCGGCCTCGACGGTGTCGGACCCGGTCCTCTCGCGCAGCGCGTCCGGGGTGTCGTCGGCGAGGATCTCGCCCTCGCGCATGAGCAGGAGCCGGTGGCAGCGCTCGGCCTCGTCCATCACGTGGGAGGAGATGAGGAGGGTGGCGTCGCGCTCTTCGGCGATGCCGTGGAAGAGGTTCCACAGCTCGCGGCGCAGGACCGGGTCGAGTCCGACGGTGGGTTCGTCGAGCACGAGGAGTTCGGGGGCGCCGAGCAGGGCGACGGCGAGGGAGACGCGGTTGCGCTGGCCACCGGAGAGGTTGCCGGCCAGTGCATCGGCGTGCGAGGTGAGGTCCACGTCGGTGATGGCGCGGGTGACGTCGGTGCGCCGGCGTTCGGCGGCGGCCCGGCCGGGGTCGAGGATCGCGGCGAAGTAGTCGAGGTTCTGGCGGACGGTCAGGTCGTCGTAGACGGACGGGGCCTGGGTGACGTAGCCGATGCGGGAGCGGAGCGTGGGGTCGCCGGCGGGGCTGCCGAGCACTTCGAGCGTCCCGGTGACCTTGGCCTGGGTGCCGACGGTCGCGCGCATCAGCGTCGACTTGCCACAGCCGGAGGGGCCGAGCAGCCCGGTGATCCGGCCGCGCGGAACCGTGAAGTCGAGGCCGCGCAGGACGGTACGGGGGCCGCGCAGAACGGTGAGACCTTCGGCGCGGACGGCGGGCTGGGGTGAGGACACGGGCGTTCCCGGGGGTCGGGGTCGGATGCGGAGTCTGCATGCAGAGATGGCGTGCCAGGTGTCCGGCACCTAAATAATCATCACTCGATGAATATTGCTCCTGTGCGGCAGACCGGTCAAGAGCCGGGAGCGCAGGGCCGCTTCGGGCCGACGGTCCGGTGCCGCGCGGCGCGGCCCGTGCGAGGAGGGCGTCCCGGGAGGCGCGACTGCACGACGCCCCGGGGCTGTCGCCGCCAGGGGGTGCCGGTCCCGGCCGCGGGGAGTGAGGGCGAGGACCCCGGGCACCGGCGTGCCCACGGAGGCAGGCGGAGGCCGGGCACTGGCGTGCTCACGGGGAGGGCAGGCGGAGGCCGGGCGCTGGTGTGCTCACGGAGGCCGTGGTCGGTGCGGCGGCCTTGGGGGTGGGCCGCCGCACCGGGGTCTACGAGTGGGTCGCGACCAGGAGTTCCACGACGTAGGTCTCCTCGACGATCTCGTCGGGGAATGTCAGGAGGAGGTGCTCGCGCTCCTCCGCGAAGAACGCCGCGGTGGCCTCCTCGCCCAGGACGAGAAACGCCGAGTGGCTGCCGATGTTGGCGAGGTGCGTGTCGAGCGGGACGCGGCGGCTCCAGCGGACCCGCCTCCGGTCGAAGGACAGGCGGCCACCGGGGTCGGCGCTGAGGGAGTGGGCGGCACGGGCGCCGCTGCCGTTCTTCTCGACCACCGGGTCGATACCGAGGAAGCGCTCGATGCGCCGGGCGGCCGCCTCGATCCATGGCACGTCGAGCGCCTCGGTGTTCCACCACAGGGCCAGGGCACCGCCGGGCCGCAGCACCCGCAGCGCCTCCGGGACGGAACGGTCCGGGTCGGTCCAGTGCCAGGACTGGGCGTACGTCAGGAAGTCCACGGACGCGTCCGCGAGGGGGAGGGCGTCGCCGCTGCCCCGCACGATCGGAAGGCGGGGGTGGACGCGGCGGAACTCGGCGGCCATGCCCGGGCCCGGTTCCACGGCGAGGACGTCGGCACCGCGGTCGTGCAGCAGGACGGTCGAGATACCGGTCCCCGCACCGACGTCGGCGACCTTGGCGCCGGCCAGGGTCCTGCCCGCGAGTTCCTCGACGGCGTCGAAGAGGGCGGGCGGGTACGAGGGACGGTTCGCCGCGTACTGGGCCGCCGCCGCGTTGAAGGAGTGCGCTCGGGTGGCGTGCGGGGCGGGCTCGGGGCCGGAGGCGGAAGGAGAGGAGGAAGCCGTCATGGGGTCATGATCGCTGGCGGGGCGGAGGGTTGAGTAGGGGGTTTCGCAGGAGGGAGAGCGGGACCGGTCAGGCCTTGCGGCTCTTCTTCGCCTTCGACGGGTTGCCGGTGCGGCGGGTGGTACGGCGGGCGTACTGCTCCTTCGCCGTCTCGTACTCCTCACGGTTCAGCCGCTCGCCGGGGGCCTCGGTGAGGGCGCGGAAGCAGTACGCGAGCAGGGAGCCGACGAAGCCGATGGCGAGGAGCCCCCGGAGGGAGGCCTGGCGGTCGGGGTCGGGGCGCTTGGCGAACGAGTCCCAGGTGTGACGGAACGCGAGGGCGCTGCACACCGCGAACATCACGACGACCATCACCGTCACGGGCGTGCCGACGTCGGCGATGGCCAGGCCCTGGTAGGCGAAGCGGAGCACGAAACAGGCGGCCACGGCCGCGGCGAGCGAGCCGACGGCCACACCGGCGCGCCGGCCGGCGTAGCCGCCATCGTGCTCCACCCATGTCGTCCCGAAGAAACGCAGGGGCTCGGGCAGGGGCCCCGCGGGGGTGCCGGTCGCGGTTCCGGGGGTCGTCGTCTTGTCGCTCACCCGACGATTATCGCCCCGGCTCCGTGCGCGGTGGGTGCCGCGGGGCCCTGGTGCGGTCGTGCGGTCGTGCGGTCGTGCGGGTCAGGAGCACTTCGGGGCGACGTAGCCGTCGCTGCCGGTGTGCACGTAGGCGTCCGAGACGAACTGGGCGTTGGCGATGTTGTCCCAGATGGTCGACGTGCCGTAGTAGCCGCTGACGGACTCCCCCTGGCACTGGCAGCGGATCGGGACGCTCTGGCCCGCCGGGATCGTGCGGACGACCGGGTAGTGCGTGCCGGGCCCGCTGCGGACATTGACGCTGGCACCGGGCGCGAGCGGATACGTCCTGGTGACCGCCGCCGCCTGGGACATGGTTCCCGCCACGGCCAGGAGCGTGGCGGCGAGCCCGCCCACCAGCATCCCCTGTCTGCCGGACACGATCTTCACAGTCGGTTCCCTTCGTAAGACGTCAGGAGCACTTCGGGGCGACATAGCCGTCGCTGCCCGTCTGTACGTACGCGTCCGACACGAACTGGCCGTTGGAGATGTTGTCCCAGATCTTGCTCACGCCGTAGGGGCCGGTGACGGACTCCCCCGGGCACTGGCAGTAGATCGGGATACGCGAACCCGCCGACAGGGTGCGGACGATGCTGAAGTGGGTGCCCGGGCCGCTTCTGACGTTGACGGTGTGACCCGGTGCGAGGGGGTAGGTGCGGAGCGCCTGGGCGGTCAGCGGCTCGGCTTCCGCCGCTTCGGTCGAGTCTGTGAGAGCAAGGTCTTCCGTGGCCATATCGATCTCCCCCGTTGATTGGTTCACGCCAAAATCAGGCTGCGCGCCGAGGCTAGCAAGCCGCCGATGTTTCGTACGCGGGATCGACTAGGCTCTGCGCGTCGCGCATGCGGTCGAACCCACGGGGGTGAGTGATGCCGCCACAGCGCAGCACCGGTACGGACCCGGAAGCGGAACAACCGCGCTATGCCGGGCAGTACCTGCTGGAGGCGGAACTCGGCTCCGGTGGCATGGGCATCGTGCATCTGGCGCGCTCCGCCTCCGGGTTGAGGCTCGCCGTCAAGGTCGTCCACGCCGCGCTCGCCCAGGACCCCGAGTTCCGGGGGCGGTTCCGTCAGGAGGTCACGGCCGCCCGCCGGGTCAGCGGTGCCTTCACCGCGCCCGTGGTCGACGCCGATCCCGAGGCCGAGAACCCGTGGATGGCAACCCTGTTCATCCCGGGGCCGACCCTTGCCGAGCACGTGAAGCGGAACGGCGCACTGTCGTCGGCACGGCTGCGCCATCTGATGGCAGGGCTCGCCGAGGCGTTGCGGGACATCCATCGTGCCGGAGTCGTCCACCGCGACCTCAAGCCGAGCAACGTCCTACTGGCCGACGACGGCCCGAAAGTCATCGATTTCGGCATCTCCCGCCCGGCGGACAGTGAACTTCGCACCGAGACCGGCAAGTTGATCGGCACGCCGCCGTTCATGGCGCCGGAGCAGTTCCGCAAGCCACGGCATGTGGGGCCGGCCGCCGACGTGTTCGCCCTCGGTTCGCTGATCGTGCACGCCGCCACCGGGAGCGGGCCCTTCGATTCGGACAGTCCTTATCTGGTCGCGTATCAGGTCGTGCACGACGAGCCGGACTTGACAGGCGTCCCGGACGATCTGGTCGGTCTGGTCGCGCGCTGCCTCGCCAAGGAGCCGGAGGACCGGCCCACGCCGGACGAGCTGATGACGGCGCTGCGCTCGGTCTCCGCGTCGTACGACACCCGGGCGTTCATACCCGAACAACGCACCGGGAACGGGGAGTCGGAGAGGCCTGCGTTCGCGGTCCGGAGTGCGGTGCCGGAGCGTCCTGAGGGTTCCGAGGACCCGACCCACACGGCCGGGCGGAAGGGGTCCGGCAGGCGGTGGCGTCTGCCCGCGACCGTGGCGGTCGCCGTCGCGGCCCTGACTGTCGGCGGGCTGGGCGTCCTCGGCCTTCATGGACACCCGCACGACCCTGCCGCGAAGGAGGAGACGGCGGCGACACCGCGGAACGTCTTCCGGCCGTGGGAGCTCGATCTCGGCGCCGCCGGCGCGAAAGCCAAGGGGCAGCCGCAGTGCACGGACGCGCCGAAGGCGCTGTTCTGCGTCCGGCCCGGTGTCCTGGCCGCCAGGATCGATCCGGACGACGGCAAGGTCCTGTGGTCCCGCAGCGACCCGGGGGAGGCGAGTGCCTACGCCACTTCGGCTCCGGTTCTCTCCGGCGGACTCCTGCTGGTCGGCAGCGGCAACGGGCAGCGCCTGACCGCGCTGGATCCCGCGACCGGTTCGACGCGCTGGAGTCGCGATGTCTCGCGCTACTCCGGCGGTGTGGCCCACGTGGGCGGCGTCGTCCTGCTCAGCGGCTCCGACTCCCGGGTCACCGCCCTGGACGCCGCCACCGGCGAGGAGAAGTGGCGCCACGCGATCCCGGGGCTGGCCGTGCCGCAGTTCCACACGTACGGGGACGGGACCGCCTACGCGGTGGCACCGTCCTCCGGGTCGGAGACCCAGGTGACCGCGGTGGACCCGGAGACCGGAGACGTGAAGTGGCAGCGCCGGGTGGAGGGGGCGCTGGACCTGGTGGCCGCCCGGGACGGGGCCGTCTGGTTCACCTCGGCCACCGTCGATCAGTACACGAACGCCGTCCTGCGCTACGACGTGGCGGCGCGGGCGCTCCGCCGCACCGTACTGCGCATCCCACAGGCGCAGGCCCAGACGGTGCTCCGGGGAGACGTGGCCTACCTGTTGGGGAGCGACGGTTCGCTGGTCGCCGTGGACACCCGGACCTCGAAGCAGCTGTGGCGGGTGGAGACGTCCGTCAGCAAGGCGTCGGCGCCGGTCGTGTCGGGCCATCGCCTCTACCTCAGCGCGGTGGACGGGCGTCTCATCGCGGTCGACACCGATCGGGGCGTCCTGCTCGGACAGACCCGGGCCCGTCTGGGTGACCAGCGGGGCTCACGCGTCGGGCTGCTCCCCGCCCCCCTCCCCGCCCGCGACAAGATCTACGCCACCTCGCCCGACGGCTTCCTCTTCGCCGTCGACGCGCGGGATCCCTCGGGGTGGTGACGGCCGAAGGGGGCCGCTCCGGCAGGAGCGGCCCCCTTCGCTGTCTTCAGGCCGGTGTTCGGGCCGGTGTTCAGCCCAGCTTCGAGACGTCCCGGACCGCGCCCTTGTCCGCGCTCGTCGCCATCGCGGCGTAGGCACGCAGTGCGGCGGACACCTTGCGCTCGCGGTTCACGGGGGCGTAGGCGCCGTTCAGGGCCTCGTGGCGGGCGGCCAACTCCTCTTCGGAGACGAGGAGTTCGATCGAGCGGTTCGGGATGTCGATGCGGATGCGGTCGCCGTCACGGACGACGGCGATCGTGCCGCCGGACGCGGCCTCCGGGGAGGCGTGCCCGATGGACAGGCCCGAAGTGCCGCCGGAGAAGCGGCCGTCGGTGATCAGGGCGCAGGTCTTGCCGAGGCCGCGGCCCTTGAGGAACGAGGTCGGGTACAGCATCTCCTGCATACCCGGGCCGCCCTTGGGACCCTCGTAGCGGATGACCACGACGTCGCCGTGCGTGATCTCCTTCTTGAGGATCTTGTCGACGGCCTCCTCCTGCGACTCGCAGACGACGGCCGGACCCTCGAACGTCCAGATGGACTCGTCGACACCGGCCGTCTTCACGACGCAGCCGTCGACCGCCAGGTTGCCCTTGAGGACCGCGAGGCCGCCGTCCTGGGAGTAGGCGTGCTCGGCGGAGCGGATGCAGCCGTTCTCGGCGTCCTGGTCGAGCGCCTCCCAGCGCTCGGACTGGGAGAAGGCCTCGGAGGAGCGGACGCAGCCGGGGGCCGCGTGCCACAGCTCGATCGCCTCGGGGGACGGGGAGCCGGCGCGCACGTCCCAGGTCTTCAGCCAGTCGGAGAGCGACGAGCTGTGCACCGAGTGCACGTCCTCGTTCAGCAGGCCCGCGCGGTGCAGCTCGCCGAGGAGGGCGGGGATGCCGCCGGCGCGGTGCACGTCCTCCATGTAGTACGTGCGGTCCTTCGCGACGTTCGGGGCGACCTTGGCGAGGCACGGCACCCGGCGCGAGACCTCGTTGATCTCGTCCAGACCGAACGGGACGCCGGCCTCCTGGGCGGCGGCCAGCAGGTGCAGGATCGTGTTGGTGGAGCCGCCCATCGCGATGTCGAGCGCCATGGCGTTCTCGAAGGCGGCGTGGGTGGCGACATTGCGCGGCAGGACCGACTCGTCGTCCTGGTCGTAGTAGCGGCGCGTGATGTCGACGACCGTGCGGGCCGCGTCCTCGTACAGACCCTTGCGGGCGGTGTGCGTGGCGAGGACCGAACCGTTGCCCGGCAGGCTCAGGCCGATGGCCTCGGTCAGGCAGTTCATGGAGTTGGCGGTGAACATGCCCGAACAGGAACCGCAGGTCGGACAGGCGTTCTCCTCGATACGGAGGATGTCCTCGTCCGAGATCTTGTCGTTCACGGCGTCGGAGATCGCGTCGACCAGGTCGAGCGTGCGGACCGTGCCGTCGACCAGGGTGGCGCGGCCGGACTCCATGGGGCCGCCGGAGACGAAGACCGTCGGGATGTTCAGGCGCAGGGCCGCCATCAGCATGCCGGGGGTGATCTTGTCGCAGTTCGAGATGCAGATCAGGGCGTCGGCGCAGTGCGCCTCGACCATGTACTCCACCGAGTCCGCGATCAGGTCGCGGGAGGGCAGCGAGTACAGCATCCCGCCGTGGCCCATCGCGATGCCGTCGTCGACGGCGATGGTGTTGAACTCGCGGGCGATGCCGCCGGCCGCCGTGATGGCCTCGCTGACGATCCGGCCGACGGGCTGGAGGTGGGTGTGGCCCGGCACGAACTCCGTGAAGGAGTTGGCGACCGCGATGATCGGCTTCCGTCCGATGTCCGCGCCCGGTACACCGGAGGCGCGCATCAGGGCACGTGCGCCCGCCATGTTGCGGCCGTGGGTGACTGTGCGGGACCTCAGATCGGGCATCGTCGCTCGCTCCTTCGGGGAGGCATGAGGAGAGTTATGACTGACGTCGAGCCTACGCCGGTGCTCCAGGATCCGGACAGGGTGTCCGCATCCCGGAACATCCGTCTCGCCCAGCGGCCACCGCCACGGGGTGTACGCCCAGGTCAGCGCGGGTGCGAGAGCCCGGCTCCGCACCGTACGCCGGGCCGCTCGCTCATGGGTTCGTCAGGTGTCCCTGGACCACGGGAGCCACGCCCGCCACGATGCGCTCGACGTCCGCGGACGCCAGGGGCTCGACCTTGATCACGTAGCGGAGCATCGCGACCCCGACCAGCTGGGCCGCCGCCAGCTCGGCGCGCAGTTCCGCGTCGGGGGTGTCGAGCCGGGCCGCGATCCGGCGCAGCAGCTGTGCGGCGACCAGCCGGCGGAAGACGGCGGCCGCGGTGTCGTTGTTCACCGCGGAGCGGACGATCGCGAGCAGCGGCGTGCGGCTCGTGGGGTTCTCCCAGACGCCGAAGAAGAAGCGGGTCAGGCGTTCGCCCACGTCGTCGAGCGGGCCCTCCACGATCATGTCGGGGGCGCCGAGCGCGGGGGCCATGGCTCCCTCGACGGCCGCCTCGAAGACCTGTTCCTTGGTGCCGAAGTAGTGGTGGACGAGTGCTGAGTCCACACCGGCGGTCTTGGCGATGCCGCGGACCGACGTCTTCTCGTACCCGCGCTCGGAGAACTCCTCGCGGGCCGCGTCGAGGATGCGGTCGCGGGCGGCCGGGCCCGCCTCCGTCTGCGTACGGCTGGGGCGTCCCCGGCCGCGGCGGGGGGCTGCGTCCGTCACCTGCGGGGGGCCTTCACCTGCGGGGCACCTGCACGGCGGACGCGAGGTGGAGCCGGGTGAAGGCCAGCGCCTCCGCCAGGTCGGCCTCGCGCTCGGCGCTGGACATGGCGCGACGGGTGTTGACCTCGATGACGACGTGGCCGTCGAAGGCGGACTGGGCGAGCTGGTCGAGCAGCTCGGCGCAGGGCTGGGTGCCGCGGCCGGGGACCAGGTGCTCGTCCTTGCCGGAGCCGTTGCCGTCCGCGAGGTGCACGTGACCGAGGCGGTCGCCCATGCGGCCGATCATGTCGAGGGCGTCCGTGCGGGCGGTCGCGGTGTGGCTGAGGTCGATCGTGAAGTGCCGGTAGTCGTCCTTCGTCACGTCCCAGTCGGGGGCGTACGCGAGCATCTCGCGGTCGCGGTACCGCCACGGGTACATGTTCTCGACGGCGAACCGGACGTCCGTCTCGTCGGCCATCCGCCAGATTCCGGTGACGAAGTCGCGGGCGTACTGGCGCTGCCAGCGGAACGGGGGGTGCACCACGACGGTGCTCGCGCCGAGCTTCTCGGCGGCGGCCTTCGCGCGCTGGAGCTTGGTCCACGGGTCGGTGGACCACACGCGCTGCGTGATCAGGAGGCACGGGGCGTGGACGGCGAGGATCGGCATCCGGTGGTGGTCGCTGAGCCGGCGCAGGGCGTCGATGTCCTGGCTGACCGGGTCGGTCCACACCATGACCTCGACACCGTCGTAGCCGAGGCGCGCGGCGATCTCGAAGGCCGTCGCCGTCGACTCCGGGTACACGGACGCCGTGGACAGCGCGACCTTCGCATCCGGGATCCGCACGACTGGTTCTGCCACGAGGGACAGCGTACGGGGTGCCTACGGGGTGTGGGTGGGGGTCGGCGGGGGCGCCCGGGCGCTCTCCGGGGCGGGGTGATCGGTCCCCGGGGCGCGGGTGGTTGGGCTCCTGCCTGGGGGTTCTCGTCTCCCCCGGGTCCGGGTGCGACGTCCCGTCGGTCCGGGGGGCTGTGAGGCTCGTCTCCGGGGAATTGTGGGGGAGGCCACGCGGTGGGGGGTGCAGGTGCGTGTCTCCGGGTGCGGGTCGCTTGTGGCCGGTCGCGCAGTTCCCCGCGCCCCTTGGGCCCCGACTCCGCCCCACCCCGTTTCCCAGCACCCGGCGTCACCGAGCCACCCGCCGTGGCCACCGGCCCCCGTACCCCGGTGCCCGTCGCCTGTGGCTCATCGCGCCGTTCCCCGCGCCCCTTGAAGTCCGTCCCCGCCCAGTCCCGTCTTCCGGCACCCGGCCCCGGAGGGCTACTCGGACTCCATCTGGTCCAGGCGGCGGAGGATCACTCCCTCGCGTAGGGCCCAGGGGCAGATTTCCACTGTTTCCACGCCGAAGAGGTCCATGGCACCCTCGGCGACCAGGGCGCCGGCGAGGAGTTGGCCGGCGCGGCCCGGGGAGACGCCGGGGAGTTCGGCCCGTTCCTCGGCGGTCATGGCGGTGAGGCGGGGGACCCAGTCCTCCAGGGAGCGGCGCTTCAGTTCGCGCTGGACGTACAGGCCGTCGGCGGAGCGTGCCGCGCCGGTGAGGCGGGCGAGCTGCTTGAACGTCTTGGACGTGGCGACCACGTGGTCGGGAGCCCCGAAGCGGCTGAACTCGCCGACGGTCCGGGCGATCTGGGCGCGCACGTGACGGCGCAGGGCCCGGACGTCCGCCGGGTCCGCCGGGTCGGTGGGCAGCCAGCCCGCCGTCAGCCGGCCCGCGCCGAGCGGCAGCGACACCGCCGCGTCGGGCTCCTCGTCGATGCCGTACGCGATCTCCAGGGAGCCCCCGCCGATGTCCAGGACGAGGAGCTTGCCCGCGGACCAGCCGAACCAGCGGCGGGCGGCGAGAAAGGTGAGCCGGGCCTCCTCGGCACCGGTGAGCACCTGCAGCTCGACCCCGGTCTCGGTCTGCACGCGCGCGAGGACCTCGTCGGCGTTGCTCGCCTCGCGCACGGCCGACGTGGCGAACGGGAGCAGGGCCTCGACGCCCTTGTCCTCGGCGGCCTCCAGGGCGCCCTGGACCGTTTCGATCAGTTTGTCGACGCCCTCGGGGCCGATCGCCCCGCTCTCGTCGAGCAGTTGGGCGAGCCGCAGATCGGCCTTGTGCGAATGCGCGGGCAGCGGGCGGGCGCCGGGGTGGGCGTCCACCACCAGCAGATGCACCGTGTTCGAACCCACGTCGAGGACACCGAGTCTCATGCACGGAACGCTACTGCCCGCGCGGCGCTTCTCGTGGGCCGGGGCGAAAGCCCTTGTCAAAGGGTGATCTGCGGGTGACGGACGGGGCGTCCCCGGAGCGGGCGGAAGCGACTTACCCTGGACCCGTGCCAAAGACGAAAAAGGCGAAGTCCGACAAATCAGCCACCGGTTCTTCGCAGGCGAAGGCCACGAAGTCGAAGAAGGCAGCGATGAAGAGCGACGAGAAGGGCCTCGACTTCGCTCGCGCGTGGGTGGAGTTTCCCGATCCGGCCGACGACGAGCAGATCTTCCGGTGCGATCTGACCTGGCTGACCTCGCGCTGGAACTGCATCTTCGGGAGCGGCTGCCAGGGCATCCAGGCAGGCCGCGCCGACGACGGCTGCTGCACGCTGGGAGCCCACTTCTCCGACGAGGAGGACGAGCAGCGGGTCGCGGGCCACGTGGCCCGGCTCACGCCGGAGATCTGGCAGCACCATGACGTGGGCACGGAGACCGGCTGGGTCTCTGAGGACGACGACGGCGAGCGCCAGACCCGCCCGTACAAGGGGTCCTGCATCTTCCAGAACCGTCCCGGCTTCGCCGGCGGCGCGGGCTGCTCGCTGCACATCCTGGCGGTGAAGGAGGGGCGCGAGCCCCTGGAGACCAAGCCGGACGTCTGCTGGCAGCTGCCCGTGCGCCGCACGTACGAGTGGATCGACCGGCCCGACGACACCCGGATCCTCCAGGTCTCCATCGGCGAGTACGACCGCAGGGGCTGGGGCCCGGGCGGCCACGACCTGCACTGGTGGTGCACGTCGGCGACCTCGGCGCACGGCGCCGGCGACCCGGTGTACGTCTCGTACCGGCCGGAGCTGGTCGAGCTGATGGGCAAGGAGGGGTACGACCGGCTGGCGGAGCTGTGCGAGGAGCGCCTCGCCTCGCAACTGCCGCTGCTGGCACCGCATCCCGCGGACCCGGTGGCCTGACCCGACCCGCCCGAGGGCGTGACCACGGTCCGCGTGCCGCCCGGGGGCCGTCCCTACGACGTGGGGCTCGCCGTGCCGCTGTCGCTCGGCGGGGGTGTCGAGCCGCCCGGGTCCGAGGGGGACGAGTCGGTGGGCGTCGGGGTGGGCGACGGGTCGGCCGGGCTGTCGGACGGCTCCGGGCTCGCCGGAGGTGTCGAGCCCGGCCCCGACGAACCGGTGGCACTCGGGGTCGGACCGGGCCCGTGGCCGTGCCCGTGACCGTGCTCACCGGGGTGGGACGGGCGCGCGTTGCCGTACCCGTCGATGGTGACGACCGCGCCCGCCGGGGCCATCGACACCCGTGCTCTCCAGTGGCCCAGCGGCTCGTGGAGATGATCGACGTACACCTTGATCGTCAGTGACGCGCCGGGGTCGAGCGTTCCGGACGCCTTGCTCAGGTAGAGCCAGGCCGCGCCGGTGCGGGCGGACCAGTGGACCGGCGAGCTGCCGGACGCGGTCAGGGTGACGAGCGTGGTGTCGCCGTCCGTGCGGGCCGTCACGGAGAGGTGCCCCCGGCTGTGCCCCGGGGCGCTGACGACCTCCACGGAGACGTCCGGTGAGCGGCTGCCCTTGGTGAAACGGGAGTCGGGCCGGGAGCTGGCGTTGCCCGCGTTCTCGTAGCCGCCCGCCCGGCCCGCGTCCAGGCCGTCGGGGTCCTGGGCCTCGCTCGCGGTGGCCGGACGGCCGTCGACGCCCTCCCCCGTCAGCGGCGCCCCCCGGTACGCCGCCCACAGGGCGACGACGGGCGCCGCGACGACGGTGGCGACGATCGCGGTCGTGACGGCACGCGCGCGCAGCCGGTCCCGCCGGGCCGCGTGGTCCTTGGGGTCCATCGGGAAGCCGCGCCGGTCGAAGCGCGGGGCACTGCCCCGCGCGCGGGGTGCGTGCGTCATCGCCACGCGCAGGTCCGCCTGCGGGGCTTCGAGGACGGGGAGCGCGGCGGGCGTGACACTGGTGCCGGGCCAGGTCCCGGGGACCGCGCGCTCGGCGGTGCGGCGGCAGCGGGGGCAGTCGTCGACGTGCCGGACCAGCTCGCCGCGCAGGGTGGCGCTCAGGACGAGCCGGCTGTCACCGGTGAGCCGCGCGACGCTCGGGCAGGTGCCCGTCTCCACGACGGCGAGGGCAGCGCGGGTGCGCTCCACCTCGCAGGCGGCCGAGGCGAGCAGCTCGCGCGTGCCGGCCAGGTCCATGCCGAGGACGGCGGCGACCTCGTGGGCGGCGAGCTGGTGGCGGACGGCGAGTTCGAGCGCCTCGCGCTGCTCCGGGGTCGTACCGGCGGCCTCCGGCCAGGCCAGCAGGGCGAGTTCGTGGCTCCGGCGCGCCTGGGTCTCCTCGGAGAGGGGGACGGCGCTCAGCGCCTCGGCCGCGCGCCGGTCGGCGGTGGCCTTGTGCGCTCCCTTGTGGGAGGCCTTCGTCTCGGCGGTCCCTTCGGCGCCCGCGGCCGGTCCGAAACCCGGGGAGTCGCTCCTCAGCCGCTTCGACGGCTTGCGCGGAGTGTGCCGCCCGGAGGCGTGCGCCGCCTGACGCCTGCGCCGCGCCTCGGTGAGCTTGCGCAGGCAGGACCAGCGGGCCAGCGCGTAGAGCCAGGCCCTGCGGTCGGCCCCGGACTCCGGGCCGCGCGGGCTGCGGCGCTCGGCGAGGGCGAGGGTGTCCCCGAGGGCGGCGGTGGCCGCGTCGTGGTCGCACAGTACGGACAGGCAGTAGGTGAACAGGCCGTCCAGGTACGGCTCGTACCGCGCGGGGGGACGCTCGGCCAGGGTGTGGGGGGTCGCGCCACGGGGCACGGCCGCCCGCTTGCGCGCGGCTCCGTGCGCCCGGTGTGCGCCGGTGGTGTGCGTGGAGGTCTCCGGACTGCTGCTCATCACCCGTGCGACCGTAGGTGCCCGACGGTGGCCGCTTCCTCCACCTTGAGCACATTTAATCCGTACGGGTGAAACGATCCCTCAATAGGGGACAGTGGCCCCCGATCCCTGGCCTGGGCCGTCACGGGCGGCGATGGCAGTCGATGGCAGATGACCCGGCGCGAGGGCGCCGGAGGTTCCGTCACGCGGGGGTGGAACCGGGGCACGGGGGGCTCGGGGCGACGGCTTCCGAGGGAGCCGGGCGGCCGGGTCGCACCGGTTCCGCCGCCGCCGCGGGCCGGGTTGTCAGTGGGTACGGCTACGGTTCGGTCATGGCTGCCCGTACGAAGACCGCGAAGGACCGGCCGTCCTACCGCTGCACCGAGTGCGGCTGGCAGACGGCCAAGTGGCTCGGCCGTTGCCCCGAGTGCCAGGCGTGGGGGACGGTCGAGGAGTACGGCACGCCCGCCGTCCGGACGACGGCACCGGGCCGGGTGACCACCTCCGCGGTCCCGATCGGACAGGTCGACGGCCGTCAGGCCACCGCCCGCAGCACCGGCGTGCCCGAGCTGGACCGCGTCCTCGGCGGCGGACTCGTGCCCGGCGCGGTCGTCCTCGTCGCCGGCGAGCCCGGCGTCGGCAAGTCCACGCTCCTGCTGGACGTGGCGGCCAAGTCGGCGAGCGACGAGCACCGCACCCTGTACGTGACGGGCGAGGAGTCGGCGAGCCAGGTGCGGCTGCGCGCCGACCGCATCAAGGCGATCGACGACCACCTGTATCTCGCCGCCGAGACCGATCTGGCCGCCGTGCTCGGCCACTTGGACGCCGTGAAGCCGTCCCTGCTGATCCTGGACTCCGTGCAGACCATCGCCTCCCCGGAGATCGACGGCGCGCCCGGCGGCATGGCGCAGGTCCGCGAGGTCGCGGGCGCGCTGATCCGCGCGTCCAAGGAGCGGGGCATGTCCACCCTGCTCGT
The DNA here is from genome assembly GCF_002078175.1 of Streptomyces sp. M41(2017). GTDB lineage: Bacteria > Actinomycetota > Actinomycetes > Streptomycetales > Streptomycetaceae > Streptomyces. Next base: position 2,531,611 of record NZ_MWFK01000001.1, on the reverse strand, counting down.
GGGCCACGTCACCAAGGACGGCGCGATCGCGGGCCCGCGCCTGCTGGAACACCTGGTGGACGTCGTCCTGTCCTTCGAGGGCGACCGGCACGCGCGCCTGCGCCTCGTGCGCGGCGTCAAGAACCGGTACGGGACGACGGACGAGGTCGGCTGCTTCGAGCTGCACGACGAGGGCATCACCGGGCTGACCGATCCCTCGGGGCTCTTCCTGACGCGCCGCGCCGAGGCCGTGCCCGGCACCTGTCTGACCGTCACCCTGGAAGGCCGCCGTCCCCTGGTCGTCGAGGTGCAGGCGCTCACCGTGGACTCGCAGATCCCCTCCCCGCGGCGCACGACGTCCGGTCTGGAGACCTCTCGTGTCTCGATGATGCTCGCCGTCCTGGAGCAGCGCGGCCGGATCAGCGCGCTCGGGAAGCGGGACATCTACTCCGCGACGGTCGGCGGCGTGAAGCTCTCCGAGCCCGCCGCGGACCTCGCCATCGCGCTGGGCCTGGCGTCCGCGGCGAGTGACACCCCGCTGCCCAAGAACCTCGTGGCGATCGGTGAGGTGGGACTCGCGGGCGAGGTGAGACGCGTCACGGGCGTGCAGCGCAGGCTGGCCGAGGCGCACCGGCTGGGCTTCACGCACGCCCTCGTCCCGGCCGACCCCGGCAAGGTCCCGGCCGGTATGAAGGTCCAGGAAGTGGCGGACATCGGAGAGGCGCTGAGCGTCCTTCCGCGCTCGCGTCGCAGAGAGGCCCCACGGGAAGAGGAGCGGCGCCGGTAGACTTTGCCCTGGTCTCGCCCGTCCGTACGAACCGAGCGCGACCGGAAACCCGCGACCGGAGGAGTGCAGTGGCAGCCAACGACCGGGCAGCAGCTCCCGGAAAGTCCGGTGGGAGCTCCGGTGCCGATGGCCAGATGCGCGCCGCCCTCAGCGCCGTGGCACCCGGTACGGCACTGCGTGACGGACTCGAACGGATCCTCCGCGGCAACACGGGCGGACTCATCGTGCTCGGCTCCGACAAGACCGTCGAAGCGATGTGCACGGGCGGATTCATCCTGGACGTCGAGTTCACCGCGACGCGTCTGCGCGAGCTGTGCAAGCTCGACGGCGGCATCGTGCTCGACAAGGACATCACCAAGATCCTGCGGGCGGGTGTGCAGCTGGTGCCCGACCCCACGATCCCGACGGAGGAGACGGGTACGCGGCACCGCACCGCGGACCGGGTGAGCAAGCAGGTCGGCTACCCCATCGTGTCGGTCTCCCAGTCGATGCGCCTGATCGCCCTGTACGTCGACGGCCAGCGCCGTGTCCTGGAGGACTCGGCCGCGATCCTGTCCCGTGCCAACCAGGCGCTCGCGACCCTGGAGCGCTACAAGCTCCGGCTGGACGAGGTCGCGGGCACGCTGTCCGCGCTGGAGATCGAGGACCTGGTCACCGTCCGGGACGTCTCGGCGGTCGCGCAGCGGCTGGAGATGGTGCGCCGCATCGCGACCGAGATCGCCGAGTACGTCGTGGAGCTGGGCACCGACGGACGTCTTCTGACGCTCCAGCTCGACGAGCTGATCGCCGGCGTCGAGCCCGACCGCGAGCTGGTCGTCCGGGACTATGTGCCGGAACCGACCGCGAAGCGGTCCCGCACCGTCGACGAGGCGCTCTTCGAGCTGGACGCGCTCAGCCACGCGGAGCTTCTCGAACTGTCCACGGTGGCAAGGGCGTTGGGTTACACCGGTTCCCCGGAGGCGCTCGACTCGGCGGTGTCCCCGCGCGGATTCCGTCTGCTCGCCAAGGTTCCGCGGCTGCCCGGCGCGATCATCGACCGGCTCGTCGAGCACTTCGGCGGGCTGCAGAAGCTGCTCGCCGCGAGCGTCGACGACCTCCAGACGGTGGACGGCGTCGGCGAGGCCCGGGCCCGCAGCGTCCGCGAGGGCCTGTCCCGGCTGGCGGAGTCCTCGATCCTGGAGCGCTACGTCTGAGACGGACGACCGAGCGCCGGACGAGTGGTCTCGTCCGGCGCTTCACTGTTCGGCGGGCAGTCCCCCGAGCCCTCAGGCTCCGTCCTTCACGTCGGCTGCTCAGTCCTTCGAGAGCACGAACGACGTCTGCGCCTTGGACAGGCCCGGAGCCTTCGCCTCGACCAGGTAGGTACCGGCGGGGGCCGAACCGGCTGGGGGCGTGGCGCACTTGGGGGCGCCGGGCTTGCGGTCCCACTTCACCGTGTAGGTGACCTGGCTGTGCGCCGGGACCCGGTACAGCGCGCCCGCGGCACCCTTCGGGCAGTCGTCGGACGCCCAGATGTCGTCGTCGCTGCCTGCCTGAGTGATCGTCAGAACCGTGTTCTTCGGGCCGAGGTCGACCTTGCAGTCGCTGCCCGAGGTGTTCTTGGCGATGAGCTGGATGGTGGGCCGCTCGTCGGGGGCGTACGAGTTGTGCACGCTCTTGAGCGTCAACTTGACGTAGTTCGGCGTGCAGTTGGGGAGGCTGGAACCGGCGGGGAGCTGACCGCCCGCCCCGCCGCCGCCCGCCGAGTCTCCGGAACCGCCGCCGGCGCTTCCGCCGGAGCCCGCGGACCCGGAACCGTCGCCGGATCCGTCGCCGCTCCCGCCGTCGCCGCTGCCGCCTCCGCCACCGCTGCCACCACTGCCGCTGCCGCCGCCACCGCTCGACTCGTCGCGACCGCCCGGGTGTTGACTGATCGCGGGACCCGAGCCCGAGGGGCCCGGTGTGATCGACGGCGCGGGGTTCTTCCCGTTCGATCCGCCGGAGTTGTTGTCACCACCCCCGCCGCCCGGGCCGACCACCCAGACCGTGAGCAGCGCCAACAGGGCTACCACGGACAGCAGAACGGCCCTCCGACGCCAATAGATCGTGGAGGGAAGCGGCCCGACCGGATTGCGCAGTGATCCCACGGCGCAAACTGTACGAGAGATCCGCCGCGTCTCCGGCCCCACCCGCCGCCCCGGCATCAACTTTTCCGGATCATCATCCCGGTCGGCACCGTTCCGGGGACACGTAGAGCGCCGGGTGCGGTGTTTCACCACCGCCCGCCCCCGGCGTCGCCCCCACGTCCCCGCCCCCGCATGGCAGGATCGATACCGCCATGACTGCACCCACCAAGCCCACCGAAACCGCCCGGAACGCTCCCGGCGAGGACCTCCACGCGCCCGTCATCGACTGGTTCGACGAGCACGCGCGCGACCTGCCCTGGCGGCACCCCGACGCCGGCCCCTGGGCGGTGATGGTCAGCGAGTTCATGCTCCAGCAGACCCCCGTCAACCGCGTGCTGCCGGTGTACGAGCAGTGGCTGGCCCGCTGGCCGCGCCCCGCCGACCTGGCGAAGGACGCCCCCGGCGAGGCCGTCCGGGCCTGGGGCAGGCTCGGCTATCCGCGCCGCGCCCTGCGGCTGCACGGCGCGGCGGTGGCCATAACGGAACGACACGACGGCGACGTACCGACGGAGCACGCGCAGTTGCTGGCGCTGCCCGGCATCGGGGAGTACACGGCGGCGGCGGTGGCCTCGTTCGCGTACGGCCAGCGGCACCCCGTGCTGGACACCAACGTCCGCCGGGTCTTCGCGCGCGCCGTCACCGGCGTGCAGTACCCGCCGAACGCCACCACCGCGGCCGAGCGCCGTCTCGCCCGCACGCTGCTGCCCGAGGGGGAACGGACGGCCTCACGCTGGGCCGCCGCCTCGATGGAGCTCGGGGCGCTGGTCTGCACGGCGAAGAACGAATCGTGCCACCGCTGCCCGATCGCCGCGCAGTGCGCCTGGCGGCTGGCCGGCAAGCCCGAGCACGACGGGCCGCCGCGCAAGGGGCAGACGTACGCGGGTACCGACCGTCAGGTGCGGGGCAAGCTGCTGGCCGTTCTGCGTGAGGCCCATGTGCCGGTTCCGCAGACCGCGCTGGACCGTGTGTGGGACGAACCGGTCCAGCGGGCCCGGGCGCTCGACGGACTCGTCTCCGACGGACTGGTCGAGCCGCTCCCGGGCGGTCTGTATCGGCTGCCGCTGACATAGCCGAGAGCCCGGACAGGGACCGAACAGGGACCAACCAGGACAGAAAGCCCCTTCGTCTTACCCAGCTCCTACATCCGTTACACAACCGACGGACAGCCGAGTGCTGGCCGCAGGCTGTCTCGGACAACCCCGTGACAACGCCTCCGTAGCTTCATTGCCGTACCGCAGGGCGGCCGCGACAAGCGGCCGGGGAGCCCTCGGTCGCAGGCAACGGAGAACCGGCAGCAGGCAGGTCGGAAACGGGGATGGAGGCGGTTGATCATGGCGCACGGCGAGGTGCTCGAATTCGAGGAGTACGTCCACACTCGACAGGACGCGCTGCTGCGCAGTGCCCGCCGTCTGGTCCCCGACCCGGTCGACGCCCAGGACCTCCTCCAGACCGCGCTCGTACGGACGTACGGCCGCTGGGACGGGATCGCCGACAAGCGGCTGGCCGACGCCTACCTGCGCCGCGTCATGATCAACACCCGCACCGAGTGGTGGCGGGCCCGCAAGCTCGAAGAGGTGCCCACCGAGCAGTTGCCGGACGCGAGCGTCGAGGACGCCACCGAGCAGCACGCGGACCGCGCGCTCCTGATGGACATCATGAAGGTGCTGGCACCCAAGCAGCGCAGTGTCGTGGTGCTGCGACACTGGGAGCAGATGTCCACGGAGGAGACGGCCGCCGCACTCGGCATGTCGGCCGGAACGGTCAAGAGCACGCTGCACCGGGCGCTGGCCCGGCTCCGCGAGGAGCTGGAGAGCCGGGACCTGGAAGAGGGCGCCGCCCGCGCGCTCGAAGCGAGTAGGGAGCGGGAGCGTTGCGCGGCCTAGGAGTTCGGGCCAGACAGGTCCTGAAGGCGGGGAGTTCGGCCGTGGCCGCGCTCGCCGCCCTCGGCCTTTTCACGACCGCCTGCGCGACGGGCGGCACCGGCGCCCGTGACGAGGGCCCGGCGGGCACGGACGCCGTCGCCAAGGGCAGTACGGCACCGGTCGCCTCCGCCTCGCCGACCAGGGCGCCCCGGCGGGTGGACGCGGTGAAGATCGTCCGCGACGATCCCGCGGTCAGCGCGGCGGTCAAGCGCGACCTGAAGCCGTGCGTCGCCGACGAGTACCCCGTCGACGTGTCCTACGGGGACCTCACCGGCGGCGGCTCGAACGACATCGTGATCAACGTGATGACCTGTGCCGACGCGGTCGGCATCGGCTCGTACGTGTACCGCGAGAAGAACGGCCGGTACGAGAACGTCTTCAAGGCCGAGGAGCCGCCGGTCTACGCGGAGATCGACCGGGGCGACCTGGTGGTGACCCAGCAGCTGTACGAGAAGGGCGACCCCGTGTCGTACCCCTCCAGCGAGGAAGTGATCACCTACGGCTGGTCCACGGCCCGCTTCGTCGAGCGGTCGCGGATCCACAACGACTACAGCAACGCGGTGGGCGGCGCGAGTTCGCCCGCCCCCGCGGCGAACTGAGAGCAGACGGAGCAGCCGGATGGCAGAGCAGACCCACGTCCTGTTCGTCGAGGACGACGACGTCATCCGCGAGGCCACGCAACTCGCCCTGGAGCGCGACGGTTTCGCGGTCACGGCCATGCCCGACGGGCTCTCGGGCCTGGAGGCGTTCCGCGCCGACCGCCCCGACATCGCCCTGCTGGACGTGATGGTCCCCGGCCTCGACGGCGTCTCGCTGTGCCGCCGCATCCGTGACGAGTCGACCGTCCCCGTCATCATGCTGTCCGCGCGCGCCGACTCCATCGACGTCGTCCTCGGCCTGGAGGCCGGCGCCGACGACTACGTGACCAAGCCGTTCGACGGCGCGGTCCTGGTGGCCCGGATCCGCGCGGTGCTGCGCCGCTTCGGGCACGCGAACGGCGGGCAGGGCGCGTCCGGCGAGGGGGCCGCGTCGGTGGACGGCGGTGTGCTCGCCTTCGGCGACCTGGAGATCGACACCGAGGGCATGGAGGTGCGCCGGAACGGCACGCCGGTGGCGCTGACGCCCACCGAGATGCGGCTGCTCCTGGAGTTCTCCTCCGCGCCCGGTACGGTGCTGAGCCGCGACAAGCTGCTCGAACGGGTGTGGGACTACGGGTGGGGCGGGGACACCCGCGTCGTCGACGTCCATGTGCAGCGGCTGCGTACGAAGATCGGCCAGGACCGTATCGAGACGGTCCGCGGCTTCGGCTACAAGTTGAAAGCCTGAGCAGGGGTATGCGGGGGATATTTCAGCGGTCGGCGGCGGCTCCGGGCAAGCGCCGGGTGCCGGGGCAGGGACCGGACGGACACGCGGACACGGTGGTGGGCCGGGTCACGCGCCCGGTCGGCGGGCCGGGGACCGGCGACGGCGCGGTCCGGGACACGGGCCGGATCCGCGGTCTGGGCATCGGCATCGACCGGGGCACGGACTCGGGCACGAGCATCCGTACGGGCATCCGCTGGAAGCTCAGCACGGCCATCGCCCTGGTCGGCGCGCTCGTCGCGATCGCGCTCAGCCTCGTCGTGCACAACGCGGCCCGCGTCTCGATGCTCGACAACTCGCGCGACCTGGCGGACGAGCGCATCCAGCTCGCCGAGCGCATGTACGGGCCGGGCCGGCCGCCGCCGTTCGGCGCCAAGATCGACGACCCCTCGATCCCCGCGGACCTGCAGGCGAAGGTCGGCGAGGGCCGGCGGGCGACCTACGTCTCGGACAACGCGGCCGGGGTGCCGGACATCTGGGCCGCCGTTCCGCTCAGGAACGGACAGGTGCTGTCCTGGCACGAGCGGTTCACCGACCGCAACGCGGACGTGATGAAGGACCTCGACCAGGCCCTGGTCATCGGCTCCATCGCGGTCGTCCTCGGCGGCAGCGCGCTCGGTGTCCTCATCGGCGGCCAGCTGTCGCGCCGGCTGCGCAAGGCGGCGGCCGCCGCGAACCGGGTCGCCAAGGGCGAGACCGACGTCCGCGTCCGGGACGCGATCGGCGGTGTCGTGCTCGACGAGACCGACGACCTCGCGCGGGCCGTGGACGCCATGGCGGACGCGCTCCAGCAGCGCATCGAGGCCGAACGCCGGGTGACCGCCGACATCGCGCACGAACTGCGCACCCCGGTGACGGGCCTGCTCACCGCCGCCGAGCTGCTGCCGCCCGGCCGCCCCACCGAGCTGGTGCGGGACCGGGCGCAGGCCATGCGCACCCTCGTCGAGGACGTCCTGGAGGTCGCCCGCCTCGACGGCGCCTCCGAGCGGGCCGAACTGCAGGACATCATGCTCGGCGACTTCGTCAGCCGCCGCGTGGCCGCGCGCGGGGCGGACGTCGAGGTGCGTGTGGTGCACGAGTCCGAGGTCACCACGGACCCGCGCCGTCTGGAGCGCGTCCTGTTCAACCTCCTCGCGAACGCCGCCCGGCACGGTAAGCCGCCCATCGAGGTCACCGTGGAGGGCCGCGTCATCCGGGTGCGCGACCACGGTCCGGGCTTCCCGGAGAAGCTCCTCGCCGAGGGTCCGAGCCGCTTCCGCACCGGCAGCACGGACCGCGCGGGCCACGGCCACGGCCTCGGGCTCACCATCGCCGCGGGCCAGGCCCGGGTGCTCGGCGCGCGGCTGACCTTCCGCAACGTACGGCCCGCGGGCGCCCCCGACGACGTGCCCGCCGAGGGCGCGGTCGCCGTCCTGTGGCTGCCGGAACACGCGCCGACGAGCACGGGCAGCTACCCGATGCTGCCGCCCGCCGCGAAGTAGCGGGCGGCCGGGGAGCGGGGCAGGTCCGTCAGCTCCAGTCCCGCTCCAGGTCGAGGTCGCCCTCGCGGCGCTGGGTGAAGGAGAACCAGTTCCCGGAGTCGTCGCGGAACAGGGCCTCCGTGCCGTACGGGCGCTCCTGCGGCTCCTGGAGGAACTCCACGCCCCGGTCCTTGAGCTTGCGGTAGTCGCCGTGGATGTCGTCGGTCCGCAGCACACCCGCGCCGAGCGCGCCCTTGGCGACCAGCTTCTTCATCATCTCGGCGGACTCGGGGTCCATGGCGGGCGGGCCCGGCACCATGAGGGTCAGCTCGACCTCGGGCTGGTCCGGCGCGCCGACGGTGAGCCAGCGCATGCCGCCCTCCCCCATCGTCATGTCCGTACGGACCTCGAGACCGAGCTTCTCGGAGTAGAACTCCCGGGCCCGGTCCTGGTCGAGAACCCAGACGGTCGAGATGGCCAGCCCTTTGATCATGGTGTGCTCCAGGTGTGCGGGGTCGCGCGGTACGGACGGGCGCGTCGTGCGTGCACTGTCACCGTAGGCAGCCGCCGGGTCAGGGCGCTTCTCCGGAATTGCGGTCCTCCGCGCCGGGGGCGGGCCGGGGCCCGGCGGCCGTGCCCGGACCCGTCCGGAAGCCGCCGGCCCAGAGCATCGCGTAGCAGCCGGGGATGAGCGCCGCGCCCCGGCCGACGTGCCGCGCCCGGTACGCGCTCGGGGTCAGTCCGGTCCACGCCTTGAAGCGGGCCGAGAACGTGCCGAGGCTGCTGAAGCCGACCAGATGGCAGATCTCCGTCACCGAGAGGTTCGCGGTGCGCAGCAGGTCCTCGGCGCGGTCGATGCGCCGGTGTGTCAGGTACTGGCCCGGGGTCTCGCCGTACGCCGCCTTGAACGCGCGGACGAAGTGGTACCGCGAATACCCGGCCCGCGCGGTCAGCGCGTCCAGATCGACGCCGGGCTCGGCCCAGTCCCGGTCCATGACGTCCTTGGCGAGCCGCAGCTGCCGCATTCGGTCCACGTCCCGATGGTGGCACGCGGCACTGACAGTGGCCCTGCACGGGCGAAGGCCCCCGGGGCGGACAACGCCGGGGGCCTTCGGGTCGGAACGGTCGGGGAGAGGCGGGCGGGATCAGACCTCGGCCAGCGGGACCGGCACCGCGTCGCGGGCCTCGTCCTCGCCGGGCTTGGGCGCGCCCGCCCCCTTCAGCGGGACCTCCTTCACGAAGACCGCCGCGATCAGGGCGGCCACCGCGACCACGGATCCGAGCAGGAACGCGGAGTGCGTACCGGACGACACCGCGTGCTGGTAGGCCTCACGGGCTGCCGCCGGCAGCTTCGCCAGGCTCGCCGCGTCGAGCTGCGCGGACTTCTCGGTCAGCTTGGAGCCGAGCGCCCCGGCCTTCTCCGTCATGACGTCCTGCACCCGGTGGTTGAACAGCGCGCCCATGATGGCGACACCGAACGACGAGCCGAGCGTACGGAAGAGGGTGGTGGACGAGGACGCGACGCCCATGTCCTTCATCTCGACACTGTTCTGCGCGACGAGCATCGTGATCTGCATCAGGCAGCCCATGCCCGCGCCGAGCACCGCCATGTAGAGGCCGGAGGTGAGGCGAGTGGTCTCGGTGTCCATCTGCGAGAGCAGGAACAGGCCGATGATCATCAGCACGCTGCCGACGAGCGGGAAGATCTTGTAGCGGCCACTGTTGGTGGTGACGCGTCCGGCGATCATCGACACGGCGAGCATCGCGCCGAGCAGCGGAAGGAGCAGCAGACCGGAGTTGGTGGCGGACGCGCCCTGCACGGACTGCTGGTACAGCGGCAGGAAGAGCACGGCGCCGAACATCACGAAGCCGGTGATGAACCCGATGAGGGACATCAGCGTGAAGTTGCGGCTGCGGAAGATGTGCAGCGGGATGACCGGGGCCGCGGCCTTGGTCTGCCAGTAGACGAAGCCGACGAGGGCGGCGACGCCGATGCCGATCAGCTCCATGATGCGGGCGGAGCCCCAGGCGTACTCGGTGCCGCCCCAGGTGGTGACGAGCACGATGGACGAGATGCCGAGGGCCAGCAGCCCCGCACCGAGGTAGTCGATCTTCGCCTCGACGCGCTTCTTCGGCAGGTGCAGCACCGCGCTGACCGCGAGGAGGGCGACGATGCCGAGCGGCAGGTTGATGTAGAAGGACCAGCGCCAGCCCCAGTGGTCGGTGATGGTGCCGCCGACCAGCGGGCCGAGGATCATCGCGAAGGCCATGACACCGGCCATCATGCCCTGGTACTTGCCGCGCTCCCGCGGCGGAATCAGGTCGCCGATGATCGCCATGACGCCGACCATCAGACCACCGGCGCCGAGGCCCTGGATGGCGCGGAACCCGATGAGCTGCCCCATGTCCTGGGCCATACCGCTGAGCGCGGAGCCGATCAGGAAGATCACGATCGAGGTCATGAAGGCGCCCTTGCGCCCGTACATGTCGCCGAGCTTGCCCCAGATCGGGGTGGAGGCGGCGGTGGCGAGCGTGTACGCGGTGACCACCCAGGACAGGTGTTCCAGACCGCCGAGCTCACCGACGATCGTCGGCATCGCGGTGCCCACGATCATGTTGTCCAGCATCGCGAGCAGCATCGCGATCATGAGGGCCAGCAGCACGACGCGCACGCTGCGTGGCTTCTTGTCCCCCGCCGCCGGCCGGCCCGCGGCCTCTCCCCCGGCCGGCACGGCCGCCTGTGTCTTGTCCGCCATCGATTCCACTCCCCTAGCTGCGACTGCTTGCCGTTCGGCACTTACTTGCCGACCGGCAAGCTGACTACACTGAGGAAAGTAGACCCGTAACTAGCCGGGCGTCAAGTAAGTTTAAGTAGTTTTGCCAGCGGGGTCACAGGTACGTTTTCAGGGAGCACGAGGAGTACGAGGATGGGCGGCACGATGGACGGCACCAAGCGGCAGCGCCGGGGCGACACCCGGCAGCGCATCCAGGACGTCGCCCTAGAACTGTTCTCCGAGCACGGGTACGAGAAGACCTCGCTGCGGGAGATCGCCGAGCACCTCGACGTCACGAAGGCGGCGCTCTACTACCACTTCAAGACCAAGGAAGAGATCCTCATCAGCCTCTTCGAGGATCTGACGAGGCCGCTCGACGAACTGATCGAGTGGGGCAAGCAGCAGCCGCACAGCCTGGAGACCAAGCAGGAGGTCCTGCGCCGCTACAGCGACGCCCTGGGGGGCGCGGCCCCGCTCTTCCGCTTCATGCAGGAGAACCAGGCGACGGTCCGCGAGCTGAGCATCGGCGAGACCTTCAAGCACCGGATGATGAGCATGCTGGAGATCATCAAGGAGCCGGAGTCCCCGTTGACCGACCAGGTCCGGTGCATCAGCGCGCTCTTCACGATGCACGCCGGGATGTTCGTCCTCAAGGACGTGGAAGGCGACCCCGAGGACAAGCGCAAGGCCGTCCTGGAGGTCGCGATCGATCTGGTGACACAGGCCCACGGCGGCCCGGCCGCGTAGACGCGAACGCGGAGCGACGCCCGCGGGGGTGGAGCGACCCCGGCGGAGGCTGAGCGGACACCGCGAAGGCGGAGGCGCGAACGCGGAGGCGGAGCAACGAACGCGGAGGCGGAGCCTCTCGGCGCCAGTTGCTGACGCCGTGAGACTCCGCCTTTGTCCGCCCCGTCCGGGCATGCCGCGCCGGATCACCGGCGCGGGGTCGATCAGACCTTGACGCCCTTGCCGTGCAGGAAGGCGACGGGGTCGATGGCCGAGCCGTAGTTCGGGGTCGTACGGATCTCGAAGTGAAGGTGCGGACCGCTCGAGTTTCCGGTGTTGCCGGACTTGGCGATGTGCTGACCGGTCTTGACGACCTGGCCTATCTTCACGTCGATGCGCGACAGGTGGGCGTACTGCGAGTACGTGCCGTTGCCGTGCTTGATGACGATGGCGTTGCCGTACGCGGGGCCGTCACCGGCGCCGTTGCCGCCGGCCTTGACGACGGTGCCGCCGTGAGCGGCCATGACGTCGGTGCCCAGCGGCACCGCGTAGTCCTGGCCGGAGTGCTTGTGGGACCACATGCCGCCGGCCTGGTTGAAGGTGGCGGACAGCGTGTACTTCTTGACCGGGTCGATCCAGGAAGCGGCCGTCTTGGCGGCGGTCTTCTTGGCGGACACGGCGGCCTTCTTCGCCGTGGCGGCCTTGTTGGCGGCTGCGGCCTTCTTCACCGCGGCGGCCTTGGCCTGCGCGGCGGCCTGCGTCTGCACGGCGTGGGCCGCGGTGACGGTGCCGCTGCTGCTGAGCCCGGCTTCGGCGGCGCTCGCGACCCCCGCACCCAGTGCGACCGTGGCGCTCAAGCCGACGGCCACGACGGCCGCCCGATTGCGGACCAGGGACGAGAGGGACTTGCGGGACGTGACGCGCTTCGACATGAATACCTCGTGATGACGGGGACAAGGACTGTGCGACCACCCGGTGCGATGACCTGCGACCCGGTGGGGCCATACCTTGGTAACCCGCGCACCCAGGGATGCCCAAACCCCATCGCTACGACGCAAACTAGTAGTTCATCTCGAAACTGAATGAACCTTGACAGGTCGGACATCCGGGACGCGATCTTCCCGATTCGACCCGGGAAACGAGGTTTAGGCGCACTTCGAGCTGTGGCATCCCTGGCCGGACAGGCCTCCGGCCCCTCGACCCGCAGGGCGGGAGGACCGTCCCGAGGACTCCGGGTCAAAGGTCCTTTATGTCCGTTCTTGCGTATCCACTATTCGCCCTAGTACCGGACAAATCGCCTGTGCGCCATGTCACCGGGCAGCCGGTTCCGGACCCCCCTGAATGTGACCGGGGCTACCCTCCCGCCCCTGCTCACAAGGGACTTGGGCATGTGCGCCAGGCCACTCCCTCCCCCCCTCCGCGCTGACCCAGGGCGACGGCCCGGACATGGACCGCGACCGAGGGAGGGCGTGCGGGGACGCGGGGCCCTCTTCGGCAGCCCCGGGAGGGCGAAGCGGAGCCCGGAAAGAGGCCGTCGCCGCTGCCGCTGCCGCTGCCGCTGTTGCTGTTGCTGTTGCTGTTGCTCCGGCACCTTCCGCGGCACCGGACCGCCGTACCGGGGCGGCGATGCAGAGCCGCTCCGCCGGACCACTCAGCGGGCAGAGCAGCCTGCGCCACCCTGCCCGCTGGGCCGCCCGAGCCCCGGGCGGCCGAGGTACTGAAGCGATGGGCCGCCCAGGCGCTGCGACGCTGGGCAGCCGGCCCCGCCCCGCCCGCTGAATGGCGCAGGCGCCGAGCGGCTGAGGCGCTGGGCAGCCTGCGCCTCCCGCCCGCCGGCCCGCTGAGGCGCCGGGCGGCCTGCTGATGCGCTGAGGCGCCGGGCGGCTTGCGCCCAGGCAGACCCGCTGGGTCACCTGCCCCCGGCACGTAGGGCGGCTTGCGCGCGGACCCGGGCCGGGGTGCGCCCTGGGCCCTCGCTGAGCGGCTTGCGCGCGGACTTGGACGCGGCACCCCCGGACCCCCGCCCAGCGGCTTGCGCGGACCCGGGCCGGGTGCGTCCGCGCCCTCGCTGAGCGGCTTGCGCGCGGACTTGGGCCGGGTGCGCCCGGGCCCTCGCTGAGCGGCTTGAACGCGGACCCGGGTCGGGGTTGCGCCCAGGGCCCTCGCCGAACGGCTTGCACGCGGACTTGGACGCGGCACCCCCGGACCCCCGCCCAGCGGCTTGCGCGGACCCGGGCCGGGGTGCGCGCTGGACCGCTGGGCGAGCGGGCCCGCAGGTTCGCTGGGCAGCCCGGGTCCCTCCACCTCGCCCCAGCCGCCGGGATCGCAGGCGTGACGCGCCGCGCCGCCCGCTGGACCGCAGGCGAGAGGCGCGGGCCCGCCCGGTGGCTCACCCCAGGCGCCGTGCGCGCGGAGGCGCGCGCCTCGCGTCCGCGCATGCGAAAGGGGCTGCCCCAGGACCGTGGTCCTGGGGCAGCCCCTTTCAGGCGAACCCGGAGGTTACGCCTCCTTGCTCAGGTTGGGACCGGCGCCGCCGGCCGCCTGCTCGATCGGCGGGACGTCGGGCAGTGCCGACTTCTCCTCGCCCCGGAAGGTGAAGGTCTTCGCGTCGCCCTCGCCCTCCGAGTCGACGACCACGATGTGGCCGGGACGGAGCTCGCCGAAGAGGATCTTCTCGGAGAGGACGTCCTCGATCTCGCGCTGGATGGTCCGGCGCAGCGGCCGGGCGCCCAGCACGGGGTCGTAGCCCTTCTTCGCGAGGAGCGACTTGGCACTGGGGCTGAGCTCGATGCCCATGTCCCGGTCCTTCAGACGCTCGTCCACCTTCGCGACCATGAGGTCGACGATCTGGATGATGTCTTCCTCGGTCAGCTGGTGGAAGACCACCGTGTCGTCGACACGGTTCAGGAACTCGGGGCGGAAGTGCTGCTTCAGCTCCTCGTTGACCTTGGCCTTCATCCGGTCGTAGTTGCTCTTGACGTCGCCCACGGCCGCGAAGCCGAGGTTGAAGCCCTTGGAGATGTCCCGCGTGCCGAGGTTGGTCGTCATGATGATGACCGTGTTCTTGAAGTCCACGACCCGGCCCTGGGAGTCGGTCAGGCGACCGTCCTCCAGGATCTGCAGCAGCGAGTTGAAGATGTCCGGGTGGGCCTTCTCGACCTCGTCGAAGAGGACGACGGAGAACGGCTTGCGGCGGACCTTCTCGGTCAGCTGACCGCCCTCTTCGTAGCCCACGTAGCCGGGGGGCGAACCGAAGAGGCGCGAGACCGTGTGCTTCTCGCTGAACTCCGACATGTCGAGGGAGATCAGCGCGTCCTCGTCACCGAAGAGGAACTCCGCGAGGGTCTTCGACAGCTCCGTCTTACCGACACCCGAGGGGCCGGCGAAGATGAAGGAACCACCGGGACGCTTCGGGTCCTTCAGACCCGCTCGCGTACGACGGATCGCCTGGGAGAGCGCCTTGATGGCGTCCTTCTGGCCGATGACCCGCTTGTGGAGCTCGTCCTCCATGCGCAGCAGACGCGAGGACTCCTCCTCGGTCAGCTTGAAGACCGGGATGCCGGTGGCCGTGGCGAGGACCTCGGCGATGAGCTCGCCGTCGACCTCGGCGACGACGTCCATGTCGCCGGCCTTCCACTCCTTCTCGCGCTTGGCCTTCGCTGCCAGCAGCTGCTTCTCCTTGTCGCGGAGAGACGCCGCCTTCTCGAAGTCCTGGGAGTCGATGGCCGACTCCTTGTCGCGGCGCACGCCCGCGATCTTCTCGTCGAACTCACGGAGGTCCGGCGGCGCGGTCATCCGGCGGATGCGCATCCGGGAACCCGCCTCGTCGATCAGGTCGATCGCCTTGTCGGGCAGGAAGCGGTCCGAGATGTACCGGTCGGCGAGCGTCGCCGCCTGCACCAGGGCCTCGTCGGTGATGGAGACGCGGTGGTGTGCCTCGTACCGGTCGCGCAGGCCCTTGAGGATCTCGATCGTGTGGGGGAGGGAAGGCTCCGCCACCTGGATCGGCTGGAAGCGGCGCTCGAGGGCCGCGTCCTTCTCGAGGTGCTTGCGGTACTCGTCCAGCGTGGTGGCACCGATGGTCTGCAGCTCACCGCGGGCCAGCATCGGCTTCAGGATCGAAGCCGCGTCGATGGCGCCCTCGGCGGCACCCGCACCCACGAGCGTGTGCAGCTCGTCGATGAACAGGATGATGTCGCCGCGGGTGCGGATCTCCTTGAGCACCTTCTTCAGGCGCTCCTCGAAGTCACCGCGGTAGCGGGAGCCGGCGACCAGCGCGCCGAGGTCGAGGGTGTAGAGGTGCTTGTCCTTGAGGGTCTCGGGCACCTCGCCCTTGACGATGGCCTGGGCGAGGCCCTCGACGACAGCGGTCTTGCCGACGCCGGGCTCACCGATCAGGACCGGGTTGTTCTTCGTGCGGCGGGACAGCACCTGCATGACCCGCTCGATCTCCTTCTCGCGCCCGATGACCGGGTCGAGCTTGGACTCACGAGCGGCCTGGGTGAGGTTCCGGCCGAACTGGTCGAGGACCAGGGACGTGGAGGGGGTGCCCTCGGCAGGACCGCCTGCGGTGGCGGTCTCCTTGCCCTGGTAGCCGGAGAGCAGCTGGATCACCTGCTGCCGCACCCGGTTGAGGTCTGCGCCCAGCTTGACCAGGACCTGGGCGGCGACGCCCTCGCCCTCACGGATCAGGCCGAGCAGGATGTGCTCCGTGCCGATGTAGTTGTGGCCCAGCTGAAGGGCCTCGCGGAGCGACAGCTCCAGGACCTTCTTGGCACGGGGGGTGAAGGGGATGTGACCGGAGGGGGCCTGCTGGCCCTGCCCGATGATCTCCTCCACCTGCTGGCGGACCGCCTCGAGCGAAATCCCGAGGCTCTCCAGGGCCTTAGCGGCGACACCCTCACCCTCGTGGATCAGGCCCAGGAGGATGTGCTCGGTGCCGATGTAGTTGTGGTTGAGCATCCGGGCTTCTTCCTGAGCCAGGACGACAACCCGCCGCGCGCGGTCGGTGAACCTCTCGAACATCGTTAATCGCTCCTCAGAGCGGTCAGGCAGTAAGGGGACGCTCCCCTCCCTGTCCTTCCGCAGCTTAGTCCCGCAAGCGGGGACCGCTCATTCCAACTGCCGACACCGTCCTTGGCCTCCTGACCCCGAACGCCGACATCTGCCTCAACCTGATGGTGCGAGACGATGTTCCCGCAGGCCAGGCAGATACCCTCACCACCTGTACGCCGATGGCGAACGTGAGATGCCGGTTTCCTGCGTGTCGCCCCTCCCACTAGGGATGTCTTACCCGCACGCACGGACAGTCCATGCCGCGCGCACCGGTTCCCTCCGCTACGGGCGAACACCCATGTCCCGCCGAACGCTTCCGCACGCCCGTTTGTCCGGAACTCTGTGCGCCTGCGGGGACACCCAGCGTAACTCCGGGGGTGTTCCGGCGGTTGCTCCTTGCATGGTTCCCACCGTTCCCCTTCCCCGTCGGCCGCTCGACCCGGGTGATCCGGTCGATCCGGTGCAGCAGTGGTACGAGAACGAACTGGGCTGGGCGACCGTGCCCGGTCCGCCGGCGCGACTCGTGACGGGGGTGCTCTTCGACGTCCTGGAGGGACCGGTCGAGGCGGGATTCGCGGCGCTGCGCCACCTCGGGCCCGGGTCCCCGGTGGTTCTGCACGGGGACCGGATGGGGCTGTGGGTGGCCGCGGGGAGCGCGGAGGAACTGCCAGGGCTGCTCGACTGGCTGGAGTGGGGCGGCCTGGCGCTGGACCTCACGGCGGTCGGCGAGGGCGGCAGCGTCGAGGCTCCCCCGCCGCCGGGTCCGGCTGCCGCGCCGGCCGGAGGGGAGACGCGGGAGGGCCCGCGAGGGGCCGCCCGCTGGTTGCGGCCCCCCGAGCCCGGCTGTGCGGTGCGACCGGCACTGCCGACGCTGTCGGCACTGGGCGGCGGGGCCGTCGGCGGGGGCGTTGGGGGCGCCCCCGATCTCGTACGAGTCGTGCAGACGATGGCGACGCAATGTCACCGGGTGCGGCTGGGGCGCGTGAGCGCTCAGCCGTTGACCTCTTCGTACTTCTCGCGAATCGACGCGGGAACACGGCCGCGGTCATTGACCTCGTAGCCGTTCTCCTTGGCCCAGGCGCGGATCTGCGCGGTGTCCTGGCTGCCGCCGGAAGTGGCGCGCGCCTTTCCGCGTCCGCCCGAAGCACGGCCTCCGGTACGACGGCCACCCTTCACGTAGGGCTCGAGAAGGCCACGGAGCTTGTCCGCATTGGCGGTCGTGAGATCGATTTCGTACGTCTTGCCGTCCAGCGCGAACGTCACGGTCTCGTCCGCCTCGCCACCGTCGAGGTCGTCGACAAGAAGTACCTGAACCTTCTGTGCCACCGGATTTCCTTTCATCGATAACTTCAAGGGCAAGGAGGGTCTGCGGCGGCCGCCGTTTCGCCGTCCCTTGTTATATGCAGTACTGCAGTACGTCGGAAAGCAAACCGCTTTTGCTGCAAAAACACAAACCCCTGGCAGAGACTCAGTGGACAGCGGCCGCCGGGAAAGATGCGCGTTTCGGACATAGGGCACCTGGGCATGGCGCTCGGCCGGAATAGCCGACAGCGATCACAGATGCAGAAGCATCCGGCTGTTGCCCAAGGTGTTCGGTTTCACCCGTTCGAGACCGAGGAACTCCGCCACACCCTCGTCATAGGAACGCAGGAGCTCGGCGTACACCTCGGTGTCGACAGGAGTCTCACCGATCTCCACGAAGCCGTGCTTGGCGAAGAAGCCGACTTCGAAGGTGAGACAGAAAACCCGCCGAACGCCGAGCCACCGGGCGGTCTGCAGCAACTTCTCCAGCAGTTGGTGACCCACCCCGAGGCCCTTGACCGTCGGGTTCACGGCGAGAGTGCGGACTTCCGCGAGGTCTTCCCACATCACGTGCAGCGCACCGCAGCCGACGACCTCGGCGTTGTCGTCGCGTTCCGCGACCCAGAACTCCTGGATGTCCTCGTAAAGAGTGACCGTGGGTTTGTCGAGGAGGATGCGGCGGCGCACGTTCGCGTCAAGGAGCCGGCGTACGGCCGCGACATCGCTGGTCCTGGCCCGTCGGACGGTGAGGGCTTTTGCGGCGACTTCGGGATGCTGTGCCGGAAGATCTGCTGGAACCTCTGCGGGATGCTCTGCTGGCATGAGCGGACGCTATCGCCCGGAGCCGTCCTCGTGGGCGGCGGGGTTCTCCTCGGACGGCTCGGCCGCCGCCGGCCTTTCGGCGGTTTCGGAACCGGGCGGTTCGGGGAGTTCGGGCCCTTGCACCATGCGTACGGCATCCCTGAGAGCGACCCGTTGTTCCTCGCTCATCATCCCGAAGAAGGCGACCAGAGCGGCCGCCGGGTTGTCGCTCTGCGACCAGGCGTCGTTCATGAGGGCGGCGGAGTAGGCGGCTCGCGTGGAGACCGCTTCATATCGATAGGCCCGGCCTTCCGCCTCCCGGCGGACCCAGCCCTTCTGATGGAGATTGTCCAAAACGGTCATCACCGTGGTGTACGCGATGGACCGTTCCTGTTGAAGGTCTTCCAGGACTTCCCGAACGGTCACCGGGCGGTTCCACTTCCACACCCGCGTCATGACCGAGTCTTCGAGTTCTCCCAATGGGCGAGGCACAGTCCAGAACAATAGTGGGAGAGAGTCAACAAAAAGGGCGTACGACTCGAAGAACGTATGAAACACATGAAACGTCCGAGTCGTACGCCGGGCGGGGCGCGGTGCGTGTCGGGGCGGCCGTGCGCCACGGAGCCCCGGGCGGGCGCCGCACGGGGGCGACGCCCTGGAGGGGTCAGGCCCCGGCGTCCTTGGGTCCCGAGGCCTGCTGGGCGCTCTCCGCGCGCGCGAGGACGGCGTCGACGGCCGCGTCCTCCTTGGCCTTGTTGGCGCCGCCCTGGGTCTTCACGATCGTCACGATGAGCCCGATGAAGAAGACGGCCATCACGACGGGGGGCACGAGCGCGGAGACGTAGTCCATGCCTCCAGAGTAGCCAGGGGGCGCCCTGCCGATGTGCCGGGGTCGGCGACCGGGGTCAGCCCGCCGCGAGCTGCTGCGGAGGGTTCGCCGGGGGCGGTCCCGACTTGCGGCGCGGCGGGAAGACCTCACCCGGGGTGGGAATGGGGCGGTCCGTGCGCGGGGTCCTGGCCGGGGGCCGCGCCGGGGGTTTCGGCTCGGCCGTCTTCTCCGGCCGGTCGGCGGACCGGCCTCCGGGCAGCGCGAGCAGCCGGGTGCGGGACGCCGGCACCGACGGGACCGCCGCGACCGAGCGGGCCGCGAGCCGGGTGCGTACGTCCTGCTCGGCGAGGACCCGGCAGCGGTCCAGCAGGGCCGCCGCGGCGGGGTTGCCGCGCAGCGCGCGCAGGGCCGCGAGGTCGTCGGGGTTCGGCCGGTAGCCGGCCGCGAGGACCTCCTCCAGGAGCACGAGGTAGCCGCCGGCGGTGCCCGGCAGCGCGGCGCGGTAGCGGGCGAGGTCCGCCAGCAGGAAGGCCCGCAGTCTGGCCCCCTCGTGGAGCGCCTCGTCGACGGACTCGGCGAGGCGGAGGCAGTCCTGGACGTCCTCGGCCGAGACGGGACTGGGGTGCAGGGCAAGGGCGAGAGCGCGACGGAGCACACGCAGCTCCTCCGCACCGAACGCCATGCCGCCGTGGGATCCGTAGGGCGTGGGCATGCGGCGACGATACGCGCTAATCAGACAAAAGCCGCATAGCGAAAGAAATATGGCGCGCC
The DNA here is from genome assembly GCF_002078175.1 of Streptomyces sp. M41(2017). GTDB lineage: Bacteria > Actinomycetota > Actinomycetes > Streptomycetales > Streptomycetaceae > Streptomyces. The sequence goes on along the minus strand of NZ_MWFK01000001.1, from coordinate 2,511,678 downwards.
CCGTTCGGGAGCGGTCATCGGAGAACACCGGGGCGGGGGTCCACGGGAACTCTCCGGGTAAGTCCGCGGGGTAAGTCCGCGGGCAACGACATGGCGGAGATTCCGGGAACAGGTCGCGCACAACGTCGCGGATGCCGAAGAACCCGTTCCCGAAGGAGCCGAAGAAGCCGATGCCGAAGAAGTCGCTTTTCGGGAAGGCGCGGCAGCGGCGCGTCAAATTCCGAAGGAAGTTCGGGGCGATGCTCCGGGGTCCGGCCGGTGGCCGGACCCCGGGGGCTCACAGGCGGGAGACGTTGCGCTCGTAGACCAGGCGCAGGCCGATCAGGGTCAGCCACGGTTCGTGTTCGTCGATCACCGAGGACTCGCCGAGCACCATGGGGGCGAGGCCGCCCGTGGCGATGACGGTGACGTCCTCGGGGTCGTCGGCGAGCTCGCGCGCCATCCGGTTCACGACGCCGTCGACCTGGCCGGCGAACCCGTAGATGATCCCGGACTGCATGGCCTCGACGGTGTTCTTGCCGATCACCGCGCGCGGCCGGGCCACCTCGATCTTGCGGAGCTGCGCGCCGCGCACGCCGAGCGCCTCGACGGAGATCTCGATGCCGGGCGCGATGACACCGCCGATGTACTCGCCCCGCGCGCTGACGGCGTCGAACGTGGTCGCCGTGCCGAAGTCGACGACGATCGCCGGTCCCCCGTAGAGCTCGACGGCCGCGACGGAGTTGATGATCCGGTCGGCGCCGACCTCCTTCGGGTTGTCCGTGAGGATCGGCACGCCGGTCTTGACGCCGGGCTCGACGAGGACGGCGGGGACATCGCCGTAGTAGCGCCGCGTCACCTCGCGCAACTCGTGCAGCACGGACGGGACGGTGGCGCAGATCGCGATGCCGTCGATGCCGTCGCCGAGCTCCTCGCCGAGCAGCGGGTGCATGCCCATGAGGCCCTGGAGCAGCACGGCGAGCTCGTCGGCGGTGCGGCGCGAGTCGGTGGAGATGCGCCAGTGCTCGACGATCTCCTCCCCGTCGAAGAGACCGAGGACCGTGTGGGTGTTGCCTACGTCGATGGTCAGCAGCATGGCCGGGGTTACTCCGCCGCTCGCAGGTCGAGACCGATGTCCAGGATCGGCGAGGAGTGCGTGAGCGCGCCCACGGCCAGGAAGTCGACGCCCGTCCTCGCGTACGCCCCGGCGTTCTCCAGGGTGAGCCGGCCCGACGCCTCCAGGAGGGCCTTGCCCTCGACGACGCCCACCGCCTTCTCGCACTCGGCGGGCGTGAAGTTGTCCAGAAGGATCAGGTCAGCGCCCGCGTCAACGACCTCGCGGAGCTGGTCCAGGGTGTCGACCTCGACCTCGATCGGGACGTCCGGGAAGGCCTCCCGTACGGCCTTGAAGGCCTGGGCGACGCCGCCCGCGGCGACCACGTGGTTGTCCTTGACCAGCGCGGCGTCCGAGAGGGACATGCGGTGGTTGACGCCGCCGCCGCAGCGCACGGCGAACTTCTCCAGGGCGCGCAGGCCCGGCGTGGTCTTGCGGGTGTCCCGGACGCGGGCCTTCGTGCCCTCCAGGGCGTCCGCCCACGCGCGCGTGGCGGTCGCGATGCCGGACAGGCGGCACAGGATGTTGAGCGCGCTGCGCTCGGCGGTCAGCAGGTCGCGGGTACGGGTGGTGACGCTGAGCAGGGTCTGGCCCGCCTCGACACGGTCGCCGTCCTCGACGTGCCGCTCGACCTCGAACTCGTCCGTGCAGACCACCGAGAGCACCGCCTCGGCGACCCGCAGGCCGGCGACGACGCCCGCGTCCCGGGCGGTGAAGTCGCCGGTGGACACGGCGTCCTCGGACACGGTCGCGACGCTCGTCACGTCCACCCCGTGGTCGAGGTCCTCCTGGATCGCCACGTTGGCGATGTCCTCGACCTCCAGGGGGTCGAGTCCGGCGTCGGCGAGGAGCTGGGCGAGCGCGGGGTCGAGGCCGCACTCCAGGTACTCCTCGTCCGTTTCGGCGCCGCAGCCGCAGCCGTCGCCGCAGCCGCCGCTCTGGACGAGGGGAAGGTCGGGGGTGCTCACTTCGGTCACTGCTCCTGGGGACGGGACGGGGGCGCCTGACGAGGCTGCCGGGTCGTCGGGGGGAAGTCTGCGGTATCGGTGGTCCGGACCGCGAGTGTCCGGTCGGGATTCAGCCGTACGACGATGTGGCGGCGCCAGTCCGTGTCGTCCCGGTCGGCGTGGTCCTCGCGCCAGTGGCAGCCGCGGGTCTCCTCGCGCAGGAGGGCGGCGGCGACCAGGACGCGGGCCACGCACAGCAGGTTGGTCGCCTCCCAGGTGTCGACGCCCGGCTCGGAGGTCTTGCCGTTCTCGTCGAGGGCGTCCCGTGCCTCGCTGTGCAGCCGCTGGAGCTGGTCGGCCGCGGTCGCGAGGGACGCCGCGGAGCGCAGCACACCGGCGCCGCCGGTCATGATCCGCTGGATCGCGAACCGGGCCTCGGGGGCGAGCAGCGGGTGCGCGGGCTTCTCGGGGTGCGGGACCGGCTCGGGCACGCGTGCGTGGAGGCCGTCGGCGGCGTGGCTCGCCGCGATGTCGGCGGCGATGCGCTCGGCGTAGACCAGGCCTTCCAGCAGCGAGTTGGAGGCGAGCCGGTTGGCGCCGTGGACGCCGGTGCAGGCCACCTCGCCGCACGCGTACAGGCCGGGGACGGTGGTGTGGCCCCGGGCGTCGGTGCGGACGCCGCCGGAGGCGTAGTGCGCGGCCGGGGCGACCGGCACGGGCTCGGTGACCGGGTCGATGCCGTGGGCGCGGCAGGCGGCGAGGATGGTCGGGAAGCGGTGCTCCCACATGTCGGCGCCGAAGTGCCGGGCGTCGAGGAACATGTGCTCGGCGTCCTGCTCCTGCATGCGGCGCATGATGCCCTTGGCGACGATGTCGCGGGGCGCCAGCTCGGCCAGCTCGTGCTGGCCGACCATGAAGCGCACGCCGTCCGCGTCGACCAGGTGGGCGCCCTCGCCGCGGACCGCCTCGGAGACCAGCGGCTGCTGACCCTCCGCGTCGGCTCCGAGGAACAGCACCGTCGGGTGGAACTGGACGAATTCGAGGTCGGAGACCTCGGCGCCCGCGCGCAGGGCGAGGGCCACGCCGTCGCCCGTGGAGACGGACGGGTTGGTGGTCGCGGAGTAGACCTGGCCCATGCCGCCGGTGGCGAGGACCACGGCGGGCGCGTGCACGGCGCCCACGCCGTCGTGCTGGCCCTCTCCCATGACGTGCAGGGTGACGCCGGCGGTGCGGCCCTCGGCGTCGGTGAGGAGGTCGAGGACGAGCGCGTTCTCCACCGTGGTCAGGCCGCGCGCGCGGACCGCCTCCACGAGGGCCCGGGAGATCTCGGCGCCCGTGGCGTCGCCGCCCGCGTGCGCGATGCGCCGGCGGTGGTGACCGCCCTCCCGGGTGAGTTCGAGGCCGCCCTCCGAGGACTCGTCGAAGTGGGCGCCGGTCTCGATGAGCCGGCGGACGGCGTCGGGGCCCTCGGTGACGAGGATGCGCACCGCTTCCTCGTCGCACAGCCCGGCGCCCGCCACGAGGGTGTCGTCGAGGTGCTGCTCGGGGGTGTCGCCGTCGCCGAGGGCGGCGGCGATGCCGCCCTGCGCCCAGCGGGTCGAGCCGTCGTCGAGGCGGGCCTTGGTGACGACGACGGTGCGCAGGCCAGCGGCCTCGCAGCGCAGGGCCGCGGTCAGCCCGGCGACGCCGGAGCCCACGACCACGACGTCCGCGGTGAGGGCCCAGCCGGGAGCGGGCGCGTGCAGGCGTATGCCGGTGCCTGCGGCGGTGTCTGAACCTGTGCCTTTGCCGGTCACGAGGCGGCTCCGAAGGTGAGGGGGATGTTGTCGATCAGCCGGGTGGTCCCGACCCGGGCGGCGACGGCGAGGACCGCCTCGCCGGTGAAGTCGTCCTGGATGTCGCTGAAGTCGGACGGGTCGACGAGGGCGAGGTAGTCCAGGGTCAGCGGCGGGTTCATGCGGGCCGCCTCGTCGAGGACGAGCCGGGCGGCCGAGCGGACGCCGACGGGTCCGCCGGGGGCGGCCTTCGCGACGGCGTGCGCGTCGGCCGCGGCCCGGGACTCGCCCAGGGCGCTGAGGGCCTCGGCACGCGCGCGGGTGGCGGGCACCTCGCGGGCCCGGGCGCGCAGCGCCTCCTGCGCGGCGTGCCGGTCGCGGCCCGCGAACAGGGCCTGCGAGAGGGCGAGGGCGGTGCGCCGCTCCGCCGCCGCCAGGTAGCGGTTGCGGCTGGAGAGGGCGAGGCCGTCCTCCTCGCGCACCGTGGGCACGCCGACGATGTCCACGCCGAAGTCCAGGTCGCGGACCATGCGCCGGATCAGCGCCAGCTGCTGGGCGTCCTTCTGCCCGAACAGGGCGGTGTCCGGGCGGGTGAGGTGCAGGAGCTTGGCGACGACGGTGAGCATGCCGTCGAAGTGCCCCGGCCGCGCGGAGCCCTCCAGCCGCTCGCCCATCGGTCCGGCGGAGATCCGGACCTGCGGTTCGCCGCCGGGGTAGACCTCGTCGACGGAGGGCGCGAACACGACGTCCGCACCGGCCGCGCCGGCGATCTTCAGGTCGGCGTCGAGGGTGCGCGGGTAGCGGTCGAGATCCTCGCCCTGCCCGAACTGGAGGGGGTTCACGAAGACGGTCACGACGACCTCGCCGTCGTCGCCCGCGATCTCCCGGGCGGTGCGGACCAGGGTGGCGTGCCCCTCGTGGAGGGCGCCCATCGTCATGACGACGGCGCGGCGGCCCCTGCGGGCGCGCGCGTGCAGCTCGGCGGCGGTGCGCAGCAGCGCGGTGGTCATCGGGTGTCTCCCTCGGTCCCCTGGGTGCCGTCCGCTCCGTCGGCGAGTACTCCGAGGAGGTCCTCGGCGAGTTCCGGCTTGAGCAGTCCGTGGGCGAGCGCGCGGTCGGCCGTCGCGCGGGCCATCGCGAGATAGCCGGCGACGGTCTGCGGCGCGTGCTCGCGCAGTTCGGCGACGTGCGCGGCGACCGTGCCGGCGTCACCGCGCGCGACGGGTCCGGTGAGGGCCGCGTCGCCCGATCGCAGGGCGTTGTCCAGCGCGGCGCCCAGCAGGGGGCCGAGCATCCGGTCCGGGGCCTCGACACCGGCGGCGCGCAGCAGCTCCATGGATTCGGCGACCAGGGTCACCAGGTGGTTGGCACCGAGGGCGAGGGCCGCGTGGTAGAGCGGCCGGGACTCCTCGGCGATCCACTCGGGCTCGCCGCCCATCTCGATCACCAGGGCCTCGGCGGCCAGCCGCAGTTCGTCGGGCGCGGTGACCCCGAAAGAGCAGCCGGCGAGCCGCTGGACGTCCACCGCGGTACCGGTGAAGGTCATCGCGGGATGCAGGGCGAGGGGCAGCGCGCCCGCCCTGAGGACCGGGTCGAGGACGCGCGCGCCGTACCGGCCGGAGGTGTGCGCGACGAGCTGGCCGGGGCGGACGGCGCCGGTCTCGGCGAGTCCCTCGACGAGACCGGGCAGGGCGTCGTCCGGGACGGTCAGCAGCACCAGTTCGGAGCGCTCCAGGACCTGCGCCGGAGGGAGCAGCGGCACGTCGGGCAGCAGCTGCGCCGCGCGGCGCCGGGAGGCGTCCGAGACGCCCGAGACGGCCACCGGGCGGTGGCCGGCGAGCTGGAGCGCCGCGGCGAGCGCGGGGCCGACACGACCGGCGCCGACGACGCCGACGGCGAGCCGCGCGGGGCGGTCCTTGGGCTCTGACTGCGGGAATGTACTCACTCGACGGCGGCCTTCCGTTCCAGTCCGCTCCGGGTACCGGACGATTTCTCGTCATGTTAACGCGATTGCCTCGGGGGGCGTTCGGTCGTCCACAGGCTGTGGGTGCCCGCGGACGGGCCCGGCATCCGGTGCCTCGACCGCGCGGACACGATCCGCGCAGGTCACGGGCGTGCGGAAAATTCGAGATGACCGGCCGGGCAGGCTCAGGACATCATCCAGGGATGAACGACAGGGCGGCAGAGACCGGTACGGAGCCTGCGGAGCAGGCCGGGGAAGAGGCGGCGCGGCTGTCTCCCAAGGAGCGGTTCGAGCGGCGCGCGGTCGCCTGGAAGAAGGCGGAGCGGGTGCTGTGGCGGCCCAGCTACCAGCAGACGCTCCGTGAGCGCCTGGCATGGCTCGGCGAGGCCGCCGAGGAGACGTACGACCTCGACGGGCGGGTCGACATGTACGGCGACGGCATCGTCGAGGCCCTGGAGGAACGCGTCGCCGGGCTGCTGGGCAAGGAGGCCGCGGCGTTCTTCCCGACCGGCACCATGGCCCAGCAGGTCGCGCTGCGCTGCTGGGCGGGCCGCACCGGGAACCCGACGGTGGCCCTGCACGCCCTCAACCATCCGGAAGTCCATGAGCGGCACGCGTTCAGCCAGGTCAGCGGCCTGCGCCCAGCGCGTCTGACGGACGAGCCCCGGATGCCGACCGCCGAGGAGGTACGGGACTTCCCCGAGCCGTTCGGCGCGCTGATGCTGGAACTGCCGCTCAGGGACGCCGGTTTCGTCCTGCCCACCTGGGAGGAGCTGACCGAGGTCGTGGAGGCGGCGCGCGAACGCGACGCGGTGGTCCACTTCGACGGGGCCCGCCTCTGGGAGTGCACCCCGCACTTCGGCCGCCCGCTCGACGAGATCGCGGGCCTCGCGGACAGCGTGTACGTCTCGTTCTACAAGTCCCTCGACGGCTTCGGCGGCGCCGCGATCGCGGGCCCCAGGACGCTCGTCGACGAGGCGAAGACCTGGCGGCACCGGTACGGCGGCATGATCATCCAGCAGTTCCCGACCGTCCTGTCCGCCCTCATCGGCCTGGAGCGGGAACTGCCCCAGCTACCCGAGTACGTCGCCCACGCGCGCGTGGTGGCCACCGCCCTGCGCGAGGGGCTCGCCGAGGCCGGGCTGCCGTGGGCGCGCGTCCACCCGGAGGTGCCGCACACCCACCAGTTCCAGGTCTGGCTGCCGTACGACCCGGACGTTCTCGGCGACGCGGCGCTGCTCCAGACCGAGGAGACCGGGACGGGCCTGTTCGGCCAGGGCTGGGCGCCCGGCGGCCCGGGCCTCTCGCTCACCGAGGTCACCGTGGCCGGGCCGGGCCTGGAGTGGACGGCCGACGACGTGAAGGCGGCAGTCCGAGAGTTCGTGAAGCGGCTGCCCGCGCGTCCGTGAAGCGGCTGCCCGCGCGATCGTGAGGCGACTGCCCGCGCATGCGTACGCGGCTGTCCGGGGCGGGCGCCGGCCGGCCGGCCTCGCGGGTCCGGGGTCAGCAGGCCGGGTGGTGGCGCCCTCCGTGGAGCCACCGGCCCAGCGCGCCCCGGATCCGCCCCCGCGCCGGACGCCCGGCCACGACCGCCCGGAAGCGCCGGTACTCCCGCACTTCGCGCACGGTCTCGGCGTCGTGGGTGCCCGGCGCCGGAGGGGCGGGCTCCCCGTGCTGCGCGGCCCGGTACGTGTCTAGGAGGTACTGCTGGGTGATGCTCATGACGGATCGCCTCTCGGGACGGTGACGGGATCCGAAGGCCCGCGCGCAAGGCCCTGCTCATCCCAGGTTGCGCCTGATCACGACGGGTGTCCCGTCGGCCGAGGGCCGCGGTGGATCGACGGCGGCCGCTGTCGGTGGCGGGGTGCACCATGGGGGCATGAGCGTGCGTATCGACGTCGGCGGGCTGCGGCCGGAGCGGATCCGTTTCGTGCCGTCCCCGCTGGCCGAGCTGGGCATGGCGCTGCACGCCCTCGCGGAGCCCGGCCACCACCCCGGCCTCCAGGGCTGGGCGACCGGCGTGACCGCCGGGCTCGACCCGCACCTCGCGGACCGCATGTGCGAGGCGGACTTCCTGTGGCGTACGACGTTCTCGGACCTGTTCCTGCCCTGCGCGGGCGTCCCCGGCGGGGCCACCCTGCCCGGCGGGACGCTCGCCGAGGACCTGGACCTGCTCGACAAGCTCACCGACGAGCAGTTCGTGGACGCGGCCCTGGAGTTCACCTCCGCGCTGGCGTACAGCTCCGCGGGACCGCACGCCCTCACCGATCCCGAGGTGCGGCGCAGGGCCGTCGACCTGGCCGCCTCGCGCGGCCCGCAGCAGACGCGGTTCACCGAGCGGCTGCTGACGGACCCGCCGGGCGTCCGGGCCTGGCTGCGACAGTTCCTGGAGGACTGCGACGAGGCCTTCTTCGCCGAGACCTGGTCCCGGCTGCGGCACCCGCTGGCCGCCGAGGCCCGGCACCGGACCGAGCTGCTCCGCCGCAGGGGCCTCGCCGAGACGCTGTCCTCCGTCTCCTCCGCGCTGTCGCTGGACGAGACGGCCGGGCGCATCGTCGTCGACAAGCTGACCGAGGGGCACACGGTCACGGCCGACGGCGGTCTGCTCCTCGTCCCCACCAGCCTCGGCCGCCCGCACCTGATGGTCCTGCACCGGTACCGCTGGCAGCCCGTGCTGCACTACCCCGTCAGCTCCCCCGACCTCGCCGTACCGCCCTCCGTGGAGCAGCTCACCCTGCGCATGACCGCCCTGTCCCATCCGGTGCGGATGCGCATCTGCCGTCACCTGGCGCGCAGCGCGTACACCACCGGCGAGCTGGCGCACGTGCACGGCATGACCGCGCCGGAGATATCCCGGCACCTGGGCGTGCTCAAGAAGGCGGGCCTGATCACCACCCGGCGGCGCGGCCGGTACGTGCTGCACCAGTTGGACGTCGGCGTGGTCGCCCGGCTGGGCAGCGACTTCCTGGAAGGCCTGCTGCGGTAGGACCGACCGCCGGTGGCCGTGCGGAAGGGATCGCGCGGACGGGCGCCGGAGGTCAGTCGAAGCGGATGTGGCGCGCGCTCGTCCACGCGCGCCGCAGCCGCCCGCGGACGAGCCCGTCGCGGTTCGGCGTGAGCGTCAGGCCCGCGAGGACCGCGATCCGTTCGGCGGTCCGCGCGACCGACGTCCGGTCGGTCCACAGATGCTCGGCGAACTCCGGTTCGCGCAGCCGCTCCAGGCAGTGGTCGAGCTGCGCCACGGCCCAACTCTCGCGCCGCAGCGGGGCGTCCTTCCCGGCGACGTACCGCAGCAGTCGCCCGAAGCCGCGCTCCCGCAGCCGCCCCAGGACGGTCTCCCGCTCGGCCAGCAGCGTGAAGTGCCGTACGTCGTGGCCGAGTTCACGCAGGCGGCCGACCGTCTCCGCGAAATAGCGCGGATCGGTCACCGTCATGGGCGCGATGACCACACCGTCGTGCCGACCGAGCGTGAGGTCGAGCACCTCGACGACGCCCTGCCGCCAGGACGCCAAGTCCTGGAAGTCGCCGCGCAGTTCGGGAGGCAGCATCCGGCGCAGACCGAAGCCGGGATGTTCCGGGTCGCAGATGACACTGCCGGGCAGCCGGCGCCGGATCTCGTGTGCGGTCTGTGTCTTGCCGCCCCCGAAGGGGCCGTTGATCCACAGGAGCATGCGCAGACCCTAGTGGGCGCCGGTCACACCCCGGTCACGTCTTCGGCCCCGGGCGCCGTGCGGGTCAGCCGAGCCCGCCGGCCCGGACCAGGCCCGTCTCGTACGCCAGGACGACGACCTGGACCCGGTCGCGCAGCCCCAGCTTCGTCAGGATGCGCCCCACATGGGTCTTCACGGTGGCCTCGGAGAGGACGAGCCGCGCCGCGATCTCGCCGTTCGACAGGCCCTGCGCGACAAGGATCATCACCTCGCGCTCCCGCTCGGTGAGCCGCTCCAGGCCCTTGTGCTGGGGCTCCTTGCCGGTGTTGGGCAGCATCGGCGCGAACCGGTCGAGCAGCCGCCTCGTGGTGGACGGCGCGACCACCGCGTCACCGCTGTGCACGGACCGGATGGCGGCCAGCAGCTCACCGGGCGGCACGTCCTTGAGCATGAAGCCGGAGGCGCCCGCCTTCAGCCCGGAGAACGCGTACTCGTCGAGATCGAAGGTGGTGAGGATCAGCACCTTCGGCGGGTTCGGGTCCGAGCAGATGCGGCGGGTCGTCTCCACACCGTCCAGCTTCGGCATGCGGACGTCCATCAGCACCACGTCGACCGCGGTGGCGCTCAGCACCTGGAGGGCCTCGACGCCGTCGCCCGCCTCGGCCACGACCTCCATGTCCGGCTGGGCGGCGAGCACCATCCGGAAGCCGGTGCGCAGCAGCACCTGGTCGTCGACGAGCATCACGCGGATCGCCATCGGGGTCCTTTCACTTCGTGCGGATCACCGTACGGATCAACCTACGGTTCGAGCGTGTGTACAGGTGTCAGTGGGCCGGTTTGAGCGGCAGCAGCGCGCTGATGCGGAAGCCTCCACCCGGGCGCGGCCCCGCGTCCAGGGTGCCGCCGACCATGCCGATGCGCTCCCGCATGCCGATCAGGCCGTGGCCCTGCCCGTCGGCGCCCCCCTCCTCGTACAGCTCGTGGGGTGCGCCCTTGCCGTCGTCCTCGACGAGCAGGCCGAGGCCGTCGTCGAAGTAGACCAGGCGGACACTCGCCCCCGCGTTCGGCCCCCCGTGCTTGCGGGTGTTGGTGAGTGCCTCCTGCACGATGCGGTACGCCGTCAGCTCGACGCCGCTGGGCAGCGGACGCGGGGTGCCCTCGACCTTGAAGTCGACGGGGAGACCGGACGCACGGCACTGCTCGATGAGATCGTCGAGCTGCTCGACGTCGGGTTGCGGCACGTACTCGCCGACCTCCTGGTGCTCGCCGGTGCGCAGGACTCCGAGCAGGCGGCGCATCTCGGCGAGGGCCTGGCGGCCGGTCCCGGAGATGGTCTCCAGTGCCTTTTTGGCCTGGTCCGGGGCGGTGTCCATGACGTAGGCGGCGCCGTCGGCCTGGACCACCATCACCGAGACGTTGTGCGCGACGACGTCGTGCAGCTCGCGGGCGATCCGGGCGCGCTCGGCGGCGACGGCCACCTTGGCCTGCGCCTCACGCTCCTTCTCCAGCCGGGCCGCGCGCTCCTCCAGCTGGGCGAGGTAGGCCCGGCGGGTGCGGATCGAGTCGCCGAGCACCCAGGCGAGCGCGAACGGGACGGTCTGGAAGATCGCTATGAGGACGCTGCCCAGGGCGCCCGACTCGTTCGCCGGCCAGCGCAGCTGCGCGAGCGTGCCCGCGCACAGGCCGCCGACCAGCGCGAACCGCGAGGCCCAGCGCGCGCCGTCCGCGGCGACCGTGTAGATGATCACCAGCATCGCGAAGTCGGCGGTCATCACCTCGACGTCGACGACGAGCTGCACGAAGCCCATGGCCGCGGCCAGGACGAGCATCTTCTCCGGCATCCGGCGGCGCAGCGCGACCGCCACGCACAGGAAGAAGGCGATGGGCAGCGACTCGGCGATCGACCCGTGGTGGTCCGCGGCCCCGTCGACACTGACGATGTTCACGCCGGTGATCCCGAGCAGGGCGACGGCCCAGAAGCTGTCGACCCATGTCGGGTGCCTGCGGAGAAAGTCATAGAGGCGCTGCACGTAACCCAGAGTAGGGAAGCGTGCAGTGTGCAGGGGTCAACCGGAGGACCGATCCGGGACCGCCCCTCGTACTCCCCAAGGTGGAGGCCCTCCCGTTCCCGGCGCTTAATGTGGGCCGGTGACAGCGACGACAGGCCTCAGGGCGAACGGCCGGTGGCGCGGGTGGCGCGAGGCGACGCACGAGGCGTTGTACGGGCCCGCCGGTTTCTACCGCAGGCCCGAGGGGCCCGCGGGGCACTTCCGGACCTCGGTGCACGCGTCCCCGCTCTTCGCGGAAGCCGTGGCGCGGCTGCTGTGCCGTCTGGACACCGCGCTCGGCCGGCCCGGGGAGCTGGCGTTCGTCGACATGGCTGCCGGCCGCGGTGAGCTGGCGGCCGGAGTGCTCGCCGTCCTCCCCGCCGAGGTGGCCGCCCGCGTGCGCGCGTACGCGGTCGAGCGCGCCGGCCGTCCGGCCGGTCTGGACGCCCGGATCGCCTGGCGCGCCGAGCCGCCGCGCGGGATCACCGGGCTGCTCTTCGCCAACGAGTGGCTGGACAACGTGCCGGTCGACGTCGCCGAGGTGGACGCGGAGGGGGTGCCGCGCCTGGTCCTCGTGGGAGACGACGGCTCCGAACGCCTCGGGGAGCCGGTCGGCGGCGCGGACGAGGAGTGGCTGCGCACCTGGTGGTGGCCGCCGTCCTCCGTCCCTTCCGAAGGCTCCCGTGCCGAGATCGGGCTGCCCCGGGACCTGGCCTGGGCCGACGCGGTGGCCTCGCTCGACCGGGGGCTCGCGGTCGCCGTCGACTACGCCCACTTCGCCGGACGGCGGCCGCCCTTCGGGACCCTCACCGGGTTCCGCGACGGGCGGGAGACGGCACCGGTGCCGGACGGTTCGTGCGACATCACCGCCCATGTGGCGCTGGACGCGTGCGCACGGTCCGGAGGACACCTGACGACGCAGCGCGCGGCGCTTCGGGCGCTGGGCGTGAGCGGCGCGCGCCCCCCGCTCCCGCTCGCGTCGACGGACCCCGCCGGTTACGTCCGTGCCCTCGCGGGCGCCGGGGCGGCGGCGGAGCTCACCGCGCCGGGCGGCCTCGGCGACTTCGGCTGGCTGATCCGTCCCGTCGGCCTCCGGGACAGCGCCGAATCCGTCGCCGCGGAGGGCGACCCCTTCGCCGCGCTACTTGTCGATGTCCCCGACGACGAAGAACAGTGACCCGAGGATCGCCACCATGTCGGCGACCAGCGTGCCGGGCAGCAGCTCGGTGAGCGCCTGGATGTTGTTGTACGACGCGGAGCGCAGCTTCAGCCGGTACGGCGTCTTCTCGCCCTTGCTGACGAGGTAGTAGCCGTTGATGCCGAGCGGGTTCTCGGTCCACGCGTACGTGTGTCCCTCGGGCGCCTTGAGGACCTTGGGCAGCCGCTGGTTGATCGGCCCGGGCGGCAGCTCGGCGAGCCGGTCCAGGCAGGCGTCCGCGAGGTCCAGCGAGACGTGCGTCTGCTCCAGGAGGCACTCGAAGCGGGCCAGGCAGTCGCCCTCCTGCCGGGTGACGACGCGCAGGGTGTCCCGCAGCTCGCCGTACGCGAGATAGGGCTCGTCACGGCGCAGGTCGAAGTCCACACCGGAGGCACGCGCGACGGGACCGCTCACTCCGTAGGCGTGCACGGCCTCCGCCGAGAGGACGCCCACACCGCGGGTACGTCCCCGGAAGATCTCGTTGCCGAGCACCAGGTCGTCGTAGACGCCCATCCGCGAGCGCAGCGCGGCGACGGAGGCACGCGCGCGGGTGGCCCATCCGGCCGGGAGGTCCTCCTTGAGGCCGCCGACCCGGTTGAACATGTAGTGCATGCGCCCGCCGGAGATCTCCTCCATGACGTGCTGCAGTTCCTCGCGCTCCGTGAAGGCGTGGAAGATCGGGGTGATCCCGCCCAGCTCCAGGGGATAGGACCCCAGGAACATCAGGTGGTTGAGGACGCGGTTCAGCTCGGCGAGGAGCGTGCGGGTCCACACCGCGCGCGCGGGCACCTCCATACCGAGCATCCGCTCCACGGCGAGGACGACGCCCAGCTCGTTCGAGAAGGCGGACAGCCAGTCGTGGCGGTTGGCCAGCATGATGATCTGGCGGTAGTCGCGCGCCTCGAAGAGCTTCTCCGCGCCGCGGTGCATGTAGCCGACGACCGGCTCCGCGTGCTGGATCCGCTCGCCGTCGAGCACGAGCTTCAGTCGCAGCACACCGTGCGTGGACGGGTGCTGGGGGCCGATGTTGAGCACCATGTCGGTGCTCTCCGCGGCGCCGCCGATACCGACCATGGTCTCCGTCGTAGGAGTCATGGACACAGTCTGTCGTACGTACGCTTGCCCCATGGAGATGGGGAGCACGCAGACGGCCGAGAACGCGACGCCCGAGCCGGTCTGGACGGGGCTGCCTCCGGGGCTGCTGCGGATGCGCCGACTGCTGCTGGTGGTGTGGCTCGGGCTGCTGACGGTCGCCGTCGGGGTGCTTCTCGGCGTGTTCGCGGGCCCCGGCTGGGCCCTGTTCGCGCTGCTCCCGCTCGCCGCGGCCGGATGGGGCTGGCGCATGCTGGGCCGCAACTGGCGCTCCTGGCGGTACGCCGAGCGCGCCGACGACCTGCTGATCAGCCGGGGCGTGCTGTGGCGTGAGGAGACCGTGGTGCCGTACGGGCGCATGCAACTGGTCGAGGTGACCTCCGGGCCGGTGGAGCGGCACTTCGGGCTGGCCAGCGTGCAGCTGCACACGGCGGCCGCCGCCACCGACGCCTGCATCCCCGGGCTCGACCCGGCCGAGGCGGAACGGCTGCGCGACCGGCTGACCGAGCTCGGCGAGGCCCGATCGGCGGGCCTGTGAGCACGGCCTCCTCAGGGCCCTCCGGTCCGCCGCCCGCCGTGCCCGGGAGTCCGGCCGCCACCACCGCGCTGCCGGACGAGGGCGCCGTGACCGGGCAGGAGCCGTCGTCCGAGCGCCGGCTGCACCCCGTGACGCCGTTCCGGCGGGCCTGGGCACCGGTCGCCGTGATCGCCGGCTGGGCCGTCCACGACCCCAACCAGGCGCAGGAACAGCTCACCCGGCTCACCACGACGGCGCTGCTCGTCGGGCTCGCCGTGATCGTGCCGGGCGCGGCGCTGTACGGCTTCCTGAGCTGGTGGTTCACCCACTTCGCGGTGACGGACACGGAACTGCGCATCCGTACCGGGCTGTTGTTCCGCCGCACCGCGCACATCCGGCTCGACCGGCTCCAGGCCGTCGACGTCACCCAACCGCTGCTGGCCCGCGTCGCGGGCGTCGCCAAGCTGAAGCTCGACGTGGTCGGCGCGGACAAGAAGGACGAACTGGCCTACCTGGGCGAGGGCGAGGCCCGCACGCTCCGTGCCGTGCTCCTCGCCCGCGCCGCCGGGTTCACCCCCGAGGCCGCCCGCGAGGTCGGCGAGGCACCGGTGCGGCGACTGCTGCACGTGCCGCCCGGAGTCCTCGCCGTCTCCCTGGTGCTGACCGGCGCCACCTGGGGCTCCCTGGCCGCCGCACTCGTCGTACCGCCGCTGCTGTGGTTCGCGACGCACAGCGTGTGGACGGTCCTCGCGACCGGCGTCCCGCTGCTCGGCGCGGCGGGCGCGAGCAGCGTGGGGCGGTTCGTCGGCGAGTACGACTGGACGGTGGGCGAGTCCCCCGACGGGCTGCGCATCGACCACGGGCTCCTGGACCGCGCGCACGAGACGGTGCCGCCCGGCCGGGTGCAGACCGTTCGGATCGTCGAGCCGCTGCTCTGGCGGCGGCGCGGCTGGGTCCGCGTCGAACTGGACGTGGCGGGGTCGTCGAACTCGGTCCTCGTGCCGGTCGCCCCGCGCGAGGTGGCCGAGGCCGTGATCGCCGCGGTGCTGCCCGGGGTGACCGTCCCGGCGGCCCTGGACCGGCCGCCGCGGCGGGCCCGCTGGTGCCTGCCGCTCTGGTGGCGGGGCTATGGACTCGCCGTCACCGACACGGTCTTCGCGGCGCGGCACGGCCTGCTCCGGCGCAGCCTCTCGCTGGTCCCGCACGCGAAGGTGCAGAGCGTCCGGCTGACGCAGGGGCCCTGGGAGCGGTTCAAGGGACTCGCCGACGTGCACGTCGACACGGGCGCGGGCAAGACCGTGACGGCACGGCTGCGGGACACCGCCGAGGCGAGGGCACTGCTCCAGGCGCAGGCGGACCGTTCCCGCACGGGACGGCGGGAGGCCCGGCCGGACCGGTGGATGGCCTGACGGGGCGCGGCAACCGAACGGCGTGCGGGCGGGATGCAGTGCGGGTGCGACCGGCTCCGGCACGGGTACGCCCGCGCGCGTGGCCCGGAAGCGAGCGCCACGCGTGCGTGCCCGTGGCGTCCGGGCGGTGACACCGGGCGGTGACAGCGGTGAGGGCAGTGGCGTCGTGCCACTGCCCTCACCGCTGTCAGCCGTCCCGGACGGGCGAGCCGCTCAGGAAGCCGCGCTCCGCAGTCCCGCCACGTCGATCTGCTCGGTCTCGTCGTGCGCGGTCAGGTCGATGACCTGGCCGGCCCCGAGCGAACCCTCGCGCGCGGTCCTGAACCCGGACTCCGCCTCCGCCTTGTGCAGGGCGAGGGCCTCCTGGCCGACGACGTCGGCCAGGTCCTCGTTCTGCACGGCCTCCATCGCGGCGGCGTCGGAGGCCTCCTTCTGCGTACCGAAGAAGTCGAACCCGCCCTCGACCGAGGGGCGTCGCACCGGCGCGGTGGGCGGGACGACGGCCACGGCGGTCGGAACGGTGAAGTGCCCGGACCGCTTCGCGGGCTCGGTGGCCTTGACGGGGTGGTGCGCCCTGGCGGCCGGCACGGCGTCCGGTACCGCCGGAGCGGCGGAGTCGGCCGGGGTGGCCCGGGGGGCCGGGCGGGACGGCGAAGGCTTGGCCTCGGCGGCCGCGCGCTGATGCCCGCCGACCGCCTCGGGCTTCCCCTGCGCCCCACCGTCCTCCGCGCCTGCGCCCGAGGACGGGTCCGGTCCGGCGGAGGGGCCGGGCCCGGCGGAAGGGCCGGCCTCGGACGGTGCTGCCGCCCCGCCGCGTGAAGCGCCCTTCGGGGGCTCGGTGTTCGTGGTCCCGGCCTCCGGGCCGGTCGTGCGCTGCCGGGCCGCCGCGCTCTTGCGGGCCGCCGCGTCCTTCACGGCCGCGTCGAGCGCCGACTCGCCGGGCTCGGCGCCCTGCGAAGTGGCCTTCGGGGCGGCCTGCGCCGGGTCCGCGCCGCCTTCGGCATCCGCGTCCGTGTCGGGCGCGGCATCGGGGTCCGGGTCGGCGTCGGGATCGGTGTCGGTGTCGCCGTCGGTGTCGCCGTCGGTGTCGCTGTCGGACTCCGCCACGGCGACCGCTCCGGGAGCCGCCGTCTCGGCGCTCTCCTTCGCGCTCTCCTTCTGCGGATCACCGCTCGATATCCGGTTCAGCGCGGCGCCCGCCCGCAGGAACAGCCCCGAACCGGCCGGCGAGAAGACCTCACTCGTCGTGTCGGCACCGGCGGTCGTTCCGGCCTCGGCATCGGCCTCGGCCTCGGTGTCGGTGTCGGTGTCGACTGAGGAGCCCGCCGTGTCGGTGCCCTCTGACGGCGCGTCGTGCTCCGCCGCCGTGCCGCCGTCCTCGGCGTCCTCCGGCGTCGTGGAGTCCTTCGCGTCCTTCGCGTCGTCCCGCGGGTCCGTCGCCGGGTCGGCGCCGTCGGCCTCCGTGGCCGCCCCCGTCTCGGCGGGCCGCTCGCGCTCGTGCTCCGCGTCCGGAGCCTCGGCGACGCCGAAGAATCCCGCCGGGTCGACGGGTTCCGGGACGGCCGTCTCGTCCGGAGCGGTCCGCGCGGCCGGGAGGGCACGCGTCGGGACCGCCTCTATGGCGAGCTGCCGGCGGCCCTCCAGGGCGGTCGCCCGCTCCGTCTCCGCGGTCGCGTACCGCCGCAGCAGCGCCGCGTGTTCGTTGCGCAGGCCGGCCAGCTCGGTGCGCTTGGCACGCAGCTTGTGCTCCAGCTTCACGCGCAGCTCGCGCGACTCGTCGAGGTCGGTCTCCAGTTCGGCGACCCGCTCGTCGTGACGCCACTCGTCGCTCGCCCGCGCGCGCGTGAGGTCGGCGACGCGTTTGCCCGCCGCGGAGTCCCAGCGGCGCATCACGACCGCACCGGCGACCGCCGTCACCGCGGCACCCGCGGCCAGCACACGGAGCACGGCCGGCTCCGTGAACAACCAGGGCCCCACGGCGCAGACGAGCGACACGCCGGCGATCGCCGAAGGAGGCAGCAGCCTGTGCAAGGGCGGGGAATGGCGGTGGCGTCCACGTGGCATGGCCAGAAACTTACCGCGCGTAGGCGAATCGTGGTGCCCCGCACGGTAAAAACACAGCCACCCCGGAGGCTTTGTCGCGTACCGGCCGCCGACAGGACGTGTCCCTTGTCCCGCAAGGGCCGTCGCAAACCAGCGGCCTCCTCCGCCCGTTGATCGGTTCGGCCCGATCCGGGACCCTCACCTCATCGGAATCCGGGACGTCACCTCATCGGAATCGGCGGGCGGCGGCAATTCTCCGGAACGGCCATTCGGCACCGGTCACCGAATTCGCCCCGGCCGGGCACGCGCCCGCCACAACCCACCGACGACAGGCTCACGACCCCGGACGGAACACCGGTGCGGCGCGCGGCACGACACGCCTCAGCCGCCCAGCCGTCCGCTCATCCACTGGAGCGCCGCCGGGATCTCCCGCCGCCACGTGTTGAAGTTGTGGCCGCCGCTGTCGAGGATGATCGACGAGATCCGGGTCCGCCGGGTCGCCTTCACGAGGTCTATGAAGCCCAGCGTGTCCTGGTAGTTGGACTCGCCCATCCTGCTGCTGCTGACGAGCAGTGAGGTGTCGGGCGCGGGACGGTTCCTCAGGTACCAGCGCAGGTCCGCCCTGTCGCGCAGCGCCTTGTCGCCGTGGAAGAGGTCGCCCGTCGTCCGGTCGATGGGTGCCTTGTAGTACGGCGACAGGCCCGCGCCCGCGGCGTACACCCCGGGGTGGTGGACGGCCAGCTTCAACGCGCAGTAGCCGCCCGTCGAGTCGCCGATGACGCCCCAGCTCCCGGGCTTCGTGCCGACCCGGTAGTGGGCCGACACGGCCTCGGGCAGGTCCCTGGAGAAGAAGGACTCGGCCTGCGGTCCGCCCGGGACGTCCACGCACTCGGTGTCCCTCGGAGGCGCCACGGTCGGCCGCAGCATCACCAGGATCATCGGCTGGATCCTGCCGTTCTTGGCCAGCCGGCTCACGGTCTGCGGGTAGTGCAGCCCCTTGACGAGCGCACCCGCGGTTCCCGGATAGCCGGTCAGCACGGTGACGGCGGGGAACGTCCGGGTCCGGTAGCGCGGCTGGAAGTACTCGGGCGGCAGATAGACGTACGCCGGTGTGGCGATCCGCGTCGTGCGGCCGACGACGTCGATCTTCTGGATCTGGCCGCCGATCCAGGGCCGGGCGCCACCCGAGACGTTCACCCGCTGGGTGTCGACCACTTGGACGGGGCCGCCGCCCGCACCCCGCGCGCCGTTGTGGTTCACGACCACGCCCTCGCCACGCTCCTGGCCGAGCAGGTCGGCCCAACTGGCGTAGAACCCGAACGCCTGGTTGGTGCCGAGTCCGACGCAGACGAAGAGCGCCAACTGGGTGGCCAGCAGCAGGCCCACGCGCCCGCTGACGGCCCGCCAGGTGCGCCGCGCCAGCCGCGGCCACCACCACACCGTGCCCGCGAACAGCAGGACGGCGAGCAGGACCGCCAGTACCAGCACCTTGTTGCTCGTGAGACCCATGAGCTGCTCCGCCCGCGCTTTCCGCCCCGGGCCGTCCCGCTCCTTCGCGAGGCCTTGCCCTGGACTTTCCTTGCCTTTTGAACCGGCTTTCCGGAGACGAGTGAACCTGTGTCCCCAAGACACCGTCCTAGAGGGCGCAATGTCGCCGGATGCCGGAATGGCACCGGATTCAAGGTCTCTCGCAGAACTACGGGATGCGATGTCTGTCAGGATAGATGGGGAATTGTCGGGCGGGGTTCCGAGGGGAACAGGCCGGATGCGGCGCATACTCCGCGGTCCGAGCCCGGACGCCGTCCCCGCCCTGATCGCCAGGGCCTGCACGCTCGTCGGTCTCCTGGACATCGCCGCGGGCGTCTTCCCGCGCTTCCGTCACAGCCGTATGCACGCCCTCGCGGAGGTGCTGCCCGGCTCGTTCGGCCCGTTCGCCGCGGCCCTGTCGCTCAGCGCCGGCGTGCTCCTGCTGCTGCTCGCCCACGGGCTGCGCCGCCGCAAGCGCCGGGCCTGGCGCGCCGCGGTGGTCCTGCTCCCGCTGGGCGCCGTGGCGCAGTTCGCGTACCGGCACTCGCTGATCGGCGTCGTCATCTCGGCGGCGCTGCTCGCACCGCTGCTGCGCCACCGCGACGAGTTCGCGGCCCTGCCCGATCCGCGCAGCCGGTGGCGCGCGCTCGCCAACTTCGTCCTCATGGGCGCCGGTTCCCTCGTCCTCGGTCTCCTCATCGTCAGCGTCCACGAGAACCGCATGATCGGCGACCCGAGCCTGGCCGACCGGATCACCCACGTCCTGTACGGCCTGGTCGGCTTCGAGGGTCCCGTCGACTACGCGGGACCCACGTCCTGGACGGTCGCCTTCTCCCTCGGCGCGCTCGGCTGGCTCACCGCCGTCACCACCGTCTACCTCGCCTTCCGCCCCGAGCACCCCGCCGCCCGCCTCACCGAGGACGACGAGGTCAGGCTCCGCGCCCTGCTCGCCCGGCACGGCAGCCGCGACTCCCTCGGCCACTTCGCGCTCCGCCGCGACAAAGCGGTCGTCTTCTCGCCCAGCGGCAAGGCGGCGGTGACCTACCGGGTGGTCTCCGGAGTGATGCTCGCCAGCGGCGACCCCATCGGCGACGTGGAGGCCTGGCCCGGCGCCATCGAGCGCTTCATGGACGAGGCGCGGGCGCACTCCTGGACCCCCGCCGTCATGGGCTGCTCCGAGACGGGGGGCGAGGTGTGGACCCGCGAGACCGGCCTCGACGCCCTCGAACTGGGGGACGAGGCGGTGGTGGATGTCGCGAATTTCTCCCTGGCCGGGCGCGCGATGAGGAACGTGCGCCAGATGGTGAAGCGCATCGAGCGGGCTGGCTACGAGACACGGGTACGGCGCATCCGTGACCTCGGCGAAGGCGAACTGGACCGGATACGGCGCGCCGCCGAGGACTGGCGCGGCACCGACACCGAACGCGGTTTCTCCATGGCGCTCGGCCGGATCGGTGACCCCTCCGACGGGGACTGTCTGATCGCCACCGCCCACAGGGCAGACGACCGGCCCGGACCGTACGGCGATCTGAAGGCCGTCCTGCACTTCGTGCCCTGGGGCACCGACGGGGTCTCCCTGGACCTCATGCGGCGCGACCGCGCCGCCGACCCCGGCATGAACGAACTGCTCATCGTGGCGGCGCTCCAGGCGGCCCCCCGCCTCGGCGTGGAACGGGTCTCCCTCAACTTCGCCATGTTCCGCTCGGCGCTCGCCCGCGGCGAGAAGATCGGCGCCGGGCCCGTGCTGCGCGCCTGGCGCGGACTGCTCGTATTCCTCTCCCGCTGGTTCCAGATCGAGTCGCTGTACAAGTTCAACGCGAAGTTCCGCCCCCGCTGGGAGCCGCGCTTCGTCGTCTACGCCGCCTCCCGCGACCTCCCCCGCATCGGCCTCGCCGCCATGCAGGCCGAGGGCTTCGTGAACCTCGCCCTCCCCCGCCTCCTGCGCCGACGCCCCCGGGCTCCCCGCCCCTGCGCGCACGCACCGGCGGAACGCGACGTCAGAGCGGCTTAGCCCCGCCGCGGGCCGTCGCCGCCCCCGCCCGCCCACGGGCGGGGGCGGTGGGCGGGCCACCAGGGCGGTCCGGTCCGGGAGGAGGCCTAGGCTGGGCGTATGAGCATCGAGCGCGGGCGCGGCCGAGTCGCGGGACTGCCGACGTGGGACCGCTGCGCGGTCATGGGGGTCGTGAACGTCACCCCCGACTCCTTCTCCGACGGCGGCCACTGGTTCAACACGACGGCGGCCGTCAAACACGGCCTCGACCTGGTCGCCGAGGGCGCCGACCTGGTGGACGTGGGCGGCGAGTCCACCCGCCCCGGAGCCACCCGCGTCGACGAGGCGGAAGAGCTCAAGCGCGTCATCCCCGTGGTCCGCGGCCTCGCCGCCGAGGGCGTCACCGTCTCCGTGGACACCATGCGCGCCTCCGTCGCCGAGCAGTCCCTCGCCGCCGGAGCGGCCCTCGTCAACGACGTCAGCGGCGGCCTCGCCGACCCCGCGATGCTCCCGGCCGTCGCCGCGGCCGGTGCCCCCTTCGTCGTCATGCACTGGCGCGGCTTCCTCGCGGGCGGGAACGTGCGGGGCGTGTACGAGGACGTGGTCTCCGAAGTCGTCGACGAGCTGCACGCACGCGTGGCTGCCGTCATCGAGGCCGGAGTGGCCGCCGACCGGATCGTCGTCGACCCCGGGCTCGGCTTCTCCAAGGACCCCGGGCACGACCTCGCGCTCCTCGCCCACCTCGACCGCCTCCGCGCCCTCGGCCACCCCCTGCTGGTCGCCGCCTCCCGCAAGCGTTTCCTCGGCCATGTCCTGGCCGACCCGAAGGGCGCGCCGCCGCCCGCGCGCGAGCGCGACGCGGCCACCGCCGCCGTCTCCGCGATAGCCGCCCAGCACGGCGCCTGGGCGGTCCGCGTGCACGAGGTCAGGGCCACCGCCGACGCCGTACGGGTCGCCCGCGCCGTCGAGGGTGCCCGCACCGGCGGGCCGTCCGGCTCCGTCGGCCGTCCTGCCGCAGAGGGAGCCCGGTGAGCACACCGCAGACCGACGTCGAGCAGGTCGAAGGCGCCAACACGGCGTTCTACGAGGCACTGGAGCGGGGCGACTTCGAGGCCCTCTCCGGCCTGTGGCTGGCCCCCCTGGACACGTCCGACGACGACTTCGAGGGCGAGGGCGCGGTCGTGTCCTGCGTCCACCCGGGCTGGCCCGTCCTCAACGGCCGGGGCGAGGTCCTCCGCTCGTACGCGCTGATCATGGCGAACACCGAGTACATCCAGTTCTTCCTCACCGACGTGCATGTCTCCGTCTCCGGCGACACCGCGCTCGTCACCTGCACGGAGAACATCCTGAGCGGGGGCCCGGCACCCGACGACGGCGAGGAGCTCGGCCCGCTCGTCGGTCAGCTCGTCGTCGCCACGAACGTGTTCCGCCGCACCCCCGAGGGCTGGAAGCTCTGGTCGCACCACGCCTCACCCGTCCTCGCCGAATCCGGTGAGGAGGACGACGAGGACACCGCCGGTTGAGTGGGTATGGGCCCCACAGGGACCAAGAAGTGGTTGGAATCACCACCTCGGGGTAGGGGCGGCTACCAACCCGTGAGCCGCCGCGTTCCCCAGGGGAAACGCCCGGTGAAGCCTCGTCGCCTTCGCCCGGACGCCCTCCCCCGCGGGCGAACGCTGTCAGTGCCCGCAGGTAGATTCGCCTGAGGCCGCTGTACCGACCGCACTCGGTGCACAGCGGCCGTCACCGACGATTGCAGGAGTGATTCGCGTGGATCGTGTCGCGCTGCGCGGCCTCAAGGCCCGCGGGCACCACGGCGTCTTCCAGAGGGAGCGCGAGGAGGGCCAGACCTTCATCGTGGACCTGACGCTTGGCCTGGACATCCGACCGGCCGCGGCCGACGACGACCTGGCGAAGACCGTGCACTACGGCATCGTGGCGGAGGAGGTCGTCGCCGTCGTCCAGGGCGAGCCCGTCGACCTCATCGAGACGCTCGCCGAGCGCATCGCCCAGACGTGCCTCAAGCACGACGGGGTCCTGGAGGTCGAGGTCTGCGTCCACAAACCGGACGCGCCGATCACGGTCCCCTTCGACGACGTGACCGTCACGATCACCCGGAGCCGAGTATGACCGCCGCGTCCTTCACCGAGGGTCAGAGCGACCCGACCGTCCAGCCGGTGCCCGCCTCGGTCGTCGAGCGCGTGGACGCCGCCGACTCGACCCTGCAGAACCCCCGGCGCGCCGTGATCTCCCTCGGCTCGAACCTGGGCAACCGCCTGGAGACCCTCCAGGGCGCCATCGACGCCCTGGAGGACACCCCCGGCGTCCGCGTCAAAGCGGTCTCCCCGGTCTACGAGACGGAGCCGTGGGGCGTCGAACCGGACAGTCAGCCCTCGTACTTCAACGCGGTCGTGGTGCTCCGGACCACCCTGCCGCCGTCCTCGCTCCTGGAGCGGGCGCACGCGGTCGAGGAGGCCTTCCACCGCGTACGGGACGAGCACTGGGGCCCCCGCACCATCGACGTGGACATCGTCGCGTACGCCGACCTCGTCTCGGACGACCCGCTGCTGACGCTCCCTCACCCGCGCGCCCACGAGCGGGCCTTCGTCCTCGCCCCCTGGCACGACCTCGACCCCGAGGCGCAGCTTCCCGGCCGCGGGGCCGTCGCCCAGCTCCTCACCACGGTCACGCGGGACGGCGTCGCTCCCCGCGCGGACCTGGAACTCCGGCTGCCCGAGTAGTCGTTAAGGTCAGGACGACCACGGGCCGGCCCGGCACAGGGCCGGCCTCCACGGGCTACAGAAGGGGCATCGTGAAAGAGCTGCGCATCAGAACACTGGCCGCGGTGTTCGTCGTGGCCGGAGTGCTGTCCTGGGCGGGCGCCCGCCTGTGGGCCGCGGTGGGCACGCTTCCCCGGGTCCCGCTGGCCGCGCCCATCGTGCTCGCCCTGATCGCGATCGTCCTCCTCGCGACGGCCCTGTCCCTGCGCGCCCGCCTCAAGGCGCAGCGCGAGCGCCGTCCGGGCGCCAAGGGCGTCGACCCGCTGATGGCCGCCCGCGCGGTCGTCTTCGGCCAGGCGAGCGCCCTGGTCGCCGCCCTGGTGGCGGGACTGTACGGCGGGACCGGCGTCTTCCTCCTGGAGTCACTGGAGGTTCCCGCCCGCCGCGACCAGGCGATCTACGCCGGGTTCTCCGTCGTCGCCGGTATCGCCGTCATAGCGGCCGGTTTCTTCCTGGAGCGCGTCTGCAAGCTCCCGGAGGACGACGACGAACACCACGGCGGCGCGGCCCCGGTCGCCTGACGAGGAACGAACGCCACGGGCCCCGGCCCGCCTGTGAAGGCGGGCCGGGGCCCGTGGCTCTGCGAAGCCGCCCCGCGGCCGGCCGGGCCGGCGCAGACCGCCCCGGGACGGAACCGACGCTCAGCGAGGTCCGTCCCCGGCCCGCCGCATGATCCGGACGACAGGGCCTAGCGGGCCATGATGAGGCTCATCGCCTCGTTGCGCGTCGCCGCGTCCCGCAGCTGTCCGCGGACCGCCGACGTGATGGTCTTCGCGCCGGGCTTGCGGATACCGCGCATCGACATGCACATGTGCTCGCACTCGACGACCACGATCACACCGCGCGGCTCCAGGATCTCCATCAGCGAGTCGGCGATCTGGGTCGTCAGCCGCTCCTGCACCTGCGGGCGCCGGGCGAAGACGTCGACGAGGCGCGCCAGCTTCGACAGGCCGGTGATCTTTCCGCTGGCCGCCGGGATGTAGCCGACGTGGGCGACGCCCCGGAACGGGACCAGGTGGTGCTCACAGGTACTGAAGACCTCGATGTCCTTCACCAGGACCATCTCGTCGTGGCCCAGGTCGAACGTCGTCGTCAGCACGTCCTCCGGCTGCTGCCGCAGTCCCGCGAAGATCTCCTTGTACGCCCGCGCAACCCGCCCCGGCGTCTCTCTGAGCCCTTCGCGGTCCGGGTCCTCGCCGACGGCTATCAGCAGCTCGCGTACGGCGTTCTCGGCGCGCTTCTCGTCGAACTCGCCGATCGTGGCCTCGCCGTCCAGCGTCACGGGGTCGGTCATCTGGTCCTCGTTCCTGGGGATCCTGCGCGTGCCGTCGACGCGTCCAAAAGGTGCGGGCGTACGAAAAAGCCGCGCCCCCCAGGCTAGAACCTGGGAGGCGCGGCATGCATTCCGGCCCTGGTGAGAGCGCCGGGAGCCGAACGATGTCAGCTCTCGGTGCGGTCCTCCGGGCTGGTCTCCGGAGCCGGGACGGACTCCGTCGCCGTGGCGATGGAAGCCGTCGAGCCGTTCGCGCCGTTCGTCAGTGACAGCTCCTTGGGGGAGAGCACCGGCGGGCGGGTGGACGGAGTACGGCGGGAGGAGCCGGTCCACGCGGGGCGGGCCGGGCGCTTCACGATGGGAGCGAAGACCTCGGCGATCTGCTCCTTGCTCAGCGTCTCCTTCTCCAGCAGCTGGAGCACCAGCGCGTCCAGAACGTCGCGGTTCTCGACCAGGATCTCCCAGGCCTCGTTGTGCGCGTTCTCGATGAGCTTCTTGACCTCTTCGTCGACGAGCGCGGCGACCTCTTCCGAGTAGTCACGCGGGTGCGACATCTCCCGGCCCAGGAAGGGCTCGGTGTTGTCGCCGCCGAACTTGATCGCGCCCAGACGCTCGGTCATGCCGTACTGCGTGACCATCGCGCGAGCGGTGGCCGTGGCCTTCTCGATGTCGTTCGCCGCACCGGTGGTCGGGTCGTGGAAGACGAGCTCCTCGGCCGCGCGGCCGCCCAGCATGTACGCGAGCTGGTCCAGCATCTCGTTGCGCGTCGTGGAGTACTTGTCCTCGTCCGGCAGGACCATCGTGTAGCCGAGGGCACGGCCGCGCGACAGGATCGTGATCTTGTGCACCGGGTCGGAGTTCGGAGAAGCCGCCGCGACCAGAGCGTGTCCGCCCTCGTGGTACGCGGTGATCTTCTTCTCCTTGTCCGACATGATCCGGGTCCGCTTCTGCGGGCCCGCGACCACACGGTCGATCGCCTCGTCCAGCATGTCGTTGTCGATGAGCTTCTTGTTGCTGCGCGCGGTGAGCAGCGCAGCTTCGTTCAGCACGTTCGACAGGTCGGCACCGGTGAAGCCGGGGGTCCGGCGGGCCACCGCGGACAGGTCGACGCCCGGGGCGACCGGCTTGCCCTTCTGGTGGACCTTGAGGATCTCCAGACGGCCCTGCATGTCCGGGCGGTCGACCGCGATCTGGCGGTCGAACCGGCCGGGGCGCAGGAGGGCCGGGTCGAGGATGTCGGGCCGGTTCGTGGCGGCGATCAGGATGACGCCGCCCTTCACGTCGAAGCCGTCCATCTCGACGAGCAGCTGGTTCAGCGTCTGCTCGCGCTCGTCGTGACCGCCGCCGAGGCCGGCGCCGCGATGGCGGCCGACCGCGTCGATCTCGTCGACGAAGACGATCGCCGGGGCGTTCGCCTTGGCCTGCTCGAAGAGGTCACGGACTCGGGAGGCACCGACACCGACGAACATCTCGACGAAGTCGGAACCCGAGATCGAGTAGAAGGGAACGCCCGCCTCGCCCGCGACAGCACGCGCGAGCAGGGTCTTGCCGGTACCGGGAGGCCCGTAGAGCAGGACGCCCTTGGGGATCTTGGCGCCGACGGCCTGGAACTTGGCCGGCTCCTGGAGGAACTCCTTGATCTCGTGGAGCTCCTCGACGGCCTCGTCCGAACCGGCGACGTCCGCGAACGTCGTCTTCGGGGTGTCCTTGGTGATGAGCTTCGCCTTGGACTTCCCGAAGTTCATGACCCGGGAGCCGCCACCCTGCATCTGATTCATCAGGAACAGGAAGACGACGACGATGAGGACGAAGGGCAGCAGAGACAGCAGGATCCCCAGGAACGGGTTCTGCTTGGACGGCGAAACGGTGTAGCCGTCCGGGATCTGCTTGTTCTCGTACTTGTTCTGGAGTGTGTTGGCCAGGGTCACGCCCTGGTCGCCGATGTAACTCGACTGGATCTTCGAGCTGCCGTCAACCTTCTCGCCGTCCTTCAGCGAGACCTTGATGACCTGCTCGTCGCCGGTGGTGATCTTTGCCGACTCGACCTTGTTCTGGTTGATCGCCTGGACGACCTGGCCGGTGTCCACTGTCTTGTAGCCGCCGGACGAACCGACGACCTGCATCAACACGACCACGGCAAGGACGGCCAGCACGATCCACATGACCGGCCCACGGAAGTATCGCTTCACGTCCATCCATACGGAGCGGTGCCGCCCCGTCCCTCCTGCCATAGTGAGTTTGATAAAGACTGTTCTTCGGACGGTACCCCAGCATTGTCACCCGAAGCCGCAGGGGACTGCTGGCAATCCCGCCCACGCATGCTCCAACGGCGCGAAACCCGCTGGGGTTCCCGAACGCCTTACGAGGACTCAGCCGCCCTCGTCGGGAGGGTGCTCAGCCGCCGTAGACGTGGGGCGCGAGCGTACCGACGAACGGGAGGTTGCGGTACTTCTCGGCGTAGTCCAGGCCGTACCCGATGACGAACTCGTTCGGGATGTCGAAGCCGACCCATTCCACGTCGATCGCGACCTTCGCCGCGTCCGGCTTGCGCAGCAGCGTGCACACCTTCAGCGAGGCGGGCTCGCGCGAGCCGAGGTTGGACAGCAGCCAGGACAGGGTCAGTCCCGAGTCGATGATGTCCTCGACGATCAGGACGTGCTTGCCCTTGATGTCGGTGTCGAGATCCTTGAGGATCCGCACCACGCCGGAGGACTGGGTGCCCGCGCCGTACGACGACACGGCCATCCAGTCCATGGTGACGGGGGTGGACAGCGCACGCGCGAGGTCCGCCATGACCATCACGGCGCCCTTGAGCACTCCGACGATCAGCAGGTCCTTGCCCGCGTACTCCGCGTCGATCTTCGCGGCCAGCTCCGCCAGCTTCGCGTCGATCTCTTCCTTGGTGATGAGCACCGACTTGAGGTCGGTGCCCATGTCTTTCGCGTCCACCCGCATCACTTTCGGTCGTCCGTCCCACTTTTTTGGGCTCGCGCGGCCGGTCGGACCGCCCGGGACCCGGTACTGGGGTCCCGTGGAACCGCGTGAGCGGCCCCGGCGGAGGGTCCGGTTTTCAGCCTTGCCGAATCACCAGTCTGCCACCCTGCCGCTGAGCGACGACTTTGCCCGGGAGATTGATCGCTCCCTGGCCACGCCAGCCGGTGATCAGCCGGTCGATCTCCTCGATGTGACGGGCGAACAGGGAACCCGCCGGGGCGCCCGCCTCGATGGCCGCGCGGCGCAGGATGCGGCGCCGTACGGCGGGCGGCAGGGCGTAGAGCTTGGCGCACTCCAGGAGGCCGGCCGCGTCGCGTACGGAGGCCTCGGCCTGGCTGGCCCAGGTGTCGAGGGCGTCGGCGTCGTCCCGGGACAGCTGGGCCGTCCGGGCGAGCGCCTCCACGACGCCTTTGCCGAGGGCCTTCTCCAGGGCGGGCAGCCCTTCGTGGCGGAGCCGGGAACGGGTGTACGCCGGATCGGTGTTGTGCGGGTCGTCCCAGACGGGCAGCGACTGGACCATGCAGGCCTTGCGGGCGGTCTGCCGGTCCAGGTGCAGGAAGGGACGCCGGTACCGGCCGTCGGCCCCCGAGACCGCGGCCATGCCGGACAGGGAGCGGATGCCGGAGCCGCGGGCGAGGCCGAGCAGGACGGTCTCGGCCTGGTCGTCGCGGGTGTGGCCGAGGAGGATCGCGGTGGCGCCGTGGCGCTCGGCGGCGGAGTCCAGAGCGGCGTACCGGGCGTCGCGGGCGGCGGCCTCGGGGCCTCCGTCGCGGCCGACGGTGACGGCGATCGACTCGGCGGGGCCCAGGCCGAGTTCGGTGAGGCGCAGGACGACCTCGTCGGCGCGCAGGTCGGAACCGGGCTGCAGACCGTGGTCGACGGTGATGCCACCGGCTCGGATGCCGAGTTTGGGGGCCTCGAAGGCGAGGGCGGAGGCGAGCGCCATGGAATCGGCGCCGCCGGAGCACGCTACGAGGACGAGGGGCGCCGGGGGCGCGTCGCCGCCCTGGCGTGGCCGGGGAGAGGTCGCGGGGGGCTGTTCGAGGGGAGCGCCCGCCGGCACGGTCATGCTGCGGCGTGTTCCGGGGGCGGGGACGCGCTCGGCGTCGGGCACGCAGGAGCGCGCGGCACCGCGCGCGGGCGTACGCCGGGTGTCGGGGGTGGGCGGGTGCTCGGTGAGGATGTCGTGGAGTACGCGGCGGACCGCCAGGCGTATCGCCGCGACCGCAGGATGGGGACCCATGTCCGGTTCCCTTCATGAAGTTTTCGGGGGGTTAGCCCGGGATCGGTCACTCAGAGTGTGTAGATGGTGACAGAACCGGGGCGTTCCCCGAGCATTGCACGCCTACCCATGCTCCACGGTCCCTCGGACGGGTGATTGGAGGGGCGTTTGCCTGCCGTCGGCCGGATCCGGTTCACGACCGTCCCGTAAGGTTCACGACTCCGCCTTGCGGTGCACCCGTGTGACCCAGTCCGCCGGTTTGGCGATCTCCGCCTTGGTCGGGAGGGTGTTCGGCGAGGTCCACACGCGGTTGAACCCGTCCATGCCGACCTCGTTGACGACCGCGCGGACGAAACGCTCGCCGTCGCGGTACTGCCGGAGCTTCGCGTCGAGGCCGAGCAGCTTGCGCAGGGCCAGGTCCAGGCGGGAGGCACCCTTCGCGCGCCGCTGCTGGAACTTCTCGCGGATCTCCGCGACGGAGGGGACCACCTCGGGTCCGACGCCGTCCATCACGAAGTCGGCGTGTCCCTCCAGGAGCGACATCACGGCGGTGAGCCGCCCGAGGATCTCCCGCTGGGCGGGCGTCTGCACGATTTCCACAAGGGAACGCCCGCCGTCGTCCTCCTCGGTGTCCGGGCGCGAGCCGGCGAGGGACTGCGCGGCCTCGCGGACGCGCTCCAGGACGGTCATGGGGTCGACCTCGGTCTCCCCCAAGAACGACTGGATTTCGCCCTCCAGGTGGTCGCGCAGCCAGGGCACGGCCGAGAACTGGGTGCGGTGCGTCTCCTCGTGGAGGCACACCCAGAGGCGGAAGTCGTGCGGCTGGACGTCGAGTTCACGCTCCACGTGCACGATGTTCGGGGCGACGAGCAGCAGCCTGCCACCGCCGTTGCCGGGTCCCGCGGGGCCGCCGGCGGGCAGGTCACGGGTCGCGGGCGCGAACGTCTCGTACTGCCCGAGGACCCGCGAGGACAGGAACGACAGCAGCATGCCCACCTCGACACCGGTGACCTTGCCGCCGACCGCGCCGAGGACGGCTCCGCCGGGACTGTTGCCGCGCCGCTCCTGCATCTTCCCCAGGAGGGGCTTGAGGATCTCCCGGAATCCCGCGACGTTCGCCCGCACCCATCCGGGGCGGTCGACGACGAGGACGGGGGTGTCGTGCAGGACGTCGTCACCCATGCGGGTGAAGGCCCGGACGTGCTCCTCCGAGGACTTCGCGTGCCTGCGCAGTTCCGCGACGATGGCCCTGGCCTCGTCACGGCTCACTTCGGGGCCCGGCCGCACGAGCCGGGTCGCGGTCGCCACCGCGAGGTTCCAGTCGACCATCCCAGTAGATGCAGCACCACCGATGCTCGTCATGCGTCAACCGTACGTGAGCGGGTCCGCCTGCGGTGAGGGGTACGGAGCCGGATGCGGCCGGGCGGGGGGCCGGTGGTGCCGGTGATGCCGGTGGGACGGAACGGGCCCGTCGCCCCGCGGGCGGCTCACCGTTCACGCGTCCTGTCGCCGTGACGGGCCCGTCCCTCCGCCGTGACGGGCCCCGTCCGTGCCGCCGTCCCGCGGCTACCGGCAGCCGCAGGACGCCAGTGCCGTCGCCGTGTGGTCGAGGGCGGACCGCGCGGCGAACGGGTCGGGCGGGTTCGCCTCGTCCGACGTCATGAAGGCGAAGGCGAGAAGTCGGCCGTCCGCGTCGACGACCGTTCCGGCGAGGGTGTTCACGCCCGTCAGGGTGCCGGTCTTGGCGCGGACGACGCCGGTGGCCGTGGGGGCGTCGGCGTACCGGGTGCTGAGCGTGCCGGTGAAGCCGGCGATGGGCAGCCCCGTGAGGACCGTACGGAGTTCCGGGTGGTCCGGGTCACCGGCGGCGGCCAGCAGGGCGGTGAGGAGGTCCGCGGAGAGCTTGTCGGCGCGGTTCAGACCGCTGCCGTCCGCGAAATGCGCGCCGGTGAGCGGGAGTCCGAGCTTCTTCAGGACGGCGTGGATCGCCTTCGCGTCGCCGTCGAAGCTGGGCTCCGCGCCGGTGGCGAGGGCGACCTGACGCGCCAGGGCCTCGGCGATGTCGTTGTCGCTGTTGGTCAGCATGCGCTCGACGAGCGCGGACAGCGGTGGCGAGGAGACGGCCGCGAGGGCCTTGGAGCGGCCCGTCGCCTTCGAGGGGCCCGGTGAGGTCGCGTCGATGCCGCGGGCGTGCAGCAGATCGGCGAACTTCCGCGCCGCGTCGGCCGCCGGGTCCCCGGCGCGCACGGCCGTACCGCTCGTGGAGTCGTCCCCGCGGCCCTCGTCGACCATCAGCGGGGTCACCTCGGCGATGTTCTCGTTGACCCCGATGGGGTGAAGTACGGGCCCCTTGTAGAGCGAGGTGTCGTACGAGAGCGTCACGTGGTCCATGTGACGGGACTTCAGCGCGGCGGCCGTCCGGTCGGCGAGGGTGCGCAGGCTCGCCCAGCCGTCGGTGACCTTGCGCGCGGTCAGGGTCGGGTCGCCGCCGCCGACCAGCACGACCTCCTTGGTGTCGGGCTCCAGGACCGTACGCGTCGTGATGCGGTGGTCGGGGCCGGGTGACGTGAGGGCGGCGACCGCGGTGGCGATCTTCGTGGTGGAGGCCGGGGTCTGGACCTCGTCGGCGCCCTTGCCGTAGAGCCGCTTGCCGGTCGCCACGTCGACGACGACGGCGGTGCGCCGCGCGCCGAGGACGGAGTCGTCGAGCAGGGGGTCGAGGACACTCTTGAGGGCCTTCTCGGCGGGGGCGGGCACGGTGCCCGTGGAGCGGCTCAGCCCGGCCAGGACGGTCGCGGCGCTGGGCGCGGGCCGGGGCGTCGTCGCCGCGGCACCGGCCGCGCCCGCGTGATCTGCGCCACCCTCGGGCGCCCGCGATGCGGCCCAGTCGCGCTCCGCCGTACGCTGGCCGGTGGAGTCCCAGGGACCGGCCACGGTCGCCGCACCGGCCGCGAGCGCCAGCCCCACGATGGCGGCGACCGCTGTGAGCTGCGGTGTCGTGAACCGCACGGCACGGGGCCGCACGGCTCGGGTGACCCGCGCCACATGCGGTTTCACCGTCCGCGCGACCCGCACCAGATGCGGTCTCGCGGTCCGCCAAGCCCTCAGCTCTGGCACGACCACCAGCCCCTTTCGCGATCACCCACCTGCGTGAGGGACACTTAACCACCAGAACTATGTGCTGATCATGGAGGAGCCACCGGTGGAGTTCGACGTCACGATCGAGATTCCGAAGGGTTCACGGAACAAGTACGAGGTGGACCACGAGACCGGTCGGATCCGTCTGGACCGTCGACTCTTCACCTCGACCAGCTACCCGGCCGACTACGGCTTCGTCGAGAACACCCTCGGCGAGGACGGCGACCCGCTGGACGCCCTGGTCATCCTGGACGAGCCGACGTTCCCCGGCTGCCTCATCCAGTGCCGCACGATCGGCATGTTCCGGATGACGGACGAGGCCGGCGGCGACGACAAGCTGCTGTGCGTCCCGGCGCACGACCCGCGGGTGGAGCACCTGCGCGACATCCACCACGTGTCGGAGTTCGACCGCCTGGAGATCCAGCACTTCTTCGAGGTCTACAAGGACCTCGAGCCCGGCAAGTCCGTCGAGGGCGCCGACTGGGTCGGCCGCACGGACGCCGAGGCCGAGATCGAGCGTTCCTACAAGCGCTTCAAGGAGTCGGGCGGTCACTGACCTGCCGCGGGCGGCTCCGGCCGCCCCGATTCCGAACGGGCCGTGCGATCCCTCCGGGGGCCGCGCGGCCCGTTCGCGTATCCGTACGCATACTGAGGCATACGGAGGTTAGAAGAAGATCCACAGGCAGGTGAAAGGCGAGGCGGGAGTTGGTGGCGGACCCGGAAGCGGAAGACCGCAAGCCGCAGTCGGACGAGGCGAGGAAGGCCTTCGGTCCGTCTGCCGGTCTCGCGGCGCCAGGGTCGGCGGCCGTCGACGAGGACTCGTCGATCACGTCGGAGTTCGCCCTTCCCAAGGGGCTCGCCGGCGCGCAGCAGCAGCAGTCGGCCGATTCGTCGACCACGTCCGAGTTCTCGGTCCCCCGTGGTCTCGATGTCACGCAGGCGCCGCCGGTCGAGCAGGAGGGCTCGGCGTTCAGCCTCCCCGCCACGTACAGCGCGCGGCAGGCCCCGCCGGCCTTCACCCCGCCGAACGGCATCCCCGCCGTCAGCCTGACGAAGGACGCCCCGTGGCAGGACCGGATGCGCACGATGCTGCGCATGCCGGTGACCGAACGACCGGCGCCCGAGCCCGTCCACAAGGAGGACGATTCGGGGCCGGCCGTCCCCCGCGTGCTCGACCTGACGCTGAGGATCGGCGAGCTGCTCCTCGCGGGCGGTGAGGGCGCCGAGGACGTGGAGACGGCGATGTTCGCCGTCTGCCGCTCGTACGGGCTCGACCGCTGCGAGCCGACCGTCACCTTCACGCTCCTGTCGATCTCGCACCAGCCGTCCCTGGTGGACGACCCGGTGACGGCGTCACGGACGGTCCGCCGCCGCGGCACCGACTACACCCGTCTGGCGGCCGTGTACCGGCTCGTGGACGATCTCAGCGACCCGGAGACCGCGATCTCCCTGGAGGAGGCCTACGGGCGCCTCGCGGAGATGCGCCGCAACCGGCACCCGTACCCCGGATGGGTGCTCACGGCGTCCGGCGGGCTGCTGGCCGGTGCGGCCTCCGTGCTCGTCGGCGGTGACGCGATCGTGTTCGTCGCGGCGGCGCTCGGCGCGATGCTCGGCGACCGGCTCGCGTGGCTGTGCGCCGGACGCGGACTGCCCGAGTTCTACCAGTTCACCGTCGCCGCCATGCCGCCCGCCGCGATAGGGGTGGCCCTCACGGTCGCGCACGTCGACGTGAAGGCGTCCGCGGTGATCACCGGTGGACTCTTCGCCCTGCTGCCGGGGCGGGCGCTCGTCGCGGGCGTGCAGGACGGTCTGACCGGCTTCTACATCACCGCGTCCGCGCGCCTGCTCGAAGTCATGTACTTCTTCGTCGGCATCGTCGCCGGAGTCCTCGTCGTGCTGTATTTCGGCGTGAAGCTGGGCGCCGAGCTGAACCCGGACGCGGCGCTGAACATCTCCGAACGGCCGCTGCTGCAGATCGCCGCGTCCATGCTGCTGTCGCTGACCTTCGCGGTGCTGCTCCAGCAGGAACGCTCCACCGTGCTGGCCGTGACCCTCAACGGAGGAGTGGCCTGGTCGGTGTACGGCGCGATGCACTACGCGGGGGGCATCTCCCCGGTGGCCTCCACGGCCGTCGCCGCGGGCCTGGTCGGGCTCTTCGGGCAGTTGCTCTCGCGCTACCGCTTCGCGTCGGCGCTGCCGTACACGACCGCTGCGATCGGGCCGCTGCTGCCCGGTTCGGCCACCTACTTCGGGCTGCTGTCGATCGCGCAGAACGAGGTCGACAAGGGCCTGGTCTCGCTCACGAAGGCGGCGGCCCTGGCCATGGCCATCGCGATCGGCGTGAACCTCGGTTCGGAGATCTCGCGGCTCTTCCTGCGGCTGCCGGGCGGCTCCGCCGGCGGCCGTCGGGCCGCCAAGCGGACGCGCGGATTCTGAGGTCCGCGGCCGCCGAGAGGGCGGCCGCGCGCCATCAGCTCCGGCCGCTCCCCTGGCCGTTCCCCTGGCCGTAGGGGTAACGCTCCGAGCCGTACTGCTGCTGCGAGGGGTCCTGCGGGTACGGCCGACGGCCCTGACGCGGGTCGTAGCCCTGCTGGGACTGGGGCTGCTGGGGCTGCTGGCTTCCCTGGTCGTAGCCCTGCTGGTAGCCCTGGTCGTACTGCTGCTGGTCGTAGCCGCCCTGACCCTGGCCGTACTGCTGCTGGTACGGGTCCTGGTACTGCGGCTGCTGCTGCTGCTGCTGCTGCTGCTGACCGTAGCCCTGGTTCCGGCCCGCGTACGGGTCCTGGCCGCCCTGGTGGCCGTACGGGTCGTGGCCCTGGTTCTGGTGCTGACCCTGGTGGCCGTACGAACCGTCGTGGCCGCTGTTCCCGTACGCCTGGCCGTGGCCCTGGTAGCCGTACGGGTCCTGGCCCTCCTGGACCGGCGGCACGCGCAGCGGACGGGTCGCGTCGTCCATGACGGGCGCGGCGGGGCGGGTGTGGGCGGCCGGGGGCAGGTCCTGGGCCGGCGGCTGCGGGTTCTTCTTGGCCTTGGACCGGGCGCGCAGGAACTCGATGGCGATCGGGACGACCGAC
This sequence comes from Streptomyces sp. M41(2017), assembly GCF_002078175.1. Lineage (GTDB taxonomy): Bacteria > Actinomycetota > Actinomycetes > Streptomycetales > Streptomycetaceae > Streptomyces. Next base: position 2,475,945 of record NZ_MWFK01000001.1, on the reverse strand, counting down.
ACGAGGACGATCAGGATCAGGATCGCCTCGATGTTCTTGTGCACGAACTCGATGTTGCCGAGCCAGGAACCGAGCAGGGTGACGCCCGCTCCCCACAGGACGCCGCCGATGATGTTGAACGTGATGAAGGAGCGGTACCTCATGCCGCTGACGCCGGCGATGATCGGCGTGAACGTGCGCACGATGGGCACGAAACGGGCCAGCACCAGGGACTTGGGCCCGTACTTCTCGAAGAACTCGTGGGCCTTCACCACGTTCTCCTGCTTGAACAGGCGGGAGTCCGGGCGGGTGAACAGGGAGGGGCCGACCTTCTTGCCGAACAGGTAGCCCGCCTGGTCGCCGAGGATCGCCGCGACGCAGATCAGCAGGATCGCCGCCCACAGCGGGAAGTCCAGGGTGCCCGCCGTGATCAGCAGACCGCAGGTGAACAGCAGCGAGTCGCCCGGCAGGAAGAAGCCGATGAGCAGACCGGACTCGGCGAAGACGATGAGCAGCAGGCCCCAGATGCCGAAGTTGTCCAGGAGCGTGTTCGGATCCAGCCAGCTTGGACCGAGGGCAAGCGTCGTCACGGTTCCGGGCTCCTGAGGGGTGAAGGGAGGTGCGGCGGTCCTGTTCGGCCGACCAAAGCTATCAACGCAATGGGTCCACCCCAGGTTCCACCCGTGGCTCCAGGATGCACTGTGGGCCGACTGGGACAAAGCTGTGAGCCATGGGCATCGAAGAATACGGAGGCGGCCAGGGTCCGCAGTCGGACGTTCTGGTCGTGACGACGAACGACGTACCCGGATACCGCGTCGAGCGGGTCATCGGTGAGGTGTTCGGCCTCACCGTGCGCTCGCGTCATCTGGGCAGCCAGATCGGCGCGGGTCTGAAGTCGATGATCGGCGGTGAGCTCAAGGGGCTCACCAAGACGCTGGTCGAGACGAGGAACCAGGCCATGGAACGGCTCGTCGAGCAGGCACGCACGCGTGGCGGCAACGGCGTCCTGATGTTCCGCTTCGACGTGAGCGAGGCGGCGGACGTCGGCACGGAGGTGTGCGCGTACGGGACGGCCGTGGTCCTCGTGAAGGAGTAGCGCGAACGGCCCGTGCGGGCCGGCACGGTAAGGGGCGGCCGCCATGGGCGGACGCCCCTTACTCCTCTGTCTACGGCCGGTGAGCGCCCGTGGGTGGGCGGCCGGTCCTCACGCGCCGGCCCGGGCCGCGTTCGCCGCGATCGCGTCCCTCAGGTGTTCGGCCAGTCCCGGCCGCATGGAGTCGTAGAACTCCTTGAACCGCTCGTCGGCGACGTACATGTCGCCGAGTCCTCGGTGGATCGCGTGGGTGCAGTCGTAGAACCACCGGGTGATGTGCTGCCGGTGCTCCTCGGCCAGGTCCATGGCCCGCTCGCCGTCCGGCGGGTCACCGGCCTCCATGAGGGCGGCGTACCGCTCGCCCCACGACGCCGCCTCCGCCTGCATCCGCTTCCAGTCGTCCTTGGTGTAGCGGGCCGCACGGCGCTGCGACTCGGCGTAGGTGTCCGTCCCTCCCCAGCGGCGTTCGGCCTCCTCCGCGTGTGCCTCGGGGTCCTTGTCCCCGAAGACCTCGAACTTCTCCTCGGGCGTGAGGTTGATGCCCATCGTGCGTGCCTCCATGGCGTGCTCCACGGCCGCCGCCATCTTCTGCAGTTTCTCGATCCGGGCGGTGAGCAGGTCGTGCTGACGGCGCAGGTGTGTGCGCGGGTCGGCCTTCCCGGTCGCCTGGTCGTCGAGCAGGGCGGCGACCTCGTCGAGCGGGAAGCCGAGCTCGCGGTAGAACAGGATCTGCTGCAGCCGGTCGAGGTCGGCGTCGTCGTAGCGCCGGTGCCCCGCGTGGCTGCGCCCGCCGGGTGCGAGCAGGCCGATCTCGTCGTAGTGGTGCAGCGTGCGCACCGTGATCCCGGCGAAACCGGCGACCTGACCCACTGAGTAGCTCAACGTCCGCTCCTTCCTCGGTACGCGCTTCACGATGGGTCCTCACGCCACGTGAGGTGCAAGTCCCGGCCCGCCGTCCGGCCCGGGACGTCCCCGCGCGGCCTCTCCCCCGCCGGACTCCGGCGGCCGCTCGGGATGTTATGTCCGTTTCGCACACTTAGGGTGAGCCCGTGACCGACGAAGCGGCTCCGCCGGGGCCGGCCCCCTCCGGGGCGATGCGCGCACGGACCCTGCTGCCGCTGTTTCTTCCTGCCGTGGTCGTCGGCGCGGTCGCCAGCCTCCTCTTCATCGGCGTGAGCGAGCTGGCCGAACAGCTCAAGGACGTGCTGTGGACCACTCTCCCGGACGCGCTCGGCATCGGCGGCTACTCCTCCCTGTGGATGGTCGTCATGCTCACCGCCACCGGTGTCCTGGTCGGTCTGGTGGTGTGGAAGGCGCCGGGACACGCGGGCCCCGACCCGGCCACCCTGGGGCTCCAGGCCTCGCCGATGGCCCTCGTGATCCTCCCGGGGCTCCTCGTGGCGACCGCGCTGATGCTGGCCGGCGGTCCGAGCCTCGGCCCCGAGAACCCGATCATCGCGGTCAACGTGGCACTGGCGTTCTGGGCGGGCCGCAGGTTCGCGCCCGCCGCCCCCGGCGAGGTGTGGGTGACCCTGGCCGAGGCCGCGACCATCGGCGCCCTGTTCGGTACGCCGGTGGCGGCGGCGCTGGTCATCTCCGAGGCGCTCGCCGGGCGCCAGGTGAGGGGCAGGCTGTGGGACAACCTCTTCGCCCCGCTGACGGCGGCTTCGGTGGGGTCGATGACCACGGCGCTGCTCGGCCATTCGAGCTTCGACCTCGATCTGCCCCCGCTCGGCGATCCGGGCTGGGCCGACGTCCTGTCCGCGCTGGTGATCGCCTCCGCGGCGGCCGTGCTGGGCATGGCCGCGGTCTACGTCTTCCCCTACGTCCACAAGGTCTTCTCGCGTCTGCGTCACCCCATGGTGGCGCTTCCCGTCGGCGGGCTCGTCCTCGGCCTGCTCGGCTGTCTGGGCGGCTCCCTGACGCTGTTCAAGGGCCTGGACCAGGTCGCCGAGCTGGCCAGGAACCCCGACGGCTACTCGGCGGGCCGGCTCGCGCTGATGACCGTGGTGAAGCTGGCCGCGCTGGTGATCGCGGCGTCCTGCGGCTTCCGCGGCGGCCGCATCTTCCCGGCCGTCTTCGCCGGCGCCGCGTTCGGTCTGTGCGCCCACGCACTCGTGCCATCGGTCCCGGCCTCACTGGGACTGGCCGCCGGAGTCCTGGGCACGCTCCTCGCGATCACCCGGCAGGGCTGGGTGAGCCTGTTCACCGCCGCCGTCCTGGTGTCCTCTCCCTCGATCATCGCCCTCCTGTGCATCGCCTCCCTGCCGGCCTGGCTGCTGGTGACGGGCCGGCCCCAGATGCAGCTGCGCGAGGACGGGACCGCGATCCGATGACCCGATCCGTGAACCGCGGGAGTGCCCGCATCCGATGAACGAAGGGGACACTCCGTCCCGCAGACCGATGGGAGAAGACCCATGGCGCTCCACAAGGGCCACCAGGCACACGAAGAGAGCCCGATGTCCGTCAACCCGTTCTACGGGGAGACCAACCCGGTCAGCGGCATGGTCGAGGCGCCGCCGAAGCACCGCCTCCCGGACGGCCCGCTGCCGCCCACCACGGCACTCCAGATCGTGCACGACGAGCTGATGCTGGACGGGAACTCCCGGCTGAACCTCGCCACCTTCGTCACCACCTGGATGGAACCGCAGGCGGGGATGCTGATGGCGGAGTGCCGCGACAAGAACATGATCGACAAGGACGAGTACCCGCGCACGGCCGAGCTGGAGCGGCGTTGTGTGGCGATGCTCGCCGAGCTGTGGCACGCGCCGGACCCCTCGGCGACGGTCGGCTGTTCGACGACCGGGTCGAGCGAGGCGTGCATGCTCGCCGGCATGGCGCTGAAGCGGCGCTGGACGCAGCGCAACGCCGACCGCTACCCCGGCGCGCGGCCCAACCTGGTGATGGGGGTGAACGTCCAGGTCTGCTGGGACAAGTTCTGCAACTTCTGGGAGGTCGAGGCCCGGCAGGTCCCCATGGAGGGCGACCGGTTCCATCTCGACCCCCAGGCGGCGGCCGAGCTGTGCGACGAGAACACCATCGGGGTCGTCGGCATCCTCGGCTCCACCTTCGACGGGTCGTACGAGCCGATCCAGGAGCTGTGCGAGGCGCTGGACGCCCTCCAGGAGCGCACGGGCCTCGACATCCCCGTCCATGTCGACGGCGCGTCCGGCGCGATGGTGGCGCCCTTCATCGACGAGGACCTCGTATGGGACTTCCGGCTGCCGCGGGTGGCGTCGATCAACACCTCGGGCCACAAGTACGGCCTGGTGTACCCGGGCGTCGGCTGGGCGCTCTGGCGGACCCCCGAGGACCTGCCCGAGGAGCTGGTGTTCCGGGTGAACTACCTGGGTGGCGACATGCCGACCTTCGCGCTCAACTTCTCGCGCCCCGGAGCGCAGGTCGCCGCGCAGTACTACACGTTCCTGCGGCTGGGCCGCGAGGGGTTCCGGACGGTGCAGCAGACGACCCGTGACGTGGCACGAGGTCTGGCCGAACGGGTCGACTGCCTGGGCGACTTCCGGCTCATCACCCGGGGCGACGAACTGCCGGTGTTCGCCTTCACGACGACGCCGGACATCACCTCGTACGACGTGTTCGACGTGTCCCGGCGGATGCGCGAGAGCGGCTGGCTGATCCCGGCGTACACGTTCCCCGAGAACCGGCAGGACCTGTCGGTGCTGCGGGTGGTGTGCCGCAACGGCTTCACCTCCGACCTGGCCGAGCTGTTCATCGACGACCTGAAGCGGCTGCTGCCCGAACTGCGCGCCCAGTCCGCCCCGTTGACCCGGGACAAGAGCGCGGCGACCAGCTTCCACCACTAGAGCGGACACGTCCGCGCCGACCGCGCTCACCCGGTGGCGCGGTCGTGACGGGTCAGCGGGTGTCCTCCGGGTGCCGCTCGCCCGTCGCGTACGGGTTCTCCTCGCCCTCCGCGAGGACCCCGACGAACGGCGCGCCCTCCCCGGCGAAGGTGTACGCGCCGGCCTCGACGCGGGAGATCAGGCCGCGGGTCCACGCCGCGTCGGCATCGGCGGAGTGGACCCACAGGTTCATGATCTCGCCGATGTGGCCGAGCTGTTCCGGGCCGTCCTCGGGCACGTAGTGCCCGGTCACCGCCGCCCGCCACTCCTCGATCTTGCCGATCCGCTCCTTCAGGAGGGACAGGGCCTCCTCGCGCGGGAGGTCGACCATGAAGCCGATTCCCGCCGACCGCACGTCCATCTTCTGGTCGTACGCCGTCAGGGACGCCCGCAGCAGCGCCAGGAACTCCGCGGTGCCGCTGTCCGTGATCTCGTACTCGGTGCGGGGCGGGCCGCCGGCCGTGGACGGCGCGATCTCGTGGGCGTGCAGCAAGCCCTGCTTGGCCATCTGCTTGAGCGCGTGGTAGATCGAGCCGGGCTTGGCGTTGGACCACTCGTGCGCGCCCCAGTACTCCAGGTCGTTGCGCACCTGATAGCCGTGTGCCCGCCCGTGCTGGCGTACCGCGCCGAGCACGAGGAGACGGATCGCTGACATGCCGCCCAGCCTAGGCGCGGTGTCAGCCCCAGGAGGTGCCCCGTTCCTGTGCGACCAGTTCGAAGGCCGTCTTCCCGTCCAGCGACTCGCGGATGATGTCGGCGTGGCCCGCGTGCCGGGCCGTCTCGCGGATCAGGTGGAGGGCCACCCAGCGCATCGACACCCGCCCCTCGGGCGGGAACCAGGGGTCGGCCGGGAGGGCGAAGGTCTCGTCGAGGCTCGGCACCGAGCGCAGGAACGCGTCGGTCTCGGCGGCGACCTTCTCCCAGTACGCGAGCTGGGAGGCCACGGTCTCGCCCTCGACCAGCACGAAGCACTCGTGCCAGTTCGACTCGTCCCGCCGCACGGCGGGCGCCTCGCCCCGGGCACGGGCGATCCACCCCTGCTCGACCTCGGCGACGTGCTTGAGCAGCCCGGACAGGGACAGTTCGCTCGCGCTCGGCCGGCTCGCGGCCTGCTCCTCGGTGAGTCCGAGCAGCGCCCGGCGGACACCGCCCCGCTGCTCCTCGATGAAGGCGAGCAGCGCACCGCGCTCGTCGCCCCGTTCCTCGGCTCCCACGTGCGTGACCATGAACGGCCCCTCTCGTCCCGTCGGGTCCTTCTGCCTGACACCGATGGACGCTACGGGCCCTTGCGGTCAGGTTCTGTCCGCAAGGGCCCGGGTGCGCGAGAAGGGGGCGGGGACCGTCTCGGCGGTCGCGAGGGGACGTTCCGGTCCGGCTGCCGAAGGCCGTCGGAAGCCGCCGGAAGGCGTCAGGAGCCGTCAGAAGGGGAAGCGGCTGCGACCGTGCTGCACGGAGATCCACTTCGTGGTGGTGAACGCGTCGACCGTCGTCTCGCCGTTCAGGCGGCCGATGCCGGAGTGCTTCTCGCCGCCGAACGGGACGAGGGGCTCGTCGTGGACGGTGCCGTCGTTCACGTGGAACATGCCGGTGTCGATCTGCTTGGCGAAGTTCACGCCGCGCTCGACGTCGGCGGTGTGCACGGCGCCGGACAGTCCGTAGGGGGTGTCGTTGACGAGGCGGACGGCCTCCTCCTCGCCGTCGAAGGGAACGAGGAAGACGACCGGCCCGAAGACCTCCTGGCGGAGCAGGGCGGAGTCGGCGGGCAGGCCGGTCAGGACGGAGGGCTCGACCAGGTTGTCGGTGGTCGTGCCGTGCACCAGGGCGGTGGCGCCCTCGGCGATCGCCTGCTCGACGGTGGCCGAAAGGGAGTCCGCCTGCGAGGAGTTGATGACGGGGCCGATCACCGTCTGCGGGTCGCCGGGGTCACCGGCCTTCAGCGTCCGTACCTTGGCGACGAACTTCTCGGTGAACTCCGCCTCGACGGAGCGGTCCACGAGGACACGGTTCGCGGCCATGCACACCTGGCCCTGGTGGACGTAACGGCTGAAGACGGCGGCGTCGACCGCGTAGTCGACGTCCGCGTCGTCCAGCACCACCAGGGCGCTGTTGCCGCCCAGTTCGAGGACCGAGCGCTTGAAGTGCGCGGCGCAGACCGTGGCGACGTGCCGGCCGACCTTGTCGGAGCCCGTGAAGGAGATGACCTTCGGCACCGGGTGCTCGATGAAGGCGTCGCCTATCTCGGCTATGTCGGTGATGACGACGTTCAGCAGACCTCCCGGCAGCCCCGCGTCCTCGAAGATCTTCGCGACCAGGGAGCCGCCGACGATCGGCGTGTTCTGGTGCGGCTTGAGGACCACGCCGTTGCCGAGCGCGAGGGCGGGGGCGACGGACTTGACCGACAGCAGGAAGGGGAAGTTGAAGGGGCTGATGACACCCACGACGCCGACCGGGACACGGTAGAGGCGGTTCTCCTTGCCGTCGACCGGCGAGGGGATGATCTTCCCCTCGGGACGCAGCGCCAACTGGACCGACTCGCGCAGGAACTCCCGGACGAGGTGCAGCTCGAACGCGGCCTTGAGACGGGTGCCGCCCAGTTCCGCGATGATCACCTCGGTGATCTCGGCCTCACGCTCGTCGATGAGGGCGAGGGCCTTCTCGAAGACGGCACGGCGCGCGTACGGGTTGGTGGCGCCCCATTCCTTCTGGGCGCGTTCGGCGGCACGGTAGGCGTCGTCCACCTCCTCCACCGTGGCGATGGTGATCGAGGCCAGCTTCTCGCCGTCGTACGGGTTGAAGTCGATGATGTCCCAGGAGCCGGTGCCCGGGCGCCACTCGCCGTCGATGTACTGCTGGGCCAGGTCGGTGAAGTAGGACGACATGCGCTCCCTCAATCCCTGTGCTGCCGAGGCAGGCTCCTGGCCCGGGGCAGCGGACATCCGATCACGGTCTGATCACACGTCATCGTACTTGTGTTTCAAGGGAGTTGAAGGTGACCTGGCAAGTCCGGGCAGCGATCAGGAGAGCTGGAGGAGACCCCGGAGCAGGTCACGGCTCTCGGACGGCCCGGGGCTGTCCTGCTGGAGCTCCTTGAGCGCGCTCTCGTACTGCGTGACGTCCTCGCGCTTGTCCAGGTAGAGCGCGCTGGTCAGCTGCTCCAGATAGACCACGTCCGAGAGGTCGGACTCCGGGAAGCTGAGGAGGGTGAAGGAGCCGCTCTCGCCGGAGTGCCCGCCGAAGCTGAACGGCATCACCTGGAGCCGGACGTTGGGCTGTTCCGACACGTCGATCAGGTGCTGGAGCTGTCCGCGCATCACCTCGCGGTCACCGTACGGACGGCGCAGCGCGGCCTCGTCGAGGACGATGTGGAACTCCGGGGCGTTCGCGGCGAGGAGGTACTTCTGCCGCTCCAGACGCAGCGCGACACGACGGTCGACGTCGGCGGCGGAGGCGCCCTTCATGCCCCGCCGGACCACCGCGTGGGCGTACGCCTCGGTCTGCAACAGGCCGTGCACGAACTGGACTTCGTAGACACGGATCAGGTGGGCGGCGCCTTCGAGGCCCACATAGGTGGGGAACCAGCTCGGCAGGACGTCGGAGTAACTGTGCCACCAGCCCGCGACGTTGGCCTCCTTGGCGAGCGAGACCAGGGAGGTGCGCTCCGCCTCGTCGGTGATGCCGTAGAGCGTCAGCAGATCCTCGACGTCGCGCGTCTTGAAGCTCACCCGTCCCAACTCCATGCGGCTGATCTTCGATTCGGAGGCGCGGATCGAGTAGCCGGCCGCTTCGCGGGTGATGCCACGCGCCTCACGCAGGCGCCGCAGATGTGACCCCAGCAGCATGCGCCGCACCACCGAGCCGCTCGACTCACCAGCGCTCACGTTCGTCCGCCTCCCCAACCGTCTTCCAGACGCCGCAGTCTGCCACTAAAACACTTCAAGCAGTACTCGTTCGGTTACGGAAACGGAAAGGAGCCAAAGGAGGCGCGCAGTAACAGATCAACAGACCGTCAACAACGGGAATATCTCGCCAGAATAAATGCGTAGGAATCAGGAGAGGAAGGTCCAATCCGGTCGCGTGCACGTGCATCTGCCCTTGCATCTGCTGTACGCATTCGGAACCATGGTCCCCGCGCCACCGCTGCATCGCAACGACCGCGAACACCCGGGAGTGCCTCGCATGGGGACGAATGGATCGACCATGCTCGAACCCTTACGGCAGGGACTTCCGCCTCTCGATCCCGCGGCCGTGTGCAGCGCCGCCTCGTGCGCCCTGCCCGCCCGTTTCGAGGCGGTCCGTGAGGCGCGGCAGTTCACCCGCAGGACACTGGACCAGTGGGACATCGGCGAGCGGTTCGACGACGTCTGCCTGGTCGTCTCCGAACTCGTCACCAACGCACTGCGGCACGCGCTGCCCTCGGACACCCCGCGGGACGACCAAGGGCCGCCCGTGCGGCTGCACTTGATGCGCTGGACCTCACGACTGGTGTGCGCGGTGCGGGACCCGAGCCACGAGAGTCCGGCCGCCGGCGACTCGGACGACTTCTCCGCCGAGTCCGGCCGCGGCCTCTTCCTCGTCGACTCCTTCGCCGACGGCTGGGGCTGGCACCCGCTCGCCGGAACACTCAGCGGCAAGGTGGTGTGGGCGCTGTTCCGGCTGCCGCCGCAACCGGCGCCGACCGCTCCCCCCTGCGCATGAAGAACCGCGGCGCCCTTCGGCGCCGCGGTTTCTACGCGCGTCACGGAACGCTGAGTGACGACTACCCTCAGTCGATGCCGACCCTCCCGCGGCCGGCCCCTGCCGTACGTCCCGCGATCACATCCGTCATCCGGCGATCAGATGGTCGAACTCGCCGTCCTTGATGCCCAGGAGCATCGCCTCTATCTCGGCACGGGTGTAGACGAGTGCGGGCCCCTCGGGGAACCGCGAGTTCCGCACCGCGACCTCGCCGCCGGGCAGCCGCGCGAACTCCACGCAGGAACCCTGCGAGTTGCTGTGCCGGCTCTTCTGCCAGGCCACGCCGTCGAGTTCGGTCGCGGCCATGCCGTTGTACACGTCGTCAGCCATGCCCTTGTACACGTCATCCAGGTCGAACACGTCGTGGTCCACAGGTCGCTCCCCGGTCGTGCAGTGGCTGAGGTGGCCATAGATGCAGTGGTCAACTGACTCGGATCATAGCTCTGTTCATGTGCAGATGCATGGGCAGATGCACGTGCACGGGGGGTGTTCCTGCGGTTACAGCTTCAACCGGTTTTTGACTACCGACCGTTGTTCCCGGTGCTACGCCCTGCAGTGCGCCCGTGCGCCGACCCGCGCTCCATGCGGTCCAGCGCGTTCCCCAGAGCCCGCATCACGTGCGACCTCCAGCCCCCGTCCATGATCTTGCGCGCCATCATCTGTGCGGGATCGTCCGGATCGAATCCCTCGTGTACTAGGAAGAGACGCGTGCCGCGCCCTTCCTGTTCCAGTGTCCATGTGATGGTCCAGTGGACAGAGCCGGAGCCGTCCGCGTCGGCCCACCGGACGCTCAGCATCCGCTCCGGCTCGAAGGCGAGAACACGCACGTCGACGCTGCCGGAGAAGTCCGTGTTGGGGCGCGGGACGGACGTCAGCGTGTACCGGTGGCCGACTTCGAGCCGGAAGTCCTCGGAGCCCGGCATCTGCCAACCCGCCAGCAGTTCGGGCTCGGTGAGGGCGCGCCAGACCTTGGCCGGCGGATGCGGCAGGAACTGGTCGACGCGGATCGTCGTGAGGTCATCATCCGGAACGGGGTTCATGTCCCGGCATCGTCGCTCATGCGGTCCAGGAGATCGCCGAGGCCCTTGAGCCTGTCGCGCCAGAACCGCTCGTACGGATGGAGCCAGTCCTGGACGTCGGCCAGCGGGGCGGCCTCCAGGCGGTAGATGCGCTGCCGGCCCGCGCGCTCCTCGGAGACGAGGCCGGCCTCCCGGAGTACCCGGAGGTGCTCCGAGAGGCTCGGGCGCCGCATGGCGAAGTGGTCGGCCAGCGCCTGGACGGGCTGGGGCCCGCGCTCCCGCAGCAGCCGGAGCACCTCGCGGCGGGTGCCGTTGGCGAGCGCGGCGAACAGCAGGTCCTCGCGGGCTCCGGGACCGGCCCCGCTGTCCGGCGCGGGCGCGGAGGAAGCGGCGGGGGGCGTGGCGGCGGCAGGGGTGACCGTCGCCGAGGGGGCACCGGCGGAGGCGGCCTCGGGTGCGATCGTGTGTGCCGACCGGCCGGCGGATGGTCCCGTCACCCGGTCCGCACCGGTCACAGCTCCGCTCCGGTCACCGTCATGGCGCGCTCCGCACCCTTCTCTTACGAGGCCGTGTCGAGGGCCTTCTCCGTGATCAGCATCAGACCGTTGCCGTCCGGGTCGCTGAACGAGGCCATCCGGCCCCAGGGGAGGTCGTCCGGGCCCTCCACCGCCACCCCGGCGGCGACGAGCCGAGCGCAGTCGGCGTCGACGTCGGTCGTGACCAACATGATCCCCCGGCTCTCACCCGGCGTGAAACCGCCCATGCCCGGACCCGAGAGCGTGAAGACCGTCTGCGCCCCGGCGGGCGCCACCTGGAGCCAGCGGCCGGGCGGCATCTCCAGGTCGGCGGTGACCTCGAAACCGAGGACGTCCCGGTAGAAGCGCAGGGCCCGTTCCTGGTCGGCGACGGGGAGCGTGACGAAGGAGGCGTGGCTGATGTTCATGTAGTCAGGATAGGTAGGAGATTTCCTACGCGTCAACCGTAGGAGATTCCCTACGCGTGACATCCGATGACGGACTCGGGGAACCCTCGGACTGTCCTGGTAACTTGCTGCCGCCGTTCAGGCGACGCGGCATCCGACCCACTCTTGGGGGCTTCAGTGACTACGGCGACCTTCCCGTTCCGCCGGGCACGTCTCACGGCCGCGGCCGCGGGTCTGGCGGCCGGGCTCGCGCTCACCGGCTGCAGCGGCGGCGACGGCGGCGGCTCCGAGGACAAGCCGACGGGCGCCGCCCCCTCCGCGACGGCGGGCACCGGTACCGACGACGGGGGCACGGGCGGCGGCTCCGGCGGAACGGCCTCGGCGGGCGGCGACCTGTCGGGCAGCTGGCTGACCACGGCGGGCGGCAAGGCCGTGGTGCTGATGGTCAATGGCGAGCAGGCGGGCCTCTTCGCGACCGGCGGCACCATGTGCAGTGGCACCACCGCCGAGAAGTCCGGCACCCGGACCATCCGTCTCGCCTGCACCGACGGCAGCAAGGACCGCGCCGTCGGTACGGTCGACTCCGTCGCCGGCCGGACCCTGCACGTCACCTGGCGGGGCGCGCTCGGCGAGGAGACGTACACGAAGAGCGAGGGCGGCAAGCTGCCCACGGGTCTGCCGACCGCGAGCCTCGGGCTGGGGTCCTGACGGGACCGGTATCGGACGTGACCGGGACGTCTCCGGGCGGATGACGCGGGGCGTGCGGCCCCTCCCGTGCGCCCGGCCGGTCCCGTTCGGCGGACGGAGGGGCCGATTCGGTCGGCGCCGAGGCGGTCCGCGGGCAGAAACGGGCGATAACGGTCCCGGTCGGGTGAACGGTGAGGGGTGCGCGACATCGGCGGACCCGCGTGCGTGATGATCCATGCACATCGTTCCGACCCCCAGGGGAACCCATGCGCGCTCTGCCCATCGCCGTCACCGTCCTCGCGGCGGCCCTCGCCCTGACCTCCTGCGACGACGGCGGCTCCAGCGGCTCCGGGAAGTCCGGGGACCCGGCCGGCTCCGGTTCCGCCACGAAGGCCGCCACCGCGGCCTGCGCGATCGGCGACGCCGGTCTCCAGGTCGGCCCCGCGAACGCCGCGACGGCCGCAGGGGACACGGGCAACGTCCCGGTCACCCTCACCAACAAGGGTGCGCGCTGCACGCTGAAGGGTGTGCCCCGGCTCTCCGTGAAGGCGGCGGCCGGGAGCGCGGCGGAGATCGGCGCCGACGACTCCGCGCAGCCCGAGGAGCTGACCCTCGCCAAGGGTGACACCGCGTCCTTCACGATCACCTATGTGCGGGGCGCGGAGGGCGACGCGAAGAGCCTCGCCGCGAAGACCCTGACGATCGGCTTCCCCGACGCCGGTGCCACCCAGGACTTCCCGTGGTCCTACGGCCCGGTGGCGGGCAAGGGGGCGGCGGGTGCGCCGAACGCGACGGTGACGCCGTTCCAGCACGCCGGGGACTGAGCGCGACCGCTCCGGCGTCTGCGTCCGCGCCGACGACCACATCCGCGTCTGCGCCGGCGCCCGGCAGTCGAGCCCCCACCGGCCGGCGGGGGCTGGGCGCGCCGTTCCCCGCGCCCCTCAACGACAGCAGCAGGCCGTCCGCCAACCGGCCCCCACTGGGGGCTTGGCGCGCAGTTCCCCGCGCCCCTGAACGACGGCAGCCGGTCGTCCGTCCCCCGGCCCCCACTGGGGCCGGGTGTTCATCGGGGGTGGTCGGGGTTTCTCGGGAGGCGGGGGTGGGGGGCGACCTGGGCTCGGTCGGCTGCTGCGGCGCCCGCGTGCCAGCCGGCCTCGTCGGTGATTCCGCGCATCCGGGTCGTCACGGTCTGCGGGAACATCTCGTCCAGATGGTTCGCCACCGCCACGTCACGGGCCGCGAGCACCGGCAGCAGCTCCCCCGCCGTCGCGGTCACCTGCCCCTCGGCGACCGAGGCGAGCCGGTCGCCGATGCGGTGCGCGTACGCGGCGAGGAACGACTGCCGGAAGGTCTTCGTACGCTTGCGGCCGCCCGCCCGCTGGGCCGCCTCGGCCTTGGCCATCGCCCCCGTGGCCTGCACGAGGAGCGAGGTGTAGAGGAGTTCGACGGCCTCCAGGTCGGCCTCGAAACCGACCACGGTCGAGAAACCGAGGGCGTCGTTCCAGACGGCGCGGCAGCGGTTGGCCCCGGCCACCGCGTCCAGGAGCACCGCCTTGGCCGTCTCGTACGGCGGCTCCACACCGATGCGGCAGGCGCCGGGCCCGTCCTTCGCGTGGGTCCGGGCCGCGAGCAGCGCCTCGTCGATGCTGTGCCGCGCCATCAGCTCCTGCGCCTTGGCGCTCAGCGCCTCCGCCTCCTCCGGGAAGCCGGTGGCCTCCGCCTTGGCGAGGAGGGCGCGGATGCGGCTGAGCATGCGCGTCTCGCGCGGGGCGGAGGCGGGAGCCGCCGTGTGCGGGGTCTCCAGCGGCTCGATGGACGGCAGGCGCAGGAGCAGACGGCACAGTTCCAGGGCCGCGGTGGCGTGGGAGAAACGGTCGGTGCGGACCTCGTGCGGCGTGCCGGCCAGCTCGTCGAGCTGCGCGGCCCAGCGCGCGCCCCGCGGTGAACCGTCGCCGCTCTGCTCCTGGAGGATCAGGGAGGTGACCAGGCGTACGTGGAGGTCGTCCAGGTCACGCCGTACGAGACGTACGACGTCGGCGGGCTGCCAGCCGCGACGCCAGGCCGCCGTGACGAACTCGCGCTCCCGACGGGCGAGTTCGGCGTCGGACGCCGGGTCGGCCGCGAGCAGGGAGGCGCCGGTGTCGAGGGCCGCGTCGGAGTCGGCGTAGAGGGCGGCCTCGAAAGCGCGCTCCACGGTGCTGGACGTACTCATGCTCCGATCGTTTCACGGGCCCGGCGATGCCCTCGGGGTATGGCCGGCCCCACCCCCAAGACGCCCCCTGGTGGTCGTGTCCGGGCGGCCGCCGGGCGGTTCGCTGGAGCCATGACACTCACCACCGCACGGACCACCGCCGCCCCCCGGCCGCACGCGCCGCCGCGCAGAGCGCCGGCCCCTGCCGTTCCGGGACGCCGGTCATGCTGAGCCTGCGGTCTTTGCGGGCGCGGTGGCCCTCGTTCCTCGGCTGCTTCGTCGCCGTCGCGCTCGGGGTCGCGGTGATGACGGCGATGGGGCTCGGCCTGGCGGCCGCGACGGACGCGCCCCCGCGGCCGCCGACCCGCTTCGCGGCCTCGCCGGTCGTGGTCATGGGACGGGACACGGTCACGATGGAAGTACGACGGGGCCCGGACACGGCCCGGGTGTCGAAGTCACTCGCCCATCCACACCCTGTGGACGGCGAACTCCTGGCCGAACTGCGGACCTTGGGGCGGGTGCGCACCGACGGCGCGGCCCGCGACGCGGTCGGCGTCGACGCCCCCGCCCCGGCCGTACGGCGTCTCGTCGGCGACCGGGGCCGCGTCCTGACCGGTGACGACCGGCATCTCGCCGACCCGTCCGCCGCCCGGGACGCCCAGGCGCTGGTGGGGGTCGACGCGCTGCTGGGCACGGCGGCCGGGGTGACGGCCTTCGTCGCGGTCTTCGTGACGGCGTCCACGTTCGCGTTCGTGGTGGCCCTGCGGCGAAGGGAGTTCGGGCTGCTGCGGCTCGCGGGGGCGCTGCCCGGGCAGGTCCGGCGGACCGTGCTCGGGGAGGCGTTCGCGGTGGGCCTGGTGGCCTCCGCGCTCGGCTGCGCACTCGGCGGCGCCGCCGCGCCCACGCTGGTGCGGGAGCTGGTGGACGGCAAGGTGGCGCCACCCTGGTTCGCCCTGCGGCCGGGGACGCACTGGCCGTTTGAAGTCGCCTTCTTTGTCGGAGTGTTGGTGGCGGTCACGGGCGCCTGGGCGGCGGCTCGGCGCGCCGGACGGACCGGCCCTCTGGAGGCGCTGCGGGAGGCGTCCGTCGACACGGGGGTGATGCCCGCATCGCGGCGGGTGGCCGGGGCGGTCCTGCTGACGGCCGGGCTCGGCCTGACGGCCTGGACGCTGTACGCGGACCCGGCGGCCCTGCTGAAGCGCAAGACCTACGCGACCCAGCCGATGGTGCTCGTCACGGCGGTCGCCGTGCTGGCACCGGCGCTGGTCGGGCCTCTCGTCCGACTGCTTCCGCTGCGGCGGCTGCCCCGCGCGTACGGCGTCCTGGTCCGCGCGAACGCCGCCGGGTCCGTCCGGCGCACCGCCGCCGTGGCCGCGCCGGCCCTGGTGACGGTCGCGCTGGCCGGATCGCTGCTCGGTTCGGCTGCGACGGTCACCGGCGCCCGGGCCGCCGAGGCGCGGCAGCGGACCACGGCTCAACTCGTCGTCACCGGCGAGCGGTTGAGACAGGTACGGGTGCCCGGCGCGACGGTGTCCGGAACCGCGTCGACGGCCGTCTTCACCCGGGAGGACGGGACCGCGCTCGTACGGTCGCAGGCGCGCGCGGTGGACGACGTGGCGGCGTTCGCGGCGGTGACCCGGCTGCCGGTGGCCGCGGGGGACGTGCGCGATCTCGACGACCGGTCGATCGTCGTCGACGGGGAGTGGCGGCACGGCGCGGTCGGTTCCTGGGTCGACGTCCGGCTCGGTGACGGGCGGCCCGCGCGACTGCGGATCGTCGCCGTGCTGGCGCGGGGCACGGGCGACAACGGCGCCTATGTGACGACAGCCAACGCGCCGGGGGCCCACGTCGACCGCCTCGATGTACGGCTGCGGCCCGGGGCCGATCCGGGGGCGGTGACGAGCGCGCTGCGTGCCTCCGGCGGCACCGTGCGGACGACCGCGGAATGGCTGGCCGCGACCGGACCGCGCTCCGGGGCGCAGACCCGGCTCGGGTTCCTGGTGGTTCTCGGCATCGCGCTGGTCTACGCCGGCATCGCCCTCGCGGGCACCTGCCTCATGGCGACGTCCGCGCGGGGCGCCGAACTGCGGTCCCTGCGCCTTGCGGGCGCCACCAGGGGCCAGGTGCTGGGCATGGTCGCGGGCGAGGCTGCGCTGGCGGTCGGCGTCGGAGCGGCCCTCGGAGCCGCCGTCGCCGCGGTCAACCTCGCCGGACTGGCGGGAGCCCTCGGCCGGCTGTCGGCTCCCGTGACGGTGACGGTGCCGTGGGGTCCGCTGACCGGATGCGTCGCGGTGTGCCTCGTGATCGGGGTGGCGGCCTCCGTGGCGGGCGCCTGGCGACGGGCGTGAGGGAGACCCGAGGGCCCGGTGACCGGCGGCCCGGCAGCTCGGCGGCCCGGTGGACCGGCGGCTCGGCGGCTCGTCCGCCCGGCGGTGGAGTCCCCCCGTCGCCGGGCACCCGCCGGTGGACGGCGAGGAGCCCGGGGCCCGTTCCCGCCGCTGCCGAGCGCGCGGGTTGCCGGCACCGAGCCCCGCCGGCTGTCGACGCCTGGACCGTCACCGATATGTCCGGCGTGCACATCCCACGCCGCACATCCCGTCCTGCACATCCCGTCCTGCACATTCCCTCGGACTCCACGGGAGGACAGTGACCCCCCGGGCCAACTGTCAACTGCGGGTTGACAGTCCAGCACTGTCAACCTAGCGTTGACACATGACGACGAACCCACCCGGCAAGGCATCCGTACGGCTCGACGACCTCATCGACGCCATCAAGAAGGTGCACAGCGACGCGCTCGACCAGCTTCAGGACGCGGTGATCGCGGCCGACCACCTGGGCGACGTGGCCGACCACCTGATCGGGCACTTCGTGGACCAGGCACGGCGATCGGGCGCGTCCTGGACGGACATCGGCAAGAGCATGGGCGTCACCCGGCAGGCCGCGCAGAAGCGGTTCGTGCCGAAGGCGGAGGTGGACCTGGACCCCAGTCAGGGCTTCGGGCGCTACACCGAACGGGCCCGCAAGGTGGTCATGGCCGCGCACGAGGCGTCCAAGGCGGCGGGGAACGCCGAGGGGCTTCCCGAGCACCTCGTCCTCGGCCTTCTCAGCGAGCCCGACGCCTTCGCCGCGCGGGCGATCACCGCGCAGGGCGTCTCCCTCGACACCGTCCGCGAGGCCGCCACCGCCGCCCTGCCGCCCGCCGCCGACGAGATCCCCGAACTGGTCCCCTACGGTCCGGCCGCCAAGAAGGTCCTGGAGCTGACCTTCCGTGAGGCCCTGCGCCTCGGGCACAACTACGTCGGCACCGAACACATCCTGCTCGCCCTGCTGGAGTTCGAGAACGGCACGGGCGTCCTCAGCGGTGTGGGCGTCGACAAGGCGGCGGCTGAGGCCCACATCGTCGCCCTGCTCGACGAGATCGTGCGGCAGAAGCAGGCTCCCGAGGGGACCGCGTAGCGAGACCGCACGTGGAGAGCGTGCGGGGGCGGCACCGCGGGGAGAGGTGCGGGGAGACCGTGCGGGTGGCTCGCGGGAAGCCGCGGAGGCACGCCGTGAAGCCGCTGGTGGCGTCGCCGGACGGCGTTGTCAGACCCCCCTGCGAGACTCGGAGGCATGACCGAGCGCTGGGCTCTCGCGCCGGCCGAGGACGGCGGCGCGGAGATCGCCGCCCTCGGCCCGGACGGGCTGCCCGCCGGGCCGGTCCGCCGGGAGCCCGACCTCGCCGAGGCCGTGCGGACCCGGCCGGACGTGACCCGGTGGGTGTGGCGTTCGACGGCCGACGTGTATCCGCGTCTGCTCGCCACGGGGGTGCGAGTGGAGCGGTGTTACGACATGGAGGCCGCCGAGACCCTGCTGCTCGGGCACGAGGGGCGGCTGGGCGAGCCCCGTTCGGCGGCCGCCGCGCTGGCACGACTGCGCGGCGGCCCCGTGCCGCCGGATCCTCCGCAGCGTTCCGCCGAGCCCGGTTCGCAGTCCTCCCTCTTCGAGCCGCGCCCCGTCCACCTGCCGCTCGCGGATCTCCTCGCCGTCTACGCCGAGCAACAGCGGCGTCACGACACCGGCGCCCACCCCGAGCGGATGCGGCTGCTGACCGCCGCCGAGTCCGCGGGGATGCTGGTCGCCGCCGAGATGAACCAGTCGGGGCTCCCGTGGAGCGCGGACGTCCACCGTGACGTCCTGCACGAACTGCTCGGCGAGCGCTACACCGGAGGCGGCGAGCCGCGCCGCCTCGCCGAGCTGACCGACGAGATCTCCGCCGCCTTCGGCAGACGCGTCCGACCCGATCTGCCCGCCGACGTCGTCAAGGCGTTCGCGCAGGCCGGGATCAAGGTCAAGTCCACCCGGCGCTGGGAGATCGAGTCCCTCGACCACCCGGCCGTGAAGCCCCTCCTGGAGTACAAGAAGCTGTACCGGATCTGGGTGGCCCACGGCTGGTCCTGGCTCCAGGACTGGGTCCGCGACGGCCGCTTCCGCCCCGAGTACCTCCCGGGCGGAACCGTCACCGGGCGTTGGGTGACCAACGGCGGGGGCGCCCTGCAGATCCCCAAGGTGATCCGCCGGGCGGTCGTGGCCGACCCCGGCTGGCGGCTGGTCGTCGCCGACGCCGACCAGATGGAGCCGCGGGTCCTCGCCGCCATCTCGCGCGACCCCGGCCTGATGGAGGTCGCGGGCCGCGAGAGCGACCTCTACCAGTCGGTATCGGACCGGGCCTTCTCCGGCGACCGGGCCCAGGCCAAAATCGCCGTGCTCGGCGCTGTGTACGGACAGACGTCCGGCGACGGCCTCAAGAACCTCGCACTCCTGCGCCGCCGTTTCCCCCGGGCCGTGGCCTACGTGGACGACGCGGCCCGCGCCGGCGAGGAGGGCCGGCTCGTCCGGACCTGGCTCGGCCGGACCTGCCCCCCTGCCGCCGGAGCACGGGACGACGGCGACGAGGCGGGCATCCCGCAGGACGATCCCGCCGAGACGCCCGCCGGCCAGGGCTGGGTGCCGGGGTACGCGTCCTCCGACTCCCGCGCCCGCGGCCGGTTCGCGCGCAACTTCGTCGTACAGGGCAGCGCCGCCGACTGGGCCCTGCTGATGCTGGCGGGGCTGCGCCGCACCTGCGAGGGCCTCGCCGCCGAGCTGGTCTTCTTCCAGCACGACGAGGTGATCGTGCACTGTCCCGCCGAGGAGGCCGACGCCGTCGTGGCCGCCATCCGCGACGCGGCCGAACTCGCCGGCCGCCTCACCTTCGGCGAGACCCCGGTCCGCTTCCCGTTCACGACAGCGGTCGTCAGCTGCTACGCGGACGCCAAGTAGCCGATCCGCACGGCGCGACACACCCCTCCGCACCGAACCGCCCGCGCCATCCGTGAAGGACCCTGCCCCGTCCAGGGTCGGCGGTCCGGCCGATGACAGCGGGACGGTCCGACGGTCAGCCGACGGTCGTCCGGCCGGGCGGTGCTCGGCGGCCGGGCGGTGCTCGGCGGTCAGGCGGCACCGGTCCGGCCGTCGGTGGTGCCGGCGTCAAGGAACCGGGCGTCGTTCGCCCGACCACCGCGCACCCGCCGCCGACAGGCCGGCGCCAGTCGGGCTCGCCGTCGCTGGTCCCGGCGGTCGTCCCGCGATCGGCGCCCCTGTGAACCCCGTGAGCGAAACGGTCACCCGGCGGCCGGACACCCGCGGTCGGGCCGCGGGCGGAACCGCCTCCGGTCCGCCGGCATCACGTCGCCAGCAGCCTTCGCAGTTCGCCCACGACCGGGCTGTCCGTGTCCTCCAGGGCTTCCAGGGCCGACGCCCACTCGCGGTACGCGGCCCGGGCGTCGCCCTGTTCGCGCAGCAGCAGGCCCCGCTGGTGCCGGGCGAGGCCGCCGGTGTACCGGTCGGCGCGGCGGTCGGCGCGGCAGCACAGCAGGTCGCACTCGCGCGCCGCCCGTTCCCGGTGACCCACACCGCGCAGGGCGCGCACCAGGCCGAGCCGGGTCTGCGACTCCCCGTGCCAGTCGCCGTGACTGCCCAGCACCCGCAGGCTCTCCTCGAAGTGGGGTACGGCGGCGGCCGGTTCGCCGAGCGTGAGGTGGGCGTAGCCGATGTTGCAGTGCGCGGAGTGCCGGATGATCACGTCCTGGACGGCCTCGCCGATCGCGAGGCTGCGCTTGTGGTGGTCGATGGCGGCCCGGGGATCACTGTGCTCGTACAGGTTGCCGAGGTGGCTGTAGGTCACGGCCTCCATGTGCGGGTCGCCGAGTTCCCGGGAGAACTGCAGGCTCTGCAGCAGGGCCTCTCCGGACTCGTCGTAGCGGCCGAGGCCTTCGAGGAGCATGCCCCGGTTGTTCAGGCCCCGGCGCACCCAGGACAGCACGCCCAGGCGGCGCCAGATCGCGAGCGCCTCGTCGTTCAGGGCGAGGGCCTCGCCGGCCCGGCCCGTCATGAAGTGCAGCCCGCCGAGGTCGCCGAGCGCGTACGCCTCCGCCGCCTCGTCGCCGAGCAGCCGTGCCCCTTCGAGCGCGGCCCGCTGGAGTCGCTCCAACTCGGCCACGTGTCCGCTGCGTTGGACGTACGGGTTGAGCATGCGGGCCAGCAGGGGGACGTACGGGGAGGTGCGGGCGTACCGCTCCGCCAGCGCGACCGCGTTCGCCAGCTCGGAGTCGCCCCAGGCGAAGGCCTCGCGGGCCGAGCGGAAGGCGGGTGCGGAGGCGACGTCCGCCGGGTGGCCGGCGGGCTGTGAGGCGGTCGGTCTGCTGCGGTCCTCGCGGTCGAGCCCGGGTTCGAGGATCGCCTCCAGGGACCGGGCGGCGACCGCCGCGTACCAGCGCAGGGCCCGCTCGGCGACGATCGCGTCATGTCCGCCGGGTGCGGTGGCGCGCCGGTCGCCCGGGGCTTCCGGTCCGCGCGCTCCCGGTTCGGGGGCCGGGCCGGCGGCGCCCGAGCCGTCCGGGCGCGGTGAGGCGGCGTCCGGGACCGGGCCCCTCGTGGCGAGGACGCACTCCGCGGCGCCCGCGATCTCCCGGGCGAAGTCCCGTACAAGGTCGTGGGGCGCGTAGCGGCCGTACGCCGTCTCCTCCAGGAGGGCGACGTCGACGAGGCGGTCGAGGGCGGCCTCGGCGCGGCGCTCGCCGGTACCGGTGAGGCGGGCGAGCAGGGCGGCTCCGTAGACGGGCAGGTCGAGCGCGCCGATCCGGCACAGCGCGAGCGCGGCGTCCCGGTCCGCCTCGCGGTCGGAGGCGCGCAGTGCGTCGTGCGCGACGGCCAGGGAGCGGCGCACGCTCAGGTCGTCGTACTCCAGGTGATGCAACCGCCCTTCGGTGGCTGCGAGTTGACCGGCCAGCGCGTCGGGGGTGAGGGCGCCGCGTGCGGCGAGGCGGGCCGCGACGACACGGAGGGCGAGGGGCAGCCGGCCGGTGAGTTCGACGAGGGGGTGTCCGCTGTCGAGGCCGTCCTCGCGGCCGGAGACGGCGCGGAGCAGGGCCGCGCTGTCCTCGTCCGTGAGGGGGGCGAGCGGGAAGCGGTGGGCGCCGTCGAGGGCGGTGAGCGGTGAGCGGCTCGTCACGATCACCGCGCAGTCCGGTCCCGCCGGCAGCAGCGGGCGCACCTGGGCGGCGTGGGAGGCGTCGTCGAGGACCATGAGGGTGCGGGTCGGTGCGAGGGTCGAGCGGAGCAGCGCGGCCGCGGCATCGGCGTTCTCGGGGACGCGGCGGGGTTCCACGCCCAGGTCGCGCAGGAGTGCAGCGAGGGCCTGGCCCGCGGTGATCGGGGTCATGCCGGGGGTGGCGCCGTGCAGGTTCACGTACAGCTGACCGTCGGGGAAACGTTCCCTCAACTCGTGGGCCACGTGCAGCGCGAGTGCGCTCTTGCCGACGCCGGCCATGCCGCTGATCACGGTGACGCGGGTGGAGGCGGGGGCCGTGCAGTGGGGGTGCCATCCGCCGCCGGACCGGGGTGGCGGCTCCGGGAACGCGGCGGGCTGCTGCGGGCGCAGGATCCGGACGAGCTGGTCCCGGAGGTCCACGCGGCCCACGAAGTGCGCCGGGGACGGCGGCAGTTGGGCGGGGCGCGACAGTGGCGCGGGCGCCTGCCCCTCCCGGTCGGTGCCGGCACCCGTGCCGGCGCCCGTGACCGTACCCTCCGTGTCCCCGGTCCGCGTGCCGGTGCGGTCACCGTCCTGCGTCGGCGCGCCCGAGTGATCGGCACGGCCGGTGTCACCGGTGCGCCTGCGCGCGGGGTTCCCGTCCTCGGGTCGCGTGCGGGCCGTCCCCGGTGCCCGCGCGGCGGCGGGGCTGATGTGCGCGTCCCGGTCCGTCGCGCGCAGGATCTCCAGGTGGGCCTCGCGGACCGCGGGGCCCGGTTCGATGCCGAGGTCCTCGATCAGGCGGGCCCGCAGGTCACGGTGGACGGCGAGGGCCTCGGCCGGGCGTCCGGTGCGGTGCAGGACGAGCATCAGCAGCCGGTGGAAGGACTCGCGGAGCGGATGTTCGGCGATCCGGGCGGACAGTTCGGGGGCGAGCCCGTCGAGCCGGGCCGCGGTCGGCGCGAGGCGCAGTTCCGCCTCGTACCCCCATTCCAGGACCAGCAGCCGTGCCTCCTCCAGGCGCTGGACGAGGGCGTGTCCACCGGCCTCGGGCGGCAGGCCGCTCAGCGGGGTGCCGCGCCAGAGCGCGAGCGCGGCGGCGGATTCCCGCAGCGCCCGCTCGGCGTCGTGTCCGGCGTGCGCGTCGCGCGCCGCGGTGGCGTGCCGCTCGAAGAGGCGCACGTCCAGCTCGCCCTCGGCGACCCGGAGCACATAGCCCGGCGGTACGGCGCGCAGCCGTTCCGGATCGTCGAGGAGGCGGCGCAGCCGGGTCACGTGGTTGTGCAGCGAGGCCCGGGCCGAGGCGGGAGGCGCACCGCCCCACAGCGCGTCCTCGAGGGCGTCGACGGAGACGACCCGGCCCGGTTCGAGGAGGAGTGCGGCCAGCAGGGCACGGGTCTTGCCGCTGCCGATCGGGACGACCTCACCGTCGGCGCCGTGGAGGACCGGCGGCCCCAGCAGTCCGAACCGCAGCCCGTTCCGCATCACACCGCCCCACTGCCTTCCCGCCCGGCCTCGGTGACCACGCGCCACGACGCGTTCGCGTCCCCTGCCGACGGCCCCCGTCGGCCGTCCGACCGTTCCCACCCGGGAACGTTGGCCTCATGTTAGCGATCCGTTGGTGTGGCCTGATGTGATCACTTCATCGGATCTGGCCCGACGGTGCGCGCGTACTACGCGTAACTCGGGGGAGTGTCGCCGCCGCGGCCGGATCCGGGACGTGGCAGGCCCCGGTCGTCGAGGTGAGCGACCGGGGCCTCCGTCTGTCCTGTGCCGGACTTCCACCCGTGCCCGTGGGGCGTGCGCGGGGCGTCCGGGGCTGGCCCGCCCGGCGGGTGCGCCCGCGATCCCGGCGCCTTCCGGCCGGATCCGGACGGTTGTCCCTAGATGACGGGCGGCCGGCCGAGCCGGGTGAGACGCCAGACCGTGCGCCAGCGCATCGGGCGCCGTTCGCCGCCGGACTGCCGCAGCCCCTCGGCGAAGCCGCCGAACCAGGCCTTCAGTCCGCCGGCCGACCGGGTCCGCAGGAGCGTGAGCACGATCCAGATGCCCAGGTGGACCGGGATGAGCGGCAGAGGCAGCCGGCGGCGGGTGAGCCAGACCCGGTTGCGGGCGGTGACCCGGTAGTAGATGGCGTGCCGGGCCGGCGAGGTCTTGGGGTGCTGGAGGAGCAGCCCGGGCTCGTAGAGGACGGTCCAGCCGGCGTCGATGGCGCGCCAGGCCAGGTCGGTCTCCTCGTGTGCGAAGAAGAACTCGGCGGGCCAGTCCCCCGTCTCGGCGAGCATCGGCATGGACAGCGCGTGGCCGCCGCCGAGGAAGCCGGTGACCGGGCCGCCGCGCATCGGATCCTTCGCCCCGACCCTCGGCACGTGGCGGCGCTGCGTCTCGCCCTGCTCGTCGGCGATGCGGAAGCCGACGATGCCGAGGCGCGGCCGGGCCGCGTACAGGTCGCGCACCGTGCGCAGGACGTCGCCGTCGACGAGGAGTCCGTCGTCGTCGAGTTCGACGACCACGTCCACGTCCCCGAACTCACGCAGCCGGGCGAGGCCCACGTTCCGGCCACCGGGGCAGCCGAGGTTCTCGTCGAGTTCGATCCCGGTCACCTCGCCGGGCAGGCCGAGGCGTTCGGCGAACTCGGGCAGCGGGCAGCCGTTGCCGACGATCACGATCCGGGTGGGCGCGAGATCCTGCTTGGCCACGGAGGTCAGCAGGGCGTCGACCTCGGCGGGGCGGTTGCCCATGGTCACCACGGCAACGGCGATCCGCGGCCCCTCCTCCGCCTGTGACACGACACCCACCCCATTCCGGCCGACAACTGTGCCGCGATGCTAGCCGTTCACCGGAAAGCCCCCTCACGTACGCCCCCGAGTACGCGGCGCGTACGTCCGGGTCTACGCCCATACGTCCGCCGTCGGACCCCGCCGTCTCGCGGATCTTCCCGCCGGATGCACAGGTGACGGCCCGTCAGAGTGCCTTCCGGGCCGCGATCAGTGCGCCACCGGAGGCGCCACGCATCCCGTCTCCGGGTAGGGGCCCGTGACCTCCGTCCACGCCTGGCCGGCATCCAGCATCCCGGAGACGCAGGCCGTGGCGCCGATCCGGATTCCGTAGAGCGTGCCCGGCACCTTCTCCGCGTGGTCCACGTTCCAGCGCGACCACGGCGCCTGGACGCGCAGGTCGGCGGGCGGGAACCCGAGGGCGGCGAGCGCGGGGCGTACGGCGTCCGGGGCGATGCGGCCCTCGGTGCGGAGTCTCTCCAGTACGGGTCGGACCCTCGCGGCCTCCTTGCGCGCCGCCTCCCGGTCCGCCGCCGTCATCGCGCCGGGCCGGCGTCCGATGCTGTTCTCCGCGTTGTGCGGCGCGCTGTCGCCGCGGTCCGGCTCGGCGTGCGGGCTCGCGGGCGTGGCGGCCGAGGAGGACACCGGAGAGGACGCAGAGGAGGACACCGGTGAGGGCGAGCCGGGAACTCCGCCCGGTGCCGCGGCCGGACGGTCGGTGCCGCAGCCGCTCAGGCAGAAGACCGCAGACAGGCACGCCAGGGCAGCCAGGGCGGGCAGGGCGGTCGCGGTGGTCGGGGCGGAGCGAGCCGGGAGGCGCTTGCGCGAGGACATGCCGTCCAGGGTGGCAGAGGGGCCCCCGGGACACCTGAGTACGCGCACTCAGCGCAAACCGGCCACGGACGCGAAGGAGTTGGTGGGGACAGGCCGAAGAGCGGCCGGTGCCACGCTGCTCGCTCTCCCCCCACAGGTCGCATGCCCCGACCCGGGCGTGAACCCCACATGAAGGAAACGACGTTGAGACGCAGCAGACTGAGGAAGGCGCGTGTCCCGGTCGCCACGGCCGTCGCGATAGCGGTGGCCTGCGGGATCGGCACGACGCAGGCCTATGCGAACGCGGCCCCTCCGGGCGCGGCCGACGGCTGGTCCGCGACCCCCAAGTCCGTTCCCGCGGACGGGAAGGACCCGGCGAAGAGCCGGCCGGACGCGGTCCCCGCGAAGCAGCGCGCCGAACTGCTCGGCAAGAACTACTCCGCGTCCGCCGACCGGGCGTTCACCACGTCCGGCGACGGCACCGGCTTCCACGTGATGATCGCCGACGAGAAGAGCGGCTACGCCTGGAAGACCGCCGCCTCACTGTCCGAACCGGGCTTCGAGACGGACACCTGGATCGGCAACGCCTGCCTGACCGGCTCCGGCCGGTACGCGGCCGTCGCCTACGCGCCGCGTACCTTCACCAACAAGCCCGACCTGCTGAGCCGCGGCGCGTTCACCGCGATCGTGGACCTGCGGTCCGGGGCCGTGCGCAAACTCCCCTTCCAGGCCACCCTCGGCTACTTCTCCCCCGGCTGCGGCACCACCGAGAACGCCGTGTTCTCGCAGTTCACCGACGAGTCGACCTCCCGGACGAACGAGACGCGGCTCGTCTCGGTCACCGCGGCGACCGGCAGGACCGCGGCCACGAAGGTGCCCGGCCAGGTCACCTCGGCGGTCCCCGTCGACGGCGCGATCGTCGGCGCCCGCGGCAACCGGGTCGTCCGCGTCCAGGGCGGCACGGTGAGGACCGTGGCCGTCACGCACGCCGTGCCCTTCCAGCTGCAGCCCGACGCCGACGGCGGTGTCACGTTCATCGACCGGCTGCCCGGCGGCGCCGAGAAGTCCTCCACCGACGACCGGGCCGCCGTCTCTCGCGTCGCCGCGGGCGCGTTGCGCACCCCTGACAGCAAGGGCCGGGCCACCCAGCTCGGAGAGGGCTCGCTCACCGCGTTCGACCTGGCGCGCACCCCCTCCGGAGCGGTCTACGTGACGGGCTCGGCGAAGACGGGCGGATCTCTTCCCCCGGCCGTCCGCAACCCGGGCGGCATCGCGAAGGACGCCCGGATCTCCAGTCGCGGCGGCGCCGCGGTGACGACCGCCTGGGCGGACGGCAAGGACTCCCGGATCTCCCAGAAGGACTCCTTCTCGGCACGCGCGGCCCGCATCACGCTGAAGGCCCTGGACACGGGGAGGAGCACCGTCCTCGACGCGGCCCCGGGCAACCGGATCGGTGACGCGGCCGCCCAGCGCGCCGCGACCGCGATGAGCCCGGCGCTGGCCGCACCCGCGGGGTCCGCGGCAGGGAAGTCCGCCGCGGACAAGACCGGCAAGGCGAGCCCGATGGCCGCCCCGGTCGACACCGACCGGACGTGCTCGGTGCCGCGCAACGACCCGAAGAAGCAGGCCTTCCAGCCGACCCCGCGGCAGATCGAGTGGGCCGTGGACCAGGCCGTCGTCGGCACCCTCAACAAGGGCGCCACCCGCGCGGCGAACTGGAAGAACACGGGCATGGGCGCCTATGCGCCGCAGACCCTGTTCCCGCTCCAGTCGCTGAGCGGCGGCAGCGGGGCCAACTGGCACATCCCCGCGCAGGTGATGCTCGGCGTCACCGCGCAGGAGTCGAACATGTGGCAGGCGACCCGGTACGCCGTCCCCGGCGTCACCGCGAACCCGCTCGTCGGCAACTTCTACGGCGTCTCCTACTCCTCCGACGGCACCCAGACCGACCCGTGGGCCATCGACTGGAGCAAGTCCGACTGCGGATACGGCGTCACCCAGGTCACCGACGGCATGCGGCTGCCGGGCAAGGGCCAGCCGACGAAGACACCCGCGCAGCAGGAGGCCGTCGCCCTCGACTACGCGGCGAACATCGCGTCCGGCGTGAACATCCTGGTCGAGAAGTGGAACCAGACCCGCGCCGACGGGATCACCATCAACGACGGCAGCCCGCAGTGGATCGAGAACTGGTTCGCCGCCCTGTGGTCGTACAACACGGGCTACCACCTGAAGGCGGACGCGGGCAGCAACGCCGGCAAGTGGGGCCTCGGCTGGACCAACAACCCGGCCAACCCGCTGTGGAAGGAGAACCGCACCCCGTTCCTGGAGAACTCGGCCGGCGGTGACGACTACAGCCACGCCGCGCACCCGCAGGACTGGCCGTACGAGGAGAAGGTCATCGGCTGGGCGGCCCGCCCGATCTCGGCGATGTTCGCCCCCGGTGACTTCCAGCCCGGCTACCGCGCCGCCTGGTGGACGACGACCGCCGCGCGCACCGCGGCCAAGCCGCCCATCTCCCTGTTCTGCGACAGCAGCAACAACTGCAACCCGTCGAAGATCAGTGACAGCGCCACCAACAACACCGGTGGCGGCCCCTGCCTGCTGCCCGGCGACCCGAGCACCTCGGACCCGCTGTACCTGAAGTGCTGGTTCACCAAGGCCGCCACCTGGAAGAACTGCACCTCGGCCGCCCTGTGCGGCAACGCCCTCCACCGGTTCGACGACACCTATCCCGAGCAGCCGGACGCCAACTCGTACCCGCCCGACTGCTCGTCCGGTCTGCCCTCCGGCAGTTACGTCGTCGACGACGTCGACAACGGTGTCGTACCGGCCGGATCCAGTGGCAGATCCTGCGGGGCCGTCTCCTCGGCGGGCACCTTCGGCTTCGGCTTCGGCACCGCCTCGGGCCGGATCGACCTGCACCAGATCGGCGCCGCCTACGGCAACCACTTCTGGTTCTCGCACACCAACAAGAGCGGGACGGCGGACGCGACCAAGCTCCAGACCACCGGAACCTGGACGCTGAACAAGGCGGACCGCGGCTGGATGCGGGTGTGGATCCACCTGCCGGACCACGGCGCGCACACCCGGCAGGCGATGTACAAGGTCGGCGGCTCCAACTCGACCAGCCCCAACCGGACGCTGCTCCAGCGGGTGATGAAGAACCAGTGGGTCTCCCTCGGGGTCTTCAACTTCACCGGCACACCCACCGTCTCGCTGTCGAACGTCACGCAGGACGGCAAGGGCACCGAGGACGTCGCCTGGGACTCCGTCGGCTTCCAGCCGATGGGCGCCAAGCCCGCCAACCAGGTCGTCGCGATGGGCGACTCCTACTCCTCGGGCGAGGGCGCCTCGGCGAACGGCGGTGACGACTACTACCCCGAGTCCGACTACTACGACGCGTCCCAGCCGGACACCGAGGACAAGTGCCACCGGTCCAAGTACGCCTGGTCGCGGCAGGCCACCCTGCCCGGCTACACCAAGTCGATCGGCGCGATGGCCGACGACCGCGACGCGGCCATGGACTACCACTTCATCGCCTGCTCGGGCGCCCGGCACTTCAACATCCTCAACCAGGGCCAGAGCAGTGAACTCCCGCAGATCCAGCAGGGTTACCTCGACCAGAACACCACCCTGGTGACCCTGTCCATCGGCGGCAACGACGCCCGGTTCGCCGACATCGTCCAGGAGTGCATCACGGCGCTGACCGTGTGCAACAACAACTCCATCGACGCCGTCGATCCGGACACCGGACAGAAGAACGGCCAGAAGACCGGCTCCCTGGAGGACTGGGCGCCCACCTGGCTGCACGACCAGATCAGGCCACGGCTGGCGAGCATGCTCGGCGCGCTCCACCAGAAGGCGCCGAACGCCAAGATCGTGCTCATGGGCTACCCGAAGCTCCTGGAGAAGGACGGGAGTTGTGTCATCGGGATCGGCACGGAGGAGGCGCCGTGGCTGAACGGCATGGCCGACACCCTCGCCGCCGAGATGCAGGGCGCGGTCAACGACGCCAACACCGCGTACAGCGCCAAGGCGGTGTTCTCCGACCCGCGCGACGAGTTCGCCGGCAAGGCGATCTGCGGTGACCCGGAGGACGTGAACGGCATCGTCCTGTCCGGTCACTCGAAGGCCGACAACCGCGACTGGGACTGGCTGCCGGGCAACGTGGCACCGTCCATGAAGTCGTTCCACCCGAAGATCGCGGGCGCCCGGCTGTACGCCGACAGCCTGCAGCACTCGCTGTGAGCCAGCCGACGCGGCTCCGCACACGGTGAGTTGAGACGACATGAGGGCGGGGGTCCGGGTGCGTGCACCCGGGCCCCCGTCCCGTGCCATGGAAGGCTGCCACCATGACGAACCGCACCACCGCCGGCCGGGTCACCCGCTGGGCGAAGGGCACCGCCGTCACCGCCGTGTCCGCCGTCGTCTGCTTCGGGATCTGGACGTCCTGCCGCTCCTGGGCGCAGGGCGTCCGCGACGCGAGCGGGGACGCCTTCCTCGCCGGGTCCCTCGAATCGCTGCTCGCCGGGATCGCCGGTGTCCTGTCCATGCCGCTGCTGCTGTGGGCGGGGATGCGTCTGCTCGGCGAACGCGGCAATCATCTCCTGCTGCTCGGGGGCACGGTGGCGTGGTTCCTGATCGGCGGGCACGTCGTCGAGAACGCGGTCGGGGACGGTGCCACGGCCGCGTTCCTGGCCCTGTTCGCCGTCCTCGGCGGACTGGCGGCCCTGACGCAGCCACGCCCGGCGTGAACCTCAACGCGCGGACGGACCGCGTGGACGAACCGCGCGCGGACCGGCCCGGCAGTCGGTGCCCCTATGCGCCTCGCCGACCGCCTATGCGCGTGACCACCCGATTCATGGCCGCCCCGGGACCGGCACGGTCAACTGGTGTTCAACGCCAGTCGACTGCACCGCCCCCGAGCTGATCGGCGGGCGGGACCATGGAGGCGGTCCCCATGACAACACCTTTGGCCGACTACGCGATGTTCGTCGGCAAGCGCATCGCGATCGTCGAGCACATGCAGAACCACCCGTTCGTCCTCGGCCTGCACCAGGCCCGCGAGCACGGTCTGGAGGTGTGGCTGCTGACCGGAGACCGGTCCTGGTACACCCACGGGCACGACTGGGACGCGCACCCGCTCGCCGCGGCCGTCGACCGGGTCGTGGACGTCGACACCACGGACCTCGAAGCGGTGCTGTCCGTGGTGACCGGCGAGGACGGCAGGTCCCTCGTGGACGGCCTCACGTCGTTCTCCGACTACCACACGGTGCTCGCCGCTCAGGCGGCCCGCCGCCTCGGCCTGCCCGGCCCCGACCCGGCCGCCGTGGAGCGGGCCAACACCAAGGACCGGCTGCGTGTGGCGCTCGGCGACGTGCCCTACAACATCCCGCACATGCTGGTCAGCGACCCCGGGCAGCTCGCCGAGGCGGCAGACCGGCTGGGCTTCCCGATGATCGCCAAGCCCCCCGCGGAGGCCATCAGTTACGGAGTGCGCCGCGTCGACGACATGGATCAGCTCGTCGAGGCCTGGGAGGAGCTGTCCGGCATCCGGCAGAGCCTGCGCGGCCAGCCGCGTTCCGGGGACGTCCTGCTGGAGACGTACGTCGAGGGCGTCGAGGTCAGTGTCGAGACCATGACCGTGAACGGCCACACGCACGTCTTCGGCGTCACCTCGAAGGACCTCTTCGGCGACCCGGCCTACATCGAGTGCGGCCACACCTTCCCTGTGCCGCTGCCGGACGAGGAGCGTGACGAGCTCTACTCCGCGGTCATCGGCACCCTGGAGGCCATCGGCTACGACCACGGTCCCTGCCACACCGAGGTGCGGCGCACCGAGTCCGGCTGGCGGATCATCGAGGCCAACCCGCGCACCCCGTCGAGCTGCATGACGATGCTCGTCACCGACGTGACCGGGCGCAGCCCCATCCTGGACGCCTGGCTGCTGACGATCGGCGAGGTCCCGGCGATCGAACCGGTCCGGCACTCCGGCGGCGCGGCCGTCCGCATGATCTACCCGCAGCGGCGGGGCGTCCTGGAGCGGGTCGACGGCGTGGAGGCCGCCGCCGCGGTGCCGGGCGTCCAGGTGCTGCTGCACGTGGAGAAGGGCGACCACCTGCTCCAGCGGATGGACAACTCCGCCTGCGTCGGCTTCACCTACTGCAGCGGACCCGACCGTCTGGAGGCGCAGGCCCTCGCCGACAAGGCCGCCGCCCACCTCGACTTCGTCGTCGAGGACGGGACGCGGGAGCTGTGACCGGCACCGGTCCGTATGCGGCCGGCCGGAGCGACGTGCGGCCGGTGGCGGACGCCGCCGGCCTGCCGGACGCCGGCTGGGACGAGCTGCTCGGCGCGGAGGACTTCTTCCAGACCTCGCGCTGGCTCGCGGTGCAGGAGCGCAACTCCGGCACCACGATGGACTTCCTGATGCGGCACCGGGACGGCGACCCGGTCGCCGGGCTGGTCGCCGCGTGGGCCGACGACTCGGTGCCGTGGCTGCTGGCCCGCCCGGACGCGATGCTCGCCCGGGCGCTGGAGGACGGCGGGACACCCGAGGCGGAGGCCGTCCTGCGCGAGGTCGCCGGGGGCGATCCCGCCGCCCTGCTGCCGTCGCTGGTGTGCGGCGGCCGGCACCTGGGCCGCACCCGCGCCCTGGCCGGCCCGCACGCGGGACCGGGGGACGTCGAGGCGCTGGTGGAACGGGCCGAGCAGCTCGCGCGGGAGCGGGGCGCGGCGAGCGTCTGCTTCCCCCATGTCGACGTCCGGGACGCGGCGTTGGTGGACCTGCTGCATGCGCGCGGCTACCGCTCGCACCTGTCGGCGCACTACGCCTGGCTGCCCGTCCCGCCGGGCGGCTGGGACGAGTTCCTCGCGAACATGAGCAAGCACCGGCGCCGCCGGGTGCGCCTGGAACGCCGGGCGCTCGCCGAGGCGAAGGTCGAGGTGCACCTCGAACCGCTCACCAAGGCGCTGGCTCCGCGCCTCGGCGAGCTCGACTGCAACCTGCTGCGCAAGTACGGCAATCCGGCGAGCCCCGAGCACTCGGCGGGCCTCCTCAGCTGGATCTCCGAGGTCATGGGCGACGACGCGATGGTCTCGGTGGCACGGCAGGACGGCGCCATCATCGGCTTCGGGATGGTGCTGCGGTCCCGCGCCCGCGGCGAGGAGCAGTGGTTCGGCCACCGCGCCGGATTCGACTACGAGGCCCAGGGCAAACTGCCGCTCTACTACGACGTCCTGTACTACCGCGTCCTCGAAGCGGCCGCCCGCGAGGGCGTGTCCGTCCTGCACGCCGGGATCGGCAGCATCGAGGCGAAGCTCGCCCGCGGCTGCCTGGCGAGCGAGGAGCACGCGTTCCTGCTCCGGCTGGACCGCACGGAATCCGGCGGCGAGACGGCCCGCGCGCCACGCACCGAATCCGGCGGCACGGCCCGTGTGCCCCGCCGGGCGGCCACGCGGGCGGCGGCCGGAGCCGGGAGTCCCGCCGGGGAGACGGACACTCCCCTTCGCCCCTCCGACCGGGAGACGACCACACGATGAGCACGGGAACGGAACGACTCACGCGCGCGGGCGCCGGCTGGAACGCGGCCGTCGGAGCGACGGTCAACCCCTCGACCGCGCGCGGCGGCACCTTGCGGCTGGTGTCCTCGGCGGACGTGGACTCCCTCGACCCGGCCCGCACCTACTACGTCTGGGTCTGGCTGCTCCAGCGGATGCTGAACCGCACCCTCATGGCGTACCCCACCGACGCGGGCCCCGCCGGGCTCGTGCCCGTCCCGGACCTCGCCGAGGGTCCCGGGCAGGTCGGTGACGGCGGCCGCACCTGGACCTACCGGCTGCGCCCCGGTCTGCGCTACGACGACGGCTCGCCGATCACCTCCGACGACGTACGCAACGCGGTGCAGCGGGTGTTCGCGCAGGACGTGCTGCCCGGCGGACCGACGTACCTGATCCCGCTGCTGGACGATCCGGCACACCCCTACCCGGGCCCGTACCGCACCGACGAGCCGCTGGAGTCGGTGCGCACGCCCGACGACCGCACGATCGTCTTCCGGCTGCGGCGGCCCTTCTCCGACTTCGACCACCTGATGGCGCAGCCCGCGGCCGCCCCCGTGCCGCGCCGCGCCGACCTCGGTGCCGAGTATGGGGAGAACCCGCGTTCCAGCGGCCCCTACCGCATCGCCGCGCACCGGCCGGGCCGCTTCCTGCACCTTGAGCGCAACCCGTACTGGGACCGGGCGGGCGACCCGGTCCGCCCGGCGTTGCCCGACCGGGTCGAGCTGACCATCGGGGTCGACGTCGACGAGCTCGACCGGCGCCTGATCGCGGGCGAGTTCGACATCAACCTCGAAGGCCGGGGACTCCAGCACGCGGCGCAGAGCCGGGTCACGGCGGACGGCGTGCTGCGTTCGCGCACCGACAACCCGCGCACCAGCTTCCTGCACTTCGTCTCGATCCAGCCGCACGTCCCGCCGTTCGACGACGTGCACGCGCGGCGGGCCGTGCACTACGCCGCCGACAAGATCCTGCTCCAGCAGGCCCGCGGCGGACCGGTGACGGGCGGCGACCTGACCACGGCGCTCTTCCCGCCCCGGCTCCCCGCCCACCAGGCCCTCGATCCCTATCCGACCGGACCCGACCTGCGCGGCGACCTCGACGCGGCCCGCGCCGAACTCGCCGCGGCGGGACTGCCGGACGGCTTCGAGGCGGTGATCGGCACCCAGCGCGGCAAGTTCCGCCTCGTCGCCGACGCCGTGGCGGAGTCGGTGGCCCGCGTCGGCATCCGGCTGACCGTGAAGGAACTGGACGTCGCCAGCTACTTCAGCCTGGGCGCCGGACACCCGGACACGATCCGCAAGCACGCCCTGGGGCTCGTCGTCACCGACTGGGGCGCCGACTTCCCCACCGAGTACGGCTTCCTCGCGCCCCTCGTCGACGGCCGGCAGATCCGCCGCAACGGCGGCAACTGGAACATCTCCGAACTCGACGACCCGCGCGTCAACGACCTCGTCGACCGGAGCCTGCACACCACCGATCCCGCCGAACGGGCCCGCCACTGGCGGGAGATCGAACGCCTGGTGATGGACCACGCCGTGATCCTCCCCCTGGTCCACGACAAGACCCTGCACTTCCGCAACCCATGGGTCACGAACGTCTACGTCCATCCCGCCTTCGGGCTCTACGACGTCCAGGCGATGGGCGTCGCCCCCGGCCGCGCCGAGAGCACCGAGAGCACCGAGAGCACCGACCGGGAGACAACACCGTGAACGACAGCACCCGAGGCCTGCGGTTCAGCCCGCTGGCCGCCGACGACGAGACCACCGTCCGCCAGTGGCTGACGCTGCTCGACGACGCGGCAGGCGACGTGCCGGGCGCCGCGCCACCCTGCGCCGCCGACATGACGGGCTCGCTGCGCTTCCCGCCGCCCGCCACGAAGCTGGAGGACTGGGTCGTCCGCCACGAGGGCCGGGGCGACCGCGTCGTCGGCGCGCTGCGGCTCGCGCTGCCCGACGGCGCGGACGTCGCGCGGGTCGACCAGCTCCTCGTCCACCCGGAGCTGCGCCGCCGGGGCATCGGGCGGGCGCTGTACGGCCGGGCCGCCGAACTCGCCGCGGGACACGGCCGTTCCGTGCTCTCCGGCACCGTGGTGGAGGCCCTGCCCGGTGGCCCCGAGCGGGACACCGCCCCCGCGGCCTTCGCCGCCGCGGTCGGCGCACGGCGGGCCGCGGCGCCGGCCGGCGTGCACCAGTGGCTGGACCTCGGCGTCCACGACCCGCTCGCCTCGGGAGTGCCCGACGTGCCCCCGGGCTACGGCTTGGTGACCTGGGGGACCATCACCCCCGATGCGTACGCGGTACCGGTCTCGATGCTCGAACAGTCCCTGGGCGACGAGTCGTTCGACGAGGACGCCGCTGCGGACCGGGAGGTCGCGACCAGCTACGCGCGGGAGTTCGAGACCATGCGGGTGGGGCGCGGCCGGAAGGCGTACCACACCGGTGTGGTGCACGAGGCGAGCGGACGGCTCGCCGGGTACACCAGCGTCTCCAAGACCACCGGCAATCCCGCCTACGCGCTCCAGGGCATGACCGTGGTCCACCGGGCGCACCGGGGCCACCGGCTGGGCACGCTGCTGAAGCTCGCGA
Organism: Streptomyces sp. M41(2017); assembly: GCF_002078175.1. Taxonomy (GTDB): domain Bacteria; phylum Actinomycetota; class Actinomycetes; order Streptomycetales; family Streptomycetaceae; genus Streptomyces. Next base: position 2,440,173 of record NZ_MWFK01000001.1, on the reverse strand, counting down.
ACCTGGCGTACGTGCTGCGGCACGAGCCCGCCGTCCGGCTGATCGAGACGGCGAACGCCGAGGACAACACCGCGATGATCGCGGTCAACGCCGACCTCGGTTTCGCCCCGGCGGACCGCTGGACGACCTGGACGGGCCTGGTCGGGACGACCGGCTCCGACTGACCGGCCCTGCCTGGCGAGACACCCGACGGCCGTGACGCTCCCCGGGGAGCGGCACGGCCGTCCGTCGGTCGTGACGGTCGGACCGGCCGTCGCGGGTGACGGCCGGACCGGCGGCGAGCCGTCACGCCGTGGGCGACGCGGGCCCCGCCGGGCGGGAGGGGAGCGCTCCGGTCACCGGCAGGCGGCGCGCGCGGTTCGTCGCCGGCATTTCCCTGCCGAAGGTGCAGCGGAAGACGGAGGGGAAGGTGAAGCCGACAGGCGGAGCGGGAGGCCCATGGCCCGTGGCCCAGGGGTCTCCGGCCCGTGCCGGTCCGCCGAGAGCCGTACGAGGCGGGGCGCCCGGGAGGGCGTCACGGCCGCGGCCGTCCCGGGCCCGCGCGGCGGGCCCGGGACGGCGAGCGGACCGGTCAGTGCCGAGTGGTCCGCGGCTGCTCGCGTTCGTGCGGGCCCGGCTGCGCGGGAACGGCGCCGCCGCCCTCCACCGGGACAGGTCCCACGCCCCGCCGGGCCGCCGCGCCGCGTCGCCGGAAGGGGTTCCAGCCCGTACCGACCAGGACGCCCGCGACGACCGCCGTGCCGCCGATCGCGGACCAGGCGGTCGGCTGCTCGCCGAGGGCCAGCCAGGCGGCGAGGACGGCGACCACGGGCACCAGCATGGAGAACGGCGCGACCTTCCCCGCCTCGTACCGCTTCAGCAGGGTGGTCCAGATGCCGGATCCGACCACCGAGCCGGCCAGCGCGGTGTAGACGAGCGCGACCAGGCCGGGCCAGCCGTCGGCGGAGAAGGAGGCGCCGACGTCGCGCCAGCCGGTGCCGGGGCCCTCCATGGCCGCCGAGAGGGCCAGCAGCGGGAGGGGCGGTACGACCGACATCCACAGGGCGAACCGCAGCGGGTGGTCGGGCCGCGCCTGCCGGCTGGCGATGTTGCCGAACGCCCAGCCGAGCGCCGCGAGCAGGGTCAGCAGCAGGGGAAGCAGGGCGGCGCTGCGGGCCCGCTCCACGGCGATCACGGACATACCGACGACGGCGACCGCGACACCGGCCAGCTGACGCCGGGAGATCCGCTCACCCAGCAGCAGCGCGCCGAGCAGCATGGTGAAGGGCGCCGACGCCTGCACCACCACCGAGGCCTGTCCGGAGGGCATGCCCTGGTCGATGGCGAGGAAGAGCAGCCCGAACTGCATGGCGCCGAAGCCGAGTCCGTAGATCACCAGCCAGCGGACCGGGACCTTCGGGCGGGGCACGAAGACGATCACCGGTACGGCGAGGACGACGAAGCGCAGCGCGGAGAGGAAGAAGGGCGGGTAGTGGTCGAGACCGACGCGCACCGCGAGGAAGTTCAGTCCCCACAGCACGGCGACGAGGACGGCGAGGAGTCGGTCCCGGACGGTCACCGCGCGGCTTTCGCCGTCAGGAGAGCGGAGTTGACGACGCGCGAGCCGAGGCCGCGCAGGAACAGACCGTCACCGATGGGCTTCTGCTCGTCGGCCGACTGGCGCAGCACCAGCACGTGCGCGGTGCCGTCACCGTCCTCCAGGAGCCAGCAGAACATCATGACGCCCGGGCAGGAGCCGGCCTTGAAGTAGGCCCTGCTCCACCGTGCCGGGTCGACGGCGATACCGGGGTAGGCGGTCAGGATGTGCTCGACCGTGCCGGTGGTGTCCCGCGCGCTGTCGCCGCGCAGCCCGTCGAGGACGTGCAGGACGTCGTACGCCGTCATGTGCCAGTCGAGGCCGAGCCGGTGCACGGTCGCGCCGAGGTCGGAGCCGCGGACCGTCATCGGGCGGGCGATCGACCGCAGCAGGTCGCGCCGCCCCGCCTCGTCCCGCTCGGTCCACGCGGTCCTCAACTGCGGTGCCCCCCAGCCCAGTTCGAAGACCTCGTGACTGGTCAGGAAGGGCCGCAGGAGCGCCGGTTCGTGGTGCCCGGACGCGGCGACGGCCCGCTCGACGGCCTCCCGGCCGATCCGGTCGGCGATCAGGTCCGCGCCGGTGTTGTCGCTCATCGCGATCATCTTGTACGCGGTCTCGCGCACGGAGACCCGGGTCCCGTCCGGCAGGTCCTGCATGTCGCCGGTGGGCAGGCTGCGCAGTTCCGGCCGGACGGTGACCTCGTCGTCCCAGGTCAGCTCGCCGTTCTCGACGGCCTGGACGAGGGCCCGCATCACGTAGAGCTTGTACGCCGAGCCGGTGGGCATCGGCCGGTCCGCGTCGGAGGCGTGCAGGACCTCGATCCCGTCGGGCGTCAGACGCGCGGCGAGGACGGAGTGGTCGACGCCGGGCGTGCGCAGCGCGTCCTCCAGCGCGTACCAGTCGGCTATGGCGGGGATCTGGATCTCGGGCAGGAAGGTGAGGATGCGGATCAGACCGGAGGAGTCGAGGGTGAGCGACAGCGTGTTGCGCACTCCGGCCGGGCCGCCCAGGGTGACCCATCCCTTGTGGGCGATCGGCTGGTAGTCCAGGACGGTGAACGGCCCCTTCTCGCGCCACTCGCCGAGCGTCACGGAGAAGCCCTCGCTGCGCCGGGGCGGGAAGGTGGGGACGAAGCGTTCGACGGTGACGTCGTCCGCCGCGAGGTCCGGTGCCGTCAGCAGCCCGACCGCCCAGCGCGCCGCCTCGCCCATCGGGGAGTCGTCGGCCGCGAGCGCCGCCTCGGGGGCGGCGGACGGGGAACCAGGGGCTTGGATCATCATCGCTCCACTCAGCTCTCGGTGACCGTGATCGCGCCGCACGGGCACAGCTCGGCGCAGAGCCGGGCCGAGGCGTGCAGGGCGGGTGCGGGGGTGGCGTCGAGCAGGACGACGGTGCCGGTGTCCGGGTCCTGGTCGAAGAGGTCGGGTTCGGTCGCGGCGCACCGGCCCATGGCGCAGCAGGCGTCGGGCACGATGGCGATCGTCAGGCCCGACCCGCCCTCCGCGCCCTGTTCCGCGCCCTGTTCCGCGCCCGGCTCCCGGTCGGTGGCGCCCGGCCCGTGCTCGTCGTCGCTCACCAGGTCACCGGCAGCGCACCGAGCCCGTAACTCGACACCTCGTGGCGGAAGTCCAGCTCCTCGAAGGGCACCGCGAGCCGCACGCCGGGCATCCAGCGCAGGACGGCCGCGAGCATCTCCTCGATCTCGACCTTGGCGAGCCACTGGCCGAGGCACTGGTGGATGCCGTGGCCGAAGGCGAGGTGGCGGCGGGCGTCGCGGTGCGGGTCGAGCGTGTCCGGGGACGGGAAGACGCCCTCGTCGCGGTTGCCGGCGGCCAGCGAGAGGACGACGCCCTCCCCGGCCCGGATCGTCACGTCGTCGAGCCGGACGTCCTCGACGGCGGCGCGGGCCAGGCCGTTCTGCACGATGGAGTGGAAGCGCAGCAGTTCGTCGACCGCCTTCGGCAGCAGGCTCTCGTCCTTGGCGAGCGCGCCGGCCAGGTTCGGGTCGGTGGCGAGACTGAGCAGGCTGAGCGCGGCCTGGCTGGCGGTCGTGCCGTGTCCGGCGACCAGCAGCAACCGGCACATCGGCACGAGTTCCTCGACGCTCAGCCGGCCGGGACGCACCTGCTCGGTCACGAGCCGGCTCACCAGGTCGGTGCCCGGGTCGGCGACCCGCTGCTCGACCAGCTCACGCAGGAAGCCGTCCAACTCGTCCCGCGAGGCCGCCACTTGGTCGGGGGTGTAGCCGCGGTCGATGAGGATCGCGCTGCGGCTCTCGATGAAGTCCCCCTCGGACACCCCGAAGAGCAGGGTGATGACCTTGGAGGGCACGGGTGTCGTCAGCCCGGTGACGAGGTCGACGGGCCGCTCCCCGGAGGAGACCAGCGCGGACAGCATCTCGTCGAGCAGCTCCCGCAGCACGGGGCGCATCTCCTCGGCGCGGCGGGCCAGGAAGTCCCGTGTGAGCATCGACCGCAGCCGGGAGTGGTCCGGGTCGTCCATGCGGATGAAGGAGGCCGTGTGCGGCGCGGCACGCACCAGTTGGGAGGTGCGCGTCAGCATCGGGAAGCCCGGGGCGCTGGTGACGGCGGTGAACCGGCGGTCACCGAGCACGGCCCGTACCCCGGCGTGGGAGGTGACCAGCCAGACCTGACTGCCGTCCCACAGGGTGACCTTGCTCGCGGCCGGACCGGCACGCAGTCCGGCGAGCTGCGGGGGCGGGTCCACGGGACAGACCCGTGGCATCGGGTACGAGGGGGCCGCCTTCTCGTCCTGGAGTGCCGCGTCGTTCTGCATCATCCACCGCCTATCGCTGCGCAGGTCGCTGCACAGGGGTCGCGCCGACGTGCTGTCGCCGTCCCAATCTGCCGTGCCCGCACGGAGGCGTCGTGGCCCGGGCCCCGGCGCGCATAACCGGCCGGAAACAGTCATAACCTGCGGCTCCTTCGGCCATTCACCGGGCACGGCCCTGCTGCTAACGTCGCGGCGTCCCGAATGAATTGGTCCGGCGTCCCGGCCGACATCAGGAGACGCCCCGGCCGCATCGGCCCGGTGTTCCGGCCGCGCTCCCGGACCTGTCCACGCACCGGCACTCGCCCCCGGGGAGAACCATGACCACGACGTCAGCACTGCAGGGAAAGGTCGCGCTCGTCACGGGCGCGAGTTCGGGGATCGGCGCGGCCACCGCGCGGGCGCTCGCCGCGGAGGGCGCGGCGGTCGCCGTCGCGGCCCGTCGGGTCGACCGGCTGACCGCGCTCGCGGACGAACTCGCCGCGGACGGCGCGACGGTGCACGTCGTCGAACTGGACGTGACCGACGAGCGGGCCGCGGCCGACGCCGTCCGGTCCACCGTGGAGACCCTGGGACGCCTCGACATCCTCGTGAACAACGCCGGGATCATGCTGCTCGGCCCCGTCGAGGACGCCGACACCACCGACTGGACCCGGATGATCAACACCAATGTCCTCGGCCTGATGTACATGACCCACGCGGCCCTTCCGCACCTGCTCAGGAGCCAGGGCACGGTCGTGCAGATCTCCTCGATCGCCGGCCGCGTCGCCGGGCGCGGGGCGGCCGGCTACAACGCGAGCAAGTTCGCCGTGAACGGCTTCAGCGAGGGGCTGCGCCAGGAGGTCACCGAACGCGGGGTGCGTGTCGTGGTCGTCGAGCCGGGCACGGTCGAGACGGAGCTGCGCGAGCACATCACCCACGCGCCGACGAAGGCCGCGATCGAGGAACGGGTCGCCAAGATCCGGCAGTTGCAGGCCACCGACATCGCCGAGGCGGTCCGCTACGCCGTCACCGCGCCGCCCCACGCGACGGTCAACGAGATCTTCATCCGTCCGACCGACCAGGCCTGAACGACCCTGCCGGAACCGGTCTCCGGACGGTCTCCGGGGCCTCTCCCGACGTGAGGAGAGCCCGGAGAGAGGACGTGCCTAGCATCGCCGCAGCGACGTACGGAGAATTCGGCCCCTCCGAATTCATCGAGCCACTGCGGACAATCACACGGCACAGTCCTTGACCACAAAGGAAACCGACATTGTCTTCCGGGTCAGAAACAACGCCTGCGGTACATCCTGCACTCGCCTCTGTTCTCGACCGGCCGACTCCTTTCCCCTCTTCTTCCTTCTCCTCCTCCGCCGCCGCCGCGCCCGCTCCGGCGTCCCCCACGACGTCCCCCGGCACCCCGGCGGGCTTCCCCTTCACCCGCCCCGACCTGTCCCTGCTGGACGCGGTCGGGCAGTGCGGGGACCTCGCCGAGGCAGCCCGCCGGACCGGCTCCCGGGGCGGTGCCGTCGAGCGCCAACTGGAGCGCCTGGACAAGGCGGTGGGGCTGCCGCTGACCCTGCGGGGCCGGCACACCGCGCGCCTCACCTCGGCGGGCTCCCGCCTGCTGGCCGCCGGCCGCCGGTTCTTCCGCCAGGTCGACCTCGCCGTCCGCACGGACATCTTCGGGCACGGCCCCGAGGCCGTCGACGCCCCGGCCGTCCTGGCCATCGCGTCCGCCGAACCGTTCCTGGAGGACGTCGTCGAGGACGCCGCCGCCGCCCTGGACATCCTGCTGTCGGTGCACCACGACACGCCCCAGCAGGTCATGCGCCGGCTCGCCGGCTACCACGTGGACGCGGCGCACACCTGGAGCCTGGATGCCCCGGGCCGGTCCCTCGAACGTCCGGTGCGCACCTACCCGGTCCTCGACGACCCGCTGTGGGTCACCCTGCCCCAGGGCCACCGGCTGGCCGGCGGCGGCGCCGTCCCGCTCGCCGATCTGCGGGACGAGACCTGGGTGTCCGAGGTCGGCCCCGACTCCGAGGTCCTGGTCGCGCGAGTCTTCCAGGCCGCCGGGCTGCCCGCCCCCGCCGCCCTCCACGTCACCGGCGCGTCCGTGGCCCGGGGCATGCTGCGGCGCGGCGACGCGATCGGCCTCGGCTCCCCGACCCGCCCGGCCGTCGTCGCCCCCTCCGTGGTCCACCGGTCCCTCGTGGAGCGCCCGCACCGCTCCACCAGCCTCCTCGTCGACCCGACGGTCGTCCCCGGCGCCCTCGCGGAGCACCTGGCCGAGCTGCTCGCCGACCGCTATCTGCACCGTTTCGCCGACCGTCACCCGGACCTGCTCACCGATCCCTGGTGGACCAGCTGGTACCGCGAGCGGACGACCGGCGCCGCCCGCGCGGCCGCACCGGCGCCGGCCGCACCGGCCGCACCGGACATCGCGCAGGGCACCCGGAAGCTCGACGTCGACGACCTGCACGTGCTGCGGGCGGTGGCGCGGCACGGCAGCATCAACCGGGCGGCCGCGGTGCTCTCCATCAGCCAGTCCGCGCTGACCCGCCGCATCCACCGGCTCGAACTCGGCCTGGGGGCACAGTTGTTGCTGCGCAGCGCGCGGGGTACCGATCTCACCGGGTCCACCCGCAGCTTCCTGCACCGGCTGGGCCGCTTCGAGGCGGAGTTCCACGAGGCGGCGCAGTCCTGCCGGGGCCTCGCCCTGCCGGGGGCCACGGGGACCCCCCGGCAGGACCCGCGCGCGATGCCTCAGCCGGCTCCGAGCGCCACGTAGTCGTACATCCCGAAGGACCCGGTGACGTAGACGTTGCGGGCGTCCGGGTGCCGGTAGAGGAGCGAGCGCGGGTACAGGTACGGCACGATCACCGCGTGCTCCATGGTGAGGCGGTCGATCCGGTGCCAGATCTCCGCCCGCTCGGCCGGGTCGGAGGAGGTCGCACCGCGGTCGAGCAGGGCGTTGATCTCCGGGTCGTCGAGTTCACCCATGTTCTGGTTGCCGCGCTCCTTGATGGCCCGGCCGTCGACGATCTGCTGGAGGAACCCGTACCCGTCGGGGAAGTCGGCGCCCCAGCCGAACATGATGATCCCGATGCCGTGTTCGCGCAGATAGGCGGGGCAGCCGCCGTAGATGTCGAAGTAGTCGCCCGAGGGGAAGTCCAGGACCTCGGCCTCGATCCCGACCCGGGCGAGCCCGGCGGCCAGCGCCTCGGCGGCCCGGTACTCCTTCAGCCGGTCCTTGCGGGCGGCGATCTTCGTCCGGAACCCGTCGGGCATCCCGGCGGCGGCGAGTTCGGCCCGCGCCGCGTCCAGGTCACCTCGCCCCTCGGCTCCCACCGGGTACCGGTCGAAGTCCTGATGGCCGTCGAGGGTCGGCGGCAGAATCGTCGTCGCGATGTCCCCGCCGACCGAACCGCCGTACGCCTCCTGCATCGCGGCCTTGTCGGTGGCGAACTGCACCGCGCGGCGGGCGTGCACGTTGTCGAACGGCGCGATCCGGCTCGACAGGCAGTAGATCCAGGTGAACCCGGACAGCGGGTTGTCGGCGTCGGCGCGCAGCGCCGGGTCCGCCAGGATCCTCTCCTGGGTCGAGGGCTGGACCCCGAACCCGGCGAGGTCGATGTGCGCCTCCCCGGCGAGCAGCATCCGGTCGACCTCGTGCGGGTCCTTGCCGAGGTGCACCTCGACGCGTTCGGCCCGCTGCCTGCGCACCGGGTCGGTCTCCGGGTCCCAGTGCGGATTGCGTTCCAGGACGGCGAGTTCACCGCGGGTGTACGAGACCACGCGGTACGGGCCCGTCGCGACCGGCCGCAGCCGGTAGGCGGCGCCGGTGTCGAGCCGGCGCGGTACCGGGGTCGTGCTCGGCATCGTCGCCAGCAGGTCCATCCCCGCGAACGGCTCCGCCAGCCGGAACACGAGGGTGCGCTCGTCGGGTGTCTCCAGGGTGACCGGCCCGTCGACGTCGGGCTCGCGCCACGGGCCGCCGTAGTCGGTGCCCAGCAGATGCCGGAAGTAGGTGGGCCCCGCGCCGAGCACGTCGGTCCCGTAGTTGCTGCGGGCGATCGCGTACTTGACGTCACCGGCGGTGACCGGGCTGCCGTCCTCGAACCGCAGTCCCTCGCGCAGCCGGTACGTCCACACCCGGCCGCCCTCCGAGGCCTCGCCGAGCGCCTCCGCCAGGTCCGGCACGAGGCGCTGGCCCGCCTTGCCCGGCGCGGTGTCGAAGGTGACGAGCGTCCGCCCGATGAGGCGCAGGAAGTTCCACGTGTACGCGTAGTACGTGTTGCCGGGGTCCAGCGAGTCGAAGTCGTCGGTGCGGACGAGGCGGAGCGTGCCGCCGAGCGCGTCGCCCGGCCTCACCACGCCCCGGACCCCCGCGTCGTACCCGGTCTCGCCGGTGTCGGTCCTCGTGCTCTCCATGTCCCTGCGGCCCTCCTGCCGGATGCATTCCGCTCCCATCCTGGGCTCGCCCGACCACCCGGAGGGCCCCTGGGCAGGGGGAACGCATAGCACGTGCGGGCTCGGCATACCCGGGCGTTCCTCGGTCGCCGGACGGGCTGGGAAACAGCCCCTCCGGCGACCGAGGAACGGGGCCGGGGGCAGCGCCCCCGGTACGGGACGGGCAGCGGCGGAGGGGCGGGAATCCGCTGGGTTCCGTCAGGTCGTGTACTCCGAGTTGAGGCGGACGTACCCCTCGGTGAGGTCGCAGCCGTACACGGTGAACTCCCCCTCGGCGATCCCGAGGTCGATCCCGATGACCACCTCGTCCCCCTTGAGGTGCTCCGCGACAGCGGCCCGCACGGCGTCCTCCTCGGCCACGTCGACGGACCCCGTCGGGTACACCTCCGTCTCCCCGAACCGGATCCGCACCACGTCCTGGTCGATGTCCGTGTCGTCGGAGCACTTCCCGACCGCCATCGCGACCCGCCCCCAGTTGGGGTCGCTGCCGTGCACGGCGGTCTTCACGAGCGGCGAGTTGACGACGGTCTTGCCGACCCGCTTGGCCTGGGATGTGTCCCGGGCCCCCGTCACGCGCACCTCGATGAGCTTGCTCGCCCCCTCGCCGTCGCTCGCGATGTCCTTGACGAGCGCGAGGGCGGCCTCGTGGAGGACCTGCTCGAACTCGCCGGGATCGACGTCGCCGGCCAGCCCGTTGGCGAACAGCACCGCGGTGTCGCTGGTCGAGGTGTCCGTGTCGATGCTGACGGCGTTGAACGTGCGGTCCATGACGCGGCGGAAGATCCGGTCCTGCTCGGCCGGGTCGAGGCGGGCGTCCGTGGCGAAGAACGTGAGCAGCGTGGCCATGTCGGGCTCCAGCATGCCGACGCCCTTGGCGATGCCGACGACCGTCGCGTCACCGCAGCGCAGCCGGACCTCCTTGGGCCGGGTGTCGGTGGTCATGATGGCGCGGGCCGCCCGGTCGAAACCGCCCTCGGGGAACGGCAGGGCCAGCGACTTGAGGTGCTCGCGGATCTGCGGCATGGGGTACTGGCGGCCGATCACGCCGGTGGAGGCGACCAGCACCTCCCCGTCGGGCACGCCCAGCGTGGCGGCGACCGAGGCGCGGATCTCGCGCGCGTTGGCCTCGCCCTCCCGGCCGGTCGCGACGTTGGCGTTGCGGGCCAGGACGACCACCCCGCGGGCCTGTCCGTCGGCGACCGCCTCCCGGCTCAGCAGAACGCTCGGCCCGACGAACCGGGACCGGGTGAACACCCCGCTGACCTGGGCCGGGACGGTCGAGGCGAGCACGGTGAAGTCGTCCCGGCCGTCGTCGCCGAGACCGACCGGGGCGGTGTGCACGGCGAAGCCCAGCGGCGTCGCCCGAGCCGTCGATGTGGAGTCGGACATGTCATCGTCTCCCGTCTGCGTTGCTTCCAGTGAGCCAGCGTTTCACGCGCCGCTCGGGGCGCCACCGAGAACGAGCCGAACGCGCCGCGGCCCCCTCCGCGCGCCCCGGGGCCAGGATCGGGGTGCGCGAAGGGGGCTCGACGGCCGCCCGGCGGACGGTCCGCCCAGGCCGGACACGGCCTAGCGGCGCGGGGAGAACGACACCACGTCGCCCGCCCGTTCACCACCCGACAGCTGCCCGTTGCGCTCGGTCCTGATGTACACCCGGTGGAGCCAGCGGTCCTTGCCGTCCCAGCGCGGGCTGAACGGCGTACGGGCGTGCGTGGTACGGAAGTTGTCGATGATCAGGAGGTCGCCGGGGGTCAGCTTCACGGCCTCCGTCACGTCGTCCAGGGCCTGCGACAGGGCGGCGACGGCCTCCTTGTCGGCCGGCTCCTCGGGGGCGAGCAGCTCACGGTCGTAGCCGAGGAACGGGTCCTTCTCGTTCCCGTACAGCGCCTTGACCTCGGCGATCGCCCCCGGGTCCTCGACGCCCCCGCGGAAGGCGACGTCGACGCAGCAGGGCAGCCTGCGGTCGAAGAGCCGCGCCTTCGTGTCCTCGTCGAGCAGGGTGAGCGCCTTGCGCACCGAGCCGACGAGCGTCTCCGCACGGCGCTCGTGGTCCGCGCGGGAGCAGGCCAGCATGACGTAGTTCGGCTGGAGGACGTGGTACGCCATCTCGGTGTGGAACTCCAGGAGCGTCTCGGAGGTCTCCGAGCTGAGGTAGTGCGCGCCCGGCGAGGGATACACGTCGTGGTAGACCGTGCCGGAGCGCAACTCGGCGTAGCCGGTGTGCAGTCCGAGCCGACGGCCGGCGACGGCGAGCATCGCCTCCATGAGCAGCCGGCCCCGGTCCACCGGCGCGGGCGTGGAGGTGGGCGTGGGCGGCAGTTCGTCCTCCGCCTCCAACGGCAGTCCGCGCAGCAGCAGATAGCCGTCCTCGGTGCCCTCGGCGTTGAACCTGTCGAGGGCGGCGCCTATCTCGCGCGGCAGCCGCTCGGACAGGGCCTTCGCCTGCTCCAGGAAGCCGTACAGGTCGGCGCGCGGCACCGCGGGGAGTTCGGCCGCGAGAGCGCGCAGGTGTTCCTGGTGGGCGGTGCAGTCGATGATCGGAGAAGCCATGGGTGCGATGTCTCCTTTGCGTCGGGATGCGACGGTGCGCGGGCCGCGCCGGCCGGGAGTGCCTCGGGGCTACGCCGGGGCGCGGTGGGCGCGGGCGTACTGGTAGAGCAGTTCGGCGCCGATCTCGGTGGCCAGGACGGAGGTGATCCCGGCGTGGTCGTACAGGGGCGAGACCTCCATGACGTCGAAGCCGACCGGTCTGAGGTCGCCGACGCAGCGCAGCAGGGCGAGGAGCTCCCGGGAGCTCAGACCGCCTGGCGCGGGGGTGCCCGTCCCGGGGGCGAAGGCCGGGTCGACGACGTCGATGTCGACCGACACGTACACGGGCCGTCCTCCGACCCGTTCCCGTACGAGGTCCGCGGTGCCGGCCACGCCGAGGTCGCCGAACTCGTCGGCGGTCACGACGCGGACGCCGTTGCCGCGGGCGTAGTCGAGGGAGTCGGGCTTCGGGTTGTGGCCGCGGATCCCGATCTGCACCATCGCGGCCGGATCGATGAGCTTCTCCTCGATGCCGTGCCGGAACGGGGTGCCGTGGTGGTACTGCCCGCCGTAGAAGGCCGGGTTGGTGTCGGAGTGCGCGTCCAGGTGCAGGACGGCGACGGGGCCGTGCTGCTCGGCGACGGCCCGCAGGGCGGCCACGGTCAGGGAGTGGTCGCCGCCCAGCATCATGAAGGCGGCGTTGCTCTTGAGCAGTTCCGCCAGATGCCGTTGCGCGGTCTCGATCGCGATGTTCATGTTGAACGGCGTGAGGTCGATGTCGCCGCCGTCGACGCAGTTGATGAGGTCGAAGGTGCCCGGCCCCCGGTCGATGCCGACGCCGTGGATCAGCCCGGACTCGTTGCGGATCGCACGGGGTCCGAAGCGGGCGCCGGGCCGGTAACTGGTGCCGCCGTCGTAGGGGGCGCCGATGACGACGACGTCGTAGCCGCGCGGGTTCTGGTCGTGCGGCAGGCGCATGAAGGTGGGGATCTGGGCGTAGCGGGGCGAGACGTGCGAGTCGATGCGTTCCACGGCTCAGTTCCCCTCCGGGAGGTCGGCGGTGCGCGGGGTCCCGGCCGGGACCGTGCCGGGCGATCTTCGGTCGGACACAGGGGAGTCCGGTCGGGTGCGGGCAGCGGGCGCGCTCATGCCGCACCCCGTCGCAGCCGCTCGGCGACCGAGCGGACCACCTCGGTGGTGCTCACCTGGCCGGGGTCCTCGCCCCCCACCACGGTGCGGTCGAACAGCAGCCGCACCACCTGTTGTTTGGCCGCGTCGACGGAGCGCTCGGCGATGCCCTCCTCCAGCAGCAGCAGAGAGAAGGACGAGGTGGTGCCGGAGCCCTCGTGGACGCCCAGCTTCGGCCGTTTCACGGTCTGTTCGGGCAGCAGCTCGGCCATCGACGCCCGCAGGACCCACTTGTCGCGCCCGTAGCGGCGCTTGAGCCCCGCCTCCAGCGAGACGAGCAGGTCGAGCACGTCACGGTCCCAGTACGGGTGCGTGGACCAGTGGCCGCACACGGCGGACAGCACCGGCGACATCTCGTTGAGTCCGTCGTACGTCGCCATGTCGTACGCGACCGCCGTGTCCAGGTCGGGCAGGCGGTCCTCGCGGTGCATGCCCGCGAGCGGGATGTCGGCGCCGTACCCGGTGAGCACGCGGCGGGGCGGCCCGTCGAGCGCGCGGTAGAGCGCGACGAGGGGCAGCAGGTACTCGATGATGTTCGGGTCCTCGGACTCCGACGCCCAGATGGCGTACGGGAGTTGACCGAGCAGATCGGCCGTCGGAACGGTGATCTCCCGGTGCCGGCTGCCGAGGTGGTCGGCGACCGTGCGGGCCTGTGCGAACTCGTCGGAGACCTCCGTGCCCATGGACAGCGAGTCGATGTGCCCGGCGGCTCGGTGGGCGAGCGCGGCCACCCCGGAGGAGTCGATGCCGCCGGAGAGCACGACCAGCGGGGTGGCGCCGGGGGTGACGCGGGCGCTCACCGCCCGGTCGAGCGCCGCGTGCACGGCGTCCACGGCCTCGCTCTCGTCCATGATCCGGCGGGCCAGCGGCGGCGCCCAGGTGCGGTGCGCCGCCGCCGTGCCGGAGCCGAGGTCGATGTCCATCACGGTGCCCGCGGGCACCTGGTAGACGCCGGGCAGTCCGCGCACCCGGCGGGCGTCCGCGAACGGGAAGCCGCGCGGACCGCCGTGCCCGGACAGGGTCTTGGCCTCGGTCGAGGCCGTGACCTCGCCGGGACCGGCGCACACGTACAGCGGGACGGAGCCGGCGTGGTCGGTGGCCAGCAGCACCCGCCCGCCGGAACAGACGACCGCCGCGAAGCGGCCGTTGACCAGGCGGAAGGCGTGCAGACCGTAGCGGCGCAGCAGGTCCAGCAGCAGCTGGGCGTCGCCGGACGGGTCGGCGCCGGCTCCGAGGACGGAGGAGAGGTCGCCGCGGTTGTAGATCTCCCCGGCGAGCACGACGGCGGTGTCGGCGTCGTGCGCGAGGGCGGCGTCGGGCGGGGTTCCGGGGGTGTGCACCAGGGTCGCGCCGAGGGTCTGCGAGCGCAGTATCAGGTCGACGCCGGTGTGGGTGCCCCGGGTGGCGAAGGCGGCTCGGGGGGCCCGGCCCCCGCTCGGGCGAGCGGAGGCCAGGAACCCGAAGGCCGCGGGAAGGTCCTGGGAGGCCATGATCAGATGCTCAGCGCCCCGAAACCACCGGGCTGGAAGTCGTAGTTGATCGGGACCTCGATCAGGAACGGGCGGCCCAGCTCGGCACCCTTGCGGAGCGCGGCGAGCAGCTCCTGCCGGTCGGCCGCCTTGGTCGCCTCGACGCCGTTGGCCTCGGCGAGCGCGACGAAGTCGACGCCGGTGAACTTGACCGCCGGGTCGTGGCTGCGACGGTGTCCGAGGTTCTGGTAGAGCTCGATCAGCCCGTTGGTGTCGTTGTTCACGACGACGGTCACGATCGGGAGGTTGAGGCGGGCGATGGTCTCCAGGTCCGCGCTGTTGGAGTGGAAGCCGCCGTCGCCCGCGATGAGGAAGGTGGGCTGGCCGGGGCGCGCGAGCTGGGCGCCCATGGCGGCGGGTATGCCGTAGCCGAAGCTGGAGCAGCCGGCCGAGGTGAGGAAGCCGAAGGGCTGGTCGGCGCGGGCGAACAGGACGCCGTAGTGCCGGAAGAAGCCGATGTCCGAGACGATCGTGCCCTCGCCGGACTCGGCGACCTCCTCCATGACGGTGTTCATGGAGTCGATGACCTGGTGGACGCGCATGCCGTCCTCGTAGGCCGTCGGGTCCGCGAGGAACTCGGCGACGCGGGCGCGCAGCGGCTCGATGTCGTGCCGCTCCTTGGCGGCGAGGGAGACCGTGGCGGCGTCGAGGTGCTCGACGAAGGCGAGGACGTCGGTGACGACGTCGACGGTGGGCCGGTAGACGCGCGGGATCGGGTTGGCGGTCGGCGAGACGCGGACGGTCTTCTTCTCGGCGCCCTTCTGCCACATCGAGGGCCGCAGGTCCTCGGCGTAGTCGTAGCCGACGGTGAGGATGAGGTCGGCGGGGCCGAACAGGGTCTCCAGCGCGGGGAAGTCCAGGATGCCGTCCATGTAGCCGGTGACCGCGCCGTAGTTCAGCTCGTGTCCGTGCGGCAGGACGCCCTTGGCGATGTACGTCGTGATGACCGGCACGTTCAGCCGCTCGGCCAGCGCGCGGAGGGCCGGCACCGCGCCGGAGCGGATCGCGGCGGCGCCGACGACCAGGACGGGGTGCCGGGCGGTCTTCAGCAGCTCGGCGGCCTCGTCGGCGGCCTGCTCCCAGCCGTCCTGCACGGCGCCGATCGGCTTGCCCGGGGTCCGCGCCGGCGGCCGCTCCGCCTCGGCGTCGATGCCCTCGGAGGAGCCGAGCAGGTCGACCGGCAGCGAGATGAAGCTGGGGCCGACCGGTTCGGTCATGGCGGCGGTCACCGCGGAGTCGACCAGGTCGGTGATCTCGTGCGGACGCTCCAGCTCCACCGCGTACTTGGACATCGGCGCGATGATCGACACGGAGTCCAGGCACTGGTGCGTGTCGTTGGGGAAGATGTCGTGCGACTCCGACTGGGCGGCCAGCGCGATGACCGGTGACCGGTCCAGGACCGAGGTGGCGATGCCGGTGGAGAGGTTGGTCATGCCGGGGCCGAGCGTGGCCCAGCAGGCCTGCGGGCGTCCGGTGATGCGGGCGAGCACGTCGGCGGCGACGCCGGCGGTGAACTCGTGCCGGGTGAGGACGAAGTCGATCCCCTCGACCTCGTCGAAGAGGATCGAGGCGGCCTCACGGCCGACCACGCCGAACACCTTCTCCACGCCGTGGTCCCGCAGTCGCGCGAGGAGCGCGTGCGCTGCGGTCGGCTTGCTGCTGGGGCCGGTCGATACACGGGACATGGATGGTCTCCAGACTCGGTCAGCGGTGAACACGTCGCGGCCACCCTGACCAGGGCCCCTCTTCGCGGCCTCTCTCCGGCATATCGGAGAGCGCGTCGGGGAGTGCGCGGAGAGAGCCCGAAGACCGGGCGGAACAATGGGTTCCGATTCGACTCTCTTCAAATCGGACAGGGTTCGTCCGATATCACGCGCCGATGAACCCCGCCCCTGATGAGTTCAGGCCACTGTTGATCCCGACACGGGCCCGCCGGGCGGCCTTTCCTTCTGAGGTCTAGACCACTAAAGGCGAATGAGCGCTCGTTCCCGGCCAGGCCACCCGGGCGTATTCGGCCGGGCCCCAGGACGACGAAGCGGAGGGGTCGGATACCCGCCACGACCCGTCCATGATTTCTTTCTCCTTTACCTTGTCTTGAACCGTGCGGCCGGGGAGAGACCGGAGAGGGCCGGACGATTAATCTGCGCCACATGATTCGTTCGGATGGCTATGTTGACCACCCGCGGTACGACAGGCGCAGGTCGCGCCGTCGCGCCGTCGTATCAACGTTTGTGGCACTTGCGGCGACCGCCGGAATCGGCTACTGGGCCTACAACGCCCTGGTCGGGGACGAAGGCGACGATCCACAGGTAGCCGCCGCCACCGGGCAGCTCGACACGTTCCTGACCGCGTGGGCGTCGGGCGACGCCCAGCGGGCGGGCCGGCTGACGGACACCCCCGAGAACGCCACGTCGTTGATCAAGTCCGTCATGACGAACCTGGATCCGTCGCGGACGGAGATCACCGCGGGCACCGGAAAACGGAAAGCGGAAGGGGAAGTCGAGATTCCGTTCACCGTCAGGATGACGCTTTCCGGTGCCGGGGAATACACGTATCACTCGAAGGCCCGGCTCATCCGGAAGAGCGGCGACTGGACGGTCGAATTCCACACCCCCCTCATTCACCCGGACATGGTTCCGGGTCAGACGCTCGCGCTGAAGTCCCGGGAACGCGCCGAGATCCTCGACCGCAACGGCGACGAACTGCAGTCGGCGTCCCTCGCCGGCGCCGTCGACCCGAAGACCGGAAAGGGCGTCTCCGGACTCCAGGCCCGCTACGACAAGCAGCTCACCGGAGGCGGAGGCGCGGCCCGGTCCGTCGTCGTCGTGGAACGCGAGAGCGGCCGCGTCGTGAAGCGGCTCACCGGCTCCGGCAAGGACGCGGGCAAGGCGGTGCGGACGACCATCGACCCGAAGGTGCAGGAGGCCGCCGCGGCGGCGCTCGACGGCGTCAAGAAGAACGCCGCCCTCGTCGCCGTCGACCCGAGCACCGGCGACATCCTCGCCGCGGCCAACATGCCCTCCGGCATGAACCGCGCCCTGGAGGGCCGCTATCCGCCCGGCTCCACCTTCAAGGTCGTCACCTCCGCCGCCCTCCTGAAGCAGGGGATGCGGCCCTCCGACAAGGCCGACTGCCCCAAGTTCGCCTACGTCGACGGCCAACGCTTCGAGAACCAGGACCAGTTCGTGCTGCCCGCCGGCTCGACGTTCAAGGACGCGTTCGCCCACTCCTGCAACACCTTCTTCGTCGGGGCCCGGGGCAAGCTGTCCGACGCGGCGCTGCACGACACCGCCGAGGCCTTCGGGATCGGCGGCACCTGGGACGCGGGCACCGCCACGTACGACGGGAGCGTCCCGGTGGCGGACGGCGACAACGACAAGGCGGCCTCCACCATCGGCCAGGCCAGGACCCAGGCCTCGCCGCTCGTCATGGCCTCCATCGCGGCCACGGTCAAGGAGGGCGCCTTCAAGCAGCCCGTCCTGGTGCCCGACGCGGTGAAGAAACGCCACGAGGCCCCGGCCCGGCTGGAGCCGGGCGTGGTCGGCAGCCTGCGCGACATGATGCGCGCCACCGTCACCGACGGAGCCGGCTGGGCCCTCAAGAGCCTCCCCGGCGAGCCGCACGCCAAGACGGGCACCGCCGAGTTCGGCAACGACAGCCCGCCCCGCACGCACGCCTGGATGATCGGCTACCAGGGCGACCGGGAACTCGCCTGGTCGGTCCTCCTGGAGGACGGCGGTTCCGGCGGCTCGGACGCCGGCCCCATCGCGGCCAAGTTCCTGAAGAACCTCGGCTGAACCCCGCACGACACCGACCGAGCCACGTCCGCCGGCGGAACCTCCGCCGGCGAGCGCCACCGAGAGATCCACCCATCCGTGACCAGCACAGCGGGACCGGCACCCCGGGACCGGAGCGGCGGGAACCGGCACCCCGGGACCGGCGGCGGTCGGACGTCACGGAGCACTTGAGCCGACGGTACGGGGGACGCACCAGCACGCTCCACGAAACGCCGACGGGACCACCCCTCCAGGTCCCCGCGGCGGTTCCCCTCCGTTCCGTCACCACCTCAGCCCCTGTTGGGCGACGGCTTGATTCACACAAACAAGGGGAACCGTCATGAACAGCAGGTCCAGCCTGACGATCCAGCTCCTCGGCCCCGTGACCCTGGTGAGAAACGGGATACCGATACCCATCCGGGGTCAGCGGCAGCGACGGTTCCTCGCTTCCTTGGCGCTGAAGCCCGGACAGGTCACCACCAAGGAAGCGATCATCGAGGACTCCTGGGACGGCGAACCGCCGCTGACCGTCTCCGGACAGCTCCAGACCTCCGCCTGGATGATCCGCACCGCGCTGGCCGACGCCGGCCTCACCCGGGACGCGCTCGCCTCGCACACCCTGGGCTACGAATTACGCGTACCGGCCGACCGCATCGACGTGTTCGTCTTCCGCGACGCCGTACGGCACGTCCGTGAACTCCACGCCCGCGGCCAGTACAAGAGCGCCTCCGAGTCCCTCGACGGCGCGCTCGGCATGTGGCGCGGCGCCGCCCTCACGGACGTCACGTCGAGCCGGCTGCGCATGAAGGGCGACGCCCTGGACCGCGAGCGCACCGCCGCCGCCGAACTGCGCGCCCTGATCGACGTCGGGCTCGGCCACTACGGCGAGGCGATCTCCCAGCTGTCGGAACTGGTCGACCACGACCCGCTGCGCGAGGACCTCTACGCGGGGCTGATGAAGGCGTACTACGGCGAGGGCCGGCAGGCCGACGCCATCCGCGTCTTCCACCGCGCCAAGGAGATCCTGCGCGAGCAGATCGGCATCAACCCCGGCTCGCGCCTGCGGGAGTTGATGCAGGCGATCCTCCAGCAGGACGAGCAGCTCCTGCGCGCCACCGGTATCCCGCTCTCCGGGGACCGGGTGAGGTGAACCGGGCACCCGGCGGGCGGCCGGCCCCGGCCGCCCGGCGCGCGTGAGCGAACCCCCGCCGGACCTGGGGGTGTCGTCCGGATCACGGGTCCCCCCGACCCGCCGGCCCCTCCCGACACCCCCGCCGCAATGACCGAAAATCCCCCCATACGCCACCCCTTGTCGTAGCGTTCCTCGGACTCATGACCCTCGTCAGTCGTCGGTCATCAGTCGTCAGAGGAAGCGGGGCAGAACATGGCCGGCCGGCGTGCGGTCCTCAAGGGAGTCCTGGCGGTGTCCGGCACGGCGGCGGGCGCCACCGGCCTGGTCGCGGCGGCGCCGACGGCGAGACGCGGCGCCCCGTACGCGACCTCCGTGCGGATGCGCTGGCTGGGCGTCTCCGGCTGGGAGATCGTCATCGACGGCGACCGCAGCATCCTCTTCGACCCGTACCTGAGCCGGATGCCGTACGCGGACAGGAAGGGCGACCTGGACCCGTCCCTCCCGCTCCGCTGCGACCGTACGGCGGTGGAACAGCTCGCGGCCCACCACCTGCGCGGCGCCCCGGAGCTGATCCTCGTCAGCCACGGACACTTCGACCACGTGGCGGACGTACCGCAGCTGCTGGCCCGTCCCGCCTGGGCGAGGCACCGCATCCGCGCGGTGTGCGACGAGACCGTGAGCCATCTGCTGACGGCGATGGGTACACCACACGCCCGGATGGAGGATGTGATTCCGGTCAAGGGCGGCGAGTACCTCCAGTTCGACGGCTACACGGTCGAGGTGTTCCGCAGCCTGCACAGCCAGCAGGCCGACCACGGCTACTTCGCCCCGGGCACCAGGACCGCCCCGCCCCGCCGTCCCGCCACCCTGGGCGACCTCGTCGAAGGCGACACCCTGGCGTACCAGGTGACCGTGGACGGCGGCCCGAGCATCCTCCTCATGGGGGCGAGCAACTTCG
The DNA here is from genome assembly GCF_002078175.1 of Streptomyces sp. M41(2017). Lineage (GTDB taxonomy): Bacteria > Actinomycetota > Actinomycetes > Streptomycetales > Streptomycetaceae > Streptomyces. Next base: position 2,420,240 of record NZ_MWFK01000001.1, on the reverse strand, counting down.
CGGAACGCGAGCTGGCGGGCATCCGCCCCGACATCGCGACGATCGCCATGACCTCCCACTCGGCCCTCCACCGCTACGTGGAGCGCCTGCTGTCCGCGACCGGCAACCCGCCCCTGCTCATCCCGAACCACCACGACGACATGACCACTCCCCTCTCGAGGACCCCCTCGCAGCTGGCCGCGGTCACCCCCGCCACGGCGGCCGAACAACTGACGGCGGCCTCCGCCCCCTCCTCACAGGTCCTGAATCCGCAGCATCTGCGGGCCCTGGACGTCACCGCGGCGCTCGCCTGACCCCACCGGTCCGGGAACCGTCCGCCGCACGGATCGCCCCCGGAGCCCCGCGGGTCCATGCTGAGGAGAGCGGGCGCCCGGTCCAGCACCAGCGGGCGCCACGAGGTTCCGGAGGGCGTCATGAGCTCACCATCCGTCCCGCCGCCCGCGCCGCTCCCCCCGCAGGGACCGGGAGCCACGGACAAGGGCCTGAAGGGCGGCGCCCTGGGCCTGTTCTCCAGCACGGTGATCGGGCTGGCCTCCACCGCCCCCGCCTACAGCCTCGCCGCGACCCTCGGCGTCATCGTGGGCATCGTGGGCTTCCAGTCGCCCATCATCATCGTGCTCGCCTTCGTCCCGATGTTCCTGATCGCCTACGGCTACAAGGAACTGAACCGGGCCGATCCCGACTGCGGCACCACGTTCACCTGGGCGTCCCGCGCGTTCGGCCCCCGCACCGGTTGGCTCGGCGGATGGGGCATCATCGCCGCCGACATCATCGTGATGGCCAACCTGGCGCAGATCGCGGGCGCGTACGGCTTCCAGCTGATCGGCGCGGACGGGCTCGCGCAGAACACGTTCTGGGTCACCTTCGTCGGCGTCGTGTGGATCGCCCTGATGACCCTGATCTGCTACATCGGCATCGAGCTGTCGGCCAACCTGCAGAAGGCGCTGCTCACCATCGAGGTCGTGGTGCTGGTCCTGCTGGCGGTCACCGCCCTGGTCAAGGTGTACGGCGGCACGGCCCCGGCCGTCTCCTCCGAGGTCTCCTGGTCGTGGTTCAACCCCTTCGAGATCAACTCGTTCGACGACCTGACCAAGTCCATCCTCGCCGGGGTCTTCATCTACTGGGGCTGGGACACCGCCGTGTCCGTGAACGAGGAGACCGCCGACCGCGACCGCACCCCGGGCCGCGCCGCCGTCATCTCCACCGTGGTCCTGCTGCTCGTCTACCTGATGGTCACGACGTCCGCGCAGTCGTTCGCCGGCGTCGGCGACAAGGGCATCGGCCTCGGCAACCCCGACAACTCCGGGGACGTCCTGTCCAGCCTCGGCTCCGAGGTGTTCGGCGACGGGGGCTGGGGCCAGGTCGCCACCAAGCTCCTGATCGTCATGGTCCTCACCTCGGCCGCGGCCTCCACCCAGACGACCATCCTGCCCACGGCCCGCACGACCCTCTCCATGGCAGCGTTCAAGGCCATCCCGCAGCGCTTCGCACGCATCCACCCGCGCTTCCTCACCCCGACCTGGTCCACCGTCGGCATGGGCATCGCCTCGATCGCCTTCTACGTGATGCTGACGCAGGTCAGCGAGAACGTCCTCGCCGACTCCATCGGCTCCGTGGGCCTGATGATCGCCTTCTACTACGGCCTCACCGGCTTCGCCTGTGTCTGGTACTACCGCAGGGTCCTCACCCGCAGCCCACGCGATCTCTGGACCCGGGGCATCATGCCGGGCCTGGGCGGCGCGATGCTGCTCTACTTCTTCATCAACGCCTGCATCGTCTACTCCGCCGCCGACTACGGCAGCACGTCGTGGACCCTGCCGTTCCCGCCGCACTGGCAGCTCGGCGGCGTCTTCGTGACCGGCATCGGAGCGCTGCTCGTCGGCGCCGTCCTGATGCTCCTGTACGGCGCGTTCCGCCCGGCCTTCTTCCGCAAGGAGACGATCCCGGTCTCGGCCCACGACAAGGAGGGCCACTGAGCCACCGGCCGCCGCCCCGACCGTCGGACGCCCCGCCGCCTCAGCCGTCGCGCCGCGCCCCCGGGAGCCCGTCGATCATCAGGCGGAGGGTGAAGTCGAAGCGGTCGTGGACCGTTCCGGCGGTGAGTTCGGCGGCGTGGCGCTTCGTGTGCGGGAAGGTGTCGTCGGGCAGGGCGGCGAACCGGCGCAGCAGTTCCTCGCGGCTCACGACCCACTCGTCCTCACCGCGGCCGAGCCGGCTGTTCACCAGGGCGACCTCGAGGCTGTAGGCGTTGACGTACAGCGACAGCGAGTCGAGGGCCCAGGCGGCGATCTGCGGGTCGACGCCTCCGGCGAGCAGGAGCGCGAGCATGCCCTCGCCGACGCGCAGCGTCTCCAGGTTCGACGGGGCGGCGGCGATGGCCGCGCGGGAGATGCCCGGGTACCGCAGGTACTGGTCACGCAGCTGGGTGCACACGTCGACGAGCTGCTCCCGCCAGAGCGCGGGATCCGGCTCCGGCAGCTCGATCCCGGCGCAGAGCCGGCCGATGAGCAGCTCGTCCAGGTCCTCCTTGTTGACCACGTGGGCGTAGAGCGACGACGGCCCGGTCTCCAGCGCGGTGGCCACCCGCCGCATCGTGAGGGCCTCGTACCCCTCCGCCTCGACGATGGCGAAGGCGGTGCCGATGATGGCCTCGACCGTGATCGGCTTCTTGCGCCCGCCGGACGGTCCGCGCCGGGCCGTGGAAGCGCTCGTGCCGGTGCCGAGCTGGTGCCGGGCCGCACGGCGTTGCTCCGGAGTCGGTGACATGCGGGCAGTCTAACCAATGGACGAACAGTGTTCCACGTCACGAGGAACACCGTTCGCCTTGCCACGAACACCATTCCTATGTAGAACAGTGTTCGTGTCCTCTGACCAGCGCTCACCCGAAGCGCCCGCCACTCCTCCCGCCCCTCCCGCCGACGGTCCGCCCTCACGGACCGCATGGCTCGTCCTGATCGTCGTGGTCATGGCCGACGTCATGGATCTCATCGACTCCAGCATCGCGACCCTCGCCGGCCCGTCCATCCACGCCGACCTCGGCGGCGGACAGGTCACCGTCCAGTGGGTGCTCAGCGCCTACACCGCCGCCTTCGCGCTCGGCCTCGTCACCTCGGGCCGGCTCGGGGACGTGCTCGGCCGCCGCCGCCTGTTCCTGCTCGGCATGACCGGCTTCACCCTGACGTCACTGGCCTGCGGCCTCGCTCCCGACCCGCTCTTCCTGATCGTCGCCCGCACCCTGCAGGGACTGTGCGGATCGGTGATGATCCCGCAGGGCCTGGCCCTCGTGAAGGTCGTGTTCCCGCCCCGGCACCTGCGCAAGGCGCTGACCCCCGTCGGCCCACTGATGGGCCTGACCATGGTCGGCGGGCCCATCCTGGCCGGCTGGCTGCTCCACCTCGACCTGTTCGGCAGCCAATGGCGCTCCATCTTCCTCATCAACGTGCCGCTCGGCGTCCTGGCCGGCGCCCTCGCCTGGCGGGTCCTCCCCCAGCGGGGCGGCGAAGACGCGACCGCCCGCCTCGACCTCACCGGCGTCGGCCTGCTCACCGCCGCCTCGGCCCTGCTGATCGTCCCGCTCATCCAAGGACGCGAACTCGGCTGGCCCGCCTGGACCTACGCCATGACGGCCACCTCGGTCGCCCTGCTCGCCGCGTTCGTCGTCTCCCAGCGGCGAAGCCGCCACCCGGTCATCACCCCGTCACTGTTCCGCAAGCGCAGCTTCGTCGTCGGCCTGCTGATCGTCGCCGGGTTCTACGCCTCACTCAGCGCGTTCGTCCTCGTCATCAACCTGCTGCTGCAACAGGGCCTGCACTGGACGCCGCTGCACACCGGCCTCGCCCTGATCCCCTGGGCCCTCGGCACGGCCGTCGCCGTCCTCCTCGCGGGCGCCGTGCTCGCCGAGAAGCTGGGACGAGCGACCCTGCACCTCGGACTGGCCGTCGCGGTCGTCGGCCTGCTGTCCCTGTGGTGGTCCGTCGCCCACTTCGCCGCCGGCATCACCGTGTGGAACCTGGCCCCCGCGCTGCTCCTCACCGGCTTCGGCTCGGGCCTGGTCTTCGTGCCGCTGGTCGATTTCATCATCGGCGACGCCACCGCCGAGGAGGTCGGCACGGGCGCGGGTCTGCTCAACGCGGTCCAGCAGTTCGCGGGCGCGATGGGCGTCGCCGCCCTCGGCACCCTCTTCTTCGCCCGCGTGGGCCACCCGTCCCTGAGCTCCTACCTCTCCGCGGCGGAACTGATCTTCGCCACGGCGGCAGCCCTGAACTTCCTCACCCTGCTCCTGGTCGGCCTGCTCCCCCGCCACGCCCAACAGGCCCACGGCTGAGCCCCACCCATCAGGGCATGAAAAAACCCCAGGTCACGGCGAGTGAGTCCTGGGGTAATTCCGAGCCGCCTTCGGGATTCGAACCCGAGACCTACGCATTACGAGGCCACGAGTGATCGTGCCGCCTGGTGACGGCTGATGCCGCGTGATGCTGTTGTGCCTGATCAGACCACGTGCGCCATGCTGAGCGGCGGTACCTCGTACTGCACCGTCCAAAGGCGTCCGGCCACCCCTTGGCCACCCCGGTCCCCCTGCACTGCGCTCCGACGACTACAAACAACAGTTGTTGGACCTACACAGGTTGCCCAAAGACCAGTGGTCGTCTTTGGTGCGGGGCCGGCGTGGCCCTCCGTCACCCTACCGACCTTCGCGTGAGCTCATCAGCCACAGCGCGAAGCCAGCGAGAGAGCGATCTCACCTGCTTTCCCCGCAGGAGCACGCCTGCTTCCGCGTGGGCTTCGGTTCCCCCTGGGGTGAGGTTGGCAGAGCCGACGTACGCAAGTTGATCATCGGCAAGCACAACCTTGAAGTGGACTCCTAGTCCGCTCTCGTCCCAGGAGCACACCTTCAACCTGCCGCTGGCTTCGCCAGCCGCTTCCCGCAGCACCGCCACGGCTTCCACATTGGCGTCTGAACGGTCTGGCGCCGCCCAGCCCAACGCCCTGGATATCAGGGTGGCCGTCCCACCAGCTGCCAAGAGGGTGGCGAGGGCTGGCGCCAGCGCGTTGGCCAAGGACGGATGTAGGTAGGGCGCGGCGATCACCAAATGCGTTCGGGCGCTTTCCGCGACCAGCCGGATCGTGCGGCCGGTGTCGAGTGGGAGCCCCGGCCCCCCGTTGTCTCGCGACATCGTGGCGAGGGAGTCCTTCAAGAAGGCCGGGACGGTCAGTACTAGTTCCCATCCGTCCTCGACAGACATCGCCACCATGGCATGCGCTCGGGCGAGAAACAACGGCGCCGCCTTCGTGAGCTGTCCACCTTCGTCGAGGACGCTGGCATGGATGAGGGCGTACGACACGAGACGCCGATCGGTCACGACATTCGCGATGAGGGCCGTCACCTCGGGACCCGTCCCACCGGCGGCCGTGATATCGATCGCGGCCGCCGCAATGCCTACGGGGTCCGGCGCCTGCAGGAGAAGGGAGACCAGAGGTCTCAGCGGCTCCAGTACCCGCGCCATCGCCGTTCGCCTTTCGTCCGGGGCTGGGAGGAGGCTCCGGCGGGGTCGGAGACGAGCGGAGGGAGTGTGCCGAACAGCAGATTTCGATCCAGCACGGTATTGAACCGCGCGCAGGCGACCTCGGAGATGTGGAGGCACGCCGCACACGCCCCACCAAAGTCGCGTCGGCACGGGGGATCGAAGACGCAGCGAGTCTCCGCGTCTAGCTCACACAACGCGTCCTCAAGGTCGAACCTGTACACGTGTTCGAGACCGCCGAGAGTGAAGTTACTGCGGGTGTTGGCATAGACGAGATAGGCGCAGTTTGACGGGAAGAGGTACTCCCCCAGCGAATCGACGTTGAGCCCGCACCGGGTGGCGAGGGCCTTCATCGTGCGGTGCGCCATGGAGTGGACGAGACCGAGGGCAGCCTTCGTAACGGGGTTTTCGGGAGCGTTGAAGGCGTCCAGCACCGGATCGCTGAATTGGAAGATCCATTCCTGAGCCTCCTCCTGGGTACGCAGGCGGGGGTCCTCGATGACGCCGGAGTCGACGAGCCACCTCACTACGGCGAGTTTGTCCAACTCGAACAGCAGGCCCTCGGTTTCAGTACGCACCCCATACATCGGGAACTTGCTGTCACGGCCAGCCGGAAAGAAGCGGAACTGCTGCCTGGTCTGTGTACCGCGGCGAGTGGTGGCCACCGCGTTGCTGCTGATCCTCGTGTGTCCCGCCACGATGTAGGCGATCGGAAGCTCCCGCAGCAGCGTCACGTCGGCGAACCCGTAGTGGGAGATCAGCTTGGGATACTGCTGGTAGTAGGCCTCCAGTTGGGTCCCGGCCTCACCGTCCAAGAGGTTTTGGACCATCAAGGGCTTGGCATCCCAAGCTAGGCCGAGCTGTCGGCATTCCTCCCCGAAAGCTTCGATGGTCTCTGGGTCGCGGCCGAGCGCCTCGACACGCGCGCCCCAAGCAGGCGCGTCGTCCTCACGCGTCCTGGCCGTGGCGATGAGTTGGTCGTACAGCTCGTCGCCAGGATTGAGGCCGAGTGTCTGCGCCATCTCTCTCGCCTGCTCTACGGCGCCTCCCGTCGCGCTGGCGCCTCCGGCCTGCCGGAGGCCCTCGGCTCCTCTGGGTAGCGCGCCAAGGCTCTGCGCCACCGCGGCGCCGTACACGCCTTCGTATGCGAGCGCGCCATAGTCGCCCCGAGTGGGCGGGTTGATGACGGTGATCTGCTGCGGGTAGTAGGCCGCTGTCTGAGGGACCCTCATCACTTGGGGACGGCCATCGCGACAGGTTGAGCACCATTTGACGACGGGCTCTTCGGATCGCCGATGGCAGCGGTCGCAACTCCAGTACCAACGGGACGTATTCAGGTCGCGGGTGTTGTTCAGGCGCATCGCGGCGCGACAGCCGGCAGCACATCGAGGCGCCGTGATCTCGCTCAGGTGACCACACTCGTGCACCTCGCACCAGGAAAACTGTTCCATCCGCCCGTGGCTGGAGGTGGGGCAGGTGGGCGCGGTGTCCGTCAGACGGACGTGCCGGAAGGCGCCGCAGGCGCGACACAGGAAGGTGTTGGGAAAGCGAACGGCACGGAGGTCCTCGGCCTTCACGAGACTGAATTGACGACGGTCGATCGCGGTCAGCTCGGCGCTGGCTCGTGGATCATTGTTCGCCGCGCTGGCGAAGGGCAGAAGAAGTCGGCGGAGTTGTGGAGCCACCCAGCCCTCGGGAACGTCGAGAGGGGTTACCTGGCGGGGTGGCTCGCCAAGGACTGAGCCCTTGGAGGACCAGTTGTAGGGCTGGCCCGGCATATAGCGCCAGAGCGCCTGGATGTTACTGCGGTTGAGCTGTTCGAAGACCATGGGGACTCTCTCCGAGTACGGGAGTGGAACGGCGGGGAGCGACGCGGTGTGGGCGTGCGGCTACAACTCGCCGTAGATGGTCAGCGGCTCCTCGATGTCGCGAAGCGATCGGGGCACGGAAGGGTGCAACAGATCTGGGAGGCGCGTGCCGGCTTCCGCTCGCAACGGGAGCATGGCCAGGTGGTCGTCGACCCAGCTGTCGATGGCCTCGCGGTGCATCCGGTGGTAGACACTCGTGTCGTCGATGGCGAACCCATGACGCAGCAGGGACACGAGTAGCGCTCGGTCGAGCGCTCCAACATCCACGGCGTCACGGAACGCGGTGGAGTCCGCCAGAGAGCGTCGCCTACGTCCCCCTGTGATCCAGCCACGGTCGAGGACCTGCAGAAGCCAGGCCATCAATCCACCCGGCAGGACTCGTTTGAGGACGGGCACCGACTCGCGGTTCACGGGCACCTTGTGAACAAGGCGGTCCAGGTAGCGGATCCACTCGGGGTAGTAGCGGAAGACGCTCGCGTCCCGGTCTCGGCCGGGGTTGATCACGTTCACGACCAGTCCGGGAAAGCGCCGGCCTACGCGGGCGGACGCCTGGATGATCTCCGACGCCTGGGTCGGAGTTCCCATGACGGCCATGACGCCAAGACGGGCGACGTCGAACCCATGCCCGATCGCCTTCGTGGCGGCGATTAGCCTGACACGCTCCGAAGCGTCGCCCGGAGGCTTCCGCAACCGGGCGACAGCCGACCGAATCACCTCAGGGCTGGTATCGCCATTGATGATCGCGAGGTTATCCTCGCTGTCCAAGAGCTCACGCACCGCAGGGTCCCGGATGAAGCTGGTCAGGTCCTCGTTGCGCAGGCAGTAGGCGACCAATACCTCGAAGAGATCCTCACCCGCGCGTCGTGCTTCCTCGACCATCGTGGGGTCGTTCGCGTCGAGGCCCGCTTCCGCGACGACGCTCTTGGGGTCGTCGCACAGGTCACGTACCCATTGGTCGTGAACCACCGCGACTTCCCTGGTGGCGGTCACCATGGTGCTTGCCCGAGACCGCACCCCCAGGAAACGGCGCAGCGGGTCGCCCTTCCGTGTGGTCGACCAGAATGTCTCCCCAGCTTCGGGGCCATTGACCGGGAAGCGCCGGGCTTCGCGGTCGTAGAGGTGACGCACCTGGTTCTGGTAGCCCTCGATGGTCGCGGTAGCGGCGACGATCTGGAACGGATCGTTCTTGAGATGCTCGCTGATCCTCTGCAGCAACGACTCGTACATGCCGTCCAGGGCGCCCAGGCTCTCGTCGAGCAGGTGGAGTTCATCGGCGATCTCCAGCCGTACATGTCCGAACCCCTTGGGTACCGCGCGCCGTACCTCCTTGCACCCGAAGACAGAGCACCAGACGGGGTTAGCGGAATAGCCGTGCCTGGGACACAGAGAGTGAGGGCGACCGAGGAGGATTTGGAAGGCCTGGTTCTGGCCGAGTTGCGCGAGCTTGTCGACGGTGCCGACGAGCACGGATGGTGCCCGGCGGTAAATGTCGTCGTCCACTCCCCAAACGGGCAGGACGCCAGCCAGTTCACACGCGGAGTTCTCGCAGATGTGACGCATGGTGTGGCTCGGGTCGTCCCACCTGACCGTGAGGCTCTGATCACACAACGGGCAGTCGTCCAAGACCCTGCACGCCTCAGCGGTCGCGGGATCGGTGGGATCCGGTCCGTTGTAGTAATTGCTGCCGTCGGGCTTGCGCAGCCGGTTCGGCGTGTTGCCGCCGCCGACGAAGTATCCGATTCCGAAGGCTCCCGTGTCGCGGATGCGTGGATCCTCGCGCCGCAGGATCTCCGCGTTCATGACCATCTTCGCGAAGCGCTCGGTCTGCTGGAGGGCCAGGAGGCGCAAGGGGAAGCGGGCCCACACTTGAGTGCCTCGGGTGACTCCGGTGTACCTGCCGTAGAAGAGCGTGACGAGCATCAGGCCGAGATACGCCTCGGACTTGCCTCCACCAGTCTGGAACCAAACGATGTTCACCTCGCGGTGCTTCTTGGGGTCAACCATGCCGGGCAGGCATCCAACGATCCAGGCGATCTGAAACGGGCGCCAGGCATCGTACTGGCCGTCAGCAGCGGCCTTGACGACCTTGTTCGCCGCCACGAACGCTTCCCGCACGTTCGCGTCGGAACGGAGGATGTCCAGCCCAGCACGCACCCAGGCCGCCTCCGCACGCGCGGCCCGCGCGTCCTTTTCCGCCTCCGCACGCGCCTTGTCGTTCCAGCCACGCGCCCCCTGGAGAGCATCAAGCGCAGACGTGCCCCAGTTGTCCTCGACCCAGACGTCCAAAAGCTCTACGAGCGTGGAGACGGTCCTGACCGGGTCCGCGACGAGGGAGTCGAAGGAAGTGTCGATGCGGACCTCTCGGCCGACGGCATCCTTGGACGTCTCCCTCGGATACGCGCGCCAAGTAGGCTCCGTCGCGGCGAACTCGGTTCGAAGCGTGGTGCGTCCGTCATGGTCACGATGCGAGACGGGGGACGCGTGACCGAACGCGGGCACGGTCCGCTCATAGCGGTGCGACTGGGCAACCTGCTCCAGCTCATAGGGTTGGACGCTCGTGTCGAGCGTCGCCGCCAGGACGACCTCGTACAGGCGAGTGTCTAGGTACGCCTCGTCGTAGGGACGAATACCGTCGATGAGCTGATCTCGTGGCGCGGGGGTGGTGTTTACCACCGCGACGAAGACCTCGAAGGCACCATCGACGCGCGTGACCTCGATCTCAACCGCCGCCCGATGTTCGGGCAGGGTCATGTCCTTGGCCGGAAGTAGATTGCGGGCGCTATACGCGGCCCACGTCCGCTCATCAACCAAGTCGTGGCTTTGAGGCAGGGATCCATTCGCAGGCGCGCCCAAGCGCTGTTGGAAGAGCTGGTGGCCGTGACGTGTCGCGGCCGAACGCATGGCTGCGGCGATCTCCTCCTCTCCGACGCGCATTGAAAGGGCCTCGCCCGCAGGGATGCGCACGTGGATCCGCACGGGGCCCATCGCGGCCTTCGCCCACACTTGGGCGAGGGGGTACTTTGAGGCCGCGCCGTTTACCGCCGCCGCGCGGGTCTGCGGCGAGCCGCCTCCGGCGATTCCGCTAGACGTCCGTGTGGGCCCCGCTGTCCCCTTGTTTGCGACAGACCTGTTGGAATCGACCACGTCGAGTGTGGTGCTCGCGGAGGCGCGCTGTTCATCGACGGTTGGATGCAGCGCCAAGAAGGTCGCCGCAGAGACCTCGATGGTGAGGATGTCTGGCAGCGTCCGCACCCGGAAGGAGAACCCTTGGGCGGGCGGGGTGATCTGAAGGCCGCGGAAGCCAGCGTTGGTCTCGTAGACCAACTTCGCCTCGCTCGCGAGCATGCCAAGCCACAGCCGCTTCTGCGGTTGGTCGAGGAGCCGAGTCCCGGTAGGGATGGAAGTACCGGTGGCTTGGCTGACGATACGCCGGGAGAGACAGCCGAGGAGGGCGTCGTATCGCTGCGCTGGGGTATCGGTCGGCACGAACGCACGACCATGAAGGAACGCCGACATGGCGAAGCTCCTAGTTCGAAGGATTTAGGCAAGAAGCCGATTGGCACGTCCGGGAAGCCCCTCGCGTGACCTGCGATGTGGTGTGAAAGATGAGAGCTATGTGCGTACTGCGCTTCTGACCTCGTAGCGTAGCACCGCTCGAATCGGCTTCGCGCCTCGTTCTCGCAGTAACTCCACTCGCCACAGCGGTTATTGACTGATTGTCAAGGCTCCTTCGCGGGCAAGACCAGGCACTGAACTCCCAGGTGACCGCGACGGTTTGCCGCTCTCGCCCGGGGTACGTGGCCTAACGCCTCTCCTACTGACTAGCGAGCCAGCAACGGCCCCGGACTACGCTGAGCGGCAGGATCTGACACGTAGTCCGCGTACCGTCCGATCACACCACGCCCGGATGCGCGCGCAGCCAGGTCGTCTAGGAGGCAGTCGCACAGCCGGGCAGGGCGTCGACGGGCTGGCGACATCCACCATCTGTGATCACGATGGCGCCTGTGTGCCCTCGCAAGGGCACGTGTCGGCGAACTCCCGGATACCGGCGGCGGGCAGCTCCAGCTCCCGGAGCACCGTGCCGGGGCCCTCCGCTACGGGACACTCTTCAGCTGTCGTCCCGGGGGAACTTGTGGTCCCTGCCGCAGCGCAGCGTGATGTCCCCGCTCATCTTGTCGAACTTGTGGAACAGGAACAGCTCCCGTGCGTCGCAGTCCTCGCAGACCTCGGCTCGTGCGACGGGCCACAACGACAACGGCTGCGGGGAGGAGGGGCCTTCCACGTAGATGCGGTCAGGGGCGAGGGTGTCGGGGTACGAGCGCTCGAAGGGCTCCCAGTCGGGATGGCTCCCTTGGAGACGTCGCCCGATCAGGGTGAATCCGCCGTTGCCTGTGTACGCGCAGGTGTCGACCAGCTCCCAGCGGAGGGCGGACAGCCAGCCCACCGATTCCAGGGCCGCAACGACCAGCGGCTGGAGAGCGTCTGCCTCCCGCTCCAGCTTGTGTTCCGGCTGCACCCTGCTCGCGTGACTGGAATCGTTCCGCATCCCGCGCAGTTCGCGCAGCGTTCCGAGCACCCCACCGGGGTCCAGGGCGCCTTCCAGCTCTGGAAGTTCGGGGACAGGCCCGGCTTTGACGAGGGCTTCGATCTGCTTCTCCCAGGTCCCGAAGGTCGCACCGCCCCGCGAGAGAGATCTGTTCCTACGAAGGGGGTCGACGTAGCCCTGGTCACGGTGGATCTGGACCGCGACGGCAAGCACCCCGACACAGCGCGCCACGCCTTCCGCGAGTTTCAGAAGAGCGTCCTTCCGGTGGGCCGGTGTCGTGGCGATGCGGTACTGCCGGGCCAGCGCCGCCACGTGGTACGGGTAGGTCCACTCGGCCCGTCGGACCGGGTCCCCGAGCGGCTGGACAAGTTCTTCGATGATGCGCGCCTCGTACGCGGAGGCCATGGCGGCACGGCGCATCTCGTCGAGGCCGGCCTGCAGGCCTTGGAACACGTTCGGAAGGATCCTTGAGGTCGTGACGGCGAGTGCCGCCTTGCCGTGGTCGAGGTCGTCCAGATGGGCGTTGAACTCAGGGTCCTTGATCAGCTCGACGGGTACAGGCGAGTTCATCGCCACGCGCGAGCGCGAGTAAGGGCCGTCCTCTTCGCTCGCCCGGGTCCGCATCCACTCGCACAGAGCTCGCCCGCTGTTGCCGATCGGACGCAACACGGTCAAAGCGGTCACGGCGTCCCCGAACTCCGCTGGCAGCAAACGCCAGTTAGATCCGAGTCCCACCACGTCACCGCCGGTGCAGACAGCCACTGCCTGCCCTGGCCGGGGAGCCTCCGTGAGTTCCGCCGCTGTCGGGATCGTCTGGAGGTTTCTGCCGCTCAGCAGGCGTAGGTCCGCCGGGGCTCGCCTGCCGGGTGAGACGGTTCCCACGCGCCGTGCCACCGTGGAAAGCGGCCCGAAGCCCGTACCAGGTCCGCCGGCCAGGAAGGGGGCCTGGGGCAGCGTGTAGCCGATGTCGACGCCGACCTGGTCGCGCAATATGTCCGGGTACTCGGGCGCGATCTCGCGCTCGATGAAATCGTCCACGTTCTGCCCCATAGGGACCCTCACCTTGTGCCGCAGCTCGGGATCCGGCAGTGGACGCCCGCGCTCGTCCTTCTGGGGCTCACCATCCGGAGCCGATACGGCCACGGCCTGCCGCACTCGGCGCGACAACACGCGCGGGAGGTCCACCGTCAGACCTACGTTCTTCAGCGCCGTGGAGAAGGCGCCCTCGAACGCGTCCCAGGTAGACCAGTTCTGCCCGCTCAGCGTGCGAAGAGCGCCCACCAGGGCAGGCATTCCGTCGAAACGTGCCGGTGTCCGCCAGGACTCGGCATCGGTGATGGTGGCGTCGTCCACCTCGAAGTGCTGCCGCAGCGGCCGCTCGACCGTGACTTCCTGGTAGCCGAGGTCATCGATGTCGAGCAGCAACGCCCCGCTCTCACCGTCAACTTCCTGCGTCTCCTCCGCACTACCGGCGTACGCGGTCTCGTAGTGCTCGGTGAGGCGGGCAATGTGTTGGCCGGTCAGGTACCGCCGTTTGCGGCCCAGCGTCCGTCGCAGGGTCGCGAAGTGTCCCCGGGCATCCAACGCGATGACTTTCCCACGCAGTCGGGGCGGCTTACGGTTGGACAGCAGCCACAGGCTCGCCGGGATACTGGTGTTGACGAACAGATCAGCGGGCAGGGCGACCACACCCTCCAGCAGGTCGTTCCGCAAGAGCCACTGCCGGAGCTTCGCCTCGTCCGATCCGGTACCGCCGCGGTTCAGCGCCAGGGCGGGGAACAAGAGGGCTGCCCGGGCACCGCCGTCGGCCGGCGGCCGCATATGGGCGACCATGTGCTGCACGAAGAGCCAGGAGCCGTCACTGACACGGGGCAATCCCGCCCCGAAGCGGCCGGCATGGCCCAACTCCTCAGCCTCGCGCTTAACTTCGTCGCGCGCCCGCCGCCACTCCACGCCCCACGGAGGGTTCGACAGCAGATAGTCGAACGTTTCGCCTCGGTACCTGTCGTCACTGAGGACGTTCCCGGACAAGATGCCCGTTCGACCCGCGCCTGCCATCATGCGTGCTGAACGGGCCGTGGCGCGACTTTCCGAGTTAATCTCCTGGCCGAAAAACGTCACCTCGGGGGGACTGTCCAGGCCACGCAGGAAGTCCTCGACGGCGGTGAACATGCCTCCGGTGCCGCAACACGGGTCATGGACCGCGATCGGCGCGCCCGCCGGGTCCAGCGTCGCCGCGTCTAGGCCGAGCAGCAGTGCGGCGGCCAGCTTGGTCACATCCCGGGGGCTCGTGTGCTCGCCCGACTCCTCCGGCGCCGTGTCAATGAGACGCCAAACCAGTTCCTCGTACGCCAGCCCCATCTCCTGGTCGGAGACGACATCAGGGTTCAGGTCGAATTCGGCGAACCGGGACACCACCCGGCGCAGCACACTCGCGCTTGCCAACCGCCTTACCGAATTGGCGAATTCAAACGCATCCAGTACTTCCACGACCTCGGCCGAGAACGCCTGTACAAAGCGCCCCAGCGCTTCGGCGAGCATCGACTCGGCGTCCGACGACGTCTCGTCAACCGCAGTGAGCAGGTCGCCGAGGCTGTCCGAGGTGTCCGGCGCGCCGCCGGTCCTGTCCGATCCCGCCGTCACCGCGGCCGAAGCGGTGTCGGCGAGACCGCTATCACCATCCCCAGCTGTCGCTTTCAGTCGCAGGTCCGACTCATACCGGCGCAAGCAGTCCATCCGGCGTAGCACGGTGAACGGGAGGATCACCCGTCGCTGCTGATTGGCTGTCATGCTGCCTCGCAGCAGATCCGCCACAGCCCAGCCGACATCCACAAGCGCGCGGTTTCCGTCTCCAGACACTCGCCCTCCTAGGCCCGGCGGCCACCCACCGGCCGGGCACAGATCATCGTCTCGCCCGGTATCCGAGTGCCGTGATCGACAGTACGGCGACAGCCCGAAGCTGACCGAGCTACTCAGAGGCGCCGAAGTCCTGTGCGAGCAGGCAATCGACGGGGTCAGGCGAGTGCCTGCCTGCGGTTGAGGTTACTGAAGGAGCGGACAGCGCACCTAGTCAATGAGGGTGGGTTGCGATGGACCATGGCCGCCACCCGCCGCTCCAAGGTAATCAGGGTTCGGGATCATCTCGCGGTGGAGGTATCGCAGGTCCGCGCCACAACGCTGAGCCACTCGTTCCTGGCGCGTACGCTCAGCCGTGGAGACGGTCTCACCGTTGCGGGTCGTGATGACGATCGCGGGCCGCTCCACCGAGTCGATGGCCTCATTCAACGCGGCCCAGACAAGGTCACGAAAGGTTCCGGCGCGGCCCCAGCAAACGTATCGAGTGGCGTCGCCAGCGATGGCGTAGCAGTGGTTCGGCTTCTCTCCAACCGAATCGGGTTTCATCACCCAGCCGCTGCCACATGCCGCACGGACGATTTCCTCGGGCCCCTGGAACCGGTTTACCGCGTAGCGGACGTAGGTCCCGATCCCTTCCTGCGCTCGGGCGTATTCCTTCATCGGGACATCCTTGATCCAGACCCTGGCGTCCTTCTCCGGCCCGTAGGAGAGCAGGACTCCACCGACCTTGGGATCCTCGATCCATCTCCGATACTGGTTCGTCTTCTCGGTGTTGCTCAAGAACTCCCAGTCCAGGTCATTGGCCTGTTGGTAGATCTCGATGAGGAGGCGTTCGCGAATGGGAGCAGGCAAGTGCTGCAAGGCCACGGTGATTACTCCTGGGGGGCGCGGGTGGCGGGGAACTGGAGTCGATGCTCGTCGTACGTGGTCTCAAGACTGGCCGCGTCCTTGATCCACTCATCCATGAGCGTGGCCACCTTCTGGTCGCTGAAGTCGATGTTCGACGGGGTGATCTTCGCCAGGGTCTCGACCTCACCATCCCCGTCAAGCGCACGCTTGAGCTTGAGTGCGGCAGCGATGCGGCGGAGGTCGCTTACGAAATCCAACACCGTGACTCGCTCCTTTCCCTCGCGCAGGCGGAGCCCTCGACCAAGCTGCTGAACGAAAATTCGGCGGGAGTGCGTGACTCGTGCGAAGCAGAGGATATTCACGTCCGGCACATCAACGCCCTCGTTGAGGATGTCGACCGCTGTGAGGATGGGTACCTCGCCGGCCCGGAAGGCGAGCAGCCGGTTCTGCCGTTCCCTCTTGACGAGTCCCGCATGGAGAGCGAGGGCACCTGACCAAAGGGGGGTGCGCCGCAGCATGTCAGCGAGCCGCTCGGCGTGTTCGATGGTGCGGCAGAAGACAATGGCCCGGGGATTGGCCGTGGTGGCCCATGCTGTAGCCAACTCGTCGCGGATTGCTTCGTCTCTCTGCGGCAGGAAGAGCTTCGCGTTGAGTTCGGCCAGTCCGTATGAGTGGTCGCTGGCCTCGCGGACGATGTCCCAGTCGATGTCGTCGACGAACAGGCGGTAGTCGACCTGGGCTAGGTAGCCGCGCCGCATTCCCTCCTCGATCCCCAGGCTGAAGCTGGGGGCGCCGAGCTGATGGGTGATGTCGTGCTTATCACCACGCCACGGGGTCGCGGTGACGCCCAGGTGGCGAGCCGAACTGAGGAGCTCCAACAGCTCGTCGTACTGGCCTTCTTCGCCCACGTGATGGGCTTCGTCGATCATGACGAGCCCCGGACGGTATCCAAATCGTGCGGCGGACAGCGCCGAGCCGACCGTCGCGCAGGTAAGACCAGAGAGGTCATCAGGACGAGTGTCGCCCGTGAGGAGCCGTGTTGGAACGTCTTTGGGAAGGTGTCGCCAGAGCGCCCGCTCTAGTTGCTGGACGAGGTCTTTGGCGTGTGCGACAACCAGGACCTGGTCCTGGGGAGCGCGTCGCAGATGCGTCGCGATCACCTCGCCTCCGACGACCGTTTTACCCAGGCCCGTGGCCAGCACGAGCAGTGCACGACCAGAGGCATCGAGATCGGTGGTCAACGCCTGGAGTGCCTCAGCCTGATAAGGCCGAGGCGTCACTCGTCCGAAGCGAGGCGGTACCCGGTCGAAACTAGTCGTTAGGTCTGTTCCGCCCCACAAGAGGATTCCAGGACCTAGGCGTGCCAGATTCGCCACGCGCTGCCGAGCGCCAGGGCTGAAGCGAGTGTTGGTGACGACGACCGCCTTGTGAGCGCGATAGTGATCCCGGGCGCGGGCGACCTCGTCCACCGCGTCGGCTCCTACGGCTCCGCGTCGCTTCCACTTGCACTGGACCACCCAAGTCTCGCCCTTGCGGAGGGCAAGAATGTCACCGCCCTCGTCGCCGGAGCCGTCGATGTTGGACACATCGGAAAAGCCCAGATGCCACAGCAGGCGCTCGATACGACGCGGAAACTGCAGTGGTCCGGAGTCCAGCAGGGAGGCGGCGTCGAGGAATTGCATTCCGCTCTCCCTACGTGTTGTCAGCGAGGTCGCGCGCGATGAGGCGGCAGCTGATCCTGATCCGGGCCAACTCCTCGACGTCGAGGCGTGGGCGGTGCTGTTCCAGCAGCGCGAGATCCCCCAGAGGGTTAAGCAGTCGCTCTACGACGAGCTCTCGTGCCCCGGGATCGCTTAGAGCGATGTACCCGCGCTTGAAGACGCACCCATCGAGGAAGGTCTCCGGGGAGTCCTGGATGATGCGGATGACGGCGCTGGCCGGGACATAGCGGATGAATTCACCATTGGAGATCGCGTCGTTCCAAGGGGATGCTCCACCGGCCTCGACCGCGAACCGGCGTTCGGCGTCGGCTCGTTCGTCCTTCGTGAGCAGCAGCCAGTGCACCGCAGGATTCGCCGAAACGGGCGCCACCATAGCGATACGCACCTGTTCGAGAAGTCGCTCGGATTCCTCCGCCGTCGCCGCCGGCGTCAGCCTGGGGCTAGAGGTATGGGTCTTGAGCTGCGCGACGATCTCGCTCAGGGGCATCGCCACGTTGTTCGCCCGCACTCGCATAAACTCCGCAACCTCGATGAGTGCCAAGTCACGTATATCCGTCCCGTATTCACGGAAAAGCGAGTGACCGGTATCGACGAATACCTCCAACTGCGGCGCTCGGACCATCGAGACGATCACAGGCGCGGGCCGTCCGTCTTTGGTGACCAAATGCTGGCCGCTGACCGCCCAAGCCATCAGGTCCACGCGGCCCAGGTCTTCAAGGTAGTACGGGCCCGTCAGGTCGACGATGGGGTCGGCGTGATCTCGGTATCGCTGGAGCCGCTGGTCCAACGTCTCCACCGGTGCGGCTTCGTCCTCAGGCGGCTCTTGGCCCGTCGTGGTCGTGTCGGGCTCCGCCCCGCCTTCAGTCTCGTCATCCGGATCAAGGAAACCAGCGCCGAGCCCGGGGAGGATGTCGTCATTCCCCGGTTCCGGATCCGCGGCTATCGGGTTGTCGTGCTGGTAGGCCGCGCGGTACCACACCTCGTCGGTCTGGTACTCGGCGGATCCCTTCCGCATTAGCGCGGCCCATTTAGCGGCCGTCTCGTGGAGAGCGTTGCGTCCGTCACCAGGGATCAGATAGTTGAGCCCCGGGTCTTGGCGGCGGAAGCCCGCGTAGAGCAAGGCAAGGGGGCTGCGGTTCTCCGGCAGCCCGAGGTTCTTCGCGATCTTTGGACGCAGGGGGCTTGTTCCCCGGACCTCACGCAGGATTTGCCGCCATTCGGCGGTCTCGAACTCAAACGCGGTCTTTTGATAGTTCGGAGCGACATGATCGCAGTGGATCTCACCGACAATCCGGCCCATCTTCACGACTCCGGAGTCGATGGGGTACTCAGGATCCGCCTCGGCGAGACCATCCTCGTCTTCCCAGTAGAAGACCCGCTTGTCCTTGAGGAGGATCTTTCGTCCGTTGCGAAGGAAGTCCAGCCCGTAGTCGGTACGGTGGACGTACCGCTGGATCCCGATCCAACCCCAGATCCTGCGCTCCCTCAGTTCCAAGCGGTCCTGCCCGCATTCCTCACATCGCTCAGCGTCGGCGGAGCTCCAATACCCGCAAGCCATGCAGGCGTTTTTGGGGCTCAGCTCGCGATCGATCTCCTGGACCGCATGGATCTCCACACCCTGGCGCGTGACAGTCCGCTTCTCGTCCCAGACGCAGGGCAGGCGCGGCCTTACTTTCTTGCCATTGAGAGTGAGCAGGAAGCCTTTCTCCGACAATAGGTAGCTGTAGACGTCTCCGAGCTTCTCCCGGATCACGTTCTGCGTCTGCGGGCGACAGAGCGTGGCGTACTGCTCCTGCTTCAAGTCGCTGATGGTGACCGTAGTGCCATGTTCTTCACGATTAGTTTTGGGCACCGTGCGGTATGGCGCCTGGTACTTGGAGGAGTTGGCGATCTGCACTAGGTCCAGGGTCACCTCGACCCAGTCCGGGTCACCCGCCCGACTAGTACGCACTGTGGTACGCCGACCGAGTCGCGCCGTGCTGATGTTGAAACCCATGCCGAACAGGCCTAGGGAACCGTGTCGGCCATTGCTCGTCCAGCCCGCGCTGATGGCGTTGGTGACAGCCTCCAGGCTCATGCCCCGGCCATTGTCCTGCACCGTGATCTCAGCCGTCGCGCGCCTCGAGTTCGCCGGAGGGAGCGAGACCGCGACCGAGGGTCGGTCCACCGTCGCACCGGCCGCCTGGAACTCGTCGAACGAGTTGTCGATCAACTCTGCCAGGCACTGCCAGTGCGAGAACTCGATGTCGCCGAGCACACCCAAGATCCGCGGGTGTGGGGTGACATTGATGTACTGGTCCTCGGTCACGGCCGGCCCCCGTCTTCGTCGTGATCACATGCCTGGCAAGCGGGACGTGAAGATCGCCCACCAGCGTCAAGCTGCCCACCGCCGGCCCGGGTCAGGCACGCTCCTGGAGCATCCATCAGCATGCCGTCAACCCTAATGGGCGCCACCGACACCTGCGGGACAAAGATCTCGAAACCCCTGGTGATGCCGCCCCGCTCCGAGGAGTGCCTCTGAACCTCACGCGTGCGAGACTCGCCTCATGATCCGGGAACCCGCGCAAGTCACCATCGATGCGAGCGGCCGGGTGCAGATCCCCTTGGGGATTCTCGCCGAGGCAGGTCTCGATACGGAGAGTCCCATCCTCGCGTACAGCGATGGTGATGGCCGTATCGTTCTGCGCAGGTTGAACGACGCCATCGATGACCTACTGCTCGGTGAGGAGCTGTAACTACGCCGCGCCGGTCACGCCTCGGACCGCTGAGATAACCCGCCGGGCCACGTCCTCCGGCGCCTCGTGTTCCCACGCCCTGATGACCGTCCAGCCCGCTTCCTCCAGGATCCGGTTGGTCTCAGCGTCCCGCCGCTGGTTGTCGGCGAACTTCTCCCTCCAGAAGCCCGTGTTCTTGGTCGCTGGTCGGTGATGTTCCGGACAGACGTGCCAAAAGCAGCCGTCGACGAAGACCGCTACTCGCGCCTTCGGGAACAGCACATCAACGCTCCGCCGGAGGCCCTGGACCGGCAGTGCGTGGACCCGGTAGCGGAGCCCTTCCTTGAAGAGAAGCGACCGGAGGGCTTTCTCAGGCTTCGTGTCCTTACCACGGTTGCCCCTCATGGAGGCACGGACCGCAGGAGTCGAGGCTGTCGAGTTGTCGGGCAAGGTCTCCTCCCTCAAGAGGCCCTTATCCCAGGCCAGGCGCCAGCCCTGAGCAAGGTTGGCCGCACGAGTGTCATGTTCGACCTCGCCCAGGTAGCGCTCCGGGGACTTCCGTCCATCGCCCCAACGCAGTACCGCGCGGATACGCCGAGTGTTGGGCAGAATCCTCAACGAGACCGAGGCGTAAGCCACGCGGCCGTCACCCAGGTCAACTAGACGCCGATGGTGACCGCCAGCCGCTTTGTCCTGCTCAGCGGATAGAGCTTTCCGAGTCCGTCCCGCCCGTCCCTTCCAGGCACGGTCTGGGGGCAACTTGTCATTCCACCGGTTCTGATGCGGTTTGGGCGCATCGCTCACGGCCTTGGCCCCTGCGCCGTATCGAGGGCCTTCGCTACCGCATCGGCGAATACCGCACCTAGCTTCACCGGGACCGCGTTGCCCAGTTGCCGCATCTTCTCCCCACGAGGGCCTTCGAGCTTCCAATCATCAGGGAATGTCATGACGCGGGCGGTCTCACGCACGGTCATGTACCTGTGCTTATAAGTGGTGCCTCCTGGGGTTTCCAGTTCATCGGTCAGCATGACCGACTCGCCACCAGGAACACCATGCACGCCGGCCTTCACAGTTTTGGCCGGACGATCCAGCTCATTAGGCGTGTGGCCCTTGTAGATCCGAGCGTCGGGCCATCCGATGTGGTCGGTGAAACCCCCGGCGCGATACTCACGGCGGTCCAGCCTGTCCCAGGGGATCTTCGGCAAGGGCTTCCCCTCGTTCTCATCGATGCCGGCGATGGCGTCTCGGAAGGTGCGCCAGGGCTTCTTCGATCCGTCCGAATCAAGTGGAACGCCATTGGGGATCCTGGCCATGGCCCGGGCACGCACATGCGGGTCGACGTCGTGACGCCTCCAATAGGAGCCGTTGAGCATGGACCGGTGCAACGCCTCCTCCGAGTACTGGGGAAGCACGTCCTCCTCGAACTGGTCGACGTCGACCCCGAGGTCCTCCCGAAAGGCGACGATGATGATGCGGTGCCTGATCTGAGGGACCCCGTAATCAGCGGCGTTCACGCGCGTCATCACCACCTTGTAGCGCTCGGACGGGTCGCTGGCAGGCTTGCCCCCAGCATCGATGAGGGTCTGGTCGTGCTCCTGCCAGGTGGCCTCCGGGTCGCGCAGCTCGAACGGCATCTCCATCTCGCGCAAGATGTAGTCGAGGTAGGGCTTGAACGATGGCCTGAGTAGTCCGACAACGTTTTCGCAGAGGACGGCCTTGGGGCGAATCTGGCGCATCGCCTTGAACATCTGCGGGAACATGTTGCGTTTGTCCTCGTCCCCCTTGGCGATCCCACCCAGGCTGAACGGTTGGCACGGCGGGCCGCCGGCGAGCACGTCCACACGACCGAGCAGATAGCTCATATCCAGGTCCTGGACGTCCCCCGCCACCAGAGGCCACGGCTCCCCGGGCTCAGGGATGCGCTCCTCGTCCCCTCGAAGCTTGGCCCCGTTCGCCTCCAGGGTCTGACACGCCCGCGGGGCGAACTCGTTGAACAGCAATGGCCGGAAGCCCGCCCCGTGGACCGCCATCGCCAGGCCGCCCGCGCCCGCGAACAGCTCGACCCCGGTGCGATCCCGCTTTGGCTCTTCTTGCAGTTCAGACATTGCGAAAGCATACCGCGGAAATTGTGAGTCGCGTGACGGTTTTAGAGAAAGTTCACCTCATTCCCACGACTGGCCGAAGCTGGTTCGACCTACGATCCCAAGCCGTTATCGTCGACCCTCGTGGGGCCGTGGACCAGAGGTCGGACCCTCGGACCTGAGCCCCAGCGGCATCCGCGAGGAGCGCGCCCAGGTCGGCAAGGGAAAACGAGCCCCGCCGGCTCACGTACCTCCAGGCCCCGTCGCGCGACCCGCTCACTGGGATCATCCGCGGGTCGCTCCAGGCCCGGCCTCCCGTCGCACATGGCCAAGGTCACAAGAAGCGCCACACGCCAACCGCAGTCGGCGGACCGTTCCGATCGGATTTAGGCCTCCGGGACCCAACGCGCCGCCTGGGGTCGGAGTCTGTCGCACACCAGTCCAACGTGTCGGCCCACGTCGGCCCCGGAACGAGGGAGTACGCGCGGCAGTCTGGCGGCCGTTCTCGTGTAAGACCCCGACCGGAGCCGATGCCACCGGTGTGCAGCGGCCCCGCCCCCTCTATACATACGGAGCCGTTCACGACCGCGGCGGCCTGCCACGCCAGGCCGCGAACAGGCCCAGCCCGACACTGGTGACCGCGGTGAACGCCTCAGGGCCGGCCAGCATGAAGACGCCCGTCACGAGCGTGATCAGGATCAACAACGCGACCAGGTCAAGTACGCGATCACGCGTCGGTGCCTCCGGTACCGGTCCGGGCGTGGGGACGACCTGAGGAACAGTGGGCGAGTTGGGCTCTTCGATTTCATCCATGCGCCCAGCACACCAGCCTTATCCGGCATGCCTCTTACGGCACGAACAGACCCGGAGAAGCCCGATCTTCGCAGGCCATCGCCGTACCGGGCGGCTCTCCGGACGAACACCCACTCCGTATGGTGGTGTTCGGCGGAATTCGGTGATGTTCGGCAACCAGCGTCGTAGGCTGAGTCCCACAGACCATCGGGGGGACGTACGTGGCGCATGAGGACGTCTCCGAGGCCGCTTATCAGCGAGAACTCGCGGACTTCGCCTCCAGGCTCCGGAAGCTGCGGATCGAATGCGGCGAACCCTCCCTAAGCGATATCAGCGGTAACGCACCCCCTGGACAGTCACTCTCATCCTCCGCGATCAGCGAGATCCTCAACGGGAAGCGCTTGCCGAGTGTCAACTTCCTGATTGCCCTCGTCCGGTCGCTACTCAGCCTCGCGAACGACGACCGGTCCCCCGTGGGCCGGAATGATCCAAGGGTTGAGCCCTGGCGTACGGGCCGGGCCCGGCTCGCGAACCTACGTGACGAGGCCCGCCACGCGCCGACCGCGCCCGAGTCCGTTCAGCAGCCAGTCGTGGATGGCGCGTGGCGGCCCTCAGCACAGGTCCACGAAACGTCGTCACCGCCGACGAACCCGCCCGCGCCGATCGAGAATCACCAGCCCCTAAGGTTCCGTCACACACCACCGGTCCTACCCCACTCCGGCTTCGTGTGGTCAGTGGCGTTCTCCCCGGACGGCAACCTGATGGCCACCGGCAGCGCCGCCGGGATCGTGATGCTCTGGGATCCAGCCACCCGTCAAGCGGTCGGCAAGCCGCTGACCGGTCACACCACGACCGTAAGGTCCGTCGCGTTCTCTCCGGACGGCGGTCTACTGGCCACCGCCAGCGACGATGGCAGGGTCCGTCTCTGGGACCCGACCACCCATGAAGAGGTCATAGCGCTCCCGACCAAGAAACAGAAAGGTGTCATGGCCGTCGCGTTCTCCCCCGACGGCGCTTTGCTGGCCACCGCCAGCTACGACCGCACGGTATGTCGCTGGGACCGGTACACCTATGAAGCGGTCGGCGAGCCATTGACCGGCCATGCCCGCGCCCTCACGGCCGTCACGTTCTCCCCCGTCGGCGCCTTACTGGCCACCGCCAGCTTCGACGGATTGGTGCGTCTTTGGGACCCCGCTACTCGCCAAGCTGTCGGTAAGCCCTTGATCGGCCATGACGGCCCCGTCAGATCGGTAGCGTTCTCCCCCAGCGGCGGCCTGCTCGCCTCCGCCAGCGACGATGGCACGGTGCGTCTCTGGGACCCGACCACCCGCCGGCCTGTCGGAACGCCACTGACCGGGCACACCGGCGCCGCCACAGCCGTCACCTTCTCCCCCGGCGGCGGCCTGCTCGCCACCGCCGCCGCCGACGGTACGGTGCGTCTCTGGGACCCGACCACCCGCCGGCCTGTCGGAACGCCACTGACCAGCCACACCGGCGCCGCCACAGCCGTCACCTTCTCCCCCAGCGGCGGCCTGCTCGCCACCGCTGGCTACGATCAAACGGTGCGGCTATGCGAAGCCGAGGACAACCAACCAGCGCCTTCCTCGGCACAGCGTGCACGATATGAAGATGACTCGCCCGAGAACCTGATCGCCCAGAATGACCAACTACGCACCCATGTAAACCTCTTGACCGCACGGGGCCTCGCCAGTCGCAGCGTCCTCACCGCGCTCACGAACGGCGAGGGCATCTCTCTAGCTCCCCTGATCGGGCACCGGGACGCGGTCTGGTCGGTGGTGTTCTCGCCTGACGGAACCCAACTCGCTACGGCGAGCGCTGACGATACGGTGCGCTTCTGGGATCCCGCCAACCGGCAGCCGGTCGGCAGGCATCTGACCAGTCACCGAGACTCCGTGAGGGTGGTGGCTTTCTCCCCTGACGGCACCCTGATCGCCACAGCGGACGAGGGTGGTTCGGTACGCCTGTGGGACGCGGCTACCCGAGTACCGGCGTCGGGCAGCCCCTTGGCCTCCCACCTCGGCCCCATCACGTCGATGGCCTTCTCGCCCACCGGGACCCTGCTCGCCGTCGCCAATGATGGTGCTGCCGTACGGCTGTGGGTGCCTGCCACCCAACAACCCGCCGGTGTCCCGCTGACCGGCCATCACGGGGTCGTCACTGGGATCGCGTTCTCCCCCGACGGGAGTCTGATCGCCACCGCCACGGATGCAGGCACAGTATCTCTGTGGGACGCCACCAGCCGTGAGCCAACTGGCGAACTCCTAGATGGTCACAGAGGCTCCGTGAGCTCCGTCGCGTTCTCCCCCGACGGCAGTCTGATCGCTACCACTGGCGACGATCACTCGATTCAGCTGTGGGACGCGGCAACGTACCAGCCCGATGGAAAGCCCCTCACCGGCCATAGCGACGCCGTCGCGGCCCTGGTTTTCTCTCCCGACGGCGGTCTGATCGCTACAGCCAGCAAGGATCACAGCGTGCGTCTGTGGAATCCGACCACCCATCAGCCGGTCGGCGAACCCCTCACCGGCCACCACGACGCCGTGACGGCGGTCGCCTTCTCGCCGGATAGCACCGTGCTCGCCACCGCCAGCATCGACCGCACCGTTCGGCTGTGGGTGCCTCCGGCGGCGAGCGGTCCCCCCGGGCAACAAGGCTGATCCGACTGGAACCGGAATAAATGCTTCCTGGCGCCCATTGTTCCTTCCCGGCGATCAAGTTGGGGTGGGGAGGCTCATGAGCAATCTGAAGGTCTTCAGGGTGAGAGGCGGGCAGGCTACTGAGGTCTCTGGAGCGGCCGTGCGGGTGGAGGTCGAGCTGCAGCGGCTGATCGAGGCCAACATGGAGGCCATGCTTGGCGTCCGCTGCCTCGCGACCGAGTACCGCACCGGCCATCACGGAGGCCGGATCGACTCCCTCGGGCTGGACGAGAACGGCACGCCCGTCATCGTCGAGTACAAGCGAAACCGCGACCAGAACGTCATCAGCCAGGGGCTTTCATACCTGTGGTGGCTACACGACCATCACCACGAGTTCGAAGGTCTGACCCGGGAGAAGCTCGGCGACCAGGCTGCCGCGGACATCGACTGGAGCGCTCCACGGATCGTCTGCGTCGCTGGCGCCTTCACCCGCCACGACACAGTGGCTGTGGAGATGATCGGCCACCGGATCGACCTGGTGACGTACCGGGTCTTCGAGGATGTACTCACGCTGCAGCTCATCGCTTCGGCCGGCGGCAGCCGCACCTCCGCGCGAGGCAGAGCGTCGGGATCGCCCAGTGCGGCGTCTGCTTCGCCGAAGTCGGTCCAGCAGTTTCTCGATGAGTCACCCGACGATCTCAAGGAGCTGTACGCGGGACTCGACGAGCTGCTGATATCCCACCGGGATGTATTCAAGGAGCCCCAGCTCCTCTACGTCGCCTACCGGCGGATCGTGAACGTGGCCACAGTGCGCGTGCAGCCACGCAACCGCCTACTCGTGGTCAATCTGAGGCTGAATCCGGAAACGGTCGAGCTCAAGGAGGGCTTCTCCCGGGACATGCGCGGCCTCGGGGCCCTCGGAATCCGTCACGGTGTCGAGGTACGGATCGGCTCGCGCGAACAGCGGCTTCGAATCATCGACCGCAGCCGCTGAGGCGCTGAGCAAGGTCCGCGCTCTGATGTCGATACCGGAAGAAGACGACCCAGCTGGACAGCTCGCGATCAGTGACCTGCTGGAGGCCTGCGGCAAGACCAAGGAGCCCCTGCCCGACTATGACGAGACCCGTCGTCGGTTCAAGGTCGGCGAGGTGCTCAACTCCAAGACGACCGTGGGCGAGTGGCTCGAGGAGTGGCTCGAAGGCCGCAAGCGCCTTCGGCCTACGGGGATCAAGCGGTACGCGGTGGATATCCGCGTCCACCTCAAACCGCACCTTGGCGAGATCCGCCTCGACAAGCTGCGGGTCGGCCACATCAACAAGATGTTCGACGCCATCAACGAGGCGAACATCGAGGTTGGGGAGCAGAATACCCAGCGGCGTGCCGCCCTCAAAGAGTTGAAGGCCATCCCGCGGAAGGGCGCGGAGAACCGCGCCCGCCGTAAATGGCTTCAAGCGGCTATCGACGAGATGCCGCCCTTCCGTCGCACCACCGGCCTCAACACCCAACCAAACATCAAGGCCACACTCCGCGCCGCTCTGAACGTCGCCATCGCACAGCAGCGGATGCCGAGCTTTAACCCGGCCGAGCACGTCGAGCTACTACCGGGAACGAAGCCGAAGGCACTCATCTGGACCGACGAGCGGGTTGCCCACTGGCGGGCGACCGGCGAGAAGCCCTCCCCTGTCATGGTCTGGACGCTGGAGCAGACCGGCCACTTCCTCGATCACATCGAGGGTGAGCGCCTGGAGATCATGTGGCGGTTGGTCGCGTTCCGGGGGTTGCGCCGGGGCGAGGGATGCGGCCCGCGCTGGATCGATCACGACTACGAGAACGCCTCACTCACCGTGGCCACCCAGCTCGTCCAAGACGGCTGGGAGGTCATCGAAGGCGCACCCAAGACCAACAGCGGCATCCGGGTCATCGCTCTTGACGAGGAGACCAACGAAGGCCTCAAGGTGCACCGCGAGCGCCAGGACCAGGAGCGCCACAAGTGGGGCACAGCCTGGAAGCTGACCGGTCGTATCTTCACCGAGGAGGACGGCTCCTGGCTCCACCCCGGCAAGGTCTCGGACCTGTTCGAGCGCCTGGTGGCCGAGGCCAGACTGCCGCCGATCCGACTGCACGACCTCCGCCACGGCGCCGCGACCCTCATGCTCGCGGCGGGCGTAGACATCAAGGTCGTCTCAGAAACCCTCGGCCACAGCGACACCCGCATCACCCGGGACATCTACCAGGCCGTCCTCGACGACCTCGCACGTGCCGCCGCCGAGGCCGTCGTCAAACTTGTGCCTCGAGCCCGTAAGCGGCCTCTGTCGATCTCCGCCGGAGCTGATCGATCAGCACGCTTGGCGCAGCCCACCTCCGATAACTGCCGGCACCACGTCGATGGCCGAGCCCAGACGGCATGACGACACGTCCTTAACGGAGGCCGGTCAGCATGTGTCTGACCGGCCTTGCTGGCGCGGGTCGAGTCGCTGACTAGTTGGTCTTCGTGTTGGTCAGATGAGGCCCGATGTAGCCCACGATCATCTGCCCGGTGACGCCCTTCGTATCGTCCACGAAGTAGACCCTCGGCGAGGTACTGCCCTTGGAATCGAGCTTCAGGTGAGCCTGCATCTCCTTGCGTCCCGAGGAGTCCACCTCCTGAGGAACAGCGAAAATCCGTTCTGCGCCCCACTTGTTCATCGTCGTCTCGGACTCGGCCGTGGCCAACTGCTTGAGCGGCCAGTTCACCGCACCGGGGCGGCCGGACGTGCAGTACTGGTAGAAGCCACCGTTGAAACCATCCCGGGCCGCCTGCACGTAGGAGTCCAGCGCCCGCAGGGCGTTCCATGCCTTCGCCGCCCACACGCGAGCCCGCTCCGCCTCGTCGAGTTCCAGGGCTCTACTCTTGTCCGCCGTGATCAGGATCCCCTCGAACGTACCCAACCGCTCCCACAGTTCTTCGAACGAGTCCGGCATCCCCGCGGGCTGCTCGACGACGACGGTGTCCTCATAGCGGCCTGCGTCACGAAGCCGACGTCGCAGCACGTCCCCCTCGGCCCGTGCCCGCTCCACGTCGTCCAGCGCACGCAGAGCCTCTTCCATGTCCCCGTCCGCCCGTTCGACGGCTATGTGGAGTTGCTCCTCCATGGAGGCCACGGTCCGCGACGACAACTCGGACGTAAGTGCCGCTTCCTTGAGCTCTTCGTCCGCTTGGGCCAGCAGCGCCTTAAGCTCCTCGACGTCCTTGCGCATCACTGCCAGCTCGTCGGATGGCCGCACGGCTGCCAGAGCAGCCTGCCGTTCCTCGCGGTGGCGCTGGCCTGCGTCGTTCGGGAACGAGAGGGTACGCAGGGCCTCCGGCAGTGGGGCCTCGGTGGAGAGCCGCTCGACAGTACGGGCTAGGCCGTACCAGGCCCGATCCTGGGGATCGCTCATCCGGGCCATAGTCAGGAACCGATGGCGTGAGGCGTCCTTCGGCCATGCCGGATCGACGTCGGTCAGGAACGTCCGCACCGCACCGGGGGCGACACGGTGATACTCGCCGATCGCATCGCGGAAGGCATCGACGGCCTCGGTGTCCGCGAGCAGATACAGCGATGCCGCGCCGGCGCACCGCGGCATCGCTTTACCCAGGCGCTGCGACCACAGCGGGTTGGCACGGAGCGGCCGGGCCGCCACAATCACGGGCATGCGCCGCGTGGGGTCGCAGAGCACGTCAATCAGGGTGTCGACTTGCTCAGCACTCACGCTCTGGGCATCGAGGGTCAGTGGTGCCGGGCCGTCAATGGGCTTCAGATCCCGGACCAAGTCCCGAACTAGGCCCGGTCGGCCGGGAGTCAGCGGCGTATCGACGTTGGGGAAGACCTCCAGACCGACCGAGAGCAGTGCGGAGGAGTCTGCGAACGCGACGGCGGTGATAGTGGTGCGCCATGTGGCCTCGGGCTTGTCCTCGCGCAGCTGAAGACGTATCGCGTGCTCCGCGCCATCGGCGAGGTAGGCCGCCTGGTTGGTCAGCACCGACACCTCGTCAAGGTGGTGATGACCAGAGGTGAAGGGGGCGGTGCCGAACTTGCCGGTCAGCCATCGAGCGCTGATCCGGCGGACATCCTGAAAGGGGTTCTCAGCGTGGGGAACGGTAAGGATCGTTCTGTGCGCGAGCGGGGTGCTGCTGAGGTTCATGACGGCCTTCAGTTCTTCCCGACGGGGGTACTGATGGATACCTGATCAGGGCCGATCACGGCTTACGCCGACGAAACGCGTCACCGACACCGATCGGGTATGACCTTGAGTGGCCAGTTGGACGGGCCTGCTCGACAGGCGGGGTCACCTAGCTCCGCAGTGCACCTACTCGCGAACCAACTCGCGGATTTGCGCAAGCTTCTGTTCGGGCGTCATTGCGTCGGGGCGACCAGCAGCCAACCCATCCAAGGCGCCTCGGACGTCGTGTTGGTCCGGATGGAGCACGGCGTCGATCACCTGCGCACGCGGACTGCCGTCCCTGTCGTAGATCCACACCGCCTGCCACTGCCGGGGCTCGATGTTGTGGTGGGGGTCGAGCATGTCGGGCGGGAAGTATCCAAGCTTGGCCTTACCCAGGGCCTCCGCCACTTCAACGAGGACCCACTTCCCCAGCTTCTTGTATCCGAGCTCTTCGCGGAGATCTCCGAGGGTGACCTCGATCAGTCCGCCCTCCTGGCGGCACCGCTCCCCGATGCTGTCGTCCTCCTGCGAAGCCATCTTCTTCTCACTTTCCACGTAACCTATTCAGGACGCCCGCACATAACATTGCCATCACAACGAACATCATGTCAATGGCCACTCAAATAAAATATGGTGCCGGTGACCCATAAGATCCGATGGGTTCGCCAGTCGAGATGAATCGGATCGCCGACTCCCTCCCCTGGGCAAGGTCACACCCCCCGCCCGCCACGCCACCGCTGGCACCTCATTCCGACATCTCCAGCGAATGACGATGGCCACTCGCCGGGTGGTGTAGCCGATCAAGGCGCCGGAGTCCGCAGGTCGGAGACGGTGGCTCCGGCAGACCGGGTGACCAACTCGCGCCAGCAGGGCGCCTCGTGGACCGCACGACTCCGGAGACCGTCAGGGCCCTCGTACCGGGAACGCGTAACGCTTGATCCCCTACACCGCGACACGGTCACGACACGGGACACAACCCGAATGACACCGCCCCAATACCGCAGAGGGCTCCGGCACCCGGCCAGAGCCCTACACCATTCAAGACCCGAGCCCGACTACTTGGCGGGAGCACACCTGCTCGAGGTCGGCAACGACACGCCCCATGCCTTGTTGGCCCCCCACAACAACGCTGACAGCGGACAGCAACTGGGCACGTCATTGAGTGGCCACCCCTCTGCACACTCGCCGCGCACGTGGCCACCCCTTGGCCACTTCCGCTCACGCAGCCCTCTGGGCCTCCTCGCAGAAGACCCGATCTCCCAGCTCCAGACAACAGAAAAGCCCAGGTCAGCGGTGTCTGACCCGGGCTTTCACAAGAGCCGCCTTCGGGATTCGAACCCGAGACCTACGCATTACGAGTGCGTTGCTCTGGCCATCTGAGCTAAGGCGGCGCGCTGCCCACACCTATGGTGCGATCAGCAACGCGGTAAGTCTACACAGTTTCGAGGGGTGCTCCGCACACCCCCCGAGGCCTCCGGGGAGTGCGGGTGCAACAGGGCTATGAGCAGCGCTTTCCCTTCTCCGGAGGGGTCCCCTGGAGGAGGTAGCGGTCGATCGCGGAGTCGATGCAGGCGCTGCCTCGGCCGTACGCGGTGTGCCCGTCGCCGACGTAGGTGAGGAGGGTCGCGGAGGAGAGCTGGGAGGCGAGGGACTTCGCCCACGGGTACGGGGTCGCCGGGTCCCGGGTGGTGCCGACGACGAGGATCGGGGCCGCGCCCTTCGCCTCGATGCGGTGCGGTTCCCCGGTGTTCTTCACAGGCCAGTAGGCGCAGTTCAGGGAGGCCCAGGCCAGCCCCTCGCCGAAGACGGGGGACGCCTTCTCGAAGGAGGGCAGCGCCTCCTCCACCTGGTCCGGCGTGGAGAAGGCGGCGGGCAGGTCGAGACAGTTCACGGCGGCGTTGGCGAACATGAGGTTCGCGTACTTCCCGTCGGCGTCCCGCTCGTAGTAGCTGTCGGAGAGGGCGAGCAGGCCCGCGCCGTCCTTCTCCTTCATCGCGGAGGTGAGCGCGTCACGCAGCTGCGGCCACGCCGACTCGTCGTACATCGCCGCGATCACCCCGGTCGTCGCGAGCGCCTCGCCGACCTTGCGGCCGTCCGCGTCGCCCGCCGGGATCGGCGTCTTGTCGAGCTGCTGGAAGAACGCCTTCAGGTTCCGGCCCACCTCGTCCGGACCCGTGCCCGCGTCACCCAGCGGGCAGTCGCTGTGCCGGACGCAGTCCTTCGCGAAGGACTGGAACGCCGTCTCGAACCCCGCCGTCTGCTCCTCGTTGAGCTTGCGCGCGGTCAGGGACGGGTCGAGTGCGCCGTCCAGCACGAGCCGGCCCGCGCGCTCCGGGTAGAGACCCGCGTACGTGGCCCCCAGGAACGTCCCGTACGACGCCCCCACGTAGTTCAGCTTCTGGTCGCCGAGGACCGCCCGGAGGATGTCCATGTCCCGGGCCGCCTCCACGGTGGAGACGTGCCGCAGCAGTTCGGGCGACCGCTCGCCGCAGCCCTCCGCGAACTTCTTGTACGCGGCGACCAGTTGGTCCGTCTCCCGGCCGTCGTCCGGCGTGCTGTCGGTCTGGGTGTACGTGTCCATCTCGGGGCCGGTGAGGCACTCGACCGGCTCGCTGCGGGCCACACCCCGCGGGTCGACCGCGACCATGTCGTAGCGGGCGCGGACGTCCGCCGGATACCCGATGCCGGCGTACGACTGGAGGTAGCCGATCGCCGAGCCGCCGGGGCCGCCCGGGTTGACCAGGAGCGAGCCGAGGCGCTTGCCCGGGCCCGTGGCCTTCTTGCGGGACACCGCCAGTCGCACGTCACCGGCGTCCGGCTTCGCGTAGTCGAGGGGCGCCTTCATCGTGGCGCACTCGAAGCCGGGAACACCGCAGCTGCGCCAGTTCAGCTTCTGCGTGTAGTACGGCGACAGCGCCGCCGGAGTGGCCCGCGGCAGCGCGGTCAGCACCGCGTCCGCCTTCGCGGCCGTCGCCGTGGAACTCCCGGAGGAGCAGGCGGAGATGAGCAGCGCCGCGGCGGCCAGCAGCACGCCGCTCGCACGGAGGGGTCGGGTCGGCCGGGAGGTGCGCCTCAGGTCCATCTCGCGAGCGTAACCGTGCGCGATCAATTGATCACCTTCAGTCGCCTGTGCGGCTCGTACGAGTGACTCGGTCAACCTGTCACCGGATGCGGCACCCCCGACCGGGCGGAGCGGACGGCCGCCGCCGTCACACGGGGCGGCCTTTGTCCCGTGACCGGGGTTGCCTCTCGGCACGTGGAGAGACCTCTACGGGGCGGCGGCCCGACCGGCGCCGGGCCGCCCCCTGTCCGCGGAACGGGTGCCCGAGGGAACCCGGCCCGTCCGCGTGACCCGGCTCAGCCCGCCCGCAGCGCCATCGTCATCGCCTCCACCGCGAGCAGCGGTGCGACATTGCGGTCGAGTGCCTCGCGGCACGCGGCGATCGCGTCGATGCGGCGCAGGGTCGACTCCGGCGAACTGCCGCGGGCCAGCCGCTCCAGCGTGTCCCCCGCCTCCGCGTTGGCGATGGCCAGGCGGGAGCCGAGCTGCAGCGCCAGCACGTCGCGGTAGAACATGGTGAGGTCGATCAGCGCCAGGTCGAGGCTGTCGCGCTGCGTACGCGTTCTTCGGCGCTTCTGCCGGTCCTCCAGCTCCTTCATGACGCCCGCCGTACCCCGTGGCATCCGGCCGCCCTGCGCCGCGCCGAGCGCCGTCTTCAGGTCCTCGGTCTCCTTGACGTCCACTTCCTCGGCGAGCTGCTTCGCGTCCTCCGAGGCCGTGTCGATCAGCTCCTGAGCCGCTTTCAGACAACCGCCGACGTCGTCGATCCGCATCGGGAGCTTGAGGACCGCGGCCCGGCGCCGGCGGGCGCTCGGGTCGGTGGCGAGGCGACGGGCCCGCCCGATGTGCCCCTGGGTCGCGCGCGCGGCGACGGCCGCCACGTCGGGCTCCACGCCGTCACGCCGTACGAGGATGTCGGCGACCGCCTCGACCGGTGGGGTGCGCAGGGTGAGCAGCCGGCAGCGGGAGCGGATGGTGGGCAGCACGTCCTCGATGGACGGCGCGCACAGGAGCCAGACCGTACGCGGGGCGGGCTCCTCGACGGCCTTCAGCAGGACGTTGCCCGCGCCCTCCGTGAGGCGGTCCGCGTCCTCGAGCACGATGACCTGCCAGCGGCCGACGGCCGGGGACAACTGCGCGCGGCGGACCAGCTCGCGGGTCTCCTTGACGCCGATGGAGAGCAGGTCGGTGCGGACGATCTGCACGTCGGCGTGGGTGCCGACCAGGCTCGTGTGACAGCCGTCGCAGAACCCGCAGCCGGGGACTCCGCCCAGCGCGCGGTCGGGGCTGACGCACTGCAACGCGGCCGCGAAGGCGCGCGCCGCGGTGGAACGGCCCGAACCGGGCGGGCCGGTGAACAGCCAGGCGTGGGTCATCTTGGACGCCTCGGGGACCGGGGTCCGCGCCGTGACGGCCGTGACGAGGGCGTCGGCGTCCCGGGCAGCGGCGGCGAGCTGCTCGCTCACCTTCTCCTGGCCCACCAGGTCGTCCCACACAGGCATGGGGCCCGCCCTTCCGTCGCGTTTTGTCGTGCGTCGTCCATTGTGCGGGTCCCCACCGACAATCGGCCCCGGCGGTCCGATGCCGGCGCCCGAAGCCTGCCGCCTCCGCACTGCACCCGGGCGCGACGCAACGCGAGACGGCCCGCCGCGGGACACACAGAACCGCAACGGCCGGAGCCGCCGGCCCCGGCGGGTTCCAGGTGCGTACGTTCCCGCACCCACCACCGGCCGGGGTCTGGCGGCAGGGCTTCTGCCC
The DNA here is from genome assembly GCF_002078175.1 of Streptomyces sp. M41(2017). Lineage (GTDB taxonomy): Bacteria > Actinomycetota > Actinomycetes > Streptomycetales > Streptomycetaceae > Streptomyces. Next base: position 2,385,630 of record NZ_MWFK01000001.1, on the reverse strand, counting down.
GGTCCTACCGGCGGCGCCTGCCGCGTCCCTCGTCCCGGTCGTCCTCGTCGCGCGGGCCGAGCAGTTCGTCGGCCAGGGTCGGGAGGTCGTCGAGCGGGGTCTCCTCGGCCCAGTCGGAGCGGGGCCGGCGCCGGGGGGTGCCCGTCTCGTCCACCTGAGGCAGTTCACGCGTGCGGTCGACGGAACTCTCGGGCTCCTGGCCCGGCGTCGACGCCGGCCGCTCGTCGCGGAAGAAGCCCCGGGGCATCCGGTCGGCCGGAGCACCGGACGCCGCGTCGGCCGAAGCGTCCGCACCCCGGTCCCGTACCGGAGGAAGCACCGCTGTCTCGTCGGCCGCGCCCGGGGTGACGGGCGGCAGTACCGCGGTCTCGTCCGCCGCGCGGTCCGGCGTCGGCGGCTTGGGCAGGGTGGCCGTCTCCTCGACGTCGCGCCGCGGCTCCTTGCGGGACGTCGAACGCGCCCCGGAGCCGCCACGGTCGGTGTCGGTGTCGGCGTCCGGTCGTACCGCGCGCAGCACGGCCGTCTCGTCCGTCGGCCGCGCGGCCGACGGATCGGGCACGACGGGCGTGGGCACCGTCGTCTCGTTGTCGGGCACCGGAGCCGGTGCGGTGCGCGAGGACCTGGGGGCGGTCTGCCCGGACCCGGACGCCGACGCGTCCGCGGCCTCGTCGGTCCGGCCCGTGCCGGCACCGGAACCGGTCCGGGTCGTGCCACCGGCCGGCGCACCGGTCCCGAAGCCCGCTCCGGTCCTCGACGCCGCGGAACCGGCCGAAGCCGCCGCGGCTGCCGAGGCGGCCGCCGCGTCCGCGGCGAGCTGCCGGGCCTGCTCGGCCCGCAGCAGCGCCTCTTCGGCCTTGCGCTGCTTCTCCAGGCGACGCTCCTCGGCCTCGGCCCGCAGGCGTGCCTCCTCCTCGGCCTGCCGGCGCAGACGCTCCTGCTCGGCGGCGCGGGCCTGCTCCTCCGCGAGCTTGCGGACCCGCTCCTCCTCGGCGCGACGGCGGGACTCCTCGGCACGCTGCCGGGCCTCCTCCGCCTGCCGCTCGGCCTCGCGCCGCTGCGCCTCCTCCAGCTCGCGCCGCTTGCGCTCCTCCTCCTCGGCGCGCAGCTTCGCGAGCTGCTCCTGACGCTCGCGCTCCTGGCGCTCCTCCTCGGCCTTGCGGGCGGCCTCGGCCTCGGCCTTGCGGCGGGCCTCCTCCTCGGCGGCCTTGCGCGCCTCCTCCTGGGCCTTCACCTCGGCCTCGGAGAGGGGCAGCATCATGTCGAGCCGGTGCCGGACGACCGTGGTGACGGCCTCGGGCTCCTGGGCCGCGTCGACCACCAGGTAGCGGCCCGGGTCGGCGGCGGCGAGCGTGAGGAAACCGGACCGCACGCGCGTGTGGAACTCCAGCGGCTCCGACTCCAGACGGTCGGGCGCCTCGGTGAACCGCTCGCGGGCGGCTTCCGGCGACACGTCCAGCAGCACCGTCAGGTGCGGGACGAGACCGGCGGTCGCCCACCGGTTGATCCGGGCGATCTCCGTCGGCGACAGGTCGCGGCCCGCGCCCTGGTAAGCGACGGAGGAGTCGATGTAGCGGTCGGAGATGACGACCGCGCCGCGCTCCAGCGCGGGCCGCACCACCGTGTCGACGTGCTCCGCGCGGTCGGCCGCGTACAGCAGCGCCTCCGCGCGGTGCGAGAGTCCGGCGGACGACACGTCGAGAAGGATCGAGCGCAGCCGCTTGCCGACGGGAGTGGCGCCCGGTTCGCGGGTGACCACGACCTCGTGACCCTTGCCGCGGATCCAGTCGGCGAGTGCCTGGGCCTGCGTCGACTTGCCCGCTCCGTCGCCGCCCTCCAGGGCGATGAAGAAGCCGTTCGTCGTGGGCACCTCGTCCGGATCGTCGCCGCCGCGCAGCGCGTCCAGCAGGTCCTTGCGCAGCGGCACCCCGGAACGGTCGTCGACCTTCGCGAGCACCACGGCGGCGACGGGCAGCAGCAGCGCGCCGACCAGCATCAGGGTGAAGGCGGCGCCGCCGTGCGCGAAGACGAACTTGCCGTTCTCCAGGCGGTGCGGACCGATGGCGGCGGCCACCAGGGGCGCGACGATCGCGCCGGCCCCCACGAAGAGCCGTACGACGGCGTGCAGGTGCTCGGTGGTCCGGGCGCGCCGGAACTCCTCGGTCTCCTGGTCGAGCAGGGCGTGCCCGGTGTTGGCGGCGACGCCCGCGCCGACGCCCGCGAAGGCGACGATCAGCAGCACGGTGGTGACGTCCGGGACGAGTCCGGCGGCCAGCAGCGCGACGCCGGTGAAGGCGATCGCGAGGGCCAGCAGGCGGCGCCGGGACAGCGACGGCAGCAGCGAGGGCGCCGTGCGGATACCGGCGACGACACCGCCGGTCAGGGCCAGCACGAGCAGGCCGTAGGTCACCGGTCCGCCGCCGAGGTCCTTGGCCTCCAGGACGGCGACGGCGACGGCGGCCGAAACGGCTCCGGCGACCGCGGCACAGGCCGGCACCAGGAGCGGGATCGCGCCGGTGCGGCCCTTGTCGACGCCGGTGCCGGTCTTCGGGCGGCGCAGTCCTTCGAGCGGCGACCGCGCGCGCGGAGTGCGGACGTCGGGCAGTTCGAGGAAGGTGACGACGGAGAGGCAGGCCGCGAAGAGGCCGGCCGCGACGTACGAGGCGAGGGCGGCCTGGTGCTGGTCGAACCAGTCGATCCCGGCGCCCAGCAGGTTGCTGACGAGGGAGACGACGACCAGGGTGGCGGCCGCGGCGGGCACCGAGACGAACGCCGTGCGCAGCGACAGCCGCCGCAGTGCGTCCATGTGGTCGGGCAGCGGGCGCACCGTGGCGCCCTCCAGCGGCGGCGCGGGCAGCAGCGCGGGGGCCGCGCCCTCCCGGCACACCGACCAGAACCGCTCGGCGACTCCGGCCACGAAGGCGATGACCAGCAGGACGGCGAGGGCGTTGTCCGGGGTCCAGTCGATCCACATCGGCGCGACGATGAGGAGGGCGGCCCGCAGACCGTCCGCTCCGAGCATGGTCCAGCGCCGGTCGAGGAGACCGTCCGGTGAGGTCAGGGTGGTCAGGGGGCCCAGGAGTACGGCTCCGAAGAGCAGCGTCGCGAGGACGCGTGCCCCGAAGACGGCCGCCACGGCGAGGGCCGCTCCGCGGTAGCCACCGCCGAAGGAGCCCTCGGAGATCGCCGCCTGCAGGGCGAGGACGACCAGGACGAGCAGGGCGAGCACGTCCGCGACACCTCCCACAAGGTGCGCGCTCCACAACCGCTTCAACTGCGGTTGGCGCAACAGCGCGCGCACGGCGCGCTCGCGTGAATCCGCGACCAGGGCGTCGTCGGGGGCCGGATTGTGGGCCGTTGGCTGCTCGGCTCGCGTCATCCCGCCAGCCTATCCGGACCCACTGACTCCCCGAAGGGGTGCCCGAACATACGGACGCCCCCGGACCTTTCGGTCCGGGGGCGCACCTGCTCTGACCTGGGCGGAAAGCCTGTGAACACCGCCGGGTCGCGGAAAGTTCACGGGCCGTGGAGCTTGGCTTCGTCGCTCCGGCGGCGGGACCCGCCGGGCCGGCCGACCGAGTCGGCCGCACCCTTCGGACGTTTCCGGATTCGGCTGGTTTCCACCGGTCCCGACCGAGTTCGGCCGCGTCGGCCGGCTTCGGGCCGAGGCCGGCTCAGCCTTCGGAGGCCGCCGTCTTCTTCGCGGCGGTCTTCTTGGCGGGCGCCTTCTTGGCGGCCGTCTTCGCGGTCGTCGTCTTCTTCGCGGCCGTCTTCTTGGCCGGGGCCTTCTTGGCGGTCGCCTTCTTGGCCGGTGCCTTCTTCGCGGTCTTCTTCGCCGGACCCTTGGCGCGCTTCTCGGCGAGCAGCTCGTAGCCGCGCTCCGGCGTGATGCCCTCGACGCTGTCGTCGGACCGCAGGGTCGCGTTCGTCTCGCCGTCGGTCACGTACGGACCGAAGCGGCCGTCCTTGACCACGACGGGCTTCTGGCTGACCGGGTCCTCGCCCAGCTCCTTGAGCGGCGGCTTGGCGGCCGCGCGGCCCCGCTGCTTGGGCTGGGAGTAGATCTCCAGCGCCTCTTCCAGCGTGATGGTGAAGAGCTGGTCCTCGGCCGTGAGCGACCGCGAGTCCGTGCCCTTCTTCAGGTACGGGCCGTACCGGCCGTTCTGCGCGGTGATCTCGACACCCTCGGCGTCCTTGCCGACGACGCGCGGAAGGGACATCAGCTTGAGGGCGTCCTCGAGCGTCACCGTGTCGAGCGCCATCGACTTGAACAGCGAAGCGGTCCGCGGCTTCACGGCGTTCTTGCCCGTCTTCGGGGTGCCCTCGGGGAGCACCTCGGTGACGTACGGGCCGTAGCGGCCGTCCCTGGCGATGATCTGGTGACCCGACTGCGGGTCGGCACCCAGCTCGAAGTCGCCGCTCGGCTTGGCGAGCAGTTCCTCGGCGAGCTCGATGGTCAGCTCGTCCGGTGCCAGGTCCTCCGGCACGTCGGCGCGCTGGTGGTTCTCGGAGTCCTTCTCGCCACGCTCGACGTACGGGCCGTAGCGGCCGACGCGGAGCACCACGTCGTTACCGACCGGGAAGGACGACACCTCGCGGGCGTCGATGGCGCCCAGGTCCGTGACGAGCTCCTTGAGGCCGCCCAGGTGGTCGCCGTCGCCGTTGCCGGCCTCGGCGGCGCCACTCGCGTCGCCCTCGCCGAAGTAGAACCGCCTCAGCCACGGCACGGCCTTGGCCTCGCCCCGCGCGATGCGGTCGAGGTCGTCCTCCATCTTGGCCGTGAAGTCGTAGTCGACGAGCCGTCCGAAGTGCTTCTCCAGAAGGTTGACCACGGCGAACGACAGGAAGGACGGCACGAGGGCCGTGCCCTTCTTGAAGACGTAACCGCGGTCGAGGATCGTGCCGATGATCGACGCGTACGTCGACGGGCGGCCGATCTCGCGCTCTTCGAGCTCCTTGACCAGCGAGGCCTCGGTGTAGCGGGCCGGCGGCTTGGTGGCGTGGCCGTCGACCGTGATCTCCTCGGCCGACAGCGGGTCGCCCTCACTGACCTGCGGGAGACGGCGCTCACGGTCGTCGAGCTCGGCGTTCGGGTCGTCCGCGCCCTCGACGTACGCCTTGAGGAAGCCGTGGAAGGTGATCGTCTTGCCGGACGCGCTGAACTCGGCGTCCCGGCCGTCCGAGGACCTGCCGGCGATCTTGACGGTGACGGAGTTGCCGACCGCGTCCTTCATCTGCGAGGCGACGGTCCGCTTCCAGATCAGCTCGTACAGCTTGAACTGGTCGCCCGTCAGGCCCGTCTCCGCCGGGGTGCGGAAACGATCACCCGAGGGACGGATCGCCTCGTGCGCCTCCTGCGCGTTCTTGACCTTCCCGGCGTACGTGCGCGGCTGGGCCGGCAGGTAGTCGGCGCCGTACAGCTGCGTGACCTGGGCGCGGGCGGCGCCGATCGCGGTGTCGGACAGGGTCGTGGAGTCCGTACGCATATAGGTGATGAAGCCGTTCTCGTACAGCTTCTGGGCCACCTGCATGGTCGCCTTCGCGCCGAAGCCCAGCTTGCGCGAGGCCTCCTGCTGGAGCGTGGTCGTACGGAACGGCGCGTAGGGCGAGCGGCGGTACGGCTTGGACTCGACCGAGCGGACCGCGAAGTTCGTGTCCTGGAGGGCCGCGGCGAGCGCGCGGGCGTTCGTCTCGTCCAGGTGGAGCGTGTTCGCGCCCTTGATCTGGCCGAGCGAGTCGAAGTCGCGGCCCTGGGCGACGCGCTTGCCGTCGACCGAGGTCAGACGGGCGACCAGGTTGGACGGGTCGCTCGCGTCCCCGGCGCGGCCGGTGCCGAAGGTGCCGGTCAGGTCCCAGTACTCGGCGGAACGGAAGGCGATGCGCTCGCGCTCCCGCTCGACGACGAGCCGGGTCGCCACGGACTGCACACGGCCCGCCGACAGGCGCGGCATGACCTTCTTCCACAGGACCGGCGAGACCTCGTAGCCGTAGAGGCGGTCGAGGATGCGGCGGGTCTCCTGGGCGTCGACCATGCGCTTGTTGAGCTCGCGCGGGTTGGCGACGGCGCTGCGGATCGCGTCCTTGGTGATCTCGTGGAAGACCATCCGGTGGACGGGAACCTTGGGCTTCAGGACCTCCAGGAGGTGCCACGCGATGGCTTCGCCCTCGCGGTCCTCATCGGTGGCGAGGAAGAGTTCGTCGGAGTCCTTCAGCAGGTCCTTGAGCTTCTTGACCTGGGCCTTCTTGTCGGCGTTGACCACGTAGATCGGCTGGAAGTCGTTCTCTACGTCGACGCCGAGGCGGCGGACCTCACCCGTGTACTTCTCGGGCACCTCCGCGGCGCCGTTGGGGAGGTCACGGATGTGCCCGACGCTCGCTTCGACGACATAGCCGGGGCCGAGATAGCCCTTGATCGTCTTCGCCTTGGCAGGCGACTCGACGATGACGAGTCGGCGGCCGCCGTGTGCGGTGTCGCTGGTCGGGGACAACTTCGCTCTTCTCTCCGGTCGACGCGGTGCTCCCCGGGGGCTCGGCTCCCGAGGGGTCGGGTCATGCTGACGCTGCGGAGTGTGACGGTACATCCCGCCCCCGTGTCAAACGGGAAAAGCCCGCAACGGCCACTCGAACGGTAACCCGACTACCGCCATTCCTGCCGCCCGGAGTGCCGACCAGCTCTTTCGGGCCCATCCGGAGCGTAACTTCCCAGTTACCGAAGTCGTGCTCCTCACGCGCGTTGTCCCTCGCGCGTGAGGGATTCTCTCAGAGTCGGGTGAAGCACCACATTCCGACCAGGAGCGCCACCGCTCCGGCGAGAGTCGCGAGGGCCGCCGATGCGACGCGGTTCACACCGTGGGCCACCGGCTCGCCCTGCCGCAGCCGGATCCCGGTCCAGGCCAGCAGCCCGCCCCCGAACAGGGCGAACACCACCCCTGTGAAGATCGTCGGTCCGCTTTCCATGGATCTGCCCTTCCGCCCCGAGCCCGGACTCGGGAGGCTGACACGTCCCGGCGACACCGACGCGAACCCACGGTGAACGCACGGCGACCGCCGCCCGCGCCGGGCCTCGACCCGGACCGTACCGAGCCTCGCCCGCGCCCCGTGCGGGCCTCGACCGGGCCTCCGCTTGCCCGGCGTGGCCCCCACCGCCGCCGCCCGGTGCAGGCCGTGCCCGTCGCGGCGACCGGCCGACCGGCACCGAAGGGCCGGCGGGGCCGTCCCCCGCCCGCACCAGCCGACCCGGTCGAGGTTGGCCGGTTCCGCGTCCTGAGCGAGCCGGAGAGCCGCAGTCCCAGGAGGCGGAACGGCGAGGCGCCGTCCGGCCGCCCCGGGCCGGGGCGCCCCCCGGCCGCGCCGGCCCGAGGCGCCGCCCAGCCGCGCCGGCCCGCTCCGGGCCGTTCGCCGGCTCCGCCTCTCCCGCTACTCCGCCGGCTCCAAGAACCCCTGCTCCACCAGGAGCCGGATCTGCGCGGGCGTCCGGTCGCGCAGCAACACCGGATCCTCGCCGACCAGTTGGGCGATGGCGTCGAGAATCCGCCCGGCGCTCAGCGTGCCGTCGCACACACCGGCGAAGCCCGCGCCGACCGTGTCCACTTTGGTGGCTCTGCGCATCCCGCGGTGCTGACGCAGCACCACATGCTCCGGGTCCTCGGCGCCGGGCAGACCGACCTGCTCCTGCACGACCTCCGTCACGAGCCTGAAGTGTCCGGCGAGCAGGCCGGCGTCGTCGTGCGCCCGCAGGTAGTCGACCCGGTCGAAGTGGGCGCGCACGGTCTCGCCGAGCGGCTGCTCCACCGAGTGCGGCCACTCCTCGACGGTGATCGACGGCTCCGCGGCGGCCGTCCTGCGCAGGGTGATCCAGCCGAAGCCGACGGCCTTCACCTTGCGTGCCTCGAACTCGTCCAGCCACGCGTCGTAGAGCGCCTGGTACTCCGCCGGGTCGGAGCGGTGGTCTCCGGCGTCGCGGAGCCACAACTCCGCGTACTGCGTGACGTCCTGGACCTCCCGCTGGACGATCCACGCGTCACAGCCACGCGGCACCCACGAGCGCAGCCGGTCCTGCCAGTCCTCGCCCTCCACGTGCTGCCAGTTGGCCAGGAACTGGGCGTACCCCCCTTCGTTCAGCCGGTTCCCCGACTCCTGAACGAGCGTGCGGCACAGATCGTCCCCGGCCATGCCGCCGTCGCGGTACGTGAGGCGGGCGGCGGGCGAGATGACGAAGGGCGGGTTCGACACGATCAGGTCGTACGTCTCGTCGGCGCGGAGCGGCTCGAAGAGGGAGCCCTCGCGCAGGTCGGCGGCGGGTGCGCCGGAGAGGGCGAGGGTCAGCGCGGTGATGTGCAGGGCACGGGGGTTCAGGTCGGTCGCCGTCACGCGCGTGGCGTGCTGCGCGACGTGCAGGGCCTGGATCCCGGAGCCGGTGCCGAGGTCGAGCGCGGAGTCGACGGGCGTGCGGACGGTGATGCCGGCCAGCGTCGTGGACGCGCCGCCCACACCGAGGACGACACCTTCCTCCCGGCTGCCGATGCCACCGGCGCCGCCGACGGCGCACCCGAGGTCGGACACGATGAACCAGTCCTCGCCGTCGAGCCCGCCGTAGGGGCGGATGTCGACGGTCGCGGCCACCTCGTCCTCGCCGGCCGGGGTCAGCCAGCCGCTCTCCAGCGCGTCCTCGACGGGCAGCACGTCGGCCACCCGCGCGCGGGGCACGGGCTGCTGGAGCAGGAAGAGCCGGACGAGGGTCTCCAGCGGTGTGTCGCCCCGGGTCGCCCGGAGGGCGGGAACGGTCTCGCTGCGTGCCAGCGCCGCGTAGGCGGGGGCGCCGAGCAGGTCGAGGAGTCCGTCGGCGGTGAAGGAAGCGCCGAGCAGGGCGCTCCGGAGCCGGGCGGCGACGTCGGCACGGTCGGACGAGGGCAAGGGTGACAGGCTGCTGTGACTCACGCCTCCCATTGTGTCCGCTGTCGTCCGCGGGCACCCACACCTGTGGACAGCGCTCTGCCCGCGCCTGTGGACAACCCCGCAGAGCCCTCTGCCCCAAGCACCCACGGCCGCCAAGGCGCCTCGGGAGTCGTCGAACGCGGCACGCCGAGAGCATCGGGCTCTCGGCGTGGTGTCGCGCGCGGAAGGCTTGCGCCCTGCCGGTCGGTCCTGCGGGACGGTCGGGGTCGGCCCCGGCGGCTTCCGGGGACGCCGACGCCCGCCGGGCCGACCGCGAGTGGCTCAGCCCTGGGTGGCCGCCGGGCTCCCCGAGGCGGTCTTGCAGCTCTCCTGCTGCGACATCGCCTTGCCCACGTCGCCCTCCTCCAGCTTCTTCAGCGCGTCGTTCCCGCTCTGGCTCAGCTTGTCGAGCTGGGTGGCCACGTCCTTGAGACCGTCGGCGAACTTGGCCTGGTCCTTGGTGTTGAGCTTGTCGACCTGCTTCTTGAGGTCGGCGTACGACGCGGAGATGCCCTTGAGTTCCTTGACCGCGTTGGTCTGCTTCGCCTTGCCGTCGTCGACGTCCGGGGGTCCGGCGTTGTCGACGGCGGTGCCGATCGCCTCGTAGGCGTCGGACATGTCCTGGAAGGCCTTCGCGTCCGTCTTCTGGACGGCTTCCGGCGTGCTGTTGTCCGAGGTCTGCTTCTGGATCGCGGCGTTCGCGTCCTCGATCTTCTGCGCCTGCGGCTTCACCGCGTCACAGACCTGCTTGGCCCAGGAGTCCAGCTTGTCGTTGCCGTCGTCGCTGCTGCATCCGGACAGCGCGAGTACCAGTACCGCACCGCCGGACAGTGCGGCCGCGAGCTTCTTGTTCACCGGTTTGGTCCCTTCCATGGCTCTCGGCCCCGGAACATACACGTCAAGTGGGTGACACCAGTATGCCGAATGTCCGCTTAGAAACTTATTGAAGCCATTTGCACCAAGCGAGAGAAGGCTCACGGCATCGAAGTGAACACACACAGGGCGGGCGTACGACGTGTCAACACACGCCGTGCGCCCGCCCGTTGAACCCGCCCCCACCTGGCACTCGGCTCAGTGCCGCGGCAGGGACGGAACCGTGCGCTACGAAACCGCCGCCGGATCCGCCGACTTGGCGGCTCCGTCGTTGTCGTCCTCCTCATCGCCCATGGCGATCCCACGCCGCTTGGACATGTAGACGGAGCCCGCGATCACAAGGAAGGCGAGGATCGCGATGAACACCCTTACACCGACGCTCTTGTCGTCGCCGTACGAGAACTTGACGATGGCCGGAGCGATCAGCAGCGACACCAGGTTCATGACCTTCAGCAGCGGGTTGATCGCCGGCCCCGCCGTGTCCTTGAAGGGGTCGCCGACCGTGTCGCCGATCACGGTGGCGGCGTGGGCCTCACTGCCCTTGCCGCCGTGGTGCCCGTCCTCGACGAGCTTCTTGGCGTTGTCCCAGGCGCCGCCGGAGTTGGCGAGGAAGACGGCCATGAGCGTGCCGGTGCCGATCGCGCCCGCGAGGAACGAGCCGAGCGCCCCGACGCCGAGCGTGAACCCGATGGCGATCGGCGTGAGCACCGCGAGCAGACCCGGGGTCGCCAGCTCGCGCAGCGCGTCCTTGGTGCAGATGTCGACGACGCGCCCGTACTCGGGCTTCTCGCTGTAGTCCATGATCCCGGGGTGCTCGCGGAACTGCCGCCGCACCTCGTAGACCACGGCACCCGCGGACCGCGACACCGCGTTGATCGCCAGCCCCGAGAAGAGGAAGACGACCGCGGCGCCCGCGATGAGACCCACCAGGTTGTTGGGCTGCGAGATGTCCATCATCAGGTTCATCGGCGCGCCCGGTCCGGAGACCTTCTCCCCCACGTCGCTCGCCGCCGTGGTGATCGCGTCACGGTACGAGCCGAAGAGGGCCGAGGCGGCGAGGACCGCGGTGGCGATGGCGATGCCCTTGGTGATGGCCTTGGTGGTGTTGCCGACGGCGTCCAGGTCGGTGAGCACCTGAGCGCCCGCGCCCTCGACGTCGCCGGACATCTCGGCGATGCCCTGCGCGTTGTCGGAGACCGGCCCGAAGGTGTCCATCGCGACGATGACGCCGACGGTGGTCAGCAGGCCGGTTCCGGCGAGCGCGACCGCGAACAGCGCCAGCATGATCGACGTACCGCCGAGCAGGAACGCCCCGTACACGCCGAGGCCGATCAACAGGGCGGTGTAGACGGCCGATTCGAGACCGATGGAGATGCCGGCGAGGACGACGGTGGCCGCGCCGGTCAGGGAACTCTTGCCGATGTCCCGCACGGGACGGCGGCTGGTCTCGGTGAAGTAGCCGGTCAACTGCTGGATGAGCGCGGCCAGCACGATGCCGATCGCGACGGCGACGACCGCGAGGACACGCGGGTCGCCGCCCTTGGCCTTGATCGCCGCGTCCGTGACACCGTCCAGGTCGCCGTAGGAGCCGGGCAGGTAGATGTAGACGGCCAGGGCGACGAGCACCAGGGAGATCACCGCGGAGATGAAGAACCCGCGGTTGATCGCGGACATGCCGCTGCGGTCCGAGCGGCGGGGCGCCACCGCGAAGATGCCGACCATCGCGGTGAGGACACCGATCGCGGGCACGATCAGCGGGAACGCGAGCCCGGCGTCACCGAACGCCACCTTGCCGAGGATCAGCGCGGCGACGAGCGTGACGGCGTAGGACTCGAACAGGTCGGCGGCCATACCCGCGCAGTCGCCGACGTTGTCGCCCACGTTGTCGGCGATGGTCGCGGCATTACGGGGGTCGTCCTCCGGAATGCCCTGCTCGACCTTGCCGACCAGGTCGGCGCCGACGTCGGCGGCCTTGGTGAAGATGCCGCCGCCGACACGCATGAACATGGCGATCAGCGCCGCGCCGAGACCGAAGCCCTCCAGGACCTTCGGCGCGTCGGCCGCGTACACGAGCACCACACAGGAGGCGCCCAGCAGACCGAGCCCCACCGTGAACATGCCGACGACGCCACCGGTACGGAAAGCGATCTTCATGGCTTTGTGCGAGACCGCGGTGAGATCCTTTTCGGGCTCACCCTCTGCCGGGGTCGCTTCCCGCGCGGCGGCGGCCACGCGGACATTGCTCCGAACGGCGAGCCACATACCGATATAGCCGGTGGTCGCCGAGAATGCCGCGCCGATCAGGAAGAAGATCGATCGCCCGGCGCGCTGATTCCAGTCGTCCGCGGGAAGCAGGATGAGCAGGAAGAACACCACGGCGGCGAATACGCCGAGCGTGCGCATCTGGCGTCCCAGGTAGGCATTGGCACCCTCCTGGATCGCCTTCGCGATCTCCTTCATGCTGTCGGTTCCCTCGCCGGCCGCGAGAACCTGGCGCACCAGGATCCCGGCGACCACGAGCGCCGCCAGCGCGACGACGGCGATGACCACCACGATGAGGCGGTTCCCGTCCGTCAGTACCGCGGCTGCGAGGGTTGTGGGGTGGTCAAACTGCTGAGGGGTAGAAAGCCCCGCCATTCGTCCTCCTTGACGCTTGGGCTGAGCTCAAGATGTGGACGGATTGTAGGTACCGGAACCTGATCAAAACAGTGCGCGGTAAGCGGAAATAATCTTCACGTACTCTTCAGCAAATGATCGTCGGGCGCCACAGGACCCGAATGCAGTAATGCCCCTGAGCCATTGACTCACGATCCGGATATCACCCGCCCGATCGTGAATGAATTCACGAAACGCCGTAATCGATCATCCATATGGGCGCCCAGGTGCCGCGTACTGCTGTTTCACACGTCGCGGACGTGACGGAAGAGCCGCGGGAGAAACCGGGGGCGGCGCGGAGCAGGGGTGCCGTGCGCGCGTCGGGCGCGCCGTTCGCGACCCCGGACATGCCGAAGGGCCCCACCGAGTAGGGCCCTTCGGGGCAAGAAAAAAAGAGCGGCGGTTGTCAGGTAAGAGCCACGGCCGGCGGCGTGGTGGGCCAGCTCATCCTGATCAGTCCGCCGTGCTCTCCGGCGATGACTTCCACGTCGTCCACGAGACCGCTGATGACCGCGAGGCCCATCTCGTCCTCCTCGGTCTCCACGTCCGGGCCGCCGGAAGCGGCGCCGGACGCCGCTCCACCGGGCACCGAACCGGGCGCCTCGTCACCGACCTCGATGGAGAACTGCTTCTCCTCCTCGATCAGCGACACATGCACCGGCGCCGAGATACCGCCGCTCTGGTGCAGCCCGACGGCACGGGAGCAGGCCTCGCCGACAGCGAGCCTGACCTCGTCGAGTACGGCCTCGTCCACTCCGGCCCTGCGCGCCACCGCTGCCGCCACCAGTCGGGCGGTCCTGACGTGCTCGGGCAGCGCGCTGAAGCGGAGTTCAACGGTGGCCATGCATCCCCCTCTGAACTACGGGCGTGCTGTCAGGAGGCCGGGCCGCTGGCCCGGCCTCCCACTTCTCGAGCCCGGGACGGAACCCGGGAGACCGGTGGTCAGTCGGTCGCGTTGACCGCCTCCTCCACCGAGGTGTGAATCGGGAACACCTTGGTGAGACCGGTAATACGGAAGATCTTCAGAATGCGCTCCTGGTTGCAGACCAGACGCAGCGAGCCCTCGTGGGCACGGACGCGCTTCAGGCCGCCGACCAGGACGCCGAGACCGGTGGAGTCGAGGAAGTCCACGCCCTCCATGTCGACGACGAGGTGGAAGCTGCCGTCGTTCACCAGCTCGACCAGCTGCTCGCGCAGCTTGGGCGCGGTATATACATCGATTTCGCCGCCGACCTCGACGACCGTACGGTCGCCATTGGGGCCGGACACATTGCGAGTCGACAGGGACAGGTCCACGGATCCTCCAGCACCTTGCTATCGAGCGGTCGCCCCATGGGACACCTCGGCAGAGCCCCCGGGACGGTTCGCCAGCCGCGATGGCATTCAATCACTTACCGGCAGGCGTGCACGACGCCTTGGGTCCATTGTCCGTCATGCCAGTGACACACTCGATGCCGATGGCCAAGAATCACCGATCCGATCGATCCTCGACGGACACAGCTTCCCGCCCCTCGCCGAGCACTGTCCTGGACCGGCTCGCCTCGGGGCCGAGCCGGGCTTCGCGCATCACTCATACGGAGCACTTGCCCCCGCGAGCGGGTCGGCATGCCGTCTGGCCGGACCGGATCCGTGCGGAGGTCATCGCCGCGGTGCAGGCAGCGGGTATCGAACACCCGTGGGCCCACCAGGCACGCGTCGCCGAGCACGCCCTGGACGGCGAATCGGTGATCGTCGCGACGGGCACCGCCTCCGGCAAGTCCCTGGCCTACCTCGTCCCGGTCCTCACAGCCCTCCTGGACGGCTCCGAGGCGCCGAACGGCCGGGGAGCCACGGCCCTGTACCTCGCCCCCACGAAGGCCCTCGCAGCCGATCAGCGCCGTTCCGTGAAGGAACTTTCACAACCGCTGGGCAATGCGATCCGCCCGGCCGTGTACGACGGCGACACGCCGTTCGAAGAACGCGAGTGGGTCCGCCAGTACGCCAACTACGTCCTGACCAACCCCGACATGCTGCACCGCGGGATATTGCCGTCCCATCCCCGCTGGGCCTCCTTCCTGCGCTCCCTGCGGTACGTCGTCATCGACGAGTGCCACACCTACCGCGGCGTCTTCGGCTCCCACGTCGCCCAGGTACTGCGCCGACTGCGCCGCCTGTGCGCCCGCTACGGCGCCTCTCCCGTCTTCCTGCTGGCCTCCGCGACCGCCGCGGAGCCCTCCGTCGCGGCCCGCCGCCTGACCGGCCTCCCGGTCGTCGAGGTGGCCGACGACGCCTCCCCTCGCGGGGAACTGGTGTTCGCCCTCTGGGAGCCTCCGCTCACCGAACTGCACGGCGAGAAAGGTGCACCCGTCCGGCGTACGGCAACCGCCGAAACGGCCGACCTCCTCACCGACCTCACCGTCCAGGGCATGCGCTCGATCGCCTTCGTACGGTCCCGGCGCGGCGCCGAACTCGTCGCGGTCATCGCCCAGGAACGCCTCGCCGAGGTCGACCGCTCTCTCGCCCGGCGCGTCGCGGCCTACCGGGGCGGCTATCTCCCCGAGGAACGCCGCTCCCTGGAGCGCGCCCTGCACTCCGGAGAGCTCCTCGGCCTCGCCGCCACCACCGCCCTCGAACTCGGCGTCGACATCTCCGGCCTCGACGCCGTCGTCATCGCCGGCTACCCCGGCACCCGCGCCTCGCTCTGGCAGCAGGCGGGCCGCGCCGGCCGTTCCGGACAGGGCGCGCTGGCCATCCTCGTCGCCCGCGACGACCCGCTGGACACCTTCCTCGTCCACCACCCCGAGGCCCTGTTCGACCAGCCGGTGGAATCCACCGTCCTCGACCCCGACAACCCGTACGTCCTCGCCCCGCACCTGTGCGCCGCGGCGGCGGAGATCCCCCTCACCGACGCCGACCTCGAACTCTTCGGGCCGGCCACCGCCGATCTGCTGCCGCAGCTGGAGGCCGCGAAACTGCTGCGCCGCCGGGCGACTGCCTGGCACTGGACACGCCGCGAACGGGCCGCCGACCTGACCGACATCCGCGGCGAGGGCGGCACACCGGTCCAGGTCGTCGAGGCCGGCACCGGGCGACTGCTCGGCACCGTCGACGCGGGCGCCTCGCACACCGCGGTCCACGAGGGCGCGGTCCACCTGCACCAGGGCCGCACGTACCTGGTGCGCAAACTGGACCTGGAGGACTCCGTCGCCCTGGTCGAGGAGGCCGCCCCGCCGTATTCGACGGTCGCCCGCGACACCACCTCCATCGCCGTCCTCGAAACCGACGTCGAAGTCCCCTGGGGCGAGGGACGGTTGTGCTACGGCTCCGTCGAAGTCACCAACCAGGTCGTCTCCTTCCTCCGCCGACGTCTCATCACCGGCGAGGTGCTCGGCGAGACGAAGCTCGACCTCCCTCCTCGCACACTCCGTACACGCGCCGTCTGGTGGACGGTCACCGAGGACCAACTGGACGCGGCCCGGATCAACCCGGAGATCCTCGGCGGCGCCCTGCACGCCGCCGAACACGCGTCGATCGGCATGCTGCCGCTCTTCGCCACCTGCGACCGCTGGGACATCGGCGGCGTCTCGGTCCCCCTCCACCCGGACACACTGCTGCCCACCGTCTTCGTCTACGACGGCCACCCGGGCGGCGCCGGATTCGCCGAGCGCGCCTTCCACACGGCCCGCTCCTGGCTCACCGCCACCCGCCAGGCCATCGCCTCCTGCGAGTGCGACGCCGGCTGCCCCTCCTGCATCCAGTCCCCCAAGTGCGGCAACGGCAACGACCCCCTGCACAAGCGAGGCGCCGTACGCCTCCTCACAGAACTCCTGCGGGCTGCGCCGGACGAGTGACACCGGCCGCCGGACGGGGCCTCGCGCCGCTCTCACGACCTGGGACGTCTCGCCGCGATGGGCGAACCTCTCCCCGACCTCCGCGACGCGGGAAGCCCACCCCCTCCGGCGCTCTCCGGCGTCCCGGCCGCCACCGATGCCTCTGCGATCGGCCGACCAGTCGCCGGCCGATCGGCCACTCCGGTCCCCGGCGGTCCCGCCCGTGCCCTGGCCTCGGACGTGAAGAGTCCGTCCTCCGACGCCGCCGTCACGTCCGAGATCTCGCCCTCGACGGCACACCGGACGAGCCGCGCGTTCTGCGCCCGAGCCACCCGGTCCGCGCGGGCGCAGGCCACCGTGCCGCCGTCACTCCAGTGATCGGCCGCAGCGAGGGCGGCCAGATCGGCTGCCCCTGCCGCCCGGTGCCGCGTCACAGCAGCGTGTCCCATCGCCAGCACCACGAGGAACACGGCGCAGAGCGCGGCCATCGCACCGACCGCCCACACGGTGGCCGACCCCCGGTCGGAGTCCATCCCTCGCCGCGCTCCTCCCCGACCCCGGCCGCCTCCGCTCCCGTCATCCCCGATGGCATCCCGGACCCGGCCCTGCTCCCACCAGGCGCTCCGCCTCCTCATGGCCCGCTCACCCCCACCGTCTCCTCCGCCAGTGCCACCGCCTCGTCGCCGACCCCGAGCGACAGCGCTGCGGGCCCGGGCGTCCGCGCGTCGACCGTCACCCTGACCAGGTCCGTCTCGCGGCGCACCGTGACCTTCGCACCGGCGGGAGCCGCTCGGCGAGCCGTCGCCACGACCGCGTCCGGGGAGTCCTGGCGTGCCGCCGCCCGAGCACCCGCCCTCGCCGCGTCCACGCACTGGATCTGCGCGGACGCGGCGAGCAGGGCCCAGACCAGCGTGATCCCGACCAGCACCAGGGAGGGCAGGACCACGGCCGCCTCGGCGGTCACGAACCCGCCGTCCCTACCGCCTCCGTCCGCCCCCGACTGGGCGGCCCGCCGGCCCCGTTCACGTCTGGCCATTGAGTGCCCTCCCCACGATGCCCTGCAGTTCCTCACTGACCTGCCCGCTCGTCACCACCTTGTAGAGCACGGCCGCGAAGGCCACCGCCGCGATGACTCCGACCGCGTACTCGGACGTGACCATCCCGGCGTCCCTCCGCACCAGCCGTGTGAACATCCACGCCCGCGTCCGCGCACGTCCTCGCCTCAGAACCCGTACCGTCCTGCGCATTCCAACCCCCGTAAGGTCGAACCCTGCCTGTCGTGTGGTCCACGTGATGCGGCCACCTGTCTTCGTCAACCACCAGCGCCGTCCGTCAGCCGGCACCCCCTTTCAACAGTCCGCCGGCCAGCCCGATCACCACGGGCAGCACACCGATCGCGAGGAACGCGGGGAGAAAGCACAGCCCCACCGGCGCGGTGACCATCACGGCCGCCCGGCGTGCCCCCGCGGTCGCCGTGCGCCCCCACGCGGCACGCGCCTCCGCCGCGAGCCTCCCGACCGGTACGGCGGCCGGCACACCCGAGTCACCCGCCCGTTCCAGCAGCCGTGCCAGCCCCTGGGCGCCCGGTATCGACGCCAACCTCCGCCATGCCTCGGCCGGTTCACCCCCGAGCCGCACCTCGGCCGCGCCCCGTGCGAGTCGCTCGCCCACCGGTCCGCCCAAGGCCTCGCCCACCGCCTGGGCCGCCGTCACGGGGCTCGCCCCGGCAGCGATGCACGCGGCCACCAGGTCGGCGGCGAGCGGAAGTTGCCGGGCCGCCAGCGCCTCGTCGTACTCGACGGGGTCCGCGGCGTCGCTCCGCAGCCTCCGCTCCCGCCACCACCGGACCCCGACACCGGCCACCAGGCCCATCAGAGCCCCGATGAGACCGCCGATCAACACCCAGCCGACACACACCGCCGCCGGCACGGGCAGCCATCTGCGACCGGATCCGCCGATGTCGAGGCGCCGTCGTGGTGGAGGCGACTCCAGGGCAAGCAGCACGGCCAGGCGTCCACGCATCCTTCTCTCGCGCCGCGCCGCGCCGATCCACCGGGCGGACGACCCGAGCAGGATCACCCCGCACACGAGCGCCCCCAGCCTGTGGACAACCTCCGCGCTCATGCCGCCTCCGCCCCTCGCACGATCCGCAGCGCCCACCACAGGCCCACGCCCTCCAGCACCCCGCCGACCAGCAGGCATCCCAGCCCGGGGCCCGTGTGCAGCAGTACGTGCAGCGGATCGGCACCGAGCGCCGTGCCGAGCAACAGACCGAGGACCGGCAGGCCGGCGAGCATCGAGGCGGTTGAACGTGATCCCGCCAACTGGGCACGCATGTCCGCTCTTTGATCGCGTTCCGCACGCAGAGCGCCCTCCAGCCGGTCCAGGCCCGCGGCGAGTCCCGCACCCCGGTCCACGGCGACGCGCCAGCACGCGGCGAGCCCCACCAGGCCGTCGGCTCCGGGCTGACGTGCCGCCTCGGTGAGCGCACCCGGAACGTCCCCGCCGAACCGGGCCGCCGCCAACACCACCGGCTGGCCGTCACCTAACCCGTCCGAGTCGCGCGCCGCTCCGAGCAACGCCTCGCCCGGCTGCCGTCCGGCCCGTACCTCACCGGCGAGAGCACCGCAGAGGGCGATCACCGCGTCGCCGCGCTGTTCCCGCGCCCGCCGCGCCTCCGACGCCCGCCTCACCCGTGCCAGCAGCGGGACTCCGGCCGCCCCCAGGAGAAGCGGCACCACCGACGAGCCGATCACCGCGATCACCAATCCGGCCACCAGTGACCAGGCTTCGGGCCGCGTCCGTTCCCGCAGTCGCCTCCACATGGCGCCGATCCACTCCTGTCGGGGCGGACCGGCCCCCTCGGCCCCGCCGCCCGCGAGCAGCAGCCGTGCCCTGCGCGCTCCGCCGCGGCGCCCGCTCATCAGCCATGCCGCGATCCCGGCACACGCCATGGCGGCGCTCACCTGCACGTCCGCCGTCTCACCGATCGCCATCCCACTCCCCGTTCGCCGCCAGGTCTCCGGGCGCGGTCGCGCCCGCTTCTCGTCCCGTTGTCACAGGGGGGCCCTCGGCTCGGGCAGCGCCTTCGACCCCGTGCACTCCCCTCGCATCGACGCGCATCGGACCGGGACGGCCTTGCCCGCCGTCCCGGAGCAGCCCCCGCAACCGCTCCCAGCCGCGCTCGTACACGAAGGCGTCCTCGCCCCACCGCAGCGCCGGCACGGTGACCACCAGCCCCGAAGGGTCGCGTTCGAGGACGTGCACCTCGGCGATCCGACGCCGGCCCGCCCGGTCCCGGACGAGGTGCAGCACCACGGACAGGGCGGCCGCCAACTGACTGTGCAGGGCCGCCCGATCGAGTCCCGCCGCGGTACCCAGCGCCTCCAGGCGAGCGGGGACCTGAGCCGCCGCGTTCGCGTGGACGGTGCCGCAGCCGCCCTCGTGACCCGTGTTCAGTGCCGCCAGCAACGAGACGACTTCCGGACCACGCACCTCGCCCACGACCAGCCGGTCGGGCCGCATCCGCAGGGCCTGCCGGACCAGGTCCTGGAGCGCGACGAGACCGACGCCCTCCTGATTGGCCGGCCGCCCCTCCAAGCGGACCACATGCGGATGGTCGGGCCGCAGTTCCGCCGAGTCCTCGGCGAGCACGATCCGCTCCCCGGGGCCCACGAGACCCAGCAGCGCGCTGAGCAAGGTCGTCTTGCCCGACCCCGTGCCCCCGCTGATGAGGAAGGACAACCTGGCGTCCAGAAGCGCTCGGAGCACCCGGTCCCCGCCTGGCGGAACCGTCCCCGCCGCGATCAGCTCGTCGAGCGTGAACGCACGGGGCCGCACGACGCGCAGCGAGAGGCAGGTGGAGCCGACGGCGACCGGTGGCAGCACCGCGTGCAACCGCGTCCCGTCGGGCAGCCGGGCGTCCACCCATGGCCGGGCGTCGTCCAGCCTTCGGCCCGCCACCGCCGCGAGGCGTTGCGCGAGACGCCGCACGGCTGCCGCGTCCGGGAAGGACACGGACGTCAGCTCCAGGCCGCCGCCCCGATCCACCCAGACCCGGTCGGGTGCCGACACCAGGACATCGGTCACCGAGGGGTCGGCGAGCAGCGGTTCGAGCGGGCCGCTGCCGACCAGCTCCGACCGCAATCGCTCGGCGGCACCGAGGACTTCGGCATCCCCGAGCACGCGGCCCTGCGCACGCAGGGCCTGTGCCACCCTCGCCGGGGTCGGTTCGGCACCGCTCTCGGCGAGCCACTGCCGCACCCCGTCCAGCAATTCCGCGGGCTCGTCGGCCCCGGGCCATGCCTCCCGCCGTGGGCCGAGCGTCGCTCCTTTGGCCCCCGACCACGTCTCCGCCCGGCTGGTCAGGAAGCCGCCGGACACGTCCCTCGCATCCGTCGGTCCGGTCGAGCGTCCCCCGTACGGCTCCCTCCCCTGTCCGTCCCACCCGACCGGTGTGCCCCTGGGCGAGGCGCGTTCGGGCCCGTCCCTCGTGTCCGTCCGCCCGTAGGACAAGACCTGGCACGGATCCTGTGGTCGCCTCCCCCCTCGCTCTTCGAGACCCGCTCCGCAGTCCATTCCAGTCGTCGCGTCCCAGCTCATACGCCCCCTCCTTCGACAGGGATCCGCTCCCAGAAGGCCGTGCAGAACCGGGCCAGTGGACCTCGCGCCACGCTCCCGGGCGGTGGCCCGCCGTCCAACGGAGAGGGTTCTTCGGGTACTTCGCCCACCAGGGGAAGATCGAGCAGTCGAGCGACCTCACGGCCGTCCAGTCCGGGAGCGAACGGGCGCCGTACCGCGACCCGCAGGTCGCGCAGGACCATGCCGGCCGCGGACGCCACCCGCCCGGCCGCCGCGATGGCGCGCAGATCACCCGGGACCACCAGAATCCCCACGTCGAGTTGGGAGAGGACCTCGGCGACGCCGTCGTCGATGCGGCGGGGCAGGTCGACGACCACAGCGCCACCACGCCGTCGGGCTGCTGCGAGGACCGCCCGTACCGCACGCGGCGGAATGGTCACCGCGTCACCTCTGTCCCAGCTGAGGACACGGAGTGCGTGCAGCTCGGGGAGCGACTCCTCCAGGGCACCCCCGCCGACCCTTCCGCGGGAGGCGGCGAACGCCGGCCAGCGCAGCCCCTCGGCCGCCTCGCCGCCCAGGAGTACGTCGAGTCCGCCTCCCAGGGGATCCGCGTCCACGAGCAGGGTGCGCCTTCCCTGGCGCGCCGAGGTGAGGGCGAGCGCGCAGGCCAGCGTGGACGCACCGGCACCACCTCGCCCGCCGAGGACGCCGACGGTGAGGGCGGGCCTGCCGATCCCCTCCGCCACGTCGGCGATCCGGTCGACCAGCCATTGCTCGCCGTCCGGCAGCATCAGAACGTGGTCGGCCCCGATCTCGACGGCTCGCCGCCAGACTCCGGAATCGTCCTGGTCCCGGCCGACCAGCACCACTCCCCTTCTCCGGGAGGCCCCACGCACCCGGAGAGCGGCGTCGTCCCCGACGAGGACGAGGGGGGCCGCCTCCCAGCTGTCCCTGCGTTCCGGAATCCCGTGATGGACCTCGGGCCGCGCGCCCGCCGCCGCGCACAGGCGCAACAGGTCGTCGAGCAGTTCGGCGTCCTCGGTGACGATCAACGGTCCGCCCTGCCGCCCTTCGGCGGTGGGCAACGGGTCATGTGTGATGGCTCCCGCCACGATCTCCAGCCCCCTTCGCTGCTTCGTGCGCGGGGCCCTCCAGGACCCCGCGATTCCCGCCCGTATGAAGAGCCGGCGAGCGGCCTCCATATGAACGGCCGATACGAACCGGCCAAACGCGTCCGACAAACGGAACCCGTCATGAACGGGCGGCGAGCGGAGCGCGTGGGAATCACGGTGCAGCGATCCGGGAAATCGTGTGGATCTTGGTCGAAATCTGTGGACAACTCAGGGCCTGTGAATATCCCCTTCACCCATACCAGCGAGCCTTCAAAGGCTTCCGTAGAGCAGTCCGGCAACTACACACAGTCACGGATCACGGTCATGAACAATGCGCGGCCCGAACGGTGCCGAGGTGGCTCCGAGGCCGCGCAGAAGAGGGAGAAACCGCATCCGGACATGCGACGACCCCCGCCGGGGGGGAGAGCGGGGGTCGTCCCCACGGGCCGACTCGGGGGGGGGAGGAGCCGGACCGGGTTAGCACGGTCGCGAACGATCCGTGACTTCCATGGTGTACCCGAGAGCCTTCTCAGGCAAACCCACGTGGCTCACCTTACGCCGAATGGTGGGCCCTATGCTCAGCCTTGTGGAAAACCACTCCTTGCCTCGTACAGCCGCCTTCTTTGACCTGGACAAGACGGTCATTGCGAAGTCGAGCACGCTCACGTTCAGCAAGTCGTTCTACCAAGGCGGACTGATCAACCGCAGGGCGGCCTTGCGCACCGCGTACATCCAGTTCGTGTTCCTGGCCGGTGGCGCCGACCACGACCAGATGGAGCGGATGCGCAAGTACCTGTCGTCGATGTGCCGCGGCTGGAACGTCCAGCAGGTCAAGGAGATCGTCGCGGAGACGCTCCACGACCTCATCGACCCGATCATCTACGACGAGGCCGCGTCCCTCATCGAGGAGCACCACACCGCCGGCCGGGACGTCGTGATCGTGTCCACGTCGGGGGCCGAGGTGGTCGAGCCGATCGGTGAACTGCTCGGCGCCGACCGCGTGGTGGCCACCCGCATGGTCGTGGGCGAGGACGGCTGCTTCACCGGCGAGGTGGAGTACTACGCGTACGGACCCACGAAGGCCGACGCGATCAAGGACCTGGCCGCGTCCGAGGGCTACGACCTCTCCCGCTGCTACGCCTACAGCGACTCGGCGACGGACGTGCCGATGCTGGAGTCCGTCGGCCACCCGCACGCCGTGAACCCCGACCGCACCCTGCGCCGCGAGGCGGTCGCCCGCTCCTGGCCGATCCTCGACTTCCACCGCCCCGTCCGCCTCAAGCAGCGGCTGCCCAACCTGTCCGTACCGCCCCGGCCCGCCCTGGTCGCGGCTGCGGCGATAGGAGCGGCGGCCGCGACGGCCGGGCTCGTCTGGTACGCGAGCCGGCGGCGCGCCTCCGCGGTCTGATCCGCACACCCACGGGCGGACAAGGGCTTCCCGCGCGGGACCGCATCGGGTCTCGCGCGGGACCGTGCGAGCGTCGACACGCGCGCGCGGGCAACACGCGAGCGCCCTTTTCCCACCCTTTGAACCTAAAAGTAAAGAACTGCGGCCAGGGGTTCCGCTTCCTGCGGACCAGGAGTACAAAGGGTTTAACGGCCCGCGAGACCAAGGACATCCGCGAGGATCACCTTTGAACGCAACAAGGCCCCACGGACCGCGCATGGACATCGAGCACCCACGCGACGTCGACCCGTCGATTACGGGCCAGCCGCACCAGGTGACGGGCTGAAGTTCCCGACCTGATGGGCAACATCCGAGGACGCTTGGTAACCCGGTGAACATGCCAGCGGCGGTACGAGAACTCGTACCGCCGCAACCCTGTTCAGGGTCTTTCCTTTGCCGGCCCGCGGGCCGCACAGGCCTTCCCGTCAGGCCGCACCTCGCTGAAGCGCCTCGCAGACCGCCGCGGACTCGCGCGCCCCCAGCTCGACAGCCTTGCCGCAGTGCGCGATCCAGGCCGCCATGCCCTCCGGTGTACCGGAGACGTAGCCGTCCAGCGCCGCCACGTAGGCCGCGCGGCCCAGCTCCGCGTGACCGACCTCCACCGGACAGATCGACTTGGGGTCGAGACCGCTTCCGATGAGCACGATCCGTTCGGCAGCGCGCGCGACCAGCCCGTTGCGGGAGGTGAACGGGCGCAAGGCGATCAGCTCACCGTGGACGACGGCCGCCGTGACCAGCGCGGGTGCCGAGCCACCGGCGATGATCAGCTGCGAGAGTCCTTCGAGCCGGCCGGCGACCTCGTCCGCGTCCGGCAGCGGCAGTTCCACCAGGGGCTCGTCGACCCGTTCGCCACGCTGTCGCGGCCGGCCGGTGTCGTCGCCCTGGTCTGCCGCCGCCACCAGATGCAGCCGGGCCAGCACCCGCAGGGGCGACTGACGCCAGATGGACAGGAGTTGCCCCGCCTCGGCGGTCAGCCGCAAAGCCGCGCCGACCGTGCGCGCCTCGTCGTCCGAGCTGAAGTCGGTGCGGCGGCGCACCTCTTCGAGGGCCCAGTCGGCTCCGGACACCGCCGCGGAACCGCGCGCACCGCGCAGTGCCGCCTCGGACGTGATCTCGTTGCTGCGGCGCCGCATGATGCGGTGCGCGTAGACGCGGTCCACGGCCTTGCGGACGGACTCCACGGACTCGGCCACCCCGGGAAGCGAGGCCAGAGCCGCGAGCGGATCGGCGGTCGCACCTGTCGTACTCATGAGTACGACCCTACGCACTGAGCGGCCACACCCCACGAAGGAGTGGTCTTCTTCACGCAGTGCGAGCACGGAGTGCGATCAACGCACTACTCTTGGTGAACATGAAAATTGCTTTCGTCGGGAAGGGCGGCAGTGGCAAGACCACCCTGTCGTCGCTCTTCGTCCGCCATCTCGCCGCCTCCGGGGCCCCCGTCGTCGCCGTGGACGCCGACATCAATCAGCATCTGGGGCCGGCGCTCGGCCTGGAGGAGACGGAGGCCGCGGCCCTCCCCGCGATGGGTGAGCGGCTGCCCCTCATCAAGGACTATCTGCGCGGTACGAATCCGCGCATCGCCTCCGCCGAGACGATGATCAAGACGACTCCGCCCGGCCAGGGGTCACGGCTGCTGCGGGTCGACGAGTCCAACCCCGTGTACGACGCCTGCGCGCGGCCGGTGGAACTCGACGGCGGCACGATCCGTTTGATGGTCACCGGCCCGTTCACCGAGGCCGACCTGGGAGTCGCCTGCTACCACTCCAAGACCGGCGCGGTGGAGCTCTGCCTGAACCACCTCGTCGACGGCCCCGGCGAGTACGTCGTGGTGGACATGACGGCCGGCTCCGACTCCTTCGCGTCCGGCCTCTTCACCCGTTTCGACATCACGTTCCTTGTCGCCGAGCCGACCCGGAAGGGGGTATCCGTCTACCGCCAGTACAAGGAGTACGCCCAGGACTTCGGCGTCACCCTCAAGGTCGTCGGCAACAAGGTGCAGGGCCAGGACGACATCGACTTCCTGCGCGCGGAAGTCGGTGACGACCTCCTGGTGACGGTCGGGCACTCCGACTGGGTGCGCGCCATGGAGAAGGGCAGGCCGCCCCGGTTCGAGCTCCTGGAGGAGGCCAACCGGCGCGCGCTGTCCTGCCTGAGGACCGCCGCCGACGCCACGTACGGGCTGCGGGACCCGGACCGGTACACGCGCCAGATGGTGCACTTCCACTTGAAGAACGCGGCCAGTTGGGGCAACTCCAGGACCGGGGCGGACCTCTCGGAGCAGGTCGACCCCGGCTTCGTGCTCGGCGGGAGCCCGTTGGCCACGGCCTGAGCGGCCGGGCGGCCCCAGCTCCTCCCGGGAGGAGCCAGGGGGCCGGTCCGGACCGGTGCGCCGTTACTGCTTGAGGGCCGGCGCGCCGGGGACGCCCTTCGGGGCCGGGGCGGGGCTTCCGGAGAGGAAGGACGCCCAGCCCTGCTTCGGAGCCTCACCGACCGTGAGGCCGCGCAGCTTGGCGACGGTGGCCGGGTCCTGGGCGTCCAGCCAGTCGGCGAGCTGCCGGAAGGAGACGCAGCGGACCTCGGCCTTGGTGCAGACGCGCTCGACGACCTCGTCGACGGCGCGCATGTAGGTGCGGCCGTTCCAGGACTCGAAGTGGTTGCCGATCACCAGCGGCGCGCGGTTCCCCTCGTAGGCGCGCTCGAAGCCCTTGAGCAGGCCGTCACGCATCTGGTCGCCCCAGAGTTGCTGCTTGTCGGGGTCGCCCTGGGTCTGGGTGCCCGACTGGTTGACCATGAAGTTGTAGTCCATGGTGAGCTGCTCGTAGGAGTGGCCGGGGAAGGGCACGAGCTGCATCGACAGATCCCACAGGCCCTCCTTCTTCTGCGGCCAGAGCTGGTCGTTGACGCCACTGGTGTCGTAGCGGAAGCCCAGCTGGTGGGCGGCCTTCAAGAAGTTCTGTCGACCCTCCAGACAAGGGGTGCGGGCGCCGATGAGTTCCTTGTCGTAGTCGAAGGGCAGTGCCGCTTCCTTCTTCAGGCCCGTGTTCGTCTTCCAGGACTTCACGAACGACTTCGCCTGGGCGATCTCGCTCTTCCAGTCCGCGACCGACCACTGGCCGACCCCGCCCTCCGTGCCGCAGAAGTGGCCGTTGAAGTGGGTGCCGATCTCGTTGCCCTCCAGCCACGCGCCGCGCAGCTGCTTCACGGTGTCCTCGATGCCCTGCTGGTCGTTGAAGCCGATCTCCGAGCTGCCGGCCGAGTGCTGGGGCGGGCGGTACAGGTCGCGCTTGTCCTCCGGCAGCATGTACACGCCGCTGAGGAAGTACGTCATCGTGGCGTTGTTGGCCTTGGAGATCTTCCGGAAGTGGGAGAAGAGCTTCTGGCTGTCCTCACCTGCACCGTCCCAGGAGAAGACCACGAACTGCGGCGGCTTCTGGCCGGGCTTCAGCCGCTCGGGCCGGGGCAGGTGCGGCTGCGCCCCGGTGTACGAGGTGGAACCGTCGCCGATCAGACGGACCGCGGTCTTGGGGGCGGGCGCACCCTCCGCCTTCTTCGCGGCGTGCGTGGCGTGAGAAGGGGGGGTACCGCCCGCGCAACCGGCGAGCGCCGTGGCGCAGGCCGCGGCGAGTGCTACACCCGCGGCGATCCTCTGGGTGGCGGCCATCTCCGCCCTCCTTTTCCTCGGTCGGTCAACCCTGGTCAGGGCGTCATGTGGCTGGTGTGCAGCTGTGGGTCGACAGCGCCGCCAAGGTTTCACGGGACCGAGAAGGAATAAGTACGACAAGCCGATCAAAAGCTTGCTTCACCCCCGAGGGTGATTTACTGCCCCATTTGCTCCGATTTACCGCATGAGCCCTTTACCCTGCATTACGATCCGTTTACCGAGCGTTGAAAATCCCGCCGCTGCACGCCGTGACCCACGGCCGCGACCCGCCCCCCGCCGCAATCGGACGGGGGACCACCTGTTCCGCGACCGCGCTGCCCCGGAGGAGACGGGAACATGTCTGCCTGCGTCCCCACTCGCGCCGCCGACCCCACTCGGCCCGCGCGCACCCACGAGCCCCACAGCCCCCCACCGCCCCCGCCCCGCCGATTCCGCATCGAGAGCGCGGACCTGTCGGCCTCGATCGCGGTCTTCCTGATCGCCCTCCCGTTGTCCCTCGGCATCGCCCTCGCCACCGGCGCACCGCTCCAGGCCGGCCTCGTCGCCGCCGCCGTCGGCGGACTCGTGGCCGGGCGCATCGGCGGCTCTGCACTCCAGGTGAGCGGCCCCGCCGCCGGCCTGACAGTCGTCACCGCCGAGCTGATCCACCACTACGGCTGGCGCGCGACTTGCGGCATCACCGTGCTCGCCGGCATCACCCAACTCGGCCTCGGCTGCCTGCGCGTCGCGCGGACGGCACTGGCGGTCAGTCCCGCGATCGTGCACGGCATGCTCGCCGGTATCGGCGTCACCATCGCCGTCGCCCAGCTGCACATCGTGCTCGGGGGCGTGCCCCAGAGCTCCGTCCTCGCCAACCTCGTCGGCCTGCCGGACCAGGTGGCGCGCATGCAGCCCGCCGCGGTGTCCATGAGCGTGCTGACGCTGGTGCTGCTGTTCGCCTGGCCGCGCCTGCCCGGGCGCACCGGGCGACTGCTGCGCAAGGTGCCCGCCGCCCTGGTCGCCGTCGCCGGCGCCACGGCGACCGCCTCGCTCGCCGGACTGACCCTGCCCAGGGTCGACCTCCCGTCGTGGAGCAGCCACGCGCTGGCCGGCCTCCCCGAGGGTCCGGTGCTCGGCGTCGCCGCGGCCGTCCTCACCGTGACCCTGGTGTGCAGCGTGCAGTCACTGCTCGGTGCCGTCGCGGTGGACAAGCTGGTGAGTGCCCGACCGGAACTCCAGGCCCGCGTGGGCCGTTCCGCCCTCGACAGGGAACTGCTCGGCCAGGGTGCCGCCAACGTGGTCTCCGGCGCGCTCGGCGGACTGCCGGTCGCCGGTGTCGCCGTCCGCAGTTCCGCGAATGTCCAAGCAGGCGCCGTGAGCCGGAACTCCACGATGCTGCACGGCGTTTTCGTAGTAGTTGCCGCGCTGCTGATGGTCCCGATCCTGGAGCTGATCCCCCTCGCATCGCTCGCCGCCCTGGTGATGGCCGTCGGCATCCAGATGGTGTCCCTGCACCACATCCGCACGGTCACCCGCCACCGTGAAGTGCTGGTCTACGCCGTCACCACGCTCGGCGTCGTGTTCCTCGGGGTTCTCGAGGGCGTGGCGCTGGGGGTCGCCGTGGCCGTCGGTGTCGCCCTGCACCGCCTCACCCGCACCCGCATCACGCACGAAGAGAGGGAGGGAGTCCATCACGTCCGCGTACGAGGGCAGTTGACGTTCCTGGCGGTGCCGCGCCTCAGCCGCGCCCTCCATCTCATCCCGCGCGGCGCCGATACCGTCGTGGAGTTGGACGGCTCGTTCATGGACCACGCGGCGTTCGAGTCGCTGCAGGACTGGCAGAGCGCGCACAGCGCCCAGGGCGGCTCGGTGGAGATCACCGGGCGGGCCGGGACACGGATCGCCGAGCCGGCCGACTCCACGCACTGCCGCTGCCGCCCCTGGACGCCCTGGCGCAACCATCACTGCGAGGATCCCAGCGCCATGGAATCCGCCTCCTCCGGTGCCCCTTCCGACGGGCGCGACGAGGAGTCGCCTGAGCCCCGGCCGAGTGGGCACCAACTGGCGCGCGGCATCAGCGCGTTCCAGCGCAACACCGCCCCGCTCGTGCGCGAGGAGCTGGCCAGGCTCGCGCGGGAGGGGCAGCGGCCCTCCCAACTGTTCCTGACGTGCGCCGACTCCCGTCTCGTCACGTCGATGATCACCTCCAGTGGTCCGGGTGACCTGTTCGTCGTGCGGAACGTGGGCAACCTCGTGCCGTTGCCCGGCGAGGAGAGCGGGGACGACTCGGTGGCCGCCGCCATCGAGTACGCCGTGGACGTGCTCAAGGTGCGGTCCATCACCGTGTGCGGGCACTCCGGATGCGGAGCCATGCAGGCGCTGCTGGCGTCGGAGCCCGGAGGGGCTCTCACGCCGTTGAAGCGGTGGCTGCGGCACGGGCGGCCGAGCGTGGAGCGGATGGCCGACGAGGGGCGCACGAAGCCGCGCCTCACCGGGCGGGCGCCCGCCGACACGGTCGAGCAGCTCTGCCTGACCAACGTGGTGCAGCAGTTGGAGCACCTGCGGGCGCACGACTCCGTCGCGCGGGCGCTGAACGAGGGCGCTCTCGAACTGCACGGGATGTACTTCCACGTCGGCGAGGCCCAGGCGTATCTGCTGGCCGACGACGAGGCCGAGCTGTTCGGTCACGTCGGCGCGGCGGACGATCTGCGTCACCCGGCGTGAGGGACGTTGGTGCGCGGCCCTGGTCGACGGGGCCGCGCACCACGCCTGACGCCTGACGACGTCTCCCCGTTTCCCTTTCCCCTTCGTTGTCCGCCCCGCCCGTTCCTCTCCCCCTCCTCTCCCCTCTCCCCTTCCGCCTCTCAGTCCCCTCGACGGCACGTCCGGTCGGAGGGAGCGGCGGCGATGCCGGGCGGGGTGGTGCGTGAACCCGGGGTCCGCCTCGTCCGTGCATCAGGGTGTGGCCCCGCCTGCCGGGGCGTCCGGCCGCGTGTGATCTTGTGGGGGCCGGCCGGGCCGCACCCCGTGGCGAGGACGTGCCACAGGGCCGACGGGCCGGAGCGGTGACGGATGATAGGTCTAAACCAATTTGGGGTCGACCCTTGTCATCGGGCCCCCCGGTCTGATGAGCTGTGGCCTGGGACACAACGGACACCCTGGGAAAGGGAGATGTCGTGAGCAACGAAAGCCTGGCCAACCTGCTGAAGGAAGAGCGCAGGTTCGCGCCGCCCGCCGATCTGGCGGCGAACGCCAATGTGACGGCGGAGGCGTATGAGCAGGCCAAGGCTGACAGGCTCGGCTTCTGGGCCGAGCAGGCCCGCCGGCTGACCTGGGCCACCGAGCCGACCGAGACGCTGGACTGGTCGAACCCGCCGTTCGCGAAGTGGTTCGCCGACGGCAAACTGAACGTCGCGTACAACTGCGTGGACCGGCACGTCGAGGCCGGCAACGGCGACCGCGTCGCCATCCACTTCGAGGGCGAGCCCGGCGACAGCCGCGCGATCACCTACGCCGAGCTGAAGGACGAGGTCAGCCGCGCCGCGAACGCGCTGACCGAACTCGGCGTCGGCAAGGGCGACCGGGTCGCCGTCTACCTGCCGATGATCCCCGAGGCCGTCGTCGCGATGCTGGCCTGCGCCCGCATCGGCGCCGCGCACTCGGTGGTCTTCGGCGGCTTCTCCGCCGACGCGATCGCCGCCCGCATCAAGGACGCCGACGCGAAGCTGGTCATCACCGCGGACGGCGGTTACCGCCGCGGCAAGCCCTCCGCGCTCAAGCCCGCCGTCGACGACGCCGTCAGCCGGGCCGACGGGGTCGCCAAGGTGCTGGTCGTGCGCCGTACGGGCGAGGACGTCGCCTGGACCGAGGGCCGCGACGTGTGGTGGCACGACATCGTCGCCCGGCAGTCCGCCGAGCACACGCCGGAAGCCTTCGACGCCGAGCACCCCCTGTTCATCCTCTACACGTCGGGGACGACGGGTAAGCCGAAGGGCATCCTGCACACCTCCGGCGGCTACCTCACCCAGGCCAGCTACACGCACCACGCCGTCTTCGACCTCAAGCCCGAGACGGACGTGTACTGGTGCACGGCCGACATCGGCTGGGTCACCGGACACTCCTACATCACCTACGGACCGCTCTCCAACGGCGCGACGCAGGTCATCTACGAGGGCACCCCGGACACCCCGCACCAGGGCCGGTTCTGGGAGATCGTCCAGAAGTACGGCGTCACCATCCTCTACACCGCGCCCACCGCGATCCGCACCTTCATGAAGTGGGGCGACGACATCCCCGCGAAGTTCGACCTGTCCTCGCTGCGCATCCTCGGCTCGGTCGGTGAACCGATCAACCCCGAAGCCTGGATGTGGTACCGCAAGCACATCGGCGCCGACAGCACGCCCATCGTCGACACCTGGTGGCAGACCGAGACCGGCGCCATGATGATCTCCCCGCTGCCCGGCGTCACCGAGACCAAGCCCGGCTCCGCCCAGTGCCCGCTGCCCGGCATCGCCGCGACCGTCGTCGACGACGAGGCCCACGAAGTCCCCGACGGCGGGGGCGGCTACCTGGTCCTGACCGAGCCGTGGCCCTCCATGCTCCGCACCATCTGGGGCGACGACCAGCGCTTCCTCGACACCTACTGGTCACGCTTCGAGGGCAAGTACTTCGCCGGTGACGGCGCCAAGAAGGACGACGACGGCGACATCTGGCTGCTGGGCCGCGTCGACGACGTCATGCTCGTGTCCGGACACAACATCTCCACCACCGAGGTCGAATCCGCCCTCGTCTCCCACCCCTCGGTCGCCGAGGCCGCCGTCGTCGGCGCCAACGACGAGACCACCGGACAGGCCATCGTCGCCTTCGTCATCCTGCGCGGCACCGCCACCGCCGAGGACGAAGGACTCGTCGCCGACCTGCGCAACCACGTCGGCTCCGTACTCGGCCCGATCGCCAAGCCCAAGCGAGTCCTCCCCGTCGCCGAGCTGCCCAAGACGCGGTCGGGCAAGATCATGCGCCGCCTCCTGCGCGACGTCGCGGAGAACCGCGCGGTCGGCGACGTCACCACCCTGGCGGACTCCACGGTGATGGACCTCATCCAGGCCAAGCTGCCGGCCGCGCCCAGCGAGGACTGACGCGGCACCGTTACCGCACGGCCGCCCGGAGGGGTGGCGGAGCATCCGGTTTCCGGACTCCGCCACCCCTCCGCGGTTTCCGGCGCCTCCGGCCGCGTTCGAGCGGCTTCGGCTCGACCGGAAGCACCACCCGCTCGATTCCGGATACCTGAGCGCGATCAGGGGTACCAGCGCGGCGTCACGCCAGTCCGTGTCCGATTTCCCCGTAATGTGAAGACACCCGGTGCCGACCCGGGCCGTACGGTGGGTACCGTAGGTAAAACGTCAAAGACGCGACAAGATCCATCATGGTGTGCCGGGAAGTCTGGTCGGCGAGTGCTCAGTCCTGCCTGCCGACCGGAGGTCCTCACCGTGACCGCGCCCCGCACCACCGCCCGTAAGTTCTTCGGACGGATGTCCCTGCCCGAACGCAACTTCGTCGCGGACGCGTTGCGCGCCGAGACCGTCGGCGGTGTCCTCCTGCTGATCGCGGCGGTCGCGGCGCTGATCTGGGCCAACACCCTGCAGGACAGCTATGCGAGCGTCTCGCACTTCCACTTCGGACCCGCCGCCCTCGGACTCGACCTGTCCGTGGCGCACTGGGCGGCCGACGGCCTGCTCGCCGTGTTCTTCTTCGTCGCCGGAATCGAGCTGAAGCGCGAACTCGTCGCCGGGGACCTGCGCGACCCCAAGGCCGCGCTGCTGCCCGTGGTCGCCGCGGTCTGCGGCATGGCCGTACCCGCGGTCGTCTACGCCCTGACCAACGTGGTCGGCGGCGGCTCCCTCGACGGCTGGGCCGTCCCCACCGCCACGGACATCGCCTTCGCGCTCGCCGTACTCGCCGTCATCGGGACGTCTTTGCCGTCCGCGCTGCGCGCCTTCCTGCTCACCCTCGCCGTCGTCGACGACCTCTTCGCGATCCTGATCATCGCCGTCTTCTTCACCGACTCCATCAACCTCCCGGCACTCGGCGGGGCCGTCGTCGGTCTCGGAGTCTTCTGGCTGCTGCTGCGCAAGGGCGTCCGCGGCTGGTACATCTATGTCCCGCTCGCCCTCGTCATCTGGGGGCTGATGTACAACAGCGGCATCCACGCCACCATCGCCGGCGTCGCGATGGGCCTGATGCTGCGCTGTCACCCGCTCGAAGGCGAGGACCACTCCCCCGGCGAGCACATCGAACACCTGGTGCGCCCGGTGTCGGCAGGCCTGGCAGTCCCCCTGTTCGCCCTGTTCAGCGCGGGCGTCTCGATCTCCGGCGGAGCCATCGGCGACGTCTTCACCCGGCCCGAGACCTTGGGCGTCGTGCTCGGACTCGTCGTCGGCAAGGCCATCGGCATCTTCGGCGGTACGTGGCTGACGGCCCGGTTCACCCGGGCCTCGCTCAGTGACGAACTCGAATGGGCCGACGTCGCCGCCGTCGCCACCCTCGCCGGCATCGGCTTCACCGTCTCGCTGCTCATCGGCGAACTCGCGTTCGTCGGCAACACCTCCCTCACCGACGAGACGAAGGCGGCCGTACTGATCGGCTCGCTCATCGCGGCCGTGCTCGCCACGGCGCTCCTGAAGATAAGGAACGCCAAGTACCGTGCGCTGTGCGAGGCGGAGGAGCGCGACGAGGACCTCGACGGCATCCCCGACATCTACGAACAGGACAACCCGGCGTACCACCTGCGCATGGCCGAGATCTACGAGCGGAAGGCCGCGGAACACCGCAGGCTTGCCGAAGTGGCGGGTGGGGCAGGCGAGGGGAACGACCGTCCGGCATGATCTGACAGGACGGCACAAACACATGCAGAAGAGGGAGATCGCGATGAGTGCACCCGACGGCAGCCCGGTCGGCGCCGAACGCAGCATCGGCCAGCTGTTCGCCTCGGCGACGACCGAGATGTCCGCGCTGGTGCACGACGAGATCGCGCTGGCGAAGGCGCAGCTCAAGCAGGACGTCAAGCGCGGCGCTGCCAGTGGCGGCGCGTTCTCGGCGGCCATCGGGGTGCTGATCTTCTCCTTGCCGATGCTCAGCTTCGCCCTCGCCTACGGCATCCGGACCTGGAGCGACTGGAACCTCGCGATCTGCTTCCTGCTGTCGTTCGCGGCGAACGTACTGGTCGCGGCCGTTCTCGCGCTGATCGGTCTGTTCTTCGCGAAGAAGGTCAAGAAGAGCCAGGGCCCGCAGAAGGTGGCCGCCTCCGTGAAGGAGACGGCGGGTGTCCTGCCGAACGCCAAGCCGCACCCCCGGCCCGTGCCGGTCGAGGACGCCGTCAAGGCTGTGGCACGCTCGTCCTCATGACGGACCCCGCCACACCTTCGGCCCAACCCGCTTCCGCCGTTCGGATCGACCTCCCCGGCGGACGCGCGGTGACCCATCGGGACGTGGCCGCCAACGGCGCGCGCTTCCACATCGCCGAGGTCGGCGACGGGCCGCTCGTCCTGCTGCTGCACGGCTTCCCGCAGTTCTGGTGGACGTGGCGGCACCAGCTGGGAGAGCTCGCCGACGCCGGGTTCCGGGCGGTCGCCATGGACCTGCGGGGTGTCGGCGGCAGCGACCGCACCCCGCGCGGCTACGACCCCGCCAACCTCGCCCTCGACATCACCGGGGTCATCCGGTCCCTGGGCGAGCCCGACGCCGCGCTGGTCGGGCACGACCTGGGCGGCTACCTGGCGTGGACCGCGGCCGTCATGCGGCCCAAGCTGGTGCGCCGGCTCGCCGTGTCGTCCATGCCGCATCCGCGCCGCTGGCGGTCCGCGATGCTCTCCGACGTCCGGCAGAGCGCGGCGGGCTCCTACATCTGGGGGTTCCAGCGACCCTGGATCCCCGAGCGCCAACTGGTGGCGGACGAGGGCGCCCTGGTGGGCCGTCTGGTCCGGGAATGGTCGGGGCCGCGGCAGCCGGACGACGACGCCGTGAACACCTACCGCCGGGCCATGTGCATCCCGTCGACCGCGCACTGCTCCGTCGAGCCGTACCGCTGGATGGTGCGCTCCATGGCCCGCCCGGACGGCATCCAGTTCAACCGGCGCATGAAGCGGCCGGTGCGGGTGCCGACCCTGCATCTGCACGGCTCGCTCGATCCGGTGATGCGCACCCGCAGTGCGGCCGGCTCGGGCCAGTACGTCGAAGCGCCCTACCGCTGGCGTCTGTTCGACGGGCTCGGGCACTTCCCGCACGAGGAGGATCCGGTCGCGTTCTCCACCGAACTGATCAACTGGCTGAAGGATCCCGAACCCGATCGGTGACCCTCGATCAGCCCTCCGAAACCGTCCGAACACGGCCCGTATCCCTCCTCTGCGGGCGGACGGTGAACACCTGTTCCTCGAACAGCCAATTGCCTGCCGCATAGGCCAATTGGGGGCTCCGGGCGAGGTTATGGACCTTGGGGCCCGGGCAGACGTCGGGGTATGGGCTGGACGCACGACTACAGTGACGCAGCACGCAATCGCCGCTCGGCCTCGGGTCTGAGCTCCCATCAGAGGGGCACCCCGCAGCTGACGGGTGCCGATCCTCGCGTGGGGATTCCGCACATTCTGCGCCGCCGGGCCCGCTGGGTCTCGGTACGGCTCCGCCATCCCCGCGGCTGACGCCCCAGCCCTCGGTCAGAGCGCGCAGCTGTCGCTGTCCACCTGCTGATTGGCCGTCCGCCCCTTGGCGATGTCCTTCTGGATCTCGTCCGCGGTGAGCGCGTAGCCGGTGTCGGCGTCGTCGAGCGACTTCGCGAAGACCACTCCGTACACCTTGCCCTCGGGTGTCAGCAGAGGTCCGCCGGAGTTGCCCTGCCGGACCGTCGCGTACAGCGAGTACACGTCACGGCGCACCGTCTTGCGGTGGTAGATGTCCGGCCCGTTGGCCGTGATGCGGCCCCGCACCCGCGCCGGCTGCACGTTGTACGAGCCGTTCTGCGGGAAGCCCGCCACGATCGCGCTGTCCCCGCTGCTCGCGTCCTCGGTGCTGAACCGCAGCGCGGGCGCCTTCAGGTCCGGCACGTCGAGGACGGCGATGTCGCGCTCCCAGTCGTACAGGACGACCTTGGCCTCGTACTTCCGGCCCTCGCCGCCTATCTGGACCGTCGGCTCGTCGACCCCGCCGACCACGTGGGCGTTGGTCATCACCCGGCGGTCGCCGAAGACGAATCCGGTGCCTTCGAGGACCTTGCCGCAGCTCTGGGCGGTTCCCATCACCTTGACGATGGAGCGCTGCGAGCGGGCGGCGACGGGGCTGGCGGCGAGCGCGGGATCCGGCGGCCGGACCTCTGTGATGGGTTCGTTGGCGAAGGGGCTGAAGACCTGCGGGAAGCCGTTCTGCGCGAGGACCGAGGAGAAGTCGGCGAACCAGGTGTTGGCCTGCGAGGGCAGCGCCCGCGACACGCCGAGGAGCACCTTGGAGCTGCGGACCTCCTTGCCGAGCGTCGGCAGCGTCGTGCCCGCGAGGGCCGAGCCGATCAGCCAGGCCACCAGGAGCATCGCCAGGACGTTCACGAGGGCGCCGCCCGTCGCGTCCAGGGCGCGGGCCGGGGACCAGGTGATGTACCGGCGGAGCTTGTTGCCGAGGTGGGTGGTGAGCGCCTGGCCGACGGAGGCGCAGACGATGACGACGACCACCGCGACGACGGCCGCGCTCGTGCTCACCTTGCTGTCCTCGGTCGCCCAGCCCCAGATCACCGGGAGGAGATAGACGGCGACGAGGCCGCCGCCCAGGAAGCCGATCACCGACAGGATGCCGACGACGAAGCCCTGGCGATAGCCCACGATCGCGAACCACACGGCGGCGACCAGCAACAGGATGTCCAGCACATTCACGGAGGTCACCTTGTCATGCGCGCCAGTCGAGCGGGACCTGCTTCTCGCGGTCCCACGGGCGCTCCCAGCCCGCGTAGTGCAGGATCTTGTCGATCACTCCGGCCGTGAAGCCCCAGACCAGGGCCGATTCGACCAGAAATGCGGGGCCTCGGTGTCCGCTGGGGTGCACGGTGGTCGCACGGTTGGCCGGGTCCGTGAGATCCGCCACGGGGACCGTGAAGACGCGGGCCGTCTCGCCCGGGTCGACGACTCCGACCGGCGTCGGCCGGCGCCACCATCCGAGCACCGGAGTCACCACGAAGTGGCTCACCGGGATGTAGAGCTTGGGCAGGACGCCGAAGAGCTGGACACCGCTCGGGTCGAGGCCCGTCTCCTCCTCCGCCTCGCGCAGGGCGGCGCGCAACGGGCCCTCGCCCGCCGGGTCGCCGTCCTCGGGGTCGAGGGCGCCGCCGGGGAACGACGGCTGCCCGGCGTGCGATCTGAGGGTGCCGGCGCGCTCCATGAGGAGCAGCTCCGGGCCGCGCGCGCCCTCGCCGAACAGGATGAGCACGGCGGACTGGCGCCCCGTGCCGTTCGTCGGCGGCAGGAAGCGGCTCAGCTGGAGCGGTTCGACCGTCTCCGCGGCGTGCGCGACCGGATCCAGCCAGTCGGGCAGCCCGTCCCTGGAGACCTGCACCTGTCCGCCCTGCGTGTTGCTCGCGTCCCGTGTGTTGCCCGTGCGCGTCATCGCCACCCCCGTTCTGCTGTTCCCAACGCCCGCCGGGGCCGTGTTCGTTCCGTCATCCGGCGCCCAGTGGGGGTGCGGGGATGCCTCCCGCGTCCAGATAGGACTGCGGGGGGTCGAGCCGCTGGCCGGGGAAGCCGCCCTTCTCGTACTTCAGGAGCTTCCTGGCCTTCTCCGGATCGGTCTCGCCCTCCCCGTACGCCGGGCAGAGCGGGGCGATGGGGCAGGCGCCGCAGGCCGGCTTGCGAGCATGGCAGATGCGGCGTCCGTGGAAGATCACGTGGTGCGACAGCATCGTCCACTCGCTCTTCGGGAAGAGCGCGCCGACGGCCGCCTCGATCTTGTCCGGCTCGGTCTGCTCGGTCCACTTCCAGCGCCGCACCAGCCGCTGGAAGTGGGTGTCCACCGTGATGCCGGGTCGCCCGAACGCGTTGCCGAGCACCACGAAGGCTGTCTTGCGGCCCACTCCGGGCAGCTTGACGAGGTCTTCGAGGCGTCCGGGCACCTCGCCCCCGAAGTCGTCCCGGAGGGCCTTGGAGAGCCCTATGACCGACTTGGTCTTGGCCCGGAAGAACCCGGTCGGGCGCAGGATCTCCTCGACCTCCTCGACGTTGGCCTCGGCGAGGTCCTCGGGGGTCGGGTACTTGGCGAAGAGCGCCGGGGTCGTCTGGTTCACCCGGAGGTCGGTGGTCTGCGCGGACAGCACCGTGGCCACGATCAGCTGGAAGGGGTTCTGGAAGTCCAGCTCCGGGTGGGCGTACGGATACACCTCGGCGAGCTCGCGGTTGATCCTGCGCGCCCGGCGGACGAGAGCGGTGTGCGACTCGTCGCGCGGCGGCTCGGCGACGGCGGCCTGGCCGGGCGGGGCCTTCTTCACGGCGGTCTGTTTGGCCGCGGTCTTCACGGGCGCCGACTTCTTGGCCGCGGCCTTCGCGGGCGCCGTCTTCTTGGCCGCGGCCTTCGCGGGCGCCGACTTCTTGGCCGCGGCTTTGGCGGGCGCGGCCTTCTTGGCTACGGCCTTCTTGGCGGCGGCCGCCGGAGACGCGGCCTTCTTGCCGGTGGCGCTCCGCGCGGGAGCGGCCTTCCCGGAGACATCCTCCACAGGAGCACCCTTCTTGGAGACCGCCTTCTTGGAGGCCGCCTTGGTGGCCGTCACCTTCTTGACGGCCTCTTTCGCCGGTGTCGAGCCTGCCGCTTTTGTCGGCTCTTTGGTTCCGTCGGGGACCTGTTCGCCCACAGCGGAATCGCGACGTACAACCATCCGCCCAGCCCCCTTGGCCTGTGCTCTCACCGGCGATTTGGACACCCGGCCAGCCTAGAGCCCGGCACCGACATCCGCCCCGGACCCTGAAGATCGGCCCCCAATTGGCCCCCTGCCGCACTCGTTGGGACGCCAGTGCGGCAGACTTGTGACTGATCACACTGTTTGGACCGTCCGGCAAGATGGGGAACACGGTCCCCTGGTACCAAGGGGGAACAAGATCCCCTGAGCAGGTCGACAAGGAGAGAACTCGTGGACGACGTTCTGCGGCGCGCCCCGCTCTTCGCGGCGCTCGATGACGAGCAGGCCGCGGAGCTCCGCGCCTCCATGAGTGAGGTGACGCTCGCGCGCGGCGATGCTCTCTTCCATGAAGGGGACCCCGGAGACCGCCTGTACGTGGTCACCGAGGGCAAGGTGAAGCTGCATCGCACCTCCCCCGACGGACGCGAGAACATGCTGGCCGTTCTCGGCCCCGGTGAGCTGATCGGCGAGCTGTCGCTGTTCGACCCGGGCCCGCGTACGGCGACCGCCAGCGCCCTCACCGAGGTCAAGCTGCTCGGCCTCGGCCACGGCGACCTCCAGCCCTGGCTCAACGCACGCCCCGAGGTGGCCGCCGCCCTGCTGCGCGCTGTCGCCCGGCGTCTGCGCAAGACCAACGACCAGATGTCCGACCTGGTCTTCTCGGACGTGCCCGGCCGTGTCGCACGCGCCCTCCTCGACCTCTCGCGCCGCTTCGGCGTGCAGTCGGAAGAGGGCATCCACGTGGTGCACGACCTCACGCAGGAGGAGTTGGCCCAGTTGGTCGGCGCCTCCCGGGAGACCGTCAACAAGGCGCTCGCCGACTTCGCGGGCCGTGGCTGGCTCCGTCTGGAGGCCCGCGCGGTGATCCTGCTCGACGTCGAGCGGCTCGCCAAGCGCTCGCGCTGACACCTTCGCCCGTACGCCGACGGGGCCCGGTCTCCTCCCGAGACCGGGCCCCGTCGGCGTCGGTGCCGCTCTAGATGAGCCCGTGCTCGCGCAGGTACTCCATCTGCGCCCGGACCGAGAGTTCGGCGGCGGGCCACAGGGACCGGTCGACGTCCGCGTAGACGTGCGCGACGACCGCCTCCGGGGAGCGGTGGCCGTCCTCGACCGCCGTCTCCACCTGGGCGAGCCGGTGGGCTCGGTGGGCGAGATAGAACTCGACCGCTCCCTGCGCGTCCTCCAGCACGGGCCCGTGCCCGGGCAGCACGGTGTGGACGCCGTCGTCGACCGTGAGGGACCGCAGCCGGCGCAGCGAGTCGAGATAGTCGCCCAGGCGGCCGTCGGGATGGGCCACCAGGGTCGTCCCGCGGCCCAGGACGGTGTCCCCGGTCAGCACGGCCTGATCGGCCGGGAGATGGAAGCACAGCGAGTCGGCGGTGTGCCCCGGGGTGGCGACGACGACGAGTTCGAGCCCGCCGAGGCCGATCACGTCGCCCGCCGCGAGCCCCTCGTCGCCCAGCCGCAGCGCCGGATCCAGCGCCCGCACCTTCGTGCCGGTGAGTTCGGCGAACCGTCCCGCGCCCTCGGCGTGGTCGGGGTGCCCGTGCGTCAGGAGGGTCAGCGCGACGCGCTTGCCGGCCTTCTCGGCCGTGTCCAGCACGTTCCGCAGGTGACCGTCGTCCAGAGGCCCCGGGTCGATGACCACCGCGAGCTCGGAGTCCGGCTCGGACACGATCCACGTGTTCGTGCCGTCCAGGGTCATCGCGGAGGCGTTGGGGGCGAGGACGTTCACCGCGCGCGCGGTGGCGGAGCCCGAGAGGACGCCACCTCGGGGCTGACCGGGGAGGGCGGCTGCGTCGGTCATGCGGAGGCTCCGCCCGTCGGGATGTGCTTGGTGAACTCGTCGTGCCCGGGCCACGAGAGGACGACCTCGCCGTCCTCCAGACGCGCCTCGGCCAGGACGGGGGTCATGTCGCGGGCCGCCGCCGCGGCGAGGGCGTCGGCGGCGCTCCCCCGGTCGACGACACCCCGCAGCGTCGCGATGGTGGGCGGCATCATCAGCAGCTCGCCCTTGTCGTAGCCGGCGGCGGCGTCGGCGGGGCGGATCCACACGGTCCGGTCGGCCTCCGTGGAGGCGTTGCGCGTGCGCTGGCCCTCCGGGAGGACGGCCACGAAGAACCAGGTGTCGTAACGACGGGACTCGAACTCGGGGGTGATCCATCGGGCCCACGCCCCGAGCAGGTCCGAGCGGAGCACGAGGCCCCTGCGGTCGAGGAACTCGGCGAAGGACAGGTCCCGGGCGACCAGGGCGGCCCGGTCCGCCTCCCAGTCGTCACCAGTGGTGTCCCCGACCACGGAGTCCGGGCTCGGGCCGGCGAGCAGGACGCCCGCCTCCTCGTAGGTCTCCCGTACGGCCGCGCAGACGATGGCCTGGGCCGAGGTCTCGTCCACGCCGAGGCGTTCGGCCCACCACGCGCGCGTGGGGCCCGCCCAGCGGACCTGCTGGTCGTCGTCGCGGGGGTCGACACCGCCGCCCGGATACGCGTACGCGCCTCCGGCGAAGGCCATGGAGGCGCGTCTGCGCAGCATGTGCACCACAGGGCCGCTCTGGCTGTCCTTGACCAGGATCACGGTGGCCGCGCGCCGGGGTGTGACCGGCGTCAGCGTGCCCTCGGTGAGAGCCCGGATCCGATCCGGCCACTCCGCCGGAAACCACTGCCCATTCCCCATGGCCGGAGGCTATCCCGAGCCGGGCGGATGTTCGAGACCCCACCGCCCCACAAGCGGTTTCTCGCCGCTGCCGCCCCTGCCCGACCCCACCCGGGGCACCGCCCCGGACCCGCTCCTCGAACGCCGGAAAGGGGCTGATTCCTCAGCCCCTCCGGCGTCCGGCGGAAGGGGCCACACCGAAGTCACAAGCGCGCCCGCGCCCCGCCCGAAGGACTACGCGTGCGTGAGCTCGACCTGGATCTCGACCTCGACCGGCGCGTCCAGCGGCAGCACGGCCACCCCGACCGCGCTCCGGGCGTGGACGCCCTTGTCGCCGAGCACCGCGCCCAGCAGCTCACTCGCGCCGTTCAGCACGCCCGGCTGCCCGGTGAAGTCCGCCGCGGAGGCGACGAAGCCCACGACCTTCACGACCCGCGCGATGCGGTCCAGGTCGCCCGCGACCGACTTCACGGCCGCCAGGGCGTTCAGCGCGCACGTCCGGGCCAGCTCCTTGGCCTCCTCGGCCGTGACCTCGGCGCCCACCTTCCCGGTGACCGGAAGCTTCCCGTCCACCATCGGAAGCTGGCCGGCGGTGTACACGTACACGCCGGACTGCACGGCGGGCTGGTAGGCCGCCAGCGGCGGGACCACCCCGGGCAGCGTCAGGCCGAGCTCGGCGAGCTTCGCCTCGACCGCCCCGCTCATGCGGACTTCTCGCGCTTCAGATAGGCCACCAGCTGCTCGGGGTTGTTCGGCCCGGGCACGACCTGGACGAGCTCCCAGCCGTCCTCGCCCCAGGTGTCCAGAATCTGCTTCGTGGCATGGACGAGCAGCGGCACGGTTGCGTATTCCCACTTGGTCATACGGCCGACTGTAGCCGCTGCCGAGGACCACCCACCGCCCCCGGGCGACCCACCGCATCCGGCCACATCGACCCGTCCCGCGCGCAGCTTGTCCACAGCCTCCTGCTTACTCCGGCCGCGGACTGGTTAGGCTCGAATACGTGAGCAGGCTCCAGGTCGTCAGCGGCAAGGGCGGTACCGGCAAGACCACGGTGGCCGCAGCCCTAGCGCTCGCCCTCGCGACAGAGGGCAAGCGCACCCTCGTCGTCGAGGTCGAGGGCAGACAGGGCATCGCACAGCTCTTCGAGACGGAGGCGCTGCCCTACGAAGAGCGGAAGATCGCCGTCGCTCCGGGCGGCGG
Source organism: Streptomyces sp. M41(2017) (assembly GCF_002078175.1). Classification (GTDB taxonomy): domain Bacteria; phylum Actinomycetota; class Actinomycetes; order Streptomycetales; family Streptomycetaceae; genus Streptomyces. The sequence continues at coordinate 2,342,813 of NZ_MWFK01000001.1, read as the reverse complement.
GGAGGTGTACGCCCTCGCCATCGACGCGGAACTGGCGCTGCTGGACTACCTCCAGATGTTCTACAAACTGGGCGGCGCCGGCCGGGCCCTCAAGAAGCTCGGCGCGATCGACTTCGCGACCACCATCGCGCCCGGTGTGCGGGACGTCCTCCTCACCGGCAAGGCCTGCGAGGCGGTGCGGCGCAAGGAGAAGAGCGGCCGCTTCACGTACGACTACGTGGTGATGGACGCGCCCCCGACGGGCCGCATCACCCGCTTCCTGAACGTGAACGACGAGGTCGCCGGTCTCGCGAAGATCGGCCCGATACACAATCAGGCCCAGGCCGTCATGCGCGTCCTCAAGTCGCCGGAGACGGCGGTCCACCTGGTGACGCTGCTGGAGGAGATGCCCGTACAGGAGACCGCGGACGGGATCGCGGAGCTGCGCGCCGCGAAGCTCCCCGTCGGCCGGATCGTCATGAACATGGTGCGCCCGGCGCTCCTGGACGACACCGACCTGGCCCTCGTGGAGACCGCGCCGCGGACGGCGATCGCCAAGTCGCTCTCGGCGGCGGGCCTCGGCGGCGCGCGCCGCGGCGGACTGGCCGAGCGGCTGGTGGACCCCCTGCTCGAACAGGCGGAGGAGTACGCCGAGCGGCACGCCCTGGAGACCGAGCAGCGGAGCGTGCTGGCCGAGCAGGGCCTGCCCCTGCACGAACTGCCGCTGCTCGCCGAGGGCATGGACCTGGCCGGTCTGTACGAACTGGCCGCACAGCTGCGGAAGCAAGGGATGTCATGAGTCTGGACCCCGCTCGTGTCCTCGACCTCGACCCGCTGCTCGACGACCCGAAGACCCGCATCGTGGTGTGCTGCGGCTCGGGCGGCGTCGGCAAGACGACCACGGCGGCGGCTCTCGGGCTGCGCGCCGCGGAGCGCGGCCGCAAGGTCGTCGTCCTCACCATCGACCCCGCGCGCCGGCTGGCGCAGTCCATGGGCATCGACTCGCTCGACAACACCCCGCGCCGGGTGAAGGGCGTCGAGGGCAGCGGCGAGTTGCACGCGATGATGCTCGACATGAAGCGGACGTTCGACGAGATCGTCGAGGCGCACGCGGACGGCGAGCGCGCGGCCGCCATCCTCAACAACCCCTTCTACCAGTCACTTTCGGCGGGCTTCGCGGGCACGCAGGAGTACATGGCGATGGAGAAACTGGGCCAGCTGCGGGCCCGGGACGAGTGGGACCTGATCGTGGTCGACACGCCGCCGTCCCGCTCCGCACTGGACTTCCTGGACGCCCCGAAGCGGCTCGGTTCCTTCCTGGACGGGCGGCTGATCCGGCTGCTGACGGCGCCGGCGAAGCTGGGCGGCCGGGCGGGCATGAAGTTCCTGAACGTCGGGATGTCGATGATGACCGGCACCCTGGGCAAGCTCCTCGGGGGCCAACTCCTGAAGGACGTCCAGACGTTCGTGTCCGCGATGGACACCACGTTCGGCGGTTTCCGCACGCGCGCGGACGCCACGTACAAGCTGCTCCAGGCGCCCGGCACCGCCTTCCTCGTGGTGGCGGCCCCGGAGCGGGACGCGTTGCGGGAGGCGGCGTACTTCGTCCAGCGGCTGGCCGCCGAGGACATGCCGTTCGCAGGGCTGGTACTCAACCGCGTGCACGGGAGCGGGGCGGCCCGGCTGTCCGCCGAGCGGGCGCTCTCCGCCGCGGAGGATCTTGATTCGGCCGCGGCGGAGGACGAGGAATCCGCCATCGCGGAAAATCTTGCCGACGCCCGCATTGTCGATCAGGGGGACGGGAAAGCTGGTCTTCGTAACTCTCCCGACACGTACGGCAGTTCAGATTCCACGGCTTCCGAGACAGCGGCTCCTGACGAAGGCTCCCCCGACGCCCCGCCCAGGACGGCCACCACGGACACCACCCCCGACAGCGACGGTTCCGCCGCCACGGACCCCGAGCGCTCCGTCGACCAGCTCACGGCAGGTCTGCTGAGGCTGCACGCCGAGCGCATGCAGCTGCTCTCCCGCGAGCAGCGCACGCGTGACCGCTTCGCCGCGCGCCATCCCGAGGTCGCGGTGGCGGAAGTGGCGGCGCTGCCCGGCGATGTACACGATCTGGCCGGACTGCGGGACATCGGGAACCGGCTCGCGGCGCACAAGCCGGAGCTGCCCGAGAGCTGAGCGGCGGACGGCAGCGGCGAACGGCACCCTGTTCGCCCTCAGGGCGCCCGGAGTTCGTCGCCCGACGTCCTCGCCCCACCCTTGGCGCCGCGGCCCCCCGGTGAGGCTGCGGACAACCGGACGGACATCCATCAGCCCGATCCGCACGGCACACCGCGTCCGTCGGCACCGCCCGTCGGGCGTGCCTCAGTGACACGGGAGGCGACGGACGGCATCCCACCCGCGCGCGCCCCGATGTTCCCCCCGGACACGTCGTCCCGGCTCGGCACCGCGATCACCCCGGCACCACGGCCGGCTCGGACACCCCGGCTTCTCAGCCGTGGCGACGTCCTGTGCCTGCGGGGCGCCTCGGGGTCCGGTCGCCGGGCGGGCGACCGTGAACGGCTCTCAGCCCACCGCCGCGTAGCGCTCGTACACCTCTTCCTCGTCCAGAGGGAGCAGGCCCGCCCCGCGCTCGTACTCGGTACGCGCGGTCTCCAGCAGGCGACGCCACGAGGTGACCGTCGGCCGGCGGCGCAGCAAAGCACGGCGCTCCCGCTCGGTCATGCCACCCCACACGCCGAATTCGACGCGATTGTCGAGCGCATCGGCGAGGCACTCCGTGCGTACCGGACATCCGGTGCACACTGCCTTGGCCCTGTTCTGCGCTGCTCCTTGAACGAACAGTTCATCCGGATCGGTAGTGCGGCAGGCCGCCTGCGCACTCCAGTCGGTTACCCAGCCCATACCGGCGCCGTCCTCTCCCGAATCGAGGCTCCCCCACGGCGGCAGCGGCATATTCACCGCCGCCAGTTGAGGACGTTACGGAAGGTGGGCACAGCGCAACACCCCCTTCGGGCCCAATCTTGAATGGCCCGAACGGACTATGCGTAAGCGGCAGATCACCCGGGGGAGTGAGCTGAGGACATGCGTGATGATCCCGGCAAACCGGGACAGTTCAGTTGAGTCACAACGGACGCCGGGTGACACACAAGGCTGATTCGGACACGCCCTCCACAACAATCGTGGACCGTCCGGAACGATTCGGGGTCGCCGGACGTATTGATACGTAGCCGCACTGCTGTGACAGTTGAGAGCAGCTTAGGCCAAGGCATATACGCGTGTCCGGCGAATGAGAACGTAGGCTGCCCTCATGCCAAAGAAGCGCTCGGGCGGTGGTCTGTCCCCTACGCAGCAGGCCGCCAAGTTCCTCGGTGTCAGCGTGCTCGCGGGCGCCGTCATGGCCGGAATCGCCCTGCCCGCCGCCGGCGCGCTCGGCCTCGCGGCCAAGGGTTCGGTCCAGGGATTCGACGACATTCCGGACAACCTGAAGAGTCCCGCGCTGAGCCAGCGGACGACGATCCTGGACAGCAAGGGCGGTCAGATCGCGACGGTGTACTCGCGCGACCGCACGGTGGTCGACCTCAAGGACATGTCGCCGTACATGCAGAAGGCGATCGTCGCGATCGAGGACTCGCGCTTCTACCAGCACGGCGCGGTCGACCTGAAGGGCATCCTGCGCGCGGTCAACCAGAACGCGCAGAACGGCGGAGTGGCCCAGGGCGCCTCCACCCTGACCCAGCAGCTGGTGAAGAACTACTTCGTGGAGGAGGCCGGTGACGACCCGACGAAGGTCGCGCAGGCCACCCAGCAGACCATCGGCCGCAAGATCCGCGAGCTGAAGTACGCGATCCAGCTGGAAGAGAAGCTGGGCAAGAAGAAGATCCTCGAGAACTACCTGAACATCACGTTCTTCGGCGAGCAGGCCTACGGGGTCGAGGCCGCCGCCCAGCGCTACTTCTCCAAGCACGCCAAGGACCTGAACCTCCAGGAGTCGGCGCTCCTCGCGGGCATCGTCCAGTCGCCCAGCCGGTACGACCCGGTGAACGACGAGGAGGAGGCCACCAAGCGCCGCAACACCGTCCTGCAGCGCATGGCCGAGGTGCACGACATCTCCCAGCAGGAGGCCGACAAGGCCAAGGCGGCCAAGCTCGGGCTGCACGTCAGCCAGCCGAAGAACGGCTGCATCACGGCGGTCGCGGGCGCCAGCTTCTTCTGCAAGTACGTGGAGAACGTCTTCAAGAGCGACCCGGTCTTCGGCAAGACGCGGGAGGCCCGCGCCAAGCTCTGGAACCAGGGCGGTCTGACGATCCGTACGACGCTCGACCCGCAGGCCCAGGAGTCGATCCAGACCTCGATAAAGGATCACGTCAACAAGTCCGACAAGGTCGCGGCGGCGGGCACCCTGGTGGAGCCCGGCACCGGCAAGATCCTCGGAATGGGCCAGTCGAAGCCGTACGGCTACGGGAAGAACGAGACCGAGTACAACTACTCGGTGAACTACGGCATGGGCGGCTCGAACTACGGCTTCCCGACCGGTTCGACGTTCAAGCCCTTCGTGGCCGCGGCGGCACTGGAGCAGGGCAAGCCGGCGACGCAGCAGTACTCGTCGCCGAACAAGATGCCGTACCCCAGCCCCGTGCAGACCTGCAGCAGCAAGCCCTGGACGAACCAGTCGAACGAGATCGTCCCGAACGAGAGCGCCTCCGAGGTCGGTCCCTACCGGCTGAAGGAGGCGATGGCGAAGTCGGTCAACACCTACTTCGTGCAGATGATCTCCGACATCGGCCTCTGCCCGGTGATCAACCAGATCGACAAGCTTGGCGTCGTGCAGGGCAACGGCGACAAGCTCCCCCAGGTGCCGTCCATCGCCCTGGGCGCCAAGGGCATCTCGCCGCTCACGATGGCCACGGCGTACGCCGCCTTCGCGTCCCGCGGCATGTACTGCACGCCGATCGCCATCGAGTCGATCAGCCAGCAGGTCGGCGAGCGCGAGAAGTCCATCGAAGTGCCCAAGTCGACGTGCTCGCGGGCCATGTCGGAGAAGACCGCGGACACGGTCAGCACCCTGCTGAGCGGCGTGATCGACTCCGGTACGGGCCAGCAGGCCGGCCTCACGGACCGCGCCAACGCCGGTAAGACCGGTACCACCGACGAGCGCAAGAACGCCTGGTTCGTCGGCTACACGCCGAACCTGTCGGGCGCCGTCTGGGTCGGCAGCGCCTCCCAGCGGGTCCACATGGTGGGCATCTCGATCGGCGGCGTCTACCACGACAAGGTCTACGGCGGTGAGGTCCCCGGACCGATCTGGCGGGACCTGATGACGGGCGCGCTGGTCGGCAAGGACGCCCCTCCCTTCAACAAGGTCGACATCCCCGACCTCGACAAGGACAAGAACCGCGACAAGGGCCGCGACGACGACGGCAACGGCGACCAGAACGGCAATCCGGGCGGCACCGTCAACGGCGCCACCACCCTCGGAAACACCATCAGCGGCCAGAACGACGGGGGCGGCGGGACGTTCCCGACGCCTTCCTTCTCCATCCCCGAGGGATTCATCCAGGGGAACAGCAACAGCGGTACCGGGAACGGCGGAAACGGCAACGGCGGCAATGGGGACGGCGGCCAGCGCTGACCCGTAGGCCCCGGCGTTCCGGCGTTCCGACGTCGGTCATGGAAAAGGGCACCTTCGTGGCGGAGGAAGCGGCACACGCGCTTCCCGCTTCGCCTCGAAGGTGCCCTTTCCGCTGCCCTGCCGACGTGCTGGCACGTCACGCACCGCGCGCCGCACGGAGCCCACGATCCACGGGCCCACGACTCGCAAACTCGTCACTCGTCGCTCTTGCGGGACGAGGACCCCGCGACGGTGCGGCCCGGCCGCGGATCAGCCCGCGAGCTGCTGCTTCACGATGGCGGCGACACGTCCGCCCTCGGCCTGACCGGCCACCTTCGGGTTCACGATCTTCATGACCTGGCCCATGGCACGCGGCCCCTCGGCGCCCGCCGACTTCGCCTCCTCGACCGCCTGCGCGACGATCTGCTGGAGCTCCTCGTCGGACAGCTGCTTGGGCAGGTACGCGGCGAGAACCTCGCCCTCCGCCCGCTCCCGCTCGGCCGACTCGGCACGCCCGCCCTGCGCGAAGGCCTCGGCAGCCTCACGGCGCTTCTTGGCCTCGCGCGTGATCACCTTCTGCACTTCGTCGTCGGAGAGCTCGCGCTTGGTCTTGCCCGCGACCTCCTCGTTGGTGATCGCGGAGAGGGTGAGCCGGAGCGTCGAGGAGCGCAGCTCGTCGCGCCCCTTGATCGCGGCGTTGAGGTCTTCCTGCAACTTCGACTTGAGCGTGGTCATGCCGCCAAGTGTCGCAGGTGCGGTGAGGTGGCCGCCCGTTGATTTCGCAGCGTGCCCGCCGGTCCCCCAACGCCCTCCCGGCAGAAGCCACGCGCTTTCGTACGGGGTTGTCCACAGGGGGGCACGCGGACTTGGCGGGGTCTGACACGATGGACGTATGCGCGCGCGATACGGAGTACCCCTGGGAATCACGGCGGTGGGCGCCGCCGGTCTGCTCTACTCGGCAGGGTTCGAGGCCCGTTCCTTCCGCCTCCGGCGGGTGACGGTCCCGGTCCTGCCGCCGGGCATGCGACCGCTGCGCGTCCTGCAGGTCTCCGACATCCACATGGTCGGCGGGCAGCGCAAGAAGCAGCGCTGGCTGCGTTCCCTGGCCGGCCTGCGGCCCGACTTCGTGATCAACACCGGGGACAACCTCTCGGACCCGGAGGGCGTGCCCGAGGTCCTGGACGCGCTGGGCCCCCTGATGGAGTTCCCGGGGGCGTACGTCTTCGGTTCGAACGACTACTACGGCCCCAAACTCCGCAACCCCGCCCGGTACTTGTTCGAGAAAGCCCAGGGCCGTCACGGACTGAACGGCAACAAACCCGCGGTGAGCGCCATCCACAACCCGTGGGAGGACCTGCGGGACGGCTTCGACACCGCGGGCTGGCTCAACCTGACGAACACCCGGGGCACCCTGAAGATAGAGGGCTCGGAGATCGAGCTGACGGGCCTCGACGACCCGCACATCAAGCGCGACCGGTACGCACGCGTGGCCGGCGGCCCGTCCGAGTCCGCCGACTTCTCGATGGGCGTCGTGCACGCCCCGTACCTGCGCACCCTGGACGCGTTCACCGCCGACGGCTATCCCCTGGTCCTGGCGGGCCACACCCACGGCGGCCAGCTCTGCCTCCCCTTCTACGGCGCCTTCGTGACCAACTGCGACCTGGACACGGACCGCGTCAAGGGCCTCTCCACGCACACGGCGGAGGGCCGGACCTCCTACATGCACGTCTCAGCGGGCTGCGGCACGAACCGCTACACCCCGGTCCGCTTCGCGTGCCCGCCGGAGGCTTCGCTGCTCACCTTGGTGGCCCGCCAGTAGGAAGCACGGGCGACGCGGAACGGGATCGCTCCCCGTCCCGCCGGGGCATCTTCGGAGGACGCCCCGGCGATCCCGCACCGGACCACGGACGCCACGGGCAGCGGCCACCACCCCCTCGTACTGGATCCCGCCCCGCTGTACCGGACCCCGCTCCCCTGTACTGGAGCCCACCCCGCGCTCGGTCCCTCCGGGTCGCTCCCTCCGTGCCACTCCGCGCTCGGCCCCTCCGGGTCGCTCCCTCCGTGCCGCTCCACTCCGACGACACCCACTCGCCGCATCCCATATCGCCCGATTCGACCGATCCGCTTAGCGTGGGGCCATGATCACCCCCATGCCCCGGGACATACCCGATCTCCCCGCGATACCGGGTATCTCCCCGCCGATCGTCTCCTTCGTCCCGGCGACGGCGGTCGTCACGCCCACGCGCCGCCCGTTCACGGCGGTCTTCCGCATCCTGGTGGCGCTCGCGGCGGCGGCGGGCGTGGCCATCGACGTGAAGCTGGGCAGTCCGGTCCGGGTGCTGAGCTACTTCACCATCCAGACGAACGTGCTGGTCGCGCTGGTCTTCGCGGCATCGGCCCGCCGGGCCTGGTCGGCCCGGCGCCCCCTGCCCGGGGTGCTGACGGGCGGCACGCTGATCTACATCTCGATCACGGGCCTGGTGTACCACCTGCTCCTGGCGAACGAGTCGAGCCCGTTCTCCATGACCGGAGGCGTCGACACGCTCTCCGGCTGGCATGCGGTGGCCAACCATCTCCTGCACACGGTGACCCCGATCGCCGTGGTCCTCGACTGGCTCCTGCTGACACGACCGGCCCCGCTGGCGTTCCGGAACGCGGTGACCTGGCTGCTCTACCCGCTCGCCTACCTGGTCTTCTCCCTGGCCCGCGGGGCGGCGATCGCGCCGGGAAACCCGGTCCGCTACCTGTACCCCTTCGTCGACGCGGAGCGCCACGGCTACGCGGGCGTCCTCGGCAACACCGCCATCCTCGGCGTCGCCTTCTACGCCCTGGCCCTGCTCATCGTCGCGGTCGACCACGTCCGCCCGGACCCGGTCCGACGCCGCGTACGAGGCCTCGAAAACCGGATTTCGTCTCCGGGCACCAGTGGGCTAAAGTAAACGACGTCGCCGCGAGAGCAGCGACGATCGGGGTGTAGCGCAGCTTGGCAGCGCGCTTCGTTCGGGACGAAGAGGTCGTGGGTTCAAATCCCGCCACCCCGACAGGTAGATCACCAGAAGGACCCCATGTGAGTACAGGGGGTCCTTCTGCTTTTGCGGGCACTCCCGGGAGAAATCCTGGGGCGGATCTTGGGATACCCGTCCCCGTCCCCCTCCATCAAGCCTCCAGCCAGGTCCTCCGGTGGCGGGCGACGCTGTGGATGTGTGTGACCTGGGCCGGGGTCCAGACGCCGGTCAAGGGGGCCAGGGAGGAGACCTCGCGTTCTCTGTAGACCCTCACCCGGAGCTGGGTCGCTTCGACCTCCAGGTCGGTGATGCCGACGAAGACGAGGACCGGGTCGACCGGGACGGTGAAGCCGCAGTAGTGGCCGAGGACGCGTTGGACCCGCTCCGCTTCGGATCGGCTCCTGCGGGCGTACGGCCGGGGGTCCCCGTTGTCGACCTTCACGGCGTCGTCGCCGACCCAGACCGGCTTTCCCGGGTGGTTCTTGGTGTTGATGCTGAAGACTCCGCCGGGCCCGATCAGGAGATGGTCGAGGTCCACGTCCCCGGGCAACGGGATGGAGTGCAGGACGTGCCAACCGTGCCGGCGCAGCCGGTCGAGTTCGGCGCCGACGCGGCGTTCGCCCCCCGCGCCCTTGCGCCACGACTCCCCGTCGGCCGGGCGGCCGAGTATGCGGGCCAGGGCCCGTGCGACGGGACCCGCCGAGCCCTCGTCGATCCTCGGCCGGAGTGCCGTACCGGGCGCGTTCTCCGCCAGGTCGTCCAGTGGGGTCAGGGGTGGGAGGAGGGGAGTCAGGGGTGGGTGGAGCGGGGCCATCGGAGTCGTAGGGCTCGTAGGGCTCGTAGGGCTCGTGGGGGCCATGAGGTGGGGCGTCGCCGCCGCCTTCTCCACCGGTGCTGCCTCCGGTGTCGGAGCGTTGCGCAGCCCGTTCTGGCGACCGCGGAAGTCCGGCACCGTCCGGCGGGACGGCGTGCCCCCGTGCGACGGCGACCCTTCGGGGAACGGTGCGCCCCCGCGGGACAGCACTCCCCCACGGAACGGTGACTCCGCACGCGACGGTTCCCCCTCGGAGGACGGCCCGCCCCTGTGGGACGACGCTCCCTCACGGAGGGGTGCCCCGGTGTGCGAGGGGGCTTCCGTTGCCGGTGAGTCCGGCCTGTTTCCCGGCAGGTGCGGTGCGAGGACGGACGTCACCGGGCCCAGATAGTCCGTGAGCAGGACGGTGATCGTGCCCGTCGTGCGGTCGGCCCAGCCTGCCGCCGTGCCGTCGGGAAGATTGGCGTAGAGACGGTCGTGTCCGAACCGATTCCATCGAACGACGGTGAGCTGAAGCATGGTTGCCCCCTCTGGCCTCGTCGGTGCCGATGTCGACATGGCAGCAGCGCGGGGAGGACGCGCACAAGGGCGCGCTGGGGGCGGGCGGTTCCCCGTCCGGGGACCCGGTCGTGCGGGCGGGAGGAGAAAGTACTGGCAGAGGCCCCGTCGCACGATGGCGACCGGGCCCCCGCCGTGCCCCCCGTGGGCCCCCTCAGGCGAACTGCCCCGGCCGGTAACCGCCCGCCGGCTGCTGGATCATGACGTTGCCCCGGTTGAAGGCGTTGATGAGGGAGATGACGCAGACCAGAGTGGCGAGTTGCTCCTCGTCGTAGTACTTGGCGGCGTTCGCCCAGCACTCGTCGGTGACGCCGCCCGCCGCGTCGGCGATGCGGGTGGCCTGTTCCGTCAGCTCCAGGGCCGCGCGCTCGGCGTCGGTGAACACCGTGGCCTCCCGCCAGGCGGCGACCAGGTTGAGGCGTACCGACGTCTCGCCGGCGTGCTCGGCGTCCTTGGTGTGCATGTCGGTGCAGAAACCGCAGCCGTTGATCTGGCTGGCGCGGAGCTTCACCAGTTCCTGCGTCGCGGCCGGCAGGGTCGAGTCGGCGAGCACCTTGCCCGCCGCGTTGAGGTGCTTCCCGAACTTCGCGGCGACCGGGCTGGCGAAGAGGTTCAGACGGGCTTCCATGGCTTCTCCTATGTCACGTGTGCCGCACATGCGGTGGCCTCCCGTGGTGCTTCAACCCCTTGGACGGGACGGACCGCGTCCGTTGTGACATCACCGCCTGTGACCCGCGTCTCGTCCCGGCGGACCGAGCGGCGACGGGCGGGTCTCATCCGGCACTGGAACCGCCCGCGCCCGTGCGGCAGTCTTCTCTCCCGTGGTGAACCTTCCGTCTCCGAGCGCCTCGCCCGACACCGCCGCCGCTCACATGGTGGTGGCCGGTGACGGCGCCCTGGCGCACCGGCTGGCCGCCGAGTTGCGCGGGGTCTACGGCGAACAGGTCACCCTCGTCGTACCGCCCGCGCAGCGGAGCGTGCGACCGCCGGTGGTCGGGCGGACACGGGCCACCGCGCTGTTCGACCGCGTCTCCGCTGCCGTCAACCGGGCCTCCGGGTCCGGGAACGGGAACGGCAGTGGGGCGACCGGAGGGAACGGGGGCGGGGACGGCACCGCCCCCGCGAGTGCGCGCGTCGGCGAGCCGCCGGGTTCCGAACGGGTCGTGGAAGCCGCGGAGTCGACCGAGGACGTGCTCGGCGACGCCGGGGTCGAGCGGGCCGCCGCGCTGGCGCTCGTGTACGACGACGACGAGACCAACATCCGTGCCGCCCTCACCGCCCGACGGCTCAACCCGCGGATCCGGCTCGTCCTGCGGCTCTACAACCGGCGCCTCGGACAGCACATCGAGGCCCTCCTCGACCAGGCCTCCGCCCTCGCCGGCGCCCCGCTCCGCGCCGGGGCACAGGGGCCCGGCACCTCAGGAGACCCCGCCGATCCCGGCGACCCGGGCCGTGACGTGTACGACGCGTCCACCACCGTCCTGTCCGACGCCGACACCGCCGCCCCCGCGCTGGCCGCCACCGCCGTGGCCGGCACCAGCAAGGTCGTCCAGACCGACGGGCTGATGCTCCGCGCGGTCGAGCGGCCACCGCCGGCCCCCGGCGAGGTCGCCGATCCCGGCCTGTGCACCCTCGCCCTGCTGTCCGCGACGGCCAACGACCCGGCCGGCGCCGACGGTTCGGAGGGCAGCGGATCCCAGGGACCTCAACTGCTGCCCGACGAAGGAGCGGTGGCCGGCGCCACCGGGCGCGGCACCGTCGTCCTGGAGAACGTCTCGTACGCCGGTCCCGAACTGTCCTCGGGTCGCGGCGTCGTCCCGTCCTTCGGTTCGCTGCTCTCGCGGCGGCTGCGCTGGTCGTTCGCCGGACTCGTCGCGTGCGTGGTCGGGCTCGCCGTCGCCTCGATGCTGGTCACCGGCGAGAAACCCCTCCAGGCGACGTATCTGACGCTGCTCGATCTGTTCGCCATCAACGACCCGGCCATAGGTGAGCCACTGGGGCGCCAGATCCTCCAACTCTGCTCCGGCATGGTCGGGTTGCTGCTCCTGCCGGTACTGCTGGCCGCCGTGCTGGAGGCGCTCGGTACGTTCCGCAGCGGGTCCGCGCTGCGCAAGCCGCCGCGCGGTCTGTCCGGGCACGTGGTGCTGCTCGGCGTCGGCAAGATCGGCACCCGCGTGCTGGCCCGGCTGCGGGAGCTGCACATCCCGGTGGTGTGCGTCGAGGCCGATCCGGAGGCACGTGGGCTGGCACTCGCCCGGCGACTGCGTGTGCCGGTCGTGCTGGGCGACGTGACGCAGGAAGGGGTGCTGGAGGCGGCCAAGATCCGCCGGGCCCACGCGCTGCTGGCCCTCACCAGCGCGGACACCACGAACCTGGAGGCCGTGCTGTACGCCCGCAGCGTGCAGCCCGATCTGCGCGTCGTCCTGCGGCTGTACGACGACGACTTCGCGACCGCCGTGTACCGCACCCTGCGGGCCGCGCATCCCGGCGCGCTCACCCGCAGTCGCAGCGTGTCCCATCTGGCCGCGCCGGCGTTCGCCGGGGCGATGATGGGCCGGCAGATCCTCGGGGCGATTCCGGTCGAGCGGCGCGTGCTGCTGTTCGCCGCGATCGACGTGGGCGGCCATCCGCAGTTGGAGGGGCGCACGGTGGGTGAGGCCTTCCGGGCCGGGTCGTGGCGGGTGCTCGCCCTCGACACCGCGCCCCGGGGACAGCGCCGGGCGGCTTCGGCGGCCTCCTCGCGCGGCCCCAGTCTGGTGTGGGACCTGCCCGCCACCTACGTCCTGAAGCCCGAGGACCGTGTGGTCCTCGCGGCGACCCGACGCGGCCTCGCGGAGTTGCTCGGACGGCGTCCCCGGCGGCGGGCCGGGTCGTAGCCGGGGTGCCCCTGGGGGGGGCGTGGCCGGGTCACCCTGGGCAGGCCGTAGCCGAGCCGTAGCCGAGCCGTAGCCGAGCCGCCCAGGGCATAGCCGTAGCCATAGTCATCGCCATGCCTCAGCCAGAGGCACCCGGCACCCGGCACCCGGCACCAGGCACCAGGCACCAGGCACCAGGCACAGCTACAGCTACAGCGGCGAGGTACAGCTACCGCTCCGCCTACTTCCCCAAGTACCGCTCCGCGAAGTCCAGTTCCAGGCGGACCTGCTTGATGCGTTCGTCGACGACCAGGGAGCCGTGGCCCGCGTCGTAGCGGTAGACCTCGTGCGGGGCTTCGCGGGCGGCGAGGCGGGTGACGTAGTTGTCGATCTGGCGGATGGGACAGCGGGGGTCGTTCACGCCGGCCGAGATGTAGACGGGGGCCTTCACCGCGTCGACGTAGGTCAGCGGGGAGGACGCCTCGAAGCGCTCGGGGACCTCCTCCGGGGTGCCGCCGAGCAGCGTGCGGTCCATCGCCTTCAGTGCCTCCATCTCGTCGTGGTACGCCGTGACGTAGTCGGCGACCGGGACGGCGGCGATACCGAGCGTCCACGCGTCGGGCTGCGTGCCGAGGCCGAGGAGGGTGAGGTAGCCGCCCCAGGAACCGCCGGTGAGGATCAGCCGCTCGGGGTCGGCCAGACCGGATTCCACCGCCCAGGCGCGGACCGCCTCGATGTCCTCCAGCTCGATGAGGCCGACGCGGTGCTTGAGCGCGTCCGTCCAGGCGCGGCCGTAGCCCGTGGAGCCGCGGTAGTTGACCCGGACCACCGCATAGCCGTGGTCGACCCAGGCTGCCGGGCCCGCCGCGAACGAGTCGCTGTCGTGCCAGGTCGGACCGCCGTGGATGTCGAAGACGGTGGGGAGCGGACCGGTGGTGCCGGCCGGCTTCTGGATCAGGGCGTGGATGCGGCCGCCGGGCCCCTCGACCCAGACGTCCTCCACGGGGACCGACCCCGGGGACTTCAGGCCGGGCGGGTCCAGGACGACCGCGCCGGTCGTGGAGCGGACCACCGACGGCTCGGCCGCCGAGGACCACAGGTACTCCACGGTGCCGTCGGGGCGTGCCGTCGCCCCCGAGACCGTGCCCGGCGGGGTCGGGACCTCGGTCAGCTCGCCCGTGGCGAGGTCGTACCGCCAGAGGTCGCTGCGGGCCTCGAAGCTGTGGGCGACGAGGAGGGCCGAGCCGTCCGGATACCACTCGGCGGCGACGTCACCGGGGAGGTCGAGCGCCAGGTCCGTCTGCTCGCCGGTCGCCACGTCCCACACCAGGGGCTCCCAGCGGCCCCGTCGCTGATGTCCGATGAGCAGCCGGCTGTCCCCGTCCACCGGGGCGAAGCCCAGCACTTCGAGCCCCAGCTCGACGGTGCCGTCCTCGGTGTCGTCGAGCTCGGCGACGGCGGAGCCGTCCGGGCGCAGCACCCGCAGCGCGGAGTGCATCGCGTCGCCGTGCTCGGTGTGCTCGATCGCGATCAGCGAGCCGTCGTGCGCGAGGTCGCCGACTCCGGCCGACTCGCGGTGCCGGTAGATCTCCACCGGGGACTCGCCTGCGCGCGCGAGGTGGATCGTCGAACCGTCGTCGTCCGTCGAGCGTCCGACCACGGCCGTCCGTCCGTCGCGGCCGATGGCGAGGCCCGCGGGGTACGAGGCGTCGAGATCGGGGACGGCCGGTTCGTCGGTCTCGCCGTCGACCAGGGCGGCCTCGAAGGGGCGGCGGCGCCAGATGCCGAACTCGTCGCCGTCCTTGTCGTCGAACCACCAGATCCACGCGCCGTCGGGCGAGAGCACACCGTCCGTCGTGCCGTTCGCCCGGTGGGTGACCTGGCGCTGCTCCCCCGTCGCACGGTCCCACGCGTACAGCTCGTACGTCCCGGTCGCGTTCGAGACGAACAGGGAGCGGTGCGGGGCGTCCTCCGCCCAGTCCGGCAGCGACACCCGGGGTGCCCGGAAGCGCTTCTCCCAGTCGGGCATGTCGGCCTGCTGCTGCTCGGTGGACCTGCTGCTCTCAGTCATGGCCCCATAGTGCCTGGCCCGGGCCGCAGCGCGCCGACGGGATCCCCAGCCTGTGGACAACTCTCCCGCGGCCGAGCGCCACGCGTCCCGGCCCCGGACCGGACCGCGTCCGGCCGATGTCACGTCCCCGCAGGTCAGGTGCTGTGTCAGTGGCGGGATGCAGACTTCTGGCATGAGCGATCTGCGCACCACCGTCGAGAGCTACTGGGCCGCGGCCGACGCCCGGGACTGGGAGGCCTTCGCCGGCCTGCTCGCCGAGGACGTCGTCTACACCCTGCCCCAGACACGGGAGCGCATCAGCGGCAGAGAGCGCTACGTCGCGTTCAACCGCGAGTACCCGGGCGACTGGCACGCGCGGATCGAGCGGGTCGTGGCCGAGTCCGGTCACGCCGTCTCGTGGATCCGTCTCACCGTGGGCCCGGAGGAGATGCAGGCGGTCACGTTCTTCACCGCCGGCGAGGACGGCAGGATCACGACGGTCACGGACTTCTGGCCCGAGCCGTACGAGCCGCCGGCGGGCCGGGAGCGTCTCGTGGAGCGCTACTGAGCGGGCCCCACGGCCGAGTGCCGCGGGGCGGCACCGTACCGTGGACGATGTGTACCGGTTCCTGCTGACGCCCCGCTGGTGGGGGATCAACGTCTTCGTGCTGTTGGCCATCCCCTTCTGCATCTTCATGGGGTCATGGCAGTTGGGGCGCTTCGAGGACCGGGTGCAGGACCACCGGACGGCGGACAAGGCGGCCTCGGCGGCCGAGACGGACCCCGCCAGGCCGCTGGCCGGCATGTTGCCCGTCACGACGCAGACGTCAGGAAAGCAGACCCTCGCGACGGGCCGGTACGGCAAGCAGCTCCTCGTGCCCGACCGCGAACTGGACGGCAGGCAGGGCTTCTACGTCCTGACGCTGCTGCGTGTGGACGGCGGCAAGGCACTGCCCGTGGTCCGCGGCTGGCTGCCCGGTGCGGCCGACCCGGCGAAGGCCCCGGCCGCCCCCGGCGGCGAGGTCACCGTGACGGGCGCCCTGCAGGCCTCCGAGAGCCCCGGGTCGAACGGGGTCAGCACGGCCGGCGGACTTCCCTCGGGGCAGACCGCCGCGATCAGCGCCGCGTCCCTGGTGAACCTGGTGCCGTACACCCCGTACGACGCGTGGATCACCCTCGACAAGGCCGACGCCGGCATGAAGGCGGTGCCTCCGGCCGCCCCGCAGAACACGGGGCTCGACCTCAAGGCGTTCCAGAACCTCGGCTACACCGGCGAGTGGTTCGTCTTCGCGGGCTTCGTCGTCTTCATGTGGTTCCGGCTGCTGCGCCGCGAGGTCGAGTTCGCCCGCGACGCCGAGCTGGGCCTGTTCCCGGACGCCGGACCCGAGGAGGGCAACGCCCCCGGATCCGCGGCCGTCCCGGAGACGGGTGCCGGCGACACCGTCGGCGACGGCGAGGGCGACACCACGGTCGACCGCGACGGAGACGGTGCCCGTGACGAAGCCGCCGCCGACGCCACACCCTCCACCACCGCGTAGCGACCGCGCGGGCCCCGGAACGGGCCGCCGAGCCCGTCCCGCCGCCGCCGGCCCGTGAACGCGAAGGCCCTTCACGCATCCGCCGCCGGGCGGCCGCAAAGGGCCGTCTGTCGAGTCTGCGGTGACTGCGCCGTCGACGTCCGCGAGAACGCCGGGCCAGTCCGCCGGTGTCCGCCGACGAGCAGCGGGTTCCCGCGCCGCCCGGTGGCCGGACGCCGCCGGTGGTGGCGGCGACCGGTCAGGCGGACGTCAGGATTCCGGTGTGGATGACCGTGCCGGCGCAGGCGTTGGGCACGTTCACCGAGGCCCCCGCGCCTCCCGTGGCCGCCGTGCTGGACACGGTGACGCTGCCGTCCTGCGTACCGTCCTCGGTGTAGAGCTGCGGAGCGGCACCGACACCCTCCGACGATGTGCCGCCGGTGTCGGTGGCCCCCTCGGTGGGCGTCGGGTCCGGGGACGGCGGGATGGTCGGGCAGGTCTCCGAGGGCACCCAGGCGAACTTCACCACGTACGAGCCGCCCGGCTGCAGGACCAGGGAGGTCACCTCCGCCGAGGGGTCGGGCAGCCCGCCGGCCGCGTCGCCCGCGACATGCGTCGCCACACCGACCTTGCTCTGCTGCGCCGCGCCCTGGGCGGTGGCGTTGAAGCTGCCCGCGCCGGTGACGGTGCAGGCGGTGGTGGAGACGTTCGAGACGGTGAAGGAGCCGTAGACGGCGCCCGCGGCGTCCGGGCCGGCGGTGGTGCCGGCGGCTCCGCCGAGCTGCTCCGTCGTGCACGCGGCCGCGCTCAGGGCCGACGCCGACGGGTCGGCACCGCCGCCCGTGGCCGCACCGCTGCCCGCGCCCTTGCCCTTGTCCGGCTTCTCGGTCCGGCCGCCGGAGTCCTTGCCCTTGGAGGTGCCGCCCGAGCCGCCCGCCGTCTTGCCGTCGCCCCTGCCCGTGCCCTTGTCCTGGTTCGCGCCGCCCTGGGCGGCGGAGCTGTTGGCCGCGTTGGACGGGTTGACGTCCGACCCGGAGGAGTTGGAGACGTGCACCGCCGCCGGGATCGCCGTGCCCATGAAGAGCGCGGCGGCGGCCATACCGACCACGGCCTGGCGCTTGCGGGCCCGCCGGGCCGGCACGGCGCGGCGCAGGTGGGCCAGGGTGCCGTCGGTGGGTTCGATCGTGTCGACCGCCTGGTGCAGCAGTCGGCGCAGCGCCAGCTCGTCCGAGCCGAACCCCTCGGCTTCCGGGCCGTCCTGCCCGTGCGTGTCGGGCTGTTCGTCTGGGCCGTGGTTCACAGTTCCGTTCCCAGCGTGCGATTGCTTGTGCTCGGGTTCCGGGCGCCCCGGGTCGCCGGGACGCCACCGATCGTCGGAGGCGCTCATGCCTGGGCCTCCATGGCGACGCGGAGCGCGGCGATACCGCGTGAGCCGTACGCCTTGACGGAGCCCAGGGAGACGCCGAGGGTCTCGGCGACCTGGGCCTCCGTCATGTCCGCGAAGTAGCGCAGGACGAGGACCTCGCGCTGGCGGCGCTGGAGTCCCTTCATCGCCTTGATCAGCGCGTCGCGCTCCAACTGGTCGTAGGCGCCTTCCTCGGCGCTCGCCATGTCGGGCATCGGCTTCGAGAGGAGCTTGAGGCCGAGGATGCGACGGCGCAGGGCCGAACGAGACAGGTTGACGACGGTCTGCCTCAGATAGGCGAGCGTCTTCTCCGGGTCCCGCACGCGCTTGCGCGCCGAGTGCACCCGGATGAAGGCCTCCTGGACGACGTCCTCGCAGGAGGCGGTGTCGTCGAGGAGGAGTGCCGCCAGACCGAGGAGCGAGCGGTAGTGCGCCCGGTACGTCTCGGTGAGATGGTCGACGGTCGTGCCCGCCGCCGCGATGTCCTCGGCGCCGTCACGCTGGTCCGGAATGCGGGTAGGCCGCGTCGCAGGCATGGGCGCGATCACCGGCATGCCGCCGGGCGCGCCGGGGCTGCGGAGTCGGCGGGGTGGACGCAGGGCGGTGCCCCTCGTCTGTACCGCGGTGAATTCGAGTACCTCTGCCACGCCAGTTGGACACACGTCCCCCCTGGAGGGTTGTACGCGACGGGCGTCACATTGGCGATGAATGCCGTCTTGGCCTGAACACCACCTTCCGGTACGCCCGTTGGACCGCCCGCCGGAACGCCGTACGGCGTGCGCGACGATGCACCAGATGCCCTCATGCGTACCAGCTCTTCCCCTGTGCCCCGTTTGCCCGCTGCCCCGTCGCCCCTGAACGGCGACCGCAAAGACGCTCCCCGCCCTCCGCGCGGTTGCGGAGAGCGGGGAGGAAATCTTCGGACGCCGACACGGGTCGGTTCAAGTGGTCCGGACCATTAAATTGATCACTGAACCAACGCAGATCCTACAAAGGTCTCCCGGAACGGCCACCAAGATTCCGGCTGGTGGACATCGGGGGCGCAGAACCTGCGGAACGGCGCGGGTCCGGACGTCCGGGGTCAGGCGCCGACGATCTCCGCCGCCACCAGCTCCGCGATCTGAGCGGTGTTCAATGCAGCACCCTTGCGCAGGTTGTCGCCGCACACAAACAGTTCGAGGGCCGTCGAATCGTCCAGGGCCCGGCGGACCCGTCCGACCCACGTGGGATCGGTGCCCACCACGTCGGCGGGGGTGGGGAACTCGCCCGCGGCGGGATTGTCGAACAGCACGACACCGGGCGCGGTGGCCAGGATCTCCCGCGCCTTGTCGACGGTGACCTCGCCCTCGAAGCGGGCGTGGACGGTCAGGGAGTGCGTGGTGACGACGGGGACCCGGACACAGGTCACGGCGACCTTCAGCTGCGGCAGCGCGAGGATCTTGCGCGTCTCGTTGCGGACCTTCATCTCCTCCGAGGACCAGCCGTCCTCGGCGAGCGACCCGGCCCAGGGCACCACGTTCAACGCGACCGGCTCCGGGAAGGGGCCCGTGTCGTCGCCGACGGCCCGGCGGACGTCACCGGGGCTCGTGCCCAGTTCCGTACCGGCGACCAGCGACATCTGCCGGCGCAGGGTGTCGATGCCGGCGCGGCCGGCGCCGCTCACGGCCTGATACGAGGAGACGACGAGTTCGCGCAGCCCGAACTCGGCGTGCAGCGCACCGAGCGCCACGATCATCGAGAGGGTCGTGCAGTTCGGGTTCGCGACGATCCCGCGGGGGCGCACGCGCGCGGCGTGCGGATTGACCTCGGGGACGACGAGGGGCACTTCCGGGTCCATCCGGAAGGCTCCCGAGTTGTCGACGACGACCGCGCCCTTCGCGGCGGCGATCGGGGCCCACTGGGCGGCCACGTCGTCCGGGACGTCGAACATGGCGACGTCCACTCCGTCGAAGGACTCCTCCGACAGGGCCACCACCTCGACCTCCTCACCGCGCACGGCCAGCTTGCGGCCGGCGGAGCGCGGTGAGGCGATCAGACGGATCTCGCCCCAGATGTCCGCGTGCTGGGACAGGATCTGGAGCATGACCGAGCCGACGGCTCCGGTCGCACCCACGACCGCGAGCGTCGGTCGTCCGGTCATCGCCCGGTGCCTCCGTAGACGACGGCCTCGTCGCTGTCGGAGTCGAGTCCGAAGGCGCTGTGCACGGCGCGGACGGCTTCGTTCACGTCGTCGGCGCGGGTGACGACCGAGATGCGGATCTCGGAGGTCGAGATCAGCTCGATGTTGACGCCGGCGTCGGTGAGGGCCTCGAAGAAGCCCGCCGTGACACCCGGGTTCGTCTTCATGCCGGCGCCGACGAGGGAGATCTTGCCGATCTGGTCGTCGTAGCGCAGCGACTCGAAGCCGATCACGCCCTTCGCCTTCTCCAGGGCGTCGATGGCCTTGCGGCCCTCGGTCTTGGGGAGGGTGAAGGAGATGTCCGTCAGACCCGTGGTGGCCGCCGACACGTTCTGCACGATCATGTCGATGTTGATCTCGGCGTTGGCGATGGCGCGGAAGATCGCGGCGGCCTCGCCCGGCTTGTCCGGGACGCCCACGACCGTGACCTTGGCCTCGGAGGTGTCGTGCGCGACACCGGAGATGATGGCCTGCTCCACCTTCTGGTCCCCTTGCTGGTTCTGTGCGCTGCTGACCCAGGTGCCCTGGAGTCCACTGAAGGACGAGCGCACGTGGATCGGGATGTTGTAGCGGCGGGCGTACTCCACACAGCGGTGGAGGAGCACCTTGGAGCCGGACGCGGCGAGCTCCAGCATGTCCTCGAAGGCGATCCGGTCGATCTTCTGCGCCTTCTTCACCACGCGCGGGTCGGCGGTGAACACACCGTCCACGTCGGTGTAGATCTCGCACACCTCGGCGTCGAGCGCCGCGGCCAGCGCGACGGCCGTGGTGTCGGACCCGCCGCGGCCCAGCGTGGTGATGTCCTTCTTGTCCTGCGAGACGCCCTGGAACCCGGCGACGATGGCGATGTTGCCCTCGTCGAGCGCCGTACGGATACGGCCGGGGGTGACGTCGATGATCCGGGCTTTGTTGTGGACCGAGTCGGTGATGACGCCTGCCTGGCTGCCGGTGAAGCTCTGGGCGCTGTGGCCCAGGTTCTTGATCGCCATGGCCAGCAGGGCCATCGAGATCCGCTCTCCGGCGGTCAGCAGCATGTCGAACTCTCGTCCGCTGGGCATCGGAGATACCTGCTCGGCGAGATCGATCAGCTCGTCCGTCGTGTCGCCCATCGCGGAAACGACCACGACCACCTGGTGGCCGTTCTTCTTCGCTTCCACGATTCGCTTGGCGACGCGCTTGATGCCCTCGGCATCGGCTACGGAGGAACCTCCGTACTTCTGCACGACAAGGCCCACGTGCGCTCCTCGCTCAATCCGTCTCTGCACCGCACAACTGCGGTCGGCTCAGTCTAACGAGCGGCCGGATTTCCCTTCCGAGGTATCGCATCGTGAGATGTCCCGCTCACGACGTGATCACTCGGGATGTCAGGTCAGCAAGGGACATCCGGCCGCTCCGAGACGGCACCTGCCCGTCCTTCGGCCCGGCCACTCCGAAAGTGCCCGGTGTCACATCGCGCGGCACCGGGTGCGGGACGGACGAGCGGGCTACTTGACGGTGCGCAGGCCGAGCGGGCCGGCGATCTCCTGGGCCATGACCTGACCCGCCTCCTCCGCGAGGGCGTCCTCGCCGAGGTCCTGGTCGGTGTCGAGGCCGTTCAGGTCGTCGAGGGGCTGGTTCAGGCGGATGTGCGCCACCAGCGACTGGAGGGCGCGCAGGGCCCCGGAGGCGGTGGAGCCCCAGTTCGAGAAGTAGGAGAACTGCCACCACCACATGGCTTCCGTGGTCCGGCCGGCGCGGTAGTGGGCCATGCCGTGGCGCAGGTCGGCGATGACGTCGGCGAGGTCGTCGGAGATACGGCAGGCGACCGGCGCCTTGCGGGGCTCGTAGGGGTCGAAGACCTCGGAGTAGACGTCGATCGGCTCCAGCATCACCGCGAGCCGCTCGCGCAGGCCGTCGACGTCCGCCTCGGGACCGAGGTCGGGCTCGTAGCGCTCGTCGGGGACGATGTCCTCGTGCGCGCCGAGACGGCCGCCCGCGAGGAGGATCTGGGACACCTCCAGGAGGAGGAAGGGCACGGCCGAATCCGGCTCGTCGCCCCTGGCCACCTCGGTGACGGCGACCAGGAAGCTCTCCACCTGGTCCGCGATCTGGACCGAGAAGTCGTCGGGGTCGGGGCTCGTCGCGTGCAGCGTGGCGTCAGACATCTAGGAGTCGTCTCCCCTCGAAGGCACGGCCGAGCGTGACCTCGTCCGCGTATTCCAGGTCGCCGCCCACCGGGAGGCCGCTGGCCAGGCGGGTGACCTTGAGGCCCATGGGCTTGATCATGCGGGCGAGGTACGTGGCGGTGGCCTCGCCCTCCAGGTTCGGGTCCGTCGCCAGGATCAGCTCCGTGACCGTGCCGTCGGCGAGACGGGTGAGGAGTTCCCTTATGCGCAGGTCGTCCGGGCCGACGCCCTCGATCGGACTGATCGCGCCGCCCAGGACGTGGTACTTGCCCCGGAACTCACGGGTCCGCTCGATCGCGACGACGTCCTTCGGCTCCTCGACCACACAGATCACCGTGAGGTCGCGGCGCGGATCGCGGCAGATGTTGCACAGTTCCTCCTGCGCGACGTTGCCGCAGGTCGCGCAGAAGCGGACCTTCGCCTTGACCTCCATGAGGCACTGCGCGAGCCGGCGGACGTCCGTCGGCTCGGCCTGGAGGATGTGGAAGGCGATCCGCTGCGCGCTCTTGGGACCGACGCCGGGGAGCCGCCCCAGTTCGTCGATGAGGTCCTGGACCACGCCTTCGTACAACGGACTGCCTTTCCGAGTGCTTCGGTACCGCCTGGTTCCGTCTTACGTCTTTTCCCTGTGCGTACGGTAGTTGGCCGCCGCCGGTCTTAGAAAGGCAGACCGGGAATGCCGCTGCCGCCACCGAGCCCCTGGGTGAGCGGGCCGAGCTTCTGCTGCTGGAGCGCCTGGGCGTTCTCGTTGGCCGCCTGGACGGCCGCGACGACGAGGTCGGCGAGCGTCTCGGTGTCCTCGGGGTCGACCGCCTTCGGGTCGATC
The DNA here is from genome assembly GCF_002078175.1 of Streptomyces sp. M41(2017). Lineage (GTDB taxonomy): Bacteria > Actinomycetota > Actinomycetes > Streptomycetales > Streptomycetaceae > Streptomyces. Next base: position 2,319,843 of record NZ_MWFK01000001.1, on the reverse strand, counting down.
ACCAGACCGCGGAGCTCTCCGGAACCCGTCACGGTCGCCCGGACCAGACCGCCTCCCGCCTGGCCTTCGACCTCCGTCCGTGCCAGTTCCTCCTGGGCGTTCGCCAGATCCTGCTGCATCTTCTGGGCCTGCTGCAGCAACTGCTGCATATTGGGCTGGCCACCACCGGGAATCACGATCAGCTCCTGGTTTCGAGTACGGCTGTACGGACCGTTTTTCCTGTCCAGCACGAGCCTACGTGGTCGACCGGCCCGTCGCCCAAGCACTCTTTCGAGTGAGACCGTCTTGACGCCTATACCTGATCAAGGCCCTCTTCCGGGCGGAAAAGCGATGAAACCCGGTCCATCGCCACCCATTGGGCGGTAGGAAGGGGGCGGCGCATTCGTACCACGCGTCACCTGGCGTCACGCACGGTCAGCGTCGTCGGCCGCGCCTGCGCGCTCCGCCGGTGCCGTCGTGCGCCGGGGTCCGCCGTCTTCGGGTGCCGGCGCCGTTGTCGTCCGTCGTCGTCACCGCCGTCAGTGAGGGAGTGCCGGGTGAGCCAGCCGGAGATGCAGCCCGATGGTCCGCCCCAGGAGGGGCGGAGCGAGGGGGCGGGGCTGCGGCCGGGCGATCTGACGGGCCGGCCGTTTCCGCTGGGTGACTGGGGGGAGCCGGCCGACCGGCTCCACGAGCTGTACCGCTGGGTGGAGCAGGGCGCCCTCGACACGGCGTCCTGGTACCTCGGCGACCGGACGGGGAAGCGGTGGGGCGCGCGGCTGCTGCGGTGCGGGGCCGCGGTCGGCGCCGTCGCCGGGGCCGCGCTGCCGCTGCTCGACCTGACCGGGTCGGTGGGCGGGGTGGCGCCCTGGGGGTATCTGGCGCTGCTGCTCGCCGTCGCCTGTGTCGCCGTCGACCGGTTCTTCGGCGTGACCTCCGGCTGGATAAGGGACGTGGCCACCGCGCAGGCCGTGCAGCGCCGCCTTCAGGTGCTCCAGTTCGACTGGGCGTCGGAGAGTGTGCGGGAGGTGCTCGGCCCCACCGACGGGACCGCCGGCGAGGCGGCCGAGCGGTGTCTCGGGGTGCTGCGGAAGTTCTCGGAGGACGTCACGGAACTGGTGCGCACGGAGACGGCGGACTGGATGGTGGAGTTCCGTACGGGTCCGGCGCCGCTCGGCATCCAGTCGTCGACGGTCGGCGCGCCCCGGGTCGACGGGTCGCATCTCAACGGCCGGGTCCCGCTGCCGCCGGGCACCCGCCCGAACATGCCCCGTCAGCGCCCGCCGGAGCCCCGCTGAGGACGGCCCCTGGTGAGGTCGGCCCCCCGGTGAGGTCGGCGCGGGAGCGTCAGCCCGCGCCGCAGATCCTCAGCCCCACCGGCGTCCCGCACGGCAGGTGGCCGTGGGTGCGGACGACGTCCTGGCCGCTGCCCCGGCCGACGTACGACAGGAAGCTGGAGGCGAGCGAGTCGGCCGGCGGCTGCCCGTAGGTGTAGGCGTACTCGATCTCGCGGTACGGGTAGTCCGAGGTGCCGTGTTCCAGGTCCTCGACGGATGCGGTGTGACCGTCGAGGCCCAGCCGGTGCAGGCCCTGGTGCCCGATGGCGTTGTTGAGCTCGCTGTAGCCGATCGCGCCGGGCAGCCGGGCGACGGTGTTCAGCACCTGGTCGGTGGAGTCGAGTTCGCAGCGCACCAGCGGCGCCGTCGCGTCGTCCTTGTGGACGCAGTCCAGCGAGGAGTTGGCGATCTCGCCGCGCCCGAGCACCCGGCGCTGGAACACCTGCCGGGTACCGGAGTTGGCGTCCCGGCTGACGAGCAGGACGGGCCGGTCGGGTCCGCCGAGCTGCTTCCAGTTCCTGATCTCGCCCCGGTACAGGCGCCGTACGTCCGCCAGCGACAGGTTCCGGAGCGGGATGTCGTCGTCGACGACCAGCGCGAAGACCGAGACCGCGACCCGGTTCTCCCGCAGCCGGGGGAAGTCGCCCGGCTTGGGACCGTCGGAGAGGGCGACGACGGCCGGTGATCCGTTCTTCGACTCCTGCCCCGCCGCGTCGAGTTCGCGCACCCCGGCGGTGCTGCCATGGGCGTCGACGGTGATCGTCGCGCCCGCGCAGTCCTCCTCGTACTTCTCGGCGAGTTCGCGCATCACGGGCGCGAAGGCGGTGGACCCGGTCACCGTCAGGGTGCCCCGCGCGCAGCCGATCGGGGGCGGCGAGTCGTCGCGGAGCACGACGATCAGCGCGAGCGTGACGACGCACACCGTGAGCAGCACGGTGATCAGCCGGGCGGCGCGGCTGAACAACGGCGGCTGGTCGTCCGGTGTCGTACTGCGATTGGGCCGGACCTCGCCGTCGCGGATACCGCCGATGAGCCGTATCGGGCATCCCACGTCGCCGCCGGACAGCAGGACGAGCACCTTGAAGTGCTCGCCCCGGTTGAGCGGGACCCGCGGGATGCGCAGGGTGCCGTCCGCGTAGCCGAGGCCCGCCGCCGCGGTGAAGTGGTCCATCAGGTGGTCGGTGCCGGGCGGCTGGGTCACGGAGACACCGCGGATGGTCCGGTCGGTGAACACGGCGGTCAGGCCGTGCCGTTCGCGGCTCGTGTAGTCGTCACCGGCGATGCTCTGCGCGCCGTCGTTCTCGATCCGCAGCAGCACGAGGGTGGCGTCGGACATGCCGGGGGTCTCGTCGAACAGGCCGAGCCGTACGTTCGCGCGCCCCGAGCGGACGTCGTCGCCGATGGGGTTGTCCATCTGCACGCGGTAGCCCAGCCGCTTCCGGCGGGGCACCCTGCGTTCGTACCAGACCATGACGGCGGAGGCGACGACACCGATGACGGCGGTCCCGACGGCCACGACGTTCTCTGCGCTCAGCCACTCCACTGCGAGTCACTCCCCCGGGCGCTGCGGTGCGGTCACCGTACGGCGCCGCCGGGGAACGGCCGACATACAAGGGGTGAACTTCAACAGCCTTCGGGAGAAGATGCGTTGACGTCCCGCGTGACGGGTCCGCGATGCCTCGTCCGTGGGCGGGCTCAGCCGCTCTTCTCGTAGACCAGCGCCTCGCCCGAGGTCGTGTTCACCCGGCGCAGACCGCCGTCCGACAGGAGGGTGATCTCGGACGCGGCGCCCGGGGAGCAGGAGGACAGCGGTTCGCCGGAGGTGACCTGGGAGGGGCCGATCGCCAGTGTTCCGCCGGCCGGTGCGCCCGTGAGAGTGGCCTCGAAGACGCAGTGGTAGGTGCCGCTGCCGGCCGGGCCGTCGGCGGTGAGGGTGAGCACGGGGTCGCCGACCTCGCCCTGCCGGATGGTCAGCCGGCGGGTGTTGTGGCCGGTGGCGTTGTCGATGGTGGTGTCCCAGGTGCCGAGGAAGGCCTCGGGGACGGTGCCCGCGGCCGGGTCCCCGGCGCTCGGGGAGGCGGACGCGGCGGACGGCGCCCGCGAGGCGCTCCCGTCCGGTGACGCGGGCCCGGCGGAGGTCGCGGGGGACGCCTTGGAGTCGTCGCCGCCGCTGCCGCCGCCGTTCATCAGCGCGTACACACTGCCGCCCGCGCCGAGCGCGACGACCAGGGCCACCACGACGAGGAAGGCGGTGGACCGGCCGCTGCGGCGCGCGGGTCCGGGTCCGGCCGGGACGGCGGTGGGACCGTACGGCGGGGTCGGGCCGTAGGGCGGGGTGGAGCCGCCGGGGCCGTACGGGGTGGGAGCACCCGGGCCGTACGGGGGCGTCGAGCCGTACGGCGCCCGGGGTCCGCCCCAGCCGGCCTGCGGATAGCCGTACGCGGGAGCCGGGCCCTGGCCGGTCGGCTGCGGGTGCTGCTGCGGATAGCCGTACGCGGGGTGAGGGCCGGCGGGGGCCGGCGGAGGCGTGGTTCCCGGGCCCGCGACGACCGTCGGGAGATGGCCGACCGGTGCGGACGGGGCCGACCCGTCGTCGGGCGGGGCGGGGGCGTGCTCCGGGGACGCCTCCGCGGACGCGCCGGGCGTCGCGGAGGAGGCGGACGGGGAAGCGGGCGAAGAGGCGGAGGGCGGGCCCGCGGGGACGGGCGGGGCGGCCGGCGGCCTGGACATGTCCGGTACGGGGAGCGGCCGTTCGGGCGCGGGCGGCGGAGCGGGGCGGGCCGGGGCAGCGGCGACGGCGGGCGCCTGCCGCTCGTCGGGGTCCTCGGTGTCCAGCAACTGCACTGCGTGACGGCCGAGTTGGGCGACCAGCGCGCTGGGCAGCCAGGGGTCGCGGGTGCGGCCGTCGGCGACGGTGTCCTCCGCGCCGGTGCGGGCGAGGATCTCGTCGAGGCCGGGACGGGCCGCGGGGTCCTTGCGCAGGCAGGCGCGCACGAGGTCGGACAGGCTCTCGGGAACTCCCGACAGATCGGGTTCCTCCTGCGCGATGCGGAACATCATCGCGTGCACACCGCTGTTGGACGCGCCGAACGGCAGGGCACCGGTGGCGGCGTACGACAGGACCGAGCCGAGGCAGAAGATGTCGCAGGCGGGGGTGACGCGGTCGCCGCGCACCTGCTCGGGGGCCATGAAACCGGGGGATCCGACGAGCGCGCCGGTGCGGGTGAGCCCGCCGTCGGTCACCGTCTCCAGGGCGCGGGCGATACCGAAGTCGATGACGCGCGGACCGTCGATGGTGACCAGGACGTTCGAGGGCTTGAGGTCGCGGTGGATGAGGTTCGCGGCGTGGATGTCCCGGAGGGCGTGCGCGAGTCCGGCGGCGAGGATGCGCACGGACCGCTCGGGCAGCGCGCCGTGGTCGTGTCCGACGACGGTCTGGAGCGAGGGCCCGGCGACGTAGCCGGTGGCCACCCACGGGATCACGGCCTCGGTGTCGGCGTCCAGGACGGGCGCGGTCCAGTACCCCCCGACGCGGCGCGCGGCCTGCACCTCCTGGCGGAACCGGGCCCGGAACTCCTCCTGTTCGGCGAGTTCCGCACGGACGAGCTTGACGGCGACGGTCCGTCCCCGGTCGGACCGGGCGAGATAGACGTGCCCCATGCCGCCGGCGCCGAGCCGTGCCAGCAGCCGGTACGCCCCGATCTGCCGCGGGTCCCCCGCCCCCAGTTTCTCCATGGCAGCGCCCACCCTCCCCCGTGTGTGTGCAACAGCCCGAGGATAGTGCGGCCTCCCGGGCCCGCGGGCCGGCCCCGTCTACGGTTCCGTCACGGATCGTGCCGGTTCGGTAACAGGAGGCGCGGGTTCCGCGAGGTCCTCCGCGGCGAGCCCGTCGAGGACGACGGAGAGGCGCTCCAGGACCCGGACGGTCTCGGCGAGCGCTTCGGGGCCGAGCGCCTCGGCGATCCGGTCGGCGTAGGCGGCGTGACCGGGGCCGATCGTGGCGACGGCCGCGCGGCCCTGCTCGGTGGGAGCGAGGAGCTTGGCGCGACGGTGGGCCGGGTTGGGCCGGTACGCGGCGAGGCCCTTGTCGACGAGCAGGTCCGCGACGCGCTGCACGCTCTGCCGGGTGATGCCCATGACGCGGGCGATCCCGGAGACCGGCAGGGGTTCGCCGAGGACGGCGCCGAGGACCTGCCACCAGGCGGCGGTGATGCCGGCCGGCCGGGCCAGGTCCTCGGCCACGGAGAGGTACTGCCCGTTGAGCCGGAACACCGCGAGGGCGCTGCGGCTGAACAGGTCCTGGCGCCGCCGGCTCACCGGCCCGCCTTCTCCAGCACGGCGTAGGCCGCGGCGTCGGAGTCGTGGAACAGCCGGTACCAGGCGTCCAGGACCTCTCCCTCGTAGACCCCGAGGAGGCCGAGGACCTCGCGGGCGAAGGCGACGGGTTCGGTGGGTCCGGCGGTGATCAGGAGCCCGTCGGTGACGGCGTCCGCGTCGACGTACCTCTCGCCGCCCGCGTAGCCCGTGGCGGCCAGGTAGAAGGAGACCGCGCTGGTGTGCGCCCGGTCGTCGAGCAGGCCCTCGCGCGCGAGGCCGGCGGTCGCTCCGCAGATCGCCGCGACGGGCACCCCGGCGTCGAGGAACGCGCGGGCGGTGCGGGCGAAGGGGGCCAGGTCGCCCGAGGTGTCCCAGAGGGAGGCGCCGGTGAGGACGAGCAGCGCGCTGTCCTCGGGGCGCAGCTCGTCGAGCGCGAGATCCGGCAGGACGCGCAGGCCGCCCATGGTGGTGACGGGTTCGCGGCCGGGGCCGACGGTGCGGACCGGGTGGCCTGCGCGGGCGAGGTGCGCGGTCGCGTGGCCCGTCTCCCAGTCGGCGAACGTGTCGTACACGGCGAGGTGGACGGGCTTGCGGGGTGCGGTGCCGGTGTCCGTGGTGGCGTTCATGTCGGTCACTCCTCCTCGGCGGGCGGAAGCCTATGTGAGCATGCTGTCAATTCGACAGGATGTTGTCAATGGGGTGGAGCGGGTCGGCCGGACGCGCCCCGGGGGCGGCCGCGAAGCCCGACAGACTGTCGCGGAAAGGCCCCGTCCACAGACAGGACGCCGATATCGCGTCCGGTCCGTGGACATTTACGCTGCGCGCATGACCCCTCAGCCCAACCCCCAGGCCGGCGCCGCAGTGAAGGCCGCGGACCGCGCGCACGTGTTCCACTCCTGGTCAGCGCAGGAGCTCATCGACCCGCTCGCCGTCGCAGGCGCCGAGGGGTCGTACTTCTGGGACTACGAAGGCAAGCGGTATCTGGACTTCACCAGCGGGCTCGTCTTCACCAACATCGGCTACCAGCACCCGAAGGTCGTCGCCGCGATCCAGGAACAGGCCGCGACCCTGTCCACGTTCGCGCCCGCCTTCGCCGTCGAGGCCCGCTCGGAGGCCGCCCGGCTGATCGCCGAGCGGACCCCCGGCGACCTGGACAAGATCTTCTTCACCAACGGTGGCGCGGAGGCCGTCGAGAACGCCACCCGGATGGCCCGGCTGCACACCGGCCGCCCGAAGGTGCTCTCCGCCTACCGCTCGTACCACGGCGCCACCTCCACCGCGATCAACCTCACCGGCGACCCCCGGCGCTGGGCGAACGACAACGGCGCCGCCGGTGTCGTGCGCTTCTGGGCGCCGTTCCTGTACCGCAGCCCCTTCCACTCGGACAGCGAGCGCCAGGAGTGCGAGCGCGCCCTGACGCACCTCGAGGACACGATCGCCTTCGAGGGCCCGGGGACCATAGCGGCCCTCATCCTGGAGACGATCCCGGGCACGGCGGGCATCATGACGCCGCCCGCCGGCTACCTCGCCGGGGTGCGGGAGATCTGCGACCGCTACGGGATCGTCTTCATCCTGGACGAGGTCATGGCCGGGTTCGGGCGCACCGGCAAGTGGTTCGCCGCCGACCACTTCGACGTGACGCCGGACCTGATGACCTTCGCCAAGGGAGTGAACTCCGGCTACGTCCCGCTGGGCGGCGTGGCGATCTCCGCCGAGATCGCCGAGACCTTCGCCAAGCGGCCCTACCCCGGCGGCCTCACCTACTCGGGGCACCCGCTGGCCTGCGCCGCCGCCGTCGCGACGATCAACGTCATGGAGGAGGAGGGCATCGTCGACCAGGCCGCCGCCATCGGCGAGACCGTCATCGGACCGGGCCTGCGCGAGCTGGCGGAACGCCACCCGAGCATCGGCGACGTGCGCGGCACGGGCGTCTTCTGGGCGCTGGAGCTGGTGAAGAGCCGCGAGACCCGCGAGCCGCTGGTCCCGTACAACGCGGCGGGCGAGGCGAACGCGCCGATGGCCGCGTTCGGCGCGGCGGCCAAGGCCCGGGGTCTGTGGCCCTTCATCAACATGAACCGCACGCACGTCGTGCCGCCGTGCAACGTCACCGAGGCCGAGGCCAAGGAAGGGCTCGCGGTGCTGGACGAGGCCCTGTCGGTCGCGGACGAGCACACGGTCTGAGGCCGTAGCGGTCCCCGCCCCCGCCGCCCCCGGCCCACCCCCGTCCTCCCCGGGGACAAGGGGGGGACGGGCGGCGGGGGCCGGTCGCATGGTGCCCCGCTCCGCCACGGCGGCGGGGGAGGGCCCGCCGCGTCCCACCGCGTATGGTGTCCTGCTCGGGGAGACACGCGACGGGGAGTGAGACCACCACCATGGCCGGCACCGGCCGCGCGGGCGGCGTTACCCGCAGCACCCTGCGCCAGCAGATCGCGGACGCGCTCCGCGACGAGGTGCTCGGGGGCCGGCTCCAGCCGGGCCAGGAGTTCACGGTCAAGGAGATCGCCGAGCAGTACGGCGTCTCCGCCACCCCTGTCCGCGAGGCCCTGGTCGATCTGTCGGCCCAGGGCCTGCTGGACGCCGACCAGCACCGCGGCTTCCGCGTCCACGAGTACTCGGCCGCCGACTACCGCGGCATGATCGAGGCGCGCGGCCTGGTCACGGAGGGCATGTTCCAGGCCCTGGTGGCCGGCGGCCTGCGGCAGTTCGACGATCCGCGCGCGGTCGCCCTGCTCGCCGGCGTCCGGCGCCGCGGCGAGGAGGCCCAGCGCGCGGCCTCGGCCGGTGACCTGAACATCCTCATCGGGTACGACCTGCGGTTCTGGCGCGAGCTCAGCAGCCTCTACGGCAACCCCTACCTCGGTGACTTCCTGCACCGGCTGCGGGTCCAGTCCTGGGTCTGCACGGTCCAGCACCTTCGCCACGTCGCGGACCTCAAGGGCCACCTGTGGTCGGCCCACACGGAACTCGTGGACGCCCTCGCCCGCCGCGACCCCGGGACGGCGCGGGCGATCGTGACGGCGTACAACGAGCACGCGCTCGGCCTCGTCGAACACCTCGACGCGGAATGAACCCACGGGTCCGCCGGGTACGGACTTGCGTACGGCCCCCTTCACAGGACCGCCACGCGCACTACGCTGCCCTGACCACCGTGCACACCAAGGAGCAAGAGGAGCCGTCTGTTGGCCTGTGACCTGTGGTTGGTCCCGCTCGTCGACGTGCTGTGCCACACCCCCGACAACCCCTTCGCCGAGGAACTCGCGCTCTACGACAAGGTGCTCGCCGAGGCCGGACTCCCACCCGTCCCGGTGTACGCGTACATGCCCGGCCTCTCCGGTGACGTCGCCCCGGTCGCCGGATTCGACTACGACGCGCTGCACTTCCTGCGGCGCGCCTACCTCCTCCAGATGTGCGGGCTCGCCGTCACCCCGGTCGACGAACTGGGCGGCGACTACGAGCAGTTGCTGGAGATGTTCGAGACGAACGCCCAGCAGTCCCATCTGGTCTGGCACTACGACCACGCGGGCGCCTACGTCCCGGTCGACTTCCCGCATCCGCTGGCCAACGACGAACTCCTCGCGGGCGGCGGCCCCCTGGGCTCCTCCCACGCCCTGCTGCGCGAGCTGGAGTTCGTGGCCCCCGTCATCGGCATCGACCCGGCGAACCCGCCGGCCCCGCCGCAGCCCCCCAGCGCTCCCACCGAGCTGGAGGAGCCGGCCGCCCCCGCTCCCTACGACGCCAGCCCCTTCGCCCGCGAGCGGCACGTCTGGCTGGGCCTCCACGCGGCGGCGACCCGCAGTCTCGCCCAGGGCTCGATGATCATCTTCAGCTGACCGGGGCTTCCTGGTGCGGTCCTCCGGCGCGTCCGGGCCCGCACCGGGCCCCGCCCCCACACTCACCCGGCGGTCCTGCGCGGACGCGTCGGGACACGACGGGACACGCGAAACCTCACCGCCGCCGCCACCCTCCGGGGAGGAGGAGGGTGGCGGCGACGGAGTGCGGGGGGGCGGACGGGTGGTCAGAAGACCGGGGTGCCGTTCTGGGTCAGTCGCCAGTTGGCGGCGGCGAAGTCCGCCGGGTCCAGGGAGCCCTTGGCCGTCACGTAGTCGATCATCAGCTGGCGGATCTCGTTGGTGGAGCTGTAGGCGATGTCGGCGGCCGCGATGTGCGGGTAGCCGCTGCCGCCGTTGGCCCGGTAGTTGTTCACGGCGACGACGAACACCTGGTCGTCGGCGACCGGAGTGCCCGCGTGGGTGAGGTTCTTGATCCGGGAACCCTCGGGCTGCGCGATGTCGATGTCGTACGAGACGCCCGCCGCCGTGTCGTACATGTAGTCCCAGAAGCTGTTGGCGTTGGTGAGGGTCGCGGTGTCGACCTTCGTGCCGGCCGGGACCTGGTGGTAGTACTTCGCCGCGTACTCCAGGTAGTCCTTGAGCTGCGCGCCCGTGAGCTTCTTGCCGTACAGGGTGTTGTCGTAGATGTAGAGCCCCGCCACGTCGCGGATGGTGACGTCGCCCCGGGGGATGTCGGCGGTGCGGCTGAAGGGCGCGGCGACGGAGATGAGGGGCAGCGCCGCGTCGGCCGTGGACAGCCCGGTGGCGACGGCGGCCGTCTGGACCTGGTGGATGAAGTCCATGACGGGGACGTCCTTCCAGCACGCCTCCGCCGCGGAGAGGTCGGCGGTGCAGGTGCCGACCGGGGTGTTGACGTACCTGACGACCAGGTCGTGGTCGGCCGTCAGGAGCCCGGTGATCTCGGCGTCCTCCTCGACGGTGTTGCTGTTGAGGGTCTGCGCCTTGGTGCTCGTCACCTTCCACTGCCCGCGGACGAGTTCGAGCTCGAAGTCGAAGACGGTCAGCCGCATGCCGTAGCAGTACGGCTCGGAGAGGACGACGTCCTTGCCCGTCTCGGTGTTCGTCACCTTGTAGGAGGAGACCTCCGTGTGGGTGTGGCCGACGAGGATCGCGTCGATGCCGGGGACCTGCTGGGCGACGAGGTTGGAGGCGTTCTCCACGTAGGGCAGCTCGTCACCGTACGACGAACTGCCGTCGAGGCCCGAGTGGTCGGTGAGGAACACGACGTCGCAGCCGAGCGCCCGCATCCGCGGCACGTACTTCTTCGCCTGCTCGACGAGCCCGGTGAACGCCATCTTCCCGGAGACGTTGTCCTTGTCCCACAGGGCGATCCCGGGGTTGGTCAGTCCGAGGACGCCGACCTTGATGTCCGGGGCGCCGGGCACCCGGATCCGCTTCACGGTGTACGGCTGGAACGCCGGCCGCAGGGTCTTCGCGTCCAGCGCGTTGGCGCCGAGCAGCGGGAAGTGGCACTGCTCCTCGAAGCGGCGCAGCGTCTCGATGCCGTAGTTGAACTCGTGGTTGCCGAGCGCGGCGGCGTCGTACCGCATGGCGTTCATCGCGACCGCCATCGGATGCTTGGGCCCCCGCCTGCCGCCGGTGCCGACGATGGGGTCGACGCGCGCGTAGTAGTACGCCAGCGAGGTGCCCTGGATGATGTCGCCGGCGTCGACGAGCAGGACGCGGTCCTCGCCCTTCGCGGCGCGCTGCTGCTTGACCAGGGTCGCGACGCGGGCGACACCGACCGAGTTGCCCTTGCTGTCCTGGTAGGCCGCGTCCGTGTAGTAGTCCCAGTCGAAGACGTGGCTGTGCAGGTCGGTGGTGCCGAGGATCGAGAACGACCAGGTGCGCGGCGGCTTCGGCGGCTTGCGGTGGGCCGCCTGCGCGGGGGTCGCCGCGACCGTGCCCGCGACGGCCACGGCCGCACCGGTGACGGCCGACTTCTTGACGAACTCCCGGCGGTTCAGGGGAGGGACGGGCATGGGGAACACTCCTGGGAGGGGGCGAAGGGGTGGACGTACAGGCCGGACGAGGTTTGCGAGCCGTGCGGGACTACACGCGTAGAGCGTGGTCTCCCACCGGCCCCTCCGGAACCAGGAGCACCCCATCTCCCGGTCAAGTAACGGTCAGTTCACGCCGCCCGCGGTCACCCCGTCCCCCGGCTTCGGGCCGTGTCCAATCCCCCGCCGCGTCCCCGGACACGACAGCGCCCCCGGCCGGAGATCCGGCCGGGGGCGCTGGTCCGCCTGATGTCCCGTACTAGATGAACGAGTTGATCTCGATCGTCTCGTCACGGCCCGGGCCGACGCCGATCGCGGAGATCGGGGCGCCCGACATCTCCTCCAGGGCCCGGACGTACGCCTGGGCGTTCTTCGGGAGGTCGGCGAAGGTCTTCGCCTTGGTGATGTCCTCGGACCAGCCGGGGAGCGTCTCGTAGATCGGCTTCGCGTGGTGGAAGTCGGTCTGCGAGTACGGGAGTTCCTCGACGCGCTTGCCGTCGATCTCGTACGCCACGCAGACCGGGATCTCCTCCCAGCCGGTCAGCACGTCCAGCTTGGTCAGGAAGAAGTCGGTCAGGCCGTTCACGCGGGTCGCGTAGCGGGCGATGACCGCGTCGAACCAGCCGCAGCGCCGGTCGCGGCCGGTCGTCACACCGCGCTCGCCGCCGATGCGGCGCAGCGCCTCGCCGTCCGCGTCGAACAGCTCGGTCGGGAACGGGCCCGAGCCGACCCGGGTCGTGTACGCCTTGAGGATGCCGATGACCCGGCTGATCTTGGTCGGGCCGACGCCGGCGCCGGTGCAGGCGCCGCCCGCGGTCGGGTTCGACGACGTCACGAACGGATACGTGCCGTGGTCGATGTCGAGCAGCGTGCCCTGGCCGCCCTCGAAGAGCACGACCTTGTCCTGCTCCAGCGCCTGGTTCAGCACCAGCACGGTGTCCGCGACGTACGGCTGGAGCCGGTCCGCGTAGGCCAGCAGCTCCTCGACGACCTGGTTCACCTCGATGGCGCGCCGGTTGTAGAGCTTGGTGAGCAGCTGGTTCTTGACCTCCAGCGCCGCCTCGACCTTCTGGATGAGGATCGACTCGTCGTAGAGGTCCTGGATGCGGATGCCGACGCGGTTGATCTTGTCCGCGTAGGTCGGGCCGATGCCGCGCCCGGTGGTGCCGATCTTCCGCTTACCGAGGAAGCGTTCCGTCACCTTGTCCACGGTGACGTTGTACGGCGTGATGATGTGAGCGTTTCCGCTGATCAGGAGCTTGGATGTGTCGACACCGCGCTCGTTCAGTCCGTTCAGCTCGGAGAACAGGACCGACGGGTCGACGACGACTCCGTTGCCGATCACCGGAGTGCACTCCGGCGTGAGGATTCCGGAAGGGAGGAGGTGGAGGGCGTACTTCTGATCGCCCACGACTACCGTATGGCCGGCGTTGTTGCCGCCCTGGTAGCGCACCACATAGTCCACGGATCCACCGAGCAGGTCGGTGGCCTTTCCCTTGCCTTCGTCACCCCACTGAGCACCGAGCAGCACAAGTGCGGGCACAGGCGTACACCCCTTCCGGGCGGGGCATGTCCAAGGTCGGGGACGTACGCGGCTGCTTCTGGACACAGCTGAGTACGCCGGCGACCACCTTTGGCCGCGACCGTCGGACCGGATGCCCCGGAATAGACGAAGCCCCTGGCGCAATAGCGCAAGGGGCTCTTGCACCAAGATGCTACCCGAGGAAGCGAGGCAGGACCGAGGTGGCGGCTTCCGACCAGCTTCTGGTGGTCATCGACCCGGTCGCCCGACGGACGGACGGCGAGTCCGTGCGCATCGCGAAAGACGTGCTCAGCGCGGGTGCGGCGACCAAAGTGTGCCTTCCGGAGGGACCCGAGGAATTCGCCCGGGCACTGATCCGCCGGGGCGCGCGGCGCCCCGTCGTCATCGGGGACGACGGCGCCCTGCTGCGGGCGGTGGCCCTGCTCCACCGGCAGCGGGAGCTGGCCGGGTGCGGCCTGGCGCTGGTGCCCGTGGGCGGCGTGCTGTCGCTGTCCCGGGCACTCGGGGTGCCGACGGGCGCCGTGGCCGCGGCCCGGACGGTTCTCGACGGCGCCGAGCGCCGTCTCGACCTGCTCGTGGACGACAGCGACGGCGTGGTGCTCGGCGCGCTGCGCATCCCGTCCCTGCCCGCCCGGCCGGCCGCCGCGCTGGGCACGGTCCCCGGAGAGGCCGGGGAGCACGGCGCCCACCCCTGGCTGCGCACCTGCCAGTCGCTGGTCCGCACGCTCGCCTCCCGCCCCACCCGGCCGGCCGCCGGCCCCTCCCACGGCCCCTCCCGGCTGCGGATCGAGGTCGACGGCATCTGCGTGGTGGACCTGGACCAGCCCGTGGAGGCCGTGTCGGTGACTCCCGGGGCGTCGGGGACCGGCGCCGAGATCGAGGTCCGTCCCGTGTCCGTGGGCGCCGAGGCCGCCCCGCTCCGGCTGACCGGGCACCGCGTCACGGTCTCCGGCGCCGACTTCCGCTACCGCGCGGACTCCGTGGTGAGCGGCCCGGTGCGGACCCGGACGTGGACGGTCCGGGAGTCCGCCTGGGGGCTGACGCTGCCCACGGTCCGCTGAGGAGCCCCCCGGGCGGACCGCCCGGCAGGACCGGACGCGTCAGGCGTCGCCGTAGAGCTTCTCGCGGTGGGCGCGCCAGCGTTCCATCATCGCGGCGATCTCGCCGTCGACGAACTCGAAGAACGCGAGGGTCTCGGAGAGCCGGCGCCCGGCCGGGCTGGCCGGGCCGAGGCTGTCGACGCCGGAGCGCAGGGCCTGCTCCCAGCGCTTGAGCACCGCGTCCCGGTTGGTCAGCGCCTCGTACCACTGGTTGCTGTGCACGCGGTAGCGCTCGCGGCGTGAGCCGGGTTCCCGCTCGCGCGAGACCATGTGCTGCTGGGCGAGATAGCGCACCGCACCGGAGACAGCGGCCGGGCTGACCTGGAGCTGCTCACCGAGCTCGGCGGAGGTCATCGCGCCCGCGTCGGAGGCCAGCAGGGCCGCGAAGACCCGCGCGGGCATCCGCTGCATCCCGGCCTCGACGAGCTGCGCCGCGAAGCCCTCGACGAACTGCGAGACCGCCTCGGGATCCCGGTCCGTCGTGGTCGGTTCCGCCATCGGTCGATCATCTCCCCTGCTCGCGCGTCACCGCCGAGTGTATCCGGGTTCACACCTTTCCTTAACTTCACAAATTTCTGAAGTAAGCGTACTTTCTGAAACATGACGAAGGCAATCAGCGTCTCCGGGCTCCACAAGGCGTTCGGCGGGACACACGCGCTGGCGGGGCTCGACCTGGACGTCGAAGCCGGTGAGGTGCACGGCTTCCTCGGTCCGAACGGCGCCGGGAAGTCCACCACCATCCGGGTCCTGCTCGGCCTGCTGCGCGCCGACTCGGGCGCGGCGCAGATGCTCGGCATGGACCCCTGGAGCGAAGCGGTCGAGCTGCACCGCCGGGTCGCCTACGTCCCGGGCGACGTGACCCTGTGGCGCAACCTCTCCGGCGGCGAGGTCATCGACCTGTACGGACGGCTGCACGGAGGCAGGCGCGGAGGCCTCGACCCGGCACGGCGGGCCGACCTCGTCGAGCGCTTCGAACTGGACCCCACCAAGAAGGGCCGCGCCTACTCGAAGGGCAACCGCCAGAAGGTCGCCCTCGTCGCCGCGTTCGCCTCCGACGTCGACGTGCTCCTCCTCGACGAACCCACCTCGGGCCTCGACCCGCTGATGGAGGAGGTCTTCCGCCGGTGCGTCCAGGAGGAGCGCGCCCGGGGCCGCACCGTCCTGCTGTCCTCGCACATCCTCAGCGAGGTCGAGGAACTCTGCGACCGCGTCAGCATCATCCGGGCCGGCAGGACCGTGGAGAGCGGCTCCCTGGCGGAACTGCGGCACCTGACCCGCACCAGCGTCACGGCCGAACTCACCGGTCCGCCGGTCGCGTTGGCGGGGCTGCCCGGAGTGCACGGCCTCGACGTCCAGGACACCGGGCCACTGCCCGACGGCGTCCACAGCCGGGTCCGGCTCCAGGTCGACACCGAGCGGCTGAACGCCGTGCTGCGCTCACTCACCGACTCCGGCGTACGGTCGCTGACCTCCGCCCCGCCGACCCTGGAGGAGCTGTTCCTGCGGCACTACCAGGACGACGGAGCGGGCGACGGCTCGACCGACCGACCGGACGAGGGAGCGGACGGAGGCCCGGACGCGAGCGGGACCGGGGGCCGACGGGCCGCGGACCGGGGCGCGTCCGAAGGGGCGGCACGATGAACGCGACGACCGCGACGACCGCCGGAGCCTTCGCCGCCCGTGGCGGCGGTGCGCGTCCGCTGGCCGGCACCGGCACGCTGCTGCGGCTCGCGCTGCGCCGCGACCGCGTGACCCTGCCCGTGTGGATCGGTGTGACCGGCCTGCTGGTGCTCTCGCTGCCCGGCTCGCTGAAGAGCGTGTACGCCACCCCGGCCGAACGGGCCGACGTGGCACGGCAGATGCTCACCAACAGCTCCCTGCGCGCCACCTACGGACCGGTGTTCGCGGACTCCCTCGGCGGGCTCACCGCCTGGCGCGTCGGCTGCTTCGCCGGTGTGCTCGCCGCCGTCATGAGTCTGATCGTCGTCGTCCGTCACACCCGCGACGAGGAGGAGAGCGGACGGCAGGAACTCGTCTCGGCCGCGATGGTCGGGCGGCGCGCCCCGCTGACCGCGGCGCTGCTCGCGGCACTGGTCGCCAACGGTGTCCTCGCGCTGCTCGTCGCGGCCGGCCTCTCCGGTCAGGGCCGGGCCGGCGCGCTGGCGCTCGGACTGACCGTCGGCGGGGTCGGCATGGTCTTCGCGACCGCGGCGGCCGTCGTCGCCCAGTTCACCGAGAGCGCCCGGCTCGCCAGGGGCCTGACCGGCGCGCTGCTCGGCGCCGCGTTCGTCCTCAGGGCGGCGGGCGACGCGGCGAGCGACGACGGCTCCTCCGTGCTGACGTGGATCTCGCCGGTCGGCTGGCTGGAGAACACCCGCGCCTTCGCGGACGAGCGGTGGTGGGTGCTCGCGCTGTTCGCCGCCGCCGTCGCCGCACAGGGCGTCGTCGCCTACGCGCTCGCCGGTCGCCGTGACGTCGGCATGAGCTTCCTGCCCACCCGTCCCGGCCCCGCGACCGGCCGCCTCGGCACGGCCGGAGCCCTGGCCTGGCGCCTGCAACGCGGGGCCGTGCTCGGCTGGAGCCTCGGCTTCCTCGCCGCGGGCGCCGCCTTCGGAGCCATCACCCGGGGCGCCGCCGACCTGGTCGGCGACAACGCCGCGACCCGCGCCGTCATCGAACGGATGGGCGGCCGGAACGGCATCACCGACGCCTTCCTCGCCACCATGGTGAACCTGCTGGGCATGGTCGCCGCCCTGTTCGTCGTCTCCTCCGTGCTCCGGCTGCACGGCGAGGAGACCTCGCAGCGCGCCGAACCCCTGCTCGCGGCGGCGGTCGGCCGGCTGCGCTGGGCCGCCGGCCACCTCGTCCCCGCTTTCGGCGGCACGGTCCTCGTCATGCTGCTCGGCGGACTGGGTCTCGGCGCCGGCCACGGAGCGGAGCTCGGTCCGGTCCTCGGCGCCTGCCTGGTCCAGATCCCGGCCGTCTGGACGCTCGGCGGCCTCGCCGTCCTCCTGTACGGCCTCTCCCCCCGGCTCGCGCCCGGTGCCTGGGCGGCGGCCGGCCTCGCCCTGCTGCTCGGCTGGATCGGCCCCGCCCTGGACGTGCCCCGGGCCGTCCTGGAGCTGTCCCCCTTCGGCCACCTCCCGAAGCTGCCGGGCGACGCCATGGCGTGGCCCCCGGTCCTCGCCCTCACCGGTCTCGCGGCGGTCCTGACGGCTGCCGGTCTGGTGGCCCTGCGGCGGAGGGACCTGACGACGTGACGTGATCACGCGGAGCACGGTGAGGCACGCCCTGGTGAGGCGCGCCCCGGCCATGCGCGGGCCGCCGGCACGGGCCCGTCTCGGACCTCGCTCTTCGGGCGCGACTCGGACCTCGGGTCCCGGTCCGGACCTCGGGCCCAGGGCCGGCTCAGACCTCGACCTTCAGGCCCTCCAGGCCGCGGATCACGAAGCCCGGCTTGCGGACCGGCTCCTCGGTCAGCCGGAGCCCGGGAGCCCTGGTCAGCAGCGCGCTCATGGACGCGGCCAGCTCGATGCGGGCCAGCGGGGCGCCGATGCAGTAGTGGATGCCGGCGCTGAAGGAGATGTGCGGGTTCTCCGCCCGCGACAGGTCCAGCGTGTCCGGGGACGCGAACACCTCGGCGTCACGGTTCGCCGAACCGAAGAGCATCGCGATCTCCGCGCCCCGCGGCACCGTCGTCCCGTCGATCTCGATGTCGTCGAGGACCCACCGCTCGAACAGCTGGAGCGGGGTGTCGTAGCGCAGCAGTTCCTCGACCGCCGACGGGATCAGCGTGTGGTCCGCCCGCAGATCGGCCAGCTGCGCGGGGTGCCGGAACAGGTTCCACCAGCCGGTGACCGTGGAGTTGACCGTCGCCTCGTGCCCCGCGTTCAGCAGCAGGACGCAGGTGGAGATCATCTCCTGCTCGGTGAGCCGGTCGCCCGCGTCGTGCGCCGCGATCAACCCCGAGATCAGGTCGTCCGCCGGCTCCTTGCGCCGGGCCTCGATCAGCACGCGCAGATACTCGGTGAACTCCACCGACGCGCGGACCGCCCGCGCCGCGACCTCCTCGGACGGGTTCAGCTCGTACATCCCGCAGATGTCCGCCGACCAGGGCCGCAGCGGCGCGCGGTCGGACTCCGGGATGCCCAGCATCTCCGCGATCACGGCCACCGGCAGCGGCTCCGCCACGTCGGTCAGCAGGTCGCCGCCGCCGGCCTCCACCAGCCGGCCGACCAGCTCCCCGGCCAGCCCCTCCACGTACGGCTTCAGCCGCTCCACCGTGCGCGGGGTGAACGCCTTCGACACCAGCCGGCGGATCCGGGTGTGGTCCGGGGGCTCCAGGTCCAGCATCCCGTGGTCGTTGAGCACGTGGAACGGCTCCTGCTCCGGCGGCGGTGGCGTCCGGCCGAAGTCCTCGTGCGTGAACCGGTGCTGGTAGGTCCGGCCGAGCCTGCGGTCGCGCAGCAGCGCCGACACGTCCGCGTGACGCGGCACCAGCCACTGGTTCGTCGGCTCGTAGTGGTGCACCCGGCCCCGTGCGCGCAGTTCCTCGTACGCCGGGTACGGATCCGCCACGAACGCCGGGTCCCACGGGTCGAAGGCCCCCGGGGCCGGGGTCTGCGCGGCGGACGTCTCCAAAGCTGCCATGACCGGACGCTAGCCCGAGGAGACCCCCGCTGAACAGGGGTGACCCGGGGCGAGGTGCCCCGGGGCGGGGCAGGGAGGGAACGGACCGGAGGGCATCAGCGCGGGGTGACCAGACGGGCCTCGTACGCGAACACCGCCGCCTGCGTACGGTCCCGCAGACCCAGCTTCACCAGGATGCGGCTCACATGGGTCTTGATCGTCGACTCCGCCACGACGAGCCGCGCGGCGATCTCCGCGTTCGACAGACCCTGCGCGATCAGCACCAGCACCTCCGTCTCCCGGTCGGTCAGGTCCCCGTACGCCGCGTGCGCCGTCGCCGACATCCGGGGCGTGTCCGCGAGCTTGGAGAACTCCGTGATCAGCCGCCGGGTGACCGAGGGAGCCAGCAGCGCCTCACCCGCGGCCACCACCCTCACCCCGTCCGCGAGTTGCCGGGCCGAGGCGTCCTTCAGCAGGAAGCCGGAGGCTCCCGCGCGCAGCGCCTGGTACACGTACTCGTCGAGGTCGAACGTCGTCAGCACGAGCACCTTCGCGGTACCGTCCGCGGCGACGATCTCCCGGGTCGCCTCGATGCCGTTCATCTCCGGCATGCGGATGTCCATCAGGACGACGTCCGGGGCCAGTTCGCGGACCCGGTCCACCGCCTCGCGGCCGTTGACCGCCTCCCCGACCACCTCGATGTCCGGCATCGCGCCGAGCAGCACCGAGAAGCCCTCACGGACCATCATCTGGTCGTCCGCGATCAGCACCCGGATCGGACCGGCCTCCGTGCCACCGTTCGTGCCGCCGTTCGTGGCCCCGCCGAACGTGTCCCGTGTCATCCCGTCTCCTCCGCCGACGGCACCGGCAGGAACACCGCCACCTCGTAGCCCCCGTCGTCCGTCACCCCCGCCGTCATCTCGCCGTCCAGCATCGTGACCCGCTCGCGCATGCCGGTGATGCCGTGCCCCGCGCCGTGCGAGGACTTCGCCGACGCCGTCACCGGCGCGGGACCGTTGACTATCCGCAGGCCGAGCCCGCCGAGGACGTAACCGATCTCCACCCGGGCCGACGCTCCCGGCGCGTGCCGCAGGGCGTTGCTCAGCGCCTCCTGCACGATCCGGTACGCCGACAGCTCGACCCCCTGCGGCAGTTCGCGCACCGCTCCGGTGACCGCCTTCTCCACGGTCAGGCCCGCCTCCCGCACATTGGCGAGGAGCGCGTCCAGGTCGGCGAGCGTGGGCTGCGGGGCGTCCGGGGCCTCGTAGTCCTCGGCGCGCACCACGCCCAGCACCCGGCGCAGCTCGGTGAGCGCGGCGACGGCGTTCTCGCGGATCGTGACGAAGGCCTGCTCCAGCTCGGGCGGCGGATTCTGCACCCGGTAGGGAGCCGCTTCCGCCTGGATGGCGACCACCGACATGTGGTGCGCGACGACGTCGTGCAGCTCGCGGGCGATCGTCGTGCGCTCCTCCAGCAGGGTGCGCCGGGAGCGCTCCTGCGCCGTCTCCGACTGGTGCGCGGTCACCTCCTCGTCCGCCGCACGGCGGACGGTGCGGACCGTGACGACCAGCAGGGCCAGCGCGGAGACGAACAGCAGCGGGAACGTGTTGGAGCCGTAGTAGCCGCCGCCGAACAGGGCCTCCGAGAACATGCTGAACGCCGCCGTCAGCAGCCACATCCACGCGGCGACGCGGGGGCGGCTGCGCAGCGCCACGACGGTCATCACCGTCACCTGGGCGACGAAACTGCCCGGGGCCCACGGCCAGTCGCCCGAGGCGCCGCCGAACACGGCGACGACCGGGGCCGCCGCCATCGAGAACCAGAACGCCGCGACCGGGCGGATCAGCGTGGCCAGTACCGGCAGCAGGGCGAGGAGGCCGCACAGCAGGGGCCCGAAGCCGGCGTCGCCGTCGGCGGCGGTGTAGCCCGCCGCCATCGCGATCAGACCGGCGGCCACCACGGTCGCGTGCGGGGTCCAGGAGGCGTACGCGCGCAGGGTGCCGGAGAGACGGCGGGTGAGGGGGCCGTCCGTGCGCATCGGGGGCAGCGGACGGTAGGCGAAGACGTCACGGAACATGTCCTGCCGCAGGTCCGCGACGAGGCGGTACTCCGGGCCGGGGTGGCTGGTGTCGGTCACGTTCAGAACGGTAGGCGGCGGCCGCGCCGCGGTCGTCACCTCCGAGGAGGGTCCTTCGGGGTCCGTCTCAGGTACTACAGGTACGACAGGGTGCGGGATCAGCCCCTCCGGCGTTTGAGGGGCGGGATCCGGGGCGGAGCACCGGGGGACGGGAAGGGCAGGGGCGGAGGGGGCGATGAAGGGTTGTACCCGGCCGGGTGGAGGCAGAGAGGGCCGGACAACCGGGCCGGCTACCAGGCCAGTTGGGCGATCTCCTCGGCGACCACCGCGCAGGCGTCCGCCGCCGGGTCGATGAGAGGGAAGTGGCCGACGCCCTCCAGGAGCGTCAGACCGACCACCTCACCCGCCTTCGCCGCCGCATCGGCGTACGCCTCGGCGACCGCCTGCGGCACCACGACGTCGTTCCGCCCCTGGACCAGGGTGGTGGCGATCCCGGTGGGCAGCAGCCGGACGGGGTCGGCGTACGGCAGACGCTCGTCGAATCCGGCCTCCCCACCGAGCAGCTGCCGCGCGGCCCCACCGCAGACACCCAGCTTCTCCGCGACCTCGAAGTCCGCGATCGGGGCGAGCGCCACGACCCCGCGCAACGGCGCGGGACGCTCGGTGCGCCAGGGGGCGTCGGCGGGCAGCAGGTGACGCGCCGCGGCCCACAGCGCGAGGTGTCCGCCCGCCGAGTGCCCGACGACCACGATGCGGCGGGGATCGGCCCCGGGCACCGCCTCGCGCACCAGCGCGGGCAGCGCGTCCAGCGCGCCGGCCACGTCGTCGAAGGTTTCGGGCCAGCGTCCGGCGACCGGACCCGCGGGGTCCACCGGCCCGCCCTGCGCGGGGATCGGACCACCCGACGCCTGCGCCGGAGCCTCGCCCCGGCGGTACTCGACGTTCGCCACGGCGAAACCCCGCCGGGTCAGGAAGTCCGCGAACGGGGTGACATGCCGGCGGTCGTACGGGGCCCGCCACGCGCCGCCGTGCAGGACGACCACGAGCGGCGTGGGGATCGCCGGGTCGGGATCGCGCGGGGCGTAGAAGTCGATCACCTGGTCGGGGTGGTCGCCGTACGCCACCGTGACGTCGGGGTCCACGGCCGGGTGGGAGAAGGCCGACGCCTCTTCGGCGTCGGAGCCGTCCTGGGGTGCGGCGTCGTCCTGCATGCTCCAACCTCTCAGCGGTGAAACGGATTTGGCGGACCAGGGAAGAATTCGGCCGTTGGCCGGGACGGTATCAGGCCGGTGACGTGCGTCGACACGGGGTTGTCACGCTCGGTGAGGGTCAAACGGTTCTGCCGTTTCGTTACGCTGGCGGTCCGCGACCCCGCCGCCGCCCTTGATCCGCGAAGGAGACCGACATGTCCGCCGAGTCCGCCGAGCCCGGCACCGTACGTCCCGGCGGGCGTACCGCACGTGTCCGCGCGGCCGTCCTGCGGGCCGCGGGCGACGTGCTCGCCGAGGAGGGTTTCGCCCACCTCGACCTCGCCGACGTCGCCCGGCGGGCCGAGGTCGGCAAGACGACCGTCTACCGCCGGTGGGGCTCCGTGACGGCTCTGGTCGCCGACCTGCTCGGCGACATGGCCGAGCAGTCGCTCCCCCGCGCGGACACCGGCAGCGTGCTCGGCGACCTGCGCGCCAACGCCGACCTCGTACGGCGGACGCTCGCCGACCCCCGGCAGGGAGCCCTGTTCCGTGCGGTGATCGCCGCCGGGGCCTGCGACGCGCGGACGGCGGAGGCATTGCGCCGTTTCTACGCGGTGCGGGTCGCCGAGTGGGCACCCTGCGTCGAACAGGGCGTCTCCCGCGGGGAGTTGCCGGTGGGGACGGACGCGGGGGCGGTCGTGCGGGCCGTTTCGGCGCCGCTGTACTACGGATTGCTCACCGGCGGTGCGGTGCCGAGTGCCGCCGATGCCGAGCTGGCCGCGTCCGCCGCGGTGGCCGCCGCGGTGGCGGGGGTGTTCGTCGTCGCCGGGTGAACCCCCGTGACCCCTGGATGGCCGGGTGGCGCTGGGCGGCCGGGGTGGTCCCGGTGACCCTGGGCACCGATGACGACCCTGGGTGCCGATGACGACCCTGGGTGCCGATGACGACCCTGGGTGCCGATGGTCCCGCACGGCGGTGGGGCGGACGGGGCTCTCGCCCCCGCCGCCCCTGCCCTTCCCGTCCCCCGGGGCTCCGCACCGGACCCCGCCCCTCAGACGCCGGAGGGGGCTCAAACCTCCTGGCCCAGCACCTCCGCCAGCACGCGTGCCGCTCGTTCCGTCTCCTTGAAGCCGACGTACAGCGGGGTGAAGCCGAACCGGAGGATGTCCGGGTGGCGGAAGTCGCCCACGACGCCCCGGTCGATCAGCCGCTTCATGACCGGGCCCGCGTCCGCACAGCGCAGGGCCACCTGACTGCCCCGTTCCGCGGCGGCTGCCGGGGTCACGGACTCGACGCGGCCCTCCGGCACGTACGCCTCGACACACTCCAGGAAGAAGTCCGTCAGGGCGAGGGACTTGGCGCGGACGGAGTCGATCGGGACGCCGTCCCAGACCTCCAGGGCCGCTTCGAGAGCCAGCATCGAGAGGATGTCCGGGGTGCCGACCCGGCCCCGCAGCGCACCCGGCGCGGGCTCGTAGGACGGGCTCATGCCGAACGGTTCGGCGTGCGAGTTCCAGCCGGGCAGCGGCGAGTCGAAGCGGTCCTGGAGGTCGGAGCGCACGTACAGGTACGCGGGCGAACCGGGGCCGCCGTTCAGGTACTTGTAGGTGCAGCCGATCGCCAGGTCCACGCCGTGCTCGTCGAGGCCGACGGGCAGGGCGCCCGCGCTGTGGCACAGGTCCCACACCACCAGCGCGCCCGCCGCGTGGATCGCGGCGGTCAGGGCGGGGAGGTCGTACTGCCGGCCCGTGCGGTAGTCGACGTGGTTGAGCAGGACGGCCGCCGTGCGCGGGCCGAGCGCCGAGGGCACCTCGGCCGGATCGACCGGGCGCAGTTCACAGCCGGTCAGGCGGGCGGCCGAGGCCGCGATGTACCCGTCGGTCGGGAACGTCGTCGCGTCGACCAGGATCTCGTCCCGCCCCTCGGGAGCGAGCCGTACCGCTCCCACCAGGGCCTTGAAGACGTTGACGCTGGTCGAGTCGCCGACCACGATCTGGCCGGGGGCGGCGCCGACGAGCGGGGCGATCCGGTCGCCGATCCGCTCGGGCGCGGTCCACCACCCGCTCTCCTCCCAGGAGCGGATGCGGAGTTCGCCCCACTGACGGCGGACGACGTCCTCGACCCGGCCGGGGACGTCGACCGGCAGCGCGCCGAGCGAGTTCCCGTCCAGGTACACCACGTCGTCGAGCACGAACCGCTCACGCAGCTTGCCGAGTTCGTCGGCGGCGTCGAGCTCCGCAGCCCGCTCGGCCAGGGACTCGGGGGCTCGCTCAGACATGGGACCTCGCTGTCCACAGCTCGGGGAACACGTTCTTCTGCGCGCGCTTCTCCAGCCAGGCAACCCCGGCGGAGCCGCCTGTGCCGGTCTTCGAGCCCATCGCACGGCGCGTGGCGACGAGGTGGTCGTTGCGCCATCGCCACACCAGCTCGGCGACATCGGTCAACGCCTCGCCGAGACGGGCCAGTTCGTCGCTGTCGTCACCGGCGTACAGCGCGGTCCAGACGGCCTCCACCTCGCGGGCGGGCTCGTACCGCCGGGACACGTCGCGCTCCAGCACGGCGGCCGGGATCGGGTGGCCGCGGCGGGCGAGGAGCCGCAGCACCTCGTCGTAGAGGCTCGGCTCGTGCAGGGCCTTCTCCAGCTCGGCGTGCACGCGCGGCGCGCCCCGGTGCGGGACGAGCATCGACGCGGACTTCTCGCCGAGCAGGAACTCCATCCGCCGGTACATCGCGGACTGGAAGCCCGAGCCCTCGCCGAGAGCCGAGCGGTAGGAGTTGAACTGGGCCGGGGTCAGCTGTCCGAGCGGCCGCCACGAGGCGTTCAGCGCCTCCAGCTCCCGTACGGAACGCTTCAGCGCGGCCACCGCGACGGGGATGTCGTCCGAGCGCAGGGCGCGCGCCGCCGTCTCCCACTCGTGGACGATGACCGTGAACCACAGCTCCATGACCTGGGTCGTCACCAGGAAGACCATCTCTCCGGGGTCGTCGGAGAGAGTGTGCTGGAGGTGGGTGAGCACGTCGGCCTGTACGTAGTCCTCGTACGGCGTCGTGCCCTGGAAGTCGAGATGCGGGGTCTCGGGCTCCTGAGCCTGCGGGGGCTGAGCCTGGTGGGACATCGCTGTCTCCTGCGTTGTGCTCCGGGTAGCGGTCCGCCCCTGCCGTTACCGACACGGGGGCCCCGGTCCCCACCGGGCATCCTCCACAATCGTCCCCCGAAACCGCAAGGTCCGCCTGGTCACACCAGGCGGACCCGCATCAGGACCCCCGACGGACGGGGTCCGGTACTAGCCCAGCGTCTGGGCCGCCGTCGGCGAGGAGTCCTTCAGGAACTGGCTGCAGCGCTCGTACTCCTCCTGCTCGCCGATCGCCTGCGCGGCGCGGGCGAGGGCGTGCAGGGCGCGCAGGAAGCCGCGGTTCGGCTCGTGGTCCCACGGCACCGGGCCGTGGCCCTTCCATCCGCTGCGGCGCAGCGAGTCCAGACCGCGGTGGTAGCCCGTACGGGCGTAGGCGTACGACTCGACGACGCTGCCCCGCTCGAACGCCTCGTCGGCGAGCTGCGCCCAGGCGAGTGAGGAGGTGGGGTACTTGGCGGCGACGTCGGCGGGGGCCGTGCCGTTCGCGAGGAGCTCACGCGGCTCCGGGTCGTCGGGGAGATAGGTCGGGGGCGGTCCCCCGAGGAGGTTCTCGTGAATCGTCATGGGTTCCAGTCTGGCGCATCCCGCACCCGGCCCACCGCCCGGCGGAGCGGCGGCGGCACCTTTCCGTGCGGGGCAGGCCCGGAGGGCGCCCGCGGGCCCGGACGGTCAGGGGGTCAGGCCCGGGCCGGGAGTGTCCGGGCCCGCCGGGCGTGCGGGGCCTGCGGGCCCCAGGGTGCCGTGGCTGGTACGGCGGGGTTCCAGCGGCGGCGCCAGGATCGAGCCGTGGGTCCGGCACTCGGGGCGCCGGCAGTCCGGGGCGGGACGGCGCACCGTCGTGAACGCGAGCACCGCGCCGACCACCAGTACGCCCGCGCACAGCGGCATCGCCCGCCGGAACGCCGCGTCGAAGGCGTCCGCCGAGCGGTACGCCTCCGAGCCCATCCCGGTGAGCACGGGCAGCGCGGCCACGGCGACGAGACCGGCGGCACGGGCCGCCGCGTTGTTGATGCCGCTCGCCAGCCCCGCCCGCCCGGTGTCCACCGAGGCCAGCACGGTCGAGGTCAGCGGCGCGACCAGGGTGACCATGCCGAGGCCCATCACCACCAGCGCGGGCAGCACGTCCGCGACGTACGAGGCGCCCTCGCCGACCCGCAGCATCAGCAGCATGGCCGTCGCGCACAGCAGGGGGCCGACCGTGAGCGGGATGCGCGGCCCGATCCGCTGGGCGAGCTCGCCGGAGCGGGCGGAGAACAGCAGCATCAGGGCGGTGGTGGGCAGCAGCGCGGTACCGGCTTCGAGCGCGGAATACCCCGCCACCACCTGGAGCTGGAGCGCGGTCAGGAAGAAGAATCCGCCGAAGGCCGCGTAGACGCACAGGGTCACCAGGTTCACGGCCGTGAACTGGCGGGACGCGAAGATGTCCGGCGGCATCATCGGGTCGGGCCGCCGCCGCTCGACCCGCACGAAGGCCACGCCCGCCGCCACACCGGCGACCGCCGTCACCGGTACGAGCACGGACCCGCTCCGGGCCTCGATCAGGGCGTAGGTCACCAGGGCGAGGGCCGCCGCGCCGAGGACCGCCCCGAGGACGTCGAAGCGGCGGTGTACTGCGGCTTCCCCGCTCCCGGCCTTCCCCGCGTCGGAGGTGCCGTCGAAGGTGCCGGAGGACTCCGGGACGTGCCGCAGGGCGACGGGCACGCAGACCAGCGCGGCGGGGATGTTCAGCAGGAACACCCAGCGCCAGCCCGGCCCGTCCACCAGCCAGCCGCCGAGGAACGGTCCGACGGCGGCCCCGACGCCGCCGAAGCCCGACCACAGGCCGACGGCCCGGGCCCGGTCGGCGGGGTGGAAGGAGGCCTGGATGATCGCCAGCGAACCGGGCGTGAGCAGCGCCCCGCCGACGCCCTGGAGCACGCGGGCGGCGATGAGGATGCCGACGTTGGGGGCGAGCCCGCACATCAGCGACGCGGCGGCGAACCACACCACGCCGACGACGAAGATCCTCCGGCGCCCGAAGCGGTCGCCGAGCGAGCCGCCGAGCAGGATCAGCCCGGCCAGCGAGAGCATGTAGCCGTTGACGGTCCACTGGAGCGCGGCGAGGCTCGCGTCCAGGTCACGGCCGATGGCCGGCAGGGCGACGTTGACGACCGTCGAGTCCAGCAGGGCCATGCTGGACCCGAGGACCGTCGTCAGCAGGACCCACTTCCCCGCCGGGGAGGAGATCCGCAGGGCAGGTCCGACGGCGGTGTCGGGTCCGTCGTCCGATGCGTCCCGCTCGGGCACAGCCATACCCCGGAGCATACGGAAGGGCCCGGCACCGCGTGGGGTGCCGGGCCCTTCCGTGTGCGCCGAGCGGGCGCGCCCGCGTCCGCGGGGCCGCGCGAGAGCGGGTGGCGCCTACTTGAGGCGGGTGCCCGTGGAGCGCAGGGCGGCGCAGGCCTCGGTCACGCGCGTGGCCATGCCGGCCTCGGCGAGCTTGCCCCAGGTGCGCGGGTCGTACTTCGACTTGGTGCCGACCTCGCCGTCGACCTTCAGGACACCGTCGTAGTTGCGGAACATGTGGTCCACGACCGGGCGGGTGAAGGCGTACTGCGTGTCGGTGTCGAGGTTCATCTTCACGACGCCGTTCTCCAGCGCGGTGGCGATCTCCTCGGCGGTGGAGCCGGAGCCGCCGTGGAAGACGAAGTCGAACGGGCTCGCCTTGCCGTACTTGGCGCCCACACCCTCCTGGAGGTCCTTGAGGAGCTCGGGGCGGAGTACGACGTTGCCCGGCTTGTACACGCCGTGCACGTTGCCGAAGGACGCGGCCAGCAGGTAGCGGCCCTTCTCGCCCAGGCCGAGGGCCTCGGCGGTGCGCAGCGCGTCGTCGACGGTCGTGTACAGCGAGTCGTTGATCTCGTGGCTGACGCCGTCCTCCTCACCGCCGGTGGGGGTGATCTCCACCTCGAGGATGATCTTCGCGGCGACGGCCTTGGCGAGCAGCTCCTGGCCGATGGCCAGGTTGTCGGCCAGGGTCTCGGCGGAGCCGTCCCACATGTGGGACTGGAACAGCGGGTCGCGGCCCTGGGCGACGCGCTCGGCGGACACCTCGATCAGCGGGCGCACGTAGGCGTCCAGCTTGTCCTTCGGGCAGTGGTCGGTGTGCAGAGCGACCGTGATGTCGTACTTGGCAGCGACGATGTGCGCGAACTCGGCCAGGGCGACGGCGCCGGTCACCATGTCCTTGTTGTGCTGGCCGCCCAGGAACTCCGCGCCACCGGTGGAGATCTGGATGATGCCGTCGCTCTCCGCCTCCGCGAAGCCGCGCAGCGCAGCGTGCAGGGTCTGCGACGAGGTCACGTTGATGGCCGGGTAGGCGAACTTGCCTGCCTTCGCCCGGTCGAGCATCTCGGCGTAGACCTCGGGGGTTGCGATGGGCATCTGTCCGCTCCTTGTATGTGCGGGTCTGCGTACTGCTGCTGCCGTACGACGGGACTGGTGCTATGGCCCTGACCTAGGGGGGCGACGTCATCGTCGGCCCCATCTTTCCAGACGTGCCCGGATGGTCCGCACCCCGTGTCCGGCATGCGGGACCCCGCGCCCGGCGGGGTCCCGCGGGGGCGTCGTCAGTCGAGGCCCAACTCGTCCTTGGAGTAGGCGAAGAGGTACGGGACACCGGCGCCCGCCTCGATCTTCTCGGCGGCTCCGGTGGCACGGTCGACGATCGTGGCGACGCCGACGACCTCGGCGCCGGCCTCCCGGACGGCCTGGACGGCTTCGAGGGGGGAGCCGCCCGTGGTCGAGGTGTCCTCGACGACGAGCACGCGCCGGCCCTTGATCTCGGGGCCCTCGACGCGACGCTGGAGGCCGTGCGCCTTCGCTGCCTTGCGGACGACGAACGAGTCGAGCTTGCGCCCGCGCGCGGCGGCGGCGTGCAGCATGGCCGTGCCGACCGGGTCGGCGCCCATGGTCAGGCCGCCCACCGCGTCGTAGTCCAGCCCCTCGGTCAGGTCGAGCAGGACCTGACCGACGAGCGGGGCGGCCTCGCCGTCCAGCGTGATGCGGCGCAGGTCCACGTAGTAGTCGGCTTCCAGACCCGAGGAGAGGGTCACCTTGCCGCGCACCACGGCCTTGTCCTTGATCTGCTGCAGCAGATCGCCGCGTGTGCCTGCCGGCATTGCTGCGTTGACGTCACTCATGCCGCCAGCTTAGAGGCGCCGCCAGCTCCAGGTCATGGTGGCTTCGAGGGGCTCGATGGGGGTGACCAGGCGGGGGTGGGTGTTGAGGCCGTTCGGCGGACCGGTCTGCGGCTCCACGCACACGGCGGCCTCCTGCTCGTCGTAGACGACGGCCCACTCCTCGCGGCTGGTGACCTTCAGCTCCAGCCGCTCCGGCCAGGTGAGGGTGACGTCGACGCCGTCCGGCATGCCGAAGCAGTCGTCCCAGGGGCCCGGCTGCGGGTCGAGGCGGCGGCCGGTGGGCAGGTGGTCGTCGCCGCGCTCCTCCTGCCACGCGGGCAGGAAGTCGACCCGCACGTCCGCGCCGCCGTCGCCCAGGTTCCGGTGGAACCAGGGGTGCCAGCCGATCTGGGCGGGGAACGAGTCCCCGTACGTCTCCACGGACATGGTGACCGTCAGACCGTCCCCGGTGAGGGCGAACGCCTGGGTGACCCGGCCGGGGTGCGGCCAGGGCTCCACCAGGTCGTACGTGATCACGGCCTCGTGGGCGGTGGCGCGGGCGGTCTTCCAGGCGCCGTCGCGGGCGGTGCCGTGGATGGCGTGCGGCGGGGAGTTCAGCGGCATCTGCCGGACGGTCGCGCCGTCGAGGAAGCGGCCGTCCCGGATGCGCCCGCACCACGGGACCATCGGGAAGCACCCGAACTTCGCGCCCTGCCGCAGCAGTTCGACGCCTCCGACCCGCAGACTCCCGATCCGTCCGCCGTTGCCCGGCGTCACGGTCACCTCCGCGTCACCCGCGGTCAGCGTGATCTCTTCGTCACTCACACAGCGACCCTACTGGTCCACTCCCGTCCCCCGCCGTCCCGTCTCCGGACCCACCGCACACGGTGCGGCGATCGCCCGGGCCGCGCCGCAGCGCCACCGGATCCGAGGGACACGGCCTAGCGGCGCCGGCGCAGAGCGCGGGTGACGGCGATGGCCGAGGCCACGGCGATGGCCGCGGCGGGGGCCGCCCAGCGGAGCGTGGCGCGGGCGGCGGTCGCCTCGGGGGGCGGGACGGGGGCGTAGCGGCCGCGCGGCGGGGCGTGGTCCACCTCCTCCGCGCTGCGTCCGATCATCGTCCGCCGCGCATGGGCCGCCTCGGCCATCGCGTCCTCGGCCCCCGGCTCCCCGTCCTCCACGGCGAAGGCCTCTCCCCCGAAGTCCCCGAAGTCGTCGTCCTCGGCCCCCGGGTCGAGCGACGAGGGCGGTACGTCGGTCTCGAAGAGGGCGGACGGCTCGGACCCCTCACCGGGGTCCGCCGCATCGGTCCGCTCCGCGGCGTCCGTGGCGTCCGTCCCGGCGTCCGGGTCGGGGGTGGTGCCGGCGCTCTCGGGGCCCGTCCCGTGCGCCGCGTCCGTCTCGGGGGCGGTGTCGGAGGGGGGCCGGGCGCCGGTCGCCGGCGCGCCCTCCGTCCCGGCCGGCGTGGCGTCCCCGGGCTCACGCCCGGGTGGGGGCCCGCCGGCGGCGGTGCGCGGCTCGGTCCCGGCACGGGGCCGCGTCTCCGGCTCCTCGTTCTCCGCCGTGAGGCTCGCCGTCAGGGACTCCGTGAAGCGGGTCAGCAGACGGCGGGCCGCCGCGGCGACCGAGTCCTCGGGGAGTTCGGTGAGCCGCCCGTCGGCGGAGGCCGTGCCGCCGTAGGCGAGCGTCGTACCGCCCTCGGCGGGCGCCAGACGCAGGGTGAGCGCGAGTTTCACCACGCCCCTGCCCCGCACCTCCGTGCCGTCGCCCTCGACGGCGTACGCACCGTCCTCCCGGGCGGTCAGCCGAAGCGCCCCGCGGTAGGTGATCGTGTGCCCGGCGACACGGACCTTCAGGCGTCCGGCGACCCGGACGGGCCGCGGGTGCGCGGCCCCGGCGGGGTCCTGCCCGGCGTCGGGGCCGGCCGACGCGTCCTGTTGGAGCCCCGGGACGGCGCGGGCGACCCGGACGGGGTCGGCGAGTGCCTCCCTGAGCGGCCCGGCCGGAAACGGAACGAACACCTCATGCTCCATGTCAGCCGAGCCTACCCAGCGCGCCCCGGACCGCACCCGGGTATGACGGGATTCCCGCACCTCCTGCTCAGTCGGAGTACCGCGGGTGCACCAGCGTGGACGGTGCGAGGGGCCGGTGCGGGCGGCTGCGGTCCGCGGCCCGGGCGTCGGCGGCCAGGGCCGCGCGGGTGAGGGTGCGCAGCCGCGGCCCGGAGGCGGGCAGCCGCAGCGGCTCGGCCGACCGGGCGGCCAGCACGAAGCCCCAGTCTCCCGGGGCGCCCACGGAACCGCCGGTGGTGCGGTCGGGTCCGGCGGCGAAACCGGAGTCCCGTCCGGCGACCCGGTAGGGCGTGGTGCGCAGTCCCGCCGCGCGGAGCGTCGCCTCGACCGTCCAGAACACCCGCCGCCGCCCGTCGAGCGGCCCGGCGTGGACGACGAGACGCCCGCCGGGGGCGAGGACGCGCCGGGCCAGGCCGTAGAACTCCTGCGAGTACAGCTTGGTGCTCGCGGTGATGCCCGGGTCGGGGAGGTCCGAGACGACCACGTCGTACGTCGACGCCGCCCCGCGCAGCCAGGTGAAGGCGTCCTCCGTCACCTCGTGCACGCGGGGGTCGTCGTACGCGTGGTGGTTGAGGGCGGTGAGCGCGGCGTCGTGGCGGGCGAGCCGGACGACGTCCGCGTCGATCTCGACGACGTCGACCCGGCGCACCCCGGGGTGGCGCAGCACCTCGCGGGCGGCGAGCCCGTCACCGCCGCCGAGGATGAGCACGCGCGCGTGCGGTCCGTTCATCGCGGGGTGCACGAGCGCCTCGTGGTAGCGGTGCTCGTCGTGGCCGCTGAACCGCAGGCGGCCGTCGAGGAAGAGGTGCAGCGGGTGCCCTCGGGTGCCGCCCGCGAGGACGACCTCCTGGACACCGCTGCGCAGGGCCACGCGCACGTCGCCTCCGTACACGGCGTGCCGCGCCGCCCGCTCGAAGTCGTCGACCAGCACGGCGGCGGAGGCGAGCAGCCCGAGCACGACGACGTTGGCGACAAGCAGGGTCCAGCGCGCCCGGCGGGTCAGGTCCTTGCGGAACAGGCCGAGGACGAGGGCGCCGCCCGCGACCGCGTTGACCGTGCCGGTGAGCAGTGCGCCGGTGAGCTGGCCGAGGAGGGGCAGCAGCAGGAAGGGGAAGGCGAGGCCGCCGACGAGGGCGCCCACGTAGTCGGCGGCGAACAGGTCGGCGACCGCGCCGCCGGGGTCCTGGCGGCGGATGCGCTGTATCAGCTCCATCAGGAGGGGGACCTCGGCGCCGATGAGCAGGCCGATCGCGAGCGAGAAGGCCACCAGCAGCCAGCGGGACCCGTCCGCCCACAGGCCGCCCCAGCCGCCGGTCCAGGCGAACGCCGCGTACAGGGCCATCGCGCTGCATCCGCCGACCAGGGCGAGCGCCGCCTCGACCGCGCCGAAGCCGGCCGCGGCGCGCGGGCGCAGCCGTTTCGCGGCGAGGGAGCCGACCCCCATGGCGAAGACCATGACGGACAGCACCACGGAGGCCTGCGTGACGGAGTCGCCGATCAAGTAGGAGGCGAGGGCCACGAGTTCCAGTTCGTACACCAGTCCGCAGGCCGCGCAGACGAAGACGCCGGCCAGGACGAGGAACCGGCCGACGCCCGGGCGGACGGGCAGCCGCGCCTGGCCCTGGACGCCCCAGGGCGGCGGCGCGCCGGGTGGGGCAGGCGCGTGCGGTTCGATCACGCTGCGAACGCTACGTCACGGCACCACTGCGCTTCGTCACCCACACGTGTGGAAAGCGTTGCGCTTCATGGCACATGGGCCCGGCGCGGGCATCTTCCCCGGGGACCCGGCGGCCATGCGCGGCCCGCGGCCCGCTTCCTCAGACCCCGGACGCGCTGAGGGCGTCCGCGCGCACGCCGACCCGGGTACGCGTCGCGACCAACTGCCCGTCCTGCGGGTACGCGTGCCACGTACGCCAATGGACCTGGCCGTCGTGGCGCTGGGCGAGCATCGCGGTGAAGGCGTGCGGACTGCCGGGGAAGACGCCGGCGAGCCCCTGGGGGTGGTCCGAGACCAGCGCGAGCAACTCCTGGGCGCGGCCCGCGAAGGAGCCGGGCGACAGGACCTCGACGCGGGCCGCGAACTCGTACTCCCAGTCGCCGAACCGCTTGGCCACGCCGAGGGGCAGGGGCGTGCTGCTGCCGGGGATGCAGGCGACGGTCTCCGAACAGCTGCCCCGCTCCTCTTCCAGGAGCACCTGGTGGGACGCGCCGAGCAGTCTCAACTGCAGCTTCGCCCCGTCCAGTTCGAGATCGAGGGTGGCGAGCGCCGGCAGCGGTTCGCGGCCCAGTGTCCAGGCGAGATCGGCCGCGCGCGTGTCGGTGTACGAGGTGTTCAGGGTCGTGAGCATGGGTCGGCTCCGCTAGCACGCAAAGGTGAGGTGGGGTTCCGGCGCAGCCGGTCGGCACCGGGGGAACGGCCCGGTCGGCCCGGCCGGAAGGACTTCCGGAGGACGGTTCCGATAGGACCATCCGATGGACTTCCGAAAGCCTGTCGGCCCAGGGCCGCTTCGGTGATTTACCAGGGCTGCTGTGGTGGTTTAGAGGGAATCATGAACGGTGGCGCCGCCACAGCGTTTTTACCCAACTTCGTAGGGTTTCCATCCCCCCGAGGGCTGCACAGCTCAACTGTTCAACTACGGCGTACGCCCGGGGGTACGGAAGTGCCCGCCGGCAGAGGTCTGCCGACGGGCACTTCCGTGCGCCGGATGCGCGTTCCCGCGCGGAGCTCAGCTGCCCCGTGTCAGCTGCCTCCGCCGCATCCGCCGCCGCCTCCGCACGAGGACCCGCCTCCGCAGGACGAGCCTCCGCACGACGAGTGACCCCCACAGGAGTGACCCCCGTGGCCGCCGTGGTGACCGCCGGACGAACCGCCCGACGAACAGGACGCGCTGCTGCCGCCGGCCGCGGCCCCGCCACCGGCCCACCAGCTGCTGTCACTGCTTCCCGAACCGCTTCCCGAACGGCCCCCGGACCGGCGCTTGCGCTTGCTGCCCCCGCTCACGGCCTTCACGAACACGACGAGCAGGACGACCGCCAGGATGATGCCGAAGATCATGGCGTCACCCTCCTTTCGTTCCCCCGAAGCGGCCCCCCGTGGGCCGTGCTTCTCGATTCCGGTCTTGCGTGACAGGGGGATGCCCTCACGCGTCACGCCCCAAAGCAGAGTTGAGCAACTCCTGAGCATCCGGAAACGGGGATGCCTCCGGGCGCCGCTCCTCCCTACGGTGGCCCCATGACGTCGATCAAGAAGTTCCAGGTCACCTTCGACTGCGCGGAGCCCGAGCGCCTGGCGCGCTTCTGGTGCGAGGTGCTCGGGTACGTCGTCCCGCCGCCGCCGGAGGGGTTCGCCACGTGGGACGCGTTCAAGGCCGCGCAGCCGCCCGAGGGGCGGGACGCGTGGTTCGCCTGCGTCGACCCCTCGGGCGTCGGTCCCCGGTTGTACTTCCAGCGCGTCCCCGAGGGGAAGGCCGTCAAGAACCGGGTGCATCTCGACGTGCGGGTGGGCACCGGGCTCGTGGGCGAGGAGCGCCTCGCCGCGCTGGAGGCCGAGCGCGCACGGCTGGAACCGCTCGGGGCCGTCCACGTGCGGACGCTGTACGACGGCGACGACGCGTGCATCCCGATGCTGGACATCGAGGGCAACGAGTTCTGCATCGACTGAGGGACCGGCCGGGGGGGGCGCGCAGCGGGACCGGCCGACGGACCGGCGGGAGGGGCCCGCTGACCCCGGCCCGGCACGGGTGCCCGTCGGCGGCGGTGAGTTGAGGACTGCGGGGCTTGGGCGGAGGATGGCGCGCATGACCTCCAGCGCGCGACCCCTGTTGAACCGCCGGCTCGCCGAGTTCGGGACGACGATCTTCGCCGAGATGTCCGCCCTCGCGACGAGCACCGGGGCGATCAACCTCGGCCAGGGTTTCCCCGACACGGACGGTCCCGAGGAGATCCGGGAGGCGGCCGTCCGCGCGCTGCGGGACGGCCGCGGCAACCAGTACCCGCCGGGGCCGGGCGTCCCGGAACTGCGCGCCGCCGTCGCCGCGCACCAGGAGCGCCGGTACGGCCTGTCCTACGACCCCGACACCGAGGTGCTGGTGACGGCGGGCGCCACCGAGGCCATCGCCGCCGCCCTGCTCGCGCTGCTGGAACCGGGCGACGAGGTGATCGCCCTGGAGCCGTACTACGACTCGTACGCGGCCTCCATCGCCCTGGCGGGCGGCACCCGGGTGCCGGTGACCCTGCGCCCCGACGAGGAGGCCGCCGCCGACACCCCGGGCGGGGTCCCGCACCGCCGCTTCCGGCTCGACCTCGACGAGCTGCGGGACGCGGTCACCGACCGGACCCGGCTGCTGCTGCTCAACACCCCCCACAACCCGACGGGCACCGTCCTGACCCGGGCCGAGCTGACGGAGATCGCCCGGCTCGCCGTCGAGCGGGACCTGCTCGTGGTGACCGACGAGGTCTACGAACACCTGGTCTTCGACGACGCCGAGCACATCCCGCTCGCCACCCTGCCCGGCATGCGCGAGCGGACGGTCACCATCGGCAGCGCGGGCAAGACGTTCTCCTTCACCGGCTGGAAGGTCGGCTGGGTGACGGCGTCGCCCGATCTGGTGACGGCGGTCCGCTCGGCGAAGCAGTTCCTCACCTACGTGTCCTCCGGGCCCTTCCAGTACGCGGTCGCCGAGGCACTGGCGCTGCCCGACACGTACTTCGACGGGTTCCGCGCGGACATGCTGCGCAAGCGGGACGTACTGGCGGCGGGACTCACCGACGCGGGGTTCTCGGTGTTCCGCCCGCAGGGCACGTACTTCGTCACCACCGACATCCGGCCGCTCGGCGAGTCCGACGGCTTCGCGTTCTGCCGCGCGCTGCCCGAGCGGGCCGGCGTCGTCGCCATCCCGAACGCCGTCTTCTACGACCACCGGGAGGCGGGCGCGCCGTTCGTGCGGTTCGCGTTCTGCAAGCGGACGGACGTGCTGGAGGAGGCCTCGCGACGACTGAAGGCGGCCTGGTAGCCCGGCCGCCGGGGCGGCAGCAGGACCGTTCCTAGCACCGGCGGACGTGCCCGTCCGTGCGCCACGCCGGGCGGCGGAGACGCGTACCCGCACGGGTGCTCCCGGCTCGCGAACCCCCCGCGGGGATCGCACAGTTCGGGTGTGACCCACCCGAACACCCTCGCCCGCCCCGCCGTCGCGGAACCCGCCGGGCGTACCGTCGGCCCCTCCCGCGGCGCGCGCGCCGGGTGGTCCCCCCTGCTGACCGCGCTCGGGCTGTTCGCCGCCGCGCGCGCGACGGGCGTGCTCGTGCTCGCCGCGACCGCGTGGGCCACCGGCAGACATCCGGCGACACTGCTCGCGCGGTCCTGGGACTCGCTCTGGTACCTGAGGATCGCGGCACACGGCTACGGCCGCACCCTGCATCTGCGCCCCGGGGTCGTCTACAGCGACCTGGCGTTCTTCCCGCTGTACCCGGGACTCGTGCGCGCGGTGACCGCGCTGACGCCCCTGAACGCGAGCACCGCGGCCCTGCTGGTCTCCTGGCTCGCGGCGGCCGTCGCGGCGTGCGGGATCTACGCGGTCGGGGCCCGGCTGCGCGGCCGGGCGGTCGGGACGGCGCTGGTGCTGCTGTGGGCGCTGCTGCCGCACTCGGTGGTGCTGTCGATGGCGTACACCGAGCCCCTGCTCACCGCCTTCGCCGCCTGGTCCCTGTACGCGGTGCTCGACGGGCGCTGGGTGTGGGCAGGCGTGCTGGCCGCGCTCGCGGGGCTGACCCGGCCGAACGGCCTCGCGGTGGCCGCCGCGGTCCTCGCGGCGGCGGTGTGCGAGCTCGCGCGCCGCCGCGGCAGGGTTTCCCACAGGCTGTGGACGGGCGCCGCGCTCGCACCGCTCGGCTGGGCGGGCTACGTGCTGTGGGTCGGCCACCGCAGGGGCGACCTGCTCGGCGGCTACTTCGCGGTGCAGCGGAGCTGGGGCTCGCGTTTCGACCTCGGCGCGGGTGCCCTCCGGTCCGTCCGCCACCTGCTGCTGCACGGCGGCCGGTTCGCGTTCCCCATGGCGATGGTGATCGTCGCGGCGGCCGTGCTGCTGTACGCGCTGCTGATCGCGGAGCGGGCGCCGCTGCCGCTGCTGGTGCACAGCGGGGTCCTGCTGCTGATCACGCTGGGCGGCTCGGGGTTCTTCGCGTCGAAGCCGCGCTTCCTGCTGCCCGCGTTCCCGCTGCTGCTGCCGCTCGCCTCGGCCCTGGTGGGGACGGCGAGAGCCCGCCCCTGGCACGCGACCCTGGTGGTCGGTGCCCTGGCCGGGCTCTCGTTCGCCTACGGCGCGTATCTCGTCGTGGTCGCGCACACCCCGCTCTAGAGCGTGTCCGCGAGGGTGCGCGAGGGGAGCGCCGCCGCGGGGAGGAGAACTACTCCCCGTCGTCCTCGGGCTTCTCCGCCTCGTTGATCTCCTGCTCCAGGCCGAGCTGCTCGACGAGCCACTTGTCGAACTCGATGGCGGCGCGGACCCAGCTGACCGTGGAGGACACGAAGTGCTCCAGGCTGACGCCGGTGCCGATCAGCATCTGCGCCTCGCCGATCAGGCGGACGGTGCCGTCGTCGTGCGTGTGGCTGTAGACCTTCGGCCACAGGGTGCGGCGGTTCCAGTCGTCGATCGACTCCAGGAGCGCGGGCTTCTCCTCGAGCTGGTGGGGCCGGTCGTAGAACGTCCGCACCGAGAAGACCTGCTGGTCACCCTCGCCGCGGAACATGAAGTACGTACGGAACTCCTCCCACGGCGCCGCGAGGTCACCCTCGTCGTCGACGACGTACTTCAGCTCCATCTGCTCCAGGAGCTGCTTCACGAGGTCCTGATCCGGGACCACGGGGCCCGCGGGGCCGCCGGGCTGCGGCTCGGGCTGGCCCCCGAAGTTCGGAATCGAGGACGGGTCGATGCTCACCGTGTATTTCCCTTCGTACGGATCCTGCCATCCTCCCCCATGCGGGGCGGGGGGTGGCAACCCCTGGCCGGGCCTGTCCGCCGGGGGCTGACAAGATCCGGTCACCCGGAGGCATCGGGCCAGGTGGGGATGGGCCACGGGGGTATGCGGGGCGGCGCGGCGGCGACGGCGGGATGAACATGCACATGTCGGTCCCTCAGGGGACCGGCGCCCCGTCTCCCCCCGGACGCCGGAGGAGCCGGCCGGTTCCGGACACGCCGAGGGCCCGCGGCGACGGAGCCGCGGGCCCTGACCGGAATCCGTGCTCCGGTTACAGCGTCTTGCCGGTGGCCGGCCCCACGATCAGGCCGTCGCCGAAGGCGTCCACCCGGACCGTGTCGCCGTCCTTGACCTCGCCGGCCAGGATCTCCTTGGCCAGCCGGTCGCCGATGGCGGTCTGGACGAGGCGCCGCAGCGGGCGCGCTCCGTATGCCGGGTCGTTGCCCTCCTGCGCGAGCCAGGCCAGGGCCGCGTCGCTGACCTCCAGGGTGAGCCGGCGCTCGGCGAGCCGCTTGGCCAGCCGGTCGATCTGGAGGCGGGCGATGCGCTCCAGCTCCGCCTGGTCGAGCGCGGAGAAGACCACCAGGTCGTCCAGCCGGTTCAGGAACTCCGGCTTGAACGAGGCCCGGACGACTTCCAGGACCTGACGCTTCCTGTCCTCCTCGGAGCTCATCGGATCGGCGAGGCTCTGACCGCCGAGGAACTGGCTCCCCAGGTTCGAGGTGAGGATCAGGATGGTGTTGCGGAAGTCCACCGTCCGCCCCTGGCCGTCCGTCAGCCGCCCGTCGTCCAGCACCTGGAGCAGCACGTCGAAGACCTCGGGGTGCGCCTTCTCCACCTCGTCGAGCAGGATCACGCTGTACGGGCGGCGGCGCACCGCCTCGGTGAGCTGGCCGCCCTCCTCGTATCCCACGTAGCCGGGCGGGGCACCGACCAGCCGGGCCACGCTGTGCTTCTCGCCGTACTCCGACATGTCGATGCGGACCATCGCCCGCTCGTCGTCGAAGAGGAAGTCGGCCAGCGCCTTGGCGAGTTCGGTCTTGCCGACGCCGGTCGGGCCGAGGAACAGGAACGAGCCGGTGGGGCGGTCCGGGTCGGCGATGCCGGCGCGGGTGCGGCGCACGGCGTCGGAGACGGCACCCACCGCCTCGGTCTGGCCGATCAGCCGGCGGCCCAACTCGTCCTCCATGCGCAGGAGTTTCTGGGTCTCGCCCTCCAGCAGGCGTCCGGCGGGAATGCCGGTCCAGGAGCCCACGACGTCGGCGATGTCGTCCGGCCCGACCTCCTCCTTGACCATGGTGTCCCGGCCTGCCTCCTCCTCGGCCTCCGAGGCCTCCTCCAAGTCCCTTTCCAGCGTGGGGATCTCGCCGTAGAGCAGCTTGGAGGCCGTGTCGAAGTCACCGTCGCGCTGGGCGCGTTCGGCCTGGCCGCGCAGCTCGTCGAGCTTCTCCTTCAGTTCACCGACGCGGTTGAGGGACTGCTTCTCCTTCTCCCAGCGGGCGGTGAGCCCGCGCAAGTCCTCCTCCTTGTCGGCGAGGTCGCGGCGCAGCTTGTCCAGCCGCTCCCGGCTGGCCGCGTCGGTCTCCTTGCCGATCGCCAGCTCCTCCATCTTCAGCCGGTCGACGACCCGCTGGAGCTCGTCGATCTCGACGGGGGACGAGTCGATCTCCATGCGCAGCCGCGAGGCGGCCTCGTCGACGAGGTCGATGGCCTTGTCGGGCAGGAAGCGGGAGGTGATGTACCGGTCGGAGAGGGTCGCGGCGGCCACCAGCGCGCGGTCGGCGATCTGGACCTTGTGGTGGGCCTCGTAGCGGCCCTTGAGTCCGCGCAGGATGGCGATGGTGTCCTCGACGGTCGGCTCGGCGACCAGCACCTGCTGGAAGCGCCGCTCCAGCGCCGGGTCCTTCTCGATCCGCTCGCGGTACTCGTCGAGGGTGGTGGCGCCGACCATGCGCAGCTCACCGCGGGCGAGCATCGGCTTCAGCATGTTGCCGGCGTCCATGGCGGAGTCGCCGCCCGCGCCGGCCCCGACGACCGTGTGCAGCTCGTCGATGAAGGTGATGACCTGCCCGTCGGAGTCCTTGATCTCCGCGAGCACGGTCTTCAGCCGCTCCTCGAACTCGCCGCGGTACTTCGCGCCGGCGACCATGGCGCCGAGGTCGAGGGAGACGAGGCGCTTGTTCTTGAGCGACTCGGGCACGTCGCCCTTCACGATCCGCTGGGCGAGCCCCTCGACGACGGCGGTCTTGCCCACGCCGGGCTCGCCGATGAGGACCGGGTTGTTCTTGGTGCGGCGGGACAGGACCTGCACCACCCGGCGGATCTCCTGGTCCCGGCCGATGACCGGGTCGAGCTTGCCCTCACGCGCGGCGGCGGTGAAGTCCGTACCGAACTTTTCGAGCGCCTTGTACTGGCCCTCGGGATCCGGGGTCGTCACCCTGCGCCCTCCCCTGCTCTTCTGGAACGCCTCCAGCAGCTTTTTCGCACCAGCGCCCTGCTGGGAGAGTACGTCGCCGCTCCGGCCGCCCTTCGCGGCGATCCCGACGAGCAGGTGCTCGGTGGAGAGGAACTCGTCGCCCAGCTCCTTGGCGCGCTCGGCGGCGTCGGCGATGACGGCGAGCAGTTCGCGG
Organism: Streptomyces sp. M41(2017); assembly: GCF_002078175.1. Classification (GTDB taxonomy): domain Bacteria; phylum Actinomycetota; class Actinomycetes; order Streptomycetales; family Streptomycetaceae; genus Streptomyces. Next base: position 2,278,852 of record NZ_MWFK01000001.1, on the reverse strand, counting down.
TCGGGCTGCGGGGGCGCGACGGTGGAACCGGCCACGCTGGGCAGCCCGGCGAGGACGCGCTCGGCGCCGGCCCGCACGGAGGCCTGATCGGCCTCCACCGCGGTCAGCAGGTCGATGATGTTCTCGTTGTCCTGCCCCTCCAGCAGAGCGAGCAGCAGGTGGGCGGGGGTGAGGTCCGGGTGCCCCTCCTTCACGGCGCGACTGCTCGCCGCGTTGATCGCGTCCCGGCTCCTGTTGGTCAGCTCGGCGTCCACGTTCGCGTTCTCCTCCTCCTGGCGTTCCGACCGTTGCCTGACACGGGCAACGTGCACAAACTTGAGTCTATTCCACTCAAGGCTGGAGCGGGACAGGAACGGGCGGAGCGGGGCGTAGATTCAGGCCCCATGGCTTCCCTTCCGGTGGACCCGCGGCGACCCGACGCCGCCTACCTGCGCTTCTGGCGTGAGCGCCACCTCTGCACCCTGACGACGCTGCGACACGACGGCACCCCGCACGTGGTGCCCGTCGGCGTCACCTACGACCCCGAGGCCGGCCTCGCCCGGATCATCACCGGCGGGGCCACCGCCAAGGCGGCCCACGTACGGGCGGCGGGGCCGGACGGGGCGCGGGTGGCGGTCTGCCAGGTGGACGGCAGGCGCTGGGCGACGCTGGAGGGGCTGGCCCGGGTGTCCACGGACCCCGAGCGCGTCGCCGACGCGGTGCGGCGGTACTCGGAGCGCTACGAGCGCGTGCCGTCCCCGAACCCGGCCCGCGTGGTCATCGAGATCGAGCTGACGCGGGCACTGGGCCACGGCTGAGAACGACCCGCGGAGCCGGCTGCGCGCCGCGTCGCGACGGCTGGTTCCAGCCCTCGCCGGGATCGGCGGAAACCCGGAGTTCTCCGGGAAAACTGCAGCGGCGTCACCGTGTTCAGGTCACGGTGACGCCGCTGCGGGGGGAAGTACCTGCGCGATCTACTACGACGGGGGAATCGCGTCAGGCACTGCGGGGGGTGGCTGCGATGGTCTCTACATCGGGGATGTCGGGCCCGGTCAGTCGCGCGTCGCGCTGATCGAGGTTCACGAAGATCATTCCGTACCGGATGGCGCACCGTACTGGCTGCGGCGCCCCCCGAGGCCGCCGCAGACACCGATAGGCCCGTACGTCCTCGTCGTCGTCGCGCGTGACGACGACGGGCTCACCGAAGACGGTCACCATCAGCGAGTCACCGCTGTGGGGGATGGCGGTGACCAGGTCGATGAAATGCCAGCCGGAGCGGTACGCGGTCGCCATCTCGCGCCGGAACGAACGGTCGTCGGGTGGTGTAGTCATGAGTCCACTGAAGCCTTCGTGACGTCACTCGAAGCACTGCCGGCCGGAGCCACGAAACCCCAGCCGCTGTCAGCCAGCACGATCGTCTTCGCGTTGCCCCAGCCGCTGTCGGCCAGGTCCGTCCGTACATTGCCCCAGCCGCTGTCGCCGGGCAGCGCCTTCGCCACATTGCCCCAGCCGCTGTCGGCGGGCAGCGCCTTCGCCGCGTTGCCCCAGCCACTGTCCAGAGCGAGAGCCGCCGGCCCGTTGCCCCAGCCACTGTCCAGGGAGAGAACCGCGGGCTCACTGCCCCAGCCACTGTCCGGTGGCGCGGAGGTGGTCGACGAACCCCCCGCCGCGAGACCCACACCACTCAGGGCCCCGACAGCCACAACCGCGGAGAAAGCGGTGGCAAGTACCGAGCGAAGCATTCTCCTGTACATAGTCGGCTTCGTCCTCACTTGATCGGATCCTCTCCCCCGGTAATGAAGACGATGTCTCATTCAGGCACGTCACCACCACCGACACGATGCATCATGTTCCTGCATGTTCAGGACCCTGGGGGGTGGCGATTTGCCCATAGAACGCACAAACCAGACACATCCCCATCCCGTCACGGAACTTTGTGACGAAGGGGCACGCTTGTACACGAGCGCTTTGAGCACCGGACGGATCGCCCGGGCCGAGGCGACGGCAGCGCCATGCCTGCTGGAGTTCGCCCTGCTGCGCCCGGATCCCGACGACTCCAACTGGCTGCGCCCGGTGCCGCCGTCCGTCGCGCTCACCCAGCGTCTCCACCCTATTGAGCGCGAGATCCAGGAGCGCAGGCGGCGCACCATCGAACTGACCGAATCATTCGAGCCGTTCATGATGGTCAGCGCGATGGCACCCGCCCCCACCCACGCCATCACCGTGCTGGAGGGCATCGACCGGATCAACGCCGCGCTCGACATCGCCACCTCCGAGTGCCACACGGAGATGCTCACCATCCAGCCCGGCGGCCGCCGCAGCGAGCACATCCTGAACCAGGCCCTCGAACGGGACCGCCCGCTCACCGACCGCGGCGTCCGCATCCGCACGCTCTACCAGCACACGGTCCGCTACAGCCAGGGCACCGCCGCCTACATGGACCGGATAGCCAGCGGAAAGATCGAGATCCGGACGCTGGAGGAGCTGATCGAGCGGCTCATCATCTGCGACGGCACCGTCGCCTTCATCCCGGCGAGCGACGACAACCAGTTCGCCCTCGAACTGCGCCACCCCGGCCTCGTCCGCTATCTGACCAGGGTCTTCGAGCAGCTCTGGCGACGTGCCACCCCGCTGCGCGAGGAAGTCACCTACGAGTCCACCCCGGACGGCATCACGGGCGTCCAGCGCTCCATAGCCAAGCTGCTCATCGAGGGCCACGTGGACGAGGCCATCGCCCGCAGGCTGGGGATGAACGTCCGCACCTGCCGGGCCCACATCGCGAAGCTGGCGGCCTCCCTGGGCAGCGGCAGCCGCGCCCAACTCGGCTTCCTGATCGCCCAGTCGGGCATCCTGGAACAGGACCACTGACCGGCCGGCCGCTCAGCGCTGGGCGGGCGAGCCCTGACCCGGCAGCCCCTGGACACCGGCCGCGCCCGGACCGGTCACGGAGGGGCCGGCGGCCGCACCCGCGCCGTGCCGGGGCACGGTGACGGGGGACGGCTCCGGCGAGCGCGGCGGCCCGTCCAGCCCCGCCTGCGCGATCCGCACGCCCAACTGCGTACGGCTGGCCGCCCCCAGCGTCTCCGAGAGCCGGGCGATGTGGGCCCGGCAGGTGCGGACACTGATGCCGAGACGTTCGGCGACCACCGCGTCCTGATGCCCCTCCGCCAGCAGCGCGGCGATCGAGCGCTCGCGGTGGGTGATGCCCTCGATGCCGGTGGACGGCAGCGGCGAGGCCAGCGGGATCGCGAGGCGCCACAACCGCTCGAACACCGTGACCAGGTAGTCGATCAGCGCCGGATGGCGCAGTTCGAGCGCGATGGTGCGGTCGGAGTTGGCGGGGATGAAGGCGACCTTGCGGTCGAAGAGGATGAGCCGTTCCACGACCTCGTCGAGGGTCCGGGCCTCCGCCGCGTCCCCCATCAACTCCATGTAGTTCAGCAGGCCTTGGCCGTGCCGGGCGACATGCGTGTACAGGTCGCGCATGCGCACCCCGCGCCGCCGCATCTCCAGCGCCCGGTGCAGCCCCTCCACCAGTTCGTCCTCGCGCCGGATACCGCCGGGCTGGACCGTCAGGACCTCGCTCGCGCACTCCTCGGTCGCCTTGTCCATGGCGGCGCGGATCCGCGGCAGTCCGTCCAGGACACGGATCGCGGCGCCCTCCGCGGGCGCCTGCACGCGGCCGCCGAGACCGGCGTACCACTCGAACGCGGAGACCGCGTCACCCACCCGCGCCTGACTGGCGCTGACCTCCTCGTACACCCCGCGCAGCAGCCGGGTCATGACCTCCTGCGGGGAGGTCGGCACCAGCCAGCCCATGTCGTCGGGGTCGGGGTGCAGCAGCGCCAGCTCCAGCAGGCACGGCACCGGGCCGGCGTCGTCGCGCGGCACCCGGCCGCGCCGCACCGCCCGCGAGTACACCCGGTCGCCGGCCTCGCACAGTCGGTCAGCGCCGTGCGGATGCCCGTCCGTCCCGTGCCCGGCCATCTCCCACCTCTGGCTCCAGCTCCGACCCCTGGCGTGAGCCCCGCGTCAGGGCGTCCTCCGCAGCGCAACTATGCGCGGACGCGTCCGGCACCGCAACACGGCTGCGCCGTCCCCCCGCGCCGTTTCGCCCCTCCTGATCACCATAAATCCGCACCTCCGCCCCGCCCGTTGCAACAAGCTGCAAGCAGCACCCCGCGGACGCCCGGGACTTCGCGGGAACGACCCCCGAAAGACCCCCGGAGCACCGCCCGGGCTTGGCCGGATATCCCCCTCCGCGACGGCGTCCGGCGGGGAGCCGTGTCCGGAACGCGCACGGAACACGAAGAAGGCCCGGGACGGATGTCCCGGGCCCTCGATGTCGTGCGCCGCCCCAGGGGTGCCAGGAGGCTCCCGCCGCTGCCGGGCGGCCTTTCCGGCGCCCCCGGTGCTACTTGAGCTTCAGAGCGTCACAGGCCGCCTTGTAGGGGGCGGTGCAGATCTGCTTGACGGTGTAGATGCTGTCCTGCAGGACCGTGTCCTCGATGTTCTCCTTGGTCAGGTCGACCACGGGAACGAGCTGCGCCGGAATGTCCTTGTTCGTCGGGCTGTTCACCTTGTCGCGGGTCAGCGCGTCGAACTCGATCGAGCGGCCCTGCACCCGGGCGACCGCCATCTCCGCGGCGGCGCTCGCCTCCTGCGGGTAGGACTTGTAGACGCTCATGAACTGGTCGCCCTTGAGGATCCGCTGCACGGCGACGAGTTCGGCGTCCTGGCCGGTGACCGGCGGCACCTTGCTGACGCCCGCGCTCTTCAGGGCGTCGATGACAGCGCCGGCGATGCCGTCGTTGGCGGCGTACACCCCCGCGATGTTGTCGAGGCCGACCTTCTGGATCGCCTCTTCCATGTTCGCCTTGGCGTTGACCGGGTTCCAGTCCTTGGTGTCGTACTTGTCGGCGACGATCACCTTGTCCTTGAGCTCGGCCTCGGCGCCGGACTTGAACTGGGCCGCGTTCGGGTCGGTCGTCGCGCCGTTCATCATGATGATCTTCTTCGCCGCGGAGTTGGCGCCCAGCGCGCCGACCAGGGCCTTGCCCTGGACCTCGCCCACCAGCTCGTTGTCGAAGGAGATGTACGCGTCGATCGGACCCTGCGCCAGCCGGTCGTAGGCGATGACGGGGATGCCGGCGTCCTTGGCCTTCTTCACGCCCTTCGCGATCGACTTCGAGTCCACCGCGTCCAGGAGGATGACGTCGACCTTGTCGTCCACCATCTCCTGGAGCTGGCTGAGCTGCTTGCCCGCGTCCTGCTCGGCGTTCCGGTAGACGACCTCACCCTTCTTCTCGGTGAGCTTCCTGACCTGCTCCTCGATGATCGGGTAGTCGAACTTCTCGTAACGGGTGTTCTCCTTCTCCGGGAGGAGGAGGCCCACCTTGATGTCGTCGCCCTTCGTGGGGCTCGCCTTGGCGTCGCTTCCACCGAGCCCGTCGACGACCCCGCAGCCGGCGAGCGAGAGGGCGGCGGCGGACGAGGCCAGGGCTATGACGGTACGACGGAGACCGGTGTTACGAGTGTTCACATCAGGTGCCTTCCGGGCGAGGTTGCAGCATTGCGACCCAGGTGGCTGAAAGCCAACGCGGCGATCACCTCAGCGTCAAGGAGTAGCCACTTAACGAGATGGCAACAGCATTCTGTGTTCCACAAGTGAACACGGTGGGAAGAGGTTACGCCCGAGGTTCCAGCAATCCCCCCAGCTTCACCCTCTGTCATCCACACGTCGCGACCGCCGCCCCGGACCGCGCGACCCCATCCACCTTGCCTTTAAGGCTTGTTGACATCCGGGTAAACCCCGGGAATCAAGCCTCGGCGCGAGCCGTCGCGCGGCACCGGATCCCGCGACCACGTCCTGCGGGCGTCCGAACGAATGCGGTCAACCCCCCCATTCCGCCCGGACCGTAAAGATCGAGCCACCACGGACCGCGACCGGTCGGAAACGGTCACGGACTCCGCCCAGCACGAGAGAAGGGGCCCGGAGGAAAACCTCCGGGCCCCTTCTCGGGTGCTTCGGTCACTGATCGGGCGACCGCTTGGGACGCCAGACCACCAAGGCGCTCGTGTGCTGGACCTCCTGGTACGGGACCAGGTCACGCCGGTAGGAGGCGTGCACGGCGGCCTCGCGCTGCTGCATGGCCGCGGCGGCGCCGTCGAGGGCCGACTGGAGCTCGGCGACCCGGGACTGGAGCGCCGCCACCTGGTTCTCCAGCTCGATGATGCGCTTGATGCCGGCCAGGTTGATGCCCTCGTCCTGCGACAACTGCTGGACGGTACGCAGCAGTTCGATGTCACGGGCCGAGTAGCGGCGGCCCCGGCCGGCCGTGCGGTCGGGAGAGACCAGGCCGAGCCGGTCGTACTGACGCAGGGTCTGCGGGTGCAGTCCGGAGAGCTGGGCCGCCACCGAGATGACGTAGACCGGCGTCTCCTCGGTCAGTTCGTACGGGTTGCGCCGCCGACCGGTGGTGTCCATGGCTCCGTCATGCTCCCTTCGCGGCCTGGAACAGCTCCGCCCGCGGATCCTCACCCGCGGTCGCCTCGCGATACGCCTCCAGCGCGTCACGAGCCTTGCCCGACACGTCCTGCGGAACGGCCACCTCGACGGTGACGAGCAGGTCGCCCCGTGTGCCGTCCTTGCGGACCGCGCCCTTGCCCCGGGCGCGCATGGTGCGTCCGTTGGGTGTGCCCGGCGGCAGCTTCAGCGTCACCGCGGGGCCGCCCAGGGTGGGCACCTTCACCTCGCCGCCGAGGGCCGCCTCCGTGAAGGTGACGGGCACCGTGACGGTGAGGTTGTCGCCCTTGCGGCCGAAGACCGGGTGGGCGTCCACGTGGACGGTGACGTACAGGTCGCCGGAGGGTCCCCCGCGTTCACCGGGAGCGCCCTTGCCGCGCAGCCGGATCCGCTGGCTGTCACTGACGCCGGCGGGGATGCGCACCTGCATGGTCCGGGACGACTTGGCACGGCCGCTGCCCTTGCAGACCTCGCACGGGTTCTCCGAGATCAGTCCGCGGCCCTTGCAGTCCGGGCACGGGTCGGTGAGCGAGAAGCCACCGCCCGAACCGCGGGCGACCTGGCCGGTGCCGACGCACGTCGGGCACACACGGGGTGTGCCGTTCGCGTCGCCGGTTCCCGAACAGGCCTTGCAGGGAGCCTGCGAGGTCATGCGCAGCGGGACGGTCGCGCCGTCCACCGCCTCGGTGAAGCTGAGCGTCACCTCGGTGTCGATGTCCTGGCCGCGCCGGGGCTGCGTACGGGTTCCCGTACCGGCGCCGCCGCGGTTGAACAGGCCACCGAAGACGTCACCGATGCCGCCGCCGAAGCCACCGGCTCCGCCGGCCTGGCCGCCCTGGGCACCGCCTCCGAAGAGGTCGCCCAGGTCGAAGTTGAAGTTCCCGCCGCCCGCGCCGGGACCCGGCCGGAAGCCGCCGTTGCCGAAGAGGGCGCGGGCCTCGTCGTACTCCTTGCGCTTCTTGGGGTCACCGAGGACGTCGTTCGCCTCGGAGATCTCCTTGAAGCGCTCCTCGGCCTTGACGTTGCCCTTGTTGGCGTCCGGATGGTTCTCGCGGGCGAGCTTCCGGTACGCCTTCTTGATCTCGGCCTCGGTGGCGTCCTTGGGGACGCCGAGGACCTTGTAGAAGTCCTTCTCGATGAAGTCCTTGGTGCTCATCCCCGACGTCCCTCCTTCCTCTTCCGTTCAAGCTCAGCCCTCGTCCGGGCCACCGCTCTCCTTGTCCTTGGCGGTCTCGTCCGCCTCGGCCGGCTCGGCCGACTGGTCGGACTTGACCGTCTGCGCTCCGGGCTGCGGCTCGGCGACCGCCACCCGCGCGGGGCGGATGGTGCGCTCGCCGAAGCGATACCCCGGCTGCAGAATCGCCACGCACGTCGTCTCCGTGACGTCCGGCGCGTACGAGTGCATCAGCGCCTCGTGGATCGTCGGGTCGAAGGGCTCGCCCTCCTTGCCGAACTGCTGGAGCCCCATCTTGGCCGCGACGGTCTCCAGCGACTCGCCGACGGACTTGAATCCGCCGACCAGTTCGCCGTGCTCCCGCGCGCGGCCGATGTCGTCGAGCACGGGCAGGAGCTCGGTCAGGAGGTTCGCCACGGCGATCTCCTTGACCGCGATCCGGTCACGCTCGACGCGGCGGCGGTAGTTCTGGAACTCGGCCTGGAGGCGCTGGAGGTCGGCGGTGCGCTCGGTGAGACCCGTGCGTGCCTGGTCCAGTTGTGCCGTCAGGCCGGCCAACTGTGCGCTGTCGTCCCCGTCCGGGGCCGCCGCCCCCTCCGCAGAGGGGGTGGCGGGCTTCGGGTCGGCGTCGTCGGAGGTGGCGCCGGAGGGGACGTCGGGCTGCTCTTCGAAGCCCGGGGTCTCCTCCGTCACGCGGCACCGTCCTTGCGGTCCTCGTCGACGATCTCGGCGTCGACCACGTCCTCGTCCGCGCCGTCGGCCTTCGGGGCCCCGTCACCCGGGGCGTCGCCGCCCGCGGCCTGCGCGGCCTGCGCGTCGGCGTACATGGCCTGGCCCAGCTTCTGGGAGACGGCGGCGACCTTCTCGGTGGCCGTGCGGATCTCCGCGGTGTCCTCGCCCTTGAGCGCGGCCTTCAGCTCCTCGACGGACGCCTCGACCTCGGTCTTGACGTCACCGGGGACCTTGTCCTCGTTGTCCTTGAGGAACTTCTCCGTCTGGTAGACGAGCTGCTCGCCCTGGTTGCGGGTCTCGGCGGCCTCGCGGCGGGCGTGGTCCTCCTCCGCGTACTTCTCGGCCTCTTCGCGCATCCGGTTGACCTCGTCCTTCGGCAGCGAGGAGCCACCGGTGACGGTCATCTTCTGCTCCTTGCCCGTGCCCAGGTCCTTCGCGGTCACGTGCATGATGCCGTTGGCGTCGATGTCGAAGGCGACCTCGATCTGCGGGACACCGCGCGGGGCCGGCGGCAGACCGGTCAGCTCGAACATCCCGAGCTTCTTGTTGTACGCCGCGATCTCGCGCTCGCCCTGGTAGACCTGGATCTGCACGGACGGCTGGTTGTCCTCGGCCGTCGTGAAGATCTCGGACCGCTTGGTCGGGATCGTGGTGTTGCGCTCGATGAGCTTGGTCATGATCCCTCCCTTGGTCTCGATGCCGAGGGACAGCGGGGTCACGTCGAGGAGCAGGACGTCCTTGACCTCACCCTTGAGGACACCGGCCTGCAGGGCGGCGCCGATGGCGACGACCTCGTCCGGGTTCACGCCCTTGTTCGCCTCGTTGCCACCGGTCAGCTCCTTGACGAGCTCGGCGACGGCGGGCATACGGGTCGAGCCACCCACGAGAACGACGTGGTCGATCTCGGAGAGGTTGATGCCGGCGTCCTTGATGACGTTGTGGAACGGCGTCTTGCAGCGCTCCAGCAGGTCGGCCGTCAGCTGCTGGAACTGGGCGCGCGTGAGCTTCTCGTCCAGGTGCAGCGGGCCCTCGGCGGACGCCGTGATGTAGGGCAGGTTGATCGAGGTCTCGGTGGACGAGGACAGCTCGATCTTGGCCTTCTCGGCGGCCTCGCGGAGGCGCTGGAGGGCCATCTTGTCCTTGGACAGGTCCACGCCGTGACCGGCCTGGAACTGCTTGACCAGGTAGTCCATGACCCGCTGGTCCCAGTCGTCACCACCGAGGTGGTTGTCGCCGTTCGTGGCCTTCACCTCGACGACGCCGTCACCGATCTCCAGGAGGGACACGTCGAACGTGCCGCCGCCGAGGTCGAAGACGAGGATCGTCTGGTCGTCCTTGTCGAGGCCGTACGCCAGGGCGGCGGCGGTCGGCTCGTTCACGATGCGCAGGACGTTCAGGCCCGCGATCTCGCCGGCCTCCTTCGTCGCCTGACGCTCGGAGTCGTTGAAGTACGCCGGGACGGTGATGACCGCGTCGGCCACCTTCTCGCCCAGGTACGCCTCGGCGTCGCGCTTCAGCTTCTGCAGGATGAAGGCGCTCATCTGCTGCGGGTTGAAGCTCTTGCCGTCGAGCTCGATCTTCCAGTCCGTGCCCATGTGACGCTTCACCGAACGGATGGTCCGGTCCACGTTCGTGACCGCCTGGCGCTTGGCGACCTCGCCGACAAGCACCTCACCGTTCTTCGCGAAGGCGACGACGGACGGCGTGGTCCTGGCGCCCTCGGCGTTGGTGATGACGGTGGGCTCGCCGCCCTCCAGAACGCTGACGACTGAGTTAGTCGTGCCCAGGTCGATGCCGACCGCACGTGCCATTTCGATTCCTCCAACAATGACTTGAGTGGAACAGGCTCAAGTGTGCACGACGCCCGCCACTCGGTCAACAGACCTGAGTCGTGGGGGCTCAACTCTTATCCGTTCCTTACGCGCAGGAAGCCCGTGACCTGCTCTTTTCACAGGGAGCTAGGGGACTTTCACCGCACCGTTCGCCACATCCGCCGAGGGACGGAGGAGACCTCCGGGTCGGTGCGCGGCCCCTGTGGCGGGTCCCCCGGGAGCGGGGATCGCATGCGGACGGGACCTGGGCCGGACGCCGGGGCGGCGCGGACGGGGTCCGGGACGCAGGGCGGCCGCGGCCCCGACGAGCAGCACGGCGCCGGCCACCCACAGGGCCGCCCAAGCACCGAGCCAGCCGAGGTCGATGGACAGCCCGACGAGCGCACCCGCGAACGCGGCGAGCCCCATCACCACCATGACGCCCTGCCGGGTCAGCCCCGCCCGGCGCAGCCGGTGCACCAGATGGTCGGGCGCGGACCGCAGCACCGGCCGCCCGGCGCGCCGCCGGGACACGAGGACCAGGACGGCGTCGGCGCTGACGACAGCCGTCAGCGCGAACGCGGCGCCGAACCCGGGCCCGGCGGGCCGCTCCGCGTGCACCAGCACGACGGCCGAGGCCAGCACGAACCCGGCGAACTGGGAACCGCACCGCCCGGCGGCGATCCGGGCCGGCGGCCAGGCGTGCATCAGGAAGCCGGTGAGCGCCGCGGCCAGCACGCTGAGCAGGGCCGCGAGCCCGTCCATGACCTCGGCGGCGGCGCAGCCGCTGAGCGCGAACGCGGTGACGACCCCGACGGTCCCGAGCACCCCGTCGGACTGGTCGAGCGAGCGGAAGGCGTGGGTCACGAGGACGATCCAGCCGGCCGCGAGCACCCCGCCGGGCACGCCGAGCGCGTCGTAGGGGACGGCGAGGACGGCGGCACCGGCGACGGCGGTCAGCCGCAGCGCGGGCGGCACGGGCAGGAGGTCGGCGGCGAGACCGGCCAGGGCGACGACGAGGGCGGCGACCAGCAGACGGCCGGTCTCCGGGCCGAGCGGGGCGGCCCCGGTCCAGTCGCCGGCGCAGCCGACGAGCGCCGTCGCACCCGCCACGGCGATGCCGCCGAGCAGCGGGACCCGCCGGTCCCGGCCGGACGGGCCGGACGGGACGGACGCGCCGGACGGGCGGGGCCGGGTCGGGGCGGAGAGGAGCCCCGGCCCGCCGGCGGCACCGAGGCGCAGGGCGAGCGACCGCAGCAGCGCGGTGAGCGCGGCGGTCAGGAGCAGAGCGGCCGTGGCGGCCGCGATTCCGTACAGCACATCGCTAATTTAGGGGTAATTGTCACAGTATTGTGCGAATAACACGATCGGGTTTACGTGTCCTTGCGCCAGAACGCCCGGGGGCACGAAAGGAACCGTCTGCCCGCCCGCGACGCACCCACTCAGGTTTGCCTCAGCGACGCAGATCACCGCACCTCTGGCTACAGTGCGGCGGAAGAAGTGGGTAGTCTCAGACGGACTGCATAAGTTACCGCTTAGTAATCACTTCGAGGTCGCACTCGAAGAACACCTCGCAGGCCCGAGGAGCCCCCGAATGCAACTCGCCGCGATCGTCGTGTCGCTGGTCCTGACCGTGGTCGGCGTCGCGCTGATCGCGCGGGCCGTCGCACAGATCTACCGGTTCATCAAGCTCGGCCAGCCCGTTCCCGCCGGCAGCCGCACCGACGACTGGAAGGCCCGCACCGTCACGCTGGCCAAGGAGTTCGTCGGCCACACCCGGATGAACCGGTGGGGCATCATCGGCGTCGCGCACTGGTTCGTGGCCGTCGGCTTCCTGACCCTGGGCCTGACCATCGTCACCGCCTACGGTCAGCTCTTCAAGGCCGACTGGACCCTCCCGGTGCTCGGCGGATGGCTCCCCTACGAGCTGTACACCGAGTTCATCGCGCTGTTCACGACCCTCGGCATCCTCGTGCTGATCGCGGTCCGGCAGCTGAACCGGCCGTCCAAGCCCGGCCGCAAGTCGCGCTTCGCGGGCTCCAAGACCGGCCAGGCCTACTTCGTCGAGGCCGTGATCCTCGTCATCGGCCTCGCCATCATGACCCTGCGCGGCCTCGAGGGCGCCCTGCACGGCGTCGACCACTACGAGGCCGCCTACTGGGCCTCGTACCCCCTGGTCGCCGCCTTCAAGGGACTGAGCCTCTCCACCCTGCAGACGCTGGTCTACCTGACCGCCATGATCAAGCTCGGCGTCACCATGGGCTGGGCGATCACCGTCGGCCTGAACACCAACATGGGTGTCGCCTGGCACCGCTTCCTCGCCTTCCCCAACATCTGGTTCAAGCGCGACGCCAAGGGCGCGACCGCCCTCGGCGAACTGCTCCCGATGACCAGCGGCGGCAAGGCCATCGACTTCACCGACCCCGGTGAGGACGACGTCTTCGGCGTCTCCCAGGTCGAGCAGTTCTCCTGGAAGGGCCTGCTCGACTTCTCCACCTGCACCGAGTGCGGCCGCTGCCAGTCGCAGTGCCCCGCCTGGAACACCGGCAAGCCGCTCTCCCCGAAGCTCCTCATCATGTCGCTGCGCGACCACGCGCACGCCAAGGCCCCCTACCTGCTGGCCGGCGGCGGCAAGACCATGGAGGGCGAGGAGAAGGCGTCCGAGGAGCAGCTCAAGGACGTTCCCGCGGCCGCCCTCGCCGAGGCCGAGCGCCCCCTCATCGGCACCGCCGAGGAGAACGGCGTCATCGACCCGGACGTCCTGTGGTCCTGCACCACCTGCGGCGCCTGCGTCGAGCAGTGCCCGGTCGACATCGAGCACATCGACCACATCGTCGACATGCGCCGCTACCAGGTGATGATCGAGAGCGCGTTCCCGTCCGAGGCGGGCACGATGCTCAAGAACCTGGAGAAGAAGGGCAACCCCTGGGGCCTCGCCAAGAAGCAGCGCCTGGAGTGGACCAAGGAGGTCGACTTCGAGATCCCCGTCGTCGGCCGCGACATCGAGGACCTCACCGAGGTCGAGTACCTCTACTGGGTCGGCTGCGCCGGCGCCCTCGAGGACCGCGCCAAGAAGACCACCAAGGCCTTCGCGGAGCTGCTGCACATGGCGGGCGTCAAGTTCGCGATCATGGGCGGCGACGAGAAGTGCACCGGTGACTCCGCCCGCCGCCTCGGCAACGAGCCCCTCTTCCAGGAGCTCGGCATGGAGAACGTCGCCGCGCTGAACATGGCGTTCGGCGAGGAGATGGACGACGAGGGCAACAGCACCCCCGAGTCGAAGAAGCCGAAGTCGGCGAAGAAGATCGTCGCCACCTGCCCGCACTGCCTCAACACCATCGGCAACGAGTACCCGCAGCTCGGCGGCGACTACGAGGTCATCCACCACACCCAGCTGCTCCAGCACCTCATCGACGAGGGCAAGCTGCTCCCGGTGACCCCGGTCGAGGGCCTCATCACCTACCACGACCCGTGCTACCTGGGCCGGCACAACAAGATCTACACGCCGCCGCGCGAGATCATGTCCGCCGTCCCGGGCCTGCGCCAGCAGGAGATGCACCGCCACAAGGAACGCGGCTTCTGCTGCGGTGCCGGTGGCGCGCGGATGTGGATGGAGGAGCGGATCGGCAAGCGCATCAACAACGAGCGCGTCGACGAGGCCCTGTCGCTGAACCCCGACATCGTCTCCACCGCCTGCCCGTTCTGCCTCGTCATGCTGACCGACTCGGTCAACGGCAAGAAGAACGACGGCAAGGCCAAGGAGTCCGTCCAGGTCGTCGACGTCGCCCAGCTCCTCCTCGACTCGGTCAAGACCCCGGTCGCCGACACCGACGGCGACGACGAGCCCCCGGCGGGCGCGGCGGAGTCGGAGAACGCACCGGAACCCGAGCCGGTCAAGTAACGCCCCCGGCCGCCCGGTTCACCCCGGCCGGCACCACCGACACCCCCGTGTTCCCCGGAACACGGGGGTGTCGTGCGTCCCCGCGCCCGGCCGGCCCACCGCCCCCTCCGGCCGCCCCGCCCCGGACACCCCACCGGCCCCGACCGTCACGAAAGAATTTCCGAACTCACGTACAACCCTCGCCCCCCATCGGCGGTCTCCTGTTCGCCGATCACCCAGTGAACCGCCGGACGCCCCATGGACAACTCCCGGCAAACACGGGCAGTCGGAACCCCATTGACAGGGGATGTCCGCCAGACATCCCCGCATGCCGCAGGAGAATCCCGCATGCACAAGCGTCACCCGCACTCCGTGCGTATCGCCCTCGCGACGGCCACCGCTGCCGCGCTGACGGGCGGACTGCTCACCTTCTCGGTCACGACCGCGACCGCCGCGGACTCCGCGCACGTCGCGCAGGCCGACTTCAACGGCGACGGCATCGGCGACGTGGTCTTCTCGGCGCACGCCGCGTACGTCGGCGGCCACAAGGCCGCCGGCCAGATCGTCGCCCTCTACGGCACCGCCACCGGCGTCTCCTCCGCCAAGCGCTCCACGATCAGCCAGGACACCTCCGGCGTCCCGGGCACCGCCGAGGCCGGCGACGGCTTCGGCGGCGAGACCGCGTACGCCGACTTCAACAAGGACGGCTACGACGACCTCGCCGTCGCCGCCCCGTGGGAGAAGGTCGGCACCGACACCAACAGCGGCACCGTCGCCATCCTGTGGGGCTCCGCCGCGGGCCTCACCGGCAAGGGCGTCACCATCACCGACCCCTCCCCCTCCTCGCACGACTACTGGGGCAAGGACCTGGCCGCCGGCGACTTCGACGGCGACGGGAAGGCCGACCTCGCCGTCGGCAGCTCGACCAGCACGGTCTACGTCTACAAGGGCGGCTTCACCACGGCCGGCACCCCCGGCGGCCGCTACACCGTCAAGCCCCCGATCCAGTCCGGCTCCAACGACTTCCCGTACGGACCGCTGAGCCTGACGGCCGGCGACGTGAACGGCGACGGCCGCACCGACCTGATCGTCGACGGCTTCGAGAACGGCACCGGCTGGAACACGAACTACTTCGTGCCCGGCACGGCGAGCGGCCTCAGCGTCGCCTCCGCGGAGGCGCTCAAGCCCGGCCAGATCACCGGCGTCGGCGACATCAACGGCGACGGCTACGGCGACATCGTCAGCGGCGCCGGCTGGGACCACCACACCGACGAGGGCGAGACCATCCCGGACTCCTCCGACGGCGGCCAGGCGAACATCACCTACGGCTCGGCCTCCGGCCCCGCCGGCACCACGGGGATCAACCAGAACACCGGCAGCGTCCCCGGCACCTCGGAGAAGGGCGACAGCTTCGGCTGGGACCTCGACCTCGGCGACGTGAACGGCGACGGCTTCCAGGACCTCGTCGTCTCCGCCCCCAACGAGGACATCGACGGTGTCACCGACACCGGCATGGTCACCGTCCTCTACGGCTCGTCGAGCGGCGTGAAGGTCTCCTCCGGCACGCAGTCCTTCGCCCAGAGCACCGCCGGCGTCCCCGGCAGCGACGAGAAGAGCGACCTGTTCGGCGCCGACGTCAAGCTCGACGACGTCAACGGCGACGGCCGGGCGGACCTGCTCGTCGGCTCGTACGAGAACGCCGGCAACGGCTCGGTCACCTACCTGCCCTCCAACGGCACGACGATCACCACGTCCGGTTCCCGGACCCTGTCCCCGAGCACCTCGGGCGTCTCGACGACGGGATCGCCGCAGTTCGGCGCCCTGTTCGCCGACTAGTCCCGCCCGGCGGCCCGTCCGCCCGTCCCCGGCCGGCCCTCGGGCCGGCCGGTCCACGCACCACCCGGGGCGCTCCTCCGCGAGCGCCCCGTTCCCGACACGCCGGGCCCGCACCGCTCACGGGCCCGGCGTGTCTCCCTGTCCGGCGGTATCCCCACCCGTCCCACTCGCCCCTTCCGCTACCGGAGTCCCGCCTTGCGCAAGCGCACCCTCCTGCTGGCCGCGACCCTCACCACCGGCCTGCTCACCGCCCTGCCCGCCACCCCGGCCACCGCCGCGCCCTCGGGGCTCTCGGGTGACTTCAACGGCGACGGCCACCGCGACCTGGCCATCGCCGCTCCGCTCGCCAAGGTGTCCGGCAAGTCCGGAGCCGGCTACGTCGCCGTCGTCTACGGCACCGCGAGCGGCCTCGACACCTCCAAGCGGCAGATCATCAGCCAGGCCACCACCGGTGTCCCGGGCACCCCGGAGTCGTACGACTACTTCGGCGACCGCGTGACCACGGGTGACATGGACGGCGACGGCTACACGGACATCGTCGTGGGCGTGCACGGCGAGCGGATCGGCTCCACCGACTCCTCCGGCACCCTCACGGTGCTGTGGGGCGGCGCGAGCGGGGTGAAGTCCGGCACCGACATCGCCTCACCGCTGCCGCAGTACCTCAACGAGCTGGGCTGGCAGGTCGCGGCCGGCGACTTCGACGGCGACGGCCACACCGACCTGGCCGCCGCGAACAACGCCACACCCGCGCTGAACATCTTCCGGGGGCCCATCTCCCGTACCGGCAAGGCCGCCGCACGCATCGGCGTCGACACGATCGCCCAGAGCACCGTCTACCCGGACCAGCTCGTCGCGGGCGAGGTCAACGGCGACGGCAGGACCGATCTCCTGGTCATGGGCCAGGAGGAGACCAGCGGGGGCGCCTACCGCACCCGCAGCGTCCTCTACACCGGCTCCACCACCGGCCCGAAGCTCGGCAAGAAGCTCGCGGGCGGTTACGCGGGCACGATCGCCGACGTCGACAAGGACGGCTACGGCGACATCGTCACCGGCAACTTCATGGAGAAGTCGTCGACCGAGCCGGACGGCGGACTCGGCGGCGCGATCACCGTGACGTACGGTGCCGCGGGCGGCCTCAGCACCCGTACGCCGAAGCGGATCACCCAGGACTCGGCGGGCGTGCCGGGCGCCGGCGAGAAGAACGACGGCTTCGGCTGGAGCCTGTCCTCGGGCGACACCAACGGCGACGGATACGCCGACGTCGCGATCGGCTCGGACAGCGAGTACATCGGGTCGGTGAAGCACGCCGGCCAGGTCACTGTCCTGCGCGGCTCCGCCTCCGGCCTGACCGGCACCGGTTCCACGTCCTTCTCGCAGAACAGCGCGGGGGTCCCGGGCACCGCCGAGGCCCAGGACTACTTCGGCGACGCGGTCCGGCTCACCGACGCGAACGGCGACGGCCGCGCCGAGCTGGTCGTCGGCGCGCTCGGCGAGAACAGTGCCGACGGTGCGGTCTGGTACTTCAAGGCCGGCGCCTCCGGTATCACCGCCACCGGCTCGAAGTCCTTCAACGGCACCACCCTGGGCGGCCCCTCGGGCGACGCCTACTTCGGCAACGTCCTGGCGGGCTGATCTGCTCCGCGGCCCCCTCCGGGACCCGTAGGGGGCTGCCTCGTCTGCCCCGTAGGGGATGTCACAGCTCGGACCCAATGCCGGGCCCGATCCCCCGGGCCCGGCACGTCACTCTCCGGGACCAGGTACGTTCGATAACGTGGCTGGATTCAGGATCGGACGCGGCGGCCGGGACAACCGTGCTTCGCAGGCGCGACCGCAACAACAACCGTCGTACGGACAGCAGGCCCCCCAGGGAGGCGGGCAGCAGCCGTACGGTCATCCGAACGCGCCTTCGCAGCCGCAGTACGGGGGACAGCCGCCGTACGGCGGCCGGCAGGACGGCGGTCAGCAGTACCGCGGCAACGCGCAGGGCGGCTGGCCCCAGGGCGGCGGCGGACACGGCGAGCCGGAGTACTTCGGCGACGGACACCCGCAGCAGGGCCCGGACCCGTACGCGGCGAACAGCCCCGGACACACGCAGGCCTTCTCCATCGGCGAGGACCCGTACAGCCAGGGCGACACGTACCGCGCCGGCCAGGCGACCGCTCCGCCCGTCGGACCGCGGCTGCACTGGAAGGACCTGCTCAGGGGCATCGTGACCGCCCCCAACAGGACCTTCCTGCAGATGCGCGACTACGCGATGTGGGGCCCGGCCCTGGTCGTGACGTTCGTCTACGGCCTGCTGGCGGTGTTCGGCTTCGACGGCGCCCGCGAGGACGCGATCAACGCGACGCTCTCCAACGCGATCCCGATCGTCCTGACGACCGCCGTCGCCATCGTGCTCAGCACGTTCATCCTCGGCGTGGTCACCCACACCCTGGCCCGCCAGCTCGGCGGCGACGGCGCCTGGCAGCCCACGGTCGGCCTCTCCATGCTGATCATGTCCATCACGGACACCCCGCGTCTGCTCGTCGCCATGTTCCTCGGCGGCGACGCGTCGTTCGTGCAGCTCCTCGGCTGGGCCACATGGGTCGCCGCGGGCGCGCTGCTGACCCTGATGGTCGGCAAGTCCCACGACCTCCCCTGGCCGAAGGCGCTCGCCGCGTCATCCATCCAGCTCATCGCGATCCTGTCGATCATCAAGCTGGGCACGTTCTGACGCCGACGGCACCGAGAACACGCGAGAGGGGCTCCCGGCACACCACCGGGAGCCCCTCTCGCGTCACGTCACGTCCACGAACCGCCGTCGCGCCGTGCGGGCGACCGCCTACGAGTCGAGCACCTGCCCGGCCCGGCGGATCACCGGCGGTTCGACACTCCACGGGAAGTTGATCCACTCGTCCGTGCGCTTCCAGACGTACTCGCACTTCACGAGGGACTGGGTCTTCTCGTAGATCACGGCGCTGCGGACCTCGGCGACCTCGCCGACGCAGAAGTCGTGCACGAGCTTGAGCGTCTTGCCCGTGTCGGCGACGTCGTCCGTGATCAGGACCTTCTTGTCGGAGAAGTCGATCGCGTTGGGGACGGGGGCGAGCATCACCGGCATCTCCAGCGTCGTCCCCACCCCCGTGTAGAACTCGACGTTCACCAGGTGGATGTTCTTGCAGTCGAGGGCGTAGGCGAGCCCGCCCGCGACGAAGACGCCGCCCCGGGCGATCGACAGGACGATGTCGGGCTCGTAGCCGTCGTCGGCGATGGTCTGGGCGAGTTCGCGTACGGCGACACCGAACTTCTCGTAGGTGAGGTTCTCGCGCTCGGAGGACTCGGAGGACTCGGAGGACATGGTCACCGCCTCAGACCTGGGTCCGGTGGAAGTTCAGGAAGGACCGGGAGGCCGTCGGCCCGCGCTGGCCCTGGTAGCGCGACCCGTAGCGGTCGCTGCCGTAGGGGAACTCGGCCGGCGAGCTGAGCCGGAACATGCACAGCTGGCCGATCTTCATGCCCGGCCAGAGCTTGATCGGCAGCGTCGCGAGGTTCGACAGCTCCAGCGTCACGTGCCCGGAGAACCCGGGGTCGATGAACCCGGCGGTGGAGTGGGTGACCAGACCGAGACGGCCCAGCGAGCTCTTGCCCTCGAGGCGCGAGGCGAGGTCGTCCGGCAGCGAGATGACCTCGTACGTGCTGGCGAGGACGAACTCACCGGGGTGCAGGATGAACGGCTCGTCCCCCTCCGGCTCGACGAGCCGCGTGAGGTCCGCCTGCTCGACCGAGGGGTCGATGTGGGGGTAGCGGTGGTTCTCGAACACCCGGAAATAGCGGTCGAGCCGCACGTCGATGCTCGACGGCTGCACCATGGATTCGTCGTAGGGATCGATCCGGACCCGCCCGGCGTCGATCTCGGCCCGGATGTCCTTGTCTGAGAGAAGCACGCCCTGAGGATACGCAAGGGGCGCGGGGCCACCACAATCGCGACGGCACCGCGCTCCCGTGCACCGGTGATGTGACGCCCCGGTGCCGGGGCGTCACATGACCGGCTCACCGCGTCAATGCTTCTCCAAGGTCACCGGCACCACACTGCGGAGCCGGGCGCAGCGAGGGCACCGGACCAGCCGTCCGGGGCCGAGCCGCTCGGCCTGCTGCATCGGGAACGACGCGGTGCTGAACACGTGCCCCTCGGCACAACGGACGACGGTGTGCTCCATCAAGTCCCAGAGTCCCTTCCCCAAGAGCCGTTGTCAGGCTGATGCCCTGACAACGAAAGCCACATTACGGGATCAAAGGGACGGAGCTCCAGGCGGCACTCCGGTGCCGTCCGGACCCACGCGAAGACCCTCACCGTACGCCTCAACTCCGGCTCGCCGCAGCCTCATCCACCCCGTGGGACACAGGCGGGCCCCGCGGCTTCGACGCCGGGAGCCGGGCATGAGGTAGAGTGAGCGGGCATTCGACACCGGTCCAACCGGCGTCTTACGCGGGTGTAGTTTAGTGGTAGAACATCAGCTTCCCAAGCTGAGAGTGCGAGTTCGATTCTCGTCACCCGCTCCACAGATACCGATGAAGCCCCCAGGTCCACGACCCGGGGGTTTTTGCTGTCCGGACCAACGGGCAGGCCGCGCACCGCGTCCGCACGGCGAACCGGCCGACTGCGGATGGGGATCCGTCTCGGGGCACCAGGCAGAAGGCTCCGGACCGATCGCGGTCCGAGGCCCGGGGCGATTCAGGAGACCCCGGTGGCCGACGGGCCGAAGGAGAGCGCCCCGGCCGTCGTCGGTCCGGCGGAGGCGCCGCGCAGCGACCAGACCGCGCCGTCGCCCGTGTTCTCGCCCGGGCCTCCCGCGGTCAGCTCGCCGCGATGATCACCGGAGTGGTCGGCGAGCGGGACCCGTGCGCCGAAGTGGTTGTCCCTGAACTCCCCCGGGATTGTCCGTGATCGGTAACGGGCGCATCCCCTCGTGCACATCTCTCGTCCTGCCAAGTGGTCGCGTCGCGACCGGGCATCGACGGGTCACTGGGTGAGAGCGGGGCGGACATGGCGCGGCACGGCGGAACGCGGGGCTGGTACGGCAAGGTGGTCGGGGCGGCACTCGGGGTGACGCTGTTCGCGGTCGGGGCCTCGGTGTGGACCGCGCAGGCCGACGCCGTGGGCGGCTCCGCGAAGGCGGCCGCGCCGGTCAAGCCCGCCGTCCGGACCGTCGCCATGAGCATCGCGCACGCCTCGGACAAGGGCGCCCACGGCGTGAACATCACCATCGACGACGGCCCTGACCCCGTATGGACACCCCAAGTGCTCGACGTGTTGCGGGAGTACGGGGTGAAGGCCACGTTCTGCATGGTGGGGACGCAGGCGCAGGCCCACCCCGACCTGGTGAAGAAGGTGGTCGCCGCCGGGCACCGGCTCTGCGACCACACGGTGTCGCACGACACCACCATGGACAAGAAGTCCCCGGCCTACCGTTCCCAGCAGATCCTCGACGCCGAGCGCATGATCACCAAGGCGTCCGGAGGTGTCCGCCCGATGTACTACCGGGCCCCCGGCGGCGCCTTCACTCCCGACAGCCGCAAGCTCGCCGCGTCCCGGGGCATGCGCCCGCTGGGCTGGAACGTGGACACCAAGGACTTCGAGCGGCCGGGCACCGACGCCATCGTGACCACCGTCCAGCAGGAACTCCCCAACGGGCCGACGCTCCTCTTCCACGACGCCGGGGGCGACCGCTCCCAGACCGTCGGGGCGTTGCGCCGGGTCCTGCCCTGGCTCAAGCAGCAGGGCTACTCCTTCGGCTTCCCCGTGCGGTGAACCACGGCCACCACCGCGCAGCCACCTGCCCCACCCGCGTCACCTGAGCCACCGGCCCCCGGCCGGTGGCTTCTCGCGTGGCCCCGGGACGCGGGCCCCGCGAGAAGCCACGCCGCACGCCGTCCCGCGCTCCGCGGCAAGGCGGCGCGTCACCGAACCGCCCTTCACCGCCGAAGTGTTGCCGTGTCACGACGCTGCCACGGGGGTGTCCGGAAGGGACGACGGGCGTGACCTGCGGACTCTCCGGCCCCTCATAGTCGACACAGAGCGAGAGTCCGGCGGGGAACGCCGGCTCCCCGTCGTCCCGCCGGAAGGAACTCCCGTGATGAACCGCCACCTGCGCAGGGCCGTCTTCGCCACCGCCGCGATCACCGCCGGGCTGCTGATGACGGCGTGCCAGAACGGCACCGGCGCCGACGCGTCCGGCAAGAGCGGATCGGGTTCGTCGGCCGTCGCGGACAAGGCCTCGGACGCCAGGAAAGCCGCGACGTCCAAGGGCGTCAGCGGCTCGTTCGAGAACGGCAAGGTCACCTACCTCGCCCCGGGCAAGTACATCGTGTCGGTGCCGGGCCGGCAGGACCAGGAGTTCTTCGTCGCCGACGACACCGAGGTCTACGGCGCCGGCACCATCTGCGGCGAGGCGGGGGCCAAGGTGGACGCGCCCTGCACGCTGGACCAGTTGGAGACGGCGACGAAGAAGGGGGCCGTCGGCGCCGACGTCCGGATGAAGGACGGCGTCGCGACCCTGGTGACCGAGCGGCGCGCCGCCCGGCAGGGCTCGGGCTCCGGCACCGGCTCGGATTCCGGCTCCGGATCCGACGCGGGCTCCGACTCCCGTGACACCGCCGTCGAGGGCATCGACCAGGGCAAGGGCGTCAACGGCACCTGGTTCGGAAACGTCACCTTCCTGGCTCCGGGGAAGTACACGGTCTCCGACACGAAGGGCACCGAGCAGGAGTTCCTCGTCGCCGAGGACACCGAGATCCTGGGCTACGACGACATCTGCGGCGACGCTGCCCAGGCCGGCGGGGCCGGCGCCAAGTGCACCGAGGACGAGCTGGAGACGGCCGCCAAGAAGGGCTTCAGCGCCGAGGTCGTGATCAGCAACGGCATCGCGACCAGCATCCACGACGACCACTGACGCGGACGTCCGCGCCCCCCCACGGCCGGCGGCGACGCCCGCCCCCGCCCGCCCCCTGCCGTCGCCGGGGGCGGGCCGAGGAAAAAACGAAGAAACGCTGCGACCCGGGCGAGTCAATATCTGTGACCGCCACGTGAGAAATGGGCGTCGGACGCACTCAGGATTTCTTGATCCGTTTGGGGTGCGGCGTTATGCAGCGCCCATGAGCGATCTCATCGTGCTACTGTCGACAACAGTTGCAGTTGTGGTTCCCAAAAACTTGTGAGCTTCCACCCTTGTTTCTGCGGTGGAGTTCTTTTGTGTCTCCGGTCTTTTTCCGGCGGGGTAATCATCACGGCGACGCGGAATCCGCGCACTGCGGACTCCGAGCACCGTCCCGAAGGAGAATTGACATGGCTACTGGCACCGTGAAGTGGTTCAACGCGGAAAAGGGCTTCGGCTTCATCGAGCAGGACGGCGGCGGCGCCGACGTCTTCGCCCACTACTCGAACATCGCCGCGCAGGGCTTCCGCGAGCTGCAGGAGGGCCAGAAGGTCTCCTTCGACATCGCGCAGGGCCAGAAGGGCCCGACGGCGGAGAACATCGTTCCCGCCTGACACCCGCACGCACAGCGCAGCTGGGGCCCGCACCTTGGGGTGCGGGCCCCAGCTCGCCGCTTTCCCGGGTACGGATACGGGCACCGGCCGACGCGACAGGCGTCGCCCGCCCCGCCCCCGAGCACCCCTCACCCGGACCGCCGTACGAGAGTGGCCGACCCGAACGTGGGTATGAATCCCCTCGGGACCGCCCGCGAAAATCCTGGTTCCGCCGGTGGCACCGCCCCGGCTCCCCCTCTTCGCTTCTCGGCTCCGCCGCCGGTTTCCTGCACGGCTGCATCGACCTCCGGTTCCGACGCACGGCACCGTCGCCGTTTCGGACCCATCGCTTTCGGGACAGTGCCGGATTTCCGGCCCCGCGTCCCGCTCGAATTCTTCACCGCTCCGGACCGATATCGGTCCGATCCCTTTCGGTGTCGTATTTCATTCGGCTCGTTCTCGCGATTCTCAGCGCTGCACATTCGCTGCGGGAATTCCTTGATACGCGCCCGTTCAAGGAAGGTTCCGCATGAACCGCACGCGCACGAACGATCGTTTCGCCCGTTCCCGATCCGAGGGCGCCGGCCCCAAGAGGAGCGGTGGCAGCCGCTTCGGGTCCGCGTCCTCCGGCCGTTCCGGCGGCCCCAGCCGGTCGAAGGGCTACGGACGCCGGCAGACCTCCCTGCAGGGCGAATTCGCGCTGCCGGTGACGGTGACCCCCGCCCTGCCGGCCGTGGAGGCGTTCGCCGACCTCGCCCTGCCCGCGCCGCTGCTGGAAGCACTCGGGCACGAGGGCGTCAGCGTCCCGTTCCCGATCCAGGGCGCGACCCTGCCGAACTCCCTCGCGGGACGTGACGTGCTCGGCCGGGGCCGCACCGGCTCCGGCAAGACGCTGGCCTTCGGCCTCGCGCTGCTGACCCGGACCGCCGGCCGGCGCGCCGAGCCGCGTCAGCCGCTCGCCCTGGTTCTCGTGCCGACGCGCGAGCTGGCGCAGCAGGTCACCGACGCACTCACCCCGTACGCCCGCTCCCTGCGGCTGCGTCTCGCCACGGTGGTCGGCGGCATGTCGATCGGCCGCCAGGCCGGCGCGCTGCGCGGCGGCGCCGAGGTCGTCGTCGCCACCCCGGGACGTCTCAAGGACCTCATCGAGCGCGGCGACTGCCGCCTCGGCGACGTCTCCATCACCGTCCTCGACGAGGCCGACCAGATGGCCGACATGGGCTTCATGCCGCAGGTGACGGAGCTGCTCGACCAGGTGCGTCCGGACGGGCAGCGGATGCTCTTCTCCGCCACCCTCGACCGCAACGTGGACCTGCTGGTCCGCCGTTACCTGAACGACCCGGTGGTCCACTCCGTCGACCCGTCCGCGGGTGCCGTCACCACGATGGAGCACCACGTCCTGCACGTGCAGGGCGCGGACAAGAACCGTACGACCACCGAGATCGCGGCGCGGGACGGCCGGGTGCTCATGTTCCTGGACACCAAGCACGCGGTGGACCGGCTGACCGAGCACCTGCTGAACAGCGGTGTGCGGGCCGCGGCCCTGCACGGCGGCAAGTCGCAGCCGCAGCGCACGCGGACCCTGGCCCAGTTCAAGACCGGGCACGTGACGGTCCTGGTGGCGACCAACGTCGCGGCGCGCGGCATCCACGTCGACCAGCTCGACCTGGTGGTGAACGTCGACCCGCCGAGCGACCCCAAGGACTACCTGCACCGTGGCGGCCGTACGGCCCGCGCCGGTGAGTCGGGCAGCGTCGTGACCCTGGTGACACCGAACCAGCGTCGCGACATGACCCGCCTGATGGCGGCTGCCGGGATCACCCCGCAGACCAGTCAAGTCCGTTCCGGTGAAGCCGAGTTGACCCGCATCACGGGTGCCCAGGCGCCTTCGGGTGTGCCGGTCGTCATCCGCGCGCCCGTGTCGGACCGGCCCCGGCGTGGGGTCTCCGGCTCCTCCCGCGGCCGGCGTGGCCGCTCCGGTCAGGGCGGTGGCCGCTCCACCGGTACGGGCGCGCACCGCCCGTCCGAGGCGGGCGGGCGGCGTCCCGCCGAGGCCGCCGCGCGCCCCACGGCCGAGCGCTAGTCCGGACCGGACCCATCGCGCGCCGCACGTCAGCCGTCCGGTCCGGCCGCTCGCCCTGCGGGGTCGGCGGCGCGGGCCGGACTCCGGTGCGGCGTTCGGCGGGCTCCGGCTCAGCCCCGTACGTCCTCTCCGCAACAACGCCGCAGGAGGCACCTTTGACGATCATTCAGCTTCCGCCGAGGCAGCAGGGTCAGCCGGCGCGGACGCGTTCCGCCGGGGCCGTCGCCGCGGGTCTCGCCGACCGGGAGGACCTCTCCGGGCCGCGCGTGGGGGCCGACATGACCGTCGAGGTGGCGCTGTCCGTCATGGCGGGCGCCGGCGTCGCGTACCTGCTCGTCTGCGACGAGGACGACCAGTGCACGGACTCGGTCACCGCGGCGCAGCTCGCCGTCGTCCGCGCCGGCTCCGCCTACACCGACCGCGTCCGTGTCCGGGACGTCCTCGCCCGCCGCCGTTCACCGGGCGTCCTCGCCCTGTCCGGCTGAGCGTCCGGGTCTGCCGCCCCCGCGGCGCCCGTACGCTGGGCGACACGCCCGGCCGCACCCTCCGCTGCTTCTCCTCCGCTCCTCCCCGTTCCCCGCTTCCTCTCGTCACCTGTGAGGCACCATGCGCTGTGTCATCGCCCGCTTCCCGTTCGATCTCACCAAGAGCGGTGTGCTGGACTCGATGAAGGGCGTCAAGCCCGAACCCATCACGGGGGAATCCGTGATCATCGGCCGCTGCCACTACCCGGTCAAGCAGGTGGGTGAGGTCATCACCCGCCAGGACCGCCGCGACTTCACCAGCGGGGAGGTCACCCGCGCCATGGCCCGCCTCGGCTTCACCTGCCGCACGCCCGAGGTCGCCCCCGTGCCGCGCGCGCTCAGCCCGCTGCAGAACGCGTCCGCGCTGCTCGGGAGCCCCGCCCCGCTCGAACCCTGAGGACACCCCACGCCACCGGGACGACGGACCCACCGGGTCCGGACTTCCGGAGCAGGACACGGCCATGAGGGCCCCGCCGACACGTCGGCGGGGCCCTCATGACGTTCCGGCCGGCGACCGGGCGCGCGGCGTCCGCACGCCCGCCCGGTGGCCAACGCTGTCGCTGTCGTTGTCGGTACGGGCTCAGTGGTCGGAGTAGCTGAAGTCACCCACCGTCCAGGCCCCCACGTCCTCGATCGCGACGCGGTACATGCCGCCGGTCTCGGGGATGCCCACGCTGCCCTGGAGGATGCGGGCGAGGTGGAAGTGCAGATGGGTGGGTGCCGGGGCGTTCCCGGAACGGGCCGCCGCCCGGCCGGAGCCGAAGATGTCGGAGAACGGGCCGAGGCGGTCCGAGTCCCTGAGGACCTCCGAAACCCGCTCCCGCCACACCGCTTCGGGGGCCAGCCGGCCGGTGATGACGGCGCCGCCGACGACCACCGTCAGCGACATCTGCGTACTGTGCCCGGACTCCACCATGGCGGAGATGTCAACGAGGAGCTCGTCAGGGTTCGACATGGGAGCCGATTCTATTCAGCAGCCCCGCCCGGCGCTCCGGCCCCCGCGCACCCCAGTATTCCTGCGACACGAGCGAACCAAAATCTATCGCCGTCATGGTAGACATCGCGCGTTCGCTTGATTAGGGTTTCTCTTGTAGACATCGCGGGCCGCCGCAGTTCCGGGCAGGTCCGACTCGAGATCCCTCCAGAGGAAGGACTGAGGAAGCAGACGCCATCAGGATCGCCCCGTCCGAGAGGGATTCGGGCGCGGGTACCGCAAGACCAGGATTGGAAGGTGGTCCCCGGTCACGCAATCGCGATCCCCGCTCACCCGCCCGACACCCGGGCCAGGGAGCGGAAACAGACGGTCGGCTCCGCAGTGGAGCCGGCAGATGGTGTTCAATTTCCTTCGGGGCCCTGGTGCCGTACGGCATCGGGGCCCCTCGACGCGTGCCACAACGAGGTGAAATGACAGCGGACACTCCACTCACGGGTCGTCTCGACGACGACGACTATCCCGCGTACACGATGGGCAGGGCGGCCGAGATGCTCGGCACCACGCCGGGCTTCCTGCGGGCGATCGGCGAGGCCCGCCTGATCACCCCGCTCCGCTCGGAGGGCGGCCACCGGCGCTACTCCCGCTACCAGCTGCGGATCGCCGCCCGTGCGCGCGAACTCGTCGACAAGGGGACCCCGATCGAGGCCGCGTGCCGCATCGTCATCCTTGAGGACCAGCTGGAGGAGGCCCAGCGCATCAACGCGGAGTACCGGCGCGCTGCCGCCGCCTCGGACTGATCCGGCGCCCGCACCGGCCGAACCGTCCGAGGGCGGAGACCGCGTTGACACGGGCAGGCACCCGGCGTTGACTGACAGCCCGGTGCACAGCCGGCCCACGCCTCTCCGACGACCGTGGCAGCCGTGGTCACCGACGTGACCGGCACAGCGGTCCGCGAAGTGATCACCGAGGTGATCGTCGTCGCGACGGCAGCCCACGCGGGCGGGTCCTCGACCGTACCGACCGATCGCGCTCACGCGCCCGGCCGGTACGCCGTACAGGAAGTGGCCCACGATGATGTACGACCAGACACGCGCCCAGCAGCCCCCGGACCGGCAGCCCGGCTCCTCCGGGCGTCGCGCGGCAGGCCCTGACCCCCTGCTCGGGCCGGACGAGCGGGGCGAACTCACCCAGCGGCTCAACCACGCCCTCAACACCTTCGCGCACAACCCGCGCGAGGCACTCGGAGAGGCCGAGACCGCGTTCGACGAGGCGGCCGCCCATGTCATGAGCGCCCTCACCGAACGGCGCGCCGCCCTCCACGACGGCTGGCAGGACCGGGACCCGGAGACCCAGGGCGACGAACTCCGCCAGGCGCTGCGGGAGTACCGGGAGATCACCCAGCGCCTGCTGCGCATGTGAGCCCGCCGGCCGGGCGAGGTCTTACGGAGCCGTGACGTGTCGGGCGCGGTGCCACCGCGGAACGGTCTGCCGGTCCTAGCGTTCAACGCATGCGTGTACTGGTAACCGGCGGGGCCGGGTTCATCGGAGGTCATGTCGTCGAGGCGCTGCGGGCGCGCGGGCACGAACCCGTCGTGTTCGACCTGCGGGACGGACAGGACGTACGGGACGCCGAGGCGGTCGCGGGCGCGCTCGCGGGCGTCGACGCCGTCTGCCACCAGGCCGCCATGGTGGGTCTCGGCGTGGGGTTCGGCGACGCGGTCGAGTACGTGTCGCGCAACGACCTCGGAACGGCCGTGCTGCTCGCCGCGATGGCGGACGCGGGGGTACGGCGGCTGGTGCTCGCCGGGTCGATGGTCGTCTACGGGGAGGGGCGCTACGCGTGCGAGCGGCACGGCGTGGTGCGCCCGGGGCCGCGGGCCGTCGCCGACCTGGAATCCGGGCGGTTCGAGCCGCGGTGCCCGCGCTGCGGCGAGGAGTTGACGCCGGGGCTCGTGGAGGAGGACGCGCCCGTCGACCCGCGCAACGTGTACGCGACGACCAAGCTGGCGCAGGAGCACCTCGCGGCCGCGTGGGCCCGCTCGACGGACGGTTCCGCCGTGTCGCTGCGCTATCACAACGTCTACGGTCCGGGGATGCCCCGGGACACCCCGTACGCCGGTGTCGCCTCCTTCTTCCGCTCCGCGCTGGCCCGCGGTGAGGCGCCGCGTGTCTTCGAGGACGGCGGGCAGCGGCGGGACTTCGTCCACGTGGGGGACGTGGCCGCCGCCAACGTGGCCGCGCTGGAGGCGGGTTCACCGTCCGGAGCGCTGGCCGTCTACAACACCGGGAGCGGCGACCCTCATACCGTCGGCGAGATGGCACACGCGCTGGCCGCCGCGTACGGAGGCCCCGAGCCGGTGGTGACCGGCGAGTACCGCCTCGGCGACGTCCGCCACATCACCGCCGACTCGGCCCGGCTGCGCGCCGAACTCGGCTGGAAGGCGGAGGTCGGATTCACCGAGGGGATGCGGGAGTTCGCGGGCGCGAGGTTGCAGGGGGAGTAGGCGGTACGGAGCCGGCCCCACCGGGCCGGTGGCCCCGTGACCCCGGTGGGTCCGGTGGCCCGGTGACGCCGGTGGCCCGGTGGGGACCCGATGAGACCGGTGACCCGGTGGGTCCGGTGGGTCCGGTGGCCCCGGCCGGTTCGGTAGGTTCGGTGGCCCAGTTACGCCGTGACGCCGGTGGGGCCGGTGGCCCCGTGACGCTGGTGGGTCCGATGAGGCCGGTGGCCCCGGTGAGGCCGGTTGCCCCGTGACGCTGGTGCGTCCGATGAGGCCGGTGGCTCGGTGAGGCCGGCAGGGACCCGGTGGGCCCGGTAGGTCCGGTAGCCCAGTTACCCCGTGACGCCGGTGGCCTGGTGACGCCGGTGGCCCCGTGACGTCGGTGGGTCCGGTGGCCCAGTTACCCCGTGACG
The DNA here is from genome assembly GCF_002078175.1 of Streptomyces sp. M41(2017). Taxonomy (GTDB): domain Bacteria; phylum Actinomycetota; class Actinomycetes; order Streptomycetales; family Streptomycetaceae; genus Streptomyces. Next base: position 2,248,955 of record NZ_MWFK01000001.1, on the reverse strand, counting down.
CCGGTGGGGCCCGTGGCCCAGTGAGGCCGGTTGCCCCATGACGCCGGTAGGTCCGGTAGCCCAGTTACCCCGTGACGCCGGTGGCCTGGTGACGCCGGAGGCCCGGTGAGGCCGGAGGCCCCGTGACGTCGGTGGGTCCGGTGGCCTGGTGACGCCGGTGGGGCCGGTTGCCCCATGACGCCGGTGGGGCCGGTTGCCCCATGACGCCGGTGGGGCCGGTGGGGTCGGTGAGGCCGGTTGCCCTGTGACGCTGGTGGCCTGGTGACGCCGGTGGCCCGGTGAGGCCGGTGGCCCCGTGACCCTGGTGGGTCCCGTGAGGCCGGTGACGCCGGGGGGCCGGTGTGTCGTGTGGTTTCAGGCGCCCGCCGCCATCGGCAGGGTCACCTCGAAGCGGCAGCCGCCGGGGACGTTGCGGACGGCGGCCCGGCCGCTGTGGGCCTCCACGATGCCGCGGACGATGGCGAGGCCGAGGCCCGCTCCGGCGGGCGGGGTCCGGGCGTGGGTGCCACGCCAGCCGGTGTCGAAGACGCGCGGCAGGTCCTCCTCCGGGATGCCCCCGCAGCCGTCGGTGACGGACAGGACGACGCCCACGTCGGACCGTTCGGCGGTGACCGCGACGGTGCCGTCGGCGGGGGTGCGGCGGATCGCGTTGACCAGCAGGTTGCCGAGGACCCGGCTCATCTCCTTGCCGTCCACCTCGACCGGCACCTGCTCGATGCGGTCGCCGACGAGCCGCACGCCGTGCTCCCGGGCCAGCGGGTCCGCTCCCGCGAGGGCGTCGCCGACGAGGTCGTAGACGGAGACCCGGGAGGGGGACAGCGCGAGGGCGCCCGCGTGGATGCGGGACAGTTCGAAGAGGTCGCCGACCATGTCGTTGAGACGCTCGACCTCCGTGCGGATCTGCCGCAGATAGCGGTCCGGGTCCGCGGCGACCCCGTCCTCCAGCGCCTCGGACATGGCGCGCAGTCCGGCCAGCGGGGTGCGCAGGTCGTGCGAGATCCAGGCGACGAGTTCGCGCCGCGAGGTCTCCAGGGCGCGCTCGCGGTCACGGGACTCCGCCAGTTTGCGGCTGGTGGCGGCCAACTCCCGGCTGAGCGCCGACAGTTCCGCCGTCGCCGGGCCGGTCGGGGCCGCGAAGTCACCGCCGTCGCCGAAGGAACGGGTGGCCAGCGTGAGTGCCCTGCTGCGCGCCACCACCCACCGGCCGAGCAGCAGCGCGGTGGCGAGGGAGACCACGGCGGCCATGGCGACGACCGTGGTGACCACGTACAGGTCGTGCGAGGACAGGAACATCGCCCAGGCCACCACGAGCGTGCCCGCCAGCATCGCGCAGACGGCCACCGCGGCCACCACCGCGAGCGAGGCGGTCAGCGAGCGACGGCGGATCAGCCACAGGACGCCCGCCCCGCCCAGGCCCGCCGCGGCGGCGCCGAGAAAGGCGTACAGGGCCATGGCCACTATCGCGTTCACGGGCGGGCCCCTTCCTGGCGTGCGGCAGGGGAGTCCGGGTGGGCCGGGGCTGTCCGGTCGGCCGGGGCCGCGTGGTCGGCACGGGCGGGGGCCGCGCCCTCGGGGTCGGCGAAGCGGTAGCCGACCCCCCACACCGTCTGGATCAGGCGGGGATGCGCGGGGTCGTCCTCGACCTTGCCGCGCAGGCGGCGCACATGGACGGTGACCGTCGACAGGTCGCCGAAGTCCCACCCCCACACCTCCCGCATGAGGTCCTCCCGCGCGTACGCCCGTCCGGGATGCCGCAGGAAGAAGGCGAGGAGATCGAACTCCCGCAGGGTCAGCGCGAGTTCGACGCCGTCCTTCGCGGCGCGGCGGGACGACGGGTCGACGGTGAGCCCGGCGGCGTCCAGGGGGCGCGCGGCCGGGGCGGGGCGGGCCCTGCGCAGCACCGACTCGACGCGCAGGACGAGTTCGCGGGGGCTGAACGGCTTGGTGACGTAGTCGTCGGCGCCGACCTCCAGGCCGAGGATCCGGTCGTCCTCGTCACCGCGCGCGGTGAGCATGATGACCGGGACGGGGCCCTGGGCGCGCAGCCGTCGGCACACCTCCAGGCCGTCCATGCCCGGCAGCATCAGGTCGAGCACCACCAGGTCGGGGCGGTGCGCGGCGGCCCGGGCGAGTGCGGTGGGACCGTCCGCGGCCCGGTCCACGAGGTGGCCGGCACGGTCGAGGTAGCCGGAGACCACCTCGGCCACGGTCGGGTCGTCGTCCACGACGAGGACGCGGGTGGCCGCCACGCCGGGAGCGGTCTCCTTCCTCGCGGCGGTGCCCGTCCCGGACCGGACACCGGTGTCCGCGCCGGGACGCGGGCCCTCGTCGGCGCCGGTACCTGGGGATTCGTGCGGTTGCTGCATGCCTTCAGCGTCCCACCCGGGCGGGCGCGGCGCGGCTTCCCGCCACCGACGTCCGAGTTTCGTAAGGTCCCGAAGTCCGGTATATCCCTTTCGCGTTCGTAGGGTGAGGCCGTGACGACCTATCCCGTACCGAACCCGGACGTCGACGTGGTGCTGCCCTGCCTCGACGAGGCCGGCGCCCTGCCTTGGGTCCTGTCCCGCATTCCGCCCGGCTGGCGGGCGCTCGTCGTGGACAACGGCTCCACCGACGGCTCCGCCGAACTGGCCCGTGAACTCGGGGCCACCGTCGTACGCGAGGAGCGCCGCGGGTTCGGCGCCGCCTGCCACGCCGGCCTGACCGCGGCCACGGCGGACATCGTCTGCTTCTGCGACTGCGACGGCTCCCTCGACCCCGGTCTGCTCCGGCCGTTCGTCGCCGAGGTCCTGGCGGGCGAGGCCGACCTCGTGCTCGGCAGGCGCAGGCCGCGGGAACGCGGCGCCTGGCCGCCGCACGCCCGCGCGGGCAACGTCGCGCTGGCCCGCATGCTCCGGCGCCGGACCGGCCTGCGGCTGCACGACCTCGGACCGATGCGTGCCGCCCGCCGTGAGGCGCTGCTCGGACTGGGACTCACCGACCGGCGCAGCGGCTATCCGCTCCAGATGGTCGTCCGCGCCGCCGACGCCGGCTGGCGCGTCACCGAGCACGACGTGCCGTACCTGCCGCGCACCGGTGTCTCCAAGGTCACCGGGACCTGGCGCGGCACCTGGCAGGCCGTCCGGGACATGAGCCAGGTGCTGGCCGAACCGCCGGTGTCCACCCCCGGTACGGCGGCCGCCCGGTCCACCGGCGTGCCCGCCCAGGCCCCGCCCGGCGCCGACGCCCCGGGCCGTACCCCGGTGCCCGCCTCGGCCACCGCTCCCCCACCGGCGCCGGCCCCCGTGTCCGCGTCGGCACCCGCATCGCCCCGAGGAGGATCCGTCCAGTGAGCCCCGCACGCCCCGCAGGTCCCGTGGACCCTGCGTGTCCCGAGAGCCCCGAGGGCTCCGAGAGCGTCACCCTGCTCGTCATCGCCAAGGAGCCGCTGCCCGGCAGGGTCAAGACCCGGCTCACACCGCCGTTCACCCCCGAGGAGGCGGCCGCGCTCGCCGAGGCGGCCCTCGTCGACACCCTGCGCGCGGTGGCGGCGACGCCCGCGCGGCGCCGGGTGCTGGTCCTGGACGGAGCGCCCGGTGCCTGGCTGCTGGACGGCTTCGACGTCGTACACCAGTGCGCGGGCACGCTGGACGAACGGCTGGCGGCGGCGTTCGCGGGGTGCGACGGGCCCGCGCTGCTCGTCGGCATGGACACCCCGCAGGTGACGCCCGAGCTCCTCACCGTGGACTTCACCGGCTGCGACGCCTACTTCGGGCCGGCCGAGGACGGCGGCTTCTGGGCGCTGGGGCTGGCCGAACCGGATCCGGCCCTGCTGCGGGGCGTACCGATGTCGACGGACACCACGGGTGCCGTGCAGCGGGCGCGGCTCGTCGAGGCGGGGCTGCGGGTCCGGGACCTCCCCCGGCTGCGCGACGTCGACACGGCACCCGACGCCACGGCGGCGGCTGCGGCGGCACCCGGCGGGTCCTTCGCCGCGGAACTGACGCGCCTGCGCGGCCCGGCGGCTCCAGCCCTGCCGTCCCCGGCACCGGCTCCGCTCGCGGTTCCGAGCCCGCTTCCGGGTCGGGTCCCGGCGCGGGACACCAGGGTCCAGGACACGGCGCGCGCGACCGTCGGACGGGGTACCGCCCGATGAGCGCCGCCCGCGGGACGACCCCGCCCGGTGTGACAGGTCCCCGAAGGCCCCGACCGGTCCCGGAGATCGCCACGCCCGGGCCCGAGACGGCCCGGGGGACCGAGGTCCGGTCCGGAGCGGAGCCCGGGGCAGGTGCGGGGGTCCCGGCCCGGACGGAGGCCGCGTCCGCCACGGCCTCCCGGCCGGGGACGGTGCTCGCGCCCGGGAGGGAGGCAGGGCCGGAGCCGCGAACCCGGACCGGAACGGACCCCCGGATCGGCCGAGACTCCCACCCGGCGTCGACGCTCCCGTCCGGGAGCACGGACCCCGGGGCCGCGGCCGGGACCCATGCGCCGGCGGAGGACGTGAGCCGCCCGGAGGCCAGGTCCGCGACGGGCTCCCGTCCCGGGACGGCGCTCCCGCCCCGGAGGGAGGCCGCGTCGGACTCGGGCCGTCCCGCCGGGGTGGGAGCCGGGGGCGATCCTGGAGTCCGGACCCGGGCGCATACCGGTTCCCGGTCCGGGGCCAGGGTCGGGGGAGAAGGTGCCGGTGGTGAAAGGGCCGGTGGTGAAAGGGCCGGTGCTGAAGGGGCCCGCTGCGGGGGGCGGTCCTGGGCCGCCGATCCTTATGCGGACGCCCTCGGGGCCGAACGGGGGCCGCTGTTCCTGCGGCGCACCGACGGCTGGCTTCTCCCGCTGGAGGTGGAGCGCTGGTGCGCCCGCGCCGACGCCGTGGACCTCCAGGTGCTGGCCCACTGCGAGGGCACCGTGCTCGACGTGGGCTGCGGGCCGGGCCGGCTCGTCGCGGAACTCGCCGCCCTCGGGCGGCCCGCGCTCGGCATCGACGTCAGCGAGGCCGCCGTCGCCCGTACCGTGCGGCTCGGCGGCCAGGCCCTGCGCCGGTCGGTCTTCGAGCCGCTTCCCGGCGAGGGACGCTGGGGCACCGCCCTGCTCGTCGACGGGAACATCGGCATCGGCGGCGACCCGGCCGCCCTCCTGCGCCGTACGGCCCAACTGCTCGCTCCCGGCGGGCTGCTGATCGCCGAGACGGTGGCGGGCGCGGACGTCGACGAACGCGTCGATGTGCGGATCGTCAGCGCGGCGCACCCCGGCGACGCCGGGAACGACGCGGCCCGCGAGGACGCCGACGGGCTGGAAGGCGGCCCGTCCGCCGACCGGGCCGCCTTCCCGTGGGCCCGGGTCGGCACCCCGGCCCTGCTGCGCCACGCGGTCCCGGCCGGGTGGCGCACGGTCGCTCAGTGGGAGGCCGGCGGCCGCTCCTTCGTGGCGCTGCGCAACGGTCCCGGACGGGGCGGCCGCAGCGACCGCAGGACGAGCAGCAGCGCCGACCCCGCGAACAGCGCCGCCGTGATCAGCAGCCAGTGGGCCAGGAAGCTGTCGCCGGGCAGGGCGGTGGCCGACCGGTAGTGGTCGGCCACCTGGCCGCTGATCAGCGGGTACCAGATCAGCAGCAGGAGCCCGGCGAAGGCCGCCGGAACGCGGACGTACATCGTCAGGTTCCGGCGGCCCGTCGCCTTCAGCGTCTCCGACACGACCCGGTCCGCACCCGCGTACAGCGGCACGAACACCAGGTCGTGCAGGACGGCGGCGCCGACGAACCAGAGCGCCACCTTGAACCAGTCCCCCTGGAGCAGCCGCACCGCCGCGTAGGCGGCGAGCGCGAACGTGAACGCCAGCATCAGGAGTTGGAAGGGGCTGCCGATCACCTCCCGGGGCGTCACCGGGCGCCGCTCCGGCAGCCGCGTCCTCAGGCGCCGCCCCCGCGCCGCGGCACCCCGTCGCAGCGCGTCGAGACGGCGCCGCATCGGGGGCCGGCCTCGCGTCCCGCTCTCCTCGCCCATCCCAGGCCTCCGTCGCGTCATCACAGGGCCCCGAACGTCATCCGGGACACCCACTTGGTGTTCAGCACACCGGGCGCGGCGGGGACGATGATCCGCGCGGGGTAGCCGTGGTCGGGGGTCAGGTCGGCGCCGTTCACCGACAGGGCGAGCAGGGAGAGCGGGTCGCGGACCTGGTTGTACCGCAGCGCCGCCACCCGGAACGCCCCCGCCCGCTGGAGCGACTCCACGACGACGTCGGGAGCGGTGCCGGTGTCGTAGCCGACGAGTTTCGCGAGGTCCCGCAGTCGTACCCCCCGCCACGCCTGGTCGGACGTCGACCAGCCCTCGACGCAGGCGATGGGCAACGCCGATCCGTGCAGGGGGAGTTCCTGGAGCTGAGCGCGGCTGAGCCGGACCGTGCGTCCGTTGCCCGCGACGACCAGGCGCCACGCGTCCGCGCCGGTCTCCTTCGGGTCGATGCCTCGCGACGCGGCCGTCTTGTTGATCTGGAAGGCGCCGGGTCCGGAACCCGGTTCGGGGCCGCCGTGCGGGGCGAGCAGCGCGGTCTCGCGCACCGGCGCGTCGAAGCTGTGGCCCACCGTGGTGGCGGCCAGGAGGAGGGACCCGCCGCCGACGAACGCGATGGCCCCGCGGCGCGAGACCGTGGGCGGCAGCGGGTCGGGGGAGATCAACTCGTCCTCGGGACGCGCCGGTTCACCGGCCGCCGGAGCCGGAACGGACTGCCCCGGCACTCGGTCCTGGCCGCCGCGCGGCCTCTCCTCCCCGCGCGCAGCCCCCGCGGACGCCCCCGGCCCACCTCCACCAGCCGCGCCACCGGACACGGCGCCGCCGCCACCCGGCGCGCGACCCGCGTCGCCGGGCACCGGGCCCGAACGGTCGGACAGGGAACCCGGCTCCACGGGCACGGCACCGGACACGCCGGGGTGCGGGCCCGGAGTGCCGGCCGAAGGACCCGGCCGCCCGGCTGCCGAAGCCGGTCCCTCGGGTGCCGCGCTCGTCCGGTCGGAGGCCGGTCCCGTCCGGTCGGAAGCCGGTCCCGGCGAACCGCCCGGGCTCCCGGACACCGGGCCCGGCCCGTCAGCCGCCGAACCCCGGTCGCCGGACGGCGCCCCCGGGCCGTCGGTCGTCGTGTCGGACGACCCCGGCACCGCGGCAGCCCCCTCCGGCGATGCCGCGTGCTGCCCGCCGGACCGTTCCGTGTCCGCCCCCTCGGGCCACGCGCCCCGGCGGCGCATCCCGCCCAGGTTGCGCAGCGCCATCGGCACGCGCAGGACCGCGTGGGTGACGAAGGCGGCGATGAAGACCCAGGCGCCGTAGAAGTGCAGCGTGTAGAAGGAGCCCGGGAAGATGTAGTCGAGCTGGATGTTGAGCACGCCGGTGACGAACTCGAAGAGGGCACCACCGACGAGCAGCAGGAGCGACAGCCGTTCCACGGCGTGCGCGAGCGAGCGGGCCGGCGGCAGCGCGAACAGCTTCGGGACGACCGACCACAGCTTCGCCAGCAGCACCGGGATCAGCGTGATGCCGAGCGTGACGTGCACGCCCTGCGTGAGGCGGTACAGCCAGACCGGATGGGTCGGCCAGGAGAACAGGTAGAACCCGAGGATCCCCTTGTCGGGGGTCTTGTCGTTCACCGCCGCGAGGTTCGGGTTGTAGGCGGCGTACGACAGGAGTCCGGTCACGAACATCACCGTGATGCCGACGAGCAGCACCACGCCGAGCAGGGAGGTGAACCAGGGACCGCGCAGCGGACTGCGCCAGAACGCGGGTGAGGAGGGGGACCGTGGCATGCCCCGACCGTAGGCCGCGGGGACCCCCCGAACGGGTTCTCAAACCATGACGAAACTCTGACGTCCACCCCTGTCACGGCTCTCTCGGGGGCTGTCCGGCCTAGCGTGCGAGGGTGAACCGCGATCTTCCCCGCGACATCCCCGGCGACCTCCCCCGCGATCTGCTCGACGACCGCCAGGGAGGCGTGTCCCGCGCCCCGTCCCCGGTCCCCTCCCCGGCTCCGCCCTCGTCCGGGACCTCCACCGCGGATCCCTCCCCGGATTCCCCGGACGCTCCGGATGTCTCGGACACCCCGGACGCCGCGGACGTCTCGACGGGTCCCGCACCGGGCGCGGCTCCGGCCGGGTCCCGGGGCGTCGCGCGGGCCCTGGCCGCGGCCGGTTCCCGGGTCCGGGCGCGGGCCCGCTCCGGTGAACTCTCCGGCGCGCTGCTCGGCGACCGGCCGCGGCAGTCCCGACGCGACCTGGCGGTCGCCGTCGCCGCCGCGCTGCTCGTCGCGACGGCGGCGGTCGTCGGATACGTCATCGAGCACAGCGACGGCACCCTGTTCGTCAGTGCCGCCCCGCTGTACGGACGTTGGGGCCCCCACGTCGGACCCGGTACCGCGGCCGCGATCGCCGTCGCCGTCGCCGTCGTCCTGTACGGACCGTCCCTCGCCGCCCGGCTGCCCTGGCGGTGGCTGCTGCCCGCCGCCTGGGGCACGGGAACGGCGTGGACGTTCTCCCTCGCGCTGATCGACGGCTGGCAGCGCGGTGTGGCCGGACGCCTCACCGCACGGTACGAGTACCTCCAGGTCATCTCCCCGGTGAACCGTTTCCACGACATCCCGGCAGCCCTGCGGGACTTCACGCACCACATCCTGATCCACTCCCCGGGCCACTGGCCCGCGCACATCGCCGGGCATCCGCCGGCCGCCACGCTCACGTTCGTGTACCTCGACCGGATCGGTCTGGGCGGCGGGGCCTGGGCGGGGGTCTGGTGCGTGACCGTCGGCGCGACGGCGGCGGCGGCCGTCCTGGTCACCGTCCGGGCCCTGGCGGGCGAGGCGCTCGCCCGGCGGGCCGCGCCCTTCCTGGTCCTCGCCCCGGCGGCCGTCTGGATGGGCACCTCCGCGGACGGCTACTTCGCCGCGGTCGCCGCCTGGTCCGTGGCCCTCCTCGCCCTCGCGGTCACCGGCCCCCGGCCCCGCGCGGCCGGCCTCGCCTCCGGGCTCCTCCTCGGACTCACCGCGTATCTCTCGTACGGGCTGACCCTGTTCGCGGTGATCGCGGGCGCGGCGGTACTGCTCGGCTCGCGGTCCCGGCTGCGTCCGCTGCCGTTCGTGCTGGCCGGACTCGCCGTGGTCCCGCTGGTGTTCACGCTGCTCGGCTTCAACTGGTGGGATGCCTATCACCTGTTGGTCACCCGCTACTACGAAGGAGCGGGCGGCGTCCGGCCGTACGGCTACTGGGTCTGGGCGAACCTCGCCTGCACGGTGCTGATCGGGGGCCCGGCGACGGTCGCGGGCCTGCGCCGGGCGGGGGTGACGACGGTACGGCTGGCCGCGGCGGCCCTGCGCCGTCCGGCGCCCCCCACCGCGCCGCCCGCCCCCGGTCCCCGGCCCGGCACCGCCGACGGCACCGGCATCGCGACCGGCGCCGGCACTGGTTCGGCCGCTCCCCGGCTCGCCGTTCTCGTCGTCGCCGCGTCGATCGCGCTGCTGGCCGCCGACCTCTCCGGGATGAGCAAGGCGGAGACCGAACGCATCTGGCTGCCGTTCGTCCTGTGGATGCTCCCGGCGTGCGCGTTCCTCCCTCGCCCCCGCGCCTGGCTGATCGCGCAGGCCGCCCTGGCCCTGCTCCTCAACCACCTGCTGCTGACGGGCTGGTGACCGCCCGGGCCGGGTGAGCGGGGAGGAACGGGAACGGGCCGGCCCCAGCAATCCGGGACCGGCCCGCCCAGCGCACTCCGCCAGGCGCAGGGCCGAGGCCACCGTGAACGCTTCCCCGGAGCCGGTGGCCGCGGGAAGGACGGTCACGGCGCGGCTCCGCGTACTCCATCGTGAGGACGGCGAAGTCCGGATCCACCGGAGCGCCGAGGACCACCGTCACGGCGAACGTCGACGGCTGTTGGCGCGGGATGTTCGCCGGCACCTCCACCACGGGCCCGTCGGATCACGTCGACGAAGTCGCTCGTGGACGGGGCCGTGTGCCCGGCGGTCGGCGGGTCTGCCCGTGCGGTCAGCGGCCGGCCCGGCCGCTGACGTGAACCGGACGGCCCTCCCGTGCGTCCCCGTACCGGTCGCGCGCATCGCCGCGACCGGCCGGCGGTGGACGGGGAGGACCGGATGGGTGGGCGAAGGAGCATCAGGGGGACCGTGGGCGTCGTGGCGGCGAGTGCCGTCGCGCTCGTGGCGATCCCGGGGGCGGCGGTCCAGGGCGCGACGGCGGCCGGGGGGCCGGACGCCGGGCCGGCTCTCGCGTCGGGGCGTACGACGGAGTGTGCCGGCACCCGGCCGGCACGCAGCCTGCCGGGGCCGGGACCCGCCGTGTACCGGGTGCTCGACTACGCCGAGAAGCGCGGCGCCACCCGCTTCCGGAACGTCTTCACCGGCTCGTCGGTCGACCAGGGCCGGCGGACCGCCCACGTGTACCGCATCCCCTCCCGGGCGTTCGACGCGGACGTCTGCTCCCACGCGGAGAAGGGCGTCCGGGTGCGCCTGCATGCCACGGACGTCAGCGGGGTCCGGCTCGCGGCGCTGGTCGAGCGGGTCGGTGACGACATGGGCCGCTGGAACGGCCGGTTCGAGCTGCGTGAAGTGGCGCCGGACCCGCGGGGGTTCGTGTACTTCGGCGTCGACGACCCGGCGGCGGCCGAACCGGTCCTGCGCAAGGCGTTCGGACCGTTCTGGGCGCGGCACATCATGGTGCGGTACGCGGCGGAGTCCTCGGCGCTCTGACCCGTCTCCGACCTGTTCGAACGGGGTGTGTGACCTTCCCGGGCCCGGCTTGCAGGGGCGTGGACCACCTGCCTATGGTCGCGCGTATGCAGTCCTACACCATCGGCCAGGCCGCCCGGCTTCTCGGGGTGAGTCCCGACACCGCCCGGCGCTGGGCCGATGCCGGGCGGGTGACCACGCATCGCGACGAGGGCGGCCGGCGGCTCATCGACGGCCGCGACCTCGCCGCGTTCTCGGTGGAGCTGGCCAGGACCGGCGGTGAGGACGGCGTCCCCTCCCACACCTCCGTGCGCAACGCGTTCCCCGGCATCGTCACCGCCGTCAAGCTCGGCGACGTCGCGGCCCAGGTGGAGATCCAGGCGGGACCGCACCGGCTGGTCTCCCTGCTGACCCGCGAGGCCGTCGAGGAACTGGGCCTGGAGGTCGGCATGGAGGCCACCGCCCGGGTCAAGTCGACCAACGTGCACATCGACCGGACCTGAACCGGGTCCCGGTCGGGTCCCGGTCCGGTCCGGACCCTGCCCGGGGTCAGGGGAAGGCGGCCCTGCTCAGGACGTGCTCGTGGTCGTCGTCGAGGTGGTCGTGGTCGAGTACGAGTGGGCCCCCGTACCGGCGAGCGCGCCGCCGTCGACGATCAGGTACTCGTCGCGGATCGGTGTGCCGTCCAGCCAGGACTCCAGGATCTCCCGGGTGCCCGCCGCGTAGCGGGTCTGCGCGGAGAGCGAGGAACCCGAGATGTGCGGGGTCATCCCGTGGTGCGGCATGGTCCGCCAGGGGTGGTCGGCGGGGGCCGGCTGCGGATACCAGACGTCTCCCGCGTACCCGGCCAACTGGCCCCCGCGCAGGGCCCGGTCAACGGCGTCCCGGTCGACGATCAGGGCGCGCGCTGTGTTGATGAGGTAGGCGCCGCGCTTCATCGCGCCGAGCAGTTCGTCGCCGAACAGGCCCTCGGTCTCCGGGTGCAGCGGCGCGTTGATCGTGACGACGTCGCAGTGCGGGGCCATGTCCTCGGCGGACGCGTGGAAGGTGAGCCCGAGCTCCCGCTCGACCTCCTCCGGCAGCCGGTGCCGGTCGGTGTAGTGCAGCTTCACGTCGAAGGGGGCGAGCCGTCGCAGCACCGCGAGCCCGATGCGCCCGGCGGCGACCGTCCCGACGTGCATGCCCTCCAGGTCGTACGAACGGGCCACGCAGTCCGCGATGTTCCAGCCGCCGTCGAGCACCACCCGGTGGGAGGGCAGGTAGTTGCGGACCAGGGAGAGCGTCATCATCACCACGTGCTCGGCGACGCTGATGCTGTTGCAGTAGGTCACCTCGGCCACGGTCACGCCGTGCTCGATGGCCGCGTCGAGGTCGACGTGGTCCGAGCCGATACCGGCGGTGACGGCGAGCTTCAGGTTCTTGGCGGCGGCGATGCGCTCGGGAGTGAGATAGGCGGGCCAGAACGGCTGCGAGATCACGACGTCCGCGTCCGCGAGCTCACGGTCGAACACCGAGTCGGCGCCGTCCTTGTCGGAGGTGACCACGAGGGTGTGACCGCGCTCCTCCAGGAAGCGCCGCAGGCCGAGTTCACCGGTCACGCTGCCGAGCAGGCTCCCCGGGGTGAAGTCGGTGCCCTTCGGGGTGGGCGTGGTCTGGCCGCCGGGGTAATGGTCGATGACGGGCAGGTCGTCCCGGGCGTACGTCGTGGGGTATCCGTCGGTCGGGTCGTCGTACAGCACGCAGAGCACCTTGGCCATGACGCGGCTCTCCTCAACTCCGTTGTTCGGAAGGTGCTTTCCACCATCCTCGGGGCCGAAGTCGCTGGTCAAAGCGAACCTCGCTATGTGCCGATAGCCGGCGGCTATGAGCGGGCCCGGCCCAGGTGCTCGTTCAGCAGGGCGTCGAGCGCATCCCGGACACCCGCCTCTCGCGCGACCGTCAGCAAGGCCTGGGCGAGCACCGACCGGGGTTCGTGCCGGGCGACCACCAGGCCGACCCGGGGCCCGTGCGCGGGACCCTCCAGCGGCACGACGCGCATCCCCTCCGGCACCCCGAACATGTGCAGCCAGGCATGGGAGATGACACTCGACCAGCGGCCCCCGGGAAGGTGGGCGTACAGGCCGGCGACGCTGTCCGACTCGATCGACGGGTTCGCCCGGGCACCGTCGGCGGCGAAGCACTCGTCGATGATCCGCCGGTTGCGCATGCGCGGGCCGAGCAGACACAGCGGGAGGGCCGCGGCCCGCGCCCAGCGCGCCGTCGTCGCACCGGTGAGGGGGCCGTCGACGGGGGTGAGCAGGACATAGCGCTCCTCGTACAGCGGGAAACGCCGCACGTGCCGCAGGTCCTCGTCGTCGAGGTACGTCATCGCCGCGTCGAGTTCGAACTCGGCGAGTCCGTGGTTGATGTCCGCCGACGACAGCGACTCCAGGCTGACCCGGGCCGCCGTGTGGCGTTCGCAGAACGGGGTGGTGAGCAGGGAGGCGGCGGGCAGCGCGGTTGGCACGACGCCGAGGCGCAGGGTGCCGGTCAGTCCGCCGCGCAGCGCCGACAACTCCTGGTGCAGCGCGTCCCGTTCGGCGAGGATCCGGTGCGCCCAGGCGAGCACGACCTCGCCCTCCGGGGTGAGGCCCTCGTACCGCCGGCCGCGGCGCACGATCGGCACGGCCAGTTCGTGTTCGAGGCGACGGATCGCGGCGGACAGCGACGGCTGCGACACGAAGCAGGCGTCCGCCGCGCGGGCGAAGTGCCGTTCCCTGGCGAGCGCGACCAGATACTCCAGCTGACGCAGCAGCATGCGCCCCCTCCCGTCGGCGGGCCAGCGTCGCAGACACCGGACCCCCCTGTCACGGTCATGGCCGTGCCGGTCGCCCCGGGCGGCAGAGCAGGGCGGCCCGCAGGTCGAGGCGGTCGTAGAGGCTCGACAGGTCGCGTCCGGTGAAGTGCTCGACGCGCTGCACGCGGTAATGGACCGTGTTGACGTGCAGATGGAGGGCCTCGGCGGTGCGTGACCAGGATCCGTCGCAGGCGAGGAAGATCTCCAGGGTCTCCAGCAGGGCGGCGAAGGACGGGTTGCCGGCTCGAAGAGGGGACCGAGCACCGTCCGGCTGAAGGCGGTGCGCACCTCGGCGGGTATGCCGGTGAGGAGCGTGCCGAGACCGGTGAGCGACGCCGCGTCGATGACGGCGGACGCGTCGGGCGAAGTGGTGCGGGCGGAGGCCAGGGCGTAACGGGCCTGTGCCAGCGCCCCGTTGAGCTCCTCGGCGCTGTCGGCCCGGCCGGTACCGCCGTGCAGCGCGACGGCGGGCTCGGCGGCGGACAGCAGCGCCCAGACGGCGGGGAGGTCCGGCGCGGCTCCCGTGGCGGGCCGTACCGCGGTCGCGGTCCGCCGCCCCGGGCCGGCCGTGTCCCGGGTGCTGTCCTGGCCGTCCTTTCCGGACCGCGCTCCCCGCCCCCGCGCCGCCGCCGTCCCCGGGGCCGGATCCGGTGCGCCCTCGCGGAGGACGGCGAAGGCCGTGCCGTCGGGGAGCCGGCCCACCACGGCGTGCGCGGGGTCCAGATGGGCGACTGCCTCGGCCAGCGCACCCTCGGCCGGGACCGCCACGCCCGTCCGGTCGGCGCTCCCTGCCCCGACGGCCGCGGCCTCGGCGACGATCACCCGGTGGAGCCCCTCACCCTCCAGCCCACGGAGCCGCAACGCCGCCTGGAGCGAAGGCAGTTCGGATCCGGCGGGCAGGGCCAGCAGGGCACCCAGCTCGTCGGCCGCCTGCTGCTCGGCGGCGCCGCGGCGGGCCAGGGACTCCTGGCAGCGGGCCAGCACCTCGGCGACCTCCCGCAGCATCCGCGGCGGGGCGTCGTCGGGCTCCGGAAGGTGTGAGGGAGCGGCCCTCGCCATGATCGCGACGGGCCCGCCCGGCGGCCACATCGCGGACGCCCGCGCCGCCCTGCTGCCGGGCGGCGGCTTCGACCTCGCCGTCGGGACGGCCGAGTTCGGCAACGGCACCACCACCGTCCACCGGCAGATCGCCGCCGGTGAACTCGCCACCACCGTCGACCGCATCACCATCCGGCAGTCCGACACCGACGTCGTCCGCCACGACACGGGCGCGTTCGCCTCCACCGGCACCGTCGTCGCCGGCAAGGCCACCCTGCGCGCCTCCCGCGCCCTCGCCGACCAGCTCCTCGACTTCGCCGCCGCCCATCTGCGCGTGCCGCGCGCCGACTGCCGGCTCGTCGAGGAGGCCGTCGCGCACCCGGGCGGCCGGCTGACCCTGAAGGAGCTGTACGAGGCGGCCGGCGCCGTCGGGGTCACGCTCGCCGCCGACGGGCACTTCGGCGGCACCCCCCGCTCGGTCGCCTTCAACGCCCAGTGGTTCCGGCTGGCCGTCGACCCCGGCACCGGCGAGATCCGCATCCTGCGCAGCGTGCACGCCGCCGACGCCGGCAAGGTCATCAACCCGATGCAGTGCCGCGGCCAGGTCGAGGGCGGCGTCGCCCAGGCACTCGGCGCGACCCTCTTCGAGAACGTCCGGCTCGACGCGCGCGGCGAGGTCGAGACGGCCGCCTTCCGCCGCTACCGGCTCCCGCAGTACGCCGACATCCCGCGCACCGAGGTCCACTTCATGGAGACCGCCGACGCCATCGGACCGCTGGGCGCCAAGTCGATGAGCGAGAGCCCCTTCAACCCGGTCGCCCCGGCCTTCGCCAACGCCCTGCGCGACGCGACGGGGCTGCGCTTCACGGAGCTTCCGGTCACCCGGGACCGGGTCTGGCTGGCCCTGCACCGGTCCGGGCGGGACGGAGGGCCCGGTCAGCCCGGTCGGGCGGGTCAGACGGGTCAGGCGGGTCGGCCCGCTCCGGCCGGGGACCAGGCCGGGTAACAGCCGTCCACCCGGATGGCGTTGATGCCGCTGATGTGCCGGGCCCCGCACCGGTCCTGCGGCAGGACCAGCTGCGGGCCCGCCCGGTCCAGCGGTGTGCCGTCGATGCCCACCGCGAGCAGGACGGGGGCGTCGGCGAAGTCGGGGTCGATCTCGGCCCAGGTGAGCAGGACGTGGTGACCGTCCGCGCCCGTCACCGCGATCAGGAAGCGCAGCCGGTCCTTGCGGCGGCCCGGATCGAAGTGCGGTCCGGCGTCCCGCAGCACGTCGTGCAGCAGGGGCCCCGCGAAACCGTGGTGCTGCACACCGCTGGTCGCGCAGTCGAAGCTGACCCGCACCCGGTGCTGGGGCCAGGCGAGCAGGTCGGGCACCGTCAGCCGGGCGGGCCGGGCGAGATCGCCGGTCAGCGCGAGTTCGGCGAGCGACGGCGCGGGCGGAGTCGGCTGTGTCAGGGACTGGCTCACGGGCAGCACCTCCCGCAGAACGGTACCCAGCGAGAGGTCCCGTACAAACGCACATGCGTACATCCCAACCGCGAACCCACAGCTCATGCGATGCAACAGAAGACTTCTCGCTCGCATCTGCGTCACTATGTTCTGGGCATGCTGAAGAAAGCTCAGGACTGAAGAGCACGACGGAGGCTTCAGCGACAGCGAGCTGCAGCGTTTTCCGTCTTTCGTTTTCCGAGGGAGTAGATCCGTGATGACCCGATCCGCGCGCCGGACCCGCCGCACCACCCGGAGCCTTCAGGTGGCCGGCGTCAGTGCCGCCGCGCTGCTGGCCCTGAGCGCCTGCTCCTCCTCCGACGACGCGTCGTCGGAGGCCTCCTCGACGCCGAAGTCCTCGGCCTCCTCCTCGCCGAAGCTCACCGGCACCGTGACCGTCTTCGCCGCCGCCTCGCTCAAGGAGAGCTTCACCTCCCTCGGCAAGGAGTTCGAGCAGGCCCACCCGGGCACGAAGGTCACCTTCAACTTCGGTGGCAGCGACACCCTCGCCGCGAGCATCACGGGCGGCGCCCCGGCGGACGTCTTCGCGGCGGCCAGCCCGAAGACGATGGCGATCGTGACCGACAAGAAGGACGCGGCGACCACCCCCGCGACCTTCGTGCGCAACCAGCTGGAGATCGCCACCCTCCCCGGCAACCCGGACAAGGTCTCCTCCCTGAAGGACCTCACCAAGTCGGACCTGAAGGTCGTGCTCTGCGACAAGACGGTGCCGTGCGGCGCCGCCGCGCAGAAGGCGCTGGACGCGAGCCACCTGAAGCTCACCCCCGTCTCCTACGAGCAGGACGTCAAGAGCGCCCTGACCAAGGTGGAGCTGAAGGAGGCCGACGCCGCGGTCGTGTACAAGACCGACGTGAAGGCAGCGGGTGACAAGGTGGAGGGCGTGGAGTTCCCCGAGTCCGCCGACGCCATCAACGACTACCCGATCGCCCTGCTCAAGGACGCGCCCAACGCGGAGGCGGCCAAGGCGTTCATCGCCCTGGTGCAGTCCCCGGAGGGCCAGAAGGTGCTGACGGCGGCCGGGTTCCTGAAGCCCACCGCCTGACCCGTCCGCTCCGTCCGTCACGGCACGCGTCGTCCGGCGCGTGCCGTGAGGCACAGCCCCCTTGCCGCCGCTGCGCCGAAGACCGCCTCCTGAAGACATGAGTGATCCCGTGCCCGCGCTCGACAAGTCCGACGCCCCGGCCGACACCCTGACGGGTGGGCCGCGGGCCCGGCGTGTCCGCGGCCGGGCCGGGACCGGCGGCCGGCTCCGGGGCGGGGCGCCGCTGCCCCTGCTGCTGCCGGCCCTCGTCGGGCTGGTGTTCCTGCTCCTGCCGCTGCTCGCGCTGATCGTGCGGGCGCCCTGGCGCACGCTCCCGGACCAGCTGGCCAAGCCCGAGGTGTGGCAGGCCCTCCAGCTGTCCCTCTTCTCCGCCACGGCGGCCACCGCGGTCAGCCTGGTGCTCGGCGTGCCGCTCGCCTGGCTGCTGGCCCGCACCGACTTCCCCGGACGCGGGTTCGTCCGGGCCCTGGTCACCCTGCCGCTCGTGCTGCCCCCGGTGGTCGGCGGTGTGGCCCTGCTGCTGGCCCTCGGCCGCAACGGCGTGGTCGGCAGACTCCTCGACGCGTGGTTCGGCGTCACCCTGCCCTTCACGACGGCCGGAGTCGTCGTGGCCGAGGCGTTCGTGGCGATGCCGTTCCTCGTCATCAGCGTCGAAGGCACCCTGCGGGCCGCCGACCCGCGCTTCGAGGAGGCCGCCATGACACTCGGCGCCTCCCGCTTCACCGCCTTCCGCCGGGTCACCCTGCCGCTCATCGCCCCGGGCATCGCCGCCGGTGCCGTCCTCGCCTGGGCCCGCGCACTCGGCGAGTTCGGCGCGACGATCACCTTCGCGGGCAACTTCCCGGGCCGCACCCAGACCATGCCGCTCGCCGTCTACCTGGCCCTGCAGAGCGACCCCGACGCGGCGATCGCCCTGAGCCTCGTCCTGCTCGCGGTGTCGATCGCGGTGCTCGCCGGGCTGCGGGACCGCTGGATCACGGCGTCGTGACCGGCGCCCACGCGAGGGAGGACACGCGATGACCGAGACGACCCCGGCCCCGGCCGCGCCGTCCGGGAAGGGGCTGGACGCCCGTCTCGTCGTCCGGCGCGGCGCGTTCCGCCTCGACGTCGAACTGAGCGCCGCCCCCGGTGACGTCGTCGCCCTCCTCGGCCCGAACGGCGCGGGCAAGACCACGGCCCTGCGCGCGCTGGCCGGACTCACCCCCCTGTCCGAGGGCGGCCGACTGCGGCTGGACGGCGCCTCCCTGGACCGCACACCCCCCGAGTCCCGCCCCGTCGGCGTCGTCTTCCAGGACTACCTGCTCTTCCCGCACCTCTCCGCCCTCGACAACGTCGCCTTCGGGCCGCGCTGTCAGGGGGTGCCGAAGGCGGAGGCCCGCGCGCAGGCGGCCGCCTGGCTGGAGCGCATGGGCCTGGCCGACCACGCGGGGGCCAAGCCGCGGCGGCTGTCCGGCGGCCAGGCGCAGCGCGTCGCCGTCGCCCGCGCCCTCGCCACCCGCCCCCGGCTGCTGCTGCTCGACGAGCCGCTCGCCGCGCTGGACGCCCGCACCCGCCTGGAGGTCCGGTCCCAACTGCGGCAGCATCTGGCCGCGTTCGAGGCGGTCGCCGTCCTCGTGACGCACGATCCGCTGGACGCGATGGTGCTCGCCGACCGGCTCGTCGTCATCGAGGACGGCCATGTCGTCCAGGAGGGCGGCCCCGCGGAGATCGCCCGCCGGCCGCGCACCGACTACATCGCCCAGCTCGTGGGCCTCAATCTCTACCGGGGCGAGGCCGCGGGCCACACCGTACGTCTGGACTCGGGCCCGGAGATCACCACGACCGAGGAACTGCACGGGCCCGTCTTCGTGGCGTTCCCGCCGAGCGCCGTCACCCTCCACCGCGACCGCCCCACCGGCTCCAGCGCCCGCAACGTGTGGCAGTGCAACGTGCGGGGTCTGGAGACCCACGGCGACCAGATCCGCACGGACCTCACGGGTGAACTCCCGCTCGCTGCCGACCTGACCACGGTCGCCGCGGCCGAACTCGACCTGCGCCCGGGCGCCCCCGTCTGGGCCACCGTCAAGGCGACCCAGACCCACGCCTACCCGGCCTAGGGCCTGTCCGACCGGCTGCCCGGTAAGCACCCCCGAGGGGGGCGCCGACGGGCCGCACTCCCGCGCTACCCGTCGTCCGCCGGGATCGCCGCCGCGCGCACCATCACGCAGTCGAACTCGACGACCCGGCCCGTCGCCTCCTCCCGCGTGACGGGATACATGCCGGTGATCTCGAAGCCGTTCTCCTCGTACAGCGCGATCGCCTCGTCCATCCGCGGGCTGCCCTCGTACAACCGCAGCGCCGCGACCTCCGACTGCATCCCGACGAACTCCGCGACGCGCTCCCCCGCACCCGCGAACACCTCCAGGTCGTACCCCTGGGTGTCCATCTTCAGGTAGGGGCGGGGGTCGGTGATCCCGTCGAGCGCCTTGTCCATCATGCCGTCGAGACGGCGTACCTCGATCTCCTCCGTGCGCGACCTGGCGAAGCGCTTGTAGCGGTCCTTGCCGTAGTCGCTGGGCGGGAGCAGGGAGTTCATGGACTTCCAGCCGACGTGGATGGACAGGCTCGTGTCCTCCCGCCCCAGGCCCATCTGGAAGACGAGCCAGTCGGAGTCGCCCTCGGCCGCCTTCCGGAGCCTGCCGAAGGTCTCCGTGGTCGGCTCGAAGGACACGATCCGCCCGGTGTAGCCGAGGCGGCGCAACTGGCGCGCGTACTGGCCGGAGTTGGCTCCCACGTCGAAGACGCAGTTCACGGCGTACCGGTCGAGCAGGGCCGTGACGTGCTGGCCGCACAGATAGGAGGCGGCCGCCAGCTGGAACCCGCGTTCGTCCGCCGCGGCCCTCTTCTCGTCGAGCAGCAGCCGGGCTCCGCTGTCCCCGAGGGGCACGTGCCGGTAGGCGGCGGTCCGCCCGCTCAGCACCAGATCGGCGCCCCGGCCGAGCGCGACGCGTCTGCGCACTCCGCGCCGGTAGACCAGCGCGGTACCCGATCCGAGGTCCAGCACCCGCACCCCGAGGCGGGGCAGCAGACCGAGCAGCTTTCGGTGAAGGGTCGCCATGTCCCCCACCCTGGCAGACTCCAACCCCTGTCCACCGGGCGTTCGTTGAACCCCGTCGGCCTCCGTGATAGAGGCAGGGGGTGACCTCTCCCGACACCGTGATCCCCGACCTCGCCGCCGCTCTCGGCATGCGGCCGCACCCGGAGGGCGGCTGGTTCGTCGAGACCTGGACGGCGCCGCAGGCCTTCCGGCCCGACGGCTACCCCGGCTCCCGCGCCGCCGCCACCGCCATCTACTTCCTCCTCACCCCGGGCGACACCTCCGCCTGGCACACCGTCCGCTCGGACGAACTGTGGCTCTGGCACCGCGGTGGCCCCCTGGACCTGCTGCTCGGCGGGGCGGGCTCCACCCCCGGCTCGCCGCCGAAGGTCGTCCGTCTCGGTCCCCGCGTCGAGGCGGGCGAACATCCCCAACTCCTGGTGCCGGGCGGCGTCTGGCAGTCGGCACGTCCGGCCGGCGACGAGGAGGTGCTGGTCAGCTGCGTGGTCGCGCCGGGCTTCGACTACGAGGACTTCCGCCTGCTGGACTGACGACTTCGACGGCGGATCGGGCCGCCGACCCGGCACGTGAGGGCGCGGCGGCGGTCCCGGGACGCCTTTGTGACGTACGTCGTTGGTTGCGGATCATCCGGGTGGGGCATCACCCGTGGGCAGGACCGGCCGCGCACCGTTCGGCGCGGGGTCCCGGCCGACGGGGACGGAGCCGTCGGGCGGGTGCCGGATGTCCTGGGAGGGGGAAGAGAGGTGTCAGTCATGCGTGCGCACCAGCGCACCGTCAGGCCGACCGCCCGTGTGGAGTACACCCTGCCGCGTACGGCCGTCTCGGCGGGCAGGGCCCGCAAGCTGACGACGGCGTTCCTGACCCGGCCACGGCCACTTCTCGCGTCACCGACCGCCGACCAGGTGGACGACGCGACACTGATCGCCTCCGAGCTGGTCGCCAACGCCGTGCGATACGGACGTACGGGCTGCCGGCTGCGGCTCCAGCTGGGGCACGGTGTGGTGACGGTCGAGGTCCACGACGACAGTCCCGGTCGGCCGAAGGTCGGCGTCCTGGACACCGAATCGGAGAGCGGCCGGGGGCTGGCGATGGTCCAGCAGCTCGCTCACAGCCTGGAGGTCGTCAGCACGGGATTCGGCGGGAAGACCGTCCGGGCCGTCCTCGCGATGTGACGACCGCACGCCACCGCCGGCGGCGTGCGCACGACGCGCTTCGACCGAACCGATCATCGGCGTTTGGCTTCACGGAAAACGGGAAGAAGCCGCTGAAAATTTCGTCGGAATTTCATTCGGCGCTTGAGCGCAAATACAGAAGGCCGGGGCCCGCACCTTGCGGTACGGACCCCGGCCGACTGGTGTCCCGGACTAGGCGGGGACGATGTTCTCCGCCTGCGGGCCCTTCTGGCCCTGCGTGACGTCGAAGGTCACCTTCTGGCCTTCCTGGAGCTCACGGAAGCCAGAGGTGGCGATGTTCGAGTAGTGAGCGAAGACGTCGGCGCCGCCGCCGTCCTGCTCGATGAAGCCGAAGCCCTTTTCCGCGTTGAACCACTTCACGGTGCCAGTAGCCATGTCAAATCTCCTTCGGGGCAAAGCTCGAAGGCCCACACTGTGTGGACCTGCGTCGCCGCAATGATTGCCCCAACCGGAATGCACCGGAAAAACTTTGGGAACCACAACTGCAACTGAAATCGACAGTAGCACGCTACGAGCCTCGAAGGGCGCGCACTATCTCACCCCGGCGTGGGGAATATCAAAACCTCGCGGGTTCGCTGCCCAAATTCTGCAACGGCCGAAGCAGATATACCCGCCTGGTGAAGAAACGCTCACCGAGCGCGCCCAGTGGCCGCACGGCCTGTCCGGTCCCGCCGCCCTCACGCGTCCTGCCGGCTGGTGCCCCGCAGTTTCTCGTTGATCCGCAGCGCCTCGTCGAGGCTGTCCTCCAGCGAGACGATCCGGCAGGCGGCCTCGACCGGCGTGCCCTGGTCGACGAGGTCGCGGGCGCGGGCCGCGACAAGGAGCTGGCTGCGGGAGTAGCGCCGGTGGCCGCCGTCGGACCGCAGCGGGGTGATCAGTCCGGCCTCCCCGACGGCCCGCAGGAAGGCGGGGGTGGCGCCGATCAGCTCGGCGGCACGGCCCATCGTGTAGGCGGGGTACTCGTCGTCGTCGAACCGGTCGTTGGCGTTCATGGTGCTTCCCTGGAGCGCGTGCATCACCTTCCACTCTGGCAGATCCGGGCCCGCCGCGACCGGAATCCGCCCGGGAGGACGGAGCGGGACGGCAGAGGCACCCGCTCACCCGGACGGCCCGGTGCGCTGGTGGGGGACGGTGGCCGGTGGTGGCGTGGGAGGACACACGCCCGACCTCGGGACCGTCCTCGGGAGGCCTCCGCATGAACCGTCCGTCCTGTCTCCTCGCGTCCGCCCTCACCGCGGGGATGCTGCTGTCGACGGCAGCCTGCTCCGGCGACGACGGCGGCGCCTCCGGCCGCACGGACCGCTCGGCGTCCCCCGCCGCCGCCTCGGCCTCCCCCGTCTCCGCGTCGCCCGTGGCGGACGCGCCGCGCGCCGCGGCCTCCTCCAGCTCCGCCTCCGCCTCGCCGGCCGTCCGCGAGCTGACCAAGGACGAGGCGCGCACGGCGCTGATCACCAACACGGACCTCGGCTCGCAGTGGACGACCTCGGAGGGGGCGGCGACCTGGCGCGACGCGCTGCTGAAGAGCAAGGTCGACGCGTCGCAGTTCGTCACGGACAAGGGGAACGCGGCCGACTGCCAGCAGCTCCTGGACGGCCTGTACGCCGAGGACCTGCTGGGCAAGCCGAAGGGCGAGAGCGCCGACACCGGCTTCGACGACAGCGACGACGAGGCGCAGATGCGCTACGAGGTCGCCGCCTACGGCAAACAGGCGCTGGACGACCGGTTCAGGTGGCTCGACTCGCTGCCGGACAAGTGCGACCAGTTCACGGCCGTCAGCCCGAAGGGCGGGCGGCAGACGGTCCAGGTCGTCCACACGGACCTGGACGACGCGGGGGACGCCCGCAAGGGCCTCCAGATCAAGATGACCGGCGACCTGGACGACAACCCCGACACCCTGACACTCGACTTCGCAGCGGTCCGCGTCGGCGACAGCGCCCTCTCGCTCACGAACGGCGGCCTCTCCGGAGCCGAACACGACTCCACGACCCAGGCCACCGCGGCGGGCGCCGACCGTCTGAAGGACGTGCTGGACGGAAAGTCCCCGCAGCCCACCCAGGGCTGAGCGACGGGCCTCCCCCTCCATCGCACCGCCGTGCGGGGTCCACGGGACGGGCCCGCACGGCCGCGGAAGCAATCGGGGCGTTCCGACGCCGGTGGCCGAAAGCGGGGGACAGGGTTCCACCGATGCGCAGGGCGTGTGGGGCGCGTCACACACGACGAGGGGAAACAGGCCGCTGCGGCACGCTCGCGCGGCTGTGCATCCGGGGGGTCTCATGCACGAGATGATCAAGGGTGCCGACGTCGGTCTCACGTCGTCGAGCGCGGACGTCGGCCCGGTGATGGCGGGTCCGGGCTGGAGCGGTCCGACGGGGGAGGGCGACGCGGACTCTCCGGAGCGGCTGCGGCCGGAACCGGCGGACATGCTGCCCAGGGACGGCGCTCAGATCACGGGGTTCCGGCCGTCGCTCTTCCGGGGCACGGGAAACACCCGGGGCAACGCGGAGTCGGGCTTCATCCGAAGCGTCGACGACTCCGTCGACCGCTTCCACACGTCGGTCGTGGAGAACCTCGACAGGCGCGCACCGCGGCCCCGGCAGCCGGTGGTGGGGGCTGCCGCGGGCTGAGGTGGCGGGCGGGGCGTGGTGTCAGGAGATGTGCGTCAGAGCCGGTCCATCCGGGTGTAGGGACTCAGGACGCGGACCTGGCGAGCGCCGAAGTCGACGAGCATCGCAATGCCCTCTTCGACGCCGACGATCGTGCCCAGGCCGTACTGGTCGTGGGAGACACGGTCTCCGAGGCTGAACTCCTTGGCCACGGGGACGACCGGGGCGGCGAAGGGGCTGGTGGGCAGGTGGCGCCGGGGCGCGGAGGGTTTCGTCATCGTGTTGCCAGTATGGGCCCTATTCCGGCGCGCGGTAGGGCTTGATGGTCTCGATCCCGCTCCGACTCGGTGTCCCGGGGCACCCCGGAACGCGGGTGGGACGGGCGCCCGGACCGGCGTCCCGGCCGGTCCCGTCCCGCGTTCGCTGAGGTCAGCCGCGGGGGTCGGCCTCGGTGATCATCCTGGTGCGTGGACCGGTCCGCCGGGCGAGGGCGCCGTGCACGAGGGAGAGATCTCCGTGGCGGGTCCGGGGCCGGGCGGACCCGGGACCGCGGGTGCGCGGCAGGGCGGGGCTCAGGGGGCGCACGCCCGCGCGTCGCCGGGCGTGCGGGGTGCAGGACGCTGCGGCCGCAGTGGTCCCGGAGGCCCGTGGCGCGGCCCGCTCCGGCCCCGCCGGGAACCGTCGGGTGGATCTTCGGCGGCTGGCGGCCGGAGGCCGTCCCCGTCCGGGACCGCGGCCGGGCGGGACGCCGGAACTGTCGCACTTGGATTCGAGGAAGCGGGCGGTCCCGCACCGCGCGGACACCCGGAGATCCCGAGGACGGCCGGGGGCGGACCGGGCGGCTCGCCCCGCCCGGTCCGGCGGGATCAGCCGACGAGCAGCTCGCGGCGCAGGTCGCGCAGTTCCCCGGAGTCGATGTGCAGGCCCTTCCTCAGGTAGGAACCGAAGTCGCCGTACGTGGAGCGGACCTCGTCGAAGCCGGAGTTGAGGTACTCGGCGCGGACGTCCAGCAGCGGCTTGTAGACGGCCGCCTGCGCCGGGGGCATGGAGGCGAGCGCGGCGGCGTTGGCCGCGGCGCGGTAGGTGTTGCTGGCGAGGTAGTCGTTCATCACGGTGGCGCGCGGGACGCCGAGGGCGGTGAGCAGGGCGGCGCTGGACCAGCCGGTGCGGTCCTTGCCCGCGGTGCAGTGGTAGAGCACCCCGTCACCGTGGGCGGCACCGGCGTAGACGGTGCCGAACGCGGCTCGCGCGGAATCTCCGTCGACCATGAACTTCTCGCCGTCCACCATCATCCCGACGGCCTCGGCCTCGGTGGTCGGCATCGCGGAGTAGGCCGGGGATCCGGCGAGGACGTCCGCGACCGTGTAGGTGGCGCCCGACGGCACGCGGTCGGGGGCGGAGGAGCGCTCCGACCCCATCCGCAGGTCGTACACGGCGTGGATGCCGAGCCGCTCCAGCTTCGCGAGGTCGGCGGCGGTGAGCTTGTCCAGGGCGTCGGAGCGGTAGATCTCGCCCATCTTCACCCAGTGGCCGTCGGCGGTGCGGTAGCCGCCCGCGTCCCGGAAGTTGACCGCGCCGTCGAGCTTGATCAGGCGGTCGGCGAGGCGCAGGGAGCCGCCGTGCTCGGGCACCAGGTCGAACCACTGCCGGTCGGCCGCGGGCAGCCCGCGCACCGTGACGTCCCCCGTGGCGCCACCGCGTGCGACGACCCGTCCGGCGGCCCGCACGACCACGTGGCGCACCCCGGGGGCCGTCCAGACGACGCGGTACGAACCGTCGCCCCCCGCGGTGACGGTCGCGCCGGTGAACGGGATGCGCTGGGAGGCTGCGTGCTGGCCCGAGCCGTGCCGGACCGGCGCGTGGGCTGGAGCGGCGGAGGCGGCCGGGGCGGTCACGGCGACGGCCGTCAGGGCGAGCACGACACCGGTGAGGGAAGCGATCTTCATGTCCCGGATGGTTGGCCGTTGAAACAAACTCCGGGTGTACAGGGCAGGGAGTCCCGCGGACCCGGAGATGTCGGACCGGCGGGCCGATCCGGCCAGGAGGGCCGGAACCGGCCACGGGACTCCTGCCCCCGGCCGTCGCCTGCCGCTCCCCCCATGCCCGCCCACACGCTCACCCCTTCGCGATCACCCGCCCCTTCGCGTCGTACACCGTGACCTTCGAGACGGTGTCCGCCGGGTTCTCCCTGCCGTCTGCCGACACCGGCCGTTCGGTGAGCGCGTACCAGACGCCCCAGCCGGGCCTGCCCGGGAGGGTGAGGCCGACGGCGGCGACCGGGCCCGCGTCCGTCGTCATCTCGACGCGGGACGGTGTGCCGGGTCCGTAGAAGATCCCGGAGTAGAAGACGCGGCCGTCGTCCTGTCCGGAGGACTGGAGGGAGAGGCCGGGCCGGGTGAGGTCCAGATTGCCGTCGACGGCGCTGCGGAACTCGTCGGGCTGGTCCGGCTCCGACCAGTGCTTGCCCTCCGGGGTCAGCCAGATCCGGATGCCGGACGCCACCCGCACCCGCTCGCCGGGGGCGACCGTCCGCACCGTCGGGGCCGGGGCGGACGGGGAGGGGGAGGCGCTCGCGGTACGGCTGGGGGACGGCTTCACCGACCGGGCGGGATCCGGGCCCGAACCGTCGCGGAACCCGAACAGGGTGAGCGGCACCAGCAGGCCTCCGCACGCGGCCCCGAGGACGGCCGCCCTGCGACGGCGCAGCCGGCGACGGCCCGCGCGTTCGATGGCGCGCAGCGGCACGGCCGACGGCGTGAGGTCCTGGCCCGCTTCGGCGAACACCTCGCGCAGCCGCTCGGCCTCCGCCGACGCGCGCGCGGAGCGGGACGAGTCGTTCATGGGCGTGCTCCGGGAACGGGAAGGCGGCCGGCGAACAGAGGATGGGCGCGCAGCGCTTCCAGACCGCGCCGCGTGTGGGTCTTGACGGTGCCGACCGAGCAGCCGAGCAGCTCGGCCGTCTCGCCCTCCCCCAGGTCCTCCCAGAAGCGCAGCACGAGGACGGCGCGCTGCCGCGCCGACAGATCGGCCAGCGCGGCTTCCAGAGCGGCTCGTTGGGTGACCGCCTCCGCGTGACCGGGGTCGGGCCGGTGGGCCCGTTCGGGGACGAACGGCATCAGCAGGTGCGCGACCCGTCTCTTGCGGGTCCGGCTGAGGTTGTTGTTGACCAGCGAGCGGCGTACGTAGAAGTCGATCTCGTCCCCCGGTATGCGCCGCCAGCGGACGTACACCTTGGCCAGGGTGGTCTGGACGAGGTCCTCGGCCTCGTGGAAGTCCCCCGTGAGCATGTGCGCGGTACGCACCAGCCGGGGCCATGCCGCGGTGGCGTACGCGGCGAAGTCCCCGCTGTCGGCGCCGAACGCGCCGCTCGCGAGGACCGGGGAAGTGACGGTGGGGTGCTGGGGCACGACCTGCGGTCCCTCGGATCGGATGCGTGAGGTGGGCCGGGCGGGAGAGCCGGACCTGGACGACCGGCTCCCCCGCCCGCGCTTTCCCTGCGGTCGGGGTCCGTTCAGTTCAGGCCCAGCCGGGCGTAGATCCTGCCCTCGGTGTCCCGGACGACGACGGAGAGGAAGTCCAGGCCGTCCTTGCCACGGTCCGCCGGCAGGTCGACGGTGGCGTACCAGACGCCCCAGCCGGGGCTGCCCCCGAGTTCGAGGAGTCTGCCGTGCACGGTGCCGGCCGTGGTGCGGACGGTGACGCGCGAGGCGGTGCCCGTGCCGCCGTAGTACAGGCCGGAGAGCAGGTAGTGGCCGCCCAGGCCCTCGGCCTGGAGCGACACCCCGGGTGCGCCGAGGTCGATGTTGCCGTCGACCACGCTGCGGAACCGCGGTTCGGGGTCGTCGGGCGTCGTCCAGTGCTTGCCCTCCTCCGTGAGCCAGATCCGCGATCCGTCGGAGACCCGGACGCGCTGCCCCGGTGCGACGATCCGGGCCGTGGGCGCCTTCGCCGCGGGGACCGTCCTCGTCACCGTGCCGGTGGTTCCCCGCTCCACGGCGGCCCGGGCGGTGTCGTGCGCCGTCCTCCCCTGTGGGACGGCGTACGACACCGTGGGCAGCCCGAGCAGTGCGGCGGTGGCGGCGGTCGCGGCCACGTACTTCTTGATCCCTGGCATGGAACGGACAACTCCTCGCGGTGTACGCAACGTTCGGACGAGGGAGGGCGCCTCTCCCCCCGTACAAACTCCGGTCACCCCGGGATCGGATGACACCGTCCGCGATCAATTCCCCCGGGCGCCGCGTCAGTCGAGCGCGCTCGTCTCCCGCCACTGGTCCCAGTTCAGGTTCCAGTCGCCGTAGCCGTGGCCGGCCGTGACCGTGTCGCGGGAGCCGACAACCTTGATGACGTCGCCGGGGACGACCTCGTCGTAGAAGCGCTTCGCGGTGCCGTCGGTGGCGAGTACGACGCAGCCGTGGGTGACGTTCCGCCGGCCGCCGTGGAGGTTCGCCTTCGGGTTCTGGCGGAGGTAGGGGCCCGAGGCGGTGAGGTGGCCGGGCAGCGGCTCGGGGGCCTCGGGCACCGACTCCGGGCGCCGGGTCCCGCGCGGGCGGCACGACGCGTCTCCCGCGCCCGACGGGGTCACGCGACGGACGCGCTCTTGCCGTCGGCGAGCGCGGCGAGATGGGCGTCGAGCGCGGCGAACGTCTCGGCGGGCCGCTCGATCTGCGGCAGGTGTCCTGCCTCGGCGACCGTCTCGAAGCGGGCCCGCGCGAAGGCCGCCGCGAAGGCCCGTCCGTACGCCGGTGTGACGACGCGGTCGCTCTCTCCCCACAGCACGAGGGTGGGGATCCGCACCCGGCCGAGCCGGTTCAGCAGCTTCGGGTCGTGCATGTACGGATCGCCGGCGAGGATCCGCATGGTGGCCATGTCGGCCCGCTGGGCGGCGATCCGCTCCTCGCCGAGGGCGGCGGGGTCCACGGCGAAGCGGGACGGGTCGTGGAACGCGTACGCGGCGAGCTCGTCCGGCCGGAGCCCGAAGACGTCACGGACCGGCTCCCCCGGGACGGCCACGCCCGCGGCGTTCACCAGCACGAGCGAGCCGATGACCGCGCCGTCGTCGCGGAAGGCCATCTCGGCGCCGGTCCAGCCGCCGAGCGAGGAGCCGACGACGAGGACGTCCCGGTGACCCTCGTCCTTCAGCCAGTGCAGATACGCGATCGCCAGGTCGTCGACACCGGTGAACCAGTCGGGGCGCTCCGTCCCGTTCCAGCCGGGGTGCGTGGGGACGACCGCGCGCAGGCCGTGCCGGCCGGCCAGGTGCGTGGCGATGCCCTGGACGGTGGCGGGGCCGCCACCGCCGTGCAGGACGAGCGCGAGCGGGCCGTCGACGGGGCCGCTCTCGGTGAGGTTCAGGGGGAGGTCGGGGCGCGGGAAGACGGTTCGGGTGCGGGTCTGGATATCTGTCTCGGTCATGCGTTCCACGGTATCTACGCATACGTATATACGCAAGCTTAGATACTGGATTAGGATGGGGCCATGACCGCGAACCATGGAGGAGCGGGGGCCGTGGACGCCGGGTCCCGTCACCGCCCCGCCGATCTCGAAGAGCTGGGCCGCGCCGTGAAGGAGGCGCAGTACCGGCACCACCGCGCGCTCGACACGCGACTCGCCGGGGTCGGCACGACGCTGGCCCAGTGGGACGCGCTCCGGGCGATCGCCCGGTCGCCCGGCGCCTCCGCGCACGAGCTGGCGGTCGCCACCTTCCAGGGCGACCAGGCCTTCGGCACCCTGGCCTCACGGCTCGCGGCGCAGCACCTCGTCGAGCGCCGTCCGGGCCGCGGACGGCGGATCGAGCACCATCTGACGGAGGCCGGCGAACGCGTGCTCGCCGCGGGCCGCACCGTCACCCGCGACGTCCTCGCCGCGTCCTTCGGTCCGTTGACCGAGCCCGAACGGGCCACGCTGCTGGCCCTGTTGCGCCGCGTGGGCACTGCGGTCGAGGCCCCCTAGGATCCATGACCATGGAAATATGGGGTCTTTTTCTCGCCGCCCTGATGATCGCGAGCTTCGCCGGTCTCGAAGCCCGACTCGGCCGCACCCAGCGGAAGATCGAGCGCGTCGAGCGGCAACTCGACCTGATCCTCGGCCATCTCGGCATCCACGAGGAGCAGCCGTCGCTGCCGCGGGTCGCCGAGCTGCTGCGGGACGGCAAGAAGATCGAGGCGATCAAGGCGTACCGGGAGGCCACGGGAGCGGGACTCCTGGAGGCGAAGCAGGCCGTGGACCGGATGGACTGACACCCGGTCGCCGGCCGCCGGTCGCCGGTCGCGGCCTTGCGCCCGGGCCGGCGTCCCGGCCGGCGGGACAGGCCCGGTACCGGCCCGACGCGACGTCCGCTCGCGCTCGCGGACGCCGCAGGCTCCGCGAAAGCGGCCACCCCGCCCCACCAGCCCGCTGGGCGCGGGCACCTCACCGGGACGCCCGCCGCTCCCGGGTCCTCGGCCCGACGCCCGGCATCCGTCGTCGGGGCCGGGACACCGGGCACAGCCGGCCGGTCGTCGCCGTCAGAGCGGCGGCTGCGCCGGGGCCGGGCCCAGGGTCGTGGTCCCGGGGGCCGTGCGGTGGCCGAGGCCCGTGCGGTAGGCGTCCAGGGCCGCCTCCACGCGGCCGGTGCGGCGCAGCAGGTCGCCCAGCAGCCTGCACAGGTCGGCGAGGTCGCCCGCCGCGCCCGCCCGTTCCAGGAGGCTCATCGCCCGGACGTAGTGCTCCTCCGCGGCCTCCGTGTCCCGGGCGTCCTCCGCGATGATGCCGAGCAGCCGGTGCGCGGCGGCGGAGTGGATGGCACCCCGCTCGGAACTCAGGTCCCCGAGCACCTGGCGCAGCAGGGTGCCCGCCTCGTCGGACTTGCCCCGGCGGTGCAGCACGTCGGCCAGCTCCACCGCGACCTGGCTGGTGTAGAGGGCGGCCCGCTTGGCCGAGAGCATGGCCTGCGCCTCGCGCAACTCCGTCTCCGCACGCTCCAGTTCACCGTTCTGCGCGTACAGGTACCCGCGCATCCAGTGACAGTTCGCGAGTTCGGTGCGGATCTGGAGCTGCCGGTAGAGCTCGGCGGCCTTGCCGAGGGACACGTCGGCCTCGGCGATCCGGCCCTCGGCGATCATCGTCCGCGCCACCGACCGGTGCATGCGCGCCACCAGAGCCGGATCGCCGACCTGCGGCGCGAGGGCGAGGGCGAACTCGGCGGCCTGCGCGGCCCGGGCGTGCGCACCCATGTCCATGTAGGGCGCTATGACGCCCGTGTAGAGGAGGAGCAGGGCGTCGGGGTCGTGCAGGCCGGTCCGGTTCAGCTCATCCAGCGTGGATTCGAACAGGTAGCAGGCGTACCGGAGTTCACCGGCGAGATAGTGGGAGGTCGCCCGGCCGCGCACCGCCGGCACCCGCTGCGGCAGCGGGGCGTCGCCGAGCCGCTGCTCCGACTCCTCGAAGCGCCGGCGGGCCGTCTCCAGGTCCCCGGTGTCCAGGGCGCATTCGCCGAGCCCGAGTAGCGCCGCCGCCTCCTCGGCCGCCAGCCCGTGCGTGACCGCCTCCGCGAGCAGCGCGGTGTACGCCTCGGCGGCGACCTCGGCCTCTCCGGTGGCGAGCGTGCGCTGCGCGTCGGTCAGCCGCAGCCGCAGGTCCGTGGCGAGGTGGGCGGGCCGCCCGGTCGCCAGCTCCTCGTACGCGATCCCGAGCCGCTCCGCGATGTGCCGCAGCGCCGGCTCGGAGGCCCGCACGCGTCCCGCCTCCAGGGTGGAGATGTACGCCGGGGTGTAGGCGGGTTCCGCCAGCTGTTTCTGCGTCAGGCCGCGCTTCGTCCGCAACTGCTGCACCCTGCGCCCGATGATCTCCGGGCCGTCCCGCTCCGCCATGGGTTAAGCATGCCATTAAGCCGAGTTACGTCGGTCCAGCTTTTGACTATTGTCCAACTCCCTTGGCCCCCTTGCGAGGTGAGCCCGGAAGCCTCTACGTTAAGCGGCGGATTAAGCATGCTTAATACGCCGCTGTTGTTGTGAGGTCACCATGCTCCGACGTATTTCCGCGCGCTACTCCAGAGGGTTTCTCGCCGCGCTCCTCGCGGTCGCCGCGCTGGTGACGGTGGCCAACGTCGGCCCGGCGAGGGCGGCCGTACCGACCGGTGCCGCGCACCCGTCCGAGCAGGGAGCCCTGCCGGCCGGACGGTGACCGGGCCCGCGCCGGACCCGTCGGCCCCGGCCGACCGACTGCCGGTCGGCGCCGTCCGCGCGTCCTCTCCCGCCGGACGGCGCCCACCGCGCCGCTCCCTGCCCACGGCAGGGAGCGCGGCATAGGCTGACCCGGTGACCTCAGCCGCAGCCCGCACCGCACTGGACCTCACCGCCGACCTCCCGGTCTCCGGCCTGGAGGACTTCTACCGGGACCTGCACCGGCATCCCGAACTCTCGCTCCAGGAGCACCGCACGGCCGCCGCCCTCACGCGACGTCTCCGCGCGTCCGGGTACGAGACGACCGAGGGCGTGGGCGGCACGGGCGTGGTCGGCGTCCTGCGCAACGGGGACGGGCCCACCGTCCTGCTGCGCGCCGACATGGACGCACTGCCCGTTCCCGAGCAGACCGGCCTGTCGTACGCCTCGGAGACCGACGGGGTCATGCACGCCTGCGGCCACGACCTGCACGTCACCTGGCTGGCCGGGGCCGCCGCCGCGCTCGCCGCCGGACGCGACACCTGGACCGGCACGCTCGTCCTGGTCGGTCAGCCCGCCGAGGAGACCGGCGCGGGCGCGGCCCGGATGATCGGGGACGGTCTGCACGAACGCTTCCCGCGGCCGGACGTCCTGCTCGGCCAGCACGTGGCCCCCGGCCCCGCGGGCCTGTACGCGCACTCCCCGGGGCTGATCATGTCCGCCTCGACGGACATCGACATCGTGGTGCACGGCCGGGGCGGGCACGGCTCGCGCCCCGAGTCGACCGTCGACCCGGTGGTGACGGCCGCGTACATCGTGACCCGGCTCCAGACGGTCGTCAGCCGGGAGATCGCAGCCCGTGACTCGGCCGTGCTGACGGTCGGGCGGATCGAGGCGGGCACCCGGCACAACATCATCCCGTCCGAGGCCCGGATCTCCCTCAACCTGCGGACCCAGTCGCCGGCGGTGCGGGAGCGGATGATCGCCGCCGTACGGCGGGTGGCGGCCGGCGAGTGCGCCGCGGCCGGCTGCCCGAGCGAGCCCGAGGTCACCGTCGGCAACGACTTCCCCGTGACGGTCAACGACGTCGAGACGGACCGGCGGATCGCCGCCGTGCACGGCGAGGTCTTCGGCGCCGGGACGATCCTCGACCCCGGTCCGGCGATGGGCAGCGAGGACTTCTCCCGCCTCGCGGCCGGCGGACTCCCCTACTCCTTCTGGTTCGTGACCGGCACCCCGGCCGACGTCTGGAACGCGGCCCCCGGCGGCGACGACCTCATGGCCCGGCTGGAGGCGGTGCCCAGCAACCACAGTCCGCACTTCGCCCCGGACCTCTCCACGGTCGCGCCGGGCGTACGCACCCTGGTGTCGGGGGCGCTGGCCTCGCTGTCCGCCTGAGCGGTCCGCCCGAACGTCCCCGCGGCGCCGCCGGCCCCTTCCCGGCACCGGGCCGTCGTCCTCGTCCGCTCAGGCCTGCGTCTGCAACTGGCGCAACTGCTGCCGCACATGGTCGAGGGCGCCCTCCCGGCGTCCCGGCACCCGGAGCCGCAGGGCGGCGAGCTCCGAGCCGAGTTCGCGGGCCCGCGCCGGTGCGTCGACGCGGCCCCACTGATGGTGGGCGCGGTCCACGGCCGACTCCACGTCCGGTGCGTCCGGAGCCTGGCCCGCGTCCAGCCGGGCCACCGCGACCGCCAGCCAGGTGCGGCAGCTGCGCTCCGGATCCCCCGCGAACATCGCCAGATCGGCCCGTACCTCCATCCAGTGCAGCACCTGCTCGGAGCCGGGCCCGTGCACACGGGCCGCCTCCTCCTCCCACGTCCCCGCGAGGGCGAGCGCCTCGTCGTGGCGGCCGGCCCGCACGGCGGTGGTGATCGTCTCGTGGGGATCGAGCGGAGCCGAACTCCGCTGCTGTGCTGTCTGGTTGGGGAGTGCCACAGCGGCGGCGCCGTCAAGTCGTCCCGCCGGAGTGGGCGCTGAGGGCGCCGTGCCCGGCGCGGGTGACCGCGGAGCCGCCTGCGCGGCCGGGGCCGTGGGCGGCCCGCCGCCGGGCGGCGCGAGGGGCATCGGCGGTGCGGAGGGAGGCGGCGCCGTGACGACGGACGGGGTCCGGCCGGTGTGGCCCGGCTCCGGGGGAGCGAACGGGGGCAGCGGGGCCACCGGCGTGAACTCCGGTGCCGGCGGCCAGGGTTGCCCGGCCCAGGACTGGCCGGGGGCGGGCCGGAACGCGGACGCCCCGGCCTCCGGGACCGTCGCGGCCGGAACTGTCGCGGCCGGAATCACCGTGGCCCCGACCGGACCGCCCGAGGCGACAGGAGCGACGGAGGCGACGGCGGCAGCCGCAACGACGGAACCGACCGGGCCTTTCTGCCCGGGTGCGAGCACGAGGTCCGCCGGTCCCGGCCGTCCCGTCTCCTCGCCCGACGTCCTCGTCAGGGCCTGCTCGTGCAGCTGGGGCAGCGGCGGCCGGTGGCCGCTGCGCAGCAGGGTGGCGACGGCCTTCATGTACGCCGGGTGAGCCACGGTACGGCGCGGGGGCGGCGGCGCGACCCTGCCGTACAGCGCGGTCGACGGACCCGCGGTGAGCGGGCGCCCGGAGAGCAGGGACCAGGTGTCCGTGTCCGCGTGCAGATCGACGAAGATGCTGGTCAGGCCCGGCGGACGCAGCCGCAGTTCCTCGGTGATCCAGTGCCAGGGGAAAGCGGTGTAGCGGACCGTCGCCGGGGTGGTGCGGGCCAGCGCGAGATGGGGAAGCCGCTGCCGGCGGTCGAGCTGGAGCTGACCGGTCACGAACATCGTCAGCGGTCCCGGCGCCGTCGCCGCGGCCCGCAGCCGGGTCAGCACGGCCTGCGGCTCCAACGGGTCGGCGAGTTCCACCACGTTCGCGGTCTCGGTGCCCGACAGCACCGCCGGGGCGACGGCCGCGAGCACGGGGAGCACGGACGCGGCGTCCACCAGACACCCCTTGCCCACCGGCGAGGCCGCGAGAAGCAGCACGGTTCCGGGCATCGGTTCCCTCCCCCATCGATCACGTACGTCAGCACCGTAACCGCTGCGCCTGCAAAGGGGGGACGTGACGGCCGGGAACCATCACCCCGCCGCGCTCCGGCCCGGCCGGGATCCGCGTCCGGCCGCGCGATCCGAACGGCCCGCCCTAGGTGACGTCGTTCAGGTCCGCCGCGTAGCCGCGCGCCCGGCGTCGTACGGCGAAGATCGTCGTGTCGTCGGCGAGGCGGCCGGCCGAGTGCCTCAGGGTCCCGTCGCGGACGAGCTGGACGAGGAACTCCGGGTCGGCGGCGGCCGGGTCACGGGTCACCGCGGCCGTGACCCGCTCGCGCAGCGGGAAGAACTCGCCCGACGCGTCACGGGCCTCGGTCACCCCGTCGGTGACCAGCAGCAGCGTCTCCCCGGCGGCGAGCGGGACGCGGAGCACCGGCGGCGGCTCGGTCGCCAACTCGCTCAGGCCGAGCGGCAGTCCGTCGCCGGGCGGCAGACTCCGTACCCCCGCGGGACCGACCACAAGGGGTGGTTCGTGGCCGAAGTTGATGACCTCGACGGTGGCCGGGGTGTCCTCGGGGAAGGCGACCAGGACCCCGGTCGCGAACCGGTCCCCCTCGTCACGGCCGAGCGCCGCGCAGTAGGCGACATGCCGCAGCATGCGCACCTCCAGGCGTCCGGCGACCGTCTCCAGGAACGGCTCGTGATACGCCGTCTCGCGGAACGTGCCGAGCAGCGCGGCCGCCGCCTCCACCGCGCCGAGCCCCTTGCCCTGGACGTCGCCGAGCAGCAGCCGGGTGCCGTGCAGTCCCGGCTGGATGTCGTAGAAGTCGCCGCCGACGCGGGCCTCGCTGTCGGCGGTGAGGTAGACGGCCGCGTGGTCCAGGCCGCCCCAGCCCGGCGCCATCGGGCGCAGCACCGTGCGCCGGGTCGTCTCGGCGACGTCCTGCATGTGCAGCATGCGCCGCTCCCCGCGCACCCGCACCGAGCAGGCCAGCACCGCGAGCACCCCGCCGGCCAGCACGAGGATGAAGTCGGGCAGGCCGGTCCGGAGCTGGTGCGGCCAGGAGCTGTCGATGACGACGTAGGTGAGCAGGGACAGCACCGCGAGGGCGGCCGTGCCCCACACCCCGCAGAGCGCCGCGGCGATCGCGGGCACCAGGGCGACCCAGGAGATGATCCGGAACCGCCCGGAGGTGTTCGCGTCGAGCAGCGCGATGCCGATGAGCAGCAGGACCGGGGGCATCCAGGCGACACTGCGCCCGCGCAGCAGCAGTGGCTTCTGCCGCTGGACGGCGTCCCGCCGTCCAGCGCGCGGGAGTTGGTCGAGCAGGGATCTCCGGGCGGCCACCGTGCCGTACCGCCTCTTCCTCCAGGGCCGGGCGTCGCGGACCCGGGCTGATCCGGGCGACAGCCGCCGGCTCGCTCAGTACGCCACCGAGACCCGGGCGTGCGGGTGGACGGGCATCTCCAGCTGGTCGACGAACGCCATCGCGTAGTCCTCGGCGCTGATCCGGCTGTCGCCCTCCGCGTCGAAGAGCATGCGGTCGCCGCCGATCCGGAACTCGCCCGTCCGTTCGCCCGGGCCGATCTCCGCGGCGGGCGAGACGTACGTCCAGTCGAGGTCGTCGGCGTCGCTCCGGTAGAAGGCGAGGGCGTCGCGGTGGGCGAGCGCCTCCGGAAGGTACGCGTCGGGGAAGTCGGGCTGCTCGCAGGCGGCCTGACCGGGCGCGACCTCCAGGGTGCCCGCGCCGCCGACGATCACCAGCCGCCGCACCCCGGCCGCCCGCACCCCGTCCACCAGGGACTGGTTGAGGGCGAGGAAGGGTTCGCGCGGGTCCGAACCGTCCCGGGGCGGCACACACGCCGACGCCACCGCGTCCGCGTCGGCCACCAGTTCGGCGACCTTCGCAGGGTCCGAGGCGTCGGCCGCCGTGGCGGCGATACCGGGCACGGGGGACTGCCCGGACCGGCTCACCGCGACGACCTGGTGTCCGCGCGCCGAGGCCTCCGTGGCGATACGGCTGCCGACCATGCCGGTGGCGCCGAAGAGTACGAGCTTCATGGACCTCAGCGAAGCACGCGGCCATGATCACCGCATCCCGGCATGCCGCCGGAAGGAGCACTCCCGCACGCCCCCGCGGGGCCGCCGCGCGCGGGGGCATCCTCCCGCCGAAGGAGTGGTGCCGGGGCGCTCCCGTCCCGACTTGCCGGGGGCCCGGACGGGGTGTGACCTGGAAGGCGGGGGCGAGCAGAGAGGAGTCCTCCCATGGCGCAAGCCGCACCCGTGTCAGGGACACCGCGCACCTCAGGACCGATCGACGTGTTCGGGCCCCGCGCCCACAGCGTCGGCAAGTGGGCGGTGCCCGTCGCCACCGGTCTCGTCTACGGCTTCTGGGCCGCCAACATCAACCGGGACGCCGGCGCCTTCACGGGCTGGAACGTGCTGTTCGGCTTCGTGTCCGCGATCGTCTTCGCGGCCGCCTTCTACGCCGTCCTCACGCTGACGAGGGCGACCCATCCCGCCCTGCACGCCCTGGCCTGGACCGTCTTCGCGGGCTGTGCGTTCGGATTCATCTACAGCCAGACGGACGCGACGATCCTGCGGTCGGTCTTCATGTCCCTGGGAGTCTCCGTCGGCGTGTTCGCCACGACCTTCTACCACTACTACACGCACGAGGACGCGCAGGGACGGAGGCGGTGACGGCGACGCCCTGACCGCCTCGACGGCGGGTCGTGACGCGTGCAGGAGGTCGTGACGCGTACAGGAAGGAGGCCCCGGCCGACGGCCGGGGCCTCCCGCGTTCCCTCGCCTCACCCGCTCACCTGCCGCCCGGGACCCAGTCCCAGGAGTTCGGGGAGGAACCGGAACCGGAGACGGTCCAGGTCCACGAACTGGAGACGCTGAAGCTCCAGGAGCCGTTGCCGTTCGAGCTCCAGCCCGGGTCCTGGCTCAGGTCCCGGTCGTTGTGGTCCCAGTGCGCGTTGTGCCACACACCGTCCTTCTCTCCGGGACACGGGTCCGAACAGCTCGGCACCCAGTGGCCGCCGGTGTCGACGAAGGCGGCGCTCGCCCAGGCGTGCGCGCCCACGAGCCAGTACCAGGTCGTGTCGCCGAAGACGCTCTGCCCGCTCACCGCGCACTGGACGCGGTCCTGGCTGCCCGGTGAGAGCGCCGCGACGACCGGGGAGGTCGTGCTGGGCTGCAGCCTGACGTTCAGTTCGCCGCCGGAGACGACGGTTCCCCAGACGGGGCCGTCCGAGCCGCCACCGCCGCTGGCGGGCGCCGACGGGGCCGCCGCCATGGAGGTGCCGGCGGCCGCGACGGTGAGGACACCGCCGCTGAGCAGGGCCGCGGCCAAAGTCCGCAGGGCCGGGGTGGTGCGCATATCGGCCTCCTTCTCCCCAGTTTTCCCAGGTCCAGATAACACCCGTTCGAGTGAGGGCTCCACCGGAGCGCACGGAGGCCTTGGGGCCACTGGGCGACGCGGGGATCGGACCCGGCGCGGGCGGGCGTCCGGAGCCGGGCCGCCGGCCGAGGCGATCCGCCGACCCCGGAGACCGGGGGCCCCGTACGGCTGGTCGTCTGCGCCCATTTGCAGTCAACCCGCTCGCGTACGGCGGTGCGGAGGCCTTGCCTGGAGAGGTGTCCCCTCGTCTCCGGAGCGTCCTGTCGGCGGTGCTGATCGTCCTCGCCTGCCTCCTCGCGCCGCTCGGCGCGCTGTCGACGTGGGCGATGTACGGGCTCGGCGACTCCGGCCGCTACGAGGCCACCGTGGCACCGCTCGCCGCCGACGCCGACGTGCGGGACGCGGTCGCCGCCGGTGTCACCGACGGCATCCTCCGCGAGGTCCACGTACGCCAGGGGCTCCAGGGACCCGTCAACCACTTCGTCCGCGACGCCGTCCGCTCGTTCACCGAGACCGAGGCGTACCGGACGGCGTGGGAGACCGCCAACATGGCCGCCCACGACGCGGTGATGCGGGCCCTGCGCGACGACCGCGAGGGCGCGGTGACCGTCGACCTCGCGCCCGTCACCGAGCGGGTCAAGCGCCGGCTCGCCGCCGACCACATGCCGCTGGCCGACCGGATCCCCGTCGAGCACACGGAAATCACCGTGCTCGGGGCCGCGGACCTGGCCCGGCTCCGGAAGGGGTTCCACGTGCTCGAAGTCGCCGGTTTCTGGCTGCCCGTGGCGTCGGTCGTCTTCGCGGCGACCGGGATCGTCCTCGCCCTGTGCCGTCGCCGCGCGGTCCTCGCGACGGGCATCGGCACCGCGCTCGGCGCCGCGCTGCTCGGCGCGGCGGTCGCCGTCGGCCGCGGCCTGACCCTCTCCGGCCTGCCGGACGGCGTGTCCCGCACGGCCGCCGGCGCGGTCTACGACGCCCTCACCGAGACCCTGCGGTTCGTCTCCTGGCTGCTTCTGGCCGCCGGCCTCACGGTCGCCCTGGGCGCCGCGCTCACCGGCGCGTACGTCCGCTACCGGCGGACGGCCGCGGCACCCGCGCAGACTCCGGCGGAACAGTCCACCCGGGTCGGCGCCTGATCCGCTCCCCGTGCCGGACCCGGTCCACCGCTCGGGCGACCGGCACCGGACGGGGACGCACCGGCGACACACCGACCGCGCACCGAAACCCGCCGGGGCGGGCCCCGCCCGCCGCGAGCGGGGGGCCACCACACGCGCCCCGCGTCCCGCCACCCGGCAACCCTCCCCCCGCGCGCCCCGTCCTCGGGGGAGGATGCGGACATCCCACGCGGACGAGCGGAAGGCCGGAAGGTGGACACTGCGTCGGCTGACCGACGGGGCGCGGAGGAACCCGCCTACCGCGAGCGCAGGCGGCGGGGCGGCCGCACCGTCGCGGCGTGGCTCGCCGGACTGCTGCTCGCCGGGGTGAGCGTCGTCGCCGGCTGCCGGGTAGCCGACCTCGACGGGATCACGCCCGTACCGCAGTTGCTCGCCTTCCTGCCGTGGCTGCTCGTGCCGACCGGCCTCGCGGTGCTGCTGACCCTGCTCGCCCGATGGCGGACCGGCCTGGTCTGGGGAGTCCTCGTCCTCGGCCTCCTCGCCTGGTACATCGAGCCCTACGGCAGGACCGCCGAACCGGTCGGGCCGGCACTCGCCGCACTGCGCGTGATGACGTCCAACGTGGAGTTCGGGCAGGGGACCGGCTCCCTGATCGACACCGTCCGCCGGCGCAAGCCCGACATCCTGTTCGTTCAGGAGTGCGAGTACGGCTGCTCGCGTGCCCTGGAGGACGCCTTCGGAGGCAACGGCGGCACCTACCCGTACCGGGAGGCCGTCGAGGGCGCGGGGTCCGACGGATCGGTCGTGCTGAGCCGCTTCCCGCTGCGCGGCGCCGACGGAGTGCGCGGCACCATGGGCATGCCGGGAGCCGTCGCCGACGTGCACGGCCACACCGTCGGGCTGCAGCTCGCCCATCCGATGCCCCCGCTCCCGGGGCAGGTCGGCGTCTGGCGGCGGGAACTCGGCGCGCTGCGCCACTACGCGGCGAACAGCCGCGGGCCGACGATCGTCGCCGGGGACTTCAACGCCACCCAGGACCACGCCGCCTTCCGCCGCGTCCTCGACACCGGGCTGCGCGACAGCGCGCGGCTGTCCGGGTCACCGCGGACACCGAGCTGGCCCGCCAGGACCACGCCGGAGTTCGGCGCGCAGATCGACCACGTCCTCGTCTCCGCCGACTTCTCCGCCCGACGGGCCGCCTTCCTGCGGATCCGCGACACGGACCACCGCGCCCTCGTCGTCGATCTCACGCTCCACCAGCGGCGATGAGGCCCCGACGACCCGGCCGAACCGCGGGAGAGCCTCATACTTGGGCCATGTCCCGCGCGTTCCCCATCGGCCTCACCCCGCCCGACTGGCTAGTCAGGAACCTCACCCCGCAGCGGGCCCCCGTCAACCGGCCCGCCGTCGCCCGCGCCGCCGTCGCCATGGCGCTGCCGCTCGCCGTCGGCCTCGCCTGCGGACAACCCGCCTACGGCGCCCTCGCCTCCATGGGCGCGCTGTCCGGCGTCATCGGCGACACGGCCGACGCGTACCGCATGCGGATCTTCAACATCGCGGTGCCGCAGCTCTTCGGCGCGGTCGGCGTCACGATCGGCGCCCTCGTCTTCGGCCACGGCTGGACCGCCGTCGCCGCCGTCACCGGGGTCGCCCTCGTCTCCGGGATGATGTCCTCGATCGGCGCGGTCGCCTCCGTCGGCGGGCTGCTGCTCCTCCTCAACTGCGTGATCGGTGCCGGACTTCCGCTGCCCGGCTCCTGGTGGCTCGCCCCGGTCCTGATGTCCGGCGGCGGCCTGCTCGTCCTCCTGCTGGCACTGCTGGCCTGGCCCCTGCGGTCGGGGGTGCCGGAACGGGCCGCCGTCGCCGACACCTACCGGAAGGTCGGGGACCTGCTCGCCGTGAGCGGCACCGACGCCTACGAGGACCTCCGCCTCACCGTCACCCGCTCCCTCAACGACTCCTACGACGCCGTCCTCGCCCGTCGCGTCTTCCACCACGGCCGCAGCCCCGACCTGGTGCGGCTGCTCGCCCAGCTGAACGCCGTCACCCCCGTCGTCGAGTCCGCCCCCGCCGCCCACCAGCGGGGCGAACGGCTGCCCGCCGCGATCCCCGCCGCCGTGCACCGGCTCGCCGAGGCCGTCGAGACCGGCTCCACCACCCCTGTCGAGCTGCGGCTGCCCGCGCCGGCCGACGAGACCGGCCGGGCCGTCGACCATGCCGTGCGGCACGCGGCGGGCGTCGTCACGGACGTGTCGCCGGACACGCTCGACGACCGTCTCGGCCGGCCCGCCACCCTCCGTGTGCGGACCGCGCGCGCCGCCCGCGGCGTCCTGATGTCCGCCGCCTCCTGGCGTTACGGCATCCGGCTCGCCCTGTGCAT
This sequence comes from Streptomyces sp. M41(2017), assembly GCF_002078175.1. GTDB lineage: Bacteria > Actinomycetota > Actinomycetes > Streptomycetales > Streptomycetaceae > Streptomyces. Next base: position 2,206,914 of record NZ_MWFK01000001.1, on the reverse strand, counting down.
CGGCCTCGCCCAGATCCTCGTCTCGACGGTCGCCGTGCCGCGCTCCTACTGGGTCGCGCTCACCATCACCTTCGTCATGAAGCCCGACTTCGGGTCCGTGTTCTCCCGGGCGCTGCTGCGCGCACTCGGCACGGTCGCCGGGCTCGTCGTCGCCGCGGCGGTGCTGACCGTGGTGCCGCGCGGCTGGGCCGACGTCGGCGTGATCCTGCTGCTCGCCCCGCTGATCCCGGCCCTGACACCGCGCGGCTACGGGTACCAGACGGCCGCGATCACCCCGGTGATCCTCCTGCTGTCCGACATCCTCAACCACCAGGGCACCGGCCTGGTCGTCCCCCGCCTCGTCGACTCCCTCGTCGGCTGCGCGATCGCCCTGGTGGCGGGGTATCTGCTGTGGCCGGAGAGCTGGCACGCCCGGGTCGGCGACCGGCTCGCGGACGCGGTCGCGGACACCGCCGAGTACGTCGAGCTGGCCTTCGGCGACCTCGCCGACCCCGCGGCCCGCGCGCGCTCCAGGCGGCGTCTGTACCGCGACCTGTCCTCCATCCGTACGGAGTTCCAGCGCGCCCTGACCGAACCGCCGCCCAACGGGCGCCGGGCCGCCGCCTGGATGCCCCTGGTCGTCGCCGTCGAACGGATCGTGGACGCGACGACCGCCGCCCGGGTCCGGGTCCGCGGGGGATCGGCCGAACCGTCCGCCGACGAGATCACCACCATCGCGCGCCAGTTGCGGGAGCTCTCGGACGGTCTGCGCGCGTCGGACGTCCTCGTCGCCGTCCGCACCGATCTGAGCGGCCCGTCGGGCAGCGTGCTCGAACCGGTGCGCCAGGAGGTCGCGGCGGCCCGCACCATCGCGTCACCGCACTGAGGGCGAACGCAGAGTGAACGGGTCCCGCCCACAAGGGGGGTTGAGGTGCCTTCTGACCAGCGTGCCGCCCCTGCCGAAGATCACCTTCTGTGGCCGCTAACCTTACGTGTCCGTCCTGGCCAGGGATTGACGGGATCAACTCACGCGAAGGGTTGCGCACATGGGCATTCTCACTCTCCTGCGGAATGCGTTCGGCCGCTCACGCAAGGGTCGTGACGCCGACGCGGAGACCTCGCGAGAGGTGACGCCGACGGTTCCGGCTCCTTCCCAGGAGGCCGAACCGACTCCGGCCCCCGCTCCGGAGACCGACCCGGTCTCCACCCGGCTCCCTGACCCCGAGCCGAAGATCCCGTCCCAGTCGACCGAGCCGAACCCGTCCGTCGTCGACGACCTCGTCTCGGCGGCCTTCGACAACGTGACGGTCCCGAAGCAGACGTCCTCCCCCGAGGAGGAGTCCCCGTCGGCCCCGGAACCGATCAAGCCCGAACCGACCGAGCCGATCACGCCGGAGCCGGCCGCCGAGGCCGAGCCCCCGGCCGTCGAGTCCGAGACCCCGGCCACCGAGGCCGAGCCGGTCGCCGACGCCGGGCCGGTGATCGAGGCCGAGCACGTCGTCGTCGCCGAGGCGGGCCCCGTCGCGGTGATCGAGCCCGAGCCGACGGCGACGCCGGACGCGGTGGTCGAACCGGTCGAGGTCACCGAGCCCGAGGCACCCATCGAGCCGGCGACGGTGATCGAGCCCGAGCCGGTGGTCCAGCCCGAGCCGGTGGTCCAGGCCGAGCCCGTGGTGGAACCCGCGGCGATCGTGCCCGCGGTCGCCGACGGCGGGGAGGATCCACAGGATCGACCCGAGCCGGTTGTCGAAGGCAGCACGGGTGCTGCGGGTGGGAGCACTCCCGCCGAAGGCGAAGCCGAGGCGGCCGAGCCGGTCACCGAGCCGGTCGCGCCGGTCGCCGAGGCGGAGCCGGAGACCCCGGCCGAGCCGGTCACGCCCGTCGCCGAGGCGGAGCCGGAGACCCCGGTCGAGCCGGTCACGCCCGTTGCCGAGGCGGAGCCGGAGGTTTCGGTCGCGCCGGTCGCGGCGGAGGTCACCCCGGTGGCCCCGGTGCCCGCCGCGGCCCCGGCGGTCCCCATGACCAGGGTCAAGTCGAAGGCCCCGGCGCTGGCAACGGCGTACAGGGAAGCGGGTACCGCGCTGAAGAAGCGGGACCTGACAGGCACCCGCGCCACGATCTACCTCGTGCTCGACCGCTCCTCGTCGATGCGCGCCTACTACAAGGACGGCTCCGCACAGGCCCTGGGCGAGCAGGCCCTCGCCCTCGCCGCCCACGTGGACCCGGAGGCGACCGTCCACGTCGTCTTCTTCTCCACGGAGCTGGACGGCACCGGCACCCTCAGCCTCACCGAGTTCGAGAACAAGGTCGACGACCTGCACGCCGGCCTCGGCCGCATGGGCCGTACGAGCTACCACGCGGCGGTCGAGGAAGTCGTCACGCACTACCAGAAGTCCGGCTCCACGGACCCTGCCCTGGTGATCTTCCAGGTGGACGGCGCCCCCGACGCCAAGACCCCGGCCACCCAGTCCCTCGCGAACGCGGCCAAGGACCACCCCGGTGTCTTCTTCTCCTTCGTCGCGTTCGGCGGGCCGGAGAACAAGGCCTTCGACTACCTCCGCAGGCTGAAGACCGGGAACACGGCCTTCTTCCACGCGGGCCCGACCCCGCGCGAGCTGACGGACGCCGAGGTCTACGACGGCCTGCTGGAGAACTGGCGCCCGTAGATCACCGGCCACCCCGTATCGCAGCGCCCGGCCGCCCCCTTCCCACCCTGTAGAACGGGAAGCGGGCGGCCCGCGCGTGTCGGCTACGATTTCAAGGTTCACCGATGACGACGCGCCGGCCGGGGAACCGAGGCGGTCGTCACCCCACGTAGCGACTTGGGAGCAGCCCGCGATGGCTCGACACCTCATCACCAGCGCCCTTCCGTACATCAACGGGATCAAGCACCTGGGCAACATGGTGGGGTCCATGCTCCCGGCGGACGTGTACGCCCGGTACCTCCGCCAGCGCGGTCACGACGTCCTGTACATCTGCGCGACGGACGAGCACGGCACCCCCGCGGAACTGGCGGCCAAGGAGCGGGGTCTGCCCGTCGACGTGTTCTGCGCGCAGGCGCACGACGCGCAGAAGGCGGTGTACGACGGCTTCGAGCTGGCCTTCGACTACTTCGGCCGCAGCTCCAGCGCGCAGAACCGCGAGATCACGCAGCACTTCGCGCGCCGCCTGAACGAGAACGGCTTCATCGAGGAGCGTGCCATCCGTCAGGTGTACTCGCCGACGGACGGCCGGTTCCTCCCGGACCGCTATGTGGAGGGCACCTGCCCGCACTGCGGTTACGACAAGGCCCGCGGCGACCAGTGCGAGAACTGCACGCGCGTCCTCGACCCCACGGACCTGATCAACCCGCGTTCGGCGATCTCCGGCTCGACGGACCTGGAGGTCCGTGAGACGAAGCACCTCTTCCTCCTCCAGTCGAAGCTGCAGCACGAGGTCGAGGAGTGGGTGGCGCGTCACGAGTCCGAGTGGCCGCAGCTCGCCTCCTCCATCGCCCGCAAGTGGCTGACCGAGGGCCTGCACGACCGCGCGATCACCCGTGACCTGGACTGGGGCGTCCCGGTCCCGGCCGACACCTGGCCCGAGCTGGCGGCCGAGGGCAAGGTCTTCTACGTCTGGTTCGACGCCCCGATCGAGTACATCGGCGCGACGAACGAGTGGGCAGACCAGGATGCCGAGAACCGGGACTGGAAGTCCTGGTGGTACGACGCGGACTCCGGCGAGAACCCGGTCCGCTACACGCAGTTCATGGCGAAGGACAACGTGCCCTTCCACACCGTCATGTTCCCCGCCACCGAGCTGGGCGTGCGCGAGCCGTGGAAGAAGGTCGACTACGTCAAGGCCTTCAACTGGCTGACGTACTACGGCGGCAAGTTCTCCACGTCCCAGAAGCGCGGTGTCTTCACCGACCAGGCCCTGGACATCCTGCCCGCCGACTACTGGCGCTACTTCCTCATCGCGAACGCCCCCGAGTCGGACGACTCGTCGTTCACCTGGGAGCACTTCACGGCCACGGTGAACAAGGACCTGGCCGACACCCTCGGCAACTTCGTCAACCGGGTGCTGTCCTTCTCCAAGAAGCGCTTCGGCGAGGAGGTCCCGGCGGGCGCGGAGGCCGGGGAGGCCGAGACCCGGCTGGGCGAGGAGATCGCGGGCCTGCTCGCCGAGTACGAGACCCAGATGGAGGCCCTCCAGTTCCGCAAGGCGGCCGCCGCGCTGCGCGCCCTGTGGTCGGCAGGCAACTCCTACCTGGAGGAGAAGGCCCCCTGGCTGGAGATCAAGACGAACCCCGAGGGCGCGGCGCTGACCCTCCGCACGGCGATGAACCTGATCCACCTGTACTCGGTGGTCTCCGAGCCCTTCATCCCGTCGTCCGCCCGCGCCATGCGCTCGGCCTTCGCCCTCGCCGAGGACACGGCGACGTGGGTGACGCAGGACGAGGTCCGCGCCCTGTCCTCGGTGCCCTCCGGCACCCCGTTCACGGTTCCCCCGGTCCTCTTCGCGAAGATCACCGACGAGGACCTGGAGTCCTACAAGGAGCGCTTCGGCGGCGCCCCCGAATAGGCACCTGATTCAGGCCAAGGGGCCCCGGACCACACGGTGGTGCGGGGCCCCTCGGGCACCCACCGTCCGTGGGGTGGCCCTGACTTCTGGCATGACCCCGATCACCCGTATGGTTTCCGCCATGGCAGTCCCCGAGGTCATTCCGATCGCCTACGAACCGAAGCACCGCACCGAGACCATCGGCCGGTACGCGGACGGTCAGTTCCTGGCGTCGATCACGTACGCCTTCCCCGAAGGGTTCCGTCCCGACGACGGCTGGGAAGAGCACAAACGGCTCTACACCGTGCTCCACACCTTCGACTCCGAGGGGCGCTACCGCGATTCGGAGGTCTGGTGTGCCGGCACCTGGGCCGAGCAGCAGAGCGACCCGCACGGGGACACCTCCGTGCTCTCGCGCGCCCGCGTCCACCTGGCGAAGCTGCTGCGCAGCCTGCCCCGGCGCTCGTACACGGACATCGCGATCCGCCCGTTCCAACTGACGGTCGACGGCGTGCTGTTCGGCCTGCTGACCGGAGTCGACGAGGGCGAGCCCTGGGCCGAGCTCTACCCCGACCGCCTGGGCTTCGCCGCCCCCTGGGACGGCTCGTACGACACCTGAGCGAACGCCCCGTACGATGCCGACCGTTGAGGCGCACGAGGCGCACGAGGCGAGCGGTCCGGGGGGCTCAGATGGGGATACGGGTTCGGGTGCGGGGAAGCAACTGGCTGCTGATCGGTGCTGTCCTGACAGGGTGGGGGCTCACGGCCTGCGCGGGCGGTGACAGCGACGGAGGAACATCCGCCGCACCGAGCCCCAGGGCCTCTGGCGCCTCCACGCCCTCCATCACCTCCACGGCAGCCGCTCACCAACCGCCCCTCTCCTCGGCGGCGTTGAAGTCGGCCGCCCTCACCGAGGACGACGTGCCGGGCAGTCTCGGCGTCTCGGCGGACGAGCGGAAGCCCGCCCGCGCCAAGAACACCTTCCCGCCCGCCTCGGACGCCACCTGCCAGAAGATGCTGGACGCTCTCGACGCCCCCGGCGCCTCGGCCGCGGTGGACCAGGTCTTCAACTGGAAGGGCAGCGTCTGGCCCGGCGGCGGCACCCTCGCCTCCTACGAGGGCAACGGCGCCGAGAAGGCCGTCGCCCAGGTCCGCGCGTCCCTGACGACCTGCTCCGGCTTCAAGGGCGTCACGTATACGGGGAAGTACACCGCACACGTCGAAGGGGAGAAGATCCCCCGCCTCGGCGACGAGTCGATCGCCCTCCGGATCACCATCCCGGTCAAGCAGCCGCCCGGCCTCCGCAGCGGCAAGCGCGTCTCCGTCCGGAGCGAACAACACGTGCTCGTCCGCGTCGGCAACGTCACCGCGTACTTCACGATGCTGAACATGGACCAGGACGACCGCTTCCCCCTCCCCTTGATCCGCAAGGAACTGGCCCGCATCACCAAGGCCCAGCACAACTGAACAGTCGGCAGCATGGGTGGTCCGGGCTGTGGTCTCCCCGGGTACGCGAAGCGGCCCGGAACCGACGACGGTTCCGGGCCACTCTCGTACGGTGGACGACCCCGGAGGGCCGGGGTCTACTTCGGCTGCGGCTTGCGCACCGAGAGGTGCAGTTCGCGCAGCCGGGTCTCGTCCAGCTCCGTCGGGGCGCCCATCATCAGGTCCTGGGCGTTGCCGTTCAGCGGGAACGCGATGGTCTCGCGGATGTTTGGCTCGTCCGCGAGCAGCATGACGATGCGGTCGACACCCGGGGCGATCCCGCCGTGCGGCGGGGCGCCGAAGCGGAACGCGCGCAGCATGCCCGCGAACTGCTCCTCGACGGTCTCCCGGTCGTAGCCCGCGATCTCGAAGGCCTTGAGCATGATCTCGGGCTCGTGGTTCCGGATCGCGCCGGAGGAGAGCTCCACGCCGTTGCAGACGATGTCGTACTGCCAGCCGAGGATGTCCAGCGGGTCCTGGGTCTCCAGGGCCTCCAGACCGCCCTGCGGCATCGAGAACGGGTTGTGCGAGAAGTCGAGCTTCCCGGTCTCCTCGTCCTTCTCGTACATCGGGAAGTCGACGATCCAGCAGAACCGGAAGACGTTCTCCTCGAAGTTGCCCGAGCGCTTGGCGGCCTCGACCCGCACCGCGCCCATGATCTTCGAGACCTCCTCGAACTCGCCCGCGCCGAAGAACACCGCGTGGCCCGGCGCCAGGGAGAGGCGCTTGGTCAGCTCGGCGACGTTCGCCTCGGTGAGGAACTTGGCGATCGGACCGGACAGCGCGCCGTCCTCGCCGACCCGAACCCAGGCCAGGCCCTTGGCTCCCTGCTCGACCGCGTAGTCACCGAGGCCGTCGAAGAACTTGCGGGACTGACCGGACACGTCCGGCACCGGCAGGGCGCGCACGTGCTTGCCGGCGAACGCCTTGAACTCGGAACCCTCGAAGACGTCGGTGATGTCGACGAGCTCCAGCTGGGCCCGCAGGTCCGGCTTGTCGGAGCCGTACTTCAGCATCGACTCGCGGAACGGGATGCGGGGGAACGGCGAGGTGACGTGACGGTCTCCGCCGAACTCCTCGAACAGCTCCGTCATGAGCTTCTCGATGGGCTGGAAGACGTCCTCCTGCTCGACGAAGGACATCTCGACGTCGAGCTGGTAGAACTCGCCCGGCGAACGGTCCGCGCGGGCGTCCTCGTCGCGGAAGCAGGGCGCGATCTGGAAGTACCGGTCGAAGCCGGAGATCATCAGCAGCTGCTTGAACTGCTGCGGCGCCTGCGGCAGCGCGTAGAACCTGCCCGGGTTCAGCCGGGAGGGGACCACGAAGTCGCGCGCGCCCTCGGGGGAGGTGGCGCTGAGGATCGGGGTCGCCATCTCGTTGAAGCCCAGCGCCGTCATCTTGTGACGGATCGCGGAGATCACGGCCGTGCGCAGCAGGATGTTGCGGTGCATGCGCTCGCGGCGCAGGTCGAGGAAGCGGTACTCCAGGCGCCGCTCCTCGTTGACCCCGTCCTCGGCGTTGATCGTGAAGGGCAGCGGCTGGGCGGCGCCGAGCAGCTCGACCTCACCGACCTCGACCTCGATCTCGCCGGTCGGCAGCTCCGGGTTCACGTTCTCCGTGCCGCGGGAGACGACCTTGCCGTCGATTCGGACGGTCGATTCCTTGGAGACCTTGTCGAGGGCCTCGTAGGCAGGCGTGCCGGGACGCGCGACGAGCTGCGTGATGCCGTAGTGGTCGCGCAGATCGATGAAGAGGATGCCACCCAGGTCTCGGCGATTGTGCAGCCAGCCGCTCAGCCGGACGTCGCTGCCGACGTCAGAGGCGCGGAGCTCGCCGCAGGTGTGGGACCTGTACCGATGCATCGTCGTTTCATCCAGTCTTCGCGGATTGGGGGCGTGTTTCACGTGAAACAACCCCAGCGTACCGGGCAGCCCACGATCACTTCCCCACCAATTACGGCTCGACGCCCCGTCCGGCACGGGGACCCCCGGCCGGACGGCGCCGCGCCCCGGCACCAGCCCGCGCTCCTGGCCCCTCGGCGGACCGCGCAGCCCCCGTCCCGGACGGCTTCGGTGGCAGCCACCGATCACCTGTTCCTACAGTGGGCCCATGCGCACTGGTGAGCCCCTGCCCGCTGTGGGGGACGTCCTGGCCACTCTGGCGACCGGTCTGTGGCGCTGGGACAACGCCGCGGGCCTCGTCACCTTCGACGCGGAGGCAGCCCGCCTCATGGGCCTGCCCGCGGAGCGGACGACCCTCACCGAGGCGGGCGTGCGCTCCCACGTGCACCCCGTCGACTGGAACGAGATGGACGGGGTGGTCCAGCTCGCGGTGGCCGAGGGCACGCTCGCCGAGGCCCGGATGCGCATCATGGACGGGCACGGGCGGGTGCTGCGCACGGTCCGCAGCCGCTCCAGACCCACGATGGACGCCGAGACGGGCCACTACGAACTGGTCGGCACCCTCCAGGAGGTCACCGAGCAGCCTCCCGGGGCCGCCGCCCGCACGCCGGTCACCGGGGACTGGCGCCGCTCGCGGGAGGCGTTCCTGCTGGACGCGGGGCGGGCGCTCGCCGAGGCCCGCTCCACCGCGGAGGTGCTGCGCGTCGCGGCCGGGCTGTCCATGCCCGGTTTCTCACCGGACGGGCTCGCGGTCTTCGGCGCGGAGGGCGACCGGCTGACGATCATCGGCCACCACGGGCACCAGCCGGGCGACGAGGGCCCCTTCACCCACATGTCGCTGGCCACGGACTATCCGGCCGCCGAGGTGGTCCGCACCGGCCGGGCGGTCTATCTCTCCTCCCCGGAGGCCTACAAGGAGCGCTACCCGGCGTCCTGGCCGCTCGCGCAGCACTTCGGGCGGCAGTCCTGGGCGTTCCTGCCGCTCACCGTCGCCGGCAGCACCATGGGTGCCTGGATGGCGGCCTTCACGTATCCCGTCTCCTTCACGCCCGACGAACGCTCGGTCCTCACCACCGTGGCCCGCATGCTCGCCCAGGCCCTCTCGCGCGCCGGCGCGGCCGAGACCGAGCGGGAGCTGACCGACGGTCTGCAGCGTTCGATGATGCCGACGCTCGGCCCGCAGATGCCGGGGATGAGCGTCGCGGCCCGCTATGTCCCGACCGGCGGCGGCCTTCAGGTCGGCGGCGACTGGTACGACGTGATCCCCCTGCCGACCGGCCGTTTCGCACTGGTCATCGGCGACGTCCAGGGCCACGACGTGCGGGCCGCGGGCCTGATGGGCCAGCTCCGGATCGCGCTGCGCGCGTACGCCTCCGAGGGCCACCGCCCGGACGCGGTGCTGTCCCGGGCCTCCCGCTTCCTCTACGGGGTCATGGACTCGGTGACGTACGGGTCGAGCGGCGGCGCCGACGACGGGGACGGCGAACCCGGCGACCTGCGCTTCGCGACCTGCCTCTACGTCGAGGTCGACCCGGCCACCGGCACGCTCGACATCGCCCGCGCCGGGCACCCCGACCCCGCGATACGCATGGCGGACGGGACGGTGCTGATGCGGTCCACCGCGGGCGGTCTCCCGCTCGGCATCGACCCGGACGCCGACTACCCGACCACCCGGCTCGTCCTGGAGCCGGGCGAGACGATGCTCGTCTGCACCGACGGTCTCATCGAGACCGGCGGCCACGACCTCGACACCGGCTGGCGCCGGATCCGCCGGACTCTCGAATCCCACGAGGGCGACATGGAGGCCCTCGCCGACGCGCTCGTCCAGGCGGTGCACGGACCTTCCTCGCACCACACCACCGGCCCGCTGGCGGACCGGCGCGAGGACGACATCGCCGTGCTGCTGCTGTCCCGGGAGGCGGAGCGCGGCTACGGCGGCGCGACACCCGCCGTGCGGCCGACGGTGCGCCGCACGATGCTCACCGTGGCCCAGGCCGAGCCGGAGCGGATCGCGAGCGCCCGCCAGCAGCTGCGCGAGCTGCTGCACGACTGGTCCTCCGCCGACCAGCTCGACTCCGCGGTCCTCCTCGTCTCCGAGATGATCACCAACGTCCTCGTGCACACCGACGCCGACGCGTTGCTCGCGGCCGCGGTGACGGGTGAGCCGGGGAAGCGGCGGATGCGGATCGAGGTGACCGACGGCAGCGACGACCTGCCACACCGGCGTGATCCCGGCGAGCTGGCCTCGTCCGGACGAGGACTGGTCCTCGTGGAACTGCTCGCGGACGCCTGGGGGGTGGATCCGCGCGGCGAGGGGAAGAGCATCTGGTTCGAGTTCTCCGAGGAACAGGAGCAGGAGCCGGAGGCCGCCAGGACGGAGGCCTCCCGGGACGCGGCCATGCTGGAGGCCCTGGAGGCGTTCGGCGACGCGGCGGACTTCGAGGACACGGCAGGCTTCGGGGAGACCACGCGGCTCGGCGGGCCCGGTGCTCCCGGCGCCCCGGGGCGGTCGCCGGACCCCGCGGGCGCGGGTGACCTCGGGAAGGCCGCGGAGGCCGGCCGGGGAGGGCCCGCCGGCTACGGCGCCTCCGAGGGCCCCGGTACGCCGGGCACTCCGGGCGTCTCCGGCCCGTCCGGCCCGTAGAGCGCCCGGAGTTCGTGCACCACCCCGAAGACCGCCGCGGTCAGCGGGACGGCGAGCAGCATGCCCAGGATCCCCGCGACGGACGCGCCCGCGGTGATCGCCAGGAGCACCACCGCGGGATGCATCTGCACCGTCCGGCTCTGGATCATCGGCTGGAGGACGTGCCCCTCCAGGACCTGCACGGCGAGGACCACCCCGAGCGCCCACAGCGCGATGACGAACCCGCGGTCCGCGAGGGCGACCAGCACGGCGACCGCGCCGGAGATGAACGCGCCGAGGTAGGGCAGGAACGCGCCGACGAAGACGAGCGCGCCGAGCCCCACCGCGCCCGGGACGCGCAGGATCAGCAGCCCGACGGTGATGCAGAGGGCGTCGATGAGCGCGATCAGGGTCGTTCCGCGCATGAACCCCTCGACGGCCCCGAAGGCCCGCCGGGCCATGGCCTCGACGAGGTCGGCGGTCCCCCGGGGCGCCAGCGTGCGCAGGGCACCGGCCACGCGGTCCGAGTCCCGCAGGAAGAAGAAGACGAGCAGCAGGGCGAGGACGGCCATGGCGAGGGTCTCGCCCACGACGCTGACCCCGCTGATGACGTTGGCCGCGGCCGTTCCGCCGAACTTGGCCAGCAGGTCCTTGGAATGGGCGGCGAGATCGTCGAGGGAGGTCCCGGCCGCGCCGAAGTGCTCGGCGACGGAACGGGCCGCCTGGCGCAGCGAGGTGACGATCTGTCCGCCGGTGTGGATGAGCGCGGCGACGACGATGTAGACGGCGCCGCCGACCACCACGGCCACCGCGACGCAGGTGAGCGCGGCGGCCAGCGACTGGTTGACCCGCATCTTCAGCATCCGCCGGTACAGCGGCCCGAGCAGGGCGGTCCCGAGGAGGGCGAGCAGCACCGGCACCACCGCCGTCCTGAACTCCCCGCAGAGCAGGATTCCGACCCATCCCACCCCGGCCGCGAGGAGGATCACGACGCACCAGGCCGCCAACCGCCGGGCGCCTTCGGGGAGTAGCTGCACCTCCCCACCTGACCATGCGTCAGTCCGGGCGGCGCTCCGGGACGGCCGATCGGGGGGGAGGCCGGCCCGGCGCACCAGGAAGCCCCGTCCGCGGTCGCGGACGGGGCTTCCCGTGTTCAACGCCCGTGACGGCCCGGCCCGGGCCGCGCGCTCAGGAGGACCCGGCCCGGCTCAGAGGCCGCCCTCCGACATGCCGTGCACCGCGGGGACGGTCCCGAGGCGGCCCTTCTGGAAGTCCTCGAAGGCCTGCTGCAGCTCGTCGCGGGTGTTCATGACGAACGGGCCGTAGTGGGCCATGGGCTCGCGGATCGGCTGCCCGCCGAGGAGGACGACCTCCAGGTCCGGGGTGTTGGAGTCCTGCTTCTCGTCCGCGCGGACGGTCAGCGAGGAGCCCGCGCCGAAGACGGCGGTCTGGCCGGTGTGCACCGGCCGGCGGTCCGCTCCGACGCTGCCGCGTCCGGCGAGGACGTACGCGAGGCCGTTGAAGTCCTCGCGCCAGGGCAGGGTGATCCCGGCGCCCGGCCGCACCGTGGCGTGGACCATGGTGATCGGCGTGTGCGTGATGCCCGGGCCCTGGTGGCCGTCGAGCTCACCGGCGATGACGCGCAGCAGGGCGCCGCCGTCCGGGGTGCTCAGGAGCTGCACCGTGCCACCGCGGATGTCCTGGTAGCGCGGGGCCATCATCTTGTCCTTGGCGGGGAGGTTCACCCACAGCTGGAGGCCGTGGAAGAGACCGCCGGACATGACGAGGGACTCCGGGGGCGCCTCGATGTGCAGGAGGCCCGAGCCCGCCGTCATCCACTGGGTGTCACCGTTGGTGATGGTGCCGCCGCCGCCGTTGGAGTCCTGGTGGTCGAAGACGCCGTCGATGATGTAGGTCACGGTCTCGAAGCCGCGGTGGGGGTGCCAGGGGGTGCCCTTCGGCTCGCCCGGCGCGTACTCCACCTCGCCCATCTGGTCCATCATGATGAACGGGTCGAGGTGCTTGTAGTTGATCCCGGCGAACGCGCGGCGGACCGGGAAACCCTCGCCCTCGAAGCCGCTGGGCGCGGTCGTCACGGTCAGCACGGGACGGTCCACGGCGTCGGCCGGCGCAGCCACTCGGGGCAGGGCCAGCGGGTTCTCGACGGTCACTGCAGGCATGTCGGTACCTCCTTGTGCTTCGAGTTTAGTTGAGCGTTGAACTTTCTGCCACCCGTAACGACGAAAGCCCGGAGGGCATTCCCTCCGGGCGTCCCTGTCGGGCAGGGCAGGGCAGGTCGGACGAGCCGGACGAGCCGGGCACCGGCCCGGGGCCGGGCGCGCGGCGGCACGTGCGGCCGCGGGGCGGGCGCACGTCAGCGGTACGAGGGGCGCAGGTCAGCCGTACATACGGCGCATCGCGAAGTCCACCATCTGCTCCACGGCCTTCGCGTCGAAGACCATTCGGTGCTCGCCCTCCATGTCGATCACGAAGCCGTAGCCGGTGGGCAGCAGGTCGATGACCTCGGCGCCGGTGATCACGAAGTACTTGGACTCCTTGCCGGCGTAGCGGCGCAGCTCCTTGAGCGAGGTGAACATCGGGATGACCGGCTGCTGCGTGTTGTGCAGCGCCAGGAACCCGGGGTTGTCTCCGCGCGGGCAGTACACCTTGGACGTCGCGAAGACCTGCTGGAAGTCCTCGGCGGCCATCGAGCCCGTGGTGAACGCGCGGACCGCGTCCGCGAGGGACGGCGGGGACGGCTCGGGATACAGCGGCGGCTGCTGCCCGTACCCACCGGGCATCTGCCCGCCCGGCATCTGCCCGGGCATCTGCTGCTGCGGCGGGACGTACCCCTGCTGGGCGCCTGCGCTCTGCTCGTAGCCGTACATGCGTCAAAGAGTAGTGGGCCACATATGGCCCATCCGGGGTTGCTTCTTATTACTGACGGGTAGCATCATCGTAGCTACTTGCTGGTACGTGAATCTAGGCGCGAGGAGTCAGTGCCTCGCCGATCCCTTAACGGAGCCGTCGCCATGGGGCACTACAAGTCGAATCTCCGCGACATCGAGTTCAACCTCTTCGAGGTGCTCGGACGCGACAAGCTGTACGGCACCGGCCCGTTCGCGGAGATGGACACGGACACCGCCAAGAGCATCCTGGAGGAGCTCACGCGCCTCTCGGAGAACGAGCTGGCCGAGTCCTTCGCGGACGCCGACCGCAATCCTCCCGTCTTCGACCCCGAGACCAACACCGCCCCGGTCCCGGCTTCCTTCAAGAAGTCGTACCAGGCGTTCATGGACTCCGAGTACTGGCGTCTGGGCCTGCCCGAGGAGATCGGCGGCTCCACCGCCCCCCGCTCCCTGATCTGGGCCTACGCGGAGCTGGTGCTCGGCGCCAACCCGGCCGTCTGGATGTACTCCTCGGGCCCGGCCTTCGCCGGCATCCTCTTCGAGGAGGGCAACGACGTCCAGAAGCACATCGCGAAGATCGCCGTCGACAAGCAGTGGGGCTCCACCATGGTCCTCACCGAGCCCGACGCGGGCTCGGACGTCGGCGCCGGCCGCACCAAGGCCGTCCAGCAGGACGACGGCTCCTGGCACATCGAGGGCGTGAAGCGCTTCATCACGTCCGGTGAGCACGACATGTCGGAGAACATCCTCCACTACGTGCTCGCCCGCCCCGAGGGCGCCGGCCCGGGCACCAAGGGCCTGTCCCTCTTCCTCGTCCCGAAGTACGAGTTCGACTTCGAGACCGGCGAGCTGGGCGCGCGCAACGGCGCGTACGCGACGAACGTCGAGCACAAGATGGGCCTCAAGGCGTCCAACACCTGCGAGATGACCTTCGGCGACCGCCACCCCGCCAAGGGCTGGCTGATCGGCGACAAGCACGACGGCATCCGCCAGATGTTCCGCATCATCGAGTTCGCCCGCATGATGGTCGGCACGAAGGCGATCTCCACCCTGTCGACGGGCTACCTGAACGCGCTGGAGTACGCCAAGGAGCGCGTCCAGGGCCCAGACCTGGCGAACTTCATGGACAAGACCGCCCCCAAGGTCACCATCACGCACCACCCCGACGTGCGCCGCTCGCTGATGACGCAGAAGGCCTACGCCGAGGGCATGCGTGCCCTGGTCCTGCACACCGCCGCGATCCAGGACGAGATCCAGGTCAAGGAGGCCTCCGGCGAGGACACCGCCGCCCTGGAGGCCCTCAACGACCTGCTCCTGCCGATCGTGAAGGGCTACGGCTCCGAGAAGGGCTACGAGCAGCTCGCCCAGTCGCTCCAGACCTTCGGCGGCTCCGGCTTCCTGCAGGAATACCCGATCGAGCAGTACATCCGCGACGCCAAGATCGACACCCTGTACGAGGGCACCACCGCGATCCAGGGCCAGGACTTCTTCTTCCGCAAGATCGTCCGCAACCAGGGCTCCGCGCTGAACTCCCTCGCCGAGGACATCAAGAAGTTCCTGGCGCTCGGCACCGGCGGCGAGGACCTCTCCGCCGCCCGTGAGCAGCTCGCCAAGGCCGCCGTCGAGCTGGAGGCCATCGTCGGCCTCATGCTCACCGACCTCGCGGCCACCGAGCAGGACGTCAAGAACATCTACAAGGTGGGCCTGAACACGACCCGCCTGCTGCTCGCCTCCGGCGACGTCGTCGTCGGCTACCTGCTGCTGCGCGGTGCCGCCGTCGCCGCCGAGAAGCTGGAGACGGCCGCCGCCAAGGACAAGGCCTTCTACACCGGCAAGATCGCGGCCGCGAAGTTCTTCGCCGCCAACGTCCTGCCGGGCGTCACCGGCGCCCGCAAGCTCGCCGAGGGCGTCGAGCTGGACCTCATGGAGCTGGACGAGGCCGCCTTCTAGGAGCCGCCGGCCCCTCGGACCCCGGGCGGCCCACCGAACCGGAACCTGTCCATCCAGTCAGGTGTCCCAAGGTGTCCGCCCTTCACATCCCCCTTACGAGGGCCCGCTCCCATCCCCGGGAGCGGGCCCTCGTGCGTCGTTAAGGTGAACCCATGAGTGCACCCTCCCGCTTCGACCGCGGCCACACCGACGACCTCATGTCCTTCCTCGCGGCCGGCCCGACGCCGTACCACGCCGTGGCGACCGCTGCCGAGCGGCTCGAGAAGGCCGGATTCCGTCAGGTCGCCGAGACCGACGCGTGGGACGCCACCAGTGGCGGCAAGTACGTGCTGCGCGGCGGCGCGATCGTCGCCTGGTACGTGCCGGAGGGCGCCGAGCCCCACACGCCGTTCCGGATCGTGGGTGCGCACACCGACTCCCCCAACCTGCGCGTCAAGCCGCTGCCCGACACCGGCGCGCACGGCTGGCGCCAGGTCGCCGTCGAGATCTACGGCGGCCCCCTGCTGAACTCCTGGCTCGACCGCGACCTGGGCCTCGCCGGACGCCTCTCCCTGCGCGACGGCTCCACCCGCCTCGTCAACATCGACCGGCCCCTGCTGCGCGTGCCACAGCTCGCCATCCACCTCGACCGGTCGGTGAGCACCGACGGCCTCAAGCTCGACAAGCAGCGCCACCTCCAGCCGATCTGGGGCCTCGGCGACCCCCGCGAGGGCGACCTGATCGCCTTCCTGGAGGACGAGGCGGGACTGCCCGCGGGCGAGGTCACCGGCTGGGACCTGATGACCCACTCCGTCGAGAGACCCGCCTACCTCGGCCGCGACAAGGAACTGCTCGCGGGCCCCCGGATGGACAACCTGCTGTCCGTGCACGCCGGCACCGCCGGCCTGGCCGCCGTCGCCACCACCGACACCGGCCTGTCGTACATCCCCGTCCTCGCCGCCTTCGACCACGAGGAGAACGGCTCGCAGAGCGACACCGGCGCCGACGGACCGCTCCTCGGCGGCGTGCTCGAACGGTCGGTCTTCGCCCGCGGCGGCTCCTACGAGGACCGGGCCCGCGCCTTCGCCGGCACCGTCTGCCTGTCCTCCGACACCGGCCACGCCGTGCACCCCAACTACGCCGAGCGGCACGACCCGACGCACCACCCGCGCGTCAACGGCGGCCCCATCCTCAAGGTGAACGTCAACAACCGCTACGCCACCGACGGTTCGGGCCGCGCCCTGTTCGCCGCCGCCTGCGAGAAGGCCGGCGTCCCCTTCCAGTCCTTCGTGTCCAACAACTCCATGCCCTGCGGCACCACGATCGGCCCCATCACGGCCGCCCGGCACGGCATCAGGACGGTCGACATCGGCGTGGCCATCCTCTCCATGCACAGCGCCCGCGAACTCTGCGGCGCCGACGACCCGTTCCTCCTGACGAACGCGCTGGTGGCGTTCCTGGAGGGATGACCCCCACCCCGTGTCACAGGCCGCCGCCCCGCGTCCGGGACCGGCGGCCTGTGACGTGAGCGCTCGCCTCCGCATGGCTCGCGGGGTCCCGGGTACCCGGAACAAGCCCCGAAAGACTCCGAGTTGCTACTTCAAGGAGGCGGACACCCATGGGCCTGGGCGGATGCATCATCCTGATCGCCGCAGGTGCGATCCTCACGTTCGCGACCGACTGGCACATGGCGGGGGTCAACCTCCACGTGGTCGGCGTGATCCTCATGATCGCCGGTCTGATCGGCGTGGCCACCTTCAGCAGCGTCGCCCGCCGGCGCCGCGTGGTCATGGAACCGACCAGCACCACCGTGGTGGAAGAGCGTCACCACCGCGGCGACGGCTACCACGACGGCTACGGCGTCTGACCGGAACGGGACGCCTCCGGGCGTCCGACCCGGTCCGACACCCACGGTCGGCAGGTCCGAACCGGACGGCCACGCCATCCGCTCCGGCCCTGCCGACCCGGCGTTCGCCGCCGCTCAGCCGTCCATTCCGGCGAGCACCAGAGGCAGGCGGTCCGCGCCGCCCTCGACGAGGCGGACCGGGACACCCCAGTCCTGCTGGTGGACATGGCAGGCGGGGTACTCGTTCGCCGGGTCGTCGTCGCAGGACGCGGCCATCGCCGAGACGTGCAGCACCCCCTCCTCGACGGCCGGGTTCAACTCGACGGACCGCGCGAGATCCGTCCCCGCCCCCTCACCGGCGAGGAGCAGCTCCGGCGGCGTCGCCGAGACGAGCAGCCGCGTGGACGGCCCGTACCGGGTGTCCAGCTTCTGCCCCGCCGGCGCCTGGAAGATGACGTCCAGCCGGACCGCGCCCGGGGTCACCTCGGTCGCCGCGCGCTGGGTGCGGTGGGCGACCGACTCCACCCGGACCGCCTCCTCGGGGAGCCGCAGCCGGGTCAGCCGGTGCCGGGCCGACTCCACCACCACGATGTCGTCCCCGACGAGCACCGCGTCGCTCGGCTCCCGCAGATCCGTGGCCAGCGTCGTCACCTCGCCCGTCGCCGGGTCGTACCGGCGCAGCGCGTGGTTGTACGTGTCGCTGACCGCGACCGAACCGTCCGGCAGTGCGGTCACGCCCAGCGGATGCTGGAGCAGCGCCTGGTCCGCGGCACCGTCGCGGTGACCGAAGTCGAAGAGACCGGTGCCGACCGCGGTGTGCACCGCCCCGTCCCGGTCGACCCAGCGCAGCGCCGACGTCTCGGAGTCCGCCAGCCACAGCCGCTCCTCGGTCGCGGCGAGCCCGGACGGCTGCGCGAACCAGGCCTCCGGGCCCGGCCCGTCCACCAGACCCTCGTTCGTCGTGCCCGCGACGACCCCGACCGTCTGAGTGGCCGGGTCGTACGCCCACAGCTGGTGGACACCGGCCATGGCGATCCAGACCCTGCCGCCGAAGAGGGCGACGTCCCACGGCGAGGAGAGGTCGACCTCGCGCGCGGGTCCCGAGGTCGGCGACCCCTGCCACCACTGGCGGCCGGTACCCGCGAGCGTGCCGACCTCGCCGGAGGCCAGATCGACCCGGCGCAGCGCGTGGTTCACCGTGTCCGCGACGACGACCGTGCCCTCGTCGAGCAGCGCGAGACCCTGCGGCTCGCTGAACCCGGCCGCGTCCGCCGGACCGTCAAGGAAGCCCCGGACGCCGGATCCGATCCGCCGGACCACCGTCTCGCCGTCCTCCGCCAGCTCCACCAGCTGATGCCGGGTGGTGTCGCTGACCAGCAGATTCCCGCTCGGCAGGGCCAGTGCCTTGCCGGGGAAGCGCAGCACGGTCGGTTCCGGCTCGGGCGCCACGTACGGCCCGTCACCGCGCCGCAGCGTGCCCTTCGCCCCGTGCTCGGCCTCCAGCTCCTCCACCAGCCGCTCGATCGCGTGGGCGTGCCCCTCACCGGCGTGCTGCGCGACGACGTACCCCTCGGGGTCGATCACGACGAGGGTCGGCCAGGCCCGCACGGCGTACTGCTTCCACGTCGCGAGCTCCGGGTCGTCGAGCACCGGATGCTCGACCCCGTACCGCTCCACGGCGTCGACGACGGCCTGGTGCTCCGCCTCGTGCACGAACTTCGGCGAGTGCACCCCGATGATCACCACGGTGTCCCGGTGCTTCTCCTCCAGCTCCCGCAGTTCGTCCAGGACGTGCAGGCAGTTGATGCAGCAGAAGGTCCAAAAATCCAGTACGACAATCCGACCACGCAGGTCGGCGAGGGTGTACTGCTGACCGCCCGTGTTCAGCCAGCCGCCCTTGCCGATCAGCTCGGGGGCACGGACACGGGCACGGCGGGAGGTGGGCGTCGGGGTGGACGTCGGGGCGGAGTCGTTCATGGATCAAGGGTGCCACCTGCCACGGACACTCGGTCGAGGGCCCGTGTCCCGCGGGCCCTGACCTCGCGCTGCGTCCCCCGCGAGCCCCCGCTCGCGCCCGTCCCTCTCAGCCCGTCGGCCTACCGACGGCGTTGCGTGGCGGTCGTCGGGGAACCGGTGAAGGCATGAGATACCTCGTGCGCGACCGGCTGCTCGGCTTCGGTGACGACTACTGGATCGAGGACGACCACGGCAACAAGGTCTTCCTCGTCGACGGCAAGGCGATGCGGCTGCGGGACACCTTCGAGCTGAAGGACACCCGCGGGCGCGTTCTGATCGACATCCACCAGAAGATGCTCGCGCTGCGCGACACGATGATCATCGAGCGGGACGGCGAACCGCTGGCGACCATCAAGCGCAAGCGCCTGTCCCTGCTCCGCAACCACTACCGGGTCGCCCTGGTCGACGGCACGGAACTCGACGTCAGCGGCAAGATCCTCGACCGTGAGTTCGCCATCGACTACGACAACGAGCTGCTGGCGCAGATCTCCCGGCGCTGGCTGCACCTCCGCGACACGTACGGCGTGGACGTCGTCCGGGAGGACGCCGACCAGGCACTGCTGATCGCGGTGGCGGTGTGCGTGATCCACCTGGCGGAGAAGGAGCGGGGGGACGACTGACAGCGGGCGGCGGGCAGGGCGGGCCCGGCCGAGGGTCAGCGGCGCGGCGGTTCGAGGCCCAGCATGCGGTCCTTGAGCGCCGGGAACTGTTCCCGGGTCGTCGCGACCTTCGCGGGGTCGAACTCCACCGTGAGGATCTCCTCACCGGAGCCTGCCTCGGCGAGGACCTCTCCCCACGGGTCGACGACGATCGAGTGTCCGGCCTGCGGAACTCCCGCGTGCGTACCGGCCGTTCCACAGGCGAGGACGTACGACTGGTTCTCGACGGCGCGTGCCTGGGCGAGCAGGGTCCAGTGGGCACGGCGCCGCTCGGGCCAGCCGGCCGGGACGACGAGGAGTTCCGCCCCCGCGTCGACCAGGCCGCGGAACAGCTCGGGGAAGCGGAGGTCGTAGCAGGTGGCGACGCCGATGACGGTCTGCGGGAGCCCGACCGTCACCAGTTCGCCGCCCGCCGCCATCAGGACGGCCTCGCCCTTGTCGAAGCCGAAGCGGTGGATCTTCCGGTAGGCGGCGACGCGGTCACCGGAGGGGGAGTAGACGAGGGAGGTGTTGTAGAGGGGGGTCTCGCCGGGGGAGCCGTCGGAGGGGGCCCGCTCGGGGATCGAGCCCGCGTGCAGCCAGACGCCCGCGTCGCTCGCCGCCTTGGCCATCGCCTCGTGCGTCGGGCCGTCGAGCGGTTCGGCCTCGGCCGCGAACTCCTCGTAGGCGAAGGCACCCGTGGTCCACAGCTCGGGGAGCACGACGAGATCGACTCCGGCCTGATCTCGTACCAGATCTGCCACACGACGCCGGCGTGCGGCGACCGATTCGTCGTCGTTTACGTCGATCTGGAGGAGAGAGGCGCGCACACTACCACCGTCCTGGCATTCGAGCCGTCGATACGGGCCTACGATCGTCACACGAAAGCACTGCCGGGGTGCCTCACAGCAGCGTAACTTAGCGTCCCAAGACACCCGCTGCCTGTGCACTGCCCGCGTCCAACCGCCCGAGGGGTCCCGTTCCGTGAGTCTGCATCCCAGCCTTCAGTCCTACGCCGACGCCTGGACCCACTCGATCGATGCGATATCCGAGCTGGTGCAGCCGCTTGTGGAGGGTGAGTGGAACCGGCGGACTCCCTGCCCGGGATGGTCGGTCCGTGACATCGTCTCGCATGTCATCGGGCTGGACTGCGAGATGCTCGGCGACCCGCGGCCGATCCACACGCTCCCCCGCGACCTCTACCACGTGTCGAACGAGCACCAGCGGTACATGGAGATGCAGGTCGACGTGCGCCGTCACCACACGGCGCCGGAGATGACCTCCGAGCTGGAGTACACGGTCATCCGCCGCAACCGCCAGCTGCGGAACGAGACGCGGCAGCCCGACGCCAAGGTGCGCGGCCCGCTCGGTACCGAGGTCACGCTCGAACAGGCCATGCGCAACCGCGCGTTCGACGTGTGGGTGCACGAGCAGGATCTGCGCGTCACCCTGGGGCAGCCGGGGAATCTCGACTCCCCCGGTTCGCTGATCGTGCGGGACGACCTGCTGGCGGCGCTTCCGAAGGTGGTCGCCAAGGACGCCGGGGCGCCGGCCAACTCCGCGGTGGTCTTCGACGTGCACGGACCCGTGGAGTTCCTCCGTACGGTCCGGATCGACGCGGACGGGCGCGGTTCGATAGACGGTGCGCCCTCCCTCGGTCCCGCCGCGAGCCTCTCGCTGGACTGGGAGACCTACGTCCGTCTCGCCTGTGGCCGGGTGACCGCGGACGCGGTGGCCGACCGGATCAAGACCGAGGGCGACCCCGAGCTGACGGCGGCGATCCTGCGCAACTTCACGGTCACGCCGTAGCCGTTCGGACCACGGGGCCGTCCGGACGGGCGGACGGCGGGCGGGACAGTAGGGCCAGTGCGGGCGGGCCCCGTGCCGGGAGGCGGCACAGGGCCCTGAGGCGTCCCGCGTCCCGTGACTACGCCGGCACGTGCACCGTCTCCACCCGGCTCGCCACCAGCCGTTCCCGCTCGCGGCGGGCCGCCTGGCCGCGCAGCCGGAAGATCTGGCTGAGGCCGAGCGCCTGCAGGACGAACACCGCGGCGAAGGCGATGCGGTAGTTGTCACCGGTGGCGTCGAGCAGCACGCCGACGGCCAGCAGGGTGGTCATCGAGGCGACGAAACCGCCCATGTTGGTGATCCCGGAGGCCGTGCCCTGACGCTCCGGCGGGTTCGCGGGGCGGGCGAAGTCGAAGCCGAGCATCGAGGCGGGTCCGCAGGCCCCGAGGACGGTGCACAGCACGATCAGGGTCCACATCGGCGCGTGTTCGCCGGGGTACACCAGCACCGTGGCCCACACGACCGCCGTCGCCGCGACGGTGCCGAGCGCCAGCGGCAGCCGCGCCTGGTGGTGCCGGGCGACGATCTGGCCGTAGACGAGTCCGACGACCATGTTGGACAGGACGACGAGGGTGAGCAGTTCACCGGCGGTGGCCCGGGAGAGTCCCTGGGCCTGGACGAGGAACGGCAGCCCCCACAGCAGCAGGAACACCATCGCGGGGAACTGCGTGGTGAAGTGCACCCACATGCCGAGCCGGGTGCCGGGTTCCCGCCAGGACGCTGCGATCTGCCGACGGACGTACGCGGCGCCGCGGTGCGGGAACGGTTCGGGCTCGTGCCCCTCGGGGTGGTCCTTCAGGAAGAGCAGCAGCAGGACGAGGACGACGACACCGGCGGCCGCGCTGCCGGCGAACGCCGCGGTCCAGCCCACGCCGTGGAGCAGGCGGGCGATGACGAGCGTCGACACGAGGTTGCCGGCCATGCCGACCAGGCCCGCGAGTTGGGCGACGAGGGGGCCTCGGCGGGCGGGGAACCACCGGGTGCCGAGCCGCAGCACGCTGATGAAGGTCATCGCGTCACCGCAGCCGAGCAGCGCGCGCGAGGCGAGCGCCATGCCGTACGAGGAGGAGAAGGCGAAGCCCAGCTGTCCCGCCGTGAACAGCAGGACGCCGATGGTCAGCACCTTCTTGGTGCCGAGCCGGTCGACGAGGAGTCCGACCGGTATCTGCATGCCCGCGTAGACGAGGAGCTGGAGGATGGAGAAGGTGGACAGGGCGGAGGCGCCCACGTGGAAGCGGTCAGCCGCGTCGAGCCCGGCCACGCCGAGGGACGTGCGGAAGATGACGGCGACGAAGTAGACCGCGACGCCGATGCTCCAGACGGCGATGGCGCGCCGGCCGCCGGGCGGGTCGCCGGGCAGCGTGGCCGAGGAGCTCATCGGACCTCGCCCCGGGCGAGGTTGGAGAACCAGCTGACGTGTCCGTGGATCAGGCCGACGACCGCGTCGGCGTCGCCGGAGCGCAGTGCCTGGAGGATCTGCTCGTGCTCGGTGAGGGTCTTGGTGATCCGGTCGGGGTGGGCGTGCATCACGGCGACTCCCATCCTCAACTGGCGGTCGCGGAGCTGGTCGTAGAGGCGGGAGAGGATCTCGTTCCCGCCGCTGCGGACGATCTCGGCGTGGAAGCAGCGGTCGGTGACCGCGGCGGCGGCCAGGTCTCCGGCCGCGGCCTGCTCCTTCTGCTGGGCGAGCAGTTCTTCGAGGCGGGCGATGAGCCGCGGCGACGCCGGTACGGCCTTGCGGGCGGCGTGCTCCTCGACGAGCTGACGGGTCTCGACCACGTCCGCGATCTCCTGGGCGGAGACGGGCAGGACGAGTGCGCCCTTCTTCGGGTAGAGCCTGATGAGGCCTTCGACCTCGAGGCGGAGCAGGGCCTCGCGGACCGGGGTGCGCGAGACGCCCACCGCGTCGGCGAGTTCGCCCTCGGTGAGCAGGGTGCCGCCCTCGTAACGGCGTTCCAGGACGCCCTGCTTGACGTGTGCGTAGACGCGGTCGGCGGCGGGCGGCTGCTTCACGGGCTGTCGCGCCGGGGCAGGTGGGGCTGAAGGCATGCGCACATCATAGATACAACACGTACGCATGACGGCCCGAGTTCCAGCATGCGGACCCCGCCCGGCACTTGATGTAACGCAGGTCACATGAACTTCACCGTTTCGCCGTACATCCCTTTGCCGTTCTGGGGAGTCGGTACACCAGACGGCATTGTCATGTGCCGTTCTCCCAGGGGCATTTCGCGCATACGGAGCGTTCATTTTGATTACCGGCATTAAGGGCACGCGTTTCCGCAGGGCCGCCGCTGTGACCGTCACCACCGGCGCCGTGCTGGCCACCGGAGCCTTCGGGGCAGCACCCGCCGGCGCCGTCGCCACCCCCACGATCGCCGCCAAGGGCGGCTACGTGATGAACAACGGCACCGCCAAGACCCTCTACACCAAGGCCGCGGACACCCGGCGTTCCACGGGCTCCACGACCAAGATCATGACCGCCAAGGTGGTGTTGGCCCAGCCGAACCTGAACCTGGACGCCAAGGTCACCATCCAGAAGGCCTACAGCGACTACGTCGTCGCCAACAACGCCTCGCAGGCGCACCTCATCGTCGGCGACAAGGTCACCGTCCGCCAGCTCCTCTACGGTCTGATGCTCCCCTCGGGCTGCGACGCCGCCTACGCGCTGGCCGACAAGTTCGGATCGGGTTCGACCCGTGCCGCCCGCGTGAAGTCGTTCATCGGCAAGATGAACTCCGCCGCGTCGAGCCTGCACCTGACGAACACGCACTTCGACTCGTTCGACGGCATCGGCAACGGCTCCAACTACTCGACGCCGCGCGACCTGACGAAGATCGCCAGCAGCGCGATGAAGAGCTCCACGTTCAAGTCGATCGTGAAGACGAAGTCGTACTCCGCGAAGACCGTCACGAAGACCGGCACCACCCGCACCATGGCCGCGTGGACCAACACCAACGGTCTGCTCAGCAGCTACAGCGGCACCATCGGCGTGAAGACCGGCTCCGGCCCCGAGGCGAAGTACTGCCTCGTCTTCGCCGCCACCCGCAACGGCAAGACCGTCATCGGCACGGTCCTCGCCTCGACGTCCATCCCGGCTCGTGAGTCGGACGCGAAGAAGCTCATGAGCTACGCCTTCGCCAAGTAGTCACGCGTGCGGGGCCGATGGTCCCGCGCACGGGAAGGGGCCTGCCGCGCCATCGCGCGGCAGGCCCCTTCCGTTCGTCCTGCGGGCTACGCCCAGGTGATCAGCCGCTTGGGCTGCTCCAGGATCGCCGCCGTGTCGGCCAGCACCCGGGAGCCCAGCTCCCCGTCGACCAGACGGTGGTCGAACGAGAGCGCCAGCGTGGTGACCTGACGGGGCTTCACCTTGCCCTTGTGCACCCAGGGCTGCGGCTTGATCGCGCCGACCGCGAGGATCGCGGACTCGCCCGGGTTCAGGATCGGCGTGCCCGTGTCGACGCCGAACACGCCGACGTTGGTGATCGTCACGGTGCCGCCCTGCATCGCGGCGGGGGACGTCTTCCCCTCACGGGCGGTCGCCACCAGGGCGCCCAGCTCCTCCGCCAACTGCGGCAGGGTCTTGTCGTGCGCGTCCTTGATGTTCGGCACGATCAGACCGCGGGGCGTGGCGGCGGCGATGCCCAGGTTCACGTAGTGCTTCTGGACGATCTCCTGATGCGCCTCGTCCCAGGACGCGTTGATCCCGGGGTTGCGCTTGATCGCGACCAGCAGGGCCTTGGCGATGAGCAGCAGCGGGTTCACCCGCAGCCCCTGCATGTCCTTGTCCTGCTTGAGCTCCTCGACCAGGCGCATCGTGCGCGTCACGTCGAGCGTCACGAACTCGGTGACGTGCGGCGCGGTGAACGCCGAACCGACCATCGCGGCGGCCGTCGCCTTGCGGACGCCCTTGACCGGGACGCGGGTCTCCCGCGCGCCGTCGTACGACGCGGCCGGAGCCGGCGCCTGGACGCGGGCCGGGGCCTCCACGGTGGCCTGCGGAGCCGGCACGGCGGCCGGAGCCGGTGCCTGCGCCGGGGCCACCGCCGCGTGCACGTCCTCCCGCGTGATGATGCCGTCCGGACCGGACGGGGTGATCGTCGCCAGATCGACCCCGAGATCCTTGGCGAGCTTACGGACCGGCGGCTTGGCCAGGGGGCGCTGCGCGGGGGCGGCGCCGTGGCCGTTCAGCTCGGCCTGGAGCGCGGTGGCCGCGTAGAGCGTCTCGCCCTGCTGGGCCGGGACCTCGACGCCCTTGCGGGCGCGGCGCTTGGTGGAGGACTCCGCCACGCCGTACCCGACGAGGACGGGCTTGCGCCCTTCGGGCTTGGCCTCCTCGGCGGGAGCGGGCCGCGCGGACGGCGCGGCCACGGCTTCCGCGGCGGGCGCCGCGGGTGCGGCGGCTCCGCCGGACACGTCCACCGCGATGATCACCTGGCCGACGTCCACCGTCGTGCCCTCGGGGAAGTGCAGCGCGTGCACCACTCCGTCGAAGGGGATCGGCAGCTCGACCGCCGCCTTCGCGGTCTCGACCTCGCAGACGACCTGGCCGTCGGTGACGGTGTCACCGGGCTGGACGTACCACTTGAGGATCTCCGCCTCGGTGAGTCCCTCGCCCACATCGGGCATCTTGAACTCGCGGAGTCCCGACGCGTTCTCAGTCATCGTCGTCACGACCCTCTCCTCAGTACGCCAGCGAGCGGTCGACGGCGTCGAGCACCCGGTCCAGGCCCGGAAGGTACTCCTCTTCCAGGCGTGCCGGCGGGTACGGGACGTGATAGCCGCCGACGCGCAGGACGGGCGCCTCCAGGTGGTAGAAGCACCGCTCGGTGATGCGGGCCGCGATCTCCGCGCCCGTGCCGAGGAACACCGGGGCCTCGTGCACCACGACCAGGTGACGGGTCTTCTCGACCGACGCCTGGACGGAGTCGAAGTCGATGGGGGACATCGAGCGCAGGTCCAGGACCTCGATCGACTTGCCCTCCTCCTGGGCGGCCGCGGCGGCCTCCAGGCAGACCTTCACCATCGGGCCGTAGGCGACGAGGGTCAGGTCGCTGCCCTCGCGCACCACGGTCGCCTTGTGGAGCGGTCCGGGGATGGCGTCGTCCGCGTCGGAGCCGCTCGTGGACCAGGTGACCTCGCCCTTGTCCCAGTAGCGCCGCTTCGGCTCGAAGAAGATCACCGGGTCGTCGCTCTGGATGGCCTGCTGCATCATCCAGAAGGCGTCCGAGGCGTTCGACGGCGAGACGACCTTGAGGCCGGCGACGTGCGCGAACAGCGCCTCGGGGGACTCCGAGTGGTGCTCGACGGCGCCGATGCCGCCGCCGTACGGGATGCGGACGACGACGGGGAGCTTGATCTTGCCCAGTGCGCGCGCGTGCATCTTGGCGAGCTGCGTGACGATCTGGTCGTAGGCCGGGAAGACGAAGCCGTCGAACTGGATCTCCACCACCGGGCGGTACCCGCGCAGGGCCAGACCGATCGCGGTGCCGACGATGCCCGACTCGGCGAGCGGGGTGTCGATGACCCGCTCCTCGCCGAAGTCCTTCTGGAGCCCGTCGGTGACACGGAAGACACCGCCGAGCTTGCCGACGTCCTCACCCATGATCAGGACCTTGGGGTCGGACTCCATGGCCCTGCGCAACGACTCGTTGATCGCCTTGGCGAGCGCAACCTTTTCCACGGCCATGTCAGTTACCCCCCTCGTCCACGAACGACGCCTGGTAGGCGGCGAACTGGGCTCGCTCCTCGTCGACGAGCGCGTGCCCGTCCGCGTACGCGTGCTCGAAGATGGCGAGGCTGTCCGGGTCCGGCATGGCCCGCACGGCGTCGCGTACTCGTTTGCCCAACGTCTCGCTCTCGGCCTCGAGTTCCGCGAAGAATCCCTCGTCCGCGTGGTGTGCGGCCTCCAGGTACGTGCGCAGGCGCAGGATCGGGTCCTTCGCCTCCCACGCCTCGCGCTCCTCGTCGGCCCGGTACTTGGTCGGGTCGTCGGAGGTGGTGTGCGCGCCCATCCGGTAGGTGAAGGCCTCGACGAGGGTGGGGCCCTCGCCCGAACGGGCCCGCTCCAGCGCCCAGCGGGTCACAGCGAGGCTCGCGAGCACGTCGTTGCCGTCCACGCGCACGCCGGGGAAGCCGAAGCCCTGCGCGCGCTGGTAGAGCGGCACGCGCATCTGGCGTTCGGTCGGCTCGGAGATCGCCCACTGGTTGTTCTGGCAGAAGAACACGACGGGCGCGTTGTAGACCGCCCCGAAGTTGAAGGCCTCCAGGACGTCGCCCTGGCTGGAGGCGCCGTCACCGAAGTACGCGATCACGGCCGAGTCCGCGCCGTCCTTGGCGACGCCCATGGCGTAGCCGGTGGCGTGCAGCGTCTGCGAGCCGATGACGATCGTGTACAGGTGGAAGTTGTTGCTGTTCGGGTCCCAGCCGCCGTTGTTCACGCCGCGGAACATGCCGAGCAGGTTCGTCGGGTCGACCCCGCGGCACCAGGCGACGCCGTGCTCGCGGTAGGTCGGGAAGACGTAGTCGTCGTCGCGGGTGGCGCGGCCCGAACCGATCTGGGCGGCCTCCTGGCCGAGCATCGAGGCCCACAGGCCCAGCTCGCCCTGACGCTGCAGGGACGTCGCCTCCGCGTCGAAGCGGCGGCTCAGGACCATGTCCCGGTACAGCCCGCGCAGGTCCTCGGAGGTGATGTCGGCGATGTACGGGTCGTACGTGGCGTCCTGGACGCGCTCGCCCTCCGGGGTCAGCAGCTGAACGAGCTCCGGCTCGCCGCCCGACGCCCCCGGGGACTTCTTGGCGGCCGCGCCGGTGCGCTTGCTCGCGGCGCTCTTGGTACCGGTCGTACTGGCGCTCGCGGCGCTCTTCGTACCGGCGCTGCGTCGCGGCTTGCGCGCGGCAGTGCTCTCCACGGTCACGTGTGCTCCTCCGTCGGTCCGGCCCCCGGGATTGCCGGAAGGCTGGGGTCCCCCTCGCCCGCTTTTTGGGCTCGGGGGATCGGCTCGCCTGTTCCGGCACCCGTGCACGGGGTGGGTGCCACTCGGCCGGGAACAGGCGTGACAGGTGCCCCGGCGAGCGCCCTGCACAAGTCACGTTACCCAGTGCTTCACAATTCTGTGAAACCTATCCTGACCTGCGATTTTGATTGGAAATCCAAGTACTTCGAAACGTGGATTTCCTAGTAAACCGCGCCGGTCGGGAACACTCGCTGGTCACAGCACTGGTCACAGCCTTGCAGGGGGCCGGAACACCGGCACGTTATCCCGGCCACCCCGGGCACGGGAAGAGTTCACCCGAGGGCAATGGCCATGATCGTGTGTGACACTGACACCGTGCCGGAAAACGGGAAAATCAGCGTATTTCTCCTCGATGATCATGAAGTGGTCCGCCGCGGGGTCCACGAACTGCTCTCGGTCGAGGACGACATCGAGGTGGTCGGCGAGGCGGGAACGGCGGCCGACGCGCTGGCCCGCATCCCGGCGACCCGCCCGGACGTGGCCGTCCTCGACGTCCGCCTTCCCGACGGCAGCGGCGTGGAGGTCTGCCGCGAGATCCGCTCCGCGCACGAGGACATCAAGTGTCTGATGCTGACCTCGTTCTCCGACGACGAGGCCCTGTTCGACGCGATCATGGCGGGCGCCTCGGGCTACGTCCTCAAGGACATCCGGGGCAACGAGCTGCTCGCGGCCGTCCGGGACGTGGCGGCCGGAAAGTCCCTGCTCGACCCGGTGGCCACCGCCCGCGTCCTGGAGCGGCTGCGGGACGGCGGGGCCCCCAAGGGCGACGGAAAACTGGAACGGCTCACGGACCAGGAGCGCAGGATCCTCGACCTGATCGGTGAGGGGCTCACCAATCGCGTGATCGGGGAAAGACTGCACCTCGCCGAGAAAACGATCAAGAATTACGTGTCGAGCCTGCTGTCCAAGCTGGGAATGGAACGCCGGTCGCAGGCGGCCGCCTATGTGGCGCGCATGCAGGCGGAACAGCAACAGCGCTGACCGGCGGGGAAGACGGCCCTTTAGGGACTTAAGGCCCCTCCTCGCAGGGCGGGTGCCCCTTTTCCCCGCCCGGCCGGTCCCGGACATTGGGGTCATGCCCACCGACGAACGTCCGGACCACCGGCGGCACGCCGACGAGCGGCTCGCCGTGGAACTGATCGCCCGCACCGACTACGGCCGGGTGGCCACCAGCATGCGCGCGATGCCCTTCCTCGCGTTCGCCCGCCACATCGTCGTGGACGGCCGCGTCCTGCTGCGCATGCCTCTGAACTGCGGCTATCACCTCGCGTGCGCCGGCAGTGTCGTCGCGTACGGCACCGACAACCTGAGCTGCGCGCGGCGCGGCGAGGGTCTGTGGTCCGTGCAGATCGTGGGCCGGTGCGAGCCGGTCGAGCCGACCGCCGCCGAACTGGAACTGTTCGGCCC
Source organism: Streptomyces sp. M41(2017) (assembly GCF_002078175.1). Classification (GTDB taxonomy): domain Bacteria; phylum Actinomycetota; class Actinomycetes; order Streptomycetales; family Streptomycetaceae; genus Streptomyces. The sequence goes on along the minus strand of NZ_MWFK01000001.1, from coordinate 2,176,775 downwards.
CGCGCCGCCGCTCGTCGACGGCGCCCCCTACGAGCCGGTCTATCTCTGCATCGAGCCGCAGTTCGCGAGCGTCAACTCGACGGACGGCGACGCGGGAGGGCACCTGAGCCCCGTCCTGTGACGGCCGGCCCGCCCCTGTGGCCCCGTGGCTCCCCGGTGACACAGACACGCGCGCGTGGAGCCCTTCCCGGGCTCCACGCGCGCGTGCTGTCGTCTCAGGACCGTCCGGACACCGTCCGGCCGTCGCGGGCCGGCTGGGCTCAGAGCCCGGCGGCGCCGCTCGTGAGGCCTCCGTCGCCGTCGCCGCCCGGGTCCTCCGACTCCGCCGGCGGAGTCGGAGTGGGCGACGGCGGGTCTTCGGACGGCTCCTCAGTGGCGCTGTGTGTCGGCTTCGTGGGCTTGTCCGTGGGCTTGTCGGTCGGCTTGTCGGTCGGCTGATCGGTCTCCGACGGCGTGTCCGAGGGCGTGTAGTCCGGGGTGTCGCCCGTGCCCGTCGAGTTGTCGCCCGACGTGTCGTCCGTCGACTGGTCCGTAGTGTCGTCGCTGGGCGTCTGGTCGGAGTCTTTGTCCTTGGTGGAGTGCGTGCTGGTCGGCTTCTCCGACGTGCCCGTCCCTCCGCCTCCACCGCCGCCGGTGTTGTTGAGCGCCAGCGCGACACCCGCCGCGATCGCGATCACGGCGAACACCGCGAGGATCCACAGCTTTCCGCGGCCGCCACCCCTGTTGCCGCGCCCCTCGAAGCCGCCGTCGTCACCGCCGCCGTAGGGCGGGATCATCGGCGCCGGGATCTGCGCGGTCCCGGAGTCGCCGGGGTGCGGCAGCGCGGCCGTCCCCGCGAATCCGGCCGCGGGGGTGTTCAGGCCGTCGTGCACGGTGACCGGGCCGGTGTTCCAGGTGCCGGTGTGGCTGCCCTGGTCGTACAGCATCTGCAGCCCGTACTGCACGAGACCGCGCATCTCCTCGGCGGTCTGGAACCGGTCGTCCGGCTCCTTCGCGAGGGCACGCATGACGAGCCCGTCGAGCTCCGGCGGCGCCGCGTTCGACACCTGGGACGGCGGCACCGGGGTGTCCTGGACGTGCTGGTAGACCACCGAGAGCGGCGTCTCGCCGGTGAACGGGGGCCGCAGCGCGAGGAGTTCGTACAGCAGACAGCCGGTCGCGTACAGGTCGGAACGGTGGTCGACGGCCTTGCCGAGCGCCTGCTCCGGGGAGAGGTACTGCGGGGTGCCCATGACCATGCCGGTCTGGGTCATCGTCGACTGCGCGCCGTGCAGGGCGCGCGCGATACCGAAGTCCATCACCTTGACCGCGCCGGTCTCCGTGATGATCACGTTCGCGGGCTTGATGTCGCGGTGCACGATGCCGTGCTGGTGCGAGTAGGCGAGCGCCTCCAGGACACCGGACACGATGATCAGCGCCTGCTCGGGCCCGGGGGCCTCGGCGTTGATCAGCAGGTCGCGGATCGTGTGACCCTCGACGATCTCCATCACGATGTACGGGACGACGCCGTGGCCGACCACGTCCTCGCCGGAGTCGTACACGGCGACGACGGCGTGGTGGTTGAGCCCCGCGACCGACTGGGCCTCGCGCGTGAAGCGCGCCTTGGACACCGGGTCCTCGGCCAGATCGGACCGGAGCAGCTTGACCGCGACGGTCCGCCCGAGGCGCACGTCCTCGGCGGCGAACACCTCGGCCATGCCGCCCCGGCCGAGTCTGCGTGTCAGCCGATATCGGCCGTCGCCGACCAGCCCGCCGTTACCCCACAACTCGGGCGCATCTGACATACCGCCGCCAGTCGCCTCGGGGTCGGACGGGCCCTGAGCGCGCTGCTGCTGTGCCATCAGTCCTCGCCGTCGTTTCTGCCCGCGGTCTGCGCGGTGGTTGTTACGGTCTCCGTCGGGCCACGCTACAGGCTCCGCGCAAGGCGTCGGCCCGAGATGAAAGTGAGATGGACGGGCCATCCAACCCGTCCCAGGTCCGTGCGTGCAAATTCTGTGTACCGGCCGCGCGGCACCTGTAACGCTTCCGCGACGCTTCTTTCGCAGACGGTCACGGAACGGGCACCGCGCTTGACGTGTCAGTGGCCTCGGGCAGACTTGGCCCGGAATAAGCCAATCGATCACGGCCGCGGGGGACGCAGAAGATGAGCCAGGACGGCGCACAGGGCCGGTATGCGGGGCGTGCGGTCGCCGGCGGCCGCTACCAGCTGCGCGATCTGCTCGGCGAGGGCGGCATGGCCTCGGTGCACCTCGCGTACGACTCGGTGCTCGACCGGCAGGTCGCGATCAAGACGCTGCACACCGAACTCGGCCGCGAGCAGGCCTTCCGCGAGCGCTTCCGCCGCGAGGCCCAGTCGGTGGCCAAGCTCACCCACACGAACATCGTCTCGGTCTTCGACACCGGCGAGGACGACCTCGACGGCATGACGACGCCGTACATCGTCATGGAGTACATCGAGGGCAAGCCGCTCGGCTCGGTCCTCGAGGCGGACATCCAGCAGTACGGCGCGATGCCCGCCGACAAGGCCCTGAAGATCACCGCGGACGTGCTGGCGGCCCTGGAGATCAGCCACGAGATGGGCCTGGTCCACAGGGACATCAAGCCGGGCAACGTGATGATGACCAAGCGCAACGTCGTGAAGGTCATGGACTTCGGCATCGCCCGCGCCATGCAGTCCGGCGTCACCTCCATGACCCAGACCGGCATGGTCGTCGGCACCCCGCAGTACCTCTCCCCCGAGCAGGCGCTGGGCCGGGGCGTCGACGCCCGGTCCGACCTCTACTCGGTGGGCATCATGCTGTTCCAGCTGGTGACCGGACGCCTGCCGTTCGAGGCGGACTCCCCGCTGGCCATCGCGTACGCGCACGTCCAGGAGGAGCCGGTCGCCCCCTCCTCGGTGAACCGCTCGCTGCCCCCCGGGGTGGACGCGCTGGTCGCCCGCGCGCTGAAGAAGAACCCGAACGAGCGCTTCCCGAGCGCCGAGGCCATGCGCGACGAGTGCCTGCGGGTCGCCCAGTCCTTCCACGCCGCCCCGCCCAGCATCGTGCCGGGCGCCCAGACGCCGAGCGGCGCGGGCGTCGCCTCGGCCGTCTTCCCGCCCGTCGATCAGGGCACCCCGGCCCCGGGCCCCGTCCAGACCCCGTACCAGCCGGGCCCGTACGGCACACCCGCCCCCTCCTACGGCTACCCGCAGCAGGGCGGCTACCAGACGCCGGCCCAGCAGACCTCCGCCTACGCCCCGCAGCACGGCACGTCGACCCCGCCGCCGTACAACCTCACCCCGCAGCACCCGACGCCCGGCTCGGGCGGCGGGAAGAGCAACAGGGGTGTGGTGATCGGCGCGATCGTCGTCTCCCTCATCGCGATCGGCGGCCTGATCACGGCGCTCGTCCTGAACGGCGGCGGCAGCGGCGACGACACCAAGGGCGGCGATGACACCACCAGCGCGTCGCCCTCCGTGGTGAGCGGCCACAAGGGTCCGGACACGTCGAAGACCGTCGACACCGACGTGTGCACGGACGCCCAGGAGTCCTACAACGACCCGGACAAGATCCAGGTCCCGGACTTCCAGTTCAAGAACCTCACCTCGGTGAAGTCCTGCTTCCAGGCGGCCGGCTGGCAGATGAAGGTCACCCGCGTCGACGAGAACACCTACGGCGAGGACACGATCATGGATCAGTTCCCGTCGTCGGGCACGGACGTCGACCCCAAGAAGATGCCGGAGATCGAGCTCAAGGTGTCGTCGGGCGACCCCTCCTGAGGCACCCCGCACCCGCACCGACGTGAACGGGCCCGGCACTTCCGTGCCGGGCCCGTCCCGTTCGGGGTGACGTGGGCGGATCAGGTGTCCGGGAGGACCCGGTGATCCGTGGGGCTACAGGTACGGGCCGCCCGAGCGGCCCCCCGTCCGGGGATCCTCGTCGCCCTCCGCCCCGCCGACACCCGGCGGGAGCGCACGGCGCATCTGCTCCAGCTGTGCCCTCGCCGCCATCTGCTGGGCGAAGAGGGTCGTCTGGATCCCGTGGAAGAGTCCCTCGAGCCAGCCCACCAACTGGGCCTGCGCGATCCGCAGTTCCGCGTCGCTGGGCGTCGTCTCGTCGGCGAAGGGCAGGGAGAGCCGCTCCAGTTCGTCGACGAGCTCGGGGGCCAGCCCGTCCTCCAGCTCCTTCACGGAACTGGCGTGGATCTCCTTGAGCCGGGCCCTGCTCGCCTCGTCCAGAGGTGCCGCGCGCACTTCCTCCAGCAGCTGCTTGATCATGCTGCCGATACGCATCACCTTGGCGGGCTGTTCCACCATCTCCGTGACCGGGACCTCGCGGGAGTCCTCGTCTCCGGTGCCACCGAGAGCCATACCGTCCTGGCCGACAACCAGGATCTGAGGGTTCTCCGGCGACCTTTCGTTCCTCGGCATCTCCATGCCGCCATTCTCTCGCACCCGTGCACTCCATCACGGTGGCGCCCCCTCCACACGGTGATCCGCGAGGTACGGGAGCGGCCGTTCGCCGTCCGGTGCCACGCGGACGGTCCGCGGGCGCTCACGGAGCGCCACTTTCTGCCGGGATGCCGCGAACGATCCCTCATGTGAGGCTTGTCCCGTCGATCACGGCACTCGTCTTGGCGAACCGCACCGGGAGGGGGTCACCGGCGTGACTCCATGGCTCCGCATCCTGCCCACGGCCGGGCTGCTCGCTGCCGCCCTGCTCTGCGGCACCGGCCCGGCGGCGAACGCCGCCCCGCCGGCCGCCGGGATCCTCGCGTCCACCGGGTCCCTCGGACAGCCCGGACCGGGCGCCCCCGAGCCCGGACGGGCCATTCCGACGCCGGACGCCTCACGCGCCGGGAGCCTCGCGGGCGAGGGCCGGGTGCGACCGGGACGCCCCGACGAGGACTCACCCGAACCCGAGGACTCGGACTCCGGCACGGACATCGGCAGCGGCATCGACTCCGGGCTCAGCCAGGTGGGTGACGTTCCCGAGGCGCGGGACGACCCGGCTCCCGTGCAGCAGAGCGTCGTGAGCCCCGGGTCCACCACCGAGCCGGTGTGGCAGGTACTGCCGCTGGGCGGCGGCCTGATCCTCGTGGGTCTCGGGCTGGGCCTCGCCTTCGTGGGCCTGCGCGTCCGCCGCGGCTGAGGCACACCGCGAGGGACACGGTGCGCCTTCGAAGCCGCGTGGACTCAGCTCTGCGGTGCGACCAGCAGGACCTTGCCGATGTGGCCGCTCTCCTCCAGCACCCGGTGCGCCGCGCCCGCCTCGCTCATCGGCAGCTCGCGGTCCACGACCGGCCGGACGTGACCGCCGTCGATCAACGGCCACACATGCTCGCGTACGGCCGCCACGATGGCCGTCTTCTCGCTGAGCGGCCGGGCACGCAGCGAGGTGGCGCTGACGGCGGCGCGCTTGTTCAGGAGGGTGGCGATGTTCAGTTCGCCCTTGACCCCTCCCTGCATGCCGATGATGGCGAGCCGTCCGTTCACCGCGAGGGCGCGCACGTTCCGGTCGAGGTACTTGGCACCCATGTTGTCGAGGATGACGTCGGCGCCCGCCCCGTCGGTGGCCCGCTCGATCTCCTCGACGAAGTCCTGCTCGCGGTAGTTGATCAGGATGTCCGCGCCCAGCTCGGCACAGAAGTCGAGCTTCTCCTTCGTTCCCGCCGTGACGGCGACCTTCGCGCCGACGGCCTTGGCCAGCTGGATCGCCATGGTGCCGATGCCGCTGGATCCGCCGTGCACGAGCAGCGTCTCGCCGGGGAGCAGGTGGGAGACCATGAAGACGTTCGACCAGACGGTGCACGTCACCTCGGGCAGCGCCGCCGCCTGCAACAGGTTCAGGCCCTTGGGGACGGGGAGCAGCTGCCCCGCCCGAACGGCGACCTTCTGGGCGTATCCGCCGCCGGCGAGCAGCGCGCACACCTCGTCGCCGACGGCCCAGCCCGAGACCCCGGTGCCGACCTGGACGACGCGGCCCGAGCATTCGAGGCCGGGGTAGGCGGAGGCTCCGGGCGGCGGGTTGTACATGCCCTGCCGCTGCAGCAGATCGGCACGGTTGACGGCGCTGGCCACCACCTCGACCAGCACTTCGCCCTCGCCCGCCACCGGATCGGGGACCTCGTCCCACACCAGCGCCTCGGGCCCACCAGGTTCAGGAATCGTGATCGCGTACATGAGGACGACGCTACTCCTGGGTGGTGGCTCCCTAGTCCTGCGGGCGGATCCGGTTCCCCGGTGTCACCTGGGTGCCCGGCGTGACCCGCGCGATCGTGATGAGCCGGTCCGTCAACTGGAGGGTGCCGACGGCCGGATCGTCGTACCCGAGGACGCGATGTCCCCGGACGACGCTGACCACCAGGTCGGAAGTCTCCCGCACCCCCTTGCCCACCTCGGCCTTTATGACGGGTCGCTCGACCATGTCGAGCCCGCTGCCCTGATGGATCAGGTCCTCCATCACCATGCCGGCGGCGGGGCTGAGCACGGAGAGGCCGAGCAGGCGTCCGGCCGCGCTGGCACTGGTGATGACGGCGTCGGCGCCGGACTGTTTGAGCAGGGGCGCGTTCTCCTCCTCGCGCACGGCGGCGACGATCTTCGCCCCGCGGTTGAGCTGCCGGGCCGTCAGGGTCACGAGCACGGCCGTGTCGTCGCGCTGCGTGGCGATGATGATCTGTCGCGCCCGGTGCAGCTCGGCGCGCATCAGGACATCGCTGCGCGTGGCGTCACCGATCACACCCGCGTAGCCCTCGGCGGTCGCCGCGTCGACCACCCGGGGACTCGGGTCGACGACCACGACCTGCTCCTTCTTCAGCCCGGTCGCGCACACGGTCTCGACGGCCGACCGGCCCTTGGTCCCGAAGCCGACAACGACGGTGTGATCTCTCAAGGCCGCCCTCCAGCGGTTCAGGCGCCATTCCTCACGGGTGCGTTCCGTGAGGACCTCCAGCGTGGTGCCGACCAGGATGATCAGGAACAGCACCCGCAGCGGCGTGATGACCAGGATGTTGATGAGGCGGGCGCCGTCGCTGGTCGGGGTGACGTCGCCGTAGCCGGTGGTCGAGAGGGTCACCGTCGCGTAGTAGAAGGAGTCGAGCAGGTCGACGCTTCCGTCCGAGTTGTCGGTGTATCCGTCGCGGTCGAACCAGACGATCAGCGCGGTGGCGACCAGCACCAGCAAGGCCATCGCCAGCCGCTTGGCGACCTGCCGGATCGGACGCTCGACGACCTTCCGCGGCAGCTTCACCTGGTGGGTCACGAGATGCTCGTCCGCCTGGCGGGCGATCGCATCATGGCCCGGAAGTTTCACGTGAAACACACCCCGTTCGGATTCATGCCGCTCCCACCCCGGACGTCACGCCGCCCCTGCACCGCCGTCACCGCGGTACCACCGTCGTCCCGCTGCCGCTTCGGTCCCTGCCCGGCCCCATCTCAGACGAAGCACGCGTCGATCCCCGCGGACGCCCACGGCAGGTCGACGAGTTCCAGCTCCTGCCCCGCCCGCGCGCCGTCCGGCGGTACGACGGCGAGGGCGTCCGACGCGGCGATGCCCCGCAGCATCGCCGGACCGTTGTAGTGCAACGGCACGGCACGCTCGCCGCGCAACGAGACGGGGACGAGCCGGGTGTCGTACGGATGCCCCTGCACGGCCTCCCTGCAGGGCATCGTGTACGGCTCCGGGGCAGCGCGCCCGGCCAGCGTGCGCAGCAGCGGCTCGGCGAGCGTCAGAAGGCCGGACACGGCCGCGAGCGGGTTGCCGGGCAGGCCGACGAGGTGCCGGCCCTCCTCGATGCGGGCCAGCAGCATCGGATGCCCCGGCCGCACCTTGACGCCGTCCACCAGCAGTTCGGCGCCGAGCCTGCGCAGTATCGGGTGGACATGGTCGACGGGGCCGGAGGCGGTGCCCCCGGTGGTGACGATCAGGTCGGCGCGGGAGCCGGTGATCGCCTTGTGCAGGGCCGCGGCGTCGTCACCGAGACGGCGCACCGCGACGACCTCGGCGCCGAGCGCCCGCAGCCACGGCGGCAGCATCGGGCCGAGCGCGTCCCGGATGAGGCCTTCGCGAGGCAGACCCTCGGTGAGCAACTCGTCCCCGAGGACGAGTACGTCGACGCGGGGGCGGGGGATCACGGTGAGGGTGTCGTAGCCGGCCGCGGCGGCGAGGCCCAGCGCGGCAGGGGTCACCAGGGTGCCGAGCGGCAGCAGTCGGTCTCCGCTCCGGCACTCCTGACCCCGGGGGCGGATGTCCTGGCCGTGCGCCACGTCCAGGGTTCCGGCCTGCCGGGCGGGGCCGTGGCCCTGGGCGTGACGGGCGTGCAGGCGCCCCTTGTCGTCGAGCCGCCCGTGCTCGCTGCGCAGGACGGCGGTCGCGTCGCGCGGAACGCGGGCGCCGGTCGCGATGCGGACGGCCTCGCCGTCGGTGAGCCGCTCGGGTGCCGCGTTTCCGGCGAGCACACCGTCGCCCCGCACCTCCCAGGGTCCGGGGCCCGCGACGGCCCAGCCGTCCATCGCCGAGGTGTCGAAGGAGGGAAGGTCGGTGAGCGCTGTCAGCGGCGCGGCGAGGACGAGGCCGAGGGCCGCGTCGAGGGGGACGGAGATCGGGGCCCTGCGCGGTGCGGACCGGGCGGCCCGCTCGGCGACGACGCGCGCCTCGGGCCAGGGGGTGGCCTTGTGCTCGGCCCGCTGGTCCGGGCCGGGGGTGCCTTCCTGCGCTCCGGTCCCCGGGGCCGAAGGGCGATCGCCTCCGCGGGGTGCCCTCGAGGCCTCCCCGGTGCGGGGCTGCTCGGCGGCCTGGCGCGGCCCGGGGTTCCTGACCAGCGCGAGCGCCTCCTCGACGTCGAACTCGTCGGCGTCCTGGCCGTCCCGGGTGGAGCGGGCGGCGGTCATCCGGCGTCCGGCTCGGTGGCGGCCGTGGGCGAGCTGCCCTTGGCGGCGTCCGGGGCGTCCTCGGCGGCCCAGCGGAGTGCGAGCGCCGTGGCCTTCCGGGACGCCTCGGCGACCGCTTCGGGTCCGCCACCGGCCCGGGCGGCCGCGTACCCCACGAGAAACGTGGTCAGTGGTGCCGCCGGCCTCGCCACTGCGTGGGCGGCGTCACGGGCCAGGTCGAGCAGCACGCCGGTGTCGACGTCCAGGTCGATGCCCAGCTCGTCCTTGACTGCGGAAATCCATTCATCCAACACGTGCCCATGCTCCCTGATGCGTGCCCGCGCGGCGGCGATGTCGTCCCAGGTGTCGCAGTCGAAGGACGCGACGGGGTCGGAGAGGCGAAGAAGGTCGAGCGCGCCGACGAGCCGGCGCAGCGGCAGGCCGCCGAGTCCGCCGTGGGCGGCTCCCAGCAGGGCCAGTTCACGGCGCAGCGCATCGGCCCGGTAGGCGGCCACGAGGGGTTGGTCGCGTCCGTCGGGGTCGGTGAGGACGACGCCGTCCGGACGGGCGTCGGCGCCGGTGACCTGCTTTTTCCCGGCGGACGGCGAGAGTCCTTCCGCGGTTCGGGATCCCCGATCGGACGGGGTGACCGCGTCGACGGAAGCGCCGTGGGCCGCCGGGGCCGCCTGCTCGGGCGGTGTGCCGGGGCAGGGCGCGGCGACCGAGGCGCCCTCGCGCTGAGAGCCGGCCGGGCCGGCGGCGTCCGTGCTCCGGCGTTCGGCGGAGGCGGGGTCGAGGGTGGGAGGGGCTTCCTCAAGGGTTCCCGGGCTTCCCCGCACCTCTCCGGAGGAACTCGGAGGGGCCATGAGAGCCACTGAGCCGCCCTCGGGGGCTCCCGGAGCGGCGTGGGGGACCGTGGCGGCGTCCGCGCCGGCGAGAGCGTCCAGCAGGCGCCGTACCGTCTTCTCGTCCAGGAACGGCAGGTCGGCCGAGAGCACGACGACGTACGGCGCCGTGGTGTGCCGCAGGCCGGCGTCGAGCGCGGCGACGGGTCCGCCGCCCGGCGGGTCCTCGCGGGCCCACCGCACGGGGCGGGCGGTGGCCCGGGGTTCCGCCACGACCACCGTGACCGCCGCGTCGGCGCACGCGGCGAGCACCCGGTCGAGCAGGGCCCGGCCGCCCACACGCACCCCGGGTTTGTCCGCGCCGCCGAGCCGCCGAGCGGACCCGCCCGCGAGCACCACGGCGTCGTACGCGACGGCGCCGTCGGGCACATCGGGCAGGCCGGACCCGCCCGGTCGCCCGGTCGCGGGCGGTCGCCCCGGCGCATCCGGTCGCTCGTTCGCGGTCATCCCCCGAGTATGGGCGCCCGAAGGATCATTGCCACCCCCGTACACAGCATGTGGACGGGGAGGATCTGCCCACCGGTGCTAGAGCGTGCGCAGCAGCACCGCCGGCTGTTCCACACAGTCCGCCACATATCGCAGGAAGCCGCCCGCCGTACCGCCGTCGCACACCCGGTGGTCGAAGGTGAGCGAGAGCTGGACGACCTGACGCACCGCCAACTCGCCCTGGTGTACCCACGGCTTGGGGATGATGCGGCCGACGCCGAGCATGGCCGCCTCGGGGTGGTTGATGATCGGTGTGGAGCCGTCGACGCCGAACACCCCGTAGTTGTTCAGGGTGAAGGTGCCTCCGGTGAGATCGGCGGGGGTCAGCGTGCCGGTGCGGGCCGCCTCGGTCAGCCGGGCGAACTCCGCGCTGAGTGCCTCGGCGTCCCGACCGTCCGCTTCCCGCACGACCGGGACCACGAGCCCCCGTTCGGTCTGGGCCGCGAACCCCAGGTGCACCCGGTCGAGCCGGACGATCTCACGGGCCTCCAGGTCGACCGTCGAGTTGAGCTCGGGGAACCGGGCCAGCGCGGCGGTGCAGATCCGGGCCAGCAGGGCGAGCAGCGAGATCTTCGCGCCGCCCGCGGCGTTCATCGCCGTGCGGGCCCGCATCAGCTCCGTCGCGTCGGCGTCCACCCAGCAGGTCGCGTCGGGGATCTCCCGCCGGCTCCGGGAGAGCTTGTCGGCGACGGCTCCGCGCACGCCCCGCAGGGGAACACGGACTCCGCTCGGAGCGGTGCCCCGGGAGACACCGGACGCGCCCGGCACGACCTCGGTGATGTCCGCGTACGAGGATGCGCCGTTCCGTGCCGCGCCCAGCGAGGCCGCGTCCTTGTACTCGTCCGCGGTCGCCGGGACGCCGAGCGGTTCCATGACGGACGAGGAAGCCGTCCGGCCACCCGCCGCAGCGCGCAGCGCGTACTCCACGTCGGCCCGCAGGATCAGGCCGTCGGGGCCGGAGCCCTCCAGCTCCCGCAGGTCCACGCCGTTCTCCCGGGCGAGCCGGCGCACGAGGGGCGAGATGACCGGCACGGGTCCGTCCCCCCGAGCGGTTCCGTCCCGGGAGGACCGTGTGTCCGCCTCCGCGGACGTCCCGGTCGCGCCTGCCTGCTCCTGCCGTCCCGGCTCACGCGAACCGGCCACCGCGCCAGGAGCCGCCGGGACGGCCGAAGCGACGGGAGTTCCGGAACCGCTCCGGTCCGTCGCGCCCTCGCGCGCCGGTGTGCCCGCCGGAGACGGTGCGCCCGCCGGACGACGGCCTCCGGCGGCCGGTCCGCCCGGGGTCCGCTGCTCGCCGGCCGAGGGACCGCCCGAAGGCCGGACCCTGCGGCGCCGCGCCGGGGGCGCTCCCGTGCCGTAGCCCACCAGCACGTTCCCCGAGCCCTCGTCGTCCTGGGCCTTCTCGTCCTCGCCGGGGGCCGGCGTGCCCACGGCGACGGTCAGCAGCGGTGCGCCGACCGGCAGTTCCGTGCCCTCCTCGCCGAAGCGGGCGGTGACCACGCCGCCGTAGGGGCAGGGCACCTCGACCATCGCCTTGGCCGTCTCGACCTCGACGACGGGCTGGTCGACGGCGACGACGTCGCCGATCTCCACCAGCCAGCGGACGATCTCCGCCTCGGTGAGTCCCTCCCCGAGGTCGGGGAGCTTGAACTCCAGCACCTGGGCCATCAGTTCACCGCCTCCCACTGCAGACGCCCCACGGCGTCCAGGATCCGGTCGACACCGGGCAGGTGGTGCCGCTCCAGCATGGGCGGCGGGTACGGGATGTCGAATCCCGCGACGCGCAGCACCGGCGCCTCCAGGTGGTGGAAGCAGCGCTCCGTGACGCGGGCCGCGATCTCCCCGCCCGGACCGCCGAAGCCGCCCGACTCGTGCACGACGACCGCGCGTCCGGTCCGCCGGACCGACGCCGCCACCGTCTCGTCGTCGAACGGCACCAGGGAGCGCAGGTCGACGACTTCGAGGTCCCAGCCCTCGGCCCGCGCCGCCTCGGCGGCTTCGAGGCAGACGGGCACGGACGGCCCGTACGTGATGAGGGTGGCGCTCCGGCCCGGGCGCCGCACCACCGCGCGGCCTATCGGTTCGACGGCCGCTGGCTCGTCGGGGTTCCAGGAGTCCTTCGACCAGTACAGCCGCTTGGGCTCCAGGAACACGACCGGGTCGTCGGAGGCGATGGCCTCGCGCAGCAGCCCGTAGGCGTCGGAGACCGTCGCCGGGGTGACGACATGGAGACCCGGGGTCGCCATGTAGTACGCCTCGGAGGAGTCGCTGTGGTGCTCGACGCCGCCGATGCCGCCGCCGTAGGGGACGCGGATCGTGATGGGCAGCGGCATGGCACCGCGGGTGCGGTTGCGCATCTTCGCCACGTGCGAGACGAGCTGCTCGAACGCCGGGTAGGCGAACGCGTCGAACTGCATCTCCACGACCGGGCGCAGGCCGTACATGGCCATGCCGACGGCCGCGCCGAGAATGCCCGCCTCGGCGAGCGGGGTGTCCGTGCAGCGGTCCTCGCCGAACTCCGCGGCGAGCCCGTCGGTGACCCGGAAGACACCGCCGAGGGTGCCGACGTCCTCGCCCATGACGTGGACGGTCGGGTCGGCCGCCATGGAGTCGCGCAGCGCTCGTCCGAGCGCCTGCGCCATGGTGGCCGGCTTGAGGGCAACCGTGGTCATCGCCCGGCTCCTTCCGGGCCGTGCGGGCCCGCTTCGTGCGAACCGTCCGCCTCCGCCGCCAGCTCCGCGCGCAACTGCGCCTCCTGCTCCAGCAGTTGCGGGGTGGGCCGGGCGTAGACATGGGCGAACAGGTCCATGGGGTCGATCACCGGGTCCTGGTTCATGCGCTCGCGCAGGTCCGCGGCCATCACCTCGGCGTCGTCGCGCACCGCCTTGAGGGCGGCCTCGTCGAGCAGACCGCGCTCGGTCAGCTCGCGTTCGATGAGGGTGACGGGGTCGTGCCCGCGCCAGGTCTCGACCTCGGAGTCGCCGCGGTAGCGGGTGGCGTCGTCGGCGTTGGTGTGGGCGTCGATGCGGTAGGTCACGGCCTCGACGAGGGTGGGACCGCCGCCGGCGCGCGCGTGGGCGATGGCCTCGCCGAGGACCTGGTGCACGGCCAGCGCGTCGTTGCCGTCGACCAGGCGGCCCGGCATCCCGTAGCCGACGGCCTTGTGGGCCAGCGACGGGGCGGCGGTCTGCTTGGCGAGCGGCACCGAGATGGCGAAGCCGTTGTTCTGGACGAGGAAGACGACCGGGGCCTGCCACACCGCGGCGAAGTTCAGCGCCTCGTGGAAGTCGCCCTCGCTGGTGCCGCCGTCGCCCACCAGGGCGAGCGCGACCACGTCGTCGCCCTTGAGGCGGGCGGCGTGCGCGAGGCCCACGGCATGCGGCAGCTGGGTCGCGAGCGGGGTGCTGAGGGGCGCGACGCGGTGCTCTCGCGGGTCGTAGCCGGTGTGCCAGTCGCCGCGCAGCAGGGTGAGGGCCTGGACGGGGTCGAGGCCGCGGGCGACGGCGGCGAGGGTGTCGCGGTAGCTCGGGAAGAGCCAGTCGCGGTCCTCCAGGACGAGCGCGGCGGCGACCTCGCAGGCCTCCTGCCCGGTGCTGGAGGGGTACACCGCGAGACGGCCCTGCTTGGTGAGAGCGGTGGCCTGCGTGTTGTAGCGGCGGCCGCGGACCAGCTCCTTGTGCAGACGGCGCAGCAGCTCCGGGTCGGCCTGCGCGGCCGCCTCGGTGCCGAGCACGCGGTGGGGCAGCGCGTCGGGCAGCAGCGGCGCGGGGTCGGTGCGGGGCTGCCAGGCGGGCGGCGGCGTGGGCCGGTAGGCCCCTCGCTGCTCCATGACCGTCATGACGGCACCTCCTCGTGGGAGCGGCTTCAGGCGCGTCACGGGTGTGATGCGCCTCACCTACCGATTGTTCGGTCGTCGGCACATTTTGGCTACAGGCGGCGCCAGGCTGTGGACAAACGGTTCTGCACAGCCTGAGATGGACGCAGTACGTCCACGGTAGGGAGGCGGGGGGACATGGCACCTGAACAAATGGCCGAGCCGCCGGAGCCCGGCCCCGTAGATCCGCCCGCCCGGCCCCTCGACGCGATCGACCGGGACATCCTCCGCATGCTCCAGGCGGACGGCCGCGCCTCGATACGGTCCGTGGCCGAGCGGGTCCACGTCTCCCGGGCCAACGCCTACGCGCGGATCAACCGGCTCATCGAGGACGGCGTGATCCGCGGGTTCGGGGCCCGCGTCGACCATGAACGCGCTGGTCAGGGCACCTCGGCGTACATCACCCTCAAGATCGTGCAGAACTCCTGGCGCACGGTGCGCGAGCAGCTGAGGGTGCTCCCCGGGGCGTCCCACATCGCCCTGGTGGGCGGGGACTTCGATGTCCTGCTCCTGGTGCACACCCCGGACAACCGGGCCCTGCGCGAGCTGGTCCTCACCCGCCTCCAGGCCATTCCGGAGGTGCTCAGCAGCAGGACGCTGCTCGTCTTCGAGGAGGAGTACCTGGAGCCGGAGAGCTGACCCGACGGGGCCCGGATCCCACGGCGGATCCCCGGACTCACCCGTTCGGGTCCTCGCTGTCCGGACCGGGCGGCCGGCGGGCCCTCAGGCCTCCTTACGGAGCCCTCCGAAGACCAGCAGCACCACGGCGTCGGCGACCTCACGCGCACCCATGCCCCGCGCGTCCGGCCGGTACCACTCCACGAGCGAGTTGATCATTCCGAACACCAGCCGGGTCGCGAGCCTGACCTCCACGTCGCCGCGGACGTCCCCGTCGGCCGCGGCGGCCTTCAGGAGCTCGGCGACCTGGTGGTCGAACTCGCGGCGCCGCTCCAGCGCCCACCGCTCGGTGCCCGTGTTGCCGCGCACCCGCAGCAGCAGCGTCACGTAGGGCAGTTCCGAGGTGAGGACCTCGACCATGCGCCGGACGACGTACTCCAGGCGCTCCACGGCACGCCCCACGCGCGCGTCCTCCTCGTCGAGGATCCCGAAGAGGCCGTCGAGCGCCCGGCTCACGGCGCGCCGCAGCAGCTCCTCCTTGCCCGCGACGTGGTGGTAGATCGAGGACTTGGAGATGCCTGCGGCCTTGGAGAGGTGCTCCATGGAGGTGCCGTCGTAGCCGCGGTCGTTGAAGACCTGGACGGCGACGGACAGGAGCGTCTCCGGGGTGTACGTGTCGCGCTTGGCCGTGGTCATGGGGTGCCCTCGCGCTTCTCGGTGGCGTACGCGTGACGGTAGAGCGCCAGGGACGGCGCGTAGCGCCCGGAAGGATCCCGTACGTGCAGCTCGTCCAGGAGGTCGTACGACCAGTTCGTACCGAGCCTGCGGCTCCATTCGAACGGGCCCAGGGGGTAGTTGACGCCGAGGCGCATCGCGGTGTCGATGTCCTCCTCGGTGGCGACGCCCTTGGCGACGGCGTCGTGCGCGAGGTCGATGATGCGGGCCACCGTGCGGGCCACGATCATGCCGGGGCAGTCCCCGATGACGCTGACGTCCTTGCCGAGCGCCTGGAAGAGTCCGACGGCCTCGGACAGCGTCCGGGCGCCGGTGTCCTGGGACGCCGACAGGGCGATGCGGGTCGCCCTGCGGTAGTCGAGCGCCAGGTCGAAGTAGACGACGTCGCGGAACTCGACCGAGGTCTGACCGTCGGCGAGGACGAGCTGCCCGCCGCTGGGCAGCACCAGCCGGGTGCCGTGGTCCTCCTCCTCACCACGGACCGGGATGCCCGCCTCGCGGATGAGGTCGAGGAGGTCGGCGGCGGGCCCCAGGTCCCCTTCGGCGACGACGTACGCGGGCGCCTGTGCCTTCTCAGCGGTGTGGGGCTCGGCGGCCTCGGCTCCGTCGCCGTGGTCGTACCAGCCGTGGCCGGTCTTGCGGCCGAGCCGGCCCGACTCGACGAGCCGCCGCTGCGCGAGCGAGGGCGTGAAACGCACGTCCTGGAAGAACGACTGCCACACGGAGTGCGTGACGGATTCGTTGACGTCCTGGCCGATCAGGTCGGTGAGTTCGAAGGCGCCCATCCGGAAGCCGCCGGACTCGCGCAGCACCGCGTCGATGGTGGCGGGGTCGGCGGCCTGCGCCTCGTGGACCGCGAAGGCCTCGGCGTAGAAGGGCCGCGCGATGCGGTTGACGATGAAGCCGGGCGTGTCCGCGCAGGCGACCGGGGTCTTGCCCCAGGCGCGGGCCAGCTCGTACGCGCGCGTGGCCGACGTGACGTCGGTCGCGTACCCGGAGACGACCTCCACGAGGGGCAGCAGCGGCGCCGGGTTGAAGAAGTGCAGTCCGACCAGACGGCCCGGGTTGCGCAGCGCGCCGCCGATGGCCGTGACGGACAGCGACGAGGTGTTGGTCGCGAGCAGGCAGTCCTCCCCGACGATGTCCTCGAGGTCGCTGAACAGCTGCTGCTTGGCGTCGAGTTGTTCGAGCACCGCCTCGACGACGAGCATGCAGTCCGCGAGGTCGGTGAGGACGGCGGCCGGGTGGAGCCGGGCGCGGGCGGCGTCCCGTTCGGCGCCGGAGAGCCGGTCCTTGGCGACGAGCCGGTCGAGCCGGGCGCCGATCGCCTCGGCCGCCGCCTCGGCCCGCCCGGGAGCCGCGTCGTAGAGCCGTACGGGGTGGCCCGCCACCAGCGCGACCTGGGCGATGCCCTGGCCCATGGTGCCGGTTCCGACGACTGCCACGGGGCTGCTGAGGTCGAGTGCTGTCATGTGCGCGATCCTCCCGCACGGCGTTTTCCACAGATGCGGCGGACCCCCTTGTCCCGACCGATCGTTCGGTTACTCTAACCCTGACTGTCCCTTCCTGCCCAGCTCGCGAGCTCGACGAAGAGCTCCTGAGACGAGGAGTTGGTCCCTGATGGCCGCCGAACTCACCGCGCACCAGCTGATCGCCCAGCACCGGCCCACCCTGGACCAGGCGCTGGAAGCGATCCGCACGCGCGCGTACTGGTCCCCGCACCCCGAGCACCCCAAGGCGTACGGCGAGCACGGCAGCCTGGGCATGGCCGAGGGCAAGGCCGCCTTCGACGCCCTGCTGGGCACCCGCCTCGACCTGGGCCAGCCCGGCACGGACGACTGGGTCGGCGGCGAGATCTCGCCGTACGGCATCGAGCTGGGCGTGACCTACCCGCACGCCGACGTCGACACGCTGCTGCCCGCCATGCGCGCCGGGCAGCGCGCCTGGCGGGACGCGGGCGCGGAGATCCGTGCCGCGGTCTGCCTGGAGATCCTCAAGCGGATCAGCGACCGCACCCACGAGTTCGCGCACGCGGTCATGCACACCAGCGGCCAGGCCTTCATGATGGCGTTCCAGGCGGGCGGACCGCACGCGCAGGACCGCGGCCTGGAGGCGGTGGCGTACGCGTACGTGGAGCAGGTCCGCACCCCCGACACCGCGGAGTGGACCAAGCCCCAGGGCAAGCGCGACCCCCTCGCGCTGACCAAGGACTTCACGCCCGTCCCGCGCGGCATCGCGCTGGTGATCGGCTGCAACACCTTCCCGACGTGGAACGGCTATCCGGGCCTGTTCGCCTCCCTGGCCACGGGCAACGCGGTCCTCGTGAAGCCCCACCCGCGCGCGGTGCTGCCGCTCGCGCTCACCGTCCAGGTCGCGCGCGAGGTGCTCGCCGAGGCGGGCTTCGACCCGAACCTGGTGGCGCTGGCCGCCGAGCGACCCGGCGAGGGCATCGCGAAGACGCTGGCCACCCGCCCCGAGATCCGGATCATCGACTACACCGGCTCCACCGCGTTCGGCGACTGGCTGGAGACCAACGCCCGCCAGGCGCAGGTCTACACGGAGAAGGCCGGCGTGAACACGGTGATCGTGGAGTCGACCGGCGACTACAAGGGGATGCTGTCCAATCTCGCGTTCTCCCTGTCGCTGTACAGCGGCCAGATGTGCACCACCCCGCAGAACCTGCTGATCCCGCGCGACGGCATCCGCACGGACGAGGGCCCCAAGTCGTACGACGAGGTGGTCACCGACCTCGCGAAGTCGGTCGGCGGCCTGCTCGGCGACGACGCCCGGGCGAACGCGCTGCTGGGCGCCATCGTGAACCCGGACGTGAAGGCCCGCCTGGAGGCGGCCGCCGGACTGGGCGAAGTCGCCCTGCCCTCCAGGGAGATCGAGAACCCGGAGTTCCCGGACGCCGTCGTACGCACCCCCGTGATCGTGAAGCTCGACGGCGCGCGCAAGTACTGGGAGGGCGAGAGCGCCGACGAGGCCGCCTTCATGAGCGAGTGCTTCGGCCCGGTCTCCTTCGCCGTCGCGGTCGACTCCGCGGCGGACGCCGTGGAGCTGTTGCGGCGCACGATCAGGGACAAGGGCGCGATGACCGTCGGCGCGTACACGACCGACGAGGAGGTCGAGCGCGAGGTGCGGGAGGCCTGTCTGGAGGAGTGCGCCCAGCTCTCGCTGAACCTGACGGGCGGGGTGTACGTGAACCAGACGGCCGCGTTCTCGGACTTCCACGGATCGGGCGGGAACGGCGCGGCGAACGCGGCCCTGTGCGACGGCGCGTTCGTCGCGAACCGCTTCCGGGTCGTCGAGGTGCGCCGGGAGGCGTGAGCCGGCCGGAGGCCCGGCGTCCCTAAGCGGGTGCGCCCCCGGTCGCGCTCCAGTGGAACAGCGTCATGGCCACACTGGTCGCGAGGTTGTAGCTGGAGACCTGGGGGCGCATCGGCAGCGCCACCAAGTGGTCAGCCCGCGCGCGCAGTCCGGCCGACAGCCCGCTGCGCTCCGAGCCGAAGGCGAGCACCGCGTCGTCGGGGATCTTCGATCCGCGGATGTCCTCGCCCTCCGGGTCGAGCGCGAAGACCGGGCCCTGCGGCAGTTCGTCCATCGTCAGGCGTTCCACGGCGGTCGCGAAGTGCAGTCCGGCCCCGCCGCGCACGACGGTGGGGTGCCAGGGGTCCAGCGTGCCCGTGGTGACCACACCGGTCGCGCCGAATCCCGCCGCCAGCCGGATCACCGCGCCGGCGTTGCCCAGGTTGCGCGGGTCGTCGAGGACGACGACGGGTGCGGTGCGGGGGGTGCGGGCCAGCGTCTCCAGATGGGCGCCCCGTGAGGGACGTACGGCGAGAGCGGCCACCGAAGTGGGGTGGGGACGCGTCACGAGGCGGGTGAACGCCGCCTCCGGGACCTCGGCCAGCAGGCTGTCGAGGGCCCCGCGGACGTCGGGGGCGAGTTCCGCGGCCAGCTCCAGCGTCGCCCTCCGGTCGGTGGTGACGGCGACCGGGATGTCGGCCCCGAAGCGCACCGCGTGCTTGAGGGCGTGGAAGCCGTCGAGCAGGACGGACTCGTCGGCGATCCGGCGCCAGACACGTACGGGGTCGTTCATGCGCTGAAGCCTACGTGCGTCGGCTCGGCCCCCTCCGGAACGCCCGGCTCGGCCGCCCGGGGACCCGGCACCGTACGGCCTCCGACAGCGGACAGGCGTCCACGCGTGCGTGCCGTCCATCCACCGAGGCGGCGCAGGAAGGACGTCGGCAGGAACACCGCGTCCGCGGCGATCATCGCGAGCGAGAAGAACGGCAGGCCGAGGACCACGGCGATCACCGCGTGCTCGGTCATCATCGCCACCAGCAGGACGTTCTTGACCCGCCGGTTGAACAGGGTGAACGGGAAGGCGACCTGCATGATCACCGTGCCGTAGGTGACCAGCATGACGAGGGTGCCGTGCGCGGACAGCACGCCGGACAGGGCCGACCAGGGCGAGAAGTAGTCGAGGTGCAGCGGGTAGTAGACGGCGGTGCCGTCCTGCCAGCGCGAACCCTGGACCTTGTACCAGCCGGCGGTCGCGTAGATCAGGCACGCCTCGGCCATGATGATCGACAAAGCGGCGTTGTGCGCGAGGTTGGCGACGACGTCCAGCAGGACGCGCGGCTCCGCGCTCCGCGCGAACCGGCCGACCGCCCACCACAGGCCCTGGGCCGCCCACAGCCCCCAGAACACCGTGAGCCAGCCGCCGAGCAGACCGCCTTCGATCCGCCCGGCGCCCGTCGCCGTCGCCAGGAGGACACCGAGCACCGTCCACAGCGCGGGCCCCACCCGGTCGGGCGCTGACCACTCTCCCCGCCCGCGTGCCTGTTGGGCGAGGCGCTCGCGGCGGGCGTCCAGGGACCACACCCGGCCACAGCGGGTGAACACCAGATAGATCGCCATCAGGTGGAGGACGTTGTCGCCGCCGTCCCCCATGAAGACGCTGCGGTTCTGCAGGGACAGCACGCCGATCATGAAGAGGACGGACATCGTCCGGGTCCGCCAGCCCGCCAGCAGCAGGACGCCGGACAGGACGGCAAGGGCGTAGACGATCTCGAACCACACCTGGCTGTCGGACCAGAGCAGGGCCGTGAAGGCGTGGTTGCTCGCGACGAGCCGCTGCGCGAGATCCCAGCTCCAGGGTCCGTCGGGCCCGTACATCTCCTGCCGGTTGGGGAACTCGCGCACCAGGAACAGCAGCCAGGTGGCGGCGAAGCCGATGCGGATCGTCGCGGTCTGGTAGGGCCCGAGGGCCGACTCGGTGACGCGGGCGATGCCGCGCGAGAGCGTCGGAGCGAATCGGTTCATCGGGCGCTCGCCTCCGTCAGGCCATCCGCGCGGTCGGCCGCGGGGACCGGCCACCAGGGCAGTTCGCGGACGACAGGCCGGTCGGACACCTTCTCGTCGCTCCACCGGGGCGGCCGCACGTCCGTGGTGCGGGAGCGGAACTGGACGCGTTCGACGACCGCCCCGGCGCCGCCCGCGTGCTCGCGGTCGAGACGCAGCACGGCGATGCGGCGCAGGTAGCGCTCGGAGAGGTCGCCGCGCAGACCGGCGGGACGGTTCTCGGCGTCGTGCGTACCGACGTAGAAGTCCCAGGCACGGCGCAGTTCGTTCTGCTGGGTGTGGCTCGGCAGCGGGTTCCCGTCGATGGCGCGTCCGTCGAGCGCCGACAGGTCGTACCAGCCGGTCTCGCGGCTGGTGCCGTCCGGGGACCGGACCAGGGCGCGGACCTGGACCCCGATGTTCTGCTGGAGCGGGTTGGGTGCGAAGAGCTTCCAGTTCTGCTCGAACTCGGGGTAGATCCACTCGTCGATCACGCGGCCGTGCTGCTTGGTCACCGTGTTCGACGGCGCGACGTGCAGGAACACCATGCCGAGGTGCACACAGGAGGCGACGGCGACCACGGCGAGGGCGAAGGCGGCGGCGATCTGATAGCGGAGGGAGAGGGCGGCCAGGCCCGCGGGCCTCTGCCCGTCGTCCTGGTCGGGGTCCGGGGAGGCGTCCGGGTCCGGGTCCGGGAGGGCGTCGTGGGTCCGCGGACGACCCCGGGGAGAGGGCTCATCCTGCCCGCCGTCGTCCGCCGTCGACAGATCGGGGAAGGACATGCGGCCGTCGCGGCCGGGCGCTCCCCGGTCGGGCACGGCACCATCGAGCGCGCCGCCGCCCGGAGAGGGACGACGGCGACCGGGGATCGCGGGGCCGGTCGCCCCTCCGTCGGACGGCTCGTCGTCGGGCACGGACGAGTAGACGTCGGCGGGGTCGGCGCCTGCGTGGTCGGTCCCGTTGCCGGCGTGATCGGGGCGGGCGGGGTCGTCTGCGCGATCGGGGCCCGCGTCGCCGGAGCCGGCGTGCTCGGATCCGGCAGGATCGTCTGCGCGATCGGGGCCCGCCCCACCCGGGCCCGCCTGGTCGGGCGGCACTCGATCGGGCCTCGCGTGATCGGGCACGTCCGGGCCGGGCCCGGTCATGGGGCCCTCGTCGTTCGCGTCCATTCCGCCCCGATTCACGATCCCGAATCCGACTGCCGGCCGCCGGGCCGCGGGCGCCGCACCGCCACATCGCGCCTCACCACGGCGTTTCGCAAGCGAACCGTACTCAGCACCGGCCGCCCGGCACAGCCCCGTGCGTCACAACGGTCACGCGGACGCCCACGAGGTCATCCACAGCGGTTGACACCTTACGGCGCGCGACCGACCATTGTTGCGAGCAAACCGAACGATCGGTCGGTCGGGAACGAGAGGTCGAGGGGGACCGCATGGCGACAGCAGCAGCGCACCACACGGCCCGCACACAGGCGGACGAAGCCGCCGAGGAGGCGGCCCGCACAGCGGCGTACGAGGCGGTCTTCGACGCCGCGGTGGCGGCGGACGACCGCATCGAGCCCCGCGACTGGATGCCCGACGCCTATCGGTCGACCCTGGTCCGCCAGATCGCGCAGCACGCCCACTCCGAGATCATCGGCATGCAGCCGGAGGCCAACTGGATCACGCGCGCGCCCTCGCTGCGCCGCAAGGCGATCCTGATGGCGAAGGTCCAGGACGAGGCGGGCCACGGCCTGTATCTGTACAGCGCGGCGGAGACCCTCGGCACGAGCCGCGAGGAGCTGCTGGACAAGCTCCACTCCGGCCGCCAGAAGTACTCGTCGATCTTCAACTACCCGACGCTGACCTGGGCCGACGTCGGCGCCATCGGCTGGCTGGTGGACGGCGCCGCGATCACGAACCAGGTCCCCCTGTGCCGCTGCTCCTACGGCCCGTACGCGCGCGCCATGGTCCGCGTGTGCAAGGAGGAGTCCTTCCACCAGCGCCAGGGGTACGAGCTGCTGCTGGCCCTGAGCCGGGGGACGGCCGAGCAGCACGCGATGGCGCAGGACGCCGTGGACCGCTGGTGGTGGCCCTCCCTGATGATGTTCGGCCCGCCCGACGACGAGTCCTCACACTCCGCGCAGTCGATGGCCTGGAAGATCAAGCGCCACTCGAACGACGAGCTGCGCCAGCGGTTCGTCGACATCTGCGTGCCGCAGGCGGCGTCCCTCGGCCTGACCCTGCCCGACCCGGACCTCGTCTGGAACGAGGAGCGCGGACAGCACGACTTCGGTGCCATCGACTGGACGGAGTTCCGCGAGGTCCTCAAGGGCAACGGCCCCTGCAACGAACAGCGGATCTCCCAGCGCCGGACAGCCCACGAGGAGGGCGCCTGGGTCCGGGAGGCGGCCGCGGTCTACGCGAAGAAGCACACGAGCGGAACCGGCGGCGCCGCGAGCACGGCCGGCGAGACAGGAGCGACCCGAGTATGACGAACACCGACTGGCCCCTGTGGGAGGTCTTCGTGCGCTCGCGCCGCGGACTCTCGCACACGCACGCCGGCAGCCTGCACGCGCCGGACGCCGAGCTGGCGCTGCGCAACGCGCGCGACCTGTACACGCGCCGCGGAGAAGGCGTCTCGATCTGGGTCGTCCCGTCGGCAGCCGTAACGGCCTCCTCGCCCGACGAGAAGGACCCGTTCTTCGAGCCGTCCGCGGACAAGCCCTACCGCCACCCGACGTTCTACGAGATCCCGGACGGGGTGAAGCACCTGTGACGACCGCCGTGAACACCACCGCCGCCCTGACCCTCGGCGACGACGCCCTGGTGCTCTCGCACCGCCTGGGGGAGTGGGCGGGACACGCACCCGTCCTCGAAGAGGAAGTCGCCCTGGCGAACATCGCGCTGGACCTGCTCGGCCAGGCCCGGGTGCTGCTGTCCCTCGCCGGCGACGAGGACGAGCTGGCGTATCTCCGCGAGGAGCGCGCCTTCCGCAACCTCCAGCTGGTCGAGCAGCCGAACGGCGACTTCGCCCACACGATCGCCCGCCAGCTCTACTTCTCCACCTACCAGCGACTCCTGTACGCCCAGCTGGCCGCCGGGGACGGAGAGTTCGCGCCCCTCGCCGCGAAGGCGGTCAAGGAGGTCGCCTACCACCAGGACCACGCCGAGCAGTGGACCCTGCGTCTCGGCGACGGCACGGACGTCAGTCATGAGCGGATGGACCGGGCCTGCCGGGCGCTGTGGCGGTTCACCGACGAGATGTTCCAGCCCGTCGAGGGCCTCGACGTCGACGGGGAAGCCATGCGCGCCGCCTGGCTCGAGTCCGTGACGGACGTCCTCGGCCGAGCCACCCTGTCCGTCCCCGACGGACCGCGGTCCGGAGCCTGGACCGCGGGCGCCGGACGCCAGGGAGTGCACACCGAGTCCTTCGGGCGGATGCTCGCCGAGATGCAGCACCTGCACCGCAGCCACCCGGGGGCGTCATGGTGACGGCCACCGCCCTGGAGGAGGAGCTGCGCCGGCTGGCCGGCTCCGTGCTCGACCCCGAGCTGCCCGTCCTCACGCTGGACGAGCTGGGCGTGGTCCGCGCGGTGCACGTGAAGGGCGCGGACTCCGTCGAGGTCGAGCTGACCCCGACGTACACGGGCTGCCCGGCCGTCGAGGCCATGTCCACCGACATCGAGCGGGTGCTGCACGAGCGCGGGATACGGGACGTGTCCGTGCGCACCGTGCTCAGCCCCGCCTGGTCCACCGACGACATCTCCGACGAAGGGCGCCGCAAGCTGCGGGAGTTCGGGATCGCGCCGCCCCGCGGCGGCCGCCCCGCGGGACCCGTGACGCTGTCCCTGGGCACCACCCGCACCGTCGCCGACTCCACTCCCGGAACCGAAGCCCCCGAGCCGGAGCTGGAGCCGATCCTCTGCCCGACCTGCGGATCGGCCGACACCGAGCTGCTCAGCCGCTTCTCGTCCACCGCGTGCAAGGCACTGCGCCGCTGCCTGTCGTGCCGCGAACCGTTCGACCACTTCAAGGAGTTGTGATGGCCCGCTTCCACCCGCTCCCGGTGGCCGCGGTCGACCGGATCACCGACGACGCCGTGGCCCTGACCTTCGCGGTGCCCGACGGCCTGCGCGAGGAGTTCCGGCACGCGGCCGGCCAGCACCTCGCCCTGCGCCGGACGATCGACGGTACGGAGATCCGGCGCACCTACTCGATCTGCTCACCGGCACCCGCCCCCGGCGGGGAGGCGCCGCGCACCCTGCGGGTCGGCGTGCGCCTGGTCGACGGCGGGGTGTTCTCGACGCACGCGCTCAAGGAGATCGCCGTCGGGGACGAGGTCGAGGTGATGACCCCGGCCGGACGCTTCACGCTGGAACCCTCGGCCGGTCTGTACGCGGCGGTGGTGGGCGGCAGCGGGATCACCCCGGTGCTGTCGATCGCGTCCACCCTCCTCGCCCACCGCCCGGACGCCAGGTTCTGCCTGATCCGCAGCGACCGCACCTCGGCGTCGACGATGTTTTTGGAGGAGGTCGCGGACCTCAAGGACCGTTATCCGCGGCGGTTCCAGCTCGTGACGGTCCTCTCCCGGGAGGAGCAGCAGGCCGGACTCCCGTCCGGACGGCTCGACCAGGAGCGGCTGACCCACCTGCTGCCCGCGATGCTCCCCGTGGACCAGGTCGCGGGCTGGTACCTGTGCGGGCCCATGGGCCTCGTGGAGGGCGCCGAGCAGGCGCTGCGCGGGCTGGGAGTGTCCAGGGGACGGATCCATCAGGAGATCTTCCACGTGGACGCGGGCACCGCGACCGTCTCGGTCCTACCGGCGCCCGCGCACAGCACGGTGACGGCGCGGCTCGACGGACGCGGCGGAACGTGGCCCGTCCAGGCCGGCGAGTCCCTGCTGGACACCGTGCTGCGCAACCGGCCGGACGCGCCCTACGCCTGCAAGGGCGGCGTGTGCGGCACCTGCCGCGCCTTCCTTGTCTCGGGCGAGGTCCGGATGGACCGCAACTTCGCGCTGGAACCGGAGGAGACGGAGGCGGGCTATGTCCTGGCCTGTCAGTCCCACCCGTCCACGGAACAGGTGGAGTTGGACTTCGACCGCTGAGCCCGTGCAGGCCGGCCCTTGGGTCGGCCTCGCCGGTGGCCCTGCCCCCTCGGCGCGCGACCGCCACCGTAACGGCCAACCGCAGGCGATCGACGGCCGACGGCTCCCGCCACCGGCCACCCGTGTCCGTTCCCCGGCCGTTCCCTTCTCGTAGAACCTGTTCTATCTTGACGCTCCGTCAGATCAGGCGTCCTGTCTGATCGATGGTCCGGCGCGTGCGGGAGGACGGGATCGTGGACTTCACCTTCACCGAGGAGCAGCAGGCGGCGGTCGAGGCGGCGAAGGCGGTGTTCGCCGGTGTCGCTCCGGACGGCGTCCCCAGCCCCGCGCTCACCGCGGGCGCCGTCGCGGCGGACTTCGACCGGCCGGTGTGGGCGAAGCTCGCCGACGCGGACCTGCTGAGCCTGCTGCTCGACGAGGAGTACGGCGGGGCGGGCCTCGACGCCGTCGCCCTGTGCCTGGTGCTGCGGGAGTCCGCGAAAGTGCTGGCACGGGTTCCGCTGCTGGAGAGCAGCGCGGCGGCCCTGGCCGTACAGCGGTACGGCGGACCGGAGGCCAAGGCCGATCTGCTCGCGCGGGCGGGTCGGGGCGAGCTCGTGATGACGGTCGCCGCCAGCGGCAGGACCGGGCACGAACCGGCAGAACGGGCCGCGAGCGCGCGGCTGGACGGTGACACCTGGCTGCTGGACGGCACCCAGACCGCCGTCCCCTGGGCCTACGGCGCCGACGTCATCGTCGTTCCCGCGCACACCGACACCGGCCGGACCGTCCTCGCCCTGGTCCCGCGTGATCTCGACGGGGTCGTACTGGCCGAGCAGATCTCCACGACCGGCGAGCGGCTCGGCCTGCTGCATCTGGATTCCGCACGGATCGCCCCCCGGGATGTCATCACCGCGGAGGGCGCGTGGGAGTGGCTGCGCGAACTGCTGGCCACCGGGACCTGCGCGCAGGCGCTGGGTCTCGGTGAGGCGGTGCTCCGGATGACGAGTGCATACACGGGAAAGCGGGAGCAGTTCGGGTTCCCCGTCGCCACCTTCCAGGCGGTCGCCGTGCAGGCGGCCGACCGCTACATCGACCTGCGGGCGATGGAGGCCACCCTCTGGCAGGCCGCCTGGCGGATCGACACGGGGGCCGGCGGCCCGCTCCCGGCCTCCGGTGACGTGGCCGTCGCCAAGATCTGGGCCTCCGAGGGTGTCCGCAGGGTCGTACAGACCGCCCAGCACCTGCATGGCGGATTCGGCGCCGACACCGACTACTCCCTGCACCGCTATCACGCCTGGGCCAAGCAGCTGGAACTGTCCCTGGGCCCGGCGGCAGCCCACGAGGAGGCGCTGGGCGATCTGCTGGCGGCGCACCCCTTGGGCTGAAGCCCGCGCAGCCACCGCGCCGACGCGCCTGTCCGACCCTCCGCCAGGCCACGACGCGGGTCGTGGCGGAGACCCGGTTCCGGGGCCTCATCACGAGGGCGACCGCTACGGCCGCGGCACGGAACCGGGACCCTCACGCCTACAGCTGTGGGTGCGGCTACAGCACGAAGCCGGACTCGCCCTTGTCGTTCACCACGGGGCGGCCGGTGGCCTCCCAGTGGTGCATGCCGCCCTCGACGTTCACCGCGTCGATGCCCTGCTGGACCAGGTACTGCGTGACCTGGGCCGACCGTCCCCCGGAGCGGCAGATCACGTTGACCCGGCCGTCCTGCGGAGCCGCCTCGGTCAACTCGCCGTACCGGGCCACGAATTCGCTCATGGGGATGTGCAGCGCCCCCTCAGCATGACCTGCCTCCCACTCGTCGTCCTCCCGGACGTCCAGCAGGAAGTCGTCGACGGTGAGATGGTCGACTCCGACGGTGGGCACACCAGCTCCGAAACTCATGCCTCCGACGCTACCCGACCGCGCCGACGGAACAGCCCGGGGCGCCTCACAGGAGGGCGGGGCACTCAGGGAGCCTGGGCGATCAGCTCCGCCAGCTCGGCCTCTCGCTCACCGACCTGCGTCAGCAGCTGTTCGGCGATCTCCTCCAGCAGCCTGTCCGGGTCCTCCGGAGCGAGCTTGAGCATCGCGCCGATGGCGCTCTCCTCCAGCTCGCTCGCGACGAAGGCGAGCATCTCCTTGCGCTGGGCGAGCCATTCGAGGCGCGCGTAGAGCTCCTCGCTGCGGCTCGGCTTCCACGCCTGCGGGGCAGGTCCGGCAGCCCACTCCTCGGCCAGCTCCCGCAGCAGCTTCTCGTCACCCCGCGCGTACGCGGCGTTCACGCGGGCGATGAACTCGTCCCGGCGCTTGCGCTCGTCCTCGTCCTGCGCGAGGTCGGGGTGCGCCTTGCGGACCAGCTCGCGGAAGAACTTGCGGGCCTCCTCGCTGGGGCGCACCCGCTGCGGGGGCCGCACCGGCTGCTCCGTGAGCATCGCGACGGCCTCGGGGAACAAGCCGTCCGAGTCCATCCAGCCATGCAGCAACTCCTCGACACCGGGCATGGGCATGACCCGCGCCCGCGCCTCCTGCGCCTTGCGCAGGTCCTCCGCGTCACCGGTGCGGGCGGCGCGCGCCTCGGCGATGTCGGCGTCCAGTTCGTCGAGCCGGGAGTACATCGGGCCGAGCCTCTGGTGGTGCAGCCGGGAGAAGTTGTCGACCTCGACGCGGAAGGTCTCCACGGCGATCTCGAACTCGATCAACGCCTGCTCGGCGGCCCGCACGGCCCGTTCCAGCCGTGCCTCGGGCCGAGCGTCCTCGCTCAGGACCTCGGCGGCCGCTTCCCCGTCGGTGCCGGCTTCGCCTTCGGTCCCGCTCGCGGCGGAGTTCTCGGCGGCCGGGGAGGTCTCCGTCCCCTGCGTGGCCTGCGCGTCCGAGGGACCGCCGCCCTCGCCCGGGGAGTCCTTCGGCGTCTCGCCCGCCGGAGCGTCGGTCGGAGCACCGGACTGTTCCCGGGCCCCCTCGATGGTGGGCTCGGACTGGCTCTGATCGGCTTCCGGGGTCGTCACCCGACCAGCGTAGGCCACGCTCCCCCGCGGCTCACGGTCTTCCCCGCCTCTCCACCCACCTGACCGGCCACAACGGCCCCGAAGACCCCAACCGCCCCGATCGTCCCGACGGCTTCACCGTCACCGGGACCGCCGACGGGGCGGCGACGGGGGCGGCGGGGTCAGACTCCCGGCTCGGAGGCGATCCGACCGGTCCTGACCGCCTCCACCAGAGCCGCGTGGTCCGCCTCGGTGCGGTCCGCGTAGGCGACGGCGAAGGAGGCGACGGCCTCGTCCAGTGCCTCCTTCTTTCCGCAGTAGCCGGAGACGAGACGCGGATCGACGCTGTGACTGTGGGCGCGGGCCAGCAGCGCACCGGTCATGCGGCCGTAGTCGTCCATCTGGTCCGCCGCGAGAGCGGCGGGGTCGACGCTGCCCTTGCGGTTGCGGAACTGGCGCACCTGGAAGGGAAGCCCGTCGACCGAGGTCCAGCCGAGCAGGTTGTCGCTGACCACCTGCATCCGCTTCTGGCCGAGGACGACCCGGCGGCCCTCGTGCGCCACCTCGGGTATCCGGTGCCCGGCCGTCGCCAGATGGGGCAGCAGGGCCGAGGCGCGGGCCTCCTTCACCTGGAGGACGAGCGCCTCGCCCCGGTGGTCGAGGAGCAGCACGACGTACGAGCGGGTGCCGACGCTGCCCGTGCCGACGACGCGGAAGGCGACGTCGTGCACGGCGTAGCGCGCGAGCAGGGGGAGACGGTCCTCCGACAGCGTCGACAGATAGTGCTCCAGCGACGCGGCGACCGCCGCCGCCTCCGCGTCGGGCACCCGGCGCAGCACGGGCGGGGCGTCGACGAACCTGCGCCCGCCCCCGTCCACCGCCTCGGTCGACCGGGCCGCGAACCGCCCGCTGGTGTTGGCCCGCGCCTTCTCGGAGACCCGCTCCAGGGTGCCGAGCAGATCGTGGGCATCGGCGTGGGAGACGAGTTCCTCGTCGGCGATGGCGTTCCAGGCGTTCAGCACCGGCAGCTTGGCCAGCAGGCGCATGGTGCGGCGGTAGGCGCCCACGGCGTCGTACGCGGCGGCACGGCAGGTGTCCTCGTCCGCCCCCGCCTCCCGTCCGGCCAGCACGAGGGAGGTCGCGAGCCGTTTGAGGTCCCACTCCCAGGGGCCGTGCACCGTCTCGTCGAAGTCGTTCAGATCGATGACGAGGCCGCCGCGGGCGTCGCCGTACAGGCCGAAGTTCGCCGCGTGGGCGTCGCCGCAGATCTGGGCGTTGATGCCGGTCATGGGGGTGCGGGCGAGGTCGTGGGCCATGAGGCCGGCGGAACCGCGCAAGAAGGCGAAGGGGGTGGCGGCCATCCTGCCGACCCGGATCGGGGTGAGGTCGGAGAGCCTGCCGCGGTTGGACTCCTCGACCGCGGACACGGCGTCGGGCCGGTCGGCGTCCGACGTCAGCTCGGCGTGCGCGGCGTGCGGCACCCGCCCGCGCAGGGCCTTCCCCTCCGCCTTGGGCGACCCCTGCACCGGCCAGGCGGCGAAGCCCGGAACGCCGAATCCCCGGCGCCCGAAGCCCTCCGCCGCCGATCGGCGCTCGGCCAGGGACACCACCCTGGGCAGCGGCGCGGTCCCGGTCGTGGACGGTGCGTCCGGCCGCGCCGCGTGCTCCCCCGGCTCCATGCCGGAGACGGGGTGCTCGGCCCGGCCACCGCCCTCCCGCCGATCGGACCCCGCGGCCCGGACGACCTCGGACCGCCCGTCCGGCACGGCCTCGACCGCCTGCTGCCCCGCCCCCGCTGAACCGACCTCGGCCATGAAGACCGCCTCCCCCGCACACGAACATCCACTCGTGCCGACCGTACAGCCGGCCGCGAAAACGCGTCAGACCCTGTGGACAACTCGGCCGGCACCCGGACGTGGCCGCACCGGCCCCGGGTCATCGGTGCGGGCGGCGCGCACCTCGGCGCTGTCGGCGTCCACGGCGGCAGACCGCCCGCAGGCGGCCGGCGAGACGTCGGTGAGGCCGCCCCGGCCTACTTCCGCAGTTCTCCCGGGCACGGCCCGCTTCCCGGCAGATACGTCTCCGCCCAGGCGCCCAGTTCCTTGAGCGCGGGCTCCAGCGCCGCACCGGCCTCCGTCAGGCGGTACGCAACCCGCAGTGGAGGCCCCTCGTTGACCTCGCGCACGACCAGACCGGCCACGCCGAGTTCGGTCAGCCGGTCGGAGAGCATCCGCTCGCTGATTCCGGGGATCGCTCTGCGCAACTCGGCGAAGTGGACGGGATGTTGCATGAGAACGGCGACGACCAGTCCCGTCCAGCGCTTTCCGAGCAGCGTGAAGACGCGGGTCATGCCGTCGTCGACCTTCTGGCACGGCCCCGCGTCGTGGCTTCCCGGTTCTGCCATGCCTCCAGAGTACTGCGTCCACACAAGGGGATGAAAAAAAGTAAGTAGCTGTGTTATCTCTAGTTAGGTACGAATGAGAAGCCCTCCAGGGCGTCCCGTCGCCGTCCGTGCGTCGCCCTGCCCTGGATCCGTTTCCGAAGCCCTGCCCGGGCCCGTCCTCACCAGGTCGACCGGACTCGGCACCAGGAGCCCGCCAGGGCTCCGCCCCACGGCCCTCCCCGGGCCGGCGGGCTCCACCGGTTCACCCCGCTCTTCTTGGAGATCCCCATGGCCACCCTCCTCCACATCGACTCGTCCGTTTTCCCGGGCAGCGCCTCCACCTCGCGCGCCGTGACGGACGCCTACCGCACCGCCTGGCAGGAGCAGCACCCCGACGGCACGGTCATCTACCACGACCTCGCCGCCGAGCCCGTGCCGCACATCACCGCCGAGGCCCACACCGCCGGGTTCGCCGCCCCGGACACCCACAGCCCCGAGCAGGCCGAGGCCTTCGCCGCGCGCGTGCAGCTCATCGAGGAGCTGGAGCGCGCGGACGCGATCCTGATCGGCGCCCCGATGTACAACTTCTCGATCCCCTCGACCCTCAAGGCATGGCTCGACAACGTGGTCCTCGTCGGCCGCACCGCCATGACCGAGGAGTCGCGGATCAAGGGCACCCCGGTGACCGTGGTCGCCAGCCGTGGCGGCTCGTACGCGCCGGGCACCCCGCGCGCGGGCTTCGAGTACGTGCAGAACTACCTGGAGGCCGTGCTGCGCGACATGCTCGAACTGGACCTCGACTTCATCGTCCCGGAGCTCACCATGGCGCCGAGCAACCCGGCGATGTCCGAGCTGGTCCCCCTCTTCGAGGCGTCCCGCGACAAGGCCCTCCAGGACGCGGCCGCCAAGGCGAAGGCCGTCGCCCAGCGCCTCGCCGCCTAATCCGGCGTCCGGGGCGGCCGATTGCCGGCGCTCCTCGACCCACCTGCCGACGACGTCACCCGGCCCCGCAGGGCCCATCCCTCACCCTGCGGGGCCCGTCGCGTTTTCCGGGTGACTCCGTCCACTTTTTGCGGGACTTCGCGGGAAACGGCTCACCGGTGAACGACACAGGAGCCCCGCCACTGGTCATCTGAGAGCATCGTCACACTTAGCTCGGCCCGCCCCGGCCCGCCAGGCGGGACCCCGGGCCGGGCGACCGATCCGCGACAGGGCGGCCGTGACGATCCATCACGCGATCCGCGGGGGTGATCGGCCGGACTCCGGGCCGGTTCCAGGCCGGCCCCGGACCGGAGAACGGCCGGCGCATCAACCGGAACC
Organism: Streptomyces sp. M41(2017); assembly: GCF_002078175.1. GTDB lineage: Bacteria > Actinomycetota > Actinomycetes > Streptomycetales > Streptomycetaceae > Streptomyces. Next base: position 2,144,215 of record NZ_MWFK01000001.1, on the reverse strand, counting down.
ACCTGAGGCACGGCCACGGACAACGCAAAAGCCCCGCAGGTCCGAAGACCTGCGGGGCTTTCAGCTGTGCGCGAGGGGGGAGTTGAACCCCCACGCCCTTTCGGGCACTGGAACCTGAATCCAGCGCGTCTGCCTATTCCGCCACCCGCGCATTGGGTGTGTCGTCCGTCTCTCACCGAGTGGTGCGAGCGCCTGCCGACATCCAGAAGATTAGCACGCTGTCAGGGGTGGATTCACATCCCTTTTCCCAGCCCCGGGCACCCACGGTCCACCGCCCCGGCGTGGGGCGCTCCGGGCCTGGTGCCCGTGCGGCGCCCGGCCTGTACCCCTCGCGGCCTTGCCTCCGGTGCCGACCGGCTCCGTCACATGGACACCGTTCCGCCCCACGCGTCTCAGACCGAGCCGGGTCACGTATCAACCTCGTACCGGTCCTGCCCATCTCCCCAGGAGCCGGACGGGCCGCACAGTCAGGTGCGGGACACTGGTCGCGGGGCGCCTCTACGATCCATGGCACGAGTAGTGCCGGGAAGAGTTCGAAGAGGGCCCTCCCAGGGAACGTGCGGAGGGGACTTCCGAAGGCGTCGACAACCTGTCGACCGGGCCGACAGGGGGAACCAGCCGATTTCCCGACGCGTGGATACGATCAGTAAGCAGTACGAGCAACGCCAGCAGGATCAGGTAGACGACAGCAAGCTGTACCAGGACGGCTACGCAGGAGGAGGTGCCCCATGGGAGTCCTGAAGAAGTTCGAGCAGCGTCTCGAAGGTCTGGTCAACGGCACCTTCGCCAAGGTGTTCAAGTCCGAGGTCCAGCCCGTGGAGATCGCCGGAGCGCTGCAGCGCGAGTGCGACAACAACGCCACGATCTGGAACCGCGACAGGACGGTCGTCCCCAACGACTTCATCGTCGAGCTGAGCACGCCGGACTTCGAGCGCCTCAGCCCGTACTCCGGCCAGCTGGGCGACGAGCTCGCCGGCATGGTCCGCGACTACGCCAAGCAGCAGCGCTACACCTTCATGGGACCCATCAAGGTCCACCTGGAGAAGGCGGACGACCTCGACACCGGTCTCTACCGGGTACGCAGCCGCACGCTCGCCTCCTCCGCCAACCAGCAGTCCCCGGAGCGTGCCCCCGCCGGCCCCGCCCCGGCGGCACCCCGCGGCGCCCAGGGTGGCTACGGCTATCCGCCCGCGGCCGCTCCTCCCATGCCGTCCGCGCCGCCGCCCGGCGGCCGTCCGGGCGCGGCACCCTCGGGTGCCCGGCCCCCGGCCGCTCCGGCGGCGGGTGCCCGTATGCGGCACTGGGTGGAGATCAACGGCGCACGCCATCAGATCTCCCGCTCGACGCTGGTGCTCGGCCGCAGCACCGAAGCCGACGTGCGGATCGACGACCCCGGCGTATCGCGCCGGCACTGTGAGATCCGGACCGGAACGCCCCCGACGATCCAGGATCTCGGGTCCACCAACGGCATCGTGGTGGACGGGCAGCACACCACCCGCGCTACGCTCCGCGACGGCTCGCGGATCGTCGTGGGCAGCACCACCATCATTTACCGGCAAGCCGAAGGGTGAAGCGGGGGCAATGTCAGAGCTGACCCTCACGGTCATGCGGCTGGGTTTCCTGGCCGTACTGTGGCTGTTCGTGATCGTGGCCGTGCAGGTCATCCGCAGCGACCTGTTCGGAACGCGCGTCACGCAGCGCGGCTCGCGCCGGGAGGCCCAACGGCCTCAGCAGGCCGCGCGACAGGCCGCGCCTCCGCAACAGCGCCAACAGCAGCAACCGCCCAGCAGCGGCGGCGGCCGGCAGCGCCGTGGCGCCCCGTCCAAGCTGGTCGTCTCGGAGGGCACCCTCACGGGCACGACCGTCGCCCTCCAGGGGCAGACCATCACCCTGGGACGTGCCCACGACAGCACCATCGTGCTGGACGACGACTACGCGTCGAGCCGGCATGCCAGGATCTACCCGGACCGGGACGGCCAGTGGATCGTCGAGGATCTCGGCTCCACGAACGGCACGTATCTCGACCGGAGCCGACTGACGACCCCCACGCCCGTTCCGCTGGGCGCGCCGATCCGCATCGGCAAGACAGTCATCGAGCTGCGGAAGTAGTGCCACGTCATGAATGAGCGCGAGCGGAGCGAGCACGCGGCGGCGGTCCACGTGGTGGATCCCGGCGCGCTCCCGACCGGAGGGTGGGCACCGTGCGGATGTACCCGGAGCCGACGGGCGAGGTGCGCATGAGTCTGTCACTGCGCTTCGCCGCCGGATCGCACAAAGGCATGATCCGCGAGGGCAACGAGGACTCCGGCTACGCCGGTCCCCGGCTGCTCGCGATCGCCGACGGGATGGGCGGCCAGGCCGCCGGTGAGGTCGCCAGCTCCGAGGTGATCTCCACCATCGTCGCGCTCGACGACGACGTGCCCGGCTCCGACATCCTCACCTCGCTCGGCACCGCCGTGCAGCGCGCCAACGACCAGCTCCGGCTGATGGTCGAGGAGGACCCGCAGCTGGAGGGCATGGGCACCACGCTCACCGCCCTGCTGTGGACGGGCCAGCGCCTCGGTCTCGTCCACGTCGGCGACTCCCGCGCCTACCTGCTGCGCGACGGTGTGCTCACGCAGATCACGCAGGACCACACCTGGGTGCAGCGCCTCGTCGACGAGGGACGCATCACCGAGGAAGAGGCCACCACCCACCCGCAGCGCTCCCTGCTGATGCGCGCGCTGGGCAGCGGCGACCACGTCGAACCGGACCTCTCCATCCGCGAAGTCCGCGCCGGCGACCGCTACTTGATCTGCTCCGACGGCCTCAGCGGCGTCGTCTCCCACCAGACGATGGAGGAGACCCTCGCCAGCTACCAGGGCCCGCAGGAGACCGTCCAGGAGCTCATCCAACTCGCGCTGCGCGGCGGCGGCCCGGACAACATCACCGTCATCGTGGCCGACGTCCTCGACATCGACTCCGGCGACACCCTCGCCGCCCAGCTCTCCGACACCCCGGTCGTGGTCGGCGCCGTCGCCGAGAACCAGCTGCAGCTCCAGGACAACGGCGCGATGCAGACGCCCGCGGGACGGGCCTCCAGCCTCGGCCGGCAGGTCCCCGGACAGGGCGGCGGCGGCGAGTTCGGCCCGCCCGGCAGCGGCGACACCACCGGCTACGTCTCCACGGCCGGCTTCGGCGACTACTCGGACGAGGACTTCGTCAAGCCGCGCAAGGGCCGCAGGTGGCTGAAGAGATCCTTCTACACCGTCCTGGCGCTCGCCGTCATCGGCGGTGGTCTGTACGGCGGTTACCGCTGGACGCAGACGCAGTACTACGTCGGCACCAAGGGCGAGCACGTGGCCCTGTACCGCGGCATCAGCCAGGACCTCGCCTGGGTCTCGCTCTCGAAGGTGGAGAAGGATCACCCCGAGATCGAACTCAAGTACCTGCCGCCGTACCAGCAGAAGCAGGTCAAGGAGACCATCGCCGAAGGCGGCCTCGGCGACGCCAGGTCGAAGGTCGACGAGCTCTCCGTCCAGGCCTCCGCATGCAAGAAGGACGCGCAGCGCCGCGCGGCCGAGAGCGAGAACAACGCGAAGACCGGTGAGGGCAAGGCCGGTGGGACCACGGGAACCACAAAGACCTCCCTGACGTCCAAGGCCACGTCCAGCCCGAGCCCGACACCTTCGTCATCCCAGTCCACGACCGCACCCACTCCCACACCCGGCCCCAGCCTCTCCGACGAGGAGCAGAAGCTGGTCTCGCTGTGCGGTAAGCAGTAAGAAGCCGTGAGGGGCCCTGTCACACGATGAGCAGCAGTACGAACACGCCGACGCACCACACGTCCACGATCGGATCGATCGGCGCACCGAGCCGACGCAACACCGAACTGGCCTTGCTGGTGTTCGCCGTTGTCATTCCGGTGTTCGCCTACGCCAACGTGGGCCTCGCCATCGACGACCAGGTGCCCGCGGGGCTGCTGAGTTACGGCCTGGGTCTCGGCCTGCTCGCGGCCGTCGCCCACCTCGTCGTACGGAAGTTCGCTCCGTACGCGGACCCGCTGCTGCTGCCGGTGGCCACGCTGCTGAACGGGCTCGGTCTCGTCGTCATCTGGCGCCTCGACCAGTCCAAACTGCTCCAGCAGATCAAGCAGGCCGGCACCGCGGCGCCACGCCAGCTGATGTACACCGCGCTGGGCATCGCCCTGTTCGTGGTCGTCCTGGTGTTCCTGAAGGACCACCGCGTCCTGCAGCGCTACACCTACATCTCCATGGTCGGCGCCTTGGTGCTGCTGCTCCTGCCGCTCGTCCCCGGCCTCGGCGCCAACATCTACGGCGCCAAGATCTGGATCCACGTCGGCAGCTTCTCCATCCAGCCCGGTGAGTTCGCGAAGATCGTCCTGGCGATCTTCTTCGCCGGCTACCTGATGGTGAAGCGCGACGCGCTCGCCCTGGCCAGCCGCCGCTTCATGGGCCTCTACCTGCCGCGCGGCCGCGACCTGGGCCCGATCCTGGTCGTCTGGTTCATCTCGATCCTCATCCTGGTGTTCGAGACCGACCTCGGTACCTCGCTGCTGTTCTTCGGAATGTTCATCATCATGCTGTACGTCGCCACCGAGCGGACCAGCTGGATCGTCTTCGGTCTGCTGATGTCCGCGGCGGGCGCGGTCGGCGTGGCGACCTTCGAACCGCACGTCCAGCAGCGTGTCCAGGCATGGCTCAACCCCATGGGCGAGTACAAGCTCAGCCAGTCGGGCGCGCCCGGAGTCCACTCCGAGCAGGCCATGCAGGCCCTGTGGGCGTTCGGCTCCGGCGGCACCCTCGGCACCGGCCTCGGCCAGGGCCACTCCGAGCTGATCCGGTTCGCCGCCAACTCCGACTTCATCCTCGCCACGTTCGGCGAGGAGATGGGCCTCGCCGGCATCATGGCGATCCTGGTTCTCTACGGCCTGATCGTCGAGCGCGGCGTCCGCACGGCCCTCGCCGCCCGCGACCCCTTCGGCAAGCTCCTCGCCGTCGGCCTCTCCGGCGCCTTCGCGCTCCAGGTCTTCGTGGTCGCCGGCGGTGTGATGGGCCTCATCCCGCTGACCGGCATGACGATGCCCTTCCTCGCATACGGCGGTTCGTCCGTCATCGCCAACTGGGCACTCATCGGCATCCTGATCCGCATCAGTGACACCGCGCGCAGGCCGGCCCCCGCGCCCGCCCCCAGCCCCGACGCCGAGATGACCCAGGTGGTCCGACCGTGAACAAGCCCCTGCGCCGAATCGCGATCTTCTGCGGGCTGCTCGTCCTCGCCCTGCTCCTCCGTGACAACTGGCTCCAGTACGTCCAGGCGGACGAGCTGCGCACGGACACGGCCAACCGCCGCGTGAACATCGAGCGGTACGCCACTCCGCGCGGCGACATCATCGTGGACGGCAACCCGATCACCGGGTCCGTGAAGTCCAAGACGGGCGACTACGAGTACAAGCGCACGTACAAGGACGGCGCGATGTGGGCGCCCGTCACGGGCTACGCCTCGCAGGCCTTCGGCGCCAACCAGCTCGAGAAGATCGACGACGGCATCCTCACCGGCAACGACGACCGGCTGTTCTTCCGGAACACGCTCGACATGATCACGGGCAAGAAGAAGCAGGGCGGCAACGTCGTCACGACCCTGAACGGCGCCGCGCAGAAGGCGGCCTTCCAGGGACTCGGAGCCAAGAAGGGCGCCGTCGCCGCGATCGACCCCAAGACGGGCGCGATCCTGGCGCTGGCCTCGACGCCGTCGTACGACCCGTCGACCTTCGCGGGCAACTCCACGACCACGGACTCCAAGGCGTGGGAGAGCCTGCAGAAGAAGAAGAACCCGGACGACCCGATGCTCAACCGGGCGCTGCGTGAGACCTACCCGCCGGGCTCGACCTTCAAGGTCGTCACCGCCGCCGCCGCGCTGGAGAACGGTCTCGTCCCGGACGCGGACACCAAGACGGACTCCCCGGACCCGTGGACCATGCCGGGCACCACGACCAAGCTGCCCAACGAGGGCAACCTGCCCTGCAAGAACGCCGATCTGCGCACCGCGCTCCGGGTGTCCTGCAACACGGTCTTCGGCAAGGTCGGCTCGGACCTCGGCAACGACAAGATGCTGGAGGAGGCCAAGAAGTTCGGCTTCGGCTCCGAGCAGTTCACGCCGATCCGTTCCAGCGCCTCGGTCTTCTCGGACGACATGAACCCGTCGCAGACCGCGCTCTCCTCGATCGGCCAGTACAACACCGCCGCCACCCCGCTCCAGATGGCGATGGTGGCCTCCGCGGTCGCCAACGACGGCGCCCTGATGAAGCCGTACATGGTGAGCGAGCTGAGCACCCACAACCTCGACGTCATCGAGCACACGGACCCCGAGAAGCTGAGCCAGCCGCTCAGCGAGAAGAACGCCCAGGTCCTCCAGTCGATGATGGAGACGGTGGTCAAGAGCGGTACCGGCACCAGCGCCGCGATCCCGGGCTACACCGTCGGCGGCAAGACCGGCACCGCCCAGCACGGCATCGACAACAGCGAGAAGCCGTACGCCTGGTTCATCTCCTACGCGAAGCTCTCCGACGGCAGCTCGCCGGTGGCCGTGGCCGTGGTCGTCGAGGACGGCAGCGCCAACCGTGACGACATCTCCGGTGGCGGTCTCGCCGCTCCCATCGCAAGGGACGTGATGAAGGCAGTCATCGACAGCAAGAAGTGACCCCGATCACGTCCCCTTCACATCGGTGCACGTTGCGATACCGGTCCTGTCACGGGTGACGGTCTTGGCCAGGTCACACAACGCGATCCGGGTACGGTATGCCCGGACAGCACACCGCCCGACCGTACAAAGGTGCGGTCGGGACCGACGGAGAGGGCTGGTAGGTAGCTATGGAAGAGCCGCGTCGCCTCGGCGGCCGGTACGAGCTGAGCCACGTGCTCGGCCGTGGTGGCATGGCGGAGGTCTACCTCGCGCATGACACCCGGCTCGGGCGCACGGTGGCGGTGAAGACGCTGCGAGCCGACCTCGCGCGTGACCCGTCGTTCCAGGCTCGGTTCCGCCGGGAGGCCCAGTCGGCCGCCTCGCTCAACCATCCCGCGATCGTCGCCGTGTACGACACGGGTGAGGACTACATCGACAACACCTCCATCCCGTACATCGTGATGGAGTACGTCGACGGGTCCACGCTGCGAGAGCTGCTGCACTCCGGCCGCAGGCTGCTGCCCGAGCGGTCGATGGAGATGACCATCGGCATCCTCCAGGCCCTGGAGTACTCGCACCGCGCGGGCATCGTCCACCGGGACATCAAGCCGGCGAACGTCATGCTGACGCGCAACGGCCAGGTCAAGGTGATGGACTTCGGCATCGCCCGCGCCATGGGCGACTCCGGCATGACGATGACGCAGACCGCCGCGGTGATCGGCACCGCCCAGTACCTCTCCCCGGAGCAGGCGAAGGGCGAGCAGGTCGACGCCCGCTCGGACCTCTACTCCACGGGCTGCCTGCTGTACGAGCTGCTGACGGTGCGGCCGCCCTTCGTGGGCGACTCCCCGGTCGCCGTCGCGTACCAGCACGTCCGCGAGGAGCCGCAGGCCCCGTCGGTCTTCGACCCCGAGATCACGCCCGAGATGGACGCGATCGTGCTGAAGGCCCTCGTCAAGGACCCCGACTACCGGTACCAGTCCGCCGACGAGATGCGCGCCGACATCGAGGCGGCCCTCGACGGCCAGCCCGTCGCCGCGTCCGCCGCGATGGGTTCCGTCGGCTACGGCGGGTACGGCGACGACCAGGCGACCACGGCCCTGCGCTCCTCGGACGCGCAGGCGACGTCGATGCTGCCGCCGATGAACCCGGACGACGGCGGCTACGGCTACGACGACCGCCCGGACCGACGTCGGCAGAAGAAGAGCGGCAACAACAACACCTCGACGATCCTTCTGGTCGTCGCGGGTGTCCTGGTGCTGATCGGCGCCATCCTGATCGGCAAGTACCTGGTCGGCGGCAACGGAGCCGGCAGTGACGAGTCGTTCGACGTGCCCAACTTCGTCAGCCAGAAGTACGCGGACGCCCAGAAGATGGCGGACAACCGCGATCTGACGCTCTCCCCCACGCGGAAGCCCTGCGAGAAGGAGCCGAAGGGCAACGTCTGCTCCCAGGACCCGGCCGTGGGCTCGACGGTGAAGAAGGGCGACACGATCGACGTCGTCGTCTCGACCGGAGCGCCGAAGGTGGCGGTTCCGAGCGTCACGGGCGAGAAGCTGGACAAGGCCAAGGAAATCCTCCAGGCCGACAAGTACGAGTTCGAGGTCGAGACGAAGTACAAGGAGTCCACGGAGGAGCCCGGTACCGTCCTGGAGCAGAATCCCGACCTCGGCGAAGAGGTGCAGAAGGGCTCGACGATCACGCTGACCGTCGCCCGGGAGAAGAAGCAGTCGACCGTCCCCGACGTCTCCGGCAAGAACTGCGACCAGGCCAAGGCGCAGATGACGCAGAACAACCTCGTGGGCGAGTGCCAGGACGTCGAGACCGACGACCAGAACCTGGTCGGAAAGGTCATCGCCACCTCACCCCCTGCCGGCAACAAGGCAGACCCAGGCTCGAAGGTGACGATCCAGATCGGCAAGGCCAAGCAGAAGTCCACCGTTCCGAGTGTCGTGGGCAAGAAGGTGAACGAGGCCAAGCAGATCCTGCAGCAGGCCGGCTTCAACAACATCCAGTTCGCCCCGGGCAGTGACGGAAGCGACGGCGCCACCGTGATCCAGCAGGACCCCGGCGGCAACAGCCCGGTCGACAGCCCCGACAACACGACGGTCACCCTTACGACCGTCAACATCGGGGGCAACAACAACGGCGGTAACAACAACGGCGGTGGCGGGTTCATCGGCGGCAACTAGCCCCTGAGCAGGCAAGGCCATCACATAGGGGCCCGGTACTCCTCGGAGTACCGGGCCCCTATGTCATGTTCCGTATGTCCGCGCTCGTACTTTTGGCCGTGCTCGTACCCGGGCCCGTAGCCGTAGCTGTCGCTGTGACCGTGAAGTCAGCGCAGCTCCTTAGGCGGCGTCCGGGCGTTGTCGACCTTGTCGACGCGCTCCAGTTCGCCCCAGACCACGTAGCGGTAGCGGGAGGTGTACACCGGCGTGCACGTGGTCAGCGTGATGTAGTGCCCCGGCTTCGTCTTCCCCGACTGCTTGGGCACCGCCTGGAGAACCTTGACGTTGTACTTCGAGGTCTCCGGGAGGATGCCGAAGACCTTGTACACGTACCACTTGTCCTTGGTCTCGAAGACGACCGCGTCGCCCTTCCTGACCTTGTCGATGTTGTGGAACTTCGCGCCGTGGCCGTCCCGGTGCGCGGCGAGCGTGAAGTTGCCGTCCTTGCCGGTCGTCGGGAGGGACGACTTGACGGGGTTCGTGTAGTAGCCGGCGACACCGTCGTTGAGGATGTTCGTCGACGTGCCCTTCTCGACGAGGACCTCGCCGTTCTTCATCGACGGGACGTGCAGGAAGCCGATGCCCGCCTTGGTGTCCAGGGCGCCCGGGCCGCCGGGTCCTCTGCCCTGCGCCCAGTCGTCGCGCACCTTGTCGCCCTGCTGGTGGGCCGCCCGGTCCGCGACGACGTTCGTCCACCACAGCGAGTAGACGACGAACAGTCCGAGCACCAGGCCCGTGGTGATCAGCAGTTCACCGAAGACGCTGACGATCATCGCGAACCATCCGATGCGCCGACGGTCCGTGGTCGCTTCACCGTCCGGTGGGGATCCGGCCTCCGCCGCGGCGCGCTCGTCGTGGTCGGTGCTCGCTGCCACTGTTCATCCGCCCCGTCTGGTTCTGTCCCGCTGGTTGTCTCGCGTACGTGTGCCGCGTGCACGCCCGCGCCCGCGTCCTGTGCGCACGCTAGGTGCGTTCATGCGTTTCGTACGTCCCCGCCCGCTGCCCGGCCGGCGCCGTCAGCCGACCAGCGCGTCCGGTTTTCCCTTGCTGCGTGGCCGGTCCTCGACCATCTTGCCCCAGACGATCATCCGGTACTTACTGGTGAACTCCGGTGTGCAGGTGGTCAGTGTGATGTAGCGGCCCGGTGCCGTGAACCCGGACCCCTTGGGGACCGGGTCGAGCACGCTGGTGTTGCTGGGACTCGTGACCGGAAGGATCGACGACATCTTGTAGACGTAGTAGTCGTCCTGCGTCTCGACCACGATCTCGTCGCCCGGCTGGAGCCGGTTGATGTAGCGGAACGGCTCCCCGTGGGTGTTGCGGTGCCCGGCGAGCGCGAAGTTGCCCGTCTTGGCGTCCGGCATCGCCGTCTTGAGAGCGCCCTCGCCGTAGTGGCCGACCATGCCGCGGTCGAGCACCTGCGTCTTGCTGATGCCTTCGGCGATCGGCGCGACGACGTCCAGCTTCGGGATGTGCAGGATGGCGAACCCCTGGCCGGGCGAGAACGTCCCGGGGTTCCGCTTGCCGTCCGCCCAGTCCTGCTGGAGGTGATGAGCGGCGCTGCCCGCCTGTTGGTGCGCCCGCACGTTCGACCACCACAGCTGGTACGTAACGAACAGCAGCATGAGTACACCGGTGGTGATGAACACCTCGCCGATCATCCGGCTCACGAGGACGCCCGCGCTGGGCTTGCGCGCCCGGGCGGCCCGGCGGGCCTCCATCCGGCTCCGAGGGGCCTCAGCGGCCCCCTGAGCGGACTCCTGGGGCTCCTGTGGCTCCTGGGCGCCACCGTGCCGTCCACGGCGCCTGGCCGCCTTACGACGGGCCGCGCGGCCGCCGGGTGCGGGGGTGCCCGCAGTCCCGGCCGCGCTTCCCTCGCCGGTGCCCGGCAGATCGGCCAGCCGCAACGCGACGGTCTCGTCGTCCAGGGGCAGCGCGGCGACCGCTTCCTCGTACGACGACGGAGGACGTGGGGCCGACGAGGCGCTCCGGGCGTTTTGCGGTGCCGGAGGCTGACCCGAGGACCACTGGAGTGCTGGGCCGTCCGGGCCGTACCCGGATGCTTGAGCCTGGCCCGGCGGCCGGGCGTGGCCCCGTCCTTGAGCCTGGCCGTGTCCTTGAGCCCGGCCTTGCGCCTGGCCCGGCAACGGATCCGTCAGCGGGTCGGCGAAGCCTGCGACCGTCGTCTCGAAGCCGCCCGCGCCGCCGAAGGCCCGGGTGTCCGCACCCTCGAACGCGTCGGCGCCCCCGTACGCGGCCTCGCCGCCGTAGGAGGAACTGTCGCGCTCGGGGCGCAGCGCGGTCACGCCGTGGCCCTGCCCACCACCGGGGCGAGCCCCGCCGACCTCGCCACGGCGACCTTGTCACCGCACTCGTTCAGCCAGTTGGCGAGCATCCGGTGGCCGTGCTCGGTGAGTACCGACTCGGGGTGGAACTGCACGCCCTCGACGGGAAGTTCACGGTGTCTGAGCCCCATCACGATGCCGTCGTGCGTACGGGCCGTGACCTCGAGCTCGTCCGGAACCGTCTCCGGCTCCGCCGCCAGCGAGTGGTAGCGGGTGGCCGTGAACGGCGACGGCAGTCCGGCGAAGACGCCCTTGCCGTGGTGCTCGACGAGCGAGGTCTTGCCGTGCAGCAGTTCGGGCGCCCGGTCGACGACCCCGCCGTACGCCACCTGCATCGACTGCATCCCGAGGCAGACGCCGAAGACGGGGACCCCGGTGGCGGCGCAGTGCCGGACCATGTCGACGCAGACGCCGGCCTGCTCGGGAGCGCCCGGCCCCGGGGACAGGAGAACGCCGTCGAAGCCGTCCTGTGCGTGCGCGGTCGACACCTCGTCGTTGCGCAGCACCTCGCACTCGGCGCCCAACTGGTACAGGTACTGGACCAGGTTGAAGACGAAGCTGTCGTAGTTGTCCACGACGAGGATGCGCGTGCTCACTGGTTGTCCACCGTCACATCATTGAAGGGCAGCAGCGGTTCGGCCCAGGGGAAGACGTACTGGAACAGCACGTAGACCACTGCCAGGACGAGCACGAGGGAGACCAGGGCCTTCACCCACACGGTCCCCGGCAGATGCCGCCAGATCCAGCCGTACATGCCGTCCCTTCCGTCGCCGTACGTCAACAGACTAACGGCGCAGAGCCCCCGGTTTCCCTGCCTCCACAGGCTGTGTGGAATCGAGGTGCGCCCAGACGATCAACCGGTGACTGTGACCCCACTCCGGATCGCACGTGGTCAGCGTGAGATAGCGCCCCGGCCGCGTGTACCCGGATTTACGTGGCACAGGGTCGATCACCTCAATGTCCGACGGCACGGTTTTGTAGGGGCCTTTGTCGATCCGATACGTGAACCAGGTCGTCCCGTCGGTGAGCACCACCGCGTCTCCGCGCCGCAGCCGCGGAAAGTCCTTGAAGGGATCGCCGTACGTGCGCCGGTGGCCGGCGACGGAGAAGTTGCCCTCCTGGCCGAGCTGGGCGGTGCCCCGGTAGTGGCCGAGCCCCTTCTTGAGGACGTCGGTGGCGGTGCCTTCGAGCACGGGCTTGTTCCACGTGAAACCAAGCCGGGGGATGTACATGACCGCGAAGGGCCCCCCGTACTTGTACGGGCCGGGCTCTTTCGGGGTCACGGCCCCGGCCTGAGTTCCCGAGGAACCGGCGGAGCCGGCGGGGGCCGGGGAGGCCGAGGGATCCCCGGTGGAGCCCGGTTTCGGGGTGACCGCGCCCTTCGCCCACTGTTTCTGCAGGACGTCGATCTGGTGGTCCATCGCGCTGTCGGCCTTCACGCCGGTCCAGAAGAGCACGTAGACCACGAAGAGCACGATCACACTGCCCACGGTGATGCACAGCTCACTGATGGTCCTGACGACCACTCGTACCGACACAAGGTCCCCCCGGCGGCAGCTCGCTCAACAGGCTTCGCCCACTGCTCCGCGACGGCGTGCGGTTACTCCACGGGCTTCGCGTAGTGGAGATCCACTGTGCCCGAGTAGCCGGGAAGAGTCACCGTCCCGTCCTCAGCGACTTTCCAGCCGAGCCCGTAGACGTTGACGTAGACCATGTAGTTCTGGATCGCCGGGGAAGCGGCGAGCGCGTCCTGCAGCTTCTTCGGGTCACCGATCGCGGTGATCTTGTACGGCGGCGAGTAGACGCGGCCCTGGAGGATCAGGGTGTTGCCCACGCAGCGCACGGCGCTCGTGGAGATCAGCCGCTGGTCCATGACCTTGATGCCCTCGGCTCCGCCCTGCCAGAGGGCGTTCACCACGGCCTGGAGGTCCTGCTGGTGGATGACGAGGTAGTCCGGCTGCGGTTCGGGATACCCGGGCAGCTTGGCCGTGGCGTTCGGCGGAGCGTCGTTGAGTGTGACCGTGACGGCCTTGCCCTTGAGCTTCTTGGTGCCGGCGTGCTGCTCCAGGGCGGCGAGCTTGGCGTCCTCGGCCTCACTGCTGCCGTCCTCACGGCCGGCGAGGGAGTCCACGTCGTCGCGCAGGGTGCCGTTGGACTCGTCCAGGGTGGCGTTCTTGTGACTGCGCTCCTGAATGAGGTCGGACAGCTTCAGCAGGGAGGTGTCCGTGCGAATGTTCGTGCCCTTGGCCGTGTCGAAGCTCGTGAAGAAGATGAGCCCGGCCAGGGCGAAGACGGCCGCCGTGAGTACGCGTACAGGCCGGAAACGGCGCTTTCCGGCAGGACTGGGACCCGTCCCGGGGGAGTCGGCAGAATTGCTCAACGTACCCTTATCTCCTTAGGCGCCGCGGAAGCACTACGCTAACGGACGCCCGGGGGAGCACTCAGTGTCCCCTTGTACGCTGCCCCGGAGCCCGCCCCAGTTCCCTGCGCGGCCACGCAGCGCATCGACAGGAGAGACCCTCGTGCCGAAGTCACGTATCCGCAAGAAGGCCGACTACACGCCGCCCCCGGCGAAGCAGGCGTCCACCATCAAGCTGACCAGCAACACCTGGGTCGCCCCGGTCATGCTGGCCATGTTCCTCATCGGCCTCGCCTGGATCGTCGTCTTCTACGTGACAGACGGATCCCTGCCGATCGACGCGCTCGACAACTGGAACATCGTGGTCGGTTTCGGCTTCATCGCTGCCGGGTTCGGTGTCTCCACGCAGTGGAAGTGACTGCTTCCACGCACAGGTGAGCAGTCGGGCACCAGCTCTGCCCACGGCTATCCACTGAGTTATCCACAGCAGTTGTCCACAGGTGGAAAAGAAAGACGATCTGTGGATAACTCATCAGCGGTTGACGCCGGTGTGACTGACCTACCGGGATCCGGAAACCTGTTCGCCCCCTGTCCGACCTGCGGAAACTCAGGTCAGTGACAGGGGGCACAGCTGTTCCCGCACAGCGTGCACAAGATCCGCCACGGTCTGTGGACAACATCACGCCTCACCTGAGCCGAGGGCGCCCTCAGGTGAGCTGAGCGGTCCTGAGCAGGGTCGTCCCCACGACGACCACCAGGAAGAGTGCGCACACCCCGTACTGGACGAGGTTCCTCCGCTCGCGCGGCGCGTGCACCATCGCGTATCCGACCACCACGCCGGCCACCAGACCGCCGATGTGCGCCTGCCAGGCGATACCGCTCCAGCCGAAGGTGAAGATCAGGTTGATCACCAGGAGGGCGATCACCGGTCGCATGTCGTAGTTGAGCCGGCGCATCAAAACGGCCGTGGCGCCGAACAGGCCGAAGATCGCGCCCGAGGCGCCGAGCGACGGCTGGTTGGGCGCGGCGAGCAGATAGCAGAGGGCACTGCCCGCCAGTCCCGAGATGAAGTAGAGGGCGAGATAGCGGGCGCGGCCCAGGGCCGCCTCCAGAGGCCCGCCGAGCCACCACAGGCTGAGCATGTTGAAGACGATGTGCATGAAGTTGCTGGGCTCGTGCAGGAACATCGAGGTCAGCATCCGGTACCACTGGCCCTCGGCCACGCCCTGAATCTCACCGTTGAGGAACGCGCGCCCGAAGAGGGTGAACCGTTCGGTGAAGGCATCCCCCACCGCGAGCTGCACGGCGAACAACGCCACGTTGAGCCCGATCAGTACCTTGGTCACGAGCCGTGGATCCCGCGCGACCGTGCCACCCGCGATGGTCCGGGGCTGTGTGGCCGTGGGCGCGTGGCCCGTGCCCGAGCCGCCGCGGATGCAATCGGGGCACTGGAATCCGACGGAGGCGCTGACCATGCATTCGGGGCAGATCGGACGCTCGCAGCGGGTGCAGCGCACACCTGTCTCACGGTCCGGGTGCCGGTAGCAGGTCGGCAGGTCGTGGGCTTCCTGCGATCCCTGGTCCCGCGGCCCCTGCGGGCTGCCGGGCGGCTGGTCCATGGGGTCCCCTCCATCTCCGTACGGCGGCTCGCACACGCTCACCACGGGTTCGTGCGCACAACGCGCCGCCCCGTCCATCCTTACGGATGAACGGGGCGTTTGGTTCCCCGCCTGCGCGGTCGAAGCCGGGGCTGTCCTGCTCCGGGCCCTCGCGCCTGACGGCTCGGGTTCGGCCGGCTCAGCCTTCGCGCGTCTCGACGACGACCGACTCGATGACGACGTCGTTGACCGGGCGATCTGTGCGCGGATTGGTCTGAGCGGCTGCGATGGTGTCCACGACCTTCTGGCTGGCCGCGTCCGTGATCTCGCCGAAGATCGTGTGCTTGCGCGTCAGCCAGGCCGTCGGGGAGACGGTGATGAAGAACTGCGAGCCGTTGGTGCCCGGGCCGGCGTTGGCCATGGCGAGCAGGTAGGGCTTGTTGAAGGACAGGTCCGGGTGGAACTCGTCCTCGAACTGGTAGCCGGGGCCACCGGTGCCGTTGCCGAGGGGGTCGCCGCCCTGGATCATGAAGCCGCTGATCACCCGGTGGAAGACCGTGCCGTCGTACAGCTTGTCGGTCGACTTCGCACCCGTCTCCGGGTTGACCCACTCACGCTCACCCTTGGCGAGCTCGACGAAGTTCCGGACCGTCTTGGGCGCGTGGTTCGGCAGGAGCCGGATCTCGATGTCGCCTTGGTTGGTCTTCAGGGTGGCGTAAAGCTGCTCGGCCACGATCTGCCTTCCGTTGCCTTCTTTTGACTGACCGATCCTCGCACGGACAGGGACCCCGGACGCCCGTCCGCCACCGTCGGGCGGGCATCCGCGCAACGGGCTTGGAGAAAACAGGCCGAGTACCTCCGGGACGGGGGCGAGGGGCGCCGATCCGTGGCATTGTCGACGACAAGCTCCCGTTGCCCGTATTTTTCCGCTATCTCATGTGATCGACACCTGACCGACCGAGGCGGGTCCGTCTCCCCGGGACTCAACCACCCGTGACCCGGATGCCCGTCCTCACATGCCCCGGCCCTGTCAGGCGGGCATGATCCCCGTAGGGGTGGAAAGGTGAACTGTGTGTCTTTGGGGGTACCCGAACCCCCGACGTACGCCACCGAGGAGGAGGAAACCCGTGACCCGCATCGACAGCGTGCGCGCCGCGACCGGCTCGGCGAAGGACAGCGTGCTGCACGCCGCGGAAGTGGTGGCGCCTTACGCCGACACCGCCAAGGACAGGGCTGCTTACTACGCGACCGAAGCACGCGTACGGCTGGCGCCGAAAGTGTCGCAGGCCGCCGAGCAGGCCCGCGTGCAGTACGACGCCCATCTCGCGCCGCGCATTGAGCAGGCCCGCACGCACGTTCCGCCGAAGGTCGACCAGGCTGCCCAGGAGGCAGCTGTACGCACCCGGAAGGCGGCCCGCCAGGCCGCCGTCTATTCCAAGCCGAAGATCGAGCAGGCGGTGGCAGCCGCCCAGCCCGTCGGCGAGGAGGCCGCGTCCCGTGGTGCGGCGGCCATCGCCGCGCTGCGCGGCCAGGTATCACCGAAGGAGATCCAGAAGCTGGTCCGCAAGCACGAGCGGCGGGCGAGGACCGGCCGTCTCGTTAAGGGACTGGCCGTACTGGGGATCCTGGCGGGCGGCGCTTTCGCCGCCTGGAAGTGGTGGGACAAGCAGGCCAACCCCGACTGGCTGGTCGAACCGCCGGCCGCGACCGAGGTTCCCGAGACCGGGCGCCTGACGTCGGTCGACGGCAGCGGCCAGTCCGACCTGGACCCCGAGGTCCAGATCAAGGAAGCACAGGAGGACGCGGCTGAGCGCGACGACCTGCGCTGAGCCCGACCGACTGACAACATCGCCGCGGGGCAGGAGACTTGAGGGTCTCCTGCCCCGCGGCGATGTTTCACGTGGAACACCCGCCGGGTCTCGCGCGGCTCCGTTTACCCGCCCCGATCCCGATGACGTTTGCAACGCTCTTCGTGTGCAGCATCCGTGGAGATGTTGTTGACGGGCTGCACCCACACGGCTACGCGACCGGTTGCACACCAGCTCACACAGGGGCTCGAACTCCGCCCACGCGACCGAGAGGTCGCCACCAGGGCCCGCACGGTCACGCCGAGCACCTCTCTCCCAGTCCATGTTTGCGCAAAGAAATGCAACGACTGCAAAGAGAACTGGCGTGACGCAGTTCACCGGCGGCCTTCTCTGACCCGGATCTCACCCGGAAGGCGCTTCACGACGCCCCGGCACGGGTCGGCGAAAGCCGGACATGCAAAGAACCGGCCAGTCGCCACTGAGGGCGTCTGGCCGGTCCGGGTTGTGGAGCCTAGGGGAGTCGAACCCCTGACATCTGCCATGCAAAGACAGCGCTCTACCAACTGAGCTAAGGCCCCGAAAAAGAAGCGTCCAGCCACAGGAACCACCTGCCGACGGGCGCCGCAGACCAGAGTACCGGGTCACCCCCGGGATCTCGCAAAAAGATTGGGGGTCCCCGTGGACGACCACTCTCCGTAAGATGCTCGACGTGGTTCGCGACAGCGAACCGCGGTACTTGGGGAAGCGATGGGGAGACGCAATGGACGCCGCACAGCAGGAAGCAACCGCGAGAGCCCGGGAGCTGCAGCGGAACTGGTACGGGGAGCCGCTGGGGGCGCTCTTCCGTAGGCTCATAGAGGACCTGGGCCTGAACCAGGCCCGCCTCGCCGGGGTGCTGGGCCTCTCCGCACCGATGCTGTCGCAGCTGATGAGCGGCCAGCGGGCCAAGATCGGCAATCCCGCGGTGGTCCAGCGCGTTCAGCTCCTGCAGGATCTGGCGGGCCAGGTCGCCGACGGCAGCGTCAGCGCCGCCGAGGCGACCGAGCGGATGGACGAGATCAAGAAGTCCCAGGGGGGATCGGTGCTCAGCAACACCACGCAGTCCACGACCAGTTCGGGCGCCCCGACGGTCAAGCGTGTGGTCCGTGAGATCCAGTCCCTGCTGCGGTCGGTCGCCGCCGCGGGGGACATCATCGACGCGGCGGACACCCTCGCCCCGACCCATCCGGAACTGGCAGAGTTCCTCCGGGTCTACGGCGCCGGCCGCACCTCGGACGCTGTCGCGCACTACCAGTCCCACCAGAACTGAGCAGGCCGCCCGGCCGCCGAACTTCCGGCCACCGAAGGCCCGCAGGACCTTCCAGCCGCCGCACGTCAGGCAGCCGGGCACCTCGGAAGAGGTCTCCGGAGCGACCGCCGAAGGGGAGCGACGCACGACCATGGGTGAGGTCTTCGCAGGCCGGTACGAACTGGTCGACCCGATCGGACGCGGGGGAGTCGGCGCCGTCTGGCGCGCCTGGGACCACCGGCGACGCCGCTATGTCGCCGCCAAGGTGCTCCAACAGAGCGACGCGCACGCCCTGTTGCGCTTCGTACGGGAGCAGGCCCTGCGGATCGATCATCCGCACGTGCTGGCTCCCGCGAGCTGGGCGGCCGACGACGACAAGGTCCTGTTCACCATGGACCTGGTCGCCGGAGGCTCCTTGGTGCACCTGGTCAACGACTACGGGCCGTTGCCTCCGGTCTTCGTCCGCACGCTGGTCGACCAACTCCTCGCGGGCCTCGCGGCCGTGCACGCGGAAGGGGTCGTGCACCGCGACATCAAGCCCGCCAACGTGCTCCTCGAAGCCACCGGCACCGCCCGGCCGCGGCTGCGGCTGTCCGACTTCGGCATCGCGATGCGGCTCGGTGAGCCCCGGCTCACCGAGACCAACTACGTGGTGGGGACGCCCGGTTACTTCGCTCCCGAACAGATGCTGGGATCCGAGCCCGACTTCCCCGCGGACCTGTTCGCCGTGGGCCTGGTCGCCCTCTACCTCCTGGAAGGCGCCAGGCCGGACGCCAAGGCGCTGATCGAGTACTTCGCCGAGCACGGCACACCGCCCGCCCCCCGGGGCATACCCGAGCCCTTGTGGCAGGTGGTGGCGACCCTCCTCCAACCGGATCCACAGGCCCGCTTCCGCACCGCCACCGGGGCGCGCAAGGCACTTGCCGCGGCCGCCGAACTGCTCCCGGAACCCGGGCCGGACGACGAACTCATCGAGGTGTTCGACCAACTCGGTCCGCTGCCGATGGGATTCGGACCGGAGGGGCCCTTCGGAAACGGGCCGACGTCGGCGACGCCGGACGGGAACGCGGCGGCCCTGTTCTCCCCCGGGCACCCGGACAGCACGGCGGCGCATCTCGGCCCCGGCTCGGACAACAGTCCCGGCGGCGGCGCGGACAGAGCGTCGGACAGGGTCCCTTCTCGCCCGGGTACCGGTACGGGCTCCCTGTGGGGTGACGACAGCGGCCTCCTGTCGGGTGCCCACACGGACGGCGACCCCGGCGCCGACCTCGGCACCGATGGCTCGTCCCCCGCAGACCCGGTCCCCCCAGCCGGAGTCGCCGCGGACGGGACCGCCGACGACGTCACCGACGAGGACGCGCCAAGCCTTCCGGAGTCCGGCGTCGGCAGTCCGGGGCGATCGGATCACGCTCCCTCCCCGCACTCCTCGATGTCCGACACCGGCAGCTTCCACTTGCCGCCGCCGAGGCCCACCGATATGGCCGACTCGACGCCACGACAGCAGGCAAACCCACAGGCTCTGCCCCGGCCGCAGGCCGAACCCCCTTACACACCCCCTCAGCCCCCGGCGCACGAGTCCGGAAGCGCGACCGAGACGCCCACTCCCCCCGCCTCGGTCCCGCTGCCACCGCTGTCGCCGCCGGCGGTCGTTCAGCCCGTTCCCCCGGGATCGGAGCCCACCCCGGCTCCGACTCCGCATACGTCGTTCCCCCACCGCCCCGAGCCTCCAGCCGCCGCCATGCAGCACCACGCGTACGCCCCTACTGCTTCATACACCGCTCGATCCGCCCAGGTTCCGCTTCCACAGGCCTCACTTCCGGCAGCGGCGGCGCCCGGGCACCGGGGAAGGCGGGCACGACCGCGTCCGGGACCGCCGGCGAAGATCGCGGTCCCGATGCTGGTCCTGGCACTGGCCTGCTTCGCGGTGGGGTTCTGGGCACTCAGTCAGATCTGAGGACGGACCCGGCTCGGACAGCCCGGGCACGGCGCCTTGCTCCTCTCCCCGCGGAGCGCGTCAGCCGACAGCTCTCCCCGCAGAGAGCGCGTCACCAGCTCCGTGGTGCGCCGTGGTCCCACGGCGCGGGCTCGGGTGCGGGCAGGGGAGCCGGAACGGTCTCCGCCTCCGCCGATACCGGCCAGGGAGCCCGTATCGGCCGCCGCCGTCGTGCGGCCACGGTCCATGCTCCGAGCGTCAGCACCAGCAGGCTCCCGAGACCGATGCCGCCCACCGCCAGCAGCTTCATGGTCGTGACGCGGCCCGCGCCGTTCCCCATGCCCGTCGAACCACCCGCCGTGCCGTCGGCGCCCACCGCCACGTCGAACACGTCATGCGGCAGGGGCCGCCCCGCGTAGGCAGGCCCTGACCGCGCCGCTCCGGCCACACGGACCCGCAGCGTCAGCCCGAGCGGGCCGTCGCCGAACCGGTCGGCGACCTGCGCGGCGAGATGGACCACGAGGTAGTAGGAGCCGGCGAACCGCATACCGCTCATGCGGTCGCTGAGCGCGTAGCGGTTCTCGTAGGCGACCGGAGGAACGGCGGCGAGCACGGCGGATCGCTGCCTGCCGTCGTATCCGGAGCCGACGTCGTCGACGAAGCCGCGGACCGGGTTGTAGAGGGACAGGGCGAGGGCGGTGCCGACGTAACCGTCGCCACCGCTCGAACTGCCCAGGTCGGCGGTGGCGGAGAACTGCTGCCCCCAGCCGACCGGAACCTTGTAGAACCGGGTCTGTCCGGGACTGATGCCGTCCCGCCAGACGCCCTGTCCGAGGGTGGTCGCGGTGCTGAAGCCGGCTCCGCCGTCGCGGTGCCGTGGAGTGCCCGCGAGGGCTTCGGGGGTCGCGGAGTCCCAGGTCTCCGGCGCGGTGGTGGAGCGCGCCTCCTTCAGACCCGGCTCCGACACGTAGCCGATCTCCAGGTCCCACACCCGCGAGGCCGAGCTCTTCGGATCCGCGGTCCCTCCCGGCGTAGCTCCCGGGGAGGCCTTCGAAGGGCCCGCGCCGCTGCGCTCGACGACCGCGTAGTACGTCCCGGCGGTCTGGCAGGCGTACTGCTTGCCTCCCGTCTCCCGCGCCGCCCATGCCGCGATGGGGTGCGGGCTCTGGGTGGCGCCGAAGTGGGCACTGCCGGAGGGGGAACAGTTGCGGCCGTTGCCGTCCTGCAGAGAGACCTTGAGCCCGTCCGAGTACGCGACCCTCGCACCGGCCCGGGGAACGGCCGTGGCGGACACGTACGCGGTGGACGCGGCGTCGAGTTCGAGACGGTAGTAGAGCCTGCCGCCCCGTCCGGAGGGCTCTATGGAGCTCTTGTAAGTGTGGCCCGCCTCAAGTCGCGCGGAGTCGGTGGTTCCCTCGGCACCCCGTACAACGGTGGCGGCCTCGGCGAAGGCGTACGGGCTCGGCGTCCCGTCCGCGGCCCAGCCGGCGGGGGTGAGCGCCCCGCACAGAGCGACGGCCGCCACGGCCGCGAAAACCCGGCCGTGCCACGTTCTCGCACGCCGGCTCTCCGTGCGCACCCCCATCACGCGCCACCCCTCGTCGTAGCCCCCTGGCGTGGCCCCATCCTGCCCCCTCGGCCACGGCCGCACCCGGGCTATTCCGGGGAGCGGCCGAAAGGGAACGGCCGTACGACGGTCAACCGTTGCCCCGGCATCCCGTCCGCTTGCTTCCGGCAACCGGAGGGCCCCCCGGACAACACAAAACCCCGACCACCAGGGCGGCCGGGGTCTGCTCTGAGACTGTTGTCGGTACTCACGAACCCGTAGGCACGGAGTCGGTCGCCTCCGTCCACAGATCCTGCTCGGCGCGATCCGCCTGGATCTGGCGGTACACGAGGAGCCCGCCGATGGCGGCCAGTGCGACCAGGAGAAGCTTCTTCACCGCGAGACCTCGTCTTTCGTTGACGTGGGGGACTTCTGGCGCCCGACTATACACACCGACCGATACCGATCGGTGACCTGGTTCCGCCCTCAACTCCGGCCCTGAGAGCGGCGGTAGGACCGGACCTGACCGTCCCGATCTGAGGGTGATCACATGTCACAGAAAGTGACTTTCGGTGGCATCTAGGGACTTTCCCGGTCTCTTGCGGCCATCCGGGTGGTGTTCATCTGAACATCGACGCGCCACGGGCGTCGGTCCACCACTTCGCGGTCCGCATACACATCATGAGGAAAGTACGCAAATCGCCTGACCCGAAAGTGAGGGGCCATGACCCAGAACAAGGTCATGAAGCTGTGGACCGTGATCGTCACCGCGTTCCTGGCTCTGTGCACGACGCTCGGACTCATCACCACCACCGCGGCCGCCGCGGTACCCCAGGCCATCCCGGCCCGCAACACCGAGGCCACCGTGACCGCCCCGGCGGCCTCCCCCTGGACCCTGTCCTTCAGCCGGGCACTCCCCCCGACGATGAAGCAACGGATCCGCGCCGAGGCCCACGGCTCCTCGCCGAGCTGCCGCCACCGCGCGCCGGCCGAGGAGGACGCGACGGACAGCGCCGCCCTCAGCGAGACGGAGGGAATGGCCGAGGCGGAAGGACTGAGCGATCCCACGGCCTGCTCCGACCCCGCGACCCTCGCGGCGACCGACACGGCCCCGATCGCGCCCCTCAGGGCTCCGGTGCCCCTCCAGCGCTGACCAGCGCGCCACGAACACGGGGTTGAGACCGTACGGGGCACGACACCGTACGAGAGCCGGTCCGAGAACGAGTGCGGGAACCAAGGACAGCACCGCGTAGGGGACACCGTCCCTGCCTGAGCGTCGCCCCTGGCCCTTCCTCGAACCTGGCGCCCCCAGCTTCCCGCCTCACGTACTCCTTCTTCTTCGGCACCGCCCTTTATCAACACCCTCAGCACCTTGCCGCGCCCTCCAGCGCCGATCAGTGCTGCTCTCTTTCCCAGCTGCGCCCATCCACCGACCTCACCCTGCACGGCAGCCCCCGCAGACTCCCTGACGTAGCGGCGAACTTGCGTACAAAGCACCCAGGGCAAAGGCCCGGCGACTCCCACGAGTTGCCGGGCCTTTCACGTATCACCCTATGGCCGGCATCCGAGCGCACCGTCGCCCCACCAGGACGAAGCCGTACGCCGCGCCCGCACGGCGTCCGATGTGGGGTCCCCTGCAGCCCCCGGTGACGACGACGGCGAAGACCGCGGCGGCGCCGGCCATGTCGCACAGCGCAGCGGCGGCAGCAGCAGGACCGTGCTTGCACTGGACGTCCGTGCGCAGCCTCAGGGGCCCGGCGTCCGCACTTCCTGAAGCCCCGGCGCAGCGCGCCACAACGCCCGTCCGCGCGACGCAAAGACCCCCAACCGGGACCGGTTGGGGGTCTTGATGCTGTGGGGCTAACAGGATTTGAACCTGTGGCCTCATCCTTATCAGGGATGCGCTCTAACCAACTGAGCTATAGCCCCGCCGCGCTTTGCGGTGTGTGTCCCGCGCGCTGACCTCTGAAGATTAGCGCACGACGTGGCCAGTCCCAAAATCGATAGTCAGAGGCCGTTTGAGAGGGCCCTCACTCGTCCTCGGCGAGGGTCAGCTCGACGCCGCCGACGAAGCCGGCGGAGAGGTTGTAGATGAACGCGCCGAGGGTCGCGAGAGCCGTCGCGAGGACGACGTCGATGACCGCGATGATCGACGTGAACATCAGGACGTGCGGCAGCGAGAGGAACGACTGCAGGTCGAAGCCGTTCGACTCGTTCGAGCCCGTCGCCTCGGAGATCGTGCCGCCGACGGTCGAGAAGACGCCCATGGCGTCCATGACCATCCACAGCACGGCGGCCGCCACGATCGTGCAGATGCCGAGCGCGATGGAGAGCAGGAAGCTGACCTTCATCACCGACCACGGGTCGGCCTTGGCCACCCGCAGCCGTGCCTTGCGGGTGCGCGGCGTGGTCCGGGCGCCGGTGCGTGGCCGGCGAACCGCGCCCGAAGGCGCCTGCGCCGGGTACGCCTGCGGCGGGTGATACGGCTGGGCGGGCTGCTGCCCGTTCCGCTCGCCCGGCAGCGGTGAACCCGGCCCTGCCGGTCCCGCCCCCGGCGCGCTCGGCGCCGAGGTCGCCCCGGCCGGGGCCGCCTGCCCGCCCGCGTACTGCTGGGCCTGCTGGCCTCGGGTGTCCGTCACAGTTCCCCCCTGGGATCCATGAGAGTCATGGGAGTCGTCCCCCTCGATGGCGGGGCCACGGCCGCCGTCCGTTTCCGTGCCGGTCGATCCGGCGCCCGTGGCTCCGCTCACGATGAACTCACTCCTCGCGCTACTCGGCCGAGGACGGATCGCCCTCTTCCGTACCGACGGCCTCGACGCCCTCGGCGACGTCGTCGACAGCGTCTCCGCCGTCGACCTCCTCCGCCTCACGACCGGCCTCGGCGTTACGAGCGATACCGACCACGGCATCGCGCTTGCCCAGGTTGATCAGTTGGACGCCCATGGTGTCACGGCCCGTCTCCCTGACCTCGTTGACTCGCGTACGAATCACACCGCCGGACAGCGTGATGGCGAGGATCTCGTCGGTCTCCTCGACCACCAGCGCACCGACGAGAGAACCGCGGTCCTCGACGATCTTGGCGGCCTTGATGCCCAGGCCACCGCGACCCTGGACGCGGTACTCGTCGACGTTGGTGCGCTTCGCGTACCCGCCGTCTGTGGCAGTGAACACGAACGTACCGGGTCGAACAACATTCATCGAGAGAAGCTGGTCGCTCTCGCGGAAACTCATTCCCTTGACGCCCGAGGTCGCACGGCCCATCGGTCGCAGAGCGTCGTCCGTAGCGGTGAACCTGATCGACTGGGCCTTCTTGCTGATCAGCAGCAGATCGTCCTCGGCCGAGACGAGTTCGGCTCCGATCAGTTCGTCGTCGGAACCGTCCTCCGTCTCGCGGAGGTTGATCGCGATGACGCCGCCGGAACGGGGCGAATCGTAATCCTTGAGAGGCGTCTTCTTGACCAGTCCGCCCTTCGTGGCCAGCACCAGGTACGGCGCGGCCTCGTAGTCACGGATGGCGAGGATCTCGGCGATCGCCTCGTCCGGCTGGAAGGCCAGCAGGTTGGCGACGTGCTGCCCGCGCGCGTCCCGGCCGGCGTCCGGAAGTTCGTACGCCTTGGCCCGGTAGACGCGGCCCTTGTTGGTGAAGAACAGCAGCCAGTGGTGCGTCGTCGACACGAAGAAGTGGTCGACGATGTCGTCCTGCTTCAGCTTCGCGCCGCGGACACCCTTGCCGCCGCGCTTCTGCGAGCGGTAGTCCTCGGTCTTCGTCCGCTTGATGTAGCCACCGCGCGTGATGGTGACGACGATGTCCTCTTCGGCGATCAGGTCCTCGATGGACATGTCACCGTCGAACGGCACCAGCTTGGAGCGTCGGTCGTCGCCGAACTTCTCGACGATCGCGGCGAGCTCCTCGCTGATGATGCCGCGCTGGCGCACGGGCGAGGCGAGGATCTCGTTGTACTCGCGGATCTTGGCCTGGAGCTCGTCGTGCTCCGAGATGATCTTCTGGCGCTCCAGGGCGGCGAGCCGGCGGAGCTGCATCTCGAGGATCGCGTTCGCCTGGATCTCGTCGATCTCCAGGAGGCCCATCAGGCCCTCTCGCGCGATCTCCACGGTGTCACTGCGCCGAATGAGGGCGATGACCTCGTCGATGGCGTCCAGGGCCTTCAGGAGGCCGCGCAGGATGTGCGCGCGCTCCTCGGCCTTGCGCAGCCGGAACTTCGTCCGGCGGACGATGACCTCGACCTGGTGCGTCACCCAGTGACGGATGAACGCGTCCAGGGAGAGGGTGCGCGGCACGCCGTCGACGAGCGCCAGCATGTTGGCGCCGAAGTTCGTCTGCAGATCGGTGTGCTTGTAGAGGTTGTTCAGGACGACCTTGGCGACCGCGTCCCGCTTCAGCACGATCACGAGGCGCTGGCCGGTACGGGAGCTGGTCTCGTCCCGGACGTCCGCGATGCCGCCGATCTTGCCGTCCTTGACCAGGTCGGCGATCTTCTGCGCGAGGTTGTCGGGGTTGGTCTGGTAGGGGAGTTCGGTGACCACCAGGCACTGGCGGTTCTGGATCTCCTCGACGTCGACGACCGCGCGCATCGTGATGGAGCCGCGGCCCGTGCGGTACGCCTCCTCGATGCCCTTGCGGCCCACGACCAGGGCACCGCTCGGGAAGTCGGGGCCCTTGATCCGCTCGATCAGGGCGTCCAGGAGCTCCTCGTGGGAGGCCTCGGGGTTCTCCAGGTACCACTGGGCGCCCGCCGCGACCTCGCGCAGGTTGTGCGGCGGGATGTTGGTGGCCATGCCGACCGCGATGCCCGCCGAGCCGTTGATCAGCAGGTTCGGGAAGCGGGCCGGCAGGACCGTCGGCTCCTGGTTGCGGCCGTCGTAGTTGTCCGTGAAATCGACGGTCTCCTCGTCGATGTCGCGGACCATCTCCATGGACAGCGGCTTCAGCCTGCACTCGGTGTACCGCATGGCGGCGGCCGGGTCGTTGCCGGGGGAGCCGAAGTTGCCGTTGGAGTCCACCAGCGGCATCCGCATCGACCACGGCTGCGCGAGACGGACCAGCGCGTCGTAGATCGAGGAGTCACCGTGCGGGTGGTAGGTGCCCATGACGTCGCCGACGACGCGGGCGCACTTGTAGAAGCCCTTCTCGGGCCGGTAGCCGCCGTCGTACATGGCGTAGAGGACGCGACGGTGCACGGGCTTGAGACCGTCCCGCACGTCGGGCAGCGCACGCGACACGATGACGGACATCGCGTAGTCGAGGTACGAGCGCTGCATCTCGGTCTCGAGCCCGACGGGCTCGACGCGCAGGGCGATCTCGCCCTCCACAGGAATGCTCGGAGTGTTCTCGTCGGTCATTGCTGGTGAAGATCCTTTCTGACGCGGTCAGCTGAGACCGACTCAGATGTCGAGGAAGCGGACGTCCTTGGCGTTGCGCTGGATGAACGCGCGGCGCGCCTCGACGTCCTCGCCCATGAGGACCGAGAACAGGTCGTCGGCCTGGGCGGCGTCGTCGAGCGTGACCTGACCGAGGACACGGTGCTCCTGGTCCATGGTCGTGATGCGCAGTTCCTCGGCGTTCATCTCACCGAGACCCTTGAAGCGCTGGATCGAGTCCTCACGGACCCGCTTGCCGGCCTGCCGGCCCAGCTCGATCAGGGCGTCGCGCTCGCGGTCCGAGTACGCGTACTCGAAGTCGTCCCGGCCCCACTTGATCTTGTAGAGCGGCGGGCGCGACAGGAACACGTGCCCGGCTTCGACCAGCGGCCGCATGAAGCGGAACAGGAAGGTCAGCAGCAGGGTGTTGATGTGCTGGCCGTCGACGTCGGCGTCCGCCATCAGGATGATCTTGTGATAGCGGAGCTTCTCGATGTCGAAGTCCTCGTGGACTCCGGTGCCGAAGGCGGAGATCAGTGCCTGGATCTCCTGGTTCTGCAGGATCTTGTCGATCCGCGCCTTCTCGACGTTGAGGATCTTTCCTCGGATCGGGAGGATCGCCTGGTACTGGGGGTTACGGCCGGACTTGGCCGAGCCGCCGGCGGAGTCGCCCTCGACGATGAAGATCTCGCACTTGGTGGGGTCGTTCGACTGGCAGTCGGACAGCTTGCCGGGCAGGGACGCCGACTCCAGCAGTCCCTTGCGGCGGGTGAGGTCACGCGCCTTGCGGGCCGCCACGCGCGCGGTGGCCGCCTGGATGGACTTGCGGATGATGTCCGCGGCCTCGTTCGGATTGCGGTCCAGCCAGTCGTTGAGGTGCTCGTAGACCGCGCGCTGGACGAAGGTCTTGGCCTCCGTGTTGCCCAGCTTGGTCTTCGTCTGGCCCTCGAACTGCGGCTCGCTCAGCTTGACCGAGATGATCGCCGTCAGACCCTCGCGGATGTCGTCACCCGTGAGGTTGTCGTCCTTCTCGCGGAGCAGCTTCTTGTCGCGCGCGTACTTGTTGATGAGCGAGGTCAGCGCAGCACGGAAGCCCTCCTCGTGCGTACCGCCCTCGTGCGTGTGGATGATGTTGGCGAAGGAGTACACGCCCTCGCTGTATCCGCTGTTCCACTGCATCGCGACTTCGAGGGACAGGCTCTTGTCCTTGTCCTCCGCCTCGAGGTCGATGACGGTGGGGTGCACCACGTCTCCCTTGCGGGAGTTGAGGTACTTCACGAAGTCGACGATGCCGCCTTCGTAGTGGTACGTGACGGTCTTGACCTCGTCCTTCTCGTCCGCACCCGCCTCGTCCGCGCCCGCCGTGGCCTTCGCCGACTCACGCTCGTCCGTGAGCTTGATCGTCAGGCCCTTGTTGAGGAACGCCATCTCCTGGAAACGCCGCGAGAGCGTCTCGAAGGAGTACTCCGTGGTCTCGAAGATGTCCCCGTCGGCCCAGAAGGTGACCGACGTGCCCGTCTCCTCGGTGGCCTCGTGCTGGACCAGCGGGGCGGTCGGGACGCCCATCTTGTATTCCTGCGTGTGGCGGTGGCCGTCCGTCTTGACCTCGACGGAGACCTTGCTCGACAGGGCGTTCACGACGGAGACGCCGACGCCGTGCAGACCACCGGAGACCGCGTAGCCGCCGCCCCCGAACTTGCCGCCGGCGTGGAGGACGGTGAGCACGACCTCGAGGGCCGGCTTGCCCTCCGAGGCGACGATGCCCACCGGGATGCCTCGGCCGTTGTCGATGACGCGGACGCCGCCGTCCGGGAGGATCGTGATGTCGATCGTGTCGGCGTGGCCGGCCAGCGCCTCGTCGACGGAGTTGTCCACGACCTCGTAGACGAGGTGGTGGAGCCCACGCTCACCGGTCGAGCCGATGTACATGCCGGGTCGCTTGCGGACCGCGTCCAGACCCTCGAGGACGGTGATGGCGCTGGCGTCGTACGAGGTTGTGACCTCGCCGTTCGCGCCGGCGTCGATGGACGGGATGTTCTCGTTGGGGTTGCCGGAATCGGCCACGAAGCGCCCTTTCTGGCACAGCACAAGCCGAACTCCCGGCGGGTGGCCGGAGCGGCTGCGGCGTGTTGCGTTGGTAAGCCTTAGTCAGCGTTGCTCGGTGCGTCCCACAAGTGGGGCGGGATTAGCTTCCAGTCTACCGGTAGCGCCGACAGTGATGGGGGTTTGCCGGTACCTGAGTCCGCATGTGCCGCCCTGAACCGGTCTCGCCCGACTCCCCATATGCGGACCCGGGCCCAAAGAGGCTCACAGCGGCACTCAGCGCTTCCGGGTGTCAACCCTTGGCTACTGGCAAGTCAGGTCGGTCTTCGCAACCGCATCCGGTTGCCCTCGACGGCCCTGCCGGGCACGCCGGGATCGGCGGTACGAGGGGCGCGGAGCAGCCGTCGAAATGAGCCCGGCACGCCTCTGAACAGGAAGAACGGGTCACGCGCAAGACTCGGGCGGAGGAGGCGTCTGCACGTCGCCCGCCGCGGCGCGCAGTGCGGGGTCGCCCCGGGGAGGCCGCGCGACACCCGTGAAGCGGAGTGACGGAGGAGGCACGGGGTGAACCGCCGTGTACCCGCGGGAGCCGCAGAGGCGTCGTCGGGCCCGGGCGATCACCGCGGTCAGGTCATCCGTAGGTGTCGCCGGGACCTTTGCTGCCGGGGGCGCGCAGGGGCCCGTAGCGGCGGGCGGGCCCGTTGGGGCCCAGGACCTTGATCAGGCGGACGGCGCCGTGGCCGAGGTCCTGGTTGAGCCGGGCGACGAGCTGGGGGGCCAGCAGGCGCAGCTGGGTCGCCCAGGCGGTCGAGTCGCACTGCACGGTCAGGACCCGTTCGGCCGGATCCTCGTCGTAGCGCAGCGGGACGCAGTGCTTGGCCAGGTCCTCGCCGACGATCTGCGGCCAGCGCCCCATCACGCCGCCCACCGCGGCCGGGGTCTCCCAGCCGCGCTCGGTGAGCAGCCGGTTGATGGCGGCGCCCAGCGCCATGGGGTCGCGGCCGTCGGCGCCGGAGCCGGAGCGCAGGCCGCCACCCCGGCGGGCCTGCTTCTTCTGCTGGGCCGCGTCCCCACGCGCGCGTGCCTGCTCTTTCGCCGCGCGCAGCGCCACGCGCGCGAGGTCGACGCCGGACGGTTCGGGGGTCTTCTTGGGGACGGCGTCCGCGGACCCGCCCTCGGCACCCGCTCCCGATGTGTTTTCCGTCATACGCGCTCCACCGTGCCCTCGGACACCGCGTACCGCGCCCCGCTCAGGACCCCCGGCACGTCGTCGTCCACGGCTGCCGTCACCAGCACCTGCTCGCCCGGCGCGACGAGTTCCGCGAGCCGCTCGCGCCTGCGGCTGTCCAGCTCGGCGAAGACGTCGTCGAGCACCAGCACGGGTTCGTTGCCCTCGGCGCGGAGCAGGTCGTACGAGGCCAGGCGCAGCGCCAGCGCGTAGGACCAGGACTCGCCGTGGGACGCGTATCCCTTGGCAGGCAGCTGGCCGAGCTTGAGCACGAGGTCGTCGCGGTGGGGGCCCACGAGGGTCACGCCGCGCTCGATCTCGGACTTGCGGGACTCCTCCAGGGCCGCGATCAGCTGGGCGAAGAGCTCCTCGCGCGCGTGGCCCACGATGCCGGGCGAGGACGCCTTGTACTCCAGGGAGACGGGGCCGCCGCCGGGGGCCAGCTGCTCGTACGCCTTGTCGGCCAGCGGCTGGACCGCGGCGACCAGGTCGAGGCGCTGGGCGAGCAGTTCGGCGCCCACGCGCGCGAGGTGCTGGTCCCACACGTCGAGGGTGGAGAGGTCCATGGTGCGGCCGCCGTGCCGACGGGCCAGCGCGGCCGACTTCAGGAGGGTGTTGCGCTGCTTGAGGACGCGGTCGTAGTCGGAGCGGACGCCCGCCATGCGCGGGGAGCGCGCGGTGATCAGCTCGTCCAGGAAGCGGCGCCGCTCGCCGGGGTCGCCCTTGACGAGGGCGAGGTCCTCGGGCGCGAACAGCACCGTGCGCACGATACCGAGCACGTCACGGGGCCTGACCTGCGAGGACCTGTTGATGCGGGCGCGATTGGCCTTGCCGGGGTTCAGCTCTAGCTCGATGAGCTGCTGGCGCTCGCCCTGCCGGACGTTGGCCCGGATGATCGCCCGCTCGGCGCCCATGCGGACCAGCGGCGCGTCGGAGGAGACGCGGTGGCTGCCGAGAGAGGCGAGGTAGCCGACGGCCTCGACCAGGTTCGTCTTGCCCTGTCCGTTGGGGCCGACGAACGCGGTGACGCCCGGGTCGAGCGGAACCTCGACCCGGGCGTACGAGCGGAAGTCGGCCAGCGACAGATGCGTGACGTGCATGGTCGTTCGCCGACCTCCCCCAGCGTGGTGTTTCGGGTTCTGCCCAGGGTCCGGGTCTCCCCGGTCCCCAAGTTCTTTCCCCAGTTGTGGACAACCGGGTCACCCCGGGTGTGGAGAACCCGGGGTGTCGATCAGGCCTTCTCGACGGCGTGGCCGCCGAACTGGTTGCGCAGCGCGGCGATCATCTTCATCTGCGGCGAGTCGTCCTGCCGCGAGGCGAAGCGGGCGAAGAGCGACGCGGTGATCGCGGGGAGCGGCACCGCGTTGTCGATGGCGGCCTCCACCGTCCACCGGCCCTCGCCGGAGTCCTGTGCGAAGCCCCTGAGCTTGTCGAGGTGCTCGTCCTCGTCCAGCGCGTTGACGGCGAGGTCGAGCAGCCAGGAGCGGATGACGGTGCCCTCCTGCCAGGAGCGGAAGACCTCACGGACGTCCGTGACGGAGTCGACCTTCTCCAGCAGCTCCCAGCCCTCGGCGTAGGCCTGCATCATGGCGTACTCGATGCCGTTGTGGACCATCTTCGCGAAGTGGCCCGCGCCGACCTTGCCGGCGTGCACCGAACCGAAGTCGCCCTCCGGCTTCAGCGCGTCGAAGATCGGCTGCACCTTCTCGACGTTCTCGGGGGTGCCGCCGTACATCAGCGCGTAGCCGTTCTTCAGGCCCCAGACACCGCCGGAGACGCCGCAGTCGACGAAGCCGATGCCCTTGATGCCCAGCTCGACGGCGTGCTTCTCGTCGTCCGTCCAGCGGGAGTTGCCGCCGTCCACCACGACATCGCCGGGCTCCAGCACAGCGGCCAGCTCGTCGATGGTGGCCTGGGTCGCGGCACCGGCCGGGACCATGACCCACACCACGCGGGGGCCCTTGAGCCTGCCCACGAGTTCTTCCAGGCTGTGGACGTCGGCGAGGTCCGGGTTGCGGTCGTATCCGATGACGGTGTGGCCTGCGCGGCGGATCCGCTCGCGCATGTTGCCGCCCATCTTGCCGAGGCCGACGAGACCGAGCTCCATCAGTTGTTCCTTAGGGTTGCGACGTGGCGTGAGGGCACTCTCGTACCTGGTCCGAGCCTAGACCTGGGGGTACCACCCACGCCTTTCGGGCACCGGGGGAACACCTGCGCATCTGGGGGCATAGCCGCTCAGACGTGTACTCCGTCCGCGGTGCAGCCCGCCGACCCCTGAGGACCGGCGGGCTCCGGGGGTCAGCCGGAGAGGCGGACCGGCATGATCAGGTACTTGTAGGCCTCGTCTGCCTCGGCGTCCAGGGCGGGCTTGCCGCTCAGCAGCGCGGGCTTCGTGGACGTCGTGAACGACAGCTGGGCCACCGGCGAGTCGATGGCGCTCAGGCCGTCGAGCAGGAACGTCGGGTTGAAGGCGATCGAGACGTCGTCGCCCTCAAGCTGCGCGTCGACCCTTTCCACAGCCTGTGCGTCGTCACTGGAACCGGCTTCGAGGATCAGCACGCCCTGCTCGAAGCTCAGCCGCACCGGGGTGTTCCGCTCGGCGACGAGGGCCACGCGCTTGACGGCCTCCACGAACGGGGCGGTCTCGATGACGGCGATCGAGTTGAACTCGGTCGGGAACAGCGAGCGGTACTTCGGGAGGTCGCCTTCGAGCAGACGGGTGGTCGTCCGCCGGCCGGCGCCCTCGAAGCCGATGAGGCCCTCGCCCGCGCCGGAGCCGGAGAGCGCCAGGATGACGCTGTCGCCGCTCGTGAGGGCCTTGGCGGTGTCCAGGAGCGTCTTGGCGGGCACCAGGGCCACCGCGGACGCCTCGGGGTTCTCCGGCTTCCACAGGAACTCGCGGACCGCGAAGCGGTAGCGGTCGGTGGAGGCCAGGGTGACGGTGTCGCCCTCGATCTCGATCCGCACACCGGTGAGGACGGGCAGCGTGTCGTCGCGCCCGGCGGCGATGGCCACCTGAGCGGCGGCGGAGGCGAAGACCTCACCGGGGACGGTACCGGTCGCCGACGGCATCTGCGGCAGCGCCGGGTACTCCTCCACAGGCAGGGTGTGGAGGGTGAAGCGCGAGGAGCCGCAGACCACGGTCGCCCGTACACCGTCTGTGGAAATCTCCACCGGCCTGTTGGGGAGCGCACGGCAGATGTCGGCGAGGAGACGGCCGGACACGAGGACCGTGCCCTCTTCGTCGATCTCCGCGTCCACGGAGACCCGCGCCGAGACCTCGTAGTCGAAGCTGGAGAGGCTCAGGGCGCCCTCCTCGGCCCTCAGAAGGAGGCCGGCGAGCACAGGAGCCGGCGGACGGGCCGGGAGGCTGCGTGCCGCCCAGGCCACTGCCTCCGCGAGTACGTCGCGTTCCACCCGGATCTTCACCGTTGCCGCCTCCGTCTGTTGCCGGCGCTCTCGCCCTGCTGGCCTTCGTCGTCTGACTCGGTGTCGTTCGGTCCTGTGAGGGGAAGGACACCGGGGACCAGTCTGACGCACCGCGCTGACAGTCGGTGCCCCTCGGGGTCAAGTCGTACCGAGCGGCAGTCGAGCCGCCGGGAGCGAGTTGTGCACAGCCCCGTCTTCGAAACGTTTCTCAGGCTCTCTCTAGTTGGTCTTAGTAGTAGGGCCTGTGGAAACCGTGGATAACCCCGTTTTCGCAGCTCAGAGGCGGTTTTTTGTCCACTGGCCCTGTGGGCGGAGACGGTGGACAACCAGGCTTCTCTGTGGACGGCGAAAAGTTCTGCACACTCGATGCACAGCCTGAGGCCACTTCTCCCCAGCGCCGTCCCCAGCTTTACCCCCGTTCCCCACAGCCCAATCAGGCACCTTGGTGTGACGCCTTTCACTCGACCCGGTGAGATCGCGCGTCGCGTTGCCGAACAGTGGACAGTGGTGTGGAGAAGCTGGAGATCGCTGGGGACAACGGGCTCCTGCCTGTGGGCCGCCCGTGGACAACTCGGTCCACACCCTGTGGATCTTTTCTTCGTCCACAGCCTGTGGAGAATCTTCGTCCACGAATCCACAGGCGGTTGACCTGGTCTGATGGTCTTTCAACAGACTGTCCTGTGGACACGATCTGGACAACTTCCCGGTCCCCAGGATGTGGACGCCAGAAAGTCGCCCAATCTGTGGAGGGTGGCCGTAACCCCGCCCGGATTCGAACAGCAGGTGTCGGGCCGGTAGCGGTGACAGCGCGGTCCGAGCCCTCGAAAAGGCCGTCAGAAGGCGTCGGAACGCGTTTCCGGGCGCTCGCAGGACGCGTCCAGAGCACTTCCGGGAAGGCGCGCGTCCACTGGGCAAGGGCTCTGCGTCCCTCGTACGGGGGCGCCGCAGGTCCCGGGAGGTGTGCTGAGGAGCGCTGTCTCTCGGGTGACCGAGCCGACGCCCGCGCCCGCGGAGCCTCCGGGAACGACGAAGGGCGCCCCGGGACGGTGTGTTCCGGGGCGCCCTCGACAGGCTGTGCTGCGGCCGGCTGTGTCAGCCGTTCTTGATGCGGTTCGTGAGC
This sequence comes from Streptomyces sp. M41(2017), assembly GCF_002078175.1. Taxonomy (GTDB): domain Bacteria; phylum Actinomycetota; class Actinomycetes; order Streptomycetales; family Streptomycetaceae; genus Streptomyces. Next base: position 2,109,227 of record NZ_MWFK01000001.1, on the reverse strand, counting down.
TCGGTGACCTGGTTGTAGATGGAGCGGCGCTCCGCCATCAGCGCGCGGATCTTGCGGTCCGCGTGCATCACGGTCGTGTGGTCGCGGCCGCCGAACTGCGCCCCGATCTTCGGCAGCGACAGATCGGTCAGCTCACGGCACAGGTACATGGCGATCTGGCGCGCCGTCACCAGGACGCGGCTGCGCGAGGAACCGCACAGGTCGTCCACCGTGAGCCCGAAGTAGTCGGCGGTCGCCGCCATGATCGCGGTCGCCGTGATCTCCGGTGCCGAGTCCTCGCCGCCGGGGATCAGGTCCTTGAGGACGATCTCGGTCAGCCCGAGATCCACCGGCTGCCGGTTGAGCGACGCGAACGCCGTCACCCGGATCAACGCCCCCTCAAGCTCGCGGATATTGCGCGAGATCCGCGAGGCGATGAACTCCAGGACCTCCGGCGGGGCGTTGAGCTGCTCCTGCACCGCCTTCTTGCGGAGGATGGCGATCCGGGTCTCCAGCTCGGGCGGCTGGACGTCCGTGATCAGACCCCACTCGAAACGGTTCCGCAGGCGGTCCTCCAGCGTGACCAGCTGCTTGGGCGGCCGGTCGCTGGAGAGCACGATCTGCTTGTTCGCGTTGTGGAGCGTGTTGAAGGTGTGGAAGAACTCCTCCTGCGTCGACTCCTTGTCCGCGAGGAACTGGATGTCGTCGACGAGCAGGATGTCCATCTCCCGGTACCGCTTGCGGAAGCTGTCGCCCTTGCCGTCGCGGATGGAGTTGATGAACTCGTTGGTGAACTCCTCCGAGCTCACGTACCGCACCCGCGTACCCGGGTAGAGGCTGCGCGCGTAGTGCCCGATCGCGTGCAGCAGGTGCGTCTTGCCGAGACCCGACTCTCCATAGATGAAGAGGGGGTTGTACGCCTTCGCCGGCGCCTCGGCGACGGCCACCGCGGCGGCGTGCGCGAAGCGGTTCGAGGCGCCGATCACGAACGTGTCGAAGAGGTACTTCGGGTTCAGTCGCGCGGTGGGCTCGCCCGGACCCGACGCTGGCGCGGGCTGCGCCGCCTTCGGTCCGGGAGCACCGCTCGAGGGCCCGCCCCTGCGCACCTGTCCGTTGCCGGAGGGGTCCTGGAGGTCGCGGCGGTCCGGGCGCTGGTCGTAGTCCGAGCGCGCCTGGTCGTAGTCCTGGCGCTGCTGCTCGTAGGGCGAGCGGTCCATCGACTGCGGACGGTAGTCCTGCTGGGGCGAGGCGTACGGGTCGCGGTCCGGGAATCCGAGGCGCTGCTGCTGCCAGCCGTAGTCGTCCTGGGAGTGGCGCGGCCAGGCACCCGGCGCGGGGCGCTGGTAGTCCGGGTACGCGGGACGCGCGGTCGGCAGCTGGTCGCCGGGAGCTCCGGGCAGCGGCTCGGAACGGCCGCCGCGGTGGTCGTCGGCGCGGTGGCGGCCGTACCCCTCGTATCCGTCGCGGCGCTGGGGCTCGTACGGGTTGCGCTCCTCGCGTCCCTGCGGCTCGTACGGGCTGCGGTCGTCGCGGTCCTGGCCGCCCTCGTAACCGCCGCGGTCGTCACGGCTCTGGCCGTCGTAGGCGCCGCGATCGTCGCGCTGTCCCTCGTAGGACTTCCGGTCGTCACGAACGGGGCCGCCCTCGTAGGGGCCGCGTTCCTCGCGTGCCTGACCGTTGTCGTACGGGCCGCGCTCTTCGCGTCCCTGGCTCTCGTACGCGTCGCGGCCCTGTCCGGCCGAGTGCTCCGACTCCTCGTAGCGAGGAGCGGCAGGAGTGGGGGGCGGCTCGCCGGCCGAGTCGTCGACGGTGATCGCGATCCGGATCGGGCGGCCGCACTCACGGCTCAGCGTCTCGCTGACGATCGGCGCGAGGCGGCCTTCCAGGACGCCCTTCGCAAACTCGTTCGGGACGGCGAGCAGAGCCGTGTCCGCGACCAGGGCCAGGGGCTGGCAGCGCTTGATCCAGTGCTCGTCCTTGACCTCGACGCCCTGCCCGCGGCCCTCACCGAGGAGTTGTTCCAGTACTCGTGGCCACACTGCGGCAAGATCGGCAGGTACGTCAGCCACAGGGCACGCTCTCTCACGGGTCCCACGAACGTGTGGTTCTGGGAACGGGTTGGAAAATCAGGCGGGGCGGAGGAACAAAACCGCTGGGGCGGTGAGAACGGAACGAATCGGAGTTCAGCCACGGTAGTCAGGGCGACCCGTGCGGTTCAAGTTGTTGTCCCCAGCCTGTGGATAGTGTCCCCTGCCAGGGACTGGTTTGACCGGATGGCGTAGCCGCGCGTACCGTAACCAGGTCGAGTTGTCGATGGCTGCTGCCGCCTGCCTCCGATGGGCACAGATCGCGAAGAGCGATCGGGAAGCGGTGCACTCGGGCGTAATACGAGTTTCCTCGTGGGCGCACGGTGACAGCCAGGACGGCACCCCGCCACCACCGATTCTTTCTGGAGCCCCCGAGTGAGCAAGCGCACCTTCCAGCCGAACAACCGTCGTCGCGCCAAGACCCACGGCTTCCGCCTGCGGATGCGCACCCGTGCCGGCCGCGCGATTCTCGCGAACCGCCGTGGCAAGGGTCGCGCCAGCCTGTCCGCCTGATTACTTACAGGTCATGATCTCGTGCTGCCTACCGAGCATCGGCTGAGGCGGCGCGAGGACTTCGCGACCGCGGTACGTCGAGGACGCCGGGCCGGACGCCCGCTCCTCGTCGTCCACCTTCGTAGCGGTGCACCGGACCCGCACGCGCCTGGGGAGAGCGCTCCCCCGACGCGTGCGGGTTTCGTCGTGAGCAAAGCCGTGGGCGGAGCGGTCGTACGCAACAAGGTGAAGCGCAGGCTTCGCCATCTGATGCGTGACCGAGTCGCCCTGCTGCCCCCCGGTAGCCTGGTAGTCGTACGAGCGCTGCCCGGTGCGGGTGACGCCGACCATGAACAGCTGGCCCGAGACCTGGACGCCGCCATCGAGCGGCTACTGGGAGGGGGCGCGCGATGAAGTACCCACTGCTTGCTCTGATCAAGATCTATCAGTGGACGATCAGCCCGTTGCTCGGGCCGGTCTGCAAGTACTACCCGTCGTGCTCCCACTACGGCTACACAGCCATCGACCGGCACGGTGCGATCAAGGGCACGGCACTGACCGCCTGGCGCATCCTGCGGTGCAATCCGTGGTCGCTGGGCGGTGTGGACCATGTTCCGCAACGCAAGCGTCCGCGGTGGCACGAATTGCTGCGTAACGCATGGCGTGCACGCAAGGGCGGGAACTCCGCCGCCGAACCGGCCACCGGGGAGACCACTGCCCCGAGCCCGGCCGCCGAGACCCCGTCCCATGCTCAAGGAGCCTGATTAGTGGACACGATTGCCAGTCTTTTCAGCTTCATCACGACACCCGTTTCCTGGGTCATCGTCCAGTTCCACTCCGTGTACGGGCAGATCTTCGGCCCCGACACGGGCTGGGCCTGGGGCTTGTCCATCGTGTCCCTGGTGATTTTGATCCGTATCTGCCTGATCCCGCTCTTCGTGAAGCAGATCAAGGCCACTCGGGCCATGCAGACGCTGCAGCCCGAGATGAAGAAGATCCAGGAGCGCTACAAGAACGACAAGCAGCGCCAGTCCGAAGAGATGATGAAGCTGTACAAGGAGTCGGGTACCAACCCGCTCTCCTCGTGCCTTCCCATCCTGGCCCAGTCGCCGTTCTTCTTCGCCCTGTACCACGTGCTCAACGGCATCGCGACGGGCAAGACGATCGGCGTCATCGACGATCAGCTGCTGGCCAGCGCTCGTCAGGCCCATATCTTCGGTGCCCCGCTCGCCGCGAAGTTCACGGACAGCGCCGACAAGGTCGCTGCGCTCGGTGCCACGATCACGGATGTCCGAGTCGTCACCGCGATCATGATCGTGCTGATGTCGGGTTCGCAGTTCTACACCCAGCGTCAGCTGATGACGAAGAACGTCGACACCACGGTGAAGACGCCCTTCATGCAGCAGCAGAAGATGCTGATGTACGTCTTCCCGGTCATGTTCGCCGTCTTCGGCATCAACTTCCCGGTCGGTGTCCTCGTCTACTGGCTGACCACCAACGTGTGGACCATGGGTCAGCAGATGTACGTCATCCGCAACAACCCGACCCCGGGCTCGAAGGCTCAGGCCGCCTACCTGGAGCGCCTGCAGAAGCACGTGACCAGCCACGGCAAGACGCGCCGGCGCAGCGAGAAGGCCATCGTCAAGGCCATCGTCTCCAAGGGCCGCGACCGCAACGAGTTCGAGCGCAAGTTCATCAACAGCCTCACGAAGGCGGGTCTCGTGGCCCAGCCCGACGGGGTCGTGACGAAGGGCGACGCCGCGACGGTCATCGAGGCGGAGGACGGCACCACGACGACGGCTCCGGCCACTCCCAAGCGTCAGCAGCCCAAGCGGCAGTCCAAGTCGCAGCGGCAGTCGGCCGTGACCGCCGGCGGGGCCAAGCCTGCGGACGAGTCCGAGCCGAAGACCTCGTTGAGCAAGTCCGACGAGCCACAGGACACCAAGCCCTCCGCGGCCAAGCCCGCCGCCGGTACCCGCAGCAAGGCCCAGTCCGGACAGCGCAAGGGCCCACAGCGGCCCAAGTCCCCGTCCAAGAAGTAAGAAGGAGTCCATCCCGTGACGGAAGGCACCACCTCCGCCGCCGCTGAGGGCGACACCCTGACCCGCCTGGAGCAGGAAGGCGAGATCGCGGCGGACTACCTCGAAGGTCTGCTCGACATCGCCGACCTCGACGGCGACATCGACATGGACGTCGAGGCCGACCGCGCCGCTGTCTCGATCATCAGCGATTCGGGCGGCCGCGACCTGCAGAAGCTGGTCGGCCGCGACGGCGAGGTGCTGGAAGCACTCCAGGAGCTCACGCGCCTGGCCGTGCACCGGGAGACCGGGGACCGCAGCAGGCTGATGCTCGACATCGCCGGCTTCCGCGCCCAGAAGCGTGAGGAGCTCTCCGAGCTGGGAGCCAAGGCCGCCGCCGAGGTCAAGAGCTCCGGCGAGCCGGTCAAGATGGACCCGATGACCCCCTTCGAGCGCAAGGTGGTGCACGACGCGGTCAAGGCCGCGGGCCTGCGCAGCGAGTCCGAGGGCGAGGAGCCGCAGCGCTTCGTCGTCGTGCTCCCCGCCTGATCGGTACGTACGCTCCCTCGGCCCCGTCTGTTGCGCAGACGGGGCCGAACTTTGTCAGCCTGGTAGTCCCTTGCAGCTGTGGTCCCCGACACGGAACGCCGGCCGCGGTACCCGCACCTGCGGTCCTCGACAGCTGTCAGTCCCTGGTAGTCCTGGTGATCAGCGCCCAGAGCGCTCAAGCGGTACGGAAGGACGGTCCCCCGTGACGGAGGCAGCGGAGCTTCCCCCCGCGCCCGAGCAGGCGCGCGAGGTATTCGGCGATCGCTTCGCTGACGCGGTCCGGTACGCGGAACTGCTGGCCGAGGCGGGAGTGCAGCGCGGGCTGATCGGCCCTCGCGAGGTGCCCCGACTGTGGGAGCGGCACCTGCTGAACTGCGCAGTGCTCTCCGAGGTCGTGCCCGAGGGTGTGACCGTGTGCGATGTCGGCTCCGGTGCCGGGCTCCCCGGTATCCCGCTGGCACTCGTCCGTGAGGACCTCAAGATCACGCTGCTCGAGCCGCTGCTGCGTCGGACCACCTTCCTCACCGAGGTCGTGGAACTCCTCGGCCTCGACCATGTGACCGTCGTGCGCGGCCGCGCAGAGGAGGTCATGGGCACGCTTCAGCCGGTGCACGTGGTGACGGCCCGGGCGGTCGCCCCGCTCGACCGCCTCGCCGGCTGGGGCATCCCGCTGCTGCGCCCGTACGGCGAGATGCTCGCCCTCAAGGGGGACACCGCCGAGGAGGAGCTGAAAGCCGCCTCCACGGCGCTCAGCAAGCTCGGTGCGGTGGAGACCTCCGTCTTGCATGTGGGTGAGGGGGTCGTGGACCCGCTGTCCACCGTCGTGCGCGTCGAGGTGGGGGAGAGCCCCGGCGGTGTGCGTTTCGCGGCCAAGCGAGCGAAGGCGGCCAGGACGGGCCGAACGCGTCGTCGCCGCTGACGCCCGGCGGTATGAACATCGCGACTCCCGGTTCCCTGTCGAAGGGAGCCGGGAGTTCTGCTGTTCCGGGCGAGGAGTTCTTTGTCACTCCCACAGGACGGCCTTCAGAGTGGGCCGTACTCCACACAAGCAGCCAAACCCACGCATCTCGGAGTGTCGCGCCGCGATGACCCGAGCGGCTGGGCATCGTGTTTCACGTGAAACGTCGCTCACTGTTGCACGGCATCATCAGTCGTGGCCGCGCTGCGGCCGAACCTCGCGACCGAAAGCCTCTCGGTTCACTCGGAGAGGGTGCGGGGTTGTCCACAGAGGTGGATTTCTCCACAGAACAACGGGCCTCGCTGGTTCACGACCCCGATCGCATGGGAGGCTCTGTTCATTGCGAGCCTGAAGTCGAGGAGAGTGAATCCTTGCGGTCCGACGCCAACATCGCGGGACCGATGACCGATCCGGTCCCCGGTCCCCGTACCGAGTCGATGGGGGAGGATGTTTCACGTGAAACACCGCCCCCTATGGACGACACTCCCATCGGTCGTGCTGCCCAACTGGCTGTGGAGGCGCTAGGTCGCGCCGGTGAGGGCCTGCCACGGCCCGAGCAGACCCGAGTCATGGTGGTCGCCAACCAGAAGGGTGGGGTGGGTAAGACCACGACCACGGTCAACCTTGCCGCCTCCCTGGCCCTGCACGGTGGCCGTGTCCTGGTGATCGACCTCGACCCGCAGGGCAATGCCTCCACCGCGCTGGGCATCGACCACCACGCCGAGGTCCCATCGATCTACGACGTGCTGATCGACAGCAAGCCGCTCTCCGAAGTCGTTCAGGCGGTCCCCGATGTCGAGGGTCTCTTCTGCGCTCCCGCGACGATCGATCTCGCCGGTGCGGAGATCGAGCTGGTGTCGCTGGTGGCCCGCGAGAGCCGGCTCGAGCGAGCGATCCTGGCGTACGAGCAGCCGCTGGACTACATCCTCATCGACTGCCCGCCGTCACTCGGCCTGCTGACCGTCAACGCGCTCGTCGCCGGCGCCGAGGTCCTCATCCCCATCCAGTGCGAGTACTACGCACTGGAAGGTCTGGGACAGCTCCTGCGCAACGTCGACCTGGTGCGCGGGCATCTCAACCCCAACCTCCACGTCTCGACGATTCTGCTCACCATGTACGACGGCCGGACGCGTCTGGCGTCCCAGGTCGCGGACGAGGTGCGCAGCCACTTCGGCGAAGAGGTGCTGCGGACGAGCATCCCGCGGTCGGTGCGCATCTCCGAGGCCCCGAGCTACGGGCAGACGGTCCTGACCTACGATCCGGGTTCGAGCGGTGCTCTCTCGTACCTGGAAGCGGCCCGAGAGATCGCTCTCCGCGGAGCCGGAGTGTCGTACGACGCACAACATGCCCACGTGGGCGCACAGAACGATCGGAACACGGCGGAGGGGATCCAGTGAGCGAGCGACGAAGGGGGCTGGGACGGGGTCTTGGTGCCTTGATCCCCGCGGCTCCTACAGGTGAGCGTGTAGGCGGTTCGGCGAGCGGGGCGTCCACGACGTCGGCTTCCGGTCCCGTCCTCACCGCGGAGCGTGGGGTGGCGGCGGCCAAGGTGACGACGCTGGCGCCTGTTTCACATGAAACCGAGGAGCCGTCTGCGAGCGGGTCGCCGGATGAGCTGCAGGCGCCGGTCGGTGCTCACTTCGCCGAGCTGCCCCTGGACTTCATCACCCCCAACCCGCGTCAGCCGCGTGAGGTCTTCGACGAGGACGCCCTGTCCGAGCTCGTCACCTCCATCAAGGAGGTCGGACTCCTCCAGCCCGTCGTCGTCCGGCAGGTCGGTCCGTCGCGCTTCGAGCTCATCATGGGTGAGCGGCGCTTCCGGGCCTGTCGCGAGGCGGGGCTCGAGGCCATCCCCGCGATCGTCCGCGCCACGGACGACGAGAAGCTCCTCCTGGACGCACTGCTGGAGAACCTCCACCGTGCCCAGCTGAACCCGCTGGAAGAGGCAGCCGCCTACGACCAGTTGCTCAAGGACTTCAACTGCACGCACGACCAGCTGGCCGACCGGATCGGACGTTCGCGTCCGCAGGTCTCCAACACGCTGCGTCTCCTGAAGCTCTCGCCGTCCGTTCAGCGTCGCGTCGCCGCCGGGGTGCTCTCCGCCGGTCACGCCCGCGCGCTGCTCTCTGTCGACGACTCGGAGGAGCAGGACCGCCTGGCCCACCGCATCGTGGCCGAGGGACTCTCGGTGCGAGCCGTGGAGGAGATCGTCACCCTCATGGGGTCGCGTCCGCAGTCGGCTCAGCGAGCCAAGGGTCCGCGGGCCGGCGGTCGGGTCTCTCCTGCGCTGAGCGAGCTGGCGACGCGTCTGTCGGACCGTTTCGAGACGCGGGTGAAGGTCGACCTGGGGCAGAAGAAGGGCAAGATCACCGTCGAGTTCGCTTCGATGGAAGACCTTGAACGCATCCTCGGCTCCTTCGCTCCTGGCGAGGGCCCAGTCCTTCAGAAGAGCCTTATGGACGACGGCTCCGACGACGCGTAAGCCTGAGTCGGCTGCCCCGGATCGATCTCCTGTCGGTCCACCAGCGTGGAGCGGGCCGTGACCGGTACACACCGGTCACGGCCCGCTCTTTGCTTTCTGTCGGTATCGAGGGAATCGCAACGTGGATACGATGCGATGGGTATGGCGCATTCACCTGGCAGGACCTTCATAGGGGAGGCGGGGGCCATGCACACCGTGAGCCGTACAGGACTGCTCACCGCAGGGCTGGGCCTGGGGGCCGTCGGAGGGTTCGTCGGCAGCCTGCTCAAGGAGCGGAGCCATCTGACATCCGCCCGTGAGGCCGCGGGGGAAGGAAGCGAGGAACATCCTTCATGGGGCGTCGGCTCGTACCGCTCACGCTGGACAACCTTCCGGACCTTCCCCAGCGCTGTCGGTCGTGTGTCTTCTGGGAGCTGGATCCCGTCAGTGGTGAGGCTGCGGTAAAGGCGGGCACCGCGGCGTCGGAGAAGGAGGCATGGATCTCCGCGGTCCTGTTGGACTGGGGATCCTGTGGCCGGGTGGTCTACGTGGACGACATCCCGGTGGGCTTCATCCTCTACGCGCCGCCGGCCTATGTCCCGCGTTCGACAGCGTTCTCCACGAGCCCCGTGTCGCCGGACGCGGTGCAGCTGATCACCTCGTTCATCCTGCCCGGGTATCAGGGGCAGGGACTCGGCAGAGTGATGGTCCAGACGGTGGCCAAAGACCTGCTCCAGCGAGGCTTCAAAGCGATCGAGGCTTTCGGGGACGCCCGGTGGAAGGAGCCCGCCTGTGTGCTCCCCGCCGACCATCTCCTCGCGGTGGGCTTCAAGACGGTGCGGCCCCATCCCGCCTACCCCCGCCTGAGGCTGGAGCTGCGGACGACGCTCTCCTGGAAGGAAGACGTGGAGATGGCACTGGACCGCCTTCTCGGAGCCGTACAGAAGGAACCGGCACTCCGTCCGCTGTGACCTCCGATGGCCCGTCCTGTCCGCTGCTGCCGACTCACGGACAGCACGTGAAGCTGAGAGCCGGCGCGAAGTGAGACAGACGAACGAGAAGTGAGGCACACGAAAGGGCCGACCCCTTCGGGTCGGCCCTTTCGTGTTTCACGTGAAACATGCGCCGCGTGTGCGCCCGTCTTCGACTACTCGGCGATGAAGTCCTCGAGGTCCCGCACGATCGCGGCCTTCGGCTTGGCGCCGACGATGGTCTTGGCGACCTCGCCACCCTGGTAGACGTTCAGGGTCGGGATCGACATGACGCCGTACTTGGCGGCCGTGCCCGGGTTCTCGTCGATGTTGAGCTTGACGATCTCGATCTTGTCGCCGTACTCGGCGGCGATGGCCTCCAGCGACGGGGCGATCTGGCGGCAGGGCCCGCACCAGGCGGCCCAGAAGTCCACCAGAACGGGCTTGTCGTTCTTGAGGACGTCCTGCTCGAAGGAGTCGTCGGTCACGTTCTTCAGGGTGCCGGCCACGGCGGGCTCCTTAATTCGTTGTTGCGGTGGGGCGGACGGGGGATCAGACGGTGGCGGCCGCGGTGGCCGCCTCGCTGTCCGCAAGGGCAGCGAGGTAGCGCTCGGCGTCGAGGGCGGCGGAACAGCCGGTGCCGGCCGCAGTGATCGCCTGGCGGTACGTGTGGTCGACGACGTCACCGGCGCCGAAGACTCCGGTCAGGTTCGTCCGGGTCGAGGGTGCGGCAACCTTCAGGTAGCCCTCCCCGTCGAGGTCGAGCTGACCCTTGAAGAGCTCGGTGCGCGGGTCGTGACCGATCGCGATGAACAGACCGGTCACCGGCAGCTCGGAGGTCTCACCGGTCTTGAGGTTGCGCAGCGTCAGGCCGGCGAGCTTCGGGTCACCCTTGATCTCGGCCACCTCGCTGTCCCACACGAACTTGATCTTCGGGTCGGCGAAGGCGCGCTCCTGCATCGCCTTGGAAGCACGAAGGCTGTCCCGGCGGTGCACGATGGTCACGGACTTCGCGAAGCGCGAGAGGAAGGTCGCCTCCTCCATCGCGGTGTCACCGCCGCCGATCACAGCGATGTCCTGGTCCTTGAAGAAGAAGCCGTCGCAGGTCGCGCACCAGGAGACGCCGCGCCCGGAGAGCGTGTCCTCGTTCGGCAGGCCCAGCTTGCGGTGCTGCGAGCCGGTGGTGACGATGACGGCCTTGGCGCGGTGCACGGTACCGGCGGTGTCCGTGACGGTCTTGATCTCACCCGTCAGGTCGACGGCGACCACGTCGTCCGGCACCAGTTCGGCGCCGAAGCGCTCGGCCTGAGCACGCATGTTGTCCATCAGGTCCGGTCCCATGACGCCGTCCTGGAAGCCGGGGAAGTTCTCGACCTCGGTGGTGTTCATGAGCGCGCCACCCGCGGTGACGGCGCCCTCGAACACCAGCGGCTTCAGCGACGCGCGCGCGGTGTAGAGCGCCGCCGTGTAGCCGGCGGGCCCGGACCCGATGATGATCACGTTACGGACGTCGCTCACGGCTTCATTCCTCGTCTCTGGAGACTGCTGCGTTCCGGTGGGAGCCTCACTCAGTACTCTCACCCCACCCAACGGATCCTAAGGGGCTTCAATTCCCGCTGTGTCCGGGCACACGGGGACGAGCTCCCGCACAGAGATCCCAGGCACTCTCCGGGCAGCGGCCCACCTGATTCCAAGGGTGCCCTGAAGGGGGCCGAGGGATGTCTCCGCGCCGCCGGGACTGCTTGGTCGACGAGCTCAAGACCGGGCGTACGACCGCGTCAGCAGCAGCTTGCCCGGCTTCGCGGAGGCCTGCTTCGCGCAGGCGGCGTCGACGATGCGAGCCGAGACCTTCGTGTTGTCCGAAGGGTCGGTCAGCACCAGGAGGAACACGTCCTTCCCCTGGTACGTGCCCGCCTCCGCGCCGAGGAGGGTTCCACTCGTTCCGGCCCCCTGTTCGACGCAGTCCGGGACGGGAAGCGTGGGCGTCATGAACGTGCCGACGCCGCCGTCCTCCGACTGCACACCCCACGGCTTGGCGCTGCCGGAGGGAGCGGGCGACTTCTTGTTCTTCGCCAGAAGATCGGAGACGTCGCTCCTCAGCGAGCCCTCGGAGAGGGTGTCCCGTGCGCTCGACTCCTGCCGCCCGGCGCTGGGGGTGTCCTTGCCGGAGTCGTCGTCACTCAGCGTCTGCACGAGGATGACGCTCACTCCCAGCGCGGCGGCGGCGAAGGCGGTGCTGAGGAGCGCGACGGTTCCGCGTCGTCCGCGGCGCGCTCGATGAGGGCGGCGGCCTGGACCGGTACCGGCGCGCGGGTGCCCGGAGGGGCGATCCGCTGTCGATGTTTCACGTGAAACAGGGGCTCCCGGAGCGTCCGTACCGGATGTCTCATCGGGTGCCGTCGCACTCAACAGGGCTTCCGCGGCCAAGGCGGCATCGATCCGGCCGGCCACGTCGTCCGGCATACGGTGAGGACCGGGCAGCGTGCCGAGCAGTCCGCGAATCTCCTCCAGGGAGTCGTACACGTCGGCACACAGGACACAGTCCTCCAGATGCCGTCGCACGTCCTCCGATCGGGACGATGGAAGCAGACCTTCGGTGAGGTCGGAGATCTCCGCGACGTCCGGGTGTCCGGCCTTGTCCGTCGTGGATGTCACGCTCGCCCACCTCCGCCCTTCACAGCAGCTGAATCGCTCGGTCCCGCATCACTGGGGCCCCCGCAGGGGGGACCCGCTGCCGGTGGGACGGATGTCCCCTGCGTCCGGTTCCTTCCCTCGCCCGGCTTCTTGGTCCCCGCCTCGTCCGCGTTTGCCGTACGGAGATGCGTGAGGAGGGGGAGGAGTCTGGCTCTGCCACGAGCACAGCGGCTCTTGACGGTGCCGGTCGGCACATCGAGCACGCGAGCTGCCTCCGCCACGGGATAGCCCTGCATGTCCACCAGGACGAGGGCGGCGCGCTGGTCAGGGGGGAGCGTGCTGAGCGCGGCGATGAGTTCGCGGTGCAGGTCGTTGCGCTCGGCCGGAGCGGAAGCCGACTCGTGCGGCTCGAGGAGCTGTTCCAGACGCTGAGTGTCGTCGACGGGGGAGGTCCGCCGTGACGCGGCCTTGCGGGCCCGGTCCAGACACGCGTTCACCGTGATGCGGTGCAGCCAGGTCGTGACGGCCGACTGACCCCGGAAGGTGTGGGCGGCCCGGTAGGCGGAAACGAGGGCGTCCTGGACGGCGTCAGCGGCCTCCTCGCGGTCTCCCAGCGTCCGCAGGGCCACTGCCCAGAGGCGGTCGCGATGGCGCCGTACAAGCTCGCCGAAGGCGTCGGGATCGCCGTCCACGTGACGGGCGAGGAGATCCTGATCGCTTGCTTCACCGAACACGGCTTCATCGGCCATCGGACCCCCTCCCCCTCGTCGACGTACGTCAGCCGGTGAACTTCACGTCCGTGACGGCCTGCTTGTAGCCGGCGCTGCTGTAGCCGTCGCTGGGAGCATTCGGCACGTCGGTGATCCACAGGAGGACGTACTGGGTCTTGACCGACTTGGACGCCTTCACCTTCATGGTGGTGCCGGCCGTGGTGGCCGTGCCGATCTCCTTCATCCCGTCGACGGACGTCGAGGGCGTCAGGGAATCGGTTGCGTAGAGATGGACGGTCGTGTGGTCACCCGCGTACCGAAGCCCTATCGAGGCGGCCGACACCGTCTGCGCCGAACCCAGGTCATAGACGATGCCCACGCCGGGCTTGTACGGCGCGAGCTTGGGACCGGCGTTGTACTTCTTGGTGCGCCAGTACGTGGTGCTGTCCCCGTCGAAGGTCTTGCCCACGTCTCCAGCGGCCTGCGCGGAGCCCTCGGCAACGTACTCCTGCGCGTTCTGGATCTTGATCGGCCTGACCGGCCTGGTCTGGTCGCCGTTCTTGTCGTTGCCGTCGGTCGTGTGCGTCTGTTTGGTGTCGTCGGACTTGTTGCCCCGGTCCATGAGGGCGTCGGCGAGCTGCCAACTACCCAGTCCCAGCGCGGCGATGAGCAGCGCGGACACGGCCCACTTGAGAGCCTTGCCGGTACGGCTCTGCAATGGTGGGGGCGGCGCCGCCACGGGCTGGGGGGCGCCGGGGGGACCCTGGCGGCCGTAGGTGCCCTGTTGGTACGACGTGCGCTGGTACTCGGGCGGGGCGGTGAACGCGGGCTCCGGCGGGCGGATGCGGGGCATCTCGCTGATCGCCTTCACCAGCTCCTCCGGCGTCGTGCACGGCGACTCGTGCCGGGAGGCGGTCGCCCCGTCATTGGCGAGCGCGCGCATGGCGAGTTCCGACAGGCCGCGGTGGACTCCGGCGCGCACCTGGTCGGGTGCGATGAGGCCGACGTCCTTGGGCAGCCCCGAGAGGCCGTAGGCATCGTTCTCGTACGGCCAGCGCTGGGTGAGCGAGGCGTACAGGAGTGCACCGAGCGCCTCGGTGTCGCTGCGCTGGGGGGTGTCGGAACTGATACCCCGCAGGGCAGCGTTCACGGCGAGCCCGCGGATGCGCCACTGACCGGACGACGTGCGGAGCACGGCACCCGGCGTGAGCCGCAGATGCGCGAGCCCCTCACGGTGCGCGGCGGCCATCGCCTGGGAGACCTGACTGACCATCTGGTAGGCCTCGTGCACCTCGAGAGGGCCCGCGGCGAGGAGTGCGGTCAGTTCCGTGGCGTCCGGCAGCCATTCGTGGACCACGTAGACAAGGTCGTTCTCCTCGACCGCGTCCAGGACCTGGACGAAGCGGGGATCGCCCAGCAGGGCCGAGGAACGGGCCGCCGCGAGTACTGAACGGGCCCGCGGATGGTCGGCGGGCAGCAGATGGACACCGACGGCACGGCGGAGTTTCTCGTCCACCGCACGCCAACTGCTGAAGCCGTCCAGACGGGTGACGCACTCTTCGAGGCGATAGCGCCTCGCGAGTTTGTGACCACTGTGCAGTTCGGGCGGTGAGGCCTTCCCGGGACTCTCGGTCCCGCCACTCCCCTGTGCCTCTTCGCTGTCCGTTTCCCGCTCCCGGTCCTGGGCCACCCCGTCGGACGTGGACTGGCCCGCCTTAGCGGTCAGCGGTTCGTCACCGCTGTTGTCTGCCACGTCGACGGCAGACGTGCTCCGTTCCGCCACCGTCGTCCCTGCCTCCCCATCCGTTGCGCACTGTCCGACGCAGAAACCAATTGTGCCCACAGTCCGGCGCTATGCACGACACGCGGCGACGGACGATGGTTGTGCGCGTACCCCCGCCTCAGCGCCCCAGGCGCCCGCGGACCATTCCGACCATTGAATTGAGCTCTTCGATACGCATCTTGCGCGCCGCGACGTAGAACACGCCCAGCAGGGCGATCGTTCCGGTGACGAGCGCCGCGATCGAGCCGATCGCTCCGTGTCCGAGAACCCGGGTGACCGCGAAGCCGACGGCCCCGCCCACTACGGCACCCGGAATCGACGCGAGGCAGAGACGCGCGTACGTACGCAGCACGCGCGCGCCGTCCAGGTCGCCGCCGAGCCGCCTGCGCAGGCGCTGCCAGGCCACTCCGACGCCCACGGCGTAGGCCAGGCCGTACGCGCCGGCCATGCCGACGACGGCCCACTGTGCGGGCAGCACCACGTAACAGACAGCGGACGCGGCGGCGTTGACGCCGGCCACGATGACCGTGTTGTAGAAGGGGGTGCGCGTGTCCTCGTAGGCGTAGAAACCGCGCAGGATCACGTACTGCACCGAGAACGGGATCAGGCCGAGCGCGAAGGCCATGAGCACGTAGCCCTGGGACTCGGCGGCCTGGAGGCCGCTGGAACCGAACAGCAGGGTGCACATGGGGATGCCGAGCGCGATGAACATGAAGGACACCGGGACGATCGCCACTGCCGAGGTCCGCAGACCCTGCGAGATGTCGTCGCGGACGGCACCCGGGTCACCGTCATGGGCCGCTCGCGAGATGCGCGGAAGCATGGCCGCCATGACGGACACCGTGATGATCGCCTGCGGCATGCCCCAGATCAGCTGGGCGTTGGAGTAGGCCAGGATGCCTGTTCCGCCCTTGCCGGAAGCCTTCTGTGCCGCGGTCGCGAGCTGGGTGACGACGATGACGCCCGCCTGGTTGGCGAGGACGAAGAGCACGGTCCACTTGGCCAGATGGATGGCCTTCCCGAGGCCGTGACCACGCCAGTCGAAGCGCGGACGGAACCGGAAACCCGCCTCGCGCAGGTAGGGAACCATCGCCCCGGCCTGCACGACGAGGCCGAGCAGGGTGCCGATGCCCAGGAGGCGGACGCCGTCCGGCGGGATGTTGCTCACCGTCATGCCGGAGTGCCGCGCGGTGCCGTAGACCCAGAGGAACGTCCCGAAGGTGAAGATCATGACGATGTTGTTCAGGACCGGAGTCCACATCATCGCGCCGAACTTCCCGCGGGCGTTGAGGATCTGGCCCATGACCACGTGGACGCCCATGAAGAAGATCGTGGGCAGGCAGTAGCGGGCGAAGGTGACCGCCACGTTGTTGGCGGCCGCGTTGCTCGCGATGGGGTCCGACATCAGTTGGATCAGCAGCGGCGCGATGAACACCGCCGCGGTGACGATGACGCCGAGAGCGACCATGACGAGGGTCAGCAGGCGGTTGGCGTAGGCCTCACCCCCGTCGTCGTCCTCCTTCATGGACCGCACCAGTTGCGGCACGAACACGGAGTTGAGTCCGCCGCCGACCGTCAGGATGTAGATCATCGTCGGCAGCGTGTACGCCACGGTCCAGGCGTCACCGAGCGTCGCCGCGCCGAGAGCCGCCGTGATGATCATGGTGCGGACGAAGCCGGTGAGACGGGACACCAGGGTGCCCGCCGCCATCACCGCGCTGGACTTCAGCAAGCCCGAGGCCCGGCCACCCGACTTCGCGGCCGAAGCCGGCGGCGGGGCCACGGGAGGCTCGGCGACAGACGGAGCCGCTTCGGGTGCCGGAGCCGGGACGGAGGACGCGGCGTAGGCGTTACGGACGCCACCCTGCTGCTGGTCGCGGAAGAGGTGCGCGAAGGCGTCGGGCTCATGCTGCTCCTCGCCGGCCTGGGTGACGAGGTCGTCCACCCCCACGTACTGGGTGGTCCGGGCGTCGTCGCCGTACGGCAGGTGCCGTGTCGGTCCCGAGGGTTCGGGAGGGGGCGTCTGGGCCCACACCCGCGGGTCGGGGGCGTACTGCGGCGTGGGCGGCTGGGCGTAGAGCGGCTGCTGCGGGTAGTACGAGCCAGGAGGCGGCGGAGGGTGCGCGGCGCGGTCGTAGAGCGCCTCGGCCACCGGGTCCTGTGCCGAGAGGTCCTGCTCCCGGTAGGGATCCTGGTCGTAGGCGTCCTGGAGATACATGTCCGCGGGATGTCCCGGCGGCATCTGGCCCGGCTCCGGCGTGCCCTCGGGGTAGCCGGAGCGGCCCGCGTCCTGGTCCGGGTACTCCTCGGGATAACCCGAGGGTCCCGCGCCCTGACCGCGGTCACCGTCGTACGGCGCGTTCATGGTTACCCCACCTCATCGTCCCCGGGCCCACCGGCCACGACATCGCTCAACGGTCCACTCTCTCACCCGTGCCGGACGGGTCGGCGCTTTCCGGAGCGGTGTCCGGTGTCGGGTCACTCGGGTGCCCCGGGTCGTCAGCCCCCGACTTCGGGCCGGTCGTGATCTCCTGACCGGCCTCGGAGTCTTCGGCGTCCCCAGTCTCTACGGTGCCATCGGTGTCCTTGTTCACGCCCTCGGCCTCGGGACCATCCTCGGGTCCCTGCTCGGCCTGTTGCGCCGCAGCCCGCTTGCGCTGCGTGTACATCCGGAAACCGGCGAGCACGAGGAGCAGGACGCCGCCACCGATGACGAGCATCACGGTGGAGGTGATCTCCGTGACCTTGACCTCGAAGGGCACCGCGGCGCCGTAGGGCTGCCCGTCCTCCGTGTACAGCTGGGCGACGACCTTCACCGGGCCGTTGGCCTTGGTGGAGGTGGTGAACTTCACCGACTGGCTGTGTTCACCAGCGACCTTGATCAGCTTCTCGTCGAACGGCCCGTTGCCGATCTTGAGGCGGGTGGGCTGCATGGACGTGAGGCGCAGCGTGAGGTGGTCGACACCCTGGACCAGGTTGTTCTGGACGGTCACGGGGATCGTGGCGCTACGGCCCGAGAGCTTCGCGTCCGACTTCTCGATGAGATGCACCAGCCCGGTGAGTCCGTCGAGGTAGGAGTCCACAGCGTCGCGGAAGACCTTGCCCTCGGCGGGGCGGCCGCGCCAGGACGTCGACATCCCCCGGTTCATGGCCAGGCCGAAGGGCGTCGCCACGCGTGACTTGTCGGTCAGGATCACCTGGAACTTGTCGAGCTTGGTCTGCGTGCCCTGTATCCAGTCGAAGGCCGAGGCCGGCAGCTGCTGACTCTTCAGGGCGCGCGGGTACGAAGAGGCTGAGGGAACTCGCGTGGTGGCGCCCGGGTCCGGCTTGGCCTTGGCTGCAGCCGCCAGCCCCTGGGACTCCGACCAGTTCCCCTGCTGGAGCGTCCTCAGGGCCGCGGCCATGGACTGTGCCTGGCTGGCCGTGGGCATACGCTGCGGCGCGACGACGATGCTGCGCTGGTTCGCGTCCTGAAGGTTGATCATCAAGCTCTGAGCGAGGAACTTCTGGACGGCGAGTGTGGAGTTGCCGGCCTTCAGCATGTCGCCCTGGAACGCGGTCGACAGCCGCTCGTCGGCGACGACGGCCGTCGTGCCGCCCCCGATGGGGCGGGCGGCGCTGGGCGTGTACGCCAGCCCACCCGTCTCCTGCAGACTGTCGCTGCGGGCGATCACCTTGTCCGCCCCGGCAGAGGTCGCCACATTCACGATCGACGGGTCGATCGCTCCGTCCACAGGCCAGGTGAAGTCCGTACTGGGCTTCACGTGGACGATCGATTCGACCGTTTTGGAAGCCACGTCGGTGGCGTCCTTGAGGCGGCTGAGGGAACCGGTGACCTTGCCGCTGTGGGCGAGGGACGCGATGTCGGGGTCGGCAAAGGGGAGGGCGACGATCTTCTGGCCCTGGACCGTCTTCTCGAGCCTGTCGAGCCAGGCCTTGGCCAGCTCGCGGTTCTTCTCGCTCCCCGCCACAGTTTTGCCGTCGGGCTGCTGGACGCGGTAGCCGCCCCTCATGGCGTCGACCGAGGCCAGCACGTCCGGGTCCAGCACCCACGTGACGTCGAGCCCACTGCCCAGCGACAGGAGCTGGTCCAGCCGGCCGCCCGGGGCGATCTCCTTGGCCAGGTCGTCGTTCTTGAAGACACGCGTCTGCTGCTCGTCCGAACCGGTCTCAGCCGTGAGGTGGACCGAGGAGATCAGCGGCCAGAGGTACGTCGTCTTCGTCTTCGTGTCCGCCGCGTCGGGCTGCCACGGAAGGAACGTCCGCTTGATGCCGAGCACCTGGTCCCACTGCTGGGCCGTCGTCCGGCCCGTGAGGGAGACACCCAGCTGGTAGACCCCGTCGTCCCCCAGATCGAGATCCTTGACGGGAACCGAGATGCTGAAGTTCTGCGAGCTGCCCGCGGCGAGCCGGGCGACCTTCTCGACGTACTTCCCGCCGACCTCGGCCGCGTCGAGGCCGGGCTGGAAGCTGGTGAGCTTCGCGGCGGTGTCGATGGCGGAACGCGTGGTCAGGGGGGACGAGCCCACACGGATACCCACGTGGGCATCCGTGACGGTCTGCTTGCTCCTGTTGGTGACCGAACCGGAGACGGTGACCGTGTCGCCGTCCGTGGGGGCACTGGGGCTCAGGGACGCGATGTTGATGTCCACCCCGCCCGAGCTCGCGGCATCGGCCACAGAGGCCTTCTCGGCGGCTTGTGCGGGCGCGCCGAGGGGTAGCTGGAGCAGCCCGGCCAGCAACGGCGTCCCGGCCAGCAGTACACCGCTGCGCCGGAGCCACCGACGGGCAGGTGAGGGACTCGTCCCCTGGAAGTCTGCCGCCTCGGCCACGCGCTCGCCCGTCCTCGTCGTCGTCAGTGGTCGTCGGAATGTGCGTCCACGCATGGTAACGATGCGCGCCGAGGGGAAGTGCCGCGGAGTGGTCCACAAGATCGGCGGAGAGCGCCGACTGTCCTGTATGTGGGCCTATCTGGGCCCGTGAAATGGAGGACGGCGGTACAAGATTTATGGAGGCGCTTCCCGGCGTCCCGGCCACGTACCCTTTTCTGTTGTGCCGAACGCCAATGAAGACAATCCCAGCGCCCTGAGTCAGGTGCAGCACCGCGCGGTGAGTGAACTGCTGCGGGTGTCCCCTGTCGCCGACGAGCTCGCCCGCCGTTTCCAGGAGGCGGGGTTCTCGCTTGCCCTGGTGGGCGGCTCGGTCCGGGACGCGCTCCTCGGCCGGCTCGGCAACGACCTGGACTTCACGACGGACGCCCGGCCCGAGGACGTGTTGAAGATCGTCCGACCGTGGGCGGACGCCGTGTGGGAGGTCGGGATCGCCTTCGGAACCGTGGGGGCTCAGAAGGACGCCCGCGTGGGCGATGTGGAGCAGACGTTCCAGATCGAGATCACCACGTACCGGTCCGAGGCGTACGACCGGACCTCGCGCAAGCCCGAGGTGTCCTACGGCGACTCCATGGAGGAGGACCTCGTCCGTCGCGACTTCACGGTGAACGCGATGGCTGTGGCCTTGCCGGAGAAGAGGTTCATCGACCCGCACGGAGGCCTGGAGGACCTGGAGGGACGCGTCCTGCGCACCCCCGGCACTCCGGAGGCATCCTTCTCCGACGATCCGCTGCGCATGATGCGGGCGGCGCGGTTCGCCGCACAGCTCGACTTCGAGGTGGCGCCCGAGGTCGTGGCGGCCATGACGGACATGGCCGGACGTATCGAGATCGTCTCGGCGGAGCGCGTACGGGACGAGCTGAACAAGCTCATTCTGTCGGCGCACCCCCGCAAGGGCCTCACCCTGCTCGTCGACACCGGCCTCGCCGAATATGTGCTGCCCGAGCTTCCCGCGCTGCGGCTGGAGAGTGACGAGCACCACCGGCACAAGGACGTCTACGAGCACACGCTGATCGTCCTGGAACAGGCGATGGCGCTCGAGGAGGAGGGACCCGATCTGGTCCTCCGGCTTGCCGCGCTGCTGCACGACATCGGTAAGCCGCGGACCCGTCGCTTCGAGAACGACGGGCGGGTGTCGTTCCACCACCACGAGGTCGTCGGCGCCAAGATGACCAAGAAGCGGATGACGGCGCTCAAGTACTCGAACGATCTCGTGAAGGACGTCTCACGTCTGGTCGAGCTGCATCTGCGCTTCCACGGCTACGGCACCGGCGAGTGGACGGACTCAGCCGTGCGGCGCTACGTCCGGGACGCCGGCCCGCTCCTCGGTCGCCTTCACAAGCTGACACGCTCCGACTGCACCACCAGGAACAAGCGCCGCGCCGCCGCCCTCTCCCGCGCCTACGACGGCCTGGAGGAGCGCATCGGCCAACTCCAGGAGCAGGAGGAACTCGACGCGATCCGTCCGGACCTCGACGGTAACCAGATCATGGAGATCCTGGACATCGGACCGGGTCCCGCGATCGGCCAGGCGTACAAGTTCCTGCTGGAGCTGCGCCTGGAGAACGGCCCGATGGAGCACGAAGCGGCGACAGCGGCACTTAAGGAGTGGTGGGCCGAGCAGACCTGACGAGCCCGTCGGCGATGTTTCACGTGAAACATCGCCGACGGACAACGCGAAGGGGCGGTGTTTCACGTGAAACACCGCCCCTTCGCGTTGGAGAAGGACCTACTTCGCGGAGTACTCCGACAGGCAGAGGGTGAAGTCGTCGCTGCCACCCGTTTCCGTGTACTCGGCATACTTGGTGCGGTCGCAGCCGGAGTTGTCGCTCTTTTTCTGCGCCACCTTGTACTTCGCCTTGGAGTTGCCGCAGTCAACGACCTTCAGGCCCGGGTCTGTGGAGCTGTCAGGGTTGCTGATGCTCATGCAGTCACCCACCTTGGCTGTGTCCGCGTCGTGCCGGCTCGTCAGCCAGCCCACGCCAGCGGCTATGACCACACAGACGACGATGCCGATTCGCAGGTACTGCTTGAAGCCCCGCTTCCGCTGCTGCGGCGGCACCGGGGCGAAGCCTGCGGCCTGCTGCTGGGGGAAGCCGGGCTGGCCGGGCTGCTGCGGGTAGCCCTGCGGAGGCTGCTGGGCGT
Source organism: Streptomyces sp. M41(2017) (assembly GCF_002078175.1). Classification (GTDB taxonomy): domain Bacteria; phylum Actinomycetota; class Actinomycetes; order Streptomycetales; family Streptomycetaceae; genus Streptomyces. The sequence goes on along the minus strand of NZ_MWFK01000001.1, from coordinate 2,087,551 downwards.
ACGGGTTCTGCCCCTGGGGCGGCGGCCCGTAAGGCTGCTGGCCCTGAGCGAACGGGTTCTGGCCCTGAGGCGGCGGTGTGGTCACTGGGAGTCCCCCCATTGGAACGCTGGCGCGTGGTGCGTATAAGACGCACATAAGTTATCGGGCCCCAGTGACAACGCAGTAGCCAGGATTGGCTCTGTGGCACTGATGTGACACTTACTGGAGTTCAAAGCGGGCCATAGCTGCCGCAATGCCCGCGTAGATTGCCGCCACCGTCACCACCAGGGCAGTCGACCGGCCGTCAGAAGGCAGCATCAGCGCGGCCACTCCGGCCGCTCCCACGAACGCGACGTTGAACAGGACGTCGTAGACAGAAAAGATCCGGCCGCGGAAGCCGTCGTCCACCGAAGACTGCACGATCGTGTCCGTCGCGATCTTCGCGCCCTGAGTGGTCACTCCCAGGATGAATGCGGCGACCAGCATCGGTGCTGGTGCGAAGGGAAGGCAGAGAGCGGGCTCCAGGACCGCGGCGCCGGCGGCGCAGACCGCGATCCAGCGGCCGGGGCCCAGCCGCCCTGCCGCCCAGGGCGTCACCAAGGCGGCGACGAAGAAACCCGCCCCCGAGACGCCCACCGCGACTCCCAGGAGAGCGAGCCCGTCGTCCGATCCGGACGCCCAGGCATAGCGGCAGAGCATCAGCAGCATGACGGTCAGGGCGCCGTAGCAGAAGCGCAGCAACGTCATCGCCATCAGAGCCCAGGCCGCCTCCCGTCGCGGGGGCTGGGCGAGGTGACGTACGCCTGCGGCGAGGCCGCGTGCGGTGCCGGCGAGCGCCTTGGCGATACGCGGGTGAAGCAACTCGCGATCAGGCCCGAGGAGTTCCGGAGCGATGCGGGCGGCGGCGAGGGCGGCGCAGAGGTACAGCGAGGCTCCTACGAGGACCACCGCCGCGTCGGAGTCCGCGACGAGCAGCCGTACGACGAAAGCGATTCCTCCGCCCGTCGTGGCGGCCAACGTTCCGGCGGTGGGAGAAAGGGAGTTGGCCAGCACCAGACGATCCGCATCGACGACGCGGGGCAGTGACGCAGACAGCCCGGCCAGGACGAAGCGGTTGACCGCGGTGACGCAGAGCGCCGAGACGTAGAAGAGCCAGTCGGGGACATGGCTCAGTATCAGAACGGCTGTCAGGCACGCGAGGGCCGTGCGCAGGAGATTGCCGTACAGAAAAACCTGCCGCCGCCGCCACCGGTCCAGCAGGACACCCGCGAAGGGACCGATGAGTGAATACGGAAGCAGCAGGATCGCCATCGCGGAGGCGATGGAGGCTGCGGAGGTCTGGTTCTCCGGGGAGAAGACGACGTAGGTGGCCAGCGCGACCTGGAAGACGCCGTCTGCGCCCTGCGACAGCAGCCGTACGGCGAGCAGGCGTCTGAACCCCTGAAAGCTCAGGAGGACGCGCACGTCACGCACGACAGCCATGGGGCACAGCCTCACATACGGGGAAGGTCCCCGGGCACAGTGCCCGGGGACCTTCGACAGCAAGCACGAAGAGCTGTGCTTAGCGCTCGACCTCGCCCTTGATGAACTTCTCGACGTTGGCGAAGGCCTCGTCGTCGAAGTACTGGACCGGCGGGGACTTCATGAAGTAGCTCGACGCGGAGAGGATCGGGCCACCGATGCCGCGGTCCTTGGCGATCTTCGCGGCACGCAGGGCGTCGATGATGACACCGGCCGAGTTCGGGGAGTCCCAGACCTCGAGCTTGTACTCCAGGTTCAGCGGGACGTCACCGAAGGCACGGCCCTCGAGGCGGACGTACGCCCACTTGCGGTCGTCGAGCCAGGCCACGTAGTCCGACGGACCGATGTGGACGTTCTTCTCGCCCAGGTCGCGGTCGGGGATCTGCGAGGTGACGGCCTGCGTCTTCGAGATCTTCTTGGACTCGAGGCGGTCGCGCTCCAGCATGTTCTTGAAGTCCATGTTGCCGCCGACGTTGAGCTGCATCGTGCGCTCAAGGCGGACACCGCGGTCCTCGAACAGCTTCGCCATCACACGGTGCGTGATGGTGGCGCCGACCTGGGACTTGATGTCGTCGCCGACGATCGGGACGCCGGCCTCCGTGAACTTGTCCGCCCACTCCTTGGTGCCGGCGATGAAGACCGGGAGAGCGTTGACGAAGGCGACCTTGGCGTCGATGGCGCACTGGGCGTAGAACTTCGCCGCGGCCTCGGAACCGACGGGCAGGTAGCAGATCAGGACGTCGACCTGCTTGTCCTTGAGGACCTGGACCACGTCGACCGGCGCCTCGGCGGACTCCTCGATGGTCATGCGGTAGTACTTACCGAGACCGTCCAGGGTGTGACCGCGCTGGACCGTGACGCCCTTGTTCGGGACGTCGCAGATCTTGATGGTGTTGTTCTCGCTGGCACCGATGGCGTCGGAGAGGTCGAGGCCGACCTTCTTCGCGTCGACGTCGAACGCGGCGACGAACTCGACGTCACCGACGTGGTAGTCGCCGAACTGGACGTGCATCAGGCCGGGGACCTTGGCCGCCGGGTCGGCGTCCTTGTAGTACTCGACGCCCTGAACCAGCGAGGCGGCGCAGTTGCCCACGCCGACGATGGCTACGCGAACCGAACCCATTCCGGTTGCTCCCTGTGTGTATCGGTGAAACCCCGAATGGGTCTCACGTGACGGTGTCGTCGGACGGATCCGGCCGGGTGCTGTCCCGGTGCCGGGGCAGGCCGCCCGTCTCTCCAGATGTGTTGTCCTGCTGAGCGGAGCCTTCGGAGGCGGAAGTCTTGATGTCCCGTCCGGCTCGCTCGCTCTCGATGAGCTCGTTCAGCCAGCGCACTTCGCGCTCCACGGACTCCATTCCGTGGCGCTGGAGCTCAAGCGTGTAGTCGTCGAGGCGCTCTCGGGTGCGCGCCAGTGAGGCGCGCATCTTCTCGAGGCGCTCCTCCAGACGGCTGCGGCGACCTTCCAGTACGCGCATGCGCACATCGCGTGACGTCTGCCCGAAGAAGGCGAAGCGAGCAGCGAAGTGCTCGTCCTCGTAGGCGTCGGGACCCGTCTGCGCGAGAAGTTCCTCGAAGTGATCCTTACCTTCCGCCGTCAATCGATAGACGATCTTGGCGCGACGTCCCGCGAGTGTTGCCGTGAGAGCGTCTTCGGGTGTGGATCCCGCTTCCTCGATCAACCAGCCGTTGGCGACCAGCGTCTTGAGGCAGGGGTAGAGCGTTCCGTAGCTGAAGGCACGGAACACACCCAGTGATGTGTTGAGTCGTTTGCGCAGCTCATAGCCGTGCATCGGAGACTCGCGGAGCAGGCCGAGTACGGCGAACTCGAGGATCCCGGCACGCCGGCTCATCGTCGCCTCCTCCCTGTCGCTGCCTCGTCAGCGCGACGTTTATGTCGTGCTGATGTATCGACTCGATACATCAGCACGATAGAACGCCTCTGCGGTCGCGACAAGAGGGGTCAGGGTGAACGGCGTCACATCACTGATTCATACGAAGCAAGTTGCCTGATTTGGGGTGAACTTCGGTGCTAGGCGGGTTTTGACGGTGCGTAGTCTGTGCGGCATGCACACCACCGGGAACCGAGTGACGACTGAGGACGTCATCGTCTTCGGTGCAGTACGGGTGAATGCGCGATCGACCGCATCCGTACTTCGGGGGGACCGGAAACCAGCCGCCGTTTCCAGGCGCGCAAAGGTGCGCCTGCCCGAGGAGTAATCGTTCGATGAGCGAGCACCGTCGCAAACCGTCGCAGCCGCAGGGCGGCGGGCGTGCCGCGGCCCGACGCGGTCAGCCCGACCCGTCCGCAGGCCGCCGCGCGGCACCGCGAGGCGCCACCGGGTCTCCTTCCGATTCATACGAGTCGGGGGGTGAAGAGCGCCCGTACGGAAGTCGTGCCGAGGCACGGCGAGCCGCGCAGAAAGGCAGCGGCGGCCGCCGCCGTGCCGCCGACGGCGCCGGACGTGGCGGCCCCGGCGGCCCTGGAGGCGGGGGTGGCCGACGTGGTGGTCCTCCGGGACCCGGCGGGCCGGGACGCGGTCGTGGCCGCGCCCCCGAACCCTCCAAGAAGCGCGTCATCGACTACCCGCGCGCCGGCAAGTACGGAGCCGCGCGCTGGGTGCCGTCCTGGAAGCTCGTGACGGGCCTCTTCATCGGTTTCTGCGGCAGCCTTGTCGCGGTAGCAGGTGTCGCGTACGCCCTGGTCGGTGTCCCGGACGAGGCCAAGACCGCGACCGCGCAGAACAACGTCTACTACTGGGCGAGCGGCGAGCAGATGGTCGCGACGGGCGGTGAGACCAACCGCCAGATCATCGGGTACGCGCAGATTCCCAAGGAGATGCGCTATGCGGTGATGTCGGCCGAGAACAAGACGTTCGAGTCCGACAGTGGTGTCGACCCCATGGGTATCGCTCGAGCCTTCGTGAACATGGCCAAGGGCGGTCAGACGCAGGGTGGTTCCACCATCACCCAGCAGTACGTGAAGAACGCCATGCTGGACGATCAGTCGCAGACGATCTCCCGCAAGTTCAAGGAGCTGTTCGTCTCCGTCAAGGTCGGTGCCTCGGTGCCGAAGGAAGACATTATGGCCGGCTACCTGAACTCGGCCTACTACGGACGTAACGCCTACGGCATCCAGGCCGCCGCGCGCGCGTACTTCGACACGGAAGCCACAAAGCTGAACCCGAGTCAGTGCGCGTTCCTGGCAGCCGTGCTCAAGGGCGCCACGTACTACGACCCCGCGGGGTCACCGTCGATCGACCCCGCCGCCACGGCGGAGGCCAACCGCAAGCGTGCCGAGGCCCGCTGGAAGTGGATCCTCGACGAAGAAGTCAAGGACGAGCGCCTGAGCCAGACAGAACGCGCCAAGTACGAGAAGTTCCCCAAAGTCCAGAGCCCGCGGTCCAACGCGGCACTGGGCGGGCAGATCGGCTATCTGGTCGACCTGGCCAACTCGTACATCGTGAACAACAGCGACAAGACCGGAATCACCGAGACCAAGCTTCGGCAGGGCGGCTACGAGATCCACACGACCTTCGACAAGGCGAAGATCGACGCCCTTGAGGCCTCGGTGAAGAAGGTGCAGAAGGCCAACATCAAGGAGAAGCTGCGCCCGAAGACGGACAAATACGTCCAGTTCGGCGGAGCATCCGTCGACCCGGCCACCGGCGCGATCAAGGCCATCTACGGCGGTTCGGACGCGACCAAGCACTTCACCAACAACGCCGACCAGACCGGTGCTCAGGTGGGCTCCACGTTCAAGCCGTTCGTTCTCGCGGCGGCCATGACCTGGGGTGCCAGGAATCCTGACGGGCCGGAGGACCAGCCCCAGGACGACCGCACCATCGTGTCCCCGAAGAGTCTCTACAGCGGCAAGAACAAGCTGAAGATCAAGGACTACAACGGGACCGACTGGCAGGACGACAAGGGCAAGGAGTGGCTGCAGCAGAACGACGGCCAGCAGTCGTACAACCCGCCCAGCTACAAGATCGACTTGCGTGAGGCGATGCGCGAGTCCGTCAACTCCGCCTACGTGCAACTGGGCATGGATGTCGGCCTGGACAAGGTGAAGGACTCTGTTCTGCGAGCTGGCATCAAGGAATCCAGTCTCGCCAGCTCCAGGTTCCCGTCCTTCTCTCTGGGTACCTCGTCGCCGAGCGCGATTCGCATGGCCGGCGCGTACGCCACGTTCGCCGCCAGTGGCAAGCAGCGTGACCCGTACTCGGTCGAGAAGATCACGAACAAGGACGGCAACGTCTTCCAGCACGACGACGTCGAGAAGACCACGGAAGCCTTCACCTCGAAGGTCGCCGACAACGTCACCGACGTCCTGAAGACCGTGGTCGAGAAGGGCACCGGCACCAACGCCCAGTTGAAGGGCCGCGAGGTGGCGGGCAAGACCGGTACGACGGACGGCAACAAGTCCGCCTGGTTCGTCGGCTACACCCCGCAGCTGTCCACGGCGATCAGCATGTACCGCCTGGACGACGACGAGACCAAGAAGAACCGCAAGTTCCTGCAGATGTACGGCACGGGTGGCGAGAAGACCATCCACGGTGCTTCGTTCCCGTCGCAGATCTGGCGGGACTACATGGAAGTGGCTCTCAAGGGACAGAAGGCGGCACACTTCCCGAAGCCCGAAGAGATCGGCACGGTGCTCAACGACACCCCGAGCCCGACGCCGACCCCGACGGTCAGCAAGAGCGAGTCGCCGAGCCCGACGCCGACCCCGACGCCGACCCCCACGCTCACGTCACCCTCGCCCTCGACGAGTGAGACCTGTGGCAAGTTCGACTGGTCCTGCAACAACAACGGCGGGACGGACAACGGTGGCACCGACAACGGAGGCACCGACGGAGGCGTGACGTCAACGCCGACGGAGTCCGCGACTGACGGGACCAACAGAGGCAACGGCAATGGCGGGGGCCTCTTCGGAGGCACCGGATAGTCGTCACCGTGTGTGTTTCACGTGAAACACACCGTTTCACGTGAAACGAGGGCCGCCGCACCGATTAGGTGCGGCGGCCCTCAGCGCGTTCCTGGACACGTACGGCAGGATGTGCGGCATGCCCAGTGCAGAGACGACGCGCGTGAGCGCGCACGAGCCGGAGCTGGTGCGGCCGACCAAGGATGACGAGGTCGCCGCCAGCGGCAGCGAACTGATCGGCGGTCCCATCGGGCGGCGAGCCCTGCTCGGGACGTCCTGGTGGACGCCCGTGCGGGTCGTCGCCCTGATCGCGATCGGCATGTTCGCCCTCGGCATGGTCCAGAAGCTGCCCTGCTACGACGGAGGCTGGTTCTTCGGAGCCAGTTCGCAGTACACGCACGCGTGCTACTCGGACATTCCGCACCTCTATCAGGGCCGCGGATTCGCCGACGGGCTCGTGCCCTACTTCGACAAGCTCCCCGGCGACATGGACTACCTCGAGTACCCGGTACTGACCGGCGTGTTCATGGAGGTGGCGGCCTGGCTCACTCCGGGAAGCGGGAGCATCCAGGACCAGGAGCAGATCTACTGGATGGTCAACGCGGGGATGCTCATGGTGTGCGCGGCAGTCATCGCCGTGTGTGCCGCCCGCACCCACCGGCGGCGCCCCTGGGACGGCCTCCTGGTGGCCCTCGCGCCCGCCTTCGCGCTCACGGCCACCATCAACTGGGATCTCCTCGCTGTGGCCCTCCTGGCCGCCGCGATGCTGATGTGGTCGCGGGGACGCGCGCTGGCCTTCGGCATCCTGGTCGGGCTCGCCACGGCCGCCAAGTTCTATCCGTTCCTCGTGCTCGGCCCGCTCTTCCTGCTGTGCTGGCGGGCCGGCAAGTGGCGGGAGTTCGGAACAGCCCTTCTCGGGGCCGTCGGTGCCTGGCTCGTGGTGAACCTTCCGGTCATGTACTTCGCGCCCGAAGGGTGGTCGAAGTTCTACACCTTCAGCCAGGAGCGTGGGGTCGACTTCGGCTCGGTCTTTCTGTTCATCTCGCAGTGGCTGAAGATCACGATCACTCCCGACACGGCCAACACCTGGGCGCTGATCATGATGCTGCTGCTGTGCGCGGGCCTGAGCGCCGTCACGCTCACCGCACCCCGTCGGCCCCGGTTCGCCCAGCTCGCTTTCCTGATCGTCGCGGCCTTCATCCTGACGAACAAGGTCTACTCGCCGCAGTACGTGCTCTGGCTCGTCCCTCTCGCCGCGCTGGCACGGCCGCGCTGGCGGGACTTCCTGATCTGGCAGGCGTGCGAGGTCGCGTACTTCCTGGGGATCTGGATGTACCTCGCGTACACGACCAGCGGGGACGCTCACAAGGGTCTACCGACCGACGGGTACCAAGTCGCGATCGCCGTGCACCTGTTGGGGACGCTCTACCTCTGCGCGGTGGTGATCCGGGACATCTTCATGCCCGAACGCGACGTGGTGCGGCGGGCCGGAGACGACGATCCCTCTGGCGGGATCCTGGACGGCGCCGAGGACGTGTTCGTCCTGGGCGCCGCGGCCCACCCGCCGCGGCATGCGGCGCACTTCGACGGTCAGCCTCCGGTCGAATGGGGTGCCCGGAGCGGACCTCCCGAAGGTGGTTCGCTCTGAGCGAACAGACCCGGGAGGGTCGAGAGGGCAGGTGAAAGGCCGTACACGGAGCCCGTGTACGGCCTTTCACATGAGTCGGAGTGATAGCAACCGATCCCGCTGTCAGCGCTCGACGACCCGGTCGTACTGCGTCGTAGTGTGCCGAAGGTGCGCGACGAGCTCGTCACCGACCTTCGGCTCCGAGGCGTCGGAGGGCACGAAGAGGATCGACACCTGCATGTGCGGGGGCTCCGCGAACCAGCGCTGCTTGCCCGCCCAGACGAACGGCGCGAGGTTGCGGTTCACCGTGGCCAGGCCGGCGCGCGCGACGCCCTTGGCACGCGGCATGACGCCGTGCAGCGCCTTGGGGGCTTCCAGGCCCACTCCGTGCGACGTACCGCCCGCCACGACGACGAGCCAGCCGTCCGAGGCGGCCTTCTGCTGCCGGTAGCCGAAGCGGTCGCCCTTGGAGACGCGCGTGACGTCCAGAACGGCTCCGCGGTACTCGGTCGCCTCGTGGTCCCCCAGCCACAGCCGCGTGCCGATGCGGGCGCGGAAGCGGGTTTGCGGGAACTGCTGCTGAAGCCGCGCGAGTTCGTCCGCCTTGAGGTGGCTCACAAACATCGTGTGCAGCGGCAGGCGGGCCGCACGGAGGCGGTCCATCCAGCCGATGACCTCCTCGACGGCGTCCGAGCCGTCTGTGCGGTCCAGCGGCAGGTGGATGGCGAAACCCTCGAGTCGCACGTTCTCGATCGCGGCGTGCAGATGCGGCAGGTCCTGCTCGCTCACACCGTGCCGCTTCATCGAGGACATGACCTCGATGACGACGCGGGCTCCCACGAGGCCGTAGACGCCGTCGATGGACGACACCGACCGGATGACACGGTCGGGCAGCGGCACGGGCTCCTCGCCGCGCCTGAAGGGCGTCAGCACCAGGAGATCGCCGCCGAACCAGTCCTTGATCCGGGCGGCCTCGTACGTGGTGCCCACGGCGAGGATGTCCGAGCCCAGGCGGGTGGCCTCGTCCGCGAGCCGTTCGTGGCCGAAGCCGTAGCCGTTGCCCTTGCAGACGGGGACCAGCCCCGGAAACTGCTCGGACACCTGCTTGTGGTGTGCCCGCCAGCGCGCGGTGTCGACGTAGAGCGTGAGCGCCATGGCCGGTCCCGGAACCTTTCTCGTGGCTGCCGTGTGTTCAGAGGTACGAAAGCGAATTGTCGCTGATTTCTCGGGCCGATGGGGAGGTGCCGGGCCCGATCGGGGGCCCGGCACGTGTTCCGGGTCGGCTCAGCGGCGCGACATGTAGATGTCGAGCGCCTTGTGGAGCAGCTTGTTGAGGGGAAAGTCCCACTCGCCGAGGTACTCGGCGGCTTCGCCGCCGGTGCCCACCTTGAACTGGATGAGGCCGAAGAGGTGGTCGGTCTCGTCCAGCGAGTCGGAGATGCCGCGCAGGTCGTAGACCGTGGCACCGAGAGCGTACGAGTCGCGCAGCATGCGCCACTGCATCGCGTTCGAGGGCCGGACCTCGCGACCGATGTTGTCCGAGGCGCCGTAGGAGTACCAGACGTGGCCGCCCACGACGAGCATCGTCGCGGCGGAGAGGTTCACGCCGTTGTGACGCGCGAAGTACAGCCGCATGCGGTTCGGGTCCTCAGTGTTGAGGGCCGTCCACATGCGCTGGAAGTACGACAGGGGGCGCGGTCGGAAGTGGTCGCGGACCGCGGTGATCTCGTAGAGCCGCTGCCACTCCTCCAGGTCGTGGTAGCCACCCTGGACGACCTCGACGCCGGCCTTCTCGGCCTTCTTGATGTTGCGGCGCCAGAGCTGGTTGAAGTTCTTGTGGACCTCTTCCAGCGAACGGTTGGCGAGCGGCACCTGGAAGACGTAGCGGGGCTGGACGTCACCGAAGCCGGCGCCGCCGTCCTCGCCCTGCTGCCAGCCCATGCGGCGCAGCTTGTCGGCCACCTCGAAGGCGCGCGGTTCGATGAAGTCGGCCTCGATGTCGCGCAGACGCTTCACGTCCGGGTTCTGGATGCCGCCCTTGATGGAGGTGGCCTCCCAGCGCCGGATGATCACCGGCGGGCCCATCTTCACGGAGAAGGCGCCCTGCTGCTTGAGGTGCGCGAGCATCGGCTGCAGCCAGTCGTCCAGGTTCGGCGCGAACCAGTTGATGACCGGGCCCTCGGGAAGGTAGGCCAGGTAACGCTTGATCTTGGGCAGCTGGCGGTAGAGCACCAGGCCCGCGCCGACCATCTCGCCGGTCCGGTCGTCGAACCACCCGAGGTTCTCGGAGCGCCATTCGGCCTTTACGTCTGCCCATGCGGGGACCTGCATGTGACTGGCCGCGGGCAGGCTCTGGATGTACGCCAGATGCTGCTCACGGCTGATGGTCCTCAGGGTCAGGCTCATTAGGGGCGCTCCTCGGGCTGGTGTGTCCCCATGGGTACAAGGGCTCCGGCTCTCGCGCCGAAGCCTACTGCGCCCTGCGAGCGCCCCGTCTGGCCGTATGGAACCTGAGCCCCGGGAAGAGAGCGTGGAGCGTCCCGGGGTCAGGGGAAAACGGACGTTCGACTCAGAACGTCCCACCGAAGAGGCCGCCATGGGCCAGACCGAGGTAGAAACCGACCCCCGCGAGACCGAGTCCCAGGATCAGTCCGAAGCGCTCCCGGGTCGTCACGGAGATGAACTGCCCGTAGGCGCCGGTGAGGATCCCGACGAGGCCGGCCCACGAGCTGACCAGATGGAGGCTGTGGAACATCGACGTGACGAACGCCAGAATCCCGAGCACCAGCGTGACCGCGAGCAAGGTGTCCTGGAGGGGATGAGGCTTGCCGTCCGTGGCGAAGAGTGAGCCGGTGGTGTTCGGTCGCAATACCTGTGCCATAAGGCACCTCCTGCGGAAGGCGGCGCATCGTAGCGCCATACACACCCGATGTGTACAGACTGGGGGTCAACCCGGTCGGATTTCAACCGGAAGGCAGGGTGCAGGTAGTCTGTACCGTCTGCACCGGTGTCTGCCCAGGCTCATGGCCAGGTCACGACAGGGATTGCCGCTCGGTTTCACCGACGGGGACCCCGATTGTCAGTGGCGGCCGATACCGTTGCGTACGCATCACAACCCTCCTGCCACGGAACGACCGTGGCCGCTGAGTCCAAAGGAGGTGGGTTCCACATGCGTCACTACGAAGTGATGGTCATCCTCGACCCCGATCTGGAGGAGCGCGCTGTCGCCCCCCTGATCGAGAACTTCCTCTCCGTCGTCCGTGAGGGCGCCGGAAAGGTCGAAAAGGTCGACACCTGGGGCCGTCGTCGTCTCTCGTACGAGATCAAGAAGAAGCCCGAGGGCATCTACTCGGTCATCGACCTGCAGGCCGAGCCTGCGGTCGTCAAGGAGCTCGACCGCCAGATGAACCTGAACGAGTCGGTCCTCCGGACCAAGGTCCTCCGTCCCGAGACCCACTGAGCTTCCAGCTCAGCTGATCTCGGGCATCGAGTAGCAGCACCAGCAGCCAGCAGCAAACCCGCCGAGAGGTACCCCCATGGCAGGCGAGACCGTCATCACGGTTGTCGGCAATCTTGTCGACGACCCCGAGCTGCGCTTCACCCCTTCCGGTGCGGCGGTCGCGAAGTTCCGTGTCGCGTCCACTCCCCGCACCTTCGACCGTCAGACCAACGAGTGGAAGGACGGCGAGAGCCTGTTCCTGACCTGCTCGGTCTGGCGTCAGGCGGCGGAGAACGTCGCAGAGTCGCTCCAGCGAGGCATGCGCGTCATCGTGCAGGGCCGGCTGAAGCAGCGGTCCTACGAGGACCGTGAGGGCGTCAAGCGCACGGTCTACGAGCTGGACGTCGAGGAAGTCGGCGCCAGCCTGAAGAACGCCACGGCCAAGGTCACGAAGACCACGGGTCGAAGTGGCCAGGGCGGCCAGGGTGGTTACGGCGGTGGCGGCGGCCAGCAGGGCGGTGGCTGGGGCGGTGGCTCCGGCGGCGCTCCGCAGGGCGGCGGCGCTCCCGCCGACGACCCCTGGGCGACCGGCGCTCCCGCCGGTGGCAACCAGGGCGGCGGCGGTGGCGGTGGCGGCTGGGGCGGAAACTCCGGCGGTGCCGGCGGTTCCGGCGGCGGCTACTCGGACGAGCCCCCCTTCTAGGCCCTCGGGCCGAGGGTGGGTCGTACCCCCACTTCTTGATCACACAGGAGATACACCATGGCGAAGCCGCCTGTGCGCAAGCCGAAGAAGAAGGTCTGCGCTTTCTGCAAGGACAAGGTCACGTACGTGGACTACAAGGACACGAACATGCTGCGGAAGTTCATTTCCGACCGCGGCAAGATCCGTGCCCGCCGCGTGACCGGCAACTGCACGCAGCACCAGCGTGACGTCGCCACGGCTGTGAAGAACAGCCGTGAGATGGCGCTGCTGCCCTACACGTCCACCGCGCGATAAGGGAAGGGTGACCGACAAATGAAGATCATCCTCACCCACGAGGTCTCCGGCCTCGGTGCCGCGGGCGACGTCGTCGACGTCAAGGACGGCTACGCTCGCAACTACCTGATCCCGCGGAACTTTGCGATCCGCTGGACCAAGGGCGGCGAGAAGGACGTCGAGCAGATTCGTCGTGCTCGCAAGATCCACGAGATCGCCACCATCGAGCAGGCCAACGAGATCAAGGCCCGCCTCGAAGGTGTCAAGGTCCGCCTGGCCGTTCGCTCCGGCGACGCCGGTCGTCTCTTCGGTTCCGTCACCCCGGCCGACGTCGCTTCGGCGATCAAGGCTTCCGGTGGCCCCGAGGTCGACAAGCGCCGCATCGAGCTGGGCTCGCCCATCAAGACCCTGGGCGCCCACGAGACGTCCGTGCGTCTGCACCCCGAGGTTGCCGCCAAGGTCAACGTCGAGGTCGTCGCTGCCTGAGTGCAGCGCTCGGCATAGCTGAGAGAAGGGCCGCACCCCTTGGGGTGCGGCCCTTTCTGCGTTGCTGCGATCGGATCGTGGAAGAAGCCGAGAGAAACCGAGCGACCCACCTGTGACGGAGCATGGCGTTTCTGGTGTTTCACGTGAAACGCGTCGTCGTTTCACGTGAAACGACGACGCGGTCGGCGTCGTCAGCGTGTTGCGCCCGTGACGATCCAGCGGCCCGAACGGGAACGCAGCCACAACGTCACCATGCGCATCGCCATCATCAGTGCCATGGCGCCCCAGAGTGCGGTCAGCCCGCCGCCGAGTACGGGGACGAGCAACGCGACGGGGGCGAAGACCGCCAGTGTCAGCAGCATCGCGCGCGCCAGATACGGGCCGTCCCCCGCGCCCATCAGGACTCCGTCCAGCACGAAGGCAACGCCGCAGATCGGCTGCACGAGAGCCATCACCACCAAGGCCGGCAGCGCCGTGTCCTGCACACCCGTGTCGCCGCTGAACAGCGGAAGGAACACGGAGCGGGTCGCCACGACCAGCAGACCGAGGACGGTACCGGTGGCGATGCCCCACTGGATCATGCGTCGGCATGTCTCGCGGGCACCGTCTGCGTCGCCCGCGCCCAGGTAGCGTCCGATGATGGCCTGGCCCGCTATGGCGATGGCGTCGAGAGCGAAAGCAAGCAGACTCCACAGCGACAGGATGATCTGGTGCGCGGCCATGTCGGCGTCCCCCAGCCGGGCGGCGACCGCGGTGGCGATCAGCAGGATCGCCCTGAGCGACAGAGTGCGGACGAGCAGGGGCGCCCCAGCCTGGGCGCAGGCGCGTATACCGTCGGCATCCGGTCGAAGGGACGCGTCGTGTTTCCGGGCACCTCGCACGACGACGTAGAGGTAGACGGCCGCCATGGCCCACTGAGCGATGACGGTGCCCCAGGCGGAGCCGGCGATACCGAGGCCGACTCCATAGACGAGGAGTCCGTTGAGAGCCGCGTTGGCGACGAAGCCACCGACGGCGACATACAGCGGAGTCCTGGTGTCCTGAAGTCCGCGCAGCACCCCTGTTGCGGCGAGGACGACGAGCATGGCGGGAATGCCGAACGCCGAGATCCGCAGATATGTCGTTGCGTACGGAGCCGCGGTGTCGGAGGCGCCGAAGAGTGCCATCAAGGAAGGCGCCGCGGGGAGCGTGACGACGATGACGGCCACACCGATGAGCAGGGCGAGCCAGATGCCGTCCATCCCCTGTTTGATCGCGGCTCCGAGATCGCCCGCGCCGACGCGTCGCGCGACAGCGGCTGTGGTGGCGTAGGCGAGGAAGACGAAGACGCCGACCGCTGCCATGAGCAGCGCGGAGGCGACGCCGAGTCCGGCCAGTTGCGCGGTGCCCAGATGGCCGACGATGGCGCTGTCGGCCATGACGAAAAGAGGCTCGGCGACGAGTGCACCGAAGGCCGGGACGGCCAGCGCGACGATCTCTCGGTCATGCCGACGCCGGGCGGTCCGGGGTGCCGCTGGAGCCTGTGTCATGAGCACCAATCTAATCTTCCACAGGTAAGAGATGCAATCCCCAAAGGACCCTTACTGTCGGCCTCGCTCGGCGTGTCGCCGCGGACCGTTCGAGCCGATCTTGATCCGGCAGGAAAAGTTTTTCTTCTGCACAACCGGTGGACGGTAAATGAGCAGGTCAGGGCTGGTTCTGTGAAAGAGGTGAGGGCTTGTTCACAGGGCTGTCCACCGAGTCGTGCACAGGTTTTGTGGGGTTCTCCACAGCATCAGGGCCGTCGTCCACATGGCCTGTGGATAACCAGATTGGCTGACGGTGCCCGCGGGCCTAACGTGGTGCGGCGCCCGTTCTCTCCTCCGTCCTCGGAATCCACGCAAAACCGACGCGTGAGAACCGGAGTTGGGCAGCTCAGTTGTCAGTGCCGTGCCGTAGAAATAAGGGGCACGGCTAGGTCCGCTCCGGCGGACGGGAGGAGGTGGCTCGGTGAGTATTTCCGAGCCCTTGGACGACCCCTGGGCGGACAGTGGTCCCAGTGATCGTCTGCCTTCGTCCCGCCAGCGCGGCAGCGGCGGCCGAGGCCGGGACGAGCAGCACGACCGCGATCGGGACAACGGTTCGTGGGAGAGCGGCGGTTCGTCGTTCGAGCGCGTTCCGCCGCAGGACCTGGACGCCGAACAGTCCGTCCTGGGCGGCATGCTCCTGTCGAAGGACGCCATCGCCGACGTCGTCGAGGTCCTCAAAGGTCATGACTTCTACCGGCCGGCGCACGAGACGATCTACGGATCGATCCTCGACCTGTACGCGAAGGGCGAGCCCGCCGACCCCATCACGGTCGCGGCCGAGCTCACCAAGCGCGGCGAGATCACCAAGGTCGGCGGCGCCCCGTATCTGCACACGCTGGTGCAGACCGTCCCGACCGCGGCGAACGCCGAGTACTACGCGGAGATCGTGCACGAGCGCGCGGTCCTCCGGCGTCTCGTCGAAGCGGGCACCCGCATCACCCAGATGGGATACGCGGCCGACGGGGACGTCGACGAGATCGTCAACAGCGCCCAGGCCGAGATCTACGCCGTCACCGAGCAGCGCACCACGGAGGACTATCTGCCGCTCGGCGACATCATGGAGGGCGCGCTCGACGAGATCGAGGCGATCGGATCGCGCTCGGGGGAGATGACCGGTGTGCCCACCGGGTTCACCGACCTCGACTCCCTCACGAACGGTCTGCACCCGGGCCAGATGATCATCATCGCGGCTCGTCCCGCCATGGGTAAGTCGACGCTCGCGCTGGACTTCGCCCGGGCCTGTTCGATCAAGCACAACATGCCGAGCGTGATCTTCTCGCTCGAAATGGGCCGCAACGAGATCGCGATGCGCCTGCTCTCCGCCGAGGCTCGCGTGGCTCTGCACCACATGCGGTCCGGCACGATGACCGACGAGGACTGGACCCGACTGGCCCGCCGTATGCCGGACGTGTCGGCTGCTCCCCTCTACATCGACGACTCCCCGAACCTGTCGATGATGGAGATCCGCGCCAAGTGCCGCCGCCTCAAGCAGCGTAGCGACCTGAAGCTCGTCATCATCGACTACCTCCAGCTGATGCAGTCGGGCGGCAAGCGTTCCGAGAGCCGTCAGCAGGAGGTCTCGGACATGTCGCGAAACCTGAAGCTCCTCGCCAAGGAGCTGGAGCTGCCGGTGATCGCGCTGTCGCAGCTGAACCGTGGTCCCGAGCAGCGCACCGACAAGAAGCCCATGGTCTCCGACCTGCGTGAATCCGGCTCCATCGAGCAGGACGCGGACATGGTCATCCTGCTCCATCGCGAGGACGCGTACGAGAAGGAGTCACCGCGCGCCGGCGAGGCGGACATCATCGTCGGCAAGCACCGTAACGGTCCCACCGCCACGATCACGGTGGCCTTCCAGGGTCACTACTCCCGCTTCGTGGACATGGCGCAGACCTGATCCGGAAGGCCGGCGGAGCCACGCCGGACAAATCCGCTCGACGTCCGGTGACAGGACGGGTGGACTGGTGCCATGACGACACCTCAGGACGATCTGCTCCCCCGCACACGCCGAGCCCTGCTGCATCGCATCGCCGTCGCGCAGAGCGAAGGGCGGGCGCCATCACTCGTCGCGACGGTGGTCCGCGGCGGGAAGGCGGTGTGGCACGGAGCGCGGACTTCGGTGGACGGTCACGGGCCGGACGAGAACGTGCAGTACCGGATCGGCTCCATCACCAAGACGTTCACGGCGGTGCTCGTACTTCGGCTGAGGGACGAGGGTCTCCTGGACCTCGGAGACCCGCTGGAGAAGCATCTCTCGGGTACCGGCGCGGGGGAGATCACCATCGCCCAACTGCTCGCGCACACGGGCGGATTGGCGGCCGAGTCGCCCGCACCCTGGTGGGAACGCACACCCGGATCGCTCCGCCCCGATCTGGCCGATGTGCTGGGCGAGCAGCCGTTCCGGCATCCGGTCGGCCGACGCCACCACTACTCGAATCCCGGCTACACGCTGCTCGGGGCCCTCGTGGAGGAGGTACGAGGTGCCCCCTGGGAGGACGTGCTGCGCCGCGAAGTACTCGAACCACTCGGCCTGCACCGTACGAGTGGAGACCCGCAAGCCCCGCACGCGGGAGGTTGGGCGGTCCATCCCTGGGCCGACGTGATGATGCCCGAGCCCACGGAGGACCTCGGGCGCATGGCTCCGGCAGGGCAGCTCTGGTCCACCACGGGGGACCTGGCCCGTTTCGCCGCCTTCTTGATCGAGGGTGACGACCGGGTCCTGAGCGCCGAGTCGGTGCGGGAGATGCGGACGCCCGCGGCTCCCTCGGAGACCGCGGACCTGGCTGTGGGAACCAGCTACGGGCTCGCGATGCAGATCCTGCATCGTGACGGACGGACCCTCGTCGGGCATTCCGGATCCCTGCCGGGCTTCCTTGCCGGGCTGGTGATCAGCGTGGACGACGACGTGGCGGCCGTCGTGCTGTCCAACTGCACCTCGGGACCTCCCACGTTCGCCGTCGCCGCCGATCTGGTGCGGATCGTCGCGGAGGCCGAACCGCGGATTCCCGAGCCTTGGCGGCCGATCGCCGAGGTCGACCGGGCGGTTCTGGAACTCGCGGGTCAGTGGTACTGGGGGACGCACCCCTTTGGCCTGCGGGTGCCGGCGACCGGCGGGCTGGTGCTGGAGCCGCTGTCGGGGATCGGCCGTGGCGCCCGGTTCAGGGCGAACGGCGACGGGACGTGGACCGGGCTCGACGGCTATTACGCGGGCGAGCTTCTACAGCCCGTCCGGCGCGATGACGGGTCAGTGAGCCACCTGGACCTCGGGTCGTTCGTGTTCACGCGTCAGCCGTACGACAAGGAGGCTCAGGTGCCCGGTGGAGTGGACGCGGCCGGCTGGCGAGGAATCAAGTAGCCACCGTTGTCGTAGAGGTGGCCTGTTTCACGTGAAACAGGCCACCTCCACGCGTAGGTGAGCTGCGGAAACTGCCTCCGTGCCGCTGCATGTGCCCTACGGCGCCCACGAGGGCGCGCTCAGGTGCGCCCCGGCTCCTCGGGTCAGAGGGCGAGCTTGAAGCCGACGTGGGAGGCCTCGAAGCCGAGCCGTTCGTAGAAGCGGTGGGCGTCGGCGCGGGAGGAGTCGGAGGTGAGCTGGACCAACTGGCAGCCCTGACGGCGTGATTCATCGATCGCCCACTCGATGAGCTGTGTTCCGAGACCGCTGCCGCGTTCGTCGGCGTGAACGCGAACGGCCTCGATGATCGAGCGGGTCGCTCCCTTCCGGGAGAGCCCGGGGATCACCGTGAGCTGCAGAGTGCCGACGACTCGGCTCTCGCGGACGGCGACGACGAGGTGCTGGTTCGGGTCGGCACTCAGACGCTTCAGAGCATCCAGGTACGGGGTCAGGGCGTCGGGCGATTCCCGCCGCGCTCCCAGTGGGTCGTCGGCCAGCATCGCGACGATGGCGGGCACGTCGTCGGCGACTGCGGCTCGTATTTCAAGATCTGCCATGAGCGCACCCTACGAGGGCACGCCCGCTGACGACATCGGCTGTACGGGCGCGTTCGCCGACTCCACGACGCGGACCAGCGGTGCCAGCTCCGGGACCTCGGCGGCGTCGTCGAGCGCCTCGCGAAGCGCGACGTCGTTGGTCGGCCGTGCCGCGGCCAGCAGATCCAGGCCCGCCTCGCTGACGTTCGTGTAGATGCCTCGGCGGTCGGTCGGGCAGAGATAGCGGGCGAGCAGCCCTCGGTCCTCGAGCCGGGTGACCAGGCGGGTGGTGGCGCTCTGGCTGAGCACGACCGCGTCCGCGACCTGCTTCATCTGCAGATGACCGCCCTCACCGTCGTGCTGTCGGCTGAGCACGTCGAGCAGGGAGTACTCGCGCACGCTGAGTCCGTGATGGGCCTGCAGGGCCCGCTCGATGTGCGCCTCGATCCTCCCGTGCAGCAAGGAGAGGGCGCACCATCCCTGAGCGAGGGCGGTGAGCGCGGGGTCCGTGGCTGTCATGACGTTTCCTCCGTCCCGGGGCGGCTGAAAACAGGATAGAGCACGGACGCAATAGCCCGCTGTTGCGTATAGCCCGCGTCTGCAACTATTGTGGGTGCGCGTAAAGCGCTCCTGCAATCTTCTGGAAGGTGTACCCCACCATGCCTCTCGCGCTTCTGGCCCTCGCGATCGGGGCCTTCGGAATCGGAACGACCGAGTTCGTCATCATGGGCGTCCTGCCCGAGGTCGCCGGAGACTTCGGCGTCTCCATTCCCACCGCCGGACTGCTGGTCACCGGCTATGCGCTCGGAGTGGTGATCGGCGCGCCGATCATGACCGCGCTGGGTACGAAGGTGTCCCGCAAGCGCATGCTGATGGCGCTGATGGCGCTGTTCGTCCTCGGGAACCTGCTCTCCGCCGTGGCTCCGGTCTTCGGCCTGATGCTCGTCGGCAGGGTGGTCGCCTCCCTCGCCCACGGTGCGTTCTTCGGCATCGGCTCGGTGGTCGCCGCTGAACTCGTCGCGCCCGAGAAGAAGGCCGGCGCGATCGCGATGATGTTCAGCGGTCTCACGATCGCCAACGTCGTCGGTGTCCCGCTGGGCACGCTGATCGGTCAGTCCGCGGGCTGGCGGGTCACGTTCGCGGGCGTCGCCGTGCTCGGACTGGTCGGGCTGCTGGGCATCGCCAAGCTGGTCCCGGAGATGCCGAAGCCCGAGGGCGTGCACCTGCGCCATGAACTGGCCGCGTTCAAGAACGTCCAGGTACTGCTCGCCATGGCGATGACCGTGCTCGGCTTCGGCGGGGTCTTCGCCGCCATCACCTACATCGCACCGATGATGACGAATGTGGCGGGCTTCGCCGACGGATCGGTCACCTGGCTGCTCGTCCTTTTCGGTCTCGGCATGGTCGGCGGCAACCTCGTCGGCGGCAGGTTCGCCGACCGTGCCCTGATGCCGATGCTCTACGTGTCGCTCGGTGGCCTCGCGGTAGTGCTGGCGCTGTTCACCTTCACCGCACACAACAAGATCCTCGCGGCCGTCACCATCGCCCTGATCGGTGCCCTCGGCTTCGCGACGGTTCCTCCGCTGCAGAAGCGCGTGCTCGACCAGGCACACGGCGCCCCGACGCTTGCCTCGGCCGTGAACATCGGTGCCTTCAACCTCGGCAACGCCCTGTCGGCCTGGCTCGGCGGGATCGTGATCGCCGCCGGTCTCGGCTACACCGCCCCCAACTGGGTCGGCGCGGCCCTCGCCGCAGGCGCACTCGTCCTCGCCGTCCTCTCGGCCGCTCTGGAGCGGCGGGCGTCCGCCCCCGGCACTGTCGTCGCCGGCGGGACTCCCGCCGATCAGCGGACCGCCGTCCACTCCTGACCGAGATCGAGCCGCCCTGGGCCAGGGCCGTCCCAGGGATGCCTCGACTCAGCAGTTCCTCAACACCCCGAACAGCACGCCCCCACAAGGAGAAACCCCGATGAGTACCGTCGTCACCGCCGTCACCCCCCTGACCATCGAGGACGCCGAGGCCCTCGTCACCGCGGCCCGGCGTGCCGCCGAGGCCGCCGGTGTGCGAGTCAGCGTCACCGTCCTCGACGCCGGCGGACACCTGCTCGCCTTCCGGCGCGACGACCAGGCCGTGCTGATCTCGGGAGAGACCAGCACCCGCAAGGCCTACACGGCCCTTCAGCTCAACTCGGCCACCGCCGATCTGGTGGAAGCCGTGCAGCCTGGTGGTCTCTTCCACACCCTGCCGACCGCGCTCGACCGTCCCCTGCTCTTCATCGCGGGTGGTGTGCCCGTGCACCGCGATGGCCGTCTGATCGGCGCGGTCGGGGTCGGCGGCGGCATGCCCGACCAGGACCACGGCTTCGCCGTCACCGCCGTCGAGGCACTCGTCTGACCTCACGGTGCCGCAGCGTCTTTCCGGGCGCTCTGCAGACCCGAAGTGCCGGATCCCACATGTGCGGGGGTCCGGCACTTCTGTCATGACGTCGGGCGAGTTCCGGGCGGACAGCCGTGAACGGTGCGAAGCGACGCGTCCGGTCACCCTGCAGGTCAGGGACCCCGGTGACGACTGGGGCAGCAGTCGTCCGCCCGATGCGTTCGTGCACGCCGCTCGGTGACCAGAGCCATGCCCAGACATGCCAGTTCGGACGCTCAGGCGGGCCGCATGTGGCCACCGCACAGGTGAGTTTCACGTGAAACGTCCGGCTGTGCGCCACTGGGCGAAGGTCCTCAGCTCTGCGGTGAAGGTGCAGATCGCGAACCGGCTTTGTGAAGGGTTCGGGAGGAGCCGAATCGACTGCGCCGGTCTGTGGTGACTCCCGTCAGGCGGGCCTTTTGGGCATCGTCCCGCTGTCCGTCGCGGCCATTGCGCGGCGGCATCCGTGCGGTCCCACCGCTCCCTCGTCCGCGAGCCGAAATCTGTGGGACACCTATCAATTGGGCTACCGAGCACGGTAATTGAGGCAATTGGCAGGTCCGGCGTCCGTGGATTCGCGGAGAGCGAAGAGGGGACTTGTGCGGGGAGCTACTGCCGGTATGGTCGACTCCGGTTCGCGTCCACCGACATGTGTACCCGTCGTGGTGGAACGAACGCAGGCCAAAGCAGCGTAACGGGATGGAGAGATCGAAGACCCGTATTTTCCGTTATGCGGTCGGGTGTCGACCCGCAGTGGGATGCTGCGGTGAGAGCACTGCGGCCAATGTCACATTCTCTCCTTACTTGTCCATGCTGGGCAGGAATCCAGGTTCAATGTGGCCGCATTGGGACAACGGAACTGAACCGGGAAAGAGAACACGCCGTCTGCGGGGGGAAAGCAGGCATCTTCCGATCGTGGAGGTGCGCAGACCGACCGAAAGATGTTCGAGGCGAGGCAGAACATGGACGCTCCGACCACCACGTCGGCCGACAACGGCACCTCAGGCGGCAACGGCGGGGGCGGCTGGTTCACTCCACGCAAGGAGCCCGAGGCTCCCAGTGGGGACCAGGCGCCGTCGGACGGCCGCCGGCTGGCCGCGATGCGCCCGATGGGCCGTTCGGCCGCGGCGCCCGAGGAACAGGTGCAAGCCGCCCCCCAGCAGACGGCCCCTGAGCGGGAAACGTCCGAGCAGGAACGAATATCCACAGGCGAGACAGCCATGGCTCGGCAGGGTGCGGCACCGGCGTCCCGCTCGGGGACTCCTGCTACGGCGCGAGCTGACGGGACGCCCCACCGCACTCTGGGCCCGCACGAGTCGGCGCTGTCCGGGGCGCGTCCTGCGCCCTCTGCACCGCCCGAGGAGGGTCCTGCGCCGCCGGCGCGGCCGGAGGCGCAGCGGTTCGAGCCGGAGCCCGCTCACGAAGGCGTCCGGCACCGCTCCGGTGCCGGACAGCCGGAGCAACACGCTCCACGGCCCTCAGAGGGCTCTGGGCCCGGAGACAGAGCCACACAGCCGTTCCACGGCGCCCCCATGCCGGTCGCCCGGCCCGAGCCGCTGGCGGCGGCGCAGCCCGCCGCCTCGCGTCGGCCCTCTCCTGACGCCGTGTTGGTCCGCCGGACCATGGCGGAGGTCGGCCCGGTCGCCGACAAGGTCACGTCGTACTTCTACGCGCTGCTCTTCGTGCGTCACCCGGAGCTCCGCCCTCTCTTCCCCGCGGCGATGGACACCCAGCGGGACCGCCTGCTCAAGGCGCTCCTGACCGCCGCCGAGCACATCGACAACACCGATGTCCTCGTCGCGTATCTGCAAAACCTCGGACGCGGACACCGCAAGTACGGGACGCGGCCCGAGCACTACCCGGCCGTCGGTGAGTGCCTCATCGGATCGCTCAGCCACTACGCCGCGGCCGTCTGGGATCCCGAGACGGAGGCCGCCTGGGTGCGCACGTACACCACGATCTCCCAGGTCATGATCGACGCGGCCGCCGCCGACGAGTTGCGGGCTCCCGCGT
The DNA here is from genome assembly GCF_002078175.1 of Streptomyces sp. M41(2017). Taxonomy (GTDB): domain Bacteria; phylum Actinomycetota; class Actinomycetes; order Streptomycetales; family Streptomycetaceae; genus Streptomyces. Next base: position 2,064,672 of record NZ_MWFK01000001.1, on the reverse strand, counting down.
GGTGGTACGCCGAGGTGGTGTCCCACGACCTGAGGACACCGGATGTCGCCGTCATCACCGTCCGGCCCGACCAGCCCTATCCGTTCCTCGCCGGCCAGTACACGAGCGTGGAGACGCCGTGGTGGCCGCGGGTCTGGCGCCACTACTCCTTCGCCTCGGCCCCCCGCTCCGACGGGCTGCTGACGTTCCACGTGAAGGCGGTACCGGCCGGCTGGGTCTCCAACGCGCTCGTCCACCGTGCCCGGCCCGGTGACGTCGTCCGGCTGGGCCCTCCGTCCGGCTCGATGACGGTCGACCACACCACCGACAGCGGCCTGCTCTGCCTCGGGGGCGGCACCGGCATCGCGCCCATCAAGGCACTGGTCGAGGATGTCGCCGAGCACGGGCACCGACGCCGCGTCGAGGTCTTCTACGGGGCACGCACCGACCACGACCTGTACGACATCGACACCATGCTGCGGCTCCAGCAGAGCCACCCATGGCTCGCGGTGCGCCCGGTCGTCGACCAGCAGGCACATCTGCAGCTGCCGGACGTCGTGCGTGAGTACGGGCCGTGGAACGAGTACGACGCGTACCTTTCGGGTCCGCCCGGCATGATCCGCAGCGGTGTCGACGCGCTCAGGGACATCGGTATCCCGTCGGACCGTATCCGCCACGACTCGGTGGAGGAACTCGTCGCTGCGGCCGGCGACTGACCGACGGGGCCTTGACCCGACGCCGTCTGCCAGGGATCAGCCCAGGTCCGGTGCGTGCATGGCGCGCACGCCCTCGATGTTCCCGTCGAGGTAGTGCCTCAGTGACAGCGGAACGAGATGGACCGAAGCGATGCCTACCCGGGTGAACGGGACGCGGACGATCTCGTACTCGCCACAGGGCTCGTCCATCTCCGGACCGTGCCGCAGGGACGGATCCATGGATTCCAGGTGACAGACGAAGAAGTGCTGGACCTTCACTCCGGTCGCGCCGTCGTCGTCGCCGATGTGCTCGACGGTGTCCACGAAACAGGGGACCACGTCAATGATCTTGGCCCCGAGTTCCTCGTGCACTTCGCGGTGGAGCGCCTCGACGACAGTCGTGTCCTCCGGCTCGACCCCGCCGCCCGGGGTGAGCCAGTAGGGATCGACGCCGGGTTTGGTGCGCTTGATCAGGATCAGGTCGTCACCATCGAGCAGAACGGCACGGGCGGTGCGCTTGACCACGGGTCGGACGGTCATGGGAGGAATGTGGCCCGGCTGGTTCCACGTGAAACATCACCGGGGCGCGATTTCGCGTGAAACCTCCGGAAGTCCTGCGCGGGGTCCCGGGCGAACCGAGCTCTCAGCTCCAGTCGGCGGCCGCTCGCAGCAGCCACTCGTGGGCGCGTGCGATGTGCGGCATCGCCAGCGTGCCCGTCCGGACGACGAGGAAGTACGTACGCAGGGGCGGCACCGCGGGATCGAGAAGGGCAACGACCTCACCGCGTGCGATGGCGTCGGAGCAGAGATAGGCGGGCAGGACGGCGAGGCCGGCACCCGCGGCGGCGCAGGCGAGGACGGCTCGCAGATCGGGGACGACGACCATGCCCGACGAAGCCGGACGGCAGTCGAAGACCGAGGCCCAGTAGCGGGCGACGAGCGGCAACGACTCGTGGACCTCGACGACGGGGACGTCCTCCAGCGCGCGGGCACCCTTGCGGCGGAGTTTGCCGGGGCCGACCTCGGCGGCCCAGCGCGGGGCGGCGACCAGGACGTGTTCTTCGTCGCAGAGCGGAGTCGCGGTGAGGAGCGCACCCCGTGGACGGGCTGTTGTGATGGCCAGATCATGATGTCCGGCCCCGAGTCCCTCCAGGGTCTCCTCCGCGTTGCCGAACGAGGCCCGCAACGCGAATCCCTGGCCGTCCTCCCCGGTCAGTTCCGTGAGAGCGGGCAGCGCCCGCTCGGCGGTGAACTCAGGAGGCCCCGCGAGGTGCAGCGTGCGGACGTGGGAGTCCTCGTCGAGGCCGGTCTCGGCGATCTCGACGAGCGCGTCGAGATGCGGCGCCGCCTTGTGCGCGAGTTCGTCGCCGATCGTCGTGGGGGTCACCCCGCGGGCCTGGCGCAGGAACAGGGGCCTCCCCAGCTGCCGCTCCAGTGTGCGGATCTGTGAGGTCACGGCCGGTTGCGAGAGCCCGAGCAGTGCGGCGGCACGAGTGAAGGAACCGGCCCGGTGCACCGTCACAAAAGTGCGCAGCAAGGCCAAGTCCATGGTGCCCCTCCCCTCCCAGCACCTCCGCGCGAGCCCCAACTATAAATAAGTCGATAGGCCTCTGTCGCTACCGTGATTGGACACTGACACAGAGTCAACTAGCCTTGTGCGCGCGGTTCTTCGCGCGCAGAACCGGGGCGGTCCGAGCCACGAGGGGGGAGGCTCGGACCGTCCGTCGTCCGTGGCGGGCCTACTGATCCCGCCGTCACGCTCTTCCTACTCCGCGGATGCGTCCAGAGCCCGCAGCACGTCCGCTACCAGGTCCTCCGGATCCTCGGCGCCCGCAGAGAAACGGATGAAGCCTTCCGGGACCGCGTCCCCGCCCCAGCGCCCACGTCGCTCGGCCGTCGACCGCACCCCGCCGAAACTGGTGGCGTCGTCCACCAGGGTCAGCGCGTCGAGAAAACGGTCCGCGTGCTCACGCGTGGGCAGCGTGAAGGACACCACACAGCCGAACCGACGCATCTGCTGTGAAGCGATCTTGTACGAGGGGTCATCGGGCAGTCCGGGGTAGCGCAGCCCGGTCACCTCGGGCCGGTCCCGCAGCGCCTCGGCGATCGTCCGGGCGTTGGCGGTCTGCCGGTCGGCGCGCAGTTGCAGCGTCGCGAGCGAACGATGGGCCAGCCAGGCCTCCATCGGGCCGGGGATGGCGCCGACCACCTTGCGCCAGCGTCGGACGGGAGCCATCAGGGCGGCGTCGCGTCCGGTGACGTACCCCAGCAGGATGTCGCCGTGTCCGGTGAGCATCTTGGTGCCGCTGGCGACGGAGAAGTCGGCGCCGAGCTCCAGCGGGCGCTGGCCGAGCGGGGTGGCCAGCGTGTTGTCGACGGCCACGAGGGTGCCCTGCGCGTGGGCGGCCTCGACGAGGCGTCGGAGGTCGCACACGTCGAGCCCCGGGTTGGACGGTGTCTCGATCCAGAGCAGCTTCGCCCCGTCGAGCAGCTCCAGCTGGGCGTCCCCGGCCGTGGGCGCGGTGCGCACCTCGACACCGAACGCCGTCAGCTGTTCGCGCACGAGCGGCAGCACCTGATAGCCGTCGTCGGGCAGCACGACGACGTCGCCGGCGCGCAGCTGGGAGAAGAGCACGGCGGAGATGGCTGCCATGCCCGACGGGAAGGCGAGTGTTTCGACGCCGCCCTGCCCGGGCGCCTCCAGTTCGCCGATGGCCCGCTCCAGGAGCGTCCACGTGGGGTTCTCGTCGCGGCCGTAGGTGTACGGGCCGGTCGGTTCACCGGGCAGATGGAAGTGTGCTGCGAAGACCGGACCGGGCAGTGTCGGCTCGTACTTGACGGGCTCGGGCAGGCCGGCGCGTACCGCCCTGGTGCCGTCGCCCCGCGCAGCGGTGCCCTCGCCCTGCCCCGCCGCGCCGGCGCCGTCTCCCGTGACGAAATCCCCAGACGTCATGCCGCTCGTCCTTCCACTTGCTCTCGTACCGCGGCGAGCAGTCCTGGGCTCGCCGCCTCCACCATCTCAAGACATGCGTCGAAGCCGTCCATATGTCCGTAATACGGATCGGGGACGTCCAGGGCGTCGCCCGCCGCGGGATCGTAGGACCGGAACAAACGGACCTTCTCGGCGTCCTCGGCGGTCGGTGCCAGCCGGCGCAGTGCCCTGAAGTGGCCTAGGTCGAGCGCCACGACGAGGTCGAGTCGGGAGAACCACGAGACCTGGAACTGCCGGGCCGCGTGGTCGCTCCGGTAGCCGTTGGCCTCGAGGACGGAGACCGTGCGCTCGTCGGCGCCATCGCCTTCGTGCCAGCCGTCCGTGCCCGCGCTGTCGACCTCGACCAGTTCGGCAAGCCCTGCGTCCGTGACGTGGGCACGGAAGACGGACTCCGCCATCGGCGACCGGCAGATGTTGCCGGTGCAGACGAAACAGACGCGATAGGACATGGCTCTCTCAGTCGTCGTCGCCGTCGGGCAGGACGACGTTCAGCGCCCAGGACACGACGGAGATGATCAGCCCGCCGAGGACGGCGGTCCAGAAGCCCTCCACGTGGAAGCTCAGGTCGAGCTTGTCGGCGAGCCATGAGGTGAGCAGCAGCATCAAGGCGTTCACCACGAGGGTGATCAGGCCCAGCGTGAGGATGAAGAGCGGGAAGGTCAGCACCTTCACGACCGGCTTGACCAGGAAGTTCACCAGTCCGAAGACCAGTGCGACGAGCAGCAGGGTGCCTATCTTCTTGCCTGTGCTGTCGCCCGTCAGAGTGATCTTGTCGAGCAGCCATACGGCGACGGCCAGGGCCCCTGCGTTGGCGATCGTCTTGACTACGAAATTCTTCATGTGTCTGATCGTGGCAGACGAGATCGACAAGCACGTAGCGGCTGTGGACAAGGCCCGCGGTGCACGACAGCGGACGAGGACGATGAAGGCATTCCGGCTGGACGAACTGGAGGCGGAACGCGCCGCCAACGACGGGGCGTACCTGCAGTTCCTGCGGGAGCGGAACATGTCGGTCGGGCTGTACGCCCTCGACGCGGGGGAGCACGACCCCCAGAACCCGCACGCCCAGGACGAGGTGTACTTCGTGGTGAGCGGTCGCGCTTCGATCACCGTCGGCCTGGAGACCACCCCGGTGGCACGCGGCAGCGTCGTGTACGTGCCCGCCGGCGTCGCCCACAAATTCCACCACATCACCGAGGACCTCCGGGTCCTGGTGATGTTCTCTCCCCCCGAGAGCTGACCCGGAGTCTCAGGGTTCCCTAGGGGGACGGTCAGGGGAGGACAAGGGGCGCGAGGCCCCCGTGCGGCCCCTTCGGCGACCTAGCATCGACGCAGGACATCAGAGAACCCGGAATCGGCATCCCGATGTTGGGACCACGGGCGAGAAGAGGCAAGGACAAAGACGATGCGAGAGATCTTCGACGGTATGCCGTGGTGGGTGAAGTGGGTCGCGGTGCCGGTGATCGCACTGGTGGTGTTCGGTGGCCTGATAGCGAGCGTCGTCGGCTTCGTCATCGGCTTGCTCTTCAAGCTGCTCGTCTTCGTCGCGCTGGTCGGCGGACTGATCTACATCGTGCGGAAGTTCATGTCGAGTTCGTCCTCGCGCAGCGACTGGTGAGGTGTGGGCGGGCAGCCGATCGGTAACGGTGCGGGGGGAAAGGGAACCCAAGGTTCCCTCGGGCGGGGGAAGTTTCCGGCGAGGACGGCTCTGAGCGGCGGCTGACGGTTAAAGTCCGGAATTCGACGCGGGTGTCGATTCCCGCGGGCAGCGCACACCCCTCCCGTGTTCCCCCGCACGGGCGGTCCTCCTCGCGCTTCGGGAGTGCCCCTTGGCCACGGTTGACACCGCACCCGCACCATCCGCCGCTCCACCCCTTCAGCGATCGGGCGAGCCTACGGGCGCTCGTGTCCCTCCGGTGCAACCGCGTACGTCTCCGGGGGAGACGCCCGTGTCCCGGTCGGCGCCGGGCACCTCGGTCTCTCTGAGGGACCAGACCACTCCGCGCGCCCCGACGGCGGAATCCCCCGCACCGCGGACGAGGCCGACGGACGCGCCCATGAGGGGCGTACGTCCGCAGGCCCCCACGCCCCCCGCCGCGGTGTCCGGAGCGGTACGCACCCCGCGCGTCCCTGCTCCGGAGCCCGAAGTCGCCCCCCTGGACCCGCACCCCACCACGCTGATCGGCTCGGTGCAGCGGGCCATGCGCCTGCTCGAGGCGGTCTCCTCGCGTGACCAGGGTGCCCCCGCCAAACAGCTCGCCCGGGAAGCCGGACTCGCCCTGCCGACCGCGTACCACCTGCTGCGCACCCTCGTTCACGAGGGCTATCTGCGCCGCGACAAGGGCCTGTTCTTCCTCGGGGACGCCGCCGAACGCCTGAGCAGCAGCGGCGCCCAGCAGAAACGTCGCAGCACGGTGAGCGAGACACTCGCCCGCTGGCGTGACGCGGTCGGCGCCCCCGTCTACTACGCGATCTACCGTGAGGGCGAGATCGAGGTCATGTGTGTCGCCGACAATCCCGCGAACCCCGCGGTCGAGGAATGGGCCGACTTCCGCGAGACCGGACACGCGCACGCGATCGGTCAGTGCCTGCTGTCCCAGTTGGACGAGAAGTCGCGGCGCGACCACCTCTCCCGGTATCCCGTGCAGTCCCTCACGCCGTACACGGTGCGTGACGAAGACCGGCTGCTGCGCCGCCTCGAACGGACCGGGCGCATGGAACCGGTGATCGAGCGGCAGGAGTACGCGCTGGGCGCCGTCTGCGCCGCGATCCCGATCACCGTGGGCAGTACTGCCGGGTCAATCGGCCTTTCCCTGCCCTCTCACCAAGCCGACCGACTGCTCCTCGCGACGCGAAAGTTGCAGAGTGAAATCGGCCTGGTCCTGGGGTCACTCGGCATCTCTATCAGTATCTGAAAACTCACTCCTTGTGATCTGTCGTGCACGTTGAGCAATATTTCAGCTGTGTCAGGGGGACGATTCCTGGCCAGGTGACAGCGAACGACGGGGTAGACGATGCGCGAGTCGGTGCAGGCAGAAGTCATGATGAGCTTCCTCGTGTCCGAGGAGCTGTCCTTCCGCATTCCGGTGGAACTGCGCTACGAGACCCGTGATCCGTACGCCGTGCGGCTGACGTTCCACCTCCCCGGCGACGCGCCGGTGACCTGGGCGTTCGGGCGGGAGCTGCTCATCGACGGAGTGGGCAGGGCATGCGGTGACGGCGACGTGCACATCGCGCCGGCCGACCCCGAGGCGTTCGGCGAAGTACTGATCCGGCTTCAGGTCGGCTCCGACCACGCCCTGTTCCGGTCGGGAACGGCGCCACTCGTCGCCTTCCTCGACCGCACGGACAAGCTCGTGCCGCTCGGTCAGGAGCGGTCTCTCGACGGGTTCGACACCTACCTGGACGACGCGCTCGACCGCATTCTGGCGGAGGAGCAGAGCGCAGGCTGAAACCTCGTCAGCCCCGGGCGGAGTAACGCTTCCTCAGCGGGGAGCTCGCCGCGGACAGCCGGGTCCACACGATCGTCGGGGACGGCTCAGCGCTTGCGGCGACGGCCCTTCCCGCTCCGGGCCGGCATCTTGGCGCCCGCGGGCTCCAGGGAGACGGCCGGGGCCCCCTCACGGTCCGCCGCGACCACCAGAGCGGCCAGCGCGGTCGTCACCGGCACCGCGGCGACCAGACCGATCGACCCGACCAGCGTGCGCACGATCTCCTCCGCGACCAGTTCACTGTTGGCGACGGTCCCCACGCTGCTCTGCGCGATCGAGAACAGCAGCAGCAGAGGCAGTGCGGCACCCGCGTACGCCAGGACGAGCGTGTTGACCACGGACGCGATGTGGTCCCGGCCGATCCGGATGCCCGCCCGATACAGGCCGCGCCAGCCCATCGTGGGATTCGCCTCGTGCAGTTCCCAGACAGCCGACGTCTGCGTCACCGTCACGTCGTCGAGCACACCGAGCGAACCGATGATGACCCCGGCCAGCAGCAGACCGCTCATGTCGATCGACGGGTACAGGCCGTGGATCAGACCGGTGTTGTCGTCCGTGTTGCCGGTCAGGACCGCCCACTCGATGAAGACGGAGCCCAGGATGCCGATCAGCAGCAGGGAGAGCAGGGTGCCCACCACAGCGACGGATGTTCGGGCCGACAGTCCGTGGCACATGTAGAGGGCGATCAGCATGATGGCGCTGGAGCCGACGACCGCCACGACCAGGGGGTTCGACCCCTGCAGGATCGCGGGCAGGATGAAGAAGTTCAGGATCATGAAGCTGATGGCCAGGGCGACCAGCGCCATGACGCCGCGCATCCGTCCCACCACCACGACGACCACGGCGAACAGGCCCGCCAAAAGCGTCAGGGGCAGCTTTCGGTTCGCGTCCGTCACCGAGTACTGGAGGTCCTTCGGGGCCGAGGGCTCATAGGCGACGATGACCTTCTCGTCCTGATGCAACTGCCGTGACTGGTCCGGCTGGACGATCTCCGTGAACGTACGGCCCTTGTCCTTGCCGGTGTCGATCCGGATGGTCGCCCGCTTGCACTCGCCCGTCGCCTGCTGCTGCGCGGAGGAGCCCTCGGCCGTGGAGGTGTCGCCGGTCGGCGTCTCCCCCGAGGCGTTCACGGATTTGCAGTCCACCTGGACGATCTTGGTGACCGTCGCGTTCTGGGTCTGCCGGTCGAAGCCGACACCGGAGCGCTCGTGAGCCGGTGCGCCACCGGGCCACAGCACCACGAGGCCCACGGCGACCGCGGCGGCGAAGGGGATCAGCACCGCTGCGATGACCTTGCGCAGATGCTTCGAGACGGGCGCCGCCGGGCCGTGGTTGTGGCTGTGCGAGTGGCCGTGCCCACCCCCCGAGCCCTGTCCATGGCCGCCGCCCGGGCCGTGCCCGTGCCCGTCTCCAGGACCCTGCCCACCTCCCGGGCCTCGGCCCCGGCCGAGGTCCTGCCCCTGCGGGTCACCGTCACCTGAGTCGCCGTTTCCCCCGCCCGGTCTCGGACGCGGACCGTTTCCGGGTCCCGGACCGTGCCCGTATCCCTGACCCTCGGCCGGTCCAGCCCCGCGTCCGCGACCGTTGCCGGGACCACGTCCGCGGCCGTCGTCGGAGCCCGGCCGGCGAGGCGGCTCGGACGGTGGGAACGAGGGCTGCTGGGTCGTCGTCACCGACCGATCATCGCAAGAACGGCAAGGGCCCCCTGTTCACCGCGCCAGATATGACGCTAGCGTGGAGTCACCTTTGCACACGCGGGAGCTCGGAGCACCGGGCTGAGAGGGCGCTGACCTCCGTCTTCGCGATGTTTCACATGAAACATCGGCGAACGGAAGCCGCTGCGTCGACCGCCGAACCTGTTACCGGGTAATGCCGGCGTAGGGAGTAGGTCTCATGACCAACAAGGACGTACGCACGCCTGCCTCCAGCCAGACGGACGGCACTTCGTCGCCGTCTCCGGACGACGAGGCCGGGAAGTCCATCGGCTGGCACAAGGGGTACGTCGGGGGCACGCGCCCCGATCTGCGCGTGCCGGTCCGTCAGGTGCACCTGACCAATGGGCAGTCCGTGACGCTGTACGACACCTCCGGTCCGTACACCGATCCGAGCATCGACACGGATGTCCGCCGGGGGCTGGCGCCGCTGCGGGAGAACTGGATCATCGCGCGCGGCGACACCGAGGAGTACGCGGGCCGTCCCGTCCGCCCGGAGGACGACGGGATCAAGCACACGTCGCCGCGCGGCGGTCTGCGCAACCTCGACGCCGTCTTCCCGGGGCGGCCGCGTCAGCCCCGACGGGGGCGTTCCGGGCAGGCGGTCACGCAACTCGCGTACGCCCGCCGCGGTGAGATCACCCCCGAGATGGAGTTCGTCGCCATCCGGGAGAACGTCGAACCGGAGGTCGTGCGCGAGGAGATCGCCGCAGGCCGGGCGGTACTGCCCGTGAACGTCAACCACCCCGAGATCGAGCCGATGATCATCGGCAAGCGGTTCCTGGTGAAGGTGAACGCCAACATCGGCAACTCCGCGGTCACTTCCTCCATCGAGGAGGAGGTCGAGAAGATGACCTGGGCGACCCACTGGGGCGCCGATACTGTCATGGACCTGTCCACCGGACGGAACATCCACACCACGCGCGAGTGGGTGCTGCGCAACTCCCCCGTGCCCATCGGAACCGTGCCGCTCTACCAGGCGTTGGAGAAGGTCGACGGCCGTGCCGAGGAGCTCACCTGGGAGATCTACAAGGACACGGTCATCGAGCAGGCCGAGCAGGGCGTGGACTACATGACGGTCCACGCGGGTGTCCGCCTGGCGTACGTGCCGCTCACCGCGAACCGCAAGACCGGCATCGTCTCGCGCGGTGGTTCGATCATGGCGGCCTGGTGCCTCGCACACCACCAGGAGTCGTTCCTGTACGAGAACTTCGAGGAACTCTGCGAGATCCTCGCCGCGTACGACGTCACCTACTCGCTCGGCGACGGTCTGCGGCCCGGCTCCATCGCGGACGCCAACGACGCAGCCCAGTTCGCGGAGTTGAGGACGCTCGGGGAACTCAACACGATCGCGAAGCGTTTCCATGTACAGACGATGATCGAAGGCCCGGGACATGTCCCGATGCACAAGATCAAGGAGAACATCGACCTTCAGCAGGAGATCTGTGATGAAGCTCCGTTCTATACGCTCGGCCCGCTGACCACCGACGTCGCGCCCGCGTACGACCACATCACCTCCGGCATCGGTGCCGCCATGATCGCCTGGTGGGGCACGGCCATGCTCTGCTACGTGACGCCCAAGGAGCACCTGGGGCTGCCCAACCGTGACGACGTCAAGACCGGCGTCATCACCTACAAGATCGCCGCTCATGCGGCCGATCTCGCCAAGGGCCACCCCCGTGCGCAGGACTGGGACGACGCGCTGTCCGATGCCCGCTTCGAGTTCCGGTGGGAGGACCAGTTCAATCTGGCCCTCGATCCGGACACGGCGCGGGAGTTCCACGACGAGACTCTTCCGGCCGAGCCGGCCAAGACCGCCCACTTCTGCTCGATGTGCGGACCGAAGTTCTGCTCGATGAAGATCAGCCAGAGCATCAACGAACGGTTCGGTGGCGACAAGGCCGCGGGTGCTTCGGAGGCGGAGATCTCGGAGGGCATGCTCCAGAAGTCGCGGGAGTTCGCGGAGGCGGGCAACCGCGTCTATCTGCCCCTGGCCGACTGACCTGCCCCGTGGGTCATGGTCCGGGGAGTCGAAGCCCCGGGCCGTGGCTGGCGGGCAGCCCAGCGGCAGTCGGTGGGTGTCGGTCGGTCATGCCTGGGCGTCCTGCGGATACCAGCGCAGTTCCACGGTGTTGCCGTCCGGGTCGCGGACATAGAGCGAGGTGGCCGTGCCCCGGGCGCCGAAGCGCGGGGCGGGGCCGTCGAGGACGGTGAAGGTACCGGCGGCGACCACCTCGTCCCAGTCCAGCGGTTCCACCGCGAGACAGATGTGGTCGACGTTCGCCTCCCCCCGGGCGCCGGCGACCAGGTCGATGATGGTCTCCTCGGTGACCCGCACCGACGGGAACGGGGCCTGACCGATCCGCCACTCGGCGACACGGACCGGTTCCAGACCCAGGACACCGATGTAGAAGTCCAGGGAACGCTCGACGTCCTCGACGGTGAGCACCAAGTGGTCGAAGGCCTTCACGCGCACGGAGCTCATGACGTCTCCAGTGCCACGGCGCGGCGGAGCCACTCGGCGAACAGGGCCGGGTCGACCTCGTCAACCCGGCTGATCTTCACGGAGGCCATTCGGCGGGCCCCGGCCACCAGCCGCCCCGAGGGGTCGGCCAGATCCTGACCGCGCCAGAGACCGAAGGTGACGTAGGACGTATAGGCCTTGAGCAGGCAGACCGGTGTCCGGCCGGGTCTGTCGCCGAGGCTCCACGTGGGGTGTCCGTGCCACAGGGCGCCGGAAGCCTCGGGGAGGGCGGAGTCGATGACGGGGCGGATCTTGTCGGCGATCTCGCGCAGCGGACCGTCGAGTTTGTCCAGGTAGGAGGTGATGTCCGAGGCAGTCATGCGGTTTCCCGTTCAGGAGGGAGCCCCTGGGAGGGGCTCAGGCGAAGGGTGAGGAGCGGGGGACCGGCCGGGATTGTCCCGAAAGGCCGTGATGATGCCTTCTACGATCCGCCGTACGGCAGCCGCCATCAAGGCAGGATCGGTGTACGACCGTTGAGCGAGATTTAACGCCGGGAGGAATCGTGCTGGAGCGGCTGGAGATCGAGACCTTCCTGGCCCTGGCCGAGGAGCTGCACTTCGGCCGCACCGCCGAGCGATTGCTGATCACGACCGGACGGGTCAGTCAGGTGATCAAGAAGGTCGAGCGTCAGGTGGGCGGCGCGCTGTTCGAACGTAACAGCCGCTCGGTCCGGCTCACCCCGATCGGACGCCGGTTGGCCGACGACCTGGTGCCCCTGGTCGCGGCGATGGACGAGGCGCTGCGGCGGGCGAAGGACGCCAGCCGCGGGGTCTCCGGGGAGCTGCGGGTCGCCTTCCTCGGCGAGTGGACGGCACCGGCACTGCTCAGGGCGGTCGCGCTGTTCGGGGAGCGCCACCCGGAGTGCCGTGTCGACGTGCGGGAGGTCCAGCTGGCCAACTCGCGGGCCAGTCTGGTGGACGGCTCGATCGACGTCCTGCTCGCGTCGTACCCCTTCGACGGGATGGCCTGCGGGCCCGCGCTGCTGCGGGAGAGACGAGTCCTCGCCGTGGCCGCCGGTCATCCGCTCGCCCGCGAGAAGGGTGTGTCCGTCGAAGTGCTCGCGGAGTATCCCGTCGTGCAGTACCCGCACGTGACCTCGGCGGGGTTCAAGCGGGACCGTACGCCGGACCGCACCCCGTCGGGCAGACCTGTTCCGAAGGGTCCGGTCGGCGAGTCGTTCTCGGAGATGTTGACCCTCGTCGCGATGGGGCGGGGCGTTCTGCCGGTGGGGGACCACTCCCGGCAGTACTACCCCCGGCCCGATGTCGCCTACGTGCCCCTGCTTGACGCGCCGCCGATCGAGAGGGGGCTGATCTGGAGTGAGGCCAACACCACCGAGCGGCTGCGCGCGTTCGTACGGGCCGCGACAGACGCGACCAGCCCTTTCTGAGGCGGGACCGCTTCGAACGGACGCGACCAGGTCCGGCTGAGGCGGGTCCCGCTCCGAGCGGACGCGGCCGGGGCCGGCGTAAGCGCTCCAGGCGGAGACGGGCCGAAGGACGAAGGCGCGTGCACCTGGTTGTGCATCGGGCGGGCCCGGCGCGCGGTTCTCTGGGCAGACTGGGCGTATGACAGCGACATCCATGAGCAAGGGCGGCAACCTTCCCGTCGCCGTCGACGCGGTACAGGTCGAGCTCGGCTGGTCCGGAGGCCCCGGCGCGCCGGACGCCGATGCCTCGGCACTTCTGCTCGGCGCCGACGGCCGGGTGAGGGACGACGGTGACTTCGTCTTCTACAACCAGCCCCAGCACGCCTCGGGTTCCGTACGTCATCTGGGCAAGCGGCGGGACGGCGGCGCCACGACGGACACCGTCGGAGTGGATCTGGCGTCCCTGGAACCGGGGATCGAGCGGGTCGTCCTCGGTGCCTCGGCGGACGGGGGCACCTTCGGCGGGCTGTCCGGTCTGCGGCTTCGGCTGCTCGACGCAGGGACGGGCAGGGAACTGGCGCTGTTCGAGATGGAGGCCACGACGGAGACGGCGTTCATCGGCGGTGAGCTGTACCGGCGGGCCGGTCAGTGGAAGTTCCGCGCGGTGGGTCAGGGGTACGCGTCCGGACTCGCGGGTCTGGCAACCGACTTCGGGATCAGCGTGGACGAGGAGCCGGACGCCACCGGGACGCCGGCGTCCTCGACGCCCACGTCAGCCCCCACGCCCGCCGCCGCGTTCCCGCCGGCTCCCGCGGCTCCGGCACCTCCGCACGTCGCCGCGACCTGGCCCGCGCCGGCAGCCGGGCCGGCCGCCCCGCCTCCGCCCGTCGGCTCGCCGTACGGGAGCGCTGCGTCGCCGTCCGCCCCTCCGGTACCGCCCCGCCCGCCCGTGGCACCGGCCTCGGCCGGTGCCACCGCTCCGCGGCTGGTCAAGGGCGAGGAGCAGCTTCCGGTGGACATGCGCAAGCGGCTCTCCCTGCGGAAGGAGCAGGTGGCGGTCAGCCTGCGCAAGCACGGGGCGGAGGGGGTGACGGCGCGCGTCATCCTGGTTCTGGATGCCTCCGGGTCCATGTCCTTCCTGTACTCGAAGGGGGTCGTGGCCGATGTCGTGGAGCGGATGGCCGCGGTGGCCGCGCAGCTCGACGACGACGGAGAGATGCAGGCCTGGACGTTCGCCTCGAATCCGGCCCGGCTGCCGGACCTCGCGCTGGGAGAGTTGCCGGAGTGGCTGCAGCGGCATGTCCGGGTCGGTGAACTGACGCTGTTCCGCCGCAAGAAGCCACGCAAGGGTCTGTTGCCGGGCCAGGTGGACATGCGCGCGGTGGGGATCCAGAACGAGGAGCAGAAGGTGATCGCGGAGGTGCGGTCGTACGTCCGTGACCACCCCGCCGCCGCCCCCACCTTGGTGCTGTTCTTCTCCGACGGCGGCGTCTACCGCAACAAGGAGATCGAGACCGAGCTGCGCGAGGCGGTCGACGAGCCGGTCTTCTGGCAGTTCGTGGGGCTGGGGCGTTCCAACTACGGAGTGCTGGAGCGGTTCGACACCCTGCCGGGCCGGCGCGTCGACAACGTCGGCTTCTTCGCCGTCGACGACATCAGCGACGTACCCGACGCGGAGCTCTACGACCGGCTGCTGTCCGAGTTTCCGTCCTGGATGCGCGAGGCCCGGCGACTCGGCATCGTCTGAGAGGACGTGGCGGGGCGTCGGAGGCCGGCCGTCACCCGCCCCGGGCAGCCTTGTGGGCCCGCGCGCCTGCGCGGGCCCTTCTCCCGTGGTTCCGGCCGTCGACCGTCCGGAATCACTCGGGCTGGTGTTCGGGCCCCCCGAAGTCCGGGCTCGAGAAGTCCGGGCTGGAGAAGCTCGGGCGCGGACCGGCTGCGGGGCCGCCGTCGGGGCTGCTGAACCCCGGCCGGTCGTAGCCCAGGTGCGGCATGCGGCTGGGCGCCGGTGTGGCGCGGTCCAGGGCCACCGAGCCCGGATCCGCGAGGGCCTCCCGGAAGAACGGCAGGATGCCGCGCTCCAGCAGGGCGTCGTGCCAGGCGTCCCTGGCCCGGGCGACCTGTTCGGTCACCTCGCCGCCCGCTCCCGCGAGGAGCGAGGACGAACTGTTGCGCAGGGCCGTCAGGAGCAGTCCGGCCGCGGCGACGAGGATCGCCGCCGCGGTGACCGCGCCGAAGACCCATCCGGTGGTGAGCAGGGTCTGGGCGATGGCCGGCTCGGGGTTGAGCATCTTGAGGATGTAGCCCACGAGCAGGAATATCGCCGCGGCTGTCCCGGCGAGGACGGGGGCGAGCACCGCGACGACGGCGATGGCGCCGGCACCCGCGGTCTCGGTGACCTCCCCCACGGTGGCGGCGAGTCCCATCGCTCCGGCGCCGGGTTCCGGAGAGCCGGTCTCCTCGCTCACGACGGAGGTGGACGCCACCGGGCGGCGCATTTCCTCGCGGGCCTTCACGTAGTGCGCGTACTCGTCCGCCGCGGCCGTCGTGATGAGGGCGGTGGCGTTGAGCGCCATGGTGCGCAGTTGTTCGAGATTGAGCCGCTGGCCGACAGCGGCGAGTTCCGGGCGGTGTGGTGCGGAGCGCAGCGCCTCATCGAGGATCCGCTCGAAATCCTGGCGGTCCTCGCTCAGCAGGTGCTGCGGAACGCTGTTCATCTGCATCCCCCGATGCTCCGTAGGGCTGATGGCTCGCACGCTGACGAGCCGTTGGGCAGAAACGGAGGGGAGCCTGCTACGGATAAGCCGATGGTAGAGCGGTGACGGCACGCCGTGACAGGGGGTTTCCAGAAATTGGCCCCTGGCCGACGCGCTCCACCCGGGGGACGCCTGCCCGCTGAACGGTCAGATATCCAGCGGAAGTTGCTGAACCAGTAGCTTTCCGGCCATGGTCACTCCGCCGTCCATCGCGATGGCGAGTCCGTCGGCGTAGACGTGCGGCCCCTCGACCACGGGGCCCGTGTTGTCCTCGCCCTCTTCCGTGCCGACCTCGCCCAGGAGGTATGGAATGGGGCTGTGACCGTGGACGATGCGGCTGCCGCCGTAGGTGCCGAGCAGTTCGCGGACGGCTTCGGAGCCGCCGTCGTCGCGGAAGGCGAAGCGTTTGGTGAGCTTGCGGAACACGTCCCAGCACTCGTCGGCGTCGTTGCGGGTGAGGGTTTCGCGGACGGTGTCGTTCACCGCTTCGATCGAGTCGCCGTAGTCGAGGTAGGCGGTCGTGTCGGAGTGCACCAGCAGGTGTCCGTCGACGAGTTCCATGGCGTCGAGGCGGGCCATCCACTGGAGGTGGTGGTCCTGGAGGCGGTCCATGTCCGTCTTCTGGCCGCCGTTGAGCAGCCAGGCGGCCTGGAAGGTGGCGGTGCCCGCGCCGGAGTTGACGGGGGTGTCGGCGAACCGCTTGGCGCCGAGCAGGAGCAGCTCGTGGTTGCCCATGAGCGCCTTGCAGTAGCCGCCGGCCGCGGCCGCCTCGGCGGAGAGCCTCATCACGAGGTCGATCACGCCGATGCCGTCCGGGCCGCGGTCGGTGAAGTCGCCGAGGAACCACAGACGCGCGGTGCCCGCGGACCAGTTGCCCGCGGCGTCGAGGAGACCCTGCTCCTGGAGCGCGGCGACCAGTTGGTCGAGGTAGCCGTGCACGTCGCCGACGACGTACAGCGGCCCGGGGCCCTCTTCGGGTGCCGGGGCGGCCGCCGGGTCGACGGAGACCTGAACCGTGTCACCTCGGTTGATGACCGGCAGATCGCGCTGAGTGGGCGTGTATCCCTCGGGGAATTCTCCCGGGAACTCGCCCGGGAAGTCCTCGGTGGAGTCCATGACCGCGTACGGCGCGGGCTCCCCCGACGGGTACAGCCCGGACTGCCCGACGGGTCCCGCGCCCTCGCCCTGAGGCGTGTTCTGCGCGTACGGACCGGTCTCGTGGACGTAAGCGGGAACGCGGAAGTCGCGCAACGTCGCCGTCCGCGTCACCTCGGGTCCCTGACCGGCCCCCTGAGTCATCGACCCCTCCACCACCATCGCGCCGCATCTGCACCTGTTCGGACTGCCTGGTCGCAGCGGCCCGCGGTGTCGTCCGCCCATCATAGGAATGCGGATCGCGCCATGTGATGACCCAGGGGTGGTGAATCGGAACAGGAGGCCGGTCCACCGTGGTTTTCGCCCGAATTGGGCGGGGCTTTCCCCGCCCTTGCCGCTTCGGGGTCAGCCCTCTTCGGGTGATCGGGGCGGGCTGACCGTCGTCCGGGGCGGCCTGCGCTGCGACGAGGTCCGCACGATGAGCTCCGTCGGTATCACCTGCTCGACCGGTTGGTCCGATTCGACCCCCTCGATGGCGTCGATCAGCAGCTGGACGACGGCCGTGCCGATTCTGCGCGGTTTGAGGGAGAGGGTGGTGATGGGCGGCTCGGTGCTGGCGTAGACCGTGGACTCGCTGCAGCACACCAGGAGCAGGTCGTCGGGTACGCGCAGGCCGTAGCGGCGGGCGGCGGCCAGCAGGTCGGTGCCGTTCGGGTCGAAGAGACCGTAGACGGCGTCGGGGCGGTCGGGCCGCGCGAGGAGGCGGTCGGCGGCGACGGCTCCCGCGCACGGATCGTGCGCCGGATAGGCCTCGTAGACCGGATCCTGGCCCACGCGCTCGCACCAGCGCAGGTAGGCGGTGGTCGAGAGGTGGGTGTACGTGTCCGTGGTGGTTCCGGTGAGCAGGCCGATGCGGCGCGCGCCGGCGGCGGCCAGGTGGTCGAGGATGCCGAGGACGGCGGCCTCGTGGTCGTTGTCCACCCAGGCGGTGACCGGGAGGGCTCCGGCCGGGCGGCCGTCGGAGACGACGGGTAAGCCCTGGCGGACCAGCTCGCTGACGACGGGGTCCTGGTCGGACGGGTCGATGACCACGGTTCCGTCCAGGGCCACGTTCGACCACACGTCGTGGCGGGAGGTCGCAGGGAGGATGACCAGGGCGTATCCCCGCGCGAGTGCGGCCGAGGTGGCGGCTCTCGCCATCTCGGCGAAGTACGCGAACTCGGTGAAGGTGAAAGGTTCATCCCCGTAGGTGGTCACGGTCAGGCCGATCAGGCCGGACTTGCCGGTACGGAGGGTTCGGGCCGCCGCGGACGGGCGATAACCCAGTCGGTCGGCGACCTCGCGGACATGGCGTCGGGTGGCGTCCGGGAGCCGGCCCTTGCCGTTGAGGGCATCGGACACGGTCGTGATGGAGACCCCCGCGGCCGCGGCCACGTCTCTGATACCCGCCCGGCCCGGCCGACCGCCGCGGCGGGTGGTCTCCGCCCGGCTCACCTGGTGCTTCCCTGCTGCTGTCATGGCGAGCCGATAGTAGGGCTCATGCGGTGGGGTAGTGCGGACGCATATGCACGCGTTGACAGGCACGTTTCTGCATGGTCAAAAAGCGCTAACTTCCTTGGAAAGGAAGGTAGTTGAACGATCCAATGCCAGTACGTGACTTGTCCACGCGCATGGGCCTGCCAAGTGGGCCATGTTTCGAAGAGGTCTCAACTCACCTGTACGAGGGATGCGCGCCACGGCGCGGGCCACCGGCGCATGTGATGAACGCCGACGCGCCCCCCTATTCGTACACCTTCGTACACGGATGCCCGGCCGTTTCGGACGGCACCCCGGGCGGCGCCCCTTTCCGCGTGGATCGCTGCGGGGAAGGCCGCACGGTGCCCGGTTGTCCACAGGCCATTCGCACAGGAGCCGAATCCTCATAAGGTGAGAAGCATTGGTAGCCGGTGGCGGTCTGAGCCGCTGGTGGTCACGAGGAGGACTGCGGTGAGCGAGACGAGCCCCAAGCTGCGTGCCGAGCTGGCGGGGATCCCCACCTACAAGCCCGGCAAGCCCGCCGCGACCGGTGCCGTGGCCTACAAGCTGTCCTCCAACGAGAACCCGTATCCGCCGCTGCCCGGTGTCATCGAGAGCGTCACCGCCGCGGCCGACTCGTTCAACCGCTACCCGGACATGGCGTGCACCGGGCTGATGAACGAGCTGGCGGACCGTTTCGCCGTCCCGGTATCCCACCTCGCGACCGGCACCGGTTCGGTCGGCGTCGCGCAGCAGCTGCTGCAGGCCACGAGCGGACCGGGCGACGAGGTCATCTACGCGTGGCGTTCCTTCGAGGCGTACCCGATCATCACGCAGATCTCCGGCGCGACCTCAGTGAAGGTGCCGCTCACGCCGGACGAGGTGCACGACCTGGACGCGATGGCAGACGCGATCACGGACCGGACCCGGCTGATCTTCCTCTGCAACCCGAACAACCCGACGGGCACCGTGGTGCGCCGGGCCGAGCTGGAGCGCTTCCTCGACCGGGTGCCGAGCGATGTGCTCGTCGTGCTGGACGAGGCGTACCGCGAGTTCATCCGGGACGTCGAGGTTCCGGACGGCGTGGCGATCTACCGCGACCGGCCGAACGTCTGCGTGCTGCGCACCTTCTCCAAGGCCTATGGTCTGGCCGGCCTCCGGGTCGGCTTCGCGATCGCCCACGAGCCGGTGGCGGCCGCGCTGCGCAAGACGGCCGTGCCGTTCGGCGTGAGCCAGCTGGCGCAGGACGCCGCAGTGGCGAGCCTTCGCGCCGAGGACGAGCTGCTCGGCCGGGTCGGCTCCCTCGTCTCCGAGCGCAGCCGGGTGGTCGACACCCTGCGCGGCCAGGGCTGGACGGTTCCCGAGACGCACGCCAACTTCGTGTGGCTGCGCCTGGGGGAGCGGACGGTCGACTTCGCGGCCCACTGCGAGCAGGCGGGTGTCGTCGTGCGTCCGTTCGCGGGCGAGGGCGTCCGTGTGACCATCGGCGAGACCGAGGCGAACGACATCTTCGTCAAGGCGTGTGAGGCGTTCCGCCAGGAGCTGTAGGCGTCGTCATCGCGGCGGGGACGGTAACGGCGGGTGCCGATACCGTCCCCGCCGCGTTTTCCTGGCCGGTGGCCGGTGGCTGGTGGCTGGTGGCTGGTGGCTGGTGGCTGGTGGCTGGTGGCCGGTGGCCGGTGGCCGTCGTCCTCGTCCCCGCATCCGCATCCGTCTCCTCCGGGGAGCGGCTCGTCTCGCCCGGCCGCGCGGCCCGGGCTCGTTCCGGGCGGGCCCGGTTCTGTCCGATATCGGGGCGGATACGTCGTGTGCGTGATCTTCGGCGTAAGGTCCCGGTCCGCGCCCCGGCCCGTGCGCCGATCCGTCAGGGCGATCAAGATCGTGGCCGCCGCTCCCGCTGAGGGACCCCCACGTGTCAAAGCTCGAACGGGCATGCGTCATAATTGCTTGTGAATGTGAACGCGTTCACAAACGTGTCCTGGTTGCTCCCGTGATGTCCGTGATGAAGCGGGCAAACTGCCGCTGTGACCACGGTGACGTAAGGAGACTGCGACGTGGAATTGGCTCTGGCGCCGGAAACTTTGGCGCGATGGCAGTTCGGTATCACCACCGTCTACCACTTCCTTTTCGTCCCCCTGACGATCTCGCTCGCCGCGCTCACCGCCGGCCTGCAGACGGCCTGGGTGCGGACGGAGAACGAGAAGTACCTCAGGGCGACCAAGTTCTGGGGCAAGCTCTTCCTGATCAACATCGCGATGGGCGTCGTCACCGGCATCGTGCAGGAGTTCCAGTTCGGCATGAACTGGTCCGACTACTCACGCTTCGTGGGCGACATCTTCGGCGCGCCGCTGGCCTTCGAGGCCCTGATCGCCTTCTTCTTCGAGTCGACGTTCATCGGGCTGTGGATCTTCGGCTGGGACAAGCTCCCGAAAAAGATCCACCTGGCCTGCATCTGGATGGTCTCGATCGGCACGATCCTGTCGGCGTACTTCATCCTCGCGGCCAACTCGTGGATGCAGCACCCCGTCGGCTACCGGATCAACAAGGCGAAGGGGCGTGCGGAACTCACCGACTTCTGGCACGTGCTGACCCAGAACACCGCGCTGACCCAGGCCTTCCACACGCTCACGGCGTCCTTCCTGACCGGTGGCGCCTTCATGGTGGGCATCGCCGCGTTCCATCTGGCCCGCAAGAAGCACATCGGCGTCATGAAGACGTCGCTGCGGCTCGGCCTCGTCACCGTCGTCATCGCGGGCCTGCTCACGGCGGTCAGCGGGGACCTGCTCGGCAAGGTCATGTTCAAGCAGCAGCCGATGAAGATGGCCGCCGCGGAGGCGCTGTGGGACGGCCAGAACTCGGCACCGTTCTCGATCTTCGCCTACGGAGACGTGAGCAAGGGCCACAACTCCGTCGAACTCTCCGTCCCGGGGATACTGTCCTTCCTCGCCGACGACAACTTCAACTCGTACGTCCCGGGCATCAACGACACCAACAAGGCCGAACAGCAGAAGTACGGCCCCGGCGACTACCGGCCCATCATTCCGGTGACCTTCTGGGCGTTCCGCTGGATGATCGGCTTCGGCATGGCGTCCTTCGTGATCGGCCTGTTCGGACTCTGGGTGACCCGCAAGAAATTCATGCTCCCCCAGCATCTGAGGGTCGGTGACGACGAGGTGCCGCATCTCGTCCTCTTCAAGAGCAAGGCACTCGGTCCGAAGCTGACCACCTGGGCCTGGCGCATCGCCATCTGGACCCTCGGCTTCCCGCTGATCGCCAACTCCTGGGGATGGATCTTCACGGAGATGGGTCGTCAGCCCTGGGTGGTGTACGGCGTTCTGCAGACCCGGAACGCGGTCTCCCCCACCGTTTCGCAGGGCGAGGTCCTCACGTCGATGATCGTCTTCACGACGCTCTACGCGATCCTCGCCTTCATCGAGGTGAAGCTGCTCGTGAAGTACGTCAAGGCAGGGCCGCCCGAGCTGACGGACGCCGACCTCAACCCGCCCACCAAGATCGGCGGCGACTCCCATGACGCCGACAAGCCGATGGCCTTCTCCTACTAGGCCCAGGGAGCTGCTGAGTCATGGAACTTCACGACGTCTGGTTCGTCCTCATCGCGGTCCTGTGGACCGGCTACTTCTTCCTGGAGGGCTTCGACTTCGGAGTCGGCATCCTCACGAAGCTGCTGGCCCGGAACCGTACCGAGAAGCGGGTGCTGATCAACACGATCGGTCCCGTGTGGGACGGCAACGAGGTGTGGCTGCTCACGGCGGGCGGCGCGACCTTCGCGGCCTTCCCGGAGTGGTACGCCACCCTCTTCTCCGGCTTCTACCTGCCGCTGCTGATCATCCTGGTCTGCCTGATCGTGCGCGGTGTCGCCTTCGAGTACCGGGCGAAGCGGCCCGAGGAGCACTGGCAGCGCAACTGGGAGACCGCGATCTTCTGGACCTCGCTGATCCCGGCGCTCCTGTGGGGTGTGGCGTTCGGCAACATCGTGCGCGGGGTCAAGATCGACCGGAACTTCGAGTACGTGGGCAACTTCTGGGATCTGCTCAATCCGTACGCGATTCTCGGCGGCCTGGTCACCCTGACCCTGTTCACCTTCCACGGCACGGTGTTCGTGGGACTGAAGACGGTGGGTGACATCCGTGAGCGGGCCCGCAAGCTGGCCATGCAACTCGGCCTGGTCACGGCGCTGTTGGCGCTGGCCTTCCTGCTCTGGACCCAGGCCGACAACGGTGACGGCGGATCGCTGGCCGCGCTGATCGTCGCTGTTGTCGCACTCGTCGCGGCGCTGGTGGCGGTCAACGCGGGCCGGGAGGGATGGGCGTTCATGCTCTCGGGAGTCACCATCGTGGCTGCTGTCGCGATGCTCTTCCTGACGCTCTTCCCGAACGTCATGCCGTCCTCGCTCAATGACGACTGGAGCCTCACGGTCGCCAACGCGTCGTCGAGCCCGTACACCCTCAAGATCATGACCTGGTGTGCCGGCATCGCCACGCCGATCGTCCTGCTCTATCAGAGCTGGACCTACTGGGTGTTCCGCAAGCGCATCGGTACGCACCACATCGCCGCGGATGTGTCGCACTGAGTCCGACGTAGTGGGCGTGTTTCACGTGAAACATGCCTGATGAGCCAAGGGTGTGTTTCACGTGAAACCAATCGATCCGCGTCTGCTCCGTTACGCCCGAGCCACCCGCCTCTTCCTGCTGGCGGTCGTGGTGCTGGGTGCCGTCGGAGCGGCGCTGGTCATCGCCCAGGCGATGCTCATCGCCGAAGTCGTGGTGGGCGCCTTCCAGCACGGCTTGTCGGCGACCGAACTCCGTTCGCCGATCGTGCTGTTGGTGGCGGTCGCGATCGGGCGGGGCGTGGTGGCCTGGCTCACCGAGCTGGCCGCTCACCGGGCGAGTGCCGCGGTCAAGTCCGAGCTGAGGGGGCGGCTGCTGGAACGCGCCGCACTTCTCGGCCCGGGGTGGCTCAGCGGCCAACGGACGGGTTCGCTGGTCGCCCTCGCCACGCGGGGAGTCGACGCCCTCGACGACTACTTCTCGCGCTACCTGCCGCAACTCGGACTCGCGGTGGTCGTCCCCGTCGCGGTGCTGGCGCGCATCGTCACCGAGGACTGGGTGTCGGCGGTGATCATCGTCGGCACGCTTCCCCTGATCCCCCTTTTCATGGTCCTGATCGGCTGGGCCACCCGTGCGCAGATGGACCGCCAGTGGCGCATGCTGTCGCGTCTCTCCGGGCACTTCCTGGACGTCGTCGCCGGACTGCCGACACTGAAGGTCTTCGGCCGGGCCAAGGCGCAGGCCGAGTCGATCCGGAAGATCACCGGCGAGTACCGGCAGGCGACCATGCGGACGCTGCGGATCGCCTTCCTCTCCTCCTTCGCCCTGGAACTGCTCGCCACCATCTCGGTCGCCCTCGTCGCCGTGACCATCGGTATGCGGCTCGTCCACGGCGAGATGGACCTGTACGTGGGGATCGTCATCCTCGTCCTGGCGCCCGAGGCGTATCTGCCGCTGCGCCAGGTGGGGGCCCAGTACCACGCCGCCGCCGAGGGGCTCGCCGCCGCGGAGGAGATCTTCGCGGTACTGGAGACCCCCGCGCCGGCCGTCGGATCGCTGCACGCACCGGCGGGGGAGATCGGCTTCGAGGGTGTGACCGTGCGGTTCCCGGGACGCTCCACGAACGCGGTCTCGGACGTCTCCTTCACCGTCGCGCCCGGTGAGACGGTCGCCCTCGTCGGACCCAGCGGCGTGGGCAAGTCGACGTTGCTGAACGTCCTGCTCGGGTTCGTGGAGCCCACCGCGGGCCGGGTGCGAGCCGGGGGAGTCGATCTCTCCGCGGCGGACCTGACGGAGTGGCGCTCCCGGATCGCCTGGGTGCCGCAACGACCGCATCTGTACGCGGGTTCCATCGCGGAGAACGTACGGCTGGCCCGCCCCGACGCGGACGACGCGGCGGTACGCGAGGCTCTCGTCGATGCGGGCGCGGCCGGATTCGTCGACGCGCTCCCGGACGGTGCGGACACCCTTCTCGGCGAGGACGGCGCCGGCCTGTCGGCCGGACAACGCCAACGCCTCGCGCTGGCCCGGGCGTTCCTCGCGGACCGGCCCCTGCTGCTCCTCGACGAGCCGACCGCCTCGCTCGACGGAGCGACGGAGGCGGAGGTCGTCGAGACGGTTCGGCGTCTCGCCGTCGGGCGCACGGTACTCCTGGTGGTGCACCGGCCGGCCCTGCTCGCGGTCGCGGACCGCGTGATCCGTCTGGAGGCCGCGCCGCCCGAGGACAACCGGCTCGCGGGGCTGGTCACCGACTCGGCCACGGACCTCGCCCTCCTCGGGGCCGGCGTGCAGGCGGCCCGGGGCATCGAACCGACTGCTCCTGTCGGGGCGGCCGGAGACGGGACCACGCCGGTGCCGAGCAGTCAGGGTGGCGTCCTCGCCCGCGTCCGGGCCATGGCCGCTCCCCGACGGGGGCCGCTCGCGCTCGCCCTGCTCCTGGGCAGCCTCGCGCTGGGAAGCGCCGTCGGTCTGATGGCGACCTCCGGGTGGCTCATCTCGCGGGCCTCCGAGCACCCGCCGGTGCTCTATCTGATGGTGGCGGTCACCGCCACCCGGGCGTTCGGCATCGGGCGGGCGGTGTTCCGTTACGCGGAGCGGCTCGTGTCCCACGACGCCGTGCTGCGGATGCTGGCGGACACCCGGGTCGCCGTCTACCGGCGCCTGGAACGTCTCGCGCCCGCCGGGCTCCGCACCACCCGGCGGGGCGACCTGCTGTCGCGGCTCGTCGCCGATGTCGACGCGCTGCAGGACTACTGGCTGCGCTGGCTGCTGCCCGCCGGAGCGGCGGTCATGGTGTCCGCCGTATCCGTCGGTTTCACCGCCTGGCTGCTGCCCGAGGCCGCAGCGGCTCTCGCCGTGGGGCTGCTGGCGGCCGGCGCCGGTGTGCCCCTGGTGACCGGCGCCGTGGCACGCCGCGCCGAGCGACGGCTGGCTCCCGCCCGCGGAGCGCTGGCGACGCAGGTGACCGACCTGCTCACGGGTACCGCCGAGCTGACCGTCGCGGGCGCCCTGCCCGCCCGCACCGCCGAAACCCGGCGGGCCGACGGTGTCCTGACGCGGATCTCCTCGCGGGCCGCGACCGCGACCGCCCTCGGCGACGGACTCACCGCGCTCGTCTGCGGCCTGACCGTCGCGGCCACCGCGCTTGTCGGCGCCCAGGCCGTCGCCGCCGGACGGCTGGACGGCGTCCTGATGGCCGTCGTCGTCCTCACCCCGCTGGCCGCTTTCGAAGCCGTCATGGGGCTGCCGCTCGCCGTGCAGTACCGGCAACGGGTGCACAAGAGCGCGGAGCGCGTGTACGAGGTGCTGGACGCCCCTGATCCCGTACGGGAACCGGAGCAGCCGCGACAGGCGCCCGCCTCGCCCTTCCCGCTGCGGCTGGAACGGGTGCGAGCGCGCCACGCCGGACAGCACCGGGACGCGCTGGCCGGTCTCGATCTGACCCTGGACGAGGGCCGCAGGATCGCCGTGGTCGGTACCTCCGGGGCGGGCAAGACGACGCTCGCCCAGGTGCTGCTGCGGTTCCTGGACGCGGAAGGGGGGACGTACACATTGGGCGGCGTGGACGCGTACGGCATGGACGGGGACTCTGTGCGGCGCCTCGTCGGACTGTGCGCGCAGGACGCGCATCTCTTCGACAGCACCGTGCGCGAGAACCTGCTCCTCGCCCGCAAGGACGCGACCGAGGCCGGACTGCGCGACGCCCTCGGGCGGGCCCGGCTCATCGACTGGGTGGACGGACTGCCGGACGGCCTGGACACGCTGATCGGGGAGCACGGGGCGCGGTTGTCCGGTGGCCAGCGCCAGCGGCTCGCGCTCGCCCGCGCGCTCCTCGCCGACTTCCCCGTCCTCGTTCTCGACGAACCGGCGGAACATCTCGACCTGGCGACGGCCGACGCGCTCACCGCCGATCTGCTGGCCGCGACCGAGGGCCGTACGACACTGCTGATCACACACCGGCTCGCCGGGCTCGACGCGGTGGACGAGGTGATCGTGCTCGCGGACGGCGCGGTGGTCCAGCGCGGGCCCTTCGCGGACCTGTCGGCCGTCGAGGGACCGCTGCGGGAGATGGTGGAGCGGGAGACCGCCGGAGATCTGCTGGTGGGTGCGGTGGTGAGGTGACCGCGCCCCGGGCTGTCGGGGGCGGCTCGGGAAGGGCGCCTACTTCCTCCCCCTGCCGGGAGGGTGACGCGCTGCCGAGCCACCGCCGACTCCGGGCGGTCCGGGACGCTCCCGGGTGATCCTGGACAACGCCGCCGCCCGGGGCCGACTTTCCCTGGCAAATGGGACTAACTAGGCTCGGAGCATGTCAGCAGCTTCCGCTTCTCCCGCTCCGGACGACGGCACCGGCGTGCCGGGCTGGACAGCCGGGTCCGGCTCCGGCCCCGGTGGCCCGGACACCGAGCTGGCCGCCCGGGTGCCGCGGTTGCTGGAGGCGATGCGGTCGGTCGGGTCGGGACTGGAACTCCACTCCACGCTGGACCGGATCTGCGAGACCGCCGCCGACCTCACGGACGCGCGCTACGCGGCCATCGGCGTCGTGTCGGAGACCGGCCACGGACTCACCGACTTCGTCTTCCACGGCGTCGACCACGGGACCGCGCAGCGCATCGGACGGCTCCCCGACGGCCACAAGGGACTACTGGGAGCGCTCGTCCACGACCCCGATCCCGTCCGCCTCACGAATCTGGCGGAGGACCCGCGCTCGTGCGGTTTCCCCGCCGACCATCCCCCGATGCGCAGCTTCCTCGGGGTGCCGATCACCGTGCAGGGGGAGATCTTCGGCAATCTCTACCTGGCGGAGAAGCGCGGCGGTGGTGCCTTCGGGGACGACGACCTCAACATGGTCCGGGTGCTGGCGACGGAGGCCGGGATCGCCATCGGCAACGCCCGGCTCTACGAGGCGGCCAAGCAGCGCGAGCGCTGGATCGACGGCTCGGTCGCCGTGACCACCGCGCTGCTGGCCGGCGGCGATGCCGAGGACGCCTTGCAGGTCGTCGCCGAACAGGCACGCCGGCTTTCCGGATCCGCCGCCGGGATCGTGCTGCTGCCGGCCGAGGACGGCGGCCTGGAGATCGTCGCCGTCGCCTCGGAGCACCCCTCGAAGGCTCTCGGCGTGGTCGTCCCGCCGGAGAGCCAGGTGGTCGCGGAACTCCGCGAGGGCGAGCCGGTGTTCGTCGAGGACGCGGCCACCGATCCGCGCATGCTGACGGATCTCGCCCGTGCCTACGGGCCGGCGATGCTGCTCCCCCTGCAGAGCGGCGGCAGGGTCGTCGGTGCCCTCGTCACCCCCCGGGGCCGCGGGGAGCGCCCGTTCTCCGAGTCGGAACGGACCCTCGCCGCGCAGTTCGCCTCCCAGGCCGCCCTCGCGCTGATGATGGCCGAGGCGCAGCGCGACCGGGAACGGCTCGCGGTCTACGAGGACCGCGACCGGATCGCCCGTGACCTGCACGACCTCGTCATCCAGCGGCTGTTCGCCACCGGGCTGATGCTGGAGAGCGCGCAGCGCCGGTCGAACGTGCCCGAGGTGCAGCGGGGCGTGGGCAAGGCGGTCGACGAACTCGACATCACCATCCAGGAGATCCGCACCGCCATCTTCGCCCTCCAGCAGGGTCCCGCCGAGGTGCCGTCGGGCCTGCGCACCCGCGTCCTGCGCGAGATCAACATGGCCGCCGTCCCCCTTGGCTTCAAGCCCGGCCACCGCTTCGTCGGCGCCGTCGACACCGTGGTCGGCGAACTCACCGGCAAGAACCTCATCGCCGCCCTGCGCGAAGCCCTGTCCAACGCCTTCCGGCACGCAGGGGCGTCTCGCATCGATGTCACGGTCGACGCGAACGTCGTGCTGCCGGACGGGAGACCCGCGGTGCGCCTCTCGGTCGCGGACGACGGCGTAGGCATCCCCGAGGGCGGCCGGCGCAGTGGCCTGAGGAACCTCAAGCGGCGCGCCGAGTCGCTGGGCGGTGCGAGTTGGTACGGGCCCGGGCTGGGTGAGAACGGGGGCGGTACGACGGTGGTGTGGCAGGTGCCGCACTGATCGCCCTTACGCACAGGGGGCGTTGCGATGGACTCCCGTGCCACCCCGTCGCTGAGCCATTGGTGACGGTCCGTCCCCCGGGTGCACCCCTAGAACAGGCCGGGTCCGGCGGGGCGGGACACGATCGCTTCCATGCGCTCTCCTCGTCGCCATCCCCTGCTCGTCCCCGCGCTGTTGTGCGCGGCCGCGATGGTCGTGGCCCGTCCGGCGGTGGCCGAGGGCGACGGCGCGGAACCGGGTGTCAGCGCGCAGGTGGCGCGGCTGTACGAGGACGCCGCCGTGGCGACGCGGCAGTACGAGGCGGGGCGGCTCGACGCGGAGGCGCAGCGCGGCCGGGCGGAGCGGGCCGAAGAGCTGCTGACGCGGGAGCGGCAGGAGATCGCGGTGCTGCACGAGGACCTGGGCCGGATCGCACGCGCCCAGTACCGGCAGGGTGGCGACCTCCCCTACACCGCGCAGATCCTCCTCGCGAAGGATCCCGACGACCTGATGCGCGGTCAGCGTGCCATCTGGCGGGCCGACCTGGCCGTCGGAAACTCCGTCGGAAAGAGCAGGCGTGCGGAGGAACGGCTCGCCGCCGACGAGGAGAAGGCGCGGTCGGCGTGGCAGGCGCTGGAGAAACGGACGGGCGAACTCGCCAGGATGAAGGGGGCCATCCAGGCGAAGCTGGAGGAGGCACGGTCGACCCTGCAGAGCCAGGCGGACGCCTCGGTGGCCGCGGGGGCCTGCCGGGGCGCGGTCCGGCTCGACCAGCCGGCGCCGGACTCGACCCGTGCGTGGGTCACACCGGTGGAGACGTACGAACTGTCAGCGGGCTTCGGCAGCGGGGGCGACCGCTGGGCGAACCGTCACACCGGGCAGGACTTCGCCGTCCCCATCGGCACGCCGGTGCGCGCGGCCGGGGCGGGCCGGGTGGTGAAGGTGACCTGCGGCGGAGCCTTCGGCATCGAGATCGTGATCGAGCACCCGGGCGGCTACTACACGCAGTACGCGCACCTCGCCGCGGTGACCGTCGACCAGGGCCAGCAGGTGGCGGTCGGCCAGTGGATCGCTCAGTCCGGCACGACCGGCAACTCGACCGGCCCGCACCTGCACTTCGAGGTGCGGGTGACCCCGGAGATGGGCTCGGCGGTCGACCCCGTGCCGTGGCTGGCCGAGCACGGGGTGGTCGTGTAGGTCCACCGGACTCCGGCAGGCGGCGGCCCTGGCGCCGCCCGTCCGACAGGACCGCCCTCGCCGAAGCCGAGCGCCGCGGCCCGCGCCAGGCGCCCCGCGCCCCGCGCCGGCAAGGACGTCAAGCCGCGCTGCCGCGGCGCGCCGCTCGGTGTCGGCGGCGACCGACCGGCGCCGGAACCCGCGGCCGGCGGAGGAGGGCTACAGCCGCTCCGCCAGGATCCGCTCGATCACGATCGCCACGCCGTCCTCGTTGTTCGGGGCGGTGCGGCCGGAGGCGGCGGCGACGGCGGCGGGGTGGGCGTTGCCCATCGCGTACGAGCGCCCGGCCCAGGTGAGCATCTCGACGTCGTTCGGCATGTCACCGAAGGCGGCGACCTCTTCGGGGGCGATCCCGCGCTCGGCGCAGCACAGTTCGAGGGTGCTGGCCTTGGAGACGCCGGGGCCGCTGATCTCCAGGAGTGCGCTGGGGCTCGACCGGGTCACGTTGGCCCGGCTGCCGATGGCGGTGCGGGCGACGGTGAGGAAGTCGTCCGGGTCCATCTCCGGGTGGAACGTCAGCACCTTCAGCACGGGCTGGTCGGCGTCGAGCGCGTCCTTCGCGAGGAGCTTCTCGGCGGGCGAGACGATCTCCGGGGGCTCCATGTGCATCAGGGGATAGCCCGGTTCGAGATGGAGGCCGAACGTCCGCTCGACGGCGCACACCGTGCCGGGCGCGGCGGCGCGCAGGAGCTGGATGACGTCGAGGGCGATGTCCGGGGCCAGTTCACGGACCTTCACGAATCGGTGGGCGCCGGGGCCGCCGTGCAGGTCCACCACGGCGGCGCCGTTGCCGCAGATCGCCAGGCCGTGCCCGTGGACGTGGTCGCTGACGACGTCCATCCACCGGGCCGGGCGGCCGGTGACGAAGAAGACCTCGATGCCGGCCTGTTCGGCGGCGGCGAGGGCGGCGATCGTGCGGGCCGACACCGTCTTGTCGTCGTGCAACAAGGTGCCGTCGAGGTCCGTGGCGATCAGCCGGGTCGGGACGGTGGAGGCCGGAGTCTCGGGCCGGCGAGTCGCTGAGGTCACGCGCCCATTCTCCCGCATATGCGCGCACGGTCGTGCGGCGGTCCGCACACTTGAGTGGTTACCGTCCTCACCAGGGCGGTTACAGCCCGTCGGGACCGTGCACGGCGCGACGGGGGCGGGAGCGCTGCGACGGGCCTCAGGGGAGCTGTGCGACCGCTTCCATGGCGATCCGCTCGAAGATCTTCTGGTCGGCGGCGAAGTCCGAGTCGGGGATCGGCCAGTGGATCACGAGGTCGGTGAAGCCCAGCGCGGCATGCCGCCCCGCGAAGTCGACGAACGCGTCGACGGACTCCAGCGGTCGGGCCCGGTCGGGGGTGAAGCCGGTCAGCAGGATCTTGTCGAGCTCCGCCACGTCCCGGCCGATTCCGGCGCACGCGTCGGCCAGCTTGTCGATCTGTCCGCGAATGGCTTGAACCGACTGGTCCGGGGTGCCCGTCTCGTACAGCTTGGGGTCGCCCGTGGTCACCCAGGCCTGGCCGTGGCGGGCGGCGAGCTTCAGCCCGCGGGGCCCGGTGGCCCCCACCGCGAAGGGCAGCCGGGGGCGCTGGACGCACCCGGGGATGTCGTACGCCTCGTGCGCCGAGTAGAAGTTGCCGCTGTAGGAGACGGAGTCCTCGGTGAGGAGGCGGTCGAGCAGCGGGACGAATTCACCGAAGCGGTCGGCGCGCTCCCGGGGGGTCCAGGGGTCCTGGCCGAGCGCGGTGGCGTCGAAGCCGGACCCTCCCGCGCCGATGCCCAGGGTGATCCGGCCGTCCGAGATGTCGTCGAGGGAGATCAGTTCCTTGGCGAGGGGGACCGGGTGGCGGAAGTTCGGTGATGTCACCAGGGTGCCGAGCCGCAGCCGCTCGGTGACACCCGCGGCGGCCGTCAGCGTCGGGAGGGCTCCGAACCACGGGCCCTCGCGGAACGTCCGCCAGGACAGGTGGTCGTAGGTGAACGCGGTGTGGAAGCCGAGCTGCTCCGCGCGCTGCCAGGTGGCACGGCCGCCTTCGTGCCAGCGGACGTGGGGCAGGATCACGGTGCTCAGACGCAGACTCATGAATCGAGCCTAAGCGGAACGGGACGTGACCGCGGACCCGGACCCGGGGAGGCCGCCCCGCACGGCGGTCCGTGTCGTGCCGGTATCCGGCGGGTTCGCATCCCGGGGACGGCGTCTCCCTGTCGCGCAGGGCGCGGTCCCCGAGGTGCCGGTCTCAGTGCGGGCCGGGAAACCGCAGGTAGCGCGGGGGCACGGCCTCGGTCAGCCACACACCGTTGGCGCTGACGTGGAAGACGTGGCCGTCGCGGCGCATGGCGGCGGCGTCCACGGAGAGGACGACGGGCCGACCGCGGCGGGCGCCTACGCGGGTGGCGGTCTCCCGGTCGGCGGAGAGGTGCACGGCGTGCCGGTTCATGGGCCGCAGGCCCTCGGCACGGATCGCGTCCAGGGTGCGGGAGACGGTCCCGTGGTAGAGGTACGCGGGCGGTGTCGCCTCGGGCAGGCCGAGGTCGACCTCCACGGAGTGGCCCTGGCTGGCCCTGATCCGGGTGCCTTCCACGGCGAAGCGCCGCTTGTCGTTGTGGGCCACCACATGGTCGAGTTCGTCGCGCGTGAACCGGAAGCCGTGCGCGGCCGCGGCGGCGATCAGGGTGTCGATCTCGATCCAGCCGCCCTCGCCGAGGGCGAGACCGATCCGCTCGGGCTGGTGCCGCAGGTGCTTCGACAAGTACTTGGACACCTTCACGGTGCGTCTGGCGTCCATCGGTTCATCCGCTGGTCCGACCGTCGGATCAGCGGACCGCTCCTCGTTCTGTTCCTTCATGCGTCCAGCGTGCCTGGCGAGAGGCGGATCACGCAGGTGATTTTGGCTCTGAGGTTTGATCCACAACCAAGTCCTGTTATCCACAGGGGGATTGATCGTTCTGTGGACAACAGGCCCGTCTTTTATGGCGTTTCGTCAATAATGCTGTCATTAATGTGATTTGCGGTCAGTCGGTCCAAGGAGCGTGCGTGCAGCTCTCGTTCGGTGGCGGCCGTGATGAATTCGGCCGCCTGCTCCGCGCCAACGAGCCTCTCCACAGCGCGCATTGTGCCGACCGGTATCTCCACCGCACGCATTTCCTTCCGCTGCTCCGGAGGTTCTTCCTTGGCCAGGTGCTGCCGCAGGTGGCGTGTGGCGAACGTCCGCATGGCCCGCGCCAGTTCGGCGTCCACCGTCTGCTGGGCGAGCGGTCGCAGCCGTCGGACGAGCGAGGCGGCTTCGGCGGCTTCCGTGTCACTCGGCGGATGCTCCCCCAGGTAGCGCGCGAAGACGTGCTCGGTGGTGAACTCCAGGAAACGGGAGGCGATGTGCTCGACCTGTCCCCTCAACTCCCTCAGGTGGGAGGAGATCGCCGACAGCGGGACACCTGCCTTGTGCAACTCCGCTGCGGCGGAGAGCTCTTGGGGGCTCGGCACGAGGAAGCTGTCCTCGTCCCCCGCAACCGGTTCCAGGACGCCGAGTTCCACCGCGTCCGCCACTGCCGCGTCGTCGTGACGTCCACCGAACCGTTCGTCCAGCTCCGCCCGGGAGATCCGCGCGGCCTCCTCGTCGGTCCACGGTCCGTCGACCTCCGCGACCAGCCCGAGGACACCGCCGAGTCCCCGCCCCGCGTCCCACGCCTCCAGAAGCTCCTTGATCGACGCGAGCGTGTAGCCGCGGTCGAGGAGGTCGGCTATCTGCCGCAGTCTGGCCAGATGGGCGTTCGCGTACACGTTGGCGCGGCCGCGCCGCTCGGGGCGGGGGAGCAGCCCCCGGTCCTGGTAGGCGCGGATCGTACGGACCGTGGCTCCGCTGCGGTGCGCCAGGTCCTCTATGCGGTACGCCGCCCCGCCCGGCTCCTCACTCATCTCTCCGCCCTCCCGCCGTACGTGTCTCCCCCGCCGCCTCTCGCCTGTCCACCCCGCCGGGTCCTACGCCGTCGCCGCCCGGGTCATCGCGCCCAGCGCCGAGCGTGCGGCCGGGGACTGTGCGAGGTACTCCACCGCCCTGCGCAGTGAGCCCTCCCGCGACGGGTGATAGGACCGCCGCAGATAGCGCGGCACGGCCGCGCCGAGCTCCCGCCAGGTGGGCAGCAAACCCTTGCGGACCGCTCTGTTGTGCTCGGCGAGGGAGTAGCGCAGGCGCCCGGCCAGCCGGGGGTCTCGGCGGATGAGGTAGGCGGCGCCCCAGCCCCACAGGTACAGCATCATCGGCGCGGTGACGGCCATGCCGGCGAGCCGGCGGGCGTACCGCGCGGCACCCTCGCCGCCGCAGTGCTGGTACATGTCGAAGGCGACGGCGCGGTGTTCGACCTCCTCCGCGCCGTGCCAGCGCAGCAGGTCCAGCATGACCTCGTCGGCGTCGGCGAGGTCGAGTCCCTCCGCCGCCAGCACCCAGTCGCCCAGCACCGCCGTGAACTGCTCGATCGCCGCGATCACCGAGAGCCGGAACCGCAGCCACTCCTCTGCCGGGATCGGAACCCCGCGGGGCGGCTCGTCGCCGAGCAGCTTCTCGAAGAGGAAGTCGACGTACTTCGTGAAGTCGGCGGTGTCGAGCCGCTGGGCGGCGAGGTGGTCGAGGACGTACGCGTGCTGCACGCTGTGCGTCGCCTCCTGGCCCATGAACCCCTTCACGTCCTTGAGGAGTTCGGGGTCGCGGACCAGGGGCAGCGCCTCCTTGAAGACCTTCACGAACCACC
This sequence comes from Streptomyces sp. M41(2017), assembly GCF_002078175.1. Lineage (GTDB taxonomy): Bacteria > Actinomycetota > Actinomycetes > Streptomycetales > Streptomycetaceae > Streptomyces. The sequence goes on along the minus strand of NZ_MWFK01000001.1, from coordinate 2,030,500 downwards.
GCTCCCCCGCGGGCAGCAGCAGATGCAGCACGTTGATCACGTGGGTCGCGGTGGGCTCGTCCGGGATCCAGTGCAGCGGGGTGTCCTCCCAGTCGAAGGACACCCGCCGCGGGGCGATCGCGTGGCGCCCCTCGTCCCCGTGGCTACCGGCCGGTCTGTCCATGGACCCTCCCCTCTGAAGGAGCCGTCGAGCCGTCTCCGGGCGCGCGGCCGGTCACAGCGGAGGCTCCAGCCGGGCGATCGCGCGCAGGGCCCGGGGCGCGAAGCGGTGCAGCAGGTGGGCGCCGCGCGCCTCCGGAGTGACCGGAACCACCGCTTCGTCGCGCACCACCGCGCGCAGGATCGCGTCGGCGACCTTCTCCGGCGGGTAGTTGCGCAGTCCGTACAGCCGCGTCGACCGCTTCTGGCGCCGCTTCTCCTCGGCCGCGTCGACTCCCGCGAAGCGTGTGGTCGCCGTGATGTTGGTGTTGACCAGGCCGGGACAGATCGCCGAGACGCCGATGCCCTGGCCGGCCAGCTCGGCCCGCAGACATTCGCTCAGCATCAGGACGGCGGCCTTGGAGGTGCTGTACGCGGGCAGCGCCTTCGAGGGCTGGAACGCCGCCGCCGACGCGGTGTTGACGATGTGACCGCCCTGTCCGCGGTCGGCCATCTGCTTGCCGAAGAGGCGGCAGCCGTGGATGACGCCCCACAGGTTGACGTCGAGGACCTTCTTCCACTCCTCCGGAGTGGTGTCGAAGAAGGAGCCGGAGAGTCCGACGCCGGCGTTGTTCACCAGCACGTCCACCACGCCGTACTCCGTGGCGACCTTCTCGGCGAGCTTCTCCATGGCCTGCTCGTCCGAGACGTCGACGGTCTCGGCCCAGGCCGCGGGAGAGCCGATCAGCCGGGACATCTCCGCCGTGCGGGCCGCGCTCTCCGCGTCCCGGTCGACGGCCACCACCCGGGCACCGGCCTCCGCGAAGGCGAACGCCGTGGCCCGGCCGATGCCGCTGCCCGCCCCGGTGACCAGCACCAGCTGGCCGCCGAACCGCTCGGCGTACCGGCCGCCGGCGACGGTCGCGGGCGCGGGTATCCCCGCATCGCGCCCCTCGTTGGCCGTCACGAACTCGGTGATCCATGCGCTCAGTTGGTCGGGGCGCGTGCGCGGAACCCAGTGCTTGGCCGGGATCGTGCGGCGCACCAGCCGCGGAGCCCACTCCTCCAGCCCGTCGTAGAGGCGCTCGGAGAGGAAGGCGTCCCCGAGAGGCGTGATGAGCTGCACGGGCGCGTGCGCGTACGCGTCGTCGCGGGGGCGGCTGAGCCGGGGCCGTACGTTGTCGCGGTACAGCCATGCGCCGTGCGCCGCGTCGGTGGGCAGCGACGCCGTCGGGTAGTCGCCCGCCGGCACCTTCTCGACCCGCTCCAGGATCTTCGGCCAGCGCCTGCCCAGGGGACCGCGCCAGGCCAGCTCCGGCAGTACCGGAGTGTGCAGCATGTACACGTACCAGGACTTGGCTCCCTGGCCGACGAGCTGGGCCGCCCTGCGGGGCGTGGGCCGCTTCATCCGCTGCTTGATCCAGTGGCCGAAGTGGTCGAGGGAGGGCCCGGACATCGACGTGAAGGACGCGATCCGGCCCTCGGTGCGTGCGACGGTGACGAACTCCCAGGACTGCACCGAACCCCAGTCGTGGCCCACCAGGTGCACCGGTTCGTCGGGGCTGACCGCGTCGACGACCGCCAGGAAGTCGTCCGTCAGCTTCTCCAGCGTGAACCCGCCCCGCAGCGGCTGCGGCGCCGTCGAACGGCCGTGGCCCCGGACGTCGTACAGCACGACGTGGAAGCGGTCGGCGAGCCGGACGGCCACCTCGGACCACACCTCCTTGGAGTCCGGATAGCCGTGCACGAGCACGACCGTCGGCTGCCTGTCGTCACCCAGTTCGGCGACGCACAGCTCGATTCCGCCCGTCCGCACCCAGCGCTCGCGCGCGCCCACGAGACTCACGTGTCCTCCGTCCAGCGCCGCACGTGCGGCAGATCGTCGTCGAGCCAGAACGCGCTCTGCTCGGGGTCCCTGGAGTCGGTGACGACCAGGATCTCCTCGAACTTCGCGCCCGTACCCCGGAACCCGAGGTGCGGTTCGACCGCCCACAGCCCCGGGTGGGGCGGGTGGTCGGAGAAGGTGTAGGGCGACCACAGGGGAGACCAGCCGTCCCGGTGCCCGTGCAGCGCGTCGCTCGCCAGCCCCTTGAGGGACTGCGTGCCGAACCCGAACAGGCGCGGCGACCAGGGCCGCTCCCGCACCCGGTCCACCTTGTGCGCGATCACGCCGAACGGATACGCGCGGTGCCGGTTGGCATACCCCTGGCGGACCATGAGGCGGTCCACGTCCTCGTAGATCTCGCGCAGCGGCCGCCGCTCGCGGACCTCGCGCAGGATCAGCTCCCGGTGCGCCTCAAGGTCGGCGAGCAGTCTGTCCTGCACCGGGTTCAGCCCGAGCGAGCCCGAGTAGCCGATGTCCGCCGTGCAGCCCTTGTACACCGGAGCCATGTCGAGGATGAAGGGCATCCCCGGCTCCAGCCGGCGGTTGGTCGGGAAGAACTGGAGCGGGACCCGGAAACCGACGAACGCCGTGCGGTCGCCGAACCAGGCGAAGGGCAGATGGAACCAGTCCCGCACCCCGCGCTCGCGCAGCCAGACCCGCTGCATCCGCGCCGCCTCGCGCTCGGTGACGCCGGGCTTCAGCTGGGCCGCGACCGCCTCCGCGCACTCGTAGGCGAGCCGCTGCACCTCTCTGAACCCCCGCAGCTCCACGGAGAGTTCGCCTGCCACTGCCGTCGTCATGCCACCGCCCCACCCTGTCCACACCGACTGCGGTACGTGCCCGTAACTTGACACTGGTGAATGTGACAGTTGTTAGAGGCCACGTCAATAGACGGGTGCCCCGCCTGTGGACAACCGGACGGATGTGGACAACCGGCGCGCGGTAGGTGTACCTCAGGGGGACCCCTAAGGACCCGTACGCCTGGAGGCTGACACGGATCCACCTCCACGGGTTGACGACCCCTGTGGTCTGCGCCACTACCTTCGAATCGTGACTGTGATCGCGACCGAAAGCCTGAGCAAGCGGTTCCCCCGGGTGACCGCGCTTGACCGGCTCTCCGTGGACGTCGGGCCCGGTGTGACCGGACTCGTCGGAGCCAATGGAGCCGGCAAGTCCACACTGATCAAGATCCTGCTGGGTCTGTCCCCCGCCACCGAGGGCCACGCACGCGTGCTCGGCCTCGACGTCGCCACCGAAGGCGCCGCCATCCGTGAGCGGGTCGGGTACATGCCCGAGCACGACTGCCTGCCGCCCGACGTCTCGGCCACCGAGTTCGTCGTCCACATGGCGCGCATGTCCGGGCTCCCGCCGGCCGCGGCCCGCGAGCGCACCGCGGACACCCTGCGCCACGTCGGGCTCTACGAGGAGAGGTACCGCCCCATCGGGGGCTACTCCACGGGCATGAAGCAGCGCGTGAAACTCGCGCAGGCCCTCGTCCACGACCCCCAGCTGGTCTTCCTGGACGAACCGACCAACGGCCTCGACCCGGTCGGCCGCGACGACATGCTCGGACTGATCCGCCGCATCCACACGGACTTCGGCATCTCGGTCCTGGTCACCTCGCACCTGCTGGGCGAACTGGAACGCACCTGCGACCACGTCGTGGTCGTCGACGGCGGCAAGCTGCTGCGCTCCAGCTCCACCACGGACTTCACCCAGACGACCACGACCCTCGCCATCGAGGTCACCGACAACGACGAGCACCCGGACGGCACCCGCGCGGTCCGCGAGGCGCTCCACGCGCGCGGGATCGAGACGCACGACGGCAGCGGCCTGCCGGGCGCCGGACACATCCTGCTGCTGACCACCGAGAGCGAGGACACCTACGACCTCGTCCGCGACCTGGTCGCCGACCTGGGCCTGGGCCTGGTGCGGATGGAACAGCGCAGGCACCACATCGCCGAGGTCTTCAACGACAGCGACGAACAGCGCACCAAGGACGAGCGCGCGGCGGGCACGCAGCCGCGCACCGGCGACGACCAGCGGAAGGAGGCGGTCGGCCATGGCAGTTGAGCAGCCCCTCACCCAGCCCGGTGAGCAGTCCCGCATCCACAACATCGGCTATCGCAACTACGACGGCCCGCGCCTCGGCCGCGCCTACGCCCGCCGGTCCCTCTACTCGCAGTCCCTGCGCGGCGCCTACGGACTCGGCCGCTCGGTCAAGTCCAAGGTCCTGCCGATGCTGCTCTTCGTGGTGATCTGCGTCCCCGCCCTGATCATGGTGGCCGTCGCGGTCGCCACGAAGGCGAAGGACCTCCCCGTCGACTACACGCGCTACGCGGTGATCATGCAGGCGGTCATCGGCCTGTACGTCGCCTCGCAGGGCCCCCAGGCCGTCTCCCGCGACCTGCGCTTCAAGACCGTGCCGCTGTACTTCTCGCGCCCCATCGAGACCGCCGACTACGTCCGCGCGAAGTACGCGGCGCTCGCCTCGGCCCTGTTCATCCTCACGGCCGCCCCGCTGATCGTGCTCTACGTCGGCGCGCTGCTCGCCAAGCTCGACTTCGCCGACCAGACGAAGGGCTTCGGACAGGGGCTGGTCTCCGTGGCGCTGCTCTCGCTGCTCTTCGCCGGCATCGGACTGGTCATCTCGGCCGTCACCCCGCGCCGCGGCTTCGGCATCGCGGCCGTCATCGCCGCGCTGACCATCTCCTACGGAGCGGTCTCCACCGTCCAGGCCATCGCCTTCGAGCAGTCCAGCAGCGGGGCCGTCCCCTGGCTCGGGCTCTTCTCGCCCATCACGCTCATCGACGGCGTGCAGACGGCCTTCCTGGGCGCCTCCTCCGCCTTCCCCGGCGAGGTGGGCCCCTCGTCCGGCCAGGGCGTCGTCTACCTCGTCGTCGTCCTGGGTCTCATCGCCGGCTGCTACGGCATCCTGATGCGCCGCTACCGAAAGGTCGGGCTGTGACCACCCTCAACATCGACCACGTCTCACGCTGGTTCGGCAACGTGGTGGCGGTCAACGACATCACGATGACGATCGGCCCCGGCGTCACCGGCCTGCTCGGCCCGAACGGAGCCGGCAAGTCCACCCTCATCAACATGATGGGCGGCTTCCTCGCTCCGTCGACGGGCACCGTCACGCTCGACGGCCGCCCGACCTGGCGCAACGAGGACATCTACCGGCACATCGGCATCGTCCCCGAACGCGAGGCGATGTACGACTTCCTCTCCGGACGCGAGTTCGTCGTCGCCAACGCCGAACTGCACGGCCTCGGCGCGAAGTCCGCCCAGCGGGCGCTCGCCACCGTCGAGATGGAGTACGCCCAGGACCGCAAGATCTCCACATACTCCAAGGGCATGCGGCAGCGCGTGAAGATGGCGTCCGCGCTGGTCCACGACCCGTCGCTGCTGCTGCTCGACGAACCGTTCAACGGCATGGACCCGCGTCAGCGCATGCAGCTCATGGACCTGCTGCGCCGCATGGGCGACGAGGGCCGCACGGTGCTGTTCTCGTCCCACATCCTCGAAGAGGTCGAGCAACTCGCCTCCCACATCGAGGTGATCGTCGCCGGACGGCACGCGGCGAGCGGCGACTTTCGGCGGATCCGCCGCCTGATGACCGACCGCCCGCACCGCTACCTCATCCGCTCCAGCGACGACCGTCTGCTGGCCGCCGCACTGATCGCCGACCCGTCGACGTCCGGCATCGAGGTCGACCTGGCCGAGGGCGCGCTGCGCATCCAGGCCGTGGACTTCGGCCGCTTCACCGCCCTGCTGCCCAAGGTCGCGCGCGAGCACGGCATCCGGCTGCTGACGGTGTCGCCGTCCGACGAGTCCCTGGAATCCGTCTTCTCGTATCTTGTCGCGGCGTAGGAGGCCGAAGATGTACGACCCCACAGTCGCCCGGCTCACCTACCGCGGCCTGCTCGGCCGCCGCCGGGCCCTCATCCTCGGCATCCTGCCTGTCCTGCTCATCGTCATCTCGGTGGCTGTCCGCAGCTTCTCCGGTGCCGACGACCAGGTGGCCTCTGACCTGCTCGGCGGGTTCGCGCTCGCCACGATGGTGCCGATCATCGGCGTCATCGCCGGCACGGGCGCCATCGGACCCGAGATCGACGACGGTTCGGTGGTGTACCTGCTGGCCAAGCCCCTGAAGCGGCCCACGATCATCTTCACCAAGCTGATCGTCGCGATCGCCGTCACCATGGCGTTCTCGGCGGTGCCCACCTTCATCGCGGGCATGATCCTCAACGGCAACGGCCAGCAGATCGCCGTCGCCTACACCGTCGCGGCGCTGGTCGCCTCGATCGCCTACGCCGCGATGTTCCTGCTCCTCGGGACCGTGACCCGGCACGCCGTGGTCTTCGGACTCGTCTACGCGCTCGTCTGGGAGGCGCTGTTCGGCTCACTGGTCTCCGGCGCGCGCACCCTCAGCGTCCAGCAGTGGGCGCTCGCCGTGGGCCACAAGGTGACCGGAGGCGACCTCGTCACCTCGGACGTCGGCCTGCCGACCGCGACCGTCCTGCTGGTCGTGGTCACCGTCGCCGCCACCTGGTACGCCGGGCAGCGGCTGCGGTCGCTGACCCTGGCCGGCGAGGAGTGAGCCACCCGCTGTGACCGCGGAGGACGGAGTCCCCGGCACCGGCTGAACGCCGGAACGGAGCGCCGAACCGCGAAAAGAGGCTCCCCGCGCGCGTGCCGCCGATCGACGGCACGCGCGCGCGGGGAGCCTCTTTTCCGTCACGGTTCTTCTTGACGGGGGCTTCACCTCGGTCCGGGCAGACTGGGCGAACGAGGACGTACGGCCAGGAGGAACGGGGATGGCAGCAGAGGAACCGCGAGGTGACGGCCACGATCAGGCCGGAGACCGACCCGGGGACGCGGCCGGTGACCAGTGGGACGACCTGGTGCTCGACGAGAGCTTCGTCCGGGCCGCTGAGACGGCGGAACCCTCGGCGCGGGCCCGTATGCTCGCCGCGCGCTGGCGCGCGGAGGGACCCGAACCGGAACCGTGGCGTTCGGACGAGCCGCCCGCGGGATGGTTCTTCAGCAAGAGCCGTCGGCGCAGATGGCGCCGCAGGTGAGACCCGCGGTCGGTCCCTCGGGCGACGGCCTTTAACCAGTGGCGCCCAAGTCGGCCGACGGGCACAGTAGTTGTGTCCCCACCGCCGGAGCCGTCCGGCGCCACACTCTGGGAGAGGAGCGCGACGATGTTCATCAGGAGCAGTTCGTCGAGCTCCCGACAGGGCAGCCCGCGGCGGGTTCCGGAGTAGTTACCCCTCCGTCGAACCCGCTCCGCACGGGGGGCTGCCCGGGGCGGCCGCTTCGAGCGCGCGTGTCGCGCGGGCCGCCCACCCGGAGGATTGGCCGAGTGGGAAGGCACCGGCTTGCTAAGCCGTGGTCGGGGGTGAAACCCCGCGCGCGTTCGATCCGCGCATCCTCCGCAACACGTTCCGCGTGCGGCACCGCGCACGCGGAACGTCGTGACAGTACTCGTCAGGCATGGCGACTCCCGCGGTCGTCACCGCGGACTGCCGGCACCGCACGGGATCCGCTAGGACCGCGGCAGCAATCGCTCGAGTACGACCGCGATGCCGTCCTCCTCGTTCGTGGACGTCACCTCGTCCGCGACCGCCTTGAGATCGGCGTGGGCGTTGGCCATGGCCACGCTGTGCGCGGCCCACGCGAACATCGGGATGTCGTTCGGCATGTCGCCGAAGGCGATGGTGTCCACGGCCTTCGCGCCGAGGCGGCGGGCCGCCAGTGACAGCCCCGTCGCCTTGGAGAGTCCGAGGGGGAGGAGTTCCACTATCCCCGCGCCCGCCATCGTGACGCCGACCAGCCCGCCCGCGACCTCGGTGGCCACGGCCGCGAGTTCGTCGTCCGAGAGCGTCGGGTGCTGGACGTACACCTTGTTCAGCGGCGCCGACCAGAGGTCCGCCGCGTCCCTGATGGGCACGACCGGCAGTGGCCCGTCCTGCACCCGGTAGCCGGGGCCGACGAGCACCTCGCCCTCGAGTCCGTCACGGCTCGCCGCGAGCAGCAGCGGGCCGACCTCCGCCTCGATCTTGGCGAGCGCGAGACCGGCGAGCTGCCGGTCCAGCGTCACCGAGGTGAGCAGGCGGTGCTCCCCCGCGTCGTACACCTGGGCGCCCTGACCGCAGACCGCGAGACCCCGGTAGCCGAGGTCGTCGAGGATGTGGCGCGTCCAGGGCACCGCGCGCCCGGTGACGACGATGTGCGCCGCGCCCGCCGCGGTGACCGCGGCGAGCGCCTCACGCGTACGCGCCGAGACCGTCTCGTCGGAACGCAGCAGCGTCCCGTCGAGGTCGGTCGCGACGAGCTTGTACGGGAAGGTCCGCCCGTCCGTGGTCTCGGACGGGCCCGTGGACCCCGTGGTACCGGTCACTTGGAGATCGGCTCCAGAAGCTCACGGCCGCCCAGGTAGGGGCGCAGCACCTCGGGCACCCGCACCGATCCGTCGGCGAGCTGGTGGTTCTCCAGGATCGCCACGATGGTGCGCGGCACGGCACACAGCGTGCCGTTCAGCGTCGACAGCGGCTGGACCTTCTTGCCGTCACGCATGCGGACGGACAGGCGCCGGGCCTGGAAGCCGTCGCAGTTCGAGGCCGAGGTCAGCTCGCGGTACTTGCCCTGGGTCGGGATCCACGCCTCGCAGTCGAACTTGCGCGAGGCGGAGGAGCCGAGGTCGCCGCTCGCCACGTCGATCACCTGGAAGGGCAGTTCGAGGCCGGTCAGCCACTGCTTCTCCCAGTCGAGGAGACGGCGGTGTTCGTTCTCCGCGTCCGCGGGGTCGACGTACGAGAACATCTCGACCTTGTCGAACTGGTGCACGCGGAAGATGCCGCGGGTGTCCTTGCCGTAGGTGCCGGCCTCGCGGCGGAAGCACGGCGAGAAGCCGGCGTAGCGCATCGGCAGCTGGTCGGCGTCGAGGATCTCGTCCATGTGGTACGCCGCGAGGGGGACCTCGGAGGTGCCGACCAGGTAGTAGTCGTCCTTCTCCAGGTGGTACACGTTCTCCGCGGCCTGGCCGAGGAAGCCGGTGCCCTCCATGGCGCGCGGGCGGACCAGCGCGGGGGTCAGCATCGGGACGAAGCCGGCCTCGGTGGCCTGCGCGATCGCCGCGTTGACGAGGGCGAGCTCCAGGAGCGCGCCGACACCCGTGAGGTAGTAGAAACGCGAGCCGGACACCTTGGCGCCGCGCTCCACGTCGATGGCGCCCAGCGACTCGCCGAGCTCCAGGTGGTCCTTGGGCTCGAAGCCCTCGGCGGCGAAGTCGCGGATGGTGCCGTGCGTCTCGAGGACGACGAAGTCCTCCTCTCCGCCGACCGGGACGTCGGGGTGCACCACGTTGCCGAGCTGGAGGAGGAGGCGCTTGGCCTCCTCGTCGGCCTCGTGCTGCTCGACGTCGGCCGCCTTGACGTCGGCCTTGAGCTGCTCGGCCTTCTTCAGCAGCTCGGCGCGCTCTTCGGGAGAGGCCTTGGGGATCAGCTTGCCGAGCGACTTCTGCTCGGAACGCAGCTCATCGAAGCGGACGCCGGACGACCTGCGCCGCTCGTCGGCGGAGAGAAGGGAGTCGACGAGGCCGACATCCTCTCCACGGGCGCGCTGGGAGGCGCGAACACGGTCGGGGTCCTCACGGAGCAGGCGAAGGTCAATCACCCCACAAGGCTACCGGTGCGTGCTTCCGGCGAACGACTCGATATTCCGGCGCGTGAGGTCTGTCACGTTATGGGTGAAATGCCGGACCGAATCTCTTGATCATCGCTCATCGTCAATGAAAGGGTCTTACTCCCTGAAACGGGGCAGGCGGCCGGGCGCCGGTTGACTGGATTTCCTTGCGGGAGGCGGGACTTGGGATCCGGTTGTCCACAGGAATCTGGGAGTCGAGATAGTTATCCACAGGCTGTGTGGGAGATCTGTGGATGCCGGAATTGATCATTCCGAGCCCACTTCTGCGGATGAGGAATTCCCGGTTCAAACCCTCCGTACACCCACTTTCGGGTGTAAATGATTCGCTCCATAGAGTTGATCAATGGAAAAGGGTGGACGAAGGGTGACCTGTGGGCCTGTGGAGGAAGTTGCGTGCTGTAGGCCGATTTGTCGACGATGTAGTGCTTCGTTGTCGACTTGTCCCCAGGTCGAGAAGCGCGCCTGTGGATAACTCCTGTGGATGGCGAAAATAGGCAGGTAGGACCGGGGAGGGAAACCCGGACGGGTGTGGATCGGCCGGTCAGGACGTGGAGGCCCCTCGACGTGCGGGGACACCGGGGCATGCCGGTCCCGCGGTCGAACCGGGGGCTGCCGGCCGGACGGTATGTGCCGGTCCGCGTCGGTCAGGAACGGCCGTCCTGGCAGCGCGCCAGCCAGTCCGACGCGGCGGAGAACTCGCTGTCGGAGGTCCCCGGCCGCAGAGGCCGGACGTCCTTCAGTGCGACGCCGGCACGCGGGTACGAACCCAGGAAGCGGACCTGGGGGCAGATCCTCTTGAGGCCCATCAGCGCCTCTCCCACCCGGCGGTCGGTGATATGTCCCTCGGCGTCCACCGAGAAGCAGTAATTGCCGATGCCCTGGCCGGTGGGGCGGGATTCGATGCGCATCAGGTTGACGCCGCGCACGGCGAATTCCTGGAGCAGTTCGAGCAGGGCGCCGGGGTGGTCGTCGCCGAGCCAGATGACCACGGAGGTCTTGTCGGCGCCGGTCGGGGCAGCGGGCCTGGCCGCACGGCCGACCAGGACGAAACGGGTCTCGGCGTTCGCCGCGTCGTGGATCTCGGTGACCAGGGGTTCGAGACCGTACGTCGCCGCTGCGAACTCGCCCGCGAAGGCCGCGTCGAACCGGCCCTCCTGGACCAGCCGGGCACCGTCGGCGTTCGACGCGGCCGACTCCCACAGGGCGTCCGGGAGGTGTGCGCCCAGCCAGTTGCGCACCTGGGGCTGGGCGACCGGGTGCCCGGTGACCGTCTTGACGTCCTTCAGCGTGGTGCCGGGCCTGACCAGCAGGGCGAAGGCGATCGGCAGCACGACCTCGCGGTAGATCATCAGCGGGTCGCCCTTGGCCAGCTCGTCGAGCGTGGCGGTGACCCCGCCCTCCACCGAGTTCTCGATCGGGACGAGCGCGCCGGCAGCCTGGCCGCCGCGCACCGCGTCGAGCGCGGCCGGCACGGACACCATCGGCACCAGCTCCCGCGTCGCGGCCTCCGGAAGCGTGCGGAGGGCGGCCTCGGTGAACGTTCCCTCGGGGCCGAGATAGGTGTAGCGCGTCGCCGACATACCGTCACCCTAATGGGCCTCGTCCCACGAGGCTCACCCCTGTGGAAACAGGGCACCCAGGGGTGAATCCACCCGGCCCGCCGGACCGGACGCGGGGAACTGTGCCGGGTGGGCGGGCCGACGGGACCTGCACCGGACGACCGGACGACCGTTGCTGTGCCGAACGCCCGGCGGACGGTAGGTGTGCAGGGCGCCCGGTGGACGCCAACCGGACCGGGTCGCTCAGCCTTCCAGGAGCCGCTGCCCCACGTACTCCCCGCGCGCCGCTCCGCCCGGCACCGCGAACAGGCCGCTCGACTCGTGCCGGACGAAGTCGGAGAGGGCGTCACCACGGTCGAGCTTGCGCTGGACGGGGACGAAGCCGCGCAACGGGTCGGCCTGCCAGCACACGAAGAGCAGCCCGGCGTCGGGCACCCCGTCCGCGTCGATGCCGTCGTGGAAGGAGAACGGACGGCGCAGCATCGTGGCACCGCCGTTCTGGTCGGGCCGGGTGATCCGGGCGTGCGCGTTGATGGGGACGACCAGGTTCCCGTCGGCGTCGGTCTTGTCGAGGTCCATCGCGGTTTTCTCGGTGCCGCCGCTGAGCGGTGCCCCGGTGGACTTCCGCCGCCCGATGACGTCCTCCTGCGCCTTGCGCGAGAGCCTTTCCCAGTCGTCGAGCAGCATCCGGATCCGGCGTACGACCGCGTACGAGCCGTTCGCCATCCAGGCCGGGTCGCCCGAGCCGGGCACGAAGACGCGCCCGTCGAAGTCGGGCTCGGACGGCTTCGGATTGCGGGTGCCGTCGATCTGCCCCATCAGGTTGCGTGCGGTCATGGGGGACGCGGTGGCGCCGGGGGACCGGTTGAAGCCGTTCATCTGCCAGCGCACCCGTGCCGCGCTGCCCGCGTCCTTCTGGAGGGCGCGCAGGGCGTGGAAGGCGACGAGGGCGTCGTTCGCCCCGATCTGCACCCACAGGTCGCCGTTGCTGCGCCCCTTGTCGAGACGGTCGGAGGAGAAGTCGGGCAGCGGGTCCAGCGCGACCGGGCGCTGCTTCTCCAGACCCGTACGCGCGAAGAAGCTGTGGCCGAAGCCGAAGGTGACGGTCAGGGACGAGGGGCCCGCGTCGAGGGCGACGTCGGTGTCGTCGTGGCTCGCGCTCTCGCCCGCCATCAGCCGCTCCGCGGTCGCCGACCAGCGGCGCAGCAGGGCGGCGGCCTCCCGGCGGCCGGCGCCCGCCGCCAGGTCGAAGGCGACGAGATGGCCGCGCGCCTGGAGGGCGGTGGTGATGCCGGGCTGATGTTTCCCGTGAAACATCACCGTGTCCATGCCCACCGAAGCCAGCGGAACGGCCTTGTCCGCGGAGGGGGCGGCGGCGTAGCCCACGGCTGCCCCGCCCGCGCCGAGGGCGAGCCCTGTCGCACCGGCGGTTCCGAGCAGCCGGCGCCGCGACATGACTCCCGCCGAGCGGGTCTCCGACGAGGCCGCCGGCTCCGAGGGACCGGCGGAAGCCTCCGGAGCCGTCGCTCGGGAGGTCTTCGGGGAGTCGTCCTTCGCGGAGGCGTCCTCGCGGGCGCCGGAGGACGTCCCGGGAGTGGACTGGTCAGCCATGGTCAGGTTCAGCCGATCTGCGCGTTCTTGTTCACGGTGACCTGGTCGATGTCCGAGGTGCGCACGGTCACCGCGATCTTCCAGTCGCCCGCCATGGGGATCTGTACATCGCTCGCCGACCAGTGTCCCGTGGCGATCCGGTCGGGCGTCACGGGCAGCGGGCCGACATCCTTCGCCTTGAGGGTGAGGGCGAGCTTCACCTCGGGCACGTCGAAGGCCTTCCCGTTGGGGCGGACCACGAAGACGTGCATCTCGTTGCCGCCGACCCGGGCCGGCTCGAACGTGACCTCGGCCGTGCCCTTGCCGTCCTGGCCGCCCGTGTCGAAGGGGATCTTCAGGGACAGCGGGCCGGACCGCTGGGCGGCGGCGCCCTTGGCCTGCTGGACCGCCTCTTCGGTGCGCCCCGGCTCGGTGGTCGTCAGCGCGGTCGTGACGGCCAGCAGGACGACCGCGACGGCCGCCTCGGCGAGGACCGAGCGGCGCAGGCCGGTGCGGTTCGGATCGGCGTCGCGGACGCGCTGGGCGCGCGCGGTGTCCACGGCGGCCTGCTGCCGGGCCAGTTGGGCGGCCCGCCGGGAGTCGGCGGGGACGGTGGTGGGCGTCCTGCGTGCCGGCCGCTGCTCCGCCCGCGCGGCCTCGACGGCCCGGGGAACCGCCTCCGCGAGCCCGCCCGTCCAGCGCCGGGAGATCGAGGCGACGCCCACGAGCACGGCCACCAGACCGATCTTGACGAGCAGCAGCTGCCCGTACGTCGTGTCGGTGAACGCCGCCCAGGAGCCGACCTGCCGCCACGACTGGTAGACGCCGGTCGCCACCAGGACGAGGACGCTCCCGAACGCGAGGCGGGAGAAGCGGTGGACGGCCGCGGCCTCGATCTGCTCCGCCGCCGGTGCCCGGAACAGGGCCACCAGGAGGGTCGTCAGGCCGCCGAGCCAGACGGCGACGGCCAGCAGGTGCAGTACGTCGACGGGCATGGCGATGCCCGCCTGTATACCGGTGGACGCGTGCTCGGCCATGGCCCAGCTCGCGGCGAGTCCCGCCGCCACGACCACCCCGCCGATGGCGAGTCCGAAGGTGAGGTCCTTCTTCTCGGCGGCCAGGTCGGCCGCCTCCGTGGCGGGATCGGGGGTGAGGTCCGTCCCGTCCGTCTCCTCGGCGGACTCGGGGGCGGGCGTCTTCGTGATCGCCGTCTTCCCGCCGGTCGCCTTGGCGCCGACGGACTTCGCCCCGGCAGCCTTGGTGCGCGTTCCCTTGGCCCGGCCGCTCTTGGTGCCGTTCGCCTTCCTGGTGGCGACGGCCAGTGCCTCGGCGGCCGCGCGCGCGTCCTCGTCCCGCTTGGCGTACGCGCCGAACAGCACGGCGATGAACAGGGCCGCCGCGGCGAGCAGCAGCAGCCGCGAGACCAGCGCGGCGCCAGGCTTGGTCTGGAGCACCTGTGCGAGCAGATTCAGGTCGAAGATGTCGCCGACCTTGCCGGACCCGACGTACGAACCGCGCAGGAGCAGCAGGGCGAGCGTGGAGACCGTCAGGGTGAGCCAGCCGGCGACCACGAGACGCTGCACCGGCCGCACCCCGGACCCGCGCTGCCAGCAGCCCAGCACGAACGCGGCGCCACCGACGAGCAGGATGAACCCGGCGTACGAGAAGTAGCGGCCGGCTCCGTAGAGGAAGCCCACCACTCCGCCCCCGACGTCCTGGCCCGACGCGGCGACGGAGGTCTGCGAGGGCGCGCCGATGGAGAAGGTGAAGGCGCCCGAGACGGGATGGCTGTCGGCCGACACCACCTGGTAGGTCACGGTGAACGTGCCGTCGGGCAGGCCCGCGTGGAGCTTCACGCCGTACGTGCTGCCGCCCAGGTCGCTGGGACCGCCGGTGTCGACCCGCTTGCCCTTGGGGTCGAGGACCCGCAGCGAGCTGTCGTTCATCGAGACCTGCTCGGAGAAGGTGAGCGAGATCTGCGTGGGTGCCTCGGCGACCACCGTCCCCTGCTGCGGATCGCTCCCGGTCAGCGCGGCGTGCGCGGAAGCGGGCGCGGCGCCCGCCAGGAGTGCGCCGGCGACGGCGAGGAAAAGCAGCAGGAGGGTCCGGAAGCGGGGGGCGATGGTCGGTGTCACGGTAGTGCCTCCCTCAGTGCCCGGAGTCGGGGTTGTAGGTCGCGGACTTCACCGGCATGGAGACCTTCACCGTGCCGGACGTGGCGAAGTGCAGTTCCAGAGCCACCTTCTCGCCCTCCCGGGGCTTGTGGGTGAGCTTTGCGAACATGAGGTGGTTGCCGCCGCTCGCGAAGTCCAGGGTGCCGTGGGCGGGCACGGCGAAGGACTTCTCCTCCTCCATCGCGCCGTCCTTGGTGGAGTGGAGCGTCACGTCGTCCGAGAGGTCGCTGGTGACGGAGGTCAGCCGGTCGGCACCACCGGAGTTGGTGACGGTGAAGAACCCCGCCGCCATGGTGGCCATGCTCGGGGCGGGCATGTAGGCGCCGGTGATCCTGAGGTCGGGCCGGCCCGAGGAGGACAGCGAACCCGAGGAGTCGCCGTCGCCCGAGCCGCAGCCCGCGAGCGTCAATGCCGCGGCTATGACCAGGGCGCCGAGAGTCAGGGGCCGGGCCGGGCGGCCGGGACGGCGCCTCACGGGTTCTTCCCCTCGACGATCTTGGGAAGGTCCTTGGTGTAATCGTCGACCGTGGCGTCCTCGCCGTACAGCACATAGCCTCCGTCGGTCTTCGGCGAGAACGCGATGACCTGGGTGCCGTGCACGGAGACGAGCTTGCCGTTCTTGTCCTTCGAGGTCGGCTCGATGGAGATGCCCAGCGTGCGGGCGCCGGCCTGGATGGTGGAGAAGTCACCGGTCAGGCCGATGAAGTCGGAGTCGATTCCCTTGAGCCAGGTGCGGAGCGCCGCGGGGGTGTCGCGGTCGGGGTCGGTGGTGACGAACACGACGCGCAGCTTGTCCTGCTCGGCCTTGGGCAGCTGCTTCTTGGCGACGGCCAGGTTGTTCATCGTCAGCGGGCAGACGTCGGGGCAGTGCGTGTAGCCGAAGTAGACCAGCGTGGGCCGGCCCTTGGTCTGCGCGCGCAGGTCGAACTTCTTGCCGTTCGTGTCCGTGAGCACGAGGTCCGGCTTCTCGAACGGCTGGTCGAGGACCGTCGCGGCCTTGCCCGAGTCGGCGGCGACGGACACGTCGGCGACGGGCTTGTTGCTGTCGTCGCCGCTGCCGCAGGCGGAGAGGGTCAGAGCGGCGGCTGCGAACAGGGCGGCCACCGCGTACGTCTTCTTGCGCATAGAAAAATGTCCCAGATGTGAGTGCCTTGGCGCGCACCGGGGGTCGTTCGCGGCCGAAGGGCCAGGTCCGGCAGGGCGGGAGAGCCGTGCCGGACCGGCCGGAGGCCGAGTCGGACCCGTCCGGAGAGCCGCGTTCCCGCGGCCCTCCGGTGCGCACCGAGGCGGGTGTGTCTCAGTGCCTCGGACGCCGAGCGGCGTCTCAGGCGTTCGTACGCCGACGGTTGGCGAACACGCCGTACGCCACGCCCAGCGCGCCGACGACGATGCCCACGACGCCGAGAACCCGTGCGGTCGTGTCGCTGCCGTCCGAGGAGGCGGCCGCCTGGTCGGTGTCCTTCGCGGCGCCGTCGGACTTCTCCGTGTCGGAGGCGTCCTCGGCACCGGCGGAGCCGTGGTGGTCCTCGGTCGCGGCCGACAGGGCCAGCACCGGCGCCGGGTTCTCCGGCTCCTCGGCGCCCTCCTTCTGCGGCTCGATCCAGCGCACGACCTCCTTGTTGTCGTACGTCTGGATCGCCTTGAAGACGAGCTGGTCGGTGTCCTCGGGCAGCGCGCCGACGGAGAGCGGGAACTTCTGGAAGAAGCCCGGCTGGATGCCCTTGCCGTCGGCGGTCCAGGTGACCTTGGTGACGGCTTCGTCGATCTTCTCGCCGTGCAGGGTCACCGGCTTGTCCAGTTTGGACTTGGTGACCTCGACGTTCCATCCCTGCACCGGCTGCGGCATGACCGAGGCGAGCGGGTGGTCCGTCGGGAGGTTCACCTCGAGCTTGGTGGTCGAGGCGTCGTCGCGCTCGTTAGGAACCTTGAAGTTCACGACGGCGTAGCCGCCCTTGGCCGCCGCTCCGTCGGGCGAGACGCTGACGTGCGCGAACGCGGGCGCGGCGGACAGGACGAGAACGGCCGAGGCGGCGACGGTGCCGACGGCGGCGATACGAGAAGCCTTCATGGAAGGGAACACTCCACTCTCAGTTCGATGACGAAGGGGACGCGCGAACGCCTCGGCGTTCCGGTGCGGGGTGGGCCCGCGCCCGGGAGACCCGGCGGGTACGCGCGCGTGCGGCACGACCGCGTCCCTCCGGGAGAGTCCGGGAGGCCCGATATGTCCCTGGATGTGGGGACTTCGGGCTGCCGGCTCGGTGAGGTGGCGCGTCGTGTCAGGCGGCGAGGGAGAGAGCGGAGACGGGTGGTCCGCGTCGGACCACTGTGTGCTGGAGGGCGGTCGTCCGCGGAGCGCGGAGCGTACGGGGCGCGCTACGACGCGGGCGGGCGATCTCGGGCGCCCCCTGAAGGCCCGTGCGCAGCGCGCGTACGAGCGTCAGAGCGGCGCGCAACGACCGTACGAGCGCCCCTTCGGCGACACCCTGCGCCGACAGCCGCATGAGGCGGAGCAGCGCCAGATCGCCGCGGCGCAGCACCCATCCGGCGGCGACGGCCGCGAGGACGTGGCCGAGCAGCATCGGCAGGGAGGGCAGCATCGGCATCGCGACGTCGCCGCCGACCGGCACCGCGTCCGTGGCATGCCCCATGGACGCCGTCATGCCGCCCGTGCCCGTATCGAGCCGCGCGTCGGCGAGGAGCTTCTGGGCGTGTGCGGGACTGATCGCCGCGGCGGTCGTACCGCACACCAGGCGGGCGGCCCGGGCCACCAGGGTGGCGTCCGACACCGGCATGCTCGATGTCATCGAGCCCATGGAACCGCTGGCCGTGGCGCCCGCGTGCTGGCTGAACCCGAACAGCGTGTGCAACGCCGTCTGGCCGACCGCGAGGACCGCCACGATGCCGGGCAGCGCGCGCTCCCGCCCCGCCAGTGTGACGGCGACGGTGAACACCACGAGGAAGCCGACGCCCAGGGTCCACAGCGGAACCACGGCACAGGAGGCGATGCCATGACCGGCCGCGGCCAGCGCGACACAGACCGCGGCGAACACCGCGGCCCTGAGGATCCGGAGGTCGGCTCCGGAGGGCGCCGAACGCTGGTGGGGGGCAGTCATGGCGGGCTCATCATCGCACTGGGCCCACCCGTCACCCACGGCAGGTCCACAAGGTGAGGTACGACCGCTCTGTCCGCAACGCCGCCTTGGACCGGAACACGAACTTCCGTACGTCGACTCGCAACCGCATACACCGGCCTCCGGCACTCGCGCGTCCGCCGTATGGGCGCCGTCCTCGGACGTATGCGATTGCGCACGGGTGCTTGCGGCAATACGTATCGGTACGTCGAGCCGCGGCCGGGAGGCTGGAGCATGAGCATCTGGTGGTCACTCCATCTGCGGCGCGAGGCTGCGAGCGTTCCCCTCGCCCGACGTCTGCTGCTCGGCACGATGGAGAGCGCCGGTGTCGACCCCGACGTCTCCTATGACCTCTCCGTCGCCCTCACCGAGGCCTGCGCCAATGCCGTCGAGCACGGTGGGGCCACCGCGCGGGGCGCCGCCGGCGAGGCGTACCGGGTGACCGCCTACCTCGACGGCGACCAGTGCCGCATCGAGGTCAGCGACTCCGGCCCCGGCTTCCCCGGCGGGACCGCCCGCCCCGCACTGCGCCCCGCCGACCAGGACGCCGAACACGGGCGGGGCCTCGGCCTGATCCAGGAGCTCGCCGACCACGTCCAGTTCGGCAACAACCCGGGTCCGGGCGGCGCGGTGGTCAGCTTCGACAAGATCCTCAAGTGGAGGAACTCCCCCTCCCTGCTGCCTGCCTAGCAGCGCGGTCCTCCGCTCAGCACTCCGCGCCCTGCGCCCCGGCGGCGCCGGCCGGCGCGAGCCGCATCCGGTTCCCGCCCTTCGGGTGGCGCACCCCGCCCTCTCGACGGCCCACCTCACCCCTCCGGAACTCCCGCCCACCCTCTCGGCGCGCGTTCTCGGACGCCTCCCGTCCGGCCGCCTCCCGGTGATCGGCGCCGGCCGGCCGCTCCGGCCGCACCGAACTGCGGGAGGCAGCCCACCGGGTCGCCGGGCCCATCGCGTACGACGCACCGAGCATCAGGCCGCCGAGCAACAGCCAGCCCGGCGTCCCCCAACCGACCAGCAGGGCCGTCAGGACGAGCGGGCCCATGGTCCGCGCCACCGTGACCCCCGTGCCGAAGAAACCCTGGTACTCGCCCATGCGGTCGGCGGGGGCGAGGTCGAACGCGAGTTGCCAGGAGCCCGCCGAGTGCTGCATCTCGGCGACGACCTGGAGCACCGCACCCGCCACGAGGACGGCAGCCGCGATCCAGGGGGAGACGCCGGACGACAGGGCGAACACCGTGCAGGACGCCAGCATCACGAGCCCGGACCGCCGGATCGAGCGGGTCGCCGTGACGAGTCCCGTCACACCGCGGGCCATCCGCACCTGGAACACCATCACCGCCGCGGTGTTGAGCACGAACAACGCGGAGACCAGCCAGGCGGGCGCCTCGGTGCGCTCCGTGATCCACAGCGGTATGCCGAGACTGAGAAGCGGCATCCGCAGCAACAGCACGGTGTTGAGGAACGTGACCAGCACGTAGGGACGGTCGCGCAGCACACCGTCCGCCGAGCCCCGCTCACTCCCCCGACCGCTGCGCCCGCCCCGACCGTCCCGAGGACTCTCGCCGGCGCGACCGGCCTCGAGCCTCCCGTCCGTCCGCTCCACCCGGGCGGGCTCGACCGACGGCAACTGCCGCAGCAGGGCTGCGCACACCAGGAAACTCACCGCGTCCAGCGCGAACACCCCGAGGTAGGCGGACCGGGTCCCGGCGTGCAGGGCGAGACCGCCGAGGCCCGCGCCCACCGCCAGACCGGCGTTCAGCGTCGACTGGAGGTGTGCGAGCAGTCCGGTGCGCGCGCCGGCCGGTATCAGGGAGGCGAGCAGCGCCTGGCGCGCGGCTCCGAGTCCCGACTGGGCCGAGGCGTAGGCGCAGGCCGCGAGGACGAAGGGGAGGAATCCGCGGACGAGCAGGAAGGACGCGACCGCCGTGGCGGTGGCGAGTGCCAGCAGGACAGCGGTGCCGCGCGGCCCGCGCCGGTCGGCGAGCCGGCCCAGCGGCACCCCCACCAGCGAGCCGATCGCCCACGCCACCGTCAACCCGAGGCCGACCCGCTCGGCGGACAGCCCCACGACGTGCGTGAAGTAGAGCGCGGACGTCACGTAGTAGGCGCCGTCACCCACGGAGTTGCTCAGTTGCGCGAGAGCGAGCACCCGCTGCGGCCCGGCGGGCGGAAACACCCGGCGCGCTCCGTTCCCCTTCACGGCCGAGCGCTCTGCGGATCGTGCGTCGCGAGTCGTCATGTCGTCGACGCTACGGCTCGGATGGACCGCTCGGCAGGCCCATTCCTCACGCCTTTTCATGACCCAATTCACGGGTCGCCCATGACATTCGTCAGATCCTGCGGACGGCCGCCGAGGCCCCGCATCAAGGCCCTGGACCGAGGCCCCGGGCCGAGGGGCCGGACCGAGAGCCCCGGATCGAGGTGGTCCGTCGGTCTCTCGGTCTTTCGGTCCTTCGGTGCTGGCGCCCCGGGCAGCCGAGGACGTCGAGGCACGGCGTCTCGACCGGGTGATGCCCCGGGCCAAGCCCCCGGTTCAGTGTCCTGGGCCCCCGGCCGGTCAGGGCGTCTCGGCTCGGACGCACCCTCCCCCCGACGGGCCGCGGATCAGAACGCCCCGGCGCTCGCCGTTCCGACCGACCCGCCCGCGCGGCCCGCGGGACCCGCCCCCTCCAGAACCCGCCCGAGTGCCTCCAGCGCCTCGGGATACGTGCGCTCCCTCGGCGTCCCGTACCCGACGACCAGGCCCTGCGGGCGCCCGTCGCCCGCTCCGTGCCAGTGGTCGCCGAGCCGTCCCACCGCCAGCCCCTCCTCCTCCGCGCGCGCCAGCACCTCCGCCTCGTCCGTCACTTCGACCAACGCGTGCAGTCCCGCGGCGATCCCCCGTACGCTCCTGCGCGCCCCCACCCGGTCGAGGAGCTGGTCCCGGCGACGCCGGTAGCGGAGCCTGCACGCGCGCACGTGACGGTCGTAGGCGTGGCTGACGATCATCTCCGCCAGCGCCAACTGGCCGATGGACTCGGTGTGGTGGTCGCTGTGCAGCTTGATGTCGGCCACCGGATCGACCAGTTGGGGCGGCAGCACCATCCAGCCGAGGCGCAGGGCGGGGCCCAGTGTCTTGGAGGCGGTCCCGAGGTAGACGGCATGGCCCGGTGCCATGCCCTGGAGCGCGCCGACCGGCTGCCGGTCGTAGCGGAACTCCCCGTCGTAGTCGTCCTCGATGATCAGCGTGTCCCGCGCGCGTGCCCAGTCGGTGAGCGCCCGCCGCCGCTCCGGGTGGAGCGTGACGCCGGTCGGGTACTGGTGCGCGGGGGTGACGACGACCGCGTCCGCGCCGAGGGTCTCCAACCGGTCGGCACGGGCGCCGTGTTCGTCGACGGGCAGGGGCACCACGGTGCCGCCTGCCTTGCGCACCACATCCCGGTGGAACGGCAGCCCCGGATCCTCCATGGCCACCGTCCCACCGTCCAGGACGCGCGTGAGGAGGGCGAGGCCCTGGACGTAGCCGGAGGTGATGACGATCCGTTCGGGAGGCGCGATCACCCCGCGGGCCCGCCCCAGGTAGCCCGACAGGGCGGTCCGCAATTCGATGCGGCCCCGCGGGTCCCCGTAGTCGTACGCGAGGGAGGGGGCCGTGGCGATCGCGCGGCGCAGTGCCCGCAGCCAGGCCGCCGCCGGGAACGTGCCGACGTCCGGACTGCCGGGGCGCAGATCGAAACGGGGTGCACGCGCGTGGGGCGCCCGTACGTCCGTCGGGGGGCCGTCGGCCGGAAGGGACGCCACCTCGGTGCCCGAACCCTGTCGGGCCGTCAGATAGCCCTCGGCGACGAGCTGGTCGTACGCCGCCTTCGCCGTGCCCCGGGAGAGGCCGAGTTCGACGGCGAGGCGCCGCGTCGCGGGCAGCCGGGTCCCCGGGGCGAGCCGCCCGGCGCGGACAGCGTCCCGCAGCGCCCGTTCCAGGCCCGCCCTGCGCCCGGCCGCCGCGTCCGGCTCCAAATGCAGATCCACCCCGACGCCGGACCAGAAGTCGTCGTCCACGAAAAGCCGCCCCCCTAGGCACACCGAAAACCCGCGGGCGCACCGGTCCGCCCGCGGGCCACCGCACTCCGGGAGCCGCCCACCCCCGGACACACCGATGGCCGGGCACCCTGGAGGGCACCCGGCCAGCAGTCTCGTATCAGCCCTCGTGGGGCACTATGTCAGCCCTTGAGGGACGCCATCCAGGCCTCGACCTCGTCCGACCGGCGGGGCAGGCCGTCCGACAGGTTCCGGTTGCCGTCCTCGGTGACGAGGATGTCGTCCTCGATGCGGACGCCGATGCCGCGGTACTCCTCGGGCACGGTCAGGTCGTCCGCCTGGAAGTACAGGCCCGGCTCGACGGTCAGGCACATGCCCGGCTCCAGCGTGCCCTCGACGTACGTCTCGGTGCGGGCGGCGGCGCAGTCGTGGACGTCCATGCCGAGCATGTGGCCGGTGCCGTGCAGGGTCCAGCGGCGCTGCAGACCGAGCTCCAGGACGCGCTCGACCGGACCCTCGACGAGGCCCCACTCGACGAGCTTCTCGGTCAGCACCCGCTGCGCGGCGTCGTGGAAGTCGCGGTACTTGGCGCCCGGCTGGACGGCCGCGATACCGGCCTCCTGAGCCTCGTACACGGCGTCGTAGATCTTCTTCTGGATCTCCGTGTACGTGCCGCTGATGGGCAGGGTGCGCGTCACGTCGGCGGTGTAGAGCGTGTGGGTCTCCACGCCGGCGTCGAGGAGCAGCAGGTCGCCGGAGCGGACCGGGCCGTCGTTGCGCACCCAGTGCAGGGTGCAGGCGTGCGGTCCGGCGGCGCAGATCGAGCCGTAGCCGATGTCGTTGCCCTCGACCCGCGCGCGCAGGAAGAAGGTGCCCTCGATGTAGCGCTCGCTGGTGGCCTCGGCCTTGTCGAGGACCTTCACGACGTCCTCGAAGCCGCGGACGGTGGAGTCGACGGCCTTCTGCAGTTCGCCGGCCTCGAACGCGTCCTTGACGAGGCGGGCCTCGGAGAGGAACACCCGCAGCTCGTTGTCGCGCTCCGCGGTGACCTTGTCGGTCAGCGCGGCCTCGACGGCGGCGTCGTAGCCGCGCACGACGCGTACGGGACCGGTGGCCTCCGACAGGGCGGCGGGCAGCTCCCGGACGTCCGAGGCGGGGATGCCGTACAGCTGCTCGGCCTCGGCCAGGGAGTGGCGGCGGCCGACCCACAGCTCGCCCTGGCCGGAGAGCCAGAACTCGCCGTTCTCGCGGTCGGAGCGCGGCAGCAGGTAGATCGTCGCCTTGTGGCCCTCGGTGGCCGGCTCCAGCACGAGGACGCCGTCCTCGGTGAGGTTGCCGGTGAGGTACGCGTACTCGACGGAGGCACGGAAGGGGTACTCCGTGTCGTTCGAGCGGGTCTTCAGGTTGCCCGCCGGGATCACCAGGCGCTCGCCCGGGAAGCGCGCGGAGAGCGCGGCACGGCGGGCGGCGGTGTACTCGGCCTGCGCGATCGGCGTGAGGCCGCGCAGCTCGGTGTCGGCCCAGCCGGACTTCATGCTGTCGGCGAGCTCGTCGGACACGCCCGGGTACAGGCCGTTCTTCCGCTGCTTGATGGGCTCTTCCTCGCCCGCTTCGTCAGCGGTTTCGTCAAGCACGGCTTCCGGGGTCTCCGGTGTGAGCGCCTCCGACACGGTCTGCCTCCTAGATACGACTCTGGACCTCCTCCATCGTACGGTCGCTCTGAAGGGGGCCCAGGGCCGGAAGGCCTGTTACACGAGGTGTCCGTGCGCTCACTCGAAGCGGGCCGCCAGGAGGACGACGTCCTCGTCGCTGTCCGCCTCGTCGAGACCGTCCGGCAGGACCGTGCGCAGGACGTGGTCGGCGATCGCCCCGGGGTCGTCCCGCACGGCTTTCGGGACCCCGGCCGCCGCCGCGTGCAGTCGCGCGAAGGCGCGGTCCATCGGGTCCCCCGTGCGGTGCAGCAGCCCGTCGGTGTAGATGAGCACGGTCTCGCCGCGTTCGGCGGTCATCTCGACGCTCGGGGCCTCCCAGCAGGCGAGCATCCCGAGCGGCGCCGACAGGGAGGTCTCGACGAACTCGGTACGGCGCGGGCCGATGACCAGGGGCGGGCTGTGGCCGGCCCCGGCGAGCGTGAGCTTGCGCAGGGCGGGCTCGCAGTAGGCGAACAGGGCGGTCGCCGAGCGGGCCGGTTCGGTGAGCCGGAGCAGCAGTTCCAGGTCGGAGAGCACCGCGACCGGATCCTCGCCCTCCATCACCGCGTACGCCCGCAGGGAGGCTCTCAGGCGGCCCATGGCGGCGACCGCGCTGGGTCCCGAGCCGGTGACCGAGCCGACGGCCAGGCCGAGCGCGGCGTCGGGCAGCGGCAGCGCGTCGTACCAGTCGCCGCCGCCCCGGGGTCCGGTGCGGTGCCGGGCGGCGAGCTGGACGCCGGAGACCCGCGGCAGCCGTGGGGGAAGCAGCTCCGCGGAGATCGTCGTCATGCACGCGCGCGTGCGTTCCAGCTCCAGGAGCCGCGCCAGGTGCTCGGTGGCGTACCGGGCGTACAGGCCGATGAGGTGGCGCTGCCGCTCGACCGGTTCCGCGGGTTCGTCGTAGAGCCAGACGGCGGCGCCCAGCCGGCCCGCGGCCTCGGTGGTCAGGGGGAGGGCGTAGCTCGCGGCGTAGCCGAGGCGTGCGGCCACCTCGCGGTGGCGGGGGTCGAGCCCGTCCTCCGAGAGGAGGTCCGGCTGGGCGATCTCGCCCTCGCCGCCCGGCAGGCCGTCCAGGATCTTCCCGTACGACATGGAGCTGCGCGGGACCGTCTCGATGTGACCGAGGTCCGCGCGGGCGAGGCCGAGGCCGATCGTGGTGTCGGGGCCCAGCCCGTCGCCCGGCTCCATGACGACGAGGCCGCGCCGGGCGCCCACGAGGGCCGCTCCGGCGCGCAGCAGCTCCTGGAGCGCTTCGTCCAGGGTCGACGTGCGCGCCAGCCGCTCGGTGAGTTCGTGGAGGGTGGTGAGATCCGAGACCCAGCCCGCGAGTCGATCTTGGAGAACGGCTCCGGGACCGGTGGGCGGCGCGACCGAGGCGGCACCCGGGGGAGCAGGCGCGGGCGCGACAGTGTGTGCGGGCGAGGGAACCGTTGAATCGATTCCGGCCACTTTCGGAAGGTGAGGGGCGTTCATGACGTCCGGCTTTCCGGCCGGTGCGTTTTGCTCGTTAGCATCGCAAACCCCCATGTAGTTCTGCGCCGCTAGCAGTGTCTCCACATGTACACGCACTCGTGAGGAGATGTCCAGCATTGTCCTGCTGGGATTCCTGGTGTCCATGAGACCGGCGGTAACCCTTGCGGGAAAACTAAGTTGGCCTAAAACTGACTCGGGTAACGGCTTATTGAGGTCGACTGGCCTCGTTCGACGGAGCGTCACAGCGGTCGTGGTGGGTACGTACTCGGTGAAGGCCAGGGGCGGTTGAGATCCGCCCGGAACCTGGCGACGGACCCGGGCGTCTTAACCACTGACGACCGTGCCCCATCCTCCCGTGGCGGAGGCGGCAAGAAATACTGCGGGACGTAAAACGCCAGGCGCCGCCACCCCACGCCATGCCCATGCTTTGGATGTACGCAGTGTGGGCGCGGACGCAGCCACATGCTCGGCCCAGAGGGGTTCCCCTTGTCTCCAGCAGGGGTGTGATGCGCCAGCAGGTACGCACAGTGAAGAGATCGACACATGGTGTGATGTGATCCTCGGTGTTGCCAGGCGTGCAACGGAAAGGAACGAGCGCTCATGCGCGAGATCCTCGGAAGGCGACGCAGGCTCCTGTCCAGGCGAGACAAGGGGAGGCCTGAGATGCTCAGCGCGGCCCTGACCTTCGCGACCTCATGGCAGTGGCCCGTTCTCCCGGGTGTGGCGGCCGACCCGCAGGGGCGTGCCCGCTGCGGATGCCCCGACCCGGAGTGCACGGTGCCCGGTGCCCATCCCTTCGACCCCGGCCTCCTCGCGGCCACCACGGACGAGCGCATGGTGCGCTGGTGGTGGGGCAACCGGCCCTCGGCGCCCATCGTGCTGGCCACCGGGGGAAGCGCCCCGTGCGCGGTGAGCCTGCCGGCTCTCGCCGCGGCCCGCGCTCTCGATGCCCTCGACCGTGCGGGCATGCGCCTCGGCCCGGTCGTCGCGTCGCCCACCCGCTGGGCGATCCTCGTCGCCCCGTACTCGATGGAGCAGCTCGGCGAGCTGCTCTACGCCAAGGACTTCGTCCCCGGCTCCCTGCGGTTCCACGGCGACGGCGGATACATCGCACTGCCGCCGTCCGAGACCGGCCAGGGCCAGATCCGCTGGGAGCGCGCTCCGCTGCCCGGCTCGGCCGCACCCTGGGTACCAGGTGTGGAGGCCGTGGTGGACGCCGTCGTCGAAGCACTCACTCGTACGGGTGTGAGCGCACCCGAGTTGTAGGGGCGTCCGGCGCGCGGTGAACCGCGCGCCCGCCCAGGCTCGTTATCGTCCGCACCATGCAGCGCAATTCTGGGGGGCACGGGGCCTCGACGCCGCCGCGCGGCGGGGCCGACCCTCGAAGGGTTCGTCTCATGGCGCTGGTCGGCGTCGTGGCGTTCGTCCTCGCACTTCCCCTGGCCGTGGCGTCCGCCGGCTCCGTCGGCGACAACGCTCCGGCCGCCGAACGCGGGACGGTGGGCACCGACGACCGGCCGCGCTCTCCCGCACCCTCCCGCTCCCCGCTGCTGCTCGGCCTCGGACTGGCCACCGCCGCGCGGTGCGGTCCCGAACTGTCCTCGCCCGACGGCGTCGAGGCACAGACCTGTGTCCTGACGCAGGGCGAGGAGACCTGGGCGCGCACCTACTACCGCAACGCGACCGGTGAAGAGCTGAGTTCCCTGCTGAGCCTGATGGGCCCCGGAGGGCGCACGGTGCAGATCAACTGCGCGGTGGACGCCGAGGACGATCCAGGGGCGTGCGAGACGCCCAGGGAGCGCACCGCGGGAGGCGCGGGGGCGTACACGGCGATCGCCGAGTTCGCGAAGGGATCCGGGCCCGACGGGCCGCTGTTGCTGCGCTCGGGGAGCAACTCGGCCTCGTAGCAAGGCTGTTGACCGCGTGTCTGACAGCGGGCATGAAAAGACCCGGTTGCTGGCGACGGGGGATGCACCAGCAACCGGGCTACTCGAACGGTAACAAGAGATCGGCGGTTCGCAAATTCGATCTCGGCTATTCGGACACGGATTTCCCTGTCACAACGGGGAGTTGTGACAGGAGTCACCCGCTTCCGAGGTCGCGACCAGCTGACCGGTCGGTCAGTGTCCGAGTCTGTGCGTCAGCTGAGCGTCACCTGTCGGTTGGTGAGTCCGCCGCGCGCGCGACGCTCGTCCGCCGTCAGCGGCTCGTCCGTGGCCAGAGCGCTGGCGAGGCGCTCGGCGAACTCCGCCGCCGGCTTCTCGACGTCGTCCGCCGTGACCCCCGTCGGCAGGTCCCAGACCGGCACGGTGAGCCCGTGCGCGCGGAAGGAACCGACCAGCCGGGTGCCCTCACCGAGACCCGAACGGCCCGCCGCGTGAAGGCGCGCGAGGGCGTCCAGAAGCTGCTCCTCCTCGTGGGGCATGACCCAGCGCAGGTGGTTCTTGTCGGGCGTCTCGCACCAGTAGGCCGCGTCGACCCCGGAGAGCTTCACGGTCGGGATGGCCGCGGCGTTGGCCCGCTCCAGAGAGGCGGTCACCTCCGCCGTCGCGTTCTCCGCGTCCGGGACCCAGAACTCGAAGCCGCTGTGCACAACTGGCTCGAAGGCGCCTTCCGGGTCGAGCAGGTCCTGCAGGCGCGGACCCTCGGCCGGGGCGCGGCGGCCTTCGACCGGGGTGCCCGGCTGGGAGGTGAGCGCCCGCTGGAGGGTGTCGGCCAGGTCGCGGCTGATGTCGCCGGAGGCCGTGTCGTTCTGCAGGCCGAGCAGCACCGAGCCGTCGTCGCGGCGCAGCGCGGGCCAGGCCATCGGCAGGACGGTGGCGAGCGTGACCGAGGGGACTCCCTCCGGCAGGCTCTCCCTGAGCTTCAGCTCGACCGTCGCGGCGGGCACCAGCTCGCGCAGCGCGACCCAGTCCCCCTCGCCCGCCAGACCCTCGAAGGGGCGGTGCACCAGCTCGGTCACGGCGTGCGCTGCGGCTCGGCCGTGGCAGGCCTTGTAGCGGCGGCCGCTGCCGCAGGGGCAGGGCTCGCGAGCGCCGACGACCGGGATCTCTCCGTCCTTCGGCTGCTGCTGCTTGGCCCTCGTCTGAGGTCGCTTCTTGGCCATCGTGGGCGTCTCCCGATCACGGCTCGTCTCGTACGGGCGCGAGCCTAGCCGTTCGTACGGGGGCCGACGGGACCCTGTGGACAACGCACCGCGTCGCACCGGAACCTGTGATTCGGGCCGCGCGTGCCTCAGCCGAGGTCGTCGAAGGCGTCCGCGAAGTCCAGGCCGGGCATCCCGGACACCGTCGGTGACGCGACGCGCGTAGCGAAATCGTCGCGTCTGCGGGCCGTTTCCACGTCGTCCTGGAGGACCACCCACACGGTGACCTCGCCGTGGATGTCGTCCCGGACACCCCAGTCCTTGGCCAGCGCGGTGATGATGTTCAGCCCACGGCCGCCACGAGCGGTGACCGAGGGCGTCGACGGGGCAGGGCGGGTCGGACCACCGCCGTCCGTCACTTCGACCGTCAGCCGCCCCGCCGGTTCGACGCGCCAGGTCGCCCGCACGTCGCCGTCGCCGGAGAGGGCGTCGCCCAGGGGCCTGCCATGCCGGCAGGAATTGCTGAGCAGTTCGGAAAGGATCAGTACCGCGTCGTCGATGACCGTTTCCGCCACGCCACCGGAGCGCAGGTGATCCCGCATCCGATGCCTTGCTTCCCCCACGCCCGCAGGGCCATGGGGTACGGCCATGCTCGACGACGTGGGCACCTCCTGTGCCACCACCAACGCCACCCCCGAGACCTCCTTTGCCCCACGCCACGGAGTGGATGCCCCTCTGGACTGGACCGGAAACCGGCCAATCGACGTCTGCTGACGCACTTGTAACGATCGAACACGGAGCGAACGCGCCGGTGCACTCCCTGTGACGGGCGTCCGGTTTTCGATGGTTTTTGAGGGGCGATCGTGGTGCTTTACGTAGGTGTCCGGAGCTGCAAGGAGCCGATTCAGCGGCCCAGTTGACGCAGTACCGCGCGCGGGCGGTTGGTGATGATGGCGTCGACCCCCAGCTCAACGCAGAGATCCACGTCCTCGGGCTCGTTCACGGTCCAGACGTGCACCTGGTGCCCGGCCCGCTTGAGGCGCTCGATGTACCCGGGGTGGCTGCGTACGATCCGCATCGAGGGGCCCGCGATCCGGACACCCGCGGGCAGTCGCCCGTCCCGCAGTCGCGGGGAGACGAACTGGAGCAAATACACCGTGGGCAGGGTCGGGGACACCGCCCGGACGCGGTGCAGGGAGCGCGCCGAGAAACTCATCACACGGACCGGGGAGTCGGCGGCGGACGTGGGGGAGTCCAGGCCGAAGCGCTTCAGCAGGACCAGCAGCCGTTCCTCGACCTGGCCCGCCCAACGGGTCGGGTGCTTCGTCTCGATGGCCAGCTCGACGCGGCGGCCGGCGTCGGCGACGAGTTCGAGCAGTCTCTCCAGTGTGAGGACGGAGGTGTCCTCGGGGTCTCCGGGGACGTGCTCCCAGTCGGGGGACTCGTCGCGGTTCTTCCAGGAGCCGAAGTCCAGGGCGGCGAGATCCGCGAGTTCCAGGGCGGAGACGGCGCCGCGTCCGTTGGACGTACGGTTGACGCGGCGGTCGTGCACACAGACGAGATGGCCGTCGGCGGTCAGGCGCACATCGCACTCAAGGGCGTCCGCACCGTCCTCGATCGCCTTCCTGTACGCGGCCAGTGTGTGTTCCGGGGCCTCTTCGGAGGCTCCGCGGTGGGCGACCACCTGGATCGGATGCTGTCGTGCGAGGGTCACCGCGTCATGGTGCCACCGTCGCGGGGTAGGCGTGAGGTGGGAGACATCGCACTTCCTCCTTTTTAGTCATAGAAGTCCGTTATAAAGAGTCGCCCCGGACGCACAGGCACCGCTTATGGTGCTCTGACGCCCGGTGGGAAAAGCTGACGGCGTACAAAAGCACATGCACAGCTGAATCGCGCCGGGCCATCAGCAAGCGTGAGTGGGTGTGACCGAGTGCGACCGAGAACAACAGCCGTGGATCGAGGAGAAGAGCTGTGAGCACCGAGAACGAGGGCACCGAGGTACCCCCGGCCCCGTCCGCACCTCCTGTGCCGGTGGACACTCCCGCTGTTTCCGCGCAGGCCCCGCACGACGGGAGCGCACCGACCGCTCCGATCCCCGCCGTTCCGCACGGCGCCCCCGGCGCATCGGAGCACGCGTCGGCGCCCGCGGGCGCTCCGGCGTACGCCTCGACCGGCGCCGGGCACGGAGCCGACCCCTACGGACAGGGCGCCGACCCCTACGCACAGAGCACCGGAGCCCAGGGCTCCGCCCCGGAGGCGGGCTGGCCGCCTCCGCCGCCCGCCACCCCTTCGTACGCCGACGGCGGCGGCTCGGGAACCGGCGGCTGGGGCTCCTCGTACCAGCAGCCCGCTCCGAAGCCGAAGAACGGCCGCGGCGGCCTGGTCGCCGCGATCCTGGTGGCCGCACTGGTCGCCGGCGGAGTCGGCGGCGGCATCGGCTACGGCCTGGCCAAGAACAACGACGACTCCACCGGCTCGACGACGGTCTCCGCCCCCAGCACCAGCGGGCAGGTCAAGCGCGCCTCGGGCACCGTCGCGAACGTGGCCGCCAGGGCACTGCCGAGCACCGTCACCATCGAGGCGCAGAGCACCAGCGGCGAGGGCGGCACCGGCACGGGCTTCGTCTTCGACACCCAGGGCCACATCCTCACCAACAACCACGTGGTGGCGGAGGCCGTCGACGGCGGCAAGCTGAGCGCGACCTTCCCGAACGGCAAGAAGTACGACGCCGAGGTGGTCGGACACGCGCAGGGCTACGACGTCGCGGTCATCAAGCTGAAGAACGCGCCCTCGGGAGAGCTGAAGCCGCTCACCCTGGGCAACTCGGACCAGGTGGCCGTCGGTGACTCCACGATCGCGATCGGCGCGCCCTTCGGTCTGTCGAACACAGTGACCACCGGCATCATCAGCGCCAAGAACCGCCCCGTCGCCTCCAGTGACGGCAGCGCGAGCAGCAAGGCCTCGTACATGAGCGCCCTGCAGACCGACGCCTCGATCAACCCGGGCAACTCCGGCGGTCCGCTGCTGGACGCATCGGGCGCTGTCATCGGCATCAACTCGGCGATCCAGTCGTCCAGCAGCGGTGGCCTCGGCGGCTCCGGCCAGTCCGGTTCCATCGGACTGGGCTTCGCGATCCCGATCAACCAGGCGAAGAACGTCGCGCAGCAGCTGATCAAGAACGGCAAGCCGGTGTACGCCAAGATCGGCGCCTCCGTCTCCCTGGAGGAGGGCACGAGCGGCGCGAAGATCACCGAGCAGGGTGCCAGCGGCGCGGCGGCCGTCGAGTCCGGCGGTCCCGCGGCCAAGGCCGGTCTCAAGCCCGGCGACGTCATCACCAAGCTGGACGACATGGTGATCGACAGCGGCCCGACCCTCATCGGTGAGATCTGGACGCACAAGCCGGGCGACACGGTGAAGCTCACCTACACGCGCGACGGCAAGACCCGCACCACCGACGTCACCCTCGCCTCGCGAGAGGGCGACAGCTGACCCACGGACCGGGCACGGGACCCGTTACTCTTGTCCCCGCGCCGCCGATCAACGGCAGCGCGGGGTGGGTTGCCCGAGCGGCCTAAGGGAACGGTCTTGAAAACCGTCGTGGCAGCGATGTCACCGTGGGTTCAAATCCCACACCCACCGCAGGTGAACGGCCCCTGACCGGGTTTTCGGTCAGGGGCCGTTCGCGTGCTCCTCGGTTCCGGCGCCGCCGGGTGCGCGGCCGTCACGCGTGGCCCCCGGCGATGGCGCGCCCTCAGCGCTGCCGGGGTGAAGGAGCCGTCATACGGGCCGCGGAGGCGATCGTCGAGCGGGCCTCGTGCTCGGTGAGGCCGGTGCGGACGGCGGCCCGGACGAGCGGGGTGGTCAGCTGGGGCCCGATGCCGTTCTCGTAGGCACGGCAGGCCGCCCAGAAGAGGCGCGTGTTGCGCTGGCCCTCGTGCGCGGCGAGGACGAACTGGATCAGTCCCTGGCCCTGTTGTCCGGTGGCGGAAGGGGTCGGGTGGTGCCTGCGCTGCGGTGGCAGCAGCAGGTCCAGGAGCTCGCGCGGGCAGGGTGCGGGTGCGAGCCGTGCGGTGCCGGGAGCGGTGCCGTACACGCCGTGTTCGGTGCGTGAGCCGGGGCCGACGAGGTAGCCGCCGGCGCCGCGGATGTCGATGCCGGGGGCCAGCCTGCTCGCGGAGTTGGGGACGACGACGTCCGGCGGGCCGCTCAGCCACAGGTGCCGGCCGCCGCTCGGGGTCAGGATCACGACCGTCTCCGGGATCGTGAACAGATGGCGCAGGGCCAGTTCGCGCAGGGCGGTGGAGGAGTCCGTACCGGATTTGGTGTCGAGGTCGATGCCGATGAGGTGGTGCGGGTCGAGGCCGCAGGCGATGCCGTAGCCGGTGGCCCACGGGGCGGCGGCGAAGAGTTCGCGGATGCGCCGGGGCTCGGTCGACGCGTCGTACACGCCGTGTCCGAAGCGCCCGCACTCGCCGTGGCAGGGGGTGGGTTCGGGGTCGTCGCGGTGAGGGGAACGCAGGGCCGGGAGCTTCGTTCGGGACAGCGGGATCACCGCCAGTCCGCGCTCGGCGGCGGACAGGGCGTGGGCCAGGGCCAGGGTGGTGGCCTGCCGGTCGATGGTGGCCATGGCTCTATGTTCGTACGAGTGTTCGAAAAAAGGAAGGGCCCGCCGAGCGTGGGGGTACCCGAAGTCGCCGATGGGTGAGATTGGCCGAAAATGTGCCGGAACGCTTCACCCGATGCGGCACCTGGGGAGAGGCGGGGCTGGGGAGTCACCCCAGTGCTGAACAGGGGTTTTGTCCGATGGAAGCGGGTTTATCGACTTGTCATCACGCTTGAGGGGGAATCATTGCTTCCGGGGTGGTTCACCGGGGTCCCGTGGGCAACTCTGGAATCGCGACGTCGTGCACTTCACCGAGGCGGTCGGCCAACTGCCTTGGGACAAGCCGTACTTCCCGTACAGCCCGGTTCGTCGCCGGTACGTACACCCCGGTTCTGGAGGAATTCACATGGCAGGCATCCGTACCGCTCGCGTCCTCGCCGCCGTCGCGGCCCTTCCACTGGCCGCCGCCCTCTGCACGGGCGTCGCGTCGGCGGACAACGGTGGCTTCGCGAGCAACGGATCGAACGCGGGAGCGGCCACCGTCAGTGGCGGTGTCGGACACGACAACAACGGCAACTCCTCCACCACCCAGCAGCAGGCGGTCGGGGCCGGAGCCTCGAACCAGAACAACACCGCCCAGGTGAACGGATCCGCCTTCACGGCCATCAATCAGGGCAACTCGAACGTCCTGGTGAACTTCGTCAACCTCTGGTGAGCCACGGGCCGATGCGCTCTCATCGGCCCCGGGACTTTCGTGGGGGGTAGCGCTCTGTGGGGTTCACAGCGGCTGCGCGACGGTGCTTCGGCGCCGTCGCGCAGCCGTGTTTCCGGTGGCTTCCTTCCGACGGGCAGGCGCGTGCCCGGCCGTTCGAGGTCCCACGGCAGGCTCACCGTCGAGGCGCCGGGGGCGGTGTCCGTGACCTTGACAGTGCACGGTATCTGACGGACAGTCAGAAACCCCTGTCCGTACGAGGTCCGGGAGGCCGCCGCGGTGCACCTCGCTCCCACCGAACGCCAGCAGCGGCTGCGTGCCGAACTCCGCGCGTACTTCACGGACCTGATGCCCGACGGACCGCCGCCCGCCGACGACCCGGCACGGCAGCGCGCACTGCTCCGACGCATCGGCGCCGACGGACTGCTCGGTCTCGGCTGGCCGGTCGCGTACGGCGGACAGGGGCGCGGCGCGGACGAACAGTTCGTCTTCTTCGACGAGGCCTACCGGGCGGGCGCGCCCGTCTCGATGGTCACGCTGAACACCGTCGGCCCGACCCTCATGAAGTACGGCAGCGAGGAGCAGAAGGAAACCTTCCTGCCCCGCATCCTGAGCGGCGACCTCGTCTTCGCCATCGGCTACTCGGAGCCGTCGGCCGGCACCGACCTCGCCTCCCTGCGAACGCGCGCCGTACGGGAGCCGGGTGCGTCCTCGGATCCGGACGGCCCCGGGGACGGGTACTGGCGGATCGACGGGCAGAAGATCTTCACCTCCAACGCCCAGAACGCCGACTGGATCTGGCTCGCCTGCCGGACCGACCCGGAGGCGCCCAAGCATCGGGGCATCTCGATCGTCCTCGTCCCCACAGCCGCGCCCGGGTTCTCATGGACGCCGATCGAGACGGTCGGCGGCCAGACGACCACCGCGACCTACTACGACGGCGTCCGCGTCCCGGCCGCGAACCTGGTCGGCGAGGAGAACGGCGGCTGGGGACTCATCACCGACCAGCTGAACCACGAGCGGGTCGCCCTCGCCGCGATCGGCATGCAGGCCGAGGACTTCTACGCGACCGCGCTGGCGGCGGCCAGGACACCCGATCCGGTGACGGGGCGACGGCGGGTTGACGAGCCGTGGGTCCGTTTCCAGCTGGCCGAGGTGCATGCCCGACTGGCGGCATCACGCCTGCTCAACTGGCGTTTGGTGGGGGATGTGGGGGCCGGCCGGCTGGCGCCGGGAGACGCCAGCGGCGTGAAAGTCGTGGGAACCGAATCCGCGGTCGCGGTGTACCGAATGTGTCAGCACATTGTGGGAGAGGACGCACTGGTCCGCTCCGGTTCACCGGGGGCGTTCGGGGCCGGCGAGCTGGAGCGGATGAACAGGGCGGCGCAGATCAACACGTTCGGGGGCGGGGTGAGCGAGGTGCAGCGGGAGATCGTCGCGACGATGCGGCTCGGGATGAAGAGGGGGCGGCGATGAGCGGGCGCGGGAGGGGACCGGGAGACACCTCGGCGGACGGTCGTGGCCGCGGTGGGGGCGGACTGGCGGCGGATGGCGGCGGCACGGGGGGCGACCGTCTGGCCGGAGCCGGAGCCGGAGCCGGAGCTGGAGCTGGGGTTGGGGCTGAGGTTCGGGTTGGGGCGGAGATGGATACGGGTGCGGATACGGGTGCAGGGGGTGCGGCGGGTGACCAGGGCTTCACGGTGAGCGCCGGAGTCGGTGCGCGTGGGGATGGGGGCGACGAACTTCTCGTGAAGCTGCGGGAGTTCGAAGGGCGCGCCGCCACGGTCGGAGGCGTCGGCAGGGACCCGGTCAACGCACCGATGATCCGGCACTGGTGCGAGGCGATGGGAGACGCCCACCCGGGCTACCGGGGTCCGGACGCGGTGGCTCCGCCCACCATGCTCCAGGCGTGGACGATGGGCGGCCTCGCGGGTCACGCCGGTCGGCCCGGCCGCTCGGACACGAACGACGAGCTGTTCGCGCTCCTCGACGGAGCGGGTTGCACCTCGGTGGTCGCCACCGACTGCGAGCAGGAGTACCTGCGTCCGCTGCGGCTCGGGGACGAGATCACCTTCGACTCGATGATCGAGTCCGTCTCCGAACGCAAGACGACCAAGCTGGGCACCGGGTACTTCATCACGACGCGCATGGACGTCCGCGCGGGGGGAGAACTCGCCGGGACACACCGGTTCCGCATCCTCAAGTACGCGCCGGCGCAGCGGAATCCGCGGGGCGATGAAGGTTCCGCCGGGGTGAGCGCCACGAAGGGCGCCGGGCGGACCGTCGACACCATCGACACGGCCGACACGGCCGGCACGGCCGGCACGGCCGGCACGGCCGACTCTGCGGCAGCGGCCAGCGCCGCCGCCCCCGCCCCCGCTGCACCGGTCGGGCCCGCGGAGCCTGTCGGCGCCACCGGCTCCGCCGTACCGGTCGGCTCAGCCGAACCGATCGGCACCGGCGCCGCGCCCCGGCCGGGGAGCAGTCGTCCGCGCCCCGTGGTCAATCGGGACAACGCCGGTTTCTGGGAGGGAGTCGGACACCGGCGGTTGCTGATCCAGCACTGCACGGGGTGCGGGACGCTGAGGTTCCCGTGGCTGCCGGGGTGCAACGCGTGCGGTGACCCGGCGTGGGACACCGTGGAGGCGAGCGGCGAGGGGACCGTCTACTCGTATGTCGTGATGCACCATCCGTCGTTCCCCGCCTTCGACCCGCCCTACGCCGTCGGCCTGATCGAACTCGCCGAGGGCGTGCGCATGGTGAGCAACGTGGTGGGCGTGCCGCACGACCGCGTTCGGGTCGGGATGCCGGTGCGCCTCGAATTCCGGCAGTACGACGAGGAGTTGCTCCTGCCGGTGTTCCGGGCCGGCACGGGACGCGAGGGCGGCGGTACGGTCTGCGGACCAGCCACTTCTGCGGCCACGCCCGGCGGTGTCGGCGTCCCCTCGGGCGGGGTGAGCTGACATGGACTTCACGCCCACCGAGGAACAGGCGGCAGCCCGGGACCTGGCCGCCCGGATCTTCCGCGACCTGTCCACGCCCGAGCGGTTCACCGCGGCCGGGACGGACAGTGACGCGGGACTGTGGAAGGAACTGTGTGCCGCCGGGCTCGTGGCGGCCGTCGAGGACGTCGGGCTCCTCGGCCTGGTGCTGCTGCTGGAGGAGCAGGGCCGCACCACGGCGCAGGTGCCGTTCGCCGCGAGCTGCGTGTACGGGCTGCTCGCGATCGCGGCGCACGGGTCTCCCGAGCAGCGCGAGCGGCTGCTGCCGGGAATCGCGGACGGGACCGTGGTGGTGGCCGGAGCGCTGCGGGGGTCGGGTTCGGTCGTCTGCACCGAGGCCGGCCCGTCCTCGCCCGCTGCTGAAGCGGGACGGCCGCTGCTGACAGGGGTCGTCCCGGCGGTGCCCTGGCTGCGGGACGCGACGCATGTTCTCGTGGCCGACGACCGGCGCCGGCTCTGGCTGGTGCGCACCGCGGAGGCGCCGGCCGGCGAACCCGTCGAGCTGACGGCGCCCTGGTCGGCGGCCCGCCTGATCCTCCAGGGGACGCCGGGCGAGCCGCTCGGCACGACGGGGGCGTACGAGGACGTGCTGGCCACGGCGCGCACCGCCTTCGCGGGACTGCAGGCCGGGGTGTGCGCGGGATCGCTGGCGCGCGCCGTCGCGCACACGAACGAGCGGGAGCAGTTCGGACGCCCGCTCGCCGCCAAGCAGGGAGTCCAACTGCGCGCCGCCGACGCGCACATGGACATCGAGGCGATACGGGTGACGGCGTACGAGGCGGCGTGGCGCCGGGACGAGGGGCTGCCGTACCGGACGCATGCGCTGACCGCCGCTTGGTGGGCGTCCGAAGCCGGGCAGCGCGTGGTGCACGCGGGCCAACATCTGCACGGCGGGGCGGGGGCCGACCTCGACCATCCGGTGCACCGGCACTTCCTGTGGGGCCGGCAGCTGGACGCGTATCTGGGAGGCGGGGGCGAAGTGCTGCAGGAACTGGGCGAGTTGATCGTCGAGGGCGAAGCGATGGTCGAGGGCGGGCCGACGGTGGACGGGGAGGTGGAGACATGAGGGGGGAGCGGACCGTTGCGGGGTCGGCGACCCGGGCCGGCGGTTCCGGGCCGACGCCTGGACTCGGAGAAGCTGGCCACGGAGGCCCCGGGCTTGGAGATCCGGGCCACGGAGGCCCCGGGCTTGGAGATCCAGGCCAGGGAGACCCTGGGCGTGGAGACCTCAGTCATGGCGACCGAGGTGCGGCAGCTGTGTCCGGCGGCACGGAATCGGCCTACAAGGCCGGTGACGCACTGCCGCCGCTGGAGATCGAGATCACCCGTACGTTGATCGTGGCCGGGGCGATCGCGTCGCGGGACTACCAGGACGTGCACCACGACGTGGAGCTGGCTCGGGAGAAGGGCTCTCCGGACATCTTCATGAACATCCTGACGACCAACGGCCTGGTCGGACGGTACGTGACCGATCACTTCGGCCCGGCCTCCGTGCTGCGCGCGGTCGCCATCCGGCTCGGCGCCCCGAACCATCCGGGGGACACCATGGTGATGACGGGCTCGATCGAGAAGGTCGAAGGGGACACGGTCACGGTGCGCGTCCTCGGCACCAACAAGATCGGCCGGCACGTCATGGGCACGGTGACGGTGACCGTTCACGGCCCGAGGACGACGGCACCACTCTCAGCCCCGGTCGCTGCCTCCTCTGCCCGGTTGTCCCCCTCGCCCACCGCCTCCGGGAAGGCGTCGGCTGAGGGTGGTGCCTCGTGAGCGTGCGGAGGCGGGACGACCTCGGAGGGCGGGCGGCGATCGTCGGGATCGGGGCCACCGAGTTCTCGAAGGACTCGGGGCGCAGTGAGCTGCGGCTGGCGGTGGAGGCGGTGCGGTCCGCGCTGGACGACGCGGGGCTGACGCCGGACGACGTGGACGGGATGGTGACGTTCACGATGGACACCAGCCCGGAGATCACCGTCGCCCAGGCGGCCGGGATCGGGGAGCTGTCCTTCTTCTCCCGCGTCCACTACGGCGGCGGTGCGGCCTGTGCGACCGTCCAACAGGCGGCGCTGGCGGTGGCGACCGGGGTGGCCGACGTCGTCGTCTGCTACCGGGCGTTCAACGAGCGGTCGGGCCGCAGATTCGGCTCGGGCGTCCAGCGGCGGGAGCCGTCGGCGGAGGGCGCTGCGCTGGGCTGGGCCCTGCCGTTCGGACTGCTCACCCCGGCCTCTTGGGTGGCGATGGCGGCCCAGCGGTATCTGCACACCTACGGTCTGAGCCCGGAGGCGTTCGCGCACGTCGCGGTGACGGACCGGAAGTACGCGGCGACGAACCCGGCGGCGTACTTCCACGGAAGACCCATCACGCTCGCCGAGCACGCGGCGTCCCGGTGGATCGTGGAGCCGTTGCGGTTGCTGGACTGCTGCCAGGAGACCGACGGCGGTCAGGCGCTGGTCGTCACCTCCGTGGAGCGGGCCCGCGATCTGCCCCGTCCGCCGGTGGTCGTCGCGGCCGCCGCGCAAGGGGCCGGCCGGGCACAGGAGCAGATGACGAGTTTCTACCGGGACGATCTCACCGGGCTGCCGGAGATGGGCGTGGTGGCCCGGCAGCTGTGGCGGACCGCGGGACTCGGGCCGGCGGAGATCGACGTGGGGATCCTGTACGACCACTTCACCCCGTTCGTGCTGACGCAGTTGGAGGAGTTCGGGTTCTGCAAGCCGGGGGAGGCGGCCGATTTCGTCGCGGAGGAGCGGCTGCCGTTGAACACGCACGGAGGACAGCTCGGGGAGGCGTATCTGCACGGGATGAACGGAGTGGCGGAGGGCGTCCGGCAGCTGCGGGGCACGTCCGTGAACCAGATGGCCGGAGCCGAACGGGTCCTGGTCACGGCGGGCACAGGGGTCCCCACGTCGGGCCTGATCCTGGCCTCCGACGGCTGAGGGAGGCGTCCGCCCCGGCCACGCGTCTCCGGGGCTCCAGCAGTCTCCCTGCCACCTCCCTCCGCCTCACCTGCCGCCTCCCCCGACGGCCGTTGTCAGGGGTGAACCCTCACGGGGTGGTGGGCGCTCGTCCACCTTCAGGAGGTGGGGCCACCCCCCTTCCTACAACCTGAGGCGGACATGGCTTCGGGACCTGCGGCCGATCCGCGGGAGGAGGGGGCGAACCTAGCGTGGAGCCATGACCACACTCGTCTGCACCAGCGCCTGGGACGCCGCCACTCCGGCGACGCAGACCCGTTCGTACCCGTCGTTCTCCTCCTACATGAGGGCGCGCCAGCCGGTGTTGCTGCGGACCGCCCGATCGCTCACCGCGAACCCCAGCGACGCCGAGGACCTGCTGCAGACGGCACTGACGAAGACGTACGTCGCCTGGGACCGCATCGAGGACCATCGGGCGCTGGACGGCTATGTGCGGCGGGCGCTGCTGAACACGCGGACGTCGCAGTGGCGCAAGCGCAAGGTCGACGAGTTCGCGTGCGACGAGTTGCCGGAGCAGGAGGCGCTGCCCGCGGCGGACCCGGCCGAGCAGCAGGCGTTGCGCGACGCGATGTGGCGGGCGGTCATGAAGCTGCCGTCGCGCCAGCGGGCGATGGTGGTGCTGCGCTACTACGAGGATCTGAGCGAGGTCCAGACGGCGGAAGTGCTCGGCGTCTCCGTCGGCACGGTCAAGTCGGCGGTGTCGCGCGCGCTGGGCAAGATGCGGGAGGACCCGGAGCTGGCCCCCGCCGCCTAGTCCGCGGGCCCGGTCCGGCGGATTCGGCGAGGACGTGGAGCCCGCTCCCGTGCTCCGTACCGTGCCCGAGCAGGCGTGGCGCTGATCGATCATTCCTGCGCCTAGTGACATACCACGCGGTATGTGAGCAGAATCAGCGGAACCCATTACCACCGCGTAGGCAATGTCGCCCCCGGGAGGACGCCGTGCTGAGCACGATGCAGGACGTACCGCTGACTGTGACCCGCATTCTCGTGCACGGGGCGCGGATCCACGGAGAGTCGCAGATCACGACCTGGACCGGAGAGGGCGAGCCGCACCGGCGCAGCTTCCGCGAGGCCGGCGCCCGCGCCAACCAGCTCGCCCACGCCCTGCGCGACGACCTCGGGGTGACGGGCGACGAGCGGGTCGCGACGCTGATGTGGAACAACGCGGAACACGTCGAGGCGTACTACGCGATCCCCTCCATGGGCGCCGTGCTGCACACGCTGAACCTCCGTCTCCCGGCCGAACAGCTCGTGTTCATCGTGAAGCACGCCGCCGACCGCGTGGTCATCGTCAACGGCTCGCTGCTCCCGCTGCTCGCTCCGCTCCTTCCCCACCTGTCGACGCTGGAGCACGTCGTGGTGTCCGGCCCCGGTGACCGTTCGCTGCTCGACGGGGCGAGCGTGCGGGTGCACGAGTACGAGGAACTGCTCGCCGGGAAGCCGACGGAGTACGCGTGGCCGGAGCTGGACGAGCGGCAGGCCGCGGCCATGTGTTACACCTCCGGCACCACCGGAGACCCCAAGGGCGTCGTGTACTCGCACCGTTCGATCTACCTGCACTCCATGCAGGTCAACATGGCGCAGTCGATGGGGCTCACCGACCAGGACACCACGCTGGTCGTGGTCCCGCAGTTCCACGTCAACGCCTGGGGTCTGCCGCACGCGACCTTCATGTCCGGCGTCAACATGCTGATGCCCGACCGTTTCCTCCAGCCCGCGCCGCTCGCCGAGATGATCGAGAGCGAGCGGCCGACGCACGCCGCGGCCGTCCCGACGATCTGGCAGGGTCTGCTCGCCGAGCTGACCGCCAAGCCGCGGGACGTCTCCTCCCTCACCCAGGTGACGATCGGCGGCTCCGCCTGTCCGCCCTCCCTGATGGCCGCCTTCGACGAGCTGGGCATGAGCGTCTGCCACGCCTGGGGCATGACCGAGACCTCCCCGCTCGGCACCGTCGCCCGCCCGCCGGCCCACGCCGTCGGCACGGACGAGGAGTTCGCGTACCGGCTCACGCAGGGCCGTTTCCCGGCCGGTGTCGAGGCGCGGCTGACCGGCCCCGGCGGCGAACGTCTGCCGTGGGACGGCGAATCGGCCGGCGAGCTGGAGGTGCGCGGCCCCTGGATCGCGGGCGCCTACTACGGCGGCGCCGGCGCGGAACCGCTGCGCCCCGCCGACAAGTTCAGCCCCGACGGCTGGCTCAAGACCGGTGACGTCGGCACGATCAGCCCCGACGGCTTCCTGACCCTCACCGACCGCGCCAAGGACGTCATCAAGTCGGGCGGCGAGTGGATCTCCTCGGTCGACCTGGAGAACGCCCTCATGTCCCACCCGGACGTGGCCGAGGCCGCGGTCGTCGCCGTCCCCGACGAGAAGTGGGGCGAGCGCCCGCTGGCCACCGTCGTCCTCAGGGAGGGCTCCACCGCCGACTTCGCGTCGCTGCGCGCCTTCCTCGCCGACGAGGGCAAGATCGCGAAGTGGCAGCTGCCGGAGCGCTGGACGATCGTCGAGGCGGTGCCGAAGACGAGCGTCGGCAAGTTCGACAAGAAGGTCCTCCGCCGCCAGTACGCCGAGGGCGGCCTGGACGTGACCCGGCTCTGACCGATCGCTCCGGACGCATCGCGACACCTGCGCCGGGCGGGCGCCTCACGGCCCTGCCCGGCGTACCGCTGTCCCGGCCCCGGAGCGGCGAGCCGGCCCCCGAGCAGCCCCGAGCGGCCCCGACCGGCTCGGTGCCACCTCCGCCGCGGGGTGGGATGTGCACGACGGGATGTGCGCGGGGCGCTGGTCGGACGCTAGTTGGTACCGATGCGCGCCAGCAGGTCGACGATCCGGTCCTGGACCTCGTCGCTCGTGGAGCGCTCGGCGAGGAACAGCACGGACTCCCCCGCGGCCAGCCGCGGCAGTTCCGCGGGATCGACGGCGGCGGTGTAGACGACCAGCGGCGTGCGGTTCAACTGCCCGTTCGCCCGCAGCCAGTCGACGATCCCGGCGCGCCGACGACGTACCTGCATCAGATCCATCACCACGAGGTTCGGCCGCATCTGCGCGGCCAGCGTGACGGCGTCCTCGTCCGTCGACGCCCGCGCCACCTGCATCCCGCGCCGCTCCAGCGTCGCGGTGAGGGCGAGCGCGATCTCCGCGTGCTCCTCGATGAGCAGGACGCGCGGCGGATGCTGCTCGGAGTCGCGCGGCGCGAGGGCCTTCAGGAGGACGGCGGGGTCGGCACCGTACGCCGCCTCGCGCGTCGCCTGTCCGAGTCCGGCCGTCACGAGGACGGGCACCTCGGCGGCCACGGCCGCCTGCCGCAGGGACTGGAGGGCCGTTCGCGTGATCGGCCCGGTCAGCGGGTCGACGAACAGGGCGGCGGGGAACGCGGCGATCTGCGCGTCGACCTCCTCGCGCGAATGCACGATGACGGGACGGTAGCCGCGGTCGCTCAGCGCCTGCTGGGTGGTGACGTCCGGCGCCGGCCACACGAGCAGGCGCCGCGGGTTGTCCAGCGGCTCCGGGGGCAACTCGTCGTCCACCGGCCGGGGCTGGGGCTGGTCGGCGACCTCGACGGCACCGCCCGGCCCGTCGAGCGGCTCGGGGCCCTCGGCGGCGTTCTCGTCCGGTGCTCCTATGGCGTACGACCGGCCGGCGCCTTCGGTGGCCCCGGGCCGCCGGGGCCCGGTCCCGGGCTGACCGGCCTGCTGGGGCGACCGGGTGCCGTTCTCCGGGCGTTCGACGACGGGCTCGGGCGGCGTGCCGAGCTTGCGGCGGCGGCCCGAACCGTTCGTCTGGTGCGGGGGCGGCGTCGGCGCCTGGACACCGCCACCCGGCTGGGCCGCGGCGACCTGGCGGGCGAACGGGACGCCCTGGCCGAGGGTGCGCACGCTTATGGCACGGCCCTGCGTCGAGTTGGGGTCCGCGGCGGCGGACGCCGCCGACGCCTCGGCGGGCAGCGGCTGCGCGACCCGCGGGGCGGGCCGCTCCGGCGGGAGCGGCGCGGTGACCGGCTGCGGCGCGGACGGCCCGGCCTGGGCGGCCGGTGCGGCACCGGGAACACCGGGCTGTACGGGGCGTCCGGCGCCGGGCGCCGGGGTGTTCGCGCCCGAGGTGTCGTCGGCACCGGTGGCGGTGCTCGCGTCGGGCCATGCCTGCGGGGGGCGGCCCTGAGCGGGAACGCTGTGAGCGGGAGCCCCCGGCGCGGGAACGCCCGCAGAGGGAACCCCTTGCCCGGGAACGGCCTGGCCGGGAACAGGCTGCCCCGGAACACCGCGTCCGGGGACCGGCTGCCCCGGTACCTGCTGCGCGGGAACACCCTGCGCCGGAACCCCTTGTCCCGGGATGCCCTGCCCAGGAACCGCAGGAGCCGCAGGAGCCCCGGGAACCTCAGGAGCCCCCGGGACGCCGGGCGTTCCCGTCTGCCCCGTCGTCCCAACCGTCGTCCCAGTCGTCGTCCCCGTGGGGGCGACCGGCTGACCGGGCCGGCCCGGCGTCGCGATCTGGCGGGCGCGACGGCGGCCCGGGCCGGACACGGGATGCGGCTGCGGCGGGGTGTGGTCGTCGTCGGCGCCGGCCTGCGGCACCGCGTCGTGGCGGCCGTCGTCGGCCTGACCGCGACCGGCCCCGACCGGACCGGCGGCCTGCTGGGCCCGGGCGACCTGAGCCTGCGCCTCCTGGGCGGCCTGCGCCTGGAGTGCCTGGACCTGCGCCGCCTGCGCCTGGACCGCCTGGGCCTGGGCGGCCTGCGCCTGCGCCTCGGCCTGGACGTACTCCGGTGAACGGTCCGCCTCCGCGGGCGGCAGCGCGAACACCGTACGGGCGCCCGTCTCCTGTGCCGCGGCCCGCTCGGCTGCCGCGGCCAGCGCACGACGGCGCCGTCCGGTCGGCTGCTCCGCGTCCGAGGCGTCGGCGTCCGGACCGGCCGGACCCGTGGATCCTGCCTGCGCACCGGCGGCGGCCGGCAACGCGGCGGGAAGTGCCTGCTGTTCA
Organism: Streptomyces sp. M41(2017); assembly: GCF_002078175.1. Lineage (GTDB taxonomy): Bacteria > Actinomycetota > Actinomycetes > Streptomycetales > Streptomycetaceae > Streptomyces. The sequence continues at coordinate 1,985,781 of NZ_MWFK01000001.1, read as the reverse complement.
CCGTCGCGGCGGGCACGTCGTCCGGAGGGCACCGGCACCCCCTGCGGAGGCACCGTCCCGCCCAGTCCCGATCCGATGGCCGCCGTTCCCGCGCCGTGCTCGCCCGCCATGACGACCGCGCCCTCGGAGACGGCGTCGTCCGCGCCCGGAACCGCCGCGTCGCCCGCGCCCTCGACCGGACTCGGCCGGCCACGACGGCGCCCGGTACCGCCCGAGCCCTCACCGGCCGCCTCGGCCGCGGTCCCCTGCGCGGGCACCGGAACCTCGCCGACCACGGGCTCGCCCGCCGCGCGCCGACGGCGCCGACCGGTGGGAACCGCCCCGCCGGCCCCGGTGCTGTCCCCGGACTGCGTGTCGGACTCGGCGGCGGCGTCGCCGTCCAGGAAGGCATCGACCGAAGAGCGCCGGGCCCGTCGCCGGCCACCGCTCTGCTGCGCGGCCTGCTCGGGCAGCGCGACCTCGGTGGAGACCGGCGCCCCGATCACGGGCGCGACCGCTCCGGCACCGCCCCCGATCGGCACTTCGAGGACGAAGGCGCTGCCGCTCATCCCCGGCACCTCGTGGGTCTGGAGCACGCCGCCGTGGGCGCGCACGATCCCGCGCACGATCGGCTCGTGCACCGGGTCGCCCCCGGCGTACGGCCCGCGCACCTCGATCCGGACGACCTCGCCGCGCTGCGCCGCCGCCACGACCACGGTGTTGTCCATGTAACCGCCCGCCGAGACGGGCGCGTTGCCGGTGGCGTCGACTCCGGCGACGTCCGCGATGAGGTGGGCGAGGGCGCGCGCGAGCCGCTGCGGGTCGACCTCGGCCTCGATGGGCGGCGCGTGCACCGCGAACTGGACGCGACCCGGCCCGATCAGGTCGACGGCCCCGTCGACACCGGCCGCGACGACGGCGTCGAGCATGACGTTCGTACGGGCGATGGTCTCGTCGCCGGCGTCGAGGCGCTGGTAGCCGAGCACGTTGTCGACGAGCGTGGTGATCCGCGAGTAGCCGGCCGCGAGGTGGTGGAGCACCTGGTTGGCCTCCGGCCACAGCTGCCCGGCGTCGTCGGCCGCGAGCTTGGAGAGTTCGCCGCGCAGCTGGTCGAGCGGTCCGCGCAGCGACTGGTCCAGGACGGCGAGCAACTGCTCGTGCCGGGCGGTCAGTGCCTCGTAGCGGTCCTTCTCCCGCTCACCGAGGGACGCGTACCGCTCGTCCCCCGCGGCGAGTTCCTCCTCGTGCCGCTCGGTCAGCTCGGTGACCTCGGCGGTGTGCCGCTCGCGCAGGGCCTCCAGTTCGGCGGTGTGCTCCTCGCCGATCCGCTCCAGTTCCTCGGTGTGCCGGGCGGCCGCGGCGTCCTTCTCCTCGACGAGGGTGTCGTACGGCCGCCGGTCGGTGAAGGTCATGACGGCGCCGACGAGCTGGTCCCCGTCGCGTACCGGAGAGGTCGTCAGGTCGACCGGCACCTGGTCGCCGGACTTCGACCACAGCACCTGGCCGCGCACCCGGTGCTTGCGCCCGGAGCGCAGGGTGTCGGCGAGCGGCGACTCGGGATAGGGGAAGGGCTCGCCGTCGGCCCGCGAGTGCAGGATCAGGGCGTGCAGGTCCTTGCCGCCGAGGTCGCTGGCGCGGTAGCCGAGGATCTGGGCGGCGGCGGGGTTGACCAGGACGACCCGGCCCTCGGTGTCGGTCCCGACGACACCCTCGGCCGCGGCGCGCAGGATCATCTCGGTCTGGCGCTGCGAACGGGCGAGCTCCGCCTCGGTGTCGACGGTGCCCGAGAGGTCGCGGACGACGAGCATGAGCAGTTCGTCGGGGGTCGGGCCGTAGCTGTCGTAGGCCTGCTGGCCGTCCTCCAGGTTCGCGCTGGTGACCTCGACCGGGAACTCCGAGCCGTCGGTGCGCCGCGCGATCATCCGGGTCGGCTTGGTGCGCCCGCGCTGGTCGATGGTGTCGGGCCGGCGCATGGATCCGGGGATCAGCCGGGAGTCGAACTCGGGCAGCAGGTCCAGGAGCCCGCGGCCCACCAGAGCCGTACCCGGGGTCTCGAAGGCCTCCAGGGCGATGGTGTTGGCGTTGACGACGGTTCCGTTGGCGTTGACCAGCAGCAACGCGTCGGGAAGGGCATCCAGTATGGCTGCGAGGCGAGCAGCGCCTCGGGATGGCCTGCTGCTCACGAGACGCTTCCTCCCTGTTACCGCACCTTGCCGACCGCGGATGCCATCTTGCCAACCTGCCCGCGGCGTGTCACGCGAGGGAGTCTACGGGCAGAGGTCCCGCCGACGGTGCCGGATGAGAGGGAGGTCGCACGCAGAACACACGCAGAAGCGACGAAGAAGCTGTGACCACGTGTTTTCGCCCAACCGCGCGGTGGCTCCCCGCGCGGTCGCCCCGTCCGGTCCGCCGACGGGTCAGGACATCAGGTCGGGCAGGAACGGGACCATGGTGTTCCAGCGGGAGATCTCGCACCCGTTCGTCCGGTCGTAGCGGGCGTCGACGGGCCGTCCCGCCCAGGTGCCCGTGACGTGCGCGGTGGCCGGGCCGCCGTACTGCATGGTGCAGAGGGCGCTCGGCGGTACCGGGGCGAAGAGGTCCTTGCCCCAGGTGGTGTTCCCGTCGAGCAGGTCGCAGGCCTCGGCGGGCCGCGGATGACTCCCGCCCGCGGGATGACAGCCCAGCTCGTACGTGCCGTCCGCGCCGCTGCCCGCGTCCTGGACCGTCACCGTCAGCTTGTCCCCGGAGTCCTCGGGGCGGGCCGGCGGTGGCATGGCGGCGGGCTCCATGCCACCGCGTGCGGCGGTGTAGAGAGAGGACAGGCCGACGGGAGCGGCGGCCGGGGGTGCGGGGGCAGCGGTGGGAAGGAGGGACGCGGCCGGTGGGGGTGCGGGGGTACCGGCCGATGCGCTGGGCACGGCGGTGAGCGCGGCGGTGGCGGACGCGGCGGCGGTGAGGAGCAGTCGGCGCAACATGTGCTGCCTAACGCGACGCGTCCTCCCTGGTTGCGCGCGGTCGCGCGCCGGTGGCGGGCTTTGCCCTCCGGCCTGCCTGCCTAGTACCGTAGGGGGCGATTGGTGACGCGGCGCTCGTCTGTGTCATCATCTGCACGCACCACTCGCGCTCGCGTGAGCGGTTGTGCGGGAGGCGTCGCCTAGTCCGGTCTATGGCGCCGCACTGCTAATGCGGTTTGGGCCTTCAAGCCCATCGAGGGTTCAAATCCCTCCGCCTCCGCGCGAAGATCCGAAGCCCCGGTCCACTGGACCGGGGCTTCGTCGTTCCCAGGCCGCCTCGAACCGCCCAGAACGGCGTTTTCGCAGCTCACAAGGGGTGAGGCAAACGGATTTCACATGGCGGCGGCAGTCATGTAATGTTCTTCCTGTCGCCGCGAGCGGGGGAAAACCCCGGGAAGCGAAGACGGAAGAACAACAAAACAAGCACTCGTAGCTTAACGGATAGAGCATCTGACTACGGATCAGAAGGTTGCAGGTTCGAATCCTGCCGAGTGCACATAGATCGAAGGCCCCGCCGGGTGAACCGGCGGGGCCTTCGGCGTTGGTCATGACATCGACGTCGGCGTGGGCCGGGATCGAAGGCCGGTTCGTGCTGCGTCCGGTGGGCCGGTCGTACGGGCCGACGGCCGCCGCCGTTCGCGGTGAACGCGGCGGCGACGGCCGTGGGTGCGAGACGGGTCCGGGCTCCCCTCCCGTCGGCGGCTCGCACCGATCGTCCTCACCGCCCACCCGGGCGTGCGGGAGCGCGTCCCGGACTCCAAAAAGGCCGGAGAGGACGAGGGCCGGGAGGTGACCCGGCCGTTCACGGTGGTCGGACGGTCACGAGGACCCGGGGCCGGGGGCCTGAAGACAGGGAGGCGTCGCCGTCACCGGTCGGAACCGGATGCGACGGGCCCTGTTGCGTGCAGCGTATACCGGGCCCCCGCAGCGGCAGCAGCGCGTGATTCGGCCGATGTGGGCGGGGGTCCACGGCAGGGGTGTGCTGCTGAGGGGGCGGTGGGGGCCTGTGTCCACCCGTCCGGAGTGCCGCGGGCGGAGGATCCGCGGCAGGCGGTCCCCGGCGCTCGCGCGCGGGTGGCCTGAACCGTCCCGGCGCGCGAACTCCTCACGCCCTAAGCGCCGTTGGCGGTCGTCGTGTGCCGGATCGCCTCCTCCACCGTGGTGAGGACCTCGAAGTGCGGGCCGAGTCCGGCGGCCCTCAGGATCCGCAGGTGCCAGGGCCGGACACACACCAGCGCCAGGCGGCCCTCGCGTTCGATGACCCGGCGCCGGGTCCGGCAGAGCACACCGAGTCCCGAGCAGTCGAGGAATTCCACCGGCCGCAGGTCCACGACCACCCGGGAGCCCCGGTCGGCGCTCGCGGCGTCCGTGTGCACCCGGATGTCGGGGACGACGTTCAGGTCGACGGTGCCGTGCAGCTCCACCACCGTCACTCCCCGGTCGAGACGGCTGCGCGCGTGCGGGCCCGGTGGCGGGAGGGGCCCCAGGGGCGCCGCGCCTCCGAGCGGGGTGGCGTCCGTGTGCCTGTCCTTGATGCCCATGGCGTTCCTGGCGTTCCTCATACGAGATCCCTGGCGGGAGCTGTGGCGTGGTCGGAATGTCACCGGGGGCAGGGGCGACGCCCGACCACCGTAGAAACATCGAGGGAGGAGGAAACGCCCAGACGCCCGATGTGTCACCCGTGTGGGTGAACGGCGCTTGCGCCCGAGTGGTGACGCCCGATGGTCACCTCCCTCCCCTGCCGGTCCGGTCCGGTCGATGTCAGTGCCGGGCTCTACTGTCGGTGGGGTGCGGCAGGTGTGGGCGTGTTCGGGGTTGCGGTGGTCGGCCGACGGGCCGGTGCTCGTGTGGAGCGGTGGGCGGGAGAGCCCGCTGGTCCGCGGGCGGCGCGTGGCGTTCGGGGTCGTGGACGGGGGTGTGCGGACATGCGTCGGGGCCAGGGGGAACGCGTGTGCCGTGCGCGCCGTCGTCTCCGCGCGCGGTACGGGCGCGCGCTGCGAGGACTGCGCCCGCTTGGACCGGGCGCACTCCGTGGCCGCCGACACGATGGCCGACGACCCACGGCCCTACCGCGTGTATCTGGCGTGGTTCGGACCGGGCCTGGTGAAGGTGGGGATCACCCGGGTCGAGCGGGGTTCCGCACGGCTCCTGGAGCAGGGGGCCGTCACCTTCAGCTGGCTGGGGCAGGGGCCGTTGATGGCGGCGCGACGGGCCGAGGAGTTGCTGCGCGCCGCGCTCGGGGTGCCGGACCGGATTCCGTACGCCGCCAAGCGGGCGGTGCGGGCCACGCTGCCGGGGCCCGAGGAGCGGATCGCCGGCATCGGAGAGCTGCACGCACGGGTGGGGCTGCTCGACGACTGGCCCGAGTCCCTCCGCCGCGAGCCCTTCGAACCCGTCGACCACACGGACGTGTTCGGGCTCGACGGCATGCCCCCCGCACAGGGGGTCGTCGGTGAGCTGGTGGCGGGAGGGGCGATCAGCGGTGAACTGTGCGGTGCCGCGGGACCTGATCTGCACCTGGCGACCGGGCGCGGAGTCGTCGTCCTCGACACCCGGCTGCTGACCGGATGGGAGCTGACCGGCGTCACGGAGGGGAGCGGTGTACGGGCCTTCCCCGTAAGGGAGTTGCCCATGGAGTCGGTGGTCCAGGACGGGCTCTTCTGAGGGCCTGGGCCGGTGGCCGGGTTCCGCGCCCGGGGCCTGTCCGGCGTCCCGTCCGTGCCTGCTCCACGGGGGACGTGCTGGACGCCGGGGGACCGGCGGACGGAGAGTGGCGGACATGAGCGATCACTCTGACGTACCCGCCGGGCCACGGTCGGGAGAGCGGGCGCCCGCCCCGGCAGCGGTGCCCGGTGAGGCCGCGGAGGTCCGCGCGTTCTGGCAGGGACTCGGGCTGCCCGGACTCGTGGACGTCCACACGCACTTCATGCCCGAGCGGGTCCTGCGCAAGGTGTGGGACTACTTCGACCGCGTCGGGGAGCTGACCGGCGGCGTCGAGTGGCCCATCACCTACCGCGCCGACGAGGACGAACGGCTCGCACTGATCAGGGAGTTCGGGGTCCGTGCGTTCACCGCCATGCTCTACCCGCACAAGGCGGGCATGGCCGAGTGGCTCAACTCCTGGGCCGTCGACTTCGCGCGCCGCACCCCGGACTGCCTGCACACCTCGACCTTCTTCCCCGAGCCGGGCGTCGACCGGTACGTGCGCGAGGCGGTCGAGGCAGGCGCACGCGTCTTCAAGGCCCATGTGCAGGTGGGGGCGTACGACCCGGGGGACGAACTCCTCGACCCGGTCTGGGGAACGCTCGCCGAGGCGGGCACTCCCGTGGTGATCCACTGCGGATCCGGTCCCTCGCCCGGCAAGCACACGGGACCCGGCCCGGTCGCCGGCGTCCTCGCCCGCCATCCCCGGCTGCGGCTCGTCGTCGCGCACCTCGGCATGCCCGAGTATGAGGACTTCCTCGCCCTCGCCGAGCGGTACGACGAGGTGCGGCTCGACACGACGATGGCGTTCACGGACTTCAGCGAGCGGCTCGCGCCGTTCCCCGCCGGACTGCTGCCCCGCCTCGCCGACCTCGGCGACCGGGTCCTCCTCGGCACCGACTTCCCGAACATCCCCTACCCCTACGTCCACCAACTGCGCGCCCTGGAACGGCTCGGCCTGGGGGACGACTGGCTGCGCGCGGTCTGCCACGGGAACGGGGTGCGGCTGTTCGGGCTGTGAGGCGCCGGGACGCGCCGGCGGCCGCCGGGAACCCACGAAGGTAAGAGCGGCACATGACCTTTCCAGGAGGTTCCTGAGAGGCGGCTGTGCGTTTCTCAGATAAATCACAGGTTGCCGAAAGGATGCTCTCAGCGGCACCGGCCAAGGTGTCCGCTATGACCACGACCTCGCCCCAGGGGCGCACCGAACTGCTGAGGCCGGACGGGAGCCCCGTCCGCGTGCTGGTGGTGGACGACGAGCTGTCGATCACCGAGCTGCTGTCCATGGCCCTCCGCTACGAGGGCTGGCAGATCCGCAGCGCGGGCGACGGGACGGGCGCGGTCCAGACCGCGCGCGAGTTCCGGCCCGACGCCGTCGTTCTCGACATGATGCTGCCGGACATGGACGGGCTGGCCGTCCTCGGGCGTCTGCGCCGGGACATGCCGGACGTGCCGGTGCTGTTCCTGACCGCCAAGGACGCGGTCGAGGACCGGATCGCGGGGCTCACCGCCGGTGGCGACGACTACGTCACCAAGCCGTTCAGCCTCGAAGAGGTCGTGGCCCGGCTGCGGGGACTCATACGACGTGCGGGTGCCTCGGACCGGCGCTCCGAGTCCGTGCTCGTCGTCGGGGACCTCACGCTCGACGAGGACAGCCATGAGGTGTCCCGGGGCGGCGCCAACATCCACCTCACCGCGACCGAGTTCGAGCTGCTGCGGTTCCTGATGCGCAACCCGCGCCGGGTGCTGAGCAAGGCGCAGATCCTCGACCGCGTGTGGTCCTACGACTTCGGTGGCCAGGCCAATGTGGTCGAGCTCTACATCTCGTACCTGCGCCGCAAGATCGACGCCGGGCGCGAGCCGATGATCCACACCCGGCGTGGGGCCGGCTACCTGATCAAGCCCGCCGCGTCATGAGCGGACGACGACGGCCGCGGACGCAGGGGAGGCGAGGACAGCCGCGCACTCTGCGGACGCGGCTCGTCGTCGCGTCCGTCGCGCTGATCGCCGTCGTGTGCGCCGTGATCGGCACGGTGACGACGATCGCGCTGCGCTCCCATCTGTACGACCAGCTGAACGACAACGTCGGCGAGGCGGCCATGCGCGCGGCCGGCGGTCGGGTGGGCGATCCGCCGGACGGTGGCGGGGCTCCGCGCCCGCCGAGCGGCGACGGCATCGTCAAGGATCCACTGGACTTCGTCACCTGGGGTCAGGCCATGGGCGCCATCGGCGCGATCGTGAAGAACGGCGAGGTCACCAAGGGCGTCGTCAGTGTGGCGAAGAAGGACTCCAGCGGCGCGAAGCAGCCCACGCAGGTCAAGCTCGGCGAAAGCCAGTTGGCCGCCCTCGCCTCGGTCGCGAAGGACGGGGACCCACACACCGTGGACGTCCCGGGCCGTGGCGAGTACCAGGTCCAGTACCAGTCCGGCAGGAATGGCGCCTTCTACGTGGCCCTGCCGACCAAGGACGTCACCAACACCCTCACCACGCTGATCTACGTCGAGATCAGCGTGACCGCCGCGGGCCTCGTGGCGGCCTCCCTCGCCGGAGCGGCCATCGTCACGCTGGCCCTCCGCCCCCTGCGCAAGGTCGCGGCCACCGCCACCCGTGTCTCCGAACTCCGCCTGCACACCGGCGAGGTCACGCTCTACGAGCGGGTGCCGGAGTCGGAGTCCGATCCGCACACCGAGGTCGGACAGGTCGGGGCGGCGCTCAACCGGATGCTCGACCACGTCCACGGAGCGCTGCACGCGCGCCAGCAGAGCGAGATGCGCGTACGGCAGTTCGTCGCGGACGCCAGTCACGAGCTGCGCACCCCGCTCGCCTCCATCCGCGGATACGCCGAACTCACCCGGCGCGGCCGGGAGGAGACCGGGCCCGACACCCGGCACGCGCTCGGGCGGATCGAGTCCGAGGCCGGGCGGATGACGCTGCTCGTGGAGGACCTGCTGCTCCTCGCGCGGCTCGACGCCGGACGGCCCCTCCAGTACGAGCAGACCGACCTCGTCCCGCTGGTGATCGACGCCGTGAGTGACGCGCGGGCGGCCGGGCGGGACCACTACTGGCGGCTCGAACTGCCCGAGGAACCCGCGCTGGTGGCGGCGGACGCCGCACGGCTGCAACAGGTCATGGTCAACCTCTTCGCGAACGCCCGGACGCACACCCCGCCGGGCACGACCGTCACCGCGCGGGTGCACCGGCACGGGCCGTGGCTGTGCGTCGACGTCCAGGACGACGGGCCCGGCATCCCCGCCGACCTGCTGCCCCGCGTCTTCGAGCGGTTCGCGCGCGGCGACTCCTCGCGCTCCCGGGCCTCCGGCTCCACCGGTCTCGGGCTCGCGATCGTGCAGGCCGTGGCGGCCGCGCACGGGGGCGCGGTGACCGTGGACAGCGTCCCCGGCAGGACCGTGTTCACCCTGCACCTGCCCGCGTCCGCACCCGAGACGACGTGGCGACAGCACTCACAGGCACAGCACAGCGCCACCACATGGGCACAACAGGGCGCGTGACGACAGTCGTTCCATGCGAACCGACTCTTCTCCCGGCGACCTGCCGGCGCGGGAGCATCTCCCGGCCACAGACGCCGGTACGCCTGTCCTGGACGTAGTGATCCCCGTCTACAACGAGGAGAAGGACCTCCAGCCGTGTGTGCTCAGACTCCACGAGCACCTCAAGCGCACGTTCCCGTACGCGTTCCGCATCACGGTGGCGGACAACGCGTCGACGGACACCACTCCCCGGGTGGCGGCGCGCCTCGCGGCCCGGCTCCCGGAGGTCGTCTCCCGCCGGCTGGAGCAGAAGGGCCGCGGCCGGGCGCTGCGGACCGTGTGGTCGGCGTCCGACGCGCCGGTCCTCGCGTACATGGACGTCGACCTGTCCACCGATCTGAACGCCCTGCTGCCGCTGGTGGCGCCGCTGATCTCCGGACACTCGGACCTCGCGATCGGTTCGCGGCTCGCCCGCTCCTCGCGGGTGGTGCGCGGCGCCAAGCGGGAGTTCATCAGCCGCTCGTACAACCTGATCCTGCGCGGCTCGCTCCAGGCACGCTTCTCGGACGCGCAGTGCGGGTTCAAGGCGATCCGCCGTGACGTCGCCCAGGTGCTGCTGCCCCTGGTCGAGGACTCCGGCTGGTTCTTCGACACCGAGATGCTCGTGCTGGCCGAGCGGGCCGGGCTGCGCATCCACGAGGTGCCGGTCGACTGGGTCGACGACCCGGACTCGACCGTCCACATCGTCAGGACCGCGACGGAGGACCTGAAGGGAGTGTGGCGGGTGGGACGCGCCCTCGCCGGCGGATCGCTCTCGCTCGACCGGCTCGCCCGGCCCTTCGGGGACGATCCGCGCGACCGCGAACTGACCGACGTGCCCAGGGGGCTGGCCCGCCAGCTCGTCGGCTTCTGTGTCGTGGGCGGCCTGTCCACGCTCTTCTACCTGCTGCTCTACAGCGGCTTCCGCTCCTTCTCCGGGTCCCAGGTCGCCAACGCGCTGGCGCTGCTCGTCTCCGCCGTCGCCAACACCGCGGCCAACCGGCGGCTGACCTTCGGGGTCCGCGGCCGGGGCGGCGCCGTCCGCCACCAGGCGCAGGGACTGGTCGTCTTCGGTATCGGGCTCGTCCTGACCAGCGGATCCCTCGCCGCCCTGAACGCGGCGACGAACGATCCCGCGCACTCGACCGAACTGGCCGTCCTGATCGCGGCGAACCTCGCCGCGACCGTCCTGCGGTTCCTGCTCTTCCGCGCCTGGGTCTTCCCGGACCGGCGCGACGAGCCCTCGACGTCGGCTCCGTCGCCGGTGGTGGCCTCGCACCGGCCGGGCGCACACGCCGCACATCCGGCGGCGCCCCACCCGATGCCCGTACGGCCCGGCCCGCCGGAGTACCGGCCGCTGCCGCAGCGGCCGACGGCGCCCTCCCCCACCCAGCCCGCGACCTCGTACGACACGGCCCCGTTCCGCGCCGGTGACGCCGCGGACCGGGGCCGGGGGGACTCGACCATGCAGATGCAGGCAGTGCGCCCGCACGACCACGACCCGAGGAACGCGCGATGACGACGCAGCCCGACACGAGTACCGGGAACGGTACGGGCCCGAGCGGTGCCGGAGAACCGAGCCCCGGCACGGACGCCCGGTTCGCCACCAGCTCCGCCCCCTCCTGGGGCCCGCCCGCCCCCACGCTCCCGGCCGAGCCGGTCCGTCCCGCGGCCGCGCCCGGAGCCGGTGAGCCCGCACGGCCCTTCCTCCACCGTGCCTGGCGGGGCAGGCCCGAGGACCCGCGCTGGGCGCGCCCCGCGTTCCTCGCCCTGCTGCTCGCCACCGCGGTGCTGTACCTGTACGGCCTGAGCGCCTCGGGGTACGCCAACTCCTTCTACTCCGCGGCGGTCCAGGCGGGCAGCCAGAGCTGGAAGGCGTTCTTCTTCGGTTCGCTCGACTCGGCCAACGCCATCACCGTCGACAAGCCCCCGGCCTCGCTGTGGCCGATGGCCCTGTCGGTTCGGATCTTCGGTCTCAGCTCCTGGGCGATCCTCGTCCCCGAGGTGCTCATGGGCGTGGCGACGGTCGGCGTCCTGTACGCCGCCCTGCGCCGCCGCTTCGGCCCGGCCGCGGGACTGATCGCGGGCGCGGTGCTCGCGCTCACTCCGGTCGCCGCCCTGATGTTCCGGTTCAACAACCCGGACGCGATGCTCGCGCTGCTCATGACCGTCACGGTCTACTGCGTGATCCGGGGTCTGGAGGACGGCCGGACGAAGTGGCTCGTCTGGGCGGGCGTCGCGGTCGGCTTCGCGTTCCTCGCCAAGACGCTCCAGGCGTTCCTGATCCTGCCGCCGCTGGCCGTGTTGTACGCGGTGTGCGCGCCGGTGAGCCTGCGGAAGCGGTTCGCGCAGATCGGTCTCTCGGCGGGAGCGATGGTCGTCGCGGGCGGCTGGTGGGTCGCGATCGTCGAGTTGTGGCCCGCGTCCTCGCGCCCCTACATCGGCGGCTCGCAGAACAACTCCTTCCTGGAGCTGACCTTCGGCTACAACGGGCTCGGCCGGATCAACGGCGACGAGACCGGCAGCGTCGGCGGCGGTGGCGGCGGGGGCGGCACCGGGCAGTGGGGCGAGACCGGCTGGAACCGGATGTTCAACTCCGAGATCGGCGGCCAGATCTCCTGGCTGCTCCCGGCGGCCCTGATCCTGCTGGTGGCGGGCCTCGTCCTGACCCGGAAGGCGAGCCGGACCGACCTGACCCGTGGCTCGTTCCTCGCATGGGGCGGCGCGCTGCTGATGACCGCGCTCGTCTTCAGCTACATGGCCGGCATCTTCCACCAGTACTACACGGTGGCGCTGGCCCCCTACATCGCGGCCGTGGTCGGCATGGGCGCGACGGTGCTGTGGGAGGAGCGCGGCAGGGTGTGGGTGTCGCTCACCCTGGCCGGAGCGGCCACCGCGTCCGCGGCCTGGGGGTACGTCCTCCTCGACCGCACCTCCGACTACCTGCCCTGGCTCAAGTGGCTCGTCCTCGTCGGCGGTCTGACCGGCGCCCTCGGTCTGATCTTCGTGACGCGGCTCGGCCGCCGGCTGGCGCTCGCGGCGGCGGCGCTGAGCTTCGCGGCCGCGAGCGCGGGACCGACCGCGTACACGCTCTCCACGGTGAACACCGGGCACTCGGGTTCCATCGTGACGGCCGGCCCGTCCGGGGCGAGCACGATGGGCGGACCCGGCGGCGGTGGCGGCATGCGCGGCGGCTTCCCCGGCGGCGGCCAGAACCAGCAGAACGGCAACGGTGCCCAGAACGGGCAGCAGGGCGGCGGCACGGGCGGACCCCCGACGGGCGGCACCGGCGGTTTCCCCGGCCAGAACCAGCAGGGCAACGGGAACACGCAGGGCAACGGCGGTACCCGGGGCGGGAACCAGCCGGGCGGCATGCCCGGCGGTGGCCCGGGTGAGGGCGGCATGGGCGGAGGCGGTGGCGCGGGTGGTCTGCTGAACGGCGCGAACGTCGGCTCCGCGGCCAAGGCGCTGCTGTCGAAGAACGCCGGCGACTACACGTGGGCGGCGGCGGCCATCGGCTCCCAGAACTCGGCGAGTTACCAGCTCGCCACGGGCAAGCCCGTGATGGCGATCGGCGGCTTCAACGGCACCGACCCGTCGCCGACCCTGGCCCAGTTCAAGAAGTACGTGACCGAAGGGAAGATCCACTACTTCATCTCGGGCGGCGGTATGGGTGGCGGCGGGGGCGCGAGTTCCTCGACCTCGTCCCGGATCAGCTCCTGGGTCACGGCGAACTTCAAGAAGGTGACGGTGGGTTCGGCCACCTTCTACGACCTGACGCAGCCGACGAGCAGCAGCTGACTCCTCGACCGACGGCACCGTCCCGCCGGACGGCGGGCGGTGGCCCGGAGCGGACCCGCTCCGGGCCACCGCCCGTTCGTACCGGTCGAGGACGGCGGCGGACCCGCTCCGGGACGCCTGTCCTGGACCGGCTCCGGGGAAGGCGGCGGACCGGCTCGGGGCGGGGCGGCGAGCGGGCCGTCCCAGCGGCTGCCGAGCCCCGGAAAACCGCGTTGTACGCCGTATGGCGACTGTTCTACGGTGTACAGCATGTCAATCTCGTCCCCTCTCCAAGGGCACCCCCAGCGCTGGCTGATCCTCGGTGTCATCTGTCTCGCCCAGCTCACCGTGCTGCTCGACAACACCGTCCTGAACGTCGCCATCCCCTCCCTCACCCGCGAGCTGGGCGCGGCGACCTCCGACATCCAGTGGATGATCAACGCGTACTCGCTGGTGCAGTCGGGACTGCTGCTCACCGCGGGCAGCGCCGCCGACCGCTACGGCCGCAAGAAGATGCTGGTCGGCGGACTCGCCCTGTTCGGGGTCGGCTCGCTGGTGGCCGGACTCGCCGACTCCACGGGCCAGTTGATCGCCGCGCGGGCCGGCATGGGCGTGGGAGGGGCGCTGCTGCTCACCACCACCCTCGCCGTCGCCATGCAGATCTTCACCCCGGACGAGCACCCGAAGGCGATCGGCGTCTGGAGCGCGGTCAACGCGGTCGGCTTCGCCGCGGGGCCGCTGATCGGCGGCTTCGTGCTGAACCACTTCTGGTGGGGGGCGATCTTCCTCATCAACCTGCCCGTCGTGGCACTCGGCCTCGTCGCGGTGGTCGCGCTCGTCCCCGAGTCGAAGGCCGCGCCGCGCGTCACCGCCGTCCCCGGGGCCCCGGGCGAACCGCGCCGGGCGGACCGGCCGGACATCGTCGGCGCCCTCCTCTCGACGGTCGGCATGACCGCCCTGGTGTTCGCGATCATCTCGGGCCCCGAGCACGGCTGGACATCGGCGCGGGTGGCGGCCACGGCCGCGCTCGCCGTGGTCGTCCTCGGCGCCTTCGCCGCCTGGGAGAGCCGGATCCCGTACCCCATGCTCGACCTGCAGTTCTTCCGCAACCAGCGGTTCACCGGTGCCGTCGCGGGCGCCGTCCTCATCACGTTCGGGATGGGCGGTGCGCTGTTCCTGCTGACCCAGCACCTCCAGTTCGTGCTCGGTTACGGGCCGTTGGAGGCGGGCCTGCGGACCGCGCCGCTCGCGCTCGCCGTCGTCGCGCTGAACTTCTCAGGACTGTCGGCCCGCTGGACCGCGCGGCTCGGCACGCCCCTCTCCATAGTGACCGGCATGACGCTGATGTCCGCGGGCCTGGTGTCGATCGCCACGCTCACCGGCCACGGATACGCCGGGACACTCGCCGGACTGCTCCTCATCGGCGCGGGCTGCGCGGTGGCCAATCCCGCGATGGCGCACGCCATCATGAGCGCCATCCCGCGCGAGCGAGCGGGCGTCGGCGCCGGGATCAACGGCACGCTCGCCGAGTTCGGCAACGGGCTGGGCGTGGCCGTGCTCGGCGCGGTGCTCAACGCGCGGTTCGCGGCGCTGGTTCCGGTCGCCGCGGCCTCGCTGCCGGCCGCGCTCGCCTCCGCCGGGTCGGCCGAGGAACGCGGGCGGATCACCGACGCGTTCTCCTCGGGCCTGGAGACCAGCCAGCTGGTGGGCGCCGTCGCCGTCCTGCTCGGAGGGCTCCTCGCCGCCGCGTTGCTGCGGCGGGCCGAGAGGGACTCCACCGTGGCGGTCACCGTGTGAGGGCGGACGGGTCCGCGCCAAGGCGTTTCGGCGGCTGCCCGGAGGACACATCGGACAGAGACGGCGCGGTGGTGCCCGTCGAGCGCCGTCGAGCGCCCGCTTAGCATCGTCAGGGTGACGGACCGGGGAGCCTCCGGTCCATGCCGTGGTTCGAGTTCCGAGGAAGGTGCGCCATGGTGAGGGCAGCCGACAGGGCCAAGCGTCCGGCGCGGACCAGTGTCTGGCTGGAGGGCAAGGCCCCCCGGGGCCGGGCCGCGCGGAACGGCGGGCAGCCGACGGGGCTCGACCGGGAGCGGATCACCGAGGCCACCGTGCGGTTGCTCGACGCGGAGGGACTCGCGAAGTTCTCGATGCGGCGTCTGGCCGCCGAGCTGAACGTCACGGCCATGTCCGTGTACTGGTACGTCGACACCAAGGACGACCTCCTGGAGCTCGCCCTCGACGCGGTGTTCGGCGAACTGGACCTGCCGGACGTCGAGTCGGCGGAACACTGGCGGGATCAACTGCGGGCGCTGGCTGTCGGCAACCGAGCGCTGCTCGTGCGCCATCCGTGGGTGTCGCCGCTCGTCGGGAGCTTCCTGAACATCGGGCCGCACTCCATGGCGTTCTCCAGGTGCGTACAGCGGGTGATCCGGAACACAGGGCTGCCGCCGCGCGGGCAGACCGGGGCGATGTCGGCCGTCTTCCAGTTCGTGTACGGGTTCGGCACGATCGAGGGCCACTTCGTGCAGCGGTGCGCCACGGCGGGGGTGTCGCAGGACGAGTACTTCCGCGAGGCCATGAGCACCATCAGCGAACAGCCGCAGCTGGCGGCGGACTTCGCCGGCGCGGCGGATCTGATGGAGGCCCGGGGCGGCGACACCGTCTCGGAGATGCGGGACCGGGACTTCGGGTTCGCGCTGGAGCTGTTGGTCGCGGGGATCGAGGCGATGGTGGCACGAGGCTGAGGCTCGGCTGCGCGCCGGGCGTTCCGGCGCCGGCTCCGGCTCCGGCTCCGGCTCCGGTGCGGTGGGTGGGTCGGGGCCGTGCCGGTACATCCGCCCGTCGCCGCGGAATCAGACGTAGGTCGAGAGGTGGGAGCTGCTCGATCCGAACGTAAGCGACGGGCATCTGATGTACCGGCACGGCCCCTTCCGTCGGACGCCGGGTGCGGGCCGTGCGTGGCCGGGGCGCGGCCCTTTCGCGGGGTCCGGGGCGGAGCCCCGGGTACGGGAAGGGCAGGGGCGGAGGGGGCGGGCAACCGCTGTACCCGGCCGGGTGGCTACTCCTGGGGGGCCAGGTGGGCCGGGAAGCCGCCGGTGGCCACCGGGCCCCAGCGGGTCGGGGTGACCCGGATGATCGACTTGCCCTGCTTGAGCATGGCCGCCCGGTACTCGTCCCAGTCGGGATGCTCCCCGGCGATGTTCCGGTAGTACTCGACGAGCGGCTCGACGGAGTCGGGGGAGTCGAGGACCTCGGCGGTCCCGTCGACCTGGACCCAGGGCCCGTTCCAGTCGTCGCTGAGGATCAGGAGGGAGACCCTCTCGTCCCGCTTGGCGTTGCGCGTCTTCGCCCGCTCCGGGTACGTCGAGAGGACGATGCGCCCCGAGTCGTCGACACCGCAGGTCAGCGGGGAACCCTGCGGGCCGCCGTCGGCGCGGCGGGTCAGCAGGACGGCCCGGTGGCGGGGACGTACGAAGTCCAGCAACTCGTCGAGGGAGACGGTGGTGTTCGTCGCGATGTTGGGTGCCATGCGATCAGCGTAGGCCGCGTGCGCCCCTGTCGCCCCCGGGCTGTGACCGTGCACGCCACCGCACCCCATCCGAACAGCTAAAGTGCTGTTCGTCCTGTGCTCGCAGTCGGGAATGTGCTGCGGAGCTCTCCTGCGCATGGCCGTTTGGCCGTGCATGCCGAAGAGGTTCGTGGTGGCTGCGTCCGAGTTTTCTGAATTGCCCCGTTCTGCTGCGGGTTTCGAGCTGGCGGATGCCCTGACGGTCGCCGCTCAGCAGTTGCACGACACCGTGAGCACCCACAGCACCCTGAAGACCGCCGTACGGCTCGCCGTGCACGTCCTGCCGGGCGCCGAGCACGCCGGGATCTCCGTCATCGAGCGCAAGGCCCACCGGGAGACGCTGGCCTGGACGGACGAGGTCGTCCGCTCCGCCGACGCGCTGAACGCGGGCCGCGAGCACCTGCCGTACTGGAACCGGCTGTGGACGGCTCCGGTGGCCCGGATCGAGGACAGCGCCTCCGTGGAGGAGGACGGGGACCTCGCGCTGTCGAGCCTCGGGCTGAGATCGGTGCTGTCGCTCAGACTCAGGGCCGACCGGCGCCGGCTGACCGTCCTGACGGCGTACGCGGGCAAGCCGCGCGCCTTCGACGACCGGGCCACCCGGGTCGGCCGGCTGTTCACCGCCCACGTCAGCATCGCGCTGGAGACGGCGACGATGCGCGAGCAGCTCACCGAGGCGATGCGCACCCGGGATCTGATCGGGCAGGCCACGGGCATCCTGATGGAGCGGCTCGACATCGACGCGTCGGAGGCGTTCGACAGCCTCGTGCGCACCTCCCAGCGGGAGAACGTCAAGCTCCGCGACCTGGCCCGACGGATCGTCGACGCCAGCGAGGGCGAATGAGCCGGGCTCAGACGGCCGGCAGCGACTCCCCCTGCACGGCCTGGATGTCCAGCTCCACCTTCAGCGTCGTGCCGATGGCGGAGATGCCCGCCTGGACGACCTGGTTGTAGTTCATGGCGAAGTCCTCGCGGCGCAGCTCCACGGTCGCGCGGAACGCGGCGCGGGTGCCGCCCCAGGGGTCGGCGCCGGTGCCGAGGTAGGCGAGAGCGAGGTCGACGGGCCGTACGACGCCGTGCATGGTGAGCTCGCCGTGCACGGTCCAGCGGTCGGAGCCCGCGGGCGTCACGCCCGTCGACCGGTAGGTGATGTGCGGGTACTTCTCGACGTCCAGGAAGTCCGGGGACTTCAGGTGGCCGTCGCGCATGCCGTTGCCGGTGTCGATGGAGGCGGCCGAGATGGTCGCCTCGACGCGGGACCCGGCCACGTCGTCGGGGGCGATCTCGATGCGGCCGGCGAAGTCCGTGAAGCGGCCGTGCACGCTGGAGATGCCCAGATGCTGGGCGACGGCGCCGATGGAGGAATGTGCCGGGTCGATGGTCCACGGTCCGGGCGGGGGCAGTTCGGTGCCGCCCTGGCGCGCCAGCGTCACCTGGCCGACCTCGGCCCGGCCGGCCGCCGTGACGATCGCGCTGGACGCGGCGGGCGCGTACCCGACCGCGGTCACGATCACGGTGTAGGCGCCCGGGGTGAGGCTCGTCGTGTCGTGGACGGCCCCGTCGGTGTCCGCCTCGGCCCGCAGCACCTGCGTGCCGGTCATGTCGGTCACCGTGACGACCGCGTGCGACACGGCCCATCCGTCCCGCGTACGGATCTTCGCGGTCAGTCCCATGTGCAGTAACTCCTTGCGATGCAGCATGCAGCAATGAAACCGGCCCGTGGGGGGCGCACCTCCGCTCAGAGTGCGCGCTCCCCACGGGCCGGGGCTCCGGACTACTCGCCGGGGTGGGCGAGTTCGATGTCGTGGTCGTCCACGCCACGGCCGCCGACGGTCAGGGCCGTCGCCACCGGCGGGTAGCCGGTCGCGATGACGGTGTACTCGCCGCCGTCCAGGTCGGTGAAGGCGTAGGCGCCGTCCGCACCCGTCCTGGCCGTGCCGACCACGTTGCCGGCCGCGTCGACCAGCGTCACGCGGGCGTCCGACAGGGGGCCGTGCGGTGCATTGACGACACCCTGGACCTGGGAACCCGAGTCGAGGTCGACCTCGATCCGGGTGACCCCGGCGCCGCCCACCTCGACGGGCAGCGCGCGCGGCCGGTGGCCGGCCGCGTTCACGGCGACCGTGACGATTCCGGGCACCAGCTCGGCGAAGGCGAACTCGCCCTGCTCACCGGTGGTTCCGGTGGCGAGCACGTCACCGCGGACGTCGGTCACGATGACCATCGCGTCCTTGACGGGGGTGCCGCCGTCGGCCGCCCGGACGACACCGCTCAGCCCGCTCGTGCCGCTCAGCAGGATGTCGTACGTGAGCGGCTCGTCGTTGACGACGATCGTCGAGGCCTGCGGCTGGAAGCCGTCGGCGGAGGCGATCAGGACGTAGGAACCGACGCCGGGCGCGTCCACCGCGTAGGAGCCGTCGGCCTGGGCGACCGAGCGGCCGAGCTGACGTCCCGCGAGGGAGATCAGGGTGACCGCGGCCTGCGGTACGGGCGCGCTCTCGTTGCCGCGGACCTGGCCGCGCACCGGGATGCCGCCGGACGCGGGCTGCGGGACGCTCTCCCGCGTCGCCGTGGCGACGGCCGCGAGGCGCTGCGTGCCCTCGGGGCCCGCCTCGGTGGCCGCGACGGCCTGGGCGGGGATCCGCTCGTCGTCGGCCGGGACCTCGACGGACTCGGCGACGGTCGTCTCCGTGGCCGGGGCGCCGGACTGCTCGGCGGCGGCCTGGGCCATCGCGCCGGACGTCCGCAGCGGGACCTCCTTGATGAACAGCACGATCAGGAAGGCGACCAGCGCCATGCCCGCGGCGATCAGGAAGACGTCCGCGATGCCGTGGCCGTACGCGCTCTCCATCACGGTGCGCAGCGGTGCGGGGAGCTTGTCCATGTCCGGGATGGTGGAGCTGGAATCCGAACCGGAGCCGAGGGAGGCGTACTTGGGGCCGAGGTCGGTCAGCCCGTCCTTCACGTAGTCGGTGATCCGGGTGGCCATGACCGCGCCGAGCGCGGAGACACCGATGGCACCACCGAGGGAACGGAAGAAGGTGACCGTGGAGCTGGCGGAGCCCAGATCGGACGGCGCCACCTGGTTCTGCGTGGACAGCACCAGGTTCTGCATCATCATGCCGATGCCCAGACCCAGCAGCGCCATGAAGATCGCGATGTGCCAGTAGGTCGTGTCGTAGCGGATCGTGCCGAGGAGGCCGAGGCCCGCGGTGACCAGGAAGCCGCCGGTGACGAGCCAGTACTTCCACCGTCCGGTCTTGGTGATGACCTGACCGGAGACCGTGGACGAGATGAACAGGCCGCCGATCATCGGGATCGTCATGACACCCGACATCGTCGGGGACTTGTCCCGCGCCAGCTGGAAGTACTGGCTGAAGAAGACGGTGCCGGTGAACATCGCGACGCCGACGAAGAGCGAGGCGAGGGAGGACAGCGTGATCGTCCGGTTGCGGAACAGCCGCAGCGGGATGATCGGCTCGCTGGCCTTGGACTCGACGAGGACGAACAGCAGACCGAGGACGACCGCGCCCGCGACCATCACGTACGTCTGCCACGAGATCCAGTCGTACTTGTCACCGGCGAAGGTGACCCACAGGAGGAGCAGGGAGACCGCGGCGGAGATGAAGAACGCGCCGCCCCAGTCGACCTTGACCTCGCGCTTCACGACGGGCAGGTGCAGGGTCTTCTGCAGCACGATGAGCGCGATGATCGCGAAGGGAACGCCGACGTAGAAGCACCAGCGCCAGCCGAGCCAGCTCGTGTCGGTGATGACACCGCCGAGCAGCGGGCCGCCGACCGTCGCGACAGCGAACGTCGCGCCGAGGTAGCCGGAGTAGCGCCCG
The DNA here is from genome assembly GCF_002078175.1 of Streptomyces sp. M41(2017). Lineage (GTDB taxonomy): Bacteria > Actinomycetota > Actinomycetes > Streptomycetales > Streptomycetaceae > Streptomyces. The sequence continues at coordinate 1,965,365 of NZ_MWFK01000001.1, read as the reverse complement.
CGCTCACGCGGGGAGATCATCGCGGCCATCACGATCTGCGCGAGGGCGGAGAGACCGCCCACGCCGATGCCCTGTACGACACGGCAGGCGATGAGCATGCCGGCGTTCTGCGAGAGACCGGCGGCGGCCGACGCCAGCACGTAGATGATGAGCGCTATCTGGACGAGCGCCTTCTTGCTGTACAGGTCGGAGAGCTTGCCCCACAGGGGCGTGGCCGCGGTCATCGAGAGCAGCGCGGCGGTGACGACCCAGGTGTACGCGGACTGGCCGCCGCCCAGGTCGCCGATGATCTCGGGGAGCGCGTTGGAGACGATCGTCGACGACAGGATCGCGACGAACATGCCGAGCAGCAGCCCGGAGAGCGCCTCCATGATCTGCCGGTGCGTCATCGGAGCGCCGTCGGCGGCGCCTCCGTGCTTGGCGTGAGAGCCCCGCACACCGGCTGGTGTGGTCGTTGCCATGGGCTTCCTTTTCTTACGTACTAAGCGGGTGTACGGGTGGTCAGTTCTGATACGTCTGTCGCGTACGGGGGAGGGTGCGCCGGGGTCCGCTGGGTGGAGCGGCAGTCGCCGAAGCTCTCGCGCAGCCTGCTCATCAGCTCGATGAGGAGCCCGACCTCGTCGTCGGACCAGTGGCTGAGCCGGTCGGCCAGCAGCCGGGAGCTGCGCAGGGAGAGCTCGTCGAGCTGCTCCTGGCCGGAGCCGGTGAGGCGCAGGATGCGTGAGCGCTTGTCGGCGGGGTCGGGGAACCGTTCGATCCAGCCCCGGTCGGCGACATGCGCGACATGGCGGCTGGTCACCGACATGTCCACGGAGAGAAGCTCCGCGAGTCTGCTCATCCGCATCTCGCCGTACCGGCCGAGCAGCGTGAGCACGGCCGCGGAGCCTCCGGGACAGTCGGGCGGCAGGATCCGCCCCATGTCCCTCTTCACGGCACCGATGGCGCTGAGCTGACGAGCCAGTTCCTCGTACTGCGCCTGCTCGGCCATCACACCTCCCCTATTCGTTGCTTAGGGCAACCATAAAAGCAGTTGGTTGCCGCAGGCAAACGAGTTCGGGGCTTCAGGGCTAAAAACTTGGCAAAGGCAAGCGTTGGCGAATGTAAACCCGCAGGTGAGGGCGGTCGTCAGGCTATGGGTTCGCTGTGACGGGGTCCGGAGCGCCCGCCGGACGCGCGTTCGGCGTCGCGCGGGATGCCCACGGAACGGGTGTTCCGGTCGAACCGCCCCTGGTCCGGCGGGAAAGCGGAACCCTGCACTTGGGCAGACCCGGCGGATTCGCTAGTGTCCTGGCCTATGGCAAACACCCAGGGCCCCGAGGGCAACTACGACCCCGCGGGCAGCACCCAGATGTTCCGTGCGTTCGTCGACGAGTCCCCCCAGGGCCGGCAGCAGCAGCAGGCGGCGGCTCCCGCCGGTCCCCGTGTGGGTCTGATCGTCGGCGTCATCGTCGCCGTCGTGGTCGTCGCCGCGGTGGCCTGGCTCGCGTTCAAGTAGGCAGGCCGGCCGGGCACCCCGGCCACCACGCGCGCTTTTCCGCGGCACGCCTTTCCGCGCCGCTCCGTGGTCCTACTTCCACTGGACGGACACGTCCCGCGTCTCGATGTGCATGCCCAACGGCACCCGCCACGCGTCGACGCACACCGTCCAGGTGCCGTCCTTCCTCGCGCCGGCGGCGATCGGTGCGGGAAGGGCCTCGGCCGACGTGATCGTCGCCCAGTCGATCCCGAGCGACCCGATGATGTGCGTCCCGAACGTCACCGTGCCCGAACGCACTGCCGTCCCACCGGTGTTGCGGAACGAGACGGTGACCTTCTCGCACCACCGGTGATCGGTGGACGTCCGCCGGGTGTCCGTCACCCCGAGCGCCGCCGGCCGGGCGCTCGCCGACGGCACGGGCGTGACCGGAGCGGAAGGCCGCCCGGCGCCACCGCCGGCACCTGTGCCCGGACCTCCCCCCGAACTCCCGCCCGTGCGGCCCGAGTCGGACCCGGAAGACGCATCGGAACCGGTTCCGCCCGCCCCGGAGCCGCTGCCGCCGGTCCCGGCCTTGCCGCCGCCCGCTTTCCTCGTGCTCCCCGGGCCGCCGATTCCGTCGCCCGCGGCTGAGCCCGGGCCGCTGCCGGACGCCGTCGATCCGTCCGTGCCCGAACCGGCCCGCCCGTCACCGGACTTGGCGCCGTCCGCCCCGGTGTCCCGCTTCCCGGAGCCGTCCAGCGGCACCAAGGACACGTCGCCCGAGGGGGCCACCGCGGCTCCCGAACCTCCTGGTGGACCGCCCCCGGGGCCGACCGCGACATAGCCGCCACCGGCTCCGCCGCTGCCGCACGCGGCCAGGACTCCGCCCAGGCACAGCACGGCCGCCGAGGCGCCCCAGAGGGCACCCCGGCGGCCGGGTATCGACTCGTGACGCATCGCGCCAGTGTGACTGACGGACCGTCAATTATGAACCCTGCGTGGGATGTTCAGTCGGAGATGAGACCCTCACGCAGCTGGGACAGCGTGCGGGTGAGGAGGCGGGAGACGTGCATCTGCGAGATGCCGACCTCCTCGCCGATCTGCGACTGGGTCATGTTCGCGAAGAAGCGCAGCATGATGATCCGGCGCTCACGGGGCGGCAGTTTGGCGAGCAGCGGCTTGAGCGACTCGCGGTACTCCACGCCCTCCAGCGCGGTGTCCTCGTAGCCGAGGCGGTCCGCGAGGGAGCCCTCGCCGCCGTCGTCCTCGGGCGCGGGCGAGTCGAGCGAGGAGGCGGTGTACGCGTTCCCGACGGCGAGACCGTCGACCACGTCCTCCTCGGACACCCCGAGCACGGTGGCGAGTTCGGCGACCGTCGGCGAGCGGTCGAGCTTCTGGGAGAGCTCGTCGCTGGCCTTCGTGAGGGCGAGCCGCAGCTCCTGAAGCCGGCGCGGGACACGCACCGACCAGGAGGTGTCGCGGAAGAAGCGCTTGATCTCGCCCACGACCGTCGGCATCGCGAACGTCGGGAACTCCACGCCGCGTTCGCAGTCGAAGCGGTCGATCGCCTTGATCAGGCCGATCGTGCCGACCTGGACGATGTCCTCCATCGGTTCGTTCCGGGAGCGGAAGCGGGCCGCCGCGTACCGGACGAGCGGGAGGTTGAGCTCGATGAGGGTGTCCCGGACGTAGGCACGCTCCGGGCTGTTCTCGCCGAGTGCGGCGAGCCGCAGGAAGAGGGAGCGGGACAGGGTCCGGGTGTCGATGGCGCCCGAGGACTCGGGGACCAGAACGGCTTCCGGGGCCTCGGCGGCAGGGACATCGGGAAGCGCGGCGTGCGCCTCGGGCACTGCGTCGCTCTTCGTGAGCGTGAGCACCTTCGAGCTGCCCTGATCTGCGGACATGCCACCCCCTTTGGGTCGCGGACGGTCGCGGCAATCGCTCCCGTCGGAGGAACGCAGCCTCCACCTGAATACCGGAGGCGGGGCCGCGGCAAACGCGCTTCCGGAAGAATGTCACATGTCGGCAACACGCTGTAGTGACATGTCGACATGGTGAGGGTGAATAGGCCCTGGAAAAAGGGGGTCTGACGGTTTTTCAGCGCTCAACCGCCGGAAAAAGTGACCTTGAGCGATTCGCTCTTGTCGGTTACGCCTCGATCCTGTTTGCGGATCGAAGACGCGCGAAACTACGGGCGAGCAGCCTTGACACGTGCATCTGGGACACTCCCAGCTCCGCGCTGATCTGCGACTGCGTGAGGTTGCTGTAGTAGCGCAGCAGCAGGATCCGCTGCTCGCGTTCGGGCAACTGTACGAGCAGATGCCGTACGAGGTCACGGTGTTCGACCCCGTCGAGCGCGGGGTCCTCGTAGCCGAGCCGGTCGAGCAGCCCCGGCAGCCCGTCGCCCTCCTGGGCGGCCTCCAGGGAGGTCGCGTGGTACGAGCGGCCGGCCTCGATGCAGGAGAGCACCTCCTCCTCGGTGATGCGCAGCCGCTCGGCGATCTCCGAGGTGGTGGGCGAGCGCCCGAAGGCGGTCGTCAGGTCCTCCGTCGCGGAGTTCACCTGCACCCACAGCTCGTGCAGCCGCCGCGGTACGTGGACGGTGCGCACGTTGTCGCGGAAGTACCGCTTGATCTCGCCGACGACCGTCGGCATCGCGAACGTCGGGAACTGCACGCCACGGTCCGGGTCGAAGCGGTCGATCGCGTTGATCAGACCGATCGTGCCGACCTGGACCACGTCCTCCATCGGTTCGTTGCGGGAGCGGAAGCGGGCCGCCGCGTACCGGACGAGGGGGAGGTTGGCCTCGATGAGCGCCCCGCGGACCCGGTTGTGCTCGGGGGTGCCGGGCTCCAGCACCTTGAGCTCGCCGAAGAGCACCTGGGTCAGGGCGCGGGTGTCGGCGCCGCGGCGTCGCTCGGGTGCGACCTCCGGGGCGGTCTCGACGACGGGCGCCACGGGTGCGGTGCTCGTCGCGGTGCCTGCTGCGGCGTCGGGTGCGGTGCTCTGCGCCGGGGGCGAGGGCGGGACCTGGGCCGGGGCATGCGTGGGGGCCGGTGCCTGGGCCGGGGCCGGGGCTTCCTCCTGGGGCGGCGCAGTACTGGCCGACACGGTCAACGCCACCTCGTCATTCGTCAACGTCCGTCAACGTATCCGTCAACTCATCCGTCAAAAGCGGTCATAGCATCACAAGACATGTGCACTGTGTGCAAGCACCGCATATTGCCGTGTTGGGGGTGAGTTGGGGCGTAAGACACCAAAAACCCCTGACCGGTTGCGGTCAGGGGCGGGAAATGAGGGCGCCGCGGCCGGTCGCACCCATCGGATCGTTCTGATCGAACGAGCGGAAAACCGGCGCGGAGCGGGCGTATGGATCAGAACGGATAGTCGGCGATCACCCAGGTGGCGAACTCGCGCCAGAGGGCGACGCCCGCCTGGTGGGCCGGGTGTTCCAGGTAGCGGGTGAGCGCTTCGGTGTCCTCGACGGCGGAGTTGATCGCGAAGTCGTACGCGATGGGCCGGTCGGTGATGTTCCAGTCGCACTCCCAGAACCGCAGCTCGGGGATCCGGTCGCCGAGCGCGCGGAAGGCCGCGACGCCCTCGACGACACGGGGCTCGTCCCGCTCGACGCCGTCGTTGAGCTTGAAGAGGACCAGATGGCGGATCACGGGAACTCCTTGGTGGTGTCGGCGCCGGGCGTCAGTTCTGGGCTCCGTCGGCGACCCAGGTCATGAAGTCGCCCACCGCCTGGGCGGCGCTCGATATGCCCTCGAAGCCTATCTGGACGTAATCGGCGGCCTTGGCCGGATCCGTGATGATCACGTAGAGCGCGAAGACCACGATGACGTAGATCGCGATCTTCTTCGAATTCACCGCCATGGCGGCCTCCCCTGTGCCTGCTGCGCCCGGTGGGCCCCCTGTGACGGCGGTGAGTTTAACCTTCACACGCTCTTTAGGGACCAACGGCCCACTGGTCGAGGTCTTTTGCCGGGCCCGGGGCGCGCGGCCGCAGGTCAGGATGGAAGAGAGCCCGGCGGAACCGGCAGGAACTCCGCGGGGCCCGGAGGAGCCTCATTGCGGGGTCCGCGCCGCAGCTTTCCCCCGAGACGGCGGCGTGGACCTGAGGGTCCTTGGAACGGGGGAGGCGGCTGTCCCCCCGATGCCGCCTCCTCCGCCCCTTGTGGGTGCGGAAGGTGAGCCCCGGCGACTGAGCGGACGCCGGGGCTTTTCCGTGCCCGGAGCCCCGGAAGGCACCGTCCGACCAGGAACGCACGAAGGGCCCCGTCTTTCGACGGGGCCCTTCTGAAGCGGTAGCGGAGGGATTTGAACCCTCGGTGACGGGTTACGCCACACTCGCTTTCGAGGCGAGCTCCTTCGGCCGCTCGGACACGCTACCGAGGAAGACCCTACCCCAAGGTGGGCCATGGTCTGAAATCCGTTTCGGGACCCCGGAACGGCCGCGCGGGGCAGGGGCCCACGAGCCCACCCGGGGCGCGGTCAGCGGCCGCGGAAGAAGTCGGTGAGCAGCGCGGCGGACTCGTCGGCGAGGACACCTTCGACGACCTCGGGCCGGTGGTTCAGCCGTCGGTCCCGGACCACGTCCCAGACGGATCCGGTCGCGCCCGCCTTCTCGTCGCGCGCGCCGTAGACCACCCGCTCGACCCGGGACTGCACGAGCGCGCCGGCGCACATCGTGCAGGGCTCCAGGGTGACGACGAGCGTGCAGCCGGTCAGCCGCCATTCCCCGAGCCGTGCGGCGGCCCGGCGCAGCGCGAGGACCTCGGCGTGCGCCGTCGGGTCGCCGGTGGCCTCGCGTTCGTTGTGCCCGGCCGCCAGAACGGTCGTCCCGTCCGGCGCCAGCACGACGGCTCCGACGGGAACGTCCCCGTCCCGGACGGCCAGCCGTGCCTCGTCCAGAGCGAGCCGCATCGGGTCCCGCCAGGGGGCGCGTACGGGGTCGGGCCGGGGTGCCTGATGGGAGGTGCTCACCCCGGGAACCTAGCGGAACCCCCTCCGGGCCGAGGCGCGGAGAGCGGCCCGAGGGCACCGAGGGTGCGGTGAGGCGGGAGCGGTCCGGGAGCGTGGGGGTCCCGAGACCGGACGGACAGGGGTGACCCGGCCCCGCCCGGGGCCGGGTCACCGATCCCGTGCGAGGCCGGGGCCGTCCACCGGCGGTGTCGTCGTCCTGCCGCGTGCGGACAGGACTGTGGAGCCGGCCGCGTCGTACGCGCCGGCCCGGCGACTGTTGTCGTTGCTGATGCCGTTACCGCGTCGTCGGGTCCGGGAGCGGGGGCCTGGCTCGCCGGTACGGAGGACCTGCCCGCCGTCCCTGGGCCTAGCGGACGGTCTCCAGGACCTCGGCCGCCCCCAGCGACTCGGCGATCGTGCTGAGCGCCTCGCCTTCGTCCAGGGCCAGCAGTTCCCTCTCGCTCACTCCGAGGTCCGCGAGGATGTAGCGGTCCCCGACGGGGCTGTGCGACACGGCTTCGCCGGACACACTCCCCTCTTCTTCCTCCTCGTCGTCCTCGGAGTCCGCGGGCTCACCGTCCTCCGTGCCGTCCAGGTCGAGGGCGTCCAGGTCGGCGTCGTCGCCGCCCGGTTCCCGTCCCAGCACTTCGTCCGTGAGCAGGATCTCGCCGTACGAACTGCGGGCTGCGGCGGCGGCGTCCGACACGTAGATGCGAGGGTCCTCCTCGCCGTCCACGCGGACGACACCGAACCACGCGTCCTCCTGCTCGATGAGCAGAAGCACCGTGTCCTCGTCCGAGACTTCACGGGCCAGGTCGGTCAGATCCGACAGGGTTTCCACATCGTCGAGCTCTGTGTCGCTCGCTTCCCACCCGTCTTCGGTGCGCGCGAGCAGTGCGGCGAAGTACACCGTGACTCTCCCACTGGTCATAGGTGTGCCGGTTGGGGTTCCCCCCGGCGGAGGCTGTGGACGGGGAGTGTTGCGCTGAGCCCCGCCCACTCGGAATCGTGGCAGAAACAGAGCGCTCAGGGGACGTCTTCGGCCTGCTGTGTCTGCCTCTTTTGATCGCTAACAGCGGATCGTACGCGGATGCCCCCGCCGCGCAGGCACCTCCCGGCCCGACACGACGGCGTGCCGCCGAGGGCGCGCGGGGTGCGATGCCGCCCGCGTGACGGGCGCGTCGCGGGCACCGGACCGGGCCGTGATCCGGGCCTCGCGCTGGGCGAGTTGGCGGCGGCCGGGCGGTCGCGGCGCCGGCCCGGTGCGGGCGCGTCGCCCGCGGTGTCGCTCGGTGCCGTGCCCGTCGGCGGGGCGGCGGTGCGGGGCGGGCCCGCCGAGCGGGCCGTCTACCAGCGGAACGTGCGCATCCGCATGGCGTGGCGCAGGCGGGCCGTCTTGGCCCGGCGGGGCTGGACCCGGTCGCGCAGCTCGCGCGCCTCGGCCAGGTCGCGCAGGAACTGGGCCCGTCGCCTCCTGCGCTCGGCCTCGCTCTCCTGCCGCTCGGAGGTCTCCTCTTCCGGGTTCCGCATTTGGCACACCACCCCAGGTCCGTCCCTCCCACCTTCCCTCCGATGGTCGGTTTGATGCCAGCGGACGGGTGACGCGGCGGGCCGGGGCGTGCGGGACGGGGCAGTGGCGGGCGTCCGGGGCCCGGCTACTGTTGTGGACATGCGTCTCCACGTCGTCGACCACCCTCTGGTCGCCCATAAGCTCACCACCCTGCGCGACCGGCGCACCGACTCCGCGACCTTCCGGCGGCTCGCCGACGAGCTGGTCACCCTGCTCGCCTACGAGGCCACCCGTGACGTGCGGACGGAGCAGGTCGACATCGTGACCCCGGTCTCCCCGACCACGGGCGTCAAGCTCTCCTACCCCCGTCCCCTCGTCGTGCCGATCCTGCGCGCGGGCCTCGGCATGCTCGACGGCATGGTCCGGCTGCTGCCGACGGCGGAGGTGGGCTTCCTGGGCATGGTGCGCGACGAGGAGACGCTTCAGGCCTCCACGTACGCCACCCGCATGCCGGACGACCTCTCGGGCCGCCAGGTGTACGTCCTGGACCCGATGCTGGCCACCGGCGGCACGCTCGTCGCGGCGATCCAGGAGCTGATCAAGCGGGGCGCCGACGACGTCACCGCGGTCGTGCTGCTGGCCGCGCCGGAGGGCGTCGAGGTGATGGAGCGGGACCTGGCGGGCACGCCGGTCACCGTCGTCACGGCCTCGGTCGACGAGCGCCTGAACGAGCACGGCTACATCGTGCCGGGCCTCGGCGACGCGGGGGACCGGATGTACGGCGCCGCCGAGTAACGACGGCACGGACGGCTCCCCGGAAACGGGCTCTGCGGAACGGGTGTTCGGCAGAGCCCCGGGTTCCGTTCCGAGGGGTCAGCAGCTCTTCTTGGCGGAGGGCGTCGGCACGGGCTGGGCCAGGACGGTCAGCGCCTTGTCGGCGTCCTCTTTTGTCGTGAGGGTCTTGAAGCCGTTGCCGATGATGAGGTCGACGGTGGTCGCCTGCTTGCGGCCGTCGGTCTTCAGCTGGGCGCCGGAGAGCTGGGTGTTGAGGACGGGGAGCGCGGCCCGGTCGGCGTCCTTGGCGCCGAGCAGCAGCCCCGCGCCCTCGACCTTCTTGTCGTAGGCGGCGGTGGCGTTGCCCACGTCACCGATCTTGAAGCCGCGTTTCTTCAGTTCGTCCGCGGTCTGCTTGGCGAGCCCGCTGCGGGGCGTCGCGTTGAGGACGTTCACGGTGATCTGGCCCGGCTTCGGAAGGGTGCCCGCGACCGCGGCCGCCGCGGAGGCCTTCGCCGCCGGGGAGGCCTTGGACCCGCAGTCCGCCTTCGTGCCCGCGGCGCTGGCCTTGCCGCCACCGGTGAAGACGTCGATGAGCTGCAGGGTTCCCCACCCTATCAGCCCGAGTGCGGCGACGGAGGCGACGACCAGGAACGCGAGCCTGCGGCGCCCCCGGGGTCGGCGCATCCGCGGGTACTTGTCCCCCGTGATCCGGTACTGGCCACCCATGCCAGGGGGAGTGAGCATGCTCATGGGCGCAGCGTAGTGCGCCCGGACGGCGATGCCTACTAAATGATCATTGCTCGGCGCTCAGTTCAACCCATTGGGGTCAAGCCGTGGCCATTAGTCCAGTTCAAGGACGCGCGCGTGCAGCACCTGGCGCTGTTGGAGCGCGGCGCGGACGGCGCGGTGCAGGCCGTCCTCCAGGTACAGATCGCCCTGCCACTTGACGACGTGGGCGAAGAGGTCGCCGTAGAAGGTGGAGTCCTCGGCGAGGAGGGTCTCCAGGTCCAGCTGGCCCTTGGTCGTCACGAGCTGATCGAGGCGGACCGGGCGCGGCGCGACGTCCGCCCACTGCCGGGTGCTTTCCCGGCCGTGGTCGGGGTACGGCCGGCCGTTTCCGATGCGCTTGAAGATCACACGGAAAGCCTACCGGTCAAGACCTTCCGGGCGCAGCCACGGCGACGGAGTGCGACGCTGGAAAAGCCGCCGCAAAGCCGTGCAAACCGGAAACAGGGGTCTGATATGAGTGACAGCGAGACCGTGCCGTCGGCTGCCGCTGGGGCCGGTCCCGAGGGGCCCGGCGGCGCCCCCGCACTCCCGCAGGAGGCCCTGGAGATCGCTGCCGGCTACGCCTTCGCCGGGCCGGCGCTCGACCTCGGCGCGCTGCTCTGGGACGGAGCCTGTCTGCCCGACGCGCAGATCCGCGTGCCGCTGCCGATGCTCAACCGGCACGGCCTGGTCGCGGGCGCCACCGGCACCGGCAAGACCAAGACGCTCCAGCTCATCGCCGAGCAGCTGTCGGCGCAGGGCGTTCCGGTGTTCCTCGCCGACGTCAAGGGCGACGTCTCGGGGATCTCGGCGCCGGGCGAGCCCGGGGACAAGGTCCGGGAGCGGGCCGCGGAGGTCCACCAGGAGTGGACGCCGGGCGGCTGTCCCGCCGAGTTCTACGCGCTCGGCGGCCTCGGCCACGGCATCCCCCTGCGCGCCACGGTCACCAGCTTCGGACCGGTCCTGCTGTCCAAGGTGCTCCAGCTCAACCAGACCCAGGAGCAGTCGCTCGGCCTGATCTTCCACTACGCCGACCAGAAGGGCCTGGAGCTCGTCGACCTCAAGGACCTGCGCGCGGTCGTCGCCTTCCTGACCTCGGACGAGGGCAAGCAGGAGCTGAAGGGGATCGGCGGACTCTCCACCGCCACGGCGGGCGTCATCCTGCGCTCCCTCACCGCCTTCGAGGCCCAGGGCATGAGCCCGTTCTTCGGCGAGCCGGAGTTCGACACGAGCGAGCTGACCCGGACGGCGCAGGACGGCCGGGGCGTCGTGTCGGTCCTCGAACTGCCCGCCGTGCAGGACAAGCCGCAGCTCTTCTCGACCTTCCTCATGTGGATGCTCGCGGACCTCTTCCACGACCTCCCGGAGGTCGGCGACTCGGACAAGCCGAAGCTCGTCTTCTTCTTCGACGAGGCCCATCTGCTCTTCACCGACGCGTCCAAGGCGTTCCTCGACTCCATCACCCAGACCGTGCGGCTGATTCGCTCGAAAGGGGTCGGCGTCTTCTTCGTGACGCAGACGCCGAAGGACGTGCCCGGTGATGTCCTCGCCCAGCTCGGCAACCGCGTCCAGCACGCGCTGCGCGCCTTCACGCCGGACGATCAGAAGGCGTTGAAGGCGACGGTGAAGACGTTCCCCAACTCCCCGTACGACCTCGAAGAGGTGCTCACCGGCCTCGGCACGGGCGAGGCCGTCGTCACCGTGCTGAGCGAGAAGGGCGCCCCGACGCCGGTCGCCGCGACCCGCCTGCGGGCGCCGCGGTCGCTGATGGGGCCGGTGGCGCCGGACGCGCTCGACCGGGCGGTCCAGGCGTCGCCGCTGCACGCGCGCTACGCGCAGGCGGTGGACCGGGAGTCCGCCTACGAGAAGCTCACGGCCGCGCAGGCCGCCGGCGCCGCGGCCGCCGGTACCGCCGGGCGGGGCGAGCAGGAGGCTCCGCGGCCCGCGCGCTCCGGCGGTGGCCGGGGCCGGGCGCCGAAGGAGGACGCCTCGGTCGTCGAGCAGGTCGTCGGCAGCGGGATGTTCAAGTCGCTGGCGCGGTCGGTGGGCACCCAGATCGGACGGGAGATCACCCGGTCGCTCTTCGGGACGGCCCGCAGGCGGCGGTAGCGCGCGGCGGGTGGAGCGCGGCGCGACAGCGCCGGAGGCGGCCGTCCCGGGCGGGGCGGCCGCCTCCTGACGTCAGGTGCGCGGGGTGTCCGGGGGTGAGCCCGGGTGCTGTTCGTCCGGGTCCGAGCGCGGCACGGGGCGCGGATTCGGTTCGGGGGCGTGATCGCGGGCGGCTTCCGCGCGCAGAAGGGCGCGCAGGACCGCGTACGGGTCCGTGGGCATGGGGGTCCTGTCCTGTTCCTCGGTTCCGGGACGGCGGTGCGCGGGGATGGCGGCACGCCGTGGCCGGAAGGCGGGACTGCCGGGGTTCGCTGTGAGAGACCGGGCCGGGGGCTCGGGCCCGGGGCCGGGGCCGATCGGCGGGGCCGGATCCGTCAGCAGCGCAGGACCACGCAGCGGAGCGTGTTCAGGGTGGGCGAGGGAGCGGGAGCGGGGCCGGTGGGCGCGGCTGCCCGTGTCGGGCGGGGGTGTCGTCCCGAGTGGCGCGGTGCGGCCGGGCGCGGTGGTGCCAGGGGCCGGTGGGCCTGGCGGTGCGGCGGGCGGAGCGCCGTGTCGGGCGCGTCGTGCTCCGCGGCGCCTTCCGCACCGCCGGAGACGGCGGCGGACGCCATCGGGGCGGTGAACGCCTCCGGGTGCGGGCCCGTCGCGAGCAGCGCGACGACGAGCAGGACGAGGATCCGGGCGACCTTGTTCCGGGCCCCTGTGTTCGCTCCGTTCCTTCCGGCGCGAGCCCCTCCCCGCGTCCGCCCGCGGCGGCGCAGCGGGTGCGGGTGGCGCGGGGTGGGGCTCATGAGCGTCATGTCCCCACCGGAGGCGGGGAGCTCACCGGGTCGGTGGCGAGATGCACCCGGTCGGCGTACACCTCAGAGGGAGCGGGGGATCGCCCGGGCACCGGAGCGGATGCGGAACGCGACGACGATCTCGGTGACGCCGACCGCGATGAGCCAGATCCCGCCGACCACGGTCAGGACGGCGACGGACTCGAACGGCGACACGATCAGCACGACGCCCGCGAGGAAGCTGATGATCCCGAGGACGATCTGCCAGCCGCGGGCCGGCACGCTCGGGTCCGACGCGGCCGCCAGGGTCTGCGTGATGCCGCGGAACAGCCAGCCGATGCCGATCCACAGGGCGAGCAGCAGGATCGACTGCGTCGCGCCCCGGAAGCAGAAGAGGCCGAGCACGATCGACAGGGCGCCGCTGATGAAGGCCATCACGCGCAGCGAGGTCGCCACATGGGTGCCGAACGCGGCGACGAGCTGGAGGATGCCGCTGACGACCAGGTAGAGGCCGAAGAGGATGCCCGCGACGAGGAGTGAGGCACCGGGCCAGATCAGGACGATGACGCCGAGCGCCAGGGCCGCGACACCGGCGGCGAGGACGGCCTGCCAGGCACTGCGCGAGAGCAGGTGCAGCGGCCCTTCGAGGAGGGGGCCGTCCGGATCGATGGTTGCCTGGGTCATGGGCCCATGCTGTGAACGGGCGGGGCGGGGAGCCACCCGGGTGACCCGAACGGGTTCTCCGGCGGTGGAGAGAGAACCAGCCCTTCCGGCGCCCGTGAAAAGTCAGCCCCTCCGGCGCTCGTCAGAATTCAGCCCCTCCGGCGTCTGAGGAGCGGGGTCCGGGGCGGAGCCCCGGGTACGGGACGGGCAGGGGCGGAGGGGGCGAAGAGAGGTCTGCTCACGGGGCCGGCACCGGCGCCGGGGAGAGGGAACCCCGGTTCGCTGGGACCCGGTTACTTGCCGGAGGCCTTCGCCGCCTTGGCCGCCGCCTTCATCTCCTGCTTGTGCGCCCGCACCTTCGTGAGCGACTCCGGCCCGGTGATGTCGGCGACGGAGCGGAAGGACTTCGCCTCGCCGTAGGGGCCCGCCGCCTCCCGCCACCCCGCCGGCCGCACCCCGAGCTGCTTGCCGAGCAGCGCCAGGAAGATCTGGGCCTTCTGGGGACCGAAGCCGGGGAGGTCCTTGAGGCGGCGGAGCAGCTCCGCGCCGTCGTCGGCGTCCTTCCAGACGGCGGAGGCGTCCCCGTCGTAGTGCTCGACGAGGTACTGGCACAGCTGGTGGATCCGCTTGCCCATGGAACCGGGGTATCGGTGCACGGCCGGCTTGGCGGAGAGCAGTTCGGCGAACTTCTCCGGGTCGTACGACGCGATCTCGTGGGCGTCGAGATCGTCCGACCCCATCCGCTGCGCGATCGTGTACGGCCCCGCGAAGGCCCACTCCATCGGCACCTGCTGGTCCAGCAGCATGCCGATCAGGGCGGCGAGCGGACTGCGGCCGAGGAGCTCGTCGGCTTCGGGTTGCTGGGCGAGGTGAAGAGTGACGTCCATGGACCGATGATCCCGCGTGCGGGGACGGGCCGCTCGGTCGCCGCCGCCCGGGTCCGCGGGGCCCTCACCAGGCACGTACGATCGCGGGGCATGCTAGTTAGGTGAGCCTAACCTGAGAAGAGTGGGGACGGATCGTGACCGCCGAGATCTACCGTGACGCCTGGGGCATCCCGCACCTGCGTGCCGAGAGCGCGCAGGAGCTGGCGCACGCCCAGGGACGGGTCACGGCCGTGGACCGGGCCTGGCAGCTGGAGGTCGAACGGCACCGCTCACAGGGCACCTCGGCCGCGTTCCTCGGCGCGGAGGCGGTGGGCTGGGACCGGTTCGCCCGGCAGGCCCGCCTCGACGACACGGCCCGGCGCTGCTTCGCGGCCCTGGAGGAGCGGGACCCCGAGACCGCCGCGTGGATCGTCGCGTACGTCGAGGGGGTCAACGCCGGTCTGGCCGAAGGCGCCCGGCGCGCACCCGAGTTCGGCGCGACCGGGCTCGCCCCGGGCCGCTGGGAGCCGTGGAGCCCGCTCGGGGTCTGGCTCGGCACGCACATCCTCTTCGCCGGCTTCCCGGCGAAGCTGTGGCGCGAGGAGGTCGTGCGCCGGCTGGGCGCGGACGCGGTCGGCCTGTTCGCCATGGACGGGCCGGGCACGGCCGGCAGCAACGGCTGGCTGGTGAGCGGCGAGCGCACCAGCACCGGGCAGCCGGTCATCGCCGGTGACCCGCACCGCTACATCGAGGACCCCGGCGTCTACCAGCAGATACGCCTGGCCTGCCCGGAGTTCGACGTCGTCGGCATCGCGGTCCCCGGCGTCCCGGGCATCGCCCACTTCGCCCACACCGGCACCGTCGCCTGGGCCATCACCAACGCGATGGCCGACTACCAGGACCTCTACCGGGAGCGCCTGCGCAGCGCGGACGGCGGCGCCGTGGAGGCCCTCGACCCGGACGGCGTGTGGCGGGCCGCCGCCCGGCACGTGGAGCGCGTGGAGGTGGCGGGGGGACCGTCCGTCGAGGTCGAGGTGGTCGAGACGGCCCGTGGACCCGTGGTGATCGGCGACGCCCGCGCCGGGGAGGGCGTCAGCCTCCGCTGTCCGCCACGCGTCACCCACGACCTCGGCTTCGGCGCGCTCCTGCCGCTGCTGCGGGCCCGCCGGGTCGCCGACGTGGACCGGGCCTTCGACCACTGGGCGGAGCCGGTGAACGTCGTGCAGGCGGCCGACACCGAGGGCGGGCTGCTGCACCGCGTCGCGGGCCGCGTCCCGGTGCGCGCCACGGACAACCGCGTGCGGATCGTGCCCGCCTGGGAGCCCGGGCACGCGTGGACGGGCTGGCACACGATGCCGTACGGCTCCGTCGAGGACGGTGTCGCCGTGATGGCGAACCAGCGCGGTCCCGCGGCCCCGCTCGGCATCGAGTTCGCCCCGCCGCACCGCGCCGCCCGCATCCGGCAGCTCCTCGGCACGGGCGGCGAGTGGACGGCCGCGGACATGCCGGCCCTGCACATGGACACCCATCTCGCCTCCGCGGCACCCCTGTTGGACCGGCTCGCCGCCCTCGACCTGTCCGGCCCGGCCGCGGAGCTGAGGGACCGACTCCTGCGCTGGGACCGGCACATGGACGCCGGAAGCACCGCGGCCGCGGCGTACGCGGAGCTGCGGAGCGCGGTCGTCCGGCGGCTCGCCGCCCACCCCGCGCTCGCCGTCCTCGCCGAGCCGCCCGCCTACCCGGACGTCTTCCTGCCCTGGCTCGCGCTCACCCCCCGCGTCGGCCTCGCGCTCGAAAATCTGCTGACCGCACGGGAGTTGTACGGCATCGACCGCGACGCCGTCGTGCGTGAGGCCGCCGAGGAGGTGGCCGCCCGGCCCACCGCACGCACCTGGGGCGACACCCACCGCCTCGCCCCGTGGCGCGCGCTCACCGACACCGCGTACGACGAACCGGCGCTCTCCGGCGACAACGACTGCGTGCTGTGCACCTCGTCGGTGCCCGGCATCACCGACCTCAGCGCGCGCGGACCCGCCGCCCGCTACGTCTGGGACCTCGCCGACCGCGACGCCAGCCTCTGGGTGGTGCCCCTCGGCGCCGACGGCGTACCCGGCGCCCGCCACCACCGTGATCAACTCGCCCTGTGGCTCGCCGGAGAACTCGCTCCGGTGACCACCGACTGGAAGACGCTGACCAAGGAGAGCGATGACGGCCGCTGACGCGACGGACACCGGAGCCACGACCACGGAGCCGTACGGCGCCGGCCGCGCCGCCGTGCACGAGCAGCCCGTCGAGGGCTTCGGCACGGTCCGGGTGCTGCCCGTGGACCCGCACGCCGACCTCGACGTCGTCCACGCCTGGGTGAGCGCGGAGCGTGCCGCGTACTGGGGCATGACCGGGTTCACGAGGCAGCAGGTCCTGGAGACCTTCCTGCACCTCGACTCGCTCGACACCCACCACGCCTTCCTGGCGGTCAGGGACGGCGTGCCGGCCGCGCTCTTCCAGACCTACGAGCCCGGGGCCGACCGCGTCGGCGAGTGCTACGAGGTGGAGCCCGGCGACATCGGCATCCACCTGCTGATCGGCCCCCCGGCCCCCGGGAGCGGCCGCCTGCCGGGCTGGTCGGCGGCGCTGCTGGACGCGTTCACGGCGTACGCCCTGACCGGTCTCGGCCGGCGGCGCGTCGTCGTGGAACCCGACGCCCGCAACACCAAGGCCGTCGAACGGCTGACCCGGCAGGGCTTCGTCCCCGCCGGCGACATCGTGCTCCCCGAGATCGACCTGCCCGAGGTCCACCTGGCCGAGAAGCACGCCCGTCTCCTCTTCCTGACCCGCGCGTCCTTCGAGAAGGGTTCGACCTCGGCGGGGTGAGCAGGACGCCGCCCGGGTCCGTACGTAACCGAGACTCTGCCCATGCGAATACGGAGACGGCGTGTGAACGGAAGCGGGCGGCGAAACCGGCGGTACGGAGCCCGGGTGCTGACGCTCCTGGGCGGCGTCCTGATGCTGGTCCTCTTCACGGGCGTGAGCGGCGCCTCCGCACACGCGGCGCTCACCGGCACCGACCCGCAGGACGGCAGTGTGCTGAAGTCGGAGCCCCGCCGGGTGACGCTGACGTTCAGCGAGTCCATCGGGCTGCTCGACGACTCCTTCCGCGTGCTCACCCCGGAGAACCGGCGTGTGCACACCGGCGAGCCGAGCCATGCCGACGACCGGTCCGACACCGCGAGCGTCACCCTGCCCCGCGGTCTCGGGACCGGCACGTTCACCGTGGCCTGGCGCGTCGTCTCCGCGGACAGTCACCCCGTCTCGGGCGCCTTCACCTTCTCCATCGGCAAACCCTCCGCGACCACCGCGCCGCTGCCCTCCGCCGCCGCGAGCAACCCCGCCTCCACCGGCCTCTACGACATCGCCCGCTACGCCGCCTACAGCGGACTCGCCCTGCTCATCGGCGCGGCCACCTTCGTCCTGGGCTGCGGCCACCGCGGCTCCGTACGCCGGCTGCTGCTGACCGGCTGGTGGACGCTGCTCGGCTCGACCCTCGCCCTGCTCCTGCTGCGCGGGCCCTACGAACGCGGCACCGGGCTCGGCGACGCCCTCGACCCCTCGATCCTGAGCGACACCCTGACGAGCCGTCCCGGCATCGTGCTGGTGGCCCGTCTCGCGCTGCTCGCCGCCGCCGTCCTCGTCCCGCTGCGAGCGCCGCTGCGGGACCGGTCGCCGGGCCCCGCCGTCCTGGTGCCCGGCGGACTCCTCGCCCTCGGCCTCGCGGTCACCTGGGCCGCCGCCGAGCACGCGTCCGCGGGCATCCAGGTCCCGGTGGCGATGGTCTCCTCCGTGCTGCACCTGCTCGCCATGGCGGTCTGGCTCGGCGGTCTGACCGCCCTGCTGAGCGCACTCCACCGCCCGGCCGAACCCGTCGCCCCGGCCGTCGTCACCCGCTTCTCGCGGCTCGCCCTCGTCTCGGTCGCCGTCCTCGCCGCCACGGGGGTCTACCAGTCCTGGCGCGGCCTCGGCTCCTGGGACGCGCTGACCTCGACGTCGTACGGCCGTCTCCTGCTCGTCAAGGTCGCCGCCGTGGCGCTGCTGCTCGCCGGCGCGGCCTTCTCTCGGCGCTGGACGGCGCGGCTCGCGACACCGCGCGCCACGGTCACGGTCCCGGCCGGACGCGTGCCGGTGACGGTGCCGGCCGGCGGCCCCGGCGGGACGCGGGAGGGGACGGACGGCCCCGGGGAGGAGCGGGGGACGGAGCCGGACGCCGCGGAGGACCGGCAGGACGGACGGACCGAGGACGGGCACGACGGCGCGGCGGGCGGGACGATCGACGCCGGACAGCGCCAGGGACTGCGGCGTTCGGTCCTCGCCGAGGTCACGGTCGGCATCCTCGTCCTCATGATCACCACGATGCTGACGGGGACCCAGCCGGGCCGTGCCGCCGAGGAGACCGCGGCCGCCACCGCGGCGGCCGACCACCCCGCCTCGTCGACGACGACGGTCCCCTTCGACGTCGGCACCCCGGGCGGCCACGGCAAGGTCCAGGTGGAACTGTCACCGGGCCGGGTGGGCGAGAACGAGGTGCAGGCCGTGATCTTCGGCCCCGACGGCGGCATCGCGACCGTCCCCGAACTGCGCATCACCTTCACCCTGGAATCCCAGCAGGTCGGCCCGATCGACGCGGAGATCACCGACAAGGGCGGCTACTGGACCTCCGACACCCTCACCCTCCCGCTCCCCGGCACCTGGACCATGAAGACCACGGTCCGCACCACCGACGTCGACCAGGTCACGGTGGAGCGGAAGGTGAGGGTGAGCTGAGGCGGGGAAGCCCGGCCGGGCGGTCGCACGGCCGGGATCCGGGCACGGCCCGGATCGGTACGCCCCGCGGCTCGTACGCCTGACTTCCCTCACCTCGTACGCCTCGTACGCCTGTTGGCGCCGCGCACGGTGCCGCCAACGTCGAAGGGCCCCACCTCGCGGTGGGGCCCTTCGACGTTAGTGCCCGGTGAGGCACTGGCGGAGGATACGAGATTCGAACTCGTGAGGGGTTGCCCCCAACACGCTTTCCAAGCGTGCGCCCTAGGCCACTAGGCGAATCCTCCGCGGCAAACAATACAAGACGTTGAGGAGTGCTCGCGAACTCGTTCCCCCTCCCAGGATCCTGTACTCTTTGCGGAGCCCCTCACGTGGCGCTATCTGACTGAACTCCCCCAGGGCCGGAAGGCAGCAAGGGTAGGTTGGCTCTGGCGGGTGCGTGGGGGGCGCTCACGTTTCCGGGGCCGGGTGTCCGGGCGGGTGCGAGGCGGACGCCGATCCGCCGGGTGCGCCACGCGGGCCGGTACCGAGTCGGGGGTCACGTCCGCGAAGGGCTTCGGACGGTCCTGCTTGTCAGTGGGCGCCTATAACCTCGTAGACGTGTCGTCTCTCGCGCTGTACCGCCGCTATCGCCCGGAGTCGTTCGCCGAGGTCATCGGGCAGGAGCATGTCACCGACCCGTTGCAGCAGGCGCTGCGGAACAACCGGGTCAATCACGCGTACCTGTTCAGCGGTCCGCGCGGATGCGGCAAGACGACCAGCGCGCGCATCCTGGCCCGCTGTCTCAACTGCGAGCAGGGTCCGACCCCGACGCCGTGCGGGGAGTGCCAGTCCTGCCGCGACCTCGCGCGCAACGGACCGGGCTCGATCGACGTCATCGAGATCGACGCCGCCTCGCACGGCGGTGTGGACGACGCCCGTGACCTGCGCGAGAAGGCCTTCTTCGGCCCCGCGAGCAGTCGTTACAAGATCTACATCATCGACGAGGCCCACATGGTCACGTCGGCCGGTTTCAACGCGCTCCTGAAGGTCGTCGAAGAGCCCCCGGAGCACCTCAAGTTCATCTTCGCCACGACCGAGCCCGAGAAGGTCATCGGGACGATCCGGTCGCGGACCCACCACTACCCGTTCCGGCTGGTCCCCCCGGGCACCCTGCGGGACTACCTGGGCCAGGTCTGCGGCCAGGAGGGCATCCCCGTCGCCGACGGCGTGCTGCCCCTGGTCGTCCGGTCCGGCGCCGGTTCCGTGCGTGACTCGATGTCCGTGATGGACCAGCTGCTCGCGGGCGCCGCCGACGACGGTGTGACATACGCCATGGCGACCTCCCTCCTCGGGTACACGGACGGCTCGCTGCTCGACTCGGTCGTCGAGGCGTTCGCGGCCGGGGACGGCGCCGCCGCCTTCGAGGTCGTGGACCGCATCATCGAGGGCGGCAACGACCCGCGGCGGTTCGTCGCCGACCTGCTGGAGCGGCTCCGCGACCTGGTGATCCTCGCGGCCGTCCCGGACGCGGCGGAGAAGGGGCTCATCGACGCCCCGGTCGACGTCGTGGAGCGCATGCAGGCCCAGGCCGGGGTCTTCGGCGCCGCCGAGCTGAGCCGCGCCGCCGACCTCGTGAACGACGGACTGACGGAGATGCGCGGAGCCACCTCACCGCGCCTCCAGCTCGAACTGATCTGCGCGCGCGTGCTGCTGCCCGCCGCCTACGGGGACGAGCGGTCCGTGATGGCCCGCCTCGACCGCATCGAGCGCGGGGTGAACTTCTCCGGCGGCGGAGCGGCCCCGGCCATGGGATACGTGCCCGGGACCGAGGCGCACGCCGCGCCGCCGGCCTACCAGCCCGCTCCGGCGGCACCGCAGGCCGCGCCGGTGGTCCCGCCCGGCGGAGGCCCGGCCGCTGCCCGCGCCGCGGCACGCGGAGCCGCACCCGGGGCGGGGACCGGAGCCGTTCCGGCGCCCGAACCCGCGGCGCCCGTCGCCCCGACGCCACCTCCCGCGTCCGTGCCGCAGTCGGCCCCGGCGGCGGCCCCCGTGACCCCCGCCGCACCGGAGCAGCCGCCCGCCGGTCCCCCCGCGGGCTCCGCGCCCGGCGCCTGGCCCACCGCGACGGCCGCCGGCAGTGGCAGGCGCCCCGGCGGCTGGCCCACGGCGACACCCGCGGGCGGCGGCCAGCCGTCGGCGCAGCCCGCGCAATCCGCACAGCCCGCGCAGGCGCCCACCGCGAGCCCCGCTCCGCAGCAGGCCCCGCCCGCGGCGCCCGCACCCGCCATGGGCGGCCCCGACCCGCGCACCCTCTGGCCGAACATCCTGGAGGCCGTGAAGAACCGCCGCCGCTTCACCTGGATCCTCCTCAGCCAGAACGCGCAAGTGACGGGCTTCGACGGCACGACCCTGCAGATCGGCTTCGTGAACGCGGGGGCGCGTGACAACTTCGCGAGCAGCGGCAGCGAGGACGTGCTGCGCCAGGCGCTGTCGGAGCAGTTCAACGTGCAGTGGAAGGTCGAGGCGATCGTCGACGCCTCGGGCGGCTCGGCCCCGCCCACCGCGCCGCCCGGAGGCGGTTACGGCGGAGGAGGCGGCGGTTACGGCGGCGGTGGCGGTGGCGGGAGCTATGGAGGCGGCGACGGCGGAGGAGGCGGCGGGTACGGCGGCGCCCCGTCCGGTCAGCGCCCCGCGTCCCCGGCAGCGCCCGCCCAGCCGCCCTCCTCGCAGAGCGGCCCGTCGGGCGGGCACGGCCAGGGCGGGGGCGCGTCCGCGTCCACCCGGCCCCCGGCTCCCGAACCGCACCCGGTCTCCCCGGAGGACGACACCCCGGAGGACGACGACCCCGACCTGGACGAGTCCGCGCTCTCGGGCCACGACCTGATCGTCCGCGAGCTGGGCGCCACGGTCATGGAGGAGTTCTCGAACGAGTGAGCGGCCGGACCGGGTGCCGGCACCCGGGACCGCCCCCTCCTCGGAGGATCGCACCAACCCCCTGGGGCTCCGTCCTCGGAAGCCCCTACAAGGGCAGCCCCGGCCGACGGCTAGGCTGACCCCCGTGAAGGTCCTTGTCATCGGTGGCGGCGCCCGCGAACACGCCCTGTGCCGCTCCCTGTCCCTCGACCCCGACGTCACCGCCCTGTACTGCGCCCCCGGCAACGCGGGGATCGCGGACGTGGCGGAGCTGCACGCGGTCGACGCCCTCGACGGCGCCGCCGTGGCCGCGCTGGCCACGGAGCTCGGCGCCGAACTGGTGATCGTGGGCCCGGAGGCCCCGCTGGTCGCCGGTGTCGCCGACGCCGTGCGCGCGGCGGGCATTCCCTGCTTCGGCCCCTCGCTGGAGGCCGCGCAGCTGGAGGGCTCCAAGGCCTTCGCGAAGGACGTGATGGCGGGTGCCGGCGTCCCCACGGCACGCTCGTACGTCTGCACGACGCCCGAGGAGGTCGAGGAGGCACTCGACGCCTTCGGCGCTCCGTACGTCGTGAAGGACGACGGACTCGCGGCCGGCAAGGGAGTCGTCGTGACCGGCGACCTCGACGCCGCCCGGGCGCACGCCAACGCCTGCGACCGGGTCGTCATCGAGGAGTTCCTCGACGGCCCCGAGGTCTCCCTCTTCGCGATCACCGACGGCACCACCGTCGTCCCGCTCCAGCCCGCCCAGGACTTCAAGCGGGCGCTGGACGGCGACGAGGGCCCGAACACGGGTGGCATGGGCGCGTACTCGCCGCTGCCCTGGGCGGACCCGAAGCTCGTGGACGAGGTCATGGAGACCGTCCTCCAGCCGACCGTCGACGAGCTGCGCCGCCGCGGCACCCCCTTCTCCGGCCTGCTGTACGCGGGTCTGGCGATCACCGGCCGTGGCGTGCGGGTCATCGAGTTCAACGCCCGCTTCGGCGACCCGGAGACCCAGGTGGTCCTCGCCCGTCTGAAGACCCCGCTGGCCGGCGCTCTGCTGGCCTCGGCGACCGGCACCCTCGCCGATCTGGAGCCGCTGCGCTGGAGCGGGGACGCGGCGGTCACCGTGGTCGTGGCCTCGCACAACTATCCGGAGACCCCGCGTACGGGCGACCCGATCACCGGCCTGGACGAGGTGGCCGCGCAGGACGCCCCGCACGCGTACGTCCTGCACGCGGGCACCCGGCACGACGGCGACGCCGTGGTCAGCGCGGGTGGTCGTGTGCTCTCGGTCACAGCGACGGGATCCGGCCTCGCCGAGGCCCGCGAGCGCGCCTACGCGGCGGTCGCCCGCATCGGTCTCGACGGCTCGCAGCACCGCACGGACATCGCGGCGAAGGCCGCGGCCGAGGCATAGCCGCAGGTCCCCCACGGCGTCACCGAACCCCGGACTCCAGACGGAGTCCGGGGTTCCGTCGTGTCCGGACCCGGCCTCCCCGGCCTGGCCGTTTCTGTACGGAACCGGGGGCCTGATCATCGCCCACTGTCATCCACCTCTCCCCAGAGCCATTCCATCGAGTGACCGATGGCCCATCCGGCTGACTGGGGCCGGGGCCCCAACTAGGGTGCGGCGAAAGCATTCCGGCACTTGGCCCACCGGCATTGCGATGTCGGTGGCGGGTGCCACAGTGGGGGAGTGACCAACGCCAGGACATCCGTCGGCACCGGCCGCGTGAAGGCCGGAGCACGGCGGGCAGTAGGGGGTGACGTCCGGTCGTGACCGGTATGGGTGTGGAGGTGGGCGCGCAGGCCGCGCGCTCCCGGGCTCTCGCCGTGCTGCGGATCCGCAGCAGGGCGTTGGCCGTCGCCCTGCTGCCCGCGGCCGTCGCCGTCGTGCTGCTGGCCGGTGGCGCCACCGGCCACATCGTCGGCGGGCACTGGGGGACCATGCGCTGGATCGTGACGGTCCTCGCCGCCGTCGTCCTGCTCGCGGCGGCGGGCGTCGCGCTCGTGATCGCCCGAGCCCGGCCCGCGATGAGCCCCACGGTCCCGGTCTCCGAGGCGTCGGCCCCCGATCTGTACCGCATGGTCCGCGACCTGGCCGACCGTCTCGACGTCCCGGCTCCCTCCGCGATAGCCCTGACCCCGGACTGCGACAGCTGGCTGGAGGACCGCACCCACCGGGCGCACGGCCGCTCCGCGACGGGCGGCGGGACGGACGGCACGGACACCGACCGGGCGGCCCTGACCGGAGGCCGCGGTGCCACGCGCTCGGCGCACCGCGCGCGCCGTGCGTCGGCCGCCCCCGTCCTCGTCATCGGCTCCCCTTTCCTGTGGTGGATGCGCGTCGGCGAACTGCGCGCGGTCCTCGCCCCGGTGGTCGCGGGTACGGGCCCGTCGGCCCACCCGGACATAGCCGCCGCCCGCCGTTTCGTGCGCGGACTGGACGCGGCCGTCGCCGTGACCTCGGAGCCCGGACGCGGCCCGCTGTCCCGCACGGTCCTGGCCGGGGCGGGCTGGGTGACCCGGCTGCTGCTGCGCAGCTGCCGCGTCCACGCCGCCGAGATGGAGCGGGGTGTCGCCGCGGCGGCGGCCGAGCGCGCACAGGCCGTGGACTACGGCCTGCGGATCGTCGCCCAGGAACAGGTGGGCCTGGCCTACGCGGGCTGGGACCGGCTGCTCACCCGGGTCGCGCTGCCCGCCTGGCGGATGGGCCGCTGGCCCTCCCGGCTGGACGTGGGCGTCGTCGCCGCGCTGACCGAGCTGTCCCGGCGCGACCGGCTGGCCGAGGGGTTCACCTCCCGGCTCGGCGAGCGGCCCGCCTGCGATCTGCTCGAAGAGCCCGGTTCGGTGGACGAGGCGACCTCGCTGCTGGCGGCCCGGCTCTTCCACGGCGGCCCCGCGGAGGCCGGCCCCGACTGGGCGCCGGTCGACTGGCAGGACTATCCGGACGAGGTCGTCGACCGCACCTGGCGCACCGACGCCGCCCGGCTGCACCGCGTTCTGGACGCGCTCGGCGTCCGGCACCCGGCCGGTCCCGGCCGGCCCGAGGCGGGCGGCCCCACGCTGGCCCGGGTGCTGGATCACCTCGCCATCCCGGTGGAGGACCGGCCGGCGCCCGGCGCGGACGCGGACCTCGATCCGGAGGCGGCCCTCGGCGTGCACGGCGCGGAGGCGTACGAAGGGATCGGCGTCCCCGGCGACGAGGACGATCCGGACCTCGCGGTGAGCAGCGAACGCACGGCGGCGCTCGCGGCCGGCCTCACGGCGGAGGTGGCCCGCGAGGAGGCGGCCGTACCGGCGCCGCCCGTCGCGGGCGCGGAGCAGCAGGGGCCCGATCACGCCCTCTGGGACGACGGGACTCTTCCGCTGTTCCCGCTCCAGCCGCCCCGCACCGGCCGTGACCTGCTGGCCGACCACGTCACGGCGATGGTCTGCTGCGCCGCCATGGACACCGCGGGAGCGACCCCCGGACTCGACTGGCTGGACGGCCCCTCCCTGCTCGTCGCGGGGGAGCGCGCCGCGGACCTCGGCCCCCGCGTCCTCACCCTCATAGAGACCGGCGACCCCGCACCCCTGCGCGAATGGCTCCTGCGCCTCGGCGTCCGCCCGGAGAAGCCGGTCCGCCTGGTCTGACGGCCAGTTGGTCCGGCCGGTCTGACGGCCGTGGCCTGGTCCGACGCCCGCGGCCGCTGCGGCGGAGGTCGGCCGATCCGGCCGAACAGCCCGACCCACGCCGTGCGGGACCGCTTCGGAACCGGCCGGTCCGGTGGGCTTCGCGGCCGCGCGAGGCCGGTTTCGTCCGAATTCGGTTTGTCCGGCCCGGCGCTCTTCCGGCCGGTCGGACGCACACTGTTCGCAGCCCGTCTCAGCCCCAGACGGAGCGCCCCGTTCCACTCACGTCAATTCGCGACGAACGGTGACGGACTGCGTGCGTAATGTGATGTGCTGGGACCGATCGCGCGCAAGGGCAAGGGCTTGCCGAACGACGGGGGCACGAGGGAGGGGACCGGCATGGGGTCGGAGCAGATCCGCCGCTGGGAGTCGGGCGCACTCGCACACGCCGTCACGGATCCCTTCGGCCAGGGACCCGTCCCCTGGCTCCGCGGCAGCGAGACGTACTTCGACGACACCGGCCATGTCGTCCCCTGGTACCTGGACGCGGACACGGCTCCGGCCCCGCATCGCGAGTCCGGCGGATCCCGCATCCCGGCGCCGCGCGCCACCTCGGGCACCCGCGCCCGCTCCGGCTCCGGCGGCCCCCGCTCCGCGGACGACGTCCACCGCCAGATCAAGGGGTTCACCACCACGGGCGCCGCTGCCCCGGGCGAGTCCATCGACTTCCACGTCACCGTCGACCCGCCCCAGGAATTCAGCGTCGACATCTACCGCATCGGCCACTACGGCGGCGACGGCGCCAGCAAGATCACCACGAGCCCCCGGCTCTCCGGCATCGTGCAGCCCGCCCCGCTCACCGCCGACCGCACGGTCTCCTGCCACCACTGGTGGCTGTCCTGGCGCCTGCAGATCCCGTCGTACTGGAGCACCGGCGCCTACGTCGCCGTCCTCACCACCGTCGACGGCTACCGCTCCCACGTCCCCTTCACCGTCCGCAACGACCAGACGGCAGACCTGCTCCTGCTGCTCCCGGACGTCACGTGGCAGGCGTACAACCTGTATCCGGAGGACGGCCACACCGGCGCCAGCCTCTACCACGCGTGGGACGAGAGCGGCCGGCTGCTCGGCGAGGCCGACGCCGCGACGACCGTCTCCTTCGACCGTCCGTACGCGGGCGCGGGCCTCCCCCTCCACGTGGGCCACGCCTACGACTTCATCCGCTGGGCCGAGCGCTACGGCTACGACCTCGCCTACGCCGACGCCCGCGACCTGCACGCCGGCCGCGTCGACCCCACCCGTTATCGGGGCCTGGTCTTCCCCGGCCACGACGAGTACTGGTCGCCGCAGATGCGCCGTACCACGGAGCGCGCCCGCGAACACGGCACCTCGCTCGTCTTCCTCTCCGCCAACACCATGTACTGGCAGGTCGAGTTGGGGCCGTCCCCGTCCGGCGTCCCCGACCGCCTGCTGACCTGCCGCAAGCGCCGGGGCCCGGGCAAGCCCGCCCTGTGGCGCGAGATCGACCGTCCGGAGCAGCAGCTCATCGGCATCCAGTACGCGGGCCGGGTGCCCGAGCCGCACCCCCTGGTCGTCCGCAACGCCGACCACTGGCTGTGGGAGGCGACCGGCGCGCACGAGGGCGACGAGGTGGAGGGCATGGTCGCCGGAGAGGCGGACCGTTACTTCCCGCGCACGCCCCTGCCCGACCACCAGGCCCGGATCCTGCTCGCGCACTCCCCGTACCCGGACAGCGAGGGCGTCCCCCGCCATCAGGAGACCTCGCTGTACCGCGCCCCGTCCGGCGCCCTGGTCTTCGCGTCCGGAACGTTCGCGTGGTCTCCCGCGCTCGACCGCCCCGGCCACGTGGACCCTCGTATCCAGCGCGCCACGGCGAATCTCCTCGACCGCATCTGCAAACACGACTGAGGATGCCCGGCCGGGTGTCCCGCCCGGCGCCCGCACCCGGCGACGGAACCGTCCCTTTCTCCTTCGCGACCACGCGGCCCCTGTCCGCGACCGCTCGCCGCATACGGGAGAATCGAGCCACTAGGACAGAACCACGGGGAGGAACCGTGTCCGGATTCGTCGAAAAGCCCGAGCCCCTTCAGGTGCCGGGTCTGGTACATCTGCACACCGGCAAGGTGCGCGACCTGTACCAGAACGAGGCGGGCGACCTCGTGATGGTCGCCAGCGACCGCATCTCCGCGTACGACTGGGTTCTCCCCACCGAGATCCCCGACAAGGGCCGAACGCTCACCCAGCTCTCGCTGTGGTGGTTCGACCAGCTCGCCGAGCTGGCGCCCAACCACGTGCTCAGCACCGACCTCCCGCCGGGCGCCCCCGCCGACTGGGCCGGCCGCACCCTGATCTGCAAGTCCCTTCGGATGGCGCCGGTCGAGTGCGTCGCCCGCGGCTATCTGACCGGCTCGGGTCTCGTCGAGTACAACGAGTCCCGCACGGTCTGCGGCCTCGCCCTCCCCGAGGGTCTCGTCGACGGCTCGGAACTCCCCTCGCCGATCTTCACCCCGGCCACCAAGGCCGCCGTCGGCGAGCACGACGAGAACGTCTCGTACGAGGAGGTCGCCCGTCAGGTCGGCGCCGACACCGCCGCCGAACTGCGCCAGGCGACCCTCGCCGTCTACAGCCGGGCCCGCGACATCGCGCGCGAGCGGGGCATCATCCTCGCGGACACGAAGTTCGAGTTCGGCTACGAGGGGGAGACGCTCGTCCTCGCCGACGAGGTGCTGACCCCGGACTCCTCGCGCTTCTGGCCCGCCGACTCGTGGGAGCCGGGCCACGCGCAGCCGTCCTTCGACAAGCAGTACGTCCGCGACTGGCTGACCTCCGCCGAGTCGGGCTGGGACCGCAAGAGCGAGCAGCCGCCGCCCGCCCTCCCCGAGAACGTCGTGGAGGCCACCCGCGCCAAGTACATCGAGGCCTACGAACGCCTCACGGGCATGAGCTGGACCTGACCCCGCCCGGGCCCGGCTCCCAGCCGGGCCCGGACCACCCGGGCACCGCCCCCGGACACGAAGAAGCCCCCGATCGGAGATCGGGGGCTTCTTTTCTGAGCGGACGACCAGGTTCGAACTGGCGACCTCAACCTTGGCAAGGTTGCGCTCTACCAACTGAGCTACGTCCGCATGCGCCGTGGCGCGACGGCTACTATACCCAACCTCGCAGGCGTGCGAGACGCACTGCCGCGTGACGGTTCTCCGCCCCCAGTTTGGACGCGGCCGACGACAGATAGTTCCGCACGGTCCCCTGGGACAGCGCGGCCCGCTCCGCGATCTCCGCCACCGGTGCGCCGTCGGCGGCGAATTCCAGCACCTCGGCCTCCCGGGCGGTCAGCGGCGAGTCCCCGGCGGAGATCGCGTCGGCCGCCAACTCGGGATCCACATAACGGTTTCCCGCGTGCACCGTGCGAATGATCTCCGCGAGCCGCTGTGCGCTGACCGTCTTCGGCACGAACCCGCGCACACCCGCCGCAAGCGCCCGCTTCAGATGACCCGGCCTTCCATGACTCGTCACGATCAGCACCTGACAGCCCGGCAGTTCGGCCCGCAGGGATGTGGCCACCCTCACACCGTCCGCTCCCGGCATCTGAAGATCCAGGACGGCGACGTCGGGTTCATGGGCCCGCGCCATCGCCAGCGCCTCGGGTCCCGTCGCCGCCTCGGCCACCACGACCAGGTCGTCCTCCAGCCCGAGAAGTGCGGCCAGCGCGCCCCGGATCAGATGCTCGTCGTCGGCGAGCAGCAGCCGCACGGGAACGGTCGGCGCCGCCGCGTCCTCCGGCACGGATGTCACGGCGTGACCTCCCCTGCCTGGTGCGGCACGGACGCGGCCGCCCCTCCCTCATGCCCGACGGTCCCGACCTCCAGGACTCTGTCCTTGTTCCCGCCGACCCCACCGTCCTCGCCGTCCCTACGGCTTCTTCGGTCCTGACCGGCCCGACCCACGCCCGTCCTCACGCCTCTGTCCACGTCCACGTCTTTGTCCCTGCCCTTGTCCGTGTCTGCCTCTGCGTCTGCTTCCCCGTCCCGGTCAGGATCGGTGTCCATCGACGGTCGGCCCGTCCCTCGCCCTGCCCGCGTGCTTCTCCCGCGGTCCGTGTCCGTGTCCGTGTCCGTGTCCGGGGCGGGGGCCGGGTGCGGGTACGAGCCGGGGGCGCGCGGAACGGGCAGGGGAACCTCCGCGGTCAGCCGGAAGCGCCCTCCGCTCGTGCCGGCCCGCAGCACCCCGTCCACCTCTCCCAGGCGCTCCCGCAGCCCCACGAGCCCGGATCCCCCGATCGGTTCGGAGCCGCCTTCGCTCCGGGGACTCGGGCCTTCCGTGTTCGGCGCCCCGTCGTTCTCGACCGTCAGCGTCACCACGTCCGCGGCCGCCCGCAGCGACACCGCACAGCTCTTGGCGTCCCCGTGCCGCAGCACATTGGTCGTCGCCTCCCGGACGACCCAGCCGAGCGCCGACTGGATCGCCACGGGCAGCTCCGTACTCGCGCCGGTGACGGAGCAGTCGATGCCCGCCGCCGTCAACACGCCCTGGGCGCCCGCCAGTTCGACTCTCAGGTCCGCCTCGCGGTATCCCCGCACCACGGCCCGCACCTCCCGCTGGGACTCACGCGCTATCCGCTGTACCTCGGTCATCTGGTCCACGGCCTCGGGCCGTCCGCGCCGGGACAGCTGGACGGCCAGCTCGCTCTTGAGGGCGATCACCGCGAGATTGCGGCCCATCACGTCGTGCAGGTCGCGGCCGAAGCGCAGCCGCTCCTCGGCGACGGCGAGCCGGGCCCGGGTCTCGCGGGCCGCGTCGAGTTCGTAGACGGCGTTCAGCAGCCAGACCGAGAACGCCGCGGTGAACGTCAGGAACCCGGCGGTGAGCAGGACGGCGACGGCGGTGATCAGCGCGGCGGGACCGGGGAAACCGAGCGGGAACGAGACCACCCCGCCTCCCGCGGCCGCTCCGACCACGGCTGAGGTCATCCGCCTGCGGTCACGGGTCCCGAGGGCGAGCGTGCCGGTGCCGAACGCTATGACGCCGACGAAGATCGAGGACGACACCCGCATCTCGTCCTCGGTCGCCGGACGCCAGTCGGTGCCCGACAGTGCCAGCGCCACGACGGCCACCGCGGCGGTGACCAGGGCCAGCGCGAGCATCATCCGACCGGGCTGCCGTCGCGTCCCGCGCGTCCAGTCCAGCGACTGCGAGGCCGTCACCGCGCAGAGCACGGCGTGGGCGCACACCAGCAGGAACAGCGGCCAGGTCAGGGCGGACGAGACGTTGCCGAAGATCGGCAGGCCGAACGTGACGACCTCGATCACTGCGAAGAAGTGGAACGACCACCGCGTGTACGCCTCGACCTTGGCCGGTGTGCTCTTGTCTCGCCACCAACCGGTCGGCTCGTTCATACCCACCCCGTGTCCGTGGTCATCGTCGCGGCTCCCAGCGGAACCACCGCCGTACAGCAAACACCGCGATCGCGGCCCAGACCACCGCCGTGCCGACCGCTCCCAGGGTGTCGTGGGCGGAGAGGTGCCCGGTCCAGCCGCCGCGTATCAGGGTGATCACCGGAGTGAGGGGCAGCAGTTCGCAGAACGAGGCGACGCGGTCGGGCAGCACCTCCAGCGGTATGAACGTCCCGGATCCGACCAGGGAGACCAGCGTCAGCGGCATCGCCGCGACCTGGGCTCCCTCGATGCTCTTGCTGAAGCTCGCGGTGACGGCTGCCAGCGCCGGCCAGGTGATGAACCCCAACAGGAGCCCGAGCAGGACGAGATGGGGTGCCCGTGGCGCCCCGATGTCGAGCATCACGGCATAGGCGGCGGTCAGGATCAGGCACTGGGCGAGACCGATCGTCACCGAGGGCAGCGCGGCGCCCAGGAGGATCTCCACGTCGCGTGGTTCCCCGGTGCGCAGCCGCTTCAGGACGAGCTCCTCCCGGCGGGCCGCGTAGACACTCACCAGCGAGCTGTAGACCGCGAAGAGCAGGGCGAACCCGATCGAGGAAGGGAGCAGGATCGACCCGACGGTGAGCCCGGTGCCTTTCAGATCCATCTGGTCCACGGTCGAGCGGAGCGTGAAGGGCATGATCAGCGGCACGAACACCGCTGCCGCGAGCGTCGCCTTCGTACGGCCGAGCAGGGTCAGCTCGGCGCGGGCCAGAGCTCCCATCCGCCCCAACGCCGTGGTCCGGGCCGGGCCGGCTCCCGTCGTGACTGCTGTCCCGCTCATGCCGCCGTCCCCTTCGTCTGCCGTGTCCGGCCCGTCCGGCCCGTCCGCCTCGGTCCGGCGGACATGCCCGCTCCCGCCGGTTCGGGCCGCTGCCTGTCGTGCACCGCCGCGTCCCGCGCTATGCGCAGGAACGCCTCCTCCAGGGACGCCGAGCGCACATCGAGCCCCCGCAGCTCGACCCGTGCCCGCTCCGCCCACACCAGCAGGGCTGTCGCGGTCCGCTGCAGTTCGTTCGTGCGGAGTCTGATCACCCGGCCCGCTGTCTCGTGGCTGCTCACGCCGAGTTCGGCCAGCGGCGGCAGGTCGCCCGGGAAGTACCCCTCGGGCAACTCGAAGGAGACGCGCGAGGGCTGGGCGGCGGTGACCTCGGCCGGAGTGCCGAGGGCCGCGATCCGTCCCTCGTGGAGGATCGCCAGCCGGTCGGCGAGACCCTCCGCCTCCTCCAGATAGTGGGTGGTCAGCAGGACGGTCGTTCCGCCGTCGCGCAGCTCGCGCACCAACTCCCAGGTGCTCTGGCGGCCTTCCACGTCGAGTCCGGTCGTGGGTTCGTCGAGGAAGAGGACGTCGGGGCGGCCGAGGAGCGCGAGCGCGAGGTCCAGGCGCCGCTTCTCGCCCCCGGACAGCTGTTTGACCCGGACCGCACTCCTGCGGGCGAGCCCGACCAGCTCCAGCGCTTCTCCGACAGGCCGCGCTCCGCTGGTGCATCCCGCCCACATGCGCAGGGTCTCCGCGACCGTCAGTTCGGAGGGGAAGCCGCCCTCCTGGAGCATCACGCCGATCCGGGGCCGCACGGCCCTCCGCTCCGTGTACGGATCGTGCCCGAGGACCCGAACGTGCCCGCCGGCCGGAGGTGCGAGGCCCTCGATCAGCTCGACGGTGGACGTCTTGCCCGCGCCGTTCGTCCCGAGCAGGGCGAACAGTTCGCCTCGGCCCACCGAGAACGTGACGCCGCGCACCGCCTCGAAGTCTCCGCCCTCACCCCCGTACACCCGCCGCAGGTCAGTGACCTCGATCACGTCATCGTGCCCGTTCGTGTTCATGCATTCAGCCTCGCCGCGAACGTGACCCCGCAGCAGTGCGCGGTGTCATCACTCCTCATGACAAATGTCAGACGACGGAGGGAGATCCGGCGGGAAGGGAGCCGTACGGAGAGGGAGCTGCGACGCGGGTGAGGTCGGAGAGAGTTGCCCGATGCCCGATGCCCGATGCCCGATGCCCGATGCCCGATGCCCGATGCCCGATGCCCGTCGGGTGCGGGTGCGGGTGCGGGTGTGACGTGCACCGCTGTCGCGAACGGAGGGGGACCATGAGCACAGGACGGCATACGACAAAGGCCCCGGTCGACTGACCGGGGCCTTTGTCTTCTGAGCGGACGACCAGGTTCGAACTGGCGACCTCAACCTTGGCAAGGTTGCGCTCTACCAACTGAGCTACGTCCGCATTGCCTCCGACCGGCTTCCACCGATCGGCGCGAGCACCACCCTACCTGATCGACAAGACCGATCGGTAAGAGATGCAGAGCGGGTGACAGGAATTGCACACTGCGCCTTCCCCCTGGAAGGGGGATGTTCTACTACTGAACTACACCCGCGCGACCCCGTGGGTTTCGGCTTTCGGCCTTGCCCCTCGGCGTGTTCCAGACTCTAGCTGATCAGCGGGGGGTCAGCGCAAGTCGGCTGTCTGCGGGGTCCGGTGGCGGTCCCTCGCGGGTGTCCCCGGGTGCGGGGGCGGCGGCTCAGTGGGACTCGGCGAACGCCTCGTAGACCTTCTTGGGGATCCGGCCGCGCGGCGGCACGTCCATCTTGTTGGAGCGGGCCCAGGCGCGGACGGCGGCGGGGTCGGGCGTCAGCGCGGTGTGCGTGTACGCCTTCCCGGACTTCGACTGCTTGCGGCCGGCCTCGAGGTACGGCGCGAGGACCTTGCGCAGTTTCTTGGCATTGGCTGGATTGAGGTCGATCTCGTACGACTTGCCGTCCAGTCCGAAGGCGATCGTCTCCGCCGCTTCCGAGCCGTCGATGTCGTCAAAGAGAGTGACCACGACACGCTGCGCCACGAATATCGGTCCCTTCGCGCGACAGCTCTGCGATCAACGGTCATGACGTGCGCGGACGTCACGGAGTTGTCGGGGAGATGTCGACTGTCCGGCTGTTATTGGGCAAAGTATCGGCTAATGCCAATTCCTTTGTACAGTGCCCGGCATTGCATTGTGAAGCCCGACTAAATCCTTCCGCGTGTCCGGAGGCAATGGGCGCCCGTCGCTCTTCTGCTGTTTTTCCCAGGATTTTCCGCGGAAGACCCCTTGTCGATGCGGGATCGTGATCGGGGTCACGTAGGATTCTACGAATCTACGCGAGTAGAAATTTTGTACGGGTAGTCTGAAGGGACCTGCTCAGCACCACACACCGGGAGTGCCAGTGGCACGCGTCGTAGTCGACGTCATGCTCAAGCCGGAGATCCTCGACCCCCAGGGCCAGGCGGTGCAGCGTGCACTGCCGCGCCTCGGTTTCGACGGTGTCTCCGACGTACGTCAGGGAAAGCGATTCGAACTGGAAGTGGACGGACCGGTGGACGACGCCGCGCTCGCCCGCATCCACGAACTTGCGGAATCCTTCCTCGCCAACACCGTGATCGAGGACTTCACCGTCAAGGTCGAGGAAGTCGCGGAGGCCGGAAAGTGACCGCTCGTATTGGAGTCGTCACCTTTCCGGGCAGCCTCGACGACCGCGACACGCAGCGCGCGATCCGGCTCGCGGGTGCCGAACCCGTCGCTCTCTGGCACAAGGACAAGGACCTCAAGCAGGTCGACGCCGTGGTGCTGCCCGGTGGTTTCTCGTACGGCGACTATCTCCGGGCCGGCGCCATCTCGCGCTTCTCGCCGGTGATGGAGACCGTCATCGAGCAGGCGAAGTCCGGAATGCCGGTTCTCGGCATCTGCAACGGCTTCCAGGTCCTCACCGAGGCGCACCTCCTTCCCGGCGCGATGCTCGGCAACAACCACCTCCACTTCATCTGCCGTGACCAGAAGCTGCGGGTGGAGAACGCGGAGACCGCCTGGACCGCCGACTACGCGTCCGGCCAGGAGATCCACATTCCGCTGAAGAACATGGACGGGCGGTACGTCGCCGATTCGCGGACGCTCGACATGCTGGAGGCCGAGGGCCGGGTCGCGTTCCGCTACGTGGACGTCAACCCGAACGGCTCGCTGCGCGACATCGCCGGCATCACGAACGAGGCGGGCAACGTCGTCGGTCTGATGCCGCACCCGGAGCACGCCGTCGAGCCGCTCGTCGGCTCCGGCCGCACCGACGGCCTCCCCTTCTTCACCTCGATCCTCAAGAAGCTGGTCAACGCATGAGCCGCACGCCTCTGGACACGGTCGAGAACGCGGCCGCGACCCCCGACGTCGAGCTGCCCTGGGCCGAACTGGGCCTGAAGAAGGACGAGTACGAGCGGGTCGTCGAGATCCTCGGCCGCCGGCCCACCGGTGCCGAGCTCGCCATGTACTCCGTGATGTGGTCCGAGCACTGCTCCTACAAGTCCTCGAAGGTCCACCTCCGCCAGTTCGGCGAGAAGGCCCCGCAGTCCGACGCGCTGCTCGTCGGCATCGGCGAGAACGCCGGCGTCGTCGACGTCGGCCAGGGTTACGCGGTGACCTTCAAGGTCGAGTCGCACAACCACCCGTCGTACGTCGAGCCCTACCAGGGCGCGGCCACCGGCGTCGGGGGCATCGTGCGCGACATCATCGCGATGGGCGCCCGTCCGGTCGCCGTCGTCGACCCGCTGCGGTTCGGCGCGGCCGACCACCCCGACACCAAGCGCGTCCTGCCGGGCGTCGTGGCGGGCATCGGCGGCTACGGCAACTGCCTGGGCCTGCCGAACATCGGCGGCGAGGTCGTCTTCGACGCCTGCTACCAGGGCAACCCGCTGGTCAACGCCGGTGCCATCGGCGTCATGCGGCACGAGGACATCCACCTCGCGAAGGCGTCCGGCACGGGCAACAAGGTCATCCTGTACGGGGCCCGCACGGGCGGTGACGGCATCGGCGGCGCGTCGATCCTCGCCTCGGAGACCTTCGACGACGCCAAGCCGTCGAAGCGTCCCGCCGTCCAGGTCGGCGACCCCTTCCAGGAGAAGCTCCTCATCGAGTGCACCCTGGAGGCCTTCGCCGAGAAGCTCGTCGTCGGCATCCAGGACCTCGGCGCGGCCGGACTGTCCTGCGCCACCAGCGAGTTGGCGTCCAACGGCTCCGGCGGCATGCGCGTCACCCTGGACGACGTACCGCTGCGCGACTCCACGCTCTCGCCCGAGGAGATCCTCATGAGCGAGTCGCAGGAGCGCATGTGCGCGGTCGTGGAGCCGGAGAAGGTCGACCGCTTCCTCGAGATCTGCGACAAGTGGGACGTCATCGCCACCGTCATCGGTGAGGTCACCGACGGCGACCGGCTGGAGATCTTCTGGCACGGCGGCAAGATCGTCGACGTCGACCCGCGCACCGTCGCGCACGACGGCCCGGTCTACGAGCGCCCCTACGCCCGCCCTTCGTGGCAGGACGCGCTCCAGGCCGACGACGCGAACAAACTGCCCCGCCCGGCGACGAGCGCCGAGCTGAAGGACCAGGTCCTGCGGCTCGTCTCCTCCCCGAACCAGGCCTCCAAGTCCTGGATCACCTCCCAGTACGACCACTTCGTGCAGGGCAACACCGTGCTGGCTCAGCCCGAGGACTCGGGCATGATCCGCATCGACGAGGAGACCGGGCTCGGCGTCGCCATCGCGACGGACGGCAACGGCCGCTACGCCAAGCTCGACCCGTACACCGGTGCGCAGCTGGCGCTCGCCGAGGCGTACCGGAACGTCGCGACCACCGGTGCCAAGCCGCTCGCCGTCTCCGACTGCCTGAACTTCGGCTCGCCGGAGGACCCGGCGGTCATGTGGCAGTTCGCCGAGGCGATCCGCGGACTGGCCGACGGATGCCAGCAGTTGGGCACCCCGGTGACCGGCGGCAACGTCTCGCTGTACAACCAGACCGGCGAGGCCGCCATCCATCCGACTCCCGTCGTGGCCGTGCTGGGCGTCATCGACGACGTCGCCCGCCGCACGCCGGTCGCCTTCCAGGAAGAGGGCCAGCTCCTCTACCTGCTCGGTGACACCCGTGAGGAGTTCGGCGGTTCGGCCTGGTCCCAGGTCGTCCACGACCACCTGGGCGGTCTGCCCCCGCAGGTCGACCTGGAGCGCGAGCGGCTGCTCGCCGAGATCCTCATCTCGGCCTCGCGCGACGGAATGATCGACTCCGCGCACGACCTGTCCGACGGCGGCCTCATCCAGGCCGTGGTCGAGTCGGCGCTGCAGGGCGGCAAGGGCGCGCGGCTGATCGTCCCGGACGGTCTCGACGCGTTCACCTTCCTCTTCTCGGAGTCGGCGGGCCGCGCGGTCGTCGCTGTCCCGCGTTCGGAGGAGCTGCGCTTCAACGACATGTGCGGTGCCCGGGGTCTGCCCGTGACCCGCATTGGTGTCGTCGACGGCGACGCGGTCGACGTCCAAGGCGAGTTCGCGCTCTCCCTGGCCGAACTGCGCACCGCTCACGAGGAGACCATCCCGGCGCTGCTGGCGTGATGCGCTGACCTGCGTGAAGGCCCCGTCCGGACTCCGGGCGGGGCCTTCACGCGTCCTGGCCT
Organism: Streptomyces sp. M41(2017); assembly: GCF_002078175.1. GTDB lineage: Bacteria > Actinomycetota > Actinomycetes > Streptomycetales > Streptomycetaceae > Streptomyces. Next base: position 1,928,256 of record NZ_MWFK01000001.1, on the reverse strand, counting down.
GTCGTGTTCGACTCAGGCCGCGACGGGCTGTTCCTCCCGCGCCCGCTCGGGTATGGAAGTCCCGGGCCGGGTGCCCGACCGGGGCAGCCGCAGCGCCAGCACCACGCCGACCACCATGACCGCCGCCGCCCCCCAGAAGACGACGTCCATGCCGGAGACGAAGGCCTCGACCCCGTCGGCGTGGGCCCTGCCGGTGAGCCGGGCGAGGGAACCGATGCCGCCGCCGGGCCCGTCGGCCGCGTACAGCCGGGCGAGGACGGTGCCGAAGACGGCGGTGCCGAGGGCGCTGCCCAGGGTCTGGAAGAAGCGGACGCCGGTGGTGGCGATGCCCAGCTGGTGCCGGGGTGCCGCGTCCTGCACGAGCAGGATCAGCTGGCCCACGAGTTGTCCGAACCCGGCCCCGAACAGCAGGAGTTCGGCGCGGATCAGCCAGAGGGAGGTGTCGGGACCGGTGGTGGACAGTGCGACGAACGCGAGCGCGGTGGTCACCGTGCCGCTGATGGTGAAGGTGCGGGCCGACCAGCCACGGTCCGTGAGGCGGCCGGAGAGGATGCCGACGGCGGTCATTCCGGCCGCCATGGGCAGGAGATAGAGCCCGGCGGAGGAGCTGCCGATGCCTCGGGCCACCTGGAGATAGACCAGCACGTAATAGATGGCGCACATCATCGAGGCCCCGACGAGGCCCTGGATCGCGAAGCCGAGGCGCAGCTCCGGAACCCGGAACAGGGAGAGCGGAAGCACCGGTTCGGGCGCCCGTGTCTGGCGCCACAGGAACAGGGCGAGCGTCGCGGCCGAGGTGAGCAACAGGCCCGTGATGACGGGTGAGGTCCACGCGTACTCCTGGCCGCCCCAGTCGGTGACGAGCAGCAGGGAGCAGGCGAAGGCCGCGACAAGGGCTGCGCCGGCGTAGTCGATCGGGCGGCGGACGGGGCGCTCGGGGAGTTTGAGGGCGAAGGCGGACGCGGCCAGGACGGCGACGCCGATCGGCAGGTTGACGTAGAAGATCCAGCGCCAGCCCGCGTGGTCCGCGAGCAGGCCGCCGATCCAGGGGCCGACGGCCATGCCCCCGCCGGCGACGACCCCGCCGAGGTTGTTCCCCTTGCCGCCCTTCTCGCCCGGGCCTTTGAGGTGGGCGATGACGACCATGGTCACGCTCATCAGCCCGCCGCCACCGAGACCCTGGACCGCGCGGGCCGCGATGAGCTGGCCCATCGACTGGGCGGCGCCGCACAGTGCCGAGCCCACCAGGAAGGTGGCGATGGCGCCGGTGAAGACCCGCTTGGGGCCGAGGACGTCGCACAGCTTGCCGTACAGCGGGAGCATCGCCGCCGAGGCCAGCGCGAACGAGCTGACCAGCCAGGGGATCTTGTCGACACCGTGCTCGGGGTCGAGGTCGCGGACGATCGGGACGGTCGCCGCGGAGACGATCTGCAGGTCGAGGATGGCCAGCACGATCGTGACCAGGCAGACAAGGAAGCCGATCGTGCGCTGTCGCTCGGTCATGCCGGTCTCCGCCGCGGGGGCGGAGGTCCCTTCCGTGACCGCGCTGTTCGTGGTGGATCCCTCCGGGTCGCCGGCCCTCCCGGGCCCCTGCGCCGACTTCTTCGCCGTGCTGTCGGTCGCTCCCGTGCTGTCGCTCCTCTCCGCGCCGGTGTTCACCCCCGGCGCGGAGCCGCCGCGCCCCGTCGTCCCGGTGTCGGCCGCTTTCCTGCGGGCTGATGTGGACATGCGTGACTCCCCGTCCCCGGCGGTGGGTTGGGCCCGCCGACTGCGATGGCACCATCATGCCCAATATTTATGTATCGGGTCAATGTTTTTTCTCGGATCAAATTTCATCCTGGTACAGTCATGGCTATGGCAGAGGCGATGGGACTGCGGGAGCGCAAGAAGCGGCAGACGGCCATGCGGATCTGGCGGACCGCCGTGGAGCTGTTCGTGGAGCGCGGGTTCGACGCCGTCTCCGTCGCGGAGATCGCGGACGCGGCCGAGGTCTCCAAGATGACGGTGTTCAACTACTTCGGGACCAAGGAAGACTTGGTCTTCCGGCCCATGGAGGAACACTTCGGGGACGCCGCCCGCGCGGTCCGCGAGCGCGAGCCCGGAGAATCCGCCGTCGACGCGGTCCGGCGCCAGTTCCTTGAAATGGTCGAGGCGCGTGATCCCTCGATCGGTCTGAACACGGAGCCGTTCGCCCGCACGCTGCGCACCCTCGTGGGCGAGACACCCGCCCTGCGGGAGCGCGCGCTCATCGCCTCGCACCGGGGTGAGGAGGAGCTGGTCCGGACCCTTGCCGAGGAGAGCGACGACCCCGTGCTCGCCGCCATCGCTGCCGCCCAGCTGATCAGCGCGCGCAACGCTCTGGTGGAGGCGCACCACCGCCGTATCAACGACGGCGAGAGTCCCGAAGCCGTCGCCGAGGACGCCGCCGACCAGGCCAACCGCGCGTTCGACCTGATCGAGAGCGGCCTCGCCGGATACGCGGTCCGGAAGTAGACCGGCGGAAAACCCCCACCGGCCCCCGTCCGAGCGGTCCCCGGTCCTAGGGTGAGGATCATGCCCCCCGCCAAGAAGCGCGCCCGTGCCTACGACTCCGCCAAGATCCGTGCGGCGGTCCTCGCCCAGTTCGGGAACGTACGGGCCGGCGTGCGCACCCTGAGCGAGGAACAGGCGGCGCGTCCCACGCACCTCGGCGGGTGGACCGTTCGCGACCTCGCGGCGCACGTCACGACGGCCCTGGAGACGGTGAGCCGCGGTCTCGACGGACCCGAGCCCACCGCCAGGGAACTGTCCCTGCTCGACTGGCCGTTCGCCACCGCCGCCCGGGCCGCCGACATCGCGGACGACACTCGTGAGCTCGCCGCCGGGAACACGGACCTCGACGCCCTGTTCGCCCGCACCGAGCAGCGGATCACCGAGCGCCTGGCCACCGCACGGGACGGCCGGCTGGTCGCCGCGCGCACCGGGACGATGACGCTCGCGGACTACCTCGTCACCCGGACCGTCGAACTCGTCGTCCACACCGACGACCTGAACCGCGCGGTTCCCGGCCTCGACATCCCGTACGACCGCCAGGCCCTCGCCGCCTGCACCCGGCTCCTCGCCGACGCGCTCGCCGTGAAGGCGCCCGGCGCGTCGACGGAGGTGCGGATCCCGCCGTACGCGGTCGTGCAGTGCGTCGAGGGTCCGCGGCACACCCGCGGCACTCCGCCGAATGTGGTGGAGACGGACCCGCTGACCTGGATCCGGCTCGCGACGGGACGTACGGAGTGGAAGACGGCACTCGGCGAGGCGAAGGTCAGCGCCAGCGGCGAACGCGCCGATCTCGCAGGTCTGCTGCCCCTGATGAGCTGAACCGCCGGGTCGGTCGCTGGCGCCCGGCGCTCCTTCGACGACCCCGAGAGGCCCGGCGCCTACGGGCCGCCACCGCGGCCACCACGTCCGCCCCCCCCGGGACGTCCGCGAGCCGCCACCGCGGCCAACCACGTCCGCTCCCCCCCCGGGACGTCCGCGAGCCGCTGCCGCGGCCACCACGTCGGAGAGCGCCCCGGACGTCAGCGAGCCACTGCGGGCCACCGCCGCGGCAACCGCGTCCTCCCCCCCCAGACGTCCGCGGGCCGCTGCCTTCTGCACGGCCCGAAACGGTCCGACGCTCCCGGGACGCCCCAGGCCGATCCCGTCCGCGCGGACCGAACGTCCCGAACGCCCCGCCGTCCACCGCCTCCTGACGTGCTGAACCGTCCGCGTCCGTGCCCGTCACCCCGGCCGCGCCCGCCGCTCGATCGGGGGTCCTCGTGCCGGGAGGGGAACCGGATCCCCCACCCCTCCCGTCCCATCGGCATGGACAAGCAGCGAACGACCCTCAGCGTCCTGACCCTGCTTCCCCTCGCCGTGGCGTGCGGTACCCAGACGGCGGGAAGCGGTTCCGTCGGGACGGGATCCCCGGTGACCGGAGTCCACTGGACGGTCGACAGCCTCACCGTGGACGGAAGGACCGCGAAGGCGCCGGCCGGCGCGTATCTGAAGATCGGCGAGGACGGCCGGGTCAGCGGCAACCTCGGCTGCAACGGCTTCGGCTCGAAGGCCACGGTCAGGGGCGACCGGGTCGCGTTCGGCGCGCTCCGGACGACCGAGATGGGCTGTGCGAAGGGCCCGACCGCCTTCGAACGGAACCTGAGCCGCTCGATCGCCGGCCAGGACGGGTTCACCGCCAGGACCGAGGGTGATCGGCTGACCCTCACCGCCGACAGCGGCGACCGGGTCAGCCTCACCAAGGAGAAGGACGCACCCCTGCGCGGGACGAAGTGGACGGTCACGGCACTCGGTGACAGGAACACCTCCCGGTCGCTCCCCAAGGGCACCGACGCGTACTTCGTCCTGGGAGAGAAGGGCACCCTCGACGGCCGCCTCGGTTGCAACCACGCGTCCGCCCGGGCCACCGTGAGCGACGGACATATCACCCTCGGGCCGGCCAGGACCACCCGCATGATGTGCGACCGCTCACTCATGAGGACCGAGAAGGCCCTGCTGGAGCTCTTCGACGGCCGCACCTCGTACGTGGTGGATCATCGTGGCATCACGCTGACCAGCGGAAACGGCACAATCGTCCAAGCGGTGGCTGCTGAGTGACCCGTGGGGAGCCCCTATCCCCAATTCGGACCAGTGGTCGATCTCGCCTACACTCGGTGCCGTGCCACGTGGTGACGGTCGACTCAATCATGATCTGCTCCCCGGTGAGAAAGGCCCCCAGGACGCTTGCGGCGTCTTCGGTGTCTGGGCTCCGGGCGAAGAGGTCGCCAAGCTCACTTACTTCGGGCTCTACGCCCTCCAGCATCGGGGTCAGGAATCCGCGGGAATCGCGGTCAGCAACGGCTCCCAGATCCTCGTCTTCAAGGACATGGGCCTTGTGTCCCAGGTCTTCGACGAAACCTCGCTCGGTTCGCTCCAGGGTCATATCGCGGTCGGTCACGCCCGCTACTCGACCACCGGTGCCTCCGTGTGGGAGAACGCCCAGCCGACGTTCCGTGCCACCGCGCACGGCTCCATCGCGCTCGGCCACAACGGCAACCTGGTCAACACGGCGCAGCTCGCCGAGATGGTCGCCGACCTGCCCAAGCAGGAGGGCCGCACCACCCGGGTGGCGGCCACCAACGACACCGACCTGCTGACCGCGCTCCTCGCGGCCCAGGTCGACGAGGACGGCAAGCCGCTGACCGTGGAGGAGGCCTCCACCAAGGTCCTCCCGCAGGTCATGGGCGCCTTCTCGCTCGTCTTCATGAACGAGCACACCCTCTACGCCGCCCGTGACCCGCAGGGCATCCGCCCGCTGGTCCTCGGCCGCCTGGAGCGTGGCTGGGTGGTCGCCTCCGAGTCCGCCGCCCTCGACATCTGCGGCGCCAGCTATGTGCGCGAGATCGAGCCGGGCGAGTTCGTCGCCATCGACGAGAACGGTCTCCGGAGCTCGCGATTCGCGGAAGCGAAGCCCAAGGGCTGCATCTTCGAGTACGTGTACCTGGCTCGCCCCGACACGGACATCGCCGGTCGGAACGTGTACCTCTCGCGTGTCGAGATGGGCCGCAAACTCGCCAAGGAAGCCCCGGTCGACGCCGACCTGGTCATAGCGACCCCGGAGTCCGGGACGCCCGCCGCGATCGGTTACGCGGAGGCCTCCGGCATCCCGTTCGGCGCCGGCCTGGTCAAGAACGCGTACGTGGGCCGGACCTTCATCCAGCCCTCGCAGACCATCCGCCAGCTGGGCATCCGGCTGAAGCTGAACCCGCTCAAGGAAGTCATCAAGGGCAAGCGTCTGGTCGTCGTCGACGACTCGATCGTGCGCGGCAACACGCAGCGCGCCCTCGTACGGATGCTCCGCGAGGCGGGTGCCGCCGAGGTCCACATCCGGATCTCCTCGCCGCCCGTGAAGTGGCCCTGCTTCTTCGGCATCGACTTCGCGACCCGCGCCGAGCTGATCGCGAACGGCATGACCATCGAGGAGATCGGCACCTCGCTCGGCGCCGACTCCCTCTCGTACATCTCCATCGACGGCATGATCGAGGCCACGACCATCGACAAGCCGAACCTCTGCCGCGCGTGCTTCGACGGCGAGTACCCGATGGAGCTTCCCGACCCCGAGCTGCTCGGTAAGCAGCTCCTGGAGACCGAGCTGGCCGCGGGTCCCGCAGCCACGGCCGCGGCTGACGCCATCCGTCGCCCGTAAGTGCCGCAGAGCCCCGTTTCACCAACCCGAAAGATCCCAGGCAATGTCTTCTGTGTCTGATCAGTCACCTACGGCGACGGGCAGTGCCTCCGGTGCTTCCTACGCGGCTGCCGGCGTCGACATCGAGGCCGGCGACCGCGCCGTGGAGCTCATGAAGGAGTGGGTGAAGAAGACGCAGCGCCCCGAGGTCCTCGGCGGCCTCGGCGGATTCGCCGGCCTCTTCGACGCCTCCGCCCTCAAGCGGTTCGAGCGCCCCCTGCTGGCCTCGGCCACCGACGGTGTGGGCACCAAGGTCGACGTGGCCCGCCGTCTCGGCGTGTACGACACCATCGGCCACGACCTGGTCGCCATGGTCATGGACGACATCGTCGTGTGCGGTGCCGAGCCGCTCTTCATGACCGACTACATCTGCGTGGGCAAGGTCCACCCCGAACGGGTGGCGGCCATCGTGAAGGGCATCGCCGAGGGCTGTGTCCTCGCCGGCTGTGCCTTGGTGGGCGGCGAGACGGCCGAGCACCCCGGTCTGCTGGGCCCGGACGAGTTCGACATCGCCGGCGCCGGTACGGGCGTGGTCGAGGCCGACCAGCTGCTCGGCCCGGACCGCATCCGGACGGGTGACGCGGTGATCGCCATGGCGGCCTCCGGTCTTCACTCGAACGGGTACTCGCTCGTCCGGCATGTCCTCCTGGAGCGGGCCAAGCTCGGCCTGGAGCAGCACATCGAGGAGTTCGGCCGCACGCTCGGCGAGGAGCTCCTGGAGCCCACCAAGATCTACTCGCTGGACTGCCTGGCCCTGACGCGGACCACCGAGGTGCACGCGTTCAGCCACATCACGGGCGGCGGCCTCGCGGCCAACCTGGCCCGGGTGATCCCGGACGGCCTGCACGCCGTCGTCGACCGCGAGACCTGGACCCCGGCCCCGGTCTTCGACCTGGTCGGCCGGACGGGTGACGTCGAGCGCCTGGAGCTGGAGAAGACGCTGAACATGGGCGTCGGCATGATGGCGATCGTCCCGGAGGAGTCGGCCGAGGTCGCCCTCGCCACCCTCGCGGACCGCGGAGTGGACGCCTGGATCGCCGGTGAGATCACCGAGCGCGGCGACCACGCCACGGGCGCGGAGCTGATCGGCGACTACGCGAACTGATGCCCCTCGGGCAGCACAAAACCCGGTCCGGTGGCTGTGGCCCCGGACCGGGTGAAGTGCAGTCACTACGTGAAATCCACCAGGCGGGATCTACCGGAAAACCACTTCAGGGAGACCCGCGGAGAAGATCGCGGAAACTGCGAGGGACGCTGGTGCGTCAAGCGCCACGACGTTGCGACTGAGGACCGGACTGGTCGTCGTCGTCCTCGCCGTCGTCGTTGTAGAGATCCGCGTACTGTGCGTACGGGTCGTCTTCCTCGTCGTCGTCCTCGAACGGCTCGCCATTCGGCGGCTGGCTCGAAGTCGAAGCGCCCAGCTCATTGGCCAGACGCGAGAGGTCAGTCCCGCCGCTGCTGTACTTCAGCTGGCGGGCGACCTTCGTCTGCTTGGCCTTTGCCCGGCCGCGCCCCATGGCTCGACCCCCTCGGATACGGGGCTCGACGGCCCCAGAGTCTTGACACGCGTTCATGATCTGGAACGGACTCTCCATGGAGAGACCGGTCCGTAGGGCTTCCACGGTACCTGAGCCCGCGCCCATACGGTACGTCGCCCGCAGCACGCGCCCTTGCCCAGAACCAACAAGGTGCCCTGTCCTCGCTGGTCAACCGCGATTTTAACCTCTTCTTGGCGTCCGACCCGCCGACAGACGTGAGAGTTGTCTCCCCGACGGCCGTCGGCGGGTCCCTGACAAGCACATATGGCTCTCGAAAGGGTCAGTGAGAGCGTGCCTCCGCCATCCGCTGTTCGGCGATCCGGTCGGCCGCGGCGGCCGGCGGAATCCCGTCCTCCTTCGCACGTGCGAATATGGCCAGGGTGGTGTCGAAGATCTTCGACGCCTTGGCCTTGCACCGGTCGAAGTCGAAGCCGTGCAGCTCGTCCGCGACCTGGATGACACCGCCCGCGTTCACCACGTAGTCGGGGGCGTACAGGATCCCGCGGTCCGCGAGGTCCTTCTCCACACCCGGGTGCGCCAGCTGGTTGTTGGCCGCGCCGCACACCACGCTCGCGGTCAGGGCCGGCACGGTCGTGTCGTCGAGCGCCCCGCCCAGCGCGCACGGCGCGTAGATGTCGAGGCCCTCGGTGCGGATCAGCGCCGCGGTGTCGGCGACGGCCGTGACACCCGTGGGGTGCTGGTCCAGGATCCGCCGCACGGAGTCCTCGCGCACGTCCGTGATCACGACCTCGGCGCCGTCCGCCCGCAGGTGGTCGACCAGGTGGTGGCCCACCTTGCCGACGCCCGCGACGCCGACCTTGCGGCCGCGCAGCGTCGGGTCGCCCCACAGGTGCTGGGCCGAGGCCCGCATGCCCTGGAAGACACCGAAGGCGGTCAGCACCGACGAGTCGCCCGCGCCGCCGTTCTCCGGCGAGCGGCCGGTCGTCCAGCGGCACTCGCGGGCCACGACGTCCATGTCGGCCACGTAGGTGCCGACGTCGCAGGCCGTGACGTACCGGCCGCCGAGCGAGGCGACGAACCGGCCGTAGGCGAGGAGCAGCTCCTCGGTCTTGATCTGCTCGGGATCCCCGATGATCACGGCCTTGCCGCCGCCGTGGTCGAGACCGGCCATGGCGTTCTTGTACGACATCCCGCGGGCGAGGTTGAGCGCGTCGGCGACGGCCTCCGCCTCGCTCGCGTACGGGTAGAAGCGTGTACCGCCGAGGGCGGGGCCCAGAGCGGTGGAGTGGAGGGCGATGACGGCCTTCAGGCCGCTGGCGCGGTCCTGGCAGAGCACGACTTGCTCATGACCGCCCTGGTCCGAGTGGAACAGGGTGTGCAGTACATCAGCAGGCGCGCCGGTTACGTCGGTCACTGTGGTGACTCCCAGGTAATGAGCGGCGGTTGGGTGCGGGGCCCGTGCGGATGGCGGGCTCCGTGGGCATGAGAGTAGGGCCTGCGCCGACCCGCCTTCGGCGCAGTGTTCAGGATCACCCACCGACGGGGTACGACCATGGTTCGATTTGCATAGATTTCTCTTCAGGTCGTGAGTGGTTCTCGCTGGTTTTCCCGGTGGTCGTCGGGGGAGGGAGCAGGCGTGCCCAAGGTGTCCGCGGTGATCGTGCCGTACGCGTCGTATCTGCGCGTGTACGAGCCACTCGTGGCGTTCCCGGAGGCGGAGCGCGATCACTGGACGCGCTACGCCCGGCGCACCGAGCGCCCCTCGTACCAGGACGAACTGCGCCGGTCGCTGGCCGACTTGCTGCCCACTCCGCCGGTGCCCGTCCCGGTGCACGAGAGCGCCGACGCGTTCGTGGCCGAGGTGGACGGGGTGGTCTGCGTCTGCCCCTGGCGCACCCGGCTGCGCGGCTGGCAGGCCCTGGACGAGATCGGCGAGGAACTCCCGGCCCCGGTCCTCGACGCGGTGCTGCCGCCGCTGGTGCGCCGTCAGGCCGCCCTCGACTACGAGCGCTGGCTGGCCCGCAACCCCGACGCCCGCCCGTGGATCCGCACCTCGACCTGGCAGGTGCCGCTGAACTGGTTCGTGCTCGTCTCCGAGGAGGAGCGGGAGTACGAGAAGGGGGCGGGCCCGGGAGGTGCCGCGCCGCGGCTGCGCTACCGGACGCCGATGGTGCAGGCCCGGCGGCGCACGGCGCGGGCCCTGCGCACGCTCCGGGACGCCCTGGACGAGGGGCCGCTGATCGACGGTCTGGTGGACGTGGGGCGCTGGCTGGAGGAGTTCCATCCGCGTTCCCTGGTCGAGCTGGACTACGGAGGGCTCGTGCACGCGCTGCCGGCCGGGCACCTGGAGGACGACCACTCGGCCGCGGACGTCGCGGAGGGCATCGAGGCGCTGCGCACCGGGGACGGGGCGACGGCGGGCGAGGCGTACGGGCGGCTGGTGGAGCGCTGGCGGACGGTCAGGGACCGGCGTTCGGCGAACTGACGGCGAACCGCACCAGCAGCATCCACGAACGGGTCATGCGGGACACTTCCGGATGATTCGGCCCAACGGGCCGTTCCGGGTGGTTCCTGTGGGACGGAAGGGGCTCCTGCGGCCGCCGGGCAGTGTGATCTGCTTCTCACAGGAACGGTGTCGAACTCGCGTATGGTCCTCACACGCTGAAGAACCCTCACTCCAGGACGTAGGTCCCGATCCGGGCTTATGCGTCAACGGGTCGCAAGCGTGATGGATGGCACTTACCTGGCTCTTGCATCGCTTGCCCCTCCTCGTGCCAAAATAGGACAAGGAGTCCGGGGGAGGGCTCCGTCCGTCCACGTATGGGTGGAATCTCAGCATTGCACGCTATGGGGGGTCTGATGACTCCTGACGCCACTGTGACTGATCGTCACAGTGGCGTGACTGTCCGCTATGGCATGGTCCATCGGCTTCCGTCGCTGATGAACACCTGGGAGGGCAATTCCATCGGTTTGGCCGACGCGGCTGGACGGATGGTGTAGTTGTAGTGCCGAGGACAAGCCGTTCGTCCTATAACCGACTCGACTCGCGTCCGCCATTTCGGGCAACGCGGGTCAAGGTGCAGAATTTAGAGGAAAGAACCGAGAAGGTTCGGTTCTCCCGAGGAGGCCGCTCATGACCGCTCGCACCCCTGATGCCGAGCCGCTGCTGACCCCGGCTGAGGTCGCCACGATGTTCCGCGTCGACCCCAAGACGGTCACACGGTGGGCGAAGGCCGGCAAGCTTACGTCCATCCGCACGCTCGGCGGACACCGCCGCTACCGCGAGGCTGAGGTCCGCGCACTGCTCGCGGGTATTCCGCAGCAGCGCAGCGAGGCCTGAAACCCCGCATAACCGGACAAGACGACGGACCCCCCAATCCGCCGAGGCGTCCGAACCACAGCTCCAAGCGACGCGGGTTCTGCCCCAACAGGGCCCACGCCCCAGCTTTTCCGCCATATGAACAGGGTGCGTCGTAGATCGCGCTGGACTCCGCCGGGTCCAGCGCGATCTTTTTTGTGCGGTCCGCGCACCGCGATGACCGGCCTGTGAGCGGCCTTGTCGAAGTCTGGGGGCGGGTGTCGGATCGGCCGTGAACAGCCTCGACGACGAGTGCAATTGCACATATTAAATTGACTCGTTGTAGGAGGGGGGTAAGTTCCGCACTTCTGAAAACCTATGCGGTGACTCCCGTCACATGCCAGAGTCCTTGTCGCCTGCGAGCCTTCTGCGCTAAGGGAGTTGAGCCCGAACGCGCGCTCCTCCTTCTCAAGGGTCGCACCGCGCGGACCTCCTGGCCGGGGTCTTCGGTCACGCGGTGGAGGGGCTTTCGTCCTCGGGGGCGCCGTCGGGATCCTGCTCGTCGTACGGACCGGGTTCCATGGCCAGCCGCAGGAGCCGATGACAGACCGGACAGTGCCGCGTCAGGTGGCGATAGCCGGAGGCGGCCGCCAGATGGGCTCGGAGCAGAGCCCGGGTCTCGTGCCGGGCGGACACCGCCATACGCACCTCCAGGGCCGACAGGGCGCGAGCCCCGGCTTCCGGAGTACCCGCTGGAATGTGACGGCGTCAAGAAGCGGGAACGCGTCCTGGGGGCGGCCGTTGGGGCGCCGGCGGGCGCACACGAAGCGGTGCGGGGTGCAAAGCGGCGGCGGGCGTGGAGGGGGAGGGAGTGGCGGCCGACGCAAAGAAGAAGGCCCGGAGCCGAAGCTCCGGGCCTTCTCTACTGCGGTCCTGACGGGATTTGAACCCGCGGCCTCCACCTTGACAGGGTGGCGAGCACTCCAAACTGCTCCACAGGACCTGGTTTCGCAGCGACTTGTTCGTGCGCTGTGCTGCGAAAAGAGACTGTACAGGAGGGTGGGCCCAGGGTCGAACTCACCGCGTGTACAGGCTCCGTCACGGTGCCGCCGCGTCGATCGCCTTCACGATCCGCTTGTCCGAGACGGGGTACGCCGTGCCGAGCGCGTGGGCGAAATAGCTGACCCGCAGCTCCTCGATCATCCAGCGGATGTCCCGGACCGAGGCGGGCACCGGCCGGCCCTGCGGCAACTGCTCCAGGAGCCAGGCGTACTCGTCCTGCATCTCGTGGACCTTCTCCATACGGCTGGTGTCCCGCTGGACGCCGGTCGGCATCTGCTGCAGCCGGCGGTCCGCGGCCACCAGATAGCGCATCAGGTCCGGCAGCCGCCGCAGCCCGGTCGCCGTGACGAAGCCGGGCTTCACGAGGGCGTCCAACTGCTTGCGCACGTCCGTGAGGTTCGCGAGCAGGGTCGGGCTCCTGACGCCCTTCAGACGGCGCTCACAGGCCTGCCAGGCGGCCAGCACCTGCTCCACCTGCCCGACGGTGCGCACGGTCGTGTCGACGATCTCGGCACGTACCTTGTCGTACAGCTTGCGATACGACTCCTCGTCCCACGCCGGGCCGCCGAAGTCGCCGATCAGCTTGTCCGCCGCGGCCATGGCGCAGTCGTCGAAGAGCGCCTGGACCGAGCCGTGCGGGTTCGCGGACAGGGCGAGCTTCTGGGCGTTGGTGAGCTTGTCCGAGGCGAACTTGCCGGGGTTCACCGGGATGTTCCGCAGGATCAGCCGGCGGGTGCCCTTCCACATCGCCTCGGCCTGCTCGGCCTCCGTGTCGAAGAGCCGGACCGAGACGGTGGTCGCCGCGGGCCCGTCGTCGACCAGCGCGGGGTACGCCTTGACCGGCTGGCCCGCCCGGCGCGTCTCGAAGAGACGGCTGAGCGAGCCGATCGTCCAGTCCGTCAGCCCCGTGCGCTCCAGGGACTCGCCGCCCGAGCGCTCCGCGGTCGCCGCGGCGGCCTGCGAGATGGCCTGCCGCGCCTTCGGCTTCAGCCGGAGCTTGAGGGCCTCCAGGTCCTTGTCCTCGGCGAGCTTGCGGCGCCGCTCGTCGACGATCCTGAAGGTGATCCGCAGATGGTCGGGGAGCCGGGACCAGTCGAAGTCGTCCGCCGTCAGCGGCACCCCGACCATCCGCTTGAGCTCGCGCGCCATGGTCTGCGTCAGCGGCTCCTGGAGAGGTACCGCCCGCTCCAGGAACTTCTGCGCGAAGTTCGGGGCGGGGACGTAGTTCCGCCGGATCGGCTTCGGGAGGGAGCGGATCAGTTCCGTGACCACTTCCTCGCGCAGCCCCGGGATCTGCCAGTCGAAGCCCTCGTCCGTGACCTGGTTGAGGACCTGGAGCGGGACATGGACGGTCACGCCGTCCGCGTCCGCCCCCGGCTCGAACTGGTAGGTCACCCGCAACTTCAGCGGCCCCTGCCGCCAGGAGTCCGGGTAGTCGTCCTTCGTGACCTGACCGGCGCGGTCGTTGATGAGCATCGAGCGCTCGAAGTCGAGGAGTTCGGGCTCCTCATGGCGCTTGTGCTTCCACCAGGAGTCGAAGTGGGCCCCGGACACGACGTGTTCGGGCACCCGCTGCTCGTAGAAGTCGTAGAGGGTCTCGTCGTCGACCAGGATGTCCCGGCGGCGCGCGCGGTGCTCCAGCTCCTCGACCTCGGTGAGGAGCTTGCGGTTGTCGGCGAAGAACTTGTGGTGCGTGCGCCAGTCGCCCTCGACCAGCGCGTTGCGGATGAACAGCTCGCGGCTGACCTCCGGGTCGATCCGCCCGTAGTTCACCTTCCGCTGGGCGACGATCGGCACGCCGTACAGCGTGACCTTCTCGTACGCCATCACGGCGGCCTGGTCCTTCTCCCAGTGCGGCTCGCTGTACGTCCGCTTGAGGAGGTGGCCGGCCAGCGGTTCGATCCACTCCGGCTCGATGCGGGCGTTGACACGGGCCCAGAGCCGGGAGGTCTCGACGAGTTCCGCGGACATCACGAAGCGCGGGGGCTTCTTGAAGAGTGCCGAGCCCGGGAAGATCGCGAACTTGGCGTTGCGCGCGCCGAGGTACTCGTTCTTGCCGGAAGCGCGTCCGCTCTCCCCGCCGGTCTCCTTCACGTCCTTCATGCCGACGTGCGAGAGCAGACCGGCGAGCAGCGAGACGTGGACGCTCTGTTCGGGAGCGTCCTCCTCGTTCAGGTGGATGCCCATCTGCTTGGCGACGGTCCGCAGCTGGCTGTAGATGTCCTGCCACTCGCGGATGCGCAGGAAGTTCAGGTACTCCTGCTTGCACATCCGGCGGAAGGCGGACGAGCCGCGCTCCTTCTGCTGCTCGCGCAGGTAGCGCCACAGGTTGAGGAAGGCGAGGAAGTCGGAGGTCTCGTCCTTGAAGCGGGCGTGCTGCTGGTCGGCCTGGGCCTGCTTCTCGGAGGGCCGCTCGCGAGGGTCCTGGATGGAGAGCGCGGCGGCGATCACCATGACCTCGCGGGCGCAGCCGTTCTTGTCGGCCTCCAGGACCATCCGGGCGAGGCGGGGGTCGACGGGGAGCTGGGCGAGCTTGCGGCCGGTCGGGGTGAGCCGCTTGCGGGCGTCCTTCTCGGCCGGGTCCAGCGCGTTCAGTTCCTGGAGGAGCTGGACGCCGTCGCGGATGTTGCGGTGGTCCGGCGGGTCGATGAAGGGGAATTTCTCGATGTCGCCGAGGCCGGCCGCGGTCATCTGGAGGATGACGGAGGCGAGGTTCGTGCGGAGGATCTCGGCGTCGGTGAACTCGGGCCGGGACAGGAAGTCGTCCTCGGAGTACAGCCGGACGCAGATGCCGTCGGACGTACGGCCGCAGCGGCCCTTGCGCTGGTTGGCGCTGGCCTGCGACACCGGCTCGATGGGCAGCCGCTGCACCTTGGTGCGGTGGCTGTAGCGGGAGATGCGTGCCGTGCCCGGGTCGATGACGTACTTGATGCCCGGCACGGTCAGCGAGGTCTCGGCGACGTTGGTGGCCAGAACGATCCTGCGGCCGGTGTGCTGCTGGAAGACGCGGTGCTGCTCGGCGTGCGAGAGCCTCGCGTACAGGGGGAGCACCTCGGTGAAGCGGTAGTTCCTCTTGTCCAGCGCGTCCGCCGTGTCGCGGATCTCGCGCTCGCCGGAGAGGAAGACGAGGATGTCGCCCTTGCCCTCGGCCTGGAGCTCCTCGACGGCGTCGCAGATCGCGGTGATCTGGTCGCGGTCGGTGTCCTCGGAGTCCTCTTCCAGCAGCGGGCGGTAGCGGACCTCGACGGGATACGTCCGGCCGCTCACCTCGACGATCGGGGCGTCCCCGAAGTGCCGGGAGAAGCGCTCCGGGTCGATGGTCGCGGAGGTGATGACGACCTTGAGGTCGGGGCGCTTGGGCAGCAGCTGGGCGAGGTAGCCGAGCAGGAAGTCGATGTTGAGGGACCGCTCGTGGGCCTCGTCAATGATGATCGTGTCGTAGGCGCGCAGCTCGCGGTCGGTCTGGATCTCGGCGAGCAGGATGCCGTCCGTCATCAGCTTGACGAAGGTGGCGTCCGGGTTCACCTGGTCGGTGAAGCGGACCTTCCAGCCGACGGCCTCGCCGAGCGGTGTGTCCAGCTCGTCGGCGACCCGCTCGGCCACGGTGCGGGCGGCGATACGACGGGGCTGGGTGTGCCCGATCATGCCGCGCACGCCCCGGCCCAGCTCCATGCAGATCTTCGGGATCTGCGTGGTCTTCCCGGAGCCGGTCTCGCCGGCCACGATCACGACCTGGTGGTCACGGATGGCGTCCGCGATCACGTCCTTCTTCTGGCTGACCGGGAGCTGCTCGGGATAGGTGATGGCGGGTACGCGGGCGCGGCGCTCGGCCATGCGGGCCTCGCCCCTGGTGACCTCCGCCTCGATCTCGGCGAAGACGGCGGAGCGGGCCTCGGGCTTGCGGATCTTGCGCGCGCCTTCGAGCCTGCGTCCGAGCCGGTGCGCGTCGCGCAGGGACAGCTGGGCCAGGCGGGGGGCGAGATCGCCGAGGGCGGGGGCAGGGTGCGTAGACATACGCGGTCCAGGATCTCACCTCGGCGAAATGACTGGCGAACGCTTTTGCGCGCCGGTCCCGCGCCGAGGGCACGAAAAAGGCCCCGATCCGAAGATCGGGGCCTCTGCTGTGGCTGGGGCCGGGGTCGAACCGGCGACCTATCGCTTTTCAGGCGATCGCTCGTACCAACTGAGCTACCCAGCCACGAGGCTTCCGGGGAAACCTCAGCGGTCCTGACGGGATTTGAACCCGCGGCCTCCACCTTGACAGGGTGGCGAGCACTCCAAACTGCTCCACAGGACCAAGCTTTGTGTGCGAACGAGCGAAGCAAGTCTCGCACACGGTGTTGCGTACCCCCAACGGGATTCGAACCCGTGCTACCGCCTTGAAAGGGCGGCGTCCTAGGCCGCTAGACGATGAGGGCTATCGGCCCGCCTGTTCGCTTCTCAGCGCGTCGGGGACGTGAGAAGCATATGGGATGGCGGCGGCTATCGCCAAAACGGTTTACCGAGCCGTCCCGGCGGGGCTCGGGGAGGGGGTCGCGCCGGGCTGGTTCTCCTTGGGGAGATGGCGGCTGACCTCGGCGCTCGTGAGGCCGAGACCGCCCAGCTTGATCTCGTCCCAGGCCTGGAGATGCCGGGTGTCCCGGTCGAAGTAGAGGACCGAGGCCTCGATCGGGTCCGGGTACTTGCCCTCGACCGCCCGCAGACCGCTGCCGCCCGTCGAGCCCTCGACGCGCAGCCGGGTGCCGTACTTCATGACCTCCATCTCCTCGTGGTGCAGATGGCCGGAGAGCACCAGCGGCACCACGCCGTCCGTCCCGCGCGCGGCGGCGGGTTCGTGGACGATCGCGACGTCCGCCGGGGTGCCCGCGGCGCGCTGGTCGCGCAGGGCGGAGGCGAGGCGGGCGCCGGCGAGGTCCTCCGCCGCGTCACCCCCGGGCGCGACCGCGCGGTCCGGGGTGAACTGGGGGTCGCCGATGCCCGCGAAGCGCAGCCCGGCGACGGAGACGGCCCGCCCGTCGTCGAGGACGTGGACGTTCTTCATCCGTTCCAGGTAGCTCTGGGTGAGGCGCGAGTCATGGTTGCCGCGCACCCAGACGTACGGGGCGCCCAGGTCCGGGACCGGGTCCAGGAAGCCGTTCTCGGCGGCCGTGCCGTGGTCCATGGTGTCGCCGGAGTCGACGATCACGTTGATGGAGTACTGCTTCACGAGCGAGGCGATGATCTTCCAGCTCGCCGGGTTGAGGTGGATGTCGGAGACGTGCAGGACCCGGATCGTGGTCGGGTCGGGTTCGTAGGCGGGGAGGGTGGACGTGACGTCGTAGAGCTTCGTCACGTTCGTCACCAGGCGCGCCAGCTCCTTCTGGTAGACGTCGAACTCGCTGACGATGTTGCGGGCGTTGCCGACCAGGGAGGGCGCGGAGGACAGCAGCCCTGAGTACTTCGGTTCCAGGACCGAGTTGGGGTTCCAGGTGGCGAAGGCGGTCGCCCCGGAGGCGGCCAGGAGGGCCAGGGCGAGGCCGCCGGCGGCGAGGGCCCGGCGCGGCCGGCGGTAGACGCCGAGGCCGAGCGCGGTGGCGCCGACGACCACGGCTATGCAGGAGCGCAGGGCCAGGTCGATCGTGCCGTCCTCGACGTCACGGGCCACCTCGTCCTGGAGGCCGGAGAGCCGTTCGGGGTGGTCGACGAGGGCCTGGGCGCGGTCCGGGTCGAGCTGGTCCACGTCCACGTCGAGGCGCAGCGGGGCCCGGTGGCTCGCGAGCTCCAGGGCACCGAGCGGTGAGACGTTGATCTTCGTGCCGCCGGTGAGGGAGGGGCGCAGGGTCATGGTGGTGTTCATGGGGCCGACGGGGACCCGCACGTTGCCCACGACCAGCAGTCCGAGCCAGGCGCCGAGCAGCACCACGCTGAGGAGTCCGAGGGCGCGGACGTACGGGTTGGGCCGGGCGGCGAGCTCCGGCACCGTGCGCGAGCGGCGGGCGCGACGGCGGCCGAGGGTGCCGCGGGTGGGGAGCGCCCGGCGGGCGAGGCCGGCGGTACGGCGGACGAGGGCGGTTGCGGCGGCGGGGGCGCGGACCATTGGTCCCGTATGCCCAAGTGCCGGGGCGGGTATGCGGGGGGCGCCGGCCCCGGCGGGGACCCGTCGGCTCGGACGCGTGCCCGCCCGGCCTTCGTCCGGTCAGCCCCAGCCCAGCTCGTGCAGCCGTTCGTCGTCGATCCCGAAGTGGTGGGCGATCTCGTGGATGACGGTCACGGCGACCTCGTGGACCACCTCGTCGGGGGTCTCGCACATCCGCAGGATGGGACCCATGTAGATCGAGATGCGGTCGGGGAGCACCCCGGCGTACCACTCGCCGCGGTCGGTGAGCGGGGTTCCTTCGTAGAGGCCGAGGAGTTCGGGATCGTCGGCCGGGGGCTCGTCCTCGACGAACACGGCGACGTTGTCCATGACCCGGGTCAGCTCGGGCGGGATCTTGTCGAGGGCCTGGCTCACGAGCTCTTCGAAGGTTTCGCGCGTCATCTCCAGCACAGGGCCATTGTCGGGGACGAGGTGCTCCCGGCGGGTACCGGCGGAGGGCCCGATGGGGCCGGATGCGGCGCGGGGCCTCGAACCGCGCCCCGGCCCCGGGCGCTCCCGTCCATCGAACGGTCCTGACGGACCCTCCGCGTGACGCGTCGTCAGCGGGTGGAACGGCGGTCCGGGTGCGCCCGCGTCCCCGGCCGGGCCCGCGGGCGCGTGTCCTCTTGCGGGCGGCGGGAGTTGGACAGGGGGTACTCCCGTTCCTTCCCCGCGCTCCCGGCTCCGCCCGAGCGGGGGACGCCCCCTACGGAGGTGGCCGCCCGTGCGCGCCTTGTACGTACCCGTCCGTCTGGCCGCCACGGTCATGGCCGTCGCAGCCGCCGCCGGCTGCATGAGCGTGGGGAACGACGGGGACGACCGGCCCGGGCCCTCGCACTCGGCCGGGCGGCGGGCCGGCGAGGAACCGGACGGCGGGACCTCGGTGGGCGGTGGCGGGATCGGCTCCCACGGCGGCAAGGGTGGCAAGGGTCACAAGGGGGCGCCGAAGCCGGGCGAGTCGGAGTCGGGTGACGCATCTCCCTCGGCGTCCGCGTCGAAGGGCGGCAAGCCGTCCGCGAAGGCGACGGACAAGGGCGGCGGCGACCCGTCCACGGACCCGGTGCCGCCCGGTGAGCCGACCCCCACGCGCACGACGGCGGAACCGACCCCCGAACCACCGCCCGTGTCGACGCCCCCGTCGTCCGATCCGGGATCCGCCGAACCGTCGTCGTCGGCGCACGAGCAGCCCGCGACCCAGCTCGTCCAGCGGGAGCCGGCACCCGAGGCCGGCTCGCCCGTCTAGGCTCCTGGCGGCGACCAAAGGTGCCCTGACCTGGGCGTATGAGGTCGGGTTTGCCTTCAGGGGTGGAGGGTGCGTATGGTGGTAGATCGTTTGATCCCATTTGCCCGGCGCCGCCAAAGAGAGCGCCGCGTGGCGCGTACTCTCCCTTGCCGTGGCCGGACCGCATAGAGGCGGTCGATTGCGACTTCACGGAGTTTGGGCGCGTGCCGAAGAACTCCGGAAGGTTCGCATTTCGCATGTCTGTTTCCAGTACTGATCACGTCGTCGTGCCCGAGAACGACCAGAACGACACCGTGAACGAGATCATCGAGGTCGTCGAGACCGTCGAGTCCGCCCCCGAGATGACCTTCTCCGACCTCGGTCTGCCCGAGGGTGTCGTCCGCAAGCTCGCGCAGAACGGCGTGACCAGCCCCTTCCCGATCCAGGCCGCGACCATCCCGGACGCCCTGGCCGGCAAGGACATCCTCGGCCGTGGCCGCACCGGCTCCGGCAAGACCCTCTCCTTCGGTCTGCCGACCCTGGCGCAGCTCGCCGGCGGTCACACCGAGAAGAAGAAGCCGCGCGCCGTCATCCTCACGCCGACCCGTGAGCTGGCCATGCAGGTCGCCGACGCGCTGCAGCCCTACGGCGACGTCCTCGGCCTGAAGATGAAGGTCGTCTGCGGCGGTACGTCGATGGGCAACCAGATCTACGCCCTGGAGCGCGGCGTCGACGTCCTCGTCGCCACCCCGGGCCGTCTGCGCGACATCATCAACCGCGGCGCCTGCTCGCTGGAGAACACCCAGATCGCCGTTCTCGACGAGGCCGACCAGATGTCGGACCTGGGCTTCCTGCCCGAGGTCACCGAGCTGCTCGACCAGATCCCGGCCGGCGGCCAGCGCATGCTGTTCTCCGCCACGATGGAGAACGAGATCTCCACGCTGGTCAAGCGCTACCTGACCAACCCGGTCACGCACGAGGTCGACAGCGCCCAGGGCAACGTCACGACCATGTCGCACCACATCCTCATCGTGAAGCCCAAGGACAAGGCGCCGGTCACCGCCGCGATCGCCTCCCGCAAGGGCCGCACGATCATCTTCGTCCGCACCCAGCTGGGCGCCGACCGTATCGCCGAGCAGCTGCGTGACGCCGGTGTGAAGGCCGACGCGCTGCACGGTGGCATGACGCAGGGCGCCCGTACGCGGACGCTGGCCGACTTCAAGGACGGCTACGTCAACGCGCTCGTCGCGACCGACGTCGCCGCCCGCGGTATCCACGTCGACGGCATCGACCTGGTCCTGAACGTGGACCCGGCCGGTGACCACAAGGACTACCTGCACCGCTCGGGCCGCACCGCCCGCGCCGGCCGCTCCGGCACCGTCGTGTCGCTGTCGCTGCCGCACCAGCGCCGCCAGATCTTCCGGCTGATGGAGGACGCGGGCGTCGACGCCGCGCGTCACATCATCAACTCCGGTACGGCCTTCGAGCCCGAGGTCGCCGAGATCACCGGCGCCCGCTCGATGACCGAGGTCCAGGCCCAGTCCGCGGGCGACGCCGCCCAGCAGGCCGAGCGTGAGGTCACCCAGCTCACCAAGGAGCTGGAGCGCGCGCAGCGTCGCGCCGCCGAGCTGCGCGGCGAGGCCGATCGTCTGGTCGCCCGTGCCGCCCGTGAGCGGGGCGACGACCCGGAGGTGGCCGTCGCGGCCGCCGCCGAGGCCGCCGAGCAGGCTGTCGCCGCCGAGGCGCCGGCCGCCGAGTCCGCGGTCGCCGAGGCCCCGGCCGAGCGTCCCGCGTACGAGCCGCGTCAGCGCCGTGACGAGCGGGGCAACTACGAGCGCCGCGACAACGACCGTGGTGGCTTCCGTCGTGACGACAACCGTGGTGGCGGCTTCAACCGCGACGACCGCGGTGGCCGTCGTGACGACCGCCGTGACGGTGACCGTGGCGGCTTCCGCCGCGACAACGACCGTGGTGGCTTCCGCCGTGACGACAACCGTGGTGGCGGCTTCAACCGCGACGACCGTGGCGGCCGTTCTTTCGAGCGTCGTGACGACAACCGCGGTGGCGGCTTCCGCCGTGACAACGACCGTCGTGACGACAACCGTGGTGGTGGCTTCAACCGTGACGACCGCGGCGGCCGTTCTTTCGAGCGTCGTGACGACAACCGCGGTGGCGGCTTCAACCGTGAGAACCGCGGCGGTGGCTTCAACCGCGACGACCGCGGCGGCCGCTCCTTCGAGCGTCGTGACGAGCGTGGCGGCCACCGTGGCAGCGACCGTCCCTTCAACCGCGACCGTCAGGGTGACCGTCCCGCGGGCGGCGGCTTCCGCTCCGGCGGCCACGACCGCCCGACCGGTCGCCGCGACGACCACCGCACGACCGGCACCGGAACCGGCACCGGTTCGTTCCGCCGCGACGACAAGCCGCGCTGGAAGCGCAACGGCTGACCGCCGCTGACCTGACCAACTGACGTGGCCCCCACCCGATTCGGGTGGGGGCCACGTCGTCGTCCCGGGTGCCGCCCGCCTGTTCGCGGCGAGGGCGAGGCACCGGCACGGGGTCGTTCGGGGCGCGCGTGAAGATCAGCGGTGGCCGGCGGACCTGCAAGGGGCTTTTCTGGCCAACTTGATGTTCCGCCCCGCGCATGTCGTGCCTCCCGCGAGGGAATCGCTGGGGGCATGACAAATGACGCCACGGGCAGTGGGCTGTCGGACGAAGAACGGCTCGCCCAGCTCGGCTACACGCAGGTGCTCGCCCGCCGCATGTCGGCGTTCTCCAACTACGCGGTCTCCTTCACGATCATCTCGGTCCTGTCGGGCTGTCTGACGCTGTATCTGTTCGGCATGAACACCGGCGGTCCCGCCGTGATCACCTGGGGCTGGGTCGCGGTCGGTCTGATGACGCTGTTCGTCGGACTCGCGATGGCCGAGATCTGTTCGGCCTATCCGACCTCCGCCGGGCTGTACTTCTGGGCCCACCGGCTCGCCCCGGAACGCAGCGCGGCGGCCTGGGCGTGGTTCACGGGCTGGTTCAACGTCCTCGGCCAGGTCGCCGTGACCGCGGGCATCGACTTCGGCGCCGCGTCGTTCCTCGGCGCCTACCTGAACCTCCAGTTCGACTTCGAGGTGACGCCGGGCCGCACGGTCCTGCTGTTCGCCGGGATTCTGATCCTGCACGGACTGCTCAACACGTTCGGGGTGGGGATCGTTGCGCTGCTCAACAGCATCAGCGTGTGGTGGCACGTCGTCGGTGTCGCCGTCATCGTCGGCGCGCTGACCTTCGTGCCCGACCAGCACCAGTCGGCCGACTTCGTGTTCACGAAGTTCGTCAACAACACGGGCTGGGGCAGCGGGGTCTACGTCGTCCTCATCGGACTGCTCATGGCCCAGTACACGTTCACCGGGTACGACGCCTCCGCCCACATGACGGAGGAGACCCACGACGCCTCGACGGCCGGCCCGAAGGGCATCGTGCGGTCCATCTGGACCTCGTGGATCGCCGGCTTCGTCCTGCTCCTCGGCTTCACCTTCGCCATCCAGTCGTACGACAAGGAGTTGAACTCGGCGACCGGGGCGCCTCCGGCGCAGATCCTCCTCGACGCGGTCGGCGCCACGTCCGGAAAACTCCTGCTGCTCGTCGTGATCGGCGCCCAGCTCTTCTGCGGCATGGCGTCGGTGACGGCCAACAGCCGCATGATCTACGCCTTTTCGCGGGACGGAGCACTGCCCTTCTCGAACGTCTGGCACACGGTGAACCCGCGCACGCGGACGCCCGTCGCGGCGGTCTGGCTGGCCGCCCTCGGGGCGCTCGTGCTCGGACTGCCGTACCTGATCAACTACGCGGCCTACGCGGCCGTGACGTCGATCGCGGTCATCGGCCTCTATGTCGCCTACGTCATCCCGACGTTCCTGCGGGTGCGCAAGGGCGAGGACTTCCAGCGCGGGCCCTGGCACCTGGGCCGCTGGTCCCGCCCGATCGGGGTGATCGCGGTCGGGTGGGTCGTCGTCATCACGATCCTGTTCATGCTGCCGCAGGTCTCCCCGGTGACCTGGGAGACGTTCAACTACGCCCCGGTCGCGGTTCTCGTCGTACTCGGCTTCGCCGCGGTCTGGTGGCTGGCCTCGGCCCGGCACTGGTTCCTCAACCCCGGACACGAGCGCAACATCGCCCGTGAGGCCCTCCGCGAGGGAGCGCCCGAACCGGTGGATCCCTGACCTTGTGCGCATCCGGCGCGGCCGGGTCACCGATACCCGATCGGCGTCCCGGCCACGTCCGGCTATGCTCGGGGATGCATCGGCGCGTCCGGTGCGCCGCATCGGCGTAGGCCGGTGCGGGGACCCTTAGCTCAATTGGCAGAGCAGTGGACTTTTAATCCATTGGTTGTGGGTTCGAGTCCCACAGGGTCTACGTGGACGAGGGAGCAAGTGCATCCCCTCTGACCTGCTGGGAAGTGCCCGGGACGGCATCGGCCGACTCGGGCACTTCTTCGTCTGCGGGGTGTTGAGCGAACGCTGGGTCAGCCGTTGGTGCGGCGCGGTGTCCGAAGCCGGCCCGCGTGTGCTGCGGCCCGGAGCCCTGAGGGAACTCGTCCGGGGCGAACGGCGAAGGAGAGGTGAAAGCCCAGGCTTTCGAAGCCTGTTCCCTTGGACGAGAGGAGTCCCGATGACCGTGGAGCCAGGCGTCCGCGCGGGGCCGGAGAGCGATGCCTCGGTCATCGCACGGTCGCGGGACGAGCCGGAGGCGTTCGCCGTGCTCTTCGACCGGTACGCGGACGAGGTGCACCGCTATCTGGCCCGCAGACTCGGTGGCGAGCCGGCCGACGACCTGATGGCGGACACCTTCACCACCGCGTTCCAGCAGCGGCACCGTTACGACCCCGCGCGTGCCACGGGTGACGGCGCCCGGCCCTGGCTGTTCGGCATCGCGACCAACCTGGCCGGACGGCACCGGCGGACCGAGGCCCGCCGCTTCAGGGCGCTGGCCCGCGTCCCGGCTCCGGCCGATCACGAGGACCCGGTGGCCGATCGTGCCGCGGCCCGCGCGGGGGCGCAGGCCGTGGGCCGTGAGCTGGCGGCCGCGCTGGCCGCCCTGCCCGCACGGCACCGGGACGTGCTGCTGCTGGTGGCCTGGGGCGGTCTCGGCTACGAGGAAGTGGCCCAGGCCCTCGACGTCCCCATAGGCACGGTCAGATCACGGCTGCACCGGGCGCGCGGCAGGCTGCGCGAGGCATTGGGCGGATCCGATCCGACAACTCTGCGAGAGGAACCCCGCCATGACCGATGAACTCGAACTCCTGCGGGACTGGGACGCGGAGGCGGCCCCCCTCACCGGACCGGCCCGATCCGGGGCGCGCCACCGGTTGCTCAACACGATCGCGCGCGCCGAGCGGCACCCGGATGCCGGCCCCGGCCGCCGCCACGTGCTCCGTCTGGCGACGGCCGCCGCGGCCGCCGTGGCCGTCACGGGAACGGCGGTGCTGATCGCCGACGGGGTCGCCGGCGATCGTCCGCACCGTGCCGACCGCGCACCGGGCACGGCGACACCGCGGATGAGCAACGTCAGTGCCGTGACGGTGCTGAACACGGCGGCGGCGCGGGCGGGCCGGCAGGAGGCGAGGGTGGCACCGCGCGACGACCAGTTCATCTATTCGAAGCGGGTCATCAGGGAGACGGAGCGCGGGACCGGCGCCGTGAAGACGTACGAGGACGTCAACTGGGACTCGGTGGACGGCTCCCGGCGCTCCCTGACCATGGAACTCGGCCGGGTGATCTGGGAAGAGCCCATGAAGAAGGGCGAGGGCGTGTGGCCGCCCCGGAAATGGAGCGAGTTGAAGAAGCTGCCCACCGCCCCGGAGAAACTCATCCCGGTGCTCACCGACGTCGGATCGTCCAAGCGGTCGACCGGTGACTTCACGGCTCAGGACTGGTACCAGGCGTACTTCATGCTCGGCGAACTCCTGAAGTGGCCGGTGCTGCCCGAGGGGCTGCGTTCCGCGGCGTACGAGGCACTGGCCCTGGTGCCGGGGGTCGAGGCGCTTCCGGGGGTGAAGGACTCCGCCGGGCGCACCGGGGTGGGGATCGCCTACCCCAAGAGCCCGATGGCGCAGGGCAAGTACCTGATCTTCTCGCCGAAGTCCTACGAGTTCCTGGGCTTCCGGGACGAAAGGACTTCGGCGTCCGGAGACAGGACGTACATCCAGCTGTCGCACGTGGTCGACTGGGCGGTCGTCGACCGACTGAGGCAACTGCCCTAGCCTCGCCGTTCCGTTCGGCCACGGCCACGTCCACGTCCACGGTCAGGGTCTCCACCGATGGATCGGGGGCGGCGGTTCCGCCGCCCCCGGCCGTGGCGTACGGCACCGAGGCGTTCCCGCTGCCGGGCGCGGGGTCAGCCCGCCGAGAGCTCCGTGAGGCCGGTCAGCTCCGGCAGCGGCAGCGTGTGCTGGGTCTGGAGGACCTTGGCACGCAGGTACCGGACGTTGTGCGCGGTGGTGAAGACGCCCGTCGGGACGCGGTGGGCGACCGTGACGCCGAGGTCGCGCAGCTGTTCCGCCTTGTCGGGGTTGTTGGAGAGCAGGTCGAGGGTGTCGATGCCGAGGGCCTGGAGCATCTGGGCGGCGGCCGTGTAGTCGCGGTCGTCCTCGGGCAGGCCGAGGGCGGCGTTGGCGGCGTACGTGTCGAGGCCCTCGTCCTGGAGGGCGTACGCGTCGAGCTTGTTGTAGAGGCCGATGCCGCGGCCCTCCTGGCGCAGGTACAGCAGGACGCCGCCGCGCTCCGCGATCTGCTCCACCGCCTCGCGCAGCTGCGGTCCGCAGTCGCAGCGGGCCGAGCCGAAGACGTCGCCGGTCAGGCACTCGGAGTGCAGCCGCACCAGCGGGTCGGTGCCCGGGTCCGGGGCGCCGAGGACGACGGCCAGGTGTTCCTTGCCGTCGACGAGGCCGTGGAAGGTGACGAGGTCCGCGTCGACGGAGTAGCCGTCGCCGAAGCGCAGGGGTACGCGGACACGGGTGCGCACCGTGGCGGTGGGGTGGTCGCGCATGTTGTCTCTCCGTCCAGCGGGTTCGTACGGGACGGCGTTCACGGATTGTGCTTCAGATTTGAAGCACACCGTCCAGGACGAGACACTACATCTGCTTCAAAGTTCAAGCAATAAGGGGGAGGGCCGCCCTTGCCGTCCTCGCCCTTGTGCTGTCGTCCGCGCTCCTCATGACGAGCAGGAACGTCGGCGCCACGGCAGATCTTCCCCGCGCGCCGCCGAGTCCTCGTCCTGGATCGCCCGGGTGATGGCCCCGCAGATCTCCTCCAGCTGGCCCACCTGCTCGGGGGTCAGCCGGTCGAAGACCGCCGCACGGACCGTCGCGACATGCCCGGGCGCGGTCCGCTCCACGAGGTCCATGCCGTCGTCGGTGAGCACGGCCACATGGCCGCGCCGGTCGGTCGGGCAGCCCTCACGGCGCACCGTGCCGTCCTTCTCCAGTCGCGTCACGGCGTACGTGAGGCGGCTGCGCGTGATCTTCAGCGTCTCGGCCAGCTCCGTCATCCGCAGCCGCCGCTCGGGCGCCTCGGACAACCTCGCCAGGATGGAGTAGTAAAGGTGGGGCATGCCCGCCTCGGCCTGGAGTCCGCGGTCGATGGTGTCCTCCAGGAGGGAGCTCGCGGAGATGTACGAGCGCCAGGCGCGCTGTTCGGCGGGGGAGAGCCAGCGGGTCGTCATGGGGTCAGTCTAGGTATTGTTTAAAACTTGAACCACTGTGCGCTGCGACCGGAGGAAACGCCCCCATGCCCCGTCCCCACGTCCTGTTGTCCGCCGCCGTCTCCCTCGACGGCTTCCTGGACGACACCGGGCCCGAGCGGCTGCTGCTCTCGGGCGCGGCCGACTTCGACCGGGTCGACGAGGTGCGGGCGTCCTGCGACGCCATCCTGGTCGGCGCCGGCACCCTGCGCGCCGACAACCCCCGGCTCCTGGTGAACTCCGCCGAACGCCGCGCCGCCCGCGTCACCGACGGGCGCCCGGCCTATCCGCTGAAGGTCACCGTCAGCGGCTCCGGCGACCTCGACCCGGAGGCGCAGTTCTGGCACACGGGCGGCGAGAAGGCCGTCTACACGACCGACGAGGGCGCGCGCCGGGCCGCCGGTCTGCTGCACGGCCTGCCCGGCGTCGACATCGTCGCGACCGGACCCGAGCTGGACTGGCGCGTGCTGCTGGAGCACCTGCACGACGTCCGGGGCGTCCGCCGGCTGATGGTCGAGGGCGGCGGACGGGTCCACACCCAGCTCGTACGGGAAGGGCTCGCCGACGAGCTGCAGCTCGCCGTCGCCCCCCTCTTCGTCGGGCAGCCGGACGCGCCGCGGCTGTTCGGGCCCGGCGCCTATCCCCCCGGCCGGCTGCGACTCGTCGAGACCCGGCCCGTCGGGGACGTCGTCCTCATCCGCTACGTCCCCACCGCCCCCGGCACCGGCCGGACCGCGTCCGCCGCCGACCGGCAGTGGCTGGCCCTCGCCTGCGAGCTGGCGGCCTCCTGCCCGCCCTCGGAGACCGCGTTCAGCGTCGGCGCCGTGGTGGTCGCCGCGGACGGGACCGAGCTGGCCCGCGGCCACTCCCGCGAGGGCGACGATCCCGTGGTGCACGCGGAGGAGGCCGCCCTCGCCAAGATCGACCCGGCCGATCCGCGGCTGCCCGCCGCCACCGTCTACAGCAGCCTGGAGCCGTGCGCCCGCCGCGCCTCCCGCCCCGCTCCCTGCGCCCGGCTCATCCTCGACGCCGGCGTGCGGCGGGTCGTCACCGCCTGGCGCGAACCGGACACCTTCGTCACCGACGCCGACGGCAACGGACTCCTCGCCGCCGCGGGCGCCGACGTCGTCCTTCTGCCCGAGTACGAGCAGCGCGCCAAGGCACCCAACCGCCATCTCCTGGACGGGGCCGCGCACGGCAGGGACTGAGGGGGCCGAGGCCCTCGAAGCCGTGGTTCGGCCGCACGGAAGGGGCCCCGGTGTACGTGTGTGCCGAGGGCCCCGCGGATGCCGTACACTGGTTCTTACGACGCGGGGTGGAGCAGCTCGGTAGCTCGCTGGGCTCATAACCCAGAGGTCGCAGGTTCAAATCCTGTCCCCGCTACTGAAGGCCAAGGGCCGGAACTCGGATTCACGAGTTCCGGCCCTTGGTGTTGGCAGGGCGCCTTGAGCGTCCGCCCTTCCCGTCGCCGTGTTCGCTCCGGAGGGTCGCGGAATCCCTCGGTCGGGCCACACCGGTCGCCCGCCGTCCCCGCTCCGGGTCTGCTGGACGGGTGGGTCAGCCAGGAGGTGAGGAGCGGACCGGAGAACTCGACGACCGGGCCGACCGCCCGCCCCTCGGTGATCCGCGGGCGACGGGGGGTGCCGGTCCTTCGGGTGCGTCCGGACCCGCGGGCGATCCCGGAACCGGTCCGGCGCGATGGCGGACGGGCCGTATCTCCGCCGTGCGTGCACTTGTACGGGCCCTGCCGGTGCTGCTGGTCGTCGGCGGGACCTTCTACGACTACTTCACACCGGGCGAGTTCACCGCCGCCCCCCTCTTCACCGCCGCCACCCTGGTCGCCGCGCCCCTGTACTCGCTGCGCGGCACCGTCCTCACCGGCGCCGCCGCCGTCGGCGCGCTGATCCTCCTACACCTGCGCCTCGGCATCGTCCTGCGGGTCGACGCGGTCACCGAGGTCGTCACCGTCGCCACGGCGGCCGTCCTGGGCATCCTCATCAACATCCTCGTCCGGCGCAGCGACGAGCGGCTCGCCTCCGTGCGAGAGATCGCCGAGTTCGCGCAACGGGCCGTGCTGCCCGAACCCCAGGCACGCATCGACGGCCTCGACGTCGCCGCGCGCTACGAGGCGGCCCAGGCGGACGCGTCCATCGGCGGGGACCTGTACGCCGTGCAGGACACCCCGTACGGCGTGCGGCTGGTCGTCGGGGACGTGCGGGGCAAGGGGATGACCGCGGTCGCCGCCGTCGCCGTGGTCATCGGTGCCTTCCGGGAGGCGGCGGAGCAGGAGACGACCCTGGAGGCGGTCGCGCAGCGGCTGGAGCGGGCGCTGAAGCGCGAGGGCACCCGGCGCGACAACCTCGACGCCGTCGAAGGGTTCACCACCGCCGTCCTCGCGGAGATCCCGCACGAAGGGGAGACCGTCCGCATCGTCAACCGGGGCCATCCGACGCCCCTGATGCTGCACCCCGACGGCACACTCGTCCCGCTCACCGGCGGACCCGGCGCGCTGCCCCTCGGGATGAGCGACCTGGGCAGCACACCCGACCGGGCGGTGCCGGCCCGCTTTCCGCGCGGCGCGATCCTGCTGCTGCACACCGACGGGCTGTCCGAGGCCCGGGATGTGAGCGGGGAGTTCTACGATCCGGCCGCGCGGCTGGCCGGGCGGGTCTTCCCGGGGCCCGACGCGCTGCTGAACACCCTCGCGGTCGAGGTCCGCAAGCACACGGGCGGCGCCCTCAGTGACGACATGGCGCTGCTCGCCGTCCGGCGCGGTTGACACCCTCGAAGGCCC
Source organism: Streptomyces sp. M41(2017) (assembly GCF_002078175.1). Classification (GTDB taxonomy): domain Bacteria; phylum Actinomycetota; class Actinomycetes; order Streptomycetales; family Streptomycetaceae; genus Streptomyces. The sequence goes on along the minus strand of NZ_MWFK01000001.1, from coordinate 1,898,282 downwards.
TTCTCGACCGCTGTCACGAGGAGTGACCGAACCGTGTCCCTCCGCATAACGACTGACACACCGTCACATGCGGCCGTGGCGACGGAATGAGGCCAACTCGCCCGTTTTTCAGTGCGCATGACCCCAAAGTCCTGGCCAAAAAGCGTTAACGATCAGTCTGAACAGCTTGGAATCAGGTGGCCAGGTCTATTAACGTTCGATAACGCAGCGCGGTCGTCCCAGCCGTCACAAGAGATGGCTCCGTGCGCACGCGCCGAATCCCGCAAGGGAACCGGGGAACCACCAACTTGGGGTGAATCGAGCGTCCTCCACCGTGGCGACACGGTGGGTATACGCGCGTAGGAGACCTTCCTGCTCCGAACCCGTCAGCTAACCCGGTAGGCGAGAAGGAAGGAAAGGAGTGCGCCCACGTGGCGTCCAACCGGCCTGCTCAGCCAACCTCGTTCGCACCGAATGACACCCAGTCCTTCGGTTTCGCCCACGGCAAGGACGAGGGACCCTGGGAGGAGTGGAATCCCACCGAGGATTCCGTCCGTCCCGTTCGTGGCCGGCACCGCGTGGGAAAGCAGCGCGGCGGAGGACTCGCCCGCAGCTCCACGGTCCTCGGCGTAGGCGTGATCGCCGCCGTCGGCGCCGGTGGCATGGCCACCGCAGCGCCCGGCAAGGCGCCGGTCTCGATCTCGCTGCCCGACCTGTCCTCGGTCACGCACTCGGCCAAGGCACTGATCAGTGACGGCGCCGAGACCCTCAAGGGCTCCTCGACGCCGCTCACCGGCGCGGGGCTGACCACCGCCGACACCGCCCAGGGCACCGCGGACGCCGGTGAGGCGCTGCGGGCCCGCATCATGCAGCAGGCCGAAGCGCAGCAGAGCCAGGTCGACAGCGCCGCCCAGCAGGCGGCCGAGACAGCCGCCGCGAAGCAGGCCGTCGCGCTCGCCACCAAGCAGCAGGACGCCGCCGAGGCCAAGGCGGACGCCGCGAAGAAGAAGGCGGAGGAGGAGGCCAAGGCGAAGGCCGAGGCCGAGCGCCTGGCCGAGCTCGCCAAGAGCTACTCGCTGCCGACCTCCTCGTACACCCTGACCTCGCGTTTCGGCGAGGCCGGCGCCCTGTGGTCCTCGGGCTACCACACGGGTCTCGACTTCGCCGCGCCCACCGGCACGCTGATCAAGGCCGTCCACAGCGGCACCATCACCGAGGCGGGCTGGGCCGGTTCGTACGGCTACCGCACGATCCTCACGCTCGACGACGGCACCGAACTCTGGTTCTGCCACCAGTCGTCGATCAGTGTCAGCGCCGGCCAGAAGGTCGCCACGGGCGACGTCATCGGCCGCGTCGGCGCGACGGGCAACGTCACCGGGCCGCACCTGCACCTGGAGGTCCACCCCGGCGGCGCGGCCACCGGCATCGACCCGATGGCGTGGCTCCAGGGCAAGGGCCTCAACCCCTGACGGGTCTTCCGGACCAGGGGCTCGGCCCCTGATCCGCACGGATTGCCGGCCGGCCGGTCGTGGGGACTTCCGCGACCGGCCGGTTTCGTCCGCCGTACCGGCCGTGCGGGATGCGGCAGCCGTGCGGACGCATGTGGAATACAGGCATCCGAACCGGGCGTTGAATCGACACATGACTTCTCTTCGCAAGCTCGGCTCCTCCGACCTCGAGGTCTTCCCGCTCTCCCTGGGCGGCAACGTCTTCGGGTGGACGGCGGACGAGACCCAGTCCTTCGCGGTCCTCGACGCCTACGCGGCCGCCGGGGGCAACTTCCTCGACACGGCCGACTCCTACTCGTCGTGGGTCGACGGCAACGAGGGCGGCGAGTCCGAGACCATCATCGGCAAGTGGCTGAAGGCCCGCGGCAACCGCGCGGACATCGTCGTCGCGACCAAGGTCAGCCAGCACCCCGCCTTCCCGGGCCTCTCCGGCGCCAACATCAAGGCCGCCGCCGACGCTTCCCTGCGTCGCCTGGGCACCGACCACATCGACCTCTACTACACGCACTTCGACAAGACCGAGGTGCCGGTCGACGAGATCATCGGCGCCCTCGACGAGCTGGTGAAGGCCGGCAAGGTGCGGAACATCGCCGCGTCCAACATCTCCCCGGAACGGCTCCAGGAGTCCCTGGAGTTCTCCGACCGCGAGGGCCTCGCCCGCTACGTCGCGCTCCAGCCGCAGTACAACCTGGTCTCGCGCGACACCTACGAGGGCGATCTGCGCGACGTCGCGTCCCGCGCCGGACTGGCCGCCGTCCCGTACTTCGCGCTCGCCGCGGGCTTCCTCACCGGCAAGTACCGTCCGGGCGCGACCGTCGACTCGCCCCGCGCCGCGGGTGCGTCCAAGCACCTGGAGACGGAACGCGGGCAGCGGGTCCTCACCGCGCTCGACGAGATCGCCGAGGCCCACAACGCCGCCGTCGCGACCGTCGCCCTCGCCTGGCTCGCCGCCCAGCCCACCGTGGCCGCGCCGATCGCCTCGGCCCGCACGGTGGAGCAGCTCCCCGCCCTGCTGGGTGTCGCGGACCTGTCGCTGACCGACGCGGAACTGTCGCGCCTGACCGAGGCGTCGGCCTGACACCCGTGTGATCCCGGGCCTCCGTCCGCGTGATGCGCCGCCTCGCGCGGACGGAGGGCTAGGAACGGTAGGGGTTGTAGTCGTACGTCGGGTACGGCACCGGCGGCGCGTACGGCTGGGCCGGTGGGGCCGCGTACCCGTAGCCGTGCGCCGGCCAGGGGGGCGGTGCGGGGATCGGGGAGGTGGTGCGGGCCGCGTAGGCGAGGGACGGCCGGGCGATCTCCCGGCGCCGCCACAGCTCGTGCAGCAGCTCGCGTTCCCGTACGACGAAGTCGGCGCCCGCGCGGCCCCGGCGCCCCCGGTGGCGCAGGAACGCCAGCGAGGTCGCGTACGCCTCGTACTCGGCGACCGAGCGACCCGCCGCCTTGCCCCAGTGATGTCGGGCGTACTCGCGGGCGAGGCGCCGGGCCCGCATCGAGCCGAGGACGTACGGCTCGGCCGTGCCCAGCCAGCCGGCCGTGGTGTACGCGGGCAGTTCCGTGCGCACGGTGCGCAGCTCGCGCTGCCGGGTCCACACGACCAGCCAGGTCAGCAGCCCGAACGCGGGCACCATGAACGCCGCGTAGACCGCGAAGAAGCCGTACTCGCCGAAGTCCGACGAGCTGTTCCACACCGAGTGCATCCCCATCGCGAGCAGCAGCCCGGCGAACGGGATCAGTGCGCGGCGCACGTGCTGGTGCTCGGCGGACAGGGCCGCGACGCCGAAGCCGATGCCGGTCAGCACGGTGAACAGGGGATGCGCGAAGGGCGACATCACCACGCGGACGAAGAAGGTCGCGGCGGTGACGGAGGTCAGCCCGCTGCTCCCGCTGAGCCGGTCGGTGCCGAAGGCGGTGCCGAGGTAGAGGATGTTCTCGGTGAACGCGAAGCCGGTGGCGGTGACTCCGGCTATGACCACGCCGTCGACGATCCCGGTGAAGTCCCGTCTGCGGAAGAGGAAGACCAGCAGGACGGCCGCCGCCTTCGCCGACTCCTCCACGACGGGAGCGATGACGGTCGCGCCGAGGGTGTCGGCGCTGGACGGATCCGCGGTCGCGGTCGCTATCCACCGCGTGGCGAAGCTGTTGGCGACGATCGCTATGAGCGCGGCCGCGCAGGCGCCCCAGGCGAACGAGAAGACCAGGTTGCGCCAGGGGCCGGGCTCGACCCGGTCCAGCCACCGGAAGGCCGCTATGAGCAGCGGCACGGGGAACACGGCGAGGCCGAGGCCGACCAGGAAGCCCTCGGTGCCCGTCTGTTCGCGGACGAGCGCGAGGATGACGAGACCGGACAGCACCAACAGGGTGATCAGTGCCCCGTACCGGACCGATCGTCGCTGCCACCAGTGCGGATGTCGCAACGCGTGCCCGGCGGGGACGCCGGGCTGCGGGGGGTACGAGGGACTGATGGCCACGGCATTGACCCTAACGAGGGAGGGCGGGACTCGCGACGGTGGCCGGAGTCGCCCTGGCGTGCGGGATCCCGGGGACGTCGGAGGGCCGTGCGCGGGTCAGGTGCCCGGGGCGTGCTGGTCTCGATGCTGTACGCGCCGGAAGAGGAGGTCGTTCACCACATGACCCTTGTCCAGTCCCTGGCCCTCGAAACGGGTCAGCGGCCGGAACTCGGGGCGCGGCGCGAAACCGCCGTCCGGCCGCGTGTTCTCGAAGTCGGGGTGGGCGCTCAGAACTTCGAGCATCTGTTCGGCGTACGGCTCCCAGTCCGTCGCGCAGTGCACGAGCGCGCCCGGCTTGAGGCGCGTCGCGGCGAGGTCCAGGAACTCCGGCTGGATCAGCCGTCGCTTGTGGTGCCGCTTCTTGGGCCAGGGGTCGGGGAAGTAGACCCGCAGGCCGTCCAAGGACGCGGGCGGGAGCATCTCCCGGAGCAGGATGATCGCGTCGCCGTTCGCGACCCGGATGTTGGTCAGGCCGCTGCGCTCCGCGAGGCCCAGCAGATTCCCCTGGCCGGGGGTGTGCACGTCGACGGCGAGGATTCCGGTCCCCTGGTCCTCGGCCGCCATCTGTGCGGTGGCCTCACCCATGCCGAAGCCGATCTCCAGCACGACGGGCAGGTCGGCCCCGAACAGCTCCGCGAGGTCGAGCGTGCGCTGTCCGTCGATGTCCAGGCCCCACGTGGGCCACAGGCGCTGCAGAGCCTCGCCCTGTCCGGTCGTCACCCGGCTCCGGCGCGGCTGGAAGCTCCGGATCCGCCGCTCGAAGTGCGATCCGGCGGGGTCGGCCTGCGGCCCGTCGGGGAAGCGGGGTGCGCGCTGGGAGCGGTGGTGACGCGGCGAGCCGTCCTCGGCGGAGGCGGGCCGGGTCTCTTCGGAGGAGTCGAGGAAGTCAGACACAGTGCGGTCGATTTTACGGGGGGTCGCGGCGGGGTGTGTCCGGACCCGGGCGGGTCGGTCCGCGGGAGGTGCGGCCCGGCGCGGGCCGCCCTCAGCTCGCCGCGAGAGCCGCCAGGGCCCGGCGGGCGACCTCGCGGCCGATGGGGAGGGACGCCGTGGCCGCGGGGGACGGCGCGTTCAGGACGTGCACCGTGCGCGGGCCCTCTTTGATCAGGAAGTCGTCGACCAGGGTGCCGTCCCGCAGGACGGCCTGGGCGCGGACACCGGCCGCGGCCGGCAGCAGGTCGTCCGGGGTGACCGCGGGCAGCAGCCGGCGGACCGCCTCGGTGAACGCCGCCTTCGACACCGAACGCCGCAGCTCTCCCGCGCCGTACCGCCAGTGGCGGCGGGCTATCCGCCAGGAACCAGGCCAGGACAGCGTCGCGCCCAGCTCACGGGGGCGGACGACACCCCAGCCGTATCCCTCGCGGGCGAGGGCGGGCACCGCGTTCGGGCCGACGTGGACGCTGCCGTCGATGCCGCGGGTGAGATGGACACCGAGGAAGGGGAAGGCCGGGTCGGGCACCGGATACACCAGGCCGCGCACCAGCTCCGGCCGTGCCAGGGTGAAGTACTCGCCGCGGAAGGGGACGATCCGCATCTCCGGGTCGTCGCCCGCCAGACGGGCCGTCTCGTCGCAGTGGAGTCCCGCGCAGTTCACCAGGACCCGGCCGCGGACGATCGTGCCGTCGGCCGTGCGGACCGCGGCGCCGAGATCGGGGCGCCGGTCGATCCGCACGACGTCCGCGCCGTACCGGATGTCCGCGCCGGAGGCCTCTCCGAGCTGCCGGGCCACCGCTCCGTAGTCGCAGACGCCGGTGGTGCCCACGTGGATCGCGGCGAGGCCGCGCACCTCGGGCTCGGCCTCGATGATCTGGGCGGGGCCCAGCTCCCTGACCGGAATGCCGTTCTCCCTGCCGCGCTGGACCAGGGCGTGCAGGCGGGGCAGCTCGGCCTTCTCCGTCGCGACGATCAGCTTGCCGGTGACGGCGTGCGGGATGTCGTACTCCGCGCAGAACTTGACCATCTCGGCGGCGCCCCGCACCGCGTACCGCGCCTTCAGGGAGCCCGGACGGTAGTAGACACCGCTGTGGATCACGCCGCTGTTGCGGCCCGTCTGGTGGCGGGCGGGGCCCTGTTCCTTCTCCAGCACCGTGACCCGGGTGCCCGGCGCCGCGCGCGTGACGGCATAGGCCGTCGACAGGCCGACGATTCCGCCGCCGATCACCAGCACATCGCAGTCGTACGCGCTCCGCACCTGCACCACCTCCCGGCTTCGATAGTGCACTGCGCCACTGACAATGCCCTCAAACCCGAGATTCACGCCCCGCGCGTCTCGCCCGGTCGAAGGGGCGGCGGCAGCGGGACGCGGTGCCGCGGCTACGCCGGAGCCATCAGCAGCGGTCGCGCGCGCTCCCGCAGCTCCACCACACGCGGCTCGTCGCCGTACGGCTCCAGGCGGTGCAGCAGGTCCTTCACGTACTCGGTGGTGCGCGCGGACGAGATACGGCCCGCGACCTCCACCGCCCGTACGCCCTGCTCGCACGCCGCGTCGAGGTTGCCCGACTCCAGTTCGGCGACCGCCGAGACGACCAGGCGCAGTCCGTGCGACCGGACGAACTCCTCCGTCGGCTGCGACAGTGCCTGCTCCGTGAAGCGGCGCACCTGGCGGGGCGCCTTCAGGTCGCGGTAGCACTCGGCCGCGTCGGCCGCGAAGCGGTCGTAGGAGTAGAAGCCGAGCCAGGACGGGTCGTGGTCGCCGTCACGCGCGCGCTCCAGCCAGCCCTCGGCGGCCTTCAGGGCGGTGCCGGCCGCCTGGGCGTCACCGGCGCGCGCGTGGGCACGTGCCTCGACGAGCCGGAAGAAGCTCATCGTGCGGGCGGTGGCGAGGCCGCGATTGCGCTCCACGGCGGCCTGGGCGAGGTCGACGCCCTCGTCGCCGAAGCCCCGGTAGGTCGCCTGGAGGGACATGGAGGCCAGCACATAGCCCCCGAGAGGCACGTCCGCGGCGGCCCGGGCCAGGCGCAGGGCCTGGATGTAGTAGCGCTGCGCCGCCTCCTGCTGGCCCGTGTCGAAGGCCATCCAGCCGGCGAGACGGGTGAGTTCGGCGGACGCGCCGAACAGGGCCCGGCCGACCTCGTCGGAGTAGGAGCCGAGCAGCAGTGGCGCCGCCTCGACCCGCAGACACTCGGGCACCATGGACGAACGCCAGTCGCCGCCCCCGTACTTGGAGTCCCAGCGCCTGGCGTCCTCGGCTGCCTCGCGCAGCTTCAGCACGTCGCTGTGGCCGACTTTCAGCGGTGCGCCCGAGTCCTCACCGGGGCTCACGTCGCGCGCCACCGAACTGTCGGCCGGGGTTATCAGCCACCGCGACGCGGGGGTCGCATAGGCGCTCACGGCGAAGGAACCGGCCAACGACTGCCAGATGCCGCCACCGCCGGCCCGGCGCCCGGCGAGATCGAGGCGGTACAGCTCGGTCGCCGAGCGCACCGCCTGCCCGACGTCACGGGGGAAGGCGAGACCCACCTCCGGCGCCGGATCGGCGTCGGCCAGACCGATCTCGTGCAACGGCACCGGACGGCCGAGTTTCTGGCCGATGGCGGCCGCGATGAGGTGCGGCGCGGCGCCTTGCGGCACCATGCCTTTCGACACCCAGCGCGCCACCGACGTCTTGTCGTAGCGAAGTGTCAACCCGCGTTGAGCGCCAAGATCGTTGACGCGACGCGCGAGTCCTGCGTTGCTGATTCCCGCGAGGGCGAGAACGGCGCCGAGTTTTTCGTTCGGCCCGCGTTGCTCCCTGGACATGCGCCACCCCTCGACACAGACGGCTGCCGCACTGGCATAACCACGCGGCATTCGTAAACCCAGCGTAGTTCGCCCGATCCCCAGCGTTAAGGGGCGTAGGTCCGGTTGGCGGGATTGTGGTCCGTACGACTGTACGGACGGTCGCGGCGTGCTCCTGGTGTGTGGCCGTGCGCCTGTGCGTGCGCTCTTCTCCGGCCATCGGGGGAGCGCTTCCATGGAACGTGCGTGGGTCGGCCCGCTGTACTGGATCCAGTGGGCTGGGGGACACCGCCGCCTACATCCCCGCGGGCGGCGGACCGGTCCGGGAGGCGAACTCCGCCTCCCGGACTGTGCGTTGCCGAAGCGGTGCGCAGGGCCTGTACGGAGCGTGTCCGAACGTGTCCATCGAGCGCCGATTTGGCCGAAAATCGACGGTCGGTTCTGCGAGTGATCAGCCCTCTCACCACCACAGTTGAGGGCGCTAAGGGCGTCTTGGGGGAGCGTATCGGGGGCGCATTCACGTCGACTCCGCGGGGGTGCGTGACGTGCGGAGTGCGGACGGGGCGATGCCCGCGAGGCCGCGGGGTGGCCGTCGGTCCGGTGACCGAAGTGCCGGGAAGCGTACGGCGGCGCGAGGCCGGGCCGCGGGCAAGTGGTGTGACGCCGCCGGTGATTCGGCGGTGCGTGGCGGTCCGGCCACGCGGCGCCCTGTGAAGTGCCCGTCTGCGAGGGCCATTTGTCGGGAGTGTGGCACCCCGTGGCGGCGCGAGCGGCGGCACGGGGGCGCACTTCGGGGAGCGCAAGCCGTCGCAGGGGCCCTCCCCCACGCCTCCTTCGTGGCAGCATGGTGCCGAGTTCGTACGTGCACTGGTTGTCCACAGCCTGTGGAGGCGGCGATGCGATGGTTGGTGGGGTGGAGCAGCACCGTCGCCAGAGCGCCTGTGATCGGCTCGGCGGGCGCCACCGGGAACGACGGCGAGACCGTGCACCCGGTGGGATCCCAACTCCTGTGGGGAGACCCCGATCCGCTGTGGGCCGTGGGTGACTGGCGCCCCGACGAGGTACGCGTCGTGAAGGCCGACCCCGAGAACCGCATCGCCGTCCTCGGCACCTGCGGCGCCTCCGACGAGGAACTCCGGGTCGGGCTGTTCGCCGCGCGCGGCGGGGCGCTCCGCCACCTCACCAACTGGCCCGGGAGCTACACGGCGGTCGTCCAGGTCGGCCGCCGGGTCACCGTCTGCGGTGACCTCGCCGGAGCCCGGCCCGTGTTCTACACCCCCTGGGCGGGCGGTACGGCCTACGCGACCGCCGCGCTCCCGCTCGCCGACCTCATCGAGGCCAACCTCGACTTCGGACATCTCGCGGCCCTGCTCGCCGCCCCCGACGTACCGGCCGCCGTGCACGACTCCACCCCCTACGAGGGCGTGCGGCGCATCCCGCCGGGTCACACCCTGATCCTGCGCGCCGGGGCCCGCGAGATCGCCGGCTACGAACCCGTCGCCTCGCTCGCCGTCGCCGCGCCCACCGCCGACCCCGACCGCGCCGTCGACGCCGTACGGGACGCCCTCGTGGAGGCCGTCCGTACACGGCTCTCGGCACCCCGCCATGTGCCCGGCACCGACGTGGACCCCGGACCCGTGCCCGGCATGGGCCCCGCCGAACGGCGTGCCGCGCGGGGGATGCCGGTTCCGGGGATCGGCGCCGACCTCTCCGGGGGGCCCGCCTCGGGGACCCTCGCCCTGCTCGCCGCCGGACTTCCCGGCGCGCCCGGCACGGTCCTCGGACACGGCACCGGCGCCGGTGAGCGACTGCTCGCCGTGACCTTCAACGACCTCGCCGTACCGGGCCGCGAGGCCGAACTGGAGCGGGCCGGGACGCTCGCCGCGAACCCCCGGCTGCACCACGTGGTCGTCGCCGGGGGCGAGGAGACGCTGCCCTACGCCGACCTGGAGGGCCCCCTCACCGACGAGCCCGCGCCGTCCCTGGTGACGGCGGCCCGGCACCGGGCACGGCTCGCCTCCGGCAGCGCCGACCACTTCACCGGATACGGCGCCCGGCAGGTCCTCGACGCCCATCCCGCGAGGCTCGCCGACCTCCTGATGGACCGCAAGCGGCGCCACCTGGTGCGACCCGTCGCCGCGTTGACCAAGGCCGACGGCTCGGTGATGGTCCCCGCGCGCGTGTACGGCGCCGCCCGCAAACTCGCCCGGACTCCGTACCGCACCGGGGTGGACGCCCTCGCCGACCGCCTCCTGCACCGGCGGTTCGACGAGCCCGGTGGTGCGGTGGGGGCCTCGCTCGCCGCGCTGAGCTGGGCCAGACCCGGGCCCGCCGCACGATGGCTGACCGGTGAGGCCCTGGCCGAAGTATCGGTTCGCCTCCAGGGCGGCGGAGGACGTCTGAACGTCGGTCCCGGACAGCGGCCGGGCGACTTCCGCGCGCGGGCCGCACTCGCCCGTCACGCGGCGGACGTACGGGTTCTGGAGCAGGCCGCCGAGATCCGTTTCCAGCGGCTGCACACGCCGTTCCTCGACAACCAGGTCGTCCGTGCCTGCCGTGACCTGCCGGAGGCGCTGCGGGTGCAGCCCGGGGCGCGGGCGGCCATCCTGCGCAGGGTGCTGGAGGGGGCCGGGGTGGCGGATCTTCCCCCCGGGTGGGGTGCGCCGTCCCACGCCTCCGCCGCGGCGGCGGCGCGCACGGGGCTGCGGGTCGCCGCCGACTCCCTGATCGACCTCTTCGACACCCCGCTGCTCGCGCAGGCGGGCCTGGTGGAGGCCCGGGTCGTCCGCAAGGCGCTGCGCGCCGCCGCGGAGGGATCGCCGCTGCCGCTCGACGGGCTGGCCGATCTGGTGGCGCTCGAACTGTGGCTGCGGCGGCTGCTGGCGCGGCGCGGCACCTGCTGGACGGGGACGCCGGCGCGCCAGCGCGCCGTTCCGGCGGGGATCGTGCCGCAGGGGCGGGCGTTGGGGGCGGGGGCCGGGGCGGTCGTGCAGCGGCGTTGACCGGGGTTGCGGTTGCTCTTCCGTTTCCGGGTGCGGTGCGGTGCGGTGGGTGGGTCGGGGCCGTGCCGGTACATCCGCCCGTCGCCGTTGAATCAGACGTGGGTCGAGAGCCGGGAGCTGCTCGATCCGGGCGTACGCGACGGGCATGTGATGTACCGGCACGGCCCCTCACGTCCGATGCCGGGTGCGGGCCGTGCGTGGCCGGGGCGCGTCCCTTTCGTCGTGTGCCGGGTGCGGGCGGGGAATTCAGCCCCTCCGGCGTTTGAGGAGCGGGGTCTGGGGCTGAGCCCCAGGTACGGGTCGGGTAGGGGCGGAGGGGGCGAAAGAGGCCCCGGCTTCGGCCGAGGGCGGCAGGGCACTGGCGGGCTCGCCGGGGGGAAGCCGTGACCTGGGGGCGGGGGGACGGTGAGAATGGGGGCGTGCGGTACAGGATTCTGGGGGTCACCCAGGTGGAGGACGACCGGGGGGCCCTGGTCACCGTCGGCGGCCCCCGGGTCCGCGCGCTGCTCACCGCCCTCGCCCGCCACCCCGCCCGCACGACGAGCCCGGACACCCTGATCGACGAGGTGTGGGGCGACGACCCGCCGCAGGACGCCCCCGCGGCGCTCCAGGCACTCGTCGGCCGCCTCCGCAGAGCCGTCGGGAAGGACGCGGTCACCTCGGAGCCGGGCGGCTACCGCCTGCGCGCCACCCGCGACGACGTGGACCTGCACGTGTTCGAGCGACTCGTGGCGGAGGGCAGGACCGCGCTCGACCAGGATGACGCCTCCACCGCCGCGACCCGGCTGCGCGAAGCCCTCGCCCTGTGGCGCGGTCCCGCCCTCGCCGACCTCCCCGGCCGTACGGCGGCGACCCGGCCGGAGGCCCTGCGCCTGGAGGCGACCCGCAGTCGCGTCGAGGCGGACCTGCGGCTGGGCCGCGCCGCGGAGGTCGTACCGGAGCTGAAGGGACTGACGGCGGACCACCCGTACGACGAGGCCCTGCACGTGCTGCTCATCCGGGCCCTGCACGAGGCGGGCCGCGGGGCGGACGCCCTGGCCGCGTACGAGGAGGTGCGCCGCGCCCTGGCGGAGGGCCTCGGCACGGACCCCGGGCCGGAACTCCGCTCCCTGCACGCGGCGTTGCTGGACCAGGGAGATGCGCCGGGACGGCAGGACGTGCGGCTCGGGTCGGGCGGTGCCTCGGCGGTCGGGGCCGTCGCGGGGCTCGGCCTCGCGGATCCGTCCCGGGAACGGCGTACCGGCAACATCCGTCCCCGGCTGAACTCGTTCGTGGGGCGGGAACCCGAGGTCGGGGCGATCCGTTCGGATGTGCAGAGGGCCCGCCTGGTCACGCTGACCGGACCGGGCGGTTCGGGGAAGACCCGCCTCGCCGAGGAAGCCGCCGCCGGGCTTTCGCAGGCGTGGCTGGTCGGGCTGGCACCGCTCGACCGGCCCGAGGCGGTCCCGGGCGCGGTCGTCAGCGCCCTCGGTCTGCGCGAAACCGCGCTGATCACCAACGAGATGACGACGGCGCAGGCCGACCCGGTCGCCCTGCTCGTCGAGTACTGCGCCCCGCGCAGCCAACTCCTGGTCCTTGACAACTGCGAGCACGTCATCGGAGCGGCGGCCGACCTCGCCGAGACCCTCCTGACCCGCTGCCCCGGGCTCACGATCCTCGCCACCAGTCGTGAACCCCTGGGAGTCCCCGGCGAGTTGGTGCGTCCCGTCGAGCCCCTGCTGCCCGACTCCGCGCGCCGCCTCTTCCTGGAGCGGGCCGCGGTCGTCCGCCCCGACGCCGCGACCGCGCATCCCGACCTGGTGGCCGTGGACGAGATCTGCCGACGACTCGACGGCCTGCCCCTGGCCATCGAGCTGGCCGCGGCGCGGCTGCGGCTGCTCACCCCCCGCCAGATCGCCGACCGGCTCGACGACCGCTTCCGCCTGCTCACCTCCGGAAGCCGCACGGTGCTGCCCCGCCAGCAGACCCTGCGTGCCGTTGTCGACTGGTCCTGGGACCTGCTCGACGAGCGGGAGCGGACCGTGCTGCGCGAGGCCTCGGTGTTCGCCGGCGGCTGGGACATGGCGGCCGCGGAAGCCGTGTTCACCGGCTCCGCCGCCGACCTCGTCGGCGCGCTCGTCGACAAGTCCCTCGTCGTCGCCACGCATTACGACACGCAGGACCGTGACGGCGGTGGGGGCGGTGACGGCGGTCAGGACAGTGGGGCGGGTGGACGCGCGGGGCTCGACGGGGGAGACGGCGGTCCGTCCGTGCCGGGCGGCCGGGGCGGTGACAGTGCCCCGGGCGTACCCGGGGTCGGCATGCGGTACCGCCTGCTGGAGACCATCCACGAGTACGCCGGTGAGCGTGCCGCCGAGGTACCCGAGCTGCGTGCCGCCGCCGAGCGGCGTCATCGCGGCTGGGTGCGGTCCCTCGTGGAGGAGGCCGAGCCGCGGCTGCGCTCGGGGGACCAACTCCCCTGGGTGCGGCGCCTGGAGACCGAGCTCGACAACATCCGGGCGGCGCTCCACCGCTCACTCGTCGCGGAGGACGAGGAGGAGGCCGGGGCCCTGGTCCTCGCCATCGGCTGGTTCTGGTGGCTGCGCAACTTCCGGACCGAGGGAATGGAGTGGATGGACCTCGTCCTGAAGCTCGGCGCATGGCTGGACACCACGGCCGGGGGCCACGCGCACGAGAACCCCTGCGACGCGATCCTGTCCGAGCTGGCGAGCGTGGATCCGATCGCCTCCTTCCTCGACGACCCCGAGGGCGACGAGCGACACCCGCTGCACCGCATGCGGATGCGTCTGCGCATGTTCCATCTGTTCATGAAGGTGGACGCCGTCCCGCTGGACGAGTGGGGGGACGGGCGGACACGGGAGTACGTGGCGCGGGTGCGGGCCGTCTTCGAGAAGGGAGGCCCGGACGCCGCGCGCATGCCGGGGATCATCTGGCCGCTGGCGGCGTTCTTCCTCGGCACCACGGAGGACATGCGGGCCGCGTTGGACGCGACCGTCGCCAACTGCCGTGAGTACGGCGGTGAGTGGGAGATCGGTGTCGCGCTGATGTTCCGTACGCATGTGGTCGTCGACGCCCCGGGCGGGATGGCCGGCGTGGACGACGACCTGGCGGAGCTGCGTGTGCTCAGCCGACGGGTCGGTGACCGCTGGATGCGCGCCCAGGTGTGCAGCGCCGCCGGTGAGGCCGCGATGGCGCGCGGCCGCTTCGACGCGGCGCGCGGGGAGTACGCGGAGGCGTTGCGGCTCGCCTTCGAGGTGGGGGCGTACGCGGAGACGCCGTTCCTGCTGGCCCGGCTCGGCGAGGTCGCCTACCGCTCAGGGGACCAGCCCAGGGCACTGTCCCTGCTCGACGAGGCGAGCGGCGCCGCCGACCGGTACGGCGTCATCGATTCCCGGGCGTTCGTCAACACGCTGCGCGCCCAGATCGCCCTCGACGAGGGGCGGACCGAGCTGGCCCGCGAGCTGTGGAGGGAGGCGCGGGACGACAGTTCCCGTGGCACCCCGCCCCCGCAGTTCATGGCGGCGCTGAACTGGTCCGACGCGATGATCACGGCAGCCGAGTCCGGCCCCGTGCACGGCCTTCGGAAGCTGCGCGGTGCCGTGCGGGAGGCGGTGGACGAGCGGTGCGCCGACGTGGTGGTCGCCGGTCTCGTCGAAGCCGCGGCGGCCTTCCTCGGCCGGCTGGACGCCCACCCGGCCGCGACCCGGCTGATGGCCGCCGGCACCACCTGGCGCGGGGGACTTCCGCGGGCCGCCCGTGAGCGCGCGGAGGCCGATCGCACCGAAGCAGCGGCACGGGCCTCCCTCGGCCCCGAGCGGTACGAGTCCGAGCGCGCCGAGGGCTCCGGTTACACCATGGCGGAGGCGCAGAGCGACCTCGCCGAGGCGCTCGGGGAGTATCCCGAGGACTAGCGGACGCGGCGCGCGGGGAACGAGCTTGGCGCGCGGCGAACGGACGCGGTGCGGCGAACGACCTGGCCGGTCCAAGTACCGCATGTGTGCGGCTTGTTCAGGCGGCCGAGGCCTGGAGCGGTGGGGCCCCGGTCCGTCGCCCGCCCGGGTGCGGAGGCGTCATTGGCAGAGGAACTTCGACTCCGCCCAGTCGCCCAGCGCCGCCGACGCGAACGGACTCCGGGGTTCGACGACGAGCCGGATCGTCCGGTGACCGGTGAGGTCCACATGGACGGGCACCGCCCGGTCGCCGCCCTCGATCACGGGCGACCGCCAGACAGGGGAGCCGTCGGCGTAGACGGCGAAGCGCATCCTGCCCAGGCCCAGTGTCAGGTCGTCGACGCCGACCATCGCGTCGTACGCCGTGCAGCTGCGGTTGAGGTCGATGGTGACGGAGGACCTGCCGTGGACGGTGACCCCGTGTGCGTAGTCGGTGTTCGCGATCGACACCCCGCTGCGCTGCCACACCCAACTGCTCTGGCCCAGCCGCATCTCGGGCTTCGTGTGGTCGCCCGCGACGCCGTAGTCCAGCTCGCTCCACTGGTAGACGACCGGAGCGGGCGGTGGTGGCGGCGCCGGAGCCGGTGGCGGAGGGGGTGTCGGTGTGGGCTTCGGCGGAGTGCGGGCAGGGGTGGGCGTGGGCTTCGGTGCAGGCGGCGGAGTGGGCGACGGCTTCGGCTTCGGTGTGGGCTTCGGCCGGGGCGAGGGGGGCGGGGTCGGTGCGGGCGCGGGCGCCTTCAGGACCGGTGGCGCGGGTGCGGGAGCCTTCTCGGGCGGCTCGGGAGGGGGCACCGGCGCCTCGACGGCGGGCGAGGCGGCCGGCCGGGCCTCGGGCCGCTTGGCCGCGCTGTCGTTGCCGACGAGGGCGAGTGCCACCGCCGCGGCGGCGACCGCGACGACTCCCGCGGCGATGCCCGCCTTGATCGGGGCGCCGATGCCCTCGGAGGCCGCCGCGCCTCCGCCGGCGCCCGCTCCTCCCGAGCCGCCGCTCGCCGCGGCGGCCGCGCCCGCCGCTCCGGCGGCACCCGTACCCACGCCACCGGCGATCAGCGCCATGACCTTCGCGTACCCGGCGGCACCGAACCAGCCGATGACCGCGACCGGGACGACCGCGGGGATACCGCTGGCGACCTCCTTGATCTGGCCCGCAGCGAGGCGGCACTTGGCGCACTCCTCCAAGTGCTTGCGCAGGCCCCGTTCCGCACGGGTGCGCAGACCGCCGCGGGCGTAGGCGCCGAGCCGGTCGGCGTAGCGAGCGCACTCCTCGTCCATCGTCAGCGTGGTGCTGACGTGGGCCTGGAGGTACGCCTGCTTCAGCCCCTCGCGGGCGCGACTGGCGAGGACGCGGGTGCCGTTGGCGTCGAGGCCGAAGAGCGTGGCGACCTCGCTGGGCGATTCGTCCTCGACCTCCGTGTGCCACAGCACGGCCTGCCAGCGCTCCGGCAGCGAGCGGAAGGCCTGCATGGCCATCGACTGCTCGGCCTCGTGCATGGCCCGGACGTCGGCACCGAGGTCGAGGGTGTCGTCGTCGGAGACCTCGGAGCCGCGGGCGGACTGGGCGGCGAACACCGCGAAGTCGTCCACGAGTTGCTCTCGCTTGGCGGACTTCGTCCAGTTCGCGGCGACCCGGCGCACGGTGGTGAGGAGATAGGCGCGGACGGCGTGCTCGGGACCGCTGCCGCCGCGTACGGCCTGGAGCATGCGGGCGAACACCTCGGCCGTCAGGTCGTCGGCGGTGTGCGCGTCGCGGCAGCAGGTGCGGGCGTACCGGCGGACGGCGTCGGAGTGCCGGCGGTACAGCTCCTCGTAGGCGGTGTCGTCGCCCGCGCGCATCCGCTCGATCAGACCGGCGTCGGGGGGCGGCAGTTCCACCGGGGGTGGCAGCACACCGGGATCACGCCGGTCGAACCGGTCGCGCTGCGGAGGAACGCTCGGGTCCGGCGCGCCCGCTCCGGAGGGTCTGGTCCCGGACGCCGGGCCGCCGCCGGAAGCCGGTCCGGGGACGGGTGTTGTTCCAGGGGCTGACGCGGGTCCGGGGACGGGTGCCGGGCCGGGACCGGTCGTGGAGGCAGGTGCGGTGCCGGTCCCCGGGGTGCCGGTTCCTGGATCGGGCGCGTCGTCGGACGGCGGGCCGGGCGGAGGGATGTGGGCGGCGCCGCCGCCGCGCGGGCCACCCTGACTCGGCACCTGGTGCGGGGGTGCGCCGTCGGACTCCGTGTCGCCGTCGGCGCCACCGTCACCGAGGGACTCGTCCCGCCCGTCAACGCTCATCGCGGAAAGCCCCCGCCTGCACACTCGGACCCGAATACCGGGACAGAGTGCCACATGCTCCTGAAGCGGGGCCTGTTCGTACGGACCAACCACTCGTCCGAGGGGATGTGCCGCTCGGCAGTACTAACCGTCACCCGTTCGGGGAATGGTCAACGGCCACGTTGCTGACGGGAGTTGACGTCCGGCACCGAGATGGCCGGATGAGGGTGGAAGCTCCCGGTACGCGCAGGGAGTCCCTGCGCGTACCGGCGGAGCGAGCGTGCGGGCGTCCGTCCGTGCGGACGGCGTGGGCGCGCCGGGGTGGTCCCGGCGCGGATCACGCCGGACGCGAACGGAGTCCCTCCAGCAGGATGTCCAGCAGCCGGGCCGAGGCCGCGGCCTGCTGGGCCGGGTCCGGCAGCGAGGGCGCCGCCGTCGCGATGACGAGCAGCACGTCCGCCACGGTGACGTCGGCACGCAACTCACCCGCGGCGCGCGCCCGGTCGACCAGCCGGCCGACCACCTCGAGCAGCGTGGCCGCGCCGGCGTCGTCCACCGCCGCGATCACCTCGTCCTCGGGAGCGGGCCGCTGCTCGACGAGCCGCAGCTCGGGCGTGAGCTGGGACCGCTGCTGCGGCACCCGCGCCCCGTCCGGCTCCGCCTCGTCCTCCGGCACGCCGACCCGCAGCACCTGCGGGGGCAGCAGCCGTCCGGCGCCCGAGGCCACCGACGTCCGCAGGAAGCGCGAGAGCGCTGACCACGGCTCGTCCTCCTGGCCGAGCGCGGTGCGTGCCTGGTCGGTCAGCCGGGAGGTCTCCTCCTCGGCTATCCGGCGCACCAGGACGTCCTTGCTCGGGAAGCGCCGGTACACCGTGCCGACGCCGACCCGGGCGCGACGCGCGACGTCCTCCATCGGCGCGCCGTAGCCCAGCTCGCCGAAGACCTCGCGTGCCGCGCGCAGTACGTGTTCAAGGTTGCGCTGTGCGTCCACACGCAGCGGTGTCGTGCGCGATCCGTCCACCGGACCGCGGCCGTTCCCGCCCGCCGCGCCGACCGCGCCACCGGGTGCGATGGCAGAAGCCGTCGACCAATGAGAGTCCTGAATGTGCATAAGCGTTCCCCCGGTAATGACGTCTCCCCCCGGAGACTCTCCCCGCCATTGATAGCCGGAGCGTGCGGAACAAGCTTGTGCGCGGGCCCTCGTGCGGACCCACCGAGCGCATCCCCCTACACCCCGTCGACACACGAACATAGTTGAGTGAGGGTCAATTCAGAAGGGGCAGGTTCCGCACGGAGCGCCCCCCGATCGGAGTACGGGCCGGGTACGTCCCGGTTGCGCCCCCTCCGAGTACCCCCCTAGCCCACCGTGACCTGGCCTTCTCCTGCGGACTCCGGCAAATCGGCCAACTCCGTACGTTGTCCGCGACCGGTCACACAAATTGCTGGGGCTGTGGACAAACTCCGGACAGGGGTGCGTCATGGGATGGTGAAGGAACGTGCGCGCATTCTCATTGTCGGCGGCGGCTACGTCGGGATGTACACCGCTCTGCGTCTCCAGCGAAAGTTGAAGGCCGAACTGAAACGGGGCGACGCCGAGATCGTCATCGTCTCCCCCGACCCATATATGACCTATCAGCCGTTCCTTCCGGAGGCCGCCGCGGGTTCCATCTCCCCGCGCCACGTGGTCGTTCCGCTGCGCCGGGTCCTCGACCAGTGCCGGATCGTCATCGGCGAGGCCCGCTCGATCGACCACGCCAAACGCACCGCGACGCTCACCACCCTCGCCACCGCGGAGGAGGGCGCCGGCGAGGAACAGATCTCGTACGACGAACTCGTGCTCGCGCCCGGCTCGATCTCCCGCACGCTCCCGATCCCCGGACTCGCCGAGTACGCCATCGGCTTCAAGACCGTCGAAGAGGCCATCGGGCTGCGCAACCACGTCATCGAGCAGATGGACATCGCCTCCTCCACCCGCGACCCCGCGATCCGCGACGCCGCCCTGACCTTCGTCTTCGTGGGCGGCGGATACGCGGGCGTCGAAGCGCTCGGCGAGCTGGAGGACATGGCCCGCTACACCGCGCGGTACTACCACAACATCCAGCCCGAGGACATGAAGTGGATCCTCGTGGAGGCCTCGAACCGCATCCTCCCCGAGGTCGGCGAGGAGATGGGCAAGTACACCGTCACCGAGCTGCGCCGCCGCAACATCGACGTACGCATGGAGACCCGCCTCGACAGCTGTGCCGACCGGGTCGCCGTCCTCGACGACGGCTCGCGCTTCCCGACCCGCACCGTCGTCTGGACCGCCGGCGTGAAACCGCACCCGATCCTCGCCGCGACCGACCTCCCGCTGAACGAGCGCGGCCGGCTGCTGTGTACCCCTCAGCTGACCGTCGACGGCGCCCCGCACGCGTGGGCGGCGGGAGACGCAGCGGCCGTCCCCGACGTGACCGCGGAACCCGGCAAGGAGACAGCGCCCAACGCCCAGCACGCCGTGCGCCAGGCGAAGGTCCTCGGCGACAACCTCGCGCACACCCTGCGCGGCGAACCCCTGGAGACGTACTCCCACAAGTACGTCGGCTCGGTGGCCTCCCTCGGCCTGCACAAGGGTGTCGCACACGTCTACGGACGCAAGCTGAAGGGCTATCCTGCCTGGTTCATGCACCGCGTCTACCACCTGAGCAGGGTGCCCACCTTCAACCGCAAGGCCCGCGTGCTCGCCGAATGGACCCTTGCGGGCCTCTTCAAGCGGGAGATCGTGTCCCTCGGCTCACTCGAACACCCCCGTGCGGAGTTCGAACTCGCGGCCGGTGGAAAGCCTCCGACCGACCCGAAGGGGTCGTCCTGACCGGACGCAGGAACTCCACCGGCTGGGGCGGCGTCTGACAGATGTCGGCCCGGTCGGTCAGACTGCCAGACTGGTCCACGACTTTGGGCGGGTGCACTGCTCGCCCTTCTAACACGAGGCTTTCCCCACTGTGAACTTCACGCGCTGGAGCGCCCGGCTCCCCGGAACGCAGCGCCGCGCCGCAGCGCGGACCGAGCACACGGCCGTCCCGGACCGGCGCGGGGAAGGCGCCGTGCCCGCGGCCCGGGCCGAGCAGCTCACCGACGAGGCACCACCCGGACTCGCCGTCGACGAACTCCCCGTGCGCGAGGTCCTCGACCGCGTCCCCGCGCTCGTCGCCCTCGTGCACGGCCCCGACCACCGTGTCGCCTACGTCAACGACGCGTACACCGCGGCCTTCGGCGCCCGGCCCGTCGCCGCGCCCGCCCGCGAGGCACTGCCCGAACTGGACGAGCTGGGCCTGCTCCCCCTCCTCGACCAGGTCCTGCGCAGCGCCAAGCCCCGGACGGTCAAGTCCCGCAAGGTGTCGACCGGCCGGTCGTACACGTTCACCTGCACCCCCGTCGAAGGCTCCGCGGACGGACACGGCGGCGGTGTCCTGATCTTCGCGACCGACGTCACCGACCACGCCGAGGCCGCCGAGCGGCTCCGCGCCAGCGAGCGGCAGCAGCGCGAGACCGCCGTCACCCTCCAGCGCTCCCTGCTCCCGCAGGAGCTGGAGGAGCCCGACGACCTGCGCATCGCCGCCACCTACCTGCCCGGCGGCACCGAGGCCGCGGTCGGCGGGGACTGGTACGACGTCATCACCCTCGGAGGCGGCCGTACCGCGCTCGTCATCGGCGACGTCATGGGCCGCGGGGTCCGCGCCGCCGCGGTCATGGGCCAGCTCCGCACGGCGGTCCGCGCCTACGCCCGCCTCGACCTGCCGCCCCACGAGGTCCTCCAGCTCCTCGACGGCCTCGCCACCGAGATCGACGCGAACCAGATCGCCACGTGCGTGTACGCGATCCACGACCCGAGCGAGGGCCGGCTGGTCTACGCCTCCGCAGGGCACCTGCCCATCCTGGTCCGCAACGAGGACGGCACCACACACCGCGGCGACGAACCGACCGGGCCGCCGCTCGGCACCGGCGGCTGGCTGCACGCCTCCGGCTCGGTCCCCCTCGGCCCCGGCTCCACGGCGGTCCTCTATACGGACGGCCTGGTCGAGCGCCGGGACGAAGACCTCGACGAGGGCATCGCGTCCCTGGAACGCGCCCTGGTCGGCGCCACCGGAACTCCCCAGGTGGTCTGCGACCGACTGGTCCGCGCGGCCGGCGTCACCGCCGAGCACGACGACGACGTCGCCGTCCTCGTCCTCCAGCACCCGTCCCGCACCGGCCCCGACGGCGAACTCTTCCGCAACGCGGCCCTGGAACTGCTCGGCGGAGTCGAAGCCACCCCACGCGCGCGTGCCTTCGCCTCCGGCGTGCTCACCAGCTGGCGCTTCCCGGCCGAGCTGCACGACCTCGGTGTGCTGGCCGCCAGCGAACTCGTCGCCAACTCACTCCAGCACGGCACCCCGCCCATGCGCCTGCGGCTGCGCCGTACCGACCGCCGCCTGATCATCGAGGTGACCGACGGCGACGACCACCTGCCGCGCCGCCGCCGCGCCGAACCCGCCGACGAGGCGGGCCGCGGCATCGCCATCGTCGCCACGATCGCCTCCAACTGGGGCTCCCGTCGCACACCGGGCGGCGGCAAGGCGGTCTGGTGCGAGTTCGCCCTCCCCCGCGCCGGCAGCTGAAGCGCGCGCCCGGAACCGGGACCACCCGCTGGAAACCGATACCGCCGGTCGGACCGGCACCCTGCGTCCTCCCTGACACCCACGGGCGGCCCACCGGGAAACATCCGTGCGTCCCCTGGCCGAGCGCGGCACCCGGTGCTAAGAGCTCCCCATGGCAGATGAATCGGGCTTTCAGCTCAAAGGAAGCGCCCCCGAGCGCTACGAGCGGTACGCGGCACCGTTCATGGCGCCCTTCGTGGAAGCGATCCTGGACGCGGTCGACCTCTACCCCGGAGCCACGGTGCTCGACCTGGCCTGCGGTACCGGCTTCGCGGCCCGCGCGGCGGCCGCCCGGGTGGGCCCCGCCGGCCGGGTCTCGGGGGCGGACATCAACACGGGCATGCTCCGCGTGGCCGCGGAGCACGCGCCCCGCATGTATCCGGACATCGAGTTCACCGTCGCCCCCGCCGAACGGCTCCCCTACGAGGACGCGGCCTTCGACGCGGTCGTATGCCAGCAGGGCGTCCAGTTCTTTCCCGACCTGGACGCGGCCTTCGCGGAGGCGGCCCGCGTGACGCGCCCCGGCGGCCGTCTCGCCGCCACCGCGTGGGCCGCCCGAGAATTCAGCCCCTACTTCACCGCCCAGTACGAAGCGGTCGAGGAACACGGCGGCAAGGAACTCGCGGAGGACTACGAGGGCGCGTTCTCCGGCACCTCCGAACGGCTCTCCGCCGCCCTGCGAGGCGCCGGCTTCCACGACGTCGCCGTCCACCGGATCACCTTCGGCATCCCCTTCCCGCCCCTCGACGCGTACGCCCCCGGCCAGCTCTCGTCCACATCCTGGGGGCAGGCGATCGTCGACACGGCGGGCGAGGACGCGCTCCTGCGCGCGGGGCGGGCGGTCCACACCAAACTCGCCGGGCACACCGCCCCCGACGGCACCGCCACCCTCCCCTTCACCGCCAACCTGCTGACGGGCATCCGCTGACACCCCTCCGGCACACACGAAACGGCCGCCATCACGTCCCTTCGTGATGGCGGCCGTCGTGGTCCGCGCCCGTCCCGCAGCCCGGCGGTCAGGCGCTCGCGGGCACCGGCTCGGCCGGAGCCCCGCCCTGCGCGACCACCCGGCTCCGCGCGAGCCACGGCTGGTTCTGCACCGGCGTGAGCTGCCGCCCGAGCCGCACGGCGAGCACCGTGATGCCGAGCGAGAACAGCAGGAACACCGCGACGTACGGACCGTGCAGCGACGCCCCCATCGGACCGCCCACCGCCGGACCCACCGCCAGCGCGAGCTGCTTCACCAGGGCGAACGCCGAGTTGTACTGACCGGCCATGCCCGTCGGCGCCAGATCGGCGACCAGCGGCGCGACGGTCGGCGACAGCATCGCCTCACCGAGCCCGAAGAGCGCGTACGTCGAGACGAAGGCGGCCGTGGCCATCGTCTGGCTGCCGTGCCCGAGCCCCGCGTAACCGGCCGCCAGCCAGGCGACCGCCCAGATCAGTCCGACCGTGGCGATCACACGGGACCGCTGACGACGCTCCACGAACTTCAGCACCGCGAACTGCGCGACCACGATCATCGCCGTGTTCGCCGCCATCGCCGTACCGAGCGCGGACGTGGAGATCCCGGCCGCCTCGACACCGTAGGCCGAGAGCCCCGACTCGAACTGGCCGTAGCAGGCGAAGAACAGCACGAAGCCCAGCACGGACAGCTGCACCATGGCCCGGTTGCCGAGCAACTGCTTCCAGCTGCCGCCCTTGCCCTGCGGCGCACCCTCGCCGATCCGCGGCGCGTGCGGCATCCGCACCGTCGCCACGATCGCCGCCAGCAGCAGGAACATCGCCGCCTCGATCGCGAACAGCAGCGTGAACGAACTCGCACGGCTGGTGTCGACGATGTGGCCGCCGATCAGACCGCCGACCCCAAGACCGAGGTTCTGCAGGAAGAACTGCATCGCGAACGCCCGTGACCGCGTGTCCGCCGTCGAGCAGTCCACGATCATCGTCGCCAGCGCCGGCTGCATCACGGCCTGACCGGCACCGAGCGCCGCAGCCGACAGCAGTACGGTCGTCGCGCTGCTCGCAAGCCCGAGGCTCAGCGCCCCGAGAGCAGCCGTCACCAGGGCGACGAGAAGGACCGGCAGCGGGCCGCGCCGGACGATCGCCCGCCCGGCGAACGGCAGCACGACGAGAGCGGCCACGGCGAAGACGGCGAGCACGATGCCCGCCGTCATGGAGCCGAGTCCCCGCACCTGCGCCACATAGACGTAGAGGAAGGGGACGGTAAAGCCGAGCCCGAACGCGCTGAGTGCGTTGCCCACGTGGATCCGGCGCATCGCTGCGCCCATCGCCCTGGTCACTTTCACCTGCCTTGATCGAGAAGCCGTCGCGGCCCACGTCCGTACGGGAGGTCCAGGAGACGCGTTCCCCCGCATGGATGCAGGCCTGAAGACTTCGAAGCTAAAGTTCGATGTTGAACTGTACACCTCGAAGGACTTCGACGCCAAGCGGTGCCGTGCCATACTCGGGCCATGGGCGACACCCCCGGCGTCAGCGAGCCGACACTCGAAGAACAGATCGCCGCGTATCAGCGCGAGTTCCAGGACCTGGACCCCCAGGTCGAGGAGATCGTCTCGGCGCTGTCCCGCCTGAACCGGCGGATGAACGTCGCCTACGGGCGCCAGACGGCCGCACTCGGCATCAGCAACGCCGAGTGGGAGGTCCTCAAGGCCCTCGTGCTCGCCGGCGCCCCGTACCGCCTGGGCCCGAGCGAGCTGGCCAAGCGGCTCGGTCTGACCCCCGCCGCCATGACCCACCGCATCGACCGCATGGTCGGCGAGGGCCTGGTCACCCGGGAGCGGGACGAGTCGAACCGCGTCCGCGTCATCGTCGAGCTGACGGACGAGGGCCGGGAGAAGTGGCTGGAGGCGATGCGGATGGCCACGGTCTTCGAGGAGGACCTGCTCCAGGACCTCTCCACCAAGGAGCGCGGTGTCCTGGGAGAGGTGCTGACCCGTCTCCTGCGCAGGGTGGAGGACGCCCAGCCGGACGCCGGCGGCCGGCTCAGCGACCTGGATTAAAGATCTTGACAGAGGAGGGTTGACACTGCCTCCCCGGATCCGTAAGGTTCTTCGAGTTGCCACGGGGCCGGAACGGTTCTGCGACAGCACATCCGCCGCGGATGCGGCACCCAAACCTTCAGTACGATCTCCCACCGGGATTGAATTCGGCATGCCCGAATTGAATTCGATGTGGGCCTGGCAGCCCGATTAGGAACTGCCGGGAGGATCCGCTAAAGTTTGGGACGTCGGAACGGCCCAACAGCCGCGAGGACAAGCCCCGCTGACTGGGGGTCAGGCCCGAAAGGATCTGATAGAGTCGGACTCGCCGGAAAGGGAAACGCGAAAGCGAGAACCTGGAAAGCGCCGAGGAAATCGGATACGGAAACGGTCTGATAGAGTCGGAAACGCAAGACCGAAGGGAAGCGCCCGGAGGAAAGCCCGAGAGGGTGAGTACAAAGGAAGCGTCCGTTCCTTGAGAACTCAACAGCGTGCCAAAAATCAACGCCAGATATGTTGATACCCCGTCTCCGGCCGATCGGCCGGGACGAGGTTCCTTTGAAAAAGTCCTGCCCCTCGGGGTAGGCGCACAGCGAGGACGCTGTGAACGACCGGTCCTATTCCGACCGGTTGTTCCGCTCTCGTGGTGTCGTCCCGATTACGGGAAAACATTCACGGAGAGTTTGATCCTGGCTCAGGACGAACGCTGGCGGCGTGCTTAACACATGCAAGTCGAACGATGAAGCCCTTCGGGGTGGATTAGTGGCGAACGGGTGAGTAACACGTGGGCAATCTGCCCTTCACTCTGGGACAAGCCCTGGAAACGGGGTCTAATACCGGATAACACTCCTGCCTGCATGGGTGGGGGTTAAAAGCTCCGGCGGTGAAGGATGAGCCCGCGGCCTATCAGCTTGTTGGTGAGGTAGTGGCTCACCAAGGCGACGACGGGTAGCCGGCCTGAGAGGGCGACCGGCCACACTGGGACTGAGACACGGCCCAGACTCCTACGGGAGGCAGCAGTGGGGAATATTGCACAATGGGCGAAAGCCTGATGCAGCGACGCCGCGTGAGGGATGACGGCCTTCGGGTTGTAAACCTCTTTCAGCAGGGAAGAAGCGAAAGTGACGGTACCTGCAGAAGAAGCGCCGGCTAACTACGTGCCAGCAGCCGCGGTAATACGTAGGGCGCAAGCGTTGTCCGGAATTATTGGGCGTAAAGAGCTCGTAGGCGGCTTGTCACGTCGGTTGTGAAAGCCCGGGGCTTAACCCCGGGTCTGCAGTCGATACGGGCAGGCTAGAGTGTGGTAGGGGAGATCGGAATTCCTGGTGTAGCGGTGAAATGCGCAGATATCAGGAGGAACACCGGTGGCGAAGGCGGATCTCTGGGCCATTACTGACGCTGAGGAGCGAAAGCGTGGGGAGCGAACAGGATTAGATACCCTGGTAGTCCACGCCGTAAACGGTGGGAACTAGGTGTTGGCGACATTCCACGTCGTCGGTGCCGCAGCTAACGCATTAAGTTCCCCGCCTGGGGAGTACGGCCGCAAGGCTAAAACTCAAAGGAATTGACGGGGGCCCGCACAAGCAGCGGAGCATGTGGCTTAATTCGACGCAACGCGAAGAACCTTACCAAGGCTTGACATACACCGGAAAGCATTAGAGATAGTGCCCCCCTTGTGGTCGGTGTACAGGTGGTGCATGGCTGTCGTCAGCTCGTGTCGTGAGATGTTGGGTTAAGTCCCGCAACGAGCGCAACCCTTGTTCTGTGTTGCCAGCATGCCCTTCGGGGTGATGGGGACTCACAGGAGACTGCCGGGGTCAACTCGGAGGAAGGTGGGGACGACGTCAAGTCATCATGCCCCTTATGTCTTGGGCTGCACACGTGCTACAATGGCAGGTACAAAGAGCTGCGAAGCCGTGAGGCGGAGCGAATCTCAAAAAGCCTGTCTCAGTTCGGATTGGGGTCTGCAACTCGACCCCATGAAGTCGGAGTTGCTAGTAATCGCAGATCAGCATTGCTGCGGTGAATACGTTCCCGGGCCTTGTACACACCGCCCGTCACGTCACGAAAGTCGGTAACACCCGAAGCCGGTGGCCCAACCCCTTGTGGGAGGGAGCTGTCGAAGGTGGGACTGGCGATTGGGACGAAGTCGTAACAAGGTAGCCGTACCGGAAGGTGCGGCTGGATCACCTCCTTTCTAAGGAGCACTTCTTACCGAGTCCTTCGGGGTGAGGTCAGAGGCCAGTACATCGGCGAATGTTCGATGCTGGTTGCTCATGGGTGGAACGTTGATTATTCGGCACTCAAGTCATCTCGGGCTGCAAGTACTGTTCTTCGGAGCGTGGAAAGCTGATCACGAGTGGTGAGGGTGTCGGGCACGCTGTTGGGTGTCTGAAGGTACGGCCGATGGTTGGCTGCCTTCAGTGCCGGCCCCAGTGAACTCCGGTGGTAACCGGGGGTGATGGGTGGTTGGTCGTTGTTTGAGAACTGCACAGTGGACGCGAGCATCTGTGGCCAAGTTTTTAAGGGCGCACGGTGGATGCCTTGGCACCAGGAACCGATGAAGGACGTGGGAGGCCACGATAGTCCCCGGGGAGCCGTCAACCAGGCTTTGATCCGGGGGTTTCCGAATGGGGAAACCCGGCAGTCGTCATGGGCTGTCACCCACTGCTGAACACATAGGCAGTGTGGAGGGAACGCGGGGAAGTGAAACATCTCAGTACCCGCAGGAAGAGAAAACAACCGTGATTCCGGGAGTAGTGGCGAGCGAAACCGGATGAGGCCAAACCTTGTATGTGTGAGACCCGGCAGGGGTTGCATGCAGGGGGTTGTGGGATCTCTCTTTCACAGTCTGCCGGCTGTGAGGCGAGTCAGAAACCGTTGATGTAGGCGAAGGACATGCGAAAGGTCCGGCGTAGAGGGTAAGACCCCCGTAGTCGAAACATCAACGGCTCGTTTGAGAGACACCCAAGTAGCACGGGGCCCGAGAAATCCCGTGTGAATCTGGCGGGACCACCCGCTAAGCCTAAATATTCCCTGGTGACCGATAGCGGATAGTACCGTGAGGGAATGGTGAAAAGTACCGCGGGAGCGGAGTGAAATAGTACCTGAAACCGTGTGCCTACAAGCCGTGGGAGCGTCGCGCATCGAGTTTACTCGGTGCGTCGTGACTGCGTGCCTTTTGAAGAATGAGCCTGCGAGTTTGCGGTGCGTTGCGAGGTTAACCCGTGTGGGGAAGCCGTAGCGAAAGCGAGTCCGAATAGGGCGATTCAGTAGCGCGCTCAAGACCCGAAGCGGAGTGATCTAGCCATGGGCAGGTTGAAGCGGCTGTAAGAGGTCGTGGAGGACCGAACCCACCAGGGTTGAAAACCTGGGGGATGACCTGTGGTTAGGGGTGAAAGGCCAATCAAACTCCGTGATAGCTGGTTCTCCCCGAAATGCATTTAGGTGCAGCGTCGTGTGTTTCTTGCCGGAGGTAGAGCACTGGATAGGCGATGGGCCCTACCGGGTTACTGACCTTAGCCAAACTCCGAATGCCGGTAAGTGAGAGCGCGGCAGTGAGACTGTGGGGGATAAGCTCCATGGTCGAGAGGGAAACAGCCCAGAGCATCGACTAAGGCCCCTAAGCGTACGCTAAGTGGGAAAGGATGTGGAGTCGCACAGACAACCAGGAGGTTGGCTTAGAAGCAGCCACCCTTGAAAGAGTGCGTAATAGCTCACTGGTCTAGTGATTCCGCGCCGACAATGTAGCGGGGCTCAAGCGTACCGCCGAAGTCGTGTCATTGCAGCAATAGGGCCAACGCCTGCTGTGATGGGTAGGGGAGCGTCGTGTGCCGGGTGAAGCCGCGCCGGAAGGCAGTGGTGGACGGTTCACGAGTGAGAATGCAGGCATGAGTAGCGATACACACGTGAGAAACGTGTGCGCCGATTGACTAAGGGTTCCTGGGTCAAGCTGATCTGCCCAGGGTAAGTCGGGACCTAAGGCGAGGCCGACAGGCGTAGTCGATGGATAACCGGTTGATATTCCGGTACCCGCTGTGAAGCGTCAAACATCGAGCCCATTAATGCTAAGGCCGTGAAGCCGCCCTGATCTCTTCGGAGTTGAGGGGAGTGGTGGAGCCGCCGGCCCAAGGTGGTAGTAGGTGAGTGATGGGGTGACGCAGGAAGGTAGTCCATCCCGGGCGGTGGTTGTCCCGGGGTAAGGGTGTAGGCCGTGTGATAGGTAAATCCGTCACACATTAAGGCTGAGACCTGATGCCGAGCCGATTGTGGTGAAGTGGATGATCCTATGCTGTCGAGAAAAGCCTCTAGCGAGTTTCATGGCGGCCCGTACCCTAAACCGACTCAGGTGGTCAGGTAGAGAATACCGAGGCGTTCGGGTGAACTATGGTTAAGGAACTCGGCAAAATGCCCCCGTAACTTCGGGAGAAGGGGGGCCATCACTGGTGATCCGATTTACTCGGTGAGCTGGGGGTGGCCGCAGAGACCAGCGAGAAGCGACTGTTTACTAAAAACACAGGTCCGTGCGAAGCCGTAAGGCGATGTATACGGACTGACGCCTGCCCGGTGCTGGAACGTTAAGGGGACCGGTTAGTCACTCTTCGGGGTGGCGAAGCTGAGAACTTAAGCGCCAGTAAACGGCGGTGGTAACTATAACCATCCTAAGGTAGCGAAATTCCTTGTCGGGTAAGTTCCGACCTGCACGAATGGCGTAACGACTTCTCGACTGTCTCAACCATAGGCCCGGTGAAATTGCACTACGAGTAAAGATGCTCGTTTCGCGCAGCAGGACGGAAAGACCCCGGGACCTTTACTACAGTTTGATATTGGTGTTCGGTTCGGCTTGTGTAGGATAGCTGGGAGACTTTGAAGTCATGGCGCCAGCCATGGTGGAGTCGTCGTTGAAATACCAGTCTGGTCGTGCTGGATGTCTAACCTGGGTCCGTGATCCGGATCAGGGACAGTGTCTGATGGGTAGTTTAACTGGGGCGGTTGCCTCCTAAAGAGTAACGGAGGCGCCCAAAGGTTCCCTCAGCCTGGTTGGTAATCAGGTGTTGAGTGTAAGTGCACAAGGGAGCTTGACTGTGAGACCGACGGGTCGAGCAGGGACGAAAGTCGGGACTAGTGATCCGGCGGTGGCTTGTGGAAGCGCCGTCGCTCAACGGATAAAAGGTACCCCGGGGATAACAGGCTGATCTTCCCCAAGAGTCCATATCGACGGGATGGTTTGGCACCTCGATGTCGGCTCGTCGCATCCTGGGGCTGGAGTCGGTCCCAAGGGTTGGGCTGTTCGCCCATTAAAGCGGTACGCGAGCTGGGTTTAGAACGTCGTGAGACAGTTCGGTCCCTATCCGCTGTGCGCGTAGGAATATTGAGAAGGGCTGTCCCTAGTACGAGAGGACCGGGACGGACGAACCTCTGGTGTGCCAGTTGTCCTGCCAAGGGCATGGCTGGTTGGCTACGTTCGGGAGGGATAACCGCTGAAAGCATCTAAGCGGGAAGCCTGCTTCGAGATGAGTATTCCCACCCCCTTGAGGGGTTAAGGCTCCCAGTAGACGACTGGGTTGATAGGCCAGATCTGGAAGGCGGGTAACCGCTGGAGGTGACTGGTACTAATAGGCCGAGGGCTTGTCCTCAGTTGCTCGCGTCCACTGTGTTGGTTCTGAAACCACGAACAACCGTCGTAGCTATGCCACGGCTCCGGTTGACAGTTTCATAGTGTTTCGGTGGTCATAGCGTGAGGGAAACGCCCGGTTACATTCCGAACCCGGAAGCTAAGCCTCACAGCGCCGATGGTACTGCAGGGGGGACCCTGTGGGAGAGTAGGACGCCGCCGAACTATTGTTGAGAAAACCCCCGTGCCGGGGATACCGGTACGGGGGTTTTCTGCGTTCCACGGCCTTTTCCGTACGGCCGGGCGTTGGAGAATTGGGAAAGAAGAAGGAAAGGGGGGCGGTCTCCGTATGGAGACCGCCCCCCTTTCTGCTTTCCGCTACTTCAGGCGGGACGACGCGACGATCGAGACGATGTGGGCCGGCACCAGGAGCCAGACGATCGCCGTCACGGCGATCGTGGCGACGCGGGTGGCGGTCAGGTCGCCGAGAGCCAGGTCGACGACCGCGGTGACGAGCAGCAGAAGAGTGCACTCGATGCCGTTGACCAGGCGGTGGAGGCCGACGGCCGAGGCGAGCCTGCGGACGTTGGCGAGACCGCTGGAGCGCGGGACGACGGACTGATCGGTCGCCTTCTGCATGCCACTGTCGGAGCGTGCCACGTGCACGAGGTCCGAGGACGACTTCAGCAGCAGGACGCCGATGGCCGCCGCGAGCCCCGCGACCAGGTAGGGGTCCAGACCGAGCTGGGCGGCCCGGATGCCCATGCCGACCATGACGGCGGCGTCGGCGAGGTAGGCGCCGAGGCGGTCCAGGTAGACGCCGAGCGGGCTGAACTGGCGCCGCCAGCGGGCCACTTCACCGTCCACGCAGTCGAGCAGCAGGTACAGCTGCATGAACAGGACGGAGAGGACCGCGCCGCCGAGGCCCGGCAGGATGAGGGCGACTCCGGAGAGGACACCCGCGGCCACCATGATCACGGTGATCTGGTTCGGCGAGATGCGGGCGTCGACGAGCCGGAGGGTCACCCGGAGGGACAGGGACCTCATGTAGAGGCGGCCGGCCCAGTGTTCGGCCCTGCTGTCCAGCTTGCCCTCGGGATGAATGACGGTGCGGAGTTCCTCGAGTTGGACCTTGGCCATGCGGTGTTTCTCCCTGACGAGCCGGTGCTGTAGCGGTTGTTGGCTGGAGCTGTCGTACAAGGGAAGAGCATGACGGGGGGTGGGCAGGGCGCGTTCGGCAGGGTGGATATCCGGGTGAGCGATGGTGCGGCGCCGTACTACCGTGGCCCTCATGACCCACGTGATCCGTTCCATATGGCCCGACGAGTGGCGTCAGGTGAAGGAGCTCAGGCTCGCAGCGCTCCGGGACCCCGTCGCTCATCTCGCGTTCCTGGAGACCTACGAGGACGCGGCCGCCAAGGCCGACGGCTTCTGGAAGGAGCGGGCGGCCGGCGCCGCCGTGGGCGTCGAACAGCGGCAGCAGTTCGTCGCGGTCGGCGAGGACGGAGCGTGGGACGGGTCCGTGACCGTGCTGGTCGAGGAGGCCGGGTCGGTCGACCCGTTCGGGCAGGTCACCGAGCAGAGCCAGGGGCATCTGGTGGGGGTCTTCGTACGGCCCGAGCACCGGGGGAGCGCGGCCGGGGTCACCCGGGCGCTCTTCGACGCCGCTCTCGTGTGGTCCTGGGGGATCGGACTGGAGCGTGTACGGCTCTTCGTCCACGAGAAGAACAGCCGGGCGGAGGCGTTCTACCGGAAGGCCGGTTTCCGTCGCACCGGGAACACCGTGCCGATGCCCGGGGACACCGGGGAGCTGGAGCTGGAGTTCGTGATCACCCGGAGCGAGTGACGGAGCGCCCTCCGGCATCCGGTGCGGCGGCCTAGGATCCCCGGGGAGGATCGCAGCCGTCCCGGGGGAGCACACGTGGAACTCGCCGCTGTCGGAACGAGGTTGGCCTCGGCCGCCGTGGGTCCCCTCGTGAAGAGGCTGTTCGTCACCGAAGGACCCGGCGCCGGGCTCGTCGACCGTCCGATCCGCATCTCCGGGTACGTCTCCTTCACCGGGGAGAAGCGCTCTCTCACCGAGGCGGACGTCCGTGATCTCGCGGCGAAGCTGGTCCGGCAAGGGCTGCGGAGCGGCGAACGGGCCATCGCGGACGACGAGGAACAGGCCGTCGTCGACGCGCTCGGCGCCACGCTCCACGCACTCGGTGATCTCACCCTCACCGACCTCGACGCCGTACGGCTGGGGCACCAGGAGTTCGCGCGGGAGCTGCGGCGGGCCGGTGACCGTCCCGAGCGCCGTCTGAGTTCCGCGGCGACGTACTTCTACGAGCGGCTGGTCGACACCGCCTGTCTGCACATCCTGCAGTTCTTCACGCAGCGGTCGACGTTCGTCGCGCACGCTCTGGTGGAGCAGGCCCGGGGCCTAGACGAACTCATCGCCAAGGTGGACGAGTTGGTCCGGCGCAGCCCCCTTCCGGGCGGTGAGGACGCCGCGTTCGAGCAGCGGTATCTGGAGCATCTGCGCAAGAAGCACGGGAAGCTCACCATCCACGGGATCGACCTGAGCAGCTCGCCCACACGGTGGCCGCTGGATGTGGCGTACCTGAACCTGGAGACGACCCGTCGGGTGCCGAGTCCGGAGCTCAGGGGGGAGACCGGGCAGGCCTATCAGCGGGCACTCGCCGACGGGACCGGACCCGCCGACCAGGTCCTCGACTCCGACCGTCGGGTGCTGCTGCGCGGTGAGGCCGGTTCCGGGAAGAGCACGCTCGTGCAGTGGCTGGCCGTCACCGCCGCTCGTGGCGGGTCGACCGGGCGGCTGAGCCACCTCGACGACCGGGTGCCCTTCGTTCTCCCGCTCCGCACCCTCACGCGCCACGGCCTGCGGCTGCCCGGCCCCCGCGACCTGCTCGCCGCGACCGGCTGCCCGTTGGCCGGCGCGCAGCCGGACGGATGGGAGGACCGGGTGCTCCTCGCCGGACGCGCTCTGATCCTCGTCGACGGGATCGACGAGGTCCCCGAGCCCGAGCGGGAACGGACCCGCGGATGGCTGCGGGACCTGATGGAGACGTACGACGGGGAGAACCGCTGGCTGGTCACGTCCAGGCCCTCCGCCGTGGGTCACGACTGGCTGGTCGAGGACGGGTTCCGCGAGGTGACGCTCTCCGCCATGGGGCCGGCGGACGTCGCGGCGTTCATCGGGCGGTGGCACGCGGCGGCCCGCACGGGTTCGGACGACGGGGACGAGCTGGACCGGTACACGGCACAGCTCCGTACGGCCGTGCGGACGCAGGCGGACCTCGGGCGGCTCGCCACCAACCCGCTGATGTGCGGCCTGATCTGTGCCCTCCATCATGACCGGCGCGGCTCCCTGCCCCACGGGCGCAAGGACCTGTACGAGGCCGCTCTGTCGATGCTGCTCGGCCGCCGCGACCGGGAGCGGGACATGGCGCTTCCCGCGCTCCGCGAGGAGCCGCAGCTGGCGGTGCTGCAACTCCTCGCCTACTGGCTCGTCAAGAACGGCCGAACGGAGATGGACCGTTCACGGGCGGAGGCCATCGTGGCCCGGGTGCTGCCGGCGATCCCCGAGGTCGGGGTGCTGGGCGGGGCGCCGGCCGTCCTCGACCACTTCGTCCAGCGCAGCGGTCTGGTGCGCGAACCCGCGCCCGGCACCGTGGACTTCGTCCACCGGACCTTCCAGGACTTCCTCGGTGCGCGGGCCGCCGTCGAGGAGGGCGACTTCGGGCTGCTGGTCGAGCACGCGGACGACGACCAGTGGGAGGACGTGATCCGTATGGCCGTCGCGCTCGCCCGCCCCCGGGAGCGCGAGGCGATCTTCCAGGAGCTGTTGGCGCGGGGGGAACATGCCCCGGACCAGCGGGTACGGGCGCGGATCCACCTGCTCGCGGCGGCCTGCCTGGAGCACGCCACGTCGCTCGATCCGTCCGTGCGGGAGGCCGTGGAGCGGGCGACCGCGGCTCTCGTGCCTCCCGGGAACGAGGAGGAGGCGCGGGCGCTGGCCGACGTCGGGCCGTTGATCCTGCACCTGTTGCCCGGTCCCGGGGAACTCGACGACGACATGGCCGCGTACCGCACGGTCATCGCGGCCTCGCACATCGCCTCGGACGCGGCGGTCGCCTTCCTCGCCCGCTTCACCCGGCACCCCTTCGTCCGGGTCCGTGCCCAGCTCATGTGGGCCTGGTCCCGCTTCGACAGCGCGCGGTACGCCGACGAGGTCATCGGGCGGCTGGATCCGGAGGGCCTCATCCACACCGTCCGCACCGACGAGCAGCTCGGCCACCTCCGGCGGCTCGGGCGGGTGCCGGCGAGCATGGACGTGAGGGCCGGTGTGTCCGTGGCCGCTCTGGCCTCCTACCTCGCCGAGCACCGCGTCCGTGAACTGACGCTTCCCGAGGGCATGGTGGCCGGCGTACGGGCCGCGCTGGGGGAGGTCTCCGTCGACGTGGACACCGATCCCGTGCGCGGCGCCGGCGGCCGGATCCGGGCGGTGCGGCTGACGCTCGACGGGTGACGGGTGACGGGTGACGGGTGACGGGTGACGGCTGACGGCTGACGGGCGACGGACGGGGCGCGGAGTGGCCCTCGGTCGATCAGTCCGGCAGCTCGTACGACGGCCACCGCGAGCGGAGTTGTTCACGCGAGCGGAGGAGGGCCAGGGTCGGGAGGCCGCGGGCCGGGCCCGTGGTGAGGAGGTCGGGGAGCTGGGGGAGCGGGGCCACGGCCGCCACGTCGTCCAGGACGAGGGTGAGTGGTGGGTCGAGCCGACCGGAGGATGACCGTTCGGCCATGCGCCGGCCACGCTCGACCACGCTTGAGGTGAGGGCCGTCAGGAGCGGCATGGCGCCGGGGTTCGCCTTGG
Organism: Streptomyces sp. M41(2017); assembly: GCF_002078175.1. Classification (GTDB taxonomy): domain Bacteria; phylum Actinomycetota; class Actinomycetes; order Streptomycetales; family Streptomycetaceae; genus Streptomyces. The sequence goes on along the minus strand of NZ_MWFK01000001.1, from coordinate 1,863,195 downwards.
GGTCCTCGATCGGTTCACCGACCACATAGAGCGTGCCCCCTTCGTCCACGAAGGAATCCAGGGTGAGGCTGTCAGTTCGGTTCGGGGTGCAGGATTCCCGGATGTTGACCGTGCCGAGCGAGGACAGCGCTCGTGCCGTCAACTCCTGCGCGATGTCCCGGCGTTCGGGGTGCGAGGTGAGTGCGGCCTCCAGTTCGCCGGCGGCGCCGGACGCGGCCTTGGGGTTCGTCCGCAGGGCCCGTACGGCGTCCTGGACCTGGGTGCCCTGGGCCCACCGGTGCACGTGCCGGAAGGGCTTGCCCTCGACGGCCGCGGCGTGCAGATAGCTGCGCAGGAGCGTTTCGGCGACGTCGGCCATCGTCTGGTCGACCTTGGCGGTGGGGCGTACGGCGGCGAGGAGCGCGCTCGCGCGGGCGGCGGCCGTCTCCCTGTCCTGGCAGCCTGCCGCGGGGGACCAGTGCAGGCGCGCCGGGGTGTCGCACAGGTGGGTGGGGTCGTAGAGGAGGACGGGGCCCAGCTTGGCGCGGGCGTCCTTGGTCTCCGACCAGATCCGCGGGTCGGAGGTGACGACGAGCGCGGGACCCTCGGCGTCGCGCACGGCCTGGGTGGCGGTGGGGCGGCGGGCCTCGGCCGCGCCTAGGACCACCGCGTGGGTGTTCTCCCAGGCCTGCTTCGGCTGGGCCGGTGTCGTGGTGAGGGGTGCCGTGCCGTCGGTGGGCGCCACCTCCCGGCCGCCCGCCCACATCGTGGCCGCCGTGGCGGCTCCCGCGCCCGCGTCCGCGCCCGAGGGGGCAGGCGTCCGCCCGGCCCCCTGTGCGCCTGTCTGTACGCCCGTCTGGGCGGTGCCCGTTCGTCGCCCGGACAGATCCGCCGTCCGGGCGTCCTCGGCGGCCAGGGAGGCCGTGGGAGCCGTCACCGGCGGCTGCGTCGCGGATGTCGGCTGTGCGGGGCCGGGATACTGCGCGGTAGCCGGGGGCTGCTGCTCCGCCCACGCCTGCTGCTCGGCCCTGGCCGACGGCACCACCGGGCCGATCGCACCGGCGGACGCCACCGCTTCGGCACGTCGTCGGGCCCGGCCCGCACGCCACCGGGCCACCGTCCCCATCACGAACACGGTGAGGACCAGCAGGACCATCAACTGGCCGATGAACAGGCCCCAGAAGAGTCCGTAGCCGGACAGCTGGGCGGCCGGGGTGTCGGGCCAGGCGCCCGGCAGGTCGTGCGGCGCGCCGATCAGATGCCGCATGGCCAGGGGCGTCCGCGGAAAAGTGACCGCGTCCGGCCAGGCACCGCGGGCGAACAGGCCCGCGAGGCCCGTCGCCGTCCACACCATCAGGGTCATGCCGAGGAGGAAGCCGAGCACCCCGATCAGCAGGCCATCGGGGATACCGCCCTCCCCCTCGCGCCGGGGGCCGTTCCGGTCGTCCGGTCTCATCGCAGGCCGCCTCACGCCACCGTGGACTCGGAGGAGTCGTCGATGTCGCTGAGGTGCTGCTCCATGAAGGCCGCCGCCCGTTCCTCCGCCTCCAGTTCGGCGGCGCGCATCGCGTCGTCGGAGAGGAGGAGGTCGGCCGAGGACTCGGTCATGGCCCGGTCGGTGAAGACCAGGGGGCGCTCCGTCTCGGTGATGAGGTGCTTGACCACCTGGACGTTGCCGTTGACGTCCCAGACCGCGATGCCCGGAGTGAGCGTCGGGATGATCTCGACCGCCCACCGTGGCAGGCCGAGGACCCGGCCCGTCGCCCGTGCCTCGTCGGCCTTCTGGGCGTAGATCGTTCTGGTCGACGCCATCTTCAGGATCGCCGCGGCCTCCTTCGCCGCCGCTCCGTCGACGACGTCGGAGAGGTGGTGGACGACCGCCACGAAGGACAGGCCGAGGCGCCGGCCGAACTTCAGCAGCCGCTGGAAGAGCTGTGCCACGAAGGGGCTGTTGATGATGTGCCACGCCTCCTCCACCAGGAAGATGCGCTTCTTGCGGTCGGGCCGGATCCAGGTGTGCTCCAGCCACACGCCGACGATCGCCATCAGGATCGGCATGGCGATGGAGTTCCGGTCGATGTGCGACAGGTCGAAGACGATCAGCGGAGCGTCCAGGTCGATGCCGACCGTCGTCGGACCGTCGAACATGCCCCGCAGGTCACCGTCCACGAGCCGGTCGAGGACGAGGGCGACGTCCAGACCCCAGGCCCGTACGTCGTCTATGGCGACGTTCATCGCCTCGGCCGACTCCGGTTCGGGGTGGCGCAGCATCTCCACGATGTCGGTGAGGACGGGCTGGCGCTCGACGACCGTCTCGTTGACGTAGGCGTGCGCGACCTTCAGGGCGAAGCCGGAGCGTTCGTCGAGGCCGTGGCCCATGGCGACCTCGACGATGGTGCGCAGCAGGGCGAGCTGCCCGGTCGTCGTGATCGCGGGGTCGAGCGGGTTGAGCCGGATGCCCATGTCGAGGGCGGCCGTCGGGTCGAGCCGGATGGGGGTTATCCCCAGCTCCTCCGCGATGAGGTTCCACTCGCCGACGCCGTCCTCGCCCTGGGCGTCGAGGACGACGACCTGGCGGTCACGGAAGCGCAGCTGGCGCAGGACGTAGGTCTTCTCCAGGGCCGACTTGCCGTTGCCGGACTCACCGAGGACCAGCCAGTGCGGGGCGGGGAGCTGCTGCCCGTACAGCTGGAACGGGTCGTAGATGTAGCCCTTCCCGGAGTACACCTCGCGGCCGATGATGACGCCCGAGTCACCGAGGCCGGGTGCGGCGGTGGGGAGGTAGACGGCCTGGGCCTGTCCCGTGGAGGTGCGGACGGGGAGCCGGGTCGTCTCGACCTTTCCGAAGAGGAAGGACGTGAAGGCGTCGGTAGCGATGGACAGCGGATCCCGCATCAGTGCATCAGCCCCTACCTGCGGATTCCGGTGGCGAACGGCAGTGTGTTGACGAAGGCGCGGTGGTGCTCGCGGTCGCACCACTCCAGCTTCAGGTACGACTTGCCGGCCGAGGCGCGGATGGTGCGCTTGTCGCGCGCGAGCGCCTCGGGGTTGCGCGAGGACACCGTGATGTAGCCGACGAGGTTGACGCCCGCGGCGCCGCTCGCGAGGTCCTCGCCGCGCTGGTCGAGGCGATTGTGCGAGGCGATGTCGCGGGGGTCGACGGTGCGGTTCATCTTGGCGGCGCGGCTGGTCTCGGCGTCGTCGTTCGTCTTCTCGGTCAGCATGCGTTCGATGGCGATCTCGGTCGGTTCGAGGTCCATCGTCACGGAGACCGTGCGGATGACGTCCGGGGTGTGGACGAGCAGCGGGGCGAGGAAGTTGACGCCCACGGGGGTCATCGGCCACTCCTTCACCCAGGCCGTGGAGTGGCACCAGGGCGCGCGGGTGGACGACTCGCGGGTCTTCGCCTGGAGGTACGTGGGCTCCATGGCGTCCAGCTCGGCCGGCCAGGCGTTGCGCTTGGTCATGGCCTGGATGTGGTCGATCGGGTGGTCCGGGTCGTACATCGAGTGCACGAGGGAGGCGAGCCGCCCCTGACCGAGCGGCTGTCGTACGCGGATGTCGGCTTCCTGGAGCCGGGAGCAGATGTCGGTCAGCTCGCGCGCCATGACGACGGCGAGTCCGGCGTCCCGGTCGAGCTTGCGTCCGCCCTGCGGCCGGGCGGCGCGGGCCATGGCCTGCGCCTCGGAGGCCAGTTCGCGCGAGTAGTGCATGCACGCGACGAGGTAGGCGCGGTGCTGCTCGCTGCTGGTGGACACCATCGACTGGAGCTGGTCGTAAGACTGCTGGAGCCAGCCCGGGGCGCGCTCGTCACCGCGGACGGAGACGTCCTTGGCGTGGGCGTCCGGGTCGGCGGGGAGGGTGCGGGCGAGCATCTGGAGGCGGGTGACGAAGCCGTCGCCGTTCGCCACGTGCTTGAGCAGCGTGCCGAAGCGGTCGACGAGGGCCTCCTGGTCCTCGCTGTCGCGCAGGCCGACGCCGGGTCCCTCGATCTCGATGGCGGCCGTGACGGTGCGCCGGTCGGCGTGCAGCAGCACGGCGATCTCGTCGGGGCCGAAGGGGGCGGCGAGCCAGGAGATCCGGCCGATGCCAGGGGGCGGGCCGATCTCGACCTCCTTGCCGTCGATGCGGACTCCGGCCTCCATCACCTGGCTGCGGTACGCGGTGCCCTTGCGCAGGCTCCGCTTGTAGCTGCGATTGATCTCGAACCACTTGTAGAACGTGCGGCGCTTGTACGGGACGTACACCGCGGCCAGCGCGAGCAGCGGGAAGCCCATGAGCAGCACGATCCGCAGGGACAGGACCGGGACGATCAGGCCGCACATCATGCCGAGGAACGCGCCCGCGATGATGAGCGCGATCTCGCCGGACTCGCGGTTGCGGCCGACGATCGCGTTCGGCCGGGCGCGGCCGATCAGATATGTACGGCGGGGCGTGACCACGTGGGACACGTGGGACTCGGTCGTCAACGCCCTTCACCTCCCGTGCTGTTGGTACTGCTGTTGCGGGTGTTGCTCGCGTGCGGGGTGTTGACCGGGCTGCTACGCGGTGGGGGTGCGGCGGAGGGGACAGATCCGCCGCCTCCGTTCGGCGTACGACTGCTGTGCGCGGCCACACCACCGGACGCGGGGTTGGCGGGGCGGGGCTGGCTGCTCCCGCCTCCGCCGCCGTTGTTGTCCGCGCGGGCGCTGTGCGTCTTGATGCCCTGCGCGACCATGGTCGCCGGGGAGCTGATGACGGCGGCTGCCTTGCCTTCGGCGCCCTGCATGATGCGGTTGTTGCGGGAGCCGGCGAGTTCGTCGCCGAAGCCCGGTACGAAGCGGTAGATCATCGCGCTGGCGAAGATGGCGAGCAGGATGATGGCGAGGCCGGAGACGACCGCGGAGAAGGCGTCGGGGCCGCTGTCGGAGCTGAGGGCGCCGGCGAGGCCGAGCACGATCACGATGACCGGCTTCACCAGGATCACCGCGATCATGATGCCCGCCCAGCGGCGGACGTGGCCCCACAGGTTCTTGTCGACGAGGCCCGCGTAGACGACGGTGCCCAGCAGGGCGCCCACGTAGAGCAGGGCTGCCCGGATCACCAGCTCCAGCCAGAGGACGCCGGCGGCCAGGATCGAGACCAGCGAGACGACGATCAGCATGATCGGGCCGCCGCCGATGTTCTCGCCCTTGCCGAGGGCGCCGGAGAACGTCCCGAAGAACGCGTCCGTCTGGTTCCCGGTGGTCTTAGCGAGGACCTCCGTCACGCCGTCCGTCGCCGAGACGACCGTGTAGAGGATCAGCGGGGTGAACGCCGAGGCCAGCACGGTCAGCCAGAGGAACCCGATCGCCTCGGACAGGGCCGTGCCGAGGGGGACACCCCGGACGGCCCGCTTCGCCACGGCCAGCAGCCACAGCAGCAGGGTCAGGATCGTGGACGCCGCGAAGACGACGGCGTACTGCTGGAGGAACTTGGGGTTCGTGAAGTCGACGTTGGCGGTGTCGTTCACGGCGGAGGAGAGTTTGTCGACGGTCCAGGAGGCGGCGTCGGCGCAGCCCTTCGCCAGGGAGGACAGCGGGTCGAGGGTCGACCCTAGCCCGTCACCGGTCAGCCCGGTCTTGCCCCCGCCGCTGTTGTCGCCTTCGCAGTAGTTCTTGGCGGGGCCGTGAATGAGGCCGCAGGCGTCGCCGCTCGGCGAGGGGGACGGCTTGGGGGCAGCGACCGCTCTCGTGGCGAGCAGCACGGCTGTCGCCTGCACCGCGCCCAGCGCGGCGGTCAGCTTGAGTACGCGATGGTTAGCGGGCATACGTGAACCCTCCGTACTCCTCGACAGCCTTCGCGATGTCATCGGCGCTGGAGGCCCGGTCGTCGCCCGGAACGGGGGCGGGGCCGTCCTTCTGGGAGTGCGTGACGATCTTCCAGTCGTCGCCGCTCCAGTCCAACGTCATGGTGATGGTGAACCAACTGCTGGTCACCGGGTTGGTCGAGTTCTGGCCGGCGAGGCCGAGCAGACCACTGCACCAGACCTCGACGGTCGCCGCGTCGGCAGACGACTCGGTGGTCTTGGTGCCGATTGCGGTCGTGCGCGAGACGAACGTGTAGCCCTGCGGGGCGGAACCGTCCTCGTTCAGGCCCACGTTCTTGTTGAACTGCGGGGTGTACGCCTTGTCGAGCGTCGCCTCGAAGTCGGCCACCTTGGACGGCGTGATCACGGTCGCCAGGATCTGGTCGCGGCCGGCCTTGTTGAACATGTCGGCCGACCCCAACGCCACCGCGTAGTTCGCCGCCGCGCTCTGCGCGCCCTCCCCCGTGTGGGGGAAGCCCGAGGGGATGCCTGCGGATCTGGTGTCCACGGGGTGGTCGCCCGAGGCGGCCGTCGGGGACGTCTTCGCCTTGTCGCCGCCCGTGTCGCCCGACGAGGGCGAGTCGTCGCCGCGGTTCGCGAAGGCGATCGCGGCGATGAGGAGGACGACGACGCCGACGACCGTGATCAGTCCCCGGGAGGAGGATCCACGGCCCCGGCGCGCGCCGCCGTAGACGTCGCCCGGGCGGTCGGGGAGGCGGGTGCGGGTCTGGCCGGAGCCGCCGTACCCTCCGTCCTCGCCGCGCGAGGCGTCGCCGTACCCGGGTTCGTCTCCGAGACTCATGCCGCGTACGCCCCCTCAACCTCTCGCTGAACCACGTAGTACGACGGTAGCCGTGCTGGTTCCCGCGCGGGCGCGGTGTGGTGACTCGACATCAGGGAAACGCAACCTCAGCCGGTGGGCACGACGGACGGGTGGGTCGGAGGACGGGGTGTCCGGGCACGCCCGGCCGGGGACTGACGGTGCGCCGGCTGCGGCGCGGTCCGGCCGGGCTACACGGCCATGCCGTACACGATGGTGAAGAGCGTGCCGAGGGAACCGATGATGAAGACTCCCGTGAGCCCGGCGATGATGAGGCCCTTGCCCTGTTCGGCGCTGAAGGTGTCGCGGAGGGCGGTCGCGCCGATGCGCTGCTTGGCCGCTCCCCAGATCGCGATGCCGAGGCACAGCAGGATGGCGACCGCCATCACCACCTCGACCATCACCTTGGCTTCGTTGCCCAGGCTGCCGAAGGGGCCCCAGTCCGGGGCGATCCCGCCGATGATCGTGTTGATGTCGCCCTTGTCGGCTGCGAAAAGCATGTAAGTCACCGCCCCTAGTGGGTAGTTCTGCACCCCCTGCCACTGCGCAGAGGTCGGGCCCATTCTCGCCGACAAAGACGCCTTCGTATGTCGACTTGACGTCATTGGTTGGCGGATTTCGCACGAATCCCTTGTCACCGGCGTGCGCGGGGACCCTTTCGGGAGGCGTACGGCGGTATACGTAGAGTCGTATGGTCACTCTGTGTATCACGGCCGGTCACGCCGGGCAATGAAGTGGGAGCGAAACCTGTCGTGTGGTTCCGTCGTTGTCCCCTTCTACGGTGCTCGCGCCGACCGCTGCCGGCCGACACCGCGCCCCCGTACCGCTCATGACGGTCCGTCGCCTCCAGGCTATCCCCCCGTGCGGTCGCGGGGGTACGCGCGTGGGGCTTCTGCGAGGGCGGACCGAGTGCCTCGGCTCAGGGCCGGTCGTCGGTGGGAGCCGGGGGCCGCTCGTCGTGGGCCCCCGTCACGAAGTGGTCGAACTCGCCCGCCCGGACACCCAGGACGAACGCGTCCCATTTCCTGCGGGTGGTGGTGACGACGTTCTCCGGGTCGCCGGTCTCCCGCAGGTGGACCAGGCCGTCCGCGCCGAAGGCGAGCTCGATCCAGGGGCCGGGTCCGGTCACGCCGTCCGGCGCGGCCCGCACCCAGTCGAGGCCCGGGGGGATGTCGGTCAAGGGTGGTGTTCCTCTCCGGCCAGGTGGAAGCAGGCCTCTGCCTCGCCGCGTCCGGACCCCGGGTCCGTGATGGGAGACTTCCGCGGCCACCGTATCCCCGGCCCGGGGCCCCCGTGGCGCGTGGACCGCAGCTCGCCCGGGGCTGTCCGGAAGCGGGCTGTCACCCGGTCGGCCGCCCCGCCGGGCCCGGTGCGGCAGGGCCCTCGGGGTCTGGACGGGCGGCGCCGGAGGTCTCGGGCGATACTCGGACTCGTCCAAGGTTTCGCTCACCCGCTCGGGGCAAGGTGAGAGGCGATGAAGCGCACCCGCGTCACCCCTTTCCCCGGAGCCAGGCGGCGGCCCGCGCTGCTCGGCGCGGCGGTCGTGCTGCTGGCCGTGACGTCCTCGTCGGTGGCGGTGGCCGACGACGGGCCGGGGCCGTTCGGCGTGACCGTCCAGGCCGCCGTGAACGCCCGCACGGCCCGCGTCGGCGCCCTGTTCCACGGGGACGCGGCGAGCAAGGGCGGCGGCGGGCACTTCTGCACCGCCTCCTTCGTGCACAGCCCGGGACGCGACCTCCTCATCACCGCGGCCCACTGTCTGGACGGGGGCCGGGCGATGTCCTTCGCGCCCGGCTACCGGGACGGCACCGCGCCGTACGGGTTCTGGGACGTCCGGCGCGTGTTCCTGCCCGACGGGTGGAAGAACGGGCGCGCCGAGGACAGAGAGGACAGTGACATCGCGTTCGCCGTCCTCGGCGAGCGGGACGGCAAGAAGGCCGAGGACGCCGTCGGCGGCGCCAACGCCTTCGCCGCGCACCGCGCCACCGGAGCCACCGCGGTCACCGTCACCGGATACCCCAGCTCCGCCGACACCGCCATCACCTGCACCGACAAGCCCACCGCGCAGAGCCGCACGCAGCAGCGCGTCGCGTGCCCCGACTTCGCCGGCGGGACCAGCGGCAGCCCCTGGGTGAACGGGGACGGCGCCGTCGTCGGCGTGATCGGCGGCCACGAGCAGGGCGGGAAGACCGACGACATCTCGTACAGCGCCGTGTTCCGTACCGAGGCAGCCGACCTCTACCGCGAGGCCGGACTGGCCGGTTAGGGACTGTCCGGCGGAACCTCGCCTCCCGCCTGTGCGCGATCTCCCCCGCGCGCGGAGCCCGCCTCTACACTGACGTCGGCGGACTCCTGTGCGGTGAGGGGCGGTTGACGGTGCGTAAGGCGTGGATCGTGGCGACCGTTGCCATCGGCGCGGGGATCAGCTTCGTGATGCTGCTCGTCGTCGGCGTCTACATGGTCGCCGGGAACCTCGCCAACGGCATCGGCGGCGGCGCCGTCGGACTCGCCAAGGGCGCCGTGCCCGCCGCGTACCAGCCCCTCGTGCAGAAATGGGGCAATCTCTGCGGAGCGATCAATCCCGCGCTGCTGGCCGCCCAGCTGTATCAGGAGAGCGGATTCAATCCGAACGCGAAGAGTCCCGCGAAGGCCGAAGGGATAGCGCAATTCATCCCGGGGACCTGGGCCACGCACGGAGTGGACGGTGACGGCGACGGCGACCGCGACGTCTGGGACCCGAATGACGCGATTCCGTCGGCCGCCTCGTACGACTGCCAGCTCGCCTCGTACGTGAAGAACGCGCCCGGAAACGTCACCGAGAACATGCTCGCCGCCTACAACGCGGGCGCGTACGCGGTCATCAAGTACAAGGGCGTACCGCCGTACAAAGAGACCCAGAACTACGTGAAGACGATCACCACCCTGTCGAAGAGCTTCGCCGCTCCGGTGACTCGCGTGGATCCCTCGAAGCAGGCCGCGACCGCCATCACCTACGCGCAGAAGAAGCTCGGCACGCCCTACCTGTGGGGTGGCACCGGCACCGCTGACCAGGGCGGACGCTTCGACTGCTCGGGTCTCACCCAGGCCTCCTACGAGAGCGCCGGGATCACCCTGCCGCGGGTCGCCAACGACCAGTACAACGCGGGAGCGCACCCCAAGCGGTCCGAACTCCTGCCGGGCGACCTGGTGTTCTTCTCCGACGACCTCACCAACTCCCGCGCCATCCGGCATGTGGGGATCTACGTGGGCGGCGGATACATGATCGACGCGCCCCGCACGGGTGCCGTCATCCGCTTCGACCCCATCGACACCCCCGACTACTTCGGGGCCACCCGAGTGACGGAAGATGGCGCGAAAGCATTGCCCACTTCGATCTGAACCCACCCCCTGAGCTGCGGCGATGTGTCTCTCTTCGATAACGTCTGCGTGATCGTTCCGTGGAGTGCGGAACCCACCGCAGGGAACTGTGCGTTCCTATTCCACGTAGAGAACCTGTTCTACGACCACGGGGGTGGATCGAGCGGCGCGCGAAAAGGCGCGACCGTGGGAAAGACGACGAAGGGGCCGCAGCACCATGGCTGGACTCGCCGAATCCGGTTCGAACCCCGACGTCGACCTGCTGTACGACATCAATGGCCTGGCCAAGGACGCGCCGCACTGGTTCGACCGCGGCATGGAGTTCGTCGGTGAGTGGGGTCTCCTGCTCGCGATGGTCCTCCTGGTCGTCGGGTGCTGGTGGACCGTCCGACGGCGGGGCGGCACCGACGCCGCGTCCTCCGTGGCCGCCCTCGTCTGGGCCCCGCTCGCAGCCGGCATCGCCGTCCTCGTGAACGTTCCGATACGGGGTTTCGTGGAGCGGCCGCGCCCCTTCGTCGACCACCAGGGCCTCGACGTCCTCATCGGCGGCAAGACCGACTTCTCCTTCGTCAGCGACCACGCGACGCTCACCATGGCGATGGGCGTCGGACTGTTCGTCGCGAACCGCAGGTTCGGCCTCGCCGGCATAGGGCTCGCCCTGCTCGAAGGCTTCTGCCGCGTCTACATGGGAGTGCACTACCCGACGGACGTCATCGGCGGCTTCGCCCTCGGCACCGCGGTGGCCCTGTTGCTGTCGCCGCTCGCCATGGCCCTGCTGACCCCGGTCATGAAGGCCGTGGAGCGGTCCCCGCGCGCGGGACGGCTGATCCGCGCGCGGAACGGCGTTCCCGCCGGGCAGGAGACGCTCATCCCCGGGGCGCGCACCGAGCACTCCGAGGAGCGCGACCTCGCGGCCTGACCGTGCGATCGGGTGCCCGCGGCGGTGACGGGCGGACGCCCGCGGCCCGGGCGCCCGTCGTGGCGGCGGGCTACAGCGCCTGCGGGAACGAGAAGAAGCGGTCCGGGTCGTAACGGTGCTTCAGCGTCTTGAGGCGGGTCGCCGCGTCCCCGTAGTAGGCCTTGCGCCAGTCCGTCAGGGTCGCGTCCGTGTAGTTCTGGTAGGCCGCGCCCGAGGCGTGCCGGGCCATCGCGTGGTGCGCGCCGGTCAGCCAGGACTGGGCGGTGGTGCCGGACGTGCCCGCCTGCCACGACACGATGTACTGCGCCAGCATCCGGGAGCGGCGGTGCACGAACGCCGTCGCCGTGGGCGACACCCGGTTGACCGCGCCGCCGAGCGCCGTGAGCGCGATGCTCCCCGCCCCGCCGCGGACCGCGGAGATCTGGCTCAGCAGCGTCTGGACGCCGGCCGCGGAGATCGACCGGTCGAAGAAGTCCGAACGAGCCGCGTACGTCTCGCGTCCGAGGGCGCCCTGGGTGTCGCGGCCCGGCGTCGAGCCCGGCAGACGGCACTGGGCGTCCGCCGAGAACGACGAACAGCCCGCGTACACCTCCATCGACTCCTCGTACGAACGCCGCTTGAGGGAGACGCTGCGCGCGGGGGAGCCGATGCGGTCGGCCAGCTTGTCCACGGCGTTCTGGAGCTCGCCGTAGGTGCCGAGGGAGAAGGCGGCGACCGAGACGGTCGGGCTGCCGCCGGAGGCGCTCGCGAGATGGCACGACGACCAGATCTCGTCCGGCTGGTCCGGGCCCCATTCCTGCCAGGCCTTCACCACGGCGGCGGCCTTCGCCCACGGCCAGGTCATGTACGCGGAGACGCCCTGCGGCGCCGGGTGGGTCTTGAACCGTAGTTCCGTCACGACGCCGAAGTTGCCGTTGCCCGCGCCGCGCAGCGCCCAGAACAGGTCCTTGTTCGCGGAGGAGTCGGCGGTCAGCTGCTTGCCGTCGGCGGTGATCAGCGTCGCCTGCGTGAGGCTGTCGCAGGTCAGTCCGTACGCCCGTGACACCACGCCGTGGCCGCCGCCCAGCGTCAGACCGGAGACGCCCACGGTGGGGCAGGAGCCCGCGGGGATCGTGACGCCCTTCGCCGCCAGCGTCCGGTAGACGTCGATCAGCTTCGAGCCGGCCCCCACGACGGCCTCGTTCGCCGAGGCGCGGATCTTGTTCAGCTTGGAGACGTCGATGATCAGGCGGCCGTCTCCGGAGGACCAACCGGCGTACGAGTGACCGCCGTTGCGTATCGACACCTTGACCCCGTGGGCGCGGGCGTAGTCCATCGTCGTGCGTATGTCGCCGGCGTGCGCGACGTAGGCGACGGCGGCGGGCTTCAGGCCGTCGAAGCGCGTGTTGTACAGCTGGTGCGCGGCCGACCAGCTGCGGTCGCCGGGGCGCACGAGGGCGCCGTCCAGGGAATGGGAGAGGGCTGTCCAGTTGGCGGCCGCGCGCGTGCTCGCGGTCGCCGAGCGTATGCCGGAGGCGTCCGCCGCGGTGTTCCCCGCCGTGCCGGAGGCACCTGAAGCGCCGCCGCTGTCCGTGCCGTTGCACGCGGACGTCGCCGCCGCCGCGAGGACGGCTGTGGTGCCGCCGATGAACGTACGCCGTTGCATGTGCGCCTCCCCTGGGTTCCGTGGAACGAGACGGGCCCCCGGGCCCGCAGGTTCCACGTCCGAACGTCGCGAAACCGCTACAGCTCCCGCATCCCAGCACGCGCGCACCGTGAGGGGAACGGCGGGGTGGTCACGAAGGGGGAGCGAAAGGCGGAAAGGGAGGGGAGGGAGAGGAAGGGGGGGGAGGAACAGGAGGCCGGTGGGGGAGAGGGAGACGGGGGAAGGGAGGACGAGCGCCCCTCAGGGGGCGTCGCGTTCCTCAGGGGGAGTCACGTCCTCAGGGGGTGTCGCCCGTCGCGTGGGCCGCGCCGTCGGCGCGGGCCTGGCTTCTCGCGCGGCGGGCCGGGCCCCGCCAGCCGCAGGTGCAGCGGGCCAGACAGAAGGGACCTTGCTCGACGGTGGTCGCTCGGTGCTCTGATACCGGGTCGGTGATGTCCTGCTGCTCCACACCGACAACGTTACCCAAGGCAAGTGAACGGACTCCTGCCCGCGTGACGACCGCCCCCACCCGTCGTTAAGCGGGAGGACAGGGAGGCCCGGGACGGACCGGCTGGGGGTCGGCGGACGATGGTGGCGCAGCAGGAGGGACGGGCGACCGCGATGGCGCTCGTCATGGCGGGACTCGTGGTCTGCGGAACCGGGTGCTCGGGCGGCGGGGCCGCCGCCGAGGACGTCGGCACCGGCGCCGACACCGTGGGGACGCTGCGCCAGGCGGCCGGCGCGCTGGAAGGCGCGGGCAGTGCCAAGGCCACCACGTCCATGGAGATGGCGACCGGCGGCACCCGGGTCACCATTCGCGGACAGGGCGTCTACGACTTCCGGAAGCAGACCGGTCGGCTGAAGGTGCTGCTGCCCGAGGACCCCGCCGGGGCCGACGAGCACCGGCCGATCACCGAGCTGCTCGCCCCGGGTGCGCTGTTCATGAAGAACCGGGGCGCCGGTGTGCCCGCCGACAAGTGGGTCCGGGTGGACACCGCCGGTCTCTCGGACGGGAACCTGGTCACCGGCGGTGCCACCGACCCGTACGCCGCGGCCGAACTGCTGCGCGGCGCGCGGACGGCCACGTACGTGGGCCGGACCGAGGTGGCCGGTACCTCGGTGCGGCACTACCGCGGGACCGCCGATCTGCTGGTGGCCGCGCGGGGTGCGTCCACCGGGCAGCGTCCCGCGCTGAACGCGGCGGCGAAAGGGTTCGCCACCACCGCCGTGCCGTTCGACGCCTACCTCGACGACCAGGGGCGGCTGCGCAAGGTCCGGCACCGGTTCAGTTTCGTCAACGACCAGAAGAAGGGCACCGTCGACGTCGCCTCGACGACCCTGCTCTACGACTTCGGTGCCGCCGCGGACGTACGGCTGCCGCATTCCACGGACATCTACGCCGGGAAGATCGCGGAGTAGTGGGTTCCGGCGGAATGGGCAAGAGCATCCGGAGCCGTAGCTTCACCGGAGGGCCGGAAATGGCCCTTCCGTGCCATGCGCGGTGTGTAGGCCGCTCCCTACTCTAGGAAGTCGGTGACGGCAGGAAGAGGTGATGCACGTGGCTCCGGTCGGCGGTACGGCAGTTCAGGACCACGTGGCCCTCGCCGAGATCGAGTTGTGCGGTGACCTGATCATCGCGGCCTCGGCCGCCGATGAGGACCGGCTCAGCCTGGAGAGCATCGACGAGGTGCTGAAAGTGGCCGAAGAACGCGCCCGTCCGCGCGGCACGGGGGACTAGCGCCCGGTTCTGAGGGCGGGCGCCGCGGAGCAGGCGTCCTGTTCCGTCCGATCGTGCGGAGTTCCGGTTCGGGCGCTCGCGTCCCGTCCTCCGGAGGTCCGGTCCAGGCACTCGAAACCCGCGTGCGGAGTTCCGGTTCGGGCGCTCGGCGTCCCGTCCTGTCGCACGTGTTCCGGACGCGGGGCCCTGGTGTCGCGTCGACTCTGCGTCCCGGTCCGGGTCCGGAACGTCACATAGGTCGGGGATGTCACATACATCCCCCGCGTCGCGTGCGTCACATCTCTCAGGTGCGGAGCAGGCGGCCGATCGCCTTCGTCGCTTCCTCGACCTTCGCGTCGATCTCGTCGCCGCCCTTGAGGGCCGCGTCCGCGACGCAGTGCCGCAGGTGTTCCTCCAGGAGCTGGAGGGCGAAGGACTGCAGGGCCTTCGTGGAGGCGGAGACCTGGGTGAGTATGTCGATGCAGTAGACGTCCTCGTCGACCATCCGCTGGAGCCCGCGGATCTGCCCCTCGATCCGGCGCAGCCGCTTCAGGTGCTCGTCTTTCTGCTGGTGGTAGCCGTGGATGCCGCGGTCGTGATCGGTCACGACCTCGTGTCCTTCGCCGGAGGGCGCGGTCGCGCCGGCCTCGGTGCTCGTCATCGCGTCCTCCTGTTGGTCCGCTCGGCGGTTTTGTCAGGGGCCTGCCCGGGGACTGTCCCGGATGCCGGTCGTGATCCGGCCGGAAAGCCTGGCCGAATCTCGTCTGTTAAGCCCTGTACGTATACCCCTGGTGGGTATATGGTATCGAACTTTGCCGGGTATAGGGCCCTTGCCAGAAGCCGGTACCGGACCCTGTGCTGATCACTCTGCCCGATGGGCGACACTGGGGGACGGCCCATTAGCCGTGGCCGGATGATGCGCCTAGCATCAGCCTGACCGAACCGAAGCACCCCGAGGACCCCAACGTGCGCTTTCGTCTGACCCCCAGGGAGACGAGCTTCTACGACATGTTCTCCGCATCCGCGGACAACATCGTCACGGGCTCGAAACTCCTGATGGAACTGCTCGGCGCGGACACCTCCGCCCGGGCCGAGATCGCAGAGCGTATGCGGGCCGCCGAACACGCCGGTGACGATGCGACACACGCGATCTTCCACCAGCTGAACTCCTCGTTCATCACGCCGTTCGACCGCGAGGACATCTACAACCTGGCGTCCTGCCTCGACGACATCATGGACTTCATGGAGGAGGCCGTCGACCTGGTCGTCCTGTACCAGGTCGAGGAGCTGCCCAAGGGTGTCGAGCAGCAGATCGAGGTGCTGGCGCGGGCCGCGGAGCTGACCGCGGAGGCCATGCCGAACCTGCGGACCATGGACAACCTCACCGAGTACTGGATCGAGGTCAACCGTCTGGAGAACCAGGCCGACCAGATCCACCGCAAGCTGCTGGCCCACCTCTTCAACGGCAAGTACGACGCCATCGAGGTGCTGAAGCTCAAGCAGATCGTGGACGTGCTGGAGGAAGCGGCCGACGCGTTCGAGCACGTGGCGAACACGGTGGAGACCATCGCCGTCAAGGAGTCCTGACCCGTTCATGGACACCTTTGCTTTGATCGTGACCATCGGGGTCGCGCTCGGATTCACGTACACGAACGGTTTTCACGACTCGGCGAACGCCATCGCCACGTCCGTGTCCACGCGTGCCCTGACGCCGCGGGCCGCGCTCGCCATGGCCGCGGTGATGAACCTCGCCGGTGCCTTCCTCGGCAGCGGGGTCGCCAAGACCGTCAGTGAGGGGCTGATCCAGACGCCGGAGGGCTCGAAGGGGATGGGCATCCTCTTCGCCGCTCTCGTCGGCGCGATCACCTGGAACCTGATCACCTGGTACTTCGGCCTGCCCTCGTCGTCCTCGCACGCCCTGTTCGGCGGCATGGTCGGCGCGGCGCTGGCCGGCGGCACGACGGTCTACTGGAACGGCGTGCTCGACAAGATCATCATTCCGATGTTCCTCTCGCCGGTGGTCGGTCTGCTCGCCGGCTATCTGGTGATGGCCGCGATCATGTGGCTGTTCCGGCGCGCCAACCCGCACAAGGCCAAGCGCGGCTTCCGTATCGCGCAGACCGTCTCGGCGGCCGGCATGGCACTCGGACACGGTCTTCAGGACGCCCAGAAGACGATGGGCATCGTCGTGATGGCGCTGGTCATCGCCGATGTGCAGGGTCCCGGCGACCCGATCCCGGTCTGGGTGAAGCTCGTCTGCGCGATGATGCTGTCGCTGGGGACGTACGCCGGTGGCTGGCGCATCATGCGGACGCTCGGGCGGAAGATCATCGAGCTCGATCCGCCGCAGGGGTTCGCCGCGGAGACGACCGGTGCGTCGATCATGTTCGCCACGGCGTACATCTTCAAGGCGCCGATCTCCACGACGCATGTGATCACGTCCGCGATCATGGGTGTGGGGGCTACGAAGCGGGTGAAGGCCGTGCGGTGGGGTGTCGCCAAGAACATCGTCCTCGGCTGGTTCATCACCATGCCGGCGGCGGCGCTCGTGGCCGCGCTGAGCTTCTGGATCGTGAACGTCGCGGTTCTCTAGCGGGGCGCGGAGTCCCGCTCTTCTCTTCCAGGGTCCGGTCGTCGGGGGTTTCCTCCGGGGCCGGGCCCTTTGGTTTCGCCCCCTCCGCCCCTTCCCTTCCCGTCCCCGAGGGCTGCGCCCCCGGACCCCCCTTCGGCCTGGACGGCCTCGTCCTCAAACGCCGGGCGGGCTGGAAGGGGGCTGCGTTCCGGACCCGTTTCCGGTCTGGACGGCCTCGTCCTCAAACGCCGGACGGGCTGAAAAGGGCTGCGTTCCGGACCCGTTTCCGGTCTGGACACGGGCTTGTCCTCAAGTGACGGGCGGGCTGATAGGGGGCCGCGTTCCGGGACCCGTTTCCGGTCTGGACGGGCTGTCCTCAAGTGACGGGCGGGCCGGCATGGTCCTGCGGGGCGCGCCGATGCGTAAACGAGTGGGCCCGCCCCCGGGAGCCAGGGGCGGGCCCTTTTCGTCCTCGCGGTGGCACCGCCATGCAGCACCGCGAGGGGTTCGAGGAGGAGGTCCGGTCTAGCCGAAGCGACCGGAGATGTAGTCCTCCGTGGCCTGGACGGACGGGTTGGAGAAGATCCGCTCCGTGTCGTCTATCTCGATGAGGCGGCCGGGCTGGCCGACCGCGGACAGGTTGAAGAACGCCGTGCGGTCGGAGACGCGGGCGGCCTGCTGCATGTTGTGCGTCACGATGACGATCGTGAAGCGCTCCTTCAGCTCACCGATCAGGTCCTCGATGGCGAGGGTGGAGATCGGGTCCAGGGCCGAGCAGGGCTCGTCCATGAGGAGGACCTGCGGCTCCACGGCGATGGCCCGCGCGATGCACAGGCGCTGCTGCTGACCGCCGGAGAGGCCGGAGCCGGGCTTGTTCAGCCGGTCCTTGACCTCGTTCCAGAGGTTCGCGCCCTTGAGGGACTTCTCGACGATGTCGCTCAGCTCGGACTTCTTGTAGGAGCCGTTGAGCTTCAGGCCCGCCGCCACGTTGTCGAAGATCGACATCGTGGGGAAGGGGTTGGGGCGCTGGAACACCATGCCGATGGTGCGGCGCACGGCGACCGGGTCGATCGCGTTGCCGTACAGGTCCTCGTCGTCCAGCAGCACCTTGCCCTCGACGCGGCCACCGGGGGTGACCTCGTGCATGCGGTTCAGGGTGCGCAGGAAGGTCGACTTGCCGCAGCCGGAGGGGCCGATGAAGGCGGTCACCGAGCGGGGCTCGACCGTCATGGAGATGTCTTCGATCGCCTTGTGGGCGCTGTAGTAGGCGGTCAGACCGCTTACGTCGATTCGCTTGGCCATGTCAGTTCACTGCTTCTTTCGAAAGGATTCGGGTCGCTGATGGCCGCGTCAGCGGCCCGCCTTGGGGGCTTTCCACCGCGCGATGGCGCGCGCCCCCATGTTGAGGATCATGACGAAGGCGATGAGGGCGAGTGCCGCCGCCCAGGCCCGGTCGTAGGCGGCGCCGGAGCCGGCGCTGTTCGCGTACTGCTGGTAGATGTACAGCGGCAGCGAGGCCTGCGGGCCCGAGAACGGGTCGGTGTTGATGAAGTTCGTACCCCACACCAGGAGCAGTACGGGGGCCGTCTCACCGGTGATGCGCGCGACGGCGAGCATGACACCCGTCGTGATTCCGCCGATGGAGGTCGGCAGGACCACCTTGATGATGGTGCGCCACTTCGGGATGCCGAGGGCGAGGGAGGCCTCGCGCAGCTCGTTCGGGACGAGCTTCAGCATCTCCTCGGTGGAACGGACCACCACGGGCATCATCAGGATCGCGAGGGCCAGCGAACCGGCGAAGCCGGAGTAGCCCATGTCCAGGATCAGGATCCAGAAGCTGAGGATGAACAGACCGGCGACGATCGACGGGACGCCCGTCATGACGTCGACGAAGAAGGTGACGGCCTTGGCGAGCTTGCCGCGTCCGTACTCGACGAGGTAGATCGCGGTCAGCACGCCCACCGGCACCGCGATCAGGCTCGCGATGGCGACCTGCTCCAGGGTGCCGACGATCGCGTGGTAGATGCCGCCACCGGTCTCGGTGTCGGCGACCACACCCATGGAGTGCGTCAGGAAGTAGACGTCGAAGACCTTCACGCCGCGCTTGACCGTCTCCCAGATCAGGGAGGCCAGCGGGATGACGGCGACGATGAAGCAGACCCAGACCAGGCTGGTGGCGACGCGGTCCTTGGCCTGACGGCGGCCCTCGACGCGGGCGGCGATGCCGTACGTGCCGAGGACGAAGAGGATCGCGGCGATCAGGCCCCACTGGACCCTGCTGTCGAGGCCGGCGCCGAGGCCGATCCCGACGGCGACGACCACGGCGCCGACGGCGATGGCCCAGGGGGACCACTTGGGAAGCCTTCCGCCGCGCAGCGAGCTCGCGTGGCGTGCGGTGACGGGTGCGTTGCTCATGCGTTGGCCCCCGAGTACTCCTTGCGGCGGTTGATGATCACGCGCGCCGCGCCGTTGACCACCAGGGTGATGACGAACAGGACCAGACCGGAGGCGATCAGGGCGTCCTGGCCGAACGGGGTGGCCTCGCTGAACTTGCTCGCGATGTTCTGGGCGAACGTGCCGCCGCCCGGGTCGAGCAGGCTGGCGTTGATGTCGAAGGTCGGGGAGAGGACGGTGGCGACGGCCATCGTCTCGCCGAGCGCGCGGCCGAGGCCGAGCATCGAGGCGGAGATGACGCCGGAGCGGCCGAAGGGCAGCACCGACATGCGGATGACCTCCCAGCGGGTGGCGCCGAGGGCGAGCGCCGCCTCCTGGATCATCATCGGCGCCTGCCGGAAGACCTCACGGCTGACGTTGGTGATGATCGGAAGGATCATGATGGCGAGCAGGACACCGACGGTGAGCATCGAGCGGGGCGCTCCGCCCTGCCACTCGAAGATGCCGGTCCAGCCGAAGTAGTGGTCGAGCCAGCCGAACAGGCCGCCCATGTGCGGCACCAGGACGAGGGCGCCCCAGAGGCCGTAGACGATGGACGGGACGGCGGCGAGCAGGTCGATCACGTACGCGATGGGTCCGCCGAGCCTGCGTGGCGCGTAGTGCGTGATGAACAGCGCGATGCCGACGGCGACCGGGACCGCGAGGGCCATGGCGATGATCGCGGAGACCACCGTGCCGAAGGCCAGCACCGCGATGCCGAAGACCGGCGGCTCGATGTTGGTGTTCCACTCGAACGTCGTGAGGAAGTTCGCGTGGTCCTTGCTGATCGCGATCGCGGCACGGTAGGTGAGGAAGACCGCGATGGCGGCCATGATCACCAGGAGGAGGATGCCGGACCCGCGGGACAGACCGAGGAAGACACGGTCGCCGGGGCGGGTGGCGCCACGGGCCGCGCGCTTCTGCTCGATCGTCGAAGGCGGTGGGGTGGGAGGAGGTGCTTCGGTGTTCTGTGTCGATATGTCCATCAGGAGTCTCCGGTCTGCGGAGCCGAGTCGAGTGGCGGCTCCAGGCGGCGGTGCACCGGACGGTGCGGCCCGCCTCGGTGAGGCGGGCCGCACACTCGGGTCAGCTCAGGTTCGCGACGGTCGAGCGGACCTTGGTGATGATCTCGTCGGGGATCGGCGCGTACTGGGCGGCGGTGAGCTGCTTCTGGCCGTCCTCGCTCGCGATGTAGGTGAGGAAGGACTTCGTGGCGGCCAGGGTGTCGGCCTTGTTGCCCTTCTCGCAGACGATCTCGTAGGTGACCAGGGTGAGCGGGTAGGCGCCCTCCTCGGTCGGCTTGTAGTTCAGCTCCAGGGCCAGGTCGTTGCCGACGCCGGCGACCTTGGCGGAGGAGATGGCCTTGGTGGCGTTCTCGACGGTGGCCTTGACCGGGGTGGCGGCCTCCGTCTTCAGGTCGACGGTGCTGATGCCGTCGGCGGCGTAGGAGAGCTCGAAGTACGAGATCGCGCCGGCGGTCTGCTTCACCTGCTGGGCGAGACCGGAGGAACCCTGAGCGGACTGGCCGCCCTGCGCCTGCCAGGCCTTGCCGCCCGAGTACTTCCAGTCCGACGGGGAGACGGCCTTGAGGTACTTGGTGAAGTTGTCCGTGGTGCCGGACTCGTCCGAACGGTGGAACGCCTGGATCTTGGTGCTGGGGAGCTTGGCGTCGGGGTTGAGCTTGGCGATCGCCTCGTCGTCCCACGTCTTGATCTTGCCGTCGAAGATCTTGGAGATCGTCGAGGCGTCCAGCACGAGGTTGTCGACACCCGGGAGGTTGTAACCGATGGCGATGGGGCCACCGACCATGGGCAGGTCGACCGCGTTGTTGCCGTCACAGGACTTCTTGGCCGCCGTGGCCTCTTCCGGCTTGAGCGCCGAGTCCGAACCGGCGAACGCGGTCTGGCCCTGGGTGAACGCCGTGACACCGGCGCCCGAACCCGTCGGGTTGTAGTTGATCTGAACGCCCTTGCAGGCGGCCGTGTAGGCCTTGACCCAGGCGTCGATCGCGTTCTTCTGCGCGGAGGAGCCGGACGCCTGCAGCTGGCCCTTGGCGTCGTCGCACTTGATGGAGCCCGCGGCCGCGGTCGGCGCCGAGCTGCCGCCCGCGTCGTTCTTGCCCGTGTCGTCAGAGCCGCACGCCGTGAGGGCCAGGGCGCCGGAGACGGCGAGAGCACCGAGGGTGAGGGCCCGCCGGTTCATGCGCTGAAGCTTCACTTTCGGGAGTTCCTTCCAGGAGCCGCCGTCTGGTGGCGGCGTGCGAAGTCTGAGTAATACGGTCCGTGGCGATGCGGCGAGAACGTCCGGGGACTTCCTTCGCACCGTGTAAGGCCGAAATTAGGCAGATCAGGTGAAGGCGCCGATGGCCATAAGTGAACGGGGGGTGAACCCCTGAGGGCGGTGCGGTGAGGTCACGGAAGGCTTACGTCGAGGACACGGCCGGATTCCGGCCCAGGGGGCCTACGGGGAAACGCTGAGTAACCAACAGGGGCGGCTGCTGTTTCAGCGTACGCACGCCTCCGCCATCCCTCATTCGACGCGCCTTTCCCGCGTGTACCGGCTCGCGTCCCCTGTTCGGAGCGAGGCGGACTCCGGGTTCGCGCCGGTACGGACGGTGTGCGCCGGCACGGGGCGGCCTCAGGTCAGGTGAAGCGCGTCGAGCAGGGCGTCCACCAGATCCCGGTCGCGCGGCTGGGTGAGACGGTGACGGGCCGCGACGGGGGAGAGCCACAGGACGCGGTCGACCTCGTCGTTCGGCGTGAAATGACCGTCGGCCGCCTCGGCCGCCCAGTAGCGGACCTCCTTGGGGCGGTCGCCCACGAGATAGCGGAGCGTGGGGAGGACGGCGCCCGGGGCGGCCCCGTAGCCCGTCTCCTCGCCGACCTCGCGCAGCGCCCCGGTCAGGGAGTCCTCGCCGCGCTTCAGCTTGCCCTTGGGATGCGACCAGTCGTCGTACTTGGGCCGGTGCACGAGGCAGATCTCCAGCCCGGAGCCGACCGGGGAGCGGCGCCACAGGACACAGCCCGCGGCCTG
Source organism: Streptomyces sp. M41(2017) (assembly GCF_002078175.1). GTDB lineage: Bacteria > Actinomycetota > Actinomycetes > Streptomycetales > Streptomycetaceae > Streptomyces. The sequence goes on along the minus strand of NZ_MWFK01000001.1, from coordinate 1,840,914 downwards.
AATGGTGTCGTCGGCCATGGGGCCTCCCTCACGGGGTGCGTACGGCTTCCTTCTGCCATGCCTGCTGGAAGGCGAACCGGGCCGCCTCCACCTCGTGCCGCTGGTCGGCGTGGAGCACTCCCAGCGCGTATGCCGTCGCCGGCGCGATCCGCGGGGTGCGTGCCGCCGACGCCGCGGCCGCCGCGGCCTCCGCCGCGTCGCGATGCCGGTTGAGCGCCTGCCCCGCGCCGAGCAGCCGTCCGTCAACGGGGAACTCCCCGCCGTGCAGCACCTCGCGCGCGTAGCGGTGCAACCGCAGCAGCAGCCGGACCTGGTGCCAGGGCGCGTCCTGGGGCTGGGGGGCGGTGCCCGCGGAGAGGCCGTGCACGAGGGCCTCCGCGTTGTAGGGGTGGCCCGCGGTGACGAGCGGCAGCGCGGTCACGGCGTCGGCCAGCCGGTCCTGTGCCGCTCCGGCCAGTGGACGCAGGTCGGTGATGTCCGCGGCCGGGGTCAGCGGGACCTCGCTGGCGAGGACGGCGACGCTGTCGGCGACCGCGTGGAAACGGGAGGAGCCGAGCGCCTGGAGGGCCGCCGAGTGGGCGCGGGTCCGCGCGAGGGTCAGCTGCCGGTCGAGGAGAGCGCCGGCCTTGGCGGCGCCGACGGTCAGGCTCCCTTTGGGGGCGGCGGCCGGGCCCGGTCCCGCCTGCGCGGGCAGCGCGGCGGTTCCCGAGAGCCTGTTCAGCGCGCCGAGCAGGCGCTCCAGGCGCGCCGCGTACGCGTGCTCGCGGGCCAGGGTGCCCGACAGCCAGGCCAGCTCGGGGCGCATCGCCTCCGACCAGTCCGCGTCGAGGAGCGGCCGGAAGGTGTGCAGGCTGCCGCTGATACGACGGGCGGAGCGGCGCAGCGAGCGCGCCGCGTCACCCGGCTCCCCGGCGCCGTTCGCCGCGTTGCCGGTCTCCCGGTGCTGGCGCAGCGAGCGCAGGAACTCCGTGGCCTGGGCCCGGAGGTAGCCCGCCAGGGCGTCACCGATGGGGGCACCTTCCTGGACGGGAGGGGCCGGGACCGTGGGGGCCGTCCCGGCCGACGGACTGGTGGGGGGATCAAGGTGCTGCTGTGCCACGCCGGCGCCTCCGGGCGTCTATGAGCATCTCCTGGACGTTCCGCAGGGGCTGGCCATCCGCGTCGGTCGCGTGTCGGGTCCACTCGCCGTCGGGGCCGAGGTGCCAGGAGGCGGTGGTGTCGGACATGCCGGTCTCCAGCAGCCTGCCGAGGGCTGCGCGGTGTGCCGGATCGGTGACCCTGACCAGCGCTTCGATCCGCCGGTCGAGGTTGCGGTGCATCATGTCGGCGCTTCCGATCCACACCTCGGGTTCGCCGCCGTTGCCGAAGGAGAAGACCCGGGAGTGTTCGAGGAAGCGGCCGAGGACGGAACGCACCCGTATGTTCTCGGACAGGCCCGCGACGCCGGGCCGGACGGCGCAGATCCCGCGCACCCACACGTCGACCGGCACACCAGCCTGGGAGGCGCGGTACAGCGAGTCGATGAGGGCCTCGTCCACCATCGAGTTGACCTTGATGCGGACGAACGCGGGACGTCCGGCGTTGTGGTGCTGGACCTCCTTGTTGATCCGCGCGATCAGGCCGTCACGCAGCGACTTGGGGGCGACCAGCAGCCGGCGGTAGGTCTCGCGGCGGGAGTAGCCGGAGAGCCGGTTGAAGAGGTCGGAGAGGTCCGCGCCGACCTGGGGGTCTGCGGTGAGCAGTCCGAGGTCCTCGTAGAGCCGGGCCGTCTTCGGGTGGTAGTTGCCGGTGCCGACGTGGGAGTAGCGGCGCAGGGTGTCGCCCTCCTGCCGGACCACGAGCGACAGCTTGCAGTGCGTCTTCAGACCGACCAGGCCGTACACGACGTGGCAGCCGGACTCCTCCAGCTTCCTCGCCCACTTGATGTTGGCCTGCTCGTCGAAGCGGGCCTTGATCTCGACCAGGACGAGGACCTGCTTGCCGGACTCGGCGGCGTCTATCAGCGCGTCGACGATCGGCGAGTCGCCGGAGGTCCGGTACAGCGTCTGCTTGATGGCGAGGACGTCGGGGTCGGCCGCGGCCTGCTCCAGGAACGCCTGCACGGAGGTGGAGAAGGAGTCGTAGGGGTGGTGCAGCAGGACGTCGCGCTCGCGCAGCGCGGCGAAGATGTCCGGCGGGGACGCCGACTCGACCTCCGCGAGATCGCGGTGGGTGCCCGCGATGAACTTGGGGTACTTCAGCTCGGGCCGGTCGAGCGAGCCGATGCCGAAGAGGCCCGTGAGGTCCAGGGGGCCGGGCAGTGGGTACACCTCGGCCTCGGAGATCTTCAGCTCCCGTACGAGCAGGTCGAGGACGTACCGGTCGATGGACTCCTCCACCTCCAGGCGCACCGGCGGCCCGAAGCGGCGCCGCATGAGTTCCTTCTCCAGCGCCTGGAGCAGGTTCTCGGCGTCGTCCTCCTCGACCTCCAGGTCCTCGTTCCGGGTGAGCCGGAACGTGTGGTGCTCCAGGACCTCCATGCCCGGGAACAGCTCTTCCAGGTGCGCCGCGATCACGTCCTCGATGGGGACGTAGCGGTTCGGGGAGGCCTCGAGGAAGCGGGAGAGCAGCGGCGGGACCTTGACGCGCGCGAAGTGGCGGTGGCCGCTGACCGGGTTGCGCACGATGACGGCCAGGTTCAGCGACAGGCCGGAGATGTACGGGAAGGGGTGCGCGGGGTCGACGGCCAGCGGGGTCAGGACCGGGAAGATCTGATGCCGGAAGAGCGTGAAGAGCCGGGCCTGTTCCTTCTCGGTCAGCTCGCTCCAGCGGACCAGGTGGATGCCCTCCTCCGCGAGCGCGGGAGCGACGTCCTCCTGGTAGCAGGCGGCGTGCCGGGCCATGAGCTCGCGGGAGCGCGCCCAGATCATCTCCAGGACCTCGCGGGGCTGGAGACCCGACGCGGACTTGGTCGCGACGCCGGTGGCGATGCGGCGCTTCAGGCCGGCCACCCGGACCATGAAGAACTCGTCCAGGTTGCTGGCGAAGATCGCCAGGAAGTTGGCGCGCTCCAGCAGCGGGGTGTTCGGATCCTCCGCGAGTTCGAGCACGCGTTCGTTGAACGCCAGCCAGCTGCGCTCACGGTCCAGGAACCGGCCCTGCGGCAGGGTGATCCCGTCCTGCACCGTGTCCTCGTACTCGTCGAGATCGGCGTCGAGGTCGGGCTCCAGGTCGGAGACGTTGGCCGCGACGGTGTGCGGCCGGTGCGCGGCGATGGATCCGACGGACGGCTGCGGGTGCTGCACGGGTGCCTGGGCGCTTGGCTGGTTCATGGACCCATTCTTCCGCGCCGAGGGCGAGACCGGCGCGTCGGAGAGGGCGGGCGCCAGCGCCGCGATGCGGAAATTTCCGTTCCGCTTGGCTGGCGTACGCTCACTGCGCGTGGTCGTCGAGGGCTCGTTCTCCGGTGGAGGAGAAGGCTCGGGCGCGGCGGGCTGCATTCCCCGAGGGTCGCAAGGTCACCTGAATCGATGGTTACGAGGACATGACGTGCGGGCTATCGGGGGGAGGCTCCCGGACGTCCGCGGGTCCGGAAAGCGGGCTGGGGCCCCTCGGGCGGGCGGCGGGCCCGCCCGGGACCCCACCGGTCACGCCGTGCGACGGCGCAGCAGGGTGAACGCGGCGGCCGCCGCGGCCCCCGCCACGGCGAGCAGCACCCCGCTCTCCACCAACTGCAGGGGCCAGAAGTGGGACTCCGGGTGGACGGTCGCCCAGAAGTCGCTCAGCCGGCTGTTCTTCATGCAGGCCCGGAGCTGGGCCTGTGTCTCGGAGCCGACGCAGGCGAGGTCGTTCCCGATGCGCCGCCCGTCGCTCGTGACGACGCCGTGTTCGAGGACCAGGACATCGGGCGGGAGGTCGAGGGCCGTCCGCCCGGTGATCGTCGTCGTGGGCCAGAGGCTCGGCCGCAGCGCCTGCATCAGGTGGGAGAGGGCGAGCGTCACGGCGAAGGCGGCTCCGGCGGCGGGCAGGGCCTTGCGCAGGACCAGACCGGCGAGGGCGCCGAGAGCCAGTCCGGCGAGGCCGTACGCGGCGGCGGTCGGGCCGATGGAGAGATAGATGTCCGAGTCGTACCAGGGGCCGAGCAGGTTCCCGTTCCCGTCGCGGCGGACCCCCACGTGGAGCAGGACGACCGCCGCGGTGCCCGCGGTGAGCAGGACCGCCGGGACGGCGAGTTTGGTGGCGAGCCAGCGCACCGGGGTGACGGACTGGGTCCAGGCCAGCTGGGCGGTGCCGTCCTCCAGTTCGCGTCCGATCAAAGCGGCGCCCGCCCAGGCGGCGACGGGGACCATCAGGTACGAGAGGGCGGTGGCGATCAGGTCGAGGCCGGCGTCGTAGAGGTCGTCCGTGGTCATCGCGTCGACGGTCGCGCAGTCGGGCAGGCCGTCGACGGGTGGTGTGGCGCACGGACCGCCGGCCACGCCGGCGTCCGGGGCGATGACGTACATCCAGGTCAGGACCGCGCCGGCGACGAGCAGGGCGGCGACCCACGCGAGCAGCGCGGCGCGGTGCAGGCGCAGCACGGTCCAGGTCAGGCCGGAGGGGCGGAGCGGGGCGGGGGCGGGCCGGGACGGCACGGCGGGCGCCGGGGGGCGCAGGGTCGGGGCGCTCATGAGGTGGACGTCCTCCTCAGGACGGCGAAGGCCGCGGCGACCAGGATCGCGGTGGCGGCCAGCAGCACGCCGGTCTCCAGGAGCTGGCGGGGCCAGTAGTCGGGGGAGGGGAGGTACTGCCGGGTGAAGCCGACGACGTCGTGCTTGGCGAGGCACGCGCGGCTCGCGTAGCAGCCCGGGTCGTGGATCTCCGCGCCGGTGGACGTGATGGCCCGGCTGCGGACGGACAGCTCGGGCTGCTGATAACTGCGCTGGAACGGCCAGAAGTTGGAACGCACGGCGATGACGGCGTACTGGACCGCACCCGCGGCGGCGAGGGCGGGGAGCGTGCGGCGCAGGGTGAGCCCGGCGAGGACGCCGACGGCCAGACCGAGCAGGGGGGCGGCGACGGTGGCCGGACCGATGGAGAAGTACAGGCGCTGGGGGCCGTAGCCGGCCAGCAGCAGGTTGCTGTGGGCGGACCACAGCATCCGGTAGAGCGCGACGAGCAGGCCGGTGCCGACCGTGACGAACAGCGCGGGCACGGCGAGTTTGGCGGCGAGCCAGCGGGCCGGGCTGACGGACTGGGTCCAGGCGAGCCGCGCGGTGCCGTTCTCCAGTTCGCGCGCGATCAGCGAGGTCCCCGCGAAGACGGCGACCGCGAACGAGGAGGCGTTCAGCAGGGAGGCCGGGTCGTAGAAGAGGTCGTTGTAGGCGGTGGAGAGGGGGGAGCCGATGGTGCCGGCGGTCCAGGCGTCGTCCTGCACCCCCGCGTAGCCGAAGGTGTCGAGCAGGTGCTGGGTGTGGGCGGCTCCCGGCCCGTACAGCCACAGCAGGAGGCCCGCGGTGAGCACCACGAAGGCGGTCCAGATCCACAGGGCGGTGCGGTGCAGACGCAGGAGCGTCCAGAGCAGCCCTCGTGGCCGGGGCAGCGCGCGGCGCACGGGGGACGTCAGGGAGGTGGCGCTCATCGGGTCACCGCCACGGGGGTCGCGGTCGTCCCGGGGGTGAGCAGGGCGGGGGTCGCGGGGGAGCGCAGGTGGGCGAGGAGCAGTTCCTCCAGTGAGGGCTGTTCGGCCTGCCAGTGGTCGTCCACGGGGCCGTCCTTGCGTATCAGGGCGGTGAGACCGCGGCCGGCCGCGCGGGATTCGACGACGAGGTGCGGGGCGAGGTCGGCGGGGGTGCCGCGGCCGGTCACCAGGGTGTGGGCGAGGAGCAGGTCGTCCAGGCCGCCCCCGAGCCGGATGCGTCCGCCGCCCAGGAGCAGCAGGTGATCGCAGGCGTCGGCGAGTTCGGAGACGATGTGCGAGGACATCAGCACGGTGGTGCCGCGCTCGGCGGCGTCCGCCATCAGGGTGCCCAGCAGTTCGTGGCGGGCCAGCGGGTCCAGGTCGGCCATCGGCTCGTCGAGCAGCATCAGGTCGGGCCGCTTGCCCAGCGCGAGGGCGAGGGCCACTCGGGTCCGCTGGCCCCCGGACAGGCGCCTGACCTTGGTCCCCGGGTCGAGTGAGCCCTGCTCCACGATCGCGGCCGCGCACGAGGAGTCCCAGAGGGCCGGGTTGAGTTCGGCGCCCAGGCGCAGGGTCTCGGCGATGGTGAGCTGGGTGTGCAGCGGCTTGTTCTGGGAGAGGTAGGCGACGCGTTCGCGTGCCTCGGCGGGGCCGGCGCCGAGCACGGTGAGGGTGCCGGCGGCGGGGCGCACCAGTCCGGCCGCCGCCGCCAGCAGCGTCGACTTGCCCGCGCCGTTGGGGCCGACGAGGGCGCTGACCCGGCCGGCCGGAAGGCGGAAGGAGCAGTCGTCCAGGGCCGCGGCGGAGCGCCGGCCATAGCGCACGGTGAGGCCGTGCGCCTCGACGGCGACGCCGGGGTGGGTGGTGCGGGTGGAACTCACTGGTCCCCCTTCGGGAAGTGTGCGTCCAGTACGGAGGTGAACAGCGCGGCCACGTCCTCGCGGTCCAGGCCCGCCGCGCGGGCGTCGCGCGCCCAGGCGTCGAGTTCCTCGCCGAGGGGCGAGTCGGCCGGGGCGGCGCCGAGCGTTCTGCGGACGAAGGTGCCGAGGCCGCGCCGGGCCTCGACCAGGCCTTCGCGTTCCAGCTCGCGGTAGGCCTTCAGGACGGTGTTCGGGTTGATGGCGGTGGCTTCGACGACTTCGCGGGCCGTGGGGAGCTTGTCGCCGGGTTCGAGGAGCCCGAGGCGCAGCGCCTGCTTCGTCTGCTGGACGATCTGGACGTAGGTGGCGACGCCGCTGCGTCGGTCGATGCGGTACGCGACCACTCGGACAACCACCCTTTCACTAATTGAGTAGTGAAAGGGTGGTGCAAGGGGGTGGCAGTCGTCAAGTCGGCCCCGCCCGCCCGGGGCCCACGACGCCGGGATCATGGCTCCCACCAGGCACGGAAGGCCGTTCAGAAAAAACCCGCCGGAGCGTGAACCGATCGGCGGGGCTCGTCCGATGAGGGGGTGTGAGGGAAACGAGAAGCGACGGAGAGCTGCTGCGGGCCATCGCGGCGGACAGGGAGCGTCGCGCCTTCGAGGAGCTGTACCGGCGGTATGCGCCGTGGCTGAGCGCGCGGTTGCGCGGCCGGTGCGCCGACCCCGGGATCGTCGACGACGTCGTCCAGGAGACCTTCCTCGCGGTCTGGCACGGCTCCGCCCGCTACCGCGAGGAGGGAGACCCGGCCGGCTGGCTGTGGCGCATCGGCTCGCGGCGGCTCGTCGACTCCCTGCGGGGGGACGGCGCGCGCGGCAGGCTGCGCGGCGCGCTGGCCCGGCTCCGGCACCGCGACGAGGTCTCGGCGGAGGAGCGTGTGCTGGCCGGCGTCGAACACGGCGACCTGGCGGGCGCGCTGACCGGACTCTCGCCCGAACTCCGGGCGGTGCTCCAGGCCACGGTGATCGACGGGCTCAGCACCCGGGAAGCGGCCGTCCTGCTCGGCATCCCGCCGGGCACGGTCAAGACGCGGGCACTGCGTGCGCGCAAGCAGTTGCGGGAGGCCCTGGCATGAGCGACGACCGTCGCGGAAGTGGTGACAGCGACAGGAAGGGTGACGGCGGCGTGGCCGACGGCAGCCGTACGGGCAGGGAGGAGAGCGTGACGGGCGGCAGCGCCGGGCGCACGGCCTGGCACGTGCCCGAGGAGGATCTCCGGGCCTATGAGCAGGGCGCGTTGGAGCCGCCCCGCCTGTGGTCGACCGACACCCACCTCGCCGCGTGCGACCGGTGCCGAGCCGAACTGGCCGCGTGCAGCGACCCGGTGGCCCTGGACGCCGGCTGGGAGCGGCTCGACGCCGAGCTCGACGCCCCCCGGCCCGGCCCGGTCGAGGCGCTGCTCGTCCGGTTCGGCGTCGCCGATCACACCGCGCGGCTGCTGGCCGCCGCCCCCGTCCTGCGCCGGTCCTGGCTCGGCGCGGTCGTCGCCGTCCTCGCCATGACGGTCGCCGCGGCCAACGCGGCACGGGTCGGCGCCACCCCCACCCTCTTCCTCGCCCTCGCCCCCCTGCTCCCCCTCGCCGGGGTCGCCGTCTCCTACGGCCCGAGGCTCGACCCTGCCTACGAGATGGCGGTCGTCTCCCCGCTCCACGGCTTCCGCCTCCTGATGATCCGTACGGTCGCGGTCCTCACGGTCGGCCTCGGACTGAACGGCGTGGCGACCCTCGCCCTCCCGTCCTACGGCCTGCGGGCCCTGGCCTGGCTGCTGCCCGCCCTCGCCCTCACCGCGAGCGGCCTCGCCCTGGCCTCCCGGCTCGGCCCCGTCCTCGCGCCCTCCCTGGTCGCGGGCGGCTGGGTCACCGTGCTGGCCGTGGCCCGGGCGACCACGGCGTCGGGCAGCACCCTCGCCCCGTTCACGGCGGCCGGACAGGGCGTCGCCGGAGCGGTCGCGGCTCTTGCCGCCGCACTCCTCTACCTCGCGCGGGACCGGTTCGACACCTCGCGCCTCCCGTTCACCGACCTCACCGACAGGAACACCGCATGATCCCCACCGTCTCCGCCTCCGGCCTGAGCCTCCGCTTCGGAGGGACGCGCGCGCTCGACGACGTCTCGCTGCGCCTCGGTGACGGCGTCACCGGCCTCCTCGGCCCCAACGGCGCGGGCAAGACCACCCTGTTGCGGGTGCTCGCCACCGCCGTACCGGCAGACCGGGGAGCCTTCACGGTCCTCGGACACGACCCGGGCACCACCGCGGGACGCCTGGACGTCCGCCGGGCCCTCGGCTACCTCCCGCAGACGCCCGGATTCCACCAGGACTTCTCCGCCTTCGAGTTCGTCGACTACGTGGCGATCCTCAAGGAGCTGACCGACCGCACCGCCCGGCACCGCGAGGTGCGGCGCGTCCTGGAGGCCGTCGACCTGTCCGACGTGCGCGGCAAGCGCATCAAGCGCCTGTCCGGCGGGATGCGCCAGCGGGTGGCGCTCGCAGCCGCACTCGTCGGCGACCCCGGGTTCCTCGTCCTCGACGAGCCGACCGTCGGGCTCGACCCCGAACAGCGGATGCGCTTCCGTGAGCTGATCGCCCAGGCGGGAGAAGGACGTACCGTCCTGCTCTCCACCCACCAGACCGAAGACGTCGCGATGCTCTGCCACCGCGTGATCGTCATGGCGGGCGGCCGCATCCGTTTCGAGGGCACCCCGGCCGAGCTGACCGCCCGCGCCGCCGGCCATGTCTGGAGCAGCGCCGAGCGTGACCCGGCCGCCAGAGCCGGATGGCGCACCGGCGCAGGAACCTTCCGCAACGTCGGCGACCCTCCCGAAGGCGCCGACCTCCTCGAACCGACCCTGGAAGACGGCTATCTGCTCACGCTCGACGGTGAGCCCGCGGAGGTGGCGGCATGAGCGCCGGTACGCACACGCTCCCCCCGACCCCTGCCACCGACGGGGAGCGGGCCACGCCGAGCCCGCGGTCCAGCGGGACCGCCGTCGTCGCCCTCGCGCGCTTCGAGGCACGCGAACTGCTCCTCCAGATCCCGGTCCTGCTCTTCCTCGCCGTGTACGTCGCCTACACCGCGTGGACCCTGTTCTCCGGCCGTGAGGGCATGGACGAGTTCCCCGTCCTCCAGGACGTCGACCGGTCCACCCAGTCCGCCCCGCTGCTCCTCGCCATCGCCCTGTTCGTCGGGGTGAACCGCGCGGTGCTGCGCTCGCGCCGCCAGTCCACCGACCGGCACTTCGACGTGCTGGTCATGGAGCCGTGGCGGCGGACGCTGGCCCACGCGCTGTCCGTGCTCCCGTTCGTCGCGATCACCGCCCTGGTCGTCGGCTTCGAGTTCACCTGGGCGGCACTGAAGCCGGGCGCCGTCGGGCACGGTTCACCCGCCGAGCTGGCCGTGGGCCCCCTGGTGGTCCTGCTGGCCGGTGTCCTCGGCGTCCTGCTGGCGCGGCTGATCCCGGTCGGGTTCGTCGCACCGCCCTTCGTGATCGGCGCCTACGCCGTCACCATCCTGGTCTCCGCGTCCACCCAGGGCGCGCACTGGGTGACCTGGCTCGGCCCGGTCGTCTCCGACGCCGGCGCGGACCCCTTCCCGTCCGACCTGCTGGGCCGCCCGGCCGCCTGGCACGCCCTCTATCTCATCGGCCTCACCGGCCTGTTGCTCTGCCTCGCGGTCCGGCTGAGCGGTGGCCGGACCCGACTGCTCGCGGCCGTCGCGGTGGTCGCCGCCGCCGCGACCGGTCTCGGAGTGGCCGGACAGTCCCCGGGCGACTCCGCCGCGCTGACCGCGGCCCGCGTGAAGGCCTCCGTCACCCCGCAGAAGGTGCAGGTCTGCATCGAACACGGGCGGTCGACGTACTGCGCGTTTCCCGAGTGGGCCGGCCGCACCGCCGACTGGGCCGACATCGTGGACCGCATCCAGTCCCGCGCGGGCGGATCGGCCGGAGGGGAGCGGCTGACGGTGCGCCAGCGCATCGACGCCCGGTACGGCCTGCAGAGTGACGCCCTGGTCACCCCGTCGGGCACGCCGGGCATCGTGACGGTCGGCACGCGCTGGGGCGGGAACCGCACCCCCGAGTTCGCCGTCGGCGTCGCCTCGGTGCTGGTCGCGGGGGACGAGAAGAGCGCCGGTGAGGCGTGCGACGCCCGCATGGTGACCACCATGTGGCTGGCGCTGAGCACACAGCCGGACCCGATGCAGTCCCTGCGCGACGTGCGGCTCGACGACAGCACGAAGGGCTCCGCCTACGTGCTCGCTCCCACCGGCAGTCTCTACATGACCGCCCAGCAGACCACCGTGGTACGGGAGTTGCTGGCCAAGCCGCACTACAGCGTGGCCGCCAAGGTCAAGGCCCACTGGACGGAGCTGGCCTCACCGAAGACGCCGACGACGCGGGTGGCCGAGCTGCTCGGCGTACCGGTCGGGGGCAAGGGGACGCCGGCGGACTCGGGGAGCGGATCGTGCGTGAGGTAGACGTGGCGGGCCGGCCGACGGGAGGTTCCCGCGGCTCCGCAGCCGCTGATGAGCGGTTCGGAGAGACTGCCGGACGGCCCGCGGGAGGAGCTGGGCGCCCCCGGGCTCACGAGGTCGCCGCCGTCCTCGCCCGGCCGGTGTGGCCCACCCTGCCCCGCACGGCGCTGGCCGCTGGCGCTTGTCTCGGGCTGCTGCTGGTCTGCACACCGCGGATGCTCTCCGGCGAGGTCGACCGCTGGCTCTGCCTCAACCTGTTGCGGGCCGCCGCACTCGCCTACGCCCTGGGACTGGCCTTCCTGCTGGACGACCCGGCCCGGCACACCACGGCCGCGGTGCCGACGCGGCGGCCGGTACGGATCGGGGTGCGACTGGGACTCGTCGCTCCGCTGACGGCGGCCTGGTGGACGGCGGCCCTGTTCCTCGTACCCGAGGCGGGCCGGCCGCCCCTGGGGGCCGTCACCCTGGAGGCGGCGGCCCTCGCAGCCCTCGCGCTGGCCGCCGCGACCGTGGCCGTACGGCTCTCGGAGGCGACCGGACCGGGCCTCGCGGTGTCCGCGGGACTCGTGGGCACCTTCTTCGCGGCGGCCCTGCTGCTCCCCGAGCGATGGAAACTCTTCGTCGCGACGAACGACCCCCACTGGGACGACGCGCACCGGAGATGGGCGGGCGTCCTGGCCGTGGCGGTATTGGTGGGGGCGGCGAGCCTCGCCGAGCCCCTGCGGCGGCGGAGAGCGACCGTCCCCGGCCGCCGCTGACGTCGACCGCCCGGGGCCCGGCGCCGACGCCGGAGTCGGGGCGCAGGCTGGGACGGGAGTCGGGGTCGCTCGCAGGCGGATCGTTACTCCGTCGCGGACTCGGACCGCCGATTCCCACCGGATCCGGACCGCTGCTCCCTACCGGACCAGGGCCTGAATCCCGTCCTGGACCGGCGCTTGTATCCCCTCCCGGGCCAGGGCCGATGTCCCCTCCCGGACCGCAGGGCTCCGTCGCGGACCGGGGTCAGGACTCCGTTCGGTACATCAGGTCGGTCTCGTGGGTGACGAAGCCGAGGCGTTCGTAGACGGCGACGGCCGGCTTGTTGTCGGCGTCCACGTAGAGCATCGCGGTGGGGAGGCCCTGGGCGGCGAGATGGCGGAGCCCGATCGTGGTCAGGGCCTTGCCGAGGCCGCCACCCTGGACGCCCGGGCGCACACCGAGGACGTACACCTCACCGAGGCCCTCCTCGGCGTGCACCTTCGTCCAGTGGAAGCCGACGAGTTCGTCGCCGCGGAAGGCGAGGAAGAAGCCGGCCGGGTCGAACCACGTCTCGCCGATCCGGTCGTCCAGGTCGCGCTGTGTGAGGGAGCCCTGCTCGGGGTGGTGCGCGAAGGCGGCGGCGTTCACGGCGAGCCAGGCGGTGTCGTCCTGTCCCGGCACGAAGGCGCGGACGCTCACGCCTTCCGGCAGCTTCGGGTCGGCCAGATCGAGGCCCTCCAACGGGCGGCGCATCTGGCGCAGTTCACGGAAGAGCGTGAGGCCGAGGACCTGGGCGAGGTGCCGGGCGGCTGAGTGGCCGCCGTGCGCCCACACCCGCAGGCGCTTGCCGGACTCGTTGAGCATGGCCGTGCCGAGCGCGCGTCCGTGACCGTGTCCCCGGTGCGCAGGGCGGACGACCAGTTCGGCGGCCGGGGCCTCGACCGGGTCGGTGTCCTCCAGCTGGCCGTAGCCGACCAGTTCGTCGCCGAGGGTCAGCAGAAGGTGCCGGACGCCCTCGCGGGCCCCGCCCTTCAGCTGTAGCCGCCCCTGTTCGGACACCGCCTGCTGCCCGTCCTCCAGGGCGGCCTCCGAGAGCAGCCGGAGCACGTCCTCGGCCTGGTCCGGGGACAGCTCGGAGTAGGTCGCGATGGAGCGCGAGCTGGCGAGGGGTGAGGTGTCGTCGCTGGTCATGGATACGAGGGTACGGCGCGGTGATTGGGGGACAAGCGGTTGAGCGGCGTCGATGTGGATCGTGGCGGGGCAGAGGTCCCCCGCGGGGTGCGCGGTGGCCGCGGCAGGGTGGGCCGGGGGCCTCGCGGAGCGGGGCGTCAGCCTCCGGTGAACCGATGGCAACCAGTCCGTAACCCCGAACCCCCTGTTGCGCTACGCGCGTTGATTCTAAAGTGCGTGCAAATGCCACGGCCGTCACAGCGACCGCGCAGTCCAGCCGGCCCGCGCTCGCACCACCCGCTCGACCGGCACCACGTGTTCCACTGCTCCACCGCTCCACTTGTTCCACCGGCTCCACCTGCTCGACCGGTGTCACGTGCTCGACCGGCACCACCCGTTCCACCGCGGGCGCGTCACTGCCCGGCCCGCACCACCCGCTCGGCCCTCGCACGCCGCGTCACGTCAGGTCACGATCCACCGCTTTCGCCTCTCACCGTTCTCCAGGGGGGAACCATGCCGCCCACCTTCCGGCACAGACGAACTCATCGACTCCTCGCGGCCGCCGCGGGTCTCGCCACCGTGGGCGCGCTGGCCGCGGCGATGCCCGCCAGCGCGCACCAGGACGACGCGACCCCGCTGCACCACCACGGCAGCGGCCGCTACCAGGACGTCCAGCTGCTCTCCTTCAACGACCTGCACGGCAACCTGGAGCCGCCGACCGGCTCCTCCGGCCGTGTCACGGAGCTGCAGCCCGACGGCACGACGAAGACCATCGACGCGGGTGGCGTCGAGTACCTGGCCACGCACCTGCGCGACGCCCGCAAGGGAAACAAGTACTCGATCACGGCCGCCGCAGGTGACATGGTCGGCGCCTCTCCCCTGATCTCCGGGCTCTTCCACGACGAGCCGACGATCGACGCGCTGAACAAGCTCGACCTGGACGTGACGAGCGTCGGCAACCACGAGTTCGACGAGGGCGCCAAGGAGCTGGCCCGCCTGCAGAAGGGCGGCTGCCACCCGACGGACGGCTGCTACGACAAGAAGGCGAAGTTCAAGGGCGCCGACTTCCCCTACCTCGCGGCGAACGTCACCGACGAGAAGACCAAGAAGCCGATCCTCAAGCCCTACTGGGTCTGGAAGAAGAACGGCGTCAAGGTCGGCTTCATCGGCGTCACGCTGGAGGGCACACCCAACATCGTCTCCGCCGAGGGCGTCAAGGGCCTGAAGTTCGGCGACGAGGTCGAGACGATCAACAAGTACGCCAAGGAACTCCAGCGGCAGGGCGTGAAGTCCATCGTCGCGCTGATCCACGAGGGCGGGGCGCCCGCCTCGCAGTCGTACAACTACGACTGCGACAGCCCCGGCGCGGGCGACGGCATCTCCGGGCCGATCGTCGACATCGCCAAGAACGTCACGCCGGCCGTCGACGCCCTGGTCACCGGCCACACCCACCAGGCCTACGCGTGCACCATCCCCGACCCGGCGGGCAACCCCCGCATGGTCACCTCGGCCTCCTCCTTCGGCCGGCTCTACACGGACACCACGCTGACGTACGACCGCCGGACCGGCGACATCGCGCGCACGGCAGTCAAGTCCGCGAACCACGTGGTCACCCGTGACGTCGCCAAGGCGGCCGACCTGACGTCGCTGATCGCCAAGTGGAACGCGCTCTCCGCGCCGATCGCCTCGCGCCCCATCGGCTACATCGCCGGTGACATCGGCAACGCCGGCACCGAGTCCCCGCTCGGCGACCTGATCGCCGACGCGCAGCTCGCGTACGGCAAGTCCGTCGACGCCGAGGCCGACCTCGCCGTGATGAACCCGGGCGGCATCCGTGCCGGGCTCACCTACGCGGCGAGCGGCAGCGAGGGCGACGGCGTCGTGACCTTCGGCGAGGCGTACACGGTCCAGCCGTTCGCCAACACGGTCAACCTGGTCGACCTCACCGGCGCCCAGGTGGTCACCGCGCTCCAGCAGCAGGTCAGCGGCGCCAACGAGGCCTCCCCGAAGATCCTCCAGATCTCCAAGGGCCTCACCTACACCCTCGACCTGACGAAGACCGGCGCGGCCCGCGTCGTCACCGACTCGGTCAAGCTGAACGGCGCGGCCATCGACCCGGCCGCCACCTACCGCGTCGCGATGAACTCCTTCCTCGCGGGCGGCGGCGACGGCTTCGCGGAACTCGGCAAGGGCACGAACGTCCGGGTCGGCAACGACGACCTCGCGGCGCTGGAGACGTACCTGACGGCCGGCTCCTCCGCCACGGCGCCGTACCCGGTCCCGGCCGCGGACCGGATCACGATCGTCAAGTAGTCCCGCGGGACCGCCGCCGATCGTGAAGTTGATCGCATACGGGCGGTAGCAGTTGCGGTCAGGGGCGGTACGCATGGTCGGATGAGACGATGCGTACCCCCCACCGCATAGCCACGCATTCCTTTCCGAACCCCTACGAAGAACTGGGTGCCCTCGACGGCACCGGGCCTCTGGAGGACTTCCTCCACGAGGACCTTCCCCGGGACGACCTCCCGGAGGAACCGGACGACGGCTGGTCCCCGCCCAACCACCGGCGCGGCAGCCGACGCCGCCGCAGGCGCTTCGCCGGTCTCCCGTTCGCCGTCAAGGCGTCCGCCACGGTCCTGGCCCTCGCGGCCTTCCTCGCCCTCGGCGACCGCTGGGCCGTCCTGTACGCCGAGCACCGGGCGGCCGACAAGCTCAAGGACCAGCTGCATCTGACCGCGGCCCCCGAGGTCGAGATCGGCGGCTTCCCCTTCCTCACCCAGCTCGCCGACCAGCGGCTGGACTCCGTGAAGGTGACCGTGCCCGACGTGGCCGCCGACCGGGTGTCCCTGGCGAAGGTGTCGGCGACGGCGACGAACGTCCGGCTCGACGGCGACGGCCCCACCTCCGTGCGCGGCGCCCGCATCCCCCAGATGCACGGCGAGGTCCTGCTGTCCTTCGACGACCTGAACCGTGAACTGGGCGCCTCGCAGGTCACGTTCACCGGGCACGGCCGTGACCAGGTGCGGGCGCGCGGCACACTGCCCGTCGCCGGGCACGATCTGCAGCTGCGGGCCGACGCGCGCATCCAGCGGGACGGCGCGCGCGGCATCTCCACCCACATCGGCGGCATGCGTCTGGACATCGGCGACCTCGCGACCTACCGCCCCGGCGCGCGGGCCTCGGAGGGCCTGCACCTCACCCGGGACACGGCCGCCCGGCTCGGCAAGGAGGTCGGCAAGGCGCGGGCGCTGCTCGCCGTCCCGTCGATCGTCCACCGGCTCGGGGTGCCGGACTCCGCGGTCCGCGAGGCACTCCGCGACGACACCAAGCTGGCGTCCCTGACGGGGGCACCCGCCTTCGTCCATCAGGCGATGCGGCTGAACCTGTTCGACGTGGCGGCCGCCCACCCGGAGCTCCTCAAGCGCCTCGGCTTCGACCCCTCCCTGCTCCAGGGCCTCACCCGTCTCACCCGTCCCGTTCTCGCCGACCAGCTCTCGCTGGGCTTCCAGCTGCCGCACCCGGCGGACGGAGCGGTGAACCTGCGGGACGTGCGCGTCGAGCGCGACGGTATCCGGGTCCAGGTGGCGGGCACGGATCTGCGGGTCGGGCACTGACCCGGCCCGCGGGTCAGGGAAGTTCGGGCGGAGCGGCCGGGGCGCCGGGCAGCCGTACGGTGGCGATCGTGCCGCCGTCCTCCGCCGGGCGCAGCGACACCTCGCCGCCGGCCTGCTGGACCGTGCGGGCCACGATGGACAGGCCGAGGCCCGATCCCGGCAGGGCCCGCGCGTCCGGCGAGCGCCAGAAACGGTCGAAGACGTGCGGGAGTTCGTCGGTGGGGATGCCGGGGCCGTGGTCGCGCACGCTCAGCTCACCGGCGTGCAGCCGTACGTCGACCGTGCCGCCCGGCGGGCTGAACTTCACCGCGTTGTCGAGGATGTTGACGATCGCGCGCTCCAGGGCGGAGGGCTCCGCCCGGACGAACCAGGGTTCCAGGTCCGCCGTGATCGTCAGCTCCGGGCCGCGCAGCCGCGCCCTGCGCAGGGCCGCCTCCACGGTGTCCTGGAGCGCCACGACCTCCACGCGGTCGCCCGCATGCGCCTCGTCCGACCGGGACAGCGTCTGGAGGTCGCCGATGAGCGCCGCCAGTTCGGTCATCTGCGCGGTCACGGAGGCGAGCAGCGCCTTGCGGTCCGCCGGGGGGATCGGCCGGCCCGTCTCCTCGCTCCGGGTGAGGAGTTCGATGTTCGTCCGCAACGAGGTCAACGGCGTCCGCAGCTCGTGCCCGGCATCGGCGATGAGCTGCTGCTGCAACTCGCGTGAGCTGGCGAGGGAGGCGGTCATCGAGTTGAACGACTCCGAGAGCCGCGCGATCTCGTCGTTTCCCTCGACCGGGATCCGGACGGTGAGGTCTTCCGTCCGGGCGACGTGCTCGACGGTCTCGGTGAGCTTGTCGACCGGGCGAAGCCCGGCCCGAGCCACCCAGAGCCCGGCGGCACCGGCGCCGAGAACTCCGATGCCGCCGACGAGGAGAAGGACCAGGGCCAACTCGTTCAAGGTGGCATTGGTGCCTTTGAGAGGGACGGCGTACATGGTCGCCGCGTCCTTGATGATCGTCGTGGTGCCGTCCGGATTGGAGATCATCAAGGGGACGGTCAGGACCCGGACCGGATTGCCCTTGGTGTCGGTACCGTCCCGGAAGGTGCCGTGACCGGCCACGGGGTTCTTGGCGAAGTCCGTGTCGCTGCCGGCGACCTCGATCTTGCCCGGTGACACGGAGGCGACGCAGGACTCACCGTCCGCCGTGACCACCTGGAGGTAGGACTCGAACTGCGCCCGGAATCCGCCCGCGTCGGTCGGCGACTGTCCGGACGGGTCGACCTCGGAGCCGTTGCAGTTGCTGATGGTGCTCACCAGCTTTCCGCCCTGAGGACGGTTGGCCGAGGACTGCAACTCATTGTTCAGTTCGTCGTACAGCTTGCCCTGGACGATGAACCAGCACGTCACCGACACCGCCGCCACCGCGAACGCCACCGCTGCCGCTACCAGGAGCGCGAGCCGGGAACGCAGGGGCAGCGACCTGAACCGGCGGAACAGTCGTTTCACTCCGCGCCGCCCGACCGCAGCACGTACCCCACGCCCCGCACCGTGTGGACGAGGCGCGGCTCGCCGCCGGCCTCCGTCTTGCGGCGGAGGTACATCACGTAGACGTCGAGGGAGTTCGACGACGGTTCGAAGTCGAAGCCCCAGACGGCCTTCAGGATCTGCTCGCGGGTGAGGACCTGACGCGGGTGGGCGAGGAACATCTCCAGGAGCGTGAACTCGGTGCGGGTGAGTTCCACCGGGCGCCCGGCCCGGGTGACCTCGCGCGTGGACAGGTCCATGCGCAGGTCACCGAAGGTCAGCGCGTCGTCCTCGGGAACGGCGCCCGCGGACGCCGCGTACGAGCTGCGCCGCAGCAACGCGCGGATCCGGGCGAAGAGTTCGTCCAGCTCGAAGGGCTTGACCAGGTAGTCGTCCGCCCCGGCGTCGAGTCCCGTCACCCGGTCACCGACCGTGTCACGCGCCGTCAGCATGAGGATGGGTGTGGTCGTGCCCGCGCCGCGCATCCGGCGGGCCGCCGTGAGGCCGTCCATGCGGGGCATCTGGATGTCGAGGACCACGAGGTCGGGCTGGTAGGCCGTCGCCTTCTCCAGTGCGTCCGCGCCGTCGACCGCGACCTCGGTGTCGTACCCCTCGAAGGCGAGGCTGCGGCGGAGCGCGTCGCGCACGGCCGGCTCGTCGTCGACGATCAGGATGCGCTGGGTGTCACGGTCGCCTTCGGCGGAGCTCATGGATGTGGGTTCCTCGGGTGGGATGGGGGTCGTGGCCGGGTGCTTTCAGCGTCGCACGTCGCGGGCTGTCCCGGAATGGATCAGCTTCGTACGGTACGGCGGCGGGCCGGGGCCCGGCGCGCGGCGGGCCGGGAGGCGGCCGGGGCCAGCTCCGGGGCCCGCCGGACCGGCGCGTGCAGTGCGCGGGCGACCGTGAGGGCCAGGCCGAGGCCGGACGGGTCGTCGCCGGTCACGGTGTGCGCGACGTGCTGGATCTTCATGGCGACCTCCGGGTCAGCTGTCGGAGCCGCCGGCCCGCAGCGAGGCCAGGTCGGACTTGACGGTGTTGACCGGGATGGCGAAGCCGAGGCCGACGCTGCCCGCGCTCGACGAGGACGAGGAGGAGTCCGAAGCGGCCGAGTACATCGCGGAGTTGATGCCGACGATGTTGCCGTTCATGTCGATCAGGGCGCCGCCGGAGTTGCCGGGGTTGAGTGAGGCGTCCGTCTGCAGGGCCTTGTACGTGGTGGTGGAGGAACCGGTGTCGCCGTTGAACTGGCGCCCGCCGAACTCGAAGGGCCACTGCTCGCTGCCGCTGCCGCTGCCGCCGCCCTGCTGTTGCTGCTGGCCCTGGCTCTCGTCGGTGGAGACGGTCACGTCGCGGTCGAGCGCGGAGACGATGCCGCTGGTGACGGTGCCGGTCAGGCCCTCGGGGGAGCCGATCGCGACGACCTGGTCGCCGACCTGGACGCCGGCCGAGTCGCCGAGCGTCGCCGTCTTCAGGCCGGACGGCGCGTTCTCCAGCTTGATCAGCGCGAGGTCCTTCTTGCTGTCGGTGCCGACGACGCTCGCGGTGTACGACTTGCCGTTGTTCAGCCGCACCTTGATCGCGGAGGCGCCCGAGACGACGTGGTTGTTGGTGATGATCTCGCCGCCGGTCGTGATGATCACGCCCGAGCCGGTGGAGGAGCCCGCGTTCGAGGTCGCGCTGATCTCGACGATGCTCGGGCTGACCGCCTTGGCGACGCCGGAGACCGTGCCCTTCTGGCTGGTGGGTACGACGCTGGTGCTGCTGGTGCTGCTGGAGGCGACCGTGTCGTTGCCCGTCAGCTCCTGGATGCCGTAGGCGGTGCCGCCGCCGATCGCCGCGGCGACGATCGCGACAGCGGCGAGCAGGGCGAACGGGCCCTTGGCGCGCCGCTGCCTCGTGGGAGCCGGACCCTGCGGCGGGGCGGGCGGCGCCGCGAAGGCCGCGGTGGAGCCGGTGGCGTCGGAACCGTCGGGCTGACCGGCGTACGGCCCGGCGCCGTAGCCGCCGTCACCGCCGTTGCCGTGACCGGAGCCCGGCCGCACGGTGGTGCCCGGCTCGACGTGGAGCGGCGGGGCCGGGTGGTACGCCGGCGGGGGCGGCCACTCGGGGTTCACGGGGGAGGAGGAGGGGTGCGACTGCTGCTGGGGGTACGCGGACCCGTGGTCGTCGCCCTGGGGGTACTCGCCGCTGCGGCGGAAGCTCTCGGTCATGTCAAAAAGACTGTCCCCGGATCATGAGAGCTCCCTGAGGGGCCCCTGAGAAGCCCGACAGAACCTCGTATGCCCGATATAAAGGCGTCCCCGGCGTGCCCGGCCCCGCGGTCGAGCCCGCTGCCGGACCCACCGCCGACCCCAGTGCCGGAGCGGAGCCGCTGTCGGCGTGGCGGGACCTGCCGGGTTCTCCCGGTGAGCGCTCGCCGGACGTCCGGCGAGCCCCTCACGCGCTCCCCGGGCAAACAGCGGGTTGCGTCCCGGTGATCCTGCGGAACGGCAGGGGCGAACAGTTGTCTGACCCCTGTGAGAGCCGTGATTTCGGGGGCGGGAGAGGCCTACGATCTCCGCGCCGGAGGGGGGCTCCGCGGTTACGCCCGTTGTCGACGCACGCCATGCAAGCGGTTGCCGTCGACGGTCGGGCCGGTGCGTCGTACGCCCTTCTCAGGCCTCTGACACGGACGGACACACGCACCCACACCAGGAGCCCTGAGTGATACGTGCCCTGCGCGACCGCTGGAGACGCCCCGCCACGGCGTTGCCGACGGCCGCTCTCGCGCTGGCGCTGACCTGCGCCGGCGCCCTCGCGGCGCAGCCCGCCAGTGCGGCCGACCACCCGGCCGGACTGCCCGATGCGAGCGTCGCCGCCCAGACCGGCGCCGCGCCCGCCCCGACCGCTTCCGACAAGGAACTGCGGCACCGCGTCGTCGAGGCCGCCAAGACCCAGGCGACGCCCGCGGCGAAGCCCAAGAAGACGCCGTTCATCATCGGCGGCACCGAGACCTCGATCTCCTCGGCGCCGTGGATGGTCCAGCTGTCCTACTACGACAGCGCGGCCGGCGAGGGTTACTTCTGCGGTGGCACCCTCGTCGCCCCCAACAAGGTCCTGACGGCGGCGCACTGTGTCGCCGGTCTCGACTGGGCGGAGAACGGCGCGGTGGTCGCCGGAGCGACCGGCCTGCTGGACGACACCAACGGGACCGTCGCGGGCGTCTACCGCCAGTGGAACCACCCGCACTTCAATGACGCGACCCTCCAGAACGACGTGGCGGTCCTCACCCTGGACCGTCCGCTGGAGCAGCAGTGGCTGAAGCTGACGGCCGCCGGCGACAGCACCTCCTACAAGGCCGGCACCTCCGCCACCGTCTACGGCTGGGGTCTGACCTCGGGTGCCGAGGACGCGGACCTGTCGGCGAACCTGCGCAAGGTGACCCTGCCGATGGTCGCCGACTCCACCTGCAACACCGCGATGAAGACCGTCCTCGGTGAGGACGACTTCGTCGAGGGATCGATGTTCTGCGCCGGCACCCCGGCGAAGGGCACCGACGAAGGCACCAAGAGCCCCTGCAACGGCGACTCCGGCGGCCCGGTGGTCGTCGGCGGCAAGGTCGTCGGCATCGTCTCCTGGGGCGTCTCGGGCTGCACCGCGCAGGGCGCCTACCCGGTGTTCACCAAGGTGTCCTCGTACGCCTGGGCGGCCCAGCCCCGTATCGACGACACGGACCTGACCTTCGACGGTCGTGCCGACCTGCTGGAGCGGACGCCCTCGGGCGGCCTGTTCGAGCAGGACAGCAAGGGCACCTCGCTGGCCACCCGCGCCTACCAGGGCAAGGACTGGCAGTACGCGAGCTGGGTCATGCAGGCCGATCTGGACCGGGACTTCTTCCAGGACCTGATCGAGCGCGACAAGACCGACGGCAAGCTGTACCGCAGCTCCTTCAACCACAGCTCGGAGCAGTTCGAGTGGATGCAGATCACCTCGGTGTGGGGCGGCTACGCGTCCTACGCCGTCCCCGGCGACATGACCGGTGACGCGCGTCCCGACCTGGTCGCGGTGGATGCCGACGGCTCGGTCTACCTGTACCCGGGCAAGGGCAACGGCGAGTTCTACGGCCGCGTCAAGGTCGTCGACAAGGCCTGGAAGGGCGTCAAGATCTTCGGGCACGGCGACCTGACCGGTGACGGCCGCGCCGACCTGCTGGTCCGCAACACCTCGGGCGTCCTGTACCTCTACCGGGGCACGCAGGTCGAACACACCCCGTGGTCGACGCGGATCCAGGCGCGTACGGGCTGGAACTTCACCTCGTACGTGGCCAACGGCGACGTGACCGGTGACGGCATCGCCGACGTCATGGCGCGGGACTCGGGCGGCACGCTCTGGCTCTACCCCGGCACCAACAAGGCCTCCAGCGACCTCTTCGGCTCGCGCAAGAGCCTCGGTACCGGCTTCAACCAGTACAACCTGCTGTTCTAGCTCCACCGCGGACCGACAAAAGAGATCCCCGCGTCCCCTCAGGGGCGCGGGGATCTCCGCAATCCGTGTGCCGTACGGCCTACTCGCAGCCGCAGGACTGGCGCACC
The DNA here is from genome assembly GCF_002078175.1 of Streptomyces sp. M41(2017). Classification (GTDB taxonomy): domain Bacteria; phylum Actinomycetota; class Actinomycetes; order Streptomycetales; family Streptomycetaceae; genus Streptomyces. The sequence continues at coordinate 1,818,291 of NZ_MWFK01000001.1, read as the reverse complement.
ACCAGCCGTGAGGGGAACAGCTTCAGCCGCTCGCGGCGGGAGCCGGCCACCCGCAGGCCGTCGTCGAGCACGAGGTCGACGGCCGCGCGGGCCATCGCCGAGCGGTCCGAGGCGATCGTGGTCAGCGGCGGGTCGGTCAGCCCCGCCTCCTTGACGTCGTCGAAGCCGGCGACCGCGAGCTGCCCCGGCACGTCGATGCGCAGCTCGCGCGCGGCGCGCAGCACACCGATCGCCTGGTCGTCCGTGGAGCAGAAGATGGCCGGCGGCCGGTGCGGCCCCGCGAGCAGCTCCAGGCCCACCTGGTAGGCGTCGTAGCGGTTGTACGGGGCCTCGAAGAGACGGCCCTCGGTGGGGAGCCCGGCCTCCTGCATGGCGCGCCGCCAGCCCTCGACGTGGTCGGAGACGGGGTCGCCGACCGCCGGTGTCTCGGCCGTGCCGCCGAGACAGGCCACGTACGCGTACCCGTGCTCCAGGAGGTGCCGGGTGGCGAGCTGGGCGCCCCCTATGTCGTCCGTGACGACGGCGACGTCGTCGATCGCCTCGGGGCGCTCGTGCAGCAGCACCACCCGGGCGTCCCAGGCGTCGATCTCGGCGGCCGCGTGGTCGTTCAGCGCGTGGCTGACGAGGATCAGCCCGGAGACCCGCATGCCGAGGAAGGCCCGCAGATAGTGGACCTCGCGCTCGGCGATGTAGTCGGAGTTGCCGACGAGCACCATCTTCCCGCGCTCGGCCGCGGCCTGTTCGACCGCGTGCGCCATCTCCCCGAAGAAGGGCTGGCGCGCGTCCGGGACGATCAGCCCTATGAGTTCCGTCCGCCGCGACGCCATGGCCTGGGCGACCCGGTCGGGCCGGTACCCCAGCTCCTTGATCGCCGCTTGGACGCGCTCGCGCGTGGCCGGGGCGACCGGCCGGGGTCCGTTGTTGATGACATAACTGACAACGGCGGTCGACGTACCCGCCAGTCGTGCCACATCATCCCGAGTCACCTTGGCCACGCGCGGAGTCTACGCGGATGGACCTACCTCTGGGCAGGGCGTACGGCTGCTTCCTGCTGCTGCTCGGAGGCCTCCGCCGGAGCGGCGGCGTCCAGGTGCGCCGTCTCGTCCGCATCGTCCGGCTTTGGCTGGGCCGCCTTGGCCTTCGCGGTGTCCGCCGCGCGGTCCACCTTCTCCGGAGTGACGAAGCGGTAGCCGACGTTGCGGACGGTTCCGATCAGCGACTCGTGTTCGGGCCCGAGCTTCGCGCGCAGTCGTCGTACGTGCACGTCGACCGTCCGCGTGCCGCCGAAGTAGTCGTAGCCCCAGACCTCCTGGAGCAACTGGGCGCGGGTGAAGACGCGGCCCGGGTGCTGTGCGAGGTACTTGAGGAGCTCGAACTCCTTGAAGGTCAGGTCGAGGACCCGGCCCTTGAGCTTGGCGCTGTACGTCGCCTCGTCCACGGAGAGGTCGCCGTTGCGGATCTCCATGGGGGAGTCGTCGTTGACGATCTGCTGGCGGCCCATCGCGAGCCGCAGGCGGGCCTCGACCTCGGCCGGACCGGCCGTGTCGAGGAGAACGTCGTCGATGCCCCAGTCGGCCGTGACGGCCGCGAGGCCGCCCTCGGTGACGACGAGGATGAGTGGACAGCCGGGTCCCGTGGAGCGCAGCAGCTGGCACAGGCTGCGGACCTGCGGGAGATCACGTCGTCCGTCGATGAGGATGACGTCGGCACCGGGGGTGTCGACGAGGGCCGGGCCTTCGGCCGGCGCCACGCGCACGTTGTGCAGCAGCAGGCCGAGAGCGGGAAGCACCTCCGTCGACGGCTGAAGGGCGTTGGTCAGGAGCAAGAGTGAACTCATCGCGCCTCACCCACCTGGGTCGTCCTGCGGTCGTGCTCGGTTCGCTCGCCCATAACGTCTGGTTCCTCCTCGGTCCCTGCGAGGACGTTTGCGGCACTGCTCTTGCCTGCGGCTCCCGCGCCCTGGGATCCGCAGGGCCTCCCTGGCCCCGTACACCTGCGGTTTCCCGCTTCGTATACAACGGTCCTGGAAGCACAAAAGGACCCGGGGGCTACTCTGCCCGAGTCCTCATGCCCAGCAGAATAGCCCACATGAGCTCAGGTCCGGCAGGTCAAGTGACGCGATCTTTCAATAGTCCACACCGTGAGACAACGCCGCGTACCTCCGTACGGAGGTCTCTGCGCACGGTCGACGGCGTGACGATCGACGCGGCCTACGACCCCGGAGAGCGGCCCGGTGGTGACCTCGCGTTCATCCTGGCGCACGGGTTCACGGGCGACCTGGACCGTCCGCACGTGCGCCGCGCGGCCGGCGTGCTGGGTCGCGGCGCGGCCGTCGTCACGTTCTCCTTCCGCGGTCACGGCGCCTCCGGGGGCCGCTCCACGGTCGGCGACCGTGAGGTCCACGACCTGGCGGCGGCGGTCGCCTGGGCGCGCGAGGTGGGGCACACCCGGATCGTGACGGTCGGCTTCTCGATGGGCGGCTCCGTGGTGCTGCGGCACGCGGCGCTGTACGGGAAGACGGGTTCGGGTCCGGGGCCGGGGCTCGCCGAGGCGGCCGGTCCGGAGTCCGAGGGGCGCGCGGAGGCGCGCACGGACGCGGTGGTGTCGGTCAGCTCGCCCGCCCGCTGGTACTACCGGGGCACGGCCCCGATGCGGCGGCTGCACTGGCTGGTGACCCGTCCGGAGGGCCGGATCGTGGGCCGGCTGGGTCTGCGCACCCGGATCCACCACCGTGAATGGGACCCGGTACCCGCGTCCCCCGTCGAGTGCGTCCCGTACATCGCGCCGACCCCGCTGCTGATCGTGCACGGCGACCGGGACGGCTACTTCCCCGTCGACCACCCGAAGATGCTGGCCGAGGCATCCGACGGCCACGCCGAACTGTGGCTGGAGCACGGCATGGGCCACGCGGAGAACGCGGCCCCGGACGACCTGCTGGGCCGCATCGCGGACTGGGGCGTCGCACACGCGGGCTAGCCTGGCGGGGTTCACGCGAACGTGTGGACGCACAGAGACCGAACCGCTGATTGAGGAACGAGATGGCAAAGGGCACGGTGCGTTACTGGGCCGCCGCCAAGGCCGCGGCAGGCGTCGCCGAGGAGCCGTACGAGGCGGGCACGCTCGCCGAGGCACTCGACGCGGCCCGCGAACGACACCCCGGCGAGCTCGTCCGCGTCCTGCGACGCTGCTCGTTCCTCATCGACGGTGACCCCGTGGGCACCCGAGGGCATGAGACGGTACGGCTGGCCGAGGGCGGCACGGTCGAGGTGCTCCCGCCGTTCGCAGGAGGGTGAGCGAGACGATGAGCAACCAGCCGTTCGAGGGCCGGTACGAAGGCACGTACGAGGAGTACGACCCCTACCGGCAGCCTCAGCAGGAGTCCGAGGACCCGCAGGCCCCGCACCAGGGGCAGCAGCAGGGACAGGGCCAGCAGGCGCAGCAACAGGGTCAGGGGCAGCCCGACTGGCAGCAGCACACCCAGCAGTGGGAGGGCCGGACCTGGGAGACGCAGACGCACTCGTCCGTCCCCGCCGCGGACACCGCCTATCTGCCTCCGCAGGCCTACCCCGCGTACGGGGAGCCGCAGCAGGGCCCCCAGGGCTACGGCGGCCCCGTACGCGACCCCCTGCCGTCCGAGGCACCGGCGCAGCCGTGGAACCCGGCCTCCGAGGCCCCCGCCCAGGAGCCGGCCGCCGAGCCGGTGGGTGTCCGGCTCCGCCCCGACGGGATCCCGCTCGCCGACGCGACGCCCGCCGAGGTCGCGGCCGACGCCACCTCGGACTACGGCCCCGCGACCGTCACCGGCAACGCCCGGATCACCGACGCCCAGCGCGCCCGCGCCGAGGGCCGGTCCCCGATCATCGAGCCCGGCATGCAGCCGGCCGCGCTGACGGCGGTCCTCGCGCTGCTGCTCTCCGGAGCGGCGGCCATCGGCGCGTACGCGCTCGTCGTCCCCCTGGTGCTGCTCCAGGGCGTCACCGCGGCGGGCTGGTTCCGGCTGAACGGGATGTGGCCGGCCCGGCAGGGCATCGCGCTGGCCTTCGCCGGCGCGCTGACCGCCGACGTCGCCCTGCTCGCCGCGGGCCGGGAGAACGCGCCCGCAGCGATCCTCGGCACCCTCGGCGTCTGGGTGCTCCTGACCCTCGTGCTCCAGCTGCGCAGCCACGCCGACCCCGACACCCGCATGTACGGGCTGATGGCGACCGTGGCCTCCGCGGCGCTGGCGATCATCGCGACCGGGCACCTCGCGGCGGAGCCGGACGCCGTCACCGTCGGCTGCGCGGCGGTCGCCGTGGCGATCCTGGCCCGTGCGCTGCCGCTGCCCACCCCGGCCTCCGTGGTGGTCGCGCTGCTGGCCGCGGCCGGCGCCGGTATCGCGGTCGGCGGGATGACGGATCTCGGCAGCCAGGGTGCCTTCCTGGGCCTCGGCGCCGGGGTGTGCGCCCTGATCGGGCACCGGGCGGCCAGTTACGACTACCCGTCCCGGTTCGTGCACTTCACCGCGGGTGTGGCGCTGCCGCTGGCCGCCGCCGCCCCCGCCGTCTACCTGCTGGGCCGCGCGCTCGGCTGACGGCCGGTTCGCACCGCCTCGATCCGGTCGACCTGCCGTTCCGAATCGTCACAGCTGATCGACAACCACCATGAAGGGCCCCCGGACCGGGGGCCCTTCATGGTTAGGCTCGCGTTCGGCGGCAACCAGGCCGACCAGACGGGGCCGTCCGACGTGGGGAACACCGAGCATGCGCGCACTGCGAATATTCCTGATCCTGGTCATCGTCCTCGGCGGGCTGTTCGTGATCGCCGACCGGGTCGCGGTCAACTTCGCGGAGGACCAGGCGGCCGATCGCATCAAGAGCACGGAGGGCCTCGCGAACACCCCCGACGTGTCCATCGAGGGCTTCCCGTTCCTCACCCAGGTCGTCGGCGGTGAGCTGGACGACGTGAAGATCGGCATCAAGGACTACGAGGCGTCGACGGGCACCTCCGCCGGCACCGTCCGGATCGACGACCTGCGCGCCGAGATGCACGGCGTGGCCTTCTCCGGCGACTTCAGCTCCGCCACCGCCGCCCGGGCCACCGGCACCGCGACGATCGCCTACGACGAGCTGCTGAAGGCCGCGGGGTCGGAGCCGGGGGACGTCGCGCCCGGCCTCACCGCCCGGATCACGGGCCTCTCCGACGGTGGCGAGGGCAAGATCAAGGTGACCCTCTCCTCGAAGCTCCTCGGCCGCGACCTGCCCCCGGTCTCGGTGCTCAGCTCCGTCACCGTCTCCGGGGACACCGTGAAGGTGCACGCCGACTCCCTGCCCAAGATCGGTGGCATCCAGCTCGTCGAGGGCCCGATCCGGTCGGTCACCGACTTCGAACAGAAGATCCAGAAGCTGCCCGGCGGCATCAAGCTCGACAAGGTCGAGGCGGCCCCGGACGGCGTCGACATCACGGTGAAGGGTTCGGACGTCAGCCTCGTCGGGTAGGTCGGAGACGGCGGGGCGAGCCGGGCGTTCCTGGTCGTCGGGGCCCGGTTCCCGCCGGGATACGTGCTGTCCGGAGGGGCCCTGTCCGAAAGGCGAGACGGTCCTGTCCGCACCGCAGATGCGTTCTCGGCAGGAAGAGCGCCCCGAAGGCCACGACCCGTGCGGCGAGCGCCCCGACGGCATGTTCGTATCACAGTACGGACGATCGCGTCTCAGCATGCGACACGCCGGTGACATGCCCGCCTGTCCGTCCCTACGATCGGACGCATGAAGCGACAGGCGGATCTCACGAAGCGGCGGGCAGTAGACCTGTGCCGCGTCGCCGCCATGCTCTGTCGCACCTTCTGAGCGGAAGCGTCGACTTCCGCGCGCCGGGCCCTTGGACCTCTCTCGTCAGGGCCACCCTTGCGCCGTGCGGCCCGATCGGCCGGCACCCACGCGCACCCCTCTCCATCGCATCACCCCGCCGTAACTGCCCCGGAGGAGAACGAGCATGAGCCGCACGGACGTCCTGGTAGACGCCGACTGGGTCCAGGACCACCTGGACGACCCGAACGTCGCCGTCGTCGAGGTCGACGAGGACACCTCGGCGTACGAGAAGAACCACATCAAGAACGCCATCCGGATCGACTGGACCAAGGACCTCCAGGACCCGGTCCGCCGTGACTTCATCGACCAGGAGGGCTTCGAGAAGCTCCTCTCGTCGAAGGGCATCGGCAACGACACGCTCGTCGTGCTCTACGGCGGCAACAACAACTGGTTCGCGTCGTACGCCTACTGGTACTTCAAGCTCTACGGCCACGAGAACGTGAAGCTCCTCGACGGCGGCCGCAAGAAGTGGGAGCTCGACTCCCGCGACCTGGTCGACGGCTCGCACGTCCCCGAGCGCGCCGCGACCGCCTACAAGGCCAAGCCGCAGGACACCTCGATCCGCGCCTTCCGTGACGACGTCGTCGCCGCGATCGGTGCGCAGAACCTGGTCGACGTCCGCTCGCCCGACGAGTTCAGCGGCAAGCTGCTCGCGCCGGCGCACCTGCCGCAGGAGCAGTCCCAGCGTCCGGGCCACGTCCCGAGCGCCCGCAACATCCCGTGGTCGAAGAACGCCAACGACGACGGCACCTTCAAGTCGGACGACGAGCTCAAGGAGCTCTACGCCGACGAGCAGGTCGACCTCGCCAAGGACACCATCGCGTACTGCCGCATCGGTGAGCGTTCCGCGCTCACCTGGTTCGTGCTGCACGAGCTCCTCGGTGTCCAGAACGTCAAGAACTACGACGGCTCCTGGACCGAGTACGGCTCCCTCGTCGGCGTGCCGATCGAGCTCGGCGCCAACAAGTAACCCTCAAGGCCTGAAGGACGGAACTGACATATGTGTGGAGCGAAGGCCGGCGGCCCCGACGCCTCGACGATCAAGCCCGGTGAGACGACGATCCAGGGCCAGGTGACCCGCGACGGCGAGCCGGTGACGGGCTACGTCCGTCTCCTGGACTCGACCGGCGAGTTCACCGCGGAGGTCCCGACCTCCGCCACGGGCCAGTTCCGCTTCTACGCGGCCGAGGGCACCTGGACCGTCCGGGCGCTGGTCCCCGGTGGCACCGCCGACCGCACGGTCGTCGCGCAGACCGGCGGCCTCGCCGAGATCGCGATCGCCGTCTGAGCAAGCCGGCCGCCGTCCCCGACGGCGGCCGGACCGAACGGCCGAAGGGCCGCACCCCCGGGGGTTGGACGCTTACCGGATCGGGGTGCGGCCCTTCGGCATGCCCGCCCGTGTGCCGCCCGGTCCCGCGGGCACTGCGCCGGACGGGTTGTCCGGGCCTAGGCTGGAGGTATGTACGCACGCAGGCGTCACGTGTACTTCGCCATGATGGGGACGTGCATCACCCTCTTCGTCCTCGCCTGGGGCGTCGTACGGCTGTGGTCGGTCCCGGCGGCCGTCGCGATGTGCGTGGTGGCCATGGTCATCCCGCCGGTCGCCGCGATGGCGGCCAACCGGCGCGGCCCCGAGGACCGATGGTGGGACGACCCGTCCGGCGACCGGAAGTCCGACGAGTGGTGGGACGAGCTGGACGGCAAGAAATGACGACAGCAGCAGGACGGCAGCAGTAGTCGGCGGCCGGCGGCCCTGTCGGGACAGCGGCAGCGGTCCCCAGGCGCCGGCCGGAACGGCGCGGAAGGCTCACATGTCGCGTACGAGGTTGTCCACGGTGGTGCTGGACGCACCCGACGCCCACAAGCTCGCCGAGTTCTACCAGCGGCTGCTCGGCTACACGGTGCGCGCCGAGGAGCCGAACTGGGTGCTCATCGGGCCGCCCTTCGAGGGGACGGCGCTCGCCTTCGAGACCGAGCCGCTCTACACGCCGCCGGTGTGGCCCGCGGGCCCCGGCGACCAGCGCATGATGCTGCACCTCGACATCGAGGTCGACGACCTGGCCGAGGAGACCGAGCGCGCCGAGGAACTGGGCGCCCGGCTCGCCGACCTCCAGCCGCAGGAGGACGTACGGGTGCTGCTCGACCCGGCGGGCCACCCCTTCTGCCTGTGGGTGGACGTCCGCCGCAAGCCGCGTCTGTGACCGGCCCGGGCCCGGCGCGGGGACCCGGTTCCTCCAGGCCGGCCTCGGGTCACCCGCTACCGGTCGCGGTCCGTCAGTAGACGAGCGCCTGCGTCCCGTCCGCCATCGCCTCCTGCACGAACACCTGCGCCCCCGCGATCCGTACGCCCTCCAGGACGTCCTTCTCGCCGATGTCGCGGCGGGCGGCGCACTGGGTGCACAGGGTGATGCGTCCGGCCGCCAGGATCGAGTCGATCAGGTCGGGCAGCGGAGCGGCGTGCGGCAGGTCGAACTCGGCGGCCCGGCCCGGCAGCGCGAACCACGCGGACTCGCCGGTCAGCCAGAGGGACACCTCCACGCCACTGGCCACGGCCACGGCCGCGACGGTGAAGGCCTGTGAGCAGCGTTCCGGGGCGTCGGCCCCCGCCGTCACCTTGATCACGAGCTTGTTCGCCATGGCCGTCATCGTATGCCGAATCGTGATCATCCTTCGTGCAACCCCATGCATGGGCCATGGGTCTCCTGTGCGCGCGGATACGGAATCCACGCTTCACGTTCTGTGGGGGGACGTCTTGGAAGTACCCGAAGGACCCGAAACACCGGAAAGACCGCACGTGCCTGAGGATGCGCCGGTTGTCGACCCGGGCCCGCAGCAGTCGGCGGAGCCCGTGCCGGCCGCCGCGGAGGACGTCCCGGCCGAGCCGCGTCCACGGCGGCGGCGGGGGCGTACGGCCCTGCTGATCGCCACGGCCGCCGTGCTCGGCCTCGTCGCCGGTACGTGCACCGGATTCGTCATCCAGGCCGACCGTGAGCCCACGAAGCTGGCGCCGCTGTCGCAGCCGGTCGTGGCCCAGGCCAAGGGCGACGGCCCCGAGCCGCTGTCCGCCGCCCATGACCACCGCGTCAAGACGGACGGCGACCTGCGCAAGCTGCTGCTGTCGCGGCCGAAGGGCACGAAGACGCCCGACTGGGCGCCGGAGCAGGACGGCTGGCTGGACCTGGCCGGTTACGCGAGCTCGCTGGACCACTCCGACCGGGAGTTCGGCGACCTGATCAAGTCGGAGTTCCGCCGGGGCGCCGGCGTCAGCTGGACCGTGGGCAGCACCTACAACACCCAGATCCGTCTGGTGCAGTACCGCCAGGAGGAGAGCCTCGGTGCCGCGGACCGGGTGAGCTGGTGGGACGTCGAGGACACCCGCAGCTGGCCCGTTCCCGGGGCCAACGACGGCATGGTCTACCTCTTCAAGCCGGAGACGAAGCCCGGCTACCTGCCGCTCTACAAGGCGCAGGCCTCGGCATCACGCGGTGACATCGCCATGGAGATCTGGATCTACGACTCCAAGCCGATCCCGAAGTCGAAGATCATGGACCTGGCCAAGCGGCAGTTGGAGCGGCTGTGAGTGAGCGACCCACCACCCCGGAGGGCCTCGAGTCCGAGCCGGCCCCGGCCGCACCGGAGCCGGCCGTCCCGACCGAACCTCCGGCGTCCGAACCCGCGGCGTCCGAATCTCCGGCGTCCGGATCTCCGGCCGCCCAGCCTCCGGTCCCGGCAGCAGCCGGACCGGAAGCCGCTCCCGAGCCGGCGACCCCGGCGGACGGCACCCCCGCAGAGGCGACCTCCGCAGAGGCGACCCCCGCGGAAGGCGCGCCCGGCAAGAAGCGCGTTCGCCGCGGCCGTGTCGCCGCGATCGCGGGGGCCGTTCTGCTCGTCGGTGCCGTCGTCGCGGGCAGCGCCTACACCGTGGTGACCGTCCGGGACGCCGACCGTGACGCGGGCGCGCCGTCCTGGAAATTCCCGAAGGCCGCGAAGGCGGACACGGGGGAGGCGAAGGCGGCGACCCCGCTCGCCGGGATGCTCCTGCCGTACGACGAGAGCTACGTCCGGGGTCCCGACATGGCCCGGTTCGGCTCCGACACCGCACTCAGCGGAGGCGAGGCCGCCGCTCTGCGCAAGGAGGCGATCCGTGATCTGCCCCGCTCCCAGCGCCGGCAGATCGAGAAGCAGATCGACAAGCAGCACACCAAGGGCATGGCGATGCGGAGCTACCTCTACAGCGGCTCCACGCTGACCGACGACGGCACCTTCACCGTCAGCATCCAGCTCGCCCAGATCGAGGACAAGCGGGCCGTACGGAACATGTCGACGTTCCAGAACGGACTCCTCGACGCCCTGGAGATCTTCCGCTCCGGACCGAAGATCGAAGGCCACAAGAACGCCAAGTGCTTCCTGCCGCCCAAGGACAAGGAGGAGAAGCTCGACATGATGATCTGCTCCGCCTACCAGGGGGACGTGCTGGTCGACGCCGTCGCGTACGCGGCCAAGCCGATGAACACCAAGGGGGTCGCGAAGCTGCTCCGCGCGCAGCTCGACCGCATCCAGGAGCCGGGAGAGGCCGTATGACCGAGCAGACGACACCGGTCGACGACACGAGGCCGGCCGAGGACGCCACGAGGCCGGCCGGGGACGCCACGAGGCCGGCCGAGGACGCCACGTCGGCCTTCGTGCCGCAGCCCCGGTCGGAACCCCTGCCGCAGGCCACGACGGAGCCGGCCGCGCCGGGGTTCGTGGTGCCGCCCCCGCCCGCCGCACCGCCCCTGGTGGGCGAGCCGCAGGAACCCCCGGTCAAGGTCAGGAAGGACCGCCGGGTGCTGCGTGCCGTGCTGCGCTGGACCGCCGCCACGGTGGTCTTCGCCGCGGTCGGAGCGTCCGCGGCGTACGGCATCACGCGCATGGAGCGGACCGACGTACCCGGTCTGGCGACGGAGGCCGACGGACGCTGGGACTACCCGGCGATCACGAAGCCGCCGCTGCCGTCCGGCAGCCCGGGCCCCTTCGCCGGGGCGGAGAAGTCCGGCGTGCACTCCGCCGACCTGCGGGCGCTCCTGCTCCCCGCACCCAAGGGCGCCAAGGCGGACGCCTCTCTGCGCGGCGACGACGGGTGGCTCTCGTCCAAGACCTTCCTGTCCCAGTACGCCGAGAAGGTGGACCGCGAGACGGTCGGCCAGATGCTGACCGACTACGCGGTGCGGCACATCGCGGCGCGCGGCTGGACCACCCCGGACGGCACCCGTACGCGGATCTACCTGCTCCAGTTCGACACCGCGGCCGTCGCCGAGGAGCTCGCCTCCACCAAGCTCGCGAACTACGGCGGGGCACAGTACGCGCTCACCGGTGCCGCCACGACCGAGCGGGACGAGCACTTCCCCGCCGCGTCCGAGATCGACGACATCACCCGCTTCGCGTACACGGAGAGCAAGCCGTACGGCTCCGAGCAGGTCCGTGAGGCCTATCTGTCGGCCGGCGACACGATCGCCCTGGTCGTGCAGTCCCACAAGGGAACGGCGGCGGCGGTGCCGTTCCAGCAGACGGTGGTCCTGCAGAGCCAGCTGCTCGACTGAGGCCGCGTGGCCCCGGGAGGGTGTACCTGAAAGAGAGCGCCGGGCCCCAGCCGCGTAAGCTGGGGCCCGGCCTTGTGTACGTCCCCGGTCGCGGCAGCGCCGGGCGGGGGACCCCGTTCCGCTCACCGAGGAGCACCCGTGGAGATCTTCTTCGAAACCCTTCTGGTCCTGGTCTGCGTCGGCGTGCTCGCCTTCGCCGGACTGACCGTGAAGAAGCTGTACCAGGGCCAGCGCTGACCCCCATCAAGGAACTGTTCAGCTCATGATCGAGATCCCGTCGGACCTCCACAAGGACCTGGTCCCCCTTGTCTTCCTCCTCGGCGACTGGGCCGGAGTCGGCGTGCACGACTTCCCCGGCTCCGAGAAGTGCAACTTCGGGCAGGAGGTCAGCTTCAGCCACGACGGCCGGGACTTCCTGGAGTACCGCTCGCACAGCTGGGTGCTCGACGCGGAGGGCAACAAGGTCCGTCCGCTGGAGACCGAGACCGGCTTCTGGCGCGTCGACGCCGACCGCAAGGTCGAGGTCGTGATGACGCGTGACGACGGCGTCGTCGAGATCTGGTACGGCGAGATCGCCGACAAGAAGCCGCAGATCGACCTGGTCACCGACGCCGTGGCCCGCACCGCCGCGTCCGGCCCGTACAGCGGTGGCAAGCGCCTCTACGGCTATGTGAACAGCGACCTCATGTGGGTCGGCGAGAAGCAGACCCCCGAGGTCGAGCTGCGCCCCTACATGTCCGGTCACCTGAAGAAGACCGTCACCCCGGAGGACGTCGAGCGCTGGGCCAAGGACCTGCCCGACGACATGCCGGACGACGGCATCGCCTTCTTCAAGTAGGCCCCTGCCCGCCCGCCCCCGGCAGCCGCCGCCGTTCGTCAGGTCGGTTCGGCGGCGAATGGTCCTAGACTTCCAGTGTGGTGAGCACCGACTGGAAGAGCGACCTCAGGCAGCGCGGCTACCGGCTGACGCCGCAGCGTCAGCTTGTCCTCGAAGCAGTGGACACCCTGGAGCACGCGACCCCCGACGACATCCTCGTGGAAGTGAGGAAGACGGCGTCGGGGGTCAACATCTCCACCGTCTACCGGACCCTGGAGCTCCTGGAGGAGCTCGGGCTGGTCAGCCACGCCCACCTCGGGCACGGCGCGCCGACGTACCACCTGGCCGACCGGCACCATCACATCCACCTCGTCTGCCGGGACTGCACGAACGTCATCGAGGCCGACGTGTCCGTCGCCGCCGAGTTCACCGCGAAGCTCCGGGACAGCTTCGGCTTCGAGACGGACATGAAGCACTTCGCGATCTTCGGCCGCTGCAAGGACTGCGCCGCCCGGCAGAAGTGACCGGGAAGCGGTCCTTCCTCCCCCGGGGTGGTCGGTCGGCCGGGCCGCAGAAATAAAAATGACGACCCCACGGTCGTAGTGTGTATGTCCATGAAGAGCTCCCTCCTGTCCCTGCCCGGCGCCGTTCCCGCCGAAGGCGTGGACGAAGGCGTCGCGGCGCACTACGGCGACCTGTTCCGCGAGCAGCGCGCCCTCGCCGACGGCCTCGGCTTCGTGGACCTCTCGCACCGCGGTGTCGTCACCGTCACCGGCGACGACCGGCTCACCTGGCTGCACCTGCTGCTCACCCAGCACGTCACCGACCTCCCGGTGGGCGAGGCCACGGAGGCGCTGATCCTCTCCGCCAACGGCCACATCGAGCACGCGCTCTACCTCGTCGACGACGGCACGACGGTGTGGATGCACACGGAACCGGACACCCAGGAAGCGCTAATCGCTTACCTGGAGTCCATGAAGTTCTTCTACCGCGTGGACGTCACCGACCGCACGGCCGACATCGCCGTGGTGTACCTCCCGGCCGGTTCGATCGCCGAGGTCCCCGAGGGCGTCGTCGTCCGCGAGACGCCGTACGGCCGTGATCTCTTCCTGCCGCGCGCGGACCTGGAGTCCTACGCGCAGAAGGCCGGCCCGGCCGCCGGACTCCTCGCCCACGAGGCGCTGCGCGTCGAACAGCACCGGCCGCGCCTCGGCTTCGAGACCGACCACCGCACCATCCCGCACGAGCTGGGCTGGATCGGCAGCGCCGTGCACCTCCAGAAGGGCTGCTACCGCGGCCAGGAGACCGTCGCCCGCGTCCAGAACCTGGGCAAGCCCCCGCGCCGCCTGGTCTTCCTGCACCTCGACGGCAGCGAGGTCCACCTGCCCGCGCACGGCACCGAGCTGCGTCTCTCCGCGGACGGTCCCGACGGCCGCAAGATCGGCTTCATCACGACCGCCGTACGCCACCACGAGCTGGGCCCGATCGCCCTCGCCCTCGTGAAGCGCAACGTGCCGCTCGACGCCCCGCTGACGGCGGACTCGACGGCGGCGGCGCAGGAGGTCGTGGTCGAGCCGTAGGCGTGGCCGAGCCGTAGGAGGGTCGTGCGTGGGCCCGCAGGACGCCATGGCCCCCGCAGGACCTCATGGTCTGTGAGGTCTGTGCGGCCGGTGAGGTCGGCGGGGTCCTTCCAGCGGGAGGGGCCGGGCTCACATCTCCAGGAGGACGGTGAACGGGCCGTCGTTCGTGAGCGAGACCCGCATCTGCGCTCCGAAGCGGCCCGTGGCCACGGTGGCGCCCAGGGCGCGGAGCTGGGCCACGACCTCGTCGACGAGCGGCTCGGCGACATCGCCGGGGGCGGCGGCGTTCCAGGTGGGGCGGCGGCCCTTGCGGGCGTCGCCGTACAGCGTGAACTGGCTGATGACCAGCAGGGGCGCGTCGATGTCGGAGCAGGACCGCTCCTCGCTCAGCATCCGGACGGACCAGAGTTTCCGGGCGAGTTGGGCCGCCTTCTCCTTGGTGTCCTCGTGCGTGACCCCGACCAGGACGCACAGCCCCTCGCCGTCGATCTCGCCGACCGTCTCGCCGTCCACGACGACGCTCGCGCCGTCCACCCTCTGCACCACCGCACGCATGCCGACCATGATGCCGTGCGCCGCCGGCGTGACGCGCTGCGGGCCCTTCGCGTGATTTCCGGAGGTTACTAACCCCCCATCTGGGGCCGATCGGGGGCACTCGGTCACATAGCGACCACCGGGGGTGGCACCATGCGGGGTGTTGCGGTGCACCCGGTGGGTGGACCGCGCCGGTCGAGGGGACGGTAGAGGCACATGAGCACACCGAGTACAGGGCGGCAGCCCGGAGCCGTGTCATTGACCCGCACGAGCGCACGGACGGCTCGGGCGGCGTCCCGGCCGCCGGTGCAGCGCACCGACAGCGGCCCGCTGCCCGCCGACGCCGGCCGGCCCGGTCTCGGCGTGCTCCGGCTGCCCGAGCTGCGGACCCTGCGCCGGGAGGCCCAGCGGGACGAGGCCGACCTCAGCTACGTACGGCGGCTCCTCCAGGGGCGGATCGACATCCTGCGCGCGGAGATCGCCCGCAGGGGACAGCGGAGGATGCCCGCCGCGGCCCCGGGACACCGGCCGTTCCTGCCCGCCAGGGAGCCGTCCGTCGTCGAGCGGCTCTCGGAGATCCTCACGGACGCGCCGGCCCGCCACCGCTCCTCGGCCCGCCATGTGACCGTCGGTACGCCGCACAGCGAGGAGTACCGGGCGCTCGCCGCCGACATGCTCGCCGAGGTGGAGCTGTCGGACCTGGACGCCCGGACGGACGAAGAGCTGGGCGCGGGTCTCGGCCGTCTCGTCCGCTACGAGCAGCAGGTCTCCCGGCAGCGCCAGCAGCTCCAGCGCACCGCGGACGACTGCAGCGCGGAGATCGCCCGCAGGTACCGTGAAGGCGAAGCACAAGTAGACGACCTGCTCATGTGACGCGGCGGCCCCGGCGATCCCGGGGCCGAGGGGCACGCCCGACCCTGGAGAGGCGGCCCCGCTCCGCGGTGGAGGGCGCGGTCCGGGTACGACCCGGGTGACGCCTTCCGGGCGGGTCCCGTCCCGGAAGGTCACCGCCGATGCCCGCCACCTCCCGCACGCCCGAGGGTTCCTCCGCCCCGGACGGCATATCCGCGGATCCCTCCGCCCCCGACGGCATGTCCGCCCTGTCCGCCGCCCGGGCCGGGATCCCCGCCGCTCCTTTGCCGGTGCTCGCCGAGGTCGTACGGTCCGGGTTCGTCGAGGGACACCATCGCGGCAGCCTGGTCCTGCTGGCCGCCGACGGGTCCGTCGAGCTGGCGCTCGGTGACGTGACGGCGCCCGTCTTCCCGCGCTCCTCGAACAAGCCCATGCAGGCGGCGGGCGTCCTGCGTGCCGGCCTCGACCTGTCGGGGGAACGCCTCGCCCTCGCCGCCGCCAGCCACTCCGGGGAGATCTTCCACCGCGACCTGGTGCGGAAGATGCTCGTCGAGCACGGGCTCACTGCCGACCAGCTCCAGTGCCCGCCCGACCTGCCGCTCGACGCCGTCGAGGCGGAGACCTACCTCGCCTCCGGTGCCGTGCGCGACCGGGTCACCATGAACTGCTCGGGCAAGCACACGGCGATGCTCGCGGTCTGCGTCCTGCGCGGCTGGCCCACCGAGTCGTACCTCGACCCCGGGCACCCGCTCCAGCAGCTGATCCACACGGTGGTGGAGGAGGCCGCGGGGGAGCCGGTCGCGGCGGTCGGTACGGACGGCTGCGGGGCGCCTCTGATGGCCATCGGTCTCACCGGTCTGGCCCGCGCCTTCCGCCACTTCGTCCTCGCCGCCCCCGGTTCCGCGGAGCGCCGCGTCGCCGACGCCATGCGGGCCCATCCCGAGTACGTCGCGGGCACCCGGCGGCCCGACACCTGGCTGATGCGGGAGATCCCGGGTGCGCTGTCCAAGATGGGCGCCGAAGCGGTCCAGGCGGTCGCCCTTCCGGACGGCCGCGCCCTCGCCTTCAAGATCGACGACGGCGCCACCCGAGCCCTGGGCCCGGTCCTCGCCCGAGCCCTGACCCTCCTGAACGTGCGATCCCCGATCCTCCAGCAGATAGGCAAGGCCCCTCTGCTGGGCGGAGGCAGGGAGGTGGGCGAGATCAGGGCCACGTTCTGACGGACATGCGGCCCATCAGGGGCGCGGGGAACAGCGCGACAAGCCCTCACCGGGCGCGCGCGGGTCAGAGGACCGGGAGCGGGGTCGGGGGCGGAGCCCCGGTGGCGCCGGGTGGTGTTCAGGGGCGCGGGGAACGGCGCGACAAGCCCCCACCGGGCGCGCGCCGGTCCGTCGACCGGGAGCGGAGCCCCGGTGGCGCCGGGTGGTGTTCAGGGGCGCGGGGAACGGCGCGACAAGCCCTCACCGGGCGCGCGCCGGTCCGGCGACCGGGGCCCGGGGCCGGGCGGCGGACCCGGGGCCACGGAAATCCCCGCGACACCCCGCCGACGGACACCTAGCGTGGGCCCATGACCCCGCACGACACCCCCGCCCCCACCCCCCTCACGGTCCGCCCCCTCGCACCCCCCGACATCCCGGACTGGCTGCGCGCGCTGAACACGGGGTTCCTGCGCCCGCCGGCGGTGTCCAAGGAGGAGACCGAGGCGCGCGGCGCGGGACTGGTCCTGCCGCGCACCCTGGGCGCGTACGACGGGGACCGCTGTGTGGCGACGTTCCGGTCGTTCCCCCAGGAGCTGACCGTGGTGGGCGGCGCGACCGTCCCCGCGGACGCGATCTCCAGCGTCACGGTCTCGCCCACGCACCGCCGCCGCGGCCTCCTCACCCGCATGATGGAGGCCGACCTCGCCGCGGCCAGGGAACGCGGCGACGTCGTCGCGACGCTCATCGCCGCCGAGTACCCGATCTACGGCCGCTACGGCTTCGGCCCCGTCACGACCACCGCCGAGTGGACCATCGACGTCGCGCGCACGGGCCTCGACCCCCGCTGGGCGGGCCCCGCCGACGGCGGCCGCGTCGACCTCGTGGACGCCGACGACGTGCGCCGCGACGGACCCGGACTGCACGAACGCTTCCGCCGCGACCGGCCCGGCGCCATCAACCGTGACGACCGCTGGTGGCAGATCAACACCGGTGTCCTGCGACTCGGCGGCGACCCCTGGAAGGAACCCTTCTACGCCGCGTACCGCTCGGCGTCCGGCGAGATCGAGGGCCTGGTCTCCTACGAGTCCGACGACCACTGGGACGACTCCAACCAGCCGCAGAACACCGCGACGGTGAACTGGCTGCTCGCGGTGACGCCGGCGGCGGAGCGCGCCCTGTGGCGGTACCTCTGCTCGATCGACTGGATCGCCCGGGTCAAGACGGGTAGGCGCGCCCCGGACGACCTGGTGCCCCACTTCCTGCCGGACCCGCGAGCCGCGCGCATCACCACGCAGTCGGACTGGCTGTGGGTGCGCATCCTGGACGTCGTACGGGCCCTGGAGGCCCGGACGTACGGAGCCGCCGGGACGCTCGTCCTGGAGGTGACGGACGAGAGCGGGCCGACGGGTGGCCGCTACCGGCTGCACGTCGCCGCGGAGGGGACCGCGACCTGCGCCCCGACCACCGATGACGCCCAACTCACCGTGCCGGTCGCCGACCTGGCCACTCTCTGGCTCGGTGACGACTCCGCGGAGCGGCTCGTGGCACTCGGCCGGGTCCGGGAACGGCAAGAGGGCGCCGCCTCCGTCGCCGACGCCCTGCTGCGGACGTCCAGGCGACCGTGGTGCCCGGACATCTTCTGAACTACCGCTGTCGGTCCGTCGGTTCTCCTTCCACGCGGGTGCCGGGCTGTCGCTTCCCGTGATCTCTGATCTCTGATCACGGGTCGCCGATCCCTGTCTCTTGATCCGTAGCGATTCAGTTGTGGTTGTTTTCCGGTGGTGCGGTGGTGCGGACCGACCGGGCTCCCGGCTCCCCTCCGGAGGGGAGACCGGTCGGCCGGGCTGGCGGACGACGCGCGTCCGGTCAGCCGGACTGGGCGAGCAGCATCACGAGGATCACCGCCCCGATGCCGCTGATCATGGTGTTCTTGGCCTTGAGGCCGACGGACAGTGCGACGAACGCGATGATGCCCATCGGCCCGTATTTCCACTGGATGAGCTGCTCGAATCCGATGGCGAGGGCGGCGACGGCGAGGGCGATGAGCGGCATGACGGTCCCTCCTTCGGGACGGGGAGGCGAACCCCGTTGAGGACCGTCCGCCCCGTCACCCGATCCGCAGGCGATGCTCAGGCGGCCAACCCCCTGGAAGCTTGACCATGTTGTGCAAGTTGGCGACCAACTCACTCCTAGTTATCTCCATGTTGGGACGACTCATAACCACCTATCCGGCAACTGCCCAAAGATGGCGGGAAGTTGTAGTGTTTGGTCGTGGAGCCGGAACATGCCGCCGTCAACGGGCGGAAGAGGTCACCACGGCCACCCAGGTCACACCGCGAGGTGGCCGACGAGCTGCGCAGCCGGATCAGGTCCGGTCAGCTGCGGGCCGGCGAGCGCATGCCCACCCAGGCCAGGCTGGCCGACGAGTTCGGGGTCGAGCGCGGCGCGGTGCGCCAGGCGCTGCGCATCCTCCAGTCGGAGCACCTGCTCGTCGACGTGTCCAAGGGGAGCCCGGCGACCGTCGCGGAGCCTCCCGAGAGGGTTCTGACCGGCCCGGAAGCCGTGCCGCAGCCGACCACGGTGGCACTCGGCGCACGGGTGACGGCCGCGTTCCGCGCCCCGCACGTGGAGATCGACGCGCTGTGTCTCACGTCGATCTCGCTGACCCTGGCGATGGGGGAGCCGCTGCGTCAGATTCACGCCGGACGCATGAAACCGGCCAGGGTGGACGTCCGGGTGCTGCTTCCGAGCAGTGACATCGACCTGGCCTTCCCGGCGCCCGTCGACGCCCGCACCGACAGCCGGCTCCAGCGCAACTGGCTCGCCAACCGCAACGCGCAGGGGCAGGTGCTGCGGCACAACCTGTTGGCCCTGCGTTCCTCGCACGGCGTCGATGTCCGCGTCACCTTCCGGGCGCTGCCGTTCACCCCGCCGGTGAAGCTGTACCTGCTCAACGGCGTCGAGGCGCTCTTCGCGTACTACACGCTCGCCCGGCGGGAGGAGGAGATCGACCATGAGCAGTTGCAGCTGTACGACGTCCAGGGCACCCGCTCCACGCTCTTCCCCTTCGCCCAGGGCGCGGGGCTGCGGGACACGACGTTCGTGGAGCAGTCCCACCTGTGGTTCAACGCGCTGTGGGAGACCATCAGTTCCGAGCTGGTGCTCTCGGGCTGAGGCCTCCCGGATGCGGTACCGCGCAGCTCACAGAGCCGGGCCCGAGACCATCAGGGCGAGCACGACCGCCCCGATGGAGCTGCACGTGGGGCTCTTGGCCTTGATCCCGATGGCGAGCAGCAGCAGTCCGACGATGCCGGACGGACCGTACTGCCACTGGACCAGCTGCTCGAAGCCGACGACGAAGACGGCGGAGAGGAGGGCGATGACGGGCATGTGGTTCCTCCTGCGGTGGAAGGAGGGCCGGCAGGGGGACCGGCCACGATGGGGAGGCAAAACTTCCGCCAACTTGGCCAGGTTGGTTGCCAACTATGGTTAAGTT
The DNA here is from genome assembly GCF_002078175.1 of Streptomyces sp. M41(2017). GTDB lineage: Bacteria > Actinomycetota > Actinomycetes > Streptomycetales > Streptomycetaceae > Streptomyces. The sequence goes on along the minus strand of NZ_MWFK01000001.1, from coordinate 1,798,391 downwards.
GTCCCCACTTGGCTACTAGTCATAAACAACTTTCCAACAACTGCCCGTAGATGGAGGGCAGTTGAAGCGTCTGGTCGTGACTCAGGAGAACGTGGCCGTGAACGACAGCAGAAGGCTCTCGCCGCAGCAGATCGCCGACACCCTCCGGGAGCGCATACGGACCGGTGAGCTCAAGGCGGGTGACCGCCTGCCCACCCAGGCCGAGCTGGCCGACGAGTTCGGTGTGGAACGCGGCACCGTCCGCCAGGCCCTCGGCCTGCTCCAGACGGACGGCCTCCTCAGCAACGTCAGCAAGGGCAGCCCCCCGCGGATCGCCGACGTCGCTCCCACCCGGGACGGGCCGCAGCCGACGATGGTAGGGCTCGCCCCCCGGCTCATCGAGGCGTTCTCGGTGCCCCACGTACGCGTCGACGTGGCCTGCCTCACCGCCGAGACCCTGATGATGGCGCTCAGTGAGCCCGTCCGGCAGATCCACGACGGAAGGCTCCACCCCCAGTCCATCGACGTCCGCATCCTGCTGCCCTCCCGGGACATCACGCTGGCGTTCCCGGTACCCGTCCCCGGACAGGGCGAGGACGACGACGCCGTCCACAAGCGGTGGCTGGGCCAGCGCAACGCCCAGGGGCAGGTGCTGCGGCACAACCTCCAGTCCCTGCGCTCCTCCCACGGCATCGACGTCCGCGTGACCTTCCGCGCGCTGCCGTTCACCCCGCCGGTGAAGCTGTACCTGCTCAACGAGTCCGAGGCGCTGATCGCGTACTACATGATCGCCCGGCGTGAGGAGACCGTGGAGAGCGAGATCCTGGAGATGTACGACACCATCGGCGCCAGGTCCCTCCTCTTCTCGTTCGAGAAGCAGGCCGGCCGGCGGGACGCGGCGTTCGTGGAGGAATCGCAGAAGTGGTTCGACGCCCTCTGGGAAACCATCACCACGGACCTGAAACTCTCCTAGTGACTTCTGAAACGGCGCAGGCCGAAGCGACGGCGACACGGACGGCGAAACTCAGGGACGCGATCACCCGCGCCCGCTTCGTGCTCTTCGACTTCGACGGGCCCGTCTGCCGGCTGTTCGCGGGCCATTCGGCGGAGCGGGTGGCCCAGGATCTGGTCGAGTGGCTCGAACGGCAGGGCATGCGCGGGCTGCTGACCGCGGAGGAGCGGGTGCACCCCGATCCGATGGTGGTCCTGCACGCGGTCAACCGGCGGCGTCCGCACAGCGATCTGGTGGCCGAGCTGGAGGCGCGGTTCACCCAGCAGGAGCTGAAGGCGGTGGTGTCCGCCTGGCCGACCGCCTACGCCGACCCGGTGATCCGCACCTGGAGCGCGGTGGGCGCGCGCCTCGCGATCACCACGAACAACTCCCCGCAGACCGCCTCGCACTACCTGGCGGACCGCGGCCTGACCGAGTGCTTCACCCCCAACATCTACGGCCGCACCCAGGACCTGCACCACCTCAAGCCGGACCCGCACTGCCTCAACCGGGCCCTGAGCGCCCTGGGCGCCGCACCCTCCGCGGCGCTCATGATCGGCGACGCCCCCTCCGACCTTCAGGCGGCACAGCGCGCCGGAGTCCCCTTCCTCGGCTACGCGCGCAACGAACGCAAGGAGAAGGAGCTGCGTGACGCGGGAGCCGAGGACGTGGTGTCCTCGCTGGAGACCGTACTGCGGATTCTGCGTGGTCAGCTCTGAACCTGCAGGCAGAGCAGCAGGAACAACAGCGCCGCCCAGCCCGCCAGCCGCGGCTCGCGGGCCCGGACTCCCACCAGGGCCAAGGTGAGCAGAACCAGCCCGACCACCCCGAGCCGCGTCTGCACCAGGTATCCCGTCCCGAATTCGACCGCAGCGCCCATCAGTTGGAAAACGACCATGTCCCCCACCCCGTCCACTCCGCCGAAGTGTTCAACTATCCGTCCAATTGGACTGGTTGACTCATGGGTTGTCTGCCCTGCCTGCCTGATCCCTTAACCGAAAGGCTGGTTGGACCGGTGACTTGACTGGAATCGGTTTGCTTGTCGGGTGGTGGAGGTACGGTCGGGGAGTGAGCGGACAGCGGATCGGCGACGGCGGCGGCACGGAGTTCATGCGGGTCGCCGGCGTGCTGCTCGAAAGGATCGGTGACGGAACCTATCCGCTGGGATCCGGTCTGCCGACGCAGCGTGAGCTGGCGAGCGAGTTCCAGGTCTCCCGCGACACGGTGCAAAGGGCGTTGCGCGAGCTGGCGAACGACGGATGGATCATGTCGCGCCAGGGCAGCGGGTCCCGGGTCTCCCGGGTGGTGGAACCACGGCGCGCTCCCTCCCGCGTTCCCGGCGGCGCGAAGCCGGGCTGGGCGGCGACTCTGGGGCCGATCATCGGTCAGGCCTTCGAGCAGCCGGAGGTCACCCTCGACGTCTACACGCTGACGTCCGAGTCCCTCGACACCCATATCCGGGTCCAGGAGGAACGCATCCGCGCGGGGGACATCGCCCCGCAGCGCATCACCGTACGTATGCTCCTCCCGTCCGAGGAACTGGCTGTTCCTTACCCGCGCACCAAGGGCGATCCGGCCGACCCCAGGCTGAGGGACCGTCTGCACGGTCTGACACGTCGGCACTCGGCATCTGTTCGACGCGTGCTGAGGGCTCTCGAAGTCGAGGAGCTGGTGCCCAGCGTCGAGCTGGAGATCCGCCACGTGGAGCTGACCCCGACGTTCAAGCTGTATCTGCTGAACGGGACCGACGCGCTGCAGGCCCTCTATACGCCGGTCGAACGCCTCATCGAGCTGGACGACGGCAGCGAGACCCTCGCCGTCGATGTGCTGGGCCTCGGCGCCAGCCTCATGCACTACGTGAAGGACGAGGAAGCGGGCTCCACCGGATCGGCTTTCGTCACCAACAGCCAGGCATGGTTCGAATCCGTGTGGAACCTGCTCGCGGTCTGACGGAGTTCCGGTGGCGGCGATACCGTCCGCATCCTGCCGCCGCGGCAGGCGTTTACACCAATGAGACCGTCCCAGCACGCCAGAGGCCATCGGTGACGCTAGGGTTTGCCGCAACCTCATCAACAGGAGTGGCTCGTGGGAGCATCTCCCGTTCCCAGGCGCGCCTTCTGGGAACGATGTGCCGCCGATGACGCCTACGACGAGTTCGTGGAACAGGCGAGACGCTTCGGAGTGATGAGCGGTGGTCATCACAACCGCAACTACGTGCTGCCCCTGACGGAGGCGATGGCACGTCGCGTGGAACGGGAGCCGGGTACGCGGGCCACGGTGCGGATCCGCAGGCCCGAGGCACTGCCGGTGGTCATCAGGACATGGCGGCACGAGTCGGAGATCCTCGCCTCCGTCCGGGGTGTCCTGCGGCACGTACCGGAGTGCCTCGCCCGTCGTCGCGGCTCGGCCGTGCACAGCTATGTGGAAGGCGTTCCCCTCTCCACCGTCTGTCCCAACGGCAAGCCGGTCGACGGCCTCCTGGTCAGGGCACTGACCGAGTTGCTCGCGCAGATGTCCCTGGTCCGCAGGGAGGCGCTGCCGCCCCTTCCCGGCGACTGGCCGTCCAACGACAAGGACAGTCAGGCCTTCCTGCAGACGCTTGCCCGATGCGCCGACCGTCAAATTCGTCAGCCCAATTGGGCGGACTTCGGCGGGCTGTTCGCCGCCCTGGGGATTCCCGAGGACGCCCTGATCCGCCTGTCCGAGCGGGTCCCGACGATGGCGCGCCGCCCGTACAGCCTCCTCCACGCGGATCTGCACCGCGACAACGTGATCGTCACCTTCGGCGGGGAACCGCCCCTGATCTGCGTGGACTGGGAGCTGGCGACGTACGGCGACCCGCTGCACGATCTGGCCACGCACCTGGTCCGGATGCGGTATCCGGAGTTCCAGTGGACAGAGGTGATCGACGCGTGGGCACGGTCCATCCAGGACACCCGGCCCGCGGCGGCGAGCGGCCTCGCCCGCGATCTGGGCCACTACGTGTCGTTCGAGCGGGCCCAGTCGGTCTACCCCGATGTGATGCGGGCCGCCAAGTCCCTGGAGAACGCGAACGACCAGAAGAGCCTGGACGAGGCGACGGCGTCCGTGAGCGCCGCCCTCACGGCGGCGGCCGAACCGCTCAGGCTGCGCCACGTCCCGGACGAGGCCGAGATCGAGCGGGTCCTCGTCCGCTGGCAGGCCGCCCGGCGCGACCGGCGCGTGGTCACCGCCCTTTCCTGGAAGGCGGACGACCGGCTCACCGCGCCGCCGGACTTTCCCCGCTCGGCCGTGCGGCAGGCCCTGATCGCCGAGGGCGCGGCTCCCGCCAACCTCGTGTTCAAGGGAACCGCCCACCTCAACACGGTCGTGCGGGTACCGGGAGTCGGATTTCCGGTCGTCGTGCGACGCAAGGCGGAATCGGTCTCTCGCCGGGAACGCGGCTATCTGAGCGAGCACGCGGTCCTCAGGGGCATCGAGGAGTCGGGTGCCGCCGTGACGGCGCCGAGGGTGCTCGTCCTGGGCGAGAGCCACACCAAGGACGCCTTCGCCATCCACACCTACGAAGGCCCGAAAGACGGTGTCAGTCCCCCCGACCACCCGGTGAACGGCCTGCTGCCCCACGAGGCGGACGGTCTCGTCGATCAGCTCTGTGCGCTGACCCGGGTCGCCTACGGCGCCCTGGACCCGACCGCCCCGGACTGGTCGGGCGACGGCGGTTTCTACGAGTGGCTGAGCAACCAGCTCGTGCTGCTCGTCGAGGCGCTGCCCAAGGAGTCCCAGCAACTGGCCCGGGTGCTCGGACTGCCCGGCCCGCGACGGCTGCGCGAGATCCTCTCCCGCCACGGGGTGACCTCGCGTGAACCGAGTCTGCTGCACGGCGACCTGAACCCGTGGAACCTCGTCCGCCGGGACGACTCCCTCGCGCTGACCATCATCGACTGGGAGATGGCGATGGTGGGCGATCCGCTGTACGACCTGGTCAGGCACCTTCACCTCACGCCGACCCGTCCCGAGATCCGCGCCCGCATGTTCCGCCGCTGGGAGCGCGCGCTGCCCGGGACGCACACCAAGGACTGGGCGCAGGACTGGCTGGTCTACCGGTGGATCGAAATCGTCCGTTCGGCGTACGTCGACCTGGACCGCCTGGTCACGGGGGCCGGTCTCGACGCCCCGAACGTGCTCAGGGCGGTCGACTCGTACGCGATGACCCTGGAGGCGGCCACCGCCTCGCTCGGACTTCCGGTCCGCTCGACCGCGAACCCCTATCTCGCCCGCGCGCTGCCGCACGGCGACCGCGGCGGCGCGCGACGGGCCGGACCCAAGCCTGGGACGTGAGCCTTCGTCGGTCGGCGCCGACGGGTCCGACGCCCGGTCGGGCTCACACCCTCAGCACCACCTTCCCCAGCACCGCCCGCCCCTCCACCGCCGCGTGGGCCTCGGCTGCTCGGTCCAGGGGGAACACCTCGCCGATCACCGGGCGCAGGCGGCCCGCCGCTGCTTCCGTCAGCGCCGTCGTGGTGTGGCGGTGCAGGTCGGCGGGGGTGAACTGGACGTCGGTGATGCCGAAGAGGGTGACGGCGCGGCGGCGGGCCTCGGCCGGGTCGATGGGGGAGAAGCCGCCGGTCGGTGCCCCGTGCGCGGAGAAGCGGCCACCGTCCGCCGTCAACGCGAAGGCGGCCAGGCCGAGTTCACCGCCCACCCCGTCGAGGATCAGGTCGGCTGCCTCAGGCCGGCCCCCAGCGCCTCCGCCGAGAGCGGCGCGCGCGGTGTCCGTCCAGCCCGGGAGCGTCACGTCGACGACCGCGTCCGCGCCCAACTCCCGTACCAGGGAAAGCTTCTCGGCTCCCCGGGCCGCCCCGACCACCCGTGCCCCGCGGGCGTGCGCCAGTTGGACGAGCAGGGTGCCCATGCCTCCGGAGGCGCCGAGGATCAGGACACGGTCCGTGGCACCGAGGCCGGTCAGTTCGATCAGGCCGGCCGCGGTGACGCCGTCGTGGACGAGGGCGGCGGCGGACGGAAGATCCAGCGCGTCCGGCACGAGGGTCAGGGCGGTGACCGGCGCGACCGCCCGTTCGGCGTAGCTCCCCTCCACGAGTGCCGTCACCCGGCGGCCGAGCCACTCCTCGGGGACCTCGGGCCCGAGGGCGCCGACCACCCCCGAGACCCCGCCGCCCGGGATGTACGGAGGCGTCACGTCGAAGAACTCGCCGCCCCAGCCGGCCCGGATCTGGGTCTCCACGAAGATCGTGTCGGAGTACGCCACCTCGATCAGGACCTCACCGGTCCCCGGCACCGGATCGGCGGCCTCCACCGTGACGAGCACCTCGGGACCGCCGAACTCCTTCACCTGTACAGCTCGCATCAGTCGTCGCTCCTCGGCGTGATCGCGGACGTCGGCGAGGGGGTGGCCCCTCGCGATCAGTGTTCGACCTCAAGCCCGGTTGAGGTCAAGCGCCCGGATCGCGGGGTGCGTGCGGGCCTCCGGCGATGCGTACGCTCGGGGCCATGAGCGACACCGGACTGCGTGAACGCAAGAAGCAGCGCATGTACCAGGAGGTCTCCGAGACCGCGATCGGCCTCTTCCTGGAGAAGGGGTTCGACGCCGTGTCCGTCGCCGAGGTCGCGGCAGCCGCCGAGATCTCCAAGCCGACGCTGTTCCGGTACTTCCCCACCAAGGAGGACCTCGTCCTGCACCGCTTCGCCGACCACGAGACGGAGGCGGCGCGCGTGGTCGAGGAGGGCCGCGCGGACGGGCGCTCCGCGATCGACGCCCTGCGCGCGCACTTCCTGGACGGACTGCGGCGCGAGGACCCCGTCACCGGACTCAGCGCGCACCCCGCCGTCCTCGCGTTCCACCGGCTGCTCTACGGGACACCCGCACTGGTGGCCCGTCTCGGCGGATACCTGGAGCGGTCCGAGGCCTCGCTCGCCGCGGTGCTCGCCGAGCCCCTGGGCGACGGGCTCGAAGCGCGGCTCGCCGCCGGGCAGATCAGCGCCGTACGCCGGATCCTCGCCCTGGAGAACTGGCGGCGGATCGCCGACGGTGAGCCGGTGGACGCGGTCCGCCCGGATGCCGTGACCGCCGCCGAGCGGAGTTTCGGACGGCTGGCGGCGGCCCTTCCGGAACTCGCCTGACGGGAGCGGCCCACCCCATCGGGCCTGCCTCGGTAAAAAATGTTACTGAGTCACGTTATTCGGCTACGCTGGATGGAATGACGCCACCCGACTCCGTCCCCGGGCAAGCCCCCGACGCTCCGCTCGCCCGCTCCCTCGACCGTGAGCGCGCCTTCCACGAGACCTGCCGCGCCGCCCTCGCCGCGATGATCGACGGCGCCGAGGAACAGGTCGTCACCGGTGAGGACGTCTCCGCCTCGGGCGCCGACGCCGAGGTGCTCGGGTACGTACTGCGCAGCCAGGCGAAGGCGTTGCGGGAACTGCCCCAGGGCCCGCTGTTCTTCGGCCGGCTGGACTTCGAGGACGCGCCCGGCGCGGCCGGCGACCACGCCGGGCAGAGCTACCACATCGGGCGGCTGCGGATCAGTGAACGACCCGCCACCCCGCCCCTCGTCGTCGACTGGCGCGCCCCCGTCTCGCGGGCCTTCTACCAGGCGGGCACCCGCGACCCGCAGGGCGTGGCCGTCCGGCGCCGCTTCGGCTGGGCCCCGGGCAGCCGCGGCGACTCCGCCGACCTCACCGGCCTGGAGGACGAGCCGATCGGCGCGGGCCGGCCGGGTGACCGAGGGGACGGCGCCGACGCGGGCGGGCCCGGCGTCAGCCGCATCCTCGCCGGGGAGATCGAGCGGCCCCGCGTCGGCCCCATGCGGGACATCGCCGCCACCATCCAACCCGAACAGGACGAGCTGGTCCGGGGTGATCTCGCGTCCTCGGTCTGCGTGCAGGGCGCCCCGGGCACCGGCAAGACGGCCGTCGGCCTGCACCGGGCCGCGTACCTCCTCTACACGCACCCCCAGCGCATCCGGCGCGGCGGACTGCTGATCCTCGGCCCGAACCGGACGTTCCTGTCGTACATCGCGGAGGTGCTGCCCGCCCTCGGTGAGACCGGTGTGCGGCAGTCGACGATCGGGGAGGAGATCGCGGACCGCCCCGTCACCGGCGAGGACGCGCCGCGCACCGCGGTCGTCAAGCACGACGCCCGGATGGCCGAGGTGCTGCGCCGCGCGCTGTACGGCCACGTCGGCGTACCGGCCGACTCCCTCGCCGTCCCGGACGGCACGTACCGCTGGCGGGTCCCGGTCGGGGTGCTGCGGCGCATCGTGGACGGCGTCCGTGCGGAGGAGCCGCCGTACGCCGTCGGGCGGGAGCGGGTGCGCACCCGGGTCGTGCACCATGTGCGGGCCCAGGCCGAACTGCGCGCCGGTCCGCAGTCGAGCGCCTGGGCGCAGCGGATCTCGCGCGCCCGGCCCGTCAGCGCGTACGTCGACACGGTGTGGCCCCGGGTGCGCCCCGAGGAACTCCTCGCCCGGCTGCTCACCGACGCGGACGCGCTGGAGCGGGCCGCCGACGGAGTGCTCGACGCCGAGGAGCGCAAGGCGCTGCTGTGGGCGAAGCCGCCGCGCTCGTGGAAGTCCGCGCGCTGGTCCGCCGCCGATCTGGTCCTCCTCGACGAGATCGCCGGGCTCGTCGAACACCCCGAGGGGTACGGCCACTTGGTCGTCGACGAGGCGCAGGACCTGTCACCGATGGAGTGCCGGGCGATCGCCCGGCGGGCCTCCTTCGGATCGCTGACCGTGCTCGGCGACCTCGCGCAGGGCACGACTCCCTGGGCGGCGCGCGAGTGGGGCGAACTCCTCGGCCACCTCGGTAAACCGGACGCCGTCGTCGTGCCGCTGACGGTCGGCTTCCGGGTCCCCGAGGCCGTCGTCCGGCTCGCCAACCAGGTGCTGGAACAACTCGGTGTGGGCGTGCCGCCCGCCCGATCCCTGCGCCGGGACGGGGAGTTGAGGATCCTGCCGGTCGGCGACCCGCTGGCCGGTGCCGTCGAGGCGGTACGCGGCGCGCTCGCACACGAGGGCTCCATCGGCGTGATCGCCGCCGATCCGGACATCGAGGGTGTCCGCGTGGCGCTCGGGGCGGCGGGGATCGATGCGGCCGGTCCCGACGAACCCGGCGCCCGGATCGCGGTGGTGCCCGCGAGTCTCACCAAGGGACTGGAGTACGACCACGTCGTGGCCGTGGAACCGGCCGCGATCGCCGAGGCGGAGGAACGCGGACTGCACCGGCTCTACGTCGTGCTGACCCGGGCGGTCTCGCGGCTCGACGTGGTGCACGCCCGCCCGCTGCCCTGGTGACACCGCAGGCGCCGCAGGCACCGAAGACGCCGAAGACGCCGAAGACGCCGAAAGCACTGAAGGCACCGATGACGCTGATGACGGTGATGAGGCCCGTCCCGGTGGTGTCCGCCGGTGTCCCCCGGTCGTCTCACCAGGGCAGCGGCCGTCCGTCGCGGAAGAAACCGCCGGTGGGGCCGTCGTCGGGGAGGGTGGCCGCCCAGAGGACGCTCGCCGCGCCCTCCGCGACAGGACGGCCGCCCGCACCACCCATGTCGGTGGCGACCCAGCCCGGGCAGACCGCGTTCACCAGGATCCCGTCGGAACGCAGTTCGGCCGCGAACATCCTCGTCAGGGCGTTCAGCGCCACCTTCGACGCCGAGTAGGCGGGGGTCCCGCCGCCCATGCTGGTGAGGGACGCCGCCTCGCTGGAGACGTTCACCACGCGCGGATGGGCGCTCGCGCGCAGCTGCGGGAGCAGCGCCCGGGTCAGCCGCCAGGGCCCGTACAGATTGGTCTCCGCCGCCTCGCGCACGACATCCAGGTCGGCGCTCACCGCACGCTGCCAGGTGTCGTACGTGATCGCCGCGTTGTTGATCAGCACGTCGAGGGCGCCGATGTCCCGGGCCGCCGCCGTGACGTCGTCGTCGGAGGTGACGTCGAGGCGGAGCGGCCGGACGTCCCGCCCGCCGATGGCCGCGGCCGCCTCGGCGGCGCCCTTGGCGGACCGGGCCGTCAGGTACACGGTGTGTCCCTCGGCGGCCAGCCGGCGGGCGACCTCGCGGCCGATTCCGCGGTTCGCCCCGGTGACGAGCGCGATCACGAGGGCGCTCCGGCGCCGTCCAGGAGTGGGATCAACTGCTCTTCCTCATAGGTCAGATGGGCTTCGAGTTCGCCGGTGAGGCGGTCCACCTCGGAGCGTACGCGTGCCGGGTCCGTCTCCCCGGGAGCGACGGCGCCGCGCAGCTCCTCCAGCAGCTCGGCGATCCGCGCGTGCTCACGGCGCAGCCGCTCCAGGAGGGGCGCGGTCCCCGGTTCGCGGCTTTCGAGGAGGGGGAAGACGCCGAGATCCTCCCCGGTGTGGTGGTTGTGCAGGCCCTGGCAGAGGGTCAGGCAGTTGACGCGGAGCTGGGCGCCCAGGGTCGCCGTGCCCTGCTCCGCCACCTCCCGCCGGATCAGGGCGAGTTCACGCCGGAAGGCGTCGTGGACGGCCTTCAGGTACGAGCCCAGGGAGCGGCCGCCGAGGTCGGGCGGCCCGTCCTTGGGGAGCGCGCGCAGGGCGACGACGGGGATGACCCGGTCCGTCTTCGCCTGGTAGTCCGCCCATCCCGGATCGGCCTGGACAGCACGGGCGAAGACCCGGTCCCGCTCGTCGCGTCCGAGCACGGTGGCCTCGGCCTCGTAGGTGAAGACCCCGTCCTCGACGGTCACCCGCGGGTTCGCGAGGAGGTTGCGGAACCAGTCCGGGTCGCGCGGCGCGCCCCGGCCGACCCGATGACGAGCAGCCGCTCGCCGCCGTCGGGGTAGTAGCCGAGGGGGGTCGTGTGCGGGGTACCGGTCCGTGCCCCGAGGGTCGTCAGCAGAATCAGCCGCGCCCCCTCGAAAGGACCGCCGACGTGTCCGTCCCGGGCCCGGAATTCATCGATGACCTGTTGGTTGAATGGGTTGGGCATTCTCGGCTTTCTTTTGTTTTCGGGCAGGGTGGATTACCGCGCACGGAATGTTTTCCGGCCGTCCGCGGTGATGACGGTGAGAAGAGCCCGCCTGCGGGACCGCGCCTTCGCGCGAGGGGCCCAGGGGGGCGCACGTACACGCTTCCGCACAGGTGCGGCACCGCCTATGGAGGCGGGCAGCCCTGCGGGGCACGGCGTCGTACGAGATCAGCGGCTCGGCGCGGCGCGTGTCTCACGCGGGGGCGCGGCGGAAGCCACTGGGGAAAGGGGACATGCGGGAGGCGGGCCTCTGGCCCGCGCCGGCCTCACTCGGAGGCCGGGCACCCAACTCGCTTACGGCGCAAGGCCGACCCGGCAGTCATGGACGCAACCGTATTGCCTCCGCACGCGGAAAGGCAATACCCGTTTCCGGTCCCCTTTTCCGGCGATGGTGTTCGATCCGCCGGAAAAGGGGAGAGTGGTGACGCGGTGTACGTACGGGGAATTCAGGTGTCGAGGGCGGCGATCTCGATGCGGCGCAGGTCGTCCGGTTCGGCGACCACCCTGATCTCGGCGATGAGCCCGTCCTGCGCGAAGCCGAAGCCGAGGACCAGACCGAGCCGGCCGAAGGGGGCCATGACGAGTCCGACCGTGCCGTCGAGGAGGGCAGGGCCGGTGAAGCGGGCCCGGCCGGTGGCGGCCATCGCGCCCTTCGCGACCGTGGCCGCCCCGCTGACGAGGACCGGTTCGGGCGTCGGGACGACGCAGCGGTCGGCGTGCAGGACGACATCGGGATGCAGCAGGGCGACCAGCGCCTCGAAGTCTCCGCCGCGCGTGGCGGCCAGGAACGCCTCGACGACACGGCGCCGCCGGGCCAGTTCGGCCTCCGGCAGCGGTGAGGCGCCCTTCACCCGGCGGCGTGCCCGGCTCGCGAGCTGGCGTACGGCGGCCGGGGAACGGTCGAGCAGCGGGGCGATCCCGTCGAACGGCACGGAGAACAGGTCGTGCAGCACGAACGCGAGCCGTTCCGGCGGGGTGAGGGTGTCGAGGACGACCAGCAGCGCCACGCCGACCGAGTCGGCCAGCACCGCCTCCTCCTCGGGGTCGGCACCGCTCCCGGGGGTGACGGGCCGGTCCGCGACCCGTACGTCGAAGGGCTCCTCGTGGCGCCGCTCCCGCGCGCGCAGCATGTTGAGACACACCCGCGCCACGATCGTCGTCAGCCAGCCGGCGAGGTTGTCGACGGCGTCGGTGTCGGCGCGGGAGGCCCGCAGCCAGGCTTCCTGGACGGCGTCGTCCGCCTCGCTCAGAGAGCCCAGCATCCGATGGGCGACGGCCCGCAGACGCGGCCGCTGTTCCTCGAAAAGCTCGGCCGACCACGCGATCTCGCTCACCGTGTCACATTCCCTTCGTCCCGGGTGTCAGGGCAGTAGAACACCGGAACCCGCCGACGGGGCCCGGGTTTTCGGACCCCGGCCCCCACACCCTGGGAGCAGCCATGACGACCGACCCGGCGAACCCGACCGATCTGCCCACCCCCGCCGCCGCCCTCGACTCCGACAAGCCCCCCACCATCCCGTCGACGATCCTCGTCACCGGCGGCACCGGCACCCTCGGGAGCCTGGTCGTCCCCCTGCTGCGCGAGGCCGGGCACCCGGTGCGCGTGCTGAGCCGGCACGCCCGCGACACCGACGACGGCGTCGCGCGGGTGGCCGTCGACCTCCTCAAGGCGGGGGACGAGGAGATCGAGGCCGCGGTGGACGGTGCCGGCACCGTCCTGCACCTCGCGGGCGGCCCCAAGGGCGACGACCTCGCGACCCGCAATCTGCTGCGCGCCGCGCAGGCCGCGGACGTACGGCACTTCGTCTACATCTCCGTCATCGGCGCCGACCGTGTCCCGCTCGCCTGGCTACGGACCAAGCGGGAGGCCGAGCGCGCGGTCGCCGGGTCGGGGCTGCCGTGGACGACGCTGCGCGCTGCCCAGTTCAACGAACTGACCCTGAAGATGGTCGCCGGGATGGCCCGACTGCCGGTGTTCCCGGCGCCGGGCGGGCTGCGGCTCCAGCCGGTGGACGCCCGCGACGTGGCGGCCCGCATCACGGAGCTCACCCTCGGCAGCCCGTCCGGTCTGGTCGCCGACCTAGCGGGACCGAAGGTCTACGCGCTCGCCGAACTCGCCGACGGCTACGCCCTGGCCCGTGGCAGGCGCCGCCGCCCGCTGCTGCCGGTCCGTATCCCGGGCAGCGCGGGACGCGCCTACCGCGCGGGCGACAACCTCTCGCTCACCGGCGCCGACACCGGGAGGCGGACCTGGGAGGACTTCCTGGCCGAGCAGGTGGGCTGACGGTGCGGGCCTGCGGGGGCGCCCCGGGCGCCCGGCGTCGGCCGGGGACCGCCGCCCGGGCCGGGAAACCCGCTGGACAGTGCCGCACAGCTCCTTAGGATCGCCGCATGATCGAAGGCAGACTGGTACGACTGCGGGCGCTGAGCGCCGAGGACCTCGACGCTCACTTCCGGTGGCGCAACGACCCGGAGGTCGTGCACTGGGCCACCGGCGACAACCCCTACTTCGGACCCGTCAGCAGGGAGGCCATGGCCGCCTTCCACGAGGCGCGGCTGCGCGACAACCCGAGCAGCGAGCTGACGTTCACCGTGGAGGACCTGGCGGACGGCCGGGCGATCGGCATGGCGGACTACCGCGACCTGGACCCGTTCGCCGGGCGGGCGACGGTGGGCATCACGATCGGGGAACGCGACCGCTGGGGCGGCGGCTACGGCACCGAGGCGCTGAGCCTTCTGGTCGGCCACCTCTTCGGGGCCTGCCGCCTGCACCGCGTCGAGCTGGACACCTGGAGCGGCAACGAACGCGCCATGCGCGCCTTCCGCCGGGTCGGCTTCGTCGAGGAGGGGCGCCGCCGGTCGAGCGTCCGGGTGGGGGACGCCTGGTACGACAGCGTCGAGTTCGGCCTCCTGCGCGAGGAGTGGGCCGCCGGCCGCTGACGAACCCGTACGGCCGAGCCCGTACGGCCACACCCCGCGCCCACCGTCGGTGGCCTCGCGCCGACCGCGGTACCGGTGTGCGGAGCGCCGCACATTGCACGGTGCGTATTGCACGGTGCGCGTTGCGCGCTGCACATTGCACGGCTTCCCACGGGTATCCACGCGCCGCCCCGCGCCGCCCCGCCCCGGCTCCGCCCCCGGCATGTCACAGATGCCGGGGGCTGTTTCGTCCCACTGACGAGAGCCGGTCGTGGAAATCAGGAAGGTGATGGTCATGCGGGTGTTCGTGGCGGGCGGGACCGGGGTGCTGGGGCAGCGGCTGGTGCCGCAGCTCGTGGCGCGCGGCCACCGGGTGACGGCTACGACGACGAGCGCAGCCAAACTGGGTCTGCTGCAGCGGCTCGGTGCGGACGGCGTCGTGATGGACGGGCTGGACGCGGTGTCCGTGGGGGAGGCGGTGGCGGGCGCCCGGCCCGACACGATCGTCCACCAGATGACCGCGATCTCCCTGGCCCACGCGGGCAAGCCCGACATCAAGCATCCGGACCGGTGGTTCGCCACCACCAACCGACTGCGCACCGAGGGGACGGACCATCTGCTGGCCGCGGCCGAGGCGGCCGGTGTCTCCCATGTCGTCGCCCAGGGCTACGCGAGCTGGAACGGCATCCGCGAGGGCGGCTGGGTGAAGACGGAGGACGATCCGCTGGACCTCATGGAGGGGACGGCGGCCCACGGCGGCATGCTCGCGATGCGGCACGTCGAGGACGTCGTCCTCAAGGCAGGCGGCGCGGTCCTGCGCTACGGCGCGTTCTACGGTCCCGGCGCCACCGACGACCAGGTCGAGCTGGTGCGCAGGCGGCAGTTCCCCCTGGTCGGACGGGGGACCGGACACAGTTCATGGGTACACCTCGACGACGCGGCGAGCGCCACCGTCCTCGCCGTGGAGCAGCGGGTGACGGGTGTGTTCAACGTCGTCGACGACGAACCGGCCCCGGCCTCCGCGTGGTTGCCGCACCTGGCCGCGTGCGCCGGGGCGAAACGGCCGATGCGGATCCCCGTGTGGCTGGCGCGCGTGCTCGCGGGGGACCAGGCCGTGGTGATGATGACCGAGGGCCGCGGCTTCTCCAACGCCAAGGCCAGACGCGAGCTCGGCTGGCAGCCCGGCCATCCCTCGTGGCGGACCGGGTTCGAGGAAGCGCTGACGTGACGCGGGTGACGCGGACCGAGGAGTTCGAGGAACTGCGGCCGCTGCTCTTCGCGATCGCCTACCGGATCCTCGGCAGCGTGACCGAGGCGGAGGACGCGGTCCAGGAGACCTGGCTGCGCTGGGCGGCCTCCACGACCCGGCCCCGGTCGGCCCGGGCCTACCTCGCCGCCGTGGTCACCCGGATCTCGATCGACGTCCTGCGCTCGGCCCGGGTCAAGCGTGAGGAGTACGTCGGCCCCTGGTTCCCGGAACCGCTCCTGGACGACCCGTACGAGGATCCGGAGCGGTCGGCGGAACTCGCCGACTCGCTGTCGATGGCGGCGCTGCTCCTGCTGGAGCGGCTGAGCCCCCTGGAGCGCGCCGTGTTCGTGCTGCGCGAGGTGTTCGGGTTCGGTTTCGGGGACATCGCCACCGCCGTGGGGCGCTCGGACGCGGCCTGCCGTCAGCTCGCGGTACGGGCGCGTCACCACATGGACGCGGGCCGGCCCCGCTTCGAGGTCGACCGCAGAGCACGTGAGGAACTCGCCGGGCGCTTCTTCGACGCGTTCCGGGAGGGCGACGTCGACGGGCTGCGGGAACTGCTCGCCGGCGACGCGCGGTTGGTCGGCGACGGAGGCGGCAAGGCGCCACAACTGGTGGGCGGCGTCAGTGGCGCCGACAACGTGGCCCGGCTGCTCGCCGCGTTCGCCCCGGGGTTCGACCGGGTCGGGGTCACGCTGCGGCAGCACGAGGTGAACGGCCTGCCGGGCGCGGTCCTGCGCGACCGGGACGGCAGGGTCGTCGGCATCTGGTCGCTAGAGACCCTCGACGGACGCATCGTGACGATCCGCTCGGTCATGAACCCCGACAAGCTCACCCACATGGGCCCGGTCGCGGACGCCTGGGCCCTCGCCGCGGAGGCGGGGGAGGCGGGGGAGTGGCCACCGCGGGAACCGCGGGGGTGAGCGGGTCGGCGCCGTGACCGCCCGGTGGCCGCTCAGTCCCCTCAGGCATCTCGTCCGCCGCAGGCCCCAAGTGGGCGTTGCTGATCATCGAGGCCCTGGGCGAGCGGACGCTCCGGTTCACCGTTCTCCGCGACGAGGTGGCGGGCGTCAGCCACAAGATGCTCACCCAGAACCTGCGCCTGCTGGAGCGCAACGGCCTGGTCGAGCGTCGCGTGCACCCTGCCGTGCCGCCCCGGGTCGAATACACCCTCACGGAATCGGGCCGCGCGCTCCGGGCGACGGTCGACGCGATGTGCGACTGGACCCACCGCTACATAGCCGACATCGGGACGGCCCGCCGAGGCTTCGACGGCTGAGTGTTTCGACGACGACCCGCGGGGCACCCGCCGGACCCGTCGGCTCCTCGCACCGAGACACACTTTTGCAAGCGGCTGCTTGCAAAAGTTAGCGGAGATGCGGCATGGTGGAGCCATGGCATCGCTCAACGTCGGCAATCTTGGTGAGTATCTGCGGGAACAGCGGCGCACCGCGCAGTTGTCCCTGCGGCAGCTCGCCGACGCCGCCGGGGTGTCCAATCCGTATCTGAGCCAGATCGAGCGCGGGCTGCGCAAGCCGAGCGCGGAGGTGCTCCAGCAGGTCGCGAAAGCCCTGCGGATCTCCGCCGAGACGCTGTACGTGCGGGCCGGGATCCTCGACGCCGAACGGGACCGGGACGAGGTGGAGACGCGTGCCGTCATCCTCGCCGATCCCACGCTGAACGAGCGGCAGAAGCAGGTGCTGCTCCAGATCTACGAGTCCTTCCGCAAGGAGAACGGATTCGAGATCACGACGGCGGACGAGACCGCTCACGACACCGAGGTGCCCGGGACCGACGAGGACCCCGGCACCGGCGTGCCCGCGGCTCAGGACATACCGGGCGCCCAGCCTGCACCGGACACCGCCGTCCGCGGCCCCCGCACGGCCGACGGCAACGATGCCGGTCCGCAGCAGAACGCCAGTTGACCACCTGCGTGCGGACCACGAAAACCCTCAGCTGACAGCGATTCACGGGAGGACCACCGTCATGGCCATCACCGACGACATCCGCAAGGCCGCCACCGACCCCACCCCGCTCTACTTCCTGGCCGGCACCGCCGACCTCGCCGTGCAGCAGGCGAAGAAGGTCCCCGGCCTGGTGGAGCAGATCCGCACCGAGGCGCCGGCGCGCATCGACACGGTGAAGAGCATCGACCCGAACACCGTGCAGGAGAAGGCCTCCGCCCGCGCCAAGGAGGCGCAGGAGAACCTGCAGACGAAGGTGACGGAGTTCATCAACTCCCTCGACACCGACCTGAAGAAGCTCGGTGAGTCCGCCCAGGACTTCGCCCTGCGCGGAGTCGGCGTCGCCGCCGAGTACGCCGTCAAGGCCCGGGAGACGTACGAGAAGGTCGCCGAGCACGGCGAGCTGACCGTGCGCACCTGGCGCGGTGAGGCCGCCGAGGAGATCGAGGACTTCGCGATCGCGGTGGAGCCGAACGCCGAGCCGGGCGAGATCAAGACCCAGCCCAAGCCGGTGGTCGTGGCCGACGCCACGCCCGCCAAGAAGGCTCCGGCGAAGAAGGCCCCCGCGGCCCGCAAGCCGGCCGCCAAGAAGACCACCCCGCCCGCCAAGTAGGCGAGTGGTGTCCGTGCCCGGCACGTCCTCGGACGGGCCGGGCACTCTCGGACTCACCGACCCGTTCTCCGGGTACGGTTTGCCACACGACGACTAGACCCGGGCGGTGGGCATTGTGCTGATGACGGCATTCGGCGGCCTCATGTGGCTGATCTTCACGGCCATGCTGGTGCTCGCTGTGGTGGCGCTGGTGATGGCCGCGGTCGCCCGCGACGACGCCTACCGCGCCGCGGAGAAGCAGAACAAGATGTTCTGGCTGATCATCCTCGGCGTCACGGTCGCCGTGAACCTGCTGGTTCCCATGCTGTTCCTGCAGATCGCGGGCCTGATCGCCACGATCGTCTTCTTCGTCGACGTCCGTCCCGCGCTGCGCCAGGTCTCCGGAGGAGGCCGCGGCCGCCGCGGCGGAAGCAGCAGCGACGGCCCGTACGGCCCCTACAACGGCGGACGCTAGAGGCACTGCTCACTGCTCACTGCCACTGCACATGGCCCACTGCCCTGCCGCCGGACACCGGCGGCAGGGCAGTGGGCCATGTGGCTGCATTCCCCGTGCCGCCGCGCGACGCGTCCCGGCTACGACTGGGGCTACGGCTACTGCTCGGGCTACGGCTTCCGGTCGAGCAGCAGGACGGCCACGTCGTCCGCCAGCTCCCCGCCGTTGAGCTCGCGAACCTCGCTCACCGCGGCGCGCAGCAGCTCCTCGCCCTCCAGGCCCTGGGCGAGCTGGCGGCGGACCATGTCCACCATGCCGTCCTGGCCCAGGCGTTCGTTGCCGACGCCGGTGTGGCCCTCGATCAGACCGTCGGTGTAGAGCATCAGGCTCCACGCGGCACCCAGTTCCACCTGCATGCGCGGCCAGCGGGCGTTGGGCAGCAGGCCGAGGGCGGGGCCGTTGTTCTCGTACGGCAGCAGCTCCGCGGGGCGGCCCGGGCGGGCGATCAGCGGCGACGGGTGACCGGCCAGGCAGAGCCCGGCACGGCGGCCGTCCGGCGCGATGTCCACCGTGCACAGCGTCGCGAAGATCTCGTCGCTCTCCCGCTCGTGCTCCAGGACCTGCTGGAGCGTCGAGAGCAGTTCGTCACCGCACAGCCCCGCGAAGGTCAGCGCGCGCCAGGCGATGCGCAGTTCCACGCCGAGCGCCGCCTCGTCGGGCCCGTGCCCGCAGACGTCGCCGATCATGGCGTGCACCGTGCCGTCGGCCGTGCGCACCGTGTCGTAGAAGTCGCCGCCGAGCAGGGCGCGGGAACGGCCCGGGCGGTAGCGGGCGGCGAACCGCAGCGAGGAGCCCTCCAGCAGCGGAGTCGGCAGCAGGCCGCGCTCCAGCCGGGCGTTCTCCTGGGCGCGCAGCCGTGACTCGGTGAGTCGTCGCTCCGCCTTGTCGGAACGTTTCCGCTCCACCGCGTACCGGATCGCGCGGCTCAGCAGTCGGCTGTCCAGCTCGTCACGGAAGAGGTAGTCCTGCGCGCCGACCCGGACGGCCTCCGCGCCGGTCTCGGTGTCGCCGGACGCGGTGAGCGCGAGGACGGCGTGCCGGGGCGCGAGCTCCAGGACGTGCTTGAGGGTCGCCAGCTCGTCCGCGACGTCCGTCGTGCGTCCCGGGGCGGGCAGCGCCAGGTCGAGCAGGATGCAGTGGACGTCATGGGTGAGCAGCCGCTCGGCCTCGGTGAGGTTGCGGGCGGTGCGGATCCGGATCGGCCTGCCGGCCGCGTCGAGCATTTCGGGTACGCCGAGGGCACCCGCCGGGTCGTCCTCGATGACCAGGAGGGTGAGATTGGTGGTGCTGTCGACCGGGGTCGTGGCGGCACGGGGCGCCGGTGCTGTCCCGGCGAGGCCGCCGGTTGTGTCTCCGGATGGGCCGCCGGGTGAGAACACGGCTTGAGCCTGACCACTTTCCACGGCCGGGATCGCTCTCTGCCGCGGTACGGGTACGGGCATCGTCTGGGTTCCTTCCCTCCCCCCGAGGGCGTGGTGGGGCGAAGGACCTCGACCCACCGACGGGGACCATAGCGCCCGTCGGTGCCGCAACGGAATGGCGCACGGCACGGCGCGGGGCAAAGGGCCAGCGTCATATGCCGCATCCCGTACCGCATTTGGACAGGACGCGCTCCCGCCAGGGATGACGAAGGTCACGTCCTCGGGGACAGGGGGCGGGCGCAACGGTGCGGTGGGTCACGTGCGGTGGGTCACTGGCGACGGGCGCGCCGACGGGCGCGCGTGACGGACCGTGTGCAGAGGTCCCGCGTCGGCACCGGGTGCGCGCATCGCGCACGGACCTCGCGCACGGACCTCGGGTGCGGCAGCTCACGTGCCCTGCGTCACGCACACTGCGCCCAGCCGCCCAGCCGCCCAGCCGCCCAGCCGCCCAGCCGCCCAGCCGCCCAGCCGCCGAAGCCCCGAGGCCGCGTCGTGCGAGGCGTGTCCAGCCGTGTCGCACGCGCCGTTTCGCGCGGCGTCACGCGAGGACCGCCCCGCCGGGCACCCGAGGCCGCGGTGCCGCCCTACGCGTCCGGTCGTACGACGCCCAGGATCTGCATCGAACCGGCCCCGGTGATCGTCACGTTCCGGCCGGGCCGGGGGGCGTGCACGATGGCGCCGTCGCCTATGTACATCCCGACGTGGCTGGCGTCGTCGAAGTAGATGACGAGGTCGCCGGGGCGCATGTCCTGGACCGCGACGTGCTTGAGCTGCTTCCACTGCTCCTGCGAGGTGCGGGGGATGGGGTGGCCTGCGCTGGCCCAGGCCTGCGAGGTGAGGCCCGAGCAGTCGAACGAGCCCGGCCCCTCGGCGCCCCACACGTACGGCTTGCCGATCTGGTCCGTCGCGTACTTCACGGCCTTCCTGCCCTCCGCGGACGCCTTGCTCTTGATCTCCGCGAGGACGCCGGAGCCGAGCCAGACCGACTGCGCCTGGTACGCGGCCTGTTCCTCCAGCTTCGCCAGCCGCTCCTTCTCCTTCTTCTCCAGCTGGGACTCCAACTGCTCGGCGGCGGCGATCCGCTTGGTGATCTTCTTCTTGGCTTCGGCCCTGGCCTCGCGGTTGGCCTCCAGCTTCTTCCACTGCGCCGAGGCGTCCTTCTCGTACTGCTTCAGGTCCTGCTGGGTGCGCGCCATCTCGTCCAGCAGGCCCTTGGTCGCGTGCTCGCCCGCCCGCACGCGGCCCGCGCCGTCGAGGAAGCCTTGCGGGTTGTCGCTCAGCCACAGCCGGGCCTCGGGGGGCAGGCTGCCGCCGCGGTACTGCGCGCGGGCCGCGGCGCCCGCGCGGTCCTTCAACTCGTCCAGCTTCGCCTGGCCCTTGACGATCTCCCGGGCCAGGTCGACGATCTCGGCCGACTGCTTCTCGGTCTTCTCCTCCGCCGCGTTGTACGCGTCGGTGGCGACGGCGGCGTCGTGGTAGAGCTTGTCGAGCTTGAGGCGGACCGCCTCGAGTTCCTTGGTGCTCACCGGCTTCGGTGTCGCCGTCGGAGCCGGTGGGGCGGTCGGGGTGCCGGTGGTCGTCGGTTTCGGTGCCGGGCTCGCGTACGCCACTCCTGGTGCCGCCAGGACCGCGCAGGCACACGCGCAGGCCAGGAACAGTGTCGCCGTGGTCAGGCTCCGCTTGCCGGATCCCATTGCTCCGCCCCCTACCTGATTTACCGTCAGTAACTTCCGGACGCCTCGGGGATCGTGCCATGGCGGCGCGCAATGCGACAGAGCCGGGCAAGAACTCCCTTCCCACCAGCCCCGCCCGGCATGACGATCTCGTCCCCCGGCCTGTGTGACGTGCGACTCATCGAGATCGTTCCCGCCCGTTCGCGGACGGAGTGGTTCCGCCGTGCGTCAGAACCGCGGCGCCAACGCCTCCCAGCGGACCGTCACTTCGCCCTGGCGCCGGCGCGCGATCCCGTCCGCGAGCGGCCAGTCGGCCGACAGGTCGCGGACCGCGCGTATCCAGCGCTGCCGGGCGCCGTACGACGCGTACGGTGCGGCGGCCGCCCAGGCGTGGTCGAAGTCGCGCAGGAAGGCGTGCACGGGCTCGCCCGGGACATTGCGGTGGATGAGGGCCTTGGGCAGCCGCTCGGCCAGGTCGGACGGACGGTCGAGGGAGCCGAGCCGGGTGGCGAACGTGACCGTGCGCGGGCCCTCCGGGCCGAGGGCGACCCAGACGTGCCGGCGGCCGATCTCGTCACAGGTGCCCTCGACGAGCAGTCCGCCCCGCGAACCCTGTCCGGCCGGTGCGAGCCGCCCGCACAGCCGCCGCCAGACCTCGGCGACCTGCTCCTCGTCGTACTGGCGGAGCACGTTCGCCGCGCGGATCAGCAACGGACGGCCCGGCACCGGGACCTCGAAGCCGCCGTGCCGGAAGGTGAGGCCCTCGCGCTCGTACGGCAGGGCGGCGGCGACGCGGGCCGGCTCGATCTCCACGCCGAACACCCGGGTGCGGGGGGCGGCGGTGCGCAGCCGGGTCAGCAGCTCGACCGCGGTCCACGGAGCCGCCCCGTAGCCCAGGTCGACCGCGACGGGGTCCGGGGACCTGCGGAGCTCGGCGCCGTGCGTCGCGGCGATCCAGCGGTCCATGCGCCGCAGTCGGTTGGGGTTCGTCGTCCCGCGCGTCACCGTGCCCACGACAGGGGTCGCCGCGCTCGAACGAAGCCGAGCGAGGTGATGGGGCGTTGCGCGGGTTGCCATGCGTACGAGAGTAGGCGGCTCCGACGAGGGCCGTTCCGGCCTGTGGACAACCTCCGGCGGCCCCCCACAGCCCTGTGGACAACCATGACGGGCCCGCGGGCTCGCGCCGTGCGGAGTACCGCGCGGGCAGCGGGGCAGACGCACTCTCGGATCGAACGGTTGAGCGATCAGCGGTAATGATTCGGCAAAGCGGAAATGGAGCGGAGGCCTCCGGCGTTCCCCCTCCTGGAGGGCGCCCTGTGTCCTCCGACCGGCATGCCCGCAGCGAGGAGGAAACGCCACGTGAGCCAGTACGTCAGCAGGCTCGGGCGTCGCTCGGCGGCGGCGCCCTCGCGGCTCAGGCTGCACCGCAGGCCCCGACGCGTAGCGATGCTCTCCGTGCACACCTCGCCGCTGCACCAGCCCGGCACGGGCGACGCGGGCGGCATGAACGTCTACATCGTGGAGCTGGCCCAGCGGCTGGCCGCGATCAACATCGAGGTCGAGATCTTCACGCGCGCCACCACGGCCGCGCTCCCGCCCTGCGTCGAGCTGGCCCCCGGCGTCCTCGTCCGGCACGTCGACGCGGGCCCCTACGAAGGCCTCGCCAAGGAAGATCTCCCCGCCCAGCTGTGTGCCTTCACGCACGGCGTCATGCAGGCGTGGGCCGGTCACCGGCCCGGTTACTACGACCTCGTGCACTCCCACTACTGGCTCTCCGGCCACGTCGGCTGGCTGGCCGCAGAACGCTGGGGCGCCCCCCTCGTCCACGCCATGCACACCATGGCCAAGGTCAAGAACGCCTCGCTCGCCGAGGGCGACACCCCCGAGCCCGCCGCTCGCGTCATCGGCGAGACCCAGATCGTGCGCGCCGCCGACCGCCTCATCGCGAACACCGCGGAGGAGGCCGACGAACTCGTGCGCCACTACGAGGCCGCGGCCGGCAACGTCGCCGTCGTGCACCCCGGCGTCAACCTCGACCGCTTCCGGCCCGCCGACGGCCGGGCCGCCGCCCGGGCCCGCCTCGGCCTGCCGCAGGACGCCCTGATCCCCCTGTTCGCGGGCCGCATACAGCCCTTGAAGGCCCCCGACGTGCTGCTGCGCGCGGTCGCCGTACTGCTCGACGAGCGGCCCGAGCTGCGGCGCAGGATCGTCGTCCCGGTGGTCGGCGGACCGAGCGGCAGCGGGCTCGCCAAGCCGGAGGGGCTCCAGAAGCTCGCCGCGCGGCTGGGCATCGCCGACGTCGTGCGGTTCCGGCCGCCCGTCGACCAGGACCAGCTCGCCGACTGGTTCCGGGCCGCTTCCGTCCTGGTGATGCCCTCCTACAGCGAGTCCTTCGGGCTTGTCGCCATCGAGGCGCAGGCGGCCGGCACGCCGGTGCTCGCCGCCGAGGTCGGCGGTCTGCCGGTGGCCGTCCGCCACGAGGAGACGGGCTTCCTGGTCCCCGGCCACCATCCCGCCGACTACGCGCGCGTGCTGGGCGACTTCGCGGACGACGCGACCCTCCCGGACCGGATGGGCGCCGCGGCGGCCCGGCACGCGGAGCGCTTCGGCTGGGACACCGCGGCCGCCGCGACGGCGGACGTCTACGCGGCGGCGACCCAGGAACACCGGCGCCGGGTGCGGGCGCACCACGCCTGAGGCGGTCCGCGCACGGCCTGCCGGTGAGCGGGTGCGGTCGCGCGCCCGGAGGCGGTGGGTCCCGCGCCCGGAGGGGGTGAGCCTCGTCCGGAGCGGTCACGTACGCTCGCTGCATGGCTGACGCAGCGTCGATCATCGAGCAGGTCCTCACCGAGGCCGAGCTGGAGTGGGAGAGTCCGGCGGCGGGCTCGTACGTGGTGAAACTGCCCGGTACCCGCAAGCTGTCCACGACGGTCTCACTGATCGTCGGCAAGCACTCGCTGTCGCTGAACGCCTTCGTGGTCCGCCACCCCGACGAGAACCACGCGGCGGTCCACCGCTGGCTCCTGGAGCGCAACCTCAAGCTCTACGGCGTCTCCTACGCGGTCGACCCCCTCGGGGACGTCTATCTGGTCGGCAAGCTGCCGCTGGCCGCCGTCACCCCCGAAGAGGTGGACCGGCTGCTGGGCTCGGTCCTCGAAGCGGCCGACGGCTCCTTCAACACCCTCCTGGAGCTCGGTTTCGCCTCCGCGATCCGCAAGGAGTACGACTGGCGGGTGTCCCGCGGCGAGTCGACCCGCAACCTGGACGCGTTCACCCACCTGACCGAGCGTCCCGCCAACTGACGCTCCCCGCCTCTCCATTGGACCCATCCCTCTGACCCATGCGCGACCTCTTCCGGTGCGCGGGGTCCTCGTGGCATGCTCGCCGCCGACGCAGATCTGAACGTCGTTCACATCCATGAAAATCATGTCGGGTCGGACGAGCACCATGGAAGGGCGGACGGGCATGAGCGACAGGCACCGGAACAGCGGGCGCGCGGGGATGACCAGACGGACCCTGCTCGGCAGCGCCACGGCCGTGGCGGCCGTCGCCGTGACCGGCGTGGCGGCGGGCCCGGCGGCAGCGGCCGGGCAGGTGGCGGCGACGGCCGGGAGCCCGCCGAGCAGCCCGGCGCGGCACGGCGAAGTACCGGCGATCTGGCGCGAGTTCACCCGCTCCCCGTTCACCCACCCGCAGATCCCCTACGTCGGCAGGGCCGGCCTCGGCGGCGGGGCGGCACGCCTGCCCCGGCACCGTGCCGTGACCGACGTCCGCCACCACGGGGCCTTCGCCGCCGACGGGACGACCGACTGCGCCCCCGCGATCAACCGTGCCATCGCCGCCGCCGGAAGGGCCGGCGGTGGCACGGTCACCATCCCGCCCGGGACCTACCGCATCGACGACCTGATCCGCATCGGTCACTCGAACGTGGTCCTCCGGGGCGCCGGCAGCGGCCGGACCACGCTCTACGCGACCAAGAACCTCACCGAGCTGATCGGCGCCTACGGATCCCGCTACGGAGGCGACAAGTCCTCCTGGTCCTGGGCCGGTGGCCTCATCTGGCTGGCCCCCACCGCCCGCCTGGACTCCCTCGTCGACGCCATCAGGGCGAAGGCGTGGCCCTTCGAGGGATGGACCGGCAACACGCGCGACGCCTGGCAGACCCTCACCACCGTCGAGCCCGCACGCCAGGGCTCCTGGACGGTGACCGTCGCGGACGCCTCCGGGCTGCGTCCCGGCGCCCTCGTCCTGCTCCGCCTCGCCGACGACGCGGACCACACCCTCCTGGAGCACATGTCCGGCGGCGGCCCCGGCCCGGAGGCGTACTCCTGGGACGACAAGACGAAACTGACGTCGTACGTCCCCTACGAGTGGCCCGTCCGCGTGGCCCGCGTCAGGGGCCGCAGGGTGACGCTCGAACGGCCCCTGCCGCTCGACGTCCGCCCCGAGTGGGACCCCCGGCTGACCACCCACGTCGAGGAACTGACCGGCTCCGGCGTGGAGGGCCTGACCCTGGAGGCCGTCGAGACACCGCAGTCCCCGCACCTCCTCGACAAGGGGTACAACGGCGTCGTCCTCCAGTGCGCCTACGACTGCTGGGTCGACGACGTCACCGTGCGCCACGTCGACAACGGCTTCGGCCTCGTCGCCGCCTCCGCCTGCACCCTGCGCCGCACCCGGGTCGCGGGCCGCGGCTCCCACCACCCGTACTTCTGCCGCGAGGGCTCGCACGACAACCTGATCGAGGACTTCACCATCGAGGAGCGCACCGTCCCGGCGCCCGCCGGGACCCAACTGCACGGCATCAACGTCGAGGGCCTGTCGTCCTACAACGTCTGGTCGCGCGGTGACATGCGGATGGGCACCTTCGACTCGCACCGCGGACTGCCGTTCGCCAACGTCCGCACCGACATCACCGTGGACAACGACGGCCGGCACGGTGGCGACGCCTCCGCAGGACCGCTCTTCGGCGCCCGCTTCACCCACTGGAACATCCGGGTCACCAACGGCCGCGCCGGCCTGATGAGGATCGACGGGCTCGCCCCCTACAGCGCCACCGTCGGCGTCAACGAGGTCACCGAGTTCGACCAGATCGACGTCCCCGACTTCACCGGCGACCTGCACGCCCGCCTGGAGCTGTACGGAACGACCGACGCCGTGCGCCCGGGCAACCTGTACGAGGCCCAACGCGGCCTCTAGAGAGGGAGTCCGGCGCCTCGGGCGGTCCGCGGCGGGTTCACGACCGCGCGTACCGCCCCGGCGTCACCCCCACCAACCGCCGGAAATGACGGGTGAGATGGGACTGGTCGTAGAAACCGGTCGCCGCGGCCACCTCGCCCGGCGGGCGCCCGTCGAGCAGCAGCCGACGGGCGCGGTCCACCCGGCGGGACATCAGGTACTGGTGCGGGGCGATGCCGAACGCGCCGCTGAACGCCCGTACGAGATGGGCGGGATGGGCGTGCACGAGCCGCGCCGCCTCGTCCAGGGCGACCCCCTCGACGAGGCGCGCGTCGAGGAGTTCGCGCAGCCGGTACGCGAGCGGCCGGTCGGGGCGCGCGAGGCCGACCGCCGCCGCCGGACGCAGCCGGCCGTGCAGCCGCTCCGCGATCAGCGTCAGCCTGCTGTCGGCCTCCAGCTCGTCCCCGGGATGCGCGAGCGCGGTGTGCAGCTGACCGACGCGGCGCCGCAGCACCGGGTCCACCAGGTCGGGTCCGTCCACGGCGGGTCCGATGAGGTCGTCGCCCAGGCGTGAGCTGTCGAGGTAGAGGACCCGCTTGCGGAAACCGTCCGCGGTGGCCGGCGCGCCGTTGTGCGGGATGTGCGGGGGGAGCAGCGAGACCGTGTCGTGCGGGGTGCCGTGCTCGTGCCGGTCCAGGTCGTACCGGACGGCGCCGTCGTCGACGATCAGCAGGGTCCAGGCCTCGTGCACGTGCATCGGGTACGCGTACTCGGTGTAGTGGGCGTGGAAGACCTCGACGACACCCGGGACACCCGGGCGCCACGCGGAGATCTCCCGTTGCGGGGCCATGCAAAGAACGTACAAGACCGCGGCGGACCCCGGTCGGCAGTCTCAGTGCATGAGCAGCCTGAGCAGCACGAACACCGCGAACACCGCGAACGGCGACACCGGGATCACCGACACCGCGAACACTGAGAACACGGCGAACACGGAGAACAGCGGCACCGTGGACACCGCGAGCGTCTCCGGCGACGCGCCCGTCCGTTTCGACACCAAGATCGTCGTCGTCCTGCGCGACGACCTGGAGCCCTGGCAGCGGCTCAACGTGACCGCCTTCCTCGTCAGCGGCCTGGGTACGGCCGTCCCCGAGGTGGTCGGCGAGCCCTACGAGGACGCCGACGCGGTCGCCTACCTGCCGATGTTCCGCCAGCCCGTCATGGTCTTCGAGGCGTCCAAGGAGACGCTGACCGCCGCCCACGGCCGCGCGCTCTCCCGGGCCCTGCCCAGGGCGATCTTCACGTCCGACCTGTTCGCCACGGGCAACGACCGGGACAACCGCGGGGCTGTCCGGGCCGTGCCGACCGGCGACCTGGACCTGGTGGGCCTCGCGGTGCACGGGCCGCGGAACGCGGTGGACAAGGTGGTGAAGGGGGCGCGGATGCATCCGTGAGGCGCCCCGCGCCGGGAGTCTCCGCGTGCGGCCGGGGTCCGGTGCTCGGGCCGAGGCGGACTCAGGCCGAGGCGTCCCCTGCCCGGGTCGCCGGTAGCGGTACCGGGCCGCCCGGCAGTGGCGCCGGGGCGGCCTCCATCGCGGAGCCGACGCCCACGGTGGCGGGAGTGACCTCGACGACCGTCTCGTCCACGAGGGAGGGCGTACGGGACGCGCGCGCCGGTTCCCCCACGGGAGACGCCACCGATGCGCGCACCGGCTCCCGTACGGGCTCGCGCACGGACTCCCGCACCGATTCCTCCGTGGGGAGCCGGCGCATGAGCAGCGCGTAGCCGAGGCCGGCCACCGTGCCGACCACCGCGCACAGGCCCCAGAGGTAGGCGGCGCCGAAACGGTCGATGACGAGGCCGGACATCACCGGGGCGACGAGCGAGGCGAGCGCCCAGGACAGGGTGTACATGCCCTGGTAGCGGCCGCGGCCGTGGACGGGGGAGAGGCGGACGACGAGCCCGGTCTGCGTCGGGGCGTTGACGATCTCGGCGAGGGTCCACACGCAGACGGTCAGGGTGAAGACGCCCACCGACCCGGCGAAGGCGGTCAGCCCGAACCCGTACCCGGCGAGGATCGAGGAGACGACGAGCAGCCGCCGGGGGTCCCGGTGCTCGATAAAACGGGTCACCGGGATCTGGAGCACGACGATCATCACGCCGTTGACCGCCATCGCCGTGCCGTAGTCCGCCGGGGTGAAACCGGCCTCGCCCATCGCGACCGGCAGCCCGACCGAGCCCTGCTGGAACACGAGCGCGACGAGGAACGACAGGCCGACGACGCTCATGAACCGTCCGTCGCGCAGCACCGTCCCGAGCCCGACGGCGGGCGCCGTCTCCTTGGCGACCTGCACCGGCTTCGACTCGGGGAGCTTCGCGAAGACGACGAACGCGCAGACCAGGGTCATGCCGGCCTCGATGAGGAAGCCCGCGAGGTAGCTGAACTCGGCGATGAAGCCGGCGCCGATCGAGGAGACGGCGAAGCCGAGGTTGATGGCCCAGTAGTTCAGGGAGAAGGCGCGGACGCGGTCCTCGGGCCGGACGATGTCGGCCATCATCGCCTGCACGGCGGGCCGGGAGGCGTTGCTGGCCATGCCCACCAGGAAGGCGACACCGGCGATGGCCACCGGGTCCTGCATGAAGCCGAGCAGCGCGACCGAGCCGGCCGTCGACACCTGGGCGACGAGCAGCGTGGGGCGACGCCCGAACCGGTCGGTCATGACACCGGCGACGAGCGAGGAGACGACCCCGCCGAGGCCGTGCAGCGACGCGACGAGACCGGCGTACGAGGCGGAGTAGCCCCGGTCGAGGGTCAGGTACAGGGCCATGAACGTGGCGACGAAGGCGCCGAGCCGGTTGATGAGCGTGCTGGTCCACAGCCACCAGAACTCGCGGGGGAGCCCGGACACGGTCTCCCGGACGGCACGTCTGACGACGGCGACAGGCATGGAAAATCCCCCACGGACGTAAGCGGCTCTGGCGGTGAGCACAACTTACGAGGGCCCGGCCCCGGAGAGCCACTCGATTAACAGATGCCGTCAACTGACGGGCGGCGGGGAGGGCTCGGCACGGCGAAGCGGGGGCGCGGGTGTCCGACTGGCGACCGAGCGCGCGAGCGGTCGGGGGGTTCGATTACGCTCGGAGGCATGGCCGACGCACCGTACAAGCTGATCCTCCTCCGCCACGGCGAGAGCGAATGGAACGCGAAGAACCTGTTCACCGGTTGGGTGGACGTCAACCTCAACGAGAAGGGCGAGAAGGAGGCAGTACGCGGCGGTGAGCTGCTCAAGGACGCCGGCCTGCTGCCCGACGTGGTCCACACCTCGCTCCAGAAGCGCGCGATCCGCACCGCGCAGCTCGCGCTGGAGTCCGCGGACCGCCTCTGGATCCCGGTCCACCGCAGCTGGCGCCTGAACGAGCGTCACTACGGCGCCCTCCAGGGCAAGGACAAGGCGCAGACGCTCGCCGAGTTCGGCGAGGAGCAGTTCATGCTCTGGCGCCGCTCGTACGACACCCCGCCGCCGCCGCTCGACCGCGACGCCGAGTACTCGCAGTTCGACGACCCGCGCTACGCGACGCTCCCGCCCGAGCTGCGCCCGCAGACGGAGTGCCTGAAGGACGTCGTCGTCCGCATGCTGCCGTACTGGTTCGACGGCATCGTCCCCGACCTGCTGACCGGCCGCACGGTCCTGGTCGCGGCCCACGGCAACAGCCTCCGCGCCCTGGTCAAGCACCTCGACGGCATCTCCGACGCCGACATCGCGGGCCTGAACATCCCGACGGGCATCCCGCTCTCCTACGAGCTGGACGCGGACTTCAAGCCCCTCAAGCCGGGCGGCACCTACCTCGACCCGGACGCGGCAGCGGCAGCGATCGAGGCGGTCAAGAACCAGGGCAAGAAGAAGTAACGCGACACCAGCGAGCCCCCGACCTGCTCTTTCTTGGCAGGGCGGGGGCTTCTTGGTGGGGCTGGGCCGTCCGTGGGCCCTCAGGTGCTTGGTCGGACCCTCAGGCGTTGCGTGCACGCCGCCACTCGTAGGCGCCGGGTGATGTCTCGACGACCTCGCGGGGGTAGACCTCGCGAGCCTGGGCGAGCAGATCGCGCTGCTCGGTGACCCACTTTGGTGGTGGTGCGAACAACGGGACGGTGACAGTTACTGCCGACGACGGTCCGTCGTGCACCGACACCCAGAGCCCGCCGCTCTCGTCAGGCTTGAACTTCACGGAAGGTGTCCGCCCGGACGTGAGCCACATGGCGAACCGGCCGGACTCCAGGGTCGTCAAGACGTCCTCCCAGTCCTCCAGGTCCTCGGGGAGAAGGGTCACCGAGAAGTTACCGTTGACGGGTTCCGCCTCGATGACGATCTCGCACTCGAGAAAGTCGTGTCCGGTCAGAATCCCGGGCTGAAAACGACCCAGGACGCGCACAGAGACACTGTGCCCGCTGGTGCCAGGCATGTCGGCCAGGTGGATCAGATTGATGACGGCATCCGTCGAGTCCATGGATTTCCTCCCCGAAGTGACCAGGTCGGAGCATCCTGCCGGACCGTCCGCGGATCTCACGGTTCGGGGTGGAGACGCTTCGAGCAGACGTCTGACACGGCTCTGCTGGTCCGCTCCCGGCTGAACGGCATCAGGTGCGCGTAGACGCGCAGGGTCAAGTCTGGATCTGAGTGGCCCAGGTACTCGGCCAGCGCCTTGATGTTCTCCCCTGCGGCCAGGAGCACCGACGCGTAGAAGTGCCGGAGCGCGTGCATGCCGTTCTCGCGGGACTCGGCGTGCGGCTGTCCACGCTCGGGGGCGGGATCACCCCTGCGTTGGCCAGCGCCCGCTTCCACGCCTCCTCATTGAGAGCGAGGTACGCCAGACATGACCCCCGCGCGGCCAGACCCGCCAAGCCCTCTCGCGCATGCAGCCGTGCACAGTCTCAGTGACCCACTCTGGCACCCGCATCACCTGGACGATCCGCCCATTCTCCTTCGTCCCGCTCGCTCACCGACAGCGCATCGAACTCCCAGCCTGCGCATACGACTTCAAGCCCCAGCAGACCTACTGAGTTACAACTTTCTCTACTGGTTCAAGCACCCGGCTCCCGCTGGGGCTGCCGCTCCTGCCTTCGGCCCGCTCCGCCCCGCTCTCGCCGACGCCCGCCCACTGTGGATAGGCCCGGAGGCCATGAGTCGATCACCCGACGACGCGGCCCATGGCCACAGACGATGCCTCCGGCGGGGGATCGGCCGGCACCGGGGGAGGGGGCGCCGCTCCCGGCCGCGGGCACGTCGGTGGTTGCGTTGGGGAGCTCCCATCCCGTCCACCGTTGACCCAGGCAGAGCCGAGCAGACGCGGCACAGGGGGGTTGAGTGGTGGGTACGGAGAGCTCAGATCCGTGCGGCGAGGAACATCAGATCCGCAAAGAATCCAGATCGGTTCTCATAGCGACGGTGAGTGCGTCTCGTGCCTCGTTGATGGAGTCCCAAGCAGCGTGCAACTCCGCGTTGCTGTCATCCAATTCCTCGATCACGGCGTCTCTATACGCGGTCAAGCGCCTTACGATCTCGTAGGACAGCTCGCCTAACCGTGGGGAACCCACCAATAGGATTCGATCCCGCATGGGGTAGACCTGGGAGTCCCGGAGAGAGTTCCGCGCCAGCGCGATGCGTTCTGCCCTCGGTAGCTCGCGCCATCGGCTCGCATGCCATATCTGCTCGCGAGCCGAGAGAACGGCGGCGAGGTAGTCGGCGTAGAGCGCCGTCCGTCGGTCTCTCTCCTGCCGTGCATCTTCGCGCTTCCAGCGGCTTCGTTCCACGGTCCAGCCAGAAGCAACGGCGATCCCTCCGCCGATCACCGCACTCACGGGGGCAAGCCAGTCCACTCGGCGACCCTATAGCTCCGTCAGCGGCTATGGGGGGTAGTAGAGGAGAGTCGGCGTCCGTGGTGATCCCCGTCGCATCCGCGTCATACAGCAGCGAAGTACAGCAACCGCCGCGACCGCAGCCGGTCGTCAGTGACCGTGCCCACACCGGTGACTAGCCGCGCAGACCTCGGTGACCGCCCTGCCTGTAGTTCGCATCGAGGGGCACACCGGTCGGTCGACGCCTTGACTCGGCCATTAAGGCTCCGTCGACCGCGCTATAGGGTGTCCGCTCCAAGGCAAGATGCGTGATCGGCGTGTCAATCAATCACAGGATGTGAGGGCGCCGTGAATGGACTAAGACGCCTCTTCGAAACACTCAAGAGCACCCACCACGTAGTCGGTGACGAGACGTTCGCGAAGAACGTGCCCTGCCAGTGCTCACCCCTCTGGCCAGCCCTGGAGACCACAGCCAATGGCTATGTGATCCGTGCGGTTCCATCGTCGCACTACAGCATCATGACAAACCCCGACATCGGAACGTTCGTCGCGCGATGCACCGTGTGTCACGCCAGGTACCCCGATCCGTGGGTAACAGATAAAACTGACCGAATGCCCTATGCCTGGGCACGCGAGCCCGACGAAAGCTAGGAGTGGGCGGAGAGTTCTGCTGAGGCTCGATCAGCTCCCGGCCCGGGGATCGCATGCCCGTCCGTGCCAGTCTCGTGCCAGAACGGGCGGGGACTCACGGGGACTCGGCGACAACAACGGTGCACGAGCGCGCACTTACCCCAGTGCACGTCTCCGCAGCTCACCCCAGCAATCACCCCACCTCGCTCCTAAAGCGGTGCTCAGCGGCATCCTCTTCGAGGCATACGGTGTGGCTACTCGAAGGACGGAGCGGCTGCGACCAGCAGACTGCCCGTAACCGCAGTGGTTGTGGTGGGGTTGATGCTGCACTCCTCTGCAACTGTCGTGGCCCAGCAATCCCCCCAGGTCGCTGCCCAGTCGCCGGCCAGGTCACTGCTGAGGTCAAGATCCTCGGGCTTGCCCTTGATGCCGTAGGCGTCGAGGAGCCGCCGCTCGACACCGAACGGTTCGCCCAGGGCGAGCTCAGGCTGCTCACTAATCCAACGCCGGAGGATCCGTCCACCTTCGGCGATCAGCCATGCTTCCCCGTCGTTCTGCTCACTGTGGAAGAAGAGTTGGGCTTTGCCGAAGTGGGTGCTCAAGTGCCGGCACAGGTCGGTGACATGAGCAGTTTGTTGTGAGTAAGGCAGCCCGAAGTACGGTCCGATGGCCAGAATCCACCCCTGGATGGGTGGCGTGACGATGACGGTGGAGAACGGTTCCTTCTCGTCGTGCGCCACCTCGTCGACGAGTTCCACGCCGTCGGTCCAGGTGGTCTCCCGTATGTCCGCCAAGCCGAGAGCCTTGACCACTTCCGCCTGATCGGCCGACTCAACGGCGAGCCATGAGAGCCAACAGGCGCGTATGAGTGGTGCTGAGTCGGTAGTCCCCATGGCCTGCATCGTAGAGATCGGCATGCTCCTCGCCGATCCCGGTGTCGGTCGAGCAGGCCGGGGCTGGGCCGTCGCTGGGCCGTCCGAGGTTGCTCGACAGTGGCCAATGATGACCAACGACGACAACCGGGCGCACGAGCCCACCGTCCCTGAGCTGGGAAGCAGCAGGTCGCCAAGATCTCCGGCAAGACCCAGGGCAAGAAGAAGTAAGCAGAACTGAAGAAGCCCCCTGCCCGCGGTTCTCCGCGGGTGGGGGGCTTTTGTCGTGGCTGGGTGGTGTTGCTGTCGGTCGAGTGTCCTGGTCTTCGTCTCGCTCGACGCCGTTCGGGCGGAGTCGGTCACCCGACCACGCATGCCGCGATCATCCGTGCGCACTCGATCGACTCGGTGTGTGAGGTGTCGATCTCCAGGTCGTAGGTCACGCCCCGGTGGACCGTGTTCGCCTGGGATGCGGCCATGCCGGGGGGTCGGTCGCCTCGGGCGAGTTCGCGGCCTGCGGCGATTGTGGCGTCGCAGTGGACGCCGACCCAGAGCACCGGCAGGTCGTGCAGGGCGTCGCGCCATCGCTGTTGTGAGGCCGGGCCGCCGAGGAAGACCTCGTCGACGATGATCCTGGCCCCCGCGCGGGCCATCCCGGCGATCCCCTCGATCCACGCGGCTTCCAGCGTCCGGAACTCCGGCCCGACGGTCACCTCGCCGTCCGGGGCGAACTCGATCCCCGTGTCCGAGGCCCGCATGGCCGCCGGCATCGCGTCGACGAGGGTGTCGGTCCCGAGCGCCAGCCACGGATCCGGCAGGACCGCCTGCAGACACCGGGCGATCCCGGACTTGCCCGAGCTGGAACCACCGTTGAGAACGATCACCGCAGTCGTCACCCCGTCACCGTAGACACCGAACGGCCCCTCTCTCCACGGGGTTTTCCGGGAGAGAGGGGCCGGTGCTCAGGGGGTGCTCAGGGTCGGGCGTCGTTCTCCGACGCCTTCGGCGGGGCTAGTTGGAGAAGTACAGGTACTTCCACGAGCCGTACGTCGTCGAGTTGACGTTGTCGCCCGAGGAGTTGTTGATGTACGAGGAGCGCATGCGCACCTTGATGCCGGAGGTGCCGGGGGCCTCCAGGCGCACGCCGGACTTGCCGTTCGAGCCGAGCTTGAAGTACTGCGGGCTGCCGTCGGTGGTGTACCACGAACCGGCGTAGTAGACCTGCATGTCCATGCGCTGCTTGCGGCCCGGGTAGTACGTCATCGTCGTGGTGAGCACCGGGTCGGTGTTCTTGTGGAACCAGTAGTACGAGTGCGAGCCGATCTTGGCCGTCTTGTACTGCTTCGTCACCGCGGTGGAGTTCTTCACCTTGGCGTAGCCCGTGACCTTGACGGTCTTCGACTTGTAGCGGGCGTCGCCCTTGAAGATCGCGGTGACCTCGGTGTCGCGGGTCATGTCGATCTTCGCGGAGATGTTGCCACCGGAGCTGACCGTCCCGGTCCTGACCAGCTTGTTGGGCTTGTCGCCGCCGTAGGGGTTGGCCCAGATCTCGACCGTGCGGTTCTTGTACGTCGTACCGAGGTGCGCCGTGAACGTCACGTCGGTGCCGTACGAGTACACCTTGCCGTTGTTGTTCAGGCTCAGCGAGGCCGAGGCGCGGGAGACGTCGACCTTGTCGCTCGCGCTGACGGCGGAGTGCCCGGCGTCGCCCGCGTACGCCACCTTGTAGGTGACCGTGCCGCCGGCGGGCGGGGTGTCGGAGAAGGAGTACGTGCCGTCCGACTTCACGGTGACGGTGGGCAGCGCCTTGCCGCTCGGGGAGTCCAGGTCGGTCCGGGTGACCTGGAGCTTCGCGCCGGACGGCAGCGGGACCGTCGCCGTGAGCTTGCCGGTGACCGTGAGTTTCTTGGCGCGGGTCGCACTCGACGGGGCGTTGACCGTCAGGGTCGGGCTGTTCAGCGCCGGGCCGGTGAGCACCTTGAGGCCGTAGCCGCCGTCCGCGCTGACGAGCGCGAAGACCCGGGAGTCGTCCGGCGCCCAGGCGAGGTCGGCGGTCTGGGCCGTGCCCTGGTCGTAGGTGTGCAGCGGCAGGGTCGCGTTGGGCTGGTACGTGAGGATCTTGGAGCCGTTGACCTGGGCGAGGAAGCCGTTGGAGGCGACGTCCGCGAACTGGCCGTTGGGGTAGGAGCCGGCGGCCTTGAACGCGCCGTCCGCGTAGGCGTCGCGGTCCTTGCCGTTGACCAGCACCTGCTTGCCGCCGGGTACCAGGTCGATGTCGCCGATGCCGTTGTTCAGCGAGTAGTCGCCGTTGTGCCAGGCGACCAGGGCGGGCTTGCCGCTGGAGACGTCGAGCACGGCCATCGAGGCCGTGGACAGTCCGGTCTCGCCGACGGCGAGGATGCCCGGCTGGGTCGGGTCGGTGTCCAGCAGGGCCTGGCCCCAGATGCCGACGGAGGTGCCCTCGGTCGGTATCTGCTCCATGGTCACCGGGTCGGTGCCGCTCGCGGGGTCGACCGTCGGGTCGACGGAGCCGATGTTGCCGTCCCACTGGTCGCCGTAGGAGAACCAGACCTTCCCGCCGCTGAACGCGACATGGCGGGGGCCGGTGGTGGTGGGAACGGTGTAGCGGGCCTTGACGCCGAGCGTGCTCGCGTCGATGGCCCAGATCTCGTGGATCTCGGGCGCGGCCGCGTAGACGGTCGCCCCGTCGTCCGAGACCGCGAGGTCGCTGACGCCCGTGACGCCCTTGATCGAGCCGAGGACCGCACCGGAGTAGTCGGCGGCCACGACGGTGCCGTTGGCGCTGTCGCCGACGAACACCCGCTTCACGACGCCGTCCACGGCCAGGCCGCCGGGCGTGGTGACCCGGGCGGCCGGAGCGGCCGAGGCGGTGGCCGCGGTACCGAGACTCAGAGCGGCCGAACCGAAGAGGACCGCGACAGCCGTCGCGATCGAGATGCTGCGCGTACGCACAGTGCTGTTACCCCCACGTGGAACCCGGTACGAGACCGGGGAGACGAGTGCGCCGCGCAGCACCCGGACATGACCACGGAACTGCGGTGATGTGCGGGGCGCGGCTGCTGGGAGCAGCGTATGGCATGTCTGTGACAGTTGAGGAGGGGGTTTTCGGGAAGTGGGGAGATCGCGTGTATACGCTTGCTTTCCCTGTCCGGAGCGGAGCCGAAGTCGACCTGCGGTCAGACCCTGTTGATGCGCCAGACGATCATGCCGGTCGCGCTCGGCTTCCCCTGAACGTCCAGGCGCACTGAACCCTTGCCCGTGAGCCGCTCGAAGACCACCGAGCCGTCGCAGGGGACCGACTTGGTGGAGCCTGCGTCATGCGGAGTGAACGCGATCTCGGCGGCACCGTGGCCGGCGCACACCACAGTCAGTCTGTACGGGGTGCCATTCACCAGGTCGGGCTGAGTGTGCACGCCGTCGGACACCCGCTCGGCGCCTGACTCGACCATCGATCCGTCCGCCTTCGTGACGCCGTCGAGAGCCGCTTGGGCCTGCGCGGTCAGCTGCTTCTCGGAGTGTGGGTCGACGTTCCGCCGAGGGGCGGAGGCTGAGGGGTGGCCGGCGGGTACGGAACCGTGGGATGTGCAGCCTGTCAGGCAGAGGACCGTCAGCAGCGCGCGGCAGAGAGACCGGCGGGTCCCGCCCTTCACGGGAGGACGCGAACTGCGCTGAGCACGACGGCAGTTCGGCGTACAGCCGGTGCCCATGGTCGATCCCCTCGTGATGGATCGCCTGGCCGGCGATCGCAGTCTCGACGCTGTGAGTGCGTGACCGACCCCGGCGGATGCCTGACCCGCCGGGGTCTGAGTGTGGCCTCGGGTCAGGGACGGGTAGCCGCGCCCAGGGCCGAGCCGAAGCCCGCCTTGAGCGTCGGGTGGTCCAGGTACTCCGGGTTGACCAGGATGGAGTTCGTGCCGGTCGGGCCCGTGGGGGAGCCCGGGAGGACGCTGACCGCGCCGGTGCCCAGGTACTTGCCCGGGACGCCCACCGTCAGGTCGGCCTTGCCGTCCGCGTCGTAGTCGCCCGCCGCCACCGCCCGGCCGAACAGGTCGTTGCCCTCGCTCGCGCCCGCGACACCCGGTGTGTCCAGGGTGATCGTCTGCTGGTGCGCCGCGTCCAGGCCCGAGCCGGTGCCCTTCACGACCGTCACCGCGCCCGCGTTGTTGAAGCCGTCCGGGTCGGGCGCGCCGGTGTCCGAGGTGACCAGGTCGGCGTGGCCGTCGCCGTCGAAGTCCGCGAGGCCGGTCACGCTGCCGGGCCGCGCCGTCCCTCCGTAGGCCACGCCCGCGCCGAGGCCCGCCGTGGTGCCCGGGTACAGCCGGAGCAGGTAGTCGTCCGGGCCGTCCTCGAAGCTGGTGTCGATGACGATGTCGTCCTTGCCGTCGCCGGTGACGTCGCCCGCGACGATGCTGTACCCCTCGAAGGGCAGCCCCGTCCTGCCCAGCGTCTTCGTGGTGAGCCCCGTCGCCGATCCGGCGAGGACGCCGAGCGTGCCCTCGTCCGCCGGGTCGTCGAAGGAGGCGACGGTGGCGAGGTCGGTGTACCCGTCGCCGTTCACGTCCGCCGCCGCGATCTGCCCGGTCGCGACGCCGCCGCCCGGCGGGGTGTACGCCTTCATGGCGGGCTTCGCCGTGTCGCGCAGCTTGGCCGCGCCCTTCACGACCTGCACCTTCGTTCCCGCCACGACCGCGATGTCGTCCCGGCCGTCGTGGTCGAAGTCGCCGACCGTGATCCTGTCGCCGAAGCCCTGACGGGCCGTCGGGGTCGGTGCGTTGAAGGCGATGGCCTTGTTGCCCAGCCCGCCCTTGGCGCCGAAGACGACGGTGACCGAACCGGCGCCCTTCACCGTGCCGATCGCCTCGCCGCCCGCGCCGATGACCAGGTCCGCGTACCCGTCGCCGTCCACGTCGCCGACGGCCACCGCGGAGCCGAACCGGTCGCTCGCCTCGGGTGTGCCGGGGATGCCCGCCGTCTGCTGGGTTATGCCCTTCTTCCGCGTGGTGCGTACGCCCTGCGCGGTGCCGTACATCACCGAGACGTAGCCGGCCTTCGCGTGGCCCGCGATCGTGCCGCTGGGCGAGCCGACGGCGAGGTCGCCGAAACCGTCGCCGTCGAGGTCACCGGCGCGGGCGGCGGCCGATCCGCTGCTGGGTGCCGCGTGCGCGGGCACCATGCTCAAGGCCCCGCCCGTCACCGCCAGCGCCGTCGCACACGCCGCGAGGATCCGTCGCCGTCCCATGCCGTTCACCACTCCCGTGTCGTCCCGCTTCGTCCTGTGCCGTCTGCCTACGAGCCCGCCGGTCCGTGTACGGTCCGTGCGCTGTACGCCGTACGGGCGTCACCACTCCAGACCCTCGGGGCACATGAACGGTTGCCCATGTACGGGTAGAGAACGTGTGAACCCACCCGGTCCACGGGCCGTCGACAGTCCGGCCCGAGCGGTGTTCAGCCGTCTCACCTGGGCGGACAGCATCCCCGCGGAACCCCGCCTGCTTCGACGCCGGGACGCGTGCCACCGCCTCCTTCCTGCGGCAGCACCCCGCCGAGGACGAAAGGGGGGCGGCTACCTGTGATTTCGTCGGCGTCGCCGTCAAGGACTGCTCCGTCTCCGAGGACTGACGTCGGACCGGGACCGTCGGCCCGTGCGACTCAACTCGCCGCGCTCAGACGGCCTGTCGCCCGGCAGTCCCGGCAGTGGCCCGCTGTCGGTGCACGGAAGGCGCGTTCGCAGCCGTCGCAGGTCTGGAAGGGGTGAACCGACCAGCTCTCCGACGGGCGTTCCGGTGCCCCGCGAGGAACCGGCAAGGGTGTCTCGCGCAGGCGGAACGCCAGGAGTCCCGACGGGCGGCCCAGGAAGTGGTCCGGGAGCCCCGTGGTCAGCAACTCCGTGATCCTGTACGGCTCCACGCCCGCCGCTAGCCACTCCGTCACCGCCGGAGCCAGGCGGCATGCCTCGGACTCCGAGAGGATCAGGCGCGGGTCGGCCCCGCGAAGGGCGGCGAGCACGGCGACGGCCCCGGGGTCGGCATCGGCGAGAGAGGCCCGGTCCCGCTGTACCGGCTCACCGGCCCCGTCAGGGTCCGCTGTGCCGTCCGGCCGCCCGGGCTGAGGCTTCGCCGTCGTCCGTACGGTCGCTCGCGCCACCCCTATCGACGGCGTCCGCTCCTTCAAGGGACGCCGCGGGCGCGGTGGTTGGGGCGTGTCGTCCGGTTCCGGTTCGCCGCCGGGGACCGTGTAGAAGTACGTCCGGGTGCGGATCTGCCCGGTGGAGATCCGCTCACGGCGACGCTCCAAGTACCCGGCGTTCTCCAGCTCCCTGAGGGCCCGTGAGATCAGGATCTCGCCCTCCGTGAAGTGCTCGCACAGTGCGGCGATGCTCACGGGGGAGCCGTCCGGCAGGGAGAGGATGTAGACCGCGACACCGATCGTGACCGCGCTGCCGCGCCGCTGTGCGAGGGCGTTCGCGATCACGGTGAAGTCGGCGGTGAGGCGGGTGCGTACGTGGATCACGCCGGAGGTCGGAGCTCCGGCGTCGGCGCGCAGGCGCGCGTTAGACTGGGATTCAGCCATCGGGAAGTTCTGCTCTTCCTGATTGGTCAGGCCCTCGTTCGGGATTGCCGTCCCGGCCGGGGGCCGTATGCGTTTGCGGTTGTCGCGGCGAACGTAACGGTCCGTATCCCTCCGTCGCAAGCGCGTCACTCGGACGGGTGACATGCGCGGGAGGGTGGGGGGCGGGTAGTTCTTTCTCCCGGTTCTTGGGGAGGTCA
Organism: Streptomyces sp. M41(2017); assembly: GCF_002078175.1. Classification (GTDB taxonomy): domain Bacteria; phylum Actinomycetota; class Actinomycetes; order Streptomycetales; family Streptomycetaceae; genus Streptomyces. Next base: position 1,757,790 of record NZ_MWFK01000001.1, on the reverse strand, counting down.
GCGGGCCGCCGGTCCCTCGCGGACAAGGATCCGGCGGAGCCGAAAGGCGGAGGGCGACCGGGGCCCGGTTCGCTCAGAGGTGGTGGTCACCGGCCTTCAACTCGCCTATGAACAGCGCCCATACGCCGGTGTCGAAGGCGAGCGTGGGTCCGTGTGGCGCCTTGCTGTCACGCACGGGGACGATGCCGGGGACTCCGTCCTGCACCTCCACGCAGTCGCCGCCCGCCTGATTGCTGTAGCTGCTCCTGCGCCACCCTGCGTCGTTCCGTTCGGGACGGGATATTCGCGCCACGGTAGGTGCCCTCCATCGCGGACCGGATCATGTCGAGCGACATGAGCGGAGGCAGAGCCGCCGCCCGCAGCCGATCGTAAATCACCGTGTAGCGGCTGACGTGGGCCCTTTCCTCGGTGAGTTGGCCGTAGTCCGCTCCCTCCGTGTAGGCCGCCGATGTCCCGTCGGGAAGCGTCAGGATGGTGAGCGATCCGCCCATCGCCTCGTGCCCGCCCTGGTCGAACGGCAGGACCTGCAAACCGAAGTGGGATGTGCCGGCGATTTCGAGCAGTTGGGCCAGCTGTTCACGCATCACCTGCGGTCCGCCGATCGGGCGGCGGAGCACGGCCTCGTCCAGGACGATCCACAGGCTGGGCCGGTCCGGCGATCGGAGACGTTCCTGTCTGCCCAGCCGGGCGGCCACGCGCTCCTCCAACTGCGCCTCACCGCTGAGGAGTACGTCGAGGCTCAGGACCGCCCGTGCGTATGCCTCGGTCTGCAAGAGGCCCGGGACCACGTGGGCCGCGTACTGGCTGATGGAGACCGCTCGCCCGGACAGTTCGATGAACTTCCTGGACCAGTCCGGAAACGCCTCCCGATACACGTACGGCCACAACTCGACGAGTAACTGGTCCGCGTCGAGCGCCTCGTCGAGGGCCCGCGCCAGCTCCAGCGTGGGCTTCGCGCCGGAGGCCCGCTCGATCTGGGTGATCCGGGTGCTCACCACATGGGTCCTGCGACCCAGTTCCGCCTGGGTCAGCCCCGCTTCCGTACGCAGGCGGCGCACCCGCGAGCCGAAGAGCGCCGCCATCGACGTACTGGGGTCGATTCCGTTGGCCAAGGCGTCACTTCCGTTCCTTACGAACCGAAAGGTAAGGCTCCGTCACCTACCGAGCGTAGGGGTGCCCGCCGATTCTTGAGTACGGAACGTGACGACTCGGTGACGACGGCAAGGACGGACACACCGTGCTGACAGGAACGACCACCTCGGACGACGAACCTCCGACGGCAGCGGACACGGCGGATACCGGGGCACCGACCGCACCGACCGTACTGACCGCGCCGTTCGCCTCCTCACCGCGAGGCGCCCGGTTCGCCCGGCGTCTCGCCGTGCGGTGGATGGAGGACGGGGGGTATCCGCCGGAGTCGGACGCCTCCGGCGCCGTCGCCCTCGTCGTCGGGGAACTCACCGCGAACGCCGTGCGGCACGGCCATGTCCCGGGGCACGGCTGCCGCATCCGGCTCGGCCTCGACGAAGGGGCCGGACTCGTCCGGATCGAGGTCTGCGACGCGGCCGCCGCGAAACGGCCGCCGGCCACCCTGCCCCCGACCTGTCCCGACGGGGAGTCCGGGCGGGGTCTGCTCCTGGTGGACGTCCTGGCCGTGCGCTGGGGCTGGGCTCCTCGACAGCCCGTGGGCAAGACCGTCTGGGCCGAGGTGCCGACGGGGCCGGCGTCCTGACCGGGATCAGTACTTCCGCCCGTACCCCTGCCCCCGTACGTGCCCGTACCGCCTTCGCCGTACCCGTACCGCCTCCGCGCGAGCCGGCGCGGTGCGCGGCACAGTGGAGCCATGGACGCAGACAGCGCGCACAGCGGGGACGACAGGAGCGGGACCGGCGGCGGGGACGATCTGGGGGCCCGTGCGCGGGGCGTGGCGACGCGGTTGCCCGCTCAGGATCTGGAGCGGGCCCGGCGCTTCTACTCCGAGGTGCTCGGGCTCGACCCCGTGGACGAGCGGCCCGGCGGGCTGCTGTACCGCTGCGGGGACGGCGAGTTCGTGTTGTTCGCGTCGACCGGCTCCTCGCCGGGGACCTTCACGCAGATGGCGTTGGGCGTCGACGACATCGAGGCGGTCGTCGCGGAGCTGCGGCGGCGCGGGGTGGTGTTCGAGGAGGTCGACCTGCCGGCGTTGCGGACGCGGGGCGGGATCGCCGAGGTCGAGGGGAACTACCCGAGCAAGGGGGCCCGGGGCGAACGCGGAGCCTGGTTCCGCGACAGCGAGGGCAACCTCATCGGCGTCGGGGAGCCCGTCGTCTGAGCCGAGGGCCCTCCGCCGAGCGCTCCGCCGAGCGTCCTCGGTCGAGCGCCCTCAGGAGCCGCCGTACCGGCGTACGCGCAGGTCGCCACCCTCTCCCGTACAACCAACCGGGCTCCCCAGGTGTCTCTCCCCTACCCGGACCACGATCCGGCCGAGTTCCTGGAGAACCATGCGTATACGTACCGCCGCGGCCGCCACCGCCGGCACCCTCGCCCTGCTGTCGTTCGTGGCGCCCATGGCGCACGCGGACACCAAGAAGGGCGACACCGTGTTCAGCTCCCTGTCCTTCAGCAGGACGACCGTCAACGTGGGCGTGAGCAAGGCCCAGGCGGTGACCGTCACGGCCACCGCCAGGGACGGGTCCGGGATCAAGGACATCTACGGCGCGAAGCTGGTCAGTCCCGACAGCCGGATCGTCCACCCCGACTCCGTCTCCTGCACCCGGCCCGCGTCGACGAGCCTGAAGTGCAGCTACAAGTACGCCCTCGACGCGAACCGCACCGACTACTACGACCTCAAGAACGGTTCGGCGGGGACCTGGCACTTCACCGCGGAGGCCGCGGCCAAGGACGGAGACTTCTACGACCTGGAGACCAGCGCGCCGGTGAAGGTCAAGCGGTTCGCCGAGCTGGCGAACACCCAGGCCTCGCCCGAGCCCGTCGCCAAGGGGCACACCCTCACCGTCACCGGGAAGCTGACCCGGGCCAACTGGGACACCAACGTGTACGCCGGATACACCGGCCAGTCCGTGGCGCTCCAGTTCAAGAAGTCCGGGTCGTCCTCCTACAGCACGGTCAAGACCGTCAAGAGCGACAGCAGCGGGAAGCTGAAGGCCACGGTCACCGCGCAGTCCGCCGGCACCTGGCGCTGGAGCTTCGCCGGCACCGGCACCACGAGCGGGGCGACCGCCTACGGGGACGGCGTCGCCCTCAAGTAGGGAGTCGCCCTGAAGTAGGGAGTCGCCGCTCCAGCAGGGAGCCGACGCGCCAGGGAGCCGACGCGTCCTCGGCCGCGCCCGCCGGTACGAACGCGAAGGGCCCCGTCACGACGACGGGGCCCTTCGCTTCGTACGGACACGATCAGCCGCACTGGCACGGATTGCCCGACTGGCAGCCGCAGCCGCAGCCGGAACCGCAGCCGCAGGCGCCGACCAGCGGAAGACTCCTGACCTCTGCGGGCTGCCGGGTGTCGCGGTCCTGCGTGGGATCGGGCGTGCTGGGGGATTCGGCCATGGGACCCTCCTTCAGGCACGGAGGCGTGCGAGGCGGACCGCTCCGCACAGCTCCTGTTCGCCCATCTCATGCCCACTCGGCCCGGCGCATCAACAGCGCACTGGGGCTTCTCGCGCGCCCCGGGCGCGAATGCCACGCCCCGCCCGGGGGCTCAGACCCCCTCCACCCCCGCGGCCGGCTGGATGTCGGGCTGGATGTCCGGCTGCAGCTCGTCCGCGTGCTCGCCGGTGACCAGGTAGACGACCCGCTTGGCGACGGAGACCGCGTGGTCGGCGAAGCGCTCGTAGTAGCGGCCGAGCAGCGTGACGTCGACAGCCGTCTCGATGCCGTGCTTCCACTTGTCGTCCAGCAGGTGCTGGAACAGCGTGCGGTGCAGGAGGTCCATCTCGTCGTCGTCCTGCTCCAGCTGCATGGCCAGGTCGACGTCCTTGGTGATGATGACCTCGGCGGCCTTCGCCATCAGGCGCTGGGCGAGCTGGCCCATCTCCAGGATCGTGGCGTGCAGGTCGTGCGGGATCGCCTTGTCCGGGAACCGCAGTCGCGCCAGCTTGGCCACGTGCTGGGCCAGGTCACCGGAACGCTCCAGGTCGGCCGACATCCGCAGCGAGGTGACGACGATGCGCAGGTCGGTGGCGACCGGCTGCTGGCGGGCCAGCAGGGCTATCGCGCGGGCCTCCAGCTCGTGCTGGAGATCGTCGACCTTCTGGTCGGCCGCGATGACGGTCTCGGCCAGCTTCAGGTCGGAGTCGAGGATGGCAGTCGTGGCGCGCCCGATCGCCGACCCGACGAGCCGGGCCATCTCGACCAGGCCGTCGCCGATCGAGTCAAGTTCCTCGTGATACGCGTCACGCATGTGGTTGTCCCTCTCTTACGTCAGCTTCCGGGGGGTCCGGGGTCCGGGACCGGCCTGTTCCGGCCACCTGGAGGACGGCGGACGGGACCCGTGAACCCCACGCTCCCACGATCCGGCTCGTACGCGTCCGTTTCCGGCACCCCAAATGAACCAACACTGGCTCCTGGGTGAACTCTGGGCGACGAGTGTTCGAGGTCGCACTCGGATGGCTGTGGCCAGGAGCGACGGCATGCCTAACCTGGGTGCATGGACGTGAACGCGGCGGTCGCCGCAGCGGCAGCGATCGCCGGAGTACTGACCGGTGTCATCGCCATGCTGGCGTTCCGCTGGAGCGAGCGCGACCAGAAACGCCCGACCCGCACTTCTCTGCACACGGACCCGGTGCTTCCGCCGGGTGTCGACACCGTGCTCTCCGTGCTCAGGTCATCGGCAGTGGTCCTCGACGAAGCGGACGCCGTGGTCAAGGCCAGCTCGGCGGCGTACGCCCTCGGACTGGTGCGGGGCGGCAAACTCGCCGTCGAACCGATGCTCCAGATGGCGCGTGACACCCGGCGTGACGGGGAGATACGCCAGGTGGAGCTGGACCTGCCCCGAAGGGGGACGGGGAGGGGAGAGGCCCTCGCCGTCTCCGCGCGTGTGGCCCCTCTCGGGTCACGCCTGGTGCTCCTCCTCGTGGAGGACCTGACGGAGGCCCGCCGCATCGAAGCGGTACGGCGTGACTTCGTCGCGAACGTCAGCCACGAGCTGAAGACCCCGGTCGGCGCCCTCTCCCTGCTCTCCGAGGCCGTCATGGACGCCTCGGACGACCCGGAGGCCGTGGAGCGCTTCGCCGGACGCATGCAGATAGAGGCCACGCGCCTCACCAACCTCGTCCAGGAGCTCATCGACCTGTCGCGGGTGCAGAACGACGATCCCCTGGAGGACGCCGAACCGGTCCGGGTCGACGAACTCGTCGCCGAGGCGATCGACCGCTGCCGTCACCAGGCGGGCACCAAGCAGATCACCATGGCGGCCGGCGGGACCGCCGACCTCAGTCTGTGGGGGAACCGGGGCCAGCTGGCCGCCGCCCTCGGCAACCTCGTCGAGAACGCCGTCAACTACTCGCCCGCCCGCACCCGCGTCGGCATAGCCGTCCGCCGGGTGACGGCGCCCGGCGGGGAACACATCGAGATCGCCGTGACCGACCAGGGCATCGGCATCTCGGAGAAGGACAAGGAGCGCGTCTTCGAGCGCTTCTACCGAGTCGACCCGGCCCGCTCCCGTGCCACCGGTGGTACGGGGCTCGGGCTGGCCATCGTCAAGCACGTGGCCGCCTCGCACGGCGGGGAGGTCACGGTGTGGAGCTCCGAGGGTCAGGGCTCCACGTTCACCCTGCGGCTGCCGGAGGCGGGTGCGGCCCGCGACCGCGTGACCGATCACCACATGCCCGGCCTCGACGAAGAGGACGAGACCGAGCAGCCCGACGGGACGACCACCGTCACATCCCCGTACGAACCGCTTCCTGCCCCGGAGGTCCTTCCGTGACCCGTGTGCTCGTCGTCGAGGACGAGGAGTCCTTCTCCGACGCCCTGTCGTACATGCTCCGCAAGGAGGGCTTCGAGGTCGCCATCGCGACCACCGGGCCCGACGGACTCGACGAGTTCGAGCGCAACGGCGCCGACCTCGTCCTCCTCGACCTGATGCTGCCGGGGCTGCCCGGTACCGAGGTGTGCCGCCAGCTGCGCGGCCGCTCCAACGTCCCGGTGATCATGGTGACCGCCAAGGACAGCGAGATCGACAAGGTCGTGGGCCTCGAAATAGGAGCCGACGACTACGTCACCAAGCCCTTCTCCTCCCGGGAGCTGGTCGCCCGTATCCGGGCCGTCCTGCGCCGCCGCGGGGAGCCCGAGGAGGTCACCCCGGCCGCCCTGGAGGCCGGCCCCGTCCGCATGGACGTCGACCGTCACGTGGTCACCGTCTCCGGCTCCAAGGTCGACCTGCCGCTGAAGGAGTTCGACCTCCTGGAGATGCTGCTGCGCAACGCGGGCCGGGTGCTGACCCGTATGCAGCTCATCGACCGGGTCTGGGGCGCCGACTACGTCGGTGACACCAAGACCCTCGACGTCCACGTCAAGCGCCTGCGCGCGAAGATCGAGCCGGACCCGGGCGCGCCCCGGTACCTGGTGACGGTGCGCGGTCTCGGCTACAAGTTCGAGCCGTAGACCGGCCCCACGCTCCCCTGAGCACGACGAAGGGCGGGACCCCCGGGAGGGTCCCGCCCTTCGTGCGTGTCAGCCGCGTGCCCGCGGGCCGCCCGGAGCGCTTGCGGACGCCCGGTGCCGGGTCACTGTCCCGCGGACGCCGAGGAGGTGGCCGTGGCCGTACCCGTGGCGGACGACGACGCGCCGCCCGACGGCTTGCCCGACGTGGACGCGGACGGGGAGCCCGTGGCCGAACCGGACGGCGAGACGGAGGTGCCCGCCGACGCGCCGGGCGCGGACGGCATGTCGCTCGGACCCCACTTGGTGAAGTAGCTCTCGGCCGGGACGACGAAGGCGCGCAGGCTCACGTCACCGGTCTCGCTGAAGCCGAACGTGACCTTCTGGGCGCTGCCGTTCAGGACGGCCTGGCCCGGGTTGGACAGCGCCGCGGAGGCGTTGCCCTTGCCGCCGAGGACGACGGAGCCGCCGGCCGGGACGGTCAGCTTGCCCTTGCCGGTGGCGGGCGTGATCTGCGCGCTGCCCCCGCCGTCGACGGCGATCGAGTCCAGCGTCTGCGCGGTGGTGCCACTGTTGAACAGCGTCGCGGAGATCACCGCCGGCCCGGTTGCCTTGACGTCGGGCTGGGTGATGACGAGCGCGTTCTGGATCTTGATGTTGCCCACGGAGGTGGCCGCGTTGTCCGGCTTGACCTCCAACGTCTGGGCATCGCTGCCCGCACCGCACGCGGCGAGCGAGGCGATCGAGAACGCGATGACGGCGGCGGCGGAGGCGCCGCGTCGAAGGCTGCTGCTCACGGCGGCGGCAACTCCTTGAACGTGGGCGAAGCAGGGCGACTCCTGTGCAAAGCCGCCCTAAGGGTCTGTCAGCGGCCTTAGGTTACCGATCCGTTCCCACGCGACCGCACCCGACCCTCCCCAAGAGCCGGACTTTGCTCGACGGAAGGGTGCCGGGGCCCGGCCGCCGCGCCCGACACGCGCCCGCGGGGCTCCGGTGCGCCGTGTGTGCGCCCCGTTCTTCCCGACCCGCCCGGGCGGGTCGTCGGCTACTTTGATCGCGCCCTCGTCCGCCATTCACATAAGTTCCGCGAGGCCGGCCTTGCGCATTTCGGGGAATGAATGCCCGGCCGCCCGGAAAATCGATCACGGTGCCGGAACACCAGGTCATCGCGAGTCGATCATCGCGTCATCACGCACGTGATCACCGATGGTCTTGATCAATTCCGGAATCGTTCCGCGCCCTGCCGCGCTCATCGAACGGAGTAGCGGAAGTCGCGCTCCTGGCGGCGGACAAATCGGGATGTTCGGACCCTGGTCAGGGCTTCCGGGCGTGTGTAACGTACGCGTTTCACCCCGCGTGGACAGCCGCTCCCACCTGCGAATACCCTCTTCCGCTCGCCTCCCGCAGCACGTTCCTGTTGCGGTTGTCAAGCCCCGAGATGTGCCCTGACCTGCGAAAACGCCATTCAGAAGACGCCGTTTCCGTGTTATCCTGGATAGCCACGGAAGGGGTACCTGTCACATGACGTTCAAGGTTGGCGACACCGTGGTCTATCCCCATCACGGGGCCGCGCTGATCGAGGCTATCGAAACTCGCCAGATCAAAGGCGTGGACAAGACCTACTTGGTGCTGAAGGTCGCCCAGGGCGATCTGACGGTACGTGTGCCAGCGGACAATGCGGAGTTCGTCGGCGTGCGTGATGTGGTCGGTCAGGACGGGCTGGACCGGGTCTTCGAGGTGCTGCGCGCGCCGTACGCCGAGGAGCCCACGAACTGGTCCCGTCGTTACAAGGCAAATCTGGAGAAGCTCGCCTCCGGCGATGTCATCAAGGTCGCGGAAGTCGTGCGTGACCTGTGGCGTCGTGAGCGCGAGCGCGGACTCTCCGCCGGTGAGAAGCGCATGCTCGCCAAGGCGCGCCAGATTCTGGTGAGCGAGCTGGCCCTCGCGGAGAACACCAACGAGGACAAGGCCGAGGCCCTGCTGGACGAGGTCCTCGCGTCCTGACGCCGGCTCAGTCGCCAGGACATAGGCCGTCCTGACGTACGTAACAGCCCGCGCAGCTGCGCAATGAATGCCGCGGTGCCCGATGACGCACATGCTGTCGCCGGGCGCTGCGGCATGTTCGTACCCGTACGCACCCCGCTCGACGTGCGCGCTTGACGCGGTTCACCCGGATCCACCGGATGTTCACCCGGCAACGACTGTCCCCCGCCGTACCGGCATGTCCGATACTCGATGTGCCCGGCGGCCGACTCGACCGGATGTCACGGAAGGGTCCCCGGTCAGGGCGTCACGCCCGGCACTCCCCCCGCTCACCGAGCAGGGGGTACTCACCAGGCCATACCCATACCGGTCGAGCACACAAACCTGACAGGAACCGATGTCTGACGTTTCGCTTCCCGCGCCGTCGGGGTCCCGTACCGCAGCCGTGATTCCGGCCGCCGGACGAGGCGTACGCCTCGGTCCGGGCGCCCCGAAGGCACTGCGCGCGCTCAACGGAACGCCCATGCTCATCCACGCGGCCCGCGCGATGGCCGCGTCCCGCGCGGTCTCCCTGGTCGTCGTCGTGGCCCCGCCGGACGGTGCGGCCGAGGTGAAGTCGCTGCTGGACGTGCACGCGCTGCCGGACCGCACCGACTTCCTCGTCGTCCCCGGCGGTGAGAGCCGCCAGGAGTCCGTGAAGTACGGGCTCGACGCGCTGCCGCCCGGCATCGACATCGTCCTCGTGCACGACGCGGCCCGTCCGCTCGTGCCCGTCGACACCGTGGACGCCGTCATCGAGGCCGTACGGGACGGCGCCCCCGCCGTCGTGCCGGCGCTGCCGCTCGCCGACACCGTCAAGGAGGTCGAGCCGGCCGCCGTCGCCGGGGAGCCCGAGCCGGTCGTGGCCACACCCGTCCGGGCGCGGCTGCGGGCCGTCCAGACGCCCCAGGGCTTCGACCGCGCCACGCTCGTACGCGCCCACGAGACCGTCGGCGACGACGTGACGGACGACGCGAGCATGGTCGAGCGGCTGGGCCTGCAGGTCGTGGTCGTGCCCGGCCACGAGGAGGCGTTCAAGGTGACCCGCCCGCTGGACCTGGTCCTCGCGGAGGCGGTCCTGGCGCGACGGAGGCTGAACGATGGGTTCTGAGACGACCGGCCGGGCCGCACCGCAGGCTCCGGCACCCGTGCTCCCGCTCGTCGGGATCGGTACCGACATCCACGCCTTCGAGGAGGGCCGGGAACTGTGGTGCGCCGGTCTGAAGTGGGAGGGCGAGGGGCCGGGGCTCGCCGGGCACTCGGACGCGGACGTCGTGGCGCACGCCGCCTGCAACGCCCTGTTCTCCGCCGCGGGCCTCGGTGACCTCGGTGCCCACTTCGGCACCGGGCGGCCCGAGTGGTCGGGGGCGTCGGGCGTCGTCCTGCTGACGGAGGCGGCCCGGATCGTCCGCGAGGCCGGCTTCACCGTCGGCAACGTCGCGGTCCAGGTCGTCGGACCCCGCCCGAAGATCGGCAAGCGCCGGGACGAGGCGCAGAAGATCCTCTCGGACGCGGTGGGCGCCCCGGTGTCGGTGTCCGGCGCCACGACGGACGGGCTCGGCTTCCCCGGCCGGGACGAGGGACTGATGGCGGTCGCCACCGCTCTGGTCGTCCGGGCGCACTGAACGTCCCGGCGCACTGAACGTCCGGACGCACTGAACGTCCGGACGCACTGAACGTCCGGGCGGACCGAACCGTCCGGACGCCCAGAACCGATCAGCCTCCCCGAGAAGGGACTGTTCACCCTTTCCGGTGGCTTCCTGCCCTTTCGGTACGATCCGTCCGCCCCTCTCCCCGTCCTGACGGGCCGCGATCCGTCCCCGCCCGCCCCGAAGGCACCCTCTCCGGAGCCCGACGGGACGGGCGGCCCGCCGTATGTGACGAATCCGTTGCCCTTGCGGGGGAAGGGTCGCGGGGCACTACCCGGGGCCCACTACCCTGGAGTGGTGACCATTCGCCTGTACGACACCAGCGCCCGGCAGATCCGTGACTTCACCCCGCTCGTGCCGGGTTGCGTCTCGATCTACCTCTGCGGTGCCACCGTGCAGGCCGCACCGCACATCGGGCACATCCGCTCCGGCCTGAACTTCGACATCATGCGCCGCTGGTTCGAGTACCGCGGCTACGACGTCACGTTCATCCGGAACGTCACGGACATCGACGACAAGATCATCACCAAGTCGGCGGACCAGGGCCGCCCCTGGTGGTCCATCGGCTACGAGAACGAGCGCGCGTTCAACGACGGCTACGCCGCGCTCGGCTGCCTGCCGCCCACCTACGAACCGCGGGCGACCGGGCACATCCCCGAGATGATCGAGATGATGCGCGGACTCATCGAGCGCGGTCACGCGTACGCCTCCGACGGGAACGTCTACTTCGACGTCCGGTCGTTCCCGGGCTACCTCCAGCTCTCCAACCAGGAGCTCGACAACCTGCTCCAGCCGTCGGGCGAGGGCGAGACCGGCAAGCGCGACCCGCGTGACTTCGCCATGTGGAAGGCCGTCAAGCCGGGCGAGCCGAGCTGGGAGACGCCCTGGGGACGGGGCCGTCCGGGCTGGCACCTGGAGTGCTCGGCCATGGCCCACAAGTACCTCGGCAGCGCCTTCGACATCCACGGCGGCGGGATCGACCTGATCTTCCCCCACCACGAGAACGAGATCGCGCAGGCCAAGGGCTTCGGCGACGAGTTCGCGAAGTACTGGGTGCACAACGCCTGGGTCACCATGAGCGGCGAGAAGATGTCGAAGTCCCTCGGGAACTCGGTCCTCGTCTCCGAGATGGTCAAGGCGTGGCGCCCCATCGTGCTGCGCTACTACCTCGGCACCCCGCACTACCGCTCGATGATCGAGTACAGCGAAGAGGCCCTGCGCGAGGCCGAGTCGGCGTTCGCGCGCATCGAGGGCTTCGTGCAGCGGGTCGTCGAGAAGGCGGGGGGCGTCGTCGAGCCGTCCGCCGAGGTGCCGCCGGCCTTCGCCGAGGCCATGGACGACGACCTCGGCGTCCCGCAGGCGCTCGCCGTCGTGCACACGACGGTCCGCCAGGGGAACTCCGCGCTGGCCGCCGACGACAAGGAGGCCGCCGTCGCCCGCCTCGCCGAGGTGCGCGCCATGCTCGGCGTCCTCGGCCTCGACCCGCTCGACCCGCACTGGGCCGGCGAGGGCGACCGCGGCGACGACCTGCACGGCGCCGTCGACACCCTCGTCCGGATGGTCCTCGACCAGCGCGAGGCCGCCCGCACCCGCAAGGACTGGGCCACCGCGGACGCCATCCGCGACCAGCTGAACCAGTCCGGCCTGGTCATCGAGGACAGCCCGCAGGGGCCCCGGTGGACGCTCGGACCGCGCTGAGCACCCGCTCCGCCGGCCCCGCCGATCACCCTCGACCTTGATCGATTGTGCCGCCCGGGCCTCCGGGCGGCACACTTCATATACGTACGTACGCACGCCTCACACAGACAGGTAGGTCATGGCCGCTAACAACCGCCGCATGTCCGGCAAGAAGGGCGCGCAGGTCGGCAGTGGCGGCCAGCGACGCCGGGGCCTCGAAGGCAAGGGTCCGACCCCGCCCGCCGAAGCGCGCAAGGGACACAAGAAGAACCGCGTCGCCAACGCCAAGGCGAAGCAGATCGTCCGCCGCCCCGCCCACCCCAAGGGCCGTGGCGGCAAGGGCACGTCCGAGATGGTCGTCGGGCGCAACTCCGTCGTCGAGGCGCTGCGCGAGGGCGTCCCCGCGATGACGCTGTACGTGCAGCAGTTCATCGACAACGACGAGCGCGTCCGTGAGGCGCTCCAGCTCGTCGCCGAGCGCGGCGGCATCCACCTGATGGAGGCCCCGCGTCCCGAGCTGGACCGCATGACCAACGGACTCAACCACCAGGGTCTCGTCCTCCAGGTCCCGCCGTACGAGTACGCGCACCCCGAGGACCTCGCCGCCGCCGCGTACGACCAGGGCCAGGACCCGCTGATCGTCGCCCTCGACGGAGTGACCGACCCGCGCAACCTGGGCGCCGTCGTCCGCTCGGCCTCCGCCTTCGGCGGCCACGGCGTCGTCGTGCCCGAGCGGCGCGCGGCCGGCATGACCGCCGGTGCCTGGAAGACGTCGGCCGGTGCCGCCGCCCGTACGCCCGTCGCCCGCGCCGCCAACCTGACGCGTGCCCTGGAGTCGTACAAGAAGGCCGGGCTCGTGGTCGTCGGTCTCGCCGCGGACGGCGAGGTCGAGGTCGGTGACCTGGAGGCCCTCGGCGGCCCCGTCGTCATCGTCGTCGGCAGCGAGGGCAAGGGACTGTCCCGACTGGTGGGCGAGACCTGCGACTTCCGCGTGCGGATCCCGATGCCCGGTGGCGGCGAGTCGCTGAACGCGGGTGTCGCGGCGGGAGTTGTGCTCTACGAGGCCTCCCGACGACGCGCCTGAACAAACGTCCCAGTGGTCACCCCCGTGGGGTAATCGGGATGTTCGGGACGACCTTGACGCGGTCCGGACAGATCGACGCGGTCAAAGCAGTGTCCTAAACACACGTCACTCGGTTAGATGAGTGTGGACACCAGAACACCCCGCACACCCACGGGGGACCGCTCGTCTGGATTCGACGACGTTCCCGCGCTGAGCATGGTGAAGGTGCCGAGCGATCCGGCGCAGGTCATCGTCAATCATGCGAGCTTCCGCGTCCAGCTAGGAGCTGCGTCGCGGGGGCAATCCGCGCGCGTCGCGCGGCACTTGAGCCCCGACGTCGGTACGCCGGGCAGAGCGGGCGGGGCCGGCCCGGCCGGCGGTGGCCGCCGCCGCGCCCCCGTCGTCTGGAGCGGGAAGTCCGCGCCCGACGACACCGGCGCCCACCGGCTGCTCCAGGCGGTCCGGAGCGCGGGCGTCGGTCACGGCGGCGGCAGCGTGCCGACCGCCGACGCCGGTGCGACGCAGGTCATCCCGCGCATCGGCGAACAGCCCGGCTACGCGGGCGATCTGACCGTCGACACCGTCGAGACGCCCCTCGTCGGCAGCCAGCGCAGCCCCGTCGGCGACGAGCAGCGGCTGCTTCCGCAGATGCGCACCGTCGGCAGCGCCTACGACGAACCGGCCTTCACGGACACCGACTTCGAGGACGACGACCTCGACGGCCCGGGCACCGCCCCTCCCGTCAAACGCGGCGAGTCCGACCCGGCCCGACACGCCTACCACCCCGGCCGCCGGATGAACCTCGGCGTCGTGCTGCTCCCGCTGCGCGTCTTCCTCGGCTTCATCTCCATCTACGCCGGCATGGGCAAGCTCTGCGACCCCGTTTACTTCGACGGCGGCAAGCGCGGCTCCATGATGAAGTGGCTGAACACGCTGCACCCGTGGGAAGTCGCCGAGCCGCTGCGGCAGTTCGCCCTCCAGCACCCCGTCGGCTCCGGCCTCGTCATCGCCTTCTTCCAGGTCATCGTCGGCGTGCTCACGGTCCTCGGACTGTGGCAGCGGGTGGCCGCCGTGGTCGGCGCGATGCTGTCGGCCGCGCTCATCGTCACGGTCAGCTGGAAGACGGTTCCCGCGTACGACGCGCCCGACATCATCTACCTCGCCGCCTGGTCCCCGCTGATCATCGCGGGCGCCCCGGTCTACTCCGTCGACGGCCGGCTCGCCGGCGAGGCGTGGCGCACGCTCGGACCACGCGCCGACATCTGGGACCTGCGCGGGCGCGTGCTGCGCCGCGGCGCGCTCGCCACCGCCATCGTCATCGGTCTCACCCTGCTCGTGGGATCGCTGCTCGGTGGCGCCGTCCGCGACTCCGACCGCGTCGTCGTCCCCGGTCCCGGTGAGGCCCCGCGGAACGAACTGCCCGGCTCCCCGCTCCCGGAGACGCCCGGCAAGCGGCACCAGAAGGCCACGCCTTCGGCCTCCGAGGCGCCCACGCAGCGCAGTTCGTCGACGCCCTCGCAGGCGGCCACGACGCCCGGCGCGACCCGGGACACCGGTTCCGCCGCCGGCGGGCAGCAGCCGAGCCAGACGCAGGGCAGCAGCGGCCAGGCGCCGCCGCAGCAGTCCTCGCCCGCCGACCAGGCCCCGAGCACCACCGCGGGCCCGACCAGCAGCGGCGGCACGTCGACCGGCGGTACGGGCTCCACGGGCGGCGGCACCGCTCCCGGCGGTGGCGGCAACTCGTCCACGGGGCAGCCGGGTCTGGTCGGAGGCCTGCTGGGCTGACCCACCCGACCGCGCGGATCGCGGAGAACGGCGTCAGGGCCCCGCACGGGATCGTGCGGGGCCCTGACGCGTACGGACCGTGTCGGACCGGCTACGGGGCGCCGAGCGGCTTCCTGGGCCGCTTCCCGGGTGGCACGGTGCGCTTCCCGGGGGCTCTCCGCGGCCGCGGCGGTTCCCGAGGGCCCCCGACGGGTCCTCGGCGGCGGGGCCGGGCGGCCTCGGGCGGTCCTGCGGTTCTGCGGTTGTGCCCGTCCGGCTCGACGGCTCGGGCCCCGTATCCCGACGGCTCGGGCCCCCGTATCTCAACGGCCCAGGGCCGCAAGCTCCTTCGCCGCCTCGGTGAGGTCCTTGGCGGTGTCGATGGCCCGCCAGTAGGCCCCCTGCGGGATCGGGAAGCCCGCCAGCCGGTTCTCGCGGGCCAGCCGCGGGAAGGTGGTCCGCTCGTGGTCGCCGCGCTCGGGGAGCAGTCCGGTGAACTCGGGGGAGAAGACGTACACGCCCGCGTTGATCTCGAACGTGGAGGGCGGCGCCTCGATGAAGTCCGTGACGTGTCCGAAGCCGTCCGTCTGCACGGCGCCCCAGGGGATACGGGGGCGGGCCAGCGCGAGGGTGGCGACCGCGTCGCGCTCCGCGTGGAAGTCGGCCATGTCGCGCAGCGAGAAACGGGTCCAGATGTCACCGTTCGTCGCGTACCAGGGGCGGTCCGGGTGCGGGAGGCTGGCCGCCGCGTACCGGAGGCCGCCGCCGCGGCCGAGGGGTTCCGGCTCGACGACCGTCGTCACCGTGACCGGGAGATCGGCCGAGTCCAGCCACGTCTGCAGGACCCCGGCGAGGTGGCCGCAGGAGATGACGACGTCGGTGACGCCCTCCTCGGCGAGCCAGGTCAGCTGGTGCCCGATGATCGGTGTCCCGGTGCCGGGGATCTCGACCATGGGCTTCGGCCGGTCGTCGGTGTAGGGCCGCAGCCGGGAGCCCTGGCCGCCGGCCAGGACGACGGCTTGAACGGGGCGCGCCTCGGCGTTCGGATCGGTCATGACCGAACTGTACGTGGCGGTGTCCGAGGGCTTTCGGGAGCCCGGTCGCAGGGGGCGCGGGGGCCGCGGCCCGCTGGGGACGACGGGAAAGGGGGAGACCGGCGGTGCTGTGCCCCTCGGAGAGCGCTCGGTGGCCTCCGAGGGGCGATGCCGTCCCCGGAGCGGGGACGGGGGACCTCAGAAATGGGTGTTCGCCACCCCCGAGGCGAACGCCGTGTCGCAGACGGGCCGCGCGAACGACTGGGCGCGCGTGGGTCCGTAGGCACGGACCGCGGCGCGGCCCAGGGCGCGGGCGATGGACACGCAGTGCTTCGCGAGCGACGGACGCCCGTTCACCGCCTGCTGGAGGTGGGTGAGGGCGACGCCCGGGTTCTTCTCCTGGAGCTCCAGGAGAAGTTTGTCGCGCAGGACGTCCTGCGGGGCGCGGGAGACGGCTCGCGAGGAGACGTCTTCGGAGGACGCGGTGAGCACCGAGTTCGAGGGATTCCCCGACCAGTTGACTCGGGTGACCGCGAGAGTCCCGGAGAGCACCAGGACGACAGGCAGAACGAGGGCGAGGGTGCGGCCGATCCGGCGGGCGGGGCCACGGCCACGCCGGGTCGATTGGTTAGAGGTGGAGTGCTTCACGCGAGTGAGGGTAGCGCGGGGTGATGATTTGGCGACATTTAGTCACCGGTTCGGGGGATGGGCAATCGACGTTTTCGAGGTAGTGGGTTGACGCACAGTTATCGAAATGCCCGGTCTGCCGGGGTATTTGTCGACAACGAAGAAGGCCCCGCAGCAGGCTGCGGGGCCTTCTTCGTCAACTTGGGTGAATTCACCCTCTACGGGGTGTGCGTTCGGCCCGGACGACGCGGACGTCAGTCGGACAGGCGCTCGCCCGTCGAGGTGGAGAAGACGTGGATCTCGCCCGGACGCGGCACGACGTGCAGCGTGGCGCCCTTGTCCGGGACGGCGCGGCCGCTGACGCGGACCACGAGGTCCTTGAGCTCGCCGTCGACCTTGGCGGAGCCGTAGACGTAACCGTCGGCGCCGAGCTCCTCGACGACGTTCACCGAGACGGCGAGGCCGGCCGGGGCGTCCTCGGTGTCCTTGGAGAGCGACTTGGCGGCCTCGCCGTTGTGCTCGACGACGTCGAAGTGCTCCGGGCGGACGCCGACGGTGACCGTGCGGTCGCCCTTGTCGGCGGCGGCCGAGAGGGCCTCGCGGCTGACCGGGACGACGCTGTTGCCGAACTTCACGCCACCGTCGGTGATCGGGACCTCGACCAGGTTCATGGCCGGCGAGCCGATGAAGCCGGCGACGAAGAGGTTGGCCGGGCGGTCGTACATGTTGCGCGGCGAGTCGACCTGCTGGAGCAGACCGTCCTTGAGCACGGCCACGCGGTCGCCCATGGTCATGGCCTCGACCTGGTCGTGGGTGACGTACACCGTGGTGATGCCGAGGCGGCGCTGCAGCGAGGCGATCTGCGTACGGGTGGAGACACGGAGCTTGGCGTCGAGGTTCGACAGCGGCTCGTCCATGAGGAAGACCTGCGGCTCACGCACGATCGCGCGGCCCATCGCGACACGCTGGCGCTGACCGCCGGAGAGAGCCTTCGGCTTGCGGCCGAGGTACTCGGTGAGGTCGAGGATCTTCGCCGCGTCCTCGACCTTCTGGCGGATCTCGGCCTTGTTCACGCCGGCGATCTTGAGCGCGAAGCCCATGTTGTCGGCGACGGTCATGTGCGGGTACAGCGCGTAGTTCTGGAACACCATGGCGATGTCCCGGTCCTTGGGCGGCAGGTGCGTGACGTCACGGTCACCGATGTGGATCGAACCGCCGTTGACGTCCTCGAGACCCGCGAGCATGCGCAGGGAGGTGGACTTTCCGCAGCCGGAGGGACCGACGAGGACGAGGAACTCGCCGTCCGCGACGTCGAGCTCGAGCTGGTCGACGGCGGGCTTGTCGCCACCCGGGTAGATGCGGGTCGCCTTGTTGAACGAGACAGTGGCCATGGTGAGGGGCCCCCTTCACCGGCAGGAACGTGCCGGACGATCCGTTGTAAAGGTGGTGATCCACTACGAACGGGTCCGTAGTGGTGTAGTCCACATGGGTGAACTGGTTCAGGACGCTACCTGCCGTTCACGTGTTCTGTCAGTACTCCGGGACCGGTGAAGTTCGCGGAAATTTTCGACAGGGGCCCCTGGTGACGTGGGTACACTGCACGGGCACGTACACAGCGCACGCGCGCGTGCAGGCCTCCTTAGCTCAGATGGCCAGAGCAACGCACTTGTAATGCGTAGGTCGTCGGTTCGAATCCGACAGGGGGCTCTTTGTGAGGTCAAGCCCAGCTCGGATGGTGTCCGAGCTGGGCTTTTGCGTGGGGTGGGTAGATGGGGCGGCCAGAGGGCCGGGGCTCGCGCGAGGTGGTGATTCCCTCGGGGCGGACGGCCGTGTCCCCTGGAGCCGGTCGGCACGGCGGTACCCCGCGTTCTCGGGACGCTTCTGGTGTCCGAAGGGGCAGTCGGCAGGGCAGCCGGAGGGGGCCGTCGGGGCACAGTGTTTCGCCCCTCGGCCCCACAACCCTCGGCTCCGTGACGTTCGCCGCCGCGGGACCGTCAGACCGTGAACTTGACCGCTTCGAGGTAGCGGTCGTTCTCCAGGGCGCCGCCGAAGATGTAGCCGGGCCGGGCGTCCGCGCAGCCCTGGCCGCCCCAGTCGAACGAGTGGACCTTGGCCAGCTGGCAGACGCGTCCGGTGCCGACATTGATGGCGAAACCGGACATGTTCGGCGCGCCCTTCTTCGTGCTGCCGATGTAGTTGTTCGCGCCGTCCGCCCTGACCGGCGTCCACTGCGGCATCCACTTGCCCCGCCCGTCCTTGGAGGCGGAGTTGTGGACGAAGGCGTTGGCGGAGGATCCCCCGCTGCCCGACACCGCGATGTTGAGGGCCTTGATCGGGCGGTTCTGGTTCGTCGTGCCGGCCATCGTCCCGTCGCACACCGGCTTCTGCCAGCCCTGTCCGGAGACGTAGGCGCGGTAGCAGATGTGCCGACCCGACGGGTCGTTCCTGGCGAGGCGCTTCACCGCGCTCGCCGCCGTGTCCTGCGCGGGCTTCGCCGTCACCGTGGCCTGCGGCGGCCTCGCCGTGATGGTGACGACGACCCCTCCGCCGCCTCCCGGCTTCTTCGTCTCCTTCTTCGCGTCCTTCGACTTCTTCGGCTTCGGAGACGGGGACGCCGAGACGCTGGGCGGCGGCGGGAGGCTCGGCGACGAGGTCGATATCGGCCCCGGCCTCCCGGCCTGCGGGCTCTTGCTCGTCTCCTCGCTCGACCGGGCGGCCTCCTTGCGGTGCCCGCCGTCGTCCGAGCCACCGCTGCCCAGGATCACCAGCGGAACGATCACGAGGGCGGCCACGACGAGGCCCACCGGCCCGACAACCATCGGCCGGTGCAGCAGGCCCGGACCCCGGTACTCGTCGTCCGACTGGCGCGACCCCGGCCTGCGGACGAGCTGCGGCGCGGGTCGTGCGGCGGCGGCCCCGGCGACCGGGAACCCCTCCTCCCGGCCCGAGTCGGCCCCGAAGTCCGCGACCTCGTCGTCTTCGTCGTCGTCATCGTCGTCCGCGTACGAGGAGGACGACGCGTACGCGGACGACGGCGCGTTGGGGGCCGGTGGCGGGGGAGGCAGCGGGGCCGCCTCCCGCAGCCCCTGCTGCTCCAGCGCGTACGCCTCGACGTCGTAACCGTCGTCATCGTCATCGGCATCATCGGCATCGTCGGCATCGTCGGCCTCGGCCACTACGGCGACTTCGGGGTCGTGATCTTCTTCGTCGTCGTCCTCGTAAACCGCGGCGTCACCGTCGTACGGCTCGTCGTAGTCGTAGTCGTAGTCGTAGTCGTAGTCGTAGTCGTAGTCGTAGTCGTCGTCGGCGCCCTCGGTGTGGGCGTCGCGGTCGTCCCCTCCGGCCGCCCGCTCCCCGGCGAAGTCCTCGGTCCCGTCGGCGGGTTCGGCCTCGGCCGGCGGCGGCCCCGTGTGCTCGGCTGCCGGTACCGGCAGCGGTACGAGAGCCGGCGGCGGGGTCGGTTCCTGCTGCGGTTCCTGCTGCTCCTGCTGGTCCAGCAGGCTGCTCGAACCGTCGGGCGCCACCTCGACGAACGCCACGTACCCCGCCGACGGGTCGGAGATGGTGGCGGTCACGGTCGTGTTCAGGTCGCGGGCGTACCCGTGCAGGACGTCGAGGATCGCGGCGTCGACCGTCGTTCCCGCCGCCGCGGGCACGGACTCGCCGTCGATGGCGGCCGAGCCGTCGCCCGAGATGACCACCGCGAAGCGGGGTGCCGGCTCGGACGCCTCGCCCGCCGTGCCCGGCATGCCGAGATCCATCGGCTTCCCGGGCACGGCAGGGTCGCCTCCCGTGTTCGGCTCGTCGGTCTCTTCGCCCCGGCTCATCGCGTTTCCTTCCTGACGTTCCCCGCCGCACGGCTCCGGCAGGGTCCGTCGCGTCGGTCCCCGCGTAGCGCAACGGGTGCCGGCCGGAAACGGTTCAATCCCACGGGGGTACGGAACGGACCCTGTGCGTCCGTGCGTTCCCGTCCGCCGCCCGCTGCCCCCGAGGGCGGGGGCGGGCGGACCGCGAGGGCAGCGCGCCCCGGCGCCGGCAGCGGTCCGGAACCGTCAAGGCCCCTTGTGTGAAACAGGTGTTCAGTACAGTCCGAAGAGTGAAGGCCTACGAGGAATCCGTGCGTTTCGCCGTGCTGGGGCCGGTCCGGGCATGGCACGGCGAACAGGAGGTGGACGTCGGTTCCCCGCAGCAGCGGGCGGTGCTGGCGGCCCTCCTGCTGCGCCGTGGACGCCCCGTCATGCTCGGTGAACTCCTCGACGCGGTCTGGGGCGAACAGCCGCCGGCGGCTGCCGTGTCCGTCCTGCGGACCTATGTGTCCCGGCTGCGCAAGGCGCTGGAACCGGAACGGGACAGTGCCGACGCACCCCGGGTGGTCGTGTCGGTCGGCGACGGCTACCTTCTCCGGTTCCCCGAAGGCGCCCTGGACCTCGACGTGTTCGAGCGACGGACCGTCGAGGCCCGTCGGCTCCGCGCCGCCGGCGAACCGGCCGCCGCGGCCGATCTGCTGCGCGCGGCCCTCGCGGGCTGGCAGGGCGCGGCGCTGGCCGGAGTCCCCGGCCCGCTCGCCGAGTCCGAGGCGTCCCGGCTGAACGAAGAGCGGCTCGCCGCTCTGGAGACCCGGCTCGACGTGGACGTCGAGCTGGGGCGGGACGGCGAGGTGATCGCCGAACTCCTCGCGCTGACCGGCAGGTTCCCGCTGCGCGAGCAGCTGTGCCGGCTGCTCATGCTGGCGCTGTACCGGTCCGGCCGGCAGGCCGAGGCACTCGCCGCCTATCGCAGGACGCGGGCCACACTGGTGGCCGAGCTGGGTATCGAACCCGGCGCCGCACTGCAGGACCTGCACGACCGCATCCTCGCCGCCGACGTGTCCCTCGGCGCCGGGCCGCCCGCGACGCCCGAGCAGACCGGGGAGGCGGAGCCGCCCGAGGTGCCGGCCGAACCGGTGCCGACGGTCGTCGCGCACCCGGCGCGACCGGCACAACTCCCCGCCGACCTGCCGACGTTCGCCGGACGCTCCGCCGAACTGGAGCGCGCCCGCGCCCTGTTGCCCGAGGGCGGCAGCACCCCGGCCTCGGTGGTCATCAGCGCGATCGGCGGCATGGCCGGCATCGGCAAGACGACCCTCGCCGTGCACTGGGCCCACGAGATCGCCGACCGTTTCTCCGACGGGCAGCTCTACGTCAATCTGCGCGGCTTCGACCCGACCGGTGTCGTCGTGACGCCGGAGGAGGCCATCCGTACGTTCCTCGACGCGCTCGGTGTCCCCCCGATGCGGATCCCCGCAGGCCTCGACGCCCAGGCGGCGTTGTACCGCAGCCTCCTCGCCCGGCGGCGGGTGCTCGTCCTGCTCGACAACGCACGGGACACCGAACAGGTCCGGCCGCTGCTGCCCGGCTCTCCGGGCTGCCTGGTCATCGTGACCAGCCGCAACCAGCTCACCGGACTGGTCGCCGGTGAGGGCGCGCACCCGCTGACGCTGGACCAGCTGTCGCCCGCCGAGGCGCACGACCTGCTGGCGCGCCGCCTCGGCACCGAACGGCTCGCGGCGGAACCGCAGGCGACGGACGAGATCATCACCCGGTGCGCCCGGCTGCCGCTCGCCCTGTCCATCGTCGCCGCGCACGCCGCCGCGTACCCCGGCTTCCCGCTCAGCGCGATCGTCGACGAACTGCGGGAGACCCACGGCAGTCTCGACGCCTTCGCCGGCGGCGACGACATCACCACCGACGTACGGGCGGTCTTCTCCTGGTCGTACAAGGTGCTGTCGGCGCCGGCCGCGCGCCTCTTCCATCTGCTGAGCCTGCACTCCGGGCCCGACATCTCCGCGCCCGCCGCCGCGGCGCTCACCGGCCTGCCGTCCCGGGAGGCCCGCGGGCTGCTCGTCGAACTGACCCGGGCTCATCTGCTCACCGAGCACTTCCCCGGCCGCTACACCCTGCACGACCTGCTGCGGGTGTACGCCGCCGAGCGGGTCCGCGCCGAGGAGACGCCCGAGGAGCGGGACCTGGCGGTGGAACGGCTGCTCTCCTGGTACCTGCACACCGCCGAGGCCGCCTATCCGCACATCACCCCGCACCGGCGCCGCATCCCGCTCGACCCGCTGCCACCGCTGTGCCGGCCGCTGGACTTCGGCACGCAGGACGAGGCGGTGCGCTGGTGCGAGAAGGAGCGCGGCAACCTTGTCAGCGCCGTCCACCAGGCCGCCGCGTCCGGGCACCCCGGGATCGCGTGGCGGCTGCCCGCCGTGCTGTGGGGCTTCTTCTACCTGCGCAGCCACATCCACGACTGGCTCGACACCGCGAAGGCCGGCCTGGCCGCCGCGCGCGGCGCCCACGACCGCGACGGCGTGGCGCAGGGACTCGCGGACGTGGCCGCCGCGCTGCGCAGTTCGGGGCGGCTCGACGAGACGATCGACCACCTGCACCAGGCGATGACCGCCTACCGCGACCTCGGCGACCACGACGGCCGCGCCTCGGCGGTCGCCAACCTCGGCGACGCCTACCTCCAGTCGGGGCAGCTCGACAAGGCCATCGAGTACACCCGGCGCGGCCTGGCCATCGAACGGGTCATCGGCGGTGCCTGGGGCGAGGGCATCGCCCTCAGCAACCTGGGCGACGCCTACCAGAAACTCGGCCGCTTCGACGAGGCCGTCGCCTGCCTGGACCAGGCGCTGACGGTCCTGCGCGCGGGCGGCAACCGCTGGGTCGAGGGCGTGACCCTCGACATCCTCGGCACCGTCCACCGCCGTCTCCGGCGCCACGACGCCGCCGTCGAGTACCACCTCCAGGCCCTCAAGACCCACCGGGACATCGGCAACCGGTGGGGCGAGGGCCACACGCTCGGCAACCTCGGGGACGTCCACCTGGACGCCCAGGAGCCGGAGGCGGCGCGCGACAGCTGGCGCCAGGCCCTGGCGATCTTCGTGGAGTTCGACCATCCGGACGCCGAGAAGGTCCGCGCACGGCTCGGCCGCCTCGAGGACGGGCCGTCCGACGCCCGTGCCCCGAGGGCCGAGCCGGGACGAACCGCCTGACATGTGTCTCCTTCGACGAGGGGCCGGCCGCGGCCCGGGGGAGGGCCGCGACCGGGTTCCCCCCGCACAACGGGGCGCGGGGGCGGACGGTTCAACCGCCGGGGCAGGTCAGCCCGCGTCGTGGTAGACCCGGCCGCTCGCGTTGGCGGTCGCCCCGTCGTACAGGCCCGTCGGGCTGGTCACCGTGGAGAGCGTGAACCACGCGTACCGCTCCATGAAGTCCAGGCCGTCCAGCATCTTCGTCGAGGAGCGGATGAAGTCCGTCTGCTCCTGCTGGCTCGGGTAGCGGGGCGTGCCCTTGGAGAAGTCGATCAGGCCGTACTCCGTCAGCCAGACCGGCTTGTGATAGCGGTCGTGCACCGCCTGGAGGTAGCCGCGGAGCTGATTGGCGGCGTCGGGTCCGAAGTCGGCGCCGTACCAGTGCACCGGGATGAAGTCGACGCGCAGCCCCCGCTGGGCGGCCCCCTGCATGAACCGGTCCAGCCAGCCGCCCGCCACGTCGGCGCCGGTGGCGACCGCGGGAGCGCCGAGCCGCAGACCGGTCGCCTCCAGCCGGGGCCACTGGTCGAGCGCCTGCTCGGGCGTCATGTTCGCCTGGGTCGGCGAGTCCGGCTCGTTGAAGCCGAGGAGTTCCTTGCCCTCCTTGGCGGCCTGGCCGAGTTCGGTGTCGGTGACCGAGCCGGGACCCCAGATCATCGGGACGTAGTCGACGCCGTTCGGCCTGGTCACCGCGCCGGTCGAGGAGGCCCAGTTGAAGTACCAGGAGGCGCCGGAGTCGGCGAGCGCCTGGGAGGCGCCGTCGACGGGGTTGAGGCTGACGCCCTTGCGTCCGGCGGCCGGGGTCTTGTTCTCCGGGGCCGGCTGCGTGGCGGCGGGCTCGGCCGGGGCCGCGCTGCCGGTGCCGAACGCGACGGTCAGGCCGGTGCACTTGGTGCACTGGTACATGACCTTGTTGCCCGGCTCGGCGTCCTGCTTCGACCAGGCGTACGCGGTCGGGCACTTCTGGTTGACCATGTCGCTGTAGCCGGTCTTCGCGTCCCGGTTCGGGTTGACGCACACCAGCGGCGCGCCCGTGCCCTGGTCCTTGACGAGGTTGTCGGCCGGGCACGCGGACAGCAGGTCCTCCGCGCAGCCCGCCACCGCGCACTCGCCGCTCGCGGGGGGTGCCACGTCGTTCGGGGTGATGGTGACCGGTGCGGCGACGGCGTTGACGTAGCTCACGTCGTACCAGGGGGCGAGTGAGTCGGCCGGGTCGAAGTTGAACTCGGCCAGCCCCGTGGGCTGTTCACCGGTCGAGCAGCGGTCGGCGTGCGGTCCGCAGTCGCCGACGGCACAGTGGAACGTACTGCCGTCCTCGCCGCCGCAGCCCTGGCGCGCGAAGAAGGTGCCGCGCCAGTGCCCGGCGCCCGCGCGCTCGGGGACGGTGACCGTGGCGGACTGGCCGGGGTCGAGCACCGGCAGGCCGGTGAGTGCGGTCGAGCCGTCGGCGTTGACCGTGCTGCCGACCCAGATGCGGCTGCTCGTCCTGTTCTGCAGGGTGACGGTGTGCTCGGCGACGTCGGCGGCCGGTGTGCCCTGGATGCTCCGGTCGCCGGAACGGTGGGACTGCACCGCGAAGGCGGTGCCGGTCACACCGACGACGACGAGGAGCAGGGCGAGGAGTAAGGGGGTGCGTCTGCGCATAGGGCGTGCCTCTCCGTGGGGGATGCGCTGGTACGGCGATCGGGTGGCGTCGCCGCAGGCACGACGGATGGGCAGGGGTGGATGGTTCATCCGGCGGGGGATGTCACCGCCGGGCCGTCGAGGCGTTCGACGCCTTCCTGACGGGTACCGGAGTGGCCGCCCGCGTCGACGAGTCGGCGCCCCGGGAGCCCGACGCCGTGGGGAAGGCGTGGCGTGTGTCGCGTAGCACCTGCTGCCCTTCGCTGCTGAGCAGGGAGTGGGCGGTGGTGGGACTCGACGGCGTGGAGACCGGGGTCGCCGGGCTCGCCAGGGGCGACACGGGGGCCGCCTCGCCCGAGAACGGGGACACTGGGGTCGCGTGGGCCGGGAAGGGCGAGACCAGGTCGGCGGCGGCCGGCAGCGGGGAGCGCGGGGCCGACTCGTTCTGGAGGTGTGGGGGTACGGGGGCCGACGTGGGCTGCACCGGCGGCGCCGGTGGCTCCAGTCCCGACACCGTGCTGTAGGCGTCGTCTCCCAACAGGCTCGACTGGTAGGCGCTTTCGGCGGCGAGGAAGTCGTGGGCGCCGAACGTGTCGCCCGCCCGCGGGATCACGGTGGTGCTGTTGGTCCGTTCCGCCAGGTCGATGCGCTCGGCCTCCCGGAAGCCGTGGCCGTCGGTCATGTCGTCGGCGAGGGGGGAGCCGAAGCTGTTCCGGGGCGACGGGGTGACGGAGTTCTCCCCTGCGGCGGCTGGGCGTTCCCAGCGGGCGCGGAGCTGCGCGAACTGCGCCTGGTCGCGGGCCATGATGGCGTCCCGGGCGTTGGCCATGGCCTCCTCGGCCGTGACCGTCGGAGGGGGGACGGCCTGCGAGGTGCTCCGCTCGCGCGCCGCCGGCTCGGTGCTCGGGGGAGCGTTGCGCCGCAGCTCCCGCAGGTACGCGTTGTTGGCGTACATCGCGACACTCGGCATGTCGGCGGGCGACTTGTCGTACGCCTTCTTCCACTTCTTCTCGGTTCTGACCAGATGCAGGACCGCGTCCTCGAAGGCTTCCCGGGCGGCCGGCGGAAGCTGGGCGATCGTCCCTTCGAACGCGGCCCTCGACGAGAGCATCGACCGGTCGGAGGGGGTCTGCGGTGCCGCCGCCCGCATCGCCTGTGCCGGGTACGGCTCGGACTGCCCGGCTCCCACCGGTTCCTGCGAGCCGCCGCCGGCCCCCATGGCCGAGCCGCCGGACGGTGAGCGGCCCCGGAGACGGTCGATGAAGCGGGCGAGGTCGTCCGCGAGCCGGTCCCAGGCGCTCTCGCCTCTCCCCGAGCGCGTCCCGTTTCCGGGACGCAGGCCGCGCACGGCGTATTCCGTGGTGAGCAGGCTGCGCGCCAGCGCCATCTCGGGCGGGTCCGGCTGCTTGGCCGGTGACTTCCGGGTCAGCCGCTTCCTGGCCGAGGAAGCCGCGCTGTCGTTCGCCACGGTTGCCCCTCAATCAGGTCGGAGGTGCTGTCGGGGGGCCACAACGGGCCTCCGGGACGAACGGTTCAGATCCCGGCGGCCGGCGTGTCAGGAGGCGGCCGTGATCGGCGCGACCGCCAACTCGAATCCGGCGGGGAGGGGCAGCAGCCCCGGCGGCAGTGGCACCACAGGGCACCAGCGGGCGCCGCCGACCGGACGGGGCGTGACCGCGCGGTCGTAGCCCCCGTTCTCGGCGGCCGCGGACCGGCGGCGCTCGAGCACGCCTTGCGGCGCGAAACGTCGTAGGTGCGCGGTGGACATGGGCGGACCTCCCCCGTCTGTCGGGCGGGACCCACGCCCTGGCGCCGGTTCGGGTCCGAGAGACACAACGGGGCCGACCCGCCAGGCGGTTCAGAACCGGAACGACGGCGCACGGCCGCGCCTCGGAAGGAGCGGCCGTGCGGTACGACGGGGCGGGGACGGCTCAGCCGGTCCCGCCTCCCTTCTTGCGGACGACCTTCTTGCCCTTGTCCTTCGGCTGGACCACGGGCGTGGACCGCTCACCCGTGTTCGTCCTCCGGGAGGCCGAACTGCTCACCGTCGGGCTGAGCGAGGAGACCGACGACGGCTGCACGGGAGCGCTGTAACCCGGCGGGAACTGCCCCGGCTGGCTGCCGAGCTGGGGGTTGTTGTGCAGCCCGTACATCTGGTTCTCGGCGTCGCCCGGCTTCAGGTCACCCTGGTTCGTGTGGGCGTGGTGCGTGAGGTCGGTCGCGGTCGCCGCGCCCGCCACCCACGATCCCGCGCCGCCGATCATCTTGGTGGTCGAGGACTCCTGGTCGCCGACGGCGCCGTACGTGTTGAGTCCCGTGGACACCAGCCGGCCGATGCTCGCGCCCACCTGGACGCCGTCGACGACACCGCCCGCGCGGTACTGCTGGAACTGGCCGTAGAGCTCCTGGCCGGCCACCGCGCCCTGAGCGGCGATGCCCACGCCGTTGACGATCGTGCCGGCCCTGCCGGGGATGAACGTCGAAGTGCCCTGGATGAGAGTGGGAGCCACGTCGACCAGGGCCTTGGCGAGCTTCGCCTTGTTCGACTTCATCCACTCCCACGCCTTGTTGCTGCTGCTCCACCGGGCCGCAGCCTGCTGCTGTGTGTCGACCGCGTAGAACGTCCTCGCGCCCTGGTCGTACATACCGGTCGCGCCCGCGAAGAGCTCCGGGGCGTTGTCCGGGACCGCGCTCCTCGACGGCTCGACGGCCCCGCTGCTCCGGACCCTCACGGAGTGGTAGGAGCTCGCGTTGGAGTGTTCGCTGTCGCTCGAATGGGTTGAATCTGGCATTTTCACCCTTCCTGGGGTGGACAGTTGCTCGGCACCGGGCCCGCGGCGACGTCCGGGTGGGCATCGGCGGCGGGCGCGTGCTCAGCTCGACCACCACAACGTGCGGGCCGACGAACCCGGTTCACCGCGTTCCGTGCCAAGTGCCGCCTCGGTGGGCCCTGGCGCGGGACACGCGCCGCCGGACCGCGCGCCCCCGGTCAGGCCAGGGCCGGCGGAGGGCCCGGCGGCGGAGGCGCGGATCCCGGCGGCGGGGCGAACGGGTCCATGGCGGCCACCGTGGGTGTCTCCTTCGGGCGGTGCATCCCGGGCTTGCAGCCGGCGAAGGGACCCTGCGGATCGCGCAGGGTGTCCATGACCGAGGACAGGTAGTCACGGTGCCAACTGGCCGGTCCGGTCATCGTGGAGCCCGGGCCGGTCAGGTCGCCCCAGGCGAGCCACAGGCCGTGGAGCTGGGCGACCGCCTCGGGGTGCTCCCACCAGGTCGGGCACCAGGGGGACCCGGACGTGACCTCCCGGCCGTAGACCGGCAACAGCACGTGGTGGACCCACAGGGTGAGCTGGCGCAGGGTGCTCGCGTAGGCGGGGCCCTCCATGTAGAGGATGAACAGCGGTGCCGACGCCGCTTTCTCCTCGGCGGCGGGCGCCTCCGGCTCAGCGTGCTTCTCCGTTGGCAAGGTCGACATGGCCCTCCTGGTGGCTCTCGGCGGCTCGGATGTGGCCCGGAGCGGTTCGGCATCCGGTCGTGCAGCACAACGGGCACCGCCCCCGCCGGGTTCACGCGTCCGGCCGGACCACTCCGAGGATCTCCATCGACGCCGCCGGGGAGACGTACACCCAGCGGCCGGGGCGAGGGGCTTGGATGATCTTGCCGTCGCCTATGTAGAGGGCGACGTGGCTGGCGTCGGCGAAGTAGATGATGAGGTCGCCGGGGCGCATGTCCTCGACGGGGACGTGCTTCAGGCGGCGCCACTGTTCCTCCGAGGTGCGGGGGATGACGTGGCCGGCCGCGAGCCAGGCCTGCGAGGTGAGGCCGGAGCAGTCGAAGGAGTCGGGGCCCTCGGCGCCCCACACGTAGGGCTTGCCGAGCTGGCGGGTGGCGAACGCGATGGCCTTCCGGCCGGCGGGGGTCGCGTCGGTGCCGACCTTGTCGAGGACGCCCGTCCCCACCCACTTCGCCTGGGCTTCGTCCGCGTCCTTCTTGTCCAGCGCGGCGAGCCGCTCGATCTCCTTCTTCTCCAGCGTCGACTCGATCTTCTTCGCGTCGTCGATGTGCTTCTCGACCGACCGGCGCTCGCTGTCCTTGGCGCGGCGGTTCGCCCGCAGGCTCTTCAGGGTGGCGGTGGCCTTGTCGGTCCGGGTTCCCAGGTCCTTGCGGGTGGCGGTCAGCGCGGTCAGCACCCCCTGCGTCGCCTGTTGCGCCTGCCGCGCCAACGACGCGTTGTCCAGGGCGTGTTCGGGATTCTCCGCGAGGGCGAACTGCATTTCGGCGGGGAGGCTGTCGCCCCGGTACTGGGCGCGGGCCGCCGCGCCCGCCAGCCGGGTGAGCCGGCCCAGCTTCGTCTCGGCCGTCTCGATCTGGCCCTGGAGCGTGTGGACGCGTTTCTCCTGCTCGGTCACCTTCTCGTCGGCGGCGTTGTACTTGTCGGTGGCCACCTCCGCGTCGTGGTAGAACCGTTCGAGTTCGGCGCGCACCTCGGTGAGGGTGCCGGGCACAGGCGCGGGCTCGGCCCGGGCCGGCTGCTGGGCCGTCGCCGTCGCCGTCAGCGCGAGGGCCAGAGCCAGGGTCGCGGCCGTCCGGTGGCCGGGTGCGCGCGGGGTCCGTCTCATCTGGGCCGAAGCTCCTTTCGTAGCCGCCGTATGGGAGAGAGCCGGGGGTCGTCCCCACAACGGGGCCACGGCGGGCGGTGGTTCAACGCGACGGTGTGAACCGGTCGGACACCACCGGACGTTGTGCCTCGGAGGCGGTGGTGGGCGAAGGGAGCGGAATGGTCGCGGAGTTGGTGCCGCTGGCGCTGTGCACGGGGTTCGGCCTCGGATTCCTGGCGCTGGCGGCGCGGTCGGTGCTGGGAGCGCTACGGCTGTGGCTGCGCGGTCTGCGGGTGATGGGCCAGGTCACGCCCCGCAAGGTCGCCGACCGGAGGCCGGGCGGGCTCGTGGTGTTCTCCGACCACCTGGGGCGCGGCCTCGTCTTCGACCCGGGGTGGCGCGGGCCGTTGTGCGGGCTGCCGCCGGTCGGCGGCAGCGTGCCCGTGGTCTACGCGCAGAACCGGCCCGGCACGGCCCGGCTGTGGACGCTGCGCTACCTGCTGGCGCCCTCGTTCGGCTGGTTCCTGTCCTCGACCCTGGCCTTCGGCACCGGGGTCATGGTCTCGTCGTGAGCGGGGACGCGGCCGGGGCGGCCGGTGCCGGAGCGCGAGGCGGCCGGGTCGTCGAGGTCGATGTGCTCCGCGGGTTCGCCCTGTTCGGCATCCTGCTCGTCAACGCCCAGCTGATGGCGGACCCGTACACGGCGTTCGGCGGCGGGCCCGGCGCCTCGGCCCTGGACCGGGCGGCCGCCTGGGGCGTGACCGCGACCACCACCGCCTACCAGCTCTTCTCCTTCCTCCTCGGCTACAGCTTCGTCCTCGACCGCCGCGCGGCCGGCCCCTCGGACACCGGCTCCGCGCCACGTCATCTGCGCCGCACAGCAGGGCTGTTCGGGCTCGGACTCGCGCACGCCGTGCTGCTCTACCCCGGCGACATCCTGATGACGTACGCCGCTCTCGGCCTCGTCCTGTACGGGCTGCGCGACCTCACCCCCCGGGCCGCCGTACGGGTCGCGGTCTGTCTCGTGGCGGGCCTGGCCGTGCTGCTCCTCGCCTACGGGCTGCTGACCGTCGCGCTGACCGGACCGGTCACGGCCGCCCAGTACGCGCCGCGGGTCGCGGACACCGTGGCCGCCTACCGCGGCGGGTTCGGGTCGGTGATCGGGGCCCATCTGCGGGAGCTGCCGTCGGCGCTCGGCGCCAACCTGATGTACACGCCCGACATGCTGGCCGCGTTCCTCGCGGGTCTCGCGGCGGCCAAGACCGGACTCGTGGAGCGACGTGGCCGGGACCGGGCGTGGCTGCGGCGGACCGCTCTCCGGTGGCTGCCCGTCGGCCTGGCGGGCGGCGCGGTCACCGCCGTCTGCGCGGACGGCCCGCTCGACAGCCGCTGGTTCCTGGTCGGGCACGCGGTGTCCCTGCTGACCGCGCCCGCCCTCACGGCGTCGTACGCGTGCGGGGTGCTGCTGCTGGCCGACGCCGTAAGCCCGGCGGCGGACGTGCTCGCCGCCGCCGGGCGCATGGCGCTCAGCCACTACCTCACCCAGTCGCTCGTCCTCGCCTGCGTGTTCACCGGCTACGGCCTCGGCCTGTACGACCGCGTCGGCACCGCCGCCGTCCTCGCGGGCTGCGTGCTGCTCTACGGCCTCCAACT
The DNA here is from genome assembly GCF_002078175.1 of Streptomyces sp. M41(2017). Classification (GTDB taxonomy): domain Bacteria; phylum Actinomycetota; class Actinomycetes; order Streptomycetales; family Streptomycetaceae; genus Streptomyces. Next base: position 1,726,414 of record NZ_MWFK01000001.1, on the reverse strand, counting down.
CGCCTACGGGTACCGGCTGATGGGCCGGTACCGGTACGGGCCCGCCGAGCTGGTGCTCAGGACGGTCACGCTGGCGCGGCGTCCCGGCCGGGCTCCGGCTTGTGCAGGGTCACGCCGGGCAGCAGACGGCTCGCCGCGCGTTCAGTGATCGCCGCCGTCTCCGCCTTCGCCGCGGCGGAGATGGCACCGGCGCCGGGCTCCTTGTACCAGGGACGGAGCCGGATCAGCGCCGGCCTGACCCCGGTGGCGAGGAGCAGCGCCGTGCCCTTCGGCAGGGCGCGGATCCGGTCCGGCGGCAGGACGGCCTCCTGGCGGTAGGAGTACGACCGTGACGTGCCGTCCTTGCTCCGCGAGATGCTCGGTGTCTTGACGTCGTGCTGGCCGACCAGGGTGGAGATCTTCTGGACGAAGTCGGCGTCGTCGAGGCCGGCGCCGAGGAGTTTGATGGTCGCCGCGCTCCACAGGGCGTCCATGCCGACCTCCCCCCACACGCGGGCGCCCTGCCGGTAACTCTGCAGCAGCGTCACGACGTTGATGCCCCGGGAGCCGAAGTGCGAGTACAGGTCGGGCAGATCGGAGATGCGGCACACGTTCGCCGCCTCGTCGAGGACGGCGGTCAGGGGCGGGTCGAGGCGGCCCCCCATGCGCTCGGCGGCCACGACGCCCGCCCGCATCGTCGCGTCCGCGAGCCCCGCGATGACGCCGGCGGCCGAGCCGCCGCCGTCCTTCGACAGCAGGTAGAGCGTGTCGTGGCCGAGGACGTGCCGGTCGGGCCGGAACTCCGGGAGGTCGGGGTCCGGGGTGACCCAGGCGAGGATCTCCGGGTCGAGGAGGCAGGACACGGTCTGCCGCGCCGTCTCGTAGATGCCGTCCCGGGTCTCCACCGCACCCCGCACCGTTCCCTGCAACTGCTCGGCCATCGCGACGAGTCCGACCTCGCGCAGCAGGTCGATCGGGGTGCGGTCGGCGGGGTCGGCGAGCCAGGCGAGGAGCTCGGTCAGCGGGGCCCGGCCGCGCGCGGCGGCGAGGAACAGCGCGGTCAGGGTGTTCTGGGCGGCCGAGATCCAGAAGTCCTTCTTCGCCGTGTCGTCGTTGACGGAGGCGACGAAGTGCCCGGCCATCCGGCGGGCGCCCTCGATGGTGTGGCACTCGCCGAGGATGTTCCACCACAGGGCGCGCGGGGTGTGCGCGATGCCCTGCGGGTCGAACGTCCAGACCGTGCCCGCCTTCGCGCGCTCGGCACGGGTCACGGCGTACACGTCGGCCTTGTTGGAGGTGAGCAGCACCGCGCCCTGGGCGCGCAGCACCCGGGGCACCGCGATCCCGGTGGACTTGCCGGCGCGGGGCGCCATGAGGTCCAGCTCGACGTCCTCGTAACTGCTGCGCAGTTCGGGGCCCTTGGGCTCCAGGTCGCCGAGGAGGTTGCCCGTCTCGTCCGGGTGCACCTGGTCGCGGCCCTTGAGCCCGGGGCGCAGCTCGCGCGCGCGGGACTCGATGCCCTTGGGGCACATGGCGGCGAGCTCACGCCGCCCGGCCAGACCCTTGGGGCGTGCCGACCGGTCCATGAGGAGCCGGACGACCAGGGCGAGGGGGACCGCGATGAGGACCAGCAGGCCCAGCATGCCCGCGTAGACGGCGGCGGGCGGCGCGGCCGGCCACAGGGCACCGGGCCCGTCGGAGACCAGGTGGGCGATGGTGGACAGCGCGAACGGCGGGGCGTCCCAGCCGTTGCCGGACAGGCCGGCGCCGAGGGTCCCGCCGGACCAGGCGACGGTGAACATCACCAGGCCGGTGCCGGCGACCGCGACGATCGCCCACGGAAGCAGGTCGTGCAGGTCGCCGCCGCCTCCGCCGCGGGGAGCGCTCACGCGGTCCACCTCCCCGCCGTCTCGGTGCCGGGCCCGCCGGGCAGCACGCCCTCCTGGGCGGCCCGGGCGACCTGCTGCGCGGCACGTGCCGCCGCCTGCTCGACGGCGTCCTCGTTCGGCGTCCAGCGGGTGTTGGTGTTGTGCAGGTGGCGCTCCGCGTCGGTGATGGCGACCTTGATGGGGATGCCGGGCCGTCCGCCGACCTTGATGAGGAAGCGGCCGCGGCCGGGCGGCTCCTCGTTGTCGCCGTTCACGCCCCAGCCGGGCGGCGACGACCAGGACGACACGAGTTCGATCTCGCGCCGGGACAGGCCGACGACCTTGCCCAGGTCCTCCATCTCGGTCCGCGGCAGCCCCGCGCACACGACCATCCCGGCCCGTTCGACGAAGCCGCGCGCCTTGGCGCGGTCCGCGTCGGTGCCGAGGGCCTCGGCGTCCTTGAGGGTGTGCGTGATCTTCGCGTCGCCGAGGCCGAGCGAGCGGTTGAGGCGGGTCAGCGCGTCGATGCGGTCGACGATGCCGGAGGCCGCGCGCAGCGGGCGCCACAGTTCGTCGAGGACGGTGAAGAACCAGCGCCTGGGCGCCAGTCCGGCGTCCGCGAGGGCGTGCGAGGCGGCGACCGTGCCGAGCCCGTCGGACCAGGCGGCGAGCATCGCGGCGGCGGTCAGCTGGGTGTCGGCCTCGCCGATGCCGGAGATGTCGATGCACACGGCGGGCGCGTTCGGGTCGATCCGGGTGGACGTCTCGGAGGCGAAGGTGTCGCCGAGCGGGCCGTCGAGGATGCCGAGCAGCGAGCGGTGCAGCGGGTCGACGGCGTCCCGGTAGCGGGCGTCGTCGCCCCGGTCGAGCGTGACGGCACGGACCCGGGGCGGACCCTCGGTGAGGACCCGCAGCACGTCGGGCAGCAGCACGGTGCGGCCCTCCGGGGTGCGTTCGCGCAGGTGGTGCAGGACGGCGGAGAGCACGGACTGCTCGTGGTCGTCCATCGGCCGGCCGCGGACGATGGTGACGAGCGCGGCGACCATGTTCAGGACACGGCCGTGCGCCTCGGCCTTCAGCACCTCGCCGGCCTCGCCGCCGATCCTCGCGGCGGCCGCGCCCATCGCCCCCGGGTCCAGGACGTTGATGCCGCCCCGGCCGCGGCCGATGGAGATGACCTGGCCGCCGAGGGCGCGCACGGTGTCGGCGTAGTCCGGCTTGAGGTCGCCGAGGACCAGCGGGACGACACCGGTGGCGGCGAGCCCGATCAGCATCCGGTTGACCAGCGTGGACTTGCCCAGACCCGGCATGCCGAGCATGAACAGGGAGGGGTTGGAGATGTAGCGGGCCCGGGTGAACCAGTTCAGCGGGTCGCCGCACACGGTGGCGCCGGTGAACAGGTGCTGTCCGAGCGGCACTCCGGTCATCGGTGAGCCGGAACCGGCGGCGAAGGGCCACATGCCGCAGGCCTGCACGGTCGTCGCGCGCCACATGGTGGGCGGGTCCATGTAGCCGACCCGGCCGCCGCCCACGCCGTACCAGCCGCGGTGCGGGACGAACAGCTCCTTGGTCCTCCCGGGAGCCTTCTCCTTCCCGGACTTCGCGGCCCTGCCGGACTTCCCCGCTCCGGCCGCCCGGCCGTTCCCGTCGGGGGCCGGAGCGCCGGTGGGGACGGCGTCGGGAGCGAGGTGCGCCCCGACGTCCTCGACCGCCTTGGCCTTCCTCTTCCGTCCGGGCTTCTCCACGCCGGGCCCGCCCGGGGCCGCGGCTCTGAACGCCTGCTCCTCGGCGAGCCGGTCGGCCCGCTCGGCCAGCTTCTCCTCGCGGCGGCGGCTCACAGCGCCTCCTGCAGCTCGTGCGGGATGAGGGTCTGCTCCCAGGGGAGGATGCCGGCGGGCAGGGTGCAGCTGAACGCCGCCGCCTGCATCCGGTCCGCGGGCCGCATCAGCACGCGGGACGCCGCGGTCAGGTTGCGTACGGTCACGCTCGCGTCCGCCAGCTCCTCCATGGTGTCCACGGTGACCGTCAGCATCAGCGAGAACTCCACGAGCCCGGCGCCCGACGCCTCCTCGGCCGCGGTCTGCTCCGCCGCCCGCACCTCGGAGGCCGCGCGGGCCTGGACCATGCCCTTGCCGGACGTCGCCATGAACTGGGCGCTGCGGCGGTCCGCCTCCACGATGCGGGCCGAGGTGGCCGGGTCGATGGGGCGGTAGACCAGGGCGACCCGCTTGCGCCGGGTGCCGGGGGCGGCCTCCAGCATGCCGCGCAGCACCGAGGAGCGGATCGTGCCGCGCGGCGCGAGGGTCAGCAGCCAGGTCCGGGAGACGCCGGAGTCGTGCTGGTAGCTGTTCACGGTCTCGACGGCGGCGGCCGGACCCGCGTCGTCCCACTCCAGGCCCGTGCCGCCCTGCTGGGCACGGGCGTTGAGGACGTCGGCGGCGACCGCGGGGTCGTACGCGACCCGGACGACCTCGGCGATCCGCTCCGCGGACAGCGGGTACGCGGCACCGCCGCCGGCCGCGACGAGTCCGCTGAGCAGACCCGGGATGCGGATGGCGAGATCGGTGATCACGTCGTCCTTCTTGCGCCGCTGACCCGGCGGGACGCCGTAGGTCAGGGTGATGTACGTGTGCATCTCCGAGGACGCGCTCGGGTACCGCTCCACGACCTCCTCCATCACGGCACGGGCGGCCGGCGGGGCGTCGGGGTGGATGCGCGGGAGCACCTCGTGGGCGAGGCGGGTGCCCGGGTCGGGGGCGGTCTCCACGATCACGGAGGCGCCGCGCAGGCCGGGTTCGTGGGACAGCCGGGCCAGCCACTCGCCCCACAGCGCGACCCAGACGTCGACCTGGTCCGGGTCGATGAGCGAACCGCCGTCGGGGTCGCAGCCGAGGACGATCGTGTACAGGTTGCGGACCGGGTGGTGCAGGACACCGAAGGGGCGGTCGTAGGCGTCCCTGCCCTCGGTCGCGGTGACCTTGTTGAGCAGGCCCGGCGGGCGGAACCGGCCGCCGGGACGGGCGGACAGCGGACCGGAGACGTACAGGTGCGCGCCCTTCGCCTTGCGGCGCCACCAGCCCACGCGCAGCGTGATCAGCTGGTAGACGTTGCGGCCGTCCTGGGTGCGGATGGACAGCGGCACCAGGAAGACGACGATCGGGACGAGCACGACCAGCGCCGCGTACAGCGAGATCAGCGACGCGAGCAGGGTGACGATGAGACCGCCGAACACCCCGAAGGTGCCGACGAGTCCGAGCGGTCCGAGCCCCGGTCGCCGTGGCCTGCGCCAGTTTCCGTAGGTCGGATGGGTGGCGGCTTCCGTGGACATGAGTCCGGTTCCCTTCGTGAAGTGATGGGGAGTACGGCAGGCGGTGGGGCGGTCGGGCGGGTGGCGAGGAGGAGACCGCCGGACTCCCAGGGGGGAAGGGAGCCCGGCGGCCGGTCGTGGGGGAGACGCGGGGCGGACGCGTCAGAGGCGTGGTCCGGCCGCCGTCGGCTCCCCGTGCGTCACTTGTTGTTGCCCAGCTCGCCGTCGGCGCCTTCCACGGCGCCGGAGACCGCCGAGCCGGCCACCTGTGCCGCGGCCACCGCCGCGAGCACCGCGACCCCCGCGGGTCCCGCCGCCGCCGCGGCACCGCTGCCCGCGGCTCCGGCACCCGAGGCACCGCCGGCCCGGCCCGCGGCCGCCGCGCCGTTCGCGCCGCCCGATCCGGTCGCGCCGGCCTCGCCGCCCGCACCGGAGGAACCGCCCGAGCCGGACGAACCGCCGGACCCGTTCGCGCCGCCCGTGCCGGACGCACCGCTCGGGCCCACCTGCGCGCCGCCGCCGGAGCTGCCGCCCCGGCCGCCGAGCTGCACCGCGCCACTGGCCAGGTTGGAACCCGCCTGACCCATGCTGGACATCGGGTTGCCGGTGCCCATGGCGGCGGTGGCGGGCACGATCAGCTTCAGCAGGGCGGGCAGCGCGATGGCGGAGAGCAGCATCACGCCGATACCGGCGATACGGGTGTTGATGGTGGCCGCGTCGCCCGAGCCGCTGTTCTGGCCCGAATTGATCATCGCCATGCCCGCGTTGAGGACGAGGGCGACCGCCGGTTTGTAGAGCAGCCAGGCGATCATCCAGCCGACGTGCTTGCGCCACCAGCCGGCGCCCCAGTCCGTCATCGAGGCCGCGGCGGCCAGCGGAAGGGTGCCCAGCAGCAGCATCATGACGCCGAGCCGGATGTACATCAGGATCGTGTGGATGATCCCGGAGATCAGCAGCAGGAACGCGAGGACCAGCAGCAGGAACGACTGGATGCCGCTGCCGTCCGAACAGGCCCCGACGTTGTTCAGCGAATCGCGTACGGCGTTGTTGAACAGGTAGTTGGAGTAGCTGTCGCCCACGGACGCGGCGGCCACCACGACGGTGGTGGCGGCGCCCGAGACGAGCACCACCCGCATGATGCCCTTGAGCGCCGTGCGGCCCGCGTCCCCCTTGCGTTCGATGGCCATGCGGCAGGCGGCGAAGAGCAGCGAGCCGACGGCCAGGTAGACGACGATCCACTGCGTGTCGGCGCTGATGCCCTTCGACGTGTCGGTCTGTTCCAGCGTCGGGACGTTGGTGGTCAGCGCCGCGAACACGGCGACCGCGCCCGCGAGAATGGTCTTCGCGATCAGGTCGACGATCGTGCCGATGGGGTCGCCGAGAAAGCTGAAGAAACCCTTCACCAGGTCGATGACCGGATTTCCGGACGTGCAGTTCACGTCAGACCCCCCAGAGGGTGAAGCCGTTGGTGGTCTGGACCGAGGACACCGGGGAGTGCAGGGACCCGTTGTCGTCGGGCCGCACCTTCCAGTCGCCGCCGCTCCAGCGCAGGGAGATGGTGGTCGCCGCATATCCCTGGGCGCTCTTCAGGAGCAGCCGCACCGTCGCCGCCGACTCCGTGTAGGCGGTCACCGAGAAGCCGACGTACGAGGCGACGGCCGTGCCGTCGCCCTGCCCGTCCGTGTTCGCGACGGTGGCCCGCTGGAACTCGAACATCTCGCGTCCCTGCCCGGCCACCACCTGCTGTTCGGTGACGGTGCGCCAGTGCGATCCGCTCATCTGCGACGGGATGATGTGCGCGGCCAGCGCGGCCCCGGCGGGCGTGTGCGCGTAGCACCACCACAGCGGCCCCTGAATCAGGGTGGGGCCCGCCGAGGCGGAGATCGGCACCCGCGCGACCCCGAGGGTGCGCCAGGTCACGTCCTTGGGCGCGGCCTTGGGCAGTGCGGAACCGGCGCTGTCGTCGGTGCTGCAGCCCTTGGGCCGGCCGTCCTTCGTGGCGGAGACCTGGGACAGGGGCCCTTCGGAGGCCGCGGTGTTCGTACCGTCCGCCTTCGCGCCCGGGCCGGACAACAGGCTGACGATGCCGCCCACCACGACCACGATGCCGATGAACCCCGCCGACAGCTGCCAGCTGCGCTGCTTGTAGTACGGCCCGGTCTCCGCGAGCCGGCGCTCCCTGCGTGTGAACTTCACGACCGGCGCCCGCTTACGCGAAGACGAAGCTGATCAGCGGGCCCGCGGTGGCGACGAGGACACAGCCGCCGAGGACCATGCCGAGCCGGCTCATGTGCTCCGAGCTCTCGCCGCGCTTCACCGAGACGGCCATCATCGCGCCGGTGATGAGCACTCCGGCGACACCGGCGGCGGTGCCGGCCCAGGCGGCTATGCCGAGGACCGTGTTGACCTTGCTGGTCAGCTCACCGGGGGCGTTGCGGGCCGGCTGGGGGACACCGGCGGCGAGGATGTTGGAGGCTTCGTAGAGCAGAGAGGACATGGGGATCTCCGAGGAATCGGCGCCCGGCACGAGCGGTGGGCGACTGGGTGACTGGTGTTGCGCGGGGGTGGTGCGGTCAGGGACCGAGGAGCTGGAGGCTGCCGAGGGCCGCGACGAGCGGCCCGGCGCAGGTCGCGACCAGGCAGCTGAGGGTGACGAAGAAGACGCCGCGGAAGTGCTCGCCGCCCTCGCCGGGGTCGCCGCGGCGCAGCTGGAGCGCCATCTGGATGCCGACGATGATCAGTCCCCCGACCCCGCACGCCGAGGCGCACCAGGCGAGCAGGCCGAGGATCGTGTCGGCACCCACGGGCGGGGTGTACGCGGCGAGGAACCGCGCGTCGAGGAGGGGTGGGGTCATGACACGGCTCCCTCGCCGTAGAGCTCGCCGCCCACCAGCTTGGAGAGCGTGGCGAGTTGCCTGGGGACGGACCTCGGCCGGCCGCCGGTGCGCCAGGCCGGGATCCACGGCACGCGGTGCACGCGGGCGACCGAGCGGAGCACGCGGATACGGCGGAGCAGGCTGAGCGGCAGCCGTCCGGGGGCGTCGGCGACGAGGACCACGCCGAGCAGTTCGAGACCCTGCGGGGCGTTGCCGTCCTTCAGCGCGCCGAGTGCCTGGGAGACGGACTGGAGCCCGCGCGCGCTGGTGCGGCCGACGAGCACGACCCGGCGCGGTTCGCCGCGGGCCGGGTCGGGCCAGCGGGCTCCCACGTCGACGCCGCCGAAGGCCTCGACCATCGAGGTCGCGCCGGATCCGCCGTGGGCCTTCACCCAGCCGACGTCGTCGCGCGATTTCCCGCGGGCGGGCCGGGGCTTCTTGGGCCGGCCCCAGCCGGGCTCGGCGTCGGCGGCCGGAGCAGGCCGCCGCCCGCCGGCCGCCCGCGCCGGGGCGGCCGCGGCCTTGGGGCGCGCGGCGGCCTTCCGGGGTGCGGGTGCGGCGGGGGCGGTCGGCTGCGGGGCCACGGGGGCGGCGGACCGGGCCTGCGCCACGGCCTGTGGCGCGGGTGCCGGCTGCGGGGCGGGGGCGACGTACTGCGCGTCGGCGGCCTGCTGGAACGTGGCCTGAGGCGCGCTCTGGTGAGGATGCCCGTGCTGAACAGGAGCTGATGCGACCGGGGTTGCCGGGGCCTGCGGTCCGCCGGGCCGGACCGGAGCCGCCGGGGCGGGGGCCGCCTGCACAGGAGCCTGCTGTACGGGCGCCGGCTGTGCCTGCGGTGCCACGTGGTGAACGGGGGGCGCCTGGACGGGCTGCGCGTGAACGGGCGCCGCCTGGACGGGGGGCGCCTGGACCGGAGTCGCCTGCGCCGGGGGAGCCTGCACCGGAGCCGCCTGGGCCTGCGGGGCGGCGGGCCCGACAGGGGCCTGCGCCGCGGGAACCCGAGGTGCCCCGTGCGGACCGGCCGGAGCCGCCTGCTGCCCGGCGCCGGGTATCTGCTGCGGGGCCGGGGATGTCGGGTGTGCCGGGAGGACCGGGGCGGCCGGGTTTCCGGCCGGTGCCTGCGGGGCAGCCGGGGAGCCGGCGGGCTCCGCGGCGGTCCCGTCGGCCTCGGGAGCGGGCCGCGCTTCCGGAGGCGTCGGCTGTGGGTTCTTCGGTCCCCGTACCCATGACCCCGGGCCCGACGGCAGTGCCGAAGGAGTGCCCATGTGTGCCCCGCCCCCCTCTTCGCTCGTGAATCCGCTGCTTTGGCTCATCTGGTTTCCACTGGTTTGAACTTCTTTGCTCCGGGCGCCGTTTGGATCTGTCGAGCCCGTCGGACAGCACAACGGGTCATGTGGCCGCAGCGGTTCAAGGTGTGGGGAAGAAGGCGGGCGCCATGAGTGGAGAAGGCGGAGAAGGCGGTGCGTCGACCGCCGTCCGGAACGGCATCATCGCGGGCACCGGTTGCGGCTGCCTGCTGTCGCCGCTCGCCCTGGCCGGCACGCTGGTCGTCGTCGTGATCCTGGGCGGGTTCGGCGTCCTGCTCGCCCCGCTCATCGCGCTCTACCTGCTGTTCCACGGCGGTGGCGGCGATCCCCCCAGCGAGGACACCGCGGACCAGACCCTGAGCATCTTCCAGGGCGACGGCAAGGGACAGCTGGACACCTCGACGGTGCCCGAGGACCTGGTGGACCCCATCCAGAACGCCGGTGAACTGTGCGGCGCGATCGGCCCGATCGTCATCGCCTCGCAGATCGAGAAGGAGTCCGGCTTCAACAAGACCCTCGTCGGCCCGAACGGCGAGGAGGGCATCTCCCAGCTGCCGCCCGAGATCTTCAAGCAGTACGGCAAGGACGACGACGACAACGGCAAGACCTCCGCCCTGGACGCGGAGGACTCGATCATGGCGCAGGGCCGCTACCTGTGCGAGCTGGCCAAACAGGGCCAGCAGTTGATCGACGACGGCGTGATCCAGGAGACCGGCGAGGACGGGACGAGCAACACCTCGCTCGACCTCGCGCTCGCCGCGTACGACGTCGGGATGGACGCGGTCAAGGCGGCCAAGGGCGTTCCGCAGACCAACGAGGCCCAGGGTTATGTCCTCGCGATCCGCGCCCAGTTCGCGAAGTACCAGGGCATCGGCGCGCCGCCCTCGGGCGCCACCCCCGGCGTCACCCCCGACCCGGACGCCACCACGACCGGCCCCGCCGCATGAGGAGGACAGCGATGGCCCACTTCGACGTGTACATCTCCGGTGAGGGGATCGCCGAGATCGACGGACACACCCTGGTCCCCGCGCCGGGCCAGTCCGTGCACGAGGCGGTGCTCGACCGGCTGCAGGCCCACGCGGAGGAGCGCGGCGGCGCCGTCGAGGCGACGGTGTTCGACGGTCCGGACGCGGCCCGGTTCGTCCTCCGGGTCCTCCCGGACGGCTCCAGCCTCGTCCTCGACCCGGACGAGGCCCCCGCACCGCCCCCGGCCGCCGACCCCGGCCCCTCCCGGCACGACACCCCGCCCGCGACGGCGGTTCCGGCCCAGGCACCCGCCCGGGCCGAGCCCGCGCCCGTGGCACAGACCCCGGCACCGGCGCCGGCGGAGTCCGCCCCCGCGATTCCGGCCCCGACGCCCGCGCCGGTCGCCGCCCCGGCCGTGTTCGCATCCCCGGCGCCCGCGCCGGTCGCCGCCCCCGTCGACCTGGTGGCGCCCGCGCCGCTTCCGGCCGCCGTCCCCGAGCGGGCATCCGCCCCCGCGGCCGTCGTCGTGCCGCCGTCCGCCGCGGCCACCGCCTCCGCCGTCGCGACCGCGGTGGCCCGGGCACGGGCCACCGCCGCCGCGCGGGCGGAGGTGCCGGACCCGGCGGCCGTGACCGCGCCCGCCGTACGCACCGACTTCCCGGACTGGCTCACCGAGCGGATCGGCCGGATCAACGGGCTCGCCGCCGCGGGCATGCTCGACGAGGCCTTCGACGACGCGACCGAGCTGCGCGAGGGCCTCACCGAGTCGCTGGGCGCCGAGCATCCGCACGCCGTGGAGGCGCGGGCCGTCGAGGCCTACCTCGCCCACCTGCGTGGCGACCACCGGGAGGCCATCGTGCTGGCCCTCGCGGTGGCCCGGATCCGGTGCCGCGCCCGGGACGGCCGGGCCCCGGCGGAGGTGGCGCGGGCGGCGGCCGCGTGGCAGCAGCTCGACGACGACCGGGCGGTGGTCGCGCACGGCCGTGAACTGCTGCACATGTGGGCCACGTTGGAACGCAACGGTCTGCTGCCCCCGGGATACGCGGCGCTCGTCGGCCAGGTCCGCAAGCAGGTGGAGGCACTGGCGGCCTACGTCTGAGTCACGGAGCGCAAACCTCATCCGTACCTCTGGTCACACCCGTCCCGACCAGCTCGTCCATCGATCCGTACAACCGACGTCAAACGAACGTGGAACACCCCTCGGAACACTCCGTTCCCCGGAAGGACCCGGCTCCTCGTACCCCCCACGGGGCCGGCCATTCCCAAGGAACAGGAGCACACCATGAACGTGACGGTCATCGGATCGGCGAGCGCGGTCTCCGCCGAGGAGCGGGCGCTGCGCGACCTGTATCTGGAACACGGTCCGGCGCTCTACACGTACGTGCTGCGCATGCTCGGCGGGGACACGCACCGTACCGAGGACGTCATCCAGGAGACACTGCTGCGCTGCTGGAACAAGCGGAACCTGGTCGACGACGAGGGGATGGCGGTGCGCCCCTGGATGTTCCGGGTGGCGCGCAACCTCGTCATCGACGGGCACCGGACGCGGATGGCGCGGCCGTTGGAGATCGGCGGTGCCACCTGGCTGAGCGAACTGGGCGCCGAGGTCGACGACATCGAGCAGATGCTGTCGTCGATCGTGGTGCAGGAGGCGCTGGAGAAGCTCACGCCAGCCCACCGTGACGTCATCCGGGCGACGTTCTTCGCGGACCGCACCACCCAGGAGGCCGCGGACGCCCTCGGCATCCCCCAGGGCACGGTCAAGTCCCGGGTGTACTACGCCCTGCGCAGTCTGCGGCTGGCCCTGCGCGACCACGGCGTCGTCGTGGAGGACGCGGACCGGGAGCCGGCGCGGACGGAACGGCGGAGCACCCGGCAGGCACAGGACCCGGCGGCCGAGGACCGGCGGACACAGGACCGCCAGGAACAGGACCGGCAGGCGCCGTCCGGACGACCGGAGCGCGCCGCCGCCTGATCACGCGCCTCCGCTCCCGCTCGTGCCCCCGTCATTCCGGCCCGAGTCGTCCAGACCGCGCAGGGTCTCCCGCAGGTCCGGTGCCTCCGGGTGGCCGGTCTCCTCCAGGAGGGCGAGCGCCCTCCGGAACGCGGCGACCGCCGTGTCCCGGTCGCCCGCGGCGAGGTGCGCGTCCCCCGCGTGCCGCAGGGTGTCGGCCTCCAGGTAGTGGTCGCCGATCTCCCGGTAGAGCGTCACCGCCCGCTCGAAGCGTTCGACCGCCGCGCCGTACTGGCCCAGCTGGTGATGCGCGTATCCGACACTGTCCTGCGCGGCGGCCTCGCCGACCGGGTCGCCGATCTCCTGATGCAGGGCGACGGCCTTCTCGCAGTGTTCCAGCGCCTTGTCGTGCTCGCCGAGCAGGATGTACGTCCAGCCGACCTCGTTCAGGACGATCGCCTCACTGCTCGTGCTGCCCTTCCTCCGGTACAGCTCGCGGGCGTGCGCGTAATGGTCGAGCGAGACGGCGAACCGGCCCTCGCCGTTGGCCTGGTAGGCGAGGCAGCGCCGGGTGCGGGCCTCGCCGAACGCGTCGCCCTCCGCCCGGAACAGCTCCAGCGCGCGGCCGAGGTCGCGGCGGGCCTCCGCGGAGTGCGCGAACCGTGTGTGGAAGAAGCCCAGTCCCCGCAGTGCGTGCGCCTCGCCGGTCCGGTCGCCGACGGCACGGGCGGCGCGCAGCGCGGCACTGTTGATCTCCATCAGGTCGTGCCAGAAGCCGAGCCGGTCGAAGTAGAGGTCGAGGCCCACCGCGGTGCGCCAGGCGTGGTCCTCGTGGCCGTGCGCGGCGGCCTGCTCGACGACCGCGCGCAGCACGTGCCGCTCGGCGCGCAGCCAGTTCATGGCCTGCTTGCGGCCGGTGAACCGCAAGGGCCCGCTGTCCGTTGTGCTGGACGGCAGGGGGAGGGTCTCGCGCAGCGGACCGATGGTCGCGGAGGCGTTGTGGGTGGTGTGCAGATAGTGGTCGTGCAGGCGCAGCAGCGCCGCCGCGCGCCGCTCCGCGCCGTCCTCGGCGTCGGCCAGTTCCCCCGCGTAGGCGCGCAGCAGGTCGTGGAAGGCGTAGCGGCCGGGCGCGTGTTCGCCGAGCAGGCTGGCCCCGGTGAGCTCGCCCAGCCGGGCGCGGACCGTGCGGGCCGGCTCGGCGGCCAGGGCCGCGGCCGCGGCGGTGCCGATGTCGGGCCCCGGGTGCAGGGAGAGCCGGCGGAAGAGCTCCGCCGCCGGCTGCGACAGCGCGTGGTACGACCAGGAGAAGACGGCGCGTACGTCCGTGCGGGCGTCGCCGCCGGTGAAGGCGTCCAGGCTGCCGTGGTTCTCGCGGAGTTCCGCGGCGATGTCCGCGAGCCGGAACCCGGGGTGGTGGGCGGCCCGCGCGGCCACGATGGCGAGGGCCAGCGGCAGCCGGGCGCACAGCTCGACGATGGCGTCGGCGGCCCGCGGTTCCGCCGCCACCCGGGAGGGGCCGAGGCGGCGGGCCAGCATGGCGCGTGCCTCGTCACCGGTGAGCGGACCGAGGGTCAGCGGATGGGCGCCGTGTCCCGCCACCAGGCCGGTCAGCCGGCTGCGGCTGGTGACGATGACCAGGCAGCCCGGGGTGCCGGGCAGCAGCGGCCGTATCTGCTCGGTGTCGCGGGCGTTGTCGAGCACGATCAGCACGCGGCGGCGGGCGAGGACGCTGCGGTACAGGGCGGCCTGCGCGTCGAGCCCTTCGGGGACGGCCTGCGGGGCCACGCCGAGCGCCACGAGGAAGGTCTCCAGCGCCTCGGAGGGGTGCATCACGGAGCCGCCCTGGGTGTATCCGCGCAGGTTGACGTAGAGGCTTCCGTCGGGGAAGCGGTGGGCGGCCCGGTGCGCCCAGTGGACGGCCAGCGTGGTCTTGCCGGCCCCCGCCATGCCGTTGATGAGGCCGATCACGGCCTTGTCGGGGTGGTCGGCGGGGGGCAGCAGCGCCTCCACGAGCCCGAGTTCGGCCTCCCGTCCGGTGAACAGTGCGAGATCGGCCGGGAGTTGGGACGGATGGACGGCTCCCCTGGCCCGTACGGGCTCGGCCCCTTCGCGGTCGTCCGCGGGTCCCGCGTCCGCGTCTGCCACGTCGGCGGAGGTCGCGGAGGCCGCGGTGACGGAGGTGACGGGGGCCGGGGCCGGCACGGGCGGCGGCGACAGGTCCGGCTCGCCGGTGAGCAGCCGTGCGTGGGCGGCGCGCAGGGACGGGCCGGGTTCGATGCCGAGTTCGTCCACCAGGGTGCGGCGGGTGCGTGCGTAGATCTCCAGGGCCTCGGCCCGCCGACCGCACCGGTACAGGGCGACCAGCAGCAGTTCGCACACCGCCTCGCGCAGCGGCTGCGCGTCCCGCAGCGCCTTCAGCTCCGGCAACACCGCCTCGTGGCGGCCGAGTTCGAGTTCCACCCGCAGCCGGTACTCCTGGGTGCCCAGCCGCCGTTCGGCCAGCCGTGTCCGTTCGGCACGGGCGAAGGGGCCGGGGACACCGCCCAGCGCCGGGCCCTGCCACGCGGCGAGCGCGCCGCCGAGCAGCCGGGCCGCCGCACGGCTGTCGCCCGCGGCGCGGCGCCGTTCGGCCTGCGCGAGGCTCTCCTCGAACACGCCGAGGTCGCTGGTGATCCCCTCGGTGCGCAGGGCGTATCCGTCGCCGACGGACACCACGAGCCGGGGTGGAGCGCCCGCCGGCCGGGCGGGCTCCAGCACCTTGCGCAGCCGGGACGCGTAGGTGCGCAGCATCGGGACGGCGCCCGACGGCGGGGTGCGGCCCCAGACGCCGTCGACGAGTTCACCGACGCCGGCCGCGCGTCCACCGCGCAGCAGCAGCACCGCCAGCACCGCCCGCTGCTGCGGCGGACCGAGCACCAGCTCCGTCCCGCCCCGCCAGGCCCGCAGCGGGCCCAGTAAGGAAAAACGCAGATCTTCCGCACCACCCGTAACACTCACACCACCGGAGAGTAGCGAGCCACTGTTACGAACACTCTTACGAACGTGAGATTCGTGTGTTCGAGGCGTATACGGGGCGCGACGCCGGGGTCGCGCGATCCGGAGCGGCTGGTTCCCGATGACGCCGGAACGCCGGTCACATAAGGGACACTACTGGCATGGCTGAAGCTGACCATGCGCGGTGAGCGAGTTGTCCACAGGGTGTGGACATATGTGCGCGTCGCCCCCGGCACGTACATCTGGCTGGCGATCCTGTTCATCACCACCGTCGCGATGCATCACATGTCTCCGGATTTCGAAGCGGACTTCCTGCGGCAGCGCTCGACGAACCTGCACGAGCTGTCGAGCAACCCGGTGCGCGTGCTGATCGCCAGCGCGATGTGGATCGACGGCGGACGCTGGCTGCCGTACGCCGTGCTCTACACCGTCTTCCAGGCACCCGCCGAACGCTGGCTCGGCACCGCGCGCTGGCTCGCCGTGAACGCCGCCGCGCACGTACTGTCCACGCTGATCAGCGAGGGTGCGCTGCTCTGGGCGATCCGGCACGGCGTGGCGCCGCACTCCGAGGCCGACACCCTCGACATCGGGGTGAGCTACGCCCTCGCGGGCGTCGTCGGCGTGCTCACCTACCGGATCGCGGCACCCTGGCGGTACGCGTACCTGGTGATCGTCCTGGCCGTCTACGGGATCCCGTTCGCCACCGGGCGCACCTTCACCGATCTCGGGCATTTCACCTCCGTACTCATCGGTCTCGCCTGTTATCCGCTGGTCAGAGGGCGGGGAAAAGCATGGAATCCGAAGGAGACAGTGAGCGCGTTCAGGGGTTAACGTCCCGCTCATGAGCAGCTCGGCAGGCAGCGCCGTGAACGGCGGCATCTCCTTCTGGTACGCGGACGACGGCTTCCCCGCCCCCCGGGAACCGCTGCCCGGCGACGCGACCGCCGACGTCGTCGTGGTCGGCGGCGGCTACACCGGACTGTGGACCGCGTACTACCTGAAGAAGGCCGCGCCCTTCCTGCGGGTGACCGTCCTGGAGCAGAAGTTCTGCGGCTACGGCGCCTCCGGGCGCAACGGCGGCTGGCTCTACAACGGCATCGCGGGCCGTGACCGGTACGCGAAGCTGCACGGCAAGGAGGCGGCCACCCGTCTCCAGCAGGCCATGAACGACACCGTGGACGAGGTCGTCCGGGTGGCCGCCGAGGAGGGCGTCGAGGCGGACGTCCACCAGGGCGGTGTCCTCGAAGTGGCCTACACACCGGCCCAGTTGGCCCGGCTCAAGGCCTTCCACGCGCACGAGCTGTCGTACGGCGAGAAGGACCGTGAGCTGTACGGCGCGAAGGAGACGGCCGAGCGGATCCGGGTCGCCGACGCGGTCGGCTCGACCTGGACACCGCACGGCGCCCGGCTCCACCCGGTCAAACTGGTCAAGGGCCTCGCCGCCGCGGCCGAGGCCCTCGGCGTGACCATCCACGAGCAGACCCCCGTGACGGAGATCCGCCCCAAGCACGCGGTCACGCCCTACGGCACCGTCCGCGCCCCCTACATCCTGCGGTGCACCGAGGGATTCACCGCGAACCTCAAGGGCCAGAAGCGCACCTGGCTGCCGATGAACTCCTCGATGATCGCGACGGAGCCGCTGAGCGACGAGCAGTGGGCGGCCATCGGCTGGGAGGGCCGGGAGACCCTCGGCGACATGGCGCACGCCTACATGTACGCCCAGCGCACCGCCGACGGCCGTATCGCGCTCGGCGGACGCGGCGTCCCGTACCGCTTCGGCTCGCGCACCGACAACGACGGCCGCACGCAGCAGGCCACCATCGACGCCCTGTACGAGATCCTCGTGCGGCTCTTCCCGCCGCTGACCGGCGTGCGCGTGGCCCATGCCTGGTCCGGCGTCCTCGGTGTCCCGCGCGACTGGTGCGCGACGGTCACCCTGGACCGCTCGACGGGCCTCGGCTGGGCCGGCGGATACGTCGGCTCCGGCGTCGCCACCACCAACCTGGCCGCCCGCACCCTGCGCGACCTCGTGCAGCAGGACTCCGGCCAGGCGGGTGCCACCGAGCTGACCGGCCTGCCCTGGGTCAACCACGCGGTCCGCAAGTGGGAACCGGAACCGTTCCGCTGGATCGGCGTGCACGGCATGTACGCCACCTACCGCACCGCCGACCGGCGCGAACTGACCACCCACAGCGCGGAGTCGTCCCGGCTCGCGCAACTGGCGGACCGGGTGGCCGGCCGGCACTGAGACCCGGCCGCGCCGACCCCGCCGGCGGTCAGACCACGGGCTCCGGGACCGGTGAGTCCGCGGTGGTGTGCTTCGGCGGCTTGGCCGTCACCATGAGGCCCGCGATCAGGCCCGCCGCCAGCATGATGCCGACGGCCCACCAGATGGCCACCGTGTAGCCGTGCACGACGCCCTCGCGCACGATCAGGTCCTTCTGGGCGGGGTTGCGGAGATGGGCGGCGACGTAGGCCGTGGTGCTGGTGGTGGCGATCGTGTTCAGCAGGGCCGTACCGATGGAACCGCCGACCTGCTGCGAGGTGTTGACCGTCGCGGAGGTCACGCCCGAGTCCTGCGGGGCGACCCCGGCGGTGGCCGTGGCGAAGACCGGCATGAAGGTCAGGCCCATCCCGAGACCCAGCAGGAGCAGGCCCGGCAGCACTTCTCCGGTGTAGTCGGACTCCACGGTGAGCTGGGTGAAGAACAGCATGCCGCCCGCCGCGAGGATCATGCCCGGCACCATCAGCATCCGCGGCGCCAGATGCGGCAGCAGCCGCGCCGAGATCTGCGTCGAGCCGATGATGATGGCGACGGTCAGCGGGAGGAACGCGAGACCGGTCTTCACCGGCGAGTACCCGAGGATGACCTGGAGGTAGTAGGTCATGAAGAGGAACACGCCGAACATGCCGATGACCGCCAGGCCCATCGTCAGGAAGCAGCCCGCGCGGTTGCGGTCCTTGATGATGTGCAGCGGCAACAGCGGGCTCGGGGCCCTCTTCTGCCACCACACGAACGCGGCCAGCATCGCGACACCGCCGATGAGCAGGGTCAGCACCACCGGGTCCGACCAGCCGCGCGGCTCCGCCTCGCTGAACCCGTAGACGATCGCGACCAGTCCGCCGCAGCCGAGGATCGCACCGGGCACGTCCAGCCGGACGTTCTTGTGGCCGGGCCGGTCGTGCAGCAGCCCGAAGGCGCCGAACACCGCGATGATCGCGATGGGGATGTTGACGTAGAGGCACCAGCGCCAGTTCAGGTACTCCGTCAGCAGGCCGCCCGCGATGAAGCCGATCGCCGAGCCCGAGCCGGCCAGCGCACCGTAGATGCCGAAGGCCTTGCCGCGCTCCTTCGGGTCGGTGAACGTCGTCGTCAGCAGCGAGAGGGCGGAGGGCGCCAGCAGCGCCGCGAACGCGCCCTGGAGCGCGCGGGCACCGAAGAGCATGGCGGACGTCGTCGCCGCGCCGCCGAGCGCCGAGGCACCGGCGAAGCCGATCAGGCCGATGATGAAGGTCCGTTTGCGTCCGACGAGGTCCGCGACCCGTCCGCCGAGCAGCAACAGGCCGCCGAACGCCAGCGTGTAGGCCGTGATGACCCACTGCCGGTTGCCGTCGGACATGTGCAGGGCGCTCTGCGCCGAGGGAAGCGCGATGTTCACGATCGTCGCGTCCAGCACGACCATCAGCTGCGCGAGAGCGATGATCACCAACGCCCACCAACGGTGGGTGTCCTGCCCTGCGGGGACACTGGGTTCGCCTGTCCGGGTGGCACTCACCCGCTCAGAAGACCATGGATCGGTACGGGTCGCATCTCCGGACGGGAGGGCCTCGTGGGACGCCTTTCCCGGGCTCGTCGTCACGGCTCCAGCACCACCTTCCCGATCGTCGCCCTGCTTTCCAGGGCACGGTGCGCGGCCGCCGCCTCCGCCAGCGGGAAGCGGGTCACGGCCGGGCTGAGCCGCCCGGACGCGGCCTGCGCGAGAGCCCGAAGCTCCAGGGTCCGTACGGGATCGGGGCCGCCCGCCCGCCGCAGCATCACGGGCCCGAGCACCTGCTCGGACACCCCCTCGACCAGGTAGGGGGAGCCGTCCCGGATGCCCTCGCCCGACCACCCGAAGACCACGTGCCGGCCACCCGGTCCGAGCAGCGCGACGGCCTCCCGGGCGACCCCGCCGCCGACGCCGTCGAACACGACCGTCGCCGGCCGGCCGCCGAGCTGTGCGCGGACCTTCTCCGACCAGCTCGGCTCGGTGTAGTCGACGGCGTGGTCCGCGCCGTTTTCGCGGACCCGGGCCACCTTCGCGGGGCCGCCCGCGAGACCGATCACGGTCGCGCCCCGGTGGTGCGCGTACTGCACGAGCAGGGTGCCGATGCCGCCGGCCGCCGCGGGCACCACGACCACGTCGGCGGGCCCCGGCTCGGCGAACTGCACGATCCCCATCGCGGTGCGGCCGGTTCCGATCATGGCGACGGCCTGTGCGAAGTCCAGGTTCTCCGGGATGTCGTGGACGCGGTCGACGTCGGTGACGGCCAGTTCGGCGTAGCCGCCGGGCGCGAAGCCGAGGTGGGCGACGACCCGGCGGCCGAGCCAGAGCGCCGCGACGCCCTCGCCGAGGGACTCCACGGTCCCGGCCACCTCCCGTCCGGGGATCGTCGGCAGGACGGTCGGACCGGGTGCCGGACCGCCCCGCATGCCCTCGCGCAGGGCCGCGTCCAGGAGGTGGACCCCGGCGGCGGCCACGGCGATCCGCACCTGCCCCGGCCCCGGCACGGGGTCGTCGACGCGCTCGTGGACAAGGTGATCGGCGGGCCCGAAGGTGTGCAGTCGGATGGCGTGCATCGGAACTCCTCAAGAAGGTCGCAGGGCGGACGAGGGCGGGCACGGCGCGTTCGTGCCGTGCCGTGCCGTCGACGGGGGCTCGGCAGCCCGGAAGCCCGGAGGCCGGCAACCCGGAAGGCGGGAGCCGTCTGTCGTCGGGTTCACCACTCTCCGACCTCAAGCTCGCTTGAGGTCAAGGCGCTCGCGGATGCGCAGGGCCAGCGCCACCGCCTCCAGCGCGCTGTTGAAGGACACCTCGGAGAGCACACCGGGAGCGGCCACCTGGTCGCCGACGAGATAGACGCCGTCCCCGCGGTCGATGGAGGGCCGGTCCCGCCAGCTCGTGCCGGGCGGATCGACCGCGCCCGTACGCCCGCTCGCCACCGACTCGCGCCGCCAGGTGACCCGTTCGCGCCAGCCCTCGAAGGCGAGGTCGAGCAGGTGCTCGGCGCGCGCCACCCCGTCGGCCCCCGACTCCTCCGGAGCGATCGGGATCTGCCCCTGGAGGAGCTGCTCGCCGGCCGGGGCGAGCGTGCGGTCCCGCGCCGTGAACCGTTCGATCCAGCCCGGCGCGTCCAGGTCGGAGACGGCGAACGCGTCACCGCGCCGGCTCGTCAGCGCCAGGTCGATCAGCGCGGTACGGCCGCTCGGCCAGGTCAGCGAGGCGTCCCCGAGCAGACGCCGGGCCGAGGCGAGCGAGGTCGCGACGACGACCGGTCCCCTGCCCACGGGCAGCCGGTCCACCCGGGCCAGCGTCTCCATCCGCACGCCGAGGTTCCAGGCCCGGCCCGCCATCCGGTCGATGATGTTGGCCCAGCCGCCCCGCGGGCAGTTCGCCTCCGGGGGCAGTCGCATGGCCCGGCGCAGCCGCTCCTGCACGAACGCGGCGGACAGCGATCCGGGGTCGTGGTGGAAGAGGGCGACGGCCGCGTAGTTGGCGGCGGCCCGCGCACCCTCCGCTCCGGCCTGCCCGGTCGCCCAGGCCATGAAGTCCACGTCCTCGGGGGCCTGTTGGCAGGAGCGCCGGAGCAGCTTGAGCATCGCGAAGGGCGGGGTGCGGCGCAGCGCGCCCTTGTGGTGCAGCCGCAGCCGGGCGGCCTCGCGGGCCGGTACCGGCGCGAGCGGTCCGATCAGGTCCCGCTGCTTCAGCCACGTCCAGTGCGGTCCCGCGCTGTACAGGGCGTGCGGGCCCTCGTTGGTCCGGTAGGGGCCCTCGGCGGTCCCGGCCCGCCCGCCGAGGGTGTGGTGCGCTTCGTGGACGGTGACGCTCGCGCCGGCCTCTGCGGCGGTGATCGCGGCGGTCAGTCCGGCGAAGCCGCCGCCGATGACGGTGATGCGGTCCATGGCTGGAGGTCTCCTCGTGCTCGGGGTCCGAGAGGGCTCTGACAGCGGGCCTTCCTGTGAAGAGGACCGATCGGGGGCCCCGGAATGTGACATGGGCCGGGTTCGCGCAGGCCAGGGCTTTTGTCAGTGGGGGAGGGCAGGATGGGGGCATGGCGAGGAGAGTTGCGGGCGGGTCCGGTGCGAAGGCGTCCGGCGGGGGAGTCAAGGCGGCCAGGCGGCCCGAGCTGCGGCTGCCCGCGCTGGAGCCGTTCGAGGGCGGGGAGTTGGAGCCGGACGGCGACTATGACGGGCTGGAGTTCAAGGACACGGACTTCGCCGGGCAGGACGGCGGGGGAGCCCGCTTCATGGACTGCGCGCTGACGGGGTGCGCGCTGGACGAGACACGGCTGCACCACGCGCGCGTGCTGGACTCGGTCCTGACGGGGATAAGGGGTGTAGGCACCGACCTCGCCGAGGCGATGCTGCGGGACGTCGAGGTGGTCGACGCCCGCCTCGGGGGCGTGCAGCTGCACGGCTCCGTGCTGGAGCGGGTGGTGGTGCGCGGCGGGAAGATCGACTATCTGAACCTGCGCACGGCGCGGCTGAAGGACGTCGTCTTCGAGGGCTGCGTCCTGGTCGAGCCGGACTTCGGGGGCGCGCGCCTGGAGCGGGTGGAGTTCGTGGACTGCGTCCTGAAGGGCGCGGACCTCACCGGGGCGACGCTGACGGACGTGGATCTGCGGTCCGCGGCGGAGCTGGACATCGCACGGGGCGTGGACCGGCTGGCGGGCGCGGTCATCGGCACGGCCCAGCTGCTCGACCTGGCACCGGTACTGGCCGCCGCACTGGGCGTCCGGGTGGAAGGTCCCTAGGAGACGCGGGGGAAGCGGGCCTGGAGGGTCCAGATCGCCGGGTTCTCGGCGAGGTCGTCGTGCAGGTCGGTCAGATCGGCCAGCAGGTCGTGCAGGAAGTCACGGGCCTCGCGGCGCAGCGCGGTGAACGAGAAGGTCAGCGGCTCCTCCTCGCGCCGCATCCAGTCGGCCTCGATGTCCACCCACCCGAAGCGGCGCTCGAAGAGCATGCGGTCGGTCGACTCGGTGAAGTCCAGCTCCGCCTGCTGGGGCCGGGAGGCCCGGCTGCCGAGCGGGTCACGGTCGAGCTGCTCGACGATGTCGCACAACGCCCAGGCGAAGTCGAGCACCGGCACCCATCCCCACGCCGTGGACACCTCGCGGTCCGCCTTGGTGTCGGCGAGGTAGACGTCCCCGCAGAAGAGGTCGTGCCGCAGCGCACGGACGTCCGCGCGGCGGTAGTCGGTCTGCGGCGGATCGGGGAAACGGTTGGACAGGGCATAACCAATGTCGAGCACGTAGAGATGGTGCCACGCCCCCCAGCCCCCGAACGCCGGCGATGTTTCAGGGCCACGGGGAACGGCGCCCCCGGCCCCCACCGGCGGGGGCGCAGCCCCGGGAACGCGGGGGGCTGTCCAGGGGCGCGGGGAACGGCGCACCGGGCCCCCACCGGCGGCCGGGCGAATCGACGACAGTGCGCAGGGGTGGGGGCGCAGCCCCGGGAACGCGGGGGGTTGTAAAGGGGCGCGGGGAACTGCGCGCCGGGCCCCCACCGGCGGGCGGGTGAATCGACGACGGTGCGCAGGGGCGGGGGCGCAGCCCCGGGAACGCGGGGGGTTGTAAAGGGGCGCGGGGAACTGCGCGCCGGGCCCCCACCGGCGGGCGGGCGATTCGACGACGGTGCGCAGGGGTGGGGGCGCAGCCCCGGGAACGCGGGGGGTTGTAAAGGGGCGCGGGGAACTGCGCGACAAGCCCCCACCGGCGGCCGGGCGAATCGACGACGGTGCGCAGGGGTGGGGGCGCAGCCCCGGGGACGTCGGTCGCCGCGCGGCCCCCGACCCCCCGGCCCCCTAGGATCACGAACGTGCCCCGACCCCTCGGCATCACCCCCCTCACCCTGGCCCGCTCCCTCTGCCTCACCCTCGTCCTCGGCCTCACCGCCTGCGGCGGAGAAGGCGTGCACGGCAAGCCCGGCGCGGCCGGTGTCCACGACCCGTACTTCCCGAAGTCGGGCAACGGCGGCTACGACGTCACGCACTACGGCCTGACCCTGTCCTACGACCCCCGCGGCAAGCGCCTCTCGGGGACGGCCGACATCACCGCGCGGAGCCTCCAGAACCTCAGCGCCTTCCACCTCGACCTGCTGGGCATGAACGTCTCCGACGTCACCGTCGAGGGGCGGAAGGCCCGTTGGAGCCGCGCCGGGCAGGAACTGACCGTCCGCCCCGCCGACGACCTCGACAAGGGGCGCACCTTCCACGCGACCGTCCGCTACTCCGGCAGCCCCCGGACGATCACCGATCCGGACGGCTCCGAGGAAGGCTGGCTGCGCACCGCCGACGGCGCCCTCGGCCTCGGCGAGCCGACGGGTTCGATGGCCTGGTTCCCCGGCGACCACCACCCCTCCGACAAGGCGTCCTACGACGTACGCGTGAGCGTCCCCGAGGGCCTCCAGGCCGTATCCAACGGGGAGTTGAGGAGTGAGACGACCAGCGGGGGCCGTACCACCTACGCCTGGCACACGGCCGAACCGATGGCGAGCTATGTCGCCACCCTCGCGATCGGCCACTACGACATCACCCGCTCGACGACGAAGAAGGGGCTGCCCGTCTACGTGGCGGTCGACCCCACCCAGGCCAAGGCGAGCAGAAAGGTGCTCGCGGGCATCCCCGGGATCATCGACTGGGAGGCGTACAACTTCGGTCCGTACCCCTTCTCGTCCACCGGCGCGATCGTGGACCGCGCCGACGACGCCGGCTACGCCCTGGAGACCCAGAACCGCCCCGTCTTCCCCGGCGCCCCCGACACCGCGACCCTCGTCCACGAACTGGCCCACCAGTGGTTCGGCGACTCGGTCACTCCGAAGTCCTGGCGCGACATGTGGCTCAACGAGGGATTCGCCACCTACGCCGAGTGGCTGTGGCAGGAGGACCACGACGGCGAGAGCGCCGACGAGATCTTCCACGCGCTCTACAAGGGCGACTACTACGAACCGGCCGACAACAGCCAGATCTGGGCCTTCCCGCCCGCCGACCCGCCGGACGCCGCGCACATCTCCGACCCGCCCGTCTACTACCGGGGCGCGATGGTCCTGCACAAGATCCGCCGACTGGTCGGCGACGACGCCTTCTACGACATCGTCCAGGGCTGGGCCGCCACGTACCGCCACCGGAACGCCGACACCGCCGACTTCACCGCCTACGTCGAGAAGTCGGCGCCGGACAAGGACTTCAGCGGGATCTGGGACCACTGGCTGCACGGAGAGGGCCGGCCGGACCACCCGTGAGCGCGGCGGACACGCGAGGAGCCCCCGGCCGGCGGCCGGGGGCTCCTCACGTCGTGCGTCGGGATCAGACGTTGACGCCGAAGTCCTGCGCGATGCCGACGAGGCCCGAGGCGTAGCCCTGGCCGACGGCGCGGAACTTCCACTCCGCGCCGTTGCGGTAGAGCTCGCCGAAGACCATGGCGGTCTCGGTCGCCGCGTCCTCGGAGAGGTCGTAGCGGGCGATCTCGGCACCGCCGGCCTGGTTCACGATGCGGATGTACGCGTTGCGGACCTGGCCGAAGTTCTGCGAGCGGGTCTCCGCGTCGTAGATCGAGACCGGGAAGACGATCTTCTCGACGTCGGCGGGCAGGCCCGCCAGGTTGACGTTGATCGCCTCGTCGTCGCCCGCGCCCTCGCCCGTCCGGTTGTCACCGGTGTGGACGATGGTCTGGTCCGGGGTCTGCTTGTTGTTGAAGAAGATGAAGTGGGCCTCCGAGTAGACCTTGCCCTCGGGGTTGACCGCGATGGCCGAGGCGTCGAGGTCGAAGTCGGTGCCCGTGGTGGTGCGGACATCCCAGCCGAGGCCCACGGTGACGGCGGTCAGGCCCGGAGCCTCCTTGGTGAGCGAGACGTTGCCACCCTTGGACAGGCTTACAGCCATTGTTGGGAGTCCCTTCCCTCGTTGCGTACGGGCTTCGTACTGAGGACGAAGCTACCGTCACCTCTATGAACGCCAAGGGGGGTCCCATAGGTTCCGCCTGTCTTTACTTTCTTTGCCAAAGTGTCCCGGGGCACTCGAACGGCCGCTGAAAACGGGGTGACGCGGACCGGCCGGGCACGGGACCATGGACCCATGTCCGGTCCCTATGTCATCCGCGGCTCCGTCTCCCTGCCCGAGGCCGAGCTGATGTGGCGTTTCTCGCGCTCCGGCGGTCCGGGCGGGCAGCACGTCAACACCAGCGACTCGCAGGTCGAGCTGCGCTTCGACCTCGCGAACACCGAGGCACTGCCGCCCGTGTGGAAGGACCGCGCGCTCGCCAGGCTGGAGGGGCGCCTCGTGGACGGGGTCGTCAGCGTCCGGTCCTCCGAGCACCGTTCCCAGTGGCGCAACCGCGAGACGGCCGCCGTGCGCCTCGCCTCGCTGCTCGCCGAGGCGACCGCCCCGCCGCCCAAGCCGCGCCGCGCCACCCGCATCCCGCGGGGCATCAACGAACGGCGGCTGCGCGAGAAGAAGCAGCGCTCCGACACCAAGCGCGGCCGCACCGGACGCGACTGGGGATGACTGAGGACGACTGAGGACGACTGAGGACGACTGGGGATAGAGCCGGGGCCGCGCGGGGCCGCCGGGTCCGTCAGCCCAGGTGCCGGTAGCGGCCCTTGAAGTAGGTCAGCGGGCCGCCGTCCTCGCTCGGCACCCGGGCGGTCAGGACGCGGCCGATGACGAGGACGTGGTCGCCCGCGGTCACCCGCTGCTCGGTGCGGCACTCCAGCGTGGCCAGCGAGCCGCCCACCAGCAGAGCACCGGACGCCTCGCCGCGCACGTACGGGATGTCCTCGAACAGGAGCCGGTCGCTGATGCGGCCCTTCATCGCGAAGCGGCCCGCGATGTGACGCTGGCTCTCCGAGAGCACGGACACCCCCCACAGAGGCTGTTCGTCGAGCAGATCGTCCATCCGGGAGCCCTCGCGCAGGCTGACCATGACGAGCGGCGGGTCCAGGGACACGGACATGAAGGCCGTCGCGGTCATGCCGACGTCCTCGCCGCGCGGCCCGTCGGCGGCCAGCGCGGGCTCGTACGCGGTCACCAGGACCACACCCGCGGCCAGCCGGGACATGGCGGCGCGGAACTCGTCGTTGCTCACCCCCTCAGCATGCACGGGCGAGGTGGGCGGAGCGGCAGGGGGAGTCGTGAGCACGCCGAAACGCTAGTCTCCGCACCTGGGACCGCACATCGGACCTCGGCCCGAACCGGGACCTAGGTCCGGGGGCGGAGGGGAGGGGACGTGCGAGGGAAAACGGGGCCTGGAGGCCGTACGCTCAGGCCTGTTCATCCAGCGGGCACAAGCGAGCACAGGGTCTGCACACCAGACCGACAATGCGGTCGATAAACGGGCGCTGAAATGCAGAAACTCCACTCAATTGCTCATCTTCCGCTGTGACTTGAGTCACAGGAGCCATATTTTGTTGACCCTGTGTACCGAGTGGGGTGCGCGCTGTGATTCAGTGGCGGAGACGCCATGCAGGAAGCTACCAAGCAGTACGCCGTGAGGGTCCTCACGGCGAGCACCGCCCGGTCGCCAAGGCCGTAGTCAGCAGAGCACCGAAGAGCACCTGGGTACGCGGAGAGAACCCTGGAGTTGCTGCGAGGTCTCGAGGGGAGGGCGAATGGAGACCGAGTCGGAGCCCTACGTCCGTCTTGCGACCCTGCGGCAGCTGCACCAGGTGATGGCGGACATGAACACCGCCCGCAGCCTGGCCGACACGCTGCAGACCGTCGCCGACGGCGTGGTCACCGGGCTCGGCTACGAGCTGGCCTGCGTCAACCTCGTACGCCCCGACGGCGACCTCGTCGTCGCCGCCCTGGCGGGAAACTCCGCGGCCGAGGCCCTCATCACCGGCCGCGTCGGCTCCCGCACCTCCTGGGAGCGCCGGCTCACCATGGGCGAGGGCTGGGGCGACCTGCGGTTCATACCGCACACCGAGGGCTGGGTCCTGGACGAGGACGACGTGCCCCAGTGGTACACGGACGGTCCCGCGCCGCGCTTCGAGGACGAGTGGCACCCCTCCGACCGCCTCTTCGCGCCGATGTACACCCCGAGCGTCTCCGGCGGCCACGGCGAGCTGATCGGCGTCCTGTCCGTGGACCGGCCGCGCAACGGCCGGCGGCCCGGCGCCTGGGGCCGCGAGGCCCTCCAGATGTACGCCTTCCAGGCCGCCATCGCGATCAGCAACGCACGGCTGCGCGCCAACATGCAGCGCGCCCTGGTCCGCCTGGAGCGCGAGCAGCAGGCCCTGCGCGCCAGCGAGGAGTCCTTCCGGCAGGCCTTCGAGTACGCGCCCTCCGGCATGGCGATCGCCGAGATGGGCGGTGACCAGCACGGGCGCATCCTGCGCACCAACGACGCCCTGTGCCGGCTGCTCGGGCGGCCCGCCTCCGCGATGCGCCGCTACTCCTTCTCCGACCTCGTACACCCCGAGGACATCGGCACCCTGCTGCGCACCTCCGCCGAGGGCGGCCGGGCCGAACTGCGGCTCGGGCGCCGCGACGGCACCTATGTCTGGGTCCACCTGCGCAACTCCGTCGTCGCGGACGCCGCCGACGGCCCGCGCTTCCTGCTCACCCACGTCGAGGACATAGAGGAGCGCAAGCGCCGGGAGCTCCAGCTCGCGCACCGCGCCTCGCACGACGCGCTGACGGGTCTGCCCAACTCCGCCGAACTGCGCTCCCGGCTCAGCTCCCGTCTCTGCGCCCGCCCGCAGTCCCTGCCGCCCGGCGCGGTCGCCTCGCTGGACGCGGCCTACGGGCACGGGGACTTCGCGGAGCTGCCGGGCGCCGCCCACGACGGCCACCCCGCCTTCGACGGGAACGGGCACGGTTTCGACTTCCGGTCCGCCTCCGAGGCCTTCGACGCCTTCGACCACCACGTGCACACCATCGCCCCCGAGGGGGAGACGGACGACGGCACCAAGGGCCTCGCGGTGCTCTTCTGCGACCTCGACGGCTTCAAGTCGATCAACGACCGGTTCGGGCACAACGCGGGGGACGAGGTGCTCATCGAGGTCGCCCGCCGGCTGACCCACGGCGTCCGCGACGGCGACACGGTGGCCCGGCTCGGCGGCGACGAGTTCGTGGTCCTCGCCGACGGTCTCGGCCGGGCGGACGCCCAGGACCTCGCGGTCCGGCTGCGGAACGCGATCATCCCGCCCATCAGGGTCGACGGACGGGCCGTGCGGGTCGGCGCCAGCTTCGGCATCGGGTGGGCACACTGCGGCATGACGGCGGACGAAGTGTTGAAATCCGCTGACGAGCGGATGTACGTCGAGAAACGATCACGTCCGAAACAACACAGGCGCGCGGGATAGCCGCAGGTCAGTGAGTCGGTGTGGTGAAGGCCCCCCGTTTGGCCCAGCGGGAGCGGGTAGGCTCGCCATTCATTCACGTACCGCATCTGAACCGCACCCGCTGAGGAGACCAAGGGATGACGCCCGGCAACAACGGCGCGAGCACGCCCGAGGACGACGACCCGTTCGGCTACCTGTACGCCGACGGTCAGGCCAACGGAGCCACCCCGCCGTCCGGAGGAGGTGGTGGCTACGGCTACCCCGGTTCGGTCAACCGGGTGCGGGCCGTCGGCGAGCGCCAGTACGGCCAGCAGCAGACCGCCCAGGGCCCCTACGGCCAGCCGACCGCCCCGACCGCCCCGTACGGCCAGGTGCCGCAGCAGCAGGGCTACAACCAGCCGAACGCGCACTACGCGGCCCCCGAGACCGTTCCGGGCGGACCCGTCACGACGCGCTCGCCCATGCCCGGTCACGGTGACGGCGGCGGGCGCGCCGGCGGCCCGAACACCAAGGGCCTCCTCATCGGCGCGATCGCCGTGGTCGCCGCCGTCGTGATCGGCATCGGCGTCGCCATGCTCGGCGGCGGGGACGACGACAAGAACGACGCGGCGGCGGACCCCACCCCCACGGCCTCGCAGAGCGCCTCTCCGAGCCAGTCGGCGTCCAAGGCGCCGGGCGACGACGCCATGAATCCGAAGGAGATCGACGCCAAGGCGCTGAACCTCGGCACCGGCGTGAGCACGGCCTCCGACGTCAAGGGCGCCCAGTCCGACGGCGGGGTCTACGTGTCCGGCCTGAACAGCCCGGGTGCCTCGGTGACCTGGACGGTCGACGGCGTCCCCAGCGACGGCGTCTACACCCTCTTCGCGCGCTACAGCGTGCCCGGCGCCGACCAGTCGATGACGCTCACCGTGAACGGCAAGCCGTTCGGCACCAAGCTGAGCATGAAGAACTACGCCACGGCCGCCGCCGGTGACTTCGCCAAGGGCTGGACGACGACCTACGCCTACCCGAGCCTCAACAAGGGCACCAACACGATCACCGTCTCCTGCGGGGACGGCGACAGCTGCAACGTGCTGCTCGACCAGCTCTCGCTGAAGCAGGGCAAGGTGAAGAAG
Source organism: Streptomyces sp. M41(2017) (assembly GCF_002078175.1). GTDB lineage: Bacteria > Actinomycetota > Actinomycetes > Streptomycetales > Streptomycetaceae > Streptomyces. Next base: position 1,696,505 of record NZ_MWFK01000001.1, on the reverse strand, counting down.
TAGGTTCCGGCCCGGGCGTCCGGGCTGCGATCACCGGCCCCCGGGGCCGCAGGAGAGGCCGCGCGGCTACGCCGCCGCGGCCTCCGTCGTGACCGTGACCCTGTCCAGCAGGCTCTCGTACAGCGGGCGGTCGAACTCGCCCGCCGTGGGGGCCGCGACCGTCGCCGCCGACAGGGCGACCGCGCGGGCCAGCCGGTCCGGCCAGGGCAACTTCTCGACCAGACCCGACAGCAGGCCCGCGACCGCAGAGTCGCCCGCGCCCGTCGGGTTCCCGTGGGCGCGAACCGGCGGCCTGGCCCGCCAGTGGCCGTCCGGGGTGTGCGCCAGCAGGCCCTCCGGGCCGAGGGAGGCCACCACCGCGTACGCGCCGCGCCTGCGGGCGTTGCGAGCGGCCTGCAACGGCTCGTGGGAGCCGGTGAGTTCGGCCAGCTCGTCGGCGTTCGGCTTGACGATGTCGGGGCGGGCCGCGACGCCCCGGCGCAGCGGCTCGCCGCTCGTGTCGAGGAGCACCGGGACGGCCAGGGCGCGTGCGGTGCGGACGAGTTGGGCGTAGGCGCCGACCGGGACCCCGGGCGGCAGGCTGCCGCACAGGGCCACCGCGGAGGCCGAGCGCAGCAGTCGCTCGTACGTCTCCTGGAGGGCCGCCCACTCGGCGGGGGTGATCTCCGGTCCCGGTTCGTTGAGTTGAGTCGTGTCGCCGGTCGTCGTGTCGACCACGGCTATGGTGCGGCGCGTCGCTCCGGCGACCGGGACGAGCGCGTCCTCGACACGCGGGGTGCCGGCGAGCCGTTCGCGCACCGTGCGGCCGGTCGCGCCGCCCGTGAAGCCCGTGACCGTCACCTCGTGGCCGAGCGCGGCGAGCACGCGGCCGACGTTCAGGCCCTTGCCGCCCGGGCGTTCGGTCACCTCGTTCACCCGGTGCGAGGCGTGCGGGCGCAGGGACCGCACCCGGTAGGTGATGTCGAGAGCGGTGTTCAGCGTGACCGTGAGGATCACCTGCGACGACCTCCCCCGAGAGCGGTGTGACGTGGGCGCGCCGGCTGGGCGCCCGCCGGTGGTTCCGGAGACACGATCATGCCAAAGACAACGGCGGTCGGCCCAGTCCCCGGGCCGACCGCCGTGCCACAACAAAGGGGCGAATCACCCCAGTTGGGGATCGACCACCCACTCGCCGCCGCGCATCACGCCCTTGAGCGCGAAGTCCGCGTCGAGCACCACGAGGTCCGCGTCCTTGCCGGGCTCCAGGGACCCCTTGCGGTCGTACAGGCCCAGCAGGCGGGCCGGGTTGGCCGAGATGGCCTCCACGACGTCGTCCACCGGCAGCCGGTCGACGGTGACCGCGCGCTGGAAGGCGCGGTCGAGGGTGAGCGTGGAGCCCGCGATCGAACCGCCCTCCACCAGGCGGGCGACGCCGTCCGCGACCTCGACCTCCAGCGGGCCGAGCATGTAGCGCCCGTCGCCGAAGCCGGCCGCGTCCATCGCGTCGGTGATCAACGCGACCCGTCCGGCGCCCGCGTGGTGGAACGCCAGCTCCAGCGAGGCGGGGTGCAGGTGCGTGCCGTCGTTGATCAGCTCGACGGTGACCCGCTCGTCCTCCAGGAGGGCGGCGATCGGGCCCGGCGCGCGGTGCCCGAGCGGCGGCATCGCGTTGAACAGGTGGGTCGCCACGGTCGCGCCCGCGTCGATGGCCGCCTGCGTCTGCTCGTACGTCGCGTCGGTGTGGCCGATCGCCGCGATCACGCCGTGCTCGGCGAGCAGCCGTACGGAGTCGAGGCCGCCCGGCAGTTCGGTGGCGAGGGTGACCATCCTGGCGTGGCCGCGGGCCGCGTCGATCAGCTTGCGGACGTCGGCGGGGTCCGGGTCGCGCAGCAGTTCCTCGGAGTGCGCGCCCTTGCGGCACGGCGAGATGAACGGCCCCTCGAAGTGGATGCCCGCGAGGTCGCCCTGCTCGGCCAGCTCGGAGAGCAGTCCGGCGCGCTGGGCGAGGCCGTCCATGTCTCCGGTGACGGTGGAGGCGACGACGGTGGTGGTGCCGTGCAGGCGGTGGGTGTGGATGCCCTTCAGGACGTCCTCGACCGTGCCCGAGGTGAAGGACGCGCCGCCACCGCCGTGGTTGTGGATGTCGACGAAGCCGGGGACCAGCCAGTGGCCGGACAGGTCGAGGACGTCGGCGTCCGCGGGAGCGCTCCCGCCGATGCGCGCACCGTCGACGATGACGCGGCCTTCGGGCACGGTCCCGGTGGGCAGGACCACCCGGGCACCGGCGAGAACCTTGCTAGGAGCCATCAGGTGGTTACCTCCGGGGAGTCGTTGACGTGGTGTTCAGGAGGTCCCGGGCGAGGAGCCCGGCACCGAGGCAGCCGGCCGTGTCCCCGAGGGCGGCGGGGACGATGGACGGCAGTTTCTGGAAGGTGACGCGGCGCTCGACCGCGGCCCGCAGCGGTGTGAACAAGGTTTCCCCGGCCTCCGCGAGCCCGCCACCGATGATCAGCGTGCGCGGGTCCAGGAGGGTGAGCGCGGTGACCAGCCCGTCGGCGAGCGCGTCGACGGCGTCCTGCCACACGGCCCGCGCCCGCGGGTCGCCCGACTCGACGGCCTTGGCGCAGTCCGCCGCGTCCGCGTCCGGGTCGCCGGACACCTCGGCCCAGGCCTGGCTGACGGCCGCCGCCGAGGCGAACCGTTCCAGACAGCCGTACTGCCCGCAGGGGCACGCGGTCCCGCCGGGCCGTACGACGATGTGGCCGATCTCCCCGGCGAAGCCGTGCGCGCCCTCCTCGACGCTGCCGTTGATGCCGATGGCCCCCGCTATGCCGGTGCCCAGCGGCACGAACAGGAAGCGGTCCGCCCCCTGCCCGGCGCCGATCCGGCCCTCCGCGAGACCGCCGGTGCGCACGTCGTGCCCGAGGGCCACGGGGACGCCGCCGAGGCGCTCGCCGAGCAGCCGGCGCAGCGGGACGTCGCGCCAGCCGAGGTTGGCGGCGTAGACGGCGATGCCGTTCTCGGCGTCGACGATGCCGGGCACGGCGACGCCGGCCGCCAGGGCGCTCTGGCCGAAGTGCTTCTCGCCGTGGGCGCGCAGCTCGGCGGCGAAGTCGAGGATGTCGTCGACGACGGCCTCGGGCCCGCGCTCGCGGCCGGTGGCCCGGCGGGCCTGGTGCAGCAGCACGGGGTGCTCGGGGGCCTGCGGCGGCGGCGCGTCGGGGCGGCCGGCGGCGGGTTCGGGGTCGACCCCGACGAGGGCCGCCTTCATCCCGGTGCCGCCCACATCGAGGGCGATGACATGTCTCACGGGGGACAGTGTCGCCCCTTACCCCAGGAGAGGTCTAGTCCACTCACGTGGTGTAGACCTTGGATCCGCATTCCGAGACGGATGCAACGGACGCACAAGCAAATGAAGCAGCCGATACGGCTCAGGGGTTGGGGAGAGCAAGCGGTGCAGCGGCGTATGACGGGAATGACGGCGGCGGTCTCGGTCCTGGGCATGGCGGCGACCCTCGCGGGGTGCGGCGGCTCGGAGGAATCCTCGGACGTGACGCTCAGACTCGTGGCCGCGGACTACGGCGACGCGAAGGCCAACACCTCGCGCACGTACTGGGACGGTCTCGCGAAGGCCTACGAGTCCGCGCACCCGGGGACCAAGGTCGAGGTCAGCGTCTACCCCTGGACCGACGTCGACCGCAAGGTCAAGGAGATGGTCGCTGCGGGCCACGCGCCCGACATGGCGCAGATCGGCGCGTACGCCGACTACGCGGCGAAAGGCCAGCTCTACCGGGCCGACGACCTGGTCTCCATACCCGTGCAGGCCAACTTCGTCTCCCAGCTCGCCGATGCCGGGCAGATCGACCAGACGCAGTACGGGCTGCCGTTCGCCTCGTCCACGCGGCTCCTCTTCTTCAACAAGACGCTGTTCTCCGAGGCCGGCATCACCCCGCCCACGACCTGGAGCGAGCTCGCGGCCGACGCGCGGGCGCTCAAGGCGAAGGGCGTGAAGTTCCCCTACGCGCTGCCGCTCGGTCCCGAGGAGGCCCAGGCGGAGACGATGCAGTGGCTGCTGAGTGGCGGCGGCACCGGCTACACGGACGACGTCGGCACGTACTCCATAGATTCCGTGCAGAACGTCCACACGTTCTCCTGGATCAAGAACGAACTGGTCGCCAAGGGCCTCACCGGACCCGTCGCACCTGCCAAGCTGAACCGTGCGGCCGCCTTCTCGGCGTTCACCCGCGGTGACGTCGGCATGCTCGTCGGACACCCCACCCTGATGAAGCAGGCCGCGAGCAAGGGCGTGAAGTTCGGCATGGTGCCGATGCCCGGCATCGACGGCAGGGCGAAGGCGACCATGGGCGTCGCCGACTGGATGATGGCCTTCAAGAAGAACGGCAACGCCGAGCAGATCGGCGACTTCCTCGACTTCGTCTACCAGGACAAGAACGTCCTGGCCTTCTCCCACAAGTACGACCTGCTGCCCGTCACCGCGTCCGCGTCCGAGGCCATGGCCGTGGACAAGAACGACAAGGACCTGGAGCCCTTCCTCGCCCAGCTGCCCTCCTCCCAGCTCTACCCGGTCGGCAAGACCTCCTGGGCCGGGGTCAGCGCCGACGTGAAGAGCGGCATCGCCAAGGCCGTCAGCCCGGGCGGCGACCCGGCCGAGGTGCTCGGCTCGCTCCAGACCAGCGCGACCATGGCGGACAGCAGGGCCGGCTAGGCCTCCGGGCGGGACGAGGGACGGGGACGGGGGCGAGGGGCAGGACCAGGGGCACGGGCCGCTGTCGGCGGCGGGGGTTACCGTGCTGTCCATGGAAGAGCTGCCGGCGCGGGAACAGCGCGTCCTCGCCCTGGAGCGCCGTGGCTTCGCGGGCCCCGGCGCCAAGGAGCGCGCGATACGGGAACAGCTGGGTCTGGCCCCGGTCCGCTACTACCAGCTGCTCAACGCCCTGCTGGACGACCCGAGGGCCCTCGCGCACGACCCGGTGACGGTGAACCGGCTGCGCCGGGTGCGGGAGGCCCGCCGCTCGGAGCGCTGACCGGCCGGACCCCGGCGCGTTCCGGCCGCACCGTCCCCCGCGCGGCCACGGGCCGGGGGTGCGCCCGCCCGTACCCGGATAGGGTCGCCCCATGGGCAGCCACCCCGAATCCAAGGACCCCTTGCCGGCCCCGGTGACCTCCGCCGGGCGCGACGGTCTGGAAGCGATCCTCTCCCGCCCCACCCGGACGGTCGTCGCACTCGACTTCGACGGGACCCTCGCCCCCATCGTCGCCGACCCCGACCGGGCCCGCGCGCACCCGGACGCGGTCCCCGCCCTCGCGGCGCTGGCCCCGAAGGTCGCCTCCGTCGCCGTGATCACCGGTCGTCCGCCCGGTGTCGCCGTCCGGCACGGCGGCTTCGCGGGCGTCCCGGGACTGGAGCACCTCGTCGTCCTCGGCCACTACGGCGCCGAACGCTGGGACGCCGTCAGCGGCGACGTCACCGCCCCCGCCCCGCACCCCGGCGTCGCCGCCGTCCGCGCCGAACTGCCGGGCTTCCTGGACAAGATCGGCGCCTGGCAGGGCACCTGGATCGAGGAGAAGGGCCGCGCGCTCGCCGTGCACACGCGCCGCGCCGAGGACCCGCAGGCCGCGTTCGAGGCGCTCCGCGAACCGCTCGCCGACCTCGCCACCCGGCACGGACTGATCGTCGAACCCGGCCGGATGGTCCTGGAGCTGCGCCCGCCGGGCATGGACAAGGGGGTCGCCCTCCTCGACTACATCCGCGAGACCGGTGCCGAGGCCGTCCTGTACGCCGGTGACGACCTGGGCGATCTGCCCGCGTTCGCCGCCGTGGACAAGCTCCGCTCCGACGGCGTCCCCGGGCTCCTGGTGTGCAGCGGCACCCCCGAGGTCGGTGAACTCGCCGAGCGCGCCGACCTGGTGGTCGACGGGCCGGCCGGAGTCGTCCGACTGCTCGCCGCGCTCGCCGGGCGACTGGCCTGAGAACGAAGGCCGTTGCCCGCCGGGTCACGACGACCCGGCTGCGGCAACGGCCTTGTCGGGACGGGGACGCCCGGCCGCCGGGTCAGGCCTCCAGCGCGTGCAACTGGTCCAGGAACCACTGGGCCGGCGGCAGCGCGGTGGCCGCGGCGGCCAGCCGCTTGGTCCGCTCGGCGCGTTCGCCCGGCTGCATGGCCAGCGCCTCGTGCAGCGCCCGCGCGGTGCCGACGATGTCGTACGGGTTCACGGAGACGGCGTCCTCGCCCAGCTCCTCGTACGCCCCCGCCTCCCGCGACAGGACCAGGACACAGCCCTCGTCGGAGACGACCGGGACCTCCTTGGCGACCAGGTTCATGCCGTCCCGGATGGGGTTGACGAGGGCGACGTCCGCCAGCCGGTACGCGGCGAGCGAGCGCGCGAAGTCGTCCTTGACGTGCAGCACGACCGGGGTCCAACCGGGCGTCCCGTACGTGGAGTTGATCTCGTCGGCGACGCGCTGCACCTCGGCCGTGTAGTCCCGGTAGATCGCGAGGTCCTGCCGCGAGGGGTACGCGAACGCCACGTGGACGACGCGCTCGCGCCACTCCGGGCGGTCGTCGAGGAGCTGCCGGTAGGCCAGCATCCCGCGCACGATGTTCTTCGACAGCTCGGTCCGGTCGACGCGCACGATCGTCCGGCGCCCCTCGCCGATCTCCTCGCGCAGCGCGACGATCCGCTCCTCGACGTCGGCCTCGTGCGAGCGGGCGCGCAGGAACTCGGCGTCCGCGCCGAGCCCGTGCACGCCGACGAGGGTCCGGGCGGGTGCGGCGCCGTCGAGGTGCTCGACCGACCGCGACGCCTCCGAGGCGGGCGTCACGCGGTAGCGCTCCGGGTCGATCTCCGCCGCGCAGTCCAGGAAGGCCGTCGCCCAGCGCCAGGTCAGGAACGCCAGCCGGTCCGCGCCGAGCATGCCGTCCAGCAGCTCCGCGCGGATGTCGTCGGGCAGCATCCGGAAGTAGTCCACGGGCGCCCACGGCGTGTGGGAGAAGTGGCCGATGCGCAGATCGGGCCGGAGCGCGCGGAGCAGTCCCGGCACCAGACACAGGTGGTAGTCCTGGACCAGCACCGAGGCGCCCTCGGCGGCCTCCTCGGCCAGCGCCTCGGCGAAGGCCCGGTTGTAGGCGCGGTACGCGTCCCACTGGCGCCGGAACTCCGCGTCGAAGACCGGCTCCAGCGGGGTCTGGTACAGCATGTGGTGGACGAACCACAGCACGGAGTTGGCGATGCCGTTGTACGCGTCGGCGTGCACCTCGGCGTCGATGTCCAGCATCCGCACGCCGTCCTCGCCGACCCCGCGGCGCACGGCCTCCCGGTCGCCGTCGCCGAGGGCCGCGCACACCCACAGGGCGTCCGCGTCCGGCCCGATCGCCGACAGCCCGGAGACGAGCCCCCCGCCGCCGCGCTTGGCCTGCAGCGAGCCGTCGTCCTGGGTCTGGTAGGTGATCGGGCCGCGGTTGGACGCGACGAGGATGCCGTGGGCACCGTGCGTGGAAGCCATGCCTCGAAACCTAGCCCCGTCCGGAAACGCTCAAACGTTCCCGTCGGCCGTATGCGATCCCGGCCGACGGGTCCGCTCAGGCCGCTTTGCGCTGCTGGTACTCGGCGATGTCGGACATAGGGGGCCTTTCCTCCGTGTCCACCGAGTACGTGCGCGGCTCGAAACCGTCCCGGGTGCGCTCGAACTGGGTGATCGCGGGGCGGATCAGGTGGCCGCGGGCCAGCCGCAACTGGGCGGTGCGGTAGATCGCGGCGGCCATGCGGCCCAGGGCCTGGCCGTCCTGGTGGCGGTGCTTGCGCACCCCCACGTCGACCTGGGCGAGGGCGTCCAGGCCCACCAGGTGCAGCGCGTCGACGAGCATGCCCAGCTCCACGCCGTACCCGACGGGGAACGGCAGCTGTTCGAGCAGCGAGCGCCGGGCCGCGTACTCCCCGCCGAGCGGCTGCACGAAGCCCGCGAGCTGCGGCCAGTGCATGTTCAGCAGGGGGCGGGCCATCAGCTCGGTGACCCGGCCGCCCTGCCCGGCGGCACCGCCCAGCGGACGGTCGTACATCGCCTTGACGAGATCGACGCCCGGGTCCGTGAGCAGGGGGCCCACGATCCCGAGGACGAAGTCGGACGAGAACTCCTTGAGGTCCGCGTCGATGAAACAGACGATGTCGCCGCTCGTCACGAGCAGCGACCGCCACAGCACCTCGCCCTTGCCGGGCACGGCCGGCACGCTGGGCAGGATGTCGTCGCGGTGCACGACTCTCGCGCCCGCGGCGGCGGCGACCGCGGACGTGCGGTCCGTGGAGCCCGAGTCGACGACGACGATCTCGTCGACGAGGGGCACCTGCTGCATCAGGTCGTGGCGGATGATCGAGACGATCTCACCGACGGTCTCCTCCTCGTTGAGCGCGGGCAGCACCACGCTGACCGTCGACCCGGAGGTGCGTTTCGCGGCCATGATCTTGTGGAGCGGGCGGTCGGTCAGGGACCAGGAGCGTGTGCTCAGCCAGCGGTCGACTTCATTCAGCACGGTCTGCGGCTCCTCACTGTCTGATCACACGCTCTCATCAGCGTGCCCGCTGCGGCCAGCGGCTGATCGCTTGCCGTCGTCTCGCGGTTCGGACGACTGCTTCAACTGTCCTGGCCTTCGGTTACAGTCTTGAACAACGCTGATGACCATCGCATGTCCTGGATCATCGGCGCGCAATATGCTCAACAGTTCAACAATCGAATACCGCTCATCCAGAGGGGCAGAGGGATACGGCCCGTTGAAGCCCCGGCAACCCTCCAGCCGGTCTCGTACCGATCGCCAGGCGATCGCGTCGCGAGGCTCCCGGCTAGGGAAGGTGCCAAATCCGTCTCACGGCGAAGTGCGTCGTGAGGAAGATGAGGAGAAAGGGCCTCGCCTCCATGGCTGCGCAGACAGTTGCAAGCACCACGAACTCCGCAGAAGCGGTCGATCTCGGCCCGGCCGCGGCGCTTTCCTGCCGCGAGTGCGGACACCGCGTCCCCCTCGGTCCGGTCTTCGCCTGCGAGGAGTGTTTCGGCCCGCTGGAGATCGCGTACGACTTCTCGGCCTACGAAACCGAAGAACTCCGCAAGCGCATCGAAGCGGGACCCGCGAACATCTGGCGCTACGCGCCGCTGCTGCCCGTCCCCGCGGACGTGGCGGACAAGCCGAACATCAACCCGGGCTGGACCAAGCTCGTGCAGGCCGACAACCTGGCCCGCGAGCTCGGCGTCGAGACCGGCAAGCTGTTCGTCAAGGACGACTCCGGCAACCCGACGCACTCCTTCAAGGACCGCGTCGTCGCCCAGGCCATCGAAGCGGCCCGCGTCTTCGGCTTCACCACCCTCTCCTGCTCCTCCACCGGCAACCTCGCCGGCGCGGTGGGCGCCGCCGCGGCCCGCGCCGGCTTCCGCTCCTGCGTGTTCATCCCGCACGACCTGGAGCAGGGCAAGGTCGTCATGGCCGCGGTCTACGGCGGCGAGCTGGTCGGCATCCAGGGCAACTACGACGACGTGAACCGCTTCTGCTCCGAGCTGATCGGCGACCCGGCCGGCGAGGGCTGGGGCTTCGTCAACGTCAACCTCCGCCCGTACTACGCCGAGGGCTCCAAGACGCTGGCGTACGAGATCTGCGAGCAGCTCGGCTGGAAGCTGCCGGACCAGCTCGTCGTGCCGATCGCCTCCGGCTCCCAGCTCACGAAGATCGACAAGGGCCTCCAGGAGCTGATCAAGCTCGGGCTCGTCGAGGACAGGCCCTACAAGATCTTCGGCGCCCAGGCCGAGGGCTGCTCGCCGGTCTCCGTCGCCTACAAGGCCGGCCACGACGTGGTCCGGCCGCAGAAGCCGGACACCATCGCCAAGTCGCTCGCCATCGGCAACCCCGCCGACGGGCCCTACGTGCTCGACATCGCGCGGCGCACCGGCGGTGCCGTGGAGGACGTGAACGACGCGCAGATCGTCGACGCGATCAAGCTGCTGGCGCGCACCGAGGGCATCTTCGCGGAGACCGCGGGCGGGGTGACCGTCGGCGTCACCCGCAAGCTGATCGAGAGCGGTCTGCTCGACCCGTCCCTGACCACCGTCGTCCTCAACACCGGCGACGGCCTGAAGACTCTGGACGCGGTGGCCTCGGACACCGGGCTGACCGCGACCATCCGCCCGAACCTCGACTCCTTCCGAGAGGCTGGCCTCGCATCATGAGCGTCAACGTCCGCATCCCCACCATCCTGCGCACCTACACGGGGGGCGCCGCCGAGGTGACGGCCGAGGGCACGACCCTCGCCGAGGTCATCGCCGACCTGGAGAAGAACCACACGGGCATCAGCGCGCGCGTCCTGGACGACCAGGGCAAGCTGCGCCGCTTCGTCAACGTGTACGTGAACGACGACGACGTGCGCTTCGAGCAGGGCCTGGAGACGGCGACCCCGGACGGCGTGGGCGTCTCGATCATTCCGGCCGTCGCCGGAGGCTGATCGTTACCCTCGGTAATACCGAACACGAAGAGTTCATCGAATTGCCCCCTCCGTGAGAGAAGCGGAGGGGGCAATTCCATAGGGTTGACCGGGGTAGGGTTGGGGAAGTCGCCCCGTTCTGGATGTTGGTTTCATGCCGGACGCATATGAGTTCTCTCCCGGCAGCCGACAAGAAGTAGCCAAAGTGCCCGGCCTTTTTGAGCCGTTTATGGCATTTACGGGGCCCGACTTGCCCTGGATCTCCGCGAATTCTCCCCATACCGGCGATCGGTCGTGCCCAGAATTCTCGTCCGATTGACCTGTTGCAGACGGCAGTTGGACAGATACATTCAGCCGCGGTCGACGCGTTCCGGCGCACACCCCCAACCCGTTGGGGGGTGGAGGTCTGACCCGGATCCGCGAAGTGCGGATCTGTGCAAGGGCCAGTAATAGGGGAGTTAGGCATGGCTCAGGGCACCGTCAAGTGGTTCAACGCGGAGAAGGGGTACGGCTTCATCGCGGTCGACGGTGGTGCGGACGTCTTCGTGCACTACAGCGCGATTCAGATGGACGGCTACCGCACCCTTGAAGAGGGTCAGCGAGTGGAGTTCGAGATCTCGCAGGGCCAGAAGGGTCCGCAGGCGGACATGGTCAAACTCGCCGTCTGATCGGGCGCGAACGACCACCGACGCATCTCACGCACGAGGGGCTCGTATCCCACCAGGGATGCGAGCCCCTCGTGCGTCTTCCCTCTGCTTCCCTCTGCTTCCCTCTGCTTCCCTCTGCTCCCCTTCGCGCGCGCGGGCGCGCGCCTGTCGGAGGCTTCGTGCGGGGGCCGGTTCTGTGGGAGGCGCTTGCGCCCGCCCGGCGCCCGACCGCCCCCCCTCAACGAGCTCGCTTCGCGAGCGCACCTTGCACTCGACGGGGTCGAGTGCTAATCATTGGCGTTAGCACTCTCCCAGTGAGAGTGACAGAACTTGGATCGGGCCAGCGAGGTCCGCAGGCCGGTGGGGCAAGGAACCACAGGGCATGCAGGCCGTCCGTCGCGGGCGCCGGCGCGATCCGGAGCAATCCACCCCGTCCGGGAGGACCACTTCACATGGCCAAGATCATCGCGTTCGACGAGGAGGCACGGCGCGGTCTCGAGCGCGGGATGAACCAGCTCGCCGACGCCGTCAAGGTCACCCTCGGCCCCAAGGGCCGTAACGTCGTCCTCGAGAAGAAGTGGGGCGCGCCCACGATCACCAACGATGGTGTTTCCATCGCCAAGGAGATCGAGCTCGAGGACCCGTACGAGAAGATCGGCGCCGAGCTGGTCAAGGAAGTCGCCAAGAAGACGGACGACGTCGCCGGTGACGGTACGACCACCGCGACCGTCCTGGCCCAGGCGCTCGTCCGCGAGGGCCTGCGCAATGTCGCCGCCGGCGCCAACCCGATGGCTCTCAAGCGCGGTATCGAGAAGGCCGTCGAGGCCGTCTCCGGTGCCCTGCTCGAGCAGGCCAAGGATGTCGAGACCAAGGAGCAGATCGCTTCCACGGCCTCCATCTCCGCCGCCGACACCCAGATCGGCGAGCTCATCGCCGAGGCGATGGACAAGGTCGGCAAGGAAGGCGTCATCACCGTCGAGGAGTCCCAGACCTTCGGTCTGGAGCTGGAGCTCACCGAGGGTATGCGCTTCGACAAGGGCTACATCTCGGCGTACTTCGCCACCGACATGGAGCGTATGGAGGCCGTCCTCGACGACCCGTACATCCTGATCGCGAACTCCAAGATCGCGAACGTCAAGGACCTGCTCCCGCTCCTCGAGAAGGTCATGCAGGGCGGCAAGCCGCTGCTGATCATCGCCGAGGACGTCGAGGGCGAGGCCCTGTCGACCCTGGTCGTCAACAAGATCCGTGGCACCTTCAAGTCCGTCGCCGTCAAGGCTCCGGGCTTCGGTGACCGCCGCAAGGCCATGCTCGGCGACATCGCCATCCTCACCGGCGGCGAGGTCATCTCCGAGGAGGTCGGCCTCAAGCTGGAGAACGCGGGTCTGGACCTGCTGGGCCGTGCCCGCAAGGTCGTCATCACCAAGGACGAGACCACGATCGTCGACGGCTCCGGCTCTGCCGACCAGGTCGCCGGCCGGGTCAACCAGATCCGTGCCGAGATCGAGAACTCGGACTCGGACTACGACCGCGAGAAGCTCCAGGAGCGTCTGGCGAAGCTGGCCGGCGGCGTGGCCGTCATCAAGGCCGGTGCCGCCACCGAGGTCGAGCTCAAGGAGCGCAAGCACCGCATCGAGGACGCCGTTCGCAACGCGAAGGCGGCCGTCGAGGAGGGCATCGTCGCCGGTGGTGGCGTGGCTCTGCTCCAGGCTTCCTCGGTCTTCGAGAAGCTCGAGCTCACCGGTGACGAGGCGACCGGCGCCAACGCCGTGAAGCTCGCGCTGGAGGCCCCGCTCAAGCAGATCGCCGTCAACGGTGGTCTCGAGGGTGGCGTCATCGTCGAGAAGGTGCGCAACCTCCCCGTCGGCCACGGCCTGAACGCCGCGACCGGTGAGTACGTCGACATGATCGCCGAAGGCATCATCGACCCGGCGAAGGTCACGCGCTCTGCCCTGCAGAACGCCGCCTCCATCGCCGCGCTCTTCCTCACCACCGAGGCCGTCATCGCCGACAAGCCGGAGAAGGCGGGCGCTGCCCCGGCCGGCGGCGGCATGCCGGGCGGTGACATGGACTTCTGATCCCCTCGCGGATCAGCGGTTCGTCGCAGTACGACACCGAGGGCGGCACCCCTGAAGGGGGGTGCCGCCCTCGGGCGTTCCCGCTCTCCCGCCGCAGCCGTCACGGCGGCGGGAGAAGGGTGATCAGGAGTTGGAGAACGCGTCGCGCAGCCGCATCTCGTTGAAGCCGTTGGCGTCGTAGTCGTCCGAGTACGTCAGCGCGAGCCGGCCGTTCGAGGCTGTGGCCACGGCCGGGCCGCCCTGCCCGCCGCCGGTCACCACGTTCATGCGGGTGGCCGGGAACCTGCCGGTCGTCGTGCCGTCCGCGTTGAAGCCGCGGGCCCACACGTCGTCCTGGCCCGCGTACCGGGTGGCCGGGTTGCCGACGATCACGTCGAAGGCCTCCTTCCACGCGACGACGAAGGTGCCGTCGTCGGCGACCGCTACATCGGCGTCCGCCTGGTCGGAGACCGGCCGCTTGCCGTCGACGTAGGGGCCGGTGTCGGTGCCGTCCTCGACGGTCCGCCGGTCCGCCGCCGCGGGAGTGCCGGTCGCCGAGAAGAAGCGCTGGTTGATCCGCTGCGGCCGCACCAGCGTGCCGGTGCCGGTGGTGTACTCGTCGGTCCAGGCGACGACGAACCGGCCGTCACCGGTGGAGGCCACCGCGGGCTTGGTCTGCTGCCCGTCGGCGAGGGAGTTGCCCACCTTGCGGGCCACGGAGAAGCCGCCGGAGGTGTTCAGCTTGGCGACACCGATGTTGAGGCCGCCGTTGCCGTCCGCGTCCTCCTCCCAGGCGATCACGGTGTTCCCGGCGTCGTCGATCGCTGCGTCGGGCCGGCGGTTCGAGCCGGCGACACCGGAGTTGATGGTGCTGACCTGCACGTCCTGGTAGCGCAGCGCGCCGGTCGGGGACCAGCTGCTCGCGTAGACCTGGTTGAGGGTCGAGCCGTCGGCCGTGCTCTCCCAGGCGACGCTGTACGAGCCGTCGCCGGCCACCGCGACCGTCGGCCGCAGTTGGTCGCCGTCACCGGAGGCGTGCGGGCGCGGCAGCGTGCTGACGGTGCCGCCCGGGGTCACCTTGCGGACCGCGATGTCGGCGTACTTGTTGCCGTCGTCGTCCTTGGCCCACACGACGATCGCGTTGCCCTGGTCGTCCACGCCCACGTCGGGCTTCTGGTGCGACCAGGTCGTGCCGGTGCCGGTGTTGCCGTTGCTCAGCAGCTTCTCGTCCCACAGCGGCACCCCGTCCTTGTACAGGCGCAGGTACACGTCGGTGCCCAGCTCGCTGTCCGAGGCGTCGTGCCGGTCGCCCTGCTCGTAGGCCACTGCGGTGTAGACGGACGAGGTGCCGCCGGAGGCGACGGCGCTGTAGTGCTGGTCGCCGTTCGTACCCACGTTGACCCGGGAGTAGTGCTGGGACGTCGAGCCGTACTTCGCGGCGTCGAGGTCGACCGCGCTCGCACGCACCTTGTTGAAGTTGGCGACGTACGCCTGGTAGGTGCCCGCGTCGTCGATGCGCAGAATCGTCTCGTCGTTCGTCTTCAGCGAGCCCGCGGTCCAGTTGTGGGAGCCCGTGTACACATGTTGGACCTGGGTTCCGTCGCTCTTCTTCCACTCCGTCAACAGGTACTTGGAGTGGGTGGTGCCGTGGTTGCAGGAGGCGCCCGCCGAGGTCTTGTAGCGGCAGCCCCCGGGGCGGTTGCCGTAGGCCGCGATGTCGAGGGCGGTCAGGTCGTCGATGCCCTTGTTGCCGCCGCCGTCACTGAGGTCGCGGGCGTTCGCGTCGACGCTGCATCCCTCGGACCGCTTCGTCGCCAGGGCGTCGTAGACGGCAGGGCGGGTGGTCCGCTGGTCGAGTTCGGCGGCGGAGATCCGGATCCTCCCGTCCATCGAGCAGTCGACCTGGTCGATGAACGAGGCCAGGATGTCGGCGTTGCCGTAGTGGGCGGCGTCCGAGGCGGTGTTGCGCGGCGAGAAGTACGCCTCGACCGGGGAGGCGGGGTCGCCGGTGGTGTAGTCGTACGTCGTGTGCAGGCTGTCGCCGGCGTGCTTGACCTGGTCGTTGAAGTGCGCGCGGTAGCGGGAGGCCAGGGTCGCGTTGCCGGACACGACGACCGCGTTGTTGATCTCGCCGTCCTGGCCGCCCGCGAGGTTCTGCGAGGCCTGCCAGACGACGTTCTTGCGTCCGTCGGTCAGCGAGTCGAGCACGAGGTACTTGTCATGGTCGATCGCGTTCGCGTCGCCCGAGCCGTTGCCCAGACACCCGCGGGAGCACCAGGTGAGGGTGGAGCCGCCGGCGAGCGTGAGGCTGTCCAGGTCGCTGCTGGGCCGGTTGGCCGACTCCGAGATGATGCGCAGCGTGACGCCGCGGCTCTGGGCGGCGGTGAGCTTCGCCCGCAGGTCCGCGCTGTTGAACCAGTACATGCCCATGTACAGGGTCGAACCGGGGGCCGCGAGGTCGATCAGGTCGCCGACCGAGACGTTGATCGAGGAGTCGTAGGTCGTGGGCTTGGGATAGTTGAAGACCGACGTGTAGTTCCCGGAGACCACGGTCTCCGCCTGGGCGCCGGCCGGAACCAACAGGGTCGCGCCGAGAGCCAGCGGCGCGACGAGCGCGGCCGCCCGTCGTATGTGTCTGCCCATCAGTTTCCTTTTGTTCGGGGCCTGTTCGAATCGATCACATCCTATGGACAGGTGTGGGCCCCTCTTCGCCCGCCGTCGGAGGCACGTGATCCTCCCGCCCCCGCCCGTGGCCGGGCGGCCCCGCGACGGTGCGGGCGTGGCCCGGATCACACGGGCCCGTGCGGGGCCGCCGGAATGTGGTGCCGGATGTCGTGGTTGACGCTGACGGGCAGTCGATGCACGCGCACATACCGCGTGGGATCCTCCGCCCCGCAGAACGCCCGACGTGCCACCGACGAGCTCTCCGAGGAGCCCCCACATGACAGACGCCGCGTCCCGCGCCGCCGACATCCTTGCCCGCCCCGTGTCCCTGAACGGTCTGACCGTCCCGAACCGGATCGCGATGGCCCCGATGACCCGGATGTTCTCGCCGGGCGGCGTACCGGGGGAGGACGTCGTCGGCTACTACGCGCGGCGTGCCGCGGCGGGGGTCGGCCTCATCGTCACCGAGGGCACCTACGTCGGCCACGACTCGGCAGGCCAGAGCGACAGCGTGCCGCGCTTCCACGGCGAGGACCAGCTCGCCGGCTGGAAGAACGTCGCCGACGCCGTGCACGCGGCCGGCGGCACGATCGTCCCGCAGCTCTGGCACATCGGCATGGTCCGCAAGGCCGGTGAGCCGCCCTTCGCCGACGCACCCGCCGTCGGTCCCTCCGGCATCACCTCCGAGGGTGCCGAGGTCACCGGCAAGGCCATGACCCAGCAGGACCTCGACGACGTCATCGAGGCGTTCGCCAAGGCCGCCGCCGAGGCCGAGCGCATCGGCTTCGACGGAGTCGAGCTGCACGGCGCCCACGGCTACCTGCTCGACCAGTTCTTCTGGGCCGGCACCAACCGCCGCACCGACGCCTACGGCGGCGACCCGGTCGCGCGCACCAAGTTCTCCGCCGAGATCGTCGCCGCCGTCCGCGCCGCCGTCTCGCCCGAGTTCCCCGTCCTCTTCCGCTACTCGCAGTGGAAGCAGCAGGCGTACGACGCCCGCCTCGCGGAGACCCCGGAGGAGCTGGAGGCGATCCTCGCCCCGCTCGCCGCGGCCGGAGTGGACGCCTTCCACGCCTCCACCCGCCGCTACTGGGTGCCCGAGTTCGACGGCTCGGACCTCAACCTCGCCGGCTGGACGAAGAAGATCACCGGCAAGCCCGCCATCAGCGTCGGCTCCGTCGGCCTGGACGGCGAGTTCCTCAAGGCCTTCCAGGGCGAGGGTTCGTCGGTGCGCGGCATCGACGACCTCCTCGACCGCCTGGAGCGCGACGAGTTCGATCTCGTCGCCATCGGGCGCGCGCTGCTCCAGGACCCGGAGTGGGCCGCCAAGGTCCTGGCCGGCCGCTTCGACGAGCTGAAGCCGTACGACGCCGCTGCGCTGCGCACTCTCAGCTAGTCCGAGTCTGCCCGGAGGGCGGCGCCCGCTGTACGCGGGCGCCGCCCTTTGTCGTGGTCCCGCTCCCGTCAGCCGTCGGCGCCGACGTGCCCGACGAACACGACCCACGCGGAGGCGCCGAAGGCGATCACGGGGCCGAGGTTCTTGGAATCCCGCACGGGGACGAGGGTGGGGTGACCTTCGGCGACCTCCAGGCAGTCCCCGCCGCTCGCTCCGCTGTACGTGGACTTCTGCCAAGTGGCGTGGCTCAGGTCGTATTCAGGGCTGTTCCTCATGCGCGTAATCCTCCGCCACCGAGTCGATCAGGGCCAGCGATTCCTGCGGCGAGAGGGCGTCGGCCGCGAGCAGGTGGAAGGTCAGATCGTGGTGAGCCACCGTGGCCGAGTCGTCCTCCAGCCGGCCTGTGCCCAGTCCCTGGAGGTAGGCGAGGGGCGGTGCCGCGTCGAAGGTCATCAGCTTGAGGGAGCCCTCCATGGCCATGTGCGCTCCAGCCGTGAACGGCAGCACTTGCACGATGACCCGGTGCTCCCTGGCGAGCGTGGCAATGTGACGCAGGGCCTCAGCCATGATCGGCCCCGCTCCCACCGTCCGGCGAAGTACAGCCTCGTCAAGGACCGTCCACAACAACGGGCTTGTTGGATCGTCGAGGAGGTGTGCGCGCTCCAGTCGAGCGGCGACCAACTCTTCGATCACCTCTTCCTTTGCCGTCGGTCGCCCGCGGCGGAACATCGCCTGCGCATATGCCCTGGTTTGCAACAAGCCGGGAATCAGCGTCGGCGCGAACTCCCTGATCGCCGAAGCGACCGCCTCCGCCTCCGCCGCCTCCGCGAAGTGGTCCGGGTACTTGGACCGGGCCAGCGCCCGGCAGTTGCGTTCGAAGAAGCCCTTCGTGGCGAGGATCTCGTCTATCTGGACCGCGTATTCGAGATGCAGCCTGCGGGTTCCGGCCTCCAGCTGGCCGATGAACGAGCCGCTCACGAAGAGGGGTTCGCCCAGCTCCGCCTGGGAGAGCCCCGCGTTCTCGCGGGCGTACCGCAACTCCGCGCCGATCATCGCGCGGGGTGAGGAGGAGGGGTCGAGGTCCTTCGGTCCGGGCATGGCAACTCCCTGTCACACAGGTGGGGTTGTTGAGACGCAGACTCTGGCCAGGTTAGAGGGGTGATGGCCACGCTGGGTGGTGAAAGCGAACACTCAGCGTGGAGGGAACGGTCCGATGGAGATGACTCCGGGTACACGGGTACGGCCGACGGAGGAGATCGTGGCGGAGCTGAAGGCGGCGCTGACCGGCGTCGGCGTGGTGCTGCCGTCGCTGCGGGTCGATCCGGTGACCGGGGCGAGCGACGAGCCGTTCGCCCTGGTCGCGCTCGGCCGCTGCAACGTCGGCACCGCGCAGAGGCTGACCGCGGTCCTGCGCGCGTGCGGCGGCGGTGCGGGCGAGGGCGGCGGCGCGTGAGCGAGGAGTACGCCGTCGACGAGCGGGACGGCCGGCTCGGGCAGGTGATGGGGCGCGAGGGCGGGCTGGTCCAGCTGCGGCCGCCGGGTGGCGGACGCGCGTGGGACTGTCCGCCGGAGTGCCTCGGGGAGGCGTCGCCCGGGGACGTCCTGCGCGCCCGGGTGCGGCGGCTCAACGCGGAGACGCGGCTGCCGTGAGGGACCGGCCCGGGCGGTCACCGGTGAGGGGACCCCCGGGCCGGCGCCGGACGCTACAGATTGCCCATGGGTTCGAT
This sequence comes from Streptomyces sp. M41(2017), assembly GCF_002078175.1. GTDB lineage: Bacteria > Actinomycetota > Actinomycetes > Streptomycetales > Streptomycetaceae > Streptomyces. Next base: position 1,677,559 of record NZ_MWFK01000001.1, on the reverse strand, counting down.
GTCGACCTTCACCGGGGTGCCCCAGATGCGGAGCACCTCGTAGTCGGTGAACTCGTGGACGAGGCGGTAGGCCATCCCGGGCCGGGGGGTGCGGCGCTCGGCGGCGAGATAGCGCTCGGCCTCGTGCCGGTCGCGGCGCGGGGTGCCGCACAGGTGCCACTCCTGGCCGGTCCACACCTCGGGGAGCCAGCGCTGCTGGGGCTGCGGGCGGTCGCCCCGCACTCCGTACCGGGACATGGCACGCTCGGGCATCTCGTCCGGGGCGGGCGTCCGGCCGTGTGTGTACGCGTCGTTGACCTCGGTGCGGCGGGCGGCGCGGCGGCGGGTCTCGCAGAGCAGGCAGCGGTCGGGGGCGCTCTCGTCCACCGGCCCGTTCGGATGCTCCGAGCAGCGGGTGGTCGGCGCCGCCGTCGTCACCGTCTCCTCCAGCAGGTCCAGGGCCCGCTTCAGGTCCGCCTTGACCTCGTGCAGCTTGGCGTCGGGGGTGTCGGCGTTCAGGGCGTCGCCGTGCTCGCCGAGCACCCGCAGGGCGCGCCCGAGGGCGGTCAGCTGTGCGTGGTTCATGGTCCCAGCGTCGCACGCGCCGCCGACAGGACGGCTACGCGGCGGCCGGTTCAGGGCCCGGGACGTGTGTCCGGCGGTCCAGGCCGAAGAAGTAGGTGGCCGCGAAACCGACGGCGTACCCGGTCAGCAGGCCGCCCGCGTAGATCGCCGCGGTCGGGCCGAGCCCGCGGTTGCCGGACAGCAGCGGGAACAGGGCCCAGCCGGAGGGGCCGATGGCGGTCGAGCCGACCCGGTCGCCCAGCATCGAGAAGAAGCCGATGAAGGCGCCGCCCGCCGCGCCGCCGGCGCAGGCGGTGAGGAAGGGGCGGCCGAGGGGGAGCGAGACGCCGTAGATGAGGGGTTCGCCGACGCCGAGGAGACCGGCGGGCAGCGCGGAGCGGATCGTCGTGCGCAGCGAGGTGTCGTGGCGCAGCCGGACGTACACGGCGAGGGCGGCGCCGACCTGGCCCGCGCCCGCCATGGCGAGGACGGGCAGCAGGACGGTGTACCCCTGCTGCTCGATGAGCGTGGTGTGGATGGGGATGAGGGCCTGGTGCAGGCCGAGCATCACCAGCGGCAGGAACAGGGCGCCGAGGACGAGGCCGGCGAACGCGCCCGTGGTGGTGAGCAGCCAGTTCGCGGCGGTCCCGATGGCGGAGGACAGTTCACCGGCCGCGTACATCAGGGCGTACAGCGTCACCAGGCCGGTCAGCAGCACGGTCAGGGTCGGGGTGACGAGGACGTCCAGGGCGGTCGGGACCCAGCGGCGGCACCACTTCTCGACGTACGTGCCGAGGAGCGCGGCGGCCAGTGCCCCGAGGACGCCTCCCTGGCCGGGGGCGAGGGTCATGCCGAACACGGTCACTTTGGCGACGCCCGCGTAGACGACGACCGCCGCCACCGCGCCGCCCAGGATCGGGGTCCCGCCGAACTCCTTGGCGGTGTTGTAGCCCACGAAGACGGCGATCAGCGCCATGAAGCCGCCGGCGATCGCGGCGAGGGCGGGCGTGACGCCGGTCAGCACACCGAGGTTGACGAGCAGGCCGTTCAGGCCCGCGATCACCCCGCAGCCGATCAGCGCCGGGATCAGCGGCACGAAGATGTCCGCGACCCGGCGCAGCAGCAGCTTGAGGGGCGTCGCGTTGCGCCGGGTCCGTTCGGCCTTCAGTTCGGCGCCGCGCAGCGCGAGACGCTCGGCCGTGGGGGTCAGCAGTGCCTCGAACTCCGGGGTCACCCGGGCGACCGTGCCGGGGCCCAGCACGATCTGGTAGCTGTCGTCGTCCGCGACGACGCCGAGGACGGCGGGCAGCGCCCGCAGGGCGTCCTCGTCGACGAGGTCCCGGTCCCGCAGACCCAGCCGGAGCCGGGTCATGCAGTGGGCGACGGTGAGGACGTTCGCGGGGCCGCCCACCAGGGGGAGGATCGCCGCGGCTGTGGTGGAGTCCGGTGTACGCACTCCCCGAGCGTGCTCGTCAGCCGGACGCCTTCGCCAGCGCGGCACGCAGATGGCCCTGGCTCTCCTCCAGAAGGCGGGCGGCGGTCGGCCCGTCCACCGCGCCGAGGATCGTCAGGATCGCGTTCTTCACCTCGCCGTCGGTGGCGGCGAGCGCCTGCTCGATCTCCTCGTCCGAGGCACCGGTCGCGAGCGCGACGATCCGCCGGGAGCGGGCCCGCAGCTTCTCGTTCGAGGCCCGCACGTCGACCATCAGATTCCCGTACGTCTTGCCGAGCCGGATCATCGTGATCGTCGACAGCATGTTCAGCACGAGCTTCTGGGCGGTGCCGGACTTCAGCCGGGTGGAACCGGTGAGCAGTTCGGGGCCCACCACGACCTCGATGCCGTGGTCGGCGGCGGCCGCGAGCGGGCTGTGCGCGTTGCACGACAGGCCGACCGTCAGCGCCCCGTGCGAGCGGGCGTGCTCGACCGCGCCCACCGCGTAGGGGGTGCGGCCGGAGGCGGAGACGCCGACCACCGTGTCGTCGGCGGTCAGCGCGAGCGCGTCGAGGTCGGCGGCGGCCAGCTCCTTGGAGTCCTCGGCGCCCTCGATCGAGGTGGACAGGGCGGCGGGGCCGCCCGCGATCAGGCCGACGACCCGGGTGGGATCGGTGTTGAAGGTGGGCGGGCACTCGGAGGCGTCGAGCACACCGAGGCGGCCCGCGGTACCGGCGCCGGCGTAGACCAGGCGCCCGCCGCGGGCCATGCGCTCCGCGATGCCGTCGATCGCGGCGGCGATGAGGGGGAGCTGCGCGGCGACGGCGGTCGGCACCGTCGCGTCCTCCCCGTTCATCAGCCGGGCGATCTCCAGCGTGGGCAGCCGGTCGATCCCGGACAGTTCGGGGCGGAACGCCTCGGTGGTCAGCGTCTCCAACTCTGCTCGAAGATCGCCGTAGTTGGGCAGGGAGGTCATGACGGGAGCGGCTCTTTCCGGTGAGGTGTCGTACCGCGCCCGGAGAGGGGCGCGGCCGGGACGACGTACGGCACCGTCACGCGGGTGGCGTCAGGCCGCCCACGGACCGCAGTCTCCCTGCTGAATCAAGTCCCCCGGTTTTGTGTCCCGCGAGGCGGCTATCGGCCGCCGCGCGGAGTATGGCGGTGCGCCAGGGCCTCGTAGGAGGCGGACAGCGCGGGTGCCGCCGTCTCGTAGGTGCGCTGGGCGACCCCCACGAACAGGCAGTCCACCACGAGGAGCTGGCTGGTGCGCGACGACATGGCCGCCGGCCGCAGCTCGCTCTCGCGGGCGGTGGAGGTGGTGAGGATGTGGTCGGCGTACTGCGTGACCGGTCCGCCGGGACGCCCGGTGATCGCGATCGTCGTCGCCCCGTGCTCGAAGGCGACCCGGAGCGGTTCGATGACGTCGCCGGTCGAGCCGGAGTGGGTGATGGCGATCGCCACGTCCTTCGCGCGCAGCTGCACCGCGTTGGTCACCGCGAGGTGCGGGTCGCTGTGCGCGTTGGCTATCAGCCCGATCCGCATGAGCTTCTGGAAGAGGTCCTGCGCGACCAGGCCGGAGGCGCCGACGCCGTAGATGTCGACGCGGCGGGCGGCCGCGATGGCGGCGACGGCCGCGCCGAGCTGCACCGTGTCCAGCGAGGCGGCGGTGTCGGCGAGGGTCTGCTGCTCGTCGTAGGCGAGCTTCGCGACGACGTCGGCGATGGGGTCGTCGACCGCGATGTCGGCGGTGACGGCCGGGGCCCGGCCCGACTGCTGCTGGGCGGCGAGCCCGGCGAGCGCGAGGCGCAGGTCCCGGTACCCCGGATAGCCGAGCAGGCGGGCCGTGCGCACGACCGTCGCCTCGCTGGTGCCGGTGAGTTCGGCGAGCCCGGTGACCGTGAGGGCCGCACAGCCGGCCGGATCACCGGCGACGGCCTCGGCGACCCGCTGCATGGAGCGCGTCATCGAGGGGGCGAGGGTCCGCACCTTGGCCGCGAGGGCGGCAGGGGCGGGCGGAGCCTCGCCCGCGAAAATTTCCTTCACGTTCTGGGTCACATGATGAAAGATATTTTCCTTTGGGGCATACGGTCAAGGGTGCGCACAATGGGGGGCATGGACCCCAGCGACAGCCCCCTCAGCCCTCTGGAACAGGCGCTCCACGCCGCCCGTGCCCGGGTGCTCGCCGACCTGATCGCGGGCCAGGTCGCCCAGGCGGACGTCGTCTCCCTCGTCGAGGACTCGGTCGTACAGCGCCGCTGGTGGGTCGAGCAGTGGCCGGAGGGCGCCGGATTCGTCGCCGGGCTCGTCGCCCAAGACGTGCAGGACGCGCTCCTGGAGCGGCACGGGCGCTGGCCGCTCTGCCCGGTCTGCGGCAGCGGCGACCCGCACGCCCTGGAGGTCGAGCCAGAGCTGGGACCCGACCCGCACTGGGTGTGCCATCAGGCAGGCGTGAAGGTCTCCCCGGTGGGATCGCTCGGTTCGGCGACCGGCACGGCCCCGCCCGCGTGACCGTCTACATCGACCCGCCCACCTGGCCGGGCCACGGCCGGGTGTGGTCCCACCTGATCAGCGACGTCTCCTACGACGAACTCCACGCCTTCGCCGCGACGCTGGGCGCACCCCGCCGCGCCTTCGAGCGCGACCACTACGACATCCCCTCGCACCGCTACGCCGCCGCCGTGGACGCGGGCGCCGTCGAGGTCAGCAGCCGCGAGGTGGTGCGGCTGCTGCACGGGGCGGGGCTGCGGCGGCGCAAGCACCCGGCCGGCTGACCGGTCCCGGCCCGCTCCGGCCGGGAGTGCCGCCCGCCGCGTCCCACCGCCGGGAAGGGAGCGGCCCGGTCAGCTCTCGCGGACGTACAGCCGCAACGACGCCTCCAGGTCGTGCAGTTCGTACGCCGCCCGTTCCTCGTCCTCGCTCACCCGGGTGAATCCGGCCCGTGCGATCACCCGCTGGGAGGGGGCGTTGTCCTGCTCGATGGCCGCGAACAGGAGCTTCACGTCGTCGCGGGCCAGGGCGTGCTCCGCGAGGGCGCACAGCGCCTCGGTCGCGTAACCCCGGCCGCGCGCGGTCTCCGCGAGGTCGTAGCCCACCTCGGCGCGCCCCTCCTCGTCGGGCACGCCGTGGAAGCCGATCCCCCCGACCGCCAGCCCGTCCTCGCGCCGCACGAGCACGAACATGCCCCACTCGGGCCGGTGCGTCCCCGCCTCGTACGCCTTCACGACCATGCCCGCGGCGTCCCGCGTGCCCTCGAACGGGCCGCCCTCGATCCACGCGAAGCCGCCGGTGCGGCCCGCGCGGAGGTCGGCGGCTGCCGCCGGGGTGACGCCCTGGAGCGTGAGCCGCTCGGCGTCGATGACCAGGTTGTTGCGCCAGCGCCACTCGGCGACCGGGGCGCGGCCGGGCAGGTCGGCCCGTCCGGTCGCCCACAGGAGCGTGTTCCAGGGAGCACCGGGTTCGGGCCGGACGTGCGGGAAGATCCGGGGCAGGACCCAGGCGCACAGCTCGGCCGGCGGCCGGTACGCGAGCCCGAGGCCCTCGGCGATGTCGTGGGTGTGCAGCAGGATCTCCGCGACGCCCATCGCGGCGAAGCCCTCGCGGTTCGCGCTGCGGAACGGGAACGGGTGGAAGGCCCGCACCTCGCGCGGGGTCGTGCGCACGGCGGCGGCGAGCAGCCCGCCGGTCGCCTCGATCACGTCGACGGCCCCCGCGTTGTCGGTGCCGTCGTCCAGCGTGATCTCGAACGGCACGTACGCCGTCGTGGCCCGGCCCGCCAACTGGCCCGCGTACGCCACGAGATCACTCGCGATGTGCTCGGCGGTCCGCCGGCAGCTCCACTCCAGACCTCCCGCCGCGACCTCCCAGTCCAGTCCGGCCGCCGGCCGCAGCAGCGCGGCACAGTCCCGGACGGCTGCCTCCACCTGGTCCCCACCCGTGTCTCCCATGCCGCCGAGGATAGGACGGATCACGCTTCGGAACACACGGGATCGGCCGTCGCGCCCCCGGTTCCGACGATCCGTGATCCCGGTGTCCGGCGGTGCAGGCGCAGCGAGACGACGGCCAGGGCGATGGCCGCCGTGGTCAGGGCCGCCCCCGCCCAGGCGGTCGCCCCGTAGCCGAGACCCGCGTCGATGACCGCCCCGCCGAGCCAGGGCCCGGCGGTGTTGCCCAGGTTGAAGGCGGCGGTGGTGGTGGCCGCGGCCAGGGTCGGAGCGGCGGCGGCCACGTTGAACATCCGCGCGTTCAGCGCCGGGGCGGTGCAGAAGCAGGCGACGCCGAGGAGGAAGGAGAGCAGGACCGCCGCGACGGCGTACCGCCCGAGGAGGGCGAACGCGACGAGCACGACCGTGTCGGCCGCCATCCCGAGGATCAGCACCCGGAACAGGTGGGCGTCGGCGAACCGCCCGCCGACCGCCGTCCCGAGGAGCGCGCCCACCCCGAACAGCGCCAGCACGGTCGGCACCCAGCCGTCGTCGAGGCCGGCGACATCGGTGAGCAGCGGGGCGAGGTAGCTGAACGCGCAGAAGACACCGGCCGCGGCGAGCGCGATCGTGCCGATGGACAGCCAGACCTGCCCGTCGCGATAGATGCTCATCTCCCGTGCCAGGCGCGGCCGTTCAGCCGGGCGAGGAAGGGCCGGCACCAGGGTCACGATGCCGGCGAGCGCGATCGCGGACGCGGCGCCGACGGCCCAGAACGCGGCCCGCCAGCCCAGCCCCTCGCCGAGGAACGCCCCGGCGGGCACGCCGAGGACGTTCGCGACCGACAGGCCGCCGATCATCACGGCGAGCGCCCGGGCCCGTGAGGTCGCCGGCACCATCGCGACGGCGACGGCCGCTCCGACCGCCCAGAAACCGGCGCAGGCCAGCGCGCTGACCACCCGGGAGGCGAACAGCACGGCGTACGTGGGCGCGAGGGCACCGGCGACCTGCCCGAGCCCGAAGACCGCGATCAGCGCGACCAGGGTGGCCCGCCGCGGCAGCCGCAGGGTCGCGACGGCGAGCAGCGGCGCCCCGACGACCATGCCGATCGCGAACGCCGAGATCAGCAGACCGGCCTGCGGGATGGTCACGCCCAGGTCCTCCGCGACGGGCGGCAGCAGCCCGGAGAGCATGAACTCGCTGGTGCCGAGGGCGAAGACGGACAGGGCGAGGATGTAGACGGACAGCGGCATACGGGGGCGGGCACCGGCGGGACCGGTGGCTGGTATGTCCGGCTTCAGGGAACCGCGGCTCGGAGGCATGCCTCCTTCGTACGGCCTCCGGTGCCCGCCGTCGAACCCGTTTCCCGCACGGTCCGGATGGCGGAACGGTCGTCAGGGCGCCTTCGTCAGCGTCGCCAGCTCGTCCGTGAGATTTTGCCGGGCGGGCCCGGCCCACATCCGCTCGCCGTACGACGTCCTGAACAGCCGGGGCAGATGGAGGAGTTGACGCAGTACGGCCGCCCGGCCCGCCCGGAAGGCGTCGTCGGGGACGAAGCCGTACTCCTCGCGGACGGCCGCGGCGTAGGCGGCGTACGCGGCCGGCGGCGAGGCCAGGATCGCCAGGTCGGCGTCGCACAGTACGGCGCCGTCGCCGTCACCGTCGGCGGGGTCGTGCGAGACGGTCAGCCGGACCAGCCGGACCACCTCGGCGGTGCGCTCGGCGCCGACGCCCAGCTCGGCCAGGGCCCGCTCGGCCAGCCGCGCCGACCGCTCCTCGTTCTCGGAGCGGTCCGGCAGGTACACGGCGTCGTGGAACCACGCCGCGAGGCGCACCGCGGCCGGGTCCGCCGGCCGCTCCCCGTGCGCCTCCAGCACGTCGACGCGGTCGAGGACCGCGAGGAGGTGGTCCGTGGTGTGGTACCTGCGCTGCGGCTCGGCCCACCGGTCCAGGAGGTTCTCCGCGTAGGGCTCCGGGGAAGGCCCCGGACCATCCGCGCCGTCGCGGGCGGCGCGCACGGTCTCCGCCCAGCGCCGCGAAAGGTCCGCACGGGCCGGATGCCGGTGGCTCTCGTGTCCCGCTCCGCGGTTGCTCTCTGCCGTCATCCCGCCATTCTCCTCGCCCCGCGCCCCGTCCCTTCCTACGGTGGACCCATGATTCCTGGAGACGCACACGACGTACGGGACCCGGACCTGCCCGGCCTGCTCCTGCGCACCGAGCGCGACGCGCTGATCCCGCTGCTGCGGGCCAGGCCCGAAGGGGACTTCGCGCTGCCGACCGCGGGGTGCCCGGCCTGGACGGTGCGGGACGTGCTGGCGCACTGCTCGGCCGCGCTGACCCGGGTCGTCGAGAGCCGTTTCGAACGGGGGGTGTTCAGCCCGGAGGCCAACGACCGTGACATCGCCGAGCGCGGCGACTGGCCGACCGGCCGGATCCTCGACGAGCTGGAGCGCGGGATGACCGAGGCGGGCGCGGCGATCGCCCGGTCCGACGGCACCCTCGACGCGGTCGCGCTCGGAGAGTGGGTGCACGCCGGGGACGTACGGGAGGCTCTCGGTGAACCGGGCGCCTACGAGGGCGCGGGACTTCCGCACGCCCTCGCCCTCCTCGCCCGGGTCAGCCGGGACCGGGACCGGCTGCCGCTGCACGCCGACCTCGACCAACTCGACGACCCGCTGCGCCTGGGCGGTGTCCCCGGCGACCGGCCCCCGGCCCGCTACATCGGCGACGCCGCGACGCTCGTACGGCTGTACGCGGGCCGTCCGGTTCCACGGGCGGACGCGTACGAGCTGGTCGGGGCCGAGGAGACGGAGCTGAACCTGTTCGGGTGAGCGGCGGGTGAGTGACGGGCGGCGGGCGGTGCGTGGGCGGGCACGGGCCGGGCGGAGGGGGAAAACCCTCGGCCCGGGCAGGGCTTCTCGCGCCCCCGCGCCCGCGCGCGTACTCTTGGGATTGGACTAGACCTGTAGCCGCCCAAGGAAGAGGTCCGATGAGCGAGCGGAAGAGCGCACTCCTGGAGGTGATCGCCCTCGGCGTGGAGGACGCGGTCGCCGCTCAGGACGGCGGAGCCGACCGGCTGGAGCTGGTCACGGACATGGCCGCCGACGGGCTGACGCCCCCGGTGGAGACCTTCGCCGGGATCCGTGCCTCCGTCGACATCTCGCTGCGCGTGATGCTGCGCCTGTCGGACGGCTTCGCCTCGGGGGGCGAGCGGGGCGTCGAGGCACTGGTGCGGGCCGCGGGCGAGCTGCGGGCGGCGGGCGCCGACGAGTTCGTGCTCGGCTTCCTGGACCAGCGCGGGGGTCCCGACCTGGACGCCGTCGAGCGGATCGTCGCCGAACTCGACGGCTGCCGTTGGACGTTCCACCGCGCGATCGACCGGGCGGGCGACCGGGACGCCCTGCGCAAGCGGCTGGCCGGCCTTCCGGGCCTCGACGGGTATCTGACCGCCGGCTCCGCGACCGGGGTCGACGACGGGCTCTCCGTTCTCGTCGCCGAGGCGGCACGATGCGGTGAACCGGGCTACGAGCAGCGGATCATGGTCGGGGGCGGGCTCCGTCTCGACCATGTTCCCCAGTTGCTCGCCGCCGGGGTCGACGCGTTCCACATCGGCGGCGCCGCGCGGCCGTTGGGCTGGACCGGGCCCGTCTCCGCCGTCGCCGTCCGGGAGTGGCGGGCCGCCGTCGACGCGCGGGCCGCGCTGCACGCGTAGCCCCGGGGCGGGGGGAGTTCGTCGCCCCCTCCGCCCCTGCCCTTGCCGTACTCGGGGTTCCGCCCCGCGCCCCGTTCCTCAGACGCCGGAGGGGCTGGATTCCAGTTCTGCCGGCAGCGGGGTCGCGTGCGTCACGATCAGGCCCGAGACCGCTCGGGTGAGGGAGACGTACAGGCGGCGCAGGCCGGTGCGTTCGTCGGGTTCGCCGTCGACGACGGCCCGCGGCTCGTCGAGCACCACGTAGTCGTACTCCAGACCCTTGGCGAGCGAGGCGGGCACGAGGGTCAGCCGGGTCTCGGCCGTGGTCTCCTCGCCGGGACCGAGATACGTCCGCCCGGCCGCTGTCAGCGCCTGCGCTAGCACCGGGATCCGGGCGTCCGCGGCGATCAGCCCCGTGGAGCCCTCGCGGCGCAGCAACTCCTCGACCGCGTCCATCACTTCACCGTCCCCGGTGGCCGCCCGGACCTCGAAGAAACCGGGGTTCTCCCGCACGGAGGCGACCGGCGCGAGGCCGGGCGCGATGTGCGGCAGCAGCCGGGACGCGTACGTGATGACGTCCGTGGGGACACGGAAACCCGCCGTCAGCTCCTCCACCACGGCGTCCCCCTTGCCCAGATGCCCGAGCGCCTCCGCCCAGCTGCGGGTCGCCCAGGGAGTGGTCCCCTGCGCCAGGTCGCCGAGCACGGTCGCCGAGCCCGTCGTGCAGCGCCGGCCCACCGCCCGGTACTGCATCGGGGAGAGGTCCTGCGCCTCGTCGAGCACCACATGGCCGAGCGAGTGCGTGCGCCGCACCAGGTCGGTGGCCTCGTCGATCAGCACCGCGTCGGCCGCCGACCACTTCGCGGACTTCACGCTGCGCACCGGCTTCGCCCAGAGGATCTCCTTCTGCTCGGCCTCGTCGAGCAGTCCCTCCGCGTGCGCGGCGAGGAAGTCCGCGTCGCTCAGCAGCCGCAGCACCAGCTTGGCCGGGTCGACCTGCGGCCAGATCGCCTTGACCGCCGCCTTCACCGCGCTGTTCCGGGCGACGGCGTCCTGCACCCGGTCGTCCGGCGCCTCCCCGGAGCGCTCCATCTGGACCAGCACGGCGTGCGCGATGCGCTGCGGAAGGGCCTCGTGCGCGGCCCCGTACCGGATGTCCCGGGCGAGCAACTCCCGGACGATCTCCTCCAGTTCGTATGCCGCGACCCGCCAGCGCCGGGAGCCCCGGACGACCATCACCGGCTCGGTCGGCAGCGTCACGTGCGAGCGGACGGCCCGGCGCAGCACCTCCGCCATCCGCGCGTCGCCCTTGATCACCGCGGCCGGCGCGTCGTCGCTGCCGCGCACCTCGACATGGGCCACGAGGTCGTCGACGGTCGCCTGCCGCACCTCCAGCTCGCCGAGCGCGGGCAGCACCTGCTCGATGTAGTGCAGGAAGGACTTGTTCGGGCCGATCACCAGCGTGCCGGTGCGGGCCAGCCGGTCCCGGTGCGCGTACAGCAGGTACGCGACCCGGTGCAGGCCGACGGCGGTCTTCCCGGTGCCGGGACCGCCCTGCACACAGACCGAGCCGGACAGCCCGGACCGTACGATCTCGTCCTGCTCGGGCTGGATGGTCGCCACGATGTCGCGCATCGGGCCGACGCGCGGGCGCTCGATCTCCTGCTGGAGCAGCTTGCTGGTGGCCGCCGCCTCGGCCGGGTCGGAGAGGTGCTCGTCCTCGTAGGCGGTGAGGTCGCCGCCGGTGTAGCCGAAGCGGCGGCGCAGCCCGACGTCCATCGGGTCCTTCTTGGAGGCCCGGTAGAACGGCTGCGAGACCGGCGCGCGCCAGTCGATGACCATCGGGTCGCCCTCGGCGTCGTGCACGTGCCGGCGCCCGATGTAGAACCGTTCGCCCTCCGCGCCCTCGGCCCGGTCGGCGCCCGGCGCGTGCAGGTAGTCGAGGCGCCCGAAGAAGAGCGGGGTGTGGCTGAGGTCGGCGAGGGCCTTGATGCGCTCGCCGATCTGCCGGTGCAGGACCTCGGCGTTCACCCAGTTCGCGGTGACGTCGCGGATGTCGAGGTTCTCCGCGTCCTCGCGCATCGCGCGGAGCGCGGAACGGGACAGGCCGAGGTGGGAACGTTCGCGGGAGAGGGGATCGCCGGCTTCGGACGGTGCGCCGGACGGACCGTCGGACAGGGTGGACACGGGGAATTGCCTCCGGGGACCTGCTGCGGGAGTGATGCGGCTGACTCGGACCAGACGATCCGGGCGGTTCGGGCCTGGATCTCTGCGGAATCCGTGCGCGATTCCGGATGCCGTCCGGTTTCCGGCCGGACGGCGGCACTCCGCGAAGGGAGGCGGGCAAGAGCGGAGATTCTAGACGAGGGACGGATGCCCGTGCCAACGGGTTTTCCGGCTCCCGGTCTCCCGCCGCGACGACGGACGGCGGGCGGCCCGCCCCTCGTCAGGGTCGGGGACCACCGCCCCTAGGGGTCGGTGTCCGTCGTGAGGTGTACGGCGGGCGGCACCGGGGGTGGACCCGGGGGGCGCCCAGGTTCGGTCGGAAGACCGACGCCGTTCGGGGCCGGGGATCGCACCATGGAGATATGAGTGCAGCCACTTTCACCCCAGGCCCTGCCCGTCCCGGCGCCGCCGCCCGCGGGGCGACGGCCGTCACCTCCGCCCACCACCGCCACCGCTTCGGCGACGCCCTGCGGGCCGTGAAGGTCTTCGCGGGTGCCGCGTTCGACGTCGTCCTGCTCGGCGAGTACGGCGAGGAAGCCGGCGTCCGCCGCCGCTGACCCTGCCGCTGACCCCGCCGCCTCCCGCCCGGCCGTGCCCGACCCCGTGACCGCCGGTCGCGGGCGCCGACCGGCGGGCCGCCGTCAGCTTCCGCTGTCGGTCAGCAGATCGTCGGCGTCCATGATCCGGTACGCGTACCCCTGCTCCGCCAGGAAGCGCTGGCGGTGCGCCGCGAAGTCCTGGTCGATGGTGTCCCGGGCGACCACGGAGTAGAAGTGGGCCTGGTGGCCGTCGGCCTTCGGCCGCAGGACCCGGCCGAGGCGCTGCGCCTCCTCCTGGCGGGACCCGAAGGTGCCCGAGACCTGGATGGCGACCGTGGCCTCCGGCAGGTCGATGGAGAAGTTCGCGACCTTGGACACCACGAGCACGCTGATCTCGCCCTGACGGAACGCGTCGAACAGCTTCTCCCGCTGCGCATTGCTGGTCTCGCCCTTGATGACGGGCGCGTCCAGGTGCTCACCCAGCTCGTCGAGCTGGTCGATGTACTGGCCGATCACCAGGATCTGCTGGCCCGCGAACTTCCGGACCAGTGCCTCCGTCACCTTCCGCTTGGTCGCCGTGGTGGCGCAGAAGCGGTACTTCTCCTCCGTCTCGGCCGTCGCGTACGCGATGCGCTCCGCGTCCGTGAGGTTCACCCGCACCTCGACGCAGTCGGCGGGCGCGATGTAGCCCTGCGCCTCGATCTCCTTCCACGGGGCGTCGAACCGCTTGGGGCCGATGAGGGAGAACACGTCCGACTCGCGGCCGTCCTCCCGGACGAGGGTCGCGGTCAGTCCCAGCCGGCGCCGGGCCTGGAGGTCGGCGGTGAACTTGAAGACCGGGGCGGGCAGCAGGTGCACCTCGTCGTAGACGATGAGCCCCCAGTCGCGGGAGTCGAAGAGTTCGAGGTGCGGGTAGACGCCCTTCCGCCGGGTCGTCAGCACCTGGTAGGTGGCGATGGTGACCGGACGGATCTCCTTGCGCGTACCGCTGTACTCGCCGATCTCCTCCTCGGTCAGCGACGTCCGCTTCACCAGCTCGTGCTTCCACTGCCGGGCGGAGACGGTGTTCGTGACGAGGATCAGCGTGGTGGCCTTGGCCTGCGCCATGGCACCCGCCCCGACCAGCGTCTTGCCCGCGCCGCAGGGCAGGACGACGACACCGGAGCCGCCGTGCCAGAAGTTCTCCACGGCCTGCTTCTGGTAGGGCCGCAGCGCCCAGCCGTCCTCCGCGAGGTCGATGGCGTGGGCCTCGCCGTCGACGTACCCCGCGAGGTCCTCGGCCGGCCATCCGAGCTTCAGCAGCGTCTGCTTGATCTGCCCGCGCTCGGAGGGGTGCACGGCGACCGTGTCGGCGTCGATCCGCCTGCCGACGAGCGGGGCGACGCGCTTGGAGCGCAGCACCTCTTCGAGCACGGGCCGGTCGGTGGTGGTCAGGACGAGACCGTGCGCGGGGTGCTTGCTGAGGGTGAGCCGGCCGTAGCGGTCCATCGTCTCGGCGATGTCCACGAGCAGGGCGTGCGGGACCGGATACCGGCTGAACTCGACGAGCGCGTCCACGACCTGCTCCGCGTCGTGCCCGGCGGCCCGCGCGTTCCACAGGCCGAGGGGGGTGACGCGGTAGGTGTGGATGTGCTCGGGAGCCCGCTCCAGCTCGGCGAAGGGGGCGATCACACGGCGGCAGGCGTCGGCCAGCTCGTGATCGACTTCGAGCAGGAGCGTCTTGTCGGACTGGACGATGAGGGGTCCGTTCACACCCGTCCCTTTCTGCGTGGCGGCACCCGGCGCGGATGCTCGGCCAAACGTCCAGTGTGCCTTACCGGCGGGTGATCACGGCTGGTCGTCGGCCCGCCCCGGTACCGGCCCGGGCCACGACCGGCGCCCTCACGGCTGGTCGTCGAGTTCCGCCACCCCCGTGACCCGGTGCAGCGGGTACGTGCGGACCTCGTCGGCCGTGTGGTCGTACGCGGTGACGAAACCGCCCTCGACGCGGATGGGGGCGATGACGCGCTGGCTGGCGGAGCCCTCGGCGTTGACGTAGCCGATCCAGAGGGCCTCGCCGGTGAGGACGGCGGCCTGCATGGTGGCGAGGGTCTCGGCGGAGCTGGTGCGGGGCAGCTCCCCGGTGGCCGGGCCGTCGCCGGCCGGGTCGTCCTTGCGCGGGGCCGTCGAGGCGAGGTCCCCGGCCCGGATGGCACGGACCGCCGCGCCCAGGAGCGTCGCGTCGGGCACCGGCGGCCCGTCCGGCACGGGCTCGGGGGCGGTGCGCGGCGGCGTGCGGTGGGCGTGCGCCCGGGTGATCAGGACGTCGCCCTCGGCCGACTCCGCGGCCGGCGCGAAGCCCATCGACCGCAGACCCTCCAGGAGAGCCGCCGGATCCGCCTGCGCGGCCAGCACGGTCGGCGCGAGCCGGCGCAGCCGGAACCCCTGCGACCGCTTGTCGGCGAGGATCTCGCTGAGCATGGCGTCGTCGTCGCAGCGCACGTACGCCGACGCGGCCCCGATCCGCAGGTGCCCGTGCCGGCGCGCCACGTCGTCGATCAGGTAGGCGAGCGGCTGCGGGACCGGCGTACGGGAGTGGGCGGCGAGGAAGGCGTGCAGGTCGGAGGCGGAACGCCCGGCGTCCAGGGCCCGGCGTACGGAGCCGGGGGTGAAGCGGTACACGGTCGCGCCGCCCTTGGACTCGACGTCCGCGAGCACCCCGAGGGTGTCGGCCAGCGGACGCTGCAGCGGGCCGGGCGCGACCGCCGTCAGGTCCGCCTGGAGCAGCACGTGGTCGAGCGGCTCGGGCAGCAGCGGCGCGACCAGCCGGGCCGCGCGCTCCGCCGCCGCGGCCTGCTCGGCGGGGGAGCGGGGCACGGCACCGGCCGCGGCACCGTCCGCCGGGTGGTGCCGCCTGTGCGCGGGCAGCTTGGCGCCGGGACCCGACGCCTCCGCCTCCGGTACGGCGGCCGACGGCGGCAGGCCCAGCAGCGCCCGCCCCTGCGCGGACAGCGCGCCCCGGCCGGTCACCCCGAGCAGTTCCGCCTCGGACAGCGTCCACCGGGCCAGCCGGGTCCTCAGATCGTCGGTGGGGGTCCGGGCACCGCGCGGCGGGCGCTCCCAGTACAGCCGGGCGAGGAGGGAGTCCGGGGCGGGCGAGGAGCCCTCGGGCAGGGTGCCGAGGAGCGCGAGGACACGGTGGCGGACCTCGGGCGCCGCCGAACGGTCGAGGTTCGGGCCGAGCGCGGACAGGGTCCGGTCCTTCGCGTCCCGGCCGCCGACCAGCCCCGCCGTACGGGTCGCCGCCAGCCACGCCGAGGCGAGCCGCGCCCAGCGCTCGGCGGCGGGCAGCTCCAGCCACTCGTCGTAGGCCGGGGTCGCCGCGTACCGCTCGTCGGCCTCGCCGTCGGACGCCACCAGGCCCGCCGCGTGGGCGAGTTCCACCCAGAACGCGGCGACGGGCTCGGAGACGTCGAGCGCCACCGCCGTCCGCTTCAGGTCCCGCACGCTCAGCCCGCCCGCGCGCAGCACGGGGGGACCGCCCTCGTGCCAGTCCTTCAGGAGTTCCTCGACCGTCGCCAGCGTCGTGTAGGCCTGGCCGGCCGCGGCGGCGTCCACAACCTGTGGACGGTGCGTCGTCGCGGCCTCGACCGCGGGCGCCACCGGTTCCGTCACCCGGTGTGCTCGGCCCGCCCGCAGATGCAGGGCCACCTCACGGGGCAGGACGACCGTGCCGGGCGCCGTCGGCAGCAGCAGCCCCCGGGCGATCAGCCACCGCAGATGCGCCGCCGGTTCCGCCGTCACCTGCCCGTACGGCGGCCCCCACACCAGCCGCGACAGCACCTCCACCGCTTCGACGGGCGCCTCGTCGAGCAGGGCGGACATCCGGCGCCGGTCGGCGAACAGGCCGCCGAGCGACGCCACCGCCGACACCGAGTCGTGCGTGGTCGCGAGCCCCGCCGCCGTCACGATCTCCTGGATACGTCCCGGCGACATGCCCGTGGTGGCCTCGGCGACCGTCGGCCCGAGCCCGGTGGGGGAGGGGTGCTGCGGTGACGGCGCGAGCAGCTCGCGGGCCGTCCGTACCAGCCGCAGCCGGTCGTCGGGCCCCCAGACCAGGGCCTGCTCGCGGAGCGTCCCGAGGGCGTGCGGGAAGGCGGCCGTCACCGCGGGGTCCGCGTCGTCCCCCGCCAGCAGCCCGAGCAGCTCGCCGTACGCGGCCGGTTCCGGTGCCACGGCCAGGGCCTCGGCCGTCTGGAGCGCGAACCGGTCGAGCCGCTCCAGGGCGCGCACCACCGACGCCCGGGTGCCCGCCCGGGTGGCGAGCTGGGTGAGATCCGTGGGGACGGGCGTGATCAGGTCGGGACGGGAACGCAGCAAAGCGGTCAGCGAGGCGTCGTCCCGCGCCCGGAGTGCTTCCGCCAGGGACCGCGGGGCGGTCGTCTCGGGGCTCATCCTGTCAACGGTAGCGGGTGACATGTCCCCGAGGGCCGCCGCAGGGCTGGACGCGCACCCGGCGGCCGCGTTCCCCGGACGGGACGGCCGCCGCCCCGGTGGGGAAAAACCGGTACCTTCGTCACCACGGGGAATCCAACGCACCCGCCCCGGAGGGGACTTCGTGGGGATCGAGAGCGACCAGCTGGTCTTCGACTACCTGAGCCGGGTCGGAGACCTGGCCCAGCAGCGGCAGTTGCCGTCGGCGACCCGGATGCGCCTGGTCACGGAACTGCGCGGCGCGATCGACCGCAGCAGGGCCGAGGAGACCGCGGACAGCCCCGCCGCCGTCCGCCGCCTCCTCGAACGGCTCGGCACCCCCGACGCCGTCGTCTCCGCGGCCGGAGCGGGCCGCGCACCGGGCTCCGGCACCCCCTCGGCCACCACTCCCGAAGCGGCCACCGACACCCGGACCGCCGTACCGGGCCGGGGCTCCGGCACCGCGCAGGACCGGCCCAAGGGACTGCGCCGCGTCGTCCCGCGCCCGCGCCCCGCCGAGCCCCCGCCCGCCGTGGACAGCGGGGCCGACGTCCCCTCACCGCCCCATCTGGCCGGCGCGTACGAACTCGGTGACAGCGCGACCCGGCCCGACTGGTGGCGGGTCACCGGCAGCCCTTTCGGACTCGGCGACAGCGTGCCCGGGTTCACCGGCGGCGTGGAGATCCCCGAGCTGCTCAGGCCGCCGCCCGTACAGCAGGACCGCACGGCGCAGGAGGCGGCCGAGGCGGCGCAGAAGGCCGCGCGGACCGACCCGACGGACAAGGGCACGGGCAAGGGCGGGGGCGGGCGCTGGACCCGGTTCGCGAGGAAGAACCGGGGGAAGAGGCCGGCACCCGGCGCCGCGGACGCGACGGTCGTCGCCCCCGTCGTCGTCCGCCGCCGTTCGCTCCTCGCCGCCTCCGCCAACCCGCTCCTGCTGCTCGCCGCCGCCCTCCTGGTCGCCGGCGCCGCGCTCGGCAACTGGTTCGCGCTCGGCCTCGGCTGGCTGATCGCCTACGGATCACGCCGGCTGACCCCCGCCGAGTCGAAGTGGGCGGTCCTCGTGCTGCCCGGCCTCGCGGTCACGGGCGGCCTCGTCTGGCTCTGGGGCCGGCAGAACGGCCGCTGGGGCGACCCCGTCGCGGACGGTCACATGAGCGACGCGATGGCCGAGACGTGGCCCTGGGTCGTCCGCGCCGCGGCGGTGGCCTCCGCCCTGTACCTGGTCTGGCGCTCCCGGCGCCGCCGTTGAGCCCGACGGCCCGCCCCCGCGTCCTCCGGCCGCCGCCCCGGCCGGGGGCGCCCCGACCGGCCCGTGACGGCCTGGGCACAATGGCGCATATGACTGCCCCAGCGCTGACCGTCGGGTTCGACCTCGACATGACCCTGATCGACTCCCGCCCCGGGATCCACGCCTGCTACACCGCGATCGCGGCCCGGACGGGGACGTACATCGACGCCGATCTCGTGGTGACCCGGCTCGGTCCGCCGCTGGAGGACGAACTGGCCAACTGGTTCCCGGCCGCGGACGTCGCGACGATCGCCGACCTCTACCGCGAGATGTACCCGGCGCACGCCATCACCGGGACGCTCGCGATGCCCGGCGCCCGCGAGGCCGTCGAGGCGGTCAGGGCGGCGGGCGGGCGCACGGTCGTCGTCACCGCGAAGTGGGAGCCCAACGCCCGGCTGCACCTGGACCACCTCGGCATCGCGGCCGACGAACTGGTCGGCAACCTGTGGGCCGAGCAGAAGGCGGTGGCCCTGCGCGAGCACGGCGCGAGCGTGTACGTCGGCGACCACACCGGCGACGTACGCGGCGCGCACACGGCGCAGGCGTACGCGGTGGGCGTGGCGACCGGCCCGTGCGACGCGGACGAACTGCGTGCCGCCGGCGCCGACGTCGTCCTCGCCGACCTCACCGAGTTCCCGGCCTGGCTGAAGAACCACCGCTAGCAGGAGCCGGGCGGAGCCCGGCGGGATCCCCGGGCGCGCCGCCGGTCAGGAGCTCGCGGCGCGCGCCCGGCGGCGGCCCTCCGCGGCGGACCGCAGCACGCCGGCGGCCGCCAGCAGGAAGCCGACCCCCATGAGCATGCTCAGCCCGAACATGTAGGTCGGAAAAGGATTCGTGCCGAGGAACAGCGGTGCCACGGTGACCAGTGTGGCCACGGCTCCGATGAAGAACACGATGGCACCGGCAC
This sequence comes from Streptomyces sp. M41(2017), assembly GCF_002078175.1. GTDB lineage: Bacteria > Actinomycetota > Actinomycetes > Streptomycetales > Streptomycetaceae > Streptomyces. Next base: position 1,658,558 of record NZ_MWFK01000001.1, on the reverse strand, counting down.
GGATCAGCCGGTCCCCGGCTTCGCGGGAATTCGCTTGGGTTTTGTCACGCACTCGACCAGGGTAGTTCCCTGCGCGAAGGAACAATCCGGCGACGTCTTGTCACCGGCCACCGGACCATTAGCCTGGGTACCGGCGGGTCGGGCGACCCGCTGTCGTGCTATCCGGGGCCGTTTCACGGGCAGTTGCCCCTGCAACGACCCGAGCGGTCTCCCGACGATTCTCCCGAGCAGTTCCCGACGAGTACGAGGACGAGGACAGACGGTGCCAACGGGCAAGGTCAAGTGGTTCAACAGCGAGAAGGGCTTCGGCTTTCTCTCCCGCGACGACGGCGGCGACGTCTTCGTCCATTCCTCGGTCCTGCCCGCCGGAGTCGAAGCTCTCAAGCCCGGCCAGCGTGTGGAGTTCGGAGTCGTCGCAGGTCAGCGCGGTGACCAGGCGCTCTCGGTGACCATCCTCGACCCCACCCCCTCGGTCGCGGCGGCCCAGCGCCGCAAGCCCGACGAACTGGCGTCCATCGTCCAGGACCTGACGACCCTCCTGGAGAACATCACGCCGATGCTCGAGAAGGGCCGCTACCCCGACAAGGCCTCCGGCTCCAAGATCGCGGGCCTGCTGCGCGCGGTCGCCGACCAGCTCGACGTCTGACCGGAGGGATCCGGACGGCCCGAGGGCTCCGGATCCGCCCGGATCAGGGGAAGTCGAGCGCGTCCGGCCCGAGGGGCGGTACCAGCCCCTCGGCCGCCGCACGCGTGAGCAGTCCGCGGATCGCCGCGTACCCGTCCTCGCCGAGATCGGCCGTGAACTCGTTCACGTACAGGCCGATGTGCTGGTCCGCGACCTTCGGGTCCATCTCCTGGGCGTGCTCCAGGACGTAGCCGCGGGACGCCTCCGGGTCGTCCCAGGCGGCGCGGACCGAGGCCCGGGTGGCGTCGGCGAGGGCCCGCAGCCGTTCCGCGCCCAGCGAGCGCCGCGCGATGATCGCGCCCAGCGGGATCGGCAGTCCGGTCGTCCGCTCCCAGTGCTCGCCCATGTCGGCCAGCTTGTGCAGCCCGTAGTTCTGGTACGTGAAACGCGCCTCGTGGATGACGAGACCCGCGTCGACCTTCCCGTCCCGCACCGCCGGCATGATCTCGTGGAACGGCATGACGACGATCTCGCCGACCCCGCCGGGCACGGTGTCCGCCGCCCACAGCCGGAACAGCAGATACGCCGTCGACCTCTCGCTCGGCACCGCGACCGTACGGCCCGTCAGGTCGGCGCCCGCCTCCCGCGTCAGCACCAGCGGCCCGCAGCCCCGGCCCAGCGCGCCGCCGCACGGCAGCAGCGCGTAGTCGTCGAGGACGTACGGCAGGACGGCGTACGACACCTTCAGCACGTCCAGTTCGCCGCGCTCGGCCATGCCGTTGGTGATGTCGATGTCCGCGAAGGTCACGTCGAGCGGGGGCGCCCCCGGGATCCGGCCGTGCGCCCAGGCGTCGAAGACGAAGGTGTCGTTCGGGCAGGGCGAGTAGGCGATCCGCAGGTCTTCGGAAGGTTCAGTGCGTACGGTCATGTCCGTTCCAACTCTCCAGGAGGGGCGTCAGCTTCCCGAACGCCCCGGCGAGTGCGGTGAGCGCGTCGCCGATGCGCCACGCGGCGCGGTCACGCGGGCCGACGGGGTTGGACACCGCGCGGATCTCCAGCACGGGCACCCCGTGCGCGCCGGCCGCCTCGGCGACGCCGAAGCCCTCCATCGCCTCGGCGAGGGCCAGCGGATGCCGGGCGCGCAGTTCGGCGGCGCGCGCCGCGCTGCCGGTCACGGTCGACACGGTGAGCACCGTCCCGACCTGCCCGCCCGTGGTGGCCGCGACCTCTCGTACGAGTGAATCCGGCGGCCGGTGACTGACGGTCCCGAAGCCCAGTTCGGTGACCGGGAGGAAGCCGTCGGGGGACTCGGCGCCCAGGTCGGCCGCGACGATGTCGTCGGCGACCACCAGCGAGCCGACCGGCGCGCCGGGCTGGAAACCGCCCGCGACCCCGGCGCAGACGACGAGCCCGTACGGCGTGCCCGCGAGGGCCGCCGCGGTGAGCGCGGCGGAGACGGAGGAGGCGGCGAGGGCCGGCCCCACACCGGCGGCCAGCAGATCGAGTGCGCCGGTCCGGAGCAGGGTCGCCCCGGGCAGCCGTGTCTCACGGCCGGGGCCGGGGGACACCCCGGCCACCGCGTCCCGCTCGGCGGGGACGGCGGTGGCCACGAGCACCCTGGGCCCAGCGGCAGCGATCAGGCGTCCTTCTGGAGCTTGAAGGACCACAGGCCCGACACGTCCTTCTCGCCCTCCTTGATGGAGACGACCGTCGAGTTGCCCTTGGCGCCGTACTGCTCGTTGAAGAACACGCTGCCCGGGATGGTCCGGTACGTCTTCGTGCTGGCGTCGGTCAGCGGCTGACCGTTCATCAGGATCGTCCAGCCCTTGTCCGCGATCTTCGGGTCCACACCGAAGCGCACGGTCGCGTCGGGATCGACCTTGATGGACTTGATGTCCTTGGACTGCAGGCACTTCGCCAGGTCGGCGGTCTTCACCGCGTCGCCGTCGTTGTAGCAGTCGGTCTCGGAACTCACCGAGTTGTCGCCGACCGTGATGGTGGCCAACGGCGTCGGCTTGTCGCAGGCGGACAGGGCGAGGAGTCCGGCGGAAACGGCGCCGACGGCGGCGACGGCGCGGCGGCTGCGGGCGGCGCGTCGTCCATTAGCGGCTCTGCCGCGGGGCAGGGAGGTCATGGGCGAAGGCTATCGGGCAGGCCCACCAGTCCCCCCACGTGGGGTACGGCGTGCCGTACCCGGACCCGAGCGGCCCGGACACCGCCCGCTCGGCTCAGGACACCCGTGAGCGCCCCGAACCCCCGCGCCGGGCCACGGAAAGCAGTCCCCGCACGGTCGTCAGCCAGCCGAGGGCGACGATCCCCGCGGCCACCGACAGGCCGAGCGACCCGTTCAGCGGCATCGCGATACCGATGGCACCGCCGAGGACCCAGGCCATCTGGAGCAGCGTCTCGGAGCGGGCGAACGCGGAGTTGCGGACCAGTTCGGGGACGTCGCGCTGGATCATCGCGTCCAGCGACAGCTTCGCGAGGGCCTGCGCGAACCCCGCGACGGCCGCCAGGCAGGCCACCAGCGCGGTGCTGAAGAAGACCGCCGCCGTGATCGCGGCGCCCAGCACGAACGCCACCACCGTCACGACGATGAGCTCCGGGGCACGCTGCTTCAGCCAGGCTCCGACCGCCGTGCCGAGCGCGTTGCCCACGCCCGCCGAGACGGCCACCAGGCCCAGAGAGACCGCCGCGCTCTTGCCGCTCAGCGGGTGCTCGCGCAGCAGGAACGCGAGGAAGAAGATCAGGAAGCCGGACAGGCAGCGCAGCGAGGCGTTCGCGGCGAGCGCGTGCGTGACCGCCGTGCCCACCGTCCGCAGCCCCGGACGCGGCGGCTTCTTCAGGTGCGGGCCGTGCAGGTGCCCCTCGTCGGCGGCGAGCAGCGCCTTGTCCTCGCCCTTGGCGGAGTCGACCTTCGGCGGCAGCGAGAAGGACAGGAACGTGCCCGCGATGAAGATCACGAAGGCGCCGTAGAGCGGATAGCGGGCCCCCAGCGACTGGAGCAGCGCCCCGATGGGCGCGGCCACACCGGTGGCCAGGAGCCCGCCCAGGGTGACCCGTGAGTTCGCCTTGACCAGGGAGAAGTTCGGCGGCAGCAGCCGGGGCACCACGGCGCTGCGCACCACGCCGTACGCCTTCGAGGCCACCAGGACCCCGAGCGCCGCCGGATACAGCTCGAACGTGCCGCTCACCACCGCACCCGCCAGCATCAGCGCGAGCATGGCCCGGGCGAGCATCGAGCCCGCCATCGCGGCGCGCCGGCCGTGCGGCAGCCGGTCCAGGAGCGGGCCGATCACCGGGGCGAGCAGCGCGAAGGGGGCCATCGTGATGCCCAGGTAGAGAGCCACCCGGCCGCGCGCCTCGTCGGTCGGCACCGAGAAGAACACCGTGGACGCCAGCGCCACGGTGATCATGACGTCGCCCGCGCCGTTCACCGCGTGCAGTTCGATGAGTTTTCCGAGGCCCGACTCGCCCGCCCCGTGCGCGTGCGTCGCCCGGCGGATGCCGCGCGCCGTCTTGGTCACGGGGAAGTTCAGGGCACGCCCCACCGCACGGACGGAACCGCTCACCCGGCCCGATCCGCCGCCTTCGTTGCTCCCCTTGGCGCCACCGACACCGGTGGCTCCCTGGGGCGACCTCGCGGATGCCACCCCGTCATAGTGCCCCGAGATCGGGGTTTGTAGTGCGGTTACCGCGCGGATGGGGGGCGGCGGCTTGTGGGGGAGCGGGGCGCGCCGGGGGGTGCGGGAGCCGTGGCGCGGGCCGCCGGAACGGCGGCGTCCGGCGGTCCGGCGGCACGCCGTGGAGCGGCCCGGATACCGGCGCGGAGCGCCGAAGACGCCCGCCGGTGTGGGCCCAGGGGCCAGGAGAAGGTAGCGTGCGTAACGCGCATGCGGCGATTGTTCTCGGCCGCGCGCCTCTCGGCCATCCCGCAGAATGGATGGCGTAGGTGCGCCCGAGTGCGATCGGGCGCGGACGTCGACGCGGCCCACCGGTCCGCTCCGTCCGCACCCCCGCCGGAGGAATGGCGCACCCGTGAGACGGCGTAGGAGAGAAGCGATACCTGTGAGCGCAGCGACAACGCGAAGCCGCACCCCCGACCGCCTGTGCGCCGAGGCGATCGACCTCGCCCGGACGGCTGCCGAGGAGGTCGCGTATCCCGGCATCGTCGGCGAGCACCTCGGGATGGTCTCCGAGGGGGACCGCGTTGTCACGCACTACTTCGAGTGCAAGGAACCGGGATACCGCGGCTGGCGCTGGGCGTCCACCGTGGCCCGCGCCTCCCGCGCGAAGGTCGTCACCCTCGACGAGACGGTGCTCCTCCCGGGGACCGACGCGCTGCTGGCCCCCGAGTGGGTGCCGTGGAGCGAGCGGCTCCGCCCCGGCGACATGGGCCCCGGCGACCTGCTGCCCACGGACGCCGAGGACCTGCGGCTCGAACCCGGATTCTCGGGTGAGGACGAGCCCGCGCCGAACTCCGCGGTCTCGGACGACATGGCCGAGCTGGTGGAGGCCGAGGACATCGAGGTGACCGCGGGCACCCCCGCGAACCTTCCGATGGCCCCGCGCCGCGGCTCGATCGCCGCGGTCGCCGAGGAACTCGGCCTGCGCCGGGCCCGGGTCCTGTCCCGTTACGGTCTGCACGTCGCGGCCGACCGCTGGGAAGAGGCGTACGGGCCGCAGACCGCGATGGCGCAGGCCGCGCCCGCGACCTGCGTCAGCTGTGGCTTCCTCAACCGGATCGGCGGGACGCTCGGACAGGCGTTCGGGGTCTGCGCGAACGAGTTCTCGCCCGCCGACGGGCATGTGGTGTCCCTCGCGTACGGGTGCGGAGGGCATTCCGAGGCCGCCGTCATGCCGGCGCCTCCGCGGCCGCCTCAGCCGGTGATCGACGAGACCCGGGTGGACCCGTTCCCCCTGCGGCCGTCCCCCGACTCCGGGTCGGTCTCCGCGGCCCCCGACGAGTCCACCGCCGAGCTCGGCCACTCGTAGCGGCCCGCACCCTCCCGGGGCCGCTTCCGGCCCCTTTCCCGGGACGGGTCATAGCCCTTCTCGCCCCCTCCGCCCCTGCCCGTCCCGTACTCGGGGCTCCGCCCCGTACCCCGCTCCTCGAACGCCGCAGGGCTGGTTCCGGCCGCCGCCCCCGGCGGGAGCACGGGAGGGCGCGGGGTACCTTCGAGCCGCGACCCGCCGCCCGCGCGGACGCGCCACCCGAGAGGGAGAGTGAATCCGTGAGTAAGTTCGTGCGGCCCGCGGCCGAGGGCGCGGACCCGTTCGGCACGGCGCGCCTGCGCCGTGGCGTGCTCGACGCCTGGGCGGCCAGCCCCGCCCGGTTCCGCGAGGACGCCAACGCGGAGGAGGACCTCGTCCTCGGCGGGTACCGCGACCGGCTCGTCGTGGAGCTGGCCCAGAACGCCGCCGACGCCGCCGCCCGCGCCGGCACCCCCGGACGCCTCCGGCTGACCCTGCGCGACGGCGTCCTGATCGCGGCCAACACCGGCGCCCCCCTCGACGCGGCAGGCGTCGAGTCGCTCTCCACGCTGCGCGCCTCCTCGAAACGGGACGCCCACGACACGGCCGTCGGCCGGTTCGGCGTCGGCTTCGCCGCCGTCCTCGCGGTCACGGACGAACCCGCGGTCGTCGGCCGGCACGGCGGCGTCCGCTGGGCCCTCGCCGAGGCCCGCGACCTCGCCGCCGGCACCGCCGGGGACAGCGCGGGCCTCGGCGACGAGATCCGCCGCCGAGACGGCCATGTGCCGCTGCTCCGGCTGCCGTTCGCCGCCGAGGGCACCGCCCCGGACCCGTACGACACGGCCGTGATCCTCCCGCTGCGCGACTCCGCGGCACAGGACCTCGCCGAGCGCCTCCTGCGCACCGTCGACGACGCCCTCCTGCTGGCCCTGCCCGGCCTGGAGGAAGTGGTCGTCGAGACCGGCGAGGGAGAGGTCCGCACCCTGCGGCGCACCCGCCCCGGCGACGACGCGGACGCCGGTCACACCCCCGCACCGGCAGCAGCCGGCACCCCGCACGCCACCGGCGCGGGCGACCCGCGGGCCGCCGCCGGCCACGGCCTCGTCACCATCGACGACTCCCGCGACGGCACCACCCGCTACCGCACCGTCGCCCACCACGGCTCCCTCGACGCCGCCCTGCTCGCCGACCGCCCGGTCGAGGAACGGCTGCGACCGCACTGGTCCGTGACCTGGGCCGTCCCCGTCGACGCGGACGGCACCCCGGCCCGCCCCCGGACCAGCCCCGTCGTCCACGCGCCGACCCCCAGCGACGAGGCACTCGGCGTGCCCGCGCTGCTCATCGCGTCCCTCCCGCTGGACACCACCCGGCGCCACGCGGCCCCCGGTCCGCTGACGGACTTCCTGGTGGAGCGCGCGGCGGACGCGTACGCCGAACTGCTCGCCGCGTGGCGGCCGGTGGACACCGGCATCATCGACCTGGTGCCCGGACCGCTCGGCAAGGGCGAACTGGACGGCGCGCTGCGCCGGGCCGTCCTGGACCGGCTCCCGCGCACCGCCTTCCTGCCGCCCGCCGCCCCGCCGGACGAGACACCGGCCGCGGACAACCCCGTCGACTGGCCCGGCAGCAGCCCGGCCGAGCAGCCGGCCGCGCTGCGGCCGCGTGACGCGGAGGTGGTGGAGGGAGCGGGCGCCGAGACGGTGCGGGTCCTCGCCGAGGTCCTGCCGAGTCTGCTGCCCGCCGGGCTGGAACGGCGCGCGGAGCTGCGCACCCTGGGCGTCGCCCGGGTCCCCCTCACGGAGGCCGTGGACCGGCTCGCCGGTCTGGAGAAGGAACCGGGCTGGTGGCACCGCCTCTACGACAGCCTCGCCGGGGTCGACCCGGACCGGCTGTCGGGGCTGCCCGTACCGCTGGCCGACGGCCGGACGACGATCGGGCCGCGCCAGGTGCTGCTGCCCACCGCCGGCGGTTCGCCGGTCGCGCCGGACACCCTCGCCCGGCTCGGTCTGAAGGTCGCGCACCCGGACGCCGCGCATCCGCTGCTGGAGAAGCTGGGCGCGCTGCCCGCGACGCCGCGCGCGGTGCTCACCACCCCGCAGGTGCGGGCCGCGGTGGCCGCCTCGCTGGACGACGACGGCGGGGCCTGGGACGAGGACACCCCGGACGCGGAGGAACTGGCGGACACCGTGCTCGCGCTGGTGCGCGACGCCGGGCTCGAACCCGGTGACGAACCCTGGCTCGGCGCGCTGGCCCTGCCGGACGAGGAGGGCGACATCGCGCCCGCCGGTGAACTCGTGCTGCCGGGAAGCCCGTTCGCCCAGGTGATGCGCGAGGACGAACTCGCCTTCGTCGACGCGGAGCTGGCGGACCGCTGGGGCGGGCAGCCGCTGGCCGCCTGCGGGGTGCTCGCCGGTTTCGCCCTGGTGCGGGCCACCGACGTCGTCCTCGACCCGGACGAACTGGAGCCCCGCGAGGGAGACTTCGCCCAGCCCGACGACGCGGGGCTGCTCGACGCCGTGGACGTGTGGTGCGAGGACGTCCTGGACCGGCTGCCGGACTCCCCGGTGCCGCCCGTCGCGACCGAGATCGTCGCCGTACGGGACCTGGACCTCATCGACGACGACCGGTGGCCGCAGGCGCTCGCCCTGCTCGCGCAGCCGCCGCTGCGGGACGCGATCACCCAGCAGATGCGCATCCTGCTGCCCGACGGCACCCACGAGGTCGTCCGGCCCTACACGGCGTGGTGGCTGCGCGGACATCCGGTGCTCGACGGGCGCAGGCCGGCCGGTCTGCGCGCGGCCGGCGGCGATCCGCTGCTGCGCGGCCTGTACGACGAGGCGGACGCGACCGGCTTCGACGACGAACAGGTGCTGCGGGCGCTCGGCGTCCGGACGTCGGTGGCCGCCCTGCTCGACGAGCCCGGGGGCGCCGCCGAACTCCTCGACCGGCTCGCCGACCCGGACCGCGAGGTCTCCGGTGCCCAACTGCACGCCCTCTACGGCGCGCTGGCCGACCTCGACCCCGAGCAGGTGACGCTGCCGGACGAGCTGCGGGCCGTCGTGGACGGCGAGGTGCGGGTGGTGGACGCCGCCGACGCCGTGGTCGTCGACTCACCCGACCTGCTGGCCTTCACCGACGGGTTGCCGCTGCTGCCGGTGCGTCCGGCGCGGGCCGCGGAACTCGCCGAGCTGTTCCAGGTGCGGCGGCTCAGCGAATCCGTCACCGGCGAGGTCACCTCCGAGGGCACCGAGCACGACGTCCCGGAGTCCGTACGGCTGCTGCTGGGGCCGGCGACGCCCGCCTCGTACCTGGAGCACGAGGAACTCGTCGTGGACGGGACGGAGCTGGACTGGCGCGTCACCCGCGACGGTGTGCTGCACGCCGCCACCGTGGAGGGTGTGGCCGCCGGACTCGCCTGGTCGGCGGGCCAGTGGCCGCGCCGTTTCGAGGTCGCCGCGCTCCTGGAGGACCCGTCCCGCACCGAGGAACTGGCCCGGGACCGCTGGTTCGACTGAGCCGGCCGGGACCGATCGCGTCCGGGGTGGGCGGTTGCTCCGCCCGCCCGCTGCGATCTTGGTAACGCGTGCACAAAATCTTCATCACCCGTACAACTATTCGCCCCCCTCGCTGATCTGATCACCGGAGTCAACAGACTCCACGATCACTTGGGCCCCGGTGTCGACGAACCGCGAGGAACGACCACCGGCCGGCCCCTTTCTCCACTTGGGGATCGCATGCGCATACGTGCCACCGTGGCCGCCGTCTCCGGCGCCCTGGCCCTCTCCGCCCTCGCCGTGCCGGCCGCGCAGGCCGACGGCCACGGGAGCCTTGCCTCGAAGGTGCCCTCCACCTCCAAGATCACGCCGTTCACCGGGTCCTCCCCGGCGGACGAGAAGGTGGGCGACACCAAGATCACGAGCGTCACCGTCAACGGTGGTAGCGACATCGTGGTCGGCATCAGCAAGAAGAAGACCTTCACCGTCACCGTGACGGCCAGCGACCCGTCCGGTATCAACGACGGCTACGCCATGCTCTGGCACGGTTCGAACATCGATGACGATGTCGACGGCGCCATCGTCCCGGACGCGGAGACGGGTACCTGCACGGCCTCCGGCGCCACCACCGCGACCTGCAAGGTCACGCTTGTCGCCGACCCGAACGAGAACATCTACAGCAACATCCTCGCCGGCAGCTGGAAGGTGTGGGCCGGGGCCCAGGGCAATGACGGCGACTACGTCATCACCGACGCCTACAAGACCGCCCGGGTCCAGCGCTACTCCAAGCTGACGGTCAACGCCTCGCCGGAGCCGGTCAAGAAGGGCAAGACCATCACGGTCACCGGCCTGCTGTCCCGCGCCAACTGGGACACCGGCAAGTACGCGGGCTACACCGTCCAGCCGGTCGGGCTCCAGTTCCGCAAGAAGTCCGTCTCCACCTACACGTCCACCCTCAAGACGGTGAAGTCGGACTCGAAGGGCAACCTGAAGACGACCACGACGGCCACCGCCGACGGCTACTTCCGCTACAACTTCGCGGGCACCTCGACCACCCCGGCCGTCAAGGCCACGGGTGACTACGTCGACGTGCAGTAACCCACCCGGTAGCCGGTAACACCGCTCACGCCGGGACGCGGCGGTCGACCAGCCTCCACAGGGCTTCGAGGACGGCCGCCGCGATCACCGAGATCAGCACCGCGATCCACGGCATCGTCGTGCCGACCAGCTTCAGCGCGAAGAAGTGCTGGAGCCACGGCACGACGAGCACCAGCAGGAACGCCCCGCCCATCGAGGCGACGAGGCAGATCCGCCACCAGGTGTAGGGCCGGGCGATGATCGCGAGCACCCACATCGAGATCAGGAACAGCGTCAGCGTCGCGGCGCTCGTCTCGGCGTCCAGCGAGCCGCTCCCGGTGTAGTGGTGCCGGGCGATCAGATACGTCACGAAGGTGGCGACGCCCGCGACGACCCCGCCGGGGATCGAGTACCGCATCACCCGCCGCACGAAGTGGGGCTTCGCACGCTCCTTGTTGGGCGCGAGGGCGAGGAAGAACGCCGGGATGCCGATCGTCAGGGTGGACAGCAGGGTCAGGTGCCGGGGCAGGAACGGGTACTCGACCTGCCAGCACACCACCAGCACGGCCAGCAGCACCGAGTAGACCGTCTTCACCAGGAACAGCGTCGCCACCCGGGTGATGTTGCCGATGACCCGGCGGCCCTCGCCGACCACCGAGGGCAGCGTCGAGAAGCTGTTGTTGAGCAGCACGATCTGGGCCACCGCGCGGGTCGCCTCGGACCCCGAGCCCATGCTGACCCCGATGTCGGCGTCCTTGAGGGCCAGCACGTCGTTCACCCCGTCGCCGGTCATCGCGACGGTGTGCCCGCGTGACTGGAGGGCGCCGACCATGTCCCGCTTCTGCTGCGGGGTGACCCGGCCGAACACCGTGCCCTTCTCCAGGGACTTCGCCATCTCGTCCTGCTCGGAGGGCAGCCGGCGCGCGTCCACGACCTCGCCCTCGAGCCCCAGCTTGTCGGCGACGGCGCCCACCGACACCGCGTTGTCGCCGGAGATGACCTTGGCCTCGACGTTCTGCTCCGCGAAGTAGCGCAGGGTCTCCGCCGCGTCCGGCCGCAGCCGCTGCTCCAGGACGACGAGCGCGGTGGGCCGCGCGGCCTCCTTCGCGCCGGGATCCTCCAGGTCCTTGGTGGTCCGGGCGAGCAGCAGCACGCGCAGTCCCGCCTCGTTGAGCCGCTCGGTCTCGGCGAGCGCAGGGTCGCCCTCGGCCAGCAGCACGTCGGGGGCGCCGAGCAGCCAGGCGCTGGACGTGCCGTCGCTCTCGCCGAACCCCGCGCCGCTGTACTTGCGGGCGGAGGAGAACGGCAGGGCCTGGGTGCACCGCCAGTCCCCGGTGTCCGGGTAGGCGTTGATGATCGCCTTGAGCGAGGCGTTGGGCCGCGGGTCGGACGCGCCGAGCGCGCCGAGCACGGTGCGCACGTACCCCTCGTCGGCGCCGTCCAGGGGCCGCAGTTCGGTGACGTCCATGCCGCCCTCGGTGAGGGTGCCGGTCTTGTCGAGGCAGACGGTGTCGACGCGGGCGAGGCCCTCGATGGCGGGAAGCTCCTGCACGAGGCACTGTTTCCGGCCGAGCCGGACGACGCCGATGGCGAAGGCCACGGAGGTGAGCAGGACGAGCCCCTCGGGGACCATCGGCACGATGCCGCCGACGGTGCGCGCGACCGAGTCCTTGAAGCCGTGCTGTTTGACGACGAGCTGGCTGATGATCAGGCCGATGGCGGTCGGGATCATCATCCACGTCACGTACTTGAGGATCGTGGAGATACCGGTGCGCAGTTCGGACTGGACGAGCGTGAAGCGGGAGGCCTCCTCCGCGAGCTGCGCCGCGTACGCCTCCCGGCCGACCTTCGTCGCGGTGAACGCGCCGCCGCCGGCGACCACGAAGCTGCCCGACATCACCTCGTCCCCGGGGTGCTTGACCACCGGGTCCGCCTCGCCGGTGAGCAGCGACTCGTCGATCTCCAGCCCGTCGGCCTCCGCGCAGGTGCCGTCGACGACGACCTTGTCGCCCGGCCCGATCTCGATGAGGTCGCCGAGCACGATCTGCGAGGTGCCGACCTCGGTGGCCTCCCCGTCCCGGCGGACCGTCGGTTTCACCTCGCCGATCACCGCGAGGGAGTCGAGGGTCTTCTTGGCCCGCCATTCCTGGACGATGCCGATGCCGGTGTTGGCGATGATCACGTAGCCGAACAGGCTGTCCTGGAACGGTGCGACGGCCAGCATGATCAGCCAGAGGACGCCGATGATCGCGTTGAACCGGGTGAAGACGTTGGCCCGGACGATCTCGCCGATGGAGCGGCTGCTGCGGACGGGGACGTCGTTGACCTCGCCGCGCGCGACCCGCTCGGCCACCTCGGCGGCGGTCAGCCCCTTCGCCCGCCGGGACGCGGGTATGGGCACGGGGTGAACGGGATCGAGTCCGGCGCCCGCGTCGATGTGGGTCATGCATTCGACGGTACGTGCGGATATACGGCTTCACCCGCCGAGCGCCCGAAAGATCCGACCTGGGGAGGACGGGGGCGGCGGGGAATGCTGCCGTGGACGTAGGGGAGGGCCCGGGGGGTGGCCGTTACTCCGTCACGGGGGAGGTGGCGCCCTCGGTGAGGGAGCGCTTGATGGCGGCGTCGCGCCTGCGGACGTACCAGATGCCGATCAGGCCGAGGCCCGCGCCGGCCAGGCAGGTCCACAGCCACCACAGGTGCCCGTGGTCGTCGAACCAGCCGTAGAACGGCAGCTGCACCAGGAAGAGGACGAACCAGAGGATCGTGCCGCCCGTGATGGTGGCGACGACGGGGCCCTCCAGGGGCTCCGGCGCCTCGTGCTTGGGGGTCCACTTCGCCATGTGCACAGCTTACGAGGGGCGCGGTCCGGCCGACGCCCGCACCCTCGCTTCCCTTGTATACCAACGGTCTACGCGCGGAGATAGCGATTTCGGACTCATATGTTCATACTGAAACCGTCCAAGTCTGGCCGGTTGTATTCGTACGAAACACCAACGGAAACCTGGGGGAAACCCGTCGGTGACCGGACACTGGCCAGACTTGATCATGTTCCCCATTCCCCTGCTCGTTTGAGGACCCGCATGTCCACCTCGGCCGCCACCCAGGCCCCCGCCCCGCAGGAGCCGGAGTCCCGGCCCGCGCAGAGCGCCCTCGACCGCTACTTCAAGATCTCCGAGCGCGGCTCCAGCATCCCGCGCGAGATCCGCGGCGGTTTCGCCACCTTCTTCGCGATGGCCTACATCATCGTGCTGAACCCGATCATCCTGGGCAGCGCGAAGGACATGTACGGGCACCACCTCGACGGCGGGCAGCTGGTCACCGCCACCGTCCTGACCGCCGCGTTCACCACGCTCCTCATGGGCGTCATCGGCAACGTGCCGATCGCGCTCGCGGCGGGCCTCGGTGTCAACACCGTCGTCGCCCTCCAGCTCGCCCCGCGGATGTCCTGGCCGGACGCCATGGGCATGGTGGTCCTCGCCGGCTTCGTCGTGATGCTGCTGGTCGCCACCGGGCTGCGCGAGCGCGTGATGAACGCCGTGCCGCTCGGCCTGCGCAAGGGCATCGCCATCGGCATCGGCCTGTTCATCATGCTGATCGGCCTGGTCGACTCCGGCTTCGTCTCCCGCATCCCGGACGTCGCCCAGACCACCGTCCCGCTCCAGCTCGGCGGCGACGGACACCTCACCGGCTGGCCGGTCCTGGTCTTCATCCTCGGCACGCTCTTCACGCTGGCCCTGATGGTCCGCAAGGTGCCGGGCGCGATCCTCATCTCGATCGTCACCATGACCGTCGTCGCGGTGATCATCAACGCCGTCGCCACCGTCCCGTCCTGGGGCCTGACCACGCCCAAGTGGCCCGGCAACCCGGTCGCCTCCCCGGACTTCGGCCTCGTCGGCAAGGTCAGCCTCTTCGGCGGCTTCGACAAGGTCGGCGTGCTGACCGGCATCCTCTTCGTCTTCACCGTGCTGCTGTCGTGCTTCTTCGACGCGATGGGCACGATCATGGGCATCGGCGACGAGGCCAAGCTGACCGACGCCCACGGCAACATGCCCGGCATCAACAAGGTCCTCTTCGTCGACGGCATCGCCGTCGCCGCGGGCGGCGCGTCCTCCTCCTCCGCCACCACCTGCTTCGTGGAGTCCACGGCCGGTGTCGGCGAAGGCGCCCGCACGGGCTTCGCGAACGTGGTCACCGGCGCGCTCTTCGCCGTCGCCCTCTTCCTGACCCCCGTCGCCACGATGGTCCCGTCCCAGGCCGCCACCCCCGCGCTCATCGCGGTCGGCTTCCTGATCCTGTCCCACTCGATCAAGGAGATCGACTGGGCGGACTACACGATCGCCATCCCGGCCTTCGTGACGATGATGCTGATGCCGTTCACCTACTCGATCACGAACGGCATCGGCATGGGCTTCATCACCTTCGTGGTGCTGCGCCTGGCGGCGGGCCGCGGGCGGGACGTCCCGGTCGCGATGTACGTGGTGTCGGCGGTGTTCACCTTCTACTACCTGATGCCGGCCCTCGGCCTGACCTGAGCAGGCCCGGGACGGTGACACGGGCACGCGGCCTCACGTGACCCCGTAGAACTTCTCCGTCTCGTCGACGGCGGTCTGGAACCGCTCGTCGAAGTCGTCGCGAATGAGCGTCCGGACCACATAGTCCTGGACGCTCATTCCGCGTTTGGCGGCATGGTGGCGGAGCCGGTCGAGCAGCTCCCCGTCTATACGCAGGCTGAGCACGCTGGTCCCCATGGAGTCGAGGGTCGCCGCATGCCGGGCGGCACCGGGTCGCTTTCCGGATCCGGCTCACTCATATGAGTGACCCCGGGGTTCGGTGGCGCGCTTCACGGGCACCCCGTTGGTCTTTAGCGAGAGTAATGAGTTACGCTAAAGAACATGCCTGACCTCACCCAGGGCGACGACGAGGCCGCCGTGAACGCCTTGCGATCCGCAGTGATGCGGTTGTCGCGTCGACTCAAGCACCAGCGGGTCGACGAGTCGCTGAGCCCGACCGAGATGTCGGTGCTCGGCACCCTCGCCCGCTGCGGCACCGCCACGCCCGGCGAACTGGCCCGCAAGGAGCACGTGCAGCCGCCGTCCATGACGCGCATCGTGGCGCTCCTGGAGGCCAAGGGACTCGTCAGGCTGGAGCCGCACCCCGAGGACCGGCGCCAGAAGGTCGTCACGCAGACCGACAAGGCGGAGGCCATGCTCGAAGAGAGCCGCCGCAAGCGGAACGCGTTCCTGGCCGGGCTGGTCGAGGCCCTCGACGAGGACGAATGGGCCAAGCTCCGCGAGGCCGCCCCCGTCCTGGAGAAGCTCGCCCACATCTGACCCGCACCACCGGCCCCCACCGATACCCGATCGGCGGGGGCCGCTCCCAGCAAGCGCCGACGCCCCCCATGACGCCGACGTCCACGACTCCCCGGAGGCGAGCCCTTTTGAGTACGGGACCCGGAGCACACTCCGCCCCCGCACCAGCCACCCACGACTCCTCAGCCGCCCACGACTCCCCGGCCACGGCCGGAACCTCCCCGGCCGGCGCGGAACCCGCACCGGCCGTGGACCCCGCACCCGTGGAGGACCCCGCGCAGGCCACGCCCGCGGCCCCCTCGTCCGCCGCCGGGACCGCGCCGGGCACCGCCGGGACCGCGCCGGACACCGCCGGGACCGCGCCGGGCACCGCCGGGACCGGGCCGGGCACCGCCGGCCCCTCCCCCCGCACCCCGCGCTCCTCCTCGATGTTCAGCTCGCTGAAGGTCCGCAACTACCGGCTGTTCTTCATGGGCCAGGTCGTCTCCAACACCGGCACCTGGATGCAGCGCATCGCCCAGGACTGGCTGGTGCTGAGCCTGACCGGCTCCTCCGCCGCCGTCGGCATCACCACCGCCCTGCAGTTCCTGCCGATGCTGCTCTTCGGCCTGTACGGCGGCGTCCTCGTCGACCGGCTCCCCAAGCGCCCCACGCTGCTCGTCACGCAGACGGCGATGGCCCTCACCGGTCTGGCGCTCGCCTTCCTCACCCTCTCCGGACACGTCCAGGTCTGGCACGTCTACCTCGCCGCGTTCGCCGTCGGTCTCGCCACCGTCGTCGACAACCCGGCCCGCCAGTCCTTCGTCTCCGAGATGGTCGGACCCGGCCAGCTGCAGAACGCGGTCAGCCTGAACTCGGCCAACTTCCAGTCCGCCCGCCTGGTCGGCCCCGCCGTCGCCGGACTCCTGATCACCGGCGTCGGCACCGGATGGGCTTTCCTCCTGAACGGACTGTCGTTCGTGGCCCCCATCGCGGGCCTGCTCCTGATGCGCGCCCGGGAACTCCACGTCGTCCAGCGGACCCCGCGCGGCAAGGGCCAGCTCCGCGAGGGCCTGCGCTACGTCGCCGGCCGCCCCGACCTGATCTGGCCGATCGTCCTCGTCGGCTTCATCGGCACCTTCGGGTTCAACTTCCCCGTCTGGCTGTCGGCGTACGCGGACGACACCTTCCACGCCGGCGCGGGCGCCTACAGCCTCTTCAACACGCTGATGGCGCTCGGCTCGCTGGCCGGTGCGCTGCTCGCCGCCCGGCGCGGCACCGCACGGCTGCGCGTGCTCATCGCGGCGGCGATCGCCTTCGGCGCGCTCGAAGTGGTCGCCGCGACGGCACCCTCGCTGTGGTTGTTCGCCCTGCTGATGGTCCCGATCGGCATCGCCGGCCTGACGGTGAACGTCACCGCGAACACCTCGGTCCAGATGGCCACCGACCCGGCCATGCGCGGCCGCGTCATGGCCCTGTTCATGATGGTCTTCATGGGCGGCTCACCGCTGGGCGCCCCGCTGGTCGGCTGGGTCACCGACGCCTACGGTCCCCGGATCGGCTTCGCGCTCGGCGGCCTCGTCTCGATGGCCGCGGCGACGACGATCGGCCTGGTCCTGGCACGCCTCGGCGGTCTGCGCGTCTCCCTCGGCTGGCACCGCGGCGCACCCCGGGTCCGCTTCGTGCCCCGCACCCGCACCGAGGAGCACCTGGCCACGGTGTGAGACCCCGCCGGCGCACCGCCGGTCCGACGCGACGGCCGGCCACCCGCAAGCGGGGGGCCGGCCGTCGCGTGCGAGGGAACGGGCGCCGACCGGTTACCTCCGCTTCCCTCTGCTTCCCTCCCCTCCATTTCCCTCCACGCGGCCGCGTGGAGGCTGGGAAAGTGGGCGCATGAGACTCTTCGCGGCCGTGCTGCCGCCCGCCGACGCGGTGCGTGAACTCGCCACGGAGGCCGACCTGCTGCGGCGGACACCGGGCGCCGACGCGCTGCGCTGGACGGGCCGCCCCGGCTGGCATTTCACCCTCGCCTTCTACGGCGAGGTCGCCGACACCACCGTCCCGGACCTGACCGAGCGGCTCACCCGCGCCGCCCACCGCACCGCGCCCTTCCCGCTGGCCCTGCACGGCGGCGGCCACTTCGGCGGCCGCGCCCTGTGGGCGGGCGCCACCGGGGACATCGACAGCCTGCGCCTGCTGGCCGCCCGCGCGGAGGCCGCCGGACGCAAGGCGGGCATCGCCATGAAGGAACACCGCCACTACCGGCCCCACCTCACCCTGGCCCGCAGCCGCGACTCCGCCGACTTCACCCCGTACCTCACCGCCCTCGACGGCTTCGCCGGACGCCCCTGGACCGTGGGCGAGCTGTGCCTGGTCCGCAGCAACCTGCCCGACTCCGGGATCCCCGGAGAACGGCCCCGCTACGAGACACTGGCCGCCCGGCCGCTGGGGGCGGGCGACGGGACCGGGCAGGCGGACCGTTAACCTCGATGGCGTGAACCCGAAGACCCGTAACCGGATCATGGCCGGTGTGCTCGTGCTGATGTTCGCCGTCGTGGCACTGGCGGCGGCGGTCAGGTAGCGACCGCCACCGCCGGACCCCGGACGCGCCCCCTACCAGGCGAACGCCTCCGGAGAGGGACCCGGACCCGGGAAGATCCCGTCGAGACCGTCCAGAACCTCCTGCGACAGCTCCAGCTCCACGGCGCGCAGCGCCGACTCCAGCTGCTCCGCGGTGCGCGGGCCGACGATCGGGCCGGTCACCCCGGGACGGGTCAGCAGCCACGCCAGGGCCGCCTCACCGGGCTCCAGACCGTGCTTGTCGAGCAGATCCTCGTACGCCTGGATCCGGTCGCGCACGGCCGTGTCGGCGAGGGCGTCCGCGGCCCGGCCGCTCGCCCGGCGGCCGCCCTCGACCTGCTTCCTGATGACCCCGCCCAGCAGCCCGCCGTTCAGTGGCGACCAGGGGATGACCCCGAGCCCGTACTCCTGGGCCGCCGGGATGACCTCCATCTCCGCGCGCCGCTCGGCGAGGTTGTAGAGGCACTGCTCACTGACCAGGCCGATGGTGCCGCCGCGGCGCGCGGCGATCTCGTTGGCCTGCGCGATCTTGTATCCGGGGAAGTTGCTCGACCCCACGTAGAGGATCTTGCCCTGCCGCACCAGGACGTCGATCGCCTGCCAGATCTCGTCGAACGGCGTCGTCCGGTCGACGTGGTGGAACTGGTAGATGTCGATGTGGTCGGTCCGCAGCCGCTTCAGGCTGGCGTCGACGGCCCGCCGGATGTTCAGGGCGGACAGCTTGTCCTGGTTGGGCCACGGCTCGCCGTCGGCGCCCATGTTCCCGTACACCTTGGTCGCGAGAACCGTCCGCTCGCGCCGGTCGCCGCCCTGGGCGAACCAGTTCCCGATGATCTCTTCCGTACGGCCCTTGTTCTCGCCCCAGCCGTACACGTTCGCCGTGTCGAAATAGTTGATGCCCGCGTCCAGCGCCGCGTCCATGATGGCGTGGCTGTCGCCTTCGTCGGTCTGCGGTCCGAAGTTCATGGTGCCGAGGACGATCCGGCTGACCTTGAGCCCCGTGCGTCCGAGCTGTGTGTACTTCATGAGGCCTCAGCCAACGCCTTCGAGCCCGCTCGAAGCAAGGGCACACGCGGCCCGCCGCCCGAGCCCCGGGCACCACCCCGGCGAGGACCCTCCGCACCCCGGCGCGCCCCCTCCGCGATCCCTCAGGAAGCGATCGCCGCGTACGGCTCGCCCAGGCCCCACGCCTGGTGCATCGCCGCCGCGAAACCCTCCGCGATCCTGTGCTCGCCACGCGCGTTCGGATGCGTGCCGTCGTAGGTGTCGAAGGCGATGTCGTACGACGGCGGCGGCGACGCCAGGAGCAGCGGGGAGCGCGGCTCGTCCAGGTCGGCGACCGTCTTGGCGAGCAACTCGTTGAACGCGGCGACCTCGGCGGCGAAGGGGACGTCGGACTCGGCGCGCACGTTCGGTATCACCGGGAGCAGCACCATCCGCACCCGCGGGTTCGCGGCCCGCGCCTCCGCCACGAACAGCCGGACGTTGTCGGCCGTCTGCACCGCGTTGGTGTAGAAACCCAGGTCGATCAGGCCGAGGGAGACCAGCAGGACGTCGGCACGCTGCGCGCGGACCGTCTCGCGGACGACCGGCGCCATGTGCTGCCAGCCCTCGCCCCAGCCCGCCAGATGACCGCGCGGGAAGTCGGGGTCGGCGTACTCGTAGGAGTCGGCGGCGCCCGTCGCCATGTCGTAGAGCGTCTCGCGCGGACCGACGATCTCGAACGGGCCCCCGTAGGTCGCCCGCAGGTGCTGCCACATCCGGTAGCGCCATGTGTGTTCGCCCGCGCTACCGATCGTCATGGAGTCCCCGACGGGCATGAACCTGAGCATCCGCTCATCATGAACGATCGGCGGGGGCCCGGATGAGCCCTCCCGATGTGAGGCCTGCCACTGTGCGCACGGCCCACCGCCCCTCCACGGCCCGCCGGTTGGCGGACCGCGGCCGGTGCCGGGCCGTTCGGCGGGCGCCGCCGACGCGAACGCCGGGGCGGGGTGGCAGGCTTGGGCCATGCGCCGATCGCCCTCGTTCCGTACCGGGACCGCCGCCGGAGCCCTCGCCGGAGCCCTTGTCGTAGCCGTCGCCTCCCTCGCCTTCGCGGCGCCGGCCCTCGCCGACGGAGGGGACGACGGATTCACCATCAAGGACCCCCGCATCACCGAGTCCAGCGGCCTCGCCGCCTCCCGCATCCATCCCGGCGTGTACTGGACCCACAACGACAGCGACGACGGCGCCTACCTGTACGCCGTCGACAGCCGGACGGGCCGCACCGTCGCGACGGTCACCATGAGCGGCGTCGGCGCGCCCCGCGACGTCGAGGCGATCTCCCTGGGCCCCGACGGCGACCTGTACGTCGGCGACATCGGCGACAACCTCGGCGGCAAGTGGGACCACGTGTGGATCTACAGACTGCCCGAGCCGAAGGTCCTCAAGGACCAGACGATCCGCGCCACCCAGTACGTCGTGAAGTACTCCGACGGCGCCCGCAACGCCGAAGCCCTGATGGTCCATCCCAAGACGGGCCGCGTGTACATCGCCGACAAGGACGAGGACGGCGGCCACCTCTACGAAGGCCCCGCCCAGCTCTCCGCGACCGGCACCAACGTCTTCAAGCCCGTCGCCACCGTCGACCTGTGGGTCACCGACGGCGCGTTCTCCCCCGACGGCCGCCACCTCGCCGTACGCGGCTACTTCGGCGGCATCCTCTACGACTGGAACGGCGGCGCCATCAAACGCGAGAGCCGCCTGAACGTGCCCCTCCAGGGCCAGGGCGAGTCCGTCACCTACACCACCGACGGAACGAAACTCATGTACGGCAGCGAAGGCGCCGACAGCCCCGTCCAGCCGGAGGACGCCCCCGGCGCGTCCGCATCCGACGGCAAGTCCCCCGCACAGGGCGGCGGTTCCGCCTCCGGCGACGACGACGGCCCGCTGAGCGGCAGCCTCAAGGTCGGCGCCGTCGCGGCCGCCGCGCTGCTCGCCGTGGTCCTCGGCCTGCGGCGGCTGCTGCGCCGCGACTGACCCGGACGGACCGGACCTCTGGGCCGGGACGAGCACCGGCACACGACGGCGCGAGGGGCGCCCGGCACGTTCCCGTGCCGGGCGCCCCTCGCCCGTACCGCCCGAAGTCCTCGCGGGGGAACGGTGGTTACAGCTTCTCGATCACGTAGTCGATGCACTGCGTGAGCGCCTCGACGTCCGCCGGGTCGATCGCCGGGAACATGGCGACGCGCAGCTGGTTGCGGCCGAGCTTGCGGTAGGGCTCGGTGTCGACGATGCCGTTGGCGCGCAGGGCCTTGGCGACGGCTGCGGCGTCGATCTCGTCGGCGAAGTCGATCGTGCCGATGACCTGCGAGCGCTTCGCCGCGTCGGTGACGAACGGGGTCGCGTACTTGCTGTCCTCGGCCCAGCGGTACAGACGCGAGGAGGAGTCCTTCGTACGGGCCGTCGACCAGGCGAGGCCGCCCTGGCTGTTGATCCACTCCAGCTGCTCGTTGAGCAGGAAGAGCGTCGCGAGGGCCGGGGTGTTGTACGTCTGGTTCTTGCGGGAGTTGTCGATCGCGGTGGGCAGCGAGAAGAACTCCGGGACGTGCCGCCCCGAGGCGTGGATCCGCTCGGCGCGCTCGACGGCGGCCGGGGAGAACACGCCGATCCACAGGCCGCCGTCGGAGGCGAACGACTTCTGCGGGGCGAAGTAGTAGACGTCGGTCTCGGCGATGTCGACGGGCAGGCCGCCGGCGCCGGAGGTGGCGTCGACCAGCACGAGGGAGCCCTCGTCGGCGCCCGCGACCCGCTTGATCGGGGCGGCGACACCGGTCGAGGTCTCGTTGTGGGTGAAGGCGTACACGTCGACGCCCGCCTCAGCGGCCGGCTCGGGGTGGGTGCCCGGGTCGGAGGAGACGACGGTCGGGTCGGCGAGCCACGGCGCGAGCTTGGCGGCCTTCGCGAACTTCGAGGAGAACTCGCCGAACGTGAGGTGCTGCGACTTGTTGTCGATCAGTCCGTGCGTCGCGACGTCCCAGAACGCGGTGGAGCCGCCGTTGCCGAGGACGACCTCGTATCCGTCGGGCAGCGAGAACAGCTCACGCACGCCCTCGCGGACCGTGCCGACCAGGTTCTTGACCGGGGCCTGGCGGTGGGAGGTGCCGAGCAGGGAACTGCCGGTCGCGGCCAGCGCGTCGAGCGCCTCCGTCCGCACCTTGGAGGGGCCAGCGCCGAATCGTCCGTCGGCGGGCTTGATGTCAGCGGGGATCTGGATATCAGCCACGCGGGGAGCCTAGCCGGTCGGGGAAACCTGGTCGAAACGTCGTCCGGCGGCTGAGACGGGAGGAGGACGGGACGGAGAGAACGGGAAGAGCCGGGGCGGTGCAGGGAGAGGCGGGGGCGGCCCGCCGGCCCCGGGCCGGCGGGCACCGCCGGGGGCGTCCTCCGGGGAGGACGCCCCGTCACCTCATCCGGCGATCAGCCGCACCGGCAGTTCGAACAGGTCGTTCTGCGTCACCACCGGCTTGTTCCGCAGCTCCGACGCCGGCACCGCGAGGTCCAGGCCGGGGAAACGCGCGTACAGGGCGGGCAGGGCGACGCCCGCCTCCAGGCGGGACAGGGCGGCACCGGGGCAGACGTGCGGGCCGTGCCCGAAGGAGATGTGCCGGGGACCCTCCGAGCGGCCGATGTCGAAGGCGCCCGCCGTCGGGCCGTGCGCGTTCTCGTCCCGGCCGATCGCCCCGTACGACACGATCAGCGCGTCGCCCGCCGGGATCACCTTGTCGCCGACCGGGACGTCCTCGGTCGCGAACCGGATCAGGACGTGCGAGGTCGGGGTGGAGTGACGCAGGGTCTCCTCGACGACCGCGGACCAGTCGGCCTCGCCGGACAGGACGCGGGCGCGCTGTTCGGGGTGGGCGGACAGGTTGACGACCGCGTTGACGATCAGGGAGATCGTCGTCTCGTGGCCGGCGGCGACCATCAGCTGCAGGGTGGAGACGATCTCCTCGTCGGTGAGGTGGTCGCCGTCCTCGGAGGCCAGGATCAGCGCGCTGGTCAGGTCGTCGCCCGGCGCCGCCCGCTTCGCCGCGACCGTGTCCGCCATGATCCCGGCCAGCTCGGTGAGCGTCGCGATGACCTCGGCGGGCGGCGTCTGCGTGGAGAAGAACTTCTCGAACAGCTCCTTGAGACGCGGCAGTCGCGCCTCCTCGATGCCCATCAGGTCGGCGACGACGTACATGGGCAGCGGGTACGCGAAGTCGGCCTTCAGGTCGACGACGTCGCCGTCGAGCCCGTCGAGATCGTCGAGCAGCCCCTCCGTCAGCTTCGCTATCCGCTCCCGCATCTGCTCCACCCGCCGCGGGGTGAGCGCCTGCGCGACCAGGGTGCGCATCCTGCGGTGATCGGCGCCGTCCACGGTGAGCATGGAGCGGCCCGGGTTGGCGAGTCCGATCAGCGGCCAGTCGGGGGCGATCTCCCCGCGCTGCCAGGCACCCCACACGTTGATGTCCTTGACCAGGCGGGGGTCGGTGAGCAGGGCGCGCGCCTCGGCGTGGTGCGTGACCGCCCACACGGGGACGCCGCCGGGCAGCTCGACGGCGGCGAGGGGGCCCGCGGCGCGCAGCGCCTCGCTCTCGCCGTCCAGGTCGGTGACGAAGGGGTCCAGGACGATGCGGGTCTCTTCGGTACCGGTGCTCATGCGGGGGTCCCTCCAGGGGCGGGGTAGGAGTACGGCGTCTTCCCGGGGGCAGCCCCCGGAGCCCGGCCGGCGGATGGGCCGGCCGGGTGCGTCGGGGTCTCAGAGGACGGGCACGGGCGTGAACGTGACGGGCAGTTCGTCCAGGCCCCGCAGCCACGGGGAGGGGCGCCGGGTGAGGGACTCGGCGGGCACGGCCAGGTCGATGTCGGGCAGCCGGTCCAGGACGACCTCGATGCCGGTCCGCGCGATGACCTCGGCGACCTCCTGCGCGGGGAACGGGCAGCGGTGCTCGCCGTGCCCGAACGAGAAGTGGGCGTTGTTCCCGCCGGTGAGCGCGGAGCTGTCGGTGCGGACCTGCGGGTCCGAGTTGGCGCCTTGCAGGCCGAGGAGCACGAGGTCGCCGGCGCGGATGCGGCGCCCGCCGAGCTGGGTGTCGCGCGAGGCCCACCGTCCTGCGACGTTCTGGGTGGGGGTGTCCTCCCACAGGACCTCGTTCATGGCCTCGGCGACACTGTGCCGGCCGCCGAACAGGGAGGCGGCGAAGCGGTCGTCGGTGAGCATCAGGCGCAGCGAGTTGCCGATCCAGTCGGCGGTGGGCTGGTGCCCGGCGGCCATCATGACCATCAGGTCCTGGGCGATCTCCTCGTCGGTGAACCCGGAGGGGTCGGCGAGCATCCGGGACACGACGTCGTTCGCCGGTGTCTCCTTGCGGTCGGCGAGCAACCGCGCCATGGAGGCGGCGAGATGACGCTGCCCGTCGAGCGCCCCCTCCCGCCCGTTGATCATGTCGTTGAGCGCGGTGACCAGGCCGGGGCCCTGCTCGTCGGAGAAGCCGTAGAGCGTGGCGAGGACCCGGACGGGGAGCAGGGCCGCGTAGTCGGCGACGATGTCCGTCTCACCCTTGGCGCAGACCGCGTCGATGAGTTCGTCGGCGAACTTCTCGGCGTGCGAGCGCAGTTCGAAGGGGTCGACGGCTTCGAGGGCGTCACTGATCATCGCGGCACGCTCGCGGTGCCGTTCACCGACCGTGTACAGGATGGACGGCTGCTTGCGGCCGATCATCGGCAGCAGCGGCCAGTCGTCGGGGATGCGGTCCCACTGGTTCCACAGGTCCGAGTCGCGGCTGAACAGCTGAGGGTCGCCGGTCACCTGGTGGAGTTCGCGGTAGCCGACGACGAGGAACGCGGGGATGTCGCCGTCGAGGACGACGGGCACGACCGATCCGTGGTCGCGCCGCATCTCCCGGTACAGCTCCGCCGGTTCGGTCTGGAACCGGGGGCCGCTGAGCGGGACGGGGGCGGGGGTGGGGCTCACAGCGCGGGCTCCGGTGCGGTCAGGGCGTCCTCCGCGGTGGCGGCGCCGTGGCGGGCGTGCAGGGACTGGAGGTGTTCCACGAGCGTGATCAGCACGCGCTTGCTGGACTCCCGGGAACGGGCGTCGCAGTCGAGGAGCGGCACGTGCGGGTCGAGGTCGAGGGCCTCCCGGATCTGCGCCGGGGTGTGCGTGGGTCCGCCGAAGTCGTTGCACGCCACGATGAACGGGGTGCCGTGGTGCTCCAGCCGGTCGATGGCGTACCAGGAGTCGTCGATACGGCGGGTGTCGACGAGGACGACGGCGCCGAGCGTGCCGGAGAACAGCCGGTCCCACAGGAACCAGAACCGTTCCTGGCCGGGCGCCCCGAACAGGTACAGCACGTTGCGGGCGTCGAGCGTGATGCGGCCGAAGTCGAAGGCGACGGTGGTCGCGGACTTGCCGCGCACCTCGCTGATGTCGTCGACGGCCTCGCCGGCCTGCGTCATCGTCTCCTCGGTGTTGAGAGGACGTATCTCGCTGACCGAGCGGACCAGGGTCGTCTTGCCGACGCCGAAGCCGCCCACGACCACGATCTTCAGGCCGTTGTCGGCCGACGCCGACAGGGGCGCACGAGCGTCAGAGGTTACGGAGTCCAACGAGCACCTGCTCCAGGATGTCGGGATCGGGAAGACCGGAGGGAACGGTGGTGTGCGGGTGACGGGCGCTGACCCGGCCCGCGGCGAGCAGGTCGGACAGCAGGATGCGGGTGATCGACACCGGCAGCGCGAGTTCCGCCGCGATCTCCACGACGGCGGTGGGCCGTTCGCACAACCGCAGGATCGCGGTGTGCTCGGACTGCATTCCCGTCACCGGCTCGCACTCGGCGACCACCAGGGTCACCAGGTCGAAGGGGGTGTCGGGACCGGACCGGCTGCGGCCCCCGGTGAGGGTGTACAGCCGGTCGGGTGCGTCGTCCCTGCCGGGACGGCTCATGACGTGCGCGGCGGCGCGCTCAGGTACTCGCCCAGCTGTTCCACGAGCTCGCTCATGTTGTGCCCGACGAGCCCGGCGTCCGCGTCCTCCGCGGTGACGACGGCGAGATGCGCGCCGTCGCCGGCCTCCACGATGAACAGCACTCCGCCGTAGAACTCGGCCATCGCCGAGCGCACGCCTCCGGAGCCGTCGCCGAACTCGACGGACGCGCCGTGCGACAGCGACTGGATACCGGCGGCGATCGCGGCGAGCTGGTCGGCCTGGTCGACCGACAGTTCGGGGGTGCGGCACAGCTTCAGGCCGTCGCGGGAGAGCACGAGCGCGTGCCGGGCGCCCGGGGTGCGCTCGAGAAGGCCCTCGATGAGCCAGGAGAGCTTCTCGTCGGCGGTGATGGTGCCGGTCATGAGGTGGTGTCGCCTTCCGGGAGCGCGTGCTGGGTGGGGGTGTTCGTCGAAAGGGGGGCGGGCGGAGCGCCCTGTGCGTCGGCCGCGCCGCGGGGGCCGTCCGTGCCGTTCGTGCCGCGGGTGCGGTCCGCGTCGGGTGCGGTCCGCTGTCCGGGGACCTGCTTCTCGGCGCGGGCCCCCGCGGGCTCCCCGCCCTGCGCCTCCTCGGCCCGTACGGCCTCGGGGGCGTCCGGCGCGGTGCCGCGCACCGCCTGCCGGAAGCTGCCGAAGCGGGCCGCGGACCGGGTCCTCGGGTCCTCCCCGCCGCGGGCTTCGGGGGCGGGCTGCGGTGTCGTGTGGGAGCGGCTGCGCTCGGCGTGGGCGAGGGTACGGCCCCGGCGCCGCTTGGGCAGTCCGCCGGTGGGGGAGGGCCCCGGTTCGTGCCGGGGCGAGTCGTGCGCGGGTACGGGGTCGGGGTCGAGGTCACCGGCCGCGCGGCCCGCCGCGTACGACACCGGGGCGGTGGGGGAGTCCTCGGCGGGCCGGACGGCGCGGGCGTCGTCGTGGCCCCCGTCCGGACCGGCCGTCTCCCGCCGTTCGCCGGGGCCGTGCTGCGCCTCGGGTTCCCGGTGGGCGCGGGTGCCGGGCGCCGAGGTGTGGCCGGCGACGGCGGCGGGCGCGGGCGCCGTGCCGGCCGCGGGGGTCGTGCCGGGTGTGGCGTCGGGCGCGGTGCCCGGCACGGTGCTCGGCGGGGTGAGCAGGTCCTGCGGGATGAGGACGAGGACGCCGGTGCCGCCGCGCGCGGAGGGCCGGAACGACACCTTCAGGCCGTGCTTGCGGGCGAGCCTGCCGACCACCGCGAGGCCGAGGCGGGTGCCGGTGAGGCCACCGAGGCCGCCGGTGTCCGCGGCCTCGCCGGAGACGGCGCGTTCCGCGCGGCGCAGCTGGACGTCGCCCATCACCAGGCCGCTGTCCTCGACGGAGACGATGACGCCGGCCGGGACCTCCTCCACGTACACGTGGACCTCGGCGGTCGGCGGGGAGAACGTGGCGGCGTTGTCGAGGAGTTCGGCGAGCGCGTGCATGACGCCCTCGGCGGCGTGCCCGGCGACGGCGGCCTCGCTCGCGGAGTGCACGCGCACCCGCTGGTAGCCGCCGATGCGGCCCATGGCGCCGCGCAGGATCGACTCCATGACGATGGGGCGCGCCCAGCGGCGTCCGGAGCGGGCGCCCGCCAGGACGGCGACGGAGTCGGCGAGCCGGCCGGCCTGCGCGGTGCGGTGGTCGAGGTGGAGGAGGTCGGCGAGGACGTCCTCGTCGGAGTGCTTCTCCTCCATGGCCCGCAGGTCGGCGAGCATGCCGGTGGACAGCGCCTGCATGCGTCCGGCCGCGTTGGCGGTCGCGGAGATGGCGGCGGCACGCTCGCCGGCGGCCTGCCGGGCGCGGGCGTCGAGTTCGGCGTTGCGGGCGGTCAGGCGGGCGCGGTCGGCGGCGAACCGGTCGCGTTCCGCGGCGGCCTCCTCGGCGAGGCGGTCGCGTTCGGTGGTGAACTCCGCGGTGAGGCGGTCGCGTTCGGTGGTGAACTCTGCGGTGAGGCGGTCGCGTTCGCGCGCGGCGTCCTCGGTCAGCCGGGTCCGTTCACGGTCGGCGTTCTCGGCGGCGTGCACGCGGTCACGGGCGGCCTCGTCCGCGAGCCGGGCCCGTTCCTGGCCGAACTCCTCGGCCTGTCGGGCCCGTTCGTGCAGGAGCCGGCCCGCGTCCTGGGTCACCGACTCGAGCCGGCCGCGCAGAAGGCGCGCGGCCCGGACGGACCGGGCGGCCACCGCCACGGCCGCGCACAGCAGCACGGCGGCGGTGCCGAGACCCCAGGCGAGCGGGGTCCGGGCGGTCGTGGGGGCGAGCAGGACGGCGGCCACCACGGCGATCGCGGCCAGTGCGGCGGCGGTCAGCACCGGGGGTGCGATGGCGCGCAGGGCGGGTCGTTCGCCGGAGGGCAGGGGCGGGGTCATCAATCGGTCCTCGGTCGTGTTCCTGGGGGAAGAACGTGTCCTCGGTCGTGTCCTCGGTCGGGTCCTGGGCGAGAAGCGACACCTGGTGCTCAACTGGCGGTCACTATATGAGAGTTCGTGATCGGATTGGGAAGGTTCGGAAAGCGGTCTCATGATCGGCCCGGCAAAACGGGGCCATTCGGATACCCGCCGGGCAGCCCCCACGGACACCCGGCGGCATCCTGGACCCATGACGGATCTCGGCGGACGGCCCCACGGACAGCCGGAACGACGACCGGAACCACACTCCCGGGCACACCCCACCCGACCGCCCGGCACCTCCCCGGACACACCCGAAGCCACCCCCGACCTACGGGCCGCCCTCACCCGCGCCGTCCGCGGCGACGTCGCCTTCGACAGCACCGCCCGCGCCCTCACCACCATGGACGCCTCCAACTACCGCCGCGTCCCCCTCGGCGTCGTCTCCCCCCACGACGCCGACGACATCGCCGCCACCCTCGCCGTCTGCCGCGACCACGCGATCCCCGTCGTCCCCCGCGGCGGCGGCACCTCCATCGCCGGACAGGCCACCGGCACCGGCATCGTCCTCGACCTCACCCGCCACATGAACCGCGTCCTCGACCTCGACCCCACCACCCGCACCGCCCGCGTCCAGCCCGGCACCGTCCTCGACCGCCTCCAGGAAGCCGCCGCCCCGCACGGCCTGCGCTTCGGCCCCGACCCCTCCACCCACAGCCGCTGCACCCTCGGCGGCATGATCGGCAACAACTCCTGCGGCACCCACTCCGTCGCCTGGGGCACCACCGCCGACAACGTCCACACCCTCACCGTCATCGACTCCACCGGCCGCACCGCCCACCTCGGCCGCCACGGAGCCGGCGCCCCCGACGGCCTCCTCGACCTCGTCACCGGCGAACTCGCCCTGCTGCGCACCGGATACCCCGACCTCCCCCGCCGCATCTCCGGCTACGCCCTCGACGCCCTCCTGCCCGAACACGGCACCGACGTCGCCCGCGCCTACTGCGGCACCGAAGGCACCTGGGGCATCCTCACCGAAGCCGAGATCCGCCTCGTCGAGACACCCCCCGCCCGCGCCCTCGCCGTCCTCGGCTACCCCGACGAGAGCGCCGCCGCCGACGCCGCCGCCGGCCTCCTCCCACACCGGCCCCTCACCCTCGAAGGCATGGCCGCCGACCTCGTCCCCACCCCCACCGCCCTGCCCCGCGGCGGAGCCTGGCTGTTCGTCGAGACCGGCGGCACCACCCCCGCAGAAGCCCGCGCCCACGCCGACACCGTCGTCCGCGCCGCCGACGTCACCGACGCCCTCGTCGTCACCGACCCCGCCGCCCAACGCGCCCTGTGGAGACTGCGCGAGGACGCCTCCGGCACCGCCACCCGCATCCCCGCCACCACCGGCCCCGCAGCCGAGGCCTGGCCCGGCTGGGAGGACTGCGCCGTACCCCCCGCCCGTCTCGGCGCCTACCTCCGCGACTTCCGCGCCCTCCTCGCCGACCACCACCTCCGCGGCACCCCCTACGGACACTTCGGCGACGGCTGCATCCACGTCCGCATCGACTTCGACCTCCTCACCACCCCCGGCATCGCCCGCTTCCGCCACTTCTCCCAGGACGTCGCCCACCTCGTCGTCTCCCACGGCGGCTCCCTCTCCGGCGAACACGGCGACGGACAGGCCCGCGCCGAACTCCTCCCCGCCATGTACGGCCCCGACCTCGTCCACCTCTTCGAACGCGCCAAAGACCTCTGGGACCCCCACAACCTCCTCAACCCCGGCATCCTCGTCCGCCCCCACCGCCTCGACGAGAACCTCCGCTTCGCCCCCCTCCCGCAGCGCCCCGTCGACGTCACCTTCGGCTACCCCGCCGACGACGGCGACTTCACCGCCGCCGTCCGCCGCTGCGTCGGCGTCGCCAAATGCCGCACCACCACCCCACCCGGCCACGACGTCATGTGCCCCTCCTACCGCGCCACCGGCGACGACACCCACTCCACCCGCGGCCGCGCCCGCCTCCTCCACGAGATGCTCGCCGGCGAGATCATCACCGACGGATGGCGCTCCACCGAGGTCCGCGACGCACTCGACCTGTGCCTCTCCTGCAAGGGCTGCCGCTCCGACTGCCCCGTCGGCGTCGACATGGCCACCTACAAGGCCGAATTCCTCCACCACCACTACGCCGGCCGCCGCCGCCCCCGCAGCCACTACACCCTCGGACGTCTCCCCGGCTGGCTCGCCGCCGTCACCCGCACCCGCACCGCCCGCATCGTCAACGCCCTCGCCGCCCTGCCCCCCGCCGCCGCCCTCGCCAAACACCTCGCCGGCATCGCCCCCGACCGCACCATCCCCCGCCTCGCACCCCGCACCTTCACCCAGTGGTGGACCGAACGCCTCCGCGACCGGGCCCGCACCCACGAACAACCCGGCCACCCCACACCCCCACCCACCCTCCCCACCCCCGACGACCTCACCCCCGGCCCCGCCGCCCCCACCCCCGACGGCCCGGCCCCCACCGACTCCACCCCCGCCGGCCCCACCGTCCTCCTCTGGCCCGACACCTTCACCGAACACCTCACCCCCTCCGTCGGACGCGCCGCCGTCCACGTCCTGGAAGCCGCCGGACTCACCGTCCTCCTCCCCCCACGCACCTCCCGACGCCACGGACCCGTCGGCGACGGCACCACCCGGGGCCCCCTCCACCCCCGCCACCTCCTGCCCCACCCCACCCGACGCACCTGCTGCGGACTCACCTACATCAGCACCGGCCAGCTCGACCACGCCCGCACCGTCCTGCGCCACACCCTCGACCTCATCGAGCCCCAACTCGCCATCGACGGCCTCCCCGTCGTCGTCCTCGAACCCAGCTGCGCCGCCACCCTGCGCACCGACCTCCCCGAACTCCTCCCCGACGACCCCCGCGCCCACCGCCTCGCCACCGCCGTCGTCACCTTCGCCGAAGCACTCGAACGCCACGCCCCCCACTGGACACCACCCCGCCTCGACCGCCCCGTCGCCGGCCAGACCCACTGCCACCAGCACGCCGTACTCGGCGACGACGCCGAACAACGCCTGCGCGCCGCCGCCGGTCTCACCGGCACCCTCTCCGGCGGCTGCTGCGGCCTCGCCGGCAACTTCGGCTTCGAAAAAGGCCACGAAGACGTGTCGACCGCCTGCGCCGAAGAACAACTCCTGCCCGCCGTACGCGCCGCGGCCCCCGACGCCGTGATCCTCACCGACGGCTACTCCTGCCGCACCCAACTGGCCCACCACAGCGACCGCACCGGCCGCCACCTGGCGGAGGTCCTCGCCGAGGCCCTGCGGACCCGCGCCCGGCACACCGGCTCCGGCACCCCCTGATCAGTACGCTGACCCCGGCCGACCACGGCCGCCACACCACCGGGCCCCGCCGGACCGAGGACCACGAGGAGCACACCCGCATGACCCTCCGCCTCCAGACGATCACCCGAGACGACCATCTCGCCTTCGTCCGATCCCGCCCCTCGGCCAGCCACATGCAGGTCCCGTCCTGGGGCGACGTGAAACCCGACTGGCAGACCGAGAGCCTCGGCTGGTTCGACGAACACGGACACCTCCAGGGCGCCGGACTCGTCCTCCTGCGCCCCCTCCCCAGGATCAAGCGCTACCTCGCCTACCTCCCCGAGGGCCCCGTCATCGACTGGCACGCCCCCGACCTCGCCGAACGCTGGCTCCGCCCCCTGCTCACCCACCTCAAGTCACGCGGCGCGTTCACCGTCAAGATGGGACCGCCCGTCGTCGCCCGCCGCTGGAGCGCCGACACCGTCAAGACCGCCATCGCCGACCCCGCCGCACGACGCCTCGCCGACGTACCCCCCACCTCCGAGGACCCCGCGGCCGCCGACATCGCCGACCGGCTGCGCGCCATGGGCTGGCAGCGGACCGAACCCGGCGGCGAGGACGGCTTCGCCGCCGGCCAGCCCCGCTACGTCTTCCAGACCCCCCTCGCCGGCCGCACCCTCGACCAGGTCCACCAAGGCCTCAACCAGCAGTGGCGGCGCAACATCAAGAAGGCCGACAAGGCCGGCGTCAAAGTCGTCCGCGGCGGCTACGACGACCTCCCCGCCTTCTACGAGCTGTACGCGGAGACCGCCGAACGCGACCGCTTCATCCCCCGCCCCCTGCCCTACTTCCAGCGCATGTGGACCGCCCTCACCACCGAGGACCCCGACCGCATGCGCCTCTACCTCGCCCACCACGACGGCGACATCCTCGCCGCCGCCACCATGCTCACCGTCGGCACCCACGTCTGGTACTCCTACGGCGCCTCCACCAGCCGCCGCCGCGAGGTTCAGCCCAACAACGCCATCCAGTGGCGCATGATCACCGACGCCCACGAACTCGGCGCCACCGTCTACGACTTCCGCGGCATCACCGACACCCTCGACGAGACCGACCACCTCGTCGGCCTCCTCCGCTTCAAGGCGGGCGCGGGCGGCGAAGCCGCCGAATACCTCGGCGAATGGGACTTCCCCCTCAACCGCCTCCTCCACAAGGCCCTCGACCTCTACATGACCCGCCGCTGACCCGCCGCCGACCCGAAGCCCGCCCGCCCCCGAACGGTGCCGCGCGGCAGCACCCGCCCCCACCGCGCGACACCGCCCCCGGCAAGCACCTCCCGGACACTTCTGCGACAGTTGCATAACGGGTTCACACGCCTGACCCAGTCCACTACTCTGGACCAGCAGGTACAGCATGATGCACGAACCCGAGTCGAACCCCAGGAAGGCCCCGTGAACACCCCCAGCGCCGCCCCCACCACCCCGGCCCCGGCCGCCCCGGCCACCGCACCCGCGGCCGGCGCACCCACCGGACCCGGCCGGCGCGGCGCCCTCGGACCCGTCGGCCTCGTCCTCGCGGGCGGCATCTCCGTCCAGTTCGGCGGCGCCCTCGCCGTCAGCCTCATGCCCCGCGTCGGCGCCCTCGGCGTCGTCAGCCTGCGCCTGCTCGTCGCCGCCATCGTGCTGATCGCCATCTGCCGCCCCAGCGTCCGCGGACACTCCCGCGCCGACTGGAACACCGTCATCGTCTTCGGCCTCACCATGGCCGCCATGAACGGCCTCTTCTACCAAGCCGTCGCCCGCATCCCCCTCGGCCCCGCCGTCACCCTGGAAGTACTCGGCCCCCTCGCCCTCTCCGTCATCACCTCCCGCCGCGCCGTCAACCTCCTCTGGGCCGGCCTCGCCCTCGGCGGCGTCTTCCTCCTCGGCGGCGGAGGCTTCACCAGCCTCGACCCCGCAGGCGTCGCCTTCGCCCTCGGCGCCGGCGCCATGTGGGCCGCCTACATCGTCTTCAGCGCCCGCACCGGCCGACGCTTCCCCCAGGCCGACGGCCTCGCCCTCGCCATGGTCGTCGCCGCCGTCGCCTTCCTCCCCCTCGGCATCGCCGGATCCGGCACCCGCCTCCTCGCCCCCACCACCATCGCCCTCGGTGCCGCCGTCGCCGTCCTCTCCTCCGTCCTCCCCTACACCCTCGAACTCCTCGCCCTGCGCCGCCTCCCCGCCTCCACCTTCGCCATCCTCATGAGCCTCGAACCCGCCGTCGCCGCCACCGCCGGCTTCCTCGTCCTCGACCAGTCCCTCTCCCTCCCCGAATCCCTCGCCATCGCCCTCGTCATCGCCGCGAGCATGGGCGCCGTCCGCACCCAGATCGGCCGAGGAAAAGCCACGACCCTCCAGCCCGCCCCGGACGCGTAGACCCCCGCCGACACGACCACCGCGGCCCACCACCACGACCACCGCGAGCGGCGACCCGGGACCCCGCGACCCGGACCCACGACGCCGACCCGACGAGGGCCCCCGCCTCGACGTACGGCACAGGCCGCCACGCACATCCCAGCGACCCACCTGAGGCGCCCCCGCCCACCCCCCGGCCACGGACCGGCCGCACGGCAACGACCTGAATTAATGCAAGCATGCTTGCTTGTTTCTCCGGACGCTGCCATGCTCCCAGCCACACACCGCCGTGTCCCGAGGGAGCGCACCGTGTCCGACCCGACGCCCGTGGCCGCCGTCATCGACGACCTGCACCACGAGAGCGAGGAACTCGACCAACTCGTCGCCCACCTCGACGACACCCACTGGGCCCGCGACACCCCCGCCCCCCGCTGGACGATCGCCCACCAGATCGCCCACCTCACCTGGACCGACCGGGCCGCCCTCCTCGCCGTCACCGACACCGACGCCTTCGCCGACGAAGTCACCAAAGCACTCGCCGCCCCCGACACCTTCGTCGACCAAGGCGCCGACGAAGGCGCCACCCAACCCCCCGCACACCTCCTCACCACCTGGCGCACCGGACGCACCGCCCTCGAAAACGCCCTCCGCGCCACCCCACCCGGCACCCGCTTCCCCTGGTACGGACCCCCCATGTCCGTCGCCTCCATGGCCACCGGCCGCCTCATGGAAACCTGGGCCCACGGCCAGGACATCGCCGACACCCTCGGCATACGACGGCAACCCACCGACCGCCTCCGCCACGTCGCCCGCATCGGCGTCCGCGCCCGCGACTTCGCCTTCGCCGTCCGAGGCCTCCCCGCACCCACCGAAGAATTCCGCGTCGAACTCCACAGCCCCACCGGCGACCTCTGGACCCACGGACCCGCCGACGCCCCCCAACGCGTCACCGGACCCGCCCTCGACTTCTGCCTCCTCGTCACCCAACGAGCCCACCGCACCGACCTCGCCGTCCACGCCCAAGGCCCCGACGCCGACCACTGGCTCGACATCGCCCAAGCCTTCGCAGGCCCACCCGGACCCGGACGCCGACCCGAGGAAACCCACCGGTGACCCCCGCCGCACCCCCGGCACCCCGAAGCCCCCTGCGCATCGGCAACGCCTCCGGCTTCTACGGCGACCGCTTCGACGCCCTGCGCGACATGCTCACCGGCGGCCCCCTCGACATCCTCACCGGCGACTACCTCGCCGAACTCACCATGCTCATCCTCGGCCGCGACCGCCTCAAAGACCCCCGCCGCGGCTACGCCAAGACCTTCCTGCGCCAACTCGAGGAATGCCTCGGCCTCGCCCACGACCACGGCGTACGCATCGTCACCAACGCCGGCGGCCTCAACCCCGCCGCCCTCGCCGACGCCGTCCGCGACCTCGCCGACCGCCTCGGCATCCCCACCCGCGTCGCCCACGTCGAAGGCGACGACCGCACCAGCCACCACCCCGGCACCCTCGCCGCCCACGCCTACCTCGGCGGCGCCGGCATCGCCACCTGCCTCCGCGAAGGCGCCCACATCGTCATCACCGGACGCGTCACCGACGCCGCCCTCGTCACCGGACCCGCCGTCGCCCACTTCGGCTGGACACCCCACGACCACGACCGCCTCGCCGGAGCCGTCGTCGCCGGACACGTCCTCGAATGCGGCACCCAAGCCACCGGCGGCAACTACGCCTTCTTCACCGACCACCACCCCACCCGCCTGCACCGCCCCGGCTTCCCGCTCGCCGAACTCCACGAGGACGGCACCAGCGTCATCACCAAACACGACGGCACCGGCGGCATCATCGACCTCGGAACCGTCACCGCCCAACTCCTCTACGAGACCCAGGGCGCCCGCTACCCGGGACCCGACGTCACCGCCCGCCTCGACACCCTCACCCTCACCCAGGACGGCCCCGACCGCGTCCGCGTCACCGGCACCCGCGGCGAGCCCCCACCCCCCACCCTCAAAGTCGGCCTCAACAAACTCGGCGGCTTCCGCAACGAGGTCGCCTTCGTCCTCACCGGCCTCGACATCCAAAACAAGGCCGACCTCGTCCGCGCCCAGATGGAAACCGCCCTCGACGCCGCCAAGACCCGCCCCGCCGACATCCGCTGGGACCTCGCCCGAACCGACCACCCCGACGCCCCCACCGAAGAAACCGCCAGCGCCCTGCTCCGCCTCGTCGTCCGCGACCAGGACCAGGCCGCCGTCGGCCGCACCCTCAGCGGCGCCGCCATCGAACTGGCGCTCGCCAGCTATCCCGGATTCCACGTCCTGGCACCCCCAGGAGCCGCCGCGCCCTACGGTGTCTTCGAGGACGCGCACATCCCGCAGGACGCGGTCGACCACGTCGCCGTCCTCGACGACGGCCGCCGGATCCCGGTGACCCCACCCGGCGAGACCCTCGTACTGGAGACGCCGGAAGAACCGTCCCTTCCCCCGCCGCTGCCCGAAGGGCCGACGCGGCGGGCACCGTTGGGACGGGTCGCGGGAGCGCGCAGCGGGGACAAGGGCGGGAACGCGAACGTCGGAGTCTGGGCCCGCACGGACGACGCCTGGCGATGGCTGGTCCACGAACTGACAACTGACAGATTTCAGACTCTGATACCTGAAAGCCGTCATCTGTCAGTTGTCAGACATGTGCTGCCCAACCTCCGCGCCCTCAACTTCGTCGTCGAGGGCATCCTCGGCGAGGGCGTCGCCTCGCAGGCCCGTTTCGATCCTCAGGCCAAGGCTCTCGGTGAATGGCTTCGTTCCCGTCACATGGATATCCCGGAGGTCCTGTTGTGACCGTGCTTTCCTCCGCGCTCGATCCGAAGAGTGCCGAGTACGCGGAGTACCGGGCGAGCATGCTCGGCAAGCTCGCGGAGTTGGATGCCGAGCACGGGAAGGCGTTGGCGGGGGGTGGTGAGAAGTATGTGGAGCGGCACAGGAAGCGGGGGAAGCTGACCGCCCGTGAGCGGATCGAGCTCCTTCTCGATGATGACACCCCTTTCCTCGAATTGTCGCCGCTTGCCGCATGGGGCAGTGAATACGCCGTAGGAGCCTCGCTCGTCACCGGTATCGGGGTCGTGGAGGGCGTCGAGTGTCTGATCACGGCGAACGATCCGACCGTCCGTGGTGGTGCGAGCAATCCGTGGAGTCTGAAGAAGGCGCTGCGGGCGAACGACATCGCGCTCGCGAACCGGCTGCCGTGTATCAGTCTGGTGGAGTCGGGGGGTGCGGATCTGCCGTCGCAGAAGGAGATCTTCATTCCGGGTGGCGCCATTTTCCGTGACATCACGCGGTTGTCCGCGGCGGGGATTCCCACGGTGGCCGTCGTGTTCGGGAATTCGACGGCGGGTGGTGCGTATGTCCCCGGGATGTCGGATCACGTGATCATGGTGAAGGACCGGGCGAAGGTCTTTCTGGGCGGGCCGCCGCTGGTGAAGATGGCGACGGGTGAGGAGAGCGACGACGAGTCGCTGGGCGGTGCCGAGATGCACGCCCGCGTGTCGGGGCTGGCGGACTATTTCGCCGTCGACGAGCGGGACGCGCTGCGGCAGGCGCGCCGGGTGGTGGCGCGGCTCAATCATCGCAAGGCGTACGCGGATCCGGGGGTGGTGGAGCCTCCCCGGTACGACGTGGAGGAGCTGCTCGGGATCGTTCCGGGGGATCTGCGGCATCCGTTCGATCCGCGGGAGGTGGTCGCGCGGGTGGTGGACGGTTCGGACTTCGACGAGTTCAAGCCGCTGTACGGGACGAGTCTGGTGACCGGGTGGGCGTCGTTGCACGGTTATCCGGTGGGGGTGCTGGCGAACGCGCAGGGGGTGTTGTTCAGCGCGGAGTCGCAGAAGGCGTCGCAGTTCATCCAGTTGGCGAATCAGCGGGACATTCCGCTGGTGTTCCTGCACAACACGACGGGCTACATGGTGGGCCGGGAGTACGAGCAGGGCGGGATCATCAAGCACGGCGCGATGATGATCAACGCGGTGAGCAATTCGCGGGTTCCGCATCTGTCGGTGCTGATGGGCGCTTCGTACGGGGCGGGGCATTACGGGATGTGCGGGCGTGCCTATGATCCGCGGTTCCTGTTCGCGTGGCCGAGTGCGAAGTCGGCGGTGATGGGGCCGCAGCAGTTGGCGGGTGTGCTGTCGATCGTGGCGCGGCAGTCGGCGGTGGCGAAGGGGCGTCCGTACGACGACGACGCGGACGCCGCGTTGCGGGCGATGGTGGAGCAGCAGATCGAGTCGGAGTCGTTGCCGATGTTCTTGTCGGGGCGGTTGTACGACGACGGGGTGATCGATCCGCGGGACACCCGCACGGTGCTGGGTCTGTGTCTGTCCGCGATCCACTCGGCGCCTTTCGAGGGTGCGCGGGGTGGTTTCGGCGTCTTCCGGATGTGAGGGTTCCCGTGATTTCGAGTCTGTTGGTGGCGAACCGGGGCGAGATCGCCTGTCGGGTGTTCCGTACGTGTCGTGAGCTGGGGGTGCGGACGGTGGCGGTGTGTTCGGACGCCGATGAGGGTGCGTTGCATGCGCGGGATGCGGATGTGGTGGTGCGGTTGCCGGGTGCTTCGCCCGCGGAGACGTATCTGCGGGGGGATCTGATCGTGGCGGCGGCGTTGCGTGCGGGGGCGGACGCGGTGCATCCGGGGTACGGGTTCCTGTCGGAGAACGCGGATTTCGCGCGGGCGGTGCTTGAGGCGGGGCTGGTGTGGGTGGGTCCGTCGCCGGAGGCGATCGAGTCGATGGCGTCGAAGACGCGGGCGAAGAAGCTGATGGGGCTGGCGCCGTTGGAGCGGGTGACGGCGGGGGATCTGCCGGTGCTGGTGAAGGCGGCCGCGGGGGGTGGCGGGCGGGGGATGCGGGTTGTTCGTGATCTCGCGGAGCTGGACGGGGCGTTGGAGGGGGCGCGGGCGGAGGCGCTGAGCGCGTTCGGGGACGGTGAGGTGTTCGTCGAGCCGTTCGTGGAGGGCGGCCGGCATGTGGAGGTGCAGATCCTGGCGGACGCGTACGGGACGGTGTGGCCGCTCGGGACGCGGGACTGTTCGTTGCAGCGGCGGCATCAGAAGGTGATCGAGGAGGCGCCGGCGCCGGGTCTGGGTGGTCTGACGGAGTCGTTGTACGAGTTGGCGGTGCGGGCGGCGCGTGCGGTGGACTACGTGGGTGCGGGGACGGTGGAGTTCCTGGTCGCGGACGGGCGGGCGCATTTTCTGGAGATGAACACGCGGCTCCAGGTGGAGCATCCGGTGACGGAGGCGGTGTTCGGGGTCGATCTGGTGGCGTTGCAGTTGCGGGTGGCGGAGGGGGAGCGGTTGGAGGGGGAGCCTCCGGTGGCGCGGGGGCATGCGGTGGAGGCCCGGTTGTACGCGGAGGATCCGGCGTCCGGTTGGGCGCCGCAGACGGGTCGGCTGCACCGGTTCGGGGTGCCGGAGGGTGTGCGGCTGGACACGGGTGTCGTCGGCGGTGACGTGGTGGGGGTGCATTACGACCCGATGCTGGCGAAGGTCGTCGCGCATGCGGGGTCGCGGGCGGCGGCGGTGCGGAAGCTGGCGGGTGCGCTGGAGCGGGCGGTGGTGCACGGGCCGGTGACGAACCGGGATCTGCTGGTGCGGTCGTTGCGGCACGAGGAGTTCGTGGGGGCCCGGATGGACACGGGGTTCTACGAGCGTCATCTGGAGGCGTTGACGGAGCCGGTGGTGGACCGGCTGGCGCCGTTGGCGGCGGCGTTGGCGGACGGGTTCGGGCGGTCGCGGTTCGGTGGCTGGCGGAACGTGGCGTCGCAGCCGTTGGTGAAGCGGTACCGGATGGCGGGGGTGGAGCACGAGGCGGCGTACCGGTACACGCGTCGGGGTCCGGTGGCGGACGGGGTGCGGGTGCTGCACGTCGACGCGGGTCGGGTGGTGCTGGAGGTGGACGGTGTGCGTCGGGCGTTCGCGGTCGCGGCGTACGGGGACGGCCGGGTGTTCGTGAACGACGTGGTGCTGACGGTGGTGCCGCGTTTCCCGGACGCGGCGGCGGACCGGGCGCCGGGGTCGTTGCTGGCGCCGATGCCGGGGACGGTGGTCCGGGTGGCGGAGGGTCTCGTGGTGGGGTCCGAAGTCGGTGCGGGTGAGCCGTTGTTGTGGCTGGAGGCGATGAAGATGGAGCACCGGATCTCGGCGCCCGCGGCGGGGACGTTGACGGCGTTGCGGGTCGCGGTCGGGCAGCAGGTGGAGGTGGGTGCCCTGCTGGCCGTCGTGCGGGAGGCGGGGGGCGAGGGGCTGCCGGAGTCGGTGTCGTAACTCCGCAGTGGATCAGGTGCGTTCAGGAAGTTCTCTCCGTTTCTCCGTTTCTCCGTTTCTCCGTTCCGATCGTTCTGAGGAGCCCTCATGAGTGCTGCTGTCACCGAGACCGATGAACACAAGGCGCTTCGATCGGCCGTCGCCGCGCTGGGCAGGCGGTACGGCCGGGAGTATCTGGCGAAGGTCGTCGCGGAGGGGGGACATCCGGACGCGTTGTGGTCGGAGGCGGGGAAGCTCGGCTATCTGGGGGTGAACCTGCCGGAGGAGTACGGCGGTGGGGGCGGTGGGATAGCGGAGCTGTCGATCGTCCTGGAGGAGCTGGGGGCGGCGGGGTGTCCGCTGCTGATGATGGTGGTGTCGCCGGCGATCTGCGGGACGGTGATCGCCCGGTTCGGTACGGAGGAGCAGAAGCGGGCGTGGCTGCCGGGGTTGTCGGACGGTTCGCGGACGATGGCGTTCGGGATCACGGAGCCGGACGCGGGGTCGAACTCGCACCGGATCACGACGACGGCCCGTCGGGACGGTACGGACTGGGTGCTGAGCGGGCGGAAGGTGTTCATCTCGGGGGTGGACATCGCGGACGCGACGTTGATCGTGGGGCGTACGGAGGATGCGCGGACGGGGAGTCTGAAGCCGTGTCTGTTCATCGTGCCGCGGGATGCGGAGGGGTTCGGGCGGCGGCAGATCGACATGGAGCTGCACGGTGCGGAGAAGCAGTTCGAGCTGACGCTGGACGAGGTGCGGTTGCCGGCGGGCGCGCTGGTGGGTCATGAGGACGCGGGGTTGCTGCAGTTGTTCGCGGGGCTGAATCCGGAGCGGGTGATGACGGCGGCGTTCGCGATCGGCATGGGGCGGTACGCGCTGGCGCGGGCGGTGGAGTACGCGCGGGAGCGGACGGTGTGGAGGGCGCCGATCGGGGCGCATCAGGCGATCGCGCATCCGTTGGCGCAGGCGCACATCGAGGTGGAGCTGGCGCGGCTGATGATGCAGAAGGCGGCGTTCCTGTACGACGAGGGGGACGACGTGGGGGCGGGTGAGGCGGCGAACATGGCGAAGTACGCGGCGGGTGAGGCGTGTGTGCGGGCGGTGGACCAGGCGGTGCACACGCTGGGCGGGAACGGTCTGACGCGGGAGTTCGGTCTGGCGTCGCTGATTACGGCGTCGCGCGTGTCTCGTATCGCGCCGGTCAGCAGGGAGATGATTCTGAACTACGTCTCCCATCAGACCCTGGGTCTGCCCAAGTCGTACTGAGCGTCTGAGGAGGAACTGTGTTCCGTAGCGAGTACGCAGATGTTCCGGCGGTCGAGGAGCCGATCCACGAGGCGGTGCTCGGTCGTGCCGGTGAGTGGGGTGAGGTGCCGGCGCTGGTCGACGGGGTGGACGGCACGACGCTCACGTACGGGCAACTCGATCTGTTCCATCGCCGGTTGGCGGCTGCTCTGGTGGAGGCGGGGCTGCGCAAGGGGGATGTGCTTGCGCTGCACAGTCCGAACACGATCGCGTTCCCGACGGTGTTCTACGGGGCGACGCGGGCGGGTGCGTCGGTGACGACGGTGCATCCGCTGGCGACGCCGGAGGAGTTCGCGAAGCAGTTGCGGGACTGTTCGGCGCGGTGGGTGGTGACGGTGTCGCCGTTGTTGGAGGTGGCGCGGCGGGCGGCCGAACTGGCGGGCGGTGTGCGGGAGATCTTCGTGTGCGACCGGGCGCCGGGGGTGCGTTCGCTGGCGGAGCTGCTGGGTGGTTCGGCGCCGGAGCCGGAGGTGGTCATCGACGCGGTGGTGGACGTGGCGGCGTTGCCGTACTCGTCGGGGACGACGGGGGTGCCGAAGGGGGTGATGCTCACGCACCGTTCGATCGGGACGAATCTGGCGCAGTTGTCGCCGCTGATCCCGATGGAGGCGGGGGAGCGGGTGCTGGCGGTGCTGCCGTTCTTCCACATCTACGGTCTGACGGCGTTGATGAACGCGCCTTTGCGGCAGGGTGCGACGGTGGTGGTGCTGCCGCGGTTCGAGCTGGACCAGTTTCTGCGGGCGATCCAGGAGCATCGGATCACGGCGTTGTACGTGGCGCCGCCGATCGTGCTGGCGTTGGCGAAGCATCCGGCGGTCGCGGAGTACGACCTGTCGTCGTTGCGGTACATCATCTGTTCGGCGGCTCCGCTGGACGCGGGTCTGGCGGCGGCGTGTTCGGCGCGGCTGGGGCTGCCGCCGGTGGGTCAGGCGTACGGGATGACGGAGTTGTCGCCGGGGACGCATGTCGTTCCGCTGGACGCGGTGGATCCTCCGGCGGGGACGGTGGGGAAGCTGATCGCGGGTACGGAGATGCGGATCGTGTCGCTGGAGGATCCGGGCCGGGATCTGGGGGTCGGTGAGGCGGGGGAGATCGTCATCCGGGGTCCGCAGGTGATGAAGGGCTATCTGGGGCGGCCGGACGCGACGGCGGCGATGATCGACGCGGACGGCTGGCTGCACACGGGGGATGTCGGTCATGTGGACGCGGAGGGCTGGCTGTTCGTGGTGGACCGGGTGAAGGAGCTGATCAAGTACAAGGGTTTCCAGGTCGCTCCGGCGGAGTTGGAGGCCCTGTTGCTGACGCATCCGGGGATAGCGGACGCGGCGGTGGTGGGGGCCTACAACGAGGACCACAACGAGGTGCCGCACGCGTTCGTGGTGCGGCAGCCGTCGGCGCCGGACCTGTCGGAGGGCGAGGTGATGATGTACGTCGCGGAGCGGGTGGCGCCGTACAAGCGGGTGCGTCGGGTGACGTTCCTCGACGGGGTGCCGCGGGCGGCTTCGGGGAAGATCCTGCGCCGTGAGCTGCGGGGGCGGTCGTGACGGTGGTCGTGGTGGGGTGCGAGCGGGCGGTGGCGACGCTGACGCTGGACGCGCCGGCGAACCGGAACGCGCTGTCGGCGGTGCTGGTGGGTGAGCTGGCCGAGGCGCTGGTGGAGTGCGAGAAGG
Organism: Streptomyces sp. M41(2017); assembly: GCF_002078175.1. Taxonomy (GTDB): domain Bacteria; phylum Actinomycetota; class Actinomycetes; order Streptomycetales; family Streptomycetaceae; genus Streptomyces. Next base: position 1,615,169 of record NZ_MWFK01000001.1, on the reverse strand, counting down.
ACGACGTGGTGCGCGCGGTGGTGCTGACGCACACCGGGAACACGTTCTGTGCGGGTGCCGATCTGCGGGATCCGCCGGATCCGGACGCCCTCGTGGGGCTGTTGCGGCGGATCGTGGCGTTGCGCAAGCCGGTGGTGGCGCGGGTGGAGGGTCATGTGCGGGCGGGTGGTCTGGGGCTGCTCGGTGCGTGTGATCTGGCGGTGGCGGGCGGTGCGGCGACGTTCGCGTTCACGGAGGTGCGGATCGGGGTCGCTCCGGCGGTCATCTCGTTGCCGTTGCTGCCGCGCTGCGATCCGCGGGTGCTGGCCCGCTACTACCTGACGGGGGAGCGGTTCGACGGGGCGGAGGCGGTCCGTGCGGGGCTGCTGACGGCGGCCGGTGACGAGGTGGACGCCGTGCTGGCGCCGCTGCTGGACGGGCTGCGCCGGTCCTCGCCGCAGGGTCTGGCGGAGACGAAGGCGCTGCTCACGGCTAAGGTGCTGGAGGCCTTCGACCGGGACGCGGCGGATCTGACCGCGCTCTCGGCCCGGCTGTTCTCCTCGGGCGAGGCGCGCGAGGGGATGTCGGCCTTCCTCGAACGACGGGATCCCGCATGGGTGGTGTGAGCGCGGCGGAGCCTGCGGCTCGGGTGCCGCACGAGCCGAAGCAGGACCGCAGCCGGGCGACCCGGCAGCGGCTGCTGGCCGCGGCGGTGGCGTGTCTGGCCGAGTACGGCTGGGCGGGTTCCACGGTGTCCGTCGTCGCGGAGCGGGCCGGTGTGTCGCGGGGGGCGGCGCAGCATCACTTCCCGACGCGGGAGGACCTGTTCACAGCGGCGGTGGAGTATGTCGCGGAGGAGCGGTCGACGGCGTTGCGCGCCCTGTTCCCGGAGGGTGCGGCCGACCGGCGGGCCGTGGTCGCGGCGCTGGTCGGTCTCTATACGGGGCCGTTGTTCCGGGCGGCGCTGCATCTGTGGGTGGCGGCGTCCGACGAGGAGCAGTTGCGGGCGCGGGTCACCGAACTGGAGGCCCGGGTCGGCCGGGAGAGTCACCGGATCGCGGTGGATCTGCTGGGCGCGGACGAGTCGCGGCCGGGGGTGCGGGAGACGGTGCAGGGTCTGCTGGACATGGCGCGGGGTCTGGGCCTGGCGAACCTGCTCACGGACGACGGGGCGCGCCGGGAGCGGGTGGTGGCGCAGTGGGGCGTGATCGTGGACGAGGCCCTGGGCTGACGGCTCGCGGCCTCGCGTCACCTTCGTCGGCCGGAGCCAGCGTGCCGGTCGTCCGGCCCCGGCCCCGTCCGTCGTCCGGCCGCCGGTCGCAGGGGCCCCGTCCGTCGTCCGGTCCCGTCCGCTCGTAGGCCCCGTCCGGTCGTACGGGTTCAGGGGCTGAGGCGTTCGCGGCGCCAGCTGCCGTCGGTCTCGGCGACGTAGCGGAGCCGGTCGTGGAGACGGTTCTCGCGGCCCTGCCAGAACTCCACGCTCTGCGGCGCGATCCGGAATCCGCCCCAGTGCGGCGGCACCGGCACTTGTTCGCCCTCGGGGTAGCGGGCGCTCAACTCCTCGTAGGTGGCGTCGAGTTCGCTGCGTGCGTCGATGACGGTGGACTGGGTGCTGGCCCAGGCGCCGAGCTGGGAGCCGTGCGGACGGGTGCGGAAGTAGGCGGCGGTCTCGTCGCGTCCGGTGCGGCGGGCCGTTCCGGTGACGATGACCTGCCGGGCGAGCGGGTGCCAGGGGAACAGCAGCGAGATGTACGGGTTCTCGGCCAGTTCACGGGCCTTGCGGGAGCCGTAGTTGGTGTAGAAGACGAAGCCGTGTTCGTCGTACTGCTTGAGCAGCACGGTGCGGGAGCTGGGGCGGCCGTCGGCGTCGGCGGTGGACACGACCATCGCGTTGGGTTCGTGGACGAAGCCGTGCAGGGCCGCCTGGGCGGCCTGCCGGAACCAGCGGGCGAACTGTTCCATGGGGTGCGGGGCGAGGTCGCTCTCGTCGAGGCCCTCGGCGCGGTAGTGGGCGCGCATCGCGGCGGGGTCCGGGGCGAGGTCGCTCTCGTCGAGGCCCTCGGCCGTCTCTGCGGCGCGGCGGATGAGGGGTTCGGCTGCGGATTCGTCCGGGAAACGATCGTTCACGCGGCCATCCTGCCGTATGCGGGGCGGCTCCCGGGGGCGGGTGTGCTTCGTCACGTGGTGGCACTGAGTGCCGCGGACTCTCCCCAAAGCAGGCACCCGGAGATATCGTGCTGGGGCCGTTCCGGTTGGATGACCGGCCGCACGGGGCATGACCGGGGTGTCCGCTTCGGACCGCGAGTCGGCGAGGGTTCTTCGAAGAGTATTCGAGAGTCTTCGGAAACGACCGTGGATCCGGTGTGCGGACCGCACGACCGCCGACCGGCACCCACCCGGTGGGACAGGGGCGTGCGCGCCCCGACAACACCATCTGCCGAACACGTCACGAGGAGCCGCCTGATGTCCGACTTCGTACCCGGACTCGAAGGAGTCGTCGCGTTCGAGACGGAGATCGCCGAACCGGACAAGGAGGGCGGCGCACTCCGGTACCGGGGCGTCGACATCGAGGACCTGGTCGGCCACGTCTCCTTCGGGAACGTGTGGGGGCTCCTCGTCGACGGCGCCTTCAACCCCGGCCTGCCGCCCGCCGAGCCGTTCCCGATCCCCGTCCACTCCGGCGACATCCGTGTCGACGTGCAGTCCGCGCTCGCCATGCTCGCGCCCGTCTGGGGCCTCAAACCGCTCCTCGACATCGACGAGCGGCAGGCCCGCGAGGACCTCGCGCGCGCCGCCGTGATGGCGCTGTCGTACGTCGCCCAGTCCGCCCGCGGGCAGGGCCACGCGATGGTTCCGCAGAGCGAGATCGACAAGGCGCAGTCCGTCGTCGAGCGGTTCATGATCCGCTGGCGCGGCGAGCCCGACCCGAAGCACGTCGCCGCGGTCGACGCGTACTGGACGTCGGCCGCCGAGCACGGCATGAACGCGTCGACGTTCACCGCGCGGGTGATCGCCTCGACGGGCGCGGACGTGGCGGCGGCGCTGTCCGGAGCGGTGGGGGCCATGTCGGGTCCGCTGCACGGCGGCGCGCCCTCCCGGGTCCTCGGCATGATCGAGGAGATCGAGCGCACCGGTGACGCCGACGCGTACGTCCGCCAGGCCCTCGACAAGGGCGAGCGTCTGATGGGCTTCGGGCACCGCGTGTACCGGGCGGAGGACCCGCGGGCCCGCGTCCTGCGGCGTACGGCCCGTGAGCTGGGCGCGCCCCGTTTCGAGGTGGCCGAGGCGCTGGAGAAGGCCGCCCTGGCCGAGCTGCACGCCCGCCGTCCGGACCGGGTCCTGGCGACGAACGTGGAGTTCTGGGCGGCCATCGTCCTGGACTTCGCGGAGGTCCCGGCGCACATGTTCACGTCGATGTTCACGTGCGCCCGTACCGCGGGCTGGTCGGCGCACATCCTGGAGCAGAAGCGCACCGGCCGCCTGGTGCGGCCCTCCGCGACCTACGTGGGCCCCGGCACGCGCGGCCCGCAGGAGATCGAGGGCTACGGGGACATCGCCCGCTGACCGGCTCCCGCGGGAGCCGGTCCACGGTGCCGTCGGCCGTCACGCGGGGGTGAGGAGCTCCGCGTGATGGCGGGCGGCGGCCAGCGGGTGCGCGCGCAGCTTGCCCTTGAGTTCGTTGAAGCCGTACTCGGCGAAGAGCGGGTTCGCGGGGTCGTCGGTGACGCCGGGGGCGGCGGAGGCGTGCGGGAAGGGCAGCGGTTCGACGCGCGCGTCGAGGCGCGGGTTGTAGAAGAACGGCACGGAGAACCGTTCGGTGGCGCCGGGCGGGCTGACCACGCGGTGGTTGGTGGCGAGCAGATAGCCGTCGGTGGCGACCTCGAGGAGTTCGCCGAGGTTGACGACGAAGGCTCCCGGCAGGGGCGGCACGTCGTGGAAGAGGCCGTCCGCGCGCTGCACCTGGAGGCCGCCGACCCGGTCCTGGAGGAGCAGGGTCAGGAACCCGTAGTCCTTGTGGGCGCCCACGCCCTGGCCGGCGCCGTCGGAAGCGCTGCCGGGGTAGCGCACGAGTTTGAGGTGCGGGTGGGCGTGGTCGCCGAACACCGGGTCGTAGAAGCCGGCGGGGGCGCCGATCGCGGTGAGCAGTTCGCGCAGCAGGCGTTCGGCGACGGCGCTGAGCCGGTCGATCCAGGCGAGAGCGGCGGTGCGCAGCTCCGGGAGGGCGGCGGGCCACTGGTTGGGGCCCTCCAGCCACCAGTACGCGGGCTCGCCGGGCCCGGGCGCGCGAGCGGGCCGCTCGGCGCCGATGTCGAGCTGGTCGCGCCAGTCGCGGCTCCCGCCGGTGCGTTCGTCGCCGGTGCGGGTGTAGCCGCGGAAGTGCGGGGAGCCGGTGTTGTCCAGGGCGAGCCGGTCCGCTTCGGGCAGGGCGAAGAACCGGTGCATGGCGTCGAGCAGCGCACGCGTCTCGGCGTCGGTGACACCGTGCCCGGTGAGCTGGAAGAAGCCCACGTCGTGGGCGGCGCTGTGGAGTTGGGCGTGCAGCAGGGCCCGGGCCTGCGGGCCGCGGTCGGCGGCGGACAGGTCGATGATCGGGAGCTGCTGGTAGGAGGGGAACGCCGGCCGGCTGTGGCGGGGCGTGGGGTTCGGCAGAGACGTGTTCGTCGTCATGGGATGCGTCCGCGGGGTGTACGGGTGCCCGGGCGGGCCGCCGGGGGTGGGGCGGGGGCCACGGGTGCCAGGTGGAGGAAGAGGCGGTGCGAGCAGCGCGAGCGGCGCGGCGGAAACGGGGGCTGGGTCAGGCGGAAGGCCGACAGCCCATGCTCGTGACGCGCACGTAGTCCACGTGTCGGCGTCGGACGAGCATCGGAAGCATGGGCACAGCGTACTGCGCCCCACCCGATCCACCAGTGGCCCGCGTCACTCCGGCGGCCCGTACGCACGGCAGCGGGCGCTGCCCCGGCCGAAGGCGTCACCCCGGGAACGCGAACGACCCGCGAACTCGGGTTCCCTGCGCCTGACGGCGGGGGAGCCGGGCCGGACGTACCGGCGAGTTCGCGGGTCGGGTGACTGCGTTGGATTGGGCCGGCTGCATGCACAACACACATGCGGGTCCGGCGCCGAACCGAGTCCGACAACGGGCCGCTAGCCCGCAGCCACCTCGTATGTCCGGGTTTCCGTCATGAGCCGAACCACCTCCTCTCCTACGTGCAGATCACTTTAGGAACACATCGGGGGAGGCTCAACCCATTTATCGGAACGGGTCCGGGACGGCCCCGTTAGCCGCCGGTGCGGTGGGTAGGTGCCGGGAACGTCGAGGAGGGTGACGGTGGTGACAGAGCGTGCTGCGCAACGTGCTGAGCTGGGATTCGAGGGTCGTGAGCCCGGTGGGCCGGGGTGGTCCCGCGAGGTGGGCCGGGGGCTGCTGGGGCGGGCGGGACGGGAATCCGGGGTGCAACGATTTCGTCCCGTCTTCGGGGAAGTGGATGTGGGCTGGGTCACGTTCGAGTTGAATGAGAGCCGGCGAGCGAACTGTCGAGCCGTACACGCGGACGCAGCCTGCAGGGGGTCCAGGTGAGTGCTTCCCGGCGTAGTGGGACCACCGACGAGCTGGGGCCCGACGAGCCCGAGCGGGACGGTTCGGATCTCCTGGCCGCGCTGCTGGACGGCATGGACGCGGCCCTGTGCGCGTTCGACGCCGACGGAGTCGTGACGCACTGGAACCGCGAGGCCGAACGCATCCTGGGCTGGACCGCCGCCGAGGCGGTCGGGCGGCACGGGTTCGCGGGCTGGGCCGTGCGGACCGCGGACGCCGAGGAGGTCGAGACCCGGCTGCTGTCCGCGATGGAGGCGCCGGGCCGGCAGGTCCACGAGTTCGCGCTGCTCACCAAGGACGGCGGCCGCGTCCTCGTGCGCACCCAGTCCGCCGCCGTACGCGGCCCGGACGGCAAGCCCGCCGGGGTGTACTGCGCCTTCAGCGAGGTCCACGCGCAGATCGACCTGGAACGGTCCATAGCCCTGAGCGAGGCCCTGTTCGAGAACGCCAGCTGGGGCGTCGTCCTCGTCGACGCCGACCTGCGGCCCGCCGTGGTCAACGCGCACGCCGCGCAGGCTCTCGGCACCGGACGCACCTCCGTCCTCGGCCGCCCCCTCGGGGAACTGCTCTCCCAGGGCGTGGAAGAGCTGGAGAGCGCCCTCACGCACGTCCTGGCCGAGGGCGCGCCCCCGGCTCCCGCGGAGATGTGGGTGAGCGTGCGGACCCCGGAGGGCGACACCCGGCGGTGCTGGCGCAGCGGCTTCCTGCGGCTCTCCTCGCCGCTCGCGGAGGAACCCGTGCCGCTCGGTGTCGGCTGGCTCTTCCAGGACGTGACGGAGGCCAAGCAGACCGAGCAGGAGGCGGCGCTGCTGCGCTTCCGCTCCAACCAGCTGCACCGCGCCGCGCGCGCCGCCGCCGAGTGCGAGGACCCCGGCGAGGCCGCCACCGTCCACCTCGACTTCTCCCTCGCGGGCTTCGCCGACCACGCCCTGGTCGACCGGGTGGCGGGCGGTTTCCTCCAGGACGACGACGTGCCGGTGCGGCTCGTCCGCGCCGCCGCGACCCCCGCCGGTGCCCCCGGCCCGAGCCTGCTGACCGGCAAGGCCGGGCTGCCGGTCAGGTACGCGGACGGGCACCCGGCGTTGCAGTGCGCGGAGCGCTCCGGATCGGTGCGGGCCAGCGCGGGCACGGCCGACGCCGAGCAGGCGCGCGGCTGGGCGCTCGCCCGGCAGTGGCCGCCGGACGCGGTGCACTCGCTGTGCACGGTGCTGCGCAGCCGCGGGCGGACGCTGGGCGTCGTCACGTTCCTGCGCGGCGCGGGCCGCGGCCGCTTCGAACGCGCCGACGCGCGGTACGCGGAGGACGTGGCCGTACGGATCGCGTCCGCCCTGGATCTGGCGGACCGGATCGCACGGCCCTGAGCCGCCGGGCCCGGCCCCGGGGGACCTTTCCGGGCGGCTCCGGCCTCTCGGGAGCCGGGCCGCGCGGGCCGCGGGCGCGGGGTCAGCGGCGGTAGAAGATCCGGTCGCCGTACTCGGTCATGACCCGGCCGTTCCACTCGTGGCCGCCGTCGACGTTGCCCGAGCGCAGCAGCGGCGGCTCGATGCCCCGGTCGGCGAGGGCGCCGGCGGCGGTGGCCATGACGGCCTGGAGGAGGGCGGTGGTGACGACGGTGGAGGCGGGCGCGAACGGTGCCTCGATGGTGTCCAGGGTCAGCTCGGCGTCCCCGACGGGGATCCGCGAGTCGAGGACGATGTCGCAGTGGTCCTTGAGGTAGGTGCCCGAGACGTGCCGTGACGTCGTCTCGGTGGTGTAGGCGACGGAGGTGACACCGACGACCTTCACCCCGAGGGCGCGGGCGTTCATCGCCATCTCCACGGGCAGCGCGTTGCGCCCGGACAGCGAGATGATCACCAGCAGGTCGCCGGAGCGCAGCGGGCTGGAGTCGAGGACGGCGGCGGCCAGCCCGTCGACCCGCTCCAGGGCGGAGCCCAGCGTGGCGGGCATGACGTCGACGCCGACGACGCCCGGCACGGTCAGCAGGTTCATCAGGGCGAGACCGCCGGCCCGGTACACGATGTCCTGGGCGGCGAGCGAGGAGTGGCCCGCGCCGAACGCGAAGAGGCGGCCGCCCTCGGTGACGGTGTCGGCGACGAGCGTCCCGGCCGCCTCGATGTCGGCGGCGCCCTCGTCGCGCACCCGCTGCAGCAGACCGATCGCGGCGTCGAAGAACTGCCCGGCCAGCTTGCTGTCGCTCATCGGCGAAGCCCCTTAGAAGTCTCGTCGGCTCGGAAGTCCCGGACGTTCCGCCGGCGTCGGCCCGGTGCCGGGCGGTGTCGGCTCCGGGCGGGCGCGCGGCCGGACCGGTGCGCCGGTGCGGCCGTACTCCCGTCGTGTCGCGGATCACGTTGCGGTCTGGACCAGTGCCCTGTCAATACGGCCTGCGGGGCGGGTCGGGGCGCCGCGGCCGGGGTGCGTAGGGGCGTCCGGATGCCGGGACGGCGGCCCGCGCGGGGCATCCGGCAGCGTGCGGTTGCGACGGCGAGGCACGCTTGTCAGTGCTATGCGTCAGAATTGAGTTCAGGGCCAGCGCACACGCCGGTGGATGTCGAGTCTCCGGCAGAGCTAATCAAGGGGCATGAATGTCCGGACTGATCGACACCACGGAGATGTATCTCCGCACCATCCTCGAGCTGGAGGAGGAAGGTGTGGTCCCCATGCGCGCCCGCATCGCGGAGCGGCTCGACCAGAGCGGCCCGACGGTGAGCCAGACGGTGGCGCGCATGGAGCGCGACGGCCTGGTGGCGGTCGCCAGCGACCGGCACCTGGAGTTCACCGACGAGGGCCGGCGGCTGGCCACGCGCGTCATGCGCAAGCACCGGCTCGCCGAGTGTCTCCTCGTCGACGTGATCGGCCTGGAGTGGGAGCAGGTGCACGCCGAGGCCTGCCGCTGGGAGCACGTGATGAGCGAGGCGGTGGAGCGCCGCGTCCTGGAGCTGCTGCGCCACCCGACCGAGTCGCCGTACGGGAACCCGATCCCGGGCCTGGAGGAGCTGGGCGAGAAGGACGGCGCGGATCCGTTCCTGGACGCCGGCATGGTCTCGCTGGCCGAGCTGGACCCGGGTCTTGACGGCAAGACCGTGGTCGTCCGGCGGATCGGTGAGCCGATCCAGACGGACGCCCAGCTGATGTACACGCTGCGGCGGGCGGGCGTGCAGCCCGGTTCCGTGGTCAGCGTGACCGAGTCGGCGGGCGGTGTGCTGGTGGGCAGCGGCGGCGAGGCCGCGGAGCTGGAGTCCGAGGTCGCCTCGCACGTGTTCGTCGCCAAGCGCTGACACCCCGCCCGCGCAGGCGCCGGCCCCCGGGCCGGCCCACCGCCCTCCCGGGCCGCGCCGCTCCCTTCGGCGCTCCCGGGCCTCGGTACCCGCGAGGGGCAGGTCCCGGGTGCCGGCCGACGGACCGGCGTGCGCCGGTCTCGACGCCGGCACCCGGGTGCCCGCCGCGCGACCCGTCGCGCCGCCGTCCTGCCCGCCACCGGACACGCCAACTGCCGGGACGGCGGAGGCAGTTGTGACGCCCGGGAGAGCTGGCCGAAACCAAGATTCAGTGTGCGGAATCGCAGCGCCGGGACCGTTTGCGTGCGAGGCTGTCGCGTGAGGCATATGACCTGAGGGCTCTTGACCGTGTCGGAGAGCGACGGTGTGCGGTCGGGGAGGGGGCGCAAGGATGTGCCGCAGACGTGGAGAGGGCCCCGGCGCCGCATGGCGCCGGGGCCTGTCCTCCCCCGTCATGACCCGGAGCCCCGAGCTCCCAGGGTCATTCCCTTCGGACCGGTTTCCCCGAGCGGTCCGCCCCCCGCTGAAGATCTCCCCGCGAGGGCGGCGGCCAATCCCCCGGGGTGGTCACTCGAACGAGGGGTGTTGTGGCCGGAAAGGCCAGTTTCGAAACCCCATTCGATAACGTGGCGTCGTGGCGGGAGGACCGGGAGAGACCCCAGGGACACACCGAGCAGCAGACCAGCAGGAGCAGCGGCAGGAAGCGGTACGAGTGGACCGGCCGGGTCGAGCGGGAGCGGGCGGGTCCGAGCGAGCTAGGGGGGTGCCATTACCGATGGTGCGGCGCATCGACGTGACGGGAGCGGGCGGTGTACGCCTCGCTGCCTGGGAGTTCGCCGATCCTCCCAAGGCCGACCAGCCGAGGGCCTCCGAGGCGCCCGGCGTGCTGTTACTGCACGGCCTGATGGGCCGCGCCTCGCACTGGGCGTCCACCGCCCGCTGGCTCTCCGAGCGGCACCGCGCCGTCGCGCTCGACCAGCGCGGACACGGACAGAGCGACAAGGCCCCGGAGGCCGAGTACACCCGTGAGGCCTACGTGGAGGACGCCGAGGCCGCCCTCGACCAGCTCGGTCTCGGACCGGCGGTCGTCATCGGCCACGCGATGGGCGCCCTGACCGGCTGGCAGCTCGCCGCCAAGCGCCCCGACCTGGTCCGCGCCCTGATCATCTGCGACATGCGGGCCTCGGCACTGGGCGCCGCCTCGCAGCGCGAGTGGGAGGACTGGTTCAGAGCCTGGCCCGCCCCCTTCGCCACCCTGGCCGACGTCCGGAAGTGGTTCGGCGAGGACGACCCCTGGGTGGAGCGCCGCACCCCCTCCCGTGGCGAGTTCTACGCCGAGGTGATGCACGAGTCCCCCGACGGCTGGCGCCCCGTCTTCGAACCCCGCCAGATGCTCAAGTCCCGCCAGACGTGGGTGTACGACGCGCACTGGGAGGAGCTCGCGCAGGTCCGGTGCCCCACGCTGGTCGTGCGCGGCCTCGACGGCGAGCTGGGCCGCGCCGAGGCCCAGGAGATGGTCCGCGTCCTGCCCCGCGGCCAGTACGCGGAGGTCGCCGACGCCGGCCACCTCGTGCACTACGACCAGCCCGAGGCGTGGCGCGCCGCGATCGAGCCGTTCCTGGACGGCGTCCTCACCGGCTAGGGCCTCGTCCGCGACGTCCCGCCCGTCCGGACCCGCCCGTCCGGACCGGCGGCTACCCCTTGCTGACCGCGGCCAGGATCTCCGGCAGCCGGCGGGCCGTCCGGGGCGCCGCCAGACGCAGCCCCAGCAGGGTGATCAGGGCGCCGTACAGGGCCCCCAGCGGCAGCAGCAGCCAGCTCCACCGGTCCCCGTCCGCGCTCACGTTCAGCCAGATCGTCAGGGCGATGACGGGGGCGGACAGCAGGGCGGCCGAGACCATCCCGCCGAAGATGGCGATCCAGGCGAGACCGGCCTGCCCGGGCGCCACGTTCTTGTAGCCCTCCTGCGGGATGGAGTACGGGAAACGGGCCGAGGACCAGGCCCCGGTCGCCAGCATCGCCCCGAGCAGCGCGAACGACAGGCCGAGCACCTCCGGCAGCTGCCGCCAGGCGCCGAGCAGCGCGGTCGTCAGCACGGTCACCAGCGTCGCGTACGGCAGGGTGATCAGCAGCAGGGCCAGCGCCCGCCCGCGCAGTTCGACGTAGGCGTCCCGGGTCGAGGAGATCGTCATCGCGACGATCCAGAACGCGGACGTGTCCTGCCCGAACTGGTTGTACATCTGGATCCCGAGCATGCCCGCCGCGAAGCACGCGAAGTAGGCCGAGCCGGTGCCCTGCAGGGCGTTGAACACCGGCACGATCAGCCCGATGGCCAGGGACGTCACCCAGGCCGCCTTGGTCTTCGGGTCGCGCCACACGTAGCGGAGGCTGCGCTCCATGACCGTGCCCGTGCGCCCGGCCGGCAGCAGCCGCCCGAGCCCCGAGGACCCCCGCTCCCGCGCGGCGGGCTCCGCGGCCTGGAGCGTCGACCCGTCCGGGGAGGTCATCAGCCGCGTCAGATGGCGGGACCACAGGGCCAGCAGCCCCGCCAGGGCGGCCCCGCACAGCGCCAGCTGCACGACCGCGCTCCCGTACGAACCCTCGCTCGCCGAGTCCACCGCGCCGATCGCCGAGGCGGGCGGCACCCAGCGCAGTACCTCCGCCGCCGGATCCAGGGCCGACAGTCCGCCCGAGGAACCGAGGCGCTGGGCCCCGAAGTTGACCAGCTGCGCCCCCACCGCGACGACCAGGCCGCTGAGCACCGCAAGGTCACGGCCCTTGCGGCTCGACAGCAGCCGGATGTTGGCCGCCGCGACCGCCCGTGCGAGGGCCACGCAGACCAGCAGGGCGAGGACGACCCCGACGACCGCCGTCACCCAGGCCGTGGCCCCGTGCGCGACCGAGATCACCGAACCGGTCAGCAGACACAGCGTGAACAGCGGTCCGACGCCGACCAGGGACGCGACCAGCAGCGCCCGGACCAGCGGCTGCGGGCGCAGCGGCAGCATCACCAGACGCGTCGGGTCGAGGGTCTCGTCGCCGCTGGGGAAGAACAGCGGCATCACGGCCCAGCCGAGCGCCAGCACCGCGACCAGGGGCAGCGAGACGGCGGCGGCGTGCTCGTTGCCGCGCAGCGCGATCAGGCCGAGCAGCTGGAGCGCCGCGACGAGCAGGGCGACGACGACGGAGACGATGTACGCGGCCCGCCGCCCCCCGGACTGGCGCAGCCCGTTGCGCAGCAGGGAGAGCTTCAGACGGACGACGACCGGGGTGACCGACGCGGCGGAGACGTCCGGGACGGTGGTCATCGCGCGGCCCCGCCGCCCAGCCAGTCCAGATCGGTCACCGCGTCGCGGCCGTGGGCGCCGACCAGCTCCAGGAACGCCTGCTGGAGCGAGGGCGCCTCGCCGCGGACCTGCGCGAGAGGGCCGTGCGCGCGGATGCGGCCGGCGGCCATGACGGCGACCCAGTCGCACAGCGACTCGACGAGTTCCATCACATGGGAGGAGAAGACGACGGTCGCGCCGGAGGCGGTGTACCGCTCCAGGACACCGCGGATGGTCTGCGCGGACACCGGGTCGACGCCCTCGAACGGCTCGTCCAGGAAGAGGACTTCGGGGTTGTGCAGCAGGGCGCAGGCCAGGCCGATCTTCTTGCGCATGCCGGTCGAGTAGTCGACGACGAGTTTGTGCTGGGCGCCCGCCAGGTCGAGGACGTCGAGGAGCTGCCCCGCGCGCTTGTCGACCTCGGGGCCCGGCAGTCCCCGCAACCGGCCGGTGTACGCGAGGAGTTCGCGTCCGGAGAGCCGCTCGAAGAGCCGCAGCCCCTCCGGCAGCACACCGATCCGCGCTTTCACCGCCACCGGGTCGCGCCACACGTCGTGCCCGACGACCTCGACGACGCCCTGATCGGGCCGCAGCAGCCCCGTCACCATCGACAGGGTGGTCGTCTTGCCCGCCCCGTTCGGCCCGACGAGCCCGATGAACTGTCCGGCGGGCAGGTCCAGATCGATGCCGGCGACGGCGATCTGCTCCCCGAACCGCTTCCAGAGCCCGCGCACCCGCACGGCGGGCACCCCGTCGTCCTTCGCTCCCTCGCTCATACACGCACCCTAGGGCCCATCCGCCCCAACCGGGTCGACGAGAGCCGGGCTGCCCGGGCGAGATAGGGGGCGGCGTGCCGAAGCCGCCGGAACGTCCGTCCCGGCATCCTGGGCGCTGCCGCTTCGACGGGTCTACCGGTCCCGGCCGCAGGCGTAGGCGAGGGGGGAGATCAGCTCCTCCGCGTCGGGCAGCCACCGGTTCGCCGGCGTCGGACGGCACGCCCACTGCACGGCGCCCCGGGAACCGAAGCGGGTGGGCGGCGCCGCCACGTACGCGCCCTCGCCGAGCGCGACCAGGTCCAGGGAGGCGGGCGGCCAGCCCAGCCGGCGGACGAGGTCGGGGACCTTCGCCGTGGCACCGGGAAGGACGAAGAAGTGCATCCGCCGGTCCGGGGTGCACGTCACGGGCCCGAGCGTGAGCTCCATCCGCTCCATCCGGGCGAGCGCCAGGAACCCGGCCGACTCCGGCACGTCGATCGCGTCGAACGTGCGCCCCGTGGGCAGCAGGATCGACGCCGTCGGCTGCTTCGACCACAGCCGCCGCGCCACGGTCGCGCTGCCCGTCGCCTGGGTCGCCCAGTCGTCGCGCGCCGGATGCGCCCCCGGCACGGCGCAGGCCGGCTCGCCGCAGGAGCAGCGCTGCACCCCGTCGACTGCTTCCAGCCAAGTGCCGGGGAACACGTCCCAGTGGCGCTCCTCGGCGTAGCGCACGGCGGTTTCCTGCAGCGACTCGCCACGCTGCTGGGGGATCTGCGCGGTCTCGGTGCCTGCGATGGTCTCTTCCACGTGGAACTCAACTCCCCGGCCCACCTCGGGTTACGGGGGACACGCGCGCGGGGGCGGGGCATCGATTCCCCGCCCGGGGCGCATGGATGCACGTGCGGGGGCGCGCGGGAGGAACGGCAGCCGGGAGTGGGTAACCAGGGGTGGGGTTCGGGCAACCGTCCTTACCCCGGCAATCCTCACATGTCCCGCATCTTCGGCATGTCCGCGGGGCATTGATCTTCCCGGCCGACTTCTTTCGGTGGGTGGGCCGGCGAAGACACGTCAACTCGGTGCGTGGGCAGGCACCGCAGCCACAGGGGGTACGCCATGGCCGCAAGGCCGCTCATCGCCAGGCAGCCGAACGAACGGCTCCAGGCGCTCATCCAGGAGGCGGGCTGCTCGAACGCCGGGCTGGCCCGCCGCGTCAACATGTGCGGTGCCGAACACGGGCTCGACCTGCGGTACGACAAGACGTCGGTGGCGCGCTGGCTGCGCGGCCAGCAGCCGCGGGGGCGGGCTCCGGCGATCATCGCCGAGGCCCTGGGGCGCAAGCTCGGCCGGACGGTCACGATCGACGAGATCGGCATGGCCAACGGCAAGAACCTGGCGTCCGGCGTCGGCCTCCAGTTCTCGCCGACCGTGCTGGGCGCCATCGAGCAGGTCTGCGAGCTGTGGCGCAGCGACGTGGGGCGGCGCGACTTCCTGTCCGGGTCGTCCGTCGCCGCGTCCGCGCTCGTCGAGCCGAGCCGCGACTGGCTGATCTCCGGTCCGGACGCGCAGGTCGCGCGCTCGGCGGGCCCGCGCGTCGGGCACTCCGACGTGGCGGCGGTCCGCGCGATGACCCAGGCGCTCGTCGAACTCGACCACCAGTACGGCAGCGGGCATGTGCGCCCGGTCGTCGTGCACTACCTGAACAGCGTCGTCTCCGGGCTGCTGGCCGGCTCCTACCGTGAGGCGGTCGGCCGTGAACTGTTCGCGGCCGTCTCCCGGTTGACCGAACTCGCCGGCTACATGGCGGTCGACACCGGCCAACCCGGTCTCGCCCAGCGGTACTACATCCAGGCGCTGCGGCTCGCGCAGGCCGCCGGCGACCGCGGCTACGGCGGTTACGTGCTGGCCGCGTCCATGAGCCACCTGGCCGCCCAGCTCGGCAACCCGCGGGAGATCGCGCAGTTGGCGCGTGCGGCCCAGGAGGGTGCGCGCGGTCGGGTGACGCCGCGCGCGGAGGCGATGTTCCTCGCCGCCGAGGCGCGCGGGCACGCGCTGATGGGAGACGCGCGGGCCGCGCAGTCGGCGTCCGGACGGGCCGTCACCGCGCTGGAGGGCGCCGACGCGGCCTCCGGGGACGACCCGACGTGGATCGCGCACTTCGACGAGGCGTACCTGGCCGACGAGTTGGCCCACTGCCACCGCGACCTCGGGCAGGCCGAGGCCGCCGCGCGGTGCGCCGGGCAGTCCCTCGCCGGGCACCCCGAGTCGCGGGCCCGCCGCCGCGCCATCGGCTACGTCCTGCTGGCCTCGGCACAGGTCCAGCAGCGCGAGATCGAGCAGGCCTGCACCACCGGACTGCGGGCCGTCGAACTTCTCGGCACCCTCCGCTCCAACCGCGGCGCCGAGTACCTGGACGACCTCCAGCAACGCCTGGAGCCGTTCCGGGACGAGGCGGTGGTGCGGGAGTTCGGGGCGCGCATGGAGTTGCAGTCGGCGGCCTGAACGGACGCGTGGGGCGCGTGGGTTGAGTGGTGCGCCCCGAAGGGGCCGATGCCGCGCGAGGTGGGGTGGGGGCGCACGGCGTGTGCGCCCCCGGTCCGGTGCGCCGGTGCCGCCCGGTGCGGTGCGGTGTGCGTCACGCCGCGTGCCGTGCGGGCCCCGCCTGTGAACTTTCGGCCGGTGTCCGCGTGAACACCGGGAGAACGCGGGCGCCGTGGGGGAACGGGGTGAGATACAGCGCATTCGGGGGCGGTTTCGTTACCCGTGTCACAGGGTGCCCGGGTCGCGTCCGGTGCTGCGTGGCACCGGCCTGTTGGGACCCGGTAGCGTGAGCCGACGATTCCGAAGGTCCCCCATTCGTAGGAGTCCCGGTGACGCAGAGTGGACAGGGCGAGGAGCCCTCGGCGCGGCCCGCGCGCGAAGGCATCGTGCTGCCCTCGGACGGTGGCGAACCGCTGCTGCCGGGCACCACGGGTGACCGTGCCGTCCCGGCGGGCGGCCAGGCATGGGGCCGCCCGTGGGGCCCCGACCAGCCGGCCGGCCCGCCCCCGCAGGCCGGCGACGGCTGGGGAGCGCAGGGCCAGGGCGGCCAGACCTGGGCCGCCCCCGAGCAGTCCGGCTCCGCACCCTCCGCCCAGGAGTGGGGCACCGTCACGCCGGCGGACTCCCACGGAGCGCAGGGCTGGCAGCAGCCGTCCGGCGCGGGCCCGCTGCCGCCCGAGGGCGCGCAGTCCTCGTACGGCGGGCAGGACGGCTACGGCCACGGCACGCACGGTGCGCACGGCGGCCGTGCGACCGGGGGCTACGACGCGTACGACGGGTACGGCGCCGCGGACGGGCAGCAGGGCTCGCACGCCCGGCACGGCCGGTCCGACGCGCAGCCCGCGCCGCTGCCGTCGGCCGCGGACGAGGGTGCCACCCAGTACATTCCGTACATACCCGCCGGGCCGGGTGGTGACGAGGGGGCGACCCAGTTCATCCCGCCCGTCCCCGCGGCGCCGGACGAGGGCGCCACGCAGTACATACCGCCCGTCGGACCGGGCGCGCTGCCGCCGGAGGTCCAGGGCGCCGACGGGATGCGCTACCTCGGGCACGCCCAGCAGGACGGCTCCGGCCCGCTGCCTCCGGCGGGCGGCTCCGACGCCGATCCCACCCAGTTCATGGCTCCCGTGCCGGCCCAGCCCGCCGACTCCTACGGGGTACGCCCGGGCGCGCCCGAGGAGCGGCAGCCCCCGGCGGAGTTCGACAACCTCTTCCGCAGCGAACCGGACGCGCCGCCCTCGACGCAGCAGCTGCCGCGCTTCGACCCCGCGGCGCCGGCCCCGCACGGCGCGCACGACCCGTACGGCACTCCTTCCGCTCCGGACGCGCCCGGCGCGTACGCCCCGGCCGGCCGGGCGGCCGCCCGTCGTGGCGGCCCCTCGGACCACGACGGCCAGGGCGGCGGTGGCAGGAGCCGTTCGCGTGTCCCGCTGATCGCCGCGGTCGGCATCGGCATCGTGGTCCTCGGGATCGGCGCGGGGGCCCTGCTCAGCGGCGGGGGGGACGACGACGCGAAGGGCGACACCGGCAGGACGGTGGCCGCGACGGCGCCGGCGTCGCAGGGTTCCTCGGCCGCGGCCGCCGACCCGGTGAAGGCCCAGGCGGTCGAGCTCGACAAGCTCCTCGCCGACAGCACCAGCAGCCGCGACTCCGTGATCAAGGCCGTGGGCGACGTGAAGGCGTGCCGGAACCTCGACCAGGCGGCGGGCAGCCTGCGCGACGCCGCCAAGCAGCGCGGCGAGCTGGTCACCCGGCTCTCCGGCCTCACCGTCGACAAGCTCCCGAACCACGCCGAACTGACCGCCGCGCTCACCAGCGGCTGGAAGGCCTCCGCGTCGGCCGACAACCACTACGCGGCCTGGGCCGACCAGGCCAAGGCCGGCAAGGTCTGCCGCAAGGGTCACGCCCGCAGCAGCGGACAGACCGCGGCGGGCAACGCGGCCAGCGGCACGGCCTCCGCCCAGAAGGAGAAGGCCGCGCGGCTCTGGAACTCCATCGCCTCGAAGTACGGGCTGACCCAGCGCACCCGCACCCAGCTCTGACGGCCCGCACCCCGTGCTGACGGCCCGCGCCCCGCTCCGGCGGGACCCGCGGGACCGGGTCCCGTGACCGGGACGCCGGCCCGGCCCCCCGTTCGTCCGGAGGGGCCGGGCCGGCGTTCGTCGTGACGGGACCGCCGGCTCCTACTCGGCGCTCTCCAGCGTCTTCGACATGTTCACGAACCCGCGGCGTGCGGGTGTCAGCCGGCCGTCGCGGACGACCTGGAAGGTGACGTCCCCGTTGACCAGGCGCGGAAAGTCGATGGCGCCGATCAGGTCCTCGAAGCGCCAGCGCAGCGTCGGCGTGAGGCCGCCGGTGTTCACCTTGAGGCCGTTGTCGAGCGTCCGCCGGATGGCCAGCGGGGTGATCTCGTCCGAACCGATCGACTCGATCGCCTTCCTCAGCACGGTGTAGGCGATCCAGGTGGTCTGCACGCCGACGTCGGCCGGGTCGATCCGGTTGTCGCCGAACGCCTCCTCCTTGATCACCGAGCGCATCTCGTTCCAGCGCGCGTCGTCGGCGGCCGGGTACCAGCCGGTCACGTACGACCCCTCGTACGGCCCCGACCTGCCGCCGGTGGCGTCGATCCGCGACTGGTCGACGCTGCCGAGGACCGTGCCGGTGCGGACCTTCGGGTACTTCGTGCTGTCCCGCCGGAAGGAGTCCATGAACGTGTCGGTGTGATCGCCGAGGGCGGGCACCACACAGCCGCGCCTGGCCAGGTCGGACGTCGCGTGCCGGAGCGCCTGCTGCGTCGGACGGGAGTACTCCGTGGCGTCCTCGGCGGCCCGCTGGTCGGCGGCCTGCGGGTGGCCCTGCGCCTTCAGGCCCGAGTCGAGCAGCACCGGGAGCTGGTCACCGGCCGTGGTGTCCGGGCGGATCAGCGACACGGGACCGCAGTTCCTGGCGAGCTGCTCGCCGAGGCCGGCCAGCAGCGCGGGCTGGCCGCCGTTGACCGGATAGGAGAGCGGACTGGTGAACTCGTCGTCGGTGACGCCGTAGCCGCCGATGAAGGGGATGCCCGCGCTCTCCAGCGGCGAGAAGAACGACGTGCTGTGCTGACTGTAGGAGCCGACCACCGCGACGACGTCCTCGTCCACGGCCCGTTCGGCGCAGTGCGCGGCGTCGATGGAGTCGTTGTGGTCGTTGCAGGTGAGGACCTCCAGCCGGTGGCCGTCGATGCCGCCGTGGGCGTTGACCCAGCGGGCGTAGGCCCGGGCCATCGCGGGCATCCCGGGTTGGTTGGTCGCGGCCGTCTTCTCCGGCGCCCAGGTCATCACCTTGATCGAGCCGTCCCCGGAGCCTCCCGTGACACCGGGGACGGCCCCGCACCCGACGGCGATCGACGCACACGCCCCCAGCGCGCACGTGGACAGCAGTACGGCCTTCAGGGGCCGACGGCGCTGGACGGGGGAGGTGGTGCGCGTACGTCGCCTACCGGTCATGGACATGCACGATTCCCTCACACGGCGAACCCGTGAGTGACTCGTGGTCAAGAGGAGATGACGCAGAGGTGAAGGAAGGGGGCGGTGATGTGTTTTCCACAGGGAACGTACGATCGGTGACCGTGCAAGGTTCGGAGAACTCTTCCCGTCGCGGCCGTCACTCATCCACCATGGGCGGCATGCCACTGAACGACATGCCGTGGTGGCGCTGGCGCAGCAATGTGCGTTCCGCGCTGCACATGCTCTCCGACCCCGCCTTCCAGCGCGACGTCTGGCTCGCCGGCGTCGACGGGTACGGGGACGTCACCGACGCCGTGTACCGGCTGGTCGAGGACACCTGGCTCGACAACTGGTCCGCCGAGAAGTACGTCGGCACGATCTTCCGTGACTCCGAGGAGGCGGTCCTCGTGGACACCGCCGTCCTGCGCGTCCTGCGGATCATGCACCAGGTCGGCCCCGACGCCCCCGTCTCCGCCTACGTCGACCACCAGGCGTGGCCGGACGCCGTGCACGCCGCGCGCGCCGCCCACGTCCGGCTGGCGACCAGTGACGGCGAGGACCCCGACGTGCCGCCGCGCACGCTGGAGGTCCTGCGCATCCTCACGCGCTCCGCGTAGCGGCCCCGGCCGCGGTCCCCCGGCGGTCCCGCCGGACCGGGGGACGTCCGCGCTGCGGGACGCCCGTGCCCCGCGAGGGTCCGGTATGGGAACCTGTCCCGCATGAATGAGCCGTCCGTCCGCGGGAGCGCGCCCGCCGCCGAGCAGTACGTCCTGACCCTGTCCTGCCCCGACAAGCAGGGCATCGTGCACGCCGTGTCCAGCTATCTGTTCATGACCGGCTGCAACATCGAGGACAGTCAGCAGTTCGGCGACCACGACACCGGCCTGTTCTTCATGCGTGTGCACTTCTCCGCGGAGTCCCCGGTGACGGTCGAGAAACTGCGGGCGAGCTTCGCGGCGATCGGCGACGCCTTCCACATGGACTGGCAGATCCACCGGGCCGAGGACCGGATGCGGATCGTCCTCATGGTCAGCAAGTTCGGCCACTGCCTGAACGACCTGCTCTTCCGCGCCCGGATCGGCGCCCTGCCCGTCGACATCGCGGCCGTCGTGTCCAACCACACGGACTTCGCCGAACTGGTCGGCTCCTACGACGTCCCCTTCCACCACATCGCGGTGACGAAGGACACCAAGGCGGAGGCCGAGGCGCAGCTGCTGGAGCTGGTGCGCGAGCAGGGTGTCGAACTGGTCGTCCTCGCCCGCTACATGCAGGTCCTCTCGGACGACCTGTGCAAGCAGCTCAGCGGCCGCATCATCAACATCCACCACTCGTTCCTGCCGAGCTTCAAGGGCGCGAAGCCGTACCACCAGGCGCACGCCCGGGGTGTGAAGCTGATCGGCGCCACCGCGCACTACGTGACCGCGGACCTCGACGAGGGCCCGATCATCGAGCAGGAGGTCGAGCGCGTCGGCCACGACGTGACCCCCGACCAGCTCGTCGCCATCGGCCGGGACGTCGAGTGCCAGGCGCTCGCCCGCGCGGTGAAGTGGCACGCGGAACGCCGCATCCTGCTCAACGGCCGCCGCACGGTCATCTTCGCGTAGCCCGGCGGACGAGCCCCTTCGGGCGCCGGTCCGGTGGCCGGCGGGTCATGGGCGCAGCCGGCAGGGGCGCAGAGGTCAGGGCTGTGCGACCGGCCGGGGACACCGGCCCCGCCCGCACGCGTGCTCAGGCGCGTACGGGCCGTCGCGGCGCGGGCGGTTCGGGCGCGGTCACATCCGGCTCAGTGACGCCGCCGCGAACAGGACGTCCCTGATGGCCTCACGGTCGCCGTCCTGTCCTGCGGCCGCCTCCTCCGGGGATACATGGCCCGCCGCGAGCCGGCAGAACTCCACGCCGTCCAGGGCGACATGGGCCACCGCGTGCTCGGCGGACCCGACGGCGCCCGGGGAGTCCAGCGGGATCAGCCACTCGCCGCCCCCGGACCCCTCGATCTCCAGGCGCAGACTGCGGCCCCCGGTGCCCGCGGCGACCAGATGCCGTACCGGCGGGGCCGAGAGCCCCGCCCTGCGCCGCTCGGCCAGCGAACCGGGCAGCATCCGCGCGGCCAGGTCGATCATCCGGTGGAGATGCCGGGCGGCGGGCGGCTCGTACGGGTAGTCCACCGCCTCCGCGATGTCCCAGGCGTGCACCCAGCACTCGAAGGCCCGGTCCAGCAGCGAGTCGCTCAGCGGCAGTTCGAACTCGCCGTACGGCACGGTCAGGCCGCCGGAACCGTCCTTGCCCGAGCGGGAGGAGCCGCCGCCGTCCACGAACGAGACCGTCCGCACGATGTCGTGGCTCTGCGCCCGCCAGGGCCCGCGCACCGACCGGGTGGGCGGGAAGTGCGAGGCGCGCCAGTACGTCTCGGTACGCCCCTGCGGGGTCTGCCCGGGCGCGCCCGCGTCGCCGAGCGGGTCGTCCAGGCCCAGCGCGACGGCCACGAGGCCGTCGACGCTCAGCAGATGGGCGATGACGCCCGCCACCGTCGTACGGCGGCTGGTGGGAGCGTCGCCGTCGAACCAGTGCAGCCGCACCGGGGCGTGCCACTCGGCGCCGCCGATGTCCTGCAGCAGCGCGTCGAGCCGGGCGCTCTCCGCGTCGTAGGGAGCGGCCCACTCGGGGACCGGGATACGCGGCGGCCGCCGGTCGAGGCAGCCCGCGAGGACCCGGGTGCGCAGCGTCGGGTCCAGGTCGAGGCTCTCCGCCGGGTGCAGCAGGCCGACCGCCCCGCGCAGCCGCAGCGCCTCGTCCGCGCACGCACCGCACTCCCCGAGGTGCTCCTCGACGGCGGTCGTCTCGTCCGCCGAGCAGGCGGCCAGCGCCCACGCGCCGAGCAGCGACTTCAGGACACGGTGCTCCAGGACGAGCGGCGCGGGGCCGGGCACGGCGAGGGACGCCGCAGCCGCTTCGGGCAGCGGCAGTCCGGTGTCCTCCACGGAGGAACGCGGCAGGGGTATCCCCGCCTCGGGGTGCCCGGGGTGCTCCGGATACGCCGGGTACTCCTCCGGCTTCTCCGGATCCCGGTGCTCCCGGTGGCGTCCGTCGCCGTCCGGGCCGTCGGGTCCGTCACCGTGGCCGAGCGGCCCGGAGCGGTCCGCCTCTCCGCTCACCGCGCACCCCCGTACGGCGACGGCGGCCCGGTGGGTCCCGCGTCGTGGGCGGTGGACAGCAGCTGGAGGCCCAGCCGGAGCCGGCGGCGGGCCTCGTCCTCGGTCACGCCGAGGTCGGCCGCCGCCTGGCGGTAGTCCCGCCGCTGGAGGTAGGCGAGGTCCAGCGCGGCCCGGAGCGGGGCCGGCATGGAGGTGACGATGTAGTCCGCGCGGGCCGCGACGGAGGCGCTGCGGACCTTGCGCTCCAGCTCCTCGGCCGTGCCGTGGCCGCCCTGCGCGAGGGCCGCGGTCTCGGTGGCGCGCAGCCGCTGCACGGCCAGGCGGTGGGTCAGACCGGCCACCCAGGAGCGCAGCGGCCCCTGCCTGGGGTCGTACGCGTCGGGGTTCTCCCAGACGTGGGTGAAGACCTCGCGGGTGATCCCGTCGGCGGCCCGCTCGTCGCCGAGCACGCGGTGGGCGAGGCCGTGCACGAGCGAGGCGAACCGGTCGTAGAACTCGCCGAGCGCGGCCGCCTCCCCGCGGGCCAGCCGCTGCTGCATCTTGCGGTCCCAGCGGGGCGGTGCGTCCTGCTTGGTCATGCGGCCCCCTGACCCCTCGTCGTGCGCTGTCGTGCGCGGCGCCTGTCCGTGCGACCGGCCTGTGTACGGACGTGTCCCCATTCGCCGGGCAGCCATGCGGTCCGCCTTCCAGCGTGTGCGCTCCTGCTGTCCTGAATGTAGTCGGCACGTCCGACAGCGCACGCCCCTTTGCGTCAATGTGCGCCCCCGAACCGGCCACGGATGGTAGAAGCGCGCCGCTTCCACCCCCGGGCATGACCGTATGAGTCCGTACACGACCGAAACAGGCCCCTCGTCGAGCATTTTCGACCGTAGACCGGCGTTTCTTCCGAGCGGGATCCGTGTTTGATGGAAGGCCGATTCACGCAACCATGAATCGGTGTTTCGCGTCATGAGGGCTGGGCAGCCGCGCTGGAAGGAAGCGTACGGACGGCTTCCGTTTCTGCGGGACGAGGCGAGCGAGAGGCGTGGCGGTGACGCTCAAGGTGACCGAGGTGACCGACGTGACCGACAGCGAGGGCGGCGCGCGCGGCAGAGCGGGTACGGGCCGCGCGGACGGCCTGAACGCGGTGAGCCGCGACGTGGGCGACTGGGCCGTGCTGCGGGTGTCGGGCGAGCTCGACCTCGTGACGGCGCCCGTGCTGCGCCAGGGCGTGCACGACGTGGTGGCGGAGGGGCGGCACAGCATCGTCCTGGACCTCTCCGAGGTCCTGTTCTGCGACTCCAGCGGTGTCGGCGTCCTGATCGCCACGCGCCGTCTGATGCGGTCCTGCCAGGGCCGGCTGCGGCTGATCCTGCCCGCCCAGGGCGCGGTGGAGGGCTCCCACGTCAACCGCGTCCTCGCGGCGCTCGGCGTGCGCCGCCTCTTCGACGTGTACCCGGACGTCGACGAGGCGCTCGACGAGGAGTCCCGCCCGCTGTCCGCCTGAACACCGCGGCGGGTGCGCTCCGTCACCGTCGCGTCCCGGGCGTCGCCCACCGTGACGTCCCCGGCGCACCGCGCGACGCAGTGCCACACCGTTGTCCCGGAATTCCCGCGGTCTTGGCACAACCGTCGTTTTCGCCTCCCGCCGCGGCCCGCGCGTCGTACGCTCCGTGCCAGATGAACCGCAGTCCGGCCACGGCCGGCTGAGCAGTGAGGCGGTCCGAACACACCATGGTCAGCAGCGAGTACGAACACAGGATTGCCGCCCGGTTCGCCGGATTCGACCAGGACGGCAACGGCTACATCGACCGGGAGGACTTCAACGCCGCGGCCAAGGCCGTGCTCTCCGCGTTCGGTACGGCGGCCCGGTCGGACAAGGGCCAGGCCCTCTACATCGGCGCCGAGGCGTTCTGGCAGGGCATGGCCGGCATAGCGGACCGGGACGGCGACCAGCGCATCACCCGCGAGGAGTTCGTGAGCGGCGCGGTGAAGCGGCTGCGGGACAACCCCGAGCGGTTCGCCGAGATCGCCCGCCCCTTCCTGCACGCGGCCCTCGCGGTGGCGGACACCGACGGGGACGGCACGGCCACGCTCGACGAGACCCGGCGCGTCCTCGTGGCCCTCGGCGCGGACGAGGACACCGCCGCGGCGGCGGCCACCGCCCTCGACGCCGACACCGACGGACGGATCGGCGAGACCGAGGTCGTCGCCGCGTTCGCCCGCTACTTCACGGTGCCCGAGTAGTCCGCCGCGCCCACGGAGTCCACGGCACCCGCGCGGCGGCCCGGCCGCGCGGCGCCGCACCCGCCCGCACGGGACGGCCCGGACGACGGGGTCCCGGCCGCCTCCTCACGCCGAGAACCGCTCCCTGAGCCGGTACTTGAGCACCTTGCGCAGCGTCTCGTTGCGCGGCAGGGCCTCGACCACCTCCAGCTGTTCCGGCAGCTTGTGCACGGAGAGCCCCTCGCCGCGCAGATACGAGGTCACCGCGGCCAGCGTCAACCCCGGTGACCCCGGCGGCTGTTCGACCACCGCGCAGACCCGCTCCCCGCGCTCGGCGTCGGGCAGGCCGATCACCGCGACGTCCCCGACGGCCGGATGCCGGTGCAGCAGGTCCTCGATCTCCTTCGCGGAGATGTTCTCGCCCTTGCGGATGATGATGTCCTTCACCCGCCCGGTGAGCACCAGATGCCCGCTCTCCGTCAGATGCCCGACGTCCCCGGTGACCAGGAACCCGTCCGCGTCGAAGGCCTCCGCCGTCTGCGCCGGGTCCAGATAGCCCCGGCACACCGCCTCGCCCCGCAGCCGCACGTCCCCGTCGACGCCGGCCGGCCGGGACGCGCCCGCCGCGTCCACGATCCGTATCTCCATGCCGTCCGGCGGCCGGCCCTCCGTGGTCGCGAGGTTCTCCGCGGTGTCGTCCGGCGCGCCCATCGTGATCATCGGGACCTCGGTCATCCCGTATCCGTGGGTGAGCTGCACGCCCATCTCCCGGACGACCGCGTGGTACACCTCGGGCGGTTTCGGCGCCCCGCCTCCGGCGAGCAGCCGCAGCGCGGGCAGCACCGGCCCGCCGGGGTGTTTGCGCTGCTCGGCGAGGAACATCGCGTAGAAGGCGGTCGACCCGCCCGCCACCGTCACGCCGTGCCTGCGGTACTCCTCCAGTGCCGCGGGCAGCGCGAAGTGCTCGAACATCACGGCGGGGAAGCCGTACAGCAGCAGCATCACCGTGTAGTCGGGACCGGCGATGTGCGCGTACGGGAAGGCCATCGAGCCCACGTCGTCGGCGGAGAGGCGCAGGGCGTGCGCGAGGCAGGAACCGCCCGCGATCAGGGAACGGTCGGTGTGCAGCACGCCCTTGGGGTCCGAGGTGGTGCCCGAGGTCCAGTAGATCCAGCGGACGGTGGTGCCGTCGGAGGGCGGCGGGGGCAGCACGGCGGGGTCGCCGTCGGGCAGGTCGTCGTACGCCTCGAAGACGTCCCGCGCGCCGAGCCGGTGCGCCATCGCCGTGTGGTCGAAGCCGCGCCACTCGCCCGGCACGGCGAAGTGGGCCGCCTTCGACTCGCGCAGCGCGAAGCCCACCTCGCGGTCCCGGTAGAAGGGGATCACCGGAGTCTGCACCGCGCCGACGCGGGCCAGCGCGAAGGACAGCAGGGCGGTCTCGATCCGGGTGGGCAGCTGCCAGGCGACGACCGTGCCGGGGCGCACGCCCCGCTCGTACAGGCCGGCCGCCACCCGCTCGGAACGCTCGCGCAGCGCGCCGAAGGTCAGCGAGCGGTCGCCCTGGAGCAGGACGGGCCGGTCGGGCGTGAGCCGGGCGCGGCGCTCGACCAGTTCCCACAGCGTGCGGGCGGAACTCAGGGCGTGTGCGGTGTCGTTCACTTCGACCCCCCGGGGGCGTTCGCCACGGCGTCCGTGTCGCACGGGCCGGAGCTGACGGTCAGTCAGATCGTGCGCAGAGCGTAGGGCTCACCGCCTTGTCGGTCCATAGGCGCGGGGCTAGCCTGCTTGTGGACAGCGATCTGACGACCCATCAGATATGTCGGTGGGGAGACCCGCGGACGAACCCGTACGCCAGGCGGAGGGGACCATGACCGAACTGCCCCGCATCATCAGCGTCGACGACCACGTGATCGAGCCCGCGCACCTCTTCGAGACCTGGCTGCCGCGGAAGTACCGGGAACGCGGACCGCGGCCGCTCACGGCCGGCATCGGTGAACTCGCCTACGTCGCCGGCAAGTACCAGATCACCATGGACCCGGCGGGACCGCCGACCGACTGGTGGATCTACGAGGACCTCAAGTTCCCGTACAAACGCAACATCGCCGCCGTCGGCTTCGACCGCGACGAGATGACGCTGGAGGGCATCACCCGCGCCGAGATGCGGCCCGGCTGCTGGGACCCCGCCGAGCGGCTCCGGGACATGGACCTCAACCACGTCGAGGCCAGCCTCTGCTTCCCCACCTTCCCGCGGTTCTGCGGCCAGACCTTCGCCGAGGCCCACGACAAGGAGGTCGCCCTCGCCTGCGTGCGGGCCTACAACGACTGGATGGTCGAGGAGTGGTGCGGCGACAGCGGCGGCCGGCTCATCCCGCTGTGCCTGATCCCGCTGTGGGACATCGACCTCGCGGTCGCCGAGATCCGCCGCAACGCGGCCCGCGGCGTGAAGGCCGTCACCTTCTCCGAGATCCCCACCTATCTGGGCCTGCCGTCCATCCACTCCGGCTACTGGGACCCGTTCTTCGCGGTCTGCCAGGAGACCGGCACGGTCGTGAACATGCACATCGGCTCGTCCTCGCAGATGCCCGCCGCCTCCCCGGACGCCCCGCCCGCGGTCCAGGCCTCGCTGTCCTTCAACAACGCCATGGCCTCGATGATGGACTTCCTCTTCAGCGGCGTCCTCGTGAAGTTCCCGCGCCTCAGACTCGCCTACTCCGAAGGCCAGATGGGCTGGATCCCGTACGCCCTGGAGCGCGCCGACGACGTCTGGTCCGAGCACCGCGCCTGGGGCGGCGTGAAGGACCTGATTCCGGAGCCGCCCTCCACGTACTACTACCGGCAGATCTTCTGCTGCTTCTTCCGCGACAAGCACGGCGTCGCGTCCCTGGACGTCGTCGGCCGCGACAACGCCACCTTCGAGACCGACTACCCGCACGTCGACTCGACCTTCCCGCACACCAAGGAGGTCGCCCTCGACCACGTGAAGGGCCTCGACGACGAGACGATCCACAAGCTGATGCGCGGCAACGCCATCCGCATGCTGGACCTGGACCTGTAGTGGACCTGACGTACACGCCCGAGGAGGAGGAGTTCCGCGCCCGCCTGCGCGACTGGCTCGCCGGAGCCCTCCCCGCCCTGCCCCCGAGACCGTCCCCCGGCGACTGGCCCGCCCGTCGCGCCTACGACCTCGGCTGGCAGCGCAGGCTGTACGACGCGGGGTACGCGGGCCTGCACTGGCCCGTCGACGCCGGAGGGCAGGGCGCGACCCCGACCCAGCACCTCATCTACCTGGAGGAGACGGAGAAGGCGGGCGCCCCCTACGTCGGCGCCAACTTCGTCGGGCTGCTGCACGCGGGCCCGACCATCGCCTCCGAGGGGGACGCAGGACAGCGGGCCCGCTGGCTGCCGCCCGTCCTGCGCGGCGAGGAGGTCTGGTGCCAGGGCTTCAGCGAGCCGGGCGCCGGCTCCGACCTCGCGGCGCTGCGCACCCGCGCGTGGCGGGACGGCGACGACTACGTGGTGAGCGGGTCGAAGATCTGGACCTCCCACGCCGAGGTCGCCGACTGGTGCGAACTGCTGGTGCGCACCGACCCCGACGCGCCCCGGCACCGCGGGATCACCTGGCTCGCGATGCCCATGGACGCGCCGGGCATCACCGTCCGCCCGCTGCGCACCCTCGCCGGTTCCACCGAGTTCGCGGAGGTCTTCCTCGACGAGGTGCGCGTCCCGGTCACCCACCGCGTCGGCGCGGAGAACGACGGCTGGCGCGTGACCATGGTGACCCTGTCCTACGAACGCGGCACCGCCTTCGTCGGCGAAGTCGTCGCCTGCCGCCGCGTGTTGGCCGAGGTGGCCCGCGAGGCGCGGAAGAACGGCCGCTGGGACGACGCCGTACTGCGCCGCCGCCTCGGCTGGCTGAACGCCGAGTTCCGCGCGCTGTGGCGGCTGACCCAGTGGAACGTCGGCGAGGCCCAGCGGACCGGGGGAGTGCCCGGCGTCGGCGGCTCGGTCTTCAAGCTCCGCTACTCCCACGCACGCCAGGAGCTGTACGACGCCGCCGCCGAGGTACTCGGCCCCGAGTCCCTCGACGCCGGCCGCGAGTGGACCCTGGACCGGCTGTCGTCCCTGTCGTACACCATCGCGGCCGGCACCTCACAGATCCAGCGGAACATCGTGGCCGAGCGGATCCTCGGCCTCCCCCGGGGAAGGTGAGCCGGCCATGGACTTCCAACTCGGCCCGGACCAGAAGGCCTTGCGGCGGGGCGTACGGGAACTGCTGGAGGGCCGGTTCGGGCGGGACGCGCTGCGCGCTGCGGCCGGCCGGGCCGAGACGGCGGGCGAGGACGTCCTCGACCGGACGCTGTGGCGCGAACTGGGGGCCGCGGGATTCTTCGCCCTGCGCCTGCCCGAGGCGGCCGGCGGTGTCGGACAGGGGCTCCCCGAGGCCGTCCTGGCCTTCGAGGAAGCGGGCCGCGTCCTGCTGCCCGGACCCCTGATCGCCACCCACCTCGCCGCGGGCACCGTGCCCGGCGCCGCCACCGGGGAGACCGTCGTCACGGCCGCCGGCCCCGGCCTCGTCGAATGGCTGGACGAGGCCGACGTCGTCCACGGGGACACCACCGGCGCCGAACCCCTGGCCGTGCTGGACCCGCTGACCCCCCTGCACCGGCTGCCCACCGCCCCGGACCGGCCGCCCGCGGACCCCTGCCCCGCCCTCCTCGTCTCCCTGCTCACCGCCGCCGAACAACTCGGCAGCGCCGCCCGGACCTGTGAGACGGCCGTGCAACACGCCCGGACCCGCGAACAGTTCGGTCGGCCGATCGGAGCCTTCCAGGCGGTCCAGCACCTGTGCGCGGGCATGCTCGTCCGGGTCGAGCTGGCACGCGCCGCCGTCTACGCCGCCGCCGTCACCGCCGACCCCACCGACGTGGCCGCCGCCCGGCTGCTCGCCGACGAGGCCGCCGTGCGCGGCGCCCGCGACTGCCTCCAGGTACACGGCGGCATGGGCTTCACCTGGGAGTCCGACGTCCACCTGCATCTGAAGAGGGCGTGGATCCGGACCCACCGTGCGGGCGGCGGCACACAGAGTGAGGAGGCGCTCGCGGACGATCTGGTCGCCTGACCGGTCTGACGGGCCCCTGTCCTGCGGCGCCGCACCATCGGCGGGGAGAGATGTCGCGGAACGTGGCACACCGGAATCACGGAGCGTCGATACCGGGTTGTGTCCTACGCGTGACTCGTCACGGCCCGGAGTCGGCGTCGTGCTCCGGTACCTTGTGTGGGATGCGAGTGGTTCCGAGGCTGAGCCGGCCCGGTGTTGCCCCGGAGGCGGCGCCGGAGACGGCGATGCGCGCCGCTCGCGAGGCAGGACGAATCCCCGTACCTGCCTGTTCGACTCCCCGTGGCGAGCGTCGCACAGTATGCCGCACGCGTACTCCTTCGCGCTGGAATATGCCCGAAGCGCTTGTTGGGGTGACTGTACGTCAACCATGCTGTCTCGCAAGGGAATCACGTTCCGTGATCCTTGTTCTGGCCATGCAGAAAATGGCTACGATCGTGGCCCTTGTGAGGCGCGAGGCGATGTGTCCGCCGGTTCGGATGGTGTGAGCGGTGCAGGTGCTTCAAGTGCAGCTGGAGATCCGGCCCGACCCCGCAGAGGTGGGGCGAGCCCGGCGGTGGGCTCGTTCGCGGCTCGCGGGTTCCGGGATAGAGGCCGACGAACCGCTCGCCGAGACGCTGATCCTGCTCGTCTCCGAGCTCGTCACCAACGCCGTGGTGCACACCGGCTGTCCGGCCGTGCTGCGGCTGTGCCTGCCGGGTGGCGGTGACGCCGCCACGGTGCGCCTGGAGGTCGCCGACTCCTGTGCCCGGCCTCCGATCCCCCGGCACGCCGAGGGCGACGAGACCAACGGCCGCGGCCTGGAACTCGTCGACGGCCTCGCGGACCGCTGGGGCTGGAATCCCGAGGGCGCCGGCAAACGCATCTGGTGCGAGGTGGACCGCTGCGTCGCGGGCGCCCCGGCCGGACCCGCGTACCCGGCCTACGAGGACTTCGCGTACGAGGCGGTCTAGCCTCCCTCCCCGCGCGCTTTCGTGCATCTATGCAGGAAAGCGCTGTACACGGCCACGGTCGCGGCCGAATGCGCCGGGCCGTGCTTCCGTACGCGCTGCCTCATAAGGGATGTACGGGGCAATTCGCCGATCCGGTGTTGACGTGGCGTGTCCGTTTGATCACGCTTGTGTTCAGCGATTCGCCGCGAGGGGACGGCGAGGGCTCCGGTGACGGGGGTCCTCGGCGAGTGCGGGTCGCTCTTCGGCGTCGGCTCCTCAAGGGGCTGAGGAGCGGGGCGAGTACGCCGGAGGCGGATGGCGGCGCGCGTGCCGTGCCCGGAGCGGGGTGGGGACCTCGCGGACGGGCGCAGTCGAGAGTGGGGGAAGCGCGCCGCCAGCCGGACCTCGCACCGGTATCGGGTGCGGGGAGGCGCGCGCGTCCGCCGCCCCGCGTCCCGTCGCGTGACCCGGACGGCAGGATCTAGAGGAGGGCCACCGGGGCCACGGGGGTGCCGGTGCCCCCCTCGAAGGGTTCCGGCATCGCCGACAGCAGGAAGGCGTACCGCCCTTCTTGTCCACAGGCTGTGGACAACTCTTCGAGATTCCAGTTCTGGCCCTGCAGCATCCCCATCTCCACCAGGTCGAGCGCGTGTACGGGCAGCCAGAGGTCCTCGATCTCGGGCGGGAAGATCTCAAAGGTGAGGGTGTCGTTGGCGACCGCCGCCACGTCGCGGGCGTGGAACCACTCCGGGGTGCGCACCGACAGGCCCGGCGAGGGATACCCGTACCCGTGCTTGTCGCCCGCGAGATACACCTGGATCTGCCCGGTCCGTACGAGCACGATGTCGCCCGCCCGCACCCGCGTGCCCGCCAGCTCCTCGGCGGCCTCCAGGTCCTCCGGGGTGACCGCGTGGCCGCCGGCCAGCCGGTCCACGCCGCGCGCCCGCGCGACATCGAGCAGGACACCGCGCGAGACGATGTGCCGCGGCTTGTCGATCCCGCCGAACTCGGCGCCGCCGTGCGGGGTGACCGTGCCGGCCGGGCGCCCGTTGTAGAGCTTCCCCGAGTGCGAGACATGGGTCAGCGCGTCCCAATGAGTGCCCGCCTGAAGCCCCATGGTCACCGCGTCGTCGCTGCACGCCACCGTGCCGAGCCCGAAGATCTCCTGGTTGACCTGCACCATCACGTGCAGCGGGTTGACCCGTCCCGGGATCATCCCGGTCTGCACGCCGTCCTGTCGGAGCGGCAGCGCGAGCGGCACGCGGCGTCCGCTGCGCACGGTCGCCGCCGCCCGCCGGACCACCTCGTCGGTGATGAGGTTCAGTGTGCCGATCTCGTCGTCGGCCCCCCAGCGCCCCCAGTTGTTCACGCGCTTGGCGATCTCGTGGAACTCGGCAGGCAGTGACATGAGTGCTCCCCGGGGCTTGTCTCCAGGTATCTGACGGGTCGTAGAATCCGAGTTGAATCTAACGGACCGTCAGAAACTGCGGGAAGGGGCCGGGTGTGGGGAACTTCTTGGCGGGCAAGGTCGTCGCCGTCACGGGCGCGGGGCGGGGGATAGGCCGGGCGGTCGCCCTCGCGGCGGCCGCCGAGGGAGCACGCGTGGTCGTCAACGACCACGGGGTGTCCGTCGAGGGCGCGGAGCCGACGAGTTCGGTCGCCGACACCGTCGTCAAGGAGGTCGAGGCGGCGGGCGGCGAGGCGGTCGCGGTCGCCGACGACATCTCGACGATGGCGGGCGGGCAACGGGTCGTCGACACCGCGCTGGCCGCGTACGGACGGATCGACGGCGTGGTCTGCGTGGCCGGCATCCTGCGCGAACGGATGCTCTTCAACATGTCGGAGCAGGAGTGGGACCCGGTCGTCGCCACCCACCTCAAGGGCACCTTCACCCTGTTCCGGGCCGCCTCGGCGGTGATGCGCAAACAGGGGTCCGGCACGCTCATCGGGTTCACCAGCGGCAACCACCAGGGGTCGGTCGCCCAGGCCAACTACAGCGCCGCCAAGGGCGGCATCATCTCGCTGGTGCGCAGCGCGGCCCTCGGGCTGCACAAGTACGGGGTCACCGCCAACGCGGTCGCACCGGTGGCCCGTACGCGCATGTCGGCGAACGTGCCCATGGAGCTCAAGGAGATCGGCGAGCCGGAGGACGTGGCCGCGCTCGTGGTCTACCTGCTGTCGGAACGGGCCCGCGCGGAACGCATCACCGGGCAGGTCTACACGATCGCCGGACCCAAGATCGCCGTCTGGGCCCAGCCCCGCGAACTGCGCGCCGGATACGCCGAGGGCGCGTGGACCCCGGAGCGGATCGCCGACTTCCTGCCCGGCACCGTCGGCGTCGATCCGATGCCCCTGCTGGAACAGGTGGAGGCGATGGCGCGCGCGGCCGCGGACCGGGCCCGCCCCAACGCGTGAGGGCGCCCGCGGACACGGTCCGCGGGCCTGGTGGGAGGAGAGCGCGTGGATTTCGCATTCGGCCCCGAGGACGAGGAGTTCCGCCGTGAGGCGCGGGCCTGGCTCGCGGAGCACGTCACCGGTGCGCGGGGGCGCCGCGACTGGGAGCGGGAGCTCGGGCGGGCCGGCTGGATCGGCCTCGGCTGGGCGGAGGACGGGTACGGGAACCGGCGCGCCGGTCTGACCCGGCAGGTCGTGTGGGCCGAGGAGTACGCCCGCTCGAAGGCGCCCCCGCGGTCCGGACACATCGGGGAGAACCTCCTCGCCCCGACCCTCCTGGCGCACGGGACACCGGAACAGAAGCGCCGCTTCCTGCCGCCGGTCGCCCAGGGCCGGGAGCTGTGGTGCCAGGGGTACAGCGAACCCGGGGCGGGTTCCGACCTGGCGGGGATCCGGACGACCGCGGTGCACGGCGCGGACGGCGAGGCGGCCTCCGGGTCCCCGCCCGCGGCCGGGGGCTCCGCGCCGCCGTCCGCCGTGCGGGAGGCGGGGGCACCCTCGGGTGTGTACCGCGTCACGGGACAGAAGATCTGGACCTCGCTCGCCCACGAGGCGGACTGGTGCTTCGTGCTCGCCCGGACCGAAGAGGCCTCCACCCGCCACCACGGCCTGTCCTTCCTCCTCCTGCCGATGGACCAGCCGGGCCGCGTCGAGGTCCGGCCGATCCGCCAGCTGACCGGCACCAGCGAGTTCAACGAGGTGTTCTTCGACGGCGCCGTCGCCCGCGCCGAGCACCTGGTGGGCGGGGCCGGCAACGGCTGGCGCGTCGCCATGAGCCTGCTCGGCTTCGAGCGCGGGGTCTCCACCCTCGCCCAGCAGATCGGCTTCGCCGAGGAGCTGGGGACCGTCCTGCGGACCGCCGTCGCGACCGGCGCCGCCGCGGACCCCGTGCTGCGCGACCAGCTCGTACGCCTGTGGGCCGAGTTGCGCACCATGCGCTGGAACGCCCTGCGCACGCTGAGTGGTTCGGGTGATCCGGCGGACACGGCGGCGCCCAGCGCGGCGAAGCTCCTGTGGGGCGGCTGGCATCGCCGGCTCGGTGAACTGGCCGTGCGGGTACGGGGCGCGGGCGCGGCGGCCGGTCCCTCGGACTGGTCACCCGAAGCGCCCTACGAACTGGACGCCGCGCAGCACCTGTTCCTGTTCAGCCGGGCCGACACGATCTACGGCGGCTCGGACGAGATCCAGCGCACGATCATCGCCGAGCGCGCGCTCGGCCTGCCGAAGGAACCCAGGGGCTAGCCATGGCGCACCCCGCACGGCCCAGGAACGGCACAGCCCGGGGACGGCCCGGGAAGAGGGGAGCTGGCGCGATGCGAGGCGTGATCTTCGACGGCAGGCGGACCGAGGTCGTGGACGACCTGGAGCTGCGGGACCCGGGCCCCGGGGAGGTGCGGGTGGCGGTCTCCGCGGCGGGACTCTGTCACAGCGACCTGTCCGTGGTGGACGGCACCATCCCCTTCCCCGTCCCGGTGGTCCTCGGCCACGAGGGCGCGGGCGTGGTGGAGGCCGTGGGCGCGGGCGTCACCCATGTCGGGCCCGGCGACCACGTGGCGCTGTCCACGCTCGCCAACTGCGGGGCCTGCGCCGAGTGCGACCGGGGCCGGCCCACGATGTGCCGCAAGGCGATCGGGATGCCGCAGCGGCCCTTCAGCAGGGCCGGGCAGCCGCTGTACCAGTTCGCCGCCAACTCTTCCTTCGCCGAACGGACGGTGGTGAAGGCGGTGCAGGCGGTCCGGATCCCCGAGGACATCCCGCTCACGTCCGCCGCGCTCATCGGCTGCGGGGTCCTCACCGGGGTCGGGGCCGTGCTCAACCGGGCCCGCGTGGACCGCGGCGACACCGTCCTCGTCATCGGCACCGGCGGCATCGGCCTCAACGTCATCCAGGGCGCGCGGATCGCGGGCGCCCTGCGGATCGTCGCCGTGGACTCCAACCCGGCGAAGGAGGCGGTGGCCCGCCAGTTCGGCGCCACCGACTTCCTGACCTCCACCGACGGGGTGAAGGACATCCTGCCCGCCGGCGCCCAGCACGCCTTCGAGTGCGTGGGCCGCGTGGAACTGATCCGGCAGGCGATCGACCTGCTCGACCGGCACGGCCAGGCCGTCCTGCTGGGCGTGCCCCCGGCGACCGCCGAGGCGTCCTTCCTCGTCTCCTCCATGTACCTGGACAAGTCCATCCTGGGCTGCCGCTACGGCTCGTCGCGCCCGCAGCGCGACATCGCCCTGTACGCCGACCTGTACCGCGCGGGGCATCTGCTGCTCGACGAGCTGGTGACCGCGACGTACCCCGTCGAGGACTTCGAGCGGGCCGCCGAGGACGCGCACGCAGGAAAGGTGGCGCGCGCGGTGCTCACGTTCTGAACCGGCGCCCCGCCGGGGCGTCCGGACCTCGTCCCCGCGCGGGCGCGGCGCCGGGACGCCCGCGCGGCCGCGGGGCGCGCCTCACATCCGGGCCGCCGCGGCGGCGCCCTCCGTGCCCCCGTCCCCGCCCCCGATCGCGGCGCCCGACCGGAACGTGCGCCGGTAGGCGGTGGGGGTGACACCGAGGACGGCCTGGAGGTGCTGGCGCATCGACTGGGCCGTGCCGAACCCGGCGTCGCGGGCCACCTGGTCGATGGACAGACCGCTCGACTCCAGCAGGTGCCGGGCGTGTTCGACGCGCTGCCGGGTCAGCCACTGGCCCGGACTCACCCCGACCTCCTCGCGGAACCGCCGGGTGAAGGTGCGCACCGACATGGACTCCTGCTCGGCCATGTCGCGGAGCTGGATCGGCTCGTGGAGACGGCCGAGCGCCCAGGCGCGTGCGGTCGTCGTGCCGGCCGACTGCGCCTCGGGGACGGGCCGCTGGACGAACTGCGCCTGGCCGCCGTCCCGGTGCGGCGGTACGACGGTGCGGCGGGCCACGTCGTTGGCGACGGCCGCGCCGTGGTCGCGGCGCACGATGTGCAGGCACAGGTCGATGCCGGCGGCGACCCCGGCCGAGGTCAGCACGTCCCCGTCGTCGATGAACAGCACGTCCGCGTCCACGCGGATCTTCGGGAAGAGCCGCTGGAAGTGCTCGGCGTGCATCCAGTGCGTGGTGGCCGGCCGTCCGTCGAGAAGGCCTGCCGCGCCCAGTACGTAGCCGCCGGTGCAGATGGAGACCAGGCGGGTGCCGGGGCGGAGGTGGGTGAGGGCGGCGGCCAGCTCGGGCGTCAGGACGCCCTCCTGCTCGACGGGGCCGAGTTCGTACGACGCCGGGATCACCACCGTGTCGGCGGTGGCGAGTGCCTCGGGGCCGTGCGCGACCAGCACCTCGAAGTCGGCGTCCGTGGTGACCGGCCCCGGCGGCCGGGCCGAGCAGGTGACCACCTCGTACAGCGACGTCCCGGCACTGTCCCGCGCCTTGCCGAAGATGCGCTGGGGGATGCCCAGCTCGAAGGGGAGCAGTCCGTCGAGGGCGAGGACGACGACACGGTGCGGGCGGAACGTTCCCGAAGGGGCCATGGCCCGATCCTAACGAATGCTGTCCTCCGGGCCAGTGGTCCGTCCGGTTCCGTTGCCCGAAGCTCGATGACGTGACCGAGACAAGCGAAGCCGCACCCGCCGCGGAGGACGCCCGGCCCGTCCCGCCCGCCGCCCCGCACCGCATCCACCGCGCGTGGTTCGTCGCCGCCGTCACCTTCGTGACGATCATCGGAGCGGCCGCCTTCCGGTCGCTGCCGGGACTGCTGATCGACCCGCTGCACGCCGAGTTCCAGTGGTCGCGCGGCACGATCGGACTCGCCGTCTCCATCAACCTCGCGCTCTACGGCCTCACCGCGCCGTTCGCCGCGGCCCTGATGGACCGCTTCGGCATCCGCCGCGTCGTCGCCGTCGCCCTGACCGTGATCGCCGTCGGCTCCGGGCTCACCGTGTGGATGACGGCGGCCTGGCAACTGCTGCTCTGCTGGGGCCTGCTCGTGGGCCTCGGCTCCGGCTCGATGGCGCTCGCCTTCGCCGCGACGGTCACCAACCGCTGGTTCACCGAACGCAAGGGCCTGGTGACGGGCATCCTCACCGCGGCCTCGGCCTCCGGCCAGCTGATCTTCCTGCCGGTGCTCTCCTGGATCGTCACCGAGCACAGCTGGCGCCCGGCCGCGGTCACCGTGGCCCTCGCCGCCCTCGCGGTCGTCCCCTTCGTCTGGCTGCTGCTGCGCGACCACCCGGCCGACGTCGGCCAGAAGCCGTACGGCGCCACGGAGTTCGTGCCGAAGCCCGAGCCGGTGCGCGGAGCCGCCCGGCGCACCATCGGCGTCCTGGCCTCCGCCGTCCGCACCGGCCCCTTCTGGCTCCTCGCCGGCACGTTCGCGATCTGCGGCGCCTCGACCAACGGCCTCGTCCAGACCCACTTCGTGCCCGCCGCCCACGACCACGGCATGCCCATCACGGCCGCCGCCTCGCTCCTCGCGGTCATCGGCGTCTTCGACGTGGTCGGCACGATCGCCTCGGGCTGGTTCACCGACCGCTTCGAGCCGCGCCGCCTGCTGGCCGTGTACTACGCCCTGCGCGGCGTCTCGCTGCTCTTCCTGCCGATGCTGCTGGCCCCGAACGTGCACCCGCCGATGATCTTCTTCATCGTCTTCTACGGCCTCGACTGGGTCGCCACCGTCCCGCCCACCCTGGCCCTGTGCCGTGAGCAGTACGGCGAGGACAGCGCCATCGTCTTCGGCTGGGTCCTCGCCTCCCACCAGGTCGGTGCCGCCCTCGTCGCCTTCCTCGGCGGCGTCGCCCGCGACCACTTCGGCTCCTACGACGTGGTCTGGTACGCCTCGGGCGCGCTGTGCGCGGTGGCGGCCCTGATGGCCCTGGTGATCCGGCGCGACCGCCCGGCCGCCGCGCGAAAGGTGAGGGTGGCGCCCGCGACCGCCTGACCGGGCGGGAGACGGGCCCTGCCCCGCGTCCGCCGCACGATCCGGACGACGGGCGCCAGGGACGACGGGCGCTAGGCCAGGAACCGCCCCTTGTGGAACAGCAGGGGCGGTACGCCGTCGCCGCCCGTGCCGAGCGCGTCCACCCGGCCCACCACGATCAGATGGTCCCCGCCGGTGTGCACCGCGTGGATCGTGCAGTCGATCCACGCGGCGGCTCCCGCGAGGCGCGGGGAGCCGGAGACGGGGGCCGCGTCGTGGTCGACCCCGGCGAACTTGTCGGCGCCGCTCACCGCGAAGCCCCGGCACAGGTCGCCCTGGTGCGCACCGAGGACGTTCACACAGAAGGCGCCGGCACGGGCGATGCGCGGCCAGGTCGACGACGTACGGCCGACCATGAAGCAGACCAGCGGCGGATCGAGGGAGAGGGACGCGAAGGACTGGCAGGCGAAGCCGGCCGGGCCGGCCGGGTCCCCGTCGCCGGCGGCCGGTGCCGTCACCACCGTGACGCCCGTCGCGAAGTGGCCGAGGACCCGCCGGAACTCCGCCGGGTCGACGGGCGCGCGTTCGTCGTCGCCGACCGCGCGCAGATCCGGGCGTGGCAACGCCTCGACGGGCCCCGCGACGGTGGGGGCCCCGGCCGACCTGAGGTAGCGGACGGCCGCTGCGGCCATCCCTGCGTGTCCCATCACACCCGCCATTGAAGCTGACGATGCGTCAGATAGGAAGGGGTGCGGAGCCGCGACGCCCGGGCGCGACGGGCCAGGCGCCGCCGGTGCGGGCGAGGTGGCCGCGGGCGAGGCCCACCCGTCGCCCGCGTCCCCGCCGCCCCGTATCTTTCGCCCCATGGGGTGGGCAGAGTCCGGGGCGCCCGCGCGTGCCCGGCCGCGATGGGACGGCGCCGAGGTGAACCTCGCCGCGGCGGTCTGCGCGGCGCAGGCCGCGGCCGTCACCGCGGTGTTCTGGGTCGGCACGTTCGACGACGACGACCACGGCGCCGGATCCGGCGGTGGCCTCGCCGCCGTCGGTCTGCTCTGCGTGCTGGTGTTCGGTCCCGCGCTCCTCGCCGCCCTGGGAGCCCTGCACGCCGCGGCCGTCACGATGCCGGCCGCCTCCGCCGCCCGGCTCGCGGCCCGCCGCACCCCCGTCCCGGAAGTCGTCTGGCAGCTGGCGTCGGCGCTCTCGCTCGGCGTGCTCTGGGCCGTGCCCGCCGTCGCACTGGGCGGCCTTTCCCCCGACGGCGCCCCGGCGCTGCTGATCGCCGCGTCCGGTGTCCTGCCCTCCCTGGCCGTCGCCCACGTGCGGCGGCGCGAGCGGCGCACCGGACGCCCGCCCGGCGGCCGCCGCGTCTGGCTCCGTGCCGCACTCGCGGCCCTCGGTGCGTGCGTCCTGATCACCGGCGCGGGCGCGGTGGGCCTGGCCACCGGACTCATCCGGGAGTACGAGC
Organism: Streptomyces sp. M41(2017); assembly: GCF_002078175.1. Lineage (GTDB taxonomy): Bacteria > Actinomycetota > Actinomycetes > Streptomycetales > Streptomycetaceae > Streptomyces. The sequence continues at coordinate 1,576,021 of NZ_MWFK01000001.1, read as the reverse complement.
CCCCGAGGCTCGGCGCCGACCGGCTCACCGGCGTCTGGCGCGGCGACCACGGGGCCGTCCTGCGGCTGTACCCCGGCGGCCGGGCCCTGCTCGCAGAGGTGCCCGCCCAGCCCGAGTTCGGGGACGTCGCCACCCGGGAGTTCACCCGCTGCGACGGACCCGGCCACTGGTCCCTCGACACCGGGGGCCGCTACGACCCGTACGCCGACGGGGGCACCTCCGGACAGCGGGCCGGTGTCGTCGTCCGCGTCGCCGACTGCGGCCACGACACGTACTGGACGATCGGCGGCACCACCGACCACCCCGAGCTCTTCGTCCTCTTCGGCGACCCCGACTCGGGGGACCTGCGCATCCTGCGACGGGACTGACGGGACTGACGGGACCGACGGGCGCCCGGCCGGAGGCCGGGTACGGGGGCGTCGGTGCGGGTCGGGTCAGCGGCCCTCGTAGCGCGGGGTGCGTCGTTCCACGAAGCTCGCGACGCCCTCGTGGGCGTCCGCCGTCGTCATGTTGATCTCCTGGGCCGCGGCCTCGGCGGCGAAGGCGGCGGCGCGGTCGGTGTCGAGGGAGGCGTTGACGAGCTGCTTCGTCAGTGCCAGGGCGCGGGTCGGCCCGGCGGCGAGCCGCTCGGCCCACGCGCGCGCGGTCTTCTCCAGCTCCTCCGCCGGTACGACCCTGTTGACCAGCCCGATCCGTTCCGCGTCCACGGCGCTCAGCGCGTCGCCGAAGAACAACAGCTCCTTGGCCCGCTGCGGCCCGATCAGCCGGGGCAGCAGGTAGGCGCCGCCGCCGTCCGGTACGAGGCCGCGGCGGACGAACACCTCGATGAACCGGGCCGGTTCGGCCGCCAGGACGAGGTCGCACGCGAAGGCGAGGTGCGCCCCGATCCCGGCCGCCGTGCCGTTGACCGCGGCGATCACCGGTTTCTCGCAGTCGAGGACGGCGCCGATCAGGCGCTGCGCGCCGAGCCGGATGGTGCGGGCGACGTCGCCCGCGACCCGGTCACCCGACGGCGGACCGCCCCGCAGGTCGGCGCCCGCGCAGAAGCCGCGGCCGGTCGCGGTGATCACCACCGCCCGCACCCCCGGGTCGGCTGACGCCTCCGCGAGCAGCGCGATCACCCGTTCCCGCTGGTCCCAGGTGAGCGCGTTCATCGCCTCGGGCCGGTCCAGCGTGATCCACGAGACGGCGTTGTCAGTGCTGTGCCGTATCAAGGAGGCGAGGGGCTTTTCGGCCGGTTCGGGGGAATCGGCCGGTTCGGTGGCGCCCGCGGACTCCGCGGAGGCGCGGGACGCGGCGTCGGACGCGCGGGGGGAGACGGGCGTGGGGGAAGCGGGAGTCCGGGGTTCGGGCGTGCGGGAGTCGGTCATGGGGCTGCTCCGTTTCGTACGGGGGTGTTCGCGCGGTCGGCCGGAGCCGCGGTGGCGGTCAGCTGCACACCACCAGGGCGTCCAGGGCCACCGCTCCCTGCCCGCGGGGCAGCACCATCAGCGGGTTGATGTCCAGCTCGGAGATCTCGTCCCCGAGTTCGAGCGCCATCCGCTGCACCCGGACGACGACCTCGACCAGCGCGTCCACATCCGCCGGCGGCGCCCCGCGCACCCCGTCGAGCAGGGCCCGGCCGCGCAGTTCCGAGAGCATGGCCCGCGCCTCGCCGTCGCCGAAGGGCGGCACGCGTACGGCCGCGTCGCGCAGCACCTCGACGAGCACCCCGCCGAGCCCGACGGTCACGGTCGGCCCGAAGAGCTGGTCGTGCGTCACCCCGACCACCATCTCGACGCCCCGCTCCACCATCTGGCACACGAGGACACCGTCCAGCGGCAGCCCCTCGTAGCGGGCGATGTCGGTCAGCTCGCGGTAGGCGTCGCGGACCTGGCTGGCGGAGGTCAGCCCGATCTTCACGAGGCCGAGTTCCGTCTTGTGGGCGAGCTGCGCGCCGGACGCCTTCATGACCACCGGGTAGCCCACCTGGCTCGCCGCGCGCACGGCGGCCGCCGCGCTGGTCACCAACTGCTCGCGCGGCACCCGGATCCCGTACGCGCGCAGCAGCTGCTTGGCCGCGTGTTCGCTGAGCTGGTGACCCGGGCGCATCAGCGCCTGCGCCTTGCGGAACGAGGGAGAGGGGGTGCGCGGGGCCTCGTCGAAGGGCGAGCGGTAGGCGGCGGTGAACCGCGCGTGGTCCAGGTGGGCGCGGACGGCGGTGATGCAGTTGGCGAAGGTGCGGAAGGTCGCGACCCGGGAGGAGCCGAGCAGGGTCGTGCGGTAGGCGTCCTCGGTGCCGACCGGCGACCCCCAGACCACGCACACCAGCTTGTCCGTCCGCTCCGCCGCGTCCACCAGATCCTGCGCCAGCTTGTCGCTCATCGGCGGGAAGGGGCCGGTGATGGGGCAGATCAGCACGCCGACGGCCGGGTCGGCGAGGAGCGCTTCGATGATCTTCGGGCCGCGCCAGTCGCCGACGGGGTGGCCGCCGTTGTCGACCGGATTGGCGACGTTCAGGTAGTCCGGTATCCACGTGTGCAGTTCGGCCTGCTTGGCGTCGGACAGCACGGGCAGGTCGAGGCCCGCCGCGCCGGCCAGGTCAGCGAAGTGCGCCCCCGTGCCCCCGGAGATCGAATAGACCACGACGCCGTCGGCCTGCGGAGCGCGGGCGCGGGCCAGCAGGGCGGCGGTGTCCTGGAGCTCGTCGAGTCCGTCGACGCGGATCACGCCGTACTGCCGCATCGCCGCGTCCACCACCGCGTCGGCGCCGGTCAGTTTGCCGGTGTGCGAGGCGGCGGTCCGTGAGCCGGTCTCGGTGCGGCCGACCTTGACCGCGACGACGGGCACCTTGCGCCGGGCGGCACGGTCGGCGGCGAGCAGAAAGGAACGGCCGTCCTTGAGGCCCTCGATGTAGCAGGCGATGGCGCCGACCTCGGGCCGCTCGGCGAAGTAGGAGATGAAGTCGGCGGTCTCCAGGTCGGCCTCGTTGCCGGTGGGAGCCCAGTGGGAGAGGCGGACACCGAGCTGCTGCAGGGCGAACACCGGGCGCCCCTGGTGTCCGGACTGGGTGATCAGCGCGACCGAGGGGCCCTCCAGGTCGTCGCGGAAGTGCTCGAAGGCGTTGAGGTTGGTGTTGGGCCCGAGCAGCCGCAGGCCCGAGCGGCGCACGGCGTCGGCGAGCCGGGTCTGCGCCGCGGCGCCCTCGGCCCCCGTCTCGGCGAACCCGGAGGCGAAGGCGACCGCGAACCGCACCTTCGCCTCGGCGAGTTCCTCGATCACCGGGAGGGGGTCCGCCACCAGCAGGACGGCCAGGTCGACCTGTTCGGGCAGGTCCGCGACGGAGGGGAGGCAGGGCAGGCCGAAGACGGACGCCCGGGTGGGGTGCACGGGGTGCAGCCGGGCGCCGACCCGCTCGGCCCAGCCGATCAGCTGCCGGGTGATCCCGGTGTTCGGCCGCCCCTCCGCGTCGGAGGCGCCGATCACGGCCACCGACCCGGGCCGGAAGAACCGGTCCAGGTCGGGTGCGTCGGCGTACAGCGGGCGCCCGCTGACGTCCAGGTCGTCGACCTCGGCCGGCCGTCCGTGCACGACCGGCGAAGGTTGCTCGCCGCAGGCGATGACCCGGGCCCGGCGGGAGTCGGTGGTGAGGGTGCCGTGGGTTGATCCAAGCATCGGTCCGCCCGCTCCTGTGTGACAGCCAACTGATAACTGACGCACTGTCAGATTACGTAACTGACGCCGTGTCAGGAATAGTTGTGCAGGCAAAGGCTCGGAGGACCGTCATCCTGTCGTTGGCGCTCAGCGGCCCGGACGCCTTGGCGACGACCTGCGGCAGCACCTCGACCGGCGTCTGCGGCACGGCCGCGTCACCGTACCGGGCGCAGGCGTCGGCTTTCTTGCGCATCGCCTCGGCCTCGGGGCCCCCTTGGCGCCGATCGCGGCGGCCTCGGCCTCGCCCTCGGTCCGGACCGCGTCGGCGAGCGCGGCGCGGTGCGCCTTCTCGCCCTCACCCGTCAGCGGGGAGCGCCGGGCGTCCGCCTCGGCCTGCTCGGCCAGGGCGATGCGGCGGGCCTCTGCCTCCTGCTCGGCCTGGTAGCGGGCGGCGTCGCATGCGTGGTCCCGGTGGGGGTACTCGGAACCGCCGGAACGCTCCGTCCGGAGCCCGGAATCTGTGAGGAGTCGCCTTGTCCGCCTCTCTGGTCGAAACCGTCGATGTCCAGGCCCCCGTCTCCGTCTCATGGGCACTGTGGAGCGACGTCACCCGGTGGCCGGCCTTCCTGAGCCACGTGCGCCGGGTCGACAGGCTGGACGGACAGCGCTTCGCCTGGCAGCTCCAACTGCCCGGCGCCGACAAGAACTTCGTCGCGGAGCTCACCGAGGTGGTCCCGGAGGACCGCATCGCCTGGCACACCGTGGAGGGCGTCGAACACGCCGGAGTGGTCACCTTCCACCGGCTGAGCGACACGACCAGCCGCGTCACCGTGCAGATCGAGTACGACCCCAAGGGCTTCGTCGAGCGGCTCGGCGCGCTCACGAACCTCGACTCGACGCTCGCCAACTACGACCTCGGCGAGTTCCAGAAGCTGGCGGAACTGACGGCGGCCTCCTGACCGGGGCCGCGTGACGGCGGCGCCCCGCCCGTGCACGGGCGGGGCGCCGTGGGCTGTCACAGTGCGGCCCTGACCTCCTCCTCCGCCTCCGCGACGCGTTCGCCGGAGCGGATTGCGCCTTTCGCGAAGGGCGGAGAAGGGAAGCGGTTCAGCCCGTGGTGGCCGCCGTGTCCCGGCGTGCGGAACCGGTGTGCCGGGCGACCGCCTTCGCGATCTTCTCCGCGTCCAGGGCCAGTTCGCGGAACATGCCGCTGATCGGGTTGGTGAACCCGGTGAAGTACAGGCCGGGCGCGTCCTTCGGGGTGCGCGCGCCGTGCACGGCCGGACGGCCACGGCCGTCGAGCACGCCGAGGTGTCCGACGAGGCCCTCCAGGGCGCGGTCGTAGCCGGTCGCGGCGATCACGGTGTCCGGGCCGATCCTGTCGCCGTCCGCGAGGACCACCTTGCCGTCCTCGAATCCCTCCACCGCGGCCACGACCTCGACGTTCCCCTTGCGCACGGCGTCGATGAGGCCGACGTCCTGCACGGGGATGGACCCCTCGTTGACCCGGGAGTAGAGCCCGGTGTCGGGCCGGGGCAGGCCCTGCGCGGCCAGGTCGGGCACGCTCAGCTTCGCCATCGGTCCGGCGAGCGCGTCCACCAGACGGACCGGGAGGCGCCGTACGGCGATCCCCGTGAACTGGGCCGCCCAGCCTGCCGTGGAGCGCCGGACGATGTGCGGCGCGGTGCGCACCGAGAGCCGTACGCGCGCGGCCCCGCCCTCGACGAGGTCCACGGCGATCTCGGCGCCCGTGTTGCCCACGCCGACGACGAGGACGTCGCGGCCGGCGTGGGGCGCGGGGTTGCGGTACTCGCCGGCGTGCAGCAGCTCACCGGTGTACGTGTCGCGGCCGGGCCAGTCGGGGATGCGCGGGGTGTGGTTGTAGCCGGTCGCCACGACCACGGCGCTGCCGGTCAGCTCCCGGCCGCCGGTGGCGTGCAGCAGCCAGCCGTCGCCGCCCGGGGCGGGCTCGATGCGTGAGACCTCGACGCCGGTGACGATCTCCAACTGGTGGTGCTCGGCGTACTTCTCCAGGTAGCGCACCACGTTGTCGCGCGACACCCAGCGTCCGAACCTGCGCGGCATCGGGAGTCCCGGAAGCGCCGAGAGGCGCCGGGTGGTGTGCAGGTGGAGCCGGTCGTAGTGCCGCCGCCAGGACGCGCCGACCTGGTCCGACTTCTCCAGCACGACGGCCCGTACGCCCCGGGCGCGCAGCGCGTGCGCCGCGGCGAGTCCGCCGGGGCCGCCCCCGATCACGTACACGGGGCGGTCCTCGTGGGACGGCACCGGGCGGGATGTCGTGGAAGCAGTCGAGTCGGCCATGTGCGCGAGCGTAATCACGACTTCGGTTGATAGGTCTCGGTCAAGACCGGAATCGGTTGCGAACTGATCACGGCTGGTGGAGGAGGGGTGCGGCCGGTGGCGTAGGTCACCTCATCGGGGTGGAGGGGGGCGGGAAGGGAGTGATCGTGGCAGGTGGGGGGTGGGTCCACGGCCCGTTCGGGGGTGAGGGGACGAGGGGGCGTGGCGCTCCGGGGCCCCTTCGCCGGAGCGCGGGTGCGTCGCGCGGGGGTGACTCCGCGCGGGCGGTCGAGCGTGCGGCCCAACTCGCCCCGCCCGCACGGGCGTCCACGCCCGGACCGCAAGGGTGTCCGTGCCCCGCCTCTTGCGCGCGCCTGCCCGGAACATCGAAACTGACGTACCGTCAGATACGGCTTCGGCCGGCCGCACCCACGGCGTTCCCCGGGAGGTTGCTCCATGGACACGATCTGGCTCGGCGGTGCGGAGTGGCTGGCCGTGCTGCGGATCGGCCTCGGGCTGTGGTGGCTGGAGAGCTGGCGGCACAAGGACAAGAAGGGCTGGTTCGAGCGGGGGACCGGGATCGCGTGGGCGGCGGACGTCGCGCACAAGCACCGGTGGGGAGCGGTGCGTTCGGGCTTCGACACCGTCGTCGCCCCGCGCCCGCGGGCGATGGCGTACGTCGTCGTGTACGCCGAACTGGCCCTCGGGCTCGGCCTGGTGGCCGGATTCCTCACCCCCGTCGCCCTGATCGCGGGCCTGCTCCTCAATCTCCTCTACTTCACGCTGATGATCCACGACTGGGCGGAGCAGGGGCAGAACGCGATGATGGCGCTGATCTCGGCCGTCGCGCTGTTCGGGATGGCCTGGCAGACCTGGTCGCTGGACGACGCGCTGGGACTGTTCCGGTGAGCGGGACGGTGGGCGGGCCGGGGACGCAGCGCGGCCTCGACCTGCCGGACGTGGACGCGTTCACCCGCCCCTACTGGGACGCGGCGGCCGAGGGGCGGCTGCTGATCCGGCACTGCGCGGCCTGCGACCGCGTCCACCACTACCCCCGGGAGTTCTGCCCGCTCTGCTGGAGCGAGGACGTGAGCTGGCGGCCCGCGAGCGGCCGGGCCACGCTCTACACCTGGTCCGTCGTCCACCGGAACGACCTGCCGCCGTTCGGGAGCCGTGTGCCGTACGTCGCCGCCGTCGTCGACCTGGCGGAGGGGCCCCGGATGATGACCGAGGTCGTCGGATGCGAGCACGCGGAGCTGCGGATCGGCATGGACCTGGAGGTCGCTTTCCGGTCCGGGATCCCCGTCTTCGGGCCGGCCGGGGCGGGTGGGCCGGGACGGCCCCGGACGTGACCCCGGTGGCCGAAGGGGTTTCAATGGCTGGATGGCCGAGGTCCACGAACAGTTCGCCGTCCACCCGTTTCCCGAGCTGAGCGGGCTCGGTCTTCGGCTGCGTCCCTGGGAAGCGGAGTCGGACGCCGACGTCTCGGCGTTTCTGCGCGGGCTGACGGATCCGGAGTTCCAGCGCTGGAACACCCCGCTGCGGTTCGTCCGGGACATCGACGGCGCCCGGGAGGCGCTGCGGTCCCGGATCGCGAGCGCCACGAACGGCACCAACGTCTCGTTCTGCGTCACGGAAGCGGAGAGCGGCGAGATCCTGGGCCACATCGGCGTCAACGAGATCGACCACGTCATGAGCTCCGCCCGCGTCGGCTACTGGGTCCTCCCGGACGCGCGGGGCCGCCGGGTCGCCACCCGCGCCCTGACCCTCGCCGCCCGCCACGGCTTCGACGACCTCGCCCTGAACCGCCTGGAACTCGGCCACGCCCTGGGCCACGAGATCTCCTGCCACGTCGCCGAACGCTGCGGTTTCCGAGCCGAGGGAACCCTGCGCGGCGCCATGTTCGAGGCGGGCCGCCACGACGCGTTCCGCGACGTCCACCTGCACGGCCGCGTCGCGGGGGACCCGGAGCCGGCGGCCGGGGGGTGAGGCAGGCCGGCGGCCTCCCGGAGCCCGGCGGGAGCGGGTCCGGGGCGGACGACCGCCGAAAAACCCGAGGCGTCCGGCCACGGGCTCACGGGATCATCGCGTATGACGTCCGTGGCGTACGACTGGCAGCTCACCCGCGACCTCGACGAGTTCCTCGGCCGGGCCGGGGGCTTCCTGCGGTCGAGGCCCGCGCGGCACACGGTTGCGCTGACGGTGACGGACGCCCTGCGCAGGCGGGGGACGGGCGGGTACGGCGATGACCCGCCGCTCTTCGGCGTGCTGGAGCGGGGCGGTGCCGTTCGTGGGGCCTTCTTCCGCACGCCGCCGTACCGGCTGAACCTCACGGCCGTGGACGAGCGGGACGCGGACGCCCTCGCCGCGCGGCTCGCGGACGTGGACGGCGCGCTGCCCGGCGTCATGGCGGAGCCGGACACGGGCGGCGCCTTCGCCGAGGCCTGGCGGCGGCGCACGGGGGCCACGGCGGTACGGGACGGCAGCGATCGGCTGTACCGGCTCGCGGACCTGACGCCTCCCGGCCCCGTGCCCGCCGGGCGCGCCAGGGTGGCGAACGCCGCCGACCGGGGGCTGCTCGCCCGCTGGTACCGGGACTTCGCCGACGCCATCGGCGGGACCGCGCAGCGCGACGAAGGGGAGTGGGCCGACGACCGGATCTCCTACGGCGGGGTCTCGCTCTGGGAGACGCCCGACGGCACCCCGGTCGCGATGGCGGGCGCGACACCGCCGGTCGCCGGCCAAGTGCGCGTCGGCCCCGTCTACACCCCGGCCTCCCTGCGCGGCCGCGGCTACGCCGGCGCCGTCACCGTCGAGGTGAGCCGGGCCGCGCGGACGGCCGGAGCCCAGGAGGTACTGCTCTTCGCCGACCTCGCCCATCCCACGAGCAACGGCCTCTACCGGCGCATCGGCTACCGCCCCGTCGCGGACTTCGCCGCCTACGCCTTCACGGGCGCCCGGGGACGGGACGGCGGGACCGCCGGCGCGGGCCGGAGCCAGAGCGGCCCACGGGCCGCCCCGGGGGGCCTCAGGGCCACAGCAGGTCCGTCGTCCAGCCCTCGGTCGTGCGGTGGTAGGTGAGGCGTACGTGGCGGCGGCGGGGGTCGCCCTGGAAGAACTCCGCCTCCGTGGGCCGGAGACGGTAGAGGGTCCAGGTGGGCGCCGGGGTGTCCGGGGACCGCTCGGCCTGCTCCCAGGCCGCGTCCGACGCGCGCTCCAGGTCCGCCAGGGAGGGCAGGACGTCGCTCTGCCGGCCCACCAGGGCCGCGGCCAGCGCGCCCGTGGAGCGTGCATGCAGGTCCGCCCGGCTCTCCTCGGCCGAGGCGACGGTGACCGGGCCCCGCAGCCGGACCTGGCGCCCCTGCGCCGGCCAGTAGAAGCCGAGGGCCGCGTGCGGGCGGGCGGCGAGCTGGCGGCCCTTGCGGCTGGTCACGTGGGTAGCGAACGCCCAGCCCCGGTCGTCCGCGCCGTGCAGCATCACCGTGCGGACATCGGGCAGCCCGTCCTCGTCGGCCGTCGCCAGCGACATCGTGTGCGGCTCGGTCTGCCCCGCGGCCGCGGCCTCCGCGAGCCACCGGGCGAACAGGGTCAGCGGGTCCGCCGGTGCGCTCTCCGGCTCGAAGCCCGGCAGCTCCGTGTCCCACACCCGCAGTGATCTCAGCAGCTCATGAAGATCCGGTTCCATGCCGTCGAGTATCGCCCCGGAGCGCGGACGCCCGCCGTCGCCGGACGGACACCGGCACACGCCGTCTCACCCCCGGCCCAGCACCACCGTTCCCGACGAGCAGAACCATCCGCCCGTCCCCGACGCCACCGCCAACTGCGGAAGAGCGCCGTCGGCCCGGCGCACCTGACGGGCTTCCGGTACCTCGCCGCGCAGTTGCCGTACGGCCTCCACCAGGAGGAACAGGCCCCGCATGCCCGGGTGTTGGGCCGACAGCCCGCCTCCGTCGGTGTTCACCGGCAGTTCCCCGCCGACCAGGAGCCGCCCCTTCGCCGCCTCCACGAACGCGCCTCCCTCGCCCTTCGCGCAGAAGCCGAGGTCCTCCAGGGTCACCAGGGTCATGTAGGTGAAGGCGTCGTAGATCTCCGCGACGTCGATCTCCTCGGGCCGCACCCCGGCGCGCTCGAAGGCGAGCCGGCCGCTCACCGCCGCCGGGGACACGGTGAAGTCCGCCCACTCCGACATGCTCGTGTGCGAGACGTGCTCCCCCGCGCCGAGCACCCACACCGGCGCCGTACGGCAGTCGCGTACGTACTCCTCGGCCGCCAGCAGCACCGCCGCGCCCCCGTCGGAGCGCAGACAGCAGTGCAGCTTGGTGAAGGGATCCGCGATCATCGGCCCCGACAGGACGTCGTCGACGGTGACGGGGGAGCGGAACATCGCCTCCGGGTTGTGGGCGGCGTTCGCGCGGGCCTGGACGGCGACCGAGGCGAGCTGTTCGAGCGTGGTGCCGTAGGTGTGCATGTGACGGCGGGCGGCCATCGCGTACTTGGCGATCAGGGTGTGCCCGTACGGGACCTCGAACTGGAGCGGTCCCCGGGCGCCGAACGACAGGTTCCCGGTGCGCCGCCCCGCCTTGATGTCGGCACGGGCGGTGGAGCCGTAGACGAGCAGAACCGCGTTGGCGTGGCCCGCCGCGACGGCGTCGGCCGCGTGGGCCGCCATGACCTCCCAGGTGGACCCGCCGACGGAGGTCGAGTCGATCCAGGTCGGCCGCAGCCCCAGGTACTCGGCCACCTCGGCGGGGGCGAGGGTGCCGAGGCCCGCCGACGCGAGACCGTCGACCACCGAGCGGTCCAGGCCCGAGTCGGCGAGCGCGCGCCGGGCCGCCTGGGCGTGCAGCGCGTAGGGAGTCGCCTCGTCCACGCGACCGCAGTCGGAGAGGGATATACCGACGACGGCGACCTTGCGACCGCTCCGGCCCGGGGTGGCATGCGTCATGGATCTGACGGTACATCAGATAACCGCGTCGCCGGGAGGTGCCCGCACCCCTGTGCATCTGGAACCGGCCGACCTAACATGACGGCCCGTCAGATCTGGGGATCGGCGGATCCCGCAGGCTGCCCCAGGGAGGAGCTCGCCCATGGACGCCCGTCTCACCGCGGAGCAGGAGGAGGTCCGGCGCACCCTGCGGGAGGTGCTGGTCAAACGGTGCGGCCCGGACGACCTCCGGGCCGCCGCGCGCAGCCCCGAGGGCCACGACCGGGCGCTCTGGGAGACCCTCTCCCGGCAGCTCGGACTGCCCGGCCTCGCGCTGCCCGAGCGCTACGGCGGGATCGGCTGCTCGGTGACCGAACTCGCCCTGGCCTGCGAGGAGTCGGGCCGCGCCCTCGCCCCCACGCCGCTGTTCGCCACCGCCGCCCTCGCCGCCCCGCTGATCCTGGCCCTCGGCGGTGAGGCGCAGCGCGCCGCCCTGCTGCCCCGCCTGGCCTCCGGCGAACTGACCGCCGCCCTCGCCGTACCGGGCGCGGGCCTGGCCACCGCGCTCGCGCTGGTCGGCGACAACCGCGGCGACTGGGCGGGCGACGGCCGCGCCGGAGGCGTCCAGGCCCGCCGCGCGGACGGTGGGTGGCGGCTCTACGGACAGGCGGCGCAGGTCCTGGACGGGCACAGTGCCGGGCTGCTGGTGGTGGCCGCCCACACCGGCGGCTTCGCCCGTTCCCGGACCCTGCTCTTCCTGGTGCGGGCCGAGGCGGCGGGCATGGTCCGCGCACGGCAGACCGCGCTCGACGCGACCCGTCCCCAGGCGCGGATCGAACTCCGCGACGTACGGGCCGAGTTGCTGGGCGACGAGGGCGCCGACGTGCCCGCCGCCCTCGCCGCGACCGGCGACGCGGCGGCCGCGGTCCTCGCGGTCGAGGCCGTGGGCGCCGCCGACCGGGCGCTGGAACGCACCGTCGAACACGTGCGGTCGCGCGAGCAGTTCGGCCGCGCGATCGGCTCCTTCCAGGCGGTCAAGCACCGGCTCGCCGACGTGTACGTGGGCGTGCGGGCGGCCCGCTCGGCGGCGTACTACGCGGCCTGGGCCACGGGAGCGGGCGCGGAGCGTGTGGGCGGACTCGCACTGGCCCAGGCGCTGGAGGCCCTGCGCACCGCCGCCTCCGAGGGCATCCAGTTGCACGGCGGCATCGGCTTCACCTGGGAGCACGACGCCCACCTCTCCTTCAAGCGCGCCGCCGGCGACGAACTCCTCTTCGGCCCCGTCCACCGCCTGCGCGCCCACGCCGCCGACGCCGCCCGCCTCTTCGACGCCGGAGAGGTGAGGGTCTGATGCCGCCGGCGGCCAGGGGCCCGGGGGAGGCCGAGGGGGAGGACATGGCGAGCGCGGTGGATGCCGGTGCGGACGAGGCGAGTGGTGACGGGGCGGAGGGTGACGCGGTGAACGGTGCGGGGAGTCGGGACGGCGGACGGTCCGGTGGCGGGGCGGCCGGGGCGAGCGGTGACGGGGGCCCGGGCGGAGGGCCGCCCGGGGTGACCGGTGACGGCGGGCCGGCCGGAGGGGCGCCCGGGGTGAAGGGTGGTGACCGCCCGGGTGGGGGACCGCCCGGGGTGGGCGCTGCCGAAGGGCCTGCAGGGGGCTCGTCCCGGGCGGCGGCCGCGGGCGGGACGAGCGGAGGGCCGCCCGGGGTGACCGGTGTCGGGGGTACGAGCGGAGAGGGGTCCGGGACGAGTGGAGGGGGAGGTCCGGTCGGAGGGGCGCCCGGTGCCGCCGTCGGGACCGGGACCGGGGCGCGGAGGATGCCCGGGGTCCGGCTGGTGCAGCGGGTCTCCTCGACGCGGGCCTTCGCCAAGGTGGCCCCCCACCTCATCCCGGCCCTCGACCGGGCCGTGCACCGCCTGACCCGGGGAAAGGTGCTGCTCAGCGCCCAGATGCTGCCGGGGATCGTCCTCACCGCCCGCGGCGCCCGCAGCGGGCTGGAGCGCCGCACACCCCTGGCCTGCATGCCGGAGGCCGGGGCGGCGCGGGTCGGGGACGAGACGGGTGCCGGAGGGGCCGCGGCCACCGGGAGGACCGGGACGGCCGGGGGAACCGGGGGAACCGGAGGGAGCGTGGCCACCGGGGGGACGCCGGACGCCGGGCGGACACCGGAGGCCGAGGGGGGCGCGGGCGCTCCGGAGAGCGGCTGGATCCTCGTCGGCTCCAACTTCGGCCGTACGGGCCACCCCGCCTGGACCGCCAACCTCCTCGCGCACCCCGACGCGGTCATCAGCTGGAAGGGCGAGGACATCCCCGTGACGGCGCGGCTGCTCACGGGGGAGGAACGGGCCGCGGTGTGGCGGACCGCGCTGGCCTTCTGGCCGCCCTACGCCACCTACCAGGCGCGGGTGGACCGGGAGATCCGGCTCTTCAGGATCGTCCGGCGACAGGCGACCGTCACCCCGGACGCCGTGGACGGACCACCGCCCGCGTAGCCGGCCCCGCCCGGCGCCCGGACGCCGTGGACGATCCGCCGCCGTGTGCTCCCGTGCCCCGGACCGGCGCCGTGCGCTCCCGTGCCCGGACCGCCGCCGTGTGCTCCCGTGCCCGGACCGGTGCTGTGCGCTCCCGTGCCCGGACCGGTGCTGTGCGCTCCCGTGCCCGGACCGGTGCTGTGCGCTCCCGTGCCCGGACCGGCGCCGCGTACTCTCGTGACCGGCGCCGTGTGCTCCCGCCACCGCACAGCGCAGCGGGCGGCAGTCCGCCGGAGTGTGCCTCCGAGATGAACTACCGCCCGCATGACAGGAGTTGGGGCGAAAAAGATCGATTAAGTTACTTCGTCGGCTTCTTCCCGGTCACGCCCAGATGCACCAACAGCGCGAGGTTCGGCTTGAGTTCAGCCTGCTTGACGCCCCACGTCTGGAAGCCCCTCTGGTGCGAGGCGACCGCGGCGAGCATGGCGACGAGGGAACCGGCCATGGCCGCCGGGTTCACGTCCTTGTCGACCTTGCCCTTGGCCTGGAGGTCGGCCACCGAGTCCGTGAGCGAGTTGTTCACGGAGTTCAGGATCTTCATGCGGATCTTGTAGAAGCGCTTGTCGCCCTCGGCCGCGCCGAGGTCGACCACGCGCAGGATCGCGTCGTTCTTCCGCCAGAACTCCAGGAAACCGTCCACGAGTTCCTGTGCGGTCTGCCAGCCGGCCTTGCCGACCCACGAGCGCCCTTCGAGCAGCTGGGTCAGCCCGGCGCCCTCGGCGGCCATGTGTTCCGCGATCTCCAGGACGGCGCCTTCGACGTCCGGGAAGTACTGGTAGAAGGTCGCCGGCGACGTGCCCGCCTTCCTGGCGACGTCGATGACTTTGACATCCCGGTAGGGCGACGAGCTGAGCATCTCGCTGAGGCAGTCGAGCAGCTTCTGCCGGGTCGCCTGCCCACGCCGTCCGGCCACGCGGCCGTCGACGGTACGCACTTGTCCTGTCATGCCGTCAGCTTACCGAGGGGTGATCGGAGCGCGATTCGGCCGACTGCAAATGGGGTGCGGCCCTCCGTCACAGGGGTCGTGGACGCCCTGCACAGGGGTGTCACCGGTGCGGATGCGCCCGCCCTGCGCGATGAGCGCGCGGCCGTTAGCTTGATCGCATGGCCGAATCTGCCGTTGTCGCCGGGTTCTCCGAGGGTGTGCCCTGCTGGGTCGACGTCCAGTTGCCCGACGTGCGGGCGGGCAAGCGCTTCTACGGCGAACTGTTCGGCTGGACGTTCCCGGAGACCGCCGACGAGACCGCGGGCGCCGGCCCGATGATTCCGGCGGAGCTGGACGGTGCGCCGGTCGCGGGCCTCACGCCCAAGCGGGACGGGCGCATGCCCACGGTGTGGACGGTGTACTTCGCGACGCCGGACGCGCGGGCACTGACCCGGCGGATCGCGGCGGCGGGCGGACACGTCATCACCGCGCCGACCGAACTGCCCGGATCCTCCGGCGACCTCGGCAGCGCCGCCCTCGTCACGGACCCCGAGGGTGCGGTGTTCGGCCTGTGGCAGCCCGGCAGCCACGCCGGATTCGGCCGCCGCCACGAACGCCGCACCTTCTGCTGGGCGGAGTTGTACGCGCGGGACACCGCGACCGTCGACCGCTTCTACGGCACCCTGTTCCACGACGCCCTCTTCGGGCCCGACGCGACCCCCGACTTCGGCCGCGTCCCCGTCACCGGCGTCTTCCCGGCCGAGATGCCGCCCCACTTCCTCGTGCACTTCGGGGTCGGCGACTGCGACGAGGCGCTCGCGACGGTGATCCGGCTCGGCGGCCGGGTCCAGGTGCCGCCCTTCGACGCCTCGTACGGACGGGTGGCCGTGGTCACGGACAATCAGGGTGCGTCGTTCGCCGTCCTCGAACGCTGAGACGGGACATCCGGCACCGGGGGACGGGGTACATCCCGGACGAGCGGCGTCATTCAGCCGTGAACGGCCGGACCGGGCCGCCCGTACTCCTCCTGGAGCGGGTGTTTTGTCATGAGACACCCCGATCCGCGTCCGGGTTCGCAACCTGTGGCTCGGCCAGGAAGAATCGGGGTGCGTGCCGCCACGGCGGTGCGGTGGTGAGACGCTGCACTGGGCCGCGTTCACACGTGGATGACGCGACCCGTACGGGGAGGTGGCAGGCAAGTGGTGGATCAGCTGACGCAGCACGATCCGCGGCGGATCGGGCCGTTCGAGGTGCTGGGACGGCTGGGTGCCGGCGGCATGGGGCTGGTCTATCTCGCGCGCTCGGCCTCCGGCCGGCGTGTGGCGATCAAGACGGTCAGGACGGAACTCGCCGAGGACCAGCTGTTCCGGGTCCGCTTCTCGCGCGAGGTCGAGGCGGCCCGCGCCGTGTCGGGTTTCTACACGGCCGCCGTGGTCGACGCCGACGCGCGCGCCGCGGTGCCCTGGCTCGCCACCGCCTACGTCCCCGCCCCCTCGCTCGAGGAAATAGTGAACGAGTGCGGGCCGCTCCCGGCCCAGGCGGTGCGCTGGCTCGCGGCGGGCGTCGCGGAGGCGCTCCAGTCGATCCACGGCGCCGGTCTCGTCCACCGTGACCTGAAGCCGTCGAACGTCCTGGTGGTCGAGGACGGACCGCGGGTGATCGACTTCGGCATCGCGTCCGGCGTTTCGAACACCCGTCTGACCATGACGAACGTCGCGGTCGGTACCCCCGCGTACATGTCGCCCGAGCAGGCGAAGGACTCGCGCAGCGTGACCGGCGCCAGCGACGTCTTCTCGCTCGGCTCGATGCTGGTCTTCGCCGCGACCGGACACGCGCCCTTCCACGGCGCCAACCCCGTCGAGACGGTGTTCATGCTGCTCCGCGAGGGACCGAACCTCGAAGGGCTCCCCGAGGAGCTGCGCCCGCTCATCGAGTCCTGCATGCAGATGGACGCCACGGCCCGCCCCAACCCCGCCGACCTCCAGGCACAGCTCGCCCCCCACCTCTTCGGCTCCGGCTCCGACGACAGCGGTACGGCGTCGGCGTGGCTGCCCGAGCGGGCGGTGGGCCTCATCGAGACGCGCCGCGGCGGCCGTCCGCCGGTGAAGCCCGCGTCCGTCGGCGCGCGCAGCGGCGGCGGACGCCCCGCGCTGCCGCCGCCCCCGTCGCACGCCCCGGTCGTGGTCGGAGCGCCCGACACCGGCCCGGTGCGCCTCGCGGGCGCCAAGGTGCCCATCGGGCCCGGTCCGCGGGTGGCCGACGCCCGCGCCGCCGCCGTCAAGGCGCCGCCGCCGGAGGCCGGTCTCGCGGCCTCCTGGTCCCGGCCGCGCGCGGGGGTCAACGGCGCCGACCCGGCGCCCACGGTCGCTCCGCCGGCCCCCTCGCCCGACGCTCCCGCCGGCTGGCGTCCCTGGCGTTTCCGCATGTCGAACGACGTGTGGGGCACGCCCTCGGTCGCCGGTGACCTGGTCTACGTCACCTCCTTCGAGGTGCACGCCCTCGACGTGGCGACCGGCCGCCGCCGCTTCAAGACGCGGGACGTCGCCTGGTCGATGGCCGTCGCGGACGGGCGGATCCACGCCTCCGACGGGCCGACCCTGTTCGCGCTCGACGCCCGCGAGGGCGCCGACCTGTGGCGGCTGTCCACGGACGGCTGGGTCTACTCGCTCAAGGCCGACCGCGGAACGGTCGTCACCGGCACGCGCGGCGGCGGCGTCCAGGCCTGGGAGGCCTCGAACGGCCAGAGACTCTGGGAGATCAGCGGGGCCCAGACGGACTTCGAGTCGCCGGAGGCGGGCCCTTCCGTCCACGACGGCACGGTGTACGTCTGGAAGGACGCCCGGCTGCGCGCCCTGGACGCCCGTACCGGCGAGGAGCGCTGGTCCTACCCGATCGGTGACGCGGCCTCCTGCGGCGGCGTACCGGTGCGGATCACCCACGCCCCCGACGGCTACGTGTACATCTCCGCCGGCACCCGCGTCCTCGCCGTCGACGTGGCGAGCGGGCGGGTCCGCTGGCACTTCGAGGCCCCGGCCGTCTTCCTCAGCCCGCCCACCTTCGCCCCGGGTCCGGCCGTGACGGGCGGCGGGGTCTATCTCGCCGACTACCTGGGCACCGTGTACGCCCTCGACGCCACCGACGGCCGCGACCGCTGGCGCATCGCCACCGAGTCCCGCGCCTCCGTGGAGCCGGTCCTCGTCGCCGCGGGCCACGTCCACGTGGGCAGCGGCAAGGGTCTGTACACGCTGGACGCGGTGACCGGCACCCCCAAGTGGCGCTTCCAGGCCGGCGGCGACCTGGTCGGGGCCCCCGCGGTCGCCGAGGGCCGCATCCACTTCGGCTCGACGGACCACCTGCTCTACACGCTGAAGGCCGACGACGGCCGGCTGCGCTGGAAGCTGGCGACCGGGGGCGAGATCACCGGCGCCCCCGTCGTCAAGGACGGTGTGGTCTACGCGTGCAGCAAGGACCGCTGCGTGTACGCGCTGGACGCGGAGAAGGGGACCGGCACGGCGCGGACGACCTGAGGCTCCGCGCCGGTGCGTCCCTCGGCGGAGTGCGTCCGGCCGTCCTGGGTAGGGTGACGGTCATGTACACGCGGGGGCGCACACTCAGGTTCACAGCGGTGTCGGTGATGGTCGTGCTGGCTCTGACCGGCTTCTCGACAGGCCGTCACGGGAGCCGCAGTCATCACAGCAGCGGCGGCGGATGCAGCAGTTCCCGCCAGGACCACGACAGTTCGTCGTCGACATCGACGTCGGGCGGCGGTTCGTACGGCGGCGGCTCGTCCAGCAGCGACCCGTACGGCGGTTCGTCCAGCGACCCGTACGGCGGCTCGTCCGACGACGCGTACGGCTCCGGGACCGGCACCAGCGGCGGCACGTACCGTTCGCGGCCCACTCACCGTTCCACTGCCACCGCGACCTCGTCCGGCACCTCCCGGCCGCTGAAGGACGGCACCGCGGTGCTCAAGCGGTGCGCGAGCACGGACGACGACCCGTACACGACCGCCGAGGTCAGGAACCCCAACGGGCGCGAGGCGGTCTTCACGGTGAACATCACGTACAAGGACGCGTCCGGTTCCACCCTGGCCGAGTCGGGCGACCAGGTGACGGTGCCCGCGAACGGCAAGGCGACCGTCCGCGTCGCCGTCGCGAGTACGGGGGCCGTGGACCGGCTGGACCACTGCGTGGTCGACCGACGGGCCACGGTCGACCGCTGACGACCCCCGGCGGCGCTCACCGCGTCCGGAATCCCCCCGGGCGTCGCCCCGCGAACAGCTCCGCCTGACGGTCGCCGGGCAGGTTGCCGAGGGAGACGAGCTGCGGGGCGTGCGCGAGGGCTGCCGCCCGGGTCGCCTCCTGCGCCTGCCAGAGCGCCCGCACGGTGCCCTGCACGGCGTCGGCCGGATAGGACGCGATGACGGCCGCGCACGCCACGGCCGCCGCCACCGCGCCTCCCGGGGGCGTGAGTTCGGAGACCAGTCCGACCTCGTACGCGCGGCGGGCCGAGATCCGTTCGGCGGTTCCCATCAGCGCCATCCGGGCCACCTCCCCGAACGGCATGCGCTGGGCGAGGTAGACCGACTCGTAGGCGCTGACCATGCCGTACGTCGTGTGCGGGTCGAAGAAGGACGCCGTCTCGTCCGCGACCACGAACTCCGCCTCGCCGAGCAGGTAGAAGGCGCCGCCGCACGCCATCCCGTGCACGGCGGCGATCACCGGCTTCCACAGGTCGTTGGCCTTCGGGCCGATCGTGGCGAGCGGGTCGTCCACCATGTACGGGGAAGAGGGCTGCGGCACCTGCGCGTCCCGGTCGATGCCGGTGCAGAACGCGCGCTGCCCGGCGCCCGTGACGACGACCGCCCGTACGGTGTCGTCGAACCGGAACGCCTGCCAGGTGGCCGCCAGTTCGGCGGCGGTCGCCGGGTCGATCGCGTTCAGCCGATGCGGCCGGTCCAGGGTGAGGACGGCGACGCCGGTGTCCTGGTCGACGGCGACCGCGAGGCCCCGGCCGCCGTCGCCGCCCGCCGGGCCTCCGGTGCCGGTGGTCCGGGTCCGCTCGCCGCTCACGCCCGCTCCAGGACCCAGCGCGGCACGGTCACGCCGTTCACCTCGGTGAACACCGCCTGCACCCGGGCCCCGATGCGGATCCGGTCCGGGGAGACGGAGTTGAGGGCCGCGTCCGGACCGCTCACCAGGTTCCCGACCAGCCGGATCCGTGGCGCGTCGGCCAGTTCCACCACGATCGCGTTGTAGCCGGGCAGCTCCGCGTAGGCGGGCAGGAGCGGCGGATGCGGGACGACGTACGACCAGATCCTGCCCCGCCCGGTCATCCTGCGCCACGCGCTCGCGAAGGAGTGGCAGTGCGGGCAGCAGGGCCGGGGCGGGAAGCGCAGCTCGCCGCAGTCGGCGCAGCCCTGGACCCGCAGTTCGCCCTGCGCGGCGTACTCCCAGAAGGGCGCGCCGTCGTCGTCGAGGACGGGGGAGAGCAGGGACTCGTCCATCTCAACTCCTCAGCAGAAGAGCGGAGGTGGGGACCCCTTCCCCCGCGGTGACCAGGCAGGTCGCCGCACCCGGCACCTGCGCCGTGCTCGTGCCGCGCAACTGCTTCACGCCCTCGTTGATGAGGTTGAAGCCGTGCACGTAGGCCTCGCTGAGCCCGCCGCCCCCGGTGTTCACGGGCAGCCGGCCGCCGATCTCCAGCGCGCCGCCCTCCGTGAAGGCCGCGCCCTCGCCCCGGCCGCAGAAGCCGTAGCCCTCCAGGGACAGGGGGATGAGCGGGGTGAACGCGTCGTAGATCTGCGCGACGTCCACGTCGTCGGGGGTGAAGTCGGCGTGTTTCCACAGGTGTCGGGCGGCGGCCCAGGCGGGGCCGGTGAGCGGGTCGTCGTTCCAGTAGTTGACCATGCCGTGGTGCTGGGCGGGCAGGCCCTGGGCGGCGGAGTGGACGTACACGGGCCGCTGCCGGCAGTCGCGGGCGCGCTCGGCGGAGACGATCACGCAGGCCAGCGCGCCGTCCGTCTCCAGACAGTTGTCGAAGAGGCAGAGGGGCTCGCTGATCCAGCGGGAGGTCATGTACATCTCGCGGGTCAGCGGGCGTTCGTACATCATCGCGGCCGGGTTCTGGTTGGCGCGGTTGCGGCAGGCCAGTGCCACGTTGAACAGGTGGTCGCGGGTCGCGCCGAACTCGTGCAGATAGCGGCGGGCGAGCATGCCGATCTCGTCGGCGGGCCGCAGGAGCCCGAAGGGTCGCGTCCACTGGGCCGGGGTGGGGAGCTGCACGGCGGTGTTCTTCCACGGCCGGGGTCCCGAACCGCGCTTCCGTGACCGCCAGGCCACCCCCACCGTCGCCTGGCCGGCGGCTATCGCACCGGCGAGATGGGCGACGGTGGCGCACGAACCGCCGCCGCCGTAGCCCACCTTGCTGAAGAAGCTGAGGTCGCCGAGCCCGACGGCCTTGGCGACCTCCACCTCGTCGGTCTCCTCCATGGTGTACGAGGCGAGGCCGTCGACCTCCGCGGGCGCGATGCCGGCGTCGTCGAGCGCGGCGAGGATCGCCTGGCAGGCCAGGGTCTTCTCGGAGTCGGGGAGTTGCTTGGCGAAGGGGGTCTGGCCGATGCCGACGACAGCTGTGGCGTCCTTGATCCCTGGCATGGGTGCACCTCCGCGACCGGTCCCGGCTGCTGACAGGCCGTCAGGCTACAGCTAATCTGACGGTCAGTCAGCTAGTGGTGCTGCGGCGGGAGGTACGCGATGCGCGGTGACCTGGAGTGGGGAAGCGTCCCGGGGCTGGTGCGGTCGGCGGCCACACGCTTCGCCGGCCGCGAGGCGGTCGTCGAGGGCCGGACCCGTGTCTCCTACGAGGAGCTGGGCGCCCGGGTGGAGCGGGCGGCGGCGGCCTGCATGGCGAGCGGTGTCCGGCTCGGCGACCGGGTGGCCATCTGGGCCCCGAACACGCTCGACTGGATCGTCTCCGCCCTCGGCGCGGTGTCGGCGGGCGCGGTCCTCGTGCCGCTCAACACCCGCTTCAAGGGCGCCGAGGCGGCGTACGTGCTGGACCGCAGCCGGGCGAAGCTGCTGTTCGTCACCGGCACGTTCCTCGGCACCTCGTACGTGGCCTCGCTGCGGCGGGCGGCCGGCGAGGGGCCCGGTCCCGGCCCGCTGCCCGGGCTCCCGCACCTGGAACAGGTCGTGGTCCTGGCGGACGACGCCCCCGCCGACTTCCGCACCTGGAAGGACTTCCTCGCGGCGGGGGAGGCGGTGGGGGACGACGCGGTCCGCCGCAGGGCCGCCGCCGTGTCCGGTGCCGAACCCTCGGACATCGTCTTCACCTCCGGCACCACCGGCCGTCCCAAGGGCGCCCTGATCACCCACGCGCAGACCCTGCGCGGCTACGAGATCTGGAGCGACCTCGCCGGACTGCGCGAGGGCGACCGCTATCTGATCGTGAACCCGTTCTTCCACACCTTCGGCTACAAGGCCGGGATCATCGCCTGCCTGATGCGCGGGGCGACGATGATCCCGCAGCCGGTGTTCGACGTGGACACGGTCCTCGCGAACGTGGCGGCGGAACGCGTCTCCGTCCTGCCCGGCCCGCCCACGCTCCACCAGTCGCTGCTCGACCACCCCTCCCGGGACGCGCACGACCTCTCCGCCCTGCGCCTGGTCGTCACCGGTGCGGCGGTGGTGCCGCTGCGCCTGGTGGAACGCCTGCGCACGGAACTCGGGGTGGCCACGGTCCTGACGGCGTACGGCCTCTCCGAGGCGAGCGGCATCGTCACCATGTGCCGCAGGGGGGACCCGCCGGAGGTGATCGCCACGACCTCGGGCCGGGCCGTCCCGGACACCGAGGTACGGGTGGTGGACACCACGGGCGCCGACGCGCCGCCCGGCACGCCCGGCGAGGTGCTGGTGCGCGGATTCAACGTGATGAGCGGCTACTTCGAGGACGCGGCGGCGACGGCGGAGGTGGTGTCACCGGACGGCTGGCTGCGCACCGGGGACGTGGGTGTCCTGGACGCCGCCGGGAACCTCCGCATCACCGACCGGATCAAGGACATGTTCATCGTCGGCGGCTTCAACGCGTATCCCGCCGAGATAGAGCAACTCCTCGGCCTGCACCCGGACGTCGCCGACGTCGCGGTCGTCGGCACGCCGGACACCCGCCTCGGCGAGGTCGGCCGCGCCTACGTCGTCCGCCGTGCCCACTCGACCCTCACCGCGGACGACCTGATCGCCTGGTCCCGCCGCGAGATGGCCAACTACAAGGTCCCCCGCACGGTCGACTTCGTCCACGAACTCCCGCGCAACGCGAGCGGGAAGGTGGTGAAGGGGGAGCTGCGGGGGCGGTGAGACACGGGCCGGCGGCACGGTGGGGCCGCCGCCCCCGGGGACCCGGGCCGGCCGTGGCCGACGCCGTCCCGGGCGCACGCCGACGGCGGCACACGCCCACGGCACGCCGACGGCGGCGGGCGCCCCCCCGGGACACCCGCCGCCGTCGTTCCCCCGTCGTCGCTCCCTCCGGTCCGCGTCCGGACACGGCCGGCCCCCGCTGGTCCCCCCACGGGCCGTCCCCCGGCACACGTCGGCCGCGGCGGCTCCCCCTCCGCGCCGCCGCGGCCCACGGTCCCCGTCCGGTGCGGCTCTAGGCCGGGTTGTCCGTCACGTGGGTGTTGTCCGGCTTGGCCTCGCCGTCCGACGCGGCGAGCGGCTTGATCGGGCTGCTCGTCACGTGGGTGTTCAGCGGGGTGATCTCCTCGCCGTCCTCACCACCGGTGACGTGCGTGTTGTCCGGCTCGGCGATCGGCTTCTCGGTCTCGCTCATGGTGCTGCCTCCCCTTTGGTGGCTCTTCATGGGACTACGGGGCCCGCCCGGCCATTCCCCCGAGGACGGCCGGGCGGGCCACTCGGATCGCCCACCCTAGACTGCGAGTTCGGCGACCACTTCGGCGGTCCGTCTGCCCCCCGACGCGACGGATCGACAACACAGAGACTGCCGCGTGGCGATAAACGAACGATGAACGCCCGCTGCGGACTGGCTCCTCGCGGCGAGCGCTCCCGTCAGGCTCTACGCGGCGGCGACCGGGGTCAGCAGGGTGCGGACCTCCGCGGCCTCCGGGGAGTCCAGCTTCTCGTAGATCTCCAGGGCCTCGCGCCAGCAGACCTGCGCCCGGCCGGACTGGCCGATGCCGCTCAGCGACTTGCCCAGGACGGTCAGGACGTTGCCCCGGCGCCACTCACCCCCGATGCCCCGCAGCACGGTCAGCGCCATCTCCGCGTTGCTCGCGGCGCGGGCCGGCTTGCGGGCGTCGAGGTCGACCTCCGCGAGGCGGCACAGGGCCATGCCCTCCCAGAGGCGCTGGCGGCTGTCGCGGAAAACCCGCAGCGCCTCCTCCAGCTCGCTCGTGGCGTCGGAATGCCGGCCGCTCTTGCCGAGGGCCATCCCGAGGGCGTAGCGGCCGTTGGCCACGCGCAGGGTGTGGCCGAGGGTCTCGTAGATCTCGGTGCCCTGGCCGGCGAGGACGACGGCGCTGTCGGCCCGCCCCGTCGCGAGGTGCAGCCGCGACAGATTGCAGAGCGGGCTCGCCGACCCGGCGAGGTCGCCGCAGCCGCGGAACTCCTCGATGGCCCGGCTGAAGTAGCCCTCCGCGTCGGCATAGCGCTTCTGGTAGAAGGCGATGCTGCCGAGGATGTTCGCCGCCCAGCAGCAGGGCAGCGGGTCGTCGGACGCCTCGGCGAGCCGGAGTGCCTGCTGGGCCTCCCGGTACGCCTGGTCGAACACCCCGGAGAACAGGAGCGCGTTGCTCAGGACGACGCCCGCGCGCCCTTCGGCGCGGGTGTCCGAGGCGCCGCGGGCGGCGTCGCGCAGGGCCGCGGCCGCCGCCTCGTACTCCTTGGAGTTGGCTCCGGACTCGGCGAGGTCCACCGCCGCCCACAGCAGGTCGATGGCGCGGCGCAGCGTCGGACCGGTGGCCGACTGCCGTACGCAGGCGAGCAGCGGGACGGCCTCCGAGTACAGCCAGTCCCAGGAGGCCTTCCGGTCGGCGAAGGCGAGGCCCTCCGTCCGGGTCGGCTCCAGATGGTCCACCAGCCGGTCCCCCGGCCGTTCGAGGGCGTACACGCCCGCCGCCGTGGCCAGGTAGAAGTCCAGCAGGCGGGAGAGCGCCGCCGCCCGTTCCGTCGGGGGCTGTTCGTCGCGTTCCGCGCAGGATCGGGCGTAGAGGCGGACGAGGTCGTGGTAGCGGTAGCGGCCGGGGGCGGCGGACTCCAGGAGCGAGGTGTCGACGAGGGACTCCAGGAGGTCCTCGGTGTCCTCGGCCGGGAGGTCGAGCACGGCCGCCGCGGCCGCGAGGGAGATGTCGGGGCCGTCGGCCAGACCGAGCAGCCGGAAGGCGCGGGCCTGGGCGGGCTCCAGCTGGCCGTAGCCGAGTTCGAAGGTGGCCTTGACGGCGAGGTCGCCGGCCTGGAGCTCGTCCAGCCGGCGCCGCTCGTCGCCGAGCTTCGCCGCGAGCACCGACACCGTCCAGGTGCGCCGCGCGGCGAGCCGGGACGCCGCGATACGGATCGCCAGCGGCAGGAACCCGCACGCGGCGACCACGTCGAGCGCCGCCTCCCGCTCGGACGCCACCCGCTCCCGGCCGACGATCTTCGTGAAGAGCTGCAGGGCCTCCTCGGGGGACATCACGTCGAGGTCGACGAGATGGGCGCCCGCGAGGTCCACCATCCGCATCCGGGAGGTCACCAGGGCGGCGCAGCCCTCGGTGCCGGGCAGCAGCGGGCGCACCTGGGCGGCGTCCCGGGCGTTGTCGAGCAGCACGAGGACGCGGCGGCCGTCGAGGACCGAGCGGTACAGCGCCGAGCGCTCCTCCAGCGAGTCGGGGATGGCGGTGTCCGCCGTGCCGAGGGCCCGCAGGAAGGCGCCGAGCACCGCCTCGGGTTCGGCGGCCCGCGATCCGGCGCCCTGGAGGTCGACGTACAGCTGCCCGTCGGGGAAGGCGCCGCGCGACTGGTGCGCCACGTGCACGGCGAGGGTCGTCTTGCCGACACCGCCGATGCCCGCCAGCGCGGAGACGGCCATGACGCGGCCCTCCTCGGAGGAGGCGGCGGCGAGGACGTCGCTCAGTTCCCGGACGAAGGCGGCGCGCCCGGTGAAGTCGGTCACCGTGGCCGGGAGCTGGGCGGGGCGCACGGGAGCGGCGGCGGGTTCGGCCGCCGGTGCGGAGGGTTCCGCGAGGCCGGGATCGGCCTGCAGGATGCGCTGCTGGAGCTCCCGCAGGCCCGCCCGCGGGTCCACCCCCAGTTCGTCGGCGAGCAGCCGCCGGGTGTCGGCGAACACCGCGAGGGCCTCGGCCTGCCGGCCGGAGCGGTACAGCGCCAGCATCAGCAGCTCCCGCAGCCGCTCGCGCAGCGGGTGTGCGGCGGTCAGCGCGGTGAGTTCGGAGACGGCCTCCGCGTGAGCGCCCTGCTCCAGGTCCATGTCGAGGCGGGATTCCAGGAGTTGCAGCCGCCACTCCTCCAGCCGGGCCCGCTGGGTCTCCGCGTACGGGCCGGGGATGCTCGCGAGGGGTTCGCCGTCCCACAGGGCGAGGGTGTCCCGGAGCAGGTCGCGGGCGCGGGGCAGGTCGCCCTCGGCGCGCGCCTTCTCCGCGAGGCCGGCGAGTTCCTGGGCGCGGGTGTGGTCGAGCGCCCCCTCGCCGAGGGAGCGGATCGCGTAGCCGCCGGACTCGCTGACCAGGACCTCCGGGCCGAGCGCCTTGCGCAGCCGGGAGGCGTACGTGCGGACGGCGGCCAGGGCCTGGGAGGGCGGCTCGTCGCCCCACAGGGCGTCGATCAGTTCGGCGGCCGTGGCCGTGCGGCCGTCGCGGAGCAGCAGCGCGGCCAGCAGCGCGCGTTGCTGCGGGGACCCCGCCGGCAACGCTTCCTCGCCGAGCCAGGCGCGCACCGGTCCGAGCACGCTGAAGCGCAACGCGGCGGGCTCCTCGGAGCCCGGGCGCCGCTGCTCCGGTACCCGCGGCACACCGTCCATCGCTGTCCCCCTGCCGAACGTCAGTACAACGAGGCCAGTTTGCCTTGTTCTCGGGGGATGCGTCAGCCGTGCGAGACAGCGATCACAGGGCGGGGCACGGCTGCCCCACAGGGTCCTCACACGGCCTTCGCACCCGCCCGCGGTCATCCGCGCTGCTCCGCGCACGATCACTTGCCGGACGGAGGTCGTCCACAGCGGGCCCGACAGGGAGCTGACGGGTCGTCAGATCGGCGCTACCGTGGCCGGTATGGAGACCACGGAATCCCCGCAGAGCCCCTCGGCGGACGACGGGACCGCCTTTCCGAGGATCATCTCGGTGGACGACCACACGGTCGAACCGCCCGACGTCTGGCGGGACAGGCTGCCCGCGAAGTACCAGGACACCGGCCCGCGCATCGTCCGGGCGCCCCTGAAGGAAATGACCTTCCTGGGCGGGAAGTTCGCGCCCGTCATGGGTGCCCCGGGTGACGAGGGCCCGGTGGGCGACTGGTGGGTCTACGAGGACCTGCACCGCCCCCTCACCCGCCTCGACACGGCCGTCGGCTACGACCGCGACGAGATCAAGCTGGAGATCATCACCTACGAGCAGATGCGCCCCGGCTCGTACGACGTGCCCGAGCGGCTCGCCGACATGGACGTCAACCACGTCCAGTCCGCCCTGTGTTTCCCCACCTTCCCCCGTTTCTGCGGCCAGACGTTCACCGAGGCGGACGACCGCGAGCTGGGGCTGCTCGGGGTGAAGGCGTACAACGACTGGATGGTGGAGGAGTGGTGCGGGCCGAAGGCCCGGGGGCGGCTGATACCCCTGACGCTCGTCCCGCTCTGGGACGCCCGGCTCGCGGCGGAGGAGGTGCGGCGCAACGCGGCGCGCGGTGTCCGGGCGGTCGCCTTCTCCGAGATACCGCCCCATCTCGGGCTGCCCTCCGTGCACACCGACGACTGGGACCCCTTCCTCGCCGCCTGCGACGAGACCGGCACCGTCATCGCCATGCACATCGGGTCCAGCAGCAGGATGCCGTCGACCTCGGCCGACGCGCCGCCCGCCGTCGGCTCCACGATCACCTTCGCCAACTGCTGCTTCTCGATGGTCGACTGGCTGATGAGCGGCAAGTTCGAGCGCTTCCCGAACCTGAAGGTGATGTACGCCGAGGGGCAGATCGGCTGGATCCCCTACATCCTGGAGCGCGCCGACGTGGTGTGGGAGGAGAACCGCGGCTGGGGCGGTGTCGCGGACAAGGTCCACCGGCCGCCGTCCGAACTGTTCACCGAGCACGTCTACGGCTGCTTCTTCGACGACGCCTTCGGACTGAGGAACCTCGACGCGATCGGCGTCGGCAACGTCCTCTACGAGACCGACTACCCGCACTCCGACTCGACCTGGCCGAAGTCCCGGGAGGTCGGCGAGGCCCAGATGGGCCACCTGGACGCCGACGTGGTCGACCGGATCGTCCGGCGCAACGCGATCGACCTCCTCGGGCTCACCCCCGAAGGGCTCTGGGCCGGCTGAGGCACCCGGCGGCGGCCCCGGTGTCCGCCGACCCCTTGTCTGACGGACCGTCAGCTACGACGATGGCGACAGCCGTCACATGACGGTCTGTCAGATAAGGGGTGCGGGCCCATGCAGGTACTGCCCGAAGGGCGGCTGGCGTACGGGATGCAGCTCCCGGTCCAGTCGCAGAGCACCATGTACGCGGAGGCGTGGGAGGCGGACGCCGGACCCGCGGACCTCGTCGACATCGCCCGCGCCGCCGACCGCGCCGGCTTCGCCTACGTCGCGGCCTGCGACCACGTCGCCATCCCGCACCGGCTCGCCGACGCCATGAGTACCGTCTGGTACGACCCGGTCGCCACCCTCGCCCACCTCGCGGCGGTGACCGAACGGGTGCGGCTGCTCAGCCACGTCGCGATCGTCGGGCTCCGGCATCCGCTGGTGACCGCCAAGCAGTACGCGACCCTCGACCACCTGTCCGGCGGCCGTCTCGTCCTCGGGGTCGGGGCCGGCCACGTGGAGGAGGAGTTCACCGCCGTCGGAGCGGACTTCACCCACCGGGGAGCCGTCCTCGACGAGACGATCGACGCGCTGCGCGCCGCGCTCGGGCCGGACGAGTTCCCCGTCCACCACGGCAAGACGTACGACTTCGAGGGGCTCGGCCAGCGCCCCCGGCCCACCCAGCAGCGGGTGCCCGTGTGGGTGGGCGGCTCCTCGCCCGCGGCCGTCCGCCGGGCCGCCCTGCGCGGCGACGGCTGGCTGCCGCAGGGTGATCCGCGCGACCGGCTGCCCGGCCAGATCGCCCGGCTGCGGGAACTGCGCGAGGCGGCGGGCGTCGAGGAACCCCTCACGGTCGGCGCGATCACCGAACCGCTCTACGTCGGCGAGCCCGGCTGGGCGGTCGGACGCCGCACGCTGCACGGCGCGCCCGAGGCGCTCGCCGAGTCGCTGCGGGCGTACGGCGCGATGGGCGTGCACCAGATCCAGGTGCGGTTCCGCAGCCGGGACCGCGCCGAACTCCTCGACCAGATAGCGGCGTTCGGCTCGGACGTCGCACCCCACCTCAACTAGGGAGTCGGTCATGGGCAAGCTGGACGGGCGCGTCGTCGTCATCACCGGCGCGGCGCGCGGGCAGGGCGAACAGGAGGCGCGGCTCTTCGTGGCGGAGGGCGCGCGCGTCGTCGTCGCGGACGTGCTCGACGAGCAGGGGGAGGCGCTGGCGAAGGAGATCGGCGCGCACTACGTCCATCTGGACGTGAGCCAGGAGGCCGACTGGGCGGAGGCGGTGCGCTCGGCGAAGGCCGCGTACGGACGGATCGACGGACTGGTCAACAACGCCGGCATCCTGCGCTTCAACGCGCTCGTCGACACGCCCCTCGACGAGTTCGTGCGGATCGTGCAGGTCAACCAGATCGGCGTGTTCCTCGGGATCAGGACCCTCGCGCCCGAGATCGCCGAGGCGGGCGGCGGCACGATCGTGAACACGGCCTCGTTCACGGGACTCACGGGCATGGCGTACGTGGGCGCCTACGCGGCGACGAAACACGCCATCGTGGGCCTCACGCGGGTGGCGGCGCTCGAACTCGCCGAGAAGGGGATCCGCGTCAACGCGGTCTGCCCGGGCGCCGTCGACACGGCCATGAGCAACCCGGCGCAGCTCTCGCCCGGCACGGACGGCGCGGAGGCCTCGCAGGCGCTGGACGCCTTCTACAGCAAACTCGTGCCGCTCGGCCGGATCGGCAGGCCCGAGGACGTGGCGCGGCTCGCCCTGTTTCTGACGGGCGAGGACTCCTCGTACATCACCGGGCAGCCGTTCGTGGTCGACGGGGGCTGGCTCGCGGGCGTCAGCGTTCTCTGACGCCGTATCAGCTCTTGACGGTCCATGCGCGCGGTGGAACAGTCGGCTCACACGATCTGACGGTTCGTCAGATAACGGGATGGGGACGGTGAACCTCCTTGGAATTCGGGCTCTTTGTACAGGGATACGTGGGCAAGCGGGCCGAGACCGATCCGCTCGCGGAGCACAAGGCGCTGATGGAGGAGACCGAGTACGTCATCCAGGCGGACAAGTCCGGCTTCAAGTACGCCTGGGCCTCCGAGCACCACTTCCTGGAGGAGTACTCGCACCTCTCGGCCAACGACGTCTACCTCGGCTATCTGGCGCACGCCACGGACCGCATCCACCTGGGCTCGGGCATCTTCAACCCGCTCGCCCAGGTCAACCACCCGGTGAAGGTCGCCGAGAAGGTCGCCATGCTCGACCATCTCACCGGCAACCGCTTCGAGTTCGGGTCCGGGCGCGGCGCCGGCTCGCACGAGATCCTCGGCTTCCTCCCCGGCATCACCGACATGAACTACACGAAGGAGATCTGGGAGGAGACCATCGGGGAGTTCCCCAAGATGTGGCTCCAGGACGAGTACGTCGGCTTCCAGGGCAAGCACTGGCAGCTCCCGCCGCGCAAGATCCTGCCCAAGCCGTACGGGAAGTCGCACCCCGCGATGTGGTACGCCGCCGGGTCGCCGCCCTCGTACTCCATGGCCGCCCGCAAGGGGCTCGGCGTGCTGGGCTTCAGCGTGCAGAAGGTCTCCGACATGGAGTGGGTCCTGGAGCAGTACAAGACCGCCGTCGTGAACGCCGAACCCATCGGCGACTTCGTCAACGACAACGTGATGGTGACCACCACCGCGATCTGCGCCCCCACCCACGACGAGGCGATCCGCATCGCCGTCGCCGGCGGACTGCACTATCTGCCCTCCCTCGTCTTCCGCTACCACGACACCTTCCCGCGCCCCGAGGGCTTCCCCGTCTGGCCGGAGACCCTCCCGGAGTACAACGCCGAGTTCGTCGAACTCCTCATCCAGGAGGAGCTGTTGATCTGCGGCGACCCCGGCGAGGTGCTCAGCCAGTGCAAGCGCTGGGAGCAGGCCGGCGCCGACCAGCTCAGCTTCGGACTGCCCGTCGGCGTCCCCAAGGAGGAGACCCTCCAGACGATCCGGCTGATCGGCGAACACGTCATTCCGAAGATCGACACGGACCCGGTGCACCGCACGACCCGGTTCCGCCAAGCCGTCTAGGGGGTACTTCCGCGATGCTCGACCACCTGATCAAGGGCGCGACCGTCGTGGACGGTACCGGCGCGCCCGCCCACACCGCGGACGTCGGGATCCGGGACGGCCGCATCGCCGTGATCGGCTCGGTCACCGAGCCGTCCCGGACCGGCGAGGACGCGCACGGACTCGTCCTCGCCCCCGGCTTCGTCGACCCGCACACCCACTACGACGCCCAGCTCTTCTGGGACCCCTACGCCACCCCGTCCCTCAATCACGGGGTCACCACGGTCGCGGGCGGCAACTGCGGGTTCACCCTCGCCCCGCTGCACCCCGACCGCCCCGAGGACGCCGACTACACCCGCCGCATGCTGTCCAAGGTCGAGGGCATGTCCCTGGTCGCGCTGGAGGAGGGCGCCCCCTGGACCTGGCACAGCTTCGGCGAGTACCTCGACGCCCTGGAGGGGCGGATCGCCGTCAACGCCGGTTTCATGGTGGGGCACTGCGCGCTGCGCCGGTACGTGATGGGCGCCGACGCGGTGGGCGGCCGGCCGACGGCGGAACAGCTCGACGCCATGCTCGCCCTGTTCCACCAGGCCATGGACGCCGGCGCGTGGGGCCTGTCCACGACCCAGTCCTCCACCCACTCCGACGGTGACGGCCGCCCGGTCGCCTCCCGGCACGCGGGCCCCGAGGAACTCCTCGCCCTCGCCCGGGCCGTGGGGGAGCACGAGGGCACGCAGATCGAGGCGATCGTGGCCGGCTGCCTCGACCAGTTCAGCGACGCCGAGATCGACCTGTTCGCGGAGATGAGCGCCGCGGCGGGCCGGCCGCTCAACTGGAACGTCCTGACCATCGACGCCGCCGTCCCCGAGCGCGTACCGCGCCAGCTGGAGGCGAGCGAACGCGCCCGCAAGTCCGGCGGCCGGGTCGTCGCGCTCACCATGCCGATCCTCACCCCGATGAACATGTCGCTCGGCACCTTCTGCGCGCTGAACCTGATCCCCGGCTGGGGACCGGTCCTCGGACTGCCCGTCCCCGAGCGGATCGAGCGGCTCCGCGAACCGGAGGTCCGCGCCGAGATGCTGCGGCGCGCGAACAGCAAGGAGGCGGGCGTCTTCCGACGGCTCGCCGACTTCGGCCGCTACGTCATCGGCGACACCTACAGCGCCGCCAACGAGGGCCTGACCGGGCGGGTGGTCCGCGACATCGCCGCCGAACGCGGTCAGGAACCCTTCGCCTGCCTGGTGGAGATCTGCGCGGCCGACGACCTGCGCACGGTCCTGTGGCCGATGCCGACCGACAACGACCCCGACTCCTGGGCGCTGCGCGCCGAGACCTGGCAGCACCCCGACGTCCTGCTCGGCGGGTCCGACGCCGGCGCCCATCTCGACCGGATGTGCGGGGCCCCGTACACCACCCGGTTCCTCGGCGACTGTCTGCGCGGCCGCAGGCTCGCCTCCCTGGAGCAGGCGGTGAAGATGCTCACGGACGACCCGGCACGGCTGTTCGGGCTGCGGGAGCGCGGACGCGTCGAGGTCGGCTTCCACGCCGACCTGGTGCTGTTCGACCCGGAGCGCATCGACGCCGGCAAGGCCACCCTCGTGCACGACCTGCCGGGCGACAGCCCCCGGCTCGACTCCCGGGCGATCGGCGTACGGGCCGTGTGGGTCAACGGCGTCGAGTCGATCCGGGACGACGTGGTGACCGGCGCGGTGCCGGGGACGGTGCTCCGCTCGGGCCGCGACACCCACACGGTGAGCACCCGGTGACGGGCGCCGGGGGAGGGCACGGGGAGCAGCGCCTGTTCATCGGCGGCTCCTGGGTGGCACCGGAGAACGGGTTCTACGAGGTGACCGACCCGGCGACCGAGCGGGTCGTCGGGCTCGCCCCCGAGGCCTCCCGGGCCCAGGTGCACGCGGCGGCGGCCGCGGCCCGCGAGGCGTTCGGGCCCTGGTCGCGCACCCCCGCGGAGGAACGGGGCGCCGTCCTCGCCCGCGCGGCGGACCACATCGGGCGCCACCTCGTCCCGTACGCCGACCTCGCGCAGGCCGAGAGCGGCGCCACCACGGGCACGGCGCGCGGGATGCAGGTGGGGGTCGGGGCGGCGCGGTTCCGCCGCTACGCGCGGCCCGAACCGGTCGAGCAGCCGCTGCCGCCGCAGATCAACGAGGCGGGCCCGTTCGGTGCGGCCGCCGTCATGGGCGCGCTCGCGGTGCGCCAGCCCGTCGGCGTGGTCACCTGCATCACCTCGTACAACAACCCGTGGGCCAACCCGGCCGGCAAGATCGCACCCGCGCTCGCGATGGGCAACACCGTGGTGGTGAAACCGGCGCCGCAGGACCCGCTGTCCGTGTACCGGATGGCCGAGGCGCTGGAGGCGGCGGGGGTGCCCCGGGGAGTGGTGAACGTGGTGAGCGGCTCCACGCCCGAGTCGGGCGAGGCCGCGGTCGACTCCGCGGACGTCGACATGGTCAGCTTCACCGGCTCCACCGTCGTCGGACAGCGGATCGCCGAGGTGTGCGGGCGCGGCATGAAACGCCAGCTGATGGAGCTGGGCGGCAAGGGCGCCGCCGTCGTGTTCGACGACGCCGACCTGGCCTCGGCCGTCGCCGGCATCGGCACGACCTTCTCCTTCTACAGCGGACAGATCTGCACCGCGCCGACCCGGGTCCTGGTCCAGCGCGGCGCGCACGACCTCCTCGTACAGCGACTTGGCGCCTACGCGGGTCACGTGAAGGTGGGTGATCCCCGGGAGAAGGGCACGGTGGTCGGCCCGGTCATCTCGGCGGCCCACCGCGACCGCGTCGAGGCCTACGTCGAACTCGGCCGCAAGGAGGGTGCCCGGGTGGTGGCGGGCGGCGAACGGCCGCCCCTGGACACCGGGTTCTACGTCGCCCCGACCCTGCTCGCCGACTGCACCCCCGACATGAGGGTGGTCCGCGAGGAGATCTTCGGGCCGGTCGTCGTGGTCCTGCCCTTCGACGACGAGGACGAGGCGGTCGCCCTCGCCAACGACTCGGACTACGGCCTCATCGACTACGTCTGGTCCGGCGACGTCGCCCGCGCCTTCCGGGTGGCCCGCCGGCTGCGCGCGGGCGGCGTCGGCGTCAACACCGTCGGCCGCAACATGGAGGCCCCCTTCGGCGGCTTCAAGAAGAGCGGCGTCGGCCGGGACGTGGGGTCCTACGCCCTGCACGCGTACAGCGAGACCCAGGCGATCGTCTGGCCGGGGTGAGGCGAGGGGCTCGGCCCGCGGTCGTCGGCCGGTGACGTCGGCACCCCGGTGCGACGGCACCCGCCGCCGTACCGGAGGAGCCCGCCGGTCCCTCGGCGGACCACCCCGCGGGTCCGGCCGTCGAGGGGGAGCCGGCTATGGGGCGCCTCCCAGGAAGATCGGGTTCGTGAACGCCGCCAGCGCGCCCGGCAGCGGCCCCGCCGCCGCCTCGTGGCGCAGTTCCGCGCGCACGTACGCCGCGTAGGCAGCCGTCGTGCGCCACTCCACCGTGCCCGCCCCGGACACCGGCAGCGGGTCGGAGGTGAACAGCAGACCCTCGTCGGTGACCAGGCGGACCGTGCAGCGCGGGGCGCCGGCGACCTCCACGCGGACGGTGACCGGGGTGTCCGGGGCGACCTTCAGCCGCTCCCCGATCCCCGCGTGCTCGCCCCGGGCGCCGGACGCGGTGAACGCGAGGGAGACCAGCTGCGACTCGGCGACGTAGGAGCGGCCCGCGCGCAGGCCCGCCTGGACGGCCTCGCGGGTCAGGTCCTCGGCGAGCACGACCGTCTGCGGGGTGCCGACCTGGTCGGGGTCGCGGTGGGCGTCGCTGTTGCCCATCGCCGGGAGCCAGCCGTGACCGCCGCTCCGGACCGCTGCGACGAGCATGTTGTCCCAGTCGGCCAGGGCGATCTCGTCGTCGGGGGTGTACGGGCCGTTCCACACCTCGACCGCGTCCGCCTCGCCGAAGCCGAACTTCCAGCCGCAGCCGATGCAGGTGGCGTGCGGATGGGCCGGCACGACGAGTCCGCCCGCCTCCCGGACACGGCGGGCGAACTTCCCGAAGCGGTTGTCACGGGCCCGGTAGCGCCAGTCGACGAAGGTGCCCGGGTCGGTGCCGAGGGCCAGCACATGGCCGTTGCGGGTGGTGATCTCCTCGCCGAGCAGGATCAGCAGGTCGTCACCGGCCTGGTCCGCCCAGTGCGGGTGCGAGGAGTGGGTGTTGTGGTCCGAGGAGTTGATGAAGTCCAGGCCCGCGGCGCGCGCCAGCGCGGCGATCTCCGCCGGGGTGCGGCGGCCGTCCGAGTACCAGGAGTGCAGATGGCAGTCGCCGCGGTACCAGGCGCGGCCGCGGCCCCGGGCACGGGCGGGCGGGTACACCGGCTTCGGCGTCACGGCCTGCTCCCCGTACGTCAGGGTGACCGTGACCTCGTACGTGAGCCCCTGCGGTGCCACCGTGTACGGGCCGAGCGCGATGTGCCAGGTGCCGGGCCGGACGGGGCCGGGGAGGTAGCCGGGGGTCGCGTCGTCGCCGCGCAGGAAGAACTCGGAGCGCGCGCCGCCCGACCACCCGCGGAAGCCCCGGCCGCCGAGGTCGGTGCCGCGCTCGTCGAAGATGCCGATGTCCAGGGCGTTGCCCGCGGTGCCGGCCGGGACCGACGGCTTCTCGTAGGTGTAGGCGACCTTGATCTCCCGCACCCCGCGCGGGACTTCGACCGGCAGGTACACGAAGTCCGGCGAACCGGTGGGCAGGGTGCCGCGCACCGTCCGGGTCTCCGTGCCGGAGGCCGGGGTGCCCGGTCCGCCGGCCGCGTCGGCGCCGCTCGCGAAGGTCACGCTTCCCAACGTAAGGGCCGCGGCCGCTCCCGTCACGAACAGGGCACGCCGTGGCATACCGATTCCGTGGTCGTCGTCGCACATGGGCTGCTCCCGGGATCGGCGTGGCAGTGACATGACATGTTCGGGCAGGGGGCCGGCACCGGCAAGACTGCTGTCCGGCCGTGAACACCGGGGCACGGGAAGGTGAGCGGCACCGGTGCCCCTCCGTAACGAGACGCGGCGCGCACGGAATCGGCCATGCCCTGTAACGCCTGATCAACGCGATCGTATGCTCGAAGGATGACGACCTCCGCGACGGGCGCGACTCCCGGATCCGGGCCGACGGCGAACTCCATGCGGCGTGCGCTCAAGCGCGCAAGGGACGGCGTCGCGCTCGACGTGACCGAGGCCGCGGTGCTGCTCCAGGCCCGCGGCACGGACCTCGACGACCTGACGGCCTCCGCCGCCCGGGTACGGGACGCCGGCCTCGACGCGGCCGGCCGCCCCGGCGTCATCACCTACTCCAAGAGCGTCTTCATCCCGCTCACCCGGCTGTGCCGGGACAAGTGCCACTACTGCACCTTCGTCACCGTCCCCGGCAAACTGCGCCGGGCCGGCCACGGGATGTTCATGTCCCCCGACGAGGTCCTCGACATCGCCCGCCGGGGCGCCGAACTCGGCTGCAAGGAAGCCCTGATCACCCTCGGCGACAAGCCCGAGGACCGCTGGCCCGAGGCCCGCGAATGGCTGGACGCGCACGGGTACGACGACACGATCGCGTACGTACGGGCCATCTCCATCCGCATCCTGGAGGAGACCGGCCTGCTGCCGCACCTCAACCCGGGTGTCATGTCGTGGACCGACTTCCAGCGGCTCAAGCCCGTCGCGCCGTCGATGGGCATGATGCTGGAGACCACCGCGACCCGGTTGTGGTCCGAGCCCGGCGGCCCCCACCACGGCTCCCCGGACAAGGAGCCCGCCGTCCGGCTGCGGGTCCTGGAGGACGCCGGCCGCTCCTCCGTCCCCTTCACCAGCGGACTGCTCATCGGCATCGGCGAGACGTACGAGGAGCGCGCCGACTCGCTGTTCGCGCTGCGCCGGATCTCCCGCGCCTACCACGGCATCCAGGAACTGATCATCCAGAACTTCCGCGCCAAGCCGGACACCGCGATGCGCGGGATGCCGGACGCCGAACTGGACGAACTGATCGCCACCGTCGCCGTCGCCCGGCACATCATGGGCCCGGCCGCCTGCCTCCAGGCACCGCCCAACCTCGTCGACAGCGAGTACGGACGGCTGATCGGCGCCGGCATCGACGACTGGGGCGGGGTCTCCCCGCTCACCATCGACCACGTCAACCCCGAACGACCCTGGCCGCAGATCGAGCTGCTGCGCGAGCAGTCCTCCGAGGCGGGCTTCGAGCTCCGCGAACGCCTCTGCGTCTACCCCGAGTTCGTGCAGCGCGGCGAGCCCTGGCTGGACCCGCGCCTGCTGCCGCACGTCCGCGCGCTCGCCGACCCGGAGACGGGCCTCGCGCTCCCGGACGCGGTCGTCGAGGGCCACCCCTGGCAGGAACCCGAGGAGGCCTTCACCGCCTCCGGCCGCACCGACCTGCACCACACCATCGACACCGAGGGCCGCACCGGCGACCGCCGCGACGACTTCGACGCGGTGTACGGCGACTGGGAGGCCCTGCGGGAGGCGGCCGCCCCCGGCATGGTGCCGTCCCGCATCGACACCGACGTCCGTTCGGCACTGGCCACGGCGGCCGACGACCCGACGAAGCTGACCGACGACGAGGCGCTCGCCCTGCTGCACGCCGACGGCCCGGCACTCGACGCCCTCTGCCGGATCGCCGACGACGTCCGCCGGGCCGCGGTCGGCGACGACGTCACCTACATCGTCACCCGCAACATCAACTTCACCAACGTCTGTTACACCGGCTGCCGCTTCTGCGCGTTCGCCCAGCGCCGCACCGACGCCGACGCGTACACGCTCTCCCTGGACCAGGTCGCGGACCGCGCCGCCCAGGCGTGGGACGTGGGCGCGGTCGAGGTGTGCATGCAGGGCGGCATCCACCCGGATCTGCCGGGCACCGCCTACTTCGACATCGCCAAGGCCGTCAAGGAGCGGGTCCCCGGCATGCACGTGCACGCCTTCTCCCCGATGGAGGTGGTGAACGGCGCGACCCGCACCGGCCTGTCCATCCGCGAGTGGCTGACCGCCGCCAAGGAGGCCGGCCTCGACACCATCCCCGGCACCGCCGCCGAGATCCTCGACGACGAGGTGCGCTGGGTCCTGACGAAGGGCAAGCTGCCCACGGCGACCTGGATCGAGGTCGTCACCACGGCCCACGAACTCGGCATCCGCTCGTCCTCCACGATGATGTACGGGCATGTCGACCAGCCCCGGCACTGGCTCGGCCACTTCCGCACGCTCTCCCGCATCCAGCAGCAGACCGGCGGCTTCACGGAGTTCGTGACCCTCCCCTTCATCCACACCAACGCCCCCGTCTACCTGGCCGGCATCGCCCGCCCCGGCCCGACGACCCGCGACAACCGCGCGGTCATGGCGATGGCCCGCCTCCTGCTGCACCCGCACATCCCCAACATCCAGACCAGCTGGGTCAAGCTGGGCACCGAGGGCGCGGCCGAGATGCTCCGCTCCGGCGCGAACGACCTCGGCGGCACCCTCATGGAGGAGACCATCTCCCGTATGGCGGGCTCCAGTTACGGCTCCTACAAGTCGGTCAAGGACCTGATCGCGGTCGCCGAGGCGGCGGGCCGCCCGGCCAGGCCCCGCACGACGACCTACGGCGAGGTCCCGGAGGAACGGCAGCGGGCGGCGGCGGCCTCGGACGGCCACCTGCCGGAGCTGCTGCCGGTGCTGGAGTGACAGAAAACCCTTTCATTGCTGTCAGTGACCCCTGTTAGCTTCTTGCCGCCCGTGTGATCCACGGGCGTCAAGCGCGAACAGGGGAGGGCCACTTGAACACATTCCGAAGGACCGGCAGACGCAGACGGCTGCTGGTGGCGGGTTGCGCGACCGCGCTGCTGGCGGGCGCCGCGGGCACGGCGAACGCGGTGGACAACCTGCCGCCGAAGCAGCCGCTGGTGAAGGATCTCCAGACGGGCGGGAAGGCCTGCGCCACGGGGGACGACACGGTGTACGTCTCGCAGCCGCCCCGGCTGAACGCCGTGCTGTTCGACCCGGAGGAGGACAAACAGCCGTCCGAGTTCAGCCCGGTCCAGGGTGAGTTCGAGGCCTGGTGGACCGATGCGTCGGGCGCGGAGCAGCGCCGCACGTACACCACCATCACCCTGGGTTCGGGATCGCCCCAGTACTGGACCGTGCCCTCCGACATCCCGGCGAACACCAGCATCTCCTGGCACGTCCGGGCGAACGACGGCAAGGCGACCTCGCCGTGGAGCGACGAGGGCGACGGCTCGGTGTGCTCGTTCGTCTACGACGACGTGAACCCGGAGAAGGCCACGATCACCTCGCCCGAGTACCCCAACCCCGACGACGTCTTCTGGGTGGACGGCGTCGGCGTCTACGGCCACTTCACGATGGACTCGCCCTCGGACGACGTCGTCGCGTACTCGTACGGCTTCCCCGGTGGCCCCTACGGCACCGTGGCGGCGGACCGTCCGGGTGCGGCCGTCACCC
The DNA here is from genome assembly GCF_002078175.1 of Streptomyces sp. M41(2017). Lineage (GTDB taxonomy): Bacteria > Actinomycetota > Actinomycetes > Streptomycetales > Streptomycetaceae > Streptomyces. The sequence continues at coordinate 1,536,657 of NZ_MWFK01000001.1, read as the reverse complement.
TCCCGTACCTGCCGCTCACCTCGGGCCCCAAGTGGCTCACGGTCCGCGCGATCGACCGAGCGGGGCGCAGCAGCGGAGAGACACGGTACGAGTTCAACGTGAAGGAGGGGCGCGCCCCCGTCGCCCGCTGGACACTCGACGACCCGGCCGGCTCCCGCTCCGCCGCGGCAGAGACCGGCACCGCTGCCCGCGCGGGCACCGGCGTGACCTTCGGCGGCCCGGCCCCCTCGGGCACGGAGGCGACCGCCACCGTGAGCCTCGACGGCACCGGCCACGGCTTCCTCACCCCGGACGTCCCGGCCACCGACCTTCGCGCGTCCTTCGCGGTGAGCGCCTGGGTGCGCCCCGCCGAGACCGGCCGCACGATGACGGTCGCCAGCCAGGACGCGGCCGGGAAGCCGGGCTTCACCCTCGGCCTCCGGGCCGAGGACTCCGGCCCCGCCTGGTCCTTCGCGATCGGCGGCAGCCGGATCACGGGCGGAGCGCCCGAGACCGGTGAATGGGCTCACGTGCTGGGCCTGTACGACGCGGAGACCGGCAAGGCACGGCTCTACGTCAACGGCCACGAGGTCGGAACCGCGGCGGACGCGACGCCCACCGAGGCGTCCGGCGCCTTCCAGATCGGCCGCGCCCGGGGCACCGCCGGCTACCGCGACCGGTGGCACGGCGAGGTCGGTGACGTCCGGGTCCACGACCGGGTCGTGGTGCCGGGCGAGGCTGCCGAACTGGCACAGCGCAAGCCGAAGCTGCTCGGTCACTGGTCGTTGGAGAACGCGACGGACGGTGTGAGCCCCGAGCAGTCGGACGGCACACCGCTGCGGCTCGGCACCGGGGCGACGATCTACAACGGCTCCGACAGCTCCTGCATCCCGGAGCTGGACCCCGACTGCACCCCCGTGCCCCCGGCGCTGGTCGGCGAAGGACACCTGCGCCTGGACGGCGAAACCGGGTACGCGGCCACGGACGGTCCGGTCGTGGACACGGGGGACAGCTTCACGCTCGGAGTCGTGGTGCGCCTGGCGGACTCCGAGCCGGCCCACCCGATGACGGTGCTCTCGCAGGCGGGCGAGCACACGGACGCCTTCAAGCTGCGCTACGTCCCCTCCACGCACACCTGGCAGTTGGTGATGCCGGTGCGGGACGAGGCGGGAGCGCCCGAGAAGGTGGTGTCCCAGATCGAGGGCGCGGACGGCGGCGAGGGCCAGGGCCACCGCCTCGCCGTGGTCTACGACGACGCGTCCGACACGATCAAGCTCTCCTTGGACGGCACCGTCGGCGCGGAGGAACCGGCCGCCTTCGCGAACGGCTGGCGTAGCACCGGTCCCCTCCAGATCGGACGGGGCAAGGTCGACGGTGGCTGGGGCGAGTACCTGCACGGTGACGTGGACGAGGTGCAGGCCTACGCCGGGGCGTTGGAGGACGTCGGCGGTCTGGGCTGGGGCACGGACCCCTGCGTCTGCTGAGCCGCATCCACCCGAGTGTGGCGCGCTGACGTCTGCGTACCGACCGTACGACGGCCCGCCGGAACCGCGTTCCGGCGGGCCGCCGTCCGTCCGGTGCCGGCCGATCACCCTTCCACGCGGGCGAGTTGGGTGAGACTGGACGCGTGGTCCGGGCGGACCGGCGGGGGAGAGAAGGGACGCAGGGTGGGCGCGCAGCCGTCGATGCAGGAGTTGATCGAGGAGCGCAGGCGGCTCTCGTTCGTCGGGCGGGGGGCCGAACGCGCCGCCTTCCTACGGAACTTCGACGTGCCGGTGCGGGATCCGGGGCGGCGGTTCCTGTTCCACGTGCACGGCAACGCCGGAGTCGGGAAGACGTTCCTCGTCCGTGAGTTGGAGCAGCTCGCGCGCGAGGCCGGGGCACTGACCGCGTACGTGGACGAGAGCACCGGCAGCGTGCCCGAGGCGATGGAGACGGTCTGCGCCGGGTTCGCCCGTCAGGGACGCCGGCTCAAGGAGCTGGAGCGGCTGCTGGAGCGGTACCGCGAGCGGCGCCACGAGGCGGACTCGCTGACCCGGGAGGCGGCCCCGGGCGAGCCCTCCGCCGCCGGGACGGCCCTGGCGCGGGCCGGCCTCGTGGGTCTCGGCATGGTCCCCGGTGTCGGGCCCTTCGCCGGGGCCGTCGATCCGGGCCAACTCGCGGGCGCCGCCGACCGGATGCGGGCCGGGCTGAGCGCACACTTCCGCAGCCGGGACGACGTACGGCTCGTCATGTCGCCCGAAGAGGTCCTCACCCCGGTGCTGCTGGAGGAACTGGCCCGCGCCGCAGGCCGGTTCCCCCGCCAGGTCCTGTTCTTCGACACGTACGAGCGGACCGGTCTCTTCCTCGACGCCTGGCTGCACGCGACGATGGCCCTGGAACGCCACGGCGTCATGCCCGGGAACGTGGTCGTCGTGACGGCGGGCCGGAGCCCGCTGGACCTGGACCGCTGGGGAGGCTGCTCGGACTCGGTGGCCGAGATGCCCCTGCTGCCGTTCACCGAGCAGGAGGCGCGCGAAGTGCTCGCCGGCCGGGGCGTGGTCGCGGAACCGGTCGTCGAGGAGATCCTGCGCCTCACCGGACGCCTGCCGGTCCTCGTCTCGACCCTCGCCGAGACCCGCCCGGCCGACCCGGACGACGTCGGCGACCCGAGCGCCACGGCCGTCGACAGCTTCCTCAAGTGGGAGCACGACCCCGTGCACCGCTCCGTCGCCCTCGGCTGCGCCTTCCCGAGGCGCCTGGACGCCGACGTCTTCCGCGCGGCCGCGGAACGCCCCGAGGAGGAGGCCGACGCCCTGTACGACTGGCTGCGCGGCCTGCCCTTCGTCACCGAGCGCGGCGGCGGCATCCAGTACCACGACGTCGTACGGGCGCCGATGCTGCGCTCCCAGCGGCTCCGGTCGCCGCGCGGCTGGACCGGGCGGCACACGAGACTCGCGGAGACCTTCGGCAGGTGGCGGCGGGAGGCCGAGACGGGCGAGAACGAGGACGAGCTGTGGACCTGGGACGGGTGGCGCGAGATGAGGCTCGCCGAGTCGTACCACCTGCTCTGCGCCGCGCCCCGGACCGCGCTGCCGGTAGTGCTCCGCGACGTCGTGTACGCCTGCGACGCCGGTGAGGTGCCCGCCCGTCAGTGGGCGCGGGCGCTGGCTGAGGCCGGCCGGGACGCCGAGGCCGAGACGCCGGCCCGCTGGGGGAGCGACCTGTGGCACGCGCTGGAGGACGGCGGACAGGCCGCGGCCCTCGAACTCCTGCTGAACCGCGCGGGATTCGGCCCCGAGGTCGAGGCCGTCGCGCGCTCGGTACGCGGCAGTGTCCTGCGGCACGACGGTGCGTACGGGCAGGCGACGGCGGAGTACGACCGGGCGCTCGCGCTCGATCCCGGGCTGGTTCGCGCCTATCGCGGCAGAGCCATGACACGGGCCGAGTCCGGCGACTACGCGGGCGGGATCGCCGACCTGGACCGGGCGCTCGCCCTGGCTCCCGACGACGGACGGGCGCTGTCCGTCAGGGGTGAGTACCACCGGGCCCTCGGGGACTACGACGCGGCACTCGCCGACCTGGACCGGGGCATTGCTCTCGACCCCTCCCGCGACTTCGCCTGGGCGTCCCGCGGCGCCACCCGGCTGAGCCGCGGCGAACTCCACGAGGCTCTCGTCGATCTGGGCCGGGCGGTGGAGCTGAAGCCCGAGTACGGGTGGGCGCTGGCCCGCCGGGCCCGGGTGTGGCGCGCACTCGGCGAGGAGGACCGGCAGATGGCGGACCTCGACCGGGCCGTGGCCCTCCAGCCCGATTGGGCGTGGGGCGCCTGTGAGCGGGGCGACGCGCTGCGCGTCGCGGGACGGCACGCGGAGGCGCTGGCCGAGTACGACCGGGCCGTTGCCCTCGACCCGGACTACGCGTCGGCGTACGCGAGCCGCGCCGTCTCCCGCAGCGAACTGGGCCATCACGCCGAGGCGCTCGCGGATCTCGACCGGGCGCTCGCCCTGCGGCCCGGATACGCGTGGGCGCTGAGCCGCCGGACGGTGATCCAGGCCCGGGCCGCCGAGGCGGAGTGAGCCTCAGCGCCCGGCGGTGAACGCCAGGAAGTCCGACCACGTGCCGTCGGAGAACGTGAGACAGGCGCGGTGCACGTCCTTGGAGTCACGGACGTGGACGGTGGCCCGAGAGGTGGCTATCGCGACCTCCACGCATTCAGGTCCGTCGTTGCTGCTGTAGCTGCTCGTGAACCAGGACAGCGTGGAGTCGGTCCCGGAAAGCGAGGCGGTGGCGGTCATGTCTCCTCCAGCACTTTCTCGATGAAGGCCAGTGACTCCCGAGGCGGGAGAGCCTGCGCCCGGATCATTCCATAGCGCATCTCCAGGATCTGGACGTCCCGCGGGTCGCTGATCAGGCGGCTGTGCAGCTGGGCCTCCGAGTGCCCCAGCGCCTTGCCGCCGTGGAGTTTCAGCAACTGGAGCGGTCCGCCCATGCCCGCGTGATCCTCACGGTCGGTCGGCATCACCTGGAGCGCGACGTGCCGCAACCTGCCGATCTTCAGCAAGTGTTCCAGCTGGTGCCGCAGGACAACTCTGCCCCCGATCGGCCGTCGAAGCGTCACCTCTTCCTGGACGAAAGTGAGGAACGGCGCGGGCCGGCGTTCGAAGACGGCCTGGCGCGCCATGCGAGCCGAGACCTGTCGGTCGATCTCGTCCTCGGAGAACGACGGCGCGCGCATCGCGAACAACGCCCGGGTGTACTCGGGCGTCTGGAGCAGGCCGTGCATGTTGTGGTTGGCATACGCCCCCAACTCGACCGACTCTTCCTCCAGCTTGGCCAGGTCCCGGACCTTCTTCGGGTAGCGCGCCTCCTCCACGTCCCTGCGCATTGCGGAGATCTTCCCGGCGGCGCCGAGCACGTCGTCGGCCTTGTCCAGGAACTCGGGCTTCGGCGCCCGGCGGCCCCGTTCCACCGACGAGACCATCTCCTCGCCGTAGCCGATGGCCGCGCCGAACTCGGCCTGCCGCAGACCGGCCGCCTCCCGCCAGGACTTGATCTGCCGGCCTACCGCCCTGAGTACGGCAGCGGCCTCCTCGTCCTCCACATCGCCCATCCCGCCCCCTTCAGCCGCGTCGCCCGTACCCGTCGTATCGCCTGTATCGCCCATACCGGCCCCAACGCCGTTCAGGCTAGCCAGAAATGACCACTCAGAGTGACGAGAGGGGAAAGATCAATCGCGCCGTCCGTACGAGACCGCTTACTTCCGCTCGCGTCACATCCAGCATCTGGATCCGCGACCTCAACCGACCGTTCCCGTTCGATTACAGTGCTGAACTGTCGGACGTGCGGACGGTGCCTGAGGAGGTCTCGGTGGCTGCGACAGCCGGTGCCGTCTGGGGGCGTGCGGAGCAGCAGGACTTCCGCAGCCGGGTGCGCGGGACGCTGCTCGGCGCGGCCGTCGGCGACGCCCTGGGCGCGCCCGTCGACGCGCTCTCCCTGGAGGGGATCCGGGCGGCGCACGGCGCGGAGGGCCTCCTCGACCTGGCCCCGGCGTACGGCAGACGCGGCGCCGTCACCCACCTCACGCAGCTCACCCTGTTCAGCGTCGACGGACTGGTCCGCGCGCAGGTCCGCCGGGACACCGGAGCCTGGCACCCGCCGACCGACGTGCACCGCGCCTACCGCCGGTGGGCGGCCACCCAGAGCGACTGGGGCCCCGACGAGCGGCGCAAGGAGGACGGCTGGCTGGCCCGCGAGGAGTGGCTCTACGCCCGCCGCGATCCGGCCAGGTCCTGCCTGCTGGGCCTCGGCGACGACATCATGGGCACGCTGGACGCGCCCAAGAACCCCGGAGAGACGGGCCCTGAGGCCACCGCCCGCTCCGCGCCCTTCGGCCTGCTCGTCGGCTGGGAGCCCCAGCTCGTGATGCAGCTCGCCGTCGAGTGCGCCGCGCAGACCCACGGACACCCCACGGCCTACCTGTCGGCGGGCGCGTACGCCGTCGTCGTGCACGCGCTGGCCCGCGGGGAGAGCCTCGACGCGGCCGTGCAGCAGGCCCTCGCGCTGCTCGCGGGGCGCCCCGGGCAGCAACAGGTCACCGACGCCCTCCAGCACGCCCTGGGGGCCGTACGGCAGGGCATGCCCTCCCCGGGCCGGGTCGAGGAACTCGCCGGGGACGGCACCGCGGAGGGACTGCTCGCCGCCGCGGTGTACTGCGTGCTCGTCGGCGACGACGTCCGGCACGGCCTGTGCCTCGCCGTGAACCACGGCGGTCCCTCCGCCGCGGCCGGTGCCCTCACCGGCGGCCTGCTGGGCGCCCTGCACGGCGAGACGGCCCTCCCGCCGGCCTGGCTGGCCGAACTGGAGGGCCGCCCCTCGGTGCTGGTCCTCGCGGACGACTTCGCGATGGAGATGACCCAGGGGCCCGCTCTGCACGGTCCCGCGGGCTCCTCCCCGGGCTGGCTCACCCGCTACCCGCGGGCCTGAGCCGGAGCGGGCCCGGGGCGCTCCCTCAGTCCTTGACCGGCGTGCCCAGCACCTCCCCCTCCGGGGCCTCGGCGGGAGCCGGGACCGCGGCGGCCGTGGTGCCGTCGTCGTCCGTGTTGATCTTCTCGATGATGGCGTCCCGCTCCGGTGTGTCCTCGGGCTTCACGATGCCGACGAGGACGTACAGGACGAGGGAGATGACCATCGGGAGGGCGACCTGGTACTCCAGCTTCACATCGGTGCGCTGGGAGAAGTCCAGGTTGTAGTTGACGAAGAAGAACGCGAGCAGACCGCACGCCCAGCTCGTCAGGGCGGCCGTCGGTCCCGACTTACGGAACGGCCGGAGCAGGCCCAGGATGAACGGGATCGCGATCGGCCCCATCAGACCCGCCACCCACTTGATGACGACGGTGATGATGTCCTTGAACGTGGGGGAGTTGACCTGGGTGGCCACCGCCATGGAGAAGCCGAGGAAGGCGACCGTGGTGACACGGCCCGCGATCAGCCCCGTGCGGGTGTCCCAGGCGCGTGCCGCACGGGAGAACGCAGGCATCACGTCCCGCGTGAAGACGGCCGCGATGGCGTTCGCGTCCGAGGAGCACATGGCCATGGTGTGCGAGAAGAACCCGACGACGACCAGGCCCAGCAGCCCGTGCGGCAGCAACTGGTCGGCCATCAGGCCGTACGCGTCCGAGCCGTCCGGCTTCTGCGCCGTCACCAGGAGTGGGGACAGCCACATCGGGATGAACAGGATGACCGGCCACACGAACCACAGTGCGGCGGACAGGAACGCGGACCGCGTGGCCTGCTTGGCGCTGCCGGTGGCCATGTAGCGCTGGGCCTGGTTCCACATGCCGCCGTTGTACTCGAACAGCTTGATGAACAGGTACGCGATGAAGAACACCGTCATGTACGGGCCGGCGAACCCGTCCGCGTGACCGTGCAGCTTCGGCGAGTCCAGCGCCTTGGACAGACCGCCCTGGTCGGAGATCTTGTTCAGCGCGATGATCAGCATCGCGAGGCCGGCCATCAACTGGATGATGAACTGGCCGAGTTCGGTCAGCGCGTCCGCCCAGAGACCGCCGATGGTGCAGTACACCGCCGTGATGCCGCCGGTGATGAGGATGCCCTGGGTGAGCGTGACGCCGGTGAAGACGCTGAGCAGGGTGGCGATGGCCGCCCACTTCGCGCCGACGTCCACGATCTTCAGCAGGATGCCGGACCACGCCAGCGCCTGCTGGGTCTGCACGTTGTAGCGGTCCTTGAGGTACTCGAGCGGTGAGGCGACGTGCAGGCGTGAGCGCAGCCGGTTGAGCCGGGGCGCGAAGGCCTTGGCGCCGAGGGCGACGCCGATGGCGATGGGCAGGGCCCAGGTGACGTACGAGGTGATGCCGTAGGTGTACGCGATGCCGGCGTACCCGGTGAACATCACCGCGCTGTAGCCCGACATGTGGTGCGAGATGCCGGACAGCCACCAGGGCATCTTGCCGCCCGCGGTGAAGAAGTCGCTGACGTCGTCCACGCGCTTGTGGGACCAGATCCCGATCGCGGTCATGACACCGAAATACGCGACCAGGACGGCCCAGTCGAGACCGTTCATGTGCCCCCTCCAGGGGTCCGCCTTGTGAACCTGCAGATACCGGACGGCACTTCGCCAGTACACATGGAGGTCCCTCCCCGCTCGGGCGGAGCCGAGCGATCGAAGGAGGGGCGGGGCCCCGTGCGGGAGCGGGGACTTGGGGGATTGAACCGCTGCGGCGACCGGCCGGTCAAGACCTCGCACGGTCACGGATATGAACGCAGATCAGAAAGCAGAACGATTTTGCCTCTCCTTTACCCGTCCGGCTGTTGTCGTGCTCGTGACGTGGAACACACGATGAGCGGGCACTTCGCCAGACCCACAGAGCAACGACGCGACGACAGCCGTACGGGATGCGGGTCCCGTGCGCCTGGGAGAGGGGGTCCCTCGGGCCGTACCGCCTACCGCATGAGTTCGCCGGCGTTCACAAGCAGCGACTGCCCCGTGATCGCCCGCGCCCGGTCGCACGCCAGGAACACCGCGGCGTCCGCGACGTCCCCGTCCGTGGCCAGCTCCGGCAGCGCCATCCGCTCGGTGAGGCGGCGCAGCACGTCCGCCTCGGGCACCTGCTCCGTGTGCGCCGTGAACTGCACGTACGCCTCGACGGGCGGGCCCCACATCCAGCCGGGCAGCACGGTGTTGACCCGTATCCGGTGCGGGCCGAGCTCCCGGGCCAGCGAGTACATCGCACTCGTCAGCGCGCCCTTGGAGGCGGCGTAGGCGGCCTGCCGCACCTGGCTCGGCGCGGCGACCGACGACTGGGTGCCGATGACGACCACCGAACCGCCGCGCTCCTTCAGGGCGGGCAGGCAGGCGCGGGTCATCCGCAGGGTGCCGAGCAGGTTCACGTCGATGACCGCCTGCCAGGTCGTGAAGTCCGCGTCCTCCAAGCCGCCGAAGTAGCTGTCCCAGGCGGCGACATGGACGACCGCGTCGATCCTCCCGAACCGCTCCACCGCGAGCGCCGCCAGCGCCTCGCACTGCCCCTCGTCGGTGATGTCCGTCGCCCGGTACGCCGTGTGCGTGCCCTCCGGGTCGAGTTCGGCCGCGGACTTCGCCAGGTTCGCCTCCGTGCGGGCGCCGAGCACCGCGTTCCCGCCGTCGCGCACCACGGCCGCCGCGACCTGGTGGCCGAGTCCCGCTCCGACGCCCGACACCACGACGGTCCTGCCGGTCAGCAGTGACATCCGGGGCCTCCCCGACTCTGGCCAATTGTCTGACGGAGCGTCAGAGTATGGGCGTTCGGCGGAGGAAGGAAGCCCCGCGCACGCACGCTCCACCGAGGAAGGGGACCGTCATGTCGGAGGAGACCCGCAGCGACACCTACGCGGAACTGGCCGCCCTCGGCCCGTACGGCGTCCGCCCGGGCCACGCCCTGATCACCCTGGTCGAACCGCACCCGGGCCACGAGTACGCCTACAACCGCTGGTACGAGGACGACCACTACTACGCGGGCGCGATGGCCATGCCCTGGATGTACGCCGGACGCCGCTGGGTGGCGACCCGGGACCTCCAACTGCTGCGCCGCCCCGAGAAGTCCGCGGTCGCGGAGCCGGTCACCGCCGGCTGCTACCTGTCGACGTACTGGGTCACCGACGGCCGCTACGACGACCACATGAAGTGGACCGTCGGCATCAACCGGCGACTGAACCGGGACGGCCGCGTCTACCAGGACCGTACGCACGTCTTCACGGCCTTCCAGGACCACGAGGCCACCGTGTACCGGGACGGCGCCGCCGGCCCCCGGGACTTCCACGCCCTCGACCACCCCTACGCGGGGCTTGTCCTCCAGGTCGTCGACGCCGCGTCACCCGAGCGGCGGGCGGAGTTGCTGGAGTGGCTGCGCTCCCGCCACCTGCCGAGGCGCCTGGCCGGCTCTCCCTCGGCCCTGGTGACCGTCTTCCGGCCCACCCCGCTCCCGGGTGACCGGATGACGTACGTGAAGCAGGTGGAGGGCGTGGACACCCGGCTGACCCTGCTGTGGTTCCTGGAGGCGGACCCCCGGGACTGCTGGGACGACCACTTCACGGGCCTGGACGAGGCGGTGGCCGAATCAGGCCTGGGCCGGGTCGAGTTGCTCGCCCCCTTCATCCCCACGGTCCCGGGAACGGACCGCTACGTGAACGAGCTCCGCTGAACCGACGGCACCCCACGGCGAGTGAGCCGAAGGGGCGCGCCTGTGTCGGGAGGCCGAGCGCGCGGAGGCCCCGACGGAGGAGGGGTCGAGCACGGTCGGCCTCCCGACACAGGCTTCTGCGCCCCGGAGGCGAACCGAGCCCCAAAAAAAGGGGAGGGCCCCCTCGGCCAGGACGGCGGGCCGGTCGAGAGGGCTCTGTCGGTGGAACGTATGAAGTTGTGTCGGGTCATCCGGCGTCAGACGAGGTCGGAGGCTCCTCGGCCGACCTCGGCCACGAAGGTGTTCCACGCGTCCGCGGGAAAGGCCAGCGTGGGGCCGGCGGGAACCTTGGAGTCACGCACGGCCATCGCCGTGAGAGCCGGGGACTTGACCTCGACGCAGGCGCCGTTGCCGGTGGAGTAGGAAGACTTGGTCCACGTGTCGGTGGCACCCTGCTGAATTGCCATGATCGCTCCAGAAAGCAGTCGTTCTTCGGTGAGTTGCCGCCTTCGACGCCATCGACGCGCTGTCACCGGGCTGCGGATCCGCTACGGAATCCGCAGCTCGGTTTGCGCCAACGTTGTTCTTCGGTGGCGTGATCGACGCTACTCGCCAACTTCGGGAGGCGAAGCGACTATTCACTCGACTGGATGGCATATTCCAGTGGGGTCTTCCATGTTGAGGTGCCGAAGGTGTAGGGTCCGGCACCTTCTCTGCGGCGGGCCTTCACAAGTCCCCTCCGAACCCCCGCAGTTCCCCTCGTCACGCCTCAGCGCGCGTACTCCTTGGCGATGTCCGCGATGAACTGACGCGACTGCTCCACGTTCAGGGCCTGGGCGCGCAGGTGCTCGTACATCACGCTGTACTTCTGGACGTCGTTCGCCTTCTCCAGGTACAGGTCGCTCGTCACGCCCTCGATGTAGACGACGCTGGAGTCCGCCGCGTCGGGGAACTCCAGGATCGCGTACTGGCCGTTGAGGCCCGGGTGCGCGCCCATCTCGAAGGGGATCACCTGCACGGTGACGTGCGGCAGTTGGGACTGCTCGACCAGGTGCTCCAACTGCTCGCGCATGAGGGAGCGGTTGCCGACGGCGCGGCGCAGGGCGGACTCGTCGAGCACGGTCCACAGGCGCAGCGGGTTGTCCGGGGCGGAGATTCGTTCCTGCCTCTTGAGGCGGACCTGGACGCGCTTGTCGATGTCGGCGGCCGCCGTCTCCGGCAGGGCTCCCGCGATCAGGGACTCCGCGTAGGGCCGGGTCTGGAGGAGACCGGGGACGACCTGGGGGTCGTACACGCGCAGACTCGCCGCGTCGGTCTCCAGGCCGATGTAGACGCTGTAGGGGATGTCGCCGAAGGAGTGCCACCAGCCCTGCTGGCGCGAGTCCTTGGCCATCTGCATCAGCGAGTCGACGATCCGGTGGTCCTCGACCTCGTAGACCCCGCACAGGTCGCGGACGTCGCGCTGGCTGATGCTGCGGCGCCCGTTCTCCAGGCGGCTGATCTTCGACTGCGAGACCAGCAGTCGCTCGGCGACCTCTTCCGCCGTCATGCCCTTGAGCTCGCGGAGCCGGCGCAGCTCCTGGCCCAGCCGGCGTCGCCGGACGGTGGGATTGACACTTGACGCCACGGGACGTGCACCTCCGGCTGCGGGCCTCTACTTTGCGTATCTGCTGTTGAGCAGATTGCCACCAAGGTGCTTTCTACCGCTGGGAAACAGCGGATATGCGCTGGGTAGGCGCACCTTCGGGGTTTCGGCGGGTATCCGCGTCCCCGCGCGGGCTCCTCGGCCCCGACCGCCCGTCGCGACGCCCCGGCGGGGTCGCCGGTTCCGGTTCGCGGAGCCGGTCGCCGGACCCGCCGTGGAATGCGGCCGCGCGGGGCGGCGGAACCGTGTCGTCGTCCGGACGTACGGTCCTGTCGCCCCGCGCGAGCCAGCGGCTCCCGAACCGGATCATGGGGACTGCGGTGCGGCGCTGTTGTCCTGCGGCGGTGCTGGTGCTGCGGGTGGTGCGAGTCGTGCGGTGTGCCGTGGGACTGCGGCTCAGTGGACCACGGCGCGTGCCATCGACCCGTGACGCGGTTGCATCGGAACACCGCGCGCGGTCTCCGGTGCGGACCTGACTCCGGCGGTGGCCGGACGGCCTGCCGGTGCCGGGCTGCGGCGCGGCTGTGCGGCCACACCGTTCTGAACGTCCATCACGGCGTGCGCCACGAGGCCGCCCATGGGGTCGTGCCTGATCAGGTCCCGCAGCCGGGAGCGGGACGATCGTCCCTCGTTACCCGGATACAGGTGCTTGCCGAGTCCGACCGCATGGGCCAGCGCGGCGAGCGCCGCGGTCCGCGGGTCCGGCGGGACGCCGGTGCGGATCGCGTTGTCCAGCCGGACCCTGATCTCCCGGCTGATTTCCGTGTCCGTCGCCTGATAGCGAGTCGTCGGAAGCACCCCGCACATCTGGCCGGCCACGGCATGGACCATGCCGCACCTCTCCAGATGCGAGAGATAGGTCTGGCGCAGCCCCAGTCGGGGCCCGCCAATCCAGTTGACCGCGCGTACGGGTGCTCCGCGTCGGCGAAGCAGTTCCAACGCACAGTCCAGTGTTGGATCTCCAGTCGGCCGTGGCACCACCACGGCGATACGATCCCCGTCTGGGGCTATCCGTCCGGCCAGCGCCAGCTCCACTAGCTGCGCTCCGGCCAGACCGAGGTCGAGCGACTGCGGCTGCGCGGTGGTACCCGTGGTCGGGTCCAACGCCAGCAGCAGAAGCTCCTCCGGAATTGTTCTGCGGCTCCTGCCCATCCATGCCTCCCCGCGTGGATGAATGACAGGGTGACCCCTCTCACATTGGTCTGTCGAGGGTGCGTGACCGGAATGTAGTGGAACCAGTAGGTATGTCGTTCTCGTCTACCGCAGGGGTCAATCCCTCACACAGGACACTGGTACATGGTTCGGACAGCGATGTCCGGGCGGCGGGTTAAGGGTTTGACGGTTCGGTTCGGCGCGCGGAGGGCGTGCGTCACATGGAGGAGGCATCGGTGGCGGGCGAGTCCCCCGACAGGTCGAAGCAGAACGAGTCGTCGGCGTCGTCGGCAGAAGCGACGCCGGTGACCCCGGCGCCGGTTCCGGGTCCGGCGCGGCCGGGCGATCCGTCGTCGGCGGCGTCCCCGGCGTCGCCGGGGGCCGTCGCGCCGTCGTCGGCGCAGGGCACGGCTCCGGCCGATCCGCGCATGGCGATGGCCCGCGAGCGGGCGGCCACGGTCCGGGTGGACCAGGCGACGGCGGTCTTCTCCACGAAGGCCCTGTCGGCGGACACCTCCCGCCCGGCGGAGCCGACGGCATCGGCCACGGCCGACGCCACGGCCACGGCGGAGGCCTCGCGCACCGCCGGGTCCGAGCGGGCCGCCGAGCCCGCGGCGGGCACGGACGCCGCCGAGGCGCCCGCCGAGGGCGACACCCGGCTGCGTGCCGCGGTCGCCGCGTGGGTCGCGGGATCGGACGAGAACCCGGCGTCCCCGGGCGCGTCCGGGGACGGCGACGGTCACGGTCACGATGAAGGTGCCGTGAGCGGAGCCGCAGTGCCCGACCGCACGGACCGCTCCGACGCCGCCACGGCGGCCGACGGGCCCGAGGACGCCGCCGAGGACCCCGCGGACGCGGAGAGCGCCGACAGCGCGGCCGACGCCGGTTCCGGGAAGGACTCGGGCCCGTCCGCCGGGCCCGCCGTGGTGTCCGGGCCCGACGCCACCACCGACTCGACGCCCGATGCCGTGGCCGCCGCCGACGAGCAGCGTGCCGACCCGAAGCCGGACGCCGCCTCCGGCGAGACGTCCGACGCGGGCGAGCCCGGTCCCGACGCCGCGTCCGCGAAGGCCGCCACGCCGGCCACCGCACCCGCCTCCGCACCGTCCGGGCCCGCGGACGCCGAACCCGAGCCCGCCGTGTCCGACGCCGAGCCCGCGGACGCGAAGCCCGCCTCCGCGGACGCGAAGCCCGCGTCTGCCGACGTCGAGCCCGAGGACCGGCCCGGTGCCGACTCCGTACGGGATGCGGCTCCCGCGCCCGAGGACGCCCCCGAGGACGCTCCTGCGGCCGCCCCCGCCGCCGACGCTGCCCCGGGCACGGACGCGGCGGGTGACACCGGTGCGGACGCCACCCACGACGGCGACACCGCTCCGCAGCCCCCCGTCGACGCGGCCCCCGCCGACGAGCCCCCGGTCGACCAGCCGACCGCGATCTTCAAGACGCCGCGGCCCGCCGTGGACCAGCCCACCACCATGCTCAAGCTGGGCGACGCGGCCCGCCGCCCGGCCGGCAAGAAGGCCGACGAGAAGACGGGCGAGAAGACCGGCGAGAAGGCCGCGGACGAGGCCGCCGCGGGCAAGGCCGTGGAGGAACCGCCGGCCAAGCCCGTCGGCGAGGCCGAGCGCACCAGTCGGTTCGTCGCCCTCAAGTCGCTGGACGAGGCCGCCGCCCCGGCACGTCCGAAGCAGCCGGCCGCCCCGGCGGGTGCCGACAAGCCGGCCTCGGCCACCGCGGTCGTGCCGCAGGTCGGCCCCGAGCGCACCACCCAGCAGCCGCTTCCGCCGAAGCCCCCGCTGGACCTGCTCGCCGAGCTGACGAACACCCCGCCGCCCCCGCAGACACCGGTCCGCACGATCGTGCGGCGGGTCAAGATCTGGACGCCGCTGGTCCTGCTGCTCATCGTGATCTTTGCGGTCGCACAGGCCTTCCGTCCGCTGCCGGCAGCGGGCCTCACGCTCACCGCCGACGAGACGTACACCTTCGACGGCGGCACACTCGACCTGCCGTGGCCCGGCCAGGGCCAGTCCGCGATCGAGGTCGACGGCGTCGGCAGCCTCGGCACCGACGGCAAGCAGACCCCCGCTCCCGTGGCGAGCGTCGCCAAGATCATGACGGCGTACGTGATCCTCCAGGAGCACCCGCTGAAGGGGAACGAGGACGGCGAGAAGATCACCGTCGACCAGCAGGCGGAGGACGAGTCGAAGCTGCCCGACGAGTCGACGGCGGCGATGTCGAAGGGCCAGCAGTTCACGGAGCGCCAGATGCTCCAGATGCTGATGATCCCCTCCGGCAACAACGTGGCGCGGCTGCTGGCCCGCTGGGACTCCGACAGCAAGAGCTTCGTCGCCAAGATGAACGCCGCGGCCAAGGACCTCGGCATGAAGAACTCCACGTACACGGACCCGAGCGGTCTGCAGAAGACCACGGTCAGCACGGCCGTCGACCAGATCAAGCTGGCCAAGAAGGTCATGCAGAACGACGTGTTCCGCAGCGTCGTCGGGATGGCCAAGGCGGACATCCCCGGGCTGGACAACACGATCTACAACAACAACGACCTGCTGGTGCAGCAGGTCGGCGTGATCGGCCTGAAGACCGGCTCCTCGACGCCGGCCGGCGGCAACCTGGTGTGGGCCGCGACGAAGAACGTCGACGGCAAGACGCAGACGATCTACGGCGCGGTGATGAACCAGAACGCCGGCACCGGCAAGGTCTGGGACAGCCTCCACCTGGCGCTCACCAACAGCCAGAAGCTGATCGACAAGGTCCAGAAGAGCCTGACCACCGCCACCGTGGTGAAGAAGGGCCAGGTCGTCGGCTACGTGGACGACCAGCTCGGCGGACGCACCCCGGTCGTCGCCACGAAGAACATGACGGCGGTCGGCTGGCCCGGTCTCAAGACCCACCTGTCGATCGGCGCGGGCGACGCCGCGGTGCCGCACACCGGCAAGGCCGGCGCGGTCGTCGGTGAGCTGACGGTCGGCGACGGATCGAGCCGCTCCGTCAAGATTCCGGTCGCGCTGAAGTCGGACCTCGCCGAGCCCGGTCTCGGCGCGAAGCTGACCCGTATCGCCTGAGCCGACAGGGGCCGCCGGCGACGTGCCGGCGGACGGATCGGTGACGTACGCCGGGGAGCGGCACCCGCACCGCACGCCGCCGGACAGTGCCCCACCCGGGCGCTGTCCGGCGGAGTGCGTGCTAGCGTCGCGACAATCGGGGCTGCTCGCGAGCCGCGGGTCCCGGCCCAGAACGGACAACGGGACACGGGGAGAACCTTGCAGTGGCGACAGCGGAGCCGACCCACGCCGACGACGCCGATCCGGGCCCTGGAACGGACCCGCCGATACCGCTGCGCGGCCGTGTCCCCGAGCCGCTCGACGAGGCGGACGACCCCGCGGAGTCCGGCGCCGCCGCAGCGGTAGCGCCGTCCGGCACCGTCCGCCCGAACCTCTTCCGCCGTCATCCCGTCCTGCTCTCGACCGTCCTCGCCGGTGTCCTGCACGTCGTGTGGTTCTTCACCTTCGCGAACAGCGGCGGTGACCTGGCGGCGCAGGACGCGTGGGCGGAGTTCGTCGGCCGGCACCCGGACTCGGCGTACAACCTCGCCTGGTACGGCGGGATGCACCCGGTGTCGTACAGCGTGGTGTCGCCGTACCTGATGTCGGTGCTCGGCGTCCGCACGACCATGATGATCGCCGGGACGCTCTCGGCAGGGCTGCTGACGATGATCCTCATCCGCAGCCGTGCGGTCAGGAATCCGACGGCTCCGGCGCTCGCCGGTGTCTTCGCGCTGCTCTGCAACGCCGCCTCGGGCCGCGTGACGTACGGCCTCGGCACGGTGTTCGCGCTCGCCGCGGTCGCTGTCGTCTTCTGCTGGCCCTACCGCTGGCGCTACAAGCGCTGGGCGAAGGCGCTGTGCGCGGCGCCGCTCGCCGCCCTCGCGACGGCCGCCTCACCGGTGGCCGGACTGTTCGTCGGCCTGATCGCGGTCGCCCTGTTCCTGCAGAAGCGCCGCCCCGGCGCCTACGCCCTCGGCATCGCGCCGGCGATCGTCGTCGCCGTCTCCGCCTGGCTGTTCCCCTTCTCCGGCACCCAGCCGATGGCCGTCTGGTCGGTCATCCTGCCGTTCCTGTACGCGGTCCTGGTCTTCTTCCTGGTCCCCAAGGAGTGGACGACGGTCCGGATCACGGCGGCGGTCTCCGGGCTCGCGGTGCTCGGCGTCTGGCTGATCAGCTCGCAGATCGGGTCGAACATCACGCGTCTGTCGATGCTGTTCGGCGGCGTCGCGCTGATCGCGGCGCTGCCCTTCGCCGTCCCGAGATCACGCAAGTGGTACGCCATCGTCATCGCGTTCGTCGGCTTCAACGCCTGGGTCGGCATCAAGTCGGTCGACGACGTCGTGCACACCACCCCGGCCGCCTCCTGGGCGCGTGAGCTGGCCCCGCTCGTCAACCAGCTGCAGGTGGTGAACGCCGAGAAGGGCCGCGTCGAGGTGGTTCCGGCCCGCTCGCACCGCGAGGCGTCCGCCCTCGCGCCGTACGTGAACCTGGCCCGCGGCTGGAACCGCCAGGCCGACATGGAGCGCAACCCGCTCTTCTACGACGACACACTCAACTCGGCGAACTACCACGAGTGGCTGCAGCGCTGGGCCGTCCACTACGTCGTGCTGCCCAAGGGCGAACCGGACGGCGACGGCGGCGAACGCGAACGCCAGCTCGTGCAGCGCGGCATGCCCTACCTCCGCCAGGTCTGGGGCGATGCCAACTGGCAGCTGTTCACCGTCACCGACCCGGCCCCGCTCGCCGAACCGCACGCCGTCGTCGACCGGGCCGAGCAGGGCGAGCTGACCATCGAGGTGAAGCAGGCGGGCCGCATCCTCATCCGCATCCCGTACTCGCCGTGGCTGAGCATCGTCGACGCGGACGGCAAGAGCCTGAAGCCGCCGCAGGAGACGAAGGCGTCGAAGGAGCGCGAGGAGGGCACCGCGAAGACGTACGACAACCTCAACGGGTGCCTGATGCCGACCGAGGAGACCGCGGCGGGCGACAAGTGGACGGAGCTGCTGGCCCCGAAGCCGGGCACCTACCGGCTCGCGGCGCCGTACCAGCTCCCCCGGGGCACCCCGTGCCCGGAGGAGCTGCGCTAGATCGCCGGAGGGCCGGTCCCCGGGCCCGCCGGAGGGCCGGGTCTCAGTTCCGCTCGAAGGGGCCGCAGTACGCCAGGCCCGCGTCCTCCAGCGGCTCGTCGCGGAAGAACCGGACGAGCAGGTCGCAGAAGTCCTGCGGCCGCTGGAGGTGGGCCAGGTGTCCGCACTCCGCGATCGTCGTGAAGCGGGAGCCCGGCAGGTCCGCCGCCACCGCGCGGACCATGTCGGGTGTCGTGAGCGTGTCGTGCTCACCCGTGAACGCCAGATACGGCACGGCGGGCAGCGGCGCCCGCCGGTACCACTCGTGGGCCAGCAGCCGCCGGTTCCGCTCGATCGTCACCGCCACGTCGCGCGGGGTCTGCGCCGCGAACTGCTGGTACATCAGACGGGCCAGCGCGGTGTGCTTGCGCACGGTGAGGTCGCCCGGCGGCGGCACGAAGCAGCGCACGAACTCCTCCGCGGTCTCCTCGACGCGCCCCTCCTCCAGCATGCGCACCCAGCCCACGAGCGCCTTCGCGAACCAGCCCGGCACGTGGTCCGACATGCCCTGCACGGCGATCCGCCGCAGGTGCTCCGGGTGGCGCTGGGCCAGCCGCAGGCCGACGGCCCCGCCGTAGCAGCCGGCGTACAGGTTCACCGGGCCGAGCCCCAGCTCGCGCAACATGTGCGCCGCGCACTCGGCGAGGAAGTCGATGCCGTGCTCGGCGGGCAGGAAGTCCGCGTCCCCGAAGCCGGGCAGGTCCACCGTGACGACGGTCCCCAGCTCGCCGAGCCACCGCTCGTGACGCACCCACGAGTACCGCGTCTGGTCCGAGCCGCCGAGCACGAGGAGCGGCTCCGTGACGGGGTCGTTCCGCCGGACGACCCGGGCGGTGTACGCGTACCCCTCCCACGAGAGCGGGCGCTCCTCGACTTCCGTGGACGCCCCGCCTCCCGGCGCCTGGGCGGGGACGTGGACCGAGGAAGCGACAGAAGGCACAAGGAACTCCCGGGAGGGACGAGATCACCGAAACTCCCACTGGTACACGGCTCCCGGGAGCCGTGCCCGTTCCGTCACACGAAGGTGGACGGAGCTTCACCCGAAGGTGGGCGCGGCGCAGCGCACCGGTTTCCTCTCCCGGAGGGGGCGGCGGCGCGGCGCGCCGCTACGCGTCCGGAGGGGCGCGGGGCTACCGGTCTCCGCGCGGAGGCGCGCTACGGCGTCCCGGTCCGCGCTCGGCACCGCGTCCCGGTCTCCGCCCGGAGGGGCGCGTCCCGGTCCGCCGGACCGTCCGCCCGTCCGCCCGTCCGGAGGGTGATGCGGCGGACCGGTCCCGCCCGGAAGGGGGTGCGGTGCGTGCGTGTGCTGCCGGGAAGGGGGTGCGGTGCGTGGCTGTCCTGCCGGGAAGGGGGCGCGGCGTGTGGCTGTCCTGCTGGGAAGGGGGTGCGGCGCGTGCGTGTGCTGCCGGGAAGGGGGCGCGGCGTGTGGCTGTCCCGCCGGGAAGGGGACGCGGCGCGTGCCCGTCCCGTCCGGACGGGACGAGGCACGCCGGCCACACCCAGTCCGTCCGTCGGCCGTCCGTCTCCTGGCCGACCGGCCGCCGGACCGACCGGCCGCCGGACCGGACGGTCGGTCACCGGATCGGGCGGCCCGTCACCGGACCGGGAACGCCACGTCGCACACCGGGTCCCCCGGTCCGGCCGCGTCCCAGTCGGCGAAGTAGATCTCCCGGCACGGGCCGTCGACGGTCAGGCCCTGCCCGGCGACCCAGTGCTCGACGGCCTCGAAGGCGGCGAGGATCTGCGGGTGGGCGACCTGCGCCTTGGTGATCCGGACGTAGGCGACGCGCCGCGCCGGCTCCACCCGGACCCGCGCCCCGGTGGCCCGGCCCTGCCGCTCCGCCCAGGCACGGGCGGCGCCCTCGTCGGCGACGGGCACACAGGACTCGGCGGGCCCGTCGCTCTCCACGCTCACCTCCGCGTGGTAGACGACGAAGGGCGCCCCGGTGATCCCGCCGGACTCCCCGGCGCCCTGCTCCAGCCGGCCCAGCGAGCCGGGGATCCACACCGGCAGCTCGGGCGCGAGGACGTGCCGCGTCTCGCTCAGCACGACCTGCTCGGGCACCTCGGCGGTCTCGACGACGAACTTCTCGTACATCTCGGAACTCCTCCCGGAAAGACGTCCACGGAGGTAGCCGGCGAGGGCCCGCTGCGAGGCGAACCGCGCCTCGGCGCCGTCCCAGTACGCGGTGAGCAGCGCGGCCGCGTCGGACTCGGGCGCCTCCACCACCTCGGCGATGCGCGCGAGCGGCATGTCCAGCTGGCGCAGCAGCGCGACGAGCCGGGCCCGCTCGGTCTGCCCGGCGCGGTAGTAGCGGTAGCCGCTGACCTCGTCGACGTACGCCGGGCGCAGCAGCCCGAGGCGGTCGTAGAGGCGCAGCGCCTTGGCCGACAGCCGCGCCCGCGAGGCGAACGCGCCGATGGTGAGCAGGTCCTTGTCCACCCGGTCATCCTCCGTCACCGGGCGAGGGCCGCCCGGTGAGGAGGACGCTGCCCCTTGCCCCAGGGGCAAGGTCAACGAAAGGGTTCAGCCGATGGCCTTCTCGACCGCGGAGACCAGCTCGGCGGACTCGGGCTCGGTCTGCGGGGAGAAGCGGCCCACGACGGTGCCGTCCCGCCCGATCAGGAACTTCTCGAAGTTCCAGCGGATGTCGCCGGTGTGCCCCTCGGCGTCGGCGGTGCCCACCAGGCGCTCGTACAGGCCGTGCCGCCCGTCGCCGTTCACCTCGACCTTCTCGGTCATCGGGAAGGTCACGCCGTAGGTGGCGGAGCAGAACTCGGCGATCTCCTCGGAGCTGCCGGGCTCCTGGCCCATGAACTGGTTGCAGGGCACGCCGAGGACGGTGAAGCCCTGCGCGGCGTAGCGCTCGTGCAGCTGCTCCAGACCCGCGTACTGCGGGGTCAGCCCGCACTTGGAGGCCACGTTCACGACGAGGACGGCCTTGCCCGCGTACTGGGACAGGTCGGCGGAACCCCCCTGGAGGGAGCCGATCTCGATGTCGAGCACAGAGTCAGAGTGGTCAGTAGTCATGAGCGGATGCTAACTCCGGTGGATGACGGGACCGTCGGCCCCGCCCTCCCGTCCCTCGCGCTGGGCCGTGACGAGCACCTCGCCGGCGGCCGTCCGCGAGTACAGCACCGACCGGCCCGCCCGCCGGCGCCGCACGAGCCGCGCGTCCAGCAGCACCCGCAGATGCCGGCCCACCGATCCGAGCCCCTGCCCGGTCACGGCGACGAGCTGGCTGGTCGAGAGCGGTGAGTCGAGGAGGACGAGGACATGGGCGCGGGCGCTCCCGAGAAGGGCCCCGAGACTCTCCGGGACGGCCGCCGTCCGTACGTCGGCCAGGGCGCCGGTGCACGGGTAGACCACGGCGTAGCGCCGGGTGCCCTCCCAGGACACCCATCCGGCCGTCGGCGTGACCGGCACGAAGACCAGCTGGGCGCCGGAGATCTCGCGCGGCGGGTACTCCTGCAGGTTCACCTGGAGGCGGTTGCCGCCCAGCCAGCGGGTCCCCGGCCGCAGCCCGTCCAGCGCCGCGGCCCAGCCGCCCTGGCTCAACTGCGCCGTCCGCGCGACCACATCGGCCTCCAGGACGCGCCGCCGCCGCTCCCAGTCGGGGCGCACGGACTCCTCCCAGAGGGAGGTGAGCAGCGCGGCGGCGCGCTCCGGCAGGTCGACACGGTCCGCGAGGACGGCGGGCAACGGGCCGCCCGTGGAACGGACGAGGTGGGCGTGGGCCTCCTCGGCAGGTGCCTCCCGCACGCGGGCGATCTCGGTCTCGAAGGGTTCGTCGCCGTACGGGGTCGGTGTGAGGAAGTCGGCGATCCAGCCGCGCCCGAGTCCCGAGCGGACGAGCAGCGCGGTGACGGGGTCGGCGGCCAGCCGCCCGCGGTACGCGGGCAGGTGGGTGTCCAGCCAGGCCTGTTCACCGGGGTGCGCGGCGACGCCCGCGTGCAGCAGCTTCAGACAGGCGAAGGTCTCGGCGAGCGGCGACAGCACGAAGCGGCTTCCGGCGAGTGTGTCGGCGTTGACCTGCCACCAGCCCATACGGACGTCCACCCCCCGTTCCCCGGCCGCCCCGGCCTACCGCGAGCCTTCCCGCCTACGTGCTCCACGCGCTCTGCGTGCTCCCCCCCCCCCGGCTGCTGGTGACGTTTCGCGGGTGCGCGAAACAATATCGGGCGTCCCGTCCGGGCCGGAGACTCCCCGCATGCGCAGCTACTCGGAGCTCTTCCGCACGCGGGAGTTCACCCCGCTCTTCCTGTCCGCCTGCCTCAGAACCGCCGCCTCGACCGTGAGCGGCCTCGCCCTCGCCACCCTCGTGTACCGGGCCACACGGTCCCCGTTGCTCACCGCGCTCAGCATGTTCGGTCCCGCGCTGGCCCAGGTGGTCGGCGCGACGACCATGCTGTCGGCCGCCGACCGGCTGCCGCCCCGGGCGACCGTGTCCGGCATCGCGTTCCTCTTCGGGCTCGGCACGGCCGTCATGGCGATCCCCGGCCTCCCGGTCTGGACGGTCTTCGCCCTCCTGCTGCTCCTCGGCCTGGTCCAGTCGTTCGGCGGCGGCGTCCAGTGGGGGCTGGTGAACGAGATCCTCGCCAAGGAGGGCTATCTGCTGGGGCGTTCGGTGTTCAACATGATGAGCGGCCTCGCGCAGATCACCGGATACGCGGCCGGCGGCGTCCTGGTGGCCCTGCTCTCCCCTCGGGTCACGCTCCTCCTCGCGGCCGGCCTCTACCTGGCGTCGGCCCTCACCGCCCGCCTCGGCCTCACACCCCGGGCGCCCCGCGCCTCTGGCCGCCCGTCGATCGCCCGGACCTGGCGGACGAACGCCCGGCTCTTCTCCTCACCGGAACGCCGCACCCTCTATCTCCTCCTCTGGGTGCCCAACGGCCTGGTCGTCGGCTGCGAGTCGCTGTACGTGTCCTACGCGCCGAGCAGGGCCGGCGTGCTGTTCGCCTTCGCGGCGTTCGGCATGTTCCTCGGGGACGTGACGACCGGGCGCCTCCTCGCGCCCCGGGTCCGGGCCCGCCTGGGCATCCCGTTCCTGCTGCTCCTCGCGTCGCCCTACCTGCTCTTCGCGCTGCGGCCCGGGATCGGGGTGGCCGCCGTCTGCGTGACCGTCGCCTCGGTCGGCTTCGGGTCGAGCCTGATCCAGCAGGAACGCCTGGTCGCCCTGATCCCCGACGACCTCAGCGGCCACGCCCTGGGCCTCCACACCGCGGGCATGCTCACCATGCAGGGCGTGAGCGCCGCGATCGCCGGAGGCGTGGCCCAACTCGCCTCGCCCGCGACCGCGATGACCGTCATGGCGGCGGCGTCGATCGCGGTGACGCTGACGCTGGCGCCGTCACTGCGCCGGGGGAGGGCCGCGGCAACGACCGCCTCCACGGCGGCCCCGGCGCCGACACGATCTACGGCAACACCGGCAACGACCTCCTCCACGGCGGCCCGGCCACGGACAAACTGTCGGGAGGAGCGGGGGTGAACCGGGTGTACCAGGACTGAGGGACCGTCGCCGGGCCCGGAGTGACCGGGCCCGGAGCGGCCGGCGTCCCGGTGGCCGGAGAGAATCTCCTCTCCGAGGTCCGGGGTCCGAGGTCCGAGGTGAATGAGGGAGGCAACGATCCGGTCCGTTCGCGGACTCCTTTCCTTGTGGAGGAGGTGCTCATGAGGGACGGCAAGCAGGTCCGGGACGCGGAGTTCCAGCAGTTCATGACGGGCCACTGGCCACGGTTGATGCGTACGGCGTTTCTTCTCACGGGGGATCGGCACGCGGCCGAGGACCTGGCGCAGTCGACGCTGGAACGCGTCTACGCGTCCTGGCGCAGGGTCGGGGCGGCCGACGACCCCGAGGCGTACGTGAGACGCGTGATGATCAACATGCACGCTCGTAAGCACAGACGAAAGCTGAAGGAGTTTCTCGCGCCGCGGGACGACTCCGACCTCGTCGGCGACATCGCCGACGCCGACGACCTGATGGCCCGGGCCGACGACCGCGACGCACTGCTCGGGGCACTGACCGGACTGCCGCCCCGGCAACGGGAGGCGGTGGTCCTGCGCTACTGGGCCGACCTCACCGAGACGCAGACGGCGGAGGCGATGGGCTGCTCGGTCGGCACGGTCAAGAGCAACGCGGCCAAGGGGATAGCGAAGCTGCGCGCCCTGCCGGTCCTGAACGACGTCGTGGGCCAGAGGGGGCGGAAGTGATGAGCACGGACCGGGAGAACGACACCATGGCGCCGAGGGAGATCTCCCCTCTTCTCACGGACATCGCGGACGAGTTCGAGGTGGGTGCCGCCCCCGTCCAGGCGGTCATGCGCGCAGGCGGCAGGCGCCGGGCCCGGCGGCGGACGGTCACGGCTGCCGCCGCGGTGGTGCTGGCGGGATCGACGGGAGCCCTGGCCATGACGGGCCTGCCCGGCACGGGTGACGACACCTCGCCCGCGAGACCCGCCCCGGCCTACGAGCGTCAGGTGGACGAGCCGCGGATCTCGCACGTCGGCTTCGGCACGTACGACGGCGCGAAGTGGGGTGTGAACGTCCAGGTGTGGCCGGCGCCCCGCGACACGACGGAGGCCGCCCGGCAGCTGAAGGCCATGAACAGCTGGGGGCTCACCCCGGTGACCACGGGCGGACCGTCCGACCTGGTGGGCAGGACCAGCTACTTCGTCCTGCGCGGATACGGCGACACCGGCACCCGCCTGGTGACCTTCGACACCGTCGCCCGGCTGCCGCGGCCGAAGGGGACCGAGATCGACGCGATCCCGCAGCCCCTCACCGAGAAGGGTGCCCCCCTCCGCCTGGTCGTCGGCACCGTCGCCAAGACCGCGAAGCAGGTCGCCTGCCACTGGAAGAACGGCAGCACGACCCTCGCCGACCTCGCGCCCGACAACGCGGCCCAGCACGACGTCCAAGCCGTGATCCGCTCGGTCGACGGGTACCCCACCGCGAACTGGTTCGCGTGCGTGGCCCCGGCATCGACGACGTACAAGTCGGCGGAGGTCACGAAGTAGGGGACGGGTGTGAGGGGACGAGGCGGACTGGGGCTGAAGGACGGGGGATCGGAGGGGAGCGGGCTCTCGGCCTGCCCCGGCTTCCGGCAGCGTGGCGGGTCGGGACGGCCGCCCGGAGTCCGTCGCCGCGTCCGCCGACCACGACCACCACCACCACGAAGACGGTCGGCCCCGGGTGCACAGTGCACCCGGGGCCGACCGATGCGTAACCGGGGGAGGTTCCCGCTACTTGCTCTGCGTGGTGCGCACCGACGCCAGGTCGGGCCGCGGTGCCTGCACGTCCCGCACCGGACCGGTCGCGCCGACGGCGTCCCCGGCGACCGGCGCGGAGAGCGCCGACTTCTGCGCGGCCGCCTCGACTCCCTTGTAGTACGGGAAGTACGTCACGTTCGAGGTACCCGCGCTGATCGCCGAGCCCGCAGCCGTCAGCTCGGACGACGAGATGGACGTCGTACCGCCGAACGCGAAGACGGCGCCCACGCCCGAGGCCTGCCGGCGCAGGTAGGTCGCGTCCGCCTCCGTCAGGGTCGCGTCGTCGGACCACAGGATCGGCCCGTACCCGAGCATGCCCGCGCCCGCGGAGACGCCACCGCGCCAGCTGTCCGTCCACGCCAGGCCCACCTGGGACGGCGCCGACCACCAGAACTCGGCGAGCGCCACCGAGGTGCCGTCGTGCCCGCTGCCGCTGACCGGGTAGTACGTGAAGGTGTCGGGCCACTTGGAGAAGTAGGTGTGCGTGACCGCGTACTTCGCCGTGCTGCCGATGGGGATGATCATCGTCTCGTCGGGGTCGAGCGAGTTCAGGTACGCCTGCACGGACGACGTCAGCGAGTTGCCGTCGTTGAGGACGACCGTGGCTTTGCCCCCGGTGCCGAGCGACCCGGCGGCGGCGGAGGCCGCGAGTGCCGAGTGGTAGTCCGTTCCGGTGGCGACGAAGACGTAGTCCGGCGAACCGGTCACGGTCTTGGCGACGGCCACGGACGTCGAGTAGCGGGAGGTGCCCGCCAGCCGCTTCGGGGTGAAGCCCAGCGAACTGACCTTGCTGGAGACCGCGCTGGAGAGGACGTCGGTGCCGCCGACGAGATAGACCGTGGCACCCCGCTTCAGCGTCCGCTTCAGCTCCGCCTGCGTGGCGGACGACAGCGACGACTTCGACGTGACCAGCACCGGGCCCTGCTTCTGACCGCCGAGCGACTGCGCGGTCAGCGCGTAGGACGGGCTGTCCTGGTTGATGAGGACGGCCGACTTGGCGTCGACCAGACCCGGCTCGCTCTGGCCGAGCGTGTTCCAGGTCCAGCGCGACGCGGCCATGTTGGTGCCCGCCGAGTCGGCGCCCCAGATCCGGCCGGTGTTCTGGTTGCGCAGCGGCTGCCAGGCGACGTCGACGGTCGACGACGTGTGGGGCGGCAGCGGCAGCGTGGAGAGGGAGCTGTCCGCGAGGTCCAGGACACGGGTCGACGAGACGTCGTCGTCACCGGTGTTGAACGCGATCTTCGTGCCGGTCGGCGCCCACTCCGGAGTGGTGGCGTGCGCCCCGGTGGTGAGCTGCCGCTCTCCGGTGCCGTCCACGTTCGTCACGAACAGCTCGCCGACCGAGTCCACCGTGCGGACGAAGGCGACGCGCGTGCCGTCGGGCGAGATCGCCGGGTGCGAGCCGTTGTCCGCGAGCTTGGTGAAGCCCTGGGTGTCGGCGTCGAACAGCCAGATCGCCGATCCGGTCGGGCTGCCGCAAGTGTCTCCGGTACGGACGAAGGCGATCAGCCTGTTGACCGACCCGCTCGGCTGACGGTCGCAGCCGTCCTCCGCCGTGGAGAACAGCGGCTGGGCGTAGCGGGAACCGTCGGACTCGGCCCAGCGGAGCCGGCCGCTCGCCGAGTAGACGATGATCCCGCCGCCGCCGACGAACGTGGGGTCGCTCGCGCTGCCCACGGAACTGCTGTTCTCCTGGATCTTCACCAGGGTGGATCCGGTGTACCGGCGGGTCTCGACGCGACCGCCGCGGACGTACGCGATCCGGCTGCCGTCGGGTGACCAGGCCGGCTGCGTGGCCTGGTCGGCGATGGTGGTGTACGTGCTGCCGCCCGGTTTCACGAGCTGCAGGCTCTGCTCGGCCCCGTTGCGGAACGCGAGCATGCCGTCCTTCGCGTTCCACGTCACCGGACCGGAGGCGGCCGCGCCCGGAGCGACGGCCGTACCCGCCGCCACGGCCACCGCGGTGCCCAGCGCCGCGAGCACGCGACGTCTGTGAATCTTCATGTGCCCCCACAAGAGTGATCAAAGGTCTGTCGTTCGTCTCCCCGACGCGGAACGGCAACCTCACGTTCCTGACGACAGTTGGATCACCGTAGCGGTGCAGGCGGCGGAGGGGAACAGAGTTCTCACAGGAAACATGGCCGGTACAACCGGGACGGCGTCGGCGAACGCCGGCTCCCGCTCCCTGCCGGCGGGCCACCGGCGACGCATCGGGGACGAGATCGCGCTGCGCTGAGATCGCGCTGCGCTGAGATCCCGCGGGCGGGCAGGTGACCGCCGGCCGTGTGCGTCAGGACCCCGAGCGCCGGCATCCGTTCCTCGGGCAACCGGCGGCGAAACACCGATGAGTTCCGTGGGCCGGCCCGGTCTATCAGGACGTACGCCATCGAGCCACCGACTGGAGACCCGCCATGACGAATCCCGCGCACCCGGGCCGCAACCTGTTCGTGAACCTTCCCGTGGCAGACCTGGAGCGCAGCAAGGCGTTCTTCGCCGGGCTCGGGTTCGGCTTCAACCCGCTGTTCGCCGACGAGGCGTCCGCCTGCATGCTGGTCGGCGAGAACGCCTTCGTCATGCTGCTCAGCCGGGAGAAGTTCGCGCAGTTCGCGAAACTGCCGTTGGCCGATCCCACCACGCACACGCTGGCGCTGTACTGCTTCAGCGTGTCGTCCCGCGAAGAGGTCGACAAGGTCAGCGCCGCCGCGCTGGAGGCGGGCGCCACCAAGGCGGACGACGCCGAGGACTACGGCTTCATGTACTCCCGCAGCTTCTTCGACCTCGACGGTCACGGCTGGCAGGTCATGTGGATGGACCCGACCGCGGCGGAGCAGGGCCCGGAGGCGGCCACGTCCTCGCCCCAGGAAGCCGACACCCCGGCCTGACCGATCACCGCCCAGGCACTGCGCCGACGCGGCCCATCGACGGCGATCCCCGGCACGAGGGCCCCGGACCACGAGCGGTCCGGGGCCTTTGCCGGGGTCTGCTGGACTGCCCAGTCGGTTGTTCAGTTGGGGATGCCGTTGCGCGTCGAAGATCGTCAGGCGGTGATCACTGTCCACGCCATCCACCTTCCTGACCGCGGGCTCGAGTTCGCCGAACGTCAGGAACTGGCGACGTGCCTGCGTCGTTGCAGGATCCATCGGTGTACGGGCGGCGTCAGACCGGCACCCACGACGAATCCGACCACGACGCTCTGGCTCGCGTACGCGACTGCTCCGACAACTGCGCACAGAACCACGGCGGTCACCACAAGTCCCACGGCCTTGGTGCGCGACGCCAGCTGGTTCAGCCACCTCACAGCCGAGAAAGTCGTGAGATACAGGGTGGAGCCAAAAGCGGCCGACGCCAGAACGGTTAGAGCGTCCATTCCGCAACCTTTCAAATTCAGAAGCCGAGATGTGTATCCGGCTATCACGGTCAGCCGTACTCCCTTTTCAGGATCGATCGGCCGGCGGTCTGTTCACGTGTGGTAGCCGTCTACTTGCAGTACCCGTCGCCGCTCTTGCCGCTGTAGTAGCCGCTTCCGGCCACGGCTGCCGCCGGTGAGAGGACGGACAGTCCGGGGTTGACCTTGATCTTCACGCACTTGTCGGCCGCGACCGCGACTCCCGCAATGACCGCGAGGCTCCGGCCCCCGACGACCGCGGCCGGGTGCGGTATCCAGGACACGACAGTTCCGCCAAGGGCGAGGAGCTAGTTCGTGGGGACGGAGTTGCCGTTCGCGATGGAGCCGGCGGCTACGACATGGTCGCTTCGGCGAACAGCGCAGGCGCTGCGACCCGCGGTCACGTCGACGCCCCCTGGGCGAAGGACGCCGGCGAAGGCCGGTGCCGCAGTTCCGGCTATGAGCGCTGTGGTCAGCAGCGCGGCATGAGCCGAATTCTTGATCTTCAATTGACGTTCCCCCATGTGCAAAGCTTCATGTTTCGGTGGAGCGGGACAAACAATATCGATCTTGAAAGAATGATCAACATATTTGAGCAATCTCAGAGGGTTCCTTGCTCAATCCACCGGACGAGCAGGAAAGGAGCCGCGAGGTCGCGACGGGGTGCCGGTTGCACGGGCGGTGACGTGAGCTCGTCTGTAGAGCACCCTCGGCGAGTTGGTGACTTTGGCGGCTTGCTCTGTGGCCGGCCGAGTCTTCCCGCTTCCTCTCGGCCGGCGTGACCGTCTCGCTTCACGTGCTTACCCCCGCCGTGCCTAAGTCCGGGCACGGCGCGAGCTCCACTCGGGCGGAGTTGGAACCTGAGCGGCGCGGCACAGGAAACGGCAAAGGGCCGGTCCAGGAGGAAACCCCTCCTGGACCGGCCCTTCTGTCGGTGCCCCCGGCAGGATTCGAACCTGCGACACCCGCTTTAGGAGAGCGGTGCTCTATCCCCTGAGCTACGAAGGCGTGCGGATCGTGTGCGATCCGGTGGCTAGCCTAGCGGATGTGGGCTGGGGGCTGGGAAGGTTCCCCTTTGCGCAGGTCGGCGGAGGTGGACCCCCGTCTGGAGCGGGCGGACGCGGGCAGGTGCTGAGCCCGCGGCGGTCCGGATCGGTGGGCGGCCGTTCGGACCAAGGGGGCCGGGGGTGCGAGAGGACCGGCGGATCAGGGCGTGGCCCGGGGTGTGAGAGGGGCCTGCGGAGCAGGGGGTGGCCCGGGGGTGCGAGAGGGCCCGGCGGATTAAGGGGTGGGCCGGAGGATGTGAGAGGGCCCGCGGATCAGAGGGTGGCTCGGGGGTGTGAGACGGCCCGGCGATCAGAGGGTGGGCCGGAGGTGGGAGAGGGCCGGGCGGATCAAGTGGAGCGTGCGGGTCAGCCATTGGTCTCCCGTCTCACGCGGCCGGTCTCCCGCTCCGCGAGCCCCTTCTCCCCACTCGTACGGCAGATCCCCGCTCTCGGGCCGACGTTCCCCCCGCTCGTACGGCCGGTCCCCCGACTCGGGTAGGCGGTCCCCGAGCACAGGCCGACGGTCCCCGGGCACGGGCCGACGGTCGCCGGACTCGGGTAAGCGGCCCCCCGACTCGGGCCGAAGGCTCCCCGACCCCGGTCGGTGGTCGTCCGACTCGGGGCGGAGGTTCCCCGACCCCGGTCGGGGGTCGTCCGGCTCGGGCCGTAGGTTCCCCCACTCGGGCCGGCGGTTTCCCGGCTCGGGTCGATGGGCCTCCCGCTCGGGCCGGCGGTCGTCCGGCTCGCGGGGTGGTCGGTGGCCCCAGTACGTGGGGCTCGTGCCGCGGCCGGTGAGGTGCGGGAGCGTTGTCGTGCCCGTGATCAAGGAGAGGAGCAGGGACGCCGCCGCAGGGACGTCGACGTTGCTGAGCAGCGAGCCGTCGGCCTTCGCCCGGCGCAGCGCCCCGTGCAGCGCGCCCAGCCAGTTGAGGTGGACGTGCAGCGCCGGGTCGTCCGGGGTGCGGATCTCCTGGGTGAGGCGGGCGCCCGCGCGGACCAGGGCGTCGCTCTCCACGAGTCGTACGACGGCGTGGGTCATCGCGGTGGCGATCTCGAAGGCCGGGGTCTCGCGGCGCGCGATCTCCGCGAGCGCCGCCCCCGACACCGCGCAGGCGTCCGCCTGGACCGCCCGCGCCAGGTCGGCCTTGGCGGCGAAGTGGAAGGACAGGGCGCCCTTGGTGACCTGCGCGCGTTCGCTGATCGCCGACAGGGTGGCGCGCTCGTAGCCGGACTGGTCGAACACCGTCGACGCCGCCCCGACGAGGTTGCGCCGGGTTCGTTCGGACCTCTCCTGCCTCACCACGGCTGCTGCCTCACCACGACGCGATCACCCGGGCTCCTGTCGTTCAGCCGCTTCCGTCTGCCGCGGACGACGCTAGGAATTCCCTTTTGGATCTGTCAACGAGGCGGTCCCTCACCGATCATCTTCACGCCACCGGGCCGCGAGGGCCCGCTAGTTCAGCGGTACCCGCCGGAAGGATCCCGCGATGCGCAGGTCCTGCTCGACGCGTGTCGCCGTCGCGTGCAGGTCGGGCAGGACATCGCGGACGCACGACTCCGCCGTACGGCGGGTGCTGTGCATCGCGACGTTCACCGCGGCCACGACCCGCCCGTCGCGGTCCCGCACCGGAACGGCGATGGACCGCAGCCCCTGCTCCAACTCGCCTTCCACCAGCGCGTATCCGGCCTGCCGTACGCGGTCGAGTTCCGCTCTGAGGCGCTCCGGGTCCGTGATGGTCCGCGGGGTCAGTGGGTCCAACTCCGTTGGCAGCGGAGCCTGTCCCTCCGGAAGATCGGCCAGAATCACGCGGCCCAGCGCGGTGGCGTACGCGGGCAGGCGGGTGCCGACGGTGATGTTCACGCTCATGACGCGACTGGTCGAGACCCGGCCGGTGTACTGGATCTCGTCACCGGCCAGCACCGCCAGGGACACCGAGTCGTGCAGCCGTTCCGAGAGTTCGCTCAGGTGGGGTGCCGCGATCTCGGGGAGCGTGGTCCGGGAGAGCGGCGGGTAGCCGAGGCCCAGCACGCGCGGCGTGAGCCGGAAGAAGCGGTCGTGCGCGGTGACGTATCCGAGGTGTTCCAGCGTGATCAGGGCGCGGCGGGCGGTCGCGCGGGCGAGTCCCGTCGCCTGGGCCACCGCGGTGAGGGTGAGTTCGGTGCGGCCCTCGCCGAACGCGGTGATCACGGTCAGGCCGCGGGCCAGCGACTCGACGAACTCCCGCCCCAGTTCGTGCTTGGAGGCGCTGGTCCAGTCGGCGAGACCCGAGGGTGCCGGCCGGCCCGGGGCGGTGTGCCCCGCGCGGTCGGGGAGCGGGGTCGGGTGTTCCGTCGTCAACTCCCGTTCCATGGCGGCCACCGCGGTCCGCAGGCGGGGCAGCAGGGTCTCGCGCAGATCGGCCGCGCTGTGCCGGCTGGTGTGGCTCACCACGTTCACCACGCAGGCGATCCGGCCCCCGTCGCGCACAGGCATCGAGACGGCGACCAGTCCCGGTTCGATCAGCTGGTCGTCCGAGGCCCAGCCCAGCCGGCCCGCCTCGGCCGCCCGTTCCTCGAAGTCGTCTCCCACCGCGGGGAGCCGGTTCGCCGGGAGTGTGCCCGAGGTGCCCTTCTCGGCGTGGGGCGTCCCACCGTCGCCCCGGTCCGGCCTCCGTGCCCCCTCCGGGAACGCCGTCCCCGCTCCTCCCGGGTACGCCCTCCCCGCCCCCTCCGCGTAGGGCCCGGTGTTCTCCTCGACGTACGGCCTGCTGCGGGCCGGTACGGCGGGGAAGCCGCGGTCCTCCGGGTCGGTCGCCCGGCGCCGGCGCCAGTGCGTCCACTCCTCCTCGTTCCACTCGGACGCGAACAGCGGTCCCGGAGCGGTGCGTTCGGCGGGGAGCAGGTCGCCGATGCGGAAGCTGAGGGACATCGCTCGGCGCCGTGTCGCCTGGTGGATGAAGCGGATGCCGTCGCGGTCCCCGACGGCGAGGGACACCGACTCGTCCAGCTCGTCGGCGAGCGCGTCGGCGTGCGCGCCCAGCAGACGGGGGACCCGGAGGGCGGCGAGGTAGGCGTTGCCGAGTTCCATCAGCCGGGGGGTCAGGACCGCGTCGCGGCCGTCGAGGCGCACGTATCCCATGCGGGCGAGCGTCGCGGTGATCCGGTCGACGGTGGACCGGGCGAGGCCCGTGGAGCGTTCCAGGGCGCTCAGGCTGGACGACCCGTCCGCCGAGGTCAGCCGCCGCAGCACCGCGATCCCCCGGATCAGCGGCGTGACCGCCTCCCCGGGCACACCGTCTTCCCGAGGATCACCGGCTTCTCCAGGGCCACCGGCCCCTCCGGAAACAACTGCCTCCCCGAGATCATGGCCACCCCCGGAAACACCTGCCTCTCCAAAGCCACCGGCTTCTCCGGGAACGCCGGCCTCCCCGGAGCCACCGCCACCCCCGGCGACCCCCGCCTCCCCGAAGACACCGGCCGCCCCGGAAGCACGTGCCTCCCGGGAGGGCCCAGCCGCCCCTCGGACCTTCGCCGGGGTGTCCGCGGAGACCTGCGCCGGGCCGCCGGGTCCGCCCGCCGAGGGGATCACCGGAACGGGGGTGCTCCCCGGGACGGGAACCCCCAGTGAGGCGTCCGGCGGCGTCGTACAAGGCGGTGTCGCACGCGGCGGTGTCGCACGAGGCGGTGTGGTGTTCGACGGGGTGGCGTTCGATGACATGGGCTCTCCGTTGCGGCTCTCGGAAGAGTCACCGTGTGGCGGATCTCAGACGAGCCACGGTAGTGCGTGCCAGGCCGGCGGGGCAGGCCGGCCGTTCCCGGCCCCGGCCGCGGGTCTGTCGCGCGCACCCGTCCCGATGGGCCCGCGGCGGCTCGTCCGGCCGTCGGCGGTGACGTCAGCGGCGCGTCACGTACACCCGATACTTCCCCTCGGTGTCCGCGTCCGCGACCCGGACGGTGAGTCCGGCCTTCGTGTCCTTGAACGTCTCACCGGGGGAGAAGGGCGCGTCGGAGAGCTCGGCGTGCACATTGGGGGAGCGGGTGCAGCCGCCGCTGTCGCGGTGCGCGTCGGTCACCGTGACCGGCCCGTTCCCGGTGTCCACGTCCGTGTCGACCTTGTAGACGAGGATGCCGGGGCTGCAGACGGCGGAGTCGTTCCCGGCGCGGGTGCGCAGTTCGAGGACGTAGCCGCTCTTGGGGCCGAGCGGGACGATGACGAGCTTGGCGCCGCCGCGCCGCTCCAGCGGGGTCAGCTCGTACTCGGTGGTCCCGGGCGCCGCCGCGCAGCGGATCTGGGAGTCGTCGAGCCAGCCGAGCTTCCACTTGTGCCAGCCCAGGAGGTCGTTGTCGGCCCCCCAGTCCTCGCTCATGATGTCCCAGTGCCCGACGGCCCCGCCGCCGGCCTGCGTATAGAGGTCGGGCAGGCCGAAGGTGTGGCCGTTCTCGTGCGGCAGGACGCGGTAGCCGGTGTCGGCGTAGGAACCGGAGCCGTCGTCCTGGCGGCTGTAGACGAAGGACGCGTTGGAGACCGGGACGCCG
Organism: Streptomyces sp. M41(2017); assembly: GCF_002078175.1. Lineage (GTDB taxonomy): Bacteria > Actinomycetota > Actinomycetes > Streptomycetales > Streptomycetaceae > Streptomyces. The sequence goes on along the minus strand of NZ_MWFK01000001.1, from coordinate 1,502,321 downwards.
TCCGCGACCGGCGCCTCGGTGTTGCCGGCGAACGTCACGGACAGCACGGTGTCCAGGGCGGAGGGTCCGGCGTTGGGGGTGACCAGCACGTTCAGGATGTCGTACGAGCGGAAGTCGACCTCGGGGTCGGCCGCGGCCACGATGTCCTGGACCAGTTCGCGGTACCCGGGGTCGAAGGGCGCGCCGCGTTCTATGCCGTAGTCCTTGAACGCCTTGGGCATCCGCAGCCAGTGCCGGATGGGGGCTTCGGGGCGGTAGTCGAGGCGGCCGTAGGAGCCGGTGCGGAACCACTCCTGCGTCTTGGGGAAGAACTCGCCGTACCGGTCGAGCGCGCTGCCCTTGCCGGGTGCGTCGGAGAAGTCGACCATCAGCGTCAGCGCGCGGACCGTACCGGTGGAGCGGGCGTAGCCGGGTGCCGTCGGGATGCCTTCGCCCATCTGGATGCCCGCCGGACCGTTGATCATGCAGGGTCCCAGTGCCGTGGATCGGGCCAGCGGCACGGAGCCCGCCGTCGCCGAGCCCGCCGTCAGGTGCCCGCTGACCGCCGAGGTGCTGACGGCCAGGGTCAGCACGGTCACGGTGGCGAGGGCGGCCAGACGGCGCGGGCGTATCCGGCGGCTGGACGGCTGCATACGGGGGCCCTTCGCTCCGCGGCAGTCGCCGGTGTCCGACTGCGCCCTTTCGATCACCCTGAGTGGGCGACGCGCCGGGCGCGCGCTGGATGAGCCCGATCGGGTTCATCCCTCGGGCGGGCTTCGAAAGGGGCGGGGACTGGGCCGATGGGGTGCTTCCCGGCAGGGCTGGAGCCCCGCTTTCGCCTGGTCGCCTCCTGCTGTCCTGACGCCCGAAGGTCCCTGGCGCCCCAGCCCCTGGTGCCCGAAGACCCCGGGGCCGGAAGGCCCCGGCGCTCGACGGCCCCGGAAGCGGGCGTGGAAGGCCGGAAGCGCGCCGGGTAGGGCCGGAAGCGGGCCAGGGAGGCCCCGGAAGCGGGCCGGGAGGGCCCGGTCTCCGGAGCCGTGGGCGACGCGTTCCTCGATGTGACCCAGGTCACATCATCTTCTTCGCTCCGACGGAAATAACCGGGGATCGTTTCCCCGTTTAGCTCTACGTCCGAGCGAAACGGGGACCGAATCCCCGGATCGCGATCCGACACCGAGAAGCTTCGAGGAGTACACCGTGCAGACCGCATCCCCCGTGCAGCGCAAAGTGTCCAGGCCCCGCGCCGATGCTCTGCGCAACCGGGAGCGGATCGTCGCGGCCGCCCGGGAGATGTTCGTCGAGTTCGGGGCCGAGGTGCCCTTCGACGAGATCGCCCGCCGGGCCGGCGTCGGCAACGCCACGGTGTACCGCAACTTCCCCGACCGTGACGCCCTCGCCCGTGAGGTCGTCTGCTCGGTGATGGACCGCACCTCGGAGTGGGTCGAGGAAGCGCTGGCCCGGGGCGGCGACGCCTTCGAGTCGCTGAGCGGCTTCGTGCACTTCGCCGCCGACGAGCGGATCGGCGCCCTGTGCCCGATGCTCGCCGAGGGCTTCGACCAGCACCACCCCGACCTGGTCGCCGCGCGCGACCGGATCACCGACCTGATCGAGCGGCTGATGGCCCGCGCCCGCGCGGCCGGACAGCTGCGACCCGACGTCGAGCTGGGCGATCTCATGATCGCCGTCAGTCAGCTCACCAGGCCGCTGCCGGGCACCGCGTGCCAGGGCATCGACCGATTCGTGCACCGTCATCTGCAGCTGTTCCTGGACGGTATGCGGGCTCCGGCCCGCTCCGAACTGCCCGGAGTGGCCGCCACCGTGGAGGAACTGCGACGAGGCTGCTGACCGCAGGGACCCGGCGCGCGACCCGCGCCCGTACCCGCCCTCGGCCCTCGTGACCCGAACTCGAACCTGACACCGCCCTCGACCACACAACCGACCGCGCGACGCCCGCGCCCACCGCGTCCTCATCACGCGCGAAGGGCGCCAGGCACTCGGCACCGGGCACCGGCCCGCGTGACGGGCCGTCCCGCGCATCCGGCCGTCACCGTCGACGAGCCGTCCCGTCTTGCCGGTCCCGCCGGTTTTCACTGGATTTTTTCGCTACGAAGTCCCGGAGTGGGTATCCCCATGTCTGAAACAGCAACGACCAGAGCAGTCCCGGACCAGGAGTCCGACGCGCACAGCAATCGCTGGAAAGCGCTCGTCTTCATCGCGCTCGCCCAGCTGATGGTGGTGCTCGACGCGACGATCGTGAACATCGCGCTGCCGTCCGCCCAGCAGGACCTCGGTATCACCGACGGCAACCGGCAGTGGGTCGTCACGGCCTACGCCCTCGCCTTCGGCGGTCTCCTGCTCTTCGGCGGCCGGATCGCCGACCTCTGGGGCCGCAAGCGCGCCTTCGTCGTCGGCCTCGTCGGCTTCGCCCTGGCCTCCGCCCTCGGCGGCGCGTCCCAGAGCGGCGCGATGATGTTCGGCGCCCGCGCCCTGCAGGGTGTCTTCGGCGCGCTGCTCGCGCCCGCCGCCCTCTCGCTCCTCGCGGTCATGTTCACCGACGCCAAGGAACGCGCCAAGGCGTTCGGCATCTACGGTGCGATCGCCGGTGGCGGCGGCGCCGTCGGCTTCATCCTCGGCGGTGTCCTCACCGAGTACATGAACTGGCGCTGGACCTTCTTCGTCAACATCCCCTTCGCGATCGTCGCGGCCGCGGGCGCGTACTTCGTCATCCGTGAGCCCAAGGGCGGCCGCAACCGTTCGCCGCTCGACATCCCGGGCGTCGTCCTGTCCACCCTCGGACTGGTCTCCCTGGTCTACGGCTTCACCCGCGCCGAGTCCGACGGCTGGAGCGACTCCGTGACCCTCGGCCTGTTCGTGGCCGCCGCCCTGCTGCTGGCCGCGTTCGTCTACACCGAGTCCAAGGTCAAGGCCCCGCTGCTGCCGCTGCGCGTCCTCACCGAGCGCAACCGCGGTGGCGTCTACCTCTCCCTGGGTCTCGCGATCATCGCGATGTTCGGCACGTTCCTCTTCCTGACCTACTACCTGCAGATCGTGAAGGGCTTCTCGCCCATCTCCACCGGCTTCGCCTTCCTGCCGATGGTCGCGGGCATGATCACGGGCTCCACCCAGATCGGTGCCCGTCTGATGACCCGGGTCGCCCCGCGTCTGCTCATGGGCCCCGGCTTCCTGGTCGCCGCGCTCGGCATGCTGCTCCTGACGCAGCTGGAGATCGGCTCCTCGTACTCCACCGTGGTGCTGCCGGGCCTGCTGCTCCTCGGCCTCGGCATGGGTACGGCGTTCATGCCGGCCATGTCGCTCGCCACGTACGGCATCGAGCCGCGTGACGCCGGTGTCGCCTCCGCGATGGTCAACACCTCGCAGCAGGTCGGCGGCGCGATCGGTACGGCCCTGCTGAACACGTTCGCCGCCTCGGCGACGACCGCGTACATCACGGACCACATCGCCGGTGCCACGTCCCCCGCGCAGCAGAAGCTCGTGCAGGCGCAGGGTGCGGTGCACGGCTACAGCATCGCGATCTGGCTCGCCGTCGGCATCCTCGTGCTCGCCGCGGGCATCGCCTTCACCCTCATCAACACCGGACGTCCGGACGCCAATCTGGTCTCCGGCGCGGGCGAGGGCGCGGAGGACGAGCTGAAGGTTCCCGTCATCGCCCACTGACGGCAGCGGCCCGCATCGGCTCACTCCGGGTACATCGGGTACTTCGCGTACGGACGCGGGGTGGGGACGCCTCGTCCGTACGACTCCGGGGACTGCCCCGGCTCCCAGCACAGGGAGCCGGGGCAGTCCCGCGTCCCGGACCGGTCCGCTAACGGAGCCAGGGCAGGTCCGCGCCCGCGTCCTTCGGCTGGAGCCCCTCGGCGATGATCCGCATGGCCTCGCCGAAGGCCTTCTGCTGGTCCGGGCCGAGCCGGTCGAACAGCGCCTGGCGCACGGCGGCCACATGGCCCGGCGCGGTACGCCGCAGCACCTCGTAGCCCTCGTCGGTCAGCACCGCGAACTGGCCCCGCTTGTCGGAGGGGCAGTCCTCGCGCCGCACCCAGCCGCTCTTCTCCAGACGGGCGACCGCGTGCGAGAGGCGGGACCGGGTGATCTTCGCGTTCATGGCCAGCTCGGTCATCCGCAGCCGGCGGCGCGGGGCCTCGGCGAGCTGGACGAGCAGGCCGTAGTAGATGTGCGGCATGCCCGCGTCGCGCTGGAGCTGGCGGTCCAGATGGTCCTCGAGGAGGGTCGTGGCGTGCATGTACGCGCGCCAGATGCGCTGTTCCTCGTCGGTCAGCCAGCGCGGCTCTTCAGCGGGAGCGGATGCCGTGTTCATGTACTCCACTGTACGACCCCTTCTTGAAAATTAAACAAACCGGGCGTAGCCTCGTCGAAGAACTTGAGACTTTAAGCAACTGCTTCAAATATCAAACATCGCGCCGTACGATCGAACGCGAACCCGCTGGAGGGAGCCGCCATGTCCGCCGCCGCCGAGGAGCGCCCCGCGCCGGAGCGCATGCCCGCCCTCTACCTGAGCCACGGCGCCCCGCCGCTCGCCGACGACCCGGTCTGGCCCGGCCAGCTCGCCGCCTGGTCCGCGGACCTGCCCCGCCCCCAGGCGATCCTCATGGTCTCCGCCCATTGGGAGGAGGCCCCGCTCGCCCTCGGCGCGACCGAGACGGTCCCGCTCGTCTACGACTTCTGGGGCTTCCCCGAGCACTACTACCAGGTGACCTACGCGGCTCCCGGCGCCCCGCGGCTCGCCGAGTCCGTACGGAAACTGCTCCGCGCGCCGGGCACGCCGGTGCAGGACATCCCGGACCGGGGGCTCGACCACGGCGCGTACGTCCCGCTGGTCGAGATGTTCCCGGAGGCCGACATACCGGTGCTTCAGGTGTCCCTGCCGACGCTCGACTCGGTCCGGCTCTTCGAGATCGGACGCAGGCTCGCGCCGCTGCGCGACGAGGGCGTGCTGATCGTCGGATCCGGCTTCTTCACCCACAACCTCGCGGCGCTGCGGCACACCGGCGGGGGAGTGCCCACCTGGTCGAGCGAGTTCGACGACTGGGGGCACCGGGCCCTGGAGGCCGGTGACGTGGACGCGCTGCTCGACTTCGAGCGCAAGTCCCCGGCGGGCCGGCTCGCCCACCCGCGCACCGAGCACTTCGCCCCGCTCTTCGTGACCATGGGCGCTGCCGACGCGGCCGGCGAGCTGGACGGGCAGCGGTCGGTGATCGACGGCTTCTGGCTGGGAATGGCGAAGCGGTCGGTGCAGTTCGGCTGAGCGTGCGCGATGGAGGGAGTGCCCCGGCCGTCGGGACGGCCGGGGCCGTGCTCGGTCCCGGCCCGGTGTCGCCTGGGCCAGGTGCCGGGCCGGGCCAGGTGTCGGGCCCGGCCGGGTGTTACGGCGTGAGGTCCTTCTCGTACCAGGCGACGTCCCAGTAGCGGCCGAACTTGCGGCCGACCTCGCGATAGGTGCCCACGTGATGGAACCCGAAGCGTTCGTGCAGCCGCACGGACGCCTCGTTGGGCGGCACGATCCCGGCGTAGGCCCGGTGCACGTCCTCGCTCGCGAGCGCGGCGAACAGGGACGCGTACAGGAGCGTGCCGACACCGCGCCCCCCGGCGTCGGGCGCGACGTACACGGTGACCTCGACCGAGGTCTCGTACGCCGGCTTCACCCGGAAGGCGCTGGACGTGGCGTACCCCAGGATCGCCGGTGAACCGGTGTCCGTGGCAACCATCAGGCGGTGCCGTCCGTCTTCAGGGTGGGAGAGCAACCACGGCCGGCGCTCCTCCGGCGTGAAGGCGACCGTGTCGAACGTGACGGGCGTCTCGCGCACGTAGTGGTTGTAGAGGCCGGTGAGGGCGTCGAGGTCGGCGGCGACTCCCGGCCTGACCTGCACCTCTGTAGGTTCCGACGGCATCAGCCCTCCCGTGTGGTGCGACAGGGTACTGCATGATCAGAAAAATCAAGGGGCGCCTTGGGAATTCTGTCCTGATTCCAGTCGTTGTTTCCTTCGGATGCCGGGCACCCGGAATGGTGAACGGAAGTCCAGGACCACCCGCAAGCCCACCATCGCAAGGGAGCACGCATGGCAACCCGTGCCGTCGCCCGTCGTCAGTCCGCCACCGGCGAGACCACCGACGCGGCACGCAGTGTTCGCGCCGTTGGCGGCGAGATCGCCGATCGCGACCTGGTCGGCATGTACCTCGACGAGATCGCGCGTACACCGCTGCTCGACGCCGCCAAGGAAGTCGAGCTGTCCCAGGTCATCGAGGCGGGTGTGTTCGCGCAGCAGATCCTCGACGGCGAGGCGGAGGCCAAGGCGGACGCCTCGCGCGAGGAGCTGGAGGCGCTCGTCGCCGACAGCGAGCGCGCGAAGGACGTCTTCATCCGCTCGAACCTCCGCCTGGTCGTGGCCGTGGCGCGCCGCTACCCGCGCAGCGGCCTCCCCCTGCTCGACCTGATCCAGGAGGGGAACGCCGGCCTGGTGCGCGCGGTCGAGAAGTTCGACTACCGCAAGGGCTTCAAGTTCTCCACCTACGCCACCTGGTGGATCCGGCAGGCCATCACCCGTTCCATAGCCGACCAGTCGCGCACGATCCGTCTCCCCGTCCACCTGGTCGAGGAGCTGGGCCGGATCCGCCGCGTCCAGCGCGAGTTCAACCGTGAGAACGGCCGTGAGCCCGAGCACGCGGAGATCGCCAAGGAGCTCGACTCGACGCCGGAGCGCGTGGGCGACGTCCTGGACTGGGCCCGCGACCCGGTCTCGCTCAACATGGCGGTGGACGACGACGGCGACACCCAGTTCGGTGACCTCCTGGAGGACACCTCCGCCGTGTCCCCCGAGCAGTCCGTCCTGACCCTGCTGCGCAGCGAGGAACTGGACGACCTGATCGGCCGCCTCGACCAGCGCACGGCCTCCATCATCAAGATGCGGTACGGCATCGAGGACGGCCGGGAGCGCACGCTGACCGAGGTCGGCAAGGAACACGGGCTGACCCGCGAGCGCATCCGCCAGATCGAGAAGCACGCCCTGCTCGAACTGAAGAAGCTCGCGCGGGACACGGGATTCGACGCGGCGGCGTGACCCGTGCGAGGGTGCGGGACGTGTCCGTGACGAGCGGGCGAGCGACGTGAGTGCGCCGTACGGGTTCACTCGCGCACGGGGTACGAGACCCCGCTCGCCCGGTCCGCGCAGGGGCACGCGTGCCACGTTGGCCACAAGTCGACCAGACATGGCCATGTAAGACCGCTTCAAGCTGCTGGGCTCAGGGAACAAGACTTCTGGGTCCAGGGTTCAGGGCTCCGTCCGGGCGGACGTGACACGCCCCCGAGAACCGAGTCCCGACGCACACCCCCCCCCCGCGCCGGGACTCTTCCAGAGCCGGGCTCCGGCGCCTTCCCCCCCCTGGCGCCGGGGCCCGGCTCCATGTCCCGTGGCGGCGGTCCCGGCGAGCGAGGCTTCGAGCCCGGAACGGCGGGTGCCTGATCCGGTGCCTGATCGGATTGCGGGCAGGAGGGGACGGGCCACCCCGGACCTGAACCCCGGGGTGACCCGGATGGCAGATTCTGCCACAGCGGCATAGCCTGCCGTTCGTGAGCGGTAGTGAACGTGGGGCACGCACCCCGACCGGCCGAGCGGGCTCCGGCACCGCCTCCGACCCCGCCGGGCGTGCGGCCGTGGACGGCCCCTCGCTCGTCGAGCGGCGCAAGGCGGCCACCCGTATGGAGATCGCCCGGGCCGCCGCGGGTCTTTTCATGCGCAACGGACTGCGGGCCACCCGCGCGGAGGACATCGCCCGCGCGGCCGGAATCGCACCCCGCACCTTCTACCGCTACTTCGCGGCCAAGGAGGAGTCACTCGGCCCGCTCTTCGCCGCCGGAGCCCAGCGCTGGGCCGAGGCGGTCCGCGACGCACCGGCCGGCCTGCCCGTTCCCGAGGCGCTCCGGCACGCGGTCGTCGCCACGCTGACCCCCGGCGTCGGCGTCCGGTACGAGTCCCTCGACTGGGTCCGCTCCCTGCTGAGGCTGGCCGAGGCGAACCCGGCCCTGCTGCGGGTCTGGGGCGAGGCGTGCCAGACGGCGGAGCGGACGCTCGCGTCGGTACTGGCGGCGAGGACGGCGGGGGAGGGCACCGGCGCCGGGGCTCCTGGAGAGGGGCTCCGCCCGCTGGAAGCCGGGGGTTCCGGTGCGCCCGGGATTCCGCCGGCCGCCGACCCGGACGCCGGTCTGCGGTTCACGGCCGCCGTGGCCAGCGCCGCCGTCCGCGTGGCCGTCGAGGCCTGGGCGGCGGGCAACGCCACCTCCGACGGGCCGGCCGGCCCGGTCGCCCTCGCCCTGCGCAACCTCGAAGCGCTGGACGCCTTCCCGTGGAGCATGCGCACGGGATGAGGAGCGGTCGGGACAGCCGCCTCCACGGCCGACGGCCAGGGCGTCAGTCCCCGGCGCCGCCCGCCGCGCGACGCAGACGGGCGCCCAAGTCCCTTACGTAGTGCACCAGTTCTCCGGGCTCGTGCACCGTGAACTCGCAGTCGACCATCGCTATCCGCACCGCCAGCCACTCCACGGAGTCGCCGGAGGAGGCGCGGAGCCGGCAGCTGTGCTCGTCGATCGGTTCCGGGGCGCCGAGCCAGGCGGGCAGACGCGCCGTGACGAAGTCGGCCGGTGCGGCGAAGGTGACGTCGAAGGCGTACGTCTCCTGGCGGCCGTAGACCGACTGGCGCAGGTACTCGGCGGCGCTCCCGGTCGGCAGCTCGCGCGGTGTGAACCGGGCGCCGGTCGCGACGGGTTCGGTGACCCGGTCGACGCGGAACGTCCGCCAGTCCTCGCGGTCGAGGTCGTACGCCACGAGGTACCAGCGGCGGCCGGTGGACACCAGCCGGTACGGCTCGGTCAGCCGCCGCGACGGCGTTCCGTCCCCCGAGCGGTAGGCGAACCGCAGCCGCTCCCGGCCCGCCACGCTCGACGCCATCACGGTGAGCGTCTCCGGCGCGATGCTGGCACCGTCACCACTGGTCAGTGGTGTCGTCGCGGCCTGGAGCGTGGACACGCGGTGCCGCAGCCGGGACGGCAGGACCTGCTCCAGCTTGGCGAGCGCCCGGACGGACGCCTCGTCCACGCCCTCGACCGCGTGACCGGCGCCGGCCCGCAGACCCACCGCGATCGCCACCGCCTCCTCGTCGTCCAGGACGAGCGGTGGCATCGCCTTGCCCGCGACCAGGCGGTATCCCCCGTCGGCGCCCTTGCTCGCCTGCACCGGATAACCCAGCTCGCGCAGCCGGTCGATGTCACGGCGGACCGTGCGCCGGGACACCCCGAGCCGCTCGGACAACTCGCCGCCGGGCCATTCACGGGGTGTCTGGAGGAGGGAGAGGAGCTGGAGGAGTCGCGCCGGGGTGTCCGTCGTCATGCCCTCCAGGGTGCCGCACCACTAGGACACGATCTGACCTAATGGGGCCCTAGCTTGACCGCATGACCTCTTCCACCGAGTCCTCTGCGACAGAGACCTCAGACCTTCCCGGCGGTCCGGCCGCCGGTACCGCGGCCGACCGGCGGCGCTGGTTCGCCCTCGCCATCGTGATGACCGCGGCCTTCATGGACCTGGTCGACGTCACGATCGTCAACATCGCGATCCCGTCGATCCAGCGGCACGAGGGCGCCACGTACAGCCAGATCCAGTGGATCACCGCCGGATACGCGCTGGCCTTCGCGGCGGGGCTCATCACCGGTGGGCGGCTCGGTGACATCCACGGCCGCAAGCGGCTCTTCCTCCTCGGCATAGCGGGCTTCACCTTCGCGTCCGCGTTGTGCGGCTTCGCGGTGAACCCGGAGATGCTCGTCGCCTCGCGCATCCTCCAAGGCGCCATGGCCGCGATGATGGTGCCCCAGGTCCTGTCGATCGTGCACGCCACCTTCCCCGCGCACGAACGCGGCAAGGTCTTCGGCCTGTTCGGCGCCATCGTCGGCCTCGGTGCCGTCTCGGGCCCCCTCCTCGGCGCCCTGCTCACCGAGTGGAACCTGTTCGGCCTGGAATGGCGGCCGATCTTCCTCATCAACCTGCCCGTCGGCATCGTCGCGCTGATCCTCGGCCGTCGCTTCATCAGCGAGTCCAAGGCCCCGCGCGCCCTCAAGCTCGACCTGGTCGGCGTCGCCCTCGTCACCCTCGCTCTGCTCATGCTGCTGTACCCGCTGACCCGCGGCCGTGAGCTGGGCTGGCCGCTGTGGGGTTACCTGTCGATGGCCGGTTCCGCCCTCGTCTTCGCGGCGCTGGTGGCCTTCGAGAAGCGGAAGGCGGCGCGGGACGGTTCGCCGCTCGTCGAGCTGTCGCTGTTCAAGGTGAAGAGCTTCGCGGCGGGCATCGCCGTGCAGACCGTCTTCGGTATCGCACTCGGCATCTTCTTCCTGGTCTGGACGCTGTACATGCAGGAGGGCCTCGGCTGGAGCGCGCTGCGGGCGGGACTCACCGGAGTGCCGTTCTCGATCGCCGTCTCGGCCGCCGCGGGCATGTCCGTGCAACTGCTGGTCCCGCGCTTCGGACGCAAGGTGCTCCAGGCCGGCGCCCTGCTCATGGCGTTCGGCGTCCTGCTCTACATCTGGGAGTCCGACCGGTACGGCATGGACATCGCCTCCTGGCAGATGGCCCTTCCGCTGGTCGTCATGGGCGCGGGCATGGGCTTCATCGTCGCCCCGCTGACGGACGCCGTGCTCTCCGACGTCCCGCGCGAGCACGCGGGCTCGGCATCGGGTCTGATCAACACGGTGCAGCAGATGGGCAACGCGCTCGGCCTCGGCCTGGTCTCGGTCGTCTTCTTCGGCGAGATCAGCGACCACCTGACCCGCTCCCAGGTGGGTCCCGCCTTCGTGAACGCCTTCCAGCACGCGCTGGGCTGGGTCGCCGGGGTCCTGGTCGTCATCTTCCTGGTGATGTTCGCGCTGCCCAAGAAGCCCGCCCAGCATGTGGAGGGCGTGGAGGACGCGGTCGTGACCGGGGAGACCGACCCGAAGCAGCCCGAACTCGTCGGCTGAGCCGACCGAGCGGGACCGAGTGGGCCGACGCCCACGTCGACCGTCCGAAGGGGCCCGGCGCTTCATGTGCCGGGCCCCTTCGGGCTTTCCGCTCTCCTCGCGCGAGAGCCCCGGCTGCCCGTGCGCTCCGGCTCCCCCGGGGAGAGCCTGCCCGCCCGGAGACTCCGGCTTCTCCCGTGAGCCCGTCCGTCCTCCCCCTCCTTGTCTCTCTCGTGTCTGTTCATGCCCGAAACAGGCCCGAACTTGTTTACTTCCCGGGCATGGGTGCGTAGTCTCCGTCTGAAACCACAGGCTCGGACATCAGGCGGAGGCGAACGGACATGTACGCACCGGAGCGGCAGCAGGAGATCCTGCGGCTCGCCCGTGACGGCGGCCGGGTGGACGTCCTGTCGCTGGCCGACACCTTCCAGGTCACCGCGGAGACCATCCGGCGGGACCTGAAGGCGCTGGACCGCGCCGGACTGGTGCGCCGGGTGCACGGCGGCGCGATCCCCGCGGGCCGGCTCGACTTCGAGCCGGACCTCGCCGAGCGCGAGTCGACCGCCGCCGGCCAGAAGGACCGGATCGCCGAGGCCGCGATCGCCGAACTGCCGCACGACGGCACGGTGATCCTGGACGCCGGCTCCACGGTCGCCCGGCTCGCCGCGTCCCTCCCGCTGGAGGCGACGCTCACCGTCGTCACCCACAGCCTCCCGACCGCCGCCCGCCTCGCCGACCACCCCGGCGTCCAACTGCACCTCGTCGGGGGGCGCGTGCGCACCCGGACCCGTGCCGCGGTGGACGCCTGGGCGCTGCGCGCGTACGCCGAGATCCGCGCCGACGTCGTCTTCGTCGCCGCCAACGGCTTCTCGCCCGCGAGCGGACTGACCACGCCCGACCTCGCGGAGGCCGCGGTCAAGCGGGCGGCCCTGCACGCCGCACGCCGGGTCGTCCTGCTCGCGGACTCCTCCAAGAGCGGCCAGGAACACTTCGCGCGGTTCGGCGACCTCGACGAGGTGGACCTGCTGATCACCGACAGCGGGCTCGACCCCGAGGACGCCTCCGCCGTCGAGAGCGGCGGCACCGAAGTGCTCCGCGTCTAGCGACCGCCGCCGGACCCCAGGAAGCGCGGCCACCCTGCCGAGAGCCGAGAGCCGAGAGCCGAGAGCCGAGAGCCACAGGTGCCCTGCCGCGGCCACGTGCCGAGAGCCGGGAAACCACAGGCCACCTGCCGCAGGCCACGTGCCGAGAAACGAGAGCGCATGATCCTCACCGTCACCCCCAACCCCTCGCTGGACCGCACGTACGAGGTCCCGGCCCTGGGCCGCGGCGAGGTCGTCCGGGCCACCGGGGAACGCGTGGACCCGGGCGGCAAGGGCGTGAACGTCTCCCGGGCGGTCGCCGCCGCGGGACGGCGCACGGTCGCCGTCCTGCCTCTCGGGGGCGCCCCCGGCGCGCTCGTCGCCGAACTCCTCGCGGCCCAGGGCATCGAGGTCGCGCCGGTCCCGGTCGCCGGGGCCACCCGCTCCAACATCTCGGTCGCCGAGCCGGACGGCACCCTGACGAAGATCAACGCGCCCGGCCCCGACCTCTCCGCCGCCGAGGCCGAACTCCTGCTGGAGACCGTCCGCCGCGTTCACCGTCCCGGCGAGACCGGCTGGATCACCTGCTGCGGCAGCCTGCCCCGCGGACTCGCGCCGTCCTGGTACGCCGAACTCGTCGCGCGGGCCCACGCGGTGGGCGCCCGGATCGCCCTCGACACCTCCGGGCCGGCGCTCCTCGCGGCGCTGCGCGAGCGGCCCGACGTGGTGAAGCCGAACGCCGAGGAACTGGCCGCGGCCGTCGGCCGTCCCCTCGTCACGGTGGGCGACGCGGTGAAGGCGGCCGAGGAACTGCGCGCGATGGGCGCGGGCGCCGTGCTCGCGAGCCTCGGCGCCGACGGGCAGGTGCTCGTCGACGCCGCAGGCACCTGGTTCGGCAGCGCCCGCGTCGACACCGTACGCAGCAACGTGGGTGCCGGTGACTCCTCGCTCGCCGGGTTCCTGATCGCCGGGGGCGGCGGGCCGCGCGCCCTCGCCTCCGCCGTCGCGCACGGCGCCGCCGCCGTCCAGCTCCCCGGCAGCGTGATGCCGGGCCCGGCCGACCTCGCCCCGGACGCCGTGACCGTCACGACGGAGATCCCGGAGTCCCGCCCCCTGACGGAGCCGGCGTCGTGACCGGCCCCGCCCCCACCGAACCCCGCTCCCCCGTCCCCACCTCTGTTCCCGTCCCCACCGCAGTCCCCGTCCCCCCTTCCGTTCCCGCCCACGACTCCCCCCGGGCGATACGCGTGCGAAGGAGCCCGCGATGAGCGAGATGATCACCGCGGACCTGGTCGATCTCGACCTGTCCGCCGACACCAAGGAGGCGGCGGCCCGTGCCCTCGCCGAGCGCATGGCCGCCCTGGGCCGGGTCACCGACCTGGACGGGTTCCTCGCCGACGTGGCCGCCCGCGAGGCCCAGATGCCGACCGGCCTGGACGGCGGCATCGGCATCCCGCACTGCCGCAGCGAACACGTCACGGAACCGACGCTCGCCTTCGGACGCAAGGCCGCCGGGATCGACTTCGGTGCGCCGGACGGCCCCGCCGACCTGATCTTCCTGATCGCCGCCCCGGCGGGCGCGGACGACGCCCACCTCACCATCCTGTCGGCCCTCGCCCGGCAGCTGACGAACACCGCGTTCACCGCCGCGCTGCGGGCCGTGGACGACACGGAGACCGCCGCGGCGCTCGTCCGCGGCGACCGGACCCCGGCATCCGTGGACGTCCCCGCAGACGCCGGGAACGCCGAGCGTCCGGAGGGCTCCGGGGCGACGGAGGCGGGCGCGCCCGGCGCGGTGGCCTCCGCCGAGGACACCGCCGTGAGCGGCACGGCCCCGGTGCGGGGCGCGAGCGCCGAGGACGGATCCGGCCCGGTGTCCGGCGCCACGGCCGCTCCGGACGGCCGCCCGTTCCGTGTCGTCGCCGTCACCTCCTGCCCCACCGGCATCGCGCACACCTACATGGCGGCGGAGTCCCTGGAGAACGCGGGCCGTGAGGCCGGGATCGAACTCGTCGTGGAGACGCAGGGATCGGCCGGCTTCACCCGCCTCGACCCGGCGGTGATCGCGGCCGCCGACGGTGTGATCCTCGCCCACGACGTGCCCGTACGGGAGAAGGAACGCTTCGCCGGGAAGCCGACCGTCGACGTCGGGGTGAAGGCGGGGATCAACCGTCCCGCCGAACTCGTCGCCGAGGTACGGGAGAAGGCCGCCCGCGGTGAGGTCACCGCCGGATCGGCGCCGGGCTCCGCCGCCGGCTCGGCCTCCGGCACGCCCGTCGAGCGCGCCGGGGGGACCGGCGAGGGCTACGGCACCCGGCTCCGCACCTGGCTCATGTCCGGGGTGAGCTACATGGTCCCGTTCGTCGCCGCGGGCGGTCTGCTCATCGCCCTCGGCTTCGCGATCGGCGGCTGGCAGGTCAACAAGGCTCCGTCGGTCATGGACCACTTCGTAGGGACCCAGGCGGACAGCTGGGGCGCGCTGCTGTTCCAGATCGGCGGCGTCGCCTTCAACTTCCTGATCCCGGTCCTGGCCGGCTACATCGCCTACGGCATGGCGGACCGGCCCGGCCTCGTCCCCGGATTCGTCGGCGGATCGATCGCCCTCACCATCAACGCGGGCTTCCTCGGCGGTCTCGCGGCGGGCCTCATCGCCGGCGGCGTGGTCATGGCGATCCAGAAGGTCCGCATCCCGGCGGCGGTGCGCGGCATCATGCCGGTGGTGGTGATCCCGCTGATCTCCTCGGCGGTCGTCGGATTCCTGATGTTCGTGGTGATCGGCAAGCCCATCGCGTCCGCCCAGAAGGGCATGACCGACTGGCTGAACGGCCTCACCGGCGCGAACGCCGTCCTGCTCGGTGCCCTCCTCGGCCTGATGATGTGCTTCGACCTCGGCGGCCCGGTCAACAAGGTCGCCTACACCTTCGCCACCGCGGGGATCGCCGTCGCGAACCCCGGCGACTCGGCGATGAAGATCATGGCGGCCGTGATGGCGGCGGGCATGGTCCCGCCGCTGGCGATGGCCCTCGCGACGACCGTGCGCGCCCGCCTCTTCACCCCGACCGAGCGCGAGAACGGCAAGGCCGCCTGGGTACTGGGCGCCTCCTTCATCACCGAAGGCGCCATCCCGTTCGCCGCCGCCGACCCGCTGCGTGTCATCCCCTCCGCGATGGCGGGCGGCGCCGTCACCGGCGCCCTGTCGATGACGTTCGGTGCCACGCTGCGCGCCCCGCACGGCGGCATCTTCGTGGTCCCGCTGATCGGCAACCCGTTCCTCTACCTCATCGCCGTCGCCGCAGGCGTCGGCGTCACCACCGCTCTGGTCGTCGTCCTGAAGGGCCTGCGCAAGCGGTCCCCGTCGGGTGCCGGCGCCGAGAGCACCGGCGCCGGCGCGGCGTCCCCGGCCGGTTCGAAGGAGCCGGTCGCGGCCTGAACCGCCTGCCAAGGTGCCCTTTTGGAGCACCTGTGAGGCCTTCACCGCTTCTGCGAGATGCGTCACGGTCCGGGGTCAAAGTCCCGGACCGTGGTGTCTACTGGGGCGCATGCCCGAGCACGTGTCGATCCTCCAGCTGACCGGCGTGGCGTTCCTCGCGCTGGCGACCGTCGTCTGGGTCGTCGGCCTGGGCCGCCTGCTGCGCGGCGGCCCCTCCGTCACCATGGCGCCGCATCCCGGCGAGGCGCTCCGCGCGCTGCCCGGTCAGCGCGACCACGGCCCCGACACGGAAGCCGTGGAACTCACCCCCGAGGAACGGGTCGCCTTCGCGCGCCTGGTACGGCAGTTCAGCGACAGCCGTCCGTAGGGCGGGTCCGCGAGGCCGCGCACTCGGTCGGCACAGTCGGCCAGCCACGTCGGCCAGCCACGTCGGGCGGCCGAATCGGTTCGGCCGCGCCTGGCGGGACGGGCCGGGTGGGGCACATCGCGTCGGCCGGCTCGCGTCAGTCGGCTCGCGTCAGCCGGGCCGGGTGGGTCGCAGCGCGTGAGTCGAGTGGCGTCAGCCGAGTCGGGCCGCGCGCCGTTCCATGGCGTCCCGCGCCGCGTCCTCCGTGGCGTACACCTCGCACATGTGCCGGCGGTCCGGTGTCGCTGTGTGCTCGACCTCCCACAGGGAGATCTCCCGCCCGTCCCGCAGCAGGAACGCGTGCTCGTACAGCGAGAAGGACAACCCCGCCTGGCCGGTGCGTCCCGGGCGCCCGAAGGCCTGGGTGATCTGGTGCGCGAAGGCCTCGCGCAGCAGCAGTGCCGAGAGTTCGGCGTCCGGCCCGTCCGCGTTCTCCGCGCGGCGCAGGAGCCGGCGCGCGTGATCGGCGGAGGCGTCGGGCACGTAGGTGTGCCGAGGCTCGGGGATCGACGACAGCTGCACGAACGCGGGCAGTTCGAAGTCCGGTGCGTCGGGCGGGAGGGCGAGCCGGGCCGTGGCCGCGCGCACCTCCTCCTCGTCGATGTACACCTCGTGCTGTGCGTCGCGGCCGACCGCCGTGTTGTGCACCAGCTCCCACAGGGTGACGGCGGAGCCGTCGGAGAGCAGCCACGTGTGCCGGTACGTCTCCCGGTGCAGTCCGGCGCTGTGGTGCGCGGAGTGCAACGAGCTGTCGTGCGCCAGCGCGCAGTCGAGAAGCCGTATCGTCTCGTCGGGCAGCTCGAACGAGTTCAGGGCGCGGCCCAGAAGCCTTTCGAGATGCTCCTCCGGAGACTCGGGCGACTCGGGTGGTTCGTACGCTGCTGTCTCGTACGGAACGCTCAAGGTTTCTCCCGGCGTTGCTGCATGTCACCTTGTGGGTGCATACCGTAGCCCCTCGGTCGGACATCATGTCCGCGAACCGAGAAAACGTACGGACGGAAAACGGGCGGGCCGGGCGGGGAGTTCCCGCGCGGCCCGCCCGGCCCTCAAAAGGCCCTCGTCAGAGGGCACTTCCGGCGGTCCAGGCACTCCACGACATGTTCCAGCCGTTGAGCCCGTTGTCCGGCGCGACCGTCTTGTCGGGAGAGTTCTTGACCGTCACGACGTCCCCGACGAGCGAGTTGTCGAAGAACCACTTGGCGGGCGTGGCCCCCTGCGTGCCCTGCTCGTCGGCGAGGCCGACACAACCGTGGCTGGTGCCCTGCCGCCCGAAGGGCGCGTTCCCGCGGCTGTACCAGTAGTTGCCGTGGATGAACGTCCCCGACGACGTCAGACGCATCGCGTGCGGCACGTCGGGGATGTCGTACTCGCCGCCGTATCCGACCGTCGAACCGTTCATCCGCGTCCGCTCGAACTTCTCCGAGATCACCATCTGCCCGTTGTACGTGGTGTGCTCGGGGCTGCCCGCCGAGATCGGCACGCTCTTGACGGTCTTCCCGTCCCGCACGACGGTCATGGTCTGGGTGTTCACGTCGACCGTGGAGACCTGGGAGCGTCCGACGGTGAAGGTGACGGTCTTCTTCTGCACCCCGTAGACGCCGTTGGCGCCCTCGACGCCGTCCAGGTCGATCTTCATCGTGACCTTGGAGCCGGCCTTCCAGTACGTCTCGGGCCGGAAGTCGAGGCGCTGCGTCCCGAACCAGTGGCCCACGACCTGCTGGCCCGTGCTGGAGGTGACCCTGATGTGCGACTGGACGGTCTTCTTGTCGCCGATCGCCTTGTCGAAGGTGAACGACACCGGCATGCCGACCCCGACCGTGGAGCCGTCGTCCGGCGTGTACGTGCCGATGAAGCTGTTACCCGAAGAGACCGTGGTGAAGATCGAGTTGGCCGCCGCGGTCCGCCCGCCGGCATCCTTCGCCGTCGCCGAGATCCGGTACTTCGTGCCTCGCTCCAGCTGCTCCTTCGGCTTCCAGGAGCCGCCGTCCGCCGCGATCGCCCCCGGCACGGCCGTCCCGGTTCCGGCGACCGTCATCCTCACGTCGGTCAGCCTGCCGTGGCTCACCTTCACACCCGTGGCGTTGATGGACGCGCTCGTCGAGCCGTCCTTCGCCGAGATGACGATCCGTGCCGTGGACGTCCGGGCGGAGTTCCCGCCGCCCTTGCCGTCCTTGCCGCTCGTGGTGTCGGCGCTGGCGTCGCCGCCGCAGGCGGTGAGCGTGAGAGCGCCGATCATCAGGGCGGCACAGGCCCCCAGTGCGCGTGCTGTCCTCTTCGGCGTTGTCACGTCTGCTCCCCGTTGTCGTCGTCTGCGGCGTCCGCTGCGGTACGGGGAGAAAGAGCGAGCGGCGCCGGGAGGGGTTCCCGCCGACTCGGGCCGGGGACCGTCACGTGACACAACCAGGACAATCGCCCGCCCGACGGCCGGAAACCCCCGGGCCGGCCGTCCGGATCAGGCCCTACCCCCTTCCGTAGAGCTCCTCGTACGACGGCCACACGCCGCCCGGCCCCTCCACCGGACCGGCGGCGCGCACGGCCCGCACGATGGCGCGCGTCACCAGGTCCGCGCCCGCCGCCAGGATCTCGTTCAACGCGAGCGGGTTCCCGGCGTCGAGCGCCCGCGTGCCCGTGGCCAGCGCGAACACCGTGTCCCCGTCGTTCAGCAGATGCACCGGGCGTACGGCGCGGGCGATCCCGTCGTGCGCCGTGCCCGCGAGCTTCTGCGCCTGCGCGCGCGTCAGATCGGCGTCGGTGGCGACCACGGCCAGGGTGGTGTTCAGCGGCGGCGGCGCGTTCCTCGCCGCGCTCTCCGCGAGCCGTCGCCGAGCCGCCTCGTGCACGGACCCGGCCGGATACTGCGCACGTCCCACGGTCAACTCCCCGTACAGCGCCCCCGTCACCGGTTCCACCGCCGAGCCCGCCGCGTTGGCCACCACCAGCGCGCCGACCGTGACGCCGGACTCCAGCACGACGCTCGCCGTCCCGACCCCGCCCTTGATCTCCCCGACCACCGCTCCCGTTCCGGCACCCACCCCTCCCTCGGGCACCTCGGCGCCCGGCTCGCTCGCGTCGGCCGCCTCGACCGCGGCCCGACCGGTGGCGGCGTCCGGCCGGCACCGGAACTCCCCGCCCCGGCCCAGGTCGAAGACGCAGGCCGCGGGCACGACCGGCACGACGTGCAGCGGGTCGGGGCCCACCCGCACCCCGCGCCCCCGCTCCTCCAGCCAGGCCATCACGCCCGAGGCCGCGTCCAGCCCGTAGGCGCTGCCGCCGGTCAGCACCACCGCCTCGACCTTCTGCACGAGGTTGCGGGGATCGAGCGCGTCGGTCTCCTTGGTGCCGGGCCCGCCGCCCCGCACGTCCACGGCGGCGATCGCACCGCCTTCGGGGGTGAGCACGACTGTCGTCCCCGTGAGCCACCCGTCGCCGGTACGCGTCGCGTGCCCCACCCGCAGACCGGCCACATCCGTCAGAGCGTCAACTGTCATGCGCCCAGTGTTCCCCGGCACCTGCCCCGGCCCACGGCAGCCGCATCGGGAACCCCGGCCCCGCGTGCCTACGCGTCCGCGTCCACCGGCGCCTCCCGCGTCACCGTCCGCGCCGTCAGCACCACACCCACCGCCACGGCCAGCGCCGCGACGATGCCCGCGGCGGGCACCGCCCAGTCGCCGAGGAACGTGCACAGGATGACCAGCAGGGCGGTCGTCGGCAGGACGAGCTGCTGACCGATGCCCACCTTGAAGTAGCGCGAGTGCAGCACCCACACCGCGAGGAAGTACAGCGCGGTCGGCAGGGTCACGGCGGCGGACGCCGCGAGGGTCGAGACGTGCGCCGTGCCCACCGCCTGCTCGACCGCGACCTCCAGGCCGGCGCCGATCGCGGCGGCCGACGCGAAGATCAGATAGTGCCCGTACCCCCACAGGAACGCCTGCCCGCTGGTCCGCAGGTGTCCGTGGATCGGCACCACGAAGTAGATCCACCAGGCGGCGAACACGATCAGCAGTCCGCCCGCCGCGATCGGCAGCAACTCGCCGAGGGCGTCGTGCTCGTCCACCGCCGACTTCACCGCGACCGTGGCCGCCGCGATCGTCTCGCCCAGCACGATGATCGTGAACAGCCCGTAGCGCTCGGAGATGTGGTGCGGGTGCCAGGACGTCGAGTAGTCCTTCTCCGCGAACAGCGGCACGCACAGCTCGGCGATCACCACGACCAGGAACACCCACGGCAGGGCTCCCTCGGGCGTGAACAGCAGACCGAGCCAGCCGACCTGGCAGAGCAGCACGCCGCCCGCGTACCGCAGCGCCATCGTTCTCTCGGCGCCCTCCGTGGAGCGCGCCACCCGCAGCCACTGGGCGATCATCGCCAGCCGCATGATCACGTAGCCGATCCAGACGACCAGGAAGTCATGGCTCTCGAACGCCTTCGACACCCCGGCGGCCAGCACCAGGACGCCCGCGATCTGCACCAGCGTGACGACCCGGTAGAGCACGTCGTCGTTGTCGTACGCCGACGCGAACCAGCTGAAGTTCATCCACGCCCACCAGATGGCGAAGAAGACCA
This sequence comes from Streptomyces sp. M41(2017), assembly GCF_002078175.1. GTDB lineage: Bacteria > Actinomycetota > Actinomycetes > Streptomycetales > Streptomycetaceae > Streptomyces. The sequence goes on along the minus strand of NZ_MWFK01000001.1, from coordinate 1,481,856 downwards.
TCGCGTAGTTGAGGATGCCCTTGCCCGCGTGTCCCTCGGCCACGGCGTGCACCAGCTCGGCGCCGGCCTGGGAGATGGCCACCACGAAGCACAGGTCGAAGAAGAGCTCCAGCGGCGACGCCACCCGGTGGGCCTCGTCGCGCCCGCGGGCGGTCATTCTGCGCAGGGGCCGACGGTCCGCGGGTCGTGCCGCCGCGGTGGGCTCGGGAGTGGAACGGGAGGTCATGCGGCCAAGCACAGCAGAAAAGCGGAGCGAATTCGTGTGAAGGGGGTCACCCGCGGTCGTGGCGCCGAAGTCCCCCGGACGCCGCCGGGCGGGTGCCGTGCCGCCCGAGACGTACTCTGGAGGCATGAGTACCGCCCCCGCCTCCGAACCGCGCGATCCGAAGCCGGCGCTGGTCTTCGACGACCCGCTGAGCCAGCAGTCCTCGGACGACACGGACCGCGGATGGGGAGAGCAGGCCGACAGCACCGGTGACAGTGCCGCCGACCTGAAGCGCTTCCTCGACGAGAAGCCGCCCCACCACATCTGAGCGCGGCCCGGGGCCCCCGCGGTCAGCTTTCGCGGTGGCCGTTCCCCCGCTGGGCGACCAGCGCGTCGCGGATCTCCTTGAGCACCTCCAGCTCGGTCACGTCCATGACCTCCTTGGTGTTCTCCTTCGCCTTCTGGCGGGCGGCCTGCCGGGCCAGGAACTTGGCCATGGGCAGCACCATCAGGAAGTACACGACGGCGGCCGTGATCACGAAGCTGAGCGTGGCGCCCAGCACCGAACCCCACATGATGCGGATGCCCTCGGCGGTGTCGCCGGTGCCGCGACACGGGTGCTTCAGGCACGAGCTGTAGTTGTCGAGGTTCTTCGTCCCGATCGCCCCGACCACCGGGTTGATGATGCCCTTCACCACGGAGTTGACGATGTTGGTGAAGGCCGCGCCGATGACCACCGCGACGGCCAGGTCGATCACGTTGCCGCGCATCAGGAAGGCCTTGAAGCCCTCCCAGACGCCGGGCTGCTGCTTGTCGCTCACCAGGAGGCCCCTCTGCACAAGTCGTGGAACAAACAGCTCCGAAACCTACGGCAGGGCCTGCCGGGCGTGTCCAATTGGGTCGCTCCAACGAGGGACTTGACACGGTTCCTCCCCTCACCGCAACGTCACCGCCAGCCGTGACGTCGTGCCCGCGCCGGCCAGGCGCACGGCCGTCGGGCGGGGCACGGCGAGGACCACCAGCGCGCCGGCCTCGGTGCCGCCGACGTCCGGCACCTCGGTGACGCGCGCACCGGTCGCCACCACCCGCACGGCGCCACGGCTGTCCGCGGCCACCACGTCCACGCGGTCACCGGGGTGCAGCAGTCCGACCGTCGCGCCGTCGGCGATCCGGACGGGGGCCGTCACGGTGCGGACGGGGGGCGTCCCGTGTGCGCGAGCAGGGCCGGCTCCGCCGGGTGGGGCGGCCACCGAGCCGGCGGGCCGAGCGGGCGCCGGATGTCCGCGTGCCCCTTCGGCGTCCTGCGGGCCGGCCGCCACGAGAGCGGCCGCCGTCATCGCCAGGCCCGCGGCGATCGCCCCCCTCCGGTGCCTGACGAGGCGCCGCAGCCGGTACCGCCCGCCGCGCACGTGGACCGGCGCGAAGAGCGGGACGGCGCAGGTCGGAGGAGCGTCCCCGCCCGGTGGACGGTCGAGTCCCGTGAGCTGTGCCCGAGAAGGGCGTGGGCGTGGGGCAGGGGACGGTGCCGGCCGCCGCGACCGCGGAGGGAGCGACGCCGCCTGCTGCGGCGGCCGGGGGAGTTGGGCCCGCGGGGGGAGCTGGGCGGGGCGGGTGTACTGAGTCATGGAGACCACCACCTGTGACGAGGGACCGGCTTGCGATCCCACGATGAGGCCTCGCGGCGAAGCCCGCCGGAGTCGGTGGACGGTCGGCGGATTGTGGACAACTCCCTCACCCGAACGGGAGATTCCTGCCTGTCCGCGATCCGGGCGGGCCGGCTCCGCAGAGCACCGACGGCGCCGCTCATCGGCGTCACCGACGAGGAGGCCCACCGGCCCGCCACAGCCCGTGAGTCCCCGTCCGTCACTCACCGCCCCGGCGTCCCGGGACACGGCGCCCCGGCCCCGTAACGGCAACCCGGCGGGACCCGTCCCGAAGTCTCCGGCGGAGCGCGCCTACGGCAGCTCGAACCCGGGATCCATCCCGCCCAGGGCCGTCGTGCACAGGCAGTCCCGGGTGCCGTTCTCCGGGAGCCCCGCGACCGCGTCGAAGAGCACGCCCCGAAGCCGGTCCACGTTCGCCGCGAACACCTTCAGCACCTCGTCGTGGGAGACGCCCTCGCCGCTCTCGGCGCCCGCGTCCAGGTCGGTGACCAGCGTCAACGACGTGTAGCAGAGCTCCAGTTCGCGGGCCAGCGCAGCCTCCGGGTGACCGGTCATACCGACCACCGACCAGCCCTGTGCCTGGTGCCAGAGGGACTCGGCCCGGGTGGAGAAGCGGGGGCCCTCCACGACGACGAGTGTGCCGCCGTCCACCGGCTCCCAGTTCCGGCCGCGCGCCGCGTCCAGGGCGACCTTGCGGCCGACGGGGCAGTAGGGGTCGGCGAGGGACACGTGCACCACGTTCGGCACCGCGTCGTCCGGCAGCGGCAGCCCGTCGAAGTAGGACTGGGCCCGCGCCTTCGTACGGTCCACGAACTGGTCCGGCACGAGCAGGGTTCCGGGCCCGTACTCCTCGCGCAGACCGCCCACGGCGCACGGCCCGAGGATCTGGCGTGCGCCGACGGAGCGCAGCGCCCATAGGTTGGCCCGGTAGTTGATGCGGTGCGGCGGCAGGTGGTGGCCGCGGCCGTGGCGGGGGAGGAAGGCGACCCGCCGTCCGGCGATCTCACCGAGGAACAAGGAGTCGCTGGGCGGCCCGTAGGGGGTGTCGACCTGGAGTTCGGTCACGTCGTCGAGGAAGGAGTAGAAGCCCGAGCCGCCGATGACACCGATCTCGGCCCGGTCCGCCTGCTCGCCGGCCGGGCTCTGGGGGTTGTCCGTATTCGCCATGGACCGCACCCTAACCGGGCCGGAGAAACACCGAAGACCCCGTCGTCGTAGGGCGACGGGGTCGGGTGCGAACGAGCCGGGAGAGGGCTCCCGGGGCCGGGGCGGTCGCCCTGGCCGGCCGGAGAGGTCCTAGGCGGCGGAGCTGCCGGCCGAGCCGGAGCCCGACGACTTCGAGTCCGAGGACGACGAGGACGACGAACCGGACGTCGACTTCGAGTCGGACGACGCCGCGGTGGACGTCGACGGCTTGGACGCGGGCGAGCTGCTCGACGAGGAACCGCGGCTGTCATTGCGGTAGAAGCCGGAGCCCTTGAAGACAATGCCGACGGCCGAGAACACCTTCTTCAGGCGGCCACCGCAGTTGGGGCACTCGGTCAGGGCATCGTCGGTGAACTTCTGCACCGCCTCGAGGCCCTCGCCACACTCGGTGCACTGGTACTGGTAGGTCGGCACTTGTCTTCCTCCTGGCACTCTCACTCAATGAGTGCTAACGACGGTCCATAGTGACGTATTCCGCGGGATCAGTCCACTGTCACCGGCACTCGGTGACCGACGCCACGTGCGACCGTCCGGCTCGGAGCGCTCGTGGTGAGGCGTGACCGCAGGGTCAGGAGTGTCGCCAGCGCAAGGACCGTACCGGCCATCGGCACCAGGAAGCCGGCACCGTCCCAGGCGTGGTCCTCCAACTGGCCGGCGACCGTGACGGCCGCCGCCTGGCCGAGCGCGACCGCGCCGGTGAGCCAGGTGAAGGCCTCGGTGCGGGCGCCCTGCGGGACCAGGCTCTCGACCAGGGTGTAGCCGGTGATCAGGGCCGGGGCGATGCACATGCCGACCAGGAGGCCGATTCCGGAGAGCACGACCACGGAGTGCGCGGCCCACAGTCCGGAGGCGGTCAGCGCGAGGGCGGCGTATCCGACGAGGAGCCGTCGCTGCGGGGCGACCTTCCAGGCGATGGCACCGCAGACGATGCCGGAGACCATGTTGCCCGCCGCGAAGACGCCGTACAGGACGCCGTTCAGGCCGGGCTCGCCGATCGACTCGCTGAACGCGGCCAGGGAGACCTGCATGCCGCCGAAGACGGAGCCGATGCCCAGGAACGTCACGATGAGGACGCGGACCCCGGGGACGCGCAGCGCGGAACCGTGGTCCACGCGCGTGTGCCGGTCGGCGGAGACGGAGGGCTGGGTGCTCCGCTGGGCGGCGAACAGCAGGCCGCCGACGAGGGTCAGCGAGGCCTCCGTGAGCAGGCCCGCGGCGGGGTTGACGGCCGTGCACAGAGCGGTGGCGAGCAGCGGGCCGAAGACGAAGGTCAGTTCGTCCGTGACGGACTCGAAGGCCGCCGCGGTCGTCATGAGGGGGGAGCCCTGGAGCTTCACGCCCCAGCGGGCCCGCACCATGGGCCCGACCTGGGGCACCGAGGCGCCGGTGGGCACCGCGGCGGCGAAGAGCGCCCACAGCGGGGCGTCCGCCAGTGCCAGCGCGGTCAGGGAGAGGCCCGCCAGGGCGTGCACGAGGACGCCCGGCAGCAGGACGGCCCGCTGTCCGTGGCGGTCGGCCAGCCGGCCGGTGAAGGGCGCGAACAGGGCCATGGCGACGCCGGTCACGGCCGCGACGGCGCCGGCCGCTCCGTAGGAGCCGGTGGTGTGCTGCACGAGCAGCACGATGGAGATCGTCAGCATGGCGAACGGCTGCCGTGCGGCGAATCCGGGAAGCAGGAACGTCCAGGCGCCGCGGGTGCGCAGCAGCCGGCCGTATCCAGGACGGGAAGTGACCGTGGATGCCACGGCCCGTGCCTTTCTGCCGCCTGGTAGCGCGCCCGTGCGGGGGCGCCGAGAGCTGTCCTCTTGCGCGGATCTGCGGTAGATACCGGCGTCCTCGGCAGGAGGGCGTCACGGCCGCCATACGGTCGCGCCAGCTCTGCGTCAGGCAGAGTTGGTCCGATCTGGGTGTGCCTTCATCGTACAGGGGCCGGGCCTTCCCTCGCCTGTGAAAGCGAGCACCGTGGCAACGTACGCCTGGGAATGCCCGCCGTCCTCGGTTGTCCCGTTAAAGGCCCTTTTGGTGGGCCGTGTGGCCGCGCTGGTTCTCCGTGGCGACCTCGCCGGTGCCCAGCCAGCCGGCCAGCTTGCCGCCCTGGCCCACTGCGCGGAGCCGCTTCTCGGCGGCGTCCCGGACCGGGTCGGTGGCCACCACCAGCAGCTCGTCGCCGAGCCGCAGCACGGTCGTGGGCATCGGCACGAAGGACTTCCCCTCGCGGACGACCAGGGTGACCGCGGCGCCCGGGGGCATCCGCAGCTCGCCCACCTCGACGCCGTGCATCCGGGATCCCTCGGGGATGGCGACCGACAGCAGGTGGCCGCGCAGCCGCTCAAGAGGGGCCGACTCGATGCCCAGGTCGGCGGCGCCGGGGGATGCTCCGAGCCGGAGTTTGCGGGCCAGCCAGGGCAGGGTCGGGCCCTGGACGAGGGTGTAGACGACGACCAGGACGAAGACGATGTTGAAGATGCGCCGGCTGTCCGAGACGCCGTTCACCATGGGGATGGTCGCCAGGATGATGGGCACGGCGCCGCGCAGGCCCGCCCAGGAGAGCAGGGTCTGCTCCTGCCAGGGCATGCGGAAGGGCGCCAGGCTGACGATCACGCTGAGGGGCCGCGCCGCCATGGTCAGAATCAGGCCGACGAGCAGGGCGGGCACGATGTCGTCGCCCATCTCGTGCGGTGTGACCAGCAGGCCGAGCAGGACGAACATGCCGATCTGGGCGATCCAGCCGAGTCCCTCGGCGAAGCCGCGGGTGGCGGGCCAGTGCGGGAGCTTGGCGTTGCCCAGCAGCATCGAGGCGAGGTAGACGGCGAGGAATCCACTGCCGTGCGCCAGGGCCCCGGCGGCGTAGGCGACGACCGCGATGGCCATCACGGCGATCGGGTAGAGGCCGGAGGCGGGCAGCGCCACGTGCCGCAGCCCGAAGGAGCCGAGCCAGCCGACCGCGATCCCGATGGCGGCGCCGATCGCGAGTTCCAGGGCTATCTCGCCGACCAGCGCGTACCAGTGCTCCACCGGTCCGGCGGTGGAGAAGGCGACGACGAGGATGACCACCGGGGCGTCGTTGAAGCCGGACTCGGCCTCCAGGATGCCCGTCACGCGCGCGGGCAGGGGGATCTTCCGCAGGACGGAGAAGACCGCCGCGGCGTCCGTCGAGGACACCACCGCCCCGACGATGAGGGCCTGCCGCCAGTCCAGGTCGATCAGGTAGTGCGCCGCCGTCGCGGTGACACCGACGCTCACCGCGACACCCACCAGTGCCAGCGAGGAGGCCGCCGGGAGCGCCGGCTTGATCTCCTTCCACTTCGTGCCGAGTCCGCCCTCGGCCAGGATCACGACCAGGGCCGCGTACCCGATGACCTGGGTCAGTTCGGCGCTGTTGAAGTGGACGTCGCCGATGCCGTCCTGGCCCATGGCGACGCCGATCCCCAGGTACACGAGCAGGGTGGGGAGCCCGCTGCGTGAGGAGATCCGGACCGCCGCCACGGCGACGAGGAGGACGAGCGCGCACACGAGCAGGAGCTGGTTGAGGTGGTGGACAGTCAGGGGCTGTTCCTTTCTCGCCGATCCGGTCCCGCCGGGACGAGTACGCGGATCCGAGCACCGGAAGCCGGGTACTTCAGTGCAAGTACTTCGTTACCTTACCTAACTCTTGACGCTTTCTTGACGTTCCGGGAGGCAAGATCGAACGCCCGTGCTTCTCGGTTCCCCACTCCGCGTCAAGGCGCGGTTGGCCCTGCGCCTATGGTTGCTCCAGCACTCCAGGACCGCCTGCCGCTCGCGTTAGGACAGCAAGGACAGCGATGCCCCCCAACACCACCGCCTCTTCCGGCCAAAAGCCCGGCAAGTCCGGCAGGAAGAAGGGGCGCAAAGCCCGACTGTTCTTGATTGTCCTGGTTCTTGCCATCATCGGGGGCATCGCCTTCGGCGCGTACTGGAGCGTCAGCACCGTGCGCGCCTCCTTCCCGCAGACCAAGGGCTCCATAAAGCTCGACGGCCTGTCGGGGCCGGTGAACGTGAAGCGCGACGGCAACGGCATCCCCCAGGTCTACGCCTCGTCCGACGAGGACCTGTTCATGGCCCAGGGCTTCGTCCAGGCGCAGGACCGGTTCTACGAGATGGACGTGCGCCGCCACATGACCTCGGGCCGGCTGTCCGAGATGTTCGGCAAGGGCCAGGTCAAGAACGACGAGTTCCTGCGCACGCTGGGCTGGAACCGCGTGGCGCAGAAGGAGTACGACACCAAGCTGTCGGCCTCCACGAAGAAGTACCTCCAGGCGTACGCCAAGGGAGTCAACGCCTACCTGAAGGGCAAGGACGGCAAGGACATCTCCCTGGAGTACGCCGCCCTCGGCTTCAGCAACGACTACACGCCCCAGCAGTGGACCCCGGTCGACTCCGTGGCCTGGCTCAAGGCGATGGCCTGGGACCTGCGCGGCAACATGCAGGACGAGATCGACCGCTCCCTGATGACGAGCCGGCTCGGACCGAAGCAGATCGCCGACCTGTACCCGGAGTACCCGTACAGCCGGAACAAGGCGATCGTCCAGGAGGGCGCGTACGACAGCGTCACCGGGACGTACGCGCGGACCGGCACCGCCTCGGGCGCGTCGTCCACGGCGGGCACGGGGCTCACCGGCAACACCGAGGCACCCGCCGGCTTCCAGAGCCAGCTCTCGGGCCTCTACGACGTGCTCGACAAGGTGCCCACCGCCGTCGGCGTCAACGGCAACGGCATCGGCTCCAACTCCTGGGTCGTCTCGGGCAGCCACACCATCACCGGCAAGCCGCTGCTCGCCAACGACCCCCACCTGTCGGCCTCGCTGCCCTCGGTCTGGTACCAGATGGGCCTGCACTGCACGGCGCTCTCCGCCAAGTGCCAGTACGACGTCGCCGGCTACACCTTCGCGGGGATGCCCGGCGTGGTCATCGGCCACAACCAGGACATCGCCTGGGGCATGACCAACTCCGGGGTCGACGTCACCGACCTCTACCTGGAGAAGATCACCGGCGAGGGCTACGAGTACGACGGCAAGGTGCGGCCCTTCAGCACCCGCAAGGAGACCATCAAGGTCGCGGGCGGCGCGAGCAAGACGATCGTGGTCCGGTCGACCGAGGACGGCATGCCGCTGCTCTCCGACCGCGACGACGAACTGGTCAAGGTCGGCAAGAAGGCCACCGTCGACGCCGGGGCGCCCGACCGCGGGGACGGCTACGCCATCGCGCTGCGCTGGACCGCGCTGGACCCCGGCAACTCGATGGACGCCGTCTTCGAGATGGACAAGGCGTCGGACTGGACCGAGTTCCGCAAGGCGTCCACGTCGTTCGACGTGCCCTCGCAGAACCTCGTGTACGCCGACACCGAGGGCAACATCGGCTACCAGCTGCCGGGACGGATCCCGACGCGCGCCGAGGGCGACGACGGTTCGCTGCCCTCGCCCGGCTGGGAGTCCAAGTACCGCTGGACCGGATACATCAAGCAGTCCGCGCTGCCCTACGAGTACAACCCGAAGCGCGGGTACATCGTCACCGCGAACCAGGCGGTCGTCGACAAGGACAAGTACCCCTACACGCTCACCACGGACTGGGGCTACGGCACGCGCAGCCAGCGGATCAACGACCTGATCGAGTCGAAGATCAACGGCGGCGGCAAGATCTCCACCGACGACATGCGGCAGATGCAGCTCGACAACAGCAGCGAGATCGCCAAGCTGATCGTGCCGAAGCTGCTCAAGATCGACGTGGCCGACCCGGACGTCCGGCAGGCGCAGAAGCTGCTGGAGGGCTGGGACTACACCCAGGACTCCGACTCCGCGGCGGCCGCCTACTTCAACGCCACCTGGCGCAACATCCTCAAGCTCGCCTTCGGCAACAAGCTGCCCAAGGAACTGCGGGTCAAGGGCCAGTGCCTGAACGTCGACCGGGTCGACACCACGGGCCCCGCGGACGCGGACCAGAAGGTGCGCGAGTGCGGCGAGCGCGACGCGGACCAGGCGCAGCCGGACGGCGGCGACCGCTGGTTCGAGGTCGTCCGCAAGATCATCAACGATGAGAAGAACGACTGGTGGCAGCTGCCGAAGACGCGCACCCAGAAGGCAACCGACACGCGTGACGAGCTGTTCGGCCGCGCTCTGCGGGACGCCCGCTGGGAGCTGACCGCCAAGCTCGGCAAGGACATCGACACCTGGAGCTGGGGCCGGCTGCACCGCCTGTTCCTGAAGAACCAGACCCTCGGTACCGAAGGCCCCCGTTTCCTCCAGTACATGCTCAACCGCGGCCCGTGGAAGCTCGGCGGCGGCGAGGCGACGGTCAACGCGACCGGCTGGAACGCGGCGGGCGGCTACGGCGTGGTGTGGGTGCCCTCGATGCGGATGGTCGTGAACCTCGGCGACCTCGACAAGTCGAAGTGGATCAACCTGTCGGGAGCCAGCGGGCACGCGTACAGCGCGCACTACACGGACCAGACGGATCTGTGGGCCAAGGGTGAACTCCTGCCCTGGGCCTTCTCGGGCAAGGCCGTCGACAAGAGGACCAGCGACACCCTCGTCCTCGAACCGTGACGGGTCCGGAGACCGGCGGGGTGTGACGCCCCGCCCCCGGCCCGGCCGAAGTGGCCCTCCACGCACGCGTGGAGGGCCGGTCGGGGTTCAGCCGGGGTCAGCGGAAGCGGCGGACCCCGGAAGGGGTCACCACGGCGTGGACGGGCCGGTCGTGGGCCTCCGCCGGTACCCGCTCGACGACTTCGGTGTCGTACAGGAGCACCACCAGGGCGGGATCCGCGCCCGACCGTTCCAGGCGGGCCAGGACGCGGTCGTAGGAACCCCCGCCGCGGCCCAGCCGCATTCCGCGCCCGTCGACGGCGAGCCCGGGCAGCAGGACCACGTCCGCCCCTGAGACGGCCTCCGGGCCCAACCGGTCGCCCACAGGCTCCAGAAGGGCCATTCTCGTGCCGTGCCGGACCGGGGCGAGGGAGCCGGCCCCCTCGTACGGGCCCCAGTCCAGGTCGTTGTCCGGCAGCAGGACCGGCAGCAGAACCCGCACCCCGCGCGCGTGGAGCGCGTCTAGGAGTGCGAGGGTGCCGGGCTCGCTCCCCACGGAGACGTACGCCGCCACCGAGCGCGCGTGCGCCAGTTCGGGCAGTTCCAGGGCCCGGACGGCGAGCGCCGCGGCGGACTTGCGCACGTCATCGTCCGTCAACCCGGTTCTCACCGACAGGAACCCTCGGCGCAACATTGGCTTCGTAGGGTCCGGTTCGGGTCCCAGGTGGCTCACAGGCGGCTCCCGTACTCTTCTCAATGCGCTCATATGAGAGCGAATTAACCGGAGCCACAGATTCAGCACATAGCCACCGGATATGGTTACGGGCATGACTGAGTCACACCCCAGGATCAGTAAGGCTGTCATCCCCGCGGCAGGCCTCGGCACCCGGTTCCTGCCGGCCACCAAAGCCACGCCCAAGGAGATGCTGCCGGTCGTCGACAAGCCGGCGATCCAGTACGTGGTCGAAGAGGCCGCGTCGGCGGGTCTTGACGACGTCCTGATGATCACGGGCCGCAACAAGCGCCCGCTGGAAGACCACTTCGACCGCAACTACGAGCTCGAGTCGGCGCTCCAGAAGAAGGGCGACGCCGGGCGGCTCGCCAAGGTCCAGGAGTCCAGCGACCTCGCGACCATGCACTACGTGCGCCAGGGCGACCCCAAGGGACTCGGTCACGCCGTCCTGTGCGCGGCCCCGCACGTCGGCCACGAACCCTTCGCCGTCCTCCTCGGCGACGACCTGATCGACCCGCGCGACCCCCTGCTCGCCCGCATGGTCGAGGTCCAGGAGCAGCACGGCGGCAGCGTCATCGCCCTCATGGAGGTCGCACCCGAGCAGATCCACCTCTACGGATGCGCCGCCGTCGAAATCACGGGCGAGGCCGATCTCGTGAAGGTGACCGGCCTGGTCGAGAAGCCCGACGCCTCCGACGCGCCCAGCAACTACGCCATCATCGGGCGCTACGTCCTGGACCCGCACATCTTCGACATACTGCGCACGACCGAGCCCGGTCGCGGCGGCGAGATCCAGCTCACCGACGCGCTCCAGCAGCTCGCCTCCGACGAGAAGGTCGGCGGCCCCGTGCACGGCGTCGTCTTCAAGGGCCGCCGCTATGACACCGGCGACCGTGGCGACTACCTGCGTGCCATTGTCAGACTCGCGTGCGAACGTGAAGACCTGGGACCGGACTTCCGGACCTGGCTTCGAAGTTACGTAGCCGAGGAGATGTAGGACTTTGAGCAGCGCCGCGACCCGCACCGCCGGCCAGGATCACCTCTGGTCGGTGGACGACCACCTGGAGGACATCCTCGGCACCGTCCGCCCTCTCGAACCCATCGAGCTGCAACTCCTCGACGCCCAGGGCTGTGTCCTGGTCGAGGACGTCACGGTGCCGGTGTCCCTGCCGCCCTTCGACAACAGCTCGATGGACGGGTACGCGGTCCGGGTCGCGGACGTCGCGGGCGCGAGCGAGGAGTACCCGGCGGTCCTGACGGTCGTCGGCGATGTCGCGGCCGGCCAGGCCGAGGCGCCCTACGTGGGCCCCGGCCAAGCCGTCCGCATCATGACCGGTGCCCCGCTGCCGCCCGGCGCCGAGGCCGTCGTCCCCGTCGAGTGGACGGACGGAGGACTCGGAGAGGGCCCGGTCACCGGGATGCGCGCGCACAGCGCCAGCCCCGAGGGCGCCTTCGGGCAGGTGCACATCCACCGCGCCGCCGAGGCACGCGCGCACGTGCGCGCCGCCGGCAGCGACGTGAAGGCGGGCGACCGCGCCCTCGAAGCGGGCACCGTCCTCGGCCCCCCGCAGATCGGCCTGCTCGCCGCGATCGGCCGCGCCACCGTGCGCGTACGGCCCCGCCCCCGCGTGGTCGTCCTCTCGACCGGCAGCGAACTCGCCCAGCCCGGCGAGACGTTGGGCACCGGCCAGATCTACGACTCGAACAGCTTCGCGCTGTACGCGGCCGCCCGTGACGCCGGCGCCATCGCCTACCGCGTCGGCGCGGTCGCCGACGACGCCGAGACCCTGCGCGCCACCATCGAGGACCAGCTCATCCGCGCCGACCTCGTGGTCACCACCGGCGGGGTGAGCGTCGGCGCCTACGACGTGGTCAAGGAGGCGCTGTCCTCCGTGGGCGACGAGGACGAGGCCGGCGGCGGCATCGACTTCCGCAAGCTCGCCATGCAGCCCGGCAAGCCCCAGGGCTTCGGCTCCATCGGCCCCGACCACACCCCGCTGCTCGCCCTCCCGGGCAACCCCGTCTCGTCCTACGTCTCCTTCGAGCTCTTCGTGCGCCCCGCCATCCGCACGCTCGCGGGCCTCCAGGACGTCCACCGGCCCACCACCCGTGCCACCCTCGCCGCGGACAAGGCGCTGACCTCGCCGGAGGGCCGCCGCCAGTTCCTGCGCGGCACCTACGCGGACGGCACCGTGACACCGGTCGGCGGCGCCGGATCGCACCTGGTCGCCGCCCTCGCGCACGCCGACGCGCTGATCGTCGTCCCCGAGAGCGCCACCTCGGTCGAGCCCGGCACCGAGGTCGAGGTCGTGCTGCTCGGCTGAGCGGCCGGGACCCGGGCCGCCCGCCGACGCACCGCCGGGTCACGAGAGAGGCGCACGCTCATCACGGAGGCGTGGCGGCGGACGACCGGGCGGTAACGTGTCGCGCACACCAGGCCCACGCGCCGCACCGCGACGGGCCCTGACCGGGAGCGCCCACGCACATGACTGTTCCGTCCCGGGGGGACACCTCCGGACCCCCCGTGCAGGACCGACTGACGCACATCGACGAGGCGGGCGCCGCCCGCATGGTCGACGTGTCCGGGAAGGACGTGACCGCGCGCACCGCGCGGGCCAGCGGCCGCGTCCTGGTCTCGCCCGGCGTCGTCGAGCTGCTGCGCGGCGAGGGAGTTCCCAAGGGTGACGCCCTCGCCACCGCCCGCATCGCGGGGATCATGGGAGCCAAGCGCACCCCGGACCTGATCCCGCTGTGCCACCCGCTGTCCGTGTCGGGCGTCGAGGTCGACCTGTCGGTCGCGGACGACGCCGTCGAGATCCGCGCCACCGTCAGGACGACCGACCGCACCGGTGTCGAGATGGAAGCCCTCACGGCGGTCAGCGTCGCGGCGCTCACCGTGATCGACATGGTGAAGGCCGTCGACAAGGGAGCGGTCATCACGGACGTCCGGGTGGAAGAGAAGACGGGCGGGAAGTCCGGCGACTGGAGCCGGACATGAGCGCCGGCACCGGCCCGGCCGCCGCGCGGACCTACCGCGCCCTGGTGGTCACCGCCTCCAACCGCGCCTCCGCCGGCGTCTACGAGGACCGGGGCGGCCCGTTGATCGCCGCCGGACTCTCCTCGTTGGGCTTCACCGTCGAGGGACCGCAGGTCGTGCCGGACGGCGACCCCGTGGAGGCCGCGCTGCGCGCCGGTGTCGAGGCGGGCTACGACGTCATCGTCACCACCGGCGGCACCGGGATCTCACCGACCGACCGCACCCCCGAGGCGACGCTCCGGGTGCTCGACCACGAGATCCCGGGCATTCCCGAGGCGATCAGGGCGTTCGGCCGGGAGAAGGTGCCGACCGCGGCGCTCTCCCGCGGGCTCGCCGGCGTCGCCCGGGGGACACTGATCGTGAACCTGCCGGGTTCCCCCGGCGGGGTGAAGGACGGCCTGGCCGTCCTGGAGCCCCTTCTGGTCCACGCCGTCGACCAGCTGCGCGGCGGCGACCACCTCAGACCCAGCGGCAGTGGGGGTGCGTGCTGAACAGCCCATCCTGGCCCGTCGAGCTGGTGGACGGCGACGTCGTCCTCCGGCCGATAAGGCTGCGCGACCAGCGGACGTGGCGTGAGGTCAACCGGCGCAACCGCGACTGGCTGCGGCCCTGGGAGGCGACCATTCCGCCGCCCACGCCGAGCGGTCCGATCGCGCACCGGCCGACCTACCGTCAGATGGTCCGGCACCTGCGGGCCGAGGCCAACGCGGGCCGCATGCTGCCCTTCGTGATCGAGTACCAGGGGCGGCTGGTGGGGCAGTTGACCGTCGCCGGGATCACCTGGGGCTCGATGTGTTCGGGGCATGTCGGCTACTGGGTGGACCAGTCGGTCGCGGGCCGCGGCGTGATGCCGACGGCGGTGGCGCTGGTGACCGACCACTGCTTCCGCACGGTCGGACTGCACCGCGTCGAAGTCTGTATTCGCCCCGAGAACCGGCCCAGCCGCAGGGTCGTGGAGAAACTCGGATTCCGCGAGGAAGGGCTTCGCCCGCGCTATCTCCACATCGACGGCGCGTGGCGGGACCATCTCGTCTTCGCGCTCACCGCGGAGGAAGTGCCCGAAGGACTGCTCGCCCGGTGGCGCCGCGGCCGATCGGTCCAGACCAGGCCGGAACGGCTGGGACCGGATCAGTCGGGATCGCAGAACCCGAGCACGCCGGGCAACGCCGGTAAATGAAATGGGTGTTCGAAATTGATCGCTGTGCGATCAGCTCGGGGCATTAATTTCGCGCTCCCGGTGGCCTGCTGATCGCATCGGTCACAAAAAAAGCTCGAAATATCAGCCAGATCGTGCGACACACCGGCGCAATTGGCAGATGGCCTCACACAAACCCCTCTACCGTGTGAGGCGTGAGCAGCAGCGGCCTCATCTACGCAGTCATCGTCGGGGCCTGGGCCGCCTACTTGGTGCCGATGTGGCTCCGTAGGCAGGACGAGCTGAACGAAGCTCGTCCGACGGAACGCTTCAGCACCGCCATCCGGCTGCTGTCCGGACGGGCGGGCATGGAGCGTCGATACGCCAAGGACCTGCGGGCGCGCTCCGCCGACGAGGGGGAGCCCGACGCCGACCCGGACGACGCCACCGATTCGGTGGACGTCCGGGCCTTCGCCATGCCTCCGACCCGGCCCCAGACGGCGGTCCAGCACCGCCCACAGGTCCAGGAGCGCGTGCCGTCGCCGGACCCGGCCCAGGCGGAACAGAACCAGGGCGGCCGGACGGCCGGCAGGGAGAGCGGCGCGTACGAGACACCGGGCGCGGCCCGGCCCGTACCGCAGCAGTCGTCCCCGTCCACGCCGAGACAGCCGGCCAAGTCCGCGCCCCAGCAGGCCACGTCGTCCGCGGCGGGCCGCGCACCCGGCGTGCGGCGGGCGCCCTCGGCGGAAGCCGAAGCGCGCGCCCGGCGCGTCAAGGTCCTCGCGCGCCGCCGGCGTACGACGGTCATGCTCTTCCTCGCCTTCACACTCGGCGCGATCGTCGCCGCCGTCGGCGGCCTCGGGCTCCTCTGGGCGCCCGCCGTACCGGCCGTGATGCTGAGCTCCTACATCGTCTATCTGCGGGCCCAGGAGCGGCGGCGCTTCACCTACGTCATGGACCGCCGCCGGGCCGAGGTCGCCGCGCAGCGGCTGCGGGAGCGTCAGCCGCGCCGCCGGGCGGCCGCCGACCTCGCCGTGGACGAACCGGAGGAAGGCCCAGGAGCCGACACCGACACCGGGCTCTCCGCGCTCGCCGCGGACCGGCGCGCCCTCGTCGAGCAGACGGACCACGCCGAGTGGGTCGACCAGCAGCGTGAACGCCGGCGCGGCCCCCGACAGGGCGACAGCTGGGACCCGGTGCCCGTTCCGCTGCCGACCTACGTGACCGCGCCCGTCGCGCCGCGGGCCACCTCCGACGTCGACCTGGGGGCGCCGGACGCGTGGAGTTCCGCGCGGTCCAGCTCCGTCGAGCCGAGCGCCCACGAGGCCGAACCGGCCGAGGAGAACCCCGAGTGCGACGACGACTGCGCGGACGCGGCGGACGACGGCCGCAGTGACGCCCGCCGCGCCGCGTCGGCGCGCCGCGCCCGCGAACGCGGCCGGACCCCGCTCTTCGACCAGTACGAGGACGGCGAACGGCCGCGCGCGGCCAACGAGTGAGAAGCCGGACGACCGGTGCCCGGAAGGGCCTGGCTGACCAGCCAGGAACGGATTTCCAAGCACCGCGATCGGGATGCTAGAGTTTCACTCGTTGCAAGGGCCTGTGGCGCAGTCTGGTAGCGCACCTCGTTCGCATCGAGGGGGTCTGGGGTTCAAATCCCCACAGGTCCACCGCAGCCAAGAGCCCCAGTCGGAGAGATCCGACTGGGGCTCTTGCCATGTCCGCACAGTCTTGCCATGTCCGCACGGCGACGCGGACAACTCCCCTCGTGGAGCGGGCCCCTGGGGCCCGCTCCGGCTGCCGCCCGCTCCGGACGCCGGGTCCTAGAGGGCCTTGGCGAAGCAGAGGCTCAGGTCGTGGAAGCGGTAGTAGCCGAACTTCGCGCACGGGGCATAGCCGCTCGACGCGTAGAGGGACACCGCCTCGGGCTGTTTGGCGCCGGTCTCCAGGACCATGCGGACGCGGCCGGCCGTACGGGCGTCCTCCTCCAGGGCGGCGAGGACGCGCCGGGCGAGACCGAGACCGCGGGCCTCGGGGACCACGTACATGCGCTTGAGTTCGGCGTCGCCGTCCGAGTAGGCCTCGGCGTTCTCGTCCTGGGTGCGCCAGCCGCCCGTCGCCACCGGCCGGTCCCGCTCGTCGTAGGCGATCAGATAGAGGCCCACGGGCGGGGCGAACATCCACGCGTCGAGGTGCGTGGCGTCGCCGTCGTCGCCGTAGCGCTCGGCGTACTCGGCCTGCACCTGGTCGTTGAGCTTCACGGCGTCGGGATGGTCGAAGGGGACCTGGCGGATGTTCATGCGGAATACCGTACATCTATGCGTTATGGGTGATGGCTGGTGACGCGTCGTGCGGGACCGGCGCGAGCGGTCGCTCCCGTCCTGCCGGGCGGGTGATCGAGTTCGGATCGGGCGCACCGGTTCAGTATCGTGCCCGGGTGCTGACTGTGACCTCTGTGAATGTGAACGGGCTCCGGGCCGCCGCGAAGAAGGGTTTCGTGGAGTGGCTCGCGGAGACCTCCGCGGACGTGCTGTGTCTCCAGGAGGTGCGGGCCGAGCCCGGGCAGCTGCCCGAGGAGGTGCGCGCCCCCGAGGGCTGGCACGTCGTGCACGCCCCCGCCGCCGCCAAGGGCCGTGCCGGTGTGTCCCTTTACACACGCCGCGAGCCGGACGCCGTCCGCGTCGGCTTCGGGTCCGTGGAGTTCGACGCCTCCGGCCGCCACGTCGAGGTGGACCTGCCCGGCGTCACCGTGGCGAGCCTCTACCTGCCCTCCGGCGAGGTCGGCACCGAGCGGCAGGACGAGAAGATCCGCTTCATGGCGGAGTTCCTCGGCCACCTCAAGGGACTCAGGGAGCGCGCCGCCGCCGACGGGCGCGAGGTCGTCGTCTGCGGCGACTGGAACATCGCCCACCAGGAGGCCGACCTCAAGAACTGGCGCGCCAACCGGAAGAACTCCGGCTTCCTGCCCGAGGAGCGCGCCTGGCTGGACCAGGTCCTCGACGCGACAGACGGCGGCTACGTGGACGTCGTCCGCGCCCTGCACCCGGACACCGAGGGGCCCTACTCGTGGTGGTCGTACCGGGGGCGGGCTTTCGACAATGATTCAGGGTGGAGGATCGACCTCCACGTCTGCACGCCCGGGCTCGCGGCCAAGGCGGTCAAGGGCTTCGTGGAGCGCGCCGCGACGCACGACGAGCGCTGGTCCGACCATGCGCCGGTGACGGTCGTCTACAACCTCTGAGCGGGCACGACACTGCCGGGGAGCCCCGGCCGCCGGTGCGCGGTCGCCCCCGGTAGCCCTACACCCCGCCCTCGCCGTTCTCCTTGTCCCGCAGGCGGCGGTCCAGGGCCATCGACAGTTCCGCCTCCACCACGCTCTTCGCGAGGGGGCGCAGGCGTTGGAGGTCCTGGGGGGTGCGGTCCTCGGTGAGGACCAGGGTGGTGAAGAGTTCGGCGAGCGCGTCGGTGTGGTCGCGGACGCGGCGGGCGGCGCGCAGGACGTCGGCGAGCGGGATGCCCTCGCGGACCAGCGCGGCCGAGACGTCCAGCAGGCGGCGGCTGATGTGGACGATCTCGCCGCCGTCCGTGCCGAGGTAGCCGAGGTCGAGGGCGGCGGCGAGGTTCTCCGGGGTCGCCTGCCCGGCGAAGACGTCGGCGAGTTCCTCGGGGGAGAGGCGGACCGGGGTCTCCTCGGTGGGCTCGCCCAGGCCGAGCAGCTCGCCCACGTCGCGCCCGTGGTCGAAGGCCTCGGCCAGTTCCGCGATGCCGTTGAGGGTGTGGCCGCGTTCCAGGAGTGCCGAGATGGTGCGCAGGCGGGCCAGGTGGGTGTCGTCGTACCAGGCGATGCGGCCTTCGCGCCGGGGCGGCGGTATGAGCTTGCGTTCCCGGTAGAAGCGCAGGGTGCGCACGGTGATGCCGGCCTTCTCGGCCAGTTCCTCCATGCGGTACTCGTGCCCGCCGGGGTCCGGGCGGCCGCTGTCGGCGAGGGGTGCCGGGCTCTGCTCGCGGGCCGTGCCCGCCTGTGCGGCGGCGCCGCGCGCGCCGTTCCCCGGCGTCCGCGCGCCCCGTGATCGCGCCCCGGCGTCCCGTTTTCCTGATCCCTCGGCCACCTGCGCACCCTACGTCGTACCCCCGGTAACTTTCCCGTCCCCGACCCCTACCCATCAGTACGAAGCTGTTCTACGCTCCGATTGCGCCAGTGTTCACTGGCGGAGTCGTGCGGACCAGGAGGCGTCGGGATGACCGAGCACGAGCATGTACGGGTGGCGGTGATCGGGTCCGGGTTCGGCGGGCTGGGAGCCGCGGTGCGGCTGCGCCGCGAGGGCATCACCGACTTCGTCGTCCTGGAGCGGGCCGACAGCGTGGGCGGCACCTGGCGGGACAACAGCTACCCCGGGTGCGCCTGTGACGTCCCGTCGCACCTGTACTCGTTCTCGTTCGCGCCCAACCCCGAGTGGCCGCGCACCTTCTCCGGCCAGGAGCACATCCGGGCCTACCTGGAACACGTGGCCGACGTCTTCCGGCTGCGCCCGCATCTGCGGTTCAACTCCGAGGTGCGGATGATGACCTGGGACGCGGAGAAGCTGCGCTGGGGGATCGAGACGAGCAGCGGCTACCTCACGGCGGACCTCGTGGTCTCGGCGACCGGGCCGCTGTCCGACCCCAAGATCCCCGAGATCCCCGGGCTCGACACGTTCACCGGCAAGGTGTTCCACTCCGCCCGCTGGGACCACGACCACGACCTGCGCGGCAAGCGCGTCGCCATGATCGGCACCGGGGCCTCGGCCATCCAGATCGTGCCGGCGATCCAGCCGGACGTCTCCCGGCTCACCCTGTTCCAGCGCACCCCGCCGTGGGTGATGCCGCGGGTCGACCGGGCGATCACCGGTGCCGAGCGGTGGCTGCACCGGCAGCTGCCGTTCACCACGCAGGCCCGGCGCGGACTGCTGTGGGGCATCCGGGAACTGCAGGTGCAGGCGTTCACCAAGCGGCCCGACGAACTCGGCCTGGTCGAGCGGCTGGCCAAGCGGAACATCGCGCGGGCCGTGAAGGACCCGGCGCTGCGCGCGAAGCTGACGCCCGACTACCGGATCGGCTGCAAGCGCATCCTGCTGTCGAACGCCTACTATCCGGCGCTCACCAAGCCGAACGTCGACGTCGTCGCCTCCGGGCTCGCCCGGATCGAGGGCTCCACGCTGGTCGCCGCCGACGGCAGCCGGGCCGAGGCCGACGCGATCGTCTTCGGGACCGGTTTCCACGTCACCGACATGCCGATCGCCGACCGCGTCGTCGGGGCGGACGGCCGGACGCTGGCCGAGTCGTGGAAGGACGGCATGAAGTCGCTGCGCGGCGCGACCGCGGCCGGCTTCCCCAACTGGATGACGATCATCGGACCCAACACCGGGCTCGGGAACTCGTCGATGATCCTGATGATCGAGTCCCAGCTGAACTACATGGCCGACTTCGTACGGCAGTTGGACGTCCTCGGCGGGCGAGTGGCGCTCGACGCGCGGCCCGCCGCCGTCGACGCCTGGAACGACCGGGTGCAGGAACGCATGAAGCGCACCGTGTGGAACACCGGCGGCTGCACCAGCTGGTACCTCGACGCCAACGGCGTCAACACGACCGTGTGGCCCGGCACCACCACGGAGTTCCGCGGCGCCACGCGCCGGGTCGACCTCGCCGAGTACGAGGTGGTGCGGGCGACGGAACCCGAACCCGGCCCGGCCGTGACGGGCACCCGCAGGAAGAAGGCGGTGGCGGACGCGTGAGCCGGCTGACGCACGACGCGCACGGGACGTACGCGCCTCCCCCGCCCGTACGGGAACTGGTCGCGCACTCCGCGGACGGCGCGACCCTGCACGTCGAGGTGCACGGTCCCGAGGGCGCGCCGGCCGTGGTCCTCGCGCACGGCTGGACCTGTTCGACGGCCTTCTGGGCGGCGCAGATCCGGGACCTCGCCGTCGACCACCGGGTCGTCGCCTACGACCAGCGCGGTCACGGGCGCAGTCCGGCGAGCGAGCTGTGCAGCACGGACGCGCTCGCCGACGACCTGGAGGCGGTGCTCGCGGCGACGCTGGCGCCGGGCGAGAAGGCCGTGCTCGTGGGGCACTCGATGGGCGGGATGACGCTGATGGCGGCGTCCACCCGGCCCCGCTTCACCGAGCACGCGGCGGCGGCGCTGCTGTGCAGCACCGGGAGCACCCGGCTGGTCGCCGAGTCGCGGGTCGTCCCGCTGCGGGCCGGCCGGCTCCGGACGCGGGTCACCGCGGCGGTGCTCGGTTCCCGCGCGCCGCTCGGGCCCGTCACGCCGGTCGCCCGCCGGATCCTCAAGTACGCGACCATGGGCGCCGGTTCGTCGCCGCTGATGGTGGAGGCCTGCGCGCGGATCGTGCACGCCTGCCCGCGGACCGTGCGGCACGCCTGGTCGGCGGTCCTGGAGTCGCTCGATCTCGACCACGGCGTACGGGAGTTGAGGGTGCCGACGGCGGTGATCGCCGGGACTGCGGACCGGCTCACGCCGGTCGTGCACGCGCGGGCCCTGGTGGCGGCCCTGCCGAACTGCGTCGGCAGCACCGAACTCCCGGGGGTCGGGCACATGACGCCGATCGAGGCACCGGAGCTCGTGACCGCCCGGATCCGGGAACTCGTCACGACGTACACGCAGACCGCCGAGGAGATCGAAGAGATCAAGGAGGGCGCATGAGCAGGGTGAGTCTCGAAGGACAGGTCGCGGTCGTCACGGGGGCGGCGCGCGGCGTCGGGGAGCTGCTCGCGCGCAAGCTCTCCGCGCGCGGGGCGAAGATCGCGCTGGTCGGCCTGGAGGCGGACGCGCTGAAGCAGGTCTCGGAGCGGCTGCACAGCGAGAGCGACCACTGGTACGCCGACGTCACCGACCACGAGGCGATGGCGCGGGTCGCGCGGGAGGTCAAGCAGCGGTTCGGCAAGGTCGACATCGTCGTCGCCAACGCCGGGGTGGCGAGCGGGGGCCCGTTCCTGGACTCCGACCCGGTGGCCTGGCGGCGGGTCATCGAGGTGAACCTGATCGGGTCGGCGGTGACGGCACGGGCGTTCCTGCCGGTGCTGATGGAGAGCCGCGGGTACCTGCTGCAGATCGCGTCGCTGGCGGCGATCACGCCGGCCCCGATGATGACGGCGTACTGCGCGTCCAAGTCCGGTGTGGAGGCGTACGCGCACAGCCTGCGGGCCGAGGTCGGTTACAAGGGCGTGCGGGTGGGCGTCGGCTATCTGTCGTGGACGGACACGGACATGGTGCGGGGCGCCGACCAGGACGAGGTGATGCGGGAGCTGCGGCAGCGGCTGCCGTGGCCGTCGAACAAGACGTATCCGCTGGGCCCGGCCGTCGACCGGATCGTGGCGGGGATCGAGCGTCGCTCCAGCCATGTGTACGCCCAGTGGTGGCTGCGCGGGATGCAGGGCATCCGCGGGTACCTGCCCGGGATCATCGGCGCCGTCGGGCAGCGGGAGATGCGGCGGTTCGAGCCGCGGCTCGGGACGGTGCGGACCGGGCTGGTCGGGGCCGGCGGAGCGGCCGACGAACAGGAGCGGGGGGCGTCGGCACCCTGATTCACCGGGGGGTCTCACGGAGCGTGACTGATCGAAATGCGGGGTCCGTCCCTGCGTGTCAGTCTGATCGAGGCCCGAACACCCGTCCCTCACAACGGGATCGGGCCGAACCCCCCTCACCCACTACGGGAGTGAATCTCATGGGCATGCAGGACCAGTTCAAGGACAAGGCCGAGCGTCTTCAGCAGAAGGCCAAGGGCAAGCCGGGCGCCGCGCGTGACGAGGCGAGCGAGCGGACCCCGCAGGAGCGCGACCACGCCATGCCGGCCGCGGACCGTGCCCGGCAGGAGGCGCAGGAGCGCTTCGACCAGGACTTCGACGCCTGATCGGCCGTCCGTTCTGCATGAGTTGGGGTGTCCTCCACACGGAGGGCGCCCCAACTCCGCTGTCCCGCCGGTGCCGTCCCGTCCCGCGGGAAGGCGCCGGCCGCTGTCGGACCGCTGTCAGGTGCGCCGTCACTCCGGGCGCGGGGGAAGTTTCGGGCGGGTCCTGTCCGGGACATCGGAGTAGTCCGGAGGGGACGCGGCCGGCCGGCTGCGCAGCAGGTCCAGGGAGAGCTGGACGGCGTCGTCGAGCTGGGCGTGGCGGCCCTCCGCCCAGTCGAGCGGGGTCCGCAGGATCTCCAGGTCGGGGGCGACGCCGTGGTTCTCGACGGACCAGCCGTAGGCGTCGAACCAGGCCGCGTTCATCGGGACCGTGATGACGCTGCCGTCGCCGAGCTGGTGGCGGCCGGTCATGCCGACGACCCCGCCCCAGGTGCGCTGCCCCACCACGGGGCCGAGCTTCAGCAGTTTGAACGCGGCGGTGATCATGTCGCCGTCGGAGGAGGTCGCCTCGTCGGCGAGGGCCACGATCGGGCCGCGGGGGGCGTTGGAGGCGTACGAGACGGGCTGGGCGTTGCGGGTGAGGTCCCAGCCGAGGATGGTGCGGGTCAGTTTCTCGACGACCAGCTCGCTGATGTGACCGCCCGCGTTGCCGCGTACGTCGATGATGAGGGCCGGGCGGGAGACCTCCAGGCGCAGGTCGCGGTTGAACTGGGCCCAGCCCGAGCCGCCCAGGTCCGGGATGTGCAGGTAGCCGCAGTGGCCGCCGCTCAGCTCCCGGACCACCTGGCGGCGTTTGGCCACCCAGTCCTGGTAGCGCAGCGGGCGTTCGTCGGTCAGCGGGACCACCGCGACCCGGCGGGAACGGCCCGCGCCCTCGCCCTCGGCCGGCCGGAAGGTCAGTTCCACCGTGGTGCCGCCGGCGCCCGCGAGCAGGGGGTAGGGGCCGGTCACCGGGTCCACCGGGCGGCCGTCGACATGGGTGAGGACGGCGCCCGGGCGGATGCCGGTGCCTGCCAGCGGGGAGCGCGCCTTGGAGTCGGAGGAGTCGCCGGGCAGGATCCGCTTGACCATCCAGTTCCCGTCGCGGCACACGAGGTTGGCGCCCAGCAGGCCCTGCCGGCGCTGGTAGTGGGGCGGGCCCTCGTTGCGGCGGGCGGCGCTGACGTAGGCGTGCGAGGTGCCCAGTTCGCCGAGGACCTCGCGCAGCAGGTCGGCGAACTCGTCCGGGGAGGCGACCCGTTCGACCAGCGGGCGGTACTGCGCGAGGACCGCGTCCCAGTCGATGCCGCACATGTCCGGGTCCCAGAAGTAGGCGCGGGTGATCCGGCCCGCCTCGTCGTAGGCCTGGCGCCACTCGGCGGGCGGGTCGACCTCGTGGAGGATGCGGCGCAGGTCGATCCAGACGGTGGAGTCGCTGTCGCCGGACTCGGTGGAGGGGACGGCGCGCAGGTCGCCCTCGTCGACGACGACGAGCCGGGAGCCGTCGCCGCTGACCGCGAACCAGTCGAGGTGGTCGACGAGTTCGGACTTCTTGGCCTTGGTGATGTTGAAGAACTCCAGGGTGGGGCGGCCGGTCGTGTCGTCCGGGTTGGCGAAGGTCTCGCCGAGCGCGCCCGAGATCGGCCAGCGCAGCCAGACCAGGCCGCCGCCCGCGACCGGGTAGAGCGCCGAGTACTTGGAGGCGGTGACCGGGAAGGGGGTCACCCGGCTCTCCAGCCCTTCGAGTTCGACGGTCGCCGCCGTGCCGTCGTCCGACTCCTCCTCGACCGGGTCGAGGCCGCCGGCGACCGGCCGCCCGTCCGGGTTCAGGGCGAAGGGGGAGGGCGTGGCGGAGGACAGGGGGACGAGGTAGGGGCGGCAGCCGAGCGGGAAGGACAGGTCGCCGGTGTGCACGTCGTAGACGGGGTCGAAGCCGCGCCAGGACAGGAAGGCGAGGTAGCGGCCGTCCCGGGTGAACACGGGGTTCTCGTCCTCGAAGCGGCCGTTGGTGACGTCGACGACCAGGCGGTCCTTGATACGGGCCATCTTGATCTGCCGCAGGGAGCGGCCGATCCCGGGGTGCGACCAGGTCAGCCAGGCGCCGTCCGGGGAGAACGCGAGGTCGGTGACCGGGCCGTTGATGGACCGGATCAGCTCGGTCACCTCACCGGTGGACTCCTCCGTCGCGTCCAGCAGGAGCAGCCGCCCGTCGTTCGAGGCGACGGCGAGGCGCTCGCCCTGCGGGTCCGCGACCAGTTCCAGGACGCGGCCGAGGTCGCCCGAGGCGAGGCGGCGCGGCGCGCGGTCGCCGGTCGCGCGGGGCAGGTAGGCGATCTCGACGGCGTCCTCGCCCCGCGCGTCGGTGACGTAGGCGACCTGGCCGCCCGAGCCGAGCATCTCCGGGAGCCGGACGCGGACGCCGGGGGTGTCCGCGATGGTACGGGCGGGGCCGTCGCGGTGGGTGAGCCAGTACAGGCTGCCGCGGACGACGACGGCGCTGGCCCGGCCCGTCTCGTCGACGGAGATGCTGTCCACGTGCTGGGCGGTCGGCACCTGGTACGGGCGGCGGCCCGCGCGCGGGCCGCCGAGCCGCACGTCGAGGCGGCGCGGGACCGACGTGGGGGAGAGGTCGTCGACGATCCACAGGTCGCCCGCGCACTGGTAGACGACGCGGGTGCCGTCGGACGCGGCGTGCCGGGCGTAGAAGGCGTCGTGGTCGGTGTGCCGGCGCAGGTCGGAGCCGTCGTGGGCGCAGGAGTAGAGGTTGCCGACGCCCTCGTGGTCGGAGAGGAAGGCGATCCGTCCGCCGACGAACATCGGGCAGGCGAGGTGGCCTCCGATGTCGGCGACGAGTTGCCGGCCGTGCAGCCAGATGCGGCCCATGGCGCCGCCCCGGTAGCGCTTCCAGACGGCGGGTTCGTGCGGGGGCGTGCCGGTGAGCAGCAGGGTCCTGCGCTCGCCGTCGATGTCGGCGACGGCGATGTCCGAGACGGGCCCCCAGGGCAGCTTGCCCCCGGGGTCGCCGTCGGTGGGGACGCTGTGGGCCCAGGTGAAGTACGAGAAGGGCTGTCCGTGCGAGGCGACGGCGAGGATGTCGCCGTCGGGGGACCAGCCGCAGACCTGGGTGTCCGGGCTGCCCCAGTAGGTGAGCCGGCGGCCGGGGCCGCCGTCGACCGGTGCCAGGTGGATCTCCGGGACGAGGCTGCGCCAGCTCGTGTAGGCGATGGTCCGGCCGTCCGGCGAGAAGCGGGGGTGGCCCACCTTGGTGCGGTCGACGGTGAGCCGCCAGGCGCGCCCGCGGCCGTCGAGCGGGGCGACCCACAGGTCGTCCTCGGTGACGAAGCAGAGCCGGTCGCCGCTCAGGTGCGGGAAGCGCAGGTAGCCGGGGGAGTGCTCGTCCGTGGTCGCGTTCTCGTGCTCGTCGCTCACCTCCCCATGCTTTTCCGCCCGAGGGGCCCCGGCAACTCGTGGAACGGGGGAATCCTGCGCCGTCGTCTTCACGGCGGCCGTCCTTTCCCGCGCCGGTGGTCGGGTTCCCGGTGCGGGCGTGACTCAGCCCACGTACGAAACGGTTTCGTTTCGTTGACGGCGGGGGTATCTTCAGAGACATACGAATCCGTGTCGTACGAAGCAGAGGTGACCGGGATGACTGAGGCCGCAACGGTGCGTCGCAGTCGGATCACGCCCGAGCGCGAGGCCGAGCTGTACACGGCCGTGCTCGACCTGCTTCGGGAGGTCGGCTACGACGCCCTCACGATGGACGCCGTCGCCACCCGTACCCGTGCCAGCAAGGCCACGCTCTACCGCCAGTGGGGCGGCAAGGCCGAGCTCGTCGTGAAAGCGCTGCGGCACCACAAGCCGCTGAAGTTCTCCGACGTGGACACGGGAAGCCTGCGGGGCGACTTCCTGGCACTCGCCGCCCGGCAGGACGACTGCCAGATGGAGCAGGACTCCGCGCTGATGCGGGGCCTGGCCATGGCGGCGCACGGGAACCCGGATCTGCTGAAGGCGTTCCGGGAATGGCTGGTCGAGCCGGAGATGGAAGAGCTGCGCCTGGTGCTCCAGCGCGGTGTCGACCGAGGTGAGATCCGTGCGGACAACCCCGCGATGCAGTTCGTGATGCACATGCTGATCGGCGGCTTCGCGGCTCGCACCATGATCGACGAACTCCCGCCGACGCAGGCCTTCCTGCATTCGTACATCGACGCCGTGGTTCTCCCCGCTCTCGGCGCCTGATTCCTCGGCCCTCCACCCCCTTCACCTTCCTCACCCTCTCCAAGCCCCTGTAGTTGCACCTGACGCGCCGCTCACGTCGTCGGGCTGATCACCCCTGCCCCCACTCGGGTGGTCACACCAGCCCCTGCCATCCCACGACCTGACCGGGAGTTCGCCCTCGTGGCCACGTTCCTCTACAAACTCGGCCGATTCGCCTTCCGGCGACGGCATTTCGTCGCCCTGATGTGGGTGGCGCTGCTGACCCTCGCGGGGGTGGGCGCGGCCTCCGCGCCCGTCGCCGGCGCGTCCTCCTTCTCGATCCCCGGTACCGAGGCGCAGAAGGCCTTCGACCTGCTGGAGAGCCGCTTCCCCGGGATGAGCGCCGACGGAGCGACCGCACGCGTCGTCTTCAAGGCCCCCGAGGGCGAGAAGATGGCGGACAAGGACAACAAGGCCACGGTCGAGAAGACCGTCAAGGTGCTCCGCACCGGGTCCGAGGTCACCTCCGTCGACGACCCGTTCGCGACGCACACCGTCAGCAAGGACGGGTCGGTCGCCTACACCTCGGTCAAGTACAAGGTCTCCGGCATGGAGCTGGAGGACTCCTCGAAGGACGCCCTGGAGTCGGCGGCGCAGGACGCGCGGGACGCCGGGCTCACCGTCGAGGTCGGCGGTGACGCGCTCCAGGCGACACCCGAGACCGGGTCCACCGAGGTCATCGGCATCGCGATCGCCGCGGTCGTGCTCGTCATCACCTTCGGCTCACTGATCGCGGCCGGGCTGCCGCTGCTCACCGCGCTGATCGGCGTCGGCATCGGCGTCTCGACGATCACCGCGCTCGCCAGCGCCCTCGACCTCGGCTCCACGACCTCCACCCTCGCGATGATGATCGGCCTCGCGGTCGGCATCGACTACGCCCTGTTCATCGTCTCCCGCTACCGGGCGGAACTGGCCGAGGGCCGAGAACGCGAGGAGGCGGCCGGACGGGCCGTCGGCACCGCGGGCTCCGCCGTGGTCTTCGCGGGCCTGACCGTCGTCATCGCCCTGGTCGGCCTGTCGGTCGTCAACATCCCGATGCTCACGAAGATGGGCGTCGCCGCCGCGGGCACCGTCGCCATCGCCGTCCTCATCGCCCTGACCATGATCCCCGCGCTGCTCGGCTACGCGGGCCGCAGGGTCCAGCCGGCCGGCAAGAAGAGCAGGCTCCTCGGCGGCGGGCGCGCCGCCAAGAAGGAGGGCAAGCCCAACATGGGCACCCGCTGGGCGAGCTTCGTCGTCCGCCGGCCGCTCGCCGTGCTGCTGCTCGGCGTGATCGGCCTCGGCGCGGCGGCCCTGCCCGCGACCTCCCTCGAACTGGGTCTGCCCGACGACGGTTCGCAGCCCACGTCCACCACGCAGCGCCGTGCCTACGACCTGCTGTCCGACGGCTTCGGGCCCGGCTTCAACGGCCCGCTGATGATCGTCGTCGACGCGAAGGCGAGCGACGCCCCCAAGGCCGCGTTCACCAAGGTCACCGACGAGATCAAGGGCCTCAAGGGCGTCGTCAGCGTGTCGCCCGCGGTGCCCAACAAGTCCGGCGACACCGCGATGATCACGGTGGTCCCCGACTCGAAGCCGTCCTCCGTCAAGACCGAGGACCTGGTGCACTCCATCCGCGGCACCGGCGGCGAGATCAAGGCCGACACGGACGCCACGGTGCTCGTCACCGGCTCCACGGCCATGAACATCGACTTCTCGCAGAAGCTCAACGACGCGCTGATCCCGTATCTCGCGCTCGTCGTCGGCCTCGCGTTCCTGCTCCTGATCGTGGTCTTCCGCTCGATCCTCGTCCCGCTGAAGGCGGCCCTCGGCTTCCTGCTCAGCGTGATGGCGGCCCTCGGCGCGGTCGTCGCCGTCTTCCAGTGGGGCTGGCTGTCCGGCCTGATGGGCGTGGAGGAGACCGGCCCGATCATGTCGATGATGCCGATCTTCATGGTGGGCGTCGTCTTCGGTCTGGCCATGGACTACGAGGTGTTCCTCGTGACCCGCATGCGGGAGGCCTACGTCCACGGCGAGAAGCCGAGCCAGGCGATCGTCACCGGGTTCCGGCACGGGGCGCGGGTCGTCACCGCGGCCGCCGTCATCATGATCGCCGTGTTCTCCGGGTTCATCGGCTCCAGCGAGTCGATGATCAAGATGATCGGCTTCGGTCTCGCGATCGCCGTCTTCTTCGACGCGTTCGTGGTCCGCATGGCCATCGTCCCGGCGGTGCTCGCCCTGCTCGGCAAGCGCGCCTGGTGGCTGCCGAAGTGGCTGGACCGCGCGCTGCCGAACGTGGACGTGGAGGGCGAGGGCCTGCGCGCCCTCGACGAGAAGCGCCGCGACGGCGACGAGGACCGGGAACTGGCCCGCGTCTGACCGTCGGCACCGTGACGCAGCGGTGGGCCGGTGAAGCGATGCTTCACCGGCCCCATCTTCTTGATCGCGTTATCGCGTTACCGATTCGTCGGCCCGTTGCGCCACGGGGGCCGCGGCCGTGTAGGTGCGGCGGAGGAAGCGGATCAGCACCTTCGCGTCGAGCTGTACGACCGCCACCCCTTTCGGCGAGTGGAACTCCAGGACCGCCTGCACCCGGCCGCACGGCCAGACCCGGACGTCTCCGCTGCTGGCCGGGACCCGCAGGCCCTGCTCCAGGAGTTCACGGGCGAAGACCCATTCCTTGGGACCCGGCAGGGTGATGTGCACCTGCGGCGGATCGCTCTGCGGGTCGTAGCGGAGGGCCACCGGGACGGCCCGGTGCTCGTCCTCGGCGGAGTCGGCGGTGTCGGTGACGATGTGAGCGCGTGCGTATTGTTCGACGGCGTACATGAACCGACTCCTCACGCTGCGTAACCTGTGCGGAATGTGTGAATCCGTCACCATTCCAATGTCGCACATCTCACGGAAACCGCTCTCCGGCCGCCCGCGACCCCTCCTCCATGTGCGTCGTGTCGTTCCTGTACGCCTTCCCGGTCACGGCGTGCGCATGTCCGGAACACCGTGAGGCACTGGTCACGCCCGTCGGTACGCAGGGCGGGTGGCGGGCCCTCGTGAACTATTCGAGGGTCCATCGCTCTTGCAAGTAGTTCGCAACTGGGCACTATCATCGAACGGTGCATGTGCCTGACGGATTCATCAACGCCCCTGTCTCCGCTGTCACGGGAGTGGTCGCCGCCGGCGCCATCGCCGTCAGCCTGCGAGGCGCCCGCCGCGAACTCGACGAGCGGACCGCCCCGCTCGCCGGCCTGGTCGCCGCCTTCATCTTCGCCGTACAGATGCTGAACTTCCCGGTCGCCGCCGGGACCAGCGGACATCTGCTCGGCGGCGCCCTCGCCGCGATCCTCGTCGGCCCCTACACAGGGGTCCTCTGCGTCTCCGTCGTCCTGCTCATGCAGGGCATCCTGTTCGCCGACGGCGGCCTCACCGCGCTCGGCGTGAACATCACCGACATGGCGATCGTCACCACCGTCGTCTCCTACGCGCTCTTCCGCGGCCTGGTGAAGGTGCTGCCCCGTACGCGGCGCTCGGTCACCGTCGCCTCCTTCGTCGCCGCGCTGCTGTCCGTCCCGGCCGCCGCCGTCGCCTTCACTCTCATCTACGCCGTCGGCGGCACCACGGACATCGCGATCACCAAGGTCGCCACCGCGATGATCGGCGTCCACGTCCTCATCGGCATCGGCGAGGCGGTCATCACCGCGCTCACGGTGGGCGCGGTGATCGCCGTACGCCCCGACCTCGTCCACGGCGCCCGCGGCCTCCAGCAGCGGCTCAAGCTGCGGGTGAACGGCGAACTCGTCGACACGCCCGCAGCCCCCGCCGCGACCCCGGCCCCCGTCGCCGCCCGCTCCTCGCACCGCACGGTGTGGATCACCGGACTCGTCACCTCCCTCGTCCTCGCCGGATTCGTCAGCTTCTACGCGTCCGCCAGCCCCGACGGCCTGGAGAAGGTCGCCAAGGACAAGGGCATCGACGCGAAGACCGAGAAGCACGCCACCGAGGATTCCTCGCCGCTCGCCGGATACGGCGTCAAGGACGTCTCCGACGCCCGTGTCTCCGGCGGTCTGGCCGGCGCGATCGGCGTCGGCGTCACGGTGGTCGCCGGCACCGGCGTCTTCTGGGCGATCCGCAGGCGCCGCACGACCGACAGCTCGCCCACGTCCGTGCCGGAAGGCGTCTGACATGGGGGCGGGCCACACCCACAAGCTCTACCGGCACGGGCACTCGCCCGTGCACGGCCTGCCGCCGCACACCAAGCTCGCCGCCACCCTCGCCTTCGTGATCGTGGTCGTGTCCACGCCCCGCGAGGCGATGTGGGCGTTCGCGCTGTACGCCCTGCTGCTCGCCGCGGTCGCCCAGCGCGCCCGTGTACCGGCCGGCGTGCTGCTGAAGCGGCTGCTGATCGAGATCCCGTTCGTGGCGTTCGCCGTGCTCATGCCGTTCGTCGCCGAGGGCGAGCGGGTGCACGTCCTCGCCCTGTCCCTGAGCGTCAACGGGCTCTGGGGCGCCTGGAACGTCCTCGCCAAGGGCACCCTCGGCGTCGCCGCCTCCGTACTCCTCGCCTCCACCACCGAACTGCGCGAACTGCTCCTCGGCCTGCAGCGCCTGAGGCTCCCGCCGCTCCTCGTGCAGATCGCCTCCTTCATGATCCGCTACGGCGACGTCATCACCGACGAGATGCGGCGCATGCGCATCGCGCGGGAGTCCCGCGGCTTCGAGGCGAGCGGGGTCCGGCACTGGGGCGTCCTCGCCAAGTCGGCGGGCGCGCTGTTCATCCGCTCCTACGAACGCGGTGAGCGCGTCCACCTCGCCATGGTCAGCCGGGGTTACGCCGGCACCATGCCCGTCATCGACGAGGTGACCGCCTCGCGGGCGCAGTGGTCGTACGCCCTCGCCCTCCCGTGCGCCGCCCTCGTCGTCTGTGTGCTGGGATGGACGCTGTGATGTCTGCCGAAACCACCGTGACGCCCTCCGGGGACCCCGCCGTGCCCGCCTCCCTGGAGGTCTCCGGGCTCGCCTTCGCCTACCCCGACGGGCACCAGGCCCTCTTCGGCGTCGACTTCACCATCGGGCGCGGCGAGCGCGTCGCACTGCTCGGTCCGAACGGCGCGGGGAAGACCACCCTCGTCCTGCACCTCAACGGCATCCTGACCGGCGGCGCCGGCACCGTGCACGTCGCCGGACTCCCGGTCGGCAAGCGGCACATGGCGGAGATCCGGCGCCGGGTCGGCATCGTCTTCCAGGACCCGGACGACCAGCTGTTCATGCCGACCGTCCGCGAGGACGTCGCCTTCGGACCGGCCGCCGCGGGAGTGAAGGGCGCCGAGCTGGAGGAACGCGTCCGCACCGCCCTGGAGCGCGTCGGCATGGAGGCCTTCGCCGACCGCCCGCCGCACCATCTGTCCTTCGGACAGCGCCGCCGGGTCGCCGTCGCGACCGTGCTCGCGATGGAGCCGGAGATCCTCGTCCTCGACGAGCCCTCCTCCAACCTCGACCCCGCCTCCCGGCGTGAACTCGCCGACATCCTGCGCTCGTTGGACGTCACCGTCCTCATGGTCACCCACGACCTGCCGTACGCCCTGGAACTGTGCCCGCGCGCCCTCGTCCTCAGCGACGGCGTGATCGTCGCCGACGGCCGCACCGGCGAGCTCCTGTCCGACGACGCACTCATGCGCACGCACCGCCTGGAGCTGCCGTTCGGCTTCGATCCGCGCTCCGTGACAATGGGAGCGTGACGAGACAAGAGGACGCCGGAGTGCCGGCCGGGCCGTACACCGCGACCCCGGCGACGGCCGGCACGGACGGGCCCGTGGACGTGAACGGCACCGTGGCCGAGGGATTCGAACCGGTCAGGGAGGCGTTCGCCCGCAACTTCGCCGCCCTCGGGGACCGGGGCGCCGCCGTCACCGTGTACCGCGACGGGCACCGGGTCGTCGACCTGTGGGCCGGCACCCGGGACGTCGACGGCACCGAGCCCTGGCAGCACGGGACCGCTCAGATCGTGCGCTCCGCGACGAAGGGCGTCGCCGCCGCCGTCGTCCTGCTCCTCGCCCAGCGCGGCCTCCTCGACCTCGACGCACCCGTCGCGTCCCACTGGCCCGCCTACAAGGCGCGCGGCAAGGAGCACACCCGGGTCCGGCACCTCCTCGCGCACCGCGCGGGCGTCCCGGTCCTCGACCGGCCGCTCACCCCCGCCGAGGCCGCCGACCCCGACATCGCGGCGGCCGCCGTGGCCGCGCAGACACCGGTCTGGCGGCCGGGGACCGACCACGGCTATCACGCGCAGACGTACAGCTGGCTGACGGGCGAGCTGGTCCGGCGGGTCACCGGGCGCACGCTCGGCGCGTGGATCGCCGACGAGATCGCCCGGCCGCTGGACCTGGACCTGTGGGTCGGACTCCCGCCCGAGCAGGCCGGCCGGGTGGGCCGGGTCGCCCAGGTCGAGGCACCGCCCGCGCCGGGCGGCCTGCGCACCCGCCCCAAGCGCGCGGTCGTGGAGGCCTACGCCGACCCGGACAGCGTCACCCGCCGCGCCTTCGCCGCGATCACGCCGATGCCCGATGAGAACGACCCCGCCTACCGGGCCGCCGTCCTGCCCGCCTCGAACGGCATCGCCACCGCCGACGGCCTGGCCCGCTTCTACGCCGCCCTGATCGGTGAGGTGGACGGCGTCCGCCTGTTCACACCGGAGACCGCGGCGCAGGCACGGGCGCAGCACTCGGCCGGACCCGACCGGGTCCTGGTGGTCAACACCCGCTTCGGCCTCGGCTACATGCTCCACGGCCCGGCCTCGCCACTGCTCTCCCCGGATTCGTTCGGTCACCCCGGCCGCGGCGGCGCCCTCGGCTTCGCCGACCCGGAGGCGGGCATCGCCTTCGGCTATGTCACCAACGGCTTCCGCACGAGCGTGACGGCGGACGCCCGGGCGCAGGCGCTGGTACGTGCGGTGCGGGCCGCCGTCGACGCGTAGACCGGTGAGCGGCGGGACCGGATCAGGGGGCGAGGGCGGTGAGGGGGGTGGGGTGCGGCTGGTCCTCCTTCACGCCCGAGGTGGCTTCCGGGGCGCTACCGGTACCCACCCCCCTGTGCCGCGGGCCCCGCGCGGGGCGTCTCCGTCCGGCCTCGGTGCCGAACCACAGCCGCGGCCACCGACAACCGGCGGGCCCTCGGCGGCTATCCGGTGTGCAGCATCAGGCCGATGCCGACGACCAGGAGGCCGGCCGCGGCGATCCGGGGTGCCCCGAAACGCTCCTTGAAGAACACCGCGCCGATGGCCGCGCCCACGATGATCGACGACTCCCGCAGGGCCGCGATCGGCGCCAGCTCGGCCCGCGTCTGGGCCCACAGGACCAGCCCGTACGCGGCGACCGAGAGGGCCGCGCCGAGGAACCCGACCGCGGCGACCGGCTTCAGCACCGCCACCGTGCCGCCGCGCCAGCGGTGGATCGCGAACGCGGGGATCACGATGCCCTCGATTGCCATCAGCCAGGCGATGTACCCGAGGGAGCTGCCGGAGGCCCGTACGCCCAGACCGTCGACGACCGTGTAGGCGGCGATCGACGCGCCCGTCGCGAGGGCCGCGCCGATCGCCGCCCAGTCGGGACGCCGGCCGCGCAGCCCCCACAGCGCGACCCCGGTCAGCCCCGCGCAGGACAGGGCGACCCCCGAGGCCGCCCAGCCGTCCGGCACCTCGTGCGCGAACACCGCCGCGAGCACGGTGACGATCAGGGGCGCGGTGCCGCGCGCGATCGGATAGGCCTGCCCGAAGTCCCCGAGGCGGAAGGAGCGCATCAGCAGGATGTAGTACGCGACGTGGATCACGGCGGAGGCGATCAGGTACGGCCATGCCCCGGACGCCGGGAACGCCACGAACGGCACCATGGCGAGGCCGATCAGCATGCCGCCGCCGGCGATCAGGGTGAAACCGACGAGCTTGTCCGTGATGCGGTGCGCGATCGCGTTCCAGCACGCGTGCGTGACGGCGGCGAGCAGCACCGCCGCGGTGACGACCGGTGTCATCCGGTGCGCTCGCGCACGTCCACCAGCGTGCCCCCCGCGTGCGCGACCAGGCTCCGGGGGTCCATCGGGAAGACGGTGTACGGGGTTCCCGCCGCGGCCCACACCGTGGCGTGGCCGAGCAGGGAACGGTCGGCCAGCACACGGGTCTTCGTCCGGTGCCCGAAGGGCGGCACCCCGCCGATCGCGTACCCGGTCGTCTCCCGTACGAGATCCGCGCGGGCCCGGGTCACCTTCTCGGCGCCGAGCGCGTCCCGGACACGGTCCATGTCGACCCGGGAGGCGCCGTCCATCAGCACCAGCACGGGGATGCCGTCCGCCGCGAAGATCAGGGACTTGCAGATCTGGTTCAGGTCGCAGCCGATCGCGGCGGCGGCCTCGGCGGCGGTGCGGGTCGCGTCCGGGAAGCGCCGGACCCGCCCGGTCAGCTCGTCGAGCCCCAACTCCCGCAGCGCTTCGGCGAACCGGGGGTGCACGGTGTCCTCACCACGGGACGCGGATCCCGTGGTGTTCTCATCGGTGGCGGTCATGCGCAGCACGCTAGCGGTCGGTGTACGCGGCACGCGACCGGGTTCCCGTCGCACCGGGAACCCGGGGAGGGGACGCCCGCGCGGGGCCCCCTTGTGCCGGAACCGTGTGCCGGACCTAACGGCCCGCCTTCAGCAGCGCCGCGACGATCGGGCCGGCCGTGTCGCCGCCGTGGCCGCCCTGCTGGACGACGCCCGCGCCCGCGAGGTCGCCCTTCCACGCGGTGAACCAGCCGTTCGGCTGCTTCTGGTTGTCGACCTCGGCGGAGCCGGTCTTGGCGCCGTAGTCGGGGCCGAGGCCGGACATGGCCTCGGCTGCGGTGCCCGCGGCGGCGGTGTACTGCATGACCTCGCGCAGCTGGGAGAGCGTGGACGCCGACAGGGTGCGGGAGGCCTTGGCGAGGGTGCGGTGGTCGACGTCGGGGGAGACCAGGTAGGGCTGGTGGAAGGTGCCCGACTTCACCGTGGCGGAGATGGACGCCATGTTCAGCGGGTTCATCCGGACACCGCCCTGGCCCATCAGGGACGCCGCCATCTGCGCCGCGCTCTGCACGGGCACCGAACCGTCGAACGAGGGGACACCGACGGCCCAGTTGTTCATGCTCAGCCCGAAGACCTGCTGGGCCTGCTTCGTCAGGTCGTCGTTCTCCAGCTTCTTCGCCTGGGTGATGAAGGCGGTGTTGCAGGACCGCGCGAAGCTCGCCTTGAACGTGCCGTCCTTGATCTCGAAGTCGTCGTCGTTGTGGAACTTCCAGCCGCCGTACGTCGCCGTCTTGGGGCAGGGGTGCGGCTTGTCCGCGGAGGCCAGGCCCTTGTCGAAGAGGAGCGAGGCGGTGATGACCTTCATGGTGGAGCCGGGCGCGAGGGAGCCCTGGAAGGCGGTGTTGAAGCCGTGGGAGGTGTTGGCGACGGCGAGGATCTCGCCGGTGGAGGGGCGCAGCAGGACCACCGACGCCTTCTCCTTGGCGGCGACCCGGCGTTCGGCCTCGGCCTGGAGGGCCGGGTCGAGGGTCGTCGTCACCTTGCCGGGGGTGCCCTCGCTGAGCGTCACGAGGGTCTTGTCGGGCGTCTTCTGGGCGCCCTTCTTCGGGGCCTTGCGGACCACGCGCAGTTCGATGCCGGCCTTGCCGCCGGCCGTCTTGCCGAACTTCTCGCGCAGCCCGTCCAGGACCGTGCCCAGCGACGGGTACTTGGCGGTGGTCAGCTCCCCGCCGTCGCGGTCGAGGGCGGTGACGGGCGGCGTCCCGGACGCGCCGGTGACCAGCCGGTCGCCGTCCTGGAGGTCCGGGTGGACGACGGACGGCTTCCAGCCGACGAGCGCGGCGCCGTCCTTGGCCCGTCGTACGACGGTCAGCTTCGAGGAGTACGTCAGGGGCTTGGACGTGCCCTTGTAGCGGACCGTGGCCTTGACGGTGAACGGGACGTCGGTGCCCGACGGCTTGCCGCCGGTCAGGGTGACGCCGGTGATGTGGGCGTCCTTGCCGTAGCCGGTCAGGACGGTCGTGGCGGAGGCCGAGTCGTCGGTGGCGGCGGCGGCCCCGGCGACGTCGCCCTTCTGCCAGGCGGTGAGGAAGGCGGTCGACGCGGTGTGGATCTCGGTCGCCGACAGCGGACCCGTCTTCACCGTCGTGTGCGCGCCGCCGGCGGACGTGTCGTCCCCGGCGCCGCCCCCGTACAGGCTGTAGGCGCCGAACGCGCCGCCGGCGACGACCACCGCGATCACGCCGCCGATCACGGCGGGCTGTCTGGTCCTCGGTCGCTCGGCGACCCGTCTTCTCTTGCCCACGGCTGATCGTCCTCCGCTGTCCCCTGGTGCCCTGTGGCGCCCCCGCGCCTCTCGCTCCTCAACGAGATGCCCCACCCTAGGGTCCCGCCCTGTACGAAGTGACCTCAGCCACCCGTTCGTAGCACTGCTGCGACGATCGGACCGGCCGCGTCGCCGCCGTGTCCGCCCTCCTGGGTCATGGCGGCGGCAGCGATGTCGTTGCGGTAGCCGGTGAACCAGCTGTTGGAGACGGTCTGTCCGTCGACCTCGGCGGAGCCGGTCTTGGCGCCGATGCTGCCGCCGAGTCCGGCCATCACCTGGGCCGCGGTGCCGCTGACCGCCGTGCGGTTCATCATCGTGCGCAGTTGCGCGACCGTACCGCCGGACAGGCCCTTGGCGGTGGCCAGTTCGCGGCCGTCGAGGGAGCGGGCCACGATGACCGGCTGGCGGAAGGCGCCGGTCATGGCGGTCGCGGTCACCGAGGCCATGTTGAGCGGGCTCATCTGGACCTGGCCCTGGCCGATCATGTTGGCCGCGGTGTCCGGGCCGCCGGAGGCGGGCACCGAGCCGTCGAACGACTCGATGCCGGTCTTCCAGTTGTTCCTGCCGAGCCCGAAGCGCTGCTGGGCCTCGTTCGTCAGCGAGTCCACCTTCACCTCGTCCGCGTACTTCACGAACGCGGTGTTGCAGGAGCGGGAGAAGCTGTCGGACAGTGTCGCGTTCTCCTGCGGCTGCATGCCCTTGAGGTTGTGGAAGGTCTGGCTCTGCCAGGTCGCGGTGGGCGGGCAGGGCGCGGGTCCGGTCGACGTGGTGATGCCGTTGTCGATGAGGGTCGCCGCGCTGATGATCTTCATCGTGGAGCCGGGGGCGAGCTTGCCGAGGAACGCCGCGTTGAAGCCGTCCTGGCGGTGGTTGGCGACGGCCAGCACCTCGCCGGTGCTCGGCTTCACCGCCACCACGGACGACTCCGCGTACCGCTCCACCGCTTTCTCGGCGGCGGCCTGCGCGCTCGCGCTCAGCGTCGTGCGGACCTTGCCGGGACGTCCCTCGGCGAGGGTGGCCAGCGTGGTGTCGGGGGTCTCGGTGGTTCCGTGGTGGATCGCCAGCTCGATGCCGGGAGTGCCGCCAGCCTTGTCGCCGTACTTGTCGCGCAGCGCGTCCAGGATCGGCCCCAGCGAGGGGTACTTGTCCTTGGTCAGGACAACGTTGTTCCGGTCCACGGCCTCGATGGCCGGGCTGGCCGACTCGCCGGTGACCAGGGTGTCGCCGTCCTTCAGCTGCGGGTGGACGACGGACGGCTTCCAGTCCACCAGGGCCTTGCCGGTCGTCTCCCCGCGGACCACGGTCAGCCGGGAGGCGTACGCGAGGGGCTTGCTCTTCCCGTCGTAGGACACCGTCGCCTTCACGGAGAACGGCACGGTCGCCCCGGCCGTCGCGCCCGGCGTGATCCGCACACGGGTCAGGTGCGCGGCGCCGCTGTATCCGGCGAGCAGGCTCTCGGCGCCGGACTCGTAGTTGGTGTAGCCCGCGGCCTTCGCCGCGTCGCCCTTCTCCCAGGCCGCGAAGAACGCGCGGCTGGTCTCCTTGACCTCGGAGCCGCTCGGCGGACCGGTCTTCACGGGCGCCGGCCCGGCGGCCCCGGTGCCTCCGCTGACCGCGGTGACGAAGTTGTACGCGCCGTACCCGGCGCCCCCCAGTACGACGGCGAACACACTGCCGATGACGGCAGCCTTGGCCCCCTTGCGCATCGCGCGATTCCCTCCCCGTGAACCCTTCCCGAACTTCTGAACGCGTTCAGAAAAGCTGTTCTCACCGAACTGTAGATGCGGGTGGGGCCGCCATGACAGCGGTTTCTCCGAATCGTTAGCGCGGGGCGGGCGGTTATGGGTGTGAACACCATCTATCGGCGGGACCGGGTGCACGGGATCCGGCCACGGCAACGCCGGAGGGCGCGGCCACCGGCCGCGCCCTCCTGGTCCGAAGCCCCGCTAGACCCACGTATCCAGCCACATCCGCGATCTCCACTGATCGATGGGGATCGCGGTGCCGGTGTACAGGGGCCAGAAGTAGATGAAGTTCCAGGCGATCAGGAGGACCAGGACGCCTGCCGCCGCCGCGCCGACCGTGCGGCGGCGTTCCGTCGCGCCCGGTGGGCCGAGGATCGCGCCGATCATCATCGTGACGGCCAGGCAGAGGAACGGCACGAAGACGACGGCGTAGAAGAAGAAGATCGTGCGCTCCTGGTACAGGAACCAGGGGAGGTACCCGGCGGCGACGCCGCAGGCGATCGCGCCCGCGCGCCAGTCGCGGCGGAACGCCCAGCGCCACAGCACGTAGAGGATCGCGAAGCAGGCCGCCCACCACAGCAGGGGCGTGCCGAGGGCCAGCACCTCGCGGGCGCACTTGTCGCCCGCGTCGGAGGGGCAGCCGTCCTTGCCGGGCAGCGGGGACTCGTAGAAGTACGAGACCGGGCGGCCGAGGACGAGCCAGCTCCACGGGTTGGACTGGTAGGTGTGCGGCGAGGAGAGGCCGACGTGGAACTTGTAGACCTCGTGCTCGTAGTGCCACAGGCTGCGCACCCAGTCGGGCAGGAACGTCCAGGTGCCGCCCCTGCCGTCCGTCGCCGCCCAGTTGCGGAAGTAGCCGCCGCTGCCGTCGGCCGGCGACAGGATCCAGCCGGTCCAGGAGATCAGGTACACCGCGACCGCGACGGGGACCGTGGCGAGGAAGGTGATGCCGGTGTCGCGCTTGAGGGCCGCCGTGTACGGGTGGCGGGCGCCGGCGACCCGGCGCGACCCCACGTCCCACAGGACCGCCATCACGCAGAACGCGGCGAGGACGTACAGGCCGTTCCACTTCGTGCCGATGGCCAGGCCGAGCATCAGGCCGGCCGTCCAGCGCCAGGGCCGCCAGCCGAGACGGGTGCTCTCGGCGGCCTCCGCGTCGGGCCGGACCGTGCCGTCCTCGTCGACGGGCAGCGCCGCCGCCAGCCGGGCCCTCGCCTTGTCCCGGTCGATGACCAGGCAGCCGAAGGCCGCGAGCACGAAGAACATCAGCACGCCGTCGAGCAGCGAGGTGCGGCTCATCACGAAGTGCAGGCCGTCCACCGCCATGAGCGTGCCCGCGAGACAGCCGAGGAACGTCGACCGGAACAGCCGCCGCCCGATCCGGCACAGCAGCAGCACCGACAGCGTGCCGAGCACCGCCGTCATGAAGCGCCAGCCGAAGGGGTTGAAGCCGAACATCCACTCGCCGAGCCCGATGACGTACTTGCCGACCGGCGGGTGCACGACATAGGCGGCGTCGCTGGGGATCCGGACGTCGCCGTTGCCCTGGAGGATCAGGTCGTTGGCGTTCTTGGCCCAGTTCACCTCGTACCCGCGGTGGATCAGGGCCCAGGCGTCCTTGGCGTAGTACGTCTCGTCGAATATCACCGCCTTGGGGCTGCCCAGATGCCAGAACCGCAGCAGCCCGGCGAAGAGGGTCACCAGGAGCGGGCCACCCCACCCCGACCAGCGGTGGAAGCGGTCGGCGACCTCCTGGCGCAGACCGAGGGCGGCCCAGATCCGCGACCGTGGCTCGGGGTACGGCGGTACGAGCCGGTCGCGCACATCGCTTCGGGGCGGCGCCGTGTAGCCGAATCGGCGCAGCCGCCGCTGCCACGACGGCCGCTGATCGTCGGCGGCCTGGCCCTGCCGGGTGTCCGTGGAGGACGCGGTACTGGTCACCGCGCCATCGTAGGGAACGCGTCTGTGGGAGTCCCGCGCCCGGGCCCTTCCGGCCGGATGAGCTTGTCGGACGGTACCCCTGCGAGGATGGGAGCGTGACAGGAATCCTTGTGTTGGCAGGCACCCCCATCGGCGACATCTCGGACGCGCCGCCACGGCTCGCCGCGGAACTGGCCGGAGCCGATGTCGTCGCCGCCGAGGACACCCGCAGGCTGCGCCGGCTCACCCAGGCGCTCGGCGTCCAGACGACCGGCCGGGTCGTCTCCTACTTCGAGGGGAACGAGGCCGCCCGGACCCCGGAGCTCGTCGAGGCGCTGGTCGGCGGGGCGCGGGTGCTGCTGGTGACCGACGCCGGGATGCCGTCCGTGTCGGACCCCGGCTACCGGCTCGTGGCCGCCGCGGTCGAGAAGGACATCAAGGTCACCGCCGTACCGGGCCCCTCCGCCGTGCTCACCGCGCTGGCCCTGTCCGGGCTGCCCGTCGACCGGTTCTGCTTCGAGGGCTTCCTGCCGAGGAAGGCCGGTGAGCGGCTCTCCCGGCTCCGGGAGGTCGCCGAGGAACGCCGGACGCTGGTCTACTTCGAGGCCCCGCACCGCCTCGACGACACCCTCGCCGCGATGGCCGAGATCCTCGGCGCCCAGCGCCGCGCCGCCGTCTGCCGCGAGCTGACCAAGACGTACGAGGAGATCAAGCGCGGCCCGCTGGGCGAGCTGGCCGCCTGGGCGGCGGAGGGGGTTCGCGGCGAGATCACCGTGGTCGTCGAGGGCGCCCCCGACAAGGGCGCGGAGGAACTCGACGCCGCCGAGTTGGTGCGCAGGGTGCAGGTGCGCGAGGAGGCGGGGGAGCGCCGCAAGGAGGCGATCGCCGCCGTCGCCGCGGAGGCCCAAATTCCCAAACGTGACGTCTTTGATGCCGTCGTCGCGGCAAAGAACGCCGCCCGAACCACCCCATAGAAGGGCAAAGGGCCGGCTTCAAAAGCAAAGCTCAGGCCGCGTGGCGGGGCCGTTCCGACAAGGAACGGCCAAAACGGCTCCAACAGTCGACAGGGCGGATGCGTTCGCGCCGGGAGAAGCGTCCACTGGATGAAGGGACGCACCCGTCCCTCGCCTGCGGCGCATCGGCGGACTCCAGGGGGAGATCCCGTCGATGGAGGTGCCGGAGGTGCTTGTCCAGCGGACAAGAGGAGCAGTCGGAATGAGTGAGACCACAGGACGGACCGGCGGCGTCGCCGCCGGTCAGGTCACCGAACAGACCGGGCATCGCAGTGCGGCGACGGCCGTTGTCCACGAATCGTATTCCTTCGCCTGCATGCGCTGCGGGCACGGCTGGGAGCAGTCCTACGCGATCGAGCACCACCACGACGGGGACGGCGCCGAGTTCGTGACGTACGTGGCGGACGGCCGGACCGTGCCGTCGCCGCTCAGCCGTCCTTCCTGCCTGAACTGCGACAGCCACGTGGTGCGCATCATGCGCGCCGGCCAGGT
The DNA here is from genome assembly GCF_002078175.1 of Streptomyces sp. M41(2017). Classification (GTDB taxonomy): domain Bacteria; phylum Actinomycetota; class Actinomycetes; order Streptomycetales; family Streptomycetaceae; genus Streptomyces. The sequence goes on along the minus strand of NZ_MWFK01000001.1, from coordinate 1,439,695 downwards.
GTCCTCCGTCCTCGATTCCCTGCACTCCGTGACCAAGCCCCGGCCGGTGCCGCGACAGCCCGCCGAGGGTGCCGAGGGTGCGGAAGGGGCCGCTCCGGGCGACTCCTCCGAGACGCCGAAGGAACCGCACCACTGGCACCTGTCGGACCTGCTGCACCCGTTCCAGCACCGCAAGGCCGGCTGATCCCGCGGACCCGGGCGGCCGCGGCCGCGACGTGAAGGACGGCATGCCCCCTTCGTAGGATCGGGGCATGCCTTCCTCCGTATCCGACGCCACCGACAAGAACGCCGCGCCCCCGCTCCCCGAGCCCCTGCGCGTCCCGGTCGCCGACTCGCACACCCACCTCGACATGCAGTCCGGCACGGTCGAGGAGGCCCTGGCCAAGGCCGCGTCGGTCGGCGTCACGACCGTCGTCCAGGTCGGCTGCGACCTGGACGGCTCCCGCTGGGCGGCCGAGACGGCGGCCGCGTACGACGCCGTCCACGCCACCGTCGCCCTGCACCCCAACGAGGCGCCCCGGATCGTGCACGGCGACCCCGACGGCTGGTCCCGGCAGGGCGCCCGCGAGCCGGGAGGGGACGCCGCGCTGGACGAGGCGCTCGCGGAGATCGACCGTCTCGCCGCCCTCCCGCAGGTCAAGGGCGTCGGCGAGACCGGCCTCGACTACTTCAGGACCGGCCCCGAGGGCAAGGCGGCCCAGGAGCGCTCCTTCCGCGCCCACATCGAGATCGCCAAGCGGCACGGCAAGGCCCTGGTCATCCACGACCGCGACGCCCACGCCGACGTGCTGCGCATCCTCAAGGAGGAGGGCGCCCCCGAGCGGACCGTCTTCCACTGCTACTCCGGCGACGCCGCGATGGCCGAGGTCTGCGCCCGCGCCGGCTACTTCATGTCCTTCGCCGGGAACATGACCTTCAAGAACGCCCAGCCGCTGCGCGACGCGCTCGCCGTGGCCCCGCTCGACCTCGTCCTCGTCGAGACGGACGCGCCCTTCCTGACCCCCGCGCCGTACCGCGGACGGCCCAACGCTCCGTATCTCGTTCCGGTCACGGTGCGCGCCATGGCCGCGGTGCGCGGGATCGACGAGGACACCCTCGCGACCTCCCTCTCCGCCAACACCGCGCGCGCATTCGATTACTGACCGATAACAGCTCCGGGTGTTTTCCCTGGTCGGACGCCCGTCTCGGGCGGGGGAGTATCGCGACACAGCGTAGCCGCGTTGCTTGGGAGAGTGACGACCGCTCCGCTAGGTTCTGGTCGCCCGATCCGGACCCTGGAGCGTGTCGTCGTGAGCAGCTCGCGGTACGAGCAGTACGAGACGTACGGACCGACCGGTGGCGCCGACGCCACCACGGTCGTCGACGCCACCGGCGCCGCCGTGACCGCCGGCCCGCCCCCCGGGGCCGCCGCGCCCGGTGGACGCCACGCGCGCGTCGCGGTCCCCGCGCGGGACACGGCGGGCGGGCCGGGCGGAGGGGCGGTCCCGCCGCCGGGAGCCGGAGAGGTCCACGCCGCTCACGAGGCCTACGGCGCGTACTCCGACGCGGGCTCCGACTCCGGCTCGGGCTCCCGTCCGGGCTCGGGCTCCGGTCACGTGGAGTACGTGCGCTGGGAGCCGTACGGCCACGGGTACGCCGACACCTACCGCCCGGCGTACGAGGCGCGCACGCCAGGACACGGGGCGCCGGACACGCCCGGTGCGCCCGCGTCCTGGGTTCACCGCGGCCTCGCTGAACCTGCCGGTGCCGTCGGCCCCGCCGAGCCGTTGCTCCCGCGCCAGTACACGGACGCCCCCGCCCAGACCGGCCCGGACGGGCACGGGAGGGGGTTCGCGCAGGCCGACACCGTGGTCGACGGAAGCGGGTTCGCGCGGGCCGACACCGTCGTGCTCACCGACCCGATCGCCTTCGCGGACACCGTGGTCGTCACCGTGCCCGACCGCGGGGCCGTGCGGCCCGACGCGGGCGACGGGATCCGTCCGGCCGGCGGACGGGCCGACGCGCGCCGCGCGGCCCGGCGCAAGCGCGTCACCGACCGGCCCGACGCGTTGCGCAGGCTGCTCCCGCAGGCCCTGGTCGTCGCCTTCCTGGCCGGCGGCACCTCCGCGTTCGTCGCCAGCGACAAGGCGATCGAGCTCAGCGTCGACGGCCGACCCCGCACCCTGCACACCTTCGCCGACGACGTGACGGAGCTGCTCGCCGACGAGGGCGTGAAGGTGGGCGCCCACGACGTCGTCGCGCCCGCCCCCGGCACACCCCTGTCGAACGGCGACGAGGTCGCGGTGCACTACGGACGCCCGGTGAGCCTCACCATCGACGGCACCCAGCGCCGGGTGTGGACCACCGCGCACACCGTCGAGGGGGCGCTCAGACAGCTGGGGGTGCGTGCCGAGGGCGCGTACCTGTCGGCCTCGCGCTCCCAGCCGATCGGGCGCACGGGGCTGGAGCTCGACGTGCGCACCGAACGCACCGTCACGATCATGGCCGACGGCCGGGCGCGGACCATCCGCACGAACGCGGCGAGCGTGGGCGAGGCCGTCGAGGCGGCCGGGATCGCCCTGCACGGGCAGGACACCACGTCGGTCCCGGCCGGGAGCTTCCCGCGCGACGGGCAGACGGTCACCGTCCTGCGGGTCACCGGGACCCGGGAGGTCCGCGAGGAACGGATCCCGTTCGAGATCCGGCGGACCGAGGACGCCTCCTTGTTCAAGGGCACCGAGGTGGTCGAACGACCCGGCCGGTTCGGCGCGCGGCGTGTGACGTACGCGCTGCGGACCGTCAACGGCGTCCACGAGAAGCCGCGCCGTATCCGTGCCGAGGTGGTGCGGGAGCCGCAGGTCCAGCTGGTCAGGGTCGGTACGAAGCCGCATCCGGCCTCCGTCGACGGCGCCGACCACCTGAACTGGTCCGGCCTCGCCGCCTGCGAGTCCGGCGGCCGGCCCGGCGCGGTGGACCCGTCGGGCACGTACGGCGGCCTCTACCAGTTCGACACCCACACCTGGCAGACCCTCGGCGGCAGCGGACGCCCCCAGGACGCGCCGGCCGCCGAACAGACGCTGCGCGCGAAGAAGCTGTACGTACGCCGGGGGGCGAGCCCCTGGCCGCACTGCGGAGCCCGTCTCCACGGCTGAGCCCGTCCGGCGGGCCGCCCCGCTCTGCCCGGACGGGACCCGACTCCGTTCCAACGCCGGGGAGCCGGAGTCGCCGCCGCGGGGGACGCGCCCCGCGCCCGGTGAGGGGCGTGAGCTCGGTGGGGGGTTCCGCACCCGTACCCTTGGGGCGTGACCAGCCCCACCCCCGACGCCCTCCTGGGCCCCGCCGACGTCCGCGAACTCGCGGCAGCGCTCGGCGTACGGCCCACCAAGCAGCGCGGCCAGAACTTTGTGATCGACGCGAACACGGTGCGCCGCATCGTGCGGACCGCGGAGGTACGGCCCGACGACGTGGTCGTGGAGGTGGGACCCGGCCTCGGCTCGCTGACGCTGGGCCTGCTGGAGACGGCCGACCGGGTCGTCGCCGTCGAGATCGACGACGTCCTCGCGAGCGCCCTGCCCGCGACGGTGGCGGCGCGCATGCCCGAACGGGCCGACCGTTTCACGCTGGTCCACTCGGACGCCATGCAGGTCCGGGAACTGCCGGGTCCGCCGCCGACCGCCCTGGTCGCGAACCTCCCGTACAACGTCGCCGTGCCCGTCCTGCTGCACATGCTCGACACCTTCCCGACCATCGAGCGCACCCTCGTGATGGTCCAGGCGGAGGTCGCCGACCGGCTCGCCGCGGCGCCCGGTTCGAAGGTGTACGGCGTGCCGTCCGTGAAGGCGAACTGGTACGCGGAGGTCAAGCGCGCCGGTTCCATCGGCCGCAACGTCTTCTGGCCGGCGCCCAACGTCGACAGCGGGCTCGTGTCGCTCACCCGGCGTGCCGAGCCGGTCTCCACGGCCGCCCCGAAGAACGACGTGTTCGCGGCGGTGGACGCGGCCTTCGCGCAGCGCCGCAAGACGTTGCGTGCCGCCCTCGCCGGCTGGGCCGGTTCGGCCCCGGCGGCCGAGGCCGCGCTGGTCGCCGCCGGTGTCTCCCCGCAGGCCCGCGGGGAGTCCCTGACGGTCGAGGAGTTCGCCCGGATCGCGGAGAACCGCGGCGACGCGAAGGGCGCGGACACCAGGAACGCCCGCCGGTACCGCCCCGAGACCGAGCACACCGAGAACCGCGAGAACCCCGAAAACACCGAGAACCCCGAGAACACCGAGCACGAGGAGTCGACCCAGCCGTGACGGAGACGGTGACGGTACGCGTCCCTGCCAAGGTCAACGTCCAGCTCGCGGTCGGCGGTGTCCGCCCCGACGGTTTCCACGACCTGGCCAACGTGTTTCTCGCGGTCGGCCTCTACGACGAGGTCACGGTCACCCCGGCCGACGAGCTGCGCGTCACCTGCGCGGGCCCGGATGCCGGCCAGGTGCCCCTGGACCGTACGAATCTCGCGGCCCGTGCCGCCCTGGAACTCGCCCGCCGGTACGGCGTCGATCCCGCCGTCCACCTCCACATCGCCAAGGACATCCCCGTCGCCGGCGGCATGGCGGGCGGCAGCGCGGACGGGGCCGCCGCGCTCCTCGCCTGCGACGCGCTGTGGGGCACGAACGCCTCGCGCGACGAACTCCTCGACATCTGTGCCGAGTTGGGCAGTGACGTGCCGTTCAGTCTGGTGGGCGGGGCGGCGCTCGGCACCGGCCGCGGCGAGCAGCTGCGCGCCCTGGAGGTCGGCGGGACCTTCCACTGGGTGTTCGCGATGGCCGAGCACGGGCTGTCGACCCCGGCGGTCTTCCGGGAGTTCGACCGGATGCACGAGGGGGCGCCCGTCCCGGAGCCGGTCGCCTCACAGGACCTGCTGGACGCCCTGGCGAAGGGGGACGCCGCGGCCCTCGCGAGCGCCGTCTCCAACGATCTCCAGCCCGCGGCCCTCTCGCTCTTCCCCGCCCTCGCCGACACCCTCGTCGCGGGCCGCTCGGCCGGCGCGCTCGCCGCGCTCGTCTCCGGCTCCGGGCCGACCACGGCGTTCCTCGCCCCGGACGCGGTGGCCGCGCGCACGGTCGCCGAGGCGCTGAGCGCGTCGGGCACCTGCCGGTCGGTCCGCGTCACCCGGTCCCCGGCACCCGGCGCGCACGTCCTCGGCTGACCTGCGGACCGGCCCCCGACGGGCCGGGAGCGGGCAGGGAAGGGCGAGGGGGACGCGCGGGAGGGGAAGCCCAGCTCGCGGACTACCCTTGAGGGTCGATCGTCCCCCTTGTTCAGGAGAGAAATGGCCGTCAACCTGGTCAATGTCGAGTCCGTCAGCAAGGTGTACGGCACCCGTGCGCTGCTCGACGGGGTCTCCCTCGGCGTCAGCGAGGGGGACCGGATCGGCGTGGTCGGCCGGAACGGCGACGGCAAGACCACCCTGATCCGCATGATCGCCAAGCTGGAGGAGGCGGACACCGGGCGGGTCACGCACTCCGGGGGCCTGCACACCGGCGTCCTCACCCAGCACGACTCGCTCGACCCCAATGCCACCGTCCGCCACGAGGTCATCCGCGACATGGCGGACCACGAGTGGGCGGGCAACGCCAAGATCAGGGACGTGCTGACGGGTCTCTTCGGCGGCCTCGACCTGCCCGGCTTCCCGCAGGGCCTCGACACCGTGATCGGTCCGCTCTCGGGTGGCGAGCGGCGCCGCATCGCACTCGCCAAGCTCCTCATCGAGGAGCAGGACCTGATCATCCTCGACGAGCCCACCAACCATCTGGACGTCGAGGGCATCGCCTGGCTCGCCCGGCACCTGCGCGAGCGCCGTTCCGCTCTCGTCTGCGTGACCCACGACCGGTGGTTCCTCGACCAGGTCTGCACCCGCATGTGGGACGTGCAGAAGGGTGCCGTCTACGAGTACGAGGGCGGCTACTCGGACTACGTGTTCGCCCGGGCCGAGCGGGAGCGCATCGCCGCGACCGAGGAGGTCAAGCGGCAGAACCTGGTCCGCAAGGAACTGGCGTGGCTGCGGCGCGGCGCCCCCGCCCGCACGTCCAAGCCCCGCTTCCGCGTGGAGGCCGCCAACGAGCTGATCGCCGACGTGCCGCCGCCCCGCGACAAGAGCGAGCTGATGCGCTTCGCGGGTACGCGGCTCGGCAAGACCGTCTTCGAGCTGGAGGACGTCACCGTGCAGGCCGGGCCCAAGGTGCTGCTCAAGCACCTGACCTGGCAGCTCGGCCCGGGCGACCGGGTCGGCCTCGTCGGCGTGAACGGCGCGGGCAAGACGTCCCTGCTGCGCGCCCTGGCCGACGCCGCCCGCAGCGGCGGCGAACAGCAGCCCGCCGCCGGCCGGATCGTCACCGGCAAGACGGTGAAGCTCGCCTACCTCTCCCAGGAGGTCGCCGAACTCGACCCCACCTGGCGGGTCCTCCAGGCCGTCCAATCGGTCCGCGACCGCGTCGACCTCGGCACCGGGCGTGAACTGACCGCCGGGCAGCTGTGCGAGACGTTCGGCTTCAACAAGGAGAAGCAGTGGACGCCGGTCGGCGACCTCAGCGGTGGTGAGCGCCGGCGGCTCCAGCTGCTGCGTCTGCTGATGGACGAACCGAACGTCCTCTTCCTCGACGAGCCCACGAACGACCTCGACATCGAGACCCTCACGCAGCTGGAGGACCTCCTCGACGGCTGGCCCGGCTCCATGATCGTGATCTCCCACGACCGCTTCTTCGTCGAGCGCACCACCGACAACGTGTTCGCGCTGCTCGGGGACGGCACGCTGCGCATGCTGCCGCGCGGGATCGACGAGTACCTGGAGCGGCGCCGGAAGATGGAGGAGGTGGCCGCGGCCGCCGTCCTCGCCGCCGCCCCCGCCCCCGTCAAGTCGGCCTCCGCGGCCGACGCGCGGGCCGCGAAGAAGGAACTCCAGAAGATCGAGCGGCAGCTGGACAAGATGTCCGAGAAGGAGACCAAGCTGCACGCGCAGATCGCCGACAACGCCACGGACTTCGGGAAGGTCGCCCAACTCGACGCCGAGCTGCGCGAGTTGACCGGCGAGCGCGAGGAGCTGGAGATGCGCTGGCTGGAACTGGCCGAGGACGCGTGACTCCGGGGGGCGCCCGCCCGGCGTGATCCTCGGGCGCCCACGGCCCACCGGGACGGCGTGCGCCTCCCGGTGGGCGCCCCCGTGTTGAGGAGCGCGCCCCTCTCCGCCGCCGGGGAGGAACCGCCTCACCGGCGGAGGAACATCCCTCGCGCTTGTGGCGTGAAGGCCCCGTGAAGACGCGTAACGGCGGCATCACAGCCCGGTTCTCCCTTGGGAACAGGGCGCGCACCGGCCCCCTGCCCGCGCCCCCCGCAGTGATAGAAAGAGCCGTCTGAGAACAGTCTGAGAACCACCGGGTGTGGCGGAGATCCAGCGCCGCCGATGGGGCGCCACATCAGTGAAGAGGGGGAAGCGCTGATGAGTCAGCCGCCGAGTCAGCCGCCGCAGGGCGGGTTCGGAGCACCGCAGGACCAGCCGCCGACGGGCGGTTCCGGCACACCGCAGGACCCGCGCTCGCAGGGAGGCTTCGGCGCACCGCAGCCTCCGCCCCAGCAGCCGCCGCAGACCCCGCCCGCGGGTCCGCCGCCGGCCGCGCCGCCCACCACGCCTCCGCCGCCGCAGGGCGCACCGCCGCCCCCGCAGCCCGGCTACGGCTACCCGCAGCAGCCGGGACCGTACGGGCAGCCGCAGCAGCCCGGTCCGTACGGGCAGCCGCAGCAGCCGGGCCCGTACGCCCAGCCGGGGCCCTACGGCCAGCCCGGGCCCTACGGCTACCCGCAGCAGCAGCCGGGCTACGGCTATCCGCAGCAGCCCACGTACCCGGGCGGTCCCGGCACCCCGCCGCCCGGCGGCTCGAAGAACCCGTTCAAGGGCAGGCCCGCGCTCGTCATCGCGGCGGCCGTGGCCGGACTGCTCGTCGTCGGCGGCACCGTATGGGCCGTCACGAGCGGCGGTGACGACGGGAAGAAGCCCGTCGCCAAGGAGAGCCCGAGCGGGAGCCCGAAGGCGTCCGCGTCGGACGACCCGGTCAACCCCGGGGACGGCAGCGGCGACGGCGGCACGGACGACGAGAACCTGAACGCCGGCCGCAAGCCGGGCGAGGCGAAGGTGCTCTGGTACAAGTCCGCCCCGGACGCGCCCGGTTCGGGTGCCGACGCGCCCGGCCTGTGGATCACCGGCAAGGCGGCGGTCAAGGCCGCGTACAAGCAGGTCTTCGCGTTCGACGTCGGCAACGGCAAGCCGGCCTGGGACACGCTGACGTTCCCGCAGAAGATCTGCGCCGTCACCCCGCAGAAGACGTCCGACGACAAGGTCGTCATCGCGTACATGAGCGGCTCCACCAGCAGCGCCAAGTGCAACCAGCTCCAGCAGATCGACCTGAACACCGGCGCCAAGGGCTGGAGCGGCAAGGTCGCCGACGGCGGCCTGTTCGACAGCGCGCTCTCCGTCGAACTGTCCATCAGCGGCGACACCCTGACCGTCGGCCGCTCGATGTCCGGCACGGCGTACGACGTCTCCAGCGGCAAGAAGCTGTGGGACAAGGAGAAGTACGGTGCCAGTTGCTACCCGGCCGGGTTCGCCGGCGGCAGCAGGCTGCTCTCCGTCTCGTCCTGCGGCGCCGGCAGCGACACCGAGCACGACGAGGTCCAGGAACTGGACCCCGCCACCGGCCACGTGAAGTGGACGACGAAGATCGCCAAGGGCTGGAAGGTCCAGCGCGCCTACTCCGTCGACCCGGTCGTCCTCTACCTGACCAACGACGCGAAGAAGACCGTCAACGTCAGTGTCCTGAACGACAGCAACGGCAGCATCCGCGCGCAGCTCAAGAGCGACGACGGGTTCGCGCCCGAGTGCGGCTTCGCGATCCTCAGCCGCGATCTGACGGGCTGCTTCGGCGCCGTCGCCGACGCGACCACGCTGTACCTCCCGACCGACGAGAAGACCGGGGCCAACGAGGTCGTCGCGTTCGACCTGGCGACCGGCAAGGAGAAGTGGCGGGTCAAGTCCCCCGCGGACGCCACGATGATGCCGATGCGGACGGAGGGCGGCACCCTCGTCGCCTACGTCGAGGCGTCCTACGACGGCGGCGGACGCGTCGTGTCCGTCCCGACGACCGGCAGCCACAAGCCCAGCACGCTCCTCCAGAACCCGCAGGGCACGGCGAACATCGAGAGCAGCTTCTTCTCGAAGGCCGTCGACTACGTGGACGGGCGGTTCTACATCTCCACCACCCGGCTGACGGGCAACGACGAGGCGAAGGAGAAGCTGATGCTGGCTTACGGCAAGTGACCGCAGCCCGCCTCCCGTTCCCGCGCGATCCCCGCGCGCACCGGCCCGCCGCCCCTTCGTCCCCCGAGGTACCCACGCCATGAGCCAGCCGCCCCCGCCGCCCCCGAACCAGCCGCCGTCGGACCAGCCGCCGTCGGACCAGCCCGAGCCGAAGGAACCGCAGAAGGGCGACTTCGGCGCGCCCCAGGACCCCCCGCCCGGCGGGTTCGGCGCTCCGCAGAGCCCCCCGCCGGGTGGCTTCGGCGCCCCGCAGAGCCCGCCCCCCGGTGGCTTCGGCGCGCCCACGCCGCCCCCGCCGCCCGCGCAGGGCCCCGGCTACGGCTACCCGCAGACGCCCCCGCCCCCGCAGACGGCACCGCCCGGGGCCCCGCAGCAGCAGCCCTACGGCTACCCGCAGACCCCGCCCCCGGCCCAGCCGGGCTACGGCTATCCCGGCCAGCCGCAGAGCCCGTACGGCGCACCCGGCCAGCCGCAGGCCCCGTACGGCGCGCCCGGTCCCTACGGCTACCCGCAGCAGCAGACCATGCCCCACCAGCCGCAGGCTCCCCAAGGGGGCTCCGGCGGCGGGAAGGTCAACGCCCAGATCGTCATCATCGTGGCGGCCGTCGTGGCCGTCGCGCTGATCATCGGCGGCGGCGTCTGGTACGCGAACTCCTCCGGCAAGAGCGACGACAAGAAGACCTCCGCCGACTCGGGCGGCGGCACCGGTGGCAAGGGCGGCGACGGCAAGGGCACCGGCGGCACCTCGTCCAACGGACAGGAGAAGGTGCCGGCGAGCACCGCCTCCACCCCGCTGTTCCAGATCCCCGCGCCCGCCATCCCCAAGGACGACACGAGCGTGACCACGGTCGGCTCCTGGCTCACCGACAAGGTGTACGCCAAGAGCGGTGTCGCCGAGATCAACGGCTACGACCCGGACTCCGGCGCCAAGACCTGGACGATCAAGCTCCCGGGCCCGGTCTGCCAGGCGAGCCGGCACACCACCGAATCCGACCGCACGGCGATCATCTACGAGCCCGCCATGCCCACCAAGGCGGAACCGTCGCACGGCTGCAGCCAGCTCGCCGCCATCGACCTCGACACCGGCAAGAAGCTCTGGACCCGGACGATCAAGTCCGGTGACCAGCCGATCAACCTCGACAACGTGACGGTCAGCGGCAACACGGTCGCCGCCGGCAGCACCAGCGGCGGCGGCGCGTTCGACATCTCCACCGCCAAGCCGCTCTGGGCCCCCAAGACCACCGACAGCTGCTACGACTCCGGTTACGGCGGCGGCCCGAAGCTCGTCGCGGTCCGCAAGTGCGGCGAGTACGGCAGCACGCGCCAGCTGCACATCCAGACCATCGACCCGAAGACCGGGAAGGTGATCTCCGAGTACAAGATGTCGCCCGGCATCGAGTACGCGAGCGTCGTCTCCACCGACCCGCTGGTCGTCGCGGCCGACGTCGGCGACTCCGCCGGGGACGGCAGCGGCATCTCGGACTTCTTCTCCATCGACAACAAGACCGGCACGCTGCGCACCAAGATCTCCGCGCCGGGCAAGACGTACGCGGCCCGCTGCGACGGCATCACCAGGATCGAGTACTGCTCCTCGCTCGCCGTCGGCAACGACAGGCTGTACATCCCGACCGAGGAGCACGACGGCTCCGGCGAGTACAGCCGGACCAACGAGATCGTCGCCTTCGACCTGGCCACCGGCAAGCAGACCGGCCAGCGCGCGGACGCCGGGGACGGCTACACCATCACCCCGCTGCGCATGGACGGCACCAACCTCCTCGCGTACAAGCGGCCGCCGTACGACAAGGGCGGGCAGATCGTCACGATCGACGGGACCTCGTTCAAGGAGACCAAGCTCCTGGAGAACCCGGCGGACCAGTCGGTGCGCGACGCGGAGTCCAGCATGCTCCCGGAGTACGCCGAGATCCTCTTCCACGACGGGCACCTCTACATGTCCCAGGTCTTCGCGGACAAGCCGTCGACGACGGGCACCAAGGACTACCTGGCGATCGCCTTCGGAACCAAGTAGCCCACGACGCGGACCGTTTCGTTCGGTTCCTGTCGCGCGGCCGGCCCCGTCCCTGTTCAGGGGCGGGGCCGGCCGCGTATCCGGCATCAATCCCCACGGCGAGAGAATTCGATATTCCGGGGCACTTCTCTCCGGTAGGGGAAGCGCAACGTCGAACAAGCGTGTAGCTTCCGGGGGATGGAGAGCCGGGGGGCTTCTCATCCACGGGGAACCAGTGGGGATGCTTGGGGGGACTGGGGGGTTGCCTGATGGGAGTGCGGCTCATGGTGGTCGATGACCACCGACTGCTGGCCGAGGCGCTGGCCTCGGCACTGAAGCTGCGTGGGCACCGGGTGCTCGCCGCGGCGGCGCCCGCCGCGGGGGCGGCGGAGCTGGTGATCACCAGGGCGCCCGAGGTCTGTCTGATCGGCACCGCGACACCGGCCGAGCCGGGCATCTTCGACCCGGTCGTGCGGATCAAACGGGAGCGTCCCCAGGTGGCGGTCCTGGTGCTCGGTCCGGTCCCGAACCCGCGCGGTATCGCCGCCGCCTTCGCCGCGGGCGCCTCCGGTTACGTGCGCCACGACGAGCGCATCGAAGGGGTCGAGCGCGCCATCATGAAGGCGCGGGCGGGCGAGGCGGCCGTCGCGCCGCAGCTGCTCCAGGGGGCCTTCAGCGAACTGCTCAACCCGGCGGCCCAGCCCGACGACGAGGGCCAGCGGCTGCTCCAGATGCTCACGCCCCGGGAGGTGGAGGTCCTCGTGCGGGTCGCGGACGGGGAGGACACCCGGCTCATCGCGGCGGGCATGGGCATCGCGCCCTCCACGGCCCGCACCCACGTCCAGCGGGTGCTGATGAAACTGGGCGTCGGCTCCCGTCTGGAGGCGGCGGCTCTCGCGGCCCGCACGGGACTGCTCGACCGCGCGGGCCCGATCCCCGCGCCGGCGGCACCGCACCCTTCGGAGACCGGGACCCTCTGACGTCGCTCGGGTGCCTCGGTGCCCCTGCGGCCGAGATCGCTCGGCCGGGGGCCTTCCCGGGCGACCGGCCTTACGCGGCCGGGGGCTTGTCCTCGTCGAAGCTGGCGAAGTAGGCGGCGGCCATGTCCTCGTCCCCGTGGCCCTGGGCCGCGGCGCGGGCGAAGCGTTCGGCGGCTGCCTCGGCGACATCGAGCCGGACGCCGTTCCGCCTCCCGGCCGTGACGATCAGCCGGGCGTCCTTCTCGGCGGTCGTGACGGCGAACGCGGCGGGGGAGAGCCGCTCCTCCAGGACGAGGCCGGCCTTCGCGTGCAGATAGCCCATGTCGAGCGGTCCGCCGGCGATGAGGCCGAAGAAGTCCTGCGGGTCGACCCCGAGCCCCTTCGCCAGCGCGAGCGCCTCGCCGGCCGCGGCGGTGGCCGCAAGGACCCAGCTGTTCGCGACGAGCTTGAGCCGGGTGGCGCTGCCCGCCGCTCCGTCCTCGCCGGTCCACACGGTCCGTGAGCCGACCGCGTCGAAGACCGGCGTCACCGCGTCCCGCGCGGCCACCGGGCCCGCGGCCAGCACGGTCAGCTGTCCGGCCTCCGCGGGGGCGCGCGTCCCGAGGACCGGCGCGTCGAAGAAGGCGAGCCCGTGCGCGCGGGCGAAGCCGGCCAGTTCCGCGACGGCGTCGATCCCGGCCGTCGTGGACTGGGCCCAGACGGCCCCGTCGCGCAGCCCGGGCGCCGCCTGCCGCATCGTGTCGAGGGTGGCGGGCCCGTCGTACAGCATGGTCAGGACGATGTCGGCGCCCCGCACGGCCTCCTCGGGCGACGCCGCGACGTACGCGCCGTCGGCGGCCAGCGGTCCGGCCTTGGCGGCGGTACGGTTCCAGACCCGGACGGTGTGCCCGGCCCGGGCGATGTTCCGGGCCATCGCGGCCCCCATGATCCCGGTACCGAGGACGCTGACGGTGAGTGTGTCGTTCATGGGGTCAGCCTTCCCGCTGGGCGGGTTTCATGCGCGGCGGCGCGGCCCTTCGACCCGTCAGTTCCCGTAGCCGTCCCGGAGGATCCGCCGGGCCACCGTCCTGCGTACGGCGGTGAGTTCCGCGCCGATGCGCAGCTCACGTCCGGCGTCGGAGACGACCGCGGGCGGTACGGGCGGTGCGAGGAGCAGCGCGGTCCGGCGCAGATGGGTCGGCGGGTGGGTGGAGTCGACGCTGTGCCCCCGCCGGATGCTCGCCCGTCGCTGCCGCTCGCGTTCGTGTTCCGGGACGGACCTCAGGTCGGCGGCGAGGCGCTCCCACAGTCCGTCGATCCGCTCGTCGTCCCGCCCGGATCCGCCCCGTCCGCGCAGCGCGGAGCCGTTGGCCTCGCGCATCAGCGTGACCTCGGCCGACTGGGAGACGAGCAGCCAGTCGAAGAGCTCCGCCGCCGCCTCGGTGGACCCGGCGCGGGCGGCCATCCGGTCGGCCAGGTACTCGCTCCGCTGGGCGCCGCGCAGCGTCAGCCGGTCGAGCAGGAGCAGCAGCCCGAGGGAGATCCAACGGGGCAGGGCGTAGAACACGTTCACGGTCATCGTGAGCAGGGTGGCGTCCGAGTAGGGATGGAAGAAGTACTCCCAGGTGACCAGCGAGCGGTACGCCGTCGCGACGACCCGTCTGTGCCGGGTGTCGCCGTTGCTGTAGTGGCCGAGCTCGTGACCGAGCAGGGCGATGCGCTGCTGTGGGGTGAGGATCTCCCACAGGGGCAGCCCCAGCGTGAGCAGGCGGCGGCCGCCGATGCCGTAGGTCACGACGCTCGCGTTGATCGAGCTGTCGACGGCGATCGCGTCGACTCCGCGGGTGCCGACGACGACGGCCACCTGGTCGACGAGCGTGAACAGTTCCGGTGCGTCGGCGCGGTGCAGGACGGGCACGTCCGTCGGCAGACGCGGCAGCCGGGGTCGGAGCGACCATGCGAGGGCGAGGAACAGCGTGCCCGGCACCATGCCGAAGCCGCCCCAGCCCCGGATCAGGAAGCCGATCCCGGCTCCTGCCACGGCCAAGGTGACGGCGTGGACGGCGAGGGCGAGGGCGTAGGCGAGGACCGAGGAGGCGTCGCGCAGGGGTCGCAGGGTCCCGCCCGCGGTCAGTTCGGTCAGCAGCTTCTCGCCGTAGCGCCGCGCCTGGGCGCGCTGGGCCCGGGCGAGGCGCCCCGGTCTCTCCTCCGGGGGCGCGGGGTCGACGTTCCAGTCGCAGGCGGCGCACCACGCGCTGAACCTGCTGTTGAAGCGGATCTCGCTCCCGCAGTCCGGGCATGCCTGGACCGATTCCTCCGCGGTGGTGTGCACCGTCGACTCCCCCTGCCCCCACGGCCCCTCCCCAGAGGCCGCCTGTACATGACACAGCGAAGCTGATCACACGCGCGTCGTCGCGTAAAGCGCCTGGTCCGGGAGGAGTTGAGATGGCTGCCGGGCCGCGCGCCTCGCGGGTGCATGCCTCGGGGCCGGGTTCCGGTGGGAACTCCGGCCCCGGGCAGCGGGGTTGAGCGGTGGAGCTACTCCTTCGGGCCGGTGGTGTCGTCGGCCGGGATGTCCGGGACCGGGGCGGCCAGCGGGCGGAGCCAGAGCCAGCCCACGAAGAACAGGCCGAGGATCAGCATGCCGAGGCCGGTCCACAGGTTGATGTTGACGCCGACCGCCTTGTCGATGTCGGCGTCGGAGGCCGTGATGCCGGCGATCGTGAGGATGATGCCGTAGAGGACGAACAGGCCGCCGATGATGAGGCGGATGTCGAACAGGCGAGCGGCGGTCGTGGACTCCTTCTGAAGTTCCGTGACCTCGCGCTGGACGTCGCGTTCGGGATTGTCGGACATGGTTTCTTGATTCTCCCTCGTCGGAACCCGTCGGAACTCGTCAGAGCGAGAACGGGATGTAGCAGGTGGCCGCCAGGATCACGGCACCCCAGCCGAGCAGCGCCGGCCTGCGGTACCAGGCGTCGTCACCGGCGGCCGGCGGCTCGGCCATGCCGGGCGAGCGGGTGCCGTAGACCAGTCCCTCCAGCTCCTCGGCCGGCTTCGGGGCGGTGAACAGCGACACCGCGACCATGACCACGGCACCGGCGACGAAGCCGGCGATCGCGGAGACGAAGTTGGCGCCCTGGTCGGAGGGGAAGCCGATGATGCCCTGCTTGTAGAAGACGAAGTAGTTCACCATCGCGGCCGTCGTACCGGCCAGCAGACCCCAGAAGCCCGACTTCACCGACGCGCGCTTCCAGAACATGCCGACGATGAAGACCACGAACATCGGCACGTTGAAGAAGGAGAAGAGCGTCTGGAGGTAGCTCATGATGTTGGAGAACGACGACGCCAGGAAGGCCGTGCCCATCGACGCCAGGACACCGATCACGGTGATCCCGCGGCCGAAGCGCACGTAGTAGGCGTCCTCGCGGTCCTTGACCACGTACCGCGCCCAGATGTCGGTCGTGAACACGGTGTTGAAGGACGAGACGTTGGCCGCCATGCCCGCCATGAACGCGGCCAGCAGACCGGTCACGGCGATGCCGAGGACACCGTTCGGCAGCAACTCCTGCATCAGGTAAGGGATCGCGTCGTTGTACTGCAGATTTCCCTTCATCCCGATCTTCGGGACCAGGACGGCCGCGACCAGGCCCGGGATCATCACCAGGAAGACGATGAAGATCTTCGGGTAGGCCGCGATGAGCGGGGTGCGCTTCGCGGCGGAGAGGTTCTTCGCGGACAGCGCGCGCTGCACCTCCGCGAAGTTCGTCGTCCAGTAGCCGAAGGACAGCACGAAGCCGAGACCGAGCACGATGGTCAGCCAGTTGGCGCCGAGCGGGTTGGCGCTGCCGATGCCGGTGCCGCCCCAGGCCGTCGTGAAGTTGTGGCCGTGCGACGCGTCGAGCGAGTCCGTCAGACCGTCCCAGCCGCCGACCCGCTTCAGGCCGAGCGCGGCGATCGGGATCAGCGCCGCCAGGATCACGAAGAACTGGAGGACCTCGTTGTAGATCGCGGAGGACAGCCCGCCGAGGGTGATGTACGCGAGCACGAAGAAGCCGGCGACGACGATCGCCACCCACTGCGGCCAGCCGAGGAGCGCCTCGACGACGATCGCGAGCGAGTACAGGTTGACGCCGGCGATGAGGATCGCGGCGAAGGCGAACAGGATCGAACTCAGCAGGTGCGCGTACTTGTCGAAGCGCAGGAAGAGGAACTCCGGCACCGAGCGGACCTTGGAGCCGTAGTAGAACGGCATCATCACCAGGCCCAGGAAGACCATCGCCGGGATGGCGCCGATCCAGTACCAGTGCACGGTGTAGACGCCGTACTGGGCGCTGTTGGCCGCCATGCCGAGGATCTCGGTGGCTCCGAGGTTCGCCGAGATGAACGCGAGGCCGGTGATCCAGGCGGGGAGCGAGCGCCCGGAGAGGAAGAAGTCGAGGCTCGTCTTGACGGAGCTGCGGGCCGCGAAGCCGATGCCGAGGACGACCACGAAGTAGATGCCGAGGATCGTGTAGTCGAGTGCGTTCGTGGGGAGCCGCAGCTCGGCGGCCAGCACGCTGCCCGATGGTGGGAGATATGTGGGGGACTGCATCAGAACTCGCTTCGTCGCGTGAACGTATCGGACCGGAACCTACGCCGCCGCTTCTAATAAATGAACACTTCCGGTGGTGTCCTTTGTTTGATTGTGATGTTGACGGCGCTGGTGCCTTGTGGTTTGTTATGTTCGGTTATGTTTGAAGGTTTGATCGGGTGTGGATGGGGAGTCCGACAGTGAAGAAGACCTCGACCCGGCTCGCCGACGGTCGTGAGCTCATCTACTACGACGCACGGGACGACCAGGTCCGCGACGCGGTGGACCGGCGTCCGCTCGACCCGACCGTCACCACCTCCGAGGTGCGCCGCGACCCGCTGCTCGGGGACGCCGTCGCGATCGCCTCGCACCGCCAGGGCCGCACCTACCACCCGCCGGCCGACGAGTGCCCGCTGTGCCCGTCCTCGGGCGACCGGCTGAGCGAGATCCCCGACTCCTCGTACGACGTGGTGGTCTTCGAGAACCGTTTCCCCTCGCTGGCCGGCGACGCGGGCCGCTGCGAGGTCGTCTGCTTCACCTCCGACCACGACGCGTCCTTCGCCGATCTGACGGAGCGGCAGGCGGCACTCGTGCTGGAGGCGTGGACGGACCGCACGGCCGAACTGTCGCATCTGCCCTCCGTGGAACAGGTCTTCTGCTTCGAGAACCGCGGCGCCGAGATCGGCGTGACACTCGGTCACCCTCACGGGCAGATCTACGGCTACCCCTTCACCACGCCGCGTACCGCCCTGATGTTGCGGTCCCTCGCGGCCCACAAGGAGGCGACCGGCGGCGAGAACCTGTTCGACGAGGTCGTCGCGAAGGAGCTGGCGGACGGTTCACGCGTCGTCCTGTCGAGTGACCACTGGATCGCCTTCGTGCCCTACGCCGCCCACTGGCCCTACGAGGTCCACCTCTACCCCCGCCGCCGCGTCCCCGACCTGCTCGGCCTCGACGAGGAGGCACGCACAGAGTTCCCCCAGGTCTATCTGGAACTGTTGAGGCGCTTCGACCGGATCTTCGACGGCCCGGACGGTGTGAAGGACGGGACGAGCGGGTCCCCGACGCCGTACATCGCGGCCTGGCACCAGGCCCCCTTCGGCCCGCTCGACGAGTTCGAGGGCGTCAACCGCGACGACTTCGCACTCCACCTCGAGCTTTTCACCATTCGCCGCACTTCCGGCAAGCTGAAGTTCCTCGCGGGTTCCGAGTCCGGCATGAGCGTGTTCATCAACGACGTGCCGCCGGAGACCGCGGCTCAGCGACTGCGAGAGGTAGCGAGTTCATGAGTGGGAAGTACCTGGTCACCGGTGGAGCCGGCTATGTGGGCAGCGTGGTCGCCCGCCACCTGCTGGAAGCGGGCCACGAGGTCACCGTCCTCGACAACCTCTCGACGGGATTCCGCGAGGGCGTCCCCGCGGGCGCCGCCTTCGTCGAGGGCGACATCCGCGACGCCGCCAAGTGGCTGGACTCCTCGTACGACGCCGTCCTGCACTTCGCCGCGTTCTCCCAGGTCGGCGAGTCCGTGGTGAAGCCCGAGAAGTACTGGGACAACAACGTCGGCGGCACCATGGCCCTGCTCGCCGCGATGCGCGACGCCGGCGTGCGCCGACTCGTCTTCTCCTCCACCGCCGCGACCTACGGCGAGCCGGAGACCACCCCCATCGTCGAGTCCGCGCCGACCCGCCCCACCAACCCCTACGGCGCCTCCAAGCTCGCCGTCGACCACATGATCACCGGCGAGGCGGCCGCCCACGGACTGGCCGCGGTCTCCCTGCGGTACTTCAACGTGGCCGGCGCCTACGGCGACAGCGGCGAGCGGCACGACCCCGAGTCGCATCTCATCCCGCTGGTCCTCCAGGTCGCCCAGGGACGCCGCGACGCCATCTCCGTCTACGGCGACGACTACCCGACCCCGGACGGCACCTGCATCCGCGACTACATCCACGTCGCGGACCTCGCCGAGGCGCACCTGCTCGCGGTCGCCGCCGCCTCGCCCGGCGAACACCTGATCTGCAACCTCGGCAACGGCAACGGCTTCTCCGTCCGCGAGGTCGTCGAGACCGTGCGCCGGGTGACCGGACACCCGATCCCCGAGGTCGTGGCACCGCGCCGCGCCGGAGACCCGGCGGTGCTCGTCGCCTCCGCGGACACCGCCCGCGAGCGACTCGGCTGGAACCCGTCCCGCGCGGATCTCGCGGGCATCGTCGCGGACGCGTGGGAGTTCGCACAGAACGTAGCGAAGGGATAGCAGGTGGAGCAGGTGGGGGTACGTGAGGGCTTCGAGGAGCTGTACGGTGCCGCGCCCGAGGGCGTCTGGGCGGCACCGGGCCGCGTCAACCTGATCGGCGAGTACACGGACTTCAACGAGGGGTTCGTGATGCCGCTCGCGCTGCCGCACACGGCGGTCGCGGCGGTCTCCCGCCGCACCGACGGAGTGCTGCGGCTCGACTCGGCGGACATCGACGGGCCCGTCGTCGAGCTGCGGGTCGACGAACTCGTGCCCCGCTCGGACACCGGCTGGGCCGCATACCCGGCGGGTGTCGTGTGGGCGCTGCGCGAGGCCGGCCACCCGGTCGGCGGCGCGGACATCCATCTCGCCTCCACGGTCCCCACCGGCGCCGGCCTGTCCTCCTCGGCCGCCCTGGAGGTCGTCACGGCCGTCGCCCTCGACGAGCTGTACGGCCTCGGCCTGACCCGTCCCGAACTGGCCCGCGTCGCGCAGCGCGCCGAGAACGACTTCGTCGGCGTGCCGTGCGGGGTCATGGACCAGACCGCGTCGGCGTGCTGCACCGAGGGCCACGCCCTGCACCTCGACTGCCGGGACCTGTCGATCCGCCAGGTCCCCTTCGACCTCGCCGCCCAGGGGCTCGAACTCCTCGTCGTCGACACCCGCGTCAAGCACGCGCTGGGCGACGGGGCGTACGCCGAGCGCCGGGAGGGGTGCGAGGAGGGGGCCCGTCAGCTGGGCGTCCCCCATCTGCGGGACGTTCCCTTCGACGGGCTCGACGCGGCGCTCGCGCGGCTCTCCGACGAGCGGGTGCGCCGCTATGTCCGGCACGTCGTCTCCGACGACCACCGGGTGGAGCGGGTCATCACGCTGCTCGACGCCGGTGATGTCCGCGCCATCGGGCCCGTCCTGACGGACGGTCACCACTCGCTCCGCGACGACCTGCGGATCTCCTGCCCCGAACTGGATCTCGCCGTCTCGGCGGCCAACTCGGCGGGGGCGCTCGGGGCGCGGATGACCGGGGGCGGATTCGGGGGGTCCGCGATCGTGCTGCTCGAATCCACCGACGTGGACTCCGTCAGCAAGGCGATCGCGGAGGCGTTCCTGTCCGCGGGCTTCACCGCCCCCCGCATCTTCCCGGCCGTTCCCTCGGCGGGGGCCCGGCGGATCGGCTGAACCCCCGTCCCGTATCCGGGGGCCCGGCCCCCGGACCCGCGGCTCCTCAATCGCCGGAGGGGCTGAACCCCTTCCACCGCTTCGTCAACGTGTACTCCGTGATGCCCGGGGGGTAGTCGGGGATCACGGAGACCACCTCGTAGCCCTGTTTTCGGTAGAAGTCGGGGGCCTGGAAGTCCCAGGTCTCCAGGCGGGCCGCGTCGCAGCCGCGCCGTGCCGCCGCCCGTTCGGCGTCGGCGAGGAGCCGGCTGCCGAGACCGGTGCCGCGATGGCGTCCGTCGACCCACAGGTAGGTGACGTGGAGCCAGGTCGTCCAGGTGTGCCCCACCAGCCCGCCGGCCAGGTCACCCGCCTCGTCCAGGGCCCACAGCTGGAGCGGACGCTGACGCTCGCCCGGGGTCCCGCGCAGCGCGCGCAGCACCGGGGACGCCGCCGTGTTGGTCTCCAGCAGTCGCCGACGGAGCAGTTCCCGACGCTCTTTGTCGTCTCCTGTCTCGATACGAAACATACGGCTCACCATAAACGCGCTGGCCAACCAGTTCTGCAAATTGCCTTCCGCTCCCCGCCCCCGCCCGTACCCTGATGAGCAGTACCGGTGGGGGCCGGTGCTGATCAGGGGGCGAGACAGTCGGGTACGACGCCCGAAGTGGGGGTAGCACTTCCAGCACGGCGGCGGCCGTGCGGCTGCGGCACCCCGCTTCCGGGTCGCAAGCTGGCTCGGGAACACTTCGGGCGCCGTACCCGTACCGACCGTCCCCCGACAGTGGGGGTTTCAGTGGTTCGCATCCGAGTACTGGTCGTCGACGACCACCGCATCTTCGCCGAGTCGCTCGCCGCAGCTCTCGCGGCCGAGCCCGATGTCGACGTGTCCGCGGCAGGCAGCGGGCCCGCCGCGCTGCGCTGCCTGGAACGTGCCGCGGCCGAGGGCCGCCGTTTCGACGTGCTGCTCGTCGACGCCGACCTGGGCGGCAATCTGCCCGGCATGCGCCCGGCGGTACCCGTCCAGGAGAGCAACGAGGACGGCCTGGTGGACGGCATCTCGCTGGTCGCCGGCGTGCGCACCGGGCAGCCGGGCGTCCGCATGGTCGTCCTGGCCGAGAAGGACGACCCGCGCCGCGCCGCGCTCGCCCTGCAGGCCGGCGCCTCCGGCTGGGTCGCCAAGGACTGCTCGCTGTCGCGCCTGCTCACCGTCATACGGGGTGTCCTGCGCGACGAGACGCATCTGCCGCCCGCCCTGCTCACCGGGGTGCTGCGGGAGCTGACCGCCGCGCGCAAGCACCGCACCGAGAGCGAGCGGCTCGTGGAGTCGCTGACACCCCGTGAACGCGAGGTGCTGCGCTGCATGGTGGCGGGCCTCGGCCGCAAGGCCGTGGCGGAGCGGCTGTTCCTCTCCCCGCACACCGTCCGCACCCATATGCAGAACGTGCTCGGGAAGCTCGGCGTGCACTCGACCCTCGCCGCCGTGGCCCTCGCCCGGCGCGCCGGGGTCGGACCCGTCGACCTAACCGGGGATGTTGTCGAACGGGGCGGTCAACTGGCGTAGCAGCCCCGCCAGTTCACCTCGCTGCCCGCGGCTCAGCTCCGCGAGGATCGCCCGCTCCTGTTCGAGCAGCCCGGCCAGCGCCTGGTCGGCGCGGTCGCGGCCCTCCTCGGTCAGCCGGACGAGCACGCCTCGGCGGTCGCTCGGGTCCGGGAGGCGCTCCACCAGGCCCTTCTTCGTCAGGCGGTCGATGCGGTTCGTCATCGTGCCCGACGTGACCAGCGTCTGGGTGAGGAGCTGTCCGGGGGAGAGCTGATACGGGGATCCCGCGCGCCGCAGCGCCGTCAGGACGTCGAACTCCCAGGGCTCCAGACTGTGCTCGGAGAACGCCAGCCGGCGGGCGCGGTCCAGGTGCCGGGCGAGCCTGCTCACCCGGCTCAGAACCTCCAGCGGTTCCACGTCGAGGTCCGGGCGCTCCCGGCGCCACGCAGCGACCAGCCGATCGACCTCGTCCTCCATGACGATCAGTGTAGTGGTTGTGTCGACATGAAGTCTCTTGATGTGGAGTCTCTTGACGTCGAGATACTTTGTGGGTGAGGCTGGACCGGCGAAAAGACCGGCCCCGGGCAGCCCGTCCGGAGGCCCGCGACCGCTCCGCCGACCCGCGAGGAGACCCGCCCATGGCAGCCACCCCCACCTGGGACCCCCACCAGTACCTGCGCCACGCCGCCCACCGCGCCCGCCCCTTCGCCGACCTGCTCGCCCGGGTCACCGACCTGCCCGCCGACCCCGCCCGCATCGCCGACCTCGGCTGCGGTCCCGGCAACGTCACCGTCCAACTCGCCGAACGCTGGCCCACCGCCCACATCACCGGCTACGACAACTCCGCCGAGATGCTCGCCGAGGCCGAGGAGTACGCCGGGCCCACCCCCGGCGGCGGACGCCTCGACTTCACCCACGGCGACCTCACCGACTGGACACCCACCGAGACCTACGACCTCATCGCCTCCAACGCCGCCCTCCAATGGGTGCCAGGACACCTGGAAGCGCTCCCCGGCTGGCTCGACGCCCTCGCACCCGGCGGCACCCTCGCCGTCCAGATGCCCGACAACATCGACGCACCCCTGCACGTCCTCATGCGCGACCTCGCCGGCTCCGCCCGCTGGAAGACCCGCCTCTCCGGCGTCCTGCGCGCCACCGACTCCGTCCACGACCCGCTCGTCTACCTGGACCGCCTCGAAGCCCTCGGCTGCACCACCGACATCTGGCAGACCACGTACATGCAACTCCTGAACGGACCCGACGCCGTCCTCGACTGGGCCAAGGGCACCGGACTGCGGCCCCTCCTCACCACCCTCGCCGACGACCCCGAGGCCCGCGACAGCTTCCTCACCGCCTACCGCGACCTGCTGCGCGACGCCTACCCCGAGCAGTCCTACGGCACCGTCCTGCCGTTCCGCCGGCTCTTCGTCGTCGCCCGGAAGAAGAGCTGATGCTCACCGCCGTCGACCACGTCCAGCTGGCCGCCCCGCCCGGCTCCGAGGACCTGCTGCGCGCCTACTACGTCCACGCCCTCGGGATGACCGAGACACCCAAACCGCCCACCCTCGCCGCCCGCGGCGGCTGCTGGTTCCGGGCCGGGGCCGTCCAGCTCCACCTCGGCGTCGACACCGGCTTCCGGCCCGCCGAGAAGGCCCACCCCGGACTCCGCGTCACCGGCATCGACGCCTACGCCGCACGGATCGCCGCCACCGGCGCCCCCGTCACCTGGGACGACGAACTTCCCGGCCACCGGCGCTTCTACTCCGAGGACCCCGTCGGCAACCGCCTCGAATTCCTCGAACCCCTCCCGGAAACCCTTCCGGGCGGGACCGCCACAGGGGAGCGGTCCCGCCCGGAAGAACACCCACGGATCCGGTCCTAGGCCTTGCGGTGCCCGATCAGCCGGGGCCTGGGCTCCAGACCGTCCAGACCGTGCCAGGCCAGATTCACCAGATGCGCCGCCACCTCCGCCTTGCGGGGCTTGCGCACGTCCAGCCACCACTGACCCGTCAACGCCACCATGCCCACCAGGGCCTGCGCGTACAACGGAGCCAGCTTCGAATCGAAACCGCGACTCTTGAACTCGCGGCCCAGAATGTCCTCCACCTGAGTGGCGATGTCCGAGATCAGCGACGCGAACGAACCCGTCGACTGCGGGATCGGGGAGTCACGGACCAGGATCCGGAAACCGTCCGTGTACTCCTCGATGTAGTCCAGCAGCGCGAAAGCCGCCTGCTCGCACAACTCCCGCGGATGCCCCGCCGTCAGCGAACCCGTCACCATGTCCAGCAGCCGGCGCATCTCCCGGTCCACCACCACCGCGTACAGGCCCTCCTTGCCGCCGAAGTGCTCGTACACCACCGGCTTGGACACCCCGGCCTTCGCCGCGATCTCCTCCACCGACGTGCCCTCGAACCCCTTCGCCGCGAACAAGGTGCGGCCGATCTCCAGCAACTGCTGACGACGCTCCGCGCCCGTCATCCGGGTACGGCGCGCACGCCGCGGCTTCTCGTTGCTGCCTGAGGTGCTGCTGGAGTCGGTCGCCACGCCGTCAATCATGCCGCTTCAGCGGATTCCGTCGTGCGCCGGGAGCCGTTCCCCTCGCCGCTCCGGCGGGAATCGAGCCGCGAGCGCGACGGCCACCGCACGTCGTACGCCCAGCCGAGCTGCTCGCACCAGCGGATGATCCGCGCCGACGAGTCGATCTGACCGCGGTCCACACCGTGCCGCGCCGACGTCGGATCCGCATGGTGCAGGTTGTGCCACGACTCACCGCACGACAGCACCGCCAGCCACCACACGTTCCCCGAACGGTCACGCGACTTGAACGGCCGCTTGCCCACCGCGTGACAGATCGAGTTGATCGACCACGTCACATGGTGCAGCAGCGCCACCCGCACCAAAGACCCCCAGAAGAACCCGGTGAACGCACCCCACCAGGACATCGTCACCAGACCGCCGATCAGCGCCGGCAACGCCAGCGACAACAGCGTCCAGAACAGGAACTGCCGCGAGATCGCCCGGATCACCGGGTCCTTCACCAGATCCGGCGCGTACTTCTCCTGCGGCGTCCGCTCCTCGTCGAACATCCAGCCGATGTGCGCCCACCACAGACCCTTCAGCAACGCCGGGACCGTCTCGCCGTACTTCCACGGCGAATGCGGGTCACCCTCCGCGTCCGAGAACTTGTGGTGCTTGCGATGGTCGGCCACCCAGCGCACCACCGGCCCCTCGACCGCCATCGAACCCGCGATCGCGATCGCGATCCGCAGCGGCTGCTTCGCCTTGAAGGAGCCATGCGTGAAGTAACGGTGGTAGCCGATCGTGACGCCGTGGCATCCCAGGTAGTAGAAGAAGACCAGCAGGCCGAGATCCAGCCAGCTCACCCCCCACCCCCACACCAGCGGCACCGCCGCGAGCAGCGCGACGAACGGAACGGCGATGAAGAGAAGAAGAGTGAGCTGTTCGAGCGACCCCTTCCTCTCACCGCCCAGCGTCGCGGCCGGAAGCCGGTTGCCGTCGCCGTCCGCCCCCGGGGCGTCGTCGATCACATCGGAACTCGTGGTCATGGGCGTCCCCTGTGGGGTTCGAAGGTGATGGAGGGCGGGGAAGAGAGTCCGGGTGCGGCCCCCACGGTTCACCCGTCGAACGACGGGAGACCCTACGGGTCCGTAACCTACGGCGTCGTAAGTATGTCAGCGCGTAGCCCGGCGGCAAGAGCCCGACAGCCTGCGCGTCCTGATGGACACCTATCCTTGGAGTCGGTCGGACAGCGCGGTCCGTCTGATTTCTACCCGGATGCCTCCTCGCCGAACGGCACCCGCCGCGCGGTCGAACACCCGGGTTCCCTCCCAGCCGAGCTTCAGACGAGATTCCCCACTCTTCAGACGAGCTTCAACACTGCAAGGAGCCGCACCTGTGAGCAGTGCCGACGACCAGACCACGACGACCAGCAGCGAGCTGCGCGCCGACATCCGCCGCCTGGGCGATCTGCTCGGTGAGACCCTCGTACGGCAGGAGGGCCCCGAGCTCCTGGAACTGGTCGAGAAGGTCCGCCGCCTGACCCGCGAGGACGGCGAGGCCGCCGCCGACCTGCTGCGCGGCACCGAACTGGAGACCGCCGCCAAGCTGGTCCGCGCCTTCTCGACCTACTTCCACCTCGCCAACGTCACCGAGCAGGTCCACCGAGGCCGCGAACTGCGCGCCCGGCGCGCCGCCGACGGCAGCCTCCTCGCCCGCACCGCGGACCGCCTCAAGGACGCCGACCCCGAGCACCTGCGCCAGACGGTCAAGAACCTCAACGTCCGACCCGTCTTCACCGCCCACCCCACCGAAGCGGCCCGCCGCTCCGTCCTCAACAAGCTGCGCCGCATCGCCGCCCTCCTGGAGACCCCGGTCATCGAGGCCGACCGCCGCCGCTACGACACCCGCCTCGCCGAGAACATCGACCTCGTCTGGCAGACCGACGAGCTCCGCGTCGTCCGCCCCGAACCCGCCGACGAGGCCCGCAACGCCATCTACTACCTCGACGAACTCCACGCCGGCGCCGTCGGCGACGTCCTCGAGGACCTCACCGCCGAACTCGAACGCGTCGGCGTCACCCTCCCCGAGGAGACCCGCCCGCTCACCTTCGGCACCTGGATCGGCGGCGACCGCGACGGCAACCCGAACGTCACCCCCGACGTCACCTGGGACGTCCTGATCCTCCAGCACGAACACGGCATCAACGACGCCCTGGAACTCATCGACGAACTCCGCGGCTTCCTGTCGAACTCCATCCGCTACACCGGCGCCACCGAGGACCTCCTGGAATCCCTCCAGACCGACCTCGAACGCCTCCCGGAGATCAGCCCCCGCTACAAGCGCCTCAACGCCGAGGAGCCCTACCGGCTCAAGGCCACCTGCATCCGGCAGAAGCTGGAGAACACCAAGCTCCGCCTCGCCAAGGGCACCACGCACGAGGACGGCCGCGACTACCTCGGCACCGCCGAACTCCTCCGCGACCTCATCCTCATCCAGACCTCGCTGCGCGCACACCGCGGCGGCCTGATCGCCGACGGCCGGATGAACCGCACCATCCGCACCCTCGCCGCCTTCGGCCTCCAGCTCGCCACCATGGACGTACGCGAACACGCGGACGCCCACCACCACGCCCTCGGCCAGCTCTTCGACCGCCTCGGCGAGGAATCCTGGCGCTACGTGGACATGCCGCGCGACTACCGCGCCAAGCTCCTCGCCAAGG
This sequence comes from Streptomyces sp. M41(2017), assembly GCF_002078175.1. GTDB lineage: Bacteria > Actinomycetota > Actinomycetes > Streptomycetales > Streptomycetaceae > Streptomyces. The sequence goes on along the minus strand of NZ_MWFK01000001.1, from coordinate 1,412,660 downwards.
AACTGCGCTCCCGGCGCCCCCTCGCCCCCACCCCGGCGCCCCTCGACGCCGCCGGACACAAGACCCTCGGCGTCTTCGAAACCGTCAAGAAGGCCCTGACGATCTTCGGGCCCGAGGTCATCGAGTCGTACATCATCTCCATGTGCCAGGGCGCCGACGACGTCTTCGCCGCCGCCGTCCTCGCCCGCGAGGCCGGACTGCTCGACCTGCACGCCGGCTGGGCGAAGATCGGCATCGTGCCGCTCCTGGAGACCACCGACGAGCTCAAGGCCGCGGACACGATCCTGGAGGACATGCTCTCCGACCCCTCCTACCGCCGCCTCGTAGCACTGCGCGGGGACGTCCAGGAGGTCATGCTCGGCTACTCCGACTCCTCCAAGTTCGGCGGCATCACCACCTCCCAGTGGGAGATCCACCGCGCCCAGCGCCGGCTGCGCGACGTCGCCCACCGCTACGGCGTCCGCCTGCGCCTCTTCCACGGCCGCGGCGGCACCGTCGGCCGCGGCGGCGGCCCCTCGCACGACGCCATCCTCGCCCAGCCCTGGGGCACCCTGGAGGGCGAGATCAAGGTGACCGAACAGGGCGAGGTCATCTCCGACAAGTACCTCGTCCCCTCCCTCGCCCGCGAGAACCTCGAACTGACGGTCGCCGCGACGCTCCAGGCGTCCGCCCTGCACACCGCGCCCCGCCAGTCCGACGAGGCGCTCGCCCGCTGGGACGCGGCGATGGACGTCGTCTCCGACGCCGCCCACTCCGCCTACCGGCGGCTCGTCGAGGACCCCGACCTGCCGACGTACTTCCTCGCCTCGACACCGGTCGACCAGCTCGCCGACCTGCACCTGGGATCACGGCCCTCCCGCCGCCCCGGCTCGGGCGTCTCGCTCGACGGACTGCGCGCCATCCCGTGGGTCTTCGGCTGGACCCAGTCCCGGCAGATCGTGCCCGGCTGGTACGGCGTCGGCTCCGGCCTCAAGGCACTGCGCGAAGCCGGCCTCGACACGGTGCTCGACGAGATGCACGAGCAGTGGCACTTCTTCCGGAACTTCCTCTCCAACGTCGAGATGACCCTCGCCAAGACCGACCTGCGCATCGCCGGCCACTACGTCGACACCCTCGTACCCGACGAACTCAAGCACGTCTTCGAGGCCATCCGGGCCGAACACGAACTCACCGTCCGCGAGGTACTGCGCATCACCGGCGGGGACAAGCTCCTCGACACCAACCCGGTGCTCCAGCAGACCTTCTCCATCCGCGACGCCTACCTGGACCCGATCTCCTACCTCCAGGTCGCCCTCCTCAAGCGCCAGCGCGACGAGGCCGCCGCCGGCCAGGAACCCGACCCGCTGCTCGCACGGGCCCTGCTCCTGACCGTCAACGGCGTCGCCGCCGGCCTGCGCAACACCGGCTGAGCCCACCCTCCGCCGGGCGCCCCAGCCCGACGGAACACGAAGGCGCCCTCCCCGTCCGTCGCAACCGACCGGACAGAGAGGGCGCCTTCGGCGTCCCAAGAAGAAACGGAGCACCGCCCTCGGAGCGGACGGCTACAGCGCCAGGAACGCGGCCGTCAGCAGCGCAAGCCCCGCACCCGCCATCACCCACGCCACCCGCGTCAGCCGCAGTCCGCCCGCCACCACCACCGACGCCAGCAACAACGCCCCGGCCAGCGGCGACCACGCGTAGAGCAGGCCGGCCGGACCGCTGCGGACCACCTCGTCACTGTCCGGCTTCACCGTCACCGCGTACGTCCGGCCCTTCCGCACCGCCGGCTCCTGGCCGATGCGCACCCGGTCCCGCGCCCGGTAACCCGGCGAGGACGGCGTGAACGGCCCCCAGCACGTCCCGTCCGCACACGACACCACCGCCAGCGTGCCCCGCTCCCGGCCCTTGCCCAGCATCACGTGCTGAGCGGTGCCCCACGAGGCCCAGACACCCGCGACCAGAATGAGCAGCGTGACCGCGCCCATCGCCGCGAGCCGCCCGAAACGCAGCGCCGCGTGGGCGCTCTGACGGGAGGTGACAGCAGGCATGGCCGGGATCATTGGCCATGGCTGAGCGCTCGGTCAACTCCGGCAGGGACAAGTCCCCCGTTGTACCCGCACAACGACCGCCTCCGAGCCCCCCGGGCCCCCACCCGACCTCAGGAGTTGTACGTGCTCTGCGCCCGCTCCAGACCCTCGATCACCAGAGCCTCCACCGCGTCCGCAGCCCGGTCCACGAAGTAGTCCAGCTCCTTGCGCTCCGCCGACGCGAAATCCTTCAGCACGAAATCCGCCACCTGCATCCGCCCCGGCGGACGCCCGATCCCGAACCGCACCCGGTGATAGTCCGCGCCCATCGCCTTCGTCATCGACTTCAGCCCGTTGTGACCGTTGTCCCCGCCACCCAGCTTCAGCCGCAACACCCCGTAATCGATGTCCAGCTCGTCATGGACCGCCACGATGTTCCCCGTCGGCACCTTGTAGAAGTCCCGCAACGCCGTCACCGGACCACCCGACAGATTCATGTACGACATCGGCTTCGCCAAAATCACCCGCCGGTTCGCCGGACCCGGCGGCCCGATCCGCCCCTCGATCACCTGCGCCTGCGCCTTCCCCGCCCGCTTGAACTTCCCACCGATCCGCCCCGCCAGCAGATCGGCCACCATGAAGCCCACGTTGTGCCGGTTCATGGCGTACTCCGGGCCCGGATTCCCCAGGCCCACGATCAGCCAGGGCGCGGTGGCGTCGGTCGTCACGTCCGTCTCTCCCATGTGTCCTTGATACGCGACAGCCGCCGCCCCTGACAGGAGCGGCGGCCGGCACGACTGAAGATGGCGGTGAGGATCAGGCCTCGGCGGGCGCGTCCGCCTCGGCGGCCTCGTCCTCGGCCGCCGGCTCCTCGGCCTGCGCGGACAGGACCTGGAGGACGACCGCGTCCTCGTCGATCGCCAGCGTGGTGCCCTTGGGGAGCGTGATGTCCTTGGCGTGGATGGAGGCACCGGCCTCCAGGCCCTCGATGGAGACGGTGACCGACTCCGGGATGTGCGTGGCCTCGGCCTCGACGGTCAGCGTGTTCAGGACGTGCTCCAGCAGGAAGCTGCCCGGGGCCAGCTCACCCTCGGTCTGCACGAAGACCTCGACGGTGACCTTCTCGCCACGCTTCACGAGCAGCAGGTCGACGTGCTCGATGAAGCCCTTGATGGCGTCACGCTGGACGGCCTTCGGGATCGCCAGCTCGGTCTTGCCCTCGATGTCCAGCGTCAGCAGAACGTTCGGGGTACGCAGGGCGAGCAGCAGCTCGTGACCCGGCAGCGTGATGTGGACCGGCTCAGTGCCGTGACCGTAGACGACCGCGGGAACCTTGCTCTCACGGCGGATGCGGCGGGCAGCGCCCTTGCCGAACTCGGTGCGGGTGCCGGCGGCGAGCTTGACCTCGGACATGTTCACTCCTCGTAGAACTGGGAAACCTGACGAAAAAGGTCACCCGGCCAAACCGTCGGCCTGCTACGAAGAGCGCGTCGATAACGGACCGCCGTACCCGCCGATGACAGCGGAACGGCCTCCCTCGCCGAGCAACTGTGACAGCTTACGGGGCGGGGAGGCCGTACAAGAAATCGATCTAGAGGACCGGCGGAACCGAGGCCTACTGCTCCTCGAACAGGCTCGTCACCGAACCGTCCTCGAAGACCTCACGCACCGCGTTCGCGATCGTCGGCGCGATCGACAGCACCGTGATCTTGTCGAGCTCCAGCTCACCCGGAGTCGGCAGCGTGTCCGTGAACACGAACTCACTGACCTTCGAGTTCTTCAGACGGTCCGCCGCGGGACCCGACAGCACGCCGTGCGTCGCCGTCACGATGACGTCCTCCGCACCGTGCGCGAACAACGCGTCCGCCGCCGCGCAGATCGTGCCACCCGTGTCGATCATGTCGTCGACCAGGATGCACACCCGGCCCTTCACGTCACCGACCACCTCGTGCACGGTGACCTGGTTCGCCACGTCCTTGTCACGACGCTTGTGCACGATCGCCAGCGGCGCGTCCAGACGGTCGCACCAACGGTCCGCCACCCGCACCCGGCCCGCGTCCGGCGAGACCACCGTCAGCTTCGACCGGTCGACCTTGGCACCCACGTAGTCCGCCAGGATCGGCAGCGCGAACAGGTGGTCCACCGGACCGTCGAAGAAGCCCTGGATCTGGTCCGTGTGCAGATCCACCGTCAGAATGCGGTCCGCACCCGCCGTCTTCATCAGGTCCGCGATCAGACGCGCCGAGATCGGCTCACGCCCACGGTGCTTCTTGTCCTGGCGCGCGTAACCGTAGAACGGCACGATCACCGTGATGCTCCGCGCGGACGCCCGCTTGAGAGCGTCGATCATGATCAACTGCTCCATGATCCACTTGTTGATCGGAGCCGTGTGGCTCTGCATCAGGAAGCAGTCCGCACCGCGCGCCGACTCCTGATAGCGGATGTAGATCTCGCCGTTCGCGAAGTCGAAGGCCTTCGTCGGGACAACCCCGACACCCAGCTTGTGGGCGACCTCCTCGGCAAGCTCGGGGTGGGCGCGGCCGGAGAAGAACATCATCTTCTTCTCGCCGGTCGTCTTGATCCCGGTCACAGCACTGTCTCCTCAGAGGTCTACTCAGTGGGCGCGAGAGGTCGTCTCAGCTGGGTTGCGAGAAGCCCTCTCAGCTGGGGTGTGCACCTATCACGGTACGCCGTCCCGGACGTACCGCTTTCCGGTCAGTCTTCGCTTTCCGTCCCCCGGGCAGCCGTCTCCGCGGCCTTCGCCGCCGCGCTCCCGGGACGCTTACGGGCCACCCAACCCTCGATATTCCTTTGCTGGCCACGGGCCACGGCCAGCGAACCCGCCGGCACATCCTTCGTGATCACCGACCCCGCCGCGGTGTACGCACCGTCCCCCACCGTGACAGGAGCCACAAACATGTTGTCCGAACCCGTCCGGCAGTGCGACCCGATCGTCGTGTGGTGTTTGTCCTGTCCGTCATAGTTCACGAACACACTGGCGGCACCGATGTTCGAGTACTCGCCGATCGTCGCGTCCCCGACATACGACAGATGCGGAACCTTCGTCCCCTCACCGATCGTGGCGTTCTTCGTCTCCACGTACGTGCCGACCTTCGCCTTCAGGCCCAGCCGCGTCCCCGGACGCAGATACGCGAACGGACCCACCGTCGCCTGCGGACCCACCTCCGCGCTGTCCGCCACCGTGTTGTCCACCCGGGCCCCCGCACCCACCCGCGTGTCCTTCAGCCGGCAGTTCGGACCCACCTCCGCGCCCTCCGCCAGATGCGTCGCACCCTGCAACTGCGTCCCCGGGTGCACGATCGCGTCCTGCTCGAACGTCACCGTCACATCCACCCACGTCGTCGCCGGATCCACCACACTCACACCGGCCAGCATCGCCTCGGTCAGCAACCGGTCGTTCAGGATGCGCCGCGCCTCCGCCAACTGCACCCGGTTGTTGATGCCGGCGATCTCCCGGTGGTCACCCGCCACCGCCGCGCCCACACGGTGCCCGGCCTCCCGCAGGATCCCGAGGACGTCCGTCAGGTACTCCTCGCCCTGGCTGTTGTCCGTCCGCACCTTGCCCAGCGCGTCCGCCAGAAGCTGCCCGTCGAAGGCGAAGACACCCGAGTTGATCTCACGGATCGCACGCTGCGAGTCACTCGCGTCCTTGTGCTCCACAATCGCGGTGACCGCGCCGCTCGCGCCGTCCCGCACGATGCGGCCGTAACCGGTCGCGTCGGGGACCTCGGCGGTCAGCACCGTCACGGCGTTGCCGTCGGCGGCGTGCGTCTCGGCGAGGGCGCGCAGCGTCGCACCGCTGAGCAGGGGGGTGTCGCCGCAGACCACGACGACGGTGCCGTCCACACCGCCGCCCAGCTCCTCCAGGCCCATCCGCACGGCGTGCCCGGTGCCGTTCTGCTCGGCCTGCACCGCGGTCCGCACGGCGGGGTCGATCCCGGTGAGGTGGGCGACGACCTTCTCGCGGGCGTGACCCACGACGACGACCAGGTTCTCGGGGTCCAACTCGCCCGCCGCGGCGAGCACATGACCGACGAGGGAACGGCCACAGATGTCGTGCAGGACCTTGGGTGTGGCCGATTTCATACGGGTGCCCTCACCCGCTGCGAGAACGACGACGGCTGCCGGGCGATTGGCGCTCACGGGAATGCCCTTCGGCTTCGGATGCTTGGGGTGTGGACATCCGCAGGATACCGGGGCGTATCAGGAGGGACATGAGAGCGGGCCCTGACAGAGGTGTCAGGGCCCGGGTTGTGTAGCTCCGCCGGCTGGATTCGAACCAGCGTCTCAAGGCTCCAAAGGCCTGCGGGATGCCGCTACCCCACGGCGGATTGCTGCCTCAGACCTTACCGGAGGAGGGGCGGCGCATGATCCCGCAGGGCTGAGTCCACCATGCCGGACCACCAGCCCTCGATGCGGCGATACAGCTCCGCACCCTGGGACACGCGGATGACGAGGCAGCCACGGTAGGTGTCGCCGACGTTCTTCCGGACGGTCTTGGGATTGTGCTTCTTGATGGTCGTTTTCTGGAGCTCGGTCACACCGACGCCGACGAGTTCGGCCCAAAAGTGTTCGGCGCCCTCCACGTCGGCCGTTGCGTGGATCATGACCCGGTACTGAAGGCGCTCGGGCTCTATCCCGACAAGGGCCAGCCACGCCAAGTACAACTTGATCACTCCCGGGTCGCTGTTGACGAAGGCGACCGTCTCCCGGCGGGCGTACGACTTGTCCTTCGACCCCTCCGCCCAGTAGAGCGCGGCACCGGCAACCAACAGCTCCCGCTGGCTCATCGTGCCGATCTCCCGGGAGGCGGTGGCTTTGGTGCGCCGGCGGCCCTCGTCCCGGAAGGCCAGTTCGTGTTCCCAGCGCTTCCTCGCGGCCAGCTTCGCCTGATCCGAGGGGTCTCGCCGTTCGGGCCGCGGCAGGTCGCGTACCCAGAGGGAGATCGAGCTTTTCGAGCAGCCCAGTTCGAGCTGGATGCGGTCGTAGGTCCAGCCCTGGAGGCGTAGCTCGCGGGCCCGGGCGCGCAGGTCGTCCTTCGCCCTCGGGTGTCGGGGGCGGCCGGGAGGGGGTTCGCCTTCGAGGAGGCGGTTGAGGAGGTCGTTGTTGTGGACCTGGATGCGGTCGCGGATCTGGCGGCGGCTGAGGCCGGCCGCGCGGAGTGAGAGTGCCTGGTCCCGGAGTGCCTCGAAGTCGTCGTAGTCGCGTCGTGCATGTGCCATGGGCATATCGTCCGGGCGGAATCGGACCTTCCGGGGGCGAAGAGTGAGTCAGTCAACAGTTCGAGGGATAACTGTTGATTTCGCTTCTGTTCGAGGGGGTGGGTGGTGTAGGCCAGTAGGTGAAACTCACCGGAAAAGGGGCGGGGCCCGCCCGTAGGCTGGAGTCATGACCACGACGGGGGAAGAGCACACCGCGGCCGGGACCGGCCCGTGGTGGTGGGTCAGGTGGCGCAGTGCCGTGCTGGACGCGGGGCTCGCGCTGGCGTCCGCGGCGGAGTGCGGGGGCGAGGGAGTCAGGTTCGCGCACGACGCGGGGCTGCCCGTTCCGATCGGTGTCGTCTTCGGGGTGATCGCCGGGTCCGTGCTGCTCGTGCGGCGGAAGTGGCCGATCGCGGTCGTGCTGGTGTCCATCGCGATCACGCCCGCCCAGATGGGGTTCCTGATGGGCCTCGTCGGGCTGTACACGCTCGCCGCGTCCGAGCTGCCGCGCCGCATCACCGCCGCGCTGGCGGCGATGTCCTTCGCCGGCATGCTGATCGTGACGTTCGTGCGGACGCATCAGGGTGTGATGAGCGGCGACGTGACGATGGGGGACTGGTTCGTCCCGTTCGCGTCGATCACGACCGCGATCGGCATGACCGCGCCGCCCGTGCTGCTCGGCCTGTACATGGGGGCGCGGCGCCGGTTGATGGAGAGCCTGCGGGAGCGGGCGGACTCGCTGGAGCGGGAGCTTCAGTTGCTCGCGGAGCGGGCGGAGGAGCGGGCGGAGTGGGCCCGTAACGAGGAGCGGACGCGGATCGCGCGGGAGATGCACGACGTGGTCGCGCATCGGGTGTCGCTGATGGTCGTGCACGCGGCGGCGCTTCAGGCGATCGCGCGGAAGGATCCCGAGAAGGCGGTGAAGAACGCGGCCCTGGTGGGGGACATGGGGCGGCAGGCGCTGACGGAGTTGCGGGAGATGCTGGGTGTTCTCCGGTCGGGGAACGGGGCGGACGGGCGGGTGTCGGCGGCGGCCTCGTCGTCTGCCGCGCTGTCTTCTTCCTCCCCTTCTTCCTCCTCGTCGTCGTCCTCGTCCTCGTCTTCGGGGTCGGCGGTCGCGGCGGTGCCGTTGGCGGCGGTGGGTGTCGCGGCGGCTGTGGCGGCTTCGCGGGCGGCGGACGGGTCCCGGGCCGGCGCGGTGTCGGGTGCGGGGCCGGGTGTCGGCGGGGTCGTGGAGGGGCCGTGTCTCGCGGAGCTCGACGAGCTGGTGGGGCAGTCGGCGGCGGCCGGGATGGTCGTGGCGCTGTCGGTCGAGGGGGATGTGCGCGCGTATGCGCGGGAGATCGAGCAGACCGCGTACCGGGTGGTGCAGGAGGCGTTGACGAACGTCCACAAGCACGCGGCGGGCGCGAAGACGTATGTGCGGCTGGCGCATCGGGTGTCGGAGATCGCGATGCAGGTGGAGAACGAGTGTCCGCCGGAGGTGGGCGCGGGGTCGTCGGTGCGGTTGCCCAGTGGGGGGAACGGGTTGCTGGGGATGAAGGAGCGGGTGGCGGCGCTCGGGGGCGTGTTCGTTTCGGGGCCCACGGATGCCGGGGGGTTCCGGGTGTCGGCGGTCATCCCGGCGTAGCCCTCCGGGTGGGTTGCGGTTGGGGGTGCTGGTGCTGGTGCTGGTGCTGGTGCTGGTGCTGTCGGGAGCGCGGGCGCGGTGTCGGTCCGGTGGGTGGGGCGGGGTCGTGCCGGTACATCCGCCCGTCGCCGCTGCATCAGACGTGAGGGGAGAAGCGGACCGCTGCTCGATCCGGGCGTAGGCCGACTGCGGGGCGCGCGTGGCCTGGGCACGGCCCTTTCGTCGGGTGCCGGGTGCGTGCAATTCAGCCCCTCCGGCGTTCGAGGAGCGGGGTCTGGGGCGGAGCCCCAGGGATGGGAAGGGTAGGGGCGGAGGGGGCGAGGGACGGTCTGTTACGCCGTCGTCAGGCGGGTGGGGGGTGTGCCGGTGAGGAGGGTGGTGAGGGCTGCGTCGATGTGGGCGCCCACGTACCAGTCGCCGGTGTGGTCGAGGGTGTAGACGCGGCCCTCGGCGTCGATGGCGAGGAGGGCGCGGGAGTCGGACTCCTCGCCGAGGGGGCAGACCTCGGTGTCGAGGGCGCGGCCGAGGTCGACGAGGGTGCGGGCGAGGTGCAGTCCGTGCAGTGGGTCGAGGTCGAGTGCGGCGGGCGCGACCTGTCGTCCGGGTCCCGTGGCGGTGACGTGCAGTCCTCCGAACTCCGCCCATGCCTCGACCGCCGCCGGGAACACGGCGTGCCGGTGTCCGGCGGGTGAGGCGTGGCCTCGTAGGGCGTCGGCCCAGTACTCGGCCTGCTTTATGTCCCAGCGTCCGGGCTGCCATCCCGCGGAGCGCAGCGCGGAGTCCACGGGTTCGGGGAAGCGGGTCGACGTGGGTCCCCCGGGCCCGGGGGGAGCGGTGAGCTTGGAGGAGGAGCGTTCTGCTTGCATCTGCCGTTCGTTCGTCGGGGGATGGGACGGTGGCGTCGCGGGGCGCCGGTGGTGGATACGTGTGCGGGGGTGGGGGGTGTTCAGGCGCCCGGTGCCGACGGGTCGACGATGCGGACGCCGAAGTGGTCGCTGAGGGCGGTGCAGGAGCGGCAGGGTGCGGCGAAGCTGCCGTGCAGGGGGTCGCCGTCCTCGCGGATGCGGCGGGCGGTGAGTTTGGCCTGCTTGAGGGCTTTGCGTGCTTCGCCGTTGGTCATCGGCTTGCGGGCGGCGCGCTTGCTGCGTTCGGCGTCGGCGGTGGCGATGTGCCGGGAGATGAGGATGGCCTCGGCGCAGCGTCCGGTGAAGCGGTCGCGCTGGGCGTTGGTGAGGGTGTCGAGGAAGTCCTGGACCAGAGGGTGAAGGGCGGGTGGCTGGTCGCCGCGGGCGGCGGTGCCGGTCAGGGTGGCGCCGCGGACGGAGAGGGCGGCGGCGACGGTGGGGAGTATGCCGTCGCGTCGGTGGTGGAGGACGGGGGTGTGCGGTGCCTCGTCGCTGCTCCAGCCGACCCGGGGATCCCCGGACGTGCCCGTATGCGTCGCGCTCATGATCGTTTTCCCTCCCGTGCATCCCCCGGTGCGGAGACAGACTGCCAAATGCCGTGGCGTGTGCGGAAGCTGGGGCGTCGCGACACGCCCGGTCTTCGGCTGTGGGTCACGGCGGGGTGACGGCAGGTCACGGAACCGGAGGCCCGGTGACCGGTGTCGTACGACCGCATAGGCTGTCGACATCCGGGCTCCATCCAGCTACTGAGAACGCCGCAGGGGGCAACAGCCATGACGACAGGTCGGCTCGGGCTGGGGGCACCTCCCAGCCGCCAGGCTGGGGGGCAAGCCGTGCCGCCGAACGCGGCCTATGCCGGGCAGGTCGTGCATTTTCCGGATCCTGTCCGGGCGGCCCGCCATCCCAGGGGTGTGCGGATCGACGAGCACGGTTATCCCGACTTCTCGCTCTACGCGCGTGCTGCCGCGGAGATCGCCGAGCCCCCGGAGGGGTTCGGTGTCGACGAGTTGCGGCTGACGGACTATGTCTCGGCGAACGCGGCTCTGGCCGCGGCCGGGCACGATCTGTGGGACACGATCCCGTCGGTGGCGACGCCGCACGGGTGGACGTGGCATCACGTGGCGGGGACCAGGCGGCTGGAGCTGGTGCCGGTCGAGGTCAAGGCGTTGTTGCGGCATCACGGTGGTGTGGCGACGACGGTCGTGGATCAGGACAAGCGGGGGACGCGGCCGTTGCAGGAGACGCGGCCCGCGCACTTCGGGTTGCCGAAGTCGTCGGTCGCGGTGACGGAGGAGCAGGTGCAGGGGGTCGAGGAGGATCTCGGCTACCGGCTGCCGGGTGCCTATCGGTCGTTCCTGAAGGCCGCGGGCGGGTGTGCGCCGGTGGGTGCCGCGCTCGACGCGGAGCTGGGGCTGCTGGTGGACCAGCCGTTCTTCACGGTGCGGGACGAGGCCGCGGTGAACGATCTGGTCTATGTCAACAAGTGTCTGCGCGACCATCTGACCAAGGACTACCTGGGTGTGGGGTTCGTGCAGGGTGGTCTGCTGGCGGTGAAGGTGAAGGGCGACCGGATCGGTTCGGTGTGGTTCTGCGCGTTCGACGATGCCCGTGACCAGGACGCGTGGCCGCCGGCCGAGCGGGTGGAGCGGTTGTTGCTGCCGTGCGGGGAGGACTTCGACGCGTTCCTGTCGCGGCTCGCGGGCAATCCGCCGGAGCTGGAGACGGTGGCGAATCTGATGGTGGACGGCGGGTTCGCGTACGCGGTGTCCGTGGTGTCGGAGTCCGAGGGGCCGGCGGATTCGGTGTCCTCGGTGTCCTCGGTGGGGGAGTGAGCTTGCGATGGTGACGTTCGCGCAGGCGCAGGAGCGCGCCGAGGAGTGGATCAACGGGGACGTGCCCGGGTACCAGCATCGTGAGGTGCGGGTGCGGGAGTTCGAACTCGGTTTCGTGGTGTGGGCGGAGGACCGGGCCGAGGGGCCGCGTTCCGACGGGGGTGCGCAGCGCCTGGTGATCGCCCGGGACAGCGGGGAGGCCACGTTGTGGCCCGCGCTGCCGGTGGGTGAGGTCATCCGTCGGTACGAGGAGGAGTACGGGGGTCCGGACGGTGCTCCCGAGCCGGCGCCGGAGCCTCCGGCGCGGGTGGATCTGAATCAGACGTCGTTCTTGCTGAGTCCTCCGGAGTGGTTGCAGGAGGCCGCGGACCGGATGGGTATTCCGGACCGGCGTGCGGGTGCGGGGGCGTCGGACGGGGCGGGATCGCGTCCGGCTGCGGCTGCCGCTTCTTCGGGCGACGGGTCCGTGAACGGTGCTTCGGGGGACGGGAGTTCGCTTCCGGGTGCATCGGGACATTCGGGGGCGTACGGTGTTCCGTCCGCGCCGGGGGCGCACGCTGCTTCCTCACCGCCGGCTCCGGTTCCGCCGCCCGCCGACGCCCCGCCCACTCCTGCTCCGGGTGTGCCGTCCGCTCCTGGTGGTGCCACGCCGTGGCCGGCCGCCGCGAGCGCCGACGACGCGGATCCGGACCTGCGGGACACGACGCCGGGAGTGCCCGCCGACGCGACGCCGTGGGCCGGGACGGACACGAACGCCGACGCGGGGGACGACCGTTCCGTACCGCTGCCGGCGACCGTGTTCGCGCCGCCGCTGACCGGCTCCGACGATTCCGGCACCCCGCCGCCCGCCTCGCTGCCGGAGGCCAAGACGGCCCTGATGTCCGGGGGCAGTCGGCTTCCGCGTACCGCCATGGCCCCGAAGGTCGAACAGCCCGGCCCCGACACGCCGTCCGGTGCCGCGCAGGGACACGGCGAGCCCGCGGGCCCGCCGCCCGCTGCGCCTTCGTACGGCTATCCGCAGGGTCCCGGTACGCCGCCTCCCGGCGGTCCGCAGGGGACGCCGCCCGCGTACGGGTTCCCGCACGGTCCCGGCACGCCGCCGCCCGCCGCTCCGCAGGCTCCGGGTGTTCCCGGCACGCCGCCCGCGGCGCCGGAACGGCCGCTGCCGCCGCACGCCGGTGACATCGCCGACGCCGCGACGAGCAAGGCCCAGCCGCCGCGCGGGGCCCGCGCGGCCGGGTCGGGGACGCCGCATCCGCCGAGCGCTCCGGGTGTGCCGGGCGCACGGCCGGGCAGCGTTCCGCCGCCGCCCGGGCCGGGTGCTCCCGGTGCTCCCGCGGGCGGGTACGTGCCGACGAGTCTCGTCCCGCAGCTCGGTCCCGAGGGGCCGGAGGGTCCCGTGGGTCCGCCGGGCGCACCCCGGCCCCCGGCCGCCACGCCTCCGGGTGACGGTGTGCACCACGCCGCGACCATGCTGGCGGGGCCCGCGGTGGGCGGTCCGGGCGCTCCGCAGGCGCCGGGCACTCCCGGCGCACCCGGTGCGCCGGGCGCTCCCCGGCAGCAGCAGAACGGTCCCGGCGCGCCGAGCTCGCCGGGCGGTACGCCTCCGGGCGACGGTGTGCACCATGCCGCGACGATGCTCGCCGGGCCTCCCGTCGGTGGTCCGGGCGCGCCGCAGCCGCCGGGTGCTCCCGGTGCGCCGCAGCCTCCCGGCGGGATGCCTCCGGGCGGGGCGCACCACGCGGCGACGGTGTTCGGGGGTCCGCCGGTCGGTGGCCCCGGGGCGCCGCTGCCGCCGCAGGCTCCCGGCACGCCGCCGGGTGTCCCGGGGCCGTTGCCCGGTCAGCAGCCGCCCGCGTACGGCTATCCGCAGGCGGCGCAGCCGACCGTCGGGCCCGGCTATCAGGCGGTGTTGCGCTACCGCGCGCAGGACGGTTCGGAGCAGCAGCTGATCCGCCGGTCCGCGCCGGGCACCCCGCATCCGGAGTGGCAGATCCTGCACGAGCTGCGTGCGATGAACGTGCCGCCGCAGCAGGTGCTGGAGCTGCACACGGAGCTGGAGTCCTGTGAACTGCCGGGTGCGTACTGCGCGCGGATGATCCGGGAGACCTGGCCGCAGGCGCGGATCACGAGCATCGCTCCGTACGGCACCGACCACGCGAGCCGGCAGCAGGGGATGCATCAACTCCTGGCTCATCAGGGCGAATTGCATCAGGTCGCGGACGGGCCCGCGCGTCCCGCGCCGGTCCGGGCGCCGATCCCGCCGGTGCACCCCGCGCCGCCGGTCCCGCCGGAGGCGATCGGGCAGGAGCTGGCGGCCGCGTTCGGGCCGGGTGTGTTCCGGTTCGACCAGGGCGCCGTGTCGCGGCAGGGGGTGCCGGACATCGTGGCGCACACCCTGGTCGTGGCCGGACTGCCGCTCGACATGGGGCCGTTCTTCTGGGCGCAGGCCCAGCCGGGCCGGCCCGTGCCGACGCTCGCCGAGCTGGCGCAGGAGCGCGGGGTGGCGGCCGGTCCCGACGCGGGCTCGTACCTCGTCATGGGCAGCGACTTCGGCAAGGCGATCTGTGTCCAGTACGGCACGGCGAACATCGTCGCGGTGCCGGTGGAGGCAGGTCCGGGCGGTGTTCCGGTGCCGCCGCAGTTCGTGAACACGGGACTGCCCGAGTTCGCGCGCTGCCTGGGGCTGCTGGGCCGGATGTGGCGGCTGCGGTTCGGGCTCAACCAGGAGCAGGCGGGCCGCTGGACCGTCGACTTCCAGGCGCAGCTCGCCGCGCTCGACCCGGCGGCGCTCGGTTCGCCCGAGAGCTGGTGGTCGGTCCTGCTGGAGCAGATGTGGGACGGACTCCTGTAGCCGCGATGCGGAGGTAGGGGAACAGCGCGGCGGCGGCAGGGCCGCTGCGGAGAACGGTCGAGGCGCCCGCCCGGTGACGGGGCGGGCGCCTCGTCGTGTGTGTGGGGGCGTTCCGGCCCGACGCGTTCGCGTTCCCGTCCGGTCCCGTCTTGTGAGAGGGCGCGTCCGTCCGGGGGTCCGTCCGAACGGTCGGGTGCGCCCTTTCCGCGCCCGGCGCGCCACCCTCCTCGCAGGCTCCTGACCTCAAATGACGCGTGAACGACCCCTTCACGTCCGAACCTGCGGGCGGAGTGTCGCGTTATGAACACTTCCGTGTGATCCATCAAGATGTGCGCCAAATCGTCATTTTGTGTGGGTCGGCGGAGAGGGGTCAAAGGATGAGCAGCACATCGGTGTCACCGCACGGCTTCATGGCCGTACGGGGACGTGGTTACCGTCCCGAACAGGTCGACGCGTACGCCGCGGCGCTCTCCGCGGACCGCGACGCCGCCTGGGAGCGCGCCGCCCGGCTGACCGTGCTGGAGAAGGAGATGGAGGCCGAGGCGGAGCGGATGCGGGAGGCCGTGGCCGGGCTCGTCCCGCAGACGTACGACGAACTCGGTGAGCGGGCCCGGCGGATCTTCGAGCTCGGCGAGGAGGAGGCCGAGGCGCTGCGCGAAGCGGCGCGGCAGAGGGTCCGGTCGGCGGTGGAGGAGACCGAGGCGGCGGACCGAGCGGTACGGGAGGCGGCACAGGCCTACGCCGACGAGGTGTGCGGCGAGGCCGAGGAGCACGCCCGGCAACGGCTGCTCGCCGCACGGGCCGAGGCCGACGACGTACGGATCTCCGCGCGGCGCGAGGTCAAGGAGAACCGGGGCGAGGCCCTGGCCGGGCTGCGCGAGGTGCGCCGGCGGACCGAGGGGCTCCTCGTCGAACAGGAGAAGGAGCAGGCGGTGCGCTGGGCGGAGGCCGAACGGGCCGCCGTCGAACGGGAGGCCGCGTTCGAGGCGCACCACGAGGACCGGGTGGCCCGCGCCGAGGCCGCGCTCGCCGAGGCCGGCCGGGCCCTCGCCGAGGCGGAGGAGTCGGACCGGCGCCGGCAGGACGAGGCGGAGGTGCGGGCGGCCGAGGTGATCGCCGAGGCACGGGTCCGCGAGGACCGGATCGCCCGCGAGACCGAGCGGGTGCTGCGTGAGCACGGGGAGCGGTGGGACGACGTGCGGGCCCACATGGACCACGTACGCAGCAGCCTCATGTCGCTGACGGGGCGCGCCCCCGCCGAGTGACCCGGCTCGCCGGCAGCGGCCTCACCTTCCCCTGCGTACCGCCCCCGCCAGGATCCAGCCCTCCACCGCCTCGTACTGCCGGCGCTGTTCCTCGGCCTTGCGGCGGCCCGAGACCACCGTGCCGAGCCAGCCGTAGGCGAAGCCCAGCGGGATCGACACGATGCCCGTGGTGGTGAACGGGAACCAGTTGAAGTCGGCGTCCGGGAAGGCCGCGGTGGGGGAGCCGGAGACGAGGTTGGTGCCGGGCATGAGGAGGAGGACCGTGAGGGTGCCGCCGATGAGCGTGGCGAGCAGGCCGGTTCGGGTGTAGCGGCGCCAGAAGAGGCTGTAGACGAGCGCGGGCGCGATGGCGGAGGCGCCGAGGCAGAACGACAGCGTGATCAGGGGCTGCAGGCTGCGGTGCTGGGCGAGGGTGGCGAGCAGGATGGCCGGTCCGCCCACCGCCAGCGCGGAGACGCGGGCGAGGAGCATCTCGCGGCGCGGGGAGAGCTCGTCGCCGCGGCGGCGGCCCCGGAAGAACCGGCTGTGCGCGAACACGTCGTGGGCCAGGGAGTTGGCGCAGGCCAGGATCATCCCGGCGACGGAGGCGAGCAGGGTCAGGAAGATCGCCGTCGTGACCGTGGTGAAGAGCAGGGTCTCGGCGGTGGAGACGGACGCGCCGAACACGGCCCGGGATCCCAGCAGATAGGCCGTGTTGCCCTGCGGGTCGCCCGCGACGATCACGTCCCGCCCGACGAGGGCGGTGGCCCCGAACCCGATCACGCCGATGACGAGGACGAACAGGGCGACGCACGGCACCGCCCAGGACAGCGAGCGGCGCACCTGCCGGGCGCTGCCCGCGGTGTACATGCGCATGGTGACGTGCGGGAGGCAGGCGCCGCCGAGGACGACCGTCAGCTCCGAAGTGATCATGTCCAGGCGGGGGTTGGAGCCGCCCGCGAACTGGAGCCCGGAGTGGAGGTAGGCGGCGCCGACGCCGCTGTTCGCGGCGGCGCTGTCGAGGAGGGCGCCGGGGTTCCAGTCGAAGCGGTTCAGGACGAGGGCGGCGACCACGGCGCCCGAACCGAGCAGCATCACGATCTTCAGGATCTGGATGAGGGCGGTGCCCTTCATACCGCCGATCGCCGCGTAACTGATCATCAGGGCGCCCAGGCCGATGACGCAGCCGGTCTTCAGGGAGTCGCTGGAGAAACCGAGGATGAAGGCCAGCAGGTCGCCGGCGCCCGCGAGTTGGACGAGCATCAGCGGCAGCAGCGCGACGATGGTCACCGCGCAGGCCGTGTTGCGGACGGCACGGCCGGGGGTGCGGCGGGCGAGGGCGTCGCCCATGGTGAACCGGCCCGCGTTGCGCAGGGGTTCGGCCAGCAGGAACATCAGGAGCATCAGGGACAGGGCGGTGCTCAGGGCGAGGACGACGCCGTCGTAGCCGGCCAGGGCGATGACGCCGCCGGTGCCGAGGACGGTCGCCGCGGAGATGTAGTCGCCGGCGATGGCGAGGCCGTTGCGCATCGGGGAGAGCGATCCGTACCCGGTGTAGAACTCGTCGAGGTCGTCGCGGTCCGGGCCCGTCATCACGCACAGCAGGAGCGTGATCGTGGCCACCGCGGTGAACGCCACCAGCGACATCGTCTGCGCGGAACTGCTGAACCCGGTCATCATGCCGCCTCCCGCCGTGCGTCCAGTTCGGCCTGTCTGCGGATCCGGTCGGCGATCGGGTCGACGCTCCGGCGCGCGCTGTGCTCGTACAGTCCGATCGCCAGGCAGGTCACGGGGACCTGGAGCAGGCCGAGGAGCAGTCCGGTCGACAGTCCGCCGGACACGGTGCTCGTCATCAGCGACGGGGCGAACGCGGACAGGACGAGGAAGAGGGTGAAGTAGCCGAGCGCGGTGAGGGTCGCGACGCGGCGCTGCCGGCGGTAGGCGCCGCGCAGCACGCGGATGTCGCTGTGCTGCCCGAGCGCGCGATGGCGCGGCCTGCGCCGCGGGGCCGGCTCGGGCGGCTTCGGCCGGGGCTGCCAGGGATAGGTCAGGTGCGGCTGGTCCGGTTGGTACGGCTGCTGAGGGGGCCGTGCCCGAGGCGGCTGGTAAGGGGGATACGCGGGGGAGGAGGGGTCTCCCTGCGGCTGGGGAGGCGGGGTCTGCGGATTCCGGTCGTACGGCCGGTTCTGCCGGTACGGGTGCTGCGGGTGCTGCTGGCGTGGCCTTGGGTGCTCGGGGGACGAGAATGCGTCGGGCATCCCGGTTCTCCTTGCGTGGCTCGGGTCCGGTGCGGGGACCGCAGGGAGCTGGGGGGTGAGCAGCGCACGCTACTCGTAGGTAGCTCGCGTGCGTAGCGGTTTGACCGAACTGGTCGGTCGGTACGCGCTTACTTCGGTGACCTGGGGTGTTACCCGCGTTCACCTGTGGAGTTCCGCCGGAGTTCCGGAGGGGTTTCGCAGGACGTCACGTGTGGGACTGGAGTGCACCCCGTGACGGATGGGACGTGAACGCGCTTTCCCCGGGCGCGGGCGGCGCCGGGTCCGGCGGCTCCCCGACGGGCCATGCGCGCGCCGGTGTCCGGACCCCCGTCGCCGGCTGCGGGCGGTGCCGGCCCGCGGTCAGTCCGCCGCGTCCTTGAGGACGGGGAAGCGGCGCGGTGCGACGAGCAGCAGGACGAGGAAGGCGAGGGCGGCGGCCCCCGCGGCGCCGAGGTAGACGGCGTGGACGGCGTCGGCGACCGCGTGCCGCAGATGTCCGGCCGGCGCGCCCGAGTCGAGGGCCCGGGTCACCGCGTCGAGGTCTCCGGCGCCGCCGAGCCGCGCGGCCAGCACTCCGTTGGCGACGGCGCCGAAGAGGGCGGCGCCCAGGGTCTGTCCGGTCTGGCGGCAGAAGAGGACGGAGGCGGTGGTCGTGCCGCGCTCGGCCCAGCCGACCGTGGACTGGACGCCGATGAGCAGGGGGAGCTGGAAGAGCCCGAGCGCGCCGCCGAGCAGCAGCATCAGCAGCGCGGGCTGCCACGGCTCGCCGGGATACGGGAGGAAGGGGAAGGCGAGCAGCAGGAGGGTGGCGGTGCCGATGCCGATCAAGGCGGTGTTGCGGAAGCCGATCCTGCGGTAGACGTGCTGGCTGAGCGCCGCGGACACCGGCCAGCTCAACGTCCATACGGAGAGCACGAAACCGGCGGCGACCGGGGCGAGACCGAGGACGGCCTGCGCGTAGGTGGGCAGGAAGACCGTCGGCGCGACCATGAGCAGGCCGAGCGCGCCGAGGGCCAGGTTGACGGCGGCGATCGTCCGGCGGCGCCACACCCATCCGGGGATGATCGGCTCCGCCGCGCGCCGCTCGACGGCCACGACGACGCCGACCAGCGCGAGTCCGGCGCCGAACAGGGCGAGCGAGGGCGCCGACAGCCAGGCCCAGGCGACCCCACCCTGCACGAGGGCGGTCAGCAGGACACCGCCGCAGGCGAACACGGCGAGGGCGCCCGCCCAGTCGACGCGGGGCCGGCGGGCCAGCGGGGCCCGCTGCGGTTCGTGCAGGTGGCGGACGATCAGCCAGAGGGCGACGGCACCGATCGGCAGGTTGATGAGGAAGATCCACCGCCAGTCGGCGTACGCGGCGAGGACACCGCCGAGAGCGGGGCCCGCGATCGCCGAGGTCGCCCACACCGTGGACAACTTGGCCTGGATCCTGGGGCGTTCCTTCAGCGGGTACAGGTCGGCGGCGAGGGTCTGCACGGTGCCCTGGAGGGCGCCGCCGCCCAGCCCCTGCACGACCCGGAAGGCGATGAGCGCCGCCATGTTCCAGGCGGTGGCGCACAGCAGCGAGCCGATGAGGAAGACGGCCGCGCCCGCGACGAGGACCGGTTTGCGGCCGAAGGTGTCCGAGAGCTTGCCGTAGACGGGGAGGGTGACCGTGACGGCCAGGAGATAGCCCGAGAACAGCCAGGAGAAGACGGAGAACCCGCCGAGGTCGCCGACGATCTGCGGCACGGCCGTCGACACGATGGTGGAGTCGAGTGCGGCCAGCCCCATCGCCAGCATGAGCGCGGCGACGACGGCCCGCCGGCGGCGGTCGTCCGCACGGTCTCCGACCGGCGGCTTCTCCTGCACGACCGGTATCCCGGTGTCCCCCTCGCCCACGGGATCCCTTCCCCCTGCATCCGTCTGCCGGGACCAGCTTGCCACTTGGGGGCAGGGGCGCGGGAGGGCGTCCGCCGGTGGGCCCGGGGGTGGACGCGACCCCGAGGAGTTGTCCACCGAAGGGTGGAGGTCCCCTAGGGGGACCTCCTTACTACGGGTCGGGGCGGGTTCGTCCCGGCGGAGGACGAGACGGGCCGGGGTGCTTCCTTAACCTGGCTTTACGTCGTCGGAGGGCGGGTTCGCCTCGTACGGACCACACCTTGGGGGGTGGGGTTTTCCCCAGCAGAAGACGGGGCCGTGCACCAGCGCGCCCGACCCTCCGCCGGCACCAGACTTACGGACGTGGGCAGCGCACCACACCGGGGCGGCGCGAACACCGCCGTCCCTCCCGACCGTTCGAACCTTCGCAGCCCAGCAGCTCGCCCTGTTGGCCGACATAGGAGACATACCGTGACATCGGCTGTAACCATTCCCAGGCACGGGGGCACTGGAGGGCGTACGGCCGTTGCCGCGCGAGCGCGGCAGGTCGTCAAGGCGTACGGGTCGGGGGAGACCCGCGTCGTCGCCCTCGACCACGTCGACGTGGACATCGAGCGGGGCCGCTTCACCGCGATCATGGGCCCCTCGGGGTCCGGCAAGTCCACGCTGATGCACTGCCTCGCCGGCCTCGACACCGTCACCTCCGGCCAGATCCACCTCGACGAGACCGAGATCACCGGCCTCAAGGACAAGAAGCTGACGCAGCTGCGCCGGGACCGGATCGGGTTCATCTTCCAGGCGTTCAACCTGCTCCCGACGCTGAACGCGCTGGAGAACATCACGCTCCCCATGGACATCGCGGGCCGCAAGCCCGACAAGGCGTGGCTCGCCCAGGTCGTCGAGACCGTCGGACTCGCGGACCGCCTCAAGCACCGGCCGAACCAGCTCTCCGGCGGCCAGCAGCAGCGCGTCGCGGTGGCCCGGGCACTGGCCGCCCGCCCCGAGATCATCTTCGGTGACGAACCGACCGGAAACCTCGACTCCCGGGCAGGCTCCGAGGTGCTGGGCTTCCTGCGCCGCTCCGTGGACGACCTCGGCCAGACCATCGTGATGGTCACGCACGACCCGGTGGCCGCCTCGTACGCGGACCGCGTCCTGTACCTCGCCGACGGCCGGATCGTCGACGAGATGCACCAGCCGACGGCCGACCAGGTCCTCGACCGCATGAAGGACTTCGACTCCCGCGGGCGGACGTCATGACCGTCCTCAGGACCTCGATGCGCAACTTCTTCGCGCACAAGGGACGCATGGCGCTGTCCGCCGTGGCGGTCCTGCTGTCGGTGGCCTTCGTCTGCGGCACCCTGGTGTTCACCGACACCATGAACACGACGTTCGACAAGCTCTTCGCGGTCACCTCCTCGGACGTGACCGTGCTGCCGAAGGCGGCGAAGAGCGACGACACCCCGCAGAACGGCAAGCCCGAGTCTGTCCCGGCCTCCGCGCTGGCGCAGGCCAGGCAGGCGGACGGCGTCAAGTCGGCCGAGGGCGCGGTCAGTTCGATGAACGTGACCGTCGTGAACGGTGACAACAAGAACATGGGCTCCACGACCGGCGCCCCGACCATCGCCGGCAACTGGACGCACAACGACCTGCGGTCCATGGAGATCACCTCCGGCCACGCCCCGCGCGGCCCGACCGAGGTCATGGTCGACGCCGACACCGTCGACAAGCACCACCTGAAGATGGGCGACGAACTGCGCACCATCGCCGTCACCGGCGACTTCAAGGCCCGCATCGTCGGCATCGCCACCTTCAAGGTGACCAACCCCGGTGCCGCCGTCGTCTACTTCGACACCGCGACCGCCCAGCGCGAACTCCTCGGCTCCACGGGCCGGTTCACCCAGCTGAACGTCACCGCCGCGGCCGGCGTCTCCGACACGCGCCTCAAGCAGAACGTCTCCACCACGCTCGACGGGTCCTACAAGATCCAGACGCAGAAGGAGAACGCCGACGAGAACCGCGAGGGCGTCGGCGCGTTCATGAACGTCATCAAGTACGCCATGCTCGGCTTCGCCGGGATCGCGTTCCTGGTCGGCATCTTCCTCATCATCAACACCTTCTCGATGCTGGTCGCCCAGCGCACCCGCGAGATCGGTCTGATGCGCGCCATCGGCTCCTCCCGCAAGCAGGTCAACCGCTCCGTCCTGGTCGAGGCGCTGCTCCTCGGCTTCATCGGCTCCGTCCTCGGCGTCGCCGCGGGCATCGGCCTCGCGGTCGGCCTGATGAAACTCATGTCCTCCATGGGCATGGACCTCTCCACCCGCGACCTGACCGTCAAGACGGCCACCCCCGTCATCGGCATGATCCTCGGCGTCGTCGTCACCGTCCTCGCCGCCTACCTCCCGGCCCGGCGCGCCGGCAAGGTCTCCCCGATGGCCGCGCTGCGCGACGCCGGCACCCCCGCCGACGGCAGGGCCGGACTCGTCCGCGGGCTGATCGGCCTGGTGCTGACCGGCGCCGGAGCCTTCGCCCTGTACCTCGCGGCCACCGCGGACAAGGCGAGCGACGGTTCGCTCGTGCTCGGCGCGGGCGTCGTGCTCACCCTGATCGGCTTCGTGATCGTCGGCCCGCTGCTGGCCGGGGGCGTGGTCCGGGTGATCAGCGCCGTCCTGCTCCGGATGTTCGGCCCGGTCGGCCGGCTCGCCGAACGCAACGCGCTGCGCAACCCGCGCCGCACGGGCGCCACCGGCGCGGCCCTCATGATCGGCCTCGCCCTGGTCGCCTGCCTCTCGGTCGTCGGCTCGTCCATGGTGGCCTCGGCGACCGACGAACTCGACAAGTCGGTCGGCGCGGACTTCATCGTCCAAGGGCAGCAGCGGATCGTCCCGCAGGCAGAGAAGGCCATGCAGGACACCCCCGGCCTCGACCACGTCACCCGCTACAAGGACCTCTCGACCACGATGACCTCGCCCGACGGCAAGGCCGAGGACTACGAGATCACCGCGGCCGACCCCTCGTACGCCCAGGACCTGCGGCGCGAGACGACCGCCGGTGACCTGGCGGCGGCGTACGGCACGAACGCCATGTCGGTCGGCTCCGAGTACGCCAAGAAGCACCACGTCACGGTCGGCGACACGATCAGCGTCGCCTTCAAGGGCGGCTCCACGGCGAAGCTCAAGGTCGCGGCCATCACGGACGACGACGTCGCCATCGACAAGGGCGCCCGCTACACCAGCATCGCGACCATGAAGAAGTACGTGCCCGCGAGCAAGATCCCGCCGAACGAGATCATGTTCGCCAAGGCCGAGGACGGCCGGCAGAAGCAGGCCTACGCGGCCCTGAAGAAGGCCATGGAGCCGTACCCGCAGTACCAGGTGCGCGACCAGACCGACTACAAGCAGGAACTGAAGGACCAGGTCGGCCAGCTCCTGAACATGGTCTACGGCCTGCTCGGCCTCGCGATCGTGGTGGCGATCCTCGGCGTCGTCAACACCCTCGCCCTGTCGGTCGTCGAGCGGACCCGCGAGATCGGCCTGATGCGCGCCATCGGCCTCTCCCGCCGCCAACTGCGCCGCATGATCCGCCTGGAGTCGGTCGTCATCGCCCTCTTCGGCGCCCTCCTCGGACTGGGGCTCGGCATGAGCTGGGGCGCCACCGCCCAGAAGCTCCTCGCCCTGGAGGGGCTGAAGGTCCTGGACATCCCGTGGCCGACGATCATCGGCGTCTTCATCGGATCGGCCTTCGTGGGCCTGTTCGCCGCCCTGATCCCGGCGTTCCGGGCCGGCCGGATGAACGTCCTGAACGCCATCGCCACCGAATAGCCGGCGATCCCGGCCGGGGACGGCCGCACCGGACCACCGCGCACGGGGGTCGCGGCGGACGGGCCCGGTCCGAGGAGCAGCACGCTCTTCGGACCGGGCCCTCGGCGCGTCCCGGCCCCCGCCTCACCGAGCGGGGCCGGGGGTGCCTGCGGACGTCCCACCCCGGCGAGGCCCCCCGGTCCCCCGCACCGAACCGGGCCGGGGGCACGGGCCGGGGACACAGGGAAGCGCCCGGCCGCCGCGCCTGCGCGTCACGCTGGGTGACCGGTCCCACGAGGAACGGCCACGCGCGAGTCGGCGCGGAGTCGTAGGCTGGATAACCCCCGGCCCGTCCCACGTGTCGGGCGTCTCGCGTTGCCCACTCCCCGGGATGGAAGCCCTTCATGAGCCTGCACGGTCTGCTCGACGCCGTCGTCAAGGACGCCGCCCTCACGGAAGCGGTCAAGGCCGCCGGCGACGGCAACCGGATGCACGTCGACCTGGTCGGCCCGCCCGCCGCACGCCCCTTCGCCATCGCCGCCCTGGCCCGGGAGGCCGGCCGCACCGTCCTCGCCGTGACCGCGACGGGCCGCGAGGCAGAGGACCTGGCCGCCGCCCTGCGCACCCTCCTGCCCCCGGAGGGCGTCGTCGACTACCCCTCGTGGGAGACGCTGCCGCACGAACGGCTCTCGCCCCGCTCGGACACCGTCGGCCGCCGCCTCGCCGTGCTGCGCCGGCTCGCCCACCCGCGCCCCGACGACCCGGAGACCGGCCCGGTGTCCGTCGTCGTCGCCCCCGTCCGCTCCGTGCTCCAGCCGCAGGTGCAGGGGCTCGGCGACCTGGAGCCCGTGATCCTGCGCACCGGGCACAGCGCCGACCTGGGCGAGACCGTCGAGGCGCTCGCGGCGGCCGCGTACTCCCGTGTCGAACTCGTCGAGAAACGCGGCGAGTTCGCCGTCCGCGGCGGCATCCTCGACGTCTTCCCGCCCACCGAGGAACACCCCCTGCGCGTGGAGTTCTGGGGCGACGACATCGAGGAGATCCGCTACTTCAAGATCGCCGACCAGCGGTCCCTGGAGGTCGCCGAACACGGCCTGTGGGCGCCGCCCTGCCGCGAACTGCTGCTCACCGACGACGTGCGCCGCCGGGCGGCGGAACTCGCCGAGGCCCACCCGGAGCTGGGCGAACTCCTCGGCAAGATCGCCGAGGGCATCGCCGTGGAGGGCATGGAGTCCCTCGCCCCCGTCCTCGTCGACGACATGGAACTGCTCCTCGACGTGCTGCCCGAGGGCTCGATGGCCGTCGTCTGCGACCCCGAGCGGGTCCGCACCCGGGCCGCGGACCTCGTCGCCACCTCGCAGGAGTTCCTCCAGGCGTCCTGGGCGGCCACCGCGGGCGGCGGCGAGGCACCCATCGACGTCGGCGCCGCCTCCCTGTGGTCCATCGCGGACGTACGGGAACGGGCACGCGCGCTGGACATGATGTGGTGGTCGGTGTCGCCGTTCGCCGCCGACGGGGAACTCGCCGACTTCGCCCCCGGCGCGGCGGGCGACACCCTCAAGCTGGGCATGCACGCCCCCGAGACCTACCGCGGCGACACCGCCCGCGCGCTCGCCGACACCAAGGGCTGGCTGGCCGAGGGCTGGCGCGCCGTCTACGTCACCGAGGCACAGGGACCGGCCGCCCGCACCGCGGAGGTGCTCGGCGGCGAGGGCATCGCCGCCCGCCTGGACATCGACCTCACCGACATCGGCCCCTCCGTCGTGCACGTGGCCTGCGGCTCCATCGACTACGGCTTCGTCGACCCGGCCCTCCGGCTCGCCGTCCTGACGGAGACCGACCTCTCCGGCCAGAAGGCGGCCGGCAAGGACGGCGCCCGGATGCCGGCCCGCCGCCGCAAGACGATCGACCCGCTGACCTTGGAGGCCGGCGACTACATCGTCCACGAACAGCACGGTGTCGGCCGCTACATCGAGATGGTCCAGCGCACCGTGCAGAGCGCCACCCGCGAGTACCTGGTCGTGGAGTACGCCCCCGCCAAGCGCGGCCAGCCCGGCGACCGCCTCTACATCCCCACCGACCAGCTGGAGCAGATCACCAAGTACGTCGGCGGCGAGGCCCCGACCCTGCACCGCCTCGGCGGCGCCGACTGGACCAAGACCAAGGCGCGCGCCAAGAAGGCCGTCAAGGAGATCGCCGCCGACCTGATCAAGCTGTACTCGGCGCGGATGGCCGCCCCCGGGCACGCGTTCGGCGCCGACACCCCCTGGCAGCGCGAGCTGGAGGACGCCTTCCCGTACGTGGAGACGCCCGACCAGCTCACCACGATCGCCGAGGTCAAGGACGACATGGAGAAGACGGTCCCGATGGACCGCCTGATCTGCGGCGACGTCGGCTACGGCAAGACGGAGATCGCGGTCCGCGCCGCGTTCAAGGCGGTCCAGGACGGCAAGCAGGTGGCGGTCCTGGTTCCCACGACCCTGCTGGTGCAGCAGCACTTCGGCACGTTCTCCGAGCGCTACTCGCAGTTCCCCGTCAATGTCCGCGCCCTGTCCCGCTTCCAGACCGACACCGAGGCGAAGGCGACCCTGGAAGGGCTGCGCGACGGATCGGTCGACGTCGTCATCGGCACCCACCGGCTGTTCTCCTCGGAGACCAAGTTCAAGGACCTGGGCCTGGTCATCGTCGACGAGGAGCAGCGGTTCGGCGTCGAGCACAAGGAACAGCTGAAGAAGCTCCGCGCGAACGTCGACGTCCTGACGATGTCCGCGACGCCGATCCCGCGCACCCTGGAGATGGCGGTCACCGGCATCCGCGAGATGTCGACGATCACCACCCCGCCGGAGGAGCGGCACCCGGTGCTGACCTTCGTCGGCCCGTACGAGGAGAAGCAGATCGGCGCGGCGGTCCGCCGTGAACTGCTGCGCGAGGGACAGGTCTTCTACATCCACAACCGGGTCGAGTCCATCGACCGCGCGGCGGCCCGGCTGCGCGAGATCGTGCCCGAGGCGCGGATCGCGACGGCCCACGGACAGATGTCGGAACAGGCCCTGGAGCAGGTGGTCGTCGACTTCTGGGAGAAGAAGTTCGACGTGCTCGTCTCCACGACGATCGTCGAGTCGGGCATCGACATCTCGAACGCGAACACGCTGATCGTGGAGCGCGGCGACAACTTCGGTCTCTCGCAGCTGCACCAGCTGCGCGGCCGCGTCGGCCGTGGCCGCGAGCGCGGTTACGCCTACTTCCTGTACCCGCCGGAGAAGCCGTTGACGGAGACGGCGCACGAGCGGCTCGCGACGATCGCCCAGCACACCGAGATGGGCGCGGGCATGTACGTGGCGATGAAGGACCTCGAGATCCGCGGCGCGGGCAACCTGCTCGGCGGCGAGCAGTCCGGCCACATCGCCGGGGTGGGCTTCGACCTCTACGTCCGCATGGTCGGCGAGGCCGTCGCGGACTACCGCGCCGCGCTGGACGGCGGGGTGGAGGAGGAGCCGCCGCTGGAGGTCAAGATCGAGCTGCCGGTCGACGCGCACGTCCCGCACGACTACGCGCCGGGCGAGCGGCTGCGTCTCCAGGCGTACCGGTCCATCGCCTCCGCGAACACCGAGGAGGACGTGAAGGCCGTACGCGAGGAACTCGTGGACCGCTACGGCAAGTTGCCCGAGCCGGTCGAGAACCTGCTCCTCGTCGCGGGGCTGCGGATGCTGGCGCGCAGCTGCGAGGTCGGGGAGATCGTCCTCCAGGGCAACAACATCCGCTTCGCTCCGGTGGAGTTGAGGGAGTCCCAGGAGCTGCGTCTCCAGCGGCTCTACCCGGGGACGGTCGTCAAGCAGGCCGCCCACCAGCTCCTGGTCCCGCGCCCGAAGACGGCGAAGGTGGGCGGGAAGCCGCTGGTCGGCCGCGAACTCCTCGGCTGGACCGGCGAGTTCCTCGCCACGATCCTCGGGTCGTAGCCCAGCCGGACGCGGGTGCCCGGTCGTCTCCGGCGGCCGGGCTCCCGCCGTCCGAAGGCGGGAGCCCGGCAGGGAGCGGCGGTTCCGTGACGCCGACGGGGGGGGCCGGTGGTCCGTGACGCGGGCGGGGGCCGGTGGTCCGTGACGCCGGCAGGGGGCGGTGGTCCGTGACACCGGCAGGACCGGTGGTGCTCCGTCCCGGCCCGAGGGCCGGGCGTGCCTTCGCGCCCAGGACGCCGGGCCCGCCCGGTCCCCGGTCACGGCTGCCGGGGGCGGAACAGCAGGCCCGTCAGGGCGTGGAACACCTCGTCGGGGTCCTGGTCGCCCACCGGGCCGTCCAGATTGTGGCTGAGCAGGAGCGTCGCGAAGCCGTGGGCCAGTGACCAGGCCGCGACCCCGGCGAGCCGGGCGTCCTCCCCCCGGCCCTCGGCGGGGACGTCGGAGACGGCGGCGCGCAGCCGCTCGCCCGCGAGGGTCCTGGCCGCCGTCAGCTCCAGGTCGTTCCCGCGGAGCAGCTCGGGGGAGAACATGACCTGGAAGTGGGCGGGGTGCTCCCGCGCGAAGCGGACGTAGCGAACGCCGGCGTCCCGCAGGTCGTCAGCCGTGTCGAGTGCCGCCGCCAGCAGCGCGTAGCCCTCCGCCGCGATCGCCGTGAGCAGGCCGGTGCGGTCCTTGAAGTGGTGCGCCGGGGCGGCGTGCGAGACACCCGCGCGGCGGGCCAGGTCACGCAGGCTCAGCGCCGTGGGCCCTTCGGCGGCGATGACGTCGAGCGCGGCACCGAGGATGGCGCGCCGCAGATCCCCGTGGTGATAGGGGCGCGCGGAGTCGCTGGGCGGGGCGGGATTCATGGACAGCAGCGTACGCGGAATCTAGTCATTGACAAGTTGCGGGGCGGTCGGGCAATCTTGTCGGTGTCAAGTTGTGGAGCGGGTCGTCACGTGACAAGGGGAGCGGTCATGTCGGGGAACGTCAGCGGGGCCGGCGGGACGGATCGGTTCGAGGGGAGCACCGGGGGAGGCGGTGTGGCGGCGGCGGAGGGGGGTGTCGGCGAGGGCGGGATCGCACCGGGCCAGGTGCGCCGGCTGTGGCATCTTCTGGAGCCCCTGCACGCCGTGCTGTATTACGCGCCGGAGAGCTTCGAGGAGGCGGCCGCGCTCGGGTTCGGGACCGAGGAGCGCTGGCCGAGCTACTTCCCCTACCGCGCGGCCCCGTTGGGCCCCGTCGGCGCCGAGCGGGTGGCCTCCGCCTTCTACAGCTTCAGCCCTCGCATGGTCGACGAACACATCGCGTCGGCCTGGCGGACGGCGAGTCCGCAGGAGGTGCTCGCCGCGCGGGAGCGATCCGTCGACCGCGCCTACCGGGCGCTGCTGGGTGACGGAATCGCCGGGCCACAGATGGCCGAGGCCGCGGCTCTCGCCCGGCGGGCGGCCGAGGCGGCGAACACGGCGGGGCGCCCGCTCGCCGCGGCCGGCGCCGCGTTGGACTGGCCCGAGCCGCCGCACCTCCAGCTGTGGCACGCGGCGACGATCCTGCGCGAACACCGCGGCGACGGCCACCTCGCGGCTCTGCTCGTCGCCGGTCTCGATCCCGTCGAGTCCCTCGTCTCGTTCGCCGCGATAGGCGCGGCCTCGGTGGAGCGCTTCGAGAGCCGCGGGTGGAGCCCGCGGGAATGGGCGGCCGGCCGCGAGCGGCTCGCCGCCCGCGGCCTGGTGGACGCAGGAGGTGTCACGACGGACGCCGGCCGTGCGCTGCGCCGCGAGGTCGAGGAGCGAACCGACCGACTGGCCGCCGGGCCCTGGCAGTCGCTCGGTCCGGATGCCACCGGTCGACTCGCCGATCTGCTGGGCGAGTTCTGGGTGGCGGTCATCGGCTCGGGGCTGCTGCCCGCGGAGACGACGCTGGGCATCGGGAAGGTGTGAGGCGGGCGGGACGCCCGGGCCGCTGCCGGGTCGTCGGACCCGAGTCCATGACGACGTCGGCCCCACCCGGTGGGACACCGTGGTGGGGCGGGACGTGAGGGGCGCGCGAGGAGGGCCAGGGCCACCGGTCCGTTCACACCGGCCGTGGGATCACCGACCTGTCGGAGTCCGACACGGACCTCTTCGGTTCTGAGGCGCCGTCACCTCGGCACGCGGCCGACTGCGGGGAAGGCCGAGTGGATGCCCGCTCGGGCACCCGCTCCCGGCATCCGCTCCGGATATGGCTGTCCGGGCCGGTCAGGACCGATCAAGGCCGGTCGCGGTCACGGTCCATACCCATCGCGCCTTCGGCCCTGCCCTGCGCGTCGTCGACCTTGTCCGTGTACTTGTCGCCGGTCTTCTTGTTGACCTGCTTCTCCGCGGCGTCGGACATGTCCTTCGCCTTGTCCTGTGCCGCGCGGTTGCTCTTGAACCTGTCGAAGATGCCCATCCAGAGCTCCTTCCGGGGGCTGACTCACCACCGACGATACGCCGGGCGTGCGCCAATTGCCCGTTGGGTCGGGTATGACCCGGGAGTACGCCCCGATAGGTTGGGCAGAGGGGAAGCACGCCCGGGCGGGGCGGACCCGGGCAGGCGAAGGGGAGGGCGTTTGTCGTGCGTATGAGGGGTGGGGCGGCTGCTGCCGCGGCGGTGCTGATCGTGCTCGGTGCCGGGGTCAGCGGCTGCAAAGAGGACGCCATAGGTTCCGCGGGGCCCGAGGAGACGGCGGGCGGTGGCGGCGGAGGTGGCGGGGCCGCGCTCTCCGCGGTGGACTCGCTGACCGTCAAGGGGCGTGCCCCGAAGACCGGTTACAGCAGGGAGCGGTTCGGCACGGCCTGGGCCGACACCGACGCGAACCACTGCGACACCCGCGACGACATCCTCAAGCGGGACCTCAAGGACGTGAAGTACAGCGACGGCAAGTGCAAGGTGTCGCACGGAGTCCTCGAACCGGACCCCTACGGCGGCAAGGACGTCACCTTCACCCGCGGGCGCAGCCTGGTCGACATCGACCACCTCGTCGCCCTCTCGGACGCCTGGCAGAAGGGCGCCAAGTACTGGGACGCGAGCAAGCGGATAGCGCTGGCCAACGACCCGCTCAACCTCGCCGCCGTCGGCGCCAGCGCCAACCGCAGCAAGGGCGACGGCGACACGGCGACCTGGCTCCCGCCGAACAAGGAGTACCGCTGCACGTACGTGGCGGGACAGGTGGCCGTGAAGAAGAAGTACGGGCTGTGGGTCACCGGCTCCGAGAAGGCCGCGATGAAGAAGGTCCTGTCCGGCTGCCCCGGCCAGAAGCTCCCCTCCGGCGGCAACCCGACGGACGCCCCGAAGCGGTTCACCGCGAACTAGCGGCCGTGCCCGGCGGTGCGTCCCCCGGCCCCCCGGCCGCGTCCGGTCGCGGGCCGGGCGCCGGACGGACGCCGTACCCCCGCGTCCCGCCGGTCAGCTGCCGAGCTTGTCGATGTCGATGACCTTGCCGGCGGGCTTGGTGGCGGGGACCGGCTTGTCGTAGTCGCCGAAGGTGATCGTGCCGGGGTCCTTGGCGGAGGTGCTGTCGACCCGCAGCAGGTAGGGCTTGCCCTTCGTGGCGACGTACAGGGTGTACCGGTCCTTGCCGTCCTTCTCGTGCAGGATGATCGCCTCGGTCCCGTCGACGGTGGTCGTCCTGCCGCGCGTCGCATCGGAGTTGACGTCCTCCGCGCCGGCGAGCACCGAGTCGAGGTCGCAGAAGCCCGCGATGTCCTTGGCGTCGGAGCCGGTCGCGGACATCTTGGTCCACTTGCCGGCCAGCATGTTCACGACCGCGTCCGTGTCGGCCTTGGAGTCGCCCTTGCCCTGGGCGCGCAGGAACGCCTCGTCGTACTTCATGTAGACGGTGTCGCCGGTCTTGATGAGATCGGCCTTGCCCTGGCCGCCCATGCCCAGCGTTCCGGCACAGTCACCCTTCTTGTTGAGGGCCATGTCGATACGGATGGTGCCGCCGTCCTCGTCGTCGGGCACGTCGCCCTTCATCCGGAGCGAGGCGGCGCCGTCGGTGGCCTTCACGGCCCGGTCGGCGATCTCGCCCCCGGACAGACCGGCGAACGGACCCTTCGGCTTGCTGTCCGCCTTGGTCTCGCCGGGCAGGCAACCGGTGAGACCGGCGGTGGCCGCGGCGGCGAGGCAGAGAGCGGCAAGTGCGGTGCGACGCATGAGAGTTCCTTGGCGTGGAGTGGGTGGCGGTGTCGGTGGAGCCAGGGGCGGCCGGATCGCTCCGGCGGCCTGCCCGTTCGATGGGTCAATAACAGCAGAGCTTGTGAACCGAGTCAACACGGTTCACGGGGAAGGTTGTGTACACGCCTGTGAAGGGGTAGATCTTGCATGCGCCGGTATGCTCGGCGCCACGCACCGGAACACCGGAGCACCGGACTGCCGAAGTGCCAGAACACCGGGATTGCGGTGCGGTGGTGACGGCGGGCCGGCCGGGGTCACAGGGGTGCCGACCAGAACGAGGGGAGCCGGGCGGGTGCAGCACAACGCGACAGAGGTGACCGCCGCCGGAATCGCACGGCTCGCCGGAGTCGGCCGCGCGGCCGTCAGCAACTGGCGCCGCCGCCACGCCGACTTCCCCAAACCGGTCGGCGGTACCGAGACCAGTCCCTCCTTCGCCCTCACCGAGGTCGAGGCCTGGCTGCGCGACCAGGGGAAACTCGCCGAGGTCCCCCTCCGTGAACGCGTCTGGCAGCAGCTCGCCGGTCACCCTGGAGGCCCTGTCACCGCCCTCGTCCACGCGGGCTGCGTGCTCCTGCTCATCCACGACCGCCCCACCGACTGGCTGGAACTGAGCGCCGGTTCCGACGAACGGCTCGCCGCGCTGCTGCCCGCCGCCCTCGACCAGGTGATCACCCCGAGGTTCGGCCCCCCGCGCGAACGCGCTGTGAACACCCCGGCCGGTCCGGAGCTGCTCACCTCCGCACCCCTGCTGCGCGGCGCCGCCGAACTGGCCGCCGAGCTGGGCGCCCGCCAGACGTACGAGTTCCTTCTGGGGCGCCACCTCGACGCCAACCCCCGTCAGTACACGCTCACCCCCGCCGGCCTCGCGACGCTGATGGCGGAACTCGCGGGACCGGCACGCACCGCACTCGACCCGGCGTGCGGCACCGGCGCCCTGCTGCGCGCCGTGGCCGCCCGGCCCGGGCAGGAGCTGTTCGGGCAGGACAGCGCCCCCGAACTGGCGGCGCTCTCCGCGCTGCGGCTGGCGCTCCAGGGCAAGGCCGCCGTGCGGACCGCCACCGGTGACAGCCTCCGAGCGGACGCCCTTCCCACGCTCCGCGCCGACGTCGTGCTGTGCCACCCGCCGTTCAACGAACGCAACTGGGGACACGACGAACTCGCCTACGACGCCCGCTGGGAGTACGGCTTCCCGGCCCGCACCGAGTCCGAACTGGCATGGGTGCAGCACGCGTTGGCGCACCTCAGGGACGGCGGCAGCGCCGTCGTCCTCATGCCGCCCGCCGCCGCCTCGCGCCGCTCCGGCCGCCGTATCCGCGCCGACCTGCTGCGCCGCGGCGCGCTGCGGGCCGTGATCGCGCTGCCGATCGGCGCGGCACCGCCGTACAACATCCCGCTGCACGTCTGGGTGCTGCGCCGTCCCGAGAAGGCGCCCGCACAGCCCGAGTTGCTGCTCGTGGACACCGGCGCGTCGGCCGGGGAGGGCAGGGCCTTCGACTGGGCCGCCGTGCGCGGAGCGGTGCTCGACGCGTGGCGGCCCTTCGAACGCGCGGGCAGCGTGCGGGAGGAGCCGGGGTTCAGCCGTTCGGTGCCGGTCATCGAACTCCTCGACGACGACGTGGATCTCGCGCCCGCCCGCCATCTGCCGCCGGCCGCCGCGGGAGGCGGCTCCGAGCGGCTCGCGAGCGTGCGCGAGGACCTCGGTGAGACCCTGCGGCTCGCCGCAGGCCTCACGCCCCCCGAGGCGCTGCACACCCCCGCCGTGCGCTGGCCGCTCATCACCGTCGGCGAACTGGCGCGCGGAGGAGCCCTGTTGCTGCGCACGGGCGGAAACAGCGCGCCCGCGCGCGCCAGGGTGCTCACCGACCACGACGTGCTCGCCGGGACCGCACCCTCCGGGAGTCTCCCCGAGGGCGACGAGGAGACCGTCCCGGTCGAGGCGGGCGACGTCGTGGTCCCCGTGCTCGGGGGCGGCTCCGTCGCGCGCGTGATCGACGCGGACACGGCCGGCGCGGTACTGGGACGCAACCTCACCCTCCTGCGCCCCGACCTGGCCGCGCTGGACCCGTGGTTCCTCGCGGGATTCCTGCGCGGCACCGCCAACAACCGGCAGGCCAGCAGCTACGCGTCCACCGCCACCCGGCTCGACGTACGACGGCTGCACCTGCCGCGCCTGCCGCTGGAGGACCAGCGCCGCTACGGCGAACGCTTCCGCGCCCTCGCCGAGTTCGAGGACGCGCTGCGCCGCGCCGGGCGCCTCGGGGAGCAGCTCGTCCGCGGCATGTACGACGGGCTGACGGACGGGACGGTCGCTCCCGGCTGACCCGCGCGGGGTGACGGCGGAGGCGCCCCGGACGGGCGGAACGGCGGCTTCCCGAAGGGGCGCCACGCGGGCGCCGGACCACGTGAAGTGATCAGCGCGACAACGGTTCGGTACAACCCGGGACCGGTTGTCCTTGTCGGCCTATACGCTCGGACTTCCAACTCGTACGTCCGTCCCCATCAGGCCTCCAGGAGCAGCCATGCACGGCCACGGCTACGCGCCGCCTCCGCCGAAGCGACCCCCGACCGGGCTGCTCGTCGCGCTGCGCGTGATCTTCGGAGCGCTGCCGCTCCTGAGCATCGGCTTCCTGGCATGGGGGTCCACCCTGCGCGTGGCGCTGGTGACGCGCCGCGCCGTGGACTGGTGGATCTTCCTCGGGTCGCTGCTGGCGATGGGCATCAGCTTCGCCTACCTGAGCACCGACCACACCGACGACTTCAGCAGCCCGAACGGCAACGTCGGAATGAGCATCCTGCTGCTCAACGCGGTCGCCTGCACCGGGTACTTCCTGTTCGCGGACATCCGCCACTACAGCCGGCTCGCCCCGCCCGGCTACCCGGCGCCGCTCCACCGGACCCCGCAGCCCGGCCCGCACTACGGCTACCCGCAGACGGCCGGTACGGGATCGCCGTACGGGACGCCGGTGCCGCACCAGCAGCCGCCCCTGCCGCAGCCGCCCGTCGTGCCGCCGCCTCCGCAGCGTCCCGCGCCCGTGCGGATCGACCAGGTGCGCGCCGAACTCGACGAGCTCAGCGACTACCTCCGCAAGCGCGACGGCCGGACCGACGGCGGGGACGGCAGGTGAGCCTTGCGACGGGCCGGGTGATCGCCGACCGCTACGAACTGTCCACGCTCATCGGCCAGGGCGGCATGGGCCAGGTCTGGACGGCCTACGACCAGCGCCTGGACCGGCGGGTCGCGGTCAAGCTGCTGCGCCCCGACAAGGTGGCGGGCCAGGAGGCCGACGAGCTGCGCCGCCGCTTCGTGCGCGAGTGCCGGGTGACCGCGCAGGTCGACCACCCGGGGCTGGTCACGGTCCACGACGCGGGCAGCGTCGGCGACGAGCTGTTCCTCGTCATGCAGTACGTCGACGGAGCGGACCTCTCCGACCACCTCGCCGAGCACGACCCCTACCCGTGGCAGTGGGCCGTCGCGGTCGCCGCCCAGCTGTGCGCGGTGCTGAGCGCGGTGCACGCCGTGCCGATCGTGCACCGCGACCTCAAGCCGCGGAACGTGATGGTCAAGCAGGACGGCACGGTCACCGTCCTCGACCTGGGCGTCGCCTCCGTCATGGACACCGACACCACGCGGCTGACGCACACCGGTTCGCCCATCGGCAGCCCCGCCTACATGGCCCCCGAGCAGGCGATGGGTGGCGCGGTCGGCCCGTACACCGATCTGTACGCGCTCGGTGTGCTGCTGCACGAACTGCTCAGCGGGGACGTGCCGTTCTCCGGCTCGACCGCGCTCGGCGTGCTGCACCGGCACCTGTACGAGCCGCCGCTGCCGGTGCGCCGGCTGCGCCCCGAGGTGCCGCCCGCGCTGGAGGACCTGGTGCTGCGCCTGCTGTCCAAGGACCCCCAGCACCGCCCGGGTTCCGCACAGGAGACGTACGAGCAGCTCCTCCCGCTGCTGCCCGCGCGCGGCACGCCCACCGGCGCGCCGCTGGATCCCACGCGGCCGTTCCTGCGCCCGCACGCCCCGTGGCCGGACCGTGCACGGACGCCCGCGACCCAGCCGCAGGCCGCGCCCGCCGTGGAGAAGCCCGACGTGGCCGGTGCCGTGGACGAGGTGAAGCGGCTGCTCGGCGAGGGCCGCATCACGCAGGCCGTGGACATCCTCGGCTCGATCCTCCCGGCCGCCGCCGCCGAGCACGGGGAGCACTCGCCGGTGGTGCGCACCCTGCGCAAGCAGTACGCGGCCACGCTCATGGACGACGGCCAGTACCGCCGCGCCCTGCCGGAACTGCGCCGGCTCGCCGACGAGCGCGCCTCCGAGGCGGGCCACGCCGACCCGCAGTCACTGCGTTTCCGCTACGACGCCGCCCAGTGTCTGGAACAGCTCGGCGAACCCGCCGCGGCCCTGGCCGAGTACCGCGCGCTGCTGCCGTACTACGAGAACCAGTACGTCGCGGGAGACCCGGAGATCTCGCTCGAAGTGCGCCGCAGGATGGGCCACTTGCTGCTCGCGCTCGGCGACCGGGCCGCCGCCCACGACACGCTGGCCCGGCTCCTGCACGACGTGGACCGGCTGCGCGGGCCCGGGCACCCCATGGCCGGGGAGATCCGCCGCACACTCCAGTGGCTCGGGCAGGTCCGGGGCTGAGCCCGCCCGGACGCCGAAGGTTTTGCGCCGCCTTGGCCGAAACTTGTGATGATCAGGGGGCGGGGTTACCCGGGCGGAGGGACGCGCCGGGTAAGTTGCGGTCTTCCGTGCGTCACGCGCGCGTGCGCGGCCCGGTCCGGACGCGCCGCACGACCGCGTGACCCGCACCCGGCACACAGCACCGGCACGGCAGCCCTGGCGGCCGTCGACCCGTCGTGCCGTTCCGACCGTCGTACCCGTCGTACCCGTTGCACCAGTTGAACCATGGGGTGGGAATTTTCATGTCCAGCCATCGGCATTCCAAGAAGCGCAGATACGTGGCCTGGGCCGCGGCCGGTGCCGCCGTCGTCGCCGGCGCGGGGATCGCCGCGCAGACCTCGATGGCCGCGACCACGTGGCCCGCGCAGCGCACCTTCACCGGCCGCGCCTTCGACGCCTGCGCCGCGCCCTCGCTGTCCGCGATGAAGGCCTGGCACACCGGCTTCTACGGAGCCGCCGCCGTCTACGTGGGCGGCAAGAACCGCGGCTGCGCGCAGCCCAACCTGACCGCCTCCTGGGTGAAGTCGGTCAGCGCGCTCGGCTGGAAACTGGTCCCCCTGTACGTCGGCGCGCAGCCGTCCTGCCAGACGGGGAGCAGCCCCGAGAAGATGACCGCCTCGACGGCCGCCTCCCTCGGCGCGAAGGACGGCGCGGACGCGGTCGCCAAGGCCGCGGCCCTCGGCATGAAGGCCGGCAGCCCGGTCTACCTCGACATGGAGTCGTACGACGTCACGAACAAGGCGTGCAACGACGCCGTGCTGACGTACGTGCGGGCCTTCGACAAGACCCTGCACGCCAAGACGTACCGCACCGGCTACTACGGCTTCACCAGCTCCAGCGCCACGGCGATCGCGACGGCGAGCGACAAGACGGACCTGCCGGGCAACCTCTGGTACGCGCTGTGGGACAAGAACAACACCACGACGGCCGACTGGCCGTGGGGAGCGACCCAGTTCACGAACCACAGCCGCGCGCACCAGTACATGGTCAACAGCAAGGAGACCCGCGGCGCCTACACGATCACGGTGGACCGCGACGCGTGGGACGCGCCCGTCGCGATCACGGGCTGATCGCGATGTGACGTGCGGCGGTGCCCGAAGTCGTCGTGAATCGTTGGTCGAATGGCTGGCCGGGAGGCGAGCCACTGCCTACCATCGATCACCGCAAGACTTTGTGCACCGCCGCACAATCTCCTCGGGAGGCTTCCTTGCACCGCCGCCGTCGCACCGCGCTCGTCCTCTCCGCCGCGATCGTCGCCGCGGCCCCCCTGCTGACCGGTTGCGGCAGTGACGCGCATCCGGGCGCGGCCGCGGTCGTCGGAGGCCGGCGGATCACCGTCGCGCAGTTGGAGAGCCGGGTGAACGAGGTGCGCTCGGCGCAGCGCGCCGCCACCAAGGACGAGGCGCAGTACGAGCAGGCCATCGCCAAGACCGGCACGCTCACCCGCGACACCCTGCACGGCATGGTCCTGGACCAGGTCCTCGACCGGGCTGCGAAGAACGAGGGGGTGACCGTGACCCGCAAGGACTCCCAGCAGATGCGGTCGGCCCTCGAACAGCAGGCGGGCGGCTCGAAGGCCCTGGAGACGGCCTGGCTGCAGAACTACGGGGTCGCGCCCAAGCGACTCGACGACAGCCTGCGCACCGAGATCGAGGCGCAGAAGCTCGCCGCCGCGCTCGGCGCCGACATGAACACCACGGACGGCAAGGCCGTCTTCTGGAAGGCGATGTCCACCGCCTCGAAGCAGCTCCACGTCGACCTGAACCCGCGCTACGGCGCCTGGGACGTCCAGAAGAGCAGCCGGGTCGACGCGAAGACGCCGTGGCTGCGCGAGGTCACGTCGGCGGGTACCCAGCAGACGACGTGATCCGTACGGGGGCCGTCACCGGCCCCCGGCGGACCTGTGGACAACCTCCGGGGCCGTCGGCGGGGTGGGTTACGTTCGAGGGGTGAACGCAACCAGCAGCTCCGAGGGCGGCCCCACCGCCACCGACCCCGGCCGTATCGTCCTGCTCACCACCAGCCACCGGGTCGCTCCCGGCCTGCTGTCCTGGCCGGCCTGGCAGGCGCTGCACGGCGCGGACCGGGTGCTGTGCGCCGACGGCGCGCATCCCCAGATCCCGTATCTGCGCGAGGCGGGCATCGGTGTGGACGAGGTGTCCCCGACCGCCGAGGACCTGGTCGACGCCTGCGCGGGCGGCCGCACCCTGGTGGTCGTCGCCACCGGCGAGGGCGAGCCGGGGCTCACCGACGGACTGGCCCGGCTGGCCGGCTCCGGCCGGGTGCGGATGCCGGACCTGGAGCTGCTCCCCGCCTCCTACGACCTGCCGGGCGCCCGCCTCCTCGACCTGGTCCAGGTGATGGACCGTATCCGCGTCGAGTGCCCCTGGTCGTCCCGGCAGACCCACGAGGGCCTGGCGAAGTACGGCATCGAAGAGGCCTACGAACTCGTCGAGGCCATCGAGGACGGCGACCGGGACGAGCTGCGCGAGGAACTGGGCGACGTGCTGCTCCAGGTCGTCTTCCACGCCCGTATCGCCGAGGAGGACGAGGACGCGCCCTTCTCGGTCGACGACGTCGCGGGCGGCATCGTCGCCAAGCTGATCCACCGGCACCCCCATGTCTTCGGCGACGCCACGGCGACGACCCCCGAGGAGGTCAAGGAGCACTGGCTGCGCACCAAGGCCGAGGAGAAGCGGCGCACCTCCGTCACCGACGGCGTCCCGCTCGGCCAGCCGGGTCTGGCCCTTGCCGCGAAGCTGTCGTCCCGGGTGCGCACGGCGGGCCTCGACGTGCCGCTGCCCGCCGGCGAGGGCGTGGGGTACGAGCTGCTGGCCCTGGCGGCGCGCGCCGAGGCCGGAGGCGTGGACCCGGAGGCCGCGCTGCGGGCGGCGGCCCGCGCCTACCGGGACGCGATCCTCGCGGAGGAGCGGGCGGGAGTTCCGGTGGAGCAGCAGAAGGAGGAGCTGGAGCTGGAGCTGGAGCTGGAGTCGGAGCAGGAGGAGTAAGGAGCCGGACGGGCGGGGGAGTTCAGGCTCCGGGGGTGCGGCCGGTCGGGTTGTGCCAGCTCGGCCGCGGGCGGTCGAGGAGCCACTCCGCCGCCCCCAGCGGGCGGTTTCCGCCGGTCGGCGGCAGTAGGTCGTGGAAGAGTCGGCCCTCCGGTGTACCGAGGGAGGGCAGGGTGTCGGCGACCTCCTCGACGAGGTCGGGCGGCCCCGCGAGGTAGACGTCGTGCCGGGTCCAGCCCGCCCGGTTGCCGAGCGCGGTCAGCAGCCGTTCGGTCGCCTGGGCCTTGGGGCGGCCGGGCGCGGGGGTGATGTGGGTGACGGTGAGCCGGGGAAGCCGGGCCCGCAGACGGTCCACGGAGGGCTGGTCGTAGAGGTACGCGATGTCGCGGGCGACGAGGAACAGGCGGGCCTCGTGGGCGGGTTCGAGCTGTTCCAGCAGGGCCTTCACCGGCGCCCAGCCGGTGCCGGCCGCGATGAGGGTCAGCGGGCGGTCCGCCGGGGTCCGCAGGGTGAGGCCGCCGCCGGGCGCGCCGAGCCGCAGGACGTCGCCCACGCGGGTCTGGCGGACGAGGGCGGTGGAGAGCACTCCGCCCTCGACCCGGCTGACGTGCAGGTCGACGGTGCGGTCGGGCCGGGGTGCGTTGGCGAGGGAGTAGGGGCGCCAGATGCCCGGCAGATGCGGCGTGCTGACGCTGACGTACTGCCCGGCGGAGTAGGTGAGGCGCTGCCGTGGCCGCAGGGTGAGGACCACGAGGTCGTCACCGTGCCGGGTGCGGGCGACGACCTCCGCGTCCCACCAGCCGGGCTCGCCGTGGTGCTGGGCCTCCCAGGCGCCCTGGAGCATGATGTTCGCGATCGCTCCGTACGCCTCGGACCAGGCCTTCTCGGTCTCTCCGCTCCAGGCGGATCCGGCGACGGCGGCGAACGCCGCGATCAGGCTCGACCCCACCGCCGCGTAGTGGTCCGGCTGGGCCAGGTACTTGCGGTGGTCCCGTCCGAGATCCCGTAAGTAGTCGGGCAGTTCGGGGTCCTCGAGCCGGTCCATGACGAAGGTGAGCGCCGCGAACAGCCGGTCCCGTTGCCGCTCCATGTCCTCCGGGAAGTCCGTCGGGAACAGCTCGCGGAGTTCCGGGTGGTGCCGGAACAGGTGCGCGTAGAAGTACTTGACGGCGAACTCGGCCCGGCGCTCCACGACCGCGAAGCTGGACTTGAGTATTTCGGGGTCCACTGCGTGAATGTGGGAGCTGCCGCGCGGCCGAGTCAAACAGCTTCCGATGTGCGGACAGCCCCGGGCGAACCGGACGAGTGGCGCCCCGCCCCCGTGCGTGGCCCCGGCCGCGCGGGCCCGCCCCGGCATCCCGGCCGCCGGCGGATACCGTCGGGGAGTGACCGAGCACGAGACCTCCGCGAGCCCCGCCCCCGAACTCTTCAGCTGGGAGTTCGCCACCGATCCCTACCCGGCGTACGCCTGGCTCAGGGAGCACGCGCCGGTGCACCGGACGCGGCTGCCCAGCGGGGTGGAGGCCTGGCTCGTCACCCGGTACGCCGACGCCCGGCAGACCCTCGCCGACCAGCGGCTCTCCAAGAACCCCGCGCACCACGACGGGTCCGCGCACGCCAAGGGCAGGACGGGGATCCCGGGGGAGCGCAAGGCCGAGCTGATGACGCATCTGCTGAACATCGACCCGCCGGACCACACCCGGCTGCGTCGGCTCGTCAGCAAGGCGTTCACCCCGCGGCGCGTCGCCGAGTTCTCCTCGCGGGTGCAGGAGTTGACGGACGATCTCATCGACGGGTTCGCGGAGAAGGGGTCGGCGGACCTCATCCACGAGTTCGCGTTCCCGCTTCCCATCTACGCCATCTGCGACATGCTCGGGGTCCCTCGCGAGGACCAGGACGACTTCCGTGACTGGGCGGGAATGATGATCCGGCACGGCGGCGGTCCGCGGGGCGGGGTCGCCCGCTCGGTCAAGAAGATGCGCGGGTATCTCGCCGAACTGATCCACCGCAAGCGGGAGGCGCTGCCCGCCGAGGCCGGGCCCGGCGAGGACCTCATCTCCGGACTCATCCGCGCCTCCGACCACGGTGAGCACCTCACGGAGAACGAGGCCGCCGCCATGGCCTTCATCCTGTTGTTCGCGGGGTTCGAGACCACGGTCAACCTGATCGGGAACGGTCTGTACGCCCTGCTGACCCACCCCGGGCAGCGGGCCCGCCTCCAGGCCTCCCTCGCGGCCGGGGAGAGCGACCTGCTGGAGACGGGGGTGGAGGAACTCCTGCGCT
Organism: Streptomyces sp. M41(2017); assembly: GCF_002078175.1. GTDB lineage: Bacteria > Actinomycetota > Actinomycetes > Streptomycetales > Streptomycetaceae > Streptomyces. Next base: position 1,370,939 of record NZ_MWFK01000001.1, on the reverse strand, counting down.
ACGACGGGCCCGTGGAGCTGGCCACCTGGCGGTTCGCGACCGAGAGCGTGCGGATCGGCGGCCAGGACATCGCCGCGGGCGACCCCGTGCTCGTCGTCCTCGCCGCCGCGGACCGCGACCCCGAACGCTTCGAACAGCCGGACACCCTCGATCTCGCCCGGCGTGACAATCAGCACCTCGGCTACGGCCACGGCATCCACTACTGCCTGGGCGCGCCGCTCGCCCGGCTGGAGGGCCAGACCGCGCTGGCCACCCTCCTCACCCGGCTCCCCGACCTCCAACTCGCTGGAGATTCGGCCGATTTGCGCTGGCGTGGCGGGCTCATTATGCGTGGATTGCGGACACTTCCTGTGGAGTTCACCCCGGTCGGACAGTCCGGAACCGGTTCATCCGGAACGCCTGGTGACGGTGGGGGACAGGACTCCCGCGGGCGCCGGGAGGACGCCCGGTCGACCGACCCGACGGGCGACGTCAACTGACACGCCGTCATAACTGTGATCTTCACGTGATCTGCGCTGCATCGACTTGTGACAAGCGTTCGAGTCCATATACGTTCACCCATCAATACGGCCCCGGCGATCGTCACTTCGCCGTAGGCGCCGTAGTTACCCCGTTGTCACGCGAAAGGCTTCCGCATGCTCTCCGGGAACGGCCGTCACCGGCGCCCCCGTCAGGCCCCGGCCCTCATCGTCGCCGCAGGGGTGACCGGGTCCGCCATCGCGATCCCGCTCCTCGGGGCGTCGAGCGCGAGCGCGGCCGACGGGACCACCTGGGACCGGGTGGCCGAGTGCGAGAGCGGCGGCGCGTGGAGCGCCGACAACGGCAACGGGTACTACGGCGGCCTCCAGCTCACCCAGGACAACTGGGAGCGGTACGGCGGTCTCGAGTACGCCCGGAGCGCCGACCAGGCCAGCCGCTCGCAGCAGATAGCCGTCGCCGAGAAGGTGCTCGACGGCCAGGGCCTCGTCGCCTGGCCGACCTGCGGACCGCTCTCCGGCCTCAGCAAGGACTCGGCCGGGGTCGACGTCGACACGGGCATGGGTGACGGCGCGTCGGGCGACGCCGACGACTCCGGTTCGAGCGGGCTGTCCACCTCGCCCAGCGCCTCCCCTTCCACCGAATCGTCCAGATCGTCGGATTCCTCCGGCGCGAGTGACACCGCCTCGCCGAAGGCGACCGGGAGCGGCACGAAGTCCGGCGACTCACAGGCCGCAGACAGCTCAGGCAACTCGGACAGCTCCGACAAGTCGGACAACTCGACGTCCGATCCGTCGGAGTCGGACAAGTCGGGCCGGACCGACGCCTCTTCGGAGCCCTCCGCTGACGCGTCCACCGCGGGACGGCACCGCGGCGGCAGCGCCGACGAGGACGGGGTGGACGCCGCGACCGACAGCCGCACCGACGGCACGTCCGGGCGGCACGCCTCGCGCGGTTCGGACGACGCGCGTGACGCCGGTGACGGCACCTATGTCGTGCGCTCCGGCGACAGCCTCTGGAAGATTGCCGACGCCCTCGACGTCACGGGCGGATGGGCCGACCTGTACGCCGCCAACGAGAAGACCGTGGGCATCGACCCGGACCTCATCCTGCCCGGTCAGAGCCTTGCTGTTGATAGCGAATCGGTCGAAAAGTAGCGGGAGTTCACGTCACGGTTCGCCGTGGAATGTCCGGTTTGGCGCGAGTGAGACATGAGTCTCAGAAGCCCTGATCGTCTTTGAAATTCAGGCGATCGACTGCTTACGGTCGTGATCGCTCGCCACAGCGGGCCCCGACGGTCGCAACGCCGAATCCTGCCAGCGGCCGTACGGGAACAGTCGTCGCGTCAAGCGCCGTAGGCAGGAGCGGGGGACCCAAGGTAAGTGCCGCGACCGGGAGTTGAGAGACGCCCGGGGACGGCTTGGGGTAAAGCCGCGCGCCGTGGTTCCGAGACGGGACCGGGGACGTGCGGCCGGGCAACTCAACCGGCCCGAACCCGACAGCTCACCTCGCAGGCGTCGGTGAGGGGATCACTCGATGCTGTTTTCCAGCAAGGGCAAGCACCGCCGCCCGAACAAGGCCACCCGTGTCGCCACGCTCGCCGGTGTCACCGGTGTCGCCATCGCCGCACCGCTGATGGCCGCGGGCAACGCCTCCGCCGCGACCGGCTCCGAGTGGGACGCCGTCGCCCAGTGCGAGTCCGGCGGCAACTGGTCGATCAACACCGGCAACGGCTACTACGGCGGCCTGCAGTTCTCGTCCTCCACCTGGGCCGCGTACGGCGGCACCGCCTACGCCTCCACCGCCGACCAGGCCTCGAAGTCGCAGCAGATCGCCGTCGGCGAGAAGGTCCTCGCCGCGCAGGGCAAGGGTGCCTGGCCGACCTGCGGCACCGGCCTGTCGAGCGGTGGCAGCTCCACCCCCGCGGCGCCGTCGACCTCCTCCGGCTCCTCGTCGGCCGGCAGCCCGCAGGACCGCACGTCCGAGCAGCCCGCCTCCCGTTCGCAGGAGCGCCCGGCCGCCAAGAAGACCGTCACCACCCCGACCGGCAAGAAGGTCGAGAAGGGTGACGGCGAGTACAAGGTCGTCAAGGGTGACACCCTCAGCTCGATCGCCCAGAAGCACCACGTCAAGGGCGGCTGGCAGAAGCTGTTCAAGCTGAACCACGACATCGTGGACGACGCCGACTTCATCTTCCCGGGCCAGCAGCTCCACCTGCACTGAGCGAGGCCGCACACCGGCCGGACGTGGTCGCCCTCGGCGGACGGCGACCACCTCCCCGGCCCGGCGGCTCCGCCCGGCTGAACGACAGCCCCCTCGCGGGCCCGGACCCCGGGCCTGATCCCCACCGAGGGTTCCCGTCCCCACGGGCTCCCCGCTCCGGCGCGTGTTCCCCCGTACGCGCCGGAGCGGGGTTTTTCATCTCGTTTTTGTTCCGATCGGGAACAATATGTACCCGGAGTTCTGCCCAAGGGGTGGTCGATCGGCTGGCCGATCCCTCCGGGCCGGTTAGGCTCGTCCCGCAGGACTAGCCAAGCCCTGCGTATTCGCGTCACATCCCAGAAGGAGATGCTCGTGCCGTCCATCGACGTCGTCGTAGCCCGGGAAATCCTGGACTCCCGAGGCAACCCCACGGTCGAGGTCGAGGTCGGCCTCGACGACGGCAGCACGGGTCGTGCCGCCGTTCCGTCCGGCGCCTCCACCGGTGCCTTCGAGGCCATCGAGCTCCGTGACGGTGACCCCAACCGTTACCAGGGCAAGGGTGTCGAGAAGGCCGTCCTCGCCGTCATCGAGCAGATCGGCCCGGAGCTCGTCGGCTACGACGCCACCGAGCAGCGCCTGATCGACCAGGCGATGTTCGACCTGGACGCCACCGACAACAAGGGCTCGCTCGGCGCCAACGCGATCCTCGGCGTCTCGCTCGCCGTCGCGCACGCCGCCTCCGAGGCGTCCGACCTGCCGCTGTTCCGCTACCTGGGCGGCCCGAACGCGCACCTGCTGCCCGTTCCGATGATGAACATCCTGAACGGCGGGTCGCACGCCGACTCGAACGTGGACATCCAGGAGTTCATGATCGCCCCGATCGGCGCGGAGTCCTTCTCCGAGGCCCTGCGCTGGGGCGCCGAGGTCTACCACACGCTCAAGAAGGTGCTGAAGACCAAGGGCCTGTCGACCGGCCTCGGCGACGAGGGCGGCTTCGCCCCGAACCTGGAGTCCAACCGCGCCGCCCTCGACCTCATCGTCGAGGCCATCAAGCAGGCCGGTTACATCCCCGGTGAGCAGATCGGCCTCGCGCTCGACGTCGCCGCGTCCGAGTTCTACAAGGACGGCAAGTACGAGTTCGAGGGCAAGTCCCGCTCGGCCGCCGAGATGACCGAGTACTACGAGGAGCTCGTCTCCGCGTACCCGCTCGTCTCCATCGAGGACCCGCTGTACGAGGACGACTGGGCCGGCTGGAAGGTCATCACCGACCGGCTGGGCGACAAGGTCCAGATCGTCGGCGACGACCTCTTCGTCACCAACCCGGAGCGTCTGGCCCGCGGCATCGAGGAGGGCTCCGCCAACGCCCTGCTCGTCAAGGTCAACCAGATCGGCTCGCTGACCGAGACGCTGGACGCCGTCGAGCTGGCCCAGCGCAACGGCTTCAAGTGCATGATGTCCCACCGCTCCGGCGAGACCGAGGACGTCACCATCGCCGACCTCGCGGTCGCCGTGAACTGCGGCCAGATCAAGACCGGCGCCCCGGCCCGCTCGGACCGTGTCGCCAAGTACAACCAGCTGCTGCGCATCGAGGAGATCCTCGACGACGCCGCGGTGTACGCCGGCCGCAGCGCCTTCCCCCGCTTCAAGGGCTGAGCACCACCCGCTCCTTAGGAAGCGTCGTACGTACGTCCCCGTACTCGGTCCCGTACCGTGTGCGGGGACGTACGCACGTGACGGGCCCGCACCACGGTGGGCCGGTACTGGGGAGGCGGGACTCATGGCCGTGAAGGACCGGGACCGGTTCTCCACCTCGACCAGGCTGAAGCTGCTCGGCGAGCAGACGGCGGCCCGGGTCTACCGCTCCCAGACCAAACGGCAGGCCCGCCGTTCCCGGCTCACCGGCCGGGCCGCGCTCCTCGCTCTCGTCCTGTGCTCCCTGATCGTCGCGCTCGCCTACCCCATGCGGCAGTACGTCTCCCAGCGTGCCGAGGTCGCCGACCTGGAGCACCGTCAGGAGCAGGCCCGTCAGCGGGTCGAGCAACTGCGCGACCTGAAGGCGCGCTGGCAGGACGACGCGTACGCCGAGCAGCAGATCCGGCAGCGGCTGCACTACGTCATGCCGGGCGAGAACGGCTACATCGTGGTCGACCCGGACGCGGCGAAGCAGGCCCGCGCCGGCCAGGGTGCCGCCGACCGCCCCTGGTACACCAACGTCTGGGACGGCGTGGACAAGTCCGACGCCGCCGACCAGTGACGAACCCCTGAACTGACCAGAAAGACACGTGACTCACGGCATGGAAACGCCACCGCCGACCACCCCGCGCACCGAGCCCACCGACGCCGACGTCGAGGCCTTCAAGCAGCAGCTCGGCCGGCCGCCGCGCGGACTGCGCGCGATCGCGCACCGCTGCCCGTGCGGTCAGCCCGACGTGGTGGAGACGGCGCCCCGCCTCCCCGACGGCACCCCCTTCCCGACCACGTACTACCTGACGTGCCCCCGGGCGGCGTCCGCGATCGGGACCCTGGAGGCCAACGGGGTCATGAAGGAGATGACGGACCGGCTGGCGACCGATCCGGAGCTGGCCGCCGCCTACCGCGCCGCCCACGAGGACTACATCGCGCGCCGTGACGCCATCGAGGTCCTGGCGGGCTTCCCGAGCGCCGGCGGCATGCCGGACCGGGTCAAGTGCCTGCACGTCCTCGTCGCCCACTCGCTGGCCGCGGGACCGGGCGTCAACCCGCTCGGCGACGAGACCATCGCGATGCTGCCGGAGTGGTGGCGCAAGGGAGCGTGCGTGACGGTCCCCGGCGAGGCCGCCGAGCCCGCGCAGCCCGTCGACGAGGCCGGCCGGTGACCCGCGTCGCCGCGATCGACTGCGGTACGAACTCGATCCGCCTGCTGGTCGCCGACGCGGACCCGGAGACCGGGGAACTCGTCGACCTGGACCGCCGGATGACCATCGTCCGGCTCGGCCAGGGCGTCGACCGGACGGGACGGCTCGCCCCGGAGGCGCTGGAGCGGACGTTCGCCGCGTGCCGCGAGTACGCGGCCGTCATCAAGGAGCACGGCGCCGAGCGGCTCCGCTTCGTGGCCACCTCCGCCTCCCGGGACGCCGAGAACCGCGACGACTTCGTGCGCGGCGTCCTCGACATCCTCGGCGTCGAACCCGAGGTCATCAGCGGCGACCAGGAGGCGGAGTTCTCCTTCACCGGCGCGACCCTGGAGCTGAAGGGCAGCGACGACCTGGCCAAGCCGTACCTCGTGGTGGACATCGGCGGCGGCTCGACGGAGTTCGTGGTCGGCGCCGACACGGTCCGCGCGGCACGCTCCGTGGACGTCGGCTGCGTGCGGATGACGGAGCGGCACCTCGTGCACGACGGCGGCGTCACCGACCCGCCCAGCGCCGAGCAGGTCGCGGCCATGCGCGCCGACATCGAGGCGGCCCTGGACCTCGCCGCCGAGACCGTCCCGCTGCGCGAGGCACGCACGCTCGTCGGCCTGGCGGGCTCGGTCACCACGGTCTCGGCGATCGCCCAGGAGCTGCCCGCCTACGATCCCGCGGCCATCCACCACTCGCGGATCCCCGTCGAGCGGGTCCGCGAGATCACCGAGTGGCTGCTGCGCTCCACCCACGCCGAGCGCGCGGCGGTCCCCTCCATGCATCCGGGGCGTGTCGACGTGATCGGCGCGGGCGCCCTGGTGCTCCTGTCGATCATGGAGCGCACCGGCGCCCGGGAGGTCGTCGTGAGCGAGCACGACATCCTCGACGGCATCGCCTGGTCGGTGGCCTAGGCCGGTCGTCCGGGAGGTGGCCCGGGTCTCCTTTGCTACCGATCAGTAGCCTCGGCTGAGCAGGTCGGCTAGCGTATGAGCGGGTCCGAGGGGGTCGGGGGAGCCCCTCGGATGCACCTCGCCGAGAAAGTTCGTGAAGTTCTTCACAAGGAAAAAACCCCTGCTGGGCGTGGAAGGGGCCGCTTGGGCCTCCGAGCGGGGTCCGGTCGCCTCCGGAGAAGGTTCAACGGCGTGTTGCGGGCGCGTTTCCGGTCGGTGAAACAGGGGAGTTCACTACTGGGCCGAACGGGTCGGAGTGCAGCTCACGCGGTGTTGACAAGGGTACGAACCGTACGCGTGCCGCCCTCGCGGACCATGACCTCGATCATGCGGGCCGCGCAGTGTAGCAGAGCACCTGCCCAAGCTTGTGAAGGGGCGCACGAGCGACCCCCCATGAGCGGGTGGATACTCGATGGCATGAGCACCACGGAGCGTCCCAGGATCCTCGTAGTAGGCGGTGGGTACGTAGGCCTGTACGCAGCTCGGCGCATTCTCAAGAAGATGCGCTACGGAGAGGCGACCGTCACGGTCGTCGACCCCCGGTCGTACATGACCTACCAGCCCTTCCTCCCCGAAGCCGCCGCCGGCAGCATCTCCCCTCGGCACGTCGTCGTCCCGCTGCGACGCGTGCTGCCGAAGGCGGAGGTCCTCACCGGCCGGGTCACCACCATCGACCAGGACCGCAAGGTAGCCACGATCGCCCCCCTCGTGGGCGAGGCGTACGAGCTGCCTTTCGACTACCTCGTCATCGCGATGGGCGCGGTCTCCCGCACCTTCCCGATCCCCGGCCTCGCCGAGCAGGGCATCGGCATGAAGGGCATCGAGGAGGCCATCGGCCTGCGCAACCACGTCCTCGAGCAGCTCGACAAGGCTGACTCCACCACGGACGAGGACGTCCGCCGCAAGGCGCTGACCTTCGTCTTCGTGGGCGGCGGATTCGCCGGCGCCGAGACCATCGGCGAGGTCGAGGACATGGCCCGCGACGCGGCCAAGTACTACAGCAGCGTGTCCCGCGAGGACATGCGCTTCATCCTCGTCGACGCCGCGGACAAGATCCTCCCCGAGGTCGGTCCGAAGCTCGGTCAGTACGGCAAGGAGCACCTGGAGAGCCGCGGTGTGGAGATCTACCTCTCCACCTCCATGGACTCCTGCGTCGACGGTCACGTGGTGCTGAAGAACGGCCTCGAGGTCGACTCCAACACCATCGTGTGGACGGCCGGCGTCAAGCCGAACCCCGTTCTCTCCCGCTTCGGTCTGCCGCTGGGCCCGCGCGGTCACGTGGACACGCAGACCACCCTCCAGGTGCAGGGCACGGACTACATCTGGGCCGCGGGCGACAACGCCCAGGTGCCGGACATGGCCGCCCGCAAGGCCGGCGTCGAGAACGCCTGGTGCCCGCCGAACGCCCAGCACGCGCTGCGTCAGGCCAAGGTGCTCGGCGACAACGTGGTCTCCGGTATGCGGGGCTTCCCGCAGAAGGAGTACGCGCACTCCAACAAGGGTGCGGTGGCCGGTCTCGGCCTCCACAAGGGCGTCGCGATGATCGTCATGGGCAAGATGAAGATCAAGCTCAAGGGCCGTCTCGCCTGGTACATGCACCGTGGCTACCACGGTCTGGCCATGCCGACCTGGAACCGCAAGATCCGCGTCTTCGCGGACTGGACGCTCGCCATGTTCCTCAAGCGCGAGGTGGTCTCGCTCGGCGCCATGGAGACACCGCGCGAGGAGTTCTACGAGGCTGCCAAGCCGGCTCCGGCCGCCGCGGCCCCGGCGCCCGCCGCCAAGTCCGAGGAGAAGGCCAAGGCCTCCTGACCGAGGTCCGCTGACCTCCGGTCACCGAACGCCCCGAAGGGGCCGCCCGCCATCCGTGGTGCGGGCGGCCCCTTCGGCGTTCCCGCGCACGGACCGCCCGCCGGGCGGACAGCCGGGGCGAACCGGCACAGAAAGCATGGTGTGTACACGTATTTTGCCAAGCCGTGACGCGAGGAGGGGACTGCGCGAGGGGCGGGTAGGTGTTTACGTGGTGTTGGAGCGTTCGGGAGTGTTGTCTCGGAGGTGTACGTCATGCAGGACGCCGCGCCGCGGCTGAAGAGCCTTGTCGAACAGTTGATGGGAGCTCCGCTCCCGCTGCGCATCCGTGCCTGGGACGGCTCCGAGGCCGGGCCGCCCGGCGCTCCGGCACTCGTCGTGCGCAACCGCCGGGCCCTGCGCCGGCTGCTGTGGAAGCCGGGCGAGCTGGGCCTCGCGCGGGCCTGGGTCTCCGGCGACCTGGACGTGGAGGGCGACCTCTACACCGCCCTCGGCCACCTGTCCGGGCTGGTCTGGGAACGGGGCGAGGACGCACGGGGGCTCGGGGAGGCTCTCCGTGACCCGGAGGTGCGCGCCGCGGTCCGCGGGCTGGTGAAGCTGGCCGGGCCGCCGCTGCCGCCCCCGCCGCCCGCGGAGGAGATGCGCAGACGCCGCCACCTGCACACCAAGCGCAGCGACAGACGCGCCATCAGCCACCACTACGACGTGGGCAACGACTTCTACGAGATCGTCCTCGGCCCCTCGATGGTCTACTCGTGCGCCTACTGGCAGGACGGCGGCACCCTGGAGGGGGCCCAGCGCGACAAGCTCGGCCTCATCGCCCGCAAGCTCGACCTGAAGCCCGGTCAGCGGCTCCTCGACGTCGGCTGCGGCTGGGGCTCGATGGCCATTCACGCCGCCCGCGAGTACGGCGTGACCGTGGTCGGGGTGACGCTGTCCCAGGAGCAGGCCGCCTACGCCCGTAAGCGGGTCGCCGAGGAGGGCCTGACCGACAAGGTGGAGATCCGCGTGCAGGACTACCGGGACGTCACCGACGGGCCCTTCGACGCGATCTCCTCCATCGGGATGGCCGAACACGTGGGCGCCGAGCGCTACCTGGAGTACGCCGAGGTGCTGAACCGCCTGCTCAGACCCGGCGGACGGCTTCTGAACCACCAGATCGGCCGGCGGCCCCGGCACGACGAGTCGGCGTACGCCGTCGACGAGTTCATCGACGCCTACGTCTTCCCCGACGGCGAACTCGCGCCCGTCGGCACGACCGTGACCCAGCTGGAGCGGGCCGGGTTCGAGGTGCGCGACGTGGAGTCCATCCGTGAGCACTACGCGCTCACGCTGCGCCGCTGGGTCGCCAACCTGGAGGCCGACTGGACCCGTGCCGTCCACCTCACGAGCCCCGGCCGCGCCCGGGTCTGGCGCCTGTACATGGCGGCCAGTGCCCTGGCCTTCGAGCGCAACAACATCGGCGTCAACCAGGTCCTGGCGGTGAAGACACCGGAGGGAACCGGAGCGTCCGGGATGCCGCTGCGGGCGAGAACCTGGAACTGACCCCGGGGACGGCCGGGCAGCATCCCGCGGTGCCCAAGGGTGAGGGCCCCGTCCCGTGCCGGAACGGGGCCCTCACCCTTCGTGCGTCCGGGCCCGCTACTCCGACTTGATGGCCGTCAGCATGTTCAGGCGGGCCGCGCGGCGGGCCGGCCACAGCGCCGCGAGCACGCCGACCGCCGCCGCGAGGAGGAGGAAGACCGCCATCCGGCCCCAGGGCAGCACCAGTTCGTACGTCGGCATCTTGCTGCCGATCAGCTCCCCGGCCGCCCAGCCGAAGAACACGCCGAGACCGATCCCGAGGACACCGCCGAAGAGCGAGATGACCAGGGACTCCAGCCGGACCATCCGCTTGATGCCCTTGCGGTCCAGGCCGATCGCGCGGAGCATCCCGATCTCCTGCGAGCGCTCGAAGACCGACATCGCGAGGGTGTTGATGACGCCGAGGACGGCGACGATCACGGCCATCGCGAGCAGTCCGTAGAGCATGTTGAGCATCAGCGTGAACATCTTGGCGATGCTGTCGGAGAGGTCCTTCTTGCTCTGGACCTGGATCGCCGGGTTGTCGCCGAGGGCCTTCTCCAGGCGGTTCTTGGCCGCGTCCGAGGCGCCGCCCGCCGTCTTCACCATGACCTGCATGTCGGAGACGCGGCTCTGGTGCGGGGCGAGCGTGGCTTTGTCCAGGATGATGCCCCGGATCAGCTCGTTGCCCTCGTAGACCCCGGCTACGGTCAGGTTCTGCCGCTTCCCGTCCTCGTAGGAGACGTGGAAGGCGGAGCCCGCCTTCCACCCGTGCGACGCGGCGGTGTCCGCGTCGACCACCACACGCGGGCCGCCGACCGTGAACGAGCCGTCCTCGACGGTGAGATCGGTGAGCTTGCCGATGGCCGCGCCGTTGACTCCGGTCAGGTACTCGGTCTGCCGGTCGATGCGGGAGGGCGCGTTGCGCAGCGGGCTGACGTCGGTGACCCCGTCGGCCCCGGCGAGCTTCTTCTCGACGTCCGGGGAGAGCGAGTTGCCGTTCGCCATCGAGACGACGTAGTCCGCGCTGACCGCCGAACTGGCCATCTTGTCGATCGACTTCTGCAGACTGCCCGCCATCACCGTCATGCCGGTGATCAGGGTGAGGCCGATCATCAGCGCCGAGGCGGTGGCCGCCGTACGGCGCGGGTTGCGCACCGAGTTCTGCCGGGCGAGCTTCCCCGAGATGCCGAAGATCCGCAGGACGGGGGCCGCCGCGGCGATGAGCGGGCGGGACAGCAGCGGGGTGAGGACGAAGACGCCGATGATGAGCAGGACCGCGCCGAAGCCCATCGGGGCCTGGCCGTCCGAGCCGTCCATCGTCGTCGCGGCCAGGACGACGGCGACACCGGCGGCGGCGAACAGGGCGCCGATCGTGTTCCGCAGCACCAGGGACTTCGTCGTCGCCTTCGCGTGCACGCTGCTCATCGCGGCGACGGGCGGGATCTTCGCGGCCCGGCGGCCGGGCAGCCAGGCGGCGAGCATCGTGATGAGGACGCCGACGAGCAGCGCGGTGGCGACCGTGCCGGGGGACACGACGAGCGGGCCGTCCGGGACGGTGGCGCCGAGCGTGCCCATCAGGGAGCGCATGCCCGCGCCGATGCCGATGCCCGCGGCGAGTCCGGTGACCGCGGCGACCGCGCCGACCACGAAGGCCTCGAGCAGCACGGACCGGGTGACCTGGCGGCGGGAGGCGCCGACCGCGCGCAGCAGGGCCAGCTCCTTGGTGCGCTGCGCGACCAGCATGGTGAAGGTGTTCGCGATGATGAACGTGCCGACGAAGAGCGCGATCCCGGCGAAGACCAGCAGGCCGGTCTTCATGCCGCTCATCGACGAGGAGATCATCTCGGCCTGGTCGTCGGCGAGTTGCCGGCCGGTGGTCGTGGAGGCGACCTTCGCGGGCACGACCTCGTCGAGCGCGCTGCGCAGCGCCGTCTGGCTGGTGCCGGCGGCGGCCTTCACGTCTATCTCGTCGTACGAGCCGACGGAGTGGAACAGCTTCTGGGCGGTCTCCGTGTCGAACAGCGCGAGGCTGCCGCCCGCGGCGACGTTGCCGTCGTCGGTGGTGAAGATGCCGGTGACGACGGGTTCGAGGACGGGACCGTCGACCGACAGCCGGACGGTGTCGCCGACGTGGTACCCGGCGCGCCGCGCGGTCTCGGCGTCGATCGCCACCTCGCCGGTGCCGTGCGGGGCGTGACCGGCCGTCAGCGGGTAGCGGGGGTCCTTGTCGCCCCAGTAGTTGCCGCCCTGCGACTGGAATCCGCCGCCGATGAGCTTGCCGTCCTTGTCGGCGATCGCGGTGAAGCCGTCGACCACGCCGATGGCGGAGGCGGCGCCCGGTGTCCGGGCCGCCTTGTCGAGCAGCGGGCGGGTCAGCTTGTGGGTCGCGCCGACGGTGTCTCCCCTGTCCTCGGCGCTCTCCGGGCGGATGGCGACGTCGACCTGGTCGAAGCCCTTGGCGGAGCTCTTCTGGTAGGCGTCCGAGATGGTGTTGGTGAAGACCAGGGTCCCCGACACGAACGCCACGCCGAGCAGGACGGCGAGCACGGTCATCAGGAGCCTGGCCTTGTGCGCGAGCACGGTGCGCAAGGCGGTACGGAACATGGGTCTTCTCAGTCCAGGAGTCGCAGGAGGGCGCGGGAAGCCGCGGGCGGGCGCGGCAGGGTGCGGAACGGTGCGGGCCGCCGAGGAAGGAGCGGGGTGCCGGGGCCCGTGCGGAGGTGGGCCGTCCGGCCGGGGTCAGCTCGTGCGGACCTTGCCGTCGAACTGCTTCATACGGTCGAGGACGGAGTCGGCGGTCGGCTCGTACACCTCGTCGACGATCCGGCCGTCGGCGAGGAAGACGACCCGGTCCGCGTAGGCGGCGGCCACCGGGTCGTGGGTCACCATCACCACGGTCTGTCCCAACTCCCGCACGGAGTTGCGCAGGAAGCCGAGGACCTCGGCGCCGGAGCGCGAGTCGAGGTTTCCGGTCGGTTCGTCGCCGAAGATGATGTCGGGCCGGGAGGCGAGGGCGCGGGCCACCGCGACGCGCTGCTGCTGGCCGCCGGAGAGCTGCGACGGGCGGTGGCCCAGCCGGTCGGCGAGGCCGATCATCCGGATCACCGTGTCCAGCCACTGCTTGTCGGGCTTGCGGCCCGCGATGTCCATCGGGAGCGTGATGTTCTCCAGGGCGGTCAGCGTGGGCAGCAGGTTGAACGCCTGGAAGATGAAGCCGATCTTGTCCCGGCGCAGCCTCGTGAGCTGCTTGTCCTTGAGGGAGCCGAGTTCGGTGTCGCCGATGCGCACCGAGCCCGAGGAGAAGGTGTCCAGGCCGGCCACGCAGTGCATCAGCGTGGACTTGCCCGAGCCGGAGGGGCCCATGATCGCGGTGAACTCGGCCTGGCGGAAGCTGACGGAGACCTGGTCGAGGGCGACCACCTGGGTCTCGCCCTGCCCGTAGACCTTCGACAGTTCCGTGGCGCGGGCTGCGACCGCGGTGCTTGTGCCGGCGAGGGGAGTGGTGGTCACGGGAGGGTGCTCCTGTCGGGACGACGAGATGTGCGAGGGACGGATTCCATCGTCCGTCCCGATCCGCGCCCCGGAGTCAGCCGCTGTTCCGGTTCCGGGGGCAGACTCCGGTCGCACCGCGAGCCGTTGTGTCATACCTGGGGATGACGGGTCCGCCCTGAGGGTCCTCCGGGTCGCGCTCCGCCGGGGCACCGGGCGCGCCACCGGGGCCCGCCCTGCCCGGACGGTGAAATTCCGTCATTCCGTATACGGGGGCCTCGTGCGTCGGAAAGGCTGTTGGCAAGTGCTGACGGCGCGTACCCGGTGCTGATGCACCCTCAGACGTCAATAAAATAAGACAACATCGGTTCGCCCGGCCGCTGTTCGGGGGGCGGGCCCCGATAGGCTCGGAGTCTCGACGCGGGGCTCATGGCCTGCCCGGATGGTGGAATGCAGACACGGCGAGCTTAAACCTCGCTGCCCCTCGCGGGCGTGCCGGTTCAAGTCCGGCTCCGGGCACCTCCGATCTTCCCCTCGCTCCTGCTCACCCCTCCCCGTGCCGGCCGGACGGCCGTTGACAGCGGTCGTGCGGCGGCGGAGACTCCCTTCCGAAAGGTGAAGGAAATTTCACCAGGCGAACAAGGGGAGCGAAGGGGCGTGCCGATGCGTACCACCGTGGGGATCGTCGGGGCCGGTCCGGCGGGGCTGCTGCTGGCCCGGCTGCTGCACCGTGCCGGGATCGACGCCGTGGTCCTGGAGAGCCGGGACCGCGCCTACGTGGAGCAGCGGCAGCGGGCGGGGATCCTGGAGCAGGGGACCGTCGACGTGCTCCGCGCCGCCGGCGCCGGGGAGCGGATGGACCGGGAAGGGCTGCGCCACGACGGGATCGAGCTGCGCCACGCCGGCCGGCGGCACCGGATCGACTTCCCGGCACTCACCGGCGGACGGTCCGTGATGGTGTACGCGCAGACCGAGGTGTGCAAGGACCTCATCGCGCTCCAGCTCAAGGAGGGCGGTCCGCTGCTCTTCGGGGCCGAGGCGCTCGCCGTGGAGGGCGCGGAGGGCGACCGGCCCCGCGTGCGGTTCCGGCACGAGGGACGCGAGGACGTCCTGGAGTGCGACTACGTCGTCGGCTGCGACGGCTTCTGGGGTGTCGCCCGCCGGGCCGTGCCCGCCGCGCTCAGCCGCGTCTTCGAGCGCACCTACCCGTTCGCCTGGCTCGGCGTCCTCGCCGACGTGCCGCCCTCGCACGACGAACTCGTCTACGCCCGCCACGACCGGGGCTTCGCCCTGCTCAGCATGCGCTCGCCCACCGTCTCCCGGCTCTATCTCCAGGTGCCCGAGGGCACCGACCCCGCGGCCTGGAGCGACGAGGAGATCTGGGACGAGCTGGAGCGGCGCCTGGAGACCACCGACGGATGGCGGCTGCGCCGGGGCCCCGTCACGGCGAAGTCCGTCACCCCCATGCGGAGCCACGTCCACGAGCCGATGCGGCACGGCCGGCTCTTCCTCGCCGGTGACGCGGCCCATATCGTGCCGCCGACCGGGGCCAAGGGCCTCAACCTCGCCGTCGGCGACGTCGTGACCTTCGCGCGCGCCCTCGTCCATCTCCGGGACACCGGATCGGCCGCCCTGCTCGACTCCTACGGCGAGACCTGTCTCGCCCGGGTCTGGCAGGCCGAACGGTTCTCGTACGACATGACGACCCTGCTGCACCGCGACCCCGCCGCGAGCCCCTTCGAGGACCGCCTCCAGCTCGCCCGGCTGGAGCGGTTCGCCACGTCCCGGTCGGCGGCGGCCGACCTCGCCGAGGGCTACACGGGCTTCCCCTTCGAGGCCGCGGCACCGGGCGGGGCGCCCAGGCCGTAGGCGCGGCGGAACAAGAAGGGATCAAGGGCGGTTGACAGGGCACGAGAGCCCTCGAAGCCGGTGGTCACGGCTTCGTACCAGTACGGGCGTGCGTGGGGGCACACGCGTACGGTGGCACCACAAGGGAAAGATCCTCCCCAAGCACTAGGGTCAGTCCTTTGCCTACCTATTACTCTTGAGCCAAGGCCACGCAGGGTGGCCATGGAGGAGTGAAATGAGGAGCAGTAACCCGGTCTTCTCGCGACGGGGGTTCAGCCGCGACAACGGCTACGCGGGCTTCAACGCGGCGCCGCAGGCCGGGGGACCCGCTGTCGGCACGCAGGGGAACCCGTACGCCCAGCAGGGCGGCAACCCCTACGCGCAGAACCCGTACGCACAGCAGGACCTTCAGTACGGCGCCCCGCCGCAGGCCCCGGCCTCCGCCGGCCGTATGACGATGGACGACGTCGTCATGCGCTCGGCCATGACCCTCGGCACCGTCGTCGTCGGTGCCGTCCTGGCCTGGGCGCTGCTGCCGGTCTCCAGCACCAGCTACGGCCTGGCCATCGGCTCGGCGCTCGTCGCCTTCGTGCTGGCGATGGTGCAGTCGTTCAAGCGCAAGGCCACACCGGCCCTGATCATCGGGTACGCCGCCTTCGAGGGTGTCTTCCTCGGGGTCATCAGCGAGATGTACAACTCGCAGTGGTCCGGCGCACCCTTCCAGGCCGTGCTCGGCACCATGGCGGTCACCGGCGCCACCCTCCTCGTCTACAAGGCGGGCTGGATCCGGGTCACCGCGCGGTACGCGCGCATCGGCATGACCATCGCCATCGCGTTCGTCGTCGTCCTGGCGGTGAACCTGCTGCTGGTCGCCTTCGGTGTCGCCCCGGACGGCGGTCTGCGCAGCAACGGCCCGCTCGGCGCGATCGTCGGCATCCTGGCGATCCTGATCGGCGCCTTCTTCCTCACCCTCGACTTCAAGCAGATCGAGGACGGCATCGCCTACGGCGCGCCGAAGGACGAGGCGTGGCTGGCCGCGTTCGGCCTGACCCTCACGCTCGTGTGGATCTACGTCGAGATGCTGCGGCTGGTCGCCATCTTCAGCGGCGACGACTAGCGGCGCCGGCGGCCCCCGCGGCCGTCGACCGACACGAAGGGCCCGCGGACCTCACCGGTTCGCGGGCCCTTCGTCGTGGGTGCCGGTCGTCTCGGTCGTGCGCGCGCTCACCGAAGGTTGCGCGCGGCCCTCCTCAGGTCGTACTCGTGAATGATCGCCTTGGCGTGGCCGTACGCGAGGTCGTGCTCGGCGCGGAGCCAGCTCACCTTCTCCTCGAAGCGGAAGAGGGAGGGGCCTTCGTCGACGGTGCGGATCCAGTCGGAGATCTCACGACCGGTGCAATGGGGGATGCGGGCGAGCAGATTGCGATGGGTCTCCTCGGAGAAGACGTGGGACATCGGCGCCTCCGGACGCAAAGGGGATGTAAGCCGGTCCTTCACGCCACCGTGCCTGAGCGTCGGGTCGTTGGCAACAGTCCCGTCGCTGCGCGTAGTCTCGCGGCGTGCTGGATACGACGCCGTTGACCCGAGCCGTGGACCACTTCGCCGACCGGCTGCGCGCCGCGCCGCAGAGCCGCCTGCAACGCGGTGCGGCGGCCGAGGCCCTGGGCCTGGCCAGGGAGTTCGCACTGCGCACCCAGCGGGTCGAGGACCCCGCGGGGCAGCCGCGGGAGATGCCCGACGCCGGGATGTTCGCCGCCGCCGACCAAATCACCGTCGCCGCGCACGACTTGGCGCTCGTACTGAAGGACGAGGACGAACTGGCCGACGCGGTCACGCTCGTCGCGGAGGCACAGAAACGCGCCGGGGTCTGATCCACTGGATCGACTCCGGCGCGCGGTGTGCCGCTGGGTGGGGCGCTCGTGGCGCCGACGTCACAGGGACGCTATGACGCGGTCCGCCAGGATGTACACGTTCTCCTCGCCGAAGGCGAAGGTCAGGGCGTACGCGCCCGAGACGCCGGAGCCGCCCAGCAGGACCGGGGTCTCACCGGCGTCCAGCGCGGCGGCGAGCTGCTCGGCGGTCTCGCGGTGGCCCGGGGTCATGCACAGCGTGGTGCCGTCGGCGAAGACATAGACGTCGAGCGTGCCGAGCGGGCCGGGACGGACGTCCGCCAGCTCCGTACGCGACTCGGCGAGCTCCTCCAGGCAGGCCACCGTGCGTTCGTGGTCGTCGACCACGGGTGACTGGACGGGGACGAAGTCCGGATGCGAGGGGTGCCGGCGGCGGGCCGCGGCGAGTTCCGGCGAGTCGCCGGAGGTGCCGCCCTGGAGGAAGTCCTCCACGTCGGGACCGGCCTCGGTCACCGGCTCCAGGTGCTCCAGGCCCATGAAGTCCGAGTGGCGCGGCAGGAACAGCTCGCTGTCGGGCAGGCCGAGCAGCGAGGGCGCGTCGGAGGCGTCCCGTGCCTCCTGGGCGGCCCAGAAGGCCCGCGCCTCGGCGAGCTCGCGCTCCCGCTCCTCGGCGAGCGCCTCGGCCACGGCCGTGCGTATCTCGTCCGCGTCGGCCGCTCCACGCGCCGCGGGCACGAGGCCGCGCGCGTCACCGGCGCGGCTCTCGACCAGTTCGTTGTGCAGGGCCGCGACCTGCCGGCGCAGACCCCGCAGGGTGCGCAGAGCGGCGACGCCCACGGCCGCGGTGGCGGCGGTGGTGAGCAGCAAAGCAATCGGCATGGCGCTCACTGACGTACTCCCGGTTCAAAGTCGGCCCCCGACTTCCTACATCAGCTTGAAGGGAGAACCACCAAACTGTCAGTGCGTAACGTCACAAATGGGACAGGACTTTGGGGCCGGGGTTTAGCCACGTAACTACTTTGACCTGCGCGAACGCCGGTCGGGAGGGACATAGGTCACATCTTGGATGGGATTGGATCACAAATCGGCCCAGAGTCCCGGTGGTTGTGGGAGTCTGGGCCGTTTCGGTCACCGTGCGTTCAACTCCCGTCACCCACAGGGTGACGGGAGTTCGCGGGTGTCCTAGCTGAGACGCTCGATGACCATCGCCATGCCCTGGCCGCCGCCGACGCACATGGTCTCCAGGCCGAACTGCTTGTCGTGGAACTGGAGGCTGTTGATGAGCGTGCCGGTGATGCGGGCGCCGGTCATGCCGAAGGGGTGGCCGACGGCGATGGCGCCGCCGTTCACGTTCAGCTTGTCCAGCGGGATCTCCAGGTCGCGGTAGCTCGGGATCACCTGGGCGGCGAAGGCCTCGTTGATCTCGAACAGGTCGATGTCGCCCACGGTGAGGCCGGCGCGGCGCAGCGCCTGCTTGCTGGCCTCCACCGGGCCGAGGCCCATGATCTCGGGGGACAGGCCGGTGACGCCGGTCGAGACGATGCGGGCGAGCGGGGTCAGGCCGAGCTCGCGCGCCTTCGTGTCCGACATGATCACGAGGGCGGCGGCGCCGTCGTTCAGCGGGCAGCAGTTGGCGGCGGTGACCATGCCGTCGGGACGGAAGACGGGCTTGAGGCCCTGGACGCCCTCCAGCGTCACCCCCGCGCGCGGGCCGTCGTCCTTGCTGACGACCGTGCCGTCCGGGGTGGTGATCGGGGTGATCTCCCGCTCCCAGAAGCCGTTCTTGAGGGCTTCCTCGGCGAGGTTCTGCGAGCGGACGCCGAACTCGTCCATGTCCTGGCGGGTGACGCCCTTGAGGCGGGCCAGGTTCTCGGCGGTCTGGCCCATCGCGATGTACGCGTCCGGAATGAGGCCGTCCTCGCGCGGGTCGTGCCAGGACGAGCCCTCCGACTGCGCGACCTCGACCGTGCGGGCCTCGGCGTCGGCGAAGAGCGGGTTGTGGGTGTCCGGCATGCCGTCGGAGGTGCCCTTGACCGACCGCGACACCATCTCGACGCCCGCCGAGATGAAGACGTCGCCCTCGCCGGCCTTGATGGCGTGCAGGGCCATGCGGGAGGTCTGCAGCGAGGAGGAACAGTAACGGGTGATCGTGCAACCGGGGAGGTGGTCCATCCCCATCTGCACGGCCACGATCCGGGCGAGGTTGTGGCCCTGCTCGCCGCCGGGGAGGCCGCAGCCGAGCATCAGGTCGTCGATGTCCCTCGGGTCGAGCCCGGGGACCTTGGCCAGGGCGGTCTCGATGATCGTGGCGGTCAGGTCGTCGGGACGCACGTCCTTCAGGGAGCCCTTGAAGGCGCGGCCGATCGGGGAGCGGGCGGCTGAGACGATCACGGCTTCGGGCATCACGGCTCCATTGGCGCTCTGGGATGTGTGCAGGGCTGCTTGGGAAGTTACCCGCACGTACCGCCCGGGTCACCGGTCTCGACGTGTGACACGGGCCGCACTTTCCAAGCGCTTGCTTTTTTCTGGCGGGGGCGCCTTGGGGGAGGGGGGTTCGTTTTCCCTGCCGGGTTTCATCGGCCGCCCGGCGCTGGTGTCCCCCCACCTGGGGCTCCGCCCCGGACCCCGCTCCTCAAACGCCGGAGGGGCTGAATTCC
This sequence comes from Streptomyces sp. M41(2017), assembly GCF_002078175.1. Classification (GTDB taxonomy): domain Bacteria; phylum Actinomycetota; class Actinomycetes; order Streptomycetales; family Streptomycetaceae; genus Streptomyces. The sequence goes on along the minus strand of NZ_MWFK01000001.1, from coordinate 1,351,209 downwards.
CCTCCCCTCGGCCAGGCCCCCGGGGCGCGCCCAGGTGCCGACCGGGGCAAGCCCCCCAGGGGCGCGGGGAACTGCGCGAAACGGTGCGGCTCCCCCCGGGCGCCGTTCTTGGTGCCGACCGGGGCAAGCCCCCCAGGGGCGCGGGGAACTGCGCGAAACGGTGCGGCTCCCCCCGGGCGCCGTTCTTGGTGCCGGCCGGGGTGGGATGCCCAGGGGCGCGGGGAACTGCGCGAACGGTGCGGGTCCCCCGGGCGCCGTTCTTGGTGCCGGTCAGGGCAAGCCCTCCAGGGGCGCGGGGAACTGCGCGAGCAGGACCGCGCGCCCGCAGGTGACAGCGGGGTGGGCCGGGCAGGGCAGGTCGACGCTCCCCGACCCGGGCTGGGTCAGGTCGACGCCGCCCGGCCCGGGCTGGGTCAGGTCGACGGGGCCGGGGTCGGGTCTGTGGCGGGGAGGCGGCGGCGTCGGCGGCGTTTGAGGAGGGCCCAGGGGCCGCGAGGCCCCGTCGGCATGGCGGCGGCCACCTCCGTGCCGGGCTCGGACGCCGCCTCCGCGGCGGCCCGTGCGACCGGCAGGAACCCCTCGTTGCGCGAGACGTCCGGCCGCTCCTCCTCCGGCCAGAGACTCAGCGCGGCACACACCGTGGGCAGCAGCGCCATGGCGGCCGTCGCGTACCCCTCGGCCGAGGGGTGGTAGTGATCGGGCCCGAACAGCTCCCGCGGATTCGCCTCGAACTCGGGCCCCAGCAGGTCGCCCAGCGACACCGTGCGCCCACCCTGCTCGACCGTGCCGATCGTCTGTGCCGCGGCCAGCTGGCGGGACGCCCGCCGGGCGAGCCACCGCAGCGGCTGCTGGACCTGCTCGACCGTCCCGAGGTCGGGACACGTGCCGACGACCACCTCCGCGCCGGCCGTCCGCAGCCGCCGTACCGCGGCCGACAGATGGCGCACGGACCGCGTCGGCGGCATCCGGTGCGTCACGTCGTTCGCGCCGACCATGATCACGCAGATGTCCGGCAGCTGGGAGCCGTCCGACAGGGCGAGCGCCACCTGCCGGTCCAGGTCGTCCGACTGGGCCCCGGGCAGCGCCACGTTGCACAGCTCCACCGGCCGCTCCGCCACCGCGGCGAGCCCCGACGCCAGCAGCGCCCCCGGCGTCTGGCGCGCCCGGCGGACACCCTGGCCCGCGGCCGTGGAGTCGCCGAGCATCATCAGACGCAGCGGCGGCTCGTCAGGCGAGGCGCCCGCGTAGTCGTACCCGTACAGACCGTCCGCCCGCGGGGCGTACGGAGCGTGTCCGTTGCCCACGTGCCGTTTCGCCAGCTGCACCTCCGCCAGCACCAGACCGACGGCCGCCGCGCCCACCAGCCCGACCCCGCCACCGCCGTACGCCGCTCCCGCAGCGATCCGCCGGGCCACCCTCGCCCTCGACAAGCTCGACATCCGTCGCCGCCACCTCCTCGTAGCCGTACAACCACTGCTTGCCCCGAAGAGGAGGTCGGCCAATCTCAACGGGGCGTGAACGCCTGCCCAGGGCCGTAGGCTGACGGGACCATTCCTGTAAAAAACGCAGCTCCGGAGACAACGGTGCAATTCCACGACTCGATGATCAGCCTCGTCGGCAACACCCCGCTGCTGAGGCTCAACAACGTGACCGCGGGCATCCAGGCGACCGTCCTGGCGAAGGTCGAGTACTTCAACCCCGGCGGTTCCGTGAAGGACCGCATCGCCCTGCGCATGATCGAGGCCGCCGAGGAGAGCGGCGCCCTCAAGCCGGGCGGCACGATCGTCGAGCCGACCAGTGGTAACACCGGTGTGGGCCTCGCCATCGTGGCGCAGCAGAAGGGGTACAAGTGCATCTTCGTGTGCCCCGACAAGGTCTCCACCGACAAGATCAACGTGCTGCGCGCGTACGGGGCGGAGGTCGTGGTCTGCCCCACCGCCGTGGACCCGGAGCACCCGGACTCGTACTACAACGTCTCCGACCGGCTGGTCCGTGAGACGCCCGGAGCCTGGAAGCCCGACCAGTACTCCAACCCGAACAACCCCCTGTCGCACTATCACTCGACCGGCCCCGAGCTGTGGGAGCAGACGGAGGGGAAGATCACCCATTTCGTCGCGGGTGTGGGCACCGGCGGGACCATCTCCGGCACCGGCCGGTACCTGAAGGACGCCAGCGACGGCAGGGTCCAGGTCGTCGGCGCCGACCCCGAGGGGTCCGTCTACTCCGGCGGTTCGGGCCGCCCGTACCTCGTCGAGGGCGTCGGTGAGGACTTCTGGCCGACCGCGTACGACCGTACGGTCGCCGACGAGATCGTCGCCGTGTCCGACAAGGACTCCTTCCAGATGACGCGCCGCCTCGCCAAGGAGGAGGGCCTGCTCGTCGGCGGCTCCTGCGGCATGGCCGTGGTCGCCGCGCTGCGCGTGGCCGAGCGCCTCGGCCCGGACGACGTCGTCGTGGTGCTGCTCCCCGACAGCGGGCGCGGCTACCTCAGCAAGATCTTCAACGACGAGTGGATGGCCGACTACGGCTTCCTGGAGGACACCGGCCCGAACGCGCGCGTCGCCGACGTGCTGAAGGACAAGGCGCACGGCTCCATCCCGTCCCTCGTCCACATGCACCCGGAGGAGAGCGTCGGCGAGGCCATCGAGGTGCTGCGCGAGTACGGCGTCTCGCAGATGCCGATCGTGAAGCCGGGCGCCGGCCACCCGGACGTGATGGCCGCCGAGGTCATCGGTTCGGTCGTGGAGCGCGAGCTGCTCGACGCGCTGTTCACCCAGCGGGCCTCGCTGAACGACCCGCTGGAGAAGCACATGTCGGCGCCGCTGCCGCAGGTCGGTTCCGGTGAGCCGGTCGGCGACCTGATGTCCGTGCTCGGCACCGCCGACGCCGCGATCGTGCTCGTCGAGGGCAAGCCCACCGGTGTCGTCAGCCGTCAGGACCTGCTGTCCTTCCTGGCTAAGGGCGGCGCCCGCCAGTAGCCCGGAGCCGCTGTTCAGGACGCACGACACCGTCCCGGTGTCGTGCGTCCGTGCGTCCGGGGACCCGTACCGGATCGCCTGGCGGATCTTCCCGGCCCGTCCGGGGCGAACTTCGCGGAAGTGGTACGAGCGCGTCACGTCCACGCAGCACCCGCTTAACACGCGTCCGGCACATTGGTGGATGTCGGCAGGGCGGGAGCGGCTCCCCGCCCCGGCCGACGCCAAAACGGCGCCAAGGACCTCCGGAGCGGCTCCCGGACCTCCATGGACGCCAAGGACGCGCACGCCCGGCCCTGACCCGGCACGCGTCCCTCGCGGGGACCGCCGTCGTCCCGCCCCCCGGTAACGGGGGTGCGGCGGTCCCCGCGCTATACGTCACGAGGGCCCGGTACTCGGATCGACCGAGTACCGGGCCCTCACGTGTGTCCGTCGTCCAGAGCCCCGGAGAGTCCCGTGAGGCGGGCGGAATCTAGTCCTCCCAGTCCGAGCCGCCCCGGCCGGACCTGCGGCGGCCGAAGAAGTCCGGGGACAGGCGCGCCGCCTGCACCACGTTCACGCCGACGATGCCGACCCAGGCGACGAGCAGTCCCTTCAGGCCCGCGACCCCGCCGCCGATCCCGGACAGTGGGACGGCGAGCACGAGGGAGACGATCCCGAAGCCGAACCGCTCGCCCCAGGAGTCGGACGACTGGGGCGAACGCGCGCCGCGCGCCGCCACCATCTGCTGCTCGGCGAGCTGGCGCCGCACCCGGCGGTCGACCGCTCCGTCGAGGCGCTGCTCGACCTTCTCCAGGAACGAGTCGACGAGCGCGGACTCGTACTCGTCGCCGAGCTCCCTGCGCGCGTGCAGGGTGGCGTCGAGTTCCTTCTTCAGTTCGGCGTCGCCGTGGCGGGCATCCATACCGGTCATGCCTCTCACGTTAGGCAGCCGCGGGCCCCGTGGCACTGGGGTTAGCCCCCCTGTTACGGCGGGGCTGACCCCCCGGGTCCCTTGCCCGCCCTGCATACCGTCATGCAGAGTTCTCCCTGTCTGAATAGGTTGGCAACGGGGCCGGCGCCGACCGCCGGCCGCCGAAGGCCGCCGGGCAGGATCCGGCGTCCGGACCGAGGAGGGTGTGCGCGTGATGTCGTCGCAGACTGTGGACACGTCGAGTGCGGTGGCCCGCCCGGCGCACGTCCCGCTCGTGGTCCTGGACGGCCGCGGCACCGGCGTGGACGACGTCGTACGGCTCGCCGACGGGCTCGCCCGGCCGGTTCCCGGCACCGACGGCATGAAGCGCGCCGAGGTCTCCTGGGACGCCGCCCGGCAGATCGCCGCCACCGGCCGCGTCTACGGCCGCTCCACCGGGGTCGGCGCGAACCGGAACGAGGACGTGCCCACCGAGGCGGCCGCCGACCACGGCCTGCGCCTGCTGCGCAGCCACGCCGGTGCCATCGGCGAGGAACTCCCCGCACGCCAGGTCCGTGCCATGCTCGCCGTCCGCGCCAACCAGCTCCTGGCCGGCGGCGCCGGACTGCGCCCCAGCGTCGTGACGGCCCTCTGCGAGGCGCTGGAGACCGGTGTCTTCCCGGTCGTCAACGCGTTCGGCTCCGTCGGCACCGGCGACATCGCCGCCCTCGCCCAGCTGGGCCTCGCCCTCGCCGGCGAACACCCCTGGCGGGGTCCCGACGGGGCCACGCCGACCGCCCTGGCCCCGGTACCGCAGCCGCTCGACAACAACGACGCCCTCGCCCTCATCAGCAGCAACGCGCTCACCCTCGGACAGGCCGCGCTCGCGCTGCACGAACTGCGCGGGCTGATCGGCGCCACCCAGGTCGTCGCCGCTCTGTCGCTGCTGGCCGTCGACGGCTCCCACGAGGCGTACGCGGCCCCCGTGCACACCGCCCGCCCGCACCGGGGATCGGTGGAAGTGGCCCGCAGGATGCGGGAGTTGATCGGCGCCGCGGACCGTCCCACCCCACCCCTCGGCCGGATCCAGGACCCGTACGGGTTCCGCTGCCTGCCGCAGATACACGGCCCCGCGCAGGACGCGGCGGACGCCCTGGAGGACGTACTCGCCGTCGAGATCAACGCCGCGGCCGAGAACCCGCTCATCTCCGCCGAGGACATGGCCGCCTACCACCACGGCGGCTTCTACCAGGCCCAACTCGCTCTCGCCCTGGACCACTTCCGGCTCGCCGTCACCCAGGTCGCACGGCTGTCCACCTCGCGCCTTTCCACCCTCAACGAGCCCGCGTACACCCGCCTGCGCCCCTTCCTCGCGGACCAGGAGGCGGCGTCCTCCGGCGTGATGATCCTGGAGTACGCCGCCGGTGCCGCCCTCGGTGACCTGCGGGCGTTCTCGGCGCCCGCCTCGCTCGGCCACGCTGTACTCTCCCGGGGCGTCGAGGAACAGGCGAGTTTCGCCTCGCTCGCCGCACGTCAGACGCTGCGGGCGTGCGACGCGTACCGTCTCGTCGTCGGCTGTGAACTGGTCGCCGCCGTACGGGCGCTGCGCCAGCGCGGCCTGCGGCCCGACCCGGAGCTGCCGGCCGGACGGGCGCTGGAACTGGCCGAGGCGGCACTCGACGCCGAGCAGGCCGACCGGCCGCTCACGGACGACGTGACGGCGGCCGCCGCACTGCTCGACCGGTTCACGGACATCTGGAGGGGGAGCACGCCATGAGCGCGGACAAGGCCGCAGGCACGCACACCGGCGAGGACGCGGGCGGGGGCACGCACGGGACCGGTGCCGCGGACGGGGACGCCTCGGTGACCGCAGGCTCCGCAGACGACGGCGGGACGCGGGTGAACGACAGCCCCGCCGGGCGCCTCCAGGCCCTCTTCGAGGGACGCCGGCTCACCCCCACCCAGCGGCGCATCGCGCACAGCATGGTGCGCAGCGCCGCCGACGTGCCGTTCCTCTCCAGCGTCGAACTCGCCGAACTCGCCGGGGTCAGCCAGCCCTCCGTCACCCGCTTCGCCGTCGCCCTCGGCTTCGACGGCTACCCGGCGCTGCGCCGGCACCTGCGCGAGGTCACGCCCGCCGAGCCGGCCACCGACACGACCGCCTACAACGAGTACCAGCAGGCCGTCGAGGCCGAGATCGAGAACCTGCGGCACCTCGCCGAGGCCCTCGCCGACCCGCGGCCCGTCGCCCGGGCCGGCCGGCTGCTCGCCGCGTCCCGCCCGCTGCCCGTCCTCGGCCTGCGCGCCGCCGCCTCCCAGGCCTACGGCTTCGCCTACTTCGCCGCCAAGGTCCACCCCGACGTCCGGCTGCTGCACGAAGGCGGCACGATGCTCCAGGACCGGATCGACGCGGCCGTCCGCGCCGGGGCCACCGCCCTGCTCTGCTTCGCGCTGCCCCGGCACCCGCGCGAGGTCGTCGACGCCCTCGGCCACGCGAAGGAGGCCGGACTGACCGTCGTCACCGTCGCGGACTCGGCGTTCGCGCCGGTGGCCAAGGTGTCCGACCTGCTGATCCCCGCCGCCGTCGGCACCGGCCTCGCCTTCGACACGGCGTGCGCGCCGATGCTGCTGGGCCGTGTCCTGCTGGAGGCCATGTGCGACGACCTGCCGGACGCCCAGGCGCGACTGGAGCAGTTCGACGCCCGCGCCGCCGCACGGGGGCTGTTCGTGGAGTAGGCGGCGCGCTCCCACCCGGGTGGCCGACGGCTGCCGTACGGCCCCCGGGTTCTCAGATTCGTCTCACGTTCCGCCGCTAGCCTGCGCGCCCGAAGAGACAACGGGCGCGGCGCCTGCCGGCGGCACGTCCGTTGCGCGGACGTGCGGGGACAGGAGGCGGAACATGGCGCACGGAGGACAGGGGCTGGCCCGGATGGCCGTCGTGGTGCGGGCCGGAGCCGCACCGCTGTGGTGGTGCGGGGTGTTCGCGGCCGGCATCGGGGTGCTCATCCCCGGGCTGACCGGGCGCAGGATCGGGGTCCTCGCGGGGGCCGTGCTCTTCCTCGTCGCGGTGGTCGTCGTGGCTGCCCGGCGCAGGAAGCGGTACGCGGCCCTGGTCCGGGCCGCCGCCCGCGCCGGCAAGCAGGACGTGCTCCAGGACCGCGCCGTGACGGTCCGCAACTGGCGCCGGGGCCACAGCTGGTGGCTCCTGCTCGCCTTCGCCGCCGCGCTCGGCAGCTCCTTCGTGCTGCCCGCCGCGGGCGGCATGCTGCTCGCCGGCGCGGGCGTCGGACTGTGGCTGAAGGCCGGGCGCCTCGGCCGGATCGAACAGGCCGGGCAGGAGCTGATCTGGGTGCGCGTCGACTGGCTCGGACCGCGCGCCGGCGCCCCCGCGGGCAAGCCGGTCAAGGCCGTACGGACCACCGGCCCGGCAGCGGGCGACGCCGCGCCCGGAGGGGCACGGCGTCGCTGACCCGTCGCGGGGTCGTCGCTCGACCCGCCGCATGATCCGGACGACAGGCCCTAGACCTCCAGATCCGTCTCGATGCGCTTGAGCTGATGGCGGGCCATCGCCAGGTTGGCCCGCTTCTGGTCGAGGACGAGGTACAGGAACAGTCCGTTCCCGCCGCGCCCCTTCATCAGCCGGATCAGGTGGTACTGGTCGGAGAGCGTGATCAGGATGTCCTCGATCTCGCCCTTCAGACCCAGGTGCTCCATGGTGCGCAGCTTGGCGCGGACCACGTCGGTGTTGCCGGCCGCCGCGACGGTGAGGTCGAAGCTCTTGCTGCCGCCGATGGTGCCCAGCGCCATACCGCTGGTGTAGTCGACGAGCGCCGCTCCGGTCGCGCCCTCGATGGACGCCAGGGCTTCTTTGAGGGCGGTCTCGGTGTTCGTCATGATGGGGTGCTCCTTCTCAACTTTCGGATGTGCTGGGGTGGTTGGTGACAGGTGTGGTCGTGGGCCGGGCGGGTGTCGTGCCGCGCGGAGGACGCCGCGGCATGCCCGGTGAGGGTTTCGGCGCCTGCTTGGCCGGGGCGGCGGGCGGTTCGCCGCGCGCGGCGGCGGCGTCGACCAGCTCCCCGATCCGGGTGCCGGAGCGCCGCCCCTCCAGATGCAGCCGGCCGACGTTGACGCGGTCCTGGGCCAGCAGCGTCAGCACGGCGGAACCGCCCGCCGCGTAGGTCGCCACATAGCCGTTCACACCGCGCACGAGCAGCTCGCGCAGGTCGCCCTGGCCGGTGGCGTCCGCCATCCGGATGGCGACCCCGAGGGCCGCCGCGGTGAGCGCGGCCAGACCGTCCGGCTCGACGCCGGGGGTGTCGTGGGCGAGGACGAGACCGTCGGCGCTGGCCGCGAGCGCTCCGGTCAGCTGGGGCACCCGGGCCCGTAACCGGTGCAGCTCGTCGAGGACTTCGGGCTCCGCCGCCATCAGCAGTCTCCTCTCGGCACGCTGTCGCAGCGCGCGGATCACAAGGCCTCCCGCGGGTCGGTACTCACAAGGCCTCCAGCGCGTCTCTGAGACGTCGCAGCAGGGCGACGTCGGGATCGTTGGAGGACTGGGTGAGCACGCCGGGCACGGAGGGCGGCCGCACCGCGGGCGCGGCCGTCACGAGGCCGGCGGCGGCGAGCCGGCGCAGGTCGACCAGCGTGTGGAAGGCGGGCCGGCCGAGCGCCGCGGACACCTCGGCCGCCGTGCGGACGCCGTCCACCCGGCCGAGGACGGCCTCCTGGCGCAGCGGGATCGCCGGCCCCGCGGCGAGGCCGGCGCGGCGCAGCGGGGCGGTGTCGGTCGCCGCGTCGGGCCATATGCGGTGCAGCAGTTCGCGCCGGCGCACCGTCTCGCGCTCCAGGGCGGCGACGGGTACGGGGCGGAGCGGGCCGAACCAGTGCGCGGCACCGTACCGGAAGCGGCTCGGGGTGCTGCTGGGGCCGAGCACGAAGTACGCGGCGTCGTAGAGCGAGCCGAGGTGGCACAGCTGCAGCGCGCCCTCCGCTATGCGGCCGCTGTCGATCAGGAACCGGCCCACCCGGCGGCGCGCGCCGGCCAGGGCGACGGCCTCCCGCCAGACCTCGGGGTCCAGCACCCCGCGGGCGGAGAACAGCACGTCGATGCCGGGGGTGAACGGGCTCTCGGCGTGCACCACCTCGCCGTCGGCGAGGTAGAGGGTGCCGCGTTCGCGGATGAGGACGCCGGTGGCCCGCTCGGCGGCGAGCCGCCCGAGCATGGGCGAGACGCCGCCCGCCTCGGTGCTCGGAGCCCTGTCGCGCACCGGGAGCCGGGGCGGGGGAGGGGTTCTGACGGTCGTCATACGAGCACCAGCCGTCCGGCCATCTCGCCGAGCCGGATCCGGGCCAGTGCGAGGTTGCCGTCCGAGCGGCCCAGCCACAGGTGCAGGAACACGCTGCTGTCGAAGCTGGTCCGCACGAACCGGAGGACGTGGTAGCTGTCGCGGTTGCTGATGATCAGGTCCTCGATGGGGGTCTCCTGGTCCGACCACTCGGACCAGTCGGAGCCGTCCTTCGGAGCGAACGACCGGTTCTCGGCGGCGAGTCGGGCCAGCTCGGCCGCCTCCGCCGCGGTCGTCTCGTGGTCGTCGCCCGGCGCGTCGCCGACCGTGCCCAGGGCCAGCCCGCTGGTCCAGTCGACCACCGAGGCACCCCGCGCACCGGGCAGTGTCATGGCTTCCAGCAGGCACTCGTCGATTCCGGGCACCGTGTCTCCCCTCCCGCCAAGGGTTCGGCCGAGTGACGCAGAAGTTACGCACTGTGTGCGCGATGAGTGAGTGATCCGGCATTTTCCTGTGGAACATGCCCGGGATGACTAAGGTGGGTCAACTGACCATATTTTCCCGTACCCTTGAAACCGCAGGTGGGCGGTTTGTGCGGCCTTGGGGCGCACGACGGGGGCGCCCACGGGCCGAGGAGGGCGCGCGGCCTGCCGCACGCGCCGGGAAGGTGCCCGCGCGACGGCGAGACGGCGGGGCGCGCCGCCGGTTCCGGCGGGAGATCCAGCCGACGGCACGCTCCTCGGACGCGCGGGCCCGTGTTCGGGTTCCCGACGGATGCGGGAGCGGGTTCCCGGAGGCGCCCTGCCGCGAGAGGGAGCCCTTCGGTGAGGGGCCCCGCGCCGCGACGGGCCTGGGCGGGCGACTGCTACAGGGCGGTGAGCGACGGGCCGTGCGCGCCGCCCGACTCCGCGACGATCTCCTCCACGGTCTGCGGCTCCCGGACCACGGCGAACCGCACACCGCCGCCGGCGCCGCCTCCGCCGTCGGTCAGGCCGTCGCCTTCCGTGGTGTCGTGTCCCGTGCCGCCGTCCGGCGCGAAGCCGTAGATGCCCGGCCGCGCGAGGGAGTTGTACGCGTAGTGGTGGGCGAAGTAGTACGCGCCGGTGTCCAGCGCGGCCGCGAGGTCGCCCTGTTCGAGCAGCGGCAGGGCCCGCCCCTCGGCGAGCAGGTCGCCCGCGAAACAGGCGGGGCCCGCGATGTCCTGCACCACGTCCGGCCCGGTCTTGGGGCGGCCCTTGGCGTCGTACGCGGCGATCCGCAGCGGCCAGGCCCCCGGCGCGTACACCGTGCGGGCCGCCACCTGGACCCCCGCGTGCGTGACGGCGATCGCGCGTCCTCCCGCGCTCTTCGCGTACTCGACCCGCGCCACGACGGTGCCGTGCTTGGCCAGCAGCGACCGGCCGAACTCGGTCACCAGCCCGTACCGCCCGTCGAACAGACCCGGCACCACCTCGGCGAGCAGCCGGGCGTACTGCGCGTACGTCGGGGCCGTCGCGTCGGAGCCGAAGTTGACCGGCAGTCCGCCGCCGATGTCGATCGTGTCGACCTGCCGCCGCCCGACGTGCCGGTTGATCTCCTCCGCCAGCGCGTACGTCTCCGCGACGCCCTGCGCCATCAGCGAGAGCGGCATGCCCTGCGACCCCGAGTGGGCGTGCAGGCGGGTCAGCCAGGGCCGGTCGGCGTACGCCCGCAGGATCCACGCGCGGGCGCCCTCGTCCCGGAGCGCGACGCCGAACTTCGAGGTCGCCGTGGCCGTGGACAGCGCTCCGATGGAACCGCCGCCGACCTGCGGATTGACCCGCAGTCCGATGGGCGAGCCGGTGGGCGCCGAGCGCACCGTGGCGTCGATCCGCTCCAGCTCCTGCGGGTTGTCCGCGTTCACCGCGATGCCGAGTGCCAGTGCCTCGCGCAGTTCGGCGGGGGTCTTGGCGGGGGAGTCGAGGACGGTCCGCCGGGGGGACACCCCGGCCGCGCGGGCGAGCGCCAGCTCTCCCGGGCTCGCCACCTCGGCGCCGACGCCCTCGTCGGCCAGCAGCCGCAGGACGGGCACGAGGGGCGCCGCCTTCACCGCGAAGGCGTGCAGCACGGGGGTGCCGGGCGCGGTCACGGTGTCGAAGGCGGCGCGCAGGGCGGCCGCCGAGGCCCGGATGCCCGGCACGTCGAGCAGGGCGACGACGGGCTGCTCCGGGGTGAGGAGGCCCTGCTCCACGGCGGCCCGCACGGCGTCGTCCCGCCGGGCGATCCGCTCGGCGTCCGCGGCCGCCACGGCGGCGGCGCCGACACCGCTTCCGTCGGCGGCGCCGCTTCCGCCCCGGTCCGGCGCCGCGCCGCCCGCCCCGGGGCCGGCCGCCGCGCTCCCGGATCCGCCGACGTCCGGCTCGCCGCCCCGGCCGCGTCCCGGTGGCCGGTTCCCGCCCGGTGCCCCGGCCCGCTCCGGTGTCCCGTTCCCGTTCCCGCTCCCTGTCCTGTCGCCCGAAGACGGTCCGGACGTTCCTGCCGAAGACATCGCAGCCCCACTCACCCCGTCGAACGGCGGATCTCCCGCCCCGTCCATCTCTGCGCCCATGGATCCCAGCCAAACATCGGTGACCGCCAGGAGCCTTCCGTGGAGCTATTGACTAGGCCTATTCAAGGGGTGAGGATGTGAATATCCATAGCAACAGTCCGCTGGGAGGCAGACCATGTCAGGACCCCGCCCCGTCCGAGCACCGCGCGGTACGGAACTGAGCGCCCTGGGATGGCAGCAGGAGGCCGCCCTTCGGATGCTGCAGAACAACCTCGACCCCGAGGTCGCCGAGCACCCCGACAAGCTCGTGGTCTACGGCGGCACCGGCAAGGCCGCCCGCGACTGGCGCTCCTTCGACGCCATGGTCCGCACGCTGCGCACCCTCAAGCAGGACGAGACGATGCTCGTCCAGTCCGGCCGCCCCGTCGGTGTCATGCAGACCCACGAGTGGGCCCCGCGCGTCCTCATCGCCAACTCCAACCTGGTCGGCGACTGGGCGAACTGGGAGGAGTTCCGGCGTCTGGAGGCCCTCGGCCTCACCATGTACGGCCAGATGACCGCCGGTTCCTGGATCTACATCGGCACCCAGGGCATCCTCCAGGGCACCTACGAGACCTTCTCCGCCGTCGCCGCGAAGAAGTTCGGCGGCACCCTCGCCGGGACCATCACCCTGACCGCCGGCCTCGGCGGCATGGGCGGCGCCCAGCCCCTCGCCGTGACGATGAACGACGGCGTCGCCATCTGCATCGACGTCGACCCGCGCGCCATCGAGCGCCGCATCGAGCACCGCTACCTGGACGTGAGGGCCGACTCCCTGGAGCACGCGCTCCAGCTCGCCGTCGAGGCCCGCGACCAGCGCAGGCCGCTCTCCATCGGCCTGTTGGGCAACGCGGCGGAGCTGCTGCCGCGGATGCTCGCCGAGGGCGCGCCCATCGACATCGTGACCGACCAGACCTCGGCCCACGACCCGCTCGCCTACCTCCCCGTCGGCATCGACTTCGACGACATGGCCGACGCGGCCGCCAAGGACCCGGCGGGCTTCACGACCCGCGCCCGCGAGTCCATGGCGCGGCACGTCGAGGCCATGGTCGGCTTCATGGACGCGGGTGCCGAGGTCTTCGACTACGGCAACTCGATCCGCGGCGAGGCCCAGCTCGCCGGGTACGACCGGGCGTTCGCCTTCCCCGGCTTCGTCCCCGCCTACATCCGCCCGCTGTTCTCCGAGGGCAAGGGCCCCTTCCGCTGGGCCGCCCTGTCCGGCGAGGCCTCCGACATCCACAAGACGGACAAGGCGATCCTCGACCTCTTCCCGGAGAACGAGTCGCTGCACCGCTGGATCAAGCTGGCCGGCGAGCGCGTCCACTTCCAGGGCCTGCCCGCCCGGATCTGCTGGCTCGGCTACGGCGAGCGCGACAAGGCCGGTGAGCGCTTCAACGACATGGTGGCCTCCGGCGAGCTCGCCGCCCCCCTCGCCATCGGCCGCGACCACCTCGACTGCGGCTCCGTCGCGTCCCCGTACCGCGAGACGGAGGCCATGCTCGACGGCTCCGACGCGATCGCCGACTGGCCGCTGCTGAACGCCATGGTGAACGTCGCCTCCGGCGCCTCCTGGGTCTCCATCCACCACGGCGGCGGCGTCGGCATGGGCCGCTCCATCCACGCGGGCCAGGTCTCCGTCGCCGACGGCACCAAGCTCGCCGGCGAGAAGATCCGCCGCGTCCTGACGAACGACCCCGGCATGGGCGTCATCCGCCACGTCGACGCCGGCTACGACATCGCCGAGACCGTCGCCGACGAGCGCGGTGTGCGCATCCCGATGCGCGAGGGCGACGAAGGCGGCACCGCGTGACCTTCCACAGCATGTGGGCGGAGCTGCTGCCGATCGGCCGCAGCTCCGCCTCCGGCGGCTACCGCCGGTTCGCCTGGACCGGCGCCGACACCGACTGCCGCGCCTGGTTCCGGCAGCAGGCCGAGTCCCGCGGGCTCACCTGCGAACTCGACCGCAACGGCAACCAGTGGGCCTGGCTGGGCGACCCCGCCGCGGGCGACGCCGTGGTCACGGGCTCGCACCTCGACTCCGTCCCCGACGGCGGAGCCTTCGACGGCCCCCTCGGCGTCGTCTCCTCCTTCGCCGCGCTCGACGAACTCCGCGCCCGCGGCGCGCGGTTCACCAAGCCGCTCGCCATCGTCAACTTCGGCGACGAGGAGGGCGCCCGCTTCGGGCTCGCCTGCGTCGGCTCCCGGCTCGCCGCCGGACAGCTCACCGTCGAGCAGGCGCACCGCCTCACCGACGCCGACGGCATCACCCTCCCCCAGGCCATGGAGCGCGCCGGGTACGACCCCGCCGCCATCGGCCCCGACCCCGAACGGCTCGGCCGGATCGGCGCCTTCGTCGAACTCCACGTCGAGCAGGGCCGCGCCCTCGACATCGGCGGCGACCAGGTCGGCATCGCCAGCGCCATCTGGCCGCACGGCCGCTGGCGCTTCGACTTCCGCGGCGAGGCCAACCACGCGGGCACCACCCGGCTCGTGGACCGCCGCGACCCGATGCTGTCGTACGCGGAGACCGTGCTCAGCGCCCGGCAGGAGGCGCGGCTCGCCGGTGCCGTCGCCACGTTCGGCAAGATCTCCGTCGAACCGAACGGCGTCAACGCCATCCCCTCCCTGGTCCGCGGCTGGCTCGACTCCCGCGCCGCCGACCAGGCCACCCTCGACACCGTGGTCACCGGCATCGAGAAGGCGGCCCGGGCCCACGCCGAGGAGCAGGGCGTCGAACTCGACGTCGTCCGCGAGTCGTTCACCCCCGTCGTCGAGTTCGAGCACGCCCTGCGCGACGAACTCGCCCGCATCCTCGGCAAGGAACGCGACGCCGCCCTCGCCGTGCCCGTACTCGGCACCGGCGCCGGACACGACGCGGGAATCCTCTCCGGCACCGTCCCGACCGCCATGCTGTTCGTACGCAACCCCACCGGTGTCTCGCACTCCCCGGCCGAGTTCGCCGCCGAGGACGACTGCGTGGCCGGGGTGACCGCACTCGCCGACGTACTCGAAGGGCTGGCCTGCAGGTGACGCAGACGTACTGGCTGGAACACGCCTGGCTCGACACCCACGTCGAGCCGGGCGTCACCGTGACCGTGTCCACCGGCGGCTCCGGGGCCGGCCAGGACGGCCGCGTCACCGAGGTCCGCACCGGCGTCGACACCCCGCCGCCCGGCGCCGAGATCCTCCGCGGACTCACCCTCCCCGGCCTCGCCAACGCCCACTCGCACGCCTTCCACCGTGCCCTGCGCGGCACCGTCCAGGTCGGCTCCGGCACCTTCTGGACCTGGCGCGAGATCATGTACTCCTTCGCCGACCGGCTGACCCCGGAGACCTACCACGCCCTGGCCCGCGCGGTGTACGCGGAGATGGCGCTCGCCGGAGTCACCGCCGTCGGAGAGTTCCACTACGTCCACCACGCCCACGGCGGCACCCGCTACGCCGACCCGAACGCCATGGGCGAGGCACTCGTCGCCGCCGCCGCGGACGCCGGCATCCGCATCACCCTGCTCGACACGGCCTACCTCTCCTCCGCCTTCGGCCAGCCGCCCAACCAGCACCAACTCCGCTTCTCCGACGGCACCGCCGAAGCCTGGGCGGAACGCGCCTCACTCCTCAAGGACCAGGATCACGCCCGGATCGGCGCGGCGATCCACTCCGTACGGGCCGTGCCCGCCGGCGAACTGGCCACGGTCGCGCGCTGGGCCGAGGAACGGCGCGCCCCGCTCCACGTGCACCTGTCCGAGCAGACCGCCGAGAACGAGGCCTGCCGCGCCGCCCACGGCCGCACGCCCGCCCAGCTCCTCGCCGACCACGGCGTCCTCGGCCCGCGCACCACCGGGGTCCACAACACCCACCTCACGGACCAGGACGTCGCCCTCCTCGGCGGCTCCGGCACCGGCACCTGCATGTGCCCGACCACCGAACGCGACCTCGCGGACGGCATCGGTTCCGCCGTGGCCCTCCAGCGCGCCGGCTCGCCCCTGTCGCTCGGCTCCGACAGCCACGCCGTCATCGACCTCCTCGAAGAGGCCCGCGCGATGGAGCTGAACGAACGGCTGCGCACCCGCACCCGCGGTCACTGGACGGCCGCCGCCCTGCTGCGCGCCGCCTCCGCCGACGGCCACGCGGCCCTCGGCTGGGACGACGCGGGCAGCATCGAGACCGGCGCGCTCGCCGACTTCACGACGATCGCCCTCGACTCGGTCAGAACGGCGGGACCGGTGCCGCGCCTCGGCGCCGAGACCGCCGTCTTCGCGGCCACCGCGGCCGATGTCCGGCACACGGTCGTCGCGGGCCGCCACATCGTGCGCGACGGCGCGCACACCCTCGTACCGGACGTGCCGACGGCGCTCGCGGACGCCGTCGAGGCCCTGCGCGCCTGACCGGAGCCGGACGGCGGGGCCCATCGCCCGGCAGCGGCCGGTGGCCCCCCGGGCCCCCGGCGCCCCCGGCCCCCTCGTTCGCAGTCCCCCACCCGCAGTCCCGCCACCCCTGAGGACGCCATGAGCAGCACGACCGTCATCACCAACATCGCCAGTCTGGTCACCAACGATCCCTCCCGAGGCGACGGATCCCCGCTCGGACTGATCCAGGACGCGGCCGTCGTCATCGAGGGCGACCGTGTCGTGTGGACCGGGGAAGCCGCCCAAGCACCCGCCGCCGACCACCGGTTCGACGCCGAAGGCCGCGCGCTGATCCCCGGCTTCGTCGACTCCCACTCGCACCTGGTCTTCGCCGGCGACCGTACCCAGGAGTTCAACGCCCGGATGTCCGGGCGCGCCTACAGCGCCGGCGGCATCCGCACCACCGTCGCCGCCACCCGCGCCGCCTCCGACGAGGAGCTGGAGCGGAACCTCACGCGCTACCTCCACGAGGCGCTCCGCCAGGGCACCACGACCATGGAGACCAAGTCGGGCTACGGCCTGACCGTTCCCGACGAGGCCCGCGCCCTGCGCATCGCCGCCGCGCACACCGACGAGGTCACCTACCTCGGCGCGCACATCGTGTCGCCGGACCTCGCCGACGACCCGGCCGCCTATGTCGCCCTGGTGACCGGCGAGATGCTCGACGCCTGCGCCCCCCACGCCCGTTGGGTGGACGTCTTCTGCGAGAAGGGCGCCTTCGACGGCGACCAGGCGCGCGCGATCCTCACGGCGGGCCGGGCGAAGGGCCTGCACCCGCGCGTCCACGCCAACCAGCTCACCCACGGTCCGGGCGTCCGGCTCGCCGTCGAGCTGGACGCGGCGAGCGCCGACCACTGCACCCATCTGACGGACGCGGACGTGGACGCCCTCGCGAGCGGCAACACCGTGGCGACGCTGCTGCCGGGCGCCGAGTTCTCGACCCGTGCCGAGTGGCCGGACGCCCGCAGACTGATCGACGCGGGCGTCACGGTCGCCCTGTCCACGGACTGCAACCCGGGCTCGTCGTTCACCTCGTCCGTGCCGTTCTGCGTCGCCCTCGCGGTGCGCGACATGGGGATGACGCCGGACGAGGCCCTGTGGTCGGCGACGGCGGGCGGCGCGCGGGCCCTGCGCCGTGACGACATCGGACGCCTCACGCCCGGCGCGTACGCCGACCTGACCCTGCTGGACGCCCCGAGCCACGTCCACCTCGCCTACCGTCCCGGCGTCCCGCTGGTCAGCGCCGTCTGGCGGCGCGGCGCCCGCGCGGTCTGAGGCGGCCGCCGGACGCGGCCGGGGCGGCGCGCGCGACGGCACAGGAGCGGAAAACGGAGCGGTCCGGCGCCGATGGCGCCGGACCGCTCCCTTGCGCGCGACCACACGGGCCGCGAAGCCCTGTCATTCCTCGACGGTCAGTCCCTTCCGGAGTCGCACGAGGGTGCGCGACAGGAGCCGGGAGACATGCATCTGCGAGATGCCGAGCTCGTCGCCGATCTCGGACTGGGTCATGTTCGCCACGAAGCGCAGCGAGAGGATCTGCCGGTCACGCTGGGGGAGTTCCGCGATCAGCGGCTTGAGGGACTCCACGAACTCGATGCCTTCGAGTCCGTTGTCCTCGTAGCCGATGCGGTCCGCGAGCGCGCCCTCGGAGTCGTCCTCCTCGGGCTGGGCGTCCAGCGAGCTGGCCGTGTACGCGTTGGACGCGGCCATGCCTTCGACGACCTCGTCGTTGCTGATGCCGAGGCGTTCCGCCAGCTCTCCCACTGTCGGAGCGCGGTCCAGCTTCTGCGCGAGTTCGTCGCCCGCCTTGGCCAGGTCGAGCCGGAGCTCCTGAAGCCGGCGGGGAACCCGCACCGACCAGGAGGTGTCCCGGAAGAACCGCTTGATCTCGCCGATGATGGTTGGCATGGCGAAGGTGGGGAACTCGACGCCCCGGCTCAGTTCGAACCGGTCGATCGCCTTGATCAGGCCGATCGTGCCGACCTGGATGATGTCCTCCATGGGCTCGCTGCGCGAGCGGAAGCGGGAGGCGGCGAACTTCACGAGCGCGAGAGTGAGCTCGACGAGCGTGTTGCGGACGTACGCGTAG
This sequence comes from Streptomyces sp. M41(2017), assembly GCF_002078175.1. Classification (GTDB taxonomy): domain Bacteria; phylum Actinomycetota; class Actinomycetes; order Streptomycetales; family Streptomycetaceae; genus Streptomyces. The sequence continues at coordinate 1,333,017 of NZ_MWFK01000001.1, read as the reverse complement.
TCGTGCGTGCCCTCTTCGAGGGACTCGAGACGCGCGAAGAGCGTCTTGGACAGGGCCCGTGCGTCCACCGGCCCCACCTCGTCGTACGGGGGAATCTCCGGGAGGCCGTCGAGCCCCGTGAGTCCGTCGGTGCCGGGTCCTTCGAGGTGCTCCGGGCCGACCGGAGAGGGTGTCGACGTCGCCGTCTGGGTATGCGATGCGTCGAGCCGGGGTGACATGGTGTCCTCCATCGTTCTCGGCATATGGCCGCCGATGCCAATACGTGCACTGCGGTGTGCGGCGCCTCCAAAGCCGGCCGGGTCGGATAGGTGTCTCTTCTAGCCCTACCCGCTTTTGTGAACTTGTCGCAAGTGCCTTCTGTGGCGAAATGTCCGTTTGCGGGGGGTTGTTCGGGTGTCAGGTGACGTAGAGAAGGCGTAGTGTTCGAGTGCATACATCAGCAGTCGGACGCTCGGGAGAGAGACGGCATGGACCGCGGGACGGTCGGCAGCGCACAGTCTGGCCGGCTTCTTGTCGAGGTGCGGGAAGAGGGCACTAGTGCCGTCGTGACCCCCGCGGGTGAGTTGGATCACCACACGGCCGATTTGTTGCGTGAGCCACTCGAAGGGTGCCTCGAAAAGGGGTACGCACGGCTCGTCGTCGACTGTTCGCGCCTGGAGTTCTGTGACTCCACCGGACTGAACGTGCTGCTCGGTGCCCGGCTGAAGGCCGAGGCCGCGGGTGGCGGCGTCCATCTGGCGGCGATGCAGCCGGTGGTCGCACGGGTCTTCGAGATCACCGGGGCGGAGGCCGTCTTCACCGTGCACGACACGCTCGAAGCGGCTCTCGCCGACTGACCGGGCGGCCCGTCGATCATGTCGCCGTTATGCCCCAGTCGCCCCCGCGTGACCGGCGCGTTACCCGCGTCACAGTTTCCGTGCCGAATAAGTGGGTGTTCGGACGGTTCCGTCGGGCAGGAGACATCCTGGATGCGTCGGCAGCGAGCGGGCCGGCCTCCGGTGCGGCGAAAGTCGTCCGACCCACGAGCGGCGAAAGCCGTTGATCCATCCGTACTGAGTACTGCGTACCGAGTCTTGAATTGTGAACCGGTGAATCGGTGAGGTGAAGCGCTGATGAGCACCACCCGGCCTTGCCCGCCGGGCGACCGCGGCCCTGAGTCGGGCGACGGCGGCGCTTCCGGGGCGTCCGTGGACGACACGGCGCCCGTGGACGGCGGACCGCCCGGCGACGGAGCCACTCCGGACGGTGCGGTCCTGGCCCCTCCGGGCCGCCAGGCCCGCAGGCTGAGCTTGGAGGGCGAGAGCGGCGTCGTGCCGCTCGCCCGCGACTTCGCCCGCCAGGCGCTGTACGCCTGGGGCTGGCTGCCCGCCGAGGGCGCCGACCGGCGTGCCGCCGCGGAGGACGTCCTGCTGGTCGTCTCCGAGCTGGTCACGAACGCCTGCCTGCATGCCGAGGGCCCGGACGAACTCCGGATCTCCGTCGACAACAAGGTGCTGCGCATCGAGGTGTCGGACCGCGGCGCGGGCCAGCCCGCACCCCGCACCCCGCACCGCGCCGGCCGCCCCGGCGGCCACGGCATGTTCATCGTGCAGCGGCTCTGCCTGGACTGGGGGGTCGTCCGCAGCCCCGGAGTCTCCGGCAAGACCGTGTGGGCCGAGCTGGGCGCACCCGCCTGACGCGGGGCGTCCTCCGCACGCACCTCCGCCCCCGCCCCGTACGTCACTCCGCGCGCCGGATCCCCACGGATCCGGCGCGCACTTTGTCTTCCCTCCACAAGTCCCCGGGCGTACCTTGACGGCCGATCTGATGTTCCGTCAGGAAATCTCGCCGCGTGTCCCGTCGGGGACGACGTCAGGAGTGAGGGGCAGGCCCGTGTCGTACCGGACGTACCAGAAACGAACCGCCGCGCTCGCGTGCGCCGCGGCCCTGGCCGGCTCGGCGGTGCTGATGGCCGCCCCGGCAGCCCAGGCCGCCGTGGTCGACGTCAACTACCAGTGCAAGACGCCGATCGGCGACAAGAGCGCCGTGTCGCCCATCGACATCAAGGGCGTCAGGAGCGGCAGCGGCTACAAGCTCACGATGTCCTGGCAGAAGGGCGTCTCCTCCAGCCCGGTCGAACTCGGCAAGGGCGCCATGACGCCCAGCGCCGTCATCAAGGTGGGCGGCGCCGACAGCGGCACCGTGGCGGTCACCGGACCGGCCAACGCGGCCGCGATCCCCGCCAACACGCCCATCAAGATCAGTGACCTGAGCGGCACGTACACACCGAAGAAGTCCGGCAAGGTCACCTTCACCGCGGGCGTCCTCACCATCAAGGCCCTCGGGACCACGACCACCTGCTCGCCCTCGAACAACCCGAAGCCCTCCCTGACCCTCGACGTGAAGGCGGCGGGCGGGAGTTCGGGCTCCGGCTCGGGCTCGTCCGGCGCCTCGGGGTCCTCGGCTTCGGGGAGCCAGGGCGGCTCGGACTCCGGCGGGCAGCTTCCGCAGACCGGCCCCGCGGACTCCGCGATCGCCCTCGGCACACTCGGCGGCACCGTCCTGCTCGCGGGCGCGGCGGGCGCGCTGTGGCTGACCCGCAGGCATCAGGCGGTACGCCGCTGACCTGCCCGCACGACGACCTGGAGCCGCCGCATGCCCTCCGCACTCCCCGCCGCCCGCGTGCTGGGCCTGACGACCCTGGTGCTGCTCGGCGCGGCCCCGGCGGCCCAGGCCGCTCCGGGCTGGTCCGTCGTCCCGGCCGCGGGCGGCGCGGCCGACGGACGGCCCTCCGTGTACGCGGAGGGCGCGCCCGGCACGGTCCTCCAGGACGCCGTGTCCGTGGTCAATCCGGCCGGCAGGCCCCTCACGGTCCGGGTGCGCGGCGCCGACAACACCGCTGACGGCACCTCCGCGCGCGACCGCGCCGCCGGCACGGGCGCGTGGATCGCCTTCGCCGACCGCTCCGGCGGCCGGCGGACGGCGGTGCGCGCCCTGTCCGTCCGCGTGCCCGCGCACACCCGCGCGGACGTGCCGTTCACCGTCGCCGTCCCGGCGGGCGCGGCGCCCGGCGACCATCCCGGCGCGATCGTCGTGAGCGCGGGAGGCCGCACCGCGGCGGTCCGGGTCCAGCTGAGGGTGGCCGGACCCGCCCTGTCGGCCCTGACCGTCGAACACGTCCGGGTGCACGGCGGCCAGATCTCCTACCAACTGGTCAACCGCGGCACCACGGTCCTCACCCCGCGCCTGGCCGTGCACGCGGACGGTGTCCTCGGCCGTGTACTGGACCGCGCCCCGCGCACCCTGCCCGTCGGCCTCCTCCCCGGCCGCCGCGTCACGCTCCACGAACCGTGGACCGACCCGCCGGTCCTCGACGCGGTCGACGTGCGGCTGACGGTGACCGCGGAGGGCGGGGCGCGCGGCACGGCGACCGCGTCCGCCCGGTTCGTGCCGTGGTGGGCGCCAGCCGGAGCGGGCGCCGTCCTGGCGGCACTGGTCGCCCTGATCGCCGTACGACGTCGGGGGCGACCCGCGCGACCGGGTCCGCGGCGGCACGGGCACCGGAGCCCGGAGGCCGGAGCGGCGGTCGAACAGCCCGGCACAGAGGTCGAGTTGACGGGAGCGGTGACGTGAGGGTCCTGGGCGGCACGATGCGGACGGCGGCGCTGGGCGCGGTCCTGGTCCTTCTCCTCGGCCCGTTGGCGGTGATCGCCTCGGCGGGTCCGGCGTCCGCCGCCGACGGGCCGGGCGTGAAGCTGTCCAGATCCCAGGCGGGAGCCGGTGGTTCGGTCACCGTGAGCGGCAGCGGGTGGCGGCCCGAGGCCCTGCTGATGATGCTCATCTGCGGACAGTCGGTGCCCTCGCGCGGCGTCATCGGCGGCACCAACTCCTGTGCCAACGCCGACGGCCGGGCCGTCACCACCGACGCCAAGGGCGCCTTCACCAAGAAGCTGCCGGTCGCCGAACCGCCGAAGCCCTGCCCCTGCGTGGTGCACGTCGCCACCGTCACCGGGGCAAAGGCGCAGGCGGACGCCGTCTTCATGGTGGCCGGGCACTCGGTCGAACCGCTGCCCAAGGAGGCGAGCGGGGCCCGGCTCTCGGTACTCACGGACACCCGCCTCGACGGGTCGAGCGGCCTGCTGACCTGGTTCGGCTCACCCCCGGCGCGCACCCTCGTCTTCACCGTCGGCAACGTCGGCACCGCCCCCGTGAAGAACCCGGTCTTCCAGGTGGGCACCTCCCACGGGGTGTTCGCCCCGCAGTGGGAGGAGCAGGAGTGGCGCGGCACCGTCGAGCCGGGCCGGAAAGCGCGGATCAAGCTCCCGTTCGAGCTGTCGGCAGGGGCGCACGGCGACTACACGGTCTCCCTCAAGTACGGCGGGAAGGTGCTCGCCGAGCAGCCGTGGGGCGTAGGCCGCCCCTGGGGTGTGACCGTCTTCTGGATCCTGCTCTGCGTGGTCGTCCCGGCCGCGGTGTTCCGTGTCGGCATGGCCCTGGTGGACCGGGTGCGCCCGCACCGGTCGAGCGGGCGCACGGGCCGGCACCGGGTCCTGCGTCTGACCGACCTCGCACAGCGCCTGCCCCGGCCGGCCCCCGCGCCCGCCCCCCACACCCCGGCGGACGTCCCGGACGCCTCGCCGGCCCCGGCCGCCCTGCCGTGGTTCACCCCGGACAGCGATCCGGGCACCGCGACGAACGGTCAGCTCTCCGCACCGCACGAGAACGGTCCGACGACACAGACGAGAGAGGGACATACGTGAGGACGCTACGGAGAGTGGTACCGGACACCGGACGCAGAGCGGGCGCGGCCGGAGTCGCGCTGATGCTCGGCGGTGCGGGCATCCTGCTGGGCGTGGCCGCCGTACCGGCGCAGGCCGCCGAGGTGTCGTACAAGACGGAGTGCATCCCGCCCGCGATCTCGGGGCTGCCCGCCGTGCAGGGCACCACGAAGGTGCAGATCACCGCGCCCGCGGAGGCGAAGGTGGGTGACGAGGTCACGATCACCTGGAAGTTCGCCCAGGCCGCGTCGAAGAACCCGGACGTCCTCGACCTCGACAAGGACACGGTGAAGCCCTCCGGCACCCTCAAGGCGGGCGGCGCGCAGACCGCGAGCATCGCCATGGAGGGGCCGCGCCAGAACCCCGCGATCCCCAAGAACAGCGACATGAAGCTGTCCGACATGACGGGCAAGTTCAAACTGACCGCGGCGGGTGACGTCACGCTGACCCCGGACGCCTACAACATCAACGTCAACAAGCCGATCTCCACCGACACCAAGTGCACGCCCAAGGAGGCGGTGGGCTCCTCCGCGACCATCAAGGTGACGGCCGCGGGCGGCGGTTCGGGCGGCTCCACGCCGACCCCGACCCCGACGCCGACCCCGTCCGGTGAGCCGACCGACTCGGCCACCCCGTCGCCGACCGGCAGCGGGACCGGGGGAACGACCGGTGGCGACGACGGCGGCTCCACCGGCGGCGGTGGGCAGACCGACTTCACCGGCAAGCAGGTCTCCGTCGCCTACGCGTGCAAGACGCCCATCGGGGACAAGAACGCCACCTCACCCGTGCAGATCAACGCCAGGAAGAGCGGGGGGAGTTACGCCCTGACCGTCAAGTTCGGCACGTCCGTGATGGACAGCCCGGCGGACATCCCGGCCGACTCCGTGAAGCCCTCGATGGAGGTCGCTCTCGGCGGCGCCGACAAGGGCACCGTCCATGTGGAGGGCCCGACCAACTCCGGGCCCATCAAGTCGGGCGACCCGATCGAGGTCCCGGACCTGAAGGGCACGTACAAGCCGGGCGCGACCGGCAAGTCGACGCTGTCCCCGGGTGTCCTGACGGTGATGGCGCTCGGTACGACGACGACCTGCACCCCGGCCACGTCCGAGGTCTCGCTCACCCTGGACACCTCCGAGCAGGCGGGCGGAGCGTCCGGCGGCGGTTCCTCCTCGTCCGGCTCGGGGTCCACGGGCTCGGCGTCCGGCGGCCTCGCGGAGACCGGCTCCGACAGCCACAGCGCCCTCGAGGCCCTGGGCCTGGTCGCCGGCACGGTCATCCTCCTGGGCGGAGCGGTCTTCACGTTCATGCCCCGCGGCAGGACGAGGTGACCTGACGACCCTTCAAGTTCGCCGGGCGGCCACGGTGACGGCGACCGCCGCGTGCCGAAACGGCGGAGGGCCGCCGCACCCGTTGGTGCGGCGGCCCTCCGCCGTTGGTGCGGCCCGCGTCAGCGGACGTCGCCCATCAGCTGCTTGACCTTCTTGCGGTACATCCACACCGCGACACCGGCGATCACGGCGAGCGTGGCCTCCAGGGCCACGATGCCCGTCTTGTTGAGGTCGACGTCGGCGATGGAGAGCAGGCCGGTCGTGGCGTCACCCGCGGTGACGGCCAGGAACCAGACACCCATCATCTGGGAGGCGTACTTCGCCGGAGCCATCTTGGTGGTGACCGAGAGGCCGACCGGGGAGAGCGTCAGCTCACCGACGGTCTGGACGAAGTAGATGGCCACCAGCCACATGGCGGCCGCCTTGTGACCGCCCTCGGCGATCGTCAGCGGGGCCAGGAAGAGGAAGAACGAGGCACCGACCAGGACCAGACCGGAGGCGAACTTGGTGGCCGTGCTCGGCTCCTTGCCGCGCCGGTTGAGGGCCAGCCACAGCCAGGCGAAGACCGGCGCGAGCGCCATGATCATGACCGGGTTGACCGACTGGTACCAGGAGACCGGGAACTCCCAGCCGAAGATGGTGTTCTCGGCGGACGAATCGGCGAAGATCGACATCGTCGACCCGCCCTGGTCGTAGATCATCCAGAAGACGGCCGCGGCGATGAAGAACCAGATGTACGCGGACATCTTCGACTGGTCGGCGCGGTCCAGCGACTTGTCCCGCTTGATGCGGCCGATGACCATCACCGGAATGAGCAGGCCGGCGAGCGTGATCGGGACCAGCAGCCAGTTGAGCGTGTAGTGGCCCGAGAAGCCGACGACCGCGTAGAAGACCACGGCGACGGCGGCCCAGAGCGCGGACTTGCGCAGCGTCGAGGCCTTCTCCTCCGGCGACAGGGGCGTGGGGACCTCCTGCGACCGGGGGCTGAGGTGACGGCTGCCGAGCAGGTACTGGGCCAGACCCACGGCCATGCCGAGCGCGGCGATGGCGAAGCCCAGGTGCCAGTTCACGTTCTCGCCGACGGTGCCGATGATCAGCGGCGCTATGAAGGCGCCCAGGTTGATGCCGATGTAGAAGAGCGTGAAGCCACCGTCACGACGCGGGTCGTCCGGACCGTCGTAGAGGTGGCCGACCATCGTGGAGATGTTGGCCTTCAGCAGACCGGAACCTATGGCGACGAGGCCGAGTCCCGCGAAGAAGGTGCCGGAGGTCGGCAGGGCCAGCGTGAGGTGGCCCAGCATGATGATCAGACCCGCGACGGCGACCGTCTTACGAGGGCCGAGGACGCGGTCGGCGAACCAGCCGCCCGGCAGGGCGAGCAGGTACACCAGCGACAGGTACACCGAGTAGATCGCGGTCGCGGTGGCCGCATTCATGTGCAGGCCGCCCGGTGCCACCAGGTACAGCGGGAGCAGTGCCTTCATGCCGTAGTAGGAGAATCGCTCCCACATCTCGGTCATGAAGAGAGTGGCCAGTCCGCGGGGGTGGCCGAAGAAGGTCTTCCCGGACCCGGGGGTACCCGGGTTCACCGAGGCCTTCGTCAGGCTGGACGCCATGGTCGTTCCTTGCTGTCGGGACGCGCTGTGGGGGTCCCCCTGGCCGGACCGGAGTCGAAGGCCATGAGGAGTCGCGCGCCCAGTGGGGGGCGGCCGGCACCGGCGGTGACGGCGTCCGCCCCCACGCCCACGGGGAGTCCGCTTCGGATGGCGAAGCGGTGGACGGCGACCACCGGGATCCACGCCCGGTGCGCGTCAGCGCGCCTCGGGCCCGGCCACAGGTCATTCCTTTCGAGGCTGGCGAACACCAGCCCGCACACAAAAGAGACCTTCAGCATCAAGCACGCGCCAAAGGTCCCCATGTAGTGCTACAGGCGTCTGGTCACCATACGACATGGCAATGCACCATATGGAAGGACTTGAGAGATGGATCACAGGCGATCATGGAACCGCCGGGAGCCATTCGAAGGTGTTCCTCAGGATGGCATCCCACACCCGCAGGTAAGAAACACCCGGACGGAGGGTGTGAATCACGGAGGCCGATCACTGCCCGAGCCTCGTCCGCGGCGGACTACCATCACCCCATGACCCGTGTACTGCTCGCCGAGGACGACGCGTCCATCTCGGAGCCGCTGGCCCGTGCCCTGCGCCGGGAGGGTTACGAGGTCGAAGTCCGCGAAGACGGACCCACCGCGCTCGACGCCGGAATGCAGGGCGGCGTCGACCTGGTCGTCCTCGACCTCGGGCTGCCCGGTATGGACGGCCTGGAAGTGGCCCGCCGGCTCCGCGCGGAGGGGCACACCGTGCCCATCCTCATCCTCACCGCACGCGCCGACGAGGTGGACACCGTCGTCGGCCTCGACGCCGGCGCCGACGACTACGTCACCAAGCCCTTCCGGCTCGCCGAACTGCTCGCCCGGGTCCGGGCGCTGCTGCGGCGCGGCGCGGCCGAGCCCCAGCAGCCGCCCGCCACCCACGGCGTGCGGATCGACGTCGAGTCGCACCGCGCCTGGATGGGCGACGAGGAACTCCAGCTCACCGCCAAGGAGTTCGACCTGCTGCGGGTGCTGGTGCGTGACGCCGGCCGGGTCGTCACCCGCGACCAGCTGATGCGCGAGGTCTGGGACACCACCTGGTGGTCCTCCACCAAGACCCTCGACATGCACATCTCCTGGCTGCGCAAGAAGCTCGGTGACGACGCGGCGAACCCCCGCTACATCGCGACGGTACGAGGAGTCGGCTTCCGCTTCGAGAAGAGCTGAGGCCCCGCCTCGGGGGCCGGACGGCCGTCCGGCCCCCGAGGCGTTCCACGTACCGCACCGCAGACGGCTCGCCCGCCGCGCGGCCGTGCCGGAACCGGCGGGCACCGGAAGCCCCGCACCCGACCCCGTACCCCGGCCCGGTGCCCCGCGGTGACGGCCCGGCGCCCGTGCACACTGGTCCACGTACCGCCACCTGCCCGGAGGGCCCCGTGCGTCGCCGTCTCATCCAGTCCACCCTCGCCGTCGTCCTCGTCGTGATCGCCGTGTTCGGTGTCTCCCTCGTCATCGTCGAGACCCGCACGATCAGCAACAGCGCCCAGGAACGCGTGGACTCCGAGGCGCTGCGACTGGCCAGCATCGTGGACAGCCGCATCCTCGGCGACGAGAACATCTCCAGTGACACGTTCCGCAACCAGGTCACCGACCAGCGCTACGCCGAGATCAGGATCCCGGGACGGGATCCCATCGAGGTCGGCACCGAACCCACCGGCGACGTCATCCACTACACCGCCAAGGGTGAGGAGGGCGAGACGGTCACCGTCCAGGAGCCCCGCTCCTCGGTGACCCGGGAGGTCGGCCGCACGCTGCTGATCATCGGCGCCGTCGCCCTGCTGGCGATCGTCGCCGCCGTCCTGCTCGCCGTACGCCAGGCGAACCGTCTCGCCTCCCCGCTCACCGACCTCGCCGAAACGGCGGAACGGCTGGGCTCCGGCGACCCGCGCCCGCGCCACAAGCGCTACGGCGTCCCCGAGCTGGACCGCGTGGCCGACGTCCTGGACGGCAGTGCGGAGCGCATCGCCCGCATGCTCACCGCCGAGCGCCGGCTCGCCGCCGACGCCTCCCACCAGCTGCGCACGCCCCTGACGGCGCTGTCGATGCGCCTGGAGGAGATCACCCTCACCGACGATCCGGACACGGTGAAGGAGGAGGCGACGATCGCGCTGACGCAGGTGGAACGCCTCACGGACGTGGTCGAGCGGCTGCTCACCAACGCCCGCGACCCGCGGACCGGCTCCGCGGTCACCTTCGACCTCGACGAGGTCATCAAGCAGCAGCTGGAGGAGTGGCGCCCGGCCTACCGCAGCGCGGGGCGCGCGATCGTCAGCTCCGGCAAGCGCCATCTCCAGGCGGTGGGCACCCCGGGCGCGGTCGCCCAGGTGCTCGCGGCGCTGATCGAGAACAGCCTCATGCACGGCGGCGGCACGGTCGCCCTGCGGACGCGGGTCATCGGCAACCAGGCCGTCATCGAGGTCACCGACGAGGGACCCGGCGTGCCCACCGACCTCGGCGCCCGCATCTTCGAGCGCACCATCAGCGGCCGCAACTCCACCGGCATCGGCCTTGCCGTCGCCCGCGACCTCGCGGAGGCCGACGGCGGCCGTCTGGAGATGCTCCAGGCCCAGCCCCCGGTCTTCGGCCTGTTCCTGTCCCGGACCCCCCTGAAGCGAGGCCCGCTGATCGGCGAGGACGACGACGAGGAGCGGACGGTCAGGTAGGGGCGGGGAGCAGAGGGAGCCGGGGGAGCGGACGGTCTCTCCCGGACGGCCCCTCCGGGGTCAGTTGGCGCGTGCCTGGGCCCGCCGGGGCTCCGGCTCCTCGTCCAGGAACGATTCGGCACTGGCCACCGCTTCACGGGCCGGAAGCGCCCGGAACACCCAGGTGCGGTAGGACCAGAAGCGGAAGAGCGTCGCGACCCCGATGCCGAGGAACTTGAAGATGTTGCTCTGGAGCGGGCTGTCCCAGCCGAAGCCGTACGTCGCGGCGTAGAGCACGCCGTTCTCGATGACCAGTCCCACCGCGCTGAACAGCAGGAACAGCGTCAGCTCCTTGGTGCGGCCGCCCTTGTCGCGGTCCCGGTACGTGAAGTAGCGGAAGCCCACGTAGTTGAAGACGATGGAGACGACCGTCGCGATGACACTGGCCCGCACGACCTGGAGGTCCGTCGTGTGGCGCACCAGGTTGAACACGAGCAGGTTGACGAGCAGCCCCGCCCCGCCCACCGCGCCGAACTTGGCGACCTCACGCAACAGCAGGTCGAAGCGGCGGCGAACCGCGCTGCGGGGCCCCGCCTGAGGCCCCGAGGAAGCACTGTCCATGGTGTCGCCAGCCCCCGTCGGTGGGTACGTCGTCGATCAAGCGATGGAATACGTCAACCCAGCCATGCTAACCAGCGCCCCCGCGCGGTGCCCGTGCATGACTTCACAGGTAAGAAAAGACCCGGTCACCAGCGCGGAAAATCGGGCGTACCGGTGCCGAAACCAGCCCGCGCGGCGTGGCCGATACTCTTGGAGCGTGACGTTCCCGGTAGTCGGCATGGTCGGCGGCGGCCAGCTCGCTCGTATGACACACGAGGCGGGCATCCCGCTCGGCATCAAATTCAAGCTCCTCAGTGACACTCCACAGGATTCCGCGGCGCAGGTCGTCGGCGACGTCGTCATCGGCGACTATCGCGACCTCGACACGCTGCGCGACTTCGCGCGGGGCTGTGACGTGATCACCTTCGATCACGAGCAGGTCCCCACCGAGCACCTGCGGGCCCTGGAGGCGGACGGCATCCCCGTGCGCCCCGGACCCGACGCGCTCGTGCACGCCCAGGACAAGGGCGTGATGCGCGCGAAGCTCGACGCGATCGGCGTGCCCTGCCCGCGGCACCGCATCGTGACGGACGTGGCGGACGTCGCCGCGTTCGCCGCGGAGGGCCTGCCCGAAGGCGCGGGCGGTGACGGATTCCCGGTCATCCTGAAGACCGTCCGCGGCGGCTACGACGGCAAGGGGGTCTGGTTCGTCCGCTCCCTGGAGGACGCCGCCGAACCCTTCCGCGCGGGCGTTCCCGTCCTCGCCGAGGAGAAGGTCGACTTCGTTCGGGAGCTGGCGGCCAACGTCGTCCGCTCCCCGCACGGTCAGGCCGTCGCCTATCCCGTCGTCGAGTCCCAGCAGGTCGACGGCGTCTGCGACACGGTCATCGCCCCGGCACCCGGCATCGCCGAGGAGCTGGCCCTCCAGGCGGAGGAGCTGGCCCTGCGCATCGCCAAGGAGCTCGGCGTCGTCGGCCACCTGGCCGTCGAGCTGTTCGAGACCCACGACGGACGCATCCTCGTCAACGAACTGGCGATGCGCCCGCACAACTCGGGCCACTGGACCCAGGACGGCGCGATCACCTCCCAGTTCGCCAACCACGTCCGCGCCGTCCTCGACCTCCCGCTCGGCGACCCGCGCCCCCGCGCGAAGTGGACCGTCATGGCCAACGTCCTCGGTGGCGACTTCCCGGACATGTACTCCGCGTACCTGCACTGCATGGCCCGCGACCCACAGCTCAAGATCCACATGTACGGCAAGGACGTGAAGCCCGGCCGCAAGGTCGGCCACGTCAACACCTATGGCGACGACCTGGACGACGTCCTCGATCGCGCCCGGCACGCAGCCGGCTACCTGAGAGGCACGATCACCGAATGAGCCCAGTAGTAGGCATCGTCATGGGTTCGGACTCCGACTGGCCCGTCATGGAGGCCGCGGCCCAGGCCCTCGACGAGTTCGAGATCCCCTACGAGGTGGACGTCGTCTCCGCGCACCGCATGCCGCGCGAGATGATCGCGTACGGCGAGCAGGCCGCCGAGCGCGGACTCAAGGCGATCATCGCCGGCGCCGGCGGCGCGGCCCACCTGCCGGGCATGCTGGCGTCCGTCACCCCGCTGCCCGTCATCGGGGTGCCCGTCCCGCTCAAGTACCTCGACGGCATGGACTCGCTGCTCTCCATCGTGCAGATGCCGGCCGGCGTGCCCGTCGCGACCGTCTCCGTCGGCGGCGCCCGCAACGCCGGTCTGCTGGCCGCCCGGATCCTCGCCGCCCATGACGAGGAACTCCTCGGCCGGATGCGGGAGTTCCAGCAGGAGCTGAACGACCAGGCCACCGAGAAGGGCAAGCGGCTGCGGTCCAAGGTCGAGAGCGGCTCCGGCGGCTTCGGCTTCGGGAAGTGACGCGCATGTCCTCCGAGACCCCGCTGCCCGCCGGCTCCTCCGTCCCCTCTCTCGACCGGGCCCGCGCCCTGCTCGCCGAGTTCCCCGTCGTCGACGGGCACAACGACCTCCCCTGGGCGTTGCGCGAACAGGTCCGCTACGACCTCGGCGCGCGGGACATCGCCACCGACCAGAGCGCCCACCTGCACACGGACCTGGCCCGGCTGCGCGCCGGCGGCGTCGGCGCGCAGTACTGGTCGGTGTACGTCCGGTCCGACCTGCCCGGCGCGGTCACCGCGACCCTCGAACAGATCGACTGCGTACGCCAGTTGATCGACCGTCACCCGGCCGACCTGCGGGCCGCGCTGACCGCCGCGGACATGGAGGCGGCGCGCGCCGAGGGCCGTATCGCCTCCCTCATGGGCGCGGAGGGCGGTCACTCGATCGACAACTCCCTCGCCGTCCTGCGCCGGCTGGCCGCCCTCGGCGTCCGCTACATGACGCTCACCCACAACGACAACATCGCGTGGGCCGACTCCGCGACGGACGTGCCCGCCGTCGGCGGCCTGTCCGCCTTCGGCCGTGAGGTCGTCCGCGAGATGAACCGCGAGGGCATGCTCGTGGACCTCTCGCACGTGGCCGCGACCACCATGCGCGACGCGCTCGACACCTCCGTCGCGCCGGTGATCTTCTCGCACTCCTCGGCCCGCGCCGTGTGCGACCACCCGCGCAACATCCCCGACGACGTGCTGGAGCGGCTCGCCGCCAACGGCGGCGTGGCGATGGTGACGTTCGTGCCCAAGTTCGTCCTCCAGGCCGCCGTCGACTGGACGGCCGCCGCCGACGAGAACATGCGCGCGCACGGCCTGCACCACCTCGACACCACCGCCGAGGGCATGAAGGTCCACCGCGTCTTCGAGGAGGCGAACCCGCGCCCCGTCGCCACGGTGTCCACGGTCGCCGACCACCTCGACCACATGCGCGAGGTCGCCGGCATCGACCACCTCGGCATCGGCGGCGACTACGACGGCACGGCGTTCACCCCGGACGGCCTGGACGACGTCTCCGGCTACCCGAACCTGATCGCCGAGCTGCTCGACCGCGGCTGGTCGGCCACCGACATCGCCAAGCTGACCTGGCAGAACTCCGTACGCGTGCTGGGCGCGGCGGAGGACGTGGCCCGCGACCTCCAGGCCACCCGCGCCCCGTCGAACGCGACCCTGGAGCAACTGGACGGCTGACGTCCCCCGCTCCTCCGAAGGCGCCCGTGCCGACCGGCCGGGCGCCTTCGGCATGCCAGGGCCGCCACCGCCTCTCCCGTGGGGCGTACACGTACCCCCGAACGCCCCACCCACCGGGTGGCCCTCCGGGCTCCGTGCCACGGTGGCGGTACTGCGATCACCGCCGTCCACCCCCCGGAGCCTGTCATGGCAGACCTGCAGGACGAACTGGCCACCGCCGTCGAGGTGGGAGAGCTCGACCCGCCCGCTGCCTGGCCCGCGTCCGAACCGCCGGCCCCCGCGGCCCGCAGCCTCGCCGACACCGGCACCGGCACCGGCCGCGGAGCCCCCGGGAACGAACCCGGCGCGGACCCGCTCGCGCGCGCCCGCGCGTTCCTGGTCGGCAACCCCGTCGCCGACGGCTACACCGGCCTGCCCTGGGCGCTGCGCCACCTGCCCTATTTCGATCTGGAGCTGGGCGAGAGCGCCGTCGACACCGACCTGCCCCGGCTGCGCGAAGGGCACGTGGGCGCCCTGTTCTGGTCCCTGCACCTGCCCGAGGGCCTCGCCGGGGACCGCGCCGTCGGCGCCACCATGGAGCAGCTCGACCTGGTCAAGACGGTGGTCCTCGCACACCCCGAGGGGCTGCGCATGGCGCGCGGCGCCGCCGAGATCGCCGACGCCCGCAACTGCGGCCGCATCGCCGTCGTCCTCGGCCCCGCCGGAGCCGCCGCGCTCGGAGACTCCCTGGGCATCCTGCGCGCCCTGCACACCCTCGGCCTGCGCATCCTCACGCTCACGGGTGTCTCCTGGGCGAGCGAGGCCGGCCTCACCCGCTTCGGCGAGGAGGTGCTGCGCGAGATGAACCGGCTCGGCGTCCTCGCCGACCTCTCCGGCGCCTCGGACGCCACCGTCCGCCGCGTCCTCGCCGTGACCAAGGCCCCGGTCCTGTTCACCCGCTCCGCCGCCCGCGCCCTGCGCCCCCACCCGGCGAACCTCCCCGACGAGGTCCTCACCGAACTGGGCGCCGCCAAGGGCCTGTGCCTCGTCCCGCTGACCGCCGAGCAGACCGGCCCCTCCGTACGGGACGTCGCCGACCACCTCGACCACGTCCGCGCGCTCGCGGGCGCGGAGTGCGTCGGCCTCTCCGGCACGTACGACTCGGGCGCGGCCCACCCCCAGGACCTCGCCGACGCCTCCTGCTACCCCCACCTCGTCGCGGAACTGATCTCCCGCGGCTGGTCCACGTCCGACCTCGCGCTGCTCACCTGGGGCAACGTCCAGCGCGTGCTGCGCAGTGCGGAGTTCACGGCCCGGGCCGCCCAGCAGCGCCGCCCGCCGTCCTGCGCGAGGATCGCCGACCTGGACGGCTGAGGTCCCGGCGGCCGCGCCCCGGGCGGGGAACCGCCGGCGGAGTGCCGGGTCAGGCTGCCCCGGGGGCGTCGATCATGCACAGGCAGAACGGGTGCCCGGCCGGATCGGCGAACACCCGGAAGTCCTTCTTCCCGTCCTCGTCGTCCAGGTCGAGCGGACGGGCGCCCAGTGCGAGCACCCGCTCCTGCGCCGCGTCGACGGCCTCCCAGGTCGAACCGGCCTCGAAGTCCAGATGGAACTGCTGCGAGTCCCCGGCGGCGCTCGGCCAGCGCGGCGGGACGTGCCCCGGCGCCCGCTGGAAGGCCAGCCGGGGCCCGCCCGGGATGCGCAGGACGACCCAGTCGTCGTCCTCCGCCTCCGGCATACCGCCCGCCACGGCCGCGTAGAAGGCGGCGAGCGCACGGGGATCCGGACAGTCGAGGACGACGTTCCGCAGACGGGCGACGGGCTGTTCCATGACGTGCTCCTCCAGAGGTGAACCCCGCGGGCGCGGGGGCCGGGGCGGCGGGACAGCCGCGCTCAGCAGGCGCAGAGGCAGAACGGGTGCCCGGCGGGGTCCGCGTACACACGGAACGAGCGGGACCGGTCCTCGGTGTCCAGCGGGCGGGCGCCGAGCGCCAGCACGCCCTTCTCCGCGGCGTCCAGGTCCTCGACGGCCAGATCCAGGTGGAACTGCTGCGCCCCGTCGGGGCCGGGCCACCGGGGCGCCGTGTACGCGGGCGCGGCCTGGAACGCCAGCCTGCGGCCGCCGGGCAGGTCGAGGTCGACCCAGTCGCCCTCGTTCCGGACGGTGCCGCCGAGCACCTCGGCGTAGAACCCGGCCAGCGCGCGCGGGTCGGGACAGTCCAGGACGACGACGTCGAGCGTGGCGAGAGCCATGACTTCCTCCGTGTGCGTGCGGGTTACTGGTACGTCGACTCAAGAGGTAACGGTTACCCCATACTCCCGCACAGGAGGTAACGTCGCAAGCATGAACGACCGAGCGCCCGCACCCGGCGGCCTCGCCCTGGTCCAGACCCTGGTGAACACCCTGGACCTCGCATCGGGCGCCGACTCCCTGGACACCGCCGACGGTCCCGCCCGCCTCGGCCTCACCCCGGACGAGGTGGCCGGCGCACGTGAACTGCGCGAGTCGCTGCGGGCGGTGTGCCTGGCCCACGCGGGACACCCGGCCCACGCCGCGGTCGCCCCGCTCGGCGAACTCCTCGCCCGGGCCCCGCTGCGGCTGACCGTCGACGAGCACGACGGCAGCGCCCGCCTGACCCCCGCCGGGAACGCCGACACCTCCACCGACCCGAACTCCCCGAACACCTCGGGTCCTTCGGGCTCGTCGGCCGCCCGGGTGCCCCTGGCCTCCCGGATCGCCGTCGCGGTCGCCGAGTCGCTCGTCGAGGGCACCTGGCCGCGACTCAAGGCCTGCGAGGCCCCGGACTGCCACTGGGCCTACTACGACCGCTCACCGGCGGGACGCGGCCGCTGGTGCTCGATGTCGGTGTGCGGGGCGCGCGCCAAGATGCGCCGCTACCGCGCCAAGTAGCCCCCGGGCAGGGGGCCGAGGGGAGTCGGGCGACCGCCGTCCACCGCACGGCGAAGTGGTGCAGAATGCAACGGACGCCGGTCCGGCCGACTGAGCCTCGGCCGGACCGGCGTCGCCCCGGCACCCTCAGGCGGTGGGCCGCCCCATCGCCCGGTACGTCCAGCCGGCCCGGCGCCACACCTCGGGATCCAGCGCGTTCCGTCCGTCCAGCAGCACCCGGGACGTGACCGCCTCGCCCAGCACCGCCGGGTCCAGCTCGCGGAACTCCCGCCACTCCGTCAGGTGCAGGACCACATCGGCGCCCCGCACGGCCTGCGTCGCGGTGTCGGCGTACCCCAGTGTGGGGAAGAGCCGGCGCGCGTTCGCCATGCCCTTCGGGTCGTAGACGGTGACCTGGCCGCCCTGGAGGTGGATCTGCCCGGCGACGTTCAGCGCCGGGGAGTCCCGCACGTCGTCCGAGTCCGGCTTGAAGGTCGCGCCGAGCACGGCGACCCGCTTGCCGAGGAACGAGCCGCCACCGAGCGCCTCACGCGCCATCTCCACCATCTGACCGCGGCGCCGCATGTTGATGGCGTCGACCTCGCGCAGGAACGTCAGCGCCTGGTCGGCGCCCAGCTCACCGGCGCGCGCCATGAACGCGCGGATGTCCTTGGGCAGACAGCCGCCCCCGAAGCCGATCCCGGCCCGCAGGAACTTCTTCCCGATCCGCTCGTCGTGCCCTATGGCCTCGGCCAGCTTGGCCACGTCGCCGTCGGCGGCCTCGCACACCTCGGCCATCGCGTTGATGAACGAGATCTTCGTGGCGAGGAAGGAGTTCGCGGACGTCTTCACCAGCTCGGCGGTCGGGAAGTCGGTCACCACGAACGGCGACCCCTCCGCGACCGGCGTGACATAGACCTCGCGCAGCAGCTTCTCGGCGCGCTCGCTGCGCACACCCACCACGATCCGGTCGGGGTGCAGGGTGTCGTTCACCGCGAAGCCCTCCCGCAGGAACTCGGGGTTCCAGGCGAGCTCGGCGTCCTCCCCGGCGGGCGCCAGCTCCGCGAGCCGCTCCGCCAGCCGCGCCGCCGAACCCACCGGCACGGTGGACTTGCCGACGACCAGCGCGGGACCGTGCAGGTGCGGCGCGAGCGACTCGAAGGCGGAGTCGACGTACGACATGTCGCACGCGTACTCGCCGTGCTTCTGCGGGGTGTTCACGCAGACGAAGTGAACGTCGCCGAAGGCCCCGGCCTCGGCCCAGTCCAGGGTGAAGCGCAGCCGGCCCGTCGAGCCCTCGATCCCGGCCACGTGCTTGCGCAGCAGCTCCTCCAGACCGGGCTCGTACATCGGGACCTCGCCCCGCTGGAGCATCTCGATCTTCTCCGGCACCACGTCGAGCCCGAGCACCTCGAAGCCGAGTTCGGCCATGGCCGCGGCGTGCGTGGCGCCGAGGTAGCCGGTGCCGATCACGGTGATCTTGAGGGCCATGGGTGCTCCTGGGGTGTGCGGCGTCGGTGCGCGCCCGAGCATAGTCGGGGCTTGGGGGAGCGCTTTCACGGGCAGTTTCCCCCTTGTCGCCAAGCTCACGTATCCCTCGCGTGGGCGGACCCCTAAAATTTGGGTTACTTAACAGTAGTTAGCGTCGCTGTCACAGCATTCCTTGGAGCGTGAGAGACCTTGGCCGGATCGGCTGATTTCGACCTGTACCGCCCGTCCGAGGAGCACGACATGCTCCGGGACGCGATCCGTTCGCTGGCCGAGGCGAAGATCGCGCCGTTCGCCGCGGCCGTGGACGAGGAGGCCCGCTTCCCGCAGGAGGCGCTGGACGCCCTCGTCGCCAACGACCTGCACGCCGTGCACGTCCCCGAGGAGTACGGCGGCGCGGGCGCCGACGCCCTCGCCACGGTCATCGTGATCGAGGAGGTGGCCCGCGTCTGCGCGTCCTCCTCGCTGATCCCCGCCGTGAACAAGCTCGGCTCGCTGCCGGTGATCCTCTCCGGCTCCGAGGACCTGAAGAAGAAGTACCTGGGCCCGCTCGCCAAGGGCGACGGCATGTTCTCGTACTGCCTCTCCGAACCGGACGCCGGTTCCGACGCGGCCGGCATGAAGACCAAGGCCGTGCGCGACGGCGACTTCTGGGTCCTGAACGGCGTCAAGCGCTGGATCACCAACGCGGGCGTCTCCGAGTACTACACGGTGATGGCCGTCACCGACCCGACGAAGCGCTCCAAGGGCATCTCCGCCTTCGTGGTCGAGAAGTCCGACGAGGGCGTCTCCTTCGGTGTCCCGGAGCGCAAGCTCGGCATCAAGGGCAGCCCGACCCGCGAGGTCTACCTCGACAACGTGCGCATCCCGGCCGACCGCATGATCGGCGAGGAGGGCACCGGCTTCGCGACCGCCATGAAGACGCTGGACCACACCCGCATCACCATCGCGGCCCAGGCCCTCGGCATCGCCCAGGGCGCCCTCGACTACGCCAAGGGCTACGTCCAGGAGCGCAAGCAGTTCGGCAAGCCGATCGCCGACTTCCAGGGCATCCAGTTCATGCTCGCCGACATGGCCATGAAGATCGAGGCCGCCCGCCAGCTCACGTACGCGGCTGCCGCCACCTCGGAGCGCGTCGCCGCCGGAGGTGGGGAAAAGGGACTCACCTTCCAGGGCGCCGCCGCCAAGTGCTTCGCCTCGGACGTCGCCATGGAGGTCACCACGGACGCCGTCCAGCTCCTCGGCGGCTACGGCTACACCCGCGACTACCCGGTCGAGCGCATGATGCGCGACGCGAAGATCACGCAGATCTACGAGGGTACGAACCAGGTCCAGCGGATCGTCATGGCCCGCAACCTGCCGTAGTCAGAAAACGGTCGGTGACGGCCGGCCGACGCGAAAGGTGGGAGGCACCCCCCGAGGGGGCCTCCCACCTTTTCGTCGTACGTCAGCCGGTCCGGCGCGGGCTCAGTTGCCGGTGACCGTCACCTTGTCGTCGTTCTTGAGCTGGGTCACCAGCTCCTTCACCTTCGTCTTGTCCCAGACGAGGTTGCCGCCCGTGGAGCCGGAGATCGGCATGTTCATCGACTTGCCCTCGCCGCCGGTGACGCCCTTCATGGCCCAGAACATGTCGGCCAGGTCCCACAGGCTCATGTCCTTGTCGACGACGAGGCTGTCGAGGCCGGCGCCCATGGTCGGGTAGAGCTTGAACGGGTTCAGCACCGTCGACGGGGTCGCCACCTGGTGGGCCAGCGCGGCCAGGAACTTCTGCTGGTTCTTGGTGCGCTCCAGGTCGGAGGCGGCGAACGCGTGCCGGGTCCGGACGAACGCCAGGGCCTGCTCGCCGTTCAGCGTCTGCTTGCCCGCCTTGAAGTCGGCGCCCGAGTACTTGTCCTTGAAGCCCTTGTCGAGGTTCATCTCGACACCGCCGACCGCGTCGACGATCTTCGCGAAGCCGCCGAAGCCGATCTCCGTGTAGTGGTCGATGCGCAGGCCGGTGTTGAACTCGACCGTGCGCACGAGCAGTTCGGGGCCGTCCTCGGCGTAGGCCGCGTTCAGCTTCACGTGCCGGCCGGTGCCCTGGTACGTCTTGCCGGAGTCGGAACCCTTGAACGTGGGGATCTCGACGTCCGAGTCACGCGGCAGCGAGACCAGCGTCGACCCGTTGCTCCCGGTGTGCAGGATCATCATCGAGTCGGTGCGCTTGCCCGCGGCCGAGCCGGTGTGCAGCTTCTTCTTGTCCTCCGCGGACATGCCGGCGCGGCTGTCGGAACCGACGATCAGGTAGTTCGTGCCCTCACCGGCCTCCGGCCGGTCGATGACCTTGGAGAGATCGACGTCACGGTGCAGCTTGGAGTCGGCCCAGAAGTAGGTGCCGACGGAGACCACGACCAGCAGCGTGACCAGCGTGATCGCCGTCCACTTGATCCGGCGCCGCCAGTTCGGTGCCTGACGCGGACGGCCGGGACCGGCGCCGGGGCCCTGCGGACCGCCGGGGCCGCCCGGGGCGCCGTACACGTGCCCCGTGTTGTAGCCGGAGTCGTACCCGTTGTCGTAGCCGTCGTCGTAGCCCTGCCCGTCGACGTACTGAGGCTGCCGGGGCACCCCGCCGCCGTACGGCGGTGCGTCCGGGCCCGGAGCGGGTGCCGACGGTCCACGGCGGACCTGGCGCATGACGCGGGCACCTTCAGGCTGCGAGCCTGCGCTGCCGCGTCCGTAGCGGTTGCCGCCGTTGCCGCGGCTGTCGTCGGGCCAATCGTTCATGCCGACCAGTGTGCAGGGCTCCACCATGTCTCTTACAAGAGAGCCGGGAGATCTGGGTCACGCCTGTTGCAGAGCTGATGCAAAACGACCGTGTGTGCCCCCGGCATAAGGTGGACGTCATGACAGACCTGGCCCCCAACCCGGAATTCGATATTCCGGGCAAGCCGACCTCCGCGTCCCGGACCACCCTGAGCCACATCATGACCCACAACGACACCAACCTCCTGGGCACGGTGCACGGTGGCGTGATCATGAAGCTCGTCGACGACGCGGCGGGCGCGGTGGCCGGGCGGCACTCCGGCGGGCCGGCCGTCACCGCCTCGATGGACGAGATGGCCTTCCTCGAACCGGTCCGCGTGGGCGACCTCGTCCATGTGAAGGCGCAGGTCAACTGGACGGGCCGGACCTCGATGGAGGTGGGCGTCCGGGTCCTCGCCGAGCGCTGGAACGAGTCGACGCCCGCCCAGCAGGTCGGCTCGGCCTACCTGGTCTTCGCCGCCGTCGACGCCGACGGCAAGCCGCGCCGGGTCCCGCAGGTCCTCCCCGAGACCGAGCGCGACGAGCGCCGCTACCAGGAGGCCCAGATCCGCCGCACCCACCGCCTGGCCCGCCGCCGCGCGATCATGGAACTGCGCGAGAAGCGCGCCGCGGAGGGTCTCGACACCCTCTGACGCCCTCCGACACCCCGTGACGGGTGCCACCGGCCTCAGGCCGGGCGACGGGCCCGCCGCCGGGCCCTCCGCCCGCTCGTCACGAGTACACCGCTGTCACGGGCACACCACCTGGTCGCCCGTCACCGCGCCGAACTCGCCCTGGCCCGGGTCGTCCGCGCGGACCCGCGTGACCTTCTTGAAGTCCGAGCCGGCGATCACCTTCAGCAGCGGACCCTGTCCGGGGACCGCGCGCAGTTCGGAGCCGGGCAGCGCCGTCGAGAGCGACTTCGCCGAGCGGTCCCAGCGCGGGTCGTACGCGACGACGGTGCGCTGCACGGTCCGGTCCTGGGCGGTGGCGGGCTGGTGCGTCGTACGGAAGCCGGTGGCGGCCAGCGCGCTGTCGACCTGCTTGCCGAGGCCCGCCGTGGCGGTCCCGTTCTCCACCTGGACGCGGATCTGCTGGGGGGCCACGTCGACCCGGACGGCCTGCTGCCGCGGGGCCTTGTGCTCCGTGAGCGGCTTGTCCTCGCGCAGCGCCTCGAAGAGCTTCCGCGACTTCTCCGGGTCCCACTTCAGGGTCGAGCCGATGCCCTTGACGACGTACCCCATCTGTCCGATCGGCACGGTCGTGAACTCCGACGAGGACGGCGCGAAGTTCCGCATCGCCCGGCCGAGGTCCAGCAGCTCGTCCGTCCCGAAGCCCTTGTCGGCCCGCACCGAGCCCAGCACGGCCCGCGTGACGTCACGGAACTTCATCGGGTTCAGCAGCACCCCGGACGAGGTGGCCTGGTCGACGAGGGCCGCGAGGAAGCGCTGCTGGCGCTGCATCCGGCCGAGGTCGGAGGAGCCGTCGGCGTGCCGGGACCGGACGAACTGCAGGGCCTGGCCACCGCCCAGCACGTGCGAGCCCGGCGCCAGGTCGAGGCCGGTGTAGCTGTCCTTCAGGGGCTGCACGGTGCAGATCTTCACCCCGCCGAGCACGTCCACCGTCTTCATGAAGCTGGTGAAGTCGACCTCCAGATAGTGGTCGATCTTCACGTGGGTCATGTTCTCGACGGTCCGCACGGTCAGGGTCGGGCCGCCCTCCGCGTACGCCGCGTTCAGCTTGATGGGGTGCGGCTCGTGCCGCTTGCCGGAGACGGCGTCGGTGTGCGCGGGCGTCTCGGCGTACGAGTCGCGCGGCAGGCTGACGACACTGGCGCGCTCCCGGTCCTCCGAGATGTGCACGATCATGATCGTGTCGGTGCAGTGGCAGGGCGCGCCGCCGAGCCGGTACTTCCGCCGCTCCGCCTCGGTGATCCTGTCCCGGCCGTCGGTGCCGACGAGGAGCACGTTCATGCCGTTCCCGGCCTCGGGCCGGTTCTTCATGTCCTTGAAGGGGTCGACCCGGGCGATGTCCGCGTCCAGGCTGGTCACCACCGCGTGCCCGATGCCCGCCGACGCGAGGACCACCACGGAGACGGTCGTCACCGCCCGCATGGCCCAGCGTGGCTTCTTACGCCGTACGGGGCGCACGGGACGCGCGGGGCGGCCGTCGGACCGGACGGCCGGTCGGCGTGCGGGGGACGGCTGCGAGGGGCGCTGAGGGCGTGCGGGGGAGCGGGGCGGCGTGGGCAAGGGGGGACACCTCCGCGAGGCTGGACGGGGGAGGGACGCGTTCCGCGAGGCCGGACGGGGGCCGCGTACCGCTGGGCGTGGGGATCCGTGTGAACGGTAGGCCCATACGATCTGCGGCCCGGTCCCCGAGCCGGGCGGCGCGCGCCCGTGTCCCCCGTTCGCGGTAACGTGGCGCCCGATGAGCGAGAAGTCTGACGTGCGCACTCCCGCCGTTTCTGTGATCATGCCCGTCCTCAACGAGGAGCGGCATCTGCGCGGGGCGGTCCGAGCGATCCTCGCGCAGCGGTACGACGGCGAGATGGAGGTCGTGATCGCCCTCGGTCCCTCGACGGACCGGACGGACGAGATCGCGGCCGACCTCGTGCGTGAGGACCCGAGGGTCCACACCGTGCCGAACCCGACGGGGCGCACGCCCGCCGCGCTGAACGCCGCGATCAAGGCGTCCCGGCACCCCGTCGTCGTGCGGGTCGACGGCCACGGCATCCTCTCCCCGGACTACATCGCCACCGCCGTACGCCTCCTGGAGGAGACCGGCGCGCAGAACGTCGGCGGCGTCATGCACGCCGAGGGCGAGAACGACTGGGAGCACGCCGTCGCCGCGGCCATGACGTCGAAGATCGGTGTGGGCAACGCCGCCTTCCACACGGGCGGCGACGCGGCTCCGGCCGAGACCGTGTACCTCGGGGTGTTCCGGCGCGAGGCGCTGGAGCAACAGGGCGGGTACAACGAGGAGTTCGTCCGCGCCCAGGACTGGGAGCTGAACTTCCGCATCCGGGAGGCGGGCGGCCTGATCTGGTTCTCGCCCGAGCTGCGGGTGTCGTACCGGCCGCGGCCGAGCGTGAAGGCGCTGGCCAAGCAGTACAAGGACTACGGCCGCTGGCGGCACGTCGTCGCCCGCTACCACGAGGGCTCCATCAACCTGCGCTACCTCGCCCCGCCGACCGCGGTGTGCGCGATCGCCGCGGGCGTCGTCGTCGGAGCGGCGCTGACGCCGTGGGGCTTCGCCGTCCCGGCCGGCTACCTCGCGGCCATCGCGCTCGGTTCGCTGCCCGCGGGCAGGGGGCTGCCCGTGAAGGCCCGTCTGCAGATCCCCGTCGCCCTGGCGACGATGCACATGTCGTGGGGCTGGGGTTTCCTCACCAGCCCGAAGGCGCTGGCCCGGAAGGTCGTCGCGTCCCGGCGTCCGGCGGTGCTCGGCGGTGCGGCGACGGCGCCGGCCGCCAGCTCCGACTGACCTGTCCCGCACACGCGTCGGGCCCCTCTCGGAAGAGAGGGGCCCGACGCGTGTCGTGCGGCCGCCCGCTGGGTCCGGCGCCGTTCCTACCAGGTGTAGTCCGGGTCGACGTGCATGCACGCGCCGGTGTCCGAGCCCTTGTCGAGCTTGGCCGAGGACGGCGTCGAGTCGTCGTCCTTCGGGGCCTTGTACTTCGTGCCGTCCCGCCAGTCCGCCCCGACGACCAGGGTGACCCCGGAGACGTCGGCGGACTTCTCCACCGCGCTCGACGGAACACCGAGAGCCTTGGCGACGCGCAGGGCGTCACCCTCCAGGTCGCCGCTCGGGTAGCGGATCAGCGTGGTGTCCTCGGCGGTCGCCGTCGTCTGGTCGGCGGTGGCCCGCGTGAAACCCTTCTCCGTGAGCAGCGCGCTCACCGTGCTGGCCCGACCGCCGACCGGCGCCAGAGTGTCGGTACGGGTGCCGTTCTGCACCTGCACGGCGATCCGGTCGTCCGCCGCGGCCGGGTCCTTCGACGTGCGCTCCTTGGCCTTCTTCTTTCCGACGCCGTCCAGCGCGATGTCCTCGCGCAGCAGCCGCCAGACCTTGTCGGCGTCGGTCGGCTTGGGGAGCACGCGGTTGCCGTCGGAGGAGTACACCCACGGCATCGTGGTCATGTTGATGCGGTCCGTCGGGACCTTCTTGAGTTCTTTGCTGAGGTCGTAGAGCTTGGTGACCGAGCCGAGCCCGTCGTCGACGGTCAGGGCGTCGGTGGCGGTCTCGGCGAGGTTCTTCAGCTTGCCCGGGTTGCTCAGCGTGGCGTTCTCCCGCAGCTGGCGCACCATCGAGTTCATGTACTGGTGCTGGGCCTTGGTGCGGCCTATGTCGCTGCCGTCCTCGAAGCCGTAGCGGGTGCGCAGCCACTCCAGGGCCTGCTTGCCCTGGACGGACGTCGTGCCCTTCTTGAGCTTCAGGCCGGAGCCGTGGCCGTTGGAGGTGTGGGAGTAGATGTTGGCGTCCACGCACACCGGGACGCCTCCGATGGCGTCGGCCATCGACACCACTCCGGCGAAGTCGACCATGATGAAGTGGTCGATGTGGATGTCGGTGAGCTTCTCCCACGTGGCGACCGTGCACCCGGGGCCCCCGCGGCCCAGAGAGTCGTTCGTCATGGTGAGTGATGTGCTCGCGGCGTACGTCTTGTCGGTGTGGGGGTCGGTGCACTCGGGGATCTGGAGCAGCGTGTCCCGGGGCATGCTCACGACCGACATGTTGGTGCGGTCCGCCGACAGGTGCAGCAGCATCTGGACGTCCGCGCGCGGCGCCGAGTTGAAGGTGTCCTTCGCGCCGCCCAGCTTCTGGTCCTCTTTGGAGTTGCGGCCGTCGGAACCGATCAGGAGGATGTTCAGCGGCGTCTGACCCGCGGCGTTCGGCTTCGGCGCCGGTGCCCGGTTCTTGTCGTCGCCGATGTTCAGGTCGTCCTTCTTGATGTTCGCGTTCAGATGCCGGTAGTAGAGATAGCCCGCGCCGGCGGTGCCGAGTATCAGCAGCGCCAGGACCATCGCCGACCAGCGGAGTATGCGGCGTCTGCGCCGGGGGCGTCCGCCGCCGCCGTGCCGTCGTCCGCCCCGGCCCCCGCCGCCGCGGTCCTGCTTCCGCGGTGCGGCCGACGTGCCGTCGTCGGCCTGCCCGGACGTGTCACCCGCGGCCGGTCCGTGTTCGGTGCCGTCCGTACGAACGGGCTCGTCGCCCTCCTCGAACAGGTTCTCGCCCCAGCCCGGTTCGCCGGCCCGCCGGACACGTGGTCGTGCACTCTCCCCACGCACACTGCTCTGCGCCATCTCCCCAGCCCCTCCCACCCCTGCGCCTGACAAACGGATCCGTCGCGCGTCCGGCCGGACGCGTAGAACGTCCGGCCGGCCGGTCTCTCGCGTCCTGTAGGACGCTTCTCGGACCCGTTAGGTCATCACTTGGCGCACACCGTCTTGTCCGCCGTGGACTTGTCCACGTCAGGCGCCTTCGTGGAAGCCGTCAGCGGCACCCCGGCGCCCTTGAAGTCCTTGCCCAGGGTCAGCACGATCGCCGGCAGCCCCTGAGCGTTCTTCTCGCTCTTGCCCGGCTTCATCGCCGAAGCGGGCAGCCCCATGAGGTCCGCCAGCTTGCGTGCCTGGTCGGCCTGGTCGGGAGAGTACTCCAGGCTCGTCTTGTCGAGTGTTTCGTCGGCGTTTCCGAGTTGGCTGGACTTGAGCACGCCCTCAGTGTTCTGCAGCCAGTTAAGAGTTTCCTGTGCGGAGCCTGCCTTGGCGCCGCCGTTGTAGATGTCGACGCGGATGTCGGAGGCGGACGAGCGGGAGCCCTTGAGGCGGGCGGTGACCTCCGCCTTCTCCTTCTTCGCCTTCTGCTTCACGGCGGTGAAGGAGACGTCGTTCTTGATGGCGTCGAAGACCGGCTGGGACGTCGTCGGGTTGACGATCACGGTCTTGTGGATCACGCCGTCGGCGGGATTGTCGATCACCGGGACCGTCGTGAAGGTGATGTTCTTCGTCGGCACCTTCTTCAGTTCGAGCGCCATGTCCTTGAGCGTGGTGACCTTGGCGATGCCGGTGTCCACGGTGAGCGCCTTGGTGGCCGCCTCGGCCAGATCGATGAGCTTCTTCGGATTGGTGAGGGTGTCGCCCGAACTCATCTTGCGCATCAGCGAGGCCATGAACTGCTGCTGCACCTTGATGCGGTCGAGGTCGCCCTGGTTGCCGAAGCTGTGCCGGGTGCGCACGAACGCGAGGGCCTGTTCGCCCTCGATGGTGTGCTTGCCGGCGGAGAGCTTGAGGTGCGAGTCCGGGTCGTCGACGTCCTTGGCGAGACAGACCTCCACACCGCCCACCGCGCTGGTGAGGGTCTTCACCGCGTTGAAGTCGACCATCGCGAAGTGGTCCACGGAGATGCCGGTGACGGCCTTCACCGTGTCCATCGTGCAGCCGGGGTTGCGGTCCTCCTGCCCGAGGCTCGTGTTGAAGCGGACGTTGCGAGTCGGCTGGATGACCTTCTCGGTGCCGTCGTCCAGCTTCGTCCTGCACTCGGGGATGTCGACGATGAGGTCGCGCGGGATGCTCATCGCGGTCGCGTTCGTCCGGTCCTTGGAGACGTGCAACAGGATGTTCGTGTCCGCGTGCCCGACGCTGTTCTTGTCGCCGTAGCCCTCGTTGCCCTTACCGGTCCGCTTGTCGGTGCCGATGATGAGGATGTTGAAGGCCTCGTCCTTGCTGAAGCCGTCCTTGCCCGAGTCGCCGATGTCCGTCGAGCTGACGTTGCCCTCGAGGTGCTTGAGGTAGGCGTACGCGGCACCGGAGGCGGCGATCAGCACGAACGCCATCGTGCCGCCGGTCCACAGCAGGACCTTCTTCGCCTTCGACTTCTTCTTCGGCTTGGTGCGTCCGCGCCGTCGCCCCGGCTCGGGCTCCGGCGGTTCGCCACGGCGTCGCCGCGGTCCGGGCACGTCGGTGCCCGGCGCCTCACGGTCCCGCCCCGGCGCCGCGCGGTCCCGGCCCGGTTCGGTCCGGGTGCGTGCCTGCGAAGGGGGCGTACCCCTGCGCGGGCGCGGCACTCCCGACTGCGCTCCGGAAGGGGTCAGTCGCAGTTCGTATTCGCCGGTGTTCGGGTTGAGCACCCACTGGTCTGCGGGATCGATGTTGTCCGCCCGCCCACGGCCTTGCGCGTCCACGGTTGTCTGAATCCTCCGTCGGGGCCACGCGGCGCCTTTCCCCCTCAAAAGGCGCTCGGGTCTCGGTCAGCGATGCGCGACCCACGAGGACCAACCTCGTGGCCGGGTGCACCGGATCGCTCACACTATCCGCCCAGTTCAGCGTCGAGCCACGACCGTGACAAATTCAACGTCCCTACAACCGGGCAATCCGCCCTATTTCTCGGAGAGTTCTTAGCTCAGCTGTTCCCCGCCTTGGCGCACGCTTTACCCGCAGGCGTCCTCGGCCGCAGTGTTACCCCGGAAAGTCGGCGCGGGATCAGGCGTTCCTGTAAGGGCGCCGGGAAGCAGCAGCATCGACCTACCGTCGCTGTTCGACTGCGCCGGGTGACGGGAGAGGGAGTTCTCGTACGGAGTTGCGGAATGCGGCGGCGGGCCCTCGGAGGCCTTCTCGGCGGACTCCTTCGTGACCGTCACGGGCTGGTCCGTGCGCAGCCGCTCGAAGAGCTGGGTCGCCTCGGGCTCCACGAGCTGGTCGCGGTTGGCGTTCAGGGCGTACGCGGTCCGCGGCACCGTCAGGAACTGCACGCTCTGCGTGGGGATGTTCCGCATACCGCGCACCAGGTCGTAGAGGCCGCGCAGGCTCGCGAGGCCCGGGTCGGTGGTGAGCGACGAGGTGGCCGCGTCCAGGACCGGATACAGCTTGGCCGGGTTCAGCAGGACGTCGTTGCTGCGCACCTTGTTGACGAGCGCGCCGAGGAACCGCTGCTGGCGGTCCATGCGGTCGGTGTCGCTGCCGTCGCCGATGGTCTTGCGGGCGCGGACGTAGCCCAGCGCCTGCTCGCCGTCGAGCACGACCTTGCCCGCGGGCAGCCGCAGCTTCGCGGCCTTGTCGTCGATGGGCTTCTTCAGGCACACCTCGACACCGTCCACCGCGTCGACCATGTCCTTGAAGCCGTGGAAGTCCACCACCATGTGATGGTCGACGCGGATGTTCGTCAGCTTCTCGACGGTCCGGATGGTGCAGGCCGAACCACCCACCTGGAACGCGTAGTTGAACATCGCGAACATGGGCTCGGTACGGGTGCCGTCCGGGCGCCGGCAGCCCGGCACGTCCACCATCAGGTCGCGGGGCAGGGACATGGCGGTCGCGCTGCGCCGGTCGGCTGCGAGGTGCAGCAGGATCGTGGTGTCGGACCGCTCCGTCCCCGAGTCGCGTCCGTACTTCTTGTTGCCGGCGCCCGAGCGCGAGTCCGAGCCGATCATGAGGATGTTCTGCGCGCCGTGCACCAGCGCGGTGGGCCGTTCCTTCTCGTACCGGGCGAGCTCGGCCGCCGCGTCGTCGTCGGCCGTGATGTTCCCGTTCAGCTTCTCGTAGACGACCCAGCCGGCCACCCCCGCGCCGAGCACCACCACCGCCGCACCGATCGCTGTGTAGCGCAGCCAGCGCCTGCGCCGGCGGGTCAGCCCGGCCCCGGTGGGCGACGCTCCCGGCACCGGCCCCTGCGGACGTCCGGGGGGAGTGCCTTCGGAGTCGGTCACGTCGGAATCCACCACCCCTCCTGGTGTACGAGCGTGTCTTGCTCCTACGACCATGTCCCGAAGTGGCTGGTGAGGGGGGCCGGTGATGGGCCGAACGGGCTACGGCCCCGGGTCCCCGGGGCCGTAGCCCACCGGTCAGCGGGCCGTCGCCGTCACGCGCTCGCTCTCGATCCGCTGCGCGAGGCGGTCGTCCCCCAGCTGGTCGAGGTGGCGGCACAGCACCACCGAGCCGCCGGTGGCGAGCGGCGCGTAGAGGCCCGCGGACAGACCCTCCCAGGTGTCGTACGGGAGCGCCGAGAGGATCCGTGAGCCGGGTCCCGTCAGGTCCAGTCCGGGAGCGTCGGAGCGGGCCTGCTCGACGACCTCCGCGCCGGTCCAGGCGGCCCCCGCGACGATCAGTGCCGGCTCCTCGGGGTCGACCGGCGCGTACGGCGCGAACCGGTCGCCCTGGCTCGGGACCTCCACCGCGTAGTCGGCGTACCCCGCGGGCGGGGCCGGGAAGCGGCGGCCGAGCGGGGCGAGGGACAGCGCGATCCGCTCGCCGGAGCAGGCGAGGCCGTCCTCGAACCTGCCCGGTCCGGCGACGACGTGGTCCGCCGCGGCCGGGTCGCCCCCGAGGTCCGCGACGACACCCACCGACGAGCAGGCGAGCAGCCACACGGCCGTCTGCCAGTGCGCGGGCAGCAGCAGCGCGACGCGCTCGCCGGGTTCGGCGGACAGTTCGCCCTGCAGCAGGTTGGCCGTCTTGGCCACCCAATTGGCGAAGGTGGCCACGGACAATTCGACGCGTTCGCCCGTCGCGTCGTCGTAGAAGGTCACCAGGGGGCGCGCCGGATCCGTGGAGAGCGCGGATCGCAGCAGGTCGGCGGGGGTGCGGTCGGTGGCGTTCACGCGGGCAAGCCTACGCGGGGACGCCACGCGGCACCGGCGGCGCGAGCCACCGGTTCGGCGGAGCGCGTCCGACGGTCCGTCAATTCCGGGATGGACAGATATGTATGACTATGTCCAAGATCAGGGGCATGCGTGGATTCCTTGCTTCCTCGGTCGGCGTCACCTGCGCGGCCGCTCTCGCCCTTCCGCTCGCCCTGCCCGCCCCGGCACAGGCCGGGCCGTCGGCGCTGACGTCCGAGACCTCCGTCCCCGGCAGCACCCAGTCCCTGCCCCTCGTCCCCCTCTCCGGCGACCGCGCCCTCGGGGCCGCCGCACCCGAACAGGGCCTCGGCCGCCGGGACGCCCGGCCCTTCTCCCTGGTCGGCGTCATCTGGGACGATCCGGGCAGTGAGCTGCGCGGCCGTGTCCAGGTCCGCACCCGGGCCGCCGGCACCGGCCACTGGTCGGGCTGGCAGGCGGTCGACACCCACAACCACGAGCACGGCGCCGACCCCGACACCGCCGAGGGCGCCTCACGGCGTGTGCGCGGCGCCACCGCCCCGCTCTGGGTCGGCGCCTCGGACGGCATCGAGGTCCGCGTCGACGCGGACCGGACACCCCGGACGACACCCGGGGACGAAGCGGGGGGCGAGCGCGCGGGCGCGGCCCCGGACACCCCGCTCCCCAGAGGCCTGCACCTCGAACTGATCGACCCCGGCGGACCCCCGGGACGCGCGGACGCGCGCGCGGCGGGCCGGGCCGGGGGCGCGCACCCCGCCACGCGCGCCGGAAGCGTACGCGCGGGCGCCTCGGACGGGGTTCCGGCTGCCGGGGACACCGAGATCGGCGCGCTCACCCAGGCGGAGACGGAGCGCGAGTACCTCTCCGCGGACTCCGCCGTACAGCGCGTGAAGCCGTACATCGGCGCACGCCCGCGCATCATCACCCGCAAGGGCTGGGGCGCGAACGAGAAGCTGCGCGAGCGCGGCTTCGTCTACACGAAGAAGGTCGAGGCGGCCTTCGTGCACCACACCGCGTCGGGCAACAACTACAGCTGCTCCCAGGTGCCTTCGGTCATCCGCAGTATCTACCGCTACCACGTGGTGAGCAGCGGCTGGCGTGACATCGGCTACAACTTCCTCGTCGACAAGTGCGGAAACATCTACGAAGGCCGGGCCGGGGGCGTCGCCAAGGCGGTCCTCGGGGCCCACACCCTCGGATTCAACAGCAACAGCATGGGGATCGCCGTCCTCGGCACCTTCCAGAACACGAAGCCGACCGACGCGTCCCTCAAGGCCATCGCCCGTCTGACCGCATGGAAGCTGGGCCTCTACGGTGGCAATCCGCGTGGCAAGACATACCTGAAGTCGGGCGGTGGCAATCTCTACCGAAAGGGAAAGAACGTACGACTGAATGTGATCTCCGGCCATCGGGACGGGTTCGCCACGGAGTGCCCCGGACGGCTGCTCTACGGCAAGCTCGGCTCGGCACGCAAGACGGCGGCCCGCTACCAGGGCCGGTAGGCAGGGCCCGGAACCGGCACCGCCGGCACCGCCCGGCCGGCCGGGGCCGGGCGGGGATCACCTGACGTCACGAGCACGGCCCCTCGACGGAGACCGCACGGCCATCGAAGGCGCCATCGAACAGTCTGCATACACTGGCCGGCCGGAACACAGTTCGGCCGGTCCCGGCAGGAAGCAGAGACGACAGGTGACAGAAGCGATCCTCCTGGTCGGCGGCAGAGGCACCCGGCTGCGCCCCCTCACGGTGCACACGCCCAAGCCGATGGTGCCCGCGGCCGGAGTCCCCTTCCTGACGCACCAGCTGGCGCGGGCCCGCGCGGCGGGCGTCGAGCACATCGTGCTGGCGACGTCCTACCTCGCCGAGGTCTTCGAGCCGTACTTCGGCGACGGCTCCTCGCTGGGCCTCCACCTCGAGTACGTCACCGAGGAGGAGCCGCTCGGCACCGGCGGCGCCATCCGCAACGTGGCGTCCCGGCTCCACTCCGGCCCCGACGAACCCGTCCTGATCTTCAACGGCGACATCCTCACCGGGCTGGACATCCCGGCCCTGGTCTCGACCCACGAGACGACCGGCGCGGACGTGTCCCTGCACCTCACCCGGGTCGAGGACCCGCGCGCGTTCGGGCTCGTCCCCACGGACTCCACCGGCCGCGTCACCGCGTTCCTCGAGAAGCCGCAGACACCCGAGGAGATCGTCACCGACCAGATCAACGCGGGGGCGTACGTCTTCCGCCGCTCGGTCATCGACACCATCCCCGAGGGCCGTCCCGTCTCCGTCGAGCGCGAGACCTTCCCGGAGCTCCTGGCCACCGGCGCCCACCTCCAGGGCATGGTGGACTCCACGTACTGGCTGGACCTGGGCACCCCGCAGGCCTTCGTCCGCGGCTCCGCCGACCTCGTCCTCGGCCGCGCGCCCTCCCCTGCGGTCCCCGGCCGCTGCGGCGACCGTCTGGTCCTGCCCACGGCCACGGTCGCGCCCGACGCCAAGCTCACCGGCGGCACGGTCGTCTGCGAGGGCGCCCGGATCGGTGAGGGCGCCCGGATCTCCGGCAGCACGATCCTCGCCGGAGCGGTCGTCGAGCCCGGCGCGGTCGTCACCGACTCCCTCGTCGGCCTCGCCGCCCGCATCGGCGAACGCACGATCCTCACGGGCGCGGTCATCGGCGACGGCGCGACCGTCGGCCCCGACAACGAACTCCGCGACGGAGTCCGCATCTGGTGCGACGCCCACATCCCCGCGGGAGCACTCCGCTTCTCGTCGGACCAGTAGCAGACCGACCACACCGCCCGGAGGGGCCCACCAGCCCCTCCGGCCGTCACTGTTCGAGCCTCTCCGGCGGGAAAATCCAGCCCCTCCGGCGGTCACTGTTCGAGCCTCTCGGGAGGAAAAATCCAGCCCCTCCGGCGTTTGAGGAGCGGGGTCCGGGGCGGAGCCCCGGGTACGGGACGGGCAGGGGCGGAGGGGGCGACATCCCGCTGTGCTCGAGGCATGCAGGGAACCCCGGCCCACGGGAGGCAAGAGGAAGGTGGGCGGAACCCGGGACACCGGGGAAGCCGGGCGGACGAAGCCGAAGGCGAGCCCCGCCTAGAGCTTCCCGATGTCACCCCGGGGCATCTTGGGCACGCGCCGCGCAGGCGTCCGCCCCGACAACAGGATCAGCCGAGCCGCCCGATGCCGCTGCCCGGCATAGGGCTCCAGCAATTCCAGCATCATCGCGTCGTCCGCGTCCCGGTCCCCCGCGAGCGCGTACCCCACGATCCCGGGGAGATGAAGATCCCCCACGGTCACGGAATCGGCCGCACCGTGACTGCGCTGCACGACCTCCGCGGAGGTCCAAGGCCCGATCCCGGACACCAGCTCCAGCCGCTCCCGCGCCCGCACGGGATCGAGCCGCACGGCCTCCTCCAGCCGGGGAGCGACCCGTACGGCCCGCAGGACGGTGGACGCCCGCTTGTCGTCGACACCGGCGCGGTGCCACTCCCAGGAGGGGATCAGCGCCCAGGTCCGGGGCGCCGGCATGACGTACATGCGCTCGGGCGCGGGCCCCGGCGCGGGCTCGCCGAACTTCCGCACGAGCAGCCGCCACGCCCGGTACGCCTCGTCGGTGGTGACCTTCTGCTCCAGGACGGACGGGATCAGCGACTCCATGACGAGCCCGGTCCGCAGCAGCCGCAGTCCCGGGCGCCGGTGCCGGGTGACCGCGAGGAGGCGGTGCCGGGGTTCGAAGGCGTCGGGGTCGTCGGCCGCGCCGAGCAGTTCGGGGAGCCGGTCGAGCAGCCAGTCGGCGCCGGGTCCCCAGGCCTCGCCCCGGGCCGTTCCGTCCCGCAGCGTCACGCGCAGGGTGCCGGGCCCGGCGGGCGTGCGGCAGACCCGCCACACCGAGCCGTCGGGTGTCGTACGGAACGTCGGATCGCCGGGGCCGCGGCGGAGCGGGCCGAGCACCAGCCCGAGGTCGAGCGGCCCCTCGGGGTCCCAGGTACGGACGCGGGCGGGTTGGGCGGCCTGCCGCGGCACTCCGCCGGGCACCACGACATGTCCGCCGCGCACGGTCGTACGCGTCGGCCGGGGAGCGAAACGTCCAGCCACGGATGAGGTCCTAGGGGTGCTCGGGGTGCCCTACGAGGGTAGGCGCTCGCCCGGCCGAAGACGCACCGTTCGCGGCGCCGTCCGACCTGCCCCTCCGCGAAGCCCCGTCACCGCACGGTCCACGGCCCGGCCGGCCGCGGTGCGGTGCGGTGCGGTCCACGGGGCCTGACCGGGCCCCGGGCGGTCCGCCCCGCGACCCTCCTCACCGCACCTCGACGAACGCCTCCGCGTCCCGTGCCGGACGGTCCCGGGGTTCCTCCGCCGCGTGGCCCACGGCCACCGCGCCCATCGGGTCCCAGTTCGCCGGCAGGTCCAGCGCCGCGCGGACGACGTCTCGGCAGAACATCGTCGACGACACCCAGGCGGAGCCGAGCCGTTCCCCGGCCAGGGCGACCAGGAAGTTCTGCACGCCCGCGCCCGTGGCGACCACGAACATCTCGCGCTCGGCGCCGTCCCGCCGGGCGTCGCCGTAGGTGTGGGAGCCGTCCATGACCAGGCACGGCACCACCAGATACGGCGCGTTGCGCAGCACGTCGCCGCGGCGGACCCGCTTGGCGACGGACTCCTCGCTCTTCCCGTCGGCCCGCAGGTCGGCGCGCCAGGCGTCCCGCATGGCGTCGAGCAGCCGTGTCCGTGACTCCTGCGACTCCAGGAGCACGAACCGCCAGGGAGTGGTGTGGTGCGGCGCCGGGGCGGTCACGGCCGCGGCGACCGCCCGGCGCACGGCACCGGGGTCGACGGGTTCGTCCGTGAAGGCCCGGACCGTGCGCCGCTGGGTGACCGCTTCCCGTACGGCCTCCGAGGTGCCGAGCCGGAACATGTCGTCGCGGGCGCCCCGGACGATGGCCCGTGCCCCCTCGCCGTCGTCCTCCGCCACCAGGTGCGCGAGTCCGCGCACGACGGCGACGGGGAGCCCGGAGGCCTTGCCCTTGACGAGGTCACCGGCGGCGGCGAGTTCGTCGGCCGTCGCGACGACGGTCGCGCTGAGCGGGTTGCCGTGGGCGTCGGTGCCGCCGCGCAGGTCGTCGAGCACCTTCACGCCCGCCGCGCCGATGGCGACGTCGGTGAGCCCGGTGCGCCAAGGGCGCCCGAACGTGTCCGTGACGACGACGCCGACGTCGACTCCGAGGGTGTCCCGCAGCCCGTCGCGGATCGCCCGCGCGGACGCGTCGGGGTCCTCGGGCAGCAGGAGCACGGTCCCGGCGGGCGTGTTGGAGGCGTCGACCCCGGCGGCGGCCATCACGAGCCCCTGCCGGTTCTCGACGATCCGGAGCGCGCCGCGGCGCGCCACGACCCGGACGGTCTCGGCGTCGATGGCCGCCTCGCGGTCCACGGCCTCCACGATCCGGCCCTCCGCCTTGGAGACGATCTTGGAGGTGACGAGGAGCACGTCCCCGTCGGCCAGACCGGGCCCGGCGGCCGCGATGAGTTTCGCGAGGTCGTCGCCCGGCCGCACCTCGGGCAGTCCGGTCGGCGCCCAGACCCGGTAACCGGGCCCTACCCGCTCCGCCGGCTCCTCCCGGTCCGAGGGCCACGGCGTGTCCGCCGCATGGTTGCCGGTGGTCACGGAGTCCGTACCTCCTCCGCCAGGGCGAGCGCCTCGCGGGCCATCCGCGTCGTCGCGTCGAGGTCGGTCATCATCAGCGGGACGGCCCGGCAGCGGATGCCGGCGCTCTCGACGCGCTCCACCACGGAGGCGTCCACGGTGTCGACGAGCCAGCCGTCCAGCAGTCCCGAGCCGTAGTGCTCGGCGACGGCGGCGGCGGTGGACTCGACGCCGACGGCGGCGAGCACCTTGTCGGCCATGCCGCGCACGGGCGCGTCGCCGACGATGGGGGAGAGGCCGACCACGGGCACGCCCGCCTCGGCGATCGCCTCGCGGATGCCGGGCACGGCGAGGATGGTGCCGACGGAGACGACGGGGTTGGACGGCGGGAAGAGGATGACGTCGGCCTCGCCGATGGCCTCCAGGACCCCGGGGGCCGGTTTGGCCTGCTCGGCACCCACCGGCACGATCGCCTCGGCGGGCACGGAGGCCCGCAGGCGCACCCAGTACTCCTGGAAGTGGATCACCTTGCGCTCGCCGGCGCCGTCGGCCGCGTCGCCGTCCGGCAGCGTGACGGCGACGTGCGTCTCGACGCGGTCGTCCGACATGGGGATGAGCCGCACGCCCGGCTTCCACCGGTCGCAGAGCGCCTCGGTGACGGCGCTGAGCGGATAGCCCGCGCCGAGCATCTGCGTGCGCACGATGTGCGTCGCGAAGTCGCGGTCGCCGAGCCCGAACCACTCCGGTCCGACCCCGTACGCCGCGAGCTCCTCCTTCAGATGGAAGGTCTCCTCGGCACGGCCCCAGCCCTGCTCCTCGTTGATGCCGCCGCCGAGCGTGTACATCACCGTGTCGAGGTCCGGGCAGACCTTCAGCCCGAAGAGGTGGATGTCGTCGCCGGTGTTGCCGATGACCGTGATGTCCGCGTCCGGGACGGCCCGCTGGAGACCACGCAGGAACCGTGCACCACCGATACCGCCTGCCAGAACCACAATGCGCATGGGGTTCAGTCTTGCAGGCGGCGGCGACGGCGTGTCAGCCGGTCACGCGACCTCGGCCCCCGCGGGCACGCCGTCCGGCTCCACGCTCCCGGCGACCGCGCAACGCGCCGCGTGCATCGGCATCTCCGTGAGACCCGGGTAGTAGACGTGCAGACTCACGGCCCCTTCGAGCGAGTCGTTGACGACCTCGTGGGCGTAGCCGGGCGCGAACACCCGCTGCGCGCCGGAGCCCAGGGCGCGTGTGCCGCGCTCCGTGCGCTCGGTCAGCGCGCCGTCGAGGACGGTCAGTACGCCGGAGGAGCCGCCGTGGTCGTGCAGTCCGCTGCCCTGGCCGGGCACCCAGGACAGCAGCCAGACCTCGTAGCCGGGGCCGGTGCGCAGCCGGTGGTACCAGCGTGAGGTGGCGTCGTACTCGACGAGGTGCTCCCACTGGGAGCGGTCGGCGGCGATGGAGCGCGCCATGCCGACGAAGTCGGCCACGGTGACGGGGTGTTCGCGCGGCGGCTGGAGCAGGTGCGGTACTTCGAGGATGTCGCCGGCGATCTGGAGGTCGCTGTCGCTGTTCATGGGTGCGGTGGTTCCTCGGCAGAAGAGTGCTGGGGTGTCGCTGGCCGTTTCCGCCCGGGTCGCGAGCGGGGGTTCACGCCCGGGTGGCGGGCGGGAGGGGAGTGCCCTGGTGCGGGCGGTCGCCCGGAGGGGGCGGGAGTTTCGCCTCAGTGGCGGCGAGGCAGCCGGAGCGCGGTAGGGCTCAACAGCTGGAACAGCAACAACAGCTGCAGCGGACGTGGGCAGCACCGTGGGACCCGGCGGTGCGGGTCGAGGTGGATGCCAAGTTCGCGAGCATGCCCATAAGGTCACCGGTTCACACCCCTACTGTCAACTTCATGTCCGTTATGTGGGGGATGTTTCACCTCATCCGGTTCATCTGGCAGGCGAAAGGTTTGTTCACCCGCCTCCCCGGACACATGGCGCACAACCGGGCGCACAAACCTCAGCGCGAGCCCGTGATCCCCATGTGATCAGGTTCGCTTCGAGGTCGGCGTCGGAACGCGATCGAACTCCTGGCCGTCTTCCCCCGTAACGGGAGTGGACGTCCGGTCGGACCCCTTGGGCTGTCAGGGTTTATGCCGATTTGAACACTTTCCGCATAGCCTTGGTTCCGCAGAGTGAATAAGGGGCCCAATAGCAGATCTCGGCTTGACTGGCCCGGATCGGCACACTTGTAATTTCACTCGTGTCGTTCAGCCGAAATCGGTAACGGCAGCATCACGGGGACGCGAAAGACAGACGAGGGGCGCACATGACCGAGCTGGTGCAGCAACTGCTGGTCGACGACGCGGACGAGGAACTCGGCTGGCAGGAGCGCGCGCTGTGCGCCCAGACCGACCCCGAGTCCTTCTTCCCCGAGAAGGGCGGCTCCACCCGCGAGGCCAAGAAGGTCTGCCTCGCCTGTGAGGTCCGCTCCGAGTGCCTCGAATACGCGCTCGCCAACGACGAGCGGTTCGGCATCTGGGGCGGTCTGTCGGAGCGGGAGCGGCGCCGTCTCAAGAAGGCCGCCGTCTGAACGACCGCCTGACGGGCACGCGCACGAAGAAGGACGCTGTCCGAAAACAGTCGCACGGAAATGCGGACGGAAAACAGCCGCACGCACGCGTGGGAGCCGCCGACCAATCGGCACACACGCTCACGTAACGAACGGCCCGTCGCACGTGGGTTATCCACAGGCGGCGGGCCGTCGTCCTGCCCAGCCGTTAGTGTGGGCCCTCGTCCGAGACGTCCCGCTGTCCCCGCCGGACACAGACGTCCACCGCAGTCCATCGAACCGGGGCCCGTACCTCGATGTCCGTGCACAGCCATTCGGCAGCCCGTCACGACGCAGCTGCCGCACCTGAGTTCCCGCGCCACGTCGTGACCGCGGTGCTCGTCTCCCACGACGGCGCCCGCTGGCTCCCCGAAGCGCTCGCCGGGCTGCTCGGCCAGGAGCGCCCCGTGCAGAACGCGGTGGCGGCCGACACCGGCAGCGCGGACGACTCCGCCCAGCTGCTCACCGACGCCCTCGGTGCCGACCACGTCCTGCACCTCGCCCGCCGCACGGGATTCGGCCAGGCCGTCGAGGAGGCGACCCGCACCGCCGGTCTGCTGACCCCGGACGACCTGCCCTACCTGAAGCGGCCGAGCGGCTGGGACCCCGTCACCCGCAGCTGGCGCGACGACGCCTACGACATGCCGGACCTCCCGTACGGCGAGCCCGAGCAGTGGCTCTGGCTGCTGCACGACGACAGCGCCCCGGAACCCGACGCCCTCGCCCACCTGCTGCGCGTCGTGGAGAACGAACGCGAGCTGGGCCACGAGGTCGCCGTCGTCGGCCCCAAGCTCCGCGGCTGGTACGACCGCCGCCAGCTCCTCGAGGTCGGCGTCACCATCGCCAACTCCGGCCGCCGCTGGACCGGACTCGACCGCCGCGAGCAGGACCAGGGACAGCACGACCACGTCCACCCGGTCCTCTCCGTCTCCACCGCCGGCATGCTCGTCCGCCGCGACGTCTTCGAGGAGCTCGGCGGCTTCGACCGCCGACTGCCCCTGATGCGCGACGACGTCGACCTGTGCTGGCGCGCCCAGGCCGCCGGCCACCGCGTCCTCGTCGCCCCGGAAGCGGTCGTACGGCACGCCGAGGCCGCCTCCCGCGAGCGCCGCACCGTCGACTGCGTGGGCCGCACCTCCGCGTCCCCGCACAAGGTCGACAAGGCGGGCGCCGTCTACACCCTCCTCGTCAACGCCCGCACGGCGCAGCTCCCCTGGATCCTGGTCCGCCTGGTCCTCGGCACCCTGCTGCGCACCGTCGCCTACCTCGTGGGCAAGGTCCCCGGCCAGGCCGTCGACGAGATCCGCGGCCTGCTCGGCACCCTGCTGCGTCCGGAGCGGATCATCGCCGGCCGCCGCAGGCGCGGCCGCCCCCAGGTCGACAAGGGCGAACTGCGCCCGCTGTTCCCGCCGCCCGGCGCGACCGTGCGGGCCACCGTCGAGCAGGTCGCCGGCAACCTGGTGGGCCGCTCCGACGCCGAACTGACCACGGGCGCCGGCCGGCACGGCGGCGCCGTCGAGTCCGGACCCGGCGGCGACGACGGCGACTTCCTGGAGATCGAGCAGTTCGCCCGGCTCAAGCGCATCGCGCGCAACCCCGGCCCGATGGTCTTCCTGGTCCTCCTGTTCGTCTCGCTCCTCGCCTGCCGCGCCCTGCTCGGCGGCGGAGCCCTCGCGGGCGGCGCGCTGCTGCCCGCACCGTCGGACGCCTCCGATCTCTGGGCCCGCTATGCCGACGGCTGGCATCCGGTCGGCGCGGGCGACACCCAGGCCGCCCCGCCCTACCTCGCGCTCGTCGCGCTGCTGGCCTCCCTCCTCCTCGGCTCGACCGGACTCGCGGTCACCGTGCTCCTCGTGGCGTCCGTGCCGCTCGCCGGTTTCGCCGCCTACTTCGCCTCGCGCCCGCTGGTCGAGTCCCGCCTGCTGCGCGCCTGGGCCTCCGTCGCCTACGCCTTCCTGCCCGCCGCCACCGGCGCGCTGGCGGGCGGCCGCATCGGCACGGCCGTCCTCGCGATCCTGCTGCCGCTCCTCGCGCGCGCGGGCGTCGCGGCGAGCGGCCTCGCGCACTCCTCGGGAGCGCGCGGCAGCTGGCGCGCCACCTGGGCCTACGCCCTGCTGCTGACGTTCACCACGGCGTTCACCCCGATCGTGTGGCCCCTCGCGCTGATCCTCGGCCTCGCGCTCCTCGCGGTGCGCCGCAGGGAACTGTCCGCGTACGGACCGCGGTTCCTCGCCCAGTTCGGCACCCCGCTCCTGGTCCTCGCCCCCTGGTCGCTCACGCTGCTGCCGTTCGGTTTCTTCAAGGAGGCCGGCCTGGAGTACGGAGCGAGCGCGGCCTCCGCGCTCGATCTGCTCGGCGCGAGCCCCGGCGGC
Organism: Streptomyces sp. M41(2017); assembly: GCF_002078175.1. Taxonomy (GTDB): domain Bacteria; phylum Actinomycetota; class Actinomycetes; order Streptomycetales; family Streptomycetaceae; genus Streptomyces. The sequence goes on along the minus strand of NZ_MWFK01000001.1, from coordinate 1,291,597 downwards.
CCGGGCACGGTCAGCGGCCTGATGCTCTTCGGTGTCGTGCTCGCCGCGCTCGCTGCCCTGCTGCGCACCGACCGTCAGGCGGGGATCAGGACCGCCTGGGTCGTCGCCCTGGTGGCGCTCGTCCTCGCGGTCCTGTCCAACAGCTCCACCTGGGCCGGCCCCGCCACCCTCGTCTACGGCCTCGCGCTGCTCTCCGCCGCGGCCGTCGGAGCCGACGGAGCCCGCGCGCGGGTGGCCGAGCAGAGCTTCGGCTGGCGTCAGCCGGTCGCCGCGCTCATCGCCTTCGCCTGCGCCGCGGGACCCCTGCTCATCGCCGCCGGATGGATCATCGGCGGCGCCGACGGACCCGTGGAGCGCCGCGACCCGGTGCAGGTGCCCGCGTTCGTCGCCGAGGAGAGCGGCACCCGAGACCAGGCCCGCACCCTCGTTCTCGACAGCCGCTCGGCCGCCCAGGTCCGCTATACGCTCGTCCGCGGCTCCGGCGCCCGCCTCGGCGACGCCGAACTGGCCTCGGCGGGCGGCGAGAACAAGAAGCTCGACAAGGTCGTCGCCAACCTCGTGGCGGGCTCCGGCGCCGACCAGGCCGACGAACTCGGCGGCTTCGCCGTGCGGTACGTCCTGGTCCGCAAGGGCGCGCCCCGCGAGGTGAGCCGCGTCCTGGACGCCACGCCCGGTCTGACCCGGCTCAGCCAGCAGGACGGCAGCGCCCTGTGGCGTGTCAACCGGCAGGTCTCGCGCGCCGCGATCGTCCCCGCCTCCGGTGAACCCCAGTCCATCGCCGCCGGACCGGTCGAGGTGCACACCACCGTCCCGACCGGCGCCGACGGCCGCGTCCTGCGGCTCGCCGACAGCGCCGACCCGGGCTGGACGGCCACCCTGGACGGCAAGCCCCTCACCCGCACCACGGTCGACGGCTGGGCCCAGGGCTTCGAACTGCCCACGGGCGGCGGCCGGCTGGACGTCACCTTCGACGCCCCGCTGAGCCACATCGCCTGGCTGTGGGCGCAGGGCGCGCTCGCCCTCGTCCTCGTGGTGCTCGCCCTGCCGGGCCGCCGCCGCGACGTCGACGACGACCTCCCCGAGGAGCGGGCCGTGCCCGCCCAGGACACCACGGGGGACGGCCGCCGCGCCCGCCGTCTGCGCGCCCAGGCGGAGGCGGAGGCCGAAGGATCCGACGAGGACCTCGACGGCGTCACCGCCGTGGACGAGGAAGTCCCGGCCGGCGCCGTCCCGCACCAGCAGACCTACGGCGAGTGGGACACTCCGAGCTACGCGGGCGCCGAGTACGGCACGTACGGCGCCGAGCAGTACGACGGCACCGGTGAGTACGCGACCGGCGGCTACCAGCAGCCGTACCAGGCGGACCCCTACCAGGGCGGCCAGTACGACCCGTACGCCTACGGCGGCACGCCCTACGACCCGGCGTACGGCCAGGGCTACGACGCGAACGGCCGGCCGTACGACGCCCAGGGCCAGGGCTACGGCACGGGCGAGCAGGGCTACGACCCGGCGTACGACCCCACGCAGCCCCCGCCGCACGGCACCGACAGTGAGCGCCCCGACGGGAGCCAGCAGTGAACCGCACCACCCTGTCCCTGATCGCCGGCGCGACCGCGCTCGCCGCCGTCACCGGATTCGCCACGCTCCAGTCCCCGGACGCCTCCGGGGACGACACGGCACGGGCGGCCGCGCGACTGCCCGTGGAGCGCACCAGCCTGCTCTGCCCGCAGCCGAGCACCTCCGACATCGCCGACACCGCGTACACGTCGTTCACCCCCGTCGCGGACGGCGCGGGCGCGGGCGGCAAGGCCGAACTGACGGCGGCCACCGAGGAGTCGGACGGCGGCAAGAAGAGCGGCGGCAAGGCGACCGAGCCCGTCGTGCGGGTCAAGGAGCCGGGCAAGCCCGCGACCGGTGACGCCTCGGGCTCCCAGGCGCCCGCGCTCGTCGGCACCGCGGAGGGCAGGTTCGCGCCCGGCTGGACGGTCCAGGAGACCACCGACGTCGCCGTGGGCACCGGACGCGGCCTGCTCGGCACCAACTGCACCGCTCCGGACACCGAGTTCTGGTTCCCGGGCGCGAGCACGGCCGACGACCGCACCGACTATGTGCACTTGACCAACCCGGACGACTCCGCGGCCGTCGTCGACATCGACCTGTACGGCAAGGACGGCACCCTCAAGTCCACGGTGGCCGACGGGATCACGGTCCAGCCGCACGCCGGCGAGCCGATCCTGCTGAACACACTGACCGGCGACCCGCAGACCAACCTCACGGTGCACGTGACGGTCCGCAGCGGCCGTGTCGGTGCCGCCGTGCAGGCGCTGGACGACAAGATCGGCGGCGACTGGCTGGCCGCCTCCGCCGACCCGGCCGGCAGCCTCGTCCTGCCGGGCATCCCCAAGGACGCGACCTCCGTGCGCCTGGTCGCCTTCGCGCCCGGCGAAACGGACGCCGACCTGAAGGTCCGCCTCGCCTCGCCCTCGGGCCTGATCACCCCGGCGGGCCACGAGACGCTGCACGTGAAGGCCGGCATGACCTCCGCCGTCGACCTCGGGGACGTCACCCGCGGCGAGGCCGGCTCCCTGGTGCTCACGCCCAGCGACGCCTCCGTTCCGGTGGTCGCCGCCCTGCGGGTGGTGCGCGGCAAGGGCGACCGGCAGGAGACCGCGTTCATCCCGGCCACCGCTCCCGTCGGCACGCGTGCGACGGCGGCGGACAACAGCGCCAAGGGGTCCACCCTCGCGGTCACCGCCCCGGGCAAGGGGGCCACGGTCAAGGTCACCGCTTCCGCGGGCAGCGGCGGCGGCACCGCGGTCTCGAAGACGTTCACCATCAAGGCCGGCACCACGCAGAACGTCGAGGCGCCGGTCCCGAGCGGCCTCAAGGGCACCTACGCCCTCACCGTCGAGCCGGTCTCCGGAGGCCCGGTCTACGCCTCCCGGATGCTGGCCACGACCCAGGACGGCGTTCCCGCGTTCACCGTCCAGACCCTCCCGGACGACCGGGGCACGGTCTCGGTACCGGAGGCGGACCAGGACCTCTCGGTGCTGCTCGGCAAGTGAGCCGGGGAGGCTGACCGCGTACGGGTGATCTCCGGCCGGTGACGCGGCCGGGGCGATCCCGTCCTCGGCTCAGTCCTCGCCGTACCGGGGATCGACGGTCTCCGGGGTCAGCCCCAGCAGCTCCGCGACCTGTTCCACGACGATCTCGTGCACCAGGGCCGCGCGCTCGTCCCGGCCCTTGGTGCGGATCTCGACCGGCCGGCGGTAGACCACCACGCGTGCGGGACGGCCCTCGCGTGCGGCGATCGTGCCCCCCAGGGGCACCGCCTCGTCGTTCCAGCCGTCGCCCGAGCCCTCCAGGCGGGGCACTTCGAGGACCATGAAGTCGATGTCGGCGAGCTGCGGCCAGCGCCGCTCCAGCCGCTCCACGGAGTCCTGCACCAGGTCCGCGAACACTTCGGCGCGGCTCGCCGCGAGCGGCACCTGGGGCGGCGCCACGGGGCCGCGCATGCCGCGGCCATGGCGGTCACGACGGCGGGGACCGGCTGGTGCGGCGGGAGGCGGTACGGGGTTGTCCATCACTGACGAAGAGTAGTCCCCGCCCGGCCCGGCCGCCCGGCCCCACGCTGCGCCGGATCACCGCCCTCCCGGCCGACACCCGGTGATCCTGCTTCTGTTCCGGATGTCGCCCGATGACCATTCCGGCCAAGGTTGGGCTCGATTCCGTATCTCTCCAGGACCGTCGCTGACATGGCAATTGACCCGATGTGTACCAAGTGGTGATCGGACACAGGCCTGTTCGGTCCTGCCGGCGGTGATGTCCCCCCAGGTCAGGGGGTGATGATCGCGATGCGGTGTGGGCCGTCTCACAGAACGACACGGTGGGGTGACCTGGGGGAGAGTCGTCGCGGCCCGCTCAAGAGTGCGGTACCGTCCAACGTCGTGAGCCCTGTACGTCGCTGTTCGCGCACCGCTTGCGGCCGTCCCGCCGTCGCGACGCTGACGTACGTCTACGCCGACTCGACCGCGGTCCTCGGCCCGCTCGCCACCTACGCCGAACCCCACTGCTACGACCTGTGCGCCGAGCACTCCGAGCGCCTCACCGCGCCGCGCGGCTGGGAGGTCGTCCGGCTCGCCGACTCCTCGGGTCCCGCCCGCCCGAGCGGTGACGACCTGGAGGCGCTGGCGAACGCGGTGCGCGAGGCGGCCCGCCCTCAGCAGCGCACGGCCGAGGCCGGTGGCGGCGGCGCCCGCTCGGCCGACCCGATGGAGGTCGCGCGCCGCGGCCACCTGCGGGTCCTCCGCTCGCCGGACAACTGAGCGCCCCCGCGGCCCGCCTCGCGCGGCCGGACCGACAGCCCCGCACCGCTGTCCACGCGCCGGGCGTCGACGTCTCCTGACGGCCCCTCGGGTCCACCCCGCCCCGCGAGACCCCGGGCACCCGTCCCGGACGCCGTGCCGGTCGAGCGCACGGCCTCGTCGATCGCATCGGGCCGCGCACACCCATTGACGTGAAGTTGTCGCGGACACGACGATTCCGTCTGCCGTGAGAAACCGCTTTCGCGTCACGGAATCCCGGGGAGGCACCCGTGTACGTCCAGGAGCTGGAACCCGTCGCCGACTCGCTCGGCCTGTCTGCCCTCGTGGCCGCCCTGCCCCTCGTCGTCGTGCTGGTCCTGCTCGGCGGTGTCCGCATGAAAGCCCACCTGGCGGGCCTGGCGGGCCTTCTCGCGGCCGGACTGGTCGCCTGCCTCGCCTACGGCATGCCGGTCGGCCAGACGCTCTCCAGCGCCGCCCAGGGCGCCGCGTTCGGCCTCTTCCCCATCCTGTGGATCGTCGTCAACGCCCTGTGGGTGTACCGGATGACCGTCCGCACCCGGCACTTCGACATCCTGCGCCGCTCCTTCGGGCGGCTCTCGGACGATCCGCGCATCCAGGCACTCGTCGTGGCGTTCTGCTTCGGCGCGCTCCTCGAAGCCCTCGCCGGTTTCGGCGCACCCGTCGCGATCTGCTCGGTGATGCTGGTCGCCCTCGGCTTCGACCCCGTCCGCGCGGCGGTCGTCGCCCTCGTCGCCAACACCGCCCCGGTCGCCTTCGGCGCGATGGGCACACCGGTGGTGACGCTCGCCCAAGTCACCGGCCTGCCGCTGGACTCGGTCGCCTCCGTGGTGGGCCGGCAGACACCGCTGCTCGCGCTGGTCGTCCCCCTGATACTGGTCGGGCTGGTCGACGGCAGGCGCGGACTCCGGGAGACCTGGGTGCCCGCCCTGGTGTGCGGAGTCGCCTTCGCCGCGGCCCAGTTCGCCGTCTCCAACCACCTCTCCGCGCAACTCGCCGACATCGCGGCCTCCTTGGCCGGCGCCGCAGCCCTGGTCGCCGTGCCGCGCACGCGCGTACCCGCCCCGAGTCCGTACGGGCGTCGGTCCTCACCGGCACCCGCAGCGAGGACCTCGACGAGCCGGACCCGCGCCGCGAAGTCCTGCGCGCCTACGCGCCGTACGCCCTGATCGTCCTGGTCTTCTCGGTCGCGCAGATCCCGGTCGTGAAGGACTGGCTCGCGGGGGCCACCCGGACGTACGACTGGCCCTTCCTGGACGTCGTCGGCCCGGACGGCAAGCCGGTGGGCGGAAACGTCTTCACCTGGCCGATCGTGGCGACCGGCGGCACCCTCGTCCTGATCGCCGGACTGTGCACCGCCGTCGTGCTCGGGGTGCACGCGCGTGTGGCGGTACGGGAATGGCTCGCGACCGTCCACGAGTTGAGGTTCGCGATCCTCACCGTGACGTCCGTGCTGGCGCTGGCCTACGTCATGAACCTCTCCGGACAGGCCGCCACCATCGGCCGGTTCGTGGCGGCCGCCGGAGCCGGGCTCGCCTTCCTGTCACCCGTCCTTGGCTGGTTCGGCGTGGCCGTGTCCGGCTCCGACACCTCGGCGAACGCCCTCTTCGGCGCCCTCCAGGTGAGCGCCGCGAAGGAGTCGGGGCTGTCGCCCGAACTCCTCGCCGCCGCCAACAGTTCGGGCGGTGTCCTCGGCAAGATGATCTCGCCGCAGAACCTGACGATCGCCTGCGCGTCGGTCGGGCTCGCGGGCCGGGAGGGCGACCTCCTGCGCAAGGTGCTGCCCTGGAGCCTCGGGCTCCTGCTCGTGATGTGTCTCATCGTGGTCGGACAGAGTTCGCCGGTGCTGTCCTGGATGCTGCCCTGAGCCGCGCACCGACCCCTCCCGGGGCCGATGCGTCGGCGCCCGCCCGGGAAGGGCCGGTTCCGCAGGTCGCGGTTGTGCTCCACCGTGGCTCGGTACGCCGCCCGGTCGGCCCGGAAGGGTAGTTTGGGCCGACCGAAGTGGACTTCTGGAGGGTTGGCCCGTGACTGCTGATCTGTCGCAGCTCGTGAAGGCGTACGACGTGCGCGGGGTGGTCCCGGACCAGTGGGACGAGCCGCTGGCCGAGCTGTTCGGTGCCGCGTTCGTCCAGGTGACCGGAGCCGACGCCATCGTGATCGGGCACGACATGCGGCCCTCCTCGCCCGGACTGTCCCGGGCCTTCGCGCGCGGAGCGGCCGCCCGCGGCGTCGACGTCACCGAGATCGGCCTCTGCTCGACGGACCAGCTCTACTACGCCTCGGGCGCGTTCACCCTCCCCGGCGCCATGTTCACCGCCTCGCACAACCCCGCCCAATACAACGGCATCAAGATGTGCCGGGCGGGTGCGGCCCCCGTCGGCCAGGACACCGGCCTGTCCGAGATCCGCCGGCTCGCCGAGTCCTGGCTCGACTCCGGCGCCCCGGCCCCGGCCGCGGACGTCAAGCCCGGCACGATCACGAGCCGGGACACGCTGGAGGACTACGCGGCCTACCTCCGCTCGCTGGTCGACCTGACGTCCGTCCGCCCGCTGAAGGTCGTCGTCGACGCGGGCAACGGCATGGGCGGACACACCGTCCCGACCGTCTTCGCCGGGCTGCCGCTGGAACTGGTCCCGATGTACTTCGAACTGGACGGCACCTTCCCCAACCACGAGGCCAACCCGCTCGACCCGGCGAACATCGTGGACCTCCAGAAGCGGGTCCGCGAGGAGGGCGCCGACCTCGGCATCGCCTTCGACGGCGACGCCGACCGCTGCTTCGTCGTGGACGAGCGCGGCGAGCCGGTCTCCCCGTCCGCGATCACCGCGCTGGTGGCCGCCCGCGAACTCGCCAAGCACGGCGGCGGCACCGTCATCCACAACCTCATCACCTCCTGGTCGGTCCCGGAGGTCGTCCGCGAGCACGGCGGCACCCCGGTCCGCACCCGCGTCGGCCACTCCTTCATCAAGGCCGAGATGGCCACGTCCGGCGCGATCTTCGGCGGCGAGCACTCCGCCCACTACTACTTCCGCGACTTCTGGAACGCCGACACGGGCATGCTGGCCGCCCTCCACGTCCTCGCCGCGCTCGGCGGACAGGACGGCCCGCTCTCCGGACTCGTCGCGGAGTACGACCGCTACGCGGGCTCCGGCGAGATCAACTCCACCGTCGACGACCAGGCCGCCCGCCTCGCCGCCGTCCGGGCCGCCTACGAAGGACGCGAGGGCGTCACCATCGACGAACTCGACGGCCTGACGGTCACCACCGAGGACGCCTGGTTCAACGTCCGCCCCTCCAACACCGAACCCCTCCTCCGCCTCAATGCCGAGGCCCGCGACGAGACGACGATGACGAAGGTCCGCGACGAGGTGCTGGCCATCATCCGCGGCTGAGCCCTCCCGCCCGGCGTGCCACGGGCGCGCCGGGCCCTAGCGGACCCGGGACGCGTACACCCCGGAACGGCCGGACACGCCCTGCCGCGCCCGGCTCCGCGCGCCTGACGAACAGGCCCCCGCGCCCCCGCGCCGGGCTTCCCGCAGCGGTACCCTGACCAGGCCGCATCCACCGTTTCGGAAGGACACCCCATGCCGCTCGAAGCCGGCCTCCTGGAGATCCTCGCCTGCCCGGCCTGCCACGCCCCGCTCAAGGAGCAGGAGACCGAGCTGATCTGCACGGGAGCGGACTGCGGCCTCGCCTACCCGGTCCGCGACGGCATCCCCGTCCTCCTGGTCGACGAGGCCCGCCGCCCCGCCTGACCCGCACCGCCGCCCGCCAGGACAGGCCCCCGCGGCGCCGCCCCGGTCCGCCCTGCGGGCCGACCGGCAGCTCCCCTGACCGGCGACGACACGCAACGACAAGCGACCACAGGCGACAGCGTCGCCGTCGTCCGCACGGGACACCGGCGACGCCCGTCCCGCTCGGCGACCGGCGCCGCACCCGGCCGGTCCCCGGTCCGACCCAGCGCCGCTCGGCACCTCACGCGAGCGACCCCGTGCACGCGACACCGGCGGCCGGCGCGCAGACGCCGCCCCGGCGATCGGAGGCTCCCGACCCCATGCTCGACGAATCGCTGCTCGACGACCCCGACGCACTCGCCCGGGCCGACCGGCGGGCCCTGCTCCGCGGCGCGGCCGAGGCCGGCGCCCGGGTGCGCACCGCGGTCCGGCACGCCGCCGAGGCCGGGATCTCCGAGCTCAAGCCGGACGGCCGCCCCCGCGCCGTCCTGATCGCCGGCCCCGGCATGGCCGCCACCGGCGTCGCCGAGTTCCTCGGCACCCTCGCCGGCGCGAGCTGCCCCGTCACACGGCTCACCCCCCAGGGTGTCGCCCCCGCCGCGGGCGCCCTGCGCTGGGAACTGCCCGGCTGGGCCGGCCCCGTCGACCTGCTGCTGATCGCCACCCCCGACGGCAGCGAACCCGGCCTGGACCTCCTCATCGAGCAGTCCTACCGGCGCGGCTGCACCGTCGCCGCCGTGGCCCCCGCCGGCTCCCCGCTCTCCGGCTGGGTGACGGGAATCCACGGCCTCTTCGTCCCGATGGCGACCGCCCCGTACGAACCGGAGGAGCCGATCGCGGCCTCCGCGCCCGGCGTCCTGTGGGCGCTCCTCACCCCGCTGCTCGCGCTCCTCGACCGCACCGGCCTCGTCTCGGCCCCGCCGGAGGCCCTGCAGAAGGTCGCCGACCGTCTCGACCGCGTCGCCGAACGCTGCGGCCCCGCGATCGCCGCGTACAGCAACCCCGCCAAGACCCTCGCCGTCGAACTGGCCGAGGCACTCCCGGTCATCTGGACGGAAGGCACCTCGGCCGGACCGGCCGGCCGCCGTTTCACCGCCGCGCTCGCCGAACTCGCGGGCCGCCCCGCGCTGGCCGCCGAACTCCCCGAGGCCCTCGCCTCGCACAGCGTGCTCCTCGCCGGAGCCCTCGCCGCGGGCGCCGACCCCGACGACTTCTTCCGTGACCGCGTCGAGGAGGCCCAGGCGCTGCACGCGCGCGTGGTGCTGCTCCGCGACCGCCCCATCGGCGGGATCAGCGCCGCCCCAGCCGCCCGCGAACTCGCCCTCACCCACGACACCGCGATCAGCGAGCTCGAACCCGAGGAGGGCGGCGAACTGGAGACCCTCGCCGAGCTGATCGCCACCACGGATTTCGCCGCCGTTTACCTGGCGCTCGCCTCGGGGGCCTGACCTGGGGCCGGGGCCCCGCGACCGGCGCCCCGGCCACCGGGTCCGCCGACCGGAACCCGCCGCCACGCCTCCCCACCGGCCCCGCACGGAGCGGGCCGCGCAGCGCACGTATGGAGAAGAAGACACCGATGGACCGCCTCGACAACACCGTCCGCCCCTACGCCTGGGGCTCCACCACCGCCATCCCGCACCTGCTCGGCGTGGAACCGACCGGCGAGCCGCAGGCGGAGATGTGGATGGGCGCCCACCCGGGCGCACCCTCGCGCACGGAGCGCGGTCCGCTCGACGAGGTCGTCGCCGAGGACCCGGAGAAGGAACTCGGCCGTGCGGCCGTCGCCAAGTTCGGCCCCCGCCTGCCGTTCCTCCTCAAGCTCCTCGCCGCCGGTGCCCCCCTCTCCCTCCAGGTCCACCCCGACCTCGAACAGGCCCGCGAGGGCTACGAGGACGAGGAGAGCCGGGGCGTCCCCATCGACGCCCCGCACCGCAACTACAAGGACGCCAACCACAAGCCCGAACTGATCTGCGCCCTCACCGAGTTCGACGGACTGTGCGGCTTCCGCGCCCCCGGGGAAGCGGCCGACTTCCTCGCCGCACTCGACGTCGACGCCCTCAAGCCGTACGTCGACCTGCTGCGCGCGCACCCCGAGGAAGCCGCCCTGCGCGAGGTCCTCACGGCCGTCCTCGGCGCCGACCCCGACGAGATGGCCCGCACGGTCACCGAGACCACGGCCGCCTGTGCCCGCCTCGGCGGCGACCACGCCCCGTACGCCGATCTCGCCCACCACTACCCGGGCGACCCCGGGGTCATCGCCGCGATGCTCCTGAACCACGTCCGGCTCCAGCCCGGCGAGGCCCTGTTCCTCGGCGCCGGCATCCCGCACGCGTACCTGAACGGCCTCGGCGTCGAGATCATGGCCAACAGCGACAACGTCCTGCGCTGCGGCCTGACGCCCAAGCACGTCGACGTCCCCGAACTCCTGCGCGTGGTCCGCTTCGAGGCGAGCGACCCCGGCGTCCTGCGCCCCGAGGCGTCCGCCGACGGCGAGGAGCTCTACGCGACCCCCATCGACGAGTTCCGCCTGTCCCGCTACTCCCTCTCCGAAGGCGCCGCCCCCCGCGACCTCACCCGCGACACCCCGCAGATCCTGCTGTGCACGGCGGGCTTGGCCCGCGCCGACGGCATCGACCTGACGCCCGGACACTCGGTGTTCGTACCGGCCGGCGAAAAGGCCGAAGTGTCCGGGTCCGGCACGATCTTCCGTGCGACAGTGGTGGCCTGACGGGACGACAGCGCAGGCCTGAGGCGCCGCTGCCGGCCCGGGCTGCAAGAATGGCCCACCGCAAAGGGCGGGCAAAGCCCGGACCGGGGTACGAGGGTACGAACGGGGTCCGGACGGCGTACGAAGGGACAGCAGGAGCAGATGAGCGCTTCAGGCGGCACCAAGGCGATCGTGGCGGCACTCGGCGCCAACCTCGCGATCGCGGTAGCGAAGTTCGTGGCGTTCGCGTTCAGCGGGTCCTCCTCGATGCTCGCGGAGGGCGTCCACTCGCTCGCCGACTCAGGCAACCAGGCACTCCTGCTGATCGGAGGCAAGAAGGCCCAGCGCGAGGCCACCCCGGAGCACCCCTTCGGCTACGGCCGCGAGCGCTACATCTACGCGTTCCTCGTCTCGATCGTCCTGTTCTCGGTCGGCGGCATGTTCGCCGTCTACGAGGGCTACGAGAAGATCAAGCACCCGCACGCGATCGAGCACTGGTACTGGCCGGTGGGCGTCCTGGTCTTCGCGATCATCGCCGAGGGCTTCTCGTTCCGCACGGCGATCAAGGAGTCCAACCAGATCCGCGGGACGCACTCCTGGTCCCAGTTCATCCGCCGGGCCAAGGCCCCCGAGCTGCCCGTCGTCCTCCTGGAGGACTTCGGCGCGCTCATCGGTCTGGTCCTGGCCCTGTGCGGCGTCGGCATCGCCCTGCTCACCGGCGACGGCACCTGGGACGGCATCGGCACGATCTGCATCGGTGTCCTGCTCATCCTGATCGCCCTGGTCCTCGCCGCCGAGACCAAGTCGCTGCTGCTCGGTGAGTCGGCGGGCCCGGAGAACACCACGAAGATCGAGGCCGCGATGGTCGACGGCGACACGGTCACCCGCATCATCCACATGCGCACGCTCCACCTCGGCCCCGAGGAACTCCTCGTCGCGGCGAAGATCGCCGTCCGGCACGACGACACGGCCACCCAGGTCGCCTCCGCGATCGACGCGGCCGAGGCCCGTATCCGCGAGGCCGTCCCGATCGCCCGGGTGATCTACCTGGAGCCGGACATCTACAGCGAGGCGGAGGCCGTCAAGGGCGCCGACCGCGACGCCACCCCCGGCGGACCGGCCCAGTCGCCGTCCGACCACTGACCTCTCGTCCGTACGACATCGGGGCCCGCCTGAGATCTCAGGCGGGCCCCGACGTCGTCCAGCGGCCGGGCGGTCGCGGTACCTCCGACTACTCGATCTCGCTCAGCACCGCGAGGATCGCCCGCGCGTCCGCCGCGGCCGTCAGCCGCTCCCGGAAGGCGGGGTCCATCAGCTTGCGCGACAGCAGCGCCAGGATCCTCAGGTGCTCGTCGCCCGCGGCGGCCTCCGGCACGGAGATCATGAACACCAGCCGGGCCCTGGTCCCGTCCAGCGAACCCCATTCGATGCCCGCGTCGGAGCGCGCGAACGCGACGACCGGGGCGCTCACGGCGTCCGTCTTGGCGTGCGGGACCGCGATCTCCTCGCCGAGGCCCGTGGTGCCCTGCTCCTCACGGCGCAGCGCCGTCCGCACCAGCTCCTCGACGTCCCGGACCTTGCCGGAGGCGGCGAGCAGTCCGGCCATCTCGCGGATCGCGGACTCCTTGTCCTCGGCCGCGAGCCGGACCGTGACGGTCTCCTCCGTGACGTAGCCGGAGAGCACCTCGGCCTCGTCGGCGACAGCGGTCGCCGTCGATCCCGCGCCTGTGGCCGCGGAACCGCCGGACACGGGCGCCCCAGTGGCCTCGGCGGTCGGGCCGCTCTCCTTCGCGAGGGCGGCGCGCACCGGTCCCGTGGCGCCGCCGGTCCCGGGGACGGCGACCGCGGCGGCGAGCGCCGGCTCGGGCGTCCGCGCCGAGGGGACCGGCACCTCGCCCCGCCGCCTGCGCTCACTGACGTCGACCAACGTGACGGTCGTCAGCGCCGTCACCGCGGTACCGATGGCGACGGCCACGAAGAACATCGGCACGCCGCCCACGGCACCCAGCACCGCCACGATCGGCCCGCCGTGCGGGACGGCGTCGCTGACCCCGGCGAGTCCGGCGACCGCACCGGCCACGGCACCGCCGAGCATGTTCGCGGGAATGACCTGCGCGGGCCGCGCCGCGGCGAACGGGATGGCGCCCTCGGAGATGCCGAAGCAGCCCATGAACAGCGAGGCCAGTCCCGTCTCCCGTTCCTGCTCGGTGTAGAGGCGCTTGCGGATCAGGGTGGCCACGCCCTGGCCGAGCGGCATCACGGGAATCGCGGCGGCGCACATGCCCATCACGGTCTGGTTGCCGGTCGCGATGAGCCCGGAGCCGAAGAGGAAGGCCGTCTTGTTGACCGGCCCGCCCATGTCGAACGCGATCATCAGGCCGAGGATCGCGCCGAGCAGCACGGCGCTGGTGCCGGTCATCCCGCTGAGCCAGCTGGTCAGGTGCTCGAAGACCCACGAGATCGGCTTCCCGATGACGTAGATGAAGAAGAGGCCGAGAGCCGTCGTCGCGACGATGGGGATCACGATGATCGGCATGATCGGCTGGGCGAACTTCGGGACCTTGACCTTCTTGATCCACAGGACCAGATAACCGGCGAGGAAGCCGGTCACGATCGCTCCGATGAACCCGGCCCCGGACTTGGAGTCGTACAGCGCGCCGGTGTTGGCGATCCACCCGCCGATCATGCCGGGCACGAGCGCGGGCCGGTCGCCGATCGCGTAGGCGATGTATCCGGACAGGATCGGCACCATCAGCGTGAAGCCGATGACACCGATGTTGTTCACGTCCGTCCAGAAGGAGTCCTTGGGGATGACCAGGCCGCCGGAGGGGTCGGTGTGCCCGCCGAGCGAGAGCGATATCGCGATCAGCAGCCCGCCGACCACCACGAACGGGATCATGTAACTGACCCCGTTCATCAGCGCCTTGTACGGCAGGCTCCGCTCCTTGCCGCCGCTGCCGCCCTTCCCGGAGGTCGGCGCGGGACCGTCGGCGGTGTGCACGGGCGCCGACCGGACCTGCTCGATCAGCCGCTCCGGATGGTGGATCCCCTCTGCCACCCCGACGGTGATCACCCGCTTGCCCGCGAATCTGCCGAGGTCCACATCCTTGTCGGCCGCGACGATGATCCCGTCGGCGGTTCTGACATCGTTGTCATCGAGCACGTTCTCAGCCCCGATGGATCCCTGCGTCTCCACCTTCATGTCGATCCCGAGCCGCTCCGCAGCCTGCGAGAGCTTCTCGGCCGCCATGTACGTGTGCGCGATGCCGGTCGGACACGCGGTCACCGCCAGCAGCTTCAACCGCTGCGGCTCGTCACCGCCGTCGCCCGTGGGGGGAGGGCCGGCCGGACTGGTCACGTCGATCTCCTAACGCCTGCGGCGCCCTGAACGCCGCGTTCACGCGGGCGGCACGCCTCGCGGACGCCCGCGGAACCACTGACATGTTTCCGATGCCCTGGCACCCCTGCCCACGATCGAAGACGCCGAACATCACCCCCTCCCCGTCCCCGTCCCCGTCCCCGTCCCCGGGCCCGGAGCCCTCCCGATCCCCCGGCCCGGAGGCCCCCACATCCGCAGGCCGGGAGCCCATGACCCCGGCAGCCGCGGCCCGTGGCGCAGCGCCGCCAGGACCCCTCGGCCCCCGTCCCGGGACACGGTCCCTTCCGGAGGCGGACTGGGGACGGGCGGGCTCACCGGTGTAGCTTGGGTGACTGAGCCAGACGTCGCTGCTGATGGCGGTCGGGCGGTCCCCCCGCGGACCGGCCGAGGGAGAGAGGGCCTCCGACGGACTGCGCTGCGCGCACCGGGCACCCCTGTGTCCTGCCGGGGCACGTCCGTGCCCCTCTCGGGCATCCGTATGTGCCCACCGCCGCGCAGAACAGCCCAACTCGCCCCGAACCCGAGGAGCAGCTCGTCATGACGACTGTCGACAGCCGACTGGACTTCAAGGTCGCCGATCTCTCGCTGGCCGACTTCGGCCGCAAGGAGATCACCCTCGCCGAGCACGAGATGCCCGGCCTGATGTCGATCCGCAAGGAGTACGCCGCGGCGCAGCCCCTGGCCGGCGCCCGCGTCACCGGATCCCTGCACATGACGGTCCAGACCGCCGTCCTCATCGAGACCCTCGTCGCCCTCGGCGCCGAGGTCCGCTGGGCCTCCTGCAACATCTTCTCCACCCAGGACCACGCGGCCGCCGCCATCGCCGTCGGCCCGAACGGCACACCCGACAACCCCCAGGGTGTCCCGGTCTTCGCCTGGAAGGGCGAGACCCTGGAGGAGTACTGGTGGTGCACGGAGCAGGCGCTGACCTGGCCGAACACCCCCACCGGCGGCCCGAACATGATCCTGGACGACGGCGGTGACGCCACCCTCCTCGTCCACAACGGCGTGAAGTACGAGAAGGACGGCAAGGTCCCCTCGGCCGACACCGCCGAGAACGAGGAGCACCGCGTCGTTCTCGAACTCCTCAACCGCACCATCAGCGAGGGTTCGCAGAAGTGGACCCAGCTCGCCTCGGAGATCCGCGGCGTGACCGAGGAGACCACCACCGGCGTCCACCGTCTGTACGAGATGCACCGTGACGGCACCCTGCTGTTCCCGGCGATCAACGTGAACGACGCCGTCACCAAGTCGAAGTTCGACAACAAGTACGGCTGCCGCCACTCCCTGATCGACGGCATCAACCGCGCCACCGACACCCTCATCGGCGGCAAGACCGCCGTCATCTGCGGCTATGGCGACGTGGGCAAGGGCTGCGCGGAGTCCCTGCGCGGTCAGGGCGCCCGCGTGATCATCACCGAGATCGACCCGATCTGCGCCCTGCAGGCGGCGATGGACGGCTACCAGGTCACGACCCTCGACGAGGTCATCGACAAGGCGGACATCTTCGTCACCACGACGGGCAACAAGGACATCATCATGGCCGCGGACATGGCCAAGATGAAGCACCAGGCGATCGTCGGCAACATCGGCCACTTCGACAACGAGATCGACATGGCCGGCCTCGCCAAGATCCCCGGCATCGTCAAGGACGAGGTCAAGCCGCAGGTCCACACCTGGAAGTTCCCCGACGGCAAGGTCATCATCCTGCTGTCCGAGGGCCGCCTGCTGAACCTGGGCAACGCGACCGGACACCCGTCCTTCGTGATGTCCAACTCGTTCGCGGACCAGACCCTGGCCCAGATCGAGCTGTTCACCAAGCCCGAGGAGTACCCGACCGACGTCTACGTGCTGCCGAAGCACCTCGACGAGAAGGTCGCCCGTCTCCACCTGGACGCGCTCGGCGTGAAGCTCACGACGCTCCGCCCCGAGCAGGCCTCGTACATCGGTGTCGAGGTCGAGGGCCCGTACAAGTCGGACCACTACCGCTACTGAGCACACCCGCCGAGCAGCGGTACCCCCGCTCGGCGTCCGGATGTCAGCAGGCCCTCGCCCTCCCGGCGGGGGCCTGTCCCCGATGAGGACCTGAACGCCCATGCCCCGCGGCCGCTATTCGCTCCATGATCCGCACGATCACACCCCCCTCGGCGAAGAACACTTCCACTGCGCGCCCGGCCCCTCCGGCTGGCGCTACGTCGCCCAACTCACCACCCCCTCCACGACGGGACCCGACGGCCTCCCCGGGGAGAACACCGTCACCGGCTCCGTCGACCTCGCCGTCGACGAACTCGGCCGACCCATCCGGCTCGAACTCCACTCCGCGAACTGGCAGGTGCGCGGCGCCGCCATCGACGGCGTGACCTGGGTCCGCACCGACCCCGCCGGCACCGAGGCGACCGAAGGAAACGTGGCTGCCCACGCCTTCACCGGCACCTCTCCCGCGTTCCTCGTCGCCACCGCCCGCCTCCTGCGCCTCACCCCTTCCGCCGGCACCGCGGCAACCCGCGTTCGCCTCGTCTCCTTCACCGGCCCGGTCCTCGCCCCGCGCACCCTCGACCAGTCCTGGGCCTTGATCGAAAGCGAAACACACAGCACTGACAACGGCCCCCTGACCGTGGACGAATACCAGGTCACAGCCTTGGACACAGGGGAACAGCACGCTGTCCACATCGCGGGGGACGTGGTGCTCGCGGCCCCCGGCATCGAGCTGGAGGACCTGGAGTCGCCTCCGTCGGCGTTCACCTGACGGCAGGGCAGGGCAGGGCACGGCAGGCACGACGCGATGCGACGCCGACGAACGGGCGTCGTCCGGCGTGAAGGGCGAGATCCGACCGTGCGGAAAGGGACCCGCTCGTGAAGAGAGGGCCTCGCTCGCACCGGGGAGAACGGCTATGCGGGCGGCGCGAACCCCGTCGCCGGCCGCTCGTCCTGTCCCGGCCCACCTGCGGGCCGACCCGGGTCGACCGAGCGATCCCGCCCGTCCTGGGACGGATCGGGCTGCTGACCAGAGGGTGGCCCACCCTGAGGGGTGTGGCCGCCGTGATTTCCCTGCGCGGGATAGCCGGCCGGCGCGAGGGGTGAGGCATAGCCGGTGTTGGCGGGCGGCGGGGGATAACCGCCGTGCCCCATCGGCTGGGGGTATCCGCCAGGGACCTGCGCGAAGGGGTATCCGCCAGGACCTGGCGGATAGGGGTATCCGCCAGGAACGGGCTGGGGCATTCCGGCAGCCGCGCCGCCTCCGAAGACCCGACGAGCCTCACGGGCCTGCCGCTCCTGCACCACGGCCGCCAGGTACGCCCCCGCGGGCACACCCTGCGGCGGCGGTGTTCCCGTACGCGTCGCGAGATCCATCGCGAGCCGTTCCGCCATCGCCC
Organism: Streptomyces sp. M41(2017); assembly: GCF_002078175.1. GTDB lineage: Bacteria > Actinomycetota > Actinomycetes > Streptomycetales > Streptomycetaceae > Streptomyces. The sequence continues at coordinate 1,274,057 of NZ_MWFK01000001.1, read as the reverse complement.
CGCCCACTCGCGGATCCAACTGCCCCATCCGCGTCAGGTACTGGCGGATGGCCAGCCACAGCCCGTCCGGCACCGCGGACAGGTCGAGCTCGGCGAAGCGTCCCGCGAGCCAGGGGGGCGGCGGGGGAACATGAGGCATACGCCCCACCGGAATCCGCTCACGCACCACGAGGGTCCCGGCGAACACGTCCCCGAGCCGACGACCGCGCTCCGACACCAGCGAGGCGATGCACGCGACGATGCCGAACGTCATCAGGATCTCGACGACCCCCACCGCCCCGCGCACCAGCGCGTGCCGGAACCGGATCGGCCCGCCGTCGTCCCGCACCACCCGCAGCCCGCACGCCAGCTTCCCCAGCGACCGGCCATGGCTGAGCGTCTCCACCGCGATGGGCACGCCGACCAGCACAAGAAGGAAGCTCGCGATCGACAGAGCGACCTGCGCCGCGTCGTCCAACGCGGCGGTCGCGGCGACGAGCCCGATCGTCACGACGAGGTAGACCACCATCGCCGCGGCGAGGTCGAGCACGACGGCCAGCGCCCGGCTCGGCAGTTTCGCGGGACGCAGCTCCAGCGCCACCGCCTCGCCCGTCACAAGCTCACTCACACGTGCCGCCCTTCCCCTGACCTGCCCCGAGAACCGCCAGTCTGCCAAGCTGAGCGCACTTCGCGCCGCAGTAAGACAAGCTGACATCGACCAAGAGTCGCCGACGAGCAGCCGAGGAGCAGGCAAACCGATGGACCTCGACGTCTTCGTCTCCGCCCACCGAGCCGAGTGGGACCGACTCGAAGCCCTCCTGCGCCGTCAGCGCCGCCTCGACGGGGCCGAGGCGGACGAACTCGTCACCCTGTACCAGCGAACCGCCACCCATCTCTCGCTGATCCAGTCCAGCGCGCCCGACCCGCAGCTCACCGGCCGGCTCAGCCAACTCGTGGCACGCGCGCGGAGCGCCGTGACCGGCACCCGCCGAGCCTCCTGGCGCGACGTCACCGGCTTCCTGACCCGCGGCTTCCCCGCGGCGGTCTACCGCTCCCGTCACTGGTGGGTGCCCATGGCACTGCTGTCCACCGCGGTGGCTGCGCTCCTGGGCTGGTGGATCGCCGCGCACCCGGAGGTCCAGGCCTCGATCGCCGCGCCCAGCCAGCTCCGCGACCTCACCCGTCCCGGTGGCGAGTACGAGACCTACTACTCCAGCCACCCCGCCGCGTCGTTCGCGGCCCAGGTATGGACGAACAACGCCCAGGCCGCGGCCATGTGCCTCGTCCTCGGCATCTTCCTGGGTCTCCCGGTGCTCTGGATCCTCTTCCAGAACATGCTCAACGTCGGTGTCGGCATCGGCCTGATGTCATCGGCCGGCCGCCTCGACACCTTCCTGGGACTGATCCTTCCGCACGGCCTGCTCGAACTGACCGCCGTGTTCGTCGCCGCGGGCACCGGCCTGCGACTGGGCTGGACGGTCATCGACCCGGGCCCGCGTTCCCGCCGCACGGCGCTCGCCGAGGAAGGCCGCGCCGCACTGGGAATGGCTGTCGGCCTGGCGCTGGTGCTCTTCGTCTCGGGTGCCATCGAAGGCTTCGTCACACCGTCCGGCCTGCCCACCTGGGCGCGCATCGCCATCGGCATCGCGGCCGAACTGGCCTTCCTCTTGTACGTGTACGTGCTCGGAGGCCGGGCGGTCCGCTCGGGCGTCACAGGCGACGTCGACGCCTCCGAGCGCAGCGCCACTCTCCCCACGGCCGCCTGATGTGCGTGGGCCTCCGCTGAGCTGCTAGTCTCCTCTTCGCCCCAAGGGACCCGTTGACACGGGTTGCTCGGGGAGGTAGATTAGAACAGTTGCCTAGAACTGGACACGTCCGGCGGCAGCGGTTAGAGTCTGCGAGCTTCTCCAAGCAATCGATACGTCGATTCGAAGAAGCCCCCCTCTTGATGATTCAGAAACGGTCGCCGGTAAATCCGGCCCACACCTTCTGATAAAGTCGGAGTCGCTGAAAAGGAAAGCGCGAAAAGCGCGGAACTTGAAAGCACCGAGGAAATCAGGCCCGAAAGGATCTGATAGAGTCGGACTCGCCGGAAAGGGAAACGCGAAAGCGAAAACCTGGAAAGCGCCGAGGAAATCGGATACGGAAACGGTCTGATAGAGTCGGAAACGCAAGACCGAAGGGAAGCGCCCGGAGGAAAGCCCGAGAGGGTGAGTACAAAGGAAGCGTCCGTTCCTTGAGAACTCAACAGCGTGCCAAAAATCAACGCCAGATATGTTGATACCCCGTCTCCGGCCGATCGGCCGGGACGAGGTTCCTTTGAAAAAGTCCTGCCCCTCGGGGTAGGCGCACAGCGAGGACGCTGTGAACGACCGGTCCTATTCCGACCGGTTGTTCCGCTCTCGTGGTGTCGTCCCGATTACGGGAAAACATTCACGGAGAGTTTGATCCTGGCTCAGGACGAACGCTGGCGGCGTGCTTAACACATGCAAGTCGAACGATGAAGCCCTTCGGGGTGGATTAGTGGCGAACGGGTGAGTAACACGTGGGCAATCTGCCCTTCACTCTGGGACAAGCCCTGGAAACGGGGTCTAATACCGGATAACACTCCTGCCTGCATGGGTGGGGGTTAAAAGCTCCGGCGGTGAAGGATGAGCCCGCGGCCTATCAGCTTGTTGGTGAGGTAGTGGCTCACCAAGGCGACGACGGGTAGCCGGCCTGAGAGGGCGACCGGCCACACTGGGACTGAGACACGGCCCAGACTCCTACGGGAGGCAGCAGTGGGGAATATTGCACAATGGGCGAAAGCCTGATGCAGCGACGCCGCGTGAGGGATGACGGCCTTCGGGTTGTAAACCTCTTTCAGCAGGGAAGAAGCGAAAGTGACGGTACCTGCAGAAGAAGCGCCGGCTAACTACGTGCCAGCAGCCGCGGTAATACGTAGGGCGCAAGCGTTGTCCGGAATTATTGGGCGTAAAGAGCTCGTAGGCGGCTTGTCACGTCGGTTGTGAAAGCCCGGGGCTTAACCCCGGGTCTGCAGTCGATACGGGCAGGCTAGAGTGTGGTAGGGGAGATCGGAATTCCTGGTGTAGCGGTGAAATGCGCAGATATCAGGAGGAACACCGGTGGCGAAGGCGGATCTCTGGGCCATTACTGACGCTGAGGAGCGAAAGCGTGGGGAGCGAACAGGATTAGATACCCTGGTAGTCCACGCCGTAAACGGTGGGAACTAGGTGTTGGCGACATTCCACGTCGTCGGTGCCGCAGCTAACGCATTAAGTTCCCCGCCTGGGGAGTACGGCCGCAAGGCTAAAACTCAAAGGAATTGACGGGGGCCCGCACAAGCAGCGGAGCATGTGGCTTAATTCGACGCAACGCGAAGAACCTTACCAAGGCTTGACATACACCGGAAAGCATTAGAGATAGTGCCCCCCTTGTGGTCGGTGTACAGGTGGTGCATGGCTGTCGTCAGCTCGTGTCGTGAGATGTTGGGTTAAGTCCCGCAACGAGCGCAACCCTTGTTCTGTGTTGCCAGCATGCCCTTCGGGGTGATGGGGACTCACAGGAGACTGCCGGGGTCAACTCGGAGGAAGGTGGGGACGACGTCAAGTCATCATGCCCCTTATGTCTTGGGCTGCACACGTGCTACAATGGCAGGTACAAAGAGCTGCGAAGCCGTGAGGCGGAGCGAATCTCAAAAAGCCTGTCTCAGTTCGGATTGGGGTCTGCAACTCGACCCCATGAAGTCGGAGTTGCTAGTAATCGCAGATCAGCATTGCTGCGGTGAATACGTTCCCGGGCCTTGTACACACCGCCCGTCACGTCACGAAAGTCGGTAACACCCGAAGCCGGTGGCCCAACCCCTTGTGGGAGGGAGCTGTCGAAGGTGGGACTGGCGATTGGGACGAAGTCGTAACAAGGTAGCCGTACCGGAAGGTGCGGCTGGATCACCTCCTTTCTAAGGAGCACTTCTTACCGAGTCCTTCGGGGCGAGGTCAGAGGCCAGTACATCGGCGAATGTTCGATGCTGGTTGCTCATGGGTGGAACGTTGATTATTCGGCACTCAAGTCATCTCGGGCTGCAAGTACTGTTCTTCGGAGCGTGGAAAGCTGATCACGAGTGGCGAGGGTGTCGGGCACGCTGTTGGGTGTCTGAAGGTACGGCCGATGGTTGGCTGCCTTCAGTGCCGGCCCCAGTGAACTCCGGTGGTAACCGGGGGTGATGGGTGGTTGGTCGTTGTTTGAGAACTGCACAGTGGACGCGAGCATCTGTGGCCAAGTTTTTAAGGGCGCACGGTGGATGCCTTGGCACCAGGAACCGATGAAGGACGTGGGAGGCCACGATAGTCCCCGGGGAGCCGTCAACCAGGCTTTGATCCGGGGGTTTCCGAATGGGGAAACCCGGCAGTCGTCATGGGCTGTCACCCACTGCTGAACACATAGGCAGTGTGGAGGGAACGCGGGGAAGTGAAACATCTCAGTACCCGCAGGAAGAGAAAACAACCGTGATTCCGGGAGTAGTGGCGAGCGAAACCGGATGAGGCCAAACCTTGTATGTGTGAGACCCGGCAGGGGTTGCATGCAGGGGGTTGTGGGATCTCTCTTTCACAGTCTGCCGGCTGTGAGGCGAGTCAGAAACCGTTGATGTAGGCGAAGGACATGCGAAAGGTCCGGCGTAGAGGGTAAGACCCCCGTAGTCGAAACATCAACGGCTCGTTTGAGAGACACCCAAGTAGCACGGGGCCCGAGAAATCCCGTGTGAATCTGGCGGGACCACCCGCTAAGCCTAAATATTCCCTGGTGACCGATAGCGGATAGTACCGTGAGGGAATGGTGAAAAGTACCGCGGGAGCGGAGTGAAATAGTACCTGAAACCGTGTGCCTACAAGCCGTGGGAGCGTCGGATATGTGCTTGCACATGTCTCGTGACTGCGTGCCTTTTGAAGAATGAGCCTGCGAGTTTGCGGTGCGTTGCGAGGTTAACCCGTGTGGGGAAGCCGTAGCGAAAGCGAGTCCGAATAGGGCGATTCAGTAGCGCGCTCAAGACCCGAAGCGGAGTGATCTAGCCATGGGCAGGTTGAAGCGGCTGTAAGAGGTCGTGGAGGACCGAACCCACCAGGGTTGAAAACCTGGGGGATGACCTGTGGTTAGGGGTGAAAGGCCAATCAAACTCCGTGATAGCTGGTTCTCCCCGAAATGCATTTAGGTGCAGCGTCGTGTGTTTCTTGCCGGAGGTAGAGCACTGGATAGGCGATGGGCCCTACCGGGTTACTGACCTTAGCCAAACTCCGAATGCCGGTAAGTGAGAGCACGGCAGTGAGACTGTGGGGGATAAGCTCCATGGTCGAGAGGGAAACAGCCCAGAGCATCGACTAAGGCCCCTAAGCGTACGCTAAGTGGGAAAGGATGTGGAGTCGCACAGACAACCAGGAGGTTGGCTTAGAAGCAGCCACCCTTGAAAGAGTGCGTAATAGCTCACTGGTCTAGTGATTCCGCGCCGACAATGTAGCGGGGCTCAAGCGTACCGCCGAAGTCGTGTCATTGCAGCAATAGGGCCAACGCCTGCTGTGATGGGTAGGGGAGCGTCGTGTGCCGGGTGAAGCCGCGCCGGAAGGCAGTGGTGGACGGTTCACGAGTGAGAATGCAGGCATGAGTAGCGATACACACGTGAGAAACGTGTGCGCCGATTGACTAAGGGTTCCTGGGTCAAGCTGATCTGCCCAGGGTAAGTCGGGACCTAAGGCGAGGCCGACAGGCGTAGTCGATGGATAACCGGTTGATATTCCGGTACCCGCTGTGAAGCGTCAAACATCGAGCCCATTAATGCTAAGGCCGTGAAGCCGCCCTGATCTCTTCGGAGTTGAGGGGAGTGGTGGAGCCGCCGGCCCAAGGTGGTAGTAGGTGAGTGATGGGGTGACGCAGGAAGGTAGTCCATCCCGGGCGGTGGTTGTCCCGGGGTAAGGGTGTAGGCCGTGTGATAGGTAAATCCGTCACACATTAAGGCTGAGACCTGATGCCGAGCCGATTGTGGTGAAGTGGATGATCCTATGCTGTCGAGAAAAGCCTCTAGCGAGTTTCATGGCGGCCCGTACCCTAAACCGACTCAGGTGGTCAGGTAGAGAATACCGAGGCGTTCGGGTGAACTATGGTTAAGGAACTCGGCAAAATGCCCCCGTAACTTCGGGAGAAGGGGGGCCATCACTGGTGATCCGATTTACTCGGTGAGCTGGGGGTGGCCGCAGAGACCAGCGAGAAGCGACTGTTTACTAAAAACACAGGTCCGTGCGAAGCCGTAAGGCGATGTATACGGACTGACGCCTGCCCGGTGCTGGAACGTTAAGGGGACCGGTTAGTCACTCTTCGGGGTGGCGAAGCTGAGAACTTAAGCGCCAGTAAACGGCGGTGGTAACTATAACCATCCTAAGGTAGCGAAATTCCTTGTCGGGTAAGTTCCGACCTGCACGAATGGCGTAACGACTTCTCGACTGTCTCAACCATAGGCCCGGTGAAATTGCACTACGAGTAAAGATGCTCGTTTCGCGCAGCAGGACGGAAAGACCCCGGGACCTTTACTACAGTTTGATATTGGTGTTCGGTTCGGCTTGTGTAGGATAGCTGGGAGACTTTGAAGTCATGGCGCCAGCCATGGTGGAGTCGTCGTTGAAATACCAGTCTGGTCGTGCTGGATGTCTAACCTGGGTCCGTGATCCGGATCAGGGACAGTGTCTGATGGGTAGTTTAACTGGGGCGGTTGCCTCCTAAAGAGTAACGGAGGCGCCCAAAGGTTCCCTCAGCCTGGTTGGTAATCAGGTGTTGAGTGTAAGTGCACAAGGGAGCTTGACTGTGAGACCGACGGGTCGAGCAGGGACGAAAGTCGGGACTAGTGATCCGGCGGTGGCTTGTGGAAGCGCCGTCGCTCAACGGATAAAAGGTACCCCGGGGATAACAGGCTGATCTTCCCCAAGAGTCCATATCGACGGGATGGTTTGGCACCTCGATGTCGGCTCGTCGCATCCTGGGGCTGGAGTCGGTCCCAAGGGTTGGGCTGTTCGCCCATTAAAGCGGTACGCGAGCTGGGTTTAGAACGTCGTGAGACAGTTCGGTCCCTATCCGCTGTGCGCGTAGGAATATTGAGAAGGGCTGTCCCTAGTACGAGAGGACCGGGACGGACGAACCTCTGGTGTGCCAGTTGTCCTGCCAAGGGCATGGCTGGTTGGCTACGTTCGGGAGGGATAACCGCTGAAAGCATCTAAGCGGGAAGCCTGCTTCGAGATGAGTATTCCCACCCCCTTGAGGGGTTAAGGCTCCCAGTAGACGACTGGGTTGATAGGCCAGATCTGGAAGGCGGGTAACCGCTGGAGGTGACTGGTACTAATAGGCCGAGGGCTTGTCCTCAGTTGCTCGCGTCCACTGTGTTGGTTCTGAAACCACGAACAACCGTCGTAGCTATGCCACGGCTCCGGTTGACAGTTTCATAGTGTTTCGGTGGTCATAGCGTGAGGGAAACGCCCGGTTACATTCCGAACCCGGAAGCTAAGCCTCACAGCGCCGATGGTACTGCAGGGGGGACCCTGTGGGAGAGTAGGACGCCGCCGAACTATTGTTGAGAAAACCCCCGTGCCGGGGATACCGGTACGGGGGTTTTCTGCGTTTCGACGATATTTGTCAAAGGGTGGTCTCCCAAAGGAGACCGCCCTTTTTTGATGTCCGGATGAGGCCGGCGGCTTCTACAGTCGGCCCGCGGCCTTGAGAGCCAGGTAGGCGTCCGCCAGAGCCGGGGCCAGATCGTCCGGGATCGCGTCGACGACAGTCACGCCACGGCGCCTCAACTGCTCCGCCGTGCGATGACGTTCGGTCTGTGCCTGAGCTGCCGCCGCCGCTTCGTACACCGCCTCGGCGTCTCCCCGGGCCTTCGCCATGCGGGCGATGTACGGATCGGCGACCGATGCCACCAGGACCGTATGGCGCTGGGTGAGACCGGAGAGCACGGGGAGCAGGCCCTCTTCGACGGGCGCCGCGTCCAGGCTCGTCAGGAGCACGATCAAGGAACGGCGGGGAGCCGTGCGGAGCGCGATGCCGGCCAGGCCGCGGGCGTCCGTTTCGACCAACTCGGGTTCGAGGACCGCCATCGCGTTGACCAGCGACGGGAGGACCTCGCCCGCCGCACGGCCCTGGACGAGGGCGCGGACGCGGCGGTCGTAGGCAAGGAGGTCGACGCGGTCGCCGGCGCGGGAGGCCAGGGCGGCGAGCAGCAGGGCCGCGTCCATCGAGGCGTCCAGACGGGGGGCGTCACCGACGCGGCCCGCCGAGGTGCGGCCTGTGTCGAGGACCAGGAGGATGTGCCGGTCCCGCTCGGGGCGCCACGTGCGTACGGCGACCGTGCTCTGGCGGGCTGTCGCGCGCCAGTCGATGGAACGGGTGTCGTCACCCGGAACGTACTCGCGCAGGCTGTCGAACTCAGTTCCCTCACCGCGTGTCAGCACGCTGGTGCGGCCGTCCAGTTCGCGGAGCCGGGCCAGTTTCGAAGGGAGGTGCTTCCGGCTGGTGAAGGGGGGCAGCACACGTACGGACCAGGGAACCCTGTGGTTGCCCTGGCGGGCGAAGAGGCGCAGGGGGCCGTACGAGCGGATCGTGACACGGTCAGCCCGGCGGTCGCCGCGGCGGGTCGGGCGCAGACGGGTCGTCACACGCCGGCGCTCGCCGGCGGGCACGGACACGTGGTGCCGGGAGGACGCGACTTCGGTGCCCGACTCCCAACTGCTCGGCGGCCAGGCGTCCCTCAGGTGTGCGCGCAGCGGGCGGCCTGAGGGGTTGGTGACGGTGAGGGTGACGTCCGCGGTGTCGCCGAGGCGTACGGACGTGTCGCCGGAGCGGGTCAGACCGAGGCGGCGTACGGGGGCCGCGAGGGCGGCGTCGCAGGCGCAGGCCAGGGCCAGCGGGGCGTTCACCGCGAGGATGCCCGTCCAGCTCGGCTCCCAGATACCGACGGGGAGTGCGCCGAGAGCCGCGAGGAGCGCGGCACGTCCGGTGAAGGCCATCAGCGGGGGACGGGGACGTGGGTGAGGATCGCGTTGATGACGGAGTCGGCCGTCACGCCCTCCACCTCGGCTTCGGGACGGAGTTGGACGCGGTGGCGGAGGGTGGGGAGGGCGAGGGCCTTCACGTCGTCGGGGATGACGTAGTCGCGGCCGGTCAGCCAGGCCCAGGCGCGGGCGGTGGCGAGGAGGGCGGTCGCGCCGCGCGGTGAGACGCCGAGCGAGAGGGACGGCGACTCGCGGGTGGCGCGGCAGATGTCGACGACGTAGCCGGTGATCTCCGGGGAGACCGCCGTCTTGGCGACGGCGGCGCGGGCGGCTTCGAGGTCGGCGGGACCAGCGACCGGGCGCAGGCCGGCGGCGCGCAGGTCGCGGGGGTTGAAGCCGTCGGTGTGCCGGGTGAGGACGGCGATCTCGTCCTGCCGGGTGGGCAGCGGGATCGTCAGCTTCAGGAGGAAGCGGTCCAGTTGCGCTTCGGGCAGGGGATACGTGCCCTCGTACTCGACGGGGTTCTGGGTCGCGGCGACGAGGAAGGGCTCGGGGAGCGGCCGGGGGGTGCCGTCGACCGTGACCTGGCGTTCCTCCATGGCTTCCAGCAGGGACGCCTGGGTCTTCGGGGGCGTGCGGTTGATCTCGTCGGCCAGCAGCAGGTTGGTGAAGACCGGGCCGGGCTGGAAGGAGAACTCGGCCGTGCGGGCGTCGTAGACCAGGGAGCCGGTGATGTCGCTCGGCATCAGGTCGGGGGTGAACTGGACGCGCTTGGTGTCGAGTTCGAGCGCGGATGCCAGAGCTCGGACGAGCAGCGTCTTGGCCACTCCGGGGACGCCTTCGAGGAGGACGTGTCCGCGGCACAGCAGGGCGACGACGAGGCCGGTCACAGCGGGGTCCTGGCCGACCACGGCTTTGGCGATCTCGGCGCGCAGGGACTCCAGGGAGGCGCGGGCGGTGCTCGCATCCCCGGAATGTCCGGCGTATCCGGCATTGTCAGTGGTCGGGTCCATCATGAATGGCGTACCTCTCTTGCGAGGGCGTCGAGTTGGTCGGCGAGGGAGACGAGGGCTGCGTCGTCGTGCGGCGGCGGTCCGAAGAGGAGCTGGTGCAGGGCCTGGCCGTCGCCGTCGAGGTGGGCGGACAGGGCGGGGAGCAGGGCCTCGGGCGCGTGTGCCTGGGCCGGGGGGACGCCGACGAGGGGGGCGAGGCGGGTGCGGGTGGTGGAGCGCAGAGCGGTGGCCGCCCGGTCGCGGGCGTTGGCCTTGCGGTAGAGGCGGGCGCGGCCTTCGGCGGTTTCGGAGGCCCGGATCGCCACGGGGAGCCGTTCGGGTACGAGGGGGCCCAGTCGACGTGCGCGCCACAGGGCGGCAAGGGCCGCCGCGACGAAGAGCTGCAGCGTGCCCCAGAGCCAGCCCGAGGGGAGCAGGTCGAAGAAGCTCCGGTCGCCCGCGTCGGTGGCCGAGGTGTCGGAGAGCGAGGGGAGGTACCAGACCAGGTGGGAGCGGGAGCCGAGGAGTTGGAGGGCGAGCGAGGCGTTGCCCTGCTCGTCGAGACGTTCGTTGGACAGGATGTCGGGGGCGCCGAGGACGACGGTGTCGCCGTTTCCCGGGCGGGCGGGGAGGCGCAGCAGCGTGGGCCGGCCGTCGCTGGGGTAGCAGGCGTCGGCGTCCGGCGCGGTGGTGATGTAGCGGACGCCGCCGGTGTCGGCGCTGCCCGCTCGCCGGGCGGCGGGAAGCGTGCAGTCGGGGGAGAGCGTCGAGTCGAAGCTGACGGCCGGGTCGGCGGACACGCCGGGGGCGAGGGTGCCGACGGAGGGCCGGCCGGGGGCGACCAGGACGGTCCGGCCACCGGAGTTCGCCGTCGCCGTGTGCAGAAGGGTCTGCTGACGCTTGGTCAGGAGGTCCGGGGCGGCGATCAGCAGGGTGGCGTCGGGGCCGGCGGCGGCTCGGGCCTGGCCGAGGGTGGTGACCACGCGGGTGGAGACGCCTTGGTCGGCGAGGAGTTCGGCGACGGCCCGGCTGCCGAGCGGGTCGGCGGAGCGCGGGTCGAGGCGGCCGTGCCGGGCGTCCGAGCGGACCACGGCGATCACGACGGCGGCCACCAGGAGGACGACGAGGGCGAGGACGACTCCGCGCGTGCGGGTCCACACCTGCCGGGCCGTGGGCGAGGCCGAGGTGGAGGTGGACGTGGGGGTGAGCGTGGCCTGGGTCATGAGGCGGCGCCCCGGCGGGTGGTGGCCGACGTCTTCTGGGCGCTGTGGGCGCCGCTCGTGAGCAGGGGCTTGGTGCGCTCCAGGTCGCGGTCCAGTTCGGTGAGGTGCTGGTACGCGCGCCGGTCGCCGGTGCGGCCGCCGTACGTGACGTCGTCGAAGTCCCGTGCCGCCGAGCGCAGTCGGTCCGTGTGGTCCGGAAGCGTCCGGCTCGCCTCGGCGGCCGCCTCGTCGGCGGTGCGGCCGGGGCGCGGGTCGAGCAGGGCGCGTTCCTCCAGGGAGCGGACGACGGCGCGCATCCGTTCCTGGACGGCCTGGTTCCAGTGGCCCTGGGCCGCGTGGGCCTCGGCGGCGGCACGGTGTTCCGCCGCGCTTCTCGGGCGGTCGTCGAACAGGGCGGCGGACGGGACGGAAGTACGGTGCGGGGTTCCCAGGCGCCACCAGAGGGCGCCGAGGACCGCCAGGACGGCGAGGACGATCACGACGAGGCCGAGTGCTCCGCCGGGTGTCGCGGTGGAGGCGGCGCCGAACAGCTTGTCGACCCAGTCCCAGAAGGCGTTCAGGGCGCGCTGGATCAGGCCCGGGTCGTTCTCGTGGTACATCCGCTTGGACAGCTCGCGTCTGGCGGCCTCCCGCGCGGGGTCGCGCGGGGTCGTCACCGGTGGCGCGTCCCCGCGCGCCAGTGCGAGCACGGTCGTGGCACCGGTGTGCGGTCCCGCGAGTACTGCTGTGAAGGCTCCCCCCGCCCCGTTCACCGCATCAGCTCCCCGGTGTGGCGCCGGAGGGCTCGGTGCCGTAGTCCGGCACGCCGGCCGCGCGGGCCAGGTCGAGGTCGAGGGCCTCGCGGCGGATGCGCTGGTCGATGTACAGGAGGACGGTGACGCCCGCGCTGATCGGGAGGGTGAGCATGGAGCCGATCACCGAGCCGATGCCGCTGATGATCAGGAACGTCCAGCCGATGTCGCCGCCGTTGCTGTCGAGCAGGCCGCTGAAGCCGTCGCCGCTCAGGGCGGCGGCGAGGAGGGCGAAGGGGATGACGACGATCGACGCCACGATGTTGGCGATGATCGTGGCGAGCAGCTGGATGCCGAAGACCCGCCACCAGGAGCCGCGCACGAGCTTTGCGGAGCGGCTCATCGACTTCACGATGCCCTGCTTCTCCAGCATCAGGGCGGGCGAGGAGAGCGAGAAGCGGACCATCAGCCAGATGGCGACGACGGCCCCGGCGAGGCCGCCGAGGACGGCGAGCGCGGCGCCGGCGTCACCCGAGCCGGCCACGCCGACGAGTACGCCGGGCAGTGTTCCGACGCCGACGATCAGGAGGGCGATGACGGGCAGCAGCAGGGTGAGGCCGGACAGGCGCAGCAGCTGGGGCCGGGCGTCCCGCCAGGCCTCGCCGGTGGTGACCGGCTTGCCGAGCACCGCGCGGCTGGTGACCGAGGTGAGCAGGGCCGTGGCGACGATGGTGCCAAGCAGGGTGATGAGCAGGACGACACCGGAGCTGAGCATCGTGTCGCCGAGGGCCCGCGTCAGCTCGCCGACGGTGGCGCTCGGGTCGCTGAGGGCGTCGGAGCCCTCGGTGTCGTTCAGGAAGAAGCCCTGGAGCAGGATGACCGCGATCTCCGTGATCACCGCGACCGTCAGCGAGATGCCCAGCACCGTGCGCCAGTAGGTGCGCATGGTGGAGACGGCGCCGTCGAGGATCTCGCCGACACCGAGGGGGCGCAGCGGGATCACGCCGGGCTTGGCGGCGGGCGGCGGACCGCCCCAGTTGCCGCCCCAGCCGGCCGGGCCGCCGGGGCCGCCGTAGCCCTGGCCGGGCGCTCCCCAGCCGCCGGGTGCTCCGGGGCCGGGCTGACCGCCGGGGTACTGGCCGCCCCAGCCCGGGCCGGGCGCGGGCGGGGTCTGGGCGGGTACCTGCGAGCCGGGGGCCGACCACTGGGCGGGCGGGGGCTGCTCCTTGGACCAGTTCGGAGGCTGCTGGGGCTGGTTCGCACCGGCCGGGTCCGTGGGCTGCTCCGCGGGCTGCGGGGTGCCGGTGGAGTCCGGCTCCTGTCCGTCGGAGGGGGCGGATCCGGGCGACGCCCAGCCCGGAGTGTCGTTCATCGTCGCTCCTTCACGGTGCCCGTTCCGCGGTCGCGGCGGCAGGTTGGCAGCCATCGTGCCACGGCCCGACCGGCAGGTGACCGGCCCCTGTATGAGCTGGACACCTTCAATTGTCCGCCGGGTACGGGGCAGACTGGGCGGATGGCTGATCACTACGCGCAATCCCGCGAGGACAGCGGGCCGACGGAGATACCCGCGATCCGCTGGCACGAGCCGCCCGAAGGACCTGTCGTGGTCCTTCTCGACCAGACCAGGCTGCCGGCCGAAGAGGTCGAGCTGGTGTGCACGGACGCCCCCGCGCTGGTGGAGGCGATCCGGACGCTCGCCGTGCGCGGGGCACCCCTGCTGGGGATCGCCGGCGCGTACGGGGTCGCGCTCGCCGCCGTGCGCGGCTTCGACGTGGGCGACGCGGCCCGGGACCTCGCCGGTGCCCGGCCCACCGCGGTGAACCTCTCGGCCGGTGTCCGCAGGGCGCAGGCCGCTCACCAGGCCGCGCTGGCCGACGGCGGTGACCAGGAGGCGGCCGCGGCGGCGGCGCTCGCCGCGGCGCGGGCGCTGCACCGGGAGGACGCCGAGGCCAGTGCGCGGATGGCCGGGCACGGTCTGGCGCTGCTCGACGAGCTGCTGCCGGGCGGCGGACACCGGGTGCTCACGCACTGCAACACCGGTGCGCTGGTGTCGGGCGGCGAGGGCACCGCCTTCGCCGTGGCGCTCGCCGCGCACCGGGCCGGGCAGTTGCGGCGGCTCTGGGTCGACGAGACGCGGCCGCTGCTGCAGGGCGCGCGCCTGACGGCGTACGAGGCGGCACGCAACGGCATGGCGTACACGCTGCTGACGGACAGCGCCGCCGGCTCGCTGTTCGCGTCCGGAGAGGTGGACGCGGTGCTGATCGGGGCCGACCGGATCGCGGCCGACGGTTCGGTGGCGAACAAGGTGGGGAGCTATCCGCTCGCTGTGCTGGCCAAGTACCACCACGTGCCGTTCATCGTGGTGGCGCCGGTGACGTCGGTGGACCTGGACACGCCGGACGGGGCGTCCATCGAGGTCGAGCAGCGACCCGGTCATGAAGTGACGGAGATCACAGCTCCGCAGGTGCCGATGGCGGGCGCGGAGTCGGGAGGCGGTATACCTGTGGCACCCCTGGGGACCCAGGCGTACAACCCGGCGTTCGACGTGACGCCGCCGGAGTTGATCACGGCGATCGTCACCGAAGGGGGCGTTGTGTCGCCCGTGACGGCTGAGGCTCTCGCCGAGCTGTGTGACTTGTCACGCCAGGTAACGATTTAGTTAATGGGATGATGTCGTTTATGAAGGGACGAGTCCTTGTCGTCGATGACGACACCGCACTGGCCGAGATGCTCGGCATCGTGTTGCGTGGTGAAGGTTTTGAGCCGTCTTTCGTAGCCGACGGCGACAAGGCGCTGGCCGCTTTCCGCGAGACCAAGCCCGATCTGGTGCTCCTGGACCTGATGCTGCCCGGACGGGACGGCATCGAGGTGTGCCGCCTGATCAGGGCGGAGTCCGGGGTGCCGATCGTGATGCTCACGGCGAAGAGCGACACCGTCGATGTCGTGGTCGGCCTCGAGTCCGGCGCCGACGACTACATCGTGAAGCCGTTCAAGCCAAAGGAGCTGGTGGCACGGATCAGGGCGCGGCTGCGCCGTTCGGAGGAGCCGGCACCCGAACAGCTCTCCATCGGTGATCTCGTCATCGACGTCGCCGGTCACTCCGTGAAACGGGAGGGCCTGTCGATCGCGCTGACGCCGCTGGAGTTCGACCTGCTGGTCGCGCTGGCCCGCAAGCCGTGGCAGGTGTTCACCCGTGAGGTCCTGCTGGAGCAGGTGTGGGGATACCGGCACGCGGCGGACACCCGGCTGGTCAACGTCCATGTCCAGCGGCTGCGCTCCAAGGTCGAGAAGGACCCGGAGCGGCCCGAGATCGTGGTGACCGTCCGTGGCGTCGGTTACAAGGCAGGACCGAGCTGACATGACCCGTGACAGTGCCGCTTCGGCGCCCGCTGAGCAGGGGGAACGTACGGGGCGGCCTGTCGGCCGGAAGATGACGGGCTTCCGCTGGGGACGCCTGTTCGAGGGCGGGCTGCTCCAGGGCGGAGTCCAGGGCAGCCCGGTCCTCCGGCTCCTGATGCGCTGGGTGCGCCGTCCGCTGCTGCCCGTGATGCGGCTGTGGCGGCGCAACATCCAGCTCAAGATCGTCGTGACGACACTGCTGATGTCGCTCGGCGTCGTGCTGCTGCTCGGCTTCGTCGTGATCGGTCAGGTCCGCAACGGCCTGCTCGACGCCAAGGTGAAGGCCTCGCAGAGCCAGGCCACCGGCGGTTTCGCCGCGGCCAAGCGAGGCGCCGACTCGACGGTGACGGCGAGCGGCGACGACGGTGTGGCCGCGACCGGCCCGTTGTCGAAGAACGTCACCCAGTGGATGACCGATCTCGTCGTGTCCCTGTCCAGCGGTGGCCAGGGCGCGTTCGACGTCGTCACCCTCAACTCCACGCCCTCGGGCTCGGGCCACAGCGGTGCGGGTCTCGCCCCGCGCGGCTCCGGGCGGGTCGACTCCACGGTGAGCGTGCCGGAGAACCTGCGCGCCCGGATCGACAGCAGCAGTGCCGCCCAGCAGAGCTACACGCGGGTCGTCTACAAGGACGGTCGCCCGTCGCAGCCCGCCCTGGTCATCGGCAAGCAGCTCACCGACCCCAACGGCGACGCGTACCAGCTGTACTACCTCTTCCCGCTGACGCAGGAGGAGAAGTCGCTGAGCCTGGTCAAGGGGACCTTGGCGACGGCCGGACTGTTCGTCGTGGTGCTTCTCGGTGCCATCGCCTGGCTCGTGGTGCGCCAGGTCGTCACACCGGTGCGGATGGCGGCCGGTATCGCCGAGCGGCTCTCCGCCGGACGCCTCCAGGAACGGATGAAGGTCACCGGCGAGGACGACATCGCGCGGCTCGGCGAGGCCTTCAACAAGATGGCGCAGAACCTCCAGCTCAAGATCCAGCAGCTGGAGGACCTGTCGCGGATGCAGCGACGGTTCGTCTCCGACGTGTCGCACGAGTTGCGCACGCCGCTGACGACCGTCCGGATGGCGGCCGACGTCATCCACGACGCCCGCGAGGACTTCGACCCCATGACCGCGCGGTCGGCCGAACTGCTCGCCGACCAGCTGGACCGCTTCGAGACGCTGCTCGCCGACCTGCTGGAGATCAGCCGGTTCGACGCGGGCGCGGCGGCCCTGGAGGCCGACGCGATCGACCTCAGGGACGTCGTACGACGGGTGGTGGGCGGAGCCGAGCCGCTCGCCGAGCGCAAGGGCACCCACATACGGGTCGTCGGCGACCAGCAGCCGCTGATAGCGGAGGCGGACGCCCGGCGCGTCGAGCGCGTGCTGCGCAACCTCGTCGTCAACGCCGTCGAGCACGGCGAGGGCAAGGACGTGGTCGTCAAGCTCGCGGCGGCGGGCGGAGCGGTGGCGATCGCCGTGCGTGACTACGGCGTCGGGCTCAAGCCCGGCGAGGCGACCCGGGTGTTCAGCCGCTTCTGGCGGGCCGACCCGGCCCGCGCGCGGACCACCGGCGGCACCGGCCTCGGGCTGTCGATCGCCCTGGAGGACGCGCGGCTGCACGGCGGCTGGCTGCAGGCCTGGGGCGAGCCGGGCGGCGGTTCGCAGTTCCGGCTGACCCTGCCGCGGACGGCCGACGAGCCCCTGCGGGGATCGCCGATACCGCTGGAGCCCAAGGACTCGCGGCGCAACCGCGGACTCGACGACGCGGGCCTGCCGCACGGCGGCGGAGCCAAACTGGCCACGGTGCCCGTGCAGCAGCCGGTGGGCGGTACCACGCCGCAGCGGGGGCCCATAGCGCCCCGCACGGCCGGGTCGCCGACGGCCGATCCGACGGCGCTTCCGGGCAACGGCTCGCGCGTGGTGCCCCGGCCCACCGGGTCCGTGCGCCGTCAGGAGGAGACGGCAGGCCGTGAACGGACCGGCTCGGAGCAGGGCAGCCGGGAACAGGGCGGGCCTGAGCCGCGGCGGGACGGCGGGACGTCGGAGGAGCTCGGACAAGGGGAGGTATTCCGTGGGCGCTGACCGCGGGGGGAGCGGCGTCCGCGGACGCCGCTCGGTGCGCGTCATGGCGTACGCGAGCTGTGGGGCACTGCTGCTGGCGGGGTGCGCGTCGATGCCGGACAGCGGGGATCTGCGGCAGGTGGAGTCCACGCCGCGCCAGGACTCGCAGGTGCGGGTCTACGCGATCCCGCCGCGTCCCGGCGCCTCGGCGGACGAGATCGTCCGGGGTTTCCTGGAGGCGCTCACGAGTGACGACGCGAACTACGAGACGGCCGGCAAGTACCTCACGGACGGCGCCCGCAGGACGTGGGACCCGTACGACTCCACCACCGTGCTCGACGACGCGCCGGAGCCGGTGACGGTGCCGACGGACACGAAGGACGGCACGCGCGACGTCAGGTTCCGGCTGAACGGCAGCAAGGTCGCCGGCGTGGACGAGCGGCACGCCTACGAACCGGCGGCCGGCACGTACAACGAGTCGGT
Organism: Streptomyces sp. M41(2017); assembly: GCF_002078175.1. Lineage (GTDB taxonomy): Bacteria > Actinomycetota > Actinomycetes > Streptomycetales > Streptomycetaceae > Streptomyces. The sequence continues at coordinate 1,256,183 of NZ_MWFK01000001.1, read as the reverse complement.
GCGCCTGACCAAACTGAAGAACAAGCAGTGGCGCATCGACGCCCTGCCGCAGGGCGTCGTCATGGGCTCGTCCGACTTCCAGCGCAACTACGTCTCCGTCAACAAGTACTACTACGCGTCGAACGGTATTTCCGGGGCCGGCCGTCCGCTGGCGACGGTCGCCGACCCCGTCTACGTGCGCGCGCAGGTGGACCCGATGACACAGATCGTGCGGGCGCTGCTGCGGGGGCCCACGAAGTGGCTGGACCCGGAGGTCACGTCGAGCTTCCCCACGGGCACGGACCTGAAGAGCGCCGACACCTCCCTGTCGACCGACGACCGCAACAGGGTGACGGTGCCGCTGAACGGCCAGGCCGACCACGTCGGGAACGCCGTGTGCGAACGGATGGCGGCCCAGGTCCTGCTCACGCTGACGAACCTGACGCCGACCGGCGTCGACGAGGTGGAGCTGCAGAGGTCGGACGGCTCGCAGCTGTGCGTGCAGACGAAGGGACAGGCCGCGGGAGTCGCCTCGCACGGTACGGGCCGGCAGTCGGAGGACCAGTACTTCATCGACCACGAGCAGCGGCTTGTACGGATGGACGGCGGCGACCGCGACAAGAAGCCCGAGCCGGTGCCCGGGGCGCTCGGCGAGGGCGTCAAGAAACTGCGGGCGGCCGCGGTGTCACGGGACGAGACCACCGCGGCCGGAGTGTCCGCGGACGGCCGGAACCTGTACGTCGGGTCGCTGGTGTCCGGCGGCTCGCTCGGCGAACCGGTGCTGCGCAGCCAGGGCAGCACACCGGCCGACCGGCTGACGACGCCGAGCTGGGACGCGCGCGGCGACCTGTGGGTGGCCGACCGCGACCCGAAGAAGCCGCGCCTGCTGTTGCTGAGCAAGGGCGCGGGCGACCCCGTGGTCGTGCAGACGCCGCTGGTCGACGGGCGCATCGAGGCGGTACGGGTGGCCGCCGACGGGGTGCGGATCGCGCTGATCGTGGAGAAGGACGGCAAGAGCTCGCTGCAGATCGGGCGCATCGACCGGTCCACCGGGGACGAACCGGCCGGCGCCGACGTCGTCAACACGCGCGTCGTGGCCCCCCGGCTGGAGGAGGTCACGGCCATGTCCTGGGCCGGGGACAGCCGGCTCGTGGTGGTCGGCAGCGAGAAGGGCGGTGTGCAGCAGATGCGCTACGTCCAGGTCGACGGCTCCACCCCGCCGGCCACCGCGCCGTCCGCGCTCGCCAACGTCAAGGAGATCGCGGCGTCCGAGGACGAGACCCTGCCGTTGCTGGCGCAGTCCGAGACGGACGGGATCGTGCGGCTGTCGGCGGGGGAGCAGTGGCAGAAGATCGTCCAGGACGGAACGGCACCGGTCTATCCCGGCTAGCCGGGAAGGTTCTCGGCCGTGGGCCCGTCCGGTACTCCGGGCGGGCCCACCGTCGTTCCGGGGGCGTCCGGCGGTGTTCCGTGGCGGTCCGTCTGCGCTTGCTGGTCTGTCCGCCGAGCTGCCACGAATCCCTCCGGTTCCCGTCGCCGTCGCCTCGCAGGCACTGGCCGCGGAGTTGTCCACAGGCAGTTGTCCACAGGGGTGGCCGAGTGGGCCGGGCGTTGGCACAGTGGTGGCCATGCGGGGGTGGTGGCGGGACCTCACGGATCTGGTGCTGCCGGCCGAGTGCGGAGGCTGCGGAAGGCCTCGTGCGGTGCTCTGTGCCGAGTGCCGTGCCGCCCTGAGCGGGGCCGCGCCGAGCCGGGTGCGACCGGTGCCTGAACCGGCCGGGCTGCCGGCGGTGCACGCGGCCGCTCCCTACACGGACGAGGTGAGGGCGGTGCTGCTCGCTCACAAGGAGCGCGGTGCGCTGGCCCTGGCGGCACCACTGGGCGCGGCCCTGGCCGGGGCCGTGCGGGCCGCTCTGGAGGCGGCGCGACGTGCTGGTCCGGCCGGGCGGCCCGTGGCTTCGCAGGGGCGGCTGAGGCACGGGAGAGGGGAAGCGGGGTGCGAGCGGGAGTGGCCGGAGCGCGATGGCGCAGGGGTCCGCGGCGCGGGGCCGGGAGACGGGGCCGTCCTGCTGGTGCCCGTGCCCTCGGCACGGCGGGCGGTCCGGGCCCGTGGACACGATCCGGCGCGGCGGATCGCGCTCGCGGCGGCCGGTGAGCTGCGGCGCACGGGGACACCCGCGCGCGTGCTCGGTGTCCTGCGGCACCGCCGGGCGGTGGCCGACCAGTCGGGGCTGAACTCCCGGCAGCGGTCGGACAATCTGTCCGGTGCGCTGGAGGTGACGGGCGGCGGGGTTCGACTGCTGGCCGGGGGAGGCCGGGTGGTGCTGGTGGACGACCTGATGACGACGGGTGCCTCGTTGACGGAGGCGGCGCGCGCAGTGCGCGAGGCGCAGGCCGCGGCGGAAGGTGTGTGCGCAGCGCGGGAGAGACCGGAACGACCGGCACGACCGGAACTACCTGAAGTGGACGGGCGAATCGTGGGTAGAGGGCAGGCCAGAGGGACGCGCGGTGGCACGGTCTGTTCGGCCGTGGTCGCCGCACCACCGGACGCTTTCGAAATAAACCGGAACTGACCGAGAACTTGCATCGTTGCAGGTAATGACCGGGTCAATTCACCTGAACGGAGGTACGCAGCAGTAGAGGGTGACGACATCCGTCCGGGCGAGATATGTTCGGTTGTGAGGCAATGGCGCAGGCCGGGCCTCGCGCACCCGAATGCACTGCCGCGGGTTTTTGCGATTCACCCGCATCGGTGGGGTGGAGATCTTGTCCTCGGGGGAGGAGGAGGTGAACGTCACCGAGTCCGAGGTTCCGGTGCTCACCGGGACCTGGTGCAAAAGGGAGATGCTCCGCCAGTGGAGCGGGGCTATCCGGGAACGGAGTTCTGCGTGGACATCGTCGTCAAGGGCCGCAAGACCGAGGTGCCCGAGCGGTTCCGCAAGCACGTGGCCGAGAAGCTGAAGCTGGAGAAGATCCAGAAGCTCGATGGCAAGGTGATCAGCCTCGACGTCGAGGTGTCCAAGGAGCCCAACCCCCGACAGGCCGACCGCTGTGACCGGGTGGAGATCACGCTCCACTCCCGCGGACCGGTGATCCGGGCGGAGGCAGCGGCGAGCGACGCGTATGCAGCACTCGACCTGGCCGCGGACAAGCTTGAGGCCCGGCTGCGCAAGCAGCACGACAAGCGCTACACCCGACGTGGCAACGGCAGGATCCCGGCGGCCGAGGTCGCCGACCACGTCCCGGGTGCCGCGACCCTGAACGGCAACGGCAGCGTCGTCCACGAAGGGGACCAGGACGCCGTGCCGACCAAGAAGATCGGTTCCCTCGAGATCATGGGCGAAGGCCCCTGTGTCGTCCGCGAGAAGACCCACGTGGCCGCCCCGATGACACTCGACCAGGCGCTCTACGAAATGGAGCTGGTCGGGCACGACTTCTACCTCTTCGTCGACTCCGAGACGAAGGAGCCCAGTGTCGTCTACCGACGGCACGCCTACGACTACGGCGTCATCCACCTCAGTACGGACCCGATGGTCACCCAGGGCGAAGCGGACGCGCCGGGCGGTGCGCTCGGCGGCTGACCCCGCCCGATGGCAGCAGATCGGCCGATCCGATGCCCCTGGCAGCGCGTGTGCGCCCCCAGGGGCATCGGTGTGCGACCCCTTCGCGCCCCGCTCCGACGCCGGATTGTCGTCCCGGCATGGAATCATGGCCGCACCGGCCCAACCGGTGGGCCGTTGCCTTGGGTTGGCGATGGCACGGAAACACAGGCCACGGCCTTCAGGGGGAGGAACGATGGCGGACAGCTTCGGACCGATGCGTGACCGGGACGCCGACCACGGCGTGGTCGCCCCGGGCGCGGACGTGGGCTCCCCGCGCAAGGAACCGATCAGGGTCCTCGTCGTGGACGACCACGCCCTCTTCCGCCGCGGTCTGGAGATCGTGCTCGCGGCCGAGGAGGACATCCAGGTCGTCGGCGAGGCGGGCGACGGGGCGGAGGCGGTCGACAAGGCCGCCGACCTGCTGCCCGACATCGTGCTGATGGACGTACGGATGCCCAAGCGCGGCGGTATCGAGGCGTGCACCTCCATCAAGGAGGTGGCCCCCAGCGCGAAGATCATCATGCTGACGATCAGCGACGAGGAGGCCGACCTCTACGACGCGATCAAGGCGGGCGCGACCGGATATCTCCTCAAGGAGATCTCCACGGACGAGGTGGCCACGGCCATTCGCGCGGTGGCGGACGGTCAGTCGCAGATCAGCCCTTCCATGGCGTCGAAACTCCTGACCGAGTTCAAGTCGATGATCCAGCGGACCGACGAGCGCCGACTGGTGCCCGCGCCCCGGCTCACCGAGCGGGAGCTGGAAGTCCTCAAGCTCGTGGCCACGGGAATGAACAACCGCGACATCGCCAAGCAGTTGTTCATCTCCGAGAACACCGTGAAGAACCACGTCCGGAACATCCTGGAGAAACTGCAGCTGCACTCCAGGATGGAGGCCGTGGTGTACGCGATGCGCGAGAAGATCCTCGAAATTCGCTGACGCCCGCCCGGGGCGGACAGGTCGGCCCCGGACCTCCGCGTCGAGCGCCGGCGGAGCACCGCGCCGGGCGTCAGCCGAGCAGGCCGGCGAGCTCCGCGTCGAGGGCGTCGCGGAGCTGCGGCGCGTCCACCCGCTCGACCCGCACGTCCGTGCAGCCCACCCAGCTCGCCGCCTCCACCAGCGCCTGGGCCACCGCGGGCACCGCCCGGACGCCGTCCACGGTGACCTGTTTGGCGACCAGGGTGCTGCCCTCCCGCGCCGGGTCCACCCGCCCGACCAGCCGGCCGCCGGCGAGGACCGGCATGGCGAAGTAGCCGTGGATCCGCTTCTGCTTGGGCGTGTACGCCTCCAGCCGGTGCGTGAAGTCGAAGATGCGCTCCGTGCGCGCCCGCTCCCAGATGAGGGAGTCGAAGGGCGACAGCAGCGTCGTGCGGTGGCGGCCGCGCGGGACCGTCGCCAGCGCCACCGGGTCCGCCCACGCGTCCGCGGCAGGCCGTGCGCCGAGTCCCTTGGCGCCGCCCTTGACCGCCGCGGGTCTGCCCCAGCCCTCGACCGTCACCGGGACGAGGCCGGAGCCCGCGATCACCGCGTCGACCTGCTCGCCCCGGAGGCGGTGGTAGTCGGCGATGTCCGCGCGGGTGCCGACGCCGAGCGCCTGGCCCGCCAGCCGGACGAGACGGCGCAGGCATTCCGTGTCGTCCAGGTCGTCATGGAGGAGGGACGCCGGGACGGCGCGCTCCGCGAGGTCGTACACCCGCTTCCAGCCGCGCCGCTCCACGCACACCACCTCGCCGTACATCAGCGCGCGCTCGACGGCGACCTTGGTGCCCGACCAGTCCCACCATTCGCTGGTCTTCTTCGCGCCGCCCAAGTCCGTGGCCGTCAGGGGGCCTTCGGCGCGGAGCTGCTTGACCACCTGGTCGTACGTGCCGTCCGGCAGGTCGTGGTTCCAGTGCGGGCGGGCGCGATAGGCGCGGCGGCGGAAGGCGAAGTGCGGCCATTCCTCGACGGGCAGGATGCAGGCCGCGTGCGACCAGTACTCGAAGGCGTGCGGTGCCGGGGGCGCGTCGGCGGAGCCGGACGACGACCAGTACGCCTCCTCGACGGTCTTGCGGCCGACGGCGCCGAGCCGGGCGTACGGCACGAGTTCGTGCGAGCGGGCGAGGACGGAGATGGTGTCGAGCTGCACCGCGCCGAGGTGCCGCAGGACCCCGCGGACGCCCGCCCTGCGGTCCGGGGCGCCCAGAAAGCCCTGGGCCCGCAGCACGATGCGGCGGGCTTCGTCCGCGGAGAGTTCGGTGAGGGGACGCGGGAGACTCGTCATGCCCTCACGGTAGGCCGTGCCACTGACAATCGGCCCCGCTCCGGCGAGCGTGCCGCCGTGGTCCGGCGGCTCCGTACGACCGGCCGGACCGACCCGGGCGGCCGGACTCGCGCGGGTGGGCGGACGGGGACGGTTCTCGTCCGGGCCGCCCGGACGTCAGCGCGCCGGCAGGTACGGGGCTGTCGACGGCAGGCCCAGGTCGGAGGGGAGCAGGGAGCCGACCCAGCAGTCCCTGCGGACACCTTTGTTGTTGATCGCGGACCGGAGGGTGCCCTCGATGGTGAAGCCGGCCTTCTCGGCGACCGCGCGGGAGCCGCTGTTGCCGACCTCGGCACGCCATTCGACGCGGTCGACGGACACGTCCGTGAAGACCCAGCGGGACACGGCGACGCAGGCCTCGGTGACATAGCCGTTGCCCCGGTGCTCCTTGGTCGCCCAGAAACCGATCTCGCCGACCCCGAGGGACCGCATGGTGATGGCGACCATGGCCACCAGCTCCCCGGAGGGCAGGAAGACCCCGAAGGTGAAGGCGGAGCCGTCGGCCCAGCCCTCGGGCACCATCTGGTCCGTGAAGCCCGCCGCGTGCTCGCGCAGATACGGGGACGGGATGGTGGTCCACCGCTGGATGTCGGGGTCCTGGACGGCGTCGAAGACGGCGTCGGTGTCCTCCACCCCCACGGCACGCAGGACGAGACGGTCGGTGGTCAGGGTGACGGGGTCCATCGGCCGATTCTGCTCGGGGAGCCGTAAGGACGCCATTCCTTTGCGGTGAGTGAGCGGTTCGTTACTTTTCGCTGCGGGAACGCGGCACCTTCGGCAGCACCTGTCCGTTGTCCTAGTGGCTGTCGCAGGCAGACCTCCCGACGCGGTGTGGTCCTCGCTTACGATGGCCGTTGCTCAAGCTGTGATTTGAATCTGTCATTGAAACCGACCGTCCCAGGCCCGACCGGCAAGGAGACAAACCCCCGTGTCCGTCCTCTCGAAGATCATGCGTGCAGGCGAAGGCAAGATCCTGCGCAAGCTGCACCGCATCGCGGACCAGGTCAACTCCATCGAAGAGGACTTCGTCGACCTCTCCGACGCCGAGCTGAGGGCCCTCACCGATGAGTACAAGCAGCGGTACGCCGACGGCGAAAGCCTCGACGACCTGCTGCCCGAGGCGTTCGCCACCGTCCGTGAGGCGGCCAAGCGCGTCCTTGGCCAGCGTCACTACGACGTGCAGATGATGGGCGGCGCCGCGCTGCACCTCGGCTATGTCGCGGAGATGAAGACCGGTGAGGGCAAGACGCTCGTCGGCACCCTGCCCGCGTATCTGAACGCCCTTTCCGGCAAGGGTGTCCACCTCATCACGGTCAACGACTACCTGGCCGAGCGCGACTCCGAAATGATGGGCCGCGTCCACAAGTTCCTCGGGCTGGAGGTCGGCTGCATCCTCGCCAACATGACCCCGGCCCAGCGCCGTGAGCAGTACGCGTGCGACATCACGTACGGCACGAACAACGAGTTCGGCTTCGACTACCTGCGCGACAACATGGCGTGGGCCCAGGACGAACTCGTCCAGCGCGGCCACAACTTCGCGATCGTCGACGAGGTCGACTCCATCCTCGTCGACGAGGCCCGTACGCCGCTGATCATCTCCGGCCCGGCCGACCAGGCGACCAAGTGGTACGGCGACTTCGCCAAGCTGGTCACCCGCCTCAAGAAGGGCGAGCCCGGCAACCCCCTCAAGGGCATCGAGGAGACGGGGGACTACGAGGTCGACGAGAAGAAGCGCACCGTCGCCATCCACGAGCCCGGTGTCGCCAAGGTCGAGGACTGGCTGGGTATCGACAACCTCTACGAGTCGGTGAACACCCCCCTCGTCGGTTACCTGAACAACGCCATCAAGGCCAAGGAACTGTTCAAGAAGGACAAGGACTACGTCGTCATCGACGGCGAAGTCATGATCGTCGACGAGCACACCGGCCGTATCCTCGCCGGCCGCCGCTACAACGAGGGCATGCACCAGGCGATCGAGGCGAAGGAAGGGGTGGACATCAAGGACGAGAACCAGACCCTCGCCACGATCACCCTGCAGAACTTCTTCCGCCTCTACAAGCGCCACGACCAGCAGGGCAAGGAAATGCCGGGCCTCTCCGGCATGACCGGTACGGCGATGACCGAGGCCGCCGAGTTCCACCAGATCTACAAGCTGGGCGTCGTGCCGATCCCGACCAACCGGCCGATGGTCCGCATGGACCAGTCCGACCTGATCTACCGCACCGAGGTCGCGAAGTTCGAGGCGGTCGTCGACGACATCGTGGAGAAGCACGAGAAGGGCCAGCCGATCCTCGTCGGCACGACGTCGGTCGAGAAGTCCGAGTACCTCTCGCAGCAGCTCTCCAAGCGCGGTGTCCAGCACGAGGTGCTGAACGCCAAGCAGCACGACCGTGAGGCGCCGATCATCGCGCAGGCGGGCCGCAAGGGCGCCGTCACCGTCGCCACGAACATGGCGGGCCGCGGTACGGACATCAAGCTCGGCGGCAACCCGGACGACCTAGCCGAGGCGGACCTGCGGCAGCGCGGTCTCGACCCCGAGGAACACATCGAGGAGTGGGCGGCGGCCCTGCCCGCCGCCCTGGAGAAGGCCGAGCAGGCGGTCAAGGCCGAGTTCGAAGAGGTCAAGGACCTCGGCGGCCTGTACGTCCTCGGCACCGAGCGCCACGAGTCGCGCCGTATCGACAACCAGCTGCGCGGTCGTTCCGGCCGTCAGGGCGACCCGGGCGAGTCCCGGTTCTACCTGTCCCTGGGCGACGACCTGATGCGTCTGTTCAAGGCGCAGATGGTCGAGCGCGTCATGTCGATGGCGAACGTCCCGGACGACGTGCCGATCGAGAACAAGATGGTCACGCGCGCGATCGCGTCGGCCCAGTCGCAGGTCGAGCAGCAGAACTTCGAGACGCGCAAGAACGTCCTGAAGTACGACGAGGTGCTCAACCGGCAGCGCGAGGTCATCTACGGCGAGCGCCGTCGCGTCCTGGAGGGCGAGGACCTGCAGGAGCAGATCCAGCACTTCATGGACGACACGATCGACGCGTACATCGCGGCCGAGACCGCCGACGGCTTCGCCGAGGAGTGGGACCTCGACCGGCTGTGGGGCGCCTTCCGGCAGCTCTACCCGGTGAAGGTCACCGTGGACGAGCTGGAGGACACCGCCGGTGACCGCTCCGGTCTGACGGCGGAGTTCATCTCCGAGTCCATCAAGGACGACATCCACGACCAGTACGCGGCCCGCGAGGAGCAGCTCGGCTCCGAGATCATGCGTGAGCTGGAGCGCCGGGTCGTCCTGTCGGTCCTGGACCGCAAGTGGCGCGAGCACCTCTACGAGATGGACTACCTCCAGGAGGGCATCGGCCTGCGCGCGATGGCCCAGAAGGACCCGCTCGTGGAGTACCAGCGCGAGGGCTTCGACATGTTCAGCGCCATGATGGACGGCATCAAGGAGGAGTCCGTCGGCTACCTGTTCAACCTGGAGGTCCAGGTCGAGCAGCAGGTCGAGGAGGTCGAGGTCCAGGACTCGGCTCCGTCCCTGGACAAGCAGGACGCCGTTCCCGCGGGCGCCGTGCGGCCCGAGATCCGCGCCAAGGGGCTCGACGCCCCGCAGCGGCCGGACCGCCTGCACTTCTCCGCGCCGAGCGTCGATGGTGAGGGCGGTGTCATCGAGGGCGACTTCACCCACGACGACGAGCCCGTGCGCTCCGAGGCGGACGGCCTCACGCGCGCGGAGCGCCGCAAGCAGCAGAAGGGCGGCGCGCGTCGCCGCAAGAAGTGAGCGCAGTCGCGCGACGCCGGTGACAGCCGGAGCGCGTGACTGAGGGAAGGCCGGAAGGGCCGGGCACCCAGGTGCCCGGCCCTTCTGGCGTTCAGCCGTCGTCGCCGTGGGGCATGCGGGGGCCGCCCACTTCGATCGCCGTGCAGCGCCAGCGCAGGTCGGGACCCTGCTCCAGACGGAAGGCCATGGCGCGGAGCCGGTCGCCGGCGCCGATGCGGGCGAAGGCCTCCACGGCGCCGGGGCGGGCGACGTAGTACCCGATGTCCCGGATGACCGGGCGGCTGCCGCGGGTGCGCAGGGCGCCGCGCTCGGCGAGCCAGACCAGTTCGTCGTAGGCGCGGCCCGCGGTGTGCCGCAGCATGCAGTGGACCGGACGCGTGCCGCTCAGCACGGCCAGCAGCCGCTCGGCGAAGACGTCGGTGGGCCGGGGCCGCGCCGCGGGCCGGGCCCCGCCGTGCGGCGCCTCGGGGGCGCGTACGGCGGACGGCTGGGCCGAGGGGACCGGGCCGGGCGGCGGGCTGCCGCCCGGCGGCCCGGCGGGCGTTCCGGCGCCCGGTGTGCGAGGCGGGGTGCTTCCGGGACGGCGAGAGTCCTGGCGGCCCGGCGGCCGGCCGCCGGGATGGCGCCTGGTCCTGGTCATCACCTTGTTCATGTGCCGTCCCCGTTCCTCCGGACCGGTTCATACCGGTCGGTAACCTGCCGTTGGGGATCTTGTACGAGGCGGGGGAGGGCCCTCGCAAGGACGGCGGGCGCGCGCCGGAGCCCTCGGCGAGTTCACCTATCAGGGTTGCCGGGCGGTCGGGAACCCCCGCGCGCCAAGGGGGGACCGGGTGAATCGCGGGACCTGGGTGGACGCCCGCGAGCAGGCGGCCGGGGACTCGAAAGGGGACGCCCGCACGTATCCTGAAGGCCCTCCCCGGAGGTGCGGAACCGCCCTCCCCGGACCTCGCGGACCGCGAATCCCCGGAGCCCCGACTACGAAAGCGGCCACCATGCGCGTCTACGTCCCCCTGACCCTCTCCGGTCTCGCCGAGGCGTACAGGACGGGAGAGCTGGAGGCGGGACCCTTCGTCGCGTACGCCGTCACCCCCGCGCTGCGCGAGTGGTACCTCTCGGACGACATCGAGGAGCTGGAGTACGCGGCGCTCAGCCGTGCCGCGCTGGCCTCGCTGCGGCTCGTGGCCGTGGACCCGGGGGCGGTGCGGCGCCGGGTCGTCGTCGCCGTGGACGTGCCCGACCGTGCGGCGGCCGTCGATCCCGACCGGGGCCTGGACCCCGCCGGGCTCGGTGAGGTGCGCGTCGCGCAGGCGGTGCCGCTGTCCAAGGCCGCGGCCGTCCACGTCGACGCCCCCGACGCCGAGAAGGACGTCACCGCGGCCGCTCAGGCTCTCGGGGCCGCGGACATGGGGGACGACGACGCGCAGTTCGTCGTCGACGGCGCCGAGGACCACGAACTGCTGTGGTTCGCCCGGCAGGAGATCCCCAACCTGCTGGGGCAGGGCGAGTAGCCGCCGCCGGGGTGTGGCGTTGTCGGTGGGGACGGGTACGTTTCTGTGTATGGGGAAGCCGGAAAACGCGCACATCGTCTGGGACTGGAACGGCACGCTGTTCCACGACAATGACGCGATCATCGGGGCGACGAACGCCGCGTTCGCCGAGCTGGGGCTCGAGCCGATCACGCTGGAGCGGTACCGGGCGATGTACTGCGTGCCCGTGCCGAAGTTCTACGAGCGGCTGATGGGGCGGCTGCCCACGGACGCCGAGTGGCAGATCATGGACGACACCTTCCACCGGTACTACGCGGAGCACCGCGTCGCCTGCGGACTGACCGACGGGGTGCCCTCGCTGCTCGCCGGCTGGGGGGCGGCGGGCCGAAGCCAGTCGCTGCTGAGCATGTACGTGCACGAGGAACTGGTCCCGCTGGTGCGGGGCTTCGGGATCGAGCCGCACTTCGTCCGGGTGGACGGCCGCACCGGGCCCTCCGGAGGCAGCAAGGCGGAGCACATGGTGCGCCACCTCACGGCCCTCACCGGCGTCGACCCGTCCCGTGTGGTCGTGATCGGAGACGCCGCCGACGACGCGGTCGCCGCCCGGCACGTGGGAGCCGGAGCGGTGCTCTACACCGGCGGCTCGCACAGCCGCGCCAGCCTGGAGCTGGTCGGCGTCCCGGTGGTGGACAGCCTGGAGGAAGCCGTCGAGGAGGCGCAGCGCCTCGCGGCCTGAGTAAGCGGCCGACGGCCCTACGGGTGCTCCGCACGGGCCGGGGCGCCCGAGGGGCGGAGGGACCCGAAGGCCGGCCGGTGGGCGATGCCCGGGCGCGAGCCGCCGCGCCCGGGGCCGTCAGGGCAGGTTCGGGCAGGTCAGGTGACCGGCGCCTTCGCTCGCAGCACGGTCAGGAACTCGCGCATCCAGGCCGAGTGGTCCGGCCAGGCGCGGGCGGAGACGAGCGTGCCGTCGACGACGGCCTCCGCGTCCTGGAAGGTCGCGCCCGCCGCCTGCATGTCGAGTTCCAGCGCGGGGTACGCCGTGACGCGGCGGCCGCGCAGGCTGTCGACGGCCGCGGTCAGCAGGGGACCGTGGCAGATCTGGGCCACCGGCTTGTCCGCGTCGAAGAACGACTTGAGGATCTTCCGGAGCTCGGGGTCGTTGCGCAGGTACTCCGGTGCGCGTCCACCGGGGATGACGAGCGCGACGTACGCCCCCGGGTCGACGTCCGCGAACGCGAGGTCGGCCGGCCAGGTGTAGCCGGGCTTCTCCGTGTAGGTGTCGAAGCCCGGCTCGAAGTCGTGGACCACGAACCGGAGCTTCTTCTGCTCGGGCGCCGCGATGTGGACCTCGTAGCCCTCCTCGCGCAGCCGCTGGTAGGGGTACAGGACCTCCAGTGACTCCGCCGCGTCGCCGGTGACAATCAGGATCTTCGCTGCCATGGTGCTGCGCTCCCGTCGGCCGTGCTCGGGTGTTCCGTCCGGTCGTCCCCGTCAACCTGCCTCCGGGGGAGGGACTTGCCAAGGGGGCGCGGGCCCTCTGGAGCGCCGCCCCGGGGTCCGGCCGCCGCGGAACACCGTCCGTAGGACGACGGTAGCCCGCAGTCGGCCCGCACTGCATGTCCTCGCCCTATTCGTCCCTGTGCATACTGTCAAAGTTCCCCCCCTGGTTTTGTACACATACGGCTCATGACGACCCCCGGGTGGAGGGGGATAGCCTGGTGGCGTGATCAGCGCGATATCTCGCGGGGGCATCGTCGCCCCTGCCCCGCGCCCGGAGCGCACGGACGACATCCGTGACCGGGCGTCAGTCGCTGATCTTCGTGAGCGGGACGGGATGACGGCGAACGCCGTGTGCGCGAGCGGGAGAGCCGCCAGCGCCGACGGCACCGCACTCCGTACGTCGAGGGCACCCGCGAGACGGACGTCGCCGAGAGCAGCGTCACAGTCTTCGAGGGCGCCGAGAATGGCCGATAACCCCCCGCTCATCTCACCTTGCGGCATAGCGTCGAAGCAGACCGGACACCCCGCGTCACGGCGTTGCGTCGGAAGCGACGAGACCGTACTTCCTTCAACGTCACGCAACGGCGCGCGACAGGAGCCAGAGGACAATGCAGACCAAGCTGGACGAAGCCAAGGCCGAGCTGCTCGAACGGGCCGCCCGGGTAGCTGAGAACAGCCCGGTCGGGGGGCACCTACCGACCGGGACGACGGACGAGGGCACCCCCGACCGGGACACCGTGCTCGCGTTCCTCCAGCGCTACTACCTGCACACGGCCCCGGAGGACCTCAGCGACCGTGACCCGGTCGACGTCTTCGGAGCGGCCTTCTCCCACTACCGACTGGCCGAGAACCGCCCTCAGGGCACGGCCAACGTGCGCGTGCACACCCCCACCGTCGAGGAGAACGGCTGGACCTGCAGCCACTCCGTCGTCGAGGTGGTGACGGACGACATGCCGTTCCTCGTCGACTCGGTGACCAACGAGCTGTCGCGGCAGGGCCGCGGCATCCACGTCGTCATCCACCCGCAGTTCGTCGTACGGCGCGACCTGACCGGCAAGCTCATCGAGGTGCTGCCCACGCGGCCCTCCGTCGAGGACCTGCCGCACGACGCGCACGTCGAGTCGTGGATCCACGTCGAGATCGACCGCGAGACCGACCGCGCCGATCTGAAGCAGATCACCGCCGACCTGCTCCGCGTCCTGTCCGACGTCCGTGAGGCCGTCGAGGACTGGGAGAAGATGCGCGACGCGGCGCTGCGGATCGCCGACGAGCTGCCGGCCGAGCCCGCCGCCGACGACCTGCGCGAGCAGGAGGTCGAGGAGGCCCGCGAGCTGCTGCGCTGGCTGTCCGGCGACCACTTCACCTTCCTCGGGTACCGCGAGTACCAGCTGCGCGACGACGACTCGCTGACGGCCGTCCCCGGCACCGGGCTCGGCATCCTGCGCTCCGACCCGCAGCACGGCGACGAGGACAGCCACCCCGTCAGCCCGTCCTTCGAGCGGCTGCCCGCCGACGCCCGCGCCAAGGCCCGCGAGCACAAGCTGCTCGTCCTGACCAAGGCGAACAGCCGCGCCACCGTGCACCGGCCGTCGTACCTGGACTACGTCGGGGTCAAGAAGTTCGACGAGAACGGCGAGGTCGTCGGCGAGCGCCGCTTCCTCGGCCTCTTCTCGTCCGCCGCGTACACCGAGTCCGTGCGCCGCGTGCCCGTCGTGCGCCGCAAGGTCGAGGAAGTCCTGCGCGGGGCCGGGTTCTCGCCCAACAGCCACGACGGCCGCGACCTGCTCCAGATCCTGGAGACGTACCCGCGCGACGAGCTGTTCCAGACGCCCGCCGACGAGCTCCGGGCGATCGTCACCTCCGTCCTGTACCTCCAGGAGCGCCGCCGGCTGCGGCTGTACCTGCGCCAGGACGAGTACGGCCGCTACTACTCGGCCCTCGTCTACCTGCCGCGCGACCGCTACACCACCGGCGTGCGCCTGCGGATCATCGACATCCTCAAGGAAGAGCTCAACGGCACCAGCGTCGACTTCACGGCCTGGAACACCGAGTCGATCCTGTCCCGGCTGCACTTCGTGGTCCGCGTCGAGCCGGGCACCGAGCTGGCGCAGCTCTCCGACGCCGACAAGGACCGGATCGAGGCGCGTCTCGTCGAGGCCGCCCGCTCCTGGGCCGACGGCTTCGGCGAGGCACTGACCGCCGAGTGCGGTGAGGAGCGAGCCGCCGAACTGCTGCGCCACTACGGCAACGCGTTCCCCGAGGGCTACAAGGCCGACCACTCGCCGCGTTCCGCGGTCGCCGACCTGGTGCACCTCCAGGCGCTCGGCCAGGAGCAGAGCAAGGACTTCGCGCTCAGCCTCTACGAGCCGGTCGGCGCGGCCCCCGGCGAGCGCCGGTTCAAGATCTACCGCACCGGCGAGCAGGTCTCCCTCTCGGCGGTGCTGCCCGCCCTGAACCGGATGGGCGTCGAGGTCACCGACGAGCGTCCGTACGAACTGCGCTGCTCGGACCGTACGACGGCGTGGATCTACGACTTCGGGCTCCGGCTGCCGAAGTCCCCGAACGGCAACGGCGACCACCTCGGCGACGACGGCCGCGAGCGGTTCCAGGAGGCCTTCGCCGCCACCTGGACCGGCCAGGCCGAGAACGACGGCTTCAACGCCCTCGTGCTGAGCGCCGGCCTCAACTGGCGCCAGTCGATGGTGCTGCGGGCGTACGCCAAGTACCTGCGCCAGGCCGGCTCCACGTTCAGCCAGGACTACATGGAGGACACCCTCCGCAACAACGTCCACACGACGCGGCTGCTCGTCTCGCTCTTCGAGGCGCGGATGTCGCCGGAGCGCCAGCGCGCCGGCGTCGAGCTGACCGACGCGCTGCTGGAGGAGCTCGACGCGGCGCTCGACCAGGTCGCCTCCCTGGACGAGGACCGGATCCTGCGGTCCTTCCTGCACCTGATCAAGGCGACGCTGCGGACGAACTTCTTCCAGAAGACGGCGGACGGCACGCCCCACGCGTACGTCTCCATGAAGTTCGACCCGACGGCCATCCCGGACCTCCCGGCGCCGCGCCCGGCGTTCGAGATCTGGGTGTACTCGCCGCGCGTCGAGGGCGTGCACCTGCGCTTCGGCAAGGTCGCGCGCGGTGGTCTGCGCTGGTCCGACCGGCGCGAGGACTTCCGCACGGAGATCCTCGGCCTGGTCAAGGCGCAGATGGTGAAGAACACCGTCATCGTGCCCGTCGGCGCCAAGGGCGGTTTCGTCGCCAAGCAGCTGCCGGACCCGTCCGCCGACCGTGACGCGTGGCTGGCCGAGGGCATCCGCAGCTACCGGACCTTCATCTCGGCGTTGCTCGACATCACCGACAACCTGGTCGCCGGTGAGATCGTGCCGCCCGCCGACGTCGTGCGGCACGACGAGGACGACACGTACCTCGTGGTCGCGGCCGACAAGGGCACGGCGACGTTCTCGGACATCGCCAACGAGGTCGCCGAGAGCTACGACTTCTGGCTCGGCGACGCCTTCGCCTCCGGCGGCTCCGCCGGCTACGACCACAAGAAGATGGGCATCACCGCCCGCGGCGCCTGGGAGTCCGTCAAGCGGCACTTCCGGGAGCTGGGCGTCGACACCCAGTCGCAGGACTTCACCGTGGTCGGTGTCGGCGACATGTCCGGTGACGTGTTCGGCAACGGCATGCTGCTCTCCGAGCACATCCGCCTGGTCGCCGCCTTCGACCACCGGCACATCTTCATCGACCCGGACCCGGTCGCGGAGACCTCGTACGCCGAGCGCCGCCGGCTGTTCGAACTGCCGCGCTCCTCGTGGGCGGACTACGACACCGGCCTCATCTCGGCCGGCGGCGGGGTCTTCCCGCGCAGCGCCAAGGCCATCCCGGTCAACGCGCACATCCGCGAGGCCCTCGGCATCGAGTCGAAGGTCGCGAAGATGACGCCGGCCGACCTGATGCGGGCGATCCTCCAGGCACCCGTCGACCTGCTGTGGAACGGCGGCATCGGCACGTACGTGAAGTCGTCCGCCGAGTCGAACGCCGAGGTCGGCGACAAGGCGAACGACGCGATCCGCGTCGACGGCGCCGAACTGCGCGTCAAGGTGGTCGGCGAGGGCGGCAACCTCGGCCTGACCCAGCTCGGCCGGATCGAGTTCGCGCAGACCGGCGGCAAGATCAACACCGACGCCATCGACAACAGCGCGGGCGTGGACACCTCGGACCACGAGGTGAACATCAAGATCCTGCTCAACGCGGTGGTGGCCAACGGCGATCTGACCGTCAAGCAGCGCAACAAGCTGCTCGCCGAGATGACCGACGAGGTCGGCGCCCTGGTGCTGCGCAACAACTACGCGCAGAACACGGCGATCGCCAACGCGCTGGCCCAGTCCCCGAGCATGCTCCACGCCCAGCAGCGCTTCATGCGCCACCTGGTCCGCGAGGGGCACCTCGACCGGGCCCTGGAGTTCCTGCCCAGCGAGCGGCAGATCCGCGAGCGACTCACCGCCGGCCAGGGTCTGACCGGTCCGGAGACGGCCGTCCTCCTCGCGTACACGAAGATCACGGTCTCCACGGACCTGCTCGCCACCTCGCTGCCCGACGACCCGTACCTGCAGAGCCTGCTGCACGCGTACTTCCCGACGGCGCTGCGCGACCGGTTCCGCGAGCAGATCGAGGGCCACGCGCTGAGCCGCGAGATCGTGACGACCGTCCTGGTCAACGACACGGTCAACACGGGCGGCACGAGCTTCCTGCACCGGCTGCGCGAGGAGACGGGTGCCTCGCTGGAGGAGATCGTCCGGGCGCAGACCGCGGCCCGCGCGATCTTCAACTCCAGTGCGGTGTGGGACGCGGTGGAGGCGCTCGACAATGTCGTCGCCGCCGACGTCCAGACCCGGATCAGGCTGCACTCGCGCCGGCTCGTGGAGCGCGGCACCCGCTGGCTGCTCAACAACCGGCCGCAGCCGCTCCAGCTCGCCGAGACGATCACGTTCTTCAGCGCGGGTGTCGAGCAGGTGTGGTCGGAGCTGCCCAAGCTGCTGCGCGGCGCGGACCTGGAGTGGTACCAGCAGATCTGCGACGAGCTGACGAACGCGGGGGTGCCGGACGAACTCGCCACGCGGGTGGCCGGGTTCTCCTCCGCCTTCCCGGCGCTCGACATCGTCTCGGTGGCCGACCGCACGGGCAAGGACCCGATGGCCGTCGCCGAGGTCTACTACGACCTCGCCGACCGGCTCGGCATCACGCAGCTCATGGACCGCATCATCGAGCTGCCGCGCGCCGACCGCTGGCAGTCCATGGCCCGCGCGTCGATCCGTGAGGACCTCTACGCGGCCCACGCGGCACTCACCGCGGACGTGCTCGCGGTGGGCGACGGCACCTCCACGCCGGAGCAGCGCTTCGAGGCCTGGCAGGAGAAGAACGCGCCGATCCTCGGACGCGCCCGCGCCACCCTGGAGGAGATCCGGGGTTCGGACTCGTTCGACCTCGCGAACCTGTCGGTGGCGATGCGGACGATGCGGACGCTGCTGCGCGCGCACTCCTAGGCGGTACGCCGACGGGGGCGTCCCGGGCCTTCAGGGTCCGGGGCGCCCCCGTCGGCATGAGGCGGGACGCGTCGTGAGGCGCGTCGCCCCCGGGCGCGGTGCCCCGGTCCTCCCGGACCGGGGCACCGCGCCTTTCCCTTGCCGGTCTCTGGTGGTTCTCCTGCGAAACTCCGGCTCGCAATTTACCTATACCTGGTAAATAAGACATTTGGCTTAAGGTTGGCTCGATCGACCGCTCGACCACCAGCTCGACCGACGGACAGACGCGTGGAGGACCCGGACCCGTGACAGTGCACCTCTCCGAGAGGCGGGCCCCCGCCGCGGCCGCGCCCGTCATCCGCCCCCGGCGTCCCGGGGTCGTCGCGAAGGCCCCCCGGGTCCGCCGGCTGGCCATGGAACTGGCCCGCTTCTCCGTCGTCGGCGGCAGTGGCGTCGCCGTCAACGTCCTCTTCTTCAACCTGGCGCTCCACGGGCTGGGCTGGGCGCCGATGACCGCCACCGTGATCGCCAGCTGTGTCGCCATGGGCACGAACTACCTCGGCTTCCGCTTCTTCGCGTACCGGGACCGGGCCTCGCGCACCCGCGGCCAGATCGCCCTCTTCTTCGCGTTCAGCGGGCTCGGCGTCCTCATGGAGAGCGCGCTGTTCTATCTCGGCTACCACGGCCTGGGGATGAGCGGCTCGCTCGGGTCGAACATCGCCAAGGTGCTGTCCATCGTGCTGGCCTCGGCGTTCCGGTTCGTCGTCTACCGCACCTGGGTCTTCCAACACTCGAAGAGCGGACGATAACGACCCATAACGCGCAAAGGTGCCTACGATCAATAGGATGAACGTGGAACAGCAGCACCCGTCCGCCGAGCACGCGACCGAGCCGGCCGGACCCGGTGACGCGTCCGACGCCTCCCTTCCCGCGGCCGCCGGGCAGGGAGCGGCGTCCGGGCGGACCGCACCGGCCGTCTCCGTGGTCGTCATCGTCTACAACGACGCCGACCGGCTGCCCACGGCGGTCCGCTCGGTACTGGACCAGACGCTGCGCGCCGTCGAGGTCGTCATCGTCGACGACCGGAGCACCGACGACTCCTACGACGTGGCCCGCGGCCTGGCCGCCGCCCATCCCGGCCGGGTCCGCGCCTGCCGGCTGCCCGAGAACAGCGGCGGCTGCGGCGCCCCCCGCAACCGCGGCATCACCGAGGCCCGCGGCGACTTCGTGGTCTTCCTCGACAGCGACGACGTCCTGGAGCGCAACGCCTGCCGCAACATGCTGGAGGCCGCCGAGACCACCGGCGCCGACCTCGTCTCGGGCCTGTGCGTGCGCGTGCACGTCGACTCGCGCACGGGCAAGGAGGTCAAGTGGTACCCCTGGCTGTACGAGCGCACCCGCACGCTGGAGTCGATCTCCGAGCTGCCCGACCTGATGGTCTTCGACACCCTGTCGACGAACAAGTGCTACCGCCGGCGCTTCCTGCTCGACGAGGGACTGCGCTTCCCCGTCGGCATCCACTACGAGGACCTGCTCTTCTCCGCCCAGGCGTACGCCTCGGCCCGCCGCATCACCCTCATCCCCAACCGGGTGTACGACTGGCGGGTCGCGGACAAGGCGGCGGCGAAGTCCATCAGCAACCGGCGTGACGAGATCGCCAACTTCGCGCACCGCATGGAGATCCACCGGCGCGTCGACCGGCTCCTCGCCGACAAGGGCCTGCTGGAGCTGAAGTTCGCCAAGGACGTCAAGTTCCTCAAGCACGACCTCGTGCTGCACCTGCGCGAACTGCCCTTCCGGGACGCGGCCTACCGCGAGGAGTTCGCCGCCATCGCCCGGCAGTACCTGGAGTCCATCGACCGCGCCGCCTTCGACGAGGCCGAACCCATCCACGCCGTCTGCGCCTACCTCCTCCAGGTCAGCGACTGGGACAACCTGCTGCCCGCCGTGGACACCCTCGCCAACCGCGACAAGATCTCCTCGCCGCTCGTCGAACGCGACGGCCGCGTGTACTGGTGCGCCGAGCACCTCGACGACCCCTTCGGCCGCCACGTCCTGGACGTCACCGACCTCGGTTACCACGCCCGGCCCGTCGAGAAGATGTTCCTGCGCGACGAACTGACCTCCTACGAGCAGGGTCCCGGCGGCACCGTCCGGCTCGCCGGGCGCGTGACCAACCCGCTCGGGGTCGTTCCGCCGGACGCCCGGCTCACCGCCGAGCTGGAGTTCTACGCCCGGCGGCGCGGTGTGCGCTTCCGGACGTTCCGCTTTCCCGTGGCCCGGGTGTGGCACGCCGGCACCACCATCGCCTGGGAGGGCTCGGCGGACCTCACGGCCGTGCGCCCGCTCGGCGTCGTGGACACCGTCTGGGACGTACGGCTGCACCTCGACGTCGACGGGGTGCGCACCACCACACGCCTCACCGCCGCCGAACCCGGCCTGATCGCCGGCCGGTCTCCCCTCCGGCCCCGGCTCACCCGGCTGGTCGCCGACCGGTTCGAGCCGGTCGTCTCCACACGCGGGCACCTGTCCTACCGGCTGGTCCCGGACAAGAGGGCGAACGCCCTCGTGCAGCGCGGTGTGCACGGCCGTACCGGGGCGCTCGCCAAGTCGGGCTACCGCAAGGCGCGTTCGCTGCGCAAGGACCTCACCTCGGGACCTGCCAAGATCCGTCTCTACCACGAGGTGTTCAGCCGGCTGCCCGTCCGCCGCCGCCTCGTCGTCTTCGAGAGCCACCTGGGCCGCCAGTACAGCGACAGCCCCCGCGCCCTCTACGAGGAGATGCGCCGCCAGGGCCTGGAGTTCGACGCCGTCTGGTCCTACGCGGGCCGGCCCGACGGATTCCCGGACGACGCCACCCTCGTGCACCGCTGGTCGCTGCCCTACCTGCGGGCGCTCGCGCGGGCCGAGTTCTGGGTCGACAACCAGAGCTATCCGCTCAAGCTCACCAAGCGGCCGGCGACCACCTACCTCCAGACCTGGCACGGCTCCGCCCTCAAGCGGATGGGCTTCGACGAACCGGAGTGGAAGCTCAAGTCGCGTGCCGCGCAGGACGTGCAGCAGCGCACCCTGGACCGCTTCGACCGGTTCCTGATCCGCTCCGAGCACGACGTACGCACCCTCGCGCGGGCCTTCCGGCTCCAGGAACGGACCCTGCTGCGGGTCGGCTACCCGCGCAACGACGAGCTCGTGCGGGCGCGGACGGCGGAACAGGCCGGCGGAGCGCGGGAACGCGGTCCGCTGGCAGCGGAGTTGGGCATTCCCGAGGACAAGCAGATTCTGCTCTACGCCCCGACGTTCCGGAACCGGGGCGGCGGGCAGAAGCGGTTCGAGCTGCCCTTCGACGTGGAACGCTTCGCCGACACCTTCGGCGACCGCTACGTCCTGCTGGTCCGCTCCCACTACCTCAACCACGTCGTGCTGCCGCCGTCCGTGCGCGGGCGCGTCATCGACGTGAGCGCGCGGCACGACATGACCCCGCTGCTCGCGCTGGCCGACGGACTGATCACCGACTACTCGTCGGTGATGTTCGACTACGCCCTCCTCGACCGGCCGATGTTCTTCTTCGTCCACGACTACGAGGAATACGTGCACGAGGGGCGCGGAACCTACTTCGACCTGGTGGAGCGCGCTCCCGGACCCGTCGTGCGCACCGAGGACGAACTCCACGTCGTCCTCGGCTCACTGGAGGAACAGAGCGTCAAGTACGCCCCGAAACGCGAGCAGTTCGTGGCCGAGTTCGGCGAGTACGACCAGGGGACCGCGTCCCGCGACATCGTCGAGCAGTTCTTCGCGCACTGGAGGCGTGGATGACCGACCACCCGCAGCGGGACATCTTCTTCGTCTCCAACAGCGTCGACGAACTCGGCGGGGTGACCAGCTGGTCTCACCAGATGGCCCGCCTCTTCACGGAACGCGGGCACCGCGTGCACGTCATCGGGATCACCGACCCCGACGTCCCCCAGGAGCTGGGCGAACTCCCGTATCCGACCACGACGTTGTACGACGTCAGGCCGCCGCGGGTGCGATCGGCGAGCGGGCTGCGCGGGCGGGTCGACGTCGTCGAGCACCGGCGGCGCGCCGAGAGGGCGGCCGGGATGCGGGAACAGGCGGACCGGCTGACCGGGCTGCTGCGGGCGGCGCGGCCCGGCGGCGTCGTCATCGTCACCCAGGTGTGGGCCATGGAGTGGGTGGAGCTCGCCGACACCGACGGCCTGACCGTCGTCGGCATGAGTCACGAGTCCTTCGCCTACTCCCGGTCGACCTCGCGCTTCCGGCGGGTCCTGAAGCACTACGCGGACGTCGACCGGATGCTCGCGCTCACCCGCGAGGACGCCGACCTGTGGATCAGGCAGGGCCTGAACAACGCGTCCTTCATGCCGAATCCGCTGCCGTTCATGCCCGAGGTGCCCTCCCCGCGCACCGAGAACGTCGTCGTCAGCATCGGCCGCCTGCACGACCAGAAGGGCATCGACATGCTGCTCGACGCCTGGTCGGAGACGGCACCGCTGCACCCGGACTGGCGGCTGCGGATCTACGGTTCGGGGGAGGACGAGGAGATCCTCAAGAAGCAGTGCACGGCCCTCGGGCTGGACGACTCGGTCGACTGGATGGGCCGGACGAGCGACGTGCCCGGCGCGCTGCGCGGCGGCTCGGTGTTCGTGCTCTCCTCGCGGGGCGAGGGGTTCCCGCTCGCCGTCATGGAGGCCATGGCCGCCGGTGTCCCGTGTGCCGCCTTCGACTGCGCGCCCGGCGTCCACGAGATCATCCGGGACGGCGAGGACGGCCTCCTCGCGAACCTCGGCAACACCGGTGAACTGGCCCGCCGGCTGGACACGTTGATGTCCGACAAGGCCCTGCGGGACACGATGGGCGAGGCCGCGCGCGCGAACGTCCAGCGCTTCACCACCGACGCGGTCGTCCGCGGCTGGGAGGACCTGTTCGCGTTCCTGGAGCGCTGAGCGCTGAGCGCTGAGCGCCGGACACGGAACGCTCCGCGCCAGACGCCGTGCCGCCGCCGAGGGGCAGGTCGCCGGACGACGGACGGGACGCGGGCTTCGGCAGCCCGCGTCCCGTCCGGTTCGGGCTCGCTCGGGTCCCGCTACTTGCCCGTGAACTTCTCGTACTCCTTGAGGACGTCCTCGGTGGGTCCGTCCATGCGCAGTTCGCCGCGCTCCAGCCACAGCACGCGGTCGCAGGTGTCGCGGATCGACTTGTTGTTGTGGCTGACGAGGAACACCGTGCCCGCGCTCTTGCGCAGTTCGCGGATGCGGGCCTCGGAGCGCTTCTGGAAGGAGCGGTCACCGGTGGCGAGCGCCTCGTCGATCATCAGGACGTCGTGGTCCTTGGCCGCCGCGATGGAGAAGCGCAGCCGGGCCGCCATGCCGGAGGAGTAGGTCCGCATCGGCAGGGTGATGAAGTCGCCCTTCTCGTTGATGCCGGAGAAGTCGACGATCTCCTGGTACCGCTCCTTGACCTGCTCGCGGGACATGCCCATCGCGAGACCGCCGAGGTAGACGTTCCGCTCGCCGGTGAGGTCGTTCATCAGGGCCGCGTTCACGCCGAGCAGGGAGGGCTGGCCGTCCGTGTAGATCTTGCCGTTCTCCACGGGGAGCAGGCCCGCGACGGCCTTGAGCAGCGTGGATTTGCCGGAGCCGTTGGTGCCGATCAGGCCGATGGCCTCGCCCCGGTAGGCCGTGAACGACACGGACCTGACGGCGTGGACCTTGCGGACGCCCGCGGCCTTCTCGGTCTGCTTGCGACGCAGCATGCGGTTCAGGGCGGCGGTGGCGCTGCCGCGTCCGGCGCCGGTGCCGTTGACGCGGTAGACGATGTCGACGCTCTCGGCGATGACGGTGGGGACGCGTTCGGAGCCCGCTCCGGCCGCCGTCTCGGTGCCCTGCGGCGGGGCGTCCTGCGTCGTCACCTGCGTCTGCTGCGTGATGGTGTCAGCCACGGCCGTAGGTCTCCTCAGCCTTCCAGAAGTAGATGAAGCCGCCGACGCCGGCGACGAGCGCCCAGCCCACCGCGAGCGCCCAGACGTGGTGCGGCAGCTGGTGCGCGTGGAAGCTGTCGATGAGCGCGAAGCGCATCAGGTCGATGTAGACGGCCGCCGGGTTGCTCTCCAGCAAAACCATCGCCCAGTGCGGCAGCTTGTTGTTGCTGAGCACCTTGTCGATGCTCCACATGACACCCGAGACGTACATCCAGGTGCGCAGCAGGAACGGCATGAGCTGGGCGATGTCCGGGGTGCGGGCGCCCATCCGGGCCATGACCATAGCGACACCGGCGTTGAAGGTGAACTGGAGCACCAGCACCGGCACCGCGAGCAGCCACGAGGCGCTGACCGGCACTCCGAAGCAGAGCAGGATCACGACGAGCGCGGCCATCGAGAACAGCAGCTGCTGGAGCTGCTGGAGCGCGTAGGACACCGGGAGCGCGGCGCGCGGGAAGTGCAGGGCGCGGACCAGGCCCAGGCTGCCGGAGATCGCCCGGGTGCCCGCCATGATCGAGCTCTGCGTGAAGGTCCAGATGAAGACGCCGGTGACCAGGAACGGGATGTAGTCCGGGACGCCGTGCTTGGTGCCGAGCAGGATGCCGAAGATGAAGTAGTAGACCGCCGCGTTCAGCAACGGGGTCATCACCTGCCAGACCTGACCGAGCTTGGCCTGGCTGTACTGCGAGGTGAGCTTGGCGGTGGCGAACGCGGTGATGAAATGGCGCCGCGCCCACAGCTGGCGGACGTACGCCGGCAGGCTCGGGCGGGCGCCGCTGACGGTGAGGCCGTACCGGGCGGCGAAGGCCGCGGCGTCGTCGGCGGGGGAGGCCGGTGCCGCCGTCGCGGGCGGGGTGTGGAGGACCTGGCTCACATCCGTTGCTTTCGCTCGGGGGGTGGGGTGCGGGGCGTCCTGACCGTTTCGAGGACTGCTCTTTGCCGTTCTCTTACGTCGGGACGGGACCGTATCGTCGCAACGTGAGCGTAGGGCGGTCTACGTCGGAACGCAACCGTTTCGTCGTAACGGCCTATGCTGGTCCGTATGACCACGAACGCCGACACAGCCGCGAGTGCCGCCACGCCCGCGCCTGCCGACGGGAAGGCCCCGCGTCGCCGGGCTCCCGCCGGTGCGGCCGTCCTGAGGGAGGATGTGACCGAAGCAATCCGCGCCGCCGTCTTCGAGGAGCTCGCGGCGGTGGGGTACGCCCGGATGTCCATCGAGGGCATCGCCCGCCGGGCCGGGGTCGGCAAGACCGCGGTGTACCGGCGCTGGCGCTCCAAGCGCCATCTCGTGCTCGACCTGGTCTCGGCGATCGCCGTCCAGGGTCTGCCCGCCCCCGACACCGGCTCCCTGGAGGGCGACCTCCGTCTGCTCTACGAGGTCACCTCACGCGCCCTGCGGCATCCGGTCGCCGGGCAGATCATCCCCGACCTCCAGGCCGAGGCCGCCCGCAACCCCGAGATCGCGGACGCCCTCCAGAAGGCGCTGCGGGAGGGTCAGCAGGGTGTCGCGAGCGGCATCGTCGCCGCGGCCACCGCCCGGGGCGAGGTCCGCGAGGGCGCCGACCTCGACCTGGCCCTGGACCTGATGTCCGGCCCCCTGTACTGGCGGGCGGTCGTGGTCCGCGGCCCCAAACTCCCGAAGCCCTACCTGGCCACCCTGGCCCGCACCACGGCGGCGGCGCTCAGAGCGTTGTGATCCCGTCGACGGGTGTCCGGGGCCCGTCGGCCAGCCGGCCGGCGAGCCCCGCGAGGCCGTCCGCCCGCAGCACCCGCCCGCCCGAACCCGGCAGGGGGACGTGCAGGACCTCGGTCCAGCGGCCCGGGACGGCTTCGTCCCCGTACACGGCCCCGGCGAGGGCGCCGGTGACGGCGCCGACCGTGTCCGTGTCGCCGCCGAGGTCGACCGCCGCGCGCAGGGCGTCCTCGAAGGAGTCCGTCGTCCGCAGCGCCCACACCGCCGAGCCGAGGCAGGGCCAGACCGCGCCGTTGAACTCGGTCGCCCGGTCCGGGTGCCAGTCGCCGGCGAGGACGGTCGCGTAGCGGGCGCGATGGTCCGGGTGGACCGCGTCCAGGGTGTCGGGGAGCGCGGTGAGGGGGTCGTGCCCGACCAGGGCGGTGCGGATCAGTTCGTGGAGGATCGCCGTGCCCTCCCAGGCCGCTCGGTCGCCGTGGGTGAGCGCGGCGATCCGGCGGGCGGCGGACATCGTGACGTCCCGGCCGCAGGGGGCGAAGAACACGGCGGAGGTCGCGGCCCGCATCAACGAGCCGTTGCCGGCGGCGCGTTGACTGACCTGGAAGTGCAGGGCGGACGCGAGATCCCAGGGGTCGCCGCTGGTGAGGACCGCTTCCGTCTGGAGGCCGATGTCCTTCGGCTCGGCTGCCGCCCACTGCCGGAACCCGTCGAAGACGTCCGGGAGTTCGAGCCCGCCGTGCCGGACCAGTGACTCGCCGAGGACGACCGCCATCTGGGTGTCGTCGGTCGCCTCGCCGGGGTCCCAGCCGCCGCCTCCGCACATCTCCCCGCCCCGTCCGGGAGCGGGAAAGCGCCGCGTGAACGCCCCTTCCGGCCCGAACTCGAAGGGAGCGCCCAGCGCGTCGCCCACCGCGGAGCCGAGGATCGTGCCGATGGCGGTCATGGGGCGAGCGTACGGGGCGGCCCGGGCCGGTTCGGGGCCGCGGTTCCGGCACGGTCCGCGTGGGTGCGCCGCTCCGGGCAGGCCCTCGCGTCGGACCCGTCGGGTCGTCGCTCTGGTCGCCCTCAGTCCCGCTTCGCCTCCGGATGGCTGCGGGTCCAGCCGGCCCAGGCCGAGGTGATCATGTCGTCGACGTCGTGGCGGGCCTTCCAGGCGAGTTCCGTGGCGATGCGGTCGGCGGAGGCGACGACGCGGGACGGGTCGCCGGGGCGGCGGGGGGCGGTGACCGGCGGGCGGTCGTGGCCGGTGATCGCGTTGATGCGGTCGATCATCTCGCGGACCGAGACACCCTCGCCGCGGCCGATGTTGAGGGTCAGATCGGTGCCGGGGGAGGCCCGTAGCGCGCGGGCCGCGGCGACGTGGGCCTCGGCCAGGTCGACCACGTGGATGTAGTCACGGACGCAGGTGCCGTCGGGGGTCGGGTAGTCGTCGCCGAAGATGCGCGGCGGCGCGTTCTGCGTGAGCTTCTCGAAGACCATCGGGACGAGGTTGAAGACACCCACGTCGGCCAGCTCGGGGGTCGCCGCACCGGCCACGTTGAAGTAGCGCAGGGACGCCGTGGACAGGCCGGTGGCGCGGCCCGTCGCGCGCACCAGCCACTCGCCCGCGAGCTTCGTCTCGCCGTACGGGCTCATCGGCACGCAGGGCGTCTCCTCCGTCACCAACTCCACGTCCGGCATGCCGTACACCGCGGCCGAGGACGAGAAGACGAAGGCGGTCACGGACGCGGCGGTCACGGCCTCCAGCAGGACGCGCAGCCCCTCGACGTTCTCCCGGTAGTAGTGCAGGGGGAGTTCCACGGACTCGCCGACCTGCTTCTTCGCCGCCAGGTGGACGACTCCGGTGATCGCGTGTTCCGCGAGTGTCCGGGCCACCAGCTCGCCGTCCAGGGTCGAGCCCACCACCAGCGGGACGTCGGACGGCACCCGCTCGGCGATCCCCGTGGACAGGTCGTCGTAGACCACGGCGCTCTCGCCCGCCTCGCGCAGCGCGCGGACGACGTGCGCCCCGATGTAGCCGGCGCCGCCGGTGATCAGCCAGGTCATGTGGGTCGTCCCCTCGTCGGTGAGCCCCGTGGTGCTCCGTCGTCCGTCTCCGTGTGTCCCCGGGTATCAGTGAAGCAGGCGGCCGAGCCTGCGGCGCAGCACTTCGGTCATTCCTCGCCAACCGGACGCGGTGCGCAGGGCGAGCGCGCCCGCGTGGGTCCGGTACGGCTGCAGGAGGAGGACCCGGCCCACGGAGTGGTGGACGTCCAGGACGACGCGGCGGCGCAGCAGGCCGGAGCCGCCCAGCGCGTGCGCGGTGACCTCCCGGTCCGTGCCGTCGCCGAAGCGCAGCGTCAGGCGCAGGTCCCAGGTGCCCGGTGCCAGCTCCGACAGCTCCACCGGTGTCTCGCCCGTCCACACGTCGCCGTACCGGTCGGGCAGCAGGCGGGCCTCGCCGCGCAGGCCCGCCCTGCCGTCCTCGCGGCGGGTGAACACCACGTGCGCCGAGGCCGGACCCGCCTCCGCCACCCGCCCGTACAGCTCGTGCAGGCGCAGCCGCAGCCGGGTCGCCCGCGCGCCGACGTGCAGTTCGGCGTCGACGGCGAGGGGCAGCAGGTGGGCCGGGCGCTCCAGGAAGTGCTCCAGGGTGACCTGCGGGAGGTCCGAGGACCAGACCGGGGTGTCGTCGGAGGCGCGGGAGTACGGGGGGAGCAGCCGCGCCGGGCGGGCAGCGAGTTCGCGCAGACGGGGAAGGTCGCGCGGTGCGGGCGACGCGAGCAGCACACGGGCGATGAGGCGGCCGGGGGCGCTCGGGTTGAGGGTGAGGTCGGCCGCGTCGAACGTCGAGAGGTAGGCGCGGGTGTGGTCCCACCAGTCGCGGCGGTAGGCGGCGGTGCGCAGCTCCAGTTCCCGCGTGTACATCCGCAGGTCGTGGTCGAGGAACTTGGCGTGCACGGCGCGGGCGAGCCGCTTCTCGCCCGCGCCGAGGAGGATCTCGTACGCCGCCCGGTTCGCCTCGGTGCGCGCGCGCCAGTTGGAGATGTCCCCGCGGTCCAGGGAGATGGACAGCCGCTCGGCGTCGCGCCGCACGTGCCAGACGTACACGGTGTCCGGGATCAGCGCGACGCGCGGCGCTGCGGCCAGTACGCGCGCGCTGAAGACGTAGTCCTCGTAGGGGTGGCGGCCCTCGGGGAAGCGGATGGCGTGCTCGCGCAGGAAGTCGGTGCGGTACAGCTTGTTGACGCAGAGGGTGTCGTGCGCGAGACGGGGGCGCCGGGAGGGGTTGGGGAGCACCGCGGGGCCCGCGTAGAGCGCGCGCTCCCAGGGGACTTCCCGGCCCGACGGCAGCTCGCGGCGCACGCAGAGTCCGGCCGCGACCGGGACGCCGTGCGCCTCGGCGGTGCCGAGCAGGGCGTCCACCGCACCGGGAGGCAGGACGTCGTCGCTGTCGAGGAACATCACGTACGGGGCGGTGACCGCGTCGATGCCGTCGTTGCGCGGACTGCCGCAGCCGCCGCTGTTGACGGCCCGGTGGATCACCGTCAGGCGCGGCTCCTCGGCGGCGAGCGCGTCGAGGAGGGCGGCGCTGCCGTCCGTCGAGCAGTCGTCGACCGCGATCACCTCGCGCACGGCGTCGCCCTGGGCGAGGGCGGAGCGCACCGCGTCCGTCACATGGGCGGCGTCGTCGTAACCGATCACGACGACGCCGACCTTCGCGTGGTGAAGGGGATTCATGGCATCCATGGGCCGAAACAGTAGGAGTTGATGGTAATTGTCTATGAAGAGGTCATTACTGTCTTGTTCGGAGCAAGGTGGGCATTCGGTGTGGTCTCCGTGCCGCGGGGGGCGACAGGGGCCGGCCGGTGGCGGCTCGACGGGC
Source organism: Streptomyces sp. M41(2017) (assembly GCF_002078175.1). GTDB lineage: Bacteria > Actinomycetota > Actinomycetes > Streptomycetales > Streptomycetaceae > Streptomyces. Next base: position 1,226,456 of record NZ_MWFK01000001.1, on the reverse strand, counting down.
ACTCGACCGCCACAGCCGTACGAGTGACAGCCCCGCCGCGGTGGCCAGCAGGCCGTTGCGCACGAGCATCAGCAGGCAGCCCGTCCAGGTGCTGTGGATCACCTCGCCGTACATCGCCGGGTACACGACCGTGCTGACCGCCGTCGCCGCCACGATCAGCGCGGCGACCGGGCGTTGGGTGGTGTGCCGGGAGGTCAGGCAGACGGCGGCCAGGCCCAGCAGCCACACCATGTACTGGGGGCTGATCACCCGGCTCGTCACCGTGAACAGCAGGACGGCGGCGAGCGCCGCGTCGTAGGGGGTGGCCGCGGTCCAGTGCCGGGCCCGCACCCGCCACAGCAGCAGGACCCCGAACGCCGCGACGGTCAGGGCGAGCGAGGCGGCCGCGACCGAGCTGACGTAGGGGCCCACGAACTCCATGGCGCCGTACTGGTAGCGGGCCGTTCCGGGCCAGCCGGCGTGCCGCGCGAACCCCAGGACCGTGCCGCCGAGCGACTCGATCTGCACGCCCCGGCCGCCCTGCTGGCGCAGGAAGTCGAAGGGGTTGCTGAACGCGGCGGCGAGGACGGCGAGCAGCGCGGCGGCCGCGACCACGGCCGACGTCCAGGCCTCGCGGGTGGTCCGGCCCCGGGGCGTGCCGATCAGCGCCAGGGCGGGCCACACCTTCACCAGGGCGCCCAGCGCGGCCAGCGCCCCGCCCGCGCGCGGGGAGCGCGACAGCGCCAGCAGGGAGAGCACGGCGAAGGCGGTGACCTCCACGTCGTACCGGGCGAGCGGGATGTGCAGCAGCAGCGGGAGGCCGAGCACCCACAGCAGGGCGCCGCGCAGACTGCGGCCGGGCCGCCGCCCCGCACGCGTGAGGGCGACGGTGATCACCAGGTCCGCCACGAGGGTGAGCGCCACGAACGCCGTGACGTACGTCAGCCACGGCAGCAGGGCGGGCGCCAGCAGGACGGGACCCGCGCCGGGCGGGTACTGCCACAGCCGGTCGCCCGCCGGGAACGTGCCCTGGGAGAGGACGCCGTACCAGCGGAAGTAGAGATGTCCGACCTCGCGGGACACCCCGCCCCGGCCGAGGAGGCGGAGGTCGTCGTGGGCCAGGAGCCACAGCATCAGCGCGCGGGTGGCGAGCCAGGCGGCGGCGAGGGCAAGCGGGCGGAGGTTCCTGAGGGCGCTCATCAAGGCCGGATCGTAAGCCGCATGGATGGGCTATTGCGGGCGATACGCCGTCAATACCGGCCAAAGGTTGTTTAATAGCAAAAAATTTGGCCCATGGTGTATGCGTGGGTCAGGCGGTCGGCAGCGGGCCGTCCGGAGACAGTGGCTGTGCTCGTGCCCGTGCTCGTGATGCTCGCGATCGGGCTCTGGGGACTCGACCGCGGTGCCATGTGGCGCGACGAGGCGGTGACCTTCCAGGTCGCCCGGCGCTCGGTGCCCCAGATCTGGCACCTGCTGCACACCGTGGACGCCGTGCACGGCCTGTACTACCTCGGCATGCACGCCGTCCTCGCCCCGCACCCCGGCGAGATCGCCCTGCGCCTGCCCTCCGTCTGCGGCGCCGCCGCGACCGCCGGCCTGGTCGCCGCCCTCGGCGTCCGGCTGTGCCGGCCACGGGTCGGCCTGTGGGCGGGGCTCCTCTACGCCGTCACGCCCATGGCCGGCCACTTCGCTCAGGAGGGCCGCTCCTACGCGCTCGTCGCGGCCGGCGCGGCGGGGGCGACCCTGCTCCTGGTGCGGGCCGTGCCGTCCCCGCGGCCGGGTCCCTGGTGGGCGTACGGCAGCACCCTCGCCGTCACCTGCCTGCTGCACGAGATGGCCCTGCTCCTGCTGCTCGCGCATGCCTGCACGCTGGCCCTCGCGCGGCTTCCGGCGCGGATCTGGCGACGCTGGCTCACCTCCGCGGCGGGGGTGACCCTCGTCCTGCTGCCGCTGCTCCTGGTCTCACGGGGGCAGTCCGCGCAGGTCGCCTGGCTGTCGCGGACCGGGCTCCGCAGCGCGGAGCGCCTGCTCGACACGTTCACCGGCCCGGCGCGGATCGTGGTCCTGCCCTATCTCCTGCTCGCCGCCCTCGCGTTCGTGCCCGGCCTGCCCCGCCGCGGCGCGCTCACCCTCCCGGCCGTCGCCCTGCCCCTCGCCGCGGTGCCGCCCCTGGTGCTGCTGACCGTGTCGCGCTGGTGGCCCCTGTACGACGAGCGGTACGTCCTGTACGCGCTGGCCGGAGCCCCGCTCCTCGCGGCGGCCGGAGCCGACCGCCTCACCGGGCTGCTGCCCCGGCTCGTGCCGCACGCGGTCCTCAGCGGCGTCCTCGGCATCACCCTCGTCTTCGCGGTCCAGCTCCCGATCCTGCGTCAGGACCGCAGCCCCGACCGTCGCCCCGACAATCTGGCCGCGGTCTCCGCCGTCGCCCACCGCGAACTGCGCCCGGGCGACCCGGTGCTGTTCCTGCCCTCGCTCGCCCGGCGCGCGGCCCTGGCCTACCCGAGGGGGTTCCTGGGAATCCGCGACATCGCGCTGAGCGTCCCCGCCCCGGCGTCCGGCACCCTGTACGGCCAGGAGGCGGACGCCGCCGACCTGCGCCGCCGGCTGGCGGGCCTCGACCGGGTGTGGCTCGTCGCCGAGCCGTTCGCGACGGTGCCCTCCTGGTATCCGGACAGCCCCACCGAGCGCGTCAAACTCGCCGTGGTCGACGAGCAGTTCGTGCCCCGTGAGCAGGTCGTCCGCCGCGGGGTGACGATGCGTCTCTACGTGCGCAGGCCTATGCGGAGTCCGGCGTTTCCGACCGAGCCGCCCGGTCGAGAGCGGCCGTCAGTCGGTCGAGCCGGTCCCGGAGCTCTCGGATCTCCTCCAGGTCCGCCCCGGTAGCCGCCGCGATCCGCCGCGGCACGGACACCGCCCGCTCCCGCAGGGCGCCGCCCTCCTCGGTGAGCCGCACCTGCACGGACCGCTCGTCGCGCGTGCTGCGCTCACGCAGGACGAGGCCCGCCGCCTCCAGTCGCTTCAGCAGCGGCGAGAGCGTCCCCGAGTCGAGCCGCAGATGCTCGCCGAGCCGCTTCACGGGCAGCTCGCCGTGCTCCCACAGCACCAGCATCACCAGGTACTGCGGGTAGGTGAGCCCGAGGTCCTTGAGGATCACCCGGTAGACACCGCCGAAGGCGCGCGAGGCGGCGTTCAGCGAGAAGCAGATCTGCTGGTCGAGGCGGAGGAAGTCCCCGTCGGAGGGGGCCGGGGAGATCGGCGCGGGTGTCGCGGTCATGTCCTCAGGATAGCTCGTGCGAGCCATTAAGTTGTGCACAACTTAATTGCGTGCTCTAATTCTGGTCGTGGGGCCGCCGGACCGGCGCCCCGCCCAGGAATCGACTTGAGAGGGATGGTCCTCATGGACACGCTCTACACCGCAGTCGCCACCGCCACCCACGGCCGCGACGGCCGTGCGGTGAGCTCCGACGGCAAGCTCGACCTCCAGCTGGCGATCCCGGTGGAGATGGGCGGCAGCGGGCAGGGCACCAACCCCGAGCAGCTCTTCGCCGCCGGCTACGCCGCCTGTTTCGCGAGCGCCCTCGGCGTCGTCGGCCGCGCCGCGAAGGTCGACGTCTCCGAGGCCGCCGTGACCGGCGAGGTCGGCATCGGCAAGCAGGGCGAGGGCTTCGGCCTGGCCGTCACGCTCCGCGTCGAGCTGCCCGACACCGTGGACGAGGCCACCGGCCGCAAGCTGGTCGAGCAGGCCCACCAGGTCTGCCCCTACTCCAACGCCACCCGCGGCAACATCCCGGTCGAGCTCGTCATCGAGTAGCGGGCGGGCGAGGCCGGTCAGCGGCCGGTGCGCACCCCGGGGCGGGCCGCCGCGCCGGTGTCCCCGCCCCCGGCCGTCCCGGATCCCGTGCCGACCCGGGCCAGTACCTCCCCGGTCTCCCGGCTCCACGCCACCACCGTCGCCTCCTCGGGAACCCGCCGCCAGCGCGTCAGCAGCAGCCAGCGGACGTGGTACCGGCGGGCGACGGCGGTGCGTGCGGCCCGTGTCGAGGCCGGGTCGAGATAGGCGCGGACCGCCGCGACCCGCCGCCGCCGCTCGCCCTCGTCGAGGGCGGGGTCCGGCCAGGCGGGCGCGGCGAGGTCGGGGCCGTAACCCGCGATCAGGTGCACCGCGTAGTACCCGTCGGTGATGACCGCCTCACCCGGCCCGATGTGCCGGGCCGCCCAGTCGTACGTCGGCCAGTGCGGCGGCTGGTCGAAGCCGACCGGGTCCAGCGCGCGCGGCACCACCGCCCCGGCCTGCACGGTCAGGAACCCGGTCAGCGCGGCACAGGCCGCCACCCACCCCAGCAGCCGCCGCCCCCGGCTCCACGGCCGCGGCGCCGCCAGCTCCACCCCGAGTGCGAACTGGAGCGGCACGAGCGTGAGCCCGAGGATCCTGCCGTACGTGTAGTGCCCGCTCGCCCAGCCGTAGGCGACCACCGCGCAGTCCAGCGCGAACAGCAGCACCAGCGGGTCGCGCCATCCGTGCCCCCCGGGCCTGCGGGCGTTCCGGGCCCGCAGCCACAGGGCCGGCAGTCCGGCCAGGGCCAGCCAGAAGTGCCCGGGCATCCCCTCGTAGAGCCGCTCGTGCATGGCGTCCACGCTGCGGTCCCCGGTCAGCGCGAGGACGTCGAAGTAGGGCCAGGCGTACGCGACGAGGAGGGCCACCGCGGCCGTCAGCAGCCAGCGGCCCACGACGGCCGGGCGTCGGACGCGCCGCGAGCCCGCCACGAACGCCACGGCTCCGAGCGCCGCCGCGATCGCGGTGATCGGGTGGACGAGCAGGATCAGCCCGTACAGCCCGCCGAGCGCCGCGTACCCCCACCAGCTGCTGAGACCCGCCGGGCCGACGAAGCGGACCGGGCCGCCGGTGGTGCCCGCCGCGCGCGTGGCCGTGAGCGCCCAGGCCCAGAAGGTCAGTCCGATGGCGAACGTCGACGGATAGCCGAGGTTGCCGGTCATCGACATCAGCCCGAGATAGCCGCTCCACCAGGCCCGCTCGGTGCCCCAGAGCAGCACCATCGCGCACAGGCAGAGGACCGGCGCCCACGGCCGGGGTGTCAGGCTCCGCACGAAACGGCCGATGCCCGTCAGCAGCACCAGCAGGTTCACCGGTCCGGACAGCCGCACCACCGCCCAGCCGCCGAGCCCGGTCAGCCGGGCGAACGCGCCCTGCGCCACCGCGTACGGCGAGTAGTACGGGCTGCCCGCTCCCGGCAGGTCCGCCATCGGGTGCAGCGGATGGAGCAGATGAGCCCGCAGACGCTCGACGACCGCCGCGTGCTGGCCCGCGTCGCAGCACAGCGGGACCCGCCAGTAGGCGAGTGTCACCACCAGCCAGAACAGGCCGCCGAACAGCTGGTACGGCGTCGGGCGCCAGGTGCCGCCGCCGCGCAGTGCCGTCGCGCCCCGGACGGCCCCCCGCCGGGCGAGGACATCGGCGCTCATCGGGCGGCGGGCAAGGCGGGCTCAACGGTTTGTGGCATCTGCGGTATATGCCCGTCGGTGCCGGGCCGCTAGCCCAGGATCACCTCATCGGGCGACCTCGGTGTCCCGCCGGGCGGGCCCCGGCACCGCGCCGGAGGGGGCCCGTACGCCCGGACGGACGACCGCGTCCAGGAGCAGCGGCAGACCGACCACCGGGAGCAGCCACAGCACCACGATCAGCCGGTCGCCCCAGATGTTGATGTCCGGGTGCCCCGCCTGGTTGAGCACCCCGGTGAGCGCCGCCGCCAGCAGGAAGGGCGCGAAGGCGCGGTGCCGCCGCAGCGCACCCCACCCGGCCGCCAGCACGGCCGCCAGGAACAGCGGCTCCCACAGCTGCCGGCGCAGCCACTCGATCCAGAACGCGCTCTCCAGGTGGAAGAACTCCGGCCACGGACGGGCCCGGTCGGGGCGGGAGAAGTGCCCGGTCAGGAGATCCTGGAGGCTTTCCGACTCGGAGGGATAGTGGAGCAGCCTCGCGAGCAGCACGGTGCCGAGCGCCGCACAGCCGGCGACCACCCCGAGCGTCCGCAACGGCCCGTCCCAGCGGCGCCGGCGCACCAGGTGCAGCGCGCAGACGGCGGCCAGACACAGGCCGAGGAAGAGGGCCTGCGAATGCTTGACCGTGAAGAGGACGGCCAGCGACCCGCCCACCAGCCAGGTCCCGGCCCGCGCGCGGCCCTCCAGGAGCAGCGCGCAGCCCCACAGCGCCGCCAGCGTGACCGTCATCATCAGGCCCTCGGTCATCGGGCGCATCGCCGTCGTCCCGCACGGCAGGACGTAGAAGAGCGCCTGACCGGTCAGGGCCGCGCCGGTGGAGGTGCGCAGGGTCCGCAGCACGAGGAACACGAGAACGCCCCCGGCCACCGTCACGAGGACACTCGACACCCACAGACCCCACGTCACCCCGAGGACCGTGACGAACGGCACCAGCAGCACCGGATAGCCGGGCCGCACCTCGAAGATCCGCATGAAGCGGGGCGGCATGAACGGCACCGTGCGGCCGGCCGTCTGGCCGGCCGCGAGCCGCGCGGACACCCCCCGCCACTCGGCACGACGGCACTCCTCGACCACCCGGCGCGTCGGACTGGCGCGGTGGAAGCGCACCACGTCGACGGCCTGGTTGCGGCGGGCGACCGACGCCCTGCTCGCGCACGCGTAGTCGATCGTCCGGGCGGCGGCCTCGTGCTTGCTGTCGCCGCCCAGACTCAGCGCGTACGACAGGTAGTTCTTGGTGTCGGGGGTGTCCCGGCCGGTGATGTTGGCGAGCTGGAGCACGGCGAAGACCACGGCGATCACCACCACCCAGCCGCGCGGGGACCGCGGCCGGCGCAGTGCCCGCGACCAGGAACGCGCGGAGCGCGCGGCCGTCGGGGCGCTCACGAGGACGCGAGGACGTCGTGTCCCGCCTGCGCGGGAACCGCGACGGCCGCGGCAGGGACATCGGGCCGCTCGCCGAGCATCAGCGTCCGCACCACCCGCTCCGCGGCCCTCCCGTCGTCGAACTCGCAGAACCGCGCCCGGAATCCCGCCCGCAGCCGCGCCGACTCCGCGTCCCGCCACGACCCCGACGCGAACAGCCACGCCAACTCCCGCTGGGTGCCCGCCACATGGCCCGGCGCGTCCGAGGTGACGTCGAAATAGACGCCCCGGCTCGCCGCATAGGCGCCCCAGTCGTCGGCGAGGAGCACGATCGGCCGGTCGAGGTTGGCGTAGTCGAACATCAGAGCCGAGTAGTCGGTGACCAGGGCGTCGGAGGCGAGCATCACGTCCTCGACGGACGGCTCGTCCGTCGCGTCGACCAGCACCCCCCGCCGGTGCAGCTCGGCCAGGCCCATCCCGCGCGCCGGACCGTCCGCGAGCGAGGGATGCAGCCGTACGACCAGGGTGTGGCCGTCCCCGAGATCGTCCGCGAACCGGGCCAGGTCGAGCCGGTCGGCATGCCCGCCGCGCACGTAGTCGCGGCGCGTCGGCGCGTACAGCACCACCCGGTTCTCCGCCGGGATACCGAGGCGGGCGCGGACCGCGGCCCCGGCCCCCTCCTCGGAGCGGCCCCGCACGAGGACGTCGTTGCGCGGACTGCCGGTGCGCAGCGAGGCGAAGTGGCAGGGATAGGCCCGGTCCCAGACCAGCTCCGAATGCCGGTTCGCGACCAGGCTGTAGTCCCACCGGTCGGCGCGGCGCAGCATCTGCGGCACGTCGAAGCCCTGGCGGGCACCGGGCTTGTGCAGCAGGTCCGCGGCCATGAACTTCAGTGGGGTGCCCTGATGCGTGTGGATGTGGACGCTGCCGGGGCGCTTCACCAGGGAGCCCGGCCAGTTGACGTTGTTCACGAAGTACGTGGCCCGCGCGGTCACCCGCCGGTAGCGGGGCGAGTCGAGCAGGACGTGCTCGGTGCCGGGCGGCAGCAGCACCGCCTGTTCCTCGTCGCGGACGACCCACACGCCCCGGATGTGCGGCGCGAGTTCACGCGCGGCCGTGTACACGGCCGCCGGGTCGCCGAGGACCCCGCGGTGCGAGAACGCCGAGTACACCGCGAGGTTCGGGTCCAGAGGCCGGTGTTCGTGCAGCGTGGACCAGCCGCGCTTGACCCGCACGGTCGCCGCCCTGCGCACCTGCTGCCCGCGCCGGCTCAGCTCCCGTCCCGTCCGCACCGCCTGCCGTCGCAGCCGGTACCGCGTGAACCCGCCCTCCAGCACCCGCAGTTCGGGCGGCACGGGACCGCTCCGGTGCTTGCGGAACAGCGCTGCCGTCAGCCGGAAGAACTCGGCCTTGTCACCCTCCGGCAGCCGGTCCGGCTTGGAGAGGATGTCGAGACAGTGCTCGCCCATCTTGTGGTGCAGGTAGGGGCGCCAGCTCGACAGCTCGGGCCGGGCGTCGACGAACGCGAAGACCCGCTCGTACTGGTCGTGGATGTCGAAGTGCTTACGGCTGGTGGTGGACAGGATGTTGCCCTGCCGGCGCTGCCGGTAGGCGAGGCAGATCCGGTCCAGCGCGGCGATCCGCCGGGCGCTGAGCATCACCGGGAACGTCCACGGCGTGTCCTCGTAGTAGCCGGGCGGGAAGGCGAAGCCCTCCGTCTCGACGAACCCGCGCCGGTAGACCTTGTTCCACACCACCATCAACAGGTCGAGGATCTCCGGGTGTTCGGACGCCGAGAAGGTCCCGGCGCCGGCCTCCGCGAGCACCCGGGCGAGCACGTTCCTGCGGGTGCCGCCCCACCAGTAGGTGCGGGCGTAGTCGAAGACCAGCACGTCCGGGTCCGCGGTCTCCTCCAGCCGGTCGGCGACGGCGCGCAGCGCCCCCCGCGTGAGGGTGTCGTCGCTGTCGAGGAAGAACAGGTAGTCCCCGGTGGCCAGGGGCATGCCCGCGTTGCGCGCGCGGCCGAGTCCCACGTTCTCCGGCAGGTGCAGCACCCGCACGCGCGGGTCGCGGTCCGCGTACTCGTCGAGGATCGCTCCGCAGCCGTCCGGGGAGCAGTCGTCGACGGCGATCACCTCGAGGTCCGTGTACGACTGCTCCAGGACCGAGTCGAGACACTCGCGCAGAAAGCCCTGCACCTTGAAGACGGGGACGATGATGCTGAAGCGGGGCACGTCAGCTCCTTACGAGGGTGGACGCGGCGGGAGCCGGGCGGCGTTCGGCGAGCGGCAGGACGGGCGGGATCGCCTCGGGGGGTTCGCCCAGCAGCACCCTGCGGACGACCCGCTCGGCGGCCCTTCCGTCGTCGAACTGGCAGAACCGCTCGCGGAACCGGGCCCGCAGGGCCGTCGCCTCCGGGTCGGCGTACGAGCCGTCGGTGAAGAGCGCGGCCAGTTCCCCGGGGGTGCGCGCGACCCGGCCCGGCGGCTCCTCCATCACGTCGAAGTAGACGCCCCGCGTCTCCCGGTAGACCTCCCAGTCGTCCGCGTACACGACGACCGGACGGTCCAGGTTGGCGTAGTCGAACATGATCGACGAGTAGTCGGTGATGAGCGCGTCCGCGGCCAGGCAGACGTCCTCGGAGGAGCGGTGCCCGGTGACGTCGATGATCCGCCCCGAGCCGCGCCCGCTGCCCTCGTCGTAGAAGTAGTGGGCCCGCAGCAGGACGACGAACCGGTCCCCGACCGCGTCGCAGAAGGCCTCCAGGTCGAGGCGGGACTCGAAGCCGGTGCTGTGGTCGCGGTGGGTGGGGGCGTACAGCAGGGCCGTCCGCCCCTCGGGCACCCCGAGGCGCTCACGGACCCGGGCCACGTCCTCGGCGGTCGCCGTGCAGTACACGTCGTTGCGGGGATAGCCGTACTCCAGGGCCTCGTAGCCGCCGGGGAAGGCCCGTTCCCACATCTGGGTGGAGTGCCGGTTGGAGGAGAGGTTGTAGTCCCAGCGGTCCACCCGGGACAGCAGCTTGGTGAAGCTGCCGGTCGCCGCGGCCACCACCGGATACGTCGACTGGTCGACGCCCATCTTCTTCAGCGGGGTGCCGTGCTGCGTCTGGACGTGGACGGAGCCGGGCCGTTTGACCACCGCGTCCGCGAAGTTGGCGTTGTTCACCAGGTACTTGGCGCGGGCGAGCACCTCCCAGGACCGCCGGCTGCCGATCACCGCGTGCTCCACGTCCTTCGGGACCGCGTCCACCGCGTCCGGCTCCACCAGGAACACCGAGCGGATGTGCGGGGCGAGTTCACGGGCCTTGGCATGGATCGCGGCCGGGTTGCAGGCGTATCCGCGGCCCCAGTACGCGCAGAACACGGCGAGGTTCTCGTCGAGCGGGCGGCGCAGCTGGGCGGCGTAGAAGGCCCGGGTGCGCAGCATCCTCGGGCGCGGGACCCGCCGGACCGCTCCGGCCGCGGCCCGGTTGGCACCGCGCAGGGCGCGGAACGCGCTGTAGGCGCCCGTCGCGAGCAGCCGGTGCTGCACGCCGAGGCTGCCTCCCGGCACGCGGTAACCGGCCGGACGGTGGCGCCGGTAGAGCCGCCCCGCCCGGCGGAAGAAGGCCCGGCGGCGGCGTGCCGGCACCCGGGTGGGATGCGCGGCCGTCTTCAGGACCAGGGTGAAGAGCTGGCCGAACAGCGCCTTGGACCGGGCGGCGGGCACGGTCTGCTCGGCCACCCGGGCCAGCACCCGCTCGACCTGGTCGAGGAGTTCGAAGTGGTGCTCGCCCGGGGCGTTGAGCCGGCTGCCCTGGCGGCGCAGATGGTGGCGCACGCAGACCGTGCGCAGCACGGCCGTCCGCTCGGCGGCCACCGTCACCAGCCCGCCCCAGCCGGCGTCGGTGAAATGCCCCTCCGGGAAGGTGAGTCCGCGCTCGACGAGGAAGGCGCGACGGTAGGCCGCGCTCCACGCCGGGACGTGCACGCCGAGGACCTCGGGGGCCTTGTCGAGCGGCGGTGTGCTCGGCTCGCCCTCCCACCAGTGCACCCGCTGGTGCCCGAAGTAGAGGACGTCCACACCGGCCGGCAGTGCCGCGTCCAACGCGGTGAGCGCACCCTGGGCCAGCTCGTCGTCACCGTCGAGGAAGAGGACGTAGGCGCCGGTCGCCGCCGCGATCCCGGCGTTGCGGGCCCCGCTCAGGCCGCCCGAGGGCGGCGAGTGGACGGGCGCCACCCGGGGGTCGCGGGCGGCGTACCCGGCGGCGACCGCCGCGGCCGGTGAGTCCGGCTCGTCGCAGACCGGGATCAGCTCGACGTCGCCGAAGGACTGGGTGAGGACCGAGTCCAGCGCGTGGGACAGGCGCCCGGCGACTCCGAAGGTGGGCACGATGACGCTGAAGCGGGGCATTCTGCTCTTTCTCTCAAGGGGCGCCGAACGGGGGTTTCATCGCCCGGGGCGCCCGGTCGGCCGCCACGTGGTCGGCCGGGTGGGCGTGGGCCGCGACGGGCTGGAGGGCACGCGGACTCCGGTTCAGTGCTGTTCGGTCAGGGGGAGGGCACCACCCGGCGCCGGAACGGCCGCGAGCGGCGCGGCGGCGGCGACCTCGGGCGGGGCGGAGGCTCCCGTGCGAGGAGGCGCCTCGACGGCCGAGGGGACCGGGTGCCGCTCCGCGAACGGGATGAAGGGCGGCAGCCCCGCCGTCTCCCCGAGCACCACCCGCCGCACCACCCGTTCCCCGGCGCGCCCGTCGTCGTACGGGCAGAAACGCTCCCGGAACGCGGCCCGCAGCTGCGAGGAGCGCGAGCCCCGCCAGTGGCCGGTCGCGAAGATGTCGATCAGCTCGTCCTCGCTGCGGGCGACCGCGCCGGGCGGGAAGGCGCGCAGGTCGAAGTAGGTGCCGCGGGCCGCCTCGTACGCCTCCCAGTCGTCGGCGTGGACGACGATCGGCCGGTCCAGGCCCGCGTAGTCGAACATCAGGGACGAGTAGTCGGTGACCAGCGCGTCCGAGGCGAGGCACAGCGACTCCACGCTCGGATGGTCCGACACGTCGATGAGCCGGCCGCCCGGGGCGTCGGTGAGCGGCGCTCCGTAGCGGTGGTGGGCGCGGGTGAGGATCACGAACCGCGGCCCGAGCTGCCGCAGCACCCGCTCCAGGTCCAGGGTGCGGCGCTGGCCGCTCCGGTAGTCGCGGTACGTGGGCGCGTACAGCACGGCGACCGCGCCCTCGGGGATGCCGAGCGACGCGCGCAGCCGGGCCACGTCGGCCGAAGTCGCCTGCTGGAACACGTCGTTGCGCGGCATCCCGTACTCCAGCGTGTCGTACGAGGAGGGGAAGGCACGCTCCCAGACCAGCGTGGAGTGGCGGTTGGCCGACAGGCAGTAGTCCCACGTGTCGGCGTCGCGCAGCAGCTCGGCGAAGTCCGTGCCACGGGCGGCGGCCGGTCGGTCCTGGAGGTCGAGGCCCATGTGCTTGAGCGGTGTCCCGTGCTGCGTCTGGATCACGACCTGGCCGGGCCGCTTCACCAGACTCCGGTCGAAGCCGACGTTGTTCACGAGGTACTTGGAGCGGGCGAGCGCCGTCCAGTAGCCGGCGGTCCCGGGGCGCAGCCGGCCGGTGGCGGCGGGGATCGTGTGATGGTGTTCGAGGTCGGCGATCCAGGTGGTGCGGACGTGCGGCGCGTACGTGCGGAACGCCGACTCCAGGGCGCCCGGATTGCAGCCGTGTCCGCGGCCTCCGTGGCTGGAGAACACCGCGCGGTCGGCGCGCAGCGGGAGCCGGAGCTGCACGCGGTAGTGGAGCCGGAGCGCCGCGGTCCGTGCCGAGCGCCGCAGGGCGCCGGCCAGCCGCACGGCTCTCTTCCGGGTCCGTGACAGGAGTGACAGCAGCCGGTAGGTGCGGTGCGTGCCGAACCTGACCAGGGCGTGCCGCAGAGGCAGCCGCAGTCCGGCGGGGGAGCCCGGCACGCGGTAACGCCGGTAGTGGTCGCGGGCCTTGCGCAGGAACTCGGCACGCGCGCCGCGCGGCAGCCGGTCCCGCTTCACGAACACCGTGGAGAAGTGGTCGACCATGCGGCGGAACAGCAGCGGACGCCACCGCTCCAGCTCCGGGTGCGCGGCGACGTGCGCGAACACCCGGTCGTACTGGGCGAAGACGTCGAAGTGCTTGCGGCTGCTGGTGCCGAGGATGCTGCCGTGCCGCCGCTGGCGGTAGTGCACGCACACCCGGTCGAGCGTGGCGATCGACTCGGCGGACATCATCGCCGGATAGGTCCACGGCGTGTCCTCGTAGTACCCGGGCGGGAAGGTGAGGCCCTCGCGCTCGACGAACTCCCGGCGGTACGCCTTGTTCCAGACCACCATCAGCAGCCGGAGCAGGCCCGGCCGTTCGTCGAGCCGGAAGGGTGCCGGGCCCTCCTCGGACAGCTCCGCCGCGAGCTGGTTCCGCCGGACCTCGCCCGACCAGTAGGTGCGGGCGTAGTCGTAGACCAGCACGTCCGGTTCGGCGGTCTCCTTCAGCCGGTCGGCGATCGCGTGCAGTGCGTCCGGGGTGAGGGTGTCGTCGCTGTCCAGGAAGAGCAGGTAGTCGCCGGTGGCGCGTTCGATCCCCGCGTTGCGGGCGCGGCCGAGTCCCACGTTCTCCGGCAGGTGCACCGCGAGGACCCGCGCGTCGCGGGCCGCGAACTCGTCGATGATCGCCCCGCACGCGTCGGGCGAACAGTCGTCCACCGCGATGAGTTCGAGATCCGGATACGACTGTTCGAGCACCGATTCGAGGCACTCGTGCAGGTACGCCTGAACCTTGAACGCGGGGACGATGACACTGAACCGGGGCACGGGACATCCATGGGTCGGCGCGGGCATACCTGCCCGGGAACGGCCGAAGGGGTGACTTGGTTACGCCAGATGTGGCATACGGGGGATGTCCGGTGAACGGCGAGGGGCGGGCCGGTGTCCGGCCCGCCCCTCAAGTGCTCGGCCAACCTGCCTATTTGACCGCGCCGGCCATCACGCCGGACACGAACTGCCGTTGGAACGCGAAGAACACGGCGAGCGGGATCACCATCGAGATGAAGGCGCCGGGCGCCAGCACGTCGATGTTGTTGCCGAACTGGCGTACCTGCGTCTGGAGCGCGACCGTGATCGGCTGGCTGCCCGAGTCGGAGAACACCAGCGCGACCAGCATGTCGTTCCACACCCACAGGAACTGGAAGATCCCCAGCGAGGCGATGGCGGGCCCGCCGAGCGGCATCACGACCCGGGCGAACAGCCGCAGTTCACCCGCGCCGTCCAGCCGGGCCGCCTCCAGCAGCTCCCGGGGTATCTCCGCGAAGAAGTTCCGCAGCAGGAACACCGCGAACGGCAGCCCGTACCCGACGTGGAAGAGGACCACGCCGATGATGGAACCGAAGATGCCGATCTTCCCGAAGAGTTCGGCGATCGGGAGCAGCGCCACCTGCACCGGCACCACCAGCAGGCCGACCACGCCGAGGAACCACCAGTCGCGGCCGGGGAACTCCATCCAGGCGAAGGCGTAGCCCGCCAGCGAGCCGATCACCACCACGAGGAGCGTCGCCGGCACGGTGATCAGCACCGTGTTGAGCAGCGAGTTGGTGATGTCGCTGTTCTCCAGGAGCTTCTGGTAGCTGTCCAGGGTGAGCTGCGAGGGGGTGGTGAAGACCTTCCACCAGCCGGTCGCGCTCATGTCCTCCGGTTTGCGCAGCGAGGAGAGCAGCAGCCCGAGCGTGGGCACCAGCCAGAACAGACCGACCAGGAGCAGGAAGACGCGCAGGACGCCGCCGCTGACGGCGCCCGCGATCCGTGAACCGAGCGACCGCCGGGCCGTCTTCGCCTCGGGTGCCGACGCCGTCTTCGTGAGACTTCCGGCATGGGCCGTCATCGCCGCACCTCCCGCCTGAGCCTGCGGACATTGAAGAGCATCACCGGGATCACCAGCAGCAGCAGGAATACCGCGATGGCGCTCGCGATCCCCGGCTGGCCCTCGGCGAACCCCTTCCGGTACAGCTCCAGGGCCAGCACGTTCGCGTCGTCCTGGGAGGAGCCCGGAGCGATGATGAAGACCAGGTCGAACACCTTCAGCACATTGATCATCAGCGTCACGGCGACCACCGAGAGGACCGGTGCGAGCAGCGGCACCGTGATCCGGCGGAACACCTGCCACTCGTTCGCCCCGTCGACCCGGGCCGCCTCCAGGAGCTCACGCGGCATGCCCGCGAGCCCCGCAGCGATCAGCACCATCGCGAAGCCCGCCCACATCCAGATGTACGAGCCGATGATGGCGGGCGTGACCAGTGACGGGCCGAGCCAGTCCAGGCCGTTGTACGGCTCCTTGAAGTTGTCCGCCGGAAGTCGCAGCAGGGCCCCGTCGGCCTTGTCCGAGAGGGTGAACGTGCCGTCGCCGCCGACCTTCGTCGAGTCGACGACCTTGCCGTCCTTGACCGCCTCGATCCGCATCCCGGAGTAGCCCAGTTCGCTCGGGTCGACCTGGCCGAGCTTCCCCACGCCCTTGCCGCGGGTGAAGTCCTGCCAGGCGGTGCCGGTGACCTTGCCGGGGTCCGTACTCGCCCGCACGGCCTTCTTGGCGCTGTCCGGCATCTGGTCCGGGGCGACGCCCACCAGCGGCAGGGACACGGACTGTCCGGCCCGCACGGCGTCCCGGGTGACGAAGCCGCCCCCGTCGGCCTTCAGGGGCGACTCCCGGCCGAGGTGGGCCTTCGGGAACGCCGACGACGAGGCGAAGGTGTCGTGCACCCCCACCCACACCGCGTTCGCGATGCCCTTCTCCGGGTCCTGGTCGTACACCAGCCGGAAGATGATGCCGGAGGCGAGCATCGAGATCGCCATCGGCATGAAGACGACCAGCTTGAACGCCGTTCCCCAGCTCACCCGTTCGGTGAGCACCGCGAAGATCAGGCCCAGCGCGGTCGCGACCGTCGGGGCGAACACCACCCAGATGATGTTGTTCTTCAGCGCGGTGCGGATGCCGTCGTCGCTGAACAGCGCCTTGTAGTTGTCGATCCCGGCGAAACCGTCGCCCGACTGGTCGTAGAAACTGCGCACGACCGAGTACCCGATCGGGTAGACCACGAGCGCGCCGAGCAGCACCAGGGCGGGCAGCAGGAAGAGCGCTGCCACCGTCCTGCGGGTGCCGGTCACGCTCTTGCGCTTACGGGCCGGGGGCACCGGTGCGGTGCCCCCGGCCGTTGCCGACGTCATCGCCGGATCAGCCCTTGTAGGCCGCTGCGGCGTCGGCTTCGAGCTTCTTCTGGGCGCCCGCGACGTCCTTCGGATTCTTCAGGAAGTCCTGGAGGTCCTTCCACTCGCCCTTGCCGGGCGTACCGCCGAACGACTGCGGGGCCTGGTCGGACATGTCGAAGCGGAAGTCGTCACCGGCCGCGACCAGCGCCTTGGCCATCTTCTGCTGGACCGCGTTGGGGTAGGCGGACAGTGCCACGCTCTTGTTCGGCGACAGATAGCCGCCGAGCTTCGCCTGGATGGTCGCCGCGTCGGGCGACGCCAGGAAGGTGACGAGCGCCTGGGCCGCCTTGGAGTCCTTCAGGACGACCGCGGCGTCGCCACCGCTGACCACCGGCGGCTTGGCACCGACCGCCGGGAAGGGGAACACCTTCGCGTCCGTGCCGATCTTCGCCTTGGTCTCCGCGATGTTCACGGCCACGAAGTCGCCCTCGAAGACCATGCCCGCCTTCGGCTGGTCGCCACCCGTGAACGTCTGCGTCACCGACGCCGGGAACTCCGTCTGGAGCGCCCCGTCCGGGCCGCCCGCGATGAGGTTCTTGTCGCCCCAGATCTGGGCGAGCGTGGTCAGCGCGTCCTTCACGGACGGGTCCGTCCACTTGACCTTGTGCTGGGCGAGCTGGTCGTACTTCTCCGGGCCCGCCTGGGAGAGGTAGATGTTCTCGAACCAGTCGGTGAGCGTCCAGCCGTCCGCGCCGCCCACCGACACGGGGGTGACGCCGGAGTCGTAGACGGTCTGCGCGGTGGTCAGGAAGTCCTTCCAGGTCTTCGGCTCCTTGGCGCCCGCGTTCTCGAAGACCTTCGCGTTGTACCAGACCAGCGACTTGTTGGCGGCCTTGTAGTAGACGCCGTACTGCTTGCCGTCGACCTTGCCGAGGTCCTGCCACCCCTGCGCGTAGTTCTTCGCCAACTGCGCCTGGGCCTCGGGTCCGACGGGCTTGGCCCACTTCTTGTCGACGGCCTGCTTGATGGCGCCGACCTGGGGGAGCATCGCGACGTCCGGCGGAGCGCCACCGGCGATCTTCGAGCCGAGGAAGTTGATGATCGGGTCCTGCGCGGGTACGAACGTGACCTTCGCGCCCGTCCGCTTCTCGAACTCCGCCAGCACCTTCTTGAAGTTGGCCTGCTCGGCGCCGGTCCAGACGGCGGCGACCTCCAGGGTGTCGCCGTCGAGCTTGGGCAGGGTCACGGAGCCGGCGCCACCGCTCGCGGTGGGCTTGCCGCCGTCGGTTCCCTTGTCCTTGCCGTCGTTGTCGCCGCCGCACGCGGTGAGCGTGAGCGCCCCCGCGACGAGCGCGGCAGCGGCGGCCTGCGCGGTCCTGCGTGAGCGGTGCGTGGTGTGATCGGTCGACCTGCGTGTACGAAGAGTGCTGCGCATCAGTGCCCCGTTCTCCGTTCTGCGTTCCTCGTTGAACGTCCGAACAGCTGTCCCGTGCGCTCCGGTCTACGCCTGGTCGCTCGAGGGCGGCAAGAGCGCCGGTACTGTCAAGTGAGCGATCGTGATTGGGTCGTGACGTGGGGCACACCTGCGCGCGGCCCGAACAGACCTCGCGAACAGGGCACTTGAGGACGGGTTCCCGCTCCGGAGGCGTCGCTCAGGATCGGCCCGCGGCCGGACCGATCCCTCGGCTCCCCTACAGCAGCGACGGCACCTCGGCGGCGGAGACGGAACGTGCCGCGCGCTCCAGCGCGCTGGCGAGCAGGGCCAGGTCCGTCGGGCCGTTTCCCAGCTCGCGGACCGGGCGGCGGGCCGGCGGGTCGCCCATCCGATGCCACTCCAGGGGGACGACCGTGGGGCGCAGTGTCGCCGTGCGGGGGATGCGTCCGGTGACCCGGCCGCCCTGGAAGGGCGTCTCCCGCCCGTCCCGGCGCAGCAGACGGCCCCGCCCGGGGGAGGGCTCGTCCGGTCCCGGCGACGGCGTGTCCAGGGCGACGTGCAGCGCGGCGGACCGCGCCAGCTCCGACCCCGCCGTACGGCCGTCCACCGCGGACGCCGCCACGAGGTGCACCCCGAGCCGGTCGCCCTCGCGGGCCACGGCCTCCAGCGCCCGCACGACCGAACCGGCCGCCGGACGTCCCGGGGACCCCAACGGCGGTGACAGCAGGGCGTCCAGGTCGTCGACGACCACGACCAGGCGGGCCAGCGGCGGACCCGGCTCGGTCTGCCGGCGGGCCGCGGCGGGCCGCAGCCGCAGCGTCGAGCTGGACGGCGTGTCGAGGTCGGCGGCGCCGGCCGACGGCCTGGTGCCCGCGGACGGGCCGGGCGCGCGCTGGGCGACCAGCCGGCCGGACACCGCCTGCCCGGTGTGCCACTCGCCGAAGCCGAGCCGGCCGAGCAGCTCCGAACGCCGCTTCAGCTCCGCGCTCAGGGACTGCGCGAACTCCCGCATACGAACGGGGTCGTTGGCCGTCAGATGAGTGGTGACGTGCGGCAGATCGGTGCAGACCTGGAGGCCCTCACCGGCGGCTGTCGTCCCGTGCCCGCCCGTACCGTCCCGGCCCTCCATCAGGACGATGCCGAGCCGGTCGGGCCGCTCGGCGGCGGCGAGGGACGCGGCGACCGAGCGCAGCAGCTCCGTACGGCCGCTGCCCGGCGGGCCTTCGATCAGCAGGTGCGGGCCCTCGACGTGGAGGTCGACGGCGACGGGGCCGCGCGGGCCCGCGCCGAGGACGGCCCGGGCCCGTCCGCCGAGCGCCTCCGTGTCGTCCGCGGCGTCCGCCCAACGCGCCATCAGGGAGGCGGGGGTGGCGCGGGCGAGGCCCAACTCGTCGAGCAGGCGGGCCGCTTGGGGCAGGGGGGCGGACACGCGTGTGTGCCGGTCGCCCTGTGCGCCGTCCGTCCGCAGCGGTGCGAGCGCCCGCGCGAACCGCTCGGCCCAGGCGAGCGACACGGCGTCCACCCCGGCGACGGTGCCGTGACCGACCGGGCCGCGCGCCGGCCGGCCCCCGGTGCCGGGTGAGCCGGGGTGCGACGAGGACGATTCTGCGCCGGACCCGGACTTTCGTCCGGCTCCCGGATGCGGGATGCCCAGGTGCGTCGATCCGTCGTGGCGCGACGAGGCGGCCGACGGCCCGGTGTGCGCGGGGCCGGAACGCGGTGACGGCACCGGCGACCCGGTCCGCTCCGCTCCACCGTCGTGGGACGGGCCGCCGTGCGGTGCCCCGGTCCGGGGAGCCCTGTCGGGGACGGGACCGCCGGTACCGCCCGGCGCCACCCGCAGCAGCCGCAGTGCCGTGGCCACGTCCCCGCTGAGCAGGGCCACCGCTCCGCAGGCACGGAACGCGGGCACGACGGCGCACGCCGCCTCGTACGTCTCCGTCACCGGGGACGCGGGTGACGCGGCCGCCGTCTCGGCGAGACACACCACGTGGATACCGGCCCGCGGGCCCTCGTGCGTGAGGCGCAGGACGGCCTCCCGGACGTCCGCGCCACCGGGGTCGCCGTCCACGACGACCACCGTGTACGGGCCGTCGAAGCCGGCGTCCGGCCCGGAGCCGGTGTCCGGTCCGCTCCCGTCGCGGGCCCAGGAGGGCCGGTGTGCCGCACCGCGCGCGGGGTCGCCGGTGCCAGGTCCGTCGTGGCCGCCGCTGCCGTGCCGCTCCGCGCGCCGGGCGGCCGGGACGGAGCCGTCGTCGCCGCCGGGGCGGGTGCCCCGCCGGCCCGGTCCGCCGTCCGTCTCCGCGAGGTGGTCCTCCAGGCGGCGCAGGAGTTCGTCGGTGCGCGCCGCCGCCTGCTCACGGTCGTACGCGAGGAGGAGACGGCAGTCCTGCCCGTGGGTGGGACGCAGATGGGGGAGCCAGCCGAGCCAGGACCACTCGGCGCTGCGCTCCTGCACGGACCGGGCCCGGTCGGCGCTGATGAGGACGATCTCCAGCGCGTCGGGGGAGTGCAGCGCGGCGAGCTGGGCGACGACCGCGCGGGCCAGCCCCGCCAGCCGGGCCCTCGGTCCCGCGAGGCCCAGGGAACCGACCTCCCGGAGTCCCGTGGTCACCGGCACGGCGGGCAGCGCGCCCGAGCCGCCCGGCGTCGTCCGGTCGGTCGTGCCGAGCCGCACGGTCAGGGCCTCCGGGTGACCGGGGCCGCGCTCCCAGAGCCGGGGGCCCGGCCCCAGGGCGGTGAGCAGCAGAGCCGCCGGGTCGGGCCAGGTCTCGGGCGAGCGGTGCACGGCGGTCGGGAGGTCCCGCACCACGAGCGCTCCGTCGTCGTACGCCTCGGGCACCGCGCCTTCCGGTCCGCCGCGGCTTCCGGTCAGCCGGCGGGCCCAGGCGCCGAGACCGCCGCGCCTGCGCATCCCCGCCGGAACGTCGGTGCCGCGCATCGGTGTGCCCTTGCGGGCGCCCGGGATGCCCGGTCCGGGGCCGAAGGTGTCCTCGGGTTCTCCTCCGGGCCGTTCCCCGGTGGTCCCCGTGTGACCGCCGCTCCCACCGGGGCGTCCCCGCGCCCCCGTGGAGGCCCCGCCGCGCGGGCCGCCTTCGATCCGCGGTGCTCCGCCCTGCTCCGGTACGACGGGCGGCTCCGACCCCCCGTACCGCCCGTACTCCCCGGCTCCGGGGACCCCGTCAGCGGAGGCCCCCCACTCGGAGGTGCCGTAGGCGTGGTGGGTCGCGTCCGCGGGAGGCAGGGAACCTCCCTGGAAGAGGGAGGCGCTGTCCCCGCGCGCGTGGGGGACCGCTCCGTGCGGCTGCCGGTCGTCCGGGGAGGCGCTCGGCGACGGGGCGGACGAGGGGAGCGGTCCGGCGGAGCCGCCGTCCGGGGCGTCGCGGGGGGCGCCCGCCGACACCCGGACATGCCCTTCGCCGTCCGGTGCCGTCGCCAACGCGCCCGGGCCGCCGGGCGGGGCGAGGCGCAGGGCGGACTCGCCGACGCGCAGCAGCGCGCCCTCGGTGAAGCGGACGGGACGCTCGCCCACGCGGGTGCCGTCCAGTGTCGTGCCGTTCGTGGAGCCGGTGTCGGCGACCGAGACCCGGCCGTCCGGAGTGACCGTGACGGCGCAGTGCAGGCGGGAGACGTCCGGGTCGTCCAGGGGGACGTCCGCCCGGGCGGAGCGGCCCACGTGGATCTGGCCGCCGTGCAGCAGATGGACCCCGCCCGCGTCGGGACCGGCGACCACATGGAGCTGGGCCGAGACGTCGTCCAGGTCGGGGCCCGGTTCGGCGGGCGCGCCCAGACAGAGCACGGCGCCGTCGGTCAGGGGCGGCTCACCGAGGGTGCAGCGCTGGGCGTCGAGCCGCTCCGCGCCCGCGTACAGCACGATCTGGCCGCCCCCGGGCTCTCGGCCCCGCTCGCCCTGGCCGGTGCCCCCGCTCCCCCCGACCGCCGAGGCCAGCCCCGACGCGACCGCGGCCAGCGCCGTCCCGGCGGGCGCGGTCACCAGCACATCGCAGGCCGCGGCGCGCCCCCGCGGCTCCGAGGGCGGGCCCAACGGGTCTACGACGGTCAGCCGGATCTGCATCGCCGTCAGGGGTCCCTTCCGCGCAGGTGTCCGCGACGAGGACGAGGCTGTGCTGCGGTCCCCCACCGCAGAAATCCCCCACCGCACACGGGCACGTCGGCCAGTACTGGAGGCATCCTCGCACCTGCCACTGACAACACGCCCGCCCCCCACCCGTAAGTGATCTTGATTGGTCGGCTCTGCCCGTAAAAGTGCCTGACCGGTAGCCGGCGGGTGTCCGCTTGAGATCGGTCACGTCCGGCTTCCGGCAACCAAGCGACCGGACCGAGCGTCTTTCCATCGAACATGCACGGGTAGCCGCACGTATGCGCTTATGCAGACCACAGGCGCGCGGGGGACCTATGGGCAAGCACACGACGAGACCAGCCCGGTGCCCGGGAAGGCGGCACTACAGTGGGTCGGAAACCTGTACCACGGTGACCACGGTGGACGGACCAGGCAAGCAAGCAACAGGGAGCGCATGACGTGCGGCCGGTAGGGAGCAAGTACCTCCTTGAGGAGCCGCTGGGGCGCGGCGCCACAGGCACGGTCTGGCGCGCCAGCCAGCGGGAGACCGCGGGCGCCGAGGCCGCCGTCGCGGGCCAGCCCGGCGAGACCGTGGCGATCAAGGTCCTGAAGGAGGAGCTCGCCAGCGACGCCGACATCGTGATGCGGTTCCTGCGCGAGCGTTCGGTGCTGCTGCGCCTCACCCACCCCAACATCGTGCGCGTACGGGACCTCGTCGTCGAGGGCGACCTGCTCGCGCTCGTCATGGACCTGGTCGACGGACCCGACCTGCACCGCTACCTCCGCGAGAACGGGCCGTTCTCGCCCGTCGCCGCCTCCCTGCTGACGGCCCAGGTCGCCGACGCGCTCGCCGCCAGCCATGCCGACGGCGTCGTGCACCGCGACCTGAAGCCGGCGAACGTCCTCCTCAAGCAGGACGCCGGCGGGATGCACCCGATGCTCACCGACTTCGGCATCGCCCGCCTCGCCGACTCCCCGGGACTGACCCGCACCCACGAGTTCGTCGGCACGCCCGCGTACGTCGCGCCGGAGTCCGCCGAAGGACGCCCGCAGACGTCCGCCGTCGACATCTACGGCGCGGGCATCCTGCTGTACGAGCTGGTCACCGGCCGCCCGCCGTTCTCCGGCGGGTCCGCCCTCGAAGTGCTGCACCAGCACCTCAGCGCCGAACCGCGCCGCCCCTCGACCGTCCCGGACCCGCTGTGGACCGTCATAGAGCGCTGCCTGCGCAAGAACCCGGACGAGCGGCCCAGCGCCGAGAACCTCGCGCGCGGACTGCGGGCCGTCGCCGCGGGCGTCGGCGTGCACGCGACCCCCGCGCAGATCGCCGCGGCCGACGGCGTGGGCGCCCTCCTCGCGCCCGACCCGTCCCCGGCGACCGTCCCGAACATGCCGGGCGCCGCCGACCCCACCCAGGTGCTCCCGCACAACGCGGGCTCCTACGACCCGTACGGCGCCACCAGCGTGCTGCCGCACACCTCCGGCGACGCCGACCCCACCTCCGTCCTGCCGACCCGCGGCGCGGCCGATCCGACCGCGGTCCTGCCGCCCGTGCCCCCGAACCAGCCGGGCGGCGGCCAGGGAGAGGACCCGCACCCCTGGCAGAACCAGCTCCGCGCGGCCCGCGACCGCAACGACCAGACGCAGGTCCAGTACCTCGACCCGAACGAGGACCCGCTGCGCCGCCGTCCCCAGCGGCAGGTGGCCCGGCCGCAGCAGCAGCCCCAGCAACCCCAGCAGCAGCGACCGCAGCGCGGCCGGCAGCAGCAGCAGCAGCAGGGTTACGGCTACCCGCAGCAGCAGGACCCGCAGCAGTACGCGCCGCGTCACCAGCAGCAGCAGCAGCAGCGCTACGCCCCGGCTCCCCAGCAGCAGCCCCGGCCGCAGCGTTACGCCGAGCCGCAGCAGCCCGCGCCGCGTCCCGCGCGTGAACCCCGTCAGCGCAGCGCCAACCCCATGAAGATCCCGGGGCTCGGCTGCCTGAAGGGCTGTCTGTTCACCCTCGTCATCCTCTTCGTGGCCGGCTGGCTGGTGTGGGAGTTCAGCCCCCTCCAGGACTGGATCGGCAGCACGAAGGGCTACTGGGCGCAGCTCAGCGACTGGTTCGACACGGTCAGCGGGTGGGTCGGCGACCTCGGCGGAAGCGGCTCCTCGGGCAACTGACCCTGTGGATTTGTCGATATCTGACGGGTGATTTCCGCCTCGGGAGTGAAGGTTGGCTCCTCGGACGCGTACTTTTAGCGACAACACGCGTCTGTAGGAGCAGTCTTGGCACGCAAGATCGGCAGCCGGTACACCGCGAACCAGATCCTGGGGCGGGGGAGCGCCGGCACGGTGTGGCTGGGCGAGGGACCCGAGGGTCCCGTCGCCATCAAGCTGCTGCGCGAGGACCTCGCGTCCGACCAGGAGCTCGTGGGGCGCTTCGTGCAGGAGCGCACCGCCCTGCTCGGTCTCGACCACCCCCACGTGGTGGCGGTCCGTGACCTGGTCGTCGACGGCAACGACCTCGCCCTCGTCATGGACCTCGTCCGCGGCACCGATCTGCGCACCCGGCTCGACCGGGAGCGCAGGCTCGCCCCCGAGTCGGCCGTCGCGATCGTCGCCGACGTCGCCGACGGGCTGGCCGCCGCGCACGCCGCCGGTGTCGTCCACCGTGACGTGAAGCCCGAGAACGTCCTGCTCGACATGCAGGGTCCGCTCGGCCCGGGCGGATCCCACCCCGCCCTCCTCACCGACTTCGGTGTGGCCAAGCTCATCGACTCCCCGCGCCGCACCCGGGCCACGAAGATCATCGGCACCCCGGACTACCTGGCCCCGGAGATCATCGAGGGACTGCCGCCGCGCGCCGCCGTCGACATCTACGCCCTGGCCACCGTGCTCTACGAGCTGCTCGCCGGGTTCACGCCCTTCGGCGGCGGCCATCCCGGCGCCGTCCTGCGCCGCCACGTCACGGAGACCGTCGTCCCGCTCCCCGGCATCCCGGACGAGCTGTGGCAGCTCATCGTGCAGTGCCTCGCCAAGGCGCCCGCCTCCCGGCTGCGCGCCTCCGAGCTGGGAGCCCGGCTCCGGGAGCAGCTGCCGCTGCTGGCCGGGATGCCGCCGCTGGACGTGGACTCGCCGGACGCGGAGGGCGAGGAGGCCGACGAGGAGCGCCAGGAGAACGACGAGAGCGCGGAACCGGCGGAGCCCGCCGCGGAGCGGGTGCGGCGCGGAGCCGTGCCGCTGGTTCCGGGGGCCGCGCCCGACTCGAACCGCGACACCCACACCTCGATGCGGGTGCCGGCGCCCGACGAACTGGCCGGCGGCGCCCGCGGCACCGCCCGGGCACCCCGGGCCGCCGGTGCCCCCCGGCCCGGGTCCGCACGGCACCGTGCCTCCGCCCGGCGGCGGCGGATCACCCTGGGGGCCGCGGCGGTCGCGCTCGTCGCCGCGGTGGGGGTCGGCACCTGGCTCGCCACCTCAGGCGACGACGCCGGAGCGAACCCCCAGGACACCAAGAACTCGGCCCCGTCGTCCCCGTGACCCCGGGGTGGGGCCCCGGTGCGAGGCCCCTGGCCGGAGCCTTTCACCCCCTCCGCCCCCACCCGTCCCGTCCCTGAGGGCTGCGCCCCCGGACCCCCGCCGCGGCCTGGACGGCCTCGTCCTCGATCGCCGGACGGGCCGACCCCCGGGGGACGAGGGCGGTCCCGGTTGTCGTAGCCGTTACGCTGGAGGCGTGGCAGTCGTCGATGTATCCGAAGAGCTCAAGTCCCTCTCCTCGACCATGGAGTCGATCGAGGCCGTCCTGGACCTCGACAAGCTGAGGGCAGATGTCGCCGTGCTCGAGGAGCAGGCGGCCGCGCCGTCCCTGTGGGACGACCCCGACGAGGCGCAGAAGATCACCAGCAAGCTGAGCCACCTCCAGGCGGAGGTCAGGAAGGCCGAGGCGCTCCGCGGACGCATCGACGATCTGAGTGTGCTCTTCGAGATGGCCGAGGAGGAGGACGACCCGGACACCCGCGCCGAGGCCGAGACCGAGCTCACGGCCGTCAAGAAGGCGCTGGACGAGATGGAGGTCCGCACCCTCCTGTCCGGCGAGTACGACTCCCGTGAGGCCGTCGTCACCATCCGCGCCGAGGCCGGCGGCGTCGACGCCTCCGACTTCGCCGAGAAGCTCCAGCGCATGTACCTGCGCTGGGCGGAGCGCCACGGCTACAAGACGGAGCTGTACGAGACCTCGTACGCGGAAGAGGCGGGCATCAAGTCCACCACCTTCGCCGTCCACGTCCCGTACGCCTACGGCACCCTCTCCGTGGAGCAGGGCACGCACCGTCTCGTGCGCATCTCCCCCTTCGACAACCAGGG
Organism: Streptomyces sp. M41(2017); assembly: GCF_002078175.1. Taxonomy (GTDB): domain Bacteria; phylum Actinomycetota; class Actinomycetes; order Streptomycetales; family Streptomycetaceae; genus Streptomyces. The sequence continues at coordinate 1,200,534 of NZ_MWFK01000001.1, read as the reverse complement.
GCGTCGCCAGACCTCGTTCGCCGGTGTCGAGATCCTGCCCGTCGTCGAGCAGACCGACCACATCGAGATCGACGAGTCGGAACTGCGCATCGACGTGTACCGCTCGTCCGGTCCGGGCGGCCAGGGCGTCAACACCACGGACTCCGCGGTGCGCCTGACCCACCTGCCCACCGGCATCGTCGTCTCCTGCCAGAACGAGCGGTCGCAGATCCAGAACAAGGCCTCGGCCATGAACGTTCTGCAGGCCAAGCTGCTGGAGCGGCGCCGTCAGGAGGAGCAGGCCAGGATGGACGCCCTCAAGGGCGACGGCGGCAACTCCTGGGGCAACCAGATGCGTTCGTACGTCCTGCACCCGTACCAGATGGTCAAGGACCTGCGCACCGAGTTCGAAGTCGGCAACCCCGAGGCCGTGTTCGGTGGCGAGATCGACGGCTTCCTGGAGGCCGGAATTCGCTGGCGCAAGCAGCAGGAGAAATAACCCGCGCGAACGGCCGCGCCGGGGACGGGAATTCTTGACCCGCTGCGGCGGCCGCTTTGTCGACAAGGCAACTGCCGTCCACCGGACGGCAGTTGCCTTTGTTGTGGGGGTTGTCTGGGTTTTACGTCACAGTCACATGTCCTCACGACAGGCAAATGACGCCGTTCCGGACATCGCGTACGCAACGACCTTGACGTTGCTGTGAAAACTGGGAAGGGTGACGCGTGGCATGCGTATCTCTGGGGCGCATGTGAACCGGGAGGCCGAGAGAGGCCACCTGTGACGCCGTGGCCCCGGGCGCTGCTCCACTGACGATCAGCTACTGGGGGTAGCAGGCAGATGACCAAGAAGACGCGGATCCGCGTGGCGCGGATAGCCGCCGGTGCGGTGATTGCCGCCGGTGCTTCGCTCACCGCTGCGGGTGCCGCTTCGGCGCTCGACCTGAATGTCGGCATCGGCGCGACCACCGCCGACGACCCGACGCCCACTCCGACCGAGACGGTCATTCCCACCGAGGAGCCGACGGAACCGACCGAGGAGCCCACGGAGCCCACCGAGGAGCCGACCGAGCCCACGGAGGAGCCCACGGAGCCCACCGAGGAGCCGACCGAGCCCACGGAGGAGCCGACTCAACCGACGGACGAGCCGAGCGACCCGACCTCGACTCCGACCCAGGGCGGCGGCTCGGGCACCGGCGGCAACGACGCCGACCCCAACGGCGGCTCCTCCGCCCAGGACGAGGGCTCCTCCGCCCTCACCGACACCGGCTCGGACACCGCCCCGCAGGGCAAGAACGACGGCGAGCTCGCCGAGACCGGTGCGGGTCAGACGACCTTCCTGCTGATCGGCGCCGCCACGATGATCGCCGGCGGCATCGGCTTCCGGATGCTCCCGCGTCTCGCGGGCGGCCGCGGCACCACCGCAGCCTGACGCACACGCGCACCACGAAGGGCCCGGAGCAGCTCGCTCCGGGCCCTTCGTCATGTCAGGGGCAGGTCATCACCCTCGGGCCGTGATCGGCCGCGAGAGGCTCAGACCGTCTGGTGGGCCACCAGGGCCAGCGCGGCGACCAGCACCGCGAGCAGGGCGATCAGCGCCATCGGGTTCATGCCCGCGAAGGGGCTCTCCTGCTGGAGCCGCTCACGGTTCGCGCGGCAGACGCGGCAGCGGCCCTCGCTGACAGGCCCCGCACAGTTAGCGCACACCAATCGGTCGTACGTCATGCGCCGGCCCTCCTTGCGCTGTCTTCCGCGCCGCACCGACTCCTGCGGGCGCGTCGCTCTCTTAACGCTGCGGGGAACGCAACCGTTCCCCTTCCACTGTGCCAGGTTCCGCGGATTTCGGCGCGGCTCGCCTTATCCTGCCCCGCCGAGAAGTCCGCCAGCCGCTCCGATCCAGGAAAGATCCGGGGAGATCAAGGGAGAATCGGGCCTCAGATCCGTGACAAAACGCGCAAGCGGCGCGCAACCCCGTACGCCGACTGCGCTCGCACACCCGGTTCGCGTATGGTCACGCACACCTACCCCCGGCGACCCGTGGTGCATCCGTGATCCGATTCGACAACGTCTCCAAGGTCTACCCCAAGCAGACCCGCCCCGCCCTCAGGGATGTCTCCCTGGAGGTCGAGCGCGGAGAATTCGTGTTCCTCGTGGGCTCCTCCGGCTCCGGAAAGTCCACCTTCCTGCGGCTGATCCTCCGCGAGGAGCGGTGCAGCCACGGTCAGGTGCACGTCCTGGGCAAGGACCTCGCGCGCATCTCCAACTGGAAGGTGCCGCAGATGCGCCGCCAGCTGGGGACCGTGTTCCAGGACTTCCGCCTCCTGCCCAACAAGACGGTCGCCGAGAACGTGGCCTTCGCCCAGGAGGTCATCGGCAAGTCCCGCGGCGAGATCCGCAAGTCCGTCCCCCAGGTGCTCGACCTCGTCGGCCTGGGCGGCAAGGAGGACCGGATGCCCGGCGAGCTGTCCGGTGGTGAGCAGCAGCGTGTGGCCATCGCGAGAGCCTTCGTGAACCGGCCCAAGCTCCTCATCGCGGACGAGCCGACCGGAAACCTCGACCCGCAGACCTCCGTCGGCATCATGAAGCTGCTCGACCGGATCAACCGGACGGGCACCACCGTGGTGATGGCGACCCACGACCAGAACATCGTGGACCAGATGCGCAAGCGCGTCATCGAGCTGGAGCAGGGCCGACTCGTCCGCGACCAGGCACGCGGCGTCTACGGCTACCAGCACTGATCATCGACCACGGAAAGGTCTGAGGAAGACGCCATGCGCGCGCAGTTCGTTCTGTCGGAGATCGGTGTCGGTCTCCGCCGCAACCTGACCATGACCTTCGCGGTCGTCGTCTCGGTCGCCCTCTCGCTCGCCCTGTTCGGCGGGTCGCTCCTGATGAGCGACCAGGTGAACACCATGAAGGGCTACTGGTACGACAAGGTCAACGTCTCGATCTTCCTCTGCAACAAGAGCGACGCCGAGTCCGACCCCAACTGCGCCAAAGGCGCGGTGACCGCCGACCAGAAGAAGCAGATCCTCGCCGACCTGGACAAGATGACCGTCGTCCAGAAGGTCGCGTACGAGTCCTCGGACCAGGCGTACAAGCACTACAAGGAGCAGTTCGGCGACTCCCCGCTGGCCAGCAGCCTCACGCCGGACCAGATGCAGGAGTCGTACCGGATCAAGCTGAAGGACCCGGAGAAGTACCAGGTCATCGCGACCGCCTTCGACGGCCGGGACGGCGTGCAGTCCGTGCAGGACCAGAAGGGCATCCTGGACAACCTCTTCGGGCTCCTCAACGGCATGAACTGGGCCGCGCGCGCGGTGATGGCGATGATGCTCGTCGTCGCGCTGATGCTGATCGTCAACACGGTCCGCGTCTCGGCGTTCAGCCGGCGCCGCGAGACCGGCATCATGCGCCTCGTCGGGGCCTCCGGCTTCTACATCCAGGCGCCGTTCATCATGGAGGCCGCGGTCGCCGGACTCATCGGCGGCGGTGTCGCCTGCGGGTTCCTGCTGATCGCCCGGTACTTCATCATCGACCACGGACTCGCCCTGTCCGAGAAGCTGAACCTGATCAACTTCATCGGCTGGGACGCGGTGTTGACCAAGTTGCCGCTCATCCTCGCGACGAGCCTCCTGATGCCGGCGCTGGCCGCGTTCTTCGCGTTGCGCAAGTACCTGAAGGTGTGACACATGCCAAGAGGGCCGTACCGTCAACCGGCGGTGCGGCCCTTCGCGTTGTCCTAGACTCACCGGCATGTCAGGCCGTGACCCGTTCTGCGAACCCCGCCGCGTGTGCCGCGGGGCGGCCCTGACGTTGGTGTTCGCGAGCGTCCTCGCCGCCGGAGCCGCGACCGGATCCTTCACCGGCGACGCGCCCAAGGCCGCGGCGGACGCGCCCCGTCCGACCCGGGCCCGCCACCAGGAGACCGTCACCCGGGCCGCCGCCGAGGCGATGGCGGACGGCAAGTCCCCCATGGAGGCCGCCGAACGCGCCGTCAGCCGCAGCGGCGACCGCTGGGGCGCGGTCTACTCGCAGGGCGAGTACGAGGAGTTCGAGGAAGCGCTCGACGGCCGGTACACCGGCGTCGGCCTCTGGGCCCGCCGTGAGCGGGACGGACGGATCGAGGTCACCCGGGTCGCCTCCGGCTCGCCCGCCGCCGCGGCCGGCATCCACGAGGGCGACCTGCTGCGCTCCGTCGACGGCACCCGGGTGGACGGCCGGCCCGTCACCGAGGTCGTCGCCTTACTGCGCGGCGAGGCGGACGACGCCGACGCCGGCACCCAGGTCTCCCTCGGCCTGGAGCGCGGCTCGCGCAACTGGAGCCGCACCCTGCGCCGGGCCACGCTCTCCACGGACTCCGTGACCGTCGGCCGGCTCCCCGACGACGCCACCGTGATCAAGGTCGCCGCCTTCACCAAGGGAGTGGGCCACGCCGTACGGACCGCCGTCGACCGGGCTCCCCGGGGCGGCGGGATCGTCCTCGACCTGCGCGGCAACTCCGGAGGCCTGGTCACCGAGGCCGTCACCGCCGCCTCCGCCTTCCTCGACGGCGGCCTCGTCGCCACGTACGACGTGAACGGCGCCCAGCGCGCCCTGCACGCCGACTCCGGCGGCGACACCGCCCGGCCCCTCGTCACCCTCGTCGACGGCGGCACGATGAGCGCCGCCGAGCTGCTCACCGGAGCCCTCCAGGACCGCGGGCGCGCCGTCGTGGTCGGGTCCAGGACCTTCGGGAAGGGCTCGGTCCAGATGCCGAGCCGGCTGCCCGACGGCTCCGTCGCCGAGCTGACCGTCGGGCACTACCGCACCCCGGCGGGCCGCTCCGTCGACGGCCGGGGCATCACGCCCGACCTGGAGGCGGACAAGAAGCCCCTGGAGCGGGCCGAGACCGTTCTGAGCGGTCTGGGCGACCCTTCGTGACGCGCCGGGCCCCCTCCCGGTAATCGGCTTTCCCCCGAGGCCCCCGGTAGTGCGAAAATGGCCAGCACTATGAGCAAGGGAATGTACGTACCGAAGGAGTCCCAGCCCAAGCAGGGAGGCCAGGCCTCCGGCAAGGCCAAGGACGGCAAGCGCAAGATCGTCGCGCAGAACAAGAAGGCACGGCACGACTACGCGATCGTCGACACCTACGAGGCCGGGCTCGTCCTGACCGGCACCGAGGTGAAGTCGCTGCGGCAGGGGCGGGCCTCGCTGACGGACGGCTTCGTCCAGATCGACGGGAACGAGGCGTGGCTGCACAACGCCCACATCCCCGAGTACAGCCAGGGCACCTGGACCAACCACACCGTCCGCCGCAAGCGGAAGCTCCTCCTGCACCGCGAGGAGATCGACAAGCTGGAGGCGAAGACCCAGGAGACGGGTCACACCATCGTTCCGCTCGCCCTGTACTTCAAGGACGGCCGGGCGAAGGCGGAGATCGCGCTCGCCCGCGGCAAGAAGGAGTACGACAAGCGGCAGACCCTGCGGGAGAAGCAGGACCGGCGCGAGTCGGACCGCGCGATCGCGGCGGCCAAGCGCAAGCAGCGTGGCCAGTGAGAGCGGCCCCGGCGGAATAGGCTGGCACCGTCGTACGTTGGTCACGTACGATGGCAACGCACCCCACCGTGGGTGTGGGTTCCTCTTCGGAGGGCCGGGCGTCACAGGCTGGTCGGTTAAGGCGGCCACCGCAGACGCATTGATAAATCAACATGGGGATGATCGGTTTCGACAGCGGCTGTTGAAGCAGGGGAAGCGTGTCGAGGAAGCGGCAATGATCTCGTTAACCATATGTCGCAAAAAATAATCGCCAATTCCAAGAGCGATTCCCAGTCCTTCGCCCTCGCTGCCTAATAAGCAGTGAGTGAAGGACCCTTAATGGGTGTCAGCCCGGGAGTGTTCCCGACCCGGATCCTGGCATAATCTAGGGGACTAAACCATCGAGCCCGGTCACGGGGTTCGCTGGGAAATCAAACAGTGACTGAGCCCGTCGGCGACTTGTTCGCGTGATCGCCGGGGCTGAGAAAATCACAGCGAACTGCACACGGAGAAGCCCTGATTTTGCACCGTTGGACGCGGGTTCGATTCCCGCCATCTCCACTCATCCCATGTGGGCCCGGGCCCCGTCGCTTTCGAGCGGCGGGGCCCGAGTCATGTCGCGTCCGCGTTCCGCGGTCGCCGGCACCGGCGAGCGTTTCGGATACGGCGAGTTCCCCGTGTCCGACATGGACCACCCGGTCGAGACGGACTGGCCACGCGGGCGCTCGTCGTCGCGCGCCGCTTCAGGGGCTCGGCGTCCGCACCCCCGTACTTCCCCTCTCCACCAGCCGAGGCGCCAACAAGGTCGCCTCCGCGACCGGTGTGCCCGCCAGTTTCCGCATCAGCAGCTCGACCGCCTGCGCGCCCACCTCCGCCGACGGGATGGCGATGGACGTGACCGGGACGGGGAGGTTCTCGGCGAGTTCGTCCGGGCAGATCGCCGTGACCGACAGATCGGCCGGCACCCGCAGGCCGAGGTGGGCGAAGGCGTCGATCAACGGTTCCAGCACGGGCTCGTTGTGGACGACCACGCCCGTCAGACCCGGCTGCTCCCGCAGGAGTTGCTCGGCCGTCCGGCGTGCCGCGGCGGGGGAGGCCTCGCAGGGGTGGACGGACGACACCAGGCCGGCCCGGTCGGCGGCGGCCGTGAACCCCTCCACGACCCGTTGCGCGAACGCCGTGCCCCGCACGTACACCTCGGGCGGCGAGCCGACCAGGGCGACGACCCGGTGCCCGAGCTCCGCGAGGCGGTCCACGCAGAGTTCGCCGGCCGCCCTGAAGTCCAGGTCGATGCAGGTCAGGCCCTCGGCCGCGGCCGGGAAACCGATCAGCACCGACGGCCGGTCCAGCGCCCGCAGCAACGACAGCCGGGGATCGTGCAGTTGGACGTCCATCACGATCAGCGCGTCCACCAGCGCCGTGTCCGCGACCCGGCGCAGCCCCTCCTCCCCCTCCTCCTGCGTGAGCAGCAGCACGTCGTGGTCGTGCCGCCGCGCCTCCGTCACCACCGACACCGCGAACTGCATCACGACCGGCACATGGATGCCCGCCCGCAGCGGCACGACCAGCGCCAGGACGTTCGAGCGGCTGCTCGCGAGGGCCCGGGCGCCCGCGTGCGGCCGGTAGCCGAGGTGGCGGATGCTCTCCTCGACGCGGCGCCGGGTCTCCTCGGAGATCGGCCGTTTGCCGCTGAGCGCGTAGGAGACCGTGCTGGGGGAGACCCCGGCGTGCCGGGCCACATCGGTGATCTTGACCATCAGGCGGACTCCACCTCCAGGGACAGGAAGCCCGTGCCCGCGCCGGCCCGCACCTCGCGCCCGTCCACCGCCAGTCCCCAGGGGGCCGCCGGATCCGAACAGGACGCGCGCAGGGTGTTCCCCTCGCGGACGACGGTGAAGGTCACCCCGCCGACCGGAACGGTCACCCGCATGCCCCGCTCCGGCCGGTACACGTGCAGGGTGACCCCGTCCGCGTGGTCGTAGTCCGGCCGGTCCTCCACCGACCCCACCGGGATCACCGCACCCGGCCGGACGAGCAGCGGAACGCTGGTGAAGTCGTGCCGCTCGCGGACCCAGCGCGGTCCGGTCACCGTCCGGCCGGTGAGGAGGTGCGTCCAGACGCCCTCGGGGACGTAGTAGGTGACCTCGCCCTCGTCGCTGAAGACCGGGGCGACCAGCAGGTCGGAGCCGAGCATGTACTGCCGCTCCAGATGCGCGCACCCCGGATCGTCCGGGAACTCCAGGACCATCGCCCGCATCATCGGCACCCCCTCAGTGTGGGCGGTGCGGGCGGCGCCGTACAGATACGGCATGAGGCGGAGCTTGAGCCGGGTGAACAGCCGCAGCACGTCCACGGCCTCCTCGTCGAAGAGCCACGGCACCCGGTACGACGACGATCCGTGCAGACGGCTGTGCGAGGACAGCAGTCCGAACGCGATCCACCGCTTGAACAGCGCGGGCGACGGCGTCCCCTCGAATCCGCCGATGTCGTGGCTCCAGAACCCGAACCCCGACATGCCGAGGCTGAGCCCACCGCGCAGGGACTCGGCCATCGACGCGTATGTGGCCTCGCAGTCGCCGCCCCAGTGCACCGGGAACTGCTGGCTCCCCGCGGTCGCCGACCGGGCGAAGACCACGGCCTCGTGCTCCCCCCGGTGCTTGCGGAGCACGTCGAACACGGTCCGGTTGTAGAGGTACGTGTAGTAGTTGTGCATCCGCTCCGGGTCGGCGCCGTCGGCGTACGCCACGTCGACCGGGACCCGTTCGCCGAAGTCGGTCTTGAAGCAGTCCACGCCCTGGGCGAGCAGCGCCTCCAGTTTCGAGGCGTACCACGCGCGGGCGCCCGCGCTGGTGAAGTCGACCAGGGCCATGCCCGGCTGCCACAGGTCCCACTGCCAGACGCTCCCGTCGGGCCTGCGGAGCAGGTGCCCGAGTTCGCGGCCCTCCGCGAACAGCGGTGAGCGCTGGGCGATGTAGGGGTTGATCCAGACGCTGATCCGCAGCCCCTTGTCCTTCAGCCGCGCCAGCATCGCCTCCGGGTCCGGGAACACCCGCGGGTCCCAGCGGAAGTCGCACCAGTTGAACTCGCGCATCCAGAAGCAGTCGAAGTGGAAGACCGAGAGCGGCAGTTCACGGTCGCGCATGCCGTCGATGAAGGAGGTGACGGTCGCCTCGTCGTAGGAGGTGGTGAACGACGTCGAGAGCCACAGCCCGAACGACCAGGGCGGCGGGAGCGCCGGCCGGCCGGTCAGCTCCGTGTACCGGCGCAGGATGTCCTTCGGCGTCGGGCCGTGGATGACGTAGTACGTCAACTGCTGCGTCTCCGCGCTGAACTGGACCCGGGAGACCGCCTCGGAGCCGACCTCGAAGGAGACCCGGCCCGGGTGGTCCACGAACACGCCGTAGCCCGCGTCCGTCAGATAGAACGGCACGTTCTTGTAGGCCTGTTCGGTGGCCGTGCCGCCGTCCGCGTTCCACATGTCCACGACCTGGCCGTTCTTGGCCAGGGGACCGAATCGTTCGCCGAGGCCGAAGACCTGGGTGCCGACCCCGAGGTTCAGCTGCTCGCGCAGATAGTGGGCGCCGTCCGCGTCCCGCATGATGCCCATGCCCTTGGGGCCGCTGCTGGTGAGCGTGCGGCCGTTCGCGCGGAAGTCGACGTGCCAGGGAGCCGTGCGGTCCACCCGGACGGACAGCGCGCCCGCGGTGAGTGTCGCGTGCGTGTCGTCGTACTCCACCAGCGGTTCGAACTCGCCCGTCCGCACCTCGAAATGAGGCCCCCGCGACCGCTCGCCCTGGAAGTGGGTGAACGTGACGCCGATGACGTCGGGCATCGGCGCGTGCGCGCTGATCGTCACGACCGGTCCCTTCAGCAGGTCCCCCCGGTGCCGGATGGGCTGCGTGGGTGCGTGGATCTCCAGGCCGTCCGGACCCGCGGTCACGTCGAGGACCTCGACCGGGTGAGCGGCGGTGACACCGTCGCGCAGCAGCCAGTAGCCGTCCGTGAACTTCACTCTCGTACCCCTTACTTGACTGCGCCGACGGCGATACCGCGGGTCAGGGTCCGCTGGAAGAGGAGGAAGAAGACGATGGCGGGCAGGACGCCCAGCAGGGCGGCCGCGTTCGTCATCGTGGCGTCCATCAGGCGCTGCCCCTGGAGGACACCGAGGGCCACCGACACCGTCTGGTTGTCGTTCGAGATCAGCATGACCAGCGGCAGCAGGAACTCGTTCCATGTCCAGATGAAGAAGAAGACGAGGAGCACGCCGATCGTCGGACGGCTGACCGGCACCACGATCCGCCACAGCACCTGCCACCGGTTCGCCCCGTCGATCCGGGCGGCCTCGATGATCTCGCGCGGGAACCGCCCGAGCACCGAGGAGAGGAGATACGTGCCGAACGCCGCCTGGATCACCGTGAACACGATGATCACGCTGAGCCGGGTGTCGTAGAGGCCGGCCTGCTTGCTCAGGTAGTACACCGGGTAGACCAGCGCCTCCTGCGGCAGCGTGTTCGCGAGGACGAAGAACGCCAGCACCCAGGTGCGGCCCCTGATCCGCCCGATGCCGATCGCGTACGCGTTCAGGACGGACAGCACGGCGGCACCCGCCGCCACCGAGCCCGAGATCAGCACGGAGTTGAGAAGCTTGCGCCCGAAGTCGACGCGCGCCCAGAAGTCCTTCAGGCCGTCGAGGTAGAGGCCGTGCGGGAGACTCAGCGGGCCGTGCTCGGCGTACTCCGCGGGCGACTTGACCGCGTTGAGCGCGACGACGACGAACGGCAGCACCATGAACAGGGCACCGACGACGAGCGCCAGCAGCACCGGATACCTGCGCAGCGCGGTCATCGGCCGCCCCCTTCCTCGGCGTCCTCGGCCCGCGACTGGAACCCCAGCGCGACCAGCGCGAGGGCGAGGATGACGACGGTCAGAACGGTGGAGATCGCGGCGCCGTAGCCCACCTGGGTCTTCTCGAAGAACGTCGTGAAGGAGAAGTAGGACGGCACGTCGGTGGCGCCGCCCGGACCCCCCTTGGTCAGCACGTACACCGCACCGAACACCTTGAGCGCCGCGATCGTGCACCACAGCAGCACGACGGAGATCTCCGGGCGGATCTGCGGCAGGGTGATGTGCCGGAAGCGTCGCCACCAGCCCGCGCCGTCCAGTTCGGCGGCCTCGTACAACTGCGGGTCCACGCGCTGCAGGCCCGCCATGAAGACGACGAGCGGGAAGCCGATCTGCACCCACACCATCACGCCCATGACGCTGTACAGCGCGATGTCCGGATCGCCCAGCCAGTCCTGCTGCCAGGACCCGAGGCCGACCGCCTTCAGCAGGTCGTTGAGCGAGCCCCTGTCGGGCGCCAGAATCCAGCTCCACACGATGCCGGCGACCGCGATCGGCAGGACCTGCGGGAGATAGAAACAGGCACGCAGCACGGAGGCCGTCCGCGAACCGAAATGCTTGCCGACGAAGTCGAACAGGGCGGCCGCCAGCACGAGTCCGAGCGCGGTCGGTACGACGGCCATCGCGACGACCATGAACAGGCTGTGCCGGAACGACGCCCAGAACTCCGCGTCGCCCATCAGTTCCCGGTAGTTGGCGAGCCCCGTGAAATGCGGGGTGCCCACCCCCTGCCAGTCGGTGAAGCTCACCCCGGTGTTCATCAGGAACGGCGCGACGACCACCACGAGGAACCCGGCGAACCCAGGGACCAGGAACAGGGCGTAGGAGGAGCCCGGGCGGCGCGGGCGCGACACTCCACCGCGCCGCCCGCGCGCCACCCGCACACTCCGCTCGACGGTGGCCGTCATGTCTTCGGTACGCCCTTGTCGTACGCCTTCTGCAACGCCGACAGGTAGGCGGCCGGCTTCTCGCTCCCGGTGATCAGCTTCTGCGTCTCCGAGACGAGGACGTCGTAGAAACCGGCGACGGGCCAGTCCGGATAGAAGGCGAGACCGTCCTTGCCGGACACGGAGTTGAAATCGGCGATCAGCGACTTGGCGCGCGGGTCGGTCACGGCGGCCGGGTCGGCCGCCACGGGGACACCGCCCTGGTTGCCCAGCAGGTTCTGGATCTTCTTCGACAGGGTGATGTCGATGAAGTCGTAGGCGAGTTCCTTGTTCTTCGCGCCCTTGGGGACGACCCACAGGTTGCCGCCGGAGCCGAGGGTGAGGTCGCTCCCGGGCCACAGGAAGGTGCCCCAGTCGAACTTGTTCTCCGCCTTGAAGCGGCCGTACCACCAACTCCCGCTGAACAGGATCGGGTTCTTCCCCTGGATGAAGGAGACCCCGGCGTCCTCGGCCTTGAGCCCCGTGGACTTCTTGCCGATGTACCCCTTCTTCACCCAGTCGGCGAAGGTCTCGGCCGCGTACGTCCAGGCGGCGTCGTGGAAGTCGGTGCGGCCCTTGTACAGCTCGTAGCGGTCGACCCAGGAACGGTCGGCCTTGGAGAGAGCCAGCTGATAGAGGTACTGCTGGGCGACGTACTCGGCGCCCGCGTTGGCGAGCGGGGTGATGCCCTTCTTCACGAACGTGTCCATCGCCGCCGTGAGTTCGTCGACGGAGGTGGGCCGCGCGATCCCGTACTTCTTGAAGAGGTCCTTGTTGTAGAACACCATCGTGTACTCGGCGTAGTCGGGCACGCCGTACCACTTGCCCGAGCCCATCACGCCGTCGGTGTCGTACCGGCTGATGGTCCGCACCCCGCCGGTGATCTTCTTGTCCCAGCCGCGCCGGGTCACCTCGGGCGTGAGATCGGTGAGCAGCCCCTGCTTCGACAGCAGGCCCGCGGTCGCGTTGCCCTTGTTGTACTCCATCAGGTCCGGCGCGTCGTTCGAGTTGAGGACCATGGGCGCCGTCTTCTGGATCTGCTCGAAGCCCTTCTCCTCGAACTTCACCTTCACGCCCGGGTGCTGCGCCTCGAACTCCTTGATGGCCTCCTTCCAGGCCACCCCCATCGCACTGTCCGGCCCTTCGTAGTGCCACAGCCGCAGTGTCCGGCCGTCCGAGGAGCCGCTGTCCGAGCTGCCGCACGACGTGGCCAGCAGGGCGCCCGCCAGGGCCACGGCGGCCACCGCCGCACGCCTTCTTTTCGTCAACATCCACTGCCTCCAGGGGAGTTGGATGGGTATCGGGAGCGTCACGCGGCGATCGTCGAATCGTTTCGATGCGTGACGTCGAAGCGCTTCGACGGGGGAAGGTAGGTGGGGGAGGAGAGCCCGTCAATGGGCTGCGCGGGAATTGCCGCACGGGTTCGACGGGTCGGACGCCACGGCGGCCGTGGCACGGACACCCGTGCTCCGGTCCCCGGGCTCCGTCCGCGGCCCCCGCCGCGTCACGCCGAGGCCGACGGCGGCCGGGATCCGCCGGGGGACACCCGGTCGCACGCCCCGCGCGGCCACCGTGAACGCCAGCGTCGCCGCCAGGACCGGAACCCCGTACCCCGACTCGGGGGACACGTGCTCCACCACCCAGCCCCCGGCCGCCGAACCGGCGGCCATTCCGCCCAGCAGACCGGTCACCGCAAGGGTCATGCCCTCGTTCAGCCGCCCCTCGGGCGTGCGCCGCTGGACCAGCGTCATCCCGGTCACCATCGTCGGAGCGGTCGCCATGCCCGCCACCAGCAACGCGCCCGCGAGCAGCGAAAGCGAACCCGTCAGCACGACGGCGAACAGCGGCAGCGTCAGCAGGACGGCCATGGCGGCGACACAGCGCGGGAAGCGCCGTTCGGCGAGGGACGCGGGAGCGCCCCCGCCCACTCCCACGGAGCCGTACAACAGCCCCGCCGCGCACGACCCCGCCGCCTGCAGCGCGAGCACCGCACCCGCCGCTGACCGGTGCCCCCGCTCGTCCGCGAACGCGATCGTCACCACCTCCATGGCCCCGAACACCGCGCCCGTCGCGAGGAAGGTGAACAACAGCGGGGGCATCCCGGGCGCGCGCACGGGCGACCGGGACACCGTCCGCGGCCGGAGCGGCGGCTCCGTCGACCGGTGGGCCGCGAACAGCAGGACACCCGTCATCAGCAGGGCCGACGCCACGAGCATGCCCGCCTCCGGGAACAGCGTCCCGGACAGGAAGGCCGCGAGCACCGGGCCGAGCATGAAGCACAGCTCGTCAGCGGCCTGTTCGAAGGAGTTCGCCGTGTGCAGCGCCGCCGGGTCGTCCGCGAGCAGGTGGGCCCAGCGCGCCCGGGACATGCCGCCGGTGTTCGGGGTGGTGGCCGTCGCGGCGTACGCGGCGAACAGCGTCCAGTCCGGAGCGCCGAACCGCACGCACAGCACGAGTCCGATCCCGCCGAGCAGCGCGCAGGCCGTCGCGGGCACCGCCACCCGGGCCTGCCCGTGCCGGTCCACCAGGCGCGCGGTCCACGGAGCGACCACCGCCGTCGCCACCAGACCGGTGGCGGTGACCGCGCCCGCGAGCGCGTACGAGCCCCGGACACTCGCGATCATGACCACGGCGCTCACGCCGAACATGCCCATGGGCAGCCGTGCGACGAGGTTGCCGAGGGTGAAGGCACGGGTGCCCGGGCGCGCGAACAGCCGGCGGTAGGGGGTCAGGGGTGACATGCGGCAACCCTCGCCCGGCACTCCGCGGGCGGTCCAACACCTGTTCCGTGGCGATTGACGCACCTGGGTTGTAGGTTCACGTGATGCCTGGCCGAAGCCCCGTCCCCGGACCTCCCCGCGGACCACTCTCCGGAGCTTTCCCCGGATCCCTCCCGGGGCCTCTTCCCGGGCACCTGGACCCTCGTCTGCTGCGCGCCTTCGTGGCCGTCGCCGAGGAACTGCACTTCACCCGGGCCGCCGCCCGGATGTACGTCGCCCAGCAGGCGCTGAGCCGGGACATCCGCCGACTGGAGCGGGAGCTGGGGGCCGAGCTGTTCGTCCGCACGACCCGGCAGGTGACGCCCACGGCCGACGCCGAGCGGCTGCTGCCGTACGCGCGCCGCGTCCTCGAAGCGCACGACGCCCTGCTCGCGGCCTTCGTGCACCCGGGCGGCGCCGACCGTCCGCTCCTCGTCGACGTCAACACACCCGGCCTGGTCACCGGCCGCATCCTCGAAAGGGCCCGCGAACTCGCCCCCGCCTGCGAACTGATGGCCCGCTACGAGAGCGGGCTCACCGGCGCCGCGACGGAACTGCTCGCCGGACGCCTCGACGCCTCGTTCGGCCGGTTCGCCGGACTCGACCCGGCCGTGCGGGCCCGGCTGGAGCAGCACTTCGTACGCTACGAACCCATGGCGGTCGTCCTGCCGGAGGGCCATCGGCTCGCGGAACTGGACGAGGTGCCGCTGGCCGCCCTCGCCGGCGAGACCGTGTACGCGGGGGCCGGCAATCCCCGGACGCTGGAGTGGACCGATCTGGCACGTCACCTGTTCGAGGGACGGGGGATCGACCTCGCGTCACCCGCGCCGGTGGCCGTCGGGCCCGAGGAGTTCCAGCGGGTGATGGCGAAGACCCGTACCCCCGTCCTCGCCGTGGTGGACTTCCCCGCCCTGGCCGGAACGGTGCTCAGACCGCTGGTCGACCCCGTCCCGCTGTCACCGGTGTCCCTGGTGTGGCGCAAGGGACTCGCGCATCCCGGGATCGACGCTCTCAGGCGTGCTGCCACCGAACTTGCGGGCGAGGAAGGATGGCTCATGAGTCACCTGGAAGGGTGGGTTCCCGCCAGGGAATCACTCGTCCTGATGACCCATGCATGAGACGTAACCCCACGAGTCCCTCACGGCGCTACATTCCTTCCTCCGGGCGCAGTGTGATATTTGGGGGCGCTTTGACCGGGTGGGGGCCCGGTCCGGACGACGAAGAGATGTAGGCCCGGAGTCGTCGCGCACCCCGTGAACAGTCCCGTGGGGGGAAGCACGTGCGCGTGGAGAACTGGCGAAATGACGCTCAACCGAATCGACGATCCGTCGATCAGCGGGACGGGCGGACAGCCGAACCGTCCCCGGGCCCAGGAGTCGCGGATCCGGTCGTCTGGCCGGAGGCCGGCGGCAGAACGGCATCGTGGCCGAGCAGGGGAGTTGGCATCAGTCCTGAGCGTGGGGAACGCGCCGACAGCGCCGTCGGCGGCTTCGGCGGACGTTCCGAACGAACCCCGGAACCCGACACGGCGCCGCTCCACGGTCGCGCTTCCGACGGCGGCCCGCTCTCCGGTGCCGCGGGGGACACCGGTCTCCTGACCGACCGTGCGTCCGGCGGCGAAGCCGTGTCCGGAGGCGCCGACACCGAGGTGAGACCGTCGGCCGGGCGTTCCCGGTCCGGTCGTGCGGGCCGGTCACGCCTCCGCTTCGGCGGTTCCGGGGAGGGCGGGACGTCCTCCCGCGGCCGACGGGCCAGGAGCCGGCCCTTCTTCGCCGACCCGCCGGCCGCCGACACCGCCGGATCGGAACCGCCGACCGAGGTGCTCACCGGACCCGTCGGGACACCCGGACCGGACCCGGAATCCATCGCGGCCGGCGCGCGTCCGGTGCCGCCGTCCTGGGAACAGCCCGACGTCCCCGGGCACAACCACGACCCGCACGAGGTCACCGTCCAACTCGACGGCACGGGACGGCGGCTGGACGACCGGCTGGTCAAGCAGACCGAGGGCGGCGCGGCGGGCCAGGAGTCGGACGGCCCGGTCTTCGTCGACGAGTCCGGCCGCCGCAGCCGCCGCTACCGCCGGCTCGGCATCTTCGTCGCCGCGGCCTGCGCGGTCTACGCCGTCGTCATCGTCGCCACCCTCCTGTCCGGGAACTCGAACGCGCCCTGGCTGCCGGTGCCGGGCCAGAAGAAGGACCAGCCCGCGGGCAAGGTCGACACCTCGCCGCTGCCCTCCAAGGCCGTGGACCCGACGGCCCCGGGGGAGGCCGCCGCGCCCGGCACGGTGGAGACGGCAGCGGACGGCTCGACGCCCGCACCCGGGAAGACCCCGAAGGCCAAGGCCTCCGGCAAGTCCAAGGCGCCCGAGGCGTCGGGCGAGCCGAAGCCGAGCGCCTCGACGACGAAGAAGCCGAAGCCCGGCGTCACCTCCAAGGGCCCGGACCCCAAACCGTCGAACCCGGTCGTCGACCCGCCCGCGTCACCGACCCCGTCGACGACCCCGCCCACGACACCCCCGGCCTCGGAGCCGCCGGCCACCGGCGGTGGGGACGCGGGCGGCGGAACCGGCGCCCAGCCGGCGGGCTTCACCCCCTCGGCACCCGCCCCGAGCGACACGAGCTCGTCGGCGTCCGCCGCGCCGAGCGGCGTGTAGTCACCAGGGATCCGCGGTGCCGTTCCGCACACGCTCCACCGGCACCCGCCGGGCGGAACGGCTCACGGGCCGCACGCACCTCGCCACCCGACGGCATGCGGTCGACCGGCCGACACCGTGCGGGGCGGGGCCGCGGTCCGCGGGGCCGACGCCCACCGCGTCGCCGGCGGGCGGCCGATACCGGCCCCGGCCGGCGGGCTGCCGTACACCGGGGGCCACAGAGCCGCAGGCGACACACCGCCGGCCGTCCGCCCGCCCAACTCCGGGCGGGCGCACCGGCACTCGCCCTTCGGGGCCGCACGTGGCCGAACTCCGGCATCCGTCGTACGGGATCGCACGCGGACGCCCCTCGACCGGTACACCCGCGACCCCGGCCGTCACCACGGCCGGGGGCGACCTCGTCGGTGTCGCGCCGAACCGCACGCGGTCCCTCGGGACCGGTCACCGCGCCGCGCCGGTTCCGTCCGGGCGGCGGGTGTCCCGAGCCCCCCGTACACCTCACTCGTCACTCATCACTCGTTCCCGGAGAACCCTCTCTGATGGCTTCCCGTACCAGCCGTCACGGTCCGGCGCCCAAGGCGCCGGGGCGTGGCTCACGCACCACCACGAAACGTCATCGTGACGCCCGGCGCCGGCGACTGCCGATGCGCTTCCTGCTGCCGATGTTCATCCTGCTCGCGATGATGGCGATGCTGATGCTGCGCGGCTACGTGCACAGCGAGATCCTCGCCGACCACCGCATCCAGCCCGAGGCCGCCACCGACAAGGTGCCGGAGAAGATCCTCGACGGCGGCCCCGTCATCGACACCCGCGGCGGCCGCACGACCAGCCTCGGCATCCCCGACCACCGCCTCGTCCTCACGTTCGACGACGGCCCCGACCCGACCTGGACGCCCAAGGTCCTCGACGTCCTCAAGGCGCACCACGCGCACGCCGTCTTCTTCGTCACCGGCACCATGGCCTCGCGCTACCCGGACCTGGTCGAACGCATGGTGCGGGAGGGCCACGAGGTCGGACTGCACAC
This sequence comes from Streptomyces sp. M41(2017), assembly GCF_002078175.1. Classification (GTDB taxonomy): domain Bacteria; phylum Actinomycetota; class Actinomycetes; order Streptomycetales; family Streptomycetaceae; genus Streptomyces. The sequence goes on along the minus strand of NZ_MWFK01000001.1, from coordinate 1,182,777 downwards.
CTTCAACCACCCCGACCTGTCGTACCAGTCGAAGAGCCGCATCGACTGGGAGCTCTCGCAGAGCCAGCTCGCCCTGGAGGGCGCGGCCGGCATCCGCACCTCACTGTTCCGGCCGCCGTACTCCTCCTTCGCCGACGCCATGGACAACCAGTCCTGGCCCGTCACGAAGTACATCGGCACCCGCGGCTACATCACCGTCGTCAACAACACCGACAGTGAGGACTGGCAGAAGCCCGGCGTCGCCGAGATCGTCCGCCGGGCCACGCCCAAGGGCGGCAAGGGCGCCATCGTCCTGATGCACGACTCCGGCGGCGACCGCCACCAGACCGTGCAGGCGCTGGACACCTTCATCCCCGAACTCCGGCAGCGGGGCTACGACTTCGAGAACCTCACCGAGGCACTCGACGCGCCGAGCGCGCACACCCCGGTCACCGGCCTCGACCTGTGGAAGGGCCGCGCCTGGATCTTCCTCGTCCAGGCCTCGGAGAAGACCACCGACGTCCTGGTCGTCGGCATCGCCGTCATCGGCGTCCTCGTGTTCACCCGGTTCGGCCTGATGCTGCTGCTCTCCGCCACGCACGCGCGCAAGGTCCGCCGGGCGGGCTTCCGTTGGGGACGGAACCCGATCACCGAACCGGTGTCGGTGCTGGTGCCCGCCTACAACGAGGCCAAGTGCATCGAGAACACCGTCCACTCCCTCATGGAGAGCGAACACCCCATCGAGATCCTCGTCGTCGACGACGGGTCGAGCGACGGCACCGCCCGCATCGTCGAGGACCTGGCCCTGCCGAACGTACGCGTCGTGCGCCAGCTCAACGCGGGCAAACCCGCCGCCCTCAACAGGGGCCTGGCGAACGCCAGTCACGACATCATCGTGATGATGGACGGCGACACCGTCTTCGAACCGGCGACCGTCCGCGAACTCGTCCAGCCCTTCGCCGACCCGCGCGTCGGCGCCGTCGCGGGCAACGCCAAGGTCGGCAACCGCGACTCCCTCATCGGAGCATGGCAGCACATCGAGTACGTGATGGGCTTCAACCTCGACCGCCGCATGTACGACCTGCTCCGCTGCATGCCGACCATCCCCGGCGCCGTGGGGGCCTTCCGCCGCACGGCACTCGAGCGCGTCGGCGGCATGAGCGACGACACGCTCGCGGAGGACACCGACATCACCATGGCCCTGCACCGCGACGGCTGGCGGGTGGTCTACGCGGAGAACGCGCGCGCCTGGACCGAGGCCCCGGAGTCCGTCCAGCAACTGTGGTCCCAGCGCTACCGCTGGTGCTACGGAACCATGCAGGCCATCTGGAAGCACCGCCGTGCCCTCATCGAACGGGGACCCTCGGGCCGCTTCGGCCGCGTCGGCCTCCCCCTGGTCTCCCTCTTCATGGTGCTCGCCCCACTGCTGGCACCCCTGATCGACATCTTCCTTCTCTACGGGGTCGTCTTCGGCCCGACGCAGAAGACGGTCGTCGCCTGGCTCGGAGTCCTCACCATCCAGGCGGTGTGCGCGGCCTACGCCTTCCGCCTGGACAAGGAACGCATGACCCACCTGATCTCGCTCCCCCTCCAGCAGGTCCTGTACCGGCAGTTGATGTACGTCGTCCTGCTGCAGTCCTGGATCACCGCCCTCACCGGCGGCCGGCTGCGCTGGCAGAAACTGCGCCGCACGGGCGTGGTGGGGGCACCGGGATCGGCCCCGCGTCAGCGGGAGCCGCAGGACGGGAACGAACGGAGGCCGGTCGGATGACCACGCACGAGTACCCGGTGGGGTCCACACCACCGCTGGGATCACCGAGGGTGGGAGTCCCCCGGCAGCCGGAAGGGGCGGGCGCGCACCCCGGTCCGGGGACGGACTCACCGCCTGACCCGGGGCCCCGACGCCACGGGGGAGGGGTGCCGGAGCCCGGCCGCGGCGCGGCGCACCGGCGCACGGGACACCCCTCCGCCGACCAGCCGTCCGCCGGCCGACCGTCCGCCGATCGCTCGGCGGCGGGACAACCCCCGTCCGCGCCCCGCCACCCGGGCCGCGACCGGTATCTGGACCTGCTGCGCTCCATCGCCCTGGTGCGCGTGGTCGTCTACCACCTCTTCGGGTGGGCGTGGCTGTCGGTCCTCTTCCCTTCCATGGGCGTGATGTTCGCACTGGCGGGCTCGCTGATGGCGCGCTCGCTCAGCCGGCCGGCATGGAGCGTGATCCGGGGACGCGTCCGGCGCCTGCTGCCTCCGCTGTGGGCCTTCAGCGCGGTGGCACTCGCCCTGATGTTCGCCGGCGGCTGGAACCCCGCGCACGACCCGGACACCGGCGGCGGCGCGTGGGGCGTCATCGACGTCCTCAACTACATCGTCCCCGTGGGGGCTCCGCCCTACCCCGCGCACATCGGCTCGGAGTCCGGCCTGCTGGAGGCCACCTGGGCGGAGCAGGGCGCGGGCCCGTTGTGGTACCTGCGGGCATACCTGTGGTTCGTCGTGGCGTCACCGGTCCTGCTGTGGGCGTTCCGCCGCGTTCCGTGGGCGACCCTGCTGGCGCCGCTCGCGCTGACGGCGGTCGTCGGCACGGGACTGGTCACCATCCCCGGTGAAACGGGCAACGCCGTCACGGACTTCGCCGTCTACGGCGGCTGCTGGGTCCTGGGCTTCGCCCACCACGAGGGCAAACTGGCCGAGATCCCGCGCTACGTCGCGATCTCCTGCTCGGCCCTGGTGATGGGCTTCGCCCTGTGGTGGGCGTCGGGCCACCTGGGCCCCGAGGGCTGGGACATGAACGACATCCCGCTGGCCGACGCGCTGTGGTCCTTCGGGTTCGTGGTGATCCTGCTCCAGTACAGCCCCTCCTGGAAGGAACTGCCGGGCCGCCTGGCCAAGTGGGACAAGCTGGTGACGCTGTCCAACAACCGCGCGGTCACGATCTACCTCTGGCACAACATGCTCATCATGGCGACGGTCCCGATCCTCGACCAGATGTACGCCCTCCCCTTCATGGACAGCGAACGCGCCGGCGCCGCCCTCGACGAGACGTACTCGCTCTGGATGTTCGTCCTGGTCTGGCCGCTGATCGGCCTGGCCATCGTCGCCTTCGGCTGGATCGAGGACATCGCGGCGAAGCGGGCACCGCGGCTGTGGCCGAACGGGGCCGGCAGGAAGCGGGAGGGACGCAGGGGAAGAGGCTGAGAGCCGGAGCCGCCGGTGAACCCGCCGCTCCTCGACTCCCCTCCCTCCCACCACAGTTGGCCACCGCCGGGGCTTTGCGGTGGCCAACGTGGTGACGCATTGCACGCCGTCCTGTCACTCATTCGAAGGTTCCGCAGGGCAGGTTGATCACCCTTTGCCGGTCTTTGCCCACCTGCTGTTGCGTGCTTGATACCGTTCGCTCTGGTGTCGTCCCGCCGGCCCCCGATAGCGTGTTGCTGCCCTTCCGCACCCCACGCCGCACAGGAGCCCGCCGTGAACCGCCGCCCCCGCCTGCTTGCCACAGCCGCCGCCGGCGCGACAGCCGCGCTGCTCCTGACCGCGTGCGGCGGCGGTGACGACGAGTCCAAGGGCAACGACAAGATCGCCGGGGCGGACACGGGGGGCTCGGCTTCGGCTTCTCCGAGTGCGAGTGCGTCGGAGACGGCGGGGCGGCCGAAGATTGTCTTCCCGTCTGACGCCCGGAACGTGTTCGAGGATCAGAAGTCCGGGGATGCCAAGAAGGATGCCGTGCTGGCGGACAATGCCGAACGCATCAACTCCGTGGATGACGCGATCTTCCGAGGACGGGTGGACACCGAGGCCCTGGGCTTCTATAGCGCGCAGGGTGCTTTGGACAGTGCGAGGTCGTTCATTCAGGGTTACCTGAAGCACAAGCACTCGTGGACGGGCACCACGCGGTACTTCGACCGCAAGGTCACCTTCCGGAACGATGGCAGCGCGGTCGTCATCTATTGCTCGGACGAAAGCAAGTCGTTCCTCAAGGATCGGAAGACGAACAAGCGAGACAACACGCCCACCTCGGCTGACAGCTACGTGCTCTACAACACCAAGCTGGTCAAGAATGCGGATGGCGTGTGGCAGACCACTAACGTGATCTCGAAGCGGGGAGCTGACCAGTGCCAGCCGTGAAGCGTGCCACCTACTCAGCGACATTCGTGGCGTTGCTCTGCCTTGCGGCGCTCAGTCCTCAGCCTTCGTACGCCGGTGGCCGTGGTGGCGAGGGAAATGAGACCACACCCACGCCGAGCGGAAACGCTACGGACGACGGCAAGCTGTCCGCGACGGCCGGAGCTGTCGTTTTCGACCGTTCCAAGAACGGCTCTGGTGGGTCAACAGGCCGGGTGACCTCCGCCTCGAGTAACTGGACGCCGCCCGCCTGCTACTACGCCCCGAAGTACACGCCCGACCAATTGGAAAAGTACAAGGAGTCCATCTGGGGGGTGGATTCGACGGGCTACGAGTGGGATGCGAAGCAGCGCGACACCTATGTGGACGGCCATCCCTACAAGGACTTCAACAAGGACAAGGCCGGTAAGGGCTACTGGTGGGACTCGTATGTCACCGCAGGCCGGGAAGGCGACCCCGGCGCGACCGACTGCAGTGAGGACATCTTCTGGGTGGACACGGGGGATGCGCCGCCGGCGAGAATCCGGCAGGCGATCACGCCTGAGATCCTGGCCCAGCTCGCGTATGCGGAGATACGGGTCCCGTCGACCAAGGTCGACCTGGCCCCTGCGGGGACGACGAAGGTGAACCTGCCGACCTGGGCATGGCTGGACACGGCGAAGTTCAAGCCGGTGTCGGTGACGGCTTCGGTACCGCTGCTGAGAGTGTCGGCGACGACCACCGCCGAGCCGGTCTCTCTGAAGATCGAGGCGGGGACGGCGGACGCGACGACGTATCCGGCGTCGGGAGTCTGCGAGATAGTCGGCGACCGCATCGGTGAGGCCTACGCCAAGGGCAAGGCGAAGCAGACACCACCCTGTGGGGTGAAGTATCTGCGCTCGTCGGGGGACGGCTCGTTCAAGTTGCGAGCGACCATCACGTGGAAGATCCACTGGACTGGCACGGGCGTTGCCGCCGCGCAGGATCTGCCCGATGGCACGTTCGGCGCCGAACAAGATGTGGTCGTGCAGGAAATCCAATCGGTTAATCGCTGAGTCCGGCTCTCCGGACTCGCTGAGAGATCCGGAAGAGGCACAGGGCGTGGCGGAGCGGTTAGCCGTTGACGGCGATGAGCTGTCGCACTTCATGAAGATGCTCAGGAAGTCGACCGACTCGCTGAAGGGTCTGCGCAGGGCGTTGGAGGACGCCACGGTCACGGGCCTGGGCACGGACGACCTCGATCGAGCCTGCGAGGACTTCCAGGACAACTGGAAGTTCGGAGCGGACCAGATCGGTGAACAGACCGAGGACCTGGCGAAGATCGTCGGAAAGAGCAGGGACAGCTACCGCGAGGTGGACAAGGCCCTGGAACAGGCCTTGGCGCACGGCAGGAGTGGGCATGCCCCGGGCGGGGGTACGCAGTGACGTACCCGCCTGGGGAGACGGGAGCGGCACTCGATCCGCGATCCCGCGCCGACCGCTCACGGCCGCAGGGTCTCAAGTCCGCGCCGCCCATCCCGAACCCCGACTTTCCCCACCTCGGGTTCAATCCGGTGCCCGGCAGCACGGACACCGTGCGGGGGCTGTGCAAGAAGCTCATGGGGTGCGCGAAGGTCCTGGAAGAGACACACGATCTTGTCACCAGGCTGATGGACGGCAGCTATTGGGAGGGCGACGCAGCGGTTGCCTTCCGTGAGCAGTTGGACGGCGGTCCGCTGCCCCTCAACTTGAAGAACGCCGCCCACTCCATCCGCAAGGCAGCCCGGCAACTCGATCGTTGGGAAGGCGAACTCGACGACTTTCAACGCCGGGCCACGAGGCTGGAGCGAGACGCGAAGGACGCCCAGGACGCGGCTGACCGTGCGAAGGGACATGCCGCACAGGCCGGCGACAATCCAGAGCTGGACAAGAAGAACGCCGATCACGCCGATGCCAAGAAGGCTTTGGCCAAGGCGAATCGGGCTGTGGACGACGCAGAAGGCGCCTTGGAGAAGATCCGAGCCAAGGCTCGCGAACTCGCCTCCGAACACGAGGACCAAGCCCAACGTCGGGCCGCCAAGATCCGCGACGCAACGAAGAAACTGGCTCCGCACGAACCGGGCTGGTTCGACTCGGCACTCGACTGGCTGGCAGAGAACCTGCCGGACATCTTGAGCACGGTGGGGGCGGTGATTGGGCTGGTGGCGTTGTTTGTCGTGTCGGGTGGCACCCTGGCGGCCGTCTTGCTACTTGCTGCGTCAGCATTGAGCGCGGGGTCTTTGGCCACTCGTCTCTCCGAGCACCCTGAGGTGTGGGCCTCGATGCGGGATGGATTTGGCAAAGGTGAAATCGATGCCGACTTCTGGAGCAATCTCGTGACGGTGGGGGGCGATGCTCTGGGGATGGTGCCCGGGATCAGCGCGGTGGGCAAGGGTGCGTCTGTCGGCCTTCGGGCCACAGGTAAGGCGGGGGAGGTGCTTTCTTTGGGGCAGCGATTTATCCGTACCGGAGGTAGCACCATGGAGCACGCAAGAGCTATCTCCAACTTGGACAATGCACTTCTTGGATACACGATTCGCGGTGCTCGGGCGGCCCACATCACTAAAACGGTCGAGGTGACGTCAGCTTCGATCGGCGTGGGTACCGCGGTCTTCGGCCTGGCTGCGACAGCTGTGGACACGGACGATGACAGGATCAAGGACGGGTCAGTGGCGAGTATCGATGGAGCGAGGCTAGGCCTTGACGTCGGAGGGCTCGTGGACGTTGCGCGGCATGTTTTTTGAGACCGAACAGAGGGACCGCTGTATGCGACCGGCTGACTACTTCACTGCGTGGGACCACCCTCCGACCAGGCGGTCATGGACACAGCACATGGGGTTAATCGCGCTCAGACTGATCGGTTGGGTTGGCATGTGGATTGTGTCCCTGGGCGTTCTTGTGGTGTATCTGTCTCCGGGATTCACCCCACTCTTTGTGCCGTTGCTGGGCTACGCGACCTTCCGAGCCGTCCTCCAACTCGCCTATATTCGCCCCTCGCTCTACATCCGGCGTGTTCTCCAGCAGTATCCCTGGAAGCTGTTGACCGGAGTTCCTCGTGGTCGCAACAAGCACCCGGCGGTCCAAGAGGACGAGATGTGGCTGGAGTTGCCCAATCCGGAGCGGCCGGAGGAGCAGATCCCCCTGCTTTTTCTGTCGGGCATGCGCACCTTCTGGTGGATGCGACGGTTCGGTACCGCCCGCACGAAGCCTGAGCTGAAGGCGCAGATCGAGCCTTTGTGGTTCGCCGGTGACCCTCGCTTCATCGCAGTGATCGCAGCCGGCAGCCGCGGTGGCACAACGCCCAGGAGGCTGCACCTTCTCTACCAGATCACCGCGACGGGCCGCCGCGGTGTCGCGCCGATCGACTGGGACGCGGGCCCCGAGGCCCTGGAACGCGCCCGTCGTTCCGGAGCCCACGTTCCCGCGCCCGTGAGCCCCCACCCCCACGTACACCCGCGCTGACTCGCACCCGGCAGGACCTGATGACCACAGCCCCCACCTTCACTGTCGCGGACTCGGCCGAAGACCCGGAAGCAGAGATCTGGTTCGCGGAGCCGGCGGGTTTCACCGCCCTCCCACTCACTGCGTTGCTCCCGTCGCCGGACTCACCGTCGGCCGGAGAGCTGCGTTCGGCTCTGGCGCCCGTTCTCCGTGCAGCGCCGGACGAGATGGCCCGGCAGCAGTTCATCGCCCAGCTCGCCCAGGGCCAGGAGTTGCTCAGAGGCTTGAGTGAAGCGGGAATCGTCCATTGCTCGGTCGGCCTGCATCGCGATGACGTAGACGAGACGACTCCGGGTGGGAGCAGACCGCTGCTGTCATTCCTCACCGTCTCCTGGGTGCCGACCGCAGTGTCACCGCGTGCCGTGACAGCAGCTCGCGCGGTAGGTGGCCCCGTAGGAAGCACGAGGATCGAGTGCGCCGAACTCGCCTGCGGTCCGGCAACTTTCAGTGAGACGCTCCGTACACCCAGGGCGGGTTGCGGTCTGCCGCAGGTGCCTCTGATCCAGTTCCACGCTCACCTGCCGCACCCGGACTGCAAGCGACTCGCGGTCTGCACCCTGAGCACCACGGCTGTCGCACGTCACGAGCAGTACCGAGCGATCCTCCGCCAGGTGGCGTCCACCGTGTGTTTCGACAGCCCTCTGGAAGTGGCGGGCGGCTGAACAGGGCCGGTCAAGCCCTGGTAAACCGCCCCCACCTCGCTCCTACGTACCCCCACCCCCATGAAAAGCTGACCCCCGTTGCTGCTGTGAACGTGGCTGAAGTGCGGGGAGTTGGGGGCGGGATGGGTAAGCGGCAGGTTCGGCAGATGTTCCGGTTGATGGCCTCGGGGGAGCCCGTGCAGCTCACCAGCCCCATGGCCTCCGTGAAGAAGCTCGCCCGACTCGCCTTCACGGCGCAGCAGTTCGGGTACGAGTACGCGGACGTACGGCAGGGCAGCGGTCGCAACAACGCGCTCACCATGCTCATCGTCCCCGACCCCGCCCCGCAGGCCCAGGCGCGCGCCGCGCAGAACTGGGCCCAGTATCCGAAGGCCGGAGACGGCGTCTCCCTCCCTCCCGTCGTCCCCGACGCCCTTGAACTCCTCAAGGCCCGGATCAACTTCGACCTCACCGGCAAGAACGCCGAGAAGCGGATGCGGTACGGGTTCGTCGGCCTCACCGTCGCCTGTGTGGTCCTCGGCGTACGGACCGGCGGCGACTCCGTCGCCTGGACCGTCGCCGGAGTCCTGTGGGCCGTTCTCATGGTCGTCCTCGGCATCGGAATCGTCGTCACGCGCAAGCGCAACGCCAAGTTCGCGGCCCGGCTGCAAGCGGCCGGATTCGCTCCCGTGACGGAAGAGGGCGGGCGCGTGCGGTACCTGCCGCCGACGGCCGGGTACGGCGGATACGCCGGTTACGGGGGGCACGGCGGCCCACCCGGCGCCGGATACGGAGGGCAGACCCCCGGCCCGTACGGCCCGTACGGTCCGGTCGGTCCATACGGCGCCTCCTCCCCACAGCCCCCTCAGGCCCCACAGATGCCCCTCGCTGCGCCGACGCAGCCCACCGCGTCGGCCCAGTCCACCCCGCCGGGCCCCTACGCCCAGCCGACCGCTCCCTCGGCCCACGTTCAGCCGGGCCCCTACGCCCAGCCCCCCACCCAGGGGCAGAGTCCCTACGGAGCCCAGGCCCCGGCCGCCCCCGCCGCCCCCGGTCCCTACAATCCGTCCGCCCCCGCACCGGCACGGCATCCCGGCCCCAACCCGTACACCAGCCACGCCCAGCCGCAGCCGCAGTCCCAGCCGCCGGCCCGGTCCTGACCCGGACCAGCCACCCTGCCCTTTCCCTCTCTGCCCACCACCCCCGCACGAGCCGTATACCTTTCCCCCGCCTCACCCCTCGCCCCCGCTCGTCCTCCCCTTCGTCCCGCGCCCCGTCCGCGCGCCCTTCACGTCGCCCGTAACAGCTCCGACATCGGGGGGAACCCTGGTTGTCATGGGGCGTTGACAGGCTCCCGGTCATTCGCGGACCTATGAGAACCCCCTTCCCGGTGGCCGACGTCTTCGGTGCCGGACCACGACTCGACGAGTGCGAGGCGAGCGCCGGTCTATGTACGACGAACTGCAGGGGTCGGATCGAGGGGCGGGGGGTGTGCCCGGGCCTCTTTCCGGGTTCACCGTGGGGGTGACCGCCGCGCGGCGGGCCGAGGAGCTCGGCGCATTGCTGCGCAGGCGCGGGGCCGCCGTCGTGCACGGGCCCGCCCTGCGGATCGTGCCGCTCGGTGATGACGGGGAACTGCGCTCGGTGACGCGGGAGTTGGTCGAGCGTGGGCCCGATCTCGTGGTGGCCAGCACCGCCGTCGGGTTCCGGGGGTGGGTCGAGGCCGCCCATGGGTGGGGTCTCGGCGCGGAGTTGCTCGCGCGGCTGGGAGAGGCCGAATTGCTGGCCCGGGGACCCAAGGTGAAGGGCGCGATCCGGGCCCAGGGGCTGACCGAGGCGTGGTCGCCCGTCTCCGAGTCGATGTCCGAGGTCCTGGGACGGCTGCTCGACCAGGGAGTCGAGGGCCGCCGTGTCGCCGTACTGCTGCACGGTGAACCGCTGCCCGGGTTCGTCGAGTCGCTGCGCGCGGCCGGCGGCGAGGTCGTGCCCGTGCCGGTGTACCGGTGGATGCCGCCGCAGGACATCGGGCCGGTCGACCGGCTGCTCGACGCCGTCCTCACCCGCGGCCTGGACGCGGTCACCTTCACCAGCGCGCCCGCCGCCGCGTCCCTGCTCTCCCGTGCCGGGGACCGAGGACTGCGCGCGGACATCGTCGCCGCCCTGCGCCACGACGTGCTGCCCGTCTGCGTCGGCCCGGTCACCGCGCTGCCGTTGCAGGCCGAGGGCGTGGAGACCGTGCAGCCCGAGCGGTTCCGGCTCGCGCCGCTCGTGCAGGTGCTCTGCCAGGAACTGCCGGGCAGGGCGAGGACGTTGCCCGTCGCGGGGCACCGGATGGAGATCCGCGGGCACGCGGTGCTGGTGGACGGCGCGCTGCGGCCCGTACCGCCCGCCGGGATGTCGCTGCTGCGGTCCCTCGCGCGACGGCCCGGCTGGGTGGTGGCGCGGGCGGAGCTGCTGCGCGCGCTGCCCGGAGCCGGGCGGGACGAGCACGCCGTGGAGACCGCGATGGCCCGGCTGCGGACGGCACTCGGCGCGCCCGGGCTGATCCAGACCGTGGTCAAGCGCGGCTACCGGCTCGCGCTCGACCCGGCCGCGGACTCCAAGTACGCCGACGCCTGAGGGCGCCGGAACAGGTACAGCGCGCGGGCGAGGCAGGCCAGGGCGACGGTCGAGAGCACGGCGCGTACGACGTTCCAGGCCACCCAGGTGTCCTCGAAACGGTCGCGTACGGCGGCGGGTTCGGCGATCCGGGTGGGGGCGCCCGCGGCGGCCAGGTCGTCGTTGAGCGGGATGTTCACGGCCGCGGTGAGGGCGACGGCGAGCGCGTAGGCGGCGAGGGCGGCGAACACCCACCACCGGTGCGGGGCGCCGCGCGACTGCCAGGCGGCGACGGCTGTCAGGACGAGTGCGCCCAGGAAGGCGAGGAAGAACACGGGGTTCTGGATGACGTCGTTGACGTTCTGCATGACCTCGATGAAGACGCGGTCGTCGCTGCGGGCCAGGGCGGGCATGATCGCGCAGGCGAAGATGTAGAACACGCCGGCGATCAGGCCCATCGCGACGGTCGCCGCCCCCAGGACGCCCGCCGCCGTGCCGCGCCGCCGCACCAGGTCGGTGCCGGTGTTCGTGCCGGTGGGATGTTCGGTGTTCGTGGTGTTCGCGTCGGTCGTCATGTCCGTCAGTCAAGCGGTCCGGTCCGGCGGGTGACATGGCCGAGGAGCGCGGTCGCATACGCGGGCGTCCACCGTTTCGCCGGCGCGGAGCCGGGCCGCGGAACGGCGTGCGGCGCGGCCGGTGCGCGGGTGTCGTGAACGTGTCCGGTACGGGGTGGTACGGAGTCTTCCGGCACGGCGTGCGGGCATGCACTGTAGGAGGGACCACGGCGGGTGACCCCAAGGCGGTGACAGGCGCATGGCAGCGGGCACGGCCACAGCCTCGTACGACCTGCGGTTCGACTCCGGGCGGATCTGCCTGGACCTGACGGCCACCACCCATCCCGACGAACGGCTCGACTCCGCGGGCCGGTTGCGCGCCTGGGTCGTCGCGTCGGGCCTGGTGCCCGCGGGCACCCCACTGAACTCGGTGGACACCCTCTGGCTGCTCGGCTTCCGGGAACTGCGCGGCCACATCTCCCAGTTGGTGCGCGGCGAACTGGACGGCCGGCCCGCCGACAGCGCCCTCGCCCGGGTCAACGCCGCGGCCCTGGCCGCGCCGCCCGCTCCCTGGGCCGTCCGCACCGACGACGGCTCGCTGCGCCGACGGCTGCACACCGAGCCCGGCTGCGCCGAACTGCTCGCCGTGGTGGCCCGGGACGCCCTCGATCTGCTCACCGACCCTGCGGCGCGGGCGAGTCTGCGACAGTGCGAAGGTGACAACTGCCCGATCGTCTATCTGGACACCTCGCGTGGCCGGCGGCGACGATGGTGTTCGAGCGAGGTGTGCGGCAATCGGGAGCGGGTGGCCCGGCATCGCCGCAGGGCGGCCCTGGCCCGCGCCTGACCACACCCGTCCGTGATCCTCCTGTGACCGGAGGTGATCGATACGCTTCCTTTTCGCTGTCTTCACAACTCAAACAGAAAAAACCCTGTGCACTTTGAACACCCGCGTACCAGCACACGTACCCGGTGATGAGCGACCGACTGGGGGAACCCCCGGACACCGGAGGTAGGCGTGCGCAAGGATTCCGCCGTGGCTGACGAACGTAGGCCAAGGGCCCGACATCGCATGTCTCAGCAGTCCTCGTCGACCGAACCCGACGAGGAGCTGATGCGTGCGCTGTACCGGGAACACGCGGGGCCCTTGCTGGCGTACGTGCTGCGCCTGGTCGCAGGCGACCGGCAGCGTGCCGAGGACGTCGTGCAGGAAACACTCATCCGTGCCTGGAAGAACGCCGGCCAGCTCAATCGAGCGACCGGTTCGGTACGCCCCTGGCTGGTGACGGTCGCCCGACGCATCGTCATCGACGGCCACCGCAGTCGGCAGGCCCGGCCGCAGGAGGTCGACCCGTCGCCGCTGGAGGTCATCCCCGCGGAGGACGAGATCGACAAGGCGTTGTGGCTGATGACACTGTCGGACGCGCTGGACGACCTGACCCCTGCTCACAGGGAGGTACTGGTCGAAACATACTTCAAAGGGCGTACGGTCAATGAGGCGGCCGAGACGCTCGGCATCCCCAGCGGCACCGTGCGCTCCCGGGTGTTCTACGCCCTGCGGTCGATGAAGCTGGCTCTGGAGGAGCGGGGGGTGACGGCATGAACACGTACGGGGGTTACGGAACAGGTGGTCCGGGAGCCATGCAGGGTCCGCGGGGACAGCAAGGCCCCGGAGACATCCACGAGACCGTCGGCGCCTACGCGCTCGGCATCCTCGACGACGCCGAGGCAAGCGCTTTCGAGGAGCATCTGGCGACCTGCGAGTGGTGCGCCCAGCAGCTCGACGAGCTGGCCGGGATGGAGCCGATGCTCGCCGCGCTCGCGGACCTGCCGGCCTCACAGGGCAGCCCGGCCATCGCGGAGTCCCTCTCGGCCCGCCCGAGCCCACGGCTCGCGGAGCGACTGGTCGACGAGGTCGCGGCACGCCGCGCCCACAAGCGCAGGCGTGGAATGTACCTGGTGGCGGCCGCGGCCGCACTGATCGTCGGCGGTCCGCTGACCGTCATGGCCGTCAACGGCGGCAGCGACAGCGGTACGACCGTGCCGCAGGCGCACGCGACCAGCCCCGCCAAGGCCGCCTTCGACGTGATGACGGACAAGACGCAGGCCACGGACCCGACCACCAAGGTCAACGCCGTCGTCGCCGTCGAGCCGAAGGACTGGGGCACCCACGCCGTCCTCCAGCTCAAGAACGTCAAGGGCCCGCTCAAGTGCTCCCTGATCGCCGTCGGCAAGAACGGCGAGCGCGAGACGGTCACCACCTGGGCGGTCCCGAAGTGGGGCTACGGCATCCCCAATGCCAAGGCCGAGGAGGCGAAGCAGCCGCTCTACGTGCACGGAGGCGCGGCCTTCACGCCGAACCAGATCGACCACTTCGAGGTCATGACCTTCGACGGGAAGCGGCTCGTCGAAGTGGACGCGTGAGCGAACCCCCGGGCGCGCACGTAGCCCGGCGGGCCCCCCTTCGCGTACGGTTGACGGCTGCCCAGCACGTCAGAAGGGGGCCCGGTGGCCGCTCAGGCTCAGCAGGAATCCGCGGTCGGTTCGGTCCGTCCGTCCGCAGCGGAGAAGTCCGCCCAGGACGACTCCGTGAGGGACCGGGAGATCGGCGTCGAACAACACCATCTGGACCGGGTCTACCGGCGCCTCGAGGAGAAGATCCATGAGGCCGAGTTCCTGATGAACGACGCCGCCCAGCGCGGTCAGGTCGGCACGCCCGGGGCGCTCGCGGAACGCGACGCCCAGGTGTTCCGCGCCGGAATCCACCTCAACCGGCTCAACAACGAGTTCGAGGACTTCCTCTTCGGCCGCATCGACCTGCTGCTCGGGAAGGACGGCAAGAAGGGCCCCGACGGCGCGTACACGGCGGTCGAGCCCGCCGAGGGCGCGGTCCGCGAGGACAACACCGCCGACATCGCCGAGACGCTCCACATCGGCCGTATCGGCGTCCTGGACGCCGACTACTCGCCGCTCGTCATCGACTGGCGGGCGCCCGCCGCGGCCCCGTTCTACCGCTCGACCCCGGTCGACCCGGGCCGGGTCGTACGCCGCCGCGTGATCCGCTCCAAGGGCCGCAAGGTCCTCGGCGTCGAGGACGACCTGATGCGTCCCGAGCTGACGGCCGCGCTGGACGGCCGCCGGCTCTCCGTCGTCGGGGACGGCGCGCTGATGGCCGCGCTCGGCCAGGCCCGCAGCCACTCCATGCGCGACATCGTGGCGTCGATCCAGGCCGAACAGGACCTGGTGATCCGCGCCCCCGCCGCCTCCGTGACCTACGTCGAGGGCGGCCCCGGCACCGGCAAGACCGCGGTGGCCCTGCACCGGGCCGCCTACCTCCTCTACCAGGACCGCCGCCGGTACGCGGGCGGCATCCTGATCGTCTCGCCGACCCCGCTGCTCGTCGCCTACACCGAGGGCGTCCTGCCCTCGCTCGGCGAGGAGGGCCAGGTCGCCATCCGCGCGATCGGCTCACTCGTCGACGGCGTGAGCGCCACGCTGTACGACGCTCCCGCGGTCGCCCGCGCCAAGGGGTCGTACCGGATGCTGAAGGTGCTGCGGAAGGCAGCCCGCGGGGCGCTGGAGACGCCCGGCGGAGCGAACGGCCGGAACGGGTCGGGCGGCTCCCGTGACGCGGACTCCGGGCAGCTCGCCTTCGGCGAACCCGACACCGCGCCCGCCGGACCCCCCACCCGGCTGCGGGTCGTGGCCTTCGGACGCCGCATCGAGCTGGAGTCCGCCGAACTCGACCGCATCAAGCACAACGCGCTCGGCGGGACCGCTCCGGTCAACCTGCTGCGCCCGCGCGCCCGCAAACTGCTGCTCGACGCGCTGTGGGCGCGGTCGGGCGCCGGGACCCGGCACTCCGACCCGGAACTGGCGGCCGAACTGCGCTCCTCGTTCGACGAGGACGTCACCTCCGAGGACAGCTTCCTGACGTTCCTGGACGCCTGGTGGCCCGAGCTGACCCCGCGCGGCGTGCTGACCGCGATGGCCGACGAGCGGCGGCTCGGACGCTGGGCGCGGCGCATCCTCAACCCGGGCGAGGTGCGCCGGGTGGCGCGCTCGCTGAAGCGGGACGGGCTGTCCGTGCACGACGTGGCGATGCTCGACGAGCTCCAGGCGATCGTCGGGATGCCCGCGCGGCCCAGGAAGCGCCGCGACCTGGAGCCGCTGGACCAGCTCACCGGCCTGGAGGAGCTGATGCCGGTGCGCGAGGAGTCGCAGCGCGAGCGCGCCGAGCGGCTCGCCCAGGAGCGCACCGAGTACGCCCACGTCATCGTGGACGAGGCGCAGGACCTCACGCCCATGCAGTGGCGGATGGTCGGCCGTCGTGGCCGGCACGCCACCTGGACGGTCGTCGGCGACCCGGCCCAGTCGTCCTGGTCCGACCCGGACGAGGCCGCCGAGGCACGCGACGAAGCCCTCGGCACCCGCCCCCGGCGCCGCTTCACGCTCACCGTGAACTACCGCAACCCGGCCGAGATCGCCGAGCTGGCCGCCAAGGTCCTCGCACTCGCGATGCCGGGCTCGGACTCGCCCTCCGCGGTCCGGTCCACGGGCGTCGAGCCGCGCTTCGCCGTCGTCCGGGAGTCCCTCGCCCAGACCGTGCGCGCCGAGGCGGCCCGGCTGCTCGACCGGGTCGACGGCACGGTGGGTGTCGTCGTCGCCATGAACCGGCGCGAGGAGGCCGCCCGCTGGCTCGCCGGGCTCGGGGACCGCGTGGTGGCCCTCGGCAGCCTGGAGGCCAAGGGACTGGAGTACGACGCGAACGTGGTCGTGTCGCCCGCGGAGATCGCGGACGAGTCGCCGGCCGGGCTGCGGGTCCTGTACGTCGCCCTGACGCGGGCGACCCAGCAACTGACCGTCGTCTCCAGCGACCGCGACGATCCCGACGCGTCCGGGGTCCCCGACCTGCTCAGGGACTGACCCCGTCCGCTTCGACCGCTCCGGTCCGCGCCCGCCCCCACGCCCCGCCGAAAAAGAACTCCCGGGACGGGAATTGCCTTACGGGGATCCTTTGTTACCTTTGACGTGACACCGGCTCGATCCAAGCCCCCGGGCCCAACCTTCGTCGCTACGAGCGACCACTTGCCGCGAGGCGAGCATGGCGGGTCGGTGTCATGAACGTCGTCCTCCCCGGAGGACCTGAAGAGGCCCACGTCACCCCGTGACGTGGGCCTCTTTCGTTGCCCGGCCGATTCTCGTATGGTGGAATCCGTTTTCCGAAACCGCGAGCCCCTCGCGAACAAAACGTTCGCAATCCGGGGCGACTACCACGTACTCAGGGGTAGGTGCGACGATCGGACGGCACAAACGCAGTGACACGGTGAAAGCAGAGGAAGTCGGCCATGGCAACGGCGCCCAGCGTCTCCTACTCGAACACGGTCAGGCTGGAGGTGCCCGCGAGCGGAACGGCGGTCTCCCAGCTCACCACGGCCGTCGAGTCCAACGGAGGCTCGGTGACCGGCCTCGACGTGACCGCATCCGGCCACGAGAAGCTCCAGATCGACGTCACCATCGCGGCGACCTCCACCGCGCACGCCGACGAGATCGTCGAACAGCTGCGCCACATCGAGGGCGTCACCCTCGGCAAGGTCTCCGACCGTACGTTCCTGATGCACCTCGGCGGCAAGATCGAGATGCAGTCCAAGCACCCGATCCGCAACCGTGACGACCTCTCCATGATCTACACCCCGGGCGTGGCGCGGGTGTGCATGGCGATCGCCGAGAACCCCGAGGACGCCCGCCGCCTCACCATCAAGCGCAACTCCGTTGCGGTCGTGACGGACGGCTCCGCCGTGCTGGGCCTGGGCAACATCGGACCCAAGGCCGCGCTGCCCGTCATGGAGGGCAAGGCGGCCCTCTTCAAGCGCTTCGCCGGCATCGACGCCTGGCCGCTGTGCCTGGACACCCAGGACACCGACGCGATCGTCGAGATCGTGAAGGCCATCGCCCCCGGCTTCGCGGGCATCAACCTGGAGGACATCTCCGCGCCGCGCTGCTTCGAGATCGAGGCCCGGCTGCGCGAGGCGCTCGACATCCCCGTCTTCCACGACGACCAGCACGGCACGGCCATCGTGGTCCTCGCCGCGCTGACGAACGCCCTGCGTGTCGCGGGCAAGGCCATCGGTGACATCCGTGTCGTCATGTCCGGCGCGGGCGCGGCCGGCACGGCCATCCTCAAGCTGCTGATCGCCGCCGGTGTGAAGAACGCCGTCGTCGCCGACATCCACGGCGTGGTGCACGCGGACCGCTCCGACCTCGTCGCCGCGGCCCCCGACTCGCCGCTGCGCTGGATCGCCGACAACACCAACCCCGAGGGCCTCACCGGCACGCTGAAGGAGGCCGTCCGGGAGGCGGACGTCTTCATCGGCGTGTCGGCCCCGAACGTGATCGACGGCGACGACGTGGCCCGGATGGCCGACAATGCCATCGTGTTCGCGCTCGCGAACCCCGACCCCGAGGTCGACCCGGCGATCGCCCGGCAGACGGCGGCCGTTGTCGCCACCGGCCGCTCCGACTTCCCCAACCAGATCAACAACGTCCTGGTGTTCCCGGGCGTCTTCCGTGGCCTCCTGGACGCCCAGTCGCGTACCGTCAACACGGAGATGATGCTCGCCGCCGCTGCCGCGCTCGCGGACGTGGTGACCGAGGACGAGCTCAACCCGAACTACATCATCCCCAGCGTCTTCAACGACAAGGTCGCGGGCGCGGTCGCCGGAGCGGTGCGCAACGCCGCGAAGGCGGCGGGGGTGACGGACGCGGCCAGTACGACCGCGTAGCCGAGCGGGCCGGGCCGGACCGCAGAACCGGCCGGAGGCGGCCGGTGGCCCGCCTGTGACGGGCGCCACGACCGCCCGCAACCCGGCGCGTCGCGGAACGCGGGGCCAGTGGCCGCCTCTATGGTGGCGGCCAGGCTCAGGCCTCGCAGGCCTTTCCGTGTGACCCCCAAGGGTGTTCGTGTGACTCCCAGGGGTGCCGGATTGGCTTTCCCGCCGCAGGTGGGGGCAGGATGCGTCTTCGGGCGCGACGGTCTGGCTACGGACCCGGGTCCGGGGGCCGACCGAGGACCCTGGCAGCATCGGCTTCACTGTGCCGGATATGCGGCTCCGCCGCGTGGCACGCCTCAACAGCAAGAAGAACACGGGAGTAACGACATGAACCGCAGTGAGCTGGTGGCCGCGCTGGCCGACCGTGCCGAGGTGACCCGCAAGGACGCCGACGCCGTTCTGGCCGCTTTCGCCGAGACCGTCGGCGAGATCGTCGCCAAGGGCGACGAGAAGGTCACCATCCCCGGCTTCCTGACCTTCGAGCGCACCCACCGTGCCGCTCGCACCGCGCGCAACCCGCAGACCGGCGACCCGATCCAGATCCCGGCCGGCTACAGCGTGAAGGTCTCCGCGGGCAGCAAGCTCAAGGAAGCCGCCAAGGGCAAGTAGTCCTGGCCGGTGCGGTCCCGCAGGACGGGACACGTACGAGGCGCGGAACGCCGATGGGGCGGCCCCTTTCAGGGGGGCCGCCCCATCGTCGTACGTATCACCGGGATGACCCCCGGACCCCCAGCCGCACGAGCCGGCCGGGGGCCGGGAGGCTGGGTCAGCCCAGCGCCTTGCCCGGGAGCTCGACCTTCGCGCCGAGCTCCACCAGCTTGTCCATGAAGTTCTCGTAGCCGCGGTTGATCAGGTCGATGCCGTGGACCCGCGAGGTGCCCTGGGCCGCCAGCGCCGCGATGAGGTACGAGAAGCCGCCGCGCAGGTCGGGGATGACCAGGTCGGCGCCCTGGAGCTTCGTCGGGCCCGAAACGACCGCGGAGTGCAGGAAGTTGCGCTGCCCGAAGCGGCAGTTCGAGCCGCCGAGGCACTCACGGTAGAGCTGGATGTGCGCGCCCATCTGGTTGAGCGCGGAGGTGAACCCCAGCCGGGACTCGTACACCGTCTCGTGGATGATCGACAGGCCGGTGGCCTGCGTCAGGGCGACGACCAGCGGCTGCTGCCAGTCCGTCTGGAAGCCGGGGTGGACGTCCGTCTCCAGGGCGATGGACTTGAGCTGCGAGCCCGGGTGCCAGAAGCGGATGCCCTCGTCGTCGATCTCGAAGGCACCGCCCACCTTGCGGTAGGTGTTCAGGAACGTCATCATCGACCGCTGCTGGGCGCCGCGGACGTAGATGTTGCCCTCGGTCGCCAGGGCCGCGGAAGCCCAGGAGGCGGCCTCCAGGCGGTCCGGGAGGGCCGCGTGGGTGTAGCCGCCGAGCGTGTCCACACCGGTGATGCGGATCGTCCGGTCGGTGTCCATCGCGATGATGGCGCCCATCTTCTGCAGGACGCAGATCAGGTCCTCGATCTCCGGCTCCACCGCCGCGTTCGAGAGCTCCGTGACGCCTTCCGCGAGCACCGCGGTGAGCAGCACCTGCTCGGTCGCGCCGACCGAGGGGTAGGGCAGCTGGATCTTGGTGCCGCGCAGCCGCTGCGGGGCCTCCAGGTACTGGCCGTCCTCCCGCTTCTCGATCTTCGCGCCGAACTGGCGCAGCACCTCGAAGTGGAAGTCGATCGGCCGGCCGCCGATGTCGCAGCCGCCGAGACCGGGGATGAAGGCGTGGCCGAGACGGTGCAGCAGCGGGCCGCAGAAGAGGATCGGGATGCGCGACGAGCCCGCGTGGGCATCGATGTCAGCGACGTTCGCGCTTTCGACATGGGACGGATCGAGGACCAGCTCGCCGGGTTCCTCACCCGGACGGACGGTCACACCGTGCAGCTGCAGCAGTCCGCGCACGACCCGCACGTCGCGGATGTCGGGGACGTTGCGCAGCCGGCTCGGACCACTGCCCAGGAGGGCGGCGACCATGGCCTTCGGTACGAGATTCTTCGCACCGCGGACACGGATCTCGCCCTCAAGCGGGGTTCCGCCGTGGACAAGCAGGACATCGTCGTTGACGGTCATGTATCTCGCGTTCCGATGAGTTGGGCAGGTGTGAGTCGTCGGCAGGCCGGTCGTACGGGAGCCGAACAGCAAGGGTAATGGCCGCCCACCCCCCCTCTGTAAGCCCACGGACGCCTCAGGTGCGTCATAGCTTTGCCACAACACGAACCGTTCCGAAACGGGCACACGGGGTCACCGCTCCCGGCGTGCGCGGTCGGCGCTCCGTTGCGCCCTGAGCTGCATTCACTCGCGTACGGGTATTGGCTCCCCACGCGACGGGAATGTGCGGGATCATGTCTCGCATGACCGAGGTGTCCTCGCTCACAGGGCGGCTGCTCGTGGCCACGCCCGCCCTGGCGGACCCGAACTTCGACCGCGCGGTGGTGCTGCTCCTCGACCACGACGAGGAGGGCTCCCTCGGCGTCGTCCTCAACCGGCCGACCCCCGTGGGCGTCGGGGACATCCTGGAGGCCTGGGCCGGCCTCGCGGGTGAGCCGGGTGTCGTGTTCCAGGGCGGCCCGGTCTCGCTGGACTCGGCGCTCGGCGTCGCTGTCATCCCGGGCGGGGCGTCGGCCGAGCGGGCGCCGCTCGGCTGGCGGCGGGTGCACGGAGCGATCGGTCTCGTCGATCTGGAGGCCCCGCCGGAGCTGCTCGCCTCGGCGCTCGGTTCCCTGCGCATCTTCGCCGGTTACGCCGGCTGGGGCCCGGGCCAGCTGGAGAACGAGCTGGGCGAGGGCGCCTGGTACGTCGTGGAGTCCGAGCCGGGGGACGTCTCCTCGCCGGCCCCGGAAGGGCTGTGGCGCGAGGTCCTGCGCCGCCAGCGCAGTGAACTGGCGATGGTGGCGACGTACCCGGACGACCCCTCCCTGAACTGACCCCGGCGGGGCCCCCGCGGCTCCTCGGAGTGGCACGCGACCCTTCCCTCAACCGATGGCCTCCGGCCCCAGTACCCTTGGCTGCATGAGCACTCTTGAGCCTGAGACCCAGCCCCAGCGAGGCACGGGGACGGGGACCCTCGTGGAGCCGACGCCGCAGGTGTCGCACGGCGACGGGGACCACGAGCGCTTCGCCCACTACGTCCAGAAGGACAAGATCATGGCGAGCGCGCTGGACGGCACGCCCGTCGTGGCGCTGTGCGGCAAGGTGTGGGTGCCGGGCCGCGACCCGAAGAAGTACCCCGTGTGCCCCATGTGCAAGGAGATCTTCGAGTCCATGGGCGCCGGCGGCGACCAGGGCAAGGGCGGCGGCGACAAGAAGTAACGCCACGGCTCTCCCCGGCGCAGTACGCCGCGTGGACCGCGCGAGGCCGCGGTGTCCCTGACGAGGGACGCCGCGGCCTTGTCGTGCGCGAGGCCGGAGCGAAGGGGTGGGGTGTGGAGTTGCTGCTGCGTGTCCTGGGCGCGGCCCTCGGCAGAGGGGGCCAGGGCCCGAGGGCCGGGCGATGCGGTCCCGGTCTGCGGAGGCGGGTCGCCGTGAGGCGCGCCGTCAACGACGGGGTGTACGGCGACCGGGGCCCGGAGGCCGAGAACCTGGCCGAGCTGGCCGTCGCGCTGTGCGGGGCGGTGACCGGGGCCTGCGGCGTCGTGCTCGCGCGGCAGGGCGAGGCCGGTCACCCGCTGCCGACGTGGACGGTGGTGCTCGCCGCGCCCCTGTGCGCCTCCCTCGCGTTCGTCGGGGCCGGCGGCCTGCTCCGGTGGTGGTACGGGGAGCGGTTCCTGAGGGAAGTGCTGCTGCCGCACCCGCTGGTGAAGCTCGAGTGCGCCGCCGCGGGCGCCCTGTTCGCAGGGGCCGTCCTGCTGGCGACCGGACCCGCGGCCGAGCGGCAGTGGGGGGTGCTGTCGCTGGGTGGTCACGCGTGGCTGCTCGTCGCGTCGATCCGCGCGTTGTCCGTGGTGAGCAAGCGGGCCGCGGGGCGGACCCTGCGCGAGGGCCGTGAGGAGAAGCGCGAGAGGACGGGCGACGTGGAGGGGGCCGAGGGCTGAGCGTTGCACGGAGTGCGTCGCGTGGTCACAGAGTGGTTGAGACCTCTTGTGGGCATGTTCATGTACTCCATAGCCTCCGGGGTGTTGTGCAGAGCAAAACCGCCATTGCGCATGTTGCAACGCGCGCACCCCCCACCGGAGGACGCTCGATGAAACTCTCTGCTCCCGGAATTCGCGCCGCCCGGACGGCAGCCGCCCTCGCGGCCCTGGTCGTCGCCACCGCCTGCGCTCCCCAGACCTCCGACAACTCCTCGTCCGGCAAGGACGAGAAGAGCGGCACCCTGCGTGTCTGGCTCTTCCAGGAGGTCGGCAACAAGCCCAAGGAGAAGGTGGTCCACGCGGCCGTCGCCGCCTTCGAGAAGGCCCACAAGGGCGCGCGGGTGAACATCGAGTACATCCCCGTGGAGACCCGCGCCCAGCGCATCAAGGCCGCCTTCAACGACCCGAAGAGCGCCCCGGACGTCATCGAGTACGGCAACACGGACACGGCCGGATACGTGAAGGACGGCGGACTCGCCGACATCTCCGGGGAGTTCGCCGCATGGGACGAGGCCAAGGACACCGACCCGACCGCACGGCAGTCGGTCACCGTGGACGGCAAGGTCTACGGCGCCCCGTACTTCGTCGGCGTCCGCGCCCTGTACTACCGCACGGACGTCTTCAAGGAACTGGACCTCCCCGTCCCGAAGACGCAGGCCGAACTCGCCGAGACCGCACGCACGATCCACGCCGCGAAACCCGGCCTGTACGGGCTCGCCGTGGGCGGCGCCTACACGTACGGCGCGATGCCGTTCATCTGGGCCAACGGCGGTGAACTCGCCCAGGGCAAGGGCGGCTCCTACGCCTCCGCCATCGACAGCGCCGAGGCCCGGAAGGGCATCAAGGCCTACACCTCGCTCTTCGGTGACACCAACTGTCCCGCCGCCAAGTGCGCGGGCATGGGCGGCAACGACACGGTGACCGCCTTCGCCTCGGGCAAGGCCGCGATGGCGATCGGCGGCGACTTCAGCCACGCGGCGGTCGAGGCCGGAACCGTCAAGGGCAAGTACGCGGTGGTACCGCTGCCCGGGGTGAAGGCCGGCTCGGTCGCGCCCGCCTTCGCGGGAGGCAACAACCTCGGTGTCCTCAAGAGCACCGCGCACCGCACACTCGCCGTCGACCTGATGGAACAGCTCGCGTCCAAGAAGACACAGAGCGAACTCTTCGACGCGA
The DNA here is from genome assembly GCF_002078175.1 of Streptomyces sp. M41(2017). GTDB lineage: Bacteria > Actinomycetota > Actinomycetes > Streptomycetales > Streptomycetaceae > Streptomyces. The sequence continues at coordinate 1,159,278 of NZ_MWFK01000001.1, read as the reverse complement.
TGGGCTTCCTGCCGACCTACACCGACGTCCGCGAACAGGTCGCTGACCGCGAGCCCTTCGTCGCGCCCTTCGTGAAGACCCTCGCGTCCGGCGCCAAGTTCGTGCCGGCCTCGCCCGCCTGGGCGCAGATCGACGCCTCGCTGGTCCTGCCGACGATGTTCCAGGAGATCGTCAGCGGCAAGAAGGACGTGGCCAAGGCCTCCGACGACGCGGCGAAGAAGATGAACGACGCGTTCAGCTCCGCGGGCTGAGCGGATGGCGACGCCCGACACCCTCGCCGAGCGCCCCGGACGGGGGGCGGCCACCACGGCCGTCCCCCGCCCCGCCGGGCGCCGTGGCCGCGGACCCGCGTCCGGCCCCTCCCCGCGCGGGCGGGCCGGCCTGACCCCCTGGCTCTACCTCGCGCCCGCCCTGGTCGTCCTCGGCGGCCTGCTCGTCTACCCCATCTACCAACTCGGCCTGATCTCCTTCCTGGAGTACACACAGGCCCAGGTCAGCGGAGGACAGCCGACCACCTTCGTGGGCTTCGGCAACTACACCGAACTCTTCGCCGACGAACAGTTCTGGCAGGTGCTCCTCGCCACCGTGCTGTTCGCCGCGGCCTGCGTGGTGTCGACCCTGGCCACCGGATGCGCCCTCGCCGTGCTGCTCACCCGCGTACGGGCCCTGCCGCGGCTCGCGCTGATGCTGGCCGCCCTCGGCGCCTGGGCGACCCCCGCGGTCACCGGGTCCACGGTCTGGCTGTTCCTCTTCGACCCCGACTTCGGCCCCGTCAACCGGGTGTTCGGACTCGGCGACCACTCCTGGACCTACGGCCGCCTCAGTGCCTTCGCCCTCGTCCTGCTCGAAGTGGTCTGGTGCTCCTTCCCGTTCGTGATGGTCACGGTCTACGCGGGCATCCGCGCCGTACCGTCCGAGGTCCTGGAGGCGGCCGCCCTGGACGGAGCCTCGCCGTGGCGGATCTGGCGCTCGGTGCTCGCGCCGATGCTCCGGCCGATCCTGGTCGTCGTCACCATCCAGTCGGTCATCTGGGACTTCAAGGTCTTCACCCAGATCTACGTCATGACGGGCGGCGGCGGCATCGCCGGGCAGAACCTCGTCCTGAACGTCTACGCCTACCAGAAGGCGTTCGCCGCCTCCCAGTACAGCCTCGGCTCGGCCATCGGCGTCGTCATGCTGGTGCTGCTGCTCGCCGTCACGCTGGTCTACCTGCGGCTGCTGCGCCGACAAGGGGAGGAACTGTGAGCCTGCTCAAGGGTGTTGTCCGGCGCCCGCGGCGTCCCTGGCGGCTCGCGGCCGAGACGACCGCCCTGCTCGTCGCCGTCGTGGTCGCCTTCCCCCTCTACTGGATGGTGCTCGGCGCCTTCAAGCCGGCCGGGGAGATCGAGTCCAGCACGCCCCGGCCCTGGACGGCCTCGCCCACCCTGGATTCCTTCCGCCGCGTCTTCGGACAGCAGGAATTCGGCCGCTACTTCCTCAACAGCCTCGTCGTGGCGGGCTCCGTGGTGATCGCGTCGGCACTCATCGCGTTTCTCGCCGCGACCGCCGTCACGCGATTCCGCTTCCGATTCCGGACCACCCTGCTGATCATGTTCCTGGTGGCCCAGATGGTGCCCGTCGAGGCCCTGACGATCCCGCTGTTCTTCGTCATGCGTGACGCCGGCCAGCTCAACACCCTGGGCTCGCTGATCCTGCCGCACATCGCCTTCTCGCTGCCCTTCGCGATCTGGATGCTGCGCGGTTTCGTGAAGGCCGTTCCGGAGGCGCTGGAGGAGGCCGCCTCCATCGACGGCGCGAGCCGCGCTCGATTCCTCTGGCAGATCCTTTTCCCGCTCGTCCTCCCCGGCCTCGTGGCCACCAGTGTGTTTTCCTTCATCTCGGCCTGGAACGACTTCCTGTTCGCCAAGTCCTTCATCATCAGCGACACCTCGCAGTCCACCCTGCCGATGGCTCTTCTCGTCTTCTACAAGCCGGACGAACCCGACTGGGGCGGTGTGATGGCCGCTTCCACGGTGATGACGATTCCGGTGCTGATCTTCTTCGTTCTCGTACAGCGACGACTCGTCTCCGGCCTCGGCGGAGCGGTAAAGGACTGATGGACATGATGGAAACGGGCCTGATTCCGGCGCCCCTGGCCGTCGAGGGCGGCGAGCGCGGGGCGTTCACCCTCGGCGTGGACACCACGCTGTCCGCGGCCCCCGGCACCGAGGGCACCGAACGCTGGCTGCGCTCGACGCTCGGCGCCGCCCTCGGACTGCCCCTGCGACCTGCGCCGCAGGACGCACCCGGCGAGGTGCGGCTGCTCCTCGACGACACGCTCGGAGCGGAGGCGTACCGGCTCGACGTCGGGGAGGCCGGAGCCGAGATCCGGGGCGGCGACGCGGCCGGTGTGTTCTGGGGCGCGCAGACGCTGCGTCAGCTCCTCGGCCCCGACGCCTTTCGCCGCGCCCCCGTCGGCCCGGTGGCGTCCCGGGAAATCGCGGCCCGCACCATCGAGGACGCCCCCCGATTCCGCTGGCGCGGTCTCATGCTCGACGTGGCACGGCACTTCATGCCGAAGGAAGGCGTCCTGCGCTACCTCGACCTGCTGGCCGCCCACAAACTCAACGTCTTCCACTTCCACCTCAGCGACGACCAGGGGTGGCGTGTCGAGATCAAGCGCTACCCGAAGCTGACGGAGGTCGGTTCCTGGCGGGCCCGCACCAAATTCGGCCACCGCGCCTCACCGCTGTGGGACGACAAGCCGCACGGCGGCTTCTACACCCAGGACGACATCCGCGAGATCGTCGCCTACGCGGCCGACCGGCATATCGCCGTCGTCCCGGAAATCGACATCCCCGGGCACTCGCAGGCGGCCATCGCCGCGTATCCGGAACTGGGCAACACCGACGTCGTCGACACGGCCTCGCTGACCGTCTGGGACAACTGGGGCATCGCCGAAAACGTACTCGCCCCCACCGACGACACCCTGCGCTTCTACGAAGGGGTCTTCGAGGAACTCCTCGACCTGTTCCCCGCGGACCCGGCGCGCTTCCCGGAGTTCTCGGGCTTCTTCCACGTCGGCGGCGACGAGTGCCCCAAGGACCAGTGGAAGCAGTCGCCCACCGCGCAGGCCCGCATCAAGGAACTCGGGCTCGCCGACGAGAACGCCCTGCAGTCCTGGATCATCCGGCACTTCGACACGTGGCTCTCCGAGCGCGGGCGTCGGCTCATCGGCTGGGACGAGATCCTGGAGGGCGGGCTCGCGCCGGGCGCCGCGGTCTCCTCGTGGCGCGGCTACCAGGGCGGGGTCACGGCCGCGCGCGCGGGCCACGACGTCGTCATGTGCCCCGAGCAGCACGTGTACTTGGACTACCGCCAGGCCGCGGGGGAGGACGAGCCGGTCCCCATCGCGTACGTACGCACCCTGGAGGACGTCTACCGCTTCGAGCCCGTTCCCTCGCAGCTCACCGAGGCGGAGGCGCGGCACGTGCTCGGCACGCAGGCCAACCTGTGGACCGAGGTGATGGAGGACCACACCCGCGTGGACTACCAGGCGTTCCCGCGGCTCGCCGCGTTCGCCGAGGTCGCTTGGAGCCGTCTCCCGGCGTCCGCCGAACGGGACTTCGCCGGGTTCGAGCAGCGGATGACCGACCACTACGCGCGCCTCGACGCCCTCGGGGTGGGCTACCGGCCGCCGGCCGGACCGCTGCCGTGGCAGCGCCGGCCCGGGGTCCTCGGACGCCCGATCGAGGGAGCGCCTCCGAACGTGTGAGGCGGCAGCGGACCGGCATGCCCCGCTCCCCGCTCCCGCCCGCCTTCTTCGGGCCGGTGACCCCAAAAGGAGAAAGGCCCTAGGGGTCACCGAAGAGTGGCAATGCGCGCTCACCGGTGATGCCGTGCGAAAACAGACCATCTCGCTGACGACAGGGGCGAATGCCTCCTAGCGGACCCCCGCGCCGAGTGCCGGGGAAGATGTGCCAGAGTTGCCACGTCCGCCCTGTCAGCACGTACCGTACGGCAGCACAGGTGGGACCAGGTGGGGCAGCGGGAAGGGGCAGCCGGTTTGACCACGCACGCACCGCAGGCGGCGCAGGCCGTGACGCTGCCCGTCTCGCTGGACGAGGCGGTCGCGGCACTGTCCGCCATGCCCGCCGCCGTTCCCGTCGCCGGCGGCACCGATCTGATGACCGCGGTCAACTCCGGGCAGCTCAGGCCGGCCGCGCTGGTCGGCCTCGGCCGGATCAGCGAGATCCGCGGCTGGCAGTACCAGGACGGACACGCGCTGCTCGGCGCCGGACTCACCCACGCCCGGATGGGCCGCCCCGACTTCGCCGCCCTGATCCCGGCGCTCGCCGCCGCCGCCCGGGCGGCCGGACCGCCCCAGATCCGCAACGCCGGCACCCTGGGCGGCAACATCGCCTCGGCCGCGCCCACCGGCGACGCGCTGCCCGTACTGGCGGCCCTGGAAGCCACGTTGATCATCGCCGGGCCCGGCGGAGCCCGCCGCGAGATCCCGGTGTCGCACCTGCTCGCGGGCGTGGACATGCTCCGCGGCGGCGAACTCATCGGCTACGTGCGCGTGCCGCTGCTGCACGCCCCGCAGGTCTTCCTGAAGGCCACCGGACGCACCGGACCCGGGCGGGCGATCGCCTCCGTGGCGCTCGTCCTCGACCCGGCCCGGCGCGGGGTGCGGTGTGCCGTCGGCGCCATAGCGCCGATGCCGCTGCGGCCCCTGGACGCCGAGGCGTGGGTGGCCCAGCTCATCGACTGGGACAACAGCCGCACGATCGTCCCCGAGGCGCTGACCGCGTTCGGGGAGTACGTCGCGGCGGCCTGCATCCCCGACCCCGTCCCCGCCGAGGACGGCTCCGTGCAACCGCTTCCGCCCGCAGTACTGCACCTGCGGCGCACCGTCGCCGCGCTGGCCCGACGAGCACTCGGGAGGGCGCTGTCGTGACCGACGACCAGCACGAGGAAGGCGCCCGCAGCAACGGCGGCCGCTGGGACCCGCTGCCCCAGGGCGACTACGACGACGGCGCGACCGCCTTCGTCAAGCTCCCTGAGGGCGGCATCGAGGCCCTCCTCGCCTCCCGGGAGCCGCTCGCGGCGCCCGGACACGGATACGTCCCCCCGCAGATCGACGGGACGCCCGCCCAGTCCGACGCCGGTGACCCGGCGGCCGGCGGGACGTGGGGCGCGCAGGGCGGCGGCTCCTGGCCCGACCCGCACGCCACGCAGCAGGGGGCCGGCGCGCACGACGACCGGTTCGCCTACCAGCCGGGCGCCACCGGGCAGTGGGAGTACGCCGAATACGCCGAGACCCCTCCCGAGGGCACCGGCTACGACGACGGACGCGGCGCGGCCCACGAGGGCGGACACGGTGCCGGGCACGACGTGACCGGGCAGTGGTCGATCCCCGTCGCCGTAGGTGATCTTCCGGACGAATCGGGCGAGTTCACCACATCGGCGCTCGTCGAGCAGTGGGGCGGCACACCGCCCGCCACGCTGCCGGGCGGCGCCTCGGCGCCCTGGGCGAGCGAGATCGGCCAGGCCGAGATCGGCCAGGCCTGGAGCGCCGAACCCCACGAGGCGCCCTCTGAGGGCCCCGCGGACCCCGAACCGCAGTCACCTCCGCCCCCGCACTCCCAGGCCCCCCAGCAGCCCGCCGAGCCCGCCCACGAGGCGGCCGGGTTCGCCGCCCCCGAACCCGCGGCCGACCACGCGCCCGAGGCGCCGGAGCGGGACCCGGCCTACGAGACGTCCGACGGTGCCGGGGACGACCCGTCCGACGACGCCGGGACGCACGCCCCCGTCGGCCCGGAGACGCACGGCGACGCTCTCGTGGCGGACGCCGACGACGAGACCCCGGACGCGGACCACCCGGCCACCGCCCCGCACGACGAACACCCCCTCGCCTCCTACGTCCTGCGCGTCAACGGCGCCGACCGGCCCGTCACCGACGCCTGGATCGGCGAGTCCCTGCTCTACGTCCTGCGCGAGCGGCTCGGCCTCGCCGGCGCCAAGGACGGCTGCTCACAGGGCGAGTGCGGCGCCTGCAACGTCCAGGTCGACGGCCGGCTCGTCGCCTCCTGCCTGGTGCCCGGCGTCACCGCCGCCGGCAGCGAGGTGCGCACCGTCGAGGGCCTGGCCACCGAGGGACAGCCCTCCGACGTCCAGCGCGCCCTGGCCAAGTGCGGCGCCGTGCAGTGCGGTTTCTGCATCCCCGGCATGGCGATGACCCTCCACGACCTCCTGGAGGGCAACCCCGCCCCCACCGAACTGGAGACCCGCCAGGCGCTGTGCGGCAACCTGTGCCGCTGCTCCGGCTACCGCGGTGTCCTGGACGCCGTGCGCGAGGTCGTCGCCGAACGCGAGCACGCGTCGTCCGCACCCGACGACGGCCCGGACACGGACGAGGCCCGCATCCCGCACCAGGCGGGCCCCGGCGCCGGCGGCGTCCATCCGTCCGCCTACGAGGACGGCGACGCCTACGGCTCCCAGGCCTCGCACGAACAGCCGTACGGCCAGGACGGAGGCCAGGCGTGACCAACCAAGCCGCGACCGCGACGACACCGGCGTCGCCGGAGACAGGCCCCGAGCCCCTGCCGCACGGACTGGGCGTCTCCCTGCCGACCGCGGAGGCCCGCGCCAAGACCGAGGGCACCTTCCCGTACGCGGCCGACCTGTGGGCCGAGGGACTGCTGTGGGCCGCCGTGCTCCGCTCGCCCCACCCGCACGCGCGCATCGTCTCCATCGACACCCGGCACGCGCGCGAGATGCCCGGCGTGCGCGCCGTCATCACCCACGAGGACGTCCCCGGCAGCGCCCTGCACGGCCGAGGAAGAGCCGACCGGCCGGTGTTCGCCTCCGAGGTCGTACGCCACCACGGCGAGCCCATCGCCGCCGTCGCCGCAGACCACCCCGACACCGCCCGGATGGCCGCCGCCGCCGTCATCGTCGAGTACGAGGTGCTCGAACCGGTCACCGACCCGGAGCAGGCCTTCGAGGCCGAACCCCTGCACCCCGACGGCAACCTGATCCGGCACATCCCGCTGCGCCACGGCGACCCGGACGCCGTCGGCGACATCGTCGTCGAGGGCCTGTACCGCATCGGCCGCCAGGACCCCGCCCCCGTCGGCGCCGAGGCCGGACTCGCCGTGCCCCGCCCCGACGGCGGCGTCGAGCTCTACGTCGCCTCCACCGACCCGCACACCGACCGCGACACCGCCGCCGCCTGCTACGGCCTCGACCCCGCGCGCGTGAAGGTCGTCGTCACCGGCGTCCCCGGAGCCACCGCCGACCGCGAGGACCAGGGCTTCCAGCTGCCGCTCGGCCTGCTCGCACTGACCACCGGCTGCCCGGTGAAACTCACCGCTACGCGCGAGGAGTCCTTCCTCGGCCACGCCCACCGGCACCCGACCCTGCTGCGTTACCGGCACCACGCCGACGCCGAGGGCAAGCTGGTCAAGGTCGAGGCGCAGATCCTGCTCGACGCGGGCGCCTACGCCGACACCTCGGGCGAGTCACTCGCCGCCGCGGTCTCCTTCGCCTGCGGCCCGTACGTCGTCCCGAACGCCTTCATCGAGGGCTGGGCCGTCCGCACCAACAACCCCCCCTCCGGACACGTGCGCGGCGAGGGCGCCCTCCAGGTCTGCGCCGCCTACGAGGCCCAGATGGACAAACTGGCCAAGAAGCTCGGCGTCGACCCCGCGGAACTGCGGCTGCGCAACGTCATGGCCACCGGGGACGTCCTGCCCACCGGCCAGACGGTGACCTGCCCGGCGCCCGTCGCCGAACTGCTCCAGGCCGTACGCGACTTCCCGCTGCCCGCCCTCCCCAAGGACACCCCCGAGGACGAGTGGCTGCTGCCCGGCGGTCCCGAGGGCGCCGGCGAGCCCGGCGCCGTGCGCCGCGGCGTCGGCTACGCCCTCGGCATGGTCCACATGCTCGGAGCCGAGGGCGCCGACGAGGTCTCGACCGCCACCGTGAAGGTCCACGACGGCGTCGCCACCGTGCTCTGCGCGGCCGTGGAGACCGGACAGGGCTTCACCACACTGGCCCGGCAGATCGTCCAGGAGACCCTCGGCATCGACGAGGTGCACGTGGCGCCCGTCGACACCGACCAGCCCCCGGCGGGTCCCAGTTGCCGCGGCCGGCACACCTGGGTCTCCGGGGGAGCCGTCGAACGCGCCGCGAAGATGGTCCGTACGCAGCTGCTCCAGCCGCTCGCGCACAAGTTCGGCATGTCCACCGAGCTCCTCCAGATCACCGACGGCAAGATCACCTCGTACGACGGGGTCCTGTCGACCACCGTCACCGAGGCGATGGACGGCAAGGAGCTGTGGGCGACCGCGCAGTGCCGCCCGCACCCGACCGAACCGCTCGACGAGGCCGGTCAGGGCGACGCCTTCGTGGGCCTCGCCTTCTGCGCCATCCGCGCGGTGGTGGACGTCGACATCGAACTCGGCTCCGTCCGGGTCGTGGAGCTGGCGCTCGCCCAGGACGTCGGCCGGATCCTCAACCCGGCCCAGCTGACGGCCCGTATCGAGGCGGGCGTCACCCAGGGCGTGGGCGCCGCGCTGACCGAGAACCTCCGCACCGCCCGCGGCCTGGTCCGCCACCCCGACCTCACCGGCTACGCCCTCCCGACGGCCCTGGACACCCCCGACATCCGCATCGTCAAGCTGGTCGAGGAGCGGGACGTCGTCGCCCCCTTCGGGGCCAAGGCGGCCAGCGCGGTGCCGGTCGTGACGTCCCCCGCGGCCGTCGCGTCCGCCGTCCGTGCCGCCACCGGCCGCCCCGTCAACCGCCTACCGATCCGCCCGCAGGCAGCGGTGGTGACGGCGTCGTGACCGCGCACGAGCCCGCTCACGACGGCACGGCACCCGACACCGGTCCCGCCGCACCGGACACCGGAGTCCCGGCCACCCGGGCCACCGCCGACGAACAGCCGCGCTACGAACCCCCGCCCAGCGTCGGGAAGTTGTTCTTCTGGGTGCTGCTCTTCGTCCTGGCCGCGGTGGTCGTCGTCGTGGGCGGCGTCTACTTCACCTGAGACTCGGAGCCCGGGGCGTCGGTCCCGGCGGCCGCGGAGCCCGAGCTCGAGGACCCCCCGGGTGAGCCGTGGGCCTCCCGCAGTTCACCGACGGCCCGCCGACAGGACACCGGCAGGCAGAGAGTCTCGCCGGCCCCTCGGGCCTCGCCCGCCCCTCGGACCTCGCTCGCGAGCAGCCCCGGCATCACTCGAGGAACGCTCCAGCCGGCCTCCTCCCGCGGTGCGGATCATGGGCTGACCTGCCCGTCCCCGGTCCCCGGGGGACCCGTTCCCAAGACCCCCCTGCGTTGTCAGTGGGGCGGCGTATGGTTCTCGCTCAATGGGGAACTGCCGTGGCACGACCGGCCGTTCTCACCGGGGGAAGCACAAGCGTTCACATGCGCGGGGGAGCCATGAGCACGACTGACACCGATGTCGGCGGCGCGATCACACTGACCGACCACGAGCTGGATCCGTACGTCACGCACGCGTCCACCCGGCATCTCCTCACGGGCGCCGGCCTGCCCGCCGCGAGCGCGCTGCTGGGGTTCGACGCGTTGCGGGAGCACGGCCTGCGCACCCTGGCCGATCTGACCGGCGGCGCCGACAGGCTCGCCGAGGAGCTGCGCGACCGGGTCGTCATCGGGGCCCTGCGGAACCTGGACCGGGACCTGGAGTCGCTCGTCCTCGACGGGACGACGGGTGAGGTCTCCTCGGCGCACGTCCCGCGGGATCCCGCGCACCTGGACCTGTCACCGCTGGCGCCCTCCCTGGAGGCCCTGCTGCGCTTCGCGGCGGCCACCGAGGAACTGACGGCGCCCGCCGACCGTCCGGGCCCGTTCGGCCCGAAGGCCGTCGCGGAGACGGCGGACCGGCTGGGCGCGGTCTTCGAGGACACCGCGGGCGCGGACGTGCCGCCGTACTGGCGGATGGCCGCGCTGATCCGCCCGCTGGCCCGGATCGCCGGACCCGGCGAGGGACTCGTCCTCGGTCTGCCGAAGCGGCTGCTCGACGAGGAGTTCGGGGCGGGCGGGATCATGCGTTTCGAGGACGTCGACTTCCCGCGCGCGCTGACGCACGAGCCGACTCGCCGCTTCCTGCGCGAGACGGGCCTGCCCGAGGACGGTCTCCTCTTCCAGCTGGACACGGAGGTGCCGCTGCCGGCCCTCACCGAGTACTACGCGGACGAGCGCCCCGACGCGTTCGCCGCCGGCCATCTCCCGGTGACCGCCTGCCGTCTGATCCGCCTCGGCGGCCTCGTGGAGGACACGAGCCTGGTCGTCGACGGCGCCACGGGCGCGGTGCTCGCCTGGAGCGAACCGGACCTGACCCTGCGCCCGCTCAACGCGGACATCTCCACGCTCGCCTTCACCCTCTGGCTCCTGCACCGCGAGCGGACCCTGGACGCGGTCCACGGCCTGAGCGACTCCTACGAACACCTCGCGGCCACCCTGACGGAAACCCTCGCCACGGTGGACCCCGTCGCCTGCGACCGGACCCCGACCCTCCCGGGCGACGACGGCCTGCGCCACTGGCCCGAGATATTCGAGGACCGCGCGAGCGGCTCGCTGTACGCGTAGCGCCCCGGCGCGAGCGGTACCCGCGGGGCGCGCCGGTCCACCCGACGGCCTACGCCGGGACGAGGACGGTGAGCCAGTCCGCCTCGCGCGGCCGGTAACCGTGCCGGTTGCGCAGCCCGTGCACGATCGCGGGCACGTGGCCGGCCCCGTAGACGACGGCCACCCGGAGCGGCTCGTCGCCGCGCTCCGCGTGGATCTCGCTGAGCGCGTCGAGCAAGCGCCGGTCCCGCCGGTCGGTGAGCGCGTGCTCCAGAGGATCGTCGGCCATCAACTCGGCCCGCAGGGTCGGCGGCAGATCCTCGACCGCCAGATCCTCGTCCAGGAAGGCGCGCGGCCCCCGCAGCGCGAACACCAGGCCCATCACCGGCGCCGCCACCATGAGCAGCGCGTAGGTCCACCGCGGCAGCTCCCTCAGGTCCGCGATCGCCTCCGCCGCGGTCACATCCGGGTTGATGACCGGGACTCCTTCGGGCAGGAGCCGTGCGTCCCCCTGCTCCTGCAGACCGTTGCGCCGCCGGCGCGGGGCGAACCGGTAGGCGAGCGTGAGGGCACTCACTCCCGCCGACCGGCCCCGGATCCCCTCGACGACGACGAGGTCGCACTCCCTGAGCCTGACGCGGATCTGTGAGTAGAAGGTCGGCGATGCCACGTGCAGCATCGGGAAGATCACGAATTCGAGCGGGGTCCCTGTCCGCCGCATGGTGATCACAGCAGATCGGACGGCATGTCCGGTCACCTCGATGATCTGCATGATCCCCCCCGCGAAGCCCGCCCGGCCGATCGCTCATCCGTACGAGGACACGCACCGCGCGAGCCCCGCGGTTCCGTCCCCGTGCGTCCTGCTCCGCGGAGCCGTGACGGAGATACGCCGAAGGGGCGGCACCGCATCCGCGGTGCCGCCCCTCCGGTTCGCCCGGTCCAGTCGGTCGGCGACGGGCTCGGACGTGCCGACTGCCACACCTCCTCAACGCTTTCGTCGAACCCGTAGGTGGTCAGCCACGGCCATGACTGCTCGGTATCAGCACATGGTGGACGTCGTACGGACGGACATCGCAAAGCAGATCGACGGCCTCATCTGGAGGCTCGACACAGGCCGTCGGGAGATCCCTCAGAGGGACCTGAGGTCCAAACGCATTGCGCTCTGGAGAGCCTCCAGAGCCTCGCCTAGTGCCCCTTGGGTCGCTGACCACTCTGGATCGATGCTCACGTCAGGCTCATCGAAGCGGTCCCGCAGGTGTCGGAGTCTCAGGAAGGTCTGATCGGCAACGGCGCCTAGAGGTGCGGGCGCCATGATGTGTATCTGATAGAGGAGTTGAAAGGCGTTGGCGGAACCGAGGATTTCTCCAGCCTGCTTGATGCGTTCCTCCCGGCTCAGCCCGATGCTCCTCTTTAGGTCGCGCAAGCGGTGTCTCGTGAGCCAGAGTGCCGCGAGGTATTCGCCGTAGAGCTGTTGCTTTGCGGCGCGCTCGCGAGAGGTGTTCTCCCGGCGCCATCGTGATCGTTCACCAAGAAGGGTTGTGCTGACGCCAAGAACGGCGCCGACTGCTGTACCCGCGAGAGTCCCCCAGTCCACGGGGCACATCGTAGAGGCGCCGTAGATCTGGGCCTAGGGGGCGATCCTGGTTCCAGGGCGCACGGTTCTGGTGAGAGGTCCGGCTGAGGCGCCGGCGCGGGTCAACTGAGACGGAAACTGCGACGGACGACTTAAGGGCGGCACTCCCGAAGGGGTGCCGCCCTTTCTGCGCCCGGTCAGGCAGGCAGAGGCCGTGGCGGGAATCGAACCCGCGTAACTCGCTTTGCAGGCGAGTCCCTGAACCACTCGGGCACACGGCCGTTCTCAGGTGCGGCACGGCTCACTCGTTCCGAACCTGATGGGTCGACCGTAGGCCCGTGGGGTGGCCGGCTCAAGAGGGCCGGAGGCGCTGCAACGGGACTGCCACACGCCGTTCATGAACGGGAGGTGGCGGCGCGGGGCGTGGTCGTAGGACCAAAGGACCGGATGATCACCGACTTCCGACAGGAGTCAGTGAGGGCTGCGCACCTTACGCTGACGGCCATGGCACCACTGGAGACCTCCGACGTCACGACCGTTCCCCCCGAAGTCGAGGGCGACGGTGAGGACGGTGTGCTCGGGCGGGCGTATCGCGCGCTGAGCATCGGGATCGTCTCCGTGGTGCTGGTCATCGCCTTCGAGGCGACCGCCGTGGGGACGGCGATGCCCGTCGCCGCCCGGGAACTCGACGGGGTGGCGCTGTACGCGTTCGCCTTCTCCGGCTACTTCACGACCAGCCTGTTCGGGATGGTGCTCGCCGGACAGTGGTCCGACCGGGACGGGCCGCTGGCGTCCCTCACCGTCGGCATCGGCGCGTTCGCCGGGGGGCTGCTGCTGTCCGGGACGGCCGGGGGCATGTGGCTGTTCGTCCTCGGGCGTGCCGTCCAGGGGCTCGGCGGCGGGCTCGTCATCGTCGCGCTCTACGTCGTCGTCGGACGGGCCTACCCGGAGCGGCTGCGGCCCGCGATCATGGCGGCGTTCGCGGCGGCCTGGGTGGTGCCGTCCGTCGTCGGCCCCCTCGCCGCCGGAGCGGTCACCGAACACCTCGGCTGGCGCTGGGTGTTCCTCGGCATCCCGGCCCTCGTCGGCGTCCCCCTCGCCCTCGCCCTGCCCCAGATACGCCGGCGGGCCGGGGGGCCCGCGACGGCCGGGGAGCCCGCCGACACCCCCCTCGTCGGCGGCACCGGCACCGACGGTGACGGACGTGCTCACGTCGGCACCGGCACCGACGGGTTCGCCCGCACCGGCACCGACGGCGACGGACGTGCTCACGTCGGCACCGGCAGCGAAAAGGCTCCCCGCCCCGGCACCGACGGGTTCACCGGCGCCCACCCCTTCGAGCACGCCCCCGCCGACCCCCTCGCCCCCGACCCCCTCGGTGCCGGCCCCCTCGACCGCGCGCCTCTTGCCGTCGAGGCACTCGCCGCCGAAACGCTCCCCCCGGAACCCCTCCGTCGCGCCCCCCTCGACCGGCGGCGTATCCGGCTGGCGTTCGGGATCGCGTTCGGGGCCGGGCTGTTGCAGTACGCGGCCCAGGATCTGCGGCTCCTGTCGCTGCTGCCCGCTCTGGCCGGGGTCGCCCTGCTCGTCCCGGCCGTGCGCGGGCTGTTGCCGCGCGGCACCTGGCGGGCCGCGCGTGGGCTGCCGTCCGTCGTGCTCCTGCGCGGCGTCGCGGCCGGATCCTTCGTCGCCGCCGAGTCCTTCGTGCCGCTGATGCTCGTCACCCAGCGGGGGCTCTCCCCGACGCTCGCCGGGCTGTCGCTCGCCGTGGGCGGTGCCACCTGGGCGCTGGGCTCCTGGCTGCAGGCACGGCCCGGTGTGGAGCCGTACCGGGAGCGGCTGATGTTCCTCGGCATGCTGCTGGTCGCGGCGGCCGTCGCGACCGCGCCCAGCGTGCTCCTCCCGGCCGTGCCCGTGTGGACCGTCGCCGTCGCCTGGGCCTTCGGCTGCTTCGGGATGGGGCTCGTGGTCGCCTCCACCAGCGTGCTGCTGCTCCAGCTCTCGGCCCCGCACGAGGCCGGTACGAACTCGGCCGCCCTCCAGATCTCCGACGCCCTGTGCAACGTCCTGCTGCTCGCCTTCGGCGGAGCCGCCTTCGCGGCGCTCGGCGGCGGCGCGATGGCCCATGCGGCGGCCGGCACGGCCTCCGGCGCCCCCGCGTCCCACCCGGCCGCCTTCGCGGCCGTGTTCCTTCCGATGGCCGCCGTGGCGCTGGTCGGGGCGTGGGTGACGACACGTGTCAGGGAGCGGCGACCCGCGGCCGGGACCGGCCGGAAAGGCTGAGGCCGCGGCCCGCGGGGGCTGCCGCGCGTCACGCGGCGGCGTCGGCGGGCCGGGTGCGGGAGCGACCGCGGACCGTCATGTGACGTCAGTCCCATCCACGGCGGACCCGGCGTCGTCCGCGCGGTGACACGCCGCGGGCGCCGGTAGGGTGGCCCGGTTGTCATACGTAGCCGAGCCGAGCCGACCGCCCGTCTGCCGTCACCGCCACACCGACGCGTCGCGCGCGGACCCGGACGCTCCCCATCGCCACCCAGACCGGAGACCGTGACTACCACCGCCGCCAGCGCCTCCTCGCACTCGCACCACCTGTCACCCGCCTTCCCCGGCCGCGCCCCCTGGGGCACCGCCAACAAGCTGCGCGCCTGGCAGCAGGGGGCGATGGAGAGGTACATCCAGGAGCAGCCGCGCGACTTCCTCGCCGTCGCCACCCCCGGCGCCGGCAAGACGACGTTCGCGCTGACGCTCGCGTCCTGGCTGCTGCACCACCACGTGGTCCAGCAGGTGACCGTGGTCGCGCCGACCGAGCACCTGAAGAAGCAGTGGGCCGAGGCGGCCGCGCGGATAGGGATCAAGCTGGATCCCGAGTACAGCGCCGGGCCGCTCAGCAAGGAGTACCACGGCGTGGCGGTGACGTACGCGGGCGTCGGTGTGCGGCCGATGCTGCACCGCAACCGCTCCGAGCAGCGCAAGACCCTCGTCATCCTCGACGAGATCCACCACGCCGGTGACAGCAAGTCCTGGGGCGAGGCCTGCCTGGAGGCGTTCGAGCCCGCCACCCGCCGGCTCGCGCTCACCGGTACGCCGTTCCGCTCCGACACCAACCCCATCCCCTTCGTCACGTACGAGGAGGGGAGGGACGGCATCCGCCGGTCCTCCGCCGACTACACCTACGGATACGGTTCCGCGCTCGGGGACGGGGTCGTGCGGCCCGTCATCTTCCTCTCCTACAGCGGCAACATGCGCTGGCGCACCAAGGCGGGCGACGAGATCGCCGCGCGCCTCGGCGAGCCGATGACCAAGGACGCGATCAGCCAGGCCTGGCGCACCGCGCTCGACCCGCGCGGCGAGTGGATGCCGAGCGTGCTGCGCGCCGCCGACCAGCGGCTCACCGAGGTCCGCAAGGGCATCCCGGACGCCGGGGCCCTCGTCATCGCCACCGACCAGGACTCGGCCCGCGCCTACGCCAAGCTGATCCGGGAGATCACCGGCTCCAAGGCCACCGTCGTCCTGTCCGACGACACCGGAGCCTCGAAACGCATCGACGACTTCGCCGCGAGCGAGGACCGGTGGATGGTCGCCGTCCGCATGGTGTCCGAGGGCGTCGACGTGCCGCGCCTCGCCGTCGGCGTGTACGCGACCACCATCTCGACGCCGCTGTTCTTCGCGCAGGCCGTCGGCCGTTTCGTGCGGTCCCGGCGGCGCGGCGAGACCGCGTCCGTGTTCCTGCCGACCGTTCCCGACCTCCTCACCTTCGCCAACGAGATGGAGGTCGAGCGCGACCACGCGCTCGACAAGCCGAAGAAGGAGGGCGAGGAGGACCCGTACGCCGAGTCCGAGCAGGAGATGGAGGAGGCGAACAAGGAGCAGGACGAGGACACCGGCGAGCAGGAGCAGTTCTCCTTCGAGGCGCTGGAGTCCGAGGCCGTCTTCGACCGTGTCCTCTACGACGGCGCCGAGTTCGGCATGCAGGCCCACCCCGGCAGCGAGGAGGAGCAGGACTACCTCGGCATCCCCGGGCTCCTCGAACCCGACCAGGTGCAGTTGCTGCTCCAGAAGCGACAGGCCCGCCAGATCGCGCACAGCCGCAAGAAGCCGGACGACGAGGCGGACCTCCTCGAACTGCCCGCCGAGCGGCGTCCGGTGGTCTCCCACAAGGAGATGCTGGAACTGCGCAAGCAGCTCAACACCATGGTCGGCGCGTACGTCCACCAGAGCGGCAAGCCGCACGGTGTGATCCACACCGAGCTGCGC
Organism: Streptomyces sp. M41(2017); assembly: GCF_002078175.1. Lineage (GTDB taxonomy): Bacteria > Actinomycetota > Actinomycetes > Streptomycetales > Streptomycetaceae > Streptomyces. The sequence continues at coordinate 1,142,876 of NZ_MWFK01000001.1, read as the reverse complement.
CGCGTCTGCGGCGGCCCGCCGAGCGCGGAGGCCACGGCCGGGCAACTGCGCCAGCGGATCGCCAAGGTCCAGGAGTGGGCCACCCGGATGCGGTGATCCGCGGTCGCGGAGATCGCCGGAGACCCGACATCCGCGCCGCCGAACACCGGACATCCGCGCCGCCGAACACCGGACCCCCGTGCCGCCGGACACGCGACATCCGTGTCCGTGGGCACCTGCGGCGGCGTCTGACACCACCTGACACCCGTGTCCGTCGCGGCCCGTGAGCGGTGCCGTCGGCGTGTGCTCCCGGGCCGGTCGATCGTCGGCCCCGGCGCCGGACCCCCGGACCGCGGACGCACATGGAGAACCGGTTACCTCGGCGCGGCGGTCATCCGGAACCCGCCCCCCTGCGCGGCGGCTTCCCTTTCAGGGGCGCGCAACTCCTCGGACCGGCGTGCGCCTTCGCCGGTGCGCTGCGTGCACGCGCGGTGTACGCGGAGTTCCGCGCGCTCCACGTTCCGGGACAAACGGAATCAGTCCGTACGAGCCGATGCCCGGATTCTGGACGGAGACTTCCGCTGAGCGGACCGGCTCGCTACTGTCCCGCTACGCACACGCCCCGTGGCAGCGCCGCCGCGGAGCGCAGCCGTGAAGCGACTCCGCCCGGGAAGAGCCCGGGTCGCCAGCCGACCGGCGGCCTCTCGAGCGCGTCGCCGACGGGACTCGGTGACGCATCCGCCGAGCGAGGGCCGTCGACCTCACCACTAAGGAGTGGGCGTCGTGACCGCGGAGACCTCTCAGACGCTCGACCGGGGACTGCGCGTCCTCAAGCTGCTCGCCGACACGGACCACGGGCTGACCGTCACCGAGCTTTCGAACAAACTGGGCGTCAACCGGACCGTGGTGTACCGGTTGCTCGCCACGCTGGAGCAGCACGCGCTCGTACGGCGGGACCTCGGCGGTCGCGCCCGGGTCGGTCTTGGGGTCCTGCGCCTCGGCAGCCAGGTGCACCCTCTGGTGCGGGAGGCCGCGCTGCCCGCGCTGCGCGCCCTGGCCGAGGACATAGGTGCGACGGCCCATCTGACGCTCGTCGACGGGACGGAGGCGCTCGCCGTGGCTGTCGTCGAACCCACGTGGACCGACTACCACGTGGCCTACCGGGCCGGGTTCCGGCATCCGCTGGACCGGGGTGCCGCGGGCCGCGCGATCCTCGCCGCCCGGCAGGCGCCGGTGGGGGATCCCGGGTACACGCTCACCCACGGGGAGTTGGAGGCGGGCGCCAGCGGGGCCGCGGCGCCGCTCATCGGGGTGACGGGGGTCGAGGGCAGTGTCGGGGTGGTCATGCTCGCGGACGCGGTGCCGGAGCGGGTCGGGCCGCGCGTGATGGACGCGGCCCGCGAGGTCGCGGACGCCCTGCGCTGACCCGGCAGCGGGTGGCGCCGACGCCCTCCGTGACGCGCCGGCGCCTCGACTGAAGCGCCTTGCGTCGACGGAGGCCCCACCGCCCGGGGTGCTGCGGGAACCGTCGCCCCGCGCCCTGGCCGTGTCCCTACGGACACGGTTCCCGAACGCGGGCGCGTGGCGGCCCGTACCGCCCCTCCGACCCGGGGCGGCCCTTGCCCGGCCTCGCCCCGTGGGACCTGTCCGGAGGGCCCGGCGGCAGGGGACGTTAGATTGAACCCGTGCTCTCTCGCCTCACGCGCCCCAAGGCCGTCGCCGTCTGCGCCCTCCCCGTCGTGGCCCTCCTCGCCACGGCGGTGTTCGCGCCGCTGCCCTTCTCCCTGGCGCAGCCCGGCCTGACGGCGAACGTCCTCGGCGAGAACAAGGGCGACCCGGTGATCACGATCACGGGGGCGCCCACCCGCGACACCCGCGGCCAGCTCCGGATGACGACGATCGAGGCCACCGGGCCCGACGCGAAGATCTCCCTCGGGGACGTGCTCAGCGGCTGGTTCGCCACCGACAAGGCCGTGATGCCCCGCGACTCGGTCTATCCGAGCGGCGGCAGCGTCAAGGAGATCGAGCAGCACAACGCGAACGAGATGAAGAAGTCCCAGGACACCGCCACCGAGGCGGCGCTCGGCTATCTGCACGAGAAGGGCGACGTCAAGGTCACGCTGAAGCTCGCCGACGTCGGCGGACCGAGTGCCGGGCTGCTCTTCTCGCTCGGCATCGTCGACAAGCTGGACGGCGACGGCAGCGGCGGCGACCTCACGGGCGGCCGGGTCGTCGCGGGTACGGGGACGATCGACGCCGACGGCAAGGTCGGCGCGGTCGGCGGGGTCGCCCTCAAGACGCAGGCGGCCCGCCGCGACGGGGCGACCGTGTTCCTCGTGCCGAAGGCGGAGTGCTCGGACGCGAAGTCTGAGCTGCCGAAGGGGCTGCGGCTGGTCCCGGTGACGAGCCTGCAGGGCGCGGTCGAGTCGCTGGTCTCCCTGGAGAAGGGCAAGGGCTCGGTCCCGAGCTGCTGACGGATCCGCCCGCGGCCCGCTCTCAGAAGGCCGCGGCGGCCGTCCTCGGCGCGGAGGCCAGGCGGAGGCCGACCTCCACGAGGGTCCATCCGACGCGGGCGCGCAGCCGGTGGGGTCGGGCCTCGGCCGTGAGCCGGTAGGCGTCCGCCTCGGCCCGCAGTTCGGCGGCGCGCAGGTGGTGCAGCTGGAGTCCGGTGTCCGGGTGCATCGGTGTGACCTCTCTTCGATGGGGTCGGGCGTCGGGGTCGAGTGGCGGGGTGGGGTGGAGGGATCGGGGTTCCTCGGGTGAGCGGGTGCGGACGCGGCCCGCCGGATCAGTCGGACGCCTGCGGGAACACGTGGGTGTGGAAGCGCAGTTGGGCCGACTCGGTGTCGGTCTCGGGGCGTTCGAGGGCGGCGTAGCTCTCCAGCAGGGCGTGCATTTTTTCGATCAGTTCGCGGGACTGGGCCGGGGTCAGCCGGATCGTGAAGTCGCTCATGTCGGTGGCGCGGGTCCAGTCGTCGGACCAGTCGTCCCGCGTGCCGAGCCACGTCGACAGCTCGCGGGCGTGGCTGGTGGCGACCTCGTGCAGGAACATGTCCGCCGCCCCGCGCACCGCCGGGTCCGGGTCCTTGAGCAGTTCCTCGTCGAAACCGAGCCCCTGGTCGGCCGCCTGCCACCAGCGCTCGCGCCCCTTGCCCCGGTCCGGCGCGTCCTCGACGAAGCCGTGCGCGGCGAGCTGACGCAGGTGGTAACTGGTCGCCCCGCTGGACTCGTTCAGCCGCTCGGCGAGCATCGACGCGGTGGCCGGGCCCCGGCGCCGCAGGCTGCTCAGCAGTTCCATGCGCAGCGGGTGGGCGAGGCCGCGCAGGGAGCGGGCGTCGAGCCGCCGGTGCTGCGGCGGTGCCGGCGGCAGGGGCGGCTCCGGCGGGAGAGGGGCGTTCGGGGGGTGCGGTGGCTGCTGCTCCGTCATGCTTACAAAGATAGCGTTGCAAAGACTTGCTTGCAACGGTTTCTTTGCAACTACGTCCCGGGATGGCCGAGGAACGCCCCGACCGGTCAACCGCCGTGCGGATCGGCCGAGTTCGCGGTTCCCGTTCACTTCTGCTTGACGAACCCCTCCGACGTCATCCAGTCGAGGGCCACCTCGTGCGGATCCTGGCCCTCCACGTCGACCTTGGCGTTCAGGTCCTGCGCCACCGAGTTGTTCAGCGCCTTCGTCACCGGCTCGATGACCTGGGCGATCTGCGGATACTTCTTGAAGGCCTTGGCGTTGACCACGGGCGCGGCGTTGTAGTTGGGGAAGAACTTCTTGTTGTCCTGCATCACCTCCAGATTCATCGACTTGATGCGCCCGTCGGTGGTGAACACCTCCCCGTACGTGCAACTGCCCTTCTTCACCTGGGTGTAGATGATCCCGGTGTCCATCTGCGTGATGTTCTTCGCCGGGATCGACATGCCGTACGCCTTCTCCATGCCCGGCAGTCCGTCGGCCCGGTTGGCGAACTCGCTCTCCACGCAGAGGGTGACGGCGCCCGGGTCCGACTTCGACAGCGCGGCCACGTCGGAGAGCGTCTTCGTCCCGTACTTCTTGAAGTTGGCCTGGTTCATGGCGAGCGCGTAGGTGTTGTTGAGGACGGACGGCGGCAGCCAGACCACGCCGTTCTTCGTGTCGGCGTCGTGCACGGCCTGCCACTGCTTCTGCGGGTCCGGGATCGGCTTGCTGTTGCCGAGGTAGGTGATCCACGCGGTGCCCGTGTACTCGTACGTCGCGTCCGCGTCCCCGTTCTTGATCGCCTCACGCGTGCCGATCGACCCCTGGATACCGGTGCGGTCGATGACCTTCGCGCCGGCCGCCTGGAACGCGATGCCCATGATCGCGCCGAGGACCAGCTGTTCCGTGAACTCCTTGGACGCCACCGTGAGCGTGGCGCCCTTGAGGGGCTGTCCCTTCCCCACGGTGCCGGGCTCGACGTCGTCGGTCATCGGGGAGCCGCTGGTCAGCCCGCACCCGGACGCCAGCACCAGCAGTCCCGCGAACAGCGCGAGGGTACGGGTCCTTCTCGTGGGCGCGGTCACTTCTCCACCTCCAGGCCGCGCGGCCGCAGCAGCAGCTCCGCGAGCGACGCCAGCCAGTCGACCAGCAGGGCGAGAGCGACCGTGAGGACGGCGCCGAGGACCAGGACGGGCATGCGCTGGGTGGTGATGCCGGTGGTGATCAGGACGCCGAGCCCGCCACCTCCGCCGAAGGTGGCGAGGGTCGCGGTGCCCACGTTCAGGACGAGTGCCGTACGGACGCCGGCGAGGATCAGCGGGACCGCCAGCGGGAGTTCGACCCGGGTGAGGACGCCCAGCGGAGACATGCCGATGCCGCGGGACGCCTCCAGCAGGGTCGGGTCGTTCGCGTTCAGGCCGGCGATCGTGTTGGACAGGACCGGCAGGATCGCGTAGATCGTGATGCCGATCAGGGCCGACTTCTGGCCGGTGCCGAGCCAGATCACCAGGAGCGCCAGCAGACCGATCGCCGGGGTCGCCTGTCCCATGTTGGCGATCGTCATCGCGATCGGAGTGGCCTTCCGGAACGCCTTGCGGGTGAGAAGGATCCCCAGCGGGATCGCGATGATCAGCACGAAGAACGTGGAGATCGCCGTCAGCTGGATCTGCTGCCACAGGGCCTTGGACACCTGGCCGTTCGACAGCGCGTTCTTGGAGATCGGGTCGAGGTCCGCCTGCTGGAACCAGAGCCAGGTGCCGAGCAGCAGGGCGATCAGCAGGGCCGGCAGGAAGGTGAGCTTCTGCCAGCCGATCCGCCGCCTGGGCGGTTCGGCCGACGGCGGTGCCTCCCGCTCGCCCTCGCCGTCGCCGTCGCTGTCGTCGCGGAAGGCGAGCCCCTTCACCTCGTGCTCGCCCTCGGGGCGGTGTTCCGTCGGGGGAGTGTTCACGCCTTCGCCTCCCCGCCGTCGACGCCCTCCTGCTCGAACTGGGTCTGCTGGGCGCGTGCCTCCTCCAGCTCGTGCTGGTGCTCCATGGCCTCCAGCCGGTCGGCCTCCAGGAGTTCGTGCACGGAGTTCATCAGCGTCTCCATGTCGACCACCCCGGTGTACTCGCCGCGCCGCCCGGTGACCGGCACCCGGCCCGAGTTGTCCGTGAGGACCGCCTCCAGGGCGTCCCGCAGGGTGGCGTCCCGGGTCACCGTGTCGTGCACCAGGGTGCCCGCCCGCGCCAGCGACCCCTTGGCGCGCATCAGGTCCCCGCGCCGCAGCCACTTGTAGGGGCGGCCCCGCTTGTCGAGCAGCAGGATCTCGTTCGTGCCGCTGGAGCGGAGCTTGCCGAAGATGTCCTGGAGCGGGTCGTCGACGGTGACCGTCGGGTAGTCGGTGATCTCGACGTCCCGGACGCGGCTCAGGTTCAGCCGCTTCAGGGCGGCGCCCGCGCCCACGAAACCCGAGACGAAGTCGTCGGCCGGGTTGGTGAGGATCGCCTCCGGGGTGTCGAACTGCGCGATGTGCGAGTGCTCGCGCAGGACCGCGATCCGGTCGCCGAGCTTGATGGCCTCGTCGAAGTCGTGCGTCACGAAGACGATCGTCTTGTGCAGCTCGTGCTGGAGCCGGATCAGCTCGTCCTGGAGGTGGTCGCGGGTGATCGGGTCCACCGCGCCGAACGGCTCGTCCATGAGGAGCACCGGCGGGTCCGCGGCGAGCGCCCGCGCCACCCCGACGCGCTGCTGCTGGCCTCCGGAGAGCTGGCGCGGATAGCGGCCCTGGAACTCGGAGGGGTCCAGGCCCACCAGGTCCAGCATCTCCTCGACCCGCGCCTTGATCCGCGCCTTCGGCCAGCCGACCATCTTCGGGACGAGCGCGATGTTCTGGGCGACCGTCATGTGCGGGAACAGTCCGGACGACTGGATCGCGTACCCGACCTTGCGGCGCAGCTTCACCGGGTCCATGTCGGTGACGTCCTCGCCGCCGATCCGGATCCGGCCGCTGCTCGGCTCGATCAGCCGGTTGATCATCTTCAGGGTGGTCGACTTGCCGCAGCCGGACGGGCCGACGAACACGACGAGTTCGCCCGCCTTGATCTCCATGTTGACGCTGTCCACGGCCGCGTCGCGGCTGCCGGGGTAGCGCTTGGTGAGGTTCTCCAGCTCGATCGTGGCGCCCGTGGTCGACGAGGCGGTGGCGGCATCGGCGGTGTCGGGCCGCTCGGTGCGCCCGGTGGTGTCGGCGGTCTTAGGCACGGATCCCCCTCGGGATGGTCAGCCGGCCGATCAGGACGTACGCGGCGTCGAACAGCAGCGCGAGGATGATGATCCCGACCGTGCCGGCGAGCACCTGGTTGAGAGCGTTCTTGCTGCCCAGCGAGCTGATGCCGCGGAAGATCTCGTTGCCGAGTCCGGGACCGGAGGCGTAGGCCGCGATCGCCGCGATGCCCATCAGCATCTGGGTGGAGACCCGGATGCCGGTGAGGATGGGCGGCCAGGCCAGCGGCAGTTCCACGCGCACCAGCCGGGCCACCCGTGACATGCCGATCCCGGTGGCCGCGTCGACCAGCGAGGGATCGACGCCGCGCAGACCGACGATCGCGTTGCGCACGATCGGCAGCAGTCCGTAGAGCGTCAGGGCGATGACCGTGGGCGGGACGCCCAGGCCCACGATCGGGATCAGCAGACCGATCATGGCGAGCGAGGGGATGGTCAGGATCGCCGAGGTCGTCGTGGTGGCGAGGTTGCCCGCCCAGTCGCTGCGATAGGTGAGGACACCGATCACCACCCCGATGAGGGTCGCCACGACCATGCACTGGAAAACCGCGCTGGCGTGCTGGTAGGCGTCCGTGAGCAGCTGCTCATGGCGGCTGCTCAGGTACTCCCAGAAGTTCACGCCACGTCACCTCGGTCGCTCGGTTCAGTGCTCGGTCGCTGCCTGTTCCACCAGCGGGATGATCCGCAGCGGGACCGGGTTCTCCATGACGATCGCCGTGGACGCCCGGACGATGCCATCAAATCCGACAACCCGGTCGATCACCCGCTGGAGATCGGCGTTCGAGCGGGCCACCAGGCGGCACAGCATGTCCCCGCTGCCGGTGGTGGTGTGCAGCTCCAGGACCTCGGGCACGGTCGCCAAGTGGGCCCGTACGTCGGCCCCTTGACCCTGCCGGATCTGCAGGGTGGCGAACGCGGTGACCGGGTAGCCGAGCGCGGTCGGGTCGACCTGGGGACCGAAGCCCCGGATGACTCCATTCGACTGAAGGCGGTCCATCCGGGCCTGCACGGTGCCCCGCGCCACCCCGAGCCGCCTGGACATCTCCAGGACACCGATGCGCGGCTCCCGCGCGAGCAGGACGAGCAGTCGCCCGTCCAGATGATCGATCGCCACACGTGCCTCCGGGATGGTCATCGTGTACAGAAAGCCCGCCGGTGCGGTCCATCCGCTGTACAGATTGCTCAGCTGATACGCGAACTATTGCGCACCTTGCGGAACGGCGGGAGTCTGCGGCCATGACGCAGACCACACACCACACCCCCGACACCGCCCGGCAGGCCGACCCCTTCCCGGTGAAGGGGATGGACGCGGTCGTCTTCGCCGTCGGCAACGCCAAGCAGGCCGCGCACTACTACTCCACGGCCTTCGGCATGCGGCTCGTCGCCTACTCCGGACCGGAGAACGGCAGCCGCGAGACGGCGTCGTACGTCCTCGAGAACGGCTCGGCGCGCTTCGTCTTCACCTCGGTGATCCGCCCCACGACACCCTGGGGCACGTTCCTCACCGAGCACGTGGCGGAGCACGGCGACGGCGTCGTCGACCTCGCGATCGAGGTCCCGGACGCGCGCGCCGCGTTCGCGTACGCCGTCGAGCACGGCGCCCGCGGCATCGTGGAGCCCCACGAGGTCAAGGACGAGCACGGCACGGTCGTCCTCGCCGCGATCGCCACGTACGGCCAGACCCGCCACACCCTCGTCGAGCGCACCGGCTACGAAGGCCCCTACCTGCCGGGCTACGCGGCCGCCGACCCGATCGTCGAGCCGCCCGCCAAGCGCACCTTCCAGGCCGTCGACCACTGCGTCGGCAACGTCGAACTCGGCCGGATGAACGAGTGGGTCGGGTTCTACAACAAGGTCATGGGCTTCACGAACATGAAGGAGTTCGTGGGCGACGACATCGCGACCGAGTACAGCGCCCTCATGTCGAAGGTCGTCGCCGACGGCACGCTCAAGGTCAAGTTCCCGATCAACGAGCCCGCCGTCGCCAAGAAGAAGTCGCAGATCGACGAGTACCTGGAGTTCTACGGCGGCGCGGGCGTCCAGCACATCGCGCTGAACACGAACGACATCGTCGAGAGCGTCCGCACCATGCGCGCGGCCGGGGTCCAGTTCCTCGACACCCCCGACTCGTACTACGACACCCTCGGCGAGTGGGCCGGCGACACCCGCGTCCCCGTCGACATCCTGCGCGAGCTGAAGATCCTCGTCGACCGCGACGAGGACGGCTATCTGCTGCAGATCTTCACCAAGCCGGTCCAGGACCGTCCGACCGTCTTCTTCGAGATGATCGAGCGGCACGGCTCGATGGGCTTCGGCAAGGGCAACTTCAAGGCCCTCTTCGAGGCGATCGAGCGCGAGCAGGAGAAGCGCGGCAACCTCTGACCTGCCGAGGGCGGGCCGCCTGCGGGTGGCCCCCCGGACACGTCGACCCCCTCGGGTCCGGTGGAGGCGCGGCATCCACCGGACCCGAGGCGTGTCCGGCGCCGATCACGCCCCGCCGACCGGGGTGGTCAGCGTGCGGTCGACGGGCCCGGCGCGGGAGCCGAGGGTGACCGCGGAGCGGCCGGCGCGACGGCGGGACCCGACGACGACGGACGCGGCGCGGGCTGCGGAGCCGCCGTTCCCGGCGCACCGGCCGCCCCCGTACTCTCACCGGACTCACCGGACTCACCGGACTCACCGGACTCCCCGGAATCCGCTTCGTGGTCCGACGGCTCCGGCAGGCCCCCGGCCGGCGGTTCGCCCAGCGCGGCCAGCGCCTGCTGCGCCGCGGGCACCAGGAGCGGTGAGAAGGACGGGTTGATCCGCAGCGCCTCCGCGAGATGCCGGCGGGCCGGACCCGCCTTCCCCAGACCGCGCTCGATCTCCCCCCGGTGGTACGCGTACAGCGCGCTGCGCACCTCGCCGCCGTGCTCCTTGTCCATGGTCCGGGTGGCGAAGGTCAGCGCCTGCGCGTCGTCCCCGGCCCGGTGCAGCGCCCAGCCGAGCGCGTCCGCGACCGCGATCCCCGGCTGCCGGTCCCACTCGGCCCGCAGCCGCCGCACCGCCTCCTGCGGATCACCGTGGTCCGCCTCCAGGAACCCGAGGACCAGCTCGTCGTCCACCCCGCCCGCCGCGTCACGCCGCACCAGCTCCCGCACCAGGTCGTACTGCACGCGCGCCGCCCCGGGAAGCCCGAGCTTCTCGTACAGCTCGCCCAGCTCCAGCGCATAGCGCGGCGCGGGCCGCTTGGCGAGCGCCGTCTGATAAGCGCGCAGCGCCTCCGAGGTCCGCCCGAGCGCCGCCAGCGCGCGCCCCTGGCCGGCGAGCGCCCCGTGTTCGTCGGGGTCGGTGTTCACCGCCGCCCGGTAGTGGTCCAGCGACTCCTGGACGTCACCGCGCTCCCACGCCAGCTGTCCGCCCTGCTGGAGGAAGGCCGCCTGCTGGGAGGGCGTCGTCGCACCGGCGGTCGCGTCCGCGATCGCCGCCCCCGCGTCCTCCCGCCAGCCGCGGTCCCAGTAGGCCCGCGCCGCGACGGCCTGCGTCACCGGACCGGACCGCAGCGCCAGCAGCCTGTCGAGCGCCCTGCGCGTCGCCTTGGGGTCGCCGAGCCCGGTGTAGGCCTCGACGAGCGCGGGATACGCCGTCCACCGCTTCGGCGCCAGCTTCACCGACGCCTCCCCCCACTGCTTCGCGCTCCGGAAGTCACCGCGCGCCACCGCGAGCCCGGCGAGCCCGTCCAGCGCCGCCGTGTTGTCCTTCGGCCGCACGTCCAGCGAGGTGCGCAGCGCCTTCTCGGCCTTCGGGTAGTAGGCGGCCGTCGCCGTCCGGCGGGCCTGCTCCGCGTAGGCGGCCCCGAGCACCGCCCACGACTGGTCGTCGCGCGGATGGGCCCGCAGATGCGTCTCGCGGTCACCGATGAGCGCCGCCAGATCCGGCAGCGCGGCGGGCGCGCCGGCCCCCACCGCGGTCATCGCCCGCGCCACCGGACCGGGGGAGGGCGGCGGCGCGCCGCCCGGGCCCGTGGCGGGCAGCAGCACCAGCACACCGCCGAGCACGACACAGCCGACGGCCGCACCGATCAGCACGCGCCGGGCGAGCGGCGAGCGGCCCGCACCCGGGCCCCCCGTCTCCGCCGGCCCGTCCGGCTCCACGGATCCCGGACCCGCGGCGTCCCCGGATCGCGGACCCACGGGCTGCCCCGGTCCCGGCCCTGCGGGCACCGGCTGTCGCTCTTCGATGTCCATGCCGCTCACTGTGCGTCAGTACGAAGACCACACCCCGGCTTGCCAAGCCCCGCGCGGATGGGGTTCACACCGATGGCCCCGGGTGCGACCCTGTGATCATGAGCCGTATCGAAGCCCCGCGCGATGAGGACACGGCAGTGACCGGCGGCCTCGTCGAACGCCTGCTGGGCGGCCTGCCGGCCGAGGCCGTTCTCACCGACCCGGACGTCACGGCCGCGTACGCGAACGACATGGCGAGCTTCTGCGAGGCGGGCGTCCCCTCCGCGGTCGTCCTGCCGCGCACCGTCGAACAGGTCCAGCACGTCATGCGCGTCGCGAGCGCCCTGCGCGTCCCGGTCGTCCCGCAGGGCGCCCGCACCGGCCTGTCGGGCGCGGCGAACGCCTCCGACGGCTGTGTCGTGCTGTCCCTCGTGAAGATGGACCGCATCCTGGAGATCAGCCCGGTCGACCGCGTCGCCGTCGTCGAACCGGGCGTGGTCAACGCCGCGCTCTCCCGCGCCGTCAACGAACACGGCCTGTACTACCCGCCGGACCCCTCCAGCTGGGAGATGTGCACCATCGGCGGCAACATCGGCACCGCCTCCGGCGGCCTGTGCTGCGTGAAGTACGGGGTGACCGCCGAGTACGTCCTCGGTCTCGACGTCGTCCTCGCGGACGGCCGGCTGATGTCCACCGGGCGCCGCACCGCCAAGGGCGTCGCCGGCTACGACCTCACCCGCCTCTTCGTGGGTTCCGAGGGCTCGCTCGGCATCGTCGTCCGCGCGACGCTGGCCCTCAGGCCGCAGCCGCCGCAACAGCTCGTCCTGGCCGCCGAGTTCGGATCGGCCCGGGCCGCCTGCGACGCCGTCTGCCGGATCATGGAGGGCGGCCATGTGCCCTCCCTCCTCGAACTGATGGACCGTACGACCGTCAAGGCGGTCAACGACCTCGCCCACATGGGCCTCCCCGAGACCACCGAGGCGCTCCTGCTCGCCGCGTTCGACACGCACGACCCGGCGGCCGACCTCGCCGTCGTGGGCGCGCTCTGCGAGGCCGCGGGCGCCACCCAGGTGGTCCCCGCGGAGGACGCCGCCGAGTCCGAACTGCTGCTCCAGGCGCGGCGGTTGTCGCTCACGGCGCTCGAAGCCGTCAAGGGCACCACGATGATCGACGACGTGTGCGTGCCGCGCTCCCGGCTCGGCGACATGCTGGACGGCATCGAGCGCGTCGCCGAGAAGTACGCCCTGACCATCGGCGTCTGCGCGCACGCGGGCGACGGCAACACCCACCCCACCGTCTGCTTCGACGCCGCCGACCCCGACGAGTCCCGGCGGGCCCGCGAGTCCTTCGACGAGATCATGGCCCTCGGCCTCGAACTCGGCGGCACGATCACCGGCGAGCACGGCGTGGGCGTCCTCAAGAAGGAGTGGCTCGCCCGCGAGATCGGCCCGGTGGGCGTCGAGATGCAGCGGGCGATCAAGGCCGCGTTCGACCCGCTCGGCATCCTCAACCCGGGCAAGCTCTTCTGAGACCCCAAGGGCTACTCACCGTCCACGGACTCGTCCGACGGCCACGGGTCGCGCAGCCACAGGTCGTCGGCCGCCGCGGCCGCACCCTGCTCCAGCGTGGCCGACAGCCTCGGTGAGGGCGCGAGCAGCTCGGCGAGGCCGGCGTCGATACCGAGCTGCTCGGCCTCGGAACCCGGGGGGACCGCCCTCAGGGTGCGCTCCAGCCAGGCGGACACCTGCGCGGCGGGCGCTTCGAGCAGCGCGTCGCCGTCCGGTGAGCTCAACGCCATCAGGACGACGGACCGGCCGCCCACCTTCGTCGGCCACACCCGCACGTCGCCGTGCCCGCACGGCCGGAACACGCCCTCGACGAGCAGCTCACGGGCGAACGTCCACTCGACGGGATGGTCCGAGCCGATGTGGAAGGTGATGTGGACGGCGTACGGGTCGTCGGTGCGGTACGTCAGCCGGGCCGGCACAGGGATGCTGCGCTCGGGCGACAGGACGAGCTTGAGCTCCAGCTCGCGTTCCACCACGGTGTGCATGTCGATGCCCTTCCCTTCGTCGTGCACGGGCCCCTGGGCGGGCCCGTACGAGTGGAGAGCGCGTCCGGGCCGGACCATTACGCGGGTCGGGAGAAGTTTTTTCCGGGCCCGTCCCCCTCGTTCCCGGGCACCTGCCGGACAGCTTCGTGACTTCGCTGCCACGAGGTGGCGGATCCTTGCCCGAAAGGGGTGGGTACGGCGGGACAGGCCGTGACACGCCCGCCGTTCTGGTAGATGTGGACCCCCAACACGACCCCCGAGCAGATACGGGACGACGGCCATGAGCGCCCCAACTCCGGCACCCGGCGACGACAGGCCCCGCGAGGGGTACTACCCGGACCCGTCCATTCCTGGATATGTCCGGTACTGGAACGGCGCCGCCTGGGTGCCGGGCACCAGCCGCCCGGCGCCGTCCGCCGGCGAACCGCTCGTCGCTCCGGCGGGAGTGCGTCCCGGCCAGGTCCCGGGGCCCGCCCCGACCCCGGCGGAGGAGACCGGCCCGCACTTCTTCGACGAGGACCCCGAGCCCCGCACCGCCACGCCCGCAGAGGCCCAGCACGGCAGCCGGCCCGAGCCCGCCGCCGCGTGGGGCGCCGACCGCTCCCGGCAGACCGGCTTCGGCGGCGACCAGGACCGCAGGGTGTCGTGGGGCGCTCCGCAGGGACCCGACCCGCGGGTGCCGCGCTCGGCGGGGCCCGCCGACACGGCGTCCCGGCCCGACGGCGTGCCCGTCCACGCGGACGGCACGGCGACGATCCCGCCCGCCGGGCCCGCGGGCGGCGCACCGTCGCCCGCGGCCGGCGGCCCGGTGGTCTTCCGCCGCCCGACCGAGCCGGTGCGGCCCGCCGACTCCGAGGGGCAGGGCGCCGCGCGCGGTACCGGCGGCACGAGCGCCGCGGGGCAGGCGGGTCCGGGCACGGCCGACGGCCGGGCGCTGCCCGCGGCCGGACGTCCCGCCGCTGACCGGAGCCCCGTCACGTCCGAGGGGACGATGGCCATCCGCGCGCTCTCCCCGCGCACCGACCGGCAGGGCACGGCGCCGGGCGCTGGCACGGGCCGTACGCCGGAGGCGGCGCCCGCCGCCTCCGGCCCTTCGGCCGGTGCCGGATTCGGGGCCGGACAGGCGGCACAGGCGGCCGCGGCTCAGGCGTCCGCCCAGGCTCCTGCCCCGGCGCCCGCCCCCACGGCCGCGCCCGCCCCCGCGGCGCCCGCCTCTCCCGTCGTGCCCCAACAGCCGGGCCCGGCCACGCCGATGGCCCCCGGGTCCGGTGGCGGGCAGCCGTCCTGGGCCCAGCAGGTGCACCGGCTCGCGGGGGAACCGGCCGAGGAGGGGGCGCCGGTCACCCCGTGGAAGCCTCCCGTGGAGGACGTGTTCCAGGCGGCCGCGCGCCGGCAGTCGGCGGCCCGTCCGGCGGGAATCGGCAGGCGGCTGGCCGCCCGCCTGCTCGACACCGTCGTCCTCGCGGCGGTCACCGGCGTGGCCGCCGTGCCGCTCGGGACCCGGGCGATGGACCACATCGACGAGAAGATCGACGCGGCCAAGCTGTCCGGTGAGAAGGTCACCGTCTGGCTCCTCGACGGCACGACCTCCGTCTGCTTCGGCGGCATCCTCGCCGTGCTCCTCGTCTTCGGCGTCCTCTACGACGCCCTGCCCACCGCCAAGTGGGGCCGCACCCTGGGCAAGAAGCTGTGCGGTGTCGAGGTGCGCGACATCGAGGCCCACGAACCGCCGACGTTCGGGCGGGCCCTCGGCCGCTGGCTGGTCTTCAGCGTCCCGGGCCTCCTGGTCGTCGGTGTCGTCGGCGTCCTGTGGGGTCTGTTCGACCGGCCCTGGCGCCAGTGCTGGCACGACAAGGCGGCCCACACCTTCGTGGCCCAGCACTGACCCGCAGGGGACGGCACCCCGGGAATCCCGGAATCCGTCCCCCGGACGGCCCCTCGCCGGATGCGGAGGCCCGGGGTTCGCGGTCGACTCGGGCCATGAGCAGCGAACCGCCGCCCCCGGGTCCTGGCCAGCCGGACGACGACCCGTTCACGAAGCAGCCCCCGCCCGCGCAGGGCGGGGGTTCCCCGTACGACCCGCCGCCGGCCGACGGCCAGCCGCCGCCCTACGGGGCCCAGCAGCCCCCGCCCGGCGGCCAGCCTCCCCCCGGCGGTCAGCCACCGCCCTACGGCGGCCAACAGCCCCCTTACGGCGGTCAGCAGCCCCCCGGCGGCGGACCCTACGGCGGTCAGCAGCCCCCGTACGGCCAGGGCGGGGACCCCTACGGCGGTGGCGGACCCTACGGCGGCGATCCGCTCGCCGGGATGCCGCCCCTCGCGGAGAGCGGCAAGCGCGTGCTCGCGCGGATCCTCGACATGATCCTCGTCGGCATCGTGGTGTGGCTGCTGTCCTGGGCGTTCGGCGTCACCGAGTACAACGTCGACTCGGACAAGATCGAGTACGGCAAGTCCTTCGGCCAGTCCCTGGTGGCCGCCGTGCTCTACGTCGCCTACGACACGGTGATGATCAGCCGGACGGGGCAGACCGTCGGCAAGAAGCTGTTCAACCACCGGGTCGCCAACCTCGACAACGGCTCGACGCCCTCCGTGCAGACCTCGCTGGTCCGCGCGCTGGTCCTGTGGCTGCCGTTCGCGTTCTGCTGCGCGTGCATCTGGACGGCGATCGCGGGCGGCTGGAGCTTCTTCGACAAGCCCTACAAGCAGGGCCTGCACGACAAGGCGGCCAAGACGGTGGTGGTCCGCACCGGCTGACCACGTGACCGCGGCGGCGGTCAGGTTCCTCGATCACGAACGGCGGGCCCGTGCAGTACGGGCCCGCCGTTCGTGATCGAGGATCGACGCCTCCGGGGCGTCCGCGCGCGGCGTCAGCGCTCCGCGTGTTCGCGTACGCGGCGGCCGGGGGCCGCGGAGACGGACGCGGTCTCCCGCTGCGCCGGCACCTGTTCGCGGACAACGGGGGCGGCGGCGGACGGTGCCTGCTTGGGGAGCGGGACCGTCATGGCCACGAGCAGTCCGAGAGCGAGCGCCGAGAGGGTGATCAGCACGATCCCCAGACTCGAACTCGTCTGTGACAGCAGCAGCATGGCGAGAGTGGAGAAGATCACGGTGCAGGAACCGTAGGCAAGCTGTGCGGCGGTCGGACGAGGCATGGCAATCGTGTCCTCGGATGGAGTGCCTCCCCCCGGGTGCCTCTCGCGACGGGGGAGGGTGCGGACAGGAATCGGGGGTGGGACAACGGTGTCGACTTGGCTTTCCGCCGACTTCCCGACGCTCCGCCAATCGACTCTAATCGCCTGCATGCCCGACAGGAACGACCGGTAAGCGTGACCTTACCCACGGTGCCGGAGCACAGGGGGCGCACGGAGTCATCACGTCCACCAAGTGGACATCTCGGCGCGCCGGTTGGGGGTCCGTGAGCGCGTCCGGATAGCGAACGACCGCTCCGCATAATGCACTTGCCAGGTTCAAGTCAAGATCTGTTTTTTCTTTGGTAACTCCGGTCAAATGTCGTCACTTGAATCGCGTTGCGCGCGCGGACCTCCATGACCCGGAACCCCCTCCGCGTGAACGGGCGCGGGGGAGGACATCAAGTGACCAACAGACCATGGACGTTCAGAGCAGCAGCGGTGGGCGTCGCCCTCGCAGCGGCCACCGCCACGTTCTCGACGTTTGCCGTGGCGGAGGCCGACTCGGCCGCCAAGTCACCGGTCGTGGACCGCCACGACCCGCAGCCGGCCAAGAACACGGTCGACCACGACCTGGACGGCCCGCTGAGCAAGACGCAGAACGCACAGCGCCAGGAGGCCCTGAACCAGGTCATATCCGGCGACGCCTCGGTCAAGGACCGCAACGGCTCGAAGGTCGTTCAGCTCAAGAGCAAGAAGGGCTCCAGCAAGTACGTCGAGCTGGGCCGCGAGAAGACCGACAAGATCTTCACGATCCTGGTGGAGTTCGGCGACAAGACCGACCCGAAGTACGGCGGCTCCGCCGGCCCGCTGCACAACAAGATAGCCAAGCCGGACCGCAAGAAGGACAACAGCACGGCCTGGCAGGCGGACTACAACCAGAAGCACTTCCAGGACCTCTACTTCGGCACCGGCAAGAAGACCGAGTCGATGAAGAAGTTCTACGAGCAGCAGTCCTCGGGCCGCTACTCGGTGGACGGCGAGGTCGCCGACTGGGTCAAGGTCCCGTACAACGAGGCCCGGTACGGCAACAACGCCTGCGGCTCCACCAACTGCCCGAGCGTGTGGAACGTCGTCAGCGACGGCGTCACCGCCTGGGTCGCCCAGCAGAAGAAGGCCGGGCAGTCCGACGCGGCCATCAAGGCGGACCTGAAGCAGTTCGACCAGTGGGACCGGTACGACTACGACGGCGACGGCAACTTCAACGAGCCGGACGGCTACATCGACCACTTCCAGATCGTGCACGCCGGTGAGGACGAGTCCGCCGGTGGCGGCGTCGAAGGCACCAACGCGATCTGGGCCCACCGCTGGTACGCGTTCGGCACCGACGCGGGCGCCACGGGCCCCGGCGACAACAAGCTCGGTGGCGCGCAGATCGGCGACACCGGCATCTGGGTCGGCGACTACACGATCCAGCCGGAGAACGGCGGACTCGGCGTCTTCGCGCACGAGTACGGCCACGACCTCGGTCTGCCGGACCACTACGACACGGCCGGCGGGGACAACTCCACCGGCTTCTGGACCCTGATGTCCTCGGGTTCCTGGCTCGGCACCGGCAAGGACTCCATCGGTGACCTGCCCGGCGACTTCAACGCCTGGGACAAGCTGCAGCTCGGCTGGCTGAACTACGACACCGCCAAGGCCGGCAAGCAGTCCACCCACAAGCTGGGCATCGCCGAGTACAACACCTGGAACAAGCAGGCGCTCCTCGTCACCCTGCCGGACAAGGAAGTGACGACCACGGTCGTCAACCCGGCCCAGGGCGCGACCCAGTGGTGGAGCGGCAGCGGCGACAACCTGAAGAACACGCTGACCCGGTCGGTGGACCTCACGGGCAAGTCGTCGGCGAAGCTGACCCTCGACGGCTGGTACGACATCGAGGCGAACTACGACTACCTCTACACCGAGGTCTCGACCGACGGCGGTGCCAACTGGACCGCTCTCGACGGCACCGTGGACGGTGCCGCGATCCCGCGTGACGGCAGCGACAAGCCCGCCCTCACCGGCACGATCGACGCCTACGCGAAGCTGTCGTACCCGCTCGACGCCTACGCGGGCAAGAAGATCGACGTGCGTTTCCGCTACCAGACCGACGGTGGCGTGGCCCAGAAGGGCTTCGCGGCCGACGAGATCAGCGTGACCGCGGACGGTTCGGCGCTCTTCTCGGACAACGCCGAGTCGGCGGACGCCGCGTGGACCGCGGCCGGCTTCTCCCGCATCGGCGCGTCGTTCACCAAGGACTACGCGCAGTACTACATCGCGGAGAACCGCCAGTACGTGTCGTACGACAAGACCCTCAAGGTCGGCCCGTACAACTTCGGCTTCTCGACGACCCGTCCGGACTGGGTGGAGCACTACCCGTACCAGAACGGCCTGTTGATCTGGAAGTGGGACACCTCGCAGGCGGACAACAACACCAGCCAGCACCCCGGTGTCGGTCTCGCGCTCCCGATCGACTCGCACCCGAAGGCGCTGTGGTGGGACAACGGCACCCTGATGCGCAACCGCATGCAGGCCTACGACTCGCCCTTCAGCACGTTCCGCACGGACGGCATCACGCTGCACAACGCGGACGTCGCGACGAAGATCCCGTCGTCGAAGGGTGTCTCGGTCTTCAACGACCACACCAGTGACTACTACGACAACCGGAACCCCACCGGTGGCGTCAAGGTCACTGACACCAACACCAAGATCGAGATCGTCAAGGAGGCCAAGGACGGCTCGACGATCTCCCTCAAGGTCGGTCCCGCGGTGAAGTAGTCAGCATTTCCGCAGGTCAGAAGCGTATCGGCGGCAACCCCCTGGCGGGTTGCCGCCGATCGTGTTTAGGTGCGTCCTGTGCCTGGCTTATTGACACCGAATCGCACGGGGGTGTGACCGCATGGCCGCAGGAGGCTTCTGCAAGTTGCCGAACGGCAGCGTCGTGGTGGCGCTGAACCTGCCCAGTCCGGCAGGTTCCGGCAGCGGCTGTGTCCGGTTCCTCGTCGTCGCGCAGAACCGCGCCCGCGCCCTGACGCGGCTGCGGAACCTCGGCCTGCGCACCGTCTACCTGCGGGGCAACGCGGCTCCGCCGACCCCCGACGAGATCACCGCCGTCCTGCACCATCCGGACGGGCTGATATGGCGGACGGCACCCGACAGCGCCGTCCCCGAGCTGACCCAGGAGCTGTGGCACCCGATCAGAGCGCTGCTCAGACGCCCGGCACCGCAGCCGTGAACGCAGCCGTGACCTCGGTCGCGAACGCAGCCGTGATCGCGGCGGCGACCGTGACAGGCGTTACGGAGCGTCATGGAAAGCAGTGGGATGTGACGGAATGTGGCGGGGCTGTCGTGCTCCGTGCGCCGGGCCGAGGGCCGGGCGTGGGCCCTTCCGGCCGGATCCGCTCCGCTCAGACCACGGGCTTGCCCGTGAGCTCCACGCCGGCGGCGCGCAGCTCCTCCAGCGCGCGGTCCGTCGTCTCCTTCGCGACCCCGGCCGTCAGATCGAGCAGTACGGTCGTGCGGAACCCCTCGCGGGCCGCGTCCAGGGCGGTCGCCCGCACACAGTGGTCGGTCGCGATGCCGACCACGTCGACCTCGCCGATCCCGTGGGCCCGCAGCCAGTCCGCCAGCCCGGTCCCGTTCTCGTCGGCCCCTTCGAAGCCACTGTACGCGGCCGCGTAGGCGCCCTTGTCGAACACGGCGTCGATCGCGCCGGAGGCGACCGCCGGAGCGAAGTTCGGGTGGAAGCCGACGCCCTCCGTGCCGGCCACGCAGTGCGCGGGCCAGGAGTGCACGTAGTCGGGGTTGTCGGCGAAGTGGCCGCCGGGGGCGATGTGCGCGTCGCGGGTGGCGACCACGTGCCGGTAGCCGGCGGGCGCCTGCCCGATCAGCTCCGTGACGGCGGCGGCCACGTCGGCGCCCCCGGCCACCGCGAGACTGCCTCCCTCGCAGAAGTCGTTCTGCACGTCTACGACGATCAAGGCGCGGCGCATGGGCGGTGTCCTTCGGCTATGGGGTCGGCGAACGTCGGCGAACTGGGTGTGCGGGCCGGGCCGTTGAACTTCCGAGCGTAGAGACTCGAAGGGCGGTGCGGGAGGGGCTGTCCGGCAGACATCCCGGGCGGGCGGGGGACTGTGCGGCGTCCGCGGGCCCGGCCGGGCCCGCTGGCCGTTGCATTCCCGCTCACCGGAGGTTCATGCGCGGCGCCCCACGCACCCCACCCGCCTCCGGCACCTCAGACGTACTCGGTGGGCAGCACCGGTTCGCCCCGCGAGAGCTGGGCCGCCGACAGGGGGAGCCGGGTGCGGGCCGCGGCGTGCCGGTCCCGGACGACGTCGAGGGACTCGCGGGCCAGGACCTGACCGCCCTTGATCAGTTCCACCAGGAGCTGCTGGTCGGCCAGCTCCGCGGGGACCGGCCCGGTGCCGATGACCTCGGCCTCGGCGACCGCGTGCTCGTCCAGCCGCCGCGCGGCCCACTTGCGGCCGCCGATGGAGGTCTTGCCGCCCGAGGACTTCTTCGCCACCGGCACCAGCGGCGCCGTCGGGTCGGCCGACTCGGCGCGGGCGACCAGCTTGTAGACCATCGAGCAGGTGGGGTGGCCGGACCCCGTCACCAGCTGGGTGCCGACGCCGTACGCGTCCACGGGCGCGGCGGCCAGCGAGGCGATCGCGTACTCGTCCAGGTCGGAGGTGACGACGATCTTCGTGTCCCGCGCGCCCAGCTCGTCCAGCTGCTCCCGCACCCGGTGGGCGACGAGCAGCAGGTCACCGGAGTCGATCCGGACCGCGCCCAGCTCGGTCCCGGCGACCTCGACGGCCGTCCGGACGGCCTCGGCGACGTCGTAGGTGTCCACCAGCAGGGTGGTGCCCCGGCCCAGCGAGTCGACCTGGGCCTGGAAGGCGTCCCGCTCGGTGTCGTGGAGCAGGGTGAAGGCGTGGGCCGAGGTGCCGACCGTCGGGATGCCGTACCGGAAGCCGGCCGCCAGGTCGGACGTGGTGGCGAAGCCGCCGACGTACGCGGCGCGCGAGGCGGCGACCGCCGCCAGCTCGTGGGTGCGCCGGGCGCCCATCTCGATCAGCGGCCGGTCCCCCGCGGCGGAGGCCATCCGGGAGGCGGCGGCGGCGATCGCGGAGTCGTGGTTGAGGATCGAGAGGATCACGGTCTCCAGGAGCACGCACTCCGCGAAGCTGCCCTCGACCCGCAGGATCGGCGACCCGGGGAAGTAGACCTCGCCCTCGGGGTAGCCCCAGACGTCCCCGCCGAAGCGGTACGAGGAGAGCCACTCCAGGGTCGGCTCGTCCACGATCCCCCGCTCGCCCAGGAAGGCGAGCACGTCCGCGTCGAACCGGAAGTTCTCGACGGCGTCGAGGACCCGTCCGGTGCCCGCGACGACCCCGTAGCGCCGCCCCTCGGGCAGCCGCCGCGTGAAGACCTCGAAGACGGACCGCCGATCGGCGGTCCCGGCCGCGAGGGCGGCCTGCAACATCGTCAGCTCGTACTGGTCGGTGAAGAGAGCCGTCGACGGAACATCCACCGGCAGCCCAAGGTCCGCTGTGTTCATGGCAGGGATCGTACCCCCATCTCGTCACTTTGACGATTTCCGGGGTGTCTCCGGTCGTCCGGGGGAGTCGCGCCCTTTTTCCCGGTCCCCGTTTGTGCGGCTGCCCCCCTCTGGTGGCAGCATGGGCGCTGTGACGGCTCCCGCACCTCTAGAGATCGAGAAGACCGAGTCGGCGGAGGAGGTCTTCGCCGTACCCGAGCCGGACGTCCCCTGGGTCACGATCGTCCACAACGACCCGGTCAACCTCATGAGCTACGTGACGTATGTCTTCCAGACGTACTTCGGCTACTCCAAGGACAAGGCGACCAAGCTGATGATGGACGTCCACCACAAGGGCCGGGCGGTCGTCTCCAGCGGCTCGCGCGAGGAGATGGAGCGCGACGTGCAGGCCATGCACGGCTACGGTCTGTGGGCCACCCTCCAGCAGGACCGGAAGTAGCCGGACCTCCCCAGCAGGACCGGAAGCAGCCGGACCCTGTCCACCGACCGCCCGCAGGACCGGAAGCAGCGAACCCACTCCATGCCTGGACACTTCGAACCGCTCCCCGGCGGCGGCGCGGCCGTCGCCCTCGACGAGGTCGAGATCTCCATCATCCGCTCCCTCGCCGTCCAGCTCCTGGAGCTCATCGGTCCCGGCCCGGCGGAGAACGCCCCGGACGACCCGCTCGCCGAGCTGTTCGCGGAGGGCCCGAGCGAACCGCCCGCCGACCCGGTGCTCCGGCGCCTCTTCCCGGACGCGTACAGCGGCCCCGGCGTCGAGGCCGCCTCCGCCGAACAGGCCGAGGAGCAGCGCGCCCACTCCTCGGAGTTCCGCCGCTTCACCGAGAACGACCTGCGCGCGGGCAAGCGCGAGAACGCCCTCGCCGTCATCCGCTCGCTGGACGGTCTGACCCCGGGCGACGGGGGAGCGGTCCTGAAGCTGGACGCCGCCCAGTCCGAGCAGTGGCTGCGCGCGCTGAACGACCTGCGGCTCGCGATCGGCTCCCGGCTCGACGTCGTCGACGAGGAGGACACCGACCTCCTCTACCGGCTCCCGGACGAGGACCCGCGCAAGCCGATGGTCATGGCGTACCTCTGGCTCGGCGGTCTCCAGGAGACCCTGGTCGAAACCCTGATGCCCTGAACCTTCGCACCCTCGGCCGCTATGCCCCGACCTGTCCGGACATAACACCTCCGGTGTTCGCTCAACGGACGCTCAAATCCGGATAACGATCGCGTCACCACCACCGCGCCCTATGGGGCGCGGTTCGACGTTTTGTCCGGTTCTTCCTGTGGTCTGCGCAACAGCGCCCTCCCTCTCCCGACGTTGCGGCCGTGATAAATCTTCACGACCGCCCGACGGGACACCACCCACGTCCCGCCGGGTGCGCCACCGAGCCGGCGGACCGCCGGCCAGGCACAGCTCCACGTATCCGGGGGGATCGGAAACCGATCCGTAGCCAAGGGACTGGCTCGGACCGGCATGGAGAAAGGCGCACCACACATGACCTCATCGCAGGTCGACAAGCAGTACGACGGCAGTGAGGCCGTGGGCGGCGACGCCCCCGAAGAGGGGTACGAGCGCGGGCTCGGCAGCCGTCAGGTCCAGATGATCGCCATCGGCGGCGCCATCGGCGTCGGCCTCTTCCTGGGAGCCGGGGCGAACATCGCCAAGGCCGGCCCCAGCCTGATCATGATGTACGCCCTCGCGGGCGTGATCATCTTCTTCATCATGCGGGCGCTCGGCGAACTCCTGCTCTACCGCCCGGTCTCGGGTTCCTTCGCGGAGTACTCCCGCGAGTTCCTCGGCCCGTTCTTCGGCTACTTCACCGGCTGGACCTACTGGCTCATGTGGGTGGTGACCGGCATGGCCGAGCTCACCGCCGCCGCGATCTACGTCCACTACTGGTTCCCTGCGGTCCCGCAATGGGTGACGGCCCTGGTCTTCCTGGTCGTCCTGTTCGTCGCGAACCTCATCTCGGTGAAGCTCTTCGGCGAGATCGAGTTCTGGTTCTCGATGGTCAAGGTCACCGCGCTGATCGGCATGATCGTGATCGGCCTCGGCGTCCTCACCTTCGGCTTCAGCTCCGCCGGTGACACCGCCTCCGTCGCCAACCTCTGGCAGTTCGACGGCTTCTTCCCCAAGGGCATCGGCTCGTCCCTGATGACCCTCCAGGGCGTCATGTTCGCCTACCTCGCCGTCGAACTCGTCGGCGTCACGGCGGGCGAGTCCGAGAACCCCGAGAAGACCCTCCCCAAGGCCATCAACACCCTGCCCTGGCGCATCGCCCTCTTCTACGTCGGTGCCCTCACGGTCATCCTCTGCGTCGTGAAGTGGACGGAGTTCGCACCGGGCGTCAGCCCCTTCGTCGAGGCCTTCGCCAAGATCGGCATCCCGGCCGGCGCCGGCATCGTCAACTTCGTCGTCCTCAGCGCCGCGCTGTCCTCCTGCAACTCCGGCATGTACTCCACGGGCCGCATGCTGCGCACCCTGGCGGACAGCGGCGAGGCCCCGCGGATCTTCAACAAGCTGTCGTCCACCAAGACGCCGGCGTTCGGCATCACGATCTCCGTGCTCTTCATGGGCATCGGCGTGATCCTGAACTACGTCGTCCCCGAGAAGGCCTTCGGCTACGTCACCTCGGTGGCCACCGCGGCCGGCATCTGGACCTGGCTGATGATCCTCGTCAGCCACATCCTCTACCGCCGCGCCGTCGACGCGGGCCGCCTGCCGGCCTCGTCCTTCCCGGCCCCCGGCGGCGCCAAGTGCAGCTACGTCGCGGTCGCGTTCCTCCTCTTCGTCACCGGACTCATCGCCTACGACGCCGACTCCCGTGTCTGCCTCTACGTGATGGCCGTCTGGGCCGCCGCCCTCGCCATCGGCTGGGCGGTCCTCAAGGCCCGCAACCCGCAGATCACGCAGCGCCGTGAGCCGGAGCTCGAAAAGGTCGGCTGACCTGGGCAGACCGTCGCCGGTCCGACGGGAGGCGCCCGCCCGGGCCGGCTCCGCGGACCACCCGACGGTTCACCATGTGGGCCGCTCCGTACCACCCCTCGGTACGGAGCGGCCCTTCTGCTTATCCTGGCCAGCATGCTGACCATCACCCAGGCCCTGTTCGACCAGATCGTCGCGCACGCGCGCCAGGACCACCCGGACGAGGCGTGCGGCGTCGTCGCGGGACCGGCGGGAACCGACCGCCCCGAGCGGTTCATCCCGATGCTCAACGCGGCCCGCTCGCCCACGTTCTACGAGTTCGACTCCGGCGACCTGCTCAAGCTGTACCGCGAGATGGACGACCGCGACGAGGAGCCCGTCGTCATCTACCACTCGCACACCGCGACCGAGGCCTACCCCTCCCGCACCGACCTCTCCTACGCCAACGAGCCCGGCGCCCACTACGTGCTCGTCTCCACGGCCGACACCGACGCCGCGGGCCCCTTCCAGTTCCGCTCGTACCGGATCGTGGAGGGCGAGGTCACGGAGGAGGAGGTCAAGGTCGTGGAGGCGTACTGATCTCACGCATCGGTCAGAAATCGTCCGGAATGCGAGATCACACTCCGGGACCCGTACCGGGAATCGATACGATGAGCCCATGGTTTTCCACGACGTGAGCGACAAGACGCCGGGCGCCCTGCTCGTGGCGCGGCTGCACGTCGACCTGTGCAGGCTGCAGAGCGCCATCTGTACGCGCTGACCCGCCGCCGTACGGCCGAGAGCCGCGGCACCGCATGCCCCGTACCACCCGCACCGCCCGCGCCGCCGCGCGTCTTCCGACCTGACTTTCCTTCCGACAGGAGCCCGCAGACATGGCCATCGAGGTCCGCATCCCCACCATCCTCCGCACCTACACGAACGGCGAGAAGGCCGTCGAGGGCGGCGGGGCGACCCTTGCCGAGCTCTTCGCCGACCTCGACACCCGTCACGCGGGCATCCGGGCCCGGATCGTGGACGGCGACGAACTGCGCCGCTTCGTCAACGTCTACCTGAACGACGAGGACGTCCGCTTCCTCGACGGCATCAACACCAAGCTGACCGACGGCGACAGCGTCACCATCCTGCCGGCCGTCGCCGGCGGCATGGCCTGATCGGCCGCTGGTCCCCGATGCGCTACGACTCCCCGCTCGCCGCGGTGGGCAACACCCCTCTGGTGCGCCTGCCGCGGCTGTCGCCCTCCGAGGACGTCCGGATCTGGGCGAAACTGGAGGACCGCAACCCGACGGGTTCGGTCAAGGACCGGCCCGCCCTGCACATGATCGAACAGGCGGAGAAGGACGGCCGCCTGACGCCGGGCTGCACGATCCTGGAGCCGACCAGCGGCAACACCGGAATCTCGCTCGCCATGGCGGCCAAGCTCAAGGGCTACCGCATGGTCTGCGTGATGCCCGAGAACACCTCGCAGGAACGCCGTGAGCTGCTCGGCATGTGGGGCGCCGAGATCATCCCCAGCCCGGCCGCGGGCGGTTCCAACACCGCCGTACGGGTCGCCAAGGAACTGGCGGGCGAACACCCGGACTGGGTGATGCTCTACCAGTACGGCAACCCGGACAACGCCGGCGCGCACTACGCCACCACCGGCCCGGAGATCCTCGCCGACCTCCCGTCCGTCACCCACTTCGTCGCGGGCCTCGGCACCACGGGCACCCTCATGGGCGTCGGCCGCTTCCTGCGCGAGAACAAGCCGGACGTCAAGATCGTCGCCGCGGAGCCCCGCTACGACGACCTGGTCTACGGCCTGCGCAACCTGGACGAGGGCTTCGTCCCCGAGCTGTACGACGCGTCCGTCCTCACCACCCGCTTCTCCGTCGGCTCGGCGGACGCGGTCACCCGCACCCGGGAACTCCTCCAGCAGGAGGGCATCTTCGCGGGCGTCTCCACCGGCGCCGCGCTGCACGCCGCGATCGGCGTCGGCGCCAAGGCCGTCAAGGCCGGCGAGTCGGCCGACATCGTCTTCGTGGTCGCCGACGGCGGCTGGAAGTACCTGTCGACGGGCGTCTACACGGCGGCGACGACCGAAGAGGCGATCGCGACCCTGCAGGGCCAGCTCTGGGCGTAGCCCGGACGGCGCGCCCGTCGAAGAGCGTGAAACGCCGGAGGGCGTGGAGACCGGAACCCTGGTCTCCACGCCCTCCGGCGTTTCACGCTCCACCTGCCTCGTTCTTCCCGCAAGGGAGGGCCGGTCGCCGCTGCCGACCGGCTCCCGGCGGTCTCAGCCCGCCAGGTTCCGCACCTGGTCCCACAGCGCGGGCTCGACCACGCCCACCCGGCGCCGGAAGTCCCGCAGCGACACCTCGCGCAGTTCGTCCGTCTCCAGATAGCTCGGGCGCCCCTGCGCGTCCCCGACAGCACCCGGGGGCAGCGGGATCACACCGGGCCGCTCGTCGTGGTGCTTGCTGGTGATCTTCGCGACGGTCACCCGCTTCCCGCGCACCGTCAGCACCAGACACGGCCGGTCCTTGGCCCCCGGCCCGTCCTCGTAGGGCACGTTCGCCCACCAGATCTCCGCCGGCTTGGGCAGCGGTCCGCCGCGGAGCCTCGCCCCCCGGCGCGGACCCGTGGGCCGGCCCGGGGGACGCTGCCGCCCGGCCGGCCGGCGCCCGCGGCGCCCCCATCCGTCCACCACCGCCGCGATCAGCGCGAGCAGTACCACCGCGGCCGACGCGAGCCACCAGGAGCTGTCCATACCGAAGAAGGTACCGGCGCGCATCTGCCCACGCCCGACCGGTACGGACCCCGGTTGACCCAAGGTCCATCCGAACCGGTGACACCACAGGTGAGTTCGCCCACAACAGCCCCTGGCGGAGGAGCGACCGGCCCTGACGCGCCTTAGGCTCGACGAACCGCACGACTCCCGTTCCCGTATCCGCAACCCGAGTACCTGCGCCCCCCACCTACTCTCTGCACAACCTGCCAGCGCGGAGGTTCCAGCTCTTATGAAGCTCACCGTCGTCGGCTGCTCGGGGTCGTTCCCGTCCGCGGAATCGGCCTGTTCGAGCTACCTCGTAGAGGCCGACGGCTTCCGGCTGCTCCTCGACATGGGCAACGGTGCCCTGGGCGAGCTGCAGCGCCACTGCGGTCTCTACGACCTCGACGCGATCTTCCTCAGCCATCTGCACGCCGACCACTGCATCGACATGTGCGCGTACTTCGTCGCGCGCTACTACCGTCACGACGGCGGCCGCTGCGACCCGATCCCCGTCTACGGACCCGAGGGCACCGAGGAGCGCCTGACGACGGCCTACGCCGACACGCCGTCCGCGTCCTCGATGAGCGAGGTCTTCGACTTCCACACCGTCAAGCCGAGCACCTTCGAGCTCGGCCCGTTCACCGTGCACACGGAGCGGGTGCGCCACCCCGTGGAGGCGTACGGGATCCGGCTGGAGCACGGCGGGCGGTCGCTGACGTACTCCGGGGACACCGGGCCGACCGAGGTGCTGGACGAACTCGCCCGCGACACGGACCTGTTCCTGTGCGAGGCGGCGTTCACCCACGGCAAGGAGGAGATCCCCGACCTCCACCTCAACGGCCGCCAGGCAGGCGAGTCCGCCACCCGAGCCGCCGCCCGCCGCCTCGTCCTCACCCACATCCCCCCCTGGACGAACCCCCGGACCAACCTCGCCGACGCCCGCACGGCGTACACGGGGCCCTTGGAACTGGCGGTGCCTCGGGTGACGTACGAGGTGTGAGGTCCTTACTGCCCGGTTCCGCTCCCCGGGCCGGGCAGTAGGCGGCCCAGCATCGCGAAGTCCTCGGTCACGCTCTGCCCGGCGCCGCGCGCGACCGCCTTGCCGTAGGCCGGTTCGACCGCCTCGTAGCGTCCGCTGGAGAGTGCGAGGGTGGCCTGGAGTTCGAAGAGCCGGGCCATCAGGTGCCGGTTGGCCGGTTCCTCGTGCGGCTCGACGGCGCTGATGCCGTCGACGAGAGCGGACAGACGCCCGAGCAGTCGGCTCGACTCCAGCACGGTGCGGTAGTACGTGGCCTCCACGGCCCGCCCCGCACCGGCCAGCAGCGCACTGTACGAGCGGATCTCCTCGGCTCCGCCGAACCGGATCGCCAGTTCGCACAGCAGGGCCCACGCGTCGATCGTGCGCTCCGACCGGTAGTCCGGCCCGACGCCGGGCTCGGACCCCTCGAAGGCCTTCTCGAGCCGGGCGAAGGCGGCCATCAGGTCCTGACGGGACGTGGTCCGGTAGTCCAGGGTGTCGCGGACCTCGTAGAAGACCCACTTGGGGTGACCCGGCTCATCGGCGGCGGCCAGGCGGCAGAGCCTTCCGTACCGGTCGCGTTTCCCGCGGGCCTCGACCACCTCCGGCAGGTAGCCGGCGTGGTCGAGCCGCGCGTCGATGCCGATGCGCGCCGGACTGTTCCCCGAGGCGTCGTACGGGTGCTCGTGTACGCGACCGCGGAAGCGGAGGGCACTGCCGGAGCGCAGAGCGCGCTGGGTGTTGGTGTAGGTCGGGCCGTCGATGTCGGCGATGGTCGGTGAGACGACGAAGTCCGCCTCGGGCAGGAGGTGGTCCAGGACGCCGAGCGCCCGCCGTATACGGCCCGCGTGGTCGGTGGCGAGGACCTCGTCGGCGTCGACGTGCAGGATCCAGCCCTCGGTGACGTGGTCGAAGGCGAGGTTGCGGTGGTGCGCGAAGTCGTCGACCCAGGCGGCGTTCAGGACGCGTATGTCGGCGCGGGCCGCGCGGGCGCGCTCCACGGTGGCGTCGGTGGATCCCGAGTCTATGAGCAGGCAGTGGTCGGCGTCGTGGACGAGAGCGCCGAGCGTGCCCGCGATGCGGTCCTCCTCGTCGCGGCTGAGGACGACGACGGTGACGGCCGCGGGCCGGTTTTCCTCGTACGAAGCCGCCAGCAGCGCGGGATCGGACGAGGCCAGCTCGGTCTCCGCGAGGTCCAGGGAGACGGAGGTGATGAGGGCCAGGTCGTCGGCGAACCGGGACGCGGGGAGTCCGCCGTCCGTACGGACGAGATCGAGCAGCTGAGCGAATTTCATCGGGGGGTGATGCCTTTCCCGTGGGGGCGGCCGAGCGGCCGGGGTCAGCCGAGGGTGTGGCTGAGGTCGAAGTCGATGTCCTGGACATGCCCGTGCGAGACCAGGACCTTCGTTCCCTTCACCGATTTCAGATTTCCCCAGACACGGCCGAAGGTCTCGCGGTCGACGCCGCTGAACGTCTCGTCGAACAGATAGACGTCCGGGGCGTGCAGAACGGCCCGGGCTATCGACAGCCGTTGGATCTGCCCGCGGGATAGACCGGCGCCGCTCTCCCGGAGGGGTGCGTCCAGTCCTCCCGCGAGGGTGTCGAGCACCTCGAGGAAGCAGGCCACACGGCACGCCTCGATGATGTCCGCCGTCGGGTGGGCGACGCCGAGCGTGAGGTTCTCGCGCAGCGAGGCGGTGAGCAGGACGGGATTCTCGGGCACATAGAGGACGCGACGGCACAGGTCGGCCTCCCGGATCCGATCGACCTCGGCACCGCCGAGGGTGATGCTGCCGCGATATCCGGTGTGCGTACCCGCGAGCAGGGCGAGGAGGGTGCTCTTTCCCGAGCCGTTCGCGCCGCGCAGCAGAACGCTGGTGCCGTGGGGAATGTCCAGGGTGATGCCGGAGAGTGCCGCGCGGCCGGAGCCCTCGTGGGTGAAGCCCAGATCCCTCACGCGCAGGTCGGCCGGCTCCAGCGGTGTCTGCGCCTCCTCGTCCGGCAGTCCCTGACGGGCGTCGTCCCGCTGGAGGATGACGTCCCGGTACCGGCCGAGAGCGGCCGACGTGCGCTGGGCGGTGACCTGGAGCGAGGCGACGGAGTCCATGGCGCCGAGGAAGTAGCCGGACATGGTGAGGAATCCGAAGACCTGACCGACGGTGAGGGAGCCGGAGAGCATGCGGCTGAGGCCGGCCCACGCGATCACCACGGTGAAAACGGTCTGGGTGGCCGTCTTGATCACCGCGTTGATGTTCTCCAGGCGCCCCAGCCTGGTCTCCGACGTGATTCTGCGCTCCAGTGCCCGTGCCATCCGTCCGAAGGCGAATTCGCGACGTCCGTAGCCGATGAACTCCGTATGTCCCCGCAGTACGTTGAGCGTCTCGGACTTCAGGGTCGCATCGCGCTGGAGAGCCTCCTCGGCGGCGCTCCTGATGTGTGGAAAGAGGAGAAAGGAGCTGAGTAGATTGACCGTCGCGGGCGGGATCAGGAAAAGGAAGAGGGTGGGGCTCGACACCAGTAGATAAGTGCCGACGGAGAACACGACGCAGAGATCCACAGCGGCGCGTACGGCGGCAGCGGTGATCAGTCCCTGGATCTCTTGGACGTCGTCGATACGGCTGACCAGATCGCCCGGCCTACGGCTCTTGAAATAGTGGGCCGGAAGGCGCAGGAGCTTGCCGAGATAACGCTCGGAGAGCGTCCGCTGCAGGGACTGACTCAGTGCGACGATGACCCGGCCACGCAGGAACTGGATGCCGGCCGCCGCCATCGCGACGCCGATGAACTCGGCCGACAGGAGAGCGAGTCGTCCGCGGTTCCCGTCCCCCATGACCCGGTCCACCGCCACCTGCACGAACAGGCTGTTCAGCAGGGCGACGAGGGAGACGACCACGGTGGTGACGAGGACGACCGTGAGGTGTCCGCGGTGCTCCCGGACCGTCTGACGCAGCAGCCCGGGTGGCCCGGGCCGCCGGAGTCGCGCCATTGGCGACGGCCGTGCGGCCGGGCGGTCCGTGACCAGGACCTCGCCGTGGAACAGCTCGGCCAGCGTCGCGGGCGGCAGCCGCATCGGCCGGGACATCAGAGGGTCGCCGACGATGAAGTCGCCCTGGGGGGTGACCTCGTGCACGACGACGAAGTGCCGGTACCCCTCGTCGTCCATCAGGATGACCGCAGGTCCCGCCAACCGCACGGCCTGGGCCAGCCCGCCGATGTCCAGTCGCAGCAGTTCGCTGTCGACGCCGTATCCCGCGAGGGCGTCACGGAGCCGGAGGAGACTCGAACCCTGCTCGGCGAGCCCGATCGCCTCGCGCAGGATCGCGGTGTCGATGACGACGCCGTGCCGCAACAGCACCGTGCGGACGCACGAGGGGCCGCAGTCCGTCTCCCCGGACTGACGGGTGTGGTAGCTCTGCCACTTCAAGCTTGGATCTCCTGGGCCTGCCGGCGGGAAATGGAGATGCCCGCCCCCGAGCAGGGGCGGGCACCGGTCGTCCTTACAGCTTGTCGCAGCCCAGCGACTTCCAGAGCTTGTAGTAATCCCCGTAACTGCACGACATCGGATTCCCGATCTGCGCGAAGATCCATTCGCAACGGGCCCGACTCGGCTTGCCCTCACCGGAGGCGGCGGCGGCCTCCTCGTCGGTGAGCGCGGTGAACTGCATCTCGCGAAGAGCTTGAAGACTCATCGATTTCCCCACTTGTTCTGGTCTCGGCCGGCCTTCTTGGTCGTTTTCGTGGCCGGCCCGATGTCGACCGTAGACGCAGAACAATCAAATGATCAAGGTCGAATGATCAGTGACGGTGGTCACTTTGTCCGTTCGGGGTGGTGGCTTTTTTTGGTGGGTCCATCATTTTGGGCATGCCGAATTCCCCGGACCGTCGGACGGTCCGGGGAATTCCGCTGTACGGGAGGAGGCTCGGTGTTACTTGGCCTCGGCCTTCAGGAGTTCCGCGAGTTCCTCGTCGGACTCGCGGCCCGGCGTCGGGAGGTTCCACTTGGTGATCGCGAAGCGGAAGACCACGTAGTAGACCGCGGCGAAGCACAGGCCGACCAGGACCAGGCCCCACGGGTTGGACGCGATGCCGATGTTCAGGCCGAAGTCGACGACGCCGGCCGAGAAGCCGAAGCCGTCCTTCATGCCGAGCGCCCAGGTCAGAGCCATGGAGACACCGGTGAGGACCGCGTGGATCGCGTAGAGCGCCGGCGCGATGAACATGAACGTGAACTCGATGGGCTCGGTGACGCCGGTGACGAAGGAGGTCAGGGCGAGCGAGAACATCATGCCGCCGACGACCTTGCGGCGCTCGGGGCGGGCGCAGTGCACGATCGCGAGGCAGGCCGCGGGGAGGGCGAACATCATGATCGGGAAGAAGCCGGTCATGAACTGTCCGGCCGACGGGTCGCCCGCCAGGAAGCGGGAGATGTCGCCGCTCTTGCCGTGGTAGTCGCCCGCCTGGAACCAGGGGTAGGAGTTGAGCAGGTGGTGCATGCCGATCGGGATCAGCGCACGGTTGGCGACACCGAAGATGCCCGCGCCGACGGCGCCCGAACCGACCAGCCACTCACCGAAGTTGTGCAGACCCGTGCCGAGGACCGGCCAGATGTAGCCGAAGACGACGCCGAGGATCAGGCCCGCGAAGGCGGACAGGATCGGGACGAGGCGGCGGCCGCCGAAGAAGCCGGCCCAGTCGGGCAGCTTGGTGCGGTAGAAGCGCTGGTATATCAGCGCCACCACGATGCCCATGACGACACCGCCGAGCACCTTGGCGTCCACCGGGGCGTCGACCATGACGACCTTGCCGTCGACGGCCGTGGCCACCTTCGGCAGGTTCTTGTCGGTGAACGTGGCGAGCACGTTCTTGAAGACCAGGTAGCCGACCACGCCGGCGAGAGCGGTGGAACCGTCCGACTTCTTGGCGAAGCCGATCGCGATGCCCACCGCGAACAGCAGCGCCATGTTGTCGAGGATCGCGTTGCCGCCGGCCGCCATGAAGCCGGCGATCTTGGTGAGGAACGTCGGGAACGACGGGCGACCCAGCATGTCAGGGTTGCCGAGGCGCACCAGCAGTGCGGCGGCGGGCAGCACGGCGACCGGCAGCATCAGGCTCCGGCCGATGCGCTGCAGGACCGCCATCACGCCGGCGCCCCTGCCCTTCTTCTCCGCGGCGGGTGCCGCGCTGGCCGTGGTCATCAACTTCCTCCAGTAGGCAAGGCGCCGCCCAGGGGACAGTGATGAGGACGGCGGCGTCTTTGGGGGTACGCGGCGACTCGTCGGCCTCGCGTGGTCTACACCACTCAGTGGTGTAGACCTGTTGTAGCACGGTGAAGGCTGGATAAGGAACCCGCTGATTTTGTGGTCTCGGCCATAACGGGAAGAACTGGTTCCGGTCATGCCGAAGGGCCCCCGGACCAGGTGGTCCGGGGGCCCTTGGGGGAGAGCGGTGCTGGTGGGCGGCCCCTCCGGCGGAAGAGGGCTACGCCTTGGTCGTGTCCTCCACGTCCTCCTCCGGTTCCCGCCCCGGCGTCTTCAGGTCGAACTTCGTGATCGCGAACCGGAAGATCGTGTAGTACACGGCCGCGAAGCACAGCCCGATCGGCACGATCGCCCACGGCTTCGTCGCCAGGTTCCAGTTGATGACGTAGTCGATCAGACCCGCCGAGAAACTGAAGCCGTCGTGCACGCCCAGACCCCACGTCACCGCCATCGAGACGCCGGTGAGGATCGCGTGCACCACGTACAGCAGCGGCGCGATGAACAGGAACGAGTACTCCAGCGGCTCCGTGATGCCGGTGACGAACGACGTCAGCGCCACCGACAGCATCAGACCGCCCACCTCCTTGCGGCGATGCGGCTTCGCGCAGTGCGTGATCGCCAGCGCCGCCGCGGGCAGCGCGAACATCATGATCGGGAAGAAGCCCGAGGTGAACTGCCCCGCGTTCGGGTCGCCCGCCAGGAACATGTTGATGTCACCGTGCACGACCTCCCCGTCCGGCTTGGTGTAGCTGCCGAACTGGAACCAGATGGGCACGTTCAGGAACTGGTGCAGGCCGATCACCAGCAGCGCCCGGTTGGCCAGGCCGAACACGCCCGCGCCCCACGCGCCCAACCCGACCAGCCAGTCGCTGAAGTTCTCCAGCGCGTCACCGATCGGCGGCCACACCCACACGCACAACGAGGCGAACAGGATCGCCACGAACGCCATGATGATCGGCACCAGCCGGCGCCCGTTGAAGAAGCCGAGCCAGTCCACCAGCTTCGTACGGTGGAACCGCTGCCAGAAGTACGCCGACAGCAGCCCGATCACGATGCCGCCGAACACCCCGGGGTTCTGGTAGGTGAACTCGATGACGGAGTTGTCCTCCAGCTGACAGCCCAGCTTGATCGCCGTGCTGCCTCCCGGGCAGTCCTCCGGAAACGCGCGCAGCACGCTGTAGTAGACGAGGAACCCCACCACCGCCGCGAGCGCCGTCGAACCGTCCGACTTCTTCGCCATGCCGATGGCCACGCCCACACAGAACAGCATGGGCAGACCGAGCTGACCGTCGAGCAGCGCGCCGCCCGCCGCTCCCATCACCTTCGAGACGTTGTCCCAGCCGAGCCCGTCCGCCCCGAACACGTCCGGCTGGCCCAGCCGGTTGAGGATGCCGGCGGCAGGCAGTACGGCGATCGGCAGCTGAAGACTCCGGCCCATCTTCTGCAGACCCTGGAAGGCC
Source organism: Streptomyces sp. M41(2017) (assembly GCF_002078175.1). GTDB lineage: Bacteria > Actinomycetota > Actinomycetes > Streptomycetales > Streptomycetaceae > Streptomyces. Next base: position 1,107,795 of record NZ_MWFK01000001.1, on the reverse strand, counting down.
TTGTTCCAGCGGTTGCGCGCAGGTGAGACGGCACTCACGGCACTCATGGGCGTCCTCCGGGCCGGGCCGGTTTGGCGACTGCCCGTCAACTGGTGTAGACCAGTTGACGACGCGTCGCTCTGTCGTGCTCGCCATCATTCGGCACCCACGACACGACCGCTCGCGAAGATGGGCCAACTGTGGGTTACTGCGACAAAGCGGTTCTGATCAGGGAGTACGACATGGCCACGAAGGCTGAGAAGATCGTCGCCGGGCTCGGCGGCATCGACAACATCGAAGAAGTCGAGGGCTGCATCACCCGCCTGCGCACCGAGGTCCACGACGCCTCGCTGGTCGACGAAGCCGCCCTCAAGGCCGCGGGCGCCCACGGCGTCGTCAAGATGGGCACGGCCATCCAGGTCGTCATCGGCACCGACGCGGACCCCATCGCCGGCGAGATCGAAGACATGATGTGAGCACCCGGACCCGCTGAGGCGCGAGCCGCTCTCGCTCCCCGCGAGCGGCGCCCCGCCCCGGCCGACCCGGCTCACCCTTGAGGGGCTGCTTCCGTCACCGGCGGACAGCCCCTCACCCGTGTGCCGATAGGCTCAGCCGCATGTCTCGCATCGACGGCCGCACCCCCGAACAGCTGCGCCCCATCACCATCCAGCGTGGCTGGAGCAAGCACGCCGAGGGCTCCGTCCTCGTCTCCTTCGGCGACACCAAGGTCTTCTGCACGGCCTCCGTCACCGAAGGCGTCCCCCGCTGGCGCAAGGGCAGCGGCGAGGGCTGGGTCACCGCGGAGTACTCCATGCTGCCCCGCGCCACCAACACCCGCGGCGACCGCGAGTCCGTCCGCGGCAAGATCGGCGGCCGCACTCACGAGATCAGCCGCCTCATCGGCCGCTCCCTGCGCGCCGTCATCGACTACAAGGCGCTCGGCGAGAACACCATCGTCCTCGACTGCGACGTCCTCCAGGCCGACGGCGGCACCCGCACCGCGGCCATCACCGGCGCCTACGTAGCCCTCGCCGACGCCGTCACCTGGGCCCAGGGCAAGAAACTCATCAAGGCCGGCCGCAAGCCCCTCACCGGCACCGTCTCCGCCGTCTCCGTCGGCATCGTCGGGGGCGTCCCCCTCCTCGACCTCTGCTACGAGGAGGACGTGAAGGCCGACACCGACATGAACGTCGTGTGCACCGGCGACGGCCGCTTCGTCGAGGTCCAGGGCACCGCCGAGGCCGAGCCCTTCGACCGCAAGGAACTCAACGCCCTCCTCGACCTCGCCGTCGCCGGCTGCGACGAACTCGCCGCCGTCCAGCGCGCGGTACTCGAATCGACCGGTGAGGCAACCGCGCGTTAACTCCACGCGTTCTAAGGGGTACGGGCGCACGGTCCAGCCGTGCGCCCGCCGGCCACGTCAGGCGGATCGGGACGACCCCACCGCGGGACGCACCGGCCGCCGACGCGGCCGAACGCCATCATGCCCACGGGGAGGGACCGTTCCATGGCCGCGCGCCACCGCACTCGTCGCCGTACCGCCGCACTCGCCGTCACCGCCGCACTCGTCGTCCTGCCGGCGGCCGTCGGCTGCGACGCCGTCAACAAGGCGCTCGACTGCGTGCAGACCGCCGACTCGATAGCCGACAGCGTCACCGACCTCCAACAGGCGGTCGAGAACGCGGCCAACGATCCGTCGCAGACCGACGCCTCCCTCAACTCGATCGAGAACAACCTCGACAACATCGGCGACAAGACCGACAACGCCGACGTCAACAAGGCGGTCGACAACCTGAACAAGGCCGTCGCCAACGTCCGCACCGCCGTACGGAACGGCGACGACACCCCCGACATCAGCCCCGTCACGGACGCGGCGGGCGAACTGACGAAGGTCTGCACGCCGTAGCGCCGCCCGGGACGGCACGGGGACCGGACCGCCGCAGCCCGCGGGACCGGACACCCGTCCCGCGGCCGCGGCCCGCTCGGAGATACTGGCGGGCATGACCCGCCTGATCCTCGCCACCCGCAACGCCGGCAAGCTCACCGAACTGAAGGCGATCCTCGCCGACGCAGGCATCACGCACGACCTCGTCGGCGCGGACGCCTATCCCGAGATCCCCGACGTCAAGGAAACCGGCGTCACCTTCGCCGAGAACGCCCTGCTGAAGGCCCACGCCCTCGCCCGCGCGACCGGGCTGCCCGCCGTCGCCGACGACTCGGGCCTGTGCGTCGACGTCCTGAACGGCGCCCCCGGAATCTTCTCCGCACGCTGGGCCGGCCGGCACGGCGACGACCAGGCCAACCTGGACCTGCTCCTCGCCCAGCTCTCCGACATCGACGCCCCGCACCGCGGCGCCCACTTCGCCTGCGCGGCGGCACTCGCCCTGCCGGACGGAACGGAACGCGTCGTCGAGGGCAGGCTCCTCGGCACCCTCCGCGCCACCCCGTCCGGCACCCACGGCTTCGGCTACGACCCGATCCTCCAGCCCGAGGGCGACACCCGCACCTGCGCGGAACTCACCCCCGCGGAAAAGAACGTCATCAGCCACCGAGGCAAGGCGTTCCGCGAACTGGTACCGGTGGTACGGGAACTGCTGGGTTGACGTGAACGAGCGTGGGCCCCGTCCTCGGCGGACGGGGCCCATGGCTTTTCGGCAGTGCGGCCGGTGGGACTCGAACCCACACGGGTGTGAACCCACTGGGACCTAAACCCAGCATGACTGCCAATTCCATCACGGCCGCTCGCAACGGTCCTGACCTTCGAACCGGCGGCGTTCAGTCTACGGGGACACGTCGGCCGACGAGAGATGTCCTCCCCTTACGACGGCACCATGACTCCGTCAACGCGTGGCAGTTCGGACACAGGTAGCGCAAGTTCTCCGCCCGGTTGTCCAACCAGTCGCCGCTGACGTGGTCGATCTGGAGAGTGATCGGCCGGTCCATCCAGATCCCGGGGTTCCCGCAAGAGGCGCACGCGTACGGCACGCCCAGTTCCTGGAGTGCGGAATGCAGCCGGGCCCGGTTGGGGCGTACCGATCCCACGGGAAGGACCACCAGTACCCTCTCCGCCACCGGTGCCCGCTCCCTCAGAGGTGTGGCACCCCACGCACGTCGCCGGAAGTGACGCGTGTCGAGGCCCAGTTGGGCGACCTTACGGCGGACACGGCGGTGGTTGGTGTCGTTCACGTCGAGACCCAGCGCACGCATCACGTCCGCGTAACTCGTCGCGGTCGGTACGGCTGCGCGCAGCGCGTCCTCGGGGATCGACAGGCGGGCGTTGCGGAAGTGGGAGGTGTCGACGTCCAGCTCCCGGAGCATCCGTCCGAGCGCGGCTCTGGAGCGGCTGTCGTCAGGGACGCCGAGTGTCCTGGCGGTGCCCCGGATACTGGCGGCGGACGCGGCAGCGGCCCGCACCTCGTCCGGCGTGAAGGGCAGGTCGAGGCGCGCGCGGTCGATGCCCGGGAAATGTCGGACGTCGATGCCGGCGGCTTCGATGCGGCGCCGGATATGCGCGAGGGTCCCGGTCGCCGGGGTCGCCCCCAGTTTGAGGACGACGTCGCGCAGGGTCGTGGACGACGCCACCGCTTCGGCGATCGCGGCGTCCGGGTAGCGGGACCAGGGGCTGCGCCGCCTGAAGTGGCTGGTGTCGATGCCGTAGGCCGCCACCCGCTCCTGGAGCACGCGCCGCCGGCCTCCGCTTGGCCGGAATCCCAGACGGCGCATGAGTTCGTTCCAGGTGTGCGACTGACCGACGGCCGCGATCAGAGCGTCTCGGTCGTACTCGTTCGGCAAGGCCAAGCCCCCGTCCCCGGTCGCATGTTCGCAACCTCGAACGAATCAACGAGCAGCTCATCGGACGGTCACGCCCGACACGGGCCCGGCGTCCGCCCGATGCCCGGAACTCAATGCCCCGACGTCATCTTCAGCCCCACCACCGCCACCAGCAGCAGGCCGATGAAGAAGATGCGGGCCGCTGTGGCCGGTTCGCCGAGGAGGAGCATGCCGAGGACGGCGGCGCCGGCCGCGCCGATGCCGACCCAGACGCCGTAGGCCGTGCCGATGGGGAGGGTCTTCGCGGCGTACGAGAGGAGGACCATGCTGGCGACGATTCCCGCGCCGGTGAGCACGCTCGGGACCAGGCGGGTGAAACCGTCGGTGTACTTCATTCCGATCGACCAGCCCACTTCGAGCAGACCGGCGACGAGCAGCAGAACCCAGGCCACGGGGAACCTCCGGGAGACAGGACGACGGATGGACCGAAGTGCGTCGTCTTTGCCCTTGTCCCGGTACGGCGCGTCTCGTCGGGGGTGTTTCCACCGTAGCAAAAGAATGCGGAAGGGGCTGGTGACCATGGTCACCAGCCCCTTCGAGCGGGATTCGCCCCTACAAATACAGGCCCGTCGAGTCCTCGGACCCCTCGAACCGGTCCGCGGCCACGGCGTGCAGGTCCCGCTCGCGCATCAGCACGTAGGCGATCCCGCGCACCTCGACCTCGGCGCGGTCCTCGGGGTCGTACAGGACCCGGTCGCCCGGTTCGACCGTACGGACGTTCTGGCCCACCGCGACGACGTCGGCCCAGGCAAGACGGCGGCCGACGGCCGCCGTCGCGGGGATCAGGATGCCGCCGCCCGAACGCCGCTCGCCCTCGGCGGCGTCCTGCCGCACGAGCACACGGTCGTGCAGCATCCGGATGGGCAACTTGTCGTCGTGGGTGTTGTGCTGTTCCCGATTGGCGCTCACGCCCAGAACCTACCTGTCCCCGAGCCGTCCGTAGCCGGGCGGGTCAGCGCTTGCCCCGCCGCGTGCCCAGCACGAGCAGCCCGACGACGCCGACCGCCAGCAGGGCCGCCGGCACGATGCGCTCCAGCCGGGGCGCACCCTCCTCGGTGACGAACTGCCCCTTCACATCACCGACGACGCGGTTCACGCCGACGTAGGCGCGTCCCAGCGTGTGGTCGATGTTGGAGGCGACCTTGGCCTTGGCGTCTCCGACGATCGTCTTGGGGTGGACCCGCACGCCGATCTCGTCGAGCGTGTCGGCGAGCGTTGCGCGGCGGTTCTTGATGTCCGCCTCGATCTGCGCCGGAGTCCTGGTATCCGACGTGTCCGACGTATCCGACACCGCGCTGCCTCCGTGGTCGTGTTGTGACTGTCTGGTTCGGACAGTCTGTCAGCTCCTGCTGCGCCGCACCCCTCGGCACCCCCCATTACGCTCGTTCCGTATCCATTCCATCCCCTTGGCCACGTGAGGTTCCGATGAGCGAGCGACTGCAGCCCGGCGACACCGCCCCCGCCTTCACCCTGCCCGACGCCGACGGCAAGGACGTCTCCCTGGCGGACCACAAGGGCCGCAAGGTCATCGTCTACTTCTACCCGGCCGCCCTCACCCCGGGCTGCACGAAGCAGGCGTGCGACTTCACGGACAACCTCGACGTGCTGGCGAGCGCCGGTTACGACGTCATCGGTGTCTCCCCGGACAAGCCGGAGAAGCTCGCCAAGTTCCGCGAGAAGGAGAACCTGAAGGTCACGCTGGTCGGGGACACCGACAAGTCGGTCCTGGAGGCGTACGGCGCCTTCGGCGAGAAGAAGCTGTACGGCAAGACGGTCGTCGGCGTCATCCGGTCCACCGTGGTGGTGGACGAGGAGGGCAAGGTCGAGCAGGCCTTCTACAACGTGAAGGCGACCGGGCACGTGGCGAAGATCATCAAGGACCTGGGGATCTGACCCGTTCGCCGATGGCCGGTGCGGATCGGTGTTCCGTGCTGTTCGGCGTTCCGTGCGGTTCGGTGTTCCGTGCGGTTCGGCGCGCGGAGGCGCCCCCCTTCCGGGGCTGTCTCGGCGCGCCGCCCGGCCCGTCAGGGTTTTCTGGAGGTGAGCGGGTTCAGCGGGCCCTCGCCCGCGATGGTGCCCGTTCCGCCGTCCGTGGCCCCGCCGTCGGTGCCGCCGTCCGTGGTGGACCCGGTGGTGCCGCCGTCGGTGGTGCCCCCGCCGTCGCCGCCGCCGGTGCCGTTCGTAGCGCCACCCCCGGTGTCGGCGCCGCCGTTGGTCTGGCCCTGGTTCTGACCCGCGGTCTGCCCCTGGGTCTGGCCGTTGGTCCGGCCCGGTGACTGGCTGGCGCCCTGTGTCTGTCCCTGGTCCTGGCCCGGCGTCTGCTGCCCGCCGTCGGTGGTGCCGCCGTCGTCGCCCCCGGTGCTGTCCGGCTCGCTGGGTTCGAAGGAGGGGACGTCCTCCTGTTCCTCGGCGCCCGGCTGGAGCCGGAGGTCGAAGTCGGACGCGTCGGTGCCGTCGAGGGCGTCCTTGGTGAACTGGGCCCAGATCTGGGCGGGGTAGCCGCCGCCGTTGATGCGGGCCTGGCCGAGCGCGCCGTACAGGGACTTGTGGGCGCCGGTCTCGGGGTCCTGGCCCATCACGGAGACGACGGTGGCGAGGTCGGGGGTGTAGCCCGCGAACCAGGCGGCCGTGTCCTCCTCGGCGGTGCCGGTCTTGCCCGCGGCGGGCCGGTCGGCGGCCTGCGCGGCCTGCCCGGTGCCGCCGTCGACGACGCTCTGCAGCATGGACGTCGTCGTGTCGGCGGCCTCGCGGCTCACCGCCTGGGTGGTCTGTTCCTTCGGCAGCTCCACGTCGTCCTCACCGTCCTTGGTGATCTTCTCGACGAGGGAGTACGTGCCGTGCCTGCCGTGGTTGGCGAGCGTGGCGTACGCCTCCGTCATGTCGAGGACGCTGGCGGTGGCCGGGCCCAGGGCGATGGAGGGGGACGCCGTCAGGTCGGGGGTGTTCGCCGGCAGGCCGAGCGCGACGGCGGTCTTCTCCACCTTGGCGGGGCCGACGTCGACGGCCATCTGCGCGTACACCGAGTTGACCGACTTGTCGGTGGCGGTGCGGACGGTGATGTCGCCGTACGAGACGCCGTCCTCGTTCTCCGGGGCGTAGGTGCCGCCGTTCCAGCCCTGCACCGGGCGCTTGTCGGTGCCGTCGTAGACGGTGTTCGGGGTGATCATGCGGCCGTCCTGGGTCGTGGAGAAGTTCTGCACGGCCGAGGTGAAGACGAACGGCTTGAAGGTGGAGCCGACCTGGTAGTCGCGGCGGGTCGCGTTGTTCACGTACTGCTTGGTGTAGTCGATGCCGCCGTACATCGCGCGGACCTTGCCGCTGGACGGGTCGATGGCGACGCCGCCGGCCCGGACGTACGAGTCGACCTTGCGGTTCTTCTTGTCGAGCCGGTCCATGACCTGGTCGTTCACTGCCTTCACGAAGGCGTCCTGCTTGGGCTTCTGCAGGGTGGTCGTGATGCGGTAGCCGCCGGTGGTCAGGGTGTCCTCGTCGAGGATCTTGTTCGAGGTCAGATAGTCGTTGACGGCCTGGACGAGGTAGCCGCGCTGGCCGGACATGCCCGCCGATCCCTTGGCCTGCTTGGGCGGCTCGAAGGTGACCCGGGCGCGCGCCGGCTGCGTCAGCCACTTCTTCTTGACCATGCCGTCGAGGACGTAGTTCCAGCGGGCGAGCGCCGCCGCCTTGTTCTCGGGGTGGGCGATCACGTCGAACTCGCTGGGCGCGTTGAGCAGCGCGGCGAGGTAGGCGCCCTGGGCGACGGTCAGGTTCTGCGCGTCGACGCCGTAGTAGGCCTGCGCGGCGGCCTGGATGCCGTAGGCGTTGCGGCCGTAGTAGCTGGTGTTGAGGTAGCCCTCGAGGATGTCGTCCTTGCTCTTCTCCCGGTCCAGCTTGATCGAGATGAAGAACTCCTTGATCTTGCGGGTGACCGTCTGTTCCTGGCCCAGGTAGTAGTTCTTCACGTACTGCTGGGTGATGGTCGAGCCGGACTGCTTGCCCTTGCCGGTGGCCGTGTTCCAGCCCGCGCGGATCATCGCCTTGGGATCGATGGCGGACTCGGTGTAGAAGTCCCGGTCCTCGGCGGCGAGGGTGGCGTGCTGGGCGTCCTTGGAGATCCGCGCGAGGGACACGTTCTCCCGGTTGACGTCGCCGTCGCGGGCGAGCTGGCTGCCGTCGGCGTACAGATAGACGTTGCTCTGCTTGGTCGCCGCGGCGTTCGCCGGCGGGATCTTGACGAGGTAGTAGCCGAGCGCGAAGAGGCCGACCACGACGAGGATCAGGCACACGAGGGTGCCCAGCACCATCCGCCAGGTCGGGATGAGCCGGCGCCAGCCGGTCCGCTTCCGCTTCTCCTTCCGCTTCGCGCCGGGCTCGCCCGGTCCCGCCGCGGGTCCGCCGGCCGGGCGGGGGCCCGGTTCCGGTTCCCTGGGTGCCCAGCCCTGGTCGTTCCGCTGCGGCTGCGGCTCGTCACTCATCTGTTCGCCGGACTCCTGTTTCACGTCGTACGTCGCCGTACGACCTCTTACGCCTCATACGCCTGGTGCGCCCCTCTTGAAGACTGTCGCACCCTGCGTTTCGTTCCCTGATCCCGGCACGCGTCGCGCCGGAAAATGCCTGGCGGCGGGCGCGAGGCCGGGGCTAGGCTCCTGCGCTTTGGCTCAACTTGGCTCAACGCGCGGAAGGAGGACGGGTTGTGGGCACGGCGCGGTTGTACGCGTCCGTCGCGGCGGGCGGCTTCCGGCGGTACGCCACCTATCGGGTCGCCACGGCCGCGGGGGTCTTCACGAACACCGTCTTCGGGCTGATCCTCGCCTACATCTTCATCGCCCTGTGGGACACCAGGCCGCACCTCGGGGGCTACGACCAGGCCCAGGCGCTCAGCTACGTGTGGCTGAGCCAGGCGCTGCTGATGGTGGTCGCGGTGATGGGCGGCGGCTTCGAGGACGAGCTGATCGAGCGCATCCGTACGGGTGACATCGCGATCGACCTGTACCGGCCGGCGGACCTGCAGCTGTGGTGGCTCGCGCAGGACATGGGACGGGCGCTGTTCCACCTGCTGGGCCGCGGGATGGTCCCGCTGGCCTTCGGGGCGCTCTTCTTCGACCTGGCGCTGCCCGCCGATCCGCTGACCTGGCTCGCCTTCCTGGTCGCGGTCACGCTCGGGGTGGTCGTCGGGTTCTCGATCCGCTTCCTGGTGGCGCTGTCGGCGTTCTGGCTGCTCGACGGCGCGGGTGTCTCGCAGCTCACCATGATCGCCGGGGTGTTCTGCTCGGGGATGCTGCTGCCGCTGAACGTGTTCCCGGGCACGCTCGGCGAGGTCGTACGGGCCCTGCCGTGGTCGTCGCTGATCCAGGCACCCGTGGACGTCCTGCTCGGCACGGCCGACCCGCTCGGCACGTACGCGTTCCAGGCCGCCTGGGCGCTCGCCCTGCTCACCGCGGGGCGGCTGCTCCAGTCGGCGGCGACCCGGAGGGTGGTGGTGCAGGGTGGCTGACCCCGTGGAGGAGAAGGTGCTGGAGCGGGCGCCCGGCGTGAGCGGGGCACCGCGGTGGGCGGCGGAGCCCTTCGCGCGGCAGGGGCCGTACGAGCGGCTGTGCGACGGGCTGCGCGCCTACCGGCTGATCACGGCGATGTGGATGCGCTCGACGATGGCCTACCGGGCGTCGTTCGCGATGACCGCGCTCGGGAACTTCGCCGCGACCGCCCTGGACTTCGTGGCGATCCTGCTGATGTTCTCGCAGGTCGACCGGATCGGCGGCTACGGACTGCCCGAGGTGGCCTTCCTGTACGGAGTGGCCGGCACCGCCTTCGGGCTCGCCGACCTCGCGCTCGGCTCGATGGACCGGCTCGGGCGGCGGGTCCGCGACGGCACGCTCGACACCCTGCTGGTGCGGCCGGCGCCCGTCCTCGCGCAGGTCGCCGCCGACCGGTTCGCGCTGCGCCGCCTCGGCCGCATCGTCCAGGGCCTGCTCGTCCTCGGCTACGCCCTCGTCGTCCTCGACATCCAGTGGACGCCGCTCAAGGTGCTGCTGGTCCCGGTGATGCTGCTCAGCGGCGGCGTGATCTTCTCGGCGGTGTTCGTGGCGGGCGCGGCCTTCCAGTTCGTCGCGCAGGACGCCTCCGAGGTGCAGAACTCCTTCACCTACGGGGGCAGCACGCTCCTGCAGTACCCGCCGACCGTCTTCGCCAAGGACATGGTGCGCGGGGTGACCTTCGTGCTCCCGCTCGCCTTCGTCAACTGGCTGCCCGCGCTGTACGTGCTGGGGCGGCCGTATCCGCTCGACCTGCCGGCGTGGGTCGCGTTCACACCACCACTCGTGGCGGCGCTCTGCTGCGCGCTCGCCGGGATCGCCTGGCGCGCGGGGCTGCGCGCCTACCGCAGTACGGGAAGTTAGACGTGAGGGGAACGGGCGTGGCCATCACCGAGGACGGCGGACCCACCGGTCCGGACAGCGCACCGGCGGGCCGGGGCGGCGGGCCCACGGGTCCGGGCGCGGGCTTCATCGAGCTGGACGGCGTCGAGAAGGTCTTCGACGTGCGCAAGCGGACGGGTTTCCTGCGCAGTGAGCGGCGGCAGGTGCGGGCGGTCGACTCGATCTCGTTCAGCGTGCCGCGCGGCGAGATGGTCGGCTACATCGGGCCGAACGGCGCCGGCAAGTCGACGACCATCAAGATGCTGACCGGCATCCTCACCCCGAGCGGCGGCCGGCTGCGCGTCGCGGGGCTGGACCCGTCCCGGGAGCGGACCCGGCTGGCCCGCCGGATCGGGGTGGTGTTCGGGCAGCGCACGACGCTGTGGTGGGACCTTCCGCTGATCGACTCCTACCGGCTGATGCACCGCATGTACCGCATCCCCGACGCGCGGTACCGGGAGAACCTCGACCGCTGCGTCGAACTCCTCGAACTCGGCGCCCTGTTGGACGTTCCCGTGCGGCAGCTGTCGCTCGGCCAGCGGATGCGCGGCGACATCGCGGCGGCGCTGCTGCACGACCCGGAGGTGCTCTACCTGGACGAGCCGACCATCGGGCTCGACGTGATCAGCAAGGCGCGGGTACGGGAGTTCCTGCGGGACCTGAACGCGGACCGCGGCACGACCGTCCTGCTCACCACGCACGACCTGACCGACATCGAGCAGCTGTGCCGCCGCGTGATGGTCATCGACCACGGGCGGCTGATGTACGACGGTCCGCTGGCCGGGCTGCACGAGGTGGGGGAGAGCGAGCGGACCCTGGTCGTCGATCTGGAGCGCGAACTCCCGCCGATCGAGGTGGAGTCGGCGCGGGTCGTGAAGGTGGAGGGGCCGCGCCAGTGGCTGGCGTTCCCCGCGGCGCTCTCGGCGGCTCCGCTGGTGGCGCGGATCGCGGCGGAGTACCCGCTCGTGGACCTCTCGGTGCGGGAGCCGGACATCGAGGCCGTGATCAGCCGCATGTACGCGGAGAAAGCGGTCTCATGACGTCTCTCGTGAGCCGGGCCCTCAGGCGTGTCCAAGGCGGCGAGCGGCATGGCGAGCGGGCCGGGGAACTCGTAGGCTGCTGTCCATGACGGACGACGAACTCCCGGGGCTGCGCGCCTCCGACGCCGATCGTGAACGGGTCGCCGAGCAGCTGAGGGACGCCCTCGCCGAAGGCCGCCTCGACATGGAGGAGTTCGAGGAGCGGCTGGAGGCGACGTACAAGGCCCGTACCTACGGTGAGTTGACGCCGATCACCCGCGATCTGCCGGGTGCGGCGGTCGCCGCCCCGATCTCCATGGTCAAGCAGCCGGTGGACGACGGCAGTTGGGGTTCGCGGATCGTGGGCGGCGAGGGTTCCTCGTCGTGGGGCGTGGCCGTGCTGTCCGGGTTCGAGCGCAAGGGCCGCTGGACGGTGCCGCGCCGCTTCAACTCCTTCGCCTTCATGGGCGGCGGTGAGATCGACCTGCGCGAGGCGAACTTCGCGGACCGCGAGGTCGTCGTCAACTGCGTCGCGGTCATGGGCGGGATGAACGTCATCGTGCCGCCGGGCGTCGAGGTCGTCGTCCGCGGTATCGGCATCATGGGCGGCTTCGACCACCGCGAGGAGGGCCGGCCGGGCGATCCCGGGGCACCCCGGGTGATCGTCACGGGCTTCGCCTTCTGGGGCGGCGTCGGTGTGGAGCGCAAGCTCACCCGCGCCGAGCGCCAGCGCCAGCGGGAGGAGCGCCGCCAGGAGAAGCTGGAGCGGCGTGCGGCCCGCAAGGAGCTCCAGGGGTCGCAGGGCGGCCGCCTCGGTGACGTGTTCGACGTTCTCGACGACGCGCGGGACCTGATCCGCGACCGGCACGAGGACCATCACGAGTACCGCGACGAGCGGGAGCAGGAGCGCCGCGAACGCCACGAGGAGCGCCGGGACCGTCACCGGGAGCGCCGCGAGGACCGCCACCGCCGGCACTTCGGCGACTACTGAACTCCCGCGGCCTCCGGGTCCGTCGAGGGGGGCCGCGGCTGCCGTGAGTCCTGGAGCCGGGATGTCCTCGGCGTCCCTGGTGTCCTCGTGGACGGCCGCGGCGCGCCCGCTGTCGCGAGCGCGCCGGTGGGCGTGAGGGGCCGGATCACAGCTCCGCCGGAGCCGAACCCTTCAGCTGCTGCAGGTCGAACACCTCGGCCATCCGCCGGAAGCCCCGGTCGCTCGGGTGGAGATGGTCCCCCGAGTCGTAGTCGGTCCGCAGCCGGCGCGGGTTGTACGGGTCGCGCAGGGCCGCGTCGAAGTCGACGACGGCGTCGTACACCTTCCCCGCGCGGATCTCGGCGTTCACGGCCTCACGGACGGCCTCCCGCTGGGGGGTGTAGCCCCGGTGGCCCTGGAAGGGCATCAGGGTGGCGCCGACGACCCGCAGGCCGCGGGCGTGCGCCTGCCGGACCAGGGTCCGCAGGCCCGCCGTGATGGTGCGCGGGTCGACCTGCCTCGGGTTGCGCAGGATGTCGTTGACGCCCAGGTCGATGACGACGGCCTTGACGTTCGTACGGTCGAGGACGTCCCGCCCGAAGCGGCTCAGCCCGCTGGGGTTGTCGGCGGGACGGCCGAGGCCCGCGGCGAGGATCTGGTTGCCGCTGATGCCCTGGTTCACGACGCTGTAGCGGGGCGTCTCACCGGTCCCGGCCGAGGCGCGCAGCCGCTCCGCGAGGACGTCCGGCCAGCGCCGGTTGGCCCCCACGGTGGAGGTGACGCCGTCGGTGAGCGAGTCACCGAGGACGACGACCGTGCCCGTCGCCTCGTCGCTCAGCACGTCGACCGCCGTCAGATAACGCCAGTACGGCGTCTGCTCGGTGTACGAGGTGCCGCTCACGTCCTCCGTACGGTCGCCCTGCGCGACGTACGAGAGCTGGCGTGCCATCGGGTGGTAGGTGACCGGTCCGGACGGCGTCGGCGAGTACGTCGTCACGAGGAGGTCCGCGCCGCGCGGGATGCGTACCCGGACGGCGTCGCTCATGACCTGACCGCCCGCCGGGATGACGACGGCCGTCGCGCCGCCGAAGGTGAGGCGGCGCATGGTGTCGGCCGCGGCGGCGGCGTTGTTGTCGGTCGCGGCGACCGCGATCGTGGCGTGCGCGAGGGCCAGCGGCTGCTGTCCGTAGAGATTGGACAGCGTGATGCGGGCGCCCGTGCCCCCGACGGCCGCGTGCACGACGTTGCGCACGGAGCGGCCGGCCATGCCGTCGGTCTCGGTGCCGGGCTCCGCTCCGGCCGGGGACGCCGACCAGGCGCCGACCCAGGTTCCGGTGGACGCGGGCGCGGCGGAGTTGTGCGACGTGCGCCCGGCGGCGACGTCGGTCCGGGTGCCGCTGCCGTCGTCGGCGGCGACACCGATGTAGATGGCCCCCGAAAGGACCACGACCACGGCGAGAACCGCGGCGAGCAGGGCATAACCGTGACGCTTGGTCATGCGGTGCGTCTCTCCTCGAAACGATGGGAGCGAAATGCTCCGATGTGATCACCCCATGATGCGGCATGGGCCCGGAGGAGCACCGACGCACCCCCCTTTGGGTCCCACCGGTCGAATCCCCATCCGAACAGACGCCGGGAACTCGTGTGCCGTTCCAGTAGTCGGTCAAGAAGAGAGGGGAAAGAGACAATATTTACGGGGTGGGTCGGGTTCTGTGGACGGGTGGAGTGAATGGAACGCACGAAATCGGGCGAACCGGACGGCATGGAGCATGCCCGCCCCGGGGGCACCACGAACACCACGGCGCCCGCCGCGCCGCCGGGCCGCGCGATGAACACCTTCAGCGCCTCCGACATCGAGAAACGGCGCGGAGTGCGCCGGATGAAGGCGACCGCCACCGGCCTGCTGCTCCTCGTCGCCCTGGTGTACGTGCTGGCGAAGTGGGCCTCGCACGAGGGTGCGGGCGCCTGGGCCGACTATGTCGCGGCTGCCGCGGAGGCGGGCATGGTCGGCGCGATGGCCGACTGGTTCGCCGTCACCGCCCTCTTCCGGCACCCGCTCGGCCTGCCCATCCCGCACACCGCGATCATCCCCACCAAGAAGGACCAGCTGGGCGTCTCGCTCGGCGAGTTCGTCGGTGAGAACTTCCTCTCCGAGGAGGTCGTACGCCAGCGCCTGCGGGCCGTCGGCATCGGCAGCAGGCTGGGCGTCTGGCTCGCGGACCCCGAGCACGCGGACCGGGTGACCGCCGAGCTGGCCGCCGCCCTGCGCGGCGCGCTGACCGTGCTGCGGGACTCGGACGTGCAGGCCGTGGTCGGCGAGGCCATCACCCGGCGCGCCGACGCCCAGGAGATCGGGCCCGGCATCGGCAAGATGCTGGAGCGGGTCGTCGCGGACGGCGGGCACCGGCGGGTCGTCGACCTCGTGGTCAGCCGCGCCCACGACTGGCTGGTCTTCCACGACGAGCAGGTCATGGACGCCGTGCAGGGCGGCGCCCCCGGCTGGACGCCCCGCTTCGTCGACAAGAAGGTCGGCGAGCGCGTCTACCGGGAGCTGCTCCGCTTCGTCACCGAGATGCGCGACTCCCCGGCCCACCCGGCCCGCGGCGCCCTCGACCGCTTCCTCACCGACTTCGCCTCCGACCTGCAGTCCGACACGGAGACCCGGGCCCGCGTGGAGCGACTCAAGGGCGAGGTGCTCGGCCGCGGCGAGGTCCAGGACCTGATCGCGTCCGCCTGGACCGCCGTCCGGTCGATGATCGTCTCCGCGGCGGAGGACGAGCGCAGTGAACTGCGGCTGCGGGTGCGGGCCTCCCTGCTCTCCCTCGGCGCCCGCATGGCCACCGAGCCCAAGCTGCAGGCCAAGGTCGACGGCTGGGTGGAGGGCGCCGCGGTGTACGTGGTGACGACGTACCGCACGGAGATCACCTCGCTCATCACCGACACGGTCGCCGGCTGGGACGCCGAACACACGACGAAGAAGATCGAGGCGAACATCGGTCGCGACCTGCAGTTCATCCGGATCAACGGCACGGTGGTCGGCTCGCTCGTCGGCCTGCTGATCTACACGGTGTCCCAGGCGCTGGGGGCCTGACCGGGGCGGCGACGGCGGGGGCGTAAGCGGGCGGAGATCGGGGAACACGTGCGGAGTTCGCTCGACGGAGAGGGACCCCATGACCGCACCCGCCTCGCCGGCCCCCACGCCCGCGTCCACCGGCACCATCACGACCAGCGTGCCCGCCCGGCTGGACCGGCTGCCGTGGTCCCGCTGGCACTGGATGATCGTGATCGGCCTCGGCACCGTCTGGATCCTGGACGGCCTGGAAGTCACCACCGTCGGCAACATCGCGGGCCGTCTCTCCGAGGAGGGCAGCGGTCTCTCCATCACCTCGGCGCAGGTCACCGGTATCGCGGCGGCGCTCTACGTGGCCGGGTCCTGCGCGGGCGCCCTGTTCTTCGGCTGGCTGACCGACCGCTACGGCCGCAAGAAACTGTTCATGGTCACCCTGGTGGTCTATCTCGCCTCCACCGCCCTGACCGCGCTGTCCTTCGACGCCTGGTGGTTCTTCACCTTCCGCTTCCTCACCGGCTTCGGCATCGGCGGCGAGTACGCGGCCATCAACTCGGCGATCGACGAGCTCATCCCGTCCAAGTTCCGCGGCCGGGTGGACCTCATCATCAACGGCAGCTACTGGCTCGGCGCGATCGGCGGCGCCCTGCTGTCGATCCTCATGCTGAACACGGACATCTTCCCGAAGGACCTCGGCTGGCGGCTCACCTTCGCCCTCGGCGTCGTGCTCGGCCTGGTGATCCTGCTGGTCAGGCGACACGTCCCGGAGAGCCCCCGCTGGCAGTTCATCCACGGCCAGGGCGAGGCGGCGGACGAACTGGTCACCTCCGTCGAGGAGGAGGTGGAGAAGGAGACGGGCAAGGATCTGCCGCCGCCCGCGGGCGAGATCACCATCGAGCAGCGCAAGAGCATCGGCTTCGGGATCATCGCCCGGACCGTCTTCGCCCGCTACCCGAAGCGCGCCGTGCTCGGTCTCGCCCTCTTCATCGGCCAGGCGTTCCTCTACAACGCCATCACCTTCGGCTTCGGCGCCATCCTCACCAAGTTCTTCGACGTCCCCACGGGCGGCACCGGCTACTACTTCGCGGTCATCGCCGCCGGCAACTTCCTCGGCCCGCTGCTCCTCGGCAAGCTCTTCGACACCGTCGGCCGCCGGGTCATGATCTCCTCGACGTACCTGCTCTCCGGTGTCCTCCTGTTCGGCACCGCCTGGCTGTTCGACCAGGGCTCGCTCAACGCCGTGACGATGACCGCCTGCTGGTGCGTGGTGCTGTTCTTCGCCTCCGCCGGCGCCTCCAGCGCCTACCTGACCGTCTCCGAGATCTTCCCCATGGAGACCCGGGCCATGGCCATCGCCTTCTTCTACGCCATCGGCACCGCCGCCGGCGGCATCAGCGGCCCGCTGGTCTTCGCCGACCTCACCGAGTCCGGCGTCGTCGGCGACACGGTGCTCGCCTTCCAGATCGGCGCCGGCCTGATGTGCGCCGCCGGTCTGGTCGCCGTGTTCTTCGCCGTCAACGCCGAGCGCCGCGGACTCGAGGACATCGCCGCCCCCCTGTCGACGGCCCCCTCCAGCACCGGCACGACGTCCTCGACCCCGTCGACGCCCGCCGACTGAGTCCGGTGCGGGGCCCTTCCGAGTTTCCGGTTCTGAGTACGCGTACTCTGTCGGGCCCCCGCCGCGCACGTAACCCTCGTACGCATGACCGAGAAGCTGCTCCGCCCCCTGCGAACGCGCCCCTGGCCGGAACGCTGGCTGACGCGCGTGCTCGGCGCCGCCCTCTCCGGCGCGGCGTACCTCCTGTGCCTCCCGTGGGACCTGCGCAACCGCCCCGCGGCACCGGGTTCCACGCCGGAGACCACCCCGGTGACCGGCACGGGCGTCCTCGCCCTCGCCGTCTGCCTGCTGCTCCTGGCCGCCTACGTCGGCCACCGCGACGCTCTCGCCTGGCCCTTGCTGCTCGTCGCGGCCCCACCGGCGGCCCTGCTGTACGTGTCCCTGCGCACGCATCCCGGAGTGCCCGACGGCTTCGTCGACGCCTGGCCGCTCACCTGGGCGTTCTTCACGCTGATCGGCGCGTCGGGTGTCCTGGTCGTGGCTGCGGTGGCCCGTCGGTTCAGGACAGACTGGACGGAGCCGGCCGACCTCGACGAGTGGATGGTGCTCGCCCACGCCCACCGTTCGTGACGCCGGCGGGCAGGGTGAGGCCGTACAGGGCACGGCCGGACAGGGCACGGGCGGACAGGGGTGCGGGCGGACAGGGTGTCCGGACCGCGGGACGCCACGCCCGCCCAACTCGCCATCGCACGCCACCACGCCCCGCCCAGCCGTCAGGAGGCACCACCGATGACCGTCCGCCGGATCGTCCCCGACTTCCAGGTCCCCTCCGAGCAGGACATGACGACGAACCGCGACTTCTACGGCCTCCTCGGCTTCGAGGAGGTCATGAACCAGGGCTGGGTCATGACCCTCGCCTCCCCGGCCAACCCCACCGCCCAGATCAGCTTCCTCACCGAGGAACGCACCGCGCCCGTCGTCCCCGACCTGAGCGTGGAGGTCGAGGACGTCGACGCCGTGTACGCGCAGGTCCTCGCATCGGGCGCGGAGATCGTGCGGGACCTGCGGGACGAGGAATGGGGCGTACGACGGTTCTTCGTCCGCGATCCGAACGGGCGGGTGGTGAACGTGCTGGGGCACCGGACCTGAGGGGGGCCACCGGGACAGCCCGAGCTCACCGCGACCGCCCGGGCCCACCGGATTCACCGGGTGTCACGGGGCGTGGAAGTACCGCGTCCCCTTCTCGATGAAGTACGAGGCGTAGACGCGGCCGAGGGCCGGCTTGCCGCGGTACATCCCCACGTACTGGCGCGCGCTGTCGACGACGACGGGCCGCGTCATACAGGCGAACTTGACCCGCTGCTGCGCCTCGGCCCACTGCACGGCCGCCGGATCGACCCGGTCGCTGACCAGCACAGGGAAGGCGCCGACGCCGTTCTGGAGGCCGACGGGCAGACCGCCCTTGGTGTCCTTGGCGTACTGCATCACCTGCTCGGTGAAGGCGGCGACGACGGGCACGGTTATCTCCGGGACCGCCGCGGCCACGGTGAACAGATGCAGCTTCGTGGCCATCCAGCTCATCCGGAACTCGGCCCGCCGCCCGACGAGCACGGGCACCCCGGCCCAGTCCTCCCACCGCGTGGCGCATCCGTCCTCGGTCAACCGTCCCTGCACGAAGGCCAGGTAGGCGCCGGGCGCCGACTGATGTTGCTGCTGTGCGTCCATGCGCGGATCCTAGGCCGCTGCCCGGCGCCGATCGTCAGGCCCCTGTCGTGGACCCGGGGCGGATGATCATCAGGACCGTGACGGTGGCCCACAGCAGGTTGAAGATCCCGGTGACCATGGCGAGCCGAACGGTGGCCGCACGGGCGGCCGTTGCCCGCTCTCCCGGTGCCTCCTCCACCACCGCTCCGTCCCCCTCGGCCGTCTCCAGGACGGCGCTCTGGCGGGGCAGCACGAGCAGGGCGAGCACGCCGGCCGCGAGCGCGGTCAGCACGATGGAGACGATCAGCCAGGTGTCGCCGAGCACGCCCATGTTGCTCGCCGTGGCGAACCCGAACACGGGGACGGCGACGCCGACGACGGCGTACACACGACAGATGCGGTGCAGCAGCCGCGTGGTCGCGAGGGCGTCGGCATCGCCCGGCGCACCGAAGGCCCGGCGCGCGGCCGGCGGGAACATGCTCGCGGCGACGGTCACGGGCCCGACGGCGACGATCGCGGCGATGACATGGACGGCGAGGAGGAACTTGGTCACGGGGCGAGGGTAGGAGCCGGGAGGGATCTTGCAGAAGTGGCGCTTTTGCCAGAGGGCAACAGATTCTGGCCAGCACTCCTGCCAGGTTGGAGAGCAGGGCGGCTGAGCAGGCGGACCGGCTTCCTGGCCTGGGCGAGGGCACGGCTCGCGAGCCACGGGACCCGACGGAAGGTCGGCGCCGGAAGGGGTCGGGGTCAGGGGCAATCGTTCAATCGTCCGGGGGTGACGGGAGACGGGAACCCGTCGTATGCCTAGGCTCCAGCCATGCACACCGTGGCCGTACTGGCGCTCGACCAGGTCATCCCGTTCGACCTCTCCGCCCCGATCGACACCTTCGGCTGGGCCAGACTGCCCGACGGCCGGCCCGCGTACCGGACCCGTGTCTGCTCGGTCACGCCGGGCGCGGAGGTGAGCGCGGGTGCCTTCACGCTGCGCGCGCCGTACGGCCTGGACGCGCTGGCGGAGGCCGACACGATCGTCCTGCCGGGGCGGTCCGACCTGTCACTGCCCCTCCCGCCGGGCGTCGCGGAGGCGCTGCGCGCGGCCGCCGCGAACGGCACCCGGATCGCGTCTGTCTGCGTCGGGGCGTTCGTCTTCGCGGCCACGGGCCTCCTGGACGGTCTGCGCGCGACGACGCACTGGCGGGCGGCGGCGGAACTGGCGGCCCGCCACCCGGCGGTGACCGTCGACCCGAACGTCCTCTACGTCGACAACG
Organism: Streptomyces sp. M41(2017); assembly: GCF_002078175.1. Lineage (GTDB taxonomy): Bacteria > Actinomycetota > Actinomycetes > Streptomycetales > Streptomycetaceae > Streptomyces. The sequence continues at coordinate 1,087,989 of NZ_MWFK01000001.1, read as the reverse complement.
GTCAGTTCCTGACATCGGCGGGCGCGGCGGCGGCCCTGGACATGTGCCTGCACATGATCCGGGGCGACCACGGCTCGGCAGTCGCGGCCGACGCGGCACGGCTGTCGGTCATGCCCCTCGAACGAGAGGGCGGACAGGCCCAGTTCATCGTCCACGCGCAGCCACCGGCACCGGCGGGCACGACGATGGAACCGCTCCTCGCCTGGCTGGAGGAGAACGCGGAACGCGAACTGACCCTGGAGGACATCGCCGTCGAGGCCGGCACGAGCACCCGCACCCTCAACCGCCGATTCCGCGAACAGACCGGCACGACGCCCTTGCAGTGGCTGCACCTGGCCCGGGTCCGCCGCGCCCAGTACCTCCTGGAGACGACCAGCCACCCGGTCGAACGCATCGCGACCCAAGCGGGCTTCGGCTCCCCGACGGCGTTCCGGGAACGCTTCAAGCGGGTGGTCGGCACGAGCCCCCAGGCGTACCGGCGGGCTTTCCGGGGGGAGAGGGCGGCCTGACCGGCCCCTCGGCCCGCGCTCAGCCCCGACGGTCGGAGACGGCCCAGGAGGCGAGCGCCACGGCTCCGGCGACACCGAAGACGGCGGGCCAGGCGCCCACCTTCTTGGCCAGCGGATGCGACCCGGCGAAGGCGGCGACGTAGGTGGCGGTCAGCACCCCGGCGGCCTTCCCACCGGCCTGCCGCTTCCACTGCTGCGCGGCGGCGGCCCCGGCGGCGGCCAGCACGACCCCGCCGAGCTCCCGCCTCCGGGTCCACCGGGCAACCCCGTACCCCCCGACAAGCCCCCCTGCGGCCACCACCGCGGCCGGTACCTTCGCCATGACTGCCTCCTGCTGCTGCCCACACCGCCGCAATGCCGATCGCCGCGCGGCTGTCGATCGAGACCGAGGCTAACGCGGGCGCAAGATCGCGTCGAAGGGTGTCGGCCTTCCCTTCTTGTCAGTGGCATCCGTTCAGCGGGCAGCCGCGCTCATTGAGGAGTACCGGCGGATGGCCGGTACGGCCTCGCTGGTGGTGCCGGCCTATGCCGCGCTGGAGGAATCGGCGACCGAGGCCATCGCAGATCTGCTCCACTGGCTCGCCGAGTAGGGCCGAGACCCGGACGACGTGCTTGACCGGGCTCAGACCCGATACGAGTCAGACGTCGAGGCGGCGTGAGGCCCGGATACGACAGATCTGGCAGATCCGCGAATCAAGTCCCGCAGTGGATCGGGAGTGCGCCAGAATCCTTCTAGGGAGTTCCTGCGACATGCGTGGTGACGTTTCGTATACGGGCAGGCATGCTCCGCGATCCTGCTCACGGTGTGCCTGGGATGCGGACGGGCCATCCCCGGCGGAGCTTGATGCGGCTAGGTTGCGGGGCGGCTTGCGGAGGATCGCGCCTCGTCTAGTTCCTCGCCTCGCTTGTATCGTACGAGCATTCGAAATTGCCATGCAGTTGGTAGCCAAGGTGCGACAGGTGCGACAGGGCATGCCGCACACTGGTGTGTGCCGCCGTGTCGACTCGCGATGTCAGTGGGTCATGTAACCCTCTGTGATGACGGTCGTGTCGGGCGTCATTGGAATTCGTGCAAGAGGAGGGGCCATGACCGGGACTGACCGGGGCTACACGTCGATCGAGATCTGTGCTGGCGCTGGCGGACAGGCGATCGGACTGCACTTGGCCGGATTCAGGCACCTTGCCCTCGTTGAGATCGACAAGTACGCGGCGGCGACCCTGCAGGAAAACATCGAGGTGCACCCGAAGTGGGATTGGGAGCGCGACAACTGCGATGTGCTCTGCAAAGACGTGGTGGACTTCGAGCCTGAGCGTGATCTGAAGAAGAGCGCTGGTCTATACCGGCGAGGTGAAGTGGATCTGCTCGCCGGAGGCGTCCCATGCCCGCCGTTCTCCCATGCTGGCAAGCAGCTCGGCGAGGACGATGAGCGCGATCTCTTCCCCCGCATCCTGGCCCTGGCCGAGCTCATCCGTCCTCGGGCCGTGATGATCGAGAATGTGCGGGGCCTCATGGACGCCAAGTTCGACGACTACAGGTCACGGATTCAGGCGAGCCTAGAGGAAATGGAACCCGGGGTCGACGGTCTGCCCGGCTACAAGGTTGTGGCGTGGAAGGTTTACGAGGCGGAGAAGTTCGGCGTTCCGCAGCTGCGGCCCCGTTCCATCCTCGTCGCCTTCCGGAAGGATGTCCTCAAGGATCTGAAGTACGAAGCTCCGGCGCCCAGCGCTAAGAGGGTGAACGTGTTTGATGCGCTTGAGGAAACGATGGCACAGCGCATCGAGCCTTTTTTGGCAGGGACTCGGGCCGCCGAGGCACGTCGCGTGTTTGAGGACTGGAAGAAAGACGCCGTCAAGGATGTGGCTCCCACGCTTGTGGGCGGATCCAAGAAGCACGGCGGCGCAGATCTCGGTCCCAGCCGGGCCAAGAAGGCTTGGCGGGCTCTTGGAGTCTCGGGCATGGGCGTGGCCAACGCGCCGGTGAACGGGCAGCCGACTGGCACTGAAGACCGGGATCTTTTCGGCGCCGACGGTCCCATGCTTACGGTTCGACAGGCAGCGATCATTCAGGGATTTCCGACTGAGTGGGACTTCACGGGCGGAAAGACGGCCCAGTACCGGCAGGTCGGAAACGCGTTTCCACCGCCCGTAGCGCAGGCCATCGGCGAATCGATCATCGAAGTGCTCGAGGCCGACCGCAAGCGCGGTAACAGTCGGTAACATTCGGGGGAATTGGGGTCGGCTTAGGGGTGCGAGCGCGATGAAACGGGCTCGCACCCCAGCCGTATTTCATGGGAGCGGACTGTCCAAGTGCGCCAGGAGGGCATGGATGTCTTCGGCGTCCATGCCCAGACCCGTGGTCTCCTCCTCCTGGAGATCGCCGAGTTGGCGTACCGCAGGGTCGTCGAGCACGCTGCCCAAGAAATGCAGTTTCTTCTCGAGACGCATGGCGACGATTTCATCGATCGTCCCACGGGCCGCTAGGACGGTGACATTTGTCTTGGTGTCCGGAGGCAACCCCAGCCGGTGAATGCGGTCAAGGCTCTGGAGGAAACGGCCCGCCATGAAGTCACGATCCACATGCACGGCGTCGTGACAGACCTGGTGGAGGCTGATGCCTTCACCAAGGGTCGCGGGATGGGAGATCAAAGCCATGCACGACGGGTCCGTACGAAATCGGCTCAGTCCGGCTTCACGCTCCTTTGCAGGCGTTGCTCCGTAGACGGACGCTGGGGCATGTGGTGCCAGCAACTCTTTAGGGTCTTCTGGCTTCGGATGAACCCAGTCCAGATCAGCGTCTTGCGACCGGCCCGAGCATTACTTGCGACAGTTCGTACGGTTTCCGCGCACTTGGGTGAAAGTTCATACCGAGGAATCCGCTGGATCAGAGCGTGCAGAGAATCGCCATCTGGGACGTCTATCGCCGGCAGCTGAAAGGCGAGTGGGTCATACGTGCTGTCACTTGGGGCCAGCAGGGCCGGACTGATCGCGGCCATGAGCACGCGCATCGCTGCCTTGCCGAGAGAAGCCAGGTCGCCCCGGCGAGCAGACGGGTTTCCCTTGAGCGTGGTATACAACTCACGGTGCAGTGGGGGAAGTTCCACGAAGCGGACGAGCGGTTCAAATGGGGGGGGAGACCCAGTTCCTTCTTGGTTGTCCGCGTGAAGAGTGGACGCAGCGGCTTTGCTCCGAGGCGGACATGATCCTCCAGTACGCGCAGAACGGGCGCGATGTGCAGAAACTCGCGGCGATCGCCTATGAGTTCATGCTGGGGACAACGTCATTGCCAGGCACGTGCTCAAGATGTCTCTCGCGCAGTAGGAGTGCCGGGCGGGCTGTCGGGTGGGGCCTGGCGTCTTGTTGCCACCGTATGGCAGATGACCTGACTGCACCTTTCCGCCGCCTCGTGCTCCCAGAAACGTAGAACGAGCCAGCCGGCCAAGCGAAGACGCTCGTCCGTATCACGGTCACGGGCCATGTTCCGGGCCACCTTGTCGGACCAGTAGCCGGGATTGGTCCTAGGGGGAACGTAGTGCTGAGGACAGCCGTGCCAATAGCACCCATCGATGAATACGGCTACCTTCGCCGGCCGGAAGACCATGTCTGCGGTGCGGCGTAGGTCCGGGAGAGGACGCGCCGCTACTCGGTATCGCAGCCCCTGAGCGTGCACAAGCTGACGGACCAGGCGCTCTGGAGTGGTGTCCCGGCTTCGGATTGCCTGCATGTTGCGCCGTCGTGCGGCGGACGACGCCCAGGAACCCTCTGGCGGTACCCAGGAGGTCTGTGACGAATCTGGTTCTGGGGTTGGATTGGTCATCTGTGCTGATCTACCTGGGGAACAGAGACGGCGGGGTGGCGGGGATGTCTGGCCGACCTTCCGCGTACGGCCACATCGCCTGGGAATTCGAGGCCCACAAGTGTACGCGATCTCGTGTCAGGCCTCCCTGGTGTGTGACGGCAGAGCGGGCGCCGGCTCAAGTGGATCACTTGGCTGGGCGAGAACCCACTGTCTTCCCTCCAGTGTGACTCTGTTGGAATCTCCGTGATGAGGCGGCGAGGGAACCACTCGTGCGCTGACGAATTCGCCCTCTTCCGGGAGAGGGAGCCCGAGCCGGCCGGCGATCTCGCGGTGGCTGGCGTAGTCCCCCATGATGAGGATGCCCTCGGCCCTCAGCGCAGACCGGCTGCCGCTGTTACCGCGGACCCGCTTCATGTAGTCCTTCTGCTGTGCGACCGTGCGCACGACGTTGCGACCGATGCGTCGTCTCTGGGCGCGCCTGAAGAGTTCGTTCAAGCGGCGCTGTCCCGAGCCTGCTGCGAACACCGCGTCTCGGTCCACGGCATCCATGTGCAGGAGTACGTTCTCGGGTAGCGGTTCGTCGAGCCACAACCACTGGATCTTGTCCCGATGGTGCGCTTTGATCGTGAGCTTGAGATCGCGATTGCTCCCGGAATTCAGCCACTCATCGCGTATCCGGACAAGGCCAGCACTCCAGACGGACTTGTAGTCGTCCGCCCAGGCGACCAGGCACAGATGACCCACCGCCTCAGGCGGAATCATCCAGCCGCCGAACTGCTGGGAGTACTTGCAGTCCACGTCAATGCCGGCAATCTGGTAGTCCATGGCGTCACCGTCAGCGAACCTGAACTCCCGCTGCAGGTTGATCTCCACCAGCGTCCCGGCGTGAGTCTTCTCAGTCTTGAAGAGCGTCTTCCAGTCGTAGCGTCCGGTGACTTCGCCATTGAGCAGCTGGTCGATGGTCTCACGAAGGACTTTGGCGAAGCGTCGGCCTGAGGGGTCGAGCGCCTTGATGTGCTCGTAGATCTTGTCGAGTTCAAGGTCGGGCCCGGCTGTTGCTTGTCGCAGCGCGATCGACGTTGCGGCCTTGATGTCCGCCTCTTCAAAGGGAAGCATGCTCCACCCCGTCGTTTGGTTGATTAGGTGGGTGTTGGCTGGAGTGCGTCAGAACGCGTTGACAATAACGGCATCCGGGCGGCTGGAGTCTCTCGTCTGGAAGCGCACCAGCCGCTGCGTCGTATCGATGGCTGCCTTTGGCGGGATTACTGTGAACGCCATGATGACCTGGTCGGCCGGCGCACTGCCCGTCGCGGCGACCGCTCTCAATTCTTCGTCCTGAGCGCCTTCAATGACGGGATACAGGAGTGCAACGCCTCGAGTCGCGCCGAGCGCGGCGGAAGCGTCTCCAGGATCGGCCATGTCCGGGCTGTCGATCAACTGCTGCGCGTACGAGCGATGTTCCATGCCTGAGATACGTCCGAAGGAGGCCTTTCCTGCCTGACGGCTTCGACGGAACAGAGAGAAGGGCCCGTGGCCCAGCAAGGAAGCCTCGATCCGGTTGCGCGGTGTGCGCTGAGGGGCGATGACCAGCCAGTCATCGACCCTGGACAGGCGGCCGTCAAGTTGGGACAGGTAGTTCAGATGCGGGGTGAGTACATTGCCGGCTTCCCATTCCAGCGAGCTGAGGATGGAGAGTAGTTGGGCGTGCGACACGATCGTGGTAGCTGCTTGGAAGCTTCGCGACAGAGGCGAGGTGGCGTCTGGAAGCAGACGGCACGTCGTCAGAGTGCTGCCGAACGCGGAGAGAACCGGATTCCAGCGCTCGGTGTTCCGTGCTGTCATTTTGGCGTCCTGCGGGTACGCCGCCGGTTCGATCGGGATGCCCGGCGACCGCACCTCCACCAGCTCCGCGTTGAACATCTTGTTGCGGGCCGACGGTTTCACCCATTGCAGGTGCTGGGCGACCAGAGGGGGGATCTGCGCCGGGGTCACCTGGGGGCGGCCGTCCACCAGGGGGGCGTAGCGGGTCAGTTCGGCGCGGAAGAGTTCCTCGTCCCTGCAGATCGCCTCGAAAGCCTCGTACAGGTCGACGGTCTTGGCGTTGCGCGCGCGGCCGAGGGTCTCCTCGCGGCCGATGTAGAGGCGCACGAGGTCGCGGTAGCCGGGTCGGAAGCCGAACCAGCGGCCCATCTGCATCAGGGTGTCGGCCTGCTGCGTCGTGCGCCGGTAGTACGTGATCGTCAGGCCCTCGACTGTGAAGCCCCGGGACAGCTTGGTGCCGCCGACAAGGATCTTCCAGACGTTCGGGGTGCGGTCGAAGTCGAGGTCGGGCTGTGCGTAGTCGCGTTCGCTCGCGCCGTTGACGACCATCACAGGGCCGCCACCCTGGTTGATGAGGCGGCGGGCCTGGGAGACGTACGGCTTGACGTCCGCGTACGTCGCGGGCGTGGGCAGGGAGTCGTCCGTGAAGGTACGGAAGTCCTTCTCGAAGAGGGCTTCCAACCGTCCGTGCCCCTCGGGGCCCGTGTACGACGCACGCTCCCACATGCCGTTGATGCGCAGGGCGAGAGCGGCGTGCTCGGCCATCCGGACCGATTCGTGCACGAGCATCGTGTGATGCCGGAACGGGCCGGAAGGAACCCCGGCCTCGGACCGGTAGAGCTTCAGCGCACCGCTGAGGACGAAGGCGTCAAGTGCCTCCTGGAGCCGGTCACCCGTGGAGTCGTAGATGCCTCGGACGTGCCGCCGCTCCGCCTGCCCCTCCTCGTCGACCAAGTCCAGGTCATGGAAATCCTGAACTCCCATGTAGCCGGTGGGGCGAGGGAGGGAAATCAGGAAGTCGCGCGGGAACAGGTCCTCCTCGTCACCCGGGTCGATGAACACGTTGGCGAAGGGCGTCGCGGTGTAGCCGACGTACTGAGCACGGGGGAGGAGCGTGAGGAGCTTGCTGATCTGGCCGTTGATCGCAGTGCGGGTGACCTCGCCGTCCTCCCACTTCCTCGGATCGGTCGTGTTCACCGAGGCCTGGTCCGACTCGTCGTCGATGATCAGGGTCGGGATCTCGCCGAGGATTGGCCCCATCTTCTTGAGGTCCGCGACGAGCTTCTCCAGTACCGACATGTTCTTCTTCACGACCATGATGCGTGCGCGGGCGGCGTACAGGTTCGCCGGGTCGTGGAGGGGTCGGGTCCGGTCGGGCTTCTCGAACTCCAGGGCACTGATTCCGCGTTCCAGCGCCATGTAGTCACGGTCACGAGAGGTGAGGCGCTCGATGTCGAAGGCACCGAGCAGCGAGGGGCGGGCTCCGAACGAGACGAACTTCGCTGGCCAGTCCTCGTCGTCCTGGTAGTCGATTCCGATCAACGCGTCCGGATCGTTGGGGTCGGCCGCGCCCAGGATGTTCTCTTGGCCGATCAGTTCCATGTCGAGGCGTCGCTGGGTCTGGCCGCGCAGCAGGTTCAGGGTCCCGCCGAGGACGATCACCAGGCGGTAGCCGGCGTCGATAGCTTTGGCCGTGACGCCGGTGAAGTTGGCTGTCTTGCCGGACTGTACGTAGCCGACGACCAGCCCGCGCGCGCCGTAGGGCTCTTCGCGCGTGGGGTCGGCCAGACGTTCCACGACCGCGTGGGCGGCCTCATCCAGACCCGCCACCGCCGCGTCGCTCCAGCCCTTGCCGCGTAGCAGGCGGTCGTACGAGGCCCAGTAGAAGGAGCGGTTCGCCGCGAACTCGCGGGTGTACCAGGGCTGGAACTCACGACTGATGGTGACGGGTCCCTGTTCCGTGTGAACGGGGACGGCGACGTCGAGCGCCTCGCGTACGTCGGCGTCGAACCCGAGCCGGGCATGGATCTCCGTTCGGCGCTCCAGGGTCCGTGGCGCTGTGGAGGACCATGCCGGAGACTGCTCGAAATCCCAGGCCGTGAGCTTGCGTTGCCACAAGGAGAGCAGCTCGTCACCGGGATCCGCAGTGCCGATGCGGTCGCGGAAGCAGGCCAGGTCGGTGTCGGCCGGGTCGTCGGTCTCGCTGAGGGCGAAGGCGAGTTTGGCGAAGTGCCTTGGGCCGCGTCGGCTCATCGCGTCGAGGACCTCACCGTGGAGGTCTGTGAGGCGGTCAGGAGTGGTTGTGTTCTCGACGATCACGGCGGCTTGATGGCCTCTCAGATGGCGGGGATGTGCGGCGGGCATGGGTAGATCACGCCTCGTCGCGGGCGAGTTCCGCCCGGACCGCGGTGACGAGCACGCTGTTCCACAGGGCGACCTTGTCGGTCTGGTTGGCCCAGACCCGTTCTTTCTGGAAGATCTCGTTGAGCATCAGATACAGGAGGCTCTTGAGGACCGGGGCGTCGTTCGAGCCTCCATGGCGATCCCCGTTGAAAGCGTGCCGGTAGTCCCTGTTGAGGACGACGAGACGTTCCTTGTGGTCGATCGTGAAGAGCAGTTCGGCAGAGTCGACGTTGGGCGGTACGTCGAGTCTCGCCCAGCTGAAGGTGATGGGGTCGTCGCCCTCCAACTGCGGAAGTTCGTCGCGCAGCGTGCGCTTCACCTTCGGGTCGATGCCCTTGCCCGGCGGGATGACGGTCATGCGCTTGACCTCGGTGCGCCGCTTCGCGGCCTCGCGGTATGTCGTCGCTGCCTCGTGGACGTACTCGGTGAACGTGTGACCGGAGAGGGCCGCCGCCTTTTCCAGCCCCCGGGTGAAGGCGGGGGTGACCTGGACACCGTCCTTCTTGACGGTGAGGGCGAACACGCCGTTCGGTCTGGGCGGCAGGTCCACGGCGATCCTGGCCAGAGCGAGGTGCCCCTCCGGGCTGCGGGTGTCGTTCCAGCCGCCCGCCTGAACGAGCCGGTCGTTCCGGTAGAGGTAGAAGCCCTGGCGCTCGGCGAGCGGTCCGATGCCGCGATAGGCGACCAGCGGAGACTTGGGCGGCCAGATGTGTGCGGTGAGCGCGACGTCCCCGAGGCCCTCGACCGGCGCGACGTACGTACGGGGGTAGCCGACGCGGCCCGGGATCCGGTAGCCGAAGGGGTCGATCGGCTCCACGCCCCGGTGGTCCAGTTCCTCACGGGTGTGCACGTCCTCGACGACGATGTCCACGTGGAAACCCTCACGAGCGAGGAAGCGGTGGAGATACAGGCCGAGATGGGTCTCCAGGCGTTCGATCGCGTCGTTGAGGTACCGGTCGGTCTGACCTGCGGTGATGGTCTCGAACGCGCGGACCTGGTCCCAGCGCACGATGGTGCCGTGCCAGCCGATGATCCCGTCGTAGCGGTCGACCAGGTTCTGACAGTACGTCGCGTCAACGATGTCGCAGGTGAAGTCGGCCTGCGCGCGGGCGGTGAGCCAACGGCGCCCGGCCGACGGACTGCGCTTGGTCCGGCTGATCACGGTGAGCGCATCCGCGTGCGAGAGGGAAGCGGCTTTGAGGCCGGCTCCGAAATGCCCGAGGGCGCCCTCGGCGTACGTCTCGCGTCCGCCGACGGTCATGGCCGTGTCCAGGCTCGCCTCGTCCATCCCCTGGCCGTCGTCGATGACGAGCAGGCCGACGAGGCGGTCCCGCCCGCCGCGCTCGCCAGTGTCCCGCAGGAAGCTCACGACGACGTCACGCGCTCCCGCGTCGATCGAGTTGTCGATCAGGTCGGCGATGGCCGCTTCGAAGCCGTAGCCCTGGTGTGCGAGCGACTCGAACGACCGGGCGGTCGGGGGTAGTCGCTTGCTTCCGCTGGTGGGTACATCGAACTGCCAGTCCGACGAAGGCTGGTAGGGCGCCATACACGTTCCTCGCGGGCAAGGACATGTCCGGTACGAGTACGGACACGCCAGTTCAACCTGGTTACGCGTGACGTTAGCGTGAGCGAGATGTGAAGGAGTAGTGGGTTGAGAAAGAAGGGCTGGAGCCCGGATTCACTCCGCCCCGTGACACTCCCCATAAGCATCCCCCGACCCGCACCAGCACCCCGCCCCCCGCGACGGCGGCCAGGCCACTGCCAGGCCTCGGGCTGCGAGCGTGGTCGCGTACTGGGGGAGGAGGGTCGTGTCCGAGGGGGAGGAGGCCTCGGAGGCTGCGAAGGCTTCGTAGGAGGGGACCGTGGCGGTGACGATGCCCAGGTTCGGGGTGCCCGACGAGGCCAGTTCGCGGAGGGAGGACTCTATGGTCGCGAGGTGCTCCTCGTGGGAGGGGTACTCCTCGGCGAGGTCCGGGTACGCGGCGACCAGTTCGGCCAGTTCGGGGGCCGACCAGTGCAGGACCGCCACCGGGAACGGGCGGGAGAGGGCCTCGCGGTAGGCGCCCAGTTCGGCCTGGAGGCGGCTGATCTCGGCCTGGAGCTCCGCCGGGTTGTCCGAGCCGAGCGACCAGATCCGCTTCGGGTCGTGGAGCTCGTCCAGGGAGATCGCGGACGAGTGCTGGGTGTCCGCCAGCGCGTCCCACTCGTCGTGCGCGGCGCCCAGCATCCGGCGCACCCGGTGCCGGCCGAAGAGCAGCGACCGCGTGGCGTACGGCGGCTCCGCCACGTCCGTCAGGAGCAGGGTCGCGCCCTCGGTGAACGTGTCCTGTGCCGCTTCGAGCTCGTCGTGGGTCTCCAGGGCCTCGGCCACGATGACCCACGGCGCCGGGTCCCGGGGTGCCGCCGCGCGGACGCCGTCGATGATCGCGCGGGCCTCCGCCTCGTGGCCGTACTCCCAGAGGTTCGACGCCTTCAGAGCGCGCACCAGGTGGGGGTTCTCCAGCGGGTCCGTCGAGGACAGCAGGCGGTCGTAGAGCGCGGTCGCGGCTGGGCGGTCTCCGGCCAGTTCGAGGTGGGCCGCCGCCTGCACGAGCAGGTGTTCGGCGTCCTCGGGGTAGAGGCCGGCGGTCCGCTCCAGGCGTGCCGCTTCGGCGGTGTGGTCGACGTTCTCGGCAGGCGTGTCGGGGCGCATGGATGACACCGTACTGCCGTTGGCCGACAAAGAAGAGAGAGGTGCTGGCCACAGCGGCGGGAGTCACCAAGGGCATATGCGGGAGGGGTGGGAAGGGTGCCTGCCCCGTGCGGCGGGTGAGGGCGGGAGGCCGGTGCGCCGGTCGTGGCGGCCCGAGTTCCCCCGTGAGTGCGGCGCGGAGCCGCCCCGTCGCTCTGGTGACTTCACGAGGTGGCGCCTATCGTGCGGGCCGGCGAAGGGGGCGGTCGGATGTGGGCTCCGGGGATCGTGCACCACGGGACGCGGCGACGGCGGGCGGTGTACCGGCGGGTTGTCTGGAGCGGTGCCGAGGTGCTCGTCACCGTCGGGGTGGTGCTGCTCCTCCTCGTCGCGCACCAGTTGTGGTGGACCAACCGGCAGGCGCGGCAGGGCGCGGAGCACAAGGTGCAGGCGTTGGAGCGGGAGTGGGGGAGGGCGGGAACTCCCGGGGCGGCGGGGACAGCCCCGGGAGGCGACGACTACGGTTCCGGTTCCGCCTCCGGTTCCGGGGCGGGAACGGGGGACGGGGGTCAGGACGGGAAGAGCGGCGCCGGTGCCTCCACGGGGACGGCGTCCTCGCGCGGGGCCTCCTCCGACAGCGCCCGGACGACGCCCCGTTGGTCCCAGGCGTACGCCGTCCTCGGCATTCCCCGACTCTCCCTCCGGGTTCCCGTCGCGGAGGGCGTCAGCAAGGCGGACGTCCTCAACAAGGGGTACGTCGGCCACTACAAGGGCACCCAGCAGCCGGGGCAGGCGGGGAACTTCGCGCTCGCCGGGCACCGGAACACGCACGGGGAGCCGTTCCGGTACCTGCCGAGGCTCAGGCGCGGCGACACGATCACCGTCGAGACGAAGAGCGCGGTCTACACGTACGTCGTCGACCGGACCCTGCCGCAGACCTCGCCGAGCGACGGCGGAGTCATCCGGCCGGTACCGCGCAGCATCGTGCGCCCGTCGTACGGGTACAGCGAGCCCGGGTACTACATCACGCTCACCACCTGCACCCCCGACTACACCTCCCGGTACCGGATGGCGGTGTGGGGGAAGCTCACGGCGATGCGCCCCCGATGAGGGGGAGGGCCGGCGAGGGGTGAGCCTCGCCGACCCGACCGCGGCGCGTGCAGGCGGGCCGACGCGGCGGCTGCTTCGGGACGGTCGGCGGTGAGCATCCTGTATAACGAACGGAAGGACCGACGCACGCGCCACGGACGAGAGGAGGGGCAGCCGATGATCCGTACCTGGGCCAACGCCCGTCCCGCCGCCGTCCTGGTGCTGCTGCTCCTCCAGGTCGCCCTGTTCGACACGGGCAGCCTCTCCGCGACCGTCGCGCTCGCCGCGACCGCCGCCGCCGGGTCCGCCTTCGCGGCCTGCTCGCTCATCGTGTCGCGCTGCGCGCCCGCCGTGCCCCGCACCCGGGTCCGTACGGCCATCCGCGACCGCGCCCGCCGTACGGCCTTCCTCGCGCAACGCGACCCGGACGCCCAGGGGCGCCCGCGGCCCAGGGCGCCCGGACACGCCCTCCCGACGGCCGCGTAGGGCACCCCTCTCCACCTTCTCCACCCTCCCGGTGACCCCGCGTGGTCCGTCATGCCGTATTCCGCATCCCCGGCACGACGAGACCCCCGGAGGGCTCACCCATGTCCACGTTCCTGTCCGCCTTCGCGCACCTGGTCGAGAACTTCGCCGACCTGCTCCAGCCCCTGTTCCACGCCTCGGCGGCCGCCGTCGCGATCGTCCTGTTCACCGCGCTCGTACGACTCCTCGTGCACCCCCTGTCGCGGGCCTCGGCGCGCGGACAGCGGGCGCGGGCCGCGCTCCAGCCGCAGATCACGGCGTTGCGGAAGAAGCACGGCAAGGACCGTGAGAAGTTCCAGAAGGCCCTGATGGAACTGCACGCCGAGGAGAAGGTGTCGCCGCTCTCCGGCTGCCTGCCCAGCCTGTTCCAGATGCCGGCGTTCTTCCTGCTGTACCACCTGTTCTCCAGCTCGACGATCGGCGGCGACGCGAACTCCCTGCTCGGCCACACCCTCCTCGGAGCCCCCCTCGGCGGGCGCTGGGCGGGCGCGCTCGGTGACGGCGGGCTGTTCGGTGCCGCCGGTCTCGTCTACCTGGCCCTGTTCGCCGTCGTCGCCGCCGTGGCCACCTTCAACTTCCGGCGGACCAAGCGGATGACCGCCTCGGCGGCTCCGGCAGCGGTGGGTACGGACGGCGAACCCGTTCCCGGCCTCGCCTCGATCAACAAGCTCATGCCGTTCATGTCCTTCTTCACGCTCTTCACCGTGGCCGTGGTGCCGCTGGCCGCCGCGCTGTACGTCGTCACCAGTACGACGTGGAGCGCGGTGGAGCGGGCGGTGCTCTACCGGGACATGCCGGGAGCGGCCCCCGTCGCGGCCGCCCTCGTCTGACACCGGGTGAGCTGCCGTCCCGGCGGTCCAGTCCGTGAACGGGGTCTTGCGGACTGGACCGCGAGCTTGGAGGATCGACCAGTCATCCGATGGCTGCACCCGTCGGTCGACGCCCGCGATCGAGGGAGATGGTGATCATGAAGCTGCTGCGAGTCGGTACGGCGGGGTCGGAGCGACCCGCGCTGCTCGACGCCCAGGGGACTCTGCGGGATCTGTCGGGTCTCGTTCCCGACATCGACGGGGGACTGCTCGCCGACGAGGCCGCGCTCGGACGGATCCGTTCCGCCGCCGAGTCCGGTGAGCTGCCCGTGCTGGACGCGACCGGGCTGCGCGTCGGGCCGCCGGTGGCCCGGATCGGCAAGGTCGTGTGCATCGGGCTGAACTACCACGACCACGCCCGCGAGACCGGGGCGGAGGCGCCCGGCGAGCCGGTCGTCTTCTTCAAGGCCTCGGACACCGTGGTCGGTCCGGACGACACGGTGCTCGTGCCGCGCGGGTCGGTGAAGACCGACTGGGAGGTCGAGCTGGCCGTCGTCATCGGACGTACCGCCCGCTACCTGGAGTCCCACGAGGAGGCGCTCGCCCACGTCGCCGGATACGCGGTGGCGCACGACGTCTCCGAGCGCGAGTTCCAGATCGAGCGTGGCGGCACCTGGGACAAGGGCAAGAACTGCGAGACGTTCAACCCGCTGGGGCCGTGGCTGGTGACCGCGGACGAGGTGCCGGACCCGCAGGCGCTGTCGCTGAAGCTGTGGGTGAACGGCGAGCTGAAGCAGGACGGTACGACCGCCGAGCAGATCTTTCCCGTCGCGGAGGTCGTCCGGTACGTCAGCCACTTCATGACGCTGTACCCGGGCGACGTCATCAACACCGGTACGCCGGCGGGGGTGGCCATGGGGCAGCCCGAGCCGAAGCCGTACCTGCGGGCCGGGGATGTCGTGGAGCTGGAGATCGAGGGGTTGGGGCGGCAACGGCAGGAACTCAAGGGCGCGTAAGCGCTCCGCTGGGTTCGCCGTGGGGGTCCGCTGGGGCGGGGTCTCCTCTTGGCCGCGGGTGCGTTGTGGCTTGTCGCGCCGTTCCCCGGCGCCCCTGAGTCGGCTTCCGCCTCATGCTCGCTGCGGGTGCGTCGTGGTTGCTCGCGCCGTTTCCCGCGCCCCTGGACGGGCGGCCCGATCCCTTCGGCCGCGGGTGCGTTGTGGCTGCTCGCGCCGTTCCCCGCGCCCCTCTCGGGGCGCGGGGCATGGGTCGTTATGCCTTGAGGAACTTTTCCAGGGCCTCGACCACCAGGCGGTGGTCCTCGATCTGGGGGAGGCCGGAGACCACCACCGTGCCGATGACGCCCGTGTCCTTGACCGTGAGAGGGAACGCCCCGCCGTGGGCCGCGTACGTGTCGGGGTCCAGGCGGGAGGAGTCCTCGAAGGTCGTGCCCTTCGCGCGGAACCGGGAGCCGACCAGGAGCGAGGAGCAGCCGTAGCGCTCGACCACGCGGCGCTTGCGGTCGATCCAGGCGTCGTTGTCCGGCGTCGAACCGGGCAGCGCCGCGTGGAACAGTTGCTGGCCCCCGCGACGGATGTCGACGGCGACCGGCGCGTTGCGCTCGCGGGCCAGCTCGACGAGGAGCGTGCCGAGGGTCCAGGCGTCGTCGTGGGTGAAGCGGGGGAGCGTCAGCCGGCGCTCCTGCTCCTCCAGCTCGGCGATCTCGGGTGCGGCGGGCGCGTTCACAGGGACACCACCACTCCCTCGTGCGCGGAGCGGCGGGCCGCCTCCAGGACGTCGAGCGCGGCGGCGGCCTCGTGCGCGGTCACCGGGTTCGGTGCGCCGTCACGCAGGGCGGCGGCGACGGCCGCGTAGTACGCCGGGTAGGCACCCGGGACCGTGGGCTGCGGGCGGCCGCCACCGGTCAGCGGCGACTCGCCGGAGCCGACGCGGCCCCACAGCGACTGCGGCTCCACGCCCCACGGGGACACCCCGCCGGGACGCCTGCCCTCGCGCAGGTCGGCCTCCTGGGGGTCCAGCCCGTACTTGACGTAGCCCGCCTGCGAGCCGAGGACGCGGAAGCGCGGACCGAGCTGCGCGGTCGTCGCGGAGACGTAGAGGTGGGAGCGGACCCCGCTCGTGTGCGTGATCGCGATGAACGTGTCGTCGTCGGTCGCCGCGCCCGGCCGGCGGATGTCCGTCTCGGCGTACACCGAGGCCGCGGGGCCGAAGAGGACGAGTGCCTGGTCGACGACGTGGCTGCCGAGGTCGTAGAGGAGACCTCCGATCTCTGCCGGGTCGCCGGACTCGCGCCAGCCGCCCTTGGGCTGCGGACGCCACCGCTCGAAACGGGACTCGAAGCGCCAGACGTCGCCCAGTTCGCCTTCGGCGACGAGTCCCTGGAGGGTCAGGAAGTCGTTGTCCCAGCGGCGGTTCTGGAAGACGGAGAGCAGCAGGCCGCGCTCGTCGGCGAGGGTGGCCAGTTCGCGTGCCTCGGCCGCCGTACCGGCGATGGGCTTGTCCACGACGACCGGGAGGCCCGCCTTGAGGGCCGCCGTCGCGATCGGGACGTGCGTCTTGTTCGGGGACGCGATGACGACGAGGTCGAGTTCGCCGGCGCGGGCCAACAGGTCGTCGGGTGTGGCGGCGAAACGGAGTCCGTCGCCGAACTCGGCGCGGGCCTGTTCCTGCCGTTCCGGATGGGAGGTGACGACCGTGTCGAGGGTCAGGCCCTCGGTCGAGGCGATCAGCGGGGCGTGGAAGACGGAGCCCGCGAGGCCGTAGCCGACGAGACCCACACGGAGGGGCGTACCAGTCATGCCTGTCATGCCTCCCACTTTCGCAACGCTGTTGCCAAAGTGCAAGCGCGGGGGACAATGGGTCCCGTGAACAGGACCGATGTGGGTGGGGGCGGTGGCGTGACCGGGGTGCCCGGAGGCTCCGGACGGGACAGGGGTGCCGGGGAGACCGAGGACGCGGGGCCGGCCGGGGGCGCGGGGGCCGCGGCGGTCGTCGGTGGGCCCGGGACTCCCGGGGTGAATCTCCCCGCTCTGCGCAGCCACAACGCCGCTCTGGTCCTCGACCTGCTGCGCACGGCCGGGGCCGCCGGGATCAGCCGGCTCGAACTCGCCGAGCGCACGGGACTGACCCCGCAGGCCGTCAGCAAGATCACCGCGCGGCTGCGGGCCGAGGGTCTCGCCGCGGAGGCGGGCCGCCGCGCGTCCACCGGCGGCAAGCCCCGTACGGTGCTGCGGCTCGTGCCCGAGGCCGGCCACGCCGTCGGCCTGCACCTCGACCGGGACGAACTGACCGCGGTGCTCTGCGATCTCACCGGCGCGGTGGTCGCCGAGCGGCGTGCCCCCCTGGACCTCGGGGCCGGGGCGGACGCGGTGGTCGAGGGCGCCGCCGGTGAGGTGGAGGCCCTGCTCGGCGGGGTGTCCCCGCTGGGCGTGGGAGTCGCGCTGCCCGGCCCCCTCGACCACACCCTCGGTGTCCTGCACCGGGTCACGGGCTTCCCCGAGTGGGACGGCTTCGCGCTGCGGGACGCGCTGGCCGGGCGGCTGGGGCTCCCGGTGGTCGTCGACAAGGACACCAACGCGGCCGCCCTCGGTGTCGCGGTGGGGGCCGGTTCCGGGTCGGTGGGCGGCGGGTCCTTCGCCTACCTGCATCTCGGTACGGGCCTGGGCGCCGGACTCGTGATCGGCGGGACCGTGCACCGCGGGGCCCGCACCGGGGCCGGCGAGTTCGGACACCAGGTCATCCAGCTGGACGGGCCGCTGTGCGAGTGCGGGAACCGCGGCTGCATCGAGGTGCTCTGCCTCGACGCGGTCGGACGCGGCACCCTCGACGAGGCGGCCCGGGTGCTCGGCGCCGGGGCCGCGAACCTCGTGGGCCTGCTGGACATCGACCTCGTGCTGCTGGGCGGACGGACGGTCGCCGCCCACCAGGAGGTCTTCGTACGGGGAGTCGGCGCCGTCCTCGGGGAACGGGCCCGGCGCGAAGGCGGCGGCACGGCGATTCCGGTCGGCGTGGCTCCCGGTGGTGCGCGCGGTGTGGCCGAGGGCGCGGCCCAGCTCCTGCTGGCACCGCTCTTCGGACGGGGGGACGGCTGATCGGAGCGGCGGGGGGTCCGGTGGCGGAGGGCCGGTTCTCGTGGCTCGGGATCAGGGCCCGTCCGGGCGGGTGATCCGGGGCGGGCGGGGGATTTCCGCCGCCGAACGGGGGTCCGGTGTGCGTGGCGTGCCGGGCGGCGTCGTCGAGGCGTGTCAAGGTCACGGCGCCATTGCCCCGTACCGCCTGACGCTTTCGAAGCTCCCGATCCCCGTCCCCCACCGATCGGCCCGAGGCTCCCCATGCGACTGCGTACGTCCCATCCGCTCGTCCCGGCCGCCCTCGCCCTGAGCGCGGCACTCGCACCGGTGCCCGCCCACGCGCTCGAACCGCGTCCCGCGTGCGTGGCGTCAGGCACCCATGACTTCCCCGTCACGAGCCGGATCCACGGCGGGCCGGACGACTACCGGCCGGGCGGCGACTCCGGGACCTGGTACCTCGACCTCACGAACACCACCGCGCACACCTGCGGCGCGATCCACCCCGTCGTCGTCCTCGTGGACAGCGGCCGGACGCTGCGGCCGGAGCAGCTGCGGATGGAGTTCTACGAGGGCGAGCGGGCGCACCCGGTGACGTTCGAGCGGAGCGACGAGGCAGAGAACGTGGCGCCCTTCGACGACGGATTCCCCGGGTTCACCGTGGCGCCCGGCCGCACCCTGACCGTGAAGGTGCGGCTCTCCTTCTCCTCCGCCGCGACCGCGCCGAACGACGTCGTGGCGAGCGCCTCGGTCGTGCAGCGGCACGGCGGCGACGGCGACTGGGTGGGGGAGTCGAACGAGTACCGGTTCCATGTCGGGGACGACGGCGAGGACACCGGGCGGGAGCGGGAGACCGACGAGGGCGGCACCACGGACCCCGGCACCGCCACGGCCGACGCGGGCACCGGCAGCGCGAGCCCCGGCGCGGGGACCGAGACCGGGGGAACCCGGAGCCCCGGAACCGGCACCGCGAGCCCGCGTGCGAGCGCCGGCGCTTCCGCCTCGGCCGGTACGGGTCTGGCGGCGCCGGACGTGGACGAGCTGGCCAGGACCGGACCCGGCGGCGCCCCGAACCGTCCGGTACTGGCCGCGCTCGCGGTCGCCCTGACGGTCCTCGGAGCCGGACTGCTCCTCGTGGCACGGCGGTTGCGCGGCCGCCGCCGCTGAGACCTGGCCGCCGCACGGCCCGCGCCGTCTGCGACGATCGTGTCCGTGGACTACCCGAACGACCAGGCTCCCGGCGCCCCCGTGCGCTCCGGCATCCCGGAGCACGGCCGCATTCCGAAGTACTACGCGGTGAAGGCGCACATCGCCCGGCTCGTCGACGAGCTGGGCGAAGGAGGGCTCCTCCCCACCGAGCGGGACCTCTCGGAGAAGTACGAGGTCGCGCGGGAGACGGTGCGGCAGGCGTTGCGCGAGCTGTTGCTCGAAGGGCGGCTGCGGCGGCAGGGGCGCGGCACGGTCGTCGCCGGCCCCAAGCTGGAGCAGCCGCTGTCGCTGGCGAGTTACACCGAGGGCGTGCGCAGACAGGGGCGGGTCCCCGGTCGTTCGCTGATCTCCCTGGACCGGTTCCCGTGTCCGGAGACACTCGCCGCGGAGGCGGGTCTTGAGCGCGGTGAACCGGTGTGGCACATGGAGCGGTTGCTGCTCGCCGACGACGAGCGGGTCGGCCTGGAGAGCACGTACGTGGCGGTCGCCCGGGTCCCCGGACTCGACACCGACTTCGATCCCGACTCCTCCTTCTACGCCTACCTCCACGACCGGCTGGGCATCGTGTTCGGCGACGCCGACGAGCGGATCGAGACCGTGCTGGCCACCCCGCGCGAGGCGCTGCTGATCGGCACGCCGCCCGCCCTGCCGATGCTGCTGATCCACCGGATCTCCCGGGACACCGACGGACGGCCGCTGGAGCGGGTCCGGACGCTGTACCGGGGCGACCGGTTCTCGTTCACCGCGCATCTCGGCGACTGATTCCGGCCAGATCGAGGCGGGCTGCGGCCCGCCTCTTTTCGTAACGAGAAGATAACGGGTCTAGCCCAAATGTGATAGGCAGTTCACCATCTGGTTGCTGTCCGGACCCTTCCGATTCCCCCGTACCGAGGAGCGTGGCCGTTGTGAGAGTGATAGTCGTCGGAGCCGGCGTGGTGGGCACCCTGCACGCCTGGCATGCACTGGAACGCGGCCACCAGGTCGTACAGATCGAGCGTGAGGCGGAGGCCCGTGGGGCCTCGCTGCGCAACTTCGGCCAGATCTGGGTGAGTGGCCGAGCAGGAGGAGAGGAGCTCGACACCGCCCTGCGGGCGCGGGAGCTGTGGGAGGAGATCGGCGCGCGGGTCCCGGGTCTCGGGTTCCGGGGCTGCGGATCCCTGACCCCGCTGCGCAACGAGCGCGAGATCGCCGTCGCCGAGGCCGCCCTGGCCCGCGACGACGCGGCGGCCCGCGGCTACAAGCTGCTCACCGCCGGTGAGGCGCGCGCCGTGAACCCCGCGCTGCGCGGGACCTTCGAGGCCGCCCTGTCCTGCGAGCGCGACGCGGCCGTCGAGCCGCGCACCGCCCAGGTCGCGCTCCGCGCCGAGCTGCTGAGGTCCCCGGACTACACCTTCCTGCCGGGCCGCGAGGTCCGCGAGGTGATCGGCGAGAACGCGGTCCGTGACGACCACGGCGACGTCCACACCGGTGACGTCGTGGTGCTGTGCACCGGCGCCTGGCTCGGCGGTCTCGTCCGCGAACTGGCCGGCCCCGAGCTGCCCGTACGGCGCGTGCGCCTCCAGATGATGCAGACCGACCCGCTGGGCGAGCCGCTCACCACCTCCGTCGCCGACGCGGACAGCTTCCGCTACTACCCGGCTTACCGGAGCGAGGCGCTCGACGCGCTCAACGAAGGACAGCCGCAGGCGCCGACCGCTGCCGAGCACCGGATGCAGCTGCTCATGGTGCAGCGCGCGGACGGCGGGCTGACCATCGGCGACACCCACGAGTACGAGCACCCCTTCGCCTTCGACACCCTCGAAGACCCCTACGACCACCTCACCGAGGTCGTCGAGTCCTTCCTCGGACGCCCGCTGCCGAAGATCCGGCGCCGCTGGGCCGGGGTGTACGCGCAGTGCACCGACACCGGCCGGGTCGTGCACCGCCAGCGCGTCCGGGACGGCGTGTGGCTGGTCACCGGGCCCGGCGGGCGCGGCATGACCTGCTCACCCGCGATCGCAGAGACCACCGCCGACCAGCTGGGATGGTGAACGAGATGACCGAGCCGAACGAACCCAACGAGATACGCCTAGTGGTGCTCGACATGGCCGGCACCACCGTGGCCGACGGCGGCCTCGTGGAGCAGGCCTTCGCCGCGGCCGCCGGGGAACTGGGCGTGGAGCCCGGGTCCGCGGACCACGCGGAGAAGCTCGACTACGTCCGCGCCACGATGGGCGAGTCCAAGATCTCCGTCTTCCGGCACCTGTTCGGCGAGGAGACCCTCGCCCAACGCGCCAACGCCGCCTTCGAGAAGGCGTACGGGGAACGCGTCGACGGCGGCGCCGTCGCACCGATCGACGGGGCCCGCGAGACGATCGAGGAACTCCGGGCCGGCGGCCGGACCGTCGTCCTGAGCACCGGGTTCGCCCGTGTCACCCAGGACGCCATCCTCGCCGCCCTCGGCTGGCAGGACCTGGTGCCGCTCACGCTCTGCCCGGCGGACGCCGGCGGCCGTGGCCGGCCCTACCCCGACATGGTCCTGGAAGCCTTCCTGCGGACCAAGGCCGCCGACGGGGTCCAGCAGACCGCCGTCCTCGGCGACACCTCCTACGACATGCTCAGCGGAGTCCGCGCCGGCGCCGGACTCGTCGCCGGTGTCCTCACGGGCGCCCACGACGAGGACGCGCTGCGCGCCGCCGGGGCCGGGCACGTCCTCGGATCGGTGGCCGAACTGCCCGCCCTGCTGCGTGAGTTCACCGGCTCCGGCGGGGACCGGTGATGAGCAGCGGGATCCGCTTCGACCGGGTGTCCGTCGCCTACGACGGCACCACGGTCCTCGACTCGCTCGACCTGACCGTCGAGCCCGGCGAGGTGATGGCCCTGCTCGGGCCGTCCGGCTCGGGCAAGACCACCGCGCTGCGGGCCGTCGCCGGATTCGTACGGCCCGCCGCCGGCCGGGTGTTCATCGGTGACCGCGACGTGACCGACCTGCCGCCGCACCGGCGCGGGATCGGCATGGTCGTCCAGCAGTACGCCCTCTTCCCGCACATGCGGGTCGAGGACAATGTCGCCTTCGGCCTCAAGGCGCAGAGGGCCCCCAAGGGCGAGATCCGCGGGCGGGTGGCCGAGGCGCTGGAGATGACCGGGATGGCGGCGTACGCGCGGCGCCACCCGCGGGAACTGTCCGGCGGGCAGCAGCAGCGCGTCGCCATCGCGCGGGCCCTCGCCATCCGGCCCGGTGTCCTCCTGCTCGACGAACCGCTGTCCGCCCTCGACGCCCGCCTGCGCTCCGGCATGCTCACCGAACTCGCCCGGCTGCACCGCGAGTTGCCCGACGTGTCGATCCTCTACGTCACCCACGACCAGGTCGAGGCACTGACCCTGGCCGACCGGATCGCCGTCATGGACAGGGCCAGGCTGCGCGACGTCGGCACACCCCAGGAGCTGTACCGGGCGCCGCGCACCGAGTTCACCGCGTCCTTCGTGGGCAACGCGAACCTGCTGCCGGTGACGGTGGGTTCCGGAACGGTGTCCCTCGCCGGGACCGAACTGGAGGTTCCGACCGGGGACGTCGCTCCCGGAGCCACCGCGACGCTGTGCGTACGCCCGCACCTCGTCGGGCTCGGCTCCGGCCCCAACCAGGTCACCGGGACCGTCGCCGAGGTGCAGTGGCGGGGCTCCACCCACCGGCTGTACGTGGACGTGGCGGGCCACCGGATGACGGCCGACCTCCGTGAGCTGCGGAACCCGCCGGTGCCGGGGGACTCCGTGGACCTGCACTTCGCGGCGGAGGACGCCGTACTGCTCTCGGCGGGCGTCCGCGGCAAGGAGGCCGTGGGAGCGGCCGGCGGGGGGAGCCGGGATGGCTAGCGCCGCGGTCGCATCCCCGGCGACGGCGGCCACCAGGACCAGGACCGGAGTCCCCGCCTGGATCTGGGTCCTGCCCCCCGTCGCCGTGCTCGGGCTGGTGTTCCTCTACCCGCTCGGGCTGGTCGTCCAGCAGTCGTTCCGGCCCGACACCGGGGGAACCTCGGCACAGGCCTACGGGGACGTGTTCGCCTCGACCGCGTTCCGGGAGGCGCTCGGCACCACGGTGTGGCTGGCCCTCGGATCGACGGCCGGCTGCCTGGTCCTCGGGTTCACCCTCGCCCTGGTCATCGCGTTCGTACCGTTCCCCGGGGGCAGGGCGGTCTCCCGGTTCATCGATGTCTTCCTGTCCTTCCCGTCCTTCCTGATCACGCTCGCGCTGCTGTTCGTCTACGGCACCGTCGGCATGGCCAACGGACTCTGGACGGGCGCCACCGGCGCCGCCGAAGGCCCCTTCCAGTTCCTCACCACGCCCTGGGGAGTGCTCCTCGCGGAGATCACGTACTTCACCCCGTTCGTGATGCGGCCGCTGCTCGCCGCCTTCTCCGGCATCGACACCGGCCGGCTGGAGGTGGCCTCCTCGCTCGGCGCGCGGCCCGCACGGATCGTGCGGCGGATCATCCTGCCCGAGGTGCTGCCCGCGCTCGCCGCCGGCGGCAGCCTGGTCCTGGTGCTGTGCCTGAACGAGTTCGGCATCGTCCTGTTCACCGGGGCCAAGGGCGTCACCACCCTGCCGATGCTCGTGTACAGCAAGGCGATCCTGGAGTCCGACTATCCGGGAGCGTGCGTCGTCGCCGTCGTCAACGTCCTGATCTCCGTCGGCCTTTACGGCCTCTACCGGGTGGTGAGCCGCCGTGTTGGTGCATAGCCGCAAGGGGAAGTGGGCCACCTGGGCCGTCTTCTTCGTCCTCTTCCTGCCCCTGTTCGCCCTTCCCCTGCTCGTCGTCCTCGCCGCGTCCTTCGCCACGAACTGGTCGAGCGCGTTCCCGTCCGGCTTCACCACCGGGCACTACGGCGCCGCCACCCGCGGTGAATCCCTCCAGGCCCTCACCACCAGCCTGGTCACCGCCCTCACGGCGAGCGTGCTCGCGCTCGTCGTGGGCACCTGGGCGGCGCTCGCCGGGCACGCCCTGAAGAAGCGCGGGAAGACCCTCCTGGACGCGCTGTTCATGCTGCCGGTCGCCGTGCCGTCCGTCGTCGTCGGACTGGCGGTCCTGGTCGCCTTCTCCAAGCCTCCGGTGCTGCTCAACGGCACCCGGTGGATCGTCGTCCTCGCGCACGCCGTTCTTGTCACGGCGTTCGCCCACCAGTCGGTGTCGGCCGCCGTCGTGCGTCTGGACCCCGCCTACGAACAGGCCGCCGCCTCCCTCGGCGCCCGGCCCTCCTCCGTGCTGTGGCGGGTGCGGCTGCCGCTGCTGCTGCCCTCGCTCACCGCCGCCGCGGGCCTCTGCTTCGCCCTGTCCATGGGCGAGTTGAGCGCCACGATGATGCTCTACCCGCCGGACTGGACCCCGCTTCCCGTCCAGATCTACGCGGCCACCGACCGCGGCGCCCTGTTCACCGGCTCCGCGCTCGCCGTGGTCCTCATGACGGCGACCGTGCTCGTGCTGTTCGCCGTCTCCCGGATCCGCACCAAGGCCTCCTACCGCTGACCCGCTGATCCGTCCCACCGGGCTCCACCCTCAAACGCCGTGCCTACGCAAGGAGTTCACCTCGTCATGCCCAGAAACGCCCGCTCGCTCCGCCTCGCCCCGATCGCCGCCGTGACCGGCAGCCTCGTCCTCGCCGGCTCGCTCACCGCGTGCGGCGGCGACTCGGCCGCCGCCGACGCCAAGGTCGTCACCGTGTACAGCGCGGACGGTCTCAAGGGCGAGAACGGCGACGGCTGGTACGACCAGGTCTTCAAGGACTTCGAGAAGAAGACCGGCATCAAGGTCAAGTACGTCGAGGGAGGTTCGGGCGAGATGGTCCAGCGGGCCGCCCGTGAGAAGACCAACCCGCAGGCCGACGTCCTCGTCACCCTCCCGCCGTTCATCCAGCAGGCCGACGGCAAGGGCCTGCTCCAGAAGTACGCGCCCAAGGGCTCCGACCAGGTCGACGGCGCAGACAAGGCCGCCGACGCCACCTGGACCTCCGTCGTCAACAACTACTTCGGCTTCGTCTACAACAAGAAGGAGCTGAAGCAGGCGCCCACCACCTGGGACGAACTGCTCGGCGGCACGTACAAGAACAAGATCCAGTACTCCACACCCGGTGTCGCCGGCGACGGAACCGCCGTACTGATCAAGGCGATCCACGACTTCGGCGGCAAGGACGCGGCGCTCGCCTACCTGAAGAAGCTCCAGTCCAACAACGTGGGCCCGTCCGCCTCCACCGGCAAACTCGCCCCCAAGGTCGACAAGGGCGAACTGCTGGCCGCCAACGGCGACGTCCAGATGAACTACGCCCAGTCCAAGGACATGCCGAACCTCGGGCTCTGGTTCCCGCAGGCCACCGACAAGGCCACCGACGCCGCCGGCAAGCCCACCACTTTCGCACTCCCGTACGCCGCCGGCCTCGTCACCAAGGCCCCGCACACCGCGAACGGCAAGAAGCTCCTCGACTTCATGCTGTCCGCCGAGGCCCAGCAGCAGGTCAGTGAGATCGGCGGCGGCTTCTCCGCGCGCTCCGACGTGAAGGCCACCGACGCCAACGCCGTCGCGCTGACCAAGCTCATGGACGGCGTCGAGGTCTTCGAGCCCGACTGGGCGGACATCGACAAGAACCTCACCACGTACGTCGAGGACTGGAAGTCCGCCACCGGCAGCTGAACCACCGTCGGCCGGACCGTCGGCAGCCGAACAGCCGGACCTCGAACGGCCGTCTTCCGAGCGGCCGTTGGCCGCGCCCGCACCATTCGTGCCGCCCGCACCACACCGGCGACGCCCCTGGCCCCGAACCGCCGGGGCGTCGCCGTGCCCGACCGCGTCACCCCTCGCTGTTCCATCCGTGCTCCACACCCTCGTCCCCCTCCCGGAGGATCACGTGTCGTCACGCATGTCCCGTCGCTCCCTGCTCGCCTCCGCGGCCGGCCTCGCCCTCGCCGCCGGACCGCTCGCGTCCGTCGCCCGCGCCGCCGCCAAGACCCCCAAGGTCCTCGTCATCGGCCTCGACGGCACCCTGCTGAACCGCGTCAAGGACGCCGACGCCCCCAACCTCGACGCCCTGATGGCCGCGGGCCTCACCGCGCCCAGCAGCATCTACGCCAACCCGTTCGCGCCGACCCTCTCCGGCCCGGGCTGGTCCACCCTCATCACCGGCGTCTGGCCCGACAAGCACAACGTGAAGGACAACAACTTCACCGGCCAGAACTTCGCGCGGTACCCGGACTTCCTCACCCGGATCGAGACCGCAAAGCCGTCCCTGTCCACGTACGCCGTCTCCTCCTGGGCGCCCCTGACGGACACCGTCTTCTCCTCCACGGTCGACACCCGCGTGTCCACCCCCAGCGCCGAGTACGACACCGGCACCACCTCGCGCGCCGTCGACCGGCTCCGCACCGGCAACCCCGACGCGGTGTTCGTCCAGCTCGACAACGTCGACCACGCGGGCCACAGCTACGGCGCCGCCAGTCAGCAGTACCTGGACGCCATCCACGGCGTCGACACCCAGGTCGGGCAGATGGTGGCCGCCGTCAAGGCCCGTGCCACGTACGCCTCCGAGGACTGGCTGATCATGGTCACCGCCGACCACGGGCACACCGACGCGGGCGGCCACGGCGGCTCCAGCTGGCCCGAACGGCAGACCTTCATGATCGCGACCGGCCCGACCCTGGCCGCCGGTTCGGTGCGCCACGACGTCAAGATGCCGGACATCGCCGCCTCCGCGCTCGCCCATCTCGGCGTCGCCATCGACCCGGCCTGGGGCCTCGACGGACGGCCCGTGCAGCAGCCCGCCCCGGACGACTTCGACACGCTGCGCCCGCAGCTCGCCACCCGCGTCGACGAGACCGGCATCGGCGCCACGGTGATCGGCTTCACCCACACCGCGCCGAGCGGCTGGTCCGTCGACAACTCCGCGATGGGCACCGGCGGTGTCACCGAGTGGCGCGGCTGGTCCTTCACCACGGACGAGTTCTGGACCAAGGCGCAGGCCGACCAGAACCGTGAGGGCAACGTCCGGGCCCGCAACGTGTTCGCGGTCGCCGACGGGGACGAATGGGAGGACAAGACCTTCTCGGGCACCTTCGACTCCACCCTCGTCAGCCCCGCCTACCCGGTCACCGGAGGCGCCGCCGCCACGCTCACGTACACCACGTACTACCGCCAGGAGTCCCCGCAGAAGGGCGAGGTCCTCGTCTCCTACGACGGCGCCGCGCCGGTCGCCGTGAAGACGTACACCGCCGACACGTCCTCCCGCGTCGAGAAGCTGACCCTCCAGGTCCCGGCCGGGGCGAAGACGGCCCGGGTCCGGTTCCGCTACACCGGCGGGAACAACTGGTACTGGGTGATCGACGGCGTGTCGCTCAAGGCCGGCTGATCGGCGCCCGTGTGATCCCGGCCCGGCCGGGATCACACGGTCCTGACTAGGCTGGGGGCGTCGGCACACCGTCGTTCCGGCGCCCCCGGATCGAGTGCGTACGTACGCCACAGGACGGCAGGAGACCCAGCACATGTCAGAGCGCAAGCCCATCGAGTCGTGGCTCACCGACATGGACGGTGTCCTCATCCACGAAGGGGTGCCGATCCCCGGCGCGGACTCCTTCGTCAAGAAGCTGCGGGAGTCCGGCAAGCCCTTCCTGGTCCTGACGAACAACTCCATCTACACCGCCCGTGACCTGCACGCGAGGCTGCGGCGCATGGGCCTGGACGTGCCGGTCGAGAACATCTGGACCTCCGCCCTGGCCACCGCCAAGTTCCTCGACGACCAGCGGCCCGGCGGCACCGCGTACGTGATCGGCGAGGCCGGCCTGACCACCGCGCTGCACGACATCGGATACGTCCTCACCGACCACGAGCCGGACTACGTGGTCCTCGGCGAGACCCGTACCTACTCCTTCGAGGCCATGACCAAGGCCGTCCGGCTGATCAAGGGCGGCGCCCGGTTCATCGCCACCAACCCGGACGAGACCGGCCCCTCCACCGAGGGCCCGCTGCCCGCCACCGGCGCCGTCGCCGCACTGATCACCAAGGCCACCGGCAAGCAGCCCTACTTCGCCGGCAAGCCGAACCCGCTGATGATGCGGACCGGACTGAACGCCATCGGCGCCCACTCCGAGACCAGCGCGATGATCGGTGACCGCATGGACACCGACGTGCTGGCCGGGCTGGAGGCGGGGATGCAGACCTTCCTCGTCCTGACCGGACTGACCACACCCGGCGAGATCGAGCAGTACCCGTACCGCCCGTCGCAGGTCGTCGACTCGATCGCCGACCTCGTCGAGCGCGTCTGACCAGCGGGGGGCCCGCGGCGGGCCCGAAACCCTAAACGCGCCGGACCGACCCGTTCGGAGCAACGGCGGCCCGCTGAGGATGCGGGCCACCGTCGCGCGGGGGACTCTCCAGATGTCTGGAGGTTTCACGATGCGCTCAGTGCGACTCACTCTCTGTGCCGGTGCGGTGGTCGCGGCCGCGTTCACCCCCGTCGCCCACGCGGCCGACGCGGGACCGGGCGGTGTCTCCGTGACGCCCGCGGGCCCCGCCTTCGGCAGCGACATCCGGCTGCGCGCCATGGGCTGCGCCGGCCGGACCGGGACCGCGGTGTCCGACGCGTTCGTCTCCGCCGCGCGGCTGACCGGTCCCGGCGGCGGCGGACTGGTCGGCGAGACCCGCGTCCGCACCTCTCTGCACCCCGGCAGCTACCCCGTCGAGATCGACTGCGACGGACACACCGACCGGGTCAGAGGCACCGTCACCGTCGCCGACCCTGCCGCCTCGCCCGCACCCGCCGTGACCGCGCCCGCCTCGCCCGTCGCACCCGTGCACGCCGGCGGCGGCGCCACCGCCCACTTCGGCTCGGTGGACGCCCGGGAGGCCGGCCCCGGCACCAAACAGGCCGTGACCGGCCTGGTCCTCGCAGGCGTCGCCGCGGTCGCCGTCGCGATCCGCAGCGCACGCCGGGGCCAGGACGGCCGCGACTGACATGGCCGAACGCGAACGCTCCTCCGGCGCCGGCCGGCTGCTCACCGGAATCGCCTGGCTGGTGCTGCTGCTCGGCCTGTGGCTGTGGGGGAGCCGGGTCACGGACATCCGGCTCGGGGTGTCGGCGCCGACCACCGGGGACATCGCGGCCGTCGGACGCCCGCCCGAGGTCCGGCTGCCGCACGCCGTCAAGCCGCTGGGCAACGCCCGCCCCCAGCGCGTCGACATCCCCGCTATGGGCGTGCAGGCCCCCGTGGTCGCCCGCGGGCTCGACCGCGCGGGCGCCATCGACCCGCCCCCGTACGACCAGCCCGGTGTCGTCGCCTGGTACGCGGCGGGCGTGGAACCGGGAGCGGTCGGCACCGCGCTGATGGTCGGACACGTCGACACCGACACCCGGCCCGCGGTCTTCTACAAGCTCAGCTCCGTGAAGCCCGGCGACACCGTCCGGGTGGCCCGCGACGACGGGACGGTCGCGGAGTTCACCGTGGACGACGTCGAGGTACTCCCGCGCGACCACTTCGACGCCCGGCAGGCCTACGGGCCGAGGGAGTCGGGGCGGGCCGAGCTGCGGCTGGTCACCTGCGGCGGCACCTTCGACAGGACCACCGGGAACTACACGGCGAACGTGGTCGTGTCGGCGTACCTCACCGGACGCGGCGTGTGAACCGGACGCCCGGACCGCCGACGCGCCGACCGGCACCCACGGGCCGGTGACCGGCGCCGTCACCGCAGCCCGGTCGGCGACCAGCTCCCCCCGAGAAGCCGCCGACCGGGCTGGTCCTCGACCGCGCGCGCACGGATCGCGGGAGTAACCCGGCACTGACGCGGGAGGTCTGGGTCCCCGTCCGCCGGACTCGGCGGAGGGGCGGGACAACCGGCCGGGGGCTGGGGCCGTTGGGGGCCACCTTAGAGGGAACGGGCGACCGGGCCTAGAGGGCGTCCGAGGCCAACTCGGCCTGACCCGGGGCCCGGTGACGGACGGGGCCCGGGGCTCGGCCCGGGTCGTGTCGGGGCTGTAACAGCTCCCGGACAAGGACCGGAGACCCCGCGGCGCGGACGGTGGGTATGTCACGATTGACCCTTAGGACGGTGCACCCAAGGGGGAGTCGGATGTACGGCAACAAGGGTGCCGGGGCACGGGCGTCCATGGCGGTGCTGGGAGCGGCACTGCTGCTCGCGGGGTGCTCCTCCGGGGGCGGCGGCACGGACGAGGAATCCGGGGCACCGGTCACGCAGCAGCCGAAGAACGCGGACCCGTTCTGGGTCAACCCGGACGGGAACGCGGCCGAACAGGTCGCCGCCTACGCGAAGGCGGGCCGCGGTGACGACGCCGCGCAGATCCGCAAGATAGCGGGACAGCCGACCGGCGAGTGGATCGGCCCGGAGAACCCGGAGCAGGAGGCGCGCGGTTTCACCGAGGCCGCCGACAAGGCCGACCGGGCCGCGATCCTCGTCCTCTACAACATCCCGCACCGCGACTGCGGCCAGTTCTCGCAAGGAGGCGCCGCCGACGGCAACGCCTACCGGACCTGGATCGAGGCGGTGGCCCGGGGCATCGGGGACCGCCCCGCCACGGTGATCCTGGAGCCGGACGCCATCCTCCACCTGGTCAACCAGTGCACCCCGGAGGAGTTCCGGGGCGAGCGCTACGACCTGCTCAAGGGCGCCGTCACCCGGCTCACGTCCCTGAAGAACACGAAGGTGTACCTGGACGCGGGCAACGCCGGCTGGGGACACCCCGACCAGATCTTCGAGCCCCTGCGCGCCGCCGGGATCGACCGGGCGGACGGCTTCGCTGTCAACGTCTCCAACTTCTACGCGACCGGGGACTCCATCGCCTACGGCAAGCAGCTCGCGTCGAAGGTGGGGAACAAGCACTTCGTCGTCGACACCAGCCGCAACGGCAACGGCCCGTACACGGGGGGCAAGCCCGACGAGAACTGGTGCAACCCGCCGGGCCGCGCGCTCGGCGAGAACCCGACGACGAAGACCGCCGACCCGCTCGTCGACGCCTATCTGTGGATCAAGCGCCCCGGCGAGTCGGACGGCACCTGCAGGGGAGGCCCGAAGGCGGGCGACTGGTGGGCCGACTACGCGCTGAAGCTCGCGAAAGCCTCCAAGTAGCGGCACCCCTCGGTACGCGAGAGGGCGCCCTCCGCCGGAGCGGAGGGCGCCCTCCCCGTCAACGCCCCTCCTGTCAGGGCACCTTGACCCACTGGGCCTTGCTGGGCGTGCCCTGGTCGTCCGTCACGAACAGCATGTACCAGCCGGACTCGACGAGGTTCCGGTTCTTCGGCACGGTGACCGAGATCCCCTTCGCCGTCCTCGTGAAGTCCAGCGCGACGGACCGCTGGTCGACATCGGTGACATGGGTGGACGCGCTCGGCCGGATCAGACGTGCCGTCCTGATGGACGAGGCGTGCGCCGAGGCGAACGTCGCCGAGGCGCCCCGGGCGATCGTCCGCGGGCCGCCGGACAGCGAGGGTCGCGAGTCCCGGTACAGGTACGGCGGCGTGTAGATCTCGATGCGCTGCTCGAACGTGGCCGGCTTGGTGTTGGCCTTGTCCGCGTAGAGCGAGTTGGAGCCGAAGAACATCACGCGGCCGTCGGGCAGCAGGATCGAGCCCGAGTGGTAGTTCCGGCCCACCAGCGGATCGGCGACCCGGTCGAAGCTGTTCGCCTTCGGGTCGTAGATCCGCGCCTGGAGGATGTCGGAGTCGCCGCGCCCCCGGTAGTCCTCCGAGCCGCCCGACACCAGGACCGTGTCGTCGGGCAGGATCGAGGACTGCGGATAGCGGGTGCCCTTCTCCAGCTCGGGACCGTCCACGAACGCCGGGTGCGGATCCTTGAGGTCGATCAGCCGGGTCCTCCTGCTGGACAGCTGGGACTCGCCGACCCCGCCGCCCCCGATCACCAGGTACTTCTCGTCCTGCGCGGGCGGCAGCAGCACGGTCCCGGACGTCTCCATCATGTTCGGGTCGCTCAGGCCCCCGAGCTTGGTGAACGTGTTGCTCGCCAGGTCCCACACCCCGGGGTCGCGGCCCACGTCGTCGGGGCCGTAGCCGGCGTTCGAGCCCGAGTAGAAGAGCTTGCCGTTCTGCATCAGGGAGATCGCCGGATAGGTGGGGAACTGCCGGATGCCCTTGGTGTACGTCCATTTCCTGGTCTTCGGGTCGAAGACCTCGTTCTTGCCGGGGACGAGCTGGCCGATCTCGTCCAGGCCGGAGAGGCTGAGGACCTTGCCGTCGCCGAGGGTGGTCAGCGTCGGGTACCAGCGGGCCTCGTTCATCGGGTCGACCTTGATGTACCGCTCGGCGACCGGATCGAACTCGTAGGCGTCGCGGATCCCCTGGAAGTCCTTCTTGTCCAGGGCGAGCTTCTGGGCGATCCCGTACGTGTTGCGGGCGTCGGAGCCGCTCAGCCCGCGGATCCGGTAGTTGTCCTGGGTGCCGGTCTCGTACTTCTGGCCGCTCTTCTGGGCCTCGACGTAGATGCGGCCCAGTCCCGGGTCGTTGCGCAGGAACGCGCCGGTCTTCTTGTCGAAGACCTTCTTGGCACGCGGCACGAGCACCGGGTCCTTGGAGACGAACGTCCTGCCGTTCTCCTTGCCGGTGAAGGTGCTGCCGGCCGGCAGGGTGATCGGCCTGTCCGGGTTCTCGTTGTGGACGACCATCAGGCCGCCCGCCTTGGTGACGTCCCCCTTCAGGGTCTCGTACCGCTTGGTGCCGCCCGCGATCAGCAGGTTGCCGTTCGCGAGCTGGGTGTGGCCCGTGCAGAAGAGGTCGGCGGGCGTCGGGATCTTCTTGACCGTGCCCTTGACCGGGTCCCAGATCCGCGTGTCGAACTTCTTCGCGTCGAAGTTCTGCTGGTTGTTCCCCGAACCGGCGATCAGCAGGATCTTCCCCGTGTGCAGCAGGGCCGCGTGGATCGTGTTGAGGCGGTCCCGCTTCGGGAACTCGATGACGTCCCAGTGTCCGTTGTCGGCTTTGTACTCCGGCTTGTTGATCGTGTACTGGTGGTACTTGTCCGTCCCGAAGCGGTACAGCCACGGTCCGTTCATCCCGGCCAGCGCGAGCACCACCACCCCGGTGATCCCGAGGCGGCGGGCACGGCGGCGACGGGCACCGTCCTTCATTTCTTACGTCCCCCAAGGGCGATCTGCACGGTCTGGTCACCGCTCCCGCCCGCCGCGGCCCAACTGGGCTTGTGCTGCGGCGCGTGCGGGGCGTGCTGCTCCTGCGGCGGGGCCGGGGCCTGCTGCGGAACGGCCACGTTCTCGGGCACCGTCCGCGCCCCGCGCCGCTCCTGCCGCAGGCTCCAGCGCCAGGCGAGGATCGGCGACGCGGTGATCAGCAGGGCGACGGCGCCCCAGGTGATCATCGCCGGGTGTGAGTGGCCGAGGACGAAGCCGGCGGTGATCGAGCCGGCGAAGACCAGGATGAAGAACAGATGGATCCGGAACGTCCCGAACAGGGTGTCGGGGCTGGCCGAGTCGCCCTTGGGCGTCACCACGAACGAGCTCTTGCGGCGCAGCACGGTGTCCATCAGCGACCGTGCGTAGATCGGCGCGGACAGCGCCGACATCACCATGCCCGCCACACCGCCGGATCCCTCCGGTTCGTGCGGCGAGACGTTGTGCCGGCGGTTCCAGATGTACAGGCCGATCTGGAGCGCCGAGGCGTTGCCGTACAGCATCAGCCAGACCGTCGGGTCGATGTTCACGCCTGAGGCGCCGAGCCCGAGGAACAGGGCGCAACTCAGCGCCGCGAGGATCCAGTTGAGCGCCGACATGGGGTAGAAGATGATCATCATGGTGTAGTTGAAGAGCTTGCCCGGAGGCATGGTGGCGAAGCCCTTCCAGTACTGCTTGAGGATCGTCTCGTAGGTGCCCCGTGACCAGCGCAGCTGCTGGGTGAAGAAGTCCGTCCAGGCGCCCGGTCCCTCGCCGACGGCCAGCACGTCCGGCGTGTAGACCGACTTCCATCTGCGGCCCGTCGCCGGGTTCTTGGCGCGGTGCATCTCGAACCCGGTCGCCATGTCCTCGGTGATCGAGTCGTACAGGCCGCCGATCTGCTTCAGCGCCTTGATGCGTACGGCGTTGGAGGTGCCGACGAACATCGGGGAGCCGTAGAAGTTCCCGGCCCGCTGGATGAGGGCGTGGAAGAGGAACTGCTGGGACTCGGCCGCCTTGGTGATGGGGTTGTCGTAATTGCCGTACACCTGGGGGCCGATGACGAAGCCGACGTTCGGGTCGCGGAAGAAGCCGAGCATCCGCTCCAGGTAGTTGGGCAGCGGCACGTGGTCGGTGTCGACCGAGGCGAAGTAGTCGTACGCGTCGCCGTGCGCGTCCAGCCAGGCGTTGTAGTTGCCGTGCTTGGTCTTCGCGCGATGGGCGCCCTTGGGCCGGTTCCACTTCTCGACGCCCTTGCGGGAGAAGTGGTGCACGCCCAGGCGCGCGCAGACCTCCTTCACGTCCGGGTCGTCGCCCTCGTCGAGGAGCCAGATGTGCAGAAGGCCCCGGTGGCGCAGCCTGACGGCGGCCTCCAGGGTCTTCGTCACCATGGCGAGCGGTTCCTTGCCCGGCACGAACGAGGTGAGGAAGGCGACTCTGGTGCCGGTCTCGGGCACCACCGGGACCGGGTCGCGGGCGACCAGGGTGGCGTGCGCGTTCGACAGCACGTTCATGCAGCGGAAGAACTCGATCAGACCGATCGAGACCAGCATCACGATGTCGAGGGCCGGCAGGAAGTCGTAGGCGGGATAGTCGCGTTCGGTCCAGTGCTCGGGCTGGAGCAGCCAGCCGAGCAGCACCAGCGAGAGCAGCGGCGCGGCCCCCAGCATGAGCGCGGCCCTGAGGCGGTGCGGTTCCTGCGAGAGCAGGGAGCGGTACTGCACCCGGTACGGCTTGGCCGGGTCGGGCTGGGTGAGCGGGCCGGCGAGCCGGCTGTAGTGCTCGTAGTCGTATCTCGGCAGTGTGTTCTTGATCCTGCGGATGCTGCCGGTGCGGTGTGACGGCATGCGCAGCTGGGTCGTCTCGGACGGGTCGAAATCCTTTCGGGCACCCGTCGGCGTCGACGTCATGAGTCATCCCCCCAACACGCGCCGTCGGGCGCGTGTTCGTCGGTTCTCTTCGTCCGCCGGGGGTCCCCCTCGACCCTTCGCGGACGTGTCAATGGCAGACCGGGGCCAGCGCGTCGTCCACACCGTATGGACGTGGAACCCCGGTCGTCCGGTTGCGCGACGCCCCCCTCGGCGTCCGGCCATGAACGGGGCCCCCAACCCCCCATGCCGCAACCGGCCAAGCCCCCCACTTCTCTCAACTGCCATAAATCGACAGCCTCTTGCGGGCCCAGGGTTCTACGTCTCCCTTCATGATCGCAAGACGCGAAACGCGGTGTTAACCGGTCATACGCGCTAATTGGGACGCGTGTGCGAAGAAGGGGCACATGGGGGCGTCCGCGCGGGGGTCCCGGGGCATGACGAAGAGCCCCCTCGTCACGACGAGGGGGCTCTTCGGTCGGTGCGCCGCCAGGGACTCGAACCCCGGACCCGCTGATTAAGAGTCAGCTGCTCTAACCAACTGAGCTAGCGGCGCCTGCTGACGCGAAAACTCTACCCGACCCGCGGGGGTGCTCCTGACCGCGGGGGCGTGCTCCGCAGCAGGTGGGAGGGCTCCCGTACATCATTCGGACCGTCAACATGCGACACCGGACGACAGTTGAGAAACTGACGATTGTGCAGAAATGCGGACATTTCCATCTGGAGTGTGAGGGGCAGCGCATGGAGACTCCGGTATTCGAGGAACTCGATCCCGCGAGCGACTGCGACTGCCCCGGATGCGTTCACTGGCGGCGCGTCCTGCCCCCAGGGTCCCGGGCGACGGGCCCCGTGGGCCACCCGGCGACCCTCTCCCACGTACGCGGCCTCGCCCGGGCCGGGCGGACTCCCGTGGCTCTCGCGCTGGCCGCCACGGCGGGCGCCGTCCTCGCGGCCGGGCAGGCGGTGCCGGCGGTCGCCGCCGCGCACGGACCCGCCCTGCCGGGCGTTCCCGCCGGTGACGAGCCCGACACGCCGCAGGGCAGCAAGGCGCCCCTGCACGGCCCCTCGGGGAAACCGGCGGCGGCCGAGCCGGGCCAGGCGGCCAAGGCTCCCACCACCACCCGGGCCGAGATCATCAACCGGGCCAAGACCTGGATCGACGCGGACGTGCCGTACAGCATGAGCGCGTACTGGAAGGACGGCTACCGGCAGGACTGCTCCGGCTTCGTCTCGATGGCCTGGGGGCTCCCGGGCAACGAGTGGACGGGCAGCCTCGACAGCTTCGGGGTGCGGATCACCCGCGACCAGCTGCAGCCCGGGGACATGCTGCTCTTCCACAACCCGGACAACCCGGAGAAGGGCTCGCACGTCGTCATCTTCGGCGGCTGGACCGACTACACCCACACCTACTACGTCGCCTACGAGCAGACCCCGCCGCACGCGAGGAAGCAGTCCACCCCGTACGCGTACTGGTCGAACTCGGACCACTACGTGCCCTACCGCTACAAGGGACTCGCCGAGGGCGCGGGCGGTGCCGAGCCGTCCACACCGACGCCGCCGGCCACCCCGGGCACGGCGACCCGATTCCCGGGGACCGCCTACTTCGGGACCGGAGCGAACAACGCCTACGTCACCCAGCTCGGCAAGCTCCTGGTCGAGCGGGGCGGCGCCCGGTTCTACACCACGGGACCCGGACCGCGCTGGACGAGCGCCGACCAGCGGGCCACCCAGGCGTTCCAGAAGGCGCAGGGCTGGACCGGCGCGGACGCGGACGGCCGGCCCGGACCGACCACCTGGGCCTATCTGACCGGCAAGAAGGGCAAGGACATCCCGCCCGTCGCCGGAAGCCCCGGAGCCCCGGGCACGGGCACCTCGCACCCCGTGCCCGCCTACCCCGGGCGCGCGATGTTCCGGCCCGGCGCGAACAACGCGTACGTCACCCAGCTCGGGAAGCAGCTCGTCAAGAAGGGGTTCGGCACGCACTACACGACCGGCCCCGGGTCCCGCTGGGGCGAGGCGGACCGGCGCAACGTCGAGGCGTTCCAGCGGGCCCAGGGCTGGCGCGGCGGGGCGGCGGACGGCTACCCCGGGCCGGAGACCTGGCGGCGGCTCTTCTCCTGAGCGCGCAGGACCCGGACCCCGGACGGCCGGCTTCCCCCTCGGACCGGCCGGACCCGCCCACGGCTCGTGAACACACTTCCAGGCGCGGAGGCATGGAGGCAGCTATGACTACGACGACGTCACACACCCCGGAACACACCCCCGAGCCCGGGGGGCCCACCCCGCCGGAGCCCCGGCCCGAGGGTCCCGCAGAGGTCGGCGGCGCCCGGGCCGTCCGGCTCATCCAGAACGAGGTGACCACCGAGATCCCCGTCCACCTGCTCTTCCGTGACGACCCCGACCCGGTGTCGGTGCCGCTCGCGCCCGCCGTCGTGGGCCGGCGGCGCGGCACCGGTGAACAGCCGAGGATCCGGCGGCCCGCAGCCGGCAGACCGCCGCGCCCCGTCCCGGAGGCCGACCCCGGCCTCGTGGAGCGGCCCGCCCGTGTACTCCCGGGACTGGCGGGTGTGCTCGCCGGGACCTGCGGCGTGGCAGGCTGCGCCGTCACCTCGTGGTGGGCCGGCGTCCTGCCGCCCGCCCTCCTCGACGCCCTGCAGCTGCCCCAGACCGTGGGGGCCGGGTTCGGTCCCGCGCAGTGGGCGGCGTACGTCGGGGCCGGCACCCTCGGGCTGTTCGGCTTCGGCGGTCTCGCCCGCGGCCGGACCGGACGCGCCTGGGTGCTGGGCCTCTTCGGGCGCTACCGCGGCACCGTCCGGCGCACCGGGCTGATGTGGGTCAACCCGCTGGTGCTGCGCCGCCGGGTCGACGTCCGGCTGCGGCACTGGCGCAGCGAGCCGATGTCCGTGGTGGACGCGAACGGCGTCGCGCTGCGGGTGGTGGTGCTCGTCGTCTGGCGCGTCAAGGACACCGCGCGGGCCACGCTCGGGGTCGACGACCACCAGACGTATCTGCGCGAGTGCGTGGAGGCGGCGCTGTCGCGGGTGCTCTCGCAGCAGCCGGCCGAACTGCCCCCCGCCGTGGTCAAGGACCTGACCCTGCGCAACACGGACGCGGTCGGTGAGGCGCTGACCCGGATGGTGGCCGCGGACACGGCCCCGGTCGGCCTGGAGGTCTTCTCCGCCCAGCCGACGCGGATCGAGTACGCGCCCGAGATCGCCGCCGTGATGCAGCGGCGCCGGATCGCGGCCCTGGACGCGCAGCACCGGGACAGCGTGCTCGGCTCGGTCGTCGACTCGGTGGAGGACACGGTGACCCGGCTGACCATGCGGGGACTGGTCGAACTGGACGACTACGAGCGCAAGGCGCTGGTGAAGGACCTCACGGTGGCGTTCTGCACGGGGCGCGGAGAGGTGTCGTCGTAGGCGGGTCCGTGATTGGTATGGACATGTTCAACTACCCGCAATAATCTGGGACTTGGTCTAGACCTGAACACCGCGCGCACGGCTCACGAGAACCTCCCCCACGTCCTCCAGGAGCGGCAGCATGCGCAAACGGACGAACAAGTCCCTCATCAGCGGCAAGACGAAGATGTACGCGGCGGCTCTCGGCCTCGCCACGGCGGGCACGTTCGTGCTCTCCAGTGGCGGGGCGAGCGCCCACGGCTACACCGACCAGCCCCTCAGCCGGCAGAAGATGTGTGCCAGTGGCGGCAGCGTCGCCAACTGCGGTGCCATCCAGTGGGAGCCGCAGAGCGTCGAGGGTCTCAAGGGCTTCCCGGCGGCGGGCCCGGCCGACGGGCAGATCTGCTCCGCGGGCCACACCAACTTCAGCCAGCTCGACCAGCCCAAGACCCCCGGGGGCGCGGCCTGGCCGACGACCAAGGTCAGCGCGGGGCAGAGCTACAGCTTCCGCTGGCAGTTCACCGCCATGCACGCGACGACCGACTTCAAGTACTTCATCACCAAGACCGGCTGGAACCAGAACCACGCGCTGACCCGCGCGGACCTGGAGACCACCCCGTTCCTGACGGTCCCCTACAACGGACAGCGCCCCCCGTCCACGCTCTCGCACACCGGCACCCTGCCGAGCGGCAAGAGCGGACACCACATCATCCTCGGGGTGTGGACGGTCGCGGACACGACGAACGCGTTCTACTCCTGTGCGGACGTGACGTTCTGAGACCGGCACGGTTCTGAGCCTCCCTTGAGGCGCGGACACCCCCGGCGCGGGTAGGTTCCCCGCACGCCGTCCCGACCGGGACGGCGTGCGGGGAAGCAAGGTCCGAACACCGGGGGGTCCTGATGAGTGTGTTCTTCTACGCCGTGCCCGTGCTGATCATCGCCGGGGTGCTGCTCCTCGCGGTCAAGGTGGTGCGCCGCTCGCTCGAACTGCGCAGCGCCTGGAGCAGCGGCCTGACCGCCGAGGGTCACTGCCTGCGCGCCTACACCACGACCAGCGGCGGCAGCGGCGATTCCTCCGTCACCACGACGCAGCACCACGTCTACGAGTTCACGACGCGTGACGGCCGCACCGTCCGTTTCGACGAGGACAACGGCCGCCCGACGACCGTCGCGGGGGACGTCGTCACCGTGCACTACACCGCCGCACACCCCGAGAAGGCCACGGCCCACGCGCCGAGCCCGGTCAAGGCGGCGGCGGCCACCGTCGCCGTGCTGGCGTTCTGCGGCGTCCTCGTCGCCTTCTGCGTCGGCTTCATGATCACCTACCACGAGGTGTTCGCGGGGGACTCCTTCTTCGGTGGCATGTAGGACCGTCGCGGACGGCGCACGCACGACTCTCCACATCTGACGAACCGTCAATTACCGTACGCGCCCATGGGGTCCAGCAGGCACACCGTCGGGGAACTCGTGGCGCAGCGGTGGGGCGACCACCGGCCGGGGCTGTGGTTCGAGGGCCGGACCGTCAGTCACCACCAGATGGCGGCGGGCGCGGCCCGACGGGCCGCGCTGCTCGCCGAACTGCTGCCGCCCGGCGCCCCGCCGCACCTCGGCGTGCTGCTCGACAACACCCCCGAGTACCCGATGTGGCTCGGCGCCGCCGCCCTCGCCGGAGCCACCGTCGCCGGGATCAACCCGACCCGGCGCGGAGCCGAACTCGCCCGCGACATCCTGCACACCGAATGCCGCGTCCTGATCACCGAGCGGGCCCACCTGCCGCTGCTGACCGGCCTCGAACTCCCCGGCGTGCGGCTCCTGGTGACCGACACGGACGCCTACGGCGAACTCCTCGCGCCGTACGAGGGGGCGACGCCCGACGCCTCCGCCGCGCGGCCCGACAGCCGGTTCCTGCTGCTGTTCACCTCCGGCTCGACCGGCGCCCCCAAGGCCGCGATCTGCACCCAGGGCAGGATCGCGTCCGCCGGACTCTCGCTCGCCGGCCACTTCGGGGTGCGCCCGGACGACACCCACTACATCTGCATGCCGATGTTCCACGGCAACGCCGTGATCGCCGACTGGGCGCCCGCCCTGGCGGCCGGGGCGCGCGTCGCGCTGCGGCGCCGCTTCTCGGCGTCCGGGTTCCTCCCCGACGTCCGCGCCTGCGGCGCCACCTACTTCACCTACGTGGGCCGCGCGGTGCAGTACCTGCTGGCCACGCCCGCCCGGCCCGACGACCGGGACAACCCGCTGCGCGTGGGATTCGGCACCGAGGCCGGCGCGGTCGACGCGGCGGCCTTCGAGAAACGCTTCGGCACGCGACTGGTGGAGGGGTACGGATCCTCGGAGGGCGGCGCCGCCATCCAGCGCACGTCCGGCACTCCCGCCGGGGCCATCGGACGGGCGGCCCCCGGAGACGACCTGGCGGTGATCGACCCACGGACCCGCCGCGTCTGCCCGCCGGCCCGCTTCTCCCCGGACGGCCGACTGCTCAACGGGGCAGAATCGATAGGGGAGTTGGTGAACCGTGGCGCCAGCCCCTTCGAGGGCTACTGGCGCAACCCCGCCGCCGATGCGGCCCGGCGCCGCGGGACGGACCCCCGGCCGGACGCCCCCGCCGCGGAGCGGAACTGGTACTGGACCGGCGACCTCTTCTACCGGGACACGGACGGCTACCTCTACTTCGCCGGACGCACCGACGACCGGCTCCGCGTCGACAGCGAGAACCTCGCCGCCGCGATGATCGAGAACATCCTCGCCCGGTACGGGCGCGCCGCCGCCGTCGCGGTGTACGCCGTGCCGGATCCGGTGGCGGGCGACCAGGTCATGGCGGCGCTCGCCCTGCGGGACGGAGCCTCCTTCGACCCCGCGGAGTTCGCGGCGTTCCTGGACGCCCAGCCCGACCTGGGCACCAAGATGGCCCCCCGCTTCCTGCGGATCGCGGAGCGCATGCCCGTCACCGCCACCAACAAGATCCACCGGGCGGGCCTGCGGAGCGAGGGCTTCCACTGCCCGGACCCCGTGTGGTGGCGGCCCCCGGGCGAGCTGGCGTACCGGCCCCTGACGACGGCCGACACCGACGGCCTCGTCGCCCGGTACCGGGCCCACGGCCGGGAGGATCTCCTCTCCCGACCGGCCCACGGAGCGGGGGAGTCGCCGACCGGGCGGGCCCCGCGGACGTAGCCGGACGCGCTCCGGCCGGCGGCCGCCGGAAGGTGGCCGGATCCACCCCGTGCGCTCCCGCGGGCCGGATGGTGCGCGGTCAACGGGCCCCCTTACGGTGTTCGGCATGATCCGACCGGTGGCGTACACGGGATATCTCGTCGGCGGCGTGCTGGTCGGCGCGCCCCTGTCGGTGGGACTGCTGATCCTCGGCACCCTCGGCGCGGCGCTGACCCCCGTCCTCGTCGGGCTCCCCCTGCTCGGCCTGCTCGCACTGTCCGGCATACCCGTCGGCGTCCTCGAACGCCGGCGGGTGGCGTGGCTCGACCGGCCCGCCGTGCGGGACCCCGCCCCGAGTGGCCCGCACGGCCCCGCACCCGTCGACCCGCACCGCACCCCGGCCGGGCCGGGACTCGGCCCCTGGGCCAGGCTCCGCTTCACCGAGCAGGCGACCTGGCGCGAACTGGCCTACACCGTGCTGCTCGCCTTCCTGCTGTGGCCGCTGGACCTGCTCGTCCTGGCCGCAGTGTTCGCCGTCCCCGGCGCCCTGCTCACGGCCCCGGCCCAACTCGCCCTCTCCGGAGACGAGACACGCGTCGCCAAGCTCTGGCTCGTCGACGGCTATCCGCAGGCGTCCCTGATCGCCGCGGGCGGACTCCTGCTGCTCCTCGCCCTGTTGTGGCCCCTCGCGTTCTACGCCCGGGCCCGCGCCGCCCTCGCCCGGCTGCTCCTCGCGCCACGCGAGACCGAGACACGGCTCGCCGAGGTGACGGAGTCCCGGGCCCGGCTGGTGGCCGCCTTCGAGGCCGAACGCCGACGCATCGAGAGGGACTTGCACGACGGGGCCCAGCAGCGGCTGGTCGCTTTGAGCGTGCGCCTCGGGCTCGCCCGCCTCGACGCCCCGCCCGAACTGGCGGACCGTCTCGCGCAGGCACACCGAGAGGCCGACGAAGCGCTGGTCGAGCTGCGGGAGCTGATCCACGGCATCCATCCCCAGGTGCTCGCGGACTACGGCCTCGGGGACGCGATCGCCGACGCCGCCGACCGCTCGGCCGTCCCGGTGGAGACCGACGTCGAGCTGCCCCGGTTCACCGAAGCCGTCGAGTCCGCCGCGTACTTCGCCGTCCGCGAGGCGCTCGCGAACGTGGCCCGGCACAGCGGTGCCGCACGGGCGTGGATCAGCGCCGGCTGCACCGCGGGGGACCGGCACGGACGGCGGCTGTGGATCGAGGTGCGCGACGACGGCCGCGGCGGAGCCGTACCGCCCGGCGACGCGGCCGGGGGGACGGGAGGGTCCGAGGGCCGCGCCGGCTCCGGCCTCACCGGGCTCGCCGACCGCCTCGCCGTCCTCGATGGAACACTGGCCGTCGACAGCCCGCCGGGCGGTCCCACCGTGCTGCGTATGGAGATCCCGTGCTGAGAGTCGTACTCGCCGAGGACGGCGTGCTGTTGCGGGAGGGACTGGTGGGGCTGCTGAACCGCTTCGGACACGAGGTGGTCGCGGCCGTCGGCGACGCGGAGGCACTGCGGGACGCCGTGGCGGCGAACGCGCCCGACCTCGTCGTCACCGACGTCCGCATGCCGCCCGGGTTCCAGGACGAGGGGCTGCGCGCGGCCCTCGCCCTGCGCGCCGCCGACCCGCGCCTCCCGGTGCTGGTGCTCAGCCAGTACGTCCAGCGCGCCTACGCCGCAGACCTCCTCGACACCGGTGACGGAACCGGCGTCGGCTACCTCCTCAAGGACCGGGTCGGGCAGGTCGAGCAGTTCGCGGACGCGGTCGAGCGGGTCGCGGCCGGCGGGACCGTCGTGGACCCCGAGGTCGTACGGCAGCTGCTGCGCCGCCGGCGCGATCCGCTGGCGACGCTGACACCCCGCGAACGCGAGGTCCTCGGCCTGGTCGCCGAGGGCCGCTCCAACGGCGCCATCGCCCGGGAACTGGTCGTCACCGAGGCCGCCGTCGGCAAGCACATCGGCAACATCCTGGGAAAGCTGGACCTGCCGCCGGCCGCCGGGACACACCGTCGGGTTCTCGCCGTACTCGCCTATCTGCGGGGGTAGTTGAGGACCGGTGAGGTCGTCCGGAGTGCTGTGAAGGATGCCGTGC
This sequence comes from Streptomyces sp. M41(2017), assembly GCF_002078175.1. Taxonomy (GTDB): domain Bacteria; phylum Actinomycetota; class Actinomycetes; order Streptomycetales; family Streptomycetaceae; genus Streptomyces. The sequence continues at coordinate 1,044,404 of NZ_MWFK01000001.1, read as the reverse complement.
CGAGGAGTCCCGGCCGGTTCGCGCGGGGAGGATACCGGGACACGTGAGCCGATGGGGCCCGCGTGCCCGACGCCCGAGCCCAGGCGGGTCCTCGAACCGATCGGAGAGACCCCCTGGGGGCCGGACCGTGCACCCGGCCCGACGGTCCGGCGGTGCCCCACCCACCCTCGACAGCACCCGAAAGGCACTCATGTCCCCCACGCATGACCCGCTCGACCGCGGCCACGCCGACGACCTGCTCGCCTTCGTCAGGGCCAGCCCCTCGCCGTACCACGTGGTGGCGAGCGCGGCGCAGCGCCTGGAGAAGGCGGGCTTCGCGGAGCTGCGCGAGCGGGACGACTGGACGGCCGGAGCCGAGGGCGGCCGGTACGTCGTCCGCGCGGGTGCGCTGCTCGCCTGGTACGTGCCGCCGGGCGCTCCGGCCCACACCCCGTTCCGGATCGTGGGCGCCCACACCGACTCCCCGAACCTGCGGGTCAAGCCCACCCCGGACACCGGTTCGGCTGGCTGGCGGCAGATCGCCGTCGAGGTGTACGGCGGTGTGCCGCTCAACACCTGGCTCGACCGTGACCTGGGGGTCTCGGGGCGGCTGGCCCTGCGCGACGGATCGACCCGGCTGGTCTGCGTCGACAAGCCGCTGCTGCGGGTGCCGCAGCTCGCCATCCATCTGGACCGGACCGTCAACGACGGGCTCGCCCTGGACCGGCAGCAGCACATGGCCCCGCTGTGGGGGCTGGGCGACCCGCGGCCCGGCGCCCTGCTCGGCCGGGTCGCGGAGGCGGCCGGCGCCGACGTCTCGGAGATCCTCGGCTGGGACCTCATGCTCCACGACGTCCAGCCGCCCGGGTACCTGGGCGCGGACGAGGAGTTCATCGTCGCACCCCGCCTGGACAACCAGATCTCGGTGCACGCGGGCGTCACGGCCCTCGTGGCCGCCGCCGGCGCGGGCCGGCCGCCCGCGCACATCCCGGTGCTCGCCGCCTTCGACCACGAGGAGGTGGGCAGCGGCTCCGACTCCGGTGCCCAGGGCCCTCTCCTGGAACGGGTGCTCGGCCGGACGGTGACCGCCCGCGGCGGGCGGGCGGACGACTTCGACCGGGCTCTCGCGGGAGCACTCTGTGTGTCCTGCGACATGTCCCACGCGGTGCACCCCAACTACGCCGAGCGGCACGACCCGGGCCACCACCCGCTGCCCGACGGCGGCCCGGTCATCAAGGTCAACGCCAACCAGCGGTACGCCACCGACGGCACGGGATTCGCCGCGTTCGCCGGAGCGTGCGAGCGGGCCGGGGTGCCCTGGCAGCCGTTCGTCTCGCACAACGCGATGCCCTGCGGCACCTCGATCGGCCCGATCACCGCGGCCCGGCTCGGTGTGGCGACGGTCGACGTGGGGGTGGCGGGGCTGTCGATGCACTCGGCGCGCGAGCTGTGCGGGGCACGGGACCCCGGGCTGCTGGCGCGGGTGCTGACGGAGTTCGTCACGTCGGCGTAGGCCGACACGCATGAAGGCCCCCCACACGCTTGGGGGGCCTTCATCAAGGTGCGCCGCCAGGGACTCGAACCCCGGACCCGCTGATTAAGAGTCAGCTGCTCTAACCAACTGAGCTAGCGGCGCATGACTCTCGCCTCCCGCTTCCGCGGGCGGCGACAAAAGAAATACTACCTGGTCCTCAGGGGTGCTTCCGACCACCCGCGCGACACCCCCGGGGGGCACCGGCGGGTGCCGGGTCCGGGGATGCCGTGCGGGCCGGGCCCTAGATCGAGAGGGACAGCAGGACGGGGGCCGCTCCGCGGTTCAGCGTGTCCGCGGCGCGGCGCAGCCGGTGGGCGTGCTCGACCGGGAGGGACAGGGCGAGACAGCCGACGGAGGAGCCCGCGGTGATCGGGACGGCCGCGCAGACCGTGCCGATCGCGTACTCCTGGAGGTCGAGCACCGGCACGGTGGCCGGCTGGGAGTCCAGGCGGGACAGCAGCAGTCGTTCGCTGGTGATGGTCCGCGAGGTGAGGCGGGCCATCTTGTGCCGGGCGAGGTGGTCACGGCGGCCGTTGTGGTCGAGCTGGCCGAGCAGGCTCTTGCCGACCGCGCTGGCATGCGCGGCGGAACGGAAGTCGACCCATTCGTTGACCGCGGGAGTCGCCGGGCTCTCCGCGTACTGGGTGACGTGCACCTCACCGTCGATGTACCGGCTGACGTAGACCGCCGCGCCCACCGAGTCGCGGAGCCGGTCGAGGGTCTGCTGGAGCGTCTCGCGCACGGCCTGGTCGCGGCCCTCGGCGGAGCCCAGGCGGCTGAGGGAGGCACCGGTCACGTACGCCCCGTCGGCGACCTGCTCGACGTACCCCTCCCGGCGCAGCATCCTGACCAGCGCGGTCAGCCGGTCACCGCCGAGGCCGGTCCGGCGGGCGAGCTCGGCGCCGGTGACGCCGGTGGACTGCCGCGCCACCGTCTCCAGGACGCGCAGGGCGTCCTGAGCCGAGTGGTACGGCGCGGTCGGCTCGTTCTTCAGCGCCACGGTTTCCCCCTGCGCTTCATGGCCCGGCTCAAAAAAGACGTCGGTCCGGACGGCTGGGCTCACCCCACGATAGCCGTCAAGCTGCTCTCTGTGAGCGCCTGTTGACGAGATTGGTGGTGCGCTCCACGGCGCTCAGCAGGAGCGCACCACTCTGGCATATGCCAAGGTCACGGCCCGTGCGGCATGCCCCGCCCGCCGGACCTCGTGCCTTCCCGCCCACCCCCGTCGTCCGCCCCCGGTCCACTCCCCCTCGTCACAGCACGGCGCTGAGGAATTCCCGGGTCCGTTCCTGCTCCGGATCGCTGAAGATCTTCTCCGGCGGACCGGACTCGATGACGTGGCCGGAATCGAACATGAGCACCTGGTCCGAGATGTCCCGGGCGAAATTCATCTCGTGGGTCACACAGAGCATCGTGATGTCCGTGGTGCGGGCGATGTCCCGGAGGACGTCGAGGACGCCCGCGACCAGTTCCGGGTCGAGCGCGGACGTCACCTCGTCCAGCAGCAGCACCTGCGGCCGCATCGCCAGCGCGCGGGCGATCGCCACCCGCTGCTGCTGGCCGCCCGACAGCCGGCTCGGCCGCTCGTCGCACTTGTCCGCGAGGCCGACCAGGTCGAGCAGCTCCCGGGCCCGTACCTCCGCCTCGTCCTTCGACATGCCGAGGACCGTCACCGGCGCCTCGGTGACGTTTCTGAGCACGCTCATGTTCGGGAACAGGTTGAACTGCTGGAACACCATCCCGATCTTCTTGCGGACCTCGCGGACCTCCTTCTCGCCCGCCGGGAAGAGCCGGTCGCCGGCGACGGTGATCGTGCCCTCGTCCGGTTTGGTCAGCGTCATCAGCAGCCGCAGGATCGTCGTCTTGCCGGAGCCGGACGGGCCGATCAGCGTGACGTGCTTGCCCGAGTCGACCCGGAAGTCGAGGTGGTCGAGGACGGTGTTGTCCCCGAACCGCTTGGTGACCTGGTCGAAGCGGATCAGCTCGCTGCCGTCCACCTTGGGGTTGGCCAGGTCCTTCAGGGGGCTGGTGTCGGTGTTCGTGTCAGCGGACAAGGCGTCGCTCCAGGGCTCGCAGCAGCAGGGAAGCCGGGTAGGAAATGAGGATGAAGGCCACGCCGATGACCGTGAGCGGCTCGGTGAACTGGAAGTGCTGCTGCGAGTACAGCCGCGCCTCCCCGAGCATCTCCAGCACGGTGATCGTCATCAGCATCGGGGTGTCCTTCAGCATGGCGATGACGTAGTTGCCGAGGGCCGGCACCACGCGGCGGATCGCCTGCGGCAGGATCACCGCCGTCCAGGTGCGCCGCACCGGCAGGCTGAGCGCCGTGGCGGCCTCCCACTGGCCGGCGGGCACGCCCTCGATACCGGCCCGGTAGACCTGCATCGTGTACGTCGAGTAGTGCAGCCCGATCGCGACGACACCGGTGGTCAGCGCGGAGAACGTGATGTTCCACTCGGGCAGCACGTAGAAGAGGAAGAACAGCTGCACCAGCAGCGGGGTGTTGCGGACGAACTCGGTGACCACCCCGACCGGCCAGCGCACCCAGCGCGTCGGTGTCCGCATCAGCAGCGCCCACACCAGACCGAGCGCGAACGCGATCACCGAGCCGAGGGCCAGCGCCTGCAGGGTGACCAGCAGGCCGTCCCAGAAGTGCGGCATGAAGTCGCCGACGGCGTTCCAGTCCCACGTCATGAGGCACCTCCCGCGTTACCGGCACCGGCACCCACGCCGGTCGTCTCCGCCCGCTTCAGTTCGCGCGCCGGCATGCTGTCCGGCTCCTTGCCGACCCCGGCCTTCAGCCGCTTCTCCAGACCGCGCATCAGGCGGGTGAGCAGGAAGGCGATGACGAAGTAGATCAGCAGGACGTATGTGTAGACCTCCGCGCTCTGCTGCAGCGCGAGCCGCACCAGGTTGGCGCTGAACGTCAGATCGCCCATCCCCATCACGGAGACCAGCGCCGTGCCCTTCAGCAGCTCGATGAGCAGGTTGCTGAACGGAGGCACCATCTCGGGCACCGCCTGCGGCAGCAGGATCAGCCGCATCCGCTGCCAGTGCGTGAAGCTGAGCGCGATCCCGCCCTCACGCTGCGCCGGGTCGACCGCGTTCAGCGCGCCGCGTACGATCTCCGAGCCGTACGCGCCGTACGTCAGCCCCAGCGCCAGCGTGCCCGCCCACAGCGGGACGAGCTGCCAGCCGAAGGCGAGCGGCAGCACGAAGTACACCCAGAAGATCATGATCAGGGCGGAGGTGCCGCGGAACACCTCGGTGTAGAAGCCGGCGAGGAAGCGGACGATCCATCGGCGCGAGGTGCGCGCGATGCCGACCACGAAGGACATGGCACCGGCCAGCAGGGCGCTGCAGAAGAGCAGTTGGACCGTGACCCAGATGCCTTTGAGTACGAGTTCCCAGAGTCCCGATGTCATCCGCGGCACAGCTCCTTCGCGGTCATGTCGGTCATCTCGGCCTTGGTGAAGCCGAACGGCCGCAGGATGCGGAAGAGTTCGCCGCTCTCCTTCATCTTGCGCAGCTCGACGTTGAAGGCGTCCCGCAGTCTCGTCTCCGGCGAACGGAACGCGAAACCGCCGCCGTCGACGTGCGGCTTGCCCTTGACCAGCGGCGCGAAGGGCTTGGTGCTCTCGGCCTTGGCGGACTTCTTGACCACTTCGCGGACGGTCAGCGCGGTTCCCGCGAAGACGTCGGCGCGGCCCGCCTCGACGGCGTTCAGCCCGGCGACCTGGTCGGGCACGATCAGGATCTCGCTCTCCTTGTACCCGGCCTCGACCGCGTACTGGATCTCCGCGTAGCCCGTGCCAGTCGCGAACTTCGCCTTGTTCGCCACGACGTCCTTGTAGTCGTGCAGCCCCTTCGGATTGCCCTTGCGCACGATGAACGCGTCGAGCATCTGGTAGTCGGGGTCGGCGAAGATGACCTGCTCGCACCGCTCGGCGTTGATGTACATCCCGGCGGACACGACGTCGAACTGCTGCGAGTTGAGCCCGGGTATGAGGGAGCCGAACTCGGTCGGCACCGGCTGGACCCGGTCGACGCCCAGCCGCTTGAAGACGGCCTTGGCCAGTTCCGGTGCCTCACCGGTGAGTCGGCCGTCCCGGTCGATGTACCCGAAGGGGATCTCGCCCGCGATGCCCAGACGGACGACGCCCTGCGCCCTCAGCCGGTCGAGGAGATCGCCGCCGTCGGTCGAGGACGCGGTGTCCACCCGACTGCAGCCGGCGGCACCGACCGCACCGAGCGCCGCGACCCCCGCGAGCAGCGACCGGCGCGTGGTTCCGGATGGGTGTCTGTCGTGTGCGCGGCTGTTTTCCTGTGCTTTCCCAAAAGGTGGAGCCATGGCCGCGCGGCTACCCGAGACCATGCGAAGTATTCGGATCGATTTCAGCCCCGTACGTGCCCTACGCGCACTTGACCTCGGGGGGACCATGGAATGCATGGCTGATCGATTCATCGAAGTCTCGCTGGTCAAGCGCGATGTGCACTGCACCGCGAAACTCCTCGACGACCGCGCGCCGATCACCTGTGCGGCGGTCTGGGACGCCCTTCCGCTGAGCGGCGACGTCTACCACGCGAAATACGCACGCAATGAGATCTACGCTCTCTTCCCCCCTTTCGCGATATCCGAGCCACCCCTGGAAAATCCGACAGTTACCCCTATTCCGGGAGACCTCTGTTATTTCGCTTTCGCGGGAACGGAGCTGGGTACCAAGGCGTACGGCTACGACGCGGACGTCCGTCCCGGTACGACGGTGGTCGACCTCGCCCTCTTCTACGAGCGCAACAACCTGCTCCTGAACGGGGACGTGGGCTGGATCCCCGGCATCGTCTGGGGCCAACTGGTCGAGGGCCTCGACGAGATGGCCGAGGCCTGCAACGACCTGTGGCGTACCGGCGCCGCGGGGGAGACGCTCAGCTTCCGGCGGGCCTGAGGCCGGGCGCAGGTCTCCGGCACCGGCCTCGCCCGTGCCGGAGGCCCGTCGGCTACGCCGCGGGAGCCGCGGGGGGCGCCACCCCGGCGGCGCCCGCCTCGTACAGGGCGTGCGCGGTCCGCAGGACGAGGTCGTCCCGGTGCCGGGCCGCGACGATCTGCATCCCGGCCGGAAGTCCGTCGCCGTCCAGGCCGACGGGGACCGTCGCGGCGGGCTGCTGCGTCAGGTTGAAGGGATAGGTGAACGGCGTCCAGCCCGTCCAGCGGCGCAGCCCCGAGCGGGGCGGCACCTCGACGCCCGCGGCGAACGCCGTCAGCGGCAGTGTCGGTGTGACCAGCACGTCGTACCTCGTGTGGAACAGGCCCATGCGGCGGCCCAGCGCCATCCGGACGTCCGTCGCGGCGAGGTACTCCAGCGCGCTGTACCGCGCGCCCCGGCCGCAGATCTCCCGCAGCCCCGGATCGAGCAGGGCCCGCCGTTCGGGCCCGAGTCGCTGGGTCACCCGGGCCGCCCCGCTGAACCACAGGGTGTGGAACGCCTCCACGGGATCGGTGAAGTCCGGGTCGGCCTCGGTGACATGGGCGCCGAGTCCGGCGAGGCGTTCCACCGCCCGCCGGACCGCCGCGGCGACCGCGGGGGCGACCGCGACCTGTCCGCCGAGGGACGGCGAGTACGCGACGCGCAGCCCGCGCACGCCGCCGTCGAGGGCGTCCACGAAGGAGCCGTTCGCCGGTCCGAGCGCGGACCAGTCGCGGGCGTCCGGCGCGCCGATCACGTCGAGCATCAGCGCGGCGTCGGCGGCGTCCCGGGTCATCGGCCCCACGTGCGCGAGCGTCCCGAAGGCGCTGGCCGGGTGGAGCGGCACCCGCCCGTACGTCGGTTTCAGCCCGAAGATCCCGCAGAACGCGGCCGGTATGCGCACACTGCCACCGCCGTCCGTGCCGAGCGACAGCGGACCCGCGCCGAGCGCGACGGCCGCCGCGCTGCCCCCGCTGGAGCCGCCCGCGGTGCGCGCGACGTCGTACGGGTTGCGGGTCACGCCCGACAGCGGCGCGTCCGTGACCCCCTTCCAGCCGAACTCGGGCGTCGTCGTCTTGCCGAGGAACACCGCGCCGTGCTCGCGCAGCCGGGCCACCGACGGCGCGTCCTCGTCCCAACGCCCCTGCTCGTTCACGGTCTTCGAGCCGCGCAGCGTCGGATGCCCGCGCAGCAGCAGGATGTCCTTCACCGTGACGGGCACCCCGTCCAGCAGGCCCGCCGGCTCCCCGCGCCGCCAGCGGTCCGCCGAGGCGCGGGCCCGGGCCAGGGCGTCGTCCGCGAGGAGGCGGACGAACGCGTTCACGGCGGGCTGCACCCGCTCGGCCCGGTCCAGGGCGGCGCGTGTCACCTCCTCGGGGCCGAATTCGCCCTTGCGGTACCCGTCGACGAGTTGTACGGCGGTCAGCTCGGTGAGTTCCGACATCGGCCCCTCCACGGCGGTTCAGTGCCCGGGTACGTACCCACGCTTCTTGTCGACCACGTTCCGCAGGGGCTTACCCGCCGCCCAGAGGTCGTACAACTCCAGGAACTGGGTGCCCAGTTCGTCCCGCCAGCCGATGGTGTCCCCGCTCATGTGCGGCGACACGATCAGGCCGGGGACCTGCCACAACGGACTGTCGGGTCCCAGCGGTTCGTGCTCGAAGACGTCGAGGGCCGCGCCCGCGATCCAGCGCTTCGACAGCGCCTCGGCGAGCGCCCGCTCGACGACGAGCTGACCGCGCCCCACGTTGATGAACCGGGCCGAGGGCTGCATCGTCCCGAAGCGCCGCGCGTCGAACATGCCGCGCGTCTCGTCGGTGAGCGGCGCGGCGCACACCACCCAGTCGGCGCGGGCCGTCAGCCGGTCCAGCTCCGCGGGCCCGTGGATCCCGGTGCGAGGTGTGCGGCCGACCAGGGCAGTGGTGATGTCCAGTGCCTTGAGCGTGCGGACGATCGCCCGTCCGATCGGCCCGGATCCCACCACGCAGGCCCGGGTGCCGGCCACCCGCTGCGACGCGCGGTGGCGCCACTCACGGTCACGCTGGAGGTCCCAGGTCCGCGGCAGGTCCTTCGCCATGGCGAGCACCAGCGCCGCCACGTACTCGGCGATCGGCTGGTCGAACACCCCGCGCCCGTTCGTCACCACCGTGTCGGAGGCGGCGAGTTCGGGGCACATCAGATGGTCCACACCGGCGCTCGCGGTGTGTACCCAGCGGGGCCGCGGACCCTCGCCCGGCCACGCGCGGCGCACGGCGTCCGAGGCGAAGTCCCACACGAGCAGCGCGTCCGCGGACGGCAGCTTCTCCGCGAGGGTCGAGGCGTCGGCGTGCTCGACCCGCACGCGGCCGGTGAGACGGCCGAGGCGGGGGAGGGGATCGGCGTCCAGGACGAGCAGGGTGGTCCCGGGGGGCGAGGAGGAGGACGGGGTGGGGGACATACGGGCGTTCATCGGAGGAAACCGTTTCGCAATGCGAGTCCGCTTCTCTGGGGTGTCCTGAGGCGAGATGCCCGGGGGGACGTGCGGGCGAACAGGGGTCGAAGCCGTCTGAGATGCGCGGATTGACCACGCTCGCACCCGAACCTACCTTCGTCAACACGGGCCCGCACACGGTCCGTTGCCCACCTGTTTCCCTTCGTGAGGCCGGTGTCAGCCATGGACGTCTCCTTTCTCGGCGGTCCGCATCCGCAGCGTGGGGTCGGTGTCGTCGCCCCGTTCGACTTCGCCCTCGACCGTGAGCTGTGGCGCTGGGTCCCGGCCGAGGTCTCCCTGCATCTGACCCGCACGCCGTTCGTGCCGGTCGAAGTCAGTCTCGACCTGGCCCGGCTGGTCTCCGAGCACGAGACCCTCGGCGACGCGGTACGCGCCCTGAACGCGGTCGCCCCCGAGGTCGTCGCGTACGCGTGCACCTCCGGCAGCTTCGTCGGCGGGGTCGCCGGGGAGAAGGCCATGCGCGAGGCGATGACCCGGGCGGGCGCCCTCCCCTCGCTCACCACCTCCGGTGCCCTGCTGGACGCCCTCACGGAACTCGGTGCCCGCCGGATCGCCCTGGTCACCCCGTACACCGTCTCCGTCACCCAGTCCCTGGAGGAGTACCTCGCCGAGGCGGGCATCACCGTCACGGACCGCGCCTTCATGGGCCTGACCCGGCACATCTGGAAGGTCCCGTACCGCGACGTCGCCGACATGGCCCGCCGGGCGGCGCGCGGCCACGCCGACGCCCTCTTCATCAGCTGCACCAACCTTCCGACGTACGACGTCATCCCCCAGCTGGAGGCCGAGCTGCGGATCCCGGTGATCTCGGCCAACCAGGTGACGATGTGGGCGGCACTGCGCCAACTGGGTACCCGAGCGGTGGGCCCCTATCAACGGCTGATCGATTCCGCCGCCCGCAGGGACCCGGTACTGCCGGAAGAACAGGAAGGTTGGGCATGACCGCACTCGGATTCCTCTACCCCGGCCACTCGGCCGAGGACGACTACCCGCGCATGGAGCAGCTGCTCGGCAGCGACGTCCGCCTGACCGTCGTCCACACGGACATCGGGGAGGACGCCCACCGCGTGGACGCCCTGCTCGAGATGGGGTCCGCGGAACGCCTGGAGGCGGGTGTCGAGGAGCTGCGCCTGTCCGGGGCCGAGGCCGTGGTCTGGGCGTGCACCAGCGGCAGCTTCGTCCGCGGCTGGCAGGGCGCCCACGAGCAGGTCCGCGGCCTCGCCCGGTCGGCCGGCCTCCCCGCCTCCTCGACGTCCTTCGCCTTCGCGCACGCCGTCCAGGAGATCGGGGCGACCCGCGTGGCGATCGGGGCCACCTACCCCGAGGACGTGGCCGCGCTCTTCGCCGCGTTCCTCAAGGAGGCCGGCACCGAGGTGGTGGCGGTGAGCGCCTCCGGCGTCGTCACCGCGGCCGAGGTCGGCACCTGGGAGTACGACCAGGTGCTCGCCCTGGCGCGCGACGTGGACCGCCCGGACGCCGAGGCGGTCCTCCTCCCGGACACCGCCCTGCACACCGTGGCGCACATCCCCGACCTGGAGAAGGAACTCGGCAAACCGGTCCTCACCGCCAACCAGGTCTCGGTCTGGGAGGCACTCCGCCTGACGGACCGCCGCGTGAACGCCCCCCGCCTGGGCGCCCTCTTCACCAGGGAACCCATCGTCCAGGCGTAGGGCGATCGCGGGCTGTTCCAGCCCCCTCCGGCGCTTGCGGAGCGGGGTCCGGCACGGAGTCCCGGGGACGGGACGGGCAGGGGTGGAGGGGACGAAGAAGACACGTCCTCCCGCCCACCTCCGGCCTCCCGGGGCTCCAGCCCCCGGAGGAGTGGGAGGAATAAACGGAGCCATCCTCCTGTTGGCAGCGCAGAGGAAACGACCGCGCAGCAACAGGAGGCACCCCCGGTGGACGAGACGGCCGAAACGGGCGAGATCCGAGGCACGACACAGGGCACCGCCCCGGTCCCCCTCTCCGTACTGGACCTGGTCACCGTGGGCGCGGGCCGCACCGCGACCGACGCCCTGCGCACCAGCGTGCAGATCGCCCGCCTCGCCGAATCCCGCGGCTTCCACCGCTACTGGGTGGCGGAGCACCACTCGATGCCGGGCGTGGCCAGCTCCTCGCCCGCGGTGATCCTCGCCCACCTGGCCGCCCACACGGACCGCATCCGCCTGGGCTCCGGCGGAGTGATGCTCCCGAACCACGCTCCGCTGGTCATCGCGGAGCAGTTCGGCACCCTCGAAGCGATGGCCCCGGGCCGCGTCGACCTCGGCCTCGGGCGTGCCCCCGGAACGGACGGGGCCACGGCCGCGGCGCTGCGCCGGTCCCAGCGGCTCAACGAGGGCGCCGACGACTTCCCCGAGCAGCTCGCCGAACTCACCCGCTTCCTGGACGACGACTTCCCCGACGGTCACCCGTACGCGCGGATCCACGCCGTGCCGGGCCCCGTCCAGTCCACCTCGCCCGGCGGCGTCCAGTCCCCGCACCGGCCGCCGATCTGGCTGCTCGGCTCGTCCGGCTTCAGCGCCCGGCTCGCCGGAGTGCTCGGTCTGCCCTTCGCCTTCGCCCACCACTTCTCGGCGCAGAACACCGTTCCGGCGCTGGACCTCTATCGCGAGTCCTTCCGGCCGAGCGCGGTCCTGGACGCCCCGTACGCCCTCATCGGCGTCTCCGCGCTCGCCACGGACGACGAGCGGGAGGCCCGCCGCCAGGTGCTGGCCGCCGCCCTGAACATGGTCCGCCTGCGCACCGGCCGCCCGGGACTCGTCCCGACGCCGGAGGAGGCCGAGGCGTACGAATTCAGCCCGATGGAGCGGGAGTTCATCGACTCCTGGAACGCCAATGTCATCCACGGAACCGCCGACGAGGTGCGCACCGGACTCGACGACCTCCAGAAGCGCACCGGGGCCGACGAGTTGATGATCACGGGCAACGCGCACGGCGGGGACGTGCGGCTGCGCTCCTACGAACTGATCGCGGACGCCTACGGGTTGCCGAAGGCCCAGGACACCGGGGTCTGAGGGCAGGTCCGCGGACCCGGGGGACCGGGTGAGGCGGGGAAGGGCGGGGTGGCCGTGTCCGGCCGCCCCGCCCGCGCCCGGTCAGGCCAGCGGGCAGGCGCCCGAGGTCAGCAGCGCGGAGATGCGGTCCGGTGCCACCGGCCGGGAGTAGAGCCACCCCTGTCCGGTGTCGCAGCCGATCCCGCGCAGCCGGGACGCCTGCGAGGCCGTCTCCACGCACTCCGCGGTGACGGTCAGTCCGAGCCGGTGCGCGAGCTGGATCAGCGCCTCGACGATCACCTCGTCGGCCGGGTTCGGGTGGGCTGAGGTCCCGTCGGCGTTCTCGTACTGGAAGCCGCGGACGAAGGAACCGTCCAGCTTCAGCACGGACACGGGGAGCCGGCTGAGGTAGGCGAGGTTCGAGTAGCCGGTGCCGAAGTCGTCGATCGCGATGCGGACGCCCATGTCGCTGAGCGCCTGGAGGGCCTGGAGCGGGCGCCCGGCCGAGCCCATCACCGCCGACTCCGTGAGCTCCAACTGCAACAGATGCGGGGCGAGTCCGGTCTCCGCCAGGATCTCCGCCACGTCGGCCACCAGATCGGAGTCCCACACCTGGCGCACGGCGACGTTGACGCTGACGAAGAGCGGCGGCGCGTCCGGATGGTCCAGCTGCCAGCGGCGGGCCTGCCGGCAGGCGGTGGCCAGCACCCAGCGGCCGAGCTGCACGATCGACCCGTCCTCCTCGGCCAGTCCGATGAACCGATTCGGCGTCAGCATGCCGAATCGCGGATGGTTCCAGCGGACCAGCGCCTCCACCCCGTGCACTCCGCCGTCCTCCATGCCCACCAACGGCTGGTACTCCAGGGCGAATTCGCCGCGCTCGACGGCGGAACGCAGGGTGGAGGACAGTGCCTGGCGCGTCATGCGGTGCGCGTTGCGCTCCGGGTCGAAGAGCGTCCAGCGGCCCTTGCCGTCGGCCTTCGCCCAGTACAGCGTGGTGTCGGCGGCCTGCATCAGTCCCGTCGCGGTCGTCCCGGTGGCCCGCCGCTCGACGACCCCGATGGACGCCGACAGGGACAGCCGCTGACCCGACAGGTCGAACGGCGCCTGGAGGGCCTTCAGTACGGACTCGGCGAGGTCCGCCACCTGCTCGGTGCCGGTCGAGTCCTCGACCAGCAGCGCGAACTCGTCGCCCCCCAGCCGCGCCACCAGGGGTGACGTGGCCCGGGCGTGCCCCGCCTCGTCGGCGCAGCGCGTCAGCCGCTCCGCGACGGCCGCGAGCAGCCGGTCCCCGACCCGGTGGCCGAGTGTGTCGTTGACCGCCTTGAAGCCGTCGAGGTCCAGATAGCAGAGCCCGATCCGGCCGGTGCCGCCGTCCTCGTACGCCTCCGCCTCCAGGGCCGCCGTGAGCCGTTCGAAGAACAGCGTGCGGTTGGGCAGCCGGGTCACCGGGTCGTGCATCTGCAAGTGCCGCAGCCGGGCCTGGAGTTCACGCCGGGGACCGATGTCGGCGACCGACACCAGGACCGCCTCCTCCTGCGGGGGCAGCGGGGTGACCGTGATCTGCACCCAGAGGGAGTGGCCGTCGGGGTGCTTGAGCCGGCGGGTGCAGCGCAGTCGTGCCTGCCGGCCGCGCAGCACCTCGCGGTAGGCGTGCCAGGTCCGGGCGTCGGAGGCCAGGTCCACCAGATCGGAGGCGGACCGCCCGGCGAACGCGCGCGCCTCGACGCCCAGCAGCAGGGCCAGGGACTCGTTCGCGGTGACGACGGTGCCGTCGCGGTCCACGACGGCCATCGCGAGCGGGGCGGTGGCGAACGCCGCCTGGAAGGCGCGGGGTGACGTTCCGTCGGGGGCCGCCGGCTCCACGGCCGTCCCCGGTGACCCGGAGGACACGGGTGGTGGGGGAGGGGCGGATGTGCCGGGGGAGGACCCGGCGGACGGACGAGAAGACGTGTCGACGTGACGCTCTGTGACGGTCGGCCGGACGAGGTCTCCCGCGGGCGCCGGCCCTTCGGACGTTCCGCTCACCGCTCGCTCCCGCAGTGCAGTCGTTCTTCGTATGGGTCTCTCGGGTGGTCGGCCGGACTGGGCGGCCGCACAAGCCGTGTCGGTGCAGGAAAGTGTGCCGATCATAGAGGCTGGCCTCGGAACGGTGCAGCCCCTGTCCAGTGTCCCGGAACAACCACCCGTTCTGACAGATCGTTTCTGCCTGCATCTGGACGGGTTCCTTCCTCTGCCGACCGCATGTGACGTTCCGTGAGTGGCCGGGGGTGTCGCCCCGTCAGCCCTCTCACTCTTCTGGTGCAGACAAACAGGGCGAAGTAATACAAATACACACAGGCTGGGTGCGGTGTCCCGAAATCCGCATCCGGAGGTCGACGTGCCGCGTCCGCTCCCCCTGGGGGTTCTCACTCGTGGGGCCCTGCGCGGCCCCGCCCGTGAAGGGCTGCCCCGCTGGCGCAGGAACGCGGCCGCGTTCACCTCGATGACCGCGCTCGCCGCGACCTCCCTGGTGCCCGGCCCCGCGCTCGCCGAGCCCCTCGCGGACCCCTGCGCCCTGACGCGCACCGAGGCGCACCACTCGGAGGGCGCCGACACCTGGAACTCCTCCTATGTGCGCCCCACCCGTCCCCTCGACGCCGTGATGGTGTTCCTGTCGTTCCCGGACTCCACCCCGACCACCACGCCGGCCGAGCTGACCGGCGACTACTTCCCCGCCACCAGCCGTTTCTTCGAACGTGCCTCGTACGGCAGGTTCACGGTCCGCCCGCACCCCCAGCGCGCCTGGATCCAGATGCCGCACCCCTCCACCTCGTACGCCATACAGCGCGACTGGAACGCCACCGACCGGGCCGCCTATCTGCGCGACGCCCTCGCCGTGTCCGACCCACAGGTCGACTTCTCGCGCTACGACGTCGTCTACTTCGTCGCCGACCCGGACGCGCCGGGCGTCGACTCCGACGCCACGAAGGTCGTCAACCTGGACGCACCGCTGCGCGCCGACGGCAAGGACATCCGCCGGGTCGTCACGGTCTTCGAGAAGCACCCGCCGGACCGCCTCGTCCTCGCGCACGAGACCGGCCATGTCTTCGACCTGCCCGACCTGTACCACCGCCCCGAGGACGGCAAGGGCGACTGGGACACGTACGTCGGCGACTGGGACCTCATGGGCAGCCAGTTCGGCCTCGCGCCCGACCTCTTCGGGTGGCACAAGTGGCGGCTGGGCTGGCTGGAACCGAACCAGGTGGCGTGCGTACGGGGTTCGGGCACCACCCGTCTGACGCTGGAACCGCTCGGCGCCGGGCCGCCGGCCGGATCCGCGGGTGCGGCGGGTGCGGCGGTGCGGCCGGTGGGCGGCACGGGTCCCGTCGGCGCGGCCGGCGCCTCGGGCGGGGCGCCGGGCAGCGCCGGTGGGGCGGCCGAGCCCGGGGCGCTGGGGGTCGCCGCCCTCCCGGGCACGCGGACGTTCGGTGTCGGGCGGGGCACCAAGCTGGCGGTCGTCCCGACGGGCCCCGGCAGTGCCCTCGCCTTCGAGGCGCGCGGCTCGGTGGGCAACGACGGCTCGACCTGCACGCAGGGGGTGCTCGTCTACCGGGTGAGCAGCGACACCGAGTCGGGCGGCGGCCCCGTCCAGGTCCTCGACGCCCACCCGCACACCGAGGCCTGCTGGGAGGACTCGGTGTACCCGCCCCTGGCGGATGCCCCGGTGAGCGTCGGCGAGAGCTTCACGGTGCCGGGCGAGAACGTCCGGGTGGCGGTGGAGGACCGGACGGCGTCGGGCTCCTGGACGGTCAGGATCACGACGGGCTGAGCGGACGCGGCGAGGTCGGGAGAGGGGGGAAACGACGAGAGCGGGACGCTCGCGTTTCCGCGATCATCCCGCTCTCGTTGGCGTGCGCCGCCAGGGACTCGAACCCCGGACCCGCTGATTAAGAGTCAGCTGCTCTAACCAACTGAGCTAGCGGCGCCTGCTGACGTCGTAGACCTTAGCATCCTGATCGGCGCGAGGAAAAATCGATATCCGCACCGCCGCCGACACCGCCGCACGGGCCGCCCGCACGGCCGCCCAGAGCAGGATCTCGGGTCCGGGGAGCCATGGCTGACGGGTGTCGGGGGCGACCAGCCAGCGCGCGTCGTGTCGGCCGGGATCCGCCGTGACACCGGGCGCGGCGAGCGCCGGAACGGTCACCGCGTCCCCGCTGCCGTGACAGAGCAGGGGCGGCACCTCGCGGCAGCGGCCCACGTGCCCGCCCGCGGCTCCGTGCCCTGTGGAGTCCCGCCCCTCGGACCCCCACTCCTCCCAGCGCATCAGGGACGGCAGCCGCTGGGCGGTGCCGGGCGCGGCGAACAGCAGCATCCGCCCGCGGTACGCGGCCACCGGGCCCGAGCCCGGGCCATCGTCCCAGAGCCGGTCGAGCATGCGGCGACCGAAGAGCGACGGTGCGCTGACGACGTCGAAGGCGCTGCCGCACGGCAGCACGACCGGCGCGTCCGGCCGCTCCGCCCAGAGGGCGAGCATGCTTCGGGGATACGTTCCTGCCGAGGCGAGCCAGGCGGCTCCCTCGGAGGTGACCCCCGAGGCGTCCCGCCACTCGGGCAACGGTGTTCCGGGGCTGTGCGGGGTGCTGCTGGCCGGGTTCCGTGTGCTGCTCATGACGTATACGTCTACCGGCGGTGAGCGGGCCGTTCCGGAGGGTTGCGAAAAACCGGGACAGGAGCGGGTGGAGGGGAGTATCTTGCCCGCCTGGCATATGCCAGCGATCTTGCGTTTGGCAGGGAGGACCTGACCGTCACCCGCTTCCCGGCGGCCCGCGGGTGCCCCGGCGAGGTTCCGGACGGCAGGACCGCGACGTGCCGCGCTGTCCCGGGACCGGACCCACCGGGGAGGCTGCGCGACTCCGGCTCCGCACGTCGCGGAGCCGGGCTCAGGTGGGGCGAGCCGGTTCCGGGCCGGGTGCCGGGGCACGAGGTCGGACCGCCGGTCGAGGCGGAGGGGCGGAGGGGCGGAGGGGCGGAGGGGCCGCGGGGTACGCCGCGCCGGGCGGAGGCCGGGGGGCGCCGGGGTCGGCGGCGGTGTGCGGTGACTCGGGCGGGGATCGCGCCGCCCGAGCGCCGGGCCGTACGGCTCCCGGTCAGCGGGTGGCCGTGTCGTGCCGGAGGGCCGGCCGCGGCACCGCCGGAGGTCGGGGAACGGGCGGAGGCTGCGGCGGTCCACCGGCGCCGGTGGCTGCTGCGCCGGTCGGCGGGACGGCCCGCAGCAGGCCGCGGGCCGGATGGCCCGGACCGGGGCCGGCGGAGGGCGCGCGCGGATGTGGCCGAAGCCGTGCCGTGCCGGGGTCCGGTGGTCGCACGGCTCCCGGTGCACGGGTGGGCGCGGGCCCCGGTCAGAGGGTGTCCGACACTCCGTGGCCGTGGCCGCCGCCCTCGGCGCCGGAGAGCAGGTCGCGGCCGTACTCGACCATCTTCTTCGCGTAGTCCTCGGTCCACTCGGCCCGCTCGGCGATCGCCGCCGTGGTCAGCCGGTCGAAGCGGCGCGGATCGGCGAGCTGCGCGGCCGCGATGGCCTGGAACTCGAGCGCCCGGTCGGCAGCGGCGCGGAACGCCTGCGTCAGCTCCGTGGCCCGGTCCAGCAGCGCGTGGGGATCGTCTATCGACTCCAGGTCGAAGAAGTGCTCCGGGTCCCCGGCGGCCTCCGCGGGCTCGAAGAGCAGGGGCGCGGGGCGAAGCCGCGGTTCGTTCCGACGCGGCGTGGGCTCCGCCATGTCTTCTCCTCCTCGTACGGTTCAGGTGCCCCTCTCGGAAGAGGGCCACCGTCCATTGTCCCCCGGCGGCGCAAGTGGGCCCCGGGGGCCGGGTGCGCCCCCTGCGCGGAGGCCCGGTCCGCCGGCTCGCGCCGGGCCGGTCGCTGGCGGCTCGGTCAGGCGCCGGGACGGTCCCTGGGCCGGGGCTCAGGGGCGCCACGCCACCCGATGTTCCTCCAGATGGGACAACACGGAGTGGTTGGCCTCCCAACCGTCCGGGAACTTCACCGTGACGCCCAGCTGGACCGGCTCGGTCGAGGGATGGTCGTCCAGCAGGTCGCCCACGCCCTCGCGGCACACCACGATGCAGGCGTGCCGGTGCCGGGAGGCGAGCACGCACAGCCGCCCGGTCTCCAGATGGAACGCCGTGGCGTCGGGCCGTCCCGACAGCGGGTGCAGGACGACCGTGACGTCGAACTCCCGCCCCTGGAGCCGGTTCGCCGTGTCGACGGTGACGTCCGTGACGCCGAGGCCCGACAGCGCCGCGCGCACGGCCGCGGCCTGGTCCCGGTGCGCGGTGCCGACCGCGATCCGGTCGGCGGTCAGCGGCACCGGATCCGGCGCCCGCTCCGAGGTGGCCGCGCCGCCCCGGTCGAGCAGCCGCCGGACGACCTCGGCCACCGCCCGTACGGCCTCCGGGTCCGTGCGCGGCGTGTGCCGGGCGGGGAGCTGGAGCAGCCCCCAACCGGACTCCGCCGCCTCGTCGATGACCCGGTCGGTCCCCGAACGGTCCGACGGGACGCCGAAGTTCAGCCGCCGGTCGGCGTGACCGGTGCCGCTGCGGAACGGGGTGTACGGATAGAAGGCGTCGGAGACGAGCGGGGCCGCCGACGCGGGCAGCCTCCAGGACACCGGCAGCCGGTGCTGCGGCAGGTGCGGATTGTGGGCGAGCAGCGTCGTCACCGCGGACGCGGACGGGTCGTACGACAGGCCGGCCCACTGTTCCGAGCCGACGATGGCGAACGGGTCCAACTGGCCCGGGTCACCGACGAACAGCGCCTGCTCGAAGAGTCCCGCGACGGCGAGCAGCGCGTCCGAGCGCATCTGGTACGCCTCGTCCACGATCGCGTGCCGCCAGGGCTCGACCCCCTTGACGTGGGCCCACTTCGCAGCGGTGGAGATGACGACGTCCAGGCCCGCCAGGTCGGCCGCCTTCGTCGACTTGCGGACCTGGTCCAGGCCGTCGAGCGCCTTGTCGTACGGGTCGGAGTCGCTGCTGTGCAGCCGCCCCACCGGCACCTCGGGGGCCTTCTCGGCGATCCGCAGCACCAGGTCGTCGACCTGCGCGTTGGTCTGCGCGATGACCATCAACGGGCGTCCGGCCGCGGCCAGTTCGAGAGCCGCGCGGACCACGAGCGTCGACTTCCCGGCGCCGGGAGGCGAGTCGACGACGACGCCGCGGTCGGTGCCGTGCAGGGTGTCGCGCAGGATCGCGTCGGTGGCGCGGGCGGCCTCGGCACCCGGATCGAAGACGGCGGTCACAGGACGTCCTCCTCGGTCACCGGGTCCGGCAGCGCGTCCGGCTCACCCGGCGGCCCCCCGTGCGTCCACGGCGTGTCCTCCGGCTCGGGCAGCTTGGCGCCGCCGCGCTGCTCGTGCTCGAAGAGGGTGAAGCAGAGGAGGTCCCCCTTCTCCGGCACGGACCCGGCCTCCGGCTCCTTGCCCCGGCCCATCTTGTCGGTGATCCGCAGCACCACGGCGGCACCCCCGTCCTCGTACCCCACGAACTCCGCGGACTGCGGCTTCCCGCCGAGCGAGCGGTACACCTTGGCCCGCTCGCCGAGGTGCGGGCGGTCGTCGGTGCGGACGGTGACCAGCGGACGCGGACTCGGCCGCTTGCCCTCGCTGTACGCCATGACGACGTCGGTGACCACGCCCGCGAACGCCTCTCCGGAGAGCCGCCGTCCCGCCATCACCAGCGGGTCGTCCAGTGCCTCCTGCGCTTCCAGGCGCGCCTGTTCCCGCTCGCGCGTGGCCAGCTTGTTCGCCGCGGTGACCGCGTCGTCCCGGCGCGGCTGCGGCGGTTCGCCCGCCACCACCCGGTCGCGGTGACCGGTGAACGACCAGCGGTCCCGGGTCCACCGGTCGGCCGCGCGCGGTCCCTCCGGCAGGGCGCGCAGCAGGTCGAGCCCTTGCCAGACCGCGTCCCAGGTGGGCCGGGTGACGCTCGCGACGAGATCACGGATCCGCCGCTCGGCCGCGGTCAGCTCACCGAGCCGGTCGTCCGCCTCGACGCCGTCCTCGGCGGCGGCGAACGCCGTCCGCGCGCGGTCGTACGCCTCGATGGCGGGGGCGAGCAGCTGGTTGTCGAAGGCGGGGTCGGTGGCGGGGCCGGCGGGCGGCCACACCAACTGGCCCCGGGTGTCCCGCTGCAGCTCGGCCCGCACCGCGGCCTCGGCACCCGGCTCGCCCTCCGGAGGGTCGATCCAGGCCAGCAGCGCTCCGAGGTGCTGGTCCTCCAGGCTGCTCTGGCCGGTCGCCCAGTGCCGCGAGAGCACGTCGGTGAGAGCGAGCAGCAGGGCGGAGCCGGGCACCCGGGCCCGCTCCCCGAAGTGGGTGAGCCAGCGCCCGGACAGCGGCACCCGCGGCGGCGCCGGATGCGGTGCCTCGGGATCCTGCTCGGCGGTCCGGCGGAACCGGGTGGAGCGCCCGAGGAGCCGCACGAACTCGATGCCCGCGCGGCCCGGCACGATCAACTGCGGCGCGTCCGAGCACAGTTCGACCTCGACCTTGACGCGCTTGCCGGTCTCCGGGTCGGTGTCGCTGCGCTCGGCCGCCTCGACCACGTCCGCGAACGTGTCGATGTACGGCAGGACGACGTCCGCCAGCTCGGCGAGGAACGCGAACCGCAGGTCACGGTCGCGGGGCTGTGGCACGACCAGCAGGCGCGGCGCGTCGCGGTCGGTGCCGACGAGCGCGCCCAGCGGCGCTCCCGCCTCGCCCGCGGTGGTCAACGGCACGAACACCAGCGGCCGCTCGACGAGATGGCGGTGCAGCACGGTGGCGGTGGGCTGCGCCCGGCCGCTCTCGACGGCCTCCAGCCGGGCGAGCGTGGAGATCAGCGACATGTGCGTGCCTCCCGCACCCTGCCCAGGGTGGCGCCGGCCGTGGGCACGGCGGCCGGGGTGACGGACGCCTCCGCTCCCAGGTGCGGGGCCGGACCGCTCCCGGCCGCTTCCGGCGGGGCGAGTGTGGAGATCAGCGACATGTGCGTGCCTCCCGCACCCTGCCCAGGGTGGCGGCGGCCGTGGGCACGGCGGCCGGGGTGACGGACGCCTCCGCTCCCAGGTGCGGGGCCGGACCGCTCCCGGCCGCTTCCGGCGGGGCGAGTGTCGAGGTCAGCGGCATGCGGTCGCCTCCAGACCCTCGCCCGTGGTGGCGCGCGCCGGGACCTGCGCCGGGACGGGGGCGCGGGAGCCCAGCGCCTCCGCCCTCAGGTACGCCGCTCTGCGGAGCGCGGCGACGGCCGGGTCGTCCGGATCGCCGGCCTCCCCGTGCGCCGCCGCGAGGACGTCGGTCACCGTCGTCAGACCGCCCAGTTCGGCCCGCAGGGAGCGGCCCAGGGAGGTCACGGCGCCCGCCGCGCGCGAGCGGGCCCGGCAGTGGAAGGCCAGCTCGCAGGCGGACAGGCATTCGGGCGCGTACGTCGCGGGAACCGCCTCGACGGCCGTGATCAGCTCCTCGGCCGGGAGGTCGGGGGAGAAGCAGCTGCCCTCGGGCAGGGCCGCCGCGATGTCCTCGACCCGGGTGAGGCGCGCGAGCTGCCGGCGGGTGACGGCACGCTGCTTGCGCACGTCGACGGCCGAGGCGGTGGGGAGGTTGGAGAAGTCCTTCGGGCACACCAGCAGGACGCGGTGGCGGACCTCGGGAGCGGGCTCGATGCGGGCCGCGACCTCCTCCAGCGCGAGGACGTACACCGCGGACTGCCGGGCGGCGGCGCCCACCTTCGCCGGGTCGGCCGAACCGTCCAGCATCGGGAACGACTTGATCTCGACGACCGTCCAGCCGCCGTCGGGGTGCACGACCACCGCGTCCGGCTCCAGGAACGCGGCGGAACCCGCGACGTCCAGGGCGAGCATCGGATGGTCCAGCAGCGTCCAGCCGCCGGTGCCGGTGGCCTCGCGCAGGGCGAGGGCCGTACGCGCGGCACGCCCTTCGGGACCGACCGCGCTCAGGTCGGGCACGGCACCGGAGCCCGGTGCCTCGGCGCCGGGGTCGAGCTTCTCGTGGACCAGCCGCAGCAGCTCGGCGCCGCCGTCGGCCTTGACGCGTGCCTCGAACGCGTTGCCCCGCATGAAGGCGAACTGCGACTGGCCGAACGCGGACGGCGCACCGAGGGCGCCCGCCAGCTTCGCCTTGTCGACCCCCGCGCCGTCCAGCAGGGCCCGGCGGTCGCAGCCCGGGTTGGCCGCGAGCGCCGCGAGGGCGCGCGCGTCCAGTGCCTTCGGTGGGACGTCCGGACCGCGCAGCTCAGCGAGCTGCTGCCGCAGCGCCGTCCCCCGCGTCCGCGGGAGAGGCACCCGGCTCGGCTCCCGGTCCGGATCGGGACTCGCGCTGTCGGGGGATGCGTTCACCCGGGGAAGTCTGGCACCCCGCACTGACAATCGCGGAACCCTCGCCCCGCGCGACACCCGCGACCCAGGGGACACGGCCCTCGAAGAGCGACCACAGACGGTTCGCCGTGCGCATCACGAACGGGGTCAGCAGCAGGCCGACGCCCATCACGGCGGCGCCCGCGACGGCGTCCAGGAAGTAGTGGTTGGCGGTGCCCATCACGACGATCGTGGTGAACAGCGGATAGACGACACCGGCGACCTTCGCGGCGGGCGTCCGGCCGTGTCGCCACAGCATCACGCCGCACCACAGTGCCCAGCCGACGTGCAGGCTCGGCATCGCCGCGTACTGGTTCGTCATCCCGCCCATGCCGCGCGGGGCGCTCGCCTCGCCGCCCCACCAGCCGTAGTCGCTGTACTGGGCCATCGTGTCGACGAAGCCGTGCCCCGGCGACAGCAGGCGGGGCGGGCAGGTCGGCAGCAGGGTGAAGCCGATCAGACCGATGAACGTGGAGGTCATCAGCCAGGTGCGGGCCGCGCGGTAGCGGACGGCCCGGGAGCGGAACAGCCAGACGAGGATGGCGGGCGTCACCAGGTAGTGCAGTGACGCGTACCAGAAGTCGGCGGGTACGCCCAGCCATGCCTCGCGCGTGAACAGCCGGTTCAGCGGGTGCTCGGCGTTGAGGCGGAGGACCTTCTCGATCCGCAGGATCTGCAGGCCGTGGTCGACCGCGCCGGCGGTGTCGCCCCGGGCGAGCAGCCGGCCCGCCGAGTAGCAGGCGTACACGAGGACTATCAGCGGGAGCTCGGTCCACCAGCGGAGCCGGCCCTGCGCGGCCGCGGACCTGCGCAGCTCGGTCCACCGGCGCAGACGGGCGCGTGGTGCCGCCTCCGTACGCGGTGCATCGGTCTGCGGCATCCGATCGCCCTCCCCCATCTGCTCGTGGCCCTTCGTCTCGTCTGTCGTGACCCGACAGTCTGCAGTCTGCTGACGGCGGTGTGTGGCCACATGGGATTTTACGGTGCGTGCGGCCGCGCCGAAGGGGCGCCCCCGGTCCTCAAAGACGCGGAGATCGCCCCCCGGGTTGCCTCGCGCGCCGGTGCGCGATGATGGAGTGACCGACCTGTCAGCGGTTCCGAGTGCCCGTCCCCCTCGCGCCGCCCGTCCCGGAAAGGCTCTTCTCCATGGCACCGCGCATCCTGCTGGCCCGGCACGGACAGACCGAATGGTCGCTGTCCGGAAAGCACACCGGCAGGACCGACATCCCCCTCCTCGACGAGGGGCGGCGCGGCGCCAAGCTGCTGGGCGAGCGGCTGCACCGGCCACCCCTGGACGGGCTCCGCGGTGTCGAGGTGCGCACCAGCCCGCTGGTCCGCGCGCGGGAGACCTGCGAACTCGCCGGTTTCGGGGACCGCGCCGACACCTGGGACGCGCTCATGGAGTGGGACTACGGCGCCTACGAGGGGATGACCCCGGCCGAGATCCAGGCGGTCCGGCCCGGCTGGTTCATCTGGCGCGACGGCGTCCCCGGGGGCGAGACCCTGGAACAGGTCACCGCGCGCGCGGACGAGGTCGTCTCCTGGGCCCGCTCCGCCGACCGTGACGTGCTGGTCTTCGCCCACGGCCACATCCTGCGGTCGATAGGCGCGCGCTGGCTCGGGCTCCCGCTGGACTTCGCGGCCCGCGTCCGCCTGAACCCGACGTCGCTGTCGGTGCTCGGCTGGGCCTACGGCGAGCCGGCCATCGAGACGTGGAACGACTGCGGACACCTGAGCGTCTGAGCGGCGGCTCCGGCGGCTGTCATGCCGTGCGCGGCAGGCTCGCGTGGCGGTCCAGGAACGCCGAGACGCCCGAGGCCCTGCGGTGCGGGAGCAGGACCCGGGCCGTGCCCGCCAGCATGGTCTGGATGCGGGAGGACTGGACCTCGCTCAGCAGCTCCAGGACGCGCAGCCCGGCGACGGCGGCCTCGTCCGGCCGCCCGCCGCGCGCCAGGTCGTCGGCCAGCTCGGCGGTGTAGAGGGCGATGTTGCGGGTGAAGTGCGGGTCCTGGAGATCGGCCGCGCGGCGGGCGTGCCGGGCCGCCCGGGGCCAGTCGCCCAGCATCGACCAGCACTGCGCCTCCAGACCCTCCAGTTCGGCCTCCCCGTAGAACGTCATCCACTCGGGGTCCGTCTCGGCGGGGCCGCGCGCGTAGAGGGCGTGCGCACGGGCCATCGCCTGCTCGCAGCTCCTGCGGTCGGCGAGTCCCGCCCAGCCGCCCGCCTCGCGCAGCGCGAGCAGCGAGAGCAGGCGGGGGGAGCCGAGGGGGCGGGCCGCGCGCTGGGCCGCCTGGGCCGCGCGCACCGCCTCGCGCGGGCGGCCGGCGTCACGGGCGAGGAACGCGGTGTTGCAGAAGGCGTGCGCTTCGAGGCCCCCGTCGTCGGCCATCCGCGCGGTCGCGAGCGCCTCCGCGTAGTGCGAGCGGGCGTCGTCGAAGCGCCCGGAGTCGTGGGCGAGCCAGCCCACCGAGATGGCCAGTTCTCCCGCGCCGGAGTACAGCCGGTCGGCGGTCGCCCGCCGGGTGGTGCCGGCGTCGAGCAGCTCGTAGG
This sequence comes from Streptomyces sp. M41(2017), assembly GCF_002078175.1. GTDB lineage: Bacteria > Actinomycetota > Actinomycetes > Streptomycetales > Streptomycetaceae > Streptomyces. Next base: position 1,019,503 of record NZ_MWFK01000001.1, on the reverse strand, counting down.
CGGTGCGCAGCGGGGCCGCCGCGCGCCGGTACAGGCCGTCGGCCCCGTGCCGGTCGTCCAGCAGCCGGATCTTGCGGACCGCCTCCTCCAGGGCGCCGGCCTCGGAGGTTCCCGCGCGGTGGACCCGCCGTTCGGCGGCCGCGGCGCTGTTGCCGAAGGCCACCGCGAAGGGTCCGAGTGAGGCCGCCGCCACGGTGGCGGTGCCTCCCGTCATGAATGCGCGACGCTGCACGTCGCTCTCCTCGTGGTTCTGACCGTGTTCCTCGTACGGGGCGTACGGATCGCATCCGGGATGCGGGTCGTACGGGGCGTGCGGATCGTGCGCGGCGTACGGGGTCTGCGGCTCGTAGGGGGTGGGGTGATACGGGTTCGGCGTCTCGTACGTCCCTCGCGCCTCGTCCGTCTCGTACGAGGCGGACGAAGGGCTCGTGGGGTGCTCGGGGGGCGCCTCGTCCGTGCCCCGCGCCCCGCGTCCGCGTACCCATGAGCGGGGTGCGAAACCCAGGTCGGTCAGCGTGCGGCCGGGGAACATGTGCAGGAACACCCGCTCGTACGCGTAGTTGGGACAGCGGATCTCGCCCGCCTCGACGCGCCCGATGTAGCGCGCGTCGCAGCTCACCCGCTCGCCGATGTCGCGCGCGGCCCGCCGGACCAGCGCGGCGAACTCGCCGGGGGAGCGCGGGCCGCGCAACCGCCTGAAGGCGAGATTCGGCCGGGGTGGCCTGGGGGACGGGGACGAGGTCACCGTTGACGACGCCATGGCCGGGCCCTCTCTTGCGAACCGTCGAACCATGCCGGAGGCGGGGCGAGTTGCCCGGGTTGTGCCCAGTAGATGCCTGCTTCCGGCGGGGCAAGAACGTACCTGCTGTGACGACGCCACCACGCTGGGTTTGGCTACAAACCGGATATCTCATCCACGATCTGCCATGAACTGCCATCCTTTGCGGCGCAGTTTCGCCGTAGCCGTTGACGTCCTGGCGCGTTGAACCCGATGGACCGGGAGCCGCCCGAACTCCCGACCCACTCGTCATGAGGAGGGGTTCCGTTGGAGGCCGGGATGCAGATCAGGCAGAGCACCGAGGCACGTACACCGCTGTCGACGGCACAGTACGGACCGTCCCCGGACTACGGCGCCCCCCGGCGCCCGGTCGCCGAGTGCGACCTCGTGACCGTTCCGGCACGTCAGGGGCTGGAGGCGGTCGACATCCTGCGCCGCGGCGCAGGAGACGCCGTGGGGCCCGTGCTGCACGACGACGACTGCGACACCCTCGGCTTCCTGGTGCCGCCGGGCACCGCGGACGCCTGGGACGTGCCGGGCAGCACCTGCACCCAGACGGAGGGCCGCGGCCTGCGGCTGGCGCCCGAGCCCCCGGTGGAGGGTTCGGACTGGCTCCTGCCGCCCGGCGAGGCCGACCTCGCCACCGACCCGGCGGTGCTGCGGGCCGCACTGGGCGAGGCGGCCCGGCTCATCGAGGCCGCGGACGGCTGCCGGTGACGGCGCCGGCCGCCCGCCGTCCGTCCCCGGTGACCCGCCGCTGAGCCGAGCCGTCCGCGCCCCCCGATAATGGCGGGATGGCACGGGCGAAGAACCAGCGGTCGGACGAGCGCCGCGACACGGGACGGGCCGCGCGGCGCGGTCAGGCGGCCGAGGCGGTCGTCGAGACCGTCGACGGCGGGCTCGCCGAGCTGCTGCCCGACCGGGACCGGGCGCGCGCCTGGACGCTGCTCATCGACGGCGCCCCGCAGTCCCACGTGGACCTCGACGACCCGTCCTACCTGAGCTTCGAGTACCAGCGCCGCCTCGGCCACGTCATCGACCTCGTCGCACCGACCGGCAAGCCCGTGCAGGCCGTGCACCTCGGCGGCGGCGCACTCAGTCTCGCCCGCTACACCGCCGGGACCCGCCCCCGGTCCACCCAGCAGGTAGTCGAGCGGGACGCCGCACTCGTCCAACTGGTCCGCCGCGAGCTGCCGTTGGACCCGAACGCCCGGATCAGGGTGCGGTCCACGGACGCCCGCGAAGGTCTCGCCAAGGTGCCCGACGGCTGGGCCGACCTGGTCATAGCGGACGTCTTCAGCGGCGCGCGCACCCCGGCCCACCTCACGTCCGTCGAGTTCGTCACCGAGGTCCGCCGTGCTCTGAAGGCTTCCGGGGTCTACGCCGCGAACCTCGCCGACGGACCGCCGCTCGCCCATCTCCGCGGCCAGATCGCCACCGTGGCCGCCGTCTTCCCCGAACTCGCCCTGATCGCCGACCCGGCGGTACTGCGCGGCAAACGCTTCGGCAACGCCGTCCTCGTCGCCTCCGGGCTGCCGCTCCCGGTCGCGGAACTCACCCGCCGTGCGGCCTCCGATCCGCACCCCGCGCGGGTCGAACACGGCAGGCAGCTCGCCGACTTCACGGGCGGCGCCGTACCGGTCACCGACGCGGTGGCCGTGGCGTCACCGGCCCCGCCGCCCTCGGTCTTCCGCTGAACCGGAGCCCGGCCCACGGCAGGACCTGGCCCGGCGGGACGTCAGTACGTCCCGATCTCCACGCGGGGCGGCCCGTCGTGCCAGGTGCAGAACACCGACACCCGGTCCGCGCCCGCGGAGTACTCCACGCGGATCCACGACTCGGTCTTCCACACCTGCATCGACCAGCCGGCCTTCGGCGTCGCCGAGACCAGCGTCGCGTAGGCGGGACCGATGTCGAAGACCGCCCGGCCGCCATCGGTGTCGTAGCTCTTGACCTGGCCGGAGGCGCTGGGGGAGGCGGGCGGGGCGCTGCCGTCCGGTGTCGCGGACGGCGACGGTGTCGCGCTCGGCCGGGGCGTCGCCGACGGCCTGCCCGACGCCTTCTTCGACGGCTCGGCCCGATGGGTGGAGGAGGCCAGTGGCTTCGACTCCTGCGTCGTCGCGCCGGCCGCCGTGATGGGCAGGGCGCGCGGCGGGTCGTAGGCCGTCCCCGTCATCACCGTGTGCACGCCCCACCACGACAGCGTGACCGCCGCGCCCGTGGCGAGCGACCACGCGAGTACGTGTACGAATCCTCTGCGCATCGCGGCCATACTGCACCACGCGCCCCACGGGTGTCTCAGGGACCCGGCACCGCCGGGAGGCGCCGCGGACGTCCGGCCGGGATTGTCCACAGGTGCCCGGAACAGGTTGTCCACAGGCACCCTGGGGCATCGCCCGGATGGGCTACGGTGCCGCCCATGGCAAGTGTGCTCGTGGTCGAGGACGACCAGTTCGTGCGCTCGGCCCTCATCCGGCATCTGACCGAGGCCGCACACACCGTGCGCAGCGTCGGTACGGCCCTGGAGGCGCTGCGCGAGGTCGCCCATTTCTCCTTCGACGTCGTGATCCTCGACCTCGGACTGCCCGATCTGGACGGGTCCGAGGCGCTGAAGATGCTGCGCGGCATCACCGACGTGCCGGTCATCATCGCCACCGCGCGGGACGACGAGACGGAGATCGTGCGCCTGCTGAACGACGGCGCGGACGACTACCTGACCAAGCCGTTCTCGGTCGAGCACCTGTCGGCGCGGATGGCCGCCGTGCTGCGCCGTTCCCGCACGAGCACGGCCGACGCCCCGCCGTCCACGGTCATCCGCGTCGGCGGCCTCGCCATCGACCCGCTGCGCCGCCAGGCCGAGCTGGACGGCGTACGACTCGACCTCACCCGGCGCGAGTTCGACCTGCTCGCCTTCCTCGCCGGGCGCCCCGGCGTCGTCGTCCCGCGCAAGGAGCTGCTCGCCGAGGTGTGGCAGCAGGCGTACGGCGACGACCAGACCATCGACGTCCATCTGTCCTGGCTCCGCCGCAAGCTGGGCGAGACGGCGGCCCGGCCGCGCTATCTGCACACCCTGCGCGGCGTCGGCGTGAAGCTGGAGCCGCCGAGGGCGGAGCGACCGCTGTGAGGTGGGCCCTGGTCAAGGTCTGCGTGGCGGTGACCACGATGGTCGTCGTCGCCTTCGCGGTGCCGCTCGGCCTGGTCATCAAGGAGATGGCACGCGACCGGGCGTTCTCGAACGCCGAGCGGGAGGCCGCCGCCATCGCGCCCGCCCTCTCCATCACCACCGACCGGGACGAGCTGGAGCGCGTCGTCGCCTCGGCCGGCTCGGACGCGGGCATCGGCGTGCACATACCCGCCGCCGACCGGGAACCGGCGGTCGAGATCGGCAAGCGGCGTGCCGCAGCCAAGGACATCGCCATGACCCGCAAGCTCGGCCGGGCCTCCACCACGGAGGTGGCCGGTGGATCGACCCTGCTCCAGCCCATCGCCATCAGCTCGGGCGAGATCGCGGTCGTCGAGGTGTACGTCCCCGAGGCCGAGGTCAGCAACGGCGTGGGCACCGCCTGGGCGGTCCTCGCCGCGGTCGGCGTCGCGCTCATCATCGGCTCCGTCGCGGTCGCCGACCGGCTCGGCATCCGTATGGTCCAGCCCGCGCAGCGCCTGGTCGAGAGCGCGCACGAGCTGGGCGAGGGGAAGCTCGGCTCCCGGGTGCCCGAGGAGGGCCCCACCGAACTGCGGCTGGCCGCCGTCGCGTTCAACGCGATGGCCGACCAGGTCGTCCAACTCCTCGCCAACGAACGGGAGCTGGCCGCCGACCTCTCGCACCGGCTGCGCACCCCGCTGACCGTGCTCCGCCTCAACACCGCCTCGCTCGGCGACGGTCCGGCGGCCGAGCAGACCCGGGCCGCCGTCGAGCAGCTGGAGCGCGAGGTGGACACGATCATCCGGACGGCCCGGGACGCCAAGCCGCAGACCGCGGCGATCGGAGTCGGCGCCGGCTGCGACGCGGCCGAAGTGGTCCGCGAGCGGATGGACTTCTGGTCGGCGCTCGCCGAGGACGAGGGCCGCAAGGTGCGCGTGGCCGGGGTGGACCGGCCGGTCCGCATCCCCGTGGCCCGCGCCGATCTCGCGGCCGCGCTCGACGCCCTCCTCGGCAACGTCTTCCGGCACACCGCCGAGGGCACGGCGTTCGCGGTCGACGTGCACAACGGCGAGGACGCGGTGATCGTGCTGGTGTCGGACGCGGGCCCCGGCATCGTGGACCCCGAGGCCGCCATGGCACGCGGCCGGGGCTCGGGCAACGACGGCTCGACCGGGCTCGGCCTGGACATCGTGCGCCGGCTCGCGGAGTCGACCGGCGGTGACGTACGGATCGGTTCCTCCGTGCTGGGCGGGACCGAGGTGCGCATCTGGATCCAGCTCGACGGCCGGGCGCCGGTCCGCCGCGGTCACCGGGGGACGGTCCGCCGCCGCAGGCGCGGCGCCGGCGTGAGCTGAGCCAGGCCGCGGTACGGAGCTCCGGCCGCGGGTGACCACGAGGGACCGGCCGTCCGGCGGCGCCCCCGCTCCAGGGCGATCCGCTCCCGCGCCAGGACGATCCGCCCTCGCGCCAGGACGATCCGCCCCGCGCCGGGCCGTTCCGTCTCTGTGCGGGCCCTTCCCCGCTCCCGCGCCGACCTCGCCGAACCGCCCATATTGGTCTCGACCTTTAACCGTCCCCGATGCCTTCCTTAAGCGGACCCTAAGATCCGCAACCGCCGCCCGGATGGGCCGGTATGACCGATTCCGGATCGCTAGCGTGTGCCGCACCCCCATGGGACACCCCCCTGAGAACCCCGTGAAACCGCGAAGGCAGGCACGCGATGAGCAGTACGCACCGGCGCAAGGTCAGTGGCAGGAACAAGGCGATAGGCGGCGTGGTCGCCGCGGCCGTGGTAGGCGGCGGCGCCCTCCTGTTCACCGGCAGCGCGCAGGCGGCGAGCGTCGGCGCGGCGTACACGAAGACCAGCGACTGGTCGACCGGATACACCGCCCAGTACGTCGTCACCAACGACACGGCCCAGGCGAAGAAGGACTGGAAGCTGGAGTTCGACCTGCCCTCCGGCAACACGCTCGGCTCGCTCTGGAACGCCACGTCGAAAGTGAGCGGTCAGCACGTGACCGTGAGCCCCCCGTCCTGGGACAAGGACGGGCTGGCGCCCGGCGCGACCGTCACCGTTGGATTCGTGGTGAACGGCACCGCCGACCCGACCGGTTGCCTCATCGACGACGCCAAGTGCTCGGTGGACGGCGGCGCCACGCCCGAACCGAGCGGCCGCCCGAGCGGGTCCGCGAGCCCCACGGCGAGCCCCGAGCCGACCGCCACCGCCTCGCAGAGCGAGAGCCCGAAGCCGACCGCGACGGCCACCACCGCGACCCCCACCCAGAGTTCGGGCAGCGGCAGCGCCACGACGGCGGGCTTCGCGCCCTACGTCGACACCTCGCTCTACCCGGCCTTCGACCTCGTCAAGGCGGCCGAGGCCACCGGCGTGAAGAACTACAACCTCGCCTTCATCACCGACGGCGGCGGCTGCACCCCCAAGTGGGGCGGCGTCAGCGATCTCGCGAGTGACGCGGTGGCCTCCCAGATCGGCGCCCTGCGCGCCAAGGGCGGCGACGTCCGGGTCTCCTTCGGCGGCGCCTCGGGCTCCGAGCTGGCCACCACCTGCTCCTCGGCGGACGCGCTCGCGGCGGCGTACGGCAAGGCCGTCGACGCGTACAAGCTCACGAAGGTCGACTTCGACATCGAGGGCGGGGCGCTGCCGAACACGGCCGCGAACACCACCCGCGCGAAGGCCGTCGCCAAGCTCCAGCAGCAGCACCCCGGCCTGGACGTCTCGTTCACGCTGCCGGTCATGCCCGAGGGCCTCACCCAGGACGGCGTGAACCTCCTCTCCGACGCCAAGTCGAACGGCGTGCAGATCAACACCGTGAACATCATGGCGATGGACTACGGCCCCGCGTACAGCGGTGACATGGGCACCTACGCCGAGCAGGCGGCCACCGCCACCCAGGCGCAGATCAAGGGGGTCCTCGGCCTCTCCGACAGCGCCGCGTGGAAGGCCGTCGCCATCACCCCGATGATCGGCGTCAACGACGTCTCCTCCGAGGTCTTCAAGGTCGACGACGCCGCGCAGCTGGTGACGTTCGCGCAGTCGAAGGGCCTCGGCTGGCTCTCCATGTGGTCCGCGACCCGCGACAAGCAGTGCGCCGGCGGCGCCAAGAACTCCGCCGACCCGGTCTGCAGCTCCATCACGCAGAGCGACGGCGCCTTCTCGAAGGCCTTCGGGGCCTACAAGTAGCCATCCGAAAACGGGGGTTGCGTGCCCCGGCCGGACTCCGCACCCCCCACCCGGCCGGGGCGTCGTAGCGTTCCTCCCCGCCCGGAGACACATCGGGGCGCGGCACCCCCCTCGGTGCCGCGCCCCGTTCCCGTGTCCCCGCCCCTTGTTCCTCCGCGCGGGCCCGCGCGCCCGGCCTACTCGGCGGGCGCGACCGGCGCGAGCGTCCCGGTGCGCGCGGCCCGGCCGTACCAGTGGGCGCTCGACTTCGGGGTGCGGACCTGGGTCGCGTAGTCGACGTACACCGCGCCGAACCGCTTGCCGTAGCCGTACGCCCACTCGAAGTTGTCCAGCAGGGACCAGAGGTAGTAGCCGCGGACGTCCGCGCCGTCGGCGATCGCCCGGTGCACGGCGGACAGGTGGCCGTTCAGGTAGGCGATGCGCTCGGGGTCGTGGACGCGGCCGTCCGGGTCCGGCTTGTCGTCGTAGGCGGCGCCGTTCTCCGTCACGTACAGCGGCAGGCCCGGCACCTCGCGGGTGTAGCGCATGATCAGGTCGTGCAGACCCGACGGGTCGATCGTCCAGCCCATCTCCGTGCGCTCGCCCGGCGTCTGGTGGAACGCGACGTCGTCGGCCCCGGGCCAGGGGGAGTGCGAGCTGGCACCGTGGCCGTCCGCGCGCGGACCGTCCGCGGGCGCCTCGGCGGCCGAGACCAGCGTCGGCGTGTAGTAGTTGAGACCGAGCGCGTCCAGCGGCTGCTTGATCGTCTTGAGGTCGCCCTCCTGGACGAACGACCAGTCGGTGACCGACCGGGTCGCCGCGAGGAGCGTCTGCGGGTACGCGCCGTGCAGCATCGGTCCGTGGAAGATGCCGTTGGCGAGATCGTCGATGCGCTGCACGGCGTCCAGGTCCGCCGGGTCCTGCGAAACGGGCCTGACCACCGAGGAGTTGAGGCTCACCGCGACCGAGTTGCGGGACGGCATCACGGAACGCAGCGCCGACGTGCCGAGCCCGTGGGCCAGATTGAGGTGGTGGGCCGCGCGCAGGGCGGCCACCGGGTCCGTCCGGCCGGGAGCGTGCACGCCGGAGCCGTAGCCGAGGAACGCGCTGCACCAGGGCTCGTTGAGGGTGATCCACTGCTCGACGCGGTCGCCGAGCGCCTCCCCCACGATCTGCGCGTACTCCGCGAACCGCAGCGCCGTCTCCCGCTCGGGCCAGCCGCCCGCGTCCTCCAGCTCCTGCGGCAGGTCCCAGTGGTAGAGGGTGACGGCGGGCTTGATGCCGTGCGCGAGCAGCTCGTCCACCAGCCGGCGGTAGAAGTCGAGGCCGCGCTGCACGGCGGGACCCCGGCCGGTCGGCTGCACCCGCGACCAGGAGACGGAGAAGCGGTACGCGCTCAGACCGAGGTCGGCCATCAGGGCCACGTCGTCGCGGTAGCGGTGGTAGTGGTCGACAGCGATGTCACCGTGCTCGCCGCCGGCCGTCCTGCCCGGCGTATGGCTGAAGGTGTCCCAGATCGAGGGGGTGCGGCCGTCCTCCCGCACCGCCCCCTCGATCTGGTACGCGGAGGTCGCCGCACCCCAGAGAAAGGCCGGAGGGAAGGTCAGGGGCGATACGGACTCAGGCATGGAAGCGCTCCCAAGGGGGTCGTGAAGACCGACGGGTTGGAGGAGGGGAGAGGCGGGAGTACGGGGGCCGGGGCAGCGGTGGCCCGGCCCCCGGGCGAGCGGTCAGCCCTTGATCGCGCCCTGCATGATCCCGCCCACGATCTGCTTGCCGAACAGCAGGAAGGCGATGAGCAGCGGCAGGGTGCCGAGCAGCGCGCCCGCCATGATGACGGCCTGGTCGGGGATGTATCCGGTGCCCAGCGAGTTCAGGGCGACCTGCACGGTCGGGTTCTGCTGGTTGAGCGCGATGATCGGCCACAGGAAGTCGTTCCAGGCCATCACGAACGTCAGCAGGCCGAGCACCGCCATGGCCGGCCGCGCCGCCGGGAAGACGACGTGCCAGACGACCCGCAGACTGCTGGCGCCGTCGACCCGCGCCGCCTCGATCAGCTCGGTGGGCAGCGCCTGCACGAGGTACTGCCGCATGAAGAACGTGCCGAAGGCGCTCACCAGGGTGGGCAGGATGACCGTCTGCAGCTGGTTGGACCAGCCGAGGTCGCTCATCCACAGGTACAGCGGGACGACCGCGAGCTGCGGCGGGATCATCATCGTGCCGATGGTGAGCACCAGCAGCAGGCCGGAGAACCTGAACCGCAGTTTGGCGAAGGCGAATCCGGCGAGCGTGGAGAACACGACCGTACCGACGGTGATGGTCCCGGCGACGATCGTGGAGTTGACCATCGCGGTGCCGAGCCCGGCCTGCTCCCACGCGGCCTGGAGGTTCTTGAACAGGTTCCCGCCGAACCACAGCGGGGGCGGCGACTGTGCCAGCCGCTCGTTGTTGCGGGAGGCCGCGACGGCCGTCCAGACCAGCGGAGCGAGCGAGACCAGCGCGAGGACGGTCAGGACGAGATAGGTGACCGGGCCCGCGTGGAGCTGCTTGCCCGCGCCCAGCATCCGACGGCGCCCGGGGACCCGGTCCTCCGGCTCCTTCGCCCCTGCCTGAGGTGCAGTCAGTTCAGTGGTGGTCATTGGGATTTCCTCAGCCGTCGGGTGACCAGCAGGTTGATCACGGCGATGATCAGCAGGATCAGGAACATGGTCCACGCGATCGCCGACGCCTTGCCGAGGTTGCCGATGGTCCAGCCCTGGTCGTACATGTAGAGGCCGAGCGTCTGGTACTGGTGCGCGGAGCCGCCCTTCGACCCGCTGACCCCGCCGAACAGCAGAGGCTCACCGAACACCTGCGTCGCGCCGATGGTGGAGACGACCACGGTGAACAGGATCGTCGGCCGCAGCATGGGGACCGTCACGTGGCGGAACTGCTGCCAGCGGCCCGCGCCGTCCAGCGCCGCCGACTCGTACAGGTCGGCGGGGATCGCCTGCATCGCCGCCAGGTAGATCAGCGCGTTGTAGCCGGTCCACCGCCAGATCACGATCGAGGAGACGGCGAACTGGCCGCCCCAGTCGGACTCGCGCCAGTTGATCGGGTCGACCCCGACGAAGTGGAGCAGCCAGTTGATCATGCCGCCGTCCCACGAGTACAGCAGCGTGAAGACGAGCGTCGCCGCCGCCACCGAGGTGGCGTACGGGGTGAGCATCACGACCCGCCACACGGTCGAGCCGCGCAGCCGGTAGTTGAGCAGGTGGGCGATGCCGAGGGCCATGACCAGCTGCGGCACCGTGGAGATCACGCCGATGGTGAAGGTGTTCTCCAGGGCGTTCCAGAAGAACTCCGAGGACAGCAGGTTCTTGTAGTTGTCGAGACCGGCCCAGGTCTGGTGGTCCAGGCCGGAGAGCTGCACGTTGTGCAGCGAGTACCAGGCCGTGTAGAGCAGCGGCACGAGCCCGAAGGCCCCGAAGAAGATGAAGAAGGGGGCGATGAACGCGTAAGGCGACGCCTTCATGTCCCAGCGGTACAGCCGGCTGCGCCAGGAGTCCGGGCCCGGCGGTGGCGTACCGCGACCCTGAGCGCCCCGGGCCGCGCCCGGCTGGGAGCCGGGCGCGGCGTCGGCGCTCGTCGCGGGGTGCGCGAGAGCCTGCTTGGAGCTGGTCACTGGCCGAGCACGTCCTTGATCTCCGCCTTGGCCGCGTTCCAGCCCTGCGAGGGGGACTTGCCCTTCTGCTCGACCTGGAGGATGCCCACGTCGGTGATCGCGGTGCCGATCGGCTGGTCCTTGGTGCCGAAGCTCTGGACCGGGATGGTCTTCGCCGAGTCGGCGAAGATCTGCGTGATCGGCGCGTCCGAGAAGTACGACGTCGTCGCGGCCGCCGGCTTCAGGGTGTCGTACGCCGCGGGCGTCGACGGGAAGCTGGCCTGCTTGGCGAAGACCTTCGCCTGCTGCTCGGGCGCGGTCAGCCACTTGGCCAGGGCGATGGCCTCCTTCTGGTGCTTGCCCGCCGTCGGCACGCCGATGAACGAACCGCCCCAGTTGGCCGCGGTCGGCGCGGCCGCCACGTCCCACTTGCCCTTGCCGGCGTCACCGGACTTCTCCTGGATGTAGCCCATCATCCAGGCGGGGCAGGCCACCGTGGCGAAGGAACCCTTGGCGAAGCCCTGGTCCCACGTCGGGTCGAACTGCTTCAGCTTCGCCGACATGTCGCTGGTCGCCACCGTCATCGCGGCGTTCCAGGACTTCTTCACGCCCGTGGACTTGTCCCAGATGACGTTGCCGTCCTTGTCGTAGTACCGCTGGCTCTCGCCACCGAGGGCCGCGTTGTAGACCGAGGAGGCGGAGTCCACGAACTTGGTGCCGCTCGGCGCCTTCTTCATGTACTGCTTGCCCAGGTCGACGTACTTGGCCCAGTCGCCCTGCCACTGCGCGGCGAGCTTGGTGCGGTCCGTCTCCAGACCGGCCTTCTTGAACAGGTCCTTGCGGTAGCAGATCGCCATCGGGCCGATGTCCGTACCGAGCGCGATGGTCTTGCCGGTCTTGTCGGTGGCCTGGGCGAGCTTCCAGTCCAGCCACTGCGACTTGTCGACCTCCTTGCCGAGGTCGACGAACTTGTCGGCCTGGGTCTGGACGGCCTCCGTTATGTTGCCGACCTCGATCGCCTGGATGTCGTCGGTGCCGGAGCCGGCCTGGAGGCGGGTGAGCGTCTTGGGCCAGTAGACGTCGGTGCGGGTGGTGACGTTCTCCTTGATCGAGATGTTCGGGTGCAGCTTCATGTACTCGTCGTAGAGACCGGCCTGCTTGTAGCCGAAGACGCCGAAGGTGCCGATGGACAGGGTCGTCTTGCCCTTGCCGTCGCCCCCGTTGTTCGCGTCCGACGAGCCGCTGTCCGGGTCGCTGGAACAGCCGGCCAGCAGCCCCGTGGCGAGCGCGGCGACGGCCGCGATGGCCCCCAGCCTGCGGGATCGGCGGGTACTCGTGCGCATTGCGTCCTCCTGTTGCCTGACGTGCCGACCCCCCGGCCAACTGCATTGGTGGCGCCCGTTGTTACTCGCTGCGGCTCGGGCGGGGAACGTGCGGGTTGTGTATGTGTCAGGTACTGTGGGAGCGCTCCCACCAGTGATGTGTTGAAGAGTCGTCGGTTCCCGCGGGGGTGTCAAGGGTGGGGGAGCGGAGAGATGCGTTCAGTTATCGGCCTGTTAGCTGAAGATGTCATTCCGCTACATGGCCAGAGTTGTCTTATAGCCCCTTCGGAGCCCGAAGGCGAGCGCCGGGGTGCGGGAAGGGCCCCACGCGGACGTGAGCGGCGCTCACCTCGGCGGACGGGGCTGTTAGATTCCAGGCCACTTGGTGTCGACGGGAGGGCGAAGCCCATGGCAGTCCACGGAGCGCGGGGCCGCAGCGGCGGGCGGCCCACCCTCGAAGAGGTGGCCGCGCGCGCCGGCGTGGGCCGCGGCACGGTCTCCCGGGTGATCAACGGCTCCCCGCGCGTCAGTGACGCGACCCGCGCCGCGGTCGAGGCGGCGGTCGCCGAACTCGGGTACGTCCCCAACACGGCGGCCCGGGCCCTGGCCGCCAACCGCACCGACGCCATCGCCCTGGTGGTCCCGGAGCCGGAGACCCGGTTCTTCGCGGAACCGTACTTCTCGGACATGCTGCGCGGTGTCGGGGCGGAACTCTCCGACACCGAGATGCAGTTGCTGCTGATCTTCGCGGGCAGCGACCGGGAGCGGGAGCGCCTCGCCCAGTACCTGGCGGCGCACCGCGTGGACGGGGTGCTGCTCGTCTCGGTGCACGCGGACGACCCGCTGCCCGACCTGCTCTCCCAGCTGGAGATCCCGGCGGTGATCAGCGGCCGGCGCTCGGCCGAGGAGACGCTGCCGTCGGTGGACTCCGACAACTACGGCGGGGGCCGCGCCGCCGTGCAGCACCTGGTCGCCCGCGGCCGGCGCTCCATCGTCCATCTCGCCGGCCGCATGGACGTGTACGGAGCCCAGCAGCGCGTCGCCGGGTACCGCCAGGGACTGCTCGACGCGGGCCGCCCGGTGGACGACCGGCTGATCGTGCCGGGCGACTTCACCGAGGAGGGCGGACGCCGGGCCATGACCCTGCTGCTGGAGCGCTGTCCCGACCTCGACGCGGTCTTCGCCGGCTCCGACGTCATGGCGGCGGGTGCCCGCCAGGTCCTGCGCGAGACGGGCCGTCGCATCCCGGACGACGTGGCCCTGATCGGCTACGACGACTCGGCCATAGCCCGCCACATGGAACCGCCCCTCACCAGCGTCCGCCAGCCCATCGAGGACATGGGCCGCGCGATGACCGACCTCCTCCTCGGCGAGATAGCGGACCGTCGCCCCGCCACCTCGCGCACCCTGGAGCAGCGTCAACTGGTGCTGCCCGCGGAGCTGGTGGTGCGGGCGTCGTCGTAGTCCCGGTGCTCCGGGTGCTCCCGGGCCGGGGGCGCATACCGTCCAGCGTTGAACCACTGGCCGGAAGTGCTCGTGTCGAGCGTCACACGTGGCAACTGTGTCGTTCGCACGTCGCGCTTCGACCCTTGTGCTGAGGCGGTGTGCGCAGATTCCCGCCCGTGGCGGATGCAAACGGAAGGGATCTTTCGGCCGTCCCCCGCCCGCTGGTGGCGGGGCCTGGGAATACCTGTGGAGACCGCTGATCCCCTGGACTAGCGTTGCCGTCGAACCGGGGGGAAGCGGTCCCTGACCAGGACCTTTTCGTGTCCCCCCACATCGATGATCAGGGGGAAGCAATGCGCAGGACTGTAGCCCTTGCCACCGTCGCGACCGCGCTCGCGGGATCGCTGGCCGGCTTCGGGGGCCAGGCGATGGCCGTGTCGAACGGGACGGCGCCACGAGTGTCGCAGGCGTCGTCTCAGGCGGCCGGTTGCGTGACGGTCGTCCGCTGGTACAACAAGCGCTTCAACCGCATGGTCGAGGTGAAGAACAGCTGCGCCCGCACGGCGTGCTTCAGCGTCACGGTGGCCGCACGGCGGGACCCGGACTTCTCGATCGGCAAGAACAAGAAGGAGTCCTTCGCCTACGGCGGGGTCGCCTGGACCAAGGGCTCGGGCATCAAGAACAAGGCCTGCTGACCCTCACCTCCCTCTCGCGGCCGCGTCCGGACCGTGAGCTGCGGTGACGGTCCGGAAGTGCCCTCCGAGCCGGGACGCGGGACCTCCCAGGTCTCTCGCCCGGAGCGGAGGGCGCTTCTTCGTGCGGCCACCGCCCCGCCACCTCCCGCAGCCTGGAGCGGCGCCGACGGTGCGGGCGTCGCCCTACGGGCGGTTCGGGTGGTTTCGACGCGCCCGGAATGCCTGGCCTGCGGTTTCCGTCCCTTCGGAGGGCTCGGTAGGGCAGGCTGATGGGCATGGTCCTGCATCCCTTGCTCGGAGTCGACGAAGTGCCCGCCGTGGAGACGTACTTGGGCCGGGTGGGTGAAGTGTTCACGGTGTTCCGTGAGCAGGACTCCGGGTGTGTGTCCTACGGAGTGCGCCTTCTCGACGGCGCCCGCTGGTTCGTCAAGGAGGCCGCCGACGAACGGGGCCGCCGCTCGCTCGACCGGGGATGGGCGTTCCACCGGTCCGTCCGGCACACCGCGATCGTGCCGCAGGTCCACCGGATGGCCGTCCGGGACGGGTGGGCGGTGGTCATGCCGTGGCGCGAGGGCGAGGTGCTGTACCACCCCACGGAGGGCAACCCGCGGGACCGTACGACCCCGGGCAGCCCGATGGCCCGCTTCCGGTCCCTGCCCGTCGCCGACATCCTGCGCGCCTACGACCGGGTCCTCGACGCCCACCTCGCCGTCGAGGCCGCCGGTCATGTCGCCGTCGACTTCTACGACGGCACGCTGCTCTACGACTTCACCGGCCGGACGGTCCACCTCGTCGACCTCGACGCGTACCGGCCCGGCCCCTTCGTCCTCGACGAGGAGCGGCTGCCGGGGTCACGACGGTTCATGGCGCCCGAGGAGTTCGAGCGCGGGGCCGTGATCGACACCCGTACGACCGTCTTCACGCTCGGCCGGGCGGCCCGTCTGCTGCTCGACGCGGGCGACGAGGAGCGGGCCTGGCGCGGCACCCCGGAACTGCTGGCGGTCGTCGAGCGCGCCACGTTCCCCGCTCCGGACGACCGCTTCCCCGACGTCCACCACTTCGCGGCGGCGTGGCGCACGGCCGGCGGTGCCCGGCAGCGCTGACCTCAGCCACGCACCGTCCGTTCCCAGCGGACCTCGCCGTCCTGCCACGTGCCGGTCGGCGAAAGACCCGCCGCCGCGGCGACGGCGGCGGAGGCGTGGTGGGCGGGGTGGACATGTGCGACGACCGTACGGACGCCGAACACACCCGTCAGCAGCGGGACCAGGGACCGGGCCGCCTCCACCGCGTACCCGCGTCCCTGCCAGGGCGTCCCCACCACCCAGGCGATCTCCGCGGCCTCCCCCTCGACGGTGGCCTGGACGGTCCCCACCAGGCACCCCTCCGGACGCGCCCGGAGCACCCAGTTGCACCAGACGACGGCGGGGTCAGGGGAGCCCGCGACGAGCCGTTCGTACCGCGTCCGCAGCGCCTCGGCGGTGAGCGGCTCCCCTCCGATGAACGCGTGCAGCGCGGGATCGGACAGCACGGCGGCCATCTCCTCGGCGTGCGCGGCGCGCAGGGGGAGCAGGTCGAGCCGGGCGGTGGTGGTGGCGGGCTCGGGGTCCATGGTGTCTCCGTTCAAGCGGCCGCTCGGGGGCCGGGGCACCCCGGGAACGCAGTCAGCCGGTGACCTGTTCAACAGGTCACCGGCTGACTGCTCAGGGTGAGTGACGGGACTTGAACCCGCGGCCACCTGGACCACAACCAGGTGCTCTACCAACTGAGCTACACCCACCATGTCCGGTCTTCGTGCTTCTCCGACCGGCCGAGAAAAAGTGTACAGGGTCGGAAGGGGTGCTCGCGCACGGCTTTTTCCGGGGCCCGGACGGGCCCCGGCAGGGGCCTACTCGGTGGGTACGACGTGCTTGGCGGCGATGGTGCGGGCGGTGTCCGAGTCGGGTCCGGGCTGCGGGACGAAGATCGCCTCGCGGTAGTAGCGGAGCTCGGCGATGGACTCGCGGATGTCGGCGAGCGCGCGGTGGTTGCCGTTCTTGTCGGGGCTGTTGAAGTACGCCCGGGGGTACCAGCGGCGCGCCAGCTCCTTCACCGACGAGACGTCGACGATGCGGTAGTGGAGGTAGCCCTCCAGGCTCGCCATGTCGCGCAGCAGGAAACCGCGGTCGGTGCCGACGGAGTTCCCGCACAGCGGCGCCTTGCCGGGCTCCTTCACGTGCTCCCGTACGTAGGAGAGGACCTGCGCCTCGGCGTCCGCCAGGGTCGTGCCCCCGGCGAGCTCCTCCAGCAGACCGGACTTCGTGTGCATCTGGCGCACCACGTCCGGCATCGTCTCCAGGGCGGCGTCCGGCGGGCGGATCACGATGTCCACACCGTCGCCGAGTACGTTCAGCTCCGAGTCGGTGACCAGCGCGGCCACCTCGATGAGCGCGTCATCCGACAGCGAGAGCCCGGTCATCTCGCAGTCGATCCACACCATGCGATCGTTCATGTGTCTCACCCTACGGCCCGCCCCGGCCGGGTGGACCCGCCCGTGCGCCGGGCCGCCGCGCCGGATCGCGCGGCGCACGGCGTGCGTGAGGGCCCGCACCCGAAGGCGCGGGCCCTCACGGACAGGGCGGTCGGGCTACGGCGCGCTGCGCTGCCCGGGCAGGCCGGCCCTGCCCGCGACGTACAGCTCGGGCCGTTCGCGCAGCGCGTCGGGCGCGAGCGCCGAGGCGCCCAGGGCCGCCGCGGTGCGGCGGGTCTGCATCGGGACCGGGCCCGGATGCTCCTGGTGCACCGACGCCGGCGGGCCGACCGGACCCGTCGCGCTCTCCGGGTCCAGCGAACGTTCCGCCTGCGGCCGGCGGGCGCGGTACGCCGCCCGGTACGCGGCCGGGGACGATCCCAGCTGGCGCCGGAAGTGACCCCGCAGCGCGACCGGTGAGCGGAAGCCGCAGCGGCCCGCCACCTCGTCGACCGAGTAGTCGGACGTCTCCAGCAGCCGCTGTGCCTGCAGCACGCGTTGCGTGATCAGCCACTGCAGCGGAGCACTGCCGGTCAGCGAACGGAACCGGCGGTCGAAGGTGCGGCGGCTCATGTAGGCGCGCGCCGCCAGCGTCTCCACGTCGAACTGTTCGTGGAGGTGCTCCAGCGCCCAGGCGACGACCTCGGCCAGCGGGTCGGCGCCGATCTCCTCCGGCAGCGACCGGTCGAGATAGCGTTCCTGGCCGCCACTGCGCCGGGGCGGCACCACCAGACGCCGGGCGAGCGCGCCGGCGGCTTCGTTGCCGTGGTCCGTGCGCACGATGTGGAGGCAGAGATCGATTCCGGCCGCCGTCCCCGCCGAGGTGAGCACGTCGCCGTCGTCCACGAAGAGCTCGCGGGGGTCGACGTGCACCGACGGATAGCGCTTGGCCAGTGTCGGTGCGTACATCCAGTGGGTGGTCGCCGGACGGCCGTCCAGTAAACCGGCCGCGGCCAGCACGAAGGCGCCGGTGCACAGTCCGACGATGCGGGCACCTTCCTCGTGCGCGCGGCGCAGTGCGTCCAGTGCCTCCTCGGGTGGTGGCGAGGTGATCGACCGCCAGGCGGGCACGACCACCGTGCCGGCCCTGGAGATCGCTTCCAGGCCATGTGGTGCGGTGAGTTCCAGGCCCCCTGTGGTCCGCAGCGGGCCTTCCTCGCCGGCACACACCAGAAGGCGGTAGCGCGGCACGCCGGCGTCCTGGCGGTCAATCCCGAACACCGACAACGGTATGGAACTCTCGAAGATGGGGCCGCCGCTGAACAGCAGCACCGCGACGATCTCCTTGCGGCGTCGCCCGGACAGCTTCCGGGCCGCGGCATCCGGCGCGGCAGTGGAGTCGTGGCTCATCCTGCTAAGCCCCCCTCGGTGGTCGCGGCTCCCTCAACCTTTCGGGTTTGTCGCTCCAACACATTTCCCCTCGGTCCTGCACGAGTCCCCCGCCGTAAGACAAGATCGAATCTACTGTGTCCCGTGGCGCCAAGGTGACCAGATCGGTACTCCGCAGAATGTCGACATGGCAACTTGGCGTGAAGCATTCGATCACGAAGCGTTGCACTCGTGGGCCGTGCAGGGAAGTGCGCCTCGTGGCCGTGGCCAATCCACGTAGGGTGCGCGCGCCCTCCGTACCCCTTTCGGTGCAGGTGGAACGGGGGTTGGGGGGTCGTTCGACCAAGGGATGGGCCATAACCAGAAGTTGGCTGAAAAGAAGCGCAGGAGTGCGCGCAAACCGGTCAGTCGACCGGCTGGTTCCCCGCACCGTGACGCCCGCCACGACGGGCTCCCGAGCCGCTCGCGCCGCGTTGGCCGCTCCCCGTCCCCGTACCGTTCCCGCGTCCCGCGCCCGCCGCCGGACCCGGTGCGGTCCTCCCGTGCCGGCCCCGCTGCTGCGGTGTGCGCTGCCGCGCCGACGACCGTTCGGCGTCCCGCTGTTGCTCGCGCAGGACCGCCGCGCCGCGCTCGGACCGGCGCAGCAGCACCAGGCAGGCTCCGGTCACGGCCGCGAGACCGAGGGCGGTTCCGGTCGCGCCGGCCAGTGAGGTGCCGTACCAGAAGAGGACCACGGGGACGAGGACGCAGCTGAAGGCCGCCCAGCGGACCAGGTCGCTCACCGTGTCGGTCGCGGGCGCCGGTGCGGGGCGGGGGGCCGCGTGCGGACCGGGGTGCACCGCGGGGCGTGATCCGGACGGGGGTGCGGCGGGGCGCGATCCGGACGGCGGCACGGCGGAAGAAGAGGACGGGGCGGACGGGCGGGGGGCGGTGTCGGGTCCGGGCACGTTCTGCTCCCTAGTACTCCTGTTGTTCTCCATGCTCTCCATGGCGGTGGCTGCGCAGGGTTCAACGCCTGGTCGACCGGCCGGTCACTGCCCGGGCGCCCGACTCCGCCGTCCGGCAGGGTGGTACACGACGCGTGCACCCGCCCCGGACGGTCAGGAAAGCGCCCGTCCCCGGGTGAACCCCGTGCAAACCGCCTGTACGGGGCAGCAACCATTGCGTTACGGGCGCCTCTCATGCATGCTCCCTGGAACGCCGCGTAAGGCGCGCGGGATCTGGGCAGAGGAGGCGTGCCGCCGTACCCTTGGGGGTATGGGGTCGGGAAGATGTTTCCCGGACACAGCTCTGCCGATCGCAGTCGTCCCCACCACGAGGATCCAGACGCCGAGACAATCATGGCCGGTCACGAATTCTTCGATCACGCGGACCGCAAGCGCCCGCTCGCCGATCCCACGGCGGCCGAGCCCCTGGCGGCGGAAGCTCCGCGCCAGTCCTGCGATCCCGCCTTCAAGCACGGCGTCGTCGTCGGTTTCGACGGCTCGACGTCCAGCGAGCGCGCCCTCGCCTACGCGATCGGCATGGCTCACCGCTCAGGCTCGGGCCTGATCATCGTGCACGTGGCCAACCGGCTGCCCACCACCGTGTGGGCGGGCTGCGAGCCACCCGTCTTCGTCGACGTCCCCGACCACCGCACCGAGGTGCTGGGACTGGAACTGGCCTGCGCCGAGTACCTCTCCGAGGTCCCGTGGATCCTGGTCGAGCGGGGCGGCGACATCTGCCACGAACTCGAAGAGGTGGGGCGGGAGTACGAGGCGGACGCCATCGTCGTCGGCTCCACGCAAGGCATCGTCGGGCGCATCTTCGGCTCCGTCGCGGGGCGGCTCGCCAAGCGCGCCAGGCGCCCCGTGATCGTCATTCCCTGACGTCGCGTCACGCTGGCCGCACCGATTCGGGGAGCGGCCATCCCCTTCTCCGCGCGCTTCTGCGCGCGACGGGTCAACCTACCGGCGCGTAGCGGGTGTTCGTGCCCTGGTGGGGGGAATACACCGGACGCCGGTCCTTGTGGCGGCGACCGCCGGGACGCGCATCTTCCGCACCGGACAGCAGGACACCCGACGCCGCCCCCGGACTGCCGCGACGCGCCGCGGCCGGGGTGTGACGGCCACCGGCTGGGATCGGCGCGGGCCGGGGCAATTGGGCGGCTCCGGCCCTTCGGGAACGGTCCCCGTGCACAGGTGGCGCGCACGGGGACCGTTCATGTCCGGCTCTTCGTGGGGGACTTGGCGGAGCGGACTACTCGACGGTGACCGACTTGGCCAGGTTGCGCGGCTTGTCGATGTCCCGGCCGAGCGCCAACGCCGTGTGGTAGGCGAGCAGTTGGAGCGGGATGCCCATCAGGATCGGGTCCAGTTCGTCCTCGTTCTTCGGGACGACGATCGTCTGGTCGGCCTTCTCCTGCTCCTGGTGCGCGACCGCGAGGATCTTGCCGCTGCGGGCCTTGATCTCCTCCAGCGCGGCGCGGTTCTTCTCCAGCAGGTCGTCGTCCGGGACGATCGCGACCGTGGGGAGCGCCGGCTCGATGAGGGCAAGGGGACCGTGCTTCAACTCCGAGGCCGGGTAGGCCTCGGCGTGGATGTACGAGACCTCCTTGAGCTTCAGAGAGGCCTCGCGGGCCACCGGGTAGCCCCGGACGCGGCCGATGAACAGCATCGAGCGGGCCTCGGCGTACTGCTCGGCCAGCTTCTTGATCTCGTCCTCGCGCTCCAGGATCTCGGAGATCTGCGCGGGCAGTTTCCGCAGGCCCTCGATGATCCGCTTGCCGTCGCGGACCGACAGGTCACGGGTGCGGCCGAGGTGCAGGGCGAGCAGCGCGAACGCCACCGTCGTGTTGGTGAAGCACTTCGTCGAGACGACGCAGACCTCGGGGCCCGCGTGGACGTACATGCCGCCGTCCGCCTCGCGGGCGATCGCGGAGCCGACGACGTTGACGACGCCGAGCACCCGCGCGCCCTTGCGCTTCAGTTCCTGCACGGCGGCGAGCACGTCGTACGTCTCACCGGACTGGGAGACGGCGACGTACAGGGTGTCGGGGTCGACGACCGCGTTGCGGTAGCGGAACTCGGAGGCCGGCTCGGCGTCCGCGGGGATGCGGGCCAGCTCCTCGATCATCTGGGCGCCGATCATGCCCGCGTGGTACGAGGTGCCGCAGCCGAGGATCTTCACCCGGCGGATCTGGCGCGCCTCGCGGGCGTCCAGGTTCAGGCCGCCGAGGTGGACCGTCGAGAACCGGTCGTCGATCCGGCCGCGCAGCACCCGGTCCACGGCCTCGGCCTGCTCGTGGATCTCCTTGTGCATGTACGTGTCGTGGCCGCCCATGTCGTAGGACGCGGCCTCCCACTCCACGGTGGTCGGCTCGGACGTCGTCCGGGTGCCCTCCGTGGTGTAGGTCCGGAAGTCGTCGGCCTTGAGGGTGGCCATCTCGCCGTCGTCGAGGGTCACGATCTGGCGGGTGTGGGTGACCAGCGCGGCGATGTCCGAGGCGACGAACATCTCCTTCTCGCCGATGCCGAGCACGACGGGGGAGCCGTTGCGCGCCACCACGATGCGGTCGGGGAAGTCGGCGTGCATCACGGCGATGCCGTAGGTGCCCTCGATGACCCGCAGGGTCTCGCGGACCTTGTCCTCCAGCTTCTCCTGCTGGGACCGGGCGATGAGGTGGGTGAGGACCTCGGTGTCGGTCTCGGAGAGGAACTCGACGCCGTCCGCCTCCAGCTTCTTGCGCAGGTCGGAGGCGTTGTCGATGATGCCGTTGTGGACGACGGCGACCGAGCTGTCGGCCGACATGTGGGGGTGCGCGTTCACGTCGGAGGGGGCGCCGTGCGTGGCCCAGCGGGTGTGGGCGATACCGGTGGTGCCGGCGAACCGCTTGGGGACCTTGGCCTCCAGGTCACGGACCCGGCCCTTGGCCTTGACCATCTTCAGGCCGGCGGCCTTCGGGGAGGTCACGACGATGCCCGCCGAGTCGTAGCCGCGGTACTCCAGGCGCTGCAGGCCCTCCAGGAGCAGCGGCGCCACGTCACGCCTGCCGATGTATCCGACGATTCCGCACATATATACGTATTCCTCAGCCGTAGACGATGCGGCGCAGCTGCCGGAGGGTGAGCTCGGGCGGCGCGACCGCGCGGTACTTCAGGTCCGCCTCGATCCGATCGAAGATCGTCGCGTTCACCAGGCCCTGTGCCTGGAGTTCGCGGTGGCGGCGACGGACGTACTCCTCGGTCGTCTCGTCGAACCAGGCGAGCACGTCCTGGACCACACGCAGCGCCTCGCCCCGGCTCAGGGGCGTGGACCGCGTCAGATGATCAACAAGTTCGTCGTGCACCCGTTGATCCTGGGGTACCGGAAGGCGATTCGCAAGAATTCTGCCCGATATCGGGCAAGCGGTTGTTGAAACTCTTATGGACCGCTGTTTGCGCGCTGTCCATCCGGCGTCTTGCGCCCCGTCGATTGCCGAGAGCAACTTCTGGAGCCATGGACACTCCACGCATGGGCGTACCCGAGCGGCTCGCCGAGAACATGAGCATGGCCGAGCAGCACGAGTACCTGCGCGCCAGGTTCTCCCGGCGCAACATGATCAGAGGCGGCGCCGTGACCCTCGGCGCCGTCGCGGGCGGCGCCTTCGTGCCCGCCGCCGTCGCGCAGGCGGCGGTCCCGGCGCGGCGGACCTCCGCCCCCGCCGCGGCGGAGAAGGCGGACGGCGCGCTCGTCGCCCCCTTCGGACGTCACCTCGCCTTCGGCAACGACCCGCGTACCGAGATGACCGTCTCCTGGCAGGTACCGACCGCGGTCAGCCGCCCCTACATCCGCATCGGCGCCCACCCCTGGGACCTCTCCCGCAAGATCGACGCCGAGGTCCGCACCCTCTACACCCCGGCCGGCGTCGGCGCGAGCGGCGACCACACCCAGTACTACCTGCACGCCAAGCTCACCCGTCTGCGCCCCGGGAAGACGTACTACTACGGAGTCGGCCACGCCGGCTTCGACCCCGCCGCGCCCCACCTCCTCGGCACGCTCGGCACCTTCACCACCGCGCCCGACCGCGCCGAGCCCTTCACCTTCACCGCCTTCGGCGACGAGGGCGTCGGCTACCACGGCCTCGTCAACGACGCGCTGCTGCTCGCCCAGAACCCGTCCTTCCACCTGCATGCCGGCGACATCGCGTACGCGGACCCGTCCGGCGCGGGCAAGAAGGAGGACACCGGCTTCGACTCGCGCATCTGGGACCAGTTCCTCGCCCAGACCGAGACCGTCGCCAAGCAGGTCCCCTGGATGCCCGCCTACGGCAACCACGACATGGAGGCCTGGTACTCGCCCAACGGCTACGGCGGCGAGGAGGCCCGCTGGACGCTGCCCGACAACGGCCCCGACAAGGCCAACCTGCCGGGCGTCTACTCCTTCGTCCACGGCAACACGGCGATCATCTCGCTGGACGCCAACGACATCTCCTTCGAGATCCCGGCCAACCTCGGCATCTCCGGCGGCACCCAGACGAAGTGGCTGGAGACCCAGCTCAAGAAGTACCGGGCCGCCCGGGACATCGACTTCATCGTGATCTTCTTCCACCACTGCGCGTACTGCACCTCCACGGCGCACGCCTCGGAGGGGGGCGTGCGACAGGAGTGGGTGCCGCTGTTCGAGAAGTACACCGTCGACCTGGTGATCAACGGCCACAACCACCAGTACGAGCGCACCGACGTCATCAAGAACAACGCGGTCACCAAGAAGCTCCCGATCGGCGGCACCGCCTACCCGGAGACCGACGGCGTCGTCTATGTCACGGCGGGCGCGGCCGGCCGCAGCCTCTACGCCTTCACCGCCCCCGAGTCCTACGAGGGCAAGGAGAACGAGGTCGAGTCCGTCGCCTCCTTCGTCAACCTGAAGGACGGCAAGCAGAACGAGACGGTCACCTGGTCGCGCGTGCGCTACCTCAACTACTCGTTCCTGCGCGTCGACGTCACGCCCGCCTCCCGGGGCCGCCTGGCCACCCTGAAGGTCCGCGGCATCGCCGAGACCGGCGCCGAGGTCGACCACTTCACGGTCGCCCGCCGGGCCAAGTAGGCACCCCCGAAGGCCCCGTGCACCCCGGGCGCCGGGGGTACGGGCCGCTGGTCCCGCGAGCGGGCGGTCCTCGACGCGTCCGTGTCCTCACAGGCGCTTGAGGACCGCCTGCTTGGCCAGCGCGAACTCCTCCTCGGTCAGGACGCCCTCCCGGCGCAGCTCGCCCAGTTCCCTGAGCCTGCGCAGCAGGGCGTCGTGATCGGCCTCGGACGCGGGGGCGGGGATGGCCGCCCGGCCCGCTCCCGCGGCCGGCGGCGCGGGCTCCTCGGGCACGGACACCGCCGGATGCGGCAGCCGCGCCTGCACCGCCGCGGCGATCAGCGCCATCAGCGGATCCTTCTTGAAGCCCCACAGCTCCACGGAGTTGGGGTCGTACTTCGGCGGCGCCTTCGTCTCCGCGCCCCGCACGGAAAAGCGCAGACAGCCGTTCTCCAGACCCACCGCCGGATGCCACTCGACGGCCGTGATGTCGCCGAGGGCGAGCGTGCGCGCACCGGCCGCCGACTTCGCCTCCTCCGTCTTCCAGTTCCAGTCCAGGCGTACGGACTCCCCGTCGAAGGTCGCCGTGCCGTCACCGGCGGAGGCGGACAGCGGGACCGCGGGACCGGGCAGCAGATAGCCGTCGACCGGCCCCGCCGGCACCTCGTCGAGCAGCAGCGCGTTGCGCACCTCGTCCACGAAGTACTCGGCGACGCCGAACCGGTCCGCCTCGACCGTCAGCTGGTACGGGTCGTTCGGCTCGCCGAGCTTGCCGCCCGTCGCCTGGAGCAGAGGGTCCGCGCCGTCCCGCAGCCGCAGCCTCAGCCGCCCCGCCTTCTTGCCCTGCTCCAGCGACACACCCGCCAACGCCCCCAGCGGGACGGTGAGTTCGCCCAGCTCCTTGCGCAGCAGGCCGACGTTCCTGTCCCGTCCCGGGGTCAGCCGCAGCGCGTCGCCGTCGAAGACCCAGGTGCCGTCCCGCTGGATGATTTCCGCCATGCAGGGGATTGTTCCACCGCGACTGCGGGAGAGTGGTCTCGACCAATTCGACGGCACGGTGAGCGGCCCGCCCCCAGGGCCGTTCGGAGCCCGTGCCGGGCATCGATGGGAGCGCATGTGAGACAGCACCACAGAACGCCCCGCCTTCTCGGAACACTGCTGCTCGTCGCCGCGGCCGGCCTCTCCCTCTCCGGAGCCGCCCCGACCGCACCGGCCACCCCCTCCACCCCCACCCCCCTCGGCCGGGTCGTCCCCGCCCCCGCCTCCGTCGACCCGGGCGGATCCCCGTACCGCGTCACCAGGGACACCCGCATCCGCGTCGACGACTCCCGCGCCGTCCGCGCGGTCGGCGCCTACCTCGCGGACGTCCTGCGCCCCTCCACCGGCTACCCGCTGCCCGTCACGGCCCGCGGCGACGGGCAGATCCGGCTGCGACTCGGCGGCAAGGGCCTCGGCGAGGAGGGCTACCGCCTCGTCAGCGGCAGGTCGGGCGTCACCATCACGGCCGGCCGCCCCGCCGGCCTCTTCCACGGTGTCCAGACCCTGCGCCAGCTGCTGCCCGCCTCCGTCGAGAAGAGCACCGTCCAGCCCGGACCCTGGCCGATCGCCGGCGGCACCGTCACGGACACCCCGCGCTACGGCTACCGCGGCGCCATGCTCGACGTCTCCCGCCACTTCTTCACCGTCGCCCAGGTCGAGCGCTACATCGACGAACTCGCCCTCTACAAGGTCAACACGCTGCATCTGCACCTCAGCGACGACCAGGGCTGGCGCATCGCCCTCGACTCCTGGCCGCGCCTCGCCACCCACGGCGGCTCCACCCAGGTCGGCGGCGGACCCGGCGGCTTCTACACCAAGGCCGACTACCGCCGGATCGTCCGCTACGCCGCCTCCCGCTACCTGGACGTCGTCCCGGAGATCGACATGCCCGGGCACACCAACGCCGCGCTCGCCTCGTACGCGCGGCTGAACTGCGACGGGGTCGCGCCACCGCTCTACACCGGCACCGAGGTCGGCTTCAGCTCGCTGTGCGTGAACAAGCCAGTGACGTACGACTTCGTGGACGACGTCCTCCGCGAACTGGCCGCCCTCACCCCGGGGAAATACCTCCACATCGGCGGCGACGAGGCCCACTCCACCAGCCACGCCGACTACGTGACCTTCATGGACAAGGTGCAGCCGCTCGTCGCCAAGTACGGCAAGAAGGTGATCGGCTGGCACCAGCTGACCGGAGCCACTCCGGCGAAGGGCGCCATCGCCCAGTACTGGGGGCTCGACGACACCGACGACGCCGAGAAGGCGCAGGTCGCCCGCGCCGCGCAGAACGGCACCGGCATCGTCCTGTCACCCGCCGACCGGCTGTACCTCGACATGAAGTACACCGCCGACACCCCGCTCGGCCAGGACTGGGCCGGACTCGTCGAGGTGCGCAGGGCGTACGACTGGGACCCGGGCGGCTACCTCGCCGGCGTGCCCGCCTCGGCCGTCAGGGGCGTCGAGGCGCCGCTGTGGACGGAGACCCTCGCGACCTCCGCCGACATCGACGTCATGGCCTTCCCGAGGCTGCCCGGCGCCGCCGAACTCGGCTGGTCGCCAGCGTCGACACACGACTGGGACACCTACAAGGTGCGCCTCGCCGCGCAGGCCCCGCGCTGGGACGCGCTCGGGATCGGCTACTACCGCTCGCCCCAGGTCCCCTGGCCCGCGAGCTAGCCCCACCCGGCCCGACGTGCCGACGGGCGCCCCGGAGGACCGTCTCCGGGGCGCCCGCCCGTGTGCGGGGCTCCTGGGAGCCCGGCGCTCAGAACCCGGCGATCGGGTTCCTCAGGGTGCCGATCAGCTGGAGCGCGCCCGACGGGTCCGCCAGGTCCACCATCTGCCGGTTGTCCCGCAGCTGGAGCCGGTTGAGACAGGACAGCGCGAACTCGGGGGCGAACAGGTCGTACTGCCGGAACCTGTCCTCCAGTTCCGGCGTCGCCTCCTGATAGGCACGCACCGACTCGGCGACCGTGCGCCAGAAGTCGTCCTCGTCGAGGATGCCCTCGGCCGCCAACTGCGCCGCCAGGAAGCGGAAGTAGCAGTCGAAGACGTCCGTGAAGACGGACAGCAGCTTCTGGTCCTCGGGGACCTCGACGCGGATGCGCTCGACCGCGGGCGGCAGCACCGCCTGCGGGTCCAGCACCGCGATCTCCTCGGCGATGTCCTTGTAGACCGCCCGCCGCACCGCCCCGTCCTCCAGCACCAGGATGACGTTCTCGCCGTGCGGCATGTAGACGAGGTCGTACGCGTAGAAGCTGTGCAGCAGCGGAGTGAGGTAGGCGCGCAGGTAGTCGCGCAGCCACTCCACCGGCGTCTGCCCCGACCGCTCGATCAGCGCGCCCGCGAAGGACGCGCCCTCGTGGTCGACGTGCACGAGGGACGCCATCGTGGCGAGGCTCTCGCCCTCCTGGAGCGAGGACACCGGGCTCTCGCGCCACAGCGCGGCCAGCATCTTGCGGTACGGGGAGTACCGGTCGGTGGCGGCCTCGTACTCCAGATGCCGGTAGCCGACGGCGGCCCGCTCGCGGATGATCGACAGACCCGTCGACTTCAGCACCGGGTCGTTCTCGATCAGCTGCGCCAGCCAGTCGTTGATGGCCGGGGTCGCCTCCATGTACGCCGCGGACAGACCGCGCATGAAGCCCATGTTGATGACGCTCAGCGCCGTCTTCACATAGTGCTTCTCGGGGTGCGACGTGTTGAAGAACGTCCGGATCGACTGCTGCGCGAGGTACTCGTCGTCGCCCTCGCCGAGGCAGACCAGGTGCCGCTGGGCGACCTCGGCGGCGAAGGTCACGGACAGCTTGTTCCACCACTGCCAGGGGTGGACGGGGATGAGCAGGTAGTCCTCCGGGTCGAGACCCTGTCCGGACAGCGTGCCGGCGAACCGCTCGACCGTCTCCGCGCCCAGCTCGTCGCGCACGAACGACTCGTACGCGATGCCGACACCGGCCGTGAACGCGGCCCGCGAGCGGTGCGCGGCCAGCCACACCAGCCGGACCGGGCTCGCGGTCTCGGGGGCGTAGGCGAGGTACTCGTGCACCCCGAAGCCGAGCCGCCCGTTGTTGGCGACGAAGCAGGGGTGGCCCTCGGTCATGCCGGTCTCGATGGCCTGGAAGCCGGCGCCCGCCAGCTCACGGACGGGGATCTGCGGCTTGGTGAGCTTGAAGCAGGTACCGGAGAGCGTGGAGGAGATCTCCTCCAGGTAGACCGGCAGGATCTCGTCGCTCAGCCCCAGCGACGCCTTCAGCTCGATGAAGAAGTCCAGCGCGGCCAGGGGGAGTTCGACGCCGTCGCGGTGCCGGGTGATGGACTCGGCGTCCACCTGCCAGTGGTCCAGCGCGCGCCGGACGGCGGCGTAGCGGTAGCGGGTCTGTCCGTCGTCGCCGCGGACCTCGTAGCGGCCGTCCGGCAGCAGCTCCGGGGTGATCAGCCGCTCGTGGGCGAACTCGGCCAGCGCCTTGCGGACGAGGAGGCGGTTGGCGGTGGCCCAGCGCTCGGGGGAGAGGTGGGCGACGCTGTCGGCGAGGGTCATGCCGCCACCGCCTTCTCGAACCGCTCCCGGGTGCAGAAACTCAGCAGCGCCCGCTTCTCCGGCTTCTGGATCTCCCGCTCCGGCACGAAGCCGACGGCCTCGTTCAGCGCGTGCACCGCCTTGTTGTCCACGTCGGGCTCCACGACGACCCGGCGGGTGGCCGGGTCGGCGAACAGGTCCTCCATCACCGCGGTGATGACGGCACGGGTGAAGCCGTGCACGGGGGTGTCGCTCGGCGCGACCAGGAAGTGCATGCCGACGTCACCGGGCTCGGGCTCGTACAGGCCGACGAGTTCGATGTGGCGGGGGTCGTAGCGCTCCATCAGGAAGACGGGCTCGCCGTCCAGCAGGCCGAGGTACGCGTGGTGGTGCTCGCTGGCCGCTATGGCCATGTACTCGCGCTCCACGTCGTGCAGTTTCGCCTCCTGCATCATCCAGAAGGCGGCCTTCGGATGCGTCACCCAGCGGTGCAGCAGCGGGGCGTCCTCGACGGGGTCGAGGGGACGGATGTCGAACGTGCCGACCTGAGCGACGGCGGTCATCGGGAACTCCTTGTGCTTTTTCGTGAGAACGACACCATGCCGATGTCAACGCGGCTACCGTTTAGAGAGTGGAGGCAACGCACGCGAAGCGGGCATTCAAGTACCGCTTCTATCCAACGACGGAGCAGGCTTGTGAGCTGCTTCGTACGTTCGGGTGTGTCCGCAAGGTCTACAACATGGCGTTGGAGGCCCGTAGTCGGGCCTGGATGGACGAGCAACGGCGGATTTCCTATGGGGAAACCTCTTCGATGCTTACGGGGTGGAAGAAAACGGAGGGGCTCGCGTTCCTGGCCGAGGTTTCGTCGGTCCCACTGCAGCAGTCTTTGAGACACTTGCAGGCGGCTTTTTCCGGGTTCTTCAGCAAACGTGCCAAGTATCCACGATTCAAATCCAGAAATAAGTCGCGGGCGGCAGCTGAATACACCAGGTCGGCTTTCACCTGGCGCAATGATCAATTGACGCTTGCCAAAATGAGTGCCCCGCTCGCCATCCGCTGGTCTCGACCCCTGCCTGAGGGCGCTGCGCCCAGTACGGTCACTGTGTCCCTGGACGCGGCCGGGCGATGGTTTGTGTCCATTCTGGTGGACGACCCCGGAGTTCGGGCTCTTCCCTCCTCGAACAGTGCGATCGGTATCGATCTCGGAATCAGCTCCCTCGCGACCCTCTCCACGGGGGAGAAGATTCCCAACCCGGCCTTTCACCGGAGGGAGGGGGCTCGCCTGGCCGCCGCTCATAGAGGCCTTGCCCGTAAAGAGAAGGGCTCCAGAAACTACGGGAAGGCTCGTGTGAAGGCGGCGAGAATCAATGCGAGGATCGCAAGCCGGCGACGGGACTTCCTGCACAAGCTGTCCACTCGACTCGTCCAGGAGAACCAACTGGTCGTGATCGAGGATCTCCCCGTTCGCAACTTGATGAGCAACAGAGCTCTGGCCGCGGCGATCGCCAATGCCTCGTGGGCGGAATTGCGGACGATGCTGGAGTACAAGTGTGCTTGGTACGGGCGTGAACTCGTTGTGATCGACCGCTTCTTCCCGTCGAGCAAGATGTGTTTCGAGTGCGGCCTGATTCGAAGAGTGCTGCCGCTTGGCGTCCGGAGGTGGGTGTGCGAGGGCTGCGGGACCCTGCACGACCGCGACCACAATGCCGCTGAGAATATTCTGGCCGCCGGACGGGCGGTATCGGCCTGTGGAGCTGGTGTAAGGCCTCAACGGAGTTCCTCCGGACGGGCAGTCGGCGATGAAGCAGGAAAGACCATGGCGCGAGCTGTGGGAGCCCCCACCACACCGGGTGGGGGCAGACGTCAAACGGAGAACTCCTGGAACGCGATGGTCTTCTCGACCGGGTAGTACTCGGTGCCGAGCAGTTCTCGGATGATGTACGCGTTGCGGTACGCGCCCATGCCGAGGTCGGGCGAGGTGATGGAGTGGGTGTGGGCGCCCGCGTTCTGCAGGAAGATCCCGCGTCCCGTGGTGTCGATGGCGTAGTTGCGGGCCACGTCGAAGTTGCCCTGGCTGTCGTAGCGCAGCCGGTCGCGGACCGGGGCGAGGAACGCCGGCTCCGTGTAGCGGTAGCCCGTGGCGAGGATCAGGCCCTCGGAGTGCAGCTCGTAGTCCTTGACCTGCTCCTGCTGGCGCAGGCCCAGCGTGTACGTGCCGTTCTCGTGGCGCACCGACTCCAGCGCGGAGTTGGTGAGGAGCCGCGCGGGGACCGGGCCGCCGAGGTTCTTCTGGTAGAGCAGGTCGAAGATCTCGTTGATCAGGTCGCCGTCGATGCCCTTGAACAGGCCCTTCTGCTCGGCCTGGAGGCGGTAGCGGGTCGGCTCGGGCAGCGCGTGGAAGTAGTCGATGTACTCCGGAGAGGTCATCTCCAGGGTGAGCTTGGTGTATTCGAGCGGGAAGAAGCGCGGCGAGCGGGTCACCCAGTTCAGCCGGTAGCCGTGCACGTCGATCTCGCCCAGCAGGTCGAGGAAGATCTCCGCGGCCGACTGGCCGCTGCCGACCAGGGTGATGGACTCCTTGGCCTGGAGCTCCGCCTTGTTCTGGAGGTAGCGGGAGTTGTGGATGTAGTCGCCGCCGAGGCCCGCGCAGGCCTCCGGTACGTAGGGCTGGGTGCCGGTGCCGAGGACCAGGTGCCGGGCGCGGTACACCTCGCCGGCCTCCGTCCGTACGACGTACACCTCGTCCTCGTACGTCACCTCGGCGACCGTCGTCCCGAAGCGGACGCTGCTCAGCTTGTTCGCGGCCCAGCGGCAGTAGTCGTCGTACTCGACGCGCAGCGGGTAGAAGTTCTCGCGGATGTAGAACGAGTACAGGCGGCCGGATTCCTTCAGATAGCTGAGGAAGGAGTACGGGGACGTCGGGTCGGCGAGGGTGACGAGGTCCGACATGAACGGGGTCTGGAGGTGCGCGCCCTCCAGGAACATCCCGGAGTGCCACTCGAAGTTCGGCTTCGACTCCAGGAAGACGCCGTCGAGTCCGGCGATCGGTTCGGTCAGGCAGGCGAGGCCGAGGTTGAAGGGCCCGAGCCCGATCCCCACGAAGTCGTGGGTCTTGTCCGTGGTGTCAGCAGGCGCGGTCAAGGGAGTCTCCCAGGTACTGCTCGGCGTGGCCGGCGATCAGGTCGAGGACGGCGGCGATGTCGTCCACCGTCGTCTCGGGGTTGAGCAACGTGAACTTCAGGTAGTGGCGTCCGCCGACCTTGGTGCCCGCGACGACGGCGTCACCGGAGGCGAACAGGGCCTTGCGGGCGTACAGGTTGGCGCGGTCGATCTCGGCCGGGTCGGTGACGCCGGACGGGACGACGCGGAAGACGAGGGTGGAGAGCGAGGGTTCGACCACGACGTCGAAGCGCGGGTCGGCGGCGAGCAGTTCCCAGCCCCGCACGGCCAGGTCGCACACTTCGTCGAAGAGTTCGCCGATGCCGTCGGCGCCCATCACCCGCAGCGTCATCCACAGCTTGAGGGCGTCGAAGCGGCGGGTGGTCTGGAGGGACTTGTCGACCTGGTTGGGGATGCGCTCCTCGACCATCCGGCGCGGGTTGAGGTACTCCGCGTGGTAGGTCGCGTGCCGCAGGGTGGCCACGTCGCGGACCAGCAGGGCCGAGGAACTCACGGGCTGGAAGAAGGACTTGTGGTAGTCGACGGTGACGGAGTCGGCGCGCTCGATGCCGTCGATGCGGCCGCGGTTCCTCAGCGAGGCGAGCAGGCCGCAGCCGTAGGCCGCGTCCACATGCATCCAGGTCCCGAACTGCGAGCAGAGTTCGGCGACTTCGGGCAGGGGGTCGATGGAGCCGAAGTCGGTGGTGCCGGCGGTGGCGACGACGGCCATGGGGACGAGGCCGCTCTCCTTGCAGCGCTCCAGCTCCCGGGCGAGGGCGAGCGTCTGCATGCGCTTGTCGTGGTCGACGGGGATCGAGACGACGGCGTCGGGGCCGAGGCCGAGGAGTTTGGCGGACTTCCTGACGCTGAAGTGGCTCACCTCGGAGGCGAAGATCCGCAGGTCGGCGAGGTGGTCCGACTTGGCCTCCTCGCGGGCCAGGAGGAGCGCCTGGAGGTTGGACTGGCTGCCGCCGCTGGTGAACACGCCGTCGGCGGAGGGGCCGAAGCCGATGCGCTCGTTCGTCCAGTCGATGAGCTTGCGCTCGATGAGGGTGCCGCCGGCCGACTGGTCCCAGGTGTCCAGGGAGGAGTTGACGGCGGAGAGCACGGCTTCGCCGAGCACGGCCGGGATGACGACCGGGCAGTTGAGGTGGGCGAGGTAGCGGGGGTGGTGGAAGTAGATCGCGTCCTGGAGGTAGACCTCCTCCAGTTCGTCGAGGACGGCCGTCGTGTCGTGGAGAGGCTTGTCGAGGTCGATCCCCTCGATGCGGGGAGTGAGGTCGTCGACCGTGACACCCGTGAACGGGCGGGTGGTGGTGGCGAGTTTGGCCGCCACCCGCTCGACGCCTTCGGTCACGGAGCGGCGGTACCGGTCCGCGGTGGTGTCGTTGAGCAGGTGCGAGCGCATGTGGGGGTCCTCCGTGCGGGGGAGAGTCCGAGCGGGACAGAGAAAGGGCGGGTCGCGACGTTCGACTTAGGTTAGCCTAACCTAAGTCGATCACGCGTCCCGCCCGGTCCTGCCCCCGCCCGGCGTGACATACGCCTCGTCCGAGTCACCGAAGAGGCGTGTGCCGTGCGGTCAACTACTCTCCGCTGTCCCGCAGTTGTTCCTCCGTCAGCCCCTGTCGCCAGTAGCCGACGAAGGTGACCCGGCGGCGGTCGACGCCCCGTTCGCGCACGAGATGTCTGCGCAGTTCCTTCACACGGCCGGACTCTCCGGCGATCCAGGCGTACGGTGCCCCGGCGGCCGGGAGCGGGGCCGCCCGCACCGCGTCGAGGCCCATGGAGGCCTCCGCGCCGACGTGTCCGTCCCGTACGAGCCAGGTGATCTCGGCGTCGGCCGCCGTCACCGGTTCCTGGATGTCCTCGGCGTGCTGGACCTCCAGCCAGGCCCGTACGCGCAGTCCCGCCGGGAGCGATTCGAGGATGGCGCAGGCGGCGGGCAGGGCCGTCTCGTCGCCCCACAGGACCACCAGGTCGGTGTCGGCCGGCGGCCGGAAGCGGATGGCCCGGTTGTCCGCGAGGGCGGGACCGAGCAGGACGACCCGGTCGCCGGTGCGCGCGCCGGACGCCCAGCGCGAGGCGGGCCCCGCGGGGACGGCGGCACCCGGTTCCGTGCCGTGCAGCACGAAGTCGATGTCGATCTCGGTGGGCCCGCCGGGCTCGCGGCGCAGGGAGCGCAGGGTGTACGAGCGCATCACGGCCCGGACGTCGTCGGGGAGTTCACGCCATCCCTGCCACCAGCCCTCTCCGAGCTCGGCCGGCACGGCCGGCTCGCTCTGGCCGGGGTGCGGCAGGAAGAGGGACAGGGACTGGTCGCGCCCGTCGGAGTGGAACGCCTCCAGGTCGGGCCCGCCGAAGGTCACCCGGACCAGAGACGGACCGAGCCGCCTCGTCCGTACGACCCGGAGGGAGAAGAAACGGAACGGGGCGGCTACGGCCGTCGTCATGCATGCTCCTGAGTGATCGTCAGGGGGTCACGGTCGGCGGGTGGCGCCGGGGTGTCAGGCGACCTTCTTGGCGTTCTCGATGGCCTCGGCGAGCCGGTCGAGGATCGGGGTGCACTTGTCGTACGACAGGATCGGCTCGGGGGTGCGCGCGATGACCTGGCCGGCCTTGACGGCGGGCAGCTTCTTCCAGGTGGCCTCGGTGATGTCGGCCGGCTGGATGGTCGAGGTGCGGTCGTCCATGATGATGACGTCGGCCGGGTACTTGTCGACGTTCTCCCAGCTCAGGTTCTCGAACCAGCCGCCGCTGGCCTTCAGGGCCTTGGCGGAGGGCTCGACGATGTTCACGCCGAGGGCCTTGAAGTACTCCAGGTCGATGGAGAGGTTGGAGCCGGAGACGTAGAAGATGTCCTGGCTCGCGCTGCCCGCGAGGACCTTGATCTCCGGGCGGGCCTTGGCGGCCTTGCGCAGCCGCTCGGCGGCCGTCTCGAACTTCTTCTTCGCCTCGACGATCTTCGCGGACTTCACGTCGGCGCCGAGTGACTCGGCCAGCGCCAGCATCCGCTGGAGCGGCTGCGGCATCTGCACGTCGAAGACGGAGACGCCGACGCTCGGGGCCAGCTTGAGGATCTTGTCCTTGGACTCCTCGGGGACGTACCAGAGGGTGCCCGCGGCGTCGAACATGGTGGAGATCAGGACGTCGGGAGCCAGACCCGCGTACTTCTCGATGTTGAACTGGCCCCACTCGTTGCCGAGCACGGTCAGCTTGCTGACGTCCATGTCGCCGGCCTGGACGTCGGCCTTGCCGTCCTTGGTCGTCGTCGGGCCGAAGACGCCCTTGACCTCGATGCCGTAGTCGAAGAGGGCGGCGGCGACACCGGTGAACGCGACGATGTTCGCCGGGGCCTTGTCCAGCTTCACCGTGGTGCCGCGGTCGTCCTTGAACGTCCACGGGCCGGACTTGGCGCTGGCCTTCGCCGCGTCCGAGCCACCGTTCTTCGAGGCGTCGTCGTCGCCACAGGCGGCGAGGACGGCGCCGAGGCCGAGGGCGCCGCCCGCGGCGAGGATGCCGCGACGGGTGAGGTGGGTGGCACGGGCGTTGGACATGAGTGTGACTGCTTTCGGCACGGGGCGGCGAAACGCCCGCCGGACAAGTTCGAAGGTAGGTTAGCCTAACCTCATCAACTGTCCAGCGGGCGGGGTACCTCGTGGCGGGACGCAACGGGCGGAACGTCACGGACCGCCCGGCTCGCGGGGCTGCCGAGCCCCGGAGGTCCGGGGGTCAGCCCGTGAGCCCCAACTCCCGGGCGATCAGCATGCGCTGGACCTCGCTGGTGCCCTCGCCGATCTCCAGGATCTTGGAGTCGCGCCACATACGGGCCACCGGGTACTCGTTCATGAAGCCGTAGCCGCCGTGGACCTGGGTGGCGTCCCGGGCGTTGTCGACGGCGATCGTGGAGGAGTACAGCTTGGCGATCGCCGCCTCCTTCTTGAACGGCTCGCCCGCGACGAGGCGGGACGCGGCGTCGCGCCATCCCACGCGGGCCATGTGGGCCTTCATCTCCATGTCGGCGATCTTGAACTGGATCGCCTGGTTGGCGCCGATCGGCCGCCCGAACGCGTGCCGCTCCTTGGCGTAGCGCACCGACTCGTCCACACAGCCCTGCGCGAGCCCGGTGGCCAGCGCGGCGATGGCGATCCGGCCCTCGTCCAGGATGCGAAGGAACTGGGCGTAGCCGCGGCCCGCCTCACCGAGCAGGTTCGCCGCGGGGACGCGCACGTCGGCGAAGGACAGCTCGCGGGTGTCCGAGGCGTTCCAGCCGACCTTCGAGTACGGGGCGGCGACCGTGAAGCCCGGGGTGCCCGAGGGGACGATGATCGCGGAGATCAGCGGCTTCCCGTCGGGCTTGCGGCCGGTGACCGCGGTGACCGTCACCAGGCCGGTGATGTCCGTACCGGAGTTGGTGATGAAGCACTTGCTGCCGTTGATGACCCACTCGTCGGTGTCGGGGTCGAGCCGGGCCGTCGTCCGGGTCGCGCCCGCGTCCGAGCCGCCGTCGGGCTCCGTCAGGCCGAACGCGCCGAGGATCTCGCCGGAGCAGAGCCGGGGCAGCCACTCGGCCTTCTGGGCCTCCGTGCCGAACAGGTGGATCGGCATGGCGCCCAGCGAGACGCCCGCCTCCAGGGTGATGGCCACGGACGAGTCGACCCGGGCCAGCTCCTCCAGGGCGACACCGAGGGCGAGGTAGTCGCCGCCCATGCCGCCGTACTCCTCGGGGAACGGCAGGCCGAACAGGCCCATGCGGCCCATCTCCCGCACGATCTCGTACGGGAACTCGTGCCGCTCGTAGAAGTCGCCGATCTTGGGGGCGACGACGTCGTGCGCGAACTCCTCCACCGTGCGGCGGAGCTCCTCGAGTTCGGGGGAGAGGCGGTGGTCCAGCGACATGGGGATCACTC
This sequence comes from Streptomyces sp. M41(2017), assembly GCF_002078175.1. Taxonomy (GTDB): domain Bacteria; phylum Actinomycetota; class Actinomycetes; order Streptomycetales; family Streptomycetaceae; genus Streptomyces. Next base: position 982,804 of record NZ_MWFK01000001.1, on the reverse strand, counting down.
CTGGTGGGACTGAGTCGAGTTACCGAGCGCTTTGACGGTGCGGGACGGGCTGGGTCGGCCCAGTCGTCCGGCCATCCACACGCTGGTGGCGGTGAGGCGGCCGAGGTCGACCCCGGTGTCGATACCGAGGCCCTGGAGCATCCACACGAGGTCCTCGGTGGCGAGGTTGCCGGTCGCGGACTTCGCGTACGGGCAGCCGCCGAGGCCGCCCGCGGAGGCGTCCACGGTGCTGACGCCGTGCTGGAGGGCGGCCAGGGTGTTGGACAGTGCCTGGCCGTAGGTGTCGTGGAAGTGCACGCCGATCGCGCTGGTCGGCACGCCCGCCGCGTTCAACCCGGCCAGCAGCGACCCCACATGGCCGGGGGTGGCCACGCCGATCGTGTCGCCGAGGCTCAGCTCGTCGGCGCCCATGTCCATGAGCGCCTTGCAGACCCGGACGACCTGATGGACCGGGACCGGGCCCTCCCACGGATCGCCGAAGCACATCGAGACGTAGGCGCGGACCGTGAGCCGGCCGTCCTTCGCGCGGCGCACCACGGGCTCGAACATGGCGAGCGCCTCGTCGAGGCCGCGGTTCAGATTGGCCCGGGCGAAGGACTCCGTCGCACTGGCGAAGACGGCGACGTGCCGGGCGCCGAGCGCGAGCGCCCGGTCCAGTCCGCGTTCGTTCGGCACGAGGACGGGGAGTGCCACCGGCAGGTCGGACACCTGCGGGAACAGCTGCTCGGCGTCGGCCAGTTGGGGAACCCACTTGGGGTGCACGAAGCTGGTCGCCTCGATGGTGGTCAGTCCCGCGCCGGCGAGGCGGCGGATGAACTCCGCCTTGACCTCCGTGGGCACGGTCGCCTTCTCGTTCTGCAGACCGTCGCGCGCGCCGACCTCGTAGATCCGCACCCGGGCGGGCAGGTCCTCGGCCGGTACGGTCATCGGCAGGCCCCGTTCGGACGTGCTCATGCTGTCTCCGTCTCCTCGGCCGGGGTGACGACCGCGAGGACCTGGTCCATCGCGACGGTGGTGCCCGGCGTGACGTCCAGCTCGCTGACCGTGCCGGCGTGCGGGGCGGAGATGACGTGCTCCATCTTCATCGCCTCGACGACCAGCAGGCTCTGTCCGGCGGTCACCTCGTCGCCGACGGCGACCTTCACGACGGTCACCGTGCCCGGCATCGGGGCGGTCAGCGAGTCGGCCCCGGCGTGCGCGGCGCCGGTCAGCGACGCGGCCACCGGGTCGTGGTCGCGGACGTGCCAGGCGTCGCCGTCACGGCCGATCCAGTCGCCGGCGCGGTGGAAGGTGTGGCGCACCCCGTCGAGGGTCACCGCCACCTGTCCCGCACCGACCGTGTGGGTGCCGCGCGGGGTGTGGACGACGGGGTCGAGGACCCGCAGCGAGAACGTGGCCGGCTTCGGCGTGCCGCCCAGCCGCCAGCCGGTCGGCACGGAGAACGGGTCGGTCCAGCCGTCGCCCGCCGGCGTCAGCCCGTCGAGCCGCACGGCGGCGGCCGCCTCGTACACCTCCTCCGGCACTCCGTCCGGGACCAGGCCGGCCGCCTCGCGCTCGACCAGCCCGGTGTCGAGGTCGCCGGCCACCACGTCCGGGTGGGCCAGCAGTCGGCGCAGGAAGCCCGCGTTGGTCTGGACGCCGAGGGTGACCGTGTCGGCGAGAGCGGCCCGCAGGCGGCGCAGCGCCGTCGGCCGGTCGGGGCCGTACGCGATGACCTTCGAGAGCATCGGGTCGTAGAGGCTGCCCACCTCGGTGCCCTCCGACAGGCCCGAGTCGGTGCGCACCCCGTCGCCCTGGGGCTCGCGCAGCGCGAGCACCGTGCCGCCGGAGGGGAGGAAGCCGCGCGCGGGGTCCTCGGCGCAGATCCGCGCCTCCACGGCGTGCCCGGTGAGGGTGATGTCGTCCTGTCCGTAGGGAAGCGGCTCACCGGCGGCGACCCGCAGCTGCCACTCGACGAGGTCGAGGCCGGTGACCAGCTCGGTGACCGGGTGCTCCACCTGGAGGCGGGTGTTCATCTCCATGAAGTAGTACGACGAGGCGTCGCCGCCCGGGACGATGAACTCGACCGTGCCCGCGCCGCGGTAGCCGCAGGAGCGGGCCGCCTGGACGGCCGCCTCGCCCATCGCGGCCCGGGTGGCGGGGTCGAGGAACACGCTGGGCGCCTCCTCGATGATCTTCTGGTGGCGGCGCTGCAGCGAGCACTCCCGCTCGCCCAGGTGCACCACATGGCCGTGTCCGTCGGCGAGGACCTGGATCTCGATGTGCCGGGGGCGGTCGACCCACCGCTCCACGAGGAGGGTGTCGTCGCCGAAGGAGGCGCGTGCCTCGCGCCGGGCGGCGGCGATCTCCTCGGCGAGGACGGCGGCGTCACGGACCAGGCGCATGCCCTTGCCACCACCGCCCGCGCTCGGCTTCAGGAGCACCGGCACGCCGATCTCGCGGGCCGCCTCGATCAGTTCGTCGTCGGTCAGACCGCTGCCGGAGGAGCCGGGGACGACCGGGACCCCGGCCTTCTTCACGGTCTCCTTGGCGCGGATCTTGTCGCCCATGAGCGAGATCGCCTCGGGGGACGGCCCGATGAACACGAGTCCGGCGTCCGCGCAGGCCTGCGCGAAGGCGGCGTTCTCGGCGAGGAAGCCGTACCCCGGGTGGACGGCCTGGGCGCCGGTCCGGGCCGCCGCCTCCAGCAGCCGCTCCACCGACAGATAGCTCTCGGACGCGGGCGCGGGCCCGATCCGTACGGCCGTGTCGGCCTCCCGGACGTGCCGCGCGTCGGCGTCGGCGTCCGAGAAGACGGCCACCGAGCGCACGCCGAGCGCGCGCAGCGTGCGGATGACCCGTACGGCGATCTCGCCCCGGTTGGCCACAAGTACCGTGTCGAACATGGGTCCCCTCACATCCGGAAGACGCCGAACTGGGGGTCACCCAGGGGCGCGTTGGCACAGGCGGTCAGGGCGAGTCCCAGGACCTGCCGGGTCTCCATCGGGTCGATCACTCCGTCGTCCCAGAGGCGGGCCGTGGCGTAGTAGGCGTTCCCCTGCTGCTCGTACTGCCGGCGGATCGGCGCCTTGAAGTCCTCCTCGTCCGCGGCCGGCCACGACTCGCCGCGTCCCTCCAACTGGTCGCGCTTGACCGTCGCGAGGACCGAGGCGGCCTGCTCGCCGCCCATCACGGAGATCTTCGCGCCGGGCCACATCCACAGGAAGCGCGGCGAGTACGCCCGGCCGCACATCGAGTAGTTGCCCGCTCCGTACGACCCGCCGATCACGACGGTCAGCTTCGGTACGCGTGTGCAGGCGACGGCCGTCACCATCTTGGCGCCGTGCTTGGCGATGCCACCGGCCTCGTACTGCCGGCCGACCATGAAGCCCGAGATGTTCTGGAGGAACACCAGCGGGATGCCGCGCTGGTCGCACAGCTCGATGAAGTGCGCGCCCTTCTGGGCCGACTCGGAGAAGAGGATGCCGTTGTTCGCGACGATGCCGACCGGGTGGCCGTGGATCCGGGCGAACCCGGTGACCAGGGTCTGCCCGAACTCGGCCTTGAACTCGGCGAAGCGGGAACCGTCCACCACGCGCGCGATGACCTCGCGCACGTCGTACGGGGTGCGGGAGTCGACCGGCACCGCGCCGTACAGGCCGGACGGGTCCACCTTGGGCTCGACCGGCTGCTCCACCGACCAGGGCAGCTCCCCGCGCGCGGGGAGGGTGGCCGCGATGTTCCGGACGATCCGCAGGGCGTGCGCGTCGTCCTCCGCGAGGTGGTCGGTGACGCCCGACACACGGGAGTGGACCTCGCCGCCGCCCAGCTCCTCGGCCGTGACGACCTCGCCGGTGGCGGCCTTCACCAGCGGCGGCCCCCCGAGGAAGATCGTGCCCTGACCGCGGACGATCACCGCCTCGTCGCTCATCGCCGGCACGTACGCCCCGCCCGCCGTGCAGGAGCCGAGGACGGCGGCGATCTGCGGGATGCCCGCGCCGGACATCCGGGCCTGGTTGTAGAAGATCCGCCCGAAGTGGTCGCGGTCGGGGAACACATCGTCCTGCATCGGCAGGAAGGCGCCCCCGGAGTCCACGAGGTAGATGCACGGCAGGCGGTTCTCCAGCGCGACCTCCTGGGCGCGCAGGTGCTTCTTGACCGTCATCGGGTAGTACGTGCCGCCCTTGACCGTGGCGTCGTTGGCGACGATCACGCACTCCCGGCCGCTGACGCGGCCGATCCCCGCGACGACGCCGGCGGCCGGGGCCGCCCCGTCGTACATCCCGTCGGCGGCGAGCGGCGCCAGCTCCAGGAAGGGCGAGCCGGGGTCGAGGAGGGTGTCCACGCGGTCGCGGGGCAGCAGCTTTCCGCGCGCGGTGTGCCGGGCGCGCGCCTTCTCGCCGCCGCCGAGCCGCGCCGCGGCCAGCTTGTGGCGCAGCTCCTCGCCCAGCGCGCGGTGCGCGGCCTCGTTGGCCCGCCAGGCCTCCGACGCGGGATCGGCCGCGCTCGTCAGCTCCGGTGCCTCGTGCATCCTGCGGTCCCCTCACCAGGTGGTCGACCAGTTAATGAGCGTTAACGCATTTCCTTCAGGTTAACGAGCGCTAACCTCCCTGTCTAGAATCACTTGTATGGCCACGAGAACCGACGCCCCCACCCGCCGCGAGCAGATTCTCAAGGAGGCGGCCCGGCTCTTCGCCGAGCGCGGCTTCCACGGCGTGGGTGTGGACGAGATAGGGGCGGCGGTCGGCATCAGCGGCCCCGGGCTGTACCGGCATTTCCCGGGCAAGGACGCGATGCTCGCCGAACTGCTGGTGGGGATCAGCGGCCAGCTCCTCACGGGCGGCAAACGCCGGGTGGCCGAGGCGGAGGGGGGCGCCGGGGCGCTGCTCGACTCGCTCATCGAGGGCCACATCGACTTCGCGCTCGACGACCGCCCCCTGATCACCCTGCACGACCGTGAGCTGGACCGCCTGCGGGACAGTGACCGCAAGCTCGTGCGCCAGCTCCAGCGGCAGTACGTCGAGCTGTGGGTGGAGGTGGTCCGCGAGGTGTACCCGGAGCTGGCCGAGCCCGCCGCCCGGTCGGCCGTGCACTCGGTCTTCGGTCTGCTGAACTCCACCCCGCACCTCGGGCGCCCCGGCGCCCTGCCCGGGCGTGCCGTGACGGCGGAGCTGCTGCACCGGATGGCCCGGGGCGCCTTCGGGGCGGCCGCGGCGGCCCCCGGCGCGTGACGAGCGTCTCGGGTGGTGGCCCCTGGACGTCTGTCGTGACCGGCGGGTAACGTGGTATCTGAGCAAGCGCTTAGACATGACCCAGGTATTCAGGTGGAGGTGGCGGCGGTGCGCCGTACTGTGTTCAACGAGGACCACGAGGCGTTCCGGGAGACCCTGCGCGCCTTCATCGAGGCCGAGGTCGTCCCGGTCTACGACGAGTGGTTCGCCGCCGGCCAGGCGCCGCGCGACTTCTACCTCAAGCTCGCCGAGCTCGGCATCTTCGGCATCCGTGTCGACGAGGAGTTCGGCGGCGCCGGCATCGACTCGTACAAGTTCGAAGCCGTGATGTACGAGGAGACCGCGCGCGCCGGCGTCCAGTTCGGCGGCTCGGGCGTGCACGTGCTGCTCGGTCTGCCCTACATCAAGATGCTCGCCACCGACGAGCAGAAGAAGCGCTTCCTGCCGAAGTTCGTCACCGGCGAGGAGATGTGGGCCCTCGCGATGACCGAGCCGGGCACCGGCTCCGACCTCGCGGGCATGAAGACCACCGCCAAGCTCTCCGAGGACGGCACGCACTACGTCCTCAACGGCTCCAAGACCTTCATCACCGGCGGTGTGCACGCCGACCGCGTGATCGTCTGCGCGCGCACCTCCGCGCCCACGGCCGACGACCGCCGCTTCGGCATCTCGCTGTTCGCCGTGGACACCAAGTCCGAGGGCTACTCCATCGGCCGCAAGCTCGACAAGCTCGGCCTGAAGACCTCCGACACCGCCGAGCTGGCGTTCGTCGACGTGAAGGTGCCCGTCGAGGACCTGCTGGGCGAGGAGAACAAGGGCTTCCACTACCTCGGCCACAACCTCGCCTCCGAGCGCTGGGGCATCGCCTTCGGCGCCTACGCGCAGGCCAAGGCCGCCGTCCGGTTCGCCAAGGAGTACGTCCAGGAGCGCACGGTCTTCGGCAAGCCCGTCGCCTCCTTCCAGAACACCAAGTTCGAGCTGGCCGCCTGCCAGGCCGAGGTGGACGCGGCCGAGGCCGTCGCCGACCGCGCCCTGGAGGCCCTCGACGCGGGCGAGCTGACCCCCGCCGAGGCCGCCAGCGCCAAGCTGTTCTGCACCGAGGTCGCGCACCGCGTCATCGACCGCTGCCTCCAGCTGCACGGCGGCTACGGCTTCATGAACGAGTACCCGATCGCCCGCCTGTACGCGGACAACCGCGTCAACCGCATCTACGGCGGCACCAGCGAGATCATGAAGACGATCATCGCCAAGAACATGGGCCTGTAAGGACCGCGAAACGACTGCACGGTACAACTGCCCCATGAGCGAGGCACTTCAGTCCCTCCTCGATCTGCTCGACCTCGAGCGGATCGAGGAGGACATCTTCCGCGGCCGGTCCCGTTCGGCCGTCGTCCCCCGTGTCTTCGGCGGGCAGGTGGCGGCGCAGGCACTGGTCGCCGCCGGGCGCACGGTCCCCGACGACCGGCACGCCCACTCCCTGCACGCCTACTTCCTGCGGGCGGGCGATCCGGGAGCCCCCATCGTCTACACCGTGGACCGCATCCGGGACGGCCGGTCCTTCACCACCCGCCGGGTGGTCGCCGTCCAGCACGGACAGCCGATCTTCCACCTCTCCGCGTCCTTCCAGACGTACGAGGAGGGCCTGGAGCACCAGGCGGCGATGCCGCCGGCGCCCGACCCCGAGACGCTGCCCACGGCCGCCGAGCTGCTGCCCCGGTACGCCGACCGCTTCTCCGGCTCCGACGTCCTGGAGCGCCTCCTGGAGACCCGCGAGTCCGTCGACCTGCGCTATGTCGACCCGCCGCCGTACGGCACCGTCGGCGAGGCCCGGGAACCGCGCTCCCAGGTGTGGTTCCGCACCAACGGCAAGCTCGACGGCGCCGTCGACCAGCCGCTGCTGCACGTCGTCCTCGCCACCTACGTCTCCGACATGACCCTCCTCGACTCGGTCCTCCTCGCCCACGGGCGCGGCGGCTGGGTCACCGGGGACGTCGTCGGGGCGTCCCTGGACCACGCCATGTGGTTCCACCGCCCGTTCCGCGCCGACGAATGGCTCCTGTACGACCAGGAGTCGCCGTCCGCGTCCGGCGGCCGGGGCCTCGGCCAGGCCCGCATCTACACCCGCGACGGCCGCCTCGCCATCTCGGTGATCCAGGAAGGCGTGGTCCGCGTCCCCCGGTAGGCCGTCCGCCGGTAAGACTGGGGCATGACTGAAGCAGCGCGGGACGAAGCGGCCGGTCCTGACGGCGGGGGCGAGAGCGTCACCACGGTGATCGTCGCCGCCGTCGCCAATCTCGGGATCGCCCTCGCCAAGGCGGTCGCCGGCATCATCAGCGGATCCAGCGCGATGCTGTCGGAGGCCGCGCACTCCGTCGCCGACACCGTCACGGAGATCCTGCTGCTGACGGCCCTGAAACGCAGTGAGAAACCGGCCGACGAGGAGCATCCGCTGGGCTACGGCCCCGAGCGCTACATCTGGGCGCTGCTCGCCGCCGTCGCCACCTTCGTCGGCGGCGCCGTCTTCTCGATCTACGACGGCGTGCACACCCTGGTCGCGGGGGAGGAGCTGGGCAATCCCCTCGTCTCGTACATCGTGCTCGGCGTCGCCTTCCTGCTGGAGGGCTTCTCCCTGCGGACGGGACTGCGGCAGGCCCGTGGTGAGGCCGCCCGCGTCGACACCACGTTCAAGCACTACCTGCGGCACACGCCGGACACCGCCGTGAAGGCCGTCGTGCTGGAGGACTCGGCGGCCCTGGTCGGCCTGGTGCTCGCCGCGGGCGGCCTGCTGGGCGGCCAGCTCACCGGCTCGGGCGTCTGGGACGGCGTCGCCTCGCTCCTCATCGGCGTGCTGCTGCTCTACGTCGCCTGGGTGCTCGGCCGGTCCAACGCGGAACTGCTCATCGGACGGCCACTGCCCAAGGCGATGCGCGAGCGGATCCGGGCGGAGCTGCTGGCGGTCGAGCACGTGGAGGCCGTCCTGGAGCTGACCACGCTCGTGCAGGGCCCGCGCGAGGCACTCGTGGCCGCCAAGGTCGACTTCCGGGACGTGTCGACGGCGGCCCAGATCGAGTGGGCCTGCGAACAGGCGGAGGACCGGCTCCGGACGGTGTTCCCCTCGGTGATCCGGGTCTACCTCGACCCGACGCCGGGGTACGCCCAGCGCCGGGCGGAGGGCCTGAACCCCTGGCCGTGACGGGACGCGGACCGCTCACCCTGGGATCCGGGCCACGCACGGGTGCCGTACGGCGTGCCGGGCGTCACGCCAAGCCGGCTTCCTTCAGCAGATACGCCGTCATCGGGTCGTAGTGGCGCGGGCTGACGACATGGTCGTCCAGCGGGACCACGACCTGGACGGTGCCCTCCGCCTCGGCGAGGAACAGGGCCGGGTCGTTGCAGTCGGCGTAGCCGACGGAGTCCACGCCCTGCTGGCCCGCGCGGCCCGCCCAGCCGTGGTCGGCGACGACCAGGTCGGGCAGCGGGCGGCCCTCGCGCGCCAGGCCGTCGAGGATCGCGCGCATCGGCTCGCCGGAGTGGGTGTGCCACAGCGTGGCCCCGTGCTCCAGCACGGCGACGTCCGCGAACTGCACGACGTAGCCCTCGTCCGTCTGGAGGCCTTCCGGGATCACCACGATCTCGCAGCCGGCGGCGCGCAGCGCCGCGGCCGTGGCGCGGTGCACGTCGAGCAGACCGCCGGGGTGGCCGGTCGCGAACAGCACCCGCTGGCGCCCCTCGGCCGCCTTGCGCAGCCGGGCCGCGAGGCGGTCCAGACCGTCCACGGTCAGCTCGGGATCGATGGTGTCCTGCCCGTACCGGAACTCCGGGTCGTCGTTGACACCGACCCGCTCCGCCATCACCGCGAGCACGTCCTGCTCGTCGGTCCAGCGGTCGCCGAGCTCCAGGCCGAGCCACCAGTTGCGCTCGCCGTTGGCCAGCTTGCGGTAGTGGGAGAGGTTGTTCTCGCGGGGGGTGGCGACATCGCCCGCGATGCGGGTCTTCACGAGGTGGTCGACAAGTTCGGCGCGGCTGGGAGTCCCGGGTATCGGCATACCCCCATTGTGCCGGTGGGTTCCGGTCGGGGGCGCGGCTGTCCCGGTCGCTGGGACGCGCGTCACTCGGGTGTGCCGGCGGGGTGCGGTGCCGGGGCCCGGTGGTCCGCGGCCGGGCAGGGCCCGCTGTCAGTGGCGTGGTGCAGGATCGCTCTCACGGGTCGAGGGACCCCGGGAGATGTCCGACGGACGGGGGAAGCAGTGGCGGTCACCAATGGTCAGGTGGGGGAGCACGCGTTCCTGCGCGGGATGTACGCCGACGGGTACTACCCGGACCATGTCGTCGACCGCGGCCGGGTGATCCTGCTCGGCCTGTGCGAGCGGATCGAGGCGGAGCGGCCCGCGGACCTCACCGCGCTGTACGTGCTCACGCACGCCGCGACCGAGGAGTTCAACGCGCTCCAGGACGCCTTCTGGGAGGCGGACAGCGACATCGAGACGGTCGCCCGCGAGGAGATAGCGGAGGACTTCTGGTTCGTGGCCTCGGCGTACGGGTTCGGCGCCGCGGACGTGGAGGAGCTGATCGCCCCCCGGGACTGGTGAGTTGGCGGGGGCGGACGCCGGACCCCCGACGGCCCGTTCGTCACCCGGATCGGAGCGCGAACCACAACTCCATCCGTACGTCCGGATCGTCGAGGTCCGCCTCCAGCAACGCCGAGCAGCGGGCGATGCGCTGGCGGACGGTGTTGCGGTGGACGGAGAGGGCCACCGCCGTCCGGTCCCAACTGCCGTGCAGGGAGAGCCAGGCGCGCAGGGTCTCGGTCAGCGCGGGCGTCCCGGCGACGGGAGCGAGAAGCGCGAGGGCGTGGGCCTCGGTGTCGCCCGCCGGGAGGAGATCGGCGAGCGAGGGGCGCTCGCCGTGCCGGACCAGGGCGGTGCGGGTCGCTCGGGCGCGGGCCAGTGCGCGGGCGGCCTGGGTGTCGGCCGCCGTCCAGGCGTCCGGGCCGGCGGGGGCGCTGACCCCGCAGGTCCAGCCGGGCTGCTCGGCGGGCGCGCGGTCACCGGGGACGAGGACGCGGACCACGTCGCCGTCCACGTCGACCAGCGCGGAGCCGAGAGCCGCCCCCAGCGCGGTGGCGGTGACGGCGTCCGGCGCCGGTCCTTCCCCGGTAGGGCACGCGTGCACGACGGTCCACCGCTCGCCGCCGAGGAGCGGCGCCACCGCCTCGGGCGCGGCACCGAGCAGCAGCCGCACCAGCGCGGCCGAGCGGGCCGCGCCACTGCCGCTCTGTTGCTCCCCGGTGAGGAGGGAGAGCAGCACGGACGCGACGGAGGCGATCGTGTGGTCGCCCGGGTCGCGGCGCGGCGCGGCGACCCCGAGCACGAAGCCCTGACCGCTGCCGAGCGCGTAGGCCGCGAGATGGACACCGCCGACGGTGTCGGTGGCGGACGAGGGCCTCGGGGAAGCGGCCCCCGCCCCTTCCCACGGGCGGACGACCCCGGCCAGTTCGGCGAGGGCGGTCTCGGGGCGCGTCGCGGCGGGACGCGCGTCGGCGGAACCGGTCCCCCCGGCGGACGGGTCCGCGGGGGTGCGGGCGGAGGGGTTCGCCGGTGTGTCGTCGAGGGCGCCGGCGGCCGTGCTCGCGCGGGTGGCCCCGGGGGTGCCGGTGGCGCCGCCCGCCGAGGTGGCCGTCGGGCCCTCCGAGGGGGCGTCCCCCGAGGCACCCCGCCCGGAGGCGCTCCCCGTCGTCGGGGCGTCCGGGATCCTGCCGGTCCGGGCCAGTTCCGTGCCCTCCGGGCCGTACAGGACCGCGAGGCCGCCCACCCGCTGGGCGAGCTGACGGAGCACGGCCGGGACCGGATCGGGGCGGGCCGCCGCTGCCGCGAGGCTCTGCTGGGCCTCCGTCACCCGCCGCAGCTCGGCAAGCCGGGCCTGCGCCATGAGCTGCCACACCGCGCGGGCGACGCCGGAGAACGTCGTCCGGGGCGGCACCTCCAGCAGCGGCAGGCCGTGGGCGTCGCAGGCCGCGACGAGCTCGGGCGGCACCCGGTCGTGCACCGGCGCCAGGCCGAAACCGAGGGCCGCGCCACCCGCCGCCACGATCCGGGACACGTAGGAGTCGAAGTACTCCCGCAGGCTTCCGGCGGCGTCCCCGGAGCGGGAGGGCGCGTCCTGCCCGGCGGCGGGGTCCGGGACGTGGACCCCGGCGGTCAGCAGCAGCTCGCCGCCCAGCAGGTAGGGGTACGGGTCGGACATCTCCGAGGTGTGCGCCCACCGGATCACGGTGCCGCTCCCGGCGGGACCGGCGATCCGCCGCAGCCCCAGGTCCTCGCGGGCGAGGAGCGCCGACAGCGCCACCGGGGGAGTCGGCGGGACGGCGGGGACCGGGGCGGCGGCGGGCGCCTGCGGGGCGGACGGTGACCGGGGGTCCGGCATGATGGACGGTTCCTCCATCCGGTTCGGATCGAATGGATGAAACGTACACTTCGCAGTCGCTTTCCGGCCACCTAGTGTCGGTCCCGACCGGCGGCCGCGGGTACGGGCGGATGTCCCCGCGATCAGTCGCCGGCTCCCCACACCACCGCACGACACGCCACCCAGTGCCCGGAGGAGACCCATGGCCGTCGACTACACAGTGATCGTCGTCTATCTGGCCGGCATGCTGGCCATGGGCTGGTGGGGCATGCGCCGCGCCAAGTCCAAGAGCGAGTTCCTGGTCGCCGGACGGCGCCTCGGGCCCGCCATGTACTCGGGCACCATGGCCGCCATCGTCCTCGGCGGCGCGTCCACCATCGGCGGCGTCGGGCTCGGCTACCAGTACGGCCTCTCCGGGGCCTGGATGGTCTTCACCATCGGACTCGGCCTGCTCGCCCTCAGCGTCTTCTTCTCCGCGCGCATCGCCCGCCTGAAGGTCTACACCGTCTCCGAGATGCTCGACCTGCGCTACGGCGGCCGGGCCGGCCTCATCTCCGGCGTCGTCATGTGGGCGTACACCCTGATGCTGGCGGTCACCTCGACCATCGCGTACGCCACGATCTTCGACGTCCTCTTCGACATGAACCGGACGCTCGCGATCATCATCGGCGGGTCGATCGTCGTCGCCTACTCGACCCTCGGCGGCATGTGGTCGATCACCCTCACCGACATGGTGCAGTTCGTCGTCAAGACCATCGGCGTGCTGCTCCTGCTGCTGCCCATCGCCGTCGTCAAGGCCGGCGGGTTCAGCGCGATGAAGGCCAAGCTGCCCACCGAGTACTTCGACCCGCTGGGCATCGGCGGCGAGACGATCTTCACCTACGTCCTCATCTACACGTTCGGCATGCTGATCGGGCAGGACATCTGGCAGCGCGTGTTCACCGCCCGCGGCGACAGGACGGCCAAGTGGGGCGGCACCGTCGCCGGCACCTACTGCCTGGTCTACGCCGTCGCCGGGGCCGTCATCGGCACCGCGGCCAAGGTCATGTACCCGAAGCTGCCCAGCGCCGACACCGCCTTCGCCACCATCGTCAAGGACGAACTCCCCGTCGGAGTGCGCGGTCTGGTGCTCGCCGCCGCGCTCGCCGCCGTGATGTCCACCTCCTCCGGCGCCCTCATCGCCTGCGCCACCGTCGCCAACAACGACATCTGGTCGCGGCTGCGCGGTGCCGTGAAGCCCGGCGCCGCCGACCACGACGAGGTCAAGGGCAACCGCGTCTTCATCCTGATCATGGGCGTCGCGGCGATCGGCACGGCGATCGCGCTCAACAACGTCGTCGAGGCGCTGACCGTCGCGTACAACCTGCTCGTCGCCGGACTGCTCGTGCCGATCCTCGGCGGCCTGCTCTGGAAGCGCGGCACGGCGCAGGGCGCGCTCGCCTCCGTGGTCGTGGGCGGTCTCGCGGTCGTCGGCCTGATGGCCGGCTACGGCATCCTCGCCAACGAGCCCGTCTACTACGGGCTGCTCCTCTCCCTGGCCGCCTACGTGGTCGTCTCGCTGGCCACGCCCGCGACCGACGCGGCGGTACTGGCCGTCTGGCGCGAGCGGCTGGCCGGCCGCGGCGCCGAACCCTTGTCCGAACCGGTCCCGGTTCACCAGTAGAGTCGTACTAGTTGTACTTAGTTGTACATACGCGACGAAGCGTAGGAAAGAAGGCATCACCCCATGAGCAACGAGACGCCCCGCGGCCCCGTCGACTCGTCCCGCGTCCCGCGGTACGCCGGTCCCGCGACCTTCGCCCGGCTGCCCCGCCTCGACGAGGTCGGCACCGCCGACGTCGCCGTCGTCGGTGTGCCGTTCGACTCCGGCGTCTCGTACCGGCCGGGCGCCCGCTTCGGCGGCAACGCCATCCGCGAGGCGTCCCGGCTGCTCCGCCCCTACAACCCGGCCCAGGACGCCTCGCCGTTCGCCCTCGCCCAGGTCGCCGACGCCGGTGACATCGCGGCGAACCCGTTCAACATCAACGAGGCCGTGGAGACGGTCGAGGCCGCCGCCGACGAACTGCTCGGCACCGGCGCCCGGCTGATGACCCTGGGCGGCGACCACACCATCGCGCTGCCCCTGCTGCGTTCCGTGGCCAAGAAGCACGGCCCGGTCGCGCTGCTCCACTTCGACGCGCACCTCGACACCTGGGACACCTACTTCGGCGCCGAGTACACGCACGGCACGCCGTTCCGCCGGGCCGTCGAGGAGGGCATCCTCGACACCGAGGCGCTCTCGCACGTCGGCACCCGCGGCCCGTTGTACGGCAAGCAGGACCTCACCGACGACGAGAAGATGGGCTTCGGCATCGTCACCTCGGCCGACATCTACCGCCGCGGCGCCGACGAGGTCGCCGACCAGCTCCGCCAGCGCATCGGCGACCGCCCGCTCTACATCTCCATCGACATCGACTGCCTCGACCCGGCGCACGCGCCCGGCACCGGCACCCCCGAGGCGGGCGGCATGACCTCCCGCGAGCTTCTGGAGATCCTGCGCGGACTCTCGTCCTGCAACCTGGTCTCCGCCGACGTCGTCGAGGTCGCCCCGGCCTACGACCACGCGGAGATCACCGCCGTGGCGGCGTCCCACACCGCCTACGAACTGACCACCATCATGTCCCGCCAGATCGCGGAGGCCCGGAACAAGTGACCCACGACCACGACCTGGTGCTCCGTCCGACGGCGGCGCAGACGGAGGCCGCGCTCAACCCGCCCCCCGGCCGCAACGGCGGAGACCTGGTCGTGGAGACCCTCTCCGGTCTCGGTGCGACGACCGTCTTCGGGCTGCCCGGCCAGCACGCGCTCGGCATGTTCGACGCCCTGCGCCGCTCCTCCCTCCAGTACGTCGGACTGCGCGTCGAGAACAATGCCGGGTTCGCGGCGGACGCCTACGGCCGGGTCACCGGCGAGGCCGCGCCGCTGCTGCTGTCCACCGGCCCCGGCGCGCTGACCTCGCTGGCCGCCCTCCAGGAGGCGCGGGCCGCCTCCGCGCCGGTCCTCGCCATCAGCAGCCAGATCCCCACCGCGGGCCTGGGAGGCGGACGCCACGGCTATCTGCACGAACTCCCCGACCAGCAGGCCTCGTTCCGGGGCGTGGTCAAGTCGGTCCACACGGTCCGTACGCCGTCGCAGATCCCCTCCGCGATCGCCGCGGCCTGGGAGTCGGCGCTCACGGCCCCGCACGGACCGGTGTGGGTGGAGATCCCGCAGGACGTCCTCCTCGCGGAGACCTCCCTGCCCGTGGTGACCGCGATGGACGCCACCCCCGAGGACGTCGTCCCGCGCCCCGAACTCACCGCGCTGGCCGCCCATCTGCTCTCCACGGCCGACCGCCCCACGATCATCGCGGGCGGCGGTGTCGTGCGCGCCGACGCCTCCGGCAAACTGCGCCTGCTCGCCGAGCGGCTGAACGCGCCGGTCGTCACCACCTTCGGCGGCAAGGGCGCCTTCCCCTGGGAGCACCCGCTGTCCCTCCAGTCCTGGCTGGAGGACCGGCACACGACCGACTTCCTGGAGGACGCCGACGTCCTGCTCGTGGTCGGCTCCGGCCTCGGTGAACTCTCCTCGAACTACCACACGTTCAAGCCCCGCGGTCGGGTCGTCCAGATCGAGGCCGACCTCGGCAAGCTGGAGTCCAACCACCCGGCGCTCGGCATCCACGCGGACGCCCGCCTCGCGCTCTCCGCGCTCCTGGAGACGGTCGAGGAACGCCCCGACGCGTCGGCGGCGGACCGGGTGACCTCGGTGCTCGCCCAGGTCGCGGACCGTATCGCCGGCCAGGAACTCACCCTGGAACAGGACGTGCTGGCGGCCGTCCGACGCGCCCTGCCGGCCACCTCGCCGTCCTTCTGGGACATGACGATCCTGGCCTACTGGGCGTGGTCGGCCTTCGATCCGCGCGGCACCAACACCATGCACTCCGCCCAGGGCGCCGGCGGTCTCGGCTACGGCTTCCCGGCGGCGCTCGGCGCGGCCGCCGCCGATCCCTCCCGACCGGTCCTCGCGGTGTCCGGCGACGGCGGCGCGCTGTACTCCATCGCCGAGCTGGCGACGGCGAAGCAGTACGGGCTGCCCGTCACCTGGCTCATCGTCGACGACGGCGGCTACGGCATCCTGCGCGAGTACATGACGGACGCGTTCGGCCAGGCGACCGCCACCGAACTGTCCCGCCCCGACTACGTGGCGCTCGCCGAGTCGTTCGGCGTGCCGGGCACGCTCACCAGTCCCGAGACGCTGGAGGCGGACCTGGCCGAGGCGCTGGCCGCCCCGGGTCCCTCGGTGGTCGTGCTGCCCGCCGTGCTGCGCATGTTCGCGCCGACCCATCTGGACTGACCGGGCCGGACACGGCGGAAACACCGGAGCGCCGGGGAGTGCGCGCGGCACTTCCCGGCGCTCCGTCGTGTGCCGCGGGTCAGCGCAGCGACGCGCCGAAGTGCGCCTTCACGTCGGGAGCCGCGATGGTCTTCGGGCCGAACGCGAGGGCGGACGTGGTGGTCAGGCCGGTCGTCGTGCCGCGGAGCACCCAGACCGCGCCGGCCGAGGCGTTCTCGGCGGTGGAGGAGGCGGCGAGGTCGCGCCGGCCGTTGCCGTCGACGTCCAGCAGCGCGGTGGCCACGCCGAACCGGTCGTCCGTCTCGGCGACGCCGGGCATCCCGGCGGTGTCCTGGTGGAAGACCTGGGTGCCCGCGCCGGTCACGCCTGAGGCGCCGCCGTGCACGAGGGCGACCGAACCGGCGTCGGCCACACCGGCGACGTCCTCGCCGGCGATGCCGAGCGCGATGTCCGCGTAGCCGTCACCGGTGACATCGGCGACGGAGACGGCGGAGCCGAGCTCGTCGCCCTCCTCCTGGACGCCGGGGAAGCCGGCCAGGTCCTGGTCGAAGGTCTGCACGTGGTCGGTGAGTCCGGCGGAGGAACCGTAGGCGATCCGCACCTTGTCGTTCCAGCCGTCGGCGCCGACGACGACGTCGTCGAAGCCGTCGCCGTTCACGTCGCCGACACCGGTCCCCGACGCGGTCCGGCTCACGCCGTCACCGGGGGCGTCCGTGCGCTTGAAGCCCGTCGGGCTGCCGTACAGCAGCCGGTTGCCCCAGGTCCCGTCACCGGTGTAGTACCACTGCACGATGTCGTCCCGGCCGTCGCCGTTGACGTCGCCGACCTGGCCGGAGACGACGGGTCCGGTGATCGAGTCGCCGTCCTCCTCGCAGCCGCCGCCGGTGGCGCAGCCGGCGTCGTCCTCGTCGTAGCCCCACCAGGCGGACTTGTCGAGGATGTTGAGAACGGCGGCCGGCTTTCCGGCGCGCGAGACCGGGCCCTTCCACAGGGTGGCCGGGGCGCCCGCGGGGTCGTCGCCGCCGACGGACTGGGCGGAGAACAGGGCGAGGTCGGTGGTGCCGTCACCGTCGAAGTCACCGGCCTCGGGCGCGGCGCCGTACCCGGCGATCGCCGTGCCCCCGGTGAGCCCGGAGGCGGAGCCCCACAGGACGACCGAGCCCGTCGTGCCGCCGGCGATCACCAGGTCGGTGTAGCCGTCCTTGTCCAGGTCGCCCTTGGTGAAGGCCGAGCCGAAGCGCTGGCTCGCGGTGGCGGAGCCGGGCACGCCGGTGGTCGAGCGGCTGACGATCTGCTTCTTCGCGGTGGACAGGCCGCTCGCGGAGCCGTACATGACCGCCACGTAGCCCGCGTTGGCCTTGCTCGACACGGTCGCGTCCGGGGCACCGATCACCAGGTCGGCGTAGCCGTCCTTGTTGAAGTCGTCCTGGACGGCCGCCGATCCGGTGGCCGCCTGCGCGGTCGCCCCGGTGAGCGTCCAGGCGCCGGCTCCCCCGGCCAGCAGGGCGGCGGCGAGGGGCGCGGTCAGCCGCGTGGAACGGCCGCGGCGTCGTGCTCGGGACATCAGGTGCTGCCTTTCGTCGTCTTCCGGACGCGGTGGTCCGACGCGTCCACGGAGTGCGACTCGGGCAGGGCGTCACTGGTTGTACACCCTGAGGCCATTCATTTGTCACCATCCGGTGACAGCGGCGCGCACGGGCCGCCTGAACTCCCCTGATCACCGCGGGAGTTCAGGCGACTACTGCGACCGGCGGGGCTACCAGATCGCCTCGACCCACTCCGGGTGGTCGATGAACGGGTTCCGGTTGTGCTGGTAGGTGTCGTAGATGACCTGGTTGCGCTTCTCCTCGAAGGCGCTCGGCGGGTCCTGCTCGTTCCACTGCTTCAGCACGGACAGCTTGCCGATGTACGGCGCGCTGCCGTTGTTCACCTTCTCGTCCGGCTCCAGGTCGGCGAACCCGTCGCCGCCGTCGTAGCGCACGGCCATGTAGAGGATCATGCGGGCCACGTCGCCCTTGTCCGCGTCGCGCGGCTCGAAGGAGTCGGAGTCCACGCGGCTGCCGCCGCCGTTGGTCACCGTGCTGCCGCCGTTGTCGAAGTCCAGGTTGCCGCGGATGCCGTTGACCTGGACGTCGGCCGGGCGCAGGTGGTGCAGGTCGGTGCCGGGTCCGGTCACCTCGCCGAAGTCGCCGTGCGACTTGGCCCAGGTGTGCTCACGGTTCCAGTCGCCGACGTCACCGCCGTTGAGGGACTTGCTGCGGGAGACGCCGCTGTACAGCAGGATCACGTTGCTGCTGTTGTTCGGGTCCTGGTCGGTGACCTTCAGCGCGTTCCAGACCGCGGAGTACGAGATCTTGCTCTGGCTGCTGATGATCGTGTGCAGCGAGGACTTGAGGGTCGTGCCGGTCTTGCCGACCGCGTTCTTGTAGTACGTGCTGTCGTACGAGGTGTTCGTCGCGCTCGCGGGGGACGCGGTGACGGTCGGGAGGGTGAGTCCGACGAGTACCGCGGACGTCGTCAGCGCCAGGGTCTTCCAGCGCCGTATGTGCGTGGCGGGCATGGGGGTGTCCGTTCTACGCGGGTTGAATGGAGCGGATAACCGGGAGCGTGACATGGACATGCGGTGCATGGGGTTAAGGGGAGGTGTCGGTTCTGTGACGGGATTCAACAAACTGTGCGGCGCGCACGGGAGTTGACGCGCCGGCGGCCCCGGACCGGGAACGGGGCTCCGTCGGGGGCCTCCCCGCCCGTTCCGTTCCGTCCCGTCCCGGCCGGCCGCCCTCCCGGACGCGCGGCTCCCGTCGTCAGAACACCCGTACAGCTGTCGTCAGAACGCCTGTACAACTATCGGGCGCCTCGGAGAGTCATCTGGGGCGAGCGCGCCGGGGGTGCGCTCGTATCGGTCCAAGGGGATGGGAAGCCTCCATGACTCACCGGATATCCCGGGGTGCCCGTGTGCTCGCAGCGAGCCTGGGTGCCGGGGTGATCGTGCCGTTCGCGGTCGCCGCGGCTCCCGCCGCAGCCGCGCCGGCGCCCACCGTCACCTGTACGTCGGGCAAGGCCGGCCTGGCCGCCAAGCTCCAGAAGGACATCACCGCCGCGCTCGCCGGGCGCAAGGGCACCGTCGCGGTCGGCCTCTACGACCGCGGCACGAAGACCACCTGCACGCTGCGGAGCACGTCCGCCTTCGACTCGGCCAGCGTGGTGAAGGTGACCGTGCTCGCCACGCTGCTGTGGGACGCCAAGAAGCACGACCGGTACCTGACGTCCCGCGAGACGAGTCTCGCGACCGCGATGATCACCCAGTCCGACAACGACGCGACCACCTCCCTGTGGAAGCAGCTCGGCACGACGAAGGTCAAGGGCTTCCTCGCCGCCGCCGGGATGACGGAGACCAAGCCGGGCGCCGACGGCTACTGGGGCCTCACCCAGATCACGGTGCGTGACGAGCAGAAGCTGCTCGCGCTGCTCACCGCCAAGAACTCCGTGCTGAGCGACAACTCACGCGCCTACGTCCTGAAGCTGATGGGCAAGGTGATCTCCTCGCAGCGCTGGGGCACCCCGGCCGGGGCGCCCTCCTCGGTCACGGTGCACGTCAAGAACGGCTGGCTCTCCCGTGCCACCAATGGCTGGCGGGTGCACAGCGTCGGCACGTTCTCCGGCGGAGGCCGCGACTACACGATGACGGTGCTCACACAGGGCAACAGCACCATGGACTACGGCGTCGCCACCATCCAGGGCGTGGCCCGGGCCATCCACAAGGACCTCGTCCCGGTCACCGTCAGTGCCCACCGGTACACGCCGACCTCGGCGCCCAGGGAGGCCTTCCCGGCCGTTCCCGCGCACTGACCCCGCTGCCCTCCACGCCTCCGCCCGCCCGGCCTGCGCGCCCGGCGGGCGGAGGATTGTTGCGGAGGGATGAAATCCGCTTCATGCGGTGTTGGTGCCTCCGGCGGAGTGAGTTCTACGGAAGGTACCGGCGTGGCGACGGAACGGGGATGGGCACGGCGACTCGCCGGGTACGCGTGGCGGTACCCGAAGGACGTGGTGCTCGCACTCGGGTCGTCCCTGGGCGGCATGGCCCTGATGGCCGTCGTCCCGCTGATCACCAAGGTGATCATCGACGACGTGATCGGCGACCACAGCCGCGGCATGGCGCCCTGGGCGGGCGCGCTGATCGGCGCCGCCGTCCTCGTCTACGCCTTCACGTTCGTCCGCCGCTACTACGGCGGCCGGCTCGCCCTCGACGTCCAGCACGACCTCCGGACCGACATGTACCGGACGATCACGCGGCTGGACGGGCGGCGGCAGGACGAGCTGTCCACCGGACAGGTCGTGGGCCGCGCGACCAGCGACCTCCAGCTGATCCAGGGCCTGCTCTTCATGCTCCCGATGACCATCGGGAACGTGCTGCTCTTCCTGATCTCCCTCGGGATCATGGCCTCGCTCTCCCTGCCGCTGACCCTGGTCGCGCTCGCCGTCGCCCCCGCCCTCTGGTTCGTCGCCAAGCGCAGCCGCTCCAAGCTGCACCCCGCCACCTGGTACGCGCAGGCGCAGGCCGCGGCCGTGGCGGGCGTCGTCGACGGCTCCGTCAGCGGCGTCCGCGTGGTCAAGGGCTTCGGCCAGGAGGAGCAGGAGACCGGCAAGCTGCGCGAGGTCGGCCGGCGCCTCTTCGCGGGACGCCTGCGCACCATCCGGCTGAACGCCAAGTACACCCCGGCCCTCCAGGCCGTGCCCGCGCTCGGCCAGGTCGCGATGCTCGCCGTCGGCGGCTGGCTGGCGGTGCGCGGCCAGATCACCCTCGGCACCTTCGTCGCCTTCTCCACCTACCTCGCGCAGCTCGTCGGACCGGTGCGGATGCTCGCGGTCGTGCTGACCGTCGGACAGCAGGCCCGCGCGGGGGCCGAGCGGGTCCTCGAACTCATCGACACCCGGCCGTCGATCAAGGACGGCACCAAGGACCTGCCCGCCGACGCGCCCGCCACCGTCGAGTTCGACGACGTGTCCTTCGGCTACGAGGAGGGCCGGCCGGTCCTCGACGGACTGAGCTTCGAGATCCGCGCCGGCGAGACGCTCGCGGTCGTCGGCACCTCCGGCTCCGGCAAGTCGACCGTCTCGCTGCTGATGCCCCGCTTCTACGACGTGACGCACGGCGCCGTCCTCGTCGGCGGCCACGACGTGCGTGAGCTGACCACCGCGTCGCTGCGCGCCGCGATCGGGCTTGTCCCCGAGGACTCCTTCCTCTTCTCCGACACCGTCCGCGCCAACATCGCCTACGGCCGTCCCGACGCCACCCAGGACGAGATCGAGACCGCGGCCCGCGCCGCCCAGGCGCACCGCTTCATCGCGGACCTGCCCGCCGGCTACGACACCACCGTCGGCGAGCACGGCCTCACCCTCTCCGGCGGCCAGCGCCAGCGCGTCGCGCTCGCCCGCGCGATCCTCACCGACCCCCGGCTGCTCGTCCTCGACGACGCCACCTCCGCCGTGGACGCCCGGGTCGAGCACGAGATCCACGAGGCGCTGAGCCACGTCATGGAGGGCCGCACCACCCTGCTGATCGCCCACCGCCGCTCCACCCTGAACCTCGCCGACCGCATCGCCGTCCTCGACGGCGGCCGGCTCGCCGACATCGGCACCCACGAGGAACTCCAGGCCCGTTCCGCGCTCTACCGGCGGCTCCTCACCGACCCGGACGAACTCGGCGGCGTCTCCCCGGGCCACGCCCGCCCGGCGGCACCCCGCGAGGACACCTCCGTACGCGAGGAACTGGACGCCGAGTTCGACGCCGAGCGCGGGGTGACACCGCATCTGTGGACGGGCGACCGCGAACCCCGCGACACCGCGCTCGACGGGATGCCCGCCACCCCCGGACTGCTCGCCCAGGTCGAGGCGCTGCCCCCGGCCACCGACGTGCCGGACGTCGACGAGGCCCAGGCGGTCCGGGCCGAGGACTCCTACGGACTGCGCCGGCTGCTCCGCGGTTTCGGCGCCCCGCTGCTCGTCAGCCTCGCGCTGGTCGCCGTCGACGCCGTGATGACCCTGCTGCTGCCCGTGCTGATCCGGCACGGCATCGACCAGGGCGTCACCCGCGTCGCGCTCGGCGCGGTGTGGGCGGCCGCCGCCTTCGGCCTGGTCACGGTCCTCGTCCAGTGGGCGGCGCAGATCGGTGAGACCCGGATGACGGGCCGCACCGGCGAACGGGTCCTCTACGCGCTGCGCCTGAAGATCTTCGCCCAGCTCCAGCGCCTCGGCCTCGACTACTACGAGCGGGAGCTGACCGGCCGGATCATGACCCGGATGACGACCGACGTCGACGCCCTGTCGACGTTCCTGCAGACCGGCCTGGTCACGGCCTTCGTCTCCGTCGTCACCTTCTTCGGCATCATGGGCGCCCTCCTGATCATCGACGTCCAGCTGGCCCTGGTCGTCTTCGTGACCCTCCCGCCGCTCGTCATCGGCACGTTCTTCTTCCGCCGCGCCAGCGTCAAGGCCTACGAACTGGCGCGCGAGCGCGTCTCGCTCGTCAACGCCGACCTCCAGGAGTCGGTGTCCGGACTGCGCATCCTCCAGGCGTTCCGGCGCGAGGACGCGAGCGGAACGCGGTTCACCGAGGGCAGCGACAGCTACCGCAGCGCGCGCATCCGCGGACAGTGGCTGATCTCCGTCTACTTCCCCTTCGTGCAGCTGCTCTCCTCGGTGGCCGCCGCGGCCGTGCTGATCGTGGGCGCCCACCGGATCGACGCCGGCACCCTGTCCACCGGCGCCCTGGTCGCCTACCTCCTCTACATCGACCTGTTCTTCGCGCCCGTGCAGCAGCTCTCGCAGGTCTTCGACGGCTACCAGCAGGCCACCGTCTCGCTGGGCCGCATCCAGGAACTCCTCCAGGAGCCGACCTCGACGAAGACCGCCGAGGAGCCCCTCGACGTGCTGTCGCTGCGCGGCGAGATCGCCTTCGAGGACGTCGACTTCGCCTACGGGCCCGCGGGCGAGACCGAGGAGGCGCTCAGCGCGGTGTCGCTGCGCATCCCGGCCGGGCAGACCGTGGCCTTCGTCGGCGAGACCGGCGCGGGCAAGTCGACCCTGGTGAAGCTGGTCGCCCGCTTCTACGACCCGACCGGCGGGCGGGTCACCGTCGACGGCACCGACCTGCGCGCCCTCGACATCACCTCCTACCGGCACCGCCTCGGCGTCGTCCCCCAGGAGGCCTACCTCTTCCAGGGAACCGTCCGCGACGCCATCGCCTACGGCCGTCCCGACGCCGGTGACGCCGAGGTGGAGTCCGCCGCGCGCGCGGTCGGCGCCCACGACATGATCGCCACGCTGGAGGGCGGCTACCTCCACGAGGTCGCCGAGCGCGGACGCAACCTCTCCGCCGGCCAGCGCCAGCTGATCGCGCTGGCCCGCGCCGAGCTGGTCGACCCGGACGTGCTCCTCCTGGACGAGGCGACCGCCGCGCTCGACCTCGCCTCCGAGGCGCTGGTCAACCAGGCCACCGACCGGCTCGCGGGCCGCCGTACGACGCTCGTCGTCGCCCACCGGCTGACCACGGCCGCCCGCGCCGACCGGGTCGTGCTGATGGACCACGGCCGCGTCGCCGAGGACGGCACCCACGACGAACTGCTGCGCCAGGACGGCCGGTACGCCGCGCTGTGGCGGACCTTCGTCGGCGACCCGGAGCCCGAGGAGCCCGTCGGCTCCACCGCCTGACACCGGAGATCCTGCGGCGCGGCGGACGGAGGACGGGAGTCCCCGCCGCCGCGCGCAACCGTCCGACGTACGTTCTGCGTCCGTACACCCGTACGCTATCTGCGGCGGAAGGGGCCAGAGTGGACCGTGGTGCGATACGTCGACGGCTGACGGTCGGCGTGGCCGTGCTGGCCGCGTCCGCGGTGCTCGCGCTCGTGAGCCCGGGCAGTGCCCAGGCCGCCTCCACCTCCTGCTCGGGCCGCAAGGTCCGCACCCTGTCCTTCGCGACGGGCTCCGTGCAGGTCTACCGCCGCGGCGACTACGTGTGCGCCGTGACCGTCCCCAGGAAGCCGGGCGCCCGCAGGCGGATGTCCGTCAGCGTGCAGGCCCGCGGCGGCCGCCCGGTCGTCGACTCCGGGCGCTTCACCCGTCACGCGGGGCCGGTGACCGTCCACGCGGGCCACCGCTGCGTCCTGTTCAGGGGATCGGTCGGCTCGGGTTCGGTGAACTCGGGCTGGATCCTCTGCTGAGCCGTCACGGGTTCGTCCGGCCGGTGCGGCCGCATCACGACAAACGCACAGATTCACCCAAGGGCCCCTGGTGTCACGGGAGTTGCTCCGCTAGGTTCCGGCGGACATCTGCCACATCCCAGGGAGGGTGCATGCGCAAGGCGCTCAGATGGCTGCTGGCGCTCACGGTGCTCATAGGCACACTGAGCACGGCCGGGGCCGCCACCGCGGCCCCGCCGGAGGCCCACGGCACCACCACCGGCACCACCGATCGGGCCGACGAGGACATCAAGGACCGCCTCCTCGCGATCCCGGGCATGAGCCTCGTCGAGGAGAAGCCCTACACGGGCTACCGGTTCTTCGTCCTGAACTACACCCAGCCGGTCGACCACCGGCACCCGTCCAAGGGCACCTTCCAGCAGCGCATCACTGTGCTGCACAAGGACACCGAGCGCCCGACGGTCTTCTACACCGGCGGCTACAACGTCTCCACCACGCCGAGCCGCCGCGAGCCGACCCAGATCGTCGACGGCAACCAGGTCTCCATGGAGTACCGCTACTTCACGCCGTCCCGGCCGGCCCCCGCCGACTGGTCCAAGCTCGACATCCGGCAGGCGGCCGGCGACCAGCACCGCATCTTCCGGGCCCTCAAGCCGATCTACCACAAGAAGTGGATCGCCACCGGCGGTTCGAAGGGCGGCATGACCGCCACGTACTTCGAGCGCTTCTATCCGCGCGACATGGACGGTGTCGTCGCCTACGTCGCGCCCAACGACGTCGTCAACGACGAGGACTCGGCGTACGACCGCTTCTTCACGCAGGTCGGCACCAAGGAGTGCCGCGACCGGCTGAACGCCGTGCAGCGCGAGGCCCTCGTGCGCCGGGAGCCGCTGGAGAAGAAGTACGCGGCCTACGCCGCCGACAACGGCTACACCTTCACCACCGTCGGCAGCCTCGACAAGGCGTACGAGGCCGTCGTGCTCGACTACGTGTGGGGCTTCTGGCAGTACAGCCTGCTCGCGGACTGCGACACGATCCCGGCGAACGCCGCCACCGCCACCGACGACGAGATCTGGAACTCCGTCGACACGATCTCCGGCTTCTCGTTCTACACCGACCAGGGCCTGGAGCCGTACACGCCGTACTACTACCAGGCGGGCACCCAGCTCGGCGCGCCGACGATCCACTTCCCGTACATCGAACGGAAGTACGTCCACTACGGCTACCAGCCGCCGCGGAACTTCGTGCCGCGTTCCATCCCGATGAGGTTCCAGGCGTCCGCGATGCGTGACGTGGACAGCTGGGTCCGCCACCACGCGCGGCACATGCTGTTCGTGTACGGCCAGAACGACCCGTGGGGCGCCGAGCGCTTCCGCGTCGGTTCCGGTGCGCGTGACGCGTACGTCTTCACCGCCCCCGGGATGAACCACGGGGCGAACGTCGCCGGGCTCGCCGCCGACCAGAAGGCACTCGCCACCGCGCGCATCCTCCAGTGGGCGGGCGTCGCCCCCGCGGCGGTCGCGGCGGACCCGTCGGCGGCCCGGCCCCTCGCGCCGTACGACGCGAAGCTGGACCGGCGTGACGTCGAACGGGAGATGACCCTGCGTCCGTGAGGGTCGGGGCCGCGCCCGCTCCGCTCACACGGGGCGGGCGCAGCCCACCGGCCTCGCGCCGCCGAGCTCGACGTAGAGCGCCGTGACGGCCGGGCACGCGGCACGGCTGGTCACCGCCGACGTCACCCGGTACTCCGGGGGCTTCCTGCCCGTGCCGTCGCACGCCGTCTCGCGGACCTCGCCGCGGCCCGCGCCGTAGACGCAGTCGCCGACGACGGTGCGGGGACCCCCGCCGCCACCCGGGTCGCCGGGGTGCGGGGGTTCGAGGCCGCGCATGCAGGCGTAGCCCTGTGGGACGGTCCCGTCGCCGTCCTCGTCGGAGGCCGGCCTGCTCTCGCTGATGTGCAGCACGAAGTCGGTGGTCGCCGGGCAGGCGGGGCCGTCCGCGGCCCTGCCGTCGTGACGGGCGACCACCCGGGCGGCGGCCCGCTCGCTGGAGCAGGGCACCTCGGTGAAGCTGGTCGTGCCGAACGAACTGCACTCCCCCCGGGCGAGGAAGACCGTTCCGTAGCCGGAGACGCGGGTCGCCGCCGGGGACGGGAGGGGCTCGGTGGCCCCGGCGCCCGACCACCGGTCGCACCCCGCGAGAGCGGCCGCTGCCAGCAGCAGAGCGGCCGTCCCGCCGGCCGGACGCCGGAACACCGAGCTGGCTCGCATGGCTTCCCCCCGTACCCCCGCCCAGCGTGGCCCGCCGGGGCGGGCACACGCCAGACATCCGGGTCCCTTTGGCTCACTTGGAGGTGGGCCGCCGGGTGAGCTGCGTACGGCTAGTACGTCAGGCCGTACCCGATCGGATACAGCACCTGCGTCGGGTCGTCCGCCCGCTGCACGGCCACCGGGAGCGTGCCGCGCGGCTCCGCCCGGCCGGCGATCACCCGGGCGGCGGCGCGCACTTCGACGTCGATCCAGGAGTAGGCGGCCACGCAGGCGCCGACCCCGGGGAGCTGGGCGACGTCGTACGGGTTGCGGACGGAGACGGCGACCACGGGCACGCCCGTGGCGACGAGCCGCTCGACGAGGGTCTTCTGGGACCCCGTCGCCGTGACGTTGTACGTGGCGACGACCACGACGTCGGCGCCGCCGGCCGCGCTGACGGCCTCGGTGATCTTCGCCGCCGTCGGTGCCGTGCCCGTGGACAGGGCAGTGGCGGTGAAGCCCAGTTCGGTCAGGGCGCCCGCGAGCACGGTGGTGGGTGGCCCGTCGGAGAGCGAGGGGGAGGCCGGGTCGGCACCCACCACGAGCACCTTCGGGGTCCGACGCCGGGACAGCGGGAGCAGCTTCTCCTTGTTGACCAGCAGGGTCGTGGTCCGTTCGGCGATCCGGTCGGCCTCCCTGAGATGGGCGCGGGTGCCCACCACCCGGTCGACGGCCGCGTCCTTGACGTACGGGTCGCTCAGCAGGCCGAGCTTCGCCTTGAGCCGCAGGACGCGCAGGATCGATTCGTCGAGGCGGGCCTCGGTCAGCTCGCCGCCGCGGACCGCGTCCAGTACGGCGTTCCACGCGACGTGCAGGTCCGGTGGGTTGAGGAGCTGGTCGACACCGGCCTTCAGGGCGAGGACCGGGACGCGGTCGTCGCCGTACTTCGTCCGCACGCCCTCCATGCCGAGCGCGTCGGTCACCACCACTCCGTCGTAGCCGAGTTCGCCGCGCAGGATGCCGGTGAGGATCGGGTGGGAGAGGGTGGCGGGGTCGCCGGCCGGGTCGAGGGCCGGGACCATGATGTGCGCCGTCATGATCGAGTCGATGCCGGCCCGGATCGCCGCGCGGAACGGCACCGCGTCGAGCTTCTCCCACACCTCGCGGGTGTGGGTGATGACCGGGAAGCCGAAGTGGCTGTCGACGGCGGTGTCGCCGTGCCCGGGGAAGTGCTTGGCCGTGGCGGCGACGGCCGAGCTCTGGTAGCCCTTCACCTCGGCCGCGACCAGGCCGGCCACGGCGTCCGGGTCGGCGCCGAAGGAACGGACGCCGATCACCGGGTTGGCCGGGTTGACGTTCACGTCGGCGTCGGTGGAGTAGTCCTGGCGGATGCCGATCGCGCGCAGCTCGGCGCCGCTGATGGTGCCCACCGTCCGGGCGTCGGCCCGCGAGCCGCCCGCTCCCAGCGCCATGGCGCCGGGGAACAGGGTCGCGGGCTTGCCCACGCGGGCCACTATCCCGTGCTCCTGGTCGGTGGAGATGAGCACGGGCAGCCCGCGCGGCTGGTCCAGCGAGGCGCGCTGGATGCCGTTCGACAGGTCGGCGATCTGGTGCGGGTCGCGGGTGTTGTGCGCCCAGGCGAAGTAGATGATGCCGCCGACGCGGTACTTGGCGATCAGCTCCTCGGCGGTCCTGACGCCGATCTCCGCGAGGTTGGCGTCGATGTCGGCCTGATCGGGCGCGGTGGCCGAATGGCCGTAGACCCGCATCACGAACAGCTGGCCGACCTTCTCCTCCAGGGTCATCCGGGACACGATGGCGCGCAGCGCCTTGTCGCCGTGCGGGGCGCGGGCGCCGGACGCGTGGGCGACGGGCCCCGTGGCCAGTGCGGCGGTGACGCCCGCCGTCGCGGCGAGAACCGTGCGCCGGGAGGGTCTTGACGGTGTGTTCGGCCCGTCCGGACCGGACGGTCCTGCGGTGCTTCCCGTGCTGGAGTCGCGCACAAGCGCTCCTTCCCTCGTGAAGGAAACTTCCAAGGAGCCACGAATATCCAGGAAGTTTCTTCCAGTCAAGGGTGTGCACAGTAACGGGAGGTGGGCCGCCACCGGCGCAGTTGGAGGGGGGCGCGCCGGTGGCGGCGTG
Source organism: Streptomyces sp. M41(2017) (assembly GCF_002078175.1). Classification (GTDB taxonomy): domain Bacteria; phylum Actinomycetota; class Actinomycetes; order Streptomycetales; family Streptomycetaceae; genus Streptomyces. Next base: position 954,229 of record NZ_MWFK01000001.1, on the reverse strand, counting down.
CTGCCGGCCGCAGGCGGCGGAGAGGGTAGGTCAGCGATCGCAGCCAGCAGCGAGGCCGACACCGCTCTGCGGAGACTCATCCGGCAGCATGCGGTTGGGACGAAGCGGGAGGACCCGGGGTTCCCGGAATCGGGGAGAACGCCACAAGTCGGTACGGGCGGGGCGCGGGGGACCGGTGGGCCGTCGTGCCCGGCGCCCAGGAGAGCCCGGTGCCGGGGAGGGCGTGGTGCCGAGGAGGTGCCGAGGAGGGGGTGGTCCCGGTGGCGCGGAGTCGGCGGTGTCCGCGTGCCGGGCCGCGGGGGCCCTGATCCGATCGGGACCGTGTCCTTGGCGGGCGGTCCGGCCGGATGCCGAGGAGGGCGTGGTCCCGGTGGCGCGGAGTCGGCGGTGTCCGCGCGCCGGGCTGCGGGGACCTTGATCCGATCGGGCCGGTGCCCCTGGCAGGCGGTCCGGTCGGGCCGGTGCCCCTGGCGGGCGGTCCGGTCGGGCCGGAGGGCGCGGGGCGTGGTCCACCGGGTCGGGGCGGGCGGCCCCCCGCCGACCCGGTCGGGGGGCGGCTCAGTTCCGGGCCGACACCGCGGGCCAGTGGGCCTGGAGGGTGCGGACCGTCTCCGCGATGGCCGGCCGGCGAGCCGCTCCCGAGCGCCACAGCGCGTACAGGCGGCGCACCGGCAGCGGATCGAGCGGCACCTCCACGACCCCGGGGGGCAGGGGTCCGCGGCCGAGCCGGGGGATGAGGGCGACACCGAGGCCCGCCGCGACGAGGGCGACCAGCGTCGGGTTCTCGTCGGCCTGGTGGACGATGTCCGGCTCGCAGCCCGCCGCGCGCAGCGTGCGCACCAGCCAGTCGTGGCAGACCCGCCCCGGCGGCTGGCAGATCCACCGCTCGCCGCCGAGGTCCTCCCGCCGCACCGCGTCCCGTCCGGCGAAGGGATGCCCGGCCGGGACGAGCAGATCGCACAGGTCCTCCCCGATCGCGGCCTGCTCGACACCGGGTGGCGCGGGCAGCGGGGCGATGTCCCAGTCGTGCGCGATCGCCAGATCGACCGCCCCCCGGGCCACCAGGTCGACGGACAGGTGCGGGTCCACCTCCGTCAGCCGGGTGTCCAGCGCCGGATGGCGGACGGCCAGATCGGCCAGTACGGCGGGCAGCAGACCCCTGGCGGCCGAAGCGAACGCGGCCACCGTCAGCCGTCCGGCGGGCAGCCCCCTGCGCTCCTCCAGCTCCGTCTCGGCGCGCTCCACGATCGCCAGCAACTGCTGCGCGGTGGCCGCCAGTTGCTCGGCTGGCTCGGTCAGCCGGACGCCGCGCCCGCGCCGCTCCAGCAGTACCGTCCTGGTCTCCCGCTCCAGCTTGGCGATCTGCTGGGACACGGCGGAGGGGGTGTAGCCGAGCGAGGCGGCGGCGGCGCCGACCGTGCCGTGCACCGCCACGGCGTGCAGGGCGCGCAGACGCTGGAGATCGAGCATGGGGGCCTCCCGGGACACGACGTCGCTCGCGGCCAGCATACGTAAGCGCTGCTTCATCCATTCATGCAGACATCCGCGCTGGTGCTACACGGTGGGTTCGTCCGATGCTCGACGCATGCGCCCCGCCCACATCGCCCTCGCCGTCCTCGTCGCCGCCGTCTGGGGCGTGAACTTCACCGTCATCGAGGTCGGCCTCGACCACTTCCCGCCCCTCCTCTTCTCGGCCCTGCGCTTCCTGGTGGCCGCCCTGCCCGCCGTGTTCCTCGTGGGCCGCCCCAAGGTGGCGTGGAAGTGGATCGTGGCCGTCGGACTCGCCCTCGGCGTCGCGAAGTTCGGGCTGCTGTTCATCGGCATGGACGCCGGGATGCCCGCCGGCCTGTCCTCCCTCGTGCTCCAGATCCAGGCGGTGTTCACCGCGCTCTTCGCCTTCGCCTTCCTCGGCGAACGCCCCACCCGCGTCCGGGTGGCGGGCATGGCGGTGGCCCTGTGCGGGGTGGCCCTCGCCGCCGTCGACGAGGGCACGGCAGGACCGCTCGGCGCCTTCGCCCTGGTCATCGCGGCGGCCGCCTGCTGGGGTGTCTCCAACGTCCTCACCCGTAAGGCGTCCCCGCCCGACCCGCTCAACTTCATGGTGTGGGTGAGCACCGTCCCCGTCCTCCCGCTGCTCGGCCTCTCGCTGCTCACCGAGGGGCCCTCCCGCGACCTCGACGCGCTGCGCGCCCTGGACCGGCAGGGCGTCGGAGTCGTCGTCTACGTCGCCTGGATCACCACCGTCTTCGGTTTCGGCGCCTGGGGCTGGCTGCTGCACCGGCATCCCGCGTCCACCGTCGCCCCCTTCTCCCTGCTCGTCCCGGTCTTCGGGATGTCGTCGGCCGCCCTGTTCCTCGGCGAGTCCGTCGGCCCGCTGCGCTGGGCGTCCGCCGCCCTGCTGGTGGGCGGGGTCGCCCTCACCTCACGGACACCCCGGGCCGCCCGGGCGGCGCGCACAGCGCTCTTGTCGAGCCCGGCGCCGGCGGTTAGCGTCCCGACGGACAGCGCTCCCCGCGCCTGCGACCCGACCGGGAAAGCGGTCCGCCCATGACCTCCGAAGCCCCCGCCCCCGCCGTCACGCTCGCCGTCGTCGGTGCCGGCGACCGGGGGACCGGCCACGCGCGCTGGGCCCTGGACCATCCCGGGCGGGCCACCGTCGTGGCCGTCGCCGAACCCCGTGAGACGCGCCGGCGCCGCTTCGCCGCCGCCCACGGCCTGGAGCCGGACGCCGCCGTCGGGGACTGGCGGGACCTCGCCGAGCGCGGCCGGATCGCCGACGCCGTCCTGATCTGCACCCTCGACCGCGAACACCTCGAACCGGTTCTGCGGTTCGCCGCCCTCGGCTACCACATCCTGCTGGAGAAGCCGATGGCCCTCACCGAGGACGAGTGCCGGCGGATCGTCGACGCCGTCGAGCGCGCCGGGGTGACCCTCGCGGTCGGGCACGTCCTGCGCTACACCCGCTACACCCGCGCCGTGAAGGAGGTCGTCGACTCCGGGCGGCTCGGCGACGTCGTCAGCGTCCAGCACCTGGAACCCGTCGGCTTCTGGCACCAGGCGCACTCCTTCGTGCGCGGCAACTGGCGCAACACGCAGGAGGCGACGTCGATGCTGATGGCCAAGTCCTGCCACGACATCGACTGGCTGCAGTACGTCCTCGGCCAACCCCCCGTCCGCGTCTCCAGCTTCGGACGCCTCTCGCACTTCCGTCCGGAGAACCGGCCCGAGGGCGCGGCCGACCGCTGCCTCGACTGCTCGGTGGAACCCGACTGCCCCTACTCCGCCCGGCGCGAGTACGGTGACCGGCTCGCCCGCGGCGAACACCACTGGCCGCTCAGCGTGCTCCTCGACGACTTCACGCCCGAGGCGCTGGAGACGGCCCTGCGCGAGGGCCCCTACGGGCGGTGCGTGTACGCCTGCGACAACGACGTGGTCGACCACCAGGTGGTGTCGATGGAGTTCGCCTCCGGGGCCACCGCCACCTTCACCATGACGGCGTTCACCGAACAGGCCGACCGCCGGACCCGGATCTTCGGCACCCGGGGCGAACTGCGCGGCGACGGCGAGAACGTGAGCGTCTACGACTTCCTCACCCGGACCGAGGAGGCCGTCGACCTCGGCCGCGCGGGCGGCATGGACGCGGCGGGCGGGCACGGCGGAGGCGACGCCGGCCTGATGGACGCCTTCGTCACCGCGGTCGCCACCAAGAACCCCGGCCTGGTGAAGTCCGGCCCGCGCGAGTCCCTCACCAGCCACCTCACCGTCCTGGCCGCCGAACGCGCCCGGCACGCCGGCACCGTGGAGATGGTCTAGGCCCGGCCGTCACGGGTGTCCGGCGCAATCCCGGTCCGCCAACCCGGCCGCCGTGGAGCGCAGTTGACCGCGCACGGCGGTCAGTACCGGATCGGACTCCGCGCCCGCGCGCACGGCCGCGAACACGTTCCTGGACGGCCGCGCGCCCAGGATGCCCAGCAGGGCGAGCCGTCGGTGCTCGTACAGCGGCCGGACGAGCCGAGGGACCAGGGCCACCCCCCGGCCCGCCTCCACCAGCGCGGCCAGGGCGCCCCAGTCGTCGACCGCGTGCCGGACGTCCGGGGTGAAACCGGCGGCGGCGCAGACCGAGCGGGCCACCGCGCCGCAGCAACTGGCCGGGTCGCCGACGATCCAGGGCTCACCGGCGAGTTCGCGCAGGTCGACGGAGACGCCGCCCGCGAGCCGGTGACCGGCCGGCAGCGCCAGGTCCAGGACGTCCCGGAGCAGGTCGAGACGGTGGTAGCGCCGGTCGGTGTGCGGGGGAGCGGCCGCGAAGTCGACGGCCACGGCGAGGTCGACCTGCCCGGCGTCCAGAGCGGTGAACAGGTCCGGGGGCTCCGCCTCGACGACGTCGATCCGCACGTGCGGCAGCCGGTCCGCCAGTGCCGTCAGCGTGTCCGGGAGCAGACCGAGGATGCCGCTGGAGAAGCAGCCGACCGTCACCGTTCCGCGGCCGCCTCCGTCGTAGGCGGCCAAGTCGGTCCGCGCGCGCTCCAGTTGCGCCGCGATCAGATCGGCGTGCGCCAGCAGCACCCGGGCCTGCCCGGTCAGCCGGACGCCCCGGCCGTCCCGTTCGGTCAGCGGCACGCCCACCTCGCGGGCGAGCGCGGCGAGTTGCTGGGAGACGGCGGAGGGCGTGAGGTGCAGGGCCTCGGCGGTGCGGGCCAGGCTGCCCCGCCGCCGGAGCTCCCGCAGCACGGTCAGGCGACGCAGATCCATGGTGAAGGTCTCGCTTACCTGTTCCACCGGAAAAGATTAACTGGACCGATGGCCCCGCGGTCGGAAACGATCGGCCCATGACCACGGACGACCGGAGCGGGACCCCGCCCACCACCGACGAGCGGCCCGCCACCCCGCTCACCGCCCGGGACGGCGCGGGCGGCGAGCGCTCGTTCCTCATCCTGCACGGCTGGCAGAACCACCGCCCCGCCGGCCACTGGCAGCGCCTGCTGGCCGACCGCCTCGGCGAACGCGGGCAGCACGTCGTGTACCCGCAGCTGCCGGACCCCGACACGCCGGACCCGGACGTGTGGCTCGCCGAGTTCGCCCGCCACCTCGACGCGTTGCGGGGCACCGAGCGGGTGGTCCTCGCGCACAGCGCCTCCGCCGTGCTGTGGCTGCACGCCGTCGCCCGCGCGCTGCCGGGCCTGGACGGCGTCGACAGGGTGCTGCTGGTCGCCCCGCCCTCGCCCTCCGTCCTCGCCGGTCTGCCGGAGATCGCCGCGTTCACCCCGGCCGGGCTCGACGCGCACGCACTCCCCGGGTCCGTCCGGCTGGTCGCAGGCGACGACGACCCGTACTGCCCGGAGGGTGCCGACGCCGTCTACGGCGACCCGCTGGGCATCCCCACGGAGATCCTGCCCGGCGCCGGGCATTTGGACCTGGACGCCGGGTACGGGCCGTGGCCGGCGGTGCTGGACTGGTGCTTCGACGGTTCGGTCCGGCTCACCGGCCGCTCGGGCTAGCGCGCCCGGCTGCCCGTGCCCGGGTCACGTCCCGGCCCCTCTCGTCCCGGATCCGGCGGGCCGGGCCGCCCTCACGCCCGCTGCGCCGCCTCGGTCGCCCGCTTCTCCGCCTCGGCGACGAGCCGGGCGAGGTGCTCGCGCCCCGCTCCCAGCAGCCCCTCCAGCGGCTCCGCCCGCTCGTACCACCGCTTCTCGTACTCCCAGCACAGCCAGCCGTCCCACCCGTTCCGCACGAGGACGTCCACGCACGCGCCGAGCGGGAGGACCCCCGCGCCGAGCGCCAGCGGGGTGGTGTCCCCGGCCGACGCGATGTCCTTGACCTGCGTGTATCCGAGGAACGGCGCCAGCGCCGGGTAGGTCTCGTCGGGGTCCTCGCCGCCGAGCCAGGTGTGCATCACGTCCCACAGGGAGCCGACGTGGTGATGGCCGACCCGGCCGAGGACCCGCATCGCGTCCACGCCGGTGCGGTGCGAGTCGTGGGTCTCCAGCAGGATGCGCACGCCGAGGCCGGCGGCGTACTCCGCCGCGGTGCCGAGCCGCCGGGCGGCCGTCGCGTCCGACTCCGCGGCGCTCGCTCCGGGATCGCCGCCGGGGAAGACCCGGACGAACGGAGCGTTCACGTCCCGTGCCAGTTCGGTCAGTTCGCGCATCTCGCGCAGCACCGGCGTGTCGTCGCCCGGTTCCGCGACCCGCGCGTAGCCCGCGACGCCGAGCACCTCGACCCCGCCCGCCGCGAACTCCGCCGCCACGGCGGCCCGTTCACCCGCCCCGATCCCGGGATGCACGGGCTCCTCCGGGTGCGCCCGCAGTTCGACGCCCTGATAGCCGTGCGCGACGGCCAGCCGCACGACGTCCGCGACGGGCAGCCCGGGCACACCGAGAGTGGAGAACGCCAGCTTCATGGCCGGGACCCTACGGCCTCCCCGACGGACACCCAAGACCGCCCCGGCCCCCGGGAGACGGGACCCGTCCCGGTACGGCCGGTCCCGGACCGGGGCGCACCGCCGGCGACGCCCCGGTCTCCCCGCACGGCGCCGGACTCTCCACGCCTGTACCGAAGTTCGGCGGCTGGTGGGACGGCCGGGTCCCGGACGCGGGTACCCGTCCCGCGGCGCCGGCCACGGCCCACGGCCGAGGCGCGCAGCCGTGAGACCGACACGCGGACCGGAGGGGGCGGCAAGCTCCGGGGCCCGCAACATCCGGGATACCGGGAAGGTGCCGGGAGAAGCCCCGCCTCCCGGGACACCTGGGGCACTGGACGCCGGAGGGAACCTCACCCGCGGGACGCCGGGGAGGCCTCCCGTGGAGAGGGATGGGGAGTCACCCCCGGGGAGCCCCGGTGGACCCTCGTACCATCAACTCGCCCCGGACCGTGGCGATCCCGCCCGGCGGAGGGTCCTCGCGGTTCATGGCGATGCGGCCGGCGCGGGCGCCCGCCTCGGAGAGCGGCAGGCGCACGGTCGTGAGGGCGGGGACGGCGTCGACGCTGAAAGGCAGGTCGTCGAAGCCCGCCACGGACACGTCGTCCGGGATGCGCAGCCCGGAGTCGCGCAGCGCCGCGCAGGCACCCAGGGCCACGGTGTCGTTCGCGGCGACGACCGCGGTCAACTCCGGTGCGCTGCGCAGGAGTTCCAGGGTCGCCTCGTACCCGGAACGGCGGTCGTAGCGGCCGTGCACGGTGAGCCGCGGATCCTCCTCGACGCCGTGTGCGGCGAGCGCGGCACGGTGGCCCTCCAGCCGGTGGCGCGTCGTCGTGCGCTCCTCGGGGCCCGCGATGTACCCGACCCGCCGGTGGCCGAGGCCGAGCAGGTGGTCGGTGAGCTGCCGGCCGCCGCCGCGGTTGTCGAAGGTGAGCGCGATCGCGTCCGGGGCGTCCGGCGCGGGCGGCCGCCCGCAGAGCACCACCCGGGTGCCCGCCTCCGCCAGCCGGCGCAGCTTCGCGGCGACGGCGGCCGCGTGCCCCGGGTTCTCGATGGCGCCGCCGGTGAGGACGACCGCGGCGGCGCGTTGGCGCTGAAGGAGCGTGAGGTAGGTGAGTTCGCGCTCCGGGGAGCCGCCGGTGTTGCACACCACCCCGAGCCGCTCCCCGCCCGCGCGCCCCCCGGGGCCGCCGATCTCGGACTGGATCGCGGCGGCCATGATGCCGAAGAAGGGGTCGGCGATGTCGTTGACCAGGACGCCGACGAGGTCGGAGGTCGCGGCGGCCAGCGAACTGGCGGGACCGTTCAGCACGTAGTCCAGCTCGTCGACCGCGCGCAGCACCCGCTCCCGCGTGGAGGAGGCCACGGGATAGTTCCCGTTCAGCACGCGCGACACCGTCGCGGGAGAGACCTGCGCGCGGGCCGCCACGTCCGCCAGGGTCACCGTCATCTCGTCGTCCTCCGGTCGCGCGTCCCGTCGTACCTCGTCGTACGGCGGCTACGTCGTCGTGCCTGGTCATGCCTCGTCGAAACGGCGTCGAACACGGGGGCGGGGCCGGACGCGCCGCCTCCCGTGGTCGGGGTTCGTGCAGACCATACGGCCAACGGCCCCCGTCGTTCGCCCCCTCGAACAACTCGACCTGGCGACGGTCTTGTCCCGAACAGTGAACAGAGGCTAGCTTCTCACCGCATAGAAAGCGCTTGCTGTCATGCTCGTCCGAGTGTGCGCGGCGCCTGACGCGGACGAAGGGAACGACGTGACACGCAAGACGGTGCGCATCGCCATGAACGGCGTGACGGGGCGCATGGGCTACCGCCAGCACCTCGTCCGCTCGATCCTCGCCCTGCGCGACCAGGGCGGCCTCGACCTGGGCGACGGCACCGTGCTGTGGCCCGAGCCGGTCCTCGTCGGGCGCCGCGAGCCCGCCCTGCGGGCGCTCGCCGAACGGCACGGTCTCGACCACTGGTCGACCGACCTCGACGCCGTCCTCGCCGACCCCGACGTCGAGATCTACTTCGACGCCCAGGTCACCTCCGCCCGCGAGGAGGCCCTGCGCAGGGCCGTCGCCGCGGGCAAGCACATCTACACCGAGAAGCCGACCTCCACCGGGCTCGACGGGGCGCTCGCCCTGGCCCGGCTCGCCCACGCGGCCGGCGTCCGGCACGGCGTCGTCCAGGACAAGCTCTTCCTCCCCGGCCTGCTCAAGCTCAAGCGGCTGATCGACGGCGGCTTCTTCGGCCGCATCCTGTCCGTCCGCGGGGAGTTCGGCTACTGGGTCTTCGAGGGCGACTGGCAGCAGGCCCAGCGGCCCTCCTGGAACTACCGCTCCGAGGACGGCGGCGGCATCGTCGTCGACATGTTCCCGCACTGGGAGTACGTCCTGCACGAGCTGTTCGGCCGGGTCACCTCGGTGCAGGCACTCACCGCCACCCACGTCCCCCAGCGCTGGGACGAGCGGGACAAGCCCTACGACGCCACCGCCGACGACGCCGCCTACGGCATCTTCGAGCTGGAGGGCGGCGCGATCGCCCAGATCAACTCCTCCTGGGCCGTGCGCGTCCACCGCGACGAACTCGTCGAGTTCCAGGTCGACGGCACGGAGGGATCCGCCGTCGCGGGACTGCGCAACTGCCGCGTCCAGCACCGCGGCACGACACCGAAGCCGGTCTGGAACCCCGACATCCCCGCCACCTACTCCTTCCGCGACCAGTGGCAGGAGGTGCCCGACAACGCCGAGTTCGACAACGGCTTCAAGGCCCAGTGGGAGCTGTTCCTGCGGCACGTGTACGCCGACGCCCCCTACCGCTGGGACCTCCTCGCGGGCGCCCGTGGCGTGCAGCTCGCCGAACTGGGCCTGCGCTCCTCGGCCGAGGGCCGCCGTCTCGCCGTACCGGAGATCACGCTGTGACCATCCGACTCCCCGGCACCGACGGACGGTTGCGGTCCTACGAGCCGCGCACCGACCCCCTCGTCGTGCTCCCCGACGGCGCGCCCCTCGCCTCCCGCACGGTCTTCTCGGCCGCCCACGTCGTCGCCGACCCGTACGCCGACGTATCGCCCGGCGCGCCCGCCTCCGTCGACTGGGACGCCACCCTCGCCTTCCGCCGCCACCTGTGGTCCCACGGCCTCGGCGTCGCCGAGGCCATGGACACCGCGCAGCGCGGCATGGGCCTCGACTGGTCCACCGCGGCCGAGCTCGTCCGCCGCTCCGCCGCCGAGGCGCGCGCCACCGGCGGCGCCATCGCCTGCGGTGTCGGCACCGACCAGCTCACCGGTCCCGCCACCCTCGACGAGGTCCGGGCCGCCTACGAGGAACAGCTCGCCCTCGTCGAGGGGTCGGGCGCGCGGGCGATCCTGATGGCCTCCCGGGCGCTCGCCGCGACCGCCGCCGGACCCGAGGACTACCTCGACGTCTACGGCCACCTGCTGCGGCAGGCCGCCGATCCGGTGATCCTGCACTGGCTGGGCCCGATGTTCGACCCGGCCCTGGAGGGCTACTGGGGATCCGGCGACCTGGACGCGGCGACCGAGGCGTTCCTGGAGGTGATCGCCGCCCACCCGGACAAGGTGGACGGCATCAAGGTGTCCCTGCTGGACGCCCGGCGCGAGGTCGACCTGCGCCGCCGCCTCCCGGACGGCGTCCGCTGCTACACCGGCGACGACTTCAACTACCCCGAGCTGATCGCGGGTGACGAACAGGGCTTCAGCCACGCGCTGCTCGGCATCTTCGACCCGCTCGGACCGGCCGCCGCACGGGCCGTCCGCGTCCTGGACACCGGAGACGTCAAGGGATTCCGCGAACTCCTCGATCCCACGGTCGAGTTGTCCCGTCATCTCTTCGAGCACCCGACCCGCTTCTACAAGACCGGCGTCGTCCTGCTGGCCTGGCTCGCCGGCCACCAGGAGCACTTCACGATGGTGGGCGGACTCCAGTCGGCGCGCTCCCTGCCGCACCTGGCCCGCGCCTACGAACTGGCCGACGGACTCGGCCTGTTCCCGGACCCGTCGCGCGCCGAGACCCGGATGAAGAGCCTGCTGGCCGTGTACGGAGTGACCTCATGAACAGCCTCGCCCGGTTCTCCGTCAACCAGATGACGGTCAAGCAGCTCTCCCTGCCCGACCTCGTGAAGTCCTGCCTGACACTCGGCGTCGGGGGTGTGGGCCTGTGGCGCGAACCCGTGCGCGCCCACGGGGTGGAGGCGGCCGCCGCTCTGGTCCGTGACGCGGGCCTGACGGTCACCAGCCTGTGCCGGGGCGGCTTCCTCACCGCCCTCGACCCGGCCGGGCGGGCGAACGCCCTGGACGACAACCGCGCCGCGGTCGACGAGGCGGCGACCCTGGGCACGGACACCCTCGTCCTGGTGTCGGGCGGACTCCCGGCCGGCTCGAAGGACCTGCACGGCGCCCGGGAACGCATCGCCGACGCCCTCGCCGAACTGGGCCCGTACGCCGCCGCGCGAGGTGTGCGGCTCGCCGTCGAACCGCTCCACCCGATGTACGCCGCCGACCGCTGCGTGGTCTCCACCCTCGCGCAGGCACTCGACCTCGCCGAACGCTTCCCGGCCGAGCAGGTCGGCGTCACCGTCGACACGTACCACCTCTGGTGGGACGACACCGCCCCCGCCCAGATCGCCCGCGCGGGCGCCTCCGGCCGCATCCACGCCTTCCAGCTCGCCGACTGGACCACGCCGCTGCCGGAGGGCGTCCTCAACGGCCGCGGCCAGCTGGGAGACGGCTCGATCGACTTCCGGGAGTGGCGCGGGTACGTGGAGGCGGCCGGGTACACGGGGCCGATCGAGGTCGAACTCTTCAACGACGTCCTGTGGGCCCGGGACGGCCACGAGGTGCTGGCCGAGACGTCCGCACGGTACCTGGAGCACGCCGTCTGACCCCGGATCCGACCCCCGGGAAAAAATCTTCAGAAGTTCGTGCAACCCTTCCCGCACCTCGCGGGTCGTACTTGGCATCAGGACACCTGGAGGGGGATCTGGGGGGATCGCGGGGTTCTGATACGGAGGGGAAAGCCGAGGGGCCCGGTCGACGGACCGGGCCCCTCGAAACTTTTCCGCACCGCACCGCACCCGGGCGGGCCGCTCCGGCGCGGAGCGCGCGGACCGGCGGATCAGAAGAAGACCCCGCAGCGCAGCAGCACGTTCGCGTACGGCCGGGCCTCACCCGTGCGGACCACGAGCCGCGCACCCGCCGACAGCGACTTCAGCTCCTCGTGCCCGACCAGGACGAGACCGGGCACCCGCGCCTCCAGCAGGTCCGCCGTCGCCGGGTTCGCCTCCCGCACCTCGCGCGCCGCCGTCCCGCTCTCCACCACCAGCTCGGCCAGCAGCCCGTCCAGCACCTCCGCGAAGGACGGCACACCCGCCCGGAACGCCAGGTCGACGACGCGCGGCCCCGCCGGGATCGGCATCCCCGCGTCACACACCAGCACCCCGTCCCCGTGACCCAACTCCGCGAGCGCGCCCGCCAGATGACGGTTCAGGATTCCGGACCGCTTCACAGCGCGGCCACCTCCTCGGCGGTCGGGAACGACTCCTGCGCCCCGGCCCGGGTGACCGCGGCGGCACCGACCCGGGCCGCGTACCCGGCGGCCTCCGTCAGCGACTCCCCGCACCCCAGCCGCCAGGCCAGCGCGGCGGTGAAGGCGTCGCCCGCTCCCGTCGTGTCCACGGCCGCGACCCGCACCGACGGCACCCGGATCCGGGCGCCGGCCCGCTCCGCCACCAGCGCGCCCGCCGCGCCCAGCGTGACGACCACCGACCGCGGGCCGAGCGCGAGCAGCGCCGTCGCCCAGTCCTCGGGGGAGTCCCCGAGACCGTCCCCGGCGATCACCCGTGCCTCGTGCTCGTTCACGATCAGCGGGTCGCACGCGGCGAGCACCTCGGAGGGCAGCGGACGCGGCGGCGACGGGTTCAGCACGAGACGACCGCCCTCCGCGAGACTCCGTACGACCTCCACGACCGTCTCCAGCGGGATCTCCAGCTGGGCCGACACCACCCGGGACGCGTGGAAGAGGCTCCCGGCGGCCCGGACGTCCTCCGGGGCGAGCCGGCCGTTGGCACCCGGCGACACCACGATGCTGTTGTCCCCGGAGGGATCCACCGTGATCAGCGCGACCCCGGTCGGAGCGCCGCCGACGAGGACGCCGACGGTGTCGACGCCGGCCGCGCGCTGCGCGTCGAGCAGCAGCCGTCCGTGGCCGTCGTCGCCGACCCGGGCGAGAAGCGCCGTGCGCGCCCCGAGCCGGGCGGCGGCGACCGCCTGGTTGGCGCCCTTTCCGCCCGGGTGGACGACGAGATCGGAGCCGAGCACCGTCTCGCCCGTCGCCGGCCGCCGCTCGACCCGGACCACCAGGTCGGCGTTGGCCGATCCCACGACCAGGAGGTCGTAGTCGTACATGAACTGTCTCCCTGCAGAGATGAGTCGAGCCGATGTGCGCGGGACCGGGGGGCGGGCCGGCAGGTGCCGGCCCGCCGCCCCCGGTCCGGTGTCAGCCGCCGAACCCGGCGACGTTCTCCTTCGTGACGACCTTCACCGGCACCTTCACCGTCTCCTGGACCTTCTTGCCCTCGGCGGCCCGCAGCGCGTTGTCCACCGCGATCCGGCCGAGCTCCTTCGGCTGCTGGGCGACGGACGCGTACAGCGTTCCCGCGGAGACCGCCTTCAGGCCGTCGGGCGTGCCGTCGAAGCCGATGACCGAGACCGACTTCCCGGCCTTCGAACCGAGCGCCTTGACCGCGCCGAGCGCCATCTCGTCGTTCTCGGCGAAGACGCCGTCGACGTCGGGGTGCGCCTGGAGCAGGTTCGTCATCACGTCCAGGCCCTTGGTGCGGTCGAAGTCCGCCGGCTGCCGGGCGACGACCTTGATGCCGGGGTACGCCTTCAGACCCTCGGCGAAGCCCGCCCCGCGCTCACGGCTCGCGGACGTGCCGGCCAGACCCTGGAGGATCACGATCCTGCCCTTGCCGCCCAGCTTCTCGGCCAGCGCCTTCGCGCCCAGCTTGCCGCCCGCCACGTTGTCGGAGGCGACGAGAGCCGCCGTCTTCGCCTTGTTGACACCCCGGTCGACGCCCACGACGGGGATGTCCGCCTTGTTCGCCGAACGGACCGAGGGGCCCGCCGCGTCCGAGTCCACCGGGTTCACGATGATCGAGCCCAGCCCCGAACTGGTGAAGTTCTGCAGCTGGTTGGCCTGCTGCGAGGCGTCGTTCTGCGCGTCGGTGACGGTCAGGTCCACCCCGCGCCTCTTCGCCTCCTGCTGCGCGCCCGCCTTGATCTGCACGAAGAACGGGTTGTTCAGCGTGGAGAGCGACAGGCCGACCTTCTGCGTCGTCGAGGTGGACGAACCGCCGTGCACGAAGGACATCGCGCCGACGACAGCCGCCGCGACCACGGCCGCGATGACGTACGTCGCCGCCTGCTTGCGCCGGTCCCCGCCCGAGGCACCCCCGCCGGCGACCGGAGTCGCCCCGGCCTTGCGCCGCACGGTGTCGAGCAGCACGGCCAGCGCGATCACCACACCGATGACGACCTGCTGCCAGAACGCCGAGACCGACAGGAGGTTGAGGCCGTTGCGCAGGACCGCGAGGATCAGCGCGCCGATGAGCGTGCCGGACGCCTTGCCGGTGCCGCCGGCCAGCGAGGCGCCGCCGATGACGACGGCCGCGATGGCGTCGAGTTCGTAGCCCTGCGCGGCCTGCGGCTGCGCGGAGGACAGCCGGGAGGCGAGCACGATGCCCGCGGCGGCGGCGAACAGGCCGGAGAGGGCGTAGATCGCGAGCTTCTGCTTCTTGACCCGCAGGCCCGACAGGCGCGCGGCCTCCTCGTTGCCGCCGATCGCGTACATGGACCGGCCGATGTACGTACGGCCGAGGATCACGGCCGTGATCAGGCCCATGACGGCCATGACCAGGACCGGCACCGGCAGCCAGCCGCCGAGCGTGTCACCGAGGTGCGAGACCGAGTCGGGGAAGGCGATCGGGCTGCCCTGCGAGATCACCAGCGACAGACCGCGGCCCACCGACAGCATGGCCAGCGTCGCGATGAAGGGCGGCAGTTTCCCGTACGAGATCAGCACGCCGTTGACCAGGCCGCAGGCGATGCCGGTGGCGACCGCGAGGAGCACCGCGATCCAGACCGGTATGCCCTGTGATGTCGCCGTCCAGGCGAGGACGGTGGCCGACAGGGCGGCGACCGAGCCGACCGACAGGTCGATGCCCGCCGAGACGATCACGAAGGTCACGCCGAACGCGAGGATGGCGGTGACGGCCGCCTGGACTCCGATGTTCAGCAGGTTGTCCGTCGTCAGGAAGTCCCCGGACAGGGCCGACATCGCGATGACGAGGACGATGAGCGCGGTGAGCGCCCCGTTGTCGAGCAGCAGGCGGCGGACCGCGGAGGCGCCGCTCGTGCCCGCTGTGCTCGGTTGCGTGTCAGTGGCCACGGGGGGCCTCCTTGTCGTTCTCGTTCGTGGAGTCGTTCGTGGTGTCGTTCGGGTGCGCGGTGGGGGGCGTGCTGACGGCCAGGGCCATCACGGAGTCCTGGGTCGCCCCGTCCGCGGTGAGTTCGCCCGCGATCCGGCCCTGGGCCATCACGAGGACCCGGTCGCTCATGCCGAGGACCTCGGGCAGATCGCTGGAGATCATCAGGACGGCGGCACCCGCGGCCGTCAGTTCGTTGACGAGCTGGTAGATCTCGACCTTGGCGCCGACGTCGATGCCCCGCGTCGGCTCGTCGAGGATCAGCACCTTCGTGTCGGCGAGCAGCCACTTGCCGATGACGACCTTCTGCTGGTTGCCGCCGGACAGGGTGCGCACGTGCTGGCCGAGCCCGGCCATCCGGACACCGAGCTGCCCGGCGATCCGCGCCGCCGCGGCCCGCTGGCCCTTGAGGTCGACGAGCCCGCCGTGGGTCGCGGAGCGCAGCGTGACCAGGCCGAGGTTCTCCTCGACGGAAGCGTCCAGGAGGAGGCCCTGGCCCTTGCGGTCCTCGGGCACGAGCCCGATGCCGGCCTCCATGGCCGCGTTCACGTCGCCCCGCCGCAGACCTGCCCCGGCCACCTTCACGGAACCCCGGTCGTAGGGATCGGCGCCGAAGACGGCCCGGACCACCTCGGTGCGGCCCGCGCCCACGAGCCCCGCGATGCCGACGACCTCACCGGCCCGCACCTCGAAACTCACGTCGTGGAACACCCCGTCCCGGGTGAGCCCCTCGACGGTCAGCAACGCGTCGCCGGCGTCCGCCCGTTCACGCGGATACTGCTGCTCGATGGAGCGTCCGACC
Source organism: Streptomyces sp. M41(2017) (assembly GCF_002078175.1). Classification (GTDB taxonomy): domain Bacteria; phylum Actinomycetota; class Actinomycetes; order Streptomycetales; family Streptomycetaceae; genus Streptomyces. The sequence continues at coordinate 938,516 of NZ_MWFK01000001.1, read as the reverse complement.
ATGAGGCGGACGAGTTCGTCCTCGGGCGTGGAGGCGGGCACCTGACCGACGCTCCGGCCGTCGCGGATGACCGTGACCCGGTCGCCGAGGGCGGCGATCTCGTCCAGGTGGTGGGTGATGAAGACGACGCCGACACCGTCCTCGCGCAGCCTGCGCACGATCCGGAAGAGCTTGTCGACCTCCCCCGAGGTGAGCACGGCGGTCGGCTCGTCCATGATCAGGACACGGGCGTCCAGGCTCAGCGCCTTGGCGATCTCCACCATCTGGAGCCGGGCGACGCCCAGTTCACGCACCCGCGCGCGGGGGGACACGTTCACGCCGACGCGCTCCAGGAGCGCCGCGGCGTCCGCCTCCATCCTCTTGCGGTCGATCAGCCCGAAGCGGCGCGGCTGCCGGCCCAGGAAGATGTTCTCGGCGACCGTCAGATCGGGGACGAGGTTGAACTCCTGGTAGATGGTGGCGATCCCGAGCCGCTCGGAGTCCTGGGCGCCGTGGATGCGCACCTCCTCGCCGTCGACGAGGACGCGTCCCGCGTCGGGCCGGTAGGCGCCGGAGAGCATCTTGATCAGCGTGCTCTTGCCCGCGCCGTTCTCGCCGAGCAGCACGTGCACCTCGCCGCGGCGCAGGTCGAAGTCGACGCTGTCGAGCGCGACCACGCCGGGAAAGGTCTTGCGTATGCCCTCGATGCGCAGCAACGCGTCCTGGCCGCTCACGTCCTGGTCGCTCACGACTGGCTCCTTCGTACGGGGGACTGCTGTGCGGGGGCGGGCCGCACGGGGGCCTGCCCGGTCGCCGGGGCGCCGCACGAGCGGCGTACGACGAGACGGGCGGGGAGGGTGACGGACCGCGGGGTCCGTCCCTCGATGCGGTCGACCAGGGCGCGGACGGCGGCCCGGCCCAGTTCGCCCGTGGGCTGGGCGATCGCGGTGACCGGCGGATCGGTGTGCACGAACCAGCGGATGTCGTCGAACGCGGCGAGCGCGATGTCGTCGGGGACCCGCAGCCCGCGCGCGCGGACCGCGTCCAGCGCGCCGAGCGCCATCAGGTTGTCGGCGGCGAAGACGACCTCGGGCGGTTCGGCCAGGTCGAGGAAGGCCTCGGTGGCGCGGCGGCCGCTCTCGGCCTGGAAGTCGCCCTGCCCGATGTAGGCGTCGGGCAGCGCGATCCCGAACGCGGCGAGGGCCTCGCGGAAGGCCTCCACCCGCTCGCTGCCGGTCGTGGTGGCGGCCGGGCCCGCGATGATCGCGAGCCTGCGGTGGCCGAGGCCGTGCAGATGGGCGACCAGGTCCCGGACCGCCGCGCGTCCGTCGGCCCGGACCACCGGCACGTCGAGACCCGGGATCCAGCGGTCCACGAAGACCATCGGTGTCCCCGCGCGCGCGGCGTCCAGCATGCCGGGGGAGCCGCCGTCGGTGGGGGAGACCAGCAGGCCGTCGATGCGCCGGTCCAGCAGGGTCCGTACGTGGTGGTCCTGGAGGTCGGGCCGCTCGTCGGCGTTGCCGATGATGACGCTGTAGCCGAGGGCGCGGGCCTCCTCCTCGACGGAGCGGGCCAGTTCGGTGAAGTACGGGTTCAGCACGTCGCTGATGACCAGGCCGAGGGTGCGGGTCTGGTCGGTGCGCAGGGAGCGGGCGACGGCGTTCGGGCGGTAGCCGAGGCTCCGCACGGCGGCCAGCACGCGGGTGCGTGCCTCCTCGCTGACCGACGGGTGGTCGTTCAGCACCCGCGAGACCGTGGCGACGGACACGCCTGCCTCGGCGGCAACGTCCTTGATGCTCGCCATCGTCGCTCCACCTCCTCGTGGAATCGATTACACGGAGGATTGGAATCGATTACACGGGCGCTGGGCAACCCCCTGACGGCATCCCGCAACCGGATCGTGATGTACCGCTTCCCTGGACGCGTGTCCCTTCGGGCGGGATCGTCCACAGGGGCGGCGGCGGTGTCGGAGGCGGGCGGTACCGTCGGATCATGTCCACTCAGGCGGGGGCCGACCAGCAGGGCGAGCGGCGCATGGCGACGCTGGAAGGCGTGCTGGAGCGCATCACGTACGCGAACGAGGAGAGCGGTTACACGGTCGCGCGGGTCGACACCGGCCGCGGCGCGGGCGACCTGCTCACGGTGGTCGGAGCGCTCCTCGGCGCGCAGGCCGGCGAGTCCCTGCGCATGGAGGGCCGCTGGGGCTCCCACCCGCAGTACGGCAAGCAGTTCACGGTGGAGAACTACACGACGGTGCTCCCCGCCACGATCCAGGGCATCCGCCGCTATCTCGGCTCCGGCCTGGTCAAGGGCATCGGCCCCGTCTTCGCCGACCGGATCACCCGGCACTTCGGGCTGGACACCCTGCGGATCATCGAGGAGGAGCCGAAGCGGCTCATCGAGGTCCCCGGACTCGGCCCCAAGCGCACGGGCCGGATCGCCGACGCCTGGGAGGAGCAGAAGGCGATCAAGGAGGTCATGCTCTTCCTCCAGACCGTCGAGGTCTCCACCTCCATCGCCGTGCGCATCTACAAGAAGTACGGCGACGCGTCGATCTCCGTCGTGAAGAACCGCCCCTACCGCCTGGCGTCCGACGTCTGGGGCATCGGCTTCCTGACCGCCGACAAGATCGCCCGGTCGGTCGGTATCCCGCACGACAGCCCGGAGCGCGTCAAGGCCGGCCTGCAGTACGCGCTGTCCCAGTCCACCGACCAGGGCCACTGCTATCTCCCCGAGGAGCAACTGATCGCGGACGCGGTGAAGTTGCTCCAGGTCGACACCGGCCTGGTCATCGAGTGCCTGGCCGAGCTGGCCGCCCCCGCCGAGGAGGGCGAGGAGCCCGGGGTCGTCCGCGAGAAGGTGCCGGGACCGGACGGCGGCGACCCGGTGACGGCGGTCTACCTGGTCCCCTTCCACCGCGCCGAACTGTCGCTCGCCGCCCAGCTGTTGCGCCTGCTGCGCACCGACCGCGACCGGATGCCCGGCTTCCGGGACGTGGCCTGGGACAAGGCCCTCGCGTGGCTGAAGGACAGGACGGGCGCGGAGCTGGCCCCCGAGCAGGAGGCGGCCGTCCGGCTCGCGCTCACCGAGAAGGTCGCCGTCCTCACCGGCGGCCCGGGCTGCGGCAAGTCGTTCACCGTCCGCTCGATCGTCGAGCTGGCCCGCGCCCGGCGCGCCAAGGTGGTCCTCGCCGCCCCCACCGGCCGGGCCGCCAAGCGGCTCTCCGAGCTGACCGGCGCCGACGCGTCCACCGTGCACCGCCTGTTGGAGCTCAAGCCGGGCGGCGACGCGGCGTACGACAGGGACCGCCCGCTCGACGCCGACCTGGTCGTCGTCGACGAGGCCTCGATGCTCGACCTGCTCCTCGCCAACAAGCTGGTCAAGGCGGTGCCCCCGGGTGCGCACCTGCTCTTCGTCGGCGACGTGGACCAGTTGCCCAGCGTCGGCGCGGGGGAGGTGCTGCGCGACCTGCTCGCCGACCGCGGCCCGGTCCCCGCGGTGCGGCTCACCCGGGTCTTCCGCCAGGCCCAGCAGTCCGGCGTGGTGACCAACGCGCACCGGATCAACTCCGGGCAGCACCCCCTCACCGACGGCATGAAGGACTTCTTCCTCTTCGTCGAGGACGACACCGAGGAGGCGGGCCGGCTCGCGGTGGACGTGGCGGCCCGTCGGATTCCGGCCAAGTTCGGCCTCGACCCGCGCCGGGACATCCAGGTCCTCGCGCCGATGCACCGGGGCCCCGCGGGCGCCGGCCATCTCAACGGCCTGTTGCAGCAGGCCGTCACCCCCGGCCGCCCCGACCTCGCCGAGAAGCGGTTCGGCGGCCGCGTCTTCCGCGTCGGCGACAAGGTCACCCAGATCCGCAACAACTACGAGAAGGGCGAGAACGGCGTCTTCAACGGCACGGTGGGCGTCGTCACCTCCCTCGATCCCGTCGAGCAGCGCCTGACGGTGCGCACGGACGAGGACGAGGAGGTGGGGTACGAGTTCGACGAACTCGACGAGCTCGCCCACGCCTACGCGCTGACCATCCACCGCTCCCAGGGCAGCGAGTATCCGGCGGTGGTGATCCCGGTCACCACCAGCGCGTGGATGATGCTCCAGCGCAATCTGCTCTACACGGCGGTGACCCGCGCCAAGAAGCTGGTCGTCCTCGTCGGTTCGCGCAAGGCGATCGGCCAGGCGGTGCGTACGGTGTCGGCGGGACGCCGGTGCACGGCCCTGGACTTCCGGCTCTCCGGCGCTTGATCCGCAGCTTCTCCGGCCCGCGGAGCGGGGGGACGCAAAAAATGATCGATCAAATGAGTCACGAAGGTCACAGAGACCTTCCAGATGCGCGGCCGACGGGGCAGGATGAGCAGGTTGGCGGCACTGAGTGCCGCCAATAGGCCCAATGGTCGACCCCGAGTGCACTCTCCAGGGCCAAATGGGGGATGGTAGAGACAGTCAGGGCACCTCGAAGAAGAGGCACAACGTCGGTGAGGGATGACGTGAGCGACAACTCTGTAGTACTGCGGTACGGCGATGGCGAGTACACCTACCCGGTGATCGACAGCACCGTCGGCGACAAGGGCTTCGACATCGGCAAGCTCCGCGCCCAGACCGGTCTGGTGACGCTGGACAGCGGGTACGGCAACACCGCCGCCTATAAATCCGCGATCACCTATCTCGACGGTGAGCAGGGCATCCTCCGGTACCGCGGCTACCCGATCGAGCAGCTGGCCGAGCGTTCCACCTTCCTTGAGGTGGCCTACCTGCTGATCAACGGTGAGCTTCCGAACATCGACGAGCTCTCCACCTTCAAGAACGAGATCACGCAGCACACCCTGCTGCACGAGGACGTCAAGAACTTCTACAAGGGCTTCCCGCGCGACGCCCACCCGATGGCGATGCTGTCGTCGGTCGTCTCGGCGCTGTCGACCTTCTACCAGGACAGCCACAACCCGTTCGACGAGAAGCAGCGCAACCTCTCCACGATCCGGCTGCTCGCGAAGCTTCCGACGATCGCGGCGTACGCGTACAAGAAGTCGATCGGCCACCCCTTCGTCTACCCGCGCAACGACCTCGGGTACGTCGAGAACTTCCTGCGCATGACCTTCTCGGTCCCCGCGCAGGAGTACGAGCTGGACCCGGTCGTCGTCTCCGCGCTCGACAAGCTGCTCATCCTGCACGCGGACCACGAGCAGAACTGTTCGACCTCCACCGTGCGTCTGGTCGGCTCCTCGCAGGCGAACATGTTCGCCTCGATCTCCGCCGGCATCTCCGCCCTGTGGGGTCCGCTGCACGGCGGCGCCAACCAGTCGGTCCTGGAGATGCTGGAAGGCATCAAGGCCAACGGCGGCGACGTCGACTCCTTCATCCGCAAGGTGAAGAACAAGGAGGACGGCGTCCGCCTGATGGGCTTCGGCCACCGGGTGTACAAGTCCTTCGACCCGCGCGCGAAGATCATCAAGGCGGCGGCGCACGACGTCCTGTCCGCTCTCGGCAAGTCCGACGAGCTGCTGGACATCGCGCTCAAGCTGGAGGAGCACGCGCTCTCCGACGACTACTTCGTCTCGCGCAACCTCTACCCGAACGTCGACTTCTACACCGGTCTCATCTACCGGGCCATGGGCTTCCCGACCGAGATGTTCACGGTCCTGTTCGCTCTCGGCCGGCTGCCGGGCTGGATCGCCCAGTGGCACGAGATGATCAAGGAGCCCGGCTCCCGCATCGGTCGCCCCCGCCAGATCTACACGGGTGTCGTCGAGCGCGACTTCGTGCCGGTCGAGGGCCGCTGAGGCTCGTACCGAGACGGTCGGGCCCCGCACGCGGGGCCCGCTGAGCCCGTACTCGGGCCCCGCTGATCCCGTACGGAGAAGCTGAGCCCGCACAAAGAAGCAGAAAACGGAAAGCGCCCTGCTACTGGTCCCCCCACGGGCCGGCAGTCAGGGCGCTTTCCTTGTCCCGGTGCGGATTCCCCCCACGGGATCCGGCCGGGCGTCTGTGGGACAGCGCCTGAATCGCTGTGTGCCGGCACGGGGGCCGGCGGTGAGCAGAACGAGCAGAACCCGTCATGCTGCGGTGGTGCTCGTGCTGCGGTCGGTGCGGTGCGATCTGCCGGGACCCGTACGGATCGGGAGGGCCGCTCAAAGCTCCCCGCTGTACGCGCCCCGGCGACGCAATTTCCGGGAACGTCCCCCAAGACATCCCCAGATGTCAGTCACGCCCCCCAAGACGCTTCTGACATCGCCAACTTAGACTCACGAACCCCTTCGATGGTTACGTTCACATCACTGTGATCTGTGTCTCTTGCATATGTCCTGAAGATAGGCAAGAGCCCCGATACGGGAATCGAGGTCCCAGCGTAAGGAAGATGCGCGAGCCTTGTGAAGAGCTTATGTGAGGCTGCCGTTGGACTCTAGGGGGACTCTTAACTCCGTCGTCACGAGAATGCCCGGAGCCGAAGGCTGTTCGTCACCACGAACACCGAGGAGAAGGCCATCGCGGCCCCCGCGATCATCGGGTTCAGCAGCCCGGCGGCGGCCAGCGGCAGTGCGGCCACGTTGTAGCCGAACGCCCAGACCAGGTTTCCCCTGATCGTCGACAGGGTCCTGCGCGCCAGCCGGATCGCGTCCGCGGCCACCCGCAGGTCCCCGCGCACCAGCGTCAGGTCACTCGCCTCGATCGCCGCGTCGGTTCCCGTGCCCATGGCGAGACCCAGGTCGGCGGTGGCGAGCGCCGCCGCGTCGTTGACCCCGTCGCCCACCATCGCGACGCTGCGCCCCTCGGCCCGGAGCCGTTCGACGACGGCGACCTTCTCCTCGGGCAGCACCTCGGCGAACACGTCGGCGGCGTCGATGCCGACCGCCCGCGCGACCGCCTCGGCGACCGCACGGTTGTCCCCGGTCAGCAGGACCGGTGTGAGCCCGAGGGCCCGCAGGTCGCGTACGGCCTCGGCGCTGGTCTCCTTGATCGTGTCGGCGACGGTCAGGACGCCCACGGCCGTGCCGTCCAGGGCGACCACGACGGCCGTGCGCCCCTCCGCCTCGGCGGCTTCCTTCGCGCGGGCCAGCGGGTCCGGGAGCGGATCGGGGAACCGGCCCACGGTGACCTCGTGGCCGTCCACCCGGCCGCGCACCCCGCGCCCGGGGACGTTCGCGAAGTGCTCGGGCGCCGGAAGGCCGCCGACGCGCCGAGCCGCGCCTGCCGCGACGGCGCGGGCGACGGGATGCTCGGAGGCGTGCTCCAGGGCCCCGGCGAGCCGCAGGACGTCCTCCTCGGTCGTGCCCGCGGCGACGTACACCTCCTGGAGGCTCATGCGTCCGGTCGTCACGGTGCCGGTCTTGTCCAGGACGACGGTGTCGACCCGCCGGGTGGACTCCAGGACCTCGGGTCCCTTGATGAGGATGCCCAGCTGGGCTCCCCGGCCGGTGCCGACCATCAGGGCGGTCGGGGTGGCCAGGCCCAGCGCGCAGGGGCAGGCGATGATCAGCACCGCGACGGCGGCGGTGAACGCGGCGGCCGTGTCGCCGGTGACGGCGATCCACGCCGCGAAGGTGCCGAGCGCGATGAGCAGCACCACGGGCACGAAGACCCCGGAGATCCGGTCGGCGAGCCGCTGCACCTCCGCCTTGCCGTTCTGCGCGTCCTCCACCAGCCGGGCCATCCGCGCGAGCTGGGTGTCGGCACCGATCCGGGTGGCCTCGACGACGAGCCGGCCCCCTGCGTTCACGGTCGCGCCGGTGACGGCCGAGCCGACGGTCACGTCCACGGGCACGGACTCGCCGGTCAGCATGGACGCGTCGACGGCCGACACACCCTCGACCACCGTGCCGTCGGTGGCGATCTTCTCGCCGGGCCGCACGACGAAACGGTCGCCCACGGCCAGCCGTGCCACCGGGATCCGGACCTCGTGGCCGTCCCGCAGGACGGCCACGTCCCGGGCGCCGAGCTCCATCAGGGCCCGCAGCGCCGCTCCGGCACGCCGCTTGGAACGGGCCTCCAGATAGCGGCCGAGCAGGATGAAGGCGACGACGCCGGAGGCGACCTCCAGGTAGAGCGTGGAGGCACTGTCCGTACGGGAGACGGTGAAGGAGAAGCTGTCCCGCATCCCGGGCATGCCCGCGTCGCCGAAGAACAGTGCCCACAGGGACCAGCCGAACGCGGCGAGGGTGCCCACGGAGACCAGGGTGTCCATGGTGGCGGCGCCGTGCCGGGCGTTCGTCAGGGCGGCCCGGTGGAAGGGCAGCCCGCCCCAGACCACGACGGGCGAGGCGAGCGTCAGCGCGAGCCACTGCCAGTTCTCGAACTGCAGCGGCGGGACCATCGACATCAGTACGACGGGCAGCGCGAGCAGCGCGGAGACGGTCAGCCGCCGGCGCAGGGCGGCCGTCTCGGGGTCCTCGTCGGCGGTGGGCGGCGCGGTCTCCTCGGGAGCCGGTGGTGGCGGCTCCTCGGCGGTGTAGCCCGTCTTGACGACGGTGGCGATCAGATCGGCGACCTGTACCCCGAGCGGGTACGAGACGCGGGCCTTCTCCGTCGCGTAGTTGACGGTGGCGGTCACGCCGTCCATGCGGTTGAGCTTCTTCTCCACGCGCGCGGCGCAGGAGGCGCAGGTCATCCCGCCGATGGAGAGCTCGACCTGCGAGGTCGAGGTCCCGTCGGCGGCTATCTCGGGTGGTGCGGTGGACATCGTCCGGCTCCCGGAATCAGCCGGTCCGTGCGGAGGCAGTATCAGCTGGTCGGCACGGGCCGGTGCGGAGGGAAAGGTGCGGCCGCTCAGGCCCGGTCGGCGAGCTCGAAGCCGGCCTCGTCGACCGCGGCGCGGACGGCGGCCTCGTCGAGCGCGGCCTCGGAGACGACGGTGACCTCGCCGGTCGCGGCGACGGCCTTCACCGAGCTGACGCCGGGGATCTCGGAGATCTCGCTGCTGACGGCGCCTTCGCAGTGTCCGCAGCTCATGCCGCTCACCTGGTAGACGGTGGTGACGGAACCCGGGGTGTCGGTCTGGGCGGTCATGGCGTGACTCCTCGTCGAGGCGTGTGCTGCGTACGGGTGCGAAGGGGGACTCCGGGTACCCAGGGTTCCCTCCGACTGTCACCAGACTATACCCCTAGGGGGTATGAATCCAACCGGCGTCGGCGAGGGGCGGGCCTGTCGACCGCCGGGCGATTTGTCCGCACCCTATGGCAGATGCCGGGGATGTCGCCGCCGTGACGGGTGGGTGCGTGGCGACGGGCCGGGTGCCGGGGACCTCAGCGGCTGTCGGCGGCCGCGCCTCCGAGCAGCGGTTCCAGGTAGCGGTACATGACCGTCTTCAGCTCGGCGACGTACGCGTCCCGCTCGGCGCCCTCGTGCGCCATGATCAGCGTGAGGCCGGCCTTGAAGAGCATGAGCGTCATGTTCGCGGTGCGGCTGCGCTCCTCGGCCGGGCTGTCCGGCAGGCGGGCCGCGATCAGGTCCTCCACCCGGGTGAGGATCGCGCCGTGCAGGGTGCTGATCTCCTCGACGATCCGCCCCGGGGTGTCGGGGGCGTGCATCAGGATCCCGAAGGCGGGGTTCTCGACGTTGAACGCGATCAGCGGGTCGAGCACCGCGTCGAGCATCCGGTCGAGCGGGAGGCCGGTGTTCTCGGCGGTCAGGGCCTGCCCGTGGGAGGTGGCCCAGTGCTCCAGCAGCTGGTCGCTGAGGCCGACCGCGATGGCTTCCTTGTTCGGGAAGAACTGGTAGAGCGTGCCGGGTGAGACGCCCGCCTCGCGCGCGATCGCGTTGGTGCTCGCCCCCGTGTAACCGGACCGGCAGAACACCGAGGCCGCCGCCTCCAGGAGTTGGGCGATCCGGCGTTCCCCGCGCGCCTGACGGCGCCGCGGCTTCTCCTCGGCGCGCTCCTGCGGCGCCGGCGACTCCTCGGTCTGCTGATTCTCGGGCACGGGTTATCCCCAGCTTCTCGGGACGCGATTGACAAACACGAGCGTTCGCTCGCATTCTTGAAAAACGCGAGCGATGACTCGTGTTTGCCAATTCTATGGCAATGGGCGACCCATGCTGCCTGCACGGAAGCGGGCCCTCGGGGTCACGGTGAAGGGGACACCGCATCATGTCCGAAGTCAACAGCGCGGGTGACGGGCCCGGGGCGGGCCCCGACCAGGGGAAGAGCGAGCCCGCGGACCGGGGCGGCGGCGCCGCTCCGCCCCCGGTCGAGGGCGCTGGCGCGGGCGGTCGCGGCACCGGCGCGCGGCTCGGCGGCTGGACCCGGTTCGTCACCGCGCGGCCCCGCCTCTCCCTGCTCGTCGCCCTGCTGCTGACCGCGCTCGCCGTGGTCGCCGGCAGCGGCGTCGCCGACCGGCTCGGCAGCGGAGGCTGGGAGGACCCGACCGCCGAGTCGACGTACGCGACGAAGGCGCTGGAGCGGGAGTTCCCCGCCTCGCAGCCCAACCTGCTGCTCCTGCTCCATGCGGGCGGCTCCTCGGTGGACGACCCCGCCGTCGCCGCCGAGGCGAAGCGCGTCACCGCGCGGCTGGCCGCCGAGCCGGGCGTCACCGGCGTCGGGTCGTACTGGCAGTCCGGTTCCCCCGCCCTGAAGTCCCGGGACGGTCACGAGGCGCTGATCGCCGCCCGGATCACGGGCGACGAGACGGCGGCCGCCGACACCCTGGACCGCCTCGCCCCCTCCTACCGCGGCAGGAGCGGGCCCGTCGAGGTCGAGATCGGCGGCCCGGTCGCCGTGCGGCACGAGATGCAGACGACCATCCGCGAGGACCTGACCCGGGCCGAGCTGATCGCCCTGCCGGTGACCCTCCTGCTGCTGGTGATGGTCTTCGGCAGCGCGATCGCGGCCCTGCTGCCGCTCGGCGTCGGCATCTTCGCGATCCTCGGCACCAACGCCGTGCTCCGCGGACTCACCGAGGTCACGGACGTCTCCGTCTTCGCGATGAACCTGACGACGGCCCTCGGCCTCGGCCTCGCCATCGACTACGCCCTGTTCATCGTCCGCCGGTTCCGCGAGGAGCTGGCCACCGGCGCCGCACCGCGCACCGCCGTCGGCACCACGCTGCGCACCGCGGGCCGCACCGTGCTCTTCTCCTCCCTCACCGTCGCGGTGTCACTGGCCGCCATGCTGCTCTTCCCGCAGTACTTCCTGCGCTCCTTCGCCTACGCCGGCATCGCCGTGGTGCTGCTGGCCGCCGGCGCCGCCCTGATCCTGCTCCCGGCCGCCCTCGTCCTCCTCGGTCACCGCGTCAACTCCCTGGACCTGCGGCGGTTGTTCCGGCGCGGCGCGCCACGGGCCGCCGAGGGCGGAGCCGCCTGGGCCCGGACGGCCTCCCTCGTGATGCGCAGGGCGCCGCTGTTCGTCGTCGCCACCACCGCGGGCCTCATCGTCCTCGGACTGCCGTTCCTGGGCGTCAGGTTCGGCACGGCCGACGACCGCCAGCTGCCCTCGACGGCCGAGTCCCATGTCGTCCAGCAGCACATCCGCGACGGCTTCCCGGGCAGCCCCGGAGGGGGCCTGGAGGTCCTGGCCGAGGGCCCGGCCACCGCCACCCAGTACGCCGAGTACGGCAAGCGGATCGCCGCCCTGCCCGAGGTCCAGCGGGTGGACGGACCGCTGGTGAAGGGGGACGCGGCCTACTTCACGGTGCTGCCCGAGGGCGAGGCGGTGGACGAGGGCGCCCAGCGGCTGGTGGGTGAACTGCGCGCCACACACGCCCCGTTCACCACGGCGGTAACCGGCACGGCCGCCGTCCTCGTCGACTCCAAGGACGCGATAGGCGACCGGCTCCCCTGGGCCGCCGGGTTCATCGCGATCGTCACCCTGCTCCTGGTGTTCCTGCTGACCGGCAGCGTCCTGATCCCCGTGCAGGCGGTACTGCTCAACGCGCTCAGCCTGACGGCGATGTTCGGCGCCGTGGTCTGGGTCTTCCAGGACGGGCACCTCTCCGGCCTCCTCGACTTCACCAGCTCCGGTTCCATCGAGACGACGCTCCCGGTCCTGATGTTCTGTGTCGCCTTCGGCCTCTCCATGGACTACGGCGTGTTCCTCCTCTCCCGCATCAAGGAGGAGTACGACCACACCGGCGACCACCAGGAGGCCGTCCGCTTCGGGCTCCAGCGGACCGGCGGGCTGATCACCGCCGCCGCCGTCATCCTCGCCGTGGTCATGGTCGCCATCGGCACCTCCCGGGTGGCCAACACCAAGATGCTCGGCCTGGGCATCGCGCTCGCCGTCCTGATGGACGCGATGGTCGTCCGCAGCCTGCTGGTCCCGGCGGTCATGCGCCTCACCGGCCGCGCCACCTGGTGGGCACCCGGACCGCTGCGCCGCTTCCACGACCGGTTCGGCCTGAGCGAGGGGGAGGCGCCCGCGACGGCGCCGGCGACCGGGCCCGCGGGGGCACCGGAGCCCGACCGGGATCCGGTGGAGGCGCGCTGAGCAGCCCTTAGGGTTCCCCGCGGAAGGTCGTCTCCTGAGAAGGGCGGGACCCATGCGGGCAGTGGTGTTCGAGCGGTACGGGGAACCGGCCGAGGTCCGGGAGGTCCCGGACCCGCGGCCGAAGGAGCACGGCGTGGTGGTGCGGGTCGGGGCCACCGGCCTGTGCCGGAGCGACTGGCACGGCTGGATGGGCCACGACCCGGACATCGCGCTGCCGCACGTCCCCGGCCACGAACTCGCCGGCGTCGTCGAGGCGGTGGGGTCCCGGGTGACCGGGACGCGCCCCGGCGACCGGGTCACCGTCCCGTTCGTCTGCGCCTGCGGGAGCTGCCCCGCCTGCGCAGCCGGCGACCAGCAGGTGTGCGAGCGGCAGACCCAGCCGGGGTTCACGCACTGGGGTTCCTTCGCCGAGTACGTGGCGCTGGACCACGCCGACGTGAACCTCGTCGCGGTCCCGGAGGAGATGTCCTTCGGGACGGCCGCGTCGCTGGGCTGCCGGTTCGCCACGGCGTTCCGCGCGGTCGCCGTCCAGGGCCGGGTGCGCGCGGGGGAGTGGGTCGCGGTGCACGGGTGCGGTGGCGTCGGTCTGTCGGCGGTGATGATCGCGGCGGCGTCCGGGGCGCGGGTCGTTGCCGTCGACGTGTCCCCGGCGGCGCTCGGTCTGGCACGGAAGTTCGGGGCGGCGGAGTGCGTGGACGCCTCCGCCGTCGCGGACCCGGCGGAGGCGGTGCGCGACCTGACCGGCGGCGGCGCCCACCTGTCGCTGGACGCCCTCGGGTCGCCCGCCACCTGTGCCGCCTCGGTGAACGGACTGCGCCGCCGCGGACGCCATGTCCAGATCGGCCTGCTGCCCTCGGCGACCGGCGCCACCCCCGTCCCGATGGCCCGGGTCATCGGCCTGGAGCTCGAACTCCTCGGCAGCCACGGCATGGCGGCCCACGCCTACCCCGCGATGCTGGAGCTGGTGCGCGCCGGAGTCCTGCGGCCCGACCTCCTGGTGACCTCCACCATCGCCCTGGACGCGGCCCCGGCCGCACTGGCGGCCATGGGATCGGTGCCGGGCTCGGGTGTGACGGTCATCGAGCCGTGGGGCCGCGGTTGACCCCGCCCGGGCGGCCGCGGAGCCGAGGGCACCGGCCGGCCGTCAGACCGCGGGCGTGCCGGGGCGGCCGCGATGGGCGGCCCATTCGTGGGCCAGGACCGACATCCGTACGGCGTCGATCCACTCCCCGTCGTGCAGCAGCGTCTGGCGCTCGACCCCCTCGGCCACGAAGCCGGCCTTCTCGTAGGCGCGCCGGGCCCGGGGATTGAAGGTGAAGACGTGCAACGAGACGCGCTGCATGCCCAGTTGCTCGAAGGCGTGGCCCACGATCAGCCGCGTGGCCTCGGTGCCGAGCCCGCGGTCGCGGCCGCTTGGGCCGACGAGGATGCGGAACGTGCAGTTGCGGTTGTGCTCGTCCCACTCGAACAGGACGGCCTCGCCGACCAGTTCACCGGTGGCGCGGTCCACCACGCCGAGGTCCATCCGGTCCGGCTGCTCGGAGCGGGTGCCGTACCACTGGCGCAGCCGCTCCGCCCCGAACTCCGCGACGGGGCTGCCGGTGAGCCGCAGGACGTCCGGGTCGCGCAGGATCTCCGCCATCACCGGGACGTCGTCCACGGTGAACGGGCGCAGCACGGTCCTCTCACCGGTGAGGACGGGTTTCTCGGAGAAGCTCATCGGTGGATCATCGACGGACGTGCGGCAGTGCGGCAATCGAATTAGGTGGCGGCCTGAGGGGAAGGCCGGCGCGGGACCGGACGCGCGCCGGCCCGGTGCCCCGGCGGAAGCGGGGCGCCGGGCCGGCGGCGGTCAGTCGGTTCTGCGTCCCCGGTTTCCCGGGCGGGAGGCGACCCAGGCGCGGACCGTGTCCGCGTACCAGTAGGGCTTCCCGCTCTCGACGTGGTCCGGCGGCGGGAGCAGCCCGTGCTTGCGGTACGAACGCACCGTGTCCGGCTGCACCTTGATGTGCGCGGCGATCTCCTTGTACGACCAGAGTCTGGGGTCGGTCATGCGGGGCACCTCCCTGCGCGCGCGCCGCGGCGGCGGCCTGGGGCGGCCGGCGGGGGAGCCGGGGCGCTGCGCTGGTGATCACAAAGCCTGTGCCCGTTGAACGACACGGAGTGAGCGCCGGGCAGCGGCTGTCGACCGGGTGTGACGCAAGACCCGCGTACACGCGACATCTGTGACACGGAGGTGGTATTTGTGACACGGGTGACGCATTTGCCCCGTGTGGCCCCGCATGCCCGCGGCCCCTCAGGCCCCGCAGGACCTCAGGAACGCTCGTGTGCGCCGGGCGATCGGCAGGGGCTTGTCCGGCGGGCACGGGTACATGTCCTGCTCGACGATCGCGAAGAGGTCGACGCCGAGCTGCTGCGCGGCGGCCAGCACCGGTTCCAGCGCCGGTACGCCCGACGGCGGTTCACACATCACGCCGCGCGCGACCGCGGGCCCGAACGGCACCTCCTCGGCACGCACCGAGGCCAGCACCAGCGGGTCCACCTGCTTGAGGTGGAGGTAGCCGATGCGTTCCCCGTACGTCTCGATGAGCTTGACGCTGTCGCCGCCGCAGTAGGCGTAGTGACCGGTGTCGAGGCACAGGGAGACCAGCGAGGAGTCGGTCGCGTCGAGGAAGCGGGTGACGTTCTCCTCGCTGTCCATGTGCGTGTCCGCGTGCGGGTGCACGACGATCCGCAGCCCGAAGCGCTCCCGCACCTCGTGGGCGAGCCGCTCGGTCTGCGCGGTGAGACTGCGCCACTGCGTCGGCGTCAGCGTGCTGTCCTCCAGCACGGCGCCCGTCTTGTCGTCGCGCCAGAACGCCGGGATGACGACCAGGTGCTTCGCGCCCATCGCCTGGGTCAGCGCGGCGATGTCCGCGACGTGCTCCCAGGTCGCGTCCCAGACCTCGGGCCCCCGGTGCAGCCCGGTGAAGACCGTCCCCGCCGACACGGTGAGCCCGCGCCGGACCGTCTCCTCGCGGAGGACGGCGGGATCGGTGGGCAGATAGCCGTAGGGGCCCAGCTCGATCCACTCGTACCCGGAGCCGGAGACCTCGTCGAGGAAGCGCTGCCAGGGCACCTGCCGCGGGTCGTCGGGGAACCAGACGCCCCAGGAGTCGGGAGCCGAACCGATCCGGATGCGCGACAGTGAGGACGGAGGCGACGACTCCGGCGACGGCTGGGGCTCGGAGCGCGGCGATGACTGAGGTGACAACGACGTCATGGGCGCCAGCTTCCGGCCGCTCCGAAGGGGTGTCAAGGGCGTCGTCCGAATGTCCGGACAAAACGTTGACAGGGCTCCCCGCGCGGGACTAGACCTGGGGACAGCCGGAGGGAAGGGAACGGGATGGCGTACGAGCTGATCACCATGGGGCGGATCGGGGTGGACCTCTACCCCCTGCAGGCGGGGGTGCCGCTGGCCCGGGTGACGTCCTTCGGCAAGTTCCTCGGCGGCTCGGCGACGAACGTCGCGGTGGCCGCCGCCCGACTCGGACGGCGTACGGCCGTCATCACCCGGACGGGTGATGATCCCTTCGGTGTCTACCTGCACGACGCGCTGCGCGGTTTCGGCGTCGACGACCGCTGGGTCACCGCGGTCCCCGGACTGCCGACCCCCGTCACCTTCTGCGAGATCTTCCCGCCGGACGACTTCCCGCTGTACTTCTACCGCCTGCCCAAGGCCCCCGACCTGGAGATCGACGCGCACGAACTCGATCTCGAAGCCGTGCGCGACGCCCGGGTCTTCTGGGTCACCGGCACGGGGCTGTGCGCGGAGCCCAGCCGCACGGCCACCCTCGCGGCGCTGGCCCACCGCGCCCGGTCCGGCACGACCGTCTTCGACCTCGACTGGCGCCCCATGTTCTGGCAGGACCCCGCGTCCGCCCGCCCCTTCTACACGGAGGCCCTGCGTCACACCACGGTCGCCGTCGGGAACGTGGACGAGGTCGAGATCGCCACCGGGGAGCGCGACCCGCACGCCGCCGCGGCGGCCCTCCTGGACGCCGGCGTCGAACTCGCGGTGGTCAAGCAGGGCCCCAAGGGCGTGCTCGCCGTCCACCGCGACGGCACCTCCGCCGAGGTCCCGCCCCTGCCCGTCGAGGTCCTCAACGGCCTCGGCGCGGGAGACGCGTTCGGCGGCTCCCTCTGTCACGGGCTGCTCGCCGGCTGGGACCTGGAGCGGATCATGCGGCACGCCAACGCGGCGGGTGCCATCGTCGCCTCCCGCCTGGAGTGCTCCTCCGCGATGCCCACCGCGCACGAGGTCGAGGACGCGCTCGCCGCCGGAGCGGTGCGGTGAGGGCGGGCCACGTCGGGGGCGCGCACCAGGAACAGGGCGGCGACGCGGGCCCGCCGGCCGGCCCCGGCGCCCCGCCCACGGCCTACGCCGCGCTCCGCCCGCCGTCCCCCCGTGTCGACGTCGCCCGCCTCGCACGCACCCGGGCCCGGCGCCCCGAGGCGGTCGCGGAGGCCGCCGCGCGACGGGTGCGCAGACCCCTGCTCGGCGACTCCGGCCGGCTGATGATCGTCGCCGCCGACCACCCGGCGCGCGGCGTGCTCGCCGTCGGTGACCGCACACACGCCATGGCGAGCCGCGCCGACCTGCTGGAGCGGCTCTGCCTCGCGCTCTCCCGCCCCGGCGTCGACGGCGTGCTCGCCACCGCCGACGTCCTCGACGACCTGCTGCTGCTCGGCGCGCTCGACGACAAGGTGGTCATCGGGTCGATGAACCGGGGCGGCCTCGCCGGGTCGGCCTTCGAACTGGACGACCGGTTCACCGGACACCGCCCCCAGGACATCGAACGGCTCGGCTTCGACGCGGGGAAGCTGCTGCTGCGCATCGACTACGACGACCCGGGCTCGCTGCGGACCCTGGAATCGGCCGCCCGCGTGATCGACGCGATGGCGGAACGCCGACTCCCGGTCTTCGTCGAACCGTTCCTCTGCCGTCGCCGGGAGGACGGGACGCTGCGCAACGATCTGAGCGCCGAGGCCGTCACCAAGTCGCTCGCCATCGCCGCCGGACTGGGCGGCAGTTCGGCGTACACCTGGCTCAAGGTCCCCGTGACCGAGAACCCCGACGACATGGCCCGCGTCATGGAGACGTCCACGCTGCCCGCCGTGCTGCTGGGCGGAGAGGTCGGCGACGACCAGGAGGGTGCCTACGAGAAGTGGCGCGGCGCGCTCCAACTCCCCACAGTCCAGGGGCTGGTGGTGGGACGGTCGCTGCTGTACCCGGGGGACGGCGAGGTCGCCGCTGCCGTGGACACCGCCGTGGGACTGCTGTGAGGAGCGCATGAGCGGTCCGGGCGCCGGGCTGCACGTGCCGAGAGGCACCGCCGCCGACGCGCACTACGCGCTCGACATCGACCCCGCGCGGGCCGGCTGGACCCACAGCGCCCTGCGGATCGTGGAACTGGCGCCAGGGGGTACCCATACCTTCACCACCGGCGACAGCGAGTGGATCGTGCTCCCGCTCGCCGGTGGCTGCACGGTGCGCACCAAGGACGGCATGGACGAGCAAGAGTTCCATCTCCTGGGCAGAGAGGGCGTGTTCGACGGAGTCACCGACTTCGCCTACGTGCCCCGTGACGCCCTGGCCCACATCGCCTCCGGCGTGGGAGGCCGCTTCGCCCTGGCAGGAGCGAAGTGCGAGCGCAGACTCCCCGCCCGCTACGGCCCCGCGCCGGAGGTTCCCGTCGAGCACCGCGGCAGCGGCCGCTGCGCCCGCCAGGTGCGCAACTTCGCCGCCGCGGACGTCTTCGCGTGCGACCGGCTCATCGCCGTCGAGGTGATCACCCCCGGCGGCAACTGGTCCTCGTACCCGCCGCACAAGCACGACGAGGACGTGCCCGGCGTCGAGTCCCGGCTGGAGGAGATCTACTACTTCGAGATCGAGGGCCCGAACGGTTTCGGCTATCAGCGCGTATTCCCTTCCCGTGAGGGCGGTTCGGACGTCCTCGCCGAGGTCCGCACCGGCGATGCCGTCCTCGTCCCCGACGGATGGCACGGCCCGTCCGTCGCCCAGCCCGGCCACGCCATGTACTACCTGAACGTCATGGCGGGGCCGGGCGGGGACAGGGAATGGCGGATCCGCTTCCACCCCGCACACGAAGAGAGCACAGGGGGATACCGATGACCTCGACGACGAGGCTGACGGTCGCGCAGGCGCTGGTGCGGTTCCTGGCCGCCCAGCACACCGAACGGGACGGTACGCGCCAGCGGCTGATCAGCGCCACCTGGGGCATCTTCGGGCACGGGAACGTCGCCGGGATCGGTCAGGCACTCGTCGAGTACGCGGACGAGATGCCCTACCACCAGGGCCGCAACGAACAGGCCATGGTGCACGCGGCGGTCGGCTACGCCCGGCAGAGCGGCCGGCTCTCCACGCACGCCGTGACCACCTCCATCGGCCCCGGCGCCACCAACCTCGTCACCGGTGCCGCCCTCGCCACGGTCAACCACCTGCCCGTCCTGCTGCTGCCCGGCGACGTCTTCGCCACCCGCCCCGCCGACCCGGTGCTCCAGCAGCTGGAGGTCCCCTTCGCCGGGGACGTGTCGGTCAACGACTGTCTGCGCCCGGTGTCGAGGTACTTCGACCGGATCACCCGCCCCGAGGCGCTGATCCCGGCGGTGCTCCAGGCGATGCGTGTGCTCACCGACCCCGTCGACACGGGCGCGGTCACGCTCGCGCTGCCGCAGGACGTGCAGGCCGAGGCGTACGACTGGCCGGAGGAGTTCTTCGCCGAGCGGACCTGGACCGTGCGGCGCCCGGGTGCCGACCCCGGTGAGCTGGCCGCCGCCGTCGCCGCGGTCCGGGGCGCCCGGCGTCCGCTGATCGTCGCGGGCGGCGGGGTCCACCACAGCCGCGCCGAGGAGGCCCTCGCCGAACTGGCCTCCGCCACCCGCATACCGGTGGCCTCCACGCAGGCGGGCAAGGGTTCGCTGCGCTGGGACCACCCGCAGGACGTCGGCGGCATCGGGCATACGGGCACGGCGACCGCCGACGAGCTGGCCCGTACCGCCGACCTGGTGATCGGCGTCGGCACCCGCTACACCGACTTCACGACCGCCTCGGGCACCCTGTTCGGCGCCCCCGGCGTCCGCTTCCTCAACCTCAACATCGCCGCGTACGACGGTCACAAGCTCTCCGGCATCCCGCTGATCGCCGACGCGCGCGCGGGCCTGGAGGCCCTCACCGGGGCGCTGCTGCCCCACCGGCACCGCGTCGAGCCCGCCTACGTCACCGAGTACACGGACGACAAGGAGCGCTGGGAGTACCGCGTCGACGCGGCCTACGAGGCCGAGGACATCGACATCCGGCCCACCCAGCCACAGGTCCTGGGCGTCCTCGACGAGCTGGTCACCGAGGACGACATCCTGATCAACGCGGCCGGCTCGCTCCCCGGCGACCTGCACAAACTGTGGCGGGCGCGGTCGCGGGACCAGTACCACGTGGAGTACGGGTACTCGTGCATGGGCTACGAGATCCCGGCCGCGATCGGCGTCCGGATGGCGGCCCCGGACCGGCCCGTGTGGGCGCTGGTGGGGGACGGCACGTATCTGATGAATCCGACCGAGATCGTCACCGCCGTCCAGGAGGGCGTCGCCATCAAGGTGGTCGTCCTGCAGAACCACGGGTACGCGTCGATCGGCGGCCTCTCCGCCTCGGTGGGCGCCGAGCGGTACGGCACGGCCTACCGCCACCGCGCTACGGACCGTACGTTCACCGGGGCTCCGCTGCCGGTCGATCTCGCGGCCAACGCGGCCAGCCTGGGCATGCGGGTTCTGCGCGCGAAGACCGTGCGTGACCTGCGGACCGCCCTCGCCGCGGCGCGCGCCGCGGACACTCCCACTTGTGTCTACGTGGAGACCGAAACGGCAGACACAGTGTCGGGCGCGCCCCCGGCCCAGGCCTGGTGGGATGTACCTGTGGCCGAGACCGCGACCCGATCGTCGGCGGTGGCGGCCCGCGAGGAGTACGACCGGCACGTCGCCGCCCGACGCCGCCATCTGTGAAGGAGTTTTTGGCCATGACGAAGACCGTCGACCACTGGATCGGTGGCAAGCCAGTCGAAGGTGTCTCGGGTACGTACGGGCCGGTCACGGACCCGGCGACCGGGGCGGTGACGACGCGGGTCGCGTTCGCGAGTGTCGACGAGGTCGACGCAGCGGTGGCCGCGGCCAAGGAGGCCTACGCGACGTGGGGCACCTCGTCGCTGGCGAAGCGCACCACGATCCTCTTCAAGTTCCGCGCGCTGCTCGACGCGCACCGCGACGACATCGCCGCGCTGATCACCGCCGAGCACGGCAAGGTCCACTCGGACGCGCTCGGCGAGGTCGCGCGCGGCCTGGAGATCGTCGACCTGGCGTGCGGGATCACCGTGCAGCTCAAGGGTGAGCTGTCGACCGAGGTGGCCTCCCGGGTCGACGTGTCCTCGATCCGCCAGTCGCTCGGCGTCGTGGTGGGCATCACCCCGTTCAACTTCCCGGCCATGGTGCCGATGTGGATGTTCCCGATCGCCATCGCGTGCGGCAACACCTTCGTCCTCAAGCCGTCCGAGAAGGACCCGTCGGCCGCGATGAGGATCGCCGAGCTGCTGGCCGAGGCCGGTCTGCCCGAGGGTGTCTTCAACGTCGTGCACGGTGACAAGACCGCCGTCGACCGCCTCCTGGAGCACCCGGACGTCGCGGCCGTGTCCTTCGTGGGCTCGACGCCGATCGCCCGCCACATCCACACCACCGCCGCCGCCCACCACAAGCGCGTACAGGCGCTCGGCGGCGCCAAGAACCACATGCTGGTCCTGCCGGACGCCGACCTGGACGCGGCCGCCGACGCCGCCGTCTCCGCCGCCTACGGCTCGGCCGGCGAGCGCTGCATGGCGATCTCCGCGGTCGTGGCGGTCGGCTCCATCGGCGACGAGCTGGTGGCCAAGATCCGCGAGCGCGCCGAGAAGATCAAGATCGGTCCTGGCGACGACCCGGCGTCCGAGATGGGTCCGCTGATCACCGCCGCCCACCGGGACAAGGTCGCCTCGTACGTGACGGGCGCCGCCGCCCAGGGCTCCGAGGTCGTCCTCGACGGCACCGGCTACACCGTGGAGGGCCACGAGAACGGCCACTGGATCGGCCTCTCGCTCCTGGACCACGTGCCGGTGACGGCGGACGCGTACAAGGACGAGATCTTCGGCCCGGTGCTGTGCGTGCTGCGGGTGGACACCTACGAGGAGGGCGTGGCGCTGATCAACGCGTCCCCCTTCGGCAACGGCACCGCGATCTTCACCCGGGACGGCGGCGCCGCCCGCCGCTTCCAGCTGGAGGTGGAGGCGGGCATGGTCGGCGTGAACGTGCCGATCCCGGTGCCGGTCGGCTACCACTCCTTCGGTGGCTGGAAGGACTCCCTCTTCGGGGACCACCACATCTACGGCAACGACGGCACGCACTTCTACACCCGCGGCAAGGTCGTCACGACCCGCTGGCCGGACCCCTCCGAGGCCCCGGCAGGCGTCGACCTGGGCTTCCCGCGCAACCACTGAGCCCCGCGGAACCCCCCGATGAAGCCGTCCGCATAGCGGACGGCTTCATCTTTTTTTGACGCGCCCGCAACGATTCCCGTGGAGGGGGGAGGAACCGGGTGGCGCAGGGTATCTGCGATGGATGCCTTCGAAAGCATGGTCACATTTCACAAGGGCTTGTTGATTGATGTGTCAGAGCGTCCGAGCCTCAGAAAGCGATGTGACGTCCGTCGCTTTACGGTTGCGGATTCCGCAGGTAAACGGCCATTGACGCAACGGTTTCCGTCAAGGTTCCATCAACGCGGGAGCGGACGACGAGACGTACGACACGAGCCGCCGGAGGCGATAACGCTCCCGCCCGAACCACCAGACGCACGAGTCGATCGGAACCGCTTCATGACCGACACGCTCCGCCCTGTCGAGACCGCCGTCCCGGCCGCCGCGCCCACGGCGACCGGGAACCCCCACAAGCTCAAGCGCTCCATCGGCATCGTCGGCGGCACCCTGCTGACGCTCTCGTGCGTGACACCCGCGTCGACGCTGTTCGTCGTGGTCCCCGACCTCTTCTCGTCCCTCGGCACGGCCACCGCGCTCACCATCGCGATCGGCTCCCTGCTCTGTATCGCCGTGGCGTTCTGCTACTCGGAGCTGGGCACCCTCATCCCCAGCGCCGGCGGCGAGTACGCCATGGTCTCCACGATGGCCGGACGCCTCGCGGGCTGGCTGGTCTTCGTGCTCTCCCTGCTGGTCGTCATGATCGTGCCGCCGGTGATCGCCATGGGCACCGCGGACTACCTGGCGCCCATCGTGCATCTGAACCCCTCGATCGCCGGCGCGGCGGTGATGCTCCTGGCCACCCTCGCGGGCCTGCTCGACCTGCGCGCCAACGCCTGGATCACCGGCATCTTCCTGGTCCTCGAAGTCATCGCCGCGGGCGTCGTCGCCGTCCTCGGCTTCGCGCACAGCGAGCGCGGCGCCGGCAGCCTCGTCTCCCTGCAGGTCTCCGGCTCCGGCGGCCACACGGACACCGTGACGGCCATGCTCGTCGTCTCCGGACTCGCCATCGCCCTGTTCATCACCCAGGGCTTCTCGACCGCGGTCTACCTCTCCGAGGAGCTGGAGAACCCGCGCCGCAACGTCGCCCGCACGGTCCTCGCCACGCTCGCCATCTCCACCGTCATCATCCTGGTCCCGGTGATCGCCATCACCATGGGCGCCCCCGACCTGTCCGCCCTCACCGGCGGCGACATCAGCACCATGGTCACGGCCTGGTCCAACTCCGCCGTCGGCACCTTCGTCAGCCTCTGCGTGGCCCTCGCCATCATCAACGCCGGCATCGTCATGGTCATCCAGAACTCCCGCGTCCTGTTCGCCTCGGCCCGTGACAAGGCGTGGCCCGGCCCGGTCAACAAGGGCCTGTCCCGGCTCGGCCGCTTCGGCTCCCCCTGGGTCGCCACCCTCCTGGTCGGCGTTCCCGGCGCGGCCCTCTGCTTCGTCAACCTGGACACGCTGTACGGCGTGACGGGCGTCTCCGTGACGGCGATGTACCTGCTCGTCGCGGTCGCCGCGCTGCTCGCCCGGCGCGGCCACCACCGCCACACCCCCGCCTGGCGGATGCCCCTGTGGCCCGCCGTCCCGGTCCTGCTGATCGCGGTCCTCGCCTACATCCTGACCCAGCAGGAAACGGTCTACCTGCTGTGGACCGGCGGCATCACGGCGGTCGCCACCCTGTACTGGGCCTTCTACCTGCGCCCGCGCCGCGACACCCGCTGGCTGGTGTCGATCCCGGAGGACGAGCAGGTCTGACCGGCGTCCCTGCCCGCCCCGCCACCGACGCGACGGGCCTCGGGACTCAGCCGAAGTCCCACGTCACCACCGTGCACGTCCCGTCGTCCTTGCCGTCCGCACTGCGGTACACGGCAAGGGCGACGTCGTTCCCGGTGTCCACGCCCACCCACATCCCGTAGCAGCCGCGTTCCCGTGCCAGGGAGGCGAGTTCACGGACCAGCGCCCGTCCGATCCCGCGCCGCCGGAACGGCTCCGCCACCGCCAGTTCGTACAGGAACATCTCGGTGCCCTTGTCCGGGTGGACCGTCTCGACGCCGCTGACGAAGCCGACGGGATCGTCACCCTCGTAGGCCAGGAACAGGTGGTGCCCCTGGGTCTCCAGGAACCGCCGTGCCCACTCGGGACGCACGGGGTTGTCGAAGAGGTACTCGGCGGCGGTCAGTTCCGGCACGGTGGTGGCGCGACGCAGGTCCATGGCCCGTTCGTACCACGGACGCGGTACGCGGGGGCCGTACCGTACTCCCGTGGGAGGGGCCCGGGTTCAGCCGGGCGGCTGCCCCGGATGTCCGTGGGCACCCGTACCGTTGAGGCATGGATCTTCGACTGCCCCGGCCGCGTCTGCCGCGCCGGGGACGCCTGCCCGCCCGGACGGACGCGCGCGCCCGCTGGAGGTGGGCGGCCGCCGCCGCGGCCCTCGTCGTGCTCGCCGGCGCGGGCACCTGGACGGCCGTCGCCTCCGACGACCCGCAGGGCGTGCACCGCAGCGACCGGATGATGTCCATGGGCGGCGGCGTGCGGATCGACACCTCGTACTTCACCACCGGCCCGTCCGCACAGCGCCGCCCCGCCGTCCTCCTCGCCCACGGCTTCGGCGGCAGCAAGGCGGACGTCCGCGGCGAGGCCGAGAAGCTCGCCCGCGACGGGTACGCGGTGCTGACCTGGTCGGCCCGCGGCTTCGGCCGGTCCAACGGCAGGATCGGACTGAACGACGCGCGGGGCGAGGTCGCCGACGCCTCCCGGCTCATCGACTGGCTGGCCAAGCGCCCCGAGGTCCGGCTCGACAAGGCCGGCGACCCGCGCGTGGGCATGGCCGGCGCCTCCTACGGCGGGGCCGTCTCCCTGCTGACCGCCGCGCACGACCCGCGCGTCGACGCCATCGCCCCGTCCATCACGTACTGGAACCTCGCCGACGCCCTCTTCCCGAACGGCGTGTTCAAGAAGGTCTGGGCCGGCCTCTTCATCAACTCCGGCGGCGGCTGCGAGCGGTTCGAGGCCGAGCTGTGCGCGATGTACAACCGGGTCGCGGAGTCCGGAAAGCCGGACGCGGCGGCGGAGAAGCTCCTCCAGGAGCGCAGCCCCGAGGCCGTCGCCTCCCGCATCAAGGTGCCCACCCTCATCGCGCAGGGCCAGACGGACTCCCTCTTCCCGCTCGGCCAGGCCGACGCGATGGAGAAGGCGCTCCGCGCCAACCGCGCACCCGTGAAGGTCGACTGGATCTCCGGCGGACACGACGGCGGCGACATGGAGGCGGACCGCGTCAGCTCCCGCGCCGCCTCCTGGTTCGACCGCTACCTGAAGGACGACAAGGGCGCCGACACCGGCCCCGCCTTCCGTGTCACCCGCACCGGGGGCATCGACTCCACCGACGGCGCCGCCCTGCTCCGCGGCGCGAGCGCCGACCGCTACCCCGGGCTGGAGAGCGGCCGCCGCACCGTCGCACTGACCGGCCGGGAGCAGACCTTCCAGAACCCGGCAGGCGCCAGCCCGCCCGCCATCTCCGCCCTGCCCGGGCTCGGCGACTCGGGAGGCCTCACCCAGCTCTCCTCCCTCGGCGTCGGCATCGGCATCGACTTCCCCGGCCAGTACGCCCACTTCCAGTCCGCGCCCTTCCGGGACGACCTGCGCGTCACCGGCTCGCCCACGGTCACGGTGCACGTGAAGGCGAGCAGCGACGACGCCGTCCTCTTCGGCAAGGTCTACGACGTCGGCCCGGACGGCAGGCGTCAGGTGCTGCCCTCCCAACTCGTCACCCCCGTGCGCGTGGAGGGCGCGAAGTCCGGCAAGGACGTCCGCCTCACCCTCCCCGCCGTCGACCACGAGGTGCAGAAGGGCCACCGGCTCCGCCTCGTCCTCGCCTCCACGGACCTCGGCTATGCCTCCCCGGTGGCCCCCGCCACGTACACCGTGTCGCTCGGCGGCCCGCTCCAGGTGCCGACGGCACCCGGCGTGACCACCGCCGCCGCGCCGCTCCCCTCGTGGGTGTGGTGGCTGCCGGTCGCCGGCGCGCTCGCCGCGCTGGCCCTGCTGGTCACCGGCCGCCGCCGCACCACCGCCCCGGCGCCCGACCCCGCGCTCGCCGAGGTCCCGCTCCAGATCACCGACCTCAGCAAGCGGTACGCCAGGTCGGCCGACCGGTACGCGGTGCGCGACCTGTCGTTCCGGGTGGAGAAGGGCCAGGTCCTCGGCCTGCTCGGGCCGAACGGCGCGGGCAAGACGACCACCCTGCGCATGCTGATGGGCCTCATCAAGCCCGACGACGGCGAGATCCGCGTCTTCGGGCACGCCATCCGCCCCGGCGCCCCCGTCCTCTCCCGGGTCGGCGCGTTCGTCGAGGGCGCCGGATTCCTCCCGCACCTGTCCGGCCGGGAGAACCTGGAGCTGTACTGGCAGGCCACCGGCCGGCCCCCCGAGGACGCCCACCTCGAAGAGGCCCTGGAGATCGCCGGTCTCGGCGACGCGCTGGCCCGCGCCGTGCGCACCTACTCCCAGGGCATGCGCCAGCGCCTCGCCATCGCGCAGGCCATGCTCGGCCTGCCGGACCTGCTGATCCTCGACGAACCGACCAACGGCCTCGACCCGCCGCAGATCCGCGAGATGCGCGGGGTGATGATGCGGTACGCCTCCGCGGGCCGCACCGTCATCGTGTCCAGCCACCTCCTCGCCGAGGTCGAGCAGTCCTGCACCCACCTGGTGGTCATGGACCGCGGCCGGCTCGTCCAGGCGGGCCCGGTCGCGGAGATCATCGGCTCCGGCGACACCTTGCTCGTCGGCACCGCGGCACCCGTCGACGCACCCGTCGTCGAGAAGGTCGGCGCCCTCCCGGGCGTCGTGTCGGCCCTCGCCACCGAGGACGGACTGCTCGTCCGCCTCGGCGCCGACGGCAGCGCGCAGCGGCTCGTCGCCGAACTCGTGCGCCTCGACGTGCCGGTGGCGTCGGTGGGACCCCACCGCCGCCTGGAAGACGCGTTCCTCACCCTGATCGGAGGCTCCGCATGAGCACGCTCGTCGAGCGCACCGAGACGGCGGACGGGTACCGGGCGCGCCGCACCCTGCCGCTGCGCGTGGAACTGCTCCGCCAGCTCAAGCGCCGCCGCACCCTGGTGATGGGCGCGATCCTCGCGCTGCTGCCCTTCGTCCTCGTCGCGGCGTTCGCGATCGGCGGCGAGCCCGGCGGGCGCAACGGCCAGGTCACCCTGATGGACACGGCCACCGCGTCCGGCGCCAACTTCGCCGCGGTGAACCTGTTCGTCTCCGCCGGTTTCCTCCTGGTGATCCCGGTCGCCCTGTTCTGCGGCGACACCATCGCCTCGGAGGCGAGCTGGTCCTCCCTGCGCTATCTGCTGGCGGCCCCCGTGCCGAGAACGCGCCTGCTGTGGTCCAAGCTCACCGTGGCGCTCGGCCTCAGCCTCGCCGCGATGATCCTGCTGCCGGTCGTCGCCCTCGCCGTCGGCACCGCCGCGTACGGCTGGGGACCGCTGGAGATCCCGACCGGCGGCGCGCTCTCCCCGGGCGTGGCCACCCAGCGCCTGCTCGTCGTCATCGCGTACGTCTTCGTGTCCCAACTGGTCACCGCGGGGCTCGCGTTCTGGCTGTCGACGAAGACCGACGCCCCGCTCGGCGCGGTCGGCGGCGCGGTCGGCCTGACCATCGTGGGCAACGTCCTGGACGCGGTCACCGCCCTCGGCCACTGGCGCGACTTCCTCCCCGCGCACTGGCAGTTCGCCTGGGCCGACGCCGTCCAGCCCACCCCGGAGTGGGGCGGCATGATCCAGGGCACGGCCATCTCGGTGACGTACGCGCTCGTCCTGTTCGCGCTGGCCTTCCGCGGCTTCCGGCACAAGGACATCGTGTCGTAGCGGCGGTGTCCGCCGCCGCCGGGCCGGACCCGGCGGCGGCAGACGACACCCCCAGGTCTCCGGAAGATCACCCACCGGTCTCGAACCCCCGCCGCCGTGGCCGGTTCGAGACGCTTCCGCAACGCTCCTGAGCGCTCGTCCGGGCCCCCTCCGGCGTCACAGTCACACACGTCGGGCCACACCAGGGCCGTACGACCGAGGGGGCACGGATGGGGAAGAACCACATACGCACGGCGGACGGCGGAGGCAGCGGGACGGGTGGCGCCCGGAGGGCGGGCCGCCGACGCTCGGGTGTCCCGCTGCTCGCCCTCGCCGCCGCAGGCGCCGTCCTGCTCAGCGGGTGCGGCGCGGGCGGCGGCGACAACTCCTCCGACGGCAGCAAGGCCTCCCGCCACACCATCCCGCTCCCCGGTCGGCCGACCGGCGGGAGCGCCGAACGCGACCAGGAGGGCGAACAGTCGGACGCCCCCGACGCCACCCCCTCGGCCGACTACCTCTCCACCTTCGCCCTCGACGTCGACACCGCGTCGTACGGCTACGCCCGCCGCTCCCTCGCGAACGGCCGCGCCCCGGACCCGTCCACGATCCGCCCCGAGGAGTTCGTCAACAGCTTCCGCCAGGACTACGAACGCCCCGAGGGCGACGGCTTCTCCGTCACCGTCGACGGAGCCCGCACCGACGACGCACGCTGGTCCCTCGTCCGCGTGGGCCTCGCCACCCGGGCCGCCGAGACCGAGAGCCACCGCCCGCCCGCCGCCCTCACCTTCGTCATCGACATCTCGGGCTCCATGTCCGAACCCGGCCGCCTCGACCTGGCCCGCGCGTCCCTCGACGTGATGACCGACCGGCTGCGCGACGACGACTCGGTCGCCCTGGTCACCTTCAGCGACGAGGCCGAGACCGTCCTGCCGATGACCCGGCTCGGCGACCACCGCGACCGCGTCCACAAGGCGATCGACCGCCTGGAACCGACCGACTCGACCAACCTCGGGGCGGGCGTGCGCACCGGCTACGCGACCGCCGTCGACGGCCTGCGCGAGGGCGCCACCAACCGCGTCGTCCTCGTCTCCGACGCCCTCGCCAACACCGGCGACACCGACGCCGACAGCATCCTCGAACGGATCTCCTCCGCCCGCCGCGAGCACGGCATCACCCTCTTCGGCGTCGGGGTCGGCAGCGAATACGGCGACGCCCTCATGGAACGCCTCGCCGACAAGGGCGACGGCCACACGACCTACGTCTCCAGCCGCGACGACGCCTACACCGTCTTCTGCGACCAGCTTCCGCAGAACATCGACCTCACGGCCCGCGACGCCAAGGCACAGGTCGCCTTCGACCCCGAGACGGTCGAGCAGTTCCGCCTGATCGGCTACGACAACCGCAAGGTCGCCGACGACGACTTCCGCGACGACCGGGTGGACGGCGGCGAGGTCGGCCCCGGCCACACCGTCACCGCGCTCTACGCCGTCCGCACCCGCCCCGGCGCCTCCGGCCGGCTCGCCACCGCGACCGTCCGCTGGCTCGACCCCGACAGCCGCACGCCGCACGAGAACTCCGGCCGGCTGGGGACCGGCTCGCTCCGCGCCGACGTCTGGGCCGCCCCGCCCGCCTTCCAGATCACCGCCGTGGCCGCCTACTTCGCCGACGCCCTCCGCTCGGGGGACGCGCGCTGGAGCGCCCTGCCCGGCGGACGCCCGCTCGGTGAACTGGCCTCCCGCGCCCGCGATCTGGCGCGCGCCACCGACGACAAGGACGTCGAGGCCCTCGCCACCGCCATCGGCCGGGCCGACGACCTGAACGTCTGCGACCCGGACTGCCTCCGGTAGCCCCCACCCGGGAACCCCGGGCGGGAACCGATCGTGCGCGACCCATTGAATTTCTGTTACGCACGAGTAAGTTGACCCGGGAGTAAGGACCCTGCGACCGGGAGCCGTGATGGGCGTACGCAAGGATCTGAAGCGGGCGAAGCGGCGTGCGGGCCTGCCGAGCACGAGTCGGGTGGAGCTGGTCAGGGACGAGAGCGGTACGGTCCGCGAGGCACGTACCGCCCGTCTGGCACCGGCTCCCACCACCGGGAGCACGGCCGACCTGCCATTCACCAACGCGGCCGAGGCCCCCGGCGCGATCGTCCTGCGCCGCCCCGAAGCCGGCGCGTGGTCCCCGGTGACCGCCGCCGCCTTCGCCCGTGAAGTCACCGACACGGCCAAGGGGTTGATCGCCGCCGGCCTCGAACCGGGCGGCCGGGTCGCCGTGATGTCCCGTACCCGCTACGAGTGGACGGTCCTGGACTTCGCGATCTGGGCGGCCGGAGGCCAGACCGTCCCCGTCTACGCGACCTCCTCCGCCGAGCAGGTGGAGTGGATCGTCCGGGACTCCGGCGCCCGCTTCGTGATCGTCGAGACCCCCGGCAACGCGGACACCGTGACCACCGGCACCGCCGGTCACCCCGAACCGCCGCGCGTCTGGCAGCTCGACGCCGACGCCCTCGGTGAACTCGCCTCCCTGGGACGGGACATCACCGACGAGGAGGTCGTCAAACGCCGGGCCGCGCTCACCCCCGACACGGTCGCGACGATCTGCTACACCTCCGGGACCACCGGCCGGCCCAAGGGCTGCGTCCTCACCCACGCCAACCTGCACGCCGAGGCCGCCAACACCGTCGAGCTGCTGCACCCCCTCTTCAAGGAGGTCACCGGACAGACCGCGTCCACGCTCCTCTTCCTGCCGCTCGCCCACATCATGGGCCGCAGCCTGCAGATCGCCTGCCTGATGGCCCGCATCGAGGTGGGCCACTGCCCCAGCATCAAGCCCGACGAACTCCGGCCCGCGCTCAAGGAGTTCCGGCCCACCTTCCTGGTCGGCGTGCCGTACCTCTTCGAGAAGATCCACGCCACCGGCCGTGCCACCGCCGAGAAGATGGGCCGCGCCGCCTCCTTCGACCGCGCCGACCGGGTGGCCGTGCGCTTCGGAGCGGCGTACCTGAACAAGTTCCTCGGCACCGGCAAGGGCCCCGGCATCGGCCTCTACGCCGCCTGGGCGCTCTACGACCTGCTGGTCTACCGCCGTGTCCGCAAGGAGATCGGCGGCCGCGCGCACTACGCCATCAGCGGCGGCTCCCCGCTCGACCGGGACCTCAACCTGTTCTTCTACGCCGCCGGAATCCTCGTCTACGAGGGCTACGGCCTCACCGAGACGACTGCCGCCGCCACCGTCGTCCCGCCGCTCGGCCCGCGCCCCGGCACGGTCGGGCTGCCGGTCCCGGGCACCACCGTCCGGATCGCCGACGACGGCGAGGTGCTCATCAAGGGCGGAGTGGTCTTCGGCGCCTACTGGAACAACCCGGCGGCCACCGACGCCGCCCTGACCGACGACTGGTTCGCCACCGGCGACCTCGGCGCCCTGGACCAGGACGGATACCTGACCATCACCGGCCGCAAGAAGGACATCCTCATCACCACGGGCGGCAAGAACGTGTCTCCCGCCGTGCTGGAGGACCGGCTGCGCAGCCGTGCCCCCGTCGGCCAGTGCCTCGTCGTCGGCGACAACCGGCCGTTCGTCGCGGCCCTCGTCACCCTCGACCCGGAGGCCGTCGCGCACTGGCTCGGTGTCCGCGGACTCCCCGCGGACACCCCGCTCGCGGACCTCGTGGCCGACCCCCGGATGCGGGCCGACGTCCAGAAGGCGGTGGACCACGCCAACGCCGCCGTCTCCCGCGCCGAGTCGATCCGCGCCTTCGCCCTGGTGGAGGGGGAGTTCACCGAGGACAACGGCTTGCTCACGCCGTCCCTGAAGGTGAAGCGGCACGCGGTGACATCTGCGTACGCGGCCGACATCGAGGCGCTCTACGGGAACTGACGGCCGGTCCGGCCCATCCGCCCCCGGACACGGGAACAGCGGGCCGCTCCGAAGAGCGACCCGCTGTCCGCAGAGCTGAGGGTGATCAGCTGCCGGCCGAGCCGTTGCCCGACAGGACCGGGATGTTGTCCAGGATGTGCGACAGCGGCTCGTCGCCCTTGGCCTGGGTGGAGTTCTCGGTGCACTGCTGGTTCTGCGGCGCGGAGAGGATCGGCACGTCCTGGAGGACGGTGACCGGGACCAGGCCGACGAGCGAGGCCAGGTTGGCCTTGACGGGCAGGCCGACACAGGGCTTGTTCAGCGAGCCCTGCACGAGCGAGAGCTGGGGGCTCATGTCGCCGTGCGTGGCCTGGTTGCCGTACTTCTGGACGGAGCCGTTGCCGTTCGTGGTGGTGACGCCGTCATCGTTGCCGATGGCGAGCGCCTGGGGCGCGGCGGCAGCCGAGACACCGGCGATGGAAGCGGCAATGGCCGCGGTCGCCCAGAGCTTCTTCATGGTGGTTTTGCCCTTTCGGAGAGCGGACTCCGAGCGGAGCCGCGTCATGATCAACAGTGCTGCGGATGGTGCGGTTGCGGGGTGTACCCCGAATGGCCCACGGGAGGTTTCCGGGGCCGGACGTCACCGCCGCTGTCGTCATGGAGGTGACAGCGGCAGCGGGTCGCCGAAGGTGCGGGCGGCCCGCTGTACGCGGTGACGGGTCAGCTGCCGAGGGAGCCGTTGCCCGACAGGACCGGGATGTTGTCCAGGATGTGCGACAGCGGCTCGTCGCCCTTGGCCTGGGTGGAGTTCTCGGTGCACTGCTGGTTCTGCGGGGCCGAGAGGATCGGCACGTCCTGGGCCACGGTGACCGGCACGAGGCCGACGAGCGAGGCGAGGTTGGCCTTCGCGGGCAGGCCGATGCAGGGCTTGTTCAGGGAGCCCTGGATGAGCGCCATCTGCGGGCTCATGTTGCCGTACGTGGCCTGGTTGCCGTAGATCTGCGCGGCGCCGTTGCCCTGGGTGGTGGTGACACCACCGTCGTTGCCGATGGCCAGCGCCTGCGGCGCGGCGGCAGCCGTGGCTCCGACGACGGAAGCGGCGATCGCCGCAGCAGCCATAACCTTCTTGATCACTTGCTGATCCCTTCTGGAGTAACCCCGTCCACCGGAGCGACCTGGACAACTGGACCCGGCCCGCATAGTTGCTGCGATTCACCCCAATGGCCCATATGCACGGCAAGAACGTCACGTGCTCGGGCCAGAGGTTCCGTGAATTCGGACGGGGTGAACGGTCCGTTCGGGTGACGCCGCGGAACCAATCCGGCCGGCTCCGGTTGATGTGGGAGCAGGAATATGTGTCACAGGCAGGAAAGGAACCCGGAGAAATGCTCAAGAAGGCAATGGCCGTGGCTGCTGTCGCGGCTTCCGTCGTCGGTGTCTCGGCGGCGGCCGCCCCGCAGGCGCTGGCCGTCGGCAACGACGACGGTGTCACCACCACCAACGGGAACGGTGCCGAGCAGTCGTACGGCAACTCCGTCGCCAAGGGCGACCTGAGCCCGCAGGCCTCGCTCGTGCAGGGCTCGCTGAACAAGCTCTGCCTCGGCGTTCCGGTCAAGGTCAACGCGGGTTCGCTCGTCGGCGTCCTCGTCCCGGTCACCGCGCTGCAGGACGTGCCGGTCCTCTCCGCGCCGCAGAACCAGCAGTGCGCCGAGAACTCCACCCAGGGCAAGGGCGACGAGCCGCTGTCGCACATCGCGGACAACATCCCGGTCCTGTCGGGCAACGGCTCCCTCGGCAGCTGACCCCCGGCCGGGCCCGGGTCGCGCGCTCCGTCCGACGCGCGGCCCGGGCCCGCTCCGCGTTCCCGCCCGTACCGTGACGGATTTCCTGTCGGAATTCCCGGTGCGTGAAGACCCCGCGGGAAACGTTTCCCTCTTTTTCCCGGAAACGCTTCTTCTTGGTCGGGCTCTCGAAAGAAGCGTTTCTCCTGCTGTGGCCGTTCGAGCGTGCCTTCGGCTCAGGGCGATTCGAGTGAATTACCAAGCGGCGCGCGCTCCACAGTTTCTTCGGTCGTCCGTCCCTCGTTTACAGCCTGCAGGTCATGGTGCGAGCCGTTCAAGTTGTGCTCGCTCGGTCTCGGCCGACAAAGGGGCATGACCGCAGAGAAGGGAAAGCACGTGAAGCACAAGAAGAGCGCTGCTGTCGTCGCCGGCGCGATCATGGCCCTGGGCATGGCTGCCCCGGCCTTCGCGGACGCGGGTGCCGAGGGTGCCGCCGTCCACTCTCCCGGTGTCCTCTCGGGCAACGTGATCCAGGTTCCCGTCCACATCCCCGTCAACGTGTGCGGCAACTCGATCAACGTGATCGCCCTGCTGAACCCGGCGTTCGGCAACACCTGCGTCAACGACTGACGCTTCCCGGCACCTCAGCCGCCCCCGGCTGTGCCACGGCCGGCCTTGGACCGCAGTGCGGCCCGAGGCCGGCTTCCTCACTTCTACCAGCAGGAAGAAAACAAGAGTGCGACAGAACCTGAGTAGGGGAGTGGTCGTGGCGGCGGCCGCGACAAGCATCATGTCCCTGTACGCCAGCCCGGCCTTCGCCGACTCCGGTGCGGTGTCGGCCGCCTCGGGCTCGCCGGGCGTCGCGTCGGGCAACAACGTCCAGGTCCCGGTGAACGTGCCGCTGAACGCCTGCGGCAACACGGTCGACGTGGTCGCGGCGCTCAACCCCGCTTTCGGCAACTCCTGTGCCAACCCGTCGGGTTCGCACGGCAGGCACGCCGCGCCGCGCATCCCCGCCCAGCAGGACACCGGCTCCGGCCACGGCGGCTCCGGCCACCCGGGCGGCGGTCACGACGGCGGAGCCTACGGCGGCGGAGCCTACGGCGGCGGCCACGGAGGGTCCGGGTACGGGGACTCGGGCCACGGTCACTCCGGGTACGGCGGCTCCGGGTACGGGGACTCGGGGTACGGGGACTCCGGCTCCGGCTCTGGCGGACACGGTCGCCACGCGGGGCACGGTGGCTCCTCCGCGCACGGCGGTGCCCACGACTCGCCGGGCGTGTTCTCCGGCAACCACGCCGGTGCCCCGGTGGACGTCCCGGTCGAGCTGTGCGGCGACACCGTCGACGTGATCGGCATCGGGAACCCGGTGTTCGGCAACGAGTGCGGCCATCAGCACACCCCGGGAGGCTACGGCTCCACCCCGGACGAGGACTGCACCCCGCCCTCCACGCCCCCGCCGACCCACGAGCACCCGCCCACCGAGACGCCGTTCACGCCCGTCTCGTACACCCCGCCGCCCACGGTCCACGAGCAGCCGCCGGCGCCGCACACCCCGGAGCACCACCGGTCCACGCCCCCGGCCGCGCTGGCGGAGACCGGCGGCGCGGGACTGGCGGAGACCGCGGCCGTCAGCCTGTTCCTGCTCGCCGGCGGCACGGTGATGTACCGGCGGAGCCGGGTCGCCTCGCGTCCCTGACACCACCGGGGGCCGGACGCGGTGACGCGTCCGGCCCCCGAACCGTCGTGCCCCCGGACCCCGGGCCCGTCGGTCAGCTCCGGGCGCCGAGCTCCTCGTCGGATCCCCTCGGCAGACGGGACGCGGGCGCCGGAACCCGTGCGCCGCCCGGTTCCGTGCGCAGCCGGCGCCGTACGCCCCGCACGAGAGTGTCCGCGGTGAAGCCGGCACCCTGCACGAAACGCATGGCGGGTCCGAACGAGGACGCCGTGACCAGACCGGCCATGAACAGCCCCGGCACAGAGGACTCGAAGTCCCTGCCGATGGCGGGGGAGCCGTCGGGCAGGGCGGCCACGCCTGCCCGGAGTTCGCCGGCGAGCAGGCCGAGCCGGTCGCGCCGGCCCCGGAAGCCGGTGGCGGCGATGATGTGGTCGGTCTCCAGACAGGTCGGTGTGCCGTCCGCGTCCACCGTCTCGACGCGCAGGCCGATCCCCGACGCGTAGGCCGACGTGACCTCGTGACCCAGCATCAGCTCGACGACGGGTTCGACGCGGTCACGCACCCACCAGGCGCCCGCGGGCCCCAGCGCGGTCGCCGCGATCCGGGTCCGGGTGGGTTCCGGGAGCCGTCGGAAGAGGCCGGGGCGCTCGGCGTAGAACCAGTTGCGCCAGCCGCAGCCGAGACCGCTGTGCGGGGCACGGGCCGCCCGCCACCACGGCCGGTCCCGGGCGGGCGGCACGTCGTTCCAGTTCAGCCGGCCCGCGCGGGCCAGCACCCTGACCCGGGTGCCCTGCTCGGCGAGGAGTGCCGCCGTCTCCAGGGCGGCCTGGCCGCCCCCGATCACCGTCACGTGCCGGTCGCGGAAGCGGGAGAGGTCGCCGTGGTGGCTGCTGTGCGACACCTGCTCGGGACCGAGGTCGCGCAGCACGGGCGGCACCTCGACGAAGGGCATCACACCGACGGCCAGGGCGACCGTCCGGGCGCGCAGCACCTCGCCGTCGTCGATCAGCGCCTCGAAGCCGCCGGCACAGGCCCGCACACGGACGACCGTGCGTTCGTCGACGTGCGGCACGGCGTTGCGGGCGAACCACAGCCCGTACGACGCGAACATCCCGACCGGGATCGGCTCGCCGTGCCGGGCCGTCACACCGCGGCCCGCGCAGTACGTCTCCAGGCGCCAGCGGCCCTCCGGGTCGGAGAGGTTCGACGCCCACGGCTCCGACTTGAGGAACATGCCGGCGGGCATGTGGTCCCGCCAGGAGGCCATGGGGCGGCCGAGGACGCGCAGGCTCAGCCCGGCGGCCGCGGCGTGGGACGCGATGGACAGGCCGTAGGGTCCGGCTCCCACCACCAGGAGGTCGTACATCAGTGGCTGCTCGCTTTCTCGTCGTCGGCAAGGGAGTCGGCAAGGGAACCGGCCGGTGCGTCGGCCGGCGGGGCTGGCGGGGGAGCGGGCGCGGGTACGGTCCTGGTGCCGGGGCGGGCGACCGCTTCGCCGCGCGGGCGGACGACCGTCGGGTCCGGGCCTCCGGCGGCGGGCCCCTCCACGGGCAGCGCGACCTCTTCGAGGGCCTCGGTCACCGCCGCCTCCAGCCCCGGTGCTCCACCGGCGGTCGCGTCGTCCGATTCCTGTGACGCGGCCGGTCCGGACAGCAGACGGGCGGCGCGCTGGGTCAGCCGGCGCGGCACGTGCCGGGTCCACAGGCTCCACATCGCCCGGCCCGGCGCCGGGTCGTCCGGCGCGTGCCAGGCGAGTTCGCGCCCCGCAGGGCGCGGACGCAGGGCGCCGAGCGGTGCGTAGTTCTCCACGACGAACGCGCGGCCCGGAAGCGGCGCCGGACCGGGCAGCGGACGGTGGGTCAGATCCAGATGCAGGGCGCGGACGACGTCCAGGCCGCCGCCGTCCTCGAAGAGCCGGAACTGGGCGCCGGGGCGGGGGTTGAAGTCGAGCAGGTGGTAGCGGCCCGTCGTGCCGTCCCTGCGGAAGTCGAGGTCGAAAATGCCCCGGTAGCCGAGGGCCGTGGTGAGCCGTTCGACCAGCGTCTCCAACTCGGGGTTGGGCGTCCAGCGGCCGACCGCCGTGAGGCCCGCGCCGCGCGGCCAGGACAGGTGCTTGCGGCCCGCGCCGCCGCCGTGCGTGGTCCCGGACCGGCCGACGTATCCGTGGAAGAACCAGTCCCGGTCGGGCCCCGGCGGCAGGAACGCCTGGAGCAGCAGCGGGCTGCCCGCCTCCGCGCCGCGCAGATAGAGGTCCTGGGCCTCCCGTGCAGAACGCACCACGACGGTGCTGCGCAGCCCGGTCCCGGCCGGGATCAGCCACGGGCGGCTCCACTTGGCCATCACCGGCAGCCCCAGTTGCCAGGCCGCGGCGGCGGCCTGTGCCGGGCTCTCCGGGATCAGGGTCACCGGGTGCGGAACACCCACGCTCGCGCAGACGGCGGCCAGTTCGGCCTTGTCGGCGACGCGTTCGGCCAGGCGGCCCGGCTGCCGCGGCAGCAGGTACCCGCCGGTGAGGTCCTCGCCCATGCGGCCCACCGCCAGCGCGCTCGCGTCATCCATCGGGACCAGCACCGCCGGCCGGGAGATCCGCGCGGCCACTCGGCGCAACACCGCGGCGATGTCCGCGGTGGAGGAACCCGGCGGCGGCGGGGGGTGCA
Source organism: Streptomyces sp. M41(2017) (assembly GCF_002078175.1). Lineage (GTDB taxonomy): Bacteria > Actinomycetota > Actinomycetes > Streptomycetales > Streptomycetaceae > Streptomyces. The sequence continues at coordinate 900,700 of NZ_MWFK01000001.1, read as the reverse complement.
TCTCGCACACAAAGCGCGATCTGCGGACGGGACTTCCCTCCGCGTCGGCGACGACGTGAACCTCCACACCGGCCCTGCCGAGTGAGCGCACGGCTCCCAGAGTTCCGTGGTGAAAGGGATTCCGGTCGATGCGCAACAGAACGGCGGGGACCCGGGTGTCGAGAATCTGCACAGGCTTTTCCTTCGGATCGGCGACAGGGTCGTTGTAGGGGTGGGGAACGCTTCAGGGGCGTTTTCGGGAACGGGCCCGGACGATTGCCGATGGACGCGCGAGCGGGTGGGTCACCCGTGCGAGTGATCATCAGCTGCGGAGGCAGGGGCCTCGGTTGGCGGAATGGGTATTCGTATGACTGAGTGTCAGTAATCGGATACGTAAATCCGAGAAACAAGAGGGAGAGAGGAGCAGGCATGGCCCCACAGCAGCATCGGCCCCGGAACAGAAGGCTGGCGTTCGTCGCGGCCGGCATCGTCACGTCGGTCGCGCTCGCGTCGGGTCCGGGATACGCCGTGGGCGCCGGGGTGGGTCGGGTCGGCGATCCGCCGGCTCCGACGCCCACGGTGGTGGCACCGCCCGCGGCCTCCCCGCCCACCGGCGGGACCCGGACCCCGCCCCCGGTCGCCGGCCCGCCGGTCGGCGCGCCCGCCGCGTCCGGCAAGCCCGCGGCGACCGGCGCGACACCCGCGCCCACCGCGCAACCCGCGGCCCAGCAGCCCGCCTTCGGCGCCTACCTGGACTACGGCGCCAGGGGTATCGCGCGGATCGCCCAGCTCAGCGAGTGGCTGGGCGGGACCGAACTGCGCGTCGGGCACACGTATCTGCCCGGTGACCGCTGGAGCAACATCGAGGGCGCGCCCGGGTTCCTGGACGCCTGGGCGGACTGGCGTCGCGACCAGGCCGACCGGATGCTCGTCCTCAACGTCCCGATGATGGAGCGCAACGAGGACCGGGTCTCCGACGACGAGGTCAGGAGCCTGCTCGCCGAGGCCTCCTCCGGAGCGTTCGACAGCCATTTCCGCGCGCTCGCCGAGCGTCTCGTCGAGCTGAAGGTGCCGGACACCGTCATCGTGCTCGGCTGGGAGATGAACGGCATCACGTACACCCATCGCTGCGGTCCCGACCCGGAGGCCTGGAAGAAGTACTGGAACAGAATCGTCACCACCATGCGCGCGGTGCCGGGGCAGAAATTCAAGTTCGACTTCGCCCCGAACCGCGGCCGGGACGGCATTCCCTGGACACAGTGCTATCCCGGGGACGACACGGTCGACATCATCGGCATGGATTCGTACGACCAGCCGTCGGGGCTCTCATTCGACGAGCAGGTGAAGGAGCCGTACGGGCTTCAGGAGCAGGTCGACTTCGCGAAGGCCCACGGCAAGCCCATTTCCTATCCCGAATGGGGCCTGTTCCGCAACGGCGACAACGCCGAGTACATGAAGCGCATGCTCGGGTGGATCGACGAGCACAAGCCGCTGTACAACACCCTCACCGACTACTGCCCGCACGGTGTGTGGCAGTGCGAGGACAACCCGAAGGCGTCCCAGGCCTACCGAGCCGCGCTGTCCGGCCGGACCGACCCGACGGCCCCGCCGTCGCCGGAGCCGACCCCCAAGCCGACACCGAAGCCGACGCCGAAGCCCGAGCCGACGAAGCCGGTCACACCCGTTCCCCTTCCCCCGCCGAACTGTTCGCCGCTGGACCTGGGCGACTGGGTGGAGTACTGGATGGGCGGGAAGCTGTGCCTGCGCTTCGACTGGTGGTCGCGCAACCGGTGAGCCCAGGGTGGCGGCGGGTCGTTCAGGGCCTGCCGCCACCGCGTTCCCTCCAACTGCGCAGCAGCGCCTTGCCCCTCCGTCGGGCGGCGACGTCGCAGACCACCGCCGACATCAGCGGTGCGGTGAACCGGCGGGCGAGGAGCAGCCGCTGATTGACGACCGGCTCCGGACGCCAGTGCCGCTTGTACGGTTCGTCGCCGCGCAACAGGCTCAGGGTCCCGCGGCCCCCCGCCTCGGTGTGCCGGGAGCACGCGTCCAGCAGCATCACCGCGACGTCCGCCTTGCGCTCGCGCAGCCGCGGATGGGCGCCGTACAGATAGCCGCCCGCCAGGCGCGGCGACAACAGCGTGAGGTCCACGGCGACGACCGTGCCGTCGAGACGGAACTCGGTGACCACCGCGTCCCCGGAACGCGCCATCGGGACCACCGAGCGGACCAGATGCTCCGCGAACCGCTCCTGGACGTGCTCGCTCGTCACCTTCCGGCCCTGCCACTGCAACTGGTGCAGTTCGAGCAGCCGACGCAGCGCCGCGTCCACCTCGTCGAGGCCCACGACCCGTTGCTCGACCCCGAGCGCGGCGAGCTTGCGCAGCTTCGCCCGGACGCGCTGCGCCTTGGCCGAGGGCAGCCGGCCCACCAGTTCCTCCATCGAGGTGGCGGGCAGCTCCAGGCACAGCGAGTCGCCGACGCGGCGGCGGGGGCCCCGCCAGCGCTCGTAGATCCGCTCCACCGCCCCGCCGGGACGGACCTCGCGGAAGTCGATCAGCGCGGTGCGGGCGGCGGCCGACAGGCCCTCGGTGAGCGTGGCAGCCCACCGGTCGGCCTGCTCGTCGTCGAGGAGCACGTCCGCGTAGTCGGAGATGGCTCCGCCGAGCGGGACGAGGGCGGGCAGCGGGCGGCGGACCAGCATCAGGGGTGCGGCCGCCCGCAGCTCACCGTCCTCACGGACGACCACCAGACGCAGCCGCCCCGGTGTCCCGTACGACAGCCACCACGAATGCAGCCAGGCGTGACTCTGGAACGCGGTGACGGCGCCGCACCGGCGGTACAGGCGATCCCAGGCGGGCCCCAGTTCCGCGAACTCCCTCTCGTCGGTGATGAGTTCCGCCCGCGCGGCCCTCCGTACGCCGGTCCTGAGCGTCTCGGTCACAGCGCTCCGTGCACATCGGCGGCCGTGGCGGGGCTCGGCACGGAGGCCGGCCGGGCCGCGTCGGCCGACCGGCGGGGGCGGACCAGCAGCACGAGGCCGCCGAGCAGGCCGCCCGCGCTCGCGCCGACCAGTCCGGTCACTGTCGCCGACGCGGAGGACGCCGAGGCCGGCTTCACCGCGCGGGAGAACGACAGCAACTGGACGTGCGTGTCCTTCTGGTTGTCGTTGGCGTGCTGGGTCAGCGAGCGCGTGACCGCGTTGGCCATGTCGGCGGCGCGGTCGGGGCGGGAGGAGGTCGCCGACACGGCGACCATCGGGGCGTCCGGCGAGGTCGCCGTCCGCACGTCCGCCTGCAGCGTCCTGACGGGGACACCGGCCCACACCTGCGCGTCGCCGAGGACCGCGAGCTGGGTCGCGACCCGGCCGTACGCCTGGGCGAAGCCGAGCGCGGCCGACGGGTCACCCTTGTCGGTCGGCACGGCGATGACGTAGCTCGTCGCCGTGTAGGTCGGGGTCTTCACCACGCCGTACGCGCCGCCGAGCAGGCCGCCGAGCACGGCTCCGGCGGCGAGCAGCGACCACGGGGGCATGGATTTCGCCCGGGCGAGGCCCGTTCCCGCGGAACGGTGGCCCCTGGTGAGGTTTTCGGACATGAGGAACTCACTCCAGTTCAGGTGCGCGAGACAGCGGCCGCGTACACGTCCATGAGCCGTGCGGCGCTGCGGGTGATGCAGTAGTGGTGGGCGGCGTCCGCCGCCGCGCGGGGGGCCGGGCCCTCCGTACGGACGCGGGCCAGGGCGCGGACGAACGAGTCCGCGTCGCCCCCGACCCGCAGGGCGCCGCGGGCCGCTTCGGGCGGCAGGTCCTCGACGGCCGGGCAGGAGACGTACAGCACCGGCAGTCCGGCCGCCATCGCCTCCACCACGGCCAGCCCGAACGCCTCCTCGGGACTGGGCGAGGCGAGGACGTCCATGGCTCCTATCAGCGACGGCAGGTCGGCGCCGGGGGAGCCGCCGGTGGGGCGTTCGCCGGTGAAGAGCACCCGGTCCGCCACCCCGGCGTCGTGCGCGGCGCGCCGCAGCACACTCTCCTCCGTGCCGCCGCCGACGAGCAGCAGCCAGCAGTCGTCGGGCAGTTCGGCCAGCGCCCGGATCAGGACGTCGAACCGCTTGCCCGCCGCGAGGCGACCGACCCCGCCGACGACGTACGCGCCCTCCGGCAGCCCGAGCCGGCGGCGGGTGCGTTCGCGCAGCACGGGGTCGAAGCGGAAACGGGCCACGTCGACGCCGTTCGGCACCACCTCGATGCGCGGCCCGGGCACGCCCCAGCGGCGCAGCCGGTCGGCGACCGTGGGGGACACGGCGACGGTGGACCGGCCGAGCCGCTCGCTGGCCAGGTAGAGGGCGCGGACGCCGGAGCTGAGCCGGCGCCCCTCCATCTGGGAGTCGCCGAGGGAGTGTTCGGTGGCCACGACGGCCTTCACCCCGGCCAGCCGGGCGGCGAGCCTGCCGTAGACACAGGCCCGGTAGAGGTGGGTGTGCACGAGGTCGTAGCGGCCGGCGCGGATCACCTTCACCAGCCGGGGCAGCGCCCCGAGGTCACGGTTGCCGGTCATGCCGAGGTCGATCACGCGCACACCGTCGTCGGTGAGGCCGGCGGCGACGGCACCCGGGTTGGTGAGCGTCACGACGTCGCACTCGACGGGCAGATGCCGCAGCAGCAGCCGCAGTTGCTGCTCGGCCCCGCCGACCCCGAGGCCGGTGATGATGTGCAGCGCCTTCATCAGACCCCCTCGACGGGGCGCCGGCGCAGTCGGTGCAGCTTGTGCTTCAGGAGCATGCGTACGGGGGTGTCGTTCTCGCCGACGTGCACGCGGGGGAGGGCGTGCGGGCCGGACAGCGGGCCGGGGTCGATCGCGCACCCGTAGCCGTACCCGGCGTCGCGGACGGCGTCGACGACCCGCTCGTCGATGGTCCCGTAGGGGTAGCAGAAGCCCTCGACCGGAGCACCGATCAACTCCGAGAGCACTGCTCTGCTCTCCGCGACCTCGGCGTGCAGCACCGTGTCGTCGGCCTTCGTGAGGTCGACGTGCGTCAGGCCGTGCGAGCCCACCTCGACGCCCTCGGAGGCGGCGGCGAGCCGGATGCCCTGCTTGGACAGCAACGGCTTGCGGGGGCCCAGCGGGTCCCAGCCGTTGTCGCCGCCGAGCCGCCCGGGCAGCACGAAGAGGGTGGCGCCGAAGCCGTACCGGTGCAGGAGGGGGAGCGCCGTGTCGACGAAGTCCGCGTACCCGTCGTCGAAGGTGAGGCCCACCAGGTCACGGGCCTCACCGCGGGCGCGGGCGGCGAGCAGGTCGGCCATCCCCACCCCGCGCAGCCCGCGGCGGCGCAGCCAGCTCAGCTGCTGGTCGAGGCGGTCCGGGGAGACCGTGATGCGGTACGGGTCGTCGGAGCAGTCCCCGACGGAGTGGTACATCGCCACCCAGGGCGGGGCGTCGAGGGAGCTCGTGCCGGTACGTCTGCTGCTGTCAGCGGAAACGGGCATACGGAACCCTTCGTGTGACGGAACGGAGTGCGGGTGCGAACCCCTCGACCCGGAGGATCCAGGCCAGCAGGGCGAAGACGACGGTCACGACCGTGCCGCCGAGGACGAGGCCGAGCAGCGGGGAGTCCGGGCGGCTCGCGCACAGACCCCCGGCCACCGCGGCGACCAGCGCGGCCCGCAGCGGTTTGCCGATCTCGGTCAGCACCCGGCGGGTGCGGATCGGCACACTGCGCGGCCCCGTGCCGTACAGCAGGAGCACGGCGCTGAGGGTGATGCCGGTGGCGTTGGCGGCGGCGATGCCGCACACCCCCCACGGGCCGACGGCCAGGACGCCGATCCAGGAGGTCGCGATGATCCCGGCGGTCATCGCGAACAGCGGGTACCAGGTGGGCCGCCCCGAGGAGAAGTACGACCGCACGAGCGCGCCGACCAGGGTGTGACCGAGCAGTCCGAGCGCGTACACCCGCATGACCGACGCCGTGGCGGCCGTGTCCGCGGCGGTGAACGCGCCCCGCTGGAAGAGGAGCTGGATGATCTGCGGTGCGCAGGCGGCGACCGCCGCCGCGCCCAGCAGCACCGTGCAGGACACGAGCGCCAGATCGCGCTCCACCCGGTCGCGGGCCCGCTCCGTGTCCCCCTCGGCGATCGCCTGCGCGACCACCGGGAAGGTGACCGTGCACAGCATCAGCGAGAGGACCATCGGCATCTGCGCCACCTTCTGCGCGTAGTTCAGATGCGAGATGGCCCCGGCGGGCAGCGAGGAGGCGAGGAAGCGTTCGACGAGGACCTGGGACTGCCGGCAGAGCGCGAAGAGCAGCACCGTGCTGACGAGCGTCAGGTCCATCGGCCGGGCCGGCTCGCCCTCCAGGAGTTCTCCGGCCGACTCCCTGCGCCGCAGCTGCCGTCCCACCGAGGGGAGTTGCGCCACCACCATCAGGGCGCCGCCGACCGCCACCCCGAGCGCCGCCGAGCGCACGCCCCAGCGGCCGCCGAGCACGAACATCGCCGCGATGATCCCGGCGTTGTACGCCACGTAGATCGCCGCCGGTGCGACGAACCGGCGGTGCGCCCGCAGGGCCGCGCTGCAGTAGCCGGCCAGTCCGAAGGAGAACACGCAGGTCGCGGTCAGCCGGGTGCAGTCCACCGCGAGCCGGGGGTCGGGCAGGCCGGGCGCGAGCGCCTCGACGAGGTAGGGGGCTCCGGCGATCAGCAGCGCGCCGACCGCGGCGAAGGCGAGCGTCAGCCGCGGCAGCGTGGCGGCGACCAGGGCCCGTACGGGATCCCCCGCGTCTCCCCGCGCGCGCCGGGCGACGGCCACGCTGAACAACGGGACCAGCACGAAGGCCAGTCCGTCCTCGATCAGCAGCGTCGCCGCGAACTCCGGGAGCGTCCACGCGACCAGGAACGCGTCCGTGTCCGATCCGGCCCCGAACAGGTGGGCGAGAGCCTGGTCCCGGCCGAGGCCGAGGACCGCTCCGGCGATCGAGAGCGCGACGGTGACCAGTGCGGCCTTCGCGAGGAACCGGTTGGAGGCGGCCGCTTCGGACCGGGCCTCCTGCTTCCCGGGGCCGGCAGGATCGGTGGAGGCGCGAGCGGGCGGGGCGGTACGGGCGCCGGGGAGCGCCGCACCCGCGGACGCCGTCGCCCCGGCCTCCGCCGTCGTACCGGCGCCGGCCCTCGCCCCGCGTTCCGCCGCCCCACCAGATGCCGTCGTCGCGCCGGGTTCCGTACCCGTACCGGCTGCCGTCGTCGTGCCGGGCCGCGCCGCCCCGCCCGCGGCTGCCATCGGCGCCAACCCCGCTGCCGTGCCGGTGGTCGAGCTGGTCGGCGCCGGGTGGCGGGCCGCGCTCGCGGCGGTCGGCTCGACGCCGGCGACCCGCCGGGAGTTCCGTTCCGTGTCCGCCCCCGCCCCCGTGTCCGCGCCCTCGTTCGCGTCCGTGTCCGCGTCTTCCCCCGCCCTGGGCGGCGTGACCGTCATCGCGCCGTGGCCTCCTCGGGTACGGAAGGGGCCGCGACCGGGGCCTCCGGGCCGGCCGGGGTCGCCGGGTCGACCAGCGCCCACCAGCCGATGAGGCCGAACACGACGGCGGTCAGCACCGTGGAGGGGCCGCCGATGTCCGCGTACACGAAGTCGGTCAACTGCCAGACGATCAGCCCGCACGCGACGAGCGCGCAGTCCGTGCCGGCCGGGATCCGGGCCCCGGCGGAGCGGGCGCCCGGGGGTGTGCGCCGTACCCGCACGAGCCCGCGCAGCGCGCACACCAGAAGCGCGAGCCAGCTGCCTCCGAGCGCGAGCAGCCCGATGAGGCCCTGCTCGCTGAGGACGAGGAGGTACATGTTGTGCGGGGAGAGCAGCGCCTGCTTGTGGAAGGCGGCGCCCGCGCCCGCGATGTCGCTGCCCGCGGAGAGGGCGAGCGAGGCGTGGCCGTCGCGGTTGTCGGGGAAACCCTTCAGCCCGACGCCCGTGAGCGGGTGTTCGCGCCACATGTCGGTGGCGGCGGCCCACATCGTGTACCGGTCGACGACCGACTGGTCCGGCGCGTCCGTGACCTGCGTGATGCTCGTGATGCGCTCCTGCAGCATCGCGGTGCCGACCCCGAGGCCGCCCACCAGGATCACCCCGCCGGCGAGAACCACCGCGCCGACCTTCGCCGCGCGACGCAGGCCCGCGAGGACCAGCTGTGCTCCGCAGGCCACGGTCGTGGCGATCCAGGCACCCCGGCTGAACGACAGGGCGAGCGGCAGCAGCAGGGCCAGCGCGCAGGCCGTGGCGACCGCGCGCTGACGGGCCGCGCTGGTCCCGAGGGCCAGCGCCACCGCGCAGACCAGCCCGAACGCGACGACCGTCGCCATCCCCATCACGTCCGTCGGCCCGAAGGTGCCGACCGCGCGCACGTCCTCGCCCTGGTAGGAGGCACCGGTCCCGGTGACGTACTGCTGCACGCCGACCGCCCCCTGCCACAGCGCCAGGCCGACGAACGACCAGGCCAGCAGCCGGAAGTCGCGTCGGTCACGCACCGAGAGCAGGACGGCGGCGGGGACCAGCACGAAGATCTGGAGGTACCGGGCGAGGCCGGTGATCCCTGCCCCCGGGTCCGCCGCCCCGGCCGCCGCGACGGCGATGCCGGCCACCGGGAGCCCGAGGACCACCGCGGCGGTCGCGGACAACGGACGCCGACGGGCCCGTACGAGCCGGATCGCGCAACTCACCACGACCACACCGGACATGGCGTCCGCGATGTTCGCGCCGCCCTCGCCGCCCGGCGCGACCGGCAGCCCGAGCAGGGCGATCACCACGACGACGGGCAGCACCGGCAGCGCGCGCCGCAGGACGGAGATCGCGCTGTCCAGCGGAGTGACGGTCAGGGCGTCGCTCATCGGCTCAGCTCCCCGTCGGACGGACGAGCGCGGCGGCCGTGCGCAGCAGGATGCAGATGTCCTGCCACAGCGACCAGTTGTCGATGTAGGCGTTGTCGAACCGGCAGCGGTCCTCGATCGAGGTGTCGCCGCGCAGCCCGTGCACCTGGGCGAGGCCGGTGATGCCGGTCCGCATCCGGTGCCGTGCCGCGTAACCGGGGTAGGTCTGGCTGAACTTGGCCACGAAGTACGGGCGTTCGGGGCGCGGCCCGACCAGGCTCATGTCGCCCCAGAAGACGTTCCACAGCTGGAGCAGCTCGTCGAGCGAGGTGCGCCGCAGGAAGTGGCAGAAGGGGCTCATCTTCAGCTCGTTGGCCACACTCCAGCGGGTCGCCGCCTCGTGCGCGTCGACCGGGCGGTGGGTGCGGAACTTCAGCAGGGTGAAGGGCCTGCCGTCCTTGCCGATGCGCTCCTGCCGGAACACCACCCCCGGCCCGTCGCTCAGCCGCAGGACCACCGCGCAGAGCAGCAGCAGCGGACTGACCAGGAGCAGCAGCGTCCCGGAGACGGCGACGTCCAGCAGCCGCTTGCCGACGCTGGAGCGGCGCAGTGTCATGGAGAGCCGGCGGCAGGCGAACCCGGCCAGCGTGTCCCGCCCGTCCCGCTCGTACGACGGGGAGTCCGCGTCGACCTCCCACAGCTCGCAGCCCGCCTCCGCCAACGCCCGCAGCATCGGGGCGCGTTCGGCGGCGGGCTCCACCACGAGCACGGACCGCACACCGTTCTGGATGAGGGCCCGCTGCACCTCCTCACCGGTCGTCAGGACCGGCAGGCCCTCGACACCGGCCGGCTGGTCCGCGACGACACCGACCGGCCGGACCCCGCAGTTCGGGTGACGCAGGAAGGCCGCCGCCACCCGTTGCGCCGTCGCGGCGGGGCCGACGACCAGGGCCGCGCCCGGGTGCAGGGCCAGGGACCGGCGGCGGCGCCAGTGCACCGTGCCGCGCCCCGCGCAGCTGATCGCCGACTGCGCAGCGCAGCCCAGGACGAGCGTCCGCGCGGACAGCGCGGCGTCCGGGACGAACGCGGCGACCAGCGCCGCGAGCGTGCACCAGGTGACCGCGACCCGCGCGCACAGGGTGGGCAGTTCGTCGAGCAGGACCGGTACGGGCGCCGGACGGTAGAGCGACGCCCGCGCGTTCAGAGCGACCACGCCGACCAGCAGCGCGACGACGAACAGCGGATTGCTGCTCTCCGTGAGCGCCTGCCCGCTCGCCAGGGCCGCGACGGCGTCCACGGCGACCAGCGGCGCCCAGGCGGCCCGCCGGGCCGTCGTCCGCCGGCCGGCCGGAAATCTGAAACCGCCGTCGGCCCCGCGGGGAGGGATGACCGAGACGGGCGAGAATCCGTACTCCCGGGGCTGTCCGCCGGGGGAGGGAACGGTGCTTTCCGCAGTCACGAGTGGATGGACTCCCTGCACTCGGTGTGGTCCCCGCACGCGGCGCTCCCGGCGTGCTGCGCCGGTACGCCGGCCAGCAGTTCGCGGTAGACCCCCGCGACCGCGTCGGCCGTGAGGCGCACGTCGTGCGTGGTCAGTACATGGCGGCGCCCCTGCTGACCGAGCGACTCGCGCAGCTCCGGTTCGGACAGCAGTGCGCCGATCGACTCGGCGAGGGGTTCCGGCTCCCGCGCGGGGACCAGACAGCGGGGGTCGTGACCGGCCGGGAGGCTCTCCCGCGCGCCGTCCACGTCCGTCATCACGACCGGACGGCCGCAGGCCATGGCCTCCAGGGGGGCCAGCGCCATGCCCTCCCAACGGGACGGCAGCACCACGAGATCGGCGGCCTGGTACCAGGGCACGGCGTCGTCGGTGGCCCCGGCGAACAGCACGTCACGCGGTGCGCCCGCGCGCAGCCGGGCGGAGTCCGGGCCGTCCCCGACGAGTACCAGCCGGGCCTCGGGGACCCGGCGCAGCACCGCGTCCCACGCCTCCAGCAGGACGTCCTGGCCCTTCTGCCGGCACAGCCGTCCCACACACACCACCAGCGGGGCAGCCGGGTCCACCCCGGCGAGCTGCGGAAGTCCCGCGCGTACGGCGTCCGGGAAGGCGGGGCGGAAGCGCTCCGGGTCGACCCCGTTGGGGATCACCCGCCACTGGGCGCTCACCCCGGCGTGCACGCCGGTCGTGCGCTCCGCATCGCTCACGCACACCACCCGGGACGCCCAGCGCGCCCCCCACCGTTCCCACCGGAGCGCCAGCGCGGCCGCGGTGCCGTCGACCGCCTCGAAGGACCAGGCGTGCGGCTGGAACACCGTCGGCACGCGTCCCCGGAGGGCGAGCCGGGCCGCGAGACCCGCCTTCGCGCTGTGCGCGTGCACCACGTCGGGCCGCACCCGGGCCAGCACCCGGCCGAGCCGGCGCACCTCCTGCGGCAGCAGCCGCCCCGGCGCGCGCGTCGCCTGCCAGGGCCGGACGTCGGCGCCGAGCTCCCGCACCTCCCGGGCGAAGGCGTTGCCGTCCGGGCAGGCGACGGTCACCCGGGTTCCGGCGGTCAGCTGCGCCCGGACGAGGTCGGCGACCACCCGGGCGACGCCGCCGTCGACCGGCTGCGTGACATGAAGGACACGCGGCGGAGGGTCGGTTGACAGATACATGCGCGGTTCCTTGCTCACGGGCGGCGCGCCGGGGCGCGCGTCACTGCTTCGCGTCGACGGCGGCGAACAGTGCCCCGACCCAGGCCGCGTCCCGGTGCGAAACGATCCGGAAGGCCAACTGGTCACCCCCGGAACGGATCCCCTTGCCGAATTCGAGAACGTCCGAGTCGTAGCCGAGCGTGTTCGAGTACGCGGGCACCCGGCGTGTCGTCGCAGGTCCGGGCTCGCTGATGGTCGAATTCAGCACATCGTCACGGGGGTTGGCGGCGTCGCTCAGCACCGTGGGCGCTCCGGGGCCGGTCGAAAGGGCGAGCGAGTCACCCGTACGGCCGCGGTCGCCGTTGTACGCGACCAGGCCCACCCGGCCCCTGACCGTCCCGGGGAGCGACATCGGGCCCAGGGGCACCGACCGCTCCGCGTCGTCCGGGCCCAGCGTCCCGAAGCCGTCCCACACGGACAGATGCCTGAGCGGCTCCGCCTTCTTCTCGTACGCCACCACCAGCGTCCAGCCGCCCCACGCACCGGCGGCCGTCCTGCCCTTGGCGACGTTGACCTGGGCCACGGTCCACAGCCCCGCGCCGCTCGCCCGCACCAGCCGCGTGACGTCCGCCGAGGCCTGGAACGCGTCCGCCCCCTGCGCCACCCGGTGCCCGACCACGCTGTCCGCGAGCAGTTCCTTGTACTGGCCGCCGGGCTCGGCGATCAGCACCCGGCCGTTGTCCTTCGGCGGCTTCTGCTCGCCGACTCGCAGGTTGCCGCCCCAGTACAGGCGCGCGTACGTGACGTGCGCTCCCTTGGGCAGCCGCACCTCGGAGCGGCTGGAGTTGTAGGTGTTCGGGTCCTTGTCGACGTCGATGTAGAACATGTCGAAGTCGCCGTTGGCGGCCCGGCCGCCGGCTCGGGCGGTGGAACACGCGTTCGCCGCGGAGCGGTTGGTACCCGATGCCGTCGCCCCGCGCCGGTGGCCGGCGGCCTTCGCGGGAGCCGCGGGGTGCCGGGACCGCGCCGAACTGCGGCAGCTGATCGCGGAGTTCGCCGCGCGCACGATCCCGCCGTGCTGGAGCGCGTGGTACCGCTGCGTGAAGGCCAGGTTCTCCGCCTCCGCGGCGGGTCCGGCGGCGGTCGCGGCGGCGGCCGGCGCCCACAGGGTGGCGAGGGCGGAGCAGCCCACCATCGCACGGCGCAGCAGCAGACCCGGAGAAATACGCATGACCGGCGGGGCCCTTTCGGGGGAAAAGGTTCTGGACCAGCGGAGGGACGGACATCTGCGGAGCGGATCGGTGCGCGCCGGCTCCCCGTCTGTCTTCCGGCGCCGGTCGGCGTCTGGTCGCAGGCGCCCTCGGGAGGTGGCCGACTCTAGCTGTTGTCCGTATTTATGGGCGAAACCTGTGATGTGTGTCGGATTCGTGGAGCCCGGCCGTTTGTGAGATCACCCCTTTGGAGGCACAACCCGCGTGCGCGCCGCGCGTTGAATGCAGAGCCGGGCAACCCGCCCGGATGTTGTGTCGACTTCCAAGGAGCATTTCTCCATGTCGCGTATCGCTAAGGGCCTGGCCCTGACCTCCGTTGCCGCCGCCGCCGTGGCCGGCACCGCCGGCATCGCCGCCGCCGACAGCGACGCGCACGGCGCGGCCGCCCACTCCCCGGGCGTCCTGTCGGGCAACGTCCTGCAGGTTCCCGTCCACGTCCCGGTCAACGTCTGCGGCAACACCGTGAACGTCATCGGTCTGCTGAACCCGGCGTTCGGCAACACCTGCGTCAACGGCTGACGTCTGCGCGGTTCTTCTGCCGGCCGCTCTCCCCGACGGGAGGGCGGCCGGTTCGCGTTGCCCCGAACGGGGGAGACCCGTGGTGGGGTCCGGCATGGCTCCTCACCTGCGGCGATGGCAGTGGTAGGGGCAGCCGCCGATTACGTAGAGCATTCGAACAGTTGCAGAGTGCGATGACTGCTTTCACGGTGGAGTCAAGATCCGACGCACCACCGAAGGGAACATCCATGCGTGCTCTGCCCGCACGGCGCATCGCGACCTCCGCACTCTGTGCCACGCTTCTGATCGGGATCGCCGCACCGGCCTCGATGGCCGCCGACAGCGACCTGCCGCGTGGCCACAGCCATGCGGCGGCGCCCGTACCCGGCGCGGACGCGCTTCTGGCGCAGACCAAGACCCTGGGCGACATAAGCGGCGTCCTGGCCCCGGTCGCCGCCCTGGTCGACGCCGCGCTCAAGGCGGACAACGGCCAGATTCCCGCCGACCAGGCGACGAAGCTCGGCCAGGCCGCGAAGGACGCCATCGCCAAGGTCACCGCCGCGGCTCCGGTCGCCCCGCCGGCCGCCGCCCCCGCCGTCCCGGCCGTGCCGCCCGTCGCGCTGCCGGCCGTGCCCCCGCTGTCCAAGAACGCCGAGCGCCCGCGGGCGCTGGCCGCCGCGGACGTCAAGGCCGACGCGCTGACGGCCCTGCAGACCGCCGTCGACTCGCTGGTCAAGGCGGTCACCTCGGGTGACGCCGCCTCGGTCGTCCCCGCGGCCACCGCCGTGGTGACCGGGCTCGTCAACTTCGTCGTCGCCACCGTTCTCGGCGGCGGCCTCCCGGCGCCGAACCTGCCGGGCCTCCCGGCGCTCCCGGCGCTGCCGACGAGCGCCCTCCCGACGGGTTCGCTGCCGGTCTCCTGACGGTCCGTCCGCGAACCGGGCACCTCGCCCACCGGCCGCCGTACCGACCCTGCTGCGGGGTCGGTACGGCGGCCGGTTCCGTCTGCCCGCACACCGGCCGCCCGCCTCTTATATGAGAATGCGACACGCCGGTCATTCGGGTGGGGTGCAGGAATTTTCTGCACGCGGGGTTTCCGTCGCGTTCGGGGCTCGTTAGCCATGTCGAAGAGGAATTCCCTCTGGTGACACGAGTCGCCGAAGAAAGGAACACGATGAAGTCCCTCAAGGCCGCCGCTGTAGTCGCCGGGTCCCTGGTCGTCGCCGGTGCCGCCGCACCCGCGTTCGCCGCCGGAGCCTCCGACCTCACGCCGTCCAGCCTCAACGGCGCCCTGGAGACCATCACCAGCCAGCGTTCGCTCAGCGTGCAGGACGTCATGCCCCTGCAGCACCAGTCGAACGCGCTCGACACCGAGAACAAGAACTCTCTGCTCAGCACCGTGAGCGGCACGACGAAGGCGCTGAACACGGCCGGCGGCCCCTCGCAGCTGCTCGGCGGACTTCCCCTCCAGCGCTAGTGAAGCGAATTCATCGCGTGTCTTTCCTCGACGTGCGCGGGCATTTCCTTAGGCTCGTGGGCAAATCTCCGAGGAAAGGGCTGACGATGAACTCTGCCAAGAAGGCCGCGCTGATTTTCGCCACCGCCGGAATGGCCGCCGGTGCCGCCGCGGGCAGCGCTGTCGCCGACTCCGGTGCCGAGGGCGCGGCGGTCAAGTCCCCGGGTGTCGCCTCCGGAAACGTCATTCAGGTCCCCGTGCACGTTCCGGTCAACGTCTGCGGCAACACGGTCGACGTCATCGGTCTGCTGAACCCGGCGTTCGGCAACACCTGCGTCAACGACTGACGTCGTACGGCCCTGCGCCGAAAGGACCGATTCCGCAGCCGTGGAATCGGTCCTTCGCGCTGTTCGAGTCGCGTCCTTCGTTCGTGTGGTCGCGCGGCCGGTCATCGCCCGGGCGGGTGAAATCGGGAAGGGGCCCGAACGGATGCGCCGATAAGGTTCCGCGGTGACCTCAACCTCAAGCCAAATGAGCCCCCTTCGGGCCGTCGATCTCGGCACGCTCGCCGTCATGGCATTCAGCGGTGAAGCTCCCGACGGCGACATGCCCTACCTCCTCGCCTACTCCCTGGGCGACGGCGAGGGCGGCCCGGAAGGATCCGCCTCCGCCATCCGGCAGCTGCTGACCGACAACGGGATCCCCGTCGGCGAGACCCTCATCGACGGGTCCAAGCACCCGAGCCTGCCGCTCACCCTGCTCGTCGAGGGCGGCCAGGCCGTCGTCCGGATGCCGCACCTCAACGCCCAGTGCGTCGCCCCGCCGGAGTGGCTCGCGGCGGTGGGCGAACGCGGCTACGCCTACTTCCTGTTCGCCACCCGTGCCTGGCCCGTCGCCCAGCCCGGCAAGCCCGTCGCGCCGGAGGACCTGACGGCCTTCGCGGGCGACGAGGACACCCTGCTCAGCGCCGCGCACGTGCTGCTGCCCGCGCGCAGCCTGCGCGGCTGATGACGGCCGCCGCGGGACCGGGGGAGGGCGTCGCGGGCAGGGGTGCGCGCGGGCGCGCCGTGGGCAGCAGTCGTGCCCTCGCCCTGCTGCTGGTGATCACGGGCGCGGCCGGGCTCCTCGCCGCGTGGGTCATCACGATCGACAAGTTCAAGCTGCTCGAGGACCCGAATTTCGTGCCCGGGTGCAGCCTGAACCCGGTCGTGTCCTGCGGCAACATCATGAAGAGCGACCAGGCCTCCGCCTTCGGGTTCCCCAACCCGATGCTGGGCCTGGTGACGTACGGCGTGGTGACCTGCGTCGGCGTGAGCCTGTTCGCCCGGGCCGCGTTCCCCCGCTGGTACTGGCTGATCCTCAACGCCGGAATGCTCTTCGGCGTCGGATTCTGCACCTGGCTCCAGTTCCAGTCGTTCTACCGGATCAACTCGCTGTGCCTCTGGTGCTGCCTGGCGTGGGTCGCCACGATCATCATGTTCTGGTACGTCACGTCATTCAACGTACGGCATGATTTTCTACCCGCTCCGGAATGGCTCAAGACATTCCTCGCGGAATTCACCTGGGTTGTTCCGGTCCTGCACATCGGTGTCATCGGAATGCTGATCCTGACCCGATGGTGGGATTTCTGGACGAGCTGATCATTCCTATCGAACGACTATTGCGTCCGTCGGGGGAATATTTCGCTGATGGCGTTCCCGGCATCGTTACGCGGTACGGACGCAGAGCCACCGAATCCTGAAAGGGACCGTACCTGAGATGAAGCCGACCACACGAGGAACTCTCGCCGCCGTCATGACCGGGGTGGCGGCGGTGGTGGGTGCCGCCGCCGCGACCCCCGCCGTCGCGGCGGACACGGTCCCCATCCCCGTGCCGCTGAACGGCGTCGAGCAGGCCCTCAACCTGCGGACGCCCCACATCGCGGGTGAGCTGCCGGTACCGGTGCCCGGCTCGCCCGAGGGACCCCGCTACGTCGAGGGCCGGATGCTGCCCGACCGCACGCTTCCCCAGCTGCCGCTCGTCGGCGGGCTGCCCGGAGCGGACCTGCGGACGCCCCTGCCGCACATCCTCGGTGAGGGCTTCGACCACCTCGGGGTCTCGGCGCCCGCCGCCGACCTGCGGACGCTGACCCCCGGGCTGTCCCTGCAGGCCCCGCTCGGCGCGCCGAACGCCGACCACTTCGGTCTTCCCGACGTGAAGCTGCCGCAGGCCGCCGTGCTCACGCCGCTGCTGCAGACCGTCCCGGGGGCGAACGTGGAGACGGGCTCCGGCGCCTGACACCCGCGCGGTCGCGGTCCCGGGAGTCCGGCCCGGGCCCGCCGCCCGAACCATCCGGCGCCGCCGTCGTTGAACCCTGCTGAAGACGCTGCATCCGCCTCAATCCGTGGAGGAGACAAGCATGTTCGTCAGCTGGGTGTCGAGCAGACTACGGGGGCGCGGACCGAGCCGTGCGCCGGCCGGCCGGGTGCCGGGCCGGGGCGCTGAACACCTCGCCGACACCATGGCCGTGACCCGGCGCGGAGTCACGCGGGGCCTGCTGGTCTCGGCCGTCGCCGTGGCACTGGCCCCCGTCGTCGCCGCCTCCCGGGCCTCGCGCCCCGAGCGGCAGGACGACCTCTCCTTCGACGAGGTGTACCGCGGCCGCCATCTGCTCGGCAGGAGGAGCGGCTCGGACGGCCGGGTCGCGTTCACCGGCGCGGAGTGGCTGGTCACGGTGGACGGAAGGCCCCTGCACCTGATGCGTCGCGCGGACGGCGGCTATCTCAGCATGGTGGACCACTACGTGTCGTACCCGACGGCCCTGGAGGCCGCGCGTGCCGCCGTCGACGAACTGGACCCCGCCGAACACCTGCGGCCCATGGACGGCATGGACGGCATGGACGGCATGAAGGGGATGGACGGTGCCGGCGGTGACCGGAGCGGCGGAGGCGGGAGCACGCCGTACGGCGGCGGTAGGGAAGGGGGCGGCCACCACCATGGTGTACACGCGTAAGGACGTCAGCACGCTGACCAGCTCGGAGCGGCGCCGATTCGTCACCGCGATGCTGGAGGTCAAACGCCGCGGCCAGTACGACGAGTTCGTCCGCACGCACATCGACTACTACGTCGCGGACGGCGACGACGGACTGCGCGCGGCCCACATGACGCCGTCCTTCCTGCCCTGGCACCGGCGATTCCTGCTGGAGCTGGAGGGTGCGCTGCGCAAGGTGGATCCGTCGGTGAGCGTGCCCTACTGGGACTGGACGCGGGACCGTTCGACGACGTCCGCGCCCTGGACCAAGGACCTGCTCGGCGGCAACGGGCGGAGTTCGGACCGGCAGGTGACGACCGGGCCGTTCGCCTACGCGCAGGGCAAGTGGATCATCAAGGAGGGGGTGACGGACGGGGTGTTCCTCACCCGGGACCTCGGCCGGCCGCGACAGCCGCTGCACCTGCCCACGGCAGGCGACCTGAACGCCGCCCTGGAGGACCCCGTCTACGACACGTCGCCCTGGAACTCCACGTCCACGCGCGGCTTCCGCAACAAGCTGGAGGGGTGGGGGCACGGGTCGGGCAACGCCGCCTGGGCCAACCACAACCGCGTCCACCGCTGGGTCGGCGGCCACATGCTGGGCGGCGGCTCCGTCAACGATCCCGTGTTCTGGCTGCACCACGCCTTCGTCGACCTGCAGTGGTCGCGCTGGCAGCAGCGGCACCGCGGTGCCCGCTATCTGCCCGAGCGCCCGCCGGGTCTCGGGAACTCCCAGCGCGGCCGGATCATCGCCCGCAACGAGGAGATGCCCCCGTGGGGCGTGACGCCGCAGTCGATGGAGGACCACAGCGCCGTCTATCGGTACGCGTGAGGCCGTCCACCCGTCCGCACATCGGGGACGGCGAGGCCCCCGGCAGCGACTTCCTGCCGGGGGCCTCTCGCGTGGCGTGGGTCAGTGGCCGTAGCCGTAGCCGCCGCGGTCCTTGTCCTTGCCGTGGCCGCCGTCGTTCGAGCAGTGGTTGCCGAAGGCCGGGTTCAGCAGGCCGATGACGCTGACGGTGTTGCCGCACACGTTGACCGGGATGTTGACCGGCACCTGGATGACGTTGCCCGAGAGGACGCCGGGCGAGCCGACGGCCTCGCCCTGGGCGCCCGCGTCAGCCATGGCCAGACCGGCCCCGCTGATGACAACGGCACCCGTGCCGAGGGCGACTGCGGCGACCTTCGCGATGCGAGACATCACGTTCTCCTTTGGTTCGATGAGCGCGGTGGCACGGACGCGACCGCACTCCCCCTTCAACGCGTCCGCCCACACCTGGTCACGGGCGTTCATCGGGGTATCACCCACCGATCCCCGCCGGACGGGCGGCGGAAATTCGCTTCGGTCCGCCCCACCCGCTGAACTAGCCTGCCGGGCATGCCGACCGACCGATCCACCGAACGGGCCAGTGGCCAGAGGGCCGAACAGCCGACCGCCCCTGCCCCGTCCGTCCCGCCCGCCCCTTCGGCCGAGCGGACCGCACCGGCCGAGCAAAGCGCGCCGGCCGAGCCGGCCGACCTCTCCGGCGCGGTCGGCCTCTTCGCGGAGGAGTCCCGTGCCCGCGTGTTCGCCGCCGTCGTCCTCGGCGCGGCCACCCCCGCACAGGTGACCGAGCGGACGGGCCTGTCCCCGAAGCAGGCCGCCACCGCGCTGCGCAGGCTGCGGGACCAGGGCGTGATCGCGGAGGGCGCGGACGGACTCGCCGTCGTCTACGACCGCTTCCGCGAACTCGCCCGCTCCGCACGGGAGTCGAAGCCCGCAGCCGAGAGCTACGGCTCCGGGGACGAGCAGTCCGAGACGGTACTGCGGACCTTCGTGCGCGACGGCCGTCTCGTGCGGCTGCCCGCCCAGTGGGAGCGCAAGCTGGTCGTCCTGCGGCACATCGCCGAGCGGACCTTCGAGCCGGGCGTCGAGTATCCCGAGCGGACGGTCAACGAGAAGCTGCGCGCCTGGTGCGAGGACGCCCCCGTCGACCATGTGACGCTCCGGCGCTACCTCGTGGACCTGCACCACCTGCACCGCCGGGTCGGCGTGTACCGCCGGCCCGCCACGGCCGCCTGAGCCGCGGCCCTCCCGGCCCCCGGGCAGCCGGGTTCAGCCGAGCAGGCGTACCGGACTGCCCGCCAGGTACGCCTCGATGTCCTCGACCGCCGCGCCGTAGTACGTCGCGTAGTTGGACCGCGACACGTAGCCGAGGTGCGGGGTGGCCAGCAGGCGGGGGGCCGACCGCATCGGGTGGTCCGCGGGCAGCGGCTCCACGTCGAACACGTCGATGCCCGCTCCGGCGATCCGTCCGGCGTGCAGCGCGGCGAGCAGGGCCTCCTGGTCGACGATCGCCGAGCGGGAGGTGTTGACGAGAAAGGCCGTCGGCTTCAGCAGAGCCAGTTCGGCGGCGCCGACGAGGCCCCGGGTACGGTCGCCGAGCGCCAGGTGCACGGAGACGAAGTCGCTGCCCGCCAGCAGCTCCTCCTTGGAAGGGGCGAGTTCCACCCCCACCTCCTCGGCGCGTTCCTTCGTGAGGTTCTGGCTCCACGCACCGACCCGCATGCCGAACGCGAGACCCACCTGGGCCACCCGGGCGCCGATCTTGCCGAGCCCCAGCAGACCGAGCCGGCGGCCGTGCAGATCGGCGCCGACGGTGCTCTGCCAGGGGCCGCCCGACCGCACCGCCTCGTGCTCGGTGACGATGCCCCGCGCGAGACCGAGCAGCAGCGCCCAGGTCAGCTCGACGGGAGGCGTCGAGGAACTCGGCGTCCCACACACGGTCACCCCGTGCTCCTTCGCCGCCGCGTAGTCGATGACGCTGTTGCGCATCCCGGACGCGACGAGCAGCTTCAGCCGGGGCAGCCGGGCCAGCAGCGAGGCCGGGAAGGGCACCCGCTCGCGCAGCGTCACGACGATGTCGAACGCGGCGAGAGCGGCGGCCAGCGCGTCCTCGTCGGCGAAGTGCCCGTCGAAGGAGGTGACCTCGACCCGGTCCGCGACCGGCGACCAGTCGGCGATCCCGGTCGCCACCCTCTGATAGTCGTCCAGTACGGCACAGCGAAGTCGCATGTCGGATCCCTCCCAGGCTCAGCCGGACCCTATCCGAGCGACCGTGGGACGAGCCCGGCGGCCCGTGACGGACGGCTCACCGGGAAGCCCCCACGGTCACTCCCTCCCCATGGCAGTATCTGGGCTTCATGAGTGCGTCCCCTGCGGTACGGAGCCTGCGCGCGGCGGTGTTCGCCGTGCTCTGCGTGCTGCTGGCGGCCGGCGGGCACGTGCTCGCCACCGGGCAGGCCCCCTCGCGCGGCGCCGTCGGCGCGGGCCTCCTCGTCGTCTTCGCCGTCGGCTGCGCGCTGTGCGGCCGCGAGCGGTCCCTGCTCGGGATAGCCGGGGCCATGCTGGGCGCGCAGACCGGACTCCACCTCGGTTTCGGGGCCGGGTGCCCCCGGATGACGATGACCATGCACGGGGCGCACATGACGTACGCCCACAGCCACGCCCTGACGCCGCACGCCACGGCCGCCCACGTCGGCGCCGCCCTCCTCGCGACCTGGTGGCTGCGGCGCGGCGAGGCCGCCCTGTGGTCCCTGCTGCGCCGGGCCGTCGCCTTCGTGCCCGGGCTCGCCGCCTGGTGGAAGGGGCGCACGGGACCGGCATCCGTACGGCCGCACGGAGACGCCGCGGGCCGCTCGGCCGAACCGCGGCCGCTCCGTCAGGCGTTGCTGCGGCACGCCGTCTCCCGCCGGGGACCGCCGGCAGGGCTCGTGTCCACGCCCTGACCACGTCCCCTCCCGTACGGAGTTCCCCAGATGTCCCCGACGAGCACCACCCTGCGCCGCACCGGCACCCTCGCCGCCCTCACCCTGGCGGGTGTCCTGGCCGCGGCGGGCGCGGCCTCCGCGCATGTGACGGTCCACCCCGAGAGCTATGCCAAGGGCGCCACGGACGGTGTCCTGAGCTTCCGCGTCCCCAACGAGGAGGACACCGCGAGCACCACGAAGGTGCAGGTGTTCCTGCCCACCGACCATCCCGTCCTCGGGGTCCTGGTCACGCCGCAGGCGGGCTGGACCGCGAAGGTGACGACCACGAAGCTGAAGAAGCCGGTGAAGACGGACGACGGCACGATCACCGACGCCGTCTCCGAGATCACCTGGACCGGCGGCAGGATCCGCCACGGCGAGTTCCAGGACTTCGACGTCGCCTTCGGCCAACTGCCCGACGACACCGGCCGGCTGAGCTTCAAGACGCTCCAGACCTACTCGGACGGCAGCGTCGTCCGCTGGATCGAGGAGGCGAAGGCGGGCGCCGACGAGCCGGAGAACCCCGCCCCCGCGCTGACGCTCACCGCCGGAGGCACGGGGGCCGAGTCGTCGAACGGGTCCGGCGGGGCCGCCGGTTCGGACGCCGACTCGGCGGCGCCGCCGTCCGCGTCGTCCTCGAAGGACACCAATGAGTCCACCGCGAGCGACACGGCCGATGACTCCACCGCCCGTTCCCTCGGAACGGCCGGCCTGGTCGTCGGCGTCCTCGGCCTGATCGCGGCCGGGTTCGCCCTCGCCCGCGGCCGGAACACCCGCCCCTGACCCACCCCGTCACCGCCTCGCCGACCGGAGCCTCCGGTGGGCGGGGCGGCCGACGTCCAGGGGTCTCGGACCCCCGGCCTCAGTCCTGCGCCGGTCCCTGCTCGGGTGTCTGCTTCCTGCGGACGAAGAGGACCGCCGCACCGCCGACGAGGACGAGCGCGATGGCGACCCCGGCGATGACCGGCGTCGCGCCCGAACCGCCCGTCTCCGCCAGGTCGCTGCCCCCGGAGCCGCCGCCGATCGAGGCGGGGCCCGGCTCACCGACCGTCTGGGTCGTGATGTCGCTCGCGCCCCCCTGGGTCCTGCAGTCCAGCACGCCCTTGAACCGCTTCGCGAAGCCGCTCGGACCGCTGATCGTGAAGTCGTACGCCTGGTCCTCCTGGAGCGGGACCGTCATCGTCTGGGCAGCGCCCGCCGCGATGGTGTGCTCGACACCCATCAGCTCGAACGTGAACGCCTCGTCGCCCTTGTTGACCGCCGTGATGTCCACACCGCCGTCGGCGCAGTTCTTCTCGGCGGTCAGCGCGGGTATCGCACCCTTCGCCGCCCAGTCCACGGTCGCCGTGGCGGAGACGGTGGACTCGCTGGAGCCCGCCAGGATCTGCGTCTGGCTGCGGGAGTCGGAGGCGAAGGCGCGCCCGACCGGCACGCTCGTGGACGCCTGCACGGTCAGCGAAGCCGATCCGTCCGCGCTGTCCTTCGGTATGTCGAAGAAGAGACGGCTGCCGTCGGCCGCCGAGGTGACCGGCTTTCCGTGCCCGTCGACGACCTTCACTCCGCTGGCGGCCGTGTCCGCGGGCGGGGCCACCGTCACGCCGTCCGCGTCCGTGTGGACCGTGACCGGGCCGAGCCGCTCGCCCGCGTGACCGGAGACCGCGGCCGGGGTCAGGGTGAGCGAGGCGTCGGGCTCCGGGAGGTCCCGGGCGTTCCTCTGCAGGTAGTCCGCGAGCTTCTCCGCCTTCGGGTCCGCCGCGTCCACGTCGGCGCCGTCCGAGTACCGCCAGATGGCCACCTGGGTGCCCGCCGCGGCGTCCTGTTCGGTGAGCCCGCCGACGCCGGCCTTCTCGGCCAGCGCCGACAGGTCGTTCACCTGCGGGTAGGAGTTCCGCAGGATCCAGCGGATCCTGCCCGCGTCCTTGTTGCCGCTCAGCGACGTGCCGCTCCAGGAGGTCTCCTGGTACCTGGCGTCCCGCTGTGTCGGGTTGTGCAGGTCGATGCAGTACGTCTGGAGGGTCCCGCCGTCGTCGACGGACATCTCGAAGAGTCCCGCGGAGACCCAGGAGTCCTCGCCGTGGTCGTGGATGACCGCCGACCCGTACGTCTTCAGGTCGCCGAGGGTGGCGGTCGCTCCGCCGGGGCTCTGCGGCGTCTCGTCGGCGACGGCCGTGCCGGCGGTGGCGACGGCCCCCGCGGCGACGAGCCCCGACACCAACGTCGCGGCGGCGAGACGGACTGCCCCTCGCCTGCACGCGGACAACGCAGAAAACGCGGAAAGCACAGAATTCCCCTTCATGCAGGACCCGTTGACATGGGGGGACGGTCCCGCCAGCAGAATCAGAAGCCCCGAGAGCTGTGTTCGGCATCCTAAGGAAGGCGGCACAACGCTCTCCCCGGTCAGGTCGTCCGATAACCGATCCGACTCGGAATCGTTATCGCCCTACGGCTGTGAGCTGCGCTTATCGACAAATCCACCCGGTTCGATTCGCGGCGCATCCGCCGATAAGTCGCAGTCCGGTCAGCGCGCGACCCTCTCTGACATCACGTCACCCCAGCCGGCTCGGAGTGCTGTTGGGCCGCGTCCTCCGAGGGTTCCTCGGGCGCCGACTCCCAACTCGGCTCGGGCCGGCCGCCCGTGCCGCCCCCGGCCTGCTCGCCGTCCCTGGCCGGGCGCCTGAACGCCGACGTGCCGCGGGAGAGGTCGTGGCCGATCGCCACCGCGTCGATGTCCGCCGACGTCCAGCTCTGCCCGTCACGGGTCTCGGTACGCACCTTCAGCCTGCCCTGCACGATGACGGGATCACCCACCGACACCGAAGCCCCCACGTTCGTCGCGAGCGCCCGGTTCGCCCACACCGTGAAGAAGTTGGTGTGCCCGTCCGTCCACCCGCTCTTCTCGCGGTCCCAGTACCGCGAGGTCACCGCCAGCCGGAACCGCGCCGACGCGCCGTTCGCCAGTTCCCGGTACACGGGCCGTGTCGCCACGTTGCCCACCGCGCACACCATCGTCTCGTTCATCGCGAATTCCCTCCCGTGCGAATGCGTCCGTCGCGGCGACCGCATGCGCTGCGGTCGCCGCGAGATCAGACTGCCTTCGCCGGGCCGGGCCCGCCGGGCCCTGTGCACCGTCGGACGGTTGTGGACAACCGCGTCACCCGACCGGGGCACCCGCCGGAGCCACTCCCATGACCCGCCCGTACTGCTCCCGCACCTCGCGGTACCGCAGCAGCTCCGCCGCCACCGGATCGAGCACCCGGGCCCGGCCGCAGCCGGCCGCCGCCTCCCGCAACCGGCGCTCCGCCTCGAGGCCGTAGCGCCGGGCGGGCCCGCGGGCGGCCATCCTGCTGCTCCACTCGACGGCCGGACCGCCGACGATCCCGCACACCATCAGCAGCACCGGAACCCCGAGGTTCGGCGAGGCGATCCCGACGATCTGGGCCCCCAGCCAGAGCCCGCCGACGACCTGGACGATCGTCATCATGGCCTGCGCGAGGACCGCGACCGGCCACCAGCCGGGCCGCGGAGGCCGGCCCACCGGAGTGACCGCGCGCGCCGCCATGTCGTCCAGCGCCTCGGGCAGCCCCTGCGCGCCGCGTACGGCCGCCTCGCGCACCGCCTGCGCCCAGGGGAGCGGCAGGCCGTAGGCCGCCCGGTCCGCGACCGTCCGCACCGCCTGCTCCACCCGCTGCCGCGCGGTGGCCTCCTCGTCCGCCGGCGCCCGCACGGGCAGCCGGCCGGTCGGCGGTTCGCGCCGGTCCTGGTACCAGCGCCAGAGCCGCAGCCAGGGGGTTCCGCACGCGCGGTTGGCGTTGCGGCGCCAGGCGCGTTCGGCCGCCTCGCCAGCCGCGACGGCACCCACCGCGTCCGCGAGCCGGTCCGCGAACTCGTCGCGGGCCTCCTCGCTGAGCCCGACCCGGCGCCCGGTCGCGTAGACCGGACGCAGCCGCGCCGCCGCCGCGTCGAGATCGGCCGAAATTCGCCGGGCGGCCGCTCCGCGTTCCCCCACGAACTGGCCCAGACACTCCCGCAGTTCACCGATTCCGTCGCCGGTGAGCGCGGACAGCGCGAGGACCGTCGCGCCCGGCTCGCCGTACTCGCCGAGCGCGATGCCGTCCTCGTCCAGCAGGCGCCGCAGATCGTCGAGCACCTGGTCGGCCGCCTCGCCGGGGAGCCGGTCCACCTGGTTGAGGACGACGAAGGTGACCTCCGCGTGCCCGGCCAGCGGCCGCAGGTAGCGCTCGTGCAGGACGGCGTCCGCGTACTTCTCCGGGTCCACGACCCAGATGACGGCGTCGACCAGCGCCAGGACGCGGTCCACCTGCTCACGGTGCTGGACCGCGGCGGAGTCGTGGTCGGGGAGGTCGACCAGCACCAGGCCGCGCAGCTGGGCCTCCGCCTCCGCGCTCTGCAGCGGGCGCCTGCGCAGCCGGCCCGGGATGCCGAGCCGGTCGATGAGGGTGGCCGCGCCGTCGCTCCAGCTGCACGCGATCGGCGCCGAGGTGGTGGGCCTGCGGACGCCGGTCTCCGAAATGGCCACGCCGGCCAGCGCGTTGAAGAGCTGGGACTTGCCGCTGCCGGTGGCGCCGGCGATGGCGACCACGGTGTGCTCCCCGGACAGCTTGCGGCGGGCCGCCGCCTCGTCCAGGACACGGCCGGCCTCGGCGAGCGTCCTGCTGTCCAGCCGGGTGCGGGAGAGCCCCACCAGCTCGCGCAGCGCGTCCAGGCGGGAGCGCAGCGGCCCGTCGTACGCGAGCGGCGCGGGCGCGGCCGGTGCGGACGCGCGTGTCTCCACCAGCGGCGTCTGGTAGCGCACGGGCGCCGACTCGTTCACGCGCCGCGCGATGAGGCCGTCGTCCCAGACGGGGCCGTCCTCCGCGCGGGCGGGGGAGTCGCCGGTACGGGGCGTGTCCGCCCGGGCCTGGCCGTCGCCCCGCGAGGCGCCGCCCTTCCTGGCGGAGCCGGCCTCACGCGTGGTGCCGTTCGCGCGGGGCGGGGCCTCGTCGCCCTCGCCCCGCGCGCGTGGCCCGGCCACCGGGGCGCTCCTGGGGGCGACCGCGCCCGAGGAGCCCTCGGTCCGTGCGTCCTCGCCGTCCTTGTCCGCCACGGCGCCCTGACCGGCCCCCGCTGCCGAAGTGGCCGCCTCCGAGGCGTCGTTCTCGTCCGGGGACGCGGAGCGCCCGCCGTCGGCGGAGGCCGGGGAGCCCGTGGACGCCGTGGAGTCCTCGGAACGTGCGCCGGTGTCCCCGGCGGCGGTGTTCTCGGGGGTGCCCTCCTGGGAAGGGGCCCCTTCGGAGCGGGTTCCTTCGGGACGGACCCCTTCGGGACGGTCGTCGCCGGAAGGGTCCTCTCCGTGTCGGACGTCGCCGGAGGGGTCGTCTCCGGGACGGTCGGCGTGATCCGTGTGGTCAGTGACGGCAGTCACCGCGGTCACCTCTCCTTCTGCAGTACGGACAGCGCGGCGATCAGTTCGGCCTGGGGTTCCGGGTGGACGTCCAGCGCGTCGAGCGGTGCGAGCCTGCGCTCGCGTTCGGTGTGCAGGGCTCCGTCGATGAGCTCCGTGAGCAGCCGGCCGCCCTTGTCGCGGAGCCGCAGCGCCCCGTGCGCCCCGATCCGCTCGGCGAGCCCCTCACCGGCGTTGCGCGCCCTGCGGCCGCCGAGGAGGGCGGTGGCGACGAGCGCGGCCACCACGGAGGGGTCCGGCGCGACGCTCTTGTCGAGGTCGCGCACCTCCTCCTCGGCGTACTCCTCCAGGACGCGCCGCCAACGGCGTACGGCCATGCCGATGCGGTGCTCGGCGCTCTCCAGCGTGGGGTCACGGTCCGTCAGCCCCGGTGATTCCGAGGCGGGTTCACGGCGCCAGGCGTCGTCCACGCGCTCGTCGGCGGCCGTCACCGAACACAGCAGCAGGGCGGACAGGCTCTCCACGAGCGCGTCCAGCAGTTCGTCGGCGCTGCAGTCGAGGGGATAGGCCCGCCACCGCTTGAGGGCATCCCCGGAGAGCACGGCGCCGGCCTGCAAACGGCCCTTCACGCGCGTGTGTTCGCTGTCGTACGCCCCGTCGACGGCCGCCGTGAGCCGGGTCGCCGCCGCGTACTGGGCGGCCGCCGCGCTCGCCAGCTCCGGCATCCGCGACTTCATGGAGTCGAGCACGCCGTAGGCCGTGCGGGCCATCGCGCCCTGCCGGGCCCCCGGGTCCTGCACATGGTGCGCGAGCCAGGTGCGCAGCGGAGCGACGGCCGTGGCGGGCAGCAGGCCACCGCCCCAGGCGGACTCGGGGAGTTCGGGCACCGTGAAGCGCGGGACGTCGCCGAGCCCGGCCTTGGTGAGCAGCGCGCCGTACTGCCGGGAGACCTCGGAGACCACCTGGTGCGGCACCCGGTCGAGGACGGTCACCAGCGTCGCCTTGTGCTCCTTGGCGGTGCGCAGCAGATGCCAGGGAACGGCGTCGGCGTAGCGGGCGGCCGTGGTGACCATCACCCAGATGTCGGCCGCGCAGATGAGTTCGGCCGCCAGGACGCGGTTGTCGGCCAGCAGGGAGTCGACGTCGGGCGCGTCCAGGAGGGCGAGTCCGCGGGGGAGGGTGTCGGCGGTCTCGATGCGCAGGACCCGCTCCCCGCGGTCGCCGAGGGCGGGGAGTTCGTCGCCCGGCTCCTGATGGGGCACCCACACGCGCGTGAGCTGGGGCAGCACGCGCATCCCGCTGAACCAGTGGTGGTCCTCGGGATGGCACACGAGCACCGGGGTGCGGGTCGTCGGGCGGAGCACGCCCGCCTCGCTGACCCGGTGCCCCACAAGGGAGTTGACGAGTGTCGACTTGCCGGCGCCGGTGGAGCCCCCGATGACGGCGAGAAGCGGTGCTTCGGGTTCTCTCAACCGGGGCACCAGATAGTCGTCGAGCTGGGCGAGCAGTTCGTCGCGGTTGGCACGCGCTCGTGGAGCCCCCGGAAGGGGCAGCGGGAAGCGTGCGGCGGCGACACGGTCGCGCAGGGCGGAAAGTGCGTCGAGCAGCTGAGGCCGTACGTCCAAGGTCACCACATGCGAAGAATGCCCAATTTTGGAGGCTTTCTGAAGCATATGGGTATGTCTGCGCGCCGACCGGACACAGGGGGCGGAAGGGACGACTGGGGCGCAGGCATAACGAGTGCACAACACCCGATGCGCGAGGCGCCAAAAGCGGTGCACGATTCGTACCCGCCTGCGATTATCAGGACCGCTTCACCGAACCTCCACATTGAGCCACGGAGGTGAAGCATGAGGGACAGGGATGCGGGAGCCCTATTCTTGTCCCCGGCAAGGTCAGGGATCAGCCCGTACCAGGGCACCAGGACACCGGCCGACACAACCGGCCCCCGTAGCTCAGTGGATAGAGCAGGCGCCTTCTAAGCGCTTGGCCGCAGGTTCGAGTCCTGCCGGGGGCGCCCGTCTCCGCCCTCCCTCCGGGAGGGCCTTCTGCTGTTCCGGTCCCCCTCGGCGATCCCGCCCGCGCGGCCTCGTCCGGGCCTCTGGGACCTCGCCGTACACCCTTGCGGGAGGGTCCGGCGGCGCGATTTCCGGCTCCAGAGTGATCCTTTCGGCGTACGGCGTTCACCGCGCCGTACGGCCGAACGGCGCAGCCGTCCCCGGCCCCCGGACCGTCCCGCGGTGCCCGCGGGTCACCTGAGCGGGTGCGAGGTCCTGCCCGAGGCGTCGTCGATCTCGTCGTGGGCCTTGGTCAGCAGGCGCATGGCGAGCTCGTTCAGCGCGCGCCCGCCGGCGACCTCCTCGCCGACCCTGGGCTGGTTCGCGTCGGACGGATGGCGGCTCGCGTACCCGTGGGCCCGCATCTCGCTCCCGTCGGGGAGCCGCACGAGGGCGGCGGCCCGCGTGCGGTGCTCGTCCTCCTCGAATTCCATCTCGACGTGCCAGCCCACCGTGGTCCGTGGCCGGTCCTGCGTCTGTGTCATCGCGATCACCTCCGGAGCCGCGTCCCCCGCCGGTCCCCCTGATGAACCCCTTGACGGACCCCCTCCTGAAAGTGTCCTCCTCGGGACGGTCCCGCACGAGGCGGGCCGGAGCCCCGGGGGCCGCGAGCGGCGGGTGGGGACGGGCCGTGACGGTTCCGCTACCGGCACGGACGGTGAACCGCCAGGTCACAGCTCCCCGATGAGACTGGTTTCCGTCGAGGGGTGGCCGTCAGGCAAGATGGGGTGTATCTGCCCACTCCCGATTTCAAGCGTCCGGACGGTTTCTCTTGGCTGAGTTCATTTACACCATGCGCAAGACGCGCAAGGCGCACGGCGACAAGGTGATCCTCGACGACGTCACCCTGAGCTTCCTCCCGGGCGCGAAGATCGGTGTGGTCGGTCCGAACGGTGCCGGTAAGTCCACCGTTCTCAAGATCATGGCGGGCCTCGAGCAGCCCTCCAACGGTGACGCGTTCCTGTCGCCCGGCTACAGCGTCGGCATCCTCATGCAGGAGCCCGAGCTGGACGAGTCCAAGACGGTGCTGGAGAACGTCCAGGACGGCGCCAAGGAGCTCATGGGCAAGCTCAGCCGCTTCAACGAGGTCGCCGAGCTGATGGCGACCGACTACTCGGACGCGCTCATGGAGGAGATGGGGAAGCTCCAGGACGACCTGGACCACTCCAACGCCTGGGACCTCGACGCGCAGCTGGAGCAGGCCATGGACGCCCTGGGCTGCCCGCCCGGCGACTGGCCGGTCACCAACCTCTCCGGTGGCGAGAAGCGCCGGGTGGCGCTCTGCAAGCTGCTGATCGAGGCTCCGGACCTGCTCCTCCTCGACGAGCCCACCAACCATCTCGACGCCGAGTCGGTGAACTGGCTGGAGCAGCACCTCACGAAGTACGCGGGCGCCGTCGTCGCCGTCACGCACGACCGGTACTTCCTGAACAACGTCGCCGAGTGGATCCTCGAACTCGACCGCGGCCGCGCGATCCCCTACGAGGGCAACTACTCCACGTACCTCGACAAGAAGGCCGCCCGCCTCAAGGTCGAGGGCCGCAAGGACGAGAAGCGCGCCAAGCGGCTCAAGGAAGAGCTGGAGTGGGTCCGCTCCAACGCCAAGGGCCGTCAGACCAAGTCCAAGGCCCGCCTCGCCCGTTACGAGGAGATGGCGGCCGAGGCCGACAAGATGCGGAAGCTGGACTTCGAGGAGATCCAGATCCCGCCGGGCCCGCGCCTGGGCTCCATCGTCGTCGAGGTCCAGAACCTCTCCAAGGCGTTCGGCGACAAGGTCCTCATCGACGACCTCAGCTTCACGCTGCCGCGCAACGGCATCGTCGGCGTCATCGGCCCGAACGGCGCGGGCAAGACCACGCTGTTCAAGATGATCCAGGGCCTGGAGACGCCGGACACCGGCGCGATCAAGGTCGGCGAGACGGTCAAGATCAGTTACGTCGACCAGAGCCGCGCCAACATCGACCCGAAGAAGACGCTGTGGGCCGTCGTCTCCGACGAGCTCGACTACATCAACGTCGGCCAGGTCGAGATGCCGTCCCGGGCCTACGTGTCCGCCTTCGGCTTCAAGGGCCCGGACCAGCAGAAGCCCGCGGGTGTCCTCTCCGGCGGTGAGCGCAACCGGCTGAACCTGGCGCTGACCCTCAAGGAGGGCGGCAACCTGCTGCTCCTCGACGAGCCCACCAACGACCTCGACGTGGAGACCCTGTCCTCGCTCGAGAACGCGCTGCTGGAGTTCCCGGGTGCGGCCGTGGTCATCTCCCACGACCGGTGGTTCCTGGACCGGGTGGCGACGCACATCCTCGCCTACGAGGGCGAGTCGAAGTGGTACTGGTTCGAGGGCAACTTCGAGTCGTACGAGAAGAACAAGGTCGAGCGTCTCGGCGCCGACGCCGCCCGTCCGCACCGCGCCACCTACAAGAAGCTGACCCGGGGCTGATCGGTCTTGCGCCACATCTACCGCTGCCCGCTGCGCTGGGCGGACATGGACGCGTACGGCCACGTCAACAACGTGGTGTTCCTCCGCTACCTGGAGGAAGCCCGTATCGACTTCCTGTTCCGCCCGGAGAAGGACTTCAAGCAGGGGTCCGTGGTGGCGCGCCACGAGATCGACTACAAGCGGCAGTTGGTCCACCGGCACGCGCCGGTGGACATCGAGCTGTGGGTGACGCAGATCCGTGCGGCGTCCTTCACCATCGCCTACGAGGTGAAGGACCCGGACCAGGTCTACGTCACCGCCTCGACGGTCATCGTGCCGTTCGACTTCGAGCAGCAGCGCCCGCGCCGGATCACCGCCGACGAGCGCGACTTCCTGGAGTCCTACCGGGACGACGAGGACGAGGCCGTCGCGGCATGACCGTCCTGCACCTCGCCGACGCGGGGGAGGCCGCCGATCTCGGGGCCTTCCTCGCCCGGCTGGTCCACTACGACCGTGCGGCCGCCGTGCGTCTCCAGGCGCACGGCACCACCCTCGCGGTGTTCGGCCGGCCCCCCTCCTTCGAGGTCCTCGCGATCCGCACGGCCCGGCTGGCCAAGCCCTACGAGCACGGCCTCGACGACACCCTCGACGTGACCGTCTCCGCGGGCGAACTCCTTGAGTCCATCGACGAGTCGGCGGCCACCGCGACCGTTCCGGGGGCCGTCACCGGACCGCCGTGGGCCGGGGTGCTGCCGCCGCGCGGGGGCTGGCGACCGGAACCGGGGCTGCCCGCCCCGGACGCCGTGCGAGCCGCCGTCGCCGCCGTGGTCGCCGAATTCCGCTCCCGTACACAGGAGTTGGCGCCCGAGCTGCGGACCCGCGCCGAACTCGACCGGCTCGGGCGGGAGATCTGGTCCCGGCCGCTCGGCGACACCGCGCTGCCCGTCCGGGCCGCGCACGCCGCCCAGTCGCTGGGATTCCTGCGCCCCGCCGCGCCCGCCGCCGCGCGCGTCAGGCCGTCCGCCGCCCGGGGCGTGGACGACCCGCGACTCCCTTCCGGTGAGGGCGAGTTGGGGCTGTACTCGTCGGGTGCCTGGCTGCGGCTGCGCACCCCCTTCGGGTCGATCGCCGTCCGCAGGGCGGGACTCGGCGCTCTGGACGTCAGCGTCCACTGATCCGGCCCGGCGGGAACCGCCGGGTCACTCGGGACGGCTGTCGTCCGGCCACACGCCGATGTGGTCCGCCTCCAGTTCGAGGGCCACGCGGTCCCGCATGCCCAGCGTTCGCGTGTAGTCCGCGGGGAGCTGCAGACGCCCCGCACGGTCGAGCATCGCGTACTCGCGGGCCACCACCGCCTCCTGGCCCGTCGCCGCGTCGACCTCCGTACGGCGCAGCACCTCCGTGGACGTCCGGCCGTCGCGGATGGCGACCGTGCGACGGACCTCCGAGGCGACCGCCTGGTCGTGCGTGACGATCACGATCGTCGTCCCCAGCCGCTCGTTGGCCGTGCGGAACGCGCCGAAGATCTGCTCGGCGGTGTGCGAGTCCAGCTCGCCGGTGGGCTCGTCGGCGAGCAGGACGGCCGGCGCGTTGGCCAGAGCCACCGCGATCGCCACCCGCTGCTGCTGGCCGCCCGACATCTGGTGCGGACGCCGGGCGGCGCAGTCGCCGATCCCCAGCAACTCCAGCAGCTCCAGGGCCCGTTCGGACTGCGCGCGACGGCTCGTCCGGCGGGCCGCCAGCTGCATCGGCAGAGCCACGTTCTGGGCAGCCGTCAGATAGGGCAACAGGTTGCGGGCGGTCTGCTGCCAGACGAAGCCGACCACCTCCCGGCGGTAGCGCAGCCGGTCCTTGGCGCTCATCGTGAGCAGATCGCGACCGGCGACCCGCGCCGCGCCCGCCGTCGGGGTGTCCAGTCCGGCCAGGATGTTCATCAGGGTCGACTTGCCGCTGCCCGAGGCCCCCACCAGAGCCATCAACTCGCCCTCGCGGACGAGCAGATCGAGACCCTGGAGGGCCTGCACCTCCACCCCGTCCGTGGTGAAGATCCGCACCAGGCGGTCGCAGGTGATCAGGGCGTCGTGGCCGTAGGCGGGGCGGTCCCGGCGCGCGGCGGCCCGGTCCGCGAGGTCGGCGAACGTCGGGCCCGCGGGCTGCGCGGAACCGGCGGCCTCCGTCGGGTCGGCGGTGGTCATGGGCGACTCCCGGTGCTGCTCGTCGAAGGGGTGCGCGAGGTGGCGGCCGAGCGGGTGGGCGGCCTGCGGTGCGCGGGTGCTGCCGTCAGGGCGGCCGAGCGGGTGGGCGGCCCGCGATGTACGCGTGCCGCCGTCATCGGCCGTCCCCCGCCCGCAGCTCCCGGACCGAACCCCGCCGTCCCGTCCACCACGCCTGCGCCAGCGCGACGCCGGTGGCGACGACCAGCACGGCGAGGGAGGGGACGAGCAGCGAGAGCGCGTCCGTGCGGAGGCGGGCCGTTCCTCCGGGCGCGGGGCGGCCGGCGACCGCGATCGCCGTCAGATCGAGCCCGGGGGCGAGGAGACGGATGGCCGCCCAGCCCGTGAGCGCGCCGCCCACCGCCGCCAGCAGGGCCTGCGGCAGGGACTCCAGGACCAGAAGGCGCCGCCCCTGGGCACGGGTGAGGCCCATCGTGCGCAGCCGGGCGAGGAGCGCCGAGCGTTCCGGGGCGGCCCGGACGAGGGCCAGCAGCAGCGCCAGCACCGCGTATCCGGCGCCTGCCGCGACCGCCGCCGTGTAGATCCGCTCGGCACCGGACTGGAGGGGCGAGTGGACGTACGCCGTGCGCACCTCCGCGCGCAGCCGCACGTCCACGCCGTCACCCGCCGCCCGGCGCAGGGCGGCCCCGTCGAGGTGGCCGCCGGTGAGGAGCAGCGCGGTCGGCCGCGCGGCCCGGCGGGTGAGGGCCTCCCGGTCCACGAGGAGGAAGTCCAGGTCGGTCACGGCGGGCGTCACGTCCCGTACGGCCGTGATCCGCATGGTCACCTTGCTGTCGTCCTCCAGTTGTACGGAGAACGGCGCGGTTCCGAAGCGGTCGGCGAGGGCGGGGGAGGCGATGGCGGGGACCACGGTCC
This sequence comes from Streptomyces sp. M41(2017), assembly GCF_002078175.1. Lineage (GTDB taxonomy): Bacteria > Actinomycetota > Actinomycetes > Streptomycetales > Streptomycetaceae > Streptomyces. The sequence continues at coordinate 866,255 of NZ_MWFK01000001.1, read as the reverse complement.
TGCCGCCGCCGCTGCCGTTGTTGTTGCTGTTGTTGTTGTTGTTGTTGCTGTTGTTGTTGTTGCTGCTGCCGCCGCCCGGTCCGGCGGCGCGCAGGGTGCGCGCCGGGAACCCTCCGAGGCCGAGCTCCCGGGACAGCTGTCCGTAGGGGCCCGGTTCGACGCCGACCAGCGCCGCCGTCTCGCCTGCGGTGCCCGACCCCCTGCGGGCCTGGGCGCGGTAGGCGACGCTCACGGGGACCGCCTCGCGCACGCCCCGGGTGCCGCGGATCCGGCCCGGGAGAGCGGTGGGCAGGGCGTGCGTGGCCTCGATGCGGGCGTCGGCGCCGGTGGCGAGGAGGGCCGCGTGGTCGCGGGCGGTGTGCACGCCCGCGAGGACCGAACCGCCGAAGGCAGCCGTGGTGAGCGCGGTGAGGAGGGCCAGCAGGGGCAGGGCGGTGGAGGCCGAGGTGCGGCCCGCTCGGGCCAGCGAGAGCGGGGCGACCACTCCGCGCAGGCGCCCGGCGGGTCCGGCCAGCCGGCGCAGGGGGAACGGATAGAGGCGGACGAGGACCAGTGCCGCTATGACGCCGACGAGCACCGGGGCCAGGGCGACCAGTTGGTCCCCGGACCCTCCGGAGGAGTCCGCGTCGGCTCCCCCGCGCCGCAGGGCGGCCACCGCGGCCGTCGCGAGCACCAGCACGGTGAGTTCCGCGACCGTGCGGCGGCGTGAGGGACGGACGGACGCGATGTCCTCGCGGCCCCCGTGGACGCGGACCGCGCGGTGGGCGAACGCGGCGCGGACCGGCAGGGCGACGCAGGCGAGGACGGTCACCGCGGAGGCGGCGGCCACGGCGGACGAGAGGCGGGCGTGCGGGACGGCGAGCAGCGCGGCCCCGAGGCCGAGTGCCCCCGCCGGGACGGCGACCACGGCCGTCTCGGCGAGGAGCCGGCCGAGGACGCCGGGCAGCGAGCCGCCGCGGGCGCGCAGCAGGGCCAGCTCGCCGCGGCGGCGCTCCGCGGCGAGGCCGCTCGCCATGAGGACGACGACCGCGGCGACCGTGCCCGCGCCGAAGGCGGCGACGGCCACCAACGGGGCGATGCCGGAGCGCAGTTCGGTGAAGGACGACAGGACCTCGTCGAGATCCGTCGTCGCGTCCGTCAGCGGGTCCACGCGCTCACGGATCCGCGCCAGACCGGGGCCCGACTCCAGGGCGGCGACCGCCGAGGCGAGCCCGGACATGTCGTGGGCGGTCGGGCCGGACGTGTCGGGGGCCACCTGCCAGTACCGCTCGGGCTTCCCGGGCGTGCCGAGCAGGACGGGTCCCGCGTCCGGCGCGAGCAACAGGGCGCCGATCCAGTACGTGCCGCCGTCGCTGGGCAACTGGATGAGCGACGGCTGGCGGATCAGCGGGGTGGACATCCAGTACGCGCCGTCCGGCTCGCGCGGCGCGACGATGCCGGTGATCCGTACGGCCAGCGGCGCGCGCTCCAGGCCGGGCACGTGGACCACGGAACCGACCTTGATGTGCAGGGTCCTGGCGGTCTCGGTGGTGACGGCCGCCTCCACCTCGGACGTCGTCGCGGTGACCGGGTCCATGGCGCGGGGCAGCCGGCCCGAGGCCGGTCGGGAGTGAGCGCCGAGGGCGTTCTGCGCGACGAGGGCGACGCGCGGCGGCAGCCCGCTCGGCCGGGCCAGGAAGGAGTCCGACGCGTCGGTGGGGTCGGACGTGCGCACTCCGTACGAGGACTGGGCGCGGTCGGCGACCAAGGGCTTGTCGACGGCGGCCAGCACGGCGTCGTACCCCTTGCGCAGGGCGGCCTCGCGCAGGGCGTTCTCACCGTCCCCCAGGGAGAGTTCGGCGTCGGGCCGCGGGGCGAAGAACTGGACGGTGGTCCGTCGCGGTGACGCGTCGTCGAGGGTCCGGCGCAGCCCCGCGTCCTCGTACCGGTCGACGGCGCGGGGGAAGGCGGCGGCCAGCGCGGCGGTGAGCGCGACCAGCAGGGCCAGGGCGAGAGCAGCCGCCGGGGCGGCACGCAGCCGGGTGCGCACCCAGGGGGCCGGCACCCGTGGCCCGGAGGCTCGGGCGGGCCCGCGCGGTCCGTCCTTCGTGCCGTCGTCCGTGCCCGTCATGTCACTCGCCTCCCTGCCGGCGCAGCGAACTGTCGGCGTCCGGGCGGCGCAGCGCCATGAACGCGGTGATGGCCAGCGGTGTCACGGCGACGCCCGCCAGCAGCACGGCGATGTGCGGCAGGGGGAGCCGCACCAGGACCGCGGGGACCGGGCGGGTGGCCTCCGAGGTCAGGACGATCAGGGGGACCACCGCGCGGGTCAGCACCGTGCCGAGCGCCGTCCCCACCACGAGGGCCAGGCCCACCAGGACGCCCTGCTCGGCGGCGATCAGCCGGGCCAGCTGGCGGCGCGGCGCGCCCAGCGCCCTGAGCACGGCGAACTCGTCCCGGCGCTCGCGCAGCGAACCCGCCGTGCTCACCGCGAACCCGACCGCGGCCAGCGCCGCCGCGACGACGGCCGCCGCCGCGAACGCGGCCTCGGGGCCCGCCCCGAACGGGTCGTCGCGCAGCCGGTCGGCGACCTCGTCGCGCACGACGACCTGGGACGGTTCGGTGCCGGGCTGCTTCCGCAGGGCCGCCGCGACCCGTGCCGCGTCGCCCGGCGCGGTGTCCAGCCACCACTCGGTGGGCGGCACGCTCTGCCCATGGTGCGCCTGCAGCACCCGGTTCACGGCTCGCAGATCGACCAGCAGCCCCCCGCCGTCACCGTCCCCGCCGTCCGCCTCCGAGGTGGTCGGCAGGGCCCGTACGGTGTCCACGATCGTCACGCGCACCGTCTCGCCGGCGAAGGGCACGTCCAGCTGCTGCCCCTTCCGCGCTCCCGCCGTCTTCAGGAAGCGGTCGGTCGCGACCGCCATGACCTCGGGAACGGCCGACCGGTCCGGGTGCAGACGGACCGTCACCGAGGTGACCTGCCAGGCCAGGTCGGCCGGCACGTAACCGGTGCCGTAGCGGACGGACAGGGCCGCGGCGGACGCCTTCAGTCGCGGGCGCGTGGGCCGCGTGGCGTCGTCCGGTGCCGTCGCCGTGCTGCTGGTCTGCGCGTCGGCCTTCCAGCCGGCCGGCAGGGCGAGCCGCCGCCGTGCCCCGTCGGCGCCGCTGACGTTCACCTCCCGCAGGTCCACCCGGTGCCGTTGTGCCGTGTCGACGGGCTGGGTCATGTCCAGCTGGACGCCGGTCAGGGTCAGGGGTCCCTTCGCGAGGTCGAGCGACAGGGCGTGGAGCCGTCCGTCGGCGGGCAGTTGGCCGATCCGCTCGGTGTACGGCGTCCCGAAGCGGTCCTCCAGCGTCGCCGACACGTCCACCTCCACGCGGGCGTTCGAGCTGCGCAGCCGCATCACCAGGCCGAGCCGCGTCGAGCCCTCGGGGATCACGACCCCGCCGGTGGTCCCCTTCACCGCGAGCCCCTTCAGCAGGGGTCCCGCGGGCCGTGCCGCCAGGTCGCCGCGGAGCAGCATCCCGTCGGCGGCGTGCGCGGTGTCCAGCGCGAGGAGCGCCGCCGTACGGCCGCCCGACAGCGGCAGGGTCGTCCGGAGTGCGGGCGCCGCCGCGCGGACGCCCGGGAACGCGGCGAGGACGGCCGCCTCGCCCGGTCCGGCGTCGCTGTCCCCGGTCACGCGCACCGACGTACCGGCGCGGAAGTCCGCCTGGTCGTCCTGGGAGCGGTTCCAGGAAGCGCCCTGGCCGATGGCCAGCATGCCCATCGCCACGGCGAGGACCAGCAGCAGGACCGGGCCCGCGCCGCGCATAGGGCGCCGGCTGAGCTGCCATCCCGCGAGCGCCGCGGGCAGCCCGCGGCCGCTCGCCGCCCGGTGCTCGGCGAGCCGGGCCACGGGCGGCAGCATCCGCAGGGTGAGCACGGTCCCGGCGAGCAGCGCGAGGGCGGGCGCCGCCACCAGGAGCGGATCGATGCCGAGCGACCGCACGCCGGTCCCCGCTGTGGTGCCCTGCTGTCCGGAACCGCCGGTCAGGGCGCCGGAGGTCTGCCGGTCCAGCTGCCAGTAGGCGACGGCGGCGATCACCAGCAGGCCGATGTCGGCGCCCGCGCGCACCGGAGCCGGCAGCGCCCGTGCCCGTCCCGGGGGCCCGTCGCCCGAGGTGAGCGCCGGCAGGGTCACCGCGAGGGCGCAGCCCAGCGCCACTCCCGCGCCGACGAGCCACACCCCGCCCCGTCCCTGGGCGACGTCCAGGCGCAGACCGATGCGGGCCAGTGCTCCCTGTCCGGCGAGCAGCCGGGTCAGCGGTCCCGCGACCAGCGGCGCGCACAGGGCCGCCGGGACGGCCAGCAGCAGCGCCTCCAGGGCGGCGAGTCCGGCGATCCGCCGACGGGAGGCTCCACGGGCCCGCAACACCCGTGTCTCGCCCGCCCGTTCGGCGCTCAGCAGCCGGGCGACCAGCAGCAGCGCGTATCCGGCCAGCAGCGCCAGTTGCAGGGCGACGATGAGCAGGGTGGAGCGCGACACGAGCAGCGAACGCTCGACACCGTCCAGGATCTCCGGCAGCGAGGACGTCACGGCGGTGGCCCCGCTCAGCGCGCGGTCCTTGCGCAGGGCCAGCTGTCCCGTCCGTGCGGACTCCCGCAGGGCCGCGATCCCGTCGGGCGAGAGCGCCGAGAAGTCCGCGGAGGCCTGCCACGCGGACTCACCGGCGCTGACCCGGCCGCCGGTGAGGACGCCAGGATCGGCGAGGAGCGGACCGTACGTCGTGAAGTCGACCTTCTTGATTCCTCGGCCACCCAGCTCGTCCAGCCGCCAGTAGGGCGCGTCCGCCCGGGCGGGCCGGTACAGGCCGGTGACCCGGACCTCGCGCCTGGGACCGCCGAGCCGGTCGACCAGGCTGAGGCGCGCGCCCGGCTCCAGACCGAGCCGCTCGGCCGCCGCGGCGGGCAGGGCCACCTCGATCGCGGCGCCGCCGGAGCCGGCCGCCGGGCCGGGCAGTCGTCCCGCGGTGACGTCGACCTGGGTGCGGTCGAGCGCGGCGAAGTGGGTGAGGTCGGGGTCCCCGGCCCGCGCGGCGGGCTCCTGGAGGGAGCGGGGGAGCGCGTAGGAGCCCGAACGCAGCAGTGTGCGCACGGTCACCGGATATCCGCCGAAGGTCCGCCGGGCCCCCGCGCGGACGGCGTCGTCGGCGGCGGCCCGCTGGTCCCCGGGAACGTCCGCGCGGACGACGAGCGCGGCGTCCGCAGTGTTGCCCGGGTCCCGGAGCGCGTGGCGCAGCGAGGCGTCGCCGATGGCGGCGGAGTAGGCGGTGAGCGTCGCGAGGACGGCGGTGGTCAGCAGAACCGTGAGCAGGGCGGCGGCCAGCAGAAGGCGGTGCGCCCGCGCGCGCAGTAGGACGAACCCCGTCACCCGGCCCCCCGCCGTCGTTCCGGATCTCGGACGAGCGCGATGCTTTCAGAGCGAAGGGCCTGAGGGTAAGCGCTTGTAGACCCGCCTTGACCGGATCGTGACCGAAATCCGACGCCGAACGACCGGAATGCGCCCGTCAGTGACCGGCGATCAGCCCGCCGTGTTCACCATCGAGGCGGCCGCGTACGTCAGGTAGTTCCACAGGGTGTGCTCGTGCTCCTCGGAGAGACCGAGCTCGTCGACCGCGACGCGCATGTGCCGGATCCAGGCGTCGTGCGCGGCCTGGTCGACCTTGAAGGGCGCGTGCCGCATCCGCAGCCGGGGATGCCCGCGGTTCTCGCTGTACGTCGTCGGGCCGCCCCAGTACTGGATCAGGAACAGCGTGAGCCGCTCCTCGGCCGGGCCCAGGTCCTCCTCCGGATACATGGGCTTCAGCAGCGGATCCTCGGCGACCCCCTCGTAGAAACGGTGCACGAGACGGCGGAAGGTCTCCTCGCCGCCGACCTGCTCGTAGAAGGTCTGCTCCTGCAACGTGCCGCGCCGAATCTCATTCACGTCCCCCATGCTCTCAGACGGCGTGACCGAGGACCCCGGGCCCAGGACCACGTCGGGTGACCGCGGCCGCTCGCCCGGGGGGCCGTCCGGCAGCACAGTGGAGGTATGGCCGCGCATGCTCCGCAGTCCGCGACGGAGGACCTCGCCCGCCGGGCGCGGGCGGCCCTGGTGCGCGAGATCGACCGGAGCGGGGCCTTCGCCGCCGACCCGGTCTGGCGGGAGGCCTTCGAGGCCGTCCCGCGCCACCTCTTCGTGCCCTTCTACTACGTCGGCGCGGCCGGCGCGGCCGGCACGGACGGCTTCGAGCGGGTGTGGAGCGAGGACCCTGATCCCCGGGCCCGGGACGACTGGCTGCGCGGTGCCTACGAGGACGCCCCGCTCGCGACCCGGGTGCGCGCCGGCGAACTCGTCTCCTCCAGCAGCCAGCCGTCGCTGATGGCCAGGATGCTGGCCGAGCTGGACGTACGGGACGGGCATCACGTCCTGGAGATCGGCGCCGGGACCGGGTACAACGCGGCCCTGCTCGCGCACCGTCTCGGCGACTCCCGGGTGACGACGATCGACCTCGACGCGGAGATCACCGAGGCCGCACGCCGGCATCTCGCCCGGGCCGGACACCACCCGCACGTCGTCACCGGCGACGGCGCCCGCGGGGTGCCCGAACGCGCGCCCTTCGACCGGATCGTCGCCACCTGCACCCTCACCACGATCCCGCCCGCCTGGCTGCCCCAGTGCGCGCCCGGCGCCCGCATCCTCGCCCCGCTGGCCACCGGCCTGATCGCGCTGCGTGTGCGGAGCCCCGGGTGCGCGGAGGGCACCTTCCTGCACACGCCCGCCTACTTCGTGCCGCTGCGCGGCGGCACCACGCCCGCCCCGCGGCCCGACCGGCTCGGCGGGCTGCCCCGGCGGGCCCAGGGCGAGGACCTGCTCCGATTCCTGCTGACCCTGACGGCGGGCCGCCTCGACCCGCAGGACGCGTACACGCTGTGGGAGCGCGAGGGCCGGCCCGAGCGCGAGCGCTACGGGGTCACGGTCGGCGACGGGCCCGCCCGCGCCTGGCTGGACGATCCACGGGGGCCGTACGTCTGGCCGCTGGCGTGAGGCGGCGGCCCCGGACCGGCCAGGGCGCCCCGGTACGCACGGAGGCGGTGTTCCGGACTCTTCCGGAACACCGCCTCCGTCGCCGCAGATCCGTCGGACCCGTGGAGCCCTCGCTCAGCCCCGCCGGATCGTGATCGTCGTCCAGGCACCCACGTGCACCCGGTCGCCGTCCTGCAGCGGCACCGGGACGAACGGCTGGATGGGCTCCTCGCCGCCGTTGACCGTGGTGCCGTTCGTCGAGTTCTGGTCGACGACCGCCCAACTGCCGTCCGGCTGCTGGACCAGGACCGCGTGCTGGTGCGAGACGCCCGGGTCCTCCGGCGGCACCGAAAGGTCGATGTCCGGGGTGTCGCCGGTGGAGTGCCGGCGGCGGCCGATGGTCAGCTGGTTGCCGGTGAGCGGACGCTGCTGCTCGGGCGAGTAGGCCGGCAGGTTCAGACCCGCGGCCTCGGGGCCCGAGCGCTGCATCATCGCCATGAAGTACTCGCGGTCAGGACCGATCGTCGCGCTCCACGACAGTGGCTGCTGCTGGTAGCCGGGGCCGGGCGGGGCCTGGGTGGCACCGGGCTGCGGGTAGCCGTAGCCGCCGCCCTGGCCGGGGCCGCCCTGACCGCCGGGCGAACCGGCCGTCGGCGGGGAGATGACCCAGTCGTCGTCACCGCCGCCGAAGCCGGGGCCGCCGGACTGCGGGCCGCCCTGCTGCGGCGGCCGGCCCTGGGTGAAGGGGGCGGCGGGCTGCTGGGTGTAGGCCTGCTGCTGAGCGCCCTGGCCGCCGGGCGTGGGCCCGGGCGGCTGCGGAACCGGACGCGCCGGGTCGGCGCCGAAGCCCTGGTCCCCGCCGAAGGCCGGATCGCCGCCGAAGGCCGAGGGGCCGCCGTACTGCCGGCCGGGCGGACCCGGCGGGATCGGCTCGGCCGGCCGGTTCATCTGCGAGGGCCGCGAGCTCTGGTAGTCGAACGGATCGTGGCCGGGGCCACCGGGACCCGGGCCGCCCTGTCCGCCCGGCCCCTGCTGCTGGAACCGCGGCGGGCCGGCCTGCTGACCGGGACCGCCCTGGCCGCCGGGAGCGCCCTGCTGACCGGGGCCACCAGGACCGCCCGGGCGACCGGGGCCGCCGAAGGGCGACGGTCCGCCGGGACCGCCCGGCGCGGAGCCGGTGGGGCGCGGCGCGGCCGGGGTGTAGGACGTCGCCGTGTTGGTGAGGTAGTTCCACCGGCACTCCTCGCAGAACGGCGCGGCGCCCTCACGGGGCGTGCGGCACTGCGGGCAGAGCTCGGGTTCGCCGTCCGGCACGGCGGACAGGTGGGAGCGGCCTCCGCCCTGCTGCGGCGAACCGGGCGGCGGATAGCCGTATCCGGCGCCGGGGGGCGGCGGGGGCAACGGGGGCACGGCACCGGCCATGCGGTGACCGCAGACCTCGCACCAGTCGTCGGAACCCGACTGGTGTCCGTTCGGGCAGGTCGGCATGTCGGCGCTTCCCCCTCTCCTTTTCCGGTCGTTGTGACCGGGTTTCTCCGCTTCCCTTCGGGAACCGGGCTCGCTACTTCTTTACACGAACAGTCTTTGTGGACCGTGTCTCGAGGGTCATCTCGTCGGCCTCCTCGACCCGGGCCTTCAATCGCACAGTACCTGCAGCGGCGTCGACCACGTCCACCACCTTCGCAAGCAGTTTCGCAGTATCGGCGTTGCCGGAGGCGCCGGCGAGCTGGACGGCCCGTCCCAGCTTGGCCGTTGCTCCGTCGACATCGCCCGCTTTGCGCAGATCCAGGCCCTGTTGGATGACTTGTGCCAGTTCGGCCTGGCCCGTGTAGTGCGCGACCTGGGGGTTGATGGACGTCGAGGCGACCATGTCGTCGGTCCACACGGCCCGTACGAGACCCTGTGCGCCGAGGTTGTGCACGCTGCCGTCGGCCTGCGGGATCACCAGGGAGACCCGGGCCGCGAGCATCTCCTGGCCGATGCCCGCCGTCGGGACCTGGACGCAGACGTGGTAGTCACGGGACTCGTCGCCCCACGAGCCGGTGGGGTAGTCGCCCGCGCGCGGGCCGGCCTCGGTACGGCGGTCGGTCAACTCCTCGACCGTGGGCGCCACTTGTTTGACGAACTTGATCTCGGTGCCGACCGGCGTCCAGAGCCGCAGCGCCACGTCGGCGACCTCCTTGCCCATCGCCGTCTCCATCATCTGCGTGAAGTCGGCCGCCAGTGCGGCGGGGTCGGCGACGATGTCGGAGGTGCCGAGCAGCGCCGAGGCGATGCCGGTGACCTCCTTGACCTCCCAGTCGGTGCCCACACCCCGCGCGTCACAGGTGAAGCGCCCGGCGCAGGACACCAGGGCGGCCCTGAGGTCCTCGGGCGACTCGTGCTCGTTGCGGCCGTCGGTGAGCAGGATCCCGTGCCGGATGGACACGTCCGCGGAGGAGAGCAGGCGGTCGGCGAGCCGCAGCCAGGTGCCGATCGCGGTGCCGCCGCCCGAACTGAGCTTGCGCAGCGCCTGCTTGGCCTGGCCGCGGGTGGCCGCGTCGGCGACGGCCAGCCGGCCGTTGCCCGGGTAGACCTCCTTGGCGACATGCGTGCCGCCGACCACGGCGAAGTGCACGCCGTCGCGCAGCGTGTCGATCGCGGCGGACGTCGCGTCGCGGGCGTTGCGCATCTTGGTCGGCGGGTAGTCCATCGAGCCCGAGCAGTCGACCATGACCACCACCGCGGCGTCCGGGCCCTGACCGGCCGTGTACAGATGCGGCGCGGCGACCGCGCTGCCGACGGTGCCGCCGCCGGTCGAACTCACCGTGACGATCGCGCTGACCTCACGCCCGCCCTCGGGCAGGTACTCGTTCTGGTACACGTCGACCGAGAACTGCGGCACGTTCGACTTCGAGAAATTGGCCATGCCTTCTGTGTCCCCCTCGCGCCCCCGCCACCGGCGGGGGCCATGACTGTGCGGACCGGTCCCCTTCGGTCCTCGGCCGTCCCCGTCCGTTCGTCGGCCTCAGGCCGATCCTGCCCCCTGGACGGGCGCGGGGAACGGCAGGACGGCCACTGTTACGTTGTCGTGGCCCCCGCCGTCCAGGGCGTGGCCGACCAGGACCTGGGCGCTGTGCAGCGGCCGCTCGGCGGCGTCGGGGGGCACGACCGCGGCCATGTCCTCGGCCGCCTCCGCGTAGTTCCACAGCCCGTCGGTGCAGACCACCACCACACCCGGCCGGTCCGGCTTGAAGGACGCGGTGTGCGGCTCCAGTTCGTAGGCGTCGGCGCCCAGCCAGCCGGTGATCGCGTGGGCGCGCTCGTCGGCGTACGCCTCCGCCTCGTTCATCAGGCCCGCGGCGACCATCTGCGCGGCCCACGAGTCGTCCTCGGTGAGCCGGGCGGGCAGCGAGGTGCGGTCGACGGGAACCCAGTAGGCGCGGCTGTCGCCGACCCAGCCGACGATGAGCAGGGCCGGGGTGACGACGGCGCCGACGATGGTGCAGGCGGGCGCGTTCACGTGCGGGGCGTGATCGCCCTGCGCGGTGGACGGGTCGGCCAGCGCGTTGACGGCCTCCGCCGCCGCGACGATCGCCTCGTGCAGGGCCTGCTGCGGGTGCGTACCGAGCGGCAGGGCCGCCATGAGCGACTCGCTCGCCGCGCGGGACGCCGCGAGGGACGCCTCGTCGGGGCGGGTCGCGGAGGAGACGCCGTCGCAGACGATCGCGACGACGGCGGGGGAGCCGTCGGGCAGCGCGGTCGAGGAGATCGCGAACGCGTCCTCGTTGCGGTGGTGGCGCAGACCCCGGTCACTGACCGCGGCGACCGCGCCCAACTCCTGCTCCATGTGGTCGCGTTCCCGTGGCTGCGCGTGGCCGCAGTTCTCGCAGTACCCGTCGGTGTCGACCTGGCCGGACCGGCACGCCACGCAGGTCCTGCCGCCCCCGGCGGGCGCGGGCAGGTCGGCGGTGCGGGGGTCGGCGGGGACGGCCGGCGCTCCGGGGGCGGCCGGGACGCTCCCGGCGGCCGGTGGGGCGAGCGGGTACTCGTCGGGCTCCGGGGGCCGGTCGAACCGTACGCCCGACGGATGATCGCCGTGCGGGTGCTCCGGGTGCGGGAGTTCGGATCCGCCCGAGTCGGTGCCCCGGATGTCGGCGGCGTGGTGCACCGGCGCGGGCACGTCGGAGGTGTCGGCCTCCGGCGCCACCGGCCAGTCCACGGAAGGCGCCGGCGGGGGCGGCGGCGCGGCCGGTGCCGCCGCGGGGGCGCCCGCCGCGGCGCCGTTGATGGCGATCGTGGGGTGGTCCTGCGGTGGTGCGGGCGCCGTCGACAGGTCGTAGCCGCACGCACCGCAGAAACGGTCACCCGCCTCCAGCGGCTCCTCGCAACTGGGGCACCGCGAAAGGGCCGTGGGCTGGGGCATCTGGGACATCAATCACACCCACGTCCGGGGGCGGTAACGGTTTGCACGTTCCACCAGGTCGATCCTCTCCTCGCCGCCCCGCGCGAGCCGGGCCAGCGTCCGGTAAGAACGTTCGAGGCCGAAACGGAGGCCGCGCTCGTCCAACGCGCTGCCGAGCAGCACATGTCCGCCTCCGGAGGCCGGAGCGGAACCCTGGCTACCGGAGAGTACCCAGTCCAGGGCGCAACCGAGGACCTCCGTCGACAACTGCTCGCGTCGCACCGCGTCCAGACCGAACCCGTCGAGCGCCTCGACCTGCCCCGCGGCAGCCGTCAGGTCGTCCAGGAACGGCGGCGCGGCGGCGTCCGCGACCGGGCGCTGCCGCAGCCGCGCCCGCACGGCGGCGACCCGCGCCGCCGTGTAGTGGATCGACGACTCCGGCACGGACTCCAGGGTGCTCACGGCGGCCCGGCGGTCCCCGGCGGCGAGCTGCACGCGGGCCAGGCCGAACGCCGCGCTCACATAACTGGGGTCCGTCGTCCAGACCAGGCGGTAGTACTCCGCCGCGTTGTCCAGCTGGCCGAGCACCTCCGCGCACAGCCCGAGGGCCAGCTTCGGCGCGGGCTCGCCGGGGAAGGCGTCGTAGACGGCGTCGAAGGACAGGGCCGCGATCTCGTTGCCGCCCGTCGCGAGCGCCGTGACACCGCGGTACCAGACCACCCGCCAGTCGTCCGGGTGGTCCGTCTCCAGCGCCTCCACCCCGTGCTGCGCCGCGGCCACCTCACCCATCTCCAGACGGGCCCGCAGCTCACGCAGCCGCAGCTCCGGGGAGCCGGCCGGGGCCGCGTGCAGTGCGGCGATCAGCTCGGCGGGCGCCGACGCGATGAGTCCCGCGAGGAAGCCGGCGTTCGGGTCGCCCGGGTCCACCCGAGGAACGGGCAGGGCGAGCGCGGCGGCGGCCGCGGGCACGGGCTTGACCAGCGTGGGGGAGTCCGGAGGCGGCGGCAGGGCCGCCGCGCCGTTCCCGCCCGCGGGCAGCGAGGGAGCCGCCCTCCTGCCGCGGACGGGCACCACCCGGGCCCCGAGCCGCGAGACGTCCCCGGCCACCGACCCGAACAGCTCCGTGTCGGTGACCTTCGTCTCCGGTCCGAACAGCGTCGACAGCGAGGGCCGCGCCCGCCCCGTCTGGAGGGACACCACCTCGCGCAGCACGCCGGTCAGCTGCTCGGCCATCTCCTGCGCCGACGCGAAACGGCGTGCGGGATCCGGGTCGGTGGCGCGCACCAGCAGCCGGTAGAACGACTCGTACTGCCGGAAGACCTCGATGTGGCCGGGGTCGGGCAGGGAGTCCACGAAGACGTTCGTGTAGCCCTGGAAGTCGAAGGTGAGGACCGCGAGCGTCCGCGCGACCGTGTAGAGGTCGGAGGCGACGGAGGGGCCCACCTCGGCGACCTCGGGCGCCTGGTAGCCCACCGTGCCGTAGATGGCCGACTCGTCGTCGTCCATGCGGCGCACCGCGCCCATGTCGATCAGCTTGAGCTGGTCCTCGGTCTGGATCGCGTTGTCGACCTTGAAGTCGCAGTACAGCAGGTTGCGGCTGTGCAGATGGCCGAGGGCCTCCAGCGCCTCGATGCCGTACGCGCAGGCCTGTTCCACCGGCAGCGGGTCCCGCCTGCCGTCCGCCGTCCGCCGGTCGTTGGCGATCTCCTTCAGCGACTTGCCGCCGACGTACTCCATGACGATGTACCCGTCCAGCGAACCGGTCCGCTGGTCGAGGTGCTCGACGAAGTTGTAGATCCGCACGATGTTGGCGTGCTCGATCTCCGCGAGGAAGCGCCGCTCGGAGATCGCCGCCGCCATCGCGTCCTGGTCGCCCGTGTCCAGCAGCCCCTTGAGGACCACCCAGCGGTCGGAGACCGCGCGGTCCACGGCGAGGTACACCCAGCCGAGCCCGCCGTGCGCGAGACAGCCCGCCACCTCGTACTGGCCGTGCACGATGTCACCGGACTGCAGCTTCGGCACGAACGAGTACGGGTGGCCGCACTTCGTGCAGAAACCCTCGGTGCGTCCGGGCAGGTCGCCACGCGAACGCCCCACCGGGGCACCGCAGTCGGAGCGCGAGCAGAACCGCTTGCGCTCGGGGACCTCCGGGTTCTCCTGCACCATCTCGCGCGGATCGGGACGCGGCACGCCCGGGACCTCGACGAGACCCGCGCCGAGCCGGCCCCGGCCGGAGGAACCCGCCGTCGAACCGGAACTGCGCACCGACACCGAACGGCCCGTCGAACCGCCGGACACCGACCGCGACAGCCGGCCGGACACCGAGCGCCGCGACTGCGAGGAGCGCGACGACGTCCGCGAGCTGGCCCGCGAACTCCCGCGCACACTCCCGCTGGTGGAACCGCGCGCGGCACCGCCGCCCGCCGTCACCCCCGTCGGAGGCGAGTTCACCGTCCCCTTCGCGGACACGACCGGGGCGAGCCCGCACGTGTCGCAGTACAGCTCGCCCCCGCCCATGTCCTCGTACGACCCCTCGCAACCGGGCCGCTGGCATCCCTGTCGTTCACCCACAGCGTGCTCACTCACGCCGCACCCCCTTCCCCGCTCACGCGTCGGGCCCCCTGTGCTCCGCCCGGTCCTGCGGTCCGCCCTGCTCCGGCACCCTCGGGCTCAACGCCTCCGCCGCCGCCCGCTGATACCGCAGCACCGCCTCCTCCGCCACCCGGAGATCGCAGGGAGCGCTCCACAGCATGCGCCGGGCCGCGTCGTAGCGCTCCACGAGGAACGGGTCCTCGGCGAAACCGAGCCGCGCGACCTTCGCCTTGTACGCGTCGAGCCGGCCCCGCAGCTCCGCGCGGACCGCCAGCGGCGCGGTGACCGCCGTCAACGACTCGCGGGCCCGCAGCAGTTCGTCCTCCGCCTTCTCCTCCAGCGCCTCCAGCAGCGGTGACAGACGGTGCCACTGCGCGTGCCTGCGGTACTCCGCGGCCGCCGCCAGCTGTTCCTGCAACGCCGTCGGCGGACCGCTCACGGCGGGCACCTCCGACGCGGCGATCTTCGCGAGGACCTCGCCGCGGGCACTGCGCGCCTCGGCGAGCGTGCGGTCCGCCCGGCTCAGTACGTCCCGCAGCCTCACCAGTCGCGCCTCCGCGTCCTGGCGCACGGTGAGCACCGCGTCGATCTCGCGGCGCACCTCCTCCAGGGCGCGCGCCTCACGGTCGTACGCCGTCGTGTCCGGCCGGCCGCCACCGGGGGCCGAACTCCCCTGCGCCGGCGTCCAGAAGGCCAGCGGGTCGGAGATGACCTGCTCGCGCAGGGTGGTCAGGGTGCGGGTGATCCGCTCCAGGTCGTCGCCGGAGGGATGCTCCCCGGGGCGCACGCCCACGGAGTGCGCGAGCCGGCGGGTGCGCTGGAGCTCGGCGGCCAGTAAATCGATCCGGGCGGGCAGAGCGGACCACACGGCGTCCGCGCTGACGACCATGTCGAGCGAGGACGCGTACAGGTCGTTCATCCGGTCCACCAGCGCGGCCAGCGTGAACCGCTCGCTGAGCTTGCCGGTGCCGGCCAGCGTCGGCGCGTTCGCCGTGGCCGTGGTGGAACCGGCGACCGTGATGCCCGATCCCCGCAGCAGCTCGGTCAGTTCGACCAGATCCTCACGGCTGGACCAGCGCCGGCGGGAGCGGATCTCGCGCGCGGAGCGCAGCGCGTCCGCGTAGGCGTCGAAGTACGCCCACAGCAGCGTGATCGAGGCGTCCGCGGACGTCCAGCGCTCCTTGGTGGTGCCGGTGAGTTCGGCGCCTTCGAGGAGCCTGCGGCCCGCGTGGTCCTGCAGGGCGAGGAGAGAGGTCTCGATGGCCTCGTGCTCGGCGGCGAGACGCGCCAGCGCACGGTCCGCCTCGTCCCGGTCCAGCACCGGCGCGGGGGGCTCCGTGGCGCCCATCGATCACCTCTCGCTTCCTGTCCGTCCCCCGCGCGCTCGGCGGCGCGCCGGGGCAACTCTCCAGTGGTATCAGGTCGGTCACTCGTAGTGGACGGTGGGCGGTTCCTTCGAGGGGGAGTCGTCCTTGAGGGTCGGCGCGAGCCACTTGTCGTAGGACTGGCGCCAGCCGTCCTTGCGGTAGTCCGCGAGGATCTGGTTCACCCGGCGGACCAGGTCGTCCGACTCCTTGCGCATGGCCACGCCGTAGTACTCGGTGGTGAAGGTGTCGCCCTTCAGCCTGACCGTCGGGTCCTGCGCCGCCTGGCTCGCGGCGAGCGCGCCGTCGGTCACCACCGCGTCCGCCTCACCGAGCTGGAGCCGCACCAGGCAGTCGAGCTGGTTGGGAACGGTGAGGACGGTGGCGGACGCGACCATCTTGTCGGTCGTCAGCTTGGCCAAGGCCGTCGATCCCGACGCCGCGCAGATCCTCTTGCCGGCGAGGCTCTTGTCGTACCCCGTGATCGTGGAGCTGTCCGGGGCGAGCACCTGTTGGCCGGTCTCGAAGTAGGGCGCGGAGAAAGCGACTTCGTCGAGGCGCTCGCAGGTGATCGTCATCGTGCGGACCACCATGTCGACCGTGCCGTCCTTGACGGCGGAGATGCGCTGGCTGGTGGGGATGGCGCGGAACTGGACGGCGTCCGGGTCGCCGAGGATGTCCTTGGCGATGGCGTGCACCAGGTCGATGTCGAAGCCCTCCAGGTCGCTGCCGGCCTTGGGGTTGTTCGGGTCGCGGTAGCCCCAGCGGTAGCTGTTCTGGTCGACGCCCACGATCAGCCGCCGGTCCTTGCGCGCCTTGATGGCATCGATCGTGGGCCCGTCCGCGCTCGACGGCGCGGGGCTCCGGTCCTGCGGGTCGGTGCACTTCTCGTCCTTGGCCTGGGTGCCCCGGCCGAGGCCCTGGCCGCCGAGACCCGCGCCGCCCTCCCCGTGCGCGTCGCTGAGCGGCAGCAGCAGGGCGAAGACGAGCGCGACCGCGCAGGCGACCGCCATCGCGCCCACACCGCCCCAGCCGCGCAGGCTCGCCCTCAGGCGTCGTGCGATCATCGCCGCTCCCCCTCTCACCGGTACTCCGAAAGCCTGCGCCCGACGCCGAACACCGCGCCGGCCGCGGCCAGTACCGCGAGGACCGCCGCGCCGACCGGAAGCCCGCTCATGGCCCCCAGGCCGTCGCTCGCCGCCTGCTTGAACTCGGCCTGCTCGTGCGTCAGCGCGCGCGTGAGGTTCTTGTCGACACCGCTGAAGCACGCGCCCGTGGGCTTCTTGTCCACGGAGCCGATGACCTTGTCGAGCGCGTCCTGGTACTTGCCCTGCTTGTCGAGCGCGCGGGCTTCCTTGTGCCGGGCCTTCCACTCCTTCATGTTGGACGTCGCGGTCCGTACGGGCTTCTGGCCCGCCGCGTCGTCCGCGAGGCTCTCCGCCACGGCGAGGCCCTTGGTGAGCTGCTTCATCTCCGTGTCGAACTCGCTGTCGTACAGGTCGACCGTGGTCTTGTCGGGCAGCGTCTTGGTCTCCGCGCCGCGGCTGACCAGGGTGAGGTTCTCGTTGCCCCGCGCCTTCAGGGACGCGATCTGCGCGGCGTGCAGCACGTTCAGGGACCGGACCCCGTGCTCGTAGGACTCGTCGAGCCCGGCCCGGGCGAGGGAGTGCCCGACGGCCAGCCACAGCAGGACGACCACGGACGCGGCGGTCGCGGCGGCCATGCCCTGGTTCATCACCCGGTTCGTCCGGCGGTAGTTGCGCCGCTGCGCCCACACGAGCGCGCCGAGCGCGACGAGACCGAGGGCGATCGCCGCCCACGGGTAGGGCTTCGCCTCGGCGTAGTCCGCGTTCAGCCGCTGGTTCTCCCGCGTGTAGAGCTGCTGGGCCTTCGGCAGCATCTGTTCCTGCATCTTCTCGTTCGCGTACCGCAGATAGGCGCCGCCCAGCGGGAAGCCCTGCCGGTTGTTGGCGCGGGCACGCTCGACCAGGCCGGTGTACTCGGGCAGCAGCCTGTTCAGGTCGGAGATCGTGGCCGCCGAAGCGGAGCCGGGGTCACTGCTGTTGGCCGCGGTGACGAGCTTCTCCGAAGCCGTCCGGATGTCCAGGTCGTACTGGTCCCGGGACTCCTGCGTCTCCTGACCGCCCGCCAGGAAGCCGCTCGCGGCCGCGGTGTTGGCGTCGGCGAGGGAGCGGTAGATGTCGGCCGCGCTCGCGCTCAGGGGCTGGCTGCTGTTCAGCACGTTGTCCGCGGCGTCCGAGCGCTGCGTCATCTGCAGGGCGGTGACCGCGCCGAAGGCGACGACCAGCAGGGCCAGGAGCGCGCCGATGACGCGCAGGCGTCCGGGCTCCGTCGTCGCCGCGGCGCGCAGCCGGTCCACGCCCTCCGCCCACGCCGTGCGCCGGGGCGGAGCGGCCGGTGCCGCGGTGGTCACCGGCGGCGGCCCCTGGGGGACCCCGGGCCCGGCCGACGGCACGGGAGGCCCGGACTGCGGCGGCACGGCCGGCATCGTCGGGGCGCCCCGACCCGGTGGCGCCGCACTGCCTTTCGGCGGCTGTGTCACTTGACCTCCCCCATGGTCATCCGTCCGGTCGCGCTCGCCGCGGACGCGGCCGGCGCGGCCGTACGGCGTAGGTGCACGGCGGCAAGTATCGCCGCCGGGACCGGCTTCCGCACAGGCCTTGCCTGGATCTTGTTCGGATCACGGCGCAGCACGAAATCCCCGGCACCGCCCCCTGCCCATGAACACGTGTTCCGGTCCGGTTCGGTTCCCGCGCCGGCGCAGCGGAACGCGGGGGCGCCCGCGCGCGCCCCCGCGTTCCAGCCGGTCCGGTCAGACCCCTTCGTAGAAGGCCCGCACGCGCGCGTGGACGTCGTGCCCCGCGCTCACCCGGTCCAGGCCCAGCAGCGCCGCACCCAGTACCGGCGGGGCCGCGACCACCTGCGGGACCGCCTTCGGGGCGCGAGTGGCGAGGAGTTCGGCGATCCGGTCGTCTAGCTGCGGATGCCGGGCCGCGAGGATGCTGCCGCCGAGGAGGACCGGAGTCTCCTCGGTGAGCAGGTCGAGGCGGGTCAGCGCCACCGTGGCCATGGCGACCACCTCCTCCGCGAGCCGGTCGACGAGCCCGCGGGCCACCGGGTCGCCGTCCACGGCGGTGGCGAACAGGACCGGGGTCAGTTCGTGCCGGCGCGCGTTGCCGATGTGCTCCAGGTGGAGCGCCTCGATGAGCGCGTACATGGAGTCCAGGCCGAAGTGCGCGGGCAGGGTGCGGGAAAGGGCGGTGGGTCCGCCCCGGCCGTCCTCCGCCCGTGCCGCGTGCCACAGGGCCTCCTCGGCCAGACCCCAGCCGCCGCCCCAGTCACCGGAGATGCGGCCGATGGCGGGGAAGCGGGCGGTCCGGCCGTCGGGCCGCATGCCGACGCAGTTGATGCCGGCGCCGCACACCACGGCGACCCCGCGCGGGTCGGCTATCCCGGCGCGCAGGATCGCGAACGTGTCGTTGCGCACCTCCACGCCCGCGCCCCACGCCCGCGCGTCCAGCGCCGCCGCCAACTGCTCCTCCTCCACCGGAAGATCGGCGTTGGCGAGACAGGCGGAGACGTGCTCGACGGAGGTGACGCCCGCCTCCGCGAAGGCCCGCCGCACGGCGTCGGCGAGCACGTCGACCGCGGTCTCGACACCGACCACCGGGGGCCGGAACCCGCCGCCGCGCGCGGTGCCCGTGACCCGGCCGTCCGCGGTGACCACGGCGACGTCGGTCTTGCTGTTCCCCGCGTCGATGGCCAGCACGAGGCCGGTGGGGTCTGCGGGGCCGGACCCGGCGGCCGTCCCGGCGCCGGACTCCGTCGAGGTCATGCCCACGCGAGGTGCTCCCGGTTGTGCGCGATCAGCTGGTCGGTCAGGGTGTCGGCGTAGGAGTACTGGCCGATCAGGGGGTGGGCGAGCAGGGCGCGGAAGACCCGGTCGCGGCCGCCGCGCAGGGCTGCCTCCAGAGCGAGGTCCTCGTACGCCGTCACGTTCGCCATGAGACCCGCGTACAGCGGATCCACGGCCGGCACCGCGAGCGGCGTCGGGCCCTTGGCGTTGATCGCGGCCTGCACCTCGATCACCGCGTCGTCCGGCAGGAACGGCAGGGTTCCCCGGTTGTACGTGTTCACCACCTGGTAGGGGCTGCCGCCTCCGCCGAGCAGCGACGCGGCGAGGTCCACGGCGGCCTCCGAGTAGAAGGCGCCGCCGCGACGGGCCAGCAGCTCCGGCTTCTCGTCGAGCGCCGGGTCGCCGTACATGGTCAGCAACTGCCGCTCCATCTCGGCGACTTCGGCGGCCCGCGAGGGCTTGGTGCGCAGCTCCTCGACGACGGCGTCGTGCGCGTAGAAGTAGCGCAGGTAGTACGAGGGGACCACGCCGAGCCGGTCGACGAGGCTGCGGGGCAGCCGCAGGTCGTCGGCGACGGCGTCCCCGTGCTCGGCGAGCAGCTTGGGCAGCACGTTCTCGCCCTCGGGGCCGCCGAGGCGCACCCCGGTCTCCCAGGTGAGGTGGTTGAGCCCCACGTGGTCTAGGTGCACGTCGGCGGGGGAGACACCGAGCAGGCCGGCGAACTTCCGCTGGAAGCCGATCGCCACGTTGCACAGGCCGACCGTCTTGTGGCCCGCCTGGAGGAGGGCCCGGGTCACGATGCCGACCGGGTTGGTGAAGTCGATGATCCAGGCGTCCGGGTTGCTGCGGCGGACCCGCTCGGCGATGTCCAGCACCACCGGGACGGTCCGCAGCGCCTTGGCCAGACCGCCCGCGCCCGTCGTCTCCTGCCCGACGCAGCCGCACTCCAGCGGCCACGTCTCGTCCTGTTGGCGAGCCGCCTGGCCGCCGACCCGGAGCTGCAGGAGCACCGCGTCGGCGCCCTCCACGCCCGCGTCGAGGTCGGAGGTCGTGACGATCCTGCCGGGATGGCCCTGCTTGGCGAAGATGCGCCGCGCCAGGCCGCCCACCAGCTCCAGGCGTTCGGCCGCCGGGTCCACGAGGACCAGCTCCTCGACCGGCAGGGTGTCCCGCAACCGGGCGAAGCCGTCGATGAGTTCGGGGGTGTAGGTCGACCCTCCGCCGACCACGGTGAGTTTCATGGTTAACCCTTCACTCCGGTGAGCGTGACACCCTCGACGAACGCCTTCTGCGCGAAGAAGAACACGAGGATCACGGGGGCCATGACCAGAACGGTCGCGGCCATGGTGAGATTCCAGTCGGTGTGGTGCGCGCCCTTGAACGACTCCAGGCCGTAGGACAGGGTCCAGGCGCCCTGGTTCTCCGAGGCGTAGATCTGCGGTCCGAAGTAGTCGTTCCAGGCGTAGAAGAACTGGAACAGCGCGACGGCCGCGATACCGGGCTTCGCCATCGGCAGGACGACCCTCAGCAGGGTCCGCAGATCCCCGCAGCCGTCGACCTTGGCGGCGTCCAGGTACTCGTTCGGGATGGTCATCAGGAACTGGCGCAGCAGGAAGATGGAGAACGCGTCGCCGAACGCCATCGGGATGATCAGCGGCCACAGCGTCCCGGACAGGTCCAGCTGCTTGGCCCAGAACAGGTACATCGGGATGATCACGACCTGCGGCGGCAGCATCATCATCGAGATGACCAGCATCAGGGACAGGTTCCGGCCGCGGAAGCGGAACTTGGCGAGTGCGTAGGCGACCGGGATCGACGAGACGACGGTCAGCACGGTGCCGAAGCCCGCGTAGAGCAGGGTGTTCTTCCACCAGGTGAGGAAGCCCGGGGTGTCGAAGACCTTCTTGTAGTTGCCCCATTCCCAGGTGTGCGGGATCAGGTCGCGGCTGAGTGCCTGGCTGTCGCTCATCAGCGAGGTCAGGAACACGAACACGAAGGGCAGGACGAAGAAGAGGGCGGCGGCGAGGCCGAGCGAGTGGATCGCCACCCACTCCAGGAGCGCCTTGCGGCGGGCGGTGCGTTCGGCGGGGGAGACGGGCTTCGTCAGCTCCGCCGGCTTGTCGAGTACGTGGGTCATCGGTCAGTCACCTGCCTGGATGAGACCGCCCCGGCGCCGCATCAGGAACGCGGTGAACACCATGGACAGGGCGAACAGCACGAGCGCGACCACACAGGCGGAGCCGTAGTCGAAGCGCTGGAAGCCGAGGTTGTAGACGAGCTGGGGCAGGGTGAGCGTCGACTTGTCGGGATAGCCGGGCTCGAACTGCGTACCGGCGCCCTGGATGACGCCCGAGGCGACCTTCCCGGCGATCAGTGGCTGCGTGTAGTACTGCATGGTCTGGATCACGCCGGTGACCACGGCGAACATCACGATGGGCGAGATGTTCGGCACGGTGACGTACCGGAAGCGCTGCCAGGCGGAGGCACCGTCCAGCTCGGCGGCCTCGTACTGCTCGGTGGGCACGTCGAGCAGCGCGGCCATGAAGATGACCATCAGGTCGCCGATGCCCCACAGGGCGAGCAGGGTGAGGGCCGGCTTGGACCAGGAGGGGTCGTTGAACCAGCCGGGGGCCGGGATGCCGACCTTCTCCAGGATGGAGTTGACCGGTCCGGTGCCGGGGTTGAGCAGGAAGGCGAAGGCCATGGTGGCCGCCACCGGCGGAGCGAGGTAGGGCAGGTAGAAGAGGGTGCGGAAGACACCCGTGGCCGTCTTGATCTTCGTGATCAGCAGGCCCACGCCGAGTCCGAACAGGACGCGGAGGGTCACCATGACGAGGACCAGCCACAGGGTGTTGCGCAACGCGGGCCAGAACAGCGGGTAGTTCTCGAAGACGTAACGCCAGTTCTTCGTCCCCGCCCACGTCGGCGGCTTGAAGCCGTCGTAGTGCATGAAGGAGAAGTAGACGGTCGAGAGCAGCGGGTAGGCGAAGAAGACCGCGAACCCGATCAACCAGGGCGACATGAAGGCGAGGGTCCGAAGCGCCGCCCTGCGGCGCTTCGAAGCCAGCGTGACCGTGCTCATCGGGTGGCTACTTCGCCTGCGCGATGTCCGTGTCGATCTGCTGGGCGGTGGATTGCAGGCCCGCCTTCAGATCCTTTGTCTTACCGCTCTCGTAGTCGTATCCGAACTGCTGGAGCGTCACGAGGTAGGTGCCGCCGTTGATGGACGCCGGCGTGGTCGTGGAGTTCGGGTTCGACGCGATGTCCAGGAACGTCTTGAACCGCGGGTCGTACTTCAGCTTCGGCGACTTGAGAGCGGCGAGCGTCGAGGGCACGTTGTGGATGGCGTTGGCGAAGCCGACCACCGCGTCCGTGTCCGTCGTCATGTACTTGACGAACTCCCAGGCCGCGTTCTGCTTCTTGCTGGTGGCCGCGATGCCCGCGATCGTGCCGGTGATGTAGCCCTTGCCGTACTGGTCCGCCTGGTCGTCCGGGACGGGCAGCGGGGCGACGCCGATCTCGAAGCCGGGCTTGGCCTCCTCGGCCATGCCGAGCCGCCACTCGCCGTCCAGCTGCATGGCGACCTGACCGGTGTGGAAGGGGTGCTTGGGGCCCCACTCGTCACCGAGCTTGGAGCGGTAGGTCTCCAGCTTCTTGAAGCCGCCGAGCTCGTCGACCAGCTTCTTCTGGAGGGTGAAACCGGCCGTGAAGGCGGGGTCCTTGGCGACGTTCGACTTGCCGCTGCCGTCGAAGTACGTCGGCGAGAACTGCCCGAAGTAGTGCTCGGTGGTGGACTCCCAGCCGTGGTAGTTCGGCATGAAGCCGAGCTGCGCGTACGAGTCGCCCTTGGCGACGGTGAGCTTCTTGGCGTCCTTCTCGAACTCCGACCAGGTCTTCGGCGGGGAGGAGATCCCGGCCTTCTCGAAGGCGGTCTTGTTGTAGTAGAGGCCGTACGCGTCACCGAGCAGCGGCACCGTGCAGCGGTTGCCGTCGAACTGGGTGTACTCGTTCATCGCCTTCGGGAACGTCGTCCCGGGATCGATGTCCGACTTCTTGAAGAAGGGGTTGAGGTCGACCAGCGCGCCCGAGGAGCAGAACTTGCCCACGTTGTTCGTGGTGAACGAGGAGATCACGTCGGGCGCCTTGTCACCGCCGGCCCGCAGTGCCTGGTTGATCTTGTCGTCCGTCATGTTGGCGACGACGTTGACGTGGATGTTGGGGTGCGCCTTCTCGAAGCCGGCGACCATCGACTTGACGGCCTTGACCTCGCCCGGCGCGCTCCAGGCGTGCCAGAAGTTGATCGTCTGTTCCTTGGACGCGTCGTCGCTCCCGCCGCTGTCGGACTGGCCGGTACACGCGGTGGCGAAGAGGGCTATGGAGACGGAGGCGGCGAGCGCGACCGCCGCCTTTCGGGATATTCCGGGCATGACGAGATCTCCCTGCGAAGGACGGGGCGGAACGGGGTGACGGGCGGGACGGTGACGGTGATGGGCTCGGCGGCGCCGAGTCGGTGGTGCGGATCAGCGGGAGGTGTCGAAGACCTCGTCGCGGGTGGCTGCCAGGGCGCTCTCCAACGCGCCGCGCAGTACGGGGTGTTCGTGGACTCCGCCGACCACGAGGCGCGGCCGGGACGCGGCCAGCTCCTCCAGCTCGGCCTGGACCAGGGCGCGCAGTGGTTCGCCGCCCGCGGTGAGCGACGAGCCGCTGAGTACGACGAGTTCGGGATCGAGGACGGAGACCAGTGAGGCCAGACCGGTGGCGAGACCGGTCGCGTAGGTCTCCAGGAGCTGCCGGTACGGACCGTCCGCGACGGCGGCGGCCCGCTCGACGACGGTGGCGGCGACCTCGGTGTACGGGCCCGCGGGCAGGTCCTTGATGCCGAGCTCGCGGGCGAGCTTCGGAAGCGCCTGGGAACCCGCCAGTTCCTGGTAGCCACCGCTGTTGGCCTTGGTCACCTGGCGCACCAGGGGCGCCCCGGGCACCGGCAGGAAGCCGACCTCTCCGGCGCCGCCGGTCCAGCCGCGGTGCAGCCGGCCGCCGAGGACGAGCGCGGCGCCGAGACCGCCCTCGTTCCACAGCAGGACGAAGTCCTCGTGCCCCTGGGCGGCGCCGAGGCGCTGCTCCGCGATGGCGACGAGATTGACGTCGTTCTCGTACTCGACCGGCATCGGCAGCGCGGCCGCCAGTTCGTCGAGCAGCGTCGGAGTGTGCCAGCCGGGCAGGTGCGAGGCGTACCGCAGCCGGCCGGTGTTGGGGTCGAAGGCGCCGGGTGTGCCGATGACCAGGCGGCGGACGTCGTCCCGGGCGAGCCCGGCGGCCTTGACCGCGCCGTCGAGGGCGTCGGTGACCTGGCGTACGACGGGCTGGGCGGGGTGGCGGCCGGGGGTGGGCAGTTCGTACTCGCCGACCGTCCGGCCGGTGATGTCGGCGACGGCGGCGAGGACGCGGTCCGGGGTGACGTCCAGGCCCGCCGCGTGGCCGGCGCCGGGATTGACCGCGTACAGCTGGGCGTTGGGGCCCGGGCGGCCTTCGCTGGTGCCGGTGGCGAGCACCAGGCCCGCCGCTTCCAGGCGGGCGAGGAGCTGCGAGGCGGTGGGCTTGGACAGCCCGGTCAGCTTGCCGATGCGGGTCCGGGAGAGGGGGCCGTGCGCGAGCAGCAGGTCGAGTGCGGCCCGGTCGTTCATGGCGCGCAGGACGCGCGGAGTGCCCGGCGTACCGGCGGATCCTGCCATGTCTGTCGCCACCTGCCCTTCTCGGCCGACCAGCTTCCCAGGGGTGCCTTCGGTAAGTCCACCCAAGATCATTGTTAGGAAAGTTTCCTATTGCTGGTGCGAGGAAAGTAGGCCGGGTGGGGCGGGGGCGTCAAGAGAAACCACCCCCTAGGCAACCGACTCGTTACCTGCGGGGGTGGTGCTGTTCGAGGTCGGGGCGCTGCCGTTCGAGAAGCTGTGTGCTTGTTCGACGGCGTGACGGGTGCGACCCGTTCGCGGAGGCGGCGGTACGCGGAAGGAGGCGGCACCCGGCGTCGACCGGGTGCCGCCTCCTTCCGCGCGGGCGAGTGCCGTCGCGCTACTTGGCCGTGCTCGGCGGGGTGGGTCCCGGGACGATCGGGGCCGCCGCAAGGGACTGCGGGGACGTCGGGTTGGCGTGCGCCGAGGGGGCCGCGACGCTCTCCGACGGGTCGAGCGGCTCCTCCTCGTGGGCCGCCGCCACTCCACCGACGATCCGGATGTCCGCTTCGTCGAAGGCCCGCTTGATGCGCCAGCGCAGCTCGCGCTCGACGGACAGGGCCTTGCCGGGCATGGTTTTCGCCGAGACGCGGACCACCATGGAGTCGAGGAGCACGCTGTCCAGGCCGAGGATCTCGATCGGGCCCCACAGACGCTCGTTCCAGGGCTCTTCCTTGCTCATGGCCTCGGCGACGTTGTTCAGCACGGACTGGACCTGGTCCAGGTCCTCCGAGGCGCGGACGGTGACGTCCACGCCGGCCGTGGCCCAGCCCTGGGAGAGGTTGCCGATGCGCTTGACCTCGCCGTTGCGGACGTACCAGATCTCGCCGCCGTCGCCGCGCAGCTTCGTCACGCGCAGGCCCACCTCGATGACCTCGCCGGACGCGACGCCCGCGTCGATCGTGTCACCGACGCCGTACTGGTCCTCCAGGATCATGAAGACGCCGGAGAGGAAGTCCGTGACCAGGTTGCGGGCGCCGAAACCGATCGCCACACCGGCCACACCGGCCGAGGCGAGCAGCGGGGCCAGATTGATCGCGAACGTGCCGAGGATCATCAGCGCGGCGGTGCCCATGATCAGGAAGGACGCGACCGAGCGCAGGACCGAGCCGATGGCCTGCGAGCGCTGCCGGCGGCGCTCCACGTTCACCAGCAGACCGCCAAGCGAGGTGCCGTCGACGGCCTGCACCGTGCGGTTCATGCGGTCGATGAGCTTGGTGATCGCCCGCCGCACCACCACTCTCAGCACCGCGGCTATCACCACGATGAGCAGTACGCGCAGACCGATCGCGAGCCAGGTCGACCAGTTCTCCTCGACCCAGCTCGCCGCGTTGGTCGCACTTTCCTGGGCGTCCTGAAGCGTGGGGGCGACCCGACCTGTCGTCGACGGGGACGGCGACGGGGTCGGGGCGGCGGCCAGGGCCGATAGGACGGTCAGGGACACGGCAGGTACCTCCAGGCGTAGCGGTCCGCCCACGGCCGGGGACATAAGAGGCGCCGTTCGGGCAGAACCACCACACTAACGGGGCATCGTGTGTGGATCGTTGTGTTCAGCGGGGGAGAGACGGTGCTCACCTGGGGATGCAGGGGGTGTGGTCGAAAACACTCCCAGCCCGTTACCGGGACATGGTGGCGCTTCCACCAGGCATGAGGAGAGACTGGCTACAGATCGTCCCGGCGCGAGCCACGCGCCGCCGGCGTACAAGGAGGCATCCGTGCCGCACGTCCTGGTTCTCAACGCGTCGTACGAGCCGCTCGGCGTCGTACCGCTCCGCCGCGCGCTCGTCCTCGTCCTGGAGAACAAAGCCGTCTCCCTCGAGGAATCCGGCGCCTTCCTGCACAGCGCGACCGTTACTGTCCCCGCACCCAGCGTGGTCCGGCTGAAGAGGTTCGTACGGGTTCCCTACCGAGGGCCCGTCCCGCTGACCAGGCGAGCTCTGTTCGCCCGTGACGGCGGCCGGTGCATGTACTGCGGTGGCGTCGCAACCAGCGTCGACCACGTCATCCCGCGCTCCCGCGGGGGTCAGCACGCCTGGGACAACGTGGTGGCGTCCTGCCGCCGCTGCAACCACACCAAGGCCGACCGCCACCTGGTCGAGATCGGCTGGCGTCTGCGCCACAAACCCGCCCCGCCGACGGGGCTCGCCTGGCGCATCATCGGAACCGGGCACAGGGATCCGCGCTGGATGCCCTACCTGCAGCCTTACGGCGCGGACGACGCGATGGCCCGGATCGACGGCATTTCAGCCTGACGATCCGGGCTTTTGCGTTGGCACAGCCTGTGCGGCACGCCGCCCGGTGGGCCGGGGGCACCTGAGCCCACCCGGCCCGCCGGGGGTCCGGTGTGCCTTCCGGGGACCTGAAGGCGTCTACACGCGGGATCCCTCCGGTCGGGCACCGAGCGTCGCGCAGAGTGCAGAGCCGGCCACGAAGAGCGCGAGGCCCACGAGCCAGGCGCCGCGCTGTGGGCCCGGTTGCATGGACCAGGACAGGACTGTCGCGTTACTCACACGGGGTGAGGACGCAGACAGGTACACGGCGCTGAAGTAGAGCGTGGTGGGCATCCAGCTCAGGCGGGCGCCCAGCACGGTCGCGGCGACCGTCGTGATGCCGATGCCCCCCAAGGTGTTGCGGACCATCGCTGCCGCGCCGAACTCCTGGGAGTGGCCGGGCACGGCGAGCGCCAGCAGCAGCGCCGCGACCGAGCTCAGGGCCAGCAGGTGGCCCAGCCGCCGCGGCCACCAGGGCCGAACGGCGGTCGAGTCGAGTTCGGGCGAGTGCGTGTGCAGCCCCCCGACGACAGCCGCCGACGCCAGCAGGGGGGCGAGCGCGATCAGGGGAACCCTGCGATAGGGGTCGAGGTAGGCGTCGGGGCGGTTCGCCGCCCATGCGGTGAGCAGCGCGGCGCCGGCCAGGATCGCAAGGGTCGTCGGGATGCCCCGGGAGCGGACGTAGAGGGCGAGGGGGCGGGCACCGACCCGGTGAGCGGGGAGCGGGCGAGGGGTTCTCACAGTGACGGAACCTCGTTCGGCTCGGGGGCGCACCGACCCGCGGTGGCGAAGTAGCGGCCGAGCCAGGAACGGCGTTCGCCGTCGGTCATGGCGGCGAGGCGCGCATACGCGCGGTCCTCCGCCCGGTACGTCGCCAGCCGATCCCTGTCACCGTCCTTCCTGGCCCGCGCCACCTGGTCCGCGCGCGCCGCTTCGGATCCGGTATCGGGTGCCAGCCAGCGCAGGACGGCCTCGTCCGTGACTGCGACGGGACGTGCGGGCGGTTCGTCGCACCCAGGGCGGAGGAGCGTCCAGGCGGCTTCCCGCGCGTAGCGCGAGGGATCGGTCAGCCTGCCGCGCACGACGCTCCAGCCGATCGGGGCGAGGGACGGCAGCTCCGCCTCGTCATCGCGCGGGCGGCGACCGAGGTCCTCGTAGCGGACCGGGAGGTTGCGTACGCCTGCAAGACGGTCGGTGAGTCCGGACAGGGCCCGCTTCACCTCCGGCAGCATGCCCGGGCGTGTGCCGTTGACGCAGATGTCCGGGACGGTCGACGTGTCGCAGACCTGGCGTCGGGCGAGCGGGTTGTCGCGCAGCAGGCCGTCGCCCGTCTGGACCAGCAGGGTGGCCGCTCCGAGCGCGGCCGCCAGGGGCAGCAACGCTGCGACGCGACGGTGCCCGGCCACGGCCACGACCGCGGCGGCCGCGAGCCCGCCGGCCCACAGGGCGGCGACCAGGGGGTACCACCAGACCGCGATCTTGTCGTCACCCGAGACCCGGACCAGGCAGAACGCGAGGTAGCTGAGGTCCGACTGCTGCGTGCCCAGGGCACCCTCGACGACATATCCGCCGATCGCGAGAAGGGGAGCGGTCAACCGGAAGGAGACGACGCGTCCGGCCACATGACCGAGGACGGCACAGGCCGCCAGCGACACCGCCGTCCCGGCGTACGCGGTCGGCGCCGGGCCGCCCGCCGACGCGTACGGCGCGCAGGCGGCCAGGACCCCGACGACCGCGACCAGGTAGGCCAGGGCCAGAAGGCCTGCGAGCGGCAGAGCGGCGACCAGGAACTGGACGGGGCGACTGCGGGCCGACGAGGAGCGCAGCTCCGTCATCCGCAGTCGGCGCTCCCTGCCGCCCTGCCAGGCGCCGGCGGCGAGTGCGAAGGGCACACCGATCATCGCGGCCGCGGAGGTCGCCGTCTCCGTCGCGTTGCCCCAACTTCCCTGCCACTGGTCCGCTTTGGCGGCCAGGGCCCAGGCGAGGGCAAGCAGGAGACCGACGGCCGCCCAGGGTGCGAAACCGCGCCTCGACTCGACACCGAACGGATGCGGCGCGGAACGGGGAACGGGGAAGTCGGAGTCGGACGACGGGGCCGTGCGGCCCGGCCGCGGACGGACACGCACGTTCATCGGCCGGCCCCCGCCGCTGTCGCAGCGCGGTGGCCGCGCAGGGCGGCGGTGTAGCCGCGCTCGATGGCGTTTCCGTCGGTTTCGTGGCCCTTCGCGCCGAGAGCGGCGAGAGAGGAAGGCGTACCGCGGTAGGCGACGTGC
Source organism: Streptomyces sp. M41(2017) (assembly GCF_002078175.1). GTDB lineage: Bacteria > Actinomycetota > Actinomycetes > Streptomycetales > Streptomycetaceae > Streptomyces. The sequence goes on along the minus strand of NZ_MWFK01000001.1, from coordinate 836,735 downwards.
CCGGCCTCGATCAGGGTCACGTCCGTACAGGCCGCTGCCACGTCCTCGACGAGATGCGTGGAGACGATCACGGTGGCGGTCCGGCCCAGCTCCCGTAGCAGGGCCCGGAACTCGACACGCTGCTCGGGGTCGAGACCCGCGGTGGGCTCGTCGAGGAGCAGGACGCGGGGGTCGTTCACGATGGCCTGGGCGATGCCGACGCGGCGGACCATCCCACCCGACAGCGTCTTGACCTTCGCGTCGAGACGGTCGGCGAGTCCGACCCGGCGCACGGCCTTCTCGACCGCCGGCGCGACGGCCGGGGGCGGGACTTCCTTCAACCAGGCCATGTAGGCGACGAACTCGCGCACGGTGAATCCCGGGTAGTAGCCGAAATCCTGCGGCAGGTATCCGAGTTTCCGGCGGACCGCGGTGCGCGCCGCACGGTCATCGAGGCTCCTGCCGAACATCTCCAGCCGGCCGGCCGAGGGTGCCGCGACCGTGGCGAGGACGCGGATGAGCGAGGTCTTTCCGGCGCCGTTCGGCCCGAGCAGTCCGTGAACGCCGGGATGGAAATCGAGGTCGACGGCGTCCAGCGCGGTCGTTCGCCGGTGGCGGACGGTCAGCCCGCAGACGCGTATCCCGGTGCTCCGCGATCCGTCCGCGTCAGGGGTGTTCACATGGTCTCCAGACGGTCGTAGGCCTCGTGGCGCACGGCCAGGAACAGGGCGCAGAGCGCGATTGCCGCCGCCCACCCTCCCTGCGGCGCCGCTCCGGTGAAGTAGAGGGACAGCTGATCCGTGAGCCGGGCCGTCAGGGCGGTCCCGTCGGATGAGAGGAGAGGTGCCGCTACGGCGAGCAGCCAGCCGCCGCCGACCACCGCTGTCGCGGCACGGCAGCCCAGGTAGCCGGTGAGCACGAGAGAGGCCAGTGTCAGGGCCAGTCCCGGCAGCAGCCAGGTGGCCGCGGCCGGCCCGGTCGGCGACTGCGGTCCGAAGGGCGGAAGCAGCAGCTCCACCGTCGTCAGCGACGGAAGGCTGACCGCGAGCACGGCTGCCGTGCGGGTGAGCAGGAGCCGCAGACCCCCGGACGGGGTCGCCGCGACGATCTCGTGCAACGGATCCGCGTGCCGTCCGTAGGAGAGGGCGACCCCGGCCACGGGGATGACGGGCGCCACGGCCAGCAGCAACGGCCGCGTCCCCGCCCATCCGCCTCCGTGGGCGAGCGCGACCGCCGCCAGGACGACCAGCGCCAGGGCGCCGACCCAGGAGCCGCGCAGAGCCGGCCCGGCGGCCCAGGCGATCCGCGCGAGCCGCCGCCCGGCGCCCCAGCGCGGTCCCGGCACCATCGGGACCGGTTTCGGCACCGGGGCCGATGTGAGGACCACGTCCATGAGCGCGTCCCGTATCTCCGCCAGGACCACCCCAGCCGCGCCCGCCCGGGCCGCGTGCGAGACCCGTGCGGCGCAGGGGTCGCAGCGTTCCAGATGCCTTTCCAGCGACCAGGCGTCGGTTTCCGCGAGGGTTCCGTCCGTGTAGCGGGTGACGAGATCGTCCGGGGCGTGCCAGCCGGTCATGCCGGGCCTCCCAGTGGAGACGGATGCAGACGGAGGGTGCGCGACGGGTCCAGTAGGGCGAGAGCCGCGCGGAGTTCGGCACGCGCGCGCATGGCTCGTGTCTTGACCGTCCCCTCCGGAATACCGAGGAGGGCGGCGGTCTCCCGCGTGGTCAGCCCGTCGATGACCGTCGCCCGCAGCACCTCGCGCAGCTCGGGTGAGATGCGGTCGAGAGCGGCGCCCACGTCCCCGTGCTCCAGCTCCGCCAGCACGCGGTCCTCGGCGGACGGCGCGGGCGTCGGCACCATGTACTCGACGCGTGCGGCCCGCTCCTGCGCCCGTCGGGCGTCCACGAGGCGTCGAGCCGCGATCGTCCACAGCCAGCCGCCGGCCTCCGCACCCCGGTGGGTGCCGGCCGACCGCCAGACGGTCACGAACGTGTCCTGCAACACCTCGCGCACCACCTCGGGGTCAGCGCACCGGCGGCTCAGTCGCGTGTGCAGCCAGCCCGCGTGCCGGTCGTACAGTGCGGCCATCGCCGCCGAGTCCCCGTCCGAGACGGCCCGCAGCAGCGCCGCGTCCGTGTCGTCCTCCCGGTGGCCCCTCATGGGGCGGAACAGTCTCACACCCCGTCTATCGAACCCTGCGGGGACTTCGGTTCACTCCGAGGGGGAGTCCTCTCCGGAGGACGTCTCCGCGACCGCGTAAACCCCCACCGACCACAACGAATACCCGTACTTGGTCGCGCGCTTGACGCCCTGGACGCGCAGGTAGCGCGCATCGCGTTCGTCGAAGCGGACCTCCTCCCGGCCGCCCCGGCTGTCCGTCGCGGTGGCCGCCGTGCGCCAGACGCGGCCGTCGGCGGAGACCTGGACCCGGTAGGCGGAGGGGTGGGCGTCCTGCCAGTGCAGGGTGAGGCGGCCGAGGCGGGCGGATCCGGCCAGGCGCACCTGCCACCAGGCGCCGTCCTCGACGGGGGAGGACCAACGCGTCCCCGGATCACCGTCGTTGGCCGCCGAGGCGGGGAAGTCGGCGGTCTCGTCGCCGGACGAGGAGGCCGTGCCGGTGCGCGCCAGGTCGGGGCCCGCCGTGCGGGGGAAGGCCCGGACGGTCAGGGTGCGGGTCTCGGAGCCGAAGGTCACCGGCACCTCGTACGTGCCCGACGGGGTGCCCGGCGCGACCGTGACCTCGACCGGGGTGTCGACGACCGCGCCGCGCGGGAGCGTCGCGGAACTGCGCCGCACCTCGACCCGGATGCCCTTGGGGGCCTTCGCGGTCAGTTCGCCGCGGACGTCGGAGGGGCGCAGCGAGGTGATCCGGGCCGTCACCCGCAGGCTGCCGCCGATCTCCGCGTCCGCCGTCGAGCGGGTCAACTCCAGGGCGGCGGCGGGGGAGTCGGCGAACCACGGCACGAGATGCCGGACCTGGTCGCGGGTGGGCCCGCTGACCCGGAGCGCGTCCGTGCGCACGTCCGGCGTGTGGATCTCCGTCGCGCCGCCGGCCGTCAGCGGGCCGAGGCGCCGCCAGCCCTCGCCGGGCACGTGCGCCTCGACGGATCCCGTGGCGGCGGGGTCGGTGAGCACGCTCACGGCGGTCAGTGTCCGGGGGTGCGGAAGGGTGAGGGTGCGGGGATCGGCCTCCTCGCGCGCTCCGCCGTCCTGCTGTCCGCCGTCGTGCCGGGGCGCGTCGTCCCGCGCGTGACCGGAGTCGTCCCGGGTGCCGCCGCCGGTGTCCGTCCGGCCGTCGCCCTTCGGCGTCGTCCCGTCCGCCGTCCCGCCGGGCTTCGTCCGTCCGCCGGGCCGGGCCGACGGGTCGTTGTCGAGCCCGGCCCACCGCTGGTACGCGGAGCGGGCCTTCGTCAGGAACGGGTCGAGCACGCCCTTGCCGACCGTCACCCCGCTCGCCGCGAGTTCGGTGCGCAGCCGCTCCAGGGTGCGGTAGGCCGTCCAGGCGGCCGTCGCGTCCCCTCGCTCCTGTGCTGCGGACAGGTCGACGGCCGTCTCGCCGGCCTCCCCGTACCGGGCCAACTGCGCCGTCCAGGGCTTCACTTCGGCGGCTACGGGGCGTCCGGCGAGCCGCTTCGGGGTCTCGCGCATCACGGTGAACGCGGCACGCAGCCGCTCGGCCGCCGTCGCGTTCGCGGACCGGTCCGTCGTCGTCCGCGCCTGCCAGAACGCCGCGATGAGCGGGCGCAGATACGCCGACTCCTCGCCGCCCAGGACGGACGAGGCCTCGTTCCCGGCCAGCGCGCGCAGCGCGCCGGCCCGCCGCGCGTCCCCGTCCGCGAGGTCCTCGATCGCGGCCTTCCAGGACTCCTGCGGGCGGTAGTCCCGCGGGTTCCACGCGTAGTCGGCCGCGGTGAACAGCGGGATGCGGGAGGCCTCGGCCTGGGGCATAGCGTTCGCCAGCAGCGCCGCCGAGCCCGTCGCGACCGCGGGCTCGCGCCCCTCGTAGGGGCCCAGGAACACCCGGTCCTGGGCGTAGTCGTTGACCGGGTAGTTGTCCATGGTGACGAGCCGGTGACCGCCGAACACCTCGCGGGTGCGCGCCAGTTCGCCGCCCGTGATCGTCTTCGGTACGACCCCGACGCCCGTCCAGGCGACCTCGACGCCCTCGGTCAGGGCGCCCGCCAGCAGGCGCCGGTAGTCCGTCGAGCCGTCCTCGTAGTACTCCGTCGGCATCAGGGACAGCGGGGCCACGTCCGGGTGGCGGGCGGCGAGGTGCCGGGCCACGGCGTTGGCCACCCGTGCCTGTGCCCGTGCCGCCGCCGCGGGGCCCGAACCGAAGGTGTCCGCGTCCGCCCCGCAGTGCCACTCGGTGTAGCTGACGTCCTGGAACTGGAGCTGGAACGCCCGGAATCCGAGCGCCCACATGGCGTCGAGCTTGCGGGTGAGGGCCGACACGTCGGCGTCCGAGGAGAAGCACATCGCCTGCCCCGGGGCCACCGTCCACGCCGGCGTCACGTGGTTGCGCCGAGCCCGCTCGGCCAGGTCCCGGAAGTGCGCGCGCTGCGCGGCCGGGTACGGCTCACGCCAGCGCTCCTGCCGGTAGAGGTCGTCGCCCGGGGCGTAGACGTACCGGTTCTGCTTGGTCCGCCCCATGAAGTCGAGCTGCGCCAGGCGCTGTTCGGTGGTCCACGGGCTGCCGTAGAAACCCTCGGTGGTGCCGCGTACACCGGTGCCGGGCCAGTCCCGGACCACGGCCCCGGCGATCCTGCCGTCCGTGCGCACGAGCTGACGGAGCGTCTGGACCGCGTGGAACAGGCCGTCCTCGCCGACGCCCGCGAGCGCGAGGGTGTCGCGGCCGTCGACCCGGCCCACGGCCAGCCGGTAGCCCCCGGTGGGGAGGTCCGCGCGCGGGGCGGCGCCGAGCGCGGTGAGGGCACGCTCAAGGGCGCTCGGACCGGCGCCGGGGACGCCGTTCGCGCCCCACCGCCCGCTGCCCGCCGCTTCCGTGCCCAGCCGTACCACCAGGGCGTGCGCCGGAAGGGCGTCGCCCTCGCGCGCCGTGCCGATCCGCCGGGCGCCCGCCTCGCGCAGAACCGAGCGCAACGCCTCGACGGCGTACGGGTCGGGGGTGCCGTCGGAGGTGCCGGGGGCGGCCGGGGAAGCCGTCGCGTTCCGGTCGGTGGTGACGCCGGGCGCGTACGGAGTGTGGGGTGTGCCGGGGGCGTACGGGGCCGCCGTCGCGCCCGCCGGACCGGTGACCAGGACGACCTCGTCGGGGACGGTGACCGGGGAACCCTTCGCGCGCAGCGACTGCGGACGCGGCCACACGGAGGGCACACCGCCGGCGGTGGACCCGGCGTCGTCCGCGGAGGCCGCGGGACCTGCGTCGGGCGGCGCCGCGACGGCGACGGGAGCCGTTCCGAGAGCGCTCGCGACCACGGCGAACGCGAGTGCGGTCGTGCCCTTCGCCCGCCGGAGCCGCACGCTTCCCCCTCGTAGCCAGCCGCCCGGCCACCACGCCGGAGTGGCGACGAGCCCACCATCCGGGTGGTGGGGGTGTCAACGAGAGTGGCCGAAGTGTCAGGATTGCCCCAGCCTGGAGGGGCGGCCCGGAGGGACGGGACGGCAGCGGAGTGTGACCAGAAGCACGTTGTTCGTCCGTGTACGTCTGCCGTCGCGCCCGCTGGGTAGGGCTGCGGTGACCGCCTGGGCATGCCTCTCCGGCAACGGCACGCCACCGACCGCCGGAAATGCCCTCGGACGCCGTACCCGACTCGACCAAGGAGGCCCCCGTGGCCGCATCGGCTCACCTGCTTCTCTCGGCCCTGTCCAAACGCGACGCGGAGCCGTCCTTCCCCGGCCAGCGCGGCGGACGCGCTTCCGCCGAGCCCGAGGCCGCCGACCTCTGCCTGCTCAGCGCGGAAGGCGCCTGCACGGAGCTGCCGCTGACCAGCGAACCCCCGCTGCCCGACGCGGAACCCCTGACCAGCGAGCCCCCGCTGGCCGACGCCGCGCACCTGACGAGCGAGCCCACCTCCACCGGCGCCGCGTCGGGGTTCTAGATGGCATCGAGTGGGCCCGCCGAGCCGCAGCGGACGCCGTCGGATCCGGCACCGCGGACACCCCTGTCCCGGCTCGCCGAACTGCATGGCGTCGCCCCCGCCTACAACCCCTCCCCGGACCGCACGGTCGCCGCCTCGGACGCCGCCCTCGTCGCGATCCTGGCCGCCCTCGGCGTCGACGCGAGCACCCCGGACGCCGTCACCGCCTCCCTCGCCCGCCACGAGGCCGAAGCGGCCCGGCGCCTGCTGCCGCCGACCGTGGTCTGCTGGGGCGGCCTGGCCCCCGCCGGACTCGACGCGCTGCCCGACGGCACCCGGCTGCGCGTCACCACCGAACAGGGCGAGGCCCGCGCCTCCGCCGAGGGACTGCCCCCCGGCGTCCACACGCTGCACGCCACCGCGCCCGACGGCCGCACCGCCGACGCCCACCTCGTCGTCGCCCCCACCCGGCTGCCCGCGCCCCCCGGACGCACGTACGGCCTGCTCGTCCAGCTCTACTCCCTTCTCTCCCGCCGCTCCTGGGGCATGGGCGACCTCGGGGACCTCGCCGAGCTGACCGCCTGGGCGGGACGCGCGCTCGGTGCCGGATTCGTGCAGGTCAATCCGCTGCACGCGGCCGTGCCCGGTCACCCCACCGACCCCTCCCCGTACCGGCCCTCGTCCCGGCGCTTCCCCGACCCGGTGCACCTGCGGGTCGAGGACGTCCCCGAGTACCCGTACGTCGAGGACCCCGAGCGGCTGCGCACGGTGCTGAAGCGGGCCGAGCAGCTGCGTGAATCCGTCCTGAGCAAGGGCGCGCTGATCGACCGCGACGCCGTCTGGGAACTCAAGCGCGAGGCACTGGAAGCGGTGCGTGCCGTACCGCTCGGCCCCGGCCGGCGGGCCGCCTACGCGGACTTCCTCGCCGAGGAGGGCCGGGCGCTGGAGGACCACGCCACCTGGTACGCGCTCGCCGAGGTGCACGGCTCCGACTGGCGCAGCTGGCCCGAGGGACTGCGCGACCCCCGCTCGCCGGAGACCGCCCGGGCGCGCGGCGAGCTGATGGACCGCGTCGACTTCCACAGCAGGCTGGCCTGGCTCACCGACGCCCAGCTCGGCGCCGCCCAGCGCTCGGCGACCGACGCGGGCATGGCCGTCGGTCTCGTCCACGACCTCGCCGTCGGCGTCCACCCGGACGGGGCCGACGCCTGGGCGCAGCAGGAGTACTTCGCGGCCGGCATGTCCGTGGGCGCGCCCCCGGACGCCTTCAACGCGCGGGGCCAGGACTGGGGTCTGCCGCCCTGGCGGCCCGACCGGCTCGCCGCGTCCGGATACGCCCCCTACCGCCGCCTCCTGCGCGCCCTCCTGCGGCACGCGGGCGCGCTGCGCATCGACCATGTCATGGGCCTGTTCCGGCTCTGGTGGGTCCCCCAGGGGCAGCCGCCCACGGAGGGCTCCTACGTCCGCTACGACGCCGAGGCCATGCTCGCGATCCTGGTCCTGGAGGCGTCCCGGGCCGGGACCCTGGTGATCGGCGAGGACCTCGGCACCGTCGAACCGGGGGTGCGCGAGACGCTCCAGGAGCGCGGCGTGCTCGGCACGTCCGTGCTGTGGTTCGAGCGGGACTGGGAGGGCGACGGACACCCGTTGCCGCCGGAGAGCTGGCGCGCCGACTGCCTGGCCACCGTCACCACCCACGACCTGCCGTCCACCGCGGCCCGGCTCACCGGTGAACACGTCGAACTGCGTGCCGGCCTCGGCCTGTTGCTCGGCTCCCTCGACGAGGAGCGGGCCGCCGCCGCGGCGGACACCCGGGAGTGGCTCGCCCTGCTGTCCCGGCTCGGGCTGCTGCACGGCCCGAGCGGCGGCAGCCCCGCGTCGGCGGAGGAGGCCGAGATCCAGGCCGTGCACCGCTTCCTGCTGCGCACCCCGGCCCACATGATCGGCGTCTGGCTGCCGGACGCCGTGGGGGACCGGCGCCCGCAGAACCTGCCCGGCACGTGGGACCAGTACCCCAACTGGCGGCTGCCCGTCGCCGACGCGGAGGGCCGTCCGGTGACGCTGGAGGACCTCGCCGCGTCACCCCGGCTGCACGCCCTCCTGGAGGTCGTCCGGAGGGAGAGCGGCCCGGGAGGAAGCGCGGTCGGCGACGTCGGCGGCGGGCCCGCGCCGGGTTCGGGAGGGGGGCCGTGACCTCCGTACGGCACCCCCGGGCGAGCGCGTCATCAAGGTGTTCGCTACGTTTGCACCGTGGACAAGAAGAACGCTCTGCGCGCCGGTGCCCTGGCCGCCGGTACGACGCTGATGATGCTGCTCATGACGTCTCCCGCGCTCGCGCTGACCCGCGACGACGGTGACGACCCCGGCAACGGGCTGAGCGTGCTGGACACGCTGGGCCTCTACGTCGCGGCGCCGCTCGTGCTGTTCGCGATCATCGCCGGCCTGGTGATGGTCCTGGACAAGTCCCACAAGCAGCCGAAGCAGGGCTGAGCGCCGCTCGCCCCACCGCGTCTCTCCGTCGAGGGAGTTTCCGCACCCACCGGGTGCGGGGACTCCCTCGACGCGTTCGCGCGGGGTTCTCCGCGTGCCGGGCGGGCCGAGCTCCCGGGACTACGGGCGCTCCGGCCGGGGGTTCAGTCGGCGGTCGCGGCCAGCAACGGGCGCAGCAGAGCGGCCAATTGGGTGGCCTGGTCGCCGTCGAGGGCCGCGAGCGCGGCCGTCTGGACGGCGAGTCCGGTGCCCACCGCCTCGTCGATCAGCCGCAGGCCCTCGTCCGTCAGGGTCACCTGAAGGCCGCGCCGGTCGTGCGGATCGGGGGACCGGCGGAGCAGTCCGGCGCGCTCCAGTTTGTCCAGGCGCCCGGTCATCCCGCCGGTGGTGAGCATGAGCGTGGCCGAGAGCTGACGGGGCGAGAGTGTGTACGGGGCGTCCGAGCGGCGCAGGGTCGCCAGCACGTCGAACTCCCCGCGCGAGATCCCGTAGCGCGCGTACGCCTTCTCCATCCGGTCGCCCAGCGCCCGCGAGATCCGGAACACGCGCCCGAAGACCTCCATCGCGGCGGTGTCGAGATCCGGCCGCACCGCGGCCCACTGCTCGATGATCGCGTCGACGGGGTCCTGGGGGGTGCTCATGGGGCCGAGTATCCGCCGCGCCGCAGGAGGCCCGCAAGAAAGTGGCCCGCAAGTGGAGTGGCGCACAAGGAAGCGGCCCGCAAGGCGGCGGCACGCAAGGAAGGGGCACGAAGGCAGCCGCATGCGAGGGAGCGGGGCGCCGCCCGGCGGATCCGCGCCAGGCGGGCCGGACAAGTTGATCAGCCCTGAGTATCTTGCGACTGATTAGCTTAGGGCTAAGCTAATAATCATGGTCACGAACCGCTTCGCCCTGACCGCGCTCACCGCGCTCGCCCCGGTCTCCTGGGGCAGCACCTACGCGGTCACCACCGAGTTCCTGCCTGCCGACCGGCCGCTGTTCACGGCCGCGCTGCGCGCCCTGCCCGCGGGGCTGCTGCTCCTCGCGCTCGCCCGCGTGCTGCCCCGGGGCGTCTGGTGGGGGAAGGCGGCCGCGCTGGGCGCGCTGAACATCGGCGCGTTCTTCCCGCTGCTGTTCCTCTCCGCGTACCGGCTGCCCGGCGGCATGGCGGCCGTCGTCGGCTCGATCGGGCCGCTGTTCGTGGCGGGCCTCTCCGTGCTGCTGCTCGCCGACCGGCCGACCCTCCGCGCGCTCCTCACCGGCGTCGCCGCGGCGCTCGGGGTCAGCCTCGTCGTCCTGAAGGCCGCGGGCGCGCTCGACCCCGTCGGGGTCCTCGCGGCGCTCGCCTCCACCGCCTCGATGTCCGCGGGGACCGTGCTCACCAAGCGCTGGGGCCGGCCCGACGGGGTCGGCCCGCTCGCGCTGACCGCCTGGCAGCTGACGGCGGGCGGGCTGCTGATCGTGCCGGTGGCCCTCGCCGTCGAGGGGGCCCCGCCGGCCCTGGACGGCCGCGCGGTCGGCGGCTACCTGTACCTCGCCCTGGCGAACACGGCGGTCGCCTACTGGCTCTGGTTCCGCGGCATCGGCCGCCTGACCGCCACCCAGGTCACCTTCCTCGGCCCGCTCTCACCGCTGACCGCGGCGGTCATCGGCTGGGCCGCCCTGGGGCAGACCCTCACCCCACTCCAACTGGCCGGGACGGGACTGGCGTTCGGGGCCACGATCCTCGGCCAGCTGAGGACCCGCGAACCCGCCGCGGCGGCCGCCGTCACCGCCGTCACCTCGCGCAGGGAGGCCGCGATCGTGCGACGGGCCCCTCGGCCCGTCGGTCGCGCCGAGGGGAACGCTCCGGAAGACACGATGGACCTGTCGGCTCCGGGCTCGCGACGGTAGGCCTGACGGGCGGACGCCTCGCCGCCCGCCCGTCAGCCCCGTTCCACCGCGTACAGGAAGCAGCCGTACTCCACCGCCCGCACGTGGACGAGCGCCACCTCAGGGTCGGTGAAGGCCGCGCGGAAGGCTTCCTGGAACGCGTCCGGGGTCTCCACCAGCCGGCCGCCCAGGATGTGTCCCTCGGCCGAGTAGCGGCGCAGGACGCGGTGGGCGTTCGTGAAGGGGAGGTCCCCGTCCGCCGGGCCCGCGCAGTCGTCGGCGTGCACGAAGACCGGACCCTGCTCGTCGTACGCGCCCGGGTCGGTGCCGGTCCGCGCGGCCCGGCGGCGCAGCGGGGCGTACGAGACGAGGGCGATGCGCTCGCCGGGTTCACTGCGGCGCAGGCAGCAGCGCAGTGGCGCGCCGCCCTCCGGATCGGTCAGCGGGACCACCGGACGACCGGCGTCGTCGCCGTCACGGAGCTCCTTCAGGACGGTCGGGGGGATGGGCCGTGCGGTGTACGTCGTCATGGCTCCAGGCTCGCGCCCGCGCGGGCCGGGCACCGGCGGGAAACGGACATCGCCTTCCGTGCGGGTCCCGTGGAAGGATGGCGCAACCCACACATAACGAGGAGATGACCGCGTGCCTGGCACAAACCTGACCCGCGAAGAGGCGCAGCAGCGCGCGAAGCTGCTCACCGTTGACTCGTACGAGGTCGATCTCGACCTCTCCGGCGCGCAGGAGGGCGGCACCTACCGGTCCGTGACCACGGTGCGCTTCGACTCCGCCGAGGACGGCGCGGAATCGTTCATCGACCTGGTCGCCCCGACCGTCCACGAGGTCACCCTCAACGGCGACCCGCTCGACCCGGCCCAGGTCTTCGAGGACTCGCGGATCGCCCTGCCCGGTCTGCTGCAGGGGCGCAACGTCCTGCGCGTCGTCGCGGACTGCGCGTACACCAACACCGGTGAGGGTCTGCACCGGTTCGTCGACCCCGTCGACCAGCAGGCCTACCTCTACACCCAGTTCGAGGTGCCCGACGCCCGCCGCGTCTTCGCGTCCTTCGAGCAGCCGGACCTGAAGGCGACCTTCCAGTTCACCGTGAAGGCGCCGTCCGGCTGGACGGTCATCTCCAACTCGCCGACGCCGGAGCCCAAGGACGACGTCTGGGCCTTCGAGCCGACGCCGCGGATCTCGTCGTACATCACCGCCCTGATCGTCGGCCCGTACCACTCCGTGCACAGCGTGTACGAGAAGGACGGACAGTCCGTGCCGCTCGGCATCTACTGCCGTCCCTCGCTCGCCGAGTTCCTCGACTCCGACGCGATCTTCGAGGTCACCCGGCAGGGCTTCGACTGGTTCCAGGAGAAGTTCGACTACGCGTACCCCTTCAAGAAGTACGACCAGCTCTTCGTGCCCGAGTTCAACGCGGGCGCGATGGAGAACGCGGGCGCGGTCACCATCCGCGACCAGTACGTGTTCCGCTCGAAGGTCACCGACGCCGCCTACGAGCTGCGCGCCGAGACGATCCTGCACGAGCTCGCCCACATGTGGTTCGGCGACCTCGTGACCATGGAGTGGTGGAACGACCTGTGGCTGAACGAGTCGTTCGCCACGTACACCTCCATCGCCTGCCAGGCCCACCACGCGGACAGCCGGTGGCCGCACTCCTGGACCACCTTCGCCAACTCGATGAAGACGTGGGCCTACCGGCAGGACCAGCTGCCCTCCACCCACCCGATCATGGCGGAGATCCGCGACCTCGACGACGTGCTCGTCAACTTCGACGGCATCACGTACGCCAAGGGCGCCTCGGTCCTCAAGCAGCTCGTCGCCTACGTCGGCATGGACGAGTTCTTCAGCGGCGTCCAGGCCTACTTCAAGGCCCACGCGTTCGGGAACACCCGCCTCTCCGACCTCCTCGGCGCACTGGAGCAGACCTCCGGACGCGACCTCGGGACCTGGTCGCAGAAGTGGCTCCAGACCGCCGGCATCAACATCCTGCGCCCGGAGATCGAGACCGACGCCGACGGTGTCATCGCCTCCTTCGGCGTCCGCCAGGAGGCCCCCGCGCTGCCGGCCGGCGCCCAGGGCGAGCCCACGCTGCGTCCGCACCGCATCGCGGTCGGCCTCTACGACCTCGACGCGGACAGGGGCAAGCTCGTCCGCGGCGAGCGCGTCGAGCTGGACGTGGACGGGGAGCTGACCGCCGTGCCGCAGCTCGTCGGCACGCGCCGCCCCGACGTGATCCTCCTCAATGACGACGACCTGTCGTACGCCAAGGTCCGCCTCGACGAGGACTCGCTGGCCTTCGTCACCGAGCACCTCGGCGACTTCGAGTCCTCCCTGCCGCGCGCCCTGTGCTGGGCCTCGGCCTGGGACATGACCCGCGACGCCGAGCTGCCCACCCGCGACTACCTCGCCCTGGTGCTGTCCGGCATCGGCAAGGAGTCCGACATCGGTGTCGTCCAGTCGCTGCACCGTCAGGTGAAGCTCGCGATCGAGCTGTACGCCGACCCGACGGCCCGCGAGGCGCTGCTGACCCGCTGGACGGACGCGACCCTCGCGCACCTGCGGGCGGCCGAGGCCGGCAGCGACCACCAGCTCGCCTGGGCCCGCGCCTTCTCGGCGACCGCCCGCACGCCGGAGCAGCTCGACCTCCTGGAGGCGCTCCTCGAGGGCCGCGAGACCGTCGAGGGCCTCGCCGTGGACACCGAGCTGCGCTGGGCGTTCGTGGAGCGGCTCGCCGCCGTCGGCCGCTTCGACGAGGCGGAGATCGCCGCCGAGTACGAGCGGGACAGGACGGCCGCGGGTGAGCGGCACGCGGCCACCGCCCGGGCGGCCCGGCCGACCGAGGAGGCGAAGGCGGAGGCGTGGGCCTCGGTCGTCGAGTCCGACAAGCTCCCGAACGCCGTGCAGGAAGCGGTCATCGGCGGCTTCGTCCAGACCGACCAGCGTGAGCTGCTCGCCCCGTACACGGACAAGTTCTTCGCCGTGGTCAAGGAGATCTGGGACGGCCGCTCGCACGAGATCGCGCAGCAGGTCGCCGTCGGCCTCTACCCGTCCGTGCAGGTCTCCGAGGAGACCCTCGCCAGGACGGACGAGTGGCTGGCCTCGGCCGAGCCCAGCGCCGCCCTGCGCCGCCTCGTCTCGGAGTCCCGCTCGGGTGTCGAGCGTGCGCTGAAGGCCCAGGCGGCCGACGCGCAGGGGACCACCGCGTAGGACGTGCCCGGCGGGAGACCGTGACGGCGGGCGGGGAGAGCGGACCGCTCTCCCCGCCCGCCGTGGTGTTCCCTCCCGCCGTCGTCCTGCCGCCCGTGGCAGGGGCCGGTCGGTGCCGGTCCGTGCCGGTCAGTGGGGGACCATTCCGCCCGTGACATTGACGAACGTGCCCGTGATGCCCCCCGCCAGGTCCGAGGCGAGGAACGCGGCGGTGGCGGCGATCTCGGCCAGGGTCGGGTTGCGGCGGGTCATGCGCATCCCGGCGAGGTTCGCGAGCAGCCCCTGGAGGGCGGCGTCGTCGAGGTTCATGCTGCTGTCGACGGCGGCGAGCTTCTCCCGGGTCAGCGTCTCGGGCACCCCGGCCGCCCACAGGCCCACGACCCGCAGCCCGTGCGGTCCCTGTTCCGTGGCCAGGTTCCGCACCAGCGTGTCGATCGCCGCGTCCGCCGGTCCGGTGCCGCCCATCATCGGACTGCCGTGCGCGGAGCCGCTGTCGAGGGTGAGGACCACGCCCGAGCCGGACCGGGCCATGCGCCGGGCGGCGGCGCGGGCGGTGATGAAGTTGGTGCGGACGCCGGTCTCGACGGGCCGTACGAAGTCCTCGACGGACAGGTCGACCAGCGGCAGGCCCTGCACGTCGCCGCGCGTCACCAGGTTGAAGGAGATGTCGAGGGCGTCCAGCGAGGCGAGGTGGGCCTCGACCGCCGCCTCGTCCAGCGCGTCGAGCACGGCGGTCTCGGCGTGCCCGCCCGCCGCCGTGATGTCCTTGGCCACCGTCTCCAGGGTGTCGGCCGTGCGCCCCACCAGGTGCACACGGGCGCCCTCATGGGCGAAGGTGCGGGCGACGGCGCCGCCGATGGATCCGCCCGCGCCGTAGACGACCGCGGTCTTGTCGGTGAGCAGCATGGTGATCTCCTGAGGTGTTCGTCCGCCGTATGGGTCCTGTGTCCGCGTACGGCAGGCCGTGCCGGTCGGCCGTACGCGTCGGTCATACAGACGTCACGCCCCCGTCCCGCTCATCGGTCGGCGTCCGGCGCACGGCGCGGACGGCTCGGCGGGCGGGTCGCCGAAATCGCCCGCCGGGCCGCCCGCCGGCCGCTCATCGGTCCGCCGGGAGCCGCAGCGGCAGCCCGAACGCGGGGAAGAGGTGCGGCTCGAACGAGGTGATCTCCACGATGCGGTCGCCCTCGATGCGCAGGACGTCCAGGACCTGGGCGCGGTAGACCGTCGTACCCGGGCGCCGTACGTAACCCCCGGCCGCGAGCTGCCCGTTGGCCCGCGCGGGCAGGTGGCGCCAGTGCCCGAGGAACATCGGGGAGGCGGGGTCCAGGCTGATCCGCAGGAACTCGGTGATCGCCTCCCGCCCCACGAACCAGAACGGGTTCGGCGGCATGGTGAGCGCGATGTCCTCGCTGAGCAGGCCGGTGAACAGCGTGAGGTCGAGGCTCTCGGCGGCGGCCATGTAGCGCCGCAGAACCTCCCGCTCGCGGGCGTCTGTCTCCGCGGTCCACTCGGTGCGGCGCCGGGGCAGCCGGTCGCGCAGCGTGGGCCGCGCGCGCTGCAGCGCGCTGTTGACCGAGGCCACCGTCATCTCCAGGGCCTCGGCCGTCTCGGCGGCGGACAGCCCGAGGACGTCCCGCAGGACCAGTACGGCGCGCTGGCGGGCCGGCAGATGCTGGATGGCGGCCAGGAACACCAGCTCCAGGGTCTCCCTGGAGACGGCGAGCGCGTCCGGCTGCTCCTCCGCCGAGGGCAGGTCCTCGTCGGGGTACGGCTGCAACCAGGTGACACGGGCCGGGGGCTCGGCGCTGCCGTGGTTCATGCCGGGCAGCGGCTCGTAGCGCTGCGGGCGCCGGGCCGTGCGCCGCTGGAGGTCCAGACAGGCGTTGGTGGCGATCCGGTACAGCCAGGTCCGTACGCTCGCCTTCCCGGCGTAGCCCTCACGGGCCCGCCACGCGCGCAGGAACGTCTCCTGCACGAGGTCCTCCGCGTCGTCGTAGGACCCCGACATGCGGTAGCAGTGCACCCGCAGCTCGCGGCGGTACGGCTCGACGAGCACGGCGAAGTCGCTCTCGTCGAGGACGGACTCCGCACCGGAGTCGTGCGCCAGGGCCTCCCGCGGGCCGGAGTCCGGCGTCGCGTGGTCGTGCGTCACGCGGTCGTGCGTGACGGAATCCGGCGAGCCGGGGCCGCCGGGATCTCCCGGGGAGGCGGGCGACGAGGGCGGGGGAGGGACCGCCGGTTCCGTCACGGCGGCGGGCGTGACGGAACCGTCCTTGGCCGAGTCGCGGGCCACCCGGGCGATGCGGCGCAGCTGTCCGACGGAGGAGGCCAGGTCGTTCACACCGGAGTAGAAGACCGACGGAGGCTGCGGCACCAGGTCCTCGACCTGCCGGCCGATCGCGGCGATCAGGCCGCGCACGGTGTCGGCGGGTGCCGCCCGGCGGTCCCGGTACGCCTTCTGCCGGCAGGCCGCCGAGCAGTACACGGAGGAACGCCCCGTTCGTCCGGCCCGCCCGGGCAGGGGCTTCCCACAACTGGGGCACACGGTGTCGGCGACCACGGGGACCTCCGGGCTCTTTCGTCACGCGGGGACGACGTGACGCTATCGGCTCGAAGGCCCCGCGCACCGGGGAAGCGCCGTGACCGACCGGCATCCGCGCGCCCCGCGGATCACGGGCCGCGGTCCGTGCGGAGCCGGGCAGCCGCCCTGCGCGACCCCTGCCCGTGCGACACGGGAGCGCCCTGCGCCGGCCGGGGACGCTGGAACGCCCTGCGCCGGCCGGGGACGCGGGAGCGCTCTGCGCCGGCCGGGGAGGCGGGAGCGCTCTGCGCAGGCCGGGGACGCTGGAACGCCCTGCGCCGGCCGGGGACGCGGGAGGGGCGGGGTGCCGGCCCGCACCCCGCCCCTCCCGACCCGTCCGGTCGCCCGGAACGTCAGCTCCGGCGGTCCTTCAGCTCGGCCGCGACCAGCTCCGCGATCTGGACCGCGTTCAGCGCGGCGCCCTTGCGGAGGTTGTCGTTGGAGACGAACAGCGCGAGGCCGTGCTCGGCGGTCTCGTCCTGGCGGATGCGGCCGACGAACGACGCGTCCTTGCCGGCGGCCTGGAGGGGCGTCGGGATGTCGGAGAGGACGACGCCCGGGGCGCCCGCGAGCAGCTCGGTGGCGCGCTCGGCGGAGAGGGGCCGCGCGAAGCGGGCGTTCACCTGGAGGGAGTGGCCGGAGAAGACCGGGACACGCACGCAGGTGCCGGAGACCTTCAGGGCGGGGATCTCCAGGATCTTGCGGGACTCGTTGCGGAGCTTCTGCTCCTCGTCGGTCTCGTTCAGGCCGTCGTCGACGACGGAGCCGGCGAGCGGGAGCACGTTGAACGCGATCGGCCGCTTGTAGACCTGCGGCTCGGGGAAGTCGACCGCCTCGCCGTCGTGGGTCAGCCTGTCGGCCTCGGCGACGACCTTGAGGGCCTGGCCGTGCAGCTCGGCCACGCCCGCGACGCCCGAGCCGGACACCGCCTGGTAGGTGGCGACGACGAGCGCCTCCAGGCCCGCCTCCTCGTGCAGCGGCTTCAGGACCGGCATCGCGGCCATCGTCGTGCAGTTCGGGTTGGCGATGATGCCCTTGGGGCGGTCGGCGATCGCGTGCGGGTTCACCTCGGAGACGACGAGGGGGACCTCGGGGTCCCTGCGCCAGGCGGAGGAGTTGTCGATCACGACGGCACCCTGCGCGGCGACCTTCTCGGCCAGCGCCTTCGAGGTCGTGCCGCCGGCGGAGAAGAGCACGATGTCCAGGCCGGAGTAGTCCGCCGTGGAAGCGTCCTCCACCGTGACACCGTCGACGACCGTCCCGGCCGAGCGGGCCGAGGCGAACAGGCGCAGCTCGTCGACCGGGAAGTCCCGCTCGACGAGGATCCTGCGCATGACTGTGCCGACCTGACCGGTGGCTCCGACGATTCCGACCCTCACGGCGACTCCCTTTGCGTGCGTTTCACGTGGTCCAGCGCTTCCATCATGCGTCTGACCCGGCCCCGCGTGTCCAATCCTTTCGCCGTGCCGCCCGAGGATCGGGACGCCTCCAGGGGGCTCCGGGAGCCCGATCCTGCGGCGGTCCGACGTCCGGGTACGAAGAAATCGCCCCGCGACGAAGGGGAACCGCAAGCCGTACGGTGTGGGCCCCGTCATGGTTTCCGGTCCGGTGTGACGTACGACTCGAAGCCGGCCGAACGTTTCGGCCCGCACCGGCGTCCTAGGGGAAACGCGGGAGGGGAGGGTGGCTGTGCTGCGCAGAAAGCCACGCCGCGCACCGGGGGCGGACGACCCCCTGGACGCGGCGCAGGAACGCCGGGTGCGGGCCGTGCTCGCGCTCGGCGGGGTGCCCCAGGCGGATCTGCCGGACGGGGTGCAGCAGGTACGGCTGCGGCTGCTGGAGCGCGCGGCCAAGGGGGACGAGGCGCCGCGCGACGTGTCCGCCTGGGCGGCGGTCGTCGCCTCGAACCTGGCGATGGACTGGCACCGGGCGAAGCGCCGGCAGGAGCGGATCGGTGAACGCCTCGCCTCCCTGCGGCAGATGGAGCAGCCCTCCGACGAGGAGTCCAGCGTGCTCGCGCTGGCCGTCGCACAGGGACTGGACGAACTGCCCGACGCCCAGCGCCAGGTCGTCGTCCTGAGGTTCTACGCCGATCTGCCCGTGCGCGGGATCGCCGACGAACTCGGCATACCCGAGGGCACGGTCAAGAGCAGGCTGCACACGGCGGTCCGCGCGCTGCGCGCCCGCCTGCACGAGGACGAGGTGGTGTGACGTGGCCGAGTACGAAGGGGTCGACGCGCTGCTGGCCGCGATCACGGACGCGTCACTGCCCCAGGGTGCCCGCGACGACGTCGTGTTCATGGCCGAGCACCGTGCGGCCCGCGAGGACGTGGACATGCTCCGGGAGCAGCTGATCGTCATCGGGGACGCCCTGGCGGACCCGGGGAACAGCACCGGGACCGCCGACGCCGCCAAGACGTCCCGGAAGGCCGGGAAGGCCGGGAAACCGGCGGGTGCCAAGACGCCCACGGTCACCGGGAGGCCGGGACAGGGACGTCCGGGGAGTGCCCCGGGCCGCTCCCGACGGCGTGGCGCGTTCGCCGTCGGCGCCCTCGCGGCGGCCGCGGTGGCCTCCCTGGTCGTCGGCATGGGCTGGCTGGTCGCGCAGGGCGGGGCCGGAGCGAACGACACGGCATCCGCCGACTCCAAGAGGGCCGACACCGGCGGGAGTCTGCTCAGTGCGCCGGGCTACCTCGCCTGCTCCCGGCTCGTGGCCGAGGGCACGGTCGCCCGCGTGAGCCAGGAACCCGGCACCGGCCAGGACCGGATCACCCTCGACGTCTACCACTACTACAAGCCGGCCAAGGGCGAGAAGGAGATCACCTTCCTGATGGAGAAGGACGTCTTCCCCCGGCTGCACAAGGGCGACGAGGTGCTGGTCGGCATCCCGCGCGGCGCGGCGGGCCCCGACATCTGGACCACGGGGGACGAGGCCATCGCCCGGGAGCGCTCCTGGATCGTCAAGGCACTGCCCGAGTCCCGCGGCATGAAGTGCGGGGAGTGAGGGGCGGCCGGGCCCGCCCACGGTGACGGGTGGCCCGGTCCGCCGACGGTGGCGGGTGGCCCGGGCGGGCGACGCCGACGGACGGCGCGGGCCGCGCGCCGGGGTCGTGGCGCACACGAAGGGCGGGCGCCCGTTTCCGGACGCCCGCCCCGTGCCCGTACCGCTCACGCGGCCCGAGGCCTACGCCGTCACGGCGTGACCTTCTCGATCTTCACGCTGCCGGTACCCGCGACGGTGCCGTGCGCGTTCACCAGCTGGACCTGACCGAAGAACTCGCGTCCCTCGGGCGCGGCCGCGGCGGCGGTGACCGAACCGGACACCGTGGCCGAGGCGCCGGTCGCCAGCTTGACCGGGGTGGAGTCGTCGACCGTGACCGTGCCGAGCGCGCTGGAGAAGAACACGTCCAGGTAGTCGTACGCGGTCGAGCCCGACGGAACCGAGTAGCCCGCGACCTCGACGGTGTACGTGCCGGCGGCGGGGGAGGCGATGGAGACGGCCTCCTCCGAGTCACCGTCCGCGGACTGCCCGACGACCGTCCCGGCGGCGTCGTACACCGTCAGGTCCAGGTCGGCGGCGGTGTCCGAGACGTTGCCGATGGACACGTCGAGCGACGCGGCGCCCGCGGGGACCTCGACCGTGGTGGTCTGCGTCGCGCCGTCGGCGATGGTCGGCCGGGTGCTCTTCGAGGAGCCGAGCGGGCCGCCCTTGAGCTTGCCGTCGATCGCGGCGAAGTTGTTCGTCACCTTCCAGGAGGCGGTGGACGGGACGCCCACCTTGGCCTCGGGGACGGTCACGACCGCCGGGTCGAACGCCGCGCCGAGCACGGCGACGTCGAGCTTGTACGGGTTGTCGAGCAGCGGCGAGGTGCGGCGCGCCTCGACCTCGATCTCCCAGACGCCGGCCTGCGGGTCCGCGTAGGAACGCACGTCGGGCTTGCAGCCGTTGCCGTCGAGGTAGTTGTTGTAGCAGTACGGGGTGCCGGTGTCCTCCACCGGAACGCCGTACGGGTGGATCGAGATGAACCGGGTCTGGCTCTTGTCCTTCAGCCCGCCGATCGCGACCTCCAGTGCGGAGGCGCCCTCGGGGACCGTGACGAAGTAGGACGTGGTGCTGTTGCGCTGCACCGAACCGGACGCCTTGTACGTGTACTTGACCGGCGCGGAGACGATGACGGTCGACAGGATCTGCTTGTCGACGCCCTCGGTGCGCGGGTCGTCGACCTCCAGGATCGCGCTCTTGAGACCGGCCGACCGCGGGGCGGCCTGCACCTTGACGGTCACCGGCTGGTTCAGCGGGAGCCTGACCTCGTCCGAGCCGACGATGCGGAAGGTGTTCTCGGCGTTGTTCTCGAAGTGCAGCTCGTGCCGGATCGCCCGGTTCTCACCGGACGTACGCGTCACGGTGATGTCGTACGTCCTGCGCTCGCCGGCCTTGAGGCCGCCCTCGCGGTCGTAGAGGCCGGTGCCGAAGCCCGGCGTCTTCAGCGCGTAGTCGATCGCGGTGTCGACCGGCGCCTTCACGGCGTAGTCGTGGGCGGTGGCGCCGTCACGGATCGAGTCCCAGGCGTCGGGGATGTTGATGAGCCCCGCACCCTCCTCGTACGCCTGGACGCCCTTGATGTGGTCGGCGGTCGACGTCAGCGCGGTGCGCAGGGTGGCCGGGGTGAGGTCGAGGCCCTTCTGCTTCGCGGCGCTGATCAGCAGGGCGGAGGCGCCCGCGGCCTGCGGGGACGCCATCGAGGTGCCCTGCAGCATCGAGTAGCCGGCCGGCAGGGTGTAGCCCGCCTCGGCGACCGGGGAGCCGGGCAGCCAGGTCTGGGTGGAGTTGATGGAGGCGCCGGGCGCGCTCAGCGTCGGCGTGAAGCCGCCGTCCTCACGCGGGCCGCGCGAGGAGAAGGGCAGCATCGCGTACTTCTTCTCCACCTGCGAGCCGTAGTTGGAGGCCCAGGTGTCCTTGGAGATGGTCGCGCCCACCGAGATGACCTTGTCGGCCAGGCCGGGGTCGCCGATGGTGTTCGCGCCGGGGCCGGAGTTGCCCGCGGAGATGACCAGCTGGACGCCGTAGGTGTCGATGAGGCGCGTGTAGAGCTCGCTGCGCGCGTTGTTGCCGTCGTTGAGCGCCGGCAGTCCGCCGATGGACATGTTCACGATGTCGACGCCACGGTTGGCGACGAGGTCGATCATGCCCTCGGTGAGCGCGACGTTGGTGCAGCCGCCGGTCCAGGTGCAGGCGCGCGAGGAGACGATCTTCGCGCCGGGGGCCGCGCCGTTCATCCTCCCGCCGAACAGGCCGTTCGCGGAGGTGATGCCCGCGACGTGGGTGCCGTGCTCGGACTCGATGACGCCGATGTTGACGAAGTCGCGCTTCTGGCCGACCCAGTCGCCGCCGTACGGGTCCATCGGGACGTCCTTGCGGATCTCCACGACGAAGGGCTGGCGCTCGACGACGTCCGTAGCCGGGTTGTCGGTACCGAAGTAACCGATCTGGAAGCCGTCCTTGTACGGCTTCATCGGCTTGTCGTCGGTGAAGTTGCCGTTGTTGTCCAGGTCGACGGTGACCGTGCCCGCCGCCGGGTCGTAGAGCACGCCCCACACGTCGGTCGTGTCGCCGTCGCGGTTCGCGTCGCCCTTGGCGTCACCGCCGGCCGTCGACGACTCGCGGAAGGTGCTGATCTCGTACGATCCCGCGGGCGCCGTCCACGTGCGGCCGCTGTACGTGAAGGTGGGCCCGGCCACGGGGGTGATCATCGGACGCCAGGTCGCGTCGCTGTCGAGGATCGGGTCCGTCGAGGTCACCCAGTCGACGATCTTGCGCTCGCCGGTGGTGGTCTTCTGGAGCGCCGGGTGGCCGAGGTCGACGCCCGAGTCCAGGATGCCGATGGTGACCCCGCGGCCGTCCGCCTTCGGGTGGTCCTTCACGAAGTCGACGGCACCCGTCTCGAAGGACGGGTTGTACGGGTTCTCCGCCGGCGTGTTCTTGCCGGGGGCCCGGTACGTGGTGGCCGTCGAGGTGTTGCTGCCGTGCTTCGCGGTGTCGGCGCTCGGCGTCGGGTCGTCCAGCGCGATCTCCTGGCGCAGGTCGATCCCGTGCACCGAGGACAGTTTCGCGGCGGCGGCGATGGCCGCGTCCGCCCGGCCCGTCGGGACGGTCGCCCGGACGTAGCCGAGCTTGTCGTAGGTACGGCCCACCGAGCCGCCCTTGACCGCGTCCAGCTGCTCGGCGACCTGCTCGGTCCGACCGGGGGCCGTGGCGATCATCATCGTGACGTTCTTGTCGCCGTTCGCCTTGGCCTCGGTGAGGAGGTCGGCGTCGCTCGAACCGAGCTTGGCGGCTGCTGACTTGGCGCCGGGGTCGGCGGTGGGCGCACCCGGGTCCGCGGAGAAGGCCATGGGTATCGGGCCGGCCGCGGAGAGCGCGGCCACCAGGCCCGCGGCCACGGCAATGCGGGCCACGCGTCTCGCGCCCGATATCGGGGCGCGTTGAGGGTCGGAGATCATCTGCATCCCTTGTAGGTAAAGGAACGAGCGTGGAGCGGCCGGTTCCGACGGTCGATACGGGCCGGTCGCGTCAGTCCGGTATGTGGACCCGGATGACCGCTCAGCTTTGCCTAAGGGGCAGTTGTTTGGGGAGAGTTGACCGTGGCGGGATGGACACATGGCGTACTTCCGCCACACGCCATGCCGGTGATCGCCCGTTATCGGAGGATATTGCGGATGATCCCGGTGTCCGGCTCTGTCGATTCGGCGCCTTTCCGTGCGCGGGCCGTGGCGGCACGCTTTCGCGCTGTGACAGCGATCTGTCCGCCGGGTGGGCCCGGAGCACCCCTCGCGCCCGGGCCAACGGCCGGGCCGCACAAGGGGAATGGAGCCCCCCTACCCAGGAAGGTGAACACGGAGTGACCGGGCCCGGGCCGTTCGGACAGGGCTCCATGGACGCGCAGGGTGGGCCAAGATCCACGTACGGTGATCGGCGCCGGGCGTTGCTGCCGAGTTAACGCGCAGGTCACCCCCGCTGCCAACGATCCATGGTGAGCGGGGTGTTCGTTCCTGGCGCCCCGCGACCACAGCCGACGCGTTCGCACTCGGGGAGACCGCGCCATGTCGCGCACACGCTCTGTCGCCGCCGTACCCGCTCTCAACCGCCGCACCCTGCTGGCCGCCACCGGAGCCCTGTCGCTCTCGGCAGGCGTCGGCCTCGCCCTGCGCCCGGAGGCCCCGGCGCACGCCGCGACCCCCGGCCGGGAGACCGTCGCCGACTCGGTCGCCCAGTCCGAGGCCCGGTCGGCGGCGGTCACTCCGCTCGCCCCGCCCGAGCTGGTCCCCTACACCCGCGGCACCACACTGCGCGGCGTCGCCGTCCCGCGTTCGGGCACCTCCGGATACCGGAGGCTCGGCGACGGCGCCGGCTGGCAGCGCGTCGTCCGCGACGAACTGGCCGCGGGCAAGCAGGGCCGCGCCGACCGCCGCACCGCGCTCGCCTCCTTCGTGCAGCTCACCGACCTGCACCTGACCGACGCCCAGCACCCGCTGCGCCTGGAGTACCTGCGCGCCCAGAACAAGAGCTTCTGGCGCCCCCAGGAGACCCTGACCGTCGCCGGAGGCGTGTCCCTCGTGGAGCGGGTCAACTCCCTGCGGGGAGCCCCCGTCACCGGCTCCCCGCTGCACTTCGTGATGACCACCGGCGACAACACGGACAACAACTCCAAGACGGAACTGGACTGGTTCCTGAAGGTCATGAGCGGCGGCCGCATCAGCCCGAACAGCGGCGACCCGCGGCACTACGAGGGGGTACAGGCCAGCGGGCTGAAGACCTACTGGCAGCCGGACGCGGCCCTGCGCGACGCCGACAAGCAGGTCGGGTTCCCGCGCATCCAGGGTTTCCTGGAGGCCGCCATCCGTGAGCTGCGCAGTCCGGGCCTGAGCCTGCCCTGGTACTCCACCGTCGGCAACCACGACGCCCTTCCGCTGGGCTGCTACGGCACCCGGGGCGACTCGTACCTCACCGAGTTCGCCGTCGGCGGCAAGAAGCTGATGTCCCTGGGCGCGGCGGAGTGCGACAGACTCGCCAAGAGCATGAAGAAGGGTTCCAGCCCGAAGGGCGCCGAGGTGCACGCCCTGCTCAAGGCGCACACCAGTCAGATGCGCTCGGTCACCCCGGACGAGAACCGGGCCCCGTTCACGCCCGCCGAGTACCTCAAGGCGCACCTCGACCCGGCCCACACCGGGCCCGGCCCGATCGGCCACGGCTACTCCTCCGCGAACCTCTCCGCGGGCACCCAGTACTACACGTTCCGCATCGCCGAGGACGTCATCGGTGTCAGCCTCGACACCACCGACCCGGGCGGCCACTACGAGGGGTCCCTGGGCACGGCGCAACTGCGCTGGCTGGAGAAGACGTTGGGCGACAACAAGGACGCCTACGTCATCGTCTTCAGCCACCACACCAGCAAGACGATGCGCAACCTGAACGCCGACCCGGCCCACCCGGCGGAGAAGCGGCACGGCGGGGACGAGGTCGTCGCCCTCCTCGCGCGCTTCAGCAACGTGCTGGCCTGGGTGAACGGTCACTCCCACAAGAACGACATCACCCCGCACGCGGCCCCCGGCAACCGCTCCTTCTGGGAGATCTCCACCGCCTCGCACGTCGACTTCCCCCAACTCGCCCGCGTCATCGAGCTGGTCGACAACAAGGACGGCACGCTCTCCCTGTTCACCACCCTCGTCGAGTCCGCCGCACCGCACGCCACGGACTTCTCCGACCTCAGCCAGACGGGCCTGGCCGCGCTCTACCGCGAGCTGTCCTTCAACACGCCCGGCGCCCGCACCGACCTCGCCGGAACCTCGCGCGACCGCAACACGGAACTGATTCTGAAGAAGGGCTGAAAACCGCTCAACGCGCGCGGACCGGGCAACCCCGCGCCGCGGACCCGGGTCCGTTCCCCCGACACGTTCGACCGTGAGACGGGGGAAGACATGAGGGTACGTACGGGACTTGTGGGAGTCACGGCCGTGGCGATCGCCACGGCACTGGCGGGCACCGCGGTCGCGGCGCCCGCCGCGGGAGCGGGCCACGCGCCGACCCGGCAGGCCATGGAAGCGGCCGTGCGCGACGGCGTGCCGGGCGTGACGGCGACGGCCTCCGGCCGGCACGGCACCTGGTCCGCGACGGCGGGCACCGGCGACCTGAGCACCGGCGCTCCGCGCTCCACCGCCGACCGCTACCGCGTCGGCAGCATCACCAAGACGTTCGTCTCCACCGTGCTGCTCCAACTGGAGGCGGAGGGGCGGCTGTCGCTGGACGACACGGTGGACCACTGGTTGCCCGGCGTGGTGCGGGGCAACGGCAACGACGGACGGAAGATCACGCTGCGCCGGCTCCTGAACCACACGAGCGGGATCTTCGACTACACGACCGACGACGACTTCGTGCGCACCTACTTCGCCAAGGACGGCTTCCTCCGGCACCGCTACGACACCGCGACACCGGAGCACCTCGTCGCGATCGCCATGGCCCACGAACCCGGCTTCGCGCCGGGCGCCTCCTGGAGCTACTCCAACACGAACTACATCCTCGCCGGAATGGTGATCCGTGAGGTCACCGGGCACTCGTACGCCACGGAGATCCGCCACCGCATCGTCGAACCGCTCGAACTGCGCGGCACGTCGGTCCCCGGCACCACGGTGACACTCCCGCGACCGAGCAGCAGGGCCTACTCCAAGCTGGCCAGGACCACGACGGGACCGACGTACGACGTCACCACCCTCAACCCGACCCTCGCCGCCTCGGCGGGCGGGATGATCTCCGACAACACCGACCTGAACCGCTTCTACACGGCCCTCCTGCGCGGCAGGCTGCTGCCGCGCAAGCAGCTCGCCGAGATGAAGACGACCGTCCGGGTCGACGAGATCCCGAACGCGCGCTACGGCCTCGGCCTCATCGACCGTGAACTGAGCTGCGGCGTCCACGTGTGGGGCCACGACGGCGGCATCCACGGCTCGACGTCGTCGGCCGTCACCACGGCGGACGGCCGGCACGCCCTCGCCTTCAACTTCAACGGCGACTGGTCGGGGGACAGCGACGCCGTGATCGAGGCGGAGTTCTGCGGGAAGCGGCCGGAGCCGGTCCGGGCGGACCGGATCTCCTAGCCGCCGCCCGCCGCCTTCCGCTCTAGTCCGCGGCCGGCGCCGTGAAGCTCACCTTCGCGGTGTCGACCGTGGCCGCGTGCCGGCCCGGCGCGTCCTGTTCCCGCCAGTACAGGTTCGTGTGCGCGACGACCTGGGCGGGGGCGGGCGCGCCGTACGCGGTGAGGTCCTCCGTGGTGTGGGCGTCGCCGACCAGGGTGACGTCGTACCCGCGGGTGAACGCGCCGTGCAGGGTGGAGCGGACGCAGACGTCCGTCTGGGCCCCGGTGACGACCAGGTGGCCGACCCCTCGCTGGGCGAGCACGTCCTCCAGGTCGGTGGCCTCGAACGAGTCGCCGTAGTTCTTGTGGACGAGGGGCTCGGTGTCCTCGCGGACCAGCTCCGGCACGTAGGCCCAGGCTTCGCTGCCGACCTTCATCCCGTCGTCCGAGTGCTGCACCCAGATCACCGGCACCGCTTCGGCGCGGGCCTTGGCGGCCAGGACGTTGATGTTCTCGATCACCTCGGCGCGATTGTGGGCGGCGTCCACCGCGCCGTGCTGCATGTCGACCACCAGCAGTGCGGTGTTCGGGCGACCGGGCAGGGTCGTCATCGGGCTCTCCCCTCGGGCGTCCTGCTCGTCGCGGCAGGCACGTCGGGCCATGGATCTCCTGTCCCCTCCACAGTAGAACGGCCCACCGACAACGCCCCTCCGAACAAGGACCTCACCTGCCTCCCGGGGCCCGGTACCTCCCCGGGGCTCCGGGGCGTCCTCCCCTTCCCGGCCGGGAAGGGGAGAGCAGGGGAGGGTGCACGGGAAGGGGCCCGCGCCGTCGCGCGAGCCCCTTCCCTCCCCTCCTGCCACCACCCCGGTCCGTCACTACCGGGGCAGCACCACGACATGTGCCGCGGGATCGCGGTCGTCCGACGCCATCAGCGCGGTACGGACGACCGCGGCCTGCTGCTCCATCGCCTCGCGGAGCTTCTTCGGCGTGATGTGGACGACGGTGATCCCGAGCCGCTCCAGCACCTCACGCTTGCGGGCGTACTCCGACCAGAGCGCGTCCTCGTCCTGCCGCGGGGCGCGGGTGTCCAGCTCCACCGCCACCGCCTGCTCGGGCCAGTACGCGTCGAGGCCGCCGATGTGCGGGCCGCCGGGCAGCCGCAGGTCCACGTTCCACACCGGGTCGGGCAGGCCGTGCTCGCGGACCATCCGGTACAGGCGGTCCTCCGCGATCGCCCGGCCCTCCGCGAGCAGCGAGTCCACCGCGTCCACCACGTGCGGCCGGCCCAGCAGCCGGGCCGCAGTCAACTCCCGCACCACGGAAGCCGGTTCACAGTGCCCTCCGCGCACCGCTTCCGTCAGCAGCCGGCGTACGACGTCGGCGTCGGAGAGTTCCGCGACCGCGTCGGCCAGCGCGCGGGGCACCGGGGCGACCGGGACGCCGGTCACGAACGCGGGCGCGGGAAGGGAGGGCGTCCGCACGATACGGACGCAGCCCGTCGAGCGCAGGCGGCGCAGCCGGGGCACCAGCACATCGATGGTGTCGAGGGAGAGCAGCGGCGGCGCCGTGGTGAACCCGTGCAGGGCCAGCGCCGCCAGGCCCGTGACCAGCACGTCCGCGAAGCGCTGCGGGGCGTGCGGCTCCTCGGCGCCCGGCTGGACCGGGATGGAGGCCACCCGGTGGGGGGCGGGGGAGCGGGCGGTGTACAGCAGCGCGGCCTGCAGCCGCTCCTCGGCGGTGGGCGGGCCGGGGTGGAGCAGGACCACACCCGGAAGGATCTGCTGCCAGGCTCCGCCCGCCCGGCACTGCTCGTTCGTCTCGGCGGCGGTGACGCCGTGGCTGCGCAGCTGAGTCGTGGTCAGGACCCGGCGCTGCACGTGGGACAGGTGACGGAGGGGGCGGGGGGAGAGCGGGGTGTTGTGGTTCATGATCCGGGGTTTCCCGCCCGGAAGCCGCCCTCTAACCGCTGTTACACGCTCGTCGACAAATCCGGACAAGCACGTACTAAAGTACGGGCGTTCGAGTGCCGAAAGGCGCTGGTCCGGACGGGGACTAATAGGGGTTACGGCTCTGAATACCTGTATTTCGTAACCAGTGGTCCCGTCGGATGAAGTCACCGGAGAGGACAGCGGCCGACGGGCCGGGGTGCGACGTGCCGCCGAGTCCACCGCCGGTGCGCCGCGGGAACACCGCGGGAGGCACGGTGCGAACGCGGCGAGGGCACCGGACGCGCGCGGCGCCGGTGCCCTCGAAGCGGAGTGCGTCGTGCGGGTGTTCAGCCCGCGGCGCTGTCGCAGGCCTGACCGCGCAGCGCCCGTGCCAGGTCGTCGCGGGACTCCAGCACGAGCCGGCGCAGCGCGGGCGCCGCGTCCTCGTGCGCGGCGAGCCACGCGTCCGTCGCCTCCAGGGTCTCCGGGGAGTCCTGGAGTCCGGGGAACAGTCCCCTGACCACGTCCATGCCGATCTGGATCGACCGCTCCTCCCAGACCCGGTCGATCGCGGCGAAGTACCGGGCGGTGTAGGGCGCGAGCAGCTCCCGGCCGGACGGCTGGGCGAAGCCGGCGATGGTCGCCTCGACCAGGGCGTTGGACAGCGCGTCCGACTCCACGACGGCCGCCCAGGCCTGCGCCTTGACCGCCGCGGAGGGGCGGGCCGCCAGACAGCGGACCTGGTGCCGCTTGCCGGACGCCGTGTCGTCGCGGGCGAGTTCGGCGCCGATCACCGACTCGTCGGCCACGCCGTGCGCGGCCAGCGGCTCCAGGAACGCCCAGCGCAGCTCCTGGTCGACCTCCAGCCCGTCGATCTTCGCCGTGCCCTCCAACAGCCCCTGGAGCAGCTGGAGATCGGCCTCGCCCGACGCGACGTGGGCGAAGAAGCGGGCCCATGCCAGCTGGTGCTGGCTGCCCGGCTCGGTGAGCCGCAGCTCCTTGAGCGCGCCCTCGGCCAGCGACCGCGCGCCCTCGGCGCGCCAGCCGGGCGCCACGTAGTGGACGAGCGCGGAGTCCGCCCAGCCGTGCAGCGTCTGGAGGACGCCGATGTCGGACTCGCGGCCGGCGAAACGCAGCACCAGACCGATGAAGTCCCGCGCCGGCATCAGCGCGTCACGCGTGAGGTTCCACAGCGCCGACCAGCACAGGGCCCGCGCGAGCGGGTCGGTCATCTCGCCGAGGCCGTCCCGCAGCGCGGCCAGCGAACCCTCGTCGAAGCGGATCTTGCAGTACGTGAGGTCGTCGTCGTTGACGAGGACCAGGTCCGGGGCCTGCTCGCCGGCGAGGTCCGCGACGACCGTCCGCGGACCGTCGACGTCCACCTCGGCCCGCGCGTACCGGACGAGCGCGCCGTCGCCGCCCTCGCGCAGCGACTCACGCCGGTAGAGGCCCACGGCCACCCGGTGCGGGCGCAGTTCGGGGTGGGACTCCGCGGCCTCCTGGAGCACCGCCAGCTCGGTGACGCGCCCCTCGGAACTCAGCACCACCTGCGGAGTCAGGGAGTTGACGCCCGCCGTCTGCAGCCAGGAGCGGGCCCAGACGGCCATGTCCCGTCCACTGGTCTCCTCCAGGACGGACAGCAGGTCGCCGAGGCGCGTGTTGCCGTACGCGTTCCGCTTGAAGTAGCGGCGCGCGCCCTCCAGGAAGGCGTCCTGTCCGACGTACGCCACGAGCTGCTTGAGGACGGAGGCGCCCTTGGCGTAGGTGATGCCGTCGAAGTTGAGCTTGGCGTCCTGGAGGTCGCGGATGTCCGCGGTGATCGGGTGCGTGGAGGGCAGCTGGTCGGCCCGGTAGGCCCAGGCCTTGCGGCGGTTGGCGAAGGTGATCCAGGCGTCGGTGAAGCGGGTCGCGCCCACGTTGGCGAACGTGCCCATGAAGTCGGCGAAGGACTCCTTCAGCCACAGGTCGTCCCACCACACCATGGTCACGAGGTCGCCGAACCACATGTGCGCCATCTCGTGCAGGATGACGTTCGCCCGGGCCTCGTACGACGCCTGCGTCACGTTGCCGCGGAAGATGTACTCCTCGCGGAAGGTGACCAGGCCCGGGTTCTCCATCGCCCCGAGGTTGTACTCGGGCACGAACGCCTGGTCGTACTTCCCGAAGGGGTACGGGTAGTCGAAGTGGTCGTGGAAGAAGTCCAGCCCCTGCTTGGTCACCAGGAACACGTCGTCGGCGTCGAAGTGCGGGGCGAGCCCCTTGCGGCACATCGCGCCGAGCGGGATCTCCAGCGTCGTACCGTCGTCGAAGGTGCGCGTGTAGGAGTCCGTCACGTAGTGGTACGGGCCCGCGACGACCGCAGTGATGTACGTCGAGATCGGCTTGGTCTCGGCGAACCGCCAGACACCGTCCGCGAGTTCACCCGCGCCGTTGCTCCAGGCCGTCCAGCCCTCCGGGGCCCGGACCGAGAAACGGAACGGGGCCTTGAGGTCCGGCTGCTCGAAGTTGGCGAACACGCGCCGCGAGTCCGCCGGCTCGTACTGCGTGTACAGGTAGACCTCGCCGTCCTCGGGGTCGACGAAGCGGTGCATGCCCTCGCCGGTACGGGAGTAGGCGCACTGGGCGTCCACCACGAGTTCGTTCTCCGCGGCGAGGTCCTCCAGCCGGAGCCGCACCCCGTCGAAGACCTCGCCCGGGTCGAGGTCGCGGCCGTTGAGCGACACGGCCGTGACGCTCGGCGCGATCAGATCCGCGAAACTCGCGGCGCCCGGCTCGGCGCAGCGGAAACGGAGCGTGGTGACCGAGCGGAAGGTGCGGGGAGCGCCGTCGCCGTCGCCGGGCTCCGTCTCGCCGACGGCCGAGCGCAGGTCGAGGAAGACGTCGTAGCTGTCGACGGACAGCAGTGCCGCCCGCTCCTGGGCCTCGTCGCGGGACAGGTTCTCACCGGGCACGGCTGCACTCCCTCATGGCGTCATAGACATGTGTGAACAGGACCGATCCTGCCATGTGCCCCTGTCACCGGACAGCACGGTGCCGAGGACGCCCGCGGGGCGGCGTGGGCGGCCGGGAGGAGCGGAACGGGGACGCCGTGCGGGAATGGCGCGGACGACCTCGCGCGTTGTACCCGCAAAGACCGCGTTCCGAGGAGAGCCATGTCCGAGCAGACCGCTCAGCCCAGTTCCGGCAAGACCCCCGTCGACTTCTGGTTCGACCCGCTGTGCCCCTGGGCCTGGATGACCTCGCGGTGGGTGCTCGAAGTGGAGAAGGTCCGCGACATCGAGGTCCGCTGGCACATCATGAGCCTCGCCGTCCTGAACGAGCCCAAGCTGGACGAGCTTCCCGAGGAGTACCGCGAGCTGCTCTCCACCAAGGCCTGGCAGCCGATCAGGGTCGTCACCGCCGCCTGGCAGAAGCACGGCGACGACATCCTCGGCCCGCTGTACACCGCGCTCGGCACCCGCATCCACAACGAGGGCGCGGGCCCGACGAGGGAGGCCATCGCGGCCGCTCTCGACGAGGTCGGACTCCCCGCGGACCTGATCGACTACGCCGACCAGGACGACTTCGAGTTCGACGCCGAGCTGCGCGCCTCCCACAAGGAGGGCATCGAGAAGGTCGGCCAGGACGTCGGCACCCCGGTCATCGCCGTGCCCGGTGCCGACGGCGAGCAGATCGCCTTCTTCGGTCCCGTCGTCACCCCCGCGCCCAAGGGCGAGGAGGCCGCGAAGCTGTGGGACGGCACGCTCCTGGTCGCCTCGGTGCCCGGCTTCTACGAACTCAAGCGCTCCCGTTCCGCCGGTCCGGACTTCAGCAACCTGTAGTCCGCCTCCCCGGCCCGGCGCTCCGCGCCGGCCGGTCCGCTGCTCCCCGGGGCCCGGCACACGCCGGGCCCCGGTCGCGTGTCAGGTGGCGGCCTGGGCCTCCGGGAAGTCGCCCCCGTCGCGCCAGTTGATCCACCGCTGGAACCGGCGGCAGCCCTTCCTCGTGCAGCGGTGATAGGCGGCCGGGTCGTCCACCTCCAGGATCCGGCGCACATGCGCCTCCTCGTCCTTGGTGAGCTTGCGGAACCGCTGCAGCGGTCCTCCGCAGTTCGGGCAGCGCACGTCCACGGCGACACCTCCGTGTGGAACCGGTCCGGGGGAGAGCGCGGGCACGAGGGCCGAGGCGTCCGGGCGCCGGACGGCGGCCCCGCGAGCGTATGCGCTCCCTGGGTCGGCCCACGGTCCCAAATTCCGGCCCGCCGCGACGCCCTTTCACTCCGAGCGCCCCCTGCGCAGCGCGCGTCCTGCCCCCGTCGCGCGGCCCCGCTCCCACGAGGACCCGGTTTTGCCGTGCGTGTCCTGAGGGCGGGTTCGTCGTCCGGACCGGCGTACCCGGGGATCCCCGGCGGGGGAGAGCCCCCGCGAGTCATGTCCTCGCGGGGGCTCCCTTTCTTCCGCCCGCTCCGTGAAGGGTGAGAAGACGATCACGAGCAGGACGCTGCACGATCCAGGCGTCCGGGGGCGCGTACGGACGGGTACGCGGCCCCGCACCTCCCCGCTTTATTGCGAATGGATCGCAACTGCACGCTAGCAGCAATAGGCGCGGTGTGTGTGTCCGGGCACGCAACCGGATCGTGCGAGCGCCGTTAACCGCGCCCGGGTACGCGAAAGGGCCCCCGCGCGATGTCGTTTTCGCGTGAGGGCCCCTCGGGCGGGGCGGCCGGGCAGGTCAGGCGCGGGCGCGGATCCGCTGGCGGGCGTAGCCGACCGCCGCCAGGAACAGCGTCATGCCACCCGTGGAGTAGAGCTGCACGCGGGTGTCCGGCTCCCGGGCCATCAGGACGAAGACGGCGACCATGCCGGCCAGCGCGATCCAGGTCAGCGCGGGGAACGCCCACATGCGGACGACCAGCTTCTGCGGCGCCTCACGGT
The DNA here is from genome assembly GCF_002078175.1 of Streptomyces sp. M41(2017). GTDB lineage: Bacteria > Actinomycetota > Actinomycetes > Streptomycetales > Streptomycetaceae > Streptomyces. Next base: position 803,594 of record NZ_MWFK01000001.1, on the reverse strand, counting down.
CCAGACGCCGGCGCAGCCGCAGTTGGGAGACCGCGATGAACATCCAGACGACCAGGATCACCGCGCCGATCATGTTCAGCAGCCAGGGGAAGACGTCGTCCGGACGCCAGTAGCTGAGGACGACACAGGCGAAACCGAAGACGCAGGAGACGAGCACGGCGACCCGCGGCACCCCCGACGAGACGCGGCCGAGGGCCTTCGGGCCCTGCCCGCGCTCGACCAGGGAGTAGGCGATGCGCGAGGAACCGTAGATGTTCGCGTTCATCGCCGACAGCAGGGCCACGAGGATGACCACGTTCATCAGCTGTCCGGCGCCCGGGATGCCGAGGTGTTCGAGGGTGGCCACGTACGGGCCGCTGGTGACGACCGCCTCGGAGTCCCACGGCACGAGGGTGACGATGACCGCCATCGAGCCGACGTAGAAGAGCGCGATGCGCCACATCGCGGTGCGGACCGCGCTCGCCACACCCTTGACCGGGTCCTGCGACTCGGCCGCCGCGATCGTCACGGTCTCCAGACCGCCGTACGCGAACACCGAGGCGAGCAGTCCGATCACGAGCCCCTCGCCGCCGTTGGGCAGGAAGCCCCCGTCACCCGTGAGGTTCGCGGTGCCCGGCGCGTCCGTGCCGGGCAGCACACCCGTGATGGCCAGGACGCCGAGCACGAGGAACAGTGCGATGGCGCCGACCTTGAGGGCCGCGAACCAGAACTCGAACTCGCCGAAGTTCTTCACGGCGGCGAGGTTGGCCACGCAGAAGACGACCATGAACAGCGCCACCCACGCCCACTCGGGCGTTCCGGGCAGCCAGCCGGTGACGATCTTCGCGGCGCCGATGCCCTCCAGACCGACCGCCGTGCACAGCAGCACCCAGAAGGCCCAGCCGGCCGTGAAGCCGGCCCAGGGCCCGATCGCCCGCTCGGCGTGCGCCGAAAAGGATCCGGATGACGGATACGCGGCCGACATCTCGCCGAGCATCCGCATCACCAGCATGACGAGCAGGCCCGATACGGCGTACGCGATGACGATGGACGGACCGGCGGCGGCGATGCCGGCACCGGAGCCGACGAACAGTCCGGCGCCGATGACGCCGCCGAGGGCGATCATCGAGAGGTGGCGCTGCTTCAGGCCTTGGGACAGGGGCGCTTCGGCGCCGGCGGAGCCGGGTGGGGTGTCGCCGGGCGAGGTGTCGAGGGTGGTGCGGGACATGAGAGCGGGGGGTCCCTTACGTGCGAGGGCGTGCGAGCGGCAAAAACGCCCACAGTCTGGGCAGCCGCACCACCGGGAGGGCAAGGCCGCCCAGCATGCGGACGCGATCCGTACGGAGCGTGAGGCTCCGTTCACTTCGGGGTCGGGGTCGGGGCGATGGTCAAGGCGGGGTCGGGGCGAGGGCGAAGGCGGGGCCGGAGGTGGTCGGGCCGCGGGGTGGCCGGCCGGTCGCGGTGACGTGAGCGCCGCACACCTCGCGTCAGGATCAGGGCGACCCCTTTGGTGAGTCCCCACAGTCGCGCTCGGCGCCGGAGCGGGGCACGGACCACGTCACCGCAGTGACCAGCATCACCTTCGCGCGGGTGTACGGGCCGTTCTTTGTGAGGAGCCCACCAAGCTCGCGCTCCGCCCTTTGTCGAGCGCTGACGGTGATCACCGGTACGCCCCTGGGATAGCGTCACCGTGTCCCGACCTGCCCTCCCCCCGAACTCCCCAGGAGTCCGTGGGGCATCCCCTTCGCCGGAGTCCCCATGAGCACCGTTGCCGCCACGTCCTCCCGACCCGGCGAGGTCCTCGCCGACCTCCTGCCGGCCTCCCGCGTCCGCGACGTCGCCCTCGTGGTCGGCGGTGCCGCGCTCACCGGACTCGCCGCCCAGATCTCGCTGCCCGTCCCGGGGTCCCCGGTGCCGGTGACCGGCCAGACCTTCGCCGCGCTGCTCGTCGGCACGGCACTCGGCGCGCGCCGCGGCTTCCTGTCCCTCGCGGTGTACGCGCTGGTCGGCATGGCCGGTGTCCCGTGGTTCGCGGGCGGCGGCTCGGGTGCCGCGGCGCCGTCCTTCGGCTACGTCCTCGGCATGCTGCTCGCGTCGACGGTCGTCGGGTCCCTGGCCCGCCGCGGTGCCGACCGCTCGGTCCTGCGCATGGCGGGCACGATGCTCATCGGCGAGGCGATCGTCTACGCGATCGGCGTGCCCTACCTGGCCCTGGCCACCGGCATGTCGGCGAGCGCGGCCGTCGCGGCGGGCCTCACGCCGTTCCTGATCGGCGACGCCCTCAAGGCCGCACTGGCCATGGGCCTGCTGCCGACGGCATGGAAGCTCATCGACAAGAAGTGACGCTCGACGAGAAGTAGCGCTGGACCGGAAGTGACGCTCGACGAGAAGTGAAGCGCGTCGAGCCGGACATCACGTCCCGGAGGACGTGACGTCCAGCGGAAGAGGCCCGCCGGGGGTGTCCCACCCCGCCCGGCGGGCCTCTTCCGCGTTCTCACCCGAGGTCGCGCCCGGGGTCACGCCTCCTGGCGTGGCCTGCGGCGGACCCACCACATGCCCGCGGCCCCGGCCGAGATCAGGGCCGCGCCCGCCGCACCGAACGGCAGGACCGAACTCCCCGGACCGGTCTTCGGCAGCGAGTCCCCGCCCGGTGCCACCGGCTTGTTGTCCGTGCCCAGCAGCAGCGGGGTGGCCGGCGCGTCGGGCGACGGGTTCGTCGTCCCGAACGGAACCGGTCCCTGTTGCCAGTAGGTCTTCTTCCCGTCGCCCGTCTGGACCGGAAGGCAGATCTTTCCGGTCTTTCCCAGATCGAACGTGGCATCGACGGCGTACGATTTCGACTTGCCCACCGCGAGATTGCCGACGGAACACACGAAACCGCTGTTCGAACCCTCCGGGAGATCCTTTTCTCCCATCGCCGTGCAGCCCTTCACGTTCTTGACCTTCAAACCGTCGAAACCGACCACCAGCAGTCGGATGTCGCCGCTTTCCTTTGTCCCTTCGTTCTTTACCGTGGCGGTCATTGCCGTCTTCTGCGTACTGTTGTCGACCGAGATCTTCGACGGCAGCAGCGTGGTCACCTTCACGCCCGCCGGCGCCTTGTCCATGGCCTTGCCGCCCTTGCCGCTGCCCGGTCCCTGGTCGTCCGCGACGGCGGTGTGGGAAAGGATCACCACGGCCGAGAAACACGCCGCGAGCAGAGATCCCGTAATGGTCGTCGTGTGACGAGAACGCATGTTCGCCCCCCTTGGCTGCGCCTGAATTCGCAGTACTTGAAGAGGTACCACAAGATTTCTCCGCACTATGCTGGTACGGCCGGAAGTGTGACCATTGTGTTTCCGTTGTGACGGGCGAATGTGGCTGATGTTGAGGGGGTGGGGGGATTGTCGGCGAACGTACAGGGCGGTGTTCCGGGATTATTGGTGACCGGGCGCTATCGACTGGTCGAGAGTATTGGCCAGGGGGGAATGGGGCGGGTGTGGCGAGCCGCCGACGAAATGCTCGACCGGCAGGTCGCGGTCAAGGAAATGCGCATAGACGGACTCGATCCCGAGGACACCCGCACCCGCCGGGAGCGCACCCTGCGCGAGGCGCGGGCCACGGCCCGGATCGACCATCCGGGCGTCGTCCGCATCTACGACGTGGTGGACGCGAGCGAGCGCCTGTGGATCGTCATGGAACTCGTCGCCGGCCGCTCGCTCGAACGGGTCGTGGCGGAGGACGGTCCGCTGGACCCGCGGGAGGCGGCCCGTGTCGGTCTCGAACTGGTCGGCGCGCTGCGGCAGGTGCACGCCGGGGGAGTGCTGCACCGCGACATCAAGCCGGGCAACGTGCTGGTGGAGCGCGCCGGCCGGCGGCGCGTCGTCCTCACCGACTTCGGGATCGCCGCGCTGCAGGACGCCGAGGCCCTCACCATGGCGGGCATGCTCGTCGGTTCCCCCGACTACATGGCGCCCGAGCGGATCTCCGGCCGCCCGCAGGGGCCGCCCTCCGACGTGTGGTCCCTCGGCGCCACCCTGTGCGCGGCCCTCGGCGGCCGTTCCCCGTTCTCCCGCGCCACCACCTACGCGACCCTGCACGCCGTCCTCTACGAGGAGCCGGTTCTCCCGCCTGCCGCCGGTGTGTTGCGGGACATCCTCGCCGCCCTCCTGGAGAAGGAGCCGGACACCCGGCCCGGTCTGGAGGAACTGGAGGCGGCGCTGGAGGCGATCGCCCGGCCTCCGGCCCCCGGGTCCGCGGCCACCCGCCCGTTGACGGAGGGCCCGGAGTACGACTTCACCAACGGCGTCGAGTTCGGCCCCGCGTACGGCCGCACCCGGACCGAAGACCCCGGGCGTACCCCGGGCGCCGGGCGGGAACCCGACCGCTCCCCGCCCCCCGGGCGGCAACCGGGCCACGCTTCCGCGCCCGACCACGGTCCGGCGCCCCACCGCCCCGCGACCGCGCCGACGGACCCGACGCCTCCGGTTCCGGCACACGGCCCGGCGACTGCGGGCGGGGGCCACGAACCGGGTGACGCCACCGCGCCGGCCCCCGAAGGCGGTCCGACGTCCTCGACACCCGCGGGTGCCGACGGCGGACCCGGACCGGCCCGCCCCGCCGGTCCGCGTTCCGCCCGGGCTCCGGGGTCCGCGCCGACGCAGAGCGCCGTACACGGACGGAATCCCGCCGTCCAGCCCGCCCCAGGGGCCGAACCGGGCGCCAAACCCGCCTCACCTCCGCGTTCCGGGCAGGCCCCCGGGGCCGCTTCCACGCCGGGCGCAGGGTACGGACGGCAGACTGCCGCGACGCCCCCGAGCCCCGGTCACGGAGCGGACCCTGCCCCCACCCCCGGTCCGCGTTCCGGGCAGGCCCCCGGGGCCGCTTCCACGCCGGGCGCAGGCCGGGCTGAGGACCTCGCGACGACTCCGGGCTCGGACCACGGACCCGGCCCGGGGTACTCGCCCACCGTCGTCTCCCCGAGCGAGCCGATTCCCGAGAGCACTCCTGCGGCGCCCGTGCGGGAGCCCGATTCCCCGCCCGCCGCCTCGTCGGTCCCCGTGCCGGCACATCCCGTCCCCTCGGAACCGGCGTCGGCCCCGGCGCACGACTCCGCTCCAGGACACCGGGCCGAATCCGACACCACACCCCCGTCCGCACCTCCAACCCCGTCCCCACTCGAACCGCACTCCGCGCACCGGCCGGTGACGGACCGGCGCGACATGCCGGTCACCCCGCCCGAACCGGCCTCGGAGTCCGCGCCCGCCCCCTCGCCGCGTCTCCCGTCGGGGCGCGAACCCGGCCGGGAGCGCCACTCCCCGCGTCAACCCGCCTCTGGAGCCGGGAAGTTGTCCGAACCCGCTTCGGACCTCACGGACGCGTCGGCACGTCCCGAGGCCGACGCGTCGTCTGAACCCGCGCCCGCCTCCGACCCGAAGTCCCCGGCGCCCGCAGCGTCACCCACACGCGCCCTGCTCGACGCCCGGCGCATCCGGGCGACGCGCCTCCCGGCGGACCTGCCCGAAGCGACCCCGCCCCCGGAGGAGCCGTTCTCGGGTCAACCGGCGGAGGGTTCCTCGCCCGCGGAGGATCTCCCGCCGGACGAGGGGACGCCCGCCGACCCCGGAAAAGACCCCTCCGTACAGGACGCCGTCCCGGTCCCGCGTACGCCGACCCGCACGAGTGCGCCCGACTTCCGGAAGCACTCGCGGTCCCGTTCCGCGGAGGGGGTCCCGGCGAGCGGCGCCGGGGCCCTCACCCGGGACCCCGTTCCGCCGGCGACGGCCAACGCCTCCACCGAAGCGCCGTCCGAACCGCGCGGGGAACCCCGTTCGGAGACCCCGTCCCACCTGCCCACCGCACCGGTGTCCGTATTGCCGCCACGGGGTGAACTCCCGGGCCCCGCCGCACAGTCGACTCCGGAAGCCGGGTCTCCGCCGGGAGGCGGGGAGACCACCGGGGCGGCCACCGGGTCCGGCGGGCGGGGCGGCAGGCGCCGTGTCGTCGTCGCGGCCGCCGGTCTGGTGGTCGCCGGAGCGGTCGCCGGGACCGTGCTCGCGCTGTCGGGCGGCGGGTCGCCCGAGGGCGGAAGCGCCGCGTCGCCGGGAACCTCGTCCGCGGCCACCGCCTCGTCCGCCGACGGAGACCCCACGTCCGCTTCACCCACCGTCGAGGGCACCTCGCGCCCGCCGAGCCTGCCCCCGGGAGCGCACCGGGAGGCCGGGGGATACGCGTGGGTGACGCCGAAGGGATGGCGCCGCGACCTGCAGACGGGCTCGGAGGTGCACTACACCTCGCCCGACGGCGCCCAGGAACTCGCGGCCAAGTCCTCCCTCGCCAAGGGGAACCTGATGGACACCTGGCAGACCTCGGAGCAGAACGCCCGGCAGGGCCAGGACTACCGGAAGATCCGGCTGGAGGAGACGACGTTCCAGGGCCGGCCCGCGATCGTCTGGGAGTACACGTTCACGATAAAGGGGGTGGGCTGGCACGCCCGGCTGCTCGGCTTCGACGTCGACGGGAAGTCGTACCAGATCAACACCTGGTACCACCGGGACATCGAGGACGGGGCCGTCGCGACCTACAACCAGGTGAAGAAGAGCTTCACCGTGCTGTGAACAGGGAGAGGGGCCCGCGGCGCAGTGCCGCGAGCCCCTCTCCCTTCAGGCCGGGAGGGCGGGTCAGGCGCCGACCTCGGCCTGCTCCTCGTCACGGGAAGCGCTCGTGAGCGGTTCCGCGGCCGAGGACGATCCGGCGCCGAGCTTCTGCCTGACGACGGCGATGACCACCACGATCGCCGCGACGAGCAGCGACAGCAGCACGGTCGTACGGCCGTCGTGCTCGGTGTCGGTCAGCATGTAGCCGAGGACGAAGACGATCAGAGCCGCGGTCGCCCACGTCAGGTACGGGTAGAGCCACATCTTCACGACGAGCTTCTCCGGCGCCTCACGCTGGATGATCTTCCGCATGCGCAGCTGCGAGAAGCAGATGACCAGCCACACGAACAGGGCCACCGCACCGGAGGAGTTGACCAGGAAGAGGAAGACCGAGTCCGGGAACTTGTAGTTGAAGAAGACGGCGACGAAGCCGAACACGACCGAGACGACGATGGCGGTCATCGGCACACCGCGCCGCGTGGTCCGGGCGAAGGCCTTGGGCGCGTCCCGGCGCTCACCGAGCGAGAACGCCATCCGGGAGGCCGTGTAGAGACCGGAGTTGAGACAGGACAGCACCGAGGTCAGCACGATGAAGTTCATGATCTCGCCGGCGTGCGCGATGCCGAGGGAGTCCAGGGCCGCGACGTACGAGCCCTTCTCCTTGATCGAGGGGTCGTTCCACGGCACCAGGGTGATGACGACGAGGATCGAGCCCAGGTAGAAGACGGCGATACGCCAGATGATGCTGTTCGTCGACTTGGTCACCGCCCGCTGGGGGTCCGAGGACTCGCCGGCCGCGAGCGTCGCGATCTCGCTGCCCATGAAGGAGAAGACGACCAGCAGCACACCGGTGAGGATCGCGCCGGGCCCGTGCGGCAGGAACCCGCCGTGCTCGGTCAGATTGCCCACCCCCGCCTTGTCGGCGTGGACGCCGGGCAGCACGCCGAAGATCGCGAGGGCGCCCACGACGATGAACGCGCCGATCGCCACGACCTTGATCCCGGCGAACCAGAACTCGAACTCGCCGTACGAACCCACGGAGACCAGGTTCGTCGCGGTCAGGACGATCATCACGATGAGCGCCCAGCCCCACTGCGGTACGGCGGGCACCCATCCTTCGAGGATCGTGGCGCCGGCGGTGGCCTCCACGGCCAGCACCACCACCCAGAAGAACCAGTACAGCCAGCCGATGGAGAAACCGGCCCAGCGGCCGAGCGCGCGGTCGGCGTGCGCGGAGAACGAACCCGAGGTCGGGTTGGCGGCGGACATCTCGCCGAGCATGCGCATCACCAGCACCACGAGCGTGCCGACGAGCGCGTACGAGAGGAGGATGCCGGGGCCCGTGGTGGCGATGCCGGTGCTGGACCCGACGAACAGGCCGGCTCCGATGACACCGCCGATGGCGATCATCGTCAGGTGACGGTTCTTGAGTCCGGCCTGGAGGCCGCCACCGGGTTCTCCGGGGCCTCCTGGGGCCTGTGCGGCCTTCGTGGGGGTCGGCTGCGAGGTCATGAGGGGGATTCCTTTGCGCCGGATGAGCAGATTCCCGTACACGGCGTCCCATCCGTACGAGCGGTGTGCGGGGAACGCGTCGCTCCATCGTGTGGACCGGCGTACGAGTTGGTCCAGTGAAACGGAGGCAAAGGAATTCGTGAACCTTTGAATCCAGATCGTTACTTGAGGTTTCCTTGAGGTTCTGTAGTATTGCTCACGTTTTTCGGCCGTCGGCCCCGGCGAGGCCGGACCGGGACGGGCGTGACACACTCGGACCATGCGCGTGTATCTCGGCTCCGATCATGCCGGTCTCGAACTGAAGAACCACCTCGTCGAGTGGCTCAAGGCCGCGGGCCATGAGCCCGTCGACTGCGGGCCCCACATCTACGACGCCCAGGACGACTACCCGCCGTTCTGCCTCCGCGCCGCCGAGCGCACCGTGGCGGACCCGGGCTCGCTCGGCATCGTCATCGGCGGCTCGGGCAACGGCGAGCAGATCGCCGCGAACAAGGTCGCCGGCGTACGCGCCGTGCTCGCCTGGAGCGAGGAGACCGCCGCACTGGGCCGCGAGCACAACAACGCCAACGTCATGTCCGTCGGCGCCCGCATGCACACCGAGGAAGAGGCGACGAAGTTCGTCGAGACCTTCCTCGGCACCCCGTTCACGGGCGAGGAGCGCCACGTCCGCCGCATCCAGATGCTCGCGGACTACGAGACGACGCGGGAACTCCCGCCCATCCCGGCGCACCACCCGCAGCAGCCGTAGGACCGCGGAACCGTTCGGGGCCCGGGACGCCGGGCCCCGCGACGAAGGACCACCAGGAGGACCCGTGCCCGAGGGGCACACCATTCACCGGCTCGCCCAGGACTACCTCGGCGCGTTCGGCGGCCGCACGGCCCGGATCACCAGTCCCCAGGGCAAGTTCAGTGACGCCGCGGCCCTCCTCGACGGGTCCGTCCTCACCACCGCGGAAGCCCACGGCAAGCACCTCTTCCTCGGCTTCCGCGACACCGACTGGGTCCACATCCACCTCGGCCTCTTCGGCAAGGTCGGCTTCGGTGCGACGCCCGCCCCGCCGCCCACCGACACCGTCCGCCTGCGACTCGTGAACGACACCGCCCACGTCGACCTGCGCGGCCCCACCACCTGCGCCCTCATCACCGACGACGAGAAGGGCGCGATACACGACCGGCTGGGCCCCGACCCCCTGCGCCCCGACGCCGACCCCGCGGCGGCCTACCGCCGGATCTCCCGCAGCCGTACGACGATCGCCGCCCTGCTGATGGACCAGAAGGTCATCGCGGGCGTGGGCAACGTCTACCGCGCCGAGGTCCTCTTCCGGCACGGCATCGATCCGTACCGCGCGGGCAAGGATCTCCGGGCGGGGGAGTGGGACGCGATCTGGGCGGACCTGGTCGACCTCATGCGCGAAGGCGTCCGCACCAACCGCATCGACACGGTCCGCCCCGAACACACCCCCGACGCCATGGGCCGGCCACCGCGCGTGGACGACCACGGCGGTGAGGTCTACGTGTACCGCAGGGCCCACCTGCCCTGTCACCTCTGCGGCGGCGAGATCCGCACCGCCGATCTCGCCGCCCGCAACCTGTTCTGGTGCCCGGCCTGCCAACAGGCCTGAAACGGGGGCCGGTCCGGGCCCGTGCCCGGTCCTTCGCTAGAACCCGTGCGGCAGCCAGGGCGCGACCACCGACGTGAACGCCATCGACGCCTCCGCCAGCGCACCCTGACGCAGCTCCCGCACCCGCCCGGCCGCCGCGAGCGAGGCGAGCGGTACACCACCGAGGTACGCCGCGCCCAACTCCCGCACGGACAGAGCCAGATCGGGTGAATCACCGGTCCGGACGCAGGAGGCGCCCTTCGCGTCGCCGGTGAGCCGCCAACGCCCCTCGTTCCAGGGGCAGAAGGCGTCCTCGACCTCCAACACCACGTCCACCGGGGCCTGATACGTCCGCGCCTCCAGCGCCGCCCCGACATCGACGAGCCGCACATGCAGCGCGTCCTTCAACCGCACCTGACAGCGCCGGATGTCCGAGACCAGGTGCTGCCAGTCCTCGTCCACGGGCCGGCCCCGGGTGCGCAGCGTCGTCGTCAGGTCGACGTCGGACAGGAACCGCCACAGGGCTGCCCGCGCCGGCGGGTCGGTCCCCTCCAGATCCTCCAGCTGCACCACGCCGTCGTGCCCCGCCGGACCCCAGCCCGGCTTCACCCGGAAACGCGTGTAGCCCACCGCCGAGCCGTCCCGCTCCGCGACCACGCACTGCAGGGGGGACGCGCCGTCCCGCTCGCCCTCCGGGTCGAGCACCTGGAGCCGCTCCCAGCCCGGCTGCCGCGCCAGCATCCCCGGACGCTCCGGCACGCGCCGCGCGTACACCGCCTCGCACACGTCGAGGACGTCACCCGGCGCCGCGTACCGCAGCCGTACGTCGTCCGTCCCCGGCGGCACGGACAGCCGCACGCGACCGGTGTCGATCTCGGCGTTGATCTGCAGGGTCCCGATGCCGTAGCCGAACCGGCCGTAGATCGCCGGTTCCGACGCGGTCAGGACGGCGAGCGGCTCGTTCCCCGCACGGAGATCGTCCAGCTGCCGCCGCATCATCGCGGTGAGCACCCCGCGCCGCCGGTGCGTCGCGGCCACGCTCACCATCGTCACGCCGGCCGCCGGCACCGAGGCGCCGCCCGGGACGGTGACGCGGAAGGAGAAGGCCCCCGCCGTACCCACACACTCCTCGCCGTCCCACACGCCGAGCGAACGGTCGTACTCTGTGAGCGCGTTCCACAGTTCGCGCTCCTCGGACGACTCCGCCACACCTCCGAACGCGCGGATCAGGTTCTCGTACCACTTGTCCCAGTCGGCCTGCCGGAGCACCCGGACGTCAGTCGTCATAGCCCATGCCTACCAGGGCAATGCGGTACGAGCGAGGGAATTTCGCCCGTTGCCGAGCCCCCGGACCGGAACGTGTCGGTGAAGTTCTCTGTGAAGTTGAGCGCTCGGACGGGGGACAAGTGGGACCTCCCGTGCCAAGCACCTGGTCCGATGGATAGGGTCCCGAACTAATGGCAGCAGGACGAGAGCGGCGCTCGGAGGCCGATACGTTCGCGGCCCGGTTGAAGAAGCTGTGGCACCGGGCCCGCACAGGGCTGCGCAGATCCGCCGTGGACTACTTCCGCGGCGACGGTTCCGACTGGATCGCCCTCGCCGGCCTGCTCATCACGATCCCCGTGATCGCCGCCACCACCCTGGTGAACTCGGTGTGGTGCTCACCCGCCGTCCTCGTCCTGCCGATCGTCGCCGGTGGCCTGCTGCTCCGCCCCGCGAGCCTGCTCGGGCTGTACGCGGCGGCCGCCACCGCGCTGATAGTCGAGTCCGTGAAGCTCGGCCCCTACACGGAGGGCCCCTCCCGGGTCACCCCCGGCGTGGTCCTGGTCGTCGCGGCCTGCGGCTTCTTCGGCCTGCTGATCGCCCAGTTCCGCAGCCGGGTGGGCGTTCCGTGGCGACGCGGCGGCACCATGCTCTTCGACCTGCGCGAACGCATCCGGGTGCAGAGCAAGCTGCCGCAGCTCCCGGTGGGCTGGCACCGCGAGATGGCGCTGCGCCCGGCGGGCGGCCAGTCGTTCTCCGGCGACTTCGTCGTGGCCGCCCGGACGAACGGCGGCCGGACCCTCGAAGTCGTCCTCACGGACGTCTCCGGCAAGGGGATGGACGCCGGCTCCCGCGCCCTGCTGCTGTCCGGAGCCTTCGGCGGCCTGCTCGGCTCGCTCCCGCCGCACGCCTTCCTGACCGCGGCCAACGGCTATCTGCTGCGCCAGGACTGGGACGAGGGCTTCGCCACCTCGATCCACCTGGTGCTCGACCTCGACTCGGGCGACTACGAACTCTTCTCCGCCGGACACCCGCCGGGCCTACAGCTCAGCGCGGGCAGCGGCCGCTGGGAGGAGAAGGCCGCGGAGGGCCCGCTCCTCGGTGTGTACGACGGTGCCCAGTTCGACCCGGTCAAGGGATCGCTGCGGCCCGGAGACGTGTTGATGCTGTTCACGGACGGTCTGGTCGAAACCGCCGAGCGCGACATCGTCGAGGGCATCGACCGGCTCACCGGCGAGGCCGACCGCTATGTCGCCGGCGGCTTCCACGGAGCCGCCTGGCACCTCATCGAAGCCGTCGCGAAGGACGTCAACGACGACCGGGCGCTGCTGCTGATCTGCCGCGAGGGCCTGACCCCGGTGCGCTGACCCGGTGCGGGCCGGGCGGATCGGGTCGGATCCGGGATCCCGCCCGGACGGCGGGCCGCGGACATCACGGTTTTCGGCAAGAAGGCGGCAGCGCGGTGTTCCGAGGGGACACTGAACCCGTGACGCAACCTCTCCTGACCCTCGCCGAAGTCGAGGCGCTCGCCCGCACGGCGCACGCCGCCCAGACCGACAAGGCCGGCCGCCCGTACGCCGAGCACCTCCAGGCGGTGGCGGACGGCGTCCGCGAACGCGGCGGCGACGAAGACCAGATAGCAGCGGCCTGGCTGCACGACGCCGTCGAGGACGACGCCCTCTCCGAGGAGTGGCTGACCGAAGCCGCGCTGACCCCTCGTACGAAGGACATCGTGCTGGCGCTCACCAAGCAGGACGGCGAGTCCGCGGAGGCCTACGCGCGCCGCATCCGCACCACCCGTGGCGCCCTGCTGGTCAAGGCGTCCGATCTGGCGCACAACGCGGACCCGGTCCGCCTCGCGGTCCTCGACGAGCACACCCGGGCCCGGCTGACGAAGAAGTACGCGGCGATGCGCTCCCTGCTGGGACTCCCGCCCACCTGAACCCCCCTGCGTCCGAGGCCACTTGGCCGCGTCCCGTCGCGGTCGGGAGAGCATGCCCGCGCCACGCGTGAGGGCGGGCCCGGGATCACTCCCGGGCCCGCCCTCCGCCATGTCTCCCGCAGGCCGTGCGCCGTGCTCCTAGGCGTTCGCCCTGGCCCGCTCCCGGGCGAGCTCCGCCGCGTCCTGCTTGAAGGCCCACTCCATCTTCGGCTCCATCGCGAAGCGGAACATCCGCTGGACGGGCCGGGTGCACAGCACGGTGATCAGCGCCGCCGCGACGACCGTCACGAAGATCTCACCGACCGGGGTCTGCACCCAGCTGTGGTCGAGCCAGTTCCACTGCCGCGAGGCGCGGACCACGAAACCGTGCAGCAGGTAGCCGTACAGCGTGCCGGCGCCGAGCGCCGTGAACCAGTACTGCCGTCCCGGGACCCAGGCGAAGAAGCACGCGGTGAGCAGGAGCGAGCAGCCGAAGAGCGCCAGCGTCATGACCACGCCGGCCCACCAGGGAGCGCCGAGTTCCTGTGCCGCGTCGCGGTGGTAGAACCAGGAGTCGTTCATCCGGGGCGCCGCCCAGTAGCCCACGGCCAGGGCCACGGCGACGACGGGCACCGACAGGATGCGCACCTCGCGGCGGCGCACCATCTGGAAGTGCTCGGGCTTCATGACCAGGCCGAGCACGAAGAACGGCAGGAACTGCAGGACCCGTTGGAGGTCCAGGTCGTTGCCGATCTCCGGCGAGACGCACGCGAGCGCGGCGAGGCCCAGCGCCAGGGGAACGGGCCAGCGGACCAGCTTCCACAGGGGGGCCGTCAGCCGCCAGACGAACAGCGCGATCAGGAACCAGGTGAGATACCAGGGGTCGAGCAGACTGATCGTCTGGTCCGCGTTGCCGCCGACATAGCGGTCGAACAGCGAGTACGCGGTCTCGAAGAGGACGTACGGGACGACGACGCCGGTGACGAGCCGCTTCAGGCGGTCGGGGCGCATGTCGAAGTTCCGCGAGAAATAGCCGGAGATGATGATGAAGGCCGGCATGTGGAAGCCGTAGACGACGACGTAGAGCGCGTCGACCGTGCGGCTCTGCCCCTTCAACGGCTCCCAGGTGTGGCCCATCGCCACGAGCACGATCGCCAGGTACTTGGCGTTGTCGAAGAAGGCGTCGCGGCTCTTGGGCCTGCCGCCCGGTGCCGGGCCCGCGGGGGTTGCCGCGGGCGACGACCGGGGTGAGCGCGGGCCGGGCACCCCGTCCTTCGGCTGCACCGCCGGAGGGAGTGGCGACCCGGTGCGGCCCTGGGGTCGGAGTGTGTTGGTCACAGGCCCTCCCGCCACGAACTTCCGGGGGCGGTCCTGAGCCTCGCTGCGCATACGGGAGACGTGGCGTGGTGGGACATCTGAGGCACCCTAGCGTTCTCTATGTGTTCTCGTAAAACCTTCGATCTCATTACCTGCTATCACCTGCGCATACCCCGGATTTGAGGATGTGTGCCTGTGGATTCACACAAGATCGCGCATGCCGATTCCCGCGCCAGAGAGGGGTGTTCTGTCCCGCTTCATACCGACTAAAGCGTGCATAACGCCCGCGGGCGACTCTGGTCATATGTCCGGTTCATTGGGCTTTAGTTACCCGTCCCGAGCGCCCGAGGTGTGCCTGTGGCAACAATTCGAATTACCTGCGAACAGGGTGTGTGGACATGGCAACGACCTCTATTGATTTCCTGTGAGGGGTGCTGCCGAATTGCCGTACGAGGCTTCGGAGCCGGCTCCGGCGCGAGAGCGACACCTGCGCGGGCGACGCCGTGAACCGGTGTGCCCTTGGTCAGCTCTTGGGTCTGTCCTTGGCCAACGATGCGTCACCTGCCGCATACGAACGGCTCGTTGGTGGCACGATGGTCCTGGCGGGGGTGTGCGGGGCTGCACCTCCGGGCCGGGAGAGCGGGACCGACCGTAGGGTGTGATCAGTTGTGGCCATTTCGCTGTCAGTGGTGCTGCTGTTGGCGATCATCCTCGTGGTACTGATCCGAGGAGGATCGATCAAGGCGGGACCTGCCATCGTCGCGGTGCTCTTCGGCTTCTTCCTCGCGTCGACCGGCATGGCCCCGTCCATCAATCGGTTCCTCAACTCGATAGCGGAGACGATCAACTCGATCAGTTTCTGAGGCCGCCGGCCGCCGGACCTCCCGTGGGCACCCGCGACGGGAGGCGCCTCGGCGTCGACATCGGGGGATCCCCGCGACGGGTCGCCCCGAGCGCGGCACGAGGTCCCCTCGGCAGGCGAGCGGGGCGCGAAGGGCGGCGGTGGCCCGCAGCGCGCGCGGAGCCCCGGGAACGACCGAGGGCCAGGCAGAGGATCGAACCTCTGGCCTGGCCCTACGTCATATGGAGCGGGCGACGGGAATCGAACCCGCGTAGCTAGTTTGGAAGACTAGGGCTCTACCATTGAGCTACGCCCGCACAGGGTGCGCCGCAGGTCAGCGACCGCGGCACTGGGAGCATCGTAGCGGGTCCGCCCCCCTCGGCGCACACCCCGTTTCCTTCCGCGTCCCTCGCCGTGTCGACCCGGCGAAATGCGGCAGCCGCACCGCTTGCGGGCATGTACCCTACGTGTCGCACCGACGGGGTGTGGCGCAGCTTGGTAGCGCGTCCGCTTTGGGAGCGGAAGGCCGTGGGTTCAAATCCCGCCACCCCGACCACCGGCAGAACCAGCCGGGGCCCCGCCTCGGCAAGATCACCTTTTGGGGCGTGTACCGCCTGCGGTTACTATGCAAGCTGCGTGCCCGTATGTCTGCACTGTTACGTCTCTCAAGGGCCGCGCGAATCCGCCCAGCTCTGCCCGACCGGCAGAAGCACGCAGCAGAACCCCCAAGAAGTCAGCCACAAGGAGACCGAACCGTGAAGAGCGCCGTGGAGACCCTGAACCCGACCCGGGTTCGGCTCACTGTCGAGGTGCCCTTCGAGGAGCTCAAGGACAGCCTCGACGCGGCGTACAAGAAGATCAACCAGCAGGTCACGGTGAAGGGGTTCCGGAAGGGCAAGATCCCGGCGCGCGTCATCGACCAGCGGTTCGGTCGCGGCGCCGTGCTCGAAGAGGCCGTCAATGACGCGCTCCCGAAGTTCTACACCGAAGCGGTCAACGAGGCTGAGCTGAATGTCCTCGGACAGCCCGAGGTCGACATCACCGAGCTGAAGGACGGCGAGACGCTGAACTTCACCGCCGAGGTCGACATCCGTCCCGCCATCGAGATCCCGGACTACTCGGGCATCGAGGTCGAGGTCGACGCCGTCGAGGTCAGCGACGAGGACGTCGAGAAGGCCGTGTCCGACCTGCGCGAGCGCTTCGCCTCGACCTCCCCGGTCGAGCGTGCCGCCCAGGACGACGACGTCGTCACCCTCGACCTGGAGGCCAAGGTCGACGGCGAGGTCCTCGAGGACGGCGTCGCCAGTGGCGTCTCGTACACCATCGGCTCGGGTGAGCTGCTCGACGGCATCGACGAGGCCGTCAAGGGCCTGGAGGCCGGTGGCGAGACCACCTTCGCCTCCGAGCTGAAGGGTGGCTCCGCCGCCGGCAAGGAGGCCCAGGTCACCGTCAAGGTCACCCAGGTCGCCGCCCGTGAACTGCCCGAGCTGGACGACGAGTTCGCGCAGCTCGCCTCCGAGTTCGACACCCTCGACGAGCTGAAGGCCGACAGCCGCAAGCGTCTCGAGAACATGAAGCAGTACGACCAGGCCACGCAGGCCCAGGAGCGTGTCCTGGAGAAGCTGCTCGAGCTGGTCGAGGTGCCCGTCCCCGAGAAGCTGCTCGAGGACGAGATCCACACCCGCAAGCACAACCTCGAGCACCACCAGCTCGGCCAGATGGGCCTCGACCTCGCCAAGTACCTGGAGATCCAGGGCAAGACCGAGGAAGAGTTCGACGCCGAGACCAAGGAAGCCGCGGTCAAGGGCATCAAGACGCAGTTCGTCCTCGACGAGCTCGTCAACAAGGAGAAGCTGAACGTCAACCAGGAGGAGCTCACCGAGCACCTCATGCGGCGCGCGCAGTCCTCCGGCATGTCCCCCGACCAGTTCGCCCAGGCCGTCGTCGAGGGCGGCCAGGTTCCGATGCTCGTCGGCGAGGTCGCCCGCGGCAAGGCCCTCGCGGTCGTCGTCGAGGCCGCCACGGTCAAGGACACCAACGGCGAGGTCGTCGACCTGGACGACGAGGACGAGGCCGACGAGACGGCCGAGACCGTCGAGTCCACCACCGAGGCCGAGGCCGAGGACAAGCCCGAGGCCTGATCACCTCACTTGTACGCCGTCAGCCGATGGGCCCCGGAGACGTTCTCGTCTCCGGGGCCCATCGGCGTCCCGGGGGCGAGGGGGTACGGCGCGGGCGACCCCGCCGCGCCGTACCCGCGCACAGGGCCCCGGGCGCCTCGGCGTGACGGCTCTTCGAGGCCCCCGCAGGCGCCGGTGAAGCCCTCCGGGGACGGGAGTAAAACCCCGGTCAGGCCAGCGCGGCGCATGCGCTCACAGCGAACAGTTCCCTCTGCGGGATTCCCCGGAGGGACCCGCGCGTTAGGGTCCATGAATACGAGGGCAGGGGAGTCCCCGAAGCCGCCCCGAGCGGTGTAAAGCACCGGGGTCCCACGCCCCCAGCAGAAGACGTGAGACGGCCCGGCGCCGTCGTAAGACGAGCAGGTGGATACGTGACGAATCTGATGCCCACAGCTGCCGGCGACCCCATCGGTGGTGGCCTCGGCGACCAGGTCTACAACCGACTGCTCGGCGAGCGGATCATCTTCCTCGGCCAGGCGGTCGACGATGACATCGCCAACAAGATCACGGCGCAGCTGCTGCTCCTTGCCTCCGACCCGGACAAGGACATCTACCTCTACATCAACAGCCCCGGCGGATCGATCACGGCCGGCATGGCGATCTACGACACCATGCAGTACATCAAGAACGACGTGGTGACGATCGCGATGGGCATGGCGGCCTCGATGGGCCAGTTCCTGCTCAGCGCGGGTACGCCCGGCAAGCGCTTCGCCCTGCCGAACGCCGAGATCCTGATCCACCAGCCGTCCGCGGGTCTCGCGGGCTCCGCCTCGGACATCAAGATCCACGCCGAGCGGCTGCTGCACACCAAGAAGCGGATGGCGGAGCTGACCTCCTTCCACACCGGTCAGACCGTCGAGCAGATCACTCGTGACTCGGACCGCGACCGCTGGTTCGACCCGATCGAGGCCAAGGAGTACGGCCTCATCGACGACATCATGCCCACCGCTGCCGGTATGCCGGGCGGCGGCGGCACCGGGGCGGCGTAAGCCCCTCCAGCGCCCCCGGAGGCGGCGCAGGGCCCCTGGTCGCCCCCGGGTGACACAGGGCCCCGGCGCGGCCCCCAGCCGACCGCTCAGCCCTTTTCAGGCTTTTCAGGAGACACAGTGAACGACTTCCCCGGCAGCGGCCTCTTCGCCCGCACTGAGGCCGAGTACACCGGTCCTCGTGCGGAGTCCCGCTACGTCATCCCGCGCTTCGTCGAGCGCACCTCGCAGGGCGTGCGTGAGTACGACCCGTACGCGAAGCTGTTCGAGGAGCGCGTGATCTTCCTCGGCGTGCAGATCGACGACGCCTCAGCCAACGACGTCATGGCGCAGCTCCTGTGCCTGGAGTCGATGGACCCCGACCGTGACATCTCGGTCTACATCAACAGCCCCGGTGGCTCGTTCACGGCCCTCACGGCCATCTACGACACCATGCAGTTCGTGAAGCCGGACGTCCAGACGGTCTGCATGGGCCAGGCCGCCTCGGCCGCCGCGATCCTGCTGGCCGCCGGAACCCCGGGCAAGCGCATGGCGCTCCCGAACGCCCGTGTGCTGATCCACCAGCCGTACAGCGAGACCGGCCGCGGCCAGGTCTCGGACCTCGAGATCGCCGCCAACGAGATCCTCCGGATGCGCTCGCAGCTGGAAGACATGCTGGCCAAGCACTCGACCACGCCGATCGAGAAGATCCGCGAGGACATCGAGCGCGACAAGATCCTCACGGCTGAGGACGCGCTCGCGTACGGCCTGATCGACCAGATCATCTCCACCCGGAAGATGAACAACTCGGCGGTTGTCTGACGTACCGCTGTATCGTCTGCCGTTCCCCGGCGCGGTTCGCTGCGAAGTGAACCGCGCCAAGGGGGGCCCGAACGAGGGGCTCGGCAAGGTACCGTCGGACATAAGGCAGCACCAGGAGCCGCTGGATCCAGGCGACTCCCAGGCGAAGGGGAAGCACACCGTGGCACGCATCGGTGACGGCGGCGATCTGCTCAAGTGCTCGTTCTGTGGCAAGAGCCAGAAGCAGGTCAAGAAGCTCATCGCAGGCCCCGGTGTGTACATCTGCGACGAGTGCATCGACCTCTGCAACGAGATCATCGAGGAAGAACTCGCGGAGACGAGCGAGGTGCGCTGGGAGGAACTGCCCAAGCCCCGCGAGATCTACGAGTTCCTCGAGGGATACGTCGTGGGGCAGGAGTCCGCGAAGAAGGCGCTCTCCGTCGCGGTGTACAACCACTACAAGCGCGTCCAGGCCGGTGAGAACAGCGCGGGCCAGAACCGCGAGGACGCCATCGAGTTGGCGAAGTCCAACATCCTCCTGCTGGGCCCCACGGGCTCCGGCAAGACGCTGCTCGCCCAGACCCTCGCGCGCATGCTGAACGTCCCGTTCGCCATCGCGGACGCGACGGCGCTGACGGAGGCGGGATACGTCGGCGAGGACGTCGAGAACATCCTGCTGAAGCTCATCCAGGCCGCCGACTACGACGTCAAGAAGGCCGAGACCGGGATCATCTACATCGACGAGATCGACAAGGTGGCCCGCAAGAGCGAGAACCCGTCGATCACGCGTGACGTCTCCGGCGAGGGTGTCCAGCAGGCCCTGCTCAAGATCCTCGAGGGCACGACGGCCTCGGTCCCGCCGCAGGGCGGACGCAAGCACCCGCACCAGGAGTTCATCCAGATCGACACGACGAACGTCCTGTTCATCGTGGGCGGAGCCTTCGCCGGCCTGGAGAAGCTCATCGAGTCGAGGGCCGGCGCCAAGGGCATCGGCTTCGGCGCGACGATCCGCTCGAAGCGGGAGCTGGAGTCCAAGGACCAGTTCGAGGACGTCATGCCGGAGGACCTGGTCAAGTTCGGCATGATCCCCGAGTTCATCGGGCGTCTCCCGGTGATCACCTCGGTCCACAACCTGGACCGCGAGGCCCTCCTCCAGATTCTCGTCGAGCCGCGCAACGCGCTGGTCAAGCAGTACCAGCGCCTCTTCGAACTCGACGGCGTGGAGCTGGACTTCGAGCGTGAGGCCCTGGAGGCCATCGCCGACCAGGCCATCCTCCGCCAGACCGGCGCACGAGGCCTGCGCGCGATCATGGAGGAAGTCCTCCAGGCCGTGATGTACGAGGTCCCGTCCCGCAAGGACGTCGCCCGCGTCGTCATCACCGCCGACGTCGTCCTGTCGAACGTCAACCCGACCCTGATCCCCAGGGACGCCCGCAGGGGCGGCCCGGGCGAGCAGAAGACGGCCTAGACACCGGTTCGTACCGGGGGCGACGGCACCATGCCGTCGCCCCCGACGCATGTCTCCCTCCGGAGAACGTGAAGGCGCCCCGCGGATTCCGCGGGGCGCCTTTCGTCTCGGCCGGGGGCTGAGCGGTCAGATCTTGACGCGGATGTCCTTGCGCAGGGCCGCGGTCACCTTGGCGGACTCGTCCATGCTCACGCCCTGGCCGCCTTCGGCGGCCACGCCGAAGCCGAGCGTGCTGTAGTCGGCCCACATGCACATGTACTGGGTGTCGGTCTTGCCGGTCGCCTGGTTGGGTGCCTTCGCCTGCTGGCACTTCATGATGGCGCCGTCGAGACCTGCCGGGCTCACGGACTGGGGGTCGCCGATGAACTCGACCTTGGTGGTGGAGTCCTTGGAGGAGTCCTTCTTGATGTTGGCGAACGCGGCGTCGAGGGCGGACTCGGGGTCCTTCACCTTGCCGTAGAGACCGGAGAACGTGACGGCCTTGGATCCGGCGATGGCCGTCGGGTCCTTCAGCGTGTCCGGGTCGGCGAGATCGATCGTCGAGTAGATGGCGTCCACCGACTTGGCGTTGGTGATGCCGCTGGCGGCCAGGTCCTTCGCGTCACCGGAGGAGGGGTCCTGCGGTCCGCGGTCGTTGCCCATGCGCTGGTACGTGCCGTCGATCACCTTGGCCGGCGTCGTCAGCTTGTGGGGGCCGTCGTCCGAGACCGTCGCGCCGCCACCGCCCCCGCCGATCGCGAAGTACACGCCCACGGCTATCACCGCGACCACGGCGACGCCGCCGATGATCAGGCCCGTCTTCTTCTTGCCGCCGGACGGCACCGGCGGCATCGGGGCGGTGTTGTACGGGGGCTGGCCGTACGGGGGCTGCTGGCCGTAGGGAGGGGTCTGCGGCTGGCCGGGCTGCGGGGCCTGCTGCGGGTAGCCGTAACCGGGCTGCGCCGGGGGAGCCTGCTGCGGGTACCCGTAGCCCGGCTGGGGAGCCTGCTGCGGCGGCTGGCCGTAGGGGCCCGGCTGGCCGTAGGGCCCCGGCTGTGGGGGCTGCCCGCCGCCCGGCTGACCGTACGGTCCGGGCTGCTGGGGCTGCCCGCCGTACGGGCCCGGCTGGTTGTAGCTCATTTCTGGGTTCCCCTCCAGATGCTTATGTGTTCCTCACATCCTGGCGCACAGGGCGAGGGGCCAGGTCTCCGGGGGCCGCACCGTTACGAAGTAATCCCGTTTCGGGACACGGGTGTGACGCCCCTAAACTGACCCCGTGACCGAGAACTCTCAGCAGCCGCAAGCAGCGCCCACCTCCGAACTGCCGACCCAGTACGCGCCGGCCGATGTAGAGGGGCCGCTGTACGAGCGCTGGGTGGAACGGGGTTACTTCGAGGCGGACGCCAAGAGCGACAAGCCGCCGTTCACGGTCGTCATCCCGCCGCCGAACGTCACGGGCTCCCTCCACCTCGGACACGCCTTCGAGCACACCCTCATCGACGCCCTCACCCGCCGCAAGCGCATGCAGGGCTTCGAGACGCTGTGGCAGCCCGGCATGGACCACGCCGGCATCGCCACGCAGAACGTCGTCGAGCGGGAGCTCGGCAAGGAGGGCAAGTCCCGGCACGACCTCGGCCGGGAGGCGTTCGTCGAGCGCGTCTGGCAGTGGAAGGCCGAGTCCGGCGGACAGATCTCCGGGCAGATGCGCCGCCTCGGCGACGGCGTCGCCTGGTCGCGCGAGCGCTTCACCATGGACGAGGGCCTCTCCCAGTCCGTCCAGACGATCTTCAAGAAGCTCTACGACGACGAGCTGATCTACCGCGCCGAGCGCATCATCAACTGGTGCCCCCGCTGTCTGACCGCCATCTCGGACATCGAGGTCGAGTACCAGGACGACGACGGCGAGCTGGTCTCCATGAAGTACGGGGACGGGGACGACGCGATCGTCGTCGCCACCACCCGCGCCGAGACGATGCTCGGTGACACCGCCGTCGCCGTGCACCCCGACGACGAGCGGTACAAGCACCTCGTCGGCAAGCTCATCCGCCTCCCGCTGACCGAACGGTCCATCCCGGTCGTCGCGGACGAGCATGTCGACCCCGAGTTCGGTACCGGCGCCGTCAAGGTGACGCCCGCCCACGACCCGAACGACTTCGAGATCGGGCAGCGCCACGACCTGCCCAACATCGCCGTCATGGACGAGCACGCCGTCATCACGGTCCCCGGCCCCTTCCAGGGCCTGGACCGCCTGGAGGCCCGCTCCGCCATCGTCGCCGCCCTGCGCGCCGACGGCCGGATCGTCGCCGAGAAGCGCCCCTACGTCCACTCGGTCGGCCACTGCTCGCGCTGCAAGACCACCATCGAGCCGCGGCTGTCCATGCAGTGGTGGGTCAAGGTCGGCCCGCTCGCGAAGGCCGCGGGCGACGCGGTCCGTGACGGCAAGGTCAAGATCCACCCGCAGGAGATGGAGAAGCGCTACTTCGACTGGGTCGACAACCTTCACGACTGGTGCATCTCGCGGCAGTTGTGGTGGGGCCACCGCATCCCCGTCTGGTACGGACCGGGCGGCGAGATCGTCTGCGTCGGACCGGACGACGAGGCCCCCACGGGCGAGGGCTGGCACCAGGACACCGACGTCCTCGACACCTGGTTCTCCTCCGGCCTGTGGCCGTTCTCCACGCTCGGCTGGCCCGAACAGACCGAGAGCCTCGCGAAGTTCTACCCGAACTCCGTCCTCGTCACCGGTTACGACATCCTCTTCTTCTGGGTCGCCCGGATGATGATGTTCGGTCTGTACGCGATGGACGGCACCCCGCCGTTCCACACCATCGCCCTGCACGGCATGGTCCGCGACCAGTTCGGCAAGAAGATGTCCAAGTCCTTCGGGAACGCGGTCAACCCGCTGGACTGGATGGACAAGTACGGCAGCGACGCCCTGCGCTTCACGCTCGCGCGCGGCGCCAACCCCGGTGTCGACGTGCCGATCGGCGAGGACTGGGTCCAGGGCTCGCGCAACTTCGCGAACAAGATCTGGAACGCCACCCGCTTCGCGCTGATGAACGGCGCGACGGTCGAGGGCGAACTCCCGCCCGCCGAGGAGCTGTCGGCCACCGACCGCTGGATCCTGTCCCGGCTGAACACCACGGTCGCCGAAGTGGACGCCCTCTACGACGACTTCCAGTTCGCCAAGCTCTCGGACGCCCTGTTCCACTTCGCCTGGGACGAGGTCTTCGACTGGTACGTCGAGCTGTCCAAGACGACGTTCATGGCGGGCGGCGAGCCCGCGAAGGTCTCCGGCCGGGTCCTCGGCGAGGTCCTCGACGTCACGCTGCGGCTGCTCCACCCGATCGTCCCGTTCGTCACGGACACGCTCTGGACGACCCTCACCGGTGGCGAGTCCGTCGTCATCGCCGAGTGGCCCAAGGACAGCGGCTTCCGCGACACCGCCGCCGAGCGCGAGATCGAGTCGCTCCAGTCGGTGATCACCGAGGTCCGCCGCTTCCGCAACGACCAGGGTCTCCAGCCCGGTCAGCGGGTCCCGGCCCGGCTGGTCCTCGACGGGACGGCGTTCGCCCCGCACGAGGCGGCCATCCGCCAGCTGCTGCGCCTCCAGCCGGAGGGCGACAGTTTCGCGGCCACGGCGACCCTGCCGGTGGCCGGT
This sequence comes from Streptomyces sp. M41(2017), assembly GCF_002078175.1. Taxonomy (GTDB): domain Bacteria; phylum Actinomycetota; class Actinomycetes; order Streptomycetales; family Streptomycetaceae; genus Streptomyces. The sequence goes on along the minus strand of NZ_MWFK01000001.1, from coordinate 779,471 downwards.
GCCACGGTCGCGCTCGACCTGTCGGGCACGATCGACATCGCCGCCGAGCGCAAGCGGCTCGCCAAGGACCTCGCCGCCGCCGAGAAGGAGAAGGCACAGGCCAACGCCAAGCTCGGCAACGAGGCGTTCCTGGCGAAGGCACCCGATCAGGTGGTCGACAAGATCCGTGTCCGCCTGGCCAAGGCGGACGAGGACATCGCCCGTATCCAGGACCAGCTGACCCGCCTCCCCGAGGCGTAATCGCTCGCCCCAGGACGCACGAAGGCCCCCCGGACCGCCCGGTCCCGGGGGCCTTCGCCGTACCCGACCGGCCTTCTTTCGCCCCTCCGCCCCTGCCCGTCCCGTACCCGGGGCTCCGCCCCGGACCCCGCTCCTCACACGCCGGAGGGGCTGGATTGTCGCGAGCGCCGGAGAGGCTGAAAGACCTCAGGCCCGTGGAGGGGCTGAACGATCTCAGGCCGGCGGAGGGGGCGAAAAACACCCAGACGTCCGCACCCCCCGCCCCCTCCGTAGACTGGCCCCGTGAGCGACCTCCCCCCGCACGACAGCAGCGCGCCCGACGACCCGGAGCGTGATCCGCTCGGTCTCTTCGAGGAGATCGTCGAGGCCGAGACCGACCGTGACCCCGACCTCGCGGTGATCGCGGCGGGCAGCCGCACCCTGCGTACCCAGGGCCACGACGGCCGGCAGGCCGACGTACCCGCGCGCCCCGCCGACCCCGAGGTCGACAAGGCGCTGCGCGAGGTCGAGGCGGAGCTGGCCGGCCGCTGGGGCGAGACCAAGCTGGAGCCCTCCGTCGACCGGATCGCCGCGCTGATGGACGTCCTCGGCGATCCGCAGCGCGCGTACCCCTCGATCCACATCACGGGCACGAACGGCAAGACGTCCACGGCCCGCATGATCGAGGCGCTCCTGAGCTCCTTCGACCTGCGCACCGGGCGCTACACCAGCCCGCACGTCCAGTCGGTCACCGAGCGGATCAGCCTGGACGGGGCGCCGATCTCCGCCGAGCGGTTCATCGAGACGTACCAGGACATCAAGCCGTACATCGAGATGGTCGACGGGCAGCAGGAGTACCGGCTGTCGTTCTTCGAGGTGCTGACCGGCATGGCCTACGCGGCCTTCGCCGACGCGCCCGTGGACGTCGCCGTCGTCGAGGTCGGCATGGGCGGCAGCTGGGACGCCACGAACGTGATCGACGGTGATGTCGCCGTCGTGACCCCCATCGACCTCGACCACACCGACCGTCTCGGCGAAACACCGGGCGAGATCGCCGTCGAGAAGGCCGGGATCGTCAAGCAGGACTCCACCGTGATCCTGGCCCAGCAGCCGGTCGACGCGGCCCAGGTGCTGCTGAAGAAGGCCGTCGAGGTCAACGCGACCGTCGCCCGCGAGGGCCTGGAGTTCGGCGTCGTCGCCCGCCACGTCGCGGTCGGCGGACAGCTCCTGACGCTGCGCGGTCTCGGCGGCGAGTACGAGGAGGTGTTCCTGCCGCTGCACGGCGCCTACCAGGCGCACAACGCGGCGGTGGCGCTGGCCGCCGTCGAGGCGTTCTTCGGCGTCGGCGCGGCGCACGCCGAGCGGCTGGACATCGACACCGTGCGCAAGGCGTTCGCCTCCGTCACCTCGCCGGGCCGGCTGGAGATCGTGCGCCGGTCGCCGACCGTGGTGCTCGACGCGGCGCACAACCCGGCCGGCGCCCGGGCCACCGCCGAGGCGGTGAGCGAGGTGTTCGACTTCAGCCGCCTCATCGGGGTGGTCGGCGCGAGCGGCGACAAGAACGTGCGGGAACTGCTGGAGGCCTTCGAGCCGATCTTCGCCGAGGTCGTCGTCACACAGAACTCCAGCCACCGCGCGATGGACGCGGACGAGCTGGCCGGGATCGCCGTCGAGGTCTTCGGCGACGACCGGGTGCAGGTCGAGCCGCGGCTCGACGACGCGCTGGAGGCCGCGATCACGCTCGCCGAGGAAGAGGGCGAGTACGCGGGCGGCGGCGTGCTGGTCACCGGATCCGTCATCACGGTCGGCGAGGCCCGGCTGCTCCTCGGGAGGGGCTGACTGTCGTGCGCGTGCTCTGTGCTTCCACGCTGATCGGCGAGTTCTTCGTCATCGGCTTCGCCGGTCTCGTCGCCATGAAGGAACCCGATCTGGCCACGGCCACGGTCTGGACGGTCTGCGGTGTCCTGATGCTGCTGAGCGTGCTGCTGTGCGGCATGATCACCCGGCCGGGCGGTGTCCAGCTCGGCTGGGCGCTGCAGATCCTGCTGATCGGGGGCGGTTTCTTCGTCCCGTCGATGTTCGTCCTCGGCGCGATCTTCGCCGCCCTGTGGTGGGCGTCCGTCCACTACGGGCGGAAGATCGACGAGGCGAAGGCGCGGTTCGCCGCCCAGGCCGCGTCGGAGGGGGAGGGCACCGCCCCGGAGCGGCCCCGGTCCCAGCCGCAGGCAGAAGCGGGCGGTACGCCGGCGTAGGTCAGCCGGGAGCGGGCTGTGGCGCGCGGGCCCGGGTCGTTCGTGCGACGGGAGGGCGGGTGCGCGCCGGTATCACCTGACGCTGCGTGACAGCGCCCCCGACACGCCCTGTAGCCTCGGTGACCCGCACATTTGTGACCTGAAGGAGCCACCCCGTGAGCCAGCGCACCCTCGTCCTTCTCAAGCCCGACGCCGTCCGTCGCGGCCTGACCGGCGAGATCATCAGCCGTATCGAGCGGAAGGCCGGCTGGCAGATCACCGCGCTGGAGCTGCGGACCCTGGACCAGGACACGCTGGAGCAGCACTACGGCGAGCACAAGGGCAAGCCCTTCTACGAGCCGCTGGTGCAGTTCATGGCCTCCGGTCCGGTCGTGGCGCTCATCGTCGAGGGCGAGCGGGTCATCGAGGGCGTGCGCGCCCTCGCCGGTCCCACCGACCCGATCGCCGCCGCCCCCGGTTCCATCCGCGGTGACTTCGGTGTGATCGTCCGCGAGAACCTGATCCACGCCTCGGACTCCGAGGAGTCCGCCGACCGCGAGGTGAAGATCTTCTTCCCCGGCCGCGCCTGAGCGTCGGACCGACATCGCGATCCCGCCTCGGGGCGGTGTCCGCGACCGCCCGATGGACCTTCCGAGTGCGGCGCGCGGCAAATTTTCGAGAATTTTTCTGAGGGGGCGTCAGCCGCTCTCCGCCTGCCTGACCTGGGGCGGCCGTGAAAAATACGGCCGTCCCGTGGCATATGCGTGCCGATCGGGGGAACGCGTGCCTCCGATGGCCCGTCTCCAGAAGCGAGGCGGCTCATCATCTGCTGACAATGGCGAAGACCCTCGCGCAGTGTTCGGGCAGGCGCGTCTACGATGGAAGCCTTCACGTCACTGCACCCACCTCGCCGTCCTAAAAAGCCGTCAAAGCTCCACTTGGGAAGGCCAGACGAATCCTGATGGGGAACTCAATGTCGTTCATCGGCCGTGACATGGCTGTCGACCTCGGGACCGCCAACACGCTGGTGTACGTCAGGGGTCGCGGGATCGTACTCAACGAGCCGTCCGTCGTCGCGATCAACACCAACACCGGTGGCATCCTCGCGGTCGGCGCCGAAGCGAAGAAGATGATCGGGCGGACGCCCGGCAACATCGTTGCCGTACGCCCGCTGAAGGACGGTGTGATCGCCGACTTCGAGATCACCGAGCGCATGCTCCGCTACTTCATCCTGAAGATCCACAAGCGGCGCTACCTCGCCCGTCCCCGTGTCGTCGTCTGTGTGCCCTCCGGCATCACAGGCGTCGAGCGCCGTGCCGTCATCGAGGCGTCGTCCCAGGCCGGGGCCCGCCAGGTGCACATCATCGAGGAGCCCATGGCCGCGGCCATCGGTTCCGGCCTGCCGGTCCACGAGGCCACGGGCAACATGGTGGTGGACATCGGCGGCGGCACCACGGAGGTCGCGGTCATCTCGCTCGGCGGCATCGTCACCGCCCAGTCCATCCGCGTCGCGGGCGACGAGTTGGACAACGCGATCATCCAGCACATCAAGAAGGAGTACAGCCTCCTTCTCGGTGAGCGGACGGCCGAGCAGATCAAGATCACGATCGGTTCGGCGTACGACCTCGACACTGACGAGCACACCGAAATCCGCGGCCGGGACCTCGTGTCCGGACTGCCCAAGACGGTCGTCATCTCCGCGGCGGAGGTCCGCAAGGCGATCGAGGAGCCGGTCAACGCCATCGTCGACGCCGTGAAGACGACGCTCGACAAGTGCCCGCCCGAGCTCTCCGGTGACGTGATGGACCGCGGAATCGTTCTGACCGGCGGCGGAGCCCTGCTGCGCGGTCTCGACGAGCGGCTCCGCCGCGAGACCGGCATGCCGATCCACATCGCCGAGGACCCCCTCGACAGCGTGGCGCTCGGCTCCGGAAAGTGCGTCGAGGAGTTCGAGGCGCTCCAGCAGGTTCTGGACGCGCAGCCCCGCCGATGACGTAACGCTTCGATTCCGCCGTACGAGATGATCTCTTCTCGTACGGCGGATCATTGGTGTGGAGGCATAAACTCCTGCGACATAGAGACATAACCTCTCCCATAACAGTCACCCCGTCCTCCACTCCATCACCCCAGCCTCATCGCACCCACGGGCCGGCTTCTCGCCCGGGGTGCGCCCCTGTTGACCCATTTCGACGAGGAAGGCACGGCCGCCGCACGTGAGGGACACACGAGAGAGCCGGCTGCTCCTGGTGCTGCTGATCGCCATCGCGTTCGCACTGATCACGGTGGACATCCGCGGCGGGCAGGACTCACCGGTCGACGGTGCCCGACAGGCCGCCGCGACGGTCTTCGGCCCGATCGAGAACGGGGTGTCGTCCGCGGTCGACCCCGTCGGCAACGCCGTCGCCGCGGTCCGCGACTCGGGCGACCGCCACGACCGCGTCGCCCAACTGGAGCACGACAACGCGGCGTTGAAGGCGAAGCTCGGCAGCGACGACCGCAACCGCAGCCGCCTCAAGCAGCTCGACAAGATGATCAAGGTGGCGGGCGAGGGCCAGTACGGGATCAAGGGCGCCGAGGTGATCGCCATAGGAGCGGCCCAGGGCTTCTCCTGGACCGTCACCATCGACGTCGGCGCCCACGACGGCATCAAGCGCGACATGACCGTCCTGAACGGCGACGGACTCGTCGGCCGCGTCACCACCGTCGGCCCGGACACCGCCACGGTGCTGCTCGCCAACGACCCCGACTTCACCGTCGGCACGCGCATGGAGTCGACCGACGAACTCGGCTTCGCCTCGGGTCAGGGCGACAGCCCGCTGCGCGTCGAACTCCTCAACGCCAAGGCGAAGATCAAGAAGGGCGACCGGCTGATCACCTTCGGCTCGCAGGCCGACAAGCCGTTCGTCCCCGGCGTGCCCGTCGGCACCGTCTCCCGGGTCGACCCCTCCGGCGGCGACCTGACCCGCACGGTCTACGTCAAGCCGTTCGTCTCGTTCACCAAGCTCGACATCCTCGGGGTCGTCGTGACCGCCCCGAAGAGCGACCCGCGTGACGCCGTGCTGCCCCCGAAACCGAAACCCACGCCCACACCGACGGTGACCGTCACGGTCACCCCCTCGGCGAACGCCCCCGTCGACGGCCAGCAGCAGTAGCAGGAGGAGCCGAATCCCATGCGTTTCAACAGGATGCTGCTCTCCGTCACCCTGGTGGTCGTCGCCCTGGTGATCCAGGTGAGCGTTCTTGCCCGTCTCCATCTCCCGGGCGCCGTCCCGGACCTGGTGCTCCTGACCGTGATCGCCCTCGCCATGGTCTACGGCCACGTCGGCGGCGCGCTCATCGGCTTCGGCGCCGGTCTGCTCTCCGACGTCGTCCCGCCCGCCGACCACGCCGCCGGGCGCTACGCCCTGGTCCTGTGCGTCATCGGCTACTGCGCCGGCCTGGTCAAGCCGGAGAACGGCCGGCTCAAGTCGGCCACCGGCCCGATGGCCGTGGTCGTCGTCGCCGCGATCGGATCCACCCTGCTCTACGCGGGAGTCGGCGCCCTCGTCGGCGACACCGCCGCCCGCCACGTCGGGCTGACCAGCCTGCTGTTCACCGCGGCCCTCTACGACCTGCTGCTCGCGCCGTTCGTCGTCCCCGTGGTGATGGCCCTCGCCCGGCGCGCCGAGAACGACCCGCTCGCCGACGGCGGTTCGGCCGGCACGGCCGGCGACGTCTCGACGGGCTGGCTGTCCTCCGGCACCGGGCTGCGCATCGGAAGCCAGCGCAGCGGACTGCGCGTGAAGGCCGCCAAGGCGCGGGTCGCCCGCGCGGGACGCATCAAGGGGGTGAAGCGCCTGTGAGGACACCGAGGAGATCCGTCCGGCTGTCGTCCCAAGCGCCGCACGACTCACGGAACTTGGCCGGCCGCGGCCTCGCCGCGCACAGGTTCGCCGTGTACTCGTATGTCACGTACACACACTGAGAGGGGGAGGCACAAGCAGTGACCAACATCCCGGAGACCGGCCGGACCCCACGGGTCCAGATCCGGCTCGTCGTCATCCAGATTCTCGTACTCTCCCTCCTCGGCACCCTGGGCGGCCGCCTCTGGTACCTCCAGATCCGCAACGGCGACGAATACGCCAAGGAAGCCTCCGGCAACCACGTCCAGCAGGTCGTCCAGCCCGCCGTCCGCGGCTCGATCCTCGACGCGCGCGGCGTGCCGATCGCCGACAACGAGACCCGGCTCGTGGTCTCCGCCTCGCGCACCGACCTGCTGAAGATGCGGGACGACGGCCGCGCCGTCCTCACCAAGCTCGCCGGCGTCCTCGGCCTCAAGCCCAAGGACGTCATCGAGAAGGTCCGGCTGTGCGACGCCAAGACGCCGCAGCCCTGCTGGAACGGCTCGCCCTACCAGCCCATCCCGATCACCGACGAGGCCACCGCCAAGCAGGCCCTCCAGATCCGCGAGCGCTCCGAGGACTTCCCCGGCATCAGCGCCGAACCCGAGGCCGTGCGTCGCTACGCCGCCCCCGGGCAGGCCAACACCGCCCAGGTGCTCGGCTACCTCTCGCCCGTCACCGACGACGAGATCACCAAGGCCAAGGACACCGACTCCCCGTACCTGCGCTCCGACCAGGTCGGACGGTCGGGCCTGGAGCGCGAGTACGACAAGGAACTGCGCGGCAAGGCCGGCGTCACCCGCTACGAGGTCGACAACCTCGGCCGTGTCATCGGCCAGGCCAAGAGCGACAAGGCCGAGCCCGGCGAGAACCTCGTCACCAGCATCGACTCCCGGGTCCAGCGGGTCGCTGAGTACGAGCTGAACGACGCGATGAAGGTCGCCCGCACCCAGTTCGACAAGATCACCGGCGAGAACTACAAGGCCGACTCCGGTGCCGTCGTGGTGATGGAGGCCAAGACCGGCCGCGTCGTCGCCATGGCGTCCAACCCGTCGTACGACCCGAACGCCTGGGTCGGCGGCATCTCGGGCAAGGACTACACCGCCCTCACCGGCAAGAAGTCCAACTACCCCCTGCTGAACCGGGCCATCCAGGGCCAGTCCGCGCCCGGCTCGACGTTCAAGGTGATCTCCACGGCCGCCGCCGTCGAGGCCGGATACGCCTTCGACGGGCACTACCCGTGCACGAGTTCCTACTCGGTCGGCAACCAGGTCTTCAAGAACTTCGAGGGCGAGAGCTTCGGCCCCATCTCCCTCGGCCGCGCCCTCGAGGTCTCCTGCGACACCGTCTTCTACGGCCTCTCCGACAACGAGTGGAAGAGGGACGGGGGCATCAACCCGAAGAAGACCCCCAAGGACTACTTCTACAAGGCCGCCCACCAGTTCGGTCTCGGCAAGGAGACCGGCATCGACCTCCCCAACGAGGTCACCGGCCGCGTCCCCGACCGCAAGTGGAAGGCGGACTACTGGAAGGCCAACAAGGCCGTCTGGTGCAAGACCGGCAAGAAGGGCGGCACGTACGTCCAGCAGATCGCGTACGAGAACTGCCTCGAAGGCAACCGGATGCGCGAGGGCGACTCGATCAACTACTCCATCGGTCAGGGTGACACCCTCGTCACCCCGATCCAGGAGGCGGCCATCTACTCCGCGGTCTCCAACGGCGGCACGCTGTACGCCCCGACCATCGGCAAGGCCCTCGTCAGCCCCGACGGCAAGACCGTCCGAGAGATCAAGCCGAAGAAGAACGGCAAACTGCCGGTCGACCAGGCGACGCTGAGGGGGATAAACGATGCCTTCGCGGGCGTCGTCACCCGCGGTACCGCCGCCTGGAAGTTCGGCGGCTGGCCCCAGGACAAGATCCCGCTGCACGCCAAGACCGGTACCGCCGAGGTCTACGGCAAGCAGACGACGTCCTGGCTCGCCACGTACTCCAAGGACTACACGATCATCATGACGATCTCCCAGGCCGGTACGGGCTCGGGAGCGTCCGGTGAGGCCGTGCGCAAGATCTACAACGCGCTCTACGGCGTCTCGGCGGACGGCGCGATCGACAAGAAGAAGGCCCTCCTGGCCACCCCGCAGAAGAGCCTGCCGAAGATCGAGAGCGACGGCTCGATCGACTCCCCGGAGGTCTCCAAGGACCCGGTCAAGGACCTGAAGGCCAACGACGCCCTCCGGGACGGGACCACGGACCCGGGCCAGGACCTCCCCGCGGGCACCACACCCTCACCGACCGCCGCGAACCGTGACACCCGCAGGCGCTCTGCCCGCCGGGGGAAGCCGCGGGGGAAGCAGGTCCTGACATGACCACCGCGGCGACCAACGGCTTGAGGATCCTGACATGACCGGAGCCAACAACTTCTCCGTCTCCGGGTACGGACCCGAGCGCGCGGGCTGGACACGCCTGTTCGCCCGCGACTCGCTCGCCCGCCGGCTCGACTGGCCGATACTGTTCTCGGCCGTCGCGCTCTCCCTGATCGGCGCGGCCCTCGTCTACTCGGCGACCCGCAACCGCACCGAGATCAACCAGGGCGACCCGTACTTCTTCCTCATCCGCCATCTGATGAACACGGGCATCGGCATCGGCCTGATGATCGGCACGATCTGGCTCGGCCACCGCACCCTGCGCACGGCCGTGCCGATCCTGTACGGCCTCTCGGTCTTCATGATCCTGCTGGTGCTGACCCCGCTCGGCGCGACGATCAACGGCCAGCGCAACTGGCTCGTCGCCGGCGGCCTGTCGCTCCAGCCCGCCGAGTTCATCAAGATCACGATCATCCTCGGTATGGCGATGCTGCTGGCCACGCGGGTCGACGCGGGCGACAAGCAGTACCCCGACCACCGCACGGTGCTCCAGGCGCTGGGCCTGGCGGCCGTACCGATGATGATCGTGCTGCTCATGCCCGACCTCGGCACGATCATGGTCGCGGTCATCATCGTGCTCGGCGTCCTGCTGTCCTCCGGAGCCTCCAACCGCTGGGTGTTCGGCCTGATCGGCGCGGGTGCCCTCGGTGCGATCGCCGTCTGGCAGCTCAAGATCCTCGATGAGTACCAGATCAACCGCTTCGCCGCCTTCGCCAACCCCGACCTCGACCCGGCCGGCGTCGGCTACAACACCAACCAGGCCCGCATCGCCATCGGTTCCGGCGGCCTCTTCGGCACCGGCCTCGGCCAGGGCTCGCAGACGACCGGCCAGTTCGTGCCCGAGCAGCAGACCGACTTCGTCTTCACCGTCGCCGGCGAGGAACTCGGCTTCGTCGGCGCGGGCCTGATCCTGGTCCTCCTCGGCGTGGTCCTGTGGCGCGCCTGCCGCATCGCCCGCGAGACGACCGAGCTGTACGGCACGATCGTCGCCGCCGGCATCATCGCCTGGTTCGCCTTCCAGGCCTTCGAGAACATCGGCATGACGCTCGGCATCATGCCGGTCGCCGGTCTGCCCCTGCCCTTCGTGTCCTACGGCGGATCCTCCATGTTCGCCGTCTGGGTCGCGGTGGGGCTGCTGCAGTCGATCAGAGTGCAGCGGCCGATGTCGGCATAGGCGCCCCGGGCGGCCGGGGCGACCGCGGGACCGTGAGGTCCGGCCGCACCCGGGCCGCCCGGCCGCACCCGCCAGGACGTCGAGCGGGGGCGGCAAGCCGGCCAGGAGAGGCTGATCGGGTACTGCCCAGGGCCCCGCATCGCGTCTAGATTCGGTTCATGGCGGACACGAAACGCGAGATAGAGCGCAAGTACGAGGGTCCCGCAACCGAGAGCGGCGACGACGGCCTCCCGGACCTCGGCGGCGTCCCGGGAGTCGCCGCCGTCGTGGACCGGGGCGTCACCGAACTCGACGCCACCTACTACGACACCCGCGACCAGCGCCTCGCCGCCGCCTCCCTCACCCTGCGCCGCCGCACCGGGGGAGCCGACGCCGGCTGGCACCTCAAACTCCCCGTCTCCGACGGCGTACGCGACGAGATCCGCGCACCCCTCTCCGACACGGTGCCCCGCGCCCTGTCCGGCCTGGTCCGCTCCCGGGTGCGCGACACCGAACTCGTCCCCCTCGTCCGCCTGTTGTCCGCCCGCGACGTCCGCCACCTCGTCGACGGCTCCGGCGCCCTGCTCGCCGAGGTCAGCCTCGACCGGGTCCGCGCGGAGCGCCTCGACGGAGGCGGGGGCACCGCCACCTGGACCGAGATCGAGGTGGAACTCGCCGACGGCGGCGACCCCGCCTTCCTCGACAAGGTCGAGAAGAGACTCCGCAAAGCCGGCCTGCACCGCTCCGCCGCACCCTCCAAACTCGCCAAGGCGCTGGCGGAGACCGGTGAACGGGCCGGCCGGCGAGGCCACGAGCAGGCGGGGAAGGGCGGGCACCCGTCGAAACCCGGCCTCGTAACGGACCCCGCCTCCGGGACGGACCCCGCCTCCGGGACGGACCCCGTCACCGCGGGCGACCACGTCCTCGCCCACCTCCGCGCCCAGCGCGACGCCATCGTCGAACTCGACCCCGACGTCCGCCGCGACGTCCCCGACTCCGTGCACAGCATGCGCGTCGCCACCCGTCGCCTGCGCGGCACCTTCGGCTCGTACGCGAAGATCCTCGACCCCGCCGTCACCGGGCCGATCGGCGACGAGCTGAAATGGCTCGCCGGCGAACTCGGCGTCGACCGCGACCGGGAGGTCCTCACCGAGCGGCTCACCCAGGCCCTCGGCGACCTGCCGCGCGCCCTGGTCGTCGGCCCCGTCCGCGCCCGGCTGCGCACCTGGGCGCACGCCCGCCACGGCGGCTCCCGGCGCCGCCTCCTCGCTGTCCTCGACGGCAGGCGCTACCTGGCACTCCTGAGCGCCCTCGACGCCCTCGTGACCGACCCGCCGCTGCTCCGGGCCGCCGCCGGAGAGCCCGAAAGGGTCATCGGCAAAGCGGTCCGCAAGGACTTCGTGAAGGTCTCCGACCTCGTCGCCCAGGCGCTCGACGGGGAGCCCGGCACCGACCGCGACCTCGCCCTGCACGAGGCCCGCAAGAAGGCCAAGCGCACCCGCTACGCCGCCGAGACCGCCCTCCCCGCGCTGGGCGCTCCGGCCGCCGGCCTCACCAAGGCCATGAAGGGGCTCCAGGGGCTCCTCGGCGACCACCAGGACAGCGTGATGACCCGCGAGGCCCTGCGGGAACTGGCGGCCCTGGCACACGCGGCGGGAGAGAGCTCGTTCACCTACGGGCTGCTGTACGGCCGCGAGGAACAGCGTGCCGCGGCGGTCGAGGCGGCGCTGCCGGAGGCCTGGCGGGCGACGCTGGAGCAGGCGTCCGTCTGACGGCCACCGCCCGGGGGAGGACGACCGTGGGCGGAGGGGCCTCCCGTCCGCGTTACGCTGGATGGTCACCCCTGTCGGCTCACGAAGGTTCGCGAGATGTCTGCCGAAACCGCTGTGTCGGTCTTCCCACAGCTCGAAGCCCTGCTCCCGCATGTGCAGAAGCCCATTCAGTACGTCGGCGGAGAACTCAACTCCACGGTGAAACCGTGGGAGGAGTGCGACGTCCGCTGGGCGCTCATGTACCCCGACGCGTACGAGGTCGGCCTGCCCAACCAGGGCGTCATGATCCTCTACGAGGTGCTGAACGAACGCGAGGGCGTCCTCGCCGAGCGCACCTACAGCGTCTGGCCCGACCTGGAGGAGCTGATGCGCGAGCACCGGGTCCCCCAGTTCACCGTGGACAGCCACCGCCCGGTGAAGGCCTTCGACGTGTTCGGCCTGTCCTTCTCCACGGAGCTGGGCTACACGAACATGCTGACCGCCCTCGACCTGGCCGGCATCCCGCTGGAGTCGAAGGACCGCACCCTCGACGACCCGATCGTGCTGGCCGGCGGGCACGCCGCGTTCAACCCCGAGCCGATCGCCGACTTCATCGACGCGGCGGTCATCGGCGACGGCGAGCAGGCCGTGCTCGACATGACGGAGATCATCCGCACCTGGAAGGCCGAGGGCCGCCCGGGAGGCCGCGAGGAGGTCCTCTTCCGCCTCGCGAGGACGGGCAACGTCTACATCCCGGCCTTCTACGACGTCGAGTACCTCCCCGACGGCCGGATCGCCCGCGTGGTCCCGAACAAGTCGGGCGTCCCGTGGCGCGTCTCCAAGCACACGGTGATGGACCTCGACGAGTGGCCCTACCCCAAGCAGCCCCTGGTCCCCCTCGCGGAGACCGTCCACGAGCGCATGTCGGTGGAGATCTTCCGCGGCTGCACCCGCGGCTGCCGCTTCTGCCAGGCCGGCATGATCACCCGCCCGGTGCGCGAGCGGTCCATCACCGGTATCGGCGAGATGGTGGAGAAGGGCCTGAAGGCGACCGGCTTCGAGGAGGTCGGCCTGCTCTCCCTGTCCTCCGCCGACCACTCGGAGATCGGCGACATCGCCAAGGGCCTCGCGGACCGGTACGAGGAGGACAAGATCGGTCTCTCCCTGCCCTCCACCCGCGTGGACGCCTTCAACGTCGACCTGGCGAACGAGCTGACCCGCAACGGCCGTCGCTCGGGCCTGACCTTCGCTCCTGAGGGCGGCTCCGAGCGCATGCGCAAGGTCATCAACAAGATGGTCTCGGAGGAGGACCTCATCCGGACCGTCTCCACCGCGTACGGCAACGGCTGGCGCCAGGTGAAGCTGTACTTCATGTGCGGCCTGCCGACCGAGACGGACGAGGACGTCCTGCAGATCGCCGACATGGCGATGAACGTGATCGCCGAGGGCCGCAAGGTCTCCGGCCAGAACGACATCCGCTGCACCGTGTCGATCGGCGGCTTCGTCCCCAAGCCCCACACCCCCTTCCAGTGGGCGCCGCAGCTCTCCGCCGAGGACACGGACGCCCGCCTCACGAAGCTCCGCGACAAGATCCGCGGCGACAAGAAGTACGGCCGCTCGATCGGCTTCCGCTACCACGACGGCAAGCCCGGAATCGTCGAGGGCCTGCTGTCCCGCGGCGACCGCCGCATCGGCTCCGTCATCCGCGCCGTCTACGAGGACGGCGGCCGCTTCGACGGCTGGCGCGAGCACTTCTCGTACGAGCGCTGGATGCGCTGCGCCGACAAGACGCTTCCCGACTTCGGCGTGGACCTCGACTGGTACACGACCCGCGAGCGCTCCTACGAGGAGGTCCTGCCCTGGGACCACCTGGACTCCGGTCTCGACAAGGACTGGCTCTGGGAGGACTGGCAGGACTCCCTCGACGAGACCGAGGTCGACGACTGCCGCTGGACCCCCTGCTTCGACTGCGGCGTGTGCCCGCAGATGGACACGAGCATCCAGATCGGCCCGACCGGCAAGAAGCTGCTGCCGCTGACCGTCAAGAACGCGGCGCCGGCGGCCGGCGGGCACGCGCACTGAGGGCAGGTGCGACGCGGAACCGAACGAGGCGCCCCCTTCCCGACGGAAGGGGGCGCCTCGCCGTGCGGCCGTCCTCAGGCGTGGCCCGTCCCCGGGCCGTACGCCGCCGCGATGTCCTTCGACGCGGCCCAGCGGCTGTAGGTGGGGGACTGGGGCCAGCCCTCGGGGGAGTCCTGCCACTCCTCCTGGCGGCCGTACGGCAGGAGGTCGATGAGCGCGAAGGTGTGGCTCAGCTGCTCGGTGCCGCGGCCTTCGGTGTGCCAGGTGCGGTAGACGGTGTCGCCGTCGCGCAGGAACACGTTGACGGCGAAGCCGCCGCCGGGCGGGGCGCCGACATCCGTCCCGAACGGGCTGCCGGCCGTCGAATACCACGGCATCCGGTTGCCGACCCGCTCCTTGTAGGCGAGCGCCTCGTCGACGGGGCCCTGGGTGACGACCACGAAACGGGCGTCGTACTGGTCGAGGAACTCCAGGCGGGTGTACTGCGAGGTGAACCCCGTGCAGCCGGGGCACTGCCACTCCTGCCCGGCGAACCACATGTGGTTGTAGACGATCAGCTGCCGCTTGCCCTCGAAGACGTCCGCGAGCCGGACGGGGCCTTCGGCGCCCTCCAGCGTGTACTCCGGCATCTCGACCATCGGCAGCCGGCGGCGCTCGGCGGCGACGGCGTCGAGCTCCCGCGTCGCGGCCTTCTCCCGCGCCCGCAGGGCCTCCAGCCGGTTCTCCCAGGTCGCGCTGTCGACGACGGGTGGTAGTGCGCTCATGGTCCCCTCACAGAACTCGTACGCGACGTTCCCTTGTGCAGAGGCAGACTGCGCGAGGGCCGGGAACTCATCGGCCGCGTACGGCCGACGCCCGCCCGCACCACGGGGACGCGGTCGCCCGTGCGTCGCATCCATCGGGGTGGTCGCTGCGTCTAGGCAGGTATGGATCTGGAAAAACCGTCCGCCGGGCCGGTCGGGCCGGTCGGGCCGCCCGGGGCGGGAGCCGAGGGCTGTCTCGCCGTGGCGATCCGCGTACCCGTGCGGATCGTCGTGCTCGTGCTCGTCGTGCCGGTGCGCATGCTGTGGGACGCGTGCGTCGTGGGCGGGAGGCTCCTCCGGGACACCGTGCTGCGCCCGCTGGGGCGGGTCGTCGGCTGGGTGGCGCGGGCCCTGCTCGTCTGGCCGTGGGTGGCCCTGTGGCGCTACCTCGTCGTGCCGCTCGGCACGGCCCTGGCCTGGCTGGGGCGGGTGCTGCTCGTGGTGCCGGCGGTGTGGCTGTACCGCGCGGTCCTGACCCCGCTCGGCCACGCGCTCGTCTGGTGCGCCGGTGGCGTCGGGTCGGTGCTGGGCTGGATGTACGCGCGGGTGCTCACGCCCGTGGGACATGCCGTCGCCGCGCTGCTCAGAGGCATCGGGCTCGTCCTCGGTGCCGTCGGCGGCGCTCTGTGGGCCGTGGCCGCCTGGCTGGCGCGGTACCTGGTGGTCGTGCCGGCCGCCTGGCTCCACAGGTGGGTGCTCACGCCCGTGGCGAGGGCTGTCGTCCTGCTGCTCACCGGGCTCGTGTGGGTCGTACGGATGACGCTGCTCGGCATCGGCGCCGTTCTCTACTGGACGGCGCGCGTCCTGCTGGTGCTGCCCGCGCTCGCGCTGTGGCGCTGGGTGCTCGTCCCGGTCGGCCGGGCGCTCGCCGTCGTCGGACGGGAGGTCGGCGAGGCCCTCGGGCACGCGTGGCGGGTCGCCGGACACCTCTCGCTCGCCGTCGGACGGTTCCTCGGTCGGCTCCTGACGTGGATCCTCGTGGATCCGGCCCGCTGGGCCTACCGGACCGTGCTGACGCCGGTCGGGCACACCGTCCGCGACCTGGTGCTCAAACCCGCCGCCGAGGCGGCACGCAGCGCGGGGAGGGCGGCACGGCAGGCCCTGGCCGCCGCGCGCGACGGGGCGCGCCAGGCCCGCGCCGACTTCCGTCGGCTGCTCTTCGGCCCACCGGGGGAGCCACAGCTGGCCGGGGCGCCGGAATCACGGCCCGCGCCACCGCCGGAGCCACGGGCCGGCGCCGCCCGGGAGCCGGACCCGCTCGGTCCGAGGGAACCAGTCGTCGGCGGTACACGTACTCTAGGTAGCAGTACGACCGCACTCACGAAGGACTGAACGACACTGGGCAAGCGACAGCCCGAAGGCCCGCCTCCCGCTCCCGCGGTGCAGCGCGTCCGACTGCGCTACACCAAGCGCGGCCGCCTTCGGTTCACCAGCCACCGTGACTTCCAGCGCGCCTTCGAGCGTGCCCTGCGCCGTGCCGCCGTCCCGATGGCGTACTCGGCCGGGTTCACGCCCCATCCCAAGGTGTCGTACGCCAATGCCGCACCCACCGGCACGGGCAGCGAGGCGGAGTACCTGGAGATCGCGCTCACCGAGGCGCGCGACCCGGGGAGGCTGCGCGAGCTCCTCGACGAGTCGATGCCCTCGGGCCTCGACATCATCGAGGCGGTGGAGGCCCGCACCTCGGGGCTCGCCGACCGGCTCACGGCTTCCGTCTGGGAGCTGCGGCTCGACGGCGTGGAACCGGCCGGGGCGGAGCGCGCGGTGGCGGCGTTCATGGCCGCCGAGACCGTCGAGGTCAGCCGCAAGACCAAGAATGGCGTACGGACGTTCGATGCCCGGAGCGCCGTGGCGGGTCTTGAGACGGTCCCGGGGACGCACGGTCCCCAGGCTGATAGGCCGAGCGACCAGGCCTGTGCGATACTGCGGCTGGTTGTTCGGCACGTGACGCCTGCCGTTCGACCCGACGACGTCCTGTCCGGTCTTCGCGCCGTGGCCGACCTGGCGCCGCCGGTCGCCGCAGCGGTGACCAGGCTGGCGCAGGGGCTGTTCGATGAAGAGACCGGCACGGTGACCGACCCGCTCGCGCCCGACCGCGAGGCAGTCGCAGCCGCCCCAGCCGATCGCACAGGGGCCGCCGAAACTGCCGCCGCGAAGGCGTCGGCGTAGGGAAGTCCCGCGTAAGGACGCACGTCGTAGCGCCGCCCTCGTATCCGGGAGCCACCTGGGTCGGGCAGCGCACCCCACCAGAAGACTTTCGCCAGGCCGTACGCACACATGGCGTACGGAACCGGCGAGACAGGACACAGAGAGCTCCCGTGCGGCGCCCGCGCCCCGGACGGCGGCACCGCGCATCGCGCGAGCCGCGGACGTCACCGGCACTGCCGGACCAGGCGCGGCGCCCGGGAGCCTGACAGGAGATCCACCCGCATGCTCGAGCCGACCGAAGCCGCCGAGCCCTCCACGGGCGCCGACGACAACAACAACAGCCCCAGCGACACCCTGCCGCCGCGGCGCCGCCGTCGTGCCGCGTCGCGCCCCGCCGGTCCTCCGACCGCCGCCTCCGAGGCCGCGGCCGAGACCACCGCGCCGGCCATACCGGCCGTCGCGTCCGCCGAATCCGTCGCGGACGAACACACCACCGCGGCCACGGACCTCGTGGACCCGGAGGCCGAGGAGAAGGACGAGGCGGCCCGGGCCGCTGCGGCCGAGGCTCCCGCGGCCGACACCGAGGACGCCGCACCGCGCCGTTCGCGCCGCCGTGCCACCCGCCGTGTCTCGGCCCCCGCCGGTGTGCCGGTGGCCGACGAGGCCACCGAGATCGCCGAGACCGTGGTGGCCGCCCCGGCGGCCGTCGCCGAGCCCGCCGCCCAGGCGGCCGAGGAGACCCCGGCCCCTGCCGAGGAACCCGCTCCCGCCGGCCGCACGCGCCGCCGCGCCACCCGCCGGGTCGCCGCGCCCGCCGCCGCCGACGCCGCCGAGACCATGGCGGCCCCCGCCGCGCCCGCCGCCGCCCCGGTGCAGGCCGAGGCACCCGCCGAGACGGTGGAGGCGGAGGTGGAGGAGGAAGCAGCTCCCCGCCGCGCCACCCGTCGCCGTGCCACCCGGCGCGTCTCCGCCCCGGCCGCCGCGCCCGAGGGCGAGGCCGCCGACGAGCGTGTGGAGGCGCCCGTGACCAGCGAGAGCAAGCCCGCGGAGTCCGAGCGTCCCGAGGCCGCCGACGCCGCACCCGCCGAGGACGGAGGCCCGCGTCGTGGCCGCCGCCGCGCCACGCGTAAGGCCGCCGGTGGTTTCTCGGCGCCCGCTCCGAAGGAGACCGACGACTCCTCGCGGCGCCCCGGCCGTCCCGCCGTCGCCGTCTTCCAGGCGCCGGTGTTCACCGAGCCGATGTTCCAGACGCCGGAGCGCGCCGCCGCCGCGGCCGCCGCCGAGGCGGCCGGAGCGAGTACCGAGGCACCCGAGCCCGTCGAGGCCCCCGCGCCGGCCGAGGCCGTCGAGGAGCCCACCGGCGGTCGTCGCAGCCGCCGCCGTCGCCGGGCCGTCGAGGACGAGCCGGTGACCGTGGCCGCCGAGGAGCCGCAGGACGTGCAGGGCGTGCAGGACGTCCAGGAGGTGGAGGAGTCCGCCGAGGACGCCGAGGACACCGCCGAGGGTGACGACGGCGAGGAGGAGTCCGCCGGCTCCCGTCGTCGCCGCCGCCGTGGTGGCCGTCGCCGCCGCCGCGGTGACTCCGCCGACGCGGACCACGAGTCCGGCGACGCCGCCTACTCCGGCGACGAGGACGAGGCCGCCGAGCAGGCCGCACAGGACACCGAGGACACCGCCGAGCAGGTCGAGGAGGACGCCGAGGAGTCCGACGACGACGAGCGCGGCGAGTCGGGCGGCTCCAGCAGCAGCCGTCGCCGGCGCCGCCGCCGCCGTCGTGCCGGTGACTCCGGAGGCGACAGCGAGACGGGCGACAACGACCCCGAGCGCACGGTCGTCAAGGTCCGCGAGCCGCGGAGCAAGAAGGACGAGCGGCACGGCGACGCCACGGACGAGGTCCAGTCCATCAAGGGCTCGACCCGGCTGGAGGCGAAGAAGCAGCGTCGCCGCGAGGGCCGCGAGCAGGGTCGCCGTCGCGTCCCGATCATCACCGAGGCCGAGTTCCTGGCCCGCCGTGAGGCCGTCGAGCGGGTCATGGTCGTCCGCCAGAGCGGCGAGCGCACCCAGATCGGCGTCCTCGAGGACGACGTGCTCGTCGAGCACTACGTCAACAAGGAGCAGTCGACCTCGTACGTCGGCAACGTCTACCTGGGCAAGGTCCAGAACGTGCTGCCGTCGATGGAGGCCGCCTTCATCGACATCGGCAAGGGCCGCAACGCCGTGCTCTACGCCGGTGAGGTCAACTTCGAGGCGCTCGGCATGGCCCACGGGCCGCGTCGCATCGAGTCCGCCCTCAAGTCCGGCCAGTCGGTCCTCGTACAGGTCACCAAGGACCCGATCGGCCACAAGGGCGCCCGTCTGACCAGCCAGGTCTCCCTCCCGGGCCGCTACCTCGTGTACGTGCCCGAGGGCTCCATGACCGGCATCAGCCGCAAGCTGCCCGACACCGAGCGCGCGCGTCTGAAGACCATCCTCAAGAAGATCGTCCCCGAGGACGCGGGCGTCATCGTGCGCACCGCCGCCGAGGGCGCGAGCGAGGACGAGCTGCGCCGCGACGTGGAGCGTCTGCAGGCGCAGTGGGAGGACATCCAGAAGAAGGCGAAGAGCGGCAACGCCCCGACGCTGCTCTACGGCGAGCCGGACATGACCGTCCGCGTCGTCCGCGACATCTTCAACGAGGACTTCTCCAAGGTCATCGTCAGCGGTGACGAGGCGTGGGACACCATCCACGGCTACGTCGCGCACGTGGCGCCCGACCTGACCGAGCGGCTGTCGAAGTGGACCTCCGAGGTCGACGTCTTCGCGACGTACCGGATCGACGAGCAGCTGATGAAGGCGCTGGACCGCAAGGTCTGGCTGCCCAGCGGCGGTTCGCTGGTGATCGACAAGACCGAGGCGATGATCGTCGTCGACGTCAACACCGGCAAGTTCACCGGCCAGGGCGGCAACCTCGAAGAGACCGTGACCAGGAACAACCTGGAGGCGGCCGAGGAGATCGTGCGCCAGCTGCGGCTGCGCGACCTGGGCGGCATCGTCGTCATCGACTTCATCGACATGGTCCTGGAGTCCAACCGCGACCTGGTCCTGCGCCGCCTGCTGGAATGCCTGGGCCGTGACCGCACCAAGCACCAGGTCGCCGAGGTGACCTCGCTGGGCCTGGTCCAGATGACCCGAAAGCGGGTCGGCCAGGGCCTGCTGGAGTCGTTCTCCGAGACCTGCGTCCACTGCAACGGCCGCGGCGTCATCGTGCACATGGAGCAGCCGACGTCCGTCGGTGGCGGCGGCAAGCGCAAGAAGCGCGGCCGCGGTGGCGCCGAGCAGGTGCACGAGCACGACCACGACCACGACACGCACGAGACGGCCGAGGAGCCGGAGACGGTCGAGACCGAGGCCGAGGTGGCCGCCGAGGTCGCCGCGCCCGTCGCGGTCGAGCCGGACTTCCAGCCGGACGAGGAGCTGTACGGCAGCGCCGCCGAGGCGGAGGCCGCAGCAGGCCGTGGCCGTTCGCGGCGTCGCGCCACCCGGCGCGCGTCGGCTCCGGCCGGTGCGCCGAAGTCCGAGGAGCGCGCTCCCCGCAGCCGCCGTGAGGAGCGGGCCGAGCGGGCGGCCGCCCGGTCCCGTGAGGCCGCCGAGGCCGAGCCGGCCGCGGTCGAGGACCCGGTCGTCGAGGCGCCGGTCGCCGTGCAGCAGGTCGCGGAGCAGCCGGTCGTCGAGGCGCCCGTCGAGGAGGCCCCGGCCCCCGTGGCCGCCGTCGCCGAGGAGGACGCCGCTCCCAAGGGCCGTACGCGCCGTCGTGCGACCCGGAAGGTGTCGGCGCCCGCCGGTTCGCCCAAGGAGGCCGAGGAGACCGTGGTGACGGTCACGGAGCCCGCTCCGGCGCCCGTCGCCGAGGCCCCCGCGGCCGAGCCGACGCCCGAGCCGGTGGCGGAGAGCGCCGCTCCGGCCCGCCCGCGCCGCCGTGCCGTGCGCAAGGCCACCGCGCCGACCGCGTCCGAGGAGGCGGCCGTCACGGTCGTCCCGTCGGCCGCCGCCGAGCCGGTCGCCGAGCCCGCCGGGGCGGAGGCCGCCGAGGCCGACGCCGAAGCGCCGGCCGCCAAGAAGACCGCCCGCAAGACGGCGGCCAAGAAGGCGCCCGCCAAGAAGGCCGCCGCCAAGAAGACCGTGGCGGCCAAGAAGACGGCCGCGAAGAAGACCACCACGGCCAAGAAGGCGACCACCAAGAAGACGGCCGCCAAGTCCACGGCGAAGAAGACCGTGGCCGCGGAGCAGACCGCTCCCGCCGTCACGGCCTCGGCCGACGAGGGCTGACCCAGCCTCTGACCCGCGTGTGGTCCCGCCCCCCCCGGGGCGGGACCACACTGGTTTGCGGGCCCGGCCGACCGGCCGGGCCGCGCCGCGTCCGGGGCTGCACCGACCGCGTCGCGGTGGTCTCCTGCCGGCCCGGGCCCGGTTTGACCCCGGTGGGGACGGTCTCGTAACCTGGACCGTCGGCGTGTCCATTGACACGCCACATCCCCGTAAACCTTTCTTCCTCCCGGGCACTCCGGTGGCCGGGAGAGGTTGCCCGTGTTCCTTCCCGGGTGACTGGACTGCGGGGGTGCCGTTCCCGAGCGAGAGAGAGATCCGCGTGTACGCCATCGTGCGCAGCGGTGGTCGCCAGCACAAGGTTGCTGTCGGCGACATCGTTGAGGTTGACAAGATTTCCACTGCCAAGGTTGGCGACACGGTCGAGCTCTCGACCCTGCTCGTTGTCGACGGCGAAGCCGTGACGAGCGACCCCTGGGTCCTGGCCGGTATCAAGGTCCAGGCCGAGATCGTGGATCACCACAAGGGCGTCAAGATCGACATCCTTCGCTACAAGAACAAGACCGGCTACCGCCGTCGTCAGGGCCACCGCCAGCAGTACACGGCGATCAAGGTCACTGAGATCCCCGCGGCTGCGAAGTAAGGGTAGGGACTGAGACATGGCACACAAGAAGGGCGCATCGTCCACTCGGAACGGTCGCGACTCCAACGCTCAGCGGCTCGGTGTGAAGCGCTTCGGCGGTCAGACCGTCAACGCCGGTGAGATCCTGGTCCGCCAGCGTGGCACCCACTTCCACCCCGGCGTCAGCGTCGGCCGTGGCAAGGACGACACGCTGTTCGCGCTGGCCGCCGGTGCGGTCGAGTTCGGCACGCACCGTGGCCGCAAGGTCGTGAACATCGTTCCGGTCGCCTGATCCAGTCCCGTCGAGGCTGATCCGTCCCCCGCGGACGGACCCGTGCCTCGGGGCCCAGGCTCCGCAGAACAGAGTTCTTCGCGAGGCGGACCTCACTTCCCCCACGGGAAGCGGGTCCGCCTTTCGCGTGTTACGTAAGAGACATTCCGTACGTACAAGAAGTACCGAAGTGCTGGAGGCACCCCACATGACCACCTTCGTGGACCGCGTCGAGCTGCATGTCGCCGCGGGTAGCGGAGGTCACGGCTGTGCCTCCGTACACCGGGAGAAGTTCAAGCCGCTCGGCGGCCCGGACGGCGGCAACGGCGGCCGTGGCGGTGACGTGATCCTGGTCGTCGACCAGTCCGTCACCACGCTGCTCGACTACCACCACTCGCCCCACCGCAAGGCCACCAGCGGCAGGCCCGGCGAGGGCGGCAACCGCTCCGGCAAGGACGGCCAGGACCTGATCCTGCCCGTGCCGGACGGCACGGTCGTCCTCGACAAGGAGGGCAACGTCCTCGCGGACCTCGTCGGACACGGCACCTCCTTCGTCGCGGCCGAAGGCGGCCGCGGCGGTCTCGGCAACGCGGCCCTCTCCTCGGCCCGCCGCAAGGCGCCCGGCTTCGCCCTGCTCGGTGTGCCCGGCGGGTTCCTGGACATCGTCCTGGAGCTCAAGACCGTCGCCGACGTGGCCCTCGTCGGCTACCCGAGCGCCGGCAAGTCCTCGCTCATCTCCGTCCTGTCCGCCGCCAAGCCGAAGATCGCGGACTACCCCTTCACGACCCTCGTCCCGAACCTGGGCGTCGTGACCGCGGGCGAGACCGTCTACACCATCGCGGACGTCCCCGGCCTCATCCCCGGCGCCAGCCAGGGCAAGGGCCTCGGCCTCGAGTTCCTGCGCCACGTCGAGCGGTGCAGCGTCCTCGTCCACGTCCTGGACACGGCCACCCTGGAGTCCGAGCGCGACCCGATCTCCGACCTCGACATCATCGAGGAGGAGCTGACGCAGTACGGCGGCCTCGACAAGCGGCCCCGCATGGTCGTCCTCAACAAGATCGACGTGCCGGACGGCAAGGACCTGGCCGAGATGGTGCGCCCGGACCTGGAGGCTCGCGGCTACCGCGTCTTCGAGGTCTCCGCGGTCGCCCACATGGGCCTGCGGGAGCTGTCGTTCGCCCTCGCCGAAGTGGTCGCCCAGGCGCGTGCCGCCCAGCCCAAGGAGGAGGCGACCCGCATCGTCATCCGTCCGAAGGCGGTCGACGACGCCGGCTTCACGGTCACGCAGGAGGAGGACGGTCTCTACCGCGTGCGCGGCGAGAAGCCCGAACGCTGGGTGCGCCAGACCGACTTCAGCAACGACGAGGCCGTCGGCTACCTCGCCGACCGGCTCGCCCGCCTCGGTGTCGAGGAGAAGCTGATGAAGGCGGGCGCCCGCTCCGGCGACGGCGTCGCCATCGGCCCCGAGGACAACGCGGTCGTCTTCGACTGGGAGCCCACCGTCATGGCCGGTGCCGAGATGCTGGGCCGCCGCGGTGAGGACCACCGCTTCGAGGCCCCGCGCCCCGCCGCCCAGCGCCGCCGCGACCAGCAGGCCGAGCGGGACGAGGCGCAGAAGGAGTACGACGACTTCGAGCCGTTCTAGCCGGATGGCGACGAGCCGTCCCCCAGGAACAGCGAGAACAACAGCGCGGGCCCGACCTCCCCGGAGGCCGGGCCCGCGCTGCTGTCGCGGCCGGGGGGGGACCGGCGGTTCGTGAGGCGGCCCCGTCCGGCCACCGGTCCGGGGGCGAACGGAAAGAGGGCCGGCGGCTCGTGTCGAGTCGCCGGCCCTCCTTCTGGATCAGCCGTGTTCAGCCGTGCCGTGTCACGCGTTGACGGAGTCCTCGGCGCCGTTGTCCTCGCTGTCCGAGGCGTCCGTGTCGGGGCCGAGGCCCTGCTCGGACTCGTGCGCGGAGTCCTCGGCCGCCCCGCGCTGCGACGGGATCTCCGCGGCGAGCCGCGCGGTCATCCGCACCCGGCGCTCGTCCGCCTTCGTGCACAGCTCCGCGATCGCCGCGTCGAAGCGGGCCAGCGACGGCGGGTCCGAGGGGCCCAGGAGGTGCTCCTTGAGCTCGGCGCGGGCGGCCGTGAACTCGTCCCGCTCCGGGTGACGGACCGCGTCCAGGAGGGCCGGGACGCCGTCGGCGGAGGGCGAGAGGATCGCGCCCGCGGACACCGTCGGGAACCCGGCGCGGAACGCCGCCTCCGTCAGGCCCGAGGTGTTGGCGACCGCGTACGGCTTCTCGCTGGACAGCCAGTCCGAGACGACCGAGGAGACGTCGCTGATCAGCAGGTCGGCCTCGTTGAAGCAGCTGAAGATCGCCGGACGCGGGCCCGTGACGATCTGGTGCTCCCACTCCGGGAAGGACGCCCAGAAGGCCGCCTCCCACGCCGCCGTGGCCCGGCCGATCTCCGCCTCGCGGTCGCCGCGCGGCGCGCCCTGCAGCAGCATGCGCTCCATCTCGTCCGCGCTCGTACGGAAGGCGGTCGAGGTCAGGGTGTCCAACTCGGCCGTGCGGCGGGCCAGTTCGGCGGCTGCCTCCGGGCCGGGACGGGCGCCCGAACGCCGGGTGTTGGCCTCGCGGATCATCGCCATGATGCGGTCGTTCGCCGCACCGGCGCGCGGGTCGACGGAACCGGTCATCGGGTGCGGCTTGTACAGCAGGCGCACGCCCTCGTCGGCGAGCAGGTGGCGCACGATGTTCTCGCCGGCCAGCACCACCGAGGTGTTGCCGGGGTTGCCGTCCCAGCCCTCCCAGGTGGGGGCGTAGAGGACGGTCGTGTACGTACCCGTGGGCGGGCCCGAGAAGAGGCGTATCGGGGTCAGCTGCGGCCGGCCCACCTCGACGATGTTCTTGTCCTCGACGCCGACCTCGGCGAGCGCGTACCGCTCACGGGCGGCGGGACCGGCGACCCACACCTCGTCGTACGCCTTGGCGTACGGGTTGCAGGAGGACAGCTTGTCGCTCTCGCCGTGGTTGATGAACGCGTGCTTGATCGTGGGGATGCGCAGGACCTGGGAGGTCTTCGCCGCGTTCGCCGGGTGCAGCATCATCTTCAGCGTCGAGTTCTCCAGCGAGAACATCGTGGAGACCTTGGGGAAGCAGATGATCGGGACGTCGGTCGCGTCGATCTTCTGCACCATGAAGCGCTCACGCAGCACGATCAGCGGCCGGGCGTCGATCTGCGAGAGCGTCGAGAGCCACATGTTGGCCTGGTACGCGGACGTGGTGCCGCCCGAGAAGTACATGGCGACGGTGGGCTGGTACTGCTCCAGCCACGCGTCGACCCACTCCATGACCTTCGCCTCGTTCTTGGCGCGCTTCGCGGGAAGCAGCCAGGTGCCGAGGTGGACGATGCCGCCGAGGGCCAGCGCGATGGCGACGCCCTCGCCGATGCCGCCCCACAGGGCGTTCGTGGTGGCGGCGGTGACGAGCAGACCGGCCGTCGCCGGGACGGAGAGGGCCAGCAGCCGGTGACCCTGGCGGCGGGCCAGGATGCGCGGCGGCGCGGCGCTCAGGCGCAGTGCGGACGCGTCGATGTTGCGGGTGACGACCGGGAGCGTACGGGTGCGGCGCACCAGGACCGAGACGGCGTGGCAGGCGAAGTGCAGGGCGTAGAGGACGCATATCGCGATCAGCAGGGGCGCCTGCTCGTGCGTCGGGTTGATGCCGTCGATCCGCAGCAGCCCCACCATGATCAGCATGTCGCGCAGCAGTTGGCGGACGGTGATGTCGAAGCGGACCTTGCCGAGCAGCGAGAGCAGACCGGGGTCGCGGTACTGCAGATACACGTCCAGAAGGAGACCCGCCGCACTCGCGGCGACGAACACCGGGACGTTCGGCAGCAGCGCGGAGACGATCTGGGCCGTGAGGAAGGCGAACATCGCGAGCAGCGCGGAAAGCTGCACGATGCGACGGGGGGCGAGGCCTGCGGAGGGCACGGGCTGGGCTCCTGCGAGGGGGATGCAGCGGATGGGGGATCGTGCGGCCGAGCTGTCACCAACAGAGGGCCGACGACTGACCGTATGACCTGAAGACCCGGCTAGCAATCTTCCGTGGGAACAATCACTGCATAGGGCACATAATGCCCGGAGACTCTGTGAGCGAGCCCTCAGCAGGCCGTGTGCCGACTGGCCCGACGCCGCTCGGCGAGTCCTCCGGAACCCCGCCCGCGGAACCCTGGCCGACGGCCACCCCGGACTTCCGTACGGCAGGCCCCGGAGCCCCCGCCCCCGTACGGCCCCCGCACCCCGCGCCGAACGGATCGGGCGGGCTCCGGCGGCCACGCTCCGTCGCCGCCCGGGGACCGTGGGCGTCCGCCCGTCGGAACGCGGAACCGTCGCACGGGCCCGCTCGCGTAGATTGCAGACACCGGGCTGGTCGGAACATTGGGGATGGCGTGTCAGCGGCAAGGAATACGGTGCGGGCGGGCGTGGCCGAGGCCCACAGGATCGTCGTCAAGGTGGGCTCCTCGTCGCTCACCACCGCCTCCGGCGGCCTCGACGCCGACCGGGTCGACGCCCTCGTGGACGTCCTCGCCAAGACGCACGGCGGCGGCGCGCGCGAGATCGTCCTCGTCTCCTCCGGAGCCATCGCCGCCGGACTCGCGCCGCTCGGGCTGCGCCGCCGCCCCAAGGACCTCGCCCGCCAGCAGGCCGCCGCCAGCGTCGGCCAGGGGCTGCTGGTGGCCCGCTACACCGCCTCCTGCGCCCGCTACGGCATCCGCGTCGGGCAGGTGCTCCTCACCTCCGACGACACCAGCCGCCGCTCCCACCACCGCAACGCCTCGCGCACCCTCGACAAGCTGCTCGCGATGGGCGCCCTGCCGGTCGTCAACGAGAACGACACCGTCGCCACGGACGAGATCCGCTTCGGCGACAACGACCGCCTCGCCGCGCTCGTCGCCCATCTCGTCCACGCCGACCTGCTCGTCCTCCTCTCCGACGTGGACGGCGTCTACGACGGGGACCCCAGCCGGCCCGGCACCTCCCGGATCGCCGAGGTCCGCGGCCCCGCCGATCTCGCGGGCGTCGAGACCGGCAGCGCGGGCAAGGCCGGCGTCGGCACGGGCGGCATGGCCACCAAGGTCGAGGCCGCCGGGATCGCCGCGGCCGCCGGCATCCCGGTGGTGCTGACCAGCGCCGTCCACGCGGCGGACGCCCTCGCGGGCCGGGACACCGGCACCTACTTCCACGCCACCGGCAAGCGCTCCGCCGACCGGCTCCTCTGGCTCCAGCACGCCTCCACCCCGCAGGGCGCGCTCACCCTCGACGACGGCGCCGTCCGCGCGGTCGTCCTGGGGCGCAAGTCGCTGCTGCCCGCGGGCATCGCCTCCGTCGAGGGCGAGTTCACCGCCGGGGACCCCGTCGAACTGCGCGACAGCACCGGCCGGGCCGTCGCGCGCGGGCTGGTCAACTTCGACGCCAAGGAGATCCCCCAGCTGATCGGCCGCTCCACCCGGGAGCTGGCACGGGAACTGGGGCCCGCCTACGAGCGCGAGGTCGTCCACCGCGACGACCTCGCCCTGCTCAACCCCTGAGTCACCCGCCCCGGCGTCCCCGGCCGCACCCCGGATCGACTGTCCGCTACACCCGTAAACGGCTGATTCCGCCGCCCCCACCGGGGGACGTTCCGTAAAACCGCCACACGACGGCTTCTCACCTGCTCAACTTTGTGACAGGGAGAGTCCGGGATTCGGTACGACCATCGGGTTAAGGAGGCCGTCGTGAGACGAGTGCGCCCTGGGGCGGCGGCGTCCCGCGGTGGTCCCGCCTCCCGTGCGGCAGGCGAGGAGAGAGCCCTCACGAGCGTCGCGGCCGGCGACACCTACGAGGGCGAGCAGCCCGCCGAACAGCCACGGCTGTGGCACGTCACGCTGAGCGTCTCGGGCGGCGAGGCACCGCTGACCGAGGTCAGGCGCGGTCTCGAACAGCTCGCGCACGACCACCCCTTCCTCCTGACCAGCCGGTACGCCAACGACCACGCGGAGATCCGCTACTGGGAGGAGGCCCGCGACCTGCACGACGCGGCGGCGGTCGCGCTGCGCCTGTGGGGCGAGCACCGGCAGACCGCCAAACTCCCGCCCTGGGAGATCGTCGGCCTGGAGGTCATCGGCCGGGAGACCTACCACCAGCGCATCGCCGAGGGGTACGGACCGCTGCCCGCGACCCCCGTCGGAGTTCACCCCTTTTGAGCCCGTCTCGGGGTGTGGGACAACCGCTGAACCGTCGTGCCCGGCGCACTACGCTTCCCTCATGACCACGCTCTCGCCGTACGACTCGATGTCCCCGGTCACCCAGGCCGCCTACCGCGCGAAGTCCGCCGCCGCCGACCTGGCGCCCCTGCCGCGGTCCGAGAAGGACGACGCGCTGCTCGCGATCGCGGACGCGCTCGAGGTCCGTACGAGCGAGATCGTCGCCGCCA
This sequence comes from Streptomyces sp. M41(2017), assembly GCF_002078175.1. Lineage (GTDB taxonomy): Bacteria > Actinomycetota > Actinomycetes > Streptomycetales > Streptomycetaceae > Streptomyces. Next base: position 751,118 of record NZ_MWFK01000001.1, on the reverse strand, counting down.
ACGCCAAGGACATCGCGAAGGCCCGCGAGGCCGGCACCAGCGAGACCGTCGTCGACCGGCTCACGCTGACCCCCGAGCGGGTGCGCGCCATCGCCTCGGACGTCCGGGACGTCGTGGCGCTGCCCGACCCGGTCGGCGAGGTCGTCCGCGGCTCGACGCTCCCGAACGGCATCGACCTGCGCCAGGTCCGCGTCCCGCTCGGCGTGGTCGGCATCATCTACGAGGCCCGCCCGAACGTGACGGTCGACGCGGCCGCCCTCTGCCTGAAGTCCGGCAACGCGGTCCTGCTGCGCGGCTCCTCCTCCGCCTACGAGTCGAACACCGCCCTCGTGCGGGTCCTGCGCGACGCGGTGGGCGGCGCCGGACTGCCCGCCGACGCCATCCAGCTCGTGCCCGGCGAGGGCCGCGAGTCGGTCCGCGAGCTGATGCGCGCCCGCGGCCTGGTCGACGTCCTCATCCCGCGCGGCGGCGCGTCCCTCATCCGCACGGTCGTCCAGGAGTCCACCGTCCCGGTCATCGAGACCGGAACCGGCAACTGCCACGTGTACGTCGACGCCCAGGCCGACCTCGACATGGCCGTCGACATCCTGATCAACTCCAAGGCCCAGCGGCCGAGCGTCTGCAACTCCGCCGAGACCCTCCTGGTCCACCAGGACATCGCCGCGGAGTTCCTGCCGCGCGCCCTCGACGCCCTCGCGGACGCCGGTGTGACCGTGCACGCGGACGAGCGCGTCCTCGCCTACGCGAAGGACTCCAAGGCCACCGTCGTCGAGGCCACCGCCGAGGACTGGGACACCGAGTACCTGTCGTACGACATCGCCGCGGCCGTCGTCGACTCCCTCGACCGGGCCGTCACCCACATCCGGCTGTGGAGCTCCGGCCACACCGAGGCCATCGTCACGACCTCGCAGCAGGCCGCCCGCCGGTTCACGCAGCTGGTCGACTCCACGACGGTCGCGGTGAACGCCTCCACCCGGTTCACCGACGGCGGCCAGTTCGGCTTCGGCGCCGAGATCGGCATCTCCACGCAGAAGCTGCACGCACGCGGTCCCATGGGACTGCCGGAGCTGACGAGCACGAAGTACATCGTCACCGGCGACGGTCACATCCGCCGCTGATCGGCCGCTGATCCGCCGGCGTCGCCGTGCCCACGGGATCCCCGGGGCGCCCGGGGCCCATGGGGCGAACCCGCGGGTCCACGGGGGCGCACGGGGTGTGCGGCGGGTGGTGCGGGACCGGCCGACGACGCCCGGCGCGTCTCGTCAGGTGGATGAATTTCCGTACCGTCTGCCCAAATTGACCCCCCAGGTCTACTCTGGATCCGTGCCGGAGGACGTGGGGGGCACGCCGTTCCCTGACGGCTGGGAGCCCGACGACAACCGTGACCGCGGGGGCGCGGACGAAGAGTTCGCCTCCGTGGTCTTCGACGAGGACTTCGTCCGGGCGGCGGTGATCCACGAGCCGACCGCCGTGGAGAGACTGCTCTCCGCCGCGCAGGCCCGCGCGGAGGCGTCCGAGGCCGAGGCGCGCCGGGCGCACGCCCGCGGCGTCCGCTCGGACGACTACGAGGACGGCTTCGGACCGGACGACCACGGCGATTTCGGCCACGATCCCGACCTGGACGACCTCGACGACAACGACCTCCTCGAAGGCCGCTACGGCGCTCCCGGGACGTACGGCCGGATCTACGGCAAGCACGCGCGCTGGCACCGTCCGGTCGCCTGGATCCTCGCCCTCGTCATGGGCGTCGGCATGGTCGCCCTGGCCTTCACCGCGGTCTACCGGGGCGCTTCCGGCGCCCACGACGAACAGATACCCCCGCCCGCCTCCACCGGCCTCGAACAGGGCCGGGAGAAGGTCACCGGCACCGGCCCCTCCGCCTCGGCCGACTACTCCCCACCGGCCGTCTCCGCGGTGCCGCGGACCCCCTGACGCCGAGGGGCCCGGCGGAGCCATGACGATCCCTCGAACAGCGTGGCCGTCCTGGTGAGAACCTGTCAGAACTTGTCGCACACCGCAGCGTTTACCGAAGCTCCCGGAGACCTACTCTGAAGGTATGGGCGGGCCTGGAGACCCACCTGAGGGGACACCCGAGGGCGCCCCCGCCGGTGGAGAGGACGACTACCGATCCGTCGTCTTCGACGAGTCGTTCGTCCGTGCTGCCCGCCTCCAGGAGTTCTCCGCCCAGGAACGCATGGCCGACCACAGCCTGGCCGTACGCCGCCGGCCACCCCTGCGGCGCGGACTGTCCCGGCAGGCGCTGGTCCTCGTCCTGCTGATCGCCATCGCCTTCGGCACCGCGATCTACATGGGCGTGCGCCATCCGTACCAGACCCCCACCACCCAGTCGGCCGAACCGCTGCGGATGACCGTGATCCCGCTCGCCCCGCAGACCCCGGTGCCGGGCTCCACCGATCCCGAGCAGCTGTACGCCGACAGCCCCGCCGCGCAGTTCCGCATCGGCGCCGACGGCATCACCCTGCCCGCGTCCCGGCGTACCGCGCACTTCTCCGACAGCCAGGTCGTCAGCGCCCTGACCACCGCCAAGGACTACCTGGTCGAGTCCGCCCTCGACCCGAGCGTCCTGACCGGCGGAGCCACCCGGCCCGTCCGGATCCTGCTCGACCCGCGCCAGCTCGACCAGTTCGACGAGAGCTTCGAGCACCCGCTCGCCGACGGCCGGCACGCGCCGACCGGCTGGCTGGTCCGCTTCGACGCGACCCGGGCCCGGCTCGCCGACCAGCGGATCAGGGTCCAGGGCACCCTCCAGGCCGCGGAGTTCGACGCGACCACCCTGGAGGTCATCGCCGACCACACCTTCGTCTACGCGCTCAGGCCGGCCGGCGGGGACGCCCGGGCGAAGGCGTCCCTGTTCACCGTCCGGCGCGAACTGCACTTCCGCTTCGACCGCGACGACCTGCGCATGCACCAGGCCGAGCTGGCGGTGTCGTACGTCCAGGCGGGCCCGCTCACCTGCTCCGACGATTCCGTGAGCCGGCTGCACCCGCTGCTCGCGGGCCAGACGGCCAGGGCGGGCGGCCCCGCCGGCACCGACCCGTACGCCACCGGGAGCGCCACGGCCCTGTGCGGAACCCTGGCCAGGAGCGCGCAGCCGAAGCTGTAGCCGGCGAGACGGCCACCGGCCGCCCGGCGCCGGGCGGTCAGCCGCGGCTGTCGGTGCCCTCGTCGCCCGTGTCGCCGGTGCCGCCCGCCCCGCCGTCCTTGCCGCTGCTGCCGCTGTCCTTGCCGGCCGTGCTGTCCGTGCCGCTGCCGCTGCCGCTGCCGAAGCCGCCGAAGCCGCGCCGGACCCGGCCGCCGAGATCGCCCGCGCCGCCCGCGATGTCGCTGACCAGCTTCATCAGCGGGTCCTTGGAGTTCTTCATGTCGGTGGCGTAGCTGGCCGCCGACTGCCGGAACGAGTCCGACACCGAGGTGTCCTTGTCCTCGTCGCGCCGCGGGTAGTGGCCGTCCATGATCCGCTGGTGGTCGCGGGACTCCGCCCACTTCTTCAGCTCGGCCGCGCGGACCGCGGTGAAGGGGTGGGTGCGGGGCAGCACGTTCAGGATCTTGAGCACGGAGTCGCGCAGGTCGCCCGCCGACTCGTACTCCTCGGCCTGCGCGAGGAAGGCGTCCACGTTCATCTCGTGCAGGTGGTTGCCGCCCGCGATCTTCATCAGGCCGCGCATCGAGGCCCGCAGGTCCTGGCCGACCAGGAGGCCCGCGCGGTCCGCGGACAGCTCCGACTTGCGGAACCACTCACGCAGCGCGGTCACGATCGTCATGATCGCGAGGTTGCCCAGCGGGATCCAGGCGACCCGGACCGCGAGGCTGGTGAGGAACAGCAGGATCGTCCGGTAGACGGCGTGACCGGACAGCGCGTGGCCGACCTCGTGGCCGACGACCGCCCGCATCTCCTCCTCGTCCAGCAGCTCGACGAGTCCGGTCGTCACCACGATGATCGGGTCGTCCAGGCCGATGCACATGGCGTTCGGCTGCGGGTCCTGGTTCACGTACATCGGCGGGACCTTCTCCAGGTCCAGGATGTAACAGGCGTCCCGCAGCATGTCGTTGAGGTGCGCGAACTGGGCGTCCGAGACCCGCACCGAGTCCGAGAGGAACAGCAGCCGCAGACTCCGCTCGGGCAGCAGACCGCTGAGCGCCTTGAAGACCGTGTCGAAGCCGCTCAGCCGGCGCAGGGCCACCAGGGCCGAGCGGTCCGCCGGGTGTTCGTACGCCCGCGAGGAGATCCCCTCGAAGCGCCTGCGCTGCCTGCTCGGCACCTTCTCGTGCCCGTTCCGCTGCCGGTCGCCGTCGGACATGTCTTCCCCCATGTGCGTCTGCTGTGTGCCTGAATGCCTTATGTGCCCCCGAGGCAGGGCCCAGCCTAGGCGGAGATACCGTGGACGGGCAGTACAGCGAAGGAGTCGTACGTCATGGAGCACATTCCCGCAGCCGGCTGGCTCACGGAAGCCGCGCACGCGGCGGACAAGCAGGGCCCGGGCAATCTGCTCCGCGTCGTGCTCGTCGTCATGGTCATCGGCGTGGTGTTCGCCGCCTGGTTCCTGCTGCGCGGGTACAAGCGCGAGGACTGATCCGGCACGGGGCGGCCACCGGCCCCGGCGCGGCGGTCGCGGCAACCGGCGTCCCCAACGGCGGAGTCGGCGTGTTCGCGGCCGGGGCGCCCGCATACGATGAGCCGACGTCTTTATCCCGCCCTCCCCACACTCGACTTCGCTCGAGCGGGGGGACCCTCATCGGATAGGTCTGCCGAGATGAGCTTCCACAGCACCGCCGCCCAGTTGGTCACCGTCGCCGCCGAGGGCGAGAACGGCGGCAACCACGAAAGCCTCAGCCCGTACCTGACCGGCGGCGGCGCCCTGGTCATCCTGCTCCTGCTGCTGTGGATCACCACGCGCTTCAACCGCGACCGCTGAGCCCCACCGGCCCCGTTCGGGGGCCCCTGTCGGCCGGAGCCCGTCGGCCGGGCCGGTAGGGTCTGCACGCATGGGAGAGCAGGACATGCCTACCGGTCCGGCGAGTGACACGGGCAGCGGCGCCGACGGCGCCGCCACGGGCGGCGCGAGCGGCACGGCCGGCAGCGCGGCGAAGCGGCTGACGGCCGGTCCCAAGGGCGGGCCCTCGAATCCGGGCAAGCGCCGCCTCGGCGTCATGGGCGGCACGTTCGACCCGATCCACCACGGTCACCTGGTGGCGGCCAGCGAGGTCGCCGCCCAGTTCCACCTCGACCAGGTCGTGTTCGTGCCGACCGGCCAGCCGTGGCAGAAGACCGACCGCAAGGTGACCCCGGCCGAGGACCGCTATCTGATGACGGTCATCGCGACCGCCGAGAACCCGCAGTTCTCGGTGAGCCGCATCGACATCGACCGCGGCGGGCCGACGTACACCACGGACACCCTGCGCGACCTGCGCTCGCTCAATCCCGACGCGGACCTCTTCTTCATCACCGGCGCCGACGCGCTCGGCCAGATCCTCACCTGGCGCTACACCGAAGAGCTGTTCTCCCTCGCGCACTTCATCGGGGTCACCCGGCCCGGCCACACCCTGACCGACCCGGGGCTCCCGGAGGGCGGTGTCTCGCTCGTCGAGGTTCCCGCGCTCGCCATCTCGTCCACAGACTGCCGTGCGAGAGTCGCCAAGGGCGATCCCGTCTGGTACCTGGTGCCGGACGGTGTGGTGCGCTACATCGACAAGCGTGAGCTGTACCGCGGCCAGTGAGCCGAGAGGGGCACCCGGTGAACGACCGATACGACGGATACACGGGCGGCGATCCGTACGAACTCGTCGGCTACGACGAGTTCGGGCAGCCCGTCTACCGGCAGGTGCCGCAGCAGCCTGCCCAGGGGTACGACGGCTACGCCGCCCAGCAGCAACAGGGCTACGGCTACGACCCCTACGCGACGGGCGCCCAGGAGCCCGTCCAGCCCTACGACACGGGACAGCAGCAACAGGCGTCCCCGTACGACACCGGTCAGCAGCCGACGGCGTCCCCGTACGACACGGGACAGCAGCCCACGGTGGCGCCCTACGACACCGGCCGGCAGCCGAGCGCCCAGCCGTACGGCTCCCACGACGCCTACGGCACGGGTGCGCCCGGCGCCGACGGGCCCGCCGGGACCGGGTACGACGCCTACGGGCGGCAGGGCGCGGGCACCGGTCAGCAGCCCCGGGTCGTCGCCGAGCAGACCGCGTACATCCCGCAGCAGGCCGGGCCGCAGGAGGACGACGAGACCCCGCTGCGCGCCGACCGGGACTACCGCACCGAGCAGTTCGCCTTCGTCGAGGAACCGGAAGCCGAGTCCGAGGACGTCATCGACTGGCTGAAGTTCACCGAGAACCGCACCGAGCGCCGCGAGGAGGCCAGGCGCCGCGCGCGCGGCCGGGTCGTCGCGCTCGTCGTGGTCCTCGCCCTCGTCGCCGTCGGAGGCGCCGGCTACCTCTGGTACGCGGGCAAGCTGCCCGGGACCTCCTCGGACGCCGGGCCGGGGACCAGCACGGCCGTCACCGCCCAGAAGCGCGACGTGATCGTCGTCCACCTGCACAACACCAAGGGCGGCGGCACCTCCACGGCCCTGCTGGTCGACAACACCACCACCCGGCAGGGCACCACCGTCCTGCTGCCCAACGCCCTGGCCCTGACGGACGACGACGGCTCGACGACCACGCTCGCCAAGTCCGTCGACAGCGACGGCTCGTCCGGTACGCGGGACGCGGTCGACACCGTGCTCGGCACCAACATCCAGGGCACCTGGCGGCTCGACACCCCCTACCTCAACAACCTCGTCGAACTCGTCGGCAACGTGGACATCACCACGAACACCGACGTGCCGGACCCCGAGTCCAAGAAGAAGGGCGAGGCCCCGCTCGTCAAGAAGGGCACCGACCAGACCCTCAGCGGCAAGATGGCCGTCGCCTACGCCACCTACCGGGCCCCCGGCGAGGCGCAGAACGCACAGCTGGAACGGTTCGGCCAGGTCATGCAGGGAGTACTGCGCAAGCTGTCCTCCGACAAGCAGGCCGCGACGACCACCGTGCAGACGCTGGCGCAGATCCTCGACCCGTCCCTGACGGACCAGGACCTCGGCGCCTTCCTCTCCAAGCTCGCCGACCTCGCCAAGGGCGGCGACTACAAGACCGCGCTGCTCCCGGTGCAGCAGGACGGCACCCTCGGCGCGAGTGCCTCCAGCAGCGTGATCAAGGACATCCTCGGCGGCACGGCGAAGAGCCCGGACGCCGACGCCGCGGTCCGCGTCGGCATCAAGAACGCCACCGGCGACAAGGCGGCCACCGGACAGGCCCGCGTCGTGCTGGTCAACGGCGGCTACACCTACCTTGACGCCGGATCCGCCGGCGCGGCCCAGAGCGTGTCGCAGATCACCTACGGCGACGCGGCGAAGAAGGACGACGCCGTGGAGGTCGCCAAGACGCTGGGGCTGCCGACCAGCACGGTCAAGAAGGGCACGGTCACCAACAACGCGGACGTCTCGGTCGTCCTCGGCCAGGACTACAAGGTCGACACCGCACCCAAGGGGTGACCGCGACCACGCCCCGGGGCCGCCCGGGGCGTGGTCCCGGGAAACGCGTGGGGGGTCCTCGGCGGTCCGTGAGACCCTTGAGTCATTACTGACCGCCGACGGAAAGCCGCGTAGTGACCGCCACGGACCGCTCCATCGAGCTCATCAAGACCGCCGCACAGGCGGCCGCAGACAAGCTCGCGCACGACATCATCGCCTACGACGTGAGCGATGTGCTCTCGATCACCGACGCCTTCCTGCTGGCGTCCGCCCCGAACGACCGCCAGGTCAAGTCGATCGTCGACGAGATCGAGGAGCGCCTCAGCAAGGAGCTCGGCGTCAAGCCGGTGCGCCGCGAGGGCGACCGCGAGGCCCGCTGGGTCCTGCTCGACTACGTCGACATCGTGGTGCACGTCCAGCACAGCGAGGAGCGTGTCTTCTACGCGCTCGAGCGCCTGTGGAAGGACTGCCCCGAGCTGGACCTCCCCGAGGAGGCCAAGGCGACCCGTGGGAAGGGCGCCGAGCACGCCAAGTTCCAGGCCGAGGAGGACTCCGCCGAACTGGAGGAGCTGCGGTGACCGGTGGGGCCGAGAAGAGGCCGGGCGCGGAGAGCGGCGGCAGGCCGGGTCGCGGCCGTCGCCTCATCCTCTGGAGGCACGGCCAGACCTCGTGGAACGTGGAGCGCCGCTTCCAGGGCACCACGGACGTCGCGCTGACCGAGACGGGTGTCGGGCAGGCCAGGCGCGCCGCCCGGCTGCTCGCCTCGCTGAAGCCCGACGCCATCGTCGCCTCGGACCTCCAGCGGGCCGCGAACACGGCCGCAGAGCTGGCCGCGCTGACCGGCCTCGAGGTCACGCACGACGAGGGCCTGCGGGAGACCTACGCGGGCGTCTGGCAGGGCCTGACGCACGAGGAGATCATCGCCCGCCACGGCGAGGAGTACGCCGCGTGGAAGCGCGGTGAGGCCGTCCGTCGCGGCGGAGGCGAGCTGGAGAGCGAGGTCGCCGACCGCGCCGCCCCCGTGGTGCTGCGGCACGCGGAGAAACTCCCGGACGACGGCACGCTCGTCGTCGTCAGCCACGGCGGCACGATCCGCACCACGATCGGTCGTCTGCTCGGCCTGGAGTCCCAGCACTGGGAGAGCCTCGGCGGGCTGTCCAACTGCTGCTGGTCGGTTCTCGGCGAGGGCGCCCGCGGCTGGCGGCTCCTGGAGCACAACGCCGGCACGCTGCCCGAACCGGTGCTCGGTGACGACGACTGAGCGGTGCCACGGAAGGCCTCCGTCCGGTCCTGCGGGCCCGGACGGACCGGATTTCACTTTCCGGCTGGTCGCAGGCTAAAGTTCTTCTTGTTCGGCCCGCAGGGCGGGAAGAGCGCACGGGGCTATAGCTCAGTTGGTAGAGCGCCTGCATGGCATGCAGGAGGTCAGGAGTTCAATTCTCCTTAGCTCCACGGATCGACTCCCTTTCGAGTTCTCGAAGAGTCGTTGATCGCTTCTGAAGATCCCGTCCCCGGCAGGGGGCGGGATTTTTCGTTGTTCTCCGCTTGAGTCAGTTGGCGCCGCCGGGCGTATATCTCTGCGGACACCCTCCTGGCGTGCACGAATGCGCGTGCCGCGACGGCCGCGCCGGGTCCCGTGTCCGGACTGGTACGAAGGCGTCGCTGACCGTATTGCCGCTGCCGTGGCAGAATCAAACGGCCGGAAGGGGGCGCGGCCCGACGGGAGGGAGAACCGATGCCTGCCAGCATCATCGAGGAGGTCGACGATCTCCCCGATGCGGTACTGACCCGGAAGCCAGCCACCCTCCTCGACTGCCCGTCCTGCGGATCGGCCCACATCGCCCAGGTTCTCGGCGACAACGGTGGGATCTCCTACGTGTGCACGGCCTGCGGCCACAGCTGGAGCTGATCGATGGGTGCACACAGGCGGAAGTGCGATTGGTGCGGCAGTGGTACGCCCATCGTCCGCGACATGGAGCCGGTCAACCACGACTACCAGTACTGGTGCGAGGAGTGCGCGCGGGCGCTGATCATAAAAGGCGACCCGATCGAGACGTATCGGGAGCTGGAGGGCGAGCCGATCTACGGCCGGCTCCTCGACGAGCACTGCACCCTCAAGCGGTTCTACTCGTTCGCCACGGCCTGACCGGGGAGCCCCCGCCCCGGCCGGAGAATCCGACATTTGGCCTCAATCGGCGCGTACGGGAAACGATTTGGTGGTTCCCCAGGGGGACCGTGTAATGTTGGCGTCGCCGCCGGGGAAACCGGGCGGAACGGCCGAGAAGCGGTTACGCCGCTGGTCGCGAGGGGCTATAGCTCAGTTGGTAGAGCGCCTGCATGGCATGCAGGAGGTCAGGAGTTCAATTCTCCTTAGCTCCACAGCAGTTGACAGCGGGTCACCCGGATCGGGTGGCCCGCTTCTTCGTCGTCCCGCGCCGGAGCGCAGCGAGAAGCGGGCCACCGGTCACCGGTGGCCCGCTTCCTCGTGTTCAGCGTCCTCGCGGGCTCACCGGCCGCTGCCCAGGGCGCGCCGGCCGCGCCCCTGGGACAGCACCGGCAGGTTGTTGCGGGCGGGCGCGGCGGACCGGGTGTCCTCCTCCAGGCGCAGGGCGAGCGCCGGGCAGCGCCGTACCGCCCGCAGGGCCTTCGCCTCGGCGTAGCGCGGTACGGAGGCCTGCGCGACGGTCGGGAAGCCGTCGGCCCCCAGCTCGAAGACCTCGGGGAGGATGTCGGCGCACAGGCCGTGCCCGCGGCACAGCGTCCAGTCGACGTAGATCTTCTGGCGGCTGGAGCCCGTGTCCGGCTCGCCCTGGCCGCCCGGGATGCCCGTGGGTGCCCTGCCGCCCTCGAAGAGCGGCAGAACGCCCTCCACGGGCCGTCCGCAGCCGTTTCCGAGGACATGGGCGGCCAGGTCGTCCGTGAACGCCTTGAGCGTGGACTCGATGAACATCGCCGAGCCGTCCGGGTGGGAGCACGCGCCGCGCCGCTTCACGGACTTGGCGACCTGCTTCACGGCCTCCAGGGCCGCGGGGCCACCGCCGTTGAGGATGTCCTCCAGGCCGCGGGCCGCGGCCGGCAGTCCGAGGTAGCAGGGACCGCACTGTCCCGCGCTCTCCTCGGCCAGCCACTGGGCCACCCGCAGCGATTCGCCGAGCGGGCAGGTCTGCTGGGTGATCGGCATGATGGCTCCGGCGCCGAGCGCGCCGCCCACCGCGGCCAGGTTGTCGCGCGAGACGATCGCCTCGTTGACCGCCGCGGCGTCGAGCCACTTGCCGTGATAGCCGCCGGTCAGCACGCCCTGGGGCATGGGCGGGGCGCCGGCCAGCTGGAGGACGTACCGCAGGGGCACGCCCGTGGGGACCTCGATCACCATGGGGCGCGCGACCGCGCCCGAGACGGTGAGCATGACGGTGCCGGGCTCGTCGTAGAGGCCCGTGTTGCGGTAGCGGTCGGGGCCGATGCGGGCTGCGATGGCCAGCTGGGCGAACGTCTCCGCGTTCGACAGGAGGGTGGGCGCACCGCCCACACCGCTCTGTGACGCGCTGATCTTGCGGCCCGGCGGGATGGCCGGCCCGCCGTCGATCGACCGCACCAGTGAGGCGGCGGCCCCGGTCACCATCCGGACCGGGTTGCGCTGCACCCGCGCGCGCAGCGGGGATCCGCGCCGGTTGCTCAGGCCGCGTTCGGCCAGCGCGGCCTCCATGGAGCGCTGGGTCGATTCGCGGGTCACGCCGATCACGAGCGTGCGTGCCCCCATGGCCTCGGCGGCCAGCAGGGCGCCGTCCAGGATGAGGTGCGGGGCACGGTTGATGAGCACCGTGTCCTTGCGGCAGGCCGGTTCGTCCTCGCTTCCGTTGACGACGACCACCGGGCGGATGCCCTTCTTGATGGCCGATTCGGCGACCGAGCGCAGTTTCTTGGCGAAGGGGAAACCGGCGCCGCCGCGCCCCTTCAGGGAGATCGCCTCGGCGAGTCCCGCGAGCTGTTCGCCACCCATCGGTTCGAGCGGACCGTGCACCTTCAGGTGCATGGGCAGATCAAGACGTTCAACCAGGTCGAAACCCGACGTGAGCTGCGGAAGTCCGACGACGCGGACCTCCGGGACGTCGGGCAGGGCCTCGTTCACTTAAAGCCTCCGGAAGGGGCGTTCCATGATTCACCGGAGCCAGGAGCGTCGAAGGCGCCCGGCAGTACGTCAGGCGTGGGACCGCTGTCGTACGTGTCGTTGGTGTTGTACGTGCGATAGGCGGCATTCGACTCACCGGTGTCGTACACGTCACTCATGCCGTACGCATCGACGGCCGGATTGTCATAGACCGGGATGTTGTATCCCGTGTCGGCCAGCGGGTCGTACGCCGACTGCGGGGCCTCGCCGACAGGGGGCGGCGAGGGGACGGGCCAGCTGCCCGACCCGCCGCCGACGTCGACGCGGGGGAACATCTCGGTCGGCTGCATGGCGGGCGGCATGGGGAACTGCTGCGTCCCGCCGGCCCCGGAGCCGTCGCCACCGGGGGTGGACACGGCCCGGTAGGCCGCGGCGAAACCGTTCGTGCCCGCGTTCGCCGCGCCTGCTTCCGCGGCGGTCTCGTACGGCGCGGAGGGGGAGTCCATGCGCTGGGAGGGGACGAAGTTGCCGCCCACGGGGGGCCGGGCCGAGCGTGCCGAGAAGCCCGGCAGGGGGGCCTCCGCGTTGGCCGCGCGGGACGCGTCCAGGTCCTCGCGGAAGTCGCGGGCGCCGGGGCCGTTGTTGTTGCCCATGAGCGCGAGGACGCGAGCCGCGACCTTGCGCTTGACGGGGGCGGGCGCCGCCCGCAGGGCCAGCGCGCCCATGACCGCGACGAGGCACAGGCTGTAGAGGATGGTGAAGATCGGCTTCGCCTGTCGACCCGCGTAGAGCCCGTGGACCAGCGCCGAGCACCAGGCGGGGTAGGCCAGCATGTGCACCGCGCGCCAGCGGGCCGCGATCGGTGCCGGGGAGGCGAAGGCGCTCCGCAGGGCACCGGTGATCGCGGTGAAGACCATGAGCAGGGCGGCCAGTGAGCCGAAGCCGATGAGGCCGGCCGTGCCGGTGACGCCGAGGCCGAAGGGGACGAGGGCGGCGAGCAGGGTGGTGTGGTCGAGGGCCAGCTTGACCGTGATGTGCAGGAACAGGAAGGCGACGGAGGAGACGGCGGTGGTCCGGTGCACGGCCTGTGCCACCAGCCGCTGGCGGGTGTTCAGGAAGATCCGGTCGGTGGCGACGAGGCCCCAGATCACCGAGCACGACAGAGCGACCAGCGACAGCACGCCGGCGCCGAAGTTCAGGAAGTCACGGACTCCATTGCCTCCCACCAGGACGACCACGGGGATGAGGAGAAGGGCGGCAGCACTGGCCGCCCCGTAGGCCGAACGGCCCGCTCGGGGAAGCGAGCTGTTGTTGCGACGAGGGTTCATGGAGGGTTACTCCCAACGGTTCGGGGAAGCGGTCCCGAAGCCGCACTCTAGGTCGAGAGATACGGGCGAGTTCGAGGTTTGAGTTATTGCGTTGTTACCAAAGGGCAATGAGGTCTTTGTGTTGTCCCCTGGTGTCCGTTACGCGAAGTAAGATTTGAACTTTGTTCAGCTTTTTCGGTGCTCGGAGCGGGTGGCACGGAGTGCCGGAGCGCCCCGAAAGCTCGTCGCGGCCCGCGCGGGCGCTGCGGTACCCTGACGCCATGCGTGCCGTACGCCTTCTGCTTAGCGAGCCGCGCTGATCAGTCCCGAACCACTGACGAATCGTGGTCGGAATCGGCGCGGCGTCCCCTCCTGTGCGAGGGGCTTTTTCATTTCCTGAGTGTCAGCCGCTGGCAGAGACGATCGATGGAGCTTTGAGGATCATGAGCGAGACGAACACCGCTGCCACCGCCGAAGTGGCCGCGCCGCACCGCTACACGGCCGCCCTGGCGGCCGACATCGAGGCACGCTGGCAGGACTTCTGGGACGCCGAGGGCACGTACGAGGCGCCGAACCCCGTCGGGGACCTGGCCGGTGATCCCGAGCTGGTCGCCAAGCCCAAGAAGTTCATCATGGACATGTTCCCGTACCCCTCCGGTGCGGGCCTGCACGTCGGGCACCCGCTGGGCTACATCGCCACCGACGTCTTCGCCCGCTTCCAGCGCATGACCGGCCACAACGTCCTGCACACCCTGGGCTTCGACGCCTTCGGCCTGCCCGCCGAGCAGTACGCGGTGCAGACCGGCACGCACCCGCGCGTGTCCACCGAGGCCAACATGGAGAACATGAAGGTCCAGCTGCGCGCGCTGGGCCTGGGCCACGACAAGCGCCGGTCGTTCGCCACGATCGACCCCGAGTACTACAAGTGGACCCAGTGGATCTTCCTGCAGATCTTCAACTCCTGGTACGACGACGAGGCCGGCAAGGCCCGTCCGATCGCCGAGCTGGTCGCGCAGTTCGAGTCCGGTGAACGCGGCGTCGGCGGCGACCGCTCCTGGAACGAGCTGGACGCCGCCGAGCGCGCCGACGTCCTGAGCGAGTACCGCCTGGCGTACGCCTCCGACGCCCCGGTCAACTGGTGCCCCGGCCTGGGCACCGTCCTGGCCAACGAGGAGGTCACCGCCGACGGCCGTTCCGAGCGCGGCAACTTCCCCGTCTTCAAGGCCAAGCTGCGCCAGTGGAACATGCGCATCACCGCCTACGCGGACCGCCTGCTGGACGACCTGGACGCCCTGGACTGGCCCGAGGCCATCAAGCTGCAGCAGCGCAACTGGATCGGCCGCTCCGAGGGCGCACGCGTCGACTTCCCCGTCGACGGGGAGGCCATCACGGTCTTCACCACCCGTCAGGACACCCTGTTCGGCGCCACCTACATGGTGCTGGCGCCCGAGCACCCGCTGGTCGAGAAGTTCACCCCGGCCGCCTGGCCCGAGGGCACCCACGACGCGTGGACCGGCGGACACGCGACGCCCGCCGAGGCCGTCGCCGCCTACCGCGCACAGGCCGCCTCGAAGTCCGACGTCGAGCGGCAGGCCGAGGCCAAGGACAAGACCGGCGTCTTCACCGGCGCGTTCGCGACCAACCCGGTCAACGGCGAGCAGGTCCCCGTCTTCATCGCCGACTACGTGCTGATGGGCTACGGCACCGGCGCGATCATGGCCGTCCCGGCGCACGACACCCGCGACTTCGCCTTCGCGCGCGCCTTCGACCTGCCCGTGCGCTGCGTGGTCGAGCCCTCCGACGACCGCGGCACCGACGCCTCCACCTGGGACGACGCCTTCGCCTCGTACGACGCCAAGATCGTCAACTCCACCGGCGACGAGATCTCCCTGGACGGCCTGGGCGTCGTCGACGCCAAGGCCCGCATCACCGAGTGGCTGGAGCGCCGGGGCATCGGCCGGGGCACCGTCAACTTCCGGCTGCGCGACTGGCTGTTCAGCCGCCAGCGCTACTGGGGCGAGCCCTTCCCGATCGTCTACGACGAGGACGGCGTCGCCCACCCGCTGCCCGAGTCGATGCTGCCCCTGGAGCTGCCGGAGGTCGAGGACTACTCGCCGCGCACCTTCGACCCGGACGACGCGGACACCTCCCCGGAGACCCCGCTGTCCCGCAACGAGGACTGGGTGAACGTCACCCTGGACCTGGGCGACGGCCGCGGCCCCCAGAAGTACCGCCGCGAGACCAACACCATGCCCAACTGGGCCGGTTCCTGCTGGTACGAGCTGCGCTACCTGGACCCGCACAACGACCGGAAGCTGGTCGACCCGGTCGTCGAGCAGTACTGGATGGGTCCGCGCGAGGGACAGCCGACCGGTGGCGTCGACCTGTACGTCGGCGGCGCCGAGCACGCCGTGCTGCACCTGCTGTACGCCCGCTTCTGGTCCAAGGTGCTGTTCGACCTGGGCCACGTGTCCTCGGCCGAACCGTTCCACAGGCTGTTCAACCAGGGCATGATCCAGGCCTTCGTGTACCGCGACAGCCGCGGCATCGCCGTACCGGCCGCCGAGGTGGAGGAGCGCGACGGCGCCTACTACTACCAGGGCGAGAAGGTCTCCCGGCTGCTGGGCAAGATGGGCAAGTCCCTGAAGAACGCGGTCACTCCGGACGAGATCTGCGCCGAGTACGGCGCGGACACCCTGCGCCTGTACGAGATGGCGATGGGCCCCCTGGACGTGTCCCGCCCCTGGGACACGCGCGCGGTGGTCGGCCAGTACCGCCTGCTGCAGCGGCTGTGGCGCAACGTCGTCGACGAGGCGACCGGCGAGGTCACCGTCGTCGACACCGCCGGGTCCGACGTCGACGAGAGCACCCTGCGGGCCCTGCACAAGGCCATCGACGGCGTGCGCCAGGACCTGGAGGGCATGCGCTTCAACACCGCCATCGCCAAGGTCACCGAGCTGAACAACCACCTGACCAAGGTGGGCGGCCCCGTCGCGCGCCCGGTCGCCGAGGCCCTGGTCCTGATGGTCGCGCCGCTGGCCCCGCACATCGCCGAGGAACTGTGGCGCAGGCTGGGCCACACCGACTCGGTCGTCCACCAGGACTTCCCGGTCGCCGACCCGGCGTACGTCGTGGACGAGACCGTGACCTGCGTCGTGCAGGTCAAGGGCAAGGTCAAGGCCCGCCTGGAGGTCTCCCCGGCGATCTCCGACGAGGAGCTGGAGAAGGTGGCGCTGGCCGACGAGAAGGTCGTCGCGGCACTGGGCGGCGCGGGGATCCGCAAGGTCGTCGTGCGGGCGCCGAAGCTGGTCAACATCGTCACCGCCTAGGGCCGGACGGCTTCGCCGGCGCGGCTCGGGGTAGTCCCCTACGGGCAGGTTCGGGGTTCTTCCGGAACTCCGAACCTGCCCGCAGCGTTTACCGTTGAGAGCGCGGCCACGCCTGCCGCGACCGGTCCGAGGAGGAGTGTGATGGGAACAGTGATCACCGTGATCGCCCTGCTCTTCCTGCTGTTCGTGGTGCTGGGCGCCTACGCGACGGTGAAGGTCGTCGGTGCCGCCAAGCGCGGCGTCGACCGCACGATCACGCAGGCCCGCCGCACCGTCGAGGACCACACCCTGAGGGCGAAGACCTTCACCCAGTTCGGCCCCCAGGGCGAGCTGGCCCAGCTCCGCCTGAAGCTGCGCACCTCGATGCGGGCCACCCAGGAGGCCCTCCAGGCGAGCGTGGCGGAGGACGAGTCCCTCAAGGAGTCCCTGAGCCTCTTCGAGCGGCTCAGCGCGCACGGACACGAGCTGGACGCCGAGCTGAAGCGCCTGGAGGCCGAGCCCGACCGGGGCGCGCTGGCCACCCGGCTGCCCGGCCTGCGCGAGCGCACCGAGCGGATCACGCGGTCGGCGGACTCCCTGCGCTGGGCCGCCCGCGACCGGGCGCACCGCTTCGCGGGCGACGACCTGGACACCCTGAGCAGCCAGATCGACATGGAGGCCGGAGCGCTACGGCACTGGACGAAGGAACCGGGGCCCGCCGCGTCCTGGCCCGACGCCCCCGCGGCGGACGCCGGCACCGCCGACGGACAGACCTGGCCCGAGACACCGCGCTCCCGCACACCGGAGCAGCCGACGCGCTCGGCCATCACGCCGCCGGGCCAACGCCCCACCTACCCCTGGCAGAAGAAGCCCCGCCCCGAGAGCACCACGTGATCCGGCCGCCCCGGTGACGGGCACCGGGGCCCGGGCTGCCACCCACCCGTATCGACAGGTAATCTCCAGCTCATGTCCCGCCATGTCGCGATCGTCACCGATTCCACGGCCTACCTGCCGACGCGGACGATGGAGCGCCACGGCATCACAGCGGTCCCGCTGACCGTCGTCCTCGGCGACCAGGCGCTCGAAGAGGGCACCGAGATCTCGGCCCGTTCCCTGGCCCTGGCGCTCCAGAAGCGCCGCCCCGTCACGACGTCCCGGCCCAGCCCCGAGATGTTCGCCGAGACCTACCGCCGGGTCGCCGCGTCCGGTGCCACCGGCATCGTCTCCCTGCACCTGTCCTCGGAGTTCTCCGGCACCTACGACGCCGCCGTGCTCGCCGGGCGGGAGGCACCGGTGCCGGTGCGGGTGGTCGACACGGGGATGGTCGCGATGGCCCTCGGATTCTGCGCGCTGGCAGCCGCCGAGTCCGCGGAGGCGGGCGGCACCGTCGACGACGCGGTGACGGCGGCCGAGAAGCGGGCCGCGGGCATGTCCGCGTTCTTCTACGTCGACACCCTCGACTACCTCCGCCGCGGCGGCCGAATCGGCGCCGCGCAGGCCCTGCTGGGGTCCGCGCTCGCCGTGAAGCCGCTGCTCCAGCTCGACGACGGCCGCATCGAACTCCTCGAAAAGGTCCGCACGGCGTCCAAGGCCATCGCCCGCCTGGAGGAGATCGTCGCGGAGCGTGCCGGCAGCGCCCAGGTCGACATCGCCGTCCACCACCTGGCGACCCCCGAGCGGGCGACGGCCCTCGCCGACCGGCTGCGCGTACGCGTGCCCGGCCTCGTCGAACTCCACGTGAGCGAGGTGGGTGCGGTGATCGGGGCGCACACGGGACCCGGCCTGCTCGCGGCGGTCGTCTCGCCTCGCTGAGGCACCCGGCTCATCGGCTGCGATCGACCGACCGGACCGGGGCTCCCGAGGCGCGTCCGACCGGGCCCGCGTCCGTGTGAGTGACGGAGATATCCACAAGTGGGCGGTCGTCCACCGGAATTGACCATGATCATCGCGAGTGGCCGGATTGCCGGATCCTCGACGCATGGCACTTCGATCGAGCTCACGCACCGCGACTCCGACCAGCGGCCCGGGCCGCGGCCCCGTCTCCGACGGCCGCAGCCGCCACCGCCGGCACCACCCGCGAAGCCGCGCGCACCGCCACGACGCGTCGGCGGCCGCCCTGCGCCTGCGTGCGGAGGCTCTCCTTGCCGAACGAAAGACGAGGCGCGGGGAGTTGGGGAGCGATCCGCCGGGCGCGGATCCGGAGGTGAGGGACGGCCCGGAGGCGCCGGGGGGCCCGCTGAGTCCGGCCGGCCCGGAGGGTCCCGAAGGTTCCGAGGGCTGGAGGAACCTGGAGGACCTGAGGGGATCGCGGTGTCCGCGGGGGAGCACCGTGCGGGGCACCGGGCCGCTGGGTGACGGCGGCGGGATTCGGGAGAGCGCCGAGGTTCCTCAGGAGGAGAGGGGCGAACGTGCGGGGCACGGCGCCAAGGGCCTTCCTGGCGGGAACGGGCGCGGGGACGGGAATGGGAACGGGCGCGGGGACGGGAATGGGAACGGGCGCGGGGACGGGAACGGGAACGGGCGCGGGGACGGGAACGGGAACGGGGCCCCGACGGGTCCGCCGGGAGGCGAGCGTCCTGCGGAGGCGAGCGTGCCCGCGGGGCGGGACTTCCGGGGGGTGGGGGCGTATGCCGAGTGGCAGCTTCGGGCGCGCGCCGCGTCGTTACGGCCCGACCCGGCTCGGACGGGATCGGGGGAGGGGGCCTGGGGCGATGGCGGCCGGGACACCCGGTCTCGTGGCGGGGCCCTCGGCCGCTCGGGCGTCGAGGCCGGCCTGCTGCCGGACACCCGCTTCGACGTGCGGCGCGACCGGCTCGCCGATCCCGACCGGCATTCCGCTGCCCGTCTCGACCTGCGCTCCGGTTCCAGCCGGCCCGCCTCGCGTCATGACGCGGTTCCGGGCGAGCTGGAGGGTGCGGGTGCGGGTGAAGGTGTCGGGGCGTGGCGGGAGCGGGTCGGGCCGGCCGTGCGGGAGCGGCTCCCGTTGTGGCTCCAGTCGCGGTGCGGTCTGGAGCGCAGGAGCGTGGCCGCGCTGACCGTGCTGCTGGTCGCGGCCGCTGTCTTCGCCGTTCAGCACTTCTGGGTCGGCAGGCCGCAGCCGGTGCGTGCCCCCGAGGTGGTACGGGCGGCGGTGCCGTTCGGGAGCAAGGGCGGGGAGCGCGGACAGTCCGGTTCGGCGCGGGGAGCGGGCGCCTCGACCGGAGCCTCCGGCCCCGCCGGTGCCGCCGGGAGCCGGATCGTCGTCGATGTCGGCGGCAAGGTGCGGGCCCCCGGACTCCAGCGGCTGCCGAGGGGCTCCCGGGTGGAGGACGCCCTGCGGGCGGCCGGCGGCGTGCGGCCCGGCACGGACACCGGCGGGCTCAACCGTGCGCGTCTGCTGGTCGACGGGGAGCAGATCGTGGTCGGAGCGCCGGCGCCCCCACCGGGAACGGGGCTTTCCGGAGCGGGGTCGAGTGGAGCGGGTCCGGCCGGAGCCGCAGGAGGCGCGGCCGGTGCCGCACCCTCGGCGCCGATCGCCCTCAACACGGCCACGGTCGACCAGCTCGACACACTGCCCGGAGTCGGCCCCGTGCTGGCCCGGCACATCATCGACTACCGCACGGCGCACGGCGGGTTCCGCGCGGTCGACGAACTCCGCGAGGTGAACGGAATCGGCGATCGCCGATTCTCGGACCTCCGGGACCTGGTGCAGCCATGAGCGACAGGGGGGAGAGGGGCGCCGGGAGTGGCGCCGCGAGTGGCGCCGCGAGCGGTACCGGGTCGGCGGCTGACCCTTCGCAGGCCGGACCGCTTCCAGATACGCGCTTGGTAGGACCGCTTCCAGGTACGCGCTCGGTCGGACCGCCTGCGCGTACGCCCTCGGGCGGGTCGCCTTCGGGTACGTGCTCGGCCGGGGCGGCGACGAGCGTGGGGCATGTGCGTGCGGCGAGCAGCGAGCCGGCCTCACACGCCGCGGGCCGCAGGTCCGTCCACGCGGACTCCGGGAAGCGGCTGGGTGCCGCGCACCCTCGGGTGGAGGGGCCGGTGGATCTCCGGCTCGTGCCGCCTGCCCTGGCGGTCTGGGCGACGGCTGCCCTGCTGGTGGGGGCGTCGCCGGGGTGGGTCACCGGTGTGGCGTTGGTGTCGCTGGTTGCCGGGGGCCTGCTGTTGTCGGTCGGGCGGTCCGACGCGCGTTCAGGGGCGGGAGGCGAACCCGCTTCCGCCTCGGCACTCGGAGGTCCCGTCCGCCGACGCGGCGTCTCCACGGGCCGGCGGGTGCGGGGAGGAGCACGACCGGGCGGGTGGCCCCGCGTCTCCGCGGCCGCCGTGCTGCTCTGTGTCTCCGCGGCCGCGGCCTCCGCGGGGCTGCACGGCGCGGACGTGCGGCGCGGCCCCGTGCCCGCGCTGGCGAAGAGGTTCGCCCAGGTGACGGCCGACGTGGAGGTCACCTCCGATCCACGGTTCACCCGGCCCCGGATCACCGGGGACCACATGGCGCCGACGGCGCTGCTCTTCGACGCGCGGGTCAGGAGGATCGTCGAGGCGGACGGCTCGGTGCTCGCCACCCGGACGCCGGTGCTGGTGATCGTCGACGCGCGCTCGCCGCGCGGACCCGGCCGGGGCGCCGGCGAGCGCTCCCCCTGGCTGTCGCTGCTGCCGTCCACGCGGGTGCGGGTCGCGGCGAGGGTCGTGCCGGCTCTGTCCGGCGGGGACGACATCGCGGCGGTGCTGCGGGTCCGGGGGAGCGCGCCGCCGCAGGTGGTGGAGGAGCCGTCGGGGCCGCAGCGGTTCGCCGGACGGCTGCGGGAGGGGCTGCGTGCGGCGACCGACGGTCTGGAGGCGGACGCCCGGGCGCTGCTCCCGGGCTTGGTCGTCGGGGACACCGCGCGGGTCACACCGGAGCTGGACGAGGCCTTCAAGGCGACCGACCTCACCCACCTCCTCGCCGTCAGCGGCGGCAACTTCACGATTCTGCTCGCCCTGTTCATCGGTCCGGCGGGCCTCGCCCAGCGGGTGGAGCGGCGCGGACTCGCACCCCGGCTCGGTGTCCCGCTCCGGGCGACCGCCCTGCTCGGTGGCGCGCTCACCCTCGCCTTCGTGATCGTGTGCCGGCCGGACCCGAGCGTGCTGCGGGCGGCGGCCTGCGGATCGATCGCGCTGCTCGCCATCGCGACCGGGCGCCGCAGATCGCTGATCCCGGCGCTCGCCACCGCGGTACTGCTGCTGGTGCTGTACGACCCCTGGCTGTCCCGCAGTTACGGCTTTCTGCTGTCGGTGCTCGCCACCGGCGCCCTGCTGACGATCGCCCCGCGCTGGAGTGCGGCGTTGCGCCGGCGCCGGGTGCCTCCCCGGTTGGCGGAGGCGCTTGCCGCGGCCGGCGCGGCGCAGGCCCTGTGCGCGCCCGTGGTCGCCGTGTTGTCGGCGCGGGTGAGTCTGGTGGCGGTGCCGTGCAATCTCCTCGCGGAGTTCGCGGTCGCGCCGGCCACGGTGCTCGGCTTCGGGACACTGGCGACGGCCTCCGTGGCGATGCCGGTCGCCAAGGTCCTGGCGTGGTGCGCGAGTTGGCCCGCCCGGTGGATCGCGGAGATCGCGCGCACCGGCGCCGCCCTGCCCGGTGGGGGAGTGGACTGGCCGGGCAGTTGGGCGGGCGCCGGTCTGCTGGCGCTCGTCACCGTCGTCGTCGTGCTCGTGGGACGGAGACTGCTGCGGCACCCCTGGCTGATCGGCGCCTGCCTGGTGGTGTTCCTGCTGGTCGTGGTGCAGCCGCCGCCGCTGACGAGGGTGATCACGGGATGGCCGCCGCCCGGCTGGCGGTTCGTGATGTGCGACGTGGGACAGGGCGACGCGACGGTCCTCTCCGCGGGTGACGGCAGCGCCGTGGTGGTGGACGCCGGGCCCGATCCGGCCGCGGTCGACCGCTGTCTGAGCACCCTCGGCGTCACCAGGATCCCGCTCGTCGTGCTCACGCACTTCCACGCCGACCATGTCGCGGGACTGCCGGGTGTGCTCGACGGGCGGTCGGTGGGCGCGATCGAGACAACCGGGTTCGCGGAACCGCCGGATCAGGCCGAGTTCGTCAGGAGGGAGGCGGCCGCGCGGCACATCCCCGTGACCCGGGCCACGGCCGGCGAGCGGCGTCGCACCGGCACGCTCGACTGGCAGGTGCTGTGGCCGCCACCGGATCCGGCCCCGACGCCGGACGGTCCGAACGACGCGAGCATCGCCCTGCTCGTCCGGACGGCCGGGCTGCGGCTTCTGCTGCTCGGAGACCTCGAACCACCCGCGCAGCAGGCCCTGTTGAGGTCACCCGCAGCTTTGGAGGTAGGAGGTGTGGACGTGCTCAAGGTCGCCCATCACGGGTCCGCCTACCAGGATCCCGAGCTCATACGCCGGGTGGCGCCGCGCCTCGCGCTCATCTCCTGCGGCAGGGACAACGTCTACGGGCATCCCGCCCCGAGCACCGTGCAGGCGCTGCGGGCCGGGGGCGCGGTGGTGCTGCGGACCGACGAGGACGGGTCGCTCGCCGTCACGAGTGCGGGCAGGGCCTTGAGTGTGGCGGGACACTGAGGACATGAATTCCGCACAGGCCGACGCCTACCTCCGCCGCATCGGGGCTCAGCACCCCGCGTGGCCCACGTCCGACGTGCTGCGCGAGCTTCAGCTGCGCCACCTGAGGACGGTGCCGTTCGAGAACCTGTCGATCCACCTCGGTGAGGAGATCGTGCTGGACGAGAAGAGGCTGCTCGACAAGCTGGTAGGCGCGCGCAGAGGAGGCTTCTGCTACGAACTGAACGGCGCCTTCGGGGCGTTGCTGAGCTCCCTCGGTTTCGACGTGACGCTGCTCGCGGCGCGGGTGTACGGGGACGACGGGAAGCTCGGGATTCCCTACGACCATCTCGCGCTGCGGGTGCGCACGGTGGACGGAGGCGACTGGATCACCGACGTCGGCTTCGGAGCGCACAGCCACTACCCGCTGGCCTTCGGGGAACGGGGCGAACAGCGGGATCCGGGCGGGACGTTCGGGGTCGTCGAGGCCGGACCGGACGCGGCCGGGGTGCGGGGCGCCGGCGACGGGCGGGAGAGCAAGGATCTGGACGTCACCCTGGGCGGCAAGCGCCAGTACCGGCTGGAGATGCGGCCGAGGGTGCTCGACGACTTCGTCGTCGGGGCCTGGTGGCACAGCACGTCGGCGCTGTCGCACTTCTCCCGCTCGCTGGTCTGCTCGCGGGTCACGAAGGACGGGGGACGGATCACGCTCAGCGGCAGGAAGTTCACGGTGACGGCCCCCGACGGGGCGAAGGAGGTGACGGAGGTCGCCACGGACGAGGAGGTGCTGGCGGTCTACCGGGAGCGCTTCGGTATCGAGCTGGACCGGGTGCCGGAGGTCGGGCAGGCGAGGTGACCTCCGGCCCCGCGCCCTGCTCCCCTGTGGCCCGCTCGGTTCCCCGCCCCGGTGATCCGCCCTGCTCCGCGCCCCGTTCCCCGCCCTGCTCACGGCCCTGTTCCTCATCCCGTCCCGGTCCGTTCGCGTGCCCTGTCGCTCCGAAAGGCGCCCCGGGGGCCGGCCGCGTCGGACGTACCGGAAAATGTCCGGGTGAGCGAAGTGAGACATGTGCTGGTGCTGCCCGACCGTGATGCAGCGGAGGAGGCGGCGGAGGCCGTCGGGGACAGGTTCGGACTGCACGAGGAGCCGCAGCTGGTCCGGGACGCGCTGGCCGGCGAGGACGATGCCGAGGACGCGCAGTGGCTCGTCGTCCTGACGGACGCCGACGAGCGGCTGGACCCGAAGGAACTGGACGAGTTCGCGGCGGAGTGGGACGGCTGGCGCGAGGAGCCGTGATCCCGGGCGGCCCGCGCGGGAGCGCGTGACCCCGGGCTGCCCCACGGGCCGACCCGGGCCGGTCGTGTGCGGCACCCGTGTCAGGGCGGCTGTTCGCCTCGCCGGGGTCGATACCTCGGGAACGGGAGGCCGGCTCCCCGGGAACGGGTGGCAGCCCCCTCGGGAACGGGAGGCCGGGCCTTGGGAACGGGAGACCGCCCCCTCGGGAACGGGTGGCAGCCCCCTCGGGACGGGAGGCCGGGCCTTGGGAACAGGAGACCGGTGCCTTGGGAACGGGAGGCCGCCCCCTCGGGAACGGCTGGCAGCCCCCTCGGGAACGGGAGGCCGGGTCTTGGGAAGGGGAGACCGGTGCCTTGGGAATGGTTGGCCGCTCCCTCGGGCACGGGTGGCCGGGGCGCGTGGGGCCCGTGGGAGGGCGGGGTCGGTTGTCGGTGGCGCGTGGGATGCTTTCGGGGATGGCCAAGAAGACCGCACAAGACGACCCCCTCTCCCCCGTCACGCTCGCCGTGGGCCAGGAGGACCTCCTGCTCGACCGTGCCGTGCAGGAGGTGGTGGCCGCGGCCCGGGCCGCCGACGCCGACACGGACGTACGGGACCTCACCTCGGACCAGTTGCAGCCCGGCACGCTCAACGAGCTGACGAGCCCCTCGCTCTTCGCCGAGCGCAAGGTCGTGGTCGTACGCAACGCGCAGGATCTGTCGGCGGACACGATCAAGGACGTCAAGACGTATCTCGGGTCGCCCGCCGAGGAGATCACCCTGGTGCTGCTGCACGCGGGCGGCGCCAAGGGCAAGGGGCTGCTGGACGCCGCGCGGAAGGCCGGGGCGCGGGAGGTCGCGTGCCCCAAGATGACGAAGGCGGCGGACCGGCTGGCGTTCGTGCGGAGCGAGTTCCGGGTGCTGGGGCGCTCGGCCGCACCGGAGGCCTGCCAGGCGCTGGTGGACTCCATCGGGAGCGACCTGCGCGAGCTGGCGTCGGCGGTGACGCAGCTGACCGCGGACGTCGAAGGGACGATCGACGAAGCGGTCGTCGCGCGCTACTACACGGGACGGGCCGAGGCATCCAGCTTCACGGTGGCCGACCGGGCCGTCGAGGGGCGGGCCGCGGAGGCGCTGGAGGCGTTGCGGTGGTCGCTGTCGACCGGTGTGGCCCCGGTCCTGATCACCAGCGCGCTCGCGCAGGGCGTGCGGGCGATCGGGAAGCTGTCCTCGGCGCGGGGCGGCCGGCCCGCCGATCTCGCCCGTGAGCTGGGAATGCCGCCCTGGAAGATCGACCGGGTGCGCCAGCAGATGCGCGGGTGGACGCCGGACGGGGTGTCCGTGGCCCTGCGGGCCGTCGCGGAGGCGGACGCCGGGGTCAAGGGCGGCGGCGACGATCCGGAGTACGCGCTGGAGAAGGCGGTCGTGACGATCGCCCGCGCGGCCCGCTCCGGCCGCGGCTAGGAACAGGCCCTGCCCCCCCGCTCGGGCCGCGGCCGGGGACTGACGCTGCTCCCGCTCCGGCCGCGGCCGCTCGGGCCGCGGCCGGGGACTGACACTGCTCCCGCTCCGGCCGCGGTTAGGAACAGACCCTGCCCCGCTCGGGCCGCGGCTGGGGACAGACGCTGCTCCCGCTCGGGCCGCGACTGGGGACTGACGCTGCTCCCGCTCCGGCCGCGGCCGGGTACTGACACTGCTCCCGCTCCGGCCGCGGCTAGCAACAGGCCCTGCCCCGCTCGGGCCGCGGCTGGGGACTGACGCTGCTCCCGCTCGGGCCGCGGCTGAGGACAGGTGCTGCCCCGCCCCACCCTCTTCGCCCCGAGCAGACGTCGCGGTCCTGAGCAGACCTCGCCCAGAGTCGACCGCGCTCTGAGCCCGCCTCACCTCCCGCCGGCCCCACCTCCCGCCGGGCCCACCTCCCGCTGGCCCCACCTCACGCCGACGGCTGTCCGGCAGCGTCCCCCCTGGTTCGTGCCCCACCTCACGCCGAAGGCCCCGCTCGTCTCCCGTAGGGGAGGAAGCGGGGCCTTCGGTTCGAGATGGGTGGATCCACGCCCGCGTGGCGAACGCAGATCGTGCGCGGATCCGGGGTGTCGGTCGGGAGCGGAGAGAGAGGGCCCGCTCGGGTCCGGCCGACGGTCACGTCAAGTAGGTCAGAGGGTGAGCCCGAGGGGCTCAGCCGACTCAGCCCTTGAGGGCGGCGACCTTCGAAGCAAGCGCCGACTTCTTGTTGGCGGCCTGGTTCTTGTGGATGACGCCCTTCGAGACAGCCTTGTCGAGCTGGCGCGACGCGGCGCGCGTGTACTCGGTGGCCTTCTCGACGTCACCCGCGGCCGAAGCCTCGCGGGCCTTGCGGATCGCGGTCTTCAGGGAAGACTTGACGGCCTTGTTGCGCAGCCGGGCCTTCTCGTTGGTCTTGATCCGCTTGATCTGGGACTTGATGTTCGCCACGAATGAGCCTTTACAGGTTCAGGCAGGCGAGACAGCACGTCTCACCCGCCGTTTGATTTTCTTGGGTGCGTCTCCTGCAGAGAGGGCACGAGACACAGCCACCCAGGCTACCAGTCCCCGTGCGACCGGCCCAAACCGGTCTCCGCCGCCCGCGGAGGAGGCCCTGGGACGGACACGGAAGACGGCGCCGGACACCCCGATCGAGCGGGGCGATCCCCGCTCACACGGCCCAAACCGGTCGCAGCTCCCCACGCGTGGGACGATGGAGCCTACGTATCGATCCGACCCGAGGCGACAGGCGCCTCAAGAGACAGGACCCTGCGTGCCCGCGACCCCTAACAATGCGCCCGAGCCGAGCCGTACCGACCCGGCTCTGCTCCGCAATTTCTGCATCATCGCGCACATCGACCACGGCAAGTCCACTCTCGCCGACCGCATGCTCCAGCTGACCGGGGTGGTTGACCAGCGGCAGATGCGCGCCCAGTACCTCGACCGCATGGACATCGAGCGCGAGCGTGGGATCACGATCAAGTCCCAGGCCGTCCGGCTGCCCTGGGCGCCCTCCGAGGATCCGGGCAGCACCCACATCCTCAACATGATCGACACCCCCGGGCACGTCGACTTCACGTACGAGGTGTCCCGGTCCCTCGCGGCCTGCGAGGGCACGGTCCTGCTGGTCGACGCGGCCCAGGGCATCGAGGCGCAGACTCTCGCCAACCTCTACCTGGCGATGGAGAACGACCTCAAGATCATCCCCGTACTGAACAAGATCGACCTGCCGGCCGCCCAGCCGGAGAAGTTCTCCGAGGAGCTCGCCAACCTCATCGGCTGCGACCCCGAGGACGTCCTCAAGGTCTCCGCCAAGACCGGTCTCGGTGTCGAGGCGCTCCTCGACCGGGTCGTCGCCGAGATCCCGGCCCCGGTCGGCGTCCAGGACGCCCCGGCCCGCGCGATGATCTTCGACTCGGTGTACGACTCGTACCGCGGCGTCGTCACGTACGTGCGTGTCGTCGACGGTCAGCTCAACAAGCGTGAGCGCATCCGGATGATGTCCACCGGCGCGACCCACGAACTGCTGGAGATCGGCGTCTCGGCCCCCGAGATGAAGGCGGCCGACGGGCTCGGTGTCGGCGAGGTCGGCTACATCATCACCGGGGTGAAGGACGTCCGTCAGTCCAAGGTCGGTGACACGATCACCACCCTGCACAAGGGCGCGACCGAGGCCCTCGGCGGGTACAAGGACCCCAAGCCGATGGTCTTCTCGGGCCTCTATCCGCTGGACGGCTCCGACTACCCCGAGCTGCGCGACGCGCTGGACAAGCTCCAGCTGAACGACGCGGCGCTGGTGTACGAGCCGGAGACCTCGGCGGCGCTGGGCTTCGGCTTCCGCGTCGGCTTCCTGGGTCTGCTGCACCTCGACGTGATCCGCGAGCGGCTGGAGCGCGAGTTCGGGCTCGACCTGATCGCGACCGCCCCGAACGTGGTCTACCGCGTCGAGATGGAGGACCGCAGCGAGCACATCGTCACCAACCCGAGCGAGTTCCCCGAGGGCAAGATCGACAAGGTCTTCGAGCCCGTCGTGCGCGCGACCATCCTCGCGCCCTCGGAGTTCATCGGCGCGATCATGGAGCTGTGCCAGACCCGGCGCGGCACTCTGCTCGGCATGGACTACCTCTCCGAGGACCGCGTCGAGATCCGCTACACCCTGCCGCTCGCCGAGATCGTCTTCGACTTCTTCGACCAGCTGAAGTCCAAGACCCGCGGGTACGCCTCGCTGGACTACGAGCCCACGGGTGAGCAGACCTCCAGCCTGGTCAAGGTCGACATCCTGCTGCACGGCGACAAGGTGGACGCCTTCTCGGCGGTCACCCACAAGGACCAGGCGTACGCGTACGGTGTCCGGCTGGTCGCCAAGCTGCGCGAGCTGATCCCGCGGCAGGCCTTCGAGGTGCCGATCCAGGCGGCCATCGGCTCCCGGGTCATCGCCCGCGAGACCATCCGCGCCATCCGCAAGGACGTCCTCGCCAAGTGCTACGGCGGTGACATCTCGCGTAAGCGGAAGCTGCTGGAGAAGCAGAAGGAAGGCAAGAAGCGCATGAAGATGGTGGGCTCTGTGGAGGTTCCGCAAGAGGCCTTCATCGCCGTGCTGTCCAGCGACGACAGCGGCGGCGGCGCCAAGGGCAAGAAGTAGTCACCCGGGATGCCGAGTTTCAGGGCCCGTCGCGCTTCGGCGCGGCGGGCCCTGTGCTTGTCTGCGGAGTGTGTCCTGGTCGAAGTGGCGGGCCGCCGCCTCTTACGCACCGGCCGGACGCGTTCTACTCTGATCTCTGCTCGGTAGTTACTCGCGAGTTAAACAACAGCCGCAATTGAGCCAGCCGCAACGCCGCGGGCCCCGGAGGATGTCGTGAGCGACACACAGACCCTGATCGAGAACCGTCCGCCGTCCGTCGCGGCCCTCTTCCTGGAGCGCGTCGCGGCCACACCGGACGCCGAGGCCTACCGCTACCCGGTACCGGCCGCGGGTGACGGCCCCGACGAGTGGAAGTCACTGAGCTGGGGCGAGGCCGCCGAGCGGGTCTTCGCCATCGCCGCCGGTCTCATCGAACTCGGTGTGGAGCCCGAGCAGCGCGTGGCGCTCGCCTCCTCCACCCGGGTCGAGTGGATCCTCGCCGACCTGGGCATCCTGTGCGCCGGCGCGGCCACCACGACCGTCTACCCGCAGACCAACGCCGAGGAGTCGGCGTTCATCCTCTCCGACTCCGCGAGCAGGGTGCTCATCGCGGAGGACGCCGCCCAGCTCGCCAAGGCGCGGGACAAGCGGGCGGACCTTCCCGAGCTCCGCCACGTCGTGGTCATCGACGGTGAGGGCGCGGAGGGCGACGACTGGGTCCTCACCCTCGCCGACCTGGAGAAGCGCGGCGCCGCCTACCTGGAGAAGCACCCCGAGCTGATCAAGGAGCGCGTCGGCGCGATCACCGCCGGCCAGCTCGCCACCCTCATCTACACGTCCGGCACCACCGGCCGCCCCAAGGGTGTCCGGCTGCCGCACGACAACTGGTCGTACATGGCGAAGGCGATCGCCTCCACCGGTCTGGTCGGCCAGGACGACGTCCAGTACCTGTGGCTGCCGCTCGCGCACGTCTTCGGCAAGGTCCTCATCTCCGGCCAGATCGAGGTCGGGCACGTGACCGCCGTCGACGGCCGCGTCGACAAGATCATCGAGAACCTGCCGGTGGTGCAGCCGACCTACATGGCGGCCGTCCCGCGCATCTTCGAGAAGGTCTACAACGGGGTCGCGGCCAAGGCACGGGCCGGCGGCGGCGCCAAGTACAAGATCTTCCAGTGGGCCGCCGAGGTGTCCCGCGAGTACGCGAAGGTCAGCCAGGACAACTTCCGCCGTACCGGCTCCGCGTCCGTGCCCTTCGCGCTCGGCGCCAAGCACAAGGTCGCCGACACGCTCGTCTTCGCCAAGATCCGCGAGGCCTTCGGCGGCAACCTGCGCGCCTGCGTCTCCGGCTCCGCCGCCCTCGCGCCCGAGATCGGCTACTTCTTCGCCGGCGCCGGCATCCACATCCTGGAGGGGTACGGACTCACCGAGTCCTCCGCCGCCTCCTTCGTCAACCCGGGCGAGGCCTACCGCACCGGCACGGTCGGCAAGCCGCTCCCCGGCACCGAGGTGCGCATCGCGGACGACGGCGAGATCCTGCTGCGCGGCCCCGGCATCATGGAGGGATACCACGGGCTGCCCGAGAAGACGGCCGAGGTGCTGGAGGCCGACGGCTGGTTCCACACCGGCGACATCGGCGAGCTGTCCCCGGACGGCTACCTGCGGATCACCGACCGCAAGAAGGACCTCATCAAGACCTCGGGCGGCAAGTACATCGCGCCCGCCGAGGTCGAGGGCCAGTTCAAGGCGGTCTGCCCGTACGTCTCCAACATCCTCGTGCACGGCGCCGACCGGAACTTCTGCACCGCCCTCATCGCGCTCGACGAGCCGTCGATCATGGAGTGGGCGAAGGACAACGGCCTGGAGCGCAGGTCGTACGCCGAGGTCGTCGCCGCGCCCGCGACGGTCGCCATGGTCGAGGGCTATGTGAAGGAGCTCAACGAAGGTCTCCAGCGCTGGCAGACCATCAAGAAGTTCCGTCTCCTGCCCCGTGACCTGGACGTCGAGCACGGCGAGATCACCCCGAGCCTCAAGCTCAAGCGCCCGGTGGTCGAGCGGGAGTACAAGCACCTGATCGACGAGATGTACGCGGGCACCCGCGAGGCGTAGCCCCGGCCCGGTCCCGCCCCGTGACCTCTCCGCCCCCGGTCCCGGCCGGGGGCGGAGGCGTGTACGGCCTCCGACGCCGTTGCCGGGACACGGCCTAGGCCCGGTCCCGGCGCATGTCCGTGAGCAGTGCCTCCATCCGCCGCAACTGCTCGCGGAGTCCTGCCGCGTCGTCGAGGGCGCCGGCCGCGAGCTGCGTCTCGATCCCGCGGAGCCGGTCGGCGAGTTCGTCGAACCGCTCCTCCTCGCGGGCCAGCAGGCGCTCCAACTGCCGGTTCTTGCGGTGCAGATCGAGGAAGACGGTGACCTTGGCGCGCAGCACCCACGGGTCGAACGGCTTCGTCAGATAGTCGGCGGCCCCGGTCGCGTACCCGCGGAAGGCGTAGCCCGCGTCGGCGTCCGTGCCCGTCAGGAAGATGATGGGAACGTCCTTGGTCTGGTCGAGCCGCTTGATGTTCGCGGCCGTCTCGAAGCCGTCCATGCCCGGCATCCGGATGTCGAGCAGGACGACGGCGAACCGCTGCCGCAGCAGTGCCTTCATCGCCTCCTCACCCGAACGCGCCCGTACCAGCGGCTCGTTGAGGGAGCCGAGGACGGCCTCCAGAGCGACCAGGTTGTCCTCCATGTCGTCGACCAGGAGGATGCTCGCGCGCTCGCCGTTCGTCGCCTCACTCATGATGACGGTGCCTCACTCGGTCCGCGTCCTGTCGGTGCCCCGCCCCCGCGGCGCATCGACCGCCGGTTCGGCGGCTGCCGTGTCCGGGCCGGTGGCGGTCCTCCCGGGTTCCGCGGTACCGGGGGCGTCCGGCTCCTCGCCGTCGTCCGCTCCCTCGGGATCGAGGAGGGCGCAGACGACGGTGAGGAGCCGGTCGACGTCCACCGGCTTGGGGACGTAGTCGTTGGCGCCCCGCGCGATGGACTTCTCGCGGTCTCCGGGCATCGCCTTCGCGGTCAGCGCGACGATGGGCAGGCCCGTCCAGCGGGGAGCGCGGCGGATGGCGGAGATCGTCTCGTAGCCGTCCATCTCCGGCATCATGATGTCCATCAGCACCAGCTCGACGTCGGGATTGCGCTCCAGCGTCTCGACGCCCTCGCGGCCGTTCTCCGCGTACAGCACGGGCATGCCGACCCGGCCGAGCACATGGGTCAGCGCGAAGACGTTGCGGATGTCGTCGTCCACGATCAGCACCCGCCTGCCCGGCAGGACCCGGCCCGCCCGGCCCGCCTGCCAGGCCTCCAGCTTGGTGGGGGCCGGCCAGGTGTCATCGGTGCCGTGGACCGTGTAGGGCTCCGTCGACGACTGCTCGGGCAGGGCGACGAGATGGTCCTCGCGGGTCGGTCCCGTCGCCGCGTTCCCGGGGCTCACCACCGGCACGTACAGCGTGAAGGTGGAGCCCCTGCCGGGTGTGCTCTCGGCCACGATCCGGCCGCCGAGCAGCCCGGCGATCTCCCGGCTGATGGACAGCCCGAGGCCCGTGCCGCCGTACTTGCGGTTGGTGGTGCCGTCGGCCTGCTGGAACGCCTCGAAGATCACCGGGAGTTTCTCCGGGGCGATGCCGATGCCGGTGTCGGAGACGGCGAAGGCGATCACCGTGTCGCCGCTCTCCCGGCTCCGGTCGGAGTCCGTGACGCGGTCGACGCGCAGCTCGACGCGGCCGTTCGCGGTGAACTTGATGGCGTTGGAGAGGAGGTTGCGCAGGATCTGCTGGAGCCGCTGCTCGTCGGACCACATCTCGCGCGGCACGTCCTCGCCGACCGCCACCTCGAAGGCGAGCCCACGGTCGTGGGTGAGCGGACGGAAGGTGGCATGGACGTAGTCGAGGAGCTTGATGAGCGGCAGCCTCTTGGGGCGTACGTCCATCCGGCCGGCCTCGATCTTCGACAGGTCGAGGATGTCGTTGATGAGCTGGAGGAGGTCCGAGCCCGAGCGGTGGATGGTCGTCGCGAACTGCACCTCCTGGTCGGAGAGCCGGCCGTCGGGGTTGTCGGAGAGCAGCCGGGCCAGGATCAGCAGGGAGTTGAGCGGCGTACGCAGCTCGTGCGACATGTTCGCCAGGAACTCCGACTTGTACTGCGAGCTGGTCGCGAGGAGGGCCGCCTTCTCCTCCAGTTCGGCGTTGGACCGCTGAAGCTCCGCCTGCTGCGACTGGAGTTCGTCGGAACGGTCCTGCAACTGGATGGCGAGCCGCTGGGACTCGCCGAGCAGCGACTCCGTACGGGAGTTGGCGATGATCGTGTTGATGGCGACGCCGATGGTGTTCACGAACTGGTCGAAGAAGGCGAGGTGGACGTCGGAGAAGCGGGAGAACGAGGCGAGTTCGATGACACCGAGGAGCTTGTCCTCGAAGAGGATCGGGATGATGACGACGCTGGCCGGAGCCGCCTCCCCGAGCCCGCTGTTGATCTTGATGTAGTCGGGCGGGGCCTCCTCGACGAGGATCCGCTTCTTCTCGCGGGCCGCCTGCCGGACCAGCCCGTGCACCGGCATGCCGCCGGTGTCGACGGTCGCGCCCTGCGCCGCGCCGTACCCGGCGATGAACGCGAGTCCCTTGGCGGGCACCGCCGTGCGCAGCGCGGGTTCGTCCTCCTCGGGGTCGGCGAGGAAGAAGGCGCCGTACTGCGCGTTCACCAGCGGAGTCAGCTCGCGCAGGATCAGGTCGGCGACCTCCATCAGGTCGCGGTGGCCCTGCATCAGCGCGGCGAGGCGGGCGAGGTTCGACTCCAGCCAGTCCTTGGCGCGGGTCGTCTCGCGCAGGTTGGCCACCATCAGGTTGATGTTGTCCTTCAGCTCGGCGACCTCGCCCTGCGTCTCCACCGTGATCGAGCGGGACATGTCGCCCTGGGCCACCGCGGACGCCACCTCGGCGATCGCGCGGACCTGAGTGGTGAGGTTCGAGGCGAGCTCGTTCACGTTCGTCGTCAGGCGCTTCCAGGTGCCGTACACGCCCTCGACCCGCGCCTGACCGCCGAGCCGGCCCTCCGAACCCACCTCGCGGGCCACCCGGGTGACCTCGGAGGAGAACGACGACAGCGTGTCCACCATCGTGTTGATCGTCGTCTTCAGTTCGAGGATCTCGCCGCGGGCGTCCACGTCGATCTTCTTCGACAGATCGCCCTGCGCCACCGCTGTGGCCACCTGGGCGATGTTGCGGACCTGCGAGGTCAGGTTGTCCGCCATGTAGTTGACGTTGTCGGTCAGGTCCCGCCAGACGCCCGAGACCCCGAGGACCTGGGCGCGTCCGCCGAGCCGCCCGTCGGTGCCGACCTCGCGCGCCACCCGGGTCACCTCGTCGGCGAACGCGCGCAGTTGCTCCACCATGGTGTTGACGGTGTCCTTCAGCTCCAGGATCTCGCCCCGGGCGTCGACCGTGATCTTCTTCGACAGGTCACCGTTGGCGACGGCGGTGGTGACCTGCGCGATGTTGCGGACCTGCGAGGTCAGGTTCAGAGCCATGAAGTTGACGTTGTCGGTGAGGTCCTTCCAGACGCCCGACACCCCGCGGACCTGCGCCTGGCCGCCGAGGTTGCCTTCGGTCCCGACCTCGCGGGCGACGCGGGTGACCTCGTCGGCGAACGCGGAGAGCTGGTCGACCATCGTGTTGATCGTCGACTTCAGTTCGAGGATCTCGCCCTTCGCCTCGACGGTGATCTTCTTGCCGAGGTCGCCCTGCGCCACGGCGGTGGAGACGAGGGCGATGTTGCGGACCTGCGAGGTCAGGTTGTCCGCCATGAAGTTGACGTTGTCGGTGAGGTCCTTCCAGACGCCCGACACGCCCCGCACCTGGGCCCGGCCGCCGAGGTTGCCCTCGGTTCCGACCTCGCGGGCGACGCGGGTGACCTCGTCGGCGAACGCGGAGAGCTGGTCGACCATCGTGTTGATCGTCGACTTCAGCTCCAGGATCTCGCCCTGGGCGTCGACCGTGATCTTCTGGCTGAGGTCACCGTTGGCGACCGCCGTGGTGACCTGTGCGATATTTCGAACCTGTGACGTCAGGTTGGACGCCATGAAGTTGACGTTGTCGGTGAGGTCCTTCCAGACGCCCGACACCCCCCGCACCTGCGCCCGCCCGCCGAGCCGCCCCTCGGTTCCGACCTCGCGGGCCACCCGGGTCACCTCGTCGGCGAACGCGGAGAGCTGGTCGACCATCGTGTTCACGGTGAGCTTCAGTTCCAGCAGCTCACCGGTCGCCTCGACCGTCACCGTCCGCGTCAGGTCGCCGCGTGCCACCGCCGTGGTCACCAGGGCGATGTCCCGCACCTGAGCCGTCAGCCGCGAGGCCATCGTGTTGACCGCCTCGGTCACGTCCCGCCAACTCCCCGACAGGCCGGTCGCCTTGGCGCGGCCGCCGAGCCGCCCCTCGGTTCCGACCTCGCGGGCGACCCGGGTGACCTCGCCGGTGAACAGGGAGAGCTGGTCGACCATCTTGTTCACGGCACGGCCCAGCCGGCGCAGGTCGCCCCGCAGTTGACGGTTGCCGTCGTGCAGGTCCACGCGCTGGGTCAGGTCGCCGCCGGCCACCGCGTCGAGCACGCGGGTCGCGTTCGCCGCGGGCGCCACCAGCGCGTCGAGCAGCTGGTTCACGTCGTCCACGCGCGTCGTCCACTTGCCGCCGCCGGGGCTGGCCGCGAGCCGCTCGTCGAGCCGTCCGTGCCGGATCAGCTCCCTGCGGACGCGCTGCACCTCGGAGTTGAAGTGCGAACTGCGGTCCATGATCTGGTTGAACATCGTGTTCAGCTCGGCGACCAGGCCGTGCGCCGTCTCCGGCACCTTGCTGAAGTCGCCGTCCCGCGCCGCGGTCATCGCGGCGAGCAGGGGGCGCAGGTCCGATGCTCGAATCTGTCCGTCTTCGAGCACATGCATACCACTGTTCTCACTCATGACGGCCCACTTCGGTGACTCGACGCTTATGGGCGCGGTCAGTCTGTCACCCTGTCCGCACCGGCTGAGGTGTATTCGTCCGAACTGCTCAGGGAGCCGCACCGTGGGGGCCATTCCGACGCAACGCGAGTCCATGGCGTGCGCCCCGGGTGCGCCCGCGCACCACCGGGCCGGCCAGGACACCGTGGCCCGCACGACCCTGCCGGGCACTCCGCTCGCCCCCGGAGCCGCCCGCCGCTACCTCCGGGACACGCTCGAGGGCTGGGCCGAACTGGCCCTGCCCGGCGCCGAGATCATCGACGACCGGCTCATCGACGACGCCGCCGTGGTGGTCAGCGAACTCGTCACCAACGCCGTCGTCCACGCGGGCACCGACGTCGAGCTGCTGTGCCGCCTGGAGCACGCGCCGGACGGCCCGCCCGGCCCGCTGGTCGTCGAGGTGACCGATCACCACCCCGCCCGCGCGATACGCGACGACAGTCCCGAACGCCCCTACGGGACACCGGAGTACGGGCGGGGCCTGCGTCTCGTCTCCGCCCTGTCCGAGGCCTGGGGGATCACCTACCGGCCGGGCGTCAAGACGGTCTGGGCGCGCCTGCTGCTCGACGGCGGCGCCGACACGCTGTCCGGCGGCGACGCGTTCACGGCAAAGGCCCCGTCCTCGGCCGACGTGTTCGCGGTGGACGGGGACGACCTCGCCGGGAGAGGCGGCCGAGCGGGCATGGACGGCGCCGCGGGTACCGGCGGGACGACCGGAGCGCAGGACGGGCCGGCCGACGGCGCCTCCGGGAGCCGCCGCACGCGGGCCCGCCGCCCCGGCGGACGGGGTCCCGCGGGCCCCACCGCGACCGCGTCCGTCTTCGCGGCGCCGGTCCCGGGCCGGCCCGGGACCTCCGTCCCGGCCGGGGACGCCCTCGACCCGTCCGGCCTCCACGAGGTCACCGAGGCCGGCACGGCCCCCGGCGGCCCACGGAACCCCTCCGAGGGGCGGGACTGGCTCGACCGCGGGGCCCTCTCCTTCCTCGCCGAGGCCTCCGACCTGCTGGCCGGGCAGCTCGACGAGGACCTCGTCGCCGCGCTCGCCGGACAGCTCCTCGTCCCGCGGCTCGCCGACTGGTGCGCGGTGTGGCTGGAGGACGAGGCCACCGACCGGGCCGGCGGACTCGGGCTCGCCCTCGGACCCCGGCTGGCCCGGGTCTGGCACGGCAGCGAGAACCTCATCGAGGACCTGCGCGACGCCCTGGAGAAG
This sequence comes from Streptomyces sp. M41(2017), assembly GCF_002078175.1. GTDB lineage: Bacteria > Actinomycetota > Actinomycetes > Streptomycetales > Streptomycetaceae > Streptomyces. The sequence goes on along the minus strand of NZ_MWFK01000001.1, from coordinate 714,217 downwards.
GACCCGCCGCGGCTGCCCGACGCGGTCCGCTCCCGCGCCGTGCCCGTGCCCTGGCCCGGCGAGGCGCTGGGCCCGCGCGGAGCGAGCGGCGCGGCCCTGGCGTACCGGCTGATCGCGGGCGGCCGGCCGCTCGGCACGCTCGTCATCGGCAGGGCCGGACCCACCGGTTTCGCGGACGAGGTCAGCGGGCTCGTCGAGGACCTGAGCCGCCGGATCGCGCTCGCCATCGGCGCGGCCCGCCAGTACGCGCGCCAGGCCACCATCAGCAGAGTCCTGCAGCGCGGGCTCCTGCCGGGCGCGGTCGCCGAGATCCCGGGCGTGCGCAGCGCCCTCGTCTACGAGCCGCTCGACAAGGGCGGCCCCAGCGGCGACTTCTACGACGTGTTCCCGGCCGGGGACGGCCGCTGGTGCTTCGCCGTCGGCGACGTCCAGGGCAAGGGCCCCGAGGCCGCCGTCGTGATCGGGCTCGCCCGGCCCTGGCTGCGGCTGCTGGCCCGCGAGGGCTACGACGTGGCGGACGTCCTCGACCGCCTCAACCAGCTCCTCCTCGACGACGCGACCGAGGCCGCCGACGCGGCCGCCCGGGCGCTCGTGGCGGCCGGCGACCCCGGGCTCGGCACCGACCTCGGCCCGCAGACCCGCTTCCTGTCCATGCTCTACGGCGAACTGGTCCCCTTCGAGGGCGGCGTGCGCTGCACCCTCGCCTCGGCCGGACACCCGCTGCCGCTGCTGCTGGCCCCCGACGGCGACGTACGGGAGGTGGCCCGCCCGCAGACCCTGCTCGGCGTCTTCGAGGACCCCGGCTACACCTCCGAGTCCTTCGACCTGCATCCCGGCGACACCCTGCTGTGCGTCACCGACGGCGTGACGGAGCGGCGCGAGGGGACCCGGCAGTTCGACGACGAAGACGGGCTGGCGCACGCCCTCGCGGGGTGCACCGGCCTGAACGCCGAGCTGGTCGCGGAACGCATCCGGGCACTCGTGCACGAGTTCGGGAGCCGCCCGCCGGAGGACGACATGGCCCTGCTGGTGTTACAGGCCGAGTAGCCCCGGCGACGGGCCGGGCGACGAGGAGCGTGCCCGTTCGTCCACAGGCCGGGACCGTTCACTCCGCCCGTGCTGGACAATGGAACGCATGCCTTCCGCACTCCCCGACGGTGAGCCCGTCCCCGATGACGGGGCGCTGCCCGCGCACGCCCTGGCCGGGGCGGCCGAGCGGCCCCTCGGGTTCTACCTCCACGTCCCCTACTGCGCGACCCGCTGCGGGTACTGCGACTTCAACACCTACACGGCGACCGAGCTGCGGGGCACCGGAGGCGTGCTCGCCTCCCGCGACAACTACGCGGACACCCTGACCGACGAGGTCCGCCTCGCCCGCAAGGTCCTCGGCGACGACCCGCGTCCCGTCCGCACCGTCTTCGTCGGAGGCGGCACGCCCACCCTGCTGGCCGCCGACGACCTCGTCCGGATGCTGGGGGCGATCCGTGACGAGTTCGGTCTCGCGGACGACGCCGAGATCACCACGGAGGCGAACCCGGAGTCGGTCGACCCGGAGTACCTCGCGACGCTCCGCGCCGGCGGCTTCAACCGCGTCTCCTTCGGGATGCAGAGCACCCGGCAGCACGTGCTGAAGGTGCTGGACCGCACCCACACCCCCGGCCGCCCCGAGGCCTGCGTCGCCGAGGCCCGCGCGGCCGGCTTCGAGCACGTGAACCTCGACCTGATCTACGGCACCCCAGGGGAGTCCGACGACGACTGGCGGGCCTCCCTCGAAGCAGCCCTCGGCGCCGGCCCCGACCACGTCTCGGCCTACGCGCTCATTGTCGAGGAGGGCACCCAGCTCGCCCGCCGCATCCGCCGCGGCGAGGTCCCGATGACCGACGACGACGTCCACGCCGACCGCTACCTCATCGCCGACGAGGTGATGGCCGAGGCGGGCTTCGACTGGTACGAGGTGTCGAACTGGGCCACCACCGAGGCGGCCCGCTGCCTGCACAACGAACTGTACTGGCGCGGCGCGGACTGGTGGGGCGCGGGCCCCGGCGCCCACAGCCACGTCGGCGGCGTCCGCTGGTGGAACGTGAAGCACCCCGGGGCCTACGCGGCGGCGCTGGCCTCCGGCCGGTCCCCGGGTGCCGGGCGCGAACTCCTCTCCGACGAGGACCGCCGCGTCGAGCGCATCCTGCTCGAACTGCGGCTGCGCGAGGGCTGCCCGCTCTCGCTGCTCCGCCCCGACGGCCGCACGGCCTCCCGCCGCGCCCTGTCCGAGGGCCTCCTCGAACCGGGCCCGTACGACGAGGGCCGCGCCGTCCTCACCCTGCGCGGCCGCCTCCTCGCGGACGCGGTCGTCCGGGACCTGGTCGACTGACCGGACGGCGACGCCGGAAGCCACAACGGTCCCCGGACGCCACCGACGGGCGGCCGGACGCGACCGCGCCCGGCGGCGGTCCGGCCTACTCCGGCGCGGTGACGAAGTCGATCAGTTCCTCGACGCGGCCCAGCAGTTCGGGCTGGAGGTCCTTGTAGGAGTGGACCCGGGACAGGATGTGCTGCCAGGCCGCGCCGGTGTTCTCCGGCCAGCCCAGGGCCCGGCACACGCCCGTCTTCCAGTCCTCGCCGCGCGGCACCCGGGGCCAGCCCGGGATGCCCACGGAGGACGGCTTCACGGCCTCCCAGATGTCGATGTAGGGATGGCCGAGCACCAGCGCGTGCTCGCTCGTCACCGCCGCGGCGATCCGGGACTCCTTCGAGCCGGGCACGAGGTGGTCGACGAGCACGCCGAGCCGGGCGTCCGGGCCCGGCGCGAACTCCTCGACGATCGCGGGAAGGTCGTCGACACCCTCCAGGTACTCCACGACGACGCCCTCGACGCGCAGGTCGTCGCCCCAGACCCGCTCGACCAGTTCGGCGTCGTGGCGGCCCTCCACGTAGATGCGGCCCGCTCGCGCGACCCGGGCGCGGGCGCCGGGCACCGCCACCGAGCCGGACGCGGTGCGGCTGGGACGTACGGGCGCCGCGGACGCCGGGCGGACCAGCGTCACCACCCTGCCCTCCAGCAGGAAGCCGCGCGGCTCCATGGGGAACACCCGGTGCTTGCCGAAGCGGTCCTCCAGGGTCACCGTGCCCGCCTCGCAGCCGATCACCGCGCCGCAGAAACCGGTGCCGGGCTCCTCGACCACCAGACCGGGGTCCGCCGGGACCTCGGGCACGGGCTTGGGCTTCTTCCACGGCGGGGTCAGGTCCGGAGAGTACTGGCGCATTCGCATGACGATAGGAGAAGTGCGCCGGGGCTCACCGCGACACGCCGAAACGCGCGGCCAGCTCGTCCCGCTGCGAGCGGACGAACGCCGCGTCCACCAGCGCTCCGTGTCCGGGCACGTACACGGCGTCCCGCCCGCCGAGCGCGAGCAGCCGGTCGAGCGCCGCAGGCCAGCGCGACGGGACCGCGTCGGGGCCGGCCTGCGGCTCGCCGGACTCCTCGACCAGGTCGCCGCAGAACACCACCGAAGGATCGCCCGGCACCACAGCCACGAGGTCGTGGGCGGTGTGGCCCTCACCGATCCGCACCAGCCGCACCCGGGCGCCCTCGCCGAGCTCCAGGTCCCGGGTGCCCCGGACGCCGTGCGCGGGGCGTACGAGGGCGTCGGCCGCCTCCCGCGCCGTCCGGGGGTCCAGCCCGTTGCGCACCGCGTCCGCCCGCAGTTCCTCACGACCGTGCTCGTACACCCCGGACGAGCCGTCCGCGACGAACACCTCGGCATCCGCGAACGCCGCGGCGCCGAAGACATGGTCGAAATGCGGGTGGGTGAGTGCGAGGTGCGTCACGTGCCGCCCCGGGCCGAGCAGCCGCTCCGCCTCCGCGCGCAGCGCCGCGCCCTCCGCGACACCCGACCCGGCGTCGATCATCAGCGCCGCGTCCCCGCCGACGACGAGCCCGACGGTGCAGTCCCAGCCCGGAAGGCGCCGCCGGCCGATCCGGGGCGCCACCCGTTCCCACCCCGGCTCTTCCCAAGTCAGCCTCATACGGCGACGCTAGCGGTGACCGGGTGTCGCGCACGACATCGCAGGCCCGCCCTTGCCGGGGTCGTGCCTCACCGCCGTACACTGGCCCGGGGAACGCTGGCACTCGGGCGCGTTGAGTGCCAGGCGAAAAGCCACGAAGGCCACGAAGACCACGGAGTCGACTTCTGGAGGTGTGCGCGATGCTCAGTGAACGCAGGCTCGAGGTGCTCCGCGCCATCGTCCAGGACTATGTGGGCACCGAGGAGCCGGTCGGCTCCAAGGCGCTCACCGAGCGTCACCGGCTCGGCGTCTCACCGGCGACCGTCCGCAACGACATGGCGGTCCTGGAGGACGAGGGCTACATCGCCCAGCCGCACACCAGCGCCGGACGCATCCCCACGGACAAGGGATACCGGCTCTTCGTCGACAAGCTCGCGGGCGTCAAGCCGATGACCGCGCCGGAGCGGCGCGCCATCCAGAACTTCCTGGACGGAGCCGTCGACCTCGACGACGTCGTCGGCCGGACGGTGCGGCTGCTCGCGCAGCTCACCCGGCAGGTCGCCGTCGTGCAGTACCCCTCGCTGACCCGCTCGACCGTCCGGCACGTGGAACTGCTCTCGCTCGCCCCGGCGCGCGTGATGCTCGTGCTGATCACGGACACCGGCCGGGTCGAGCAACGCATGATCAACTGCCCCGTCCCGTTCGGTGAGACTTCTCTCGCCGATCTGCGGGCCCGGCTCAACAGCCGGGTCGCGGGCCGCCCCTTCGCGGACGTCCCGCAGCTCGTGCAGGACCTCCCCGACGCCTTCGAGGCGGAGGACCGGGGTACGGTCTCGACAGTGCTCTCCACCCTGCTGGAGACACTTGTCGAGGAGACCGAGGAGCGGCTGATGATCGGCGGGACCGCCAATCTCACCCGTTTCGGACATGACTTCCCTCTCACCATCCGTCCGGTGCTCGAAGCGCTCGAGGAGCAGGTCGTGCTCCTCAAGTTGCTCGGAGAGGCCGGGGATTCGAGCATGACCGTGCGAATCGGGCACGAGAACGCGTATGAGGGACTCAACTCCACGTCCGTGGTCTCGGTCGGCTACGGTTCGGGCGGCGAGGCAGTAGCCAAACTCGGCGTGGTCGGCCCGACCCGCATGGATTACCCGGGAACGATGGGAGCGGTACGAGCGGTGGCACGGTACGTCGGACAGATCCTGGCGGAGTCTTAAGTGGCCACGGACTACTACGCCGTACTCGGCGTGCGCCGCGACGCGTCCCAGGACGAGATCAAGAAGGCGTTCCGGAGGCTCGCGCGCGAGCTGCACCCGGACGTCAATCCCGATCCGAAGACGCAGGAGCGCTTCAAGGAGATCAACGCCGCCTACGAGGTGTTGTCGGACCCGCAGAAGAAGCAGGTCTACGACCTCGGCGGCGACCCCCTGTCCCAGCAGGGCGGTGGCGCCGGCGGCTTCGGCGCGGGCGGCTTCGGGAACTTCTCGGACATCATGGACGCCTTCTTCGGCACGGCGTCGCAGCGCGGACCGCGCTCGCGCACCCGCCGCGGCCAGGACGCCATGATCCGCCTGGAGATCGAGCTGGACGAGGCGGCCTTCGGCACCACGAAGGACATCCAGGTCGACACGGCCGTCGTCTGCGCGACCTGCAACGGCGAGGGCGCCGCACCCGGGACCTCCGCGCAGACCTGCGACATGTGCCGCGGCCGCGGCGAGGTGTCCCAGGTGACGCGGTCCTTCCTCGGCCAGGTCATGACCTCGCGGCCGTGCCCGCAGTGCCAGGGCTTCGGCACCGTGGTCCCGACCCCGTGCCCCGAGTGCGCGGGCGACGGCCGGGTCCGCTCCCGCCGCACCCTCACGGTCAAGATCCCGGCCGGTGTGGACAACGGCACCCGGATCCAGCTCGCGGGCGAGGGCGAGGTCGGCCCCGGCGGCGGCCCCGCCGGCGACCTGTACGTCGAGATCCACGAGCTGCCGCACTCGACGTTCCAGCGTCGCGGCGACGACCTGCACTGCACCGTCACGATCCCGATGACGGCCGCGGCCCTCGGCACCAAGGTGCCCCTGGAGACCCTCGACGGCATGGAGGAGGTCGACATCCGTCCGGGCACGCAGTCCGGCCAGTCGATCCCGCTGCACGGCCGGGGCGTCACGCACCTGCGCGGCGGCGGCCGGGGCGACCTCATCGTGCACGTCGAGGTCACCACGCCCACCAAGCTCGACCCGGAGCAGGAGAGGGTCATGCGCGAGCTCGCGGCGCTGCGCGGCGAGGAGCGGCCCACCGGCCAGTTCCAGCCCGGGCAGCAGGGGCTCTTCTCCCGGCTGAAGGACGCCTTCAACGGACGCTGACGCGACGGCGGCACGGGGCGGCGTTCCCGCCCCGTGACCGCCCGCCGCGCCACCCCGTAACCGAGCGGACGGCCGGATTCGGACTTGTACGGAGGACGTGACAACATGCCGTCATGTCCTCCGCGCTGACCGATCTCTTCCCTCACCCGATCGTGCAGGCCCCCATGGCGGGCGGCGTCTCCGTCCCCCAGCTCGCGGCCGCCGTGTCCGAGGCCGGCGGGCTCGGATGCCTCGCCGCCGGGTACAAGACGGCCGACGGCATGTACCAGGAGATCAAACAACTGCGCGGGCTGACCGGCCGTCCCTTCGGCGTCAACCTGTTCATGCCGCAGCCGGAGTACGCGGACTCCTCGGCGGTCGAGGTCTACGCCCACCAGCTCGCCGGTGAGGCGGCCTGGTACGAGACCGAACTCGGCGACCCGGACAGCGGCCGTGACGACGGCTACGACGCCAAACTCGCCGTCCTCCTCGACAACCCGGTCCCGGTGGTCTCCTTCCACTTCGGCATCCCGGCCCAGGACGTGCTGGAGTCACTGAACCGCGCCGGCACCCTCACCCTGGTCACCGCGACCACGGCCGAGGAGGCCCTCGCCGTGCAGCGGGCGGGCGCCGCCGCCGTCATCGCCCAGGGCGTCGAGGCCGGCGGACACCAGGGCACCCACCGCGACAACCCGGAGACCGACCGCGCGGGCATCGGACTGCTCTCCCTGGTCGCCCAGATCCGCGAGACCGTGGACATCCCGGTCGTCGCCGCCGGAGGCATCATGCGCGGCAGCCAGATCGCCGCCGTCCTCGCCGCCGGCGCCGACGCGGCCCAGCTCGGCACCGCCTTCCTCGCCACCCCCGAATCCGGCGCGAACGCCGTCCACAAGGACGCGCTGACCAACCCGCTCTTCGTCCGCACCGAACTGACCCGCGCCTTCTCCGGACGCCCGGCCCGCGGCCTGGTCAACCGGTTCCTGCGCGAGCACGGCCCCTACGCCCCCGCCGCGTACCCGGACGTCCACCACCTCACCTCGCCGCTGCGCAAGGCGGCCGCCAAGGCGGCCGACGCGCAGGGCATGGCGCTGTGGGCGGGCCAGGGCCACCGCATGGCGCGCGACCTGCCCGCCGCACAGCTGGTCGAGGTACTGGTCGCCGAACTCGCCGCCGCCAGGACAGCGTTGTCGTCGCCCGGCGACACCCCGGACGGGGGCACGGCCCGATGACGGCACCCGTGTTCCTGGTCGACCACTTCGACGCGGGCGGCGGCGGACGCTACGTCCTCGACGGCCCCGAGGGACGGCACGCCGTCTCCGTGAAGCGGCTGCGCGCCGGAGAGGACGTCGTCCTCACCGACGGGGCCGGCCGCTGGGCGGACTGCGTCGTCCTCGACACCGAGGGCAAGGACCGGCTCGTCGTCCGGATGGACTCGGTGAGCGAGGAGCCGGCCGAGGCTCCGCGGATCACCGTCGTCCAGGCGCTGCCCAAGGGCGACCGGGGCGAACTGGCCGTCGAGACCATGACGGAGACCGGCGTCGACGGCATCGTCCCCTGGGCCGCCTCCCGCTGCATCACCCAGTGGAAGGGCGACCGGGGTCTCAAGGCGCTCGCCAAGTGGCGCGCCACCGCACGCGAGTCCGGCAAGCAGTCCCGCCGGGTGCGCTTCCCGGAGGTCGCGGACGCCATGTCGACCCGACAGGTTGCCGCACTTCTCGCCAAGGCCGACCTCGCCGCCGTCCTGCACGAGGACACCGAGCTGGGCACCGAGCCCTTCGCGACCGCGGCACTGCCCGAGTCCGGGGAGATCGTCCTGGTCGTCGGCCCCGAGGGCGGGATCTCCCCCGAGGAGGTCGCGCTCTTCACCGAGGCCGGCGCGAGGACCTTCCACCTCGGGCGTACGGTGCTGCGTACGTCGACGGCCGGGACCGTGGCCGCCGCACTGCTGCTGGCCCGCACCGGCCGCTGGTCCTGACCCCAACCGCCCGCCCAACCACGGGGGATCCGCATGGAACTCGCCCAGGTACGGCTGCTCGTCTCCGACTTCGCCGCCTGCTACCGCTTCTACTCCGAGGTCCTCGGCCTCAAGCCGCAGTCCGGCGCGACCGGGGGACCGTACGAGAAGTTCAGCCCCGTCACCGGATCCGCCGGCATCGCCCTCCAGGACCGGGCGATGATGGCCGAGGTGCTGGGCGAGATCGGCGAGGACGTCACCGGACACCGTTCGCTGGTCGTGCTGCGGGTGGACGACCTCGACACCTACTGCGAGCAGTTGGTCTCGCGCGGCGCGGACGTGCTCCACGGACCGGCCCCCATGACCGACCGGATGCGCGTCGCGCACCTCAGGGACCCCGAGGGCAACCTCGTGGAACTCCAGGAGTGGCTGCTCCTCCTCGGCTGAACCGGGCCCGGCCGGTGCCCGGAACTCCTTCGGGTGGTTGTGCCCCTCATGGCCGCATGCGGTCTACCGCACCGCGCCCCGCGGTGGCACGCTGCCGTCCATGGGGGCTTTGAGACGGATCAGGAGCCGGAGCGGGCGCAGGCGGGCGCTGATGGCCCTCGGGCTGGGCGCGGCCGGGGTGTTCGGCGCGACCGCGTGCGAACCCGGGGACGGACTGAGCGCCGCCATCGTGGCGTACACCACCGACCAGACGGCGACCAAGCAGCTCGAACGGCAGAACGTGAACGTGCGGTGGCTCACCTGTACCGCCAACTACGGCAACGCCGGCAAGGTCTACACGCCCGGCAAGTCGCCCGCGCCGACCGAGAACACCGTCGCGAGCGTCGACTGCCAGGGCCAGACCGACGACGGACGGGACATCGTCGTCAAGGGCAAGGTCACCCGCGCCGTCGACGGCGCCTGCGTGCGCGGCGACCTGACCGCCACCGTCGGCGGCAAGCAGTGGTTCCACGTGAGCGGCCTCGGCAACTGCGGCGCCACCAACAACCCCACCCCACCCGCCACTTACCGTCCTCCGAACGGGCCCGACCCCACCGTCACGGTCACCGTCACGAAGACCATGTGGTGCAAGGGCGACCCCACCTGCTGGCCCGCACAGGGCAAGTGACCTGCCCGGCCGTCCACGGATCAAGTGATCCGAACCCCTGTCGGGCCGCGTCCCGGCTGCATAGGGTGACCGGGTGACAGAGTCCGCAGCCTCCGCGTATCTCCGGTTTCCGCATCTGCACGGCGAGTTGGCCGTCTTCACGGCCGAGGACGACATCTGGGCCGCCCCCCTCGACGGCGGCGGCCGCGCCTGGCGCGTCAGCGCCGACAACGCACCGGTGAACCACCCGCGCGTCTCCCCGGACGGCACGACCGTCGCCTGGACGTCCACGCGCGACGGCGCCCCCGAGGTCTACGCCGCCCCCCTGGCCGGCGGACCCACCAGACGCCTGACGTACTGGGGCAGTTCGCGGACCCAGGTCCGCGGCTGGACCCCCGACGGACACGTCCTCGCCCTCAGCACCCAGGGCCAGGCAAGCCTCCGCCGCAGCTGGGCCCGCGCCGTCCCGCTCGACGGCGGCCCCGCCACCCTGCTGCCCTACGGACCCGTCGGCGACGTCGCCCACGGCGAGCCCGGAGTCGTCCTGCTCTCCGCCCCGATGGGCCGCGAGGCGGCCTGGTGGAAGCGCTACCGCGGCGGCACCGCGGGCAAGCTGTGGATCGACCGCGACGGCGAGGGCGAGTTCGTCCGCCTGCACGAGGACCTCGACGGGAACATCGAGTACCCCCTGTGGGTCGGCGACCGGATCGCCTTCCTCTCCGACCACGAGGGCGTCGGCGCCCTGTACTCCTCCCTCGCCGACGGCGCCGACCTGCGCCGCCACACCCCGCTCGACGCGTTCTACGCCCGGCACGCCGCCACCGACGGCACCCGCGTGGTGTACTCCACCGCCGGTGAACTCCGGCTCCTCGACGACCTCGACGGAGCCGAGCCCCGCCGCCTCGACATCCTCCTCGGCGGGCAGCGCGCCGACCAGCAGCCCCACCCCGTGAACGCCGCCCGCTGGTTCTCCGCCGCCGTCCCCGACCACACCGGACGCGGCAGCGCCGTCTCCGTGCGCGGCGGCGTCCACTGGATCACCCACCGCTCGGGACCGGCCCGCGCACTCGCCGCCGAACCCGGCGTCCGCGCCCGGCTGCCCCGCGCCTTCCGCGCCGAGGGCGAGGAACACGTCGTGTGGGTGACGGACGCCGAGGGCGACGACGCCCTGGAGTTCGCGCCCGCCACCGGAGCCGCCCCCGGAGCCACCCCGCGCCGGCTCGCCGCCGGAGCCCTCGGCCGCGTCCTCGGCCTCGCCGTGGCACCCGACGGCAGCCGCGCCGCCGTCGCCTCCCACGACGGACGCGTCCTGCTCGTCGAGCGCGAGACCGGCGAGGTCCGCGAGTTCGACCGCAGCGAGGACGGCGAGGTCGACGGTCTCGTCTTCTCGCCCGACTCGGCCTGGCTCGCCTGGTCGCACCCCGGCCCGCGCCCGCTGCGCCAGCTCCGCATCGCCAACACCACCGACCTGTCGGTGACCGAGGCGACCCCGCTGCGCTTCCGGGACTACGCGCCGGCGTTCACCCTCGACGGCAAGCACCTCGCCTTCCTGTCGGCCCGCGCCTTCGACCCCGTCTACGACGAGCACGTCTTCGACCTGGCCTTCGTCGGCGGCTCCCGGCCGTATCTGATCACCCTCGCCGCGACCACGCCGTCCCCCTTCGGACCGCAGCGCCACGGACGCCCCTTCGAGGCCCCGGACAAGGACGAGACCCCCGACAGCGAGGGCACCCCCAGCACCCGGATCGACCTCGACGGACTCGCCGACCGCATCGTCCCGTTCCCCGTCGAGGCCGCCCGCTACTCCACCCTGCGCGCGGCCAAGGACGGTCTCCTGTGGCTGCGCCACCCCGTCCGCGGTGTGCTCGGCGCCTCCCGTGCCACCCCGGACGACCCGGACCCGCGGACCGAGCTGGAGCGGTACGACCTCGCCCAGCAGCGCATCGAGCATCTCGCCGCCGACGCCGACCACTTCACCGTCACCGGCGACGGCAAACGGGTCCTGCTGTGGACGGACGGAAAGCTCAAGGTCGTGCCCAGCGACCGGCGCGCGTCGAACGACGACGAGAGCGACACCAACATCACCGTCGACCTCTCGCGGGTGCGCCAGACCGTCGACCCGGCCGCCGAGTGGCGCCAGATGTACGACGAGACCGGCCGCCTCATGCGCGACAACTTCTGGCGGCCCGACCTCGGGGGCGTCGACTGGGACGCCGTCCTCGACCGGTACCGGCCCGTCCTCGACCGGGTCGCCACCCACGACGACCTCGTCGATCTGCTCTGGGAGGTCCAGGGCGAACTCGGCACCTCCCACGCGTACGTCACCCCGCGCGGCGGACACCGCGGCGGCGACGGCGCCCAGGGTCTCCTCGGGGCGGACATCTCCCGCCACGAGGACGGCAGGTGGCGCATCGACCGCATCCTTCCCTCGGAGACCTCCGACCCGGACGCGCGGGCCCCGCTCGCCGCGCCCGGCGTCGCGGTGCGCGCCGGGGACGCGATCGTCGCGATCGGCGGCCGGCCGGTCGACCCCGTCGCGGGCCCCGGCCCCCTGCTCGTCGGCACGGCGGGCAAACCGGTCGAGCTGACCGTCTCCCCGGCGGGCGGCGGCGACCCGCGGCACGCCGTCGTCGTACCGCTCGCCGACGAGGAACCCCTGCGCTACCACGCCTGGGTCGCCGACCGGCGCGCCTACGTCCACGCGCGGTCCGGCGGACGACTCGGCTACCTGCACGTGCCGGACATGGTCGGCTCCGGGTGGGCGCAGCTCCACCGCGACCTGCGCATCGAGGTGACCCGAGAGGGTCTGGTGGTGGACGTGCGGGAGAATCGCGGCGGCCACACCTCCCAGCTCGTCGTCGAGAAACTCGCCCGGCGGATCGTCGGCTGGGACCTGCCCCGCGGACTGCGTCCCTACAGCTACCCGGAGGACGCGCCGCGCGGACCCGTCGTCTCCGTCGCCAACGAGTTCTCCGGCTCCGACGGCGACATCGTCAACGCGGCGATCAAGGCACTCGGCATCGGCCCCGTGGTCGGCACCCGCACCTGGGGCGGCGTCATCGGCATCGACAGCCGCTACCGCCTCGTCGACGGCACCCTCGTCACCCAGCCCAAGTACGCGTTCTGGCTGGAGGGTTACGAGTGGAACGTGGAGAACCACGGCGTCGATCCCGACGTCGAGGTCGTCCAGGCCCCGCAGGACCACGCGGCCGGCCGCGACACCCAGCTCGACGCGGCGATCCGGATCGCGCTCGCCGCACTGGAGGAGAACCCGGCCAAGACGGCACCCGCACTGCCGCCGCTGTGACCGGCGGGGCGGCTCGTGACCGGCGGGGCGGGGCGGCCGTGAACCGTCCGTCCCGCCCGGGCGACTAGCATGCGCAGGGTAATGACCGGCCGGCGCGAGGAGGCACACGCATGATGGGCGAGCCGCAGGACGACTGCCTGTTCTGCAAGATCGTGGCGGGACAGATCCCGGCGACGCTGGTGCGCGAGACGGACACGACCGTGGCGTTCCGCGACATCAACCCGCAGGCCCCGACCCACATCCTGGTCATCCCCAAGGTGCACTACCCGGACGCCGCGTCCCTCGCGGCCGCCGAACCCACCGTCGCGGCGGACGTCCTGCGCGACGCCGGCGAGGTCGCGGCCGAGGAGAAGCTGGACAGCTACCGCGTCGTGTTCAACACGGGCAGCGGCGCCGGACAGACCGTCTTCCACGCGCACGCCCACCTCCTGGGCGGCCGCGGACTGCAGTGGCCCCCCGGATAACCGGCCTTGTCCGCACGTGAACTGGTCGTCCTCGGGACCGCCAGCCAGGTCCCGACCCGGCACCGCAACCACAACGGCTACCTGCTCCGCTGGGACGGCGAGGGTCTCCTCTTCGATCCCGGCGAGGGCACGCAGCGCCAGATGCTGCGGGCCGGCGTCGCCGCGCACGACCTGAACCGCATCTGCGTCACCCACTTCCACGGCGACCACGCGCTCGGCCTGCCCGGCGTGATCCAGCGCGTCAACCTGGACCGCGTCCCGCACGAGGTGACCGCCCACTACCCGCTCTCCGGACAGCACTTCTTCGAGCGGCTGCGCCATTCCACCGCCTATCGCGAGACGGTCGGGATCACCGAGGCACCGGTCGCGGACGACGGAGTCCTCGCCACGACCCCCGCGTACACCCTGGAGGCCCGCAGGCTCTCGCACCCCGTCGAGTCCTTCGGCTACCGCCTCGTCGAACCGGACGGCCGGCGCATGCTGCCCGAGCGGCTCGCCGAACACGGCATCAAGGGCCCCGACGTCGGGGTGCTGCACCGCGAGGGCACGCTGCGCGGCGTCTCCCTGGACGACGTCAGCGAGGTGCGGCGCGGCCAGCGGTTCGCGTTCGTCATGGACACCCGGCTCTGCGAGGGCGTGGACGCGCTGGCCGAGGACTGCGACCTGCTCGTCATCGAGTCGACGTTCCTCGACGGCGACCACCGGCTCGCCTCGGACCACGGGCACCTGACCGCCGGCCAGGCGGGCCGGGTCGCCAAGGAGGCGGGCGTCCGGCATCTCGTGCTCACCCACTTCAGCCAGCGCTACTCCGACCCCGCCGCCTTCGAGCACGAGGCCCGCGCGGCGGGCTTCGACGGCGAACTGACGGTGGCCCACGACCTCGTGAGAGTCCCGGTCCCGAAACGCCGGTGACGTCCGCCGCCCGCCGGCCCGGGCCGGCCGGACCATGGTCCGGTGCCGGGAAGGTGCCGGGAAGGTGCCGGTTTCGGACTGTCCGGGATCCGACCGTACGATGCTTCGATGTCCCTCCCCAAGGCTGAACTGCACCTCCACATCGAAGGCACCCTCGAACCCGAGCTGGCCTTCGCGCTCGCCGCCCGCAACGGCGTGACCCTGCCGTACGCGGACACCGAGGACCTGCGCAAGGCGTATCTCTTCGACGACCTCCAGTCGTTCCTGAACCTGTACTACGAGCTCATGGCCGTGCTGCGGACCGAGCAGGACTTCGCCGACCTGGCCGACGCCTATCTCGCCCGGGCCGCCGCGCAGGGCGTGCGGCACGCCGAGATCTTCTTCGACCCGCAGGCGCACATCGCCCGGGGCGTGTCCATGGGGACGGTCGTCGAGGGGCTGTGGCGGGCGCTCGGGCGCAGCGAGGAGACCCACGGCGTCTCCACCCAGCTGATCATGTGCTTCCTGCGCGACGAGTCCGCCGAGTCCGCCATGGACACCCTGGAGGCCGCGAAGCCCCACCTCGACCGGATCGTCGGCATCGGCCTCGACTCCGCCGAGGTCGGTCACCCGCCGGCCAAGTTCCGCGAGGTGTACGAGGCCGCCGCCGCGCTCGGTCTTCGGCGCGTCGCGCACGCGGGCGAGGAGGGCCCGCCCGCCTACATCACCGAAGCACTGGACGTCCTCGGCGTCGAGCGCATCGACCACGGGCTGCGCTGCATGGAGGACCCCGAGCTGGTCGAACGACTCGTCCGGGACCGGGTGCCGCTGACGCTGTGCCCGCTGTCGAACGTACGGCTGCGCGCAGTGGACGTGCTGGCCGAGCACCCGCTGCCCGCCATGCTGGACGCCGGCCTGCTCTGCACGGTCAACTCCGACGACCCCGCCTACTTCGGCGGCTACGCCGGTGACACCTTCCGTGCGGTGCGCGAGGCCCTGGGGCTCGGCCCCGAGCGGCTGCGGGAACTGGCGCGCAACTCGTTCGAGGCGTCCTTCCTGGAGCACGACGAGGAGCGGCGCGCCCGCTACATCGCCGAGGTGGAGGCGTACGCGTTCTCGTGACGGGGGCGGGAGCCCGGCCGGGCGTTCCCCGGCCGGCCCTCGCGCGCCTTCCACTGCGGACGGGTCACACGCCTCACACGCCTTCCGTCGCGGACGCCGCCGTCGCCGCTCCGGCGTGCCGCGGGCCGGCCGTGCCGTACGCCTCCCGTGGGGCGGGCACGGCGTCCAGCGGGCTCCCGGCGACCGGGATCTCGACGATCGGCAGACGCGCGAACGGGTCCTCGGCGGACGGGCTGTCCGCGAGAAGGTCCGCCAGGCCCGCCACGTCCGCGCCCGTGACCCGCCCGGCCCTGCTCTCCCCGGCCGCCGTCTCGGGTACGGGGATGTCCCCGACCGGGATCTCGGCGAGCGGGATCTCCACGACGGGGATCTCCACGACCTGGCTGCGGCGCGGGCGCCGGGCCACCAGGGTCATCGGGACGGTGACCAGCAGCAGGCCGGCCGCGAGGACCAGGCCCATCGCCGGATAACCCGCCCGCGCCGACAGCAGGCTGCCGGTGAGCGGCCCGCACGCCGTACCGAGCGAGGACGCGGAGCCGACGAGGACCGCCCACCGGCCGCGCCGGTCCATCGACGCGGCGAGACCGATCACGTACGACAGGACCACCGGATACAGCGTGTTCCAGGCGATCTCACCCGTCGCGAACGACGTCAGGTCGGACGCCGCCGCGCTCAGCGCGATGCAGCCGGCGATCAGCACCGTGCCCAGGCCGATCGGCAGGGCCCCGCCGAGCCGCGGTCCGAGGAGGCCCGCGCACACGACGCCGAGGAGCCCCGCGCCCAGCGCCACCGCGAACACCGCGCCGACGGTCACCTCGCCGAGCCCCGCCTGCGTGAGCCCGATCCGGCCGCTCACCCCCCACAGGGAGTTCTGCGCGAGCGACCAGAAGAGCATCGCCGCGGCGAGCAGCAGGCCGGAGCGGCGGTACGGCAGCGGGCCGGCCGGGCGCACGGTCCGCGTCGCCGCGGAGCGGGCCGGCAGACGGCCCGTCAGCGGCAGGACGAGCAGCGCCGTGACGGCGATCGCGGCGAGGGGGACGCCGTGCGCCGGGCCCAGGTGCGGGATCGTCAGATACAGCGCGCCGGCGAGGGCGGAGACGCCGAGCAGACCCATGGTGGTGACGCGGTGCGGATCGCGGCGGCCGGCGATCCCGGTCGCGGCGACCGTGGTGGCCGTACCGGAGCCGAAGCCGCCGACGACCGCGCCGGCCACCACGAGGGGGAGCGCGGTCGACAGCGCGGCGGTGCCGTAACCCGCGACCGCGAGGAGCAGCCCGGCGCGGGCGAGCCGGCGGGGGCCGAAACGGTCGACGCGGGAAGCGAGCAGGAAGCCGGCCGACGCCGAACTCAGCAGCAGGACACTGCCGATGGCTCCGGCCTGGGTCGCCGACAGCGGGAGTCCCGCGTCGAGGCGGCCGACGGTGGTGGGGAGGAGATACGCGGCGAGGTACCCGGCCGTGAAAAGGGCGACGAGGGGCCAGGGCGTGGTGGTGCGGGCGGACACGGGCGTTCCCAGGGCATGCGAAAGGAGCGGCTCAAGAAGGGGGATTGGGCGGCTGTCGACGGACAGGAACGCGCGGGGCAATTTGTATCAAGGCGGTGGCACCTCGAAAAAGGCGGGAGGGTGTGATCTAGAGCACCTTCTGTTTGGGGAGTCGTGCCGAGGGTATGGGGGCCGCCGTTTCCCGGGGTGGTCGACGACACGGCGGCCCTCCCCGCGCGCGGGGAGACGGTGTTCCCGCAGGTGGGGGACCGAGGCCCACGGCACGGCCGGACAGCGTCACCGGACCCGTGGAGGCCCGCCGCCCGCACCGGAGGGCCCACCGGACTGCCCCGCCGCAGCACGGGCAGGAGCCCACGAGGGCTCCGCGCCCGAGACGGTCCCGCGCCGGACGGCTCTCGCGTGCGACACCCGCCGGACCCGCGGCGGCGAGGCCGGCCGCCAGGACGGCGGCCCGCACCGACCACGGCGACGCCCCGGCGTGACCCACGGCCCGGACGGCGGGTGTGGTGCACACTGGCCAGATCCGTACCACCCCAGGGAGCACACCGTGATCGCGTCCAACGGCGAAGGACCGTTCGGCCAGGCCCATGTGGACCCGCTCGCCGGGCTGCGCACGCCGCAGGACCCGCCCTGGGACGTCTACCTCACCGGCACCGTCTTCCTGGACATCATCTTCACCGGCCTCGACTCCGCCCCCGTGCGCGGCACCGAGTCCTGGGCGCGCGGCATGGGTTCGAGCCCCGGCGGGGTCGCGAACATGGCCACCGCCCTCGCCCGCCTCGGCCTGCGCACCTCCCTGGCCGCGGCCTTCGGGGACGACCACTACGGCGAGTACTGCTGGGACGCCCTGGAACAGGGCGAGGGCATCGACCTGTCCGCCTCCCGGACGGTCCCCGGCTGGCACTCCCCGGTCACCGTGTCCATGGCCTACGAGGGCGAACGGACCATGGTCAGCCACGGCCACGAGCCGCCTCCCGTGGAAGCGGCAGCCGCCCCCGACTGCCCGCCCCGCGCGCGGGCCGCCGTCGCCTCCCTCACCCCCGGCGTCCGCGACCCCTGGATCGCCCAGGCCGCGAGCCGCGGCACCCGGATCTTCGCCGACGTCGGCTGGGACGACACCGGCCGCTGGGACCTCGCCGGCCTCGCCGACCTCGCCCACTGCGAGGCGTTCCTGCCGAACGCCGAGGAGGCCATGCGCTACACCGGCGCCGACTGCCCCCGCGCCGCGGCCCACGCGCTCGCCGAACACGTGCCGCTCGCGGTCGTCACCCTCGGCTCCGAGGGCGCCTACGCCGTCGACGGCCGCACCGGCGACAGCGCGGCGGTCCCCGCCATCGCCGTCGAGGCACTCGACCCCACCGGCGCCGGAGACGTCTTCGTCGCCGGGTTCGTCATGGGCACCCTCGCCGACTGGCCCCTCGCCGACCGCCTCGCCTTCGCCGGCCTCACCGCCGCGCTCTCCGTCCAGGACTTCGGCGGATCACTCTCCGCGCCCGGCTGGTCGGAGATCGCCGCCTGGTGGCGCCGCGTCCAGTCCGTCGACGACCAGGACCCGACGGCGCTGCGCCGGTACGCCTTCCTGGAAGGGCTGCTGCCCGCGGTCACCCGCCCCTGGCCGCTGCGCCGCGCGGTACCGACGATCGGCTTCGGCCGCTCGGTGTGAGGTCACGACCGCGTGACGTGAGGAAAAGCCCTACGGCTCTGTCAGCGCCGCGACGTACGCTGGGAGACGCAACGCTGCCCGTGTGGCAAGCGTGCCGACCGAGGAGGATACGCAGGCCTACAGAGCCGGCCCATGACTCAGACACCCACAGCTCACGGCCCCGCCCAGGGGCAGGCGCGCGCGCACTTCACCGTCCCGGCCAAGCACCCCATGGTGACCGTTCTGGGGTCCGGGGACTCGCTGCTGCGCGTCATCGAGACGGCCTTCCCGGCGGCCGACATCCATGTCCGGGGCAACGAGATCAGTGCGGTCGGCGACGCCGGTGAAGTCGCTCTCGTCCAGCGCCTGTTCGACGAGATGATGCTGGTGCTCCGCACCGGGCAGCCCATGACGGAGGACGCAGTGGAACGCTCGATCGCCATGCTGAGGGCGAGCGAGAACGGGGAGGGCGACGGCCAGGAGACGCCGGCCGAAGTGCTCACGCAGAACATCCTGTCCTCGCGAGGCCGCACCATCCGCCCCAAGACGCTCAACCAGAAGCGCTACGTCGACGCCATCGACAAGCACACCATCGTGTTCGGCATCGGCCCCGCCGGCACGGGCAAGACCTACCTCGCCATGGCCAAGGCCGTCCAGGCCCTGCAGTCCAAGCAGGTCAACCGCATCATCCTGACCCGCCCCGCGGTCGAGGCCGGCGAGCGCCTCGGCTTCCTCCCGGGCACGCTCTACGAGAAGATCGACCCCTACCTGCGCCCGCTGTACGACGCGCTGCACGACATGCTCGACCCCGACTCCATCCCGAAGCTCATGGCCTCGGGCACGATCGAGGTGGCACCGCTGGCGTACATGCGCGGCCGGACGCTCAATGACGCCTTCATCATCCTGGACGAGGCCCAGAACACGAGCCCCGAGCAGATGAAGATGTTCCTCACCCGGCTCGGCTTCGAGTCGAAGATCGTGATCACCGGTGACGTGACGCAGGTCGACCTGCCGAGCGGCACCAAGTCGGGTCTGCGGCAGGTCCAGGACATCCTGGAAGGCCTCGACGACGTGCACTTCTCACGGCTCACGTCCCAGGATGTCGTCCGGCACAAGCTGGTCGGCCGTATCGTCGACGCGTACGAGAAGTACGACAGCGAGAACGGCACCGAGAACGGCACGCACAAGGGCCGCGGCAACGCCGGACACAAGGGGAAGTAGACCAGCACGACCATGTCGATCGACGTCAACAACGAATCCGGAACCGAGGTCGACGAGCAGGCGATCCTCGACATCGCCCGCTACGCGCTCGCGCGGATGCGCATCCACCCGCTCTCCGAGCTCTCGGTGATCGTCGTGGACACCGACGCCATGGAGCAGCTCCACATCCAGTGGATGGACCTGCCCGGCCCGACGGACGTCATGTCCTTCCCGATGGACGAGCTGCGTCCGCCGTCGAAGGACGACGACGAGCCGCCGCAGGGCCTGCTCGGCGACATCGTGCTCTGCCCCGAGGTCGCCGAGCGGCAGGGCAAGGACGCCGAGACGCAGCACTCCATGGACGAGGAGCTCCAGCTCCTCACCGTCCACGGAGTGCTGCACCTCCTCGGCTACGACCACGAGGAGCCCGACGAGAAGGCCGAGATGTTCGGTCTGCAGGCCGCCATCGTGGACGGCTGGCGCGCGGAGAAGGGCATGACGGGTCCCTCACCGGCCCCGACCGTGTCATGAGCCCACAGCTTGTCATCGGTGCCATCGCCCTCGTCGTCGTCGCCTGGCTCGCCGCCTGCGCGGAGGCGGGGCTCGCCCGCGTCTCCAGCTTCCGCGCCGAGGAGGCCGTCCGCGGCGGCCGGCGCGGCAGCGCGAAACTCGCCCAGATCGCCGCGGACCCGACGCGCTACCTGAACGTCGCGCTCCTCGTCCGCGTCGCCTGCGAGATGGCGGCCGCCGCGCTCGTCGTCTACGCCTGCCTCCAGGAGTTCGACAGGACCTGGCAGGCCCTCGCCGTCGCGATCGCCGTCATGGTCCTCGTGTCGTACGTCGCGGTGGGCGTCTCACCGCGCACCATCGGCCGTCAGCACCCGCTGAACACCGCGACGGCCGCCGCGTACGTCCTGCTGCCGCTGGCCCGCGTCATGGGGCCGATCCCCCCGCTGCTGATCCTCATCGGCAACGCGCTCACCCCCGGCAAGGGCTTCCGGCGCGGCCCGTTCGCCTCCGAGGCGGAACTGCGGGCACTCGTCGACCTCGCCGAGAAGGAGTCCCTCATCGAGGACGAGGAGCGCCGCATGGTGCACTCCGTCTTCGAACTGGGCGACACCCTCGTGCGCGAGGTCATGGTGCCGCGCACCGACCTCGTCGTCATCGAGCGCTACAAGACGATCCGGCAGGCCCTCACCCTGGCCCTGCGCTCCGGCTTCTCGCGCATCCCGGTCACCGGGGAGAGCGAGGACGACATCGTCGGGATCGTCTACCTGAAGGACCTCGCCCGCAAGACGCACATCAGCCGGGACGCCGAGTCCGAGCTGGTGGCCACCGCCATGCGCCCCGCCACCTTCGTGCCCGACACGAAGAACGCGGGCGACCTGCTGCGCGAGATGCAGCAGGAACGCAACCACGTCGCCGTCGTCATCGACGAGTACGGCGGCACCGCCGGCATCGTCACCATCGAGGACATCCTCGAGGAGATCGTCGGCGAGATCACCGACGAGTACGACCGCGAACTGCCCCCCGTCCAGGACCTCGGGGACGACCGCTACCGCGTCACCGCCCGCCTCGACATCGGCGACCTCGGCGAGCTGTACGGCTTCGAGGCGTACGACGACGAGGACGTGGAGACCGTCGGCGGTCTCCTCGCCAAGGCTCTCGGCCGGGTGCCCATCGCCGGCGCCTCCTCGGTCGTCGCCCTCCCCGACGGACGCGAACTGCGGCTCACCGCGGAGACCTCGGCCGGCCGCCGGAACAAGATCGTCACGGTGCTCGTCGAGCCCGTCGGCCCGGACCCCGCACCGGAGGAGAAACCGGAGTGACCCCGCGGCAACTGCGCGCGTTCTGCCTGTCCTTCAACGCCTCGGTCGAGGACTTCCCCTTCACCCCGGAGACCTCCGTCTTCAAGGTGCTCGGCAAGCTCTTCGCCCTGACGAACCTGGACGCGCGCCCGCTCACGGTCAACCTCAAGTGCGACCCGCAGGACGCCCTGCGCCTGCGCGAGCAGCACCCCGGACTGATCATCCCGGGCTACCACATGAACAAACGGCACTGGAACACGGTGACGGTCGACGGCGAGCTCCCGGACCGCCTGGTCCGGGAGCTCGTCGAGGATTCGTACGACCTCGTCGTCGCCGGCCTGCCCCGTGCCGAGCGGCTCCGGCTCGACCGGCTCTGACGACCGCCTGCCCGGGGCCGCGCTCCGCGGGAGGTCAGCAGGCCCGTCCCGCGCCGCGCCGCCCGAGGCCCACCGCGACCAGCACCGCCGCCGCGAGGACGATCGCCGCGTCCAGCAGGAGAACCGTGTGGACACCGGTCAGCAGGTCGTCGGACGTCGTGGCGAGGACACCGAGCAGCGGGATGCCGATCGTGATGCCCACCTGCTGGGTGGACGTCACCAGGCCGGTCGCCAGCCCCTGCTCCTCGTCCGGAACCCCCGAGGTGACGGTCAGCCCGTACGAGATGATCGCGCCCAGGTGACACATGCTCGCCAGTGACACCGCGGCCGTGGCGATCCACACGGACCGGCCGTCCGTGCCGAGCAGCAGCAGCGCCGCCACGAACAGGCCCTGCCCGGCCAGCGATCCGACCAGCGTGCGGCGGGCGCCGACCCGGCCGATGACCTTCGGCGCGTACATTCCGGCGACGGCCGACAGCACACCCTGCGCGCCGAACACCAGGCCCGTCTCGAACGCCGACAGACCGAGTGTCTCCTGCAGGTACAGGGTCAGCACGAACACGACCGTCGACATCATCGAGAACGTCACCAGACCGCCCAGGTTGCCCCACGCCACCGTGCGGCGGCGCAGCATCGGCAGGCTGACCAGCGGATCGGCGGCACGGGACTCGATCCGCACGAAGGCGCCCAGCAGCAGCACACCGGCGACGAGCGCGCCGATCACGTCGGCGCCGCCGAAGCCGTTCTCCGCGGCCGTCGACAGGGCGTAGATCAGGGCCAGCAGTCCGCCCGTGACGGCGACCGCGCCCGGCACGTCCAGGCGAGGACGCTCAGGGGTCCGGGACTCGGGCAGCAGACCCGGCGCCAGCGGCAGCACGACCAGCGCGAACAGCGACAGCAGCCCCATCGTCGAACGCCAGCCGAGGACGTCGGTCAGGACCCCGCCCGCCACCATCCCCACGGTGAAGCCGAGCGACAGCACCGTGCCCGAGACACCGAGCGCCCGGTCACGCGCCGGACCCTCCGGGAACGTCGTGGTCAGCAGCGACATGCCGGTCGGCACGATCGCCGCGGCGCCGAGCCCCTGGAGTGCCCGCCCGGCCAGGAACGACGCCGGGTCCCAGGCGAAGGTCGCGAGCAGCGAGGCCGCCCCGAAGAGGGCGAGGCCCGCGAGGAAGAGCCGGCGGCGTCCGAACAGGTCGCCCATGCGGCCGAAGAGGAGCAGGAAGCCGCCGGACGGCAGGGCGAACGCGGTGACCGCCCACTGGAGCGCGGCCCGGCTCATGCCGAGGTCGCCGCCGAGCACGGGCAGCGCCACGTTCAGGACGGAGAAGTCCAGCGCGACCATGAACTGCGCGGCGCACAGCACGAACAGGACGAGCCTGTCGCGCCGTGACAGCCGTTCCGCCCGGGGTGGCCGGTGCACCCGGTCCGGGTGCACCGGGGTGCCGCGGCCGGCCGGAAGGGAGTCGGTGGTGGTGTCGCCGGGGGTCTGTGTCGTCGTCTCGATGGGCATGGCAAGAGCATCCGGCGGCCGGAACACCCGTGGGGAGCCGCAACTTATGCTGGTGGTCGCACCACCAGCCACCGAGGCGGACCGGCCGGTGCACCGAAGGGGGAGGCAGACGTGACGGAGGACGTCCTCGGGACCGGGACCCAACGGCGCAGGGAACTGCGCGAGTTCCTGATGAGCCGCAGGGCGCGGATCTCACCCGCCGAGGCCGGGCTCCCGGACGGCGGCGCCCGCCGCCGCACACCGGGACTGCGCCGTGAGGAGGTCGCCGTCCTCGCGGGCGTGGGCGCCTCCTGGTACCAGTGGCTGGAGCAGGGGCGGGACATCTCCGTGTCGCCGCAGGTCCTCGACGCGGTCGCCCGGGTGCTGCGGCTCAGCAACACCGAGCGCCGCCACCTGTACACGCTGGCCGGGCTGAACCCGCCCGCGCCCGAAGTCGCCCCCGCGGACCGGGACATGTGCGACGGGCTGCGCCGGCTGATCGACACGTGGATGCCGTACCCGGCGCACATCATGGACCCGTACTACAACTGCGTGATGTACAACGACGCCGCCTCGGTGGTCCTCGGCATGCGGCCGGAGAACACCCAGAACTGCATCGTCGACTTCTTCACCGACCCGCTCTACCGCGGCCGTTCACGGACCTGGGAGCGGAACGCGCGGACCGTCGTCGCCCAGTTCCGCGCCTCCTGCGCCGCCGCGCCGGACGACGAGGGCTTCCACGAGGTGCTGGCCCGGCTGACCGAGGCGAGCGAGGAGTTCGCGCGGCTGTGGGAGGAGCGGGACATCGAGGACGCCGGCCAGATCCGCAAGGAGCTCGACCATCCGCTGGTCGGGCTGCTCGCCGTCGAGTCGACCGCGATGAAGGTTCCGGTCCGTCCCGACCTCACGATCGTGCTGCACACCCCGCTGCCGGAGGCGAACACGGCGGCGAAGCTGGAGTGGCTGGCGTCGCCGGAGGGCCGGCGGGGGTCGATGTACCCGGTGGCCGGCTGACCGGTGGCCGGCGGTGATCCGCGGTGGCCGGCAGTGGTAGGCGGTGATCCGCCGCGTCCGCCGACCCGTCGGCGGGGGCCCGCTCCGGCACTTCGTATGCTCTGGTCATGACCGACAGCAACGCGCTCGACCCCGAGGACCGCAAGATCGTCACCCTGGCCCGCTCCGCGCGGGCCCGCAACGGCGTGCCCGAGGGGGCGGCCGTACGGGACGAGACCGGGCGGACGTACGTCGCCGGGACCGTGGACCTGCCCTCGCTGCGGCTGAGCGCCCTGCAGACGGCCGTCGCGATGGCCGTGGCGTCCGGGGCGACGTCGCTGGAGGCGGCGGCCGTGGTCTCCGAGGCGGACGCCCTCACCGACACGGACCGCGCGGCCGTGTCCGACCTCGGCGGCCCCGGCACGCCGGTGCTGCTTGCGGGGCTCGACGGCGCCGTCCGCCTGACGGTCACCGCCGGCTGAACCCGGGCCCGCGCCGGACCCGGGGGCCGCGGCGGGGACGTCGGCGACCGCTCAGAAGCCGAGCTTGCGGAGCTGGCGCGGGTCCCGCTGCCAGTCCTTGGCGACCTTCACGTGCAGGTCGAGGAAGACCGGAGTGCCGAGGAGCGCCTCGATCTGCTTGCGGGACTTGATGCCGACGTCCTTCAGCCGCTTGCCCTTCGGGCCGATGACGATGCCCTTCTGGCTGGGCCGCTCGATGTACACGAAGGCGTGGATGTCCAGGAGCGGCCGGTCGGCGGGCCGGTCCTCGCGCGGCAGCATCTCCTCGACCACGACGGCGATGGAGTGCGGGAGTTCGTCGCGCACGCCCTCCAGGGCGGCCTCGCGGATCAGCTCCGCGATCATGACCTGCTCAGGCTCGTCCGTCAGGTCGCCCTCGGGGTAGAGCGCGGGCCCCTCCGGCAGCAGCGGGACGATCAGGTCGGCCAGCAGACCCACCTGCTGGTCGGCGACCGCCGACACCGGCACGATCTCCGCCCATTCGAATCCCAGCTCGCGCCCGAGCTGGTCGATCGCGATGAGCTGCTCGGCGAGCGTCTTGCTGTCGACGAGGTCGGTCTTCGTGACGATCGCGATCTTCGGCGTCTTCTTGATCGACGCGAGTTCCTTCGCGATGAAACGGTCACCCGGGCCGAGCTTCTCGTTCGCCGGCAGGCAGAAGCCGATCACGTCGACCTCGGCCCAGGTCGTGCGGACGATGTCGTTGAGCCGCTCGCCCAGCAGGGTGCGGGGTTTGTGCAGGCCAGGGGTGTCGACGAGGATCAGCTGCGCGTCGGGCCGGTGCACGATGCCGCGCACTGTGTGCCGGGTGGTCTGCGGCTGGTCCGCGGTGATCGCCACCTTCTGGCCGACCAGAGCGTTCGTGAGGGTGGACTTGCCCGCGTTGGGGCGGCCCACGAAGCAGGCGAAGCCGGCGCGGTGGGGTCCCTCGGCCTCGGGGGCGCGCGAGGTGCCCTCGCCCTCGGACGGCTCGGATGACTGGTTGCGAACGCTCATGGCGCCCATTGTCCCTGATCGTCGGGGGCCCGCCGTACCAAGTTGTTCGAGTCGCCGGAACCGGGTCCCCGGGCCGCCGGGTGAACACCGGCGGGGATCTTACGGAGCGGGGCGGCAGCGCCTACGATCACCGGCCATGAAGCTCATCACCGCGATCGTCAAGCCCTACCGGCTCGACGAGGTCAAGACCGCACTCCAGGAGATCGGCGTGCACGGCCTGACCGTCACCGAGGCCAGCGGATACGGGCGCCAGCACGGCCACACCGAGGTGTACCGCGGCGCCGAGTACCGGGTCGACCTCGTCCCCAAGGTGCGGATCGAGGTCGTCGTCGAGGACGCGGAGGCCGACGCGGTCGTGGACACCGTGGTCAAGGCCGCGCGGACCGGGAAGATCGGCGACGGCAAGGTGTGGACCGTACCGGTGGAGACGGTGGTGCGGGTCCGCACGGACGAGCGCGGCCCCGACGCGCTCTGACTCCCACCGCTGGTGACCGCTGCCGCTCGGGTCACCTCGTCCCGGCGGCCGGGGTCATGTTCTGCAGGCCCACCACGCGCAGCAGTTGCAGACGCTCGTGGGACGCGGTGCCGGGGCGGGCCGTGTGGACGAGGAGGAGCTGGTTGTCCTCGGAGCTGAGCAGGAACTCGCAGTCGAGTTCCAGCATGCCGACGATCGGATGCAGGAACCGCTTCGTCGCCGCGCGCCGCACCGCGACCTCGTGCGTCTCCCACAGCTCGGCGAACTCCGTGCTCGCGGCGAGGAGTTCGGCCACCAGCGCGGCGGGCACCGGATCGTCGGGGCGGGCCGCGGTGACCGCGCGCAGGTTGGCGACGTGCGAGCGGGCGTGCTCGGCGCGGTCCTCGGCCGGGAACAGGGCCTCGGACTGCGGGGCGGTGAAGAACCGCCGGACGACGTTGCGCCCGGGCTCCACCTCCCCCGACAGGGCGGCCGAGAGGGCGTTCTGCGCGAGGACGTCGCCGTAGTCGGTCATGACCAGGGCGGGCGCGTCGTGCAGCCGGTCGAGGATCAGCAGCAGCCCGGGACGCACGTGCGTCGACGCGCCGGCCGCCCGCGGCGGTTCCTCGCCCACCAGGTGGAAGAGATGGTCGCGCTCGTCCCCGGAGAGCCGCAGCGCCCGCGCCAGCGCGCCGAGCATCTGGCGGGAGGGGCGCGGACCACGGGACTGTTCGAGACGGGTGTAGTAGTCCACCGACATGCCCGCCAGGGCCGCCACCTCCTCGCGGCGCAGCCCCGGGGTGCGGCGCCGCGATCCGGCCGTGAGCCCCACGTCGGCGGGGTCCAGACGGGCACGGCCGCGGCGCAGGAAGTCGGCGAGTTCGGCTCGGTTCACCCCTCCAGCGTGACCCGGACCGCCGGACTTATCCAGGCACCGCCACTCCCTGGATCAGGAGGTCTCTCCCGCCCGGGCCCGCACCGGGGGACGGTGGAGGCCGACGAGAGGAGCACGACATGCTGACACTGGTGACCGGAACGACGGGCGAGGTCGGACGCCGCTTCGTCCCCCGCCTCCTGGGACAGGCCCCCGCGGGCGACCGGGTCCGGGTCCTGGTCCGCGACGAGGCCCGCGCGACGGCACTCGCCGACCTCGGCGCCGAGATCGCCGTCGGTGACCTGCGTGACGCCGACACCCTCGGCAAGGCCCTCGCCGGAGTCGACGCGGTGGTGAACATCGCGGCCGCCTTCCGGGGCGTACCGGACGAGGAGGCGTGGGCGGTGAACCGCGACGCCGCCCTGGAGCTGGGCCACGCCGCCGAGACCTCAGGCGTGGCACGGTTCGTGCAGGTCAGCACGAACCTGGTGTACGGGACGGGCCGTGGCCGACCGCTCACCGAGGACGACGCGAGCATGCCCGGCGGAGCGATGTGGGGCGCCTACCCGGCGTCCAAGGCGGAGGCGGAGCGCGGCCTGCTCGCCCTGGAGGGCGGTATGGACGTGCGGATCGGGCGGCTCGCGTTCGTCTACGGGGAGGGCGACCCGCACCTCGCCGCCGTGATGCGCTGGGCCGGGAACTGGGCCGCCGGACAGCGCCTGCAGATGGTCCACCACGCGGACGTCGCCCAGGGCCTGCGCCGCATCCTGTACGCCCCCGGGGCGGCGGGACGGATCTACAACATCGCCGACGACGCCCCCGTCACGACCGTCGACCTGCACCGGATCAACGGCGTCGAGGTGCCGCCCGCGCTGTACGAGCTCACCGACTCCGACCCGTGGCACGGGATCGTCTCCACCGACCGCATCCGCCACGAGCTGGGCTTCCGGCCGATCCACCCCACCGTGTGGAGCGCCCGCGACGCCGGCGCCCTGTGACCGGACCGCACCGGCGTTCCCGCCGGGCCCCTCCCCGGGTCCCCCCTCAGTCCACCCCCTTGATCCGCCCGACCAGCACCGCTCCCGCGAGACCGATCACCGCCGCGACCGCGTACAGCACCCGGTAGCCGCCCAGATACGTCACGACCGGCGCCGCCAGGGCGGGGGCGGCGACCTGGGGGAGGGCGTTGGCGATGTTGATGACGCCGAGGTCCTTGCCGCGGTCGAGCGCCGTCGGCAGGACGTCCGTCATCAGGGCGAAGTCGACGGAGGTGAACACGCCGAAGCCGACACCGAGGACGGCCGCCGCGACGATCGCGCCGGGCCAGGTCTGCCACCCGGCCAGCGCCGCGGTGGCCACCGCCATCAGGACGCCGGACCAGACCACGAACGGTTTGCGGCGGCCCACCCGGTCCGACCACACCCCGCCGACCACGACGGTGGCGAGCAGCGTGACGCCGTTCACCGCGGTGAGGATCAGGACGCCCTGCTCGGGATCGTCGTGGTGCAGCCGGTCGCGCAGGTAGTAGAGGAGATACAGCAGCACGAGGGCGTTGCTGAGGTTGATGAGGAAGCGGGTCAGCCACGCCCACGCCAGGTCGGGGTGGCGGCGCGGGCTCAGCCGGAAGGAACCGAGGAAGGCCCGCGCGGACCAGACGGGCCGGTCCGCAGCGGGCAGCCGCAGGTCCTCGTACCGCAGCACGTACGGCAGGACCCCCACCAGCGTGAATACCGCACAGGCCGCGTAGCCGCCGCCGGTGCCTCCCGCCGCCGTCGCCAGCGCGGTGCCGCCGACCACGCCGAGGATCTGCGCGGCGCCCAGCCAGCCGCCCACCGACCCCCGCTGGAACCTGGGCACCCGGTCGGGGACGGCGGCCGTGACCGCGGCGAACGCGGCGTTCAGCGTGAGCTGGACCAGGCACCAGCCCGCCGCCGCCGTCCACGGACCGTCGGCCCGCCCGAGGAGCAGCAGGGACAGCGCGCCGCCGGCCGCTCCGGCCACGATCCACGGCGTGCGGCGGCCCCGCCGTGAGGTCGTCCGGTCGGAGAGCGCGCCGAACAGCGGGTTGGCGATCAGCGAGACGACCGCGCCGGCCCCCGTGATCCAGGCCAGCAGCGTCTCCTTGGACATGCCGGTGCCGGGCGCGAAGTCCTCCGCCTGCGCGGCGAGGAGGATCTGCAGAGGCCCGTACCAGCCCACCCAGATCGCCCCGTTGGCGAGGGAGAGCGCCGACGTCCAGCCCCGGCCCACCCGGTCGACGGGCTCGGCGAGCGCCCCGGCGGGCACGGCCGGTCCGGTCGCGGTCATCTCTGCGCCCGCAGCACGTCCCGCAGCCACCGGTAGGAGGCCTTGGGCGTTCGCTCCAGGGTGTCGAAGTCGACGTGGACGAGACCGAAGCGGCGCGCGTACCCCTCCGCCCACTCGAAGTTGTCCAGAAGCGACCAGACGAAGTAGCCGCGGACGTCGACGCCCTGCTCCGACGCCCGGTGCAGCGCGCGGACATGACCGTCCAGGAAGGTGATCCGTTCCTGGTCGTCGATGCCGTCGTAGGAGCAGCCGTTCTCGGTGATGACGACGGGCGGGAGCCGCTGTCCGTAGCGCTCGTGGAAGCCCGTGAGCAGTTCCGTGAGCGCCTCGGGCACCACCGGCCAGCCGAAGTCGGTCACCGGGTACCCCTCCAGCTCGTGCACGGTGAAGGGCAGGTCGGCGGGCAGCCGGAGTCCGCCGAACTCGATCTCGGTTCCCTCGGGGGCGCCCACCCGGGTCGGCTGGTAGTAGTTGATCCCGTACCAGTCGAGGGGCTCCCCGATGATCTTCAGGTCGGCCTCGACGTCACCGGGCATCAGCGTCTCGACGCCCTCGGGATAGCGGCCGAGCAGGACCGGGTCGGCGAACAGGCGGTTGAGCAGCAGGTCGTAGAAGTCGGCCGCCGCCACGTCCTCCTCGCGGGAGGAGGCGGCCCAGGTCGGGCCGTGCGAGTTGGCGATGCCGATGTCTCCCGCGCCGGCCGCGCGCAGCGCCCGGACGGCGAGACCGTGCGCGAGGAGCTGGTGGTGGGCCACCGGCAGCGCGTCGAACAGGAGCTGCTCGCCGGGGGCGTGCGCGCCGAGCGCGTGGCCCAGCAGGGTGTGTTCGGCGGGTTCGTTGAGGGTGATCCACTTCGTGACGCGGTCACCGAGGCGTCCGGCGACCGTTCCCGCGTACGCGGCGAACCGCTCGGCGGTGTCCCGGTCCCGCCAGTCGAGCTCCACCGGCAGGTCCCAGTGGAACAGGGTGGGGACGGGCCGGACACCCGCCGCGCTCAGGGAGTCGACGAGACGGTCGTAGAAGTCGAGGCCGCCGGGGGAGTTCACCCGGGGCCAGGACACCGAGAAGCGGTACGCGTCCACGCCCAGACCCGCGAGGAGCTCCACGTCCTCGGGGTAGCGGTGGTAGTGGTCGCAGGCCACCGCGGCCGTGGAGCCGTCCTTGACCCGGCCGGGTTCGGCGGTGAAGGCGTCCCACACGGACGGGGCGCGCTCACCGACGGCCCCCTCGATCTGGTGGGCCGAGGTGGACACGCCCCAGAGGAAGCCGGGCGGGAACTGCGGGAGGGGGTTCGTCGCCATGCGCGCGATCATCCGTACCCCGGGTAACGGAAGTCAACGGTGCGGCGAGGAACGGAAGTTGAAGCCCGCGCCGGCCCCGCCCGTCGCACCCCTCGGCTAGGCGCCCTCCTTGAGCACCCGGGAGATCAGCTCGCGCTGGTCCTCCGTGAGGCTCGGGTCGGCCGCGTGGACCGTCGTGCCGTCCACCGTGATCCGGTAGCCGAAGCCGTCCGGGACGCCGGGCGGGGGAGTGTCCCGGCCGGCGGCGAGCGTCCGCTCGGCCAGGGCGTGCCAGTCGGCCGCGTCGGGCCGTCCCGAGGTGTCCACCTCCGCCCGGCGCTCGATACCCGCGAACCCGCCCGTGCGCCTCACCGAAATACGCATGGCTCCTGTCTAGCCGAGACGGCCGCCCGCGGCCACGGCCCCGACGCGGAACGGCACCCGCTACGTGGCCGGAACCCCCACCTGCTCCCAGGCCTTGCCGACCGCCTGGAGCTCCTCCCCGTCGTTGTACCGGGAGCGCGCCGCGGCCAGCGTGAGCCGCGCGAAGTCCGAGAACAGCGCCTGCTGCGGCAGCTCCCCGCCGGTCAGGACGTCGTACCAGATCTGCCCGGCCCGCTCCCACGCGTGCCCGCCGAGCGCCTCGGCGACGAGGTAGAAGGCGTGGTTGGGGATGCCCGAGTTGATGTGGACGCCGCCGTTGTCACGGCCGGTGCGGACATAGCCGTCCATCGTGCCGGGCTGCGGGTCCTTGCCGAGCACGTCGTCGTCGTAGGCGCTGCCCGGCTCCTTCATGGACCGCAGGGCGGAGCCGGTGACCCGCGGGGCGAGGAGCCCGGCGCCGATCAGCCAGTCGGCCTCGGCGGCACTCTGGCCGAGCGTGTACTGCTTGATCAGCGACCCGAACACGTCCGACATCGACTCGTTCAGCGCGCCCGGCTGGCCGAAGTACGTGAGGTTCGCCGTGTACTGGGTGACGCCGTGGGTCAGCTCGTGCCCGATGACGTCGACCGGGATGGTGAAGTCGAGGAAGATCTCCCCGTCCCCGTCGCCGAACACCATCTGCTCGCCGTTCCAGAAGGCGTTGTTGTAGTCGTTGTCGAAGTGCACGGTGGCGTCCAGCGGCAGGCCGTCGCCGTTGATCGAGGACCGCTGGTACGCGTTCAGGTAGAGCTCGAAGGTGGCGCCGAGGCCGGCGTACGCCCGGTTGACGGTGGCGTCCGTGCCGGGCTCCTCGCCCTCGCCGCGGACCCGGGCGCCCGGCAGGTCCTGCCCGTGGCGTGCGTCGTAGATGGTGCGGTGCGGCTGCCCGCCCGCCGCGTCCGGCGGCGCGGCGACGGAGGGCGCGCCGAGGACGGTGGTCAGCCGCCGGTGGGTGCGCTCGTACGCGTCCCGCTCCAGGGTCTGGCGGGCGGGACCGGCGAGCGCGGGGTCCTCGCTGCTCGCGAGCCGGTCGAGGACGTGGGGCGGCACGATGGTGCAGAAGACGGGCTCGAAGCCCCCGTTGGTGGTCATGCCCGGCACCCTTGCACTGCGTCACGCAACTGTCACCACCTGCAACCATGATTGGTGAAATGCGGCGAAAGGGAGCCGGACCGTCCGCTGGGAAGTGGTATGCCGCACGTTTTGTCCTCTTCGCCACCCGTGATCCCGCATACTGATACAGCCCCCCGAGACCAGCGCGACTCGGCTAGGCTGCGGAGCATCATGCGTTTCGGGCTGCTTCTCCTTAGCTGCCGCGGCGAGGGCCTGTAGTCGAGGCCGACCCCCTCCCCGCGGAGTCTGGCGTTGCGCCGTCGGCCGTCCTTTCGGACATCCTGAGGAGCCCACGCATCATGGCGAACAGCCACAGCAGCGAGCAGACCCGCGCCAACCGCCAGCGTCCCACGTCGATGCCGGTCCACAAGTACGGCCAGTACGACCAGGTCGACATCCCCGACCGGAACTGGCCGAACAACCGGATCACCGTCGCCCCCCGCTGGCTCTCCACCGACCTGCGTGACGGCAACCAGGCCCTGATCGACCCCATGTCGCCCGCGCGCAAGCGCGAGATGTTCGACCTGCTGGTGAAGATGGGCTACAAGGAGATCGAGGTCGGCTTCCCGGCGTCGGGCCAGACGGACTTCGACTTCGTCCGCTCGATCATCGAGGACGAGACCGCGATCCCCGACGACGTGACGATCTCCGTACTGACCCAGGCCCGCGAGGACCTGATCGAGCGGACCGTCGAGTCGCTGAAGGGCGCCCGTCGCGCCAACGTCCACCTGTACAACGCGACCGCCCCGGTCTTCCGTCGCGTCGTCTTCCGCGGCTCGAAGGACGACATCAAGCAGATCGCGGTCGACGGCACCCGCCTGGTCGTCGAGTACGCCGAGAAGCTGCTGGGCCCCGAGACCGAGTTCGGCTACCAGTACAGCCCCGAGATCTTCACCGACACCGAGCTGGACTTCGCCCTGGAGGTCTGCGAGGCGGTCATGGATGTCTGGCAGCCCGGCCCGGGCCGCGAGATCATCCTCAACCTGCCCGCCACCGTGGAGCGTTCCACCCCCTCCACGCACGCGGACCGCTTCGAGTGGATGGGCCGCAACCTGTCCCGCCGCGAGCACGTCTGCCTGTCGATCCACCCCCACAACGACCGCGGCACCGCCGTCGCCGCCGCCGAACTGGCCCTGATGGCCGGCGCCGACCGCGTCGAGGGCTGCCTGTTCGGCCAGGGCGAGCGCACCGGCAACGTCGACCTGGTCACCCTGGGCATGAACCTGTTCTCGCAGGGCGTCGACCCGCAGATCGACTTCTCCGACATCGACGAGATCCGCCGTACGTGGGAGTACTGCAACCAGATGGAGGTCCACGCCCGTCACCCGTACGTCGGCGACCTCGTCTACACCTCCTTCTCCGGCTCCCACCAGGACGCCATCAAGAAGGGCTTCGACGCCATGGAGGCCGACGCGGCCGCCAAGGGCGTCACCGTCGACGACATCGAGTGGGCCGTGCCGTACCTGCCCATCGACCCCAAGGACGTCGGCCGCTCCTACGAGGCCGTCATCCGCGTCAACTCGCAGTCCGGCAAGGGCGGTATCGCGTACGTCCTGAAGAACGACCACAAGCTGGACCTGCCGCGCCGTATGCAGATCGAGTTCTCGAAGCTCATCCAGCAGAAGACGGACGCCGAGGGCGGCGAGGTCACCCCGAAGGACATCTGGGCGACCTTCCAGGACGAGTACCTGCCCAACCCCGCGAACCCGTGGGGCCGCGTCCAGGTCAGGACCGGCCAGTCCACCACGGACAAGGACGGCGTGGACGCCCTCACCGTCGAGGCCACCGTCGACGGCGCGGACACCGTCCTGAGCGGTACCGGCAACGGCCCGATCTCCGCGTTCTTCGACGCCCTGCAGTCCATCGGCATCGACGTACGCCTGCTGGACTACCAGGAGCACACGATGAGCGAGGGCGCCTCCGCCCAGGCCGCCTCGTACATCGAATGCGCGATCGGCGACAAGGTTCTGTGGGGAATCGGCATCGACGCGAATACGACACGCGCCTCGCTGAAGGCCGTCGTCTCCGCCGTCAACCGCGCCGCCCGCTGACCCGTTCCACCTGCGTCTTTCCGGCCCCGTCCGCCTTCCGAGGCGGGCGGGGCCGCCGTCGTGTACCGGCCAAACCGCTCCGGGGTCACGGACGGGTCTCGTCCGGGGTACTGACGGCGCCTCGACAATGTGGCTAACATCACGCCAGCGCGGCGATGTTGCCGTGGGGGTACCTCCCACGCCTTTAAGGCTGTGGGGGAGTTACGGAGGTGTGCGACGTGCTGCCAGGATGGGGACGAAACGGTCGCTCGGTTCAGGTTCCCCGCATCCTGGGCACCCGTACGGCGTGGAGCACCGTCGGCGACGGCGAGTTCTTCTGCCCCGGCTGCGGGGGCGACCGCAACTACCAGCGGCTCACCGGACGCCGCCGCTTCACCCTCCTCGGTGTCCCCGTGCTGCCGCGCGGCGAGACCGGGCCCGTCGTCGAGTGCGCCGCCTGCCACCGCCACTACGGAGCGGACGTCCTCGACCACCCCACCACCACCCGCTTCTCCGCGATGCTCCGCGACGCCGTCCACACCGTCGCCCTCGCCGTCCTCGCCACCGGCGGCGCTTGCGCCCGTACGTCCCTGGAGACCGCGGCGTCCGCCGTGCGCTCGGCCGGCTTCGACGACTGCACCGAGGACCAGCTCGGCGCGCTCGTCGAGGCGCTCGCCGCCGACACCGGCCGCCTCTTCGGCGAGCCCTGCGCGAGCCTGGCCATAGAGCTCCACGAGGCACTGGACCCGCTGGCCCCGCACCTCGCCCCCACCGGCCGCGAGGCGATCCTCCTCCAGGGCGCCCGCATCGCCCTGGCCGACGGCCCCTACACGCCCGCCGAGCGGGACGTCCTCGCCACCGTCGGCGCGGCCCTCACGATCTGCTCGGACGACGTCACCCGCCTCCTCGCGACGGCCCGCACCCCGTCCTGACCGTCCTGCCGCCCGACCGTCCTGACGTCCTGCCCGTGCCGACGTCCTGACCCTCCCGGGACGCCGGCTCCGCCGCCCGGCTCCCCCCGCTCGCCGCCGCGGCCGACGCCGTCCGCGCGCCTCCGCCGCGACATCGGAGTGAACCGACACCCCGTCAGAGTGCCCTCGCCCCACAGGTGTTGCTGTGCTCCGTGAGGCCCACTAGCTTCTCCCAGGACATCCCACGTCCGATGTCCGACGTGGTCCCCGCAGTCCGCGAAGTCCAGGGAGTGCCATGACCGTCACGACCCGCATGGCCGCGTTCGCCAGTGCCGCAGGACTCCTCACCGCCCTCGCCGCCACCGGCGGCACCGCCTCCGCCGCGCCCCTGCACGGCCCGCAGTGCACCTCCTCCGTCCCGTACACCGCGGGCCGCGACGGCTACGACACGTACCGCATCCCCGCGACCGTCACGACCCGCGCCGGCACCCTGCTGGCCTTCGCCGAGGGCCGGCACAGCGGTGCCGGCGACACCGGCGACATCGACGTCGTCCTCAGACGCTCCCCCGACGGAGGCTGCACCTGGGGCCCGCTCCAGGTCGTCACCTCCGGCGACGGCGACACCCGCGGCAACCCGGCCCCCGTCGTCGACCCCCGCAGCGGCCGCGTCGTCCTGCTCACCTCCTACAACAGCGGCGCCGTGAGCGAGGCGCAGATCATGCGCGGCGAGGTCACCGCGGAGCAGAGCCGCCGCGTCTTCGTCCAGAGCAGCCGCGACGACGGCCGCCACTTCACGGCTCCGCGCGACGTCACCGCCGCCACCAAGCTGCCCGACTGGCGCTGGTACGCCACCGGACCCGGCCACGCGATCGCCCTGCGCCACGGCCCGCACGCCGGACGCCTCGTCGTCCCCGCCAACCACTCCGCCGCCCCGCCCGCCGGCTCCGCCGACACCGGCCAGGAGGCCAGGTACTACGGCGCCCACGCCCTCTACAGCGACGACGGCGGACTCACCTGGCGCCTCGGCTTCGTCGACGACTCCTACGACGGGAAGGACAACGCCAACGAGAACGCCGTCGCCGAACTCCCCGACGGAAGGCTGTACTTCAGCGCCCGCGACCAGAACGGCACGAGCCCCGGCAACCGCCTCGACACCTACTCCGGTGACGGCGGCGAGACCCTCGACCGCCCCTACGCCGTCCAGCCCACCCTGAACGACGTCCCCGTCGTCCAGGGCAGCGTCCTCCAGCTCACCGGCGGACCCGCCGCGCCGCTCCTGTTCGCCGGCCCGTCCGTCCCCACCGCCCGCCGCTCCATGGCCCTGTGGACCAGCGCGACCGCGGGCGCCGGCTTCACCCGGGCGGCCACCCTGTCCGCGGACCCCGCCGCCTACTCCGACCTCGTCCAGCTCGGCCCGTCCCGCGTCGGGATCCTCTACGAGACGGGCGTCACCGGCCCCTACGAGACCATCACCTTCCGGCGCCTGCCCGTGAACGGCCCGACCGGATGACCCGGACCCGACGGCGCGGACCCGGCCCCGTACGGCCCGACAGGACGGGTCCGGACCGCACAGGACCGGACGATGCGGGCCGGGCCGGGCGGGCGGGGCGAGACAGAGACAGGCCGGGCAGCAGTGCCCGGCCCTACAGCAGCCCGGCCCCCGCCAGATACTTGCCCACCCGCTCGACCTCCCCCTCCGACAACGGCACCTGAGGCTCCGCCGTCACCGGGCAGGCGATGATCCCCCGCAGGAACAGCGCGGCCTTGAACGCGCCGAGCGCCGACGAACTCCCGCCCATCCGGACGGGATCGCCGACTCCCACCATCCCGAACAGCTCGCACAGCCGCTCCTGCTCCGCCCGCGCCCCCGCCGCGTCACCCGCCGCGCACAGGTCGTACAGCCGCACGTAGCCCGCCGGGTCGACGTTGGCCAGCCCCGGCACCACACCGTGCGCGCCGAGGGCGAGCGCCGCGTCGACGACGACCTCCGAACCGGTGAGAGCGGTGAACCCGCCGGCACCCGGCAGATCACGGGCCCCGGTGACGACCGACCGGAACGAACCGAGGTCACCGCTGGAGTCCTTGAGACCGGCGAGGACACCCTCCGCCGCCAGCGAGAGCACCAGCTCCGGGTGCAGCTTCGTGTGCACGGAGGCGGGCAGGTCGTACGCGAACACCGGCAGCCCCGCCCCGGCCGCCACCAGCCGGAAGTGCCGGGCGATCTCGGCGGGGTGGGTCCGCGTGTAGAACGGCGCCGTCACCACGACCGCGTCCGCGCCCGCGGCCCGCGCCGCCCGCGCGTGGTCCAGGACGCGCGGCGTCGTCATGTCGATCGCACCGGCCAGCACCGGCAGCCGGCCCGCCACGTGCCCGGCCGCCGTCTCCACCACCAGCCTGCGCTGCGCGTCCGTCAGAAAGGCCACCTCGGACGTCGAACCGAGCACGAACAGCCCGTGCACCCCGGCGCCCATCAGATGGTCGATCAGCCGCACGAGGGACGCGACGTCCACCTCGCGGTCCGGGGTCAGGGGAGTGCAGACGGGCGGTACGACACCGCTCAGCGGGGCGGGGAAGGTCATGAAGGCTCCCTGGTGTGCTGCTGGAACGTGGCGTCGGCCATGGCGGTGGCCGCGGCGGCGGACTCGGCCTGCGCCACCAGGGCGCGTGTCGACCGGCCCTCCTCCACAGGATGGTGGCACCGGAAGCGGTGCCCCGGCACCGACGCGGCCGTGAACCCCGGCATCCGCTCCGCGCAGAGTTCGTCCGCCTTCCAGCACCGGGTGCGGAACGGGCACCCGCTCGGCGGCCGCGTCGCCGACGGCACCGGCCCGGCCAGCGGGATCGGGTCGATCGGATCCAGCAGACCCGGCGTCGCCGAGAACAACGCCCGCGTGTACGGGTGCCGCGACCGGTCGGTGACCTCACCGGCCGGCGACTCCTCCACCACCCGCCCCAGATACATCGTGATCACCCGGTCGCTCATCCGCCGCACCGTCTGGATGTCGTGGGACACGAACACCAGCGCCAGACCGAGGCGTTCCTTCAGATCGAGGAGCAGATTCAGGATCTGCGCCCGCACCGACACGTCCAGCGCGCTCGTCGGCTCGTCCGCCACCACCAGACCCGGATCCAGCGCGAGGGCCCGCGCGATCGCCACCCGCTGGCGCTGCCCACCCGACAACTGGCCCGGCAACGCGTCCGCGAGGGCCCGCGGCAGACCGACCAGCGCCATCAACTCCCGCACCCGGTCCTCCCGTTCGTCCGGAGTTCCGCGCCGGTGCACATCCAGCGGATCCCGCAGGATCCGCCGCACCGGCAGCCGCCGGTTCAGGGCCGTCGACGGATCCTGGAAGATCATGCCCGTGCTCGCGCCGACCGCCGTCCGCCGCGCGTCCGGCTTCAGCGACCACAGATCGTCCCCGTGGAACGTCACCGTGCCCGACGTCGGCCGCTGCACCCCCACCAGCACCTTCGCCAGCGTCGACTTCCCGCACCCCGACTCGCCGACCACCCCCACCGTCTCCCCGGGCGCCACCGCCAGATCGACGCCCGTCAGCGCGTACACCCGGTCCCGGGTGAACACCCCGCCGCTGCGCGCCCGGTGCACCACATGCGTGTCCGTCAGCCGCACCAGCGGCTCCGCCCCGAAACTCGCCCGCTCCGTCACCGGCCCGCTCATCCGGAAACCCCCGGCGTCCCCTGCGCAGCGTTCACTTCACGGCCTCGCTCTCCGTGGTCACCAGGTCGACGGCCGGACGGTGACAGGCCGCCGTGTGCGTCGGGGGCCCCACCAGGACCGGCGCGGTCGACCGGCACACCTCGCCCGCCAGCGGACACCGGTCGGCGAACCGGCAGCCGGCCGGGAAGTCGGCGGGGGAGGGGACCACTCCCTTGATCTGCGTCATCCGCTCCGCCGCCGACTCCAGCGACAGCACGCTGCCCAGCAGTCCCCGCGTGTAGTGATGCGCCGGCGACTCCACCACATCCGCCGTCACCCCCGTCTCGACGATCTGCCCGCCGTACATCACCACCACCCGGTCGGTGACCGCGGAGACCAGCGCCAGATCGTGCGACACGAGGACCAGAGCGAAGTCCAGCTCCGCCCGCAGCCGCAGCAGCAGTTCCATGACCTGCGCCTGCACCGTCACGTCCAGCGCCGTCGTCGGCTCGTCGGCGACGATCAGACGCGGCTCACGGGACAGGGCCATCGCGATCAGCACCCGCTGACGCTGCCCGCCCGACAACTCGTGCGGATAACTGCGCAGCGTCCGGCCGGCGTCCAGACCGACCAGTTCCAGCAGTTCGGCGGCACCACGCCGGCCACCGCGCCGTACCACCTGCTTCAGCTGCGCCCTGATCGTCATCGCCGGGTTCAGCGACGACAGGGCGTCCTGGTAGACCATCGCCATCTCGTGGCCCAGCAGCCGGCGCCGCACCCGCATCGGTTCGCCCACCAGCTGCCGCCCGTCGAAGCGGACCTGGCCGCGGAC
The DNA here is from genome assembly GCF_002078175.1 of Streptomyces sp. M41(2017). Taxonomy (GTDB): domain Bacteria; phylum Actinomycetota; class Actinomycetes; order Streptomycetales; family Streptomycetaceae; genus Streptomyces. The sequence continues at coordinate 674,636 of NZ_MWFK01000001.1, read as the reverse complement.
CCGGGCCCCCTTCGGCTCCAGGCCCATCACCGTCAGCGCCGTCAGCGACTTCCCGCACCCCGACTCGCCCACCAGGCCCACCACCTCACCGGGATACACGTCGAAGCTGATCCCGTCGACGATGTCGACCCCGCCGTGCCGGCCGTCGAACCCGATCGCCAGCCGCTCGACGGCGAGGACCGGCCGCGGGGCCCGCGGCCGGGGCCGGGCCCGGGACCGCAGCCGCGCCGCGGCCTCCGCGAGGCCGGGCAGTTCGAGGACCGTGCCGCTGCCCGGCTCGGGGGCCTCCAGCCGGTCCTCGGCGGGCGGCACCGACACCTCACGCGCGGCGGGCGCCGCCCACGCGTCGGAGACCCCCTCGGAGAGGATGTTCAGACACAGCACGGTGACCAGCATCAACAGCCCGGGGAACACGGTCGCCCACCAGCCGCCGGTCAGCACCATGTTCTTCCCGTCGGCGATGACACTGCCCCAGGACGGGTCCGGGGGCCGCACGCCCGCGCCGATGAACGACAGCGACGCCTCGAACACGATGGCCTCGGCGACCTGCACGGTGCAGAACACCAGCACCGGCGCCGCACAGTTCACGGCCACGTGCCGCAGCACGATGTGCGGGGTACGGGCGCCGATCACCTGCTCGGCCGTCACGTAGTCCTCCCCGTACTGGTCGAGGACGTTCGCCCGGACGACCCGCGCTACCGGCGGGGTGAACAGGAACGCGATCGCGCAGATCAGCACGGTGATGCCGCCGCCGAACACGGCGACGAGCACGGCGGCCAGCGCGATGCCGGGGAACGCCATCACCACGTCCAGGCAGCGCATCAGCGTCTCGTCGACCCCCTTGCGGGACGTCGCCGCGAACGCCCCGAGGAGCGAGCCCACCACGAGGGCGAGCGCGGTGGCGCCGAGACCGATCGCCAGCGACCACCGCGCCCCGTACATCAGCCGGCTCAGGATGTCCCGGCCGAGACTGTCCTGCCCCATCCAGTGGCCCGCGGACGGATGCCCCGTGCCGCCGACCGGCGGCAGCTGGTCGAGCGGGCCGTGCGGGGCGATCAGCGGCGCGAACAACGCCACCAGCACGACCACGGCAAGGAAACACACCGCGATCCGCGACAGCGGCGGCAGCCTGCGCCAGCCGCGCAGCCGGACACCGGGCCGGGCGAGGACCCCCGCCAGTTCCTTCCGCGTGAACATCAGGACGCTTCCCTCAGTCGTGGGTTGACCAGCAGGTACAGGAGGTCGATGACGAGGTTCACCACCACGAAACCGGTGGCCGTGGTCAGGACGACGCCCTGCACGACCGCCGGGTCGCCGTTCTGCACGGCGTCGATCATCAGCTTGCCCATGCCGGGCAGCGAGAAGATCGTCTCGATGACGACCGCGCCGCCCAGCAGATAGCCCACGCGCAGGCCCAGCACGGTCAGCGGGTTCATCAGCGCGTTGCGCAGCACGTTGCGGCCCACCACCACCCGGGGCGGCAGCCCGCTCCCGATCGCGGTGCGCACGTAGTCCTTGTCGAGTTCCTCCACCACGGACGTCCGCACGATCCGGGTGAGCTGCGCGGCGACCGGCAGGGACAGCGCGAGCGCGGGCAGCGCCATCGTCCTGAGCCAGCCGGTGAGCGAGTCGGCGGGGTTGATGTAGCCGCCGGTCGGGAACCAACCCCGGTCGACGGCGAGGTACTGGATCATCAGGAGCGCCAGCCAGAAGCCCGGCGCGGCCACCCCGGTCAGCGACACGACCCGGATGATCTGGTCCGGCAGCCGGTCCCGGTGGATCGCCGCCGTGACCCCGCCGAGCAGCGCCAGCACCACCGCGACGCCGAGGCCCAGGAACGTCAGCTGAAGGGTCAGCGGCAGCGCGGTGGTGACCTGCTCGACGACCGGCGCCCGGGTCAGCGCGCTGGTGCCCAGGTCGCCGTGGAGGAGGTCCCCGACGAAGTGGACGTAGCGCACGGGCAGCGGGTCGAGCAGGCCGTTCCGCTCCCGGAAGTCGTGCAGTTGTCCCGGGGTGGGGTTGGCGCCCTGGAAGAACGCGGACGCCGGGTCGACGTCCGAGAACCGCATCACCAGGAACACGAACAGGACGATCCCGAGCATCAGCGGTACGAGCAGCGCGATGCGGCGCAGCAGGATCCTGACGATGACGACCACGTGCCGACTCCCCTGTCGCCTAGACCCACTTGGCTTGCAGCAGGTTGATGCCCGGGTAGGGCTGTGGCCTTATCCCGGTGAGCCGGTGCGGGTTCCACGCGGTCATCAGCTCGTTGTGCACGACGGGGTAGAGCACGGCCTGTTCGGCGACGACGTCGATGTAGTCCTGGATCATCGTCTTCTTCCGGCCGGCGTCCGGTTCCCGGGTCGCCCGGTCCATGTCCTGGAACAGCTTCCTGGCGACCGGGTCGCCGGCCCAGCGGGCGTAGCCCATCCACAGGTTCTGCGGGCCGTAGTTGTAGTGCATGATCAGGTCGGCGTCGAGGCCGAACTGGTTGGGGTTCGAGGCGGCGGCGACCACCTGGTAGTCCTGCTTCTGGTCCATCTTGGTGAACACGGCCGTGGTCTCCTGCGGTGCCAGGGTCGTCTTCACGCCGATCGCGTCCCAGGACGCCTTGATCGTCGGCAGGCAGTCCACGATCCAGCTCACGTTCACCGCCAGGATCTCGATCTCCAGCCCCTTGACGCCGGCCTCCTTCAGCAGCCTCTTCGCCTTCTTCGGGTCGTAGGAGTAGACGGTCTTCGCGGGCCGGTAGGAGGGGTTCGCCTCGTTCAGGAACGACGTCGAGGGCCGGCCGTGCCCCTTGAGGGCGACCTCGACCATCTTCTGCGTGTCGATGGCGTGGTGCAGCGCCTGCCGGACGCGGACGTCGTCGAACGGCTTGTGCTGCGTGTTGAACATGAGGAACAGGTTGTTCATGCCGGCGCCGCCCCGGACCGTCATGCCGCCCCTGGTGAGCTGCCCGATGTTGGCGTACGGGATGTTGTCGGCGATCTGCGCCCCGGCGCTCGCCCCGGAGATCTTCGCGACGCGGGGCGCGGCGTCCACTATGGTCAGCCAGTTCATCTTCTTGAAGGCGGCCCTGCGCGGCCCGTTGTACGCGGCGAACGCCTCGAACGTCGTGTTCGACTTCGGGTGGTGTGCGGTCTGCCGGTACGGTCCCGAGCCGATCGCCTTCCCCCGGATCGCGTCGTCCCAGGCACCCGGCAGCGAGAACACGTGCCGGGGCATGATCTTCGCGAGCGTGAGCCGGGCGATCCCCTCCGGGAAGGGGAACTTGAGGACCAGCTCCACGTTCCGCGCGTCGATCTTGCGGACCTCCTTCAGCCAGCTCGCGAAGAAACCCTTGGCCAGCGTCTGGGTCTTCGGGTCGAGGATCCGGTCGAAGACGAACACCACGTCGTCGGCGGTGACCGGCTTCCCGTCGTGGAAGGTGGCGCCCGAGCGCAGCGTGAACGTCCACGACGTGCCCGTCGGATCGGCCGGCACCCGGGTGGCGAGCGCCGCGTACGGCTCGCGGGAGATCGGGTCCGTGTCGAGGAGACCCTCGTAGATGTGGTTGTTGGCGGCCATGCAGAACGCCGACGCGGTCTGTGTCGGGTCCCAGCTGCCGTCGTTCCCGTAGCCGATCACGGCCGTCAGGGTGGCGTTCCTGCCGCTGCCCGAGTTCCCCGTGTCGTTGGTGGACTCCGGCCCGGACGAACAGGCCGCCAGCGACGAGGACAGTGCGGCGGCGCCCAGAGCGCCCGTGTACTTCAGGAACGACCGGCGGTGCAGCGCCGGAGCGGTGGTCACGTCGCGCACGGTTCCTCCAGCAAGGAGTGGTCCAGTAGAGCGGTCCGGTGGAGCGGTGGAACGGCCGGTCCTCGGCGCGGCGGACCCCGGACCGGTCGGACGGCCGCCCCGGGCCCGCACGGCAGGAGATACGACGTCCTACGTCATGGGTGGCAGCGCGACCATAAAAGGGGGCGTCGAGGGGGTCAAGGGATCGCACACGAATGGCGTATCTTCCACTGGTGCGACCAATGACGGCTGGAAACAGGGGCAGTTGGCCGAACCAGGATTTTGATCAGCCCGGAGGTGGGACGTCCGATGTCCAGCGAGCGTACGATGCGGCGCATGCCTGAGGAGACCGGGAACCGGGGCCGGGCCGAGCGCCGGGTGACCAGCCAGATCCAGCGCGAGGTCATGCAGCTGATCCTCGACCGGGGGCTCCCCGCCGGCTCCCCGCTGCCCACCGAGACCGAGCTGATGAACGACCTCGGGGTGAGCCGCAACTCCGTCCGCGAGGCCCTCAAGGCCCTCCAGGCGCTCGACATAGTGGAGATCCGGCATGGCTACGGCACCTATGTCGGCGAAGCGTCCATGACCCCCCTCGTCGACGGCCTCACCTTCCGCACCCTCGCCCGCCCTGACGACCCCACCGGGGCCCTCGCCGAGATCCTCCAGGTCCGCGAGGTGCTGGAGGAGGGACTCATGAGCCGGGTCGCCGACGTCCTCACCGAGGACGAACTCGACCGGCTCGAAACCGTCGTCACCCGGATGGAGACCGCCGCCCGCGACGGACGCTCCTTCCCCGAACTCGACAGCGAGTTCCACGAACTCCTCTACGCCTCCCTCGGCAACCCTCTCGTCCCCCAGCTCCTCAACGCCTTCTGGACCGTCTTCCGCCGCGTCGCCGCCGTCCGCGGCTGGACCGACGACATCACCCCAGAGGTCACCGCCCGCCGCCACCGCGACATCCTCACCGCCCTCCGCGCCCGCGACGTGGAGGGCGCCCGCCACGCGATGTCCGACCACTTCCGCGGCATCGAGGCACGAGCGGCCCAGGGCGCCCGCGGCGTGAGCTGACCCCCACCGGCCGGGTCCGCCGGGTCGCCGGGCGGCGGTACGGCCCGCCCGTACGGCCGCTCACGGCGCCGCGCAGGGGCGGCGGGCGCCGAGGCAGCGCGGCGCCGAGACTTCGGGGTCCCGGCGTCCGACAGGCCTGGCCGGCAACCCCGTCGACGGGCGGACCCCCTCGCTCCCGCCCGCCCCTACCCTGACCCCATGGCCGAAACCGGATCCGAACCCCCACCCGGCACCCCGCCCGACTACGGCCCCGCGAACGACACGTGGGAGCCGGGTGGCGCGGGTGTCCTGTGGCTGCCCTCCGGACGCCTGGTCCGCGGGCGGGCACTGCGGCGCCCCCTCCCGGACGACGGCACCCCGCCGCCCACGTACGCCGTGCACCTCCTCGGCAAGGAGCCGCCCCCGGTGCCCTGGGAGGCCCGCTGGCTGCGGTGGCCCGACTTCCGGCTCCCCGCCGACCGCGCCGAGGCCCGCGCCGTCCTGACCGACGCCTGGCGGCGGACGGCCGGCGAACGCGTCGAGATCGCCTGCCGAGGCGGCCGCGGCCGCACCGGCACCGCCCTGGCCTGCCTCGCCGTCCTCGACGGCGTCCCGCCCGCCGACGCGGTCGCCCACGTCCGCCGCCACTACGACCGCCACGCCGTGGAGACCCCCTGGCAACGCGCCTACGTACGCCACTTCGCCCCGCAGGACCAGGGCTGACCCGAACGACAGGAGCCGGGCGGGCGGACGCCCGGCCCCCGCCCACCGGCCGCCTGACGCGCGCCCCCGGACACCCGACGGCTCAGACCGTCAACCCCGTCAACACCCGCCGCGCCGTCCGCGGCGGGTACGCGGCAGCACTCTCGTGGCGGACGAACCACTCCGTGGCCATCAGCCTCCGCCGCTCCTCCGGGGACAGTCCGGCGAGCCGGCCCGGCAGCGCGCCGCGCTCCACCTCGGAACGGTGGGCGAACACCGCCTCGATCTTCCGGTCCAGCCAGGGACCGGCCTCGACCACCGCGGTCACCCACGCGTCCGGGACACTGAACATCGGCCTGCCCTCCCGGACCAGCAGCGGGCCCAGCTCCCGGGCAGCGGAGTCGGGATGCGTGGCCAGATAGACGGCGCCCACCCGCCACGCCGGCCCCGCCTCCGGACAGAGCTGGTCCAGCCCGGCGGCCTGCACCGCGAGCACCGTCACCCGGTGGGTGTGCACATGGTCCGGATGGCCCGTCAGCCCGCCGTACGCGTCGTGCGTCACCACGATCTCCGGCCGGACCTCCCGGACATGCGCCACCAGCCGCCGTACCGCCTCGTCCAGCGGCGCGTCGCAGAACCGGACCGCCCCCGGCGCCGACCCCGGGAAACGCGCGTCCGCATAGCCGAGCAGGCGGGGCGCGCCCGCGCCGAGGACACTCAGCGCGTCGGCGAGCTCCGCCGCCCGCCGGGTGTCCTCCGCCCAGGTCGCCGTCACGACCGCCGTACGCGCCCCCGACGCCGCATGCCGGGCCAGCACACCACCCGCCGACAAGGGCTCGTCGTCCGGGTGCGCGAACACCCCCAGAAGGCTCGGAAGAGTCATCGCCGGGTCGTCCTCCCCCACGGAGCGGTCGGTCACAGGGCAGTGCAGGCTACCCTTCCCCGCCCTCCGCCCGGGCCGCGTCACCCGTCCGCCGGTACCCCCCTGCACCCGGCGGATCCACCGCACCCGCCCGCGGCCACCGCCAACCCCCGCAACCCGCAGGGCACTTGCCGCCGGCCGATCCCGCCGAGTGTAGATGCGGAGCGTCACCACCAGGATGCGAAGGGTGAAACCGGGCGGCACGGGGGAGCAGGGTGAAGGAAGAACAACCCGCGGCCACCCGCACCGGACCACCCCCGGACCCGGGCACCCGCACCCGCACCGCGGACACCCCGAGGCACCAGGTACGAGAACACGCACCACTCGGGGGAACGACACTCGGCGCACCGCGCCCAAGAGGCGGAGGAAACCGTGAAGCAATCGCCCACGGCGCTCGCCCACGCCGACACCACGCCGCCGGTCCCGCGGACCGCCCCGCCGGCCGCGGCACCCCCGGCACCCCCGGCACCCCGCCCCGCGGTCGTCCGCGGCGGCCGCTCCACCAGAGCCGCCCGCCGCCGGCGACCGGCGGCCCCGCGATGACCCCCTCCACGCCGACGCCACCGATCGGCTCGTACGCCGTCGACACGCACACCGGGAAGGTGGGCATGGTCACAGGACACGAAGGACCCCGCGTCCGGCTGAGGCCGCTCGGCGGCGGCAGGGAATGGGAGTGCCCGCCCGACGCCGTCCGGCGCGCCACCGCCGCGGAGCGGATCAGCGCCGCCACCGCCTACGCCAACGCCCGCAGCCGCGGCGAGGTCCCCTGAACCCCGCCCGACCGAACCTCGCCGCCCCCCCCGAACCGGCCCTCCCCACGCAATCGAGCCCATCCGGGCCAGGACACCGGTGCCGTAGGCGAGAATGGGCCCCATGAGTCTGTTCCGCGACGACGGCATCGTGCTGCGCACCCAGAAGCTGGGCGAGGCGGACCGGATCATCACCCTGCTCACCCGCGGTCACGGCCGCGTACGCGCGGTGGCACGCGGCGTCCGCCGCACCAAGTCCAAGTTCGGCGCCCGCCTCGAACCCTTCTCCCACGTCGACGTCCAGTTCTTCTCCCGCGGCAGCGAACTCGTCGGACGCGGCCTCCCGCTGTGCACCCAGAGCGAGACCATCGCCCCCTACGGCGGCGGCATCGTCACCGACTACGCCCGCTACACCGCCGGCACCGCCATGCTGGAGACCGCCGAACGCTTCACCGACCACGAGGGAGAACCCGCCGTCCAGCAGTACCTTCTGCTCGTCGGCGGACTGCGCACCCTCGCCCGCGCCGAACACGAGTCACACCTCGTTCTCGACGCCTTCCTGCTGCGTTCCCTCGCCGTCAACGGCTACGCCCCCAGCTTCGGCAACTGTGCCAAATGCGGCATGCCCGGACCGAACCGGTTCTTCTCGGTCGCCGCGGGAGGTTCCGTCTGCGCCGACTGCCGCGTCCCCGGCAGCGTCGTACCCTCGCCCCAGGCCCTCGAACTCCTCGGCGCCCTCCTCACGGGAGACTGGGAGACCGCGGACGCGGCCGAGCCACGCCACGTCCGGGAGGGCAGCGGACTCGTGTCGGCCTACCTCCACTGGCATCTGGAACGCGGACTGCGTTCCCTGCGTTACGTGGAGAAGTAACCGGCCACCGCACCGGCACGGACCACGCCGGGCACCGGCACCGTCGCACCGGACACCGGCACCACCGCACGAGAGCAACAGCAAGAGGGAGACGAGAAGCACATGGTCGTACGCGGGATCCTGGGACGCCAGCGCCGCGAGTACAAGACGCCGGAACCGCACCCCTCCGGTGCCCGCGCGCCCAAACTCCCCGGCGAACTCGTCCCCGGCCACGTCGCCGTCGTCATGGACGGCAACGGCCGCTGGGCCAAGGAACGCGGACTGCCCCGCACCGAGGGCCACCGCGTCGGCGAGGGCGTCGTCATGGACGTCCTCAAGGGCTGCATCGACCTGGGCGTGAAGAACCTCTCCCTCTACGCCTTCTCCACCGAGAACTGGAAGCGCTCCCCCGACGAGGTCCGCTTCCTCATGAACTTCAACCGCGACGTCATCCGCCGCCGCCGCGACGAGATGGACGAACTCGGCATCCGGATCCGCTGGGTCGGCCGCATGCCCAAACTGTGGAAGTCCGTCGTCCAGGAACTCCAGATCGCCCAGGAGCAGACCAAGGACAACGACGCCATGACCCTGTACTTCTGCGTCAACTACGGAGGCCGCGCCGAACTCGCCGACGCCGCCAAGGCGATGGCCGCAGACGTCGCCGCCGGCCGCCTCGACCCCGACAAGGTCTCCGAGAAGACCATCCAGAAGTACCTGTACTACCCGGACATGCCGGACGTCGACCTGTTCCTGCGCCCCAGCGGCGAGCAGCGCACCTCCAACTACCTCATCTGGCAGTCCAGTTACGCCGAAATGGTGTTCCAGGACGTGCTGTGGCCCGACTTCGACCGCCGCGACCTGTGGCGCGCCTGCGTCGAATACGCCCAGCGCGACCGCCGCTTCGGCGGCGCCGTCCCCAACGAGGACCTCCTCGCCATGGAACAGGGCATGAGGGGCGACGGCTCCTGACACCCGCCGCCCGGACGCCCCCGCCCGCAGACCCGACCCGACCCGCACACCACGACAACGGTCCCTCACCCCGGACGGGGAGGGGCCGTGACCGACGATGAACCTCAGCCCTTCGCCGCCGCACACTCCGCGCACTCCGCACACGTACCGAAGATCTCCACCGTGTGCGCCACGTTCACATACCCGTGCTCCGCGGCGATGGCCTCCGCCCACTTCTCCACGGCCGGACCCTCCACCTCCACCGCCTTGCCGCACACCCGGCACACCAGATGGTGATGGTGCTCCCCGGAGGAACAGCGCCGGTACACCGACTCACCCTCCGACGTCCGCAGCACATCCACCTCACCGGCGTCCGCCAGCGACTGCAACGTGCGGTAGACCGTGGTGAGCCCCACCGAGTCACCCTTGTGCTTGAGCATGTCGTGAAGGTCCTGCGCGCTGCGGAACTCGTCGACCTCGTCCAGCGCGGCCGCCACGGCGGCACGCTGCCGGGTGGAACGGCCCCGAACGGGCGATCCAGCGGTTGTCACCGTTGCCTCCTCACGTCTGCCCCTGCCCGGCCATTGTGCCAGCCCGCACTCCGCCCGGTCAGACGCCGACCGTGCTCTCCGGACCCCGCGACGCCGGAATCGCGCACTCCACCGGATCCCCGGCCTCCCCGACAGCCGCCGCCGCCCGGGCCCGCCGCCGCGCCACCGGAGCCGCCAAAGCCGTCAGCACCACGAACGCCCCGATCGTCAGCAGCACGATCGTCGCCCCCGGCGGAACATCCTGGTAGTACGACGTCACCGTCCCCCCGATCGTCACACTCACCCCGATCGCCACCGCGATCGCGAACGTCGCCGCGAAACTCCGGCTCAGCTGCTGCGCCGCCGCCACCGGCACCACCATCAGGGCGCTCACCAGCAGCAGCCCCACCACGCGCATCGCGACCGTCACCGTCACCGCCGCCGTGACCGCCGTCAGCAGATTCAGCGCCCGCACCGGCAGACCCGTCACCCGCGCGAACTCCTCGTCCTGGCTCACCGCGAACAACTGCCGCCGCAGCCCCACCGTCACCAGCACCACGAACGCCGCCAGCACACAGATCGCCGTCACATCCGACCGGCTCACCGTCGACAGCGAACCGAACAGATACGACGTCAGGTTCGCGTTCGAACCACCCGGCGCGAGATTGATGAACATGACGCCACCCGCCATACCCCCGTAGAACAGCATCGCCAGCGCGATGTCACCCCGCGTCCTGCCGTACCAGCGGATCAGCTCCATCAGCACCGCACCCAGCACCGACACCGCCGTCGCCATCCACACCGGCGACCACGACAGCAGAAAACCCAGCCCCACACCCGTCATCGCCACATGACCGATGCCGTCACCCATCAACGCCTGACGCCGCTGCACCAGATAGATGCCCACAGCCGGCGCCGTGATCCCCACCAGCACCGCCGCGAGCAGCGCCCGCTGCATGAACGCGTAATCAAGGATCTCCATCAGCTCAACAGCCCCGTCCGGATCGGCCCGGCGTCGTGCGCCGCGTGCGGATGTACATGGTCATGACCGGGCAACGCGTGCTGACCCACCGCCCGCGGCGGCGGACCGTCGTGCAGCACACACCCGTCCCGCAACACCACCGCACGGTCGATCAACGGCTCCAGCGGTCCCAGCTCGTGCAGCACCAGCAGCACCGACGCGCCCTGTGCCACCTGGTCGCGCAGTGTCGCCGCCAAGACCTCCTGGCTCGCAAGGTCCACTCCCGCCATCGGCTCGTCCATGATCAGCAACTCCGGCTCGGACGCCAGCGCCCGCGCGATCAGCACCCGCTGATGCTGACCCCCCGACAACGCGTTCACCGAGTCCCTCGCCCGGTCCGCCATCCCCACCAGCTCCAGAGCCCGCCGGACCGCCGCGTGATCGGCCCTGCGCAGCACACCGAAACGCGCCCGCGACAACCGCCCCGACGCCACGATCTCCGTCACCGTCGCCGGCACACCACCCGCCGCCGTCGTCCGCTGCGGCACGTACCCCACCCGCCACCAGTCACGGAAACGACGCCGCGGCACCCCGAAGACCTCGATCTCGCCGGCACTCACCGGAACCTGCCCGATGACACTGCGCACCGCCGTCGACTTCCCCGAACCGTTCGCCCCCAGCAGCGCCACCACCTCACCGCGGCGCACCGTCAGATCCACACCCCGCAGCACCGGACGCGAACCCAAATCGGCCCGCACCCCGCGCAACGACACCACCGCCTCACCCGCGGCCGTCATGTCCTCCACCACCGTCACCTCGCCCCCAGAGCCGTCTGCAGCGCCTTCAGGTTCGACCGCATGACCTCCATGTAGTCGTCACCCTTCGACTTGCCGGTGATCCCCTCGATCGGATCGAGGACATCCGCCCGCAACCCCGCGTCCCGCGCGATCGTCCGGGCCGTCCTGTCACTCACGAGCGTCTCGTAGAACACCGTCGTCACCCCGTCGGCCTTCGCCAGCGTCTCCAGCCCCCGCACCCGCTTCGCGCTCGGCTCCGACTCCGGATCCAGACCGTTGATGGCCTCCTCCGTCAGCCCGTACCGCTCCGCGAGATAACCGAACGCCGCATGCGTGGTGATGAACGTCTTCGTGTCCGTGTGCGCCAGCCCGTCACGGAAGTCCTTGTCCAGCGCGTCGAACTTCTTCCGCAGCGCCGCCATGTTCCTCGCGTAGTCCCCGGCATGCTGCGGATCGGCCTTCTCCAGCCCCTTCGCGACGCCCTCCGCCACCTCACCGAACCGCACCGGGTCCAGCCAGACGTGCGGATCGGCGCCCCCCGCCTCCTCACCCGCACTGTGATCGTGCTCGGCCGCGTGCCCGCCGACCTCGTTCCCGTGCTTCTCCAGCGTCGTCAGCGACGCCGCGTCGATCTTCGTGCCGACCTCGGACTGGGCCACCGCGTCGTCGACGGCCGGCTGCAGGTTCTTCAGATAGAGGACGGCGTCCGCCTCCTGCAACTGCGCGGTCTGCCGCGCGCTGATCTCCAGGTCGTGCGGCTCCTGACCGGGCTGCGTCAGATTCGTCACGCTCACGTGCGACCCGCCGATCTCCTCGGCCAGGTACTGGAGCGGGTAGAACGACGCCACCACGTCGAGCCTCCCCCCGCCCTTCCCGTCGGCCGAAGCCGAACCCGAGCAGGCCGAGAGGACCCCGAGGCCGAGGGCGGTGGCCACCAGCGCGGCGGACCCGGATATGAGGCGTCGTCGTACGTTCATGACAGTCATTTTCAACAAAGGTGGAAACGATTGTCAATACGCCCACCGCACGGGCCGGCCACACGCGAGCGACAGGCCGGCAGCAGACGAACGAAACGCGAAGCAGAACACCCACCACCCGCTCACACCGCCCCCACCCCCACCAGCACCCCCCTCGAAAACACCCACCAACCGGATGTAACCCCCAGCGAGCCGCCCACCCAGCGAACCGATTTGATACAGAGGTGGCCCACGCCGGTAACCTGAAGCATTCGCTGCCGTCCGTCCGTAATGAAGAGAGCACCGTGGCCGCCGACAAGATCGACACCATCGTCAGCCTGAGCAAGCGCCGTGGCTTCGTTTTCCCCAGTAGTGAGATCTACGGCGGACAGCGTGCCGCCTGGGACTACGGCCCGCTCGGCGTCGAACTCAAGGAGAACATCAAGCGCCAGTGGTGGCGCTACATGGTCACCTCGCGTGAGGACGTCGTCGGTATCGACTCATCGGTGATCCTGGCCACCGAGACCTGGGTCGCCTCCGGACACGTCGCCACCTTCTCGGACCCCCTCACCGAGTGCACCTCCTGTCACAAGCGCTACCGCGCCGACCACCTCGAAGAGGGCTACGAGGCCAAGCACGGCCGCCTCCCCGAGAACGGCCTCGCCGACATCAACTGCCCCAACTGCGGCAACAAGGGCATGTTCACCGAGCCCAAGCAGTTCTCCGGCCTCCTGAGCACCCACCTCGGCCCCACCCAGGACAGCGGCTCCATCGCCTACCTGCGCCCCGAGACCGCCCAGGGCATCTTCACCAACTTCGCCCAGGTACAGACCACCTCGCGCCGCAAGCCCCCCTTCGGCATCGCGCAGATGGGCAAGTCCTTCCGCAACGAGATCACCCCCGGCAACTTCATCTTCCGCACCCGCGAGTTCGAACAGATGGAGATGGAATTCTTCGTCAAGCCGGGCGAGGACGAGAAGTGGCAGGAGTACTGGATGCAGGAACGCTGGAACTGGTACACCGGCCTCGGCCTCCGCGAAGAGAACATGCGCTGGTACGAGCACGCCCAGGAGAAGCTCTCCCACTACTCCAAGCGCACCGCCGACATCGAGTACCGCTTCCAGTTCGGCGGCAACGAATGGGGCGAACTCGAAGGCGTCGCCAACCGCACCGACTACGACCTCGGCGCCCACTCCAAGGCCTCCGGCCAGGACCTCTCCTACTTCGACCAGGAAGCCGGAGAGCGCTGGACCCCCTACGTCATCGAACCCGCCGCCGGCGTCGGCCGCGCCATGCTCGCCTTCCTCCTCGACGCCTACATCGAAGACGAAGCCCCCAACGCCAAGGGCAAGATGGAGAAGCGCACCGTCCTGCGCCTCGACCCCCGCCTCTCGCCCGTCAAGGTCGCCGTGCTGCCCCTGTCGCGCAACCCGGAGCTCTCGCCCAAGGCGAAGGGCCTCGCCACCGCGCTGCGCCAGCACTGGAACATCGAGTTCGACGACGCCGGCGCCATCGGCCGCCGCTACCGCCGCCAGGACGAGATCGGCACCCCCTTCTGCGTCACCGTCGACTTCGACACCCTCGACGACAACGCCGTCACCGTGCGCGAGCGCGACTCCATGAAGCAGGAGCGCGTCTCCCTCGACCAGATCGAGGGCTACCTCGCCAGCCGCCTCGTCGGCTGCTGACCCACGCACCACGCACCACGAAGCCCCCGGCTCCCACCAGGGAACCGGGGGCTTCGCACCGCCCGGACACGGACCGCCGTCCTCAACGGCCCCGCAGACGAGCCGCCGGCCGCCTCAACGGCCCTGCAACGCCTTCACGTTGTCGCCGAACGTCCAGTTCTTCGAACCGTCCCAGTTCACCGACCAGGTCATCAGACCCTTCAGACCGGTCCCGTAGTGCCTCCACGCCTGCGACACCAGACTCGGCGCCATGTAACCGCCCCCCGCACCCGACTGCGCGGGCAACCCCGGCACCTGCTTGTCGTACGGCACCTTGATCGTCGTCCCCTGCACCACGAGACCCTTGTTCAGACAGTCCGTCTGCGCCGTGAACCCCTGCACCGTGCCCGCCGAATACGAGTCACCGGCACACCCGTACATGCTCCCGTTGTAGTACTGCATGTTCAGCCACCACAGCCGGCCGTTGTCCGCGTACTTCTTCACGATCGGCAGATACGCGCCCCAGATCGACCCGTACGTGATGCTGCCACCCGTCACATACGCCGTCTCCGGCGCCATCGTCAGCCCGAAGTTCGACGGCATCTTCGCCAGCACCCCGTCGATGATCCGGATCAGGTTCGCCTGCGACGCCGACAACTGACCGATGTTCCCGCTGCCCGTCAGACCCGTCTCGATGTCGATGTCGATCCCGTCGAAGTTGTACTTCTTCAGAATCGGCACGATCGTCGCCACGAAACGGTCCGCGACCGTCGACGAACTCAGATCGATCCCCGCGGCCGCGCCACCGATCGACATCAGGATCGTCTGCCCCGACGCCTTGGCCGCGCACATCTCGGCGGGCGTCGCGACCTTCACCCCCGCGTCCATCCCGTCCTCCCACAACGCCGTCCCGTCCGAACGGATCACGGGAAACGCCGCGTTGAGCACGTTGTAGCCGTGCTGCGCGATCCGCGCATCGGTGATCGGCGTCCAACCGAACGGCGGGTGCACCCCGTTGGACGAGCCGTCCCAGTTCTCCCAGTAGCCCTGGAGAACCTTGCCGGCCGGACGCGACTTCACGGCACAGGTGTCGGCCGCGGCGGCACCGGGCGCACCGGCCACCGACAAGGGGGTCAGGACCGCCGCTGTCAGAGCGACGGCGAGCAGGCGGAGCTTGCGACGAATCATGCGAGGCCTCCCGGTGGGGGGTGCGGTGAGGTGTCGAGCTGTCGTAGGCATGACATTCGCGCGGTCCAGACCATTCGTCAATAGGTCTGGACCAGGGTTTCGGGTGCGCGAGGGGGTGTGGACTGACAGCTGACGGATGACAGCTGACAGATATTGAAATCTGTCAGCCGTCATGCCAAAGTGAAGGAGTACCGCCCCTCCAAGGACCACCAAGGAGTTCTCATGCAAACCCGCCCCCTAGGAACCACCGGCCCCCAGGTCTCCGCCCTCGGCCTCGGCTGCATGGGCATGTCCGCGCTCTACGGGGACGCGGACCGGGCCGAGTCCGTCGCGACGATCCATGCCGCGCTCGAAGCGGGTGTGACCCTGCTCGACACGGGTGATTTCTACGCGATGGGTCACAACGAGATGCTGATCGGGGAGGCGCTGCGTTCGGCGTCGGCGGCGTCGCGTGAGCGGGCGTTGACGAGTGTGAAGTTCGGGGCGTTGCGGGATCCGGACGGGGGCTGGTCGGGGTATGACGGGCGTCCTGCGGCGGTGAAGAATTTCGCCGCCTATTCCTTGCAGCGCCTCGGTGTCGATCATATCGATGTGTACCGGATCGCCCGGGTCGATCCCGGAATTCCCATCGAGGAGACCGTGGGTGCGATCGCGGAGCTGGTGGAGGCCGGGCATGTGCGGCACATCGGGCTGAGCGAGGCCGGCGCGGACTCGATCCGGCGTGCTGCGGCGACGGCGCCCATCTCGGATCTGCAGATCGAGTATTCGCTGATCTCGCGGGGTGTCGAGGGGGAGATCCTGGCGGCGACCCGTGAGCTGGGGATCGGGATCACGGCGTACGGGGTGTTGTCGCGCGGGCTGATCTCGGGGCATTTCACGGCGGACCGGCAGTTGGGGGCGAACGACTTCCGGGCGATGAGTCCCCGTTTCCAGGGCGACAATCTGCGGCACAACCTCTCGCTGGTGGACGCGTTGCGGAAGATCGCCGAGCAGAAGGGTGTCAGCGTCGCGCAGATCGCGATCGCGTGGGTGCTGTCGCGGGGCGAGGACATCGTGCCGTTGGTGGGCGCGCGGACCCGGGAGCGGCTCGCGGAGGCGCTGGGTGCTCTGGACGTGACGCTGGACGAGGCGGACCTGGCGGCGATCGAGCGGGCGGTGCCGGTGGGCGCGGCGGCCGGTGACCGTTACCCGGCGGCGCAGATGGCACATCTCGACAGCGAGCGCTGACAGTACCGGCAGGTACGGTCTTCGTCATGGCACAGACCGGTGAAGCACTGACGGCGGAGCGCATCCTCGTGGCGACGGAGGAGGTGCTGCGCCGCCATGGCCCGGCCAAGGCGACCGTGGTGGACGTGGCGCGTGCGCTGGGTGTCAGTCACGGCAGTGTCTACCGGCATTTCCGTACGAAGGCGGCGCTGCGGGAGGCGGTCACGAAGCGGTGGCTGGACCGGACGTCGGCGACGCTGGGGGAGATCGCGGGGTCGGCCGCGCACCCGGCTCCGGTGGCTCTGGAGCACTGGCTGGGTGCGCTGTTCACGGCGAAGCGGCACAAGGCGGGGGACGATCCGGAGCTGTTCGCGACGTACACGGTGCTGCTCGGTGAGGCGAGTGCGGTGGTGGAGGAGCACATCGCGGAGCTGGTGGAGCAGGTGACGCAGATCGTGTTCCGGGGTGTTCAGGAGGGCGATTTCTCGTCGGTGGACGGTGATTCGGCGGCGACGGCGCGTGCGGTGTTCGACGCGACGGGCCGTTTTCATGATCCGGCGTATGCGGGGGAGTGGGAGCAGCCGGGGATCGAGGCGGAGTTCGTTGCGGTGGTCCGTCTGCTGTTGCGTGGTCTGCGTCGTCGTATCGACTGAGGTGGCTCGCCCGGGGTGTTCGGGGCGGTGGTGGTGGACCCCGGCGGGGTGGACTCGCCGGGGTTTTCAGTTTTCCTTGGGGTCGACGGTCGCCTGGTGGGCTTCGGCGAGGTGTTCCTCGGCTTTGAGCCAGGGGAGGAACTGGGCGTTCTTGCGCCAGCCGCAGGTGTCGCATCGGATGGTGCGTTGGACGCCGGTGCGTTGGACGCGGACGGTGTGTTCGCGGCCGTGCTGGTCCCAGCGGCTCACTTTGCTCTGGTTGATCTGCAGCATGACACCTCCTGGTGGACCGTTTCGTCTGCGGTAGGAGTGTGCAGCATCGGGAAGATCAACGGGGGCTGTCGGGCGGTGAGTTCGGTGGTGGGCGTGGTCGGTCAGGAGGGTGCGAGGTGTCCTTCGGCGGCTTCGACGGCGGCGGTGGTGACGTTGACCTGGTGTTCTATCTGGCGGTCGACGGGGACCCAGGTGGCGGTGAAACTCGCGGAGTAGGCGGCGCACCAGCGTGTGATGAGGGCTTCCAGTTCGGTGCGTTGGGGTGCGGTGGCGGGGGTGGGGGCGTGTTCGTCGAGGAGGCGCAGGAGCATGGCGGCGGCGCGGAGCGGGGTGCGGCGGGCGAAGCCTTCGATGCTGGCGGTGCGGGCGCGGGTGAGGTCGGGCAGTGGGGTGTAGGTGGGGTGGGCGGGGTCCCAGCTGTCGGCGAGGGCGCCGCAGACGCGGAGGGTTTCGGTGATGGCGCGGCGGATGCTGTAGGCGGGGTCCGGGCCGGGTGGGGGGAGGTGGGGGCGGGCGCGTTCGTAGTGGGTGCGGGTGGTGTGGGTGTGGGCGCGCAGGCGTTCGGCCCAGTGGCGCAGGCGTTGTTCGGGGGCGGGGTCGGGGGTGAGGTCGGCGAAGCGGGGGGCGGCCCAGACGGGGACTTCGATGACGGCGGTGACGCCTCCGTAGGCGTGGGGGGCGAGCCAGGTGGAGTGGTGGGCGTTCTCGGGGAAGGCGGTGGGGCGTTCGGGGGCTCCGGGGGGTGGGAGGACGAAGACGCCGGGGGCGGTGGCGGGCCAGTGGAGGGCGTCCAGGGGGGCGTTCTCGACGGGGATGCCGAGGCGTTCGGCGGAGGTGGTGAGGGTGCGGTCGAGGCCGGGGACGTCGCGGGTGAGTTGGGCGAAGGTGCCGCCGATGTCGGTGCTGTGGAGGGTGATCTGGACGTAGGGGCGGATGCGGCGGATGACGTCGAGGAGGGCGCGGCTCTCGGGGAGGTAGCGGGGGCGGGGGAGTGCGGGTGCCCATTCGGGTTGTTCGTCGGGGGCGGGGCGGAAGAAGTGGCGGTACTGGTCGAGGAGGGTGGCGGCGTGGTGGCCGCCTTCGTTGAGGCGGGCTCCGTCGGGGTCGAGGCACAGCACGAGGTGCCATACGGTTCCGGGGTGTTCGCCGGCCAGTGCCCGGTGGGCCAGCGCGAGGAGGGTGCCGCCGCCGACGTATTCGTTGGGGTGGGCGCCCGCGACCACGAGGGCGTGCCGTGGGCCTCTTCCGACGCTGAGCATCCGTAGGGGGGTGCCGCGGCGGGAGTGGCCGATCGTGGTGAGCCGGCACTTGTCGGGGTGCCGGGTTGCGAGGGCCTTGGCGGTGCGGGTGACGTCGGCGGGTGTGGGGTAGTTCAGTGTCCGGTTCCGCCGGTGCCCGTGGTGGGCCTCTGGTCCGGTGTGCGGATCTTGGTGTGGGCCACGGGGCCTCCTCGGATCGCGGAGCGGTCGACGGGGGCGTGCGGCTGGGCGGTCGCCGGGCGCGGGTCCGTTCGACTTCAGTGCGACTCAGTACGACATGGTGGGCGGGGAGTGTCAACAGCCCCTGGGAAATGGGTAGTTGACGGCATGACGGGTGCATGTGCCGGTGGCCGCGCGGGCGGTGGGCGAGGGGCGTGCGGGGGTGTTGCCCGGGGTGGCCGGGCGGGGGTGCGGGGTCAGGCGATGGTGCGGGGGAGGCGCAGGCTGAGCGCGGTGGTGAGGGCGATGCCGGCGAGTTGGACGAGGAGGGTGGTGACGAGGGCGTCCCGGGTGCCGTGGGTGGGGGCGAGGGACAGGAAGAGTGTGCCGAGGGTGGCGACGCCGATGGCGAGGGAGGCCTGCTGGGTGGTGGCCATCACGCCGCTGCCGACGCCGGCGCGGGTGGCGGGGATCTCGGAGAGGACGATCCGGATGAGGACGGGCAGTTGGAGTGCCTGTCCGGCTCCGGCGACGGCCGCTCCGGGGAGGAGTTGCCACACGCCGAGGTCGGGCCAGGAGCGTGCGGCGGCGAGGGCGATGAGGGCGATGCCGATGCCTTGGAGGATTCCGCCGGCGGTGACGACGCGGGTGCCGTGGCGGGCGATCAGCCGGGGGCCGCACAGGGAGGTGACGAAGAAGACGACGGCGAGTGGGGCGAGGGCGAGTCCGGCGGCGACGGGGCCGAGGCCTTCGCCCTGTTGGAGGGCGACCGCGATGACGAACATGAAGCCGCTGAAGCCGATGGAGAACGGCACGATCATGATCAGGCCGCGGCGCAGCGAGGTGATCCGGAACAGGCTGGGCGGGACGAGCGGGGTGCGGCCGTTGCGGTCGGCGTGGCGTTCGACGCGGTAGAAGGCGGTGGCGGCGAGGGGGAACAGGGCGAGGGAGAGCCAGGTCCACAGGGGCCAGCCGGCGGCGCGGCCCTCGGTGAGGGGGGCGAGGAGGGCCAGCAGGGCGGCGGCGAGGAGGACGGTGCCGGGGGCGTCGACGGGCTCGGGGCGCCGGGAGCGGGTCTCGGGGACGGCGCGGGCGGCGAGGAACAGGCCGAGGACGACGACGGGCACGTTGACGAGGAAGACGGAGCGCCAGCCGCTGCCGGCGATGTCGGCGGCGACGAGGACGCCGCCGAGGACCTGTCCGGCGACCATCGACAGGCCGGCGGTGGCGCCGTACAGGCCCATGGCCTTGGCGCGGCGGGGTCCGGCGGTGGCGGCCTGGATGGTGGCGAGGACCTGGGGCAGCATCGCGGCGGCCGCGGCGCCCTGGGCGACGCGGGCGGCGACGAGGGTCCAGGCGGTGGGGGCGAGCCCGCAGGCGAGGGAGGTGAGGCCGAAGGCGGCCATGCCGCCGAGGAAGAACCGGCGGCGGCCGAAGAGGTCGCCGAGGCGTCCGCCGAGGACGAGGAGGACGGCGTAGGCGACTCCGTAGCCGGCGACGACGAGTTCGAGGACGGACTCGCTCGCGTGCAGGTCGTGTCCGATGGTCGGGAGGGCCACGTTGACGATGAAGAAGTCGATCAGGGGCAGGGCCGCGCCGAGCAGCACGGTGAAGAGTCCGAGGCCGCCGAGGGCGGGTGGGGCGGCGGGGGCGCGGGCGGTGGTCGTGAGGGTTCCGGTTTCGGTCACGTCCTCCAGGGTTCTCCCGGTCTCAGGCTGGTACCAGAGTCTTCTTATCCTGGTAGAAGGAGTACCTGGCAACAGGCTGCGGTGAGCGGCAGGCTGGAGGCATGACGACGATGGCACGGGACGCGACCACGGGTTCGGCGGGGGCACGGTCCACCGGGGTGGCCCGGGTGCCGGGCGGAGTCGCTCCTGTTCCGGCGGGTCCGGCGGGTCCCGCGGGGACCGGCGAGGGCGTTCCCGGGCAGGCGGTGTCGGCGGGTGCCGCGGCGGGGCGGGGCAGCGAGATCCGGCGGCACGAGCTGGCGACGTTCCTGCGCAGCCGCCGTGAGCGCATCACGCCCGAGCAGGTGGGACTGCCCCGGGGGCGCCGGCGGCGTACTCCCGGGCTGCGCCGCGAGGAGGTCGCGCAGCTCTCGGCGGTGGGGGTCACCTGGTACACGTGGCTGGAGCAGGCGCGGGACATCCAGGTGTCCGAGCAGGTTCTCGACGCGCTGGCGCGGACGCTGCTGCTGGACGCCGGTGAGCGCGCGCATCTCTTCCAGCTGGCCGGTGCCGTGGATCCGTCGCCGGCCGCGCAGTGCTCGGGGATCACGCCGGCGCTGCGTCTGATGCTGCGGCAGCTGGAGCCCGTACCGGCGTGCATCCAGAACAGCCGCTACGACATCCTGGCGTACAACCGCACGTACGCCCGGCTGATGATGCGGGACCTCGACACGGTGCCGCCCGCGGACCGCAACTGTCTGGTGCTCGCGTACACGAACGCGGAGTGGCGGGAGTCGATCGTCTTCCTGGACGAGGCGATGCGGTTGATGGCGGCGCGGCTGCGGGTGTCGATGGCCGGGCATCTGGGGGAGCCGGCGTGGAAGATGCTGGTGAAGCGGCTGCGGACGGAGTCGGCGGAGTTCCGTGAGATCTGGGAGCGGTACGAGGTGGTGAGCGCGCGCGGCAAGACGAAGCAGTTCGTCAGCCCGTACGTCGGTCTCGTCACGGTCGATCACACCGACCTGTGGCTGGCGCCCGCGCAGGGCGCGCGCATGGTGACGTATCCGCCGGCCGACGAGCAGAGCCGTCGGCGGCTGGAGCGGCTTCACGAGATCGCCCTGGAGGCCGAGGCCGGGGAGTCCGGGGCCGCGTGACGGCGAGGCGCGGCCCGACCACGGCCGACCTGCGCCGCCCAGGACGGTGAACGGCCCCGGGCGCCCTTCTGTCCGGGCCCCTCGCCGTCCGTCCGACCCCTTGCCGTCCGGGTCTCGTGCTGTCCGGGGTCAGGCGGCCGTGCTGTCCTGGGCCCGGACGCTCACCGGTTCCGCCACCTCCGGCGCCTCCAGCAGGCGGGCGGTGCGGTCGGCGGTGCCGCGGGCCCAGCGTCCGCTGGTGAGCGCGCCGAGGACGAGGACGGCGAGGCCGCAGGCGGTGATGATCCACCAGCCGGGGCGGGCGGCGGACACGAAGGTGGCGCGGTAGGCGGAGGCCTGGATGCCGGAGGCGAGGGCTGCGCCGATGACGGCGACGCCGAGGGTGCCGCCGATCTGGCGGCTGGTGGAGGCGACGGCCGCGGCGACGCCGGCCTGGGTGCGGGGCATGCCGGAGACGGCGGTGTTGGTGATGGGGGCGTTGACGAAGCCGAAGCCGAGGCCGAAGAAGACGTAGCCGATGACGAGGGTGACGTTCGACGTCTCGGCCTCGAACGCGGCGAACAGGACGCCGCTGATCGTCATGGCGACGCCGGCGATCAGCAGGGACACGCGGGGGCCGCGGCTGCCGACGAGGCGTCCCGAGACGGGCGCGCAGACGAAGCACAGGATCGCCATCGGCAGCATCCACAGGCCCGCGTGCAGGGCGTCGAGGCCCCGGACGTTCTGCAGGTAGAGCGTCGACAGGAACAGGAAGCCGCTGAGGGCGGCGAACGCGCTGACCGCGATGACGGTCGCGCCGCTGAACGGGGCCGAGCGGAAGAAGCGCAGGTCGATGAGGGGTTCGTCGCGGCGGGGCTCGTACCACAGGAGGCCGAGCAGGGCGGCGAGGGCGATCGCGCCGAAGGCGAGGGTGTGGGCGAGGCCGGAGGTGGGCGCCTCGATGATCGCGTAGGTGAGGGAGCCGAGGAGCGCGATGACGAGGAGCTGGCCGACCGGGTCGGGGCGGCGGGCCTTGGGGGCGCGGGACTCGGGGACGAAGCGCAGGGTCAGCAGGAGGGCGGCGAGGCCGACGGGCAGGTTGATCCAGAAGATGGAGCGCCAGCCGACGGTGTCGACGAGCAGTCCGCCGACGAGGGGGCCCGCGGCCATGGAGATGCCGACGACGGCACCCCACACGCCGATCGCGCGGGCGCGTTCGCGGGGGTCGGTGAAGGTGTTCGTGATGATCGACATCGCGACCGGGTTGAGCATCGAGCCGCCGACGGCCTGGATCATCCGGAAGACGATGAGGGTGTCGAGGCTCGGGGCCAGGGAGCAGAGGACCGAGCCGATGGTGAACAGGACGAGGCCCGCCATGAAGACCTTGCGGCGGCCGATGCGGTCGGCGGTGGAGCCCGCGAGCATCAGCAGAGAGGCCAGCACCAGGGTGTACGCGTCGATCGTCCATTGCATGCCCGCGACGCTCGCGTGCAGTTCCCTCTGCATCGAGGGGAGGGCGACGTTCAGGATGGTGACGTCGAGGCTCACGATCAGCAGACTCATGCAGCAGATCGCGAGCACCAGCATGCGGTGGCGGTGGCTGAGCTCAGGCATTCAGCCAGAGTACGCCGACGTCGATAGTGTGTCTAACTAATGACCTCTACACGATCTTCTGTGCGGGCACCCGGCGCCGTACGCCACAATGGGGGAATGCCCACGCCCACGTCCACCGTGAACTCCGTGCTGTCGATCGGTCCCCACCAGGTGCAGCCGCCCGTCGTCCTCGCCCCCATGGCGGGCATCACGAACGCGCCGTTCCGCACCCTGTGCCGGGAATTCAGCGGCGGCAAGGGTCTCTTCGTCAGCGAGATGATCACGACGCGGGCGCTGGTCGAGCGCAACGAGAAGACCATGCAGCTGATCCACTTCGACGCGAGTGAGACGCCCCGCTCGATCCAGCTGTACGGCGTCGACCCCGCCACCGTCGGCAAGGCCGTCCGCATGATCGCGGAGGAAGGTCTCGCCGACCACATCGACCTCAACTTCGGCTGCCCGGTCCCCAAGGTGACCCGCAAGGGCGGCGGCTCCGCGCTGCCGTACAAGCGTCACCTGCTGCGCGCGATCCTCCGCGAGGCCGTCAGCGGCGCCGGGGACCTGCCCGTCACCATGAAGATGCGCAAGGGCATCGACGACGACCACATCACCTTCCTCGACGCCGGACGCATCGCGGTCGAGGAGGGCGTGACCGCGATCGCCCTGCACGGCCGGACCGCCGCCCAGCACTACGGCGGCACCGCCGACTGGGACGCCATCGCCCGGCTGAAGGAGCACGTGCCGGAGATCCCCGTCCTCGGCAACGGCGACATCTGGTCCGCCGACGACGCGCTGCGGATGGTCCGCGAGACCGGCTGCGACGGCGTCGTCGTGGGCCGCGGCTGCCTCGGCCGGCCCTGGCTGTTCGGCGACCTGGTCGCCGCGTTCGAGGGCCGCGAGGAGTACGCCCGCCCGACGCTGCGCGAGGTCGCGGCCGTCATGGTCCGGCACGCCACCCTGCTCGGCGAGTGGATCGGCGACGAGGCGCGCGGCGTCATCGACTTCCGCAAGCACGTCGCCTGGTACCTGAAGGGCTTCTCCGTCGGCTCCGAGATGCGCAAGCGCCTCGCGATCACCTCCTCGCTCGCCGAACTCTCCGACGGGCTCGCCGAGCTGGACCTCGACCAGGAGTGGCCCGCCGGCGCCGACGGCCCCCGCGGTCGCACCTCCGGCAACAACCGTGTCGTCCTGCCGGACGGCTGGCTGAAGGACCCCTACGACTGCGCGGGCGTCGGCGAGGACGCGGAACTCGACACCTCCGGCGGCTGAACCCCGGCCGCGGGGCACGGTTCACCGGCCGCGGCGCCCACCGCCCCGTCCGGGGACGCCCGGCCCTCGCGGACCGGACGGGACCGGACCGGGCTCACGGCTCCCCGCCTGGCCCGGACAGCCCGCCGGGCCCGCCGGGACCCGGGTACGACAGCGGGCGCTCACGGCCCGCGCCGCAGCCGCGCCCGGACGGCCCGCCGCGCACTCGGCGCGAAACCCCCGCCTCCGCGCACTCGGCACGAAACCCCCGCCTCCGCGCACCGCCCCGCACAGCACGGCGGTGCGCGGACCGGCCCCCGCCGGCCCGCGCGTCCCCCCGCCCCCGCGGTGGACCTCAGGCGCCGCCGACCGCCGTGAGCAGCGCCAGGGGAGCCGCCGCCGAGCGGGACTCCCGGACGCAGGCGTGCGGATACGGCACCGGTTCGGCGTGGGTCTCCCGGTCGTAGCCCGCGAGGACCTCGGGCAGCCGGTGGCCGGCCGCCGTCGCCGCGTCCACCAGCCCGTGGGCCACCGTCCGGGCCTCGTCGTGCAGGCCGTACCGGGCGAGCCCCAGCGTGATGAGCGCGTTGTCGTGCGGCCACACCGAACCGCGGTGGTACGACAGCGGGTGGTACGCCGACTGGCCCGAGGCGAGGGTGCGGACGCCCCAGCCGGAGAAGAAGTCCGGCTCCAGCAGCCGGCGGCCCACCAGCTCGCCGTACTCCTTGTCGAGCAGCCCCGACCACAGCAGATGGCCCGCGTCCGAGGCCAGCGCGTCGACGTGCCGGCCGTCACCGTCCAACGCCAGCGCGGGGAAGGCGTGTTCACTCATCCAGAAGTCCCGCTGGAAGCGGTCGCGCAGGTCGGCGGCGGCCTGCTCCAGAAGCGCCGCGTACACCTCGTCGTCCCAGACGGTCCGGGCGAGATGCGCGGTGCGGCGCAGCGCGTCGTACGCGTACCCCTGCGCGCCCGCGGCCATCACCGGCCCGCTCGGACGGCTGCCGTCGGCCGAGCACATCGCGCCGGGGGAGTCCTTCCAGTTCTGGTTGGCGAGGCCGCCGCCGTCCGCGCGGTAGACGAGATAGCCGCGCGAGGTCAGCCCGCCGTGGTCCAGCATCCAGCCGATCGCCGCACGGGCGTTGGACTCCAGCCTGCGGGCGAGGGACGCGTCGCCGGTCTGCTCCGTGTACGCGCCGAGCAGCACCAGGAACAGCGGAGTCGCGTCCACCGAGCCGTAGTAGCGGCCGTACGGAACCTGCCCGAAGTGGGCGAGTTCGCCGTGCCGCACCTCGTGCACGATCTTGCCGGGCTGCGCGACCGTGTCCGCCCCCACCTCGACGGCCTGGGTCGCGGCGAGCGCGGGCAGGGTCGCGGCGGCGAGCTGCGGCCGGTAGGGCAGGGCGAAGAGCGAGGTGAGCAGGGCGTCCCGGCCCAGCAGGGTGAGGAACCAGGGGACTCCGGCGGCCGGCACCCGCAGCTCCTCGCCGTCCGGGCCGCGGGCCGGGACCTGGAGCACGGCGAGGTCGGACAGACCCCGCGCGCAGGCCGCGGCCAGCTCGGGCCAGCCGGTCGGGAAGGGCACGCCCTGCGCGAACTCGCCCTCCAGCGCGAGGAGTCGCTCGTTCGCGGCGGCGGGGGAGGCGGGCACGCTCGGCGCGTGCGCGGCGCCGTGCGGACGGGCCGCGACGCGCAGCGCCAGCTCCGCGGAGCCGTGCGGTTCGAGATCCAGCGCCCACACCAGGCGGCGGGCGCCCGTGCCGGTCTCCTCGACGCCGTCCGGGGCGGGTTCGGAGGTGACCGTCGTACAGGACCGCCACTCCCCGCGCCGGTAGCTGAACTCGACTCCGTCGTCGAGGACTTGACGCTGCCGGACGACCCCGGTCTTGGCGTACGTCCGGTAGTCGGAGCGCAGTTCGAACTGGTCCGTGAAGTCGGCGTCCGCGGTGACCGCGATACGGACCGTGGTGGGCGTCGGGCGGTTGCTGGTGACGCGCAGCGCCTCCACGAACGCGCCCTCGGCGACGGCCTGTTCACGGAAGAGGGTGTAGGCGGGCGGCTCGTTGCGGCCGCCGCGCGGGACCAGTACGCAGCGGGCGGTGTCGCCGTCCGCGACCGGGGTGAGCGCCTCGGGCACCGCCCCGTCCACCGTCAGCTGCCACCGGCTGAGGTGCCGTGCGTCCCGCACGAACAGTCCGTCCGGGGACGTGCCGCCCCGTACACCGCTGATGTCCCCTCCGTCGTCCACGGCGGCGAACGTCCCCCCGTGCACGAGCAGATGATGTCGTTCCGTCATCCCCGGTCCCCTCCCTCGGCGCCCGTCCCGGCGTCGTACGCGCTCGGTAACCCCGTGCTGTGTGCCGTGTTCACCGACGTGCCGTGCCCGGCCTCGGCCCCGACCGGCTGCGGCCCGCCGGTGGAGTGCAGCAGGTCGAGGGCCAGTGCCGCCGTCCAGCTGAACCCGAGTGCTCCGCAGGCCTCGCCGGTGTACGGGTCCACGTACTCGGCGAACCCCGATTCCCCGGCCGTGTCGAGCAGGGCGGTCCGCAGGGCGTCCGCCCGTCCGTGCTCCCCGTGCAGCCGCAGCCCGCGCTCCAGCAGCCAGTTGGTGTTGAACCAGGCCGGGCCCCGCCAGTACCGGTGCGGGTCGAAGGCGTCGCCGGTCAGGTCGTAGCTGGGCGCGAGGCGCGCGGCGCCACCGAGCGCGAAGTGCGGGCCGCTCGCGGTCCGTACGAGCCTGGCGGCGATCTCGCGCGGCAGCGTCGGCAGGATGAGGGGCAGCAGTCCCGCGACGCTGCGCTCGGGGATCGGCCCGCTGCCGCGGCCGTCCGGGCCGCCGCGCTCGTCCCGGCAGAAGAACAGGCCCTCCGCCGGGTCCCACAGCCGGTCCACCAGGGCTGCCGTCAGCCGCTCGGCTCGCGCGTGGCGTGCGGTGCCCGCCGCGCCCAGTTCCTGCGCGATCTCGGCCAGCGCGTGCTCGGAGGCGATCAGCAGGGCGTTGAACGCGGGGTCCTCGACGGCGAACTGGCCGCCCCCGTCGGCGTATCCGCGGTCGCGGTAGTCGGCGGCGAGGCGCACGTACCGCCCGTAATCGAGGTCGGTGGGCCGGTCCTCGGGGGCGCCGTGGGCGAGGTCCGCGCGGCGGAAGGAGCGGGCGGGCGCGGGGGTCACGCGGCTGAGCGGCGCGTCCCAGCACGGGCTGTTGTCCATGCCCTGCTCCCAGGGGTGGACCACGCTGGCGAGTCCGCCGCCGCCCAGGTCCCGGCGGTGCAGGAGATAGCGGTGCCAGGCCGCCAGCCGCGGGTACATCCGGGGGAGGAACGAACGGGCCCGCGACAGCCCGGGGTCCGCGCGGTGCACCAGCCACACGGCGAGCGCGTGCACCGGTGGCTGCACGATGCCCGACGTCTGTACGGTGCGCGGGGCGCCCGCCGCGCGGCCCGCGGTCGAGGAGCGCCAGAAGTCGGGGCTCGGGAAGTACGCGTCCAGCGGGACGGAGGGGTTGAACACGATGTGCGGGACACGCCCGTCGGCCCACTGCGCGCCGAGCAGGGTCTCCAGCTCCGTCTGCGCCCGCAGCGGGGACAGATGACGCAGTCCGATCGCGACGAACGCGGAGTCCCACGACCACTGGTGCGGGTACAGACCGCGCGAGGGCACCGTCGACGTTCCCGTCCAGTTGCCGTCCAGCACCCGGGACGCCCTGAGGTGCAGGGAACCCGACGGCCCCGCGGGATCGTATACAAGTGGTCCGGTACGGGCGATTCCGCCCGGACCGGGCGGAGTGGGCGGGCCGGAGGCGTGCACGGGAGTGCCGGAGGGGCGCAAGGGGGCGGTGAGTCCCCTGCGCAGGGCGGTGAGCTGGGTTGTGCTGTCCACTCAGGTCTCCCCGAAGACGTCCGTCCGACCAGTTCGGCACTAGCTACCGTAGGGTTACGTCTATTTAACACGCAAAACTCAATATGTAATGCAGAGTTGAGGAACGCAAGGGGGTGCGCATGACCGGAAGGGCGGCGAGGACCGTGAACCAGGCAAGCGCCGGACAGCTGCTCGAACTGGTGCGCAGTGGGCGGGCGACCACCCGTGGCGCGCTCCAGCAGGCCACCGGCCTGTCCCGGGCCACGGTCGGCCAGCGCCTGGACCGGCTGTTCCGCGCCGGCTGGCTCCGCGAGGGCGCCGGCGGACCGGTCGACTCACCGCTCGGCGGCCGCCCCTCCATCACGCTGGAGTTCGACGACGCGCACGCGGTCGTCCTGACCGCCGACCTCGACACCCGGCACGCCCGGGCCGCCGTGGTCACCCTGACCGGCGAGATCCTCGCCGAGCACGCGGGCCTCCTGGTGATCGACGAGGGGCCCGAGGCGGTGCTCGGCGAACTGGGGCGCTGGTTCGCCGAACTGCTGGTGAAGTCCGGCCGGGGCGCCGACGCCGTCTGCGGCATAGGGCTCGCGGTGCCGGGACCGGTCGACATCGACACCGGGCGCGTGGTGCAGCCGCCGATCATGCCGGGCTGGGACGGTTACGACATCCGGGGCCGGCTGGCCCGCGCCTTCGCCGAGCACGCGGGCACCGACCGCTGCGCCCGCGTCCCCGTGCTCGTCGACAACGACGCCAACCTCATGGCGTACGGGGAGCAGCGCACCGGCTACCCGGACTGCTCGGCGTTCGCCCTGGTCAAGGTCTCCACCGGTATCGGCGCGGGCATGGTCGTCGGTGGCGCCGTCTACCGGGGGGTGGACGGCGGGGCCGGCGACATAGGGCACATCCGGGTCGGCGCGGACGCGCCCTGCCGGTGCGGCTCGTACGGCTGTCTCGCGGCCGTCGCCAGCGGTGGCGCGGTGGCGCGTCGGCTCGCCGAGGCGGGTGTGCGGGCGGCCTCCGGCTCCGACGTGCGGGATCTGCTGACGGCCGGTCACCCCGAGGCGATGGCCCTGGCCCGGGAGGCGGGCCGGCAGGTCGGGGACGTCCTGGCCACCGTGGTCACCCTGCTCAACCCGGGTGTGCTGATGATCGCCGGAGACCTGGCCGGAACGCCCTTCCTCACGGGCGTGCGCGAACTGCTCTACCAGCGGGCGCTGCCCCGCTCCACCGCTCATCTGGACGTGGTGACCTCACGGCTCGGGGAGCGGGCCGCGCTGGTGGGCGCCGGGGCGCTCGTCGTGGAGCACCTCTACGCACCGGAGCGCGCCGAGGAGCGGCTCGCGGCGCTCGGCGTGTGACCGGCGTGTCCCTGTCCGGATCGTGGTCCGCATGATGGAACCGGGCCGCCCCGCGGGGCGTGATTCTCGCCACCCTTGAGGGGGTCATTGCTCAGATGAGCGGATCGTGGGCGACTGCACTTCCCTAAGGGGTGGCACTCAGTGCCACCCTCTGATCGTTCATCGATTAAACTCAGACGTGTCGAGGGGTGCTCACCTGAGCGCGTTGACCGGTCTACGGGCGTTGATGCGTTCAAGAAGTGAAAACACCGGCGCCGTATGGCTTGCCAAGCCTTGACTTTCGATCTGGTGGCGGACGGGTGGTTACAGGCGCATGACGCGCAAGTGGACGTACCCACGCGCCTTCGATCTGGGTATGTTCCCCCTCGTCAGGGCAGCCACCGCGACGTCGAGGAGTCGAGACTCGTGTCGGAAAACAAAGATCCCCACGTAGCTGAGAGCGGCGACAGCGGCGTCGGCGGAGTGAAGTTCGTTTACGACTTCACCGAGGGCAACAAGGAACTCAAGGACCTTCTCGGAGGCAAGGGTGCCAACCTCGCCGAGATGACCAACCTGGGTCTTCCCGTACCGCCCGGCTTCACCATCACCACCGAGGCGTGCAAGACGTACCTCGACAGTGGCGAGGAGCCGGCGGCACTGCGTGACGAGGTGAGTGCACACCTCGACGCCCTTGAGGCGAAGATGAGCAAGAAGCTCGGCCAGGCCGACGACCCCCTGTTGGTGTCGGTCCGCTCCGGGGCGAAGTTCTCCATGCCCGGCATGATGGACACCGTCCTGAACATCGGCCTCTCCGACAAGTCGGTCCAGGGCCTCGCCAAGCAGGCCGGCGACGAGCGCTTCGCGTGGGACTCCTACCGCCGCCTCATCCAGATGTTCGGCAAGACGGTCCTCGGCGTGGACGGCGACCTCTTCGAGGAGGCGCTGGAGGCGGCGAAGCACCTCAAGAAGGTCGCGGTCGACACGGACCTCGAAGCGGCCGACCTGAAGAAGCTCGTCACCAAGTTCAAGAGGATCGTCAAGACCGAGGCCGGCCGGGACTTCCCGCAGGACCCGCGCGAGCAGATGGACCTCGCCATCCACGCGGTCTTCGACTCCTGGAACACCGAGCGCGCCAAGCTCTACCGCCGCCAGGAACGCATCCCGCACGACCTCGGCACCGCCGTGAACGTCTGCTCGATGGTCTTCGGCAACCTCGGCCCCGACTCCGGCACCGGCGTCGCCTTCACCCGCGACCCCGCCTCCGGCCACCAGGGCGTCTACGGCGACTACCTCCAGAACGCGCAGGGCGAGGACGTCGTCGCCGGTATCCGCAACACGGTCGCGCTCGCCGAGCTGGAGTCGATCGACAAGAAGTCGTACGACCAGCTCATGCAGATCATGGAGACCCTGGAGAACCACTACAAGGATCTCTGCGACATCGAGTTCACCATCGAGCGCGGCCAGCTGTGGATGCTCCAGACCCGCGTCGGCAAGCGCACCGCGGGCGCGGCCTTCCGCATCGCCACCCAGCTCGTGGACCAGGGACTCATCGACGAGGCCGAGGCCCTCCAGCGGGTGACGGGCGCCCAGCTCGCCCAGCTGATGTTCCCGCGCTTCGACGAGGACGCGAAGATCCAGCAGGTCGGCCGGGGCATCGCCGCGTCGCCGGGCGCCGCGGTCGGCAAGGCGGTCTTCGACTCGTACACCGCGGTGAAGTGGTCCCGTTCCGGCGAGAAGGTCATCCTGGTCCGCCGTGAGACGAACCCCGACGACCTGGACGGCATGATCGCGGCCGAGGGCATCCTGACCTCGCGCGGCGGCAAGACGTCCCACGCGGCCGTCGTCGCCCGCGGCATGGGCAAGACCTGTGTCTGCGGCGCCGAGGAGCTGGAGGTCGACACCAAGCGGCGCCGGATGACCGTGCCCGGCGGGCACGTCGTCGAGGAGGGCGACCTCATCTCGATCGACGGGTCGAGCGGCAAGGTCTACCTGGGCGAGGTCCCCGTCGTCCCGTCCCCGGTCGTCGAGTACTTCGAGGGCCGGATGCACGCCGGCGCCGACGACGCCGACGAGCTGGTCGAGGCCGTCCACCGGATCATGGCCTTCGCCGACCGCAAGCGCAGCCTGCGCGTACGCGCCAACGCCGACAACGCCGAGGACGCGCTGCGCGCCCGCCGCTTCGGCGCCCAGGGCATCGGTCTGTGCCGCACGGAGCACATGTTCCTCGGTGACCGCCGCGAGCTGGTCGAGCGTCTGATCCTCGCGGACACCGACGCCGAGCGCGAGGAGTCGCTGAAGGCACTCCTGCCGCTCCAGAAGAAGGACTTCGTGGAGCTGTTCTCCGCGATGGACGGCCTCCCGGTGACGGTCCGTCTCCTGGACCCGCCGTTGCACGAGTTCCTGCCGGACATCACCGAACTGTCGGTGCGGGTCGCGCTCGCCGAGTCCCGCAAGGACGCCAACGAGAACGACCTGCGCCTGCTCCAGGCGGTGCACCGCCTGCACGAGGCGAACCCGATGCTGGGCCTGCGCGGTGTGCGCCTCGGCCTCGTCATCCCCGGCCTGTTCACCATGCAGGTACGGGCCATCGCGGAGGCCGCCGCCGAGCGCAGGAACGCCAAGGGCGACCCGCGCGCGGAGATCATGATCCCGCTCGTCGGCACCGTCCAGGAGCTGGAGATCGTCCGCGAGGAGGCCGACCAGGTCATCGCCGAGGTCGAGGCCGCCACCGGCGTGCAGCTGAAGCTGGCGATCGGCACGATGATCGAGCTGCCGCGGGCCGCGCTCACGGCCGGACAGATCGCCGAGGCCGCGGAGTTCTTCTCCTTCGGCACCAACGACCTCACCCAGACGGTGTGGGGCTTCAGCCGCGACGACGTGGAGGCCTCCTTCTTCACGGCGTACCTGGAGAAGGGCATCTTCGGCGTCAGCCCCTTCGAGACCATCGACAAGGACGGCGTCGGCTCTCTGGTGAAGTCCGCGGTGGAGGCCGGCCGCGCGACCCGCCCCGACCTGAAGCTCGGCGTCTGCGGCGAACACGGCGGCGACCCCGAGTCGGTCCACTTCTTCCACGAGGTCGGACTCGACTACGTCTCCTGCTCCCCCTTCCGCATCCCCGTCGCCCGCCTGGAAGCGGGCCGAGCGGCCTCCAGCTCGAAGGGCAGCGACCACCGCTAGAACCCCGGAACCCCGCCGGCGACTGACCCTCACCGGCCGGCGAGGCTCCGGCGTCCGACCCGAAGGGGCGGCAACCCTGTGCGGGGGTGCCGCCCCTTCGGGGTGTTCCGCGTCCCGCCGCCGTCCCCCCTAGGCTGGAAACCCCCGTCCCCCCGAAGGAGCCCCCATGCCCCGCTGGACCGCTCAGGACGTCCCCCGGCAGCGAGGGCGCACCGCCGTCGTCACCGGGGCCAACAGCGGGCTCGGGTATGTGACCGCGCGGGAGTTGGCCCGGCAGGGGGCGCGGGTCGTGCTGGCCTGTCGGAGCGCCGAGCGGGGGGCCGAGGCCGGGGACCGGATCGTGGCCGACGTGCCCGGCGCGGATGTCGCGTTCCTGCGGCTGGACCTCGGGGAGCTGGACTCCGTGCGGGAGTTCGCCGCCGGCGTCGCCCGGACGTACGAGCGGCTCGATCTGCTCGTGAACAACGCCGGGGTCATGGCGCTGCCGCCCGGCCGCACCGCCGACGGGTTCGAGACCCAGTTCGGCGTCAACCACCTCGGGCACTTCGCGCTCACCGGGCTGCTGCACCCGCTGCTCGCCGACACCCCCGGCGCCCGGATCGTCACCGTCTCCAGCATGGTCCACGCGCTCTCCACCATCGACCTCGACGACCTGAACAACGACCGGCAGCCCTACCGCAAGTGGATCGCCTACGCACGGTCGAAGTCCGCGAACCTCCTCTTCACGCACGAGCTGGCACGGCGGCTGTCGCGCGCCGGATCCGGCGTCGTCGCCGCCGCCTCGCACCCCGGCTACGCCTCCACCAACCTGCAGACCGCCGGGCCCCGCATGGAGGGACGCCGCGGCGCCGAGCGGCTCATGGAACTCGGCAACCGCGTCCTCGCGCAGAGCGCCGAAGCCGGCGCGCTGCCCAGCCTCTACGCGGCCACCGCCCCGGACGTGGCGCCGGACACCTTCGTCGGGCCGTCCTTCGCGATGTGGCGCGGCTCGCCCGCACCGTCCTGGCGGGCCCCCTGGACCCGCGACGACCGCGCGGGGGAGCTGCTCTGGGCCGCGTCCGAGGAACTGACCGGCGTCACCTTCGAGGGACTCAAGGACTGAATCCCTCCCCGGCGCGGTCCGTGAAAGCCGCTGGTCCGAACCTCAGAACTCGCTCAAGCCTGCCGAGATCCATGGACGGCACACGCACCGCGTCCATAGGGTCGCGATCATGCCCGACATATCGCTGACCACGGTCCTCGTACTCTGCGCCGCCGCCCTGGCGGCCGGCTGGATCGACGCCGTGGTCGGCGGCGGGGGCCTGCTCCTGCTGCCCGCCATGCTGCTGGGCCTGCCCGCCGGCACCTCCGCCGCGTACGCGCTCGGCACCAACAAGGCGGTGGCGATCGTCGGTACGACGGGCGCCGCGGTGACGTACGCGCGCAAGGCACCCGTCGACGTACGGCTCGCGGTCCGCATCGGGCTGGCCGCGCTCGCCGGTTCCACGGCCGGCGCGTTCGTCGCGGCGGGCTTGAGCACCGAGGTGCTGAAGCCGGTCGTCATGGTCGTGCTGCTCGCCGTCGGCGTCTTCGTGATCGTGCGGCCGGCGTTCGGCACCGCGCCGGCGACCACCCCGGTCTCCGCGCGCCGCGTCCTCGCCGCGATCGGCCTCGCGGGCCTCGGCATCGGCTTCTACGACGGGCTCATCGGCCCCGGCACCGGCACGTTCCTCGTGCTCGCCCTGACCGCGCTGCTCCACCTCGACCTGGTGACCGCCTCCGCCACCGCCAAGATCGTCAACTGCTGCACCAACGCGGGCGCCCTCGCCACCTTCGCGTGGAAGGGCACCGTCTTCTGGGAACTCGCCGCCCTGATGGCCGTGTTCAACCTCGCCGGCGGCATGGTCGGCGCACGGACCGCGCTCAAGAAGGGCAGCGGTTTCGTCCGCGTCGTACTCCTGACCGTCGTCTTCGCGCTGGTCGCGAACCTCGCGTACGAGCAGTGGCTGGCCTGAGGCCCTCGGCCACCCGGCACGCGCGGGCGGACACGTGGGCCGGGACGCGTCCCGCGGCGCCGTCCCGTTGTCCGGCCCACCCCTCAGCGGCTGCCCGTGAGATGGGCGAAGACGACCACGTTGCCCTGGTAGCCCGTCGCCCGGGAGTAGCCGCCGCCGCAGGTGATGACCCGCAGCTCCGGCCGGCGGGCCGCGCCGTACACCTTGGCGTCGGGGAAGGCCCGCGCGTCGTACACCTCGACCGCGTCGACCGTGAACACCGCCGTGCTGCCGTCGAGCCGGTCCACCTCGACCGTGCCGCCCTTGCGGACGGCGCCCAGGTCGTAGAAGACGGCGGGCCCCTCGGCGTTGTCGACGTGCCCGGCGACGATCGCCGTGCCGCGCTCGCCGGGCGAGGTGCCCGACTCGTACCAGCCGGCGAGGTTCTTCCTCTCCGCGGGCGGCACGTCCAGGCTGCCCTGCGGAGTGAGACCGAGGCCCATGAGCGGGGCGTCCACCCCGATCGCGGGGATGCGGATGCGGTCCGGCGGGGAGTGCGGCAGCGCCGGCGCGGCGGACGGAGCGCGGTCCCCGCCGGTCCCCGCCTCGGCCGCCGACGGCTGCGGCGGCGGATGGGCCTCGGAGCCGCTGCGCAGCAGCCAGGCGCCCGAGCACAGGGCGAACACGGTGACCGACGCTATGGCGATGTTGCTGACCCGGCGCACACGAGCCTCCTCACAGGGTCCTCTCCGGGGCCGGGGCCGGCCGGGCCCGACGGCGGGGAGGGGACGCGATCGGTCCCCTTCCCCCTCCGTGCCGCGAGGGGCGTCGGGCCACGGAGGGGGAGGGGACGGCGGTAACCGGCGGACGGACGGCGGAGGGTGTCCGTCAGATCCCGTCGCCTCTCGCCCGGCGATGCAGGAGCCAGGTACCGCCCGCGGCGGCGACGGCCAGCGCCGCCACTCCCGCCGCGGTCTGGACGGGGTCGGGGCCCAACGCGCCGCCGACACCGGTGTTCACATGGCCGCGCGGCTGGACCTGCTCGCGCGTCGAGGTCAGTGTCACGATCAGGTCGCCGGTGACCAGCCGGCCGTCGGCGCACTTCGCGACGATCTCGTACGTTCCCGGCTGCGCGCTCGGCGGCACCCGGAACTGGCCGATCGCCTCCTCCTCGTGCGCGCTCGCCGCGAGGGTGAAGGTGCCGGCGCCCACTGCGTCCGCGTCGCCCGTCGCGGTGCCGTCCCCGGCGCAGGCCGACGTGTTGACGGTGACGTCGGCGCCCGGGACGACCGTGGACGGGAACACCTCCAGGCTCCCGCCGTCCTCTCCGTACACGGGCGCGGCGGCCAGACCCGCGGCGGCGACGGCGAGCGCGGTACCGGTCAGCATCCGGGCGGTACGTCGCATCGTGCTAGCTCCTCCGAGGGGGCCCGGCCCGCGACACCCCCAAGTGCCGCTGCGTCGGTCGTGCCCCTGCTCTACCGAGGTAAGTGGCACCGGCACCGGTCCGCTCTCTGATGGATCGTCAGAAATGAGGTGAACGGGTGCCGGACGGCTCCGCCGGGCGGGCGGAAGCGCCGCTGTTCCAGCAGGTCACCGGCGTCCGCCTGGCGTGTCGCGAGGAGAACCCGAAGGGTGCGGCGCCGGGGGTGTGAACGGGTGACCGGCGGTTCGGGAGCGGGCCGTCCCGGCGTATGCCGTGGCGCCGGCGCGGCGGTCCGGTCGCCGGCGACGGGCCGGTGCGGACGCTTGACCTCAAGAATGGTTGAGGTAAGAGGCTGTGCGGCATGAAGACAACCACAGCCGCCTCAGTCGTTCCCTCAGTCGTTCCCTCAGTCGTTCCCGCGTCGGCCGCGGAGCCGTCGGCCGCGGAGCCGTCGGCCCGGTCCCGGGCCGAGGCCGCCGCGCCGGGACCGGCGGTCGAGCCGCCCGTACGGGTCGCCGTGGTCATCGGCAGCAATCGCGAGGGCCGGTTCGGTCCCGTCGTCGCCGGCTGGCTGCTCGACCGGATCGCCGAACGGGACGACTTCCTCCCCGAGGTCCTCGACGTCGCCTCCGTCGACCTCCCGACCGCCCTGTCGTCCTCACCGTCGCCCGCGGTGGCCGCCGAGCTGGCGAAGGTGACGCCCGCCCTCGCCGACGCGGACGCCTTCGTGGTCCTCACCCCCGAGTACAACCACTCCTTCCCCGCGGGCCTGAAGAACCTCGTCGACTGGCACTACGGCGAGTGGCGGGCCAAGCCCGTCGCCCTGGTGTCCTACGGGGGCGTCTCCGGAGGCCTGCGGGCCGTCGAGCACCTGCGGCAGGTCTTCGCGGAGCTGCACGCCGTCACCGTGCGGGACACCGTGTCCTTCCACGGCGCGGGCGCCGCCTTCGACGAGGCCGGCCACCCGCGCGATCCCGCCGGACCCGCCGCCGCGGCGAACACGATGCTCGATCAACTGGCTTGGTGGGCACGGGCGTTGAGGGACGCGCGGAAGCGACGGCCGTACGCGGGGTGAGGTGCGCGAGGTGAGCATGGCCGGCGGGGAACGGGGAGTGGGCAGACGGGCGTTGGTGCCGCCTGCCCACGGTGGGCGGGATTCCCGGAGGCGGAGAGGTCAGGCGACCGAGACCGCGGACCAGGCGGCCGCCACGGCGTTGTACTCCGTGCTGCCCGCGCCGTACAGGTCCTTGGCCGCGTTCAGCGTGGCGGTGCGGGCGCCCGCGTACTTCGTCGACGACGTCATGTAGACCGTCAGCGCGCGGTACCAGATCCTGCCCACCTTGTCGTGCCCGATGCCGGACACCGTCGAGCCGTTGCAGGTGGGGGAGTCGTAGTCGACGCCGCCCACCGTCCTGGCCCCGCTGCCCTCCGCGAGGAGGTAGGCGAAGTGGTTGGCGACGCCGGAGGAGTAGTGGACGTCGAGGCCGCCGACCGAACTGCTCCAGCAGTCGGCCGAGTTGCCGTCCTTGGAGGGCTTGTCCATGAAGCGCAGGGCGGGCTTGCCGAAGCCGGAACGGACGATCTTCTCACCGATCAGGTAGTCACCGGGGTCCGCCGCGTTGTTCGCGTACCACTCGACCATGGTGCCGAAGATGTCGGAGGTCGCCTCGTTCAGGCCGCCGGACTCGCCCGAGTAGGTCAGCGCGGCGGTCTTCGAGGTGACGCCGTGCGACATCTCGTGCCCCGCGACGTCGAGCGCGACCAGCGGCCCGAACGTCGTGCCGTCACCGTCCCCGTACGTCATGCAGAAGCAACTGTCGTCCCAGAAGGCGTTGTTGTAGTTGTTCCCGTAGTGCACGCGGTTGTAGGAGCCCTTGCCGTCGCCGGCTATGCCGTTCCTGCCGTGCACGTTCTTGTAGTAGTCCCAGGTCTCGTCGGTGCCGTACTGCGCGTCCACCGCCGCGGACGCGCGGTCCGCCGCCGCGCCGGTGCCCCAGTGGTTGTCCGCGTCGGTGAACAGCGTCGCGGGCGCCCGGCTGATGCAGATCCCGAAGATGCACAGGTCCGTCTTGTTCGCCGCGTCCCCGGTGTACGTGTTCCCGCGCGTCGGGTCCTTGAGCTGGTTCGTCGACCCGGACGCGGTCGTCTCCAGTGAAACGGTGCCGCTGTACAGCGACTTGCCGTCCCCGGTGGCCGTCTCGATGGTGTCCCAGGCGTCGATCCGGGAGCCGGTGCGGGCGTCGGTGAGGACCAGGCGGGCGACCGGATTGCCGAGACTGTCCTGGGCCACCACGGTGGTGCGCCAGGCGAGCCTCGGTGTCCCGTGCAGGGCGTCGACGACGAGCTGCGGCCTGGCCGTCACCTTGCGCAGCGCCTCGCCGGGGTTGGCGGCGCGCAGGGCCGACGCGGCGAGGTCGGCGGCCTTCGGCGCGGACAGCGCCGGGGTGACGTTGCTCAGGGAGACGGCCCTCGTGGTCGCCCGGTCGGCGCCGCGGTACGTGCCTCCCGGAGCCAGGTGCACCACGAAGTCACCTCCGAGGACCGGCAGGTGACGGTACGTCCGGTCGTAGCGGACGTGCTGGGTGCCGTCCCGGTCCACGACGACGTCCCGGACGGAGGTGTCCTGCGCGGGGGTGAGGCCCAGGCCGGTGGCGTGGTCCACGAGCGCGGCGGCCGCGTTCGTGACGGCGGCGGCCCTGGTGGGGCGGGCGTCGGCGTGCGCGGTGGGCGCGAGCGCGGCGGCCAGCAGGGCCGCCGCGGCCGCGGCGGCGCCCGCGGCGGCGAGAGAGGAACCTCGGATGTGCCGTGTCCGACTCATCGGTCTCCTTGGGAAGGCCCTGGGGGAGGGCGCGTGGGGGAGGTGCCGCACAGCCGCCTCGGAGGCGCCGCACAGCTGCCTCAGATTTAAGGGTTCATGACATGTCATGTCCATAGCGCCTCCGCGGTGGACGCGGGATGCGGCGAGAATCGTTTCCGTACCCCCACGAATGGAGACGACCATGGAGACGCCGGCCTGCCTGGCCGTTCTGACCACCATCGACTCGGCCGAGAGGGCGGGGGAGTTGGCCCGTGGCGCGGTCGCCGCGCGCGTCGCGGCCTGCGCGCAGGTCTCGGGACCGGTCACCTCCGTCTACCGGTGGGAGGGCGCGGTCGAGACGGCCGCCGAGTGGCAGATCCACTTCAAGACGACCGAGGTCCGCTACCCCGCCCTGGAGGCGTACCTCCGCGAGGCCCATGCCTACGAGACGCCCGAGATCATCGCGACCCCGGTCGTCGCGGGCGGGGCGGACTACCTGTGGTGGGTGGCGCGGGAGACGACCCCGTGAACGGAACGGGACCGCCCTTCTTCGTCTACGGCACCCTGCGCCCCGGCGAGCGCAACCACGACCTGTTCCTGCGTGGCCGGACCGGCTCCGAGCAGCCCGCACGGATGCCGGGGCTCGTGCTCCACCCGGGGCCCGGATACCCGTACGCCGTCGAGGAGGCGGGCGGCACGGCGACCGGCGACCTCGTGACCGCACTGCCCGCCGTGTACGAGCAACTCCTCGCGGAACTCGACGCGTTGGAGGAGTACGTACCGGGCGATCCGCGCAACCTGTACGAGCGGGTGGCACGCGACGCCGTCCTCGCCGACGGCACGGCCGTCCGCGCCTGGGTCTACGTCGCGGCACCCTCCGTCGCCGCGCGCCTGCGGGCGGCCGGACGCCCGATCGCGAGCGGGGAGTGGCACGGCACGACGGCGGACGCGCCCGCACCCGGCCCCGGCTGAGCCACCGCCGCCGGTACCGGGTGCACCCGTGCGGGTGGCCGGCCCGTGCGCCCCTGCCCGCCCGCGCGCGGCGCCCTCTAGGGTCCGGCCATGACCGACCGCGACCTCACCAGGCGACGTGTCCTCGCGCTCGGCGGCGCGGCCGTCGGCGCCGCCCTGGGCATCGGCCTCAACTCCTGCTCCGCCGACCCGAAGCCGGACGCCTCCCCGGGCCCACGGACCGCCTCCCCGCCGAAGCGGCCGGACGGGCGGCCGTCGGCGCCCGCCGCGGACACCGCGGGCGGCGACTGACGTCCCGCGCCGCTCACCCCCGGGCGTCCAGGGGTGAGCGGCGCGGGACGTACGCGCGCAGCGACGTCTACCGGCCCGCCGCCAGTGCCCGGGCCACCCCGTGCTCCTTGCGGCCGAGGAACCGCGGGTCCGGCCGGAACACCGCGTCCAGGGCGGCCTTGCCCGCCGCGAAGATCTCCCGGGTGCCGCCGTAGTACCAGGTCGCGTCGTGCTTGGCGTCGACACCGATCCCGTACGAGCGGACGCCCGCCGCCCGGCACAGGGCGACGGCCCGGCGGATGTGGAAACCCTGACTGATCAGGACCGCCTCGCGCACGCCGAAGATCCTGCGCGCCCGGACGCACGAGTCCCAGGTGTCGAAGCCGGCGTAGTCGCTGACGATCCGCCGGTCCGGCACCCCGTGCGCGGTGAGATAGGCGCGCATCGCGTCCGGCTCGTCGTAGTCCTCGCGGCTGTTGTCGCCGGTGACGAGCACGACCTCGATCCGGCCCGCCCGGTACAGCTTCGCGGCCGCGTCCAGCCGGTGCGCGAGATACGGCGACGGCTCGCCGTCCCACAGACCCGCGCCGAAGACGACCGCCACCGCGGTGCGCGGGGCGTCCGCCGTCGTCCGCAGCCGGTCGCCCGTCGTCACGTACATCCACGTCATCGGGAGGAGGGCCAGCACGCACAGCACCATCAGCGCCTGCACCGCCCGTCGTCGGCCCGGCCGGGTCCGCGGCAGGCGTACCGCGCGCAGCAGCCGGAGCGGGCGCGGCCGGCGCAGGACCGGACGCTTCGGGCGCGGCATACGCGGCAGTCGCGGCATGGTCGATGTCCCCCAGGTGACGTCGCGCGTGGGTGCGGGCCGGGTCCCGCGGCCGGGTCCGACGGACGCCGATCCTCACGTACGTGTTCGACACAGGAGGACGCGACGCAAGCCCGTTCGGTTCGCCGGGGCGTCGTGAGTGCTGTCACCCGTGACGCGGGAACCGCAGGTGGGAGCCGGTCGTCCGGCAGGAGTACCGTGCGGTGAACCGCCGGAAAACGCCCGACATGCCCGTGCAACGGCCCGGCAACCTCCTACCGCGAGGATCGCCCCCATGACGGCGTCGCACCCAGAACGAGACGAGTCCCCGGCCCGCTCCGTGGAGCCGCCGCGCGCCGACCGGTTCGACGGTCAGCTCGACACCACGGCGCAGCTGATGAACCGGATCACCAGTCAGCTCGGCAGCCAGCTCAGCCTGGTCTCGCTCAACGGCACCCGCCGTCCCGCGCCGCCCCCGCTCGTGCTGGCCGCCCACGGCAGCCGGGACCCGCGCGCGCTGAGCACCGTCCGCGCCCTGGCCGAACGCGTCCGCGAACTGCGCCCGCACCTGACCGTGCGCCTCGGCCACATCGACGTGGGCGACCCGCCGCTCTCCGGCACGCTCGCCTCGCTCGGCGGCGGACAGGGCGCCGGCGCCGTTCTCGTCCCGCTGCTGCTCGGCCGCGGCCACCACGTCCGGCGCGACCTGCCCCGGGCGGCGGCCGCCGCCCCCGGCCCGCCCGTCCGCGTCGCCGCTCCGCTCGGCCCGCACCCGCTGCTCGTCGAGACCCTCCACGACCGGCTCGTGGAGGCCGGGTGGCCTGCCGGGATGAGCGACGCGGCCCGGCGCACCGGCGCCGTCGTCCTCGCCTCCGCCGGTTCCCGGCTCGTGGAGTCCGCCGCCGACACCCGCCGCACGGCCCTCCTGCTCGCCGAACGGCTCGGCGTGCCCGTCGTCCCCGCGTACGCCTCCGGCGCCGCCCCGACCGTCCCGGCCGCCCTGCGCGCCCTCGCCGCCCGGGGCCGCCACCGCGTCGCCGTCGCCTCCCACTTCACCGCCCCGGGCCGGCTCGCCTCCCGGTGCGCCGAGGCCGGCCCGTGGATCCGCGCCGAACCCCTCGGCGACCACCCGGCGATGGTCCGTCTCGTCCTGCACCGCTACGACCAGGCGCTCGCGACTCCCGAACCCGCCCCGGAACGCACCCTCACCCCCGCCTGACCCCGGCGGTTCCCGGCCCTTCCGTGCCCGTCGCCGCCGGTGCCGGGCACCCCGCCTGTCACCGGCTGCGTCTACTGTCGGTGCATGGAAGGCATGGAACCGCACGCAGCAGCACCCGCACCGAAGGCCCCCGAGAACCCCGCCGCCCACGACGAGTACGACGTGTCCGCCGTCGAGCGCCGGGCCGTCGAGCCCGACAAACACCCCGGCCGCACCGCCTTCCAGCGCGACCGCGCCCGCGTACTGCACTCGGCCGCCCTGCGCCGCCTCGCCGGCAAGACCCAGGTCGTCACCCCCGGCACCCTGCCCCAGGTCCTCGGCTCCGCCCGCGGCACGGAGATCCCCATCCAGGTGTGGGACGCCAGCCCCCGCACCCGGCTGACCCACTCCCTGGAGTGCGCGCA
Source organism: Streptomyces sp. M41(2017) (assembly GCF_002078175.1). Lineage (GTDB taxonomy): Bacteria > Actinomycetota > Actinomycetes > Streptomycetales > Streptomycetaceae > Streptomyces. Next base: position 632,107 of record NZ_MWFK01000001.1, on the reverse strand, counting down.
GGTCGGCCGCGACCTCGGGGCCGCCCTCGGCTGCGACCCCGACCTGGTCGAGGCGGCCTGCCTCTCGCACGACCTCGGCCACCCGCCCTTCGGGCACAACGGCGAACAGGCGCTCAACGAATTCGCCGAGGACTGCGGCGGGTTCGAGGGCAACGCCCAGTCGCTGCGCCTGCTCACCCGGATCGAGCCCAAGCGCTTCGTGCGCAGCGACATGGTCGCCTCGGCGCCCGCCGACGCCGACGAGGACCTCGTCAGCGTGGGCCTCAACCTCACCCGGGCCGCCCTCGACGCCGCCACCAAGTACCCGTGGCCCAGAGGCGCCTGCCCCACCGACCCCGCGTCACCCAAGTTCGGGGTCTACGAGGACGACCGGCCGGTCTTCGACTGGATCCGCCGGGGCGCCCCCGGCACCCGGACCTGCTTCGAGGCCCAGGTGATGGACTGGTCCGACGACGTGGCCTACTCGGTGCACGATGTCGAGGACGGCCTGCACGCCGGCCACATCGACCCCGCGAGTCTGACGTCCGGGCCCGAGCGCGCGGAGATCTTCGCCGTCGCCATCGGCCGGTACGTGCCCGCGGACACCGCACCGGACGAGCTGGCCGAAGCGCTCGACCGGCTCCTCGCCCAGGAGTGGTGGCCGCACCGGTACGACGGATCGGCCGTCGCCCAGGCCCGCCTGAAGGACGCCACCAGCCAGCTCATCGGCCGGTTCTGCCTGGCGGCCGAGGGCGCCACCCGCGCCCGCCACGGCAGCGGCCGCCTCACCCGGTACGCGGCGGAGCTGGTCGTCCCCCGCGCCGCCCGCCACGAGTGCGCCGTCCTCAAGGCGGTCGCCGACCGGTACGTCATGCAGCGCGCCGAACAGGAGCGGCTCCGCGCCGACCAGCGGATCGTCGTCGCCGAACTCGCCGAGGCGCTCACCGCCCGCGCGCCCGAGGTGCTCGATCCGCAGTTCCGCGCCCTGTTCGAGCACGCGGCCGACGACCGCGCGCGCAAGCGGGTGATCGTCGACCAGATCGCATCCCTCACGGATGCCTCGGCGCGTTCCCTGCACCTCAGGCTCACCACGCGTTCCCATGGAGGCGCCGGAGTGTGACCCTGCGTGGCCTGATCGGGCCACTCCCCCTTCCCGCATCACGCTCCGTGCGGGACTCTCGCATATGGCGACATCCTTACGAGGAGGCATCAAGTGGTCGACGCGGATCAGACATTCGTCATCGTCGGAGGAGGCCTGGCAGGCGCCAAGGCGGCCGAGACGCTCCGAGCGGAGGGCTTCACCGGACGCGTGATACTGATCTGCGACGAACGCGACCACCCCTACGAGCGTCCGCCGCTGTCCAAGGGCTACCTCCTCGGCAAGGAGGAACGCGACAGCGTCTTCGTCCACGAACCCGCCTGGTACGCGCGCAACGACATCGAGCTGCACCTCGGCCAGACCGTCGACGCGATCGACCGCGAGGCCAGGACCGTCCGCTTCGGGGACGACGGCACCCTCGTCCACTACGACAAGCTCCTCGTCGTCACGGGCTCCGAGCCGCGCCGCCTCGACATCCCGGGCACCGACCTCGCCGGCGTGCACCACCTGCGCCGCCTCGCCCACGCCGAGCGGCTCAAGGGAGTCCTCGCCGCCCTCGGCCGGGACAACGGCCACATCGTCATCGCCGGAGCCGGCTGGATCGGCCTGGAGATCGCCGCGGCGGCCCGCGAATACGGCGCCGAGGTCACCGTCGTCGAACCCGGGGCGACCCCGCTGCACAGCGTGCTCGGCCCCGAACTGGGCCAGGTCTTCGCCGAGCTGCACCGCGAGCACGGCGTGCGGTTCCACTTCGGCGCCCGGCTCACCGAGATCATCGGCCAGGACGGCATGGTGCTGGCCGCCCGCACCGACGACGGCGAGGAGCACCCCGCGCACGACGTCCTCGCCGCCATCGGCGCCGCCCCGCGCACCGGCCTCGCCGAGGCCGCGGGCCTGGACCTCGCGGGCCGTGAGCACGGCGGGGGCATCGCGGTCGACGAGATGCTGCGCACCTCCGACCCCGACGTGTACGCCGCCGGCGACGTCGCCTCCTTCCACCACCCCCTGTTCGACACCCGGCTGCGCGTCGAGCACTGGGCCAACGCCCTGAACGGCGGACCGGCCGCCGCCCGCTCCATGCTGGGCCGCGGCACGCCGTACGACCGGGTGCCCTACTTCTTCTCCGACCAGTACGACGTCGGCATGGAGTACTCGGGCTGGGCGCCCCCGGGGACGTACGACCAGGTGGTGATCCGCGGCGACGCCGGCAAGCGGGAGTTCATCGCCTTCTGGCTGAAGGAGGGCAGGGTGCTCGCCGGGATGAACGTGAACGTGTGGGATGTCACGGACCCGATCCAGCAGCTCGTCCGGTCCCGGATCCAGGTGGACGCCGACGCGCTCGCCGACCCGCACGTCCCCCTGGACGGCCTGCTCCCCTGACGCACGGCGGCACCCGCCGCCCCACCCCTCCCGTGCCGGGGTCCGGAGCAGTTCCCCCGGACCCCGGCACGGCGTCCCTCACCTCGCCCCGGGAGTGTCCGTCCGGCCCCGTAGAATCACCACGTGGCCGGCAGGATCAACGACGAGGACGTGAAGGCGGTTCGGGACGCGGTCCCGATCGACGCCGTGGTGTCCGAGTACCTCCAGCTGCGCAACGCGGGCGGCGGGAACCTGAAGGGCCTGTGCCCCTTCCACGACGAGAAGTCACCGTCGTTCCAGGTCAGCCCCAGCAAGGGCCTCTTCCACTGCTTCGGCTGCCAGGAGGGCGGCGACACCATCACGTTCGTGATGAAGGTCGACCACCTCACCTTCTCCGAATCGGTGGAGCGCCTCGCCGGCCAGGCCGGCATCACCCTGCGCTACGAGGAGGGCGGGTACAACCCCTCCCACCAGCGCGGCGAGCGGATCCGCCTGGTCGAGGCGCACAAGGCCGCCGCCCAGTTCTACATCGAGCAGCTCGGCACCAGCCCCGAGGCCGACACCGGCCGCACGTTCCTCGCCGAGCGCGGGTTCGACCAGGCCGCCGCCGCCCACTTCGGCGTCGGCTACAGCCCCCAGGGCTGGGACCACCTCACCCGCCATCTGCGCGGCAAGGGCTTCACCGACAAGGAGCTGGTCCTCTCCGGCCTCTCCCAGGAGGGCCGCCGCGGCCCCATCGACCGCTTCCGCGGCCGCCTCATGTGGCCCATCCGCGACATCGGCGGCGAGGTCGTCGGCTTCGGCGCGCGCAAGCTCTACGAGTCCGACAACGGCCCGAAGTACCTGAACACGCCCGACACGGCGATCTACAAGAAGTCCCAGGTGCTGTACGGCATCGACCTCGCCAAGAAGGACATCGCCAAGAGCAGCCGGGCGGTCGTCGTCGAGGGGTACACCGACGTCATGGCCTGCCACATGGCCGGCATCACCACCGCCATCGCGACCTGCGGCACCGCGTTCGGCACCGACCACATCAAGATCCTCCGCCGCCTCCTCATGGACAACGGCTCGGCCCGGGTGATCTTCACCTTCGACGGCGACGCGGCCGGCCAGAAGGCTGCCCTGCGCGCCTTCGAGGACGACCAGAAGTTCGCCGCCGAGACGTACATCGCCATCGCCCCGGACGGCATGGACCCCTGCGAGCTGCGTCTCGCCAAGGGCGACGAGGCCGTCGCCGACCTCGTCGAACCGCGCACACCGCTCTTCGAGTTCGCGCTGCGCCAGATCGTCCTGCGCTACGACCTGGAGACCCCGGCCGGCCGCGCCGCCGCCCTCGACGAGGCCGCCCCGATCGTCGCCCGCATCAAGAACAGCGGCGCCCAGCACGAGGTGGCCGTACAGCTCGCCGGCATGCTCGGCATCCTCGACACCCAGTTCGTCGTCAAGCGGGTGGCGCAGCTGGCCCGTTGGGCACGCGACCGCGGCGGCAGAGGACCCGCGCCCGCCGGGAACCGCGCCCAGCAGACGTACACCGCCGCCCAGGCCCCGACGAACGGCGGCCCGGCCCTCACCCTGCGCAACCCCGTCTTCGCCACCGAGCGCGAGCTGCTCAAACTCGCCCTGCAGCGCCCCGAACTGGTCGCCCCGGCGTTCGACGCGTACGGCATCGACGAGTTCACCGCACCCCCGTACGCCGCGGTGCGCCAGGCCGTCATGGACGCGGGCGGCGCCGACCACGGCGTGCAGGACCCCCAGGAGTACCTGATCCGCGTCCGCGACGCCGCCCCGGACGACGCCGTACGGGCCATGGTCACGGAACTGGCGGTCGAGGCGATCCTGCGCAAGACGGTCGACGAGACGTACGCGGGCGACCAGCTCGTCGCGGTCCGCCGCCGCGCCGTCGACCGCCGCATCCGGGAGGTCCAGGGCTCCCTGTCCCGGCTCAGCGCGGGCGGCGACCCGGCTCAGCTGGCCGCCGTGCAGAACGAGTTGTGGGTCCTCCAGCAGTACGGGCAGGCACTGCGCGAGAAGGGCGCCGAAGCCCTCTGAGGACGGCCCGGGCTCGCGGGGCCGGGGTGGTGCGCGGGGTCGCGGCGGGGCGCGCGGACGGCGGGACGCGTCCGCGGGGGCCCGGCACATGCCAATCCCGGACCGTCTCCCACCGCTTTCGGCTCCGCTGAACTGCGCACTCGTCCGGAACGGTCACCAGGCGGTCACGGACCGGACGCAAAAAGTCACCGCACGCCCCTCGTGGCGGCGATGTGTCGTACTCCACACTGGGTTCCGGTGCCTGAGTCCTCGGAGCGCGGCCGACCCGCACGCGACGGGTTCCCTTTTCCCGCGGTTCCGCCAAACGACTACGGGATGGACGGCGGCGAGGCCGTCGAGCCCATCCCGGACGTACCGCTGCCGCACGACTCAGCAGCGACATTCCTGGAGGTCGCCCCCGTGCAGACCCAGACCCTCGCCGAGACCGACAACACCACCGTCACGGACGCGGACGCCGACGTCGTCGCGGCGGTACCCGCGCAGAGCCGTGCCGCCCACCATCCCGAGGCCGACCCGGACGGGCCGCCGCAGAACGCCGGGGCAGAGGCGGAAGTGGAGACCGAGGCCGAGGAGCCCGCCGAAGTGCCGCGAGGCCGTGCCGCCGACACCGGCGGCCCCTCGTCGGACCTGTTCCGCCAGTATCTGCGCGAGATCGGGCGGATCCCGCTGCTCACCGCGGCGGAGGAGGTGGAGCTCGCCCGCCGCGTCGAGGCCGGGCTCTTCGCGGAGGAGAAACTCCGCCTCGCCCCGGACCTGGACAGCCAGCTCGCCCTCGACCTCGACAAGATCGTCGTCATGGGCCGGATGGCCAAGCGCCGGCTCATCGAGGCGAACCTGCGGCTCGTGGTCTCGGTGGCCAAGCGGTACGTGGGGCGCGGGCTGACCATGCTCGACCTGGTCCAGGAAGGCAACCTCGGGCTCATCCGGGCGGTCGAGAAGTTCGACTACGCCCGCGGCTACAAGTTCTCCACGTACGCCACCTGGTGGATCCGGCAGGCCATGTCCCGCGCCCTCGCCGACCAGGCACGCACCATCCGCGTCCCCGTGCACGTGGTCGAGCTGATCAACCGGGTGGTCCGGGTGCAGCGGCGGATGCTCCAGGAGCGCGGCTACGAACCCAGTCCCGAAGAGGTCGCCGCCCATCTCGACCTGACCGGCGAGCGGGTCAGCGAGGTGCTGCGGCTGGCCCAGGAACCGGTGTCCCTGCACGCGCCCGTGGGGGAGGAGGACGACGTCGCCCTCGGCGACCTCATCGAGGACGGCGACGCCGCCTCACCGGTCGAGTCCGCCGCGTTCCTGCTGCTCAGGCAGCACCTGGAGGCGGTGCTGTCGACGCTGGGGGAGCGGGAACGGAAGGTCGTGCAACTGCGGTACGGGCTGGCGGACGGGCGGCCGCGGACCCTGGAGGAGATAGGCCGCATCTTCGGCGTCACGCGCGAACGCATCCGGCAGATCGAGTCCAAGACCCTCAACAAGCTGCGGGACCACGCCTTCGCGGACCAGCTCCGGGGCTATCTGGACTGACCCGCCCCCGGCAGGCGGCGCCGCCCCCGGACCCCCCGCTCCTCGAAGCCGGAGCGGCTGAAAGAGCTACAGCGGGGTCCAGGGACAGCGGCCGTCTGCTAGTCGACCTCGGCGACCGCCTGGGCGAACTGGGCCTGGTAGAGGCGGGCGTAGGCGCCGCCGGACTCCAGCAGCTCGGCGTGCGCGCCCTGTTCGACGATCGCGCCGTCCTCCATCACGAGGATCGTGTCGGCGTCCCGGATCGTCGACAGACGGTGGGCGATCACGAACGACGTCCGGCCGTGCGCCAGCTTCGCCATCGCCTTCTGGATCAGCACCTCGGTCCGGGTGTCCACGGAGCTGGTCGCCTCGTCGAGCACCAGGATGACCGGGTCCGACAGGAAGGCCCGGGCGATGGTGATCAACTGCTTCTCACCCGCGCTGACGCCCGATCCCTCGTCGTCGATCACCGTGTCGTAGCCGTCGGGCAGCGTACGGACGAACCGGTCGGCGTGCGCGGCGCGCGCCGCCTCCTCGATCTCCCCGCGGGTGACCTCCCGCGCGGCGCCGTACGCGATGTTGTCGGCGATCGTGCCCCCGAACAGCCAGGTGTCCTGGAGCACCATGCCGATGGCGGCCCGCAGTTCGTCACGGGAGATGGACGCCACGTCGACCCCGTCGAGGGTGATGCGGCCGCCCGTGACGTCGTAGAACCGCATCAACAGGTTCACCAGGGTGGTCTTGCCGGCCCCGGTCGGGCCGACGATGGCCACCGTCTGGCCCGGCTCCACCGTCAGCGAGAGGTCCTCGATGAGCGGCTTCTCCGGGTCGTAGCGGAACGACACGTGCTCCAGCGCCACGCGCCCGCGCAGTTCGGCGGGGCCGGCCGAGACCGCCGGGTCCGCCTGCTGCTCGTCCGCGTCGAGGATCTCGAAGACCCGCTCCGCCGACGCCACGCCCGACTGCACCAGGTTCGCCATCGACGCGACCTGCGTCAGCGGCATCGAGAACTGGCGGGAGTACTGGACGAAGGCCTGCACGTCACCGATCGACAGCGTGCCGGAGGCGACGCGCAGTCCGCCGACCACCGCGACCAGCACGTAGTTCAGGTTCGAGACGAACATCATCAGCGGCTGCATGATCCCGCTGTTGAACTGGGCCTTGAACCCGGCCTGGTAGAGCTTCTCGTTCTGCTCGGCGAACTGCGCGGCCGACTCGTCGGCCCGTCCGAACACCTTCACCAGGTTGTGGCCGGTGTACATCTCCTCGATGTGGGCGTTGAGCTTGCCCGTGGTGCGCCACTGCTGCACGAAGTGCGGCTGCGAGCGCTTGCCGATCCGGGTCGCCACGACGAACGACAGCGGCACCGTGACCAGCGCGACGAGCGCGAGCAGCGGCGACACCCAGAACATCATCGCGAGCACGCCCACGATGGTGAGCAGCGAGTTGACGAGCTGGCCCATCGACTGCTGGAGGGTCTGCTGGATGTTGTCCATGTCGTTCGTGGCCCGGCTGAGGACCTCACCGCGCTGCCGCTTGTCGAAGTACGACAGCGGCAGTCGCGACAGCTTCGCCTGGAGGTCCTCGCGCATCCGGAAGACGGTCCTGTTGACGGACCGGTTCACCAGCCGCGTCGCGACCGCCATCAGCAGGCCGGCCAGCAGGAACGTACAGATCGCGAGCAGCAGGACGTTGCCGACGGCGTGGAAGTCGATGCCCTCGCCGGGGGTGAAGTCCGTGCTCTTGAGCATGTCGGCGACGGCACCCTGGCCGTGCGCGCGCAGCGAGTCCAGGGACTCGGCCTTGGTGGCGCCGGCCGGCATCTGCCGGCCGACGATGCCCGCGAAGACCAGGTCGGTGGCCCGGCCGAGGATCTTCGGGCCGACCACCGACAGGCCGACGCTGAGGACGACGGCGACCAGCATGACGTACAGGGTGGCGCGCTCGGGCTTGAACTGGGTGAGCAGCCTGCGGCCCGACACCTTGAATTCCATCGAGCGCTGGTCCGGGCCGCTCCCGGCCATCATGCGCCCCATCGGCCCGGCCATCAGGCGGCCTCCGCTTCCGTCAGCTGGGAGAGGACGATCTCCCGGTAGGTCTCGTTGTCGGCCATCAGTTCGTGATGGCGTCCGGTGCCGACGACCCGGCCCTCGTCGAGGACCACGATCCGGTCGGCGTCGCGGATGGTCGACACCCGCTGGGCGACGATCACCACGGTGGCCTCGGCGGTCTCCTCGGCGAGCGCCGCGCGCAGGGCCGCGTCGGTCGCGTAGTCGAGGGCCGAGAAGGAGTCGTCGAAGAGGTAGATCTCGGGGCGCTGCACGAGGGTGCGGGCGATGGCCAGGCGCTGGCGCTGGCCGCCCGACACGTTGGTGCCGCCCTGGGCGATCGGCGCGTCCAGGCCGCCTTCGAGGCGCTCGACGAAGCCCTTGGCCTGTGCGACGTCCAGCGCGTGCCACAGCTCCTCGTCGGTCGCGTCGGGGTTGCCGTAGCGCAGGTTGGTGGCGACCGTCCCGGCGAACAGGTACGGCTTCTGCGGGACCAGTCCGACCGTTCTGGCCAGCAGCTTCGGGCCGATCGTCGCCACGTCGACGCCGTCGACGAGGACCTCGCCGTCGGTGGCGTCGAACAGCCGCGGGACCAGGCCGAGCAGCGTCGACTTGCCGCTGCCCGTCGAGCCGATGACGGCGGTGATCTCCCCGGGGCGCGCCACGAGGTCGACGGACTTCAGGACCGGCTCCTCGGCGCCCGGGTAGCGGAAGCCCGCGCCGCGGAGCTCCAGGTGGCCGTGGCGGCGCAGCTCCAGGACGGGCGCGAGGGGCGGGACGACGCTGCTGTCCGTGCCCAGGACCTCCTGGATGCGTTCGGCGCAGACCTCCGCGCGCGGCACCATCATGAACATGAAGGTGGCCATCATCACGGACATGACGATCTGCATCAGATAGGCGAGGAACGCGGTGAGGTCGCCGATCTGCATGCCGCCGCTGTCGATGCGGTGGGCGCCGAACCAGACGACCGCGATGGACGACAGGTTCACCACCGTCATGACGATCGGGAACATCAGCGCGAGCATCCGGCCGGTGGCCAGCGACGTCTCGGTGAGCTCGGTGTTGGCGCCCTTGAAGCGCTCCTTCTCGTAACCGTCGCGGACGAACGCGCGGATCACCCGGTTGCCGGTGATCTGCTCGCGCAGCACCCGGTTCACGGTGTCCAGGCGCACCTGCATCGTGCGGAAGAGGGGGCGCAGCCGGCGCACGATGAGCGTGACGCAGATGCCGAGGGTCGGCACCACGGCGATGAGCACCGCGGACAGCGGCACGTCGAGGCCGAGGGCCAGGATGATGCCGCCCACACACATGATCGGGGCCGACACCAGGAGGGTGAACGTCATCAGTGCGAGCATCTGCACCTGCTGGACGTCATTGGTGGTGCGGGTGATCAGCGAGGGCGCCCCGAAGTGACCCATCTCACGGGCGGAGAAGGACTGGACGCGGTCGAAGACGGCGGCCCGGACGTCCCGGCCGACCGCGGACGCCGTGCGGGCGCCGTAGTAGACGGCTCCGATGTTGCAGACGACCTGAGCCAGCGAGATGCCGATCATCAGGGCGCCGAAGGACAGGATGTAGTCCGTGTCCCCCTTCACGACACCGTTGTCGATGATGTGCGCGTTCAGCGTGGGCAGGTAGAGCGTGGCGCAGGTCTGCAGGAACTGCAGCAGCACCAGAAGGGCGATGGGTTTCTTGTACGGACTGAGGTGGGTCCGCAGGAGTCGTATGAGCACGCGGGGTCTCTCGGGATCGTCGACGGCTGGGTGATCGGCGGGCGCTGGATGGTGCACCACCCCCTATCGTCGGACACTCCACCGGTGTTACCTCAAGCGAATAACCCAAGGGGAGACCAAGAACCGGCCATGGCTCCGTCCAGGGACGTACGCCTGGTCGGATCCCGTGAACCGGTCCGAACCCGTTACACCCGGAACGCCCCGGGATGCGTCTGTTCCCGTACGGACACGTACTGCTGGCGTACGGCCTGGCCCACGGCGAGTTCCTCGCCCGGCTCCAGCACCTGGGCGACCGGACCCTGCCAGGCGGGCGGGTTCCGCGGGTCGAGGGTGCCCTGGGAGGCGCCGAGGGCCCAGGCGGCCTGGCGGGCCGCGCCGAGCGCCGCGTAGTCCGCGGGCTGCGGCACCACGACCGGCGCGCCGAACAGGGCGGGTGCCACGGCCTGCACCGCGGGCAGCTCCGCGGCCTGGCCGAGCAGGAAGATCCGGCGGACGTCGACACCGCGCCCACGCAGGACGTCGAGCGCGTCCGCGAGCCCGCAGAGCATGCCCTCGAACGCCGCCCGCGCGAGATGCTCGGGCCGCATCGACTCCCGGCGCAGTCCCGCCAGGGTCCCCGCCGTGTGCGGCAGGTTCGGCGTGCGCTCGCCCTCCAGGTACGGCAGCAGGACCAGCCCGTGCGAGCCGGGCGTCGACTTCATCGCCAGGTCGGACAGGCCCTCCAGGTCCGGCACGCCGAGCATCTCGGCGGCGCCGCGCAGGGCCCGTACGGCGTTGAGGGTGCTGACGACCGGGAGGTGCATGCCGGTCGCGTCCGCGAGGGAGGTGATCATGCCGGTGGAATCCACCAGCGCCTCGGTGTGCACGGCCATCACGGAACCGGAGGCGCCGAGCGACACCACCGCGTCGCCGAGCCCGATGCCGAGCCCGAACGCCGCCGCCATGGTCTCGCCGGTGCCGGCGGATATCAGCAGCCCCTCGGGCGTGGTCCCCGCCGCGTCGGCCGGGCCGAGCACCTCGGGGAGCGCGGCCTGGTGGCCGAGCGCGAGTTCGATGAGGTCGGGTCGGTAGCCGCCGGTCGCCGCCGACCAGTAGCCGGTGCCGGAGGCGCCGCCCCGGTCCGTGGTCCTGCGCACCGGCCGGCCGAGCAGCTGCCACACCAGCCAGTCGTGGGCCTGGAGCAGCATGGCGGTCCGCCGCGCCGCGTCGGGTTCGGTCTTGTTCAGCCAGCGGAGCTTGGTCACCGGCTGGGCGGCCTGCGGGACGCTGCCCACGGCCTGTCCCCATGCCTCGCGCCCGCCGAGCGCGTCGATCAGATCGGCCGCGGCGACCTGCGCCCGCTTGTCACCGCCGACCAGGGCGGGCCGCACGGTGTTGCCCTGCACGTCCAGCGGGACGAGGCCGTTCTGCTGTGCGGACACGCCGATCGCCTGCACGCCTTCGAGCAGGCCGCCGCCGGCGGCCTCGCCCAGGGACAGCAGCCAGGCCTGTGGATCCACGTCGGAAGGACGTCCGCCGCCCTCGGCGCCGTCGAGCGGGTGCGGCGCGTAGCCCTGCCGCAGCACGGTGCCCGTGTCCGCGTCGCAGACGACGATGCGAGTGAAATCGGGCGAACTGTCCAACCCGGCGACTATCCCCATGGGCGAAATTCTGCCGTACGACGGGGGGTGGCGGCGCCGGGTGGGTGCACGAGATCCGGCGCGGCCCCTGATTCCCCTGGTGTCACGGGTGTGCCGGTCAGGTGTTGCTGGTGCCCCAGTCGTCCAGTCCGGCCCCGCCCGTGTTCCGCTGCCGCAGCGAGCGGACCCGGTCGGTGACCGAGTCGGGGACGCGGTCGCCCACCTTCTCGCTCACCGTGTGGAACGCCTTGCCCGCGATCGCGCGGCCCTGCTGCGCGGCGGTCTCGGCGGTGTTGCGCACCGCCGGGTTCTGCGAGACCTGGCGAGCGGACTTCCTCAGCTGTTCGTAACGCTCTCGCCCGGCGCGCGTGCCGAGCACGTACCCCAGGGCCAGTCCGGCGACGAATGTGAGCTTGTAGCGCATGACAGCCACCCTTCCCTTGCGTCGGCATCGGTACGGAGGGAACCGATTGGCGGAGCACCCCCCTGCTTGCGCTAATGTATGTGTCGCAGCGAGCGCACGCCCCCTGGCGAATACCCAGGTAGGTGCGTTCGATGCAACGAGACAATCCCCTGTAGCTCAATTGGCAGAGCAGCCGGCTGTTAACCGGCAGGTTACTGGTTCGAGTCCAGTCGGGGGAGCTCGGTCTCCTGTAGCTCAATTGGCAGAGCAGCCGGCTGTTAACCGGCAGGTTACTGGTTCGAGTCCAGTCGGGAGAGCAACGGAAGAGGACCCCTCAGGGGTCCTTTTTCATGTCCGGGGGAACCGCTCGGGGCACGCCGAAGTCCTCATGGTCGTGCGATGCCGACCATCCGAAGCAGGAGATCGTATGAGCGGCTATGCTGCGGCAGACGGCGCGCACAAATGTGCGCGGCGCGCCGTAACGGGGCGGTAGCTCAGCCGGTTAGAGCAGCGGACTCATAATCCGTCGGCCGTGGGTTCGAGTCCCACCCGCCCCACCACACGCTACGCGTGAAGAATCGATGCGACCAGCAACTTCGCTGGTGGATCAGGCGAGTTGAGAGCCCGCGAGGGCGCCCCGCCCGACCGTGGAACCCCGGTCGCAGGGCCCCCGCGGAGGCCCCCCTTCCGCCCAACTCGCCCCTCACCCGAACGGCCTGACCGGGCCTCGGACGGAGTACACGCGAGCCGCCCCGAGGCCGTGCCGGAGAGGCCCGCGGCACTGATCGCAGGGCCTTCGGGAGGCCCCTCCGGGCGGCCGGAACCCACCGGATCCCGCGCCGGACCCCCGGGCGCCCTCCAGGACACGCGCCGCCCCGGTCCCGTCCCGATGGGCCCCGGTCCCGTCCCGATCAGGCCCGGTCCCGCCCCGCTCCGCACCGGGTCCGCACCGGGTCCGCACCGGGTCCGCGGGGCCCGTTTCCTCCCCGGGGGACGAGAGCGCCGTACCGAACATGCTGCTCGGAGGGTAGGAGCCGTTCTCCGTGGGCACCATGCGTCTAAGCGCGTCGGTGACGACGCGGGGGATCGTCAGTCATGAGGAGGGGTCATGAACCGTCAGATCCGGATTCGCGTCAGCCGCCGGCCCGCCGCGCCGCGCGAGATGCCGATCGACCGCAGGACCCCGTCGGGGCGCATCCTGCCGTACTGAACCGGCCGTCACTCCCGGCCGGTTCCGCTGTTCCCCGCCCTGTTCTCTCCCTCCTTCTCCTTCACCCTCCTCCACTCTCCTCCTCCCGCTCCCGCTCCCGTCCGGAGTCCGCCGGGCCGCGAGTGGCTTGATCTGACGGTCAGGTTGACTCGCGAACTCGTTTCGTCGTACATCCGGGCGGGCAGTCACTCGGCAGCGTTTGTCCCGGTCCGTCCGGACCGAGGGAGGGGGAGCGCTGTGCGTGACCATGTACGTTCGGCGGACGGCCGGTTGCTGCGCGTCGAGATCTCGGGGGACCCACGGGGACGCCCCGTGTTCCTGCTGCACGGCATGCCGGGCAGCCGCGTCGGACCGCGGCCCCGGTCCATGTTCCTGTACCAGCGCGGCACCCGGCTGATCAGCTACGACCGCCCCGGGTACGGGGGATCGGACCGGCTCCCGGGACGGCGCGTCGTCGACGTCGTGCAGGACGTCACCTCCATCGCGGACGCGCTCGGCATCGAGCGGTTCGCCGTGGCCGGCCGGTCCGGGGGCGCCCCGCACGCGCTGGCCTGCGCCGCGCTGATGCCGCAGCGGGTGACCCGGGCCGCGGCCCTCGTGGGACTCGCGCCGCGCGGCGCCGAGGGGCTCGACTGGTTCGCCGGGATGGCACCGTCGAACGTCAACGAGTTCCGGACCGCGTTCACCGACCCGGACCGCTTCACCGCCCGGCTGATCCCGCGGTCCGCCGCCATCCGCCGGGACCCGGTGCGCCTGCTGGAGGACCTGCGCCCCGAACTCACCGCCGACGACCGGCAGATCGTCTCCGACAACACCATCCGCTCGATGCTGCTGCGCAACTACCGCGAGGCGCTGCGGACCTCCCCGTACGGCTGGATCGACGACGCGCTCGCCCTCACCGGGAGCTGGGGCTTCGAACCGGCGGACATCCGCGTGCCGGTACTGCTCTGGCACGGGGTGAAGGACGTGTTCTCCCCGGCCTCGCACTCCTCCTGGATGGCCGCCCGGATCCCCCGGGCCACCGCCGTCCTCGAACCCACCGCCGCGCACTTCGCCGCGCTGCGGGCCCTCCCCAAGGTGCTCGCCTGGCTGCTGGCCGACACCCCGGTGTGGCCCGGCAGCAGGAGGAGCCGGGCGGTGACCTCCGGCGCGGGCGCCCACGCCGACGTCCCGCAGGCGCCGCCCGGCCGGGCGCGCTCGCAGGCTGCCGCCGCGCTCTGAGGATTCCGGGCGTCGGGCACCCGAACGGGGGGCGAGGCCCTCGGTCACCGGGCCCCGGCGCGAGACGGGGCCCCGCTCACCGGATGCCTGTCGCGACCGGCCCCCGACGTCCGGCGCGCGTCTCCGTGCCGGGGCCCGGTCCGCCGGCCCCTGTCCGCGACACGAGACCCCGCCGTCGGAGCGCCCGGAGCGGAGCCTCCGGAGCCTCCGGAGCGCCCGGAGCAGCCGGACCTCGGCCACTCCGGGCGCCCCCGCGGCCGCGTCTCACACCGCCAGCGGTTCCAGGTCCCGGTAGATGCGGCGGTCGTCCGCGGCGACGCGGGTCAGGCCGTTCTCCTCGCCGAGCAGCGCGCGCAGCTCCGACAGGGCCTCCTCGCGCAGCCGGCGGGCCTCGTCCCGGCGGCCGAGCGCGGCCAGGGTGAGGCCCGCGTTCGCGACGACCGCGAGGGTCTCCGGATGGTGCGGGCCGAGCACCGTACGGAGGGTCACCATCGCCTTCTCCTCCAGTTCGCGGGCCTCCTCCAGCCGGCCCTGGTCGGCGAGGACGTTGGCGTAGTTGACGCCCGTGAACAGGGTGTGCGGGTGCTTCTCGCCGAGGACCTCGCCCATCCGCCGCAGCACCTTGCGGAACACCTTCTCCGCCTCCTCGGCGTCGCCGCAGCCCCAGTGGAAGATCCCCAGGTTGTTCAGCGCCGCCTGGGTGTACGGGTGGGCCTCGCCCGGCACCTTCATGTACTCCGTGAGGGCGTCCCGGGCCACCTCGCGCGCCGCCTCCCGCTCGTCCGCCGCGAACAGGTCCGCCGCCATGTTGAGGTCGCAGGCCAGCGAGTCCGGCGTCGGCGCCTCGTACTGCTGCCGGTACTGCGCGCGCGTCGCCGTCGTGAGCCGGCGGGCGTCCTCGAACTCGCCCGCCCGCCGCAGCGACACCGCGAGGGACTTGGCGCAGCTCAGCGTGCCGGGGAAGTCCTTGCCGAGGATGCGCTTGTGGGCGTCGTAGGCGCGGGAGAGGAGGGACACCGACTCGCCGTAGCGGCCGACCTCGCGCAGGTCGCGGCCCAGGCGCGCCGCCGAGGCGAGCGTGTACGGATGGTCCGGGCCGAGGACCTCCGTGCGGCGGTCGAAGGTCTCCTGGTCGAGGACGCGGGCCTCGCCGTACCGGCCGACCATGCGCAGCGCCAGCGCCAGGTTGTTCGCGGCGCTCAGGGTGCGGCGGTGCGACTCGTGGAAGATCTGCCGGAACCCTTCGTGCGCCTCGCGCGCGTAGTCCACCGCCGACTCGTACACCCCGAGCGCCGCGAGGTCGCTGGCGAGGCCGGACATGGTGACGTACGTGTGCGGGTGCGTGGGCCCGAGGACGCGCTGCTGGCGCTCCAGGAGCGCCGTGTTGATGTCCCGGGCCTCCACGTAGCGGCCCTGGGACCGCAGGACGTTGCCGAGCTGGCAGCGCAGGTACAGGAACTGCACGTCGTCCTCGCCGAGGATCGGCTCCCAGTGGGCGAGGAGCTCCTCGGCGAGCGCCTGCGCACCGGGGAACTCGCCGCGCTTCCACAGATAGCGGACGCGGTCGATGAGGAGCCTGCGGGTGGCGGAGTCGGTGCAGTTGCGGGCGTCCGAGGCCGCCAGATGCGGCCAGATGACCGCGAAGCGCGGCCAGGTCTCCGGGTCGTCGATCGGCTCGTCGCCGTCGGGCCGGCAGCCCGCGAGGACCGTGTGCACCACATGCCGGGCCTGCCGCTGCTCCTCCTCGGTGAGCTGCGACCGGATCACGGCCTGCACCAGCCGGTGGACCTGGATGCTGTTGCTGACCTGGTCGACCTTGGCGAGCGCGAACCGGCCGATCTCCCGGATCACCCGGCCCAGCAGCAGGCTCTCCTGGAGCGCCGGGTCGTACGGCCTGAGGGCGTCGATCATCTCCTTGCTGTAGAGCAGGTGCGAGGAGATCGGCTCGGCGGCGAGGAACGCGCACAGCTGGAGCAGCCGCACCGACGCCGGGGACCGTTCGCGGAGCCTGGCTATGGAGATGTTCCAGGTCGCGGCCACCGTCTGCGGATAGTCCGCGGGCTGGTTGAGGTCCAGGACCTCGGTGGTCTGCTCGGCGAGCTGGCGCAGGTAGTCCTCGATCGGGGTGGCCGTCTCCGCGAGCCAGGCCGCCGCCTGCTCGACGGCCAGGGGCAGGTCACCGACCGCGGTCGCGACCCGGTCGGCCTCCTCGACGGTCAGCCCGGAGGCGCGCCGGGTGAGGTGCTCGACGCTCTCCTCGCGCAGGAACACGTCGATGGGCAGGGAGGCGCCCTGCTGAGCCCACGCCTGGTTGCGGGAGGTGACGAGGATGTGGCCGCCGCCACCGGCCGGGAAGAAGCGGGTGAGGCGGGCCGGGTCGTCGGCGTTGTCGAAGATCAGGATCCACCGTTTGGTCGGCGCCCCGCGGGCCAGCATCTGCACGGCCTCCTGGCTGGCCAGGTTGATGTCCTCGCCGCTGGGCGCGCCGATGCGGGCGGCGAGTTCGGCGAGCGAGGAGACCACGTTGCCGGGGTCCTCCGCGGAGATCCACCACACCAGGTCGTAGTCGGCCATGAACCGGTGCACGTACTCCAGCGCCACCTGGGTCTTGCCGACGCCGCCGAGTCCGTACAGCGCCTGCGGCTGCGGCAGCACGACGGAGATGCCGCCGCCGAGCTGGTCGCGGACCCGGTCGAGGATGACGTCGCGGCCGGTGAAGGTGTTGTTCCGCTGCGGCGCGCTCCAGATGGCCGGGGTGCTGCCCGGGAACCGGGGCCCCGCCGCGCCCGGTTCGACGGGCCGGCCCGGCAGTTCCAGGGCGCCGAGGAGCGCGCTGACGCACTGGGCCTCGTCGAGCCGGTGCAGGTCCACCGGATTGCGGTCGAGGTAGGACTGCGGGAGGTGCACCTCGTCCACCCGGACGGGGACGACGCTGCCGTGCGCCGCGTCGTGCGGGGCCTCGTCCTCGGCGTCCGTCAGGGCGCGCCAGAGGGGGTCGGCGTGCCGGGACTTGCGGAACGCCTTGGACAGCAGCACGAGGGTGCGGGTCGCCGGGTCCGGGCGGTCGACGGGGCCGGACGCGACGTCGTGCGGGGTGACGCGGCAGCCGGCCCGCTTGAGGAGCGACTCGATCCAGTCCGCCCACACGCGGTTCTCCGCCGTGTACGCGATCACCACGTCCGCCGCGGTGGAGATGGGCCGCCGCCTGAGGAACGCGTCCCGGCAGCGCAGCCGCACGGGCTCCGGCACCGGCGGCAGGGCGGTCACCGTGCCGTCCGTGATGACCGCGGTGAGCCGTTCGAACGCGGACAGCAGCGAGTTGGCGATGCCGCTCTCGTCGCCGACGGTCGCGAGGGTCTCCTCGTAGGCGTAGTACGGGCGGTACGGGATCTCGACGGCGCCCCAGTAGGCGGTCAGCTCCTCGCCCGCCATCTCCTCGCCGCCGAGCCCCTTGGGCAGTCCGTCGAACTTCAGACGGGCCAGCGCCCGTCCGGCGTCCACCTTCTCCTTCTCGCCCTCGTCGATGCGCATCGGAACCGGCAGGACCCGGATGGGCCGCTTGCGGTACCCGTCCTCGACGCTGCGGGCGACGGCCGCCGCGCCGTCGAGGGACTGGTCGCTGAGCGTGAAGCAGTCCACCAGCACGTCGGGCATCTGGATGGTGCAGATGTCGGCGTTGTCGGAGAGCCCGGTGCGGCTGTCGATCAGCACGTAGTCGTAGGAGGACCGCATGTCGTCGCGCAGCGCGTCGAGGAAGAGACCTCCGCCGAGCCGTTCGTAGAAGTTGTCCCACTCGAAGGAGGAGACGCTCGCCGAGTACGAGCGGTCCTGGCGGCCGGCGGAGAGGAAGTCGAGCGATCCGCCCTCCTGGAAGCGCAGTCCGAGGCGCTCGGGCGTCAGGGAGATGGCGTGCTGCTCGACTCGCGCGTAGTCCCGGTGCCACTCGCCGGAGCGCTGGGTTCCGGTGGTCGCGGCCCACGCGTACTCGTTGATGATGTCGATGACGCCGGTGGTGGCCGCGAGCGCGTTGGGGTCGAGGAAGGGGTGGAAGAAGCGGTGCAGGCCGGGAGCCTCCAGGTCCCAGTCGACGGCGAGGACGCGCCGGCCGTTGGCGGCGAGGATCCAGGCCGTGTTGGCCAGCGCCATGGTGCGGCCCGTGCCTCCCTTGTACGAGTAGAAGGTGATGATCCGTCCGTCCTGCACGGCCGTCATGCTTCTTCTCCTCCGTGGTCGGATCCGCCGTCGGGCAGCGGCGGGTGGGTGGGGCCCATCAGGCGGGGCCGGCGGACGGCCGGGCCCGCGGGCGGATGCGCCTCGGCGTGCTTCAGGTACTGCCGGGTCGCGTGCGCGACGACGACAGGGAGTACGTCGGTGAAGGCCTTCAGCGTGGGCACGCCGTTGACGGCGACCCGGCAGTCCGCGCGCCGCCCCCGGTCGAGGATCAGCGGCAGCGTCCGTTCGAGCTCCGCCGCCAGTCGCCGGCCCTCCTCGCCGTGGCACTGGATGTCGGTCCGGTTCCACGGGACGACCGCGCTGATCCACGGCCGGGCGCTGGCGTCGAACGCCTTGAGCCTGCGGGCCCGTTCCTCGTCGGTGAGCGCCCAGCGGTCGACGAGCAGGATGCCCGGATGGCTCGGTCCCGCCTTCTCCGTGTCGTCCGCGCCCAGGTCGTCGTCGGTGGTCTCGTCGTCGAACGAGGACACCGTGATCCGGTAGTCGAGGGAGCGGATGAGCTCCTCGGCGAGCGCGGGCAGCGAACGGGTCGACTCCGAGTGGTACGGGTTCCAGTCCTGGGCGTCCTCGCCGTACGGGCGGGTGTCCCGGTGCTCGGGGATGCTGTGCCGGGTGGGCGCCGCCACCGTCAGATGGATCCGCCGGGGTCCCTCGCCGCGCGGCTTGAACGCACTCGGCGTGCTCTCGTAGGGGCGGGGTCTGCTGGACTGCAGCGGGGACTCCTGCGCGATCTGCACGATCCGCTGGGCGAGTCCGAGCACCGTCTCCTCGTACTCGTCGCGCAGCCGGTTCAGTTTGATCAGACCGTAGATGCCGTTCGCGGCGTAGCGGTCCCCGAACTGGGCGTGGTCCACATGGATGTGCCGTACGGAATCCGGGAGTTGGGCGTAGTCGATATGCGTCCACAGGGCCGGGACGATCGCCTGCACGGCGCCGTTGCCGGTGGCCCGGGCCCGCAGAATACGTTCGTTGAAGGCGAACCATTCCCGTCCGCAACTCTCACTGGTGAAGTAGCGCGGCGAGAACAGCGGAACGAAAACACGGCAGTTGGCGAGGTTCTCGCTGAGTTTCTCCGGCCACCCGTCGCCCGAACGCATCTCCCGGTCCATGAACCCGGCGGGCACCCCCGCGGGCAGGTCGGTGAGCGCCATGATGTGGTCGCACAGATCGGTGAAGAGGACCTGCACCCAGTGGTCCGGGTCCCCGCCACCGGGCCCCCAGGCCGGTGTGTGGGCGTAACTCAGGAAGAAGTACGGCCGGTTGTCCGATGCCCGTTCAGGTATGTCCACGCGCCCCCCTGCCTGTGGATTTGACCCCTACGGGATGTTCACCTGGCCGGAACCCACAATCTTCCCGACCGAGGCCCCGTGCGGGTCGCCTCTTTCACGTCAATCCCTGGCGATATCCAGACATCTGGACCCCGGCCAGATCGACGGCCTCCCGCATCCCGAAGAGCCGCACCGCTCTCCCCGCCATTTCCCGTTCCACCGGGAGATCACGCGGCAGCCGCGCCCCGATCGCCCCGAAGTCCCCGTCGTACAGCGTGATGTCCTCGTACGAGATCCAGTGACCGGGCCGCCCGGTCACGCAGGAGTACGAGCGGAGCGGCGGCGACGGCCGCAGCCGGTACTCGGCGAGGTGGAACGCGCTGCACACCTCGAACCCCACCCGGAACAGCAGGACATGGGCGCCGGCCGCGTAGAGCGCGCCGAGCGGGGAGCGTTCGCCGAGGTGGCAGTCCGGGTCGTGGACGCCGAGCAACTCGGCCGCCCGCGGGCCGAGTCCGGCCAGTGAGGTGTGCGGATGGGTGCTGCGCGCGGCGCCCGGTGTGGTGCGGACGCACTCGGCGAGCACACCCATCGTCGGGCAGGGCGTGGTGGGGGCGTCGAACGGTGGCCGTGACGCGCGGAACGCCCGCTCCTCCTCCTCGGTCATCGCCGCCGTGAGCTCCTTGTAGGCCCGTGAGGTGAAGGAGTTCTCCGGCGAGAACGCGGGCACGACGAGGGTGCCGTCCGGGCCGAGCGCGTCGAGCAGCGCGTCCCGGACCTCGGCGGCCCGCAGGCCACTGCCGCCGAGGGAGGCGTGCACCATGAGGACGCCTCCGCGCGGCACACCCATGTCCCTGAACATGTCGTCCAGCCGGCGCGCGTCAGCCACGGCGGCCGGACCGGCTCGCAGGGAGCGCGTTCACCGCCTGCTTCAGTTCGGCACGCAGCTCGTCCGCCAACACCACGCCGGTCGCGGTGAGTTCGTGGGCGGGGCGGGCTGCCAGCAGGTCGAGGGCGCGGCCGGCCCGCTCCAGGGCGGCGGTCTGCTCGGCCGCCTCGCCGGCCCAGTACGCGGCGTCGCCCAGCTCCGCGCTCGCCTCGTCGAGCAGCCGGCCGGCCCGGTTGCCCGGCACGTTCAGGTCGGCCGTCTCGCGCAGCGCCCGCAGACGCGCCAGCCGTGCGGCGCGCGGCAGTTCCCTGGCCAGGTCCTCGGGCTCGAAGTCCACGGCCAGGCCGATCGCGCCGAGCCCGTGCGCGCCGAGCCGCACGCCCGTTCCGGCGGCGAGCGGGGTGACGGTGGTCAGCGCCGCCGCGTGGACGCGGCCGCGCTCCGGAGGGTGCCGCTCCTCCAGCAACACGTAGGCCCGGCGCAGCCGTTCGGTGAACCGGGCCAGGCCGCCGGGGCCCAGTGGCTCGGCGACCGGCACGGAATAGCAGTCGCGGAGCGGGTCGGCGTCGTCCAGGAGCAGCAGCGTGCCGTCCGCGACGGGGACCGTGGGCACGGGGCGCCACCCGGCCGAAGCCTCCCCCGGGGTGAACTCCTCACCCCAGGGGGTGCTCACCCGCAGCTCGCCGGCCTTCACCGAGACGGCCAGGGGCCCCGCTTCCCGCAGGGTGAGGGTGCCCAGCGCGGGCAGGTGCAGTGCGGCGGCGGGGTGGTCCCAGCGGAGTTCGAGGTCGGCGCGGGCGCGGACGGCGACGGCGACGGCCGTCGCGGCGAGCGGCGCGGCGGAAGCGGGGTCGTGCAGGGCGTCCCTCAATGCGGTGCGGACATAGGGGTGCGCGAGAGTCCTGTCGAGGTGGGGGGCGACGTCGGGCGCGCCGTCAAGCTCCAGGAAGGCCCTCCACACGCCGGACCAGTCGGGCTCCGCCCGGTGCCGGTCGGCGGCGGCCGCCAGGAGGGTCCTGTTCAGCTCACCCTGGTGCCAGACGAGGTCGTCCGCGCTGCTCACGACGGGGGACAGCGCGCGGTCGGTGATCCGCTCCGCCACACCGTCGACCAGCGTGCGCAGGTCTTCGCAGAAGACGGACGGGTTGTCGAACGCGCCCTCGCTGCTGTAGCGGTGCGCGTAGAGGCCACCGCCGCAGGATTCCACGACCGGGCACGAGCGGCAGGTGTCGCTCAGGCCTTCCAGGCCCGCCTGGCGCGCGCGCACACCGGGGTGGAGCGCGAACTCGTCGAAACTGTGCTCGACGACGTCGTAACCCGTCGCGGGGGCGCCGTCGTAGGCCGTCTTCAGCGAGTCGGCCTGCTCGAAGCTGCCATCGGTCTCGACGACCGCGAGATCACTGGGGGCGAGCCCCATGGCCTCCGTCAGGCTCGGCCCCCCTCGCAGGGTGCTGAGAACCGAGTCGAAGGTCCGCACCGGGACGGTGCGCCCCTGCCGCTCCCAGTGATCGAAGATCTTCAGGAGCCAGTCGGCGTACACGGTCGGGGCGTCCGCGGGCCGGGGGGGAGGGTTGTCCCACGTGGAGTGCGGGAGGAGGTAGTCGATCCTGGGCGGATCGAGCGCCACCAGCGCTTCGTGCACGGCGATCGGGTCGTTGGCCACGTCCACGGTGCACAACAGTCCGCTGTAGAGGTGCCTGTACTCCTCCGAGCGCAGCAGGCCGATGCCCTTCACGGCCCGCTCGTGACTGCTGCGCCCGCGGCGGTCGAGCCGGTGGCGGTCGTTGGAGGACCGGTCGCCGTCGAGCGAGACGCTGACTTTGACGCCGAATTCTTTGAATACATTCAGATGGCGGGTGTTCAGCTGCACACCGTTGGTGTGAATGCGGAGGTCCAGCGTGGTGACCGGGGTGATAACGCGTTTGAGTTCCGCACAGATGTTTCTCATCCGGGAGGGGCCCACGAGAAGAGGTTCGCCACCGTGAAGGATCACGGAAACCGAGGGGAGTTCATGTGCTTCCGCATAGGCCGCCAATCTCTCGGCGACCCTTCCGACCGTTTCCTCGGAAATTACGGTCGGGCGCCCTTTCCAGCTCTGATCGGCATGCTCGTACACATAGCAGTGGTCGCAGGCGAGATCGCATCTGCTATGGATCTTGAGGACGAGTTGCTGCAGCTTCACTCGGTGAAGGGTAGCGTCAGGTCGCCCCGTCGAGTGCCCTCAACTTCATGATCGGTCAAGGCAGTTGATGCCTCGCGGACACAAGCGTGGGCGCAGCCGGCGGCGAGGTCGCGCCGGATGCGCCCAGAGCGGGAGGGGTGGCCCCTACAGCGCCGAGTCGAAGGTGATCGGCTTGATCGGACGCCTTTCGAGGACGTCGGTCATGCGTCCCGTGGACGCGGTGATGGCCGACAGGGGAGTGTGCTGCCTGGGCAGGGACTCAGGAGCGGTCGAGTGCTGCGGCGCCGGCGTCACCGAAGGGTTCATGTGAGGACTTTCGACTCTGAGGCTACATGTTTTTTGGCCTTCTCAGCCGGACCCTACAGGAGATCAACAACATTGGCCTGGGGGATCGGTGGATTCCCGGCGGATTCTGCGGTATGAGGGCCAGGTGAATAGCGGAGTCCGGCCGGGTCGGGCCTGTTCATCCGCCCAGGTGAATACGGAACGTCCGTTCGGCAGGTGTAAACCGGTCACAGCGGTGACTGCCAGGTGAACGGCGCGTCCGGGCCGCCGCCGGTCGCCGGGGAGTCGTCCCGGACGGTGAGCCGTACCGCGGGACGGCCGTCCGGCAGGGCGGCCGTCGCGTCGACGTCGACCTCGATCCGGGAGACCCCGGCGCGCCGTGAGGCGACGGCGAGGGCGCGGCGCAGGGCGGCGACGAGGTGTCCGGCGACGGACTCCGGGATCCGGTCCTCGACGGGGCCGGTGAACCGGACGGACGGCTGGAAACCGAGCAGGGCTCCCGCGCCCGCCGTCTCGCGCAGCACCTTGCCGCGGAAGGTGGTGGGCGCGTCGGCGGGCGGCTGCTGGAGGGCGAAGATCGCGGTGCGGACCTCCTGGATGGTGGACTGCAGCTCGTCGACGGCGTGGCCGAGCGTCGCCCGCACCTCGGCGCCCCCGCCGTCCCCCGGCTTGCCCGCCCCCGCCGCGTCCGCCGGGCCGCCGGCCCCCGCCGCGTCCGTCGGGCCGCCGGTTCCCTCCGCCCGGCTCCGGCGCAGCGTGGACTCCAGCATCATGCCGGTGGCGAACAGGCGTTGGACGACCAGGTCGTGCAGGTCGCGGGCGATGCGGTCGCGGTCCTCGTAGACCGCGAGACGCTCGCGGCTGTGCCGGGCACCGGCGAGGACGAGCGCGAGCGCGGCCTGCGAGGCGAACTGGGTGGCCAGCAGACGTTCGACCCGGGTGTACGGGCGCTCGCCCCGGGCCCGCGGCAGGGCCAGCGTGCCGATGAGCCGGCCCTCGGTCTCCAGGGGAAGCATCATGCTCGGCCCGAACCGGGAGCGCACCGGCGTCGTCATCCGCGGGTCGGTCGCCGAGTCGTCGATGAACACCGGTTCCCCGCCGAGGAGTTGTTCGAGGACCGGGCTGCCGGGCGCGATGGTGGTGCCGACGATGCCGTCCGGATCCTCGTGCGTGGAGGCGGCCACGATCTCCATCCCGCCCTCCGGGGTGGGCTGGAGGATCACCCCGGCCGTCGCACCCGCGAGGAGCCGGGCCCGCTCGGCGACCGTCAGCAGCGCGTCGTCGGCGCTCTCTCCGGTGAGCAGGGCCGTGGTGACGGCGGCGGCGCCCTCGATCCAGCGTTCCCGCTGCCGGGCCGTCTCGTACAGCCGGGCGTTGGCGATCGCGATCCCGGCCTGCGTGGCGAGGAGCCGGACCACCTGCTCGTCCTCCGGGGTGAAGGGGCCGCCGGACCTGTCCGCGAGGTAGAGGTTCCCGAACACCTCGTCGCCGACACGGATGGGGACGTCCAGACAGAGGTCGGGGGCGAGGTGGGGGTCGGCGTCGGCCTCGGTTCCGGCGCCCGCCTCGGCCTCGGCGGCCGCGCCGGTGGCCGTTCCGGTCCCGCCGCGGCTGTCGCCGGGGCCGGTGCTGTCGCCGTGTCCTGCACCGTCGCCTTCGGCGGCTGCTCCGGCGGCCTGCGAAGGCCGGTCGGGCACCGTCGTGCGGATGCGGACCAGGCCGTCCCGGCCCGGGTCCGTCGTGCCGAGGGCCGCGGACCGGGCGCCGGTCAGCTCCGCCGCCGCGTCCACGATCCGCTGGAGCGTGGCGCGCAGTTCGAGGTCGGTGCCGACGCGCAGCACCGCTTCGAGGAGGGGCGGGAGCCCGGGGACGGGATCGGGCCCGCGGCCGGGTACGTGTGCGGGACCGGTCATGCGAGACCCCCGGGCGCCGGGAGTCAGCCGGCCAGCGGGTCCAGGATCAGCGGCTCGATCTTGCCCTCCAGCATGTAGCCGAGCCCCTGGACGGCACAGACGTCGGGCCGTTCCGCGATGTGCACCGGCATGCCCGTCGCCTGCCGCAGCATCTGGTCGAGGCCCGGCAGCAGCGCGCTGCCGCCGACCATCATGATCCCGCGGTCGGCGAGGTCGGCCACCAGGTCGGGCGGGCAGGTGCGGAGCACCTTGCCGATGCCGTCCAGCACCGCGGTCAGCGGGGTCTGGATCGCGTTGCGCACGGCGGCGGTGTCGACCTGCACGGAACGGGCGAGGCCGGTGGCGACGTCCCGTCCGTGGATCTCGGTGAGGGCCGGTCCGTGCGGGGTGAGCCCGTTGCCGGAGAGCGCGATCTGCAGGGGCCGTACGGCCTGGCTCGGCAGCATCAACTCGTGCTGGTGGCGCAGGTGCTGGACGATCGCGTGGTCGACCGCCTCACCACCGACCGGGATGCGTTCGGCCGTCACGATCGAGCCCAGCGACAGGACGGCGAGCTGGGTGGCGGCGGCCCCGCACACCATGATCATGGTGGCCTCGGGCCGTTCCACGGGCAGACCGCAGCCGACCGCGGCGGCGATCAGGGTGTCCACCAGCTCGACCCGCCGGGCCCCGAGGCCGACCAGCGTCTCGATCGCCGCGCGCTGCGCCAGCGGGTCCGCGTCGTGCGGGGTGCAGGCGGCGGCCCGCAGCCGGGGCTTGCGGCGCAGCGCGCGGCGCACCTTGTCGCCGAGCAGGTGACGCAGCATCCGCTGCGCCATGTCGATGTCGACCACCGTGCCGCCGGAGACGGGACGCACGACCCGGATGTAGTCGGGCGTACGGCCCGTCATCTTCTCCGCGAACTCACCGACCGCGATCAGCGCGCCCGTCTTCGTGTTGATCGCCGCGACGCTCGGCTGGTCGACGACCAGGCCCGCGCCCTTCACGTACACACGGGTCCTCGCGGCGCCCAGGTCGACGGCGAAATGGCAGCGGCGCAACTGCTCCAGGCTGGCGGTCATGGCGGGTCCTCCCGAGAGCGCAGACCGTGTGGGGCTCCGCCGGGCGGCGGTCCTCTCTTCGCATCCTCGGCGCGCGGGGCGGGCGCCGCCCTTTGTGGGGGGCCGGGCGGGGTGCCGCTGGACGGGTGGTCTTCCGCCGCCCGCTCCCGCACACGGCCGCGGTGTCCCACGCCGGGCTCCCGGCGCGCCCGTCCGACCGGCGGTATCCCCGGCCGCCGCGGGCCGATGACGGATGGTCAGCCACCCGGGTCCGGTCACCGGGACGCCCGACTGACATCACGTCAGCGCATTGCCCGCCCTCGTGACCCCTGCCCCCGGCCGTCCGGCGGCCGCCGGGACCTGTCCCGGTTTCTGTCGCTCCTACCGCCGTGTCCCCGTCCGTGACCTGGCGGGAAGCCGCCAGGGCGCCTTCCCGCCAGGTTCCGTCAACACCCGCGCAACACAAGCCCCCCGACACTCTTCGCAAGCCCCGGGCACCACCCCCGTCCGGCGCGGTACGGCGATGAAGAGAGGGCACCAATGACCAGAGGACCAGCGAGACGTCCGGCGGCGCTGCTGTCGGCCGGGCTCGTGCTCGCCCTGCTGCCCATGGGGCGGGCCGGCGCGCTCGACGCCGCGGGAACCGGCGACACCGGCACCCCGGCGTCGAAGCGGGCCGCGTCCGCGGCGCACACCGTCACCCTCGTGACCGGCGACAAGGTGACCGTCACCGACGTCGGCGGCGGCAAGAAGACGGTGTCCGTGGTGCGGCCCCGGGGTGCCACCGGAGCGGTGCGCACCCAGGTGGCCGACGGGGCCGTCACCGTCGTACCCGACGAGGCGCTGCCGTATCTGCGGGCGGGCACCCTCGACCGGCGGCTGTTCGACGTGAGCGAGCTGATACGTCAGGGGCTCACCGACCAGAAGACGCACGAGCTGCCGCTGATCGTCACCTACGACGCCAAGGCACGGGCCGCGATCCCGGCCGGGGCCGAGCGGACCCGGGCACTGCCCAGCATCCGCGGTGCCGCCGTCGACTCGGACAAGGGCCGGACGTTCTGGAAGGCGGTGACCCGCCAGGACGGCATCGGCAAGGTGTGGCTCGACGGCCGCGTCAGGGCCGACATGGCGGAGAGCAACGCGCAGATCGGCACGCCCGAGGCGTGGGAGGCCGGTCTCACCGGCAAGGGCGTGACCGTCGCCGTCCTCGACACCGGTGTCGACACCGGCCACCCCGACCTGGCAGGACGCGTCACGCAGACCAAGAGCTTCATCGACGGACAGGAGGTCGCCGACCGCAACGGGCACGGCACGCACGTCACCTCCACCGTCGGCGGCAGCGGCGCCGCCTCGGACGGCAAGGAGAAGGGCGTCGCGCCCGACGCCACGCTCGCCGTCGGCAAGGTGCTCAGCGACGAGGGCTCGGGCAGCGACTCGCAGATCATCGCCGGCATGGAGTGGGCCGCCCGCGACGTGCACGCCAAGGTGATCTCGATGAGCCTCGGCTCCACCGAGGCCAGTGACGGCACCGACCCGATGGCGCTGGCCGTCGACAGCCTCTCGAAGGAGACCGGCGCCCTCTTCGTCATCGCCGCGGGCAACACCGGCACCCGTTCCTCCATCGGTTCGCCCGGCGCCGCCGACTCCGCGCTGACCATCGGTGCCGTCGACTCCGCCGACGAGGCCGCCTACTTCACCAGCGCCGGACCGCGCTCCGGCGACAACGCCCTCAAGCCCGACCTGTCCGCGCCCGGCGTCGACATCCTCGCCGCCCGCTCGACGCTCGTCGACGGCAGCGGCCCGTACACGACGATGAGCGGTACGTCGATGGCGACCCCGCACGTCGCGGGCGTGGCCGCGCTGCTGGCGCAGAAGCATCCCGACTGGACCGGCGCGCAGCTCAAGGACGGGCTGATGTCGACGTCGAAGCGGCTCGACGCCTCCGTCTACCAGCTGGGCGCGGGCCGGGTCAGCGTCCCGGACGCGACCGGCGCGGAGATCACCGCCACCGGCAGCGCCGACCTCGGCTTCCACGGCTGGCCCTACGAGGACGACAAGCCCGTCACGAAGACCGTGACGTACACCAACTCCTCCGACGCGGCGGTGCGGCTGACGCTCGCCGCGGAGGGGGCCGGCGAGGGTGTCGCCACCCTCGCCGACACCACGCTCACCGTGCCCGCGCACGGCACCGCCTCCACCACGGTCACCGGCGACGCGGCGAAGGCGCCGGTCGGCGACACGTCCGGGCAGATCGTCGCCTCGGTGGACGGCACCCCGGTCGCCCACACCGCGTTCGGGCTGGTCAAGGAGGAGGAGCGGTACACACTCACCGTCCACGTGAAGGACCGGGACGGCAGGCCGACCGCAGCCGACCTCGCGGTGCAGCAGTTCGCCGCGGGCACCGACCCCTACCCGGCGTCCGTCGGGGAGTCCGGCACCGTGAAGCTCCGGCTCCTGCCGGGCACGTACGGCCTGACGTCCTTCCTCGACGTGCGCGGCAGCCACGGCGCCGACTCGCTCGGCCTCGGCTTCCTCGCCGCACCCCAGATCACCCTCGACCGGGACCGCGAGGTCACCCTCGACGGACGGACGTTGCGGGAGATCGCCGCCAAGGTCGACCGGCGCACCGAGACCCGGCAGCTGCTGATGGAGTACGACCGCAACGCGGGCGGCTCCGACCTGTTCGGCGCGGTCCAGGTGCCGGTCATGTACGACAGCGTCTTCGCGGCGCCGACCCCGAAGGTCACCGAGGGAAGCTTCGACTACCGGACCGTGTGGCGTCTCGGGAAGCCCCTCCTGGAGGTGAAGGGCGTCGGGGACGCGCTCGCCCAGCCCGGCGGCACCCTCATCGAGGGCCGCAGCAAGCTGTCCCTCGTCGACGTCGGTGACGGACCGTTCACCGGGGTGCGCGGCAAGGCCGTCCTCGCCACGCTCACCGACGGCGTCGAGCCGGCCGCGCTCGCCCAGGCGGCCGAGGACGCGGGCGCCAAGGCCCTGTTCGTCACGGACGGCACGGCGGGACGCCTCAACGCCTGGTTCGGCACGGACGACTACACCGACCGGTCCCTTCAGATCGCCACCGTGAACACCGCGGACGCGGCGAAGCTGCGCTCCGCCCGGACGGTCGACATGACCGGCACCCGCAACACGTCCTACGTGTACGACCTCTCGCAGGGCTACCGGGGCGCGGTCCCGGACCGGAGCCTGACCTACGAGCCCGGTCGCCGTGAACTGGCCGTGCTGGACACGAAGTTCCACGCGGTGAAGCCGGTCTCGGGCAGCGAGTTCCGCTACTCGATCGCCGCCCCCTTCCCGATCGGCATCGGCTTCCAGGAGCGCGTCGACTACCCGGCCGAGCGCACGGACTACGTCTCCACCGGCCCCGGCCAGACCTGGACGGAGTCCGCGTTCGTCGGCGAGGGCACGCTGGAGGAGCGCAGCGGCCTGGTCCCCTACAAGGGCGGCACCCACGACACCCTCGACTGGTTCAAGCCGGTCTGGCACCCCTGGCTCGGCACCGGACTCGGCTGGGGCCAGCAGCGCAACGGCAACCAGATCCAGTTCAACACCCCCGGCTGGGGCGACTCCGGGCCCGACCACACCGGCTTCGGCGACGTGTGGAGCGAGGAGTCCGGGATGACCCAGACCACCTCGGTGTACCAGGACGACGTCCTCGTCGACCGGGGCACCAGCTCGGCCGCCTACGTGTGGGAGGCGCCCGCCGACGAGCACACCTACAAGGTCGTCACGGACACCGCCCTCGACCCGGAGCGCTGGAAGCTCTCCACCAAGGGGCACACCGAGTGGACCGTCCGCTCGGCGGCCACCCCCGAGGACCGCTCCACCTTCCTCCCGCTCCTCAACCTCGGCTTCGACGTCGACACCGACCTCACGGGCGACGTCCGCCACGGCCTCGTCCCGGTGGGCCTCTTCGCCGAGTACGTGAAGGGCGCGCCGGACACCGGCACCATCGGCGGCGGAAAGCTGGAGGTGTCCTACGACGACGGGAAGACCTGGAGGAAGGTGCCGCTCCTCGGCCACCAGGCCTCCTGGAAGGGCCTGTTGGCCGTCCCGCGCGGCGCCGGCTTCATCTCGCTGCGGGCCTTCGCGCAGGACGACCAGGGCGGCACGGTCACCCAGGAGATCATCCGGGCGGTGGGCGTGAAGTGACCGGCCGCCGCGCGGCACCCCCGCCGACCAGGGGTGCCGCGCGGCGGCCCACGGAACGGGAGACTCGGCACCCCCGTCCCTCCGTACAGGAGGGACGCGGCGCGCCGGGCCCCCGGGTGGCCGCCGGTTCCCCTTGGGAGGGGGGAGCCGGCGGCCGTGTCCGTTCACCCCCGGAAAGGCTCCGCGATGCCCCGGATCACGCCGAGCTCCAGCAGGTCCTGCGGCCGGACGCGGAGCTGGTCGGCGGTCGCGTGGACCTCGTCGGCGGGCCGCTTGAGGATCGCCGCGGCCGCCTCCGGAGCGATGACGGAGAAGTAACTGTCCGGCGTGGCCCACGTGTTGCCGGGCGCGGCCAGGGCCAGTGCGCCGCCCGAGCCGCCCTCCCCGATCACCAGCGTCGTGACCGGCGTCCGGGCGGCCGCCACCGCGGCGAACAGGTCGGCGATCGCCGGCCCGGCCCCCTGCCGCTCCGCCTCCGCGTCGTTCGCCGCGCCCGGAGTGTCCACCAGCGTCAGCACCGGGACGCCGAGCCGGCCCGCCAGCCGGACCAGCCGGGCGGCGGTGCGGTACCCCGCGGGACGGGTCGCCGTCCCGCGCTGGGCGGCGAACGCGACCGTCCGTCCGTCGCGCGTGCGGCCGAAGCCGCACTCCATGCCGTCGTCGGTGCCGCCGCAGCGGTCACCGCTGATCGTCGCCCGGCGGGTGAAGTACGCGTCCAGATAGGCGTCGGCACGCGGACGTCCGCCGGCGCGGGCGCGCTCCACCGCGTCCCAGCCGGTGGCGGGCAGCCCGCCTCCGCCCAACGCGGCGGGAACGGGGGCAGGTTCGGCGGACGGACGGCCGAGCAGGTCCAGCCAGAGGGCCAGCGTCTCCCGCAGCACCTCGCGGGGGACCAGCGCGTCGACCGCGCCGGCCGCGAGCTGCGCCTGGGCCGTGTACGCGGCCGGGTCGGCGTCGGCCGGCCGGACCCGGGAGCCGGCGAAGGCGACCTGGGCCCCGGGCAGCGCCAGGGTGACGTCGGCGCCCGCGCCGAGCGTGGCCCAGCCGCCGCCGGTCGTCGGGTCGCGCACCACGGCGACCTGCGGGAGTCCCGCCTCCCGGGTGAGCTCCGACTGCCGCGCGACGCGCTGGAGCTGGGTCAGGGCGACCATGCCCTCCTGCATCCTGCTGCCGCCGGTGGCGACGAGCGTGACGACGGGGAGCCGGTGGGCGCGGGCGTGCGTGTGGGCCGCCTCCAGACGGGCCCCGGTGCGCTCGCCGAGGGAACCGCCGAGGAAGCCGAACTCGAAGGCGACCAGGACGGCGGTGACCGGTCCGAGCGGCTCCCGGCCGTCGGTCGTCGTGCCGAAACTCGCCGTCCCGAACGTCGCCGTGCCGCAGACGACGGACTCCTCCTCGCCGGTGCGGTCGGCCGCACGAGCCCGCGCCGCGTCGTACCCGTCCCACGACAGCGGGCCGTCCGGGCCGGACTTCCCCTCGGGGGAGGGGAGTTCGGCGAAACTGTCGGTGACCTGGGCGATGGCCTCGCGGGCCGAGAAGCGTTCAGTCACGGGGCAGCTCCCTCTTCAGGATCTTGCCCATGTCGTTGCGGGGCAGCTCGTCCAGGAACCGCACCGTGCGCGGCCGCTTGTGCGGCGCGAGGCTGCCGGCCACATGATCGGCCAACTCCCCGGCGGACGGCGGACGTTCCGGGTCGGCCGGCACGATCCAGGCGGCCACCCGCTCCCCGAGGTCGGCGTCGGGCTCCGCGGCGACGGCGGCCTCGCGGACGCCGGGGTGGTCGAGCAGCGCGTTCTCGATCTCCCCCGCGCCGATCTTGTAACCGCCGCTCTTGATCAGGTCGGTGGCCTTGCGGCCGACGATCCGGACGGCGCCGTCCGGATCGAGGACCGCCATGTCCCCGGTACGGAACCAGCCGTCCGCGGTGTACGCGGCGGCCGTCGCGTCGGGCCGGTGCAGGTACTCCGTGAACAGGTTCGGCCCCCGCACCTGGATCTCGCCCACGCTCGTGCCGTCGTACGCGCCGGTCGGGGTGCCGTCGGCCTCGTACCCGGCGATCGTCGTCCCGTCCTCCTCGACGAGCCGCAGTCCGACACCGGGCAGCGGAACGCCCACCGTGCCGGGGCGGCCCTCCGCGTCCGCCCGCACGCTGGTGTTCATCAGCGTCTCCGTCATCCCGTAGCGCTCGACGACCCGGCGGCCCGTCGCGGCCGTGATCCGTTCGTGGTCGTGCAGCGGCAGCGCCGCGGACCCCGACACCAGCAGCCGCGCCCGGCCGAGCGCCGCCGCCAGCTCCGGATTCCCGTCGAGTTCCTCGGCGATCCGGTGGTACATCGTGGGCACCCCGAACAGCATGGTCGCCCCGGCGTCCAGCTCCCGCGCCACCCCCTCGGTGCTGAACCTCCCGAGGTGCCGCACGGACCCGCCGCGCCGCAGCGGGCCCAGCACGCCGAGGATCAGCCCGTGCACATGGAACAGGGGCAGTCCGTGCACGAGGACGTCGTCGCCGGTCCACTGCCAGGCGTGGGCGAGCGCGTCCAGCGTCGAGGCGACCGCCCGGCGCGGGATGACGGCACCCTTGGGCGGGCCGGTGGTCCCCGAGGTGTACACGACGAGGGCGGGAGCCGTGGGGTCGGTGACCGAACCGGCGGACGCGAAGGCGTCGGTCCCACCGGCGTCGGCCGTGTCCGGAACATCCGGCCGTTCCGCCGGGCCGGCGCCGCCCGTGCCGGGGACCTCGACGTCGATCCTGCGCAGTGCCGCGAGCGGGGCGGGCAGGGTCTCGCCCGGGGCGGCGAGCACCAGGGACGGCGCGCTGTCACCGAGGATGTGCCCCAGTTCCGCCACTCCCGACTTCGGGTTGAGCGGCACCGCCGGCACTCCGGCGAGCAGCGCGGCGACGACGCCCACGGCCGTCTCCAGGGTCGGGGTCGCCCACACGGCGACCCGCCCGACACCGTCGAGCCGCGCGGCCAGCGCCCCTGCGGAGGAGGCGAGTTCCGCGTACGTCAGGGACCGATGACCGAAGCGCAGCGCGGACCGGTTCGCGACCGAGCCGCTCACCAGGGCCGGGAAGAGGGAGAACACGAGGACTCCTTGCCGTGAGACTTCACCGGGACGGACAGCCTCTTCCTACACGATGGCGCTCCCGCGGCGGGCGGTCGGGCGCCCCCTCCGCGTCGGGGACGTGGAGGGCGGGTGCGGACGCCGTGACGATCGCCCGGGATGCGGGCTCGATCGTCCGGGAACCGTGGCGCCGACGGACCGGGCCCCGTAATGTCGGCCGGGCGCGACAACTTGATGAGTCAACTGCCGGGAGCCCTTTGGTGAGTCAGTCCCCGCCACCCCGTCCCGAGACCCGCGTACGCCTCGACGCGCCGACCGCCGGGCAGGGCCAGGACCGGGGCGACGTCCTCGTCCGGTGCGTCCTTTCGTCCCGGACGGTCCTGCCCGTGGAACGGGTCCGGGCGGTGGGGGCGGCCGGGCCGGTGCGCGACGCCCGGACGGGCGGAGCGACGGGCGGCCGGACCCGGGACCGGGTCCACGCGCCGTTCGGGCCGCGCCCCGTTCCGCGCGCGAGCCGGGTGGCCGGCCCGCCGGGCGGCGAGGGAGCGGACCGATGAAGCGGCCGGCCGGCGCCGTCGGAAGACTGCTCACCGCACTGCGTCCGCGCGGCGCACGCTCCGGGACGCGGGCCCTCGCGACGGAACTCGGCCGGGAGCTCCGGCACCGGATCGACGCTCCCGTCGACGTGCGGGAGCTGGCCCGGGCGCTGTGCGAGGAGATGAGCCGGCGGCGGGGCGGCCGGCCCGTCCAGCTCCGCTTCGAACGGTTCCCCGACGAGATCGAAGTGACCGGTCTGTGGATGGAGTTCGGCGACTTCGACCTGGTCGTCGTCGAGGAACGCGCGGAGACCGTGCAGCAGCTCGTCATCCTCGGCCACGAGCTGTGGCACATGAAGGAAGGGCACCGCGACCACCACGTGGACGGCGCCTCCGCCGTCGCGCGCGCCGCTCTCTCGGGCCGTCCCGACTGGACCGGGACGGGCGCGCCCCCGCGACGCGAGTTCGCCCTCACCGTCGCCGCCCGTGACGGATCACGGCAGGCGGACGAGGCCCGGGCCGAGGAGTTCGGCCTGCATCTGGCGAGCGTCTTCCGCTCCTGGCTGACCCGCCCCGGCGGCCGGGGCACGGTCGACCCGGTCGGCCGCGCCATCCGCGCCTCGCTGGGCTACGGCCCCCAGGACTGACCGGCGCGCGTCCCGGACCCGCTTCCGCGGACGGACACCGGCCCCGCGCACCCGCCGGACGACCGGTAACCGCTTCGCCCGGGGGCACGGGGGGTTGTTAGCCTGCGGCGGGATCGTCCCGAAGTGGTGCGCCGGTGCGGCGCGTCCGTGGCCGTACGCCGGTGTCGTACGAGGAGGGAGTCGTCGTGGCCCGTATCGCGCTCGTCACGTACAACCCGGGCGAGGAGCCCACCGTCGACCGGGACCTGGCGGTGCTGCGGCAGGCTCTGGAGGACGCCGGGGCCGAGGCCGCCGTCGTGCACTGGGACGACCCGGACACCGACTGGGCCGCGTTCGACCTGGCGCTGATCCGGTCGACCTGGGACTACAGCTGGCGGCTGGCCGAGTTCACCGAGTGGGCCGAGCGGTGCGGGGGCCTGACCCGGCTGCTGAACCCGGCGCGGGTCGTGCGCTGGAACACGGACAAGCGGTATCTGGGGGACCTCGCGGAAGCGGGCGTCCCGGTCGTCCCGACCCGGTACCTCGCGCCCGGTGACGCCGTCGACCTGCCCGGTGACCACGAGTTCGTCGTGAAGCCCACCGCCGGGGCGGGCGCGCGCTACGCCGCCCGGTACACGCCGAAGGAGCGCGAGACGGCGGTCGGCCAGCTCACGCGGATGCACGCCGAGGGGCTGACCGCGATGGTCCAGCCGTATCTGGCGAACATCGACGTCCGGGGCGAACGGGCCCTGCAGTTCTTCGGCGGACGGCTGCTGCACGCCAGCCGCAAGGGAGCCGTACTGGAGCCGGGCACTCCCTACGACGGGGCCAAGACGCCGCATCCGCGGCTGGAGGCCTGGGAGCCCACGGCGGCCGAACAGGCCGTCGCCGAGCGGGCGCTGGCCGCCGTCCCGGGCGGCGCGGACTCCGTGCTCTACGCGCGCGTGGACCTCGTGGACGGCGACGACGGACAGCCCCTGGTGATGGAGCTGGAGCTCGTCGAGCCGAACCTCTTCCTGTTCCTGCACCCGGGGTCGCTGCCCGTCGTCGTCGACGCGATCATCGAGGCCGCCGCCCCTCAGTGACCCGGCGGCGCCGGATCGGGCGCGGGACCCTTCACGGCCACCCGCTGCAGCAGTCCCCAGGTGAACTCCGCCGCGCACTCCTGGCGGACGCCCGACGCGTCGGGAGCCGTGAACGCCAGTCCCCAGCGGGTGGGGGCGGTGCCCTCCAGCGGCCGGACGGGGGCGAAGGCGCGGGCCACCTCGTCGACCGTGCAGGACCAGGGAACCAGGTCGTCCAGGGTCTCCAGGGCGGGGCCCTCGGCGCCGGGGGCCCGCACCAGCCACTCGTTCCAGGCGACGCCGTTCCCGGTGACGAGGACCTCGAAGCGCAGGGTGGGCCACAGCGGGACCGGCCACTGGAGGGCCTCGCAGGCCAGGTCCCCGATGCGGCGTCGCGACGAGGACTCCGGGGCGCCGAGGACCGAGCGGTACCGGGAGGCCGCCGACCGCTGCCGCGGCGCGTGCAGCATCGCCTGCCAGCGGCGGTTGGCCTCTCGCATGTCCGCGATGGACACGCCCAGGGCGTGGCGGGCGTCCTCGACCAGGTCAGGCTGGTGGTCGGCCATGCGGCGCAGCAGGACCAGCTGGAAGTCGAGCGGGGTGAACGGGGTGGTGGGGCGTCTGGCCGGCATGGGATCCATCGTCGCGCACCGGCCGCCCGCCCGGACGCCGGCCGTCCGGCAGGAACAGCACCGAGTTCACGTAACGGGGTCCGCGCGGCGGCAGCACCCGGCGCAGCAACCCGTGTCCGGCCACGTACGCCGTCCGCGCCTGATGCTCCTCCAGGGGGAAGGAGGCGAGCGGCAGCCAGCTCCTGCCGGGCAGCACCCAGCCCGCGTACCCGAGCCCGGCCAGCTGCTCGACGACCGGGGCGACCGGCTGGATACGGGACTCGAGTTCGACGAAGAGGGCGGGCCGGTCGCGGGCCAGCAGGTTCCGGGCGCCGCGCAGCACGGCCGCTTCGTTGCCGTCCACGTCGATCTTGACGAAGCCCACGTCCCGCAGGTCCAGGCTGTCCAGGGTGAGACAGGGCACCTCCAGGGCGCGGGCGTGGATGTCCCTGCGGACCAGTGAGGACACCCCGCGGTCGCCCGCGTCGCCGGCGGGCAGCCACAGCCGGGCGGTGCCGCGGTGGTCGGAGGCGGCGGCGCGGACCACCCGCACGTTGCCCGGGGTGCCCGACGCGAGCAGCCGGGCCAGGTGCGGTACGGGTTCCACGGTCACCACGCGGCGCGCCCGGCGGGCGAGCCGGTGCGTCCAGGGGCCGTACCAGCCGCCGACGTCCACCGCCGTGCCGCAGTCCGGCGGGCAGAGGTCGGCGAGCCGGGCCAGTTCGGGCTCGAAGCGCGGGTAGACGAACCGGGCCGCCGCCGCGACGAGACGGGTGGGCACGAAAGGGGCGACGCGCGCGGCGAGGGTCCGGTCGTCCGCGCGGTGGCCGGCGGACGCGCTCACGGGGTCATCCGCCGCAGGAGTTCCCGGTGTTCGTCCTCCGTCACCTGCTGTCCGGAGGACGGCAGCAGTTGCGGGATGCCGTCCACGACCGGATAGCGTCGGTGCAGACGCGGGTTGTAGAGCGCCTCCGCGGTATGCAGCTCCGCGTCGGGCGGAAGGAGGTGCAGAGGTCCCTTGTCGAGAGGGCAGGCGAGGATCCTCAGCAGCGGGTCGTCGGGGGTCATGGGGGTGTCAGCTCCTTGGCGCCGGGGGAGGGTTGCGGCGCCGTTTCCTGTCCGGGCATGGCGAGCAGGACGGCCACCGCCAGAACGGTGCCGGCCAGCCGCAGGGCGAGCCGGACCGGGTCGTGCGGCAGCGCCTCCCCGAACGTGAGGGTGCCGAGCACCGCCGTGAACAGACAGCTCACGGTCGTGCAGACCGGCACGATCAGCGACGCCCGGCAGCGCTGGAGCGCCGCCTGCGACATGACCAGGCCGAACGCGCCGGTGAAGAGCAGGAGATAGGGGTACGGGGAGCGCAGCAGCCCCAGCACCGCACCGGCCGTGTCGTGGGTCGTCAGCCGGCCCGACACCCCCTTCACGGCCAGCGAACTCACCCCGTACAGCAGTCCCACCGCCACCCCGTACCCGACCCCGCCGGGCGGTGCCCGGTGCGGTTCCCGGGAGCGCCGCTCCGCCCGCCCGTACAGCCACAGGCCCAGGGCGAGCGACGGCAGGCAGACGGTGAGGACCAGCGGGGCGGGAGCGCCGCGGCCGACCGTGTCCGAGCTCTCGCGCAGGGACAGCACGACCATCAGCAGGGCCGCCAGGATCGCCCCGAGCGCGTACCGTTCCCGGCCCGTCGTCCGCTCGCCGAGCAGCCGGGAGGACAGCAGCACGAGCAGCACCAGTCCGGAGACGAAGATGCCCTGGGCGGCGGCGATCGGCAGCGTGCGGTACACGGCGAGCTGTGCGGCGAACCCGGAGGCCAGCGCGAGGGAGCCGCCGATCCACAGCGGGCTGCCGAGGACCAGCCGCAGCAGCCGCACGGGACGCCGGAAGTCCACCTCGGGCATCGTGCCGAGCGCCCGCTTCTCCAGGACGAATCCGGTGCTGTACAGCACGTTCGCGAGCAGCGCCGCGATCACTCCCCACCACATGGCTACGTCCTTCGGGCGTGCAGGAGCAGGATCGAGGACAGCGACGGCACGGCACAGGCCAGCCGGTCCAGCGGCCGCAGCGGGCGCGGCACGCCGTGGAAGGGTGCGCCCGCGAGCCGGACGACCTCGAAGCCCGACGCGGCGACGAACTCCCGCAGGGCGCGGGGCGTGTAGAGCCGCAGATGGCCCACCACCTCCCGCCCGGGACGGCCGTGCACGGCGCGCAGGCTCACCTCGGAGAAGACGGGCTGGACCCCGGCGAGCAGCAGGCCGCGGTTGTACCAGGCGGCGAGGTTGGGGGTGGACAGCATCAGGTGCCCGCCGGGGCGCAGCACCCGGCGGATCTCGTCGAGTGCCCCGTCCGGGTCGACGAGATGCTCGACGACCTCGCTGAACAGCACGGCGTCCGCCGACTCCCGGGCGAACGGCAGCCCGCCGCCGCTGAGTTCACCACGGACCGTGTACGGGACGCGGGTGCGGGCCCGGCGCAGCGCGTCCTGCGACCAGTCGACGCCGACCACCCGGTGTCCGGCGAGGAGGGGCGCCGCGGCCCGGGCGGCGGTGCCGTCGCCGCAGCCGATGTCGAGCACGGTCCGCGCGCCCCCGGTGGCGGGGCCGAGCGCCGCGGCCAGCATCCGTGCCTGGCGCAGGGTGCGGGCGGTTCCGGAGGCGACGGGGACGGCCGGGTCCTCGTAGAAGTCCCGCAGCCCGCCGCCGTGGTGGGCCGCTGCCGTGACCGGATCGGATTCCGTGGACCGGGCGCGGGCGGTCATCGGCCGCTCGCCCCCGTCTCCTCGGTCGCGTGCAGGTAGTCCTCGAAGAGGTCGCGGAGGCGGGCCCCGTCGCTCTGCCCGAGCAGCGAGCGCGACCAGCGCAGCGAGACGTGCAGGCGCCCCGCGGTGGACGCGGTCGTGACGGTCAGCCCGCGGGGGGTGCGGGCGGGCGCGGAGAACCAGACGGCCCGGGCGCGGCCGGCCTCCTCACCGAAGTCCAGGGCGTACGGGATGCGGCCGATGTTGCTGAGCAGGCAGGTCGAGGTCCACGGCCCGGCCGCTCTGCGCAGCCCCTTGGTGACGGCGGCCCGCCAGGCCACCGGGACGACCGGTGCGGTCAACAGGGCTGCCCCGTGCCCGAGTTGCGGTCGGTCGGCGGCCTTCAGCGCCCGGGTGCGGGTGGCTGTGCGGCGCAGCAGCTCGCCCATGCGGGAGGCGTCCACCTCGGCGGGGGAGAACGTCACCTCCACCAGCCGGGTCCCGTTGCCGATCGGCATGTCCGCACCGCGCGGACGGTCGTCCACCGGCATCGTGATGCGCAACGGCCGCGGCCGCTGCCCGTGTTCACGGTTCCAGTGGGCGACCGTCAGCGCGGTGGCGGCCATCAGCTGGTCGTTGACCGTGTAGGGGGAGCCCTGGGGGCGGCGCGGCACGGCGAGTTCGGTGACGATCAGCCCGTTGCCCGGGGTGGCCCCGGGGGCGCCGGAGGCGACCCGGGCGGGCGGCGCCCACACGGACGGGGTGCCCGCGTCCCCGGGCTCGACGGCGTCCGGAGAGCGGACGGGCGGTGCGGCCGGGGTGTTGTCCCGGCCGCCGTACAGTTCCGCCGCGGTCGCGAGCACCCGGAGACAGGCGGGGCCGTCCAGGGCGGTGTGGTTGATGGTGAGGAAGAGGACCGTGCCCCTGCCGGCTCCCGTGGCCGTTTCCGTGTCGGCGCTGGTGCCGGTGGGGGTGTCCGGGCCGGCCCCGGTGTTCTTGCGGGCGGTCGCGCCGGGGTCCCGGGGGCCACGGGCGCCCTCGCGGTCGGTGGGGA
Organism: Streptomyces sp. M41(2017); assembly: GCF_002078175.1. Classification (GTDB taxonomy): domain Bacteria; phylum Actinomycetota; class Actinomycetes; order Streptomycetales; family Streptomycetaceae; genus Streptomyces. The sequence continues at coordinate 592,213 of NZ_MWFK01000001.1, read as the reverse complement.
CGACGCCTCCCGGGCTGGCGGTGCCCTCGCGGACGCCCGCGCCGCCGTCCCCCGGGCTGCCGCTCCCGGTCGTCCCGGGTCGGGCGTTCGTGGCGTCGGTACGGTCCGCCCCGTGCGGTGGGAGACCCGCGCCGACGCCGTCGGGGGTGCCTCCGCGACCGGGGCCGCCCACCGCCTCCGCCGCCCCGCCGGCCGCCGCCGGGCCCACGCCCTCCACCACTTCCAGCCGGACGGGCGGGGACTCCGACAGAGGCGGGGCCGCCTCCAGACACCTGGCCCGCGCGGCCCGCAGGGAGTCCCGGCCGGGCGGTGTGAAGGACACCACCGCCGTGTCCGGTTCCTGGGTCAGCTCCCACTCGTAGCGGCGCCGGTACCAGCGTCCCGGGGCCTCCCGCATCAGTACCCGCGGATGGCGCCGCAGCGCCTCGGTGAACGCGGCCGTCAGCCGGTCCCGGTCGAGCGGGCCCGGGAGATGGATCTCGATGTGCACGGTCTCCGGCTCCGCCTCCTGGAGGCAGTGCCGGGCGACCTCGTCCACCACCGGGAACGGAACGCGCACCGGTCGTCGTGCGGGGCCGTCCGTGCCGTCGCGCGCGGGATGGTCCACCGTGGTCATGAGGAAGCCCCCTTCCCGGGGTCGTTCCGGCGCGCCCCGGGCGGCACGGCCCGCAGCCCCGGCGTACGGAACGGCCTGCGCGGCGCGGGCCGTTCCCCCGCCGGATCACCCTCGGACCGCAGCGGCTCGGGCCCGCGCGCGGACACGGTGGGCCCGGCGACGATCCCGGGCTCCGGCGTCCGGGAGAGCGCGGGGGCCTCGGAGCGCCCGGACTCCGGTGAACCGGCGGGGACCCCGGACGGGACACCACGGGACGGCGGCGGGCTTGCGGCGCGTTCGGACTCGTCACCGCTGGACTGCCGCGTTCCGGAGTCGGATGCGGGTTCCGTCATCACCGACTCGCCTTCTGTCGAGGGGGGTTCGGCGTCGGCGCCACCGGACTTTCCGTTGCCCGTCCGGACGTCGGCGTCGCCCGCACGAGGCGCGTGGGGTACACCGGCCGCTTCCGCCCCGGCCTCCGCTTCTCCCGTCCGCCGCCCGCCGGGCCCCGTAGCGGAGTCCTCCCGTTTCGACAGGTCCGCTCCCCGGCGGGACCGGAACCCCGCCGGAAGGGTGCGCGGACCGTGGGATCCGCCGCGTTCCCGGCGGGGCAGGGGCGCGGCCGCGGGCGGCCCGGGGTCCGGTGCCGCCCCGGGTGGGGCCGGCACCTCCCGGCCCCGTGACGCACCCACGCTCACCAGCCCCGCGAACAGGCCTATCAGGCCCAGGAGTTGGGCAGTGGCGCCGAACGCCCCCTCGCCCGCCGAGGGAGGCGAGCCCGCGCCCGTCGCGGCGGCGATCCCGGCCCCGGCGAGGGCGAGGAACGCGATCGGGACGAGGAGCGGGTGCCGGCGCCGGGCGAGCAGTGCGAGGGCCGGGACCAGCAGGGCGAGGAACCCCGCGACCACGACGCCGACCAGGGTCAGGGCGACCAGCCCCAGCCAGATCCCCGGTGCGGGCGGCACCGGCTGCGGCTCGTCGGGGTTGGGCTCCCGACGGCGCCACACCACCAGTCCCACGAGCACGAGAATGCCGACGCCGCTCGCGATCAGCCCGGCCTCGTAGGTCGTCGCGGGCGCGTACGACAGCGTGACCGTGCCGCCCGCTCCGGACGGGATCCGCCAGCCCTGCTGCCAGCCGTCGAGCCGGACCGGCGTCAGTTCCCTGCCTCCGAGGGTGGCCTTCCAGCCGTCGTTGACGTTCTCGTACGTCGTCAGGTACGAGGCCGCGCCCGAGCCGACCGTCACCTCGCGGCGGTCGCCCAGCCAGTCCCGTATCCTCAGGCCCCGCCCCGTGGTGCTGGCCTCCGCCGGCGTGCCGCGGGTCAGCGTCACGTCCGTCACGGCCAGCGGACCGCCGTCGCCCGCCTCGACCCGGTGCGAACCCTCGGCGAGACTCAGATCGCCTCCCTCACGCCCTTTCTGACAGAGCGTCACCTCGACGGGCCGGCGTTCCACGAGATCCCGTACGGTTCCTTGCGCGCTCGTCCCGTACAGCTTCCCGTCCACCGCCACGACCGGGCCCTTGCCGCAGGACAGTGCGAAGGGCCGGGTCCCGGCGGGTTGCGGGGTGCGGTACCGGTCGAGGCCGGGCACGTACGCCTCGGTCAGGCCGACCGGCAGCCGCAGGCCGGCGCCGGCGACGGGGTTGTGGACGGTGAGCCGGGCCGTCCCGGTCACCTTGATGTCGAGATGGTCGGTGGTGATGGGGTCGAAGCGGGCCCAGCCGTTCTCGTCGACGCCGACGACCGCCGCGCCGTCCGGGGAGCTGATCTCGACCTTCGTCGGCCGGGTCGACAGGCCGCCCGCCGGCGCCAGTACGACGGAGGACACCGGCTGTTCGCCCGGCCAGCTCAGATGGATCGTCGGATCGGAGCCCGCGATCCACGCCGTCGTCAGGTCGCCGTCGGTGAGGTTGCGCGCGGACACACCCGCGCCGAGCCGGGCCGTCGAGTCCGCCGTCGCCGTGATCCGGCCCTCCTGCTCGGGCGCGACCTCGTACAGCAGCCGGTCGAGTTCCGTGCCCGGCACGGGGACGGAACTCGCCTTCAGCGTGTACGTGCCGGCCGTCGAGGTGGAGAAGGCGCGGTGCAGGCCCGCCTCGGTGCCCGTGGGGGAGAGCCCGGTCGGGTCGGTGGAGCGGTGCAGGGAGACGATCTCGGCGGTCGCGTCCGCGCCGGAGGCATCCGTGGGCAGCCGCAGCAGCCGGGTCACCCGCACGTCGGGGAGGCCGATCTCGGAGAAGCCCGCACCGGTGAGCCCGGCGCGCTGCGCGGTCGATCCGGTGATCGTGATGCGCAGCCAACCCGTGGACCCCGGACGGGCCTTGACGCTCTGCTTCCTGCCGTCGGGCAGGAGATAGCTGGAGACGGAGCCCTTCTCGGTCTCCACCCGGACCCGGGTCGCCGCCGAACGCACACCGTCCTGCGGGAGCGGGATCACGTCGAAGGAGGCGGGCATGTCCACGGAGCCGTCGAAGCCGATCCGCAGCCACTGCCCGTCCGCCGACCCCGCCGCGCCCTCCGCCCACGCGGTGCCGGGGTTGCCGTCGAAGGCGTTCACCGGGTCGTACTGCGGGAGATGGAACAGCCAGTTGCCGCTGGACGACGCGGTCACCGACCGGGCGCCGCGCAGTTCCGCGACGGTCTGGTGCCCGACGCCGTCGGTCGGCAGGATCTGCCGCGGCGCGCGCCCCGCGTCCTGCACGCTGTCACTGTCGTTGCGCTGGTCACGCGTGTACGTGTACGAGGTGTTCGCGTCGACCAGACCGAAACGGGTGTCGGCGCGCCGCAGCCCGTCCCCGACGATCTGCACGCCGGCGGTGCCGAGCCCGGGGTGGTTGTCGCCGGTGAGCACGGCCGCGCGGCCCCGGACGGATGGATCGGCGGCGAGCGGGAGCAGCGCCTCGGGACCGCCGGAGACCACGGCGGTGTCCGCGATCGGCTTCAGCCCGGCCTGTCCGGGCCGGGCCACCGCCGTGTCGGCCGGCTCGTAGATCTCCACGGCGCGCTGCCGCGGATAGAGCCCCTCGACCTGGAGCGGGGTGTCGTTCGCGATGCGCCCGCCGGTCGTCACCGGACCGAACCCGGTGACCCGCCGGTAGCCGGACTGCTCCAGCGTCCGCTTCACCGTCGCGGTGGGGACGTAGCCGAGCTGGTCGGGGTCGAGGTCGTTGCGGACCACGACGTAGTACAGGCCGGCCCGGCTCAGGTAGTCCGCCAGTCCCGGGACGTCGCCCCCGGTCAGCAGGGCCTGCTCGACCGCGTCCATGGCGCGCCGGTTGCCCGGGGTGCCGAAGGGCACGTAGTCCCGCTCGGCCCAGCGGGAGCCGGCGAGCACGTCGAGGGGTTCGTCGATGGGGGAGCCCCATGTGTAGATGCCGTGCGCGGTGGCGGGGACGACGAGGGCGCGGGAGTCGGGCGAGTACTTCTCCAGCCAGTCGGCGGTGGTGTGCCAGTACCGGGGCAGCGCCTGGAACGAACCCGGCTGCAGGATCGCGCCGTTGAGGTAGGGCCAGGCGAGGCCCGGCAGCACGAGGACCGCCGCGATCAGCGGGGCGAGGCGTCTGCCGCGCACCGGGCGGGCGCCGTGCGTGCGGGTGGCCACCCCCACCAGGTGCGCGAGACCGAGGACGAGCGCGAGGGCGAGGCCGGTCTGGAACTTGTAGATGTTGCGGAAGGGGACGAGCCGGCCGTTCAGCCAGTCCTGCGCCACGCCGTGGAAGGGCGCCCCGAGCGAACCGCCGTACCCGGCCAGGGTGATGAGGACGACCGACAGGACGGTCAGCACGAGCCACCGGCGTTCGGGCAGGTCCCGTCGCGCCAGACCCGCGAGCCCGAGCCCCGCCGCCAGCGCCGATGAGACGATCACGATCACCGAGGACGCGACGGACCAGCCGGCCGGCAGCCAGGCCTCCCCGAAGTGCAGGTAGGCCACCCAGTTGCCCGCGCCGCGCAGCGACTCGGTGGCCGACATGGTGGCCGTCGTCGTCTGCGAGGTCTCGATGTAGGGGAGGAAGTTCTCGCCGTACACGCCGAGCAGCAGCAGCGGGATCCACCACCAGGCCGTCGCGAGGATCACGCCCGGCACCCACCACCCGATGAGTCTGCGCTGCCGGGGCCCGCGCGGCCGCGTGAGCAGATACAGCCCGACCGGGAGCAGGGAGGCGAGGGTGGCCGCCGCGTTCACGCCGCCCATGAAGGGGACGACGAGCGCCGAGCGCAGGGCCGTGATGCGCGCGGTGTACCGCTCGTCGGCCAGCGGCAGCAGCACCCACGGCAGGAACGCGCCGGGCAGCGCGGCCGCCGAGGTCGACCCGACGACGACGGTGAACACCGGCCACAGCGCGTACGCGACGGCGGCGAGCAGCCGGGACGCGCGGCTGCCCGTCCCCAGCCGCTCGGCCAGCCGGAGCGCCCCCCAGAAGGCCACCGACACCACGACCGACAGCCACAGCCGCTCCGCCAGCCACACCGGCAGATGGACCAGCCGGCACAGCCCGTAGTACGGCAGCATCGGCCAGGCGTAGCCGACGTACTGGTCCTGGATGCCCCCGAAGCCGCCCCGGTCGTGCCACAGCTGCCCCAGGTCGGAGAGGAACTGCCAGGGATCCTGCGACACCCCGAGCTTGGTGTCGAAGGTCGCCCGCCCGGGGTGCACGGCGAGGAACAGCGCGAACACCACGGCCCAGAACCCCAGCAGCCACCGGCGTGAGCGGGGCCCCTCCGGGGGACCGGAGGCGCCTGCTGCGGGGCGGACGGCTGCCGGGGGAGGGGCCTGGACCGTGCTCGTCATGGTGGACACCGCCGGAGGATGAGGAGGAGGTTCCAGGTGGCGAACTCGCGCAGCCCCGGTGCCTTGGTGACGGCTTCCGCGAGGAAGGGCCAGTAGCGGGAACGCGCCGAGACGAGCGTGACGTCGTCGCGGGCGCGGACCTGCCGCAGGGTGGTGCCGACGTGCACGGCGAAGAGGTTCTCGCCGAGGGTGTGCTTGGCGGGCCTGCCCGTACGGCGCCGGTAGCGGGCGCGGGCCCGCTCGGCTCCGAAGTAGTGCCAGGGGGCCCACTCGTGACCGCCCCAGGGGGACAGCCAGTTGGTGAACGCGACGTAGATCAGTCCGTCCGGGCGGGTCACCCGGACCATCTCGCTGAGGAACGTCTGCGGATCGGCCACGTGCTCCAGGACGTTGGAGGAGAAGCAGACGTCGGCGACCCCGTCCGCGAGGGGCAGCAGATAGCCGTCCGCGACGACTGCCCCGCCGGGCGGCTCGGTCCCCAACTCCCTTACGTCCGGCTCGAAGAGGTAGGCCTGGGCGCCGCGCCGGCGGAACTCCTCGGTGAAGTAGCCGCCGCCGCCCCCGACATCCACGACCGTCCGGCCCGCGACGGCGCCGTGCACCGCCTCGACCTGGTCGGCCGCGTCACGGGCGAGCAGCGCGTAGCAGGCCGCCGGGTCGTCCTGCTCGTGCAGGAAGGCCCGGAACAGTGCGAGGGAACGGCGCAGGGAGGGGTCCTTGAGCCCGCTGCCGCCGACCCGACCGGTGCCGGTGCCGGACCGCCGGCGTCCGGCGGCCGTCACGGTGCCCAGCCCCTCACCGCCTCCGCGGCCACCGCCCGGAACCGGCGGACCGTGTGGTTCCAGCGGTAGGCGGCGGCACGGTCGCGGGCCGCCCGGCCCATCAGCGCGCGGCGACGGCCGGACAGGGCGAGGGTGCACCAGGCGGCCGCGAAGGAGGACTCGCCGCGCACCAGCACGCCTGTCTCGCCGTTCACGACGGAGTCCCGGAGCCCCGGCACGTCGAAGGCGATCGCCGGTGTCTCCCGCGCGGCCGCCTCGGTGACCACCAGACCCCAGCCCTCCACCGCGGAGGGGTGCAGCAGCAGCCACGCGGCGCACAGCAGCCGGTGCTTCTCCGCATCGGAGACATGACCCGTGAACTCCACGCCAATACCGGCGAGTTGCTGGAGGCGCTCACGCTCGGGGCCGTCGCCGACGATCACCAGCCGGCCGCCGGTGACGGGCCGGACCCGTTCCCACAGTCGCAGCAGCAGATCGATGCGCTTGTACTCCACCAGCCGTCCCACGGCGACGAACAGCGGCTCGGGCGAGCGCGCGGCACGCGGCCCCGGCTCCTCCACCCCGTTGTGCACGACCCGGATACGGTCCCGTTCGACGCCGATCGCGTGCAGCGCCACCGCCGTCGACGGGGAGACGGCGACCAGCAGGTTGCCGCGCTGGGCGCCGGCCAGCGCCCAGTGTTCGAGGCGCCGGCCGAGCCGCGCGGCGGGCGCGAGCGGTCCGCCGAACCGCATCGGCCACAGGTCCGTGTGCACGTGGTTGACCAGGCAGAGCGTGGGCCCGTGATGCCACAGGGGGGTCAGGTACGGCAGCCCGTTGCACACCTCGACGAGCAGGTCGCAGCCCCCGACCTCGCGGTGGAAGGCGGGCCGGGCGCGCAGGAAGTGCCCGAGGTCGCCGCCCGCCGAGACGACCCGGTAGCCGTGGCCCGACGAGGGGCCGCCGCACACCAGGGTGACCTGATGGCCCAGCCCGGTCAGCCCCTCGGCCAGCCGGTCGACCAGGAGTTCGGAGCCGCCCGCCGCCGGGTTGCCGAGATCGCGGCGGGCGAGGAAGACGATGCGGCGCGGACGCGGGGAGGGCGCCGGAGGATACTGCGCGGCCCGCGGGGACACGGTGCGCGGCGGGGACGGTACGTGCTGGGGCATGGGTGCTCCAACTCGTCTCGGGGTGCGGAACTCAGTGTGGGGGGCTGGACGGGGCGCCGGTCCTCGGTGGTCGTGCCGCCTGGGGTGCCTTGCGTGGGTGACGGGCCGGCGTCGCGGGTGACGCCGGGTGCGCCCGGCGGCGGGGCGCGGGGGCGCTCGGCTGTAACGGGGCTGTGAAAGCGCTGTGTTCGGGTGGGGTGGACAGTTTTCGCCGAGCCGTTCGCGTCGGCTACTCACCGAGGTGACAATTTCGGGGCTTTGTGGAGCTGACGGCACATCACATCGTGAGGGTCGGCGGGGGCGAAGCGGACGAACCGGGATCCCGTCGCCCGCGTACCAGCAGGACGGCCCCCGCCACGGCCAGGAGGAACCCCAGCAGACCGGCGCCGATCGGCAAGGTCGTTCCCAGCAGCCGCAGTTGGCCGCTCTCGGTCCTCGCCTGCTCGACCTGGTCGCGCTGGGTCGCCGCCGTGAACGCCAGTTTCCGGCTGTCCAGCAGCACCGCCGCGTCCTTCGTGCCGCCCGGGGCCCGCAGCGTCCTGCGCGGACCGACCTGTGCGTAGATCACCCGCCCGGTGCGCTGGTCGACGACCAGTTCGACGAGGTGGTTGGCGTACCACTCCTCGGCGAGCACCTGGTTGCGCCGCGGTTGCCCGACCAGCGCGCCCGGCACCTGCCGCGTCCCGGTCCGGGTGGCGGGGACGGACCCGGTGAACCGGTAGCCCCGGTACCCGTGGATCTTCTTCGTGCCCCGGTAGTGCAGGGTGACCGGGGCGCCCAGGGAGTTGTCCCACCACCGGTAGTCGTGTCGGCGCACGTCGAAGGGGAACTTCAGATAGGCGTCGCCCTCGTAGTACGGGTGCTCCCGGCAGCAGTGCACCGGTTCGTTGGACCGCCGGTCGGTGACCCAGCGGCCGGGCATGAACTCCAGCGCGTCGTGCGGGTCGGCGGCCGGCAGGGAGGCGTTCGTGTCGACCGTCGTCGTCACGTCCCAGACCGCGCGGCCACTGCGTTCGCTGTCGGCGACGTCGCCGCGCACCACCTGGGTCACGGTGATGTCCTGACCGGGCACGGTCTCGGCCTTGTCGAGGTCGAAGACGCTGCCGGTGCCCTTGTAGACGGCGGTCGTGTCGATGTCGATCGGGTTCACGGCGGCACGCGGTTCCACGTACCAGGCGAGCATCGGGGCCAGCACGAGCAGGAAGGTGCCGAGGCCGACGAGGATCAGGGAGACGGGCGAGGACTTACGGCGCATCCGGGCACTCCAGTGGCTGAGGAGGCTCGACGCACGGGTGATATCAGCTGGTGCGAGGTGATACGGATGCGTCGACACCGTGGGAGAAAGTGCGCGTGCGGTACGGGCCGGGAACCGTAGGCGCACCCTTGACGGAGTGTCAATGCATTGTCGAGACTGGCTCCTGCCGGGCGGGACCGGCGCAGGCGCTGTCCGTGGGACCGCTCGACCGGTGGTCGCACGGGTTTCCGGGGTGGGGACGACCTCCGACAGAGAGGCTGACCCTGCGATGTCCAGACTGCTCGCCGTGGCGCTCACCGTCGCGGCCTCCGCCGCCCTCGCCGTGGGTGCCGCACTCGGTATCGTCGCGCTCCTCGACGCGACCCCCGACCAGCCGAACACCCCACTGATCACGTATCAGAACGCCGCCCGGGAGCGCTGACCGTGCCGAGCCGCAGAGGCACCCGGCCGGCGCCGTCACGACAGCCCGAAGTGCCGCGGCCCCCGTGGCGGGCAGGATCCGGCGTCGTCCCCGCGGAGTCCCCGCCCCGCCAGGACGGGACCGGGCCCCCCGGCCCGGCCGGAGAGCGGCCGGGCGGGCCCCCGTCCGATCCCGAACGACCTGCCGACCCCGACCCCCCGGTCGATCGTGAACGGCCGGCGGATCCCGGCGGGCCGGCCGCCCGCGACGCCGGACCCGGTGAGCCGCCCGGCTCCGGCGGAGCGCGCGCCGGTCGCGGACCCCGGCGGAGCGGGACCGACCCGCCCGGACGTGAAGGTCCCGGCACGGAAGACACGGCATCCGGTCCGGGTCCCGCCGCGTCCGGGGCCGGCCGCACACCGGCCGCCCGCGCCGGAGCCGCCCCGGCCCGCTCCGCCTGGCACGACGTGCCGCGCCGCCAGGTCCGGCAGTTCGCCACCATCGCCATGGCCGAGGCGCCCGGGCTCGCCGAGGAGATCCTGCGCGAGATCCGCAGGGAGTACCCGCACCTGCCGCTCGTGCTCGACGACTTCGGCGAGCCGATGGCCCTCGTCGGCATCCGCCGCGCCATCGAGGTCTTCGTGCAGCACCTCGGAACGGCCGAGGGCCGCCCGCGCGTCCACCCCGAGGTCTTCCAGGAGTTCGGCCGGGGCGAGGGCCTGCACGGCCGCAGCCTCGACTCCCTCCAGGCCGTCTACCGGCTCGGTGTCCGGCTCGCCTGGCGGCGGTTCGCGGAGATCGGGCAGCGCGTCGACATGCCGCCCCCGGCGATGTACGAACTGGTCGACGCCGGATACGAGTACCTCGACGGCCTCGTCGACCAGTCCGTACGCGGCTACGCCGAGGCCGCCGCCCGGCAGGCCGGGGAACGGCTGCGCCTCCAGCGGCGCCTGATGGAACTCCTGCTCTCCGAACACCCCCGGGGCGACCTCGCCGAGGGCCTCGCCGAACGGGCCGCCCGGGTCGGCTGGCCGCTGCCCGGCCGGCTGGCCGTCGGTGTCCTGCTGCGGCCGGCCCGTGAGGCGGTCGCGCCCGCCGTCGGCCAGAGCGTGCTGCTCGACATGGAGTACGAGCAGCCGCGCATGGTCGTGCCCGAACCGGACGCGGCCGGCCGGCCCGAACTGCTGCACCGGGCGCTGACCGGCTGGTCCGGCGCGCTCGGCCCGCCGGTCCCGCTCGCCGACGCCGCGAAGTCGCTGCGCTGGGCCGAGGCCGCCGTGGGCCTCATGGAACGCGGGCTGCTCCCCGGCGGCGAGGTGCTGCACTGCACGGAGCACACCGAGGCACTCGTCCTCCTCCAGCCCGAGGAGCTGATCGACGACCTGGCCCTGCGCTGCCTGGAACCGCTCGCCCACTGCGGGCCCACGCACGGCAGACGGCTCGCGGAGACCCTGCTGGCCTGGCTGGAGACGCGCGGCGGCGCCCCCGAGGTCGCGGCCCGGCTCGGCGTCCACCCGCAGACCGTCCGCTACCGCCTGCGCCAGATCAGGGAACTGTGGGGCGACGAGATCGACGACCCGGACCGGCGGTTCGAACTCGAACTCGTCCTGCGGGCCCAGCGGCTGCGCGGCGTACTGGGCGACCCCCGGACCCGCCGCTGAACCCGGTGCCCGCGTCGGCGGCCACGCCCCGCCCGACCGGGCCACCGGACCCGGCCACCGCCCCGCCCACCGGGCGCGGCCGCCCCGCCCGGCCCACGTGTCCCGCCGCCGCGCGCCCTCACCGGGGACCCCGCCCCACCCATTGCCCGCCCAAGCCCACTATGACTAGCCTGTGTTCGTCATGCCGATCGTCTGTTGAAATTTCGAACATATGGGAGGGGGCCGGCTGTGGGACGCCTCGTACCTGCCGTGACCCGGGCTCTGGACATCCTGGAACTCTTCCTCGACGGGGACGGCACGCTCTCCGCCCCCGACATCGTGCGCCGGCTCCGGCTGCCGCGCACCACCGTGCACGAACTGGTCACCACGCTGTGCGCCCGCTCGTACATCGTGCAGGTGCCGGGGCAGCCGGGACGCTATCGCCTCGGCGTCCGGCCCTACCAGCTCGGCAGCCGGTACGCCGAGCAGCTCGACCTCGCCGCCGAGGGCCAGCAGGTGGCGCGCTCCGTCGCCGAGACCTGCGACGAGACCGTGCACGTGGCGATCCTCGAAGGGGCCGATGTCATCTACATCGCGAAGGTCGACTCCACGCACGCCGTACGCATGGTGTCCGCGGCCGGCCGGCGTCTTCCCGCGCACTGCACCTCCGTCGGCAAGATGCTCCTCGCCTCCCTGCCCGAGCAGCAACTGGCCGCGCGGATCCCCGACGACGCCGACCTCGTCGCCATGACGCCCAACAGCATCACCGAACCGGGAGCCCTGCGCGAGGCCCTCGCCGGGATCCGCAGCCGCGGGGTCGCCGTCGAGAACCAGGAGTCCAACCCGGACGTGAGCTGTGTCGCCGCCCCGGTCCGCGACCGCACGGGACAGGTCGTCGCGGCGCTCTCCATCTCCGTGCCGATGATCCGCTGGAGCGACGAGCGCCGCGCCGAACTGGAGCAGCTCGCCGCGAAGGGCGCGGCCGAACTGTCCGAGCGCCTCGGCCACCGGAGCGCGGGATGACGGCCGTCGAGGTCGCGGTCCGCGCGCACGCCGCGCTCGGCGAGGGCCCCACCTGGGACAGCGCCGCCGACCGCCTGATCTGGGTCGACATCCTCGGCTCCCGCGTCCACACCTACGAGCCCGCCACCGGCCGCCGTACGGTGCTGGCCACCGAGCAGCACGTGGGCGCGGCCAAGCCCCGTGCGGGCGGCGGCCTGGTCGTCAACCTCCGTGACGGGGTGGGCCTCTACCCGCCGGCGGCTTCCGGCGGCTCCACCGGCGCCGGCGGACCCGCGGGCGGGCCGGCACCGTTCCGCTGGCTGCACCACGACCCCGTCCCGGGACGCCGGGCCAACGACGCGGCCGTCGCCCCCGACGGCTCGCTGTGGTGCGGAACGATGCGCTACGACGAGGCCCCGGGCGGCGGCACCCTCACCCGGATCGCGCCCGACGGCACGGTCCGCCCGCTCCTCGACGACGTCGCCGTCAGCAACGGCACCGGCTGGAGCCCGGACGGCCGCCGCGTCTACTACGTCGACTCGCCGACCCGCCGTATCGACGTGTTCGACCTGGACGACGACGGACTCCCGGTGAACCGGCGGGCGTTCACGGCCGTCGAGGACGGTTTCCCCGACGGTCTGACGGTGGACGCCGAGGGCGGTGTCTGGGTGGCCCTCTGGGACGGCGGGGCGGTCCGCCGCTACACCCCGGACGGCGCGCTCGACCGGGTCGTTCCGCTGCCGGTCCGCCGCCCCACCGCCTGCGCCTTCGGCGGTACCGGCCTCACCGACCTCTACATCACCACCGCCCGCACCGGCCTGGCGCGCCCGCACCCGCTGTCCGGCTCCCTGCTGGTGGTCCCGGGAGCCGGAAAGGGCCTGCCGCAGCCGCCGTTCGCCGGATAGCGCCGGCCGGCGGGCCTACCGCACGGCGCCGGGGGAGTCGACCGGGGCCACCGGCACTCCGCCGGCCGCGCTGCCCAGCAGGGTCAGTTCCACCCGCCCCGGACCCGCCGGGGTGGTCCCGTCGGACAGCACGGCGAGGGCCAGCGTGTTGGAACCCCGGGTGCGCAGCACCCCGTTGGGCAGGACGAACGTGTGCTGGGGGCCCACGTCGTTGATGTACTGGCCCATGTTCCAGCCGTTCAGGAAGATCTGGACGCGGTAGGCACGGGACGGGTCGTCGGTGAGGGTGAGGCCGATCGACGCGTCCACGCCGCTCTCGACGGCGAGCCGGAACCCGGTGCGGTACCAGGTGACGCCCTGCCGCTTCTCGGCGCGCGGGAGGTCCACGAGCTTCCAGCCGCCGTCGGCGAACCCGGGCAGATGCCAGCCGTGCCGTTCTCCGTGCAGGCCACCGTTGTTGAGCGGTCCGCGCACCCGGTCGGGCGCGCCCTCGCCCTGGATGCGCCAGTCGATCGCCGGGGCCGCCCCCGCGAAGGTGACGGCCGTGAGTCCGCGGGCGGCCTTGTGGCTGTCGTCTGCCCTGCCGTCCTCGTCGTGCTGCATCCGGCGCACCAGCACGGACAGCACGTGGGAGCGGCCGGGCCGCGGCCGGACCGGGAAGGTCGCGGTGGCCGACCAGGTCCCCTGCCGCACCGTCTTCCTGTCGGGCACCGGCATCCGGTGCGTGCCCAGCGGTTCGCCGTCCAGCCAGGCCATCAACAGGCCCTGGGCGCCCGCGACATAGGAGAGCGCGACGGACTCGGCGTCGCCCCCGGCACCCTCGTCATCGAAGTGCCCCCGGTACCAGACGTCTCCGTAGTGGAAGCCGTAGTCGTCGGCGAACAGCACCGGCTGCCCGGCGGGGACGGGGGTGACGCTGTGCGTGGTCCTCCGGTCGGCGACCCGCCACGCCGAGTCGTCGAGGTCGGCGGCGGACTCGGGGTTCTCGGCGGACCGGCGCCAGGTGGTCAGGGCGGGCAGTCGCACCGACGGCACCCCGGGCAGCCGCTGTTCGGCGCGCAGGCTTCCCGAGGTGGTGGTACGGGTCCGCAGCGTGCCCTGGTTCCAGACGAGTTCCTCCGTCCCGCGGGGCCCCCACACCTCCAGGTCCGCCGCGTCCACGGTGTCCCCGGTGAGGTGGAGGGTGCTGCCGCGCAGGGCCGCCGTGCGCAGCAGTGCCGGCCCGCGCACCAGGACCGGGCCCGAGGGGGTGTCGTACCGCCACAGCCGGCGGGAGCTCTCGTCGTCGGCGAGCAGCAGCAGGAGGGGGGCACCGACGCCGCCGCCCTCGACCAGGACCCGGGTGACGCCGTCCAGCCGGGCGTCGATCCGCAGCACCCCGTCCTCGAAGCCGTGCCGTGCCGCGCCGTCCAGCACGGTGACCGTCGGTTCGCTCGCCGCTTCCAGGCAGGTGCGGGTGGATTCGCCGGAGCGGCCGGTGAACACGGCGATGTCCTGGCGTCCGGCGGTCAGGCGGAGCATCGGCTGGGCCGTCGAGTACCGCAGGGTGCGCCGCCCCAGGGAGATCCCGGTGACCAGGAGCCGTGCGTCGAGACCGGGCACCGGCACCGGAACGGTCGTCCCCGCGAGCGGCACCGAGGCCACCGCCTCGGCGGCCGAGTCGTTGCGCAGCACGTGGACATGGGCCTTCGTGTCCGGGTTGACCAGGTGGTAGGCCTTGATGCCGAGGTCGGCGCCCAGGTCGTCGGCCGGGATCGCCTCGGCCCGGTCCAGCTTCGCCAGCTCCGGCACGGAGTGCAGCAGCTGGCCGATCTGGTGCATGGGGGTGAGCTTCTCGGTCGGCTGCCGCCCCTCGTCGAGGGCGGCCCCGTAGTCGTACGAGGTGTAGACGATCGGGGCCGGCAGCCAGCCCCAGGACGTGCCGCCGAAGGTCATGTAGACGTTGTGGACGGTGATGCCGTTGGCGAGGTTGGTGAGGTAGAACCGGCGTTCGTAGGCGGCGTCTCGGGTGCGGCGGGACTCCGCGTACCCCTTGCCGTCGAACTCGGCGCCGCCCCACGGGTCGAACCAGCCGCCGCCGAACTCGGGGATGAACCCAGGGGTGTCGGGGCTCGCGGTCGCGCCGCCCTTGGTGCCGCCGATGCCGAAGTGGCCCCAGTCCGGCGGGGTCTTGAAGGGCGACGGGTAGCCGTCGAAGCCGTACAGATAGCGGCCCCGCTCGCCGCCGGTGTCGAAGGTGCCCGGCGCCCAGTGGCCGTTGCGGCCCTTGTCGTTGTGGAAGAGCGGCACGTCGATGCCGTCGGCCCGGACCTTCGCGTAGAGGTGTGCCATGTAGTCGCGGCCGGCGGGCTCGGTGACGTGGTTGTCGTACTCGTTCTCCAGCTGGTAGAGGACGACCGTGCCCCCGCCGTCGGTGTACTGGTGGCGGGAGACGATCCGGTCGACGGCGGTCAGCCACTGGTCGACGTGCTTCAGGTACGTCGGGTCGGAGGTGCGGGCCATGCCCGGCGTGGCGGTCAGCCAGCCGGGGAAGCCGCCCGCGTCGACCTCGGCGTTGATGTAGGGGCCGGGGCGCAGGATGACGTACAGCCCCGTCTCGGCGGCGGTCCGCAGGAACAGGTCGAGGTCGCGTACCCCGGTGAAGTCGAACGTGCCCGGAGCGGGCGAGTGGTAGTTCCACGCGACGTAGATGCTGACGGTGTTGTAGCCGTGGGCGCGCAGCTTCTGCAGGACGTCCCGCCACAGGGACGGGCTCGGCAGCCGGAACGGGTGGACCTCGCCGGACCAGATCACCAGACGCCGGCCGTCCACGAGCATCGAGTAGCGGTCGAAGCCGACGGTGTGTCTCCGGCCGTCGGCCCCGGGCGGCGCCGGAGCGGGTCCGGTGGGTGCGAGGGCCGTCCTTCCGGCCGCGCTCGCCACGTCGCTGCCGCTGCCGCCGAGGGAGAATCCGAGTGCGGCGGTGCCGGCGAGTGCGCTGAAGGTACGTCTGCTCAACACCATGCGGGTCCTCCCGGGGACGGCGATGGGATCCCCCCGGCCGGGCCGGGCCCGAGCACCCGGGGGTGGGTGCGGCCATTGTCCACACAGGCAGGTCATTTCATGGTCATATGAGGTTCCCGGCGCGGGGGGATTACGCGGTATGGGCGTTACGGGGTGACGCCGCCGCCCGCCGGACGACGGCATCCCCCTCTCCCGCGCACGCCCCGCGGCACCCTCCCGGAGGCCGGGAATCGCCGGACCGTCAGGAGAGGTGGTACTGCCGGCGGGCGGTCAGGCCGCCGTCGGTGAACGTGAAGTGGGCGTCGGGCGGGAAGAGGCCGTCGGCGGCGGTGCAGTAGAACTCCTCGACGTGGCCGTTGGTCGCCGGCCAGTTCGGGTACCCCTCGCGCCGCAGGACGCAGGAGTCCTCCGACACGACGGACCACACCTGCGCCTCGGTCATGCCGAGCCGCGTCCCGTCGTACTGCGCGAGCGTCACGGACGGCGCCTTCACCTCCAACAGGAACTCACTGCGCTTCTCCCGCATCCGGCCGTCCGCGGTGAACGAGAAGCCGCCGTAGGGCGCGTAGTCGCTCGACTCGGCCCAGCACATCACGCTGTCCCCGAAGAGCCCGCCGGTCTCGCACGCCTGGGAGCCGCCGCCGATCTGCCAGACCTGGTCCTTCGTCATGCCGAACTGGATCTGGCGGTATCTCTCGGGGGTGAACCCCGAGTACGCCTGCGCGCTCGTGGCGGCCCCGAGCACCGCGGCACCCGCCGCGACGGCCGCCACCGCGAGACGCCACTTCTTCGCCCTCGTCGTCATCCCTGCTTCTCCTCGCTCGCCGTGCACGTCGTACCGACGGGCGGGACGCTAACGACCGCCGGTCTCCGGCCGGTCTTCCGGCCGCGGACCCGTGACGGGGAGCGGGCTGAGCGGGTGGGACGGAGGGACGGGTGCCGGCCGGTTCAGCGGGCCGTCCTCGCTATCGACGTCAGGACCGCCTCCGGGTCGCCGCCCGGGGCGACGGCCGCGCCGACCCTCGACCGGATCGAGGCCGACACCCTCGACCAGTCCGTCTCGGCGAGCGGGTACAGGTCCATGCCGTCCAGGGCGTCGAGGCCGTGCCACAGGGCGCTGTAGCGGCGGTCGGCGCGCAGGTCCGCGGCCACCGTCGCGGTGACCGGGAGCAGCTGGTACTCGGTGGCCTGCTCGCGGACGTACTTGTCGCCGTACAGGAAGTCGAGGAACGCGCCGGCCTCCTCGCGGTGTCCGCCCTGTTCGAACGCGACGACCCAGTCGGCGGTGCCCATGGTCGGCACCTCCTTGCCGGTGCTGCCGGGCAGCGCGACGGTGCCGTACGGCACGTTCTGCGACGAGTCGTCGATCTGCCGCATCAGTGAGAGCGGGGCGTTCACCATGCCGGCCTCGCCGTCGGCGAAGGCGGCCAGCGCCGCGCTCCGGTTCAGCCTGCCGGGTGCCACCGGACCGGTGAGCCCGGGCTCGACGAGGTTCGTCCTGAGCCAGGTGAGCGCCGAGACGTTGGCCTCGGAGACGAAGTCGTAGCCGCCGGCGGCGCCGGTGTAGCCGCCGCCGCCCGCCAGCAGCCATCCCAGCGTCTCCGCCTCGGCCTCCTCGGACCCGAACGGCAGCGCGATCGGGTACTTCACGCCCTGGGCCTTCAACGCCCGGGCGTCCGCGGCGAGTTCCTGCCAGGTGGTGGGGGCGTCGAGACCGGCCCGCCGGAACAGGTCCTTGTTGTAGTAGAGCAGCCGGGTGCTCGCGGTGAACGGCATCGCGTACTGGATGCCGTTCACCTTTCCGGCGTCCGCGAGGCTGCGGACGAACCCGGCCTGCACGGGGATCGAGAGCACCTCGTCGGCGGAGTAGAGCCGGCCGGCGGCCGCGTACTGGGCGAAGCTGCCGCTCTGCACGATGTCGGGCGCCTTGCCGCGCTTCACCAGCGCGGCGACCTTCGCGTCCACGGTGTCGGCCGGGTAGACCGTCGTCACCACCCGGATGCCGGGGTGGGCGGCCTGGAAGGCGAGTCCGACGCGGTCCCAGTAGCCCTGGGAGTTCTTGTGGACGCTGTCGCCGTAGTTGGTCGCGACGACGGTCAGCGTGGTGGTCCCCGCGTCCTCCGTCCCCTGTCCCGTCCCGCAGCCGGCCGCGCTCGTCGTGAGGCCGAGCGCGGCTGTCACCGTCACCAGGATCCGGGTACTGCGACGCACGGCCACCACCTCTGTTCCAGCCACGCTCGACGCGCGTAGACGAAGAGCGTCGATCGTAGGCCCGGAGGCGGGTGGCGCACAGGGCCCGGCCGGTTGCGTTTTGGTTCCGGCGGTGTGTCGGCCCCGGCGCACGTCGAGGGGGGTGCGGAGCGGGAGGGTGTCGGCGGGCCCCGGCCGCGATCCGGGAGCCGGAGCGCGGACGTGGTACGGAGCGGGACGCCGAAGGGCCCGTCGAGGGTGGCCTGTTCAGCCTGCCTGGTTGTAGAGCATCGCGCCGACGGCTCCCCAGCCGCCGGTCGACTGCGACGGGGGAGGGGGTTCGGGCTGGGTCCTGCCGCGCACCTGGGCGGCGGTCAGCCCGCCCTGCGCGCCGAGCGACGCGGCGTTCGCCATGCCGGGCATGCCCGTCTGCGCGGCGGCCGGCTGGAGTCCGGCCGGCTGGGCCGGGGCGGGCATGGCGACCGGCGGCATCTGGGCGGGCATCGCGCCCGGGCCCTGGGCCGGCGCGGGCCAGGTACCGGGCTGCGGCACGCCCTGGGGCGCGGCCTGCGGGGCGGCGTAGGCGGCGGCCGCGAACGGCTGCGGAGCGGGGCGGGGCGGAGCCGCCGCGGGCTGCTGGTCGGGGAAGATCACGGCGGCGGCGGGCCGGACGGGCGGAGCGGGCGGCAGGACGGGCGCCGGCGCGGCGGCGGGCGCGGGCCGGACCTGGGGAGTCGTCCCGGGCCAGGCACCCGCCTGGGCGGCCAGCCCCTGCATCCCGGCGCCGTTGGTGGCGCCGACCAGACGGTCGACGGCCGCCGTACCCGAGCTGTAGCCGGTCCCTGTGCTCAGCTCCGGTACGGCGGCACCCCTCCTGGACCCGTAGAGCACCTGCTCCAGGCCGGACACCAGGCGACGCACGTCGGCCTGGGGGCGCACCACGAGTCTCAGGAAGCGGCTGGACGAACCGATCTTGTTGCCGCACTCGCGGACCAGGATGCGGTGCTCGGTGAGCATCCGGTCCCGGACCACGGTCCCCTCGGCGCCCACGGGAAGGCGTACGAAGAGGAAGTTGCCCTGGGAGGGATAGACCGTCAGACCGGGCAGCGCGGCCAGTTCGCGGGCCATGTCGAGCCGGTCGCGGCGGACCATGTGGAGGCTCTCCATGTATTCGGCGCCGTGCTCCTTGAGCATGAACACCACGGTCTCCGCGAAGGAGTTGAGGTTCCACTTGGGCAGCATCGAGCGGACCTTGCCGGCCAGCGCGGGGTTCGCGACCATGTACCCGAAGCGGATGCCGTGCAGCCCGAAGTTCTTGCCGAGGCTGCGCAGCACGATGACGTTGGGCCGCATCACCGCGTCCTCGACGACGCTCGGTTCGGACTCGGCGTCGGCGAACTCCAGGAACGACTCGTCGATGACGATCAGGTCCAGGTCCGCCATCGCGTCCATGAACTGGATGACGGACTGCCGGGGCAGGAAGCCGCCGTCGGGGTTGTTCGGGTTGCACAGGACGGCGACCCGGGTGCCGCGGGCGCGGATGAACTTCGCGTAGGCGGCGAGGTCGAGGGCGAAGCCGGTGGACTCCTGGAGCGGGAACATGTCGACCCGCTTGCCGGTCTCCATGGGCTGGTCGGTCCAGCGGCCGAACGTGGGGACGGGGATGGCGAGGGACTCGCGGACCAGCAGGTGGTCGATCCAGGTGATGAGCTCGGTGGAGCCGTTGCCCATCGCGACGCACTGCGGCGGGAGCTGGAGCAGCGAGCACAGCTCGGCGGTGATGGTGTCGGCGCTGCTCGGGTAGTAGGTGATGATCTCCCGCAGCCGGCCCGCGAGTTCGTCGAACATCGCGGGGGTGGGGAAGTACGGGTTGCACGGAATGCAGAAGTCCACGGGTCCGGCTCCGTCACCCTCCCGCGTCAGTGCGGCCATCGACGGGCTGTGCGCCGCGGTGCCGCGAAAGAGCGAGGTGACATTGCCTGCCATGGAACCTCCGTAGGGGGCGGGCCCGCTGGGGAGGACGGACCCTCGGACGTGGGGTGGCCCGTGCGGGGGAGCACGGGCCGCCCTTCCATACGGATACGGAGGTGGCGCTGTTCAATCGGCGGGAAATCGTGTGGACCCGGTGAACCGGTGGTGAAGGCCGGTCACGGACCGAAGGTGTGCACGGTGCTCGTCCGGTACGTCCGCCCCGGTCGCAGCACCGTCGAGGGGAACGACGGGTGGTTCGGGGAGTCCGGGAAGTGCTGGGTCTCCAGACACAGCGCGTCGCCCTGGCGGTAGAGGTGACCGCTGGTGCCGAGCAGGGTGCCGTCCAGGAAGTTGCCCGAGTAGAACTGCAGGCCCGGCTCGGTCGTCGAGATCCTGAGGGTGCGCCCCGAGGACGGGTCGCGCAGCGTCGCGATGTGCTCGGGCCGGGCGGAGATCCCCTTGTCGAGGACCCAGTTGTGGTCGATGCCCTGGCCGTACAGGAGTTGCTGGTGGCCCACCCGGATGTCCTCGCCGACCGTCTTGGCGCGGCGGAAGTCGAACGGTGTGCCCGCGACCCGGGCCAGCTCGCCGGTCGGGATGAGGCCCGCGTCGACCGGGGTGTAGCGGGCGGCGGCGATCTCCAGCTCGTGCTCGTAGACCGAGCCGCTGCCCTCACCGGCGAGGTTCCAGTACACGTGACTGGTGAGGTTGACGACGGTGGCCCGGTCGGTGGTCGCCTCGTAGTCGACGCGCCAGTCGCCGTGCCGGTTCAGGGTGTAGGTGACCTCGGTCCGGAGGGTGCCGGGGTAGCCCATCTCGCCGTCGGCACTGGTGTAGCGCAGGACGAGCCCGACGTCGGTGCCGGAGGTGAAGCCGGCGACGTCCCAGACGCGTTTGTCGAAGCCCTGGGCGCCGCCGTGCAGGCTGTTGACGCCGTCGTTGACGGAGAGCTGGTGGGTGGTGCCGTCGAGCGTGAACCGCCCCTTGGCCACCCGGTTGCCGTACCGGCCGATCAGCGCCCCGAAGTAGGGGCTCTTCGCGACGTAGTCGTCGAGACCGGCGAAGCCGAGGACGACGTTGCGGTACCGGCCGTGCCGGTCGGGGATCTCCAGGGACTGCACGATCCCGCCGTACGACAGGACCTTCAGGCGTGTGCCGCCGTTCTCCAGCGACCACCGGTGGACCTTCGTCCCGTCGGCGAGTCTGCCGAAGAGTTCCCTGGCGGGCCCGCCGCCCGCGGAGGCGTGCGCCGTTCCGGCACCGGCGGCGGCCGTGAGGCCCGCCGCCGTTGCCGCTGCGATGACCGTACGTCTGCTCATGTCCATGTGCGGCTCCTGCACTGGAAGGGGCCCCGCCCGGCCGGGCGGGGCCCGGCCGACTTACGAACCGACCTTGCGCTTGTTCCACACGTCGAAGCCGACCGCCGCGAGCAGGACCAGGCCCTTGATGACCTGCTGCCAGTCGCTGCCGACGCCGACGAGGTTCATGCCGTTGTTCAGCACGCCCAGGACGAGACCGCCGATGATCGCGCCGAGGACCGTGCCCACGCCGCCGCTCATCGACGCGCCGCCGATGAACGAGGCCGCGATCGCTTCGAGTTCGAAGTTCAGACCGGCCTTGGGCGAGGCCGCGTTGAAGCGGGCGGCGAAGACCAGACCCGCCAGGGCAGCGAGCATGCCCATGTTCAGGAAGACCAGGAAGGTGACCTTCTTGTCCTTCACGCCCGACAGCTTCGCCGCCGGGAGGTTGCCGCCGATCGCGTAGATGTGCCGGCCGATGACCGCGTTGCGCATCAGGTAGCCGAAGCCGGCGACCAGGACACCGAGGATCAGCAGGACCACCGGAGCGCCCTTGTAGCTGGCGAGCAGCAGGGTGACGGTGAACACCGCCGCGATCAGCGCGACGAGCTTGAGCAGGAAGAGGTTCCGGGGCAGGACGTCGAGGGAGAACTCCTGCTGCCGCTTGCGGTCGCGGACCTCCTGGAACACCACGAAGGCGATCAGCGCGATGCCCAGCAGCAGCGTGAGGTTGTGGTAGTTCGTGTCGGGTCCGACCTCGGGCAGGAAGCTGTTGGCGACCTTCTGCAGACCCTCGGGGAACGGGCCGATCGTCTGGCCCTTGAGGAAGATCTCGGTCAGGCCGCGGAAGGTCAGCATGCCCGCGAGGGTCACGATGAACGACGGTATGCCGAGGTACGCGATGAGGAAGCCCTGCGCGGCGCCCGCCGCCGCGCCGATGGCCAGGCACAGCACCAGGGCGAGCGGCCAGGAGAGGTCGTGGTCGACCATCAGTACGGCGCCGATCGCGCCCACGAACGCCGTCAGCGAGCCGACCGAGAGGTCGATGTGGCCGGCGATGATGACGAGCATCATGCCGATCGCGAGGATCAGGATGTAGCTGTTCTGCAGCACCAGGTTGGAGACGTTGCGGGGCAGCAGCAGGTCGCCGTCGGTCCACACGGCGAACAGCACCACGATCAGACCGAGGGCGAACAGCATGCCGTACTGCCGCATGTTGCGGCGCATGCCGTCCAGCATCAGCCGGAGCAGGCTCTCTCCCGTGTCCGAGCCGCTCCTGCCGGCCGGCGCGGGGGCCGGCGTCTTGGCGGTCACATCCGTGCTCATCGGCTTACCTCTTTGTCCTTTGTCATCTGACGCATCAGCGATTCCTGCGAGGCCTCCGCCCGCGAGAACTCACCCGTCAGCCGTCCCGCCGCCATCGTGTAGATGCGGTCGCACATGCCGAGCAGCTCCGGCAGCTCGGAGGAGATGAAGACGACCGCCTTGCCCTCGGCCGCCAGCCGGTCGATGACCGTGTAGATCTCGAACTTGGCGCCCACGTCGATCCCGCGGGTCGGCTCGTCCAGGATCAGCACCTCGGGCCCCGCGAAGATCCACTTGCTGAGGACGACCTTCTGCTGGTTGCCGCCCGACAGCTTGCCCACCGGCTCGAAGACGGTCGGCGCCTTGATGTTCATGGAGGTGCGGAAGCCCTCGGAGACCTGCCGCTCCTCGTGCTCGTCGACGATGCCGCGCCGGGCGACCTTGCCCAGGGAGCTGAGCGTGATGTTGCGGTTGATCGTGTCGATGAGGTTGAGGCCGTAGTGCTTGCGGTCCTCGGTGACGTACGCGATCCCGTGCCCGACCGCCTGGGACACGGTCTTCGTGCGGACCTCCTCGCCGTCCCTGAGCACCGTGCCGCCGGCGTAGCGGCCGTAGGAGCGCCCGAAGACGTTCATCGCCAGTTCGGTGCGCCCGGCGCCCATGAGTCCGGCGATGCCGACGATCTCCCCGCGCCGCACGGAGATCGACACGTCGTCGACCACCTTGCGCTGCTGGTCGATCGGGTGGAACACGGTCCAGTCGCGGATCTCCAGGGCGGGCGCGGCGCCCGCCTCGGGGTGGTGCGGGGTCCGTTCCGGGAAGCGGTGTTCCAGGTCGCGGCCGACCATGCCGCTGATGATCCGGTCCTCGGTGGTCTCCGCCGCCTTCACGTCGAGCGTCTCGATGGTCCGCCCGTCGCGCAGGATGGTCACCGAGTCCGCGACCCGCTCGATCTCGTTCAGCTTGTGGGAGATGATGATCGAGGTCATGCCCTGGTTCTTCAACTCCAGGATGAGATCCAGGAGTTTGCCGCTGTCCTCGTCGTTGAGGGCGGCGGTCGGCTCGTCCAGGATGAGCAGCTTCACCTTCTTCGACAGCGCCTTCGCGATCTCGACGAGCTGCTGCTTGCCCACGCCGATGTCCGCGACGCGGGTCTGCGGGTTCTCGTCGAGCCCGACCCGCCGCAGCAGTTCGGACGCGTGCCGCAGCGTCTCG
This sequence comes from Streptomyces sp. M41(2017), assembly GCF_002078175.1. Taxonomy (GTDB): domain Bacteria; phylum Actinomycetota; class Actinomycetes; order Streptomycetales; family Streptomycetaceae; genus Streptomyces. The sequence goes on along the minus strand of NZ_MWFK01000001.1, from coordinate 568,711 downwards.
GTCCAGCTGATGAGTCCGCGGGTGGCGTGTTCGTTGCCGAGGAAGATGTTCTCCGCGATGGAGAGGTACGGAACCAGGGCCAGTTCCTGGTGGATGATCACGATGCCGTGCTGCTCACTGGCCCTGATGTCCTTGAACGTGCAGACCTCCGACTCGAAGAGGATGTCCCCCTCGTAACTCCCGTGCGGGTGAACGCCGGAGAGGACCTTCATCAGGGTCGACTTGCCGGCGCCGTTCTCCCCGCAGATGGCATGGACCTCGCCCTGCTGGACGGTCAGAGTGACGTCCGACAGCGCCTTGACGCCGGGAAAGGTCTTGACGATCGAGCGCATTTCCAGGACGGGTCCCGCCATGGTCGTGCCTTCCAATCAGTAGGGGGCGGCGGTTACTTGAGGTCGGTGGCCTTGTAGTAGCCCGTGGTGACGAGCTCCTTCTCGTAGTTGGACTTGTCGACGCTGACCGGCTGCAGCAGGTACGCGGGGACGACCTTGGTGCCGTTGTCGTAGGTCTTGTCGTCGTTGATCTCGGGCTTCTTGCCCTTGAGTGCCGCGTCGACCATGTTCGAGGCCACCGTCGCCAGCTTGCGGATGTCCTTGTAGACGGTCTGCGTCTGCTCGCCCCTGATGATCGACTTCACCGACGCGAGTTCGGCGTCCTGGCCCGTGACGACCGGCAGCGGCTTGCTCTTGGAGCCGTAGTCGTCCGACTTCAGCGCCGAGAGGATGCCGATCGAGATGCCGTCGTAGGGCGACAGCACGGCGTCGACGTGCTCGCTCTTGTACGACGAGGTGAGGATGTCGTCCATGCGCTTCTGCGCGGTGCCGCCGTCCCAGCGCAGCGTGGTGACCTGGGTGAGGTTGGTCTGCCCGGACCTCACGACGAGCTGCTTCTTGTCGATGTAGGGCTGGAGGACGTTCATCGCGCCCTGGAAGAAGTACTTCGTGTTGTTGTCGTCGTTGGAGCCGGCGAACAGCTCGATGTTGAACGGCCCCTTCTTGCTGCCGTCCTTCAGGCCGAGCTTGTCGACGATGTAACCGCCCTGCAGCTCACCGACCTTGGTGTTGTCGAACGACGCGTAGTAGTTGACGTTCTTGCTGCCGAGGATCAGCCGGTCGTAGGAGATCACCGGGATCTTGGCGTCGGCGGCCTGCTGGAGCACGTTGTTCATCGACTTGTTGTCGATGGCGGCGATGATCAGCGCCTTCACACCCTGCGTGATCATGTTCTCGATCTGCGAGACCTGCTGGTCCGGGTCGTCCTCCCCGTACGCCAGCTTGGTCTTGTAGCCCTTCGACTGGAGGTTCTTGACCACGTTGTTGCCGTCGGCGATCCAGCGCTCGGACGACTTGGTCGGCATCGAGATGCCGATCGTGGCGCCCTTCGTGCTGCCCCCCTTGTCGTCACTGCCGCCGTCGCTGTCCTGTCCGCAGGCGGACAGGGTGAGGGCGAGGGAGGCGGCACCGGCGATGGCGGCGATGGCGGCTCTGCGGTTGCGCATGATGATCAGTCCTTGTTCTTCTCGTCGTTGAGAGAGGGCAGCGGGTGGTGCGGCGGGTCAGAGCGGGGTGACATCGGTGGGAAAGCGGTGGAGCGGCCCGGGCGTGCGGGAACCGAGCGGCGCCATGTCGCCGTCCGCGCCGTGCCGGGCGAGCAGGTCGAGCGCGAGCCGGCCGCGCCGGACGCGCTCCCGGGCGGTGCTCAGGGTCAGGTCCCGCAGATGGGTGCCGTACGGGTAGATCCCGGGGGCCTTGGACAGCCCGAACTTCAGATAGAGCGGTGCGCCGCGCCGGATCAGCTCGGCGACCTCGTACATCCGCACGTACCCGCCGAGGTCGTCGGGGGCCTCGATGTACAGGTCCATGGGGGCGGCGGAGATCCGCCGGATCTCGGTGAGGTGGCCGAGCGTCAGGTCGCTCGGCACGTTGACCGAGTCGGCGCCGAGGTGCTCGTACACCGCGTACGCGGCCGGGTTGACCGGGCCGATCAGCGCCGAGACCTTGAGGGTGGTGTCCGCCGGGAGGATCCCCGCGGTGCGCGCCCGGTGCAGCGTCCACAGCACCCCCTCGTCCGCGACGAGCAGGCACTTCACCCCCAGCTCGGTGGCGCGGACGGCGTCCTCGACGCAGCCGGCGACCGCGTCGTGGCCGCGGGCACGCAGCCCGCCGCCGCGCGAGTCGGTGCGGACCGAGGCGCCGATGTCCCAGGTACCGCGCGGGCCGGTGAACAGGCAGAGCTCGATGTCGCGTTCACCGGTGGCCTCGACCATCTCGGTGATCTCGGCGTCGGTGAGCATCCAGACACCGCTGCCCTGGCTGATCCGGTGGATCGGCACGTCGAGCCGCGAGGACTCCTTGAGAACCGCGGCCAGCGCCTCGGGGCCCTCGACGGAGGGCACCTCGGTGCGCCAGCGGCCGCCTCCCGGGAAGGTGTGCGGCGAGGTGTCGGCGGGCGAGAGGGCGGGCGCGCCCAGGCCCAGCGCGGCGAGCGCCCGCTCGCCGGGTCGCCGGGCCGCCGTGGGAGAGGCATCGGTCGTCACAGGCTGTCCTTCACGTTCGATATTTCGGACAAGGTTCGCGTCTTGGGGTGTGCGGAGACCCGGGGAGTACGCCGGCGCGGGACTGTCAGGAAGCCCCGCACCGGCGTACGGCTCGGGTGGTCACGGTTTCAGCAGGACCTTGCCGACCTCGGGGTCACCGGACCCCACCAGCTCGATCGCCTCCGCGAACGCGGCGAGCGGCAGCTCGTGCGTCACCAGGGGCGTCGGGTTCAGCAGTCCGGCGCCGAACACCCGGACCGTGTGCGCCCAGGCGTCCGGCGGTGCCCCGAACACGGTGTGCACCTCCAGCTGCCGTACGACCAGGTCGGTCGGGTCGAGCCCCTCCGCGCCCGGCGCCGGGATCCCCGTGAGGACCAGGCGTCCGCCGCGCCGCAGCAGGGAGGCGGCGGTGCGCGCGGCGGACGCCGATCCGGCGGTCTCCACGACGACGTCGAAGCCGCCGGGGAGTTCCTCGTCTCGGGTACGGAAACCGGTGGCGCCGAACTCCTTGGCCAGCGCGGCCCGGTCGGGGCGGGTGCCCACCACGAGCAGCTCGGCGGGGGAGCCGGCCCGGAGGAACTGCACCGCGAACATCCCGAGCGTTCCGGTGCCCACCACGGCCACCCGCTCACCGGGCAGCGCGTTCGCCTTGAGGGCGGCGGCCGCGATGCAGGCGGCCGGCTCCAGCAGGGCGGCGGCGGTCAGGTCGGCGGCGTCGGGCAGTACGTGGAGCAGCCGTGCCGGGAGCGTCAGCGTGGCCGCCATCGCGCCGGGAACGGTGAAGCCGGTCTCCTCGTACCCCGCCGTGCACAGGGTCGTCTCGCCCGCGTGGCAGCGGTCGCAGACCTGGCAGTTGCGGAAGCCCTCGCCGACGACCTTGCGGCCGGTGAGCGTCGCGGGGACACCGGCTCCGACGTCCTCCACGGTCCCGGACCACTCGTGCCCGGGAGTGAGGGGGTACCGCACGTATCCTTCGGGCCGGTTGCCCTGGTAGACCTCGCGGTCGCTGCCGCAGATGCCGACCGCGTGCACCCGCACGAGCGCCTCGCCCGCCGCGGGCCGCACCGGCTCGTGCGGGACCAGCCGGTGCTCGCCCGGCCCGTCGACGACGACCGCGGTCCTCACGCGTTCCCCTTGGGCCTGCGCTGCTCCCAGCCGTCCGCCCAGAGGTCGAACCGGGCCTGCTGCTGGGGGAACTCGGCCGCCGCGTCGACGTCCAGCTCGACGCCCAGACCGGGTTCGTGGGACAGCTCGAAGTAGCCGTCCACGACCTGCGGGGCGCCCTTCACGACCTTCTTGATCTCCGCGTCCGCGAAGTCGTTGAAGTGCTCCAGGATCTTGAAGTTCGGTGTGCTGAAACCGACTTGGAGGGAGGCCGCGGTCAGGACCGGACCGCCGACGTTGTGCGGCGCGACCAGCACGTAGTGGGCCTCGGCGGTGGCGGCGAGCTTGCGGGTCTCCCAGATGCCGCCGATGTGGCCGACGTCCGGCTGGATGATGTCGACGGCCTGGCTCTCGAAGAGTTCGCGGAACTCGATCCGGTCGTGGATCCGTTCGCCGGTGGCGACCGGGATGTCGACCTTGGCGGCCACCTTCTCCAGTGCCTTGAGGTTCTCCGGCGGCACCGGCTCCTCCAGCCACGCGGGCTGGAACGGCGCGAGCTCGCGGGCCAGCCTGACCGCGGTCGACGGGGAGAACCGGCCGTGCATCTCCAGCATCAGCTCGGTCTCCGGGCCGATCGCGTCGCGCACCGCCTCGATGAGCGACACCGAGTAGAGCGTGGCCTCGTGGTCCAGCTCGAAGTGGCCGGTGCCGAACGGGTCGATCTTCAGGGCCCGGTAACCGCGCGCGACGACCTCCTGGGCGGCCTTGTGATAGGCCTCCGGGGTCCGCTCGGTGGTGTACCAGCCGTTCGCGTACGCCTTGACCCGGTCGGTCACCTTGCCGCCGAGGAGCTGCCAGACGGGCACCCCGAGCGCCTTGCCCCTGATGTCCCAGCAGGCCATCTCGATGACGGCGATACCGGACATCACGATCTCGCCGGCGCGACCGTAGTCGCCGTACTTCATCCGGCGGACCAGGTCCTCGACAGCGAACGGGTCCGAGCCGAGAATGTGGTTGGTCCGGGCCTCGTGCAGGTAGCCGATCAGCGCGTCGGTGTGGCCCAGCATCCGGGTCTCGCCGACTCCGGTGATGCCCTCGTCGGTGTGCACCTGGACGTAGGTCAGGTTCCGCCAGGGTGTCCCGACCACGTGTGTGGTGATTCCCGTGATGCGCACGGCAGTTGCCCCCTGTGCTTCTCTGTTCGAAATTTCGTCACACGTTCGAAATGCTGGCGTGACAGTAGAGACGCGGCCCGGGGGGTGTCAATGGTTCGCGCAGAGAACGGTTTCGGCGGGCCTCGCGCGGGACAGTGTCGTGCGGCGGGACCGCGCATCGGGGGAGGCCTCGCGCGGGCGGCGCCGGTGGTGCGGATGGAGGGAAATGGCCGGGGGTGTCGCGTACCGCCATGCCGGAACTCCGGGTTCCGCACAGAACTTTCACAGGCGCGCCTAGGAACGTTACCGAGGGCGAACTTAGTCTTCCCGCGTCATGGACTACTGCCACGCGTGCCGACGGCACCTCAACGGCGCCCTTGCCTGCCCCGGGTGCGGCACCCCGGTCGAGGGCCTCCGCGCCGAAGCACCCCGGGTCTCCGCCGAACGGCCCGGCGCGCGGGAGCGGGACGCCGACCCGGTCTACGGTGCCGTCTACGACGGAGGGGTCGCGTACGACCAGGGAGCCGTCCACGACGACGGCACCGCGTACGACGGCACCCTCTACGGGGACGGCACCGCACACGAGGACGGCACCACATACGACGACGGCGTCTCCCGCGGTGCCGACTCCGCTCACGGCGACGGGAGTTCGCGTGATCCGGGGCATCCGGTCGGTCCGGGCGAGCCGGAGGGGCCGGACGCGGAGGGCGGTACCAGCCGCCGTGACCGCAAGGCCGCCGCGCATCGCAGGCGCCGCCGCCGCACCGTGTTCGTCGTGGCCGGCTTCGTCCTCGCCGCTGGCGGCCTGAGTCTCGCCGAACTCGGCGTCGACGCGCCCGGGTTGGGCCCCGGCCCGGCGGCGGCCGGCGGTGAGTCGCCCGACGGCTCGGCGGCCGAGGCGAAGGACGCCGCGCAGACGAAGGGCGGCACGCCGGGCCCCGGTGACGCCTCGGCCGGACGGACACCCGACGCCTCGGCCTCGCCCTCGGCCTCCGGTTCACCCACCGCGTCCGCGTCCGCGACGAGCGCGAAAGGCACCAAGGACGCCCAGTCGGCGACCGCGGGCACGCTCCCGGACCGGCCCTCGAAGACGGCGCCCGCCCCCTCGGCCTCCCGGACCTCGCCCCCCGCCACGACCGCCCCGACGACCTCGGCCCCGCCGCCGAACCCGGCTCCCTCGGAGACATGCAGCCGCTTCCTGTGGTGGTGCGCCTAGGATCTGGCGTCCGGATCGTCCCGGACCGCGGAGAGCGGGACTCCGGGGAACGGGTCCCGGAGCTCCCGGACCCGCGTGCGGGACGGTCAGAGCGCGGTGCCGTCCGGCTCCAGCATCCTGGAGAGCAGGTCGCGCAGGGTCAGCCGCTCCTGCTCCGACAGGCCGGCCAGGGGTTCGCGCGCGAACTTCAGGGAGTCGCGCAGGCCCCCGGCCACCGTGCGCCCCTCGGCCGTCGCGGCGGCCAGTTTCACCCGGCGGTCCGCCGGGTCGGGGCGCCGCTCCACCAGGCCCCGCGCCTCCAGCCGGTCCACGATCCCCGTGACGTTCGACGGCTCGCACCGCAGCTTCTGGGCCAGGCGGCGCATGGGCAGGGGCTCCAGCGAGAGCAGACTCAGCAGCCGCGCCTGCGCGCCGGTCAGGGCGTGCTCGGCCGCGGCGTCCTCGTACTCGTCGTGGTAGCGGGCCACGACCGTGCCGATCAGCTCGACGACCTCCATGGTCAAGGGGTCGATCCGGGGTCTCTTCTGGGTGGCCATGCCTCCGAGCGTACCCCGTTACTTGACATCATGAAATATTCAGGCGCATGGTTGTTTCAGGTAATGAAGTACTTGTTGCCGTGGACGAACCACCCCTGAACCGCCAGAGCCGCTCGCCCGTCACCGTGAAAGGCGCACCCTCATGTCCGAGACCCCCCAGCTCCCCGCCGTCAACCGTGAATGGCAGCTGGTCAGCCGTCCGGTCGGCTGGCCCAAGCCCGAGGACTTCGCCCTGGTCGAGGCCGAGGTGCGGCAGCCGGGACCGGGCCAGGTCCTGGTGCGCAACGCCTATGCGTCCGTCGACCCGTACATGCGCGGCCGCATGAGCGCCGCCAAGTCCTACGTCGCGCCCTTCGAGCTGGGGAAGACCATGCAGGGCGGCGCGGTCGGCGAGGTCGTCGCCTCGAACGCGGAGGGCATCGCCGTGGGCGACCACGTCCTGCACTTCCTCGGCTGGCGCGAGTACGCGGTCGTGGACGCCAAGCAGGCCGTCAAGGTCGACCCCGACGCCGCGCCGCTCTCCACGTACCTCGGCGTCCTCGGCATGACCGGCCTCACCTCCTACGCGGGGCTGCTGCGCGTCGCCGACTTCAAGGAGGGCGACGCGGTCTTCGTGTCCGGCGCGGCCGGCGCGGTCGGCAGCCAGGTCGGCCAGATCGCCCGGCTGAAGGGCGCCTCGCGTGTCATCGGCTCCGCCGGCTCCGACGAGAAGGTCAAGCTCCTGGTCGAGGAGTACGGCTTCGACGCGGCCTTCAACTACAAGAACGGCCCGGTCTCCCAGCAGCTCCGCGAGGCCGCACCCGACGGGATCGACGTCTACTTCGACAACGTGGGCGGCGACCACCTGGAGGCGGCGATCGGCTCCCTCAACCGGGACGGCCGCATCGCGATCTGCGGCATGATCTCCGTCTACAACAGCACCGAGGCCGTCCCCGGCCCGAAGAACCTGGCCCGCCTGATCCAGACCCGCGGCCGCATCCAGGGCTTCCTCGTCGGCGACCACTACGACCTCCAGCAGGAGTTCGTCCAGGAGGTCGGCGGCTGGGTCCGCTCCGGCGAGCTGAAGTACAACGAGACGGTCGTCGAGGGCATCGAGAACAACCTGGAGGCCTTCTTCGGCGTCCTGCGCGGCGACAACACCGGAAAGATGATCGTCAAGCTCTGACCTGCCCCGACCCGCGCCGACCTGCTCGGACGCGAAGGGTCCACCGCCCCCGGCCGCCCTCGGCGACCGGGGGCGGGCCTGTCGCTGAACTTCCGACATGCGATAACTTCTTTCCGAAGTCGTCGCGATCGTGGGCGCGAGTCGCGACCGGCCAAGGAGGAGCGCACCGTATGTCCATCCAGCAGTCCGAGGTCCTGTACACCGCAGTCGCCACCGCCGAGAACGGGCGGGACGGCCGCGTCGCCACCGACGACGGCAAGCTCGACGTCGTCGTCAACCCGCCGAAGGAGATGGGCGGCAGCGGCGCCGGCACCAACCCGGAGCAGCTCTTCGCCGCCGGGTACAGCGCCTGCTTCCAGGGCGCCCTCGGTGTCGTGGCCCGGCAGGAGAACGCCGACATCACCGGCTCGACCGTCACCGCGAAGGTCGGCATCGGCAAGAACGACGACGGTTTCGGGATCATCGTGGAGATCTCCGCCGCGATCCCGAACGTCGACGCCGGCACCGCCCGCGCGCTCCTGGAGAAGGCCCACCAGGTCTGCCCGTACTCGAAGGCGACGCGCGGCAACATCACCGTGACGCTCGCCTGACGGCGCCCGTCGCACGCCACGGAGGCCGCACCCCGGGACGCGGGGCGCGGCCTTCGCCGTGCGCGACGACGGATCCGGTGCCGCGCCCGGCGCAATCCGGTCGCCACCGCCCCGTGATGTCCCGCGCGGCACCCCGATAGGGTTCCCCCCATGCGCGATCTCGGGGTGGGTTTCGGTCATCTGTTGCGGGGCCAGCGATGGGTGGTCCGGCACGGCAAGCAGTACGGGTTCGGCCTGCTGCCCGGGCTCATCACACTCGTGCTGTACGCGGGGGCGCTGGTCGGGCTCGGCATGTACGGCGAGGACCTCGTCACCTGGTCCACCCCGTTCGCCGACCACTGGACCAGCCCCTGGTCCGGCCTCTTCCGCGGCTTCCTCACCGCCGTGCTGTTCGCCCTCGCGCTGCTCCTGGCCGTCGTCACCTTCACCGCCGTCACCCTGCTGATAGGCCAGCCCTTCTACGAGAACCTCTCGGAGAAGGTCGACCGTGACGTCTCCCCGGACGGCACGGCCCCCGAGTCGGGGCTGCCGCTCTGGCGGGAACTGTGGATCTCCGGCCGCGACAGTCTCCGGATCGTGGTGCGGGCCGCCGTCTGGGGCGTGCTGCTCTTCGCGCTCGGCTTCGTGCCCTTCGTCGGCCAGACCGCCGTCCCGGTGCTCGGTTTCTTCGTCACCGGCTTCTTCCTCACCGAGGAACTCGTCGCCGTCGCCCTCCAGCGCCGCCGGGTCGATCTGCGCGCCCGTCTCACCCTGCTCCGCTCCCGCAAGACGCTGGTCTGGGGCTTCGGCACACCGCTGGCCCTGGCGTTCGTCGTGCCGTTCGTCGCGGTGTTCCTGATGCCGGGGGCCGTCGCGGGCGCCACCCTGATGGCCCGGGACCTGCTCGGCGAGGAGACGGGCGAGGGCGCGAGCGACGCCGAGGTCTCCGCGGCGGCCGCGGCGGAGGAGACCGTCACCCCGTGACCGGGGGCCCCGGCCCGTCCGGTTCAGCCGAGCGACCGCCGCGCCGCGCCGACGGCGGGTGTCCCGGAACCCGCGGCCACCGTCAGGATCGCGCGCACCTGGGCGACGATGTCGAGGCGGTTGCGCACGAACGCGGGGTCCGTCACCGCCCCGCTCGCCGGATCCGTGTTCCCCGGCCCGAACTCCAGCACGGGCGTGTGGACATGGCCGCCCGGCAGGCTCGCGCCCAGGCCGAGACGGTCGCGCAGCAGGGTCGCCCGGTAGGCGATCTCGTTGGACAGGTAGTCCCCGCCGCCGCCCGAGCGGGCCTGTGATCCCGGGGTCGGTCCGTCGTCCCGGACGACCGGATCGGCGCCCCCGGCGGGGATCTCGGTCACCGCGGTGTGGTCGTAGACCGGGAAGCGCCCCGTCGGCGCGGCGACGATCCGCGCGTACGGGAGGGTCGTCGACGTCCACTGGGGCTGCGCGGCCGGGTCGGCCACCGGCACGGTCCCGGTGCTGGAGACGTTCTCGTTGTCCGGGAAGCCGCCCCGCCAGGCTCCGTTGGTGCGCTCCACGTCGAACCGGCCGACGCGGCCCTGGCTGACGGTCGTGAACAGGTCCACGTGCGGAAGGTACGGACCGAGGGCGCGCTCCACCGCGCCCTCGGCGAAGTCCCGCCAGCGGACGGGGAAGACGACGGCCTCCACCCGCGCGGGACCTTCCGCCGTCCGGATCGTCGTGCCGTCGAGGGCGAGAGCGGTCGCTCCGGAGGGGTTGGAGATCCGGACGTCCCGGTCCAGGGTGAACGGGTCGAACCCGGTGACGAGGATCCGCTTCGCCCGGTCGCGCGGCGGATAGCGTACGGCGTCCTGACCGCGTGAACCCCGCTCCAGGGCGTCGAGCAGACGGCCGCGGCGGGCGTCGGTCACCCCGAACGCGGGCTGCCACCGCCGGACTTCGAGGGTCATGCCGAGCCGGGCCCAGTACAGCGGCCGGTCGTCGTCCCGGCTCAGGTCGCCGCCCGCGGGGCCCCGCCCCTGGACCCGGTCGACCGCCCGCTGCCACAGGCGCGCACCCTGCCGCCGGACGATCCGCTCGGCCTGCGCGTACGACCCGGCCCGCGCCAGCGCCCGCGCGAACTCCGGTGCCACCGTGTCGAATCCGGAGCGCCGCAGGATCTCCTGCGGTGCCGCCCGGTCGAGCCGTCGCTCCTCGGCCGTGGGAACCCCGGTGGCGGTGGCGGTGGGCGCGGCCGGAAGGGCCGAGGCGGCGGGCGGTGCGGCGAACCCCGCCAGCAGTGCGAGCCCGAGGACCCCGATGCGAACGCGGAGACGATTCAAGGGAGTTCGGGCCTTCCGTCGCGTGGGGGTGCAGCCGGACGGCGCCGAGTATCCCGTGACGCGCGGGACGGGCGCCATGGCGCGGGGCCGATGTGGCCGAAGCGCGCCGGTCGTCCGACGGTGGAGTCGCTCACGGGGAGAACGCGGCCGCCGAGGTCCGCGGCGCGGCCGGGAACGACGTGCCGGCCGGTGCCAGGGACAGGCCGCGCCGCGTACACCGCCCGGGCGGGCGCGGCCTCGTCGCGGACCGGGAGGAGCGCGATGCCGGGCCGTACGGTCTCGGCGGCGGCCCGGGACCGGGTCACCCCGAGCCCGGGGCCGACGTACTCCTGCCGGGCGGTCCACTCGGCGACGACGTGCGCGATGCGTGTCCGGAACCCGTGCCGCAGCGCCGCGTCGAGGAGTGTCCCCTCGGTCCGCCGGCTCCCGGACGCCCGGTCTTCGTCCGCCGGTCGGGGCAGCCGCACCCAGGACATCCGGACCTGGAGGTCGTCGCCGCGGTCGGCGCCCCCGTGACGGGGTGAGGGCGGACAGGCGGCGCGCGAGCGGTCAGTGCTCGCCGAGCAGCGTCAGGAAGTCACGGAACGCGGCCGGCATGTCCACCGACTCCGGGTCCAGCAGCCACTGGTACTGGAGCCCGTCCATCACGGCCACGAGCAGGGGGGCGGCGCGCTCCGGCGTGAGACCGCTCGGCAGCCGCTCCCCGTACTCGGCGCGCAGCACGGCGGCCATGTTCGCGCGGACGGCGGTGTAGCGCCTGGTGAAGAACTCGCGCGCCGGGTGTCCCTCCGTGACGCTCTCGCCGAGCAGCGCGGAGAAGGTCTGGATGATGCCGGGCCGCATCGCGTTGTACTCGACCAGCGAGACGAGCAGATCGGACCGCCACGCGCTGTCCGGCACGGCGTCCCACTGGTCGCGCTCCTTGAGCACGGCGACGAGCAGCGCCTCCTTGGTCGGGAAGTGGTGCAGCAGGCCCTGCTGGGTGAGTCCCACGCGCTCGGCGACCGCGGCGAGGCTCGCGCCCCGGTAGCCGCGCTCGGCGATCACCTCCAGCGCCGCGCGCACGATCTCCGCGCGCCGCTCCTCACTCCTGGTCCTGGTCGCCATGGCGTCACCGTACGGCATCCGATCACCCCGATTATAACGGCAGGATAACGAAACCTACCGCTCTACAGGTAGCCGATGCAGGATGGAGGCCACAGACGGCTTTCAACGAGGAGGTGCCGCCATGGCGGAGACAGCGGTGGACACGGCGAAGGACCCGCAGGGGGCGGACGCGGCCCGCGAGGCCGTCGTCGAGGCGGCGCTCGCCCGCCTCGACCTCGACGCGAAGGCGGGCCTGCTGGCCGGCCGGAACATGTGGACGCTCCCCGCGCTCCCCGAGATCGGGCTGCCGTCCCTGGTCATGTCGGACGGCCCGATCGGCGTCCGCGGCGTCCACTGGACCGCCGACGACCCCTCCGTCGCCCTGCCCTCGCCCACCGCCCTCGCCGCCACCTGGGACCCGGAGCTGGCCCGCCGCGCCGGCACCCTCCTCGCCCAGGAGGCCCGCCGCAAGGGCGTCCACGTCCTGCTCGCCCCCACCGTGAACCTGCACCGCTCCCCGCTCGGCGGGCGTCACTTCGAGGCCTACAGCGAGGACCCCCTGCTGACCGGCGCGATCGGCAGCGGCTACGTCCGGGGCGTGCAGTCCGGAGGGGTCGGCACCACCGTCAAGCACTTCGTCGCCAACGACGCCGAGACCGACCGCTTCACCGTCGACAACCTCGTCTCCGAACGCGCCCTGCGCGAGCTCTATCTGGCCCCCTTCGAGACGATCGTCGAGAACGCCCACCCCTGGGGCATCATGACCGCCTACAACCAGGTCAACGGCACCACGATGACCGAGCACCGCTACCTCGTGAACGAGGTCCTGCGCGGCGAATGGGGCTTCGACGGCTTCAACGTCTCCGACTGGATGGCCGGCCGCGCCACCAAGGCGGCCATCGAGGGCGGCCTCGACGTCGCCATGCCCGGCCCCCGCACCGTCTACGGCGCCCCGCTCGCCGCCGCCGTCCGGGCCGGCGAGGTCGACGAGGCCACCGTCGACACGGCCGTCCGCAACGTGCTGCGCCTCGCCGCCCGCGTCGGCATCCTCCAGGGCGCCGAGCCCGTCGTGACCGACCTGCCCGCGACCGTCGACGGAGCGGCGCTGGCCCGCGAGATCGCCCGCCGCGCCTTCGTCCTCGTCCGCAACGAAGGCGCCCTGCCGCTCGCGGAAGGCCGCCGCGTCGCGCTCATCGGGGCCGCGGCCCGCGACGCCCGGGTCCTCGGCGGCGGCTCCGCCACCGTGTTCCCCGCCCGGGTGGTCTCGCCCCTCGACGGCCTCACCGCCGCCCTCCCCGAGGGCACGCTCAGCTATGCCGTCGGCGCCGACCCGACCGTCGAACTTCCCATCGCCGACAAGGGGTTCGAGCTGCGCGCGGTCTGCCGCGACGCCGCGGGGGAGACCATCGGCAGCGGCTCCGCCCCGAGCGGCCAGATCCAGTGGATGGGCGACGACCTGCCCGAGGGCGTCACCCACGACACCCTGCACACCGTGGAGCTGACCGGCACCTTCACCCCGCGCGACACCGGCCTGCACACCTTCGGCGTGAAGGGCCTCGGCGCGTTCACCCTCACCGTCGACGGCACGACCTACTTCGACGGCGTCCAGGGCACCGACAAGGACGACCCCTTCATCACCTTCTTCGGCGCCCCCGTCCCGCGCGGCCGGGTCGAACTCACCGCCGGAGCGCCCGTCGAGGTGTCCCTCACCTACGTCGTCGCCCTCCCCGAGGACATCCCGATGAAGGTCGTCGGCTTCTCGCTCGCCCATCAGGAACCGGTGCGCGACGCCGACGAACTGATCGCCGAGGCCGTCGAGGCCGCCCGCGCCGCCGACACCGCCGTCGTCGTGGTCGCCACCACCGACGCGTCGAGTCCGAGGGCTTCGACCGCGCGGACCTCAGGCTCCCCGGCCGCCAGGACGAGCTGGTGCACGCCGTGGCCGCCGCCAACCCCAACACCGTCGTGATCGTCAACTCCGGCTCCCCGGTGGAGCTTCCGTGGCGCGACGAGGTCGCCGCGGTGCTCCTGAGCTGGTTCCCCGGCCAGGAGGGCGGCGCCGCCCTCGCCGACGTCCTCACCGGCGCCCACGAGCCCGGCGGCCGCCTCCCCACCACCTGGGGCTCCCTCGCCGACGCCCCGGTCACCCGGGTCACCCCGGCCGACGGCGAACTCCCGTACACGGAGGACGTGTTCATCGGCTACCGCGCCTGGGAGAAGGAGGGGCGGACCCCCTCCTACCCGTTCGGCCACGGACTCGGCTACACCGACTGGACATACGAGGCGATCGAGGTCGAGGGCACGACGGTGACCGTCCGGGTCCGCAACTCCGGTGAGCGCGTCGGACGCGAGGTCGTCCAGGTCTATCTCGCCCCCACGGAACCGGACGCGGAGCGGCCCGCCCGGGCGCTCGCCGGCTTCGCCGTCGTCGAGGCCGCCCCCGGCGCGAGCGTCGAGGCCGTCGTGGAGCTGCCGCGCCGCGCGTTCGAGCTCTGGGACACCGCCGCCGGCGGCTGGGCGTTTGTGAAGGGTTCGTACGAGATTCAGGCAGGGCGTTCCCTCACGGACCCCCGGCTGCGCACGATCATCGAGGCGTGACCGGCGCACGTCCCCCCGAGCAGCCCCGGTCCGGAACCTGACCTCCGGACCGGGGCTCGCCCTTCTCCGGCCCCTGGCGCCTGTCGCCCTAGTCCCGCGCGGAGAACGCGTACACCGTCTCCGACCGGTAGACCTGGCCCGGCCGCAGCTCGGTGGTCGGGAACTCCGGCCGGTTCGGCGAGTCGGGGAAGTGCTGGGTCTCCAGCGCGATCCCGTCGTTGGGAGCGAACGGGGCGTCGAGGTGGTCGGCGGTGTAGAACTGCAGGCCCGGTTCGGTGGTCGCCACGGTCAGCACCCGCCCGGACGCCGGATCGTGCAGCTCGGCCACCTCGACCGGGGTGTCCGTGATCCCCTTGTCGAGCACGAAGTTGTGGTCGTACCCCGCCCCCGTCTTGCGCGCGGTGCGGAAGTCGAAGCGGGTGCCCTCGACGGGCTCCAGCTCCCCGGTCGGGATGAGGTCGGCGTCGACCGGCGTCAACCGCGAGGCGTCCAGCCGCAGCTCGTGCCCGATCGCGCTGCCGGATCCGCTCAGGTTCCAGTACGTGTGGTTCGTCAGGTTCAGCACCGTCGGCGCGTCACAGACCGCCTCGTAGACGATGCGCAGCGCGCCCCGCTCGTCGAGGGTGTAGGCCGCGGAGACCTCCACGCGGCCCGGGAAGCCCTCCTCACCGTGCGGGCTGACCCGGGAGAGCCGCACCCCGTGTTCGAGCGGCTCCGCGTCCCACACCCGCTTGTCGAAGCCCCCGTCGCCGCCGTGCAGCGAGTTGGGCCCGTTGTTCGGCGCCAGGTGGTAGGTCGCCCCGTCGAGCGGGAAGCGCGCCCCGCCGATCCGGTTCGCGTACCGCCCCACCAGGGCCCCGAGATACGGCTCCGGATGCCCCACGTACCCCGCCAGGTCGGGGAAGCCCAGCGTGACGTCGAGGGCCTGCCCGTCCCGGTCCGGCACCTCGGCCGACTGCACGATGCCGCCGTACGTGAGCACACGCACCCGGACCCCGGCCCGCTCCAGCGTGAAGCGGTGGACGGGGGTGCCGTCGGAAAGTGTGCCGAAAAGTTCGCTCATGGGAGAAACCCTAGGTGACGGGCTTCCGCGCGGTAACGGTCCGGTAGGCGATCTCCGCGAGTCGGGCCTGGCCGTCCGTGCTCGGGTGGAACCAGTCCCAGTGGCTCAACTGGTCCGTGCCGAAGCGGTAGTCGAACACCGCGTTCCCGTCGAAGCGGCAGTACCGGTCCTTGGCGCACACCTCGCGCAACACCTGGTTGTAGGCCTCCACCCGGTCCTGCACCCGGTCCCGGCGCAGGGTGGCCGCCGACGTCAGCGAGTCGGCGTCACCGAGCATCGAGGGGCAGATGCCCAGCTTCCAGATCTGCTTGCCGAGCGCGTTGCCCCGCCCCTGCGACCACAGCCGCTTCAGGTCCGGCACGCTCGACACGTACACCTGGGTCTTGGGCAGTGTCCCGCGCAGGGTGTCCATCGCGTCCTGGAACGAGCGGCGGAAGGACGTCACCGACGTCATCGCCGAGGTGGAGGCGCGGCAGGCGTCGTTGGCGCCCGCCATCACCGTGACCAGCGCCGGCCGGCGGGTCGCCGCCTGCGCCATCTGGCCGGGCAGGTCGTCCATCCGCGCACCGGTCACCGCGTAGTTCCAGCTCCGCTCCGCCGCCCCGGTCCTGCCGAGCAGCCGGACCGCGAGACTCCTGACCCGCGGGTCGCTGCCGGTCGCCCAGGACACCTCGGGGCAGTCGGACAGCACACTGCACGCGTCGAACCCGCGGGTGATGGAGTCTCCGACGGCGGCCATCGACGCCGGGCTGCGGTCCCACGCCGGCGCGGGCCTCGGTGACTTGTGGCCCCCCGTGCCGCTGGGCGCCGAGGAGTTGCCGCCGGAGGCGTCACACCCGGCGGCGCCGAGGAGGGCCGCCACCGCGACGGCGAGGACGGCCCGTGAACGGTGGCCGCGATTGCGCATCCCCTGGTCTCCTCGTTCGTTGTACAGGGTTGGTCGGCACCCGCTCCGCGCGGTCGGTCGCACCACGTCGTACAGGGCCGGCCACCCGCTTTCCACGGGGCGGCCGGACCGGCCCGGTAACCCTTCCGGACCCCCGCAGGAGGTCCGGACGCGTCCCGCCGGGTGAAACCTCCGAGTCCACGGCGCCAGGACCGACGGTACGTCACACTCCTCGCGCCACAGCACGGTAGCCTCGCCCCGTGGCCGCCCTGCCACTGCCGTTCCGCTAAGTTACAAGATGTCTCGCTCTGTCCGGAGGCCCCAGTGACGACACGTGGAGTTCTCTACGTGCACTCCGCGCCCCGCGCGTTGTGCCCCCATGTCGAGTGGGCGGTCGCGGGGGTGCTCGGCACGCGCGTCAACCTCGACTGGATCCGGCAGCCCGCCGCGCCGGGCACCTGGAGATCCGAGTTCTCCTGGAAGGGCGAGGCCGGCACCGCCTCCAAACTCGCCTCCGCGCTGCGCGGCTGGCACCTGCTGCGCTTCGAGGTCACCGCCGAACCCTGCTCCACCGCCGAGGGCGAGCGCTACAGCTGCACCCCCGAACTCGGCATCTACCACGCCGTCACCGGCATCCACGGCGACATCCTCATCCCCGAGGACCGGCTGCGCGCCGCGCTGCTGCGCTCCCAGCGCGGCGAGACCGACCTGGAGGCCGACCTCGCCAAGCTGCTCGGCAAGCCCTGGGACGACGAACTCGAACCCTTCCGCTACGCGGGCGAGGGCGCCCCGGTCCGCTGGCTGCACCAGGTGGTCTGACCCGCGAAACGCCGAACGGTGTGTGGCCCGTACCCCTGGATCCAGGGGTACGGGCCACACACCGTCGCACTGCAGACGAACCGGCGTCAGATCGTGCGGAACGCCAGCACCACGTTGTGGCCGCCGAACCCGAACGAGTCGTTCAGGGCGGCGATACGGCCCTCGACGGGCAGCTTGCGCGCCTCGCCGCGGACGATGTCGGCGGCGGCCTCGGCCTCGGGGTCGAGGTTCTCCACGTTGATGGTCGGCGGCGCGATCCGGTTGTACAGCGCGAGCACGGTCGCGACGGACTCGACGCCACCGGCGCCACCGAGGAGGTGACCGGTCATCGACTTGGTCGCGGACACCGCGAAGTGGTCGGCGTCGTCGCCGAACACCTTGCGCAGCGCCTTCAGCTCGGCCACGTCGCCGGCGGGCGTCGAGGTGGCGTGCGCGTTCACGTGCACGATCTCGGCCGGGTCCAGGTCGGTGCTGTCGAGCAGGTGCTGCAGCGCGCGGGAGATGCCGCGGCCCTCGGGCTCCGGCTGCACGATGTCGTGCGCGTCGGCCGAGATGCCCTGGCCGACCGCCTCGGCGTACACCCGGGCGCCGCGCCGGGCGGCGTGCTCGGCGGACTCCAGGACGAGGACGCCGGCGCCCTCGCCGAGGACGAAGCCGTCACGGGCGACGTCGTAGGGACGGGAGGCGCCCTCGGGGTCGTCGTTGTTCTTGGACATCGCCATCATGTTGCCGAAGGCGGCGATGGGAAGCGGGTGGATGGCCGCCTCGGTGCCACCGGCGACGACGACGTCGGCGCGGCCCGTGCGGATCATCTCGATGGCGTAGCCGATGGCCTCGGCGCCGGAGGCGCACGCGGAGACCGGGGTGTGCACACCGGCGCGGGCGCCGACGGCGAGACCCACGTTGGCGGACGGGCCGTTCGGCATCAGCATCGGGACGGTGTGCGGGGAGACGCGGCGTACGCCCTTCTCCTTCAGCACGTCGTACTGGTCGAGCAGGGTCGTCACGCCGCCGATGCCGGAGGCGATGACGGCGCCCAGCCGGTCGGGGTCGACGCTCTCGTCCTCGCCCGCCTTGTCGGTGAAACCGGCGTTCGCCCAGGCCTCCTTGGCCGCGATCAGCGCGAACTGCGCCGAGCGGTCCAGGCGGCGGGCCTGCGGGCGGGGGATGACCTCGCCCGGTTCCACGGCGATCTGCGCCGCGATGCGGACCGCCTGGTCGGCGGCCCACTCCTGCTCCAGGGGGCGGACGCCGGAACGTCCGGCGATCAGGCCCTCCCAGGTAGAGGCTGCGTCGCCACCCAGCGGTGTGGTTGCGCCGATACCGGTGACGACCACGGTGCGATTGGTCGGGCTCACGGGAATTCTTTCTCCAACGGATACGAGGATTCAGCGGCGCCACCGCCGGGTGGCGGGGCATCAGCCCAGGCGGACCGGGGCACTAAGCCCCGGCGAACCCGGGCGGCAGGCCCAGGTGATCGACGGATCAGGCCTGGTTCTTGAGGATGTAGGACGTCGCGTCGCCGACCGTCTTGAGGTTCTTGACGTCGTCGTCGGGGATCTTGACGTCGAAGCGCTCTTCGGCGGCGACGACGACCTCGACCATGGACAGCGAGTCGACGTCCAGGTCGTCGGTGAAGGACTTGTCCAGCTGGACGTCCTCGGTGGGGATCCCGGCGATCTCGTTGACGATCTCGGCGAGACCTTCGACGATCTCTTCCTGAGTGGCGGCCATGTCAGGCGCTCCTTCGGTGTGTTTACAGAGGGTGGCGATGTTCCGTACGGACCGGATGATCCGGCACGGAGTGCCTAGGGGAGGGTAACGACCGTCGCGGCGTACACGAGACCCGCCCCGAAGCCGATGACGAGCGCGGTGTCGCCGCTCTTCGCCGCTCCGGTCGCCAGGAGCCGCTCCATAGCGAGCGGGATCGAGGCGGCCGAGGTGTTGCCGGTGGTGCGCACGTCACGCGCGACCGTGACGTGTTCCGGCAGTTTGAGGGTCTTCACCATCGAGTCGATGATCCGCTCGTTGGCCTGGTGGGGAATGAAGACGTCCAGGTCGTCCGGGCTGATCCCGGCCGCTTCCAGCGCCTGCTGCGCGACCTTCGCCATCTCGAACACGGCCCAGCGGAAGACCGCCTGGCCCTCCTGCGTGATGGCGGGGAACTTGATCTCGCCCTTGGAGTCGAGCGGAAGCTGGGTGACGTCGCCGACGTGGAAACGGTCCCAGGGAACGGTCTGCTTGATCGTGCCGGCCTTGTCGCCCTCGCTGCCCCACACGGTCGGGCCGATGTGCGGCTCCTCGGAGGGACCCACGACGACCGCGCCCGCGCCGTCACCGAACAGGAAGGCCGTCGCGCGGTCCTCCAGGTCGGTCAGGTCGGAGAGCCGCTCCACGCCGATGACGAGGACGTACTCGGCCGACCCCTCGACGATCATGCCCTTGGCGAGGGTCAGGCCGTAGCCGAAGCCCGCGCAGCCGGCCGAGATGTCGAAGGCCGCGGCCTTGTTCGTGCCGAGCTTGTCGGCGATCTCGGTGGCGATGGCGGGGGTCTGGCTGAAGTGCGACACGGTGGAGACCACCACGGCGCCGATCTGGTCGGCGTTGATCCCGGCGTCGGCGATGGCCTTGCCGGACGCCTCGATCGACATCGCGGCGACGGTCTCCTCGTCGGAGGCCCAGTGCCGGGTCTCGATGCCGGAGCGCGAACGGATCCACTCGTCGGAGGAGTCGATCGTCTCCAGGATCACCTCATTGGGCACCACGCGGACGGGGCGGTAGCCGCCGACGCCGAGAATGCGCGCGAACGGAGCGCCCTTGGGTGCCTTGATCTTCGACATGCTCTCGGGCTCCTTAGGCCGCGCTGTGCTCGGCGATGAGCTCGCGAGCCGCGTCGAGGTCGTCGGGTGTCTTCAGGGCCAGCGTCGTGACGCCGGGCAGCGCGCGCTTCGCCAGACCGGTCAGCGTGCCGCCGGGGCACACCTCGATCAGCGCGGTCGCGCCGAGTTCCTTGAAGGTCTCCATGCACAGGTCCCAGCGGACCGGGTTGGCGACCTGGCCGACCAGCCGCTCGACGACCTCGGCACCGGTGGCGACGGCCTTGCCGTCCCGGTTCGACACGTACGTGACCCGCGGGTCGGCGGGCGTCAGGTCCTGGGCGGCCTTCGCCAGCGCCTCGACGGCGGGAGCCATGTGCTCGGTGTGGAACGCGCCCGCGACCTTCAGGGCCACGACCCGCCGGACACCCTCGGGCTTGTCCGCCTCCAGAGCGGCCAGCTGCTCCAGCGTGCCGGCGGCCACGATCTGGCCCGCGCCGTTCACGTTCGCCGGGGTCAGGCCCAGCTTCTCCAGGTGTGCGACCGTCGTCTCCGGGTCGCCGCCGAGCAGCGCCGACATGCCGGTCCGGGTGACCGCGGCGGCGTCGGCCATCGCGAGACCGCGCCCCCGCACGAGGGTCAGCGCGGCGGTGTCGTCGAGCACTCCGGCGAACGCGGCGGCGGTGATCTCGCCGACGCTGTGGCCCGCGACGGCACCGGGGTCCACGTCACCGAGGGCGGCGGCGGACAGCAGACCCGCGGCGACCAGGAGCGGCTGGGCGACCGCCGTGTCGCGGATCGCGTCCGCGTCGGCCTGGGTGCCGTAGTGGGCGAGGTCGAGCCCGATGGCGTCCGACCACGCGGCGACGCGGTCGGCGGCACCGGGGAGTTCGAGCCAAGGAGTCAGGAAGCCGGGCGTCTGGGCGCCCTGGCCGGGAGCGACGAGTACGAGCACTCTCACACTCTCTCTTGTGGACGGCCACGGCCGCCCGTGGGGACAGGGACGAAGAACACGAGGGGGAATTGTAGGTCCCCGACAAAAGGCTAGGTCTGGGGATCTCCATCGGCGAGACGCCCCAGGATCAGCGCGATCCGCAGCGTGAACGCGGATCGTACATCCGAGGGCGACCAACCGGTGACGTCAGTCACACGTCGGAGCCGGTAGCGCACGGTGTTGGGATGGACGAAGAGCATCCGGGCGGCCCCCTCCAGGCTGCTCGCCTGCTCCAGATAGACGCTGAGCGTCTCCAGGAGCGCGGAGCCGGCCTCCTCCAGCGGTCTGTAGATCTCCTCCACCAGCTGCTCGCGGGCGGACGGATCGGAGGCGATGGCGCGCTCCGGCAGCAGATCGTCCGCGAGGACCGGGCGCGGGGCGTCCTGCCAGGCGGTACATGCCTTGAGGCCGGCGGCGGCGGCCTGCGCGGACCGGGTCGCGGCCAGCAGGTCGGGCACGATCGGCCCGGCGACGACCGGTCCCGCGGCGTACGGGCCGATCAGCGACTTGGCGACGGCGAGGGGATTGTCGCTGCCGCCCGCGATGACGACCAGCCGGTCGCCGAGCACGCCGGTCAGGACCTGGAGCTTGGCGTGCCGGGCGGCCCGCCGGATCGCCTCGACCGTCAGTTCGCTGTCACCGTCGGGGGCCGTGCCCAGCACCACGCAGACATGTTCGGGCGAGTTCCAGCCGAGCGCGGCGGCCCGGGAGACGGCACCCTCGTCGGCCTCGCCGGAGAGCACGGCGTTCACGACGAGGGATTCGAGCCGGGCGTCCCACGCGCCGCGGGCCTCCGCCGCCTGCGCGTACACCTGCGCGGTCGCGAAGGCGATCTCCCGGGCGTAGACCAGGAGCGCCTCGCGCAGCACGGACTCGTCGCCGGGGGCCGCCACCTCGTCGATGGCCGACTCCATGACCTCGATCGTGGTCCGCACCATCTCCACGGTCTGGCGCAGGGTGATGGCCCTGGTCAGCTCGCGCGGCGCGGTTCCGAAGACGTCGGTGGAGATGGCCTGGGGCGCGTCGGGGTGCCGGAACCACTCGGTGAAGGCGGCGATGCCGGCCTGGGCGACCAGCCCGATCCACGACCGGTTCTCCGGTGGCATGGCCCGGTACCACGACAGCGTCTCGTCCATGCGCGTGATCGCCTGGGCGGCGAGACTGCCGGACGACTTCTCCAGCCGCTTGAGGGTCGCGGAGTGCGCGTGGACGTCGTGCGCTGGGCGCTCGGTGTTGCTCGCTTCGGGTTCGGGCACGGGACAAGACTGCCTTATCAGGACGGAGCCGTGCGGCGGCGGGTCGCACGTAAGCGGGGAGGCCGGGCGTCCGTCCGGGGCTACGGTGGTGGACGTGATGGACGTCCGCCGCGCCGAAGAGCGCTACCGCGGAGGGGACCCGGCGGCCGGGATCTCCTCGCTCCACGCCTTCTCCTTCGGCCCGCACTACGACCCCGACAACCTCCGCTTCGGCGCGGTGATCGCCTGCAACGAGGAGCGGCTCGATCCCGGGACGGGCTTCGACGAGCACCCGCACAGTCACACCGAGATCGTCACCTGGGTCGTGGAGGGGGAGCTGACCCACCGTGACTCGGCTGGGCACGAGTCGGTGCTGCGGCACGGCGACGTCCAGCGGCTCAGCTCGGCGGGCGGTGTCCGGCACGTCGAGCGCAACGACGGCGAACTCCCGCTGGTCTTCGTGCAGATGTGGCTCGCCCCGCTGGAACCGGGCGGCGACCCGTCGTACGAGATCGTGCACGGCATCGCCGACTCCACGCCGTACGCCCTGCCCGAGGCGGGCGCCATGCTGCACGTGCGCCGTCTGACGGCGGGTGAGCGCACCGCCGTCCCGGACGCGCCCTTCGTCTACGTCCACGTCGTCCGGGGCGAAGTCCGCCTGGACGGCGAGGAGCTGGGCGAGGGCGACGCGGCCCGCATCACCGACGCGAAGGACATCGAACTCGTCGCGGGCGTGCCCGCCGAACTGCTGATGTGGGAGATGGCCGTCGGCTGACACCGGAGGCCGCGGCCGGGACGTCCCTAGACCGCCGCGTCGAGTTCGCGCATCAGCCGCGCTCCCTCACGGGTCATGATCTCCGGGTCCCGCAGGGCGTTGGAGAGCAGGGACATGCCCTGGTAGGCGCCGACGAGGGTGAGCGCGCGGCCCTCCGGGTCGGCGTCGCCGAGCTCCCGGTACTGCGCGGCGACCCAGTCCAGCAGCAGCCGGACCACCTGCCCCGCCGCGAGGTCGAGGCCGCCGTCGTCCCGCTTGTCGAGCTCCGCGGCGAGGGTGCCGGTGGGGCAGCCGTAACGGGCTGCGGTGTCGCGCCGCGAGACCCACGCGCCGACGAGTCCCTTGAGGCGCTCGCGCGGATCGGGGAGCCTGTCCAGCTCGTCGGTCAGCTCCTTCAGATGCCCGGCGTGCTCGGCGAGAGCGGCCTCGACCAGCTCGTCCTTGGTCTTGAAGTAGTAGTAGACGTTGCCCGCGGGGACCCCCGCGGCGCGGGCGATGTCGGCGATCGTCGTCCGCTCCACGCCCTGCTCGTGCAGCACCCGGGCCGCCGCCGCCGTCAGCAGGCGCCGCTTGCCGCCCGACCGGGCCCGGGGGCTCCGGACCTTCTCTGAGTCAGTCACCCGACTGACTATAGACAGCCGCGCACCCCGCTTGCTAGCGTCCCTCCCGTCGAACTAAGTCAGTCGACTGACTAAATTTTTTTGCGAGGAGACCGGCATGTACGTGGTGACAGGAGCGACCGGGAACGTGGGCCGCGCGCTGGTGCGCAGGCTGGACGACGCGGAGCTGCCGGTGACGGCGGTGGCCCGGCGGATCACCGGTGCGGACGTACCCGAAGGCGTCCGGACGGTGGCGGCCGACCTCGCCGAACCCGCCGGGCTGGGTCCCGCGTTCGAAGGGGCCGAGGCGCTGTTCCTGCTGGTGGCGGGGGAGGACCCGCAGGGCGTCCTGGACGCGGCGCGGGCCGCCGGCGTCCGGCGGGTGGTGCTGCTGTCCTCGCAGGGCGTCGGCACCCGGCCGCAGGCTTACGAGCATCCGGCCCGCTTCGAGCGGGCGGTACGGGAGTCGGGCCTGGACTGGACGGTCCTGCGGTCCGGCGGGATGGCCACCAACGCGTTCGCCTGGGCCGGATCCGTCCGGGCCCGCCGCGAGGCCGCGGCCCCGTTCGGGGATGTCGGGCTGCCGTTCGTCGACCCCGACGACGTGGCCGCCGTCGCGGCCGCCGCACTGCGCGGGGAGGGCCACGCCGGGGCCACCTACACGCTGACCGGTCCCGCGGCGACGACCCCGCGGGAACGCGCCGCCGCCATCGCCGCCGCACTGGGCGAGCCCGTGCGTTTCACCGAGCAGACCCGCGAGGAGGCGCGCACGCAGATGGCGGCCTTCATGCCGCTGCCGGTGGTCGAGGGCACCCTCGCCATCCTCGGCGAACCGACGGAGGAGGAGCGCCGGGCCGGCCCCGACGTGGAGCGGGTGCTGGGCCGCGCGCCGGGCACGTTCGCCGGCTGGGCGCGGCGCAACGCGGCGGCGTTCCGCTGAGCGGGCGGGAGGCGCCGCCGTCCCCGCCGGCCTCTCCTCAGGCGCCGAGTTCGGCCAGCACCGCGTCCGTGAACGGCGGCCACGCCTCGATCGCCCAGGGTCCGAAGGCCCGGTCCGTCAGGGCGACGCAGGCGGCACCCGCGACCGGGTCGACCCACAGGAACGTACCGGACTGGCCGAAGTGGCCGAAGGTCCGCGGGGAGGACGAACTCCCCGTCCAGTGCGGCGACTTGGAGTCGCGGATCTCGAAGCCGAGACCCCAGTCGTTGGGGCTCTGGTGTCCGTAGCCGGGCAGGACGCCCTTCGTGCCCGGGTACTGCACGGTCATCGCCTCCGCGACCGTGCGCGGATCCAGCAGCCGCGGGGCCTGGAGCTCGGCGGCGAAACGGACGAGGTCCTCGACCGTCGAGACGCCGTCCTTGGCGGGGGAGCCGTCCAGCGTCGTCGCGGTCATGCCGAGCGGTTCGAGGACCGCCTGGCGCAGGTACTCCGCGAAGGGCATCTCCGCCGCCTTGGCGATGTGGTCCCCGAGCACCTCGAAACCGGCGTTGGAGTACAGCCGCCGCTCACCGGGCGCGGAGGTCACCCGGTGTTCGTCGAAGGCGAGACCGGAGGTGTGCGCGAGCAGATGCCGGACCGTCGAGCCGGGAGGCCCGGCCGGTTCGTCGAGCTCGATCGCCCCCTCCTCGTAGGCGACGAGCGCGGCGTACGCGGCGAGCGGCTTGGTGACCGAGGCGAGGGCGAACCGGTGCTGCCCCGGGCCCTGGGTGCCCACGACCGTGCCGTCCGCGCGGACGACCGCGGCGGCGGCGGTGGGAACGGGCCAGTTCGCGATCAGCGCCAGACTCTGCAAAGACATGCGGCCGAGCCTAAGCCGCTCACAGGGTCAGCCGCATCGAGGGGTCCGGCTTGCGGACGAAGCCGAGGGACGCGTACAGCGGCTCGGCCTCGGCGGACGCGTTGAGGTCGACCTGCCCGACGCCCCGCCCGCGGAACCAGCCGAGGAGCGTCTCCATGCAGGCGCGGGCGTACCCGCGGCGCCGGGCGTCGGGGTCGGTGGCGACACTGAAGACGTGCCCGACCGCGCCGTGCGGGTTCTCCGCCCGTCCGATCCGGTACTCGACCGTCCCGGCGACGAGGGCCGCGAGCGCGCCGGGACGGTCCGGGTGGTCGACCACGAAGGCCACGAAGGACTCCTGCGGATCGGCGAGCTTCGCGCGTACGGTGGGCAGCGAGGCGGCGTGCCACGCACTGGAGCTGTCGGCGGCGAAGACCGAGTCGATCATCACCTGGCGCAGGCGGAGCACTTCCCGGGCGTCTTCGGCTGTGGCACGGCGTACGAGACTCATGATCGGCACGCTAGCCACCCGCCCCCGGGCGCGTCCTCGCATTTTCGGCGGATTCCACTTGCTTCGAGTGCACTCCAAGGTTTTAGCGTGGGGGCCATGACCGTGATGGAGACGACAGCCGAGGCCGTCGAGACCGACGCCGACACCTGCGCCGGACCGCCCGAGGGGGACCGGCGCCCGGACGGCCAGGACAACTACACGATCAGCGAGGTCGCCGCGTACACCGGCCTCAGCGCGCACACCCTGCGCTGGTACGAGCGCATCGGGCTGATGCCGCACATCGACCGCTCGCACACCGGCCAGCGCCGCTACAGCAACCGTGACCTGGACTGGCTCGGCCTGGTCGGCAAGCTGCGGCTCACCGGGATGCCGGTCGCCGACATGGTGCGGTACGCCGAGATGGTGCGCGCGGGCGACCACACCTACCGGGAGCGCTACGAACTCCTGGAGGCGACCCGACGGGACGTCAAGGTCCGGATCGCGGAACTCCAGGACACCCTCGCGGTGCTCGACCGCAAGATCAGCTTCTACGGTGACGCCGGGCGGGCACTGGCGTCGGAGAGGTCCCGATGACGGACAGTAGGATCGCGACGGCACGGCTCGGCGCGGACGGACCCGAGGTCGGTGTGCAGGGTCTCGGCTGCATGGGGATGAGCTGGGCGTACGGGCCGCCGGACGCCGAACAGTCCCGCGCCGCCCTGAGCCGGGCGCTGGAGCTGGGCGTGACCCTCTTCGACACCGCCGACGCCTACGGCAAGGGGGAGAACGAGACCTTCCTGTCCTCCTTCGTCGGAGCGCACCGGGACGACCTCGTGATCGCCACCAAGTTCGCGCTGACCAGCTCGCCGGACGACCCCTACAAGCGGATCGTCCGCAATGACGCGCCCTACATCCGCGCGGCCGTCGAGGCGAGCCTGCGCCGGCTGGACGTCGACGTGATCGACCTCTACTACATGCACCGCCGGGACGTGAACATCCCCATCGAGGAGACCGTCGGGGTCATGGCCGAGCTGGTCCGCGAGGGCAAGGTCAAGCACCTCGGGCTGAGCGAGGTCACGGCCGGCGAGCTGCGGGCCGCCCACGACGTCCACCCCGTCACCGCCGTGCAGTCCGAGTGGTCCCTGTTCAGCCGCGACATCGAGGCGGCCGTGGTGCCCGCGGCCCGCGAACTCGGGGTCGCCCTGGTGCCCTACTCACCGCTCGGCCGGGGCTTCCTCACGGGATCGTTCGCCAACGCCGACGAGGACCTGACCTCGGACGACTTCCGTCGCACGATGCCCCGCTTCACCGGCGAGAACGCGAGCGCCAACGCCGCCCTGCTCGAACCGGTCCGCACGGTCGCCGCCGCGCACGGGGCCTCGCTCGGCCAGATCGCGCTGGCCTGGGTCCAGCAGCGCGCGAGCGTCCACGGACTGACCGTCGTGCCGATCCCGGGGACCACCAAGAGCAGGCGGGTCGAGGAGAACACGGCGGCCACCCGCATCGTCCTGACCGACGGCGAACTGGCCCTCCTGGAGCCGATCGCGGGCAAGGTGGCGGGCGACCGCTACGCGGACATGGCGTTCTCGTCCGCCGGACGCGAGTGAACGCCGGGTAGCCGCCCGGGCATGCCGGGCCTCACCGGGCGGGCCGGACCTGGCGGACGCCCTACAGCTGCGCCAGGAGTTCCGCCTTCTTGGTGGAGAACTCCTCGTCGGTGACGAGCCCCGCCTCGTGCAGCTCGCCGAGGTGCCGGATCCGGTCGGCGATGTCGGCCGGATCCCGGCGCGGCACGGCGGACGCGGTCACCGGCGCGGGGCTCGCGGAGCGCGCAGCGGCGAGGACGGCCGCCGCGAACGGCAGGGACTCGTGGACCGGTCCGTAGCCGAGACCGAAGACCACGGCCGCTGGGTCCTGGTCCGCCTGCGCGGGCTGGGCGATGACCGGCTCGCGCAGCAGCAGACGCAGATGGCCCTCGAACACCTCCGGGGAACGCCATTCGACGCCGCTCAGCGCCGAGACCGGGAACGTCTGGTCGCCGGCCTTCCACTTCGCCGACGAGGCGCCCGTCCAGAACCAGCGGAAGGACACCGCCTTGCCGTCGAAGGACGCCTTACCGTCGTACGCCTTGAAACTGAGGGGCGCCTCGGGCGGTTCCACCAGGAAGCGCTCGGCCGGTTCGTCGTCCGCGGTGAGCCGGGCGCGCAGTTCGTCCGCGTAGTACTCGGCGAGTGTCTCGCTCTCGGCGGGCAGCACCAGGCGATAGGGGTCGCACCCCTCCTTGAGCTGTCCCGCGGCCGCCTCCATGAGGGGGTCGGCGCCGGGTCTCGGCACCGCGCGCAGCACGACCGTGCCCCGCTTCCCGGGCGTGAGCGTCACCGCCGCGACCGCATCGAGAGGGATACGGCGTTCGCCGAGCGCCTGGAACAGCTTCGGCGTGCGGATCCCCCGTTCGAAGCGGATGACCACGGAGTCGGACTCGAACTCCCAGGCGGCATGCAATCCGGCCAGTACGTCACCCATGCGGGCCATCGTATGCGGCACGCAAGCCTCCGTCGCCTCTCCGGGCGGACCGCGATTCTTTCGGTCTCTACGCGCGTCAGGCCGCTGTCGCGGCGGACAAACCCGCCCGGCAGCCGCCGTCGTCGTGCGCGCATCGGACCGCGCGGTACGCGCCAATGCCGATCTCCGCGAAGTTGCGGAGACTTTCCGTTCCCGGCTGGAAGTAGCCGGCGTGTCCCTTCGCCCCGGCGGCGGACAGGAGGCGCGCCCCGAACCCCTTCGACACCGGGTCCGCGCCGTGCCCGAGGCCGCCGACCTCCAGATGGGGCACGTCCTGGATCCAGTCGTCCGCGTCGCGCATCGCCCACACCCGGGCGGTGGTGTGCAGACCGGCGGTGTTCGCCGCCCGCATGCCGGGGCTGCCCGCCACCGCTATGTCGGAGACCCGGGAGGGCAGTGAGTGGGCCGCCACCCCGCACAGCACCGAGCCGTAGCTGTGGCAGTAGAGCGCGATCGGCCTGGTCCCGGGCAGTGCCCGGAGCAGCGCGTTCAGCCGTACCGCGCCTTCCTGGGCGCGCATCGCGGTGGCGGAGTCGATGCCGAGCCCGCTGGGCGCGGTGTAGTCGGCCCACGCGATGACGGCCGTCCGCGCACCGGGGTCGGCCGCGCGCTGCGCCGCGTACAGCGAACTCGCCATGCCGACGGGCGCGGAGTACTGCTTGTCCGTGCGCTGGAAGGTGAGCAGGTCGGTGTCGACGCCGGGCACCACGACGGAGACGCGCCGGGCGGTGTCGAGGTCGCCGAACACCTCGGCGATCCGGCCCGATCCGTTGGGGTCGAAGGCGAGGATCTTCCGGTCGCCGTCCAGCAGTGCTTCGTAGCGGTGCATCCGGCGGCCGGCGTCGTACTGGCCGACGGCGGAGAACCGCTTGTCGTGCGTGCGCCGCTGCTCGACCTTGCGTTCGTGCTGCAGCGCGAGGCGGTTGGCCTGGTACCGCAGGGTCACCGGGGCGCCGTTCATGTTGCCGACCGCGAGGGGATAGCGGTGGGCGAGCCGAGCACGCTGGTGGGCGTCGAGCGTGTCGAAGAAGCCGGCCAGCCGGGCGGGCGTGGCGTCCGGGTCCGGAAGCCGGTGTCCGGCGATGCTGCCGTGCTCCCACGCGGAGCGGGACGCCTGGAGCGGGGAGGGTGCCCGGTGGCTGTGGAGCGCGGTCCAGCCACTGGTGGCCAGCATCACGAACACCACGGCCAGCGCGAGCAGCGCACGCCAGGCGTTGAGTTGGGGGGTGGAGTCGAAGGAAGTCACTGAGAGGACACCCTAGGAGAAGTGGGGTGCCTCCCGTTAAACGAGTGACTGGGATCACGTTTCTGGTGGGGTAATTGGGGCAAACCGGGTTCAGTTTGAGTTAAATAGTCACACTCTGTTGGTGAATTCCTGCGACGCGTGTGCGAGTTGTGACGCTCTGTGCGGGGGCCCGGGGGCCCTCGCCGTCAGGGCCCCGCGGAGGGCTCCGGCGGCCCGGCGGACGGCCGGTCCGGCCGGGTGTCCCACTTCTCCGCCAACGCGGGCCCCACATGGTCGAGATAGGAGGCCGTCAGCTCGCGGATCGCCGCCACGCTGGTGTCCTCGCCCGCGCCCCACCGGCGGCCCGTCACCCGCATCACCCCGCCGAACACCGCGACGGCGATGCGCGGCCGGGGGTCCGCGTCCACGTCGAGGCCCTCGCGCTCGGCGATCAGCCGCGCGATCTCCTCCTCGATCTCCTCCGAGCGGCGCAGATGGGCCGCGAGCAGTGCGGGTGTCGACTCGATCAACTGGTAGGTGCGCATGTGGAGTTCGATCGGCACGACGGCCTCGATCGCCTCGCCGATGGTGTCCCAGCTCTCCAGGACGGCTCGCCGCAGCGCCTCCAACGGGGCCTCGTGGCGCGGTCGTTCGCGCACGGCGTCGATGAAATGGGACTCGCTGAGCCGCTGCAGGAAGAGGGCGGCGTCCTCCTTGCCCGCGAAGTAGCGGAAGAAGGTGCGCTGCGAGACGTCGACGGCCTCGGCGATCTCGTCGACGGTGGTGCGCTCGTACCCCTGGGCGACGAAGAGTTCGAGGGCGGCCCGCAGGAGGGCGTCCCGGGTGCGCTGCTTCTTGCGCTCGCGCAGTCCGGGGCGGGGTGCCGCCGTCGTCGCGGCAGGCGTCGCCGCCGCTGCCGCCGGTCCGGCGCTGCCGCCCGTGTCCGTCATGGTCCCGGAACCTCTCCCTCGCGTCCCTCCCCGAACAGTCGGCCCAGTTCAGCCTATCTGTGAGTAACGTGACAGTTACCGACTTGTGAATTGGTTTGTCAACTGTCAGTGACTGTCACTAGCCTCGAAAACATGACTAGTCAGACCACCATCGACAAGCCGGAGCCCGGCGACAAGGCTCCGGTCTCCCCGTCGGACGGGGCCCCGTCCACGGGCCTGCGCGGCCATCCGTGGTTCACCCTCATCACCGTGGCCGTCGGGGTCATGATGGTGGCGCTGGACGGCACCATCGTCGCGATCGCCAACCCCGCCATCCAGAAGGACCTCGGCGCGAGCTTCGCCGACGTCCAGTGGATCACCAACGGCTACTTCCTCGCCCTCGCGGTCACCCTGATCACCGCGGGCAAGCTCGGTGACCGCTTCGGCCACCGGCAGACCTTCCTCATAGGCGTCCTCGGCTTCGCCGCGGCCTCCGGCGCGATCGGCTTCTCCAGCAGCATCGCCCTGGTCGTCACCTTCCGCGTCTTCCAGGGCCTGTTCGGCGCCCTGCTGATGCCGGCCGCGCTCGGCCTGCTGCGCGCCACCTTCCCGGCCGAGAAGCTGAACATGGCGATCGGCATCTGGGGCATGGTCATCGGCGCCTCCACCGCGGGCGGCCCGATCCTCGGCGGTCTGCTCGTCCAGCACGTCAGCTGGCAGTCGGTGTTCTTCATCAACGTGCCCGTCGGCGTCCTCGCGCTGGTCCTCGGCACGCTGATCCTCACCGACCACCGCGCCGCGAACGCCCCGCGCTCCTTCGACCTCCTCGGCATCGCGCTGCTCTCCGGCGCCATGTTCTGCCTGGTCTGGGCCCTCATCAAGGCGCCGGCGTGGGGCTGGGGCGACGGTCTGACCTGGACGTTCCTGGTCGTCTCGATCGCCGGGTTCGTGCTCTTCGCCCTCTGGGAGAAGCGGGTCAAGGAGCCGCTGATCCCGCTCGCCCTGTTCCGCTCCGTGCCCCTGTCGGCCGGTGTGGTCCTGATGGTCCTGATGGCCATCGCCTTCCTCGGCGGCCTGTTCTTCGTCACCTTCTATCTCCAGAACGTGCACGGCATGAGCCCGGTCGACGCCGGTCTGCACCTGCTGCCGCTGACCGGGATGATGATCGTGGGCTCACCGCTGGCCGGCGCCCTCATCACCAAGGTCGGCCCGCGCATCCCGCTCGCCGGCGGCATGGCGCTCACCGCTGTCTCCATGTTCGGGATGTCCACCCTGGACACCGGCACCAGCAGCCTGGTCATGTCGATCTGGTTCGCGGGTCTCGGCCTCGGTCTCGCCCCCGTCATGGTCGGCGCCACGGAGGTCATCGTCGGCAACGCGCCGATGGAGCTGTCCGGTGTCGCCGGTGGTCTCCAGCAGGCCGCCATGCAGATCGGCGGCAGCCTCGGTACGGCCGTCCTGGGCGCCGTCATGGCCTCCAAGGTGGACAACGACCTCGCGGGCAACTGGGCCGACGCCAAGCTGCCGCCGCTCACCCCGGCCCAGCTCGACCAGGCCTCCGAGGCGGTCCAGGTCGGTGCCGCGCCGGTCGCCAAGGACACCCCGGCCGCGATCGCCGCGCAGATCACGGACGTCGCCCACGACACCTTCATCTCCGGCATGAGCCTCGCCTGCCTCGTCGCCGCGGGCGTCGCCGTCGTGGCGGTGTTCGTGGCGCTGCTCACCAAGCGCGGCGACAACGCCGACGCCGCCGGAGCAGGCGCCGGACACATCTGACGGACGGCGTCACCCGGGGATCGCGTGGCGGAATTTCGCCTATCCGGGTGATCACGCTCAAGTTCCCTCCCGTTCGGCGCACGCCGCAGGTCACAGTGGGTCAAGTCCTCCGTACGGCCTGGAGGACGACCGGGTCTGCGGCGCGCTGCCGGAGGGGGGTGGCGCGCGTGCAGGTCTGTACGCGTGGAACGGGGGTACCCGAGGCATCGACCCGAACCGACCGAGAGGTCACGGGAGTTCAGGAGTTGATGATGGCGGGCTTCGGAAACGGTACGCGCAGGTACCCCCGTTCACGTGGCCGGATGGGACCACGGACCGGGCCGGACAGCGCGACCTTGGGCATCATCGGAGTCGTGTGCGCGGTTGCCGGCTTCTTCACGCTGGGAATCGTCCTCGGGCCGGTCGCGATGATCTGCGGCTGGTTCTCGATGGGGCGCCGCTGGACGGGTTCGGGGCCGGTACCGGCTCTCATCGCCCTCGTCCTGGGAGCGATCGACACACTTTTGGCGATCATCTGGCTGGCGGGCGGAGTCGGCAACGGCCTGCTCTGAGGCTGCGACACCGCTGGTCACCTGTTGTGGGCCCGTACTCCGCCCCGAGCGGCGTACGGGCCCACAGGTCTAGGTGGGGGAGTGCTCCTCGGACCCTGACGGCACAGGGTGCGGGAGAAGACCCGGGGTGCCCGTGAGAGCGGTGAGCTCGGCGCGCAGGGCGCGCACCTCCTCGGTGAGGGCCTCGATCGCCGCGGTCTGCCGGCGTTCCTCCACGTCGTCCTTCTCGAACCGGGAGATGAACCAGGCGGCGATGTTCGCGGTGACCACACCGAGCAGGGCGATCCCCGACAGCATCAGACCGACGGCGAGGACCCTGCCCATCCCGGTGGTCGGGGCGTGGTCGCCGTACCCCACGGTCGTCATCGTCGTGAAGGACCACCACACCGCGTCACCCAGCGTGCGGATGTTCCCGTTGGGCGAGTCCCGCTCCACGGACAGCACGGCGAGCGAGCCGAACATCAGCAGTCCGACGACCGCGCCCCCGACGTACGTCGTCAGCCGGATCTGCGAGGCCATCCGCGCCCGCCGCCCCACGAGCATCAGCGTGGAGACGAGCCGAAGGAGACGCAGCGGCTGGAGGATCGGCAGGACCACCGCGCACAGATCCAGCCAGTGGGTCCGGACGAAGTCCCGCCGCTGACCGGAGAGCGCGAGCCGTATCAGGTAGTCGGCCGCGAACGCCCCCCACACCACCCACTCCACCACCGTGCAGGTGAGGGCCATCGCCGGTGCCGCGTCGCTGTCCACGATCGGCACGGCGTACGCGAGGGCGAAGGCCACCGCGAGGACGAGCAGGGGCCGCTGGGTGTGCAGCTCCCAACGGGCCTGGGCCGATTCTTGCGTCATGAGCGCATCGTAGGAAGAAAGGCGGAGGGGCGGCGGGCCGATCGGCCCGCCGCCCCTCCGCCTCGCCGCGAACGGCTACGCGTCCCCGCCCGCCGCGCCCGGGTCCGCCGCCGACACGTCCAGGAGCTGGTAGCGGTCCACGGCCTGCTTCAGGACCGACCGGTCGACCTTGCCCTCACGGGCCAGTTCGGTCAGCACGCCGACCACGATCGACTGCGCGTCGATGTGGAAGAACCGGCGCGCCGCGCCGCGCGTGTCCGCGAAGCCGAAGCCGTCCGCGCCGAGGGACTGATAGGTGCCGGGCACCCAGCGCGCGATCTGGTCCGGAACCGAGCGCATCCAGTCCGAGACGGCCACGAACGGGCCCTCGGAGTCGGACAGCTTCCGCGTCACGTACGGGACGCGCTGCTCCTCCTCGGGGTGCAGCAGGTTGTGCCGCTCCACGTCGACGGCCTCGCGCCGCAGCTCGTTCCAGGAGGTCGCCGACCAGACGTCGGCCCGGACGTTCCAGTCCTCGGCGAGGATCCGCTGGGCCTCGACGGCCCACGGGACGGCGACACCGGAGGCGAGGATCTGCGCCGGGATGGTGCCCGACGTGCCCGCGGCGTAGCGGTGGATGCCCTTGAGGATGCCCTCGGTGTCCACGTTCTCCGGCTCGGCCGGGTGCTGGATCGGCTCGTTGTACACCGTGAGGTAGTAGAAGACGTCCTCGCCGTGCGGGTGTTCCTCGGTCGAGCCGTACATCCGGCGCAGGCCGTCCTGCACGATGTGCGCGATCTCGAAGCCGAACGCCGGGTCGTAGGCGACACAGCCCGGGTTCGTCGAGGCGAGCAGCTGCGAGTGGCCGTCCGCGTGCTGCAGGCCCTCACCGGTCAGCGTCGTCCGCCCGGCGGTCGCGCCCAGCACGAAACCGCGCGCCAACTGGTCGGCCATCTGCCAGAACTGGTCGCCGGTGCGCTGGAAACCGAACATCGAGTAGAAGACGTAGACCGGGATGAGCGGCTCGCCGTGGGTGGCGTACGCCGAACCCGCGGCGATCAGCGAGGCCGTGCAGCCGGCCTCCGAGATGCCGTCGTGCAGCATCTGGCCGGTCGGCGACTCCTTGTAGGCGAGGAGCAGTTCACGGTCCACCGACTCGTACTGCTGGCCGAGCGGGTTGTAGATCTTCGCACTCGGGAAGAACGAGTCCATGCCGAACGTGCGGTACTCGTCGGGCGCGATCAGCACGAACCGCTTGCCGATCTCCTTGTCCCGCATGAGGTCCTTGAGGAGCCGCACGAAGGCCATGGTCGTCGCGATGGACTGCTGACCCGAGCCCTTCTTCACGCTCGCGTACGTCTTGTCCTCGGGCAGCGCCAGGGGCTTCGACCGCACGACGCGCGTCGGGACGTACCCGCCGAGCCCCTTGCGGCGGTCGTGCATGTACTGGATCTCCTCCGAGTCCCGGCCCGGGTGGTAGTACGGCGGCGCGCCGTCCTCCAGCTCCTTGTCGGAGATCGGCAGGTGCAGCCGGTCACGGAAGCCCTTGAGGTCGGCGACCGTCAGCTTCTTCATCTGGTGCGTGGCGTTGCGGCCCTCGAAGTTCGGCCCGAGCGTCCAGCCCTTGACCGTCTGCGCGAGGATCACCGTCGGCTGGCCCGAGTGGGTCTTGGCCGCCGAGAACGCCGCGTAGATCTTCTTGTGGTCGTGCCCGCCGCGGCCCAGGTGCAGGATCTGGTCGTCGGTCATGTTCTCGACCATGGCGCGCAGCCGGTGGTCGTCGCCGAAGAAGTGGTCGCGGATGTAGGCGCCCGTCTCCGTGGCGTACGTCTGGAACTGGCCGTCCGGCGTGGTGTTCAGCCGGTTGACCAGCACGCCGTCGCGGTCCTGCGCGAGCAGCGGGTCCCAGGTGCGGTCCCAGACCAGCTTGATCACGTTCCAGCCGGCGCCGCGGAACTGCGACTCCAGCTCCTGGACGATCTTGCCGTTGCCGCGCACCGGGCCGTCGAGGCGCTGGAGGTTGCAGTTGACGACGAAGGTCAGGTTGTCCAGACCCTCGCGCGCCGCGATCGAGAGCTGGCCGAGCGACTCCGGCTCGTCCATCTCGCCGTCGCCGAGGAACGCCCAGACGTGGGACTTGGAGGTGTCGGCGATACCGCGCGCCTCCATGTAGCGGTTCATCCGGGCCTGGAAGATCGCGCCGAGCGGGCCGAGGCCCATCGAGACGGTCGGGAACTCCCAGAAGTCCGGCATCAGCCGCGGGTGCGGGTACGAGGACAGCCCGTAGGGCGCCTTCGACTTCTCCTGGCGGAACGCGTCGAGCTGCTGCTCGGAGAGCCGGTCCAGGAGGAACGCGCGGGCGTAGATGCCCGGCGAGGCGTGCCCCTGGAAGAAGATCTGGTCGCCGCCGTCGCCCTCGTCCTTGCCGCGGAAGAAGTGGTTGAAGCCCACGTCGTAGAGCGAGGCGGAGGAGGCGAACGTCGCGATGTGGCCGCCCACGCCGATGCCGGGGCGCTGCGCCCGGGAGACCATCACGGCCGCGTTCCAGCGGGTCGCGTTCAGGACCTTGCGCTCGATCTCCTCGTTGCCGGGGAAGAACGGCTCGTCCTTGGTGGCGATCGTGTTGACGTAGTCCGTGCTGCGCATCTCGGGCACGGCCACGCGCTTCTCGCGGGCCCGCTCGATCAGCCGCAGCATCAGATAGCGGGCGCGCTCACGGCCGCGCTGGTCGACGGCGGCGTCGAGGGAGTCGAGCCACTCCTGAGTCTCCTCAGGGTCGAAGTCCGGGACCTGGCTGGGAAGGCCGCCAATGATGACCGGGTTGCGATCGGATCCGGAAGCCACGCTGTTCCTTCGCTGTCAGAGGGCTGTCTGCGGTGGGTTTCCCCTGTATCTGCACCGTTCCCCATCGTGTACCTCGGGAACGCATACGTCATCTCTACTTAGGGGTAACCGAGACGCTCGTGCAGACCGCTGGGACGGGCCCGACCAAAACGCAACGATACGCTCAGTACGTGACGCGTTCCGCAAAGCCGTTCGGTTCTCGTAGGCTCCAAGGGTTCCGAAGTTCATAAATGGGGCAGAAGGGTGTGGTGCGCGTCACGAGGCCTGATGAAGGCCCACCGGGAGTTGCGTCGGCACTGCCAGGATCGTCACCGTTTCGGCGGTCTCGACGGCCGGGTACTTGCGCGATCCGCTCCGCCCGTGTGGACTACGGCCAATGCTGCGCGCACGCGCGTGGCTGAGACTCCCCCGAGCTCTGGACGAGCGGGGGGAGACCCCAATCCCGAAACATGATCAGGAGGCAAGCCGTGAGCGCGACCGCGGACCACGCGGAGGAGCGGACCAACCCGGCCGCCAGGCTGGGGTTCGAGCCCGGACAGGTGGTCCAGGAGATCGGCTTCGACGACGACGTTGACCACGAGCTCCGTGAAGGCATCGAATCGCTGATCGGCCAGGATCTGGTCGACGAGGACTACGACGACGTCGCTGACGTGGTGCTGTTGTGGTTCCGGGACGAGGACGGCGATCTCACGGACGCACTGGTGGACGTC
This sequence comes from Streptomyces sp. M41(2017), assembly GCF_002078175.1. Classification (GTDB taxonomy): domain Bacteria; phylum Actinomycetota; class Actinomycetes; order Streptomycetales; family Streptomycetaceae; genus Streptomyces. The sequence goes on along the minus strand of NZ_MWFK01000001.1, from coordinate 531,561 downwards.
ATCGGTCTCCTTGAGGACGGCGGCATGATCTGGCTGCTGACCCCGAAGACCGGCAGGGACGGTTACGTCGAGCCCAGCGACATCAGTGATGCCGCACAGACAGCCGGCCTCTCCCAGACGAAGAGCATCTCCGTCGGCAAGGAATGGTCGGGCACCCGCCTGGCCACCCCCAAGTCGAAGCGCTGAGCTGCAGCCCCGTCTGCAAGCAGAGCATCCGTGAGGCCCCCGCCGAGCCACCTCGGCGGGGGCCTCACGCATGCCCGCGACCACCCGGACGGCGCCCGTCCGTCCGTCCCGTGATCCACCCGCCAGGACCGCACCGGGGCCCGGCGACGATCACTGCGTACGCTGGTCGTCACCCGAACAGACCTGTGGAAGGGAAGCGAGTGAGCATGACCGTCGACGTCGGTACCAAGGCACCGGACTTCGAGCTGAAGGACAACCACGGCGCCACCGTGAGGCTCTCCGACTTCCGGGGCGAGAAGAACGTGGTGCTGCTGTTCTACCCTTTCGCCTTCACCGGGGTGTGCACCGGCGAGCTGTGCTCCCTGCGTGACAACCTGCCGCAGTTCACCGAGCGCGACACCCAGCTGCTCGCCGTGTCCAACGACTCCATCCACACCCTGCGCGTCTTCGCCGAGCAGGAGGGCCTGGAGTACCCGCTGCTGTCCGACTTCTGGCCGCACGGCAACGTCTCGCGCGCCTACGGCGTCTTCGACGAGGACAAGGGCTGCGCGGTGCGCGGCACGTTCATCATCGACAAGGAGGGCGTGGTCCGCTGGACCGTCGTCAACGCCCTGCCCGACGCGCGTGACCTGAACGAGTACGTCACGGCGCTCGACACCCTGTGATTCTTCGGTTCCAAGCCCTGCGGGGCACGGGAACCCGTCACTAGGATCGGATCGTTGATCCGATACCAACGCACCTACGGGGCGCCCCGCCCCTGAACACCATTGGGAGGACTCGTGGGAGTCAGCCTCAGCAAGGGCGGCAACGTTTCGCTGTCGAAGGAGGCCCCGGGACTGACCGCGGTCATCATCGGTCTGGGGTGGGACGTCCGCACCACCACCGGCACGGACTTCGACCTCGACGCCAGCGCCCTGCTCACGAACGACCAGGGAAAGGTCTCCGGCGACCAGAACTTCGTGTTCTTCAACAACCTGAAGAGCCCGGACGGCTCGGTCGAGCACACCGGTGACAACACCACCGGCGAGGGCGAGGGCGACGACGAGCAGATCAAGGTCAACCTCGCCACCGTCCCGGCCGACGTCCAGAAGATCGTCTTCCCGGTCTCGATCTACGACGCCGAGAACCGCCAGCAGTCCTTCGGCCAGGTCCGCAACGCCTTCATCCGCGTGGTGAACCAGGCGGGCGGAGCGGAGATCGCCCGCTACGACCTCTCCGAGGACGCCTCGACGGAGACCGCGATGGTCTTCGGCGAGCTCTACCGCAACGGCGCGGAGTGGAAGTTCCGCGCCATCGGCCAGGGGTACGCCTCGGGCCTGCGCGGCATCGCGCAGGACTTCGGCGTCAACGTCTGAGCCCTCGGGCCTCAGCCGTCCGGCCCGGCGCCGCACCTCTCCGGTGCGGCGCCGGGCCCGCTGTACCAAGTGAAGATCGACCTCGGGGAGGACCAGCATCATGGGTGTCACACTCGCCAAGGGGGGCAATGTCTCCCTCTCGAAGGCCGCGCCGAACCTCACACAGGTGATGATCGGGCTCGGCTGGGACGCGCGCTCGACCACCGGAGCCGACTTCGACCTCGACGCCAGCGCCCTGCTGTGCAACGGCGGCCGGGTGCTCGGGGACGAATGGTTCATCTTCTACAACCAGCTCAAGAGCCCGGACGGCTCGGTCGAGCACACCGGTGACAACCTCACGGGTGAGGGCGAGGGCGACGACGAGTCGATCCTGATCGACCTCTCCAAGGTGCCGGCCAACGTCGACAAGATCGTCTTCCCGGTCTCCATCCATGACGCGGACAACCGCGGCCAGACCTTCGGCCAGGTCAGCAACGCCTTCATCCGTGTCGTGAACCAGGCCGACGGCCAGGAACTCGCCCGTTACGACCTGTCCGAGGACGCCTCGACGGAGACGGCGATGATCTTCGGCGAGGTCTACCGCTACAACGCCGAGTGGAAGTTCCGCGCGGTCGGCCAGGGATACGCGTCGGGGCTGCGGGGCATCGCACTCGACTTCGGGGTGAATGTTTCCTAGGCCCGCCTGTTTCGGTCGAAGGCGGCCCTCTACACTTCGTGGTCAACAGTAGGTAAAGACGAGTGCGGCGCGGGGGAAACCCTCCTCCGAGCGACCGCTGGGGGTGCCCCCACCACACGATGATTGGGTAGCCAGTGCTTCTGAAAACCTTCGGCTGGTCGTTCGCGATTACCGCGCTCGGTCTGGTCGCAGCGGCCTTCTACGGGGGGTGGACCGCCTTCGGCATCGTGGCGATCCTGGCCGTCCTGGAGATCTCGCTGTCCTTCGACAACGCGGTGGTCAACGCCGGAATCCTGAAGAAGATGAGTGCCTTCTGGCAGAAGATCTTCCTCACCGTCGGTGTCCTGATCGCCGTCTTCGGCATGCGCCTGGTGTTCCCCGTCGTCATCGTCGCCATCAGCGCCAAGATCGGCCCGATCGACGCGGTCGATCTCGCGCTGAACGACAAGGACCAGTACCAGCAGCTGGTGACCGACGCGCACCCGTCGATCGCCGCCTTCGGTGGCATGTTCCTGCTGATGATCTTCCTCGACTTCATCTTCGAGGACCGGGACATCCAGTGGCTGCGCTGGATCGAGCGTCCGCTCGCCAAGCTGGGCAAGGTCGACATGCTGTCGGTCTGCATCGCCCTGATCGTCCTGCTCATCACCTCCTTCACCTTCGCGGTCAACGCCCACCAGCACGGCGGCGGGCACGCCGACAAGGCGCAGACGGTGCTGATCTCCGGCATCGCCGGTCTGATCACGTACATGGTCGTCGGCGGGCTCTCCGGCTACTTCGAGGACCGTCTCGAAGAAGAGGAGGAGCGGGCCCACGAGGAAGAGGAGGAGGCCGAGCGGAGCGGCAAGAAGAAGCCGGCCGTCGTCCTCGCCGGGCAGGCGGCGTTCTTCATGTTCCTGTACCTGGAAGTGCTGGACGCGTCCTTCTCCTTCGACGGTGTCATCGGCGCCTTCGCCATCACCAACGACATCGTGCTGATGGCGCTCGGTCTCGGCATCGGCGCCATGTACGTCCGGTCGCTCACCGTCTACCTGGTCCGCCAGGGCACCCTCGACGACTACGTCTACCTGGAGCACGGCGCGCACTACGCGATCGGCGCGCTCTCGGTGATCCTCCTCGTCACCATCCAGTACCAGATCAACGAGGTCATCACCGGCCTCGTCGGCGTCATCCTGATCGCCTGGTCCTTCTGGTCCTCCGTGCGCCGGAACAAGGCGCTCGCCGAGGCCGAGGGAAAAGCCCCGACCTCGGACGAGAAGGCTGAGGTCTCGTCCGGGGTGTGACACCCCTCCGCCGTCCGGGGTGTGACACGGCCCCGGTTGAGGAACGCTCTGAGCGGGGCGGCCGTAGAGGACAGGTCCTCTACGGCCGCCCCGCCGCATACCGAGGAACGTGGGGGGCGGAAATGGGCATCTGGCAGGACCTGTGGCGGGGGCGCTCGGCGGACTTCGACTCCGGCAGCGCGGCCACCAACTCCATCGAGCTGACCAAGCGCAACCACACGGTCTCGCTCACCAAGCAGGGCGCGGCCACCGGCAACCTGCGCATCAACCTCTCCTGGCGGATGCGCACCTCCGACATCGGCGGGCCGCACCGCGAGAGCCTGCTGCGCCACCCCTTCCGCACCTTCAAACCGGAAGTGGTCCAGGCGCACACCCAGAGCATGGTGAACGTCGACCTCGACCTCGGGGTCATGTACGAGCTGACGGACGGCACCAAGGGCGTCGTCCAGCCGCTCGGCGGCTTCTTCGGCGAACTCAACGGTCCGCCGTTCGTGAAGCTCAGCGGCGACGACCGTTTCGGTTCCGGCTCGGGCGAGACTGCCTTCGTCAACCTCGACCACCGCGACGACATCAAGCGGCTGCTGGTCTTCGTCTACATCTACGACCAGACCCCGGCCTTCGACCGCACCCACGCCATCATCACGCTCTACCCGAGCAACGGTCCGCGCATCGAGATCGGCCTCGACGAACGCCACCCGCAGGCCCGCTCCTGCGCCGTCGTCATGATCGAGAACAACAAGGGCGAGCTGACCGTGCGCCGCGAGGTGAAGTTCGTGTACGGCTTTCAGGCCGAACTCGACCGCCTCTACGGCTGGGGCCTTCAGTGGGGCCGCGGCTACAAGTCGAAGGTCGAGCGCTAGGAGGACCCTCGGGCCCTGCTCCGGGCGGCGGGCCGCAGGGCGACCCCGCCCGGTGGGCGGTGCGGGGCTCCGGGCTCAGCGGCCGATGAACTGCGGTCCCTGCGGCGGCAGCCGGAAGTCCGGGTCCGGCCCCGCGCCGACGGCCTGCGGGAAGCCGTACGCGGGCGGCGCGGCCGGCGCGGTCTGGGGCTGCGGATAGCCGTAGGCGGACGGGGCGCCCTGCTGGCCGGCCGGCTGCGGATAGCCGTACGCCGGTTCTGTCAGGGCCGCCGCGGCCGGCTGCGGATAGCCGTACGCGGGCTGGTGCGGCACCGGAGCCGGCTGCTGGGGGAGCGGCGGGACCTGCTCGGGCGGCAGCGGCACCGAGGTCTCCGGAGTGCCCGCGGGCGCCGCCCAGGTGCTCGCCTCCGGCGCGGAGGCGGCCGCGGCGGCCGCCGCCTCGGACTCGTCCACCGAGATCCCGAAATCGGTCGCGAGACCGACCAGACCATTGGAGTAGCCCTCGCCCAGCGCCCGGAACTTCCAGCCCTCACCGCGCCGGTACAGCTCGCCGCAGATCAGCGCGGTCTCGGCGCCGGTCTCCGGCCTGACGTCGAAGTACGCCAGCGGTTCACCGTCCGTGACACCGGCGTCGTACAGCAGAATGCGCAGATCACGTACGCGATCGAAGGTGACGTCGTCCGCCGATGCGACCAGCAGAATCTGTCCGACTCCGGACTCGACACCCGCCAGATCTGTCTGGATCGTGTCGGTGAGGCCCTCGGCGCCACGCTTCTTGCCGAGCCGCCACACCTTGCCCGACGGATGGCGGGGCTGGTTGTAGAAGACGAAGTCCTCGTCGGATCGCACACGACCGTCGGGGCCGAGGAGCAGCGCCGACACATCGACATCGGGGACACCCTGCCCGGGCGTCCAGCACAGGACGGCGCGCACCGCTGTGGCGTCCAGCGGGACGTTCGACCCCTTCGGCATGGCGTGCGTCATACGGCCATCCTGCCCTCTCGGTCCTGGTCACGACAATGCGGGGTCGACCCGGAACCGGCGAGTGTTGGACACGGCCGAGTTACCTGGATTTCACGCCCGGCGGGAACCCCTGACATTGATCCATACGTACTATTACCGGCCACATCACATCCGGCCCAGCAGCCGCAGCCCACTAGCCGCCACGGGGGAGTCTCATGCGTCATTTCGGTCACATCACCCCGGAAGAGCGGCAGCGCCTCTTCCACCGCGAGCCCGGCGTCTTCACGGCCGACTCGCCGGCCCGCGTCCTCGCCGCCGCCCTCGGCGCCACCCTGTACAGCCCGGCCACCCGGCCGCAGCTCGCCGACGACATCGTCAAGCAGACCACGCGGGGCGTGGTCTCGATGGTGCTCTGCCTGGAGGACTCGATCGACGACTCCGAGGTCGTGGGCGCCGAGGAGAACCTGGTCCGCCAGTTCACCGACCTGGCCGCACGTCCCGACACCGGAGAGACCCCGCTGCTGTTCGTGCGGGTCCGTCACCCCGAACAGATCCCCGACCTCGTGCGGCGCCTCGGCCCCGCCGTCCGGTTGCTGTCCGGATTCGTGATGCCGAAGTTCACCGAGGAACGCGGCATGCCGTTCCTGGAGGCCCTCGCCTCCGCCGAGGCCTCCAGCGGCCGCCGGCTCTTCGCCATGCCGGTCCTGGAGTCCCCCGAGCTGCTCTACCGCGAGTCACGCGTGGAGACCCTGGAGGGCATCTCCCGCGCCGTCGACAAGTACCGCGAGCGCGTCCTCGCCCTGCGCCTCGGCGTCACCGACTTCTGCTCCTCGTACGGGCTGCGCCGGGCCCCCGACATGACGGCGTACGACGTGCAGGTCGTCGCCTCCGTGATCGCCGACGTGGTGAACATGCTGGGCCGGGCCGACGGCACCGGCTTCACCGTGACCGGACCCGTGTGGGAGTACTTCCGGGTCCAGGAGCGCATGTTCAAGCCGCAGCTGCGCCGCAGCCCCTTCCTGGAGGGGCAGGCGGAGGAGCTGCGCGAGACACTGATCGAGCACGCCATGGACGGTCTGCTGCGCGAGATCGCTCTCGACCAGGCCAACGGCCTGATGGGCAAGACCTGCATCCACCCGTCGCACGTGCTGCCCGTGCACGCGCTGTCCGTGGTCAGTCACGAGGAGTTCAGTGACGCGCAGGACATCCTGCGGCCCGAGCGCGGCGGCGGAGGCGTCCTGAGGTCGGCGTACACGAACAAGATGAACGAGGTGAAGCCGCATCGCGCCTGGGCGGAGCGCACCCTGCTGCGCGCCGAGGTCTTCGGGGTCGCCCACGAGGACATCGGCTTCGTCGAGCTGCTCACCGCCGGACTGCCCGAGTGACGCGGCCCGGCCGGGCGACGCGGAAACCGATCACCGAGGACTTGATGAACACCCCTGCGCAGGACCCGAACGACCCCGCACGACCGGCCGGGCCGGACCTGCCGGACCTGCCGGCCGGGGGGAGCGCCCCGGGCGGCGGACCGGGCCAGGGCGCCGTGCCTGACGCGCCCTGGACGGGATCCTGGGTCGCCGAGCGGCTCGGCGTCGAGCTGGTCGGCGACGAGCGGCTCAGCGGGATGCTCGGTCTCGCGCTGCGGCGCAACCCCAAGCGCGCCCACCTGCTCGTCTCGAACGTGCTGGGCAAGCACGTGCCGCAGTCGCCCTCCGTCGTGCACGGCCAGGGCGTCGCCCTGGGCCGGCGCGTGCGCGACCTGCTGGGCACCGAGGAGGCCCGCGAGGCTGTCGTCCTCGGGTACGCCGAGACGGCCACCGGGCTCGGTCACTCGGTCGCCGACGGGGTGGGCGTCGCCCCCTACCTCCACTCCACCCGCCGTCCCGTCGCCGGTGTCGCGCGGGCCGGCGGTTTCGAGGAGGCCCACTCGCACGCCACCTCGCACCTGCTCCTGCCCGAGCATCCGGACCTGCTCGCCGGTCCCGGACCGCTGATCCTCGTCGACGACGAGTTCTCCACCGGCAACACCGTCCTCAACACGATCCGCGACCTCCACGAGCGCTACCCGCGCGAGCGGTACGTCGTGGTGGCGCTCGTCGACATGCGGTCGGAGGCCGACCTGGCCCGCTTCGAGCGGTTCGCCGCCGAGATCGGCGCCCGCGTCGACCTGATCGCGGCCGCGTCGGGCACGGTGCGTCTGCCCGAGGGCGTCCTGGAGAAGGGGCAGGCACTGGTCGCCGAGCACGAGCGGGAGGCGCCCGACGCCCCCGCCACCGGGAGCCCCGGCCGGGCCGTGCGCGTCGAGCTGGGCTGGCCCCGCGGCCTCCCGGACGGCGGACGGCACGGATTCACCCCGGGCCAGCGAATACGCCTGGACGGTGCCCTGCCCGCGATGGCCGCCCGGCTCGCCGAAGCCCTGCCGGGCGACGCCCGCCGCGTACTGGTGCTCGGCTTCGAGGAGCTGATGTACGCGCCGCTGCGCCTCGCCCGCGAGCTGGAGCAGCTGGTCTCCGCCGAGGTCCGCTTCTCCACGACGACCCGCTCCCCGGTCCTCGCACTCGACGACCCCGGCTACGCGATCCGCAGCCGCATCGTCTTCCCGGCGCACGACGACCCGGACGACGGCCCCGGACCCCGCTTCGCCTACAACGTCGCGGGCGGCGGCTTCGACGCCGTCGTGGCGGTCGTCGACTCCACCGCCGACACCCCCGCACTGCACGCCCCCGACGGCCTGCTGGCCCGGCTCGCGGCGCACACCCCGAGCGTCCTGCTCGCCGTCGTCCCGTCGTACGTCCCCGCACGGCCGTCCGCCGAAAGGCCCTCCATGCTGCCCGAGCCCCTCCGCGGCCCCGCCTTCTCCTCGTACGCTTCCGACGAGGTCGGCTGGCTGCTGCAGGACCTCTCGGACGTGACGCTGGAGGCCCCCACCGAGGAGCGCGAGGAGGCCATCCAGAGCGGCGGCGCCCACTACGCGGAGTCGCTGCCGGTGGAGTACCAGCCGAGCACCCAGTACCAGGAGCTGTTCCACGCGGCCCTCACCACCTCGGCCGCCCGGATCGCCGAGGCCGTCGGCGCCGTCACCGAGGTCGTCCTCGCCGAGCGCTCCCCGCGGCCCGTCCTCGTCTCCCTGGCCCGGGCCGGCACACCCGTCGGCGTCCTGATGCGCCGCTGGGCCCAGCACCAGCACGGCCTGGACCTGCCGCACTACGCCGTCTCCATCGTCCGCGGCCGCGGCATCGACGCCAACGCGCTGCGCTATCTCGCCGCCCACCACGACCCGGCCGACGTCGTGTTCGTCGACGGCTGGACGGGCAAGGGTGCCATCACCCGCGAACTCGCTGACGCCATCGCGGAGTTCGAGCAGGCCGAGGGCGTCTCGGGCTTCGACCCGGAGATCGCGGTGCTCGCCGACCCCGGCTCGTGCGTCCGCACGTACGGCACCCGCGAGGACTTCCTCATCCCCTCCGCCTGCCTCAACTCCACGGTCTCCGGGCTCATCTCGCGAACGGTGCTGCGTTCCGACCTGGTCGGCGAACACGACTTCCACGGCGCGAAGTTCTACCGCGAACTCGCCGGGTCCGATGTCTCCGTCGAGTTCCTGGACGTCGTCGCCGCCCACTTCCCCGACGTCGCCGAGTCGGCCCGCGACCGGGCGAAGGAACTGCTCGCCGCCGACCGCACCCCCACCTGGGAGGGCTGGGCCGCCGTCGAGCGCATCAGCGAGGAGTACGGCATCCACGACGTCAACCTCGTCAAGCCGGGCGTCGGCGAGACCACCCGGGTGCTGCTGCGCAGGGTCCCCTGGAAGATCCTCGCGCGTGCCGGAGCGGGCGCCGACCTCGACCACGTCCGGCTGCTGGCCGGACAGCGCGGGGTGCCCGTCGAGGAGGTCGGCGAACTCCCCTACACCTGTGTGGGGTTGATCCACCCGAAGTTCACGCGCGGCGCGACCGGTGCCGACGGCAAGGCGGTGACCGCCTGATGTCCGCGACCAAGGTGCTCGTCGCCAGCGACCTCGACCGCACGCTCATCTACTCCTCGGCGGCGCTCGCGCTGACCATGCCGGACGCGCGGGCGCCCCGGCTGCTCTGCGTCGAGGTGCACGAGAGCAAGCCGCTGTCCTACATGACGGAGACGGCCGCCGGGCTGCTCACCGAACTCGGCGACCTCGCGCACTTCGTGCCCACCACGACCCGCACCCGCAAGCAGTACCAGCGCATCAACCTGCCCGGGCCGGCACCCGAGTTCGCGATCTGCGCCAACGGCGGACACCTGCTCGTCGACGGGGTCTCCGACCTGGACTGGCACCGGAGCGTCATGGACCGGCTCGCCTCCGAGTGCGCGCCGCTCGCGGAGATCCGGGAGCACCTCGAGAACACCGCGGACCCGGTCTGGGTGCGCAAGCACCGGATCGCCGAGGACCTGTTCGCCTACCTGGTGGTGGAGCGGGAGCTGCTCCCCGAGCAGTGGGTGAAGGACCTGGCCGTCTGGGCGGAGAACCGCGGCTGGACGGTCTCGCTCCAGGGCCGCAAGATCTACGCCGTGCCGAAGCCGCTCACCAAGAGCGCGGCCGTGCGGGAGGTCGCCCGCCGCACCGGCGCCGTCCTCACCCTGGGTGCCGGTGACTCGCTGCTCGACGCGGACCTGCTGCTCGTCGCGGACCGCGGCTGGCGCCCGGGTCACGGCGAGCTGGCCGAAGCGGACTGGACGGCACCGGCGATCACCGCGCTGCCCGAGCGGGGCGTCGCGGCGGGGGAGCGGATCCTCCGCGAGTTCGTGCACGCCTGCGCCGCACCCGAACTCGTCTGATACATGCGGGTGTGCCCCGGACCGTCCGGTCCGGGGCACACCGGTGACGAGCGGTCCGGGCGCACCCGTGTCGAACGCGCCGTCCGGGGCATACGTACTGCCGTCGAGGGTCGACAGCACCCGAATAGGGCCGATATGGAAGCTTTGTCGTCTTCGAACGTGCCGCGTCTCACACCGTGGTGCACGCTTCGGGCATACCTGAAGATCTCCTGAGAAATCTCCCCGGGTCAGCCGCAGCAACCTCCGCCGCAACACCCGCCTCCGCCGCCGCCCGCACCGGGCGCGGGAGCCGGCGCGGACGCCGAACCGCCGGTGGCGACGGCGACCGTCGACAGGAGTTTGACCGTGTCGTCGTGACCGGCCGGGCAGGCCGCCGGAGCGGCCGATTCGGCCATCGGACGGCTGAGTTCGAAGGTGTCGCCGCAGGTCCGGCAGCGGTACTCGTAGCGAGGCATGCCGACAGGTTAGCCGGAGGAGTCCCGCTTCCGGAGGGTCTCGCGGCGCTGGATCCGTGCCGTTCGACGAGCCGCCGGGCGACCGTCCGCGACCGGAACGAGGTCGATTCGTGTCCCGCCCGTCACTCGGCCCTCTTGGCCCCTGTGCTTTTTTGTCTGGTCGCTGATCGAAGCGATCCCCGAGGTCGCTGATAATTTAATACTGCCGCGACGAGCCGCAAGGTCGGGGATGGGGGGCTCGCAGCCGCGTGAGCGGCCGCTGCATCTACCCGCGCGCGCAGATCAGAAGTGCGGAGGGAGACGCAGTCGTGACCCAGACTTGGCATCGAAACGATGCCCGGCATCCCTTGTCCACGGGCCGCCCACGCGCCGGAGCGCGCCGTGGTTGACCCGATCGGAGCGCACCGCCCCGGCGGCACCCGCCGCAAGCCGCAGCCCACCCCGCTGTCCCGGCTGGCCACCCGCCTCGCACCCCTCGCGCCCCTCGGCCGCCGCCTCAAGCCCGCCTACCCGCGACCGGGCCGGGCGGGCTGGCGACGCTGGATGCCCTCCTGGCGCCAGTGGCTCGGCGCCTTCGCGCTCTCCATCGGCCTGAGCGGCTCGCTGTTGGTCATCGCCTACGCCGCGACGGACATCCCGCAGAACCTCAACACGTACGCGACCCAGCAGGACAACGTCTACTTCTGGGCCGACGGCACCCCCATGGCCCGTACCGGCTGGGTGCGCCGCCAGGCCATGCCGCTCAAGGACATCCCGCCGGACGTCCGCTCGGCCGTCCTCGCGGCGGAGAACGAGAGCTTCTACTCCGACCCCGGCATCTCCGTCAAGGGCATCACCCGCGCCCTGGTGCGCACGGTCGGCCAGGGCGACACCCAGGGCGGCTCGACGATCACCCAGCAGTACGTCAAGAACGTCTACCTGAACCAGAACCGTTCGGTGAGCCGCAAGTTCACCGAAGCCATGATCTCCCTCAAGCTCGACAACAAGATGAGCAAGGACAAGATCCTGGAGGGGTACCTCAACACCAGCTGGTTCGGGCGCGGCACCTACGGTCTCCAGCGGGCCTCCCAGGCCTATTACGGCAAGGACGTGAGCCGCCTCAACGCCAGCGAGGGCGCGTTCCTCGCCTCGCTCCTCAAGGGCGCGGGCCTCTACGACCCCACCCTGAGCGAGGCCAACCACAAGCGGGCCGTGGAGCGCTGGTCCTGGATCCTCGACCGGATGGTCAAGACGGGCAAGCTGTCCGCCTCCGAGCGGGCCACCTACACGAAGTTCCCCGAACCGCTCAAGCAGGGGCGGGCGTTCGACACCGGAAAGCAGAGCGACTACCTGGTCGAGCTGGCGACCCAGTACGCGAAGAAGGCCGGGCACATCTCCGACCGCGACTTCGACCTCGGCGGCTACCAGATCTACACGACCTTCGACCGCAAGCGGGAGAAGACGCTCACCGACACCGTGACCGAGGCCCGCGCCAAGGCGAAGAAGGACGACCCGGACAAGGCGAAGAACGCCCACTACGGCGCCGCCTCGATCGCCGACGACGGACGGATCCTCGCCGTCTACGGCGGCCCCGACCACCGTACGCAGGGCTACAACGAGTCCAACGCGACCACCGTGCCCGCCGGTTCGGCCTTCCTGCCGTTCGTCTACGCGGCGGGGCTGCAACACGGCGTCCACAAGACCCGCGAGGGCCCGGCCACACCGGTCACCCCCGAGTCCGTGTACGACGGCAACGACGGCATCCCGGTCAGCACCCCGGAGGGCCCCTACTGGGACCGCAGCGGCAAGAAGGTCGCCGCCCACAACGACGGGAAGAAGGACCACGGACAGGTCACGCTGCGCCAGGCGCTCGCCGCGTCCGTGAACACCCCGTTCATGCAGCTCGGCATGGACACCGGCCTGGACAAGGTGCGCGCGACCGCCGAGGCCTCGGGCCTGCTCTCCTCCAGCATCGGACCCCAGGTACCCACCCTGTCGCTGGGCAGCTCCACACCCAGCGCGATCCGCATGGCCAACGCGTACGCCACCTTCGCCGCGGACGGGACGCACACCGAGCCGTACTCGGTGCGCCGCATCACCCGCAACGGCTACCGCGTCACCCTGGACACCCCGGCGCCCCATCGCGCGATGAGCGCGGAGGTGGCCCGCGAGGTCACGGAGGCGCTCTCCGACTCCTTCCGCACCGCCCAACCGGGCGCCGCAACCACCACGGCGCAGGTGGCGGGCAAGAAGGGCACGACGCAGGACGACAAGGCGGCCTGGTATGTCGGCACGAACCGCGACGTCTCGACCGCGGTGGTCCTCTACCGCATCGACCTGTCCAAGAGCCTCGAACCGCTTCCCCTCGAAGGGATCGCCGGCACACCCGAGACCGACGTCCCGTACGGCATCTGGTCCGGCGCGATGAGTCCGCTGCGCTGACCCCGTCGGCCGGCCGTCCGGACCGGCCCCCTCCGACGGCCGCCGTCCGGCCGCGTCCCCTTCCTCAGACCCCCCTCGCAGAATGTGCCCCGTATGAACTCGAAGCACAGCCGGCGCCGACGCCGGGAGCCCGAACAGCCTTCTGCCGCCGCCTCGGCACGCCAAAGCTTCGCGGCCATGACGGCGTTCCTCGTCGTCACGTCCCTGACCGCCACCTACCTGGCCCTGAACACGGACAGCACCACCCCGGCGGGCTCCGCCGGGGTGCACGCCTCCGACGACGCCGCCAAGGCGAAGAAGGAACCGGCGTGGGACGGAAAGACGAAGATCCTCGGCGACGGCTCCACGTCCTACACGGGCCCGCAGAAGGGCGAGTTGAAGGCCGTACCGCTCAAGCCCGGTGAGAAGCCGCCCCAGTTCGTCGTCTTCTCCTGGGACGGCGCCCTCCAGGGCGACGACAAACTGTTCTCCCACTACCGGGAGATGGCCGAGCAGTACAACGCCCACATGACGTTCTTCCTGACCGGTATCTACCTGCTGCCCAAGGACAAGAAGACGCTCTACGAACCTCCGATGCACAACCCGGGCGCGGCGGCGATCAGCTACCCCACCGACGAGCACATCCGCACCACGCTCGCCGAACTCGGCAAGGCGTGGAAGGCCGGCAACGAGATCGGCACCCACTTCAACGGCCACTTCTGCGGCGACAAGGGCGGCGGGGACTGGAGCGTCGAGGAGTGGGAGAGCGAGATCAACCAGTTCTTCTCCTTCGTCGAGAAGTGGAAGACCAACACCGGCTACAGCGATCTGCCGGCCCTCCCCTTCGACCCGGCGAAGGCCATCAGCGGCGGTCGTGCCCCCTGCCTCGAAGGCCAGAAGAACCTGCTCAAGGCGATGAAGGCCACGGCGAAGAAGTACGACTGGCGCTACGACGCCAGCTCGGCCGGGGACTTCCAGATATGGCCCGCCAAGAAGGAGGGCGTCTGGGACTTCCCGCTCCAGATGCTCCCCTACGAGAACGGCAAGTACCAAGGCCTGTCCATGGACTTCAACTTCCTCTACAACCAGTCCGACGGCGAGACCGACGGAGATCCGGCCCAGTACCCGCAGTGGGAACAGGAGACCGTCAAGTCGTACATGGCCGGTTTCGACCGGGTCTACTACGGCAGCCGGGCGCCCCTGTTCATCGGCAACCACTTCGAGGACTGGAACGGCGGCATCTACATGAAGTCCATCGACCAGGTCATCAAGAACGTGTGCACGAAGAAGGGCGTCCGCTGTGTGTCCTTCCGTGAACTGACCGACTGGCTCGACGTGCAGAAGCCGGAGACCCTGGAGCGCCTGCGCAGCCTCGACCCGGCCCAGTCGCCGGACTGGTCGACGGTCGTGAAGTAGCCGGTCGCAACGACGCCCACGAGGTCGCCCCGGCGACTTTGAACATCAACTTACCTCGGACATAAGGGACTCGGTTGCACTCCGGCCCAACTCTTCGCCAACCCGACACAGTTGCGGAGAATGTGTAAAGGGACGGGTGGGGGGTGGACCCCCGAGGGCGGATGCGGGGTCCCGTGGCGGGCGGCCGGGGAGCATCCCGCGCGCGGCGGGCCGAGGCTACGGAGTCACGGGCGGGACCAGCCGCCGGCGGCCGTTTCCGGCGGACCGGGACTCGGTGTCCCGGGGCTGACCGGTCCCGGCCTGCTCAGACGCCCCCGCGCTCCTCGCGGATCTGGGAGACGACCCCGGCCACCGTCTGCCGCACGGCCTCCGTCTCGGTCAGGAAGTGCCAGTAGTCGGGGTGACGCCCCTCCAGCGTGGCGACGGCCCGGTCCAGCCGGGCGACGGACTCGTCCAGCGGGCGCGCCTGACGCGGATCGGGAGTGCTGCGGCCCGCCATGGCCAGCCGCTGCGCGTCCCGGATCGCGAAACGGGTCCGGTCGATCTCCGCCTGCGGATCCTTCTGCACGGCGTTCAGCCGCCGCAGCCGGTCACCCGCCGCCGAAACGGCCTCGTCCGTGTTGTTGAGCAGCGCGCGCACCGTCGCCAGCAGCGCGGTCGCGTCCGGCCAGCGCTGCGCCTCCCGCGCCGCCCTGGCCTCCTTCAGCTTCGCCTCGGCCTGCCGTACGTTCTCCTCGGCCGCGTCCGGCACGTGCTGGAGGTCCTGCCAGCAGGCCGCGGAGAACCGGCGCCGCAGCTCGCTCAGCACCGGTTCCACCTGCCCGGCCCGGGTCGTCAGCGACTGGGCGCGGGTCCGCAGCGACACCAGCCGGTGGTCGATCTCCGCGGCCCGCTCCGGCAGCCGCTCCGCCTCCGCCCGTACCGCCCCGGCCTCCCGGGAGACCCGCTCGGCACGCTCCAGCGTCTCCGGCACACCGTGCTGCCCCGCACCCTGGTTGAGCTTGGTCAGCTCGGGGCCGAGCGTGGCCAGCCGGGCGGCGAGGTCGTCGGCCCGGAGCCCCGACTGCCGTACCGCGTCCAGAGCGTTCGACGCGGCGAGGAGGGACTGCCGGGCGCGCTCGACGGCCGGGGCGAGCCGGGCGAGCTGGGTCTCGGCCTTGCCGAGCAGCGGACCGAGTCCCTGCTCGAACCGGTCCAGTTCGGTCTTCACCCGGCCCAGCTCGTCCTTGGCGGCCGTCAGCTCGGTACGGGCCCGGGCGGCGACCGACGCCTCCAGCTCGTCGCGGTCCAGATCGTGGGCGTCGACGGCGGTGATGTACTTCTGGCTGGCCTCGTCGATGCGCCGCCCCAGTGCCTCGAAGTCGGAGACCGCGCGCCGGGCGGCCGGGGAGTCGTCCACGGCCGTGATCGTCTCGATCGAGATGCGCAGGTCGCGCTGGGCGGTGTCGAGCTCGTAGAACGCGGCGGCGGCGGCGTCCTTCGCGGCCTGCGCCTCGGCCCGCTGCCCCTCGGCCCGCCCGCCGAACCAGCGCCGCGTACCGCCCCCGGCGAAGGCCGCGGGCAGGACGAGTGCGGCGAGCACGGGGAGGGCGACGACGGCGAGCAGGTCACGGGCGGCGGCGAAGGAGCCGGAGGAGCGAGTGGTGGGCGTGGAGGGCTCCGAAGGGGGGATCGCCGGGACGGGGCCGTGCGGGCTGGATACGGGCCCGGCCGCCGACGCACCGGACGCACCGGACGTACTGGACTGGTGCGCACCGGGCTTTTGGGTACCCGACCGCCGCGCACCGGACCGGTGCGCCTGCGTGGAGCCGGCGTCCTCCGCGCGGTCGCGCTGCGCGGGCACCGGCCCTGTCGGCGGGGGGCCCTGCCTGACGGGAAGGGGGTGGGCCGGCCGCGCTGATCGCGCGAACGGCGAGTACGGCCGCGAAGGTGTCGCCGTCACATCCCTCTCCCGTGCTGTCATCCGCTTACCCGGCTGTCATTCTCCCACCGGTTAGGGACGAACACACGGGCCGGTCAGTTCGCGGTTCGCACCGTGATCTTTCCATCGCCCGTGTGAGCCGAGACACGGTGCGTGCTGGAGGCGTCACGCGGCACGTCCACGTGGACCGAGCCGTCACCGCTGCCCGTGGTCACGCGGTAGCCGGCGTGGGGCAGCACGATCGACACGGAGCCGTCGGCGGTCCGGGAGTCCACCAGATCGGGTACGGAGGCGAGTTCGAGCCGTACGGAGCCGTCCTCGGTACGGGCGCGCACGTTCCGGGCGTCCACGCCGAGCGCCTGGATGGAGCCGTCGGCGCTGCGCAGGTCGAGCGGCCCCGAGGAGTCACTGACCCGCACGGATCCGTCGGCCGTACGGATGGTCAGGGCTTCGGCGAAGCCCCGGGCGCTCACGCCGCCGTCCCCGTCCCGCACCTTCACGGCGACGCCGCGCGGCACGACGATCCGGTGGCGGGCGGAGCAGTCGGCGATCACGCCGGAGCACTTCATCCGCAGGACGAGCCGGTCGTCGCCCTTCATGGCCCAGGTCACCTTCGGGTCCCCGCCGACGGTGACGTGGCCCTGGAACCACCGGGTGACCTGGACCTCGTCCGACTTCGCGGAGTCCGACACGACGAGATCGAGCGCGGAGTCGTCCGAGTCGACGGTCAGGGTCCGGCCGTGCAGCCCGAAGGAACGGTGGTCGGGGTCCTTGTCGTCCCCGGCGGACGCGCCGCACGCGGTGGCGACGGCGACGACCGCCAGCACGACACCCCCGACGCCGGCGGCACGAAGGGTCCGGGCACGGGCAGGTGTACGAGCCATGGTGATCTCCCCCTGAAACGGTCTGCGAGTCGCTCCGCACCCTCGACCGGACCCGGTCCACGAAGCCACTTCGAAGGTAGGGGGGCCCACGCCCAGGACCCATCCGGGCCGCTCCCGGATACGGGGTGGGGATAACCCCCGGCCCGGAACACCTCCGCCGCGTGCCCCGGATACGGGTTTGCGGGTCAGGCCCCCCGGCAATGTAGGCTGTCGACTCGTTCTGGGCGCGTAGCTCAGGGGTAGAGCGCCGCCCTTACAAGGCGGATGTCGGCGGTTCGAAACCGTCCGCGCCCACCAGAATAGTTAGCAGGTCAGAGGCCCTACCGGGGAAACCCGGTAGGGCCTCTCTTGCTGTCGGAGTCCACATCGAGTCCACATCCCCACCGAAGCCTGTCGGATCATCACCCGTACGAGGGACTGGACTATGTTCAATCGGCACGTAAAGTAGCGCGGACGAGAGGGGCAGGAACGCCTCCCCGCGCGTGCCTGAGACACGCCTCTCGTATGCCCTGTGTGGCGCCCGGCGGGGAGGCCGGCCTACACAGGAAGAGGCCCCCCGCTGCTGTTGTCGGCGGGGGGCCTTCTGCGTACAAAGTAAACCGCCCCGAGGGCGCACGGCTCTCGGGGCGGGACGCTTTGACCAAGTCGTGGCGTCTAACGGCTGGATAGTGCGGAGACACGTACGCCATCCGGCCGCTCTCTGCCCGCGTCGGGCGTGCACATCGCCCATGTCGACGCGGAGTTCATTTCGAGTGATCGCCTGGTGCCCGATGCTGAGCATGATCACACAATGGCCAATACCTTGGGCAGACTTTTCGATCTTGTTGGCTCACGGTGTCTCAGTGCACGACGGACCCGAGACCGATGACGAGTGGATCGCCGCTCGCCGCCGTGAGTTCGGCGCCCGCATCCGCACAGAGCGACTCCGGCAGAACAGAACCCAGGAGTGGCTCCACCTCGAGGCCGGCATCACCCGCTGGACTCTGCAGCGCGTCGAGGCCGGCGAGGACGCGCGGATCTCCACGCTCCTGCGCATCGCCCGAGTGCTCGATGTCCCGATCGCTGACCTCCTTCGCTGAACGGCCGCCCCGGCGGGGGAGCAAGGGCGGCCGCCAACGAACCCACGCCCGGCACGTCGGTGATAGCTGCCGGGTGCGGGAGTCATGGTGCGTACCGGCTCACACGGGCGGCCGCCGCCCGGAGTTGTGCCGCGTAGATCTGCGATCCGGTCAGGTCCGGTGCCGTCTGGTGGGCGGGCATGTCGCACAGCTCGGCGTGAACGGTGACGTCGGCGCCGCCGGCGGACGCAGAGTCGACAGGAAACGTGGTGCTCGGTTGACCGGGCAGGATGGGCCGGTCGCAGCGTGCGCAGTTCATCGCTGTCACTCCTCCTCGTCGTCGGGCGGGCATTCGACGTGGGCTCTGCCCGCCATGCCCCCTGACGAGTCGGTCACCCACACGCGGGCCTCCGAGGACTCGTCCGGCCTGATGGTGCGAGCGCAGAGTCCGCACTTCACGAGTGCCGCCACTGGCGCATCAGCCGGTACAGGCCGCGGCCGGTCTCGCAGCGGCCGGCCTCGGCGGCGCAGTCGGGGCATGTGGAGCAGTGAGCGAACATGCCCTGTTGAGCGCGGGCAGTTACGCAGCTCGAGCAGGCGCGGGGGAACCAGCGTTCCCCGATCACTGAGGTGCTGGACGGGTTGGGGCTCAGTTGCTCGCCGAGATGGACCGCGGTTTCGATGGTGAGGAGTTCGCCGCCCCACACGCAGGCGCGGCCGGCGGCGCGGTCCTCGTTGAGGGTGTCGAGTGCAGGGAGCGCCAGGACCTCGAGGACCTTCGGGGCGATGTCTACGGTCGTTCTGCTCATGCAGCTGCTCCTCGCTGGAGTGCGTCGGCCAGTCGCATGGCCACGTCAGCCCGGATGCGTCCGAGGTCGACGAGCGCCAAGGCAGGCATCGCGTGGTCGACCGCCAGGGACGGCAGCACGATCCCGGACCGGTCGAGCGCGGCGCGGAGGGACTCCACCGCGGCGAAGGCGTCAACGCTCGGTTCGTCGTGGAGCTCGGTTGCTGGGGGCATGTCTCGACCGTAGGAATCCGGAGCAGCGATCGGCCACAGATGTTGCGCGAAGTTGCTTGACGAACCAGCCAGGTTGCGCGAAGTTGCGGACAAAGGCGGAGCGAGCCGCAGACGAGGAGTGCCGACCTCGGCCAGGCTGTGCTGATCAGCCCTCCGGTGAAAGGAACTGACCATGCGTCGACTGCGCTTCAACGGCACGGGCAGCGGGGTCAACGGCTGCCCCTCCGTGCACGAGGATCTCGACAGCGGAGAGGTGATCGTGCACGGGCCTGCGCTCACCGACCCGGCCGACATCAGCCAGCTGCGCCACCTCAACGAGGGCGAGGTGCCGATCGTGGTGCCCCGGGAGCTCCTCGTCGACTTCGGCCCCAAGGAGGTCCAACGCGTGCCGAACATCATCGGCCTCGACGAGTTCGACCAGCTGTTCACGCAGTTCAAGCACACCGCTTGGCGCCTCGAGTCCCGCCGTCGCTACGCGTCCGACGAGCTCACCCCCACCTATGCCGCGTTCTATCGCGGTGAGCCGGTGAACTGGGAGGGCGTGGACGCCGAGTGGTGCGAGGAGCGGCGGCAGCAGACCGCGCTGGGGAAGCGGTTCGAGCGGGTCCGCATCATGGACCAGCCGCCGACGCCGGGGCAGTTGTACCTGCTCGACAACGCGCGCCGGAACAGCTACGTCGGCGAGGTGATCTCGAACCTCTCGCGCGCCGACGCCGAGCGGCTGGCGCTGCCGGTCGAGGACTTCTGGCTGTTCGACTCCCGCCTCGTCGCCCGGCTCAACTTCGATGACGACGACCAGCTGCTGAACGTCGAGCTGATCACGGAGCCCGCCGAAGTCCTGCGGTACGCGCAGGCCCGGGACGGAGCGATGCATCACGCTGTCCCATACGAGGAGTTCGCGGCGCAGCTGTCCGCGAAGGAGTAAGAGAGAGGCGCCGGTGAGCACGGACTACCAGCAGGCACGCGAGGCGCTCGGGCTGCGGTTGCGCGAGTTGCGGCTCTCGGCCCCGGGTGGCCGGCTCACCGGTGCACAGCTCGCAGAGCAGCGCGGCTGGAACAAGTCCAAGGTCAGCCGCCTCGAGAACGGCAAGCAGACACCGACCCCGGACGACCTCCGGATGTGGGCCGATGCCACCGGCCAGCCGGAGGCGTACAGCGAACTCCTCGGCCGCCTGCGGGGCTTCGAGTCCCACATCCGGTCCTGGCGGCGACAGCTGGCCTCGGGTCACCGGGCCGTGCAGGACACCCACCTGGGCGCGCACACGGACGCCAGCGTGTTCCGCGGCTGGGAGACGTCCATGATCTTCGGGATCCTGCAGACCCCGGACTACGCGCGCCACATCTTCACCCGGTACGCCGAGCTGCAGCGCTCGCCCCGGGACACCGAGGACGCTGTCCGCTCCCGGATGCGCCGGCAGGACGCCCTCTACGACTCCTCGAAGAGGTTCCACCTGCTCCTGTGGGAGCCCGCGCTGCAC
The DNA here is from genome assembly GCF_002078175.1 of Streptomyces sp. M41(2017). Lineage (GTDB taxonomy): Bacteria > Actinomycetota > Actinomycetes > Streptomycetales > Streptomycetaceae > Streptomyces. The sequence goes on along the minus strand of NZ_MWFK01000001.1, from coordinate 510,799 downwards.
GCGCTCGTGTGCCCGCCCGCTGTCCTAGCCGCCCAGCTGGACCGTCTCTCCGGAACGGTCGGCCTCGACACGGTGGAGCTCGGCATCGTCCCGCTGTCGGCGTCGATCAAGATCCCACCGGCCGGGGCATTCTGGGTCTACGACGACCGGCAGGTCATCGTCGAGAACTGGCACGCGGAGTTGTGGGTCGACGACTCGAGCAGCGTGGATACGTACCTCCGGACCTGGGCCACGCTTCGCGAGTCCGCCCTGTATGGGGTCGACGCGCAGAACGTGATCAACCGTGCCCGCCGGGCCGTCGTCGGTCCGCGCTGACGCGCCGCCCGCCGCTGTCAGTCGCGGACCGTACTCTTGTCGCATGTCCCCCGACGTCACCGTCCCTGGTTCCGCGCGGTCTGCAGCCGAGATCCTCAACGAGCAGATCCGCGACCTCTGGACGCGCGCCGGCGGACGGCTGACGGCCGAGCAGCGCAGGGAGTACGAGCAGCTGCTCGTACTGTGGGCGGCGGCGATGCGAGGTCAGCTCGTGACCGCCGCCTGACTCGATCTACAGCTTGAGGCGGCTTACTGTGACCCGCTGTCCCTTCTGCAGAGGCAGATTTCGCACGTGGAAGGCGTGGGCGCCCGTGACGTTGCTCATCTCATCCAGGATGTGGGGCATGGCTGCCAAGTACGCGGCTGTCGAGTTGACGATGTAGAGAAGGCCTTCGGCGTCGGGCTGTCGGTGCCCAATCCAGTGGAGTCCGGTCTCTATCAGCGCATCCCGTTCCTCGCGGTTGGACAGCTGGTTCCGGTCCTGGGTCATGATCGCGTCGAACCCGCGGCTGCTGACCTCGTGGATCAACTCCGTGTCGAGCACGCCGGAGAGACCCTCATCGAACGCGGTGAGGAACTCGTGGTGGAAGAAGACGGTGCGTAGCGGTGGAAGGATGGCTGGGGTCTCGTTCTCGTCCAGGAAGAACCTCATGCAGCGCGACCACCGATCTGCACGACCTCACGGTGGAAGTCGGCTGCGTCTGCGGCTCCGGAGACCTCGACGGTCGGGTAGAAGCGCTTGACCTCGGCCGGCTCGATGCCGCCGGCCACCAGTTTGGCTACGGAGTCGTACGGCACGCGTGTTCCCTGGATGGTGGGCCAGCCGCCGAGCCGGTTTTCCTTTACTTCGAGGTTCGGGCGGGGGCGCCGGAAGTCCGCGACGCTTCGCCCCTGCATGTTCTCGAAGGGAGCGAAGACGTTGGCGAGACTGAAGATCGTCTCTTGTCCTGGGTGACGGACGAGGTCGATGGTCCGCTCCTCCTGCACGAGGAAGACTGAGTCACCCTCGGTGACGAGGACGTAGGCCGCAGGGTGTTCCGTCAGGTCCCACTTGCGCAGTTGGTCCATGGCCTTGCGGATGCGCTGCAGGGGCAGCTTGCTCCGCAGGTAGACGAATGTCCGAAGGGCCACGACGTCACGGAAGGAGTAACGAACGGGGTTCTGCTGCAGCTCTGGTACGAGCAGGTCGGTTCGTCTCCAGCTGTGCAGCTGGGCGACGGAGGCGCCGCTGAGAGCTGCTGTGAGGTCGACTGGAAAGCTCATGATTCACCCCCTCTCGAGAGCCCGTCTATCAAATTGAAGCGCTCATCAGCATCGCGAGCATCCCACACGCTATTTGTGCCCCCCACCCGTGGTCCGAATGCAGGAACGCTAGCGGCTTGCCGATCAGGAGTCAGCGGATAGAACCGAAGAAACTCTGACGGGGTAACGCACGAAATGGCCCCCGTCCTCCTGGCGGAGGACGGGGGCCGTCTTTGTGCGGTGATCGCTGGCTACCGTTTCCGGCGCCGCGGGTACGCCTTGCGTACGGCGCGGGTGGCCTGCAGCAGCAGACCGGCGATGCCCAGGAGCAGGACTGACCGGCAGACTCGCAGCACGGTGGCCGCGGTGCCGTCGAGTCCGACGAGCATGATGACCACCGTGTAGAGAGCGAGCAGGCCCACCGTGGCCACCGCGGCCACGAAGTAGCGCCCGATGCTGGTGTCTTCCCAGCGCGCGCGGCGGGTGTAGGTCGTCAGGAAGGTCGCCGCGAACACGGCGACCAGCCCCGAGACGGAGGCGTTCATGACCTCGGCCAAGGTCACCTGAGCTCACCTCCCAGTACGGTTGCCCGGATCCGCTCAGCGAGGTGGTTCTGTGCGCGCTGGGCCCGCCATCCGGCGGCTTCGGCGCGTACCTCTCCTCGCTGGGCGCGCATCCGGGCGCGCGCATCTTCCGCCCTGCCCAGTGCCGCATTCGCTGCACGCTGTCCCTCGGTCACCGGGCGGTCCGCTCCCTCGTCATGGCGGCGGCGCAGCAGGTGTCTGATCCAGGTCAGCACTCGTGCTCACCCCCCGGCTCGCTCGTGGCAGGGCGGCGAGGAACGCCCCGGCGGTCTTGCTCATCTCGAGGAGCTCGCCCGCCTGGTCCTGCGCGTCGCGGCGTGCCTCCTCGGAGACGGCGTGCGCGTCACGCCAGGTGTCCCGCTCGCCGCGCAGGTCCTCGATCTGGCGGTCCTTGTCGGCGCGGAGGTCCTCGAGCTGGCGGCGCGGGACGAGTTGGCCCCGCAGGACCAGGAGGACGATGAGCCCGACGAGGGCCGCGGCCCCGATGTCGGTAGGTCTGAATCCCAGCAGGTCTGCGGCCAACGGCCCTCCCCTCCTGTTCGGCTGAGGTCAGTGAATGAAGGTCGCGTCACCGGTTGCCGGAGCGGGCGGCAGCGCGCCGCCGGTGTCGGGGTAGGCCGGCGGCCGCGCCCACCCGAGGAGGAACCCGGCGGCCTTCTGCAGCGCGGTGCCGCGGAGCTTGGTGCCGATGACCTCGAGGAGCCTGAACACCAGGTAGTAGGCCAGGACCAGGGCGACCGTGACCGCCGTGGTGACGCTCTCGGAGTCGATGGTGACGCCGGCCTGGACGGCGAGGCTGAGCAGCCATCCGGCTATGAGCGGGATGACGGTCCGCATCACGGACGGGAACAGCGAGGCAGGCATGGGCCAGCCCCCCTTTCTGCTGGGCAGGCCGGAGACCATCTCTGACCTGGGGTGTCATAGAGCCCGGAATAAAATCGCGCCGAAAGCTAAGGCCTCGGCTCGGCCCTCACTTCTTGCCGAGGGCGTCGACCTTCTTGGAGAGTGCGGCGAGGTCGGCCCGCAGGCCGGTGATGCCGTTGTAGATCTCCTGCAGGTAGGAGAGCGGCTTCCAGAACTTGTTGGTCTTGACGGTCGGGGACGTCGCCGGGGCGGGTGCCTTGTCCTGGTCCCAGACCGCGTCGAATACCTGGGTCTTGTCCATGTCGAGCTCCTCACTCGTCTGTGCTGCCGGTGCGGTGGTGTCCTTGGCGAGGGTGATGACCCTCGTGAAGTTCATGGACCCGGGGTCGCCGTGGTCGTTCTCCGGGACGTGCTGGTGTCCGCACCAGCCGGTGAAGGAGCGCCAGGCGGTCATCGTCATGCGGGCCGGGCTGGCGCCGTACGAGGCGGGGGTGATGCCCGGGCGGCGGCTGTCCTTGCCGTAGGCGAGCCAGTCCTTGACGCATGTGAGCGGGACGGCGTGGTAGTCGTGCAGCCAGCGCACCAGCCAGGCCACCTCGGCGAGCGCCCAGTCCGGCGCCTCCGGCCAGAAGATGAAGTCCACGTCCTGGCGGTGGCCGGCCTTGACCCAGGCGTCCCGGGTCTTGGGGTCGCACGTGCCGACGAGCTCGACCTGGAACGTGTTCGCCGTGTTGGTCTCGACTCCGCCGAGCTTGTTGACCAGGGCGCGGGCGGACTCGTCCACGTCGTAGTGCTGGTACCAGCGGATCTTGCGCGCCTTGCAGTCCGGCAGGCCGGTCACGGTGGGGGCCTCGGCTCCGCCGTTGTAGCTGGGGAGGTCGCGGCCCTCGGTGGTGTGGGCCACGCCGCAGTTCACTTCCATGTCCGACCCGCTGTAGCGGCCGGTGCCGTAGAAGTGCGCCTGTGAGGCGCCGGGGATCTTCTGTGGACCTGTTCTCGTCATGGGGCTCCAGACATGCGGAAGGCCCCGGCCTGGGGCGCGGGGCAGGGACTGGGTGTGGGGGGTGGGTCAGGTGGCGTAGCCGTACAGCAAGATGCCGCTGCCGGTGCCGAAGGCTCCGGCGGTGAAGCCGGTGCCGGAGACGGTGGGCGGGGTGGAGAGGCCGGAGTCGGTGCCGCCCCAGCCCTGGGCGACCGAGGCGAGGATGTCGGCGACGGAGCCCTCGGAGACGAGGGAGGGCACGGTGGTGGCCTTGATCATGACGCCGATGTAGTGCAGCCCGGTGTACGTGGCGGTGTAGCTGCTGCCCGCTCCGGCCGTGGTCTGCGCGATCGCCACGCTCTTGGCGGTGTTCGCCGCCCACGCGGTCGTCGTCTGGTCGGCCGTTCGGGCGAGCATCTTCTTGCTGCTGTCGTGCAGCGAGAACCACCAGTTCGTCGGCGTCGCGGCGGCGGTGCCGGCCGACACGAACCCGAGGTTGCTGACGACCGCGCCCTTGGGCAGCCAGACCGGCGTCAGGTACAGCGTGCCCGACGTCGGCGTGCTGCTCGTCCCGACGCGGAGCCGGGAGGTCGTCTCGTACCGGCCCGGCGGCCGGAGCGCGTCCTCGACGGACCCGTACCCGGAGTCGAACGGGCTGGTGATCGGGTTCGCGGACGCGTCCACCACGGCGCCCGGGGTGTTTCCGGAGCGGCGCAGCTGGGTGATGGTGTTCGTGATGTTGATGCCCGTGCTGGTGGTGTCCCTGACGCGGACGTTGCGGACGATCGGGCGCACGGTGCTGGTGGAGACCTGCACTCCGAAACCGGTCAGCGCGTAGGCGTCGCAGTCCTCGACGACGACGTCCGTGCCGTCCCAGATGTGGTACCCGTTGGCGGCCGCGGCGGTGACCGAGCAGTGCCGGATCGCCACGTCCGTCGCGGTCGAGGCGAGGGTGGAGCGCGAGTCGACCGTGATGCCGGCGCCCGCGGTCGTGTTGACGTGGACCTGGGAGAGGAGCCCGCGGCGGGTGCCGAGCTGACTGACCGCTGTGGCCCCGCTGTTGTAGGCGTCAACCTTCGAGACGAGGTAGTCCTCGACGTCGATCAGGCGCAGCGCCTGCTGTCCGATCCCGCGCGTGATGATGTTCGAGATGACGACTCCGCCGACGTAGCCGGTGTCCTCGCCCTCGACGCGCACGGCGGCGTCGTAGCTGCCGCCGCCGGTCATGGTGACGTCGTCGATAACGATGCTCGTCAGGGGCTGGCTGCCCGCGATGGACGGCGAGCCCGCACCGGCCGGTGTGCGGTGCGTGGTGCTCGAGGAGTCCAGTGTCCTCATGCGTACGCCCGCGCCGCAGTTGCGGAGCTGCAGGCCGGAGACGATGGTGTCCTGCCACGTGTAGCCGCCGACCGCGAACTGGGTGAGTCCCTCGCACCGGAAGTCCCGCACGCGGATGTCCGTGTGGGGCTTGGACGGGGACGCGGAGTGCGAGCCGAAGCCGCGCGGCCAGGACGTGGTGCCGGACGTGCCGGAGGGGCCGACGCTGCAGCCCTCGACGAGGATGTCCGTGCACGGGGTGTCGTCGTACGGACCGAACCCGCCGAAATACGAAGAGCCCTTGGCCAGGTCGATCTGGAATGCCTCGGAGAACGTCCTGGTGCCGTCGGGGTCGAGGTAGCCGAGCGCGGTCACGTTGATGATCCGGCCGCGCTTGGTCGAGTTCATCTCGATGCCGTGGAAGCCGCAGACGTCCTTGATGGTGGTGTCGCGGATCGTGACGTCCTCGGCGTGCCCGATGCTGATGCACATCGCGGACGTCGGGTAGGAGACAGCCCTCGAGTCCCAGACCCCGCCCTCGATCAGGATGTTGCCCTGCCCGGTGTAGCCGCCGAGGTTCTGCGAGGCGTCGCCGTTGAGGAGCATCGTTCCTGCTCCGGCCCGCCGAATGATCGCCCCATCGCACAGCGTCAGCCTGGTGTTGGCGTAGATGCGCAGCGGCAGGCTGCTGACGTTGTAGACGCCGGGCGGCACGATGACCCAGCCGCCGCCGGCCAGCTTGGCGGCGGTGAGGGCGGCCTGGATGGCGGCGCCGGTGACCGCGGTCGGGACGTGCATGCCGGCCTGGGTCCAGTCGGCGCCGACGTCCAGCGGCTGGCCGCCCACCAGGAGCTCGCCGACGTCGAGCGTGCCGGTGACGTCGAGGTCGCCGGCGACCGTTCCGCCGGCGGTGTCGAGCTTGGAGTTCAGGCCCACCAGCGCGGCGGTCACGGCCTCGCGGCTCGGCTCGTACCAGAGCACCGGGTCGCCGGAGGGGCCGTTGTACTCGTACTCGATCGCCAGCACGTCCGCGGCCTTGAACGCCCGGATCGCGCCCGGGGTGTCGGAGTCCGCGCTGTTCGTGCGGAGCTGCGCGATGGGCGTGGTGCCGTCCATCTCGTACAGCGCGGAGACGAGCGCGCCGGAGCCGGCCACGCGAACGGTGACGGCGTAGTTGGGGACGATGTCGCCGGTCGGTGTAGTCAGGACGGCGGAGGGGTTCCCGCCGAAGGTGTAGAGCGGCATTGCGAGCTCCTCTCAGTCGAGCCAGTAGTCGCCGCTGATGTCCACCCACGGGGTGCCGTCCGTGCCCTGGTACCACCAGAGGATGTCGCCCGGATCGCCGTACGCGGACGCCGTGTTGGCGCCGAGGACCTCGAGGCGGCCCGCGCCGTCGGTGGTGGTGCCGGCCATCGAGCAGGTACCGGCCCACGTCCGCAGCGCGGCCGGGATGAGCTCGGAGGGTACGGAGCCGAGGTTGACGGCGTTGGCGTCCTGCAGGTTCTGGGCGTCGGTCCGCTCGATGCGGCCCTTGAGGTAGACGTGCAGGCCGTCTTTGCGGCGGATCCCCAGCTCCACCGCCCCTTCTTCCAGGCCGGTGTTGAGGGTGATCAGGCTCTGCCACGCCTGCAGCGGCTCGTACACGGTGACCCAGGTGGGCCCGCTGCTTGTCTTGATCCAGGCGGTGCCGTTCGCTGCGATCACCAGGGTCATCGCGGGCGCGGTCGCGTACGTGCTGTCGCGGTCGGCCTGGTTCGCGGCGTGCTGGATGAGGTGCGGGTCCAGGGCCTCGGCGAGCTCGGCGATGTCCGCGGGCACGGTGGGGCTGTCGCCGCCGGCGGGGATGGGCAGTTCTGCGAGACCGATGGTGGCCAAGGTGAGGACTCCTAGCTGGCGGAGAACGAGATGGTGATGTTGCCGCCGGTGACGCCCGCGTAGTCGCTGCTGCCGGAGGCGTAGATGGCCAGTCCCCGGGCGCTGCCGGAGGCCAGGGCGGCCCGCCAGGACGCGGGCAGGGTGGCGGTGCCCTTCGCGCCGACGGACAGCTTGAGGAGCTCCTCGGGGCCGTCGCCGAGGTTGAGCTGACCGCCGGGAGCGCTGGTGTAGTTGTGCAGGTACAGGTGCAGCGGCACCTTCGAGTTCCTGCCGGTGTTCCGCTTCCGGGTGAAGCTGACCGTCATCTTCGAGACGGTCTTCCCGGCGCAGGCGGTCGCGATCTTCGTCCCGTAGAACCACGCCCCCCTGCGATTCCCGCGCCCGGTCCAGTCGCCCTGCGTCGGGACGGAGGCGTACTCGTCGGGCCTCCCCGAGCGCCAGGAGCCGGAGTCGGTGGGCGTGACGACGGTCGTCTTCGGCGGCCGCGTCGGCGTATCGGCCGGCGACGTGTCGGCGCCGCCGATCTGCGCGTACAACTGCCCTACCCCGTTGGGGTCCTTGCGGGTCCACAGCTGGGTGACGGCCTGCCAGCCCGCACCTGGCGCCCCGGTGCCCCACGTGTACGCGGAGATGGCGATCAGGTCCTGCGCCGCGTCCGCAGCGATCTCCTCGACCGTCTTCGCGTCCTTCTCCGCCGGGTCGTCGCCGAGCCGCCACAGCACGACCGGGCGCGCGCCGAGCTGCACGGCCACCACGTCGCCGGCCGATCGATTGCGGTAGGAGTCGGTGCATGGCACGTCGGGGACGAGCGTGCCGAGGAGGTCGAGGTTGACGCGGCCGTCGGCGGTGACGTCTATGACCTTCGCCGTCGCCTGCCGGGGGCCCTTCGCCCGGGCCTGCTGGGCGATTTCCGCGCCGAGCGCTTCGGCCTCGTCCACTACAGCCTCCTCGCCGTCGTCCTGGTGGTGAGTGACATGGAGGCCGCGCCGAGCGTGTACGACAGGGAGTCGACGAGATGCCGCTCCCACACGCCGGGCAGGGTCTCGACCTCGATGACGTCCCCCGGCTCGAGGGCGGGATTGCAGGCGGCGGTAAGCGACAGCGAGTACTGCACGCCCAGGCTGTCGGCCAGTTTGGCGCGGGCGATCTGGGCGGCCTGCGCGAGGCTGGTGACGACCGCGCTGGTGTACCGCTGGACGTGCAGCCGCACGTGCCACAGGCCGAGACGCTGCGGGGCGAGCGGGTCGGTGATGGGGTCGGGTCCCGCGTAGGTGAGGCTGGCCGGGTCGTCGTCCCAGGCGTAGGCCGGCCCGATGACCGCCTCGCCGCTCCCGGCGTCGCCGGTGACGGCCCACACGTTGGCGAGGCCTTCGCTGGTCTGCTGGGCCTGCGGCTCGATGAGCACGCCGCCGGCGCCGCGGCCGATGCGCCAGACGACCTGGTCCGCGAGGGTCGGCACGGGGGCGACGGTGATGATGCCGCGGGCGTCCGCGAACAGTTCGGCGGCCAGGGCCTCGACGATGCCGGTGGAGGTGCCGGACGAGTCGGTGCCGGACGACAGGACGGCCCAGCGGGTGTCCTCGGCGAGGACCTGCGGGACGAGCGTGTCCGGATCGACGCCGGGCCGCCACGCGACGGGAACGCCCGGCAGGGCCTCGCCCACGAGGTCCTCGACCAGGCCGCGGGCGGCGCCCGGGCCGACCGTGCGGGGGGTCGGCAGACCGGCGTCGCGGATCTCGTCCTCGATGCCGGTGAGCTCCACCGCGAGACCAGTCTTGGTGGCTTGCGGGCGGCCGACCGTGTACCGGCCGGCGGGGAACCAGACGGGCTCGGACCTCGGCAGCTGCAGGCCCTGCCACAGGCGGACGTTGGTGGAGACCGGATTGATCCCGGACGCCCCGCCGTCCACATCGGTGAGCGTGGCCGAGCCGGTGTAGCGGGTCTCGTTGGTGCGGCTCGCGTTGACCTGAGCGGCTCCGGCCTGCAGCCCGCACGCCGTCCAGGTGCGGCCGCCGTCGTTGGACCAGTCGGCCCGGTACGGCCGGCGGACCGCACCCCCCAGCGAGGCCAGGGCCGCGGCGCTGATGGGCAGCACTACAGCAACCCCCGCACCGCGAGGGACTGATACGTCGGGTAGCTGGCGGCCACCGCGTCGTAGGTCGCGAACAGCTCGGCGAGCGCGTCGTACGACCAGCCGGGCATCCGCATCCTCTGCCCCTGCGTATCCGGCCGGGCGACCTGCAGCACGGTCGCGGTGAACGTGCGCGAGCCGTCCGGGCCCGCGTCCAGCGACTCGGACGGTTGGCCGAACAGGACGAACATGTCCGGCCGCCGGTAGCCAGGCCGCGTCTGCACGAGCCGTACGCCCGGCTCGGTCAGGAGCGTCCGCACGGTCTCGATCGATCCGCCCGCCGCGTCCAGCGTGATGTCAGAGGAGGCCGCCCCGTACACGTCCTGCGACGCGACAGGGAACGGCGACCCTGCGACCGGCGCCTGATCGATGCGCGACTCCCAGGCGAGCTGCGGCCAGGACGTGACCGTGACCCGGGCCGAAACCCCCGGCTCGTCCAAGGACTTGATCCACACGTCGGCCACCGGAGCGGGCGCGCCGACCTCGATACCGAGGGAGGACTCGGGGCCCCACGTGCCGTCCGCGTACTGCGGGCGGCACGTGTACGTCACCCCGACGCCGAGCGGCGCCTCATGGTCGTACGCCTGCCCCACGCCCTCCACCGCCCAGGCGGTGTCCGCCCCGCGCACGGGCACGCCCGCAGGCGCGCCCGGGTCCTGCCGCGTGATGCGGACTTTGCGGACGTTCGCCGCCCCGGCGAGGGGCGTGCCCGCGGTGTAGTCCACCGCGAGCACGACCCCTGCCCAGGACGCGTCCACGGCCGCCCGGAGCCAGCCGTCCGGACTGGCGACGGTGGCCGGCGGCTCCACCGGAGGCGCATCGGGATCCACGATCATCGGCATCGTGTGTGCCTCCTTCTCTACTTGCCGTTGCGGGCACCCGACCGGAAGCGACGGAATCCCGCGTTGACCCGGGTGTCTGCCCGGTCGTCCACGTACGCCCGCAGCTCCCGGCCGTCCTCGACGACCAGCCGGATCGGCGTCCCCGGGGTGAGGCCCTGAGGACTCGAGGAGGCCGCGCTGTACGACGCGGGGGACACGGACGGGACCGCGGGCACCATGGCGTCCGCCGTCCGGGCCGCGGCCGCCGCGACCTCGGCCGCGGTGTTGTCCAGGCCCACCACCACGCCGCGCGCCGTGTTCGCGCCGACGGGGACCAGGGCCTTGGCCGGGCTGTGGATGCCGAGCTTGTGCTCGATGCCCTTGACCAGCGACGCGCCGAGCTTGTTCATCTCGGCCTGCAGTTCCTTCTCCTGGCTCTGCAGCCCGAGCAGGAACCCCTTGGACGCGTTCGTACCGGCGTCGAACATCGCGTCGGCCATCGTGTTGCCGTAGCTCGTCGACAGCTTGCTACCGGACTTGGCGAGGGCGTTGAGCTGGGCGAGCTGGCCCTTGGACGCGCCGGAGATGAGGTCGATCAGCGGTCCGCCGGGGCCCTGCCCGACGAGCTGACTGATGATGCTCTTGGAGACCCCCTTCTTGGACAGGCCAGCGATCTGCGCCTGGAACTCCTTGGCTTGCGCCTGGCGGGACTTGAGGCCGCCGAGCAGGTCGGAGAACGTGGTGACGTCGCCGACCTGGCCGAGGCCGAAGAAGTCTGCAGCGGACTTCTTCTGGTCGGCGGCCGCGGACTTGGCCGCCTCGAGCTTCGAGTCCACCGAGTCCCGCTGCTTGGCCAGGGCCTGCAGCTTGGTGGAGGCCTTCGCGGTCGAGGCGGCGAGCGCCTTGCTCGCGCCGCCCGCTGCCTTGAGGTCCTTGGTGAGCTCGTTGAACGCCTTCTTGATGTCCGCCGCGCTCGCCGTCAGGACCTTGTGCACCGACGTGAGATCGCCGGGTACCTGCTTGCGAGCCGCCGCCCGGGCCTTGGCCCCGCTGGTGCCCTTCGCGAAGCCGCGCATCGCGCCGAGCTGGGAGGCCATCGCCATCGACGTCGCCGAGTCCCACACGGTGGCCCCGCCCGCGCCCAGGCGCATGAGCTCGGGGCCGTTCTCGCCGACCCAGAACGTCTCACCGGCGCGCGGCCGGCCGCCACCCGCGTAGCCCTTGGGGCTCTTGGACGCGTTGGCCTGCTGAACGCTGGTGATGTTGCCGTACCGGGAGACGATGTACCGGATGGCGGCCGCGACGTTGGCGACTGGGTCGAGGATGCCGCGGCTGCGCAGCGAGCTCGGGACGTACGCGCTCCACGTCCCGGGGATCGTCTGCGCCAGCCCCTGCGAGGGGTGGCCGGCCTTCGCGTTGCTGTCGGTGCGGTTGACCGCGGACGCGTTCCAGCCGGACTCGCGCGTGATGAGCGTGTTCAGGCCGGACAGCCACTGCGCGAGCGTGCCGGGCGGCGGCACACCGGCCGCCAACAGGGCCGCCTTGATGATCGCCGCGTGCTGGCCGGACGGGATCTTCCCGCCGCCGAAGCTGCTGGACGCACCCTTCTTGTCGGCCTCCTTGGCGTAGCCGAACATGGCGTCGATCATCTTGTCGGGGATCTTCGCGATCATGTCGCCGATCCCGGAGCCGAGCCCAGGGATCCTCGACAGGAGCGGATTGACCACCGCGTTGACGCCCGCCCGCGCGGAGCCCGCGAGGGTGTCCTTGAGCCAGCCCGCACCAGACTTGATCTTGTCCCAGGCCTTCGAGCCCCAGCCCGCCGCCGTGGATCCGGCCTTTCCGATCCAGCCGAACAGACCGCCGCCGTCCTTAAACCCGGGCGTGCCCTTCCCGCCGGCCGCAGCCCACTTACGCATGGCCATGACCGCGCCGTGCCCGCCCGCGCCCTTGACCTCCTTGGCCGTCCAGACGTGCTCGTTGCGAGACAGCCAGGCGGGGACGTCGTCGCTCGTCTCGGTGCCCGCGCCGAACACCGGGCCGCCCCGGGCGAACTTGAAGGTGGACAGCTTCGGCGCGCCGAACGCCGAGGCCACCTTGTTCCACATGCCGACGATGCCCTTGTTGTAGACGGTGTTCACCATGAACGACACCGGGGCCTTGGCGATCGCCTTGACCTTGTTCCACGCCAGGGCGATGGCGTCCTTGGCCGTGCCGAACGCCTTGCCGACCTGGCCGACCGCGGCCTTGAGCGCGTTGAACACCGGCTTGATGCCGACGTTGTAGACGGTGGAGATCACCGACTTGATGCCGTTCAGCGCGGGCGTGACGGCGTTGGTCCACAGCCACTTGACCCACCCGGCGGTCGTCTTGATTCCGCCGACGAACCAGCCGAACACGATCTTCACGCCGGACCACAGCAGCTTGAACCCGGCGACGATCCACCCGACGACGGGGGAGATCGCGGCTGTCCACAGCCATCTCGCCCACCCGGCGGTGGTCTTGATGCCGAGCATGAAGTAGCCGAACACGGCCTTCACGCCCGCCCACATGAGCTGGAATCCGGCGACGATCCACCCGATCACGGGTGAGATCACGGTGGTCCAGAACCACACGGCGACCGAGGCCACCGCCCGGAACGCGCCCATGACCAGGCCGAAGTAGATCTGTACGGCGGCCCACCACAGCTTGAACCCGGCGATGATCCAGTTGATCACCGGGGAGATGGCGTTCTTCCAGAGCCAGACCGCGATGGCGCCCAGGGCGTAGAAGATGACGCCCATCACCGTGAGGTAGATCTTGACGGCGGTCCACCAGATCTTGAACGCGGCGACGATGAACCCGATCACGGGCTGGATCACCGAGCTCCACAGCCACACGAACACGGCGCCGATGGCCTTGATGGCGACCATCAGGTCCGCGAACGCAGGCTTGAGGACCTGGTTCCACACGTACATGGCGGCGGTCTGGATGCCAGCCCACGCACCCTGGACGATCTTCCGGAAGGTCTCGCTGCGCTGGTACGCGACGACGAGCGCGGCGCCCAGGGCGAGGATCGCCGTGATCACGAGGATCACGGGGTTCGCTTCCATCACCAGGTTGAACGCCGCCTGCGCGATCGTCGCGCCGCGCTGCACAAGGGTCCACGCGAGGATCGCCCCGCGGTAGACCGCGAACACGGCGGCGACGCCGGCGGTCGCGATCTGCTGGGCCAGGAGCGCGGTGGTGAACCCGACGACGGCGATCCCGATGGGGATGAGCCAGGTGCCCATGTCCCGGAGCCAGTTGACGACCGCCGTCCCGCCCTTCCACAAGCCCTTGAGCGCGGGAAGCAGGAGAGAGGCGGTGGTCGTCGCGAGGGTCTTGAGCGGGGGCAGCAGGACCGTGTTGGCGATCCGTCCGCCGCGCGCGAGGATCGGCAGGACCTGCCCGCCGAGGACGTTGACGAGGGCCTGCTTGAGGCTCCGCTGGAACACCGTGAGCTCGTACGCCGGACCCGAGTGCAGGTCCTTGCCGAGCTGCTTCGCGGCGCCGCCGGTGTCGCCGATCGCCTTGACGGCCTTGGACGGGTCCAGCTTGAACAGGCTCGTGCCGAGCTCCTCGGCCTGGGTGCCGAACAGCCCGACGGCCGCGGCCTCCCTCTTGACCGGGTCCTTGATCGACCGGAGTTTGTCGAGGACGGTCTGCAGGCCGGCGGTCGCGCCCTTGCCGCCCTTGGCGATCTGGCTGGACATCTTCCCCGCGTCCAGTCCGATCGCCTTGTACGCGGCCTGGCTGCCCGCGGACATGTCGATCGACCGGATGCTGAATTCCTTGAGCGCGTCCGCGACGATGTCCGTGTCGCGGGCGCCGCCCTTGAGGCCCTGGGAGAACAGGCCGAGCGCGGTCTTGGAGTCGAGCCCCAGCTTCTTGAGCTGGACCGGGTACTCCTGGAACGTCTCGAGGATGTCCTCCGCGTTCGGGCCCAGCTTCTGGAACCCGACCGTCATCACGTCGAGCGCGGCCTCTGCATTCGGCGCGAGCCCGTTCTTGAGCTGCGCGGACACGGCCTGCGACTGCAGGCTCAGGTCGGTCCCGAACGACGTCGCGAAGTCCGACATCTCCCCGGAGATCACGCGCAGTTGCTTCGTCGCGTTCTTCGGGACGAGGCCGCCCTGCACGGTCGCGCGGACCGACTCGGCCGCCGACTCGATGTCCTCCGTGATGCCTTTCGCGTACAGCTGCCCGGCGACCTTGCCGTACCGCGCCGCGTCCTTGCTCGAGGCGCCGAGCTGGGCCTTGAGCTGGCCGGTGACGTTGGACTGCTCCATCGCCTGCTCGAAGGCGTCAACGAACTGCTCGCCGATCTTGCCCGCGATCTCCGTGACACCGATGGCGGCGAGGGCGCCGGTGAAGGCGTCGCGGAAGCCGCCGCCGGCGTCCTCGCCCGCCTGGTCACCGGCGGCCCCCGCCGGGCCGACGAGCTGGCGGCGCAGCTCGTCGGAGATGCCCCGTACGGAGGGGATGACCTGCAGCGTGGCGTAGCCGACAGACGGCATAGGGCACCCCCGTATTCACTTGTCGGTCAGGTGATCTCCCCGCGTGCCAGCGCGCGGCGCCGGTCGGCAGCCCGCTCGAGCGCGGCCTTGCGTTTGGCGATCCGCTCGGGGGAGTTCTTGCCGCGGCTGCGCCCGGGACCGGGCCGGTCCATCGGCTTGGGCGGCTTGCTCTGCTTGGACGGTTTGATGCCGTCATTCGCGCGCTGCCAGTTCGCGATCCGCAGCTCGTCGATGGTCAGCGCCTGCAGGTGCTCCTGCAGGCCCCACATCCCGTCCGAGTCGCCGAGCGCCAGGCGCAGGCGCGCCCGCGGGGGGAGCTGGCGGATGTAGCCGCCGAGTTCCCGCCACGTCAGCAGCGGCCGGCCGGAGGGATCGCGTGCGAACAGGTCGCCGAGGCGGATCCCGTACGTGTCGCGGAGGTCGGCCTGGATAGCCTCGCCGTGCTCGCTCAGGAGTCGGACGAGGCCGAGGATTCCCCCGAGTCCATACCGCAGTGCGCCTGGTACGCCTTGAACAGCGGCATCAGCTTGTACTGCGGCATGGGCACCTTGCGGAACTCTTCCCACTCGTCGCCCAGCGCCAGGCGCAGGGAGCCCATGACGGCGTTGGCCTCGCCGGAGTCGGCGGCCGCCAGGAGCTCCCAGGAGTCGAGGTCCTGCATGTGCTTGAAGGTGAAGCGCCGGCCGTTCCAGTGGACGCGGAACGGGGTGGACTCGACCTCGGCCTTGACGGCGTCGAGGTTGAAGTCGAACGGCTTGTCGTCCGGCGCCTGGGCGGCCGGGCTCTTGCTGGTCGCGGTTCGGGTGGCCATGGTGCTACTCGCTTTCGGTGCTGTCGGGCTGGGGCTTGAGGACCTGGACGGACTCGGCCATCAGGGTCAGGCGGACGGTGCCGGAGCCGTCGGTGGCGAGGGTGATGTCCATCGGCGCCCGGGCCACGAGCCACGGGAACGGCTTGCCGTCCACGGCGATCTCGCTGCCTCGGACGGTGATGTCCTTCGCCATCTCGGGCTCGGCCGGCTTCTCCGGCTTGGCGGTGGCGCGGCGCTCCTCGAGGAGCGCGGCGGCCACACGGGAGCGCGCGTTGCGCGGCAGGCTCTCGCCGCTCTTGATGATGCCGAGCTGTACGGCCTTGGCCTCGAGCTCGGCATCGGGGAACTGCTGCAGGGGCATGGCGTCGCGGTTCCTTCCGTCGCGGTTCGGGTGGGGTGGTGCACCGGGGCGCGGTCCGAACCGCGACGAACTGCCCGCGCCCCGGCGGCTGTCAGGCGACGGTGACGGCGCAGGTGTCGGACTGTCCCTGGTAGGTGGCCGTGACGGTCGCGGTTCCGGTGGCGATGCCGGTGACGAACCCGGCGGAGACGGTGGCCTTGGTCGGGGCGGAGCTCGTCCAGGTGGCCTCGGCCGTGACGTCCGCGGTGGTGGCGTCCGAGTAGGTGGCGGTGGCCACCAGGGCGCCGATCGCCGCGACCGCCAGGTTCTTCGTCGCCGGGGTGACCTCGATGGTCTCGAGGACCGGGGTGTCCTGACGCTCGAAGAGCCAGCCGTCCGCCGTCGGGTAGATCGTCGCGGCGATGGTGGCCGACTCGAGGTCGGTTTCGTTCTCGCCGTGGTCGCCGTCGAGGGAGCACTCGGCGTACTGGCTCGTGATGAGCCGGCGCACCTTCTCTCCCTCGCGGGTCTCGAATGCGACGAGGACCTGCTCGGGGCGCGGGACCTTGATGCGGGTCGCGGTCGAGCCGGGCCACACCAGCTTCCTGGTGGTGTCGTTGTCCTCGAGCGCGGTGAAGCTCTTCGTCAGCTTGAAGTGCTGACGGCTCGTACGGACGAGCACGCCGCCCCAGGCGAACTTGTCGTCCGTGTCTTCGTCGCGGGTCTCGGGGAATCCCTCGTCGCCGTCGAGCAGTCCGACGAGGTGCCAGTCCCCGCCGAACGGCGTCTCCGCGTCAGCGGGGAGCGTGGCGTTCAGGTTCCAGGACACGTACACGTCGGCGTCGGTCCAGAGATTTGCCTTTGTCGGGTCGCCGGACATGCGGCGCCCTCCTCTCAGATCAGGGTGGTGGGAGCCGCGGTTCAGTGCGGTGTCAGGCCCGTTGGGGCTTGACGTTGGCGAGCACGGTGAACGTGCTCAGGTCGACACCCGACGGGTCGTCGACTGCAGGGAGGGGGCCGGTGCCCGGGCGTACGCCGCGGATGACCGGGCCGGAGTGGACGATGAGCAGGCCCTGGCAGAGCATCGCCAGGTCGTGCGCCTGGTCCGCGTCCGCGTGCCAGACGGTCACCCGCAGCGTTACGCGGCTGTTCGCCATCGAAGAGTGCGGGTTGTCGCTGTCCTTGCGGACCATGACGTACGGCAGCTTGGACAGCTCCGGAGAGCGGTCCGTCGGGACCTTCGTTCCGATCGTCGCCCCCGCCGCGAACTCCTCGGCGCGCCCGGCGAGTGCCGTGCGCAGGACCGCGGCGCCGGCGGACTGCGCGTCGCCGAACACGGTCAGGGTCTTCGTCACCGCTGCCACGCCCTGACCTCGACGCCGGCCGCTCCGGCCGCGCGCGTCAGGATCCCGTCGCGGGCCTGCCACGCCATCGCCCGTACGTCCTGCACCGTGATGGTGGCGGCGCCTCGGTCGGTGGTGTAGCCGCGGACCGTGACGGGCGTCCCGCCGGGCACGGCAGCCCGGACGTGCGTGGCGATCTCGCCCGCCAGGTCGTCGACCACGCGGCGGACTTCCGGGCCCTTGAGGATCTCGCGGACGCCGGCGGTGTCGAGTCGGAAGGACTGCAGCACGGTAGGCCTCCTATCCGGTGACCCGGGTCATGGTGAACTCGATGTGATGCACCGCGCCGGTGAGCGGGTCGGGCCACTCGGCGACCTCGCCCTCGACCTCGAGCGTCATGCCGCGCCACTCGAGACGGTCGAGCGCGGTGATGTCCGGGCGGTCACCCTCGTCGGACTGGACGCGCCAGCCGGTGACAACGGCCGTACGCGTCGAATCCGTCTGCTCGGTCTGGCTGGCAGGCTGGATGTTCAGCCCGCCCACCTCGAGCAGCTGCACCGCGCCCGGTGACCAGTCGGTGATCTGGTTGCCGCCGCGGTCCGTGCGCGTGCCCGCGCGTATGCGGACCAGGCTGTCGTAGAAGAACATCAGACCCACCCCGAGGAGCGGACCTTGTGCCGGTTCACCGCGGCGATCCAGGACTCGGTGGCCCCGGACGCGGCCTGCGCCCCGAAGGTCACCGACTGCCCGCCGACAGCTTTGGACTGAACGCCGACGGGGATGGTGAAGGCGGCCTCCGCCCGTTCGAGTACGGCCTCTTGGATGTCCTCGGGCATCTCGTCCCAGGGCCAGCCGTGCGTGTACGTCACCTGCAGGCAGCGGAGCCGGTCGGGCCAGTACCTGCAGCCGAGGCGGCGCAGGATGCCCGCGTCGGACCAGCTGTAGTCGGTGCCCTCGGTGAGCTCCTGGTCGTCGAGCAGAACCTCCGCCACGGACCTGGTGGGCCACACCGGCAGGAGCAGCGACTCGCGCCCGTTCCCGTCGAGGACCACCACATCGTTCTGCACCAGGTTGACGCGGTGGCCGACCTGCCCGCGGAAACGACGGCTGGCCGCCCGCAGGGCGTACAGCAGCTTGGGGTCGTCCTCGGAACGGCCGAGCTTCACAGCGAGCTCGACCGGATCCGCGAGGAACTCCTCAGCTGCCACTGCCAGCGGCCTTGTTCGCTGCCCCGCGGCGGGCCTTGTTCTCGCCGGCCGCCGCGCGCTTCCGCGCAGGGGAGGCCTTGGCCGGTACGGGCTCCGGTGTCGGGACCGGGGCCGGTACGGGTTCCGGTGTCGGGACGGAGGCCGGCGTCTGCTCGGTGGTCGGGACCGGGCCGTCGCCGACGGGCTGTGCCTCGGTGGGTTCGTCGCCCGGGCCGACGACCGGCGCCGCCGGGTCCGCCACGATCGGGCCGTTGTCGGCCGGCGGCGGCTGTACGGGCTCCGCGACCGTCGCGACCGCCACCGGGTCGGTCGAGACGACGGTGACGACGTCCACGGGCTGTACCGGCTCGATCGTCGATACGGCGTCCGAGACCTCGTACGGGCCATTGCCCAGCTTCGCCGCGTCGGCCTCGGACAGCTTCAGCACGGTGTCGACACCGTTCGCTGTACGGACGCGGTACTTCTTGAGCGGACCGCTCACCGCGGCCACCTCCTCGATGTTGAGGTCCACCGGTACGACGTCGGAGGGCGGGCCGCACGCAGCGTCAGCTGCTCCGCACGGGCACCGCCCTCCGGCGTTGCGGTGGACGAACAGCGTCACGACGACGCGATGACGCCGGCCGCTCGCAGCTTGGCGAGCAGCGCGTTGTGCGCCGTCCGAAGCGTGGCCAGGTCGGTGACGGTCTTGTCGTACTCCGCCTTCGTGGGGTTGGCGCCGGCGGCGGCCGCGGACGTCAGTGCGCCCACGTCCGCCTGCGCGGCGCCCTGCCTGCCCTCGCGGGCGCGGCCCGCGGCGGGATCCAGGTAAGCCATGGGTCATGCCTCCGATCAGGCGGTCAGGTCCATCTCGACGAACGCGGACGGCTGGATGACGCCGAACGCGGCGCGCATCTCGGCGAGGATCGCGACGAGGTTGCGGACGAAAAAGTCCAGATGCGAGTCGGTGACCTGGATGGTGGCCTGCTCGCGGTCCCACAGGATCGCCTTGCGCCAGTCGCCGACGTAGCCGGTGCCCGCCGGGACGGCCTCGGTCTCGATGACCGGGACGCCCCACAGGACCTGGGCCGTGCCGGAGCCGGCCGGGCCGCCGAAGTAGAAGCGGGCCTCGTTGTCCTGCAGGAGGTCCAGCGCCTCGGTGTCCGCCGGGTTGAGCAGGTACGCGTTGGCGACCGAGCGGCCGACGGTGCGGACCTTCGTCTTGGCCTTGCGGGTCGTGGTGAGGAGGTCGGTGTCCCAGGCCTGCGACTGCGTGCCGGAGACGTTGGCGACGCCCTCGAAGTTCTCGCCGGTGCCGTCGCCCGTGACCATCTGGTCCTCGAGCTCCTCCTCGAGGCCGTACATCAGGAACGCGTCGATGAGCGTCCTGATCTGGGCGGCGTCGGAGAGGGAGCGCTTGGTGGCCGGCATCCAGTGCGCGATCGTCTTGACCGCCGCTGTGATCTTCGCCAGGGCCACGCCGGACTCCGGCTTGTAGCCGCCGCCCGCGTTGTTCACGAGCGCGCCCGCGCCGCCCGGGGCGGTCGGTGCCGCCGAGGACGTCGCCTCGGCGACCGGGGCGGCGTTGTTCGTCACGGACGTGACGCGCACGTACTCGACCGTGTCCGAGGTGGTGGTGCCCGGGGTGACGACGTCGCGCAGGCGCAGCGGCCGCTGGAAGACGTCGATGCCGACGGCCAGGCCGCGGTAGTCGTTCTGGACGAGGGAACCGGCCGAGGTGTCGGAGCCACCGGTGACCAGCGACTTGAAGCCGACCATCTCACTCTGGACGCGCTGGTTCTTCGCGAACTGGCCGCCGCTGTTCTTGGCCTGGTCGAGGAGGCCCTTGTACTCCTTGGACTCGGTGAACTGCTCACCGAGGCTCTTCTTGGCGTCGGGCAGGTGGAAGCCGCTGGCGGTCTGCCGGGTGCCGTCCTTGTCCGTCTTGGCGTTCAGGGCGATGTCGTCGCCGAGCTGGGCGAGCGTCGCCTTGAGCTCGTCGTTGCCCTTGCGCTCCTCGATGGCGGCCTTCGCGGCGGTCGCCTTGGACATGTGCTCGCGGAGGTCTGCGGCCTCCTCTGCGGTGAAGTCGCGGTTCGCGTCCTCCGCTGCCTTGGCGATCGCCTGGGCCTTGAGGAGGTGATCCTTCATCTCCTCGGCGAGTTCCTTGATGCTCTGCGGCATGTCTCCTCAATCCGTGTTGATGCCGGCGAGCGCGAGCTCGGCGGCCAGGTGGACGGAGACGACAGCGGGCCTGGCGACGCCCTTGGGCGTTTCGCGGGGAACCGTGTTGGTCTCGCTGCTCTTGCTGGTGTCCTCGGTGGCGTCCTGGGCGGGCGCGGGCTCTGAGGGCTGGGCGGGCGGCTCGTCACCGCTGGCCGCCGCAGAGCCGGGCTGGCCGGACTCATCCGGGGTCGGTTCGTCGTTCTTCGGGGCCTCCGGGCGCCGGGCCTTCGCAGGCTCCGGGCTGGCGGCCGCCAGGACCTCACCGATCGACTCGTACGCCGCGGTGAGGATGTCGTAGTTGCTCTGGGACAGGACGCGTCCGGCCTTGGCTCCGGCGGCGACCTGGGCCGCCTTCGCGGCCAGGAGCTCCGTCTCGCGGTTCACGCCGAGCAGGCACGGGCCGACCTCGTGGAGGTCGACCTGGCGCAGCTCGTAGTAGCCGCCCCAGCGGTGGTTGTCGTCCTTCACCCAGGCGCCGCCCCCGTTGGGCACGTCGTAGGCGAAGCTGAACTGTGTGACCCTGCGGCCCTTGAGCAGGCGGTAGACCTGCTTGGCGGTGGGGTTCTCGTCGTCACCGGAGAGGTCGTCGATCTGGCCGAGGACCTCGAGGCCGTCGGTCGTCTCCTTGGCCTCGACGACGTGGCCGACGTGGGAGAACGGATCGGACCACTGGTGGGACCAGATGACGGGGATGTTGTCGCCCTTGGCCGCCCAGTCCATGAGGGTCTGGGCGAACGCGCCCGGGCGGACGACGTCGCCGTAGCTGTCCTCGTTGTCGAACACCGAGACGAGGGCGCGGAACTGTCCCTCGGCCAGGCCGTCGGCGACGCCCGCCGCCTTCACCTTGACGGTGACTTCCATCGTGCGCACGGCGTCATTCCTCCTTCGCGTAGTCGAGAGAGCAGTTGCAGTTGACGAGCTCCTTGGTCTCGCCCCCGGCGTCGCCCGGCCAGCGCAGGCCGTTGGAGAACACGTCGTCGAGGCTCACGGCCTCGCCGTTCTGCGCCTTGTGGCTGGCGCGCGGGTTGGTGCCGCCGGTGACCCAGATCTTCTGGGTGAGGCCGCTCGCGCCGGCGGCGTCGTGGCCGCCGAACGACCGGGTCTCGGTGGCGGCGGTCTTGGCCCGTGCAGAGGCCGCGGTGCCCCACGCGACCGCGGCCGTCTGCAGGGCCTCCCGCCAGCCGTCGCCGCCTTCCTCCTGCACCGCGGCGACGGCTCCCCGGCCTGACTCCTCGTGCTGCGCCGCGTGTGTCTGTGCGGCGGCGAGGATCCAGGCGAGCATCACGTCCGCAGACCAGTTCTCGGCCTCCGGGTTCCAGACGTCGAGCACGTCCCACGCGCCGACCTGAGCGAGTCGGTAGCCGTGGTGTGCGAGGAGCGCCTGCAGCTGGGCGAGCCGGTCTTCGGATCCGGCGGCCCACAGCGCAAGCAGGTCCGGCATCCCGTCCGCGCCGTCGGCCTTGGCGCCGGCGGCCGTCAGGAGCGCGTTCGCCTGGCGCTCGGTGAACGCGGTCAGCGTCTTCTCGAGCGCGTCCCGCTCGGACGCGAAGGTGCCGATCGTGGAAGGCCTGCCGCTGGCCTTGCTACGCGGCAGGCCGCGCGCTTTTGGGGGAGCGTCCGGGGCGGTGTCCCGGGGGCTGGCGAGGCCGCCCTCGGTGACGTTCATGGGGACGATCAGCTCGTCGCCACCCTCGACGCTCGGCAGGTTGATCCGGGCCCGACCCTCGTTGCGCGTCATGACCGGACCGCCGACCATCGTCGACATGGCGGCGGCCTGCTCCTCGAAGGAGCCGCGCATCTTCTCCGCGATGTTGAACTCGCAGTAGACGTCCTTGTTGTCCGGCAGATCCGGGAGGACCTGAGCGGCGAACTCCTGCTGGATCATCACGGTCCACGGGCCCAGGGTGTCCTGGTACAGGTGGGCGTGCTGCTCCTTGATGTTGGAGTACGTGGCGTGGTCGAGGATCCCGATGAGCGGCGGCGGGATGAAGTACGCCGCGCTGACCTCCTCGCGCGTCAGCTTGCGGGCCTCGATGTACTGCGCCTGCTCGGGGTTGAAGCCGACCTTGTCGTAGGTCATGCCGTCCTCGAGGATCGGCGTCCCGCCTTCCGCACCGCCGCCGTCGGCGAAGCTGCGCCACATCTCGCGGAAGCGCCTCTTGTCTTTTTCCTCCCAGTCCGGCGCGTCGGCCGGCCGGACGAGGACGCCTGTGAGCCGCGCACCGGACTTCCACATCTGGCGCCGCTGCTTGGAGGCCTCGGTCGACTCGAGCAGCAGGTCCCGCAGGGACTCGATGGGTGACTCGCCGTACGTGAGGTCCGTGGGCGAGTACCCGTGGATGTGGATGACCTCGTCCGGCTGGAAGTCCCGGCCGCCGGCGGTCTGGTACTTCTCGGGCCGGATCCAGTTCCCGCCGTACGGACGGATCAACGTGGGCGGCACCGGCAGGATCCGCAGCTGGCCGTTGAGCTTCAGCTTGATCCCGTACCAGTTGTCGTACAGGGCGACGTCTGAGACGAGCCGCTCGATGAACCGGTACGTCGTCATGCCGAGCAGTGGGTTGCCGAGCAGCTGCGCGAGCGGGTGCTGTGTGAGCCGCTCGCGGTCGGTGTCGCTCACGCGGCGGTAGACGTGCACGCCGAGTTGGGCGATGTTCCGGGCCAGGAACGCGATGACCGTTCGGACCTGAGGCTGGGTGCGCCAGATCGTCTCGTACTCCCACGGCGCCGCCCGCAGGGACATCGCCGCGTACGAGGGAAGGACTCCCGCCCCGGTCGTCGAGAGCGCGCCGGAGCTGACCACGAACGCCATCAGCCGCCACCGCCCGCGAGGACCTGGGTGAACTCGACGCGCGCCCGCTCGATGACGACCTCGCCGTCCACCGCCTGGGGAGCGCGGCCGGCCTCGAGGAGCTCCGCGTCGCGGAGGACCAGGAGCGGGCCGCGCTTGGCCCAGAGGATCCCGCGGAACGCCTTGTCGGCGAGGTTGACGACGACTCGTCTGCGTACGGCTGTACGGCGCCACGCGAACACAGCGGCCTCCCAAAAGTCGGGCCGCTACCGTTGCGGCATGAAGATGAGCTACGAGCAGCCGGCCCCCGAGGGCGACCGTTTCGAGCAGGGCGCGTTCGACCGTCAGGTAGGCCAGGACATCCCCGTGCGAGTGGAGGGGCGCGACTCGACGACGGGCCGCCTGCTCAAGGCCGAGGTCGCCGACGACGGTCGCTCCGTTGAGCTCACGCTGGATGTGGATATCGATCTGCCGACAGGAAGCCGCGGGCAGCAAAGCGGCGCTGCGTTCGGCTTCCGCTAAACGACCATGATTTCGTCTTCGTCCGCGTACCGGCTTTTGCGGCGCGGGGGCCTGGCGAGGACCTCGGACATGGCGGTGAGCAGCGCGGACACGCCGTCGATCTTGTCGCCGCTGTTCTTCTTGTCGGGCTTGACGTTGCCCGCCGGGTCCATGGCGACGGCCATGTTGTCGACGCACCACCGGACGACGGGGTTACCGCCGTGGCGCAGCACGGTCTTCTCCGGGGTGCCGCGCTTGATCAGCCGCTGCGTCTCTTTGAGGACCGGGCTCATGGTCTGGAAGCCCTGCCGCACCTTGACCATGGGCGCGCGCTCGGAGACCAGGTCGTTGGTCAACTGGCTGGCGTTCCACGGGTCGTAGCCGATAGACCGGACGCGGAAGACGTCGCGGTCCTTCTTGATCTGGTCTTTGATCCAGTCGTAGTCGGCGACGTTGCCGGGGGTCTTGGTCAGCCACCCTTCTTTGACCCAGCGGCTGGCGGCCTTGGCGGTCCGCTTGTCCAGGGCCGGGAGGTTGTCCTCCGGGGTCCAGAACCGCCAGACGGCGTCGAGCGTGCCGTCCTCGTCGTTCGGGAACAGCCACGCGAGCGCGCACAGGTCGGACGTCGCGGCGAGGTCCAGGCCGCCCCAGGTCTCCCGGCCGTGCAGTGCGGTCTCGTCGACCAGGCCGGCGTTGCGGTCCCAGTCCTCGATCTTCAGGTACTTGCCGTCCGGCCGGGTGCGGATACCGAGGTTCAGCCGCAGGTAGGAGGCCAGCTCGGTCGGCGAGGATTCCGCCTTGCGCGAGGCCTTCACCAGGAAGGCCCGGGTGGGGGAGACGCCGAACCCGGGGTTCGCTGCACGCCAGGTCTCCTCGGCGTGCGGGTCCGCGCCCTCGGGCGCCGCGAAGATGACGCCGTAGACGGACGGGTCGTGCAGGACTCCGCGCGCCAGCTGCTCGATGCGCCGGCGCTTGTTGTCGTACGGGGTCTCTCGGCGGCCGGTGTCGGCGGTGGTGATGACCACGCCGAGCGGCTGACGGCGGGAGCCGGTGCCGGTCTCGAGGGTCTCGAGCATGTCCGGCGTCTTGTGGATGTGGAGCTCGTCGCAGATGTAGCAGTGCAGGTTCGCGCCGTGCTGGGCGTCGGCGACGTTCGAGATGACCTGGAAGTAGGAGCCGCTCTTGGGGTGGACGATCTTGTCTCTGAGCGGCTTGACGTGGCCCTTGAGCGCGGGTGCCTTGTCGCAGAGCTGGCGGATCGGGTCGAAGACGAATCGCGCCTGATCCTTCGTGGTGGCCGCGGCGAGGACCTCGGCGCCCGGCTCGTCGTCCGCGCACGTCATGTAGATCGCGATGCCGCCGCACAGCGTGCTCTTGCCGTTCTTGCGCGGGACGTCTACGTACAGCTCGGAGATGATCCGGACGTAGCTGTCGGCGTCGTCGTCCCACTGCACCCACCCGAAGACCGGGGCGATCACGTAAGCGACCTGCCACGGGTCCGGCTTCAGCGGCTGGCCTGCCCACTGGCCCTTGGTGTGCCGGAGCTTGGAGAACGCGGTGATGACCTTGTCGACGCGTGCTGGGTCGAACAGCGCGCCCGGCTCGTCGCGCGGCTCGGGCGTCTTGTGCAGCGGCGGGCAGTCCGGCAGCGGGATCCCGCGCGAGGCCAGGTACCAGCCGACCTCGGGCGAGAGCTTCAGCCGGTTCAGGGTCTCCTGGTCCGGCACCTCCACCGTGTCGGTGCGCGGCGCGGCCTTCGCACGGCCGGGCTTTCGCGAGCTACGCGAAGGGGTTGTCGTCCTCGCCATCGTCGGCCCCTCTCGCGAGGGCCTGCTCACTGCTGGGCGTCAGGCCGAACTGGCTGGCGTACGCCCGCAGCTCGCGGCCGGCGGACCGGGCGATCGCCACCGCCGGGTGCGGGACGGTGCGCGTCGTCTCGCTCCCGGATGCGCTGACGGTGGTGACCTCGGCGGTGATGCCCTCCTGCGTGACCATGCGGGTCGCGGTGACGAACTGCGACCAGGTCTCGCAGTAGGCGGCGAGGGTGGCGCGGTCCTCTTCCTTGAGGAGGTCCAGGCGCTGCAGGCCGGGGGCCACGCGGCGCCATTCGGCCTTGGCCTCGACGCTCATCCAGGTCGGCGGGTTCGGGGCGATGCGGCGGAAGGCCGGCCCGGGGTTGACCTTGCGGCCGCCGGAGTCGGTGCCGTTGCCGCGGCCGCCGATGAGCTTGAGGGGGGCGGGCTGCGGGGTTCGTCCCACCGGCGATCACCTCCCTCAGTCACGCTGGGTGACGGCCTGGGAGCCCATCGCCCGAAATTTATTCTGAGACGGCGTGTTCCGAGTTGACCGCGCCGGGCCCCGTGGGAATCATCCTGGTGATTTTGACTCCCCTACCCCCTCCGAGGGCGTCTCCTCGGCCCAAAAGACCGTCGCGCGGCCGTCGTTCTCGGGATCCAGGTGCTCCACAGACGTGGCGGCGACCAGGCCGGTGCGCGGGTCGTCGGCCAGGACGCGGCCGGAGGGGAACGCGACGCCATGAAGGTCGGGCCGCCCGGGGCGGCGGCTGACGAAGCGGCGGGCGTGCTGCACTGCCTCACGGGGGCGATAGTCGTCGTAGTCGGATGAGAGGGTCATGGGGTCCTCCGTCGTCGCGCGTTGGCGCGCGTGGTCTCGCGCTTGCTCTTGGCGTCGTGGCACGACGTGCAGGCCAAGCCGAGGTTGTCGAGGGAGCGGCGTGCTCCGCCCTCGCTGATGGGGATGACGTGGTCGAGCTCGTGGGGATGGGTCGAGCGGTCGTCCTCGTCGTACAGCTCAGGGTCGGGGGCCTCGGCTCCGCAGATGTAGCAGCAGCCGTTGTCCCGCTTGGTGACCCTGCGCTTGAGTGTGCGCCACTCGCCTGAGCTGATGCCGTAGCGCTCGGCCTTGTTGTCTCGTCCTGTCCAGGGGATGCGCTGGTGCTCGTCGCAGCGTGATCCCTTGGTCGCGATCTCATGGCACTCGGGATCGGTGCAGCGTGATGGTGGGGCGTACGGCATGGTGTGCTCTCCTCGTCGAGCAGGGGATGCCCCCGGGTGCCCCCTGCCCCCCTCTGGTCAGGTGAGGTGGAGCAGCCCAGCGTTGATCTCTGGGCGTTCGAGGCCTGCTGTGAAGCGGATCCACATGCGGTACTGGCCCTCGTCGAGGTCTGTGACGTCTCCTCCTGGCCCGATGAGGATGCGTGCGCTGCCCTGGTGCCACTCGGCCTGGTGCCAGTCCTCGTCCTCTGGTGGCCCCTGGGTGGCCTTGAAGGCGATCTCGGGGGGTGTGGTGAGGTCTGGGCTGCCTGGTACGGGGATGTGGACGTACTCGCGGGTAGTGCGTGCCATGACGAGGGGCGTGCGTGTGGTCACCATGGCTGTCCGGTCTCCCAGGTGGTGTAGGGCTGGCCTGCTGTCCTACCCGGGTAGGGCTGGCCTGCCGTCCAGGTGGTGAAGGGCTGGCCTACCTCGTACTCGGCCTCGTCGGGCTCGGTGGGCGTGCCCTGGGTGAGGGGTAGGGCGGTGGTGGCCTCGTGGACGACGGGTAGGGGGCCGGTCTTGAGCGGTACGAGGTCCTGGGCGGTCGCGGTCTCGTCCACGGGGGCCAGGAGGGCCGTCTTGGTGCTGCTGAGCGGCCGTGCGGTGCTGGTCTCGTAGGCGATGGGCAGGACGAGGGTCTTGTGCCCGGTGAGGGGGCGTGCGGTGGTCGTCTCGTAGGCGGTGGGGAGTCCGCCGGACGGGATGAAGGCCTGGGGGGTGGTGGTCTCGCCCGTACGGGGCAGCGGGGAGGCCTTGAGGGCGGTGAGGGCCTGTACGGCGTCCTGGGAGGCCACGGTGGGCAGCGGGGAGGCCTTGGAGACGCTCGGGAGGCTCGTGGAGGTCGTTTCGGAGGCCTGCGGGAGCGCCCGGGCCTTGCGGGGGGCCAAGTCGAGTGCTGCGGAGGTCTCTTGGGCTCTCGGGAGGGCTCCGTAGCGGTGTCCGGTGAGCGGTTGGGCGGTGTTGGCCTCGCTGAGGGTCTGGAGGGACCCGTTTTTCGACCGTCCGAGGCTCTGGACGGCCGTCAACTCGCCCGCAGGGCTGAGAGAGCGCTGTTTCCGGGCTCCGGGAGGCCTCGCGGAGGTCGTCTCGACGACCGTGGGCAGCGCCATCGTCTTGTGACCGGTCAGCGGGCGCGCGGTGGTCGTCTCGGCGGCCGCAGGCGGTGTGTTGGCCTTGTGGCCGGCCAGGAGCTGCGCGGCGGAGGTCTCGGCGACGGTGGGGAGCGCGAGGGTCTGGCTCTCCGTGGGGATGAACTCGACCAGCGCCCAGAGGTTGGAGACGCGGCGGGAGGTGGACTGGGAGACGTTGCCGCGGTAGCCGATCTGGGCGGTCCCGAGCGCTGTCCTCGTCCAGGCCGCGCTCGTCTGGGGGTTGGTGTAGGCGGTGAGCCCGTAGAGGCGCGGTACGGCGGCTTTGTGGGTCTGCCAGCCGGTGACGGCGACGCTGGTGGACGCCGACTCGAGGAGCGTGCCGCCCGCCTGGCCCTTGAGGCGGGTCACGATGCTCGCTGTGGTGGTGGCGGTGGAGCCGATGCGGGCGCCGACGGCGACGAGGGTGATGGGGTCGCTGGCGCCGATGCCGGCCGCGGCCGCCGAGGAGAGGGTGAAGTCGTCGGCGGAGGTGGTGCCGGTCGCGGTCAGCTCGTTGTACGTCGTGGCGTCGTCGGGCGGGGTGTCGTTGACGCGGGTCCAGTTGTTCGCTGCTCCGGCGGTGCCGCCTGTGCCGGTCCAGGTGTTGTTGTCGCCGGCGCCTGCCGGGTGGAGGTGGACGACCGAGCCGGGGCCGGGGAGGCCGTTCTGGGCGGTGCCGGTGTTGTCGTTGACGGCGATGTCGTCGATGCAGATGTCCATCGCGGTCGCCGACTGGATCGCGCCGACCCTGAAGCGGCTGAAGCCGTTGATGTTCGTGCACAGGGTGTCGGCGAACTGGACGCCGTCGAGGTAGCCGCGGAAGGCGCTGACTCCGGCGGTGAGGGTGCCGGCGACGTCGGTGAAGTCGAGCTCGACGCGGTACCAGCGGTTCAGGGACAGGGCGGCGGTCGGGGAGCCGAGGTTGACGGCGGCCTGGTTGTCGCGGAGCTGCAGTTGGCCGGTGCTGGTGAGCCGGAGGACGCCGGGGAAGTACCCGGACTGGCCGATGCCGTACAGATTGCAGTCCGCGGCGGGCAGCGCCGTGATGTACAGGTAGAACCGGTGGAAGGTCCGCTGGACCACGCCGCTGGTGAGCTGGTGCTCGATGTACTGGGTGGCGGCGGCCGGGGTGATGCGCAGCGAGGCGGTGCCGGCGCGGTGGATCGTCTGGGAGATGGCCGGGGAGCCGTTGGAGTCCTGCCACTCCATGAGGGCGGCCGCGCTGGCGAGTTCGAATCCGCACGTGTACATCCGCGCCATGGCGTGGGCCTCCCCGGGGGACGGGTCAGGTGGTGGAGCTCGAGCGCAGGAAATCCGCGATCGTCCAGGTGGTGTCGATGCCGTCGCCTGGGCTCCACGTGACGGTGTGCAGGGAGAGCGGGATCAGGTCCGCGTCTGTGCCCGTGGTGGTGTCGGGGTCGTAGGCCAGGACGATCGCGCCGACCGCGTTGCCGCCCGGGCCTGCCCAGGTGACGTCGTCGCAGTCCAGGTTCAGCCGGTCATTGGCGTTGTCGACCGTGGCCGTGACGTTCGTGAGCGGCTTCCGGGGCAGCGTGGTCTGTTCGTTGGTCGTGCCGGCGACGACGGCCGCGAAAGTCGCCTTGTCCCGGAGGACGGCGTCGGTCTCGAGGCCGGACGCCTCGAGGGCGATGGCGACCAGGCCGTCATTCGCGGCGGGCAGGCCGGCGTAGTAGCCGACTCGGCCGAGGGCGACGTTGAACACGAAACTCACGGCGGACTCCTCGCAGCAGGGGTGTTGGGCGGCACCCGCCGCGGCGCAGGCCTGCGGCTCGCCCCAAGCTCGGCCGCAGACCTCCCCAGGTCCTGGCCTACGCGCGGGCGGGTGCCAGGGCATCAAAAAAGGCCCGGGAGTCAGGTCTCTGGGGCCTTGATCAATGCCAGTATCTGAGTCCGTTTTCGGACATGGGTGTGCGGGAAGATCGTGGCCCATCTATCGCTGCACGTCAAGCCGTTGTTGACCCTGGCGCGGCGACCATGGCGAAGGCCCCGCACGCGGCGGGGCCTTCGGCGCTACGGGCTACGCGGCGGGCGGGTCGGTCTTGATGACCTCGGTGGGCGCGCCGTTGACCATGGTGGCGAAGATCCGGGCCTGCGCTTCCTTCTTCGCGGGGACCGGGACCAGGACGATGCCGTCGTCGTGCTCGATGGTGATGAACAGCTGGCTCATGTCCTTCTTGGCCCAGATGGCGAAGATCCCGATCAGGGCGACGCGGGTGGCCGTGATCCGCTTGCGGGCGGTCTCGCCGGCCTCGATGGTGACCCGGGCGCCCTCGATGGGGATGCGCGGCTGGTTGGGCACGCGGACCGTGCCTCCCAGGATCGCAACTCCTGCTCCTGCAGCTGCAGCGGCGATCTGGCGCTGCCGTGCTGCAGCGGCTTTCTCCTCGGGCGTCTTCTTGCTGCCGAACATGTGCCGGCCCCCTCCTGTGTCGCGGTTCCGTCCCATGGTGGCGCAGCAGCAGGCGAGTTGGAGGGGGAACGCGTGGGGCGGGGGTCAGGCGGTGTCGCGCTGGCGGGGCTTGGGGGCGACCTTGGCGGCCATGACGTCCTCGACGCGGAAGATGGGGCGCCGCGGTGAGCCGCCGCACCGTTCGAGGATGCCGCGGCGTACCCAGTCGCGGATGGTGTCCGGCTTCACGCCGCAGGCCATGGCGGCCTGCTTGGTGGTGAGTTGGCCGGGGGGCAGGGATGCGTACTCCATGGGCCCATGGTGCGTCATGGGGTGGGTGGGGCGCACGTGGAGGCCCCGCCGCGGCGTGCGGCGGGGCCTCGTGTTGTAGCCGTGGGATCAGCGCCGCTTCTTGGGAGTGTCGGAGACCTGTTCGTAGGCGGCGCGGTCGGACTGGGTGGCGAACTGGGCTCGCTGGTCGGGGGTCCAGTCCGCGACCTTCGCCGGAAGTGCGGCGACGACCTCCTGCAGCTTGCTGGTCTCGGGCTGTGTCGATCGGCTGAAGACGCCCATGATGAGGGTGCTCCTGTCTCGTGTTCGGGATGGGTGGGCCGGGGCGGGCCGCGTCTTCTTGGCAGTCGGGGCGGCCCGCCCCGGGGCTTGTGTGGTCAGTCGTCGTTCGCCAGCGTCTCGGTGACGGTGAGGTTCGGCCGGTGCTTGCGGATGCGGCCGATCCGCCACTCGGCGAAGTCCGGCGCGTTGGTCCTGAACTCGTCGAGGAAGGTGCCGTCCTCGTCCTCGACGCGGTAGCGGATGAAGTCCACGGCGGTCTCCGTTCTGGTGGTCAGCGGCCCCAGCAGTTGGCGAGGACCAGGGCGAGGAGTACGAGGGCGGCGGCGAGGGTGTGGCGGGGCAGGATGCTGTCGCCGCGGCGGTCGCTGTGGACGCGGCGGATGCCGTCGCCGTCGATGGGTGCGTGGCCGCCGTGGGCGGCGTCGCGGTGGGCCTGCTGGTCGTCCTCGGCGTCCTCGATGTGGGCACGTCTGCGGGGGGCGACGGTGCGGCACTGGTGGCAGGTGTAGCGGTGCGGCATCGGGGGCTCCGAGGGGGTCGGGGGGCTGCTACTACGGGTTGCTACGGCTGTAGCGGTGGCTGCTACAACGCAGCTCAGGGCGTTGCTACGGGGTTTGCTACGGGCCCGGGGGCGCGGCCGGAGCAGGGGGTAGGAGAGCGGCTTTCAGGTCGTCCCGGTGGACCCCGCGGTTGACCTTGTCCCGGGTGTCCCGGACGGACGGGCGCAGGGTGATGTGGCGGGCGCTGAGGGCGGCCTCGACGGCCGCCCGGGAGGGCGCTTCACCGCTCCCCTGCTGGGTGGCGGCGAGGGTCTCCGTGAGGGTCTTGAGGTGCACTCCGGGGGCATCCCCGATGAGCCTCCACAGGAGGTCGATCAGGGGGTCGACGGGAGCCGTGTCGGGGGGCGCGGCAGCCGGTTGCGCCGGGGTCCTAGTGGGTTGTGCCGGAGCCTTGGCCGGGCGGTTGCGGAGCTGCTCCAGGCGGGTGACCGTCCGGTCGACGGAGGCGGCGGGGAGGAACGCGCCGACGGCGAAGGTCAGGCCGATCGTCACGCCGTAGAGGATCCAGAGGCTGTCGTAGTAGGCGCAGGCCCAGACGGCGACGACGTGCCCGACGTAGGTGGCTGTGGTGCCGATGAGGCTGCTGCACCAGGTCAGCCAGTCGCGGACCGCGATGAACACGGCGCGTGGCAGCGAAGGGATTTCGGCTGTCTTCTTGCCGCTCTTGCCCGCAGCCGGCTCGTCTACGGGCTCCTCCTCGACGGCCTCGGTGTCCTCGAGCTCCTCGGTGGCCGCGGGCTCCGGGTCGGTGGTCTGCTTGCGCAGGCTGAAGTGGCTCACTGGAGGTTCGTCCGGGCATTCTCGATGGCGTCCGCGATGATGGACCAGTTCCCGCCGGCCCCTGAGGCGACGTAGAAGAAGATCAGCGCGGTCACGCCGACCTGCTTGGTCGACAGCTTCTTGAACAGCATGAAGATCAGGAGGCACAGTGCGATGGCGGGCATGGTGATGCCCTTGACGAACCCCTGTGTGAAGTCGATCAGGCTGCCGATGAAGTCTGGAACGATCTTCCACATGCCGCCCGCGGCCTTGTAGGCGCTGCCCGCGATCATGGCGACGAGGACCGTGGTCCACCAGCCGAGCGGCTTGAGCTTGCCGCCGCCCGGGATGCCGAACAGCATCAGGGCGGTGAGGGCTGCGGCCACGCCGGCCGTGCCCAGGTTGCCGAACACGTTCACAGCGGGAGCTCCAGTTCCATCCAGTCCGTGCCGTACAAAGCGGCGCCGATGACGATCGAGGCGATAGGGACCGCGCAGCACCAACGGGCGAGTAGGCGCCAGCTGCGGGTGCGGTAGCGCAGGCACTCGCAGAGGACAGCCACGCCGTACAGGAACAGGGCGGTCGGCGTGAGTGCGCCGTGGTCGGCGATCCACGCGGTGCTGCGGGTGGCCCAGTTGACCCAGCCGAGTGCGTATCCGGCTGCGGCTGCACTGAGGTGGACGGCCAGCCAACGGATGCGCGGCGGGATGGCGTCGTATGCGTCGAGGAGCGAGCGGCGCGTCGGCGGTGAGTCGACGAGTGCGCGCGGCGCATCCGCGCTCTGCCTCCGGCTGCGAGTGCGCGAGCGCGCAGCCGGGCGCCGCCGCTTGGGCCGCGCCGGCCCCGGCTTCCTGACGGGCTGCGCATCCGCATCCGCGTCTGGTCCGTCGGGCTGCGCAGCCGCCTCGTCCTGGTCCTGGTCCTCGTCGTCGGCCTCGGCGTCCTCGGGGAGTTCGCTGCCGTCGTCGTCCTCGCCGGGCTCGGGGGTGGGTGCGCTGAGGTCGGCGGACTGACCGGACCACCACGGCGGGATGCGCATCCGTCGGCGGCCGCGCGGCTGCGCATCCCCTGCGTCGGCTGCAGGCTGCGCATCCTGCGCACGGGCTGCGGGCTGCGCGTCGTCCGCGTAGAGGTCGTCCCACCAGTCGGCTGCGGGCGCGGGGTTGTGCTGCGGCTGCGCGACGGCTGCAGCAGCTGCAGCCGTGACCGGATCCGTGGGTGCGACTGCAGCGTCGGGGCCGCCAGCGATCGTGTGGAGGATGCTGCGGATGCGCATCTCATCCTGATCTGGGGTCGTCATCGGCGTGCTCCTTGCGTGTACGCGGGCAGCTCGCGGCGGGCAGTGTGGGCGAGAGCGGAAGGCGACCGGTGCGGGAGGCTGCACGCGCGGTCGACGGCGCGGAGCTCCTCGCGCAGCCGGTGGGCCGGGATGATGCGCAGCCCGTCGAGCGAGAGGCCGTTCTCGGGCATCGGCGGTCCGTCCATCACGACCAACGGCATGACGGGGACGCCCAGGATGCTGGCCGTCTCCCGGGTCTCGTAGTAGAGACCGTCCAGGCGCTGGGTGACGTCGCGGTCGCCGTGGTACAGGCGGCCGTTGGCCACGGTGAGCGGCCACTGGGACGAGTACCGCTTGGTGTCGGGCAGGTAGACGCGGCCGGTGGGGCTGATGACGAGGTGGTCGAGGTTCGCGCGGCTGCGGGGCAGGGCTCGGTCGTGGAGGACGGTCCAGCCTTCGCGCTCGAGGGTGCGCAGCCGTTCGGCGGTGCGGCGCTCCCCTGCAGCGCCGGCCTCCCAGCGTTGGGCCTGGCGGCCGCGCTGGGTGGGGATGTTGAGCAGGCCCGCGATCCGTACGGCGGGGGTGCGCAACTGGCGGGCGCGGGCGGCTGCGGATGCGCCCGCGCCGGTGTGGCGGGTGCGCAGCCAGCTGCGGATGCGCACCCACACGCCAAGGCGGGAGGCGAGGAACGCGAGTAGGGCGGCGAGCAGCAGGGTGTGGACGAGGCCGGTCATCGGTGGGCTTCCTTCGCTGCGGGCGGCTGCGCAGCCGCATCCGGGAGGGTGTCGGGGAGCTGCGCCTGGATGCGCTGGGCGCGGCGCTGGCCGATCCCGAGTTCGGTCTGCAGCAGGCGCAGCGGCGCACGTCTGCGGTCCTCGGCAAGGGACTTCTCGTTCAGGGCGAGGGCGTGTTCGAGGAGTTGCGCATCCGCAGCCGGGACGCGCAGCTGCACGGGCGGCTGCGCAACGGGCTCAGGTGCGGGCGGCTGCACGGGCGGTGCAGCCGGGGTGGCCTGCGGTGCAGTCGGTTGCGCAGCCGGGTCGGCGGGCGCGCACACGTCCGGGTGTGGCTGCTGCGTCGGGGCCAGGTCCAGGATGAGGACGCGGCCGGACTGCGCTGCCGCATCCGCACTGTCGGTTTCTCCGCCCGCATCCGGCTGCGGCTGCGCAGCGGTGTCGACGGACTTGGTCAGGGCGATTGCGGATGCGGCTGCGGAATCGAACGCGGCCTCGTCCGTGCCGGGTTGCACGACGGGCGGGGCGGGCTCGAGTGCAGCCGTGGGCGGCTCCGGCTGCACGGCGAGGATGGGTGGCTGCGCATCCGCCGCTGCAGCCGCAGCCGAGGGGTGCAGGGCGATACGGACCAGGCCCTCGGTGACGGACACGCCGTACTCGGTCGTGAGTGCGGCGAGCTCCGCCGGGGTTACCTCCGGGTGCGCATCGTGGACGGCCTGGATCGCATCCATCGGGTGCATCCGGCGCAGCTCGGCTCCGGTGACGCCGAGTGCGGTGGCGGGGTGCGGCTCCAGCGCGGGCTGCAGGACCCAGGGCGAGGTGACGGGTACGGTCGCGAGCTCGCCGGCGGTGCGCCGGGCGGCGACTTGCTGCAGGAGTGCGTGGCGACGGCTGCCGTCGATTGCGGCACCAGAGCGGGCGACGCTGGCTTTGAGGGCGGCGCGTCCCCACCAGCCGCGGTGCCGGCGTGCGGCGAGGCGTACGGCGCGGGCCATGGCGCGGTCGCGGCTGATGTCGATGGCGGTGCGGCCGCGGTCGGCGAGGCCGAGGTAGGAGAGGAGCCGCTGGCGGAGCTCGGCGCCGATCTGTGCGGGCAGCCCGGTGGACAGTGCCTCGGGCTTGGCGACGCGGATCTCGAGGCCCATGGCGAGGTGCCAGAGCAGGCCGCCCATGACGGGGCCGATCGTGGCGCGGACGATACCCGCCCAGAATCCGGACTCGGCGAAGGCGGGGATCACCTGGACGCCGGTGATGATCCAGACGAGGACGCCGGGCACGCCGGGCGTGCCGGCCTTGTCGTCGGCGGCCGTGGCCTGTTTGTTGGCGCGGGCCATGATGGCGCAGGCGATGAGCGCAACCTCGCCCGCGGCGAACATGACGGCGCGTTCGCTGGTGTCGGTCATGTGGAGGCGGTGCTCGGCGAAGGCCCAGCTGGTGTCGCCGCCGTACGCGGTGCAGACGAGGGCGCCGATGCCCGCGGTGAGGACGGCCCCGCTCGTCTTGTGGACGACGATGGTGCACAGGGCGGCGAGGGTGATGACGAGGACGCCGATGGTGGCAGCGGCCGGCCAGGGGTGGCTGACCGCCCACGACAGGGGCTGGTCCAAGGACACGTGGGCTCCAAAGACAGGCAGGGCCCCGCGCGGGGGCGGGCGTGGGGCCCTGCGATCAGGGGTGGGTCAGCGTCCGCCGGCGGTGCGGGGAACGCCGTCCTGCGCTGAAGCGGATACGCAGCCCTGCTGGGTAGCGGCCTGACCGGACTGGTCGCGCGCCGCGTAGTCGGCGGCGCAGGCCTCGGGCGTGGCGGGCTGCAGGGCGACGGGTACGGACTGCTTGGCGCTGTCGCTCATGCCGCACCGCCGGTGATTTCGCGGAGCTGGGCGGCGTACTGGCGACGGGTCATCTCGCGGGTGACGTCGGGCGCCTGCTCGCGCAGGGCACGGCCGAGCCGCGGGTCCATGGTCGTCGCCTGGATGATCGCGATCCGGCTCGTGGCGGTGAACGGGTTGTCGGGCCTGTTCGCCTCGAGGCGGTCCGCGATCTCGTCGAGCATGCGGTGGAGTAACTCCCGGTTGTGGGACGCCGGGAGGCCGTATCGCTCGCTCATCCCAGCTCCCTGCCGGTGGAGCGCAGGCGCAGGGCGTACTCGGCGCGGGTGATGTCGGTGAGCGGCTCGAGGTAGGCGCGGGCGTTCAGCGTGGCGGTCTCGGCGACGACGGCCGGCAGGTGGCCGACGATGCCGGCGACCGCGGTACGGAATGCGTCGTCGAGGCCGGCCTCGGTGAGCTGGTTCGTGGGTGCGAGCTCGAGGGCCCAGGCCGTGACGGTGAGGATCTGCGCGGCGTAGGGCGGGTCGAGGGCTGCAGGCGGCGTGACTGCCGTCTGTAGTGCCGGGTGGGTAAGGTTCGGCAAGGTCGTCCTCCTGGTGAAGCAGGTGGATGGCTGTCCCGGCCTGGTGTGTCACCACCGGATCGGGGGTGAGGCGGGGCTCGGTGTGTCACCACCGGGCCCCGTCCTCGTGCAGCCCCGACCGCGTGTGTCACCAAGCGGCCGGGGCTTTGTGCGTTGTCCAACGTAGAGGAAAGTTGCGAGACTCGCAACTTTTGGAGAGGATGGGGGCATGCCAGAGGAGCAGGCGGAGCCAGACGGGAGGTACACGATGCTGACGTTTGAGCAGGCCGCAGCCCGGCTTGTCGCCGACGGCCATGTCCGCAGGATGACGGCGGAGGGACTGCGGAAGGCGGCACGCACTCACCCCGACTGGACCGTCCGAGAGGACATGTACGGCAAGTCCTCGAACGCCAGAACCCTGCCGTACGAGCTCGCCGTTCGATTCGTCCTCACCCGCCGGCGCGGCGCAAAGAAGGACGACGCCGAGTAGCCAAGACGCACCAGAGCCCCGCCACCCCAGTCGACGTGGGGTGGCGGGGCTCCGACGTGTCGCGACCACGCTACGCCGCGCCTCTCCTGCGCCGTACGAACCAGACCACGAACGTGACGCAGGCGACGAGCCCGAACAGCGCGACCAGGGAGCGCCCCAACTCGCCCTGCTCACGCAGCCACAGCATGCTCACCGCCGTGGCTGTCGCCGAGCTGGCGGACGCAACGAGCCGCGTGACCTGCCACTGAGCCCGGGTCACGCCGCGATCATCTCCCCGCCGTGGTCGGTGAGCTCGTTCGGGTCCTCGTCGGCCGCGCGCCGGCCGGGCTGGAAAGCTCGCAGCGCCAGCCAGCTGTCCGGCGGGTACACGCACAGGCACCAGCCGCACTGCACCGGCTTGCTCATGTCCGCGTACAGGACCGATCCGCACACGGTGCCGAGCAAGTCGACGGCGATGCACCGGCCCAGCAACGTCCGCTCCGGCCGCTCTTCCTCGGGTTCGGCGACGCGGCGGATGCGGTCGATCAGGTCGCGGATCTCCGCGCCGAGGACGGGGGCCTGGTCCCAGAGGGCGATGTAGTAGATGTGGTGGATCAGGCCCCACGCCGCGGTGGTGACGCGGTGAGCGAGGGCGCCGGTGCGGGGCTGGGTGTCGAGGTCGCGGCTGATGCGTACGGCGTCGTGCCAGTCCTCGAGGATGCCGACGATTCCGCCGGCGGAGCGGAGGTCGAGGACCTCTCCGGCGAGGGGGAGCGGGGCCTCGACCATGGCGGTGCGGCCGCCGTACTGGGAGAGGCCGCGTCCGGCCGGGATGAGCCAGGGCTCGAGCGATGCCCAGAGGCGGGGCAGGCTGGCGAGGCGGTCTTGAAGGTCGCGGGTGCAGGCGGGGCAGATGGTGCCGTACTGCAGGACGTGTTCCTTGCACAGGGTGCAGAGCATGTGCGCGTCGTCCCTTCCTACTGGTCGTGCTGTGCTGGCAGGCCCTCGTCGAGCCATTCGATGCGTGCGTCGCCGTAGCCGCGGACGAGGTCGTCCGTGCTCGGCGCGCGGGTGGTGATCCAGTCCGTGACGTCCTCGACGGCGACGGCCTGGCCGTTCTCTTCCACCCACCCGTCCAGCACCTTGTGGGGCAGGTGCAGTCTGAACAGGCGGTGTCGTGGGGTGGGGCGGAGGCGGACGACGCCCTGGGCGAGCGTGTCGTCCGGTACGAGAGGCAGGCCCAGACCGAGGCCACTCAGGGCGGGGATCCGGTCCGGTTCAGCGGCGTGCTGCCGTAGGAGGTCGGTCAGCTCGGCGAGCGTCGTGGGGTGGGCTGCGATCTGCTGGACCGGATCCGTACGAGAGAGCAGGAACCTCACAGTCCCTCCCAGACGATCGGCGGGCGCACAGGTTGGGCGATGGTGAGGCAGCCGTAGCCGTCGCCCACTCCGTTCGCCTCGAGGACGCGCTGCACGGCGTCGAAGGAGCGGGAGGCTTCGTCGATCGGGATGTGCAGCTCGTAGGCCAGTCGTCGGACCCGGCGCCGCTGGCAACGGTGGAGCTCCTCCGCCAAGTCCCGGAACATCCGGCGCGCGCCGTCGGACAGCACGGCCGTCAGCGACTGGCGCAGACCTCTGGGAGGCCAGCCCTGGAACGCGCGCTCGTCCTCTGCATGCTGCTCGCCGCCGAGGGAGAGGTCTGGTACGAGCTCGACCGTCGCGTAGCCGACCTCGTGCCACTGGCCACCAGGACCGGAGACGTACGCCAGGGACTCGCCTGCAGTGGCTTCGGGAGGGATCACCTCGACCTCCTGCGAGCAGGCGGGCCGTACTTGGACTGCCAGGCTGGCCGGTCCGGTGGCCGGGTCGCCTTGCCCTTGTCATCGATCAAGTCGGCTTCCACGAGGGCCTGGTGGGTGTGCTTGACCTGCTCCATGAACGGCCGGATGGCGCGAGCGGCCATCCGCATGTACTCGGTCACAGCCGTGTGGAGCTCCCGGATCGCCACCGCGACGGAGGCGACCTCGAGCTCGTCCATAACCACGACGTTGGTCAGGCCGTGGAAGGGCCGGCGTGCGTCGTCGTCCAGGTCCTCGATACGGACCGGTTCCGCGATCGCCTTCTGGGGTGGGGGCGGTGGCGGCGGGTTGGCTGGCGTACGCCGCGGTGTCCGCGTCGGCTTGTGGCCGCCAGGCTGGTCGGGCATCAGCTCTCCTTCGTGTCGAGGTCGCGGAAGGGCTCGGCGGGCAGGGGGCGCCCGGAGGCTTTCGCCCACCAGCCGGCGCAGATGAGTTCGCCGAGCGGGATGTCGCGGGGGTGGCCGGGCGGGCGCCAGGAGCCGATGGGCTGGTGGCTGCCCGCGTAGCCGTCCGCGGCGCCGTGGTGGCACCAGAACGGTTCGCCGTCGGGGAGTTGGCGGCCGCCGTCCTCGAGCTCGGGGGAGCCGGTCCGGAACGCGCAGTCGCGGCAGGCCTTACGCATCACTCCGGGCGGGATCGGCGCCTCGACGAGCTCGGCGGCCGGCCAGCCGGCGACGTCGTTGGTGAGGCCAGTGCCGGTGCAGTGGAGGCAGCGGCCGGTGCTGGGCCCCATGTCGCCCTTCGTGCACCACGGGCAGACGTACCGGTAGACGGTCAGCTCGCTCATGCGCTGCCCCGGTCCTCGACGCATTCACCTTCGGCGGTCACGCACTTGTCCCAGGCGATGCACCGGCCGGTGCTGGACGGCGGGCACTCGACCACGGGCCGCGTGCGGGCGAGGCGCTGCTCCCAACCGGTCTCGGCCGACGCCGCCGGCCCTCGCCTGCAGCCGGGGCTGTGAGCAACACCGCTGCTGCTCGCCCCGAACTGGCAGCAGGCCCGCGGCTGTCGGGCGCGACGCTCCCGGTTGGATCCGCCGATGCAGCCCGCCGCGCCGAGAAAGAGCGCACCGGCCGTGAGCACCAGGTTCTGCATGGTGGCCGCGAGTCCGAGACCTGCCAGGGCTACGGCGCCCGCGTTGTACGCGAACTCAAGTCTGGTCACTGGTGGCCCTTTCAGTTCGCTCGGCCGTGATGGGGGTCGCGGGAGTGGTCGAGGGTCTGGCTGATGCTCGTGCGCCACATGGCCCGGATGTGGTCGGGTGAGTCTCCGGTCTCGGGGATGAGCCGGCCGTGGACGACGGCGTTGGCGCACAGCCGGGTGAGGTGGCGGGCCTGGTCGTCGGTTGTTGTGACCTGCTCGACGACGTTGGCCGGGGTGAGCACGAACTCGGTGGGCCGGCGGTCAACGAACGTCTCCGGCCGGAGGGGGCCGTCCTCCGGGTCGAGGGCGAATACGACCAGCTCGTGAGTGACGCCTTTGCGGTGCCGGTTGGCGGGCGGCATGTCAGGCATGTCGGCGAGGGAGATGAGCGCGAGGAGGTACTGGTACCAGATCGGGTGCCAGTCCCGGGCGGTGATGATCCACTGCTCCAGTACGGCGGGGTTCTCGGCGATGTCCGGGACACGGAACGCGCTGCCGGCCGGGCCGGTCAGCTCCGGTTCCTGGTGGGGTTGCTGCGTCATCTTCACTTCTCCTGGGACTGGTCGCCGGGCGGGACGATCGCGTTGTGGAGCTCGACGAGTCGGGCGTCCCACCAGCGGGCCATTGACGCGCCGAGCGGGGGCGGCCCGGCCTTCACCCACTGCTCGTTGAGCTGGATGACGCGCTCGATCACGGCCTCGCTGTGCCGGAGCTGGTCGCCCATGAACTTTCCGTGCGGGAGGCCGACGGTGAGTGCGGCGTCGGCATCTGACCCGTAGGCCAGGACGTCATCGGGGTGGGCCGACGCCCAGTGGTGGCCGGGGTTGCATTTCTCGTAGATGGCGCCGGCGATCTGCTCGCGCAGAGTCCGGGCGTCGCGCACCACGTCGGCGGCCTCGTCGCAGCGCTGCACGCCCGCTGCCAGTTCACTGCGCACCACGACTCCGGCGCCCGTCATCGCGGCAGAGGGGCTCGCA
The DNA here is from genome assembly GCF_002078175.1 of Streptomyces sp. M41(2017). Classification (GTDB taxonomy): domain Bacteria; phylum Actinomycetota; class Actinomycetes; order Streptomycetales; family Streptomycetaceae; genus Streptomyces. The sequence continues at coordinate 469,595 of NZ_MWFK01000001.1, read as the reverse complement.
GGCTCGGTCGCTTCGGTCGCTGGGGCTGACGCGAGCACAGCCATCACCGCGTCGGTGAGGCGCGGCACGATGCCGAGGAGGCCCTGGTCGCGCCTCACCCTGCGGGCGTTCAGATCGTGGTGGATGGCATCGGCCACGCGTTGGCGGAGGCCTGTCTGTTCGGTGGGGGACTCGGCGCGGTCGGGCACGTGCTTCTCCTCGGGCTGGATCTCGTCGGTGGGCGGCCACTGTCCGGCCGACGCGGCGGCCTTGCGGCTCAGCGCGGACACGATGTCCCGCGACAGAGCGCGCTCATGGCGGGCGAAGTCCTCAAGGTCGCCCCAGTCGCGGTTGCTCATCGCTGCGTCACGTCCAGTGCGCAGCGTCCGGCGAGGCACACCGTGTCGTCGGCGACGAGGTGCACGTGGTGGCCTTCGCGGGCGAGGAGGTGGGCGGCTTCCTCCGCTGTGCGCGGGGCGGGCTGCGGGAGTTCAGGCACGGGTCTTCTCCTGGTCGTTGGCGTGCTCGAGGAGCACGGCAGCGTGGCAGTGGTCTGGGTCGCCGGGCTCAGGGAGTGGGCACCAGCACATGAGGTCGTGGCCGCCGAGCTGGCGGCGGACCGCGGCGAGGAGGCCGGGCTGGCTGGAGAGCCACGCCCGGTACCAGGTGCACGCCACGCGACGGGCCTTGGGCTCGCTGTCGCTGCTGAAGATGACGCCGGTGGTGCGGCTGTCGATGACGGCGTGCTCCTGGCCGAGCTGGGTGACGACGTACGGGTTGCCCCAGCGGCTCCCGCGGCCGACGTAGAGGGCACCAGCCGGCGCGCGCCAGCCCTTGGTGCGGGAGCGCTGGATCCGAGTCGGGGCGCCGAGAGCGATCTGTCGGTCAGTCCTGCGGGCCATGCGAGTCCCCTCTCCGTTCAGGGCGAGTTGGTCGGGGGCGGCGGGTGCGGGTCGGTTGAGGGCGGCGCGGGCTTCGTTGGGGCCGAGGGACCAGCCGCGGCGCGTGAGGGCGGTGATCGATGCGCGCTGGTCGGGGCGGAGTTTCCGCCAGCAGCGGGAGCCGATCCGGCGGGCCCGGGCCACTGTGGAGCGCACGGGCTGGTGGCACAGCTGGCACTCCACCTCAGCGCTCACGGCTCGCGGACCGGTGCGCCGGCCGCGCGCCAGTCGTCGAGGACCTTCTTGGGCACGCGGCCGCGCGGCGGGACGTCGGTGCCCTGGGTGGCGGCCCAGGCGCGGACGTCGGCGGGGTCGTAGTCCCGGGGCGGCGCCTTCGTCTTGGCCTTGGGGGCGATGTCGGCCTTGCGCTTCTGGAGTTCGGCGAGCCGCTTCTCGAGGCGAGCGGACTCCTCATCGATGGACGCCAGCTGCTCGTCCGCCCGGTGCCGGGCCCGAAGGATGTCCAGAGCGGTCTGAGCCTGCTCGCCCGCCTTGCGGATCTTGGGGTCATCGTGGTCGGCGGCCCAGACCAGGAGAGCGGGGATGGTGAGCTGCGGCTCCTTGCTGGGCTCGGCCGGGCGCGGGGCGGGGATGGGGTTGTCCATCTCGGGTGTCCTCTCGGTGGGTTCGGGTTCGTCCTCGGCGGGGTCCAGCTCCATGTCGGCGAGGAGGTCGCGGAGCAGGGGGATTGCCGTGGACCGCTCGGGCGGGAGCTCGGGGAGCGCCCGGCGTTCGGAGCGGATGAGGCCGCCCCAGACGCCGTTGGGGGCGTCGGCGTCGAGCGCGTCGTACAGGCACTCGGCGCGCACGGGGCAGGTCCGGCAGATCGCGGCGGCCGCGACCGTGGAGGACCGGAAGAACCGCTCCAGGTCGCCCGCGCAGACCGCGCCGACCCACCAGTCCTCCCGGTAGCCGAGGCCGCCGCCGCTCATCCGGCGGGCTCCGGGACGCGGCCGCGCTTCACGTCCTGGCAGGCCTGGCAGTACGCGGTGCCGTTCGGTCCGTACCGGCCGTGCACCGCCTGGTCGTGGTCGCGCCGGCAGAAGGGTTGGCGCGCCCCCTTGCCGAGGACGTTGCGCAGCTGCTCCCTGATGTGGGCGCGGCCGGGCTCGTCTTCGATGTGGGACGGCTCGACGCACTGCGCCATGCCGCACTCGGCCTTTGCGTGGCCGACGGGGTCCCGGCCGGTGTGCTGCCGGAAGGCGATCGCGGCCGCCGTGTAGACGGCGTCCTTGTAGCGCATGACCGGTGTCCCGCTGCCCGATGCGCGTGACCCTGTCCACTCGATGTGGCCTCCGTCGACCGGCTTGGTGTGCGTCGCCCAGGCCTCTTCCAACGTCAGCGGCTGCATGGGGACGGTGGGCAGTCCGGCCTCGCGGCGGATGCGGCGGACGGCGGCACGATCGACGCCGAGCTCCCGCGCGACCGCGGCTGTCGACTTGCGCTGTTCGAGCAGCCTGAGGATGGCGGCGTGCTGGGGGTGCGGCCGGGTCCCGTTGCGGGTGATGGTGGCCGGGCCGAAGCCGCCCTCGCGGCGCATGCGGGCGATGGTGCTGACGTCTGCGCCGGTGGCTTCGCGGACGGCCGTGTCGGTGTGTCCCTCGGTCAGGAGCGCCCGGATGTCGTCCTGCTTGGGGTGCGGGCGGCGCTCCCAGGAGCTGCGGGGCGCCGGCGGGATGCCCGCGTCCTTGCGGGCCTGGGCGACCTTCCGCAGCGAGCATCCGGTCTGGCGGGCGATCGCCCGGTTGTTCAGGCCCTCCTCGAGGAGAGCGCGGAGCTGGTCACTTCCCATCGGTGCCTCCCTGAGATGCAGTGCGGTCGCGGTGCTGGCTGATGGCGACGCCGACCGCGAAGCCGGAGATCGCTTCCGCGAGCTCGGCCCGGTGCTGGGCCTGCTCCGCCGGCGGGCAGGGCGTGATGTGCTCCGGCAGCGCGACGGCCGAGTGGAGCCGTGGCGCGTGCCAGGCCGTGCCGGTGGAGTGGTCCTCGTCGGGGACGGCCGCCTGCTGCACGTCCTGGCCGTCGATGCACTCGACGGGGGCGGTCATCGCGTCCACCGCCAGGCGCCCGGGCGGACCGCTGCACGCCGAGGCGCCCTGTGCACGGGGCGCGGCGGCCGCGGGCCCCTGCACGTCGCGACGTGCGGCATCGCCCGCCACTCCGTGCCCTCGAGGCGGTCGCGTTCCTTCGTCAGGACACGGACCTTGAGGGTGCCCGTGCCGTTCGTGTGGGCGGCGAGGTTGCCCGCCTCGTCCGGCTGGGCGTTGATGGGCTGCCGGCGGCCGTGCTCGGTGATGGCCCACCGGATATCGGCCTGGCACTGCGGGCACTGGGCGACGTTGTGATCGGAAAGCTTCATAGGTCCTCCGGTCAGCTACCGGTCTCGGGCAGGTCCAGCGCCGGAAGGTGCGGGAGCACCAGGGCGTGGCCGTACAGGTGGATGGCGGCGGCCTGCCCGTGGCGGGCGATGGCCGTACGGATGTCGTCGGGGGTCGCGGCGGCGCGCTCGGCGGCCGTCGCGCGGGCGGGCCACGGGACCGGCGGCGGGAGCTCCACCACCGGAGCCGTCGAACGGCGGGGCAGAACGTTGTCGGGGCCGAGCTCGTCGAGCAGCTGCTGGCGCGCCCGGGCGGCCGCCCGCACGCCCCGCTGCTCCTCGGCGACGGCCTGGTCGTGCTCGAGGCGCCGGGCTCGCGCGGCGGCCAGCTGCTGCTCGCTCGCGGTGAGTTCGGCCTCTCGCTGAGCGCGGGCCCGCCGGATCGCGGCGTTGGTCATGCACGTCTCGCACGGCTCGCCGGTCTCCCAGACGGTGCCGGACTCGCAGGAGGCGAGGCCGCACCCGTGGCGGACCAGGGCCGCGCCGAGGAGCCAGCGGCCCATGTCCCGGATCGTCGTGGTCTTTGCGTAGCGGCGGGTGATCCGGTCGCGTAGGCGTTCCTCGAGGCCGTCCTCGGCACTCCCGGTGTCGAGCTGGGCGCCGATAGATCGGGCGACCTGTCGGAGCACGAAGGTGCGCAGCTGCGGGAGTTCGTGCCGTACGGGCTCGAGGACTCGCCAGATTCGGGGGGACAGCTGCAGGGCGGGGCCGGTGTACGGGGCGCGGCCGGTGGCCGGGTTCGAGGACGAGGTCTCGTCATCCGTGCGCAGCACGCGATTGCCTCGGCCGAAGGAGTCCGGCACGCGGTTATCCACAGGAGTCGCGACCCACTCACGGTCAGATCGCCTACGGCGGATAACCCCCACCACCTGCGTCTTAATGCGTCGGTCAGTCTGCAGGTCTTCCTCAGACGCGAGGGATCCGTCATGATCGCCCGCACCGGATCCGTCATGAATGACCGGTGACTCCGAACCCCACAGCGCGAGCTGCTCGTCGACCGCCGGAGCGGCGGCCGCGGGGGCCGGGACGGAGCGGAGCGGGTGGCGGCGGGTCTCGTACGCGTGGCGGCCGTGCTGGCCCTCGCGGCGGTGGACGGCGAGCCAGCCGGTGGCCTCGAGCTCGTCGACGAGACGGCGGGCCTGGCGCTCGCCGAGGTGTTCGCCGGCGCGCTGCCCGGTGTGGTGGAACAGCTGCTCGCCGAGCTCGGCGGCGGTCACCGGGATGCGGCGGGCGGTGGCGTAGGCGAGGAGCGCGTACAGGCGCAGGAGCCGCGGGCTCAGGGCCTCGGCGGCCCGGACCGGGATCCGCACCCACAGCTCGTCGGCGGTGAGTTCGCGGGTGACGCGGTGGGCGGACTGGCCCCGGCCGCCGGGCAGGGTGCGCCGGACGGTGGGGATCTCGACCAGGCCGTCGATGACGTCGGGCCGTACGAGCTGGCCGAGGCCGCGCTCGGCGGCGGACTTGCTCATGCCGAGGTACTCGGCGATGACGGCGACCTTGGCGGTGCAGCCTTCGGAGCGCTGGGACAGTGCTGCGATCTTGACGTAGACGCTCAGGGCCGCATCGGCGTACTGAGCACCTACGACCAGGCGCAGGGGGACCTTGATGGTCTGCCCGCCGCCGCGCGGGAGCGCCCCGGCAGCCGCGGAGTGCGGCTCGGGGTGCTCGGCAGCCAGAGCGGCTGCGTGCGCGGAGGCGGGCATCGGATTCCTCGGTGTGGGGTGTCAGGAGGGGGAGTCGGTGGTGCTGCGGCACGTGTGTTCGCGGCCGCCGGTGCGGTAGCTGGCCTCGCAGCAGTGCGTGGCGGCTTCGGCCTGCTCGGCCTCGCGGGCGGCGACGGTGCTGACCGTCTTGTTGGCGGCGGTGAGCATCTCCCTGACGAAGGACTCCGCAGCCTCGACGCCTCCGGACGCCCCGATCAGGCCGATCGCTGCGCCGAACAGCTGAGGGGCGACGCACGCGGGCAGGACAACGGCGGTGCTGTCCTCCTTCTCGTTCTCGTTGTTGAAGAACTGGAGTGCCAGCAGCGGGGCGCCGTGAGAGCAGAGCTCCCCTGTGCCGATGCCGGCGCCCGCCCTCGTGGCGCGGAAGGGGGATTCGGGTGGGATGAAGCGGAGTTCCATGGGCGTTCCCTCTTCGGGTGGTTGGGCGCCGGGCGGGCGCGGGTGGACAGCGCCCGCCCGGACGTTGGGGGAGGTCAGCGGGGCTGGCCGAGCGAGGCGCGTTCCGTGTGACGTGGGCCGCGGATGCGCTCGATGTAGAGGGAGGGGATCGTCATGTCGAACCGCGACTGACCGGTCCTGGGGCCCTCGGCGATGGTCGTGAGCGCGAGCCATCCGCGCTGGCGGAGGACTTCGATCTGCACGCCGATGCGCGCCGGGTCGAGGCCGGTGTCCTCGGCGAGCTGTTCGCGGCTGGGCTGGAAGTTGGGGGAGATCCGGCCGGTGCGGTGGTTGGCGTACATGAGCAGCGTGTGCGCGACCAGCCGGGCCTCGGGGAGCATGCCGCTCATCTGCAGACCCCTCTGGTACAGGGCTTTGAAGCGCTCGCCCGACTTCATGCGCGCCGGGGCGAGCGGGTTGGCCGGCGCTGTCTGCTTCACCTCGGCCGGGCGGGCGCGGCGGGCAAGGTCTGCGGGGCTCGGGGTGGTGGTCACAGGTTCAGTTCCGATCTGTGGTCGACGGCGGCCTGCGCGGCGCGGTACTGGCCGGGGTGGGAGCGGCGTTTGCCGGAGGCGATGGCCTGCGCGTCGTGGACACGGGAATCGCTGATGGGGCTCGGCGTCGTCCAGGCGCCGGTGGGGAGGCCGGGGCCGGGTTGCGGCTCGGGCTTCCCGAGGAGGGCGCTGGGCGTGTGGATGGGGCAGCGGGGGCCGGTGAGGTAGGCGCGGATGTTCTCGCCGGACCGGCAGTGGCGGCGCTCGGCTCCGATCCAGTGACGGCACTCCGGACGCTGCGGGTCGTCCTTCACTCCTCGGCCCACGCCGTGACCGCCTCGCTCGCGCCGACGAATCCGGACCACAGCCGAGGGTCCTCGCCGCCAGGAACGGGCAGGCCGGCGAGGAGTACACGGACGACGTCGACCACCGCGGCCGGGTCGGCCCACCGGTGCAATGGCAGGAACTCGGGCTCGTGCACCAGCTCGCCGTGCTGTTTCTGGGGCGCCCACTGCCACTGTTCGGCCGGGTGCTCCCACAGCAGTGCGATGCCGTGCTCGTAGACGTCTACGTTGAGGCTGCTGGAAGTGTCCGCACCCCACTCGAGCAGCGCGTCCAGCTCGGTGCCGCCCTCCGGGTGGAACCGGTTCTCCTCGGTGTCGCGCGTCTCGGCCGTAGTGGGCTCGAGGCCCGCCGCGATGAGCGCATCGACGACGGCGGTGATGTAGGGGTCGTGGGGCAGGGTGCGATTGGTCATGACGCTCCGTTCGGGCGGGCCTGGAGTTCGGTGGTGGTGTGGCGCTCCCACAGGCCGGCGAGTTGGTCGACGGATCCGGCCTGGGTGATGCGGCCGAGGAGGCGGCCGCACTGGCAGGTGCCGATGAACTCGCAGTCGCCGAACTCGACCGTCAGCGCGTGGCCGCCCGCGAGGGTCTCGACGAACTCGGTGTCGGGCGGGTCGGTACGAGGCTCGCGGTGGGCGCGGCCGAGGAGCTCGGCGGCGGCCGCCGCGTTGTAGCCGGCGTCTTCGAGGACGGCGAGGATCTCGGCGCGGGCAGTGAACTCCGTCCCTCGCGGCGTGGTGCTCGTGCCGGTCGGGGTGTCCTTCTGCAGGGCGCTGTCGATCGCGGCCGCCAGAACCTCCGGGGTCGCCGTCCACGTCGGGTGGGACGTACTAGGGCCGACCATCTGCACGACCGTGCCGCGCAACTCGACCGCGAGCGGCTCGCGTACGGCCTTCGGGTCGCGCAGTACCGCGGCGATGCGCTGGGCGCGGGAGATCATCGGCTCTCACCGCCGCGGCGCATAGGGATGGCCCGGAGGTCGGCCCGGGCCCGGGCGAGCGCGGCACAGCGGTCAACGCAGTACCAGTGCGCCGCCGCGCCGTCGGCGGAACCGTGGACCTTCACCATGCTGGACCGGGTGCTGCGCCGGGTGGCCGGACTGCCGCAACCGTCGACCGTGCACGTCTGGACGACGCCGGTCTGCTCAGGCGCGCGGCTCTCACCGACGAGCCCGCCGTTCCAGGCCTTCGCAGTCTGGCGCTGCCGGGCGCTGGTCTCGGGCAGTCGAGGACGCTGCGATCGCTCACGCATCAGACGGCCACCACCAGCGGGCGGTGCGTGCGAGTCTCGGCGGCCGCGATCCAGGCGGCGGCCGCGTCCAGGTCGTCGAGGCCGTTGCTGCTGTAGCGCCAGCGGAGGCTGTGGACCTGGTGCGCGCCGGCCGCGTCCGGAAGGGCGCCAGCGATCCACTGCGGTGCGCCGCTGGCGTCGCGGTAGCGGGTGATGATCCCGAGCAGGTTCTCGGTGCTGACGGTCTCGGCGTGCTCGCGGGTGACGAGGTAGTCGCGTGCCTCGCCGCCCTGGATGACGGGCTGTCCGGGCCACAGCCACAGGCCAGCCCGTTCGGTCGGCGCCTGGCCCCAGCCGCTGTCCGTGACGCTGCTGACCACGTGGGTGAGGCTCTCGCCGGTGACGGTCCGGACGGTTCCGCAGTCGCGGCACAGCAGCCGCAACTGGACGCGGCGAAACGTGTCGGAGTGGGAGCACACGTCATTGGGGCAGGCGTGCTGCTCGGCGCCGGTCGAGACGATGCGGGCGCCCTCGTCACGGCGTTCCTCGACGACGTCCCAAGTGGGGCGCGGACAGTCGACGGTGTGGGACAGCGGCTGCCATCCGAGGTACAGGTCTTCGATCAGGTGCATACGGGCTGTCCCTTTGCGTGGCGGGCGCGATACGCCTTCACCTCGTCCTCGCGGAGGCTGAGGGTCTGGTCGTTGGCGGTGTCGGCCGGCGGACGGTCGGGCATGGGCGGGATCTCGAAGGGGACGGGGGCCGGAGCGGGCGGCGGCGTCGCGGCGTCACGGCGGGCGACGTACGCGGCCTGCTCGAGGTCAGCACCGGCGTGCGCGGACGAAGCACCGAGTCGGGCGGCCACGGCGACCAGCGCGAGTGCGCTGACGCCGAGGACGCCGGAGCCGATCCACTCGGCCGTGCTCGTCACGGTGCTCACCACGGGTGGCCGGCCATGAAAGGGCCCAGCCGTGCTGCGCTCTTGGTGGCGAGGAGGTCGGGGACGCCCTCGCCGCGCAGCTCGACCGCGATGTCGCCGTAGTGCCCGGTGGTCGTCGTGCCGCACGGCTGCTCCGGCGAGCAGGTGGTGGCCTCGAACTTGTCGAGCCACCAGCCCCAGGCCTGCGGCGATCGGGGGCGGACGGTGACGACCAGGCTCGTCGCCGTGGGCACGTCCAGCGCCAGGACGTCGCGCTGCTGGCGCTGCAGCTCGAGACCCAGGAGCGCGGCGGGAGCGTCCTCGGCGACGTCCGACCGGATGCTCAGCGTGCAGCCCGCGAACTCGCGGACGTGGCGCTCGCCTCCGTCGCTGTCTTCGGCCAGCGCGTTCGTAGCGACCGTGAAACGGCTGACCGTCGCACCGTTCTTGCCGAGCATCGCGGCGACGTCGGGGGTGAGTTCGACGGCCAGGCGCTCGAGGTGCTCGCGAGTCAGCGGCAGGTCGAGAGCGGCGGCCGCGGAGTCGAGCCGGGCAAGCAGCTGCTGCTGCAGGCCCCGGCTCACTGCGCGCCGTCCGCGGCCGCGACGACGGGGACGACCGCGATCACGCTGGCGCCCAGCGGTACGGGCTCGGCCGCCGGCATCGGCGGCGAGGAAGCGGCGGGCCGCTCGTCAGAGGTGGCCGGGGCAGGGTCGCCGTGCAGCCGGGCGGCATCGTCGACCGACAGCAGCGCCCGGGCGATGATGTTGACTCCGCCGAGCGCGGCTCGCGTCTCGACGAACACGCCGTGCAGGCCGGTCGGGTCCGACTGCTCCTGCAGCACGGGCGTGTCAGCGAGGGCAGCGATCTCGAGGACTCCGCGGCCGCCTTCGAGATTGCTGCCGAAGTGGAAGCGGATGCTGTAGACGCCGACGAGCTCCTCGAACTGCTCTATGGCGCGGGGCAGCACGGTCGTCCGGGCGACGATGCGCGTGGCCAGGGCCGACGCCCGCTGGTACGCGACGCGCGCCGGATCGACGGGCGGGGCCGGCACTCTCGGGTCATCCGGCGCGCTGGGCGCGGGGTGCAGGGTCCGGATACTCTCTTGCACGTGAACCTCATTCCTGAGTGGTGAGGTGAGCGATTTCGAGCGGGGCTGCAGCGGACCGGCCAGGGTCTGTATGCGGCCCCGTTTTCGTTGCGGCCGGTGTCGAGCGGCGCGACGGCGGGGGAAGGTCAGGCGGTGGCCACGAGCTGGGTGGAGCGCTCGTGCTCGGCCATCCAGGCCTTGACCTCGGTCAAGTCGAAACGGCGTGCAGCCTTCTGGCCGCCGGTGACGCGCATCGGCTCGACGGGCATTCCCGCCTCGATCCACCGGAGGACCGTCCAGTCGGAGACGCCGTAGTAGGTCTCCAGTTCCTTCTGGCTCAGCAGGGGGATGAGGCCGGCCGGGAGGGGGACGCGACGTTCAGCCTTCTTCGGCATCGGAGGACCTTGACCTTTCTACAGTTGATGTTGAATGTGGGGGCATAGCAAAAAGGTCCTGGAGGGGGGCGTTCGTCCTCCGGTGTAGCGCTTCGGCGACGAACCAGGCGGTGTCCAACTCGCAGCGATCGCGAGCGGTTTTCCCGCGTCCGGCGAGGCGGCCGACCGTCGCTGGGCTGATGCCCTTGCCGGTCGGATCCACTTCCTTCGTGGCCTCGGCGAGCTCCGGACCTGTGAGTCCCGCCCGCTCCATGGCCTCTCTGAGTGGCCTGCCTTCGCCCTTGCGGTGGAGTTTCGGCATGTGTACCCCGTGCCAGGTGGTGTCTGAGTTCTCCCCGCTTCCGGGATGATGCGCCATTTCTACAGTTGAAGTTGAAGCCTGTCAACGAGCGGTGCCGAGAAATGCCGAGACGTCGCAGTGGGGTGCATTGATCGAAAGCGTGTTCTAGGGTGGTTGAGCCTTCGACATATGACTAGGTAATACGGCGCGTGACGGGGAGGTCGCGCGCTGCACGGCTTTGCGCCACGCTTCTACTTTCGCTTGCCTAAAGTAGAAGCGACAGGGCAATCTTGGGCGCGTGGAGACCGAGGACAATCCCCCCGTCGAGGACTTCGCGCAGGCTCTCGCAGCACTCAAGGCTGAGTACCAGGTCAGCGACAGCGAGATCGCGCGAAGGATTAACGTCTCCCCAGCTACCGTCAACACCTGGGTGCACCGCAAGCGCGTGCCTCGCGACGAGGCCATCGCTCGCCTCGCGCAAGCCTTCCCTAAGTACTCGGCCAAGCGCCTGTCTGACGCCGCCGGCCGGAAAGTGCCCGGCCCGCTGAGCCCTGATCGGGAAGAGCGCCTCCTCGAGGTCATGAGGGGGCTCACCGAGGATCAACAGGAGAGCTTCGAGATCCAGATGCGCGCGGTGCGAGACTCGAATCGCTCAAATCGCTGAGCCGTACAACCATCTGGCTGGCTCGTAGGTCTCCGTAAAACGGATCCCGTCACTCACCGTTAGATCCGATCAACAACACGCTTCCCACTGGTCGAAAAATCCACCACTTGGGGGTACGGTCGATCGCACGGCCGATGCCCTCCCCCTTCGGCTCCAGGTCCCGATCTACCTGCGATCCCGGGGGTATCTATGTGCGTCCGCGTCCGATTCTCTTCGCGTGCTACGCCCCGCCTGTTCGATCCTTCGACGCGCACCATTACGCTGCCCGCCTCTGTCAGCCGCGTACATACGGTCACAGCCGTTCGGGCCGTTCTTGCTCAACTCGCCGTGGTGCAGCCCGAATTGGGTGCAGTCTGCTGGTGCGGGGAGCCGGTGAACCTGCTCCCTCGCGTACCCCAACAGCGACGTAACGAGCAGGTGATCAAGCATGGAGCGTAGCCCCAACGCCCCAACGTCCATCGCGGAGGCGCAAGATGCCGCGTAGGGCACAGAACAACCCTCGACAGATCCGCAGCAAGCTCTGCGGATGCGCCCTCTGCCTGGCCGAGTTCCCGCCGGCGGAGTACGGCGAGCGGCGCGGGCGCCGCGACTGCATCGGGTCCTGGCAGGCCCGCTACCGGGACCCCGCCGGGAAGCAGAAGGCGAGGAACTACGCCATTGAGGACGGCGGGAAGAAGGCGGCCGAAGCTTTCCTCGACAAGGTCCGGACAGAGGTCCGCGAGCGGACGTACCGGAACCCGGAGCGCGGCAAGATCACGCTCGCCGCGTGGTGGGAAGAGTTCTGGGAGGTTGAGCAGAAGAAGGTCACCACCACCACCCGGAACCGCAAGCTCGGCCTCTGGCGCAAGCACATCAAGCCCCAGTGGGGGGACTACCCCCTCAACAAACTCGAGTACATGGCACTGCAGAAGTGGCTGACCGCCAGCGTGAAGGGCTGGGAGACGCAGAAGAAGACGAAGGAGCTGCTCTTCGCACTGCTCGACGCGGCCATCAAAGACGGCGAGCGGATCACCACCAACCCGGCGACACACCTGACGATGACGGCGACCAAGCCGGTGAAGCATCCCGACGACGTGAAGCCGCCGACGGCTGCGCAGTACGACCTGATCCACGCCGCGTTGCCGGAGTACTACCAGCGCATCTTCCGGGACTTCGCCTACGAGACGGCCATGCGCCCCGGCGAGGTGGCCGGCGCACGGCTGCACTGCCTCGACGAGGACGAACGCGTCCTGTACATCAAGGAAATCCTCATCAGCGACGGCGGCCGCCTGGTCCGTCAGGCCAAGCCGAAGACCGAGGCCGGGTACCGCGCGGTGCCGCTCACGCCGACCGCGTGGGACGCGGTGCAATGGATGGTCGAGCGGTGGAAGCCGGTGAAGACGCGCTCCGCCATCGGCGACGGCACTGACGTCCAGGTGAAGGAGCTCATCTTCCGCGGGCCTCGCGGCGCAGCGTTGAACATCAACAACATTCGTCGCCCCTGGCGACGTGCCTGCGTGCAGGCCGGTGTCGCGCGAATGGTGACGGATCCGGAGACGGGGCGGCCGGAGTGGTGGCCAAGGCCGTACGAGTACCGGCACGACGTCACCAGCCGCCTGCACCACGCGGGCGTCAAAGAAGTCGACGCTCAGCGCTTCCTCGGCCAGAAGCGCGGGGGCAAAGTGACGTGGATCTACACGCACGAGAGCGAGGGTGCGCGAGAGAACGTGCGGGACGCCCTGACCAGGGGCGAGCCGCCGGTTAGTGGACTCCGGGCCGTGGAGTGACCGTTGAGGGCCGGAGTCCACGCAGAGTCCACATGGTCCCCTCGAAGCCTCTCGACACCACTCGGAGCCACCAGATTTCGGAGCCTGGAAAGGGGCTCGCTCCACTCGGTGCAGATCGGAACCACTCGGAACCACAGGCGCCCAGGACTGAAGCCCTTACAAGGCGGATGTCGGCGGTTCGAAACCGTCCGCGCCCACCAGTCCCAGGACACGAACAAGGCCCAGGTCAGCCGGTGTGAAGCCGGATGCCTGGGCCTTGATCTTTTTCGGTTGCCGGGGTTGCCGGGGCTGGGGTGCCCCTTGCGTGCCAGATGAGTCGCGCGGGGGCCACTTCAGTGTCCGTAGCCGGGGGTGGTGATCGGTGAGGACGGCCGATGCCTGGCGATCCGGCGGGCGAACACCTACCACCCATCCTCGGCGGGCCCGACAACTCGGGCACCAACCTGCGCTGCCAGCCAAGCAGCTCGCGCGTCGTGGCCGGGTCGGGCATGAACGAAGACGGTGTGCTCGACTGCCCATTCTTCGCAGTGGATCGTGTGGCTGTTGCTCGCGATCTGCAATTCGGCGTACTTGTACTCCTCGTCCAGCCCGAGCTCCGGAATCGCCGGCCACTTCAGGTCGTGCCACAGGACGTAGCACCTGGTGATGCGTGCCCACGCAGTGAAGGCGTGGCCTGCCTGCGCCAGATCCGACACGCGTAGGCTCACGTTCGCGGGCAGGGCCGTACGTTCTTCCCCGTAAAAACTGACATTTGCTCCAGGAAGAGTCTCTGTCAGACGGCGGAGCACGTCGTCATCGTGTGCCTGGGCGTCAAGAAAGCAGGCTTCCGGCCTGTACCAGAACGCAATCGCAAGCAACTTCTCCGCAAGCGTCAGCGCATCTGTCAGATCTGCGGTGCGCAACACCGGCCACGCACAGGTGTTTCCCATGGAGAGATCGTGCCAGAACGATCACGTCGCCTGCCGAGAATTTGTGCGAGCAAAGGTACGCAGTTCCGAGGCGTGACCGGAGTAAACGGTACGTTGCAGGCATGCCGTCCGAGTCCGTGCCAACCTGTCCCCGACGCGGTGGCCCGTTGAAAGTTGGCGCGATGGCGCATTGCCACTGCGAGGAGGACGACCGTCGAACCTGCCGTTTGGTCTGGGGCTGCTCCAACCAACACGTCTGGTGGAAGTGAGTCGCCTGTCCGACCGTCCGAACTTCCCGACGTCGCAGGGATCGCGCGGGCTGCCTGCCGCCCGTCGCTTCCCCGGTCAGCGTGACGCAGTCTTCGTTGTCAGTCCCGACCTGTACGGTCCCGCCCCATGGCTGAGAGACCGACTACGAGCTGGCGTCACGGCATGGCCGAGGAAGCCGAGGCGCTTGCCGCCGGCACCCTGGATCCCGAGTGTGCCTCCATGGCTGGGCTGTTCCCCGAGACACTTCTGACTTGCGACAGATGAGGTCCTCGACACCTTCGAGCGCGAGTTGCCCGACCTGGACGGAGCTTGTGACGAGACGGTCTTCGCCGCGGTGGAACGCGTCGTCCTGGCCCTGAATGCCGTGAACGAAGTCCACGGCGGAGCCGCCTTCGAAACCGACGAGCGCGAGCAACTTTGCCACTACATCGACCACTCACTCACCGAGCACGGCGTTGACGTCGTCGCACTGACCACCCCTCACGGACTCGGGCGGTACGAGATCACGGATCAGTGGCGAAAGTGGTAGCGGCATGTCTCCGTCCCCGATCCCGTCGCTGTGCAGGTGCCGCGTCGTCAGTCGAGTCGTGTGCGTGGCCGTCTCGCGCCTGGATGGCAATGGCCTCGTGTGCAGAGCGGCTGGTGCTGGACGGGCCGTCGCCCCGGTTCAGTTCAGTTGCTCCGCCAAGCCGACGATGATGCCCTCCGGGCCGCGGACGTAGCAGAGCAGGTAGCTGTTCTCGAAGCGGGCGATCTCGCCGACGAGTTCGGCGCCGTGGGGGCGCAGGCGGGCGACGGTGTCCTCGATGTCGTCGACGGCGAACATGACGCGGTGCGTGCCCAGGATGTTGTGCGGTGGGTTGCGCGGTCCGGCACTGGTTGCCAGCGGGCTGCGGTACTTCGCCAGTTCGAGGCGGCTGTGTCCGTCCGGGGTCCGGACCATCGCGATGTCGCAGCGGACGCCGTCGAGTCCGGTGCACTGGTCGGCGACGAGGCCCTCGACCGTCGCCCTGCCCTCCAGCTCCATACCGAGTTCCACGAAGAACGCGACGGCGGCGTCCAGGTCCTCGACGACGATGCCGACGTTGTCCATCCGCTGAATCGCCATGCTGGTCTCTCCTTCTTCCTGCTGCGGCCGGTGGTGGCTGCTGATGTCCCTGGGACGGAGCCGGTGGCACGTTCTCGACATCCGCAGACTGCCGAGTTCCGAAGAATTCGGATCGTGCCTCAGGCCAGGGGCATCCGGGTGTACCAACCCACCGTCGGGACGGTGGAAAGGGTTCCCGCGAGGGCCCGCACCATGGGCGCCACGCCACGCCGTACCTTTGCCGCGCCACGCCGTACCGTGCCACGCCACGCCACGCTGCGGTGCGTTGCGCCGGGCTGTGCGAGGTGTGGGTCAGGTCGTAGCGAGGTGTCCCAGGGCGTGCCGGACGTCAGTGTTCCGCGGGCCGGTCGCGGCGTCGTAGCGCCGGGACGACCGCGGAGACGGCGGCGGTCACGGCGAGGCTTCCCATCATCACCAGCACCACGCCGACCATGAAGAGGCCGCTGGAGTCGTCCGACCAGTCGTAACCGGCGGCAAGGGTGAGGCCGGCCGTGGTGCCGGCCACGGCGCCCGCGACGTAGTGCCGGGACACTGCCCAGAACACGGGTGGCAGCAGCGTCAGCACCAGGCCGATCACCTGCCACGCCTCGTACGGGCCCGTCGTCGAGCCGTCGGGGTGCACGTCGCGGTGCTGGTCCCAGCCCAGCCAGGCTGCCCACAACGCGACCGACAGCGCGGCCAGCAGGAGCATCGACACGAGCTGGGGAACAGGTTTCAGTGATCTTTGAGGCATGGCCCCAGAGTTTCCGATCATCGGTTCACCGGCCAGAGCGCAGATACTCAGCTCCGCCCGAGTACATCAGCCATGGACACAGGTCGAGCGCGTCGAGGCCCCGCCTCGCCTGGCCGGGTCGTGTCGGCCGTGGAGCTCGGCCCCAACTGGTCGCGCGTCGAGGCGAGTTCGCCCAACTGCCGCACCGCGCGCGTGGAGGCCGCCGCAGACGTCTGCCCTCCGGCCGCCGGCGGGACGGCGGTGACCCGCGAGCCCCGCAGCCCGCCCACCTCGCCCCCGGAGACGCGCGAGGCCCGGACCTGCCGGGTGTACGGCGGGGATCCGGGCCCGTGCGGTGACGAGGCGGGGCCGGGTCAGACCGGCGCCACCCCGTCCCCCGCGCGCTTCAGGCTCATCCGCGCCTCCACCTTCGCCGGTGGCGCGACCTCCGACCAGTAGCGGTGTCCGGAGACGAACACGGCGAGTTCGAGTTCGCGCTGGCGGAGCTTCTCGACCTCGGCCTGTTCGTCGGGGCTCCAGCCGGGGGAGGCGGGGCGTTCCACCTTGCGCCAGCCGCCGGTGTCGCTGAAGCCGTCCAGCGGTTCGACCGACCAGGGGAGTCGTTTCAGCAGGGCCAGCAGCTCGGCCCGGACCTGATGCAGCTCCTCCTGACCGGCCAGGAGGTCACTCGGAAAGTCGTAGGTCTCAGCCACGCGCCAATGATACGTCTGTTCGATTTTATGGGGCGAGTTTCTTACGGGAGTTCACGCGAACGGGTGTTCCGTATCTCGCTGACCTGGGGGAAAGCGGGAAGCGGGTGAGTATGCAGGCAGGCTGCGCAGGTGGAACTGGACAGTCTGGACTGATTAATTTACGGTGGCGGAATGGCTCAGGACAGCACTCCTCCGTACGACCCGGGCGTCTCGGACTCCGCCGCCCGCGCCGCGCAGGATCTGCGGGTCGCGTTCAGCCTTCTCCGGCGGCGGATCCGGGAGGTCTCCGAGAAGCAGGATCTCACGCCCTCCCAGGTCTCCGCGCTCACCCTCGTGAGCAAGAGCGGTGCCGCCACCGCCAGCGCGCTCGCGGCGACGGAGGGAGTCCGGCCCCAGTCGATGGCCGCGACCCTCGCCGCCCTCGACCAGTACGGCCTCATCCAGCGCAACCCGGACCCCGGCGACGGCCGGCGGCAGCTGATCACCCTCACCGAGGCGGGGCGCGAGCGCGTCGAAGGCACCCGGGAGGCCCGCTCCGCCTGGCTCGCCCATGCCTTCGAGGAGCGCTGCACGGAGGAGGAGCGGCAGACGGTCATCGCGGCGATGGCCCTGCTGGAACGGCTGACCCGCACGTGATACCCACGCTCCGCGCGCGGTTCCAGCAGCGCTTCACCCCGGCCGGCGACGGCGGGCCGCCCGACCGGTTCGACCGCCGGCTGATCGCGCCGATGGTCCTCGGCTCCGTACTGAACCCGGTCAACTCCTCCATGATCGCGGTGGCGTTGGTGCCGATCGGCAGCGCGCTCGGCGCTCCGCCCTCGCAGACCGCGTGGCTGGTCTCCGGCCTCTACCTCGCCACCGCCGTCGGGCAACCGGTCATCGGACGGCTCGTCGACATGTTCGGGCCGCGCCGCCTGTATCTCATCGGTACGGCCATGGTGGGCGTCGCCGGGCTGCTCGGCTCCGTCGCCCCGGACCTCGGCGCGCTGGTCGCCGCCCGGGTCCTCCTCGGATTCGGCACGTCGGCCGCGTATCCCGCCGCGATGCACCTCACCCGCAGCGAGGCCGAACGCACCGGACGGGACAGTCCGGCCGGCGTGCTCACGGCGCTCGCGGTCTCCGCGCAGACCGTCTCCGTGATCGGCCCCACCCTCGGCGGGCTGCTCATCGGCCTGGGCGGCTGGCGCACCATCTTCCTCGTCAACGTGCCGCTGTCGCTGGCCTGTCTGGTCCTCGGCGCCCTCCGGCTGCCCAAGGCCACCAAGATCGCCAAGGGTGCCAGGGGTGCCGACCGTGCGGCGGACGCGGAGGGCGTGCCCGTTCCCGCCGCGCGCGGCATCGACCTTCCCGGCATGGCCCTCTTCGCCGCCCTGCTCGTCGCGCTCATGGTGTTCCTGATGAAACCGCGGGCCGAGGACTGGTACCTGCCGGTCCTCGCCCTCCTCGCCGGCGCCGCCTTCGCGCGCCGGGAACTCCGGGTCCCCGAACCCTTCATCGACCTGCGGGTCCTCGGCGGCAACGGACCCCTGCTGGCCACCTTCCTGCGCCAGTTCCTCAGCTACACCACCGCGTACGCCTTCCTGTACGGGTTCACCCAGTGGCTGGAGGAGGGGCACGGACTGCACGCGGCGGCCGCCGGACTCGTCCTGCTGCCGCTGTCGCTGACCGGACTGCTCGTCTCCGCGGTCACCGGACGACGGGAGGCCGTGCGCGGCAAGCTGGTGGTCGGCAGTCTCGTCCAGATCGCCGGATGCGCGGCGATGCTGACCCTCCAGGCGGGCAGCGCGATGTGGCTGCTGGCGGCGGTCGGTGCCCTCATGGGCGTCCCGCAGGGCCTCAATGGCCTGGCCAACCAGAACGCCCTCTACCGGCAGGCCGACCCCGCCCGGATCGGCTCCGCCGCGGGCCTGCTGCGCACCTTCATGTACCTCGGCGCGATGGCCGCCTCCGCGGCCGACGCGGCCTTCTTCCGGCACGGCGCCGACACCGGCGGCCTGCACCACCTGTCCCTTTTCATGCTCGCCGGAGCAGTGCTGCTCCTGGCGGTCACCGTGATCGACCGGTCACTTGGCACCCTCACCCCCCGAAAGGCCTGACCATGGCAGTCACCACCATCGACCCCCGCACCGCGCTCGTCGTCATCGACCTGCAGAACGGCATCGTCGGCAACCCGGGCGTCGGCCCGCACCCCGCCGCCGACGTCGTCGAGCGGTCCGTGCGTCTCGCGGACGCCTTCCGCGGCCACGGCCTGCCGGTCGTCCTCGTCCGGGTCACCGCCGCAGCCGACGGCGCGGACGCGGTGAGCGGACGCACCGACGGAGCGAGCCGGGGTCGCAGCTTCCCCGAGGGCTGGGACGTCATCGTCGACGACCTGGCGGGGCACCCCGAGGACATCACCGTCACCAAGCGGAACTGGGGCGCGTTCTACGGCACCGACCTCGACCTGCAGCTGCGCCGCCGCGGGATCACCCAGATCGTGCTGACCGGCATCGCCACCAGCATCGGCGTGGAGTCCTCCGCCCGTGCCGCGCACGAGCACGGCTACCACGTCACCCTGGCCACCGACGCGATGACCGACCTCGACGCGGAGACGCACCGCAACAGCGTCGAGCGGATCTTCCCGCGCCTCGGCGAGACCGGCACCACCGACGAGATCCTCGAGGTCCTCGACAAGTCCCGCGTCTGAGCGGGGAAAACCCCAACCACCCGGGCCGTGACCGGAGTTCGCGAACTCCAGCCACGGCACGGGTAGGTGGGGGAGGGCGTGCGGTTCAGCCGGAGGAGGGCGTCAGGTCCCGCACGAGAGCGGAAGCCACCGGCACCGGCACCCCGGCGCGGTCCGCCGCCCGCAGCAACGCGCCGCCGATGGCGTCGAGTTCGAGGGTGCGGCCGGTCTCCGCGTCACGCTGCATCGACGACTTGGCGCCCGGCGGGAACGCGTCGTAGCGGGCCAGCGCGGCCGCCGGATCGACCGGGGCGCCGGACGCCCGGCTGACCGCCGCGGTCTCCTCGACCAGCGCGGTCAACTCGTCGCGGTGCTGGGTGCGTACGTCACCCAGCGGGAGGCCGTACCGCGTCGTCAGCAGCGCGAACGGCGCGAGGAACGACATCTTCGCCCACAGCGTCGCCGCCTCCTGGTCCTCGCCCCGGACGCCCACCCCGGCCTCCGCCAGCGCGGCGGCGAGCGCGTCGACCCGGGGGCGGGACGCCGTCTCGGCGGTCAGATCGACGTCGGCGAACGGACTGCCGTGCTCGATCACGCCCGGCGCGGTCCGCGTCGACTCCACCCGGATCACCGCGGGGGCCACCTGCTCGGGGCGGTAGCGCTCGCGGAGCAGGGCGGGGTGCTCGACGCCGTTCAGGAACGGCACGATCAGGGCGTCCTCGCCCAGCACCTTCGCCGGGACCCGCTCCAGGGCGGCGTCCAGGGAAGTCGCCTTGACCGCGATGAGCAGCGCGTCGACAGGCTCCCGCAGCCCGGTGTCCGCGGACACCCGGGCCGTGAAGTCCCCGAACAGGCCGCTCCGCACCTCGATGCCGTCGGCGGCCAGGGCGCGCGCGGTGTCCTCCCCGGCCAGGCAGACCACCCGGTGGCCCGCGCGGGCCAGCACCGCCGCGAGGAGCCCGCCGACCCCTCCCGGACCCAGTACCGCCACGGTCAGCCGGTCGTTCGCCATACGTCCTCGATCCTCCGAACGGGACCCGCCGAAAGCCGTCGGGCCATGATCAGCACAATCCGCGCGACCGGCGGCCCTATTCCCGGCTCCGCGGGTCCCGCACTCCCCGGGCCTGCGGGTTTACGCAGAGGGCCCCGCGATCGCGCCGGCCGCGCGACACTGGACTCATGTGCCGCAGCATCAAGACACTCCGTCCGCCGTCGATCCCCGAGGAAGCGACCGACGAGGAGATCCGCGCCGCCGCTCTGCAGTACGTGCGCAAGGTCTCCGGGTTCCGCGCCCCGGCCGCCCACAACCAGGAGGCCTTCGACCGGGCCGTCGAGGCCGTCGCCGCCGCGACCGCCGACCTCCTCGAAACCCTGGAGGTACGGGGCGTGCCGGCCCGGCGCGCCGGATAGCGTGCCGGACGCTCAGGCGCCGGTGCCCTGCTCGCGTACGGCCGGCTTGCGCACGAGGTAGGCGGCGCCCGCCCCGGCGATGAACAGCGCTCCGAAGGACACGCCCGTCGCGAGCCAGGTGGCGCCCAGCCACTGGCCGCCGAAGTAGCCGAGCCCCACGCTGTAGCCCGCCCACGCGACGCCGGCGAGCACCGACCAGGGCAGGAACTCGCGGACCCGGCGGTGCGCCGCGCCGGCGCCGAGCGAGACGACCGAGCGCCCGGCCGGTGCGAAACGGGCGACGACCACGAGCACCCCGCGTGCCCCGCCGCCGCGCGCCAGGACGTCGCCGAGACGTTCCTGCGCCTGTGTGAGGCGGCGCGAGCGGGCGATCGCGCGGTCCAGGCGCTCGCCGCCGCGCCAGGCGAGGCGGAACGCCACCAGGTCGCCGAGCACCGACGCCGTGGCCGCGCAGAGGGTCAGCACCAGCAGGTCGGGGACGGCGTGCGGGACGGCGCCGGTGGCGGAGCCCGCCGCGGCCGTTGCCGCGGTGATCACCAGCACCCCGCTCGGCAGCACCGGCAGGAACACATCAAGGACGACGGACACGGCGACCGCCGCGTAGATCCATGGGCTGCCCGTCAGCGACCCCACACTCTCCAGCACCGAAACACTCCCCCGGAATCCCCCGTAGGCACGGACCGTGCCGCGACGTCGCGGGGAGCGGCAGGGGCGGCCAGTACAGCCATACAGCGTACGCCGCGGGCGGGGCCGGAGATCCACGGGGGCCGCATGTGTCGGTCACATCACGTTCACGGTCCCGCACGCTCCGGTCACGTCCGGACGCGGCGGCGCCCGCCTCCCGTGACCGGGGGCGGGCGCTGTCGTGCGGTGCGGGAGCGATGCTCGTGGGTCGGTCAGGCGGTGACGGGCTCCGCGGCCCGCTGCTCCTCGGCGGCTGCGGGGGTACGGGCGGTGAGCAGCCGGTCGAGGCCGAGCGCGCCGGAGCCGGTGAAGACGAGCAGGAGCATGGCCCAGCAGAACAGGGCGGAGAGTTCGCCCCCGTTCTGGATCGGCCACAGGGCGGCCGACTGGTGCACGTCGAAGTAGGCGAACGCCATCGAGCCCGAGGCGACGAAGGCGGCGGCGCGGGTGCCGAGTCCGAGGAGGACGAGAGCGCCGGCGACGAGCTGGATGACGGCGGCGTACCAGCCGGGCCAGGTGCCCGCGTCGACGGTGCCTCCGTCGGTGCCCGCCGCGCCGCCGAGCACGCCGAAGAGCGAGGCGGTGCCGTGCACGGCGAAGAGCAGGCCGACGACGATGCGGAACAGGGCTATGGCGTACGGCTGGGCGCTGTTGAGGCGTCCGGTCATGTGGGGAACTCCTTCGGTCTGATCCGGGCCGCAGCGGGCCGGACCGTGGGGACGGAACCGAGTGAGCCACCTACGTTAGGTGAGCCTAATCTATGCTTGCAAGTTCAACATTCGGCCACGGCGCGGCCTCCGTTTCCGGTTCCGCTTCGGCCGTCGCCGCACGTAGCGCGGCTCGCGCCACCGCGTCGGCGTCCGAGAGCGTGACCGAATCCACTCCGGGTCTCGCGCCCGCCGCGGTCACCCAGTGCACCCCTTCCGTGGGCACGCCGAACGCGAACCGCCGTGCATGCGACCGGCCCTGACGATCCATCAGGCGATACGGCCGCTCGGTCACGTCCAGACCGCCGGTCTCGTAGCCGTCCACCGTGTGCGGGCGGCACGCTCCCGTCTTCAGCAGCCGGGCCAGAAGTTCGTCGCCGGTCCGGCGCACATCCGGTTCCGGTAGCCGCGCCTCCACCAGCGCCGTCACGCGGACACCCGAGCCCGGCACGTCGGGTGAGTGCGCCACCCACGCTCCGTCCTCCGCCCGGACGTCGAGCCGCGGACCGAGCACCTCCACGACACCCGCCTCGATCAGCGCGGCCAGCTCCTCGACCCGGCGGCGGGGCGGACCGATGGAGAGGAACGCGTTCAACGGCGTGTACCAGCGGTCCAGATGGGACCGGCGCGACTCTCCCGGCAGACCGCGGTGGTCCACGATCCGCCGCAGCTCGTTGCGCAGGTCCCGCAGCACGTCCAGCGCCGCCTTGAGCGGGCCGGCCACGTTGCCGAGCGCGGCCTGCGCGGCGTCCTCGCGCAGATGGTCCAGCAGCCACTCCCGCCAGTCCGCGCGCCCGGCGAACTCCCGTCCCGTGTGCGGGCGCGCGACACGGTCCCAGGACCAGCGCTCCGCCTCCCCGATCCCGAACGCGCCGAGCACGGCGGCCTCTTCGTCCGTGCGATGGGCGACGGCCAGGAAGCGCTCCCGGAAGGTGCCGGCCCGCCCCGAGGGCGCCAGCAGCCGCTCGTAGTAGACCGTCTCGACCTCCTTGGCGACCAACGGCCATATCTCCCGCAGGAAGTCCGGAGCGTCACCGGAGTCCGCCCGCTTGCGGAACCCCCCGATCACCTCGTCCGTCAGGACGAGCGGAACGTGCCGCCCGTACGGGCCCTTCGCGTTGTCCCCGCGCGCCTGGTAGGGGACGCCGCGCCGCGAACCGGCGTACACCCGCGGTTCGTCGCCCGACCGCACATAGCGCAGCCTCGCGCCCGCCCCCACGAAGCGCCCGCCGCGGCCCTCGGTCAACAGGGCCATGTGATCGAAAAAGTTGAGTCCGAGCCCCCGCAGCAGGACCGGCTCGCCCGGCGCGAGGGACGAGAGGTCGACGTCGGCGGGATTGGCCGGGGGGACGTGCACCAGGCCGTGCCGCACCGCGTACGCGGAGAGTCGCTGCTGCGCCGCGTCCGGGCGTACCGGCAGATGCCCCTGGGCGAGCACCACGGCGGCCAGGCCCGTGAGTGTGCGGCCGCCGGACAGGGTCAGCGTCTGACGGCCGCCCGGGCCGTCGGTGAGCCCCAGCGCCCGGGCCGCGTGCACCTCGACCCGCACCTCGGGCGGCGCCCCGCGCACCACCTCGCCGAACACCCATTCCAGATAGCGCCCGTACTGGGTGCGGGTCGGATACGCGTCCGGCCCCAGTTCGCCGTCCGCCCACGTGTGCAGGCTCGGCCCCGGCCGGATCGGCCCCGAGCAGTCCACGCTCTCGTCGGTGAACAGGGTCACCTGCGAGGCCACGGTGTTCATCAGCAGATGCGGCGACTGGGCGGTGCGCCAGACCCGGCCGGGGCCGGGGGGTGACGGGTCGACGACATGGACCGTCAGCCGCGCACCCGGCGCGAGCAGCTCGGGGGCGGACGCGCAGAGGCGCTCCAGGACGCTCGTGCCGCGCGGGCCCGCGCCGACGACGGCCACGGAGATCCGCGGGGACCCGGCGGTCGCCGGGAACCCCGCCGCGACGGGCGCGGCGGAGCACTGGGGGGAGGGCTCTGCAGACAAGGGTGTGACTCCCGGGCGTGGGGGCGCAGGACGGCGGACCGCCCACTGGAAGCGGACGGTCCGCCTCATCATGCCGCCGGGCGCTGTGCGAACCGAGCCCCGGAGCGAAGGATCGGCACCCGGTGTGGGATGCGTCACGATCATCGGGGACAAACAGCCCAACAACCAGGCGAAAAGGCCCTATTGCGGGGCGAGTGCGGACTCCCGCACCGTCCGCAGCCGGACGGCTCCGCCCGCCCGGTCGTCGCGACCCCGCACCACCTTCTCGAGGCGCAGGGAGGCCGAACGCCCCTGAAGGGTCAGCGTCATCAGCTGATTGCCGAACCAGGGGCCGCCCGACCGGTTCCAGTCGACCGACGGGCGCGGGCAGCGGCCGTGCCGGGCAAGGCGGTTGCCGAGCCCCCGCGCGAGGCGGCTCCAGCCGAAGCGGAAACCGAGCCGGATCTGCGGCGGGACGGAGTTGTGGACGGGGGAGCACGTCAGCTGGACCACATGGGCCGCCGGCTGCCGGGCGGGCTCGGCCCAGACGGGCTCGGCGACATAGGCGTGGTGCACGTCCCCCGACAGCACGCACACGGTCGCGGGCGCGTGCTCGCCGGATCCCACGTCGGCGATGAGGTCCGCCAACTCCTCGAAGGACCGCGGGAACGCCGCCCAGTGCTCCAGGTCCGCCGTGCGCCGCAGTTTCTCGCCGAACCGTGCCCAGCGCGCGCCCCGCTCCCCTCGGCACAGCGCGGCGTCCCATGCCTCCGCCTGGTGGATCAGCGGCGGCAGCAGCCAGGGCAGCGACGTGCCGATCAGCAGGTGGTCGCGGGTCTCCGGCGCGTCCAGGGCCTGTTCGCGCACCCACGCCGACTCGCCGGGGTCGAGCATCGCCCGGTTCTGCTCGTCCAGGACGCGGGCCGCACGGCTGTCGACCATCAGGACCCGGGTCCGGCCGAAGTCGCGGCGGTAGCTCCAGCGGACCGAGGCCGGATCGGAGTCGGCCTGTGCGGCGAAGGCCCGCAGCACGTCCGTGCCGTCGGGCGTCTCGCGCACCGCCGCGTACAGCGGGTTGTCCGTGAGCTCGTCGGGGGAGAGGTTGCCGAGGTGCTGGTGGACCCAGTACGACATCAGGCCGCTCAGGATCCGTTCGCGCCACCACGGGGTCGCGCGGATGTCCTCGAGCCAGGCGTCGCTGGTGTTCCAGTCGTCGATGACGTCGTGGTCGTCGAAGATCATGCAGCTGGGCACGGTGGACAGCAGCCAGCGGATCTCGGGGTCCAGCCAGGACTCGTAGTAGAGCCGGGTGTACTCCTCGTAGTCCGCGACCTGATGGCCCGGGGGGTCGGCCAGATCCCGGCGGGACGCTATCCACGCGCGGGTCGCGTCCGAGACCTCGTCCGCGTACACCTGGTCGCCCAACAGCAGCAGCACGTCCGGGCGTTCGCCGTCCGGGTCCGCCGCGACGCGGGCCGCGAGGGTGTCCAGCGCGTCGGGCCCGACCGGGTCCTTCTCGTCCGCGGGCGGCGCCGCCCAGCGGCAGGAGCCGAAGGTGACGCGGACCGCCGCCTCGTCACCCGCCGAGGTGCGGACCACCGAGGGAGGGAAGGCGGACCCGGGAAGGGGCCACACCGTCACGTCGTCGAGCAGCACCTCGTACGCCGTCACGGTGCCGGGTGTCAGCCCGCTCACCGGCACCAGCGCGTAGTGGTGGCCCGCGACCTGGAACGTCGGGGCCGATCCCGACGTCCCGTCCGCGCAGCGCACCTCGGCGGTGCACGGGCGGCTCGCCTCGACCCAGAAGGTCGCGGACGAACCGTCGACATACCTCAGCAGCGGCCCCAGGCGCAGCTCGGCCATGAATGATCACCCTCCTCCGTCGCCCCGTACGGTACGGAACGACGGAGGCCGGTGGCGAGGTTCCGGACACCGCGGCCATGCCGTGGGGGGAGCGGTGCCCGGAATTCACGGGGAGTCGGGCGCCCGAGGGCGGCCCTGTCGGTACGGGTCAGCAGCCGCTCAGGACCGAGCTCAGCTTGGACTTCTCGGCGGAGTCGACCTTGAGGTTGTAGTAGTACTTCACCTGCACCCAGGCGCGGACGTACGTGCAGGCGTACGAGCTGAGCGGGGGCATCCACTCGGCCGGGTCCTTGTCGCCCTTCGACTGGTTCACGTTGTCCGTGACGGCCAGCAGCTGCGGGCGGGTGACGTCGTTGGCGAAGCCCTGGCGCTGCGCGGTGGTCCAGGCGCCGGCGCCCGAGTCCCAGGCCTCGGCGAGCGGCACGAGGTGGTCGATGTCGAGGTCGGACGCGGCCGTCCAGTTGGCGCCGTCGTAGACGGAGTGCCACGACCCGCTGGTGGCGGTGCAGGCCGAGGTGGTGACGACGTTCGTGCCGTCGCGCTTGAGGACGTACTCACGGGTGTCGCAGGTGCCGCTGATGGTGATCCAGGTCGGGAACAGGTCGCGGTTGTAGCCGGTGCGGTTCTCCGCGGCGACGGTGAGGGACGCGAGGTAGGTGCGCGCGGTGGCCGCGCTGACCGGGGTGGGGAGGGCGGCGGAGGCGGTCGGGCCGTTGAAGACACCGGCCAGGGCTATCAGTCCGGTGGCGGCCGCGAGTATGCTCAGCCGTCGACGCGCGTAGACCTTTGGCATGCGAACTCCCTTGGGGTGTGGGGGTGTTGGAGTGCGAGCGAGCGGGCGAAGGAATGCTCGCGGGGGTGTGTTGCCGGGAGGTGAGTACGCGGTTAGAAGTTAGTGACGCGTACATGACATGACAAGGTGCGGGGCGCAAGTTTCGTCGGAGAGCGTGCGGGCGCTCACGTCTTTCTGCGGGTGTGCGGTGCTTGGGGGCATTTCTGCGGGTGGCCCGGGGTGCTCCCGGGGTGCGGGGACCTTCGGCCCTGCGGAGCCCGTCCGCCGGTCGCGTACTATGAACGGCGCAGAAGGGGAGTAGCTCTTCGCCGGACCGTCGACATACTGCTCAGCTCGTCTGAGCCGGCGCCCGGAGGCAGACCTCGTCCACGAGGCCGGCCAGCGAGACCTTCGGCAAGCAGTGCACATGCCCGTGCCGGGCCCACCGGCAAGGGTTCTTCCGCTCGCGCCTCTCGGTGCGGGCGCCGCTGTGTGCTGCCGTGCCGAGGTGTCGCGCAGTCACAGAACGCGCAGTCGCAACTCTCGGCGGGGCAGCCCGACCGATTGAGGAATTTTGATCAGCTTCAGCGTGATGGCGCTCGTCTTCGGTGTCGTCTTCCTTGCCGAGCTGCCGGACAAGACCGCGCTCGCCGGCCTCGTCCTCGGCACGCGCTACCGCGCCTCCTACGTCTTCGCCGGCGTCGCCGCCGCCTTCGCCGTCCACGTGGCCCTCGCCGTCGCGGCGGGCAGTGTGCTGACCCTGCTGCCGCAGCAGATCGTGCACGCGGTCACCGGTGTGCTGTTCCTCGGTGGCGCGGCCGTGCTGCTGATGAAGAAGGGCGAGGACGAGGAGGAGGTCCGCGACCCGGAGAACCAGAGCTTCTGGAAGGTCTCCGGGGCGGGCTTCATGCTCATTCTCGTCGCCGAGTTCGGCGACCTCACCCAGATCATGACCGCGAACCTCGCGGCACGCTACGACGACCCCGTCTCGGTGGGCGTCGGCGCGGTGCTGGCGCTCTGGGCGGTCGCGGGGCTGGGCATCGTGGGCGGCAAGGCACTGATGAAGCGGGTGCCGCTGTCGCTGATCACGAAGGTGGCCGCGTTGCTGATGGTGGGGCTGGGGGTCTGGAGCCTGTACGAGGCGGTCGCGGGCTGAGGCCCGGGGTCGGCTGAGGTTCGGCTGCGCGCCGGGCGGTACGGGTGCCTTCGGCTGCGCGTCGGGCGGTACCGGTGCCTCAGGCTTCCGTTCCGTTCCGTTCCGTTCCGTTCCGTTCCGGTTCGGTCCGGAACCGGCTTTGGCTCCGGTTCCGGCTTCGGCTCGGTCCGGTGGGTGGGGCGGGGCCGTGCCGGTACATCCGCCCGTCGCCGTTGGATCAGACGTGAGTGGAGAAGCGGAACGCTGCTCGATCCGGGCGTAAGCGACGGGCATCTGATGTACCGGCACGGCCCCTCACGCCGCATGCCGGGTGCGGGTCGACGGGGGTCGAGACGCAGGTCCTGGGGTGTTCGGCGCTCGTCGGCCTCTGGGGGCCAGGGGTGGAGCCGCGTTGGGTCGGAGGGCTCTGTCCGGAGGGTGGCCGAGGGGTGTCTATTGCGGGGGTCTGGGGTTGACCCTGTGGGTCGGATGTCATAAGGGCAGGTCAGGGGTGGTGGCGCCGAGGGGCGCTTGTTTTGTATCGTGAAGGAACAAAGTGGCTCCCGCCCGCACCTCCCTGACCGGTGGGCGGGGCCGCCTTGTTCCCGGGGGATTCTTGAACCCCCACCCCGCACTTTGGAGCATGCCGATGACGGCCACGACCGTTCTGACCGCCCGCGCCCTCCTGCTCGACATGGACGGCACCCTCGTCAACTCGGACGTCGTCGTCGAGCGCTGCTGGCGCCGCTGGGCCGAGCGGCACGGGCTGGACGGGGACGAGGTCATGAAGGTCGTCCACGGTCGCCAGGGCTACGCCTCGATGGCCGTTCTCCTGCCGAACCGGCCCATGGAACAGAACTACGCGGACAACACGCGGATGCTGGCCGAGGAGACCGCCGACATGGACGGCGTCGTCGAGATCCCGGGTGCCACCGAGTTCCTCGCCTCCCTCGCCGGAGTCCCCCACGCCCTCGTCACCTCCGCGGACGTGGCCCTCTCCAACGGCCGGATGGCCGCCGCCGGTCTCGAACTCCCCGATGTACGGGTCACCGCCGAGTCGGTCGGGGCCAGCAAGCCGGATCCCGAGGGGTTCCTCAAGGGGGCGGCCGAGCTGGGGGTCGCGCCCGAGGACTGCATCGTGTTCGAGGACTCCGGGGCGGGGATCGCCGCGGGGCGTGCCGCCGGGATGCGGGTCGTCGGGGTCGGACCCCGCGCCGGGTTCCACGCGCCGGACGTGCTCGTACGTGACCTCACCCAGGTGCGGGTCGAGTCCCTCGGAGACGGGACCCTTCGCCTTCACATCGGCTGAGAAGGTCCTTGGGGAGGGTGCGTGTTGGCCGGGGCCGGGTTTTTCGCCCCCTCCGCCCCTACCCTTCCCACCCCGGGGCTCCGCCCCGGACCCCGCTCCTCAAACGCCGGAGGGGCTGAAATTCACGCCCGCACCCGGCACCCGACGAAAGGGCCGCGCCCCGGCCACGCACGGCCCGCACACGGCGTCCGACGCGAGGGGCCGTGCCGGTACATCAGATGCCCGTCGCTTACGCCCGGATCGAGCAGCGTTCCGCTTCTCCACTCACGTCTGATCCAACGGCGACGGGCGGATGTACCGGCACGGCCCCGCCCCACCCACCGGACCGGAACCCGGCCGGCGCCGAGGCGTAACCCCGGTTCACGGTTGGGACGTCTCCGACTCCAGGCTCGTGCGCGTGGCGGCTCCATAGACGCCCGACGGGTCCGACGTGATGCCGCGCGCCCACTGGTACCAGCGCACGGCGTCTTCGAGGTGGCGGTCGAAGTGGCCGTCCGCGTCGCCCATGTACATCCTCAACTGGCGCATGCGCAGCTGGAGTTCGGTGACCTCGGGGCCGTCGTCGCCGCGTTGCAGGGTCGGCGCGGGTCCCAGCCCCTGCTGGCCCCCCGTGTCCTGCGCCGACCCCGTCGCGGTGGCCGTCGCGCTCGGCGGAGCGGACGAGGAGGACGACGAGGCCGACGGTGACGGCGACGCCGACGTGCTCGCCCCGGACGCCGAAGGCGAGGGGCTCGCGCTCAGGGAGGACGCCGGTGCCGCCGGTGCCGACACCGTGGGCGAGGTGCTCGCCGACGGGGCCACCGACGCCGCCTTCGGCGACACGTCCGGCACGCTCGCCCGTACGTCCTCGGGCAGGGCCCCGTCCCGCGCGGGAGTGTCGTACGAGAGCAGACCGCCCGCGAACCCCGCGGCGGCCACCAACGTCACCACGACTCCGGCCGCGGCCAGGACCCCGTTGCGCCGTCTGCGCCCCGGCCGTCCGGCCCCGGGGGCGGCCGCCGTCCCGGGGTGCGAGGGACGTTCCTGGAACAGCCGGACGTCGGCGGCCCGCGGCTCCGAAGGGAGCGCCTGCAGCCGCATGGTCGCGTCGGCCGGAAGGGCCGCGTCCGCCGGTACGGCGGCCAGCCGCATCGTGGAGGCCGAGGGGGCCTCCCCGGCCGGCGGCGGCACGATCCCGGGTTCACCGGGTTCACCGGGCTGCCCGACCGGCCCGGCGGCGGCCGTGCCTGAGGCGTCCATCGGCCCGGGCCGCGCGCCGGCACCGTTCACCGGGCCGGTGCCCCCGCCGGCGACCGGCCCCCCGGTTCCCGCCGTCGTGGCACCCGCGGCCGGCATTCCGGTCGGCTCGGGCCCCGGCGCGCCCCCCGGCACACCTGGGGCCGCGCCGTCCCGGCTCAGCTCCACGTAAGGGCGTATGCGCAGTGGGTCGAAGTCCTCGGCCGCCGCGGCCTCCGCCGTGCGGGCGTCCCGGAGGGCGTCGGACGCGCGGCGGGTGCAGGTGCAGGACGGGGTGCCGTCCGGTGCGCGACGGGCGGCACACCGGGGGCAGACATGCCCGGTCTGTTCAGTCACGAGTGGGTCCCTCCCCAGAGAACTCCAGAGATTATCCGGACCGCCTTCACACAACCTTCAACGAGCCCCCCGGAATCCCGGATTCCGGACGCCTCGACAGGCCATAACCGGACACACCGATCAGGATGGAGGGTGATCG
This sequence comes from Streptomyces sp. M41(2017), assembly GCF_002078175.1. GTDB lineage: Bacteria > Actinomycetota > Actinomycetes > Streptomycetales > Streptomycetaceae > Streptomyces. The sequence goes on along the minus strand of NZ_MWFK01000001.1, from coordinate 439,012 downwards.
AGACGCTCGGGGCGCAGGGAGGCCGAATGACCGGGGACGCGCACGGTTCGCAGACGCCCGCCGGCCGCGGCACGGACGGGCCGGACGCGCCGACCGGAGCGGGCCCGGGCCCGGGTGCCGGTGGCGCGGGCGGCGGCGACGGCGGCCACGGAGGCGACGGACGGGACAGCGGGACCGGCCTCGCCGGTCCGATCGACCCGCACGAGTCCGTCGCGGTCAGCGAGTCCGCCGTGCGCCGCCGTACGGCGGCGGCCACCGATGCCCGCGACAGCGTGCACGGCAGCGTCATCGTCTCCATCGGCGCGCTGCTGCTCGGCATGCTGCTCGCCGCGCTGGACCAGACGATCGTGTCGACCGCGCTGCCCACCATCGTCAGCGACCTCGGCGGCCTGGAACACCTGTCCTGGGTGGTCACGGCCTATCTGCTCGCGTCGACGGCGGCCACGCCGCTGTGGGGCAAGCTGGGTGACCAGTACGGCCGCAAGCGGCTGTTCCAGACGGCGATCGTGATCTTCCTGATCGGGTCGGCGCTGTGCGGCATGTCGCAGAACATGGGCGAGCTGATCGGGTTCCGGGCGTTGCAGGGGCTCGGCGGCGGCGGCCTGATGGTGCTGTCGATGGCGATCGTCGGCGACCTCGTCCCGCCGCGCGAACGAGGCAAGTACCAGGGCCTGTTCGGGGCGGTCTTCGGCGCGACGAGTGTGCTCGGGCCGCTGCTCGGCGGGGTGTTCACCCAGCACCTGAGCTGGCGCTGGGTCTTCTACATCAACCTGCCCGTCGGCGTCGTCGCGCTCGTCGTCATCGCGGCGGTGCTGCACATCCCGAAGAAGTCGGCCCGCCACGTCATCGACTACCTCGGTACGTTCCTGATCGCCGCGGTCGCCACCTGTCTGGTCCTGGTGGCCTCGCTGGGCGGCACCACCTGGGACTGGAACTCGCCGCAGATCATCGGTCTCGCGGTGCTCGGCGTGCTGCTCGGCTTCGCGTTCGTCTCGGTGGAGCGGCGGGCGGCCGAACCCGTCCTTCCGCTCAAGCTCTTCCGCGTCCACACCTTCACCCTGTCGGCGATCATCAGCTTCATCGTCGGCTTCGCGATGTTCGGCGCGCTGACCTATCTGCCGACGTTCCTCCAGGTCGTACAGGGTGTGACACCCACGCTGTCGGGTGTGCACATGCTCCCGATGGTCTTCGGACTGCTGCTGTCGTCCACGGTCTCCGGGCAGATCGTCAGCCGGACCGGCCGCTGGAAGGTGTTTCCGGTGGCGGGCACCGGCATCACCGCCATCGGCCTGCTCCTGCTGCACCAGATGGACGAGAACAGCAGCACCGCCGAGATGAGCGCGTACTTCTTCGTCTTCGGCCTGGGCCTCGGCCTGGTCATGCAGGTCCTGGTGCTGATCGTGCAGAACGCGGTCTCGTACGAGGACCTGGGCGTCGCCACCTCCGGCGCGACGTTCTTCCGGTCCATCGGCGCCTCGTTCGGCGTCGCGATCTTCGGCACGGTCTTCGCGAGCCGTCTCGGCGACAGCCTGACGAAGGCCCTGGCGGGGCAGAACCTGCCGCCGGGCATCACGACGGACTCGCTCAAGGCCGATCCGAAGGGGATCGGCGCGCTGCCCCCCGATCTGCAGCCACCGGTCCTGCACGCGTTCGCCACGTCGATCACCGACGTCTTCCTGTACGCGGCCCCTGTCGCCGTGCTCGGCTTCGCGCTGGCCTGGTTCCTGCGGGAGGACAGACTGCGCGGGTCGGTCACGGCCCCCGACGTCACGGAGACGCTCGCCAGCAATCCCGTCGAGCGGTCGTCGTACGACGAGGTGTGCCGGGCGCTGTCCGTGCTCGGCACACGGGAGGGGCGGCGCCAGATCTACGAGGAGATCACCGAACGGGCGGGTTACGACCTGCAGCCGGCGGCGAGCTGGCTGCTGCTGCGGATCAGGAAGTACGGGTGGGCGGAGCCCGCCCTGCTCGCCGAGAAGAGCACGGTCCCGCTGGGCGTCGTGCTGGCCGGCACCCGCCAGATCGAGGAGCGCGGGCTCGCCCGGCGCGAGGGCCTGGACCTCGTGCTGACGGACGAGGGACGTGCCGCCGCCCGGAAGCTGTCGCTGGCCCGCGAGGAGTCGCTCGCCGCGCTCCTCGGCGACTGGTGGAGCCCGGACCGGCCGACCGACCTCACCCAGCTGGTGGTGGAGCTGAACGAGGAGATGTGCGGCTCGGACGCGGAACGCCCGCACGAGGGCGGGCCGTCAGCGGTCAGGCGCCTGGGGGAGCCTGCCTGAGACGTCGGCCCGGTCGTGGCGGGAGACGACCCCGGCCCGCGTGGTGACGGAGAGGCGGGGGAGCGGAGGTGGGGCCTCGGCCCTACGCGCCGTGACCGCCGCCGTTTGAGGAGCGACTTCCGGGCAACCCGGGTGAAGAACCGGCCCGTTGGGTCGAGAACCCCGGAAGGCATCCATGTCCACAGGCGTGATCATCGCTCTGATCGTGATCGTGGTGGCCGTTGCCGTCGTCGCGGCCGCCCTGACCCTCCTCAACCGACGGCCGCCCGGCGGCCGTACCCTTCGGCGGCGCTTCGGCCCGGAGTACGACCGTGCCGTCGCCCGGCACGACGGTGACACCAAGGCCGCCGAGGCCGACCTCGCCGAGCGGGTGAAGCTGCACGGCGGACTGCGCGAGAAGGCCCTCGACCCCGCGGACCGGGAGCGGTTCACGGCTGGTTGGACCGCCGCGCAGGAGCGCTTCGTCGACTCCCCGGGCGAGGCGGTGGCCGAGGCCGACCGGCTGCTCGGCGACCTGGCCGGAGCACGCGGGTTCCCCGGCGTGGAGCAGTACGAGGAGCAGGTCTCCGCACTGTCCGTGCACCACGGACACCACGTCCACGGCTACCGCACGGTGCACCGGGCCGCGCTCGCCCGTACGGACAAGAACGGCACCGTCGACACCGAGCAGATGCGCGAGGCGATGCTGCAGGCCCGCGCCCTGTTCGAGGACCTGATGAGCTCGGACCGCGAGGACAGGTCCAGCGCTCACGTGCGGGACACGGACGGCGCGGACGACGTGAGCGAGTCCGAGGACGACCGCTCCCCGCGCACCCGGCGGTTCGGCATGACCAAGAACGACCGGCACACCGAACCCGCCTAGCCCGCCGACAACGACGCGAGCGGCAACACGCGGCGCACCGGGAGCACGGCGGACGCCGAGCACCCGACAGCACCGAGACGTCCCACAGACTTCCAACCACGACACTCGCTCCCACCTGCCCTGGTCGTTCACCAGGCTCCAGGAGAAGGGGAGTCGAGGAAGGTGAACGCGATGAAGCCCGAGCAGGACCCTGAGCGCAACCCGTCCGGCGACGCGGCCATGAAGGGCCGTGTCACCCCGGTGCCCCCCGAGCGTCCCGAGGACGACCGGGCGAAGGCGGCCGACAGCGCCTCCGACGAGGACGTGTCGCGCCGTGAGGCACTGAAGGGCCACCTGGACCCCACGCCCGACGAGCACACCCCGGGCGACCGGTCGAGGGCCGGCGACACCGCCGCGGTCCGGTCGGCCACGACGGGCGACGACACGACGTCACGCACCGGCACCACCGGCACGAGTACGAGCACGAGCACCGGCATCGGTGACGAGGCGAAGTCCCGCACCGGCACCGGTCGTACCACCGGCGCGAGCACCGGCATCGGTGACGAGGCGAAGGCGGCCCGCGCGGCCCGGACCGGCGACGACACCGCCGCCCGGACGACCGGGACCGGCACGCCGGCCCGCGAGAGCGCGGACGTCCGCAGCGGTGAGCGCGCCGCCTCGCACGAGGACCGGACGAGCCGCACCGGTACGGGCCGGTCGGTCACCTCGCGTGACACGGACCTCGACACGGACAACGCCGAGCCCGGTTCCGCGTCGCGCGACGCCGGTGGCGTGCGTCGTGACACCGCGGGAGCGCTCCCCACGAGCGGCTCCGCGGACGGCGGGACCCGTACGGACGGCAAGGCCTACGGCCAGGGTGCCGCCAAGGACTCGGCCAAGGAATCCGGGAAGCACGGGGAGCGGCTGCTCCCCGGCGACGAGTACGACAAGTTCTCGCAGCGGATGCGGCAGGCGGTCGGCGGGTTCGTCGACGGGCCGGAGGCGTCCGTCGAGGAGGCGGACCACGTCCTCGAGGAACTCGCGAGCCGGTTCACGGAAGCCGTGTCCCAGCGCCGTCGTTCCCTGCGCACCTCCTGGCAGTCCGGCGGTGAGGGCAAGGCGTCGGCCTCCGACACCGAGAAGCTGCGGCTCGCCCTGCAGGACTACCGCGAGATGACCGAACGGCTGCTGCACATCTGAGCCGCCCTCGGACACCGCAGGCACCGTGAGGCCGCGTCCCGGACCATGTTCCGGGACGCGGCCTCACGGCGTTCGCGCGGTCGGGACGACCGCGCCGCTCCTGCCGTCCGGGCCGCCGGCGGGCGCCCGGACGCCCGGCCTGCTTTTGCGCGGCTCCGACTCCGCGGGCTCAGGCGGTCCGGCCTTCGCGGGCCGCGCGCCACTCCTGGACGATCTTCTCCACGTCGTAGGGCTTCAGCCCGAGGGGCGGACCCGGCGGCGGCTTGAACATGACCTCACGGATCTTGGCGTTGATGTCCTCGACGATCCGCCGCACGGCCCGCTCCGAGGGCGCCGCGGCCGCCGCGACGAGGGCGTCCTCCGCCTCCTTGCGCAGGGCCAGCGTGGGCGGTAGTACCGACAGGCCCTCACGGACCATCTTCCGCTTGATCCACCAGAGTTCGTCGTACGGCGTGTCGGTTACCGCAGGCAACGGCTTCCCCGCGCCCGGGAGTTCGTCGAACTCGCCGCGGGACTCCGCCTCGCGGATCTGCCGGTCGACCCAGGACTCGAAGCTGACACCGGGTGGCTTGCGCTCCGTCATGGGTCCATTGTGCCCGAGGCCGCACCAGGACGGGAATGGTCGAATTATCATGCGGCGGCGGCGTGGGAATCACGCCGCGTCAGGACACTGGGACCAGCACCCTTCACGAAGGAGCACGCGTGCTCGAACTCACCATGGCCACGATGTCCGGCGGGGACGCCGGCGCGACGGCCGGGATGCTGATGGCCGACGCGCCGAGCGACCCCGGGGCCATGCTGCGGGTGGGCCGGGACCGGGCCGTGTGCCGGCTCGCGACCCCCGACGACTGGCTGTTCGTGTCCCGGGTCCATCTGGAGTTCCTGTGCGGACCGGACGGCTCCTGGCAGGTCACCTGGCTGCAGGGCTCCCACCCGGAGCCGTCCTCCGAGGTCCGGCTGGCCCTGGCGGGCCTCCAGCCGCAGCCGCTGCCGTACGGGGGCACGGCCCGGCTGCCCGCGGGCGGCTCGGGCGAACTCGTCATCCAGGACCGCACGGGCCCCCGCACCGTGAACGTGGGCTTCTACCACGAGCCCTAGGCCGGACACGACCGAGGGGTGCGGGGCCGGCGGGTCGGCGGGAGTGGGCCGACGGGCGGCTCAGGCGTGTACGCGGGCCAGCGCGAAGCCGTCGTAGCCCTTGCTGCCCACCGTCTGGACCGCCGTGCCGTCCAGCCGGGGGTGCGAGGCGATGAGTTCGAGCGCGGCCCGGGTGCCCCGCACGCTCGGGTCGGTGCTCGTCGCGTCGGTGACCGCGCCGCCGCGGACGACGTTGTCGAGGACGATCACGCTGCCGGGCCGGGTGAGCCGGACCGCCCAGTCCAGGTAGTGGGCGTTGTTCACCTTGTCCGCGTCGATGAAGACGAAGTCGAAGGGCTCGGGGTTCTCGTCCGCCAGTTTCGGCAGGGACTCCAGGGCGGGGCCGACCCGCACCTCGGCGACCTCGGCCAGGCCGGCCCGGGCGAGGTTGCCGCGGGCGACCTCGGCGTGCCGGGGGTCGTACTCCAGGGTGACCAGCCGGCCGTCGGCGGGCAGGGCGCGGCCGAGCCAGATCGTGCTGTAGCCGCCGAGGGTGCCGATCTCCAGGATGCGGCGGGCGCCCTGGATCTCGGCGAGGAGCCGGAGCAGCTTGCCCTGGTTCGGGGCGACGTTGATGGGGGGCAGTCCGGCCGCGTCGCTGTCGCGCAGCGCGGCGGCCAGCGTCTCGTCGGCGGGGGCCAGGAGGGTGGTGAAGTGGTCGTCGACGTCGGTCCAGACCTGCGACTCGCTCATGCACCGGGCCTTTCGTATGCCTAGTTAGATGCGCTAAGTATCTCAGGGGGAAACCTAGTCGTCCGCGCCGGTGCCTGCCAGCCGGTTCCGGGCCCGGCGCTCCGGTGCCGGCCGGCCGGGGGCGGGCCGGCGCACGGTACGGCGAAGGGCCGCGGTCGCGGGGCATGGTGCCCCGCGACCGCGGCCCTTCGAGGTCCGGCCGGTGGACGCGGTGTCAGTCGCGCGCGGGCACGGGCTCCACGGCGGGCGCGGAACCCGGCAGCGGGCGGCCCGCCGACTCCGACATGAACCAGACGGCCACACCGCCGATGACGGCCGCGGCCATCATGTAGTAGGCGGGCATCATCATGTTCCCGGTCGCTCCGATGAGGGCGGTGACCACCAGCGGGGTGGTGCCGCCGAAGAGCGAGACGGAGATGTTGAAGCCGATGGACAGCGAGCCGTAGCGGACCCGGGTCGGGAAGAGCGCCGGGAGCGCGGCCGGCATCGCGGCGGTGAAGCAGACCAGCAGCAGACCGAGGGCCCCCATGCCGAGGGCGATCGCGACCAGGCTGCCCTGGCGGATCAGCAGCAGCGCCGGGACGGACAGGGCGAGGAAGCCCGCGCAGCCCGCGGCGATCACCGGGCGACGGCCGATCCGGTCGGTCAGCGCGCCGGCGAAGGGCTGCACGATCATCATCAGCGCCATCACGCCGAGGACCACGAGCAGACCGTGCGTCTCGTCGTACTTCAGCTCGCTGGTCAGGTAGCTCGGCATGTAGGACAGCAGCATGTAGTCGGTGACGTTGAAGACGAGGACCAGGCCGACGCACAGCAGCAGGGCGCGCCACTGGCCGGTGATCATCTCGCGCAGCGGCACCTTGGGGCGGTCGGCCTCGGCCTTGTCCAGTTCTGCGGTGAACGCCGGGGTCTCCTCCAGGCGCATCCGCAGGTAGAGGCCGATGATGCCCATCGGGCCGGCGATCAGGAACGGGATGCGCCAGCCCCAGGAGAGCAGGTCGTCGGAGGAGAGCAGCGCGGTCATCAGGGTGACCAGACCCGCGCCGCCGATGTATCCGGCGAGCGTGCCGAACTCCAGCCAGCTGCCGAAGAAGCCGCGCTTCTTGTCGGGCGCGTACTCGGCGATGAACGTCGAGGCGCCCGCGTACTCGCCGCCGGTGGAGAAGCCCTGCACCAGGCGGGCCGCGAGGAGCAGGATCGGGGCGCCGACGCCGATCGAGGCGTACGACGGGATCAGGCCGATCGCGAACGTGCCCGCCGCCATCATGATCATCGTGAGGGCGAGGACCTTCTGGCGGCCGATGCGGTCGCCGAGCGGGCCGAAGACCATGCCGCCGAGGGGGCGGACCAGGAAGGCCGCGGCGAAGGCGCCGAAGGTCGACAGGAGCTGGGCGGTCGGATTGCCCGAGGGGAAGAAGACCTTGCCCAGGGTCACCGCGATGTAGCTGTAGACACCGAAGTCGAACCATTCCATCGCGTTGCCGAGCGCTGCCGCCTTCACAGCGCGCTTGACGAGCGCGGGGTCGGTGACGGTGACCTCTGGGGATGCCGGGCGGGCGGGGGCCGGGACGGATGTCGCGGGGGCTACCGGGGTCGCGGTGGGCAAGGGCCTTCCTTCCGCAGGGGACAGGGACGCGGCCCGCCCGGAGGCGGAACCGAGGCCTGCCCGGAGGCAGGCCGAAAAGCGACCTTAGAGCCACTCGTCCGGATGACGTGGAGTGAGCGCGCCCTCGCGGTATGCGCCTAAAGGCGGCATATGCAGGCAGGACGCGGCGCTTCGGGACGCCCCGCGGGCGTCCCGTCTGTGAGGTATGTCGCGGCCCCCGGACGGAACCGACGTCCCGGACGACTATCGTCATCCGGGCAAAAGGGATGCCGATGTCAGGTGGAGCGAGGGTTGCCCGCGTCTTTCGACGGGGCGGCGCGAGCCTCGTAGGGTCGTGACGAGGGCTGACGTACAGGGTGTACGAGACATAACGGAACAACGGGGGCGGGAGGGTCGACGAGGCGTGGCGAACGCGGAGCACGGCGGACGAGCGGGAAATGCCTTCGCGGCAGGAGCGCAGACCGCGAGAGTCCGGCTGCGCGCGCTCCGCGTCGGGCTCTGGGTGATCGCCGCCCTCCTCGCCGCACGGCAGGTCGCCGCCGTCCTCGGCACCCCCAAGGCGGACCGGCTGACGGACCTGGAGACCTGGGTCGGATCCGACGGCGTCCTGCACGTGAAGGGCTCGCTGTACGACTCCACGCAGTTCACCGGGACCCCGTTCGGGGGACTCGTCCTCAAACCCCTCACCCGGGCGGCCGAACAGGCACTCGGCTGGGGCTGGACCTTCGGCACCCTGCTGCTGGTCGTCGCGCTCGGCCTGGTCGCCGCACGCGCCCTGCCGCAGCCCGTCAGCCGCCGTACGGCGCTGCTCGCCGCACCCGTCGCCATCAGCCTGCTGATGCTGTCCCTGCCCGTGCGCAACGCCCTCTACCTCGGGCAGACCAGCATCATCCCGGTCCTCCTCGTCCTCCTCGGCTGCTTCGCCGTGCGCGGGGAGCGCGCCTGCGGCGTCCTGATCGGTCTCGCCGCGGCCCTCCAGCCCACCGTGCTGCTCTTCGCCCCGCTGCTCTGGTTCACCGGCCGCCGCCGGGCCGCCGTCTCCACGGGCGTCACGTTCGCCGCTCTCACCGCGCTCGCCTGGGCGGCGATGCCCCACGACTCGAACACCTACTGGGTGCACCACCTCGCGGGCGTCGGCCTCGGCCGGGCCGCCGACGACCTCGCCAACCAGTCCCTGCACGGTGCGCTGCTGCGCTTCGGCCTCAGTGGCCCCCTGGAGATCGGGCTGTTCCTGGCCCTCGGCGCGGCGGTCGCCGTCCTCGGACTGCGCCGCGCGGTGTTCTACGCCCGCGACGGGCAGCTCCTCCTCGCCGTCGCCATCACCGGCTGCGTCGCCGTCGCCGTCTCGCCCACCACCTGGCAGTACCAGCTGCTGTGGGTGCTGCTCGCGGTCGTCGGACGGGTGGGCAGGAAGACCTCGGACCGCTTCATGTGGCCCGTCGCCGTCGTCCTCGTCATGACTCTGCCCGGGAAGATGATGCTGCCGAACATGGCGGTGCTGCACCCGGTGCGCGACAACGTCGTGCTGATCGCCGCGCTGGCCGCCGCCACCCTCGTCCCGTTCCTGTCCCGCACCTCCGCGTACTACCGGGCGCCGGTCCCCACCGACTACGCGGAGCCCGTGCCCACCCGGTGGAAGCGGGTACCGCTGCTGCCCGTGCCCGGCCGCGTCCTCGCCCGCCCGAACCTGCTGCTCGAACTGCTCCTGATCCGCGTCGGCTACTCCGCCTACCAGCAGGTCAGGCTCGCCGCGACCGGCGGCACCAACGCGGGGGGCCGGGCCACCGCCGAACACCACGGCGACCAGATACTCGCCGTCGAACGGTTCCTGCGCATCGACATCGAGCACTGGGTCAACCACGCCGTGTTCAAGATCGGGTTCCTGCGCGACTTCTTCGACTTCTACTACGAGTCGTTCCACTTCTTCGTCCCGCTGGGCGTCCTCGCGGTGCTCTACGTCCGACGCCCCGCCGACTACCGCTGGGCCCGCTCGGCCCTCGGCTTCGCGACCCTGTTCGCCCTCGTCGGCTTCTGGCTCTACCCGCTCGCCCCGCCCCGCCTGATGCCGGGTCTCGGCGTCATCGACACCGTGCACGGGGTGCAGGACTTCTCCAAGCCGGACTACGGCACGCTGACCTCGCTCACCAACCAGTACGCGGCGATGCCCTCGCTGCACTTCGGCTGGTCCCTGTGGTGCGGCCTCGTCATCGCGATCCTGGCGCCGAAGGGGTGGATGAAGGCGCTGGGCCTGCTGCACCCCTTGTTCACCGTCTCCGCGATCGTCGCGACCGGCAACCACTGGACCCTGGACGCCTTCGGCGGCGCCGCCGTGGTCGCCGCGGGCTTCGGACTGACCTACCTCCTCCAGGGCCCCCGGCCCCGGAGGCCGGGGAAGACGGTCGAGGCCGGAGCCGAGGTGCCGGTTCCGGCCACCGGCCGTATCCGGAGCTGACCCCCGCGGGACGGGCCGGCGGATGCCGGGAGGCCGCCGGCCCGAGCGATGGGGCTCCCGCTACGCCTGCCGGACCTGGAGTTCCTTGACGCCGTTCAGCCAGGCGGAGCGCAGCCGGCGCGGGTCGCCGGAGAGCCGCAGGCCGGGCATCGCGTCGGCGATCGCGTTGAAGATCAGGTCGATCTCCAGGGTGGCCAGCGACTTGCCGAGACAGAAGTGCGGGCCGCCGCCGCCGAATCCGAGGTGCGGGTTCGGGTCGCGGGTGATGTCGAAGACCTCGGGGTTCTCGAACACCTCGGGGTCGTGGTTGGCGGAGGAGTAGAAGATGCCGACCCGGTCGCCCTTCGCGATCCGCTGCCCGCCGAGCTCGGTGTCCTGGGTCGCGGTGCGCTGGAAGGCGACGACGGGGGTCGCCCAGCGGACGATCTCCTCGGCGGTGGTCCTCGGGCGCTCCCGCTTGTAGAGCTCCCACTGGTCGGGGTGGGTGAGCAGGGCGTGCATGCCGTGCGTGATGGCGTTACGGGTGGTCTCGTTGCCGGCGACGGCCAGCAGCAGGACGAAGAAGCCGAACTCGTCGGAGGCGAGGTTGCCCTCGTCCTCCGCCGCCACCAGCGTGCTGACGATGTCCTTCGCCGGGCACTGCTTGCGGTCGGCGGCCATGTTCATCGCGTACGAGATGAGTTCGGTCGCCGAGTCGGCGCCGATCTCCTCCGTGATCGCGTACTCCGGATCGTCGTACGCCACCATCTTGTTGGACCAGTCGAAGATCTTGACGCGGTCCTCCTGCGGGACGCCGATCAGCTCGGCGATCGCCTGCAGCGGCAGCTCGCAGGCCACCTGGGTGACGAAGTCGAACGCTCCGTCCGGGCCGGCCCGGTCGAGCGCGTTCGCCACGATGGAGCCGGCCCGGGCGCGCAGCGCGTCCTCCAGCGAGCGGATGGCGCGCGGGGTGAAGCCGCGCTGCACGATCTGGCGGACCCGGGTGTGCTCCGGCGGGTCCATGTTGAGCATGATGAGGCGCTGGACCTCGATCTGCTCCCGCTGGATGTGCTCGTTGAAGCGGATGACGGCCGTGTTGAGGAACGAGGAGAAGAGTTCGGGGTGCGTCGAGACGTACTTGACGTCGGCGTGCCGGGTGACGGCCCAGTAGCCGTCGTCCCCGAAGCCCGCGACGCCGTGCTGCTGCGGGATCCAGTGGACCGCTTCGGCCCGGCGCAGCTCGGCGAACTCCGGGAGGGGCACGCGGTGGTGCAGGACGTCGGGGTCGGTGAAATCGAACCCGTCGGGCAGCGCTGGACAGGGCATCGGCAACTCCAGGTCTCGCGCCTACGGTGGTGACGGCCCGCTGCTTCGGGCGGCTCCGGTGGTTCTGAGGGCAGTTCTGACGGTGGTTCCGGCGGCGTTTCCGACGGCGGTTCTGACGGCGGTTCTGACGGTCCATCAGGAACAGGGAATCGCCGTGAAGGTAGTAACGGGTTCTACAAGTGGCAAGAGGCGCGGGGCCCCCAATTCCGTGCGGGATTCGTGCAGATCACGACTTCGGGAGCTGCACGACCCTTGCGGCGCGGGGGGTCCGCTCAGCAAACTGCACGCAGAACTGGTACGCGTTCTAGTTCTGCGCGGTGGGTGGGCCGGGACGCCCCGCGCTGCGCGGGTGAGCTGGGCCTGGCCGCCGGGCAGGCCTGAGGAGAGGACGAGCCCCCATGGCCGCGGAACCCGTGATCGTCGAAGCCGTACGGACGCCCATCGGCAAGCGCGGTGGCGCGCTCGCCAATCTGCATCCCGCCTATCTCCTGGGCGAGACCTACCGTGAACTCCTCGGCCGCACCGGCATCCACGCCGACTGCGTCGAGCAGATCGTCGGCGGCACGGTGACCCACGCCGGCGAGCAGTCCATGAACCCCGCGCGCACGGCCTGGCTGGCCATGGGACTGCCCTACGAGACCGCCGCGACGACCGTCGACTGTCAGTGCGGTTCCTCGCAGCAGGCCTCGCACATGGCCGCCAACATGATCGCGGCCGGGGTCATCGACGTCGGCATCTCCTGCGGCGTGGAGGCGATGTCCCGGGTGCCGCTCGGGTCCGGCTCCAAGCACGGGCCGGGCAAGCCGTTCCCCGACGAGTGGAACGTCGATCTGCCGAACCAGTTCGAGGCGGCCGAGCGGATCGCGCGGCATCGCGGGCTGACGCGCGAGAACGTCGACTCCCTCGGGCTCATCTCGCAGGAGCGGGCCGCGATCGCGTGGTCGGAGGAGCGGTTCAAGCGGGAGACGTTCGCCGTGCAGGTGCCGACGACCGAGGAGGAGCAGGCGGCCGGGCAGGGCATGTGGCGGCTCGTCGACCGGGACGAGGGGCTGCGGGACACGTCGATGGAGGCGCTGGGGCGGCTGAAGCCGGTCATGCCGACCGCCGTGCACACGGCCGGCAACTCCTCGCAGATCTCCGACGGTGCGGCGGCGATCCTGTGGGCGTCCAAGCGGATGGCGCGGGCGCTGAAGCTGCGGCCCCGCGCGCGGATCGTGGCGCAGGCGCTGGTGGGGTCCGATCCGCACTTCCACCTGGACGGGCCGATCGACGCGACGCGGGCCGTGCTGGGCAAGGCGGGGATGTCGCTGAAGGACATCGACCTCGTCGAGATCAACGAGGCGTTCGCCTCCGTGGTGCTGAGCTGGGCGCAGGTCTTCGAGCAGGACCTGTCCAGGGTGAACGTCAACGGGGGCGGGATCGCGCTGGGGCATCCCGTGGGGGCCACGGGGGCCCGGCTCATCGCCACGGCGCTGCACGAGCTGGAGCGTCAGGACAAGGAGTTCGCGCTGGTGACGATGTGCGCGGGTGGGGGACTGGCGACGGGGACGATCCTCCAGCGGCTGTAGGCGCCTTCGGTCCCGTTTCCCGGGTGCGGCTGGTGGGTGGGTCGGGGCCGTGCCGGTACATCCGCCCGTCGGCGTTGGATCAGACGTGGGTCGAGAGGTGGGGGCTGCTCGATCCGGGCGTAAGCGACGGGCATCTGATGTACCGGCACGGCCCCTCACGCCGGATGCCGGGTGCGGGCGGGAATTTCAGCCCCTCCGGCGTTTGAGGAGCGGGGTCCGGGGCGGAGCCCCGGGGTGGGAAGGGTAGGGGCGGCGGGGGCGAGAAACGCTTGTGGCCCTGGCGGAGGGCGGGGCCACGGGCTCGAGGCCCGAGGGGTGCGGCCGGCCCCGGGTACGCGAAAGGCGGCGGCCCCGGGGATCGGGGGTCGCCGCCTGCTTGTGGGCCGGCTCAGTACCAGCCGTTGGCCTGCCAGAAGTTCCACGCGCCGGCCGGGCTGCCGTAGCGGGAGTTCATGTAGTCGAGACCCCACTTGATCTGGGTCTTGGGGTTGGTCTTCCAGTCGGAGCCGGCGGACGCCATCTTCGAGCCGGGCAGGGCCTGGACCAGGCCGTACGCACCGGAGGAGGAGTTGGTCGCGCTGGGGTTCCAGCCGCTCTCGTGCTCCACGATCTTGCTGAAGGCGTTGAACTGGCCGGAGTCCGGGATCATCTTGTGCGCGATCGTCTTCGCGGAGGAGGCGCTGGTCGGCGTGGCGGCCTGGGCGGGCGCCGCGGCCAGGACCATGCCGGCGGTGGCGGCGGCCACGGCGGCACCGGCGAGGGCCTTCTTCGGGGAGGAGACGGCGCGACGGATGACAGAGACGGACACGGAGAACCTTTTTCTTCGGGGACATGAGGTCGCTCGCATGCCGTGACCACGTGAAGCGGTGGGGCGTACGTCGGCGCCGCGACCCGGGTGGGCCGTCGGCGCCTGGCGACTGCTCCAGAGAAACAGGCTCAGCGGCTGTCCGCAATGACCCTTTTTACTAGTGGTGGTCGCATTCGCGATGAAAGTCCCCTGTGTGACCTGGGTCTCAAACCCCTGGTCGGAGGGGGTTTCGATGCGTTCATGTCATGGGGTGGGGCTACGAAGCCGCTTCGTAGGTGACCTAAGTCCTGTGGGCCGCCTCACTCCCGGTCCGACGGAGGGTGCGCGCGTCGCCACGGGGTGTCGTCCGCCGGTGTGACGTGGGTCGCCGGTCAGCGGGGGTCGAACGTGACGGGGCTCTCGAAGGCGGCCCGGCGGGTGGCCCGGCGCAGCGCCTTCAGCAGCGTCGCGCCGAGCGTCAGGGTGAGGACGACGGTGACGACCGCGCGTCCCAGGTCCCAGCCGAGGGACGTGGCCAGGCAGTACGCGAGGAACCGCGCGAGGTTCGTGGGCAGCGCGGCGTCCGGGTCGAAGGCGACGTTCGAGGCCAGCGCGTCCATGAAGGGCCAGCCGGACAGGTTCATGACGGTGCCGTACGCGAAGGCGGCGAGGAACCCGTACCCGGCGAGCATCAGCAGTTCCCCGCGACCGCGCAGCCGGTCCGGCCCCGGCAGCAGCCCCGCCCCCATCGTGAACCACCCCATGGCCAGCATCTGGAACGGCATCCAGGGCCCCACCCCGCCCGTGAGCAGGGCCGAGGCGAACATCGTCACGGAGCCGAGCACGAACCCGAACCCCGGCCCGAGCACCCGCCCGCTGAGCACCATCAGGAAGAACATCGGCTCGATGCCCGCGGTCCCCGCCCCGACCGGGCGCAGCGCCGCGCCGGTCGCCGCCAGCACCCCGAGCATGGCGACCGCCTTGGGGCCGAGCCCCGACTCGGAGATCGTCGCCGCGACGACGGCGACCAGCAGGACCAGCAGCCCCGCGAACAGCCACGGGGCGTCCTGGGCGTGCGCGCCGACCTGCGAACCGGGGCCCGCGAGGAGCGGCCAGCCGAACCCGGCGACACCGGTCGCGCTGACCAGGGCCAGGGCGGCGACGGACCGCGGGCCGAGGCGGACGGCCCTGGCCTGCGGCTGCACGGACCGGGCGGTGCGCCCGGCCGATTCCGGGGCGCTCATGCGAGGGCCTTTCCGACCTGGGCGACGGTGAGCCACGGCTCGGGGGCGAGGATCTTGGCGACCTGCGGGGCGAAGGACGGCGACGCCACGACCACCTCGGCCGTCGGCCCGTCGGCGACGACCTCGCCGTCCGCGAGGATCACCACGCGATGGGCCAGGTCCGCCGCGAGCTCCACGTCGTGGGTGGCGAGCACGATGGCGTGCCCCTCGGCGGCCAGCCCGCGCAGCACGGTCACCAGCCGGGCCTTCGCCGCGTAGTCCAGGCCGCGGGTCGGCTCGTCGAGCAGCAGCAGCGGGGGCCGGGCCGTCAGGACCACGGCCAGCGCCAGCGCCAGCCGCTGCCCCTCCGACAGGTCACGGGGATGCGTGTCGTCGCCGATGTCCGGCAGCAGCTCCGACACGAGCGCCCGGCAGGTCCCGGCCGCCGTCCCGGCGTCCTCGTCGGCCGCCGTGCACTCGGCGGCCACCGTGTCCGCGTACAGCAGATCCCTGGGCTCCTGCGGTACGAGTCCGACCCGGCGCACGAGATCGCGCGGCGCCGTGCGGTGGGGAACCGCGCCGCCGACCCGTACGGAGCCCGCAGCCGGTTCGACGAGCCCGACCAGCGCCCCGAGCAGCGTCGACTTCCCGGCACCGTTGCGGCCCATCAGCGCGATCGTCTCGCCGGGGCCCGCGGTGAGGTCCACCCGGCGCAGCGCCTCCACCCGTCCGCGCCGCACGGCCAGCGAGCGGACGACGGCCACCTCGGCCGGGGCGGACGACGCGGGAGCGCCGGGGGAGACGGGGGCGGGCCTGCCGAGGAGGCGGGCGAGGAGGGGGCGGGAGGGGGCGGCCGGTGCGACGGCCGCCGGGTGTCCCGTCGGGCCGTGCGGTGCCGCGACTCCCGTGGGGGCTCCTGCCTCGGGGGACCCCTGGGTTTCGCGGTGGATTCCGGCGAGGCGCTCGCGCAGGGGTTCCGCCCGGCGGCGGGCGTCGCGGACGGTCAGGGGAAGCGGGGACCAGCCGGCCAGGCGGCCCAGCTCCACCACGGGCGGGCGGACCGGTGAGACGGCCATGATCTCCGCCGGGCTGCCCAGCGTCAGCGGCGCTCCGGGCGCGGGGAGGAGGGCGAGCCGGTCGGCGTACTGGACGACGCGCTCCAGGCGGTGCTCCGCCATCAGGACCGTCGTGCCGAGGTCGTGGACGAGGCGCTGGAGGACGGCGAGGACCTCCTCCGCGGCGGCGGGGTCCAGGGCCGAGGTGGGCTCGTCGAGGACCAGCGCCCGGGGGTGCGGGGTCAGGACGGAACCGATCGCGACGCGCTGGCGCTGGCCGCCGGACAGGGTGGCGATCGGACGGTCCCGCAGGTCCGTGAGGGAGAGCAGGTCGAGGGTCTCCTCGACACGGCGCCGCATCACCGACGGGGCGAGGCCGAGCGACTCCATCCCGTAGGCGAGTTCGTCCTCCACCGTGTCCGTCACGAAGTGCGACAGCGGGTCCTGGCCCACCGTGCCCACCACGTCGGCGAGGTCCCGCGGCCGGTGCGTGCGGGTGTCCCGTCCCGCCACGGTGACCCGGCCGCGCAGGGTTCCGCCCGTGAAGTGCGGGACCAGTCCGCTCACCGCGCCGAGCACCGTCGACTTGCCGACCCCGGACGGGCCGACGAGCAGCACGAGTTCACCCTCCGGGACGTCGAGGTCCACCCCCTGGACGGCGGGTCCGGCCGCGCCGGTGTACGTCACGGAGACGTCCTCGAAGCGGATCATGAGGGCTCCTCGGGGGCCGGGGTTCGCAGAGGGGTCGGGGCCACGAAGGCGGGGAGCAGGCCCAGCAGGACGGCGGCCGCGGGCCCGAGCGGCAGGGTGGGAGCGACGAGGGGGACGACACCGGGGCGCAGGGCGGCGGGGTCGCCGGACGCGGCCAGGATCATCAGGGCCGCCACGGCCGCGCCGGATCCGGCGACCAGCCAGGCCCGCACGCCCCACACGTCGGGCCGGTAGCGGGTCCGCAGGGAGCGCCGGCCGCCCAGCCACAGGCCGCCGAGCGCCGCGGCGAGTCCGGCCAGCAGCACCGGCAGCCCGTACGTGCCGCCCTCGGCCGTCAACAGCCCGTAGGTGCCCGCGCACACGCCGAGCAGCCCGCCCAGGGTGAGGGCGCCGGTCGTGCGGCGGACGGCGGCCGGAACCTGGGCCGTGCGCCCGTATCCGCGCGCGTCCATCGCGGCGGCCAGCGCGACCGAGCGCTCCAACGCGCCTTCGAGGACCGGCAGTCCGACGTGCAGCAGCCCGCGCAGCCCCCGGTCGGGACGGCCCCGGAGCCGGCGCGCGGCGCGCAGCCGCTGGGCGTCGGCGATCAGATGCGGTGCGAAGGTCAGCGCGACGACCACGGCGACACCCGCCTCGTACAGCGCCCCCGGCAGCGACTTGAGCAGCCGCGCCGGGTTCGCGAGGGCGTTCGCCGCGCCGACGCAGACGAGGAGGGTGGCCAGCTTCAGACCGTCGTACAGCGCGAAGACCACGCCCTCGGCGGTGACCCGGCCGCCGATGCGGATGCCCTGCGCCCAGTGCGGCAGCGGGAGTTCGGGGAGGGTGACGATCACGTGCGTGCCCGGGACGGGGGAGCCGAGGAGCACCGCGAAGGCCAGCCGGACGATCAGGACCGCGGCGGCCAGTTTCACGAAGGCGGTGTAGGAGCGGGCCCAGGGCGCGTCACCGCGGTGGGTGGCCACCACGTATCCCGCGACTCCGATGAGGAGGGCCAGGATCAGGGGGTTCGTGGTGCGCGAGGCCGCGGTGCCGAGGCCCAGGGCCCAGATCCACCAGGCTCCCGGATGCAGGGCGCCCGCGCGGGCCGACCACGGCGGCCGGACCGGGGAACCGGGCGGCTCGGCCGGTCCGTCCCCGGTCTCCCGGCGGCCCGGTCCCGGCAGGGCGGGGTCCGGCCGTCCCGGGGGGCGGCGCAGGCGGCTCCGGTCCGTGGCCGCGGCGGTGGGATGTGCACGGTCGCCGGTGTTCATGGTCGCGCTCAGCCCCTGCGGCGGCGGGCCTGCCGGACGGCCGCCGCGCCGAGCGCCGCCACCGCGGCGACGCCCGCCCACAGGCCCACCGAAGGACCGTGACCGGCCGGCTCGGCCGCGCCCGGGCGGGCGGACGCGGTGGGCTCGGACGCCGCGACCTGGTCGCCGCAGCCCGTGCGCGGGTAGCCGGAGATCGCGCACAGCAGGGCGTTGGTGTCGTAGCGCAGCGGTTTGGCGACCGCCGCCAGCGCCTCCGCGGTGCTCGCGTCCGGGGCGACGCGGGCACAGGCGGTGCGCGGGGCGGGAGGTCGCTCGCCGGACGGCGCGTCCGCGGCCGTGCCGGAGTCGATGACCAGCGCCACGCGCTTCATGCCCCGCTCGGCGGCCGTGCCGGCACAGATCGCGGCGAAGTCCCGCTTCCCGCGCGGCTGTACGGCGTGCCGGGAGTCCTCGCTCACGGCGAAGCGGAAGCCCTCGACGTCACCGTCGGACGGCCGCGCGGTCGACGGGCCCTGGGTCGCGTACGTCCACTTCCCGCCGGCCAGGTCCCAGAAGGACCAGTAGCGGTAGCCGACCGCCCGGGCCTGCCCCGCGCCGCCGAGGACGAGGAGCAGGAGGGCGAGGGCGAGCGCCAGGGCCGGCGCGGTCGTCCGCCGGACGGTCACAGCTGTCGGTTCTTGTTGCGGCCGCTGATCAGGAAGCCGATGCCGACACCGGCGACGAGGCCGACACCGACGATCCACCACACGCCGAGCCCGCCGCCGTCGTCCTTCTTCTCGTCGTCCTTCTTCTCGCCCGGCGTGGCCGAGGCGCCCGCGGTGCTCGGCGCCGGGCCCGTCGCGTTCAGCTTCGCGACCAGGTCCTGGCCGCCGAAGTCACGCGGGTCGGTGCCGGTGCTGTGCGCGGCGAAGATCAGCTGCGCGTACGCGGCGGGGCCGGACTTGGCGGCCCAGGCGGCGGAGTTCTTCTCCAGCCAGGCGAGCGGCTTCTTCGCCTCCTCCGTCGCACCGATGGACGACAGGGCCACCACCGCGTCCGCCGTGTTGCCGTAGTCGGGCTGGTCATCGGCACCGGGGAGCGAGGACTTCAGGTACGAGGTCTTCGCCAGCGCCCCGGCGAGGTAGTTGGCGCCGTTGCCCGCCGCGTCCGCCCGGTTGGGGGTCTCGGGGGCGACGCATCCCGTGAGGGCGTTCGTGTTTCCCCGCTGCGCGACGAAGCCCTGGCCCATGCCGGCCGTCACGCCCGCGGCGGTCGCGTCCGCGTTCGCCGCGAGCCTGCCCTTCTTGTCGGGCTGGTAGGCGAAGGCGCCGCCACCGTCTCCCTTGCAGGGCATCGACAGCGTCAGCAGTGCGTCGTAGGGGGACTTGCCGTCCTTGGAGACGCTCTGGGGCTTCTTGCCGACCGCGTGCAGCGCGCCGACCACGACGGACGTCGAGTTGGTGTCGCTGGGCCCGCCGGACATGTAGCCCCAGCCGCCGTCCTTGTTCTGCGCGGACTTCAGCCAGGTCACGGCCCGGCCGGTGGCGTCGTCGTGCCCGCCGAGCGCGGCCAGCGCCTGCACGGCGGCAGCGGTGCTGTTGGTGTCGACCTGCGTCTTGGCGTCGCACGCGGCGGAGGCGTCGGCGCGGAACGCGGCGAACGCGCCGTTCGCGCACTGCTGCCCGGTCAGCCAGTCCACGGCCTTCGCGGCGGGACGCACCCCGGCGGTGTCCTGGGCGAGCAGGGCGAGGGACTGCCGCCACACACCGTCGTACGTCGGGTCGGTGGAGCCGTAGAGGCCGGAGGGGATCGCCGTCGACGGCGAGGGGGAGGAGTCCGCCGCGAGGGCGGCCGGTGCGAGCACCGCTCCGATCACGGTGGTGGCGGCCAGTACCGCGGCGGTGCGGCGAACGAACATGACTCTCCCAGTGGGGAGCCGGGCAGCACCGGGTACGACGAGGCATCCCGGGCGGCTCCGGCTCCGTATCCCTCGACGGTGCCGGCCGTCGGCGGACTGCCGAGGGCGCGAGCCGGTCACATCCCGGGCGAGGCGATCCGGCTCACCGCCGAAGCGGCTCACGGTTGCGGGTCAGCGCCGGATTTGCACCGGCTTCTCCTCGTACGGGTGTGATGACGACGGGCTCACTCTACCGGCCGTACGAAAGAACTTTCGTGCCGCCTGTGCGCCCGCCGGGGACGGGGTTAGGTTCGGGCCATGCGGACGGGGAGACTGCTCGGTTCGGGGCGTTCGGCGGACGTCTACGAGATCGACGAGGCGTGGGTGCTGCGGCGGGACCGTGGCGGCTGGGGTGACGCGACGGCCGAGGCCGTCGTCATGCGGCACGTCCACGAGCACGGCTATCCGGTGCCGGGCGTGCGGGCCGCGACCCGCGCCGACCTGGTCATGGAGCGGCTGTCGGGGCCGACCATGCTGGAGGCGTTCGGGCAGGGACTGCTGTCCCCGCCGGAGGCGGGCCTCGTCCTGGCCCGGCTGCTGCGCCGGCTGCACGCCGTGCCCGCGCGGTTGTCCGCCGATCCCGCGGTCCGCGTCCTGCACCTGGACCTGCACCCCGACAACGTGATGCTCACCCCGCACGGACCGAAGGTCATCGACTGGGCCAACGCCGAGGAGGGGCCGCCCGGCCTCGACTGGGCCACGTCCGCGGTGATCCTCGCCCAGGTCGCCGTGGGCGGCGGACCGATCGGCGACGTGGCGGGCGAGACGCTGGAGGCGCTGCTCGACGCGAACGAGGACCAGGTGACGGAGAGCGCGCTGGCCGAGGCGCTGCGACGCCGGGCGGCCAACCCGACGATGAGCGGCCGCGAGGTCGAGCTGCTCGGGGACGCGGAGGACCTGATCCGGGTGGTGCTCGGCCGGCGGTGAGACGGTGCCCGTCCCACCGGGCCGTGGCCGCCCGACAGCTTCCCTGGACCCCTCCGTCCTGCCCGACGCCCGTTCACCCGAGGCGGGGGCTCCGCCCGGGACCCCGCTCCTCGACCGCCGGAGGGGGCGTCGAGTCCGGACTCATCCCGCTGTCGCGCGCCAGAAGTCGCGCATCAGGGGGGTGGGCGTCGGACCCGTCATGCCGGTCTGGGTGAGCAGCAGGGCGACCGTTCCGGTGGACGGCACGAGGTGGCCGGTCGTGCCGGTGCCGCCGGTCCAGCCGTAGCGGCCGGGGACGTTCCACGGGTCGGTCGGGGCGATGTCGACCTGGGCGCCGTAACCCCAGCCCTGGCCTTCCAGGAACAGCGCGCCGATGTCGCGCTGGGCCGGGGTGAGGTGGTTGGTGGTCATCCGGCGTACGGAGTCGGCGGACAGCAGGGAGCGGCCGGCCACCGTGCCGTCGGCGAGCAGCATCCGGGCGAAGGCCAGCCAGTCGTCGGCGGTGGAGGCCAGCCCGCCGGCGCCGGACGGGAAGGCCGGCATGGCGCTCCACTCCCCGTCGGGGCCGTCCGCCAGGGTCAGACCGCCCTCGTCGTCGGGCCGGTAGTAGCGGGCGAAGCGGCCGCGCTCGGACGCCGGCACCGTGAACGCGGTGTCCTTCATGCCGAGCGGCTCCAGGACGCGCTCCGCGAGGAACTCCGGCAGCGGACGGTCCGCGACCCGGGAGATCAGCACGCCCTGCAGGTCGGAGCAGGTGTTGTACAGCCAGGCCTCGCCCGGCTGGTAGAGCAGCGGAACGCGTGCGAGGTCGGCCAGCCACGTGTCCGGGGAGGGGAGGGCGTCGGGCCTGCGGCCGTCCGGCTGGACCGTGAACAGTGCCTGCACCTGCGGCAGCGTGAAGTCGGAGGGGAAGCCCCAGCCGGCCCGGGAGGAGAGCAGGTCGGCGACGGTGATCGGCCGCCGCGCCGGGACCACGTCGTCCACCGGGGAGGCGGGCGTCCGGACGACGGTCGGTTTCGCCAGCTCGGGCAGCCACCGGTCGACCGGGTCGTCGAGGCCGATCGCGCCGTCGTCGACCAGCATCATCACGGCGGCGGCGACCACCGGCTTGCCGATGGAGGCGATACGGAAGATCGAGTCCCGGGCCATCGGGGCGCCGCCCTCGACGTCCAGCGATCCGACGGCCTCGACGACGACCCGGTCGCCGCGGGCCACCAGGGCCACCGCCCCCGGCACCGTGCCGTCGTCGACGTATCCCTGGAGCAGGTCGCGCAGGCTGTTCATCGGTCGCACCTTCCGTACCGGACCCCGGTTCCGTCCTCTGTCGGTACTGAGACTCCCGCAGTGCGGCGGAATCATCGGTCCGGCACGCGGCGCCGGGGAGGAGGACGGAGAGCCGGGATCGGTCGGGGACGGTCCGCGGCGCGCCTCGGGGTCCCGTTCCGGTGACGGCGTCACTGCGGCGGGGAGCCGACCACATCGCGCCCGAAGGTGCCCGGAAGTGGCGTCGGCGTGCGGCCTTTCTGTCCGAGTACGCCGAGCGCGACACCGGGTGGGCGTGCTGTGGTCACACTGGTGCGCGTGTGCGAGAAGACGACCGGCGGGCGGCCCGGCAACCTGACCCCGCAGACGCGGAGCTTCATCGGCCGGGGCGAGGAACTCGACCGGCTGGGGCAGGAGTTGGACCCGGGGACCGGGATCGCCCGGCTGGTCGGCGTGGTCGGTGCCGGCGGGGTCGGCAAGACCGGGCTCGCGCTGCGGGCGGCGGCCCGGGCCGAGCCCCACTATCCGGACGGTGTCTGGCTGGTGGAGCTGTCGCCGCTGCACACCGCGGGTCTGGTCGGCCTCGCGGTCGTGGAGGCGCTGGGTCTCTCCGACCGGTCCACCCGGCCGGTCACCGAGGTCGTCGCCGAATGGGCCGCGGGCAAAAGGCTGTTGCTCGTCCTGGACTCCTGCGAGCACGTCCTCGCGGACTGCGTCGCCTTCGTCGAGGCGACGCTGCCCGCGCTGCCGGGCCTGCGCGTCCTCGTCACCAGCCGGGAGCCGCTCGGCCTGCCCGGCGAACGAGTGCTGCCGCTCGACCCCTTGCCGGTCGCCGACGACGCGGTGACCCTCTTCGCCGACCGCGCGGCCGAGGCCGGCTTCACCCTGGACCCAGCCGACCGCCCCGTCGCGGAGGCCGTCTGCCGGCGCCTCGACGGCATCCCGCTCGCCCTCGAACTCGCCGCCGCCCGGCTCGCGGACCTCACCCTGGACCAGTTGTCCGCGCTGCTCGGCGAGCGGCTGCCGTCCCGGCTCGACCTGCTCGCCGCCCGGGACGGCGACGGACCGCCCCGCCACCAGACGCTGCGCACGGCCATCGGCTGGAGCCACGAACTGTGCGCACCGCTGGAACGGCTGCTCTGGGCCCGGCTGTCGGTGTTCGCCGGCGGCTTCTGCGAGCGGGCCGCGCAGGACGTCTGCGCGGGCGGCCCGCTGCCCGCGGGACGGATCCCCGGACTGCTCGCCCGGCTCGTCGAGCAGTCCGTCGTGCGCCGCCGGCGCGACGACCCCTCCCGCTACCGACTCCTCGACACCGTGCGGGAGTTCGGCGCCGACTGGCTGCGCGCGCTGGGCGAGGAGCACACCGTACGACTGCGGCACCGTGACCACTACCGGCGGCTGGCCCGCGCGGGCTGCGCCGAGTGGAACACCGGTCGCCAGGCTGCCTGGTGCGAGCGGACCCTCACCGAACACGCCAACCTCCGCGCGGCCGTGGACTGCGCGCTGACCGAGCCCGACGGGCCCCTCGCCCTGCAGACGGTGGCCGACGTCGCCTTCCTGTGGCGGCACTGCGGCGCGCTCCGCGAGGCCCGGCACTGCCTCGACCTCGTGCTGGGCACCGACGCGCCTCCTGGACCCGACCGGACCCGAGCCGCGTGGACGCGGGGAGCGGTCGCGCTGCTCCAGGGCGACCTGGAGGCCGCCGCCAACTGGGCGGTGCGCTGCGCCGACGCGGCGAAGGCGCAGGGCGACCCGGTGGCGGTGGTGGCCGCCGTGTACCTCAGGGGAGGCCAACTCGCGCTGAGCGGGCGGTTGTCCGAGGCGATCGAGGTCCTGGACGCGGCGCCCCGGCTGCCGGTGCGCCGGGACGCGCTCGGCGCCGCGCAGCTCCAGGTGCGCGTCGCGCTCGCCTTCGCACATCTGCTGCGTGGCGACGACGAGCGGGCACGGACGGTCGCCGAGGAGGTACGGGCGGCGAGCCGGGCCTGCGGGGAGTCGTGGGCGGGAGCCTTCGCCGACGGCATCGTGGCCCAGGCCGACCTCGTCCGCGGCGATGTCGTCGCCGCCGTCGCCAACGCCCGCACCGCGCTGGCCGGGCACGCCCTGCTGCACAACACGGTGGGCGCCGCCATGGCCCTGGACGTGCTCGCCGCCGGGACCGTCGCGGCGGGCGACGGAACGCGCGCGGCCCGCCTCCTCGGCATCGGCGAACGCGTGTGGGAACTGACCGGACGCGCCCAGATGGACTCGCCGGACCTGATCGCCACCCGCCGCTCGCACGAACTCCGTGTCCGCGGCGAGATCGGCGACCGGGCCTACGAGCAGGCGTACGCGCGAGGGCGGGCCATGCCGTACGAGGAGGGCCTGGACTTCGCGGCACAGAGGGGCTGAGGACCGCGCCCACCGAGGACCGCTCGGCCGAGGACGGCCGACCTGCGTGGCCCGGGACGTCGACAGGGGCCGCGTACGGCCGGGGTGTGGGGAGTCGAGGCCGGACGACAGATGGCCGGCACGTGGACGGGGCCGTACGGGGGCCGGACGCCGGAGCGTCAGACCGCCACGTACGTCACCGGGTCGGTGCCCGCCACCGCCTCGGCCCGGCCCAGTTTCACCAGGCGCCGTACGTGCGCCTCGGCCTCCGACACGGCGATGTTCCGTGACCCGTACGGGATGTCGGCCCAGGGGCGGTTCCACTCCATGCGCTCGGCGATCTGCCAGGGGGTGAGCGGGGTGGCGAGGAGGGTGAGCAGGCCGGTGAGGCGGTCCTCGTGGTGGGCGAGCAGTTCGGTGACGCGGGCGGGCGCGTCGGTGAACACGTGCTGATGGGCCGGGAGGACCTCGGCGGGGGCGATCCGGCCGACGCGCTCCAGGGAGTCGAGGTAGTCGCCGAGCGGGTCGGCGATCTCGGCCAGGCCCTCGTCCCCGTCCGCGTACGGAGGGCGGCCGTGGGTGTCCGGGTCCTCGTACAGGCCGATGTGCGGGGTGATCCTCGGGAGCAGGTGGTCGCCGGAGAACAGGCGTCCGTTGCCCGCCAGCCGGGCGGGGTGCTCCTCCTCCAGGTGGAGGCAGACGTGGCCCGGGGTGTGGCCGGGGGTCCAGACCGCGCGCAGCCGGCGGCCGGGCAGCGGGAGGAACTCGCCGGGGACGATGTCGCGGTCCGGCAGTGCGGGGGAGAAGCCCGGCAGGGTGCTGGGGCGGCGCGGGGAGGTGCCCGCGCCGCGCAGCGGGGCGATGTGGTCCTCCGGGGCGCCGGACGCCTCCAGTTTGGCCACCATGTAGGCGAACCAGCGCTCGGGGCGGTTCTCCCGGGTGCGCCGCACGATGGCGGTGTCGGCCGCGTGCATCGCGATCCAGGCGCCGGACGCCTCGCGGACGCGGCCGGACAGGCCGTGGTGGTCGGGGTGGTGGTGTGTGATGACGACGCCGTGGATCTCCTCGACGGAGGTGCCGCAGTCCGTGAGCCCCTCGGCGAGGGTGTCCCACGAGGCGGGGTCGTCCCAGCCCGTGTCGACGAGCACCGGCCCCGCGTCGGAGTCGAGCAGATAGACCAGGGTGTGACCGAGGGGGTTGTCGGGGATGGGGACGCGGATCGACCGTACGCCCCCGCCGTGATCGCTCACCTGCGCCATGCGCTCCCACCCCTCGCCGAGTTGCGGACACTATAACTAGAACGGGTTCCAATGGGAGCCCAAGTCGACTGTCCGGTCGGCGGTGTTCACCGGTCGGGTCCGCGCCGTGGACTCATGTGACCGGAACTGGTATCAGTTCTCGTATCTGATGAAGCGTCAGAAGTGCTGGCAGTGAGCGTCCCTGGGAGGCAGTCGGCCATGACCGAGCTCGTGGAACACGGACAGCTGTTCATCGGCGGGGCGTTGACCGACCCCCTGGGCGAGGACGTCATCGAGGTGATCTCGCCGCACACCGAGGAGGTCATCGGGCGGGTGCCGCACGCGTCGACGGCGGACGTCGACCGGGCCGTCGCCGCGGCGCGCCAGGCGTTCGACGAGGGGCCCTGGCCACGCATGAGCCTCGACGAGCGGATCGCGGTCGTCACCCGCATCAAGGACGCGATCGCTGTACGGCACGAGGAGATCGCCCGTGTCATCTCCTCCGAGAACGGCTCCCCCTACTCGTGGAGCGTCCTCGCGCAGGCACTCGGCGCGATGATGGTCTGGGACGCGGCGATCACGGTCGCGCGCGGCTATACCTACGAGGAGGCGCGCGACGGCGTCCTCGGCAAGCTGCTCGTGCGGCGCGAGCCGGTGGGGGTGGTGGCGGCGGTCGTGCCGTGGAACGTCCCGCAGTTCGTGGCGGCGGCCAAGCTCGCTCCCGCGCTGCTGACCGGCTGCGCCGTCGTCCTCAAGCCGTCGCCCGAATCGCCCCTGGACGCCTATCTGCTCGGGGAGATCGCGCGGGAGGCCGGACTGCCCGACGGGGTGCTGTCGATCCTTCCGGCGGACCGCGAGGTCAGCGAGTATCTGGTCGGACACCCCGGCGTCGACAAGGTCTCCTTCACCGGATCGGTCGCGGCCGGGCGGCGCGTGATGGAGGTCGCCTCCCGTCATCTCACCCGCGTGACACTGGAGCTGGGCGGCAAATCGGCGGCCGTGGTGCTGCCGGACGCGGATCTCGGCACGGCGGTGCCGGGGATCGTGTCGGCGGCCTGGATGAACAACGGCCAGGCCTGCGTGGCCCAGACCCGCATCCTCGTCCCGCGCTCCCGCTACGACGAGTTCGCGGACGCCTTCGCCGACGCGGCGAACGCCCTGGTCGTGGGCGACCCGCTGGACCCGGCCACCCAGGTCGGCCCGCTCGTCGCCGAACGCCAGCGACGCCGCAATCTCGACTACATCCGCATCGGCCAGGAGGAGGGCGCCAAGATCCTGGCGGGCGGCGGGCGCCCGGCGGGCCTCGACCGCGGCTGGTACGTCGAGCCGACCCTCTTCGGCGACGTCGACAACTCGATGCGCATCGCCCGCGAGGAGATCTTCGGCCCCGTCATCTGCCTGCTCCCGTACGGCGACGAGGCCGAGGCCGTGAAGATCGCGAACGACTCCGACTACGGGCTCAGCGGCAGCGTCTGGACCGCGGACGTCGCCCACGGCATCGAGATCGCCCGCCTGGTCCGCACCGGCACCTACTCCGTCAACACCTTCAGCCTCGACATGCTCGGCCCGTTCGGCGGCTACAAGAACTCGGGCCTGGGGCGGGAGTTCGGACCCGAGGGGTTCGGCGAGTTCCTGGAGCACAAGATGATCCACCTGCCGGCCGGCTGGGAGGCGTGAGGATGGGCGACCGCTGGCAGGTCGAGGTCGACCGCTCCGTCTGCATCGGCTCCGCCCAGTGCGTCCACCACGCCCCGGACGCCTTCCATCTCGACACCGCACGCCAGTCCCACCCCACCACTCCGGAGACGGACGCCACCGAACAGATCCTGGAAGCCGCCGAGGGCTGCCCGGTGGAAGCCGTCATGATCACCCTCCTGGGCAGCGGGGAGCCGGTGTTCCCGCCCGAGGAATAGGGGGCGGGGCGCCGGGTGGGGGCTGCACGGCCCTCGGTTACGCTCCACCGGTTTCGACCGATCGACCGGGGTGGGCAAGCGTGCGCAAGACCGAGGCCAAGGAGCTGCTGAAGCAGGCGAGGGCGGCGTGGGAGGCCGAGGAGTGGCTGCGGTCCGCCGACCTCTACGAGCGGGTCCTGGAGCACTTCCCCGACGAGCGGCCGAGCGCGGTGTGGTGGTACGACGCCGCGCTCGCCCACAAGTTCCTCCGGAACTGGGACAAGGCCCTCGACCTCGGCCGGGAGGCGGCTGCCCGCGCCCCGCGCGGGGAGGGCGATCCCGCCTACTGGAACCTCGGCATCGCCGCCACGATCCGGCGCGACTGGACCACGGCCCGCGCGGCCTGGGCCGGCTTCGGCATCGAACTCCCCGAGGGCGAGGGCGAGATCGACGGCCGTTTCGGGGTCGCCTGTGTACGGCTGGACACGGACGGACAACGGGAGGTCGTGTGGATCGAGCGGTTGTGCCCGACCCGGGGGCGCGTGGTGAACGTGCCCGTGACGGGCGGCCGGCGGTACGGCGAGATCGTCGTGCACGACGGCGAGCCCACGGGCGAGCGCGTCTTCCGCGGCACGACCTGTCCCGTCTTCGACGAGCTCGAGCTCTTCGAGCCGTCCGAGCTGCCGACGTGGGAGGTGACGGTCGGCGCGGGCGACGCGGCGGACCTGGAGGCCCTGCTGGCCCTGTTCGCCGAGCACGGTCTCGGCGCCGAACCCGCGAGCGCGGTGCGGATGCTCTGCGCGTGTTGCAGCGAGGGCACCCATCAAGTGGACCGCGAGGTGCGGGCCGGAGCCCAGGCGGTGTCCCTGGCGGCTCCCGAGCAGGAGGCGCGCCGCCTCCTGGACCGCTGGGCCGGAGAGAAGGCGATCGGTCGCAGTTGGAGCGGGCTGGCGCGGCCGGGCCTGGCCCGTCCGGGCTCGCCGGGCGGCCCGTGAGCCGCACGGTCCCGTGTGCGGACGGCCCGTTCCTACGGTTCCCCCGGGGCCGTCAGGTCGATCAGGCGGCAGACCGTCTCGATGTCTATCTTCACCTGGGCGATCGAGGCGCGGCCCGAGAGCCAGGTGATCAGGGCCGAGTGCCAGGTGTGCTCGATGACGCGGACCGCGGAGAGCTGCGCCGGGGTCGGGTCGTCGAGGCCCATCGCGTCCAGGATGATCACCGTCGTCTGCCGGGACACCTGGTCGACCTCGGGGCTGACGCTGCGGTCGGCGAAGGTGAGCGCGCGGACCATCGCGTCCGCGAGGTGCGGCTCGCGCTGGAGGGCGCGGAACGCCCGCATCAGGGTCTCCGCCACCCGCTCCGCGGCGCTCTCCCCGGCCGGCGGCCGCTTGCGCAGCGTTCCGTGCATGTGCTCCAGCTGGTCCTGCATCGTGGCGACCAGCAGATGCACCTTCGAGGGGAAGTACCGGTACAGCGTGCCGAGCGCGACCTGCGAGGACTCCGCGACCTCGCGCATCTGCACGGCGTCGAAGCCGCCCCTGCTGGCCAGTTGCGCGCTCGCGTGCAGGATGCGGCGGCGACGCGCCTCCTGCCGCTCGGTGAGCGGCGGGGACGCGGGGCGGGAGGTGATGTGCGGGGTGGAGTGCGCCGACGCGTGCCCCGCGCCGGAGGACGCGGCAGGCCTGCCCGCCCCCGGCGCCGGTCGCGCGTTCTTCGAGTCCGCCTTGGCTTCCGCAGACATGGTTCCGTTCCGTGACGTCGGCGAGCGAGCGAGGAGTCCGCGCGGCAGGGCCGTCCGCCGCGCCGCGGACCAGCCGACCACGCCGCGCGGTCGTGGCGTGAATCACCTGATCCACCGCTCACACTGGCGCTACCTGCCGGTAGATTCAATGCTCCTTGAACGATCAAGTCTGAAACTTGTTCTAGATTAGCGTCCCGGCGTAATCTCGCGGGAAAGTGCAGGGAGAAGGGGGCCGGAAGTGACCGCTGAGGCCATGGAGGCGGGCCCCGGGGAGGGTGCGGCAGCCGACGGGGAACCACCCCTGAGGATCGCGCTCCTCACGTACAAGGGAAACCCGTTCTGCGGCGGCCAGGGTGTGTACGTACGGCACCTCTCGCGCGAACTCGCCCGCCTCGGGCACCGGGTCGAGGTCATCGGCTCGCAGCCCTACCCCGTCCTCGACGAGGGCCTGCCCGGCCTGAGCCTCACCGAGCTCCCCAGCCTCGACCTGTACCGCCAGCCCGACCCCTTCCGCACCCCGGCGCGCGACGAGTACCGGGACTGGGTCGACGCCCTGGAGGTCGGCACCATGTGGACCGGCGGCTTCCCCGAGCCGCTGACCTTCTCGCTGCGCGCCCGCCGTCATCTGCGCTCCCGGCAGGGCGAGTTCGACGTCGTCCACGACAACCAGACGCTCGGCTACGGCCTGTTGGGCGATGTCGGTGCCCCGCTGGTGACGACGATCCACCACCCCATCACCGTCGACCGGCAGCTGGAACTGGACGCCGCCGAGGGCTGGAAGCGCCGCGCGTCCGTCCGCCGCTGGTACGCCTTCACCCGGATGCAGAAGCGCGTCGCGCGCCGCCTCCCGTCGGTGCTCACCGTCTCAGGAACCTCCCGCCAGGAGATCGTGGAGCATCTGCGCGTCGAGCGGGACCGTATCCACGTCGTCCACATCGGCGCGGACACCGACCTTTTCTCGCCGGATCCGTCCGTGCCCCAGGTGCCCGGACGCATCGTCACCACCTCCAGCGCCGATGTGCCGCTCAAGGGCCTGGTCTTCCTCGTCGAGGCGCTCGCGAAGGTACGCGCCGAACACCCCGGCGCCCACCTCGTCGTCGTCGGCCGCCGGGCCGAGGACGGACCGGTCGCCCAGGCCATCGAGCGCTACGGCCTCGACGGCGCCGTCGAGTTCGTCAAGGGCATCTCCGACGCCGAACTCGTCGACCTCGTCCGCTCGGCCGAAGTCGCCTGCGTGCCCTCCCTGTACGAGGGCTTCTCGCTGCCCGCCGCCGAGGCGATGGCCACCGGCACGCCCCTGGTGGCCACCACCGGCGGCGCCATCCCGGAGGTGGCGGGCGCCGACGGCGAGACGTGCCTCGCGGTCCCGCCCGGCGACTCGGGCGCCCTGGCCACCGCCCTGACCCGGCTCCTCGGCGACGCGCCGCTGCGCACGCGGCTCGGCGCCGCCGGCCGCGCGCGGGTCCTGGAGCGCTTCACCTGGGCACGGGCGGCCGAGGGCACGGTGGCCCACTACCGCGCGGCCATCGCCCTCTCCGCACCCCGGCCGCCGGCTCGCCGGGCGACCCCCGCGGTGACGCCGGCCGCGGCCCTTGTCCCGCCCGTCGCCCCGGACACCGAACAGCCGGCCGCAGCGGACGCCGGACCCGCCGACGCCGCGGCACAGACTCCCGCCACCGAACCCGTTGCAGCCAACCGCGAAAGCAGGGCCACGTGCTGACCGTCGACTTCTCCCGGTTCCCGCTCGCCCCGGGCGACCGTGTCCTGGACCTCGGATGCGGGGCCGGCCGGCACGCGTTCGAGTGCTACCGGCGCGGCGCCCAGGTCGTGGCGCTGGACCAGAACGGCGAGGAGATCCGCGAGGTCGCGAAGTGGTTCGCCGCGATGAAGGAGGCCGGTGAGGCGCCCGCCGGGGCGACCGCCACCGCGATGGAGGGCGACGCGCTCCATCTGCCCTTCCCCGACGAGTCCTTCGACGTCGTCATCATCTCCGAGGTCATGGAGCACATCCCCGACGACAAGGGCGTCCTCGCCGAGATGGTCCGCGTGCTCAGGCCGGGCGGCCGGATCGCGATCACCGTCCCGCGCTACGGCCCGGAGAAGGTCTGCTGGTCCCTGTCCGACGCCTACCACGAGGTCGAGGGCGGCCACATCCGCATCTACAAGGCGGACGAACTGCTCGCCAAGATCCGCGAGGCCGGACTGCGCCCCTACGGCTCCCACCACGCGCACGCCCTGCACTCGCCCTACTGGTGGCTCAAGTGCGCGTTCGGCGTCGACAACGACAAGGCGCTGCCCGTGCGGGCGTACCACAAGC
Source organism: Streptomyces sp. M41(2017) (assembly GCF_002078175.1). Lineage (GTDB taxonomy): Bacteria > Actinomycetota > Actinomycetes > Streptomycetales > Streptomycetaceae > Streptomyces. The sequence continues at coordinate 407,221 of NZ_MWFK01000001.1, read as the reverse complement.
TCCTGGTCTGGGACATCATGAAGAAACCGCTGGCCACCCGGGTCGCCGAGCAGGCGCTGAACCCGCTGATCGGCAAGAGCTTCGTGGCGTACGCGACCAAGCCCCACCTGCCGCGCCTCGCCGGCGCGACGGACTCCGGCGCGAGCACCCCCGAGGCGGACGCCACGTGACCACTCCCCGGACAGAACACCTCGTCCTGCCCGGGGTCCTCACCGCGGAGGAGGCCGCCGTCACCGTGCGCGGCATCCTCGCGGTGCAGCGCCCCGACGGAGCCCTCCCGTGGTTCCGCGGCCACCACCTCGACCCGTGGGACCACACCGAGGCGGCCATGGCGCTCGACGCGGCCGGGGAGCACGAGGCCGCCGAACGCGCCTACGCGTGGCTGGCCCGGCACCAGAACGCCGACGGATCCTGGTACGCGGCCTACGCCGACGGGCAGTTCGACGAGGTCACCGACCGCGGCCGGGAGACCAACTTCTGCGCGTACATCGCGGTCGGCGTCTGGCACCACTACCTCGCCACCGGCGACGACGCGTTCCTGGACCGCATGTGGCCCGCCGTCTACGCGGCCGTCGAGTTCGTGCTGCGCCTCCAGCAGCCCGGCGGACAGATCGGCTGGAAGCGCGAGGACGACGGGACGGCCGTCGACGACGCGCTGCTGACCGGGAGTTCGTCGATCCACCACGCGCTGCGCTGCGCCCTGGCCATCGCGGAACAGCGCGAAGAGCCGCAACCCGACTGGGAGTTGGCGGCCGGCGCACTGCGCCACGCGATCCGGTGCCACCCGGAGCGGTTCCTCGACAAGGACCGCTACTCCATGGACTGGTACTACCCGGTGCTCGGCGGCGCGATGACCGGCGCCGAGGCCACGTCACGCATCGAGGAGGGCTGGGACCGCTTCGTGGTGCCCGGCTTCGGGGTGCGCTGCGTGGTCCCCAACCCGTGGGTGACCGGCGGCGAATCGGCCGAACTCGCCCTCGCCCTGTGGGCGGTGGGCGAGTCCGACCGTGCCTTGGAGATCCTTCAGTCCATCCAGCACCTGCGCGATCCGGAGACCGGCCTCTACTGGACGGGGTACGTGTACGAGGACCGGGCCGTCTGGCCCGAGGAACTCACCACCTGGACGGCGGGCTCCGTGCTGCTCGCCGTCGCCGCACTCGGCGGCGACGAGGCCACCTGCGCCGTCTTCAGCGGTGAGCGCCTGCCGACGGGGCTGGACCCCGACTGCTGCGCCCGGACCTGACCGGCGGATCAGGCCCGGGACCCACTGGACATCCGGACCCTCCGGATGTTCCCGGTCGTCAGTGCCGGTGCATGCGGTTCGCGACCGCGTGGCCCACGAACAGGTAGACGACGGCGGCGAGACCGTAGCCGGCGACGACACGCGCCCACTGCTCGTCGAAGGTGAACAGGTCACGCGACCAGCCGGCCAGCCAGCTTGCCGCGTCGTGGATGAACTGCACGAGGTCGTTGCCGCGATTGGCATCGAGCAGATACATCAGAATCCAGAGACCGAGGATGACGGCCATAACATCCGCGACGATCGCGATGACCGTCCCCGCAGAATTCGAGCCGTTGCGATATCGAGGGGACATGACCAGCGTGTTGCCCGACCTTGCCGAATGAAACCCGAACGGGTTCGGTCAAGTGGCGCACGTGTGCGAACCGGGTGAGGCTGCCGGGGAGAGCCGTGTCGCCCCGGGACCGGGGAGGACCGGCGGACCAGGGAGAACCGTTCCCCCATCCGGAGGATCCCGTGCCCGTACCCGTACGGCGCCTGTTCGTGGCGCTGACCCTCTGCTGTGCCCTGATCGGCGGCGCCACCGCCTGCGGCAGCGACAGTTCCAGTTCCTCGCAGCAGGACACCGCCGCCGTCGTCCCCGCGAAGGGCACCCCCACGCCGACGACCTCCGCCGAGAAGCAGAAGTTCGCCAAGACCCGCTTCGTGGCGAACGCGGGGCTCGCTGCCGGCGCGACCTACCAGTGGATCGTCAAGCCCTACAAGGCGGGCAAGTTCAAGAAGGGCGCCAAGGGGCGCAAGCTCGCCCTGGTCAAGGCCGGACTCGCGGGCGCCTTCGCCTACAACCGCCTCAAGGCCGCCTCGAACAACGCCAAGGGCGACCCGACGCTCGCCAAGGCCGTCGCCCCGCTCACCGCGGGCATCGACGCCCTCAAGGACCTGCCGGCCAAACTCCGCAAGGGCGACTCCACCGATTCCGTCGCGAACTCCTTCGACGACGTCATCAACAAGGTGAAGGAAGCGGGCAAGAGCGCGGGCGCCGAGGTCAAGGACAAGGTGCCGTCTGCCTCGCAGCTCAGCGGCGGCTGACCGTCGCGGGCCCGATCTCCCGCCGCCGCTCTAGGAGTTGAGCTCCGCGAGCACGCGCAGGGTGCGGGGGTCCGGGGACAGGACCAGCAGGTCGGTCACCGGGCCCTTGCGCCACGACTCCAGCCGCTCGGCGATGCGTTCACGCGGTCCGACGAGCGAGATCTCGTCGGCGAAGGCGTCCGGCACGGCCGCCACGGCCTCCGCGCGTCGCCCCTCGAGGAACAACCGCTGGATCCTGCGGGCCTCCTCCTCGAACCCCATGCGGCCCATCAGGTCGGCGTGGAAGTTGCGGGCGGCGTGCCCCATCCCGCCGATGTAGAAGCCGAGCATCGCCTTGACCGGCAGCAGCCCCTCGGCCACGTCGTCGCAGACCTGCGCGCGGGCCATCGGCGCCACCAGGAAGCCCCCGGGCAGGTCGTCGAGCGCCGCCCCGTACGCCTGCGGCCGGTTCGGCGCCCAGTACAGCGGCAGCCACCCGTCCGCGATCCGGGTGGTCTGCGCCACGTTCTTCGGGCCCTCCGCGCCGAGCAGGACGGGCAGGTCGGCCCGGAGCGGATGCGTGATCGGCTTCAGCGCCCTGCCGAGCCCCGTACCGTCCGCCCCCCGGTACGGATGCGAGTGGAAGCGCCCGTCCAGCTCCACCGGGCCCTCCCGCCGCAGGACTTGGCGTACGACGTCGACGTACTCCCTGGTCGCGGTCAGCGGCGACTTCGGGAACGGTCGCCCGTACCAGCCCTCGACGACCTGCGGACCCGACAGTCCGAGCCCGAGCGTCATGCGCCCGCCGGACAGATGGTCCAGGGTGAGCGCGTGCATCGCGGTGGTCGTGGGGGAGCGGGCGGCCATCTGCGCGACGGCGGTGCCCAGCCGGATGCGTGAGGTCCGCGCCGCGATCCAGGTGAGCGGCGTGAACGCGTCCGAGCCCCACGACTCCGCGGTCCACACCGAGTGGTAGCCGAGCCGCTCCGCCTCCTGAGCGAGCGGCACCTGGTCCGCCGAGGGGCCGCGCCCCCAGTAGCCGAGCGCGAGACCGAGCCGCATGTCGCCTCCAGAGCCAGTATTCTGACGGTCCGTCAGGTCACGGGATGCTGCGACTGTACGACAACGGCCCCCCGCCGGAAAGGGCGAGGGGCCGGTGCGAGGGTGAAGCGGGGGTCAGCCGCGCTGGATCCCCGACGTGTCCTGGAGGACACCACGACGGCCGTCCTGCGTCTGCGCCACCAGGGCCGCACCGCGCTGCTCGACGGCCAGGTACCAGGTGCCCGGCGCCAGTTCGGCGATCGGCGACTGCGCGCCGTCCTCCGAGAACAGCGGCCGCGCGACCGGCACCGCGAACCAGAACGGCGAGAAGTCCTGCGAGGGCTGCTGCGGCGGCGGGGTCGACGACTGCGGCTGCGGCTGGTTCGGCTGCCCGCCGAACGGCTGTCCCTGCTGCGCGGGCTGAGCACCGTAGGGCTGTCCGGGCTGTCCGGGCTGCCCCGGCTGCCCGGCACCCGGGTACCCGTAACCACCCTGCGGCTGGCCGCCGTAGGGCTGGGGGGTCGGGGGCTTGGGGGCGCCGAGGAGGGCGGCCTGGAGAGCGGGGACGAGCGGGGTGGCCACCGCTGCGGCCGCGAGGACGAGGGCGGCGATGAGGCCGAGGATGGCTCCGATGCCGGAGTCGATGTTGCTGCCCGCGCCCGATCCGCCGTTGTCGAAGCCGGCGGCCGGGTCGAAGATGTTGCCGAGGGCGCTCCAGGCGGCGAACACCGTGAAGGCGACGCCGAACTGGCCCATGTCGAGGCCGGCGACCTTCAGGGGCTGCGGCATGCCGCGCGTCACGACGATGAGCGCCGCGCCGATGATGCCGGCGAGGAACACACCCATCAGGAGTTGCGCGTTGCCCCAGGCGTTCGGGAAATCGGCGCCCGAGACACCGTCGACGGAGTAGATGTCGAGGAACGACGCGATGAACAGCAATACCGCTGCTCCGATCACCACGCCGTCGCCTCGAGTGAGGGAGCGGATATTCACTTCAGGTCCTTCGTCAGTCGTCTCGTCATCGGTGGAGGCATCGCTGTCCGCCGTGTCGCCGTCATGGTGTCGCCGTCGGGTTCCGGTGTGCAGCGCGGGGGCGGCCCCTCATCGTACGGACGACACTATCGCCCGTCCTAGGAGGGTGTCCGCCGGGTTGGACGCGTCGATCACTACCCGTGCAGGAAGCTCACGATTCCCTCAGAGATCCCCCGTGCCGCCTTCTGCCGCCAGGCGCCGCTGGTGAGCAGCGCGGCGTCCTTGCTGTCGCGCATGTTGCCGCACTCGATGAACACCTTCGGAACCGTTGACAGATTGAGACCGCCGAGGTCCGTCCGCACGTCAAGACCGGTGCCGTCGCCGATGTAGTTGGAGGGGGCGCTGCCCGTCTCGCGGACGAAGAGGCCGGCGACGCGCTCGCCCAGTTCCCGCGAGGACGCGACGATCGGGCGGGTGTCGGCGCCGCCCGCGTGCACGGACCCCGGCAGGATCACGTGGAACCCGCGGTTGCCGGACGCGGAGCCGTCGGCGTGGACGGAGACGACCGCGTCCGCGTGCGCCTTGTTGCCGATCCGGGCCCGCTCGTCGACGCAGGGGCCCCAGGAACGGTCGCCGTCGTGGGTCAACTTCACGGTGGCGCCCTCGTGTTCGAGGATCGTCCGCATCCGGTTCGCCACGTCGAGGGTGAAGATGGCCTCCGCGTACCCCGCGTTGGTCGACGTCCCCGTCGTGTCGCACTCCTTGCGGTTCGTGCCGATGTCCACCTTGCGGTTGATCTCGGACGTGTGCTGGAAGTTGCCGGGGTTGTGCCCCGGGTCGATCACCACGACCTTGCCCTTGAGGGGGCCGGAACCGGCCGGCTTCGCACCGGTCGCGGAGCCCGACGGGGAAGCCTTCGGAGACTTCCCCGGCTTGCCGTCGTCCCGCGCGGTCGCGGAGGCGGAACCCGCCGCGGAGGGGGCGCCGGAGCCGGGCGCCGAGGACGACGTGGCGGGGGCGGCCCGGTCGGACCCGCCTCCCGAGTCGTTCCCGACGGCCAGCCACACCAGCCAGCCGGCCAGTGCGCCCGGGACGAGCGCGGCGACCGCGACGGTGAGGGGCCCGCGCCGGAAACGGCGCGGCTGGGGCGGATCGAAGTCAGGGCCTACGTACGACACGTCAGCCACCCTAGCGGGCGTCCACCGTGTCCACGGGGTCCGCACCGATGCCGGGACGGTTCGAGGGAGGCCCGCCGGGCGCGGGCCCTTTCCCCGCCGATGCCGCTCAGATCCCCGCCCCGGTCCGGCGCAGCACCCGCAGGGAGTCCGTGACCCCGATCTCGGTGAACGCGCCCGATTCCAGGGCCCGGAGGTAGACGCGGTACGGGGCCTGGCCGGTGAACTCGTCGACGGGGTCCGGGAAGACGTCGTGGATGACGAGGAGGCCACCCTCGGCGACATGGGGCGCCCAGCCCTCGTAGTCCCCGCTCGCGTGCTCGTCGGTGTGGCCGCCGTCGACGAAGACGAGGCCGAGGGGCGTGCGCCAGAACGCGGCGATCTGCGGCGAGCGGCCGACCAGCGCGACGACGTGGTCCTCCAGGCCCGCCCGGTGCAGGGTCCGGCGGAACGTGGGCAGCGTGTCCATGCGCCCGATCTCCGGGTCGACCGTCGACGGGTCGTGGTAGTCCCAGCCCGGCTGCTGCTCCTCGCTGCCCCGGTGGTGGTCCACCGTGACGGCGGTCACGCCCGCCTCGCGTGCGGCGTCGGCCAGCAGGATCGTCGAGCGGCCGCAGTAGGTGCCGACCTCCAGGAGCGGCAGCCCCAGCCGCCCGGCCTCGACGGCGGCCTCGTACAGCGCCAGCCCCTCGGCCGTCGGCATGAACCCCTTGGCCGCTTCGAAGGCGGCGAGGATCTCGGGCTTGGGTGCCGCGGGCATGGGGTCCTCCATCGGTGCGAACGGCGTCGACGGCGTCGACGACCTCAACAGCGCGCACGTCGTGAGCGGTGCGGGCGACGGGCCGACCCATCGTGCACCACACCCCCGCCGCGTGGGCGACGGGGGTGTGGACGATCACGTGCCGGGGAGGGCGCCGGGGTCAGGCGGTGACGCCCGCGTTCTCGCCGGGCAGCGCCAGATCGAGGTCGACGGGCCGGTCGTCGCCCGCGTGCGTCGCCGACGAGGCGAGCGGGCCGTGGCCCGCGGCCCGGGCGGCGAGCACGTACGCGCCCTGCGCCGGGACGGCGAGCGCGTAGCCGCCGTTCTCGTCGGAGAGGGTGGCGCCCGCCTGCCGGCCACGCCGGTCGATCAGGGTGACCTTGGCGCGGGCGACCGGGTCGCCGGAGGCGTTCAGGACCCGGCCGCGGAAGCCACCGAGCACCTCGTGCGCACGCTCCAGCGCGGCCTCCTCCTCGCTGCTCGCGCGCAGCTGCGGCGCGGAGGCCTGGCGCTGGCGGGGCAGGAAGAGGGCTAGGACCAGGCCGACCGCGACGGCGCCGGTGGCGATCATGAACGACACCCGGAAGCCGTGCATGGTCGGGATCGCGGCGCCGCCGACGTGGTTCGCCGTGTTGGCGAGCACCATGCCGATGACGGCGCTCGACACGGACGTGCCGATGGACCGCATCAGGGTGTTCAGGCCGTTCGCCGCACCCGTCTCCGAGGCCGGGACGGACCCGACGATCAGGGCGGGCAGCGAGGAGTAGGCGAGCCCGATGCCCGCGCCGAGGACGACGGCGATGACCAGGGACTGCCAGGCGGCGCTCATCAGGCCGAGACCGGCGCCGTAGCCGATCCCGATGATCACCATGCCGAGGATGAGGGTGACCTTGGGGCCGTACTTAGCCGACAGCCGCGCGTACACCGGGGCCGTGACCATCATCGTCAGGCCGAGCGGCATGACGAGCAGGCCGGCGCTGACCATCGACTGGCCGAGGCCGTAGCCGGTGGACTTCGGGAGCTGGAGGAGCTGAGGCAGGACGAGGGAGACGACGTAGAAGGAGACGCCGACCATGATCGAGGCGAGGTTGGTGAAGAGGACGGCCGGGCGGGCCGTGGTGCGCAGGTCGACCAGCGGGGCCTTCAGGCGCAGCTCCATCACGCCCCACAGCAGCAGGACGGCGACGGACGCGCCGAAGAGGCCGAGCGTGGTGGGCGCGGTCCAGCCCCAGTCGCTGCCCTTGGTGATCGGCAGCAGGAAGAGCACGAGACCGACGGACAGGCCTATCGCGCCCAGCACGTCGAAGGTCCCCTGGGCCCGCATCGGGGACTCCGGGACGACGAGCAGGGTGAGCACGATGGAGATGACGCCGAGGGCCGCGGCACCGTAGAAGAGGGCGTGCCAGTCGGCGTGCTGCGCGACGAGGGCCGCCGCGGGCAGCGCGAGACCGCCGCCGACGCCGATCGAGGAGCTCATCAGCGCCATCGCGGAGCCGAGCTTCTCGCGGGGGAGCATGTCGCGCATCAGGCCGATGCCGAGCGGGATGGCGCCCATCGCGAAGCCCTGGAGCGAACGGCCCACGATCATCGGCAGCAGCGCGCTGGTGAGTGCGCTGATGAGGGCGCCGACCACCATGATGGACAGGCTGGTCAGCAGCATGCGCCGCTTGCCGAAGAGGTCGCCGAGGCGGCCCATGATCGGGGTGGCAACGGCGCCCGCGAGCAGGGTCGAGGTCAGGACCCAGGTGGCGTTGCTGGGCGCGGTTCCCAGCAGTGCCGGCAGGTCCTTGATGACCGGGACGAGCAGGGTCTGCATCACCGCGACAACGATGCCCGCGAACGCGAGCACCGGCACGGTCGCGCCGCTCGGCCTCCGCGCGGGCTGGTCGGTCGTCGTGTGCGTCATTGCGTGGGGCCTCCAGGCCGTAAGAAAGCGAGCACTCAGAAGAGAGGTGGAGCGGAAAAGGGGTGATCCGTGCGGATTCGAGGGACGGTCGGTCGGGCTGATCCATGCGGATGCGGGGACGTCGGTCGGCTGATCCGTGCGGGATACGTGCAAGGAGAACCCGGTGTGCCCGGGCAACTATTCCGATGCTTCGGCGTACTAACGAATTCTTGACCGTTCCATGAGGATCTGACCTACCGTCAGAATGGAACGTGTTCTAGTCTGGCGCCCGATCCACGCACCTTGGGCCTTCGGGGAGGCACGCATGGGCATCGCGATCACGCCGGAACAGCGGGAGCTGGCCGAGGCCGTCCACGGCTGGATCGCCCGCGCCGTGCCACCCGAGGAGGTCCGCAAACTCCTCGACGCCCCGGGCACCGGCCGCCCGCCGTTCTGGGACGCGCTCGCCGCGCAGGGGCTGCTCGCCGTGCACCTTCCGGAGGAGTACGGCGGGGGCGGCGGCGACCTCCTCGACCTCGCCGTGGTCGTGGAGGAGGCCGCGCGGGCGGCGCTTCCGGGACCGTTCCTCGCGCACGCCCTCGCGGCGGCGGTCCTCGCGTCGGCCCTCCCCGCGTCCGCCGTCCCCGGGTCCACGGCTGCGACCGCCGGGGATTCCCCCGGGGCGGGCGACCGGGATGCGGGCGGGCTCGGCGGGCTCCTGCGGGACCTCTGCTCCGGGAACCGTGTCGGGGCGGTCGCGTTCGGAGCCGGTTCCCTGACCGCCGAGGCCGTGGACGGCGGCGGATACCTGCTCGACGGGGTCGCGCCGCCCGTGCTCTCCGGCGCCGACGCGGATGTCCTGGTGCTCGCGGCGTCCGTCGTGAGCGGAGGGCCGGCAAGACGTCCGGGGGCCGGAGCCGCGGCAGGGGGCGATCCGGGCGGCGTCGGAGTGCGCCCGGATGATCCGAGCGGCGGCGGAGGGCCCGGGGGCGATCCGAGTGGCGGCGGAGGGTCGCGGGCGGGGAGCGGCTCCGTGTGTCTGGTCGTCGACGCCCGGGATCTCGTCGTACGGCCGCACGAGAGCGCCGATCCCACGCGGGGGACCGCCGAGGTGCGTGCCGAGGGGGTCCGGGTCGGCGCCGACCGGGTGCTCGCGGCGGGCCCGTCGACGGTCCGGGACCTCGCCGCCGTCGTCCTCGCCGCCGACGCCTGCGGCACCGCCGCGTGGGCGCTGGACACCGCGGCCGGGCACGCCCGGGTCCGCGAACAGTTCGGCCGCCCCATCGGACGGTTCCAGGGCGTGAAGCACCTGTGCGCCGGCATGCTCGTCCGGCTGGAACAGGCCCGGGCCCTCACCTGGGACGCCGCACGCACCGGGCGGGAGCCGTCCCCCGTACGGGAACTGGTGGCCTCCCTCGCCGCGGGCTCCGCGCTCGACGCCGCCCTCACCTGCGCCGAGGACTGCGTCCAGATCCTCGGCGGCATCGGATTCACCTGGGAGCACGACGCCCACCTGTACCTGCGCCGCGCCCTCGTGGCGCGCCAGCTGCACGGGGCCGGGAGCGGACACCTGCGCCGGGCCGCCCGGCTCGCCCGGGACGGGGTACGACGGGAACTGCGCCTCGAACTCCCGCCCGAGGCCGACCGGTACCGCTCCGAGGCCCGCCGGGCGATCGACCCGGTACGCGGTCTCGACCCCGCGGCGGTCCGCAGGGCGCTGGCGCCCACCGGCTACGCCGCCCCGCACCTGCCGCCGCCCCACGGGCTCGGCGCGGGACCCGTGCAGCAGCTCGCCGTACAGCAGGAGCTGGCGGCGGCGGGCGTACGGATCGCCGACCTCGGGATCGCCACCTGGGTCGTGCCGTCCCTCATCGCCCACGGCACCGCCGCCCAGCAGGAGCGCTATCTGCTGCCCACGCTGCGCGGAGACCTGCTGTGGTGCCAGCTCTTCTCCGAGCCGGACGCCGGGTCCGACCTCGCCTCGCTGCGCACCCGGGCCGAGCGCACCGCGGACGGCCGGTGGCGGATCAACGGACAGAAGGTGTGGACGAGCGCGGCGCAGTGGGCCGACCACGGCATCCTGCTGGCCCGGACCGACCCGGACGCGCCCAAGCACCGGGGCCTCACCTACTTCCTCGTCGACATGAAGACCACGGACGGCATCGACATCCGACCCCTGAAGGAGATCACCGGCGACTCCCTGTTCAACGAGGTCTGGTTCGACGACGTGCTGCTCCCCGCGGACGCGGTCGTCGGCGAGGTCGACGACGGCTGGCGGGTCGCCCGCAACACCCTCGGCAACGAACGCGTCCACATGGCCGACCAGTTGACCTTCGACACCGGCCTGGAGGCGCTGATACGGGCGGACGTCGACGCGGCCCGGCTGGGCGCCCTGCTCGCCGAGGCGCACGCCCTGGCCTGCATCGGGCTGCGCACGACGCTCCAGCGGGTGTCCGGCACCGAACCGGGCGCGGGCGCCTCCGTGCGGAAGCTGGTGCAGACCGCCCACCAGCAGCGGGTCGCCGAACTCGCCCTCGAACTCCTGGGCCCCGAGGGCGCGTTGCGCGAGGGTCCGGGCGAGCGGGCCGTGCACGGCTTCCTGCTCTCCCGCTGCCTGACGATCGCCGGCGGCACCACGCAGGTCCAGCTCAACGTCGTCGCCGAACGCATCCTCGGCCTGCCACGAGACTAGGAGCGCCACTGCCATGACCGTCAAGCCCGCCACGAGCACCGAGCCCGCCGAGCCCGCCAGGTCCGCCAGGTCCGCCATGAAGTCGTACGTCGTCGGGGTCGGCATGACCCGGTTCGAGAAGCCCGAGACCCGGGACTGGCAGTACTGGGACATGGTCCGGGAGGCCGGTTCCGGCGCCCTCGCGGACGCGGGGATCGCCTACACCGACGTGGAGCAGGTCCCCGTCGGCCACTGCTTCCAGGCGTCCACCGCCGGTCAGCGCGCCGCGTACGAACTCGGCCTGACCGGAGTGCCGGTGTACAACGTGAACAACAACTGCGCGACCGGGGCGAGTGCGTTGATGCTCGCGCGGCAGTTCGTCGAGGGCGGCCTCGCGGACTGCGTCCTCGCGCTGGGCTTCGAGAAGATGAAGCGCGGTGCCCTCGGATCGGGCGCGGACGGCGGGGACTTCTCGACCTCGCCGGTCGCCCGCCACTACGGGATCATGGCCGCCCGGCACGGCTTCGAGATGACCCCGCCCACCGCGCAGATCTTCGGCGACGCCGCCCGGGAGCACATGGAGCGGTACGGCACCACCGAGGCCCAGCTCGCCGCCGTCGGTGCCAAGAACCACCGGCATTCGCAGCACAACCCGTACGCGCAGTTCCAGGACGTGTACTCCGTCGACGAGATCCTCGCCGCCCGGACCGTGCACCGGCCGCTGACCAAGCTCCAGTGCTCGCCGACCTCGGACGGGGCCGCCGCCGCGGTCGTCGTGTCCGAACGGTTCGTCGACCGCCACGGACTCGGGGACCGGGCCGTGGAGATCGTCGCGCAGGCGATGACCACCGACACCGAGGAGTCCTTCGCCTCCGGCTCCTGCATCGACGTCGTCGGCCGGCCGATGTCACGCGAGGCCGCGCGCCAGGTGTACGAACGCTCCGGACTCGGCATCGAGGACGTGGACGTCGTCGAACTCCACGACTGCTTCTCCGTCAACGAGCTGCTGACCTACGAGGCGCTCGGCATGTGCGAGGAAGGGGAGTCGGGCAAGCTCGTCGAGTCCGGCGCGACGACCTACGGCGGGCGCTGGGTGGTGAACCCCTCGGGCGGCCTGATCTCCAAGGGGCATCCGCTGGGCGCGACCGGCATCGCCCAGGTCGCCGAACTCGTCTGGCAGCTGCGGGGCGAGGCCGCGGACCGCCAGGTGCCCGGCGCGTGCGTCGGACTCGCCCACAACATCGGCCTGGGCGGCGCGGCCGTGGTCACGCTGCTGCGCGCGGGTGTCTGAGGCGGCCCCCGCCCGTCCCACGGGGTCCTGGACCTGTCCGCAAAGTCATGCCTGCCCGGCCTTCCGGGCGGCCGACGCGACGTTGCGGACGCGGGCCCGGGTCCGGCGGCCACGCCCGCTGCTTCGAAATCCCGATGCCAGGAGCGTCCGCCGGTTGAGAGCATGACATCCATGCTCCGAGCCGCTGAAGACACCCGTACATCCGCACCGGTCGCGCCACCCGCCTGGGTGGTGATCGCTCTCGCCTGCGCCGGACAGTTCCTCGTCGTCCTCGACGTGTCCGTCGTCAACGTGGCGCTGCCGTCCATGCGGGCCGACCTGGGGCTGAGCGCGCCGGGGCTGCAATGGGTGGTGAACGCCTACTCGATCGCCTTCGCCGGGTTCATGCTGCTCGGCGGCCGGGCCGGAGACCTGTACGGCCGCAAGCGGATGTTCCTGGTCGGGCTCGCCCTCTTCACGCTCGCCTCGGTCGGCGGAGGCCTCGCGCAGGAGGGCCCGCAGCTCCTGGCGGCGCGGGCCGTGCAGGGGCTCGGGGCGGCCGTGCTCGCGCCCTCGACGCTGACGATCCTGACGTCGGCCGTCCCGGCGGGCGCCGCCCGAGCGCGTGCCATCGCGACCTGGGCTGCCGTCGGGGCCGGGGGCGGTGCCGCGGGCGGACTCGTCGGCGGCCTGCTCGTGGACGGGCTGTCCTGGCGCTGGGTCCTGCTCATCAACGTGCCCGTCGGCGCCGTCGTCCTGGCGGGCGCCGCCCGTTGGCTGGTGGAGAGCCGCGCCGGGAACGGGCGCCGCCTGGACCTGCCGGGCGCACTTCTCGTCACGGCAGGGCTCGCCACCCTCGCCTACGGCATCGTGCAGACGGAGGCCGAGGGCTGGACCTCGGCGGCGACCCTGGTGCCGCTCTGCGCCGGACTGGCCCTCATCGGAGCCTTCCTGGCCGTCGAGGCACGGACCAAGGCCCCCCTGATGCCGCTGACGCTGCTGCGGGTCCGGTCGGTGTCCTCGGCGAACGCGGCGATGTTCGTCAGCGGCTCCGCCATGTTCTGCATGTGGTTCTTCATGACCCTCTACGCGCAGAACGTCCTCGGCTACTCGCCCCTCGGGGCCGGTCTCGCCCTGATGCCCAGCTCCCTCGCGGTGGTCCTCGGCTCGAAGCTGGCGCCCCGGCTCATGACGGTGACCGGACCCCGCACCGTCGCCGTGCTCGGCACCCTCCTCGCGGCGGGCGGCTTCGGCTGGCAGTCCACGATGACGGCGGACGGCACCTATCCGACGGCGATCATGCTCCCGGGCATCCTGATGATGGCGGGCGCGGGCCTCGCGCAGACCCCGCTCGCCTCCCTCGCCACCTCCGGTGCGACCCCGCAGGACGCGGGCCTGGTCTCGGGACTGGTCAACACCTCGCGGGTGATGGGCGGTTCCCTCGGCCTCGCCGTCATGTCCACCATCGCCGCGGCCCGCACGGGGGACAGCCACTCCGCCGAGTCCCTCACCGCCGGCTACGCCCTGGCCTTCCGTACCAGCGCCGTCCTGCTGGTGGCCGGCGCCGCCCTGATGCTCGTATGGCTGCCACGGAGAACGTCACGCGGATGAGGCAACGGGATCGGGCCCTCGTGGACTCCTTCACGCATCGAGGAGGTGTTCATGGGGGATCGGAAGCAGTCCCGGGACGAGGAGTTCCACCGTTTCGTCCTCGGCCGCTGGCCGCGGCTGATGCGTACGGCGTTTCTCCTCACCGGGGAGCAGCACGCCGCTGAGGACCTGGTCCAGGCGACCCTGGAGCAGGTCTACGTCGCCTGGCGCAGGATCGCCGCGGCGGACGAACCGGAGGCGTACGTACGGCGCGTGATGATCAACGCGCACGCGCGCAGACACCGCAGGAAGCTCAAGGAGTTCCTCGCGCCGAGGGACGACTCGGGCCTGACACACGAGGTCCCCGACCGCGCGGATCCGATCGGGCGGGCCGACGACCGCGGCGCCCTGCTCACCGCACTCGCCCAACTGCCCCCGCGGCAGCGCGAGGCGGTCGTCCTGCGCTACTGGGAGGACCTGAGCGAGATCCAGACGGCGGCCGCGATGGGCTGCTCGGTGGGCGCCGTGAAGAGCAACGCGGCCAAGGGAATCGCGAAACTCCGTGTCGTACCGGGCCTGGCCGACACGCTGACCTACGGAGGGCGGGCGTGATGGGCGGGAACGGACAGGCGGAGCACGGCGGGGCGGCGGACCGGGACATCGCGGTGCTGCTCGCGGAGGCGGCCGACGGGGTGAGGATCGGCGCCGTCCCCTACCGGGAGCTGGTGCGCGGTGGACGTCGGCGCAGGGCCCGCCGCTGGACCCTGGCCGCGGCGGCGGCCCTCGTCGTCGCCGGCTCCGCGGGAACGCTGGCGTCGGCCGGCGGGACGGACGGAGAGGGACGCAGGGTCGTGCCGGCCGCGACCGCACCGGTGACACCGGACTCCCGGCAGGTCGACAAGCCGCGGAGCACGGCCGTGGCGCGCGGGACCGACCACGGCGAGGGCTGGACGGTGGAGGCCCTGGTGTGGGCGGCGCCGCGCAACGTGTCGGAAGCGCGGGCCCAGTTGAAGACGATGAGGGGGTACGCCCTCGCCCCCGCCGGCATCCACGCACCCTCGGACCTGGTCGGCAAGGGCTGGTACTACGGCCGTCTGATGCGCGACGGCGGGTTGGTGTCGACGTTCATGAACGCCCCGGTGGAGAAGGGAGGCACGCCGCCCGACGGACAGGTCGTGGACGCCGTGACCACGCTGGCCCCGGAGAACCCGGCGGCGGCGGACGACTCGCGGCGGCTCGTCGTCGGCCGGGTCGCCCCGACCGCGCTGGAGGTCACCTGCACCTGGGACGACGGCACGAAGGTGAAGGCCGCTCCCGCCGCCCCGGGCACGGGTCTCGTCGGCGACTTCGAGGACCTGGTCCGGCCGGTGGACGGATCGCGGGCGAACTGGTTCACCTGCGTGGCCCCCAAGGGCGAGGACCACCGCTCGGCAACGGTGAAGGTGACGAAGGTGGCGAAGGGGTCCTGACGGGGCCGGCGGCCGGACCGGCCGTCCGCGCCAGGGGGTGTCCGCAACGTCACGTCGTCCGCCCGAAGGGCGGGCCGGGCGTCGCCGGGCAGGCGAGACTTTGCGGACACGCCCTAGAGCCACCCCCGCTGGCGGGCCTCGCGCATCGCCTCCATGCGGTTGCGGGTGCCCGTCTTCCCGATGGCGGAGGACAGGTAGTTGCGGACCGTCGACTCCGAGAGATGGACGCGGGCGGCGATGTCCGCGACCGTCGCGCCGTCGGCCGACGCCTTCAGGACGTCGCACTCGCGCGCGGTGAGCGGACTGGGCCCGGCACTGAGCGCGGCGGCGGCGAGCGCCGGGTCGACGACGGTCTCGCCGGTCAGCACCCGGCGGACCGCCTGCGCCAGCTCCTCCACGGGCCCGTCCTTGACGAGGAACCCCGCCGCGCCCGCCTCCATGGCCCGGCGCAGATACCCGGGGCGGCCGAAGGTGGTGAGGATCAGCACCCGGCAGTCCGGCACCTCCTCGCGCAGCGCGGCGGCGGCGTCCAGTCCGCTCATCCCGGGCAACTCGATGTCCAGCAGGGCCACATCGGGCCGGCTGACGAGTGCGGTGTCCACGATCTCGTCGCCCGCGGAGACCTGGGCGACCACCTCGATGTCCGCCTCCATCCCGAGGAGCAGGGCGAGCGCCCCGCGCATCATCCCCTGGTCCTCGGCGAGCAGCACGCGGATGGACTTGGCGGGGCGGTGGTCCCGGGGCATCTCGTTCACGGGCCAAGGGTAGGCGGCGGCCGCCGCCACGGACCGACGATCGGCCCTTCCCCGGTGAGGACGCGTGGCGACGGCCGCCGCACCGGCCCACCGGAAGCGCCGGCCGCCGGACCGGCCGGGCATCGGCACCCTCCCGGCGGGCCCCCGGACGACCGGTCGCCGGACGACCGACCCCCGGACGACCGACCCCCGTACGACCGACCCCCGTACGACCGACCCCCGTACGGCCGACCCCGTACGGTCGTTGCCGCCGGGCCTCCGGCGTCATCCTGCGCCCGGCGCGGGGCCGGAGGCCGGGCCCCGCGTCCTAGCCCGACATCTCCGTCAAGTCCACCGCCTCCACCGCCTCCACCGGCAGTTCGGCTCTCACCCGGAAGCCTCCACGTGGCGTCCGACCCGCCTCCAGGGAGCCGCCCGCGGCCGCGAGACGTTCGCCGAGGCCCTTGAGGCCGGTG
Source organism: Streptomyces sp. M41(2017) (assembly GCF_002078175.1). Taxonomy (GTDB): domain Bacteria; phylum Actinomycetota; class Actinomycetes; order Streptomycetales; family Streptomycetaceae; genus Streptomyces. The sequence continues at coordinate 390,870 of NZ_MWFK01000001.1, read as the reverse complement.
CCGCCGCCCGCGTCGGGCGTGGCCGGGGCCGCCTCGGTGCCGTTGTCGGAGACGGTCAGGCGGACCAGGTCCGGGGTGCCGTCGACGGTGATCTCGCAGCCGGTCGCGTCGCTGTGGCGCACGATGTTGGTGACGGCCTCCCGCAGCACCCAGCCGAGCAGGGCCTCGGTCTGCGGGACGAGCGGCGGCCCCGACTGGCGTACGACCGGCTCCACCCGTGCCGCGGACAGTGCCGAGCGGGCGCGGTCCAGCTCCGTGGCGAGGCTGCCCTCCCGGTATCCCGTCACCGCCTCCCGGATCTCCGTGAGCGCCTGCCGCCCCACCGACTCGATGTCGGTGACCTGCACGAGCGCCGCGTCCAGGTCGCGGGGAGCCAGCCGGCGGGTCGCCTCCGACTTGACCACGATCACGGACAGCGTGTGCCCGAGCAGGTCGTGCAGGTCCCGGGAGAAGCGCATCCGCTCCTTCTCGACCGCCTGCCGGGCCAACTCTTCGCGCGCCGAACGCAGTTCACGCACCGCCTCGGAGAGCGAGAGGATCGCCGCCGTCACCATCGTCGACAGGAACGTGCCGTACGCGACGTTCAGCGCGTCCCAGCCCGCCTGCACGGACGACACCACCGCGGCGAGCGCCGTCAGGGCGAGGCCCGTCCTCCCGAGCCACGGACCGCGCAGCACGGCCCCGGTGGCCAGCCCGAGCAGCGGGAAGAAGTACAGCCAGCTCCCGCCGTACCCGATGGCCAGCCCACACGTGATGACGCCCATCACGACGAGCGCCACCCGCGTGGAGCGGGACTCCCGCTTGTCCTTCACGAACGCCCGGAAGGTCACGTAGATGTACAGCGAGTTGAAGGCGAACAGGCCCACGGCGCCGATCCACGGCTGGGCCGTCCTGCCCTGGAGGAGGTTCGAGAAGGAGCCCAGCCCCATCAGCAGCCACGGCAGCAGCGAGAAGCCGGTGGGCGGTGGCCCCGGGTTCTCGGGCACCTTCCCGCCACTGCGCCGCGCCGCCCGCCGGTCGGCCTTGAACCGCTCCATGTCGGCCTTCCAGACCGCCCGCTCCGCCCGCCACGCCCGCACCTGGCAGGTGAGGCCCCTCATCAAGGACATGTCCCGCTCCCCGTTCAGACGGTTCGTGCGGATCGACGGTACGAGACGACCGCGTACGAACCGAAGGCCATCAGCCAGCCCGTCAGCACCGCGACCGCCGCGAGCGACGGTGCACGGCCCTCCGTGACCGCCACGCCCAGCTGCGCGAACCGGTTCGTGGGCGTGTAGGCCGCGACCGAACGCAGCCAGCCGGGGAAGAGCGCGAGCGGGAACCACAGCCCGCCGACCACCGACAGCCCCAGGTTGCACACCATGTTCGCGACGCCCGTGGTCTGCGCGGTCAGACGGTAGCCGTTCCCGAGGCCCAGCAGGGTGAACGGGACCGAGCCGATCCACAGGAGCACGGCGGTCGCCGCCCACTGCCAGGCCGCCAGCCGTACGCCGTTGACCAGACCGCCCGCCGCCAGCACCGCCACGATCGCCGGGAGCACCGTCACCGAACCCGTCAGGGCCCGCCCGAGCACCACCTGGCGCGGCGTCATCGGCGTGACCCGCAGCTGCCGCAGCCAGCCGGTCACCTTGTCCTCGGCGACGCCACCCCCGGTGTTGAGCGCCGAACCCACCGCGCCGTACGCGGCCATCCCCACCATGGACGCCGTCTTCCACGCGCCGTCGTCCCCGCCGCCCAGGTTGGTGAACAGCAGATACATCATCACCGGCATCGCCACGCCGCCGATCACGAAGCCGGTGTCGCGCAGCGTCCGGCGCACTTCGAGCCGCAGATAGTCGATCATCACACCGTCTCCAGAGCGTGCGAGGTGAGGGCCAGGAAGGCGTCGTCCAGGGAGGCGGGGGCGACTTCGAGGCCGCGTATCGCCCCCAGCTCCGCCAGCGCGATCACGGTCGCGTCCGGATCGTCCGTGCGCAGCCGGGCCCGGTCCCCGCGCACCTCGACGGCGACCACGCCGGGCAGCAGTGCCAGACCCTCGGTGCCCCGCCCCGCCAGGTCGAACGCGACCAGGCCGCCGCCCGCCGAGCGCCTCAGTTCCTCCCCGGTCCCGTCCGCGACGAGCCGCCCCCGGTCGAGGACGACGATCCGGTCCGCGTGCGCGTCGGCCTCCTCCAGATAGTGCGTGGAGAAGAGGACGGTGTGGCCGCGCAGCGCGTAGGCCCGCATCGACTCCCAGAACGCGTGCCGCGCCTCCACGTCGAGCGCCGCCGTCGGCTCGTCGAGGACGATCAGCGCGGGGTCCCCGGCGAGCGCCAGAGCGAACCGGACCCGCTGCGCCTGACCGCCGGACAGCCGGTCCGCGCGCCGCCCCGCCAGTTCCTCGACGCCCGCGAGCCGCAGGGTCTCGGCGACCGGGAGCGGTGCCGGATAGCGGCCCGCCACGAAGGAGACCAGCTCCTGGACGGTGACGCGCGACACGGGCCGGGTGTCCTGCAGCATCGCTCCGACCCGGCCGGCCCGCACCGCCTCCTGCGGGCTGCCGCCGAACAGCGCGACCGAGCCCCCGTCCGGTTCGTTCAGGCCGAGCAGCAGCGAGATCGCCGTCGACTTGCCCGCGCCGTTGCGCCCCAGCAGCGCCACCGTCTCGCCGCACGCCACGTCCAGGTCGATGCCGGCCACCGCGCGCACCGCGCCGAACGTCTTGACCGCCCCCATGAAGGACACGGCCGGTGGTGTCCCCGTCGTCTGTGTCATGAGAACGACGCTAGAGCTCCGCCGGAGCCACCGGCAGATGCAGTTGTCAGCAGTCGCCCGGGACAAATGTCATGGTCGCCCCGGCGTCGGCCCGGCGCCCTCGAAGGCCCGCACGCCGACTCGATCTGACATGGTGTCAGGAGTCTTCACAAGTGCTGAGGGCTGGGCTATACAGGGGTTCGCCGGACTGGAACGCGTTCTAGAACGGGCGGGTTCCCCGGCCCCGGTGTCGACCTCGGTGCGGCCGACGGTGCGGACGGTCGCACCGAGGTCTTTCGCGCAGTCGAGTCAGGAGCCCCATGCCCATTGACGCCGCCAAGGCCGTCGCCGCCGAACCGCGGACCGGCGAGATCGCCTGGAGCCACAAGGACGTCCAGCTCTACCATCTCGGCCTCGGCGCGGGCGTGCCCGCGACCGACCCCGACGAGCTGCGCTACACCCTCGAATCCAGGCTGCACGTCCTGCCGAGCTTCGCCACCGTCGCGGGCGCCGGTTCACCGGGCGTGATCAGCGGTCTCTCCATGCCCGGCGTCGACGTCGACCTCGCCCGCGTGCTGCACGGCGGCCAGACCGTCCGGCTGCACCGCCCGATCCCCGCCGAGGGCACGGCGACCGCGACCGGCCGGATCGCCGCGGTCTACGACAAGGGCAAGGCGGCCGTCCTCGTCATGCGCACCGAAGTCGCCGACGCCGAGGGCCCCTTGTGGACGAACGACGCCCAGATCTTCGTACGCGGCGAGGGCGGCTGGGGCGGCGACCGGGGCCCCTCCGCCCGCCTCGAACCCCCGTCCGGCGATCCCGACCGGACCGTCGAACGCCCCGTCCGCGAGGACCAGGCGCTCCTCTACCGGCTCTCCGGCGACCGGAACCCGCTGCACGCCGACCCCGAGTTCGCCAAGCTCGCCGGGTTCGACCGGCCGATCCTGCACGGGCTGTGCACGTACGGCATGACGCTCAAGGCCGTCGTCGACACCCTCCTCGGCGGCGACGTGACCCGCGTCCGCTCGTACACCACCCGCTTCGCCGGCGTCGTCTTCCCCGGCGAGACCCTGCGCATCCGGATGTGGCGCCACGACGGCGCGGTCCGGGTGACGGTGAGCGCGGCCGAACGGGACGACGCGCCGGTCCTCGCCGACACCACCGTCGATCACACCTGACCGCCGAACCCACGTGACCCGTCGCACGAACCATCCCGAGGGGAGCCGCACCATGCGCGCAGCCGTACTGCACGAGATAGGCCAGGACAAGCTCGAAGTCCTCGACGACGTCGAGGCGGTGGGCTTCGGGCCCGGAAAGGTGCGCATCCGGGTCCGCGCCACCGGGCTGTGCCACTCGGACCTGTCGGCGATGAACGGTGTACTGCCGCAGCCCGCGCCGTTCGTCCCCGGGCACGAGGGCGCCGGTGAGATCGTCGAGGTCGGTGACGGAGTGGGACATCTGAAGGCGGGCGACCGGGTCGTCGTCTGCTGGCTGCCGGCCTGCGGCGTCTGTCCGGCCTGCAAGCGCGGCCAGACCGAGCTGTGCCTGGCCGGCTTCATGAACGCGGGCACGCCCAACTTCCGGCGACCCGGCGGCGACGTCTTCGGGTTCGCCGGCACCGGCACCTTCACCGAGGAGGTCGTCGTCGACGCGGGCTGCGCCGTCCCCATCCCCGACGACGTGCCCTTCGACATCGCCGCCCTGATCGGCTGCGGCGTCACCACCGGACTCGGCGCCGCCCTCAACACCGCCGACGTGGAGGCCGGTTCGTCGGTCGCCGTCATCGGCTGCGGAGGCGTCGGCATCTCCGCGATCCAGGGCGCCCGCCTCAAGGGAGCCGCCGAGATCGTCGCCGTCGACCCGGTCGCCTCACGCCGCGAGGCGGCCCTCCGCTTCGGCGCGACCCGGGCCGTGTCGCCCGAGGAACTCGGCGACGCCAAGCAGTCGGTGACCGCGGGCGAGGGCTTCGACTACGTCTTCGAGGTCGTCGGCAGGTCCGCCACCGCCCGCACCGCCTACGACCACACCCGCCGCGGCGGCACGCTCGTCGTCGTCGGAGCGGGCGCCATGGACGACTTCCTCCAGCTCAACATGTTCGAGCTGTTCTTCGACGAGAAGCGCATCCTGCCCTCCATGTACGGCGGCGGCGACGTCCTGCGCTCCTACGAACGGACCATCGCCCTGTGGCGCGCGGGACGCATCGACCTGGAGAGCCTCATCACCCACCGGGTACCGCTCGCCGGGATCAACGAGGCCCTCGACCAGATGCGTTCGGGCACCGCCCTGCGGACGTGCATCGAGATCTGACCCGTTCCGAGACCGCCCCGGGGCCCGCCGAGCACGAGGAGGGCGGGTGTCCCGCGAGACCCCGCCCTCCGAGGCCCCCCACGACAACCGCTAAGGACCCTGATGTCACTGCCACTTGACGGGCTGACCGCGATCGTCACCGGCGCGGGCCGCGGCCTCGGCCGGGCCGAGGCACTGGAACTCGCACGGCTCGGCGCGGCCGTCGTCGTCAACGACTTCGGACAGCCCGGACGGGACGGTTCGGGCGAGGCCTCGGACGCTCCCGCGGAGCAGGTCGCCGCGGAGATCCGCGCCGCGGGCGGCCGGGCCCTCGCCCACACCGGAGACGTCGCCGACCACGAACAGGCCCGCGAGCTCGTCGAGTCGGCCGTCACCGAGTTCGGGAGACTCGACATCCTCGTCAACAACGCGGGCATCCTGCGCGACCGCATGGTCTTCTCCATGACCGAGGACGAGTGGGACTCCGTCATCCGCGTCCACCTCAAAGGACACTTCAACACCACCCACTTCGCGTCCGCGCACTGGCGGGACCGCTCCAAGGCCACCGGCGCACCGGTGTACGGGCGGATCGTGAACACCTCCTCGGAGGCCTTCCTCGCCGGATCCGCCGGACAGCCCAACTACGCGGCGGCGAAGGGCGGGATCGTCGGGCTGACGACCTCGACGGCCCTGGCGCTCGCCAAGTACGGCGTCACGGCCAACGTCATCTGCCCGCGCGCCCGGACCCGTATGACCGAGGACGTCTTCGCCGGATTCGGCAGGCCGGACGAGGGACTCGACCCGCTCGCCCCCGAGCATGTCGCCCCGCTCGTCGGCTATCTGGCCTCGCCCGCCGCCGCCGACGTCAACGGACAGCTCCTCGTGGTGCACGGAGGCATGGTCGCCGTCGTCGAACGACCGCGGGTGGCAGCCCAGTTCGACAGCAAACAGGACACCTTCAGCCACGACGAACTCGACGCGCTGCTCACCCCGTACTACGCGGACCGGCCGCGCGGCGAGACGTTCGCGGCGGCCGAGGTGCTGGGTCTCAAGAGGGACCGGGACGGCACCGCTCGCTGAGCTGCGCGGCCGTCCGTCGGCGAAGCGTGCCACCGGGAGAGCCCCGGCGCGGATGCGGACGTGGACACCCGCACGGACAGGGAACGGCCCCGCTCGTGTTGGTGCGAGCGGGGCCGTGTGCCGTTCGGATCGTCGACGCGACGAGAACCGGCGGAGCCGTCAGATCGCCGTGCCCGACTGTCCGGGCTGACCGGACTGGCCGGACGGCTTGCGGTGGCGTCCCTGGGGGCTCGCCTCGTCGTCGTGGCCGGAGACCGGTCCACGGTGTCTGCCGTGGCCGTCCGACCGGCCCGTCGACGTCTCGTGGACGTCCGAGCCCCGCGTTTCCGTGGTGCTGGTGTCGTTCATTGAAGTGTTCACCCCGTATGCAAGATCCTTCTTTTCAGCCGGGGGAGTCTAACGTGCCGTCATCGCCCGGGTGGCGGAGGGTGACGTTTCTTCATCCTCTCCGCCCGTTTCCTCCCCGCCTCCGGGAGCGGTCGCCGCCGGATTCCCGGGAGAGGCCGCGTCCGGGGCCGCGACACCGGGCGGTGCGATCTCTCCCTCCGACGTCTGCTCGACAGGCGTGGGCGGACCGGCGTGCAGCGGACGGCGGTGGGTCGGGGGCGTGCGACGGGCGGGGACGTCCTGGTGCTCCCAGCGGTCCGGCGACTCCGCACGGCCGGGGCCGCCGAGGCTCCCCGAGTTCTCCGGCTCCTCGCGGTGCTCGGGGCTCGGGGAGGGCTCCGGGCTCCACTCCGCGTCGTGTGCGGGCGCCTGCGGGAGGGCCGGGGCCGCGTCGCGCCACGGCTGCTCGGGCGGGAGCTGCTGGGGCTCGAAGCTCCGCAGCGGGGTCTCGCCCCGGAAAGCGGTGAAGTCCGCGAAGCTCCCGGAGCCGGGGGAGTCGGCGATCCGCGTGAAGCCGGTGAACTCCGGTGTTCCCCTGAACTCCGGCGCCCCGGTGAACTCCGGCGCTGCGGTGAACTCCGGCGCTGCGGTGAACTCCGCTGCGCCCGCTGGCTGGGCGGAAACGGGGGGCTGCCGGTGGTCGGGGAGCGGCGCCGAAACGGGGGGCTGCCGGTGGTCGGGGAGCGGTGCCGAAACGGGGAGTGGTGCCGAAACGGGGAGCTGCCGGTGGTCGGAGGGGTGCGGGGAACCGGTGGCCGCCGACTGCTCCATCGGCAGCCCTCCGCGGTCGAATGCGGCGGTCTGCTCCAGGGGCGGTTCGCCGCCGCCGAAGTCGGGCTGTGTCAGCGGTAGTTCACGTCCGCCGAGGCCGCCTTGCCCCTGGGGGTCCAGGGGCCGTTCGCGTCCGCCGAGGTCGCCCTGCTCCTGGGGGTCCAGGGGAAGTTCGCGTCCACTGAAGTCGGCCTGCTGCTGGGGTTCCAGGGGTTGTTCGCGTTCGCCGAAGTCGGCCCGCTGCCGGGGCTCGCGGGGCGGCTGCGGCTCACTGAAGCCGTCCTGCCTCAGGGGCAGTTCGGGTCCGCCGTGGGTGACCGCGGGATGTGCCTCGACCTCCAGGGGCAGGGACGCGACGAAGCCGGCGCCGAGACTCCTGCCGGGCGGGGGTGTCGCGGCGACCTTGGTCCAGAGACCCGGCCTCGGCCGACGCGGTTCCGTCGGCTCGGGTGCGACCGGCGGGACGGATCGCTCGCCTTCGGCCGACCGTGCGTCGACGTCGGTGGTGGCGTCCGCGTACGGGGCCGCCGGGGCCGGTGCGCGCTGGACCTCGACCGGTACCGCGAGGAGGCGCGGGCCGGGACCGGGCGCCCCCGCTGCGGGCGCTCCGACGGTCGACGTCCCCGCACCCGATGTCACCGCACCCGCCGACACCGCACCCGCCGGCGTCGACCCGGGTGTCCGAGTCCCCGGTTCCCCCGACCCCGGCTTTTCCGCGCGCCGGGGTTCCGGGGCGGCGGTGTGCCGGTGCACTCCGGCGACCGAGGTCGCGTGGTCCGCGTCGGTGCGCGGCGGCCGGCGGGTGGCGTCCGCCTGCCGGGCCGGGTGGGCGTCGGACGTGCGGAGCACGGGACCCGCGCTCACCACCGGATTCCGAGAGGTGGTCAACCGGCCGTGCAGAGAGGCCTGTTGAAGGGGGACCGGCCGAGGTGCGGGGCGCTCCGGCGGAACCGGGTCCCCCCGGTCCGGTTCCGTCGCCCCCAGGGACACCTGCAGCCGGGCGACACCGCACGGCACGCCCCCGTTCGCGTACGGCAGGTGGAGCACACCCTCCCTGGTCCACAGCCCGGTGCCCGCCAACCAGCCCTCGGGCACGGGCCGGTGGTCGATCCGGCGTTCGGACGGGCGCCACATCCCCACCCAGGTGCCGCCCGGACCGTCGATGCGCAGGGCGACCGCGCAGGCCTCCGGGGTCAGCACCTGGCCCGGCTGGATGGCGAACGGCGTGATCGAGCAGCCCGTCGCCGTCAGGCACTCCGGGAAGCGGACCGGCAGCGTGCTGCCGAGCACACCCCAGCCGAGCCGCTCCCGGCCGGGTGAGGGGGCGTCGGAGCGGATCAGCAGAAGCCCGCTGTCCGCGTCGGCGAGGAGCAGCCGGTCGTTGCTGCGCTCGGCGATCTGGAGGAGCGGCGAGACCTCTCCGCCGCGCTCCAGGTCGACGACGACCGTCTTGGTGCGGCCGCCGTGGAAGCGGTCCAGCGCGAGCAGCCGTCCCGAGCCGTCCAGCCACACCCCGCCCGAGCAGTGCCCGGGGATCTCGGCGAGGTGCTCGGGACCGAACGCGCCGCCAGCCACCAGCCACACCGCCGTGGACCCCCGTCCCACGGCGAGCGCGTAGGCCCGCTCCCCGTCCGGCGCGGGCGGCAGCAGCCGCAGCCGGGTGCCCGGGTCGGGACACTCGACCGCGCCGAGCGGCAGCTCACCGGTGCCCGGCCCGGTGGGGTACAGGAGCGAGAACGCGTGGCGTCCGTCCGCGACCCGATGGATCAGCACCCTCCCGTCCGTCAGCGGCAGCACCTCGGTGCCGGGCTCCTCCGGCTGATGGGAGGGCAGCGGAACGGCGTACGGCTCCGGGCCGTCCAGCGTCCAGCGCTCCGGGTACCAGGACTCGCCGTCGCTGGTCAGCCGCGCCCCGTAGGTCCCGTCCGCGGTGATGACACAGGCGGGCGGAGCGGCCCACCCACTCGCGGCGTCGTCGTCCCCGTCGCCCATCCCGCCCTCGCTCGCCACCACGGGCTCCGTCGCACCGGCCGTCATCGTTCGGTCACCTCCGGCGACGAAGCTAGTTTTCGCACGCACAGACGGGGGACCGACGGGCTGCGGCTTCACACATAAGGGTGGCCATGTCGGGATTCGCCTGAGGGAACGGGGGCGGATGTGCTGAACGGTGCCGCGGAAGGAAGGGGCGGAAGCGCCGGCGACGGGGCGGACGGAGCCCGTGCGACGGCGGCCGGGGACGCCCGGCCGCCCGGGCACCGGCCGGGTGGTCCGCGGCCGGTCGGAGAGGCACCCGGGCCAGGTAGCCTTTCCCCGTGCCCCGTCTGTCTGAAGTCATCACCGCGCTCGAATCCCTCTGGCCTCCTCAGCAGGCCGAGAGCTGGGACGCGGTCGGCACCGTCTGCGGCGCCCCGGACCAGGACGTCACGCGCGTGCTCTTCGCCGTCGACCCGGTCCAGGACATCGTCGACGAGGCGGTGCAACTGGGCGCCGACCTGCTGGTCACGCACCACCCGCTCTATCTGCGCGGGACGACGACCGTGGCGGCGGACACCTTCAAGGGCCGCGTCGTGCACACCCTGATCAAGAACGACATCGCGCTGCACGTCGCCCACACCAACGCCGACCGCGCCGACCCGGGCGTCAGCGACGCCCTTGCCGGAGCGCTGGACCTGCGGGTCGTACGGCCCCTCGTGCCCGACCCGACGGACCCCGAGGGCCGCCGGGGCCTCGGCCGCGTGTGTGAACTCGACCACCCGCTGACCGTGCGTGAACTGGCGGCGCGGGCCGCCGAGCGGCTGCCCGCCACCGCGCAGGGCATCCGCGTCGCGGGCGACCCCGAGGCGCTGGTGCGCACCGTCGCCGTCAGCGGCGGCTCGGGCGACAGCCTCTTCGACGACGTACGCGCCGCGGGCGTGGACGCCTTCCTCACCGCGGACCTGCGCCACCACCCCGCCTCCGAGGCGCGCGCCCACAGTCCTCTCGCGCTGCTCGACGCGGCGCACTGGGCCACCGAGTGGCCCTGGTGCGAGCTGGCCGCCGCCCAGCTCGACGAGATCTCCGACCGGAAGGGATGGGGACTGCGCGTCCACGTCTCCCGGACGGTCACCGACCCCTGGACCGCTCACGCGGCCTCTCACAACGACACATCAGGAGCCCCCAACTGAACGCCGAGCCCGCCGACCAGATCCGACTTCTCGACGTCCAGGCATTCGACGCCCGCCTGCAGCAGCTCGCGCACCGGCGGAGGTCGCTTCCCGAGCACGCCGAGATCGAGTCGCTGAACAAGGACCTCACCCAGCTGCGCGACCTGCTCGTCGCCGCGCAGACCGAGGAGAGCGACTGCGCCCGCGAGCAGACCAAGGCCGAGCAGGACGTGGACCAGGTGCGTCAGCGCGCCGTCCGCGACCAGCAGCGCCTGGACTCGGGTGCCGTCACCTCCCCCAAGGACCTGGAGAACCTCCAGCGCGAGATCACCTCGCTCGCCAAGCGCCAGGGCGACCTGGAGGACGTGGTGCTGGAGGTCATGGAGCGCCGTGAGTCGGCGCAGGAGCGGGTCGCCGAGCTGACCGAGCGCGACGCGTCCGTCCAGTCGAAGATCGACGACGCCACCGGGCGGCGCGACGCGGCGTTCGAGCAGTTCGACGCCGAGGCCGCCACGGTGACCAAGGAGCGCGCGGTCATCGCCGGCAGCGTGCCCGCCGATCTCCTCAAGCTGTACGACAAGCTGCGCGAGCAGCAGGGTGGCGTCGGTGCCGCCCGGCTGTACCAGCGTCGCTGCGAGGGCTGCCGCCTGGAGCTCAACATCACCGAGGTCAACGAGGTGAAGGCCGCGTCTCCCAGCACCGTGCTGCGCTGCGAGAACTGCCGTCGCATCCTGGTGCGTACGTCCGAGTCCGGCCTGTAGCAGTTTCCGGCCCGTAGCAGTCAGGGAGTCCGTCGCGTGCGGGAGTTCATCGTCGAGGCCGACGGAGGTTCCCGGGGCAACCCGGGGCCCGCGGGCTACGGGTCCGTCGTGATCGACGCGGTCACGGGGGAGACGCTGGTGGAGCGCGCCGAGTACATCGGCGTCGCCACCAACAACGTCGCGGAGTACCGCGGCCTGATCGCCGGGCTGCTGGCGGCCCGCGACCTCGACCCGGCCGCGCGGGTCCGGGTCCGCATGGACTCCAAGCTGGTCGTCGAGCAGATGTCCGGCCGCTGGCAGATCAAGCACCCCGATATGAGGCCCCTGGCCGCGGAAGCGGCCCGGGTCCTTCCCCGCTCGCAGGTGACCTACGAGTGGATCCCCCGCGCCCAGAACAAGCACGCGGACCGCCTGGCCAACGATGCGATGGACGCAGGCAAACGCGGCGAACCCTGGACCCCACCCGCCGGCGAAGCCGCGAGCGCGGAGGTGCCGGTCGGCGAAGCCGCGGGTCCGGCGGTGCCGGTCGAGGGGCGCGGGGAGCGGCGCGACCAGCCACAGCGCCCCGGCACCGGGACTGTCCAGGGGCGCGGGGAACGGCGCGACCAGTCACAGCCGGGCGGCACCGGGACGGCGACAGAGGCCCCCACTCCGGCCTCCGGCGGCGAAGCCGCGAGTGCAGGCGCGCCGGTTGAGGGGCGCGGGGAACTGCGCGACCAGCCACAGCCGAGCGGCAGCCGGACGGCGACAGAGCCCCCCACCTCGGCCTCCGGCGGCGAAGCCGCGGGTTCGGGGGTGCCGGTGGAGGGGCGCGGGGAACTGCGCGGCCAGCCCCAGCCGGGCGGCACCGGGACGGCGACCGAGACCCCCACCCCGACCCCCGGCGGCGAAGCCGCGAGTGCAGGGGTGCCGGTGGAGGGGCGCGGGGAACTGCGCGGCCAGCCCCAGCCGGGCGGCACCGGGACGGCGACCGAGACCCCCACCCCACCCCCCGGCGGCGAAGCCGCGAAGTCCACGGACGACAGACGCGCCGCGCACAACGTGGCGACCACCCCCACCGTCGGCTGGGGCGCACCCCCCGACATGGGCGCCCCCGCCACCTTCGTCCTCCTGCGCCACGGCGAGACCCCCCTGACCCCGCAGAAGCGCTTCTCGGGCAGCGGCGGCAGCGACCCGTCCCTCTCCGACGTGGGCCGGCAGCAGGCCGAGCGGGCCGCCAGGGCACTGGCCGCACGCGGCACGATCCAGGCGGTCGTGGCGTCCCCGCTGGCCCGTACCCGCGAGACCGCGGCGGTCGTCGCCGCCCGTCTCGGTCTCGACGTGACCGTCGAGGACGGCCTGCGCGAGACGGACTTCGGCGCCTGGGAGGGACTGACCTTCGGCGAGGTCCGCGACCGGTACCCGGACGACATGAACGCCTGGCTCGGCTCCCCGGACGTCGAACCGACCGGCGGCGGCGAGAGCTTCGCCGCGACCGCCCACCGCATGGCGGAGACCCGCGACAGACTGACCGCCGCCTACGCGGGCCGCACCGTCCTGCTCGTCACGCACGTCACCCCGATCAAGACCCTGGTACGGCTGGCCCTGGGCGCCCCGCCGGAGTCCCTGTTCCGCATGGAGCTGTCGGCGGCGTCCCTCTCCGCGGTGGCCTACTACGCGGACGGCAACGCGAGCGTCCGCCTGTTCAACGACACCTCGCACCTGCGCTGAGCACCCGCCGGCGACGAGCGCACCGGCGCCGCGGGGACGGAACCCGGGGTTCAACCCCGCCGGGCTCGCCGCCGGGGACGTACCGCGCCAACTCCGCTGCCGGCGCGTCGAGTCGGGGATCGGGGTTGCGCAGGGACGGGCCCGGCAACCCGTCGTGCCCGGCGGGGAATCGAGCGCGACGACCGTCCCGAACAGCTATGGACGCATCCACGTGCCGGGCGGGACCGTGGGCCACGGCTCGTCCTAGCGCCGCAGAGCCGACGCCTCGCGGGCCAGCTGTTCCACCCGCTGCCAGTCGCGTGCCGCGACCGCGTCCGAGGGGAGCATCCAACTGCCGCCCACGCAACCCACGTTCGGGAGGGCGAGATAGTCCGGCGCGGTGTCGAGGCCGATGCCGCCGGTCGGGCAGAACCGGGCCTGCGGAAGCGGCCCCGCCAGCGACTTGAGGTACGGCGTACCGCCCGCGGCCTGCGCGGGGAAGAACTTCATCTCGCGCACCCCGCGTTCCAGCAGCGCCACCACCTCCGACGTGGTCGACACCCCCGGCAGGAACGGCACCCCGGACGACTTCATCGCGTCGAGCAGCGCGTCCGTCCAGCCCGGGCTGACCAGGAAGCGGGCGCCCGCCGCGACCGACTGGGCCACGTGCTCCGGTGTGAGCACGGTGCCCGCGCCGACCACCGCGTCCGGCACCTCCGCCGCGATGGCCCGGATCGCGTCGAGCGCGGCCGTGGTCCGCAGCGTCACCTCGATCGCGGGCAGCCCGCCGGCGACCAGCGCCCGCGCCAGGGGAACGGCGTCGGCCGCGTCCGCGACCACGACGACGGGCACGACGGGCGCGAGATCCAGGACGGAGGCATGCGGAGACGGGGGCAGCGGCGAAGTCATGCCCACATCCTGCCCGGGGTGTGCAGCATGCGCAAAGGTCGTTGCACATGCTGCAATCCAGAGGTTCTCAGGGAGTCGATCTCAGCGCGGACCCTCCGTGATCTCGGCGCGGACCCTCCGTGATCTCGGCGCGGACACATCCGTCTGTCGGCGTGGGCCGGTCCGTGATCGCGGCATGGACCGGTCCGTGGTCCATGCGTGGGCCGGTCCGTCAGTGGATCTCCGTCACCACCACGTCGAGCGCCCAGGGCCGGCCCGCCCGGCCGGGCGCCTCCGCCTCGACCGTGTACCCGAGGTCCCGCAGCGCCTCGACCAGCGCGGCGGGGTTCTTCGGCGCCGCACCCGCACTGAGCAGGCTCCGGACGATCTTTCCCTTGGTCGCCTTGTTGAAGTGGCTCACGACGGAACGCTTCTCGACGCCGTCCACCAGCTGCGCGTGCAGCACCCGTACCGTCGCCGTGCGCCCCGCGACCTCGCCCTTCGGCTTCCAGGCCGCCGCGTACGCCGAGGACCGCAGGTCCAGGACGAGTCCCTCGCCCGCCGCCTCCGGGAGCACGGTCGCCATCGGCGCACGCCAATGCGCGCCCAGCGCTCCGAGGCCGGGCAGCTTCACACCCATCGAGCAGCGGTACGACGGGATCCGGTCCGTCACCCGCACCGCGCCCCACAGCCCCGAGAACACCAGCAGCGAACGGCCCGCGCGCCGCTTGGCCGCGGTGTCCAGTGTCGCCAGGTCGAGGGAGTCGTAGAGGACACCGGTGTAGATCTCCGCGGCCGGACGCGCGCCCGCGGTCCGCAGCTCGGTGTTCTTCGCGATCTCCCCGCGCAGCCCCTCGCTCAGCCCGAGGACCTCACGCGCCTTCTCCTCGTCGGCCGCGCACAGCTCGACCAGCTCGTCGAGAACCGCCTGGCGTGCCTCCGTGAGACCGGACAGGGACAGCGACTCCAGCTTGAGCGGGGTTCCCCGGCCGGAGGAGGCCTTCCCTTCGGAGGGGGGCAGCAGCACGAGCACGGTTGGATCTCCTCACGGTGGAAACGGCCCGGCGCCAGCCTAAACGGTGTGCGCGGGCCGTCCGGACGGCCCGCTCCTGGGCGATGGGTCCCCCTTCGGCGTGCCCATCGGGGACCCCCGGCCTAGGCTCGACCCATGCCTCGCCGTCGCGTCCGTGTCACCGGTGCACCGGAGGCTCCGCTGCGAGCCGCCCTCAGCGCGTTGCGAACGGAACTCGGCGTGCCCGAGACCTTCCCGGCGGAGGCGCTCGCGGAGGCCGCGCTGCCGCCCCGGCTGCCCTCGTACGACGCGACGGACATCCCCCTCTTCACCATCGACCCGCCGACGTCCGAAGACCTCGACCAGGCGATGCACCTGTCCCGCAGGGAGAACGGCGGATACCGCGTCCGCTACGCCATCGCCGACGTCGCCGCCTTCGTCACCCCCGGCGGAGCCCTGGACGCCGAGGCCCATCGCCGCGTGATGACCCTCTACTTCCCCGACGAGAAGGTCCCCGTCCACCCGCCGGGCCTCTCCGAGGGCAGGGCCAGCCTCCTCCCGGACCAGACCTGCCCCGCCGTCCTGTGGACGATCGACCTCGACGCCGACGGCCGCACCGAGGCCACCGACGTGCGCCGCGCCCTCGTCCGCAGCCGCGCCAAGCTCGACTACGCGCACGTGCAGCGGCAGATCGACACGGGGACCGCGGAGGAACCCCTCGCGCTCCTCAAGGACGTCGGCACCCTCCGCGAGGCCCTGGAGGTCGAACGCGGCGGCATCTCGCTCAACGTGCCCGAGCAGGAGATCGTCGAGAAGGACGGGACGTACGAACTCGCCTACCGCGCCCCGCTGCCCGCCGACGGCTGGAACGCCCAGATCTCCCTGCTCACCGGCATGGCCGCGGCGGACCTGATGCTCGCGTACGGCACCGGAGTGCTGCGCACCCTGCCCGCCGCGCCCGACGGAGCGGTCGGACGGCTGCGCCGCACCGCCAGGGCCCTGCGCATCGACTGGCCGCACCACGTCTCGTACGCACAGCTCATCCGCTCCCTCGACCCGCACCGGCCGCACCACGCCGCCTTCCTCCAGGAGTGCACGACCCTGCTGCGCGGCGCCGGCTACACCGTCTTCCGGGACGGCGCCCTCCCCGAGGTCACCGCGCACGCCGCCGTCGCCGCGCCCTACACGCACTGCACGGCCCCGCTGCGCCGGCTCGTCGACCGCTACGCCGCCGAGATCTGCCTCGCGGCCGTCGCCGGGCAGCCGTCGCCCGAGTGGGCCCTCGCCGCTCTGGACGCCCTCCCCAAGGAGATGGCGGACGGCGGACGGCGCGCGGGGACCGTCGAGCGCGAGTGCGTCGACATCGTGGAGGCCGCCCTGCTCAAGGACCGGGTCGGCGAACTCTTCGAAGGCTGCGTGGTCGACGTGCAGGAACACGAACCCACCGTCGGAACCGTCCAGTTGGAGTCCCCGGCGGTCTTCGCCCGGATCACCGGCGGCACCTCCCGGCTCCCCCTGGGCGAACGCCTCCGGGTCCGCCTCACCCAGGCCGACCCCGGCACGACGAAGGTCCAGTTCGCCCCGGCCTGACCGCTCCGCACGAGGAGGACTCCGCTCCCCGGGCCCGTCGGCGTATCCGGCGGCCGCCGCCCGGCATGGAAACGGCACCCGTCCGCGTTGTCCCTCCAGCGGTACCGGCACACGGCACCGGAGCGGACAGGGGGGAGGACGGAACGGTGACGGACGACGCCGGGGTGGTACGGTCCCCGACCCGCCGGGAGGAGGCCCGCTGGACCCGGGCCACCCTCGGGCGCGACGGACAGCCCCTCGACCTGCTGACCGCCCGCTTCGACCGGCACCGCTACGCGCCGCACGCCCACGAGGAGTTCACCATCGGGGTGTGCGTCGGCGGCTCCGAGATCATCGACTACCGCGGCGGCCGCATCCGCGCCGTCCCGGGCTCCATCGTCGTCCTCGCGCCCGGCGAGATGCACACCGGCGGACCGGCCGCCTGCGACGGCTACGCCTACCGCGCCCTCTACGCGCGGCCGTCACTCCTCACCGAGGCAGTCGTCGGCCCGCCGCCGCACTTCCGCGAACCTCTCATCGACGACCCCGAACTCGCCGCCGCGCTGCGCGCCGCCCACACCGAACTGAGCGCCTGCCCGGACCCCTTGGAGGCCGAGTCACGCTTCCCGTGGCTGCTCGCCGCGCTCGCCCGACGCCACTCCACGGCCCGCCCGGACCGCGACGGGATCCCCGGCGCGGCCGGCATCGCCACCGTCGTACGGGACCGCCTCGCCGGCGAGCTCCAGGCCCCGCCCTCCCTCACCGTCCTCGCGGCCGACCTCGGCCTGTCCCGCTACCAGCTCCTGCGCGCCTTCCGTACGACCGTGGGACTACCCCCGTACGCCTGGCTGGCCCAGCACCGCGTCCAGCGGGCCCGCCGGCTCCTGGAGTCCGGGCTGCGCCCCGCCGAGGTGGCCGGCCTCGTCGGCTTCGCGGACCAGGCGCACCTGACACGCTGGTTCCGCCGGGTGCTCGGGGTGACCCCGGCGGCGTACCGCGCGAGCGTGGTCGCGCGATGACAGGGGGCGTCGGCCGGTGACGGCGGCGCAACGACGTTCAAGACGGTCGACCCCCGACAGCCCGAGACTGCGCGTATGACTGCACGTGGCTGGCTCCTGTTCTCCCTGATGGGAGTGGTCTGGGGCATCCCCTACCTGATGATCAAAGTGGCGGTGGACGAGGTGTCTCCGTCGGTGGTGGTGTTCACGCGTTGTGCGATCGGTGCGGCGCTGCTGCTGCCCTTCGCGATCCGCCAGGGCGGCCTGACCCGGACGGTGCGGGCCCACTGGCGCCCGATGCTGGCCTTCGCATGCATCGAGGTCATCGTCCCGTGGTGGACCCTCACGGACGCCGAACGCCACCTGTCCAGCTCCACCGCCGGCCTGCTGATCGCCGGGGTGCCGATCGTCGGCGTCGCCGCGGCCCGCCTCCTCGGCGACACGGAGCGCCTCGGCGCCCGGCGCGTCATCGGCCTCGCCCTCGGCCTGTCCGGCGTCGCGGTCCTCACGGTCCCGCACCTGACCGGCGGCGACACCCGGTCGCTCGCGGAGGTGCTGCTCACGGTCGTCGGCTACGCGACGGCGCCGGTGATCGCGGCCCGCCGCCTCAAGGACGTGCCCTCGCTCCACCTGACGGCCCCCTGCCTGGCGCTGGCGGCCCTGGTCTACGCCCCCGCGGCGGTCCTCACCCGTCCCGACGCCGTCCCGTCCGCCCACGCCCTGGCCGCCCTCGCGGGCCTCGGCGTCATCTGCACGGCGATCGCGTTCGTCGCGTTCCTGGAGCTGATCAGGGAGGCGGGCCCGACGCGGGCGACGGTGATCACGTACGTCAACCCGGCGGTGGCCGTGGCGGCGGGCGCACTGTTCCTCGACGAGTCGCTGACCACGGCCGTGATGGTCTCCTTCACCCTCATCCTGGCGGGCTCGGTCCTCGCGACGGCGGCCACCGGTCCGCGCCGCCCCGTCCGGCCGGTACCATGGTCGACACGGCAGACGAGCCGGGCGGGCGGCCGCGTGGAGGTCCTTGTGGACCTTCCCGAGGAACGTCCGGGCTCCACAGGGCAGGGTGGTGGCTAACGGCCACCCGGGGTGACCCGCGGGACAGTGCCACAGAAAACAGACCGCCGAGAACTCCGGTTCCCGGTAAGGGTGAAACGGTGGTGTAAGAGACCACCAGCGCCTGAGGTGACTCAGGCGGCTAGGTAAACCCCACCCGGAGCAAGGTCAAGAGGGAGCACCTCGGTGCTCCTGCGCGGACGTTCGAGGGCTGCTCGCCCGAGTCCGCGGGTAGACCGCACGAGGCCGGCGGCAACGCCGGCCCTAGATGGATGGCCGTCGCCGCGACGTCCGCGAGGACCCGCGGTACAAAACCCGGCGTACAGCCTGACTCGTCTGCCGCTCTTTACCCGGCGTCGCTCCATCACGTCAGTGAGCCGGGGTGCCCGAAGGCTGCGGCTCCCCATCGGGGGGTCCCGTCCTGCTTCCTGGGACGGTCCGGCCTGGGGATGCGGGGCGGCGAAGTTGGCCGGGTTCAGCATGACGGCTCCGAATTCGCGGGCCAGGAGCCCGTGAATGGTCTCCCAGCTGCGGATACGGTTGCGCTCACGCCGTTCGGTCCGTCGTTCGTGCAGCCTCATCCCTCCGAAGATCGCCAAAGCGCAGGCCAGGATGAGGGCGATGAGGGCGTAGATCGGTGTGTAGCGGTCGTCGAACATCGACCGTTGGTCGTCCACCTGCCGGGCGTTGATGCCGAAGAAGCCGAAGAGCAGACTCAGGGTTCCGGAGACCGTGGTGACGAAGGTGATTGCCACGACCGTCCGGATACGACGCCGGTCGCCAGCTCGCTGCTCGGCACTCTCGACAGAGGTGAGTTCGGCGGCGATGGCGTTGCTGAGCCGGCCCAGCATCTGGCCGATCGTGCTGGAGCGTCCGGTCAGACCCATCGCGGTGTAGAGGGCGTTGTGGAAGCTCTCCACGCGTAAGGCCGGGACGAGGGTTCCGATGTCACCGCCGGCTTCGACGCTGTAACTGAGTTCCAGTTCGAGATGGCTCAGGCCTTCGGAGATCGACTCCAGCATCGTCCGACGGCGATGGGTGTCGCGTTCGGTTTCTGACCGGGCCCGGAACCGGTGTCCGTAGGCGTAGGCGATTTCCCGGATCTCCCGCAGGCGGGCGGCAGAACCCACCGTCTGCACGGCGGAGAGCAGGACGCAGTTCTCAATGTAGTCCTGATGGCCGCAGATGAGGCTCGCGTACGGCCCGAGGGCGCCGACTGTGGTGGGTCGTCTGTTGAGTTCGGCCGGGTAGCTGATGGAACTGTGCTCCGGACGGTACGGAAGATCGGAGCGGTAGATGACGCGCTGAATGACATCGTCGCCCGGCGCATCCTCCGGAGAGGACACACTGCGGAAGACCAGTTGGTGTCGTTCGGGGAGGAAGCCCCTGGTCGCTGCGTCGCCGTTCGGCGCATGATGACCGACTCGTTCGCCGGCGAGCTGTTCCAGCGGGACACCGCCGCATTCGATGCTCGCGTAGTAGAGGTCCTCCATCAGCGGAACCGACTCGACAAGCCCCAGGGGAACGTCCAGCGTCAGCGCCACCAGCACCTGACCGGAGGGGTGCAAAAAATGCCACAGAGTCGCGGCCATCGGCAGGCCGGTCTGCCAGCGTTGACACACCAGCGAGGCGCAGTCGAGGGACTCCTTCCTGAGGACTCTGGGTAACTGCTCCTTCGCCATGTCATAGAAGGGTGTCAGCCGCCCGAAGGCCAGGATGTCCGTCGGAGCATGACCGTCCGGCGTGAGCCGGGCCGGGTCGCAGACCCAGGACGTCGAATAGACCGTGGTGATGCGAAGGTGGGGCCGGGAGGCATAGGGAGCGAAGAGCCCGCCGGCCGTGCCGTCAGAGCGCGTGCCAGCGCCGTTCAAGGTCACCCTTTCGCAGAGACTCCATACGCAGCGCGAACTCTTCCGCCGCGTCGCCGGACTGGGCGATCTGCATCAGCCAGGTCGTCATCCCCAACTCCCGCGTGGTGCGGAGCACCGGATAGCCGTGCCACTCGGTGACGTCGGCGCCGTAGGTGAGCGCGAAGGCCGCGTACTCGGCGGGTTGCAGATCGAACCGGTCGACAGCCATTGCGGTGGGCACCAGGTCCCAGGCCCGTGGGCCCAACGCCACTGCCTCGTAGTCGATCAGGAGGGTGCGGTCGCTGTTGCGGAGGACGTTGCCGCGATGAGCGTCACCGTGGACCAAGTGCTGTGGTGACGAGGCCACGAGCGTACGGAAGTCGTCCTCAGCGCTGTCACAGGCTTCGGAAAGGAAGCGGACGTCCTCCCGTCGGATGCCTGATGCCACATCAAGACGGCGACGCATGACAGGAAACGGGTCCAGGACCGGAAGGGGGAAGTCGGGATCCGGCAGCGCGTGAAGATCGCGGAGGAGCGTGGCGAGCGGGGCACAGGCTGTCGGGGGAGAGCTGTCCGGCACGAACTCCCAGAAGGTCACCAGTCGGCCGTCCGCTTCGACCGGCTGTGGCGCGTCCGTCGGATGAACGGACGGAAAGCCGGACCGGGCGAGCCAGCGCGCGACGGCGAGTTCCTTGGCAACCTTGTCGGCCATCTCCGCCGACCGGGCGACTCTGACTACGGTATCCACCTCGGGAAGGGCGAACAGGGCGTTCTCGCCGAGCCGCAGGAGCTTCGCGTCCGGGAACTGGGGCAATCCGGCGGAGTCGCACGCCACCAGCATGGCCCGTCGCGCGTTGGCCTCGGTCAACCCGTCATGAGTCTCATGGAAGTCCATTGCGGTCAGCCTCCCGAGGCGTTGGATCAGCTGTCAAGGCGTGTGCCCCGCTGGAGCAGCCCGGTAGGGGTTCCGACACGGGACCGCGACCGACGGATGTCGACCGGTGAGTCGACCCTTGATCGGGGCCGCACGGCATCTTGCCCGGCTGTTCACGCGGGCATTCGTGTTCTCGGCTCGCTGTCCCCCTGTGGATACTCTCGCCCCAACGCCCCCGCCAACTCCCCCCGCCCCCGAATCCCCAACTTGCGGAAGGTGCTGGTCAGGTGGGTTTCCACGGTGCGGCGGGCCAGGTGGAGGAGGGTGGAGATTTCCGGGTTGGTGCGGCCGTCGGCCGCCAGGGTGGCTATGCGGCGTTCGCTCGGGGTGAGGGCGTCCGTGCCGGTGCGGGGGGCCGCCGCGCGGCGGGCGCCGGCCTCGCGCAGGGCCTGCTGGGCCTCGGTGTGCAGGCGGACCGCGCCGAGGCGCTCCGCGCGTTCGGCCGCCTCGCGCAGGGGCTCGCGGGCGCGCGTCCGCTCCCCGGCCGCGGTCAACTGGCGGCCCTGGGCGATCAGCGCGGCCGGCAGTTCCGTACCGGCGGGTGCCTCGCGCAGCAGGCGTACGGCGCGGTCCGCCAGGTCCAGGCCCTGTCTGCCGCCCGTCGCCGTGCCGAGGGTGCTCAGGGAACGCCCCACCAGGCGGGGCGTGTTCCAGACGGTGGCCAGGCGCAGTTCCTCCCGCGCGAGTGCGAGGGCCTCCTCCGGGCGGCCCAGGGCCACCCGGCACTCCGCCGCCGCCGTGCGCCACGGCGTCACCACGGGGCTCAGCACCTCCCGCGCCGACTGCCGGCGCCCGCATTCCAGGAAGTCGTCCAGCGCCGCTGCCGGGTCGCCGTCGGCCGCGCGCAGGACCCCGCGTGCGTAGAGGAACCGGTTCGCCTCCCAGGAGTCGGGGGCGTCCCGCAGTTCGACGTCGTCCGCGAGGGCGGTGGCCGTGTCCGTACGGCCCTGCCCCACCAGGGCGAGGACGGCGAGCGCGTCCTGGTTGCCCGGGGCACGGCCGACGGGACGGGCGGCCGGGACGACGTCCTCGTGGGCGCCGCGGGCCGCCGCGATGTCGGCCCGTACGTTCAGCAGGGCCGCGTGCATCGGGTGCAGGAGCGACGCGCTCTGGCCCGCGAGGCCCCGCTCCACCAGGCGTTCCGCCTCGTCGAGTTCGTCGGCCCACTGCGCGACGGCGGCGGCCGTGCCCAGGAGGAACGGCTCGCCGAGCGGGTCCGACGGTTCCTCCAGGAGCGCGCGGACGCGTCGTACGGCGGTCCGCGCCGACGTCAGGCCGGCCGTCGCCTCGTACCGCACGAGCAGCGCCCGGCCCGCCGCGCCGACCAGGTGCGGGGAGCGTTCGGCGGTCTCGCGCAGCCACCGGTACATCTCCCGCCGTACGTCCGCGTCCTGGTCCGACAGGAGTGCCGAGGCCGTCTGGACGGTGCGGGCCAGGTCCGGGTGGTCGCGCAACTGGTCGTCCAGGGACCGCAGGACGCCGATCGCGGCGCGCGTCTCACCCTGCCCGGTCAGCGCCGTGCCGAGGGCGACCGCCGCCCGTACCCGGTCACGGGGCGTGCCCGGCAGCCGTACGGCCTCGGCGAGCCGGGACATCCCCGCGGCCGGCCGGACGGTCAGGAACTCCAGGGACCCCAGCTCGGTGAGGACCGCGGAGCGGCGTTCGGGCGTCAGCGGCTCCTCCAGGGCGCGGCGCAGGAAGGCCGGTGCGTCGCCGGCCCTGCCCGTGCGGACCGCGGCGGACGCGGCGTCCAGCAGCACGCCGACCGCCCACCCGGCACCGATCGCGGGCGCCCGCAGGACGTGCCCCGCCACCGCCTGAGCCGGATCGCCCCGCCGCAGCATCGTCTCCGCCGCTGCCCGGTGGGCCGCCTGGCGCCGGGCTCCCGGCCAGCCGCTCGCCACCGCGTCCCGGAGGAGGGGGTGGGCGTAGTCGGGGTGGCCGCCCGCGGGTGAGGGGCGCAGCATCCCGAGGCGGGTCATCGACGTCAGCCAGCCGGGGACCCGGGCGGGGTCGGCGCCGGCCATCACCGCCAGCAACTCGGTGTCGGCGTACGGCGCGTGGCTGGCTGAGTCCGTCGTCGCGAGCGCGAGCGAACGGGCCACATCGGCGGTGGCGGGGCCCGCGCAGTCCAGCCACCACGACACGGCCGCCGGGTACGCGCCGGGGTAGAGGGCCGCGCAGGTCGACGGGACGGGAGCGGGGGACCGCGCACCGGGCACCGCGCGCAGGTCGTCGAGGAGGGCGTGCAGCAGCAGCGGGTTGCCCGCGCAGGCCCGTACGCAGTCGTCCACCCAGGCGTCCGCGGGGGCGTCGTCGAAGGCCGAACGGACCAGCTCCGCCGCCGAGTCGGTGCTCAGCGGGGCCAGGGTGTGGGTACGGACCAGGTCGGGCGAGAGCGCGTGCGCGAGGCCGGGGCCCGCCGGATCGACGTCGTACTGCGTGCGCTCGGTCACCACCAGCAGCACCGGCAGGCGGTCGATCTGCCGGGCGGCGGCGGCGAGCCACTGCCGGGAGTGCTCGTCGGCGAGGTGCACGTCGTCCACGGCCACCAGCAGCGGCGCGTCGCCCGCGTGCGCGAGCAGCAGGCGC
Source organism: Streptomyces sp. M41(2017) (assembly GCF_002078175.1). GTDB lineage: Bacteria > Actinomycetota > Actinomycetes > Streptomycetales > Streptomycetaceae > Streptomyces. The sequence continues at coordinate 367,121 of NZ_MWFK01000001.1, read as the reverse complement.
CACAGCCGGGCGGCCGTCCGGCCATGCTCAGGGGCGGGGGACGGCGGCTCCGTCCCGCGCCCGCTGTGCTGCCCCAGCGCACTCTGGTCCGCGCTGTGCTGCCCGAGCGCGTCCTGGTCCAGGGAGAGCAGGCGGAGCACGGCGGCGAAGGGCGGATGGGGGTCCGGTGAGCAGCGGGCGCGCAGCACCCGCATGCCGTGCGTCTCCCCGTGACCGGCGGCGGCTTCGAGGAGGGCCGTGCGCCCGGTGCCGGTGGCGCCCGACAGCAGGAGCAGCCGGCCGGTGCCGCCGCGGGCCCGCGCGGCCTCGGCGGCCACCAGCTCCAGCGCGTCCCCGCGTTCGCGAAGTGGTCCGCGTACGGACATCACTGCCTCCCGCAGTCGTGGATCCGCTGACGCCGATCTCGTGGTGTCTCTCGTGGTGCTCCACGATTGTGCGGACCTCTGTTGGCACAGGAGTGTGATTTCAGCCCTCTGTCACCGACCCCACACGACGGACGGCACGTTGATTCGGGAGAAGCGGTTGCACAGTTCAGCCAGGACGACAGGCATCGAAGCGTCCCTGGAACCGGCATCCGAACCGGGCACGGACCACGGCCCCGCGGGCGCGCCGTCGCGCATCCCGGTCGTGGTCCACACCGCGGACCCCATCTCCCGGGCAGGGGCGCTGAGCCAACTGCGCGGCGACCCGCTGCTCGACCTGCGCGACGAGACGGAGGCCGGCCCCGACACCGTGGCCGTGCTGATCAGCGAGACGCCCGACGCCACCGTCCTCGCCCGGCTGCGCCGGCTGGTCCGCGCCGAGGGCGCCCGTGCGGTGCTGGTGGTGAACTCCGTCCGGGAGGCCGAGCTCCTCGACGTCATCGCCTGCGGCGCCGCCGCTGTCGTCTGGCGGCACGAGGCCACCGCGCAGCGTCTGTCGCAGGCCGTGCTCGCCGCCGCGCGCGGGGACGGGGACCTGCCCGCCGACCTGCTCGGGCGGCTGCTGAGCCAGGTGGGCACGATGCAGCGCTCGGCGTCCGGCCAAACCGGCGCACCGGCGTCGGGGCTGACACCGCGCGAGATCGACGTGCTGCGCCTGGTGGCGGAGGGGCTCGACACCGCGGAGATCGCGAGCAAGCTCTCCTACTCGGAGCGCACCGTCAAGAACGTCATGCACGGACTGACCACCCGGCTCCGTCTGCGCAACCGGGCGCACGCCGTGGCCCACGCCCTGCGCGAGGGCTACATCTGACCGGCGGGGCATCCGCCGCTGCCCGATCGGGCAGCGGCCCTTCTTCCGGGCGGCCGATCGGGCACCGGACGCGCCCGCCGCTCCGTCCGGACAGTCGCGTCCGGAGCGAGAGCCCTGTCGCCCCCCCGCCGACCGGCCTGGCCTGCGCCGTCCCCCGTCCCACCTCGGAGAACGGCTGATTTCCGTCCCCCCGGACGAATACGGGAAACGCCACGGACCCGTGCCCCGGAGTGCGGGGCACGGGTCCGTGCGGACGTGCATCAGGTCCATGTCGGGCACGAGGTCACTGTCCCGGCGGGACCGCGCCGTTGCCCGCGTGGACCACCGGCCCCGGACCGTGAACCGGCGCCCAGGACGGCTCAGTCGGTGACCGTGAACCAGGTCGCCCGGGACTTCTGCCACTCCGGGTGGTCGAGGTCCTTCGCCTCGGTGCCGTCGCCGTACAGGTCGGCCGAGCCGTCGTCCGTGATCAGCTGGGCGCGGGCGCCGGACACGCTGAGATCGGGGACGTCCACCACCGCCTCCCAGCCGCCGGGGTCCGAGGTCGGCAGGTCGAGACGCTTGACCGGGGCGTGCGCCGCGTTGCCGTCCCAGGAGTAGAGCGCGTACGGGTCGGAGTTGTCGTCCGCGGCCCAGGAACCGGCGACGATCAGATACTGGTTCGACGCGTTCTTACGGATGTCACGGATCGCCAGACCGCCGAGGTCGAGCTCGATCGGTGTGCCGAAGACCGCCTTCGAACCGCTGCTCAGCACCTTGTCGAAGTTGGTGACCGGCACGATGAGCGCCTTCCCGCCGGGAACCGCGGGAGCGAGCGGTGCGCGGAAGCCGAGGTAGGCCGTGGTCGTCGAGCCCGGCGCGAACTCCAGGCCCTCCACGTTGAACCCGTCGATCTGCTTGGGGATCTGGCCGTCCTCGGTGCCGTCCGCGAAGCCGTAGCGGTCGCCGTTCGCCTCGTCCCAGGCGACGAGGTCGTCGCGCAGCTTCTTGTACGAACGGCCGTAGGTGAGGGCGGTGGAGGCGCCGGAGCCGGTCACCGTCGTGGTGAACACGGTGTTGCGGTCGGCCTTGTACTCGCCGTCCTTGTTGTTGCCGAGCGAGCCCGTCCAGTAGATCGCGTCGCCGACGCGGGTGGCGCCCTCGATGTCGATCTCCTTGGACACGCCCGCCTTGGAGCCGAAGTCCCAGGTCTTGACGGGCGCGCCCGACGCCGAACGGTCGTACAGGCGCAGCGTGTTGGACTCGTCGTCCGCGACGACCGCGTAGCCGCCGCCGACGTCGACGGCCGCCGAGGCGTCGCTGGAGCCGGTGAAGTAGCGAGTGTCCGTGGGGTGTTGCACGGACGCCGAGGCGGCGTAGTGCAGCGTCTTGGTGACCTTCTTGCCGTCGACGCCGGTGACCTGCACCGTGAGGTCCGTGTAGCCCAGGCCGCGTGCGGCGACCGCGAGCTTGCGGGTGGCGCCCGTGCCGCTGACGGTGGCGTCGGTGGTGGTCGCCACCGAGGTCTTGCTGCTCTTGGTGACGGTGACGGCGAGCGCGCCGGCGTCGGCCCCGCTCTGCGCGACGGTCACGTTCACGGTCGGATCGCCGGTCGCGCCCACCGCGCCCGACAGATACGTGGCCGACAGGGACAGGCTCGGCGTGCCGTAACTCGCCGCGTGTGCCTGGCTTCCCAGCCCCATGGCCGCGAGCGTCAGCACGCCGCCGATCACGGCGGTCGTCCGGCGGCCTCTGGGGAAAGCGTTGTCCTGCACGGGGGCCCTTTCGTCGACGCGATGTCGACGAGAAGGCTGTGCGGCGTCCGCCAACTCCCGGCTGCGTCGCGCTGTCCGGGAGGTGAACAGATGCGGTCACCGAGGGCGCGACCGACGGACACCCCTGAGCCGGCCGCCAACCCCGTTGCCTCGTAGGAAGGGTGGAGGCGGAGCGGGAGGGGTCGGCGGAGCACGAGAGGGCGGCGGAACGCGCCGGGCGGCGGAACGCGCCGGACGGCGGGGAAGCGAGGGGAGAGCGGCAAGCGCCGGGTGGAGGGGAGGGGAAGAGCGGCGAGTGGAGCCTGGGCGCGCAGGGTGGGCGCGCAGGTAAAGAGCGGGGTCAGGGGCCCGCGTCGGACAGGGGCGGCCCCGCGGCCGGTTCGGGGGCCGGTTCGGCGCCAGGAGAAGGGTCCGGACGCAGGGAGCGGTCCGTCACCGACACGAGGTGCTCCGCGAACACCTCGCGCGCGTCGGGCGCGAGTTCCCGCAGCGCCACCATCGCCGTGATCATGACGTCGCACAGCTCCGACCGGACGTCGTCCCAGGTGTGGCTCACGCCCTTGCGCGGGTTCTGGCCCGTCGCGCCGATCACCGCCTGGGCGACCTCGCCGACCTCCTCCGACAGCTTCAGCACCCGCAGGAGGAACCCCTCCCGGCCGCCGTGCGCCCGGTTCACGGTCAGCCAGTCGTGCAACCGGTCGATCGCCTCCCACGGGTCCGGTGGGCCGGCCGTGGTGCCCTCGGTGCCCGCCGGGCCGGTCGGTCGGGCACGGTTCGTCGGGGCGTCACGGTCCATCGGGTCGTCGTCACGGTCCTGATCGGCCATAGGAGCAGCCTCCCCCGCGGCGGACCGCCCGACTCCTACTCCTCGAACAGGGCTTCCTGCTCGCCCTGCTGCGCCGTGCGGAGCCGGCTGTTGCGGGTGCCGATGACGACGGCGGTGACCGCGGCCGTGACACCGAGTGCGATCGGCACCATCCATCCGCGGTTCACGGCGTGGCCCAGCGCGTGGTCGACCGACAGCCGCCCGGGGCCCGTCACCGCGAGACCCGCCGCGGCCAGTCCGAGCGACGCCGCGTACTCGTAGCCGCCGGACTGCGCGAAGAACCCGTTCGGTACATGCACCGCGGCCGCTCCGGCCATGGCCCCGGCCGCGGCGGCACCGGCCGCCGGGGTGGCGAGGCCGAGGGCGAGGAGGGCGCCGCCGCCCGCCTCGGCGAGGCCCGCCGCCGTGGCGCTGGCCTTGCCGGGGGAGTAGCCCATGGCCTCCATGGCCGCCCCGGTCCCTTCGAGGCCGCCGCCACCGAACCAGCCGAAGAGCTTCTGCGCTCCGTGCGCGGCCAGTGCGCCGCCCGTGCTCAGACGGAGCAGCAGCAGTCCCAGATCACGCCGGTCGAAACAGGTCACGGTGACTCCCAGTGCAGACAACGGCAACGGTTCCCTCCCGGGTCTCCACCGTCGCACCGATCACCCGCGCCCGGTGTTCCCGCGCGGCCGTTCGGGTGGCGGGCTCCGGGGACCGGTGTGAGTCTGCTTGCCATGACGATTCAGGTAGCGAAACTCAGCGATCCGGCCGTCCGGGCCTTCGTCACCGCCGTGAACGCGCACGACCGCGACGCGTTCCAGTCGGTCCTCGCGCCCGGCGCCACCATGTCCGACGACGGCTCCGACCGGGACGTCGCCGACTGGACCGACCGGGAGATCTTCTCCTCCCGGGGTCACATGGACGTCGACAACGAGTCCGCCGGCGGCCGCTCCCTCGTCGTGCGGTACCGCAACGACGCCTGGGGCGAGATGAAGACCAAGTGGACGTTCACCGTGGACGACGGCGGGCGGATCAGCCGCTTCGAGACCGGCCAGGCCTGACCGAGGCCGGCCGGGCCTGACCGAGGCCGGCCGGGGACGCCGGTCGGACCCGGGGAGGTCGTCCGTTCCCGGGCCCGGGAATCCCGCCCCGAGGGCTTGTGTTCGCGTGCGCTCCAACTCCTAGCGTCCCTGGGCATGGAGAGCTTCGGGAACAGGACCCTGGGAAGCAGCGGCATCGAGGTGAGCGCGCTCGGCTTCGGCTGCTGGGCCATCGGCGGTGAGTGGGCGACGCCGGACGGGCAGCCGCTCGGCTGGGGCGCGGTCGACGACGAGGAGTCCGTACGGGCCGTCCGCCGCGCCCTCGACCTCGGCGTGACCTTCTTCGACACGGCGGACGCGTACGGGGCCGGGCACAGCGAACGCGTGCTGGCGCGGGCCCTCGGCAAGCGGCGGGCCGACGTGGTGCTCGCCACCAAGTGGGGCAACGTCATCGACGAGGACCACCGGCTCCTCACCGGCACCGACGATTCCCCGGCGTACGCCCGGCGCGCCCTCACCGCCTCGCTCCGCCGCCTGGACACCGACTGGATCGACCTCTATCAACTGCACCTCTCCGACGCCGAACCCGACCGGGCCGCCGCACTCCGCGACACCTGCGAGGGGTTCGTGAGGGAGGGGCTCGTGCGGGCCTACGCGTGGAGCACCGACGATCCGGAGCGTGCGGCGGTCTTCGCCGAGGGCGAGCACTGCGCGGCCGTGCAGCACCGGCTGAACATCCTCCAGGACGCCCCCGAACTCGTCCTGTTCTGCGAGGAGTCGGGGCTCGCGAGCATCAACCGCAGCCCGCTGGCCATGGGGTTGCTGACCGGGCGGCACGCCTCCGGCCATTCCCTCGCCTCGGGTGACATCCGCAGCGCGCCGCCCGCCTGGCTGCCCGGTTTCACCGGCGAGGGCGGCGCCGACCCGGAGTGGCTGGCCCGCGTGGACGCCCTCAAGGAGATCCTGACCAGCGGCGGGCGCACCCTCGCCCAGGGAGCCCTCGGCTGGCTGTGGGCCCGCAGCCCCCGGACGGTGCCGATCCCGGGTTTCCGCTCGGTCGCCCAGGCCGAGGAGAACGCGGGCGCGATCGCCCGGGGGCCGCTCACCGCCGCCCAGATGGCCGAGGTCGACCGGGTGCTCGGGCGGTGAACGGCCTCACAGGTGCCCACGCGAGAATGCGGCCGCCGGACGTCCGGTCTCCCGGTACGACCCCGAACCGCCGGTCGTAGAAGCACGGTTCCGCGGTTCGACCCCCAACCTCCGGTCGTAGAGGCACGGTTCCGCGCGGTCCAACCCCGAACCGCCTTTCGTAGCCGTCCGGTTCCCCTGTACGAACCCGAGCCGCCGGGTCGCACAGGGGGAACGGGCGGTGCCGCCCTGCGGCGCGTACGGCACCGCGGCGGCGTACCGGGCGCGTACGCCTACGGGACGACGGGCTGGGAGCCGTACGGCTGCCGCGCCGACCGCGGTCCCTCGTGCTCCCCTCGGGCCGAGTGCCGCGGGGCCGCGCGGCGCGCGCCGCCCTGCTCGGTCAGGGTGATCCGGCCGGCCCGGATGGTGGCGAGGCGCGGCGAGCGGCGGGCGATGGACGAGTCGTGGGTGACCATGACGAACGTCAGCCCGTACTCGTGCCACAGTCCGTCCAGCAGGCCCATGATGTCGTCGCGGGTGCCCTCGTCGAGGTTGCCGGTGGGCTCGTCGGCGAGGAGCACCTTCGGCTTCTTGACCAGCGCGCGGGCGATGGCGACGCGCTGCTGCTGGCCGCCGGACAGCTCGGTCGGGACGTGCGCGAGCCGCTCGCCGAGTCCGACCGAGCGGAGCGCCTCGGCGGCCCGCTCACGCCGTTCGGCGGGCTTCACGCCGAGCGGGACGAGGGCGGTCTCGACGTTCTCCTGGGCGGTCAGCGTCGGGATGAGGTTGAACGACTGGAAGATGATGCCGATCTTCTCGGCCCGCAGCCGGGTCAGCCTGGCCTCGCTGATGGAGGCGAGGTCCACGCCGTCCAGCTCGACGCTGCCGGAGGTCGGCCGGTCGAGGCCGCCGATCATCTGGAGCAGCGTCGACTTGCCGCCGCCGGTGGGGCCCTGGATGACGAGCTGGTCGCCGTCCTCGATGGCGAGGTCGACGCCGCGCAGCGCCTCGACGGTCTCCTTGCCCCGCGTGTACCGCTTGGTGACGCCGGTGAGTTTGTACATGAGGTTCTCCGAGGGTGAGGGGTGGGGCGCCGCGGCCCGGGGGAGTGGACGCGGCGCCCCGGCTCCTGGGGTGTGGCCCGGGATGTGGCCGGGGGCGGTTACGCGACGCTGCGCAGCGCGTCGGCCGGGCGCATCCGCGAGGCGCGCCAGCCGCCCATGGCACCGGCGATCAGACCGCCCGCGATGGCGAGGCCCGCGGCCAGCGCGATGGTGGTGACCGAGACCGGCGCCGAGAGCGCGATGTCCACGGTGTTCTTGGCCGCGGAGGCGGCCTGCCGGCCGGGACCGCCGCCACCGGGACCGCCCATCCCGCCTCCGCCGCCGGTGGAGCCGAGCTGTGCCGTCAGCTTCGGGCTGATCGCGGTGACGACGGCCGCCGCGCCGACGCCGAGGGCGATACCGAGGGCGCCGCCGAGCAGGCCGTTCACCATGGACTCGCCGACGACCTGCCGGGTCACCCGGCGGGAGGGCCAGCCGAGCGCCTTCAGGGTGCCGAACTCGCGCACCCGGCGGGAGACGGCGGACGAGGTGAGCAGCGCCGCCACCAGGAAGGCGGCGACCAGGACGGCGATCGACAGCCACTTGCCGACGCTGGTCGCGAGGTTCGAGGCCGTCGACAGCGAGCCGGAGACGGTGTCGGCGAGGTCCGCGGAGGTCGTGACCGTCGTGCCCGCGATGTTCTTCCGGATGGCCGCCTTGACCGTGTCGATCTGCTTCGAGTCGGTGGCCTTGACGTAGATCGTGGTGACCTTGTTCTTCGCGTCGCCGAGCGTCTGGGCCTGCTTCAGGGGCAGGTAGACGTCGGTGGTCGACTCACCGCTGTCGGGCGTCGCGATCCCGATGATCTTGTATGTGGTGCCGGAGATCTTGACGGTCTTGCCGACCGTGTACTTGTTCTCCTTGGCGTAGGAGGTGGCGAGCACCGCGACCTTGGCGTCGCTCTGCGCGGAGGTGAACGTCGTGCCCGTGGTGATCTTCGAGGTGGCGAGCGGGCCGAGGTCCTGGTGGGTGACGTCGACGCCCGCGACGGAGTACGAGTTCACGTCGAAGGAGGCTCCGCCGCCCTGCACCTGCGGGGTGCCGGTGCCGCCGTTCTGGCCGCCGCCGGGTCCGCCCTGCTGTCCCGAGCCCGAGGTGGACGACTTCGCCTTGCCCTGGGTGAAGGAGCCGTCGACCTTGGTGACGTTCAGGCTCAGCGCGCCGACCGCGCTCGCGACGCCCTTCTGCGCGGCGACCCGGCTGACGAGCGACGATTTCAGGGACTGCCCGCCCTGGGTCATCACCCGGTCCGAACTCTGGCTCTTGCCGCTGTCCGCCTTGGCGTCGAAGTCGAATTTCGGGCGGCCCGAGGAATTGCCCGTCGGTGCCGCCTGGGCCTTGGTGACGGTCATGTCGGTGCCGAGTCCGTACAGCGACTTCAGGACCTTGTCCTGTGCCTGCTGCATTCCGGCCGACACCGAATTGACGGTGATGACCAGCGCGATTCCGAGCGCCAGACCCAGGGCGATCACCAGCGCCGCCTTCTTGCGCCGGCTCAGCTCACGCTTGAGATAGATGCCAAACATCCCGTTCCTCACTGGTTCTTGGCGCCCGCTGTGGGCGCGGCCACACGCTAGGGAGGAACCTTTGATCCGGGCTGAGTGGCGGATGTGCGCGAACTGAGAAAACGGGGCCCCGCATCATTCTTTGATCAGACAGCGCATTCCTGGGCGATGAAGGGGCCATTGACAGGAAAGGCGTGTGGAATGGCGGACGGTCACGGTCGCGGGCCCGCCCGCCGCGCTTCTCCCGGTGGGACGGCGGACGGTGCGCGGGCGGGCCCGCGCTCGCCCCCGCGCGGCCCGCTCGCCCCGACGTTCGCGGTGTCTTTGCCGCCCCTTTGGAAGCGGCTTCCCTTCCCTTTGTCACCCCGCTGTCGGGGCCCGCGGAGCGGCTTTGTACGGTCCCGGGATGCGTGATTCTTCCGGGCTCTCCCGCCGTGCCGCTCTGGGCCTCGCCGCCGCCGCGCCGCTCGCCGCCGCGACGGCCGCCACCGCTTCCGCCGCCGGCACGATCGGCGGTGCGCGCCTGGGCCGCACCGGGGTGCAGGCGAGCGGCGGCACGGCGCTGCCCAAGCACCTCACGGCCCGCTCCTGGCTGGTCGCGGACCACACGAGCGGCCAGGTGCTCGCCTCGTACCGCGCGCACCGGCGCCTCGCGCCGGCCTCCACCCTGAAGATGCTGTTCGCGGACACCGTGCTGGCGAAGTTCGAACGGACCGAGACGCACCGGGTGACCGACGTGGAGATCGCGGACGTCCCCGCGGGTTCCAGTCTGGTCGGCATCAAGCCCGGTATCACCTACACCGTCGAGCAGTTGTGGCAGGGCGTCTTCCTGCGCTCCGGCAACGACGCGGTGCACGTGCTCAGCCACATGAACGGCGGTGTCCCGGCGACGGTCGCCGAGATGCAGGCCAAGGCGAAGGACCTGCAGGCCCTGGACACGCACGTGGTCAGCCCGGACGGATTCGACCACCCGGGCCAGCTGTCGTCCGCGTACGACCTGACACTGTTCGCCCGGCACGGCCTCGCGAGCGCCGACTTCCGCGGCTACTGCGCGACCAGGACGGCCGATTTCCCGGCCGGCGGCAAGAAGACCTTCCAGATCCAGAACACCGACCGCCTGCTGACCGGCGCGTGGGGCCTGAAGACGTACGACGGCCTGATCGGCGTGAAGAACGGATACACCAGCCACGCCGGCAACACCTTCACGGGCGCCGCGACGCGCGACGGACGGACCCTGCTCGTCACGGTGATGCACCCCAAGAGCGGCGGCAACGGCGTCTACGAGGAAACGGCCCAACTGCTCGACTGGGGCTTCCGGAACGCCACGGTCGACCCGGTGGGGACGCTCGTCACCCCGATCAGTGAGGGGGGCGCGAGTGCGGCCCCCACGCGCAGGGCGACGGCGAAGCCGGCGGCGGGCGCTCCGGCCGCCGCCGCGAAGAGCGACGGCCCGCCCTGGGGACTGGTCGGCGGGGCCGGGGGAGCGGTCGTGCTGCTCGCGGGGGGCGCGCTGGCGCTGCGCAACCGCCGCCGTCGCCCGGCGGAGGATCAGGCCGAGGCGTCCGCCGAGGGACGCGGACGTCGCCGCGAGCGCTGACGCGGGACCACGTGCGCGGGGCCGTACAACACAACACAGCGCGGCACCGCACAGCCCTGACAGCTGTGCGGTGCCGGCCATGACGGCGACAGCCGCTCCGTGACCCGGTGCTTTCCTCACGCCTGCGCGCGAGGCCCGCCCCCACCCGGACCGCGGAACGACGGTCGCCTCCCCCCTCGGTGCGGACCGTCGGTCCTACCGAAGTCTCTTCCTCCGAGTGTGAAGCTCTCGTGGAGGAGGTGTTGAGCATAAGCCCATCACCGGCTCGTATGGTCCGGAGAGTCAGCTTCCGTTTGTGTAGGTTGAGGACTTGACCAGATGCGGTGAACGCTCGGCCCGCTTCCTGCGTACACAGGGGACGGGCCGCCCCGACGGAGACGGCGGGGTGCGGCGCGGTTCAGCCGCGTCCGACGTAGGGCATCGCGGACGCCAGGACGGTCGCGAACTGCACGTTCGCCTCCAGCGGCAGCTCGGCCATGTGCCGCACCGTGCGGGCCACATCGGCCACGTCCATCACCGGCTCGACCGCGAGTTCGCCGTTCGCCTGGAGCGTGCCGGTCCGCATCCGCTCCGTCATGTCGGTGGCCGCGTTGCCGATGTCGATCTGGCCGCAGGCGATCCGGTACGGACGGCCGTCCAGGGACAGCGACTTGGTCAGGCCCGTCAGCGCGTGCTTGGTCGCGGTGTACGCGATCGACTGCGGACGGGGCGTGTGCGCCGAGATCGAGCCGTTGTTGATGATCCGGCCGCCCTGCGGGTCCTGCTCCTTCATCTGCCGGTACGCCGCCTGCGCGCACAGGAACGCGCCGTTCAGGTTCGTGTCCACGACGTGCCGCCAGGCGTCGTAGGGCAGTTCCTCGACCGGCACCCCGCCGGGGCCGAACGTCCCGGCGTTGTTGAAGAGCAGGTCCAGCCGCCCGAACCGGTCGCGTACGGCGCCGAACAGGGCGGCGACCTCGTCGGGGCGCGAGACGTCCGTGCGGACGGCGATCGAGGGCGCCTCGGGCACGAGGGCGGCCGTCTCGTCCAGAGTCTCGGTCCGGCGCCCGGCCAGCGCCACCGACCAGCCGGCGCGCAGCAGTTCGGCGGCGACCGCGCGGCCGATGCCGGAGCCCGCTCCGGTCACCACCGCGGTCTTCGTCTCCAGGGGATGCGGGTGATTCATGGCGTTCATGGCCCCGCAGCGTACGGGAGGGGCTTTTGACGCGGCCGACATCCGGAACTCATCCCCCCGCCATGTGTCTGTTGTGTACGCGCCAAGCGGCCGTCGATCCTGACCACTCCAATGCCGTGTACCACCACCGTCAGGGGAGGGCCAGATGACACCCGCAGGCCAGCAGCATCCGTCGCAGCACGCCCCCGAAATCCGCGCCGTCGCACGGCACATCGGGCGCCGCCGCTTCCTCACCGTCACCGGCGCGGCCGCCGCGCTCGCCTTCGCCGTCGACCTCCCGGCCGCCGGTACGGCAAGCGCCGCCGAACTCGACGCGGCGAGAATCACGGAGAACCCCTTCACGCTCGGCGTCGCCTCCGGCGACCCGCTGCCCGGCTCGGTACTGCTGTGGACCCGGCTCGCGCCCGCCCCGTACCAGCCCGACAGCGGCCTGCCCGCCGCACGCGTCACCGTCCACTGGGAGCTGGCGCACGACGACCGCTTCCGCCGGATCGTGCGGCGCGGCGCCGCCACCGCGCACCCCGAGTACCACCACGCCGTGCACGTCGAGGTCGGCGGCCTTGCCCCCGACCGCGTCTTCTTCTACCGCTTCAAGGTCGGCGGCTGGACCAGCGAGACGGGCCGCACGCGCACCGCGCCCGCCCCCGGCGCCCGTGTCGGCTCGCTCAGCCTGGCCGCCGTCTCCTGCCAGGCGTACCACGACGGCTACTTCACCGCGTACCGCCACCTCGCCGAGGAGGACGTCGACGTCGTCTTCCACCTCGGCGACTACCTCTACGAGTACGCCGTCAGCTCCGTCGGCGGCGCCCGCAACTACACCGACCGGACGCTCCCCGACCTGTTCAACCACGAGACCGTGACGCTGGAGGACTACCGCCTGCGGTACGCCCTCTACAAGTCCGACCCCGACCTGCGGGCCGCGCACGCCGCGCACCCCTTCGCCGTCACCTGGGACGACCACGAGACGGAGAACAACTACGCCGACGACATCGACGAGAACGACGGCCCGCCGGAGGAGTTCCTGCTGCGCCGCGCCGCCGCCTACCGCGCGTACTGGGAGAACCAGCCGCTGCGCCGCGCGCAGCTCCCGGTCGGCCCGGACGCCCAGCTCTACCGCCGGCTCCGCTGGGGCGGGCTCGCCCAGTTCGACATCCTCGACACCCGCCAGTACCGCTCCGACCAGGCCTACGGCGACGGCTCGCACGTCCCCGGGCCCGAGTCGGACGACCCGGCGCGCACCATCACCGGCGCGACGCAGGAACGCTGGCTGATCGACGGCTGGCGGGACTCACGGGCCCTGTGGAACGTCGTACCGCAGCAGGTCACCTTCGCCCAGCGCAAGCTGGACCTGAACCCGGTCGCCAAGGTGTCCATGGACGCCTGGGACGGCTACCGGGCCTCCCGGCAGCGGATCCTCGCGGGCGCCCGGTCCACCGGGACCGAGAACCTGATGGTGCTCACCGGGGACGTGCACGTGGGGTACGCCTTCGACCTCCTCGACGACTTCGACGACCCCTCGTCGGCGGTCCTCGGCACCGAGATCGTCGCCACCTCGATCACCAGCGGCAAGGACGGCGCCGACCGGCCCGCCAACTGGGCCACCTACACCCAGGCCAACCCGCACCTGAAGTTCTACAACGGGCGGCGCGGCTACGTGACCGTCGAACTGGGCCGGGAGGCGGCGCGGGCCGACTTCAGGACCGTGTCCGCGGTGACGACCCCGGGTGCGCCGGTCACCACCGCCGCCTCCTTCGTGACGGAGGTCGGCGACCAGGGGCTCAAGCAGGCCTGACGTCCGGTCCGCCGGCCTCGCCGGGATAGCGGACGCCGACGCGGTCCCGGATCGTGTCGAGCGTCCGCATCACGGCGAGCGTGCCGTCCAGCGGGACGAGCGGGGACTCCCGCTCACCCGCCCGCAGCGCGCGCATCACCTCGGCGGCCTCGTGCCGCAGGCTGTTGCGGGGCCCCGCCGACGGCTCCGCACGGAACGTCTGCGGCTCGCGGCCGTCGCGGTGCACCACGAAGTGGTCCGGGAAGAAGAAGCCGTCCGGGACGTCGATGCGGCCCTCGGAGCCGGTCACGGAGGCGGCCACCGGAGTGCCGCCGTTGATGGAGCAGTGCACCGAGGCGAGAGCGCCGCTCTCGAAGGAGAGCAGCGCACCCGTCTGGAGATCGACGCCCTCATCGGAGAGCACCGCTCGCGCGACGATGTCCGAGGGCTCCCCGAGCAGCAACTGCGCGAACGACACCGGATAGACGCCGAGATCGAGGAGCGCGCCGCCACCCTGCGCGGGGTCCCGCAGCCGGTGCGAGGGCGGGAAGGGCCCCGCGAGGCCGAAGTCGGCCTGCACGGTGCGGATCTCACCGATCACCCCGTCGTCGACCAGGGTCTTCAGCTGCCGGACCAGCGGATTGCAGTACATCCACATGGCCTCCATCAGGAAGCGGTCGTGCCGCCGCGCGAGGGCGACGAGTTCGTCCGCCTCCCGCGCGTTCAGCGTGAACGCCTTCTCGCACAGCACATGGCGCCCCGCCTCCAGACACATCCCGGCGGCCTGCCGGTGCGCCGCGTGCGGAGTCGCGACATACACCACGTCGACGTCCTCGTCGGCCGCGAGCGAGGCCCAGTCCCCGTACGCCCGGGGAATCCCGAACCGTTCGGCGAACGCCTTCGCCGAGGTGTCCGTCCGGGAGGCGACCGCCACGACCTCGGCGTCCGGCATGTCCACCAGGTCCGCCGTGAACGCCGCGGCGATCCCGCCCGTCGCCAGAATCCCCCACCGCACGCGTTCGCGCTCGCCCGTCATGCCCGCACCTCGATCTGTGACCCCGAACACGCTGTTCGAACTGAGAGCATAGGGGGCGCATCACTCGGAGAGGGAGGGCACATGCCCGAGCGTGGCCGCACCACGCGGGAACAGGAAAGCCCGCACGGGCACATACCGGACGCGACCGCCGCGGACACCGCACCGGTGCCCGCCGCCGAACCCCGGCAGGCCCGGGGCCGGACGGCGCGACCGGCCACGGGCCCGGGCCCGGCCGGCCGCACCGGACTCCTCGTCACCCTCGTCCTCGGCGGGCTCACCGCCACACCCCCGCTCGCGATGGACATGTACCTCCCGTCGCTGCCCGAGGTGACCGGAGCCCTGCACGCACCCGCGGCGACGGTGCAGCTCACGCTCACCGCCTGCCTCGCGGGCATGGCACTCGGCCAGCTCGTCGTCGGCCCGATGAGCGACCGCTGGGGCCGCCGGCGCCCGCTGCTCTCCGGACTCGCCGTGTACGTCGTCGCCACGGTGCTGTGCGCGCTCGCCCCGACCGTCGAACTCCTCGTCGCCTTCCGACTCGCCCAGGGTCTCGCGGGCGCGGCCGGCATCGTCATCGCCCGCGCCGTCGTGCGCGACCTCTACGACGGCGACGCGATGGCCCGCTTCTTCTCCACCCTCATGCTGCTCTCCGGGGTCGCCCCCGTCGTCGCGCCGCTCATCGGCGGACAGATCCTGCGCGTCACCGACTGGCGGGGCGTCTTCGTGGTCCTCACCGCCGTCGGCATCGCGCTCGCCGCGGTCGTCTGGGCGAAGCTCCCCGAGACGCTGCGGCCCGAGGACCGGCACGTGGGCGGCGTCGGCGAAGCGCTGCACGCCATGCGCGGGCTGCTCGCCGACCGGGTCTTCGCGGGCTACATGCTCGCCGGCGGCTTCACCTTCGCGGCCCTGTTCGCCTACATCTCCGCCTCCCCGTTCGTGATCCAGGAGATCTACGGCGCCTCCCCGCAGACGTTCAGCCTGCTCTTCGGCGTGAACTCCGTCGGCCTCGTGATCACGGGCCAGATCAACGGCAAGGTGCTGGTCGGCCGGGTCCCGCTGGAGAAGGTCCTCGCCACCGGCCTCGCCCTCGTCGTCCTCGCCGCGACCGCGCTGCTCCTCATGTCCACCGGCGTCTTCGGGAACGTCGGACTCGTACCCGTGTCCGCCGCGCTGTTCGTGCTGATGTCCGCGATGGGCCTCGCCCTGCCCAACACCCAGACGCTCGCCCTCATGCGGGTCCGGCACGCGGCCGGTTCCGCCTCCGCGCTGCTCGGCACGACCTCCTTCCTCATCGGCGCGGTCGCCTCACCGCTCGTCGGCATCGCGGGCGAGCACACCGCCGTCCCGATGGCCGTCGTCCAACTGGCGGCCGTACTGGTGGCCGTCGCCTGCTTCGTGGGACTGTGCCGTCCCCGGCGCACGGGGCCCACACCGGACGGAAAGGCGGCGGACAGCTGAGCGCTCCGAGACTGCGGATCGACACACCGGAACGCGCCGGACTCGACGCCGGAGAGCTGCGACAGCTCGCCGGCGAGGTCCGCGCCCTCACCACCGGGCCCGACCCGTGGGCGGCGGGCGTCGTGCTGGTCGCCGGGCGCGGCCCCGTCATCGCCGTCGAGGAGGCGGCGGGATGGGCGGTCCGCTACGCGGCCTACGACGAGAAGACCGACGCCGGGACCGAGCTGGCGGCGGGGGCCCGTGTGCCGGTGACCGTGCACACGCCCTTCGACCTGGCCTCGCTCACCAAGCTGTTCACGGCGGTCGCCGCGGTGCAGCAACTGGAGCGCGGCACCCTCGGCATCGACGCGCGGGTCGGCGCGTACCTGCCCGAGTTCCGCGGTGTCCGCGAGCACGGCGTCACCGTACGGCAGCTGCTCACCCACACCTCCGGGCTGCGCCCCGAACTCCCGCTGTACGACTGCCCGGACGACGCGACCCGGCTGGCGATGCTGCGGGCCGAGGCCCCCTCGTCCGAGCCGGGGGAGTACCTGTACTCCGACCTCAACCTGATCCTCCTCCAGTTCGTGCTGGAGCGGGTCAGCGGGCGGTCGCTCGACGTCCTCGTCCGGGACGGCATCACCCGCCCGCTCGGCATGAACGCCACCGCCTTCGGCCCCTGCCCGGGTGCCGCCGCCACCGAGGACCAGCGCCGGCCCTGGGGCAAGGCGGACCGGGGCATGCTGCGCGGGGTCGTGCACGACGAGAACGCCTGGGCGCTCGGCGGCGTGGCCGGTCACGCGGGCCTCTTCTCCACCGCCCGCGACCTGGCGGTCTTCTGCCGTACCCTGCTCGCCGGCGGCAGTTACGGTCCCGCGCGCATCCTCGGCCCCGACTTCGTCGAACTCCTGCTGACCCCGCCCGGCCTCGGGTTCGCCCTGGACCAGCCCCGGTTCATGGGCGCCCTCGCGGGCGGCGGCGCGGCAGGCCACACCGGTTTCACCGGTACGTCCCTGGTCCTCGACCCGGTGACGGGCACCTTCCTGGTCCTGCTCGCCAACACCGTCCACCCACGCCGCCGCCCACCGGACAACACCCCCCGCGCAGCAGCGGCGACCCGCCTCCGCCGAGCGGTACGCGGCACCTGAGCCTCCGGCACGCCGCCGACGGCGGGGGCGCATCGCGACCGCGTGCCGCCGACGGCGGGGAGTCCCCCGGGGGCGAGCCGAGGTTGTCGGGTGACAGTCACGGGTGGTGCGCGGGCGGGGGAGGGCCCGGCCGGAGGCCGGGGAAGCATCGCGACCGCGTGCCGCCGACGGCGGGGAGTCCCTACGGGCGAGCCGAGGTTGTCGGGTGACAGTCACGGGCGGTGCGCGGGCGGGGAGACGCCCCAGGTCGGGGAAGAGCGCCCGTGCCACGGGCGACCGGCCGTACCTGAGAGAATCGACCCCGTGAACGCCCCCCTCCCCACCGTCGACACCCTGCGCAGCGCCCTCGCCGGGCTGCTCGACGGTCTCCCGCCGAAGGCCGCCGCGCAGGCGGTCGAGCGGCTGATCGTCAACTACCGGGGGACCACCCCGACGCACGCGCCGATCCTGCGGGACCGCTCGGACGTGGCGGCGTACGCCGCGTACCGGATGCCCGCGACGTTCGAGGCGGTCCGCGCGGCCCTCGACGCGTTCGCCGACGCGGTGCCCGGCTGGGCGCCGGGAAGCCATGTGGACGTCGGCGGCGGCACCGGCGCGGCGACCTGGGCGGTGAACGCCACCTGGGAGGGCACCCGCCCGGTGACCGTGCTCGACTGGGCCGAGCCCGCACTCGCCCTCGGCCGGGAGATCGCCGCCGCCAACCCCGAACTGACCGGCGCCACATGGCAGCGCTCACGGATCGGAGCGGCGCTCACCATCGAGAGCACCGACCTCGTCACGGTCTCCTACGTGCTCGGCGAACTGACCGAGGACGACCGCGCCTCGGTCGTGGACGCCGCCGCGAGCGCCGCACAGGCCGTCGTGATCATCGAGCCGGGCACGCCCGACGGCTACGCCCGTGTGCTCGCCGCCCGCGACCGGCTGATCGACGCCGGCTTCCACGTCGCCGCCCCCTGCCCGCACAGCGCGGCCTGCCCGATCGTCCCCGGCGAGGACTGGTGCCACTTCTCCGCCCGGGTCGCCCGTTCCTCCCTGCACCGTCAGGTCAAGGGCGGCTCCCTGCCCTACGAGGACGAGAAGTTCAGCTACATCGCCGTGACCCGTTTCCCGCCCGAACCGGCGCCCGCCCGCGTCGTGCGCAGGCCGCAGATCCGCAAGGGCCAGGTCCTGCTCGACCTGTGCGGACCGGACGAGTCCCTCCACCGGGAGACGGTGACCAAACGCCACGGCCCGCTCTACAAGGCGGCCCGGGACACGGACTGGGGCGACGCCTGGCCGCCGCCCGAGGAGTCCTAGACCCCCGCCCGGAAGCCCGGGCCGCGCACCGTGAGGGCCGCGAGGCCCGGGACAGCGGGCGGGTCGCGGGGATCGGGGCTCACCCCCGGAGTTCCTGCGTGCAGCACTTCACGCTGCCGCCGCCCTTCAGGAGCTCGCCGAGGTCGATGCCGATCGGGCAGAAGCCGCGGTCGCGGAGCGGGCCGAAGAGACCGGCCGCCTCCTGGGGGAGCAGGACGTTCAGGCCGTCCGAGACCGCGTTCAGGCCCATCGCGGCGGCATCCTCGTCGGTGGCGGTCAGCGCGTCCGGGAACAGCCGGCGCAGCACCTCGCGGCTGCCGGGGGAGAACGCCCCCGGGTAGTACATGACCTCGTCCGTCGTGTCGTCGAGGACGGCGAGCGCCGTGTCCAGGTGGTAGAAGAGCGGGTCGACGAGGTCCAGGCCGATCACCGGACGGCCGAAGAACTCCTGCGCCTCACCGTGCGAGAGCGGGCTCGCCCGGAAGCCGCGGCCCGCGAGGACGTACGAGGCGGTGACCGCGAAGTCGCCCTCGCCCTCGTTGACGTGCACGGGTTCCAGGACCTCGGCGAACCCCCGGGCGCGGAACCACTCCAGGTGCGCCGCCGCCTCGGGCGCACGCTCCCGGAAGGCGAACCGGGCGCCGAGCACCCGGCCGTCCACGACCGTCGCGCCGTTCGCCGCGAAGACCATGTCCGGCAGGCCGGGGCGGGGGGTGAGTTCCTCGACGGTGTGGCCGAGGGAGCGGTAGCGGTCGCGGAGGTCCTCCCACTGGGCGAGGGCGAGCGGCACGTCGACCGGCTTGGCGGGGTCCATCCACGGGTTGATCGCGTACGTGACGTCGAAGTGCACCGGGGGGCACATGAGGTAACGCCGGGGCGTGGCACGACGGAGAGGGTGCAAGGAAGGCTCCTTACGCAACCGCAGGGGCAGTTGATGCTCATGGTGCGCCGTGCGCACCGTCGCCGCCCGCAGGCGGACGGGTGGTGTCCGCCGTCCGCGTCACGGACGCCCCGCCCGGCCGCCGGAACCCCCGCCGGGAACCGCCACGGGACCCCCGCCGGGGACGCCCGGGCGAATCCCGGCCGGGGGGCCGTCGCGTACATCGGAACCCCGACCGTGCAGCCAGCCGGAACGCCGACCGGCAACCCCGACCGTGCGGCCCGCCGGAACGCCGACCGGAACCGCGACCGGGGGCCCGCCGGAACCCTGGCCGGGACGCGCGCCCACGGGTGCCCGCCGGACGCGAGACGCCCCGCGGGACGTCCGCCCACGGGTCCCCCCCCGGACGCGAGACGCCCCGTATCGCGGTCCTGGTAGGTTCGCCCCATGGCCGAGAAGCCCAGCTCCAGCCCCGATTCCGCCCCGGCACCCGGCCCCGCCGGGCGGCCCGCCCCCGACGCCACCCGGCGCAGCGAGAAGTCCCGCCGCGCGATCTTCGCCGCCGCCCTGGCCCTGGTCGGGGAGAGCGGCTACCCGAAGACCACGATCGAGGGCATCGCGGCCCGGGCCGGGGTCGGCAAGCAGACGATCTACCGCTGGTGGTCGTCCAAGGCGGAGGTGCTGCTGGACGCCTTCATGGACCTCGGCGAACAGGCCGCGCGGGCCGCGGGACAGGAGCCGTACGCCCTCCCGGACACCGGCGACCTCGCGGCCGATCTCAAGCTGGTGCTGCGCGCCACCGTCGACGAGCTGCTCGACCCCGCCTTCGAGGTGCCCTCCCGCGCCCTCGCCGCCGAGGGCCTGGTGAACGACCGGCTCGGCGCCGAGTTCGTCGCCAAACTGCTCGAACCCCAGCTCCAGCTGTACGTCCGGCGCCTGCGCTCCGCCCAGGACCAGGGTGAGGTCCGCCCGGACGTCGACCCACGGATCGCCCTGGAACTGTTCGTCTCCCCGCTCGCCCAGCGCTGGCTCCAGCGGACCGCCCCGATCACGTACGACTACACGGACACCCTCGTCGACTACGCCCTGCACGGTCTCGCTCCGCGCTGACGGTCCCGTCACCCTCCGAGCGGACCGTAAATCGTCATACATCGTGCGATAGCACCTGATCAGGGCCCGGCGAACGCATCGCCCCACCTACCCCGGTTGTCGGCTCCGGCCACCCGGGGCGCAGGATGGTGGGACCATGGGCAAAGGACGACGAGTGCACTACGGCTTGGCGAGGGGATAGATGAGCGCAGAGTTCGGAAGCCGCCCCGGCGCGCAGGGCAGGATCTCCCAGTGGCTGCGGGGACGCCGGCCCAAGCCTCCCGCGGAGACGTCCGACGCCCGGCGTGAGGCCCTGCTGCTCGCCGCCGCGGACGCGGGACTGCCGCTCGCTCAGGCCGCGTACCCCGCGGGCCACCGCTGCTCCTGCGACCGCGTCGGTTGTCCCACACCCGCGCGTCACCCCGTCTCCTTCGCCTGGCAGACGCAGTCCACCACCGACCGCGCCCAGATCGAGCGCTGGGCCCGGCACCAGCCGAAGGCGAACTTCATCACCGCGACCGGCATGACGCACGACGTGCTCGACGTGCCGCTGGAGGCGGGCCATGAGGCGCTGGAGCGGATACTGGCCGCCGGCGTCGACGTCGGCCCGGTCGCCGAGACCGGCGACGGCCGCATGCTCTTCTTCACCCTCACCCGCGGTACGCCCGAGGACGAGGACGAGTGGTGGCCCTGCGAGCTGGACTGCCACCCCGAGACGATGGACGAGCACCCGGGGTTCCGCTGGCACTGCCGCGGCTCGTACGTCCTCGTGCCGCCGGCCCAGCTGCCCGGCGGTCTGAGCGTCGACTGGGTGCGCGGTCCCGAGCACCCGCTGCCCGACCCGCTCACCCTCCTGGAACACCTCACGGACGCGTGCGCCCGCTACGCCGGGGAGAACGGCGGCGCGGAGCGGCTCGCCGCCTGGCCGCACCGGGGCTGAGCGGAGACCGGTCCGGCCCGCCGGGGCCGGACCGCGCTCACTCGCCCTTCGCGCCGGTCAGTCCCTCGACCCGTCCGAGGACGGACACCCGCTGGTCGTCCGCGCCCTTCGCCGGGTCCAGGGCCACCTGGTTGGAGACGAACTCCAGCGTCAGGGACTGCTTGATCTCACCGGTCGTCAGCGCCTGCACGTCCGCGCTCGGCGTCGGGATCGCGGTGCCCTCCGCGGCGGTCTGCTTCTCGAAGCGGTGCGTCGTGAAGAACACCAGCGCCCCGCCGTCCGCGGTGCGCAGACCCACCGGCGCGTGGTCGCCCGTGGTCAGCGGCTCGTCGATGTACTGCCGTGCGAGCCCCGGCCGGTTGGCGAACTTCTTGCGCTGGGCCCGCCACAGCGAGGTGTGCGTCCCCGCCGCGAACGTGTCGCCGCCCGCCCGCAGATAGGTCGCGTAGGTGCTGCCGAGCTTCTCCGGCTCGACGGCGAGCGCCGCGTCGTCGGCCGTGACGGGCTGCGCCCAGCCGTCCTTGTCCCGCGTGAACCGCGGCACCTCGTCGGCGGTGAGGACCGTCAGATACGAGGCCTGCCACACCTCGGCGGCGCTGCCCCGGGTGAAGACCATCAGCCAACGGCTGCCCGGCGCGCCCTTGTTGGCCGCCGTGTTCGCCACGAACCAGCGCGGCCACGCCGCCTTCGCGGGTATGGCGAACGTCGCGTCCCGGAACTCCAGCGCCGAATGCGAGGGATTCCCACCGGGGTTGTTCTTGTGCCCGGCCTTCAGCTTGGCGGCGTCGATGTCCGCGAGCGGACCGGTCACCCGGTCCGCGTCCTGCGAACGGTCGTACGTCTTGTCCGCCTTGTTGTAGGCGGCGGTGAAGTCCTTGAGCGCGCGGGCGGCTTCGGCGCGGGTCGCCGCCGGGACGACCTCCCGCTCACCGTGCACCACCACGCAGCCGCTCGCGGCGACGGACAGAGCGGTCACCGCTCCCGTCGCCAGGACGAAACGGCGGAGGCTGCCGGAACTACGAGGCCTTCGTGGGCTGCGACCCGTGTGATCCCTGCTCATCAGGTGCCTTCACCTTCCCCTTCCCGGAGGCGAACCCTACCGGGGCGAGGAAGATCGCGAGTGTCGGGACCAGGTAGAGCGCCCACACCGTGACCTGGAGGACGGTGGGGTCGGGCTGGAAGTTGAAGACGCCCTTGAGGAGGGTGCCGTACCAACTGGTGGGGTCGATGGTGCTGCTGATGTCGAAGGCGAGGTGGGTGAGGCCGGGGATGAAGTCGGCTTCCTGGAGGTCGTGGACGCCGTAGGCGAGGACGCCGGCGGCGACGACGACGAGCATGCCGCCGGTCCAGGTGAAGAACTTGGCGAGGTTGATCTTCAGGGCACCGCGGTAGAAGAGCCAGCCGAGGAGGACGGCCGTGGCGAGGCCGAGGGCGACGCCGATGAGGGGGCGGGGGGTGCCGTCGCTGGCGGCGTGGACGGAGGCCCAGACGAACAGGGCGGTCTCCAGGCCTTCGCGGCCCACCGCGAGGAAGGCGGTGGCGACGAGGGCGCCGGTGCCCATGGCGAGGGCGGCGTCGAGTTTCCCGTGCAGTTCGGTCTTGAGGTGGCGGGCGGTGCGCCGCATCCAGAAGACCATCCAGGTGACGAGGCCGACGGCGACGATGGACAGGGAGCCGCCGAGGGCTTCCTGGGCCTGGAACGTCATTTCCTGGGAGCCGAATTCGAGGGCGCAGCCGAAGCCGAGGGCGACGGCGATGGCGACGGCGATGCCGGCCCAGATCGGCTTGAGGGCGTCCCTGCGGTCCGTCTTGACGAGGTAGGCGATGAGGATGCAGACGACGAGGCTGGCCTCGAGGCCCTCGCGCAGGCCGATCAGGTAGTTGGAGAACACGGTCAGGCCTCCTTGGAGAACAGCGTGCGGCCCCACCAGTCGTCCTTGTCGCGGACGCCGGGCGGGACGGCGAAGTGCGCCGAACTCACGTGCTGGATGTACTCGTTGAGGGCGTCGGTGCGCGAGAGGCTGCGCTGGACGGGGATGAAGCCCTTGCGTACGTCGCGCTGGTAGGCGAGGAAGAACAGGCCTGCTTCGAGGCGGCCCAGTCCGTCGGTGCCGTCGGTGAAGGAGTAGCCGCGGCGCAGGATCGTCGCTCCGTGGTTGGCGTCGGGGTGCGCGAGGCGGACGTGCGCGTCGGGCTTCATCGCCTTGAGGAACGGCTCGTCGTGTTCCTTGGCTTTGCCGACGGGGGCGCCTTCGCCCTTGTCCCGGCCGAAGACGTCTTCCTGTTCCTGGAGGGAGGTGCGGTCCCAGGTCTCGATGTTCATGCGGATGCGGCGGGCGACGAGGTAGGAGCCGCCGGTCATCCAGTCGCTGCCGTCGCCTTCGCCGACCCAGACGAATTTCTTGAGGCGGTCGGTCTCGGTGCCGGCGATGTTGCGGGTGCCGTCCTTGAAGCCCATGAGGTTGCGGGGGGTCTGGGCGTCGGGGGTGGTGGAGGAGGTTTTGCCGAAGCCGAGCTGGGACCAGCGGATGGCGACGGTGCCGAAGCCGATGCGGGCGAGGTTGCGGATGGCGTGGACGGCGACCTGGGGGTCGTCGGCGCAGGCCTGGATGCACAGGTCGCCGTTGCTGCGGCTCTTGTCGAGGTTGTCGCCGGGGAACTGGGGGAGGTCGACGAGGGCGTCGGGGCGCCGGTCGGCGAGGTCGAACTTGTCGAACAGGGACGGTCCGAAGCCGATCGTCAGGGTGAGGCGGGAGGGGCTGAGGCCGAGGGCTTCGCCGGTGTCGTCGGGGGGTGCTTCGGCGAGGCCGCCGTAGGCGCCGTCGCCGACGGTGTGTCCGGCGGTCATGCGGGCGGCGGCGCGGGTCCAGTCCTTGAGGAGCTGGATGAACGCGGCGCGGTCGTCGGTCTTGACGTCGAACGCGGCGAAGTGGAGGCGGTCCTGGACGGGGGTGGCGATGCCGGCCTGGTGGGTGCCGTGGAAGGGGACCGGGCCCGAGGTGCCGGATCCGGCGGGGTCGACGTCGTTGCCGGTGCGGGTCATCGCGACGCCGCCGCCGGCCACGGCGGCACCGAGCGCGAGCCCGGCACCGCCCCAGCCGATCAGCGAACGCCGGGACGGCGCGGAGCCGCCCGCGGCAGATCCGGTGCCCTCCGTGCCCTCCGTGCTGTCCTGGGCGTTCGTCATGATGCTGATCCTCTGTCGGCGACTACTTGACGACGGCGGCGGCGAGCTTCGACAGGGGCTCGGCGAGCGCGTTGACCCCGTCCGACAGCTCCTTGGTCTGCGCCTTGGTGAGCGTGTCGTACGAGACGAAGCCGTCCGAGGTCTTGTCGGTGCGGTACTTGTCGAGCAGCGTGTCGAGCGCCGTGAACTGCTTGTCCAGGTTGGTGGTCAGCGCCTTGTCGTTCTGCTCGGCGACCGGCTTGAGCAGCTCGTACGCCTTCTGGGCGCCTTCGACGTTGGCCTTGAAGTCGCTGAGGTCGGTGTGCGAGTAGCGGTCCTCCTCGCCGGTGACCTTGCCCGTGGCGACCTCGTCCAGCAGCTCCTTGGCACCGTTGGCCATCGACGTCGGCGTGATCTCGGCCTTGCCGACCCGCTTCTGCCAGTCCTTCAGGTCGGTGACGAGCTGGTCGGCGAGCGTCTTCTGCTCGGCGCCGATCTTCTTGTCCTGCCAGAGGGACTTCTCCAGCGCGTGCCAGCCGGTCCACTTCTGGCCCTTCTCCAGGCCGTCCGCGCGGGTGTCCGTCTTCGGGTCGATGTCACCGAAGGACTCGGCGATCGGCTCCGTGCGCTCCCAGCCGACGCGGGAGGGGGCGAAGGCCTTCTTGGCGGCTTCGAGGTCGCCGGCCTTGATGGCGTCGGCGAACGTCTGCACCTTGGGGATCGTGGCGTCGGCCTGCTCCTGCGCGTACTCGCGGTAGGCGGCGACGGCCTTGTCCAGGCGCGGGTCGCGGCGGGCGACCTTGCCGCCGGTCACGGTGAGCTTCTGGCGCACGCCCAGGCCCTTCATGCCCGGACGGCAGGCGATCTGGTACGAACCGGCCTTCACCTCGGCGGTCAGCGTGTACTTGGTGCCCGGGCCGATGTTCTCCTTCTCGGAGACGATCCGGTCGTCGGGGAAGAGGATCTCGACCTCGGTCGCCTTCGACCCCTTGTTCTCGATCTTCAGCGTGACCTGGCCGGCCGGCACCGACTTCACCGAGGTGTCGCACTTCGCGTCGGCGGCGGTCACCTGGATCGCGTCGCCGTTCTTGGCGTCGCTCTTCTCGGTGCAACCCGTGACGGCGGCCAGAGCTGCCGCGGTGGCGGCAGCGGTGACAACAGAGAGTCGGACGGCTCGCATTCAGGCTCCAAGAGAAGTCGGACAAACCGCACGGAGGTCCCCCGTCGGCATGGTGAGGCTGGCCTAACTTATCTGAGGCTTGCCTTGGTGATACCCGGTCGTTCGGTGATTCAGCTCTCACAGTCGCCGTACAGAAACGGCGAGATCACGGTGACTCAAAACAGGCCCCACGGGAGGGTCAAGGAAAGGTCAAGAGTCCCGTCTGGGTGTGATGAGCGCGGCGCCGGTGCGCGGATGCGGGAGCACCTCGACCGGCTGCCGGTAGACATCGCTCAGCAGTCCGTCGGTGAACACCTCCGCCGGCGGACCGTCGGCCGCGATCCGGCCGGCGCACAGCACCGCCGTCCGGTCCGCGTAGGCCGCGGCGAGGCCCAGGTCGTGCAGCACCACGACCACGGCGTCACCGGCGGCCGCCCGCTCCCGGCACACCCGCAGGACCAACTCCTGGTGCCGCAGGTCGAGTGCGGCCGTCGGCTCGTCGAGAAGGAGCAGCGGTGCGTGCTGTGCGAGCACCCGGGCGAGCGCCACCCGCGCCCGTTCGCCGCCGCTGAGCGCGGCGAACGAGCGGGGCGCGAACCCGGTG
Organism: Streptomyces sp. M41(2017); assembly: GCF_002078175.1. Classification (GTDB taxonomy): domain Bacteria; phylum Actinomycetota; class Actinomycetes; order Streptomycetales; family Streptomycetaceae; genus Streptomyces. Next base: position 341,253 of record NZ_MWFK01000001.1, on the reverse strand, counting down.
ACCTCGGTGGCGGCCATGGCGGAGGCGACCGCGGTGTCGTCGCCGTGCGGGGTGTGGGCCCAGGGTGCCCGGCCCATCCGGACGACCTCCTCGACCGTGAACGGGAACGACAGGGCCGCCGCCTGGGGCAGCACGGCCCGGCGCAGGGCGAGTTCGGGCGCCGTCCACTCCGTCGCCGGACGCCCGTGCAGCCGTACGACGCCCTCGGCGGGCGGCAGATCGGCGGCCAGCGCGGACAACAGGGTGGACTTTCCGGCCCCGTTGGGTCCGACCAGGGCGAGCACCTCCCCGGCGCGGGCGGTGACGTCCACGCCGCGCAGCACCTCCTCGGTGCCCAGCCGGACGCGCAGGTCCTCGGTCTCGGCCAGGACGTCGCCCGGGGCGGGCCGGGGAGGCGGCACGGGCCGCGCCGTCCCCGGCAGCAGCAGGCGCAGGGCCGTGCGCGGCAGCCGCGAGGCCGTCGTCGGCCCGGACTTCGTACGAGCGGTTCTCACGCCCAACCTCCTTGCTTGCGGCGGGTCCTGCGCAGCAGCCACAGGAAGAACGGGCTGCCCAGCAGGGCGGTGAGGACACCGAGGGGGAGTTCCGCGGGCTGGGCGATCGTGCGGGCCGCGAGGTCGGCGGCGAGCAGCACCGCCGCGCCGCCGAGCGCACTGCCCGGGATCAGGAACCGGTGCCCGGGACCGGCCGCCATCCGCAGCAGGTGCGGGACGACGAGACCGACGAAGCCGATGATCCCGGAGACGCTGACGGCGGCCGCGGTGAGCAGCGCGATGACCAGGACCAGGACGATCCGCAGCCGTTCGACGTCCACGCCCAGGTGCCGGGCCGGGCGTTCGCCGAGGGCCAGCAGGTCGAGCCGGCGGGCGTACAGCGGTGCCACCGCCAGACCGGCCACGGCGCAGGGCAGTACCGCGAGGACCTTCGGCCAGGTCGCCTGCGCCAGTGATCCGAGCTGCCAGAAGGTGATCTGGTTGACGGCCGCCGAGTCCGCGAAGAACAGGAACAGTCCGATCAGCGCGCCCGTGAAGGCGTTCAGGGCGATGCCGGTGAGGATCAGCGTGACGACCTCGGTGCGCCCGCCCGAGCGGGACATGGCGTAGACGATCAGCACCGTCGCGAGGCCCGTGACGAAGGCGACGGCGGGGATCGTCCAGCTGCCGATGAAGTCCAGGCCGAGGGCGATGGCCGCGACCGCGCCGACCGCCGCGCCCGACGACACGCCGATGACGCCGGGTTCGGCCAGCGGGTTGCCGAACACGCCCTGCATGAGGGCGCCGGCGCAGCCCAGCGAGGCGCCGATGAGCAGCGCGAGCACGATGCGCGGGAACCGTACGTCCCACAGGACCGATTCCGGGACCCGGTCCAGCGGGCCGCCGCCGAGTCCGATCCGGTGCGCCACCGAGCCGAGCACGTCACCGACGGGGATCGGGTACGCGCCGATGCCGGCCGCCACGGGTATCAGGACGAGCAGGGCGGCGACCAGACCGCCGGTCAGGAGCCAGGGCACACCCCGGGGCCGCTTCCGCACGGGAGCGGTGGGGGAGGGTTCGACGGAGGCGGGACCGGCGTCCCGGGTGCGGACGGGGTCGGCGGCGGGTGCGGCGACCGTCTCCGGGGCCGGCCGGGCGGCGGTCACGCGGCGTCCCCGTACAGCTGACGCACCATCGACTTCAGCACCTGACCGGTGCGCGGGCCGTAGTTGAGCAGGACGCCGTCCTCGACGGACACGATCCGGCGCTCCATCCCGGCCGGGGTCTGGGCGACGCCGGGGATCTTGACGAGCCCGTCGACGCCGCCGACCGATTCCAGGCCCTTGGACATCACGAGGATCGCGTCGGGCGCGGCCTGTGCCAGTGCCTCGGTGGTGATGGCGGTGAAGTCCTTCCTCAGGCCCGACGCGGCGCCCGCGTCGACGGCTCCGGCCGCTTCGAGCAGCGACGTCGCCCCCGAGCCCCGGCCGCCGATCAGATAGACGGAGGCGGACCCGCGGAGGTAGAGGAAGGCCACGCGCGGATGGTCCGCGTGGGCCGGAACCGCCGCGCGCACGGCGGCGATCCGGTCCTGCGAACGCTGCGTCAGCCGCTTCCCGGCGGCGGGTACGCCGAGGGCGTCGGCCACCGCCCGGATGCGCGGGCCGACGTCCTGGAGGCCCTGCGCCGGGTCCACGACGAGGACCGGGACCCCGGCGTCGCGGATCTGTTCCATGGCCTCGTCGGGGCCGGTGGTCCTCTCGGCGAGGACGAGGTCGGGGCGCAGCGAGAGGACGCTCTCGGCGGAGACGTCGTGGTTGCGGGTCACGACCGGCAGTTTCCTCGCCTGGTCGAAGGTGGCGGTGATGTCGCGGGCGACGACGTGGCCGCCGAGGCCGAGCGTGAAGACGATCTCGCTGAGGCTTCCGGACAGCGGCACGATCCGGTCGGCCTTCTCGACGGTGACCTTCCTGCCGCCGGACGAGCGGACGGTGACCGGGAGTCGGGGCTTCCCCGGTGATGCCAGGGGCTCGACGCGGTTGGCCCCTGCCGCTCCCTCGCCCCGGGCCGCGGCGCCGGTGGCCGCCGGCGCGGGACCGGCCGAGCCGCCGCACGCGGTCAGGGTGAGGGTGAGGGCGAAGGCGGACAACAGCGCCCCCGCCAGTCGTCTGCGCACGCGTTGCACTGTCCCGTCATTCCTCTCGGTACTCTTCCGACCCATCCGGGCGATAGTTTAGGTTAGCCTTACCTAAGTCGCTACCGCCTCTTCAGGCACCGGAATCCGGAGGACATTCATGCCCGCGCGATCGAGGGCTCTGGCCGCCGTTGTCTGCGCGGCCGTGCTGGGCGCTCTGCTCACCGCCACGGCCGCCCACGCCGCGAGCCGCACCGTGCAGGGCGGCCGCCTCGACTGGGGTGTCAAATCCTCCTTCCAGAGCTATGTCACCGGTCCGATAGCGAAGGGCGGTTTCTCGCTCACGTCGGGCGCTGCCACGGTCGGCGCGAGCCAGTTCCGTTTCCACTCGGCCAGCGGCTCGTACGACGCCGGCACCGGCGCCTTCACCGCGTCGTACTCGGGCGGGGTCCACTTCGTGGGACACCGGCAGAGCGGCGGCGCCTACGAACTCGACATGACGATCAGCCGCCCCACCGTCCGCCTCGCCGGCGGCGGCGGCACGCTCTACGTCGACATCACCAGCAAGGCGAAGGGCACCGGGGCGGTCACGACGTCCTCACAGGTGCCCTTCGCCACCCTCTCCCTAGGCGGCATCGACATGAAGGGCGGCGGCACCGCCGTCCGGCTCAACAACCTTCCCGCCACCCTCACTTCACAAGGAGCCAGGTCGTTCGCCGGGTACTACACCGCGGGCACCGCGCTCGACCCGGTGAGCCTGGAGGCCGACGTGTGGGCCGCGCCGTCGCCCCGGCAGTCGGCCACCGCCACCCCCGAGCCGACGTCCGAGCACCCGGCCCAGAAGCCGGCCTCGGGCGTGATCGAGGACGGCGCCGTCGACTGGGGCGTGCGCCGCACCTTCCGCGAGTACGTCACCGGGCCCGTCGCCGACGGACGGTGGACGCTGACCTCCGGCGCCCAGGACGGCGGCGCGCTCTTCCGCTTCCCCGAGGGACAGGGCACGTACGACACGAAGAAGCACAGCCTGACCGCCGCCTTCGACGGTGCCGTGCGCTTCACCGGACACCAGGGACTCGACCTGCGGCTGAGCGCACCGCGCGTCTCCGTCGCCGACGGCAGGGGCACGCTGTACGCCGACGTCGCGAGCGCCGGACTCACCGCCAAGAAGGTCCCTCTCGTGACCTTCTTGGCGAAGAACCTGACGCCCAAGGACGGACTGCTCCAACTGGCCGAGGTGCCGACCGAGTTGACCTCCCGGGGCGCGAAGGCCTTCGGCGGGGTGTACCGGGGCGGCACCGCGATGGACCCCCTGACCCTCTCCGTCGCCCTCACCGACGACGCGCGACTGCCCGCCCTGCCCGACCTCGGCACGTCCGCGTCCCCCGCCCCCCAGGCGTCGAAGGCCGCCGACGACGAGAAGGCCGCCGGCGCGCCCCGGACGGAGAACTCCGCGAGCGACACCTCGCACGGCGGGTCCGCCGTCTCGCTCGGGATCGCCGCCGCCGTCCTGCTCGCCGCCGCCGCGGTCCTCGCCCTCGTGATCGTGCGCAGGCGCCGTCGGCGTCCCGCACCGGACACGACGCCGGGCACGGAAGGCGCCGCCGACGAGGCGGAGTCCGGGCCGCCGGCGGCACTCCGGACCACCACCTCGGCCGGCCCCGGTACCGCTGCCGGCGCCGGTCCCGCCTCCGCGCAGGCCCCGCGGGCCGCAGCCGCGCCCGACCCGTCGGACGCTTCGGATCCGTCGGACGCCGCCGGCTCGGCAACGGCCCCCGCGTCCGCGGACAAGGACTGACACCCATCCATCGAGCCCCTCCGCCCCCCGGTGGAGGGTGCCCACCCCTGAGGAGACCCACGATCATGGCCGCCATCCGCCGCAGCCGCCGCCCCCTCGCACTCGCCGCCGCCGTCGCGGTCGCCCTGGGGGCCGGCGCCCTCGCCGTCACCAGCGCGTCGGCCGCCGAAGCCCCGCTCAAGGACTACGAGTTGACCTGGGGCATCAAGCAGTCCTACCGCTCGTACGTGACCGGCATGGCGGCCGGTTCCTTCACGCCCGCCGAGGGAGCGACCCAGGCCGCCGACAACGGTGCGTTCACCTTCGCGGGAGGCACCGGCACCTACGACTCCGACACCCACGCCGTTCGGCTCGGCTTCGCGGGCAGCCTGAAGATCGCCTCGAAGCTGCACGGCTTCGACCTCACCCTGTCCGACGTCAAGTTCGACAGCGGCGCCGCCGAGATCACCGCCGACGTGACGAGCGGCGGCACCACCCAGGACGACGTCCCGCTCGCCGACGTCACCGTGACCCGCACCATGACGGGCATGGAGACCAAGCTGACCAAGGAGGCGGCGACCGTCCTCGGCAGCGCGAGCTACGAGGGGGCCGCGGGCGATCCGCTCACGGTGGTGCAGAAGACGCCCCCGACGCAGTCCCCGTCGCCGACCGGCAGCGCCTCCTCCTCGACGTCCCCGTCGCCGACGACGTCGACCTCCCCGAAGCCGACCGGATCGGCCTCCTCCACGGCGTCGCCCTCCGCCTCGCAGACCACGAGCCCGAGCGCCTCGGCCTCCGAGACCGGCGCCGCCACGAAGGGCGACATAGCCGACGGCACCCTCGGCTGGGGCGTCAAGCAGTCCTTCCGTACCTACGTCGTCGACGGTCCGGCGCAGGGCAAGGTCACCGCGTCCGGCGGCGCCACGCAGGCCTCCGGCAACGGGGTCTTCACCTTCACCGAGGCCGACGGCAGCTACGACACGGACGCCGACACCCTCAAGGCCGCCTTCAAGGGCGCGGTGAACTTCAAGGGCCACGAGGCGAACGGCAGTTACGGACTCGACCTCACCCTCAGCGGCCTGACGGTCGAACTCGACGGCGGCACCGGTGAACTGACCGCCGACGTCGAGAGCCTCGGCAAGACCAGCGACGACGTCGTCCTCGCGAACCTCACCGCGGGCACCTCCGACCTGAAGGCCGAGGACGACGTCATCAGCCTCGACGACGTCACCGCCGAACTGACGAAGGCGGGCGCGCAGGCCTTCGGCGGCTTCTACACCGAAGGCACCGTCCTCGACACGGTCGACCTGTCGGTGGCCCTCAGCGACGACGCCCAGCTCCCCGACGGCGACGGCGACGGCGACGGCGGCTCGGGCAACGGCTCCGGCACCGGAGGTTCCGGCGACTCCGGCACGACGTCCGGCACCACCACCGGCGGCGGCACGACCGGCTCCACGACGGGCGGCGTGACCGGCGCCCTCGCCTCCACCGGCTCGGACGTCCCCGCGGGCGCCCTCGGCGCGGCGGCGGCGGTCACCGTCGCGGCAGGCGCCGGCGTGGTCATCGCGGTCCGCAGGCGCCGCCAGGCCTGATCCCCGGCCGCACGACCGCCCACCCCGCACATGCCTCCCCGAAGGGGGAACCGACCGGGGTGGGCGGTCGCGTGCCCGAGTGATGTTTGAATGCCGGAGTGACTGACTACGACGTGCTGCGGGTCTTCTGCGGACCCGACGGCGGGTATGGCAATGAGCTCGGTGTCGTGCGCGAGGGCTCGGTGATGCCGGACCGGGCGGAGCGGCAGGAGTTCGCCGCGAAACTCGGGTTCAGCGAGACCGTGTTCGTGGACGACCCCGAGCGCGGAGTCGTCGACATCTACACGCCGACCCTGCGGCTGCCCTTCGCCGGACACCCCTGCGTCGGAGTGGGCTGGCTGCTCGACGTGCCCGAACTCGTCACGCCCGCCGGGGTGGTGGGGGTCCGGCTGGACGGCGAGTTCAGCTGGATCGAGGCGCGCGCCGCATGGGCGCCGCCGCGCACCCTCAAGCGGTACGCGTCCGTGGCCGAGGTCGACGAACTGGCCGTGCCCGCGCCGGGGGAGTGGATCTACGCCTGGGCCTGGCAGGACGAGGCCGGCGGCCGGGTACGGGCCCGGGCCTTCCCCGGCCGCGACGACGGCATCGACGAGGACGAGGCCACCGGAGCGGCGGCCATCCTCCTGACCCAACACCTGGGCCGGGCCCTCAACATCACCCAGGGCAACGGCTCCCAACTCCTCACGGCCCCCCAGCCGAACGACTGGGTGGAGGTCGGCGGCCGAGTCCACCTCGAACACTGAGGGGCCCACCACCCCACGGGCCCGACGCACGGGCCCCGCAGGGCCATGCCGGGGACGCAGGGAACGGCGCGACCGACCCCCAGGGCCCCAATGGGGCTCTCAGGGGCGCGGGGAACGGCGCGAGCAACCCCCACCGGTCCCGCACGGGCTGGACGGCGCCAGCGCACGGGCCCCGCAGGGGCTCTTAGGGGCGCGGGGAACTGCGCGACCGACCCCCACCCGCCCGCACCCGGTGAACCCCAAGCCTCCGAACCCGACGCCCCCCGCAGGGGAGACGCAAAGGGGCCCGGGGAAGTCCCCGGGCCCCGAAAAGACGAAGAAGACGATCACGCCGAGAGCGGGAACTCCTCCCCGAGGTCCCGGAACACCCCGGTGTTCAGGGCGAACGCCCGCTTGCACTCCGCAACGATCCGCTGCTTCTCCAACTCGTCCGCCAGGACCCCGTCCAACAGCTCCCGATAACCCCGCTTGAAGGCCGCCGGGTTGGAGATGTCCTCGAACACGTAGAACCGGACGCCGTCCCCCTTGCGGCTGAAGCCCCACGTCTGCTCCGCCTTGCCCCGGATGATCTGGCCACCGGAGAGGTCGCCGAGATAGCGCGTGTAGTGGTGGGCGACATAGCCGCCGGGCCACTCGCGGGCGCACTCCGCGACCCGGTCCGCGTACGCACGCGTCGCGGGCAGCGCGGTGAGCGTGGCGCGCCAGTCCGGACCCCGGAGGTGGGCGAGGTCGCGCTCCAGAGCCGCGCGGCGCAGCAGCTCGGGGCGGATGAAGGGGCCCGCCACGGGATCGGCGGCCAGCCGAGCGGTGTCCGCCTCCGACTCCAGCGCCGCGTAGACGAACCACAGCTGCTCGGTGTAGCGCGCGTAGGCCTCGACACCCAGCCGGCCGCCGAGCAGGTCGCTCATGAACGTCGAGGTCTCCGCCTCGGTGTGCTGCTCGTGCGACGCGGTGCGGATGAGCGTCGAGAAGGGCGTGCTCGCCGGCGTCATCGTGTCCGACGTGTCCGACGCGTTCATGGGGCCTCCGAGGCCGAGGAGAAGGGCGGGAAATGGCGCGAGATCCCTCGTATCTTCTATGGTTAGGCTTACCTAAGTCAACAGCCTTCCCGACACCATGTCGGTAAAACCGTACCCCGATTCTGGTCCCGAACCACATGGGAAAGCCCGCCCTGTGGACAGGGCGGGCTCAAAGGGCTCGACGGCTCCGGCGCTGCGGGCGGCCGGCGCTACGGCAGTGTGAGGATCTCCGTGCCGGAGTCGGTCACGACGAGTGTGTGCTCGAACTGCGCCGTCCGCCTGCGGTCCTTGGTGACGACCGTCCACCCGTCGTCCCACATGTCGTAGTCGTGCGTGCCGAGCGTCAGCATGGGCTCGATGGTGAAGGTCATCCCGGGCTGGATGACGGTCGTGGCGTGCGGACTGTCGTAGTGCGGGACGATCAGCCCGGAGTGGAACGACGAGTTGATCCCGTGCCCGGTGAAGTCCCGCACGACCCCGTACCCGAACCGCTTGGCGTACGACTCGATGACGCGCCCGATGATGTTGATCTGCCGCCCCGGACGGACCGCCTTGATGGCACGGTCGAGGGACTCACGGGTCCGCTCCACGAGCAGCCGCGACTCCTCGTCCACGTCACCGACCAGGTACGTCGCGTTGTTGTCGCCGTGCACGCCGCCGATGTACGCGGTCACGTCGAGGTTCACGATGTCGCCGTCGCGCAGCACCGTGGAGTCCGGGATGCCGTGGCAGATGACCTCGTTGACCGAGGTGCACAGCGACTTGGGGAAACCGCGGTAGCCGAGGGTCGACGGGTAGGCGCCGTGGTCGCACATGTAGGCATGCGCGACCCGGTCCAGCTCGTCCGTCGTGACGCCGGGCGCGATGACCTTCGCGGCCTCGGCCATCGCCTGTGCGGCGATCCGTCCGGCGATCCGCATCGCCTCGATCGTCTCGGGCGTCTGCACCTCCGGGCCGGTGTACGGCGTGGGCGCGGGCTTGCCCACGTACTCGGGGCGCCTGATGTTTCCCGGCACGGGACGGGTGGGGGAGAGCTCCCCTGGTACGAGCAGCGACTGGCCAGACATGCCAGCGAGTCTAACCAGCGGTCATGGGGGAACATGTCCCTGGCGAAAGGAGCTGGTGATGGCCCTGTTCAAGAAGCGGACGGTCGGTAAGCCCGGCGAGTGGTACTACTGCCTGGAGCACAAGAAGGTCGAGGAGGGCCCCGACTGCCCGGCCAAGGACCGCTTCGGCCCGTACACCTCCCGCGAGGAGGCCCAGCACGCGATGGAGACCGCGCGCGAACGCAACCTCGAATGGGAGACGGACCCGAAGTGGCACGACGCGTCCGAGAAGGCCCCGGGCTCCGAGGACGACTGACCGGGCCCGGGCTCCGGGGGCACGACGCGGACGGGCCCGGGGCCGAGCGCCCCGGCCCGCTGCCTCAGGCGGCGGGCACCGACGGTTCCTGGGCCGCCGACGCCGCGCGCGCGGCCCGCATCCGGCGCGCGTGCTCGTTCGTCCGCTCGTCGTAGCGCATCAGCTTCGGCAGGCCCACGGCCAGCAGGCCCACCGCCGCGACGCACAGTGCCCCACCGGCCCACACCGACGTCCGTACGGTCGTCCACGCGGCCATCCCGCCGGAGCGCACCTGACCCAGCTGGGGCCCGACGGAGTACGACAGCAGCTCGATCCCGGCGAGGCGTCCGCGCAGCTCGTCCGGGATGGTCTGGTTCCAGATCGCGGCCCGGAAGATCCCGCTGACCATGTCGCAGCTGCCCGCGAGCGCGAGGAAGAACAGCACCAGCCAGACGTTGTGCACCAGACCCGCGCCGACCATCGCGAGGCCCCAGCAGACCGTCGCCAGCGCCACCATCCGGCCGTGCCGGTGGATCCGTGAGGTCCAGCCGCTGGTCAGGCTGACGACCAGGGCGCCCGCGGGCAGGGCCGCGTACATCAGGCCCAGCGACCAGGCGGCGTCCAGGTCGTCCGCGAGGAACGGCAGCACCGCGAGCGGCATCGCGAAGAACATCGCCGCGAGGTCGATCGCGTACGTGCCGAGCAGTTCCTTGCGGCTCCACGCGTACCGGGCGCCCTCCGCGATGGACCGCAGCGAGGGCTTCGCCGCCTCGTGGGAGGCGGGGGAGGCGGCGATCCTGGCGATCATGACCACCGACACGGCGAAGGTCACCAGGTCGACGGCATAGGCCCAGCCCAGCCCCGCGTACGCCACGACGACACCCGCGAGCGCGGGTCCCGCCACGCCGCCCACCGTCCAGCGCAGCGAGTTGAGCGCGGCGGCGGCCGTCAGGTGTTCGTGGGCCACGATCCGCGGGGTCAGGGCGTCCATCGCGGGACGCTGCACGGCGCTGAGGGCCGCGGACAGCGCCGCGATCACGTACAGGGGCCACACCGCGGGGTGCGGCAGGACCGCGTTGAGGAGCAGGGCGGCGCTCAGCACGCCCTGTCCCGCCTCCGTGGTGACGATCAGCTTGCGCTTGTCCAGGGCGTCGGCGAGGGCACCGCCGTACAGCCCGAAGACGATCAGCGGGATCAGCTCGGCCGCGCCGATCGCACCGACGGCGGCCGTCGACCCGGTGAGCTCCTTCATCTGCACGGGCAGCGCGACGAACGTCAGGAAGCTGCCGAAACCGGTGACGAGGCCCGCCACCCACAGCCGCCGGAAATCGGCGGAGGTCCGCCAGGGCGCGAGATCGGGCAGCAGGGCGCGCAACGGGGAGGCGGGGGTGTCATCACTCACGACGGGCCATGCTCTGCGGAAAGGGGAAGGCGGGCAAATCCTTTTCCCGGCCGAGGGCAGCGGCGGCCGGCCGCGCCGGTCCGTCGGCGGCGTCGGGACCGGATCCTGGTACGGGTCGGCTACCAGCGGTAGGACGGTGGAGCCGTCACCTGGTCGGCCAGGTGGGACAACCGGTCGCGCAGGCGACGGCGGCCCCGGGGCGAGGGCAGCGCGTTCTCCCCGGCCGCCGCACCGACCAGATGCTGCACGGTGTCGAGGTCGAGCTCGGGAGCGGGCGGCACCGTGAGCGACTCGTGCGCCAGCGCGGGCAGTTCGCCGCCGGCGGCCGACAGGGCGAGGACCGTCGCCCCGGCCCGGCGGGCGTCGTGCACGCGTTCCAGCAGCGGGGCCCCGGGCGCGTCCGGCGCCACCACCAGCAGTGTCTCCCCGCGTCGCGCGGCCTCGATCCGGCCGAGGCCCACCGCCAGATGCGCCGGATCGGACTCCCGCGCGCCGTGCCGCACCAGCGTCGGTGCCAGCTCCGGAGTCCCCGACCACGCCGCCTCGTCGACCAGATGGGCCGCGAGATGCCACGGCTCGTACCCCTCGGATCCGACCAGCAGCAGCCCGCCGCCGTGCGACACCACGGACCCCCGCAGGGTCCCCCCGAACCGGCGGGTGGCCCCCAGCCACTCGGTCCCGGCAAGCACCTCGCGCAGCAATGCGACCCGTACGGCGTCCATGCCCGCATCCTCGCGCAACCGGCGCTTCGTGACCCGGAGTTCACCCCGAATTCGCCCGACATGGGGACATGCCCGCACCACCGACCCCACCGGCCACCGCGAAGGAGCCCGACCATGACCGATCCGAGCACCGCCGGGCCCGGCACCGGCACCGGCGCGGAGCCGGGACCGCCGACCCGCACCGACGGGCCGCCCGCCGCGGCCGACCCGGCGGTGAGCGTCCCCTTCCGGGGCGGCCGGGAGGGCTACGCGAGCTACCGGATCCCCGCCGTCGTCGTGACGGGGGCGGGCACGCTGCTGGCGTTCTGCGAGGGCCGGGTGGGCTCCGCGAGCGACCACGGGCACATCGACATCGTCCTGAAACGGTCCGTGGACGGCGGCCGCACCTGGGGACCGATGCAGGCCGTCGCCCGCAACGGCGTCAACCTCGCCGGCAATCCCGCACCCGTCGTCCTCGACACCGGCCGCGTCCTGCTCGTCCACGTCCGCGCCGCCGCGACCGCCACCGAGGACGCCCTGCTGCGCGGCAAGGTGAAGGCCGCCGACGGACGGCGCGTGTGGGTGCAGCACAGCGACGACGACGGACTCACCTGGTCCGGGCCCAAGGAGATCACCGGGCAGGTGAAGAAGACCGGCTGGCGCTGGTACGCCACCACACCCGGGCACGCCCTCCAGCTCCGCTCCGGCCGGGTGGTCGTCCCCGGCAACCACACCCTGCCCCCCACCGGCACGGACAACGGCACCGAGGCGAAGTACAACAGCGGCCACTGCCTGCTCAGCGACGACCGCGGCGCGACCTGGTACCTCGGCTACCTCGACGAGAACACCGACGGCTACGTGAACGTGAACGAGACCACCGCCGCCGAACTCCCCGACGGCAGGCTGTACTTCAACACCCGCAACGACTCCCCTTCGCCCGGCAACCGCGCCGACGCCTACTCCCGGGACGGCGGCCGCACCCTGGAGAAGCCGTTCCGCCCGCAGGCCGGCCTCGTCACGCCCGTCGTCGAGGGCAGCCTGCTCCAGCTCCGCGACCCCGACCTGCTGCTGTACTCCGGGCCCGCCGACCCCGCGTTCCGCGCGGTGATGACCCTCCGCGCCTCCACCGACGGCGGCACCACCTGGCGCACCGCGCACACCGTGGACGGACTGCCCGCCGCGTACTCCGACCTCGTCCGGGTGGACGCAGCAACCGTCGGACTCCTCTACGAGACGGGCGACTTCGGCGCGTACGAGACCGTCACCTTCCGGCGCGTCCCGGTGACCGCGCTCGGGTGACCGCGCTCACCCGGGCGCACCGCCACCTGACACGCGGGGCCCCCGTCCGCGCACGTAAGGTCGGCCCATGACCTCTACTGACAGTGCACAGAAGGCCCCCGCCAAGGACCCCTGGGATCTGCCCGACGTGTCCGGGCTCGTCGTCGGCGTGCTGGGCGGCACCGGTCCGCAGGGCAAGGGCCTCGCCTACCGGCTCGCCCGGGCGGGACAGAAGGTGATCATCGGTTCGCGTGCCGCGGACCGCGCCCGCGCCGCCGCCGACGAGCTCGGCAACGGCGTCGAGGGGGCCGACAACGCGGAGACGGCGCGCCGCAGCGACATCGTGATCGTCGCCGTGCCCTGGGAGGGCCACGGCGACACCCTCGCCGCGCTGCGCGAGGAACTGTCCGGGAAGCTCGTCGTCGACTGCGTCAACCCGCTCGGCTTCGACAAGAAGGGCGCCTACGCGCTGAAGCCGGAGGAGGGCAGCGCCGCCGAACAGGCCGCCGCCCTGCTGCCCGACTCCCGCGTCACCGCGGCCTTCCACCACCTCTCGGCCGTGTTGCTCGCGGACCCCGCGATCGAGCAGATCGACACCGACGTGATGGTTCTCGGCGAGGAGCGGGCCGACGTCGAGATCGTGCAGGCGCTCGCCGGCCGTATCTCCGGCATGCGCGGCGTCTTCGCGGGCCGGCTGCGCAACGCCCACCAGGTCGAGTCCCTGGTCGCCAACCTGATCTCGGTGAACCGGCGCTACAAGGCCCACGCGGGCCTGCGGGTGACGGACGTCTGAGACGGGCCCCGGGACGGCGAGAGCCGCACGGGGGACGCCGACGGTCCGGGGCGGGCCGGGCCGGGCGCGTGGGGGACACTGGTGACAAGCAGTGTCCCCCCGACAGGAGCCGACCCCATGCCCCGCCTCGCTCTCTACGCCCTCGCCGTCTGTGTCCTCTCCGTGGCCGCGGCCGTCGTCTCGTTCGTCCAGGGCAGCTGGCTCGGCGTCGTGTGGGTCCTGCTCGCGGGCCTGTCCTCGAACATGACCTGGTACTACGCGCGCCGCGGCCGGGTGCGTGAGGGCTCCGGTCCGGTCAGCGACTGACGGTGCAGAACTCGTCGACGCCGTCCCAGAAGCGGTAGAGGTCCTGACCGCAGTAGCGCTGCACGTCGTCGATGCCGAGGCCGCCCAGGATCGAGTAGATCGCGTCGAAGAACACGGTGTTCACCGACGGGATCCACAGCACGGCGAACACCGCGAGCAGACCGAACGGCGCGAACGGCTCGACCTGCCGCCGGATGCCGTACGACAGCCACGGCTCGATCACGCCGTAGCCGTCGAGGCCCGGGACCGGCAGGAAGTTCAGGATCGCGGCCGTCACCTGGAGCAGGGCGAGGAACGCCAGCGCGTAGCGGAACGCGTCCGGGACGCCGTCCAGGCCGCCGAGCCAGAACGGTGCCGTGCACACGACGGCGAACAGCACGTTCGTCAGCGGACCCGCCGCCGAGATGAGGCTGTGCTTCCAGCGGCCCTGGATGCGGTTCCGCTCGATGAAGACCGCGCCGCCGGGCAGGCCGATCCCTCCCATGATCACGAAGATCACCGGCAGCACGATGCTCAGCAGGGCGTGCGTGTACTTCAGCGGGTTCAGCGTCAGATAGCCCTTGGCGCCGATCGAGATGTCGCCGCTGTGCAGGGCGGTGCGCGCGTGCGCGTACTCGTGCAGGCACAGGGAGACGATCCAGGCGGCCGTCACGAACAGGAAGACGGCCAGACCGGGCTGCTCGGCGAATCCCGTCCAGGTCGCCCAGGCGGTCACCGCCATGACGGCCACGATCCCGACGAAGACGGGGCTGATCCTCCGGTCGCTGCGGCGGGTCGCGGCGGTGGTCATGGGGCTCCCTGGACTGGCTGGACTGACGACGACGGTGCTCGGGCCTGCCCGACCGTACCGGGCTCACGCGGAAAACGTCTCGCCATCGGGTATTGGTTCCGGAGAGGGTAGGGGCGGACACCCGCGCCCACGTCACCGGCCGGACGGCGCGCGGCGGCCACCCGGGCCGGCCCGCCGAAGCGGCCGTGTCCCGGAGACGGCGGGCGGAGGGGCCGGCGCGACCGGCCGGCCGCCGAATACGTCGGGCGGAGCGGCAGCGGTGCGACAGGACCGGAGCCGCCCGTGCCCACCCGTTCATGCCGGACCCGACCGCCCCGACCCCGCACCCCAGGCCACCGGAGACAATGGACCCCGTGCGCTACCGCATCCTCGGAACCACCCAGGCACTCCGCCCCGACGGCACGGCCGTTCCGGTCGGCGGCGCGCGGCTGCGCGCCCTGCTGACCGTCCTCGCGCTGCGGCCCGGACGGACCGTCCCCGCGGCCGTGCTGGTCGACGAGGTGTGGGACGGCGACCCGCCCGCCGACGCGCCCGGCGCGCTCCAGGCACTGGTGGGCCGGCTGCGCCGGGCCCTCGGCGCGGACGCGGTCGAGTCCGTGGACGGCGGCTACCGGCTGGCCGCCGCGGCCGACGACATCGACCTGAACCGCTTCGAGCGGCTCGCGGGCGAGGGCGCCCGCGCCCTCGCCGACGGCGACCCCGCCAAGGCCGCCGCCGTACTGGACGACGCCCTCGCCCTGTGGCAGGGCCCGGCCCTCGCCGATCTCCCGGACCGCACCGCCGAGTCCGCCCGCTGGGAGACCCGGCGGCTCGACGTCCTCCGGGCCCGCCTGACCGCCTCCCTCGCGCTGGGCCGGGCCGAGCAGGTGCTGCCCGAGCTGAGCGCCCTGTGCGATCTGCATCCGCTCGACGAACCGCTGCACGTCCTGCGGCTGCGCGCGCTGCGCGACGCCGGCCGGCCCGCCGCCGCCCTCGCCGCCTACGAGTCCGTCCGCGCGCTCCTCGCCGACCGGCTGGGCTCCGATCCGGGTCCGGAACTGCGCGCCCTGCACGCCGAACTCCTGACCTGGGACACGGTTCCCGGACCGGCCGGGACCCCGGGGCGGACCCGATCGGCCACCGTGGACCGTCACGCCACCGGCCCCGCACGCGGCCCCGCGGGCTCGCGCGCCACCGCCGACGCCCGACCCGGCCCGGCAGCCGGGCTCCGCCCCTCCTCCCCGGGCGCCGCCGCGACGGACGCCCCGGGAACGGCCGGCACCGGCCCGGCCGCCCCCTCCCGGAACGGCGCGGGCCCGGACACGGACGGCGCCGTCCCCGCGCCGGATACGGCGAGCCCGGGTCATCCCGCCGTCCTGCCACCCGGCAACCTGCGGGCCCGCCTCACCTCCTTCGTCGGCCGCGAGTCGGACATCGATGCCATCCGCGGTGACCTCGCGGGCGCCCGCCTCGTGACGCTGCTCGGGCCGGGCGGAGCCGGCAAGACACGGCTCTCGCAGGAGGTCGCCGAGGCCCTCGCCCCCGCCCTCCCGGACGGCGTCTGGCTCGCCGAACTCGCCCCCGTCGACGACCCGGAGGCCGTGCCCGAGGCCGTCCTGACCGCTGTCGGCGCCCGCGAGACCGTGCTGCGCGGCGCCGGCGCCGAGGAGATGCGGGCCGTCGCCGACCGGCACGACGATCCGCTCACCCGGCTCGCCGAACACTGCGGCAGACGCCGCATGCTGATCGTCCTCGACAACTGCGAGCACGTCGTCGACGCCGCCGCACACCTCGCCGAGGCACTCCTGGAACGCTGTCCGGGGCTGACCGTCCTGGCCACCAGCCGCGAACCCCTCGGTGTGCCGGGGGAGTTGGTGCGCCCCGTGGAACCACTGCCGGAGCCCGTCGCGCTGCGGCTGCTCGCCGACCGGGGCGCCGCCGCCCGTGCCGGCTTCCGCGTCGAGGACGATCCGGAGGCGGCCGCGGAGATCTGCCACCGCCTCGACGGCCTCCCGCTCGCCATCGAACTCGCCGCCGCCCGGCTGCGGATGCTCACCCCCCGGCAGATCGCCGACCGGCTCGACGACCGTTTCCGGCTGCTCACCTCGGGCAGCCGCACGGTGCTGCCGCGGCAGCAGACCCTGCGAGCCGTCGTCGACTGGTCCTGGGACCTGCTCGACGCGGCCGAACGGGACGCCCTGCGGCGGCTGTCCGTCTTCGCCGGAGGCTGCGACCTGGCCGCCGCCGAGGCCGTCTGCGGCCCGGCCGCACTGGACGTCCTCGGCTCCCTCGTCGACAAGTCCCTGGTCGTCGCGGCCCCTTCGGGCGAGGGCGGAATGCGCTACCGGCTGCTGGAGACCGTCACCGAGTACGCGGCGGAACGCCTCGACGAATCCGGCCGCCGCGAGACCACCGAGCGCGCCCACCTCACGTACTACCGCGAACTCGCCCGCACCACCGACCCGTTGCTGCGCGGCCCCGAGCAGCGGGCCGCCATCGAGGTCATCGAGCGGGAGTACGAGAACCTGCGCACGGCCCTGCGCCGCGCGGTCGCCGCCCGGGACGAGCAGGAGGCCCTGTGCATGGTCCTCTCGCTGGCCTGGTACTGGCAGATCCGCGACCAGCGCGTCGACGCCCGCGCCTGGTCCCGGGAGGTGATGGCACTCGGCCCCGACCCCTTCCTGCCGCCCGCCGCCCCGGTCCCGCCGTTGTACGAGCGGTGCACTGACACGCCGCCTCCGATGCGCGCGGAGATCCTCGACGAGGCCCGGCGCGGTGTCCATCTGTTCCATCTCGCCTACATGGACATGGACATGGACGCCTGGCAGACCCCCGAGGCCCGGGAGAAGCTCCGCACGATCGCCGCGACCTACGAACCGGGCACCCCGCAGACCTGCCGCAGCCCCGGCAACCTCTGGTTCTACGCGGTGCTCCTCACCGGCACCCTGGAACAGGTCACCGCGGTCATCGACGCGTCGGTGCGCACCTGCCGCGACCTCGGCTACGAGTGGGAGCTGGCCGCCGCCCTCCAGATGCGGGCCAACATCCACGCCAACCGCTCCGACCTGGCGGGCGACGCCACCGCGGACGCCGACGACGCGCTGGAGATCTTCGTCCGGATCGGTGACGCCTGGGGAGCCGCGGAGTCGCTCTCCGCCCGCGGCGAGTCCCACGAACGCACCGGTGACTACGCGGCCGCCGCGGCGGACTACGCGGAGGCCGCCCGGTACGCCGAGCAGCTCGGCGCCCGCGCCCAGCAGGCGGTCCTGACCGTCCGGCTCGCCAGCATGCGCATCGAGCTGGGGGACGCCGAGCAGGGCGAGCGGATGCTGCGCGAGGTGCTGGCCGAAGGCAACGGCGCCCACAACGAAGCCATGCCCGCCGCCCGGCTCTTCCTCACGACCTGGCTGGGCCGCAGCGGCCGCGTCACCGAGGCGCGCGAGCAACTGCGCCTGCTGCGGGAGCAGTTCGGCGCCAGCACCTTCATGGTCTTCGACGGGTTCGTGGTCGGCCTGGAGGCCTGGCTCGACACCATCGACGGGCGGTTCGAGAGCGCGCTGGACAACGCGCGTCACGCGGTGCGGCAGTCCATCGACCCGCTCGCCAAGATGATCGCCCCGCACATGATCTCCGCGCACCTGACCACCGCGGCCATCGCGCTCACCGGTCTGGACGGCGGTCGCCGGGTCCGTGACGCGGCCCGGCTGCTGGGCGCCGCCGACGGGCTGCTGCCGCCGGGGCACTTCGCCGGCCCGATGGAGGCGGAGGTGCGCCGGCAGGCCGAGACGGGGGCGCGTGCCCTGCTGGGGGAGGCGGACTTCGCGGCCGCGTACGCGGAGGGCGACGGCCTCTCCGCGGAGGAGGCCGTCGCCCTCGTGTGAGACGCGACGCGAACCGGCGGGCCATGGCTCCGGAGGCCGGGGCCCGCTGCGAACGTCAGCTCTTGGTGCGGAACTTGTGGATCGCGATCGGCGCCATCACCACCGTGAGTCCGGCGGTCCAGGCCAGCGTCACCCACAGGTCGTGGGCGACCGGGCCGCCGACCATCAGGCCACGCGCGCTGTCCGCGAGCGCCGACAGCGGGTTGTAGTCCGTGAAGTTCTGCAGCCAGCCCGGCATGGTCTGGGTGGGCGAGAAGATCGACGATCCGAACTGGAGCGGCATCAGCACCAGGAAGCCCATCGCCTGGACGGACTGGGCGTTCTTCATCGTCACGCCGAGGACCAGGAAGATCCACATCAGGGCGGAGCCGAACAGGGTCGCGAGTCCGACGGCGGCGAACAGGCCGGGCCAGTTCTCGATGTCGAAGCCGACGAGCACGCCCACGACCAGGAGGATCGTCGTGGCGACGAGCATCCGCATCAGCTCCACCACGATCTTGGCGAAGAGCACGGACCCCTGGCCGATCGGCAGGGTCCGGAAGCGGTCCATGACGCCGGTGTGGAAGTCCTGGTTGAAGCCGGTGCCGACGGCTGTCGCGATGTTCATGCCCATCATGGCGAGCAGGCCGGGCACGACGTACTGCACGTACTGCTGCTGTCCGCCGCCCAGGGACTGGCCGATGGAACCGCCGAAGACGTACACGAAGAGCAGGGTGAAGACGACCGGCATCAGGACCGCGTCGAACATCGACTCGGGGTCCTGGCGGATCCACAGCAGGTTGCGGCGGACCAGGGCGCCGATGTGGCGGGCGTGCGCGCGGGGTGAGATGCGGGAGTCGCCCTCGGCGGCGAGGGGGGCTTCCAGGACGGCGGTACTCATGCGGAGACCTCCTCGTAGGCGCGGGCGGGGATCTCGTCCTGCGGGGCACTGGCCTTGTGGCCGGTGAGCGACAGGAACACCTCGTCCAGACTGGGCAGTTCGGTGGAGATGGCGGCGATGGTGATGCCGCGCGCGGTGACCGCGCCGACGACGGCGGTGAGCTGCTCGTCGCTGAGGATCGGGACCAGCACGCTGCCGGTCTCGCTGTCCACGATCGTCGTGGCGAGGCCGGTCAGGCCCATCTCGTCGAACATGGCGGCCAGCGGGCGCAGTTGCAGCGGGTCCAGCGGGCGGATCCGCAGCGTGCGGCCGCCGACACGGGCCTTCAGCTCGTCGACCATGCCGTTCGCGATGACCTTGCCGCGGTCGATGACCGTCAGCTCGGAGGCCAACTGCTCGGCCTCCTCCATGTACTGGGTGGTGAGCAGCACGGTGACGCCGTCGGCGACCATGCGCTTGACCTCCTGCCACACCTCGTTGCGGGTGCGCGGGTCGAGGCCGGTCGTCGGCTCGTCCAGGTACAGCACGGCCGGGCTGCCGATCATCGAGGCGGCCAGGTCGAGCCGGCGGCGCATACCGCCGGAGTACGTGGACGCGGGGCGCTTGGCGGCGTCGGTGAGGGAGAAGCGCTCCAGGAGCTCGTCGGCCCGCCTGCGGGCGTCCTTGCGCGGCAGGTCGAGCAGCCGCCCGATCATGTAGAGGTTCTCCCAGCCCGGGAGCTTCTCGTCGACCGAGGCGTACTGGCCGGTGAGCCCTATCACCCGGCGCAGCTGCCGGGGCTGCTTCAGTACGTCGTACCCGGCGACCGTGGCCTGTCCGGCGTCCGGGGTGACCAGGGTGGACAGGCAGCGGACGAGGGTGGTCTTGCCGGCGCCGTTGGGACCCAGTACGCCGAGGACGGTGCCCTCGCGCACATCCAGGTCGACCCCGTCCAGCGCCTTGGTCTCGCCGTAGTGCTTGACCAGACCCCGTACGGTGACGGCGCTGCGGCCGGTCGCAGCTTGTCGGGGCGTGTTGTCGGTTCGCGTCATGTCCCCAAGGTGTCAGTCGCCACCGACAAACGACCGACAGGATGCCTACAGCACGCCGACTGCTACCGATAGGTCGCCGACAGTCGACCGGCAGGACTGGGGAGAGCGGCCGACAGCGCGCGGAGGACCCCGGTGGACGGGCCGGGAAAGGCGACAACCCGCCGACGGGGGAAGATCGGCGGGTTGCCTTGGTGCCGCAGTGGCTCAGGGGCCCCGGAGGGGCCTAGTGGACGGAGTGCTCGTCGAGCGGGAACGCCCCGCCGACCACGTCCTCGGCGAACGAGCGGGCCGCGTCGCCCATGACCTGGCGCAGGTCCGCGTACTTCTTGACGAACTTCGGCACCTTGCCGCCGGTCAGACCGAGCATGTCGGTCCACACCAGCACCTGCGCGTCGGTCTCCGCGCCCGCGCCGATACCGACGGTCGGGATCTGCAGCGTGCGCGTGACCTCGGCCGCGAGCTCCGCCGGGACCAGTTCGAGGACGACGGCGAAGGCGCCCGCGTCCTGGACGGCCTTGGCGTCCCGCAGCAACTGCTGCGCCGCCTCCTCGCCCCGGCCCTGTACGCGGTAGCCCATCGAGTTCACGGACTGCGGGGTGAGGCCGATGTGCGCCATCACCGGGATGCCCGACTCCACCAGCAGCTCGATCTGGCGGTGCGAGCGCTCGCCGCCCTCCAGCTTGACCGCGCCCACCCCGGCCTCCTTGACCAGCCGGGTCGCCGAGCGCAGCGCCTGCACCGGACCCTCCTGGTAGGAACCGAAGGGCAGGTCGCCGACGATCAGGGCACGGCTGGTGCCCCGTACGACCGCGGCGGACAGCATGGTCATCTCGTCCATCGTGACGGGGACGGTGGTCTCGTACCCCAGGTGGCAGTTGCCGGCCGAGTCGCCGACGAGCATCACCGGGATGCCGGCCTCGTCGAAGACGGACGCGGTCATCGCGTCGTAGGCCGTCAGCATGGGCCACTTCTCGCCGCGCTCCTTGGCGGCGGTGATGTCGCGCACCGTGATGCGGCGGGTGCTCTTTCCTCCGTACAGCGCCTTGCTGCTGTCGGTGGCCTTGAGGGCACCATCCGCAGGCTGCTTCTGGGCAGCCGAAAGCTGCGTCATCGCAACGGCTCCTTCTGTCATCTCGTGGCGCCCTGACGGCGTCCCCGGATCGCCTCCATGGTGGCATCTCGTGCCACGCGCGGCTAGACCGGGCCCGCCGCCCCGGTGTCTGTTTCGCCACTGCGGCGCTCCGGGCGGTCCGGCTCCGGCCGGAGACCCCGGTGCTCCCGGGGACGGCCCAGGTCCGATCGTAAGTTCTGCGTAAAGCCTTTCCGATACGAGACGGTGCCGTATCGAATATCCCCTAGGGTGTTCCTCATGACAACTTCCGCTCCTCCGTCCGAACGGCGTGTGCCCGAGGCGGTGCACAGGCGCCGCTGGGCGATCCTCGGCGTGCTGATGCTCAGCCTGCTGATCGTGGTGCTCGACAACTCGATCCTGAACGTCGCGATCAAGACGATCTCGACCCCGGCACCCACCGGTCTCGGCGCCACCCAGGGCGAGCTGGAGTGGGCCATCAACGCCTACACGCTCGTCTTCGCCGGACTGCTGTTCACCGCGGGGCTCCTCGGCGACCGGCTCGGCCGCAAGAAGGTCCTGCTCGCCGGTCTCGCGGTGTTCGGCATCGGATCCGCGCTCGCCGCCGAGTCCGGCTCGCCGGTCCAGCTGATCGTGTTCCGCGCGCTGATGGGTTTCGGCGCCGCCTTCGTGATGCCCGCGACCCTCGCCGTCCTGATGAACGTCTTCGAGCGTGACGAGCAGCCCAAAGCCATCGGCATCTGGGCGGGCGGCGTCGGCCTCGCCATCGCGATCGGACCGATCACCGGCGGTGTCCTGCTCGACCACTTCTGGTGGGGCTCCGTCTTCCTGATCAACGTCCCGATCGTGGTCCTCGCGATCGGCCTGATGATCTGGCTGGTCCCCGACTCCCGCGACCCGAACCCCGGACGCCTCGACCCGGTCGGCGTCGTCCTCTCGGTCGTCGGCCTCGTCCTGCTCGTCTACGGCATCATCAAGGGCGGCCAGCTCGCCGACTTCACCGACCCGCAGGTCCTCGCGACCATCGGCGCCGGTCTCGTGGTCCTCATCGGCTTCGTCATCTTCGAGAAGCGCAGCGACCACCCGTCGATCGACGTCTCGTACTTCCAGAACAAGGTCTTCTCCGCGGCCATCTCGGCCATCGCGCTGGTCTTCTTCGCGCTCATGGGCGTGACCTTCTTCTCGGTCTTCTACACCCAGAGCGTGCGCGGCTACTCGCCGTTGCAGACCGGCCTGCTGATGCTCCCGCTGGCCGCCGCCCAGATCATCTTCGCGCCCCGCGCCCGGCTGGTCGTCGACCGCTTCGGCAACCGCGCCACCTGCACCGCCGGCCTCGTGATCATCGCCGCGATGCTCGCCGCGTTCGCCACGCTGGAGGCCGACACGCCGATCTGGATCCTGGAGGTCATCTTCTTCCTGATGGGCACCGGCATGGCGCACATCATGACCCCGACCAGCGTCGTCATCATGCAGGCGCTGCCCCGCGAGAAGGCGGGCTCCGCCTCCGCGCTCAGCAACACCTTCCGCCAGGTCGGCGGCGCCCTCGGCATCGCCGTCCTCGGCTCCGTGCTCTCCACGGCCTACCGCAACGGCATCGAGGACAAGCTCTCCCTCGTCCCGGCACCGCTGCGGCACACCGCGGGCGAGTCCATCGAGGCCACCCTCGGCGTCGCCGCCAGGCTCGGACCGCAGGGCAAGGCCCTCGTCACCCCGGCGAACGACGCGTTCCTGCACGCCATGCACGTCACCGCCCTGTGCGGCGCGGGTGTCGCGGTCATCGGCGCGGTGGTCGTCGCCCTGTTCCTGCCGGGCCGCCCGCCGGCGCAGCAAGCGGGCAAGGACGAGGCCGAGTTGGTGAAGGCGACGCCCGCATCGGCCGGGCAGGACTGATCACGGCGTACGGACCGCGGGCACCCCCACCGGGCGGTGCCCGCCACCGCCGTGCACGGGGGGACAATGGCAGCAGGTCGAGGATGGGAACGGAGTTCGACGTGAGTCTCGCGGAAGGCCGTGACAGGCAAGGGTGCCCCAACCGGGGGAGGCCCCGCAGCGAGGCCGTGGAGCACGCCATCATCGAGGGCGTGATGAAGCTCCTGGAAGAGGGAGTTCCGCTCGCGGACATCTCCATCGAGCGGCTCGCCCGCACCGTCGGCGTCGGCAAGGCGACCATCTACCGCCGCTGGAGCGGCAAGGACGAACTGTTCGTCGACGTGATGCGCGCCGCCGAACCCCAGGACCCCGAACTCCCCGGCGTCTCCATGCGCGACGACCTCGTCGTCCTGCTGGAGTCGCTGCGCCGCCGCGGCCTGGTCAGCCGCTCCTCGGCGATCCTGCACAACGTGCACGCCCAGATGAAGAGCAGCCCCAAACTCTGGGCCGCGTACGACGCGACCGTCATCGCCCCCCGACGCCAGATCGGCTACGAGGTGCTGCGCCGCGGCCAGGAGAACGGCGAACTCCGCGCCGACGTCGACATCGAACTCCTCAACGACATGTTCGTCGGCCCGATGCTCGTCCGGACCGTGATGCGCCCTGACACCGATCTGCCCGAGGGTCTCGCCGAACGGGTCGTCGACACACTGCTGGAAGGGCTGCGCCCCGCCCGGCCGTGAACCGGACCGTTCCTGACGGTGCGAATGTGCGCGTTTCGTCACAGAGGGCATGCCACGGGCCTCCGAACGGAACTCCGGACGTGAACTTCTACGTCCCTCTGCCCGTACGGCCGTCCAGGACGGCGAGAACGACACCGAACATCCCCTAGGGTCGTAGCCGAGGGGCAGACGGTGCGCACGGCAGTTTGTGAGGCGACGGTATGGCGCAGGCGTATATGACGGAGACGGGCAGCGGCGGCCACGGGCCGGACCGCAGAGGATCCCGGTTCCGGCGCCTGTTCGACGGCTGGCGCGGGGACCGCGGCATCTGGCGGCGCGGCGTGGTCCTCGCCGCGATCGCGATCCTCCTCGCCCTGGTGATGCTCACCCACGCGCAGATCCCCAACCGGATCGGCAACCTCGGCAGCCTCACCGAGACGTTCCTGCCCTGGGCCGGACTCCTCATCCCGGTCCTGCTGGTCCTCGCCCTGGTGCGCAAGTCCGTCACGGCCCTGATCGCCGTGCTGCTGCCCGCGGTCGTCTGGCTGAACGTCTTCGGCGGCCTGCTCACCGACAAGACCGGCAGCGGAGGCGACCTCACCGTCGCCACCCACAACGTCAACGCCGACAACCCGGACCCGTCCGGCACCGCCCGCGACGTGGCCGCCTCCGGCGCCGACGTACTGGCCCTGGAGGAGCTGACCGCGTCCGCCGTGCCGGTGTACGAGCGAGCGCTCGCCTCGACGTACAAGTACCACTCGGTGCAGGGCACCGTCGGGCTGTGGAGCAAGTACCCCCTCAGCGGCACCCGGCCCGTGGACATCAAGCTGGGCTGGACGCGCGCGATGCGGGCGACCGTGACCGCCCCGGCCGGCCAGGTCGCCGTGTACGTCGCCCACCTGCCGTCGGTGCGCGTGAAGATGGAGGCCGGGTTCACCGCCCGGCAGCGCGACAAGAGCGCCGACGCGCTGGGCGAGGCCATCGCCGACGAGCCGCTGAAGCAGGTCGTCCTGCTCGGTGACCTGAACGGCACGATGAACGACCGCGCCCTGAACGCCGTCACCGCGCAGATGCGCTCCACCCAGGGCGCGGCGGGCAGCGGCTTCGGCTTCAGCTGGCCGGCGTCGTTCCCGATGGCCCGGATCGACCAGATCATGGTCAAGGGCATCGAACCGGTGACCTCGTGGACCCTGCCCGAGACCGGCAGCGACCACCTCCCGATCGCCGCCCGCGTCTCGATGGACGCAACCGCCTCTTAACCTCCTGGAATACTGGGCCCGGCAGACTTTGTTCACCGGCTGAACTTAACGTTCGATCCGCGACCCGCACACATGGCCGTGTGCGGGTCGCGCCGTGCGCCCGCGACCCCGTACGCCCCCGCGTGCGCCCCCGACCCGCTCGTCCCCGCTTCTGTGAAAGGCCTCTCATGCCTCTGGCCCTGCTCGCCCTCGCCGTGGGCGCCTTCGGCATCGGCACCACCGAGTTCGTCATGATGGGGCTGCTGCCCGACGTCGCCGACGACCTGCACATATCCATACCGACCGCGGGACACCTCGTCTCGGCGTACGCGCTCGGTGTCGTGATCGGCGCCCCGCTGCTCGCCGCGGCCACCGCCCGGATGTCCCGCCGCACGGTCCTCATCTCCCTCATGGGCCTCTTCGTGGTCGGCAACGCGCTCTCCGCGTTCGCCCCCGACCACCACTGGCTGCTCGCCGCCCGTTTCCTGAGCGGTCTTCCGCACGGCGCCTTCTTCGGCGTCGGCGCCGTCGTCGCCACCGGCCTGGTCGCCCCCGAGCGCAAGGCCCGTTCCGTGTCGCTGATGTTCCTCGGCCTGACCGTCGCGAACATCGTCGGCGTCCCGGTCGCCACGGCGATGGGCCAGCACCTGGGCTGGCGCGCCACCTTCCTCGGCGTGAGCGTGATCGGCGTCGCCGCCATCGCCTCGCTGTTCCTGCTGATCCCGCACGACCGCGCGCACGCCTCCGAGGGCGGCCTGCGCGGCGAACTGGCCGCGCTGCGGTCGCTGCCCGTCTGGCTGGCCCTCGGGACGACCGTCGCGGGCTTCGGCGCGCTCTTCTCCGCGTACAGCTACATCACGCCCATGCTCACGGACTCCGCCGGATACGCCGAGGGCAGCGTCACCCTGCTGCTGGCGCTCTTCGGTGTCGGCGCGACCGCGGGCAATCTGCTCGGCGGCCGGCTCGCGGACCACTCGCTGCGGGGCACCCTCTTCGGCGGCCTGGTCTCCCTGGTCGCGGTCCTCGCGCTCTTCCCGGTCCTCATGGGAGCCCAGTGGAGCGCCGCCGTGGGCGTGACCCTGCTCGGCACGGCCGCCTTCGTCACCGGCTCGCCGCTCCAGCTCATGGTCATGGAGAAGGCCGCGGCCGCACCGTCCCTCGCGTCCTCCGCGAACCAGGCCGCGTTCAACCTCGCGAACGCCGGCGGCGCCTGGATCGGCGGGCTCGCCCTGGCCGCGGGCTTCGGCGCGACCTCGCCGGCCGTCGCCGGAGCCGCGCTCGCGGTCCTGGGGATCGCGGTGGCGGGCACCGCGTACGCGGTGGACCGGAGCCGCACCACGCGGCCGGTCCCGCACGCGCGCGTGGTCGCCTCGGGCGTGCCCGACCGGCCGGAGGCGCTGCGCCGCTGAGCCGGGCCCGGGGAGCCGCGCCGCCGGAACCGTCCGGGGGCGCGGCTCCCGCCCCACAGCCGGGCCCCCGGCCCTCGTGAGGCCGGCCCCCGGCTCTCGGAGGGGTCAGTCCTCGGTCTCCGGCGGATCGAAGCGGGCCAGGTCGCGCAGCCAGGTGCGGGCCGAACTGTCGGACGGCGCCCGCCAGTCGCCGCGCGGCGAGAGCGAACCGCCGGCCGAGACCTTCGGCCCGTTCGGCATCGCCGAGCGCTTGAACTGCGCGAACCCGAAGAAGCGGCGGCAGAACACGTCCAGCCAGCGCCGGATCTCCGGCAGGTCGTACGCGTCCCGCTTCGTCGCCGGGAAGTTGGGCGGCCAGGCGCCCGCGTCCGGGTCGTGCCACGCGTGCCAGGCCAGGAAGGCGATCTTCGACGGCCTGAAGCCGTACCGCAGCACGTAGAACAGGGTGAAGTCGTGCAGGGCGTACGGGCCGATGCGCGACTCGGTGGACTGCATCTCCTCGCCCGGCACGAGCTCCGGGCTGATCTCCGTGTCGAGGATCGCGGCGAGCGTCCGGTCGGTGTCCTCGCCGAACTGGCCGCTGCCGATGACCCACCGGATCAGATGCTGGATCAGCGTCTTCGGCACTCCCGAGTTGACGTTGTAGTGGCTCATCTGGTCGCCCACGCCGTACGTGGACCAGCCGAGCGCCAGCTCCGACAGGTCACCCGTGCCGAGCACGATGCCGCCGCGCTGGTTGGCGAGCCGGAACAGGTAGTCGGTGCGCAGTCCGGCCTGGACGTTCTCGAAGGTCACGTCGTACACGGGCTCGCCGGAGGCGAAGGGGTGGCCCATCTCGTCCAGCATCAGCCGTGCGGTGGGCGTGATGTCCAGCTCGGCCGCGGTCACACCGAGGGAGCGCATCAGCTCGTGCGCGTTGCCCTTGGTGTGGTCACTGGTGGCGAAGCCGGGCAGCGTGAAGGCGAGGATGTCGCTGCGCGGGCGGCCCGCCCGGTCCATCGCACGGGCGGCGACGATCAGCGCGTGCGTGGAGTCGAGCCCGCCGGACACCCCGATGACCACCTTGGGGCCACCGATCGCCGCGAGCCGCTGCTGCAGCCCCGCGACCTGGATGTTGTAGGCCTCGTAGCAGTCCTGGGCCAGCCGGTCGGGGTCCGCGGGCACGAACGGGAAGCGCTCGATCCGGCGCCGCAGGCCGAGGTCGCCGGTGGGGGCGTCGAGCCGGAACGACAGTGTCCGGAACTCGGCGGTGCGGGTGGAGTGGGTGCGCCGGTTGTCGTCGAAGCTGCCGGTCCGCAGCCGTTCCTGGCGCAGCAGGTCGAGATCGACGTCCGCCACGGAGAACTGGTCGTCGAGCGGGAAGCGGTCGGACTCGGCCAGCAGCGTCCCGTTCTCGTAGATCATGGTCTGGCCGTCCCAGGACAGGTCCGTGGTCGACTCGCCCAGCCCGGCCGCCGCGTACACGTACGCGGCGATGCAGCGCGAGGACGCCGAGCGGCACATCAGCTTGCGGTCCTCGGCCCGGCCGACGGTGATCGGGCTGCCGGAGAGGTTGGCGAGGACGGTCGCGCCCGCCAGGGCCGCCTCTGCGCTCGGCGGCACCGGCACCCACATGTCCTCGCAGATCTCCGCGTGCAGCACCAGACCCGGCACGTCGTCGGCGGCGAACAGCAGGTCCACGCCGAACGGCACGGTCTCGCCGTCCAGCCGCATCGAGCCACCGCGCTCGTCGTCGCCCGCCGCGATCTGCCGGCGCTCGTAGAACTCCCGGTAGTTCGGCGGATAGGACTTGGGCACGACACCGAGGACGCGGCCCCGGTGCACGACCACCGCGCAGTTGTAGACCCGGTTGCGGTGACGCAGCGGGGCGCCCACGACCAGGACCGGCAGGAGCTCCGCCGACCCCGCCACCACCGTACGGAGCGCTTCCTCGACCTGGTCGAGCAGCGCGTCCTGGAGCAGCAGGTCCTCGATCGAGTAGCCGCACAGTCCCATTTCCGGGAAGGCGGCGACGGCGACACCCTCGTCGGCGCACCTGCGCGCCTGGCGCAGCACCGCCTCGGCGTTGGCCTGCGGGTCCGCGATGACGGTGTGGCCCGTGCAGGCGGCGACGCGTGCGAAGCCGTGCTGATAGGGCGACCGGAAGTTCAGAGGAGGCACCCGGCCAGTGTAATCGTCAGAGCGACGCGATGGCATGCGGGTGGGGGAGGCACGGCCCGCTCGGGCGCAGAACGCGCGATGCGCCCGCCTCCGGTGGAGAGGCGAGCGCATCGCGGGTGAGCGCCGGTCAGTGACGGCTGTACGAGCTGACGTAGCCCGGGGCGGGAGAGCCCACGCCGGTCACGTCGTCGTAGCCCTTCACGGCCTTCAGCGAGCTGTCCGCGCCGAGGGTGCGCACCGAGGTGAGCAGACCGTCCGCCGCGTCGATACCGTTCGCGAAGTCGACGCGCGCCACGGCGAGTCCGGAGCCCTTGACGGGGTGGTCCGTGACGTCGTGGTACGCCTTCGAGCCGGCCTTGGAGTAGATCGACGGGTTGGCGAAACCGATCGCCTTGCCGCCGCGCGCCTCCTGGGCGAGCGCCTGAACCGCCGCGATCACCGGAGCGGCGAGCGAGGTGCCGCCGATGCGGTACTCGCTGTACTGCTCCGTCCCGTCCGGGAAGGTCTGCGTCTGGCCGACCTTGAAACCGGTGTTGGGGTCGGCGATCGCCGAGATGTCGGGGACGACCCGGTTGCCCGCGGCGTTGTTCGCCTTGGCCAGCGCGTTCGGGACGACGCCCTTCTGGTAGTACGGCTCCGCCACGGTCTTGCTCGTGCCGCCGCCCGCACCCGAGGTGAACGCGCCCGGGAACCCGGTCCAGCTCTTGCCGTCCTCGGACAGCGAGGCCTTCTCGGTGCCCCAGCCGGTCTCCCACAGGTACTTGTCGCCCTTGCCGACCGCCAGCGAGGTACCGCCGACCGCCGTCACCCACGCCGAGTTGGCCGGGGTGTCGACCTGCTTCGTGCCGGTGTTGGCGACCTCGTCGCCGTTGTCACCGGAGGAGAAGTAGAAGCCGATGCCCTCGACCGCGCCGAACTGGAAGACCTGGTCGTAGGCCGCCGCGAGGTCCGGGGTCTGGTTGGCCTCGATGTCGCCCCACGAGTTGGAGACGATGTCGGCCAGGTGCCCGTCGACGATCTTGCTGAGCGAGTCGAGCAGGTCGTCGTCGTAGCAGGACGCGGCACCCACGTACGTGATGCTCGCGCCCGGCGCGACGGCGTGCACGGCCTCGACGTCGAGGGTCTCCTCGCCGTACCAGCCCGCCGCCCCGCACTCCTCGGTCTTCGTGTACCCCGCCGGCAGCACCTGACGGAGCTGGCTGGTGGAGTACTTCGCGTCACCGTGCTTCGCGGCGTAGGTGGCCGCGTCGTAGGCGATGGTCGGCGAGGCGTACGCGTCCGTGATGGCGACGCGGACGTTCTTGCCGGTGCGGCTGCCCGCTCCGTACGCGGCACGCAGCTGCTTGCCCGTGTACCCCTGCACGGCGTACGGGATCTTCTTCCCGTAGGCGGAGGGCAGGGCACTCGCGGTGTTCGATCCGTAGTACGAGGAGAACGGCCCGGCGTTCTTGAACACCGCGTCCGGCGGCGGCAGCTGGTCCGCGTGCTGCGCCTTGTGCGGGGCGTTGTCCAGGCCGGTGACGGTCAGGACGGCGCCGTTCAGGGCGGCCGGCGCGGAGGCCGTCTTCGACGGCGCGCGGTAGGTCTTCTTGCCCTTGGTGAAGTTGTGCAGCTGCGTGCCGAACGCCTTCTCGGCGGCGGCCACGTCACCGGTGACGGAGACGTAGTGCTGCGTGGTTCCGGTGACCTTCAGGCCCGCGGACCGCAGCCACGAGGTCACCGCGGCGACCTGCGCCTTGGTGGCTCCGAAACGTGCCTGCGTCTTCTTGGCGCTCAGGTACTTGCCGTACGAGGCCGAGTTCGGGTCGGACACGGACCTGGCGTACGCGGCCAGACCCTTGGCGTCCCGGCCGGCGAGGTAGACCCGGGCCGAGACCTGGGAGCTGTCCGAAGCAGCGCCCTTGTCGGCCGTGGCGGTGGCCCACGCGGGCTTGGTGCCCGAGAGGGTGTCCCGGCTCGGACCGTCCGCGGCGTGGGCCGCGGGTATGCCGAACGCCAGCGCACCGGCGAGCAGCGGCAGTGTCGCCGCCATGCTCACCCCGGCACGCCTGGTGGCGCGATTGGATCTCATAGAACCCCCTGCGATGCGGTTCGTCGCATGTAGTGGTTGGTCGGTGAACCACGTGGGACCCCACGCCCTACCAGGGCGGGAGGAATGGATCACAGATGGGGGCCACTCTTGCGATGAACCGTTCATGCCAGGGGAATGAAAGAGCCAAGGAAACCCCAAGTGGCCGTGATTCACGGTTGTTTGGGACGATTTGATGGATCTTCGTGCCCAAGATCGAGGGTTTTCCCTCGGTCTGTCGGGATCACGGGCAGGGTCGGAGCCAGGCACGTCACGGTGACGGTGGAACAGGGTGCGCGACAGGGTGGGCGGAACAGGGCGGGCGCGCGACGGAACCCTGGAACAGGGCGTGGTGGAACCGGCCGGAACCCGACGGCCGGTGACGGGGCGTCCGTCCTCCTAGTCGCGCGGCTTCGCGCCCCGCTGGTCGAGGAGGTCGGCCATCAGGTCGAGCTCCGACTGCTGCGAGGCGACCATGCCCTGCGCGAGCCGCTTCTCCACGCCGACCGTGCACTTCTCGACGCAGCCCTCCGCCATGTGGATGCCGCCCTTGTGATGGTCGGTCATCAACTGGAGGTAGAAGACCTCGGCCTGCTTCCCTTCGAGCGTGCCGAGCCGCTTCATCTCGGTGTTGGTGGCCATGCCCGGCATCAGCGAACCGTCCTTGCCGGAGGCCATGTCGCCCATGCCCATCCAGGTCATCGGCGGGTCGGCCGACACCTTCGGCAGCTCCCACAGGTCGAGCCAGCCGAGCAGCATGCCCCGCTGGTTGGCCTGCGTCTGCGCGATGTCGTACGCGAGCCGCCGCACCTCCGTGTTTTTGGTGCGGTCCCGGACGATGTACGACATCTCCACGGCCTGCTGATGGTGGACCGCCATGTCCCGGGCGAACCCCGCGTCGGCCGAGTCGGCGGCGGGCGCCCGCGTCCCGGAGTCGTCGCCGTCGGCCACCGCGTACGTGATCGCCCCGGCCGCGACCAGCACGGCCGCCGCGCCGCCCGCGACCCACCCGACGTGCCTCACTGCGAGAGACCGTTGGTGCAGGCGGCACCCGGCTCGGGCGTCTGCTTGCCCTGCACGAACTCCGAGAAGAACGCGTCGACGTTCTTGTCGGTCGCGCTCGTCACCGTGCGCTGCTTGCCCCAGGCGCTCAGCATGATCGGGTCCTTCTGGTCGTCGACCGGGCTCATCAGCGTGTACGGGGTCTTCTTGACCTTCGCGGCCAGCGCCTTGACGTCGCCCGCGGACGCCTTGGCGTTGTACGTCACCCACACGGCGCCGTGCTCCAGCGAGTGCACGGCGTTCATGTTGTTGATCGCCTTGGTGTAGACGTCGCCGTTGCAGTTCATCCAGACCTGGTTGTGGTCACCGCCGACCGGGGGTTCCATCGGGTAGGACACGGTCTTCGTGACGTGGTTGCGCGCGAGGGTGCCCTTCCAGGTCCGCACGCCGTCCGCGCCCGTGACGAAGTGCCCGGAGGCCTGCTTCGCGTCGCTCGCGGTGCTCTTCTCGTCGTCGGACTGCGACTGGACGAGCACGACACCGCCGACGGCCAGACCGGCGACGACGACCACGCTCGCGGCGATCACCAGGATCCGGTTGCGCCGGGCGCGCGCACGCTCGGCACGGCGCAGTTCCTCTATACGGGCCTTGCGCGTCGCGGTGGCGGTGTTCTTGGCGGAACCCATGGTGAGTCCTTATGGGGATGGGACGGTCGGTGCGCTGATCGTAATCGTGCGGGGAGCGTTGTCGGCAGGGCGGGCGCGGGATTGGCCGAAGCCGGACGGGGCCGGTCCCGGAGCGGTTGAGGGTCGGCCCTTACAGGCGGGGCCGTGAGCAGGCAGTATGGGCACCGGAGCAGGACACCTCCCGTACGCGAGGCGTTCAGACCGAGGTCGCCCGGCCGATCAAGGTCCGCAACGCGCATGAAATGGTGTTGTGGTGGGATGCTCAGGAGCCCCGATCGTCTCCGAGGCGTGGGAGCAGGCGGCCTGACCAGCAAGGATGGGTGGAAGCGGAAGATGGACAAGCAGCAGGAGTTCGTGCTCCGGACGCTGGAGGAGCGTGACATCCGGTTCGTACGTCTGTGGTTCACGGACGTGCTCGGCTTCCTCAAGTCGGTGGCCGTGGCCCCGGCCGAGCTGGAACAGGCCTTCGACGAGGGCATCGGCTTCGACGGCTCCGCCATCGAGGGCTTCGCCCGCGTCTACGAGTCCGACATGATCGCCAAGCCGGACCCCGGCACCTTCCAGGTGCTGCCCTGGCGTGCCGAGGCGCCCGGCACGGCCCGGATGTTCTGCGACATCCTCATGCCCGACGGCTCCCCGTCCTTCGCTGACCCGCGCTACGTCCTCAAGCGGGCCCTCGCCAAGACGTCCGACCTGGGCTTCACCTTCTACACCCACCCCGAGATCGAGTTCTTCCTGCTGAAGGACCGCCCGCTCGACGGCTCGCGGCCCACCCCCGCGGACAACTCGGGCTACTTCGACCACACCCCGCAGAACGTGGGCCAGGACTTCCGTCGCCAGGCCATCACGATGCTGGAGTCGATGGGCATCTCGGTCGAGTTCAGCCACCACGAGGGTGCCCCGGGCCAGCAGGAGATCGACCTGCGGTACGCCGACGCGCTCTCCACGGCCGACAACATCATGACCTTCCGGCTGATCATGAAGCAGGTCGCGCTGGAGCAGGGCGTGCAGGCCACCTTCATGCCGAAGCCGTTCTCGGAGTACCCGGGCAGCGGTATGCACACCCACCTCTCCCTCTTCGAGGGCGACCGGAACGCCTTCTACGAGTCCGGCTCCGAGTACCAGCTCTCGAAGGTGGGCCGCTCCTTCATCGCCGGCCTCCTCAAGCACGCCGCGGAGATCTCCGCCGTCACCAACCAGTGGGTCAACTCCTACAAGCGCATCTGGGGCGGCTCGGAGCGCACGGCGGGCGCCGGCGGCGAGGCTCCCTCGTACATCTGCTGGGGCCACAACAACCGCTCGGCCCTCGTCCGCGTCCCGATGTACAAGCCCGGCAAGACCGGCTCGGCGCGGGTCGAGGTCCGCTCCATCGACTCGGGCGCGAACCCGTACCTGGCGTACGCGCTGCTGCTGGCCGCGGGCCTGAAGGGCATCGAGGAGGGCTACGAGCTCCCGCCGGGCGCCGACGACGACGTCTGGGCCCTCTCCGACGCCGAGCGCCGCGCGATGGGCATCGAGCCCCTCCCGCAGAACCTCGGCGAGGCCCTGGCCCTCATGCAGCGCAGCGAACTCGTCGCAGAAACCCTCGGCGAACACGTCTTCGACTTCTTCCTGCGCAACAAGAAGTCGGAGTGGGAGGAGTACCGCAGCGAGGTCACGGCGTTCGAGCTGCGGAAGAACCTGCCGGTGCTGTAGGGGCAGGTCAGAGCGGGTTTCCTGCTGATCAGACATGTGGGGCCGACGGTTCGCGACCGTCGGCCCCATGTCCTGTCAGTGCCCGTGGGCCGTCTGTGGGCCGTCCGGCTCCGGATCGGTGGCCGCATACAGCCCGTCCACGGCGTTCCGGGCCCGTGCGTCGCTACTCGGCATGAGGTGCGTGTACACCCGCAGCGTGAACCCCGGATCGTTGTGCCCAAGGTAGTGGCTCAACGCTTTGATGTTCTCCCCGGCGTTCAGCAGGACCGACGCGTAGAAGTGCCTCAGTGCGTGCATGCCGTGCTCGCGTGCAGCCTGGTGACGCTCGCCCGGCTTCGGTTCGGGGATCACTCCTGCCGCGACGAGAGCGGGCTTCCAGGCGTGGGTGTTGAAGTCGGTCCGGCGGACCGCTCCCGCGCCGTCGAGGCGGGTGAACAGCAATTTGTGCGTCACCATGCGGCCGTCCTTCCGTAGCCACGGCAAGGTGATCGAGACCGGTGGAAACTCCTTTATGTGGCGCTTGAGGGCATCCGCCACGCGGTCGGGCAGGGGAACATCCCGAAGCTTGTCCCGCTTCGGCGGGCCGAATACGAGACCCTCGGTCGTCACCTTCACCTGGTTCACGATGTGCAGCCAGCCGGACTCAAAGTCGATTTCGTCGACAGGGAGCCCGAAGATCTCTCCCTGTCGCAGACCGCATCCCGCTCCGAGGTCCACCGCCGCGCGAAAGCGCTCTGGCAATGCCTCCCGGACGCCGAAGACGCGTTGGGCGGTCCACGGCACCACGCGGCCAGTTCCCGCCGCGGGAGGGCGTACGGATTGCGCGTGGCACGGGTTCTTCGTCAGGTGGCCGTCATCCACGGCCGCATTAAGGATGGTCGACACGTTGTTGTAGATCACGCGCCGGTAGGACGTTGCAGGTACAGCCTGTTCCAATTCGCTCAGCCAGTCGCGGATGTGTTCCGGCTTGAAGGAGCCGAGGGGCCGCGAGCCAAGGTAGGGGAGCGCGTGGCCGCGGATCGTGGAGGTGACCGTTTCTCGGGTCGTCAAGTCGGTGGTCTGAGTCTTCAGCCACTTCTCGGCGTACTGCCGGAACGTCGTTCGGCCGGCGGCCGGGTCGATGTAGTTGCCGCTGTCCATGTCGGCCTCTACCTTCGAGAGCCATTTCTCGGCGAGGCGCTTCTGTCCATCGGGGTAGCTTTTGGACTTCTCGGTACTGTCGGGGCCGATGTACCTCGCGCGGTAGCGCAGGCCAGAGCCGTAGCGGTCGGTATGGACTCGGACGGTCTTGCCGTCGGCGTTGGTCTCGGTCTTGTACCAGCGGTCTTGGATGTGGCCAGCCATGCGGCGGCGGTCCTCTCTCGACATACAGCAGGGAGAGCCGTTGGCGACGGCTCTCCCTGCTGTCTCTGGCGGGTGTTCAGCTACGCGGCGTTTCGGTCGGCGTCCTTGCGCTGGGTGACGTAGGCGCGCACGTCGGCGGGGTCGTAGCGGAGGTGCTTGCCGATGCGGAAGCCGGGCGGGCCGGTCCGCTTCTTGCGCCACTGGTAGACGGTTTCGAGGGGCACCTCGAAGATCTCGGCTATGTCTTCGGGCTTGAGGTATCGGTCCGGGAGGCCACCCCGGAGGATGGCCCTTGGGTCAGCCTGGATGGGCGCGGTCGCGCTCACTGCGTCCTCCACGAGTTGGAAATACATTCCGATGAGTCGCGACTCATCGGCACTCAGCGGATCTCAGGGGGGTCTTGAGACGCGATGAGTCGCGACTCAGGCAAATGTGGCTCGGACACGTTGAGCGTGATCCCGGTGTAGGTGACCACCTGCCGGCCGTACGCGTCGCGGGGGCGTGAGCGGCTGAGCCGGGGGACCACGGACAGGAGGTTGCGGCCGAACACCTGCTTCGTGCCGGGGCGGACGCCATTGTCTTCGGCCCACTCCCGCCAGACCGTCCACAGCGCGTCTACGGGCACACTGCACGTGGGTCCGGTGGTGCAGCGTTCGCGGATGAACGCGGACGTGGGCGAGGCGGTGTCCTGCATAGTGGTGACCGCTTCCCGGCTGGAGGCCGGTTCTGTGATTCGTTTGGTGCGCTGGAGTCGGGCGAGGCCCTCCAGTGCCCAGTTGAGGATGCCGGGCATTTCTGCGGCCAGGCGGTCGAAGAGGGTGGGGTCTTCCTTGCCGAGCCAGGAGACCCGCATGTTGAGCAGGACGAAGCGGCGGGCGATGACGCCGGAGGAGTCGCCGAAGTGCGGCAGCTCGTTGGACAGGATCACCAGCCGGGTGGGGAGCTTGCCGGTCCACACCTCGCGGTACTTGCGATCGATGTCGATCGTGTCCTCACCGGAGATCGTGAGCAGCCGTTCGACGACCTGGCTGTTGTTGCTGTTGCCGTCCAGCCGGGCATCGGCGATGACCGCGAGCGGCTTTCCGATCAGGGTGGACAGGCCGAAGTTGGTACCGAGCCCGGCGAGGGTCGGTCCGGCCAGGTTCTCCTTGCCGACCAGCTCTTTGAGCACGCGGGCGATGGTGCCTTTGCCGGAGCGGGACGGGCCGACCATGAGCAGGATCTTTTGCTGGTCGGTGCGGCCAGAGAGGACGTAGCCGAACCACTCCTGAACCGCGGCGATGGCGTCGGGGTCGTCGGGCCAGATCTGCGACAGGAAGTGATCCCAGGTCGGCGCCGTGGCGGTTGGGTCGTACGCGAAGGGGACGGAGACCAGGTTGAACAGGCCCGGCGTGTGCGCCAACAGTGCGCGGTCCCGGATGCGCAGCAGCCCGTTCTCACAGGCCACGATCGGACCGCCGTCCGTCTCACCCTCGCCGTCGATCCAGGCTGGGGCATCGGTGTCGGTGGGCACCAGGGTGATGGCTCCGAGCGCATCGAGCAGGTTGCCGATCTTCGTCTTCGTGGGTGCCCAGTCGCGTTGCTCGAACTCTCCGTCCTTGACCGGAGCGAGGTAGACGACGTGTTCCAGGCGCTCGTACATGGCCTTGCGCACCTGCGCTTCGTCGATCTCCCGCCAGTGGGCACCGGTCCAGCGCATCCACGAGCCGCGCCAGCGCCGGCACACAAGCTGTCCGTCCTCGTTCTGCCAGTCGGGCAGGAGACGGCGGGCGACAGCCAACGGGTTGGAGGGTGGGGGCAGTTCCTCGGTGTCGGGGGCGGGGCGGTCCATCATGCGGCGTCCCTCCCTTCCTGGAGGTTGCGGAGCGGGCAGGTGTCGCGGTGGGCTTTGTGGTCGGTGATCAGGGCGTGTACGCGCGTGTGTCCGACGGCGCTGCGGTCACGGCCGCACCGGCACGTCGACGTGGCGGTGGGGGTGGCGCCGCCGGGGGCGGTGATGCGCAGCCACGCGACGGGGTAACGCCCATCGCCGGTCTGCGAGTCAGGGCGAACAGCGATATGGGCGCCCTTGCGGGCGACGTCCTTCGGTTCGCCCACGGTCGGTCGCGGCGGCCCCTGTACGGCGTCCTGAGGGTCGTTCGTGGGATTTCGGGATGCTTTGTTCATGCCGCACGCTCCACAGTCGTCTCAAGGCCGTTGGTGACCGCGCGGCGCGCGTAAGGCTCGGGGACACCGACCGAGACGGCGGCGGCCACGATCTCTTCCCCGATCGCCGCGAGCCCACAGGGCCCGGGGCACCCCGTGTGTTGTACGGCCAGGAAGCGGGCCACGCCGAACGCCTGTGAGCCGGCGCCGGATTCGGTGCGGGCCCGCACCATGGCAAGGCCGCGGTCGAGGCCGGTGCGCACATACGCCTCGGTGTGGCGGCACCCGGTGGCAACCGTCCGGTCCCAGGTGGCGCGCCCGGGGACGGAAGAGGCCACCTCCCCACCGGCGGGGGTGGTGTCTTCCTTCCCTCCCAGGGCGCGGACGGCCTCCGGCAGGTGGGCCATGCGGCCGGTGCCGGGTGAGAGCCAACGGGCATACGCCATGGACGACTTGATGTCCACGCCGGGGCGGACCGCGTTGTGGGAGGGCATGACGCCCAGGTAGATCCAGTGTTGACCGCGGGTGGTGAACACGGTGCGGGTGGCAGGCAGGGTCTCGTGCGCCCAGGTGACGGCCGCCGCGTTGTCGAGGTCGAGGACGGTCAGACCGGCGCCCCCGGGGTGGTAGCCGACGCACACGGCCTGATGCCAGATCGCAGCCCACGCGGAGGAGGTGAGGACGGCGGGGTCGGTGGTGGCGGCGGCCCATGCGTGGCAGATGCCGGGGCACTGGCAGGGGCCCGCGCTCTTCATGTTCGGTCGCCCGCCGCATGCGTTCTTGGCGCATGCGCGGCAGTTGCCGAACGGCACTTTCCCCTGCCGCAGTGGCAGCACGGGCACGCCGGCGGTGGCGAGTTCCAGCGCGGTGCGCAGATGGGTGGGGGTGACGTGGGCCGGGTGGCCCTCGCCGATTGACGCTCGTTGGGTCATGCTGGAGGTCTCCTGCTCTCTTGGAGGGACTGGAGATCCGGGGCGGGCGCAGGCTTGTGGTGAGACGGCGCCCGCCCCGGGCGTATCTAGGCGATGTCCAGGGCGAGTTGGGCCGGGACAGGGTCCGCGATCGCGGGCGCGTCGGCGGCGAGCAGCAGGCGGTAGGCAAGGGCGGCCTGGTGGATGACGACGCCGTTGCCGAGGATCTTGAGCTGGTCGGAGCGCGACAGGCCCAGGTCCGGTGAGGTGACCCAGCCGGGATCGGCGCCCATCATCCATTCCACGAACGCCGGGGACAGTCGGCGGTTGCCCTTGGTGCCCGGCTCGGTCGGCTCCGGTGCGGGACGTCCGAGGACGGTCTCCCAACGCCGGATGGCGGGGCCGTAGTCGGTGCCGTTGGTGGCCACCCACCGCTCGTCCAGGCGGACGGCCTGGCCGGGCAGGTAGTAGTGGCCCGCGGTGTCGCGCTGGTTCGGCCCGCCGTGCGGCCCGTCCGACGCCTTCGGGGTGGGCAGCAGGTTGACGACGACCTCGTTGAGCGGACGCGAGTTGGTCCCGATCAGGTTGGAGGCCTCCGACTTCCAGTCCCGTGCGGCGGGGGTGGGCAGCAGGGTGACGGCGGTGCGCAGGTTCATCCCGCCCTGCCGCTTGGCGGAGGTGCCGGGGCCGCCGGTGCCGTCGGCGGCGGCCGGGGTGGGCAGGAGCCTCAGCCCTCGCTCGGGGGCAGCAAGAAGACCACTTCGTCCTCCAGCGTGGGCCCGTGCCCGCCGGCCTTGCGCTTGTCCGGGTGCTGCGGTCCGCCGTTCCTGCCGAGCTGTGACGTGGGGGTCTTCAGCAGCGGGATACGCGACGGCGAACCAGCGGTCGCGCCGGTGGCAGGCTCCGACTTCGGGATCTCCAGCACGTAGGCACATCCACCGCGCGTCGTACCCGAGCGCGGCCAGGTCGGCGGCGACGACGTCGAGCCCGCGGGAGCGGAGGGCGGCGACGTTTTCCAGGAAGACGAGGCGGGGTCGTAGGTGGCGAATGGCGCCGTGGGCGATGGTTTTCCAGAGTCCTGAGCGGTCACC
The DNA here is from genome assembly GCF_002078175.1 of Streptomyces sp. M41(2017). Lineage (GTDB taxonomy): Bacteria > Actinomycetota > Actinomycetes > Streptomycetales > Streptomycetaceae > Streptomyces. The sequence goes on along the minus strand of NZ_MWFK01000001.1, from coordinate 301,706 downwards.
GGCGATCCCTCCCCGAGGTCCGGCATTGGAGATGTCCTGACACGGGAAACCGGCGGTCAACGCTGCCGGACGCGCGACCTCGGAGGCCAGCGCCTCCCAGTTCACGGTGGTGATGTCGCCCAGGTTGCGGGCGTGGGGCACGCGGGCGGCCAGCAGCTTCGAGGCGGCGGGGTCCTTCTCGCCGACCGCGACCGTGGGCAGGCCGGTGACGGCTTCCACGGCCAGGTCCAGCGCGGCGGAGCCGGTGCACAGGCTGATGTTGCCGCCCTCCGGCGGCGCGGCGGGGGCGTGGGTCATGCTGGAGGTCTCCTGCTCTCTTGGAGGGACTGGAGATCCGGGGCGGGCGCAGGCTTGTGGTGAGACGGCGCCCGCCCCGGGCATAGCTATTGGTCCTTGTCGCGGGTGAGGCGCCGGGCGGCAGCATCCAACTTGGCCGTCAGGGTGGCGGCCGGCTGGTCGCTGAAGGCGTGCAGGGCGACGGCGGCGGCGATGATGACGTCACACAGTTCGCCGGCGACGTCGGCCGGGCTGTGGGTGGTGCCCTTGCGGGGGTTCTGGCCGGTCATGCCGATGTAGGCGGCGGATGCCTCGCCTGCCTCCTCAACGACCTTGATCAGACGCATCGCCCTCTCGTGGTCGCCGGTGCCGTTGGCGGCGTCCAGGGCGGTGACGATGCGGCCGATGACGGGCCACAGGATCGCGCTCATGCGGACTTCCTCCCTGTGGTGGGCAGGTACAGGGGCATGGGCTCGGGAGCGGCCGGCTGGGGCAGCAGCCGCACTGTGGTCTGCTTGCTGGGGGTGGGCGCGTCGTCGTGGAAGCGCTGTGTGCCCAGATCGCGGCTCCCAGCCCGGTGGCGGGGAGCTTCGGGGTGGGTGTCGTTCCACTGCTCCGCGCACACCTTGTGGACCGGCTCTTGGGTGTGCGAGCGCATCGGGGTGGGCTTGCCGCACAGCGCGCAGGGCAGGTCGTCGAACCGGTCGAAGTGCGAGGCGTCACGCCAGATCAGGAGTCGCACGCCGGCCCCCTGTCACGTGTCCCGGTGGTGTGCGGGCAGCTCGGGCAGGCCCGTGCGCTCCAGGGCGGTGGGGTCGAAGCCGGGCAGGGTGGCGCGGGTGACGAGTGCCTGCGCGAGCTGTTCGGCGTAGGCGGCACCGGTGCGCGCCACCTCGACCTGTGTGGTGGCGCGGAGAGTTTCGACGCGCTCGATGTGGGCGCGTTCCTCGCGGCGCTCGGTGATGTCCCGCTGATGGGCGACCGTTTCGCGGCGGTCGGTGCGCCAGTAGCGGGCGGCGAGCGCGTAGGCGCCGGTGGTGGCCAGGGACCACAGCAGCAGCGGCAGCGGCATGCCGTCGGTGTATCCGGCGACTCCCGCGAAGGCGAGCGCGCCGGACGCGGCGAACGCGGTGCCCACCAGGACGGAGTCGCCGGTGCTGTTGCCCGCGGCCACGCCCGCGGCGGCGGCCCCCAGCGACAGGGCGCCCATCAGGACGGCGCTGCCGACGGAGTGTTCGGCGCCGTTGGCGTTCCAGATCCGGGCCAGCGCGAGCACGGTCGTGGTGGCGATCGCGGGCGCGCCCTTGGGCGCGGCGATGGCAAGCCAGTGCCGCGCGACGATGGGTTCATTCACGGGTGGCCTCCGGTCAGTTGCCGAGCGCGGACAGGGCGTCCGCGGACGCCTGCACGAGGTTGCGGATGGGCTCGTACGCGCCGGTCCCGGCCACGAAGAACCCGAACAGGAACAGCACGACGGCCGCTCCGGCCCCGGCGGACCTGGTCTTGACGGCGAGGGCGGACGCGGCGCCGAACAGCAGCACGGCGGAAATGCTCAGAACCATCAGGAGCCCTCCGACCGGGCGAGGTTGGCGAACCGCGCCCGCATGTCGGCGAGGGCGCGGCGCAGGTCGGTGAGGCTGACCGGATCGGCGCGGAACCAGTCCTGCACGTCCGCGGACAGGAAGTCGCTCGTCTCGTCACGGCAGACGATGACGGGCGGGCGGTGCTCGGGGTTGTGGGTCATGGATGCTCCCGGGGTCAGTCGGTGGTGCCGGCGCGGTAGATGCGGGCCCAGCGGTTGTAGAGCCAGCGGCCGACGCGGATGCGCTTGCCGGTGGCGTGGCAGCGGCGGCAGTCCTTGCCGCGCTTGAGCCGTCCCTTGCGGTCGCGCTTCAGCGCGTGGCCCATGCCACGGCAACGGCGGCAGTCGCCGAACGGCGAGGCCGCACACAGACCGCCGTAACCGAGTGTGATGGCGAGTAGGCAGGCGATAGCGATGAGGATGGGGGTCACGAAGAGCCCTCCCAGGCGGTTTTCAGGGGTTTCCGCAGGTGGGCCGCTATCCGCTAGCGGCCTGATCAGAGGCGGTTTGGGGCGCTAGCGGGGCCGCTAACGTTAGCGGGGTGTGCCGCTATCGCTAGCGGCCCCGGAGCGTCAGCCCGCGTCCCGGAGTCCGTCACGCTCCGCAATCGCGGCGGTGATGTGGGAGCGGTCGATGCCGCGCCGGTTGACCACCTTGCCGTTGACCCGGCGACCCACCTGGATCGTGGCGATGCCGTGCGGCTTCAGGGCGGCGGCGAGCCCTTCGGGGTCCCAGCCGTCGTAGACCTCGGGCCGCAGTTCGGCGAGGCGGGAGACGACGGTCTCGGACCAGACCTTGGGCTCGTCGGCCGCCACGACGGCGAGGATGTCGCGCAGCAGGTCATACGCGCTGGACGCGTCCAGCTCCGGCTCTTCCCCGAGCGCGTAGCCGGACAGCGTGCCGGCCAGCTCGCGGGCCTTGCGGGCGCGGGCACCGATGGCTTCGGCGGCCGGGGCATCCACGTACACGGAGCCGACGATCCGGGCGTCCGAGCCCTCGCCGACGAAGTAGTGAATGCCCTTGTCAGCCCAACTGAACATGGTGGCGCGCACGCCCCGCTTGTAGGCGGAGGTGCCGAGCACCATGTCGTTCTCCAGCTGGCCCATGACCTTCAGGCAGAACCGGGCCGATGCGTTCGCGCTGATGCCCGTGGGCAGCGCCTTGGCGTCCGGGCGCTGGGTGGCGAGCAGCAGCACGATCCCGGTGGCAGGTCCCCGTTTGACCAGGTCGGTGCAGATCTCTTCGAGTTCCTTGCCGTACTTGTCGTGCTCGAACCAGACCTGGCACTCATCCACCCCGACCACGATCGGGTGCAGTCCCAGCGACTTCTTGTTCGCCAGCTCGGAGGTCACCTTGGATTCGGGGCAGATGTCGCGGGGCAGGGAGCGGATCATCTTGGCGCGGCGCCGGAGTTCCTCGCGCAGCGCGCGCAGGTCCCGCACCGCGTACTCGATGTCCTCCTCCTCATCCCCCGCCCGGTGCCGGTAGCTCACGGCGTTGCCTACCGGATCCAGGTCGCCGGTGCCCTTGAGGTCGTAGGTGTGCAGCTCAGCGCGCGGATCCAGGGCCGCGATGAGGAGCAGGAGGCGGAGCAGGAAGGTCTTGCCCATGCGGGGGATCGCGCCGATGACGGCCGCGATGTACATGAGCGTGATCTCGACCCAGCGTCCGCGCTGGTCGGTGCCGAACGCGACCGGCTTGAACAGGTCCACGCTGCCCGACTTCAGCAGCGGCCACGCGGGCTTCTTGGCCTTGGACATGTCCTGGTCGCCGACCCACAACACCAGGTGCCCGGTGTGCTCGTTCGGGACCGCCTCCGGCCACACGCAGCCCAGCGGGCGGCGCAGTCCGGACGCGAGCCGGTCGCGGCGCTCGATGACGTCGGTCACGGTGACGCCGTAGGGCAGGTTGCCCTCCGCCCGCCAGCCGGGTCCGTCGCGGGTGATCGGGGCGGTGAACTCGAAGCCGTCCCGGCCCTTGCCCTGCGCCTGGTTGATGGCGGGGATGCCGAGCGAGCCGAGCGCCCGCAGCACGATGTCGCTGGTGAGCTTGACCGCGGTGGGCAGTTCCACCGCGCGATGGATGACCGGGTCATCCGCCTTGCGGCCGGCCGCCCCGAGCGCCATCACGACCGCGCCGACCGACAGGGCCTGAAGCCAGTCGGGGGCCAGCACATAGATGGCGAGGGCGGAGCCGAGCCCGATGAACATCGCCAGCACCGCGACCAGGGTGCGCAGTCGGACCCGCCCGTCACGCTGCCGGGACAGCTTCAGGTACTCGGCAGCGTCCTCGCGACGCACGGCCGCAAGACGGACCGGCTCGCCCTCACGGTCGGCCACCCACCGCATGGTGGCGCCCACGAACTTCGCGGCACCGGAGGGGGCCTGGAGGCTGAGGCGAGCGGCGTAGACCGGGGAGCGCAGCGCGTGATAGCCGACCGAGTGCGCGTAGTGCCGGGCCACCCACGCGGTGGCGGTCTTCAGCTCCGCCGTGGACTTCAGCCACAGCGGGACGACCGGCCGGCGCTGCGCGGCGAGCAGCCGACCCAGGTAGCCCGGACCGGCCGCCTTGGCGGTCGGAAGGTCGACCATCGGGCGGGCGGTCGGGTCGCCCGACTCGCTCGCGTCGGAGTCGGCCGACCGGTCGGCGCCGGGTCGGGTCGTCGGGTCGGCCGACTCGGTACGGGCCGACCGTGCCTTGTCGAGGTCGACTACCTCGCCCCCGGAGTCGGCGGTCATCTCGGCTTCGAGTCGGTTGAAGAGTTCGTTGTCGTCGTCGGGGTGCTTCACTGGATGGTCCCTTCCAAGGGAAGAGGCGTGGTCCGGCCGTCGCTGTAGGAGGTGGGCGGACGGACCCCGCCGGATCGTGGTGCTACGGGGGGTGGCATGGGGGAATCTGCGTTCAGGACGCGGCCGTGCAAGTGGTGCGGCAAGCTGGTGCAGCAGCCAGAAAGTCGCTGGCGAAGGCGGCGTTTTTGCAGCAAGTCACACCGCCGCAGGAGCCGAGTCCTCGAAGCTGTCCTGGAGTTCGTGGACATCTGGTAGGTCACGCGGCGCGCTGTTCCTCGGGGTAGGCGCACAGCACGCACATGCCGAGCGAGGTCGGCAGGCAGTAGCTGTAGACGACCCGGCACTTGGGGCAGGTGCGGCGGGCGAGCATCGCCAGCGCGAGCGCCCCGCAGCGGCGGGAGGTCATCGGCCGGACCGGCTTGGCCAGGTCGATGCGATAGAGGTAGGCGACCTGCACCCCTCCCTTGCGGCCCCGGTGGTGGCGCATCACCTGTGCGGCGATCGGCTGACCGCCGGGGCGCAGGCCGCGGGCCCGTAACTGCCGTCGGGTGGCGTAGCCGCGCGGGGCGAACTGCCAGGGGAACGTGGGCACCCCGAACCGGGCGCCGGAGGGGTCGTAGCACTTGGTGTAGGCGGCCATTACGCGGCCACCTCCTCGCCACCCTCACCGGACGCCGGGTCGTCGGTGGCATTCACGGAGTGCAGGGCGCGGCCGTCGGCCCGCTCAGCGAGCAGCGCGTCACGCACCTGCCGGGCCGGAGCCGCACCGCAGTGCAGCGCCTTGCGCAGCGCCTCACCGTTGATCTGGCTGTCGGGCCAGTCAGCCGTAGCCGTGCGGGCTTCCGCGAGCAGTTCGGCCGGCGTGCGCTGCGGCGCGGCGCCCTTGCCCGGCCGCTTGCGCGGCTTGGGCGCCGCCTGCTTCGGCGCCTGCGGTGCCGTGGCAGGCTCCGGGGCCGGCGTCGGCTCGGCACCCAAGTCGGCAGCAGCGGGGGCGAGCTCGCCCATGCGCAGCATCACGCGCTCGCGCCGCGGGGTCTTCGACCGCCACTTACGGCCGTAGCGCTCGCGCAGGTCCGCACAGGCCAACTGCCGTTCCTTCTCCCGTGCCAGGGCCTCGCTGTAGGAGGTGATCTCCCACAGCGTCATGCGGCGCCACAGGGCGAAGGTGGAGGGGAAGGCGAGCAGCCAGCGGGAGAAGCGGATCTTCTCCATGCGTCGGCCGGTGGCGGCGCCGATGCGGACGGCGTAGATGTGGGCGCCGATCTCGGAGAACACGACCCACAGCAGCGGCATGGTCCCGTGCGCGACCTTGGCCCACAGGTCCTGTCCGGCCGCGACGTTCAGGCCGCAGGTGATCAGGGTGAGCACCCAGGGCACGAACCGCACCCAGGCCAGCGCCATATCCATGCGGATCAGCAGCAGGTTGGCCATGGTGAATACCGGAATGGCCACGTCGATACCGACCGGCAGCATCCACGGCGAGGAGAACCCCCACCGCAGCGCGGCGGCGGAGACGGCGTCGAAGGAGGAGATCAGACCCAGCGCGCCGACTCCGGCCGCGGCGAGCGCGCCGACTCCGGCAAGACCCAGTTCCGGGCGGGTCAGCGGGGGCACCCCGGATGCGGGCGCCTCGGGGGCGAGGTGCGAGGTGGTCATGCCGCGACCCCCTTGCGGGCCGGGCGGCGGCGGGCGGGGCGGGTGAGGGGGATGACGTCGAACAGGTCCGGGTTGTCCTCGATGACCTGCGCGGCGATGCGGATCAGGTCGTCGGGAAGGTCGGGGTTGTCGGCGAGGATGTCGCGCGCCGCGTCTTCGCGGGCCGCGCGCTCCTGCTCGCTCTCGCCCTCGACCCCGAGCCACAGCTCAACGGGGGTGCCGAGCGCGAGTTCGGCGAAGTCCTCGGCAGAGACGGCCTGTTGGCGACCGATGTACGCACGCATGGAAACTCCTGAAAGGGGAGGGACGGAGAGCCGGAGCAGCCGCAGGCGTGTTGGTGAGACGGCGGCTGCTCCGGAAGCCCCGAGCCGCAGGCGCGGTTGGGGGAGCGCCCCGGGCGAGATTCGATCTCGCGCCCTTCACGGCTGAGTGCCGGGGCTTTGAAGCGGGGGGCTGGCCCTCGCGAAGGTGCTGCGGATTCAGATCACTCCATGCCGTCACCGCCCCGAGGGGCGGATCCGGGCAGGTCACCCGGCCCGACATGGTCGGTCGGGATGGTGACCCGCACCCATCGACCACCCGTGTGCAGGTGGCTGGGTCGGCACTCTGTTGAGTTCTTCGCAGTGCTGAATCCGGGCCTTGCTTCCGGGCACTGACACGGCCGTTGAAGCCCTTCCGGGCCTCGCGTTCGGCGACGATTTTAGATTGACCTAGGTCAATCTGACTGTCAAGAGGGTGCGGTTGAGCGACATGAGATTGACCTAGGTCCGGTTACTCTCGGGGGCATGGATCAGAGCCCCGAAGTGCCCAAGCCCACGCCGACGGCCAAGGAGATTGCGGCGCAGTTCCGCGAGAAGATCACGGGCCCCGATCGCGAGTACGACGCGGGGGACCGGCTCCCAGCAGCTCGCGCCCTCGCCAAGGAACTCGGTGTACAGCTCATGACTGTTCAGAGCGCGTACGGCCAGCTCCGTGACGAGGGGTTGATCCTCACCCAGCAGGGGCGCGGGACGTTCGTCCGCGACCCCGCTGCCCCCCTCGGCACCGAGCCGGGTAGTAGCCCCGCATTCGCGGCCCTGGCCGCAGAGCTCAGCACGATTCATGACGCTCTCCGGTTGCTCGGGGAGCGGCTTGACCGGCTTGAGCGGCTTGTGGGTAGCGAGACTCCACCGTCGCTGTGAGTTCATCCGCACGCCTCAGCAGTCGTTCGACTGTGAGGCGTGCGTCCCTCAAACTCGCTTTGACCAAAGCGAGTTCAGCAGGAGTCATGCCTTCCAGCTCGCCGCTTCGCTCATTGATCCTTGGCATGCCAATGAGCATGTAGCCGTGAACGGCAGAGGACCCGGACAGAGTGTCCGGGTCCTCTTTGCTTGCAGCTCAAGGCAGTTGACGACTCATCATCGAGTCGCTTCGTCCACGGCATCCAGCACTGCCTCCCAGGGCAGTTCGCGCCCCGCCGGCGCCTCGCGCGGTTCGTACAGCGGCCACACCTCCGGGCCGTAGACGATGCGCACGCCTCCCGCCCGGAGGGTGTCGATGTGGTTCTTCCATGCCGGGTGGCGGGCGTGCGCCGCGTTCACCCGCGGGAAGACGACGAGGGGCAATCCGAGGGTGCCGATCGCCTCACCCACCTGTGTGAGCGCCTGGTTGTCCATCAGGCCGGTGGCGAGCTTGGCCACCATGTTGGCCGACGCGGGGGCCACCACATAGCAGTCAACCGGCGGGTGCGGTCGTGCCTCGCCAGGAAGGCGGGGTTCATCGCGCACGGGTAGGCCGGTGACTTTCTCCAACTTCTCGACCTCGCCGCTCATCCGTAGCCACTGACCAGCGGTCGGCGTCAGAGTGACCGCCACCTGCCAACCGCGCCCCATCGCGGGCTCAACCAGGCCGGTGCGCAACGCCTCTACGCCTCCGGCCGCCGACCCGACGACTCCGAGCACCCCACGCTTTCCTGAACTCACTGCACCGCCCTGCACCGTTGAGCCATCACGAACACCTCGGACGATCGCGAGCCGCCGGTAACCGGTGATTGCTTGATCAGATCCCGCAGCGTCTCGCGAACCCTCGGATTGTTGCGTACGAGCTGCGGCGACGTGCGTTCGGCCGTGCGGAGTTCCATGAATGCCTCATCGCCCTGACCGTTGAGGGAGAGAGCGCGTGCGAAGTCGATACGGTGCGACACGCTGCGTTCCTGAGGCATGTGGTCGACGTTGATCCTGCCGTGTTCCACCACGTACGACACGTTGTCGAGATCCAGCTCAACAGACAGACGGTGAAGCAGCACGTTCGTGGGCCCGAAGCCGGTCTGCCAGTAGTTCTCATCCCTGCCGAGATCATCCGCAAGTTCTTCGGCTCGGTCCAGCAGGCCGGCAGCGGTGAGCCGGTCCTGGTGGCGAGCCGCCGCGACTGCGGCTCGCAGATGGATCATCCCCAGCAGACTCAGCGCGGCAGGGTCGTTGTCGGTCACCTGAGACGAGAGCCATGCGGCGGCCGTGTTGCCCAGCTCCAACGCGTCGTCGTACCGGCCGTTGGCCAGCAGCGCGTGTGTGCCGGATCGTGCGGCGGACGCCAGCACGAGTGGGTCGTCGGACTCGTCTGCGGCACGCATCGCACGCTCCGCAGCGAGCCATGAGATGTCCGACTCACCGATCTTGGCGAGGGTCGTTGCTGTGAGGTGATGGGTGCGGGCCGACACTGCCCAGCAGTCGCTACGGTCCTCGCCGCGCCGTGCGGCTCGCTCCTCCAGCTCTTGCGCAGTCTGAAGGAGCGCCGGAAGCGCGGAGATGACGCTGCCGAGTCGCCCACCCTGGTAGTCGTTCCAGGCTTGCTCCACGCGCACGGCCACAGGCGCCGGCGTAGGGAGCTGTACTTCAGCCTCGGGGCCGAACAGCAGACGCGATAGCCGACGCGGGCTCATGAGCGCGTCGCGTACAGCAGGAACGTCGTCTTGCTGCCTCTCGTCTTCTATGAGCACGGTCTGCCCGAATAGATCCCCGAGTGGAACACGCAGGATCCGCGCCAACTCAGCGAGCATGTCGATCCTGGGAGGCTTCCGGCGCCCCGTCTCGATCTTCGCCAACCAATCGGTGCTACGACCGACCAATCCGGCGAGTACCTCTTGCGTGTAGCCGCGACGCTTCCGGTAGAACGCGATGCGTTCACCGATGCTGAGGTGATCTCCAAGACCACGCATAACGTGCTGTCTCCTGCGGTCGTAGGGGCCCGTCTCACGGTACAGAGCTGATGTCTGGGCAGGTAGAGGCCCTACTTGCGTGGGGCCAGGACAAGGATGACGTGTGCGTAGTGAAGGGACCCGGACACAGTGTCCGGGTCCCTTCACTACGCACACCGCGCGAATCTGGTGCAACAACCAACGACCAACGAGCACAGACCGCTATGATGCTTGTGGCACGGCCGACCCTGAACGGCCCTTTGGTAATGGGGATGGTGAATCTGCCCCGTCGCCCACGCCATATTTCTCAAGGCCGCTGCCCCTCGCGCTGATTCGGCGTGAGCGCCTGGCGTGTGTCTTGCAAATTCTGGGGCCACGGTCAGATGGGGACGACGCACTACATGGATGAACCCTCGGTCAAGGAAGTTCTTGAGCAATGGCTTCGAGAGAGTTCCTTTGACGCACCGCCCAGTAACATGCGTCCGTATGTCACTTTTCCATCCGATGAAGCGTTTGCTCTCTATCTCAGTGACGTCGAAGATCGACCAGAGCAGGAAGTAATTGACTTATTGTGGAGGATGCTGTCGGCCTGCACCTCCATCATGGATACAGACATCTACCGCTTGATGCTCAATCATGCTAGTCAAGTAGATCAAGAGGATGCGGAAGTCGCACTTAATTCTGGGTCTATGAAACGTCTGCGGTGGCGAGATAAGACTAACCAGGGGGATGCCTGGGAGGGGGTTACCTGGGTCCTGGAAATGCTCCCCGCACGACCAGGCTCTGCAATTCAGGCACTAGACCTCTATATGCTCGCCCAGCATGGCTTGCCGGATCGCCGTATCCATACAATCGCGGACGCCATCGATATTATTCGCGCAAAATGGATTGGTAATCCGAAGACGATTGCAGAGCGCGTAGCACTGCTCAAGGAACTTGATCCGAGGAAGTTCGAGGCGTTGGTTGCCGCACTGTGGCGTGAGATGGGCTACGAAACTGTTCTCACTCCTTCGAGTCAAGACGGTGGCTACGACGTGCACGCGACGAGAGACCTTGTAGGGCGCAATGAGAGGGTCATCGTCGAGTGCAAGCGCTACAAAGAGAAGAAAGTTCCTGTTGCCATAGTTCGAGCGCTGAATGGCCTGGGGAATCCCGATCTGGCGCATGCCAAGCTGGCGATCGTTACGACCTCCGGATTTACAAAGGGGGCCAAGAAGGAAGCAGAGGATAATCGTAGGACTGAACTGATCGACGGGACGACACTCGTGCCAATGCTTAACGAGCACCTGGGCGCAGACTGGCCAAAGCGGCTTGAGCACATTGTGAGGCTCGCATTCCAAGAGAGCTCACTATCGAATGAGGAGCAAGCCCCGAGTTGAATAGCGCACCTCAGCTACCGCTCGGCGTGCTCTGCTGAGTAGCAGCACGGGCGACCCTGAATATCGCCACAGTCCCCAAGAACGGCGCAGGGCCACCAGTAAGGGGGTAGTCGTCCATGGTCGCGGAGTAGAGAGCGAGTCCCTTCTCTGCAAGCTCATCCAGGATGGCCGTGATGCTTCGCTGTGCATCACGCACCGACGAGCGAGAGAACTCGATATCTCCTGAGATGTCGCTCCAGTCCCGGAAGGTCTGAACGGCGCTGTCTATGAGGTCCTGCTCCTCGTCGGTGCAGTCGTCTGGTTCTTCGTGGGGCAACCACCCAAGGCAGCCGGAGAGGATCGGCCAGAGATCGCGGCCCGTCTTCATGTGCTTGAGGATGACGACCTCGAACTCGGGCTCATCTAGCGTGACGACGTCGATGATCCTGTCGACCTGTGCCCGCTTGAGCTTGCTGATCTCGTCCGCAAGCGTCTTGAGCCCCCACACCTCGATGGTGACGCCGGGGTGTAGCGGGCGAAGCTCGTTGTCGATGAATTGGTCGACCTCGCCTGGCAAGGTGTCGTTGGTGAGGAAGCGCCACACCCTTACGTCCCGGTGCTCCTGGAGGCAGCCCTCCAAGTCACTGCGGATCTTCGCCTTGGTCTTGTCGATTCGCTCGCCACGCGTCGCGTGCGCCGCGAAGAACACCCGAGCTTTCGGACAGTACCCGTCGTTCTTGGTGTCGCCCTTCGGTCCAGCAGCCCGCACGGGTTGGTAGTCGCCGGGGTACAGCTCCAGGCCGAGCCGGTCCATGCAGTCCTGGAAGGCGTTGCTCTCCAGGCGGAGGAGCTGGCCTTCAACGAGCTTGCGCAGCGAGTTGAGATCCACGGCAGCCATTACCGCACAGCGCCGGAGCGCTGCGCAGCTAGGTTCCATCGATCAAGGGCGCTTGGCCGGCGCGAGCGGGAAGCAGCGATCGACGTCTCGGTACTTCGGCGCTACGCCATCTCGATCAGCTCGGTGTCGACCTCGCGGATGACGGCTGAACCCAAGTGCGTGCCGCGGTCCGTGGAGACGTACTGGCTGTTTTTATTACGGCATATCAGTCAGGTTCAACGGCACGTGCCGACGTGGTGAAATGTTCTTTCCAAACCGTAAAATTGGCGATAAAATATATACATGAGTGAAGTGTCATTTCTTGATTTTGAGGACTTGATCGACTATGCGACGGGACGGCGGTCCAACGGTGGCTGGGTCACTGCCTACGCACAAGAAAAGCGTGACAACGAACAGAGCAGCTACTACAGCGCTCTCGTGCCGGTTGATGAAATTGACGCTCGTCTCGTCGAGCCGTCGTGGGATCTGGATCTTGGTGACGGCACACCTGGGTTCTCGTTCTACTTTGATGGCAGGGAAAGTCAGTATCACCGATTCGGCGACGATAGCGCCATCGAGCCGTTGGTCATCCGTCGCTACTTCTATGGGATGAAACCGTCGTGCGTCGAGGTGTGCGAGGAGTTCAGGCACTTCCACAACCTCTATGAGGATCGAGCGACCCATACTCTCCTTGCGTTTGACGAGAGCGGCGATGAGATTGAGGTCGTCCGCGTATCTGACGACAGGGTAGAGGTCAGGGTTAAGTACCTGAAGGAGTACCTTGCGGCGCGTGGCATGGCGTTGCTGCTGCTGTACGTCATTGACCGGTGGAGCGAGAAAAGCCTTGAAGAGCTTGGGATGACGCGACAGAACGAACACCAGGGCGGCAGTGGCAGTGACTACCGTTACTTGCGATCCGTCGACGCCTTTCCCGACCTTGCCCCTGAGAGGAATACTTGCGGGCGCCTTCTTGGCAAGGCGGTGATGAGGGGAGCTGAAAACTACGACCCGAAGCGTTCATGGCAACGGCATGAGCGCAAGTACGAAGACTTCATTATCGGCGTGGACGACGATGGCGAGGAAGTTCAACACACGTGCGACGAAGAGGAGCTTGCCAACAACTTTGGGAAGAACACCGGCGCTCCGCATTTCCTCACGTCCGTATTTTTCCGCCGAGAAGTTCTGGCGAAGTACTACAACGAACCAGGGAAGTTTAGCGTCGAGGACGGCTACCTCCGTTGCGCGGGCTATTGGGGTATGCCGCTGGACAACAACCACCGGAAGTACGTCACCGTGTTCCTTGGCGATCTAGGGAAGCTGCCGCACAAAGAGCAGCTTTACTGGACGCGTTACAACGTTGCACCCGATGGCAGGATGAGCGACGTTAATTTCCGTCGTTCCATGTTGGGACAATGGGCTGACGCTACGGAGCCGGCGCTTCTCTTCAAGCGGACGTACGAACGCTTCGGAGAAAACTGGCAATCACAGCAGGGATGGGGACTCTTTAAAAAACTCAAGCCTGCGGACGCGCATCACTGGACTTCATTGCACGTTCCATCGGACGGCAACCAAAAGGAGTTCGATGAGCAGATCATGTCGCTGACGAAACTTCTGGTTGACCGCATCAATGAGGCTGAGGTAGGTAAGCGGGCAACCCTCGAACCTAATGACAAGGGTGGTATCACAAAGTTTGGTCGGTATCTGGATGACATCGGGTTCACTGAGGCGCGGGCGTTCGTTCAGTTGCTTCGGAACTTGCAAAGCCTGCGTAGCGGCGTTGCCCACGTCAAGAACACCAAGAACAACAGCGACTACCAAAAGGCTGTACGCTTCTTCGACCTCGATGCCAGGGGGCTGTCTCAGGGGTTCGCTGACATCCTCGATGAGGCGACCGTGTTTATTGGGAAGCTGGAAGAGAAAGTCGTCACGACTTCGGATGAAGAGACGCCTAGTTGTCGACGCCCTGGTGCGTAGAACCCACAATGATGAAGGTTTCCGAGGGCTTTGCCGCCGTGGTGCTCTCACTCTTCGGGATTTTGTCGATCTCTATCGCGGCGTTGCCTCAGTTGCCCTAGGGCCATGATCCTGCGATTCTCAATCGTGTCCTCGTAATGGTGCCTGCGAGGCGTAGGTCCGGCGGCATCTAGCTGACTTTCGAGGACCTCAAAGAAATATTCTAGGCCGATAATCTCTTCCAATACATCAAACTGGAGATCCGCCAATGACTCGGAATTCCCGCTAGTGGCAACTGAAACACTCCTGGCGGCGAAATCCAAGGCGCTCCACTGACCGTCCAGCAGCGCTTGTTTCAGTTGAGGATCGGTGACGTCTTTTCCTGCGGTAATTCGCCAATGATATACGTGCCGGAAGTCGTGAGTGGATACTGATTCCAATGGGTGCGTGAAGAGTGAGGTCACGCGCTTATTGAGAATCCGAGCAGCATTATCGCGGAACTCTGAGATGGCGGGAATGTCACTCTCTTTAGCCCTGGACAAGATGCTCGATAGCATGATTGCTCCGTGCGATAGGTTATCGATCGAGTCGACGACCTCTTTGATTCGGCTGGTAGGAACCTCCGCAATTGCGAGGGTAGCTACGCTTTCAATGAGGACTATCGAGCTCCCATCCACGGAGAAAAATTCGTAGTCGCCTTCGGCATACACCTCAGCCATTACTGGAAGTAGGACGGCGGAGGCGTTGGGTTTTCCTGGTAGGAGATTCAGCAGCTTGCGGCATGTCCGCTTTATGTTGCTCAGGAGTGTTCCGCGGACCGCACTCAATGAAGTCTCGTCGGTCGATTCATCGATTCTGTCGATCATCTGTTGCAACGAGACATCAGATGTATCGTCATCCGGGACACCAAAGGCAAAGTATCTATCGAAGTAGTCTCGGTTTCCGACCCCACTCATGCCGGCTCTCTGCCGCAATGAGTATGACCCACCGTCGGGGTGGAGGCGCGGGAACAGTGATAGTAGGAGCTTGTGCAGTCCAGGGATATTTTCCTTGCTCACGTGAGCTTCTGAAAGAAGTGCATGCCAACGAGTCTCCTTTTCGGAAGCGCTCTCCTTTTTTGCGCCGAAGATGGCCTCTAGTGCTTCGCCTAGCAGTTCATCGCGCCAAGCTCCAGTCAGATTCTTGTACACGTCTGGCTCGAAGGTGCGAATGAAAGTAATCAGGGCAAAGTCGGTAAATCTGACTTCTTTGTTTAGCGTCTCGTAAAACGCGTCGATCTGTGCAAAGTATCTGTTGATGGCACGCGGCGTCGTCAGATAATTGCGAAGGTAATTCCTGTATGAACTGCCGAAAGCTTCCTGGTCTTCTCTGCCCAGTTCGATCGAGTAGGCTGCCAGGAGTTCATTCATTGAGGAGTTAACCAAATTGGCCTTCTGGGCTGGGCGTAGATCAGGTACATCAAAACGAACCTGGATGATCTTCTCCATGTAATCGCGAGCCCGCGCCCTGTTGCCCGACGCGACACTCGTCTGCTGGATCAGGTCGAGTAGCGTTTTTTCGTCATAAGCAAGCAGGTAGTACACGTTGGGTAGGCGGCCGACGAGCCTCACAAGCTTGAACACCATGAGTAGTTCATCTGGCGTGAGCCGGTCAAGGTCGTCCATTACAAATAGGATGGGGTGCTCAATTTCCCCTAGGGCATCCTCGGCCTTCTTCTTCAGTGAACTTGCGCTCACGTCGCCAGCGATCCTTTCCCCGAGAGATTCGAGTGCGGAACTAGCGTCAACGCCGACTAGGCCGTTGACTTTTCCTATAGGGGAAATGGCGGTGAAGAAATTGCCTACCTGTTCTCTTTTTCTGCCCCATTTTTTCCCTTTGGGGAGTGCTTCCCTAAGGGAGACGAAAAACCCAAGTTGGAGGGATTCGACGTCACTGTAAAGCCACGGGTTCAGGTCTACGACGATCCAGGGTTCTGTGTCATGCTCCTCAAGACCCTTAACGATAATTTCCAGCGCAGTCGACTTTCCCGCTCCCCAAGGTGCGATTAGTCCAGCGACACTACTTTTACTCTGTCGCCTGATTTCTCCAAGCGCGCGTACGGTGCGGTTGGCGAATTTTTCACGTTCCAGACGGTCGTTGTCAGGGTCTGGGTCGTCGCGGAAGTAACTGCGCTGGCTCATGGACAGAGCGTAGCCAGGCGCACTTGGGCGCGGGGTCGTGTTGTGCGGGTAGGGACGGAGCCGGAGTTCGATGCAGGTTTCAGCGGGTGCCGATGTGAGGAGCGCAGCGATCGCCAGGCTGGCATGGCCGGGCCGTCCGTGGGCCGTCGAAGGGCGACCTAAGGCGACCATCAACGGCCATCAACGGCCTCCAGAGCGCCTGACGGCCCTGCGTCGATGCCCGTCACTGAAGGTTGCCCCCGCCCTACATCACTTCCTGCGCAACAAGAAGTCGGAGTGGGAGGAGTACCGCAGCGAGGTCACGGCGTTCGAGCTGCGGAAGAACTTGCCGGTGCTCTAGGGGCACACCGGGGCGGGTGTCCCGCGGGGGCCGGGAAACGGCGCGCAGGGCCGGCGGTCAGTGATCGCCGGCCCTGCGGTGTGTTCGGCGGGGTCAGCCGATGTACGCCGGGGACACCGCCGCCGTGCTGATGCGGTGCGGTGCGCCCGTGCCGTCGGACGGGAGGGTGTACAGGTCCGCTCCGTAGTCGCCGGGGAGGGCGTAGACCAGGGTGTGGTCGTCGCGCCAGACCGCCTGGTCGTCGACGCTGCGGGGCTCCGCCAGAGCCGTTTCGCGGCCCGTGGCCAGGTCGAGGACGTACAGGTGCCAAGGGGCGTCCGCCGGGAGGCCCTCGACGCGCTTCTTGTAGGCGACGCGGGTGCCGTCGGGGGACAGGGACGGGCACTCGACGTCGGTGTGCACGGTGGTGACGGTGCGGGCCCGCAGATCGCCGCGGACCAGGTAGGTCGAGCCGTGCGTGGCCATCGTGGCGTAGAAGGTGCGGTCGTCCGAAGCGAACGTCACGCCCCAGAAGTTGACGTCCGCCGCGTGATAGGTCCGCCCGTCCTTGATCACCCGGTACGCCTCCAGCGACGGTGTCAGCCGGCCCGTGCGGGTGTCGACGATCGCCGCCCGCGTCGAGAAGTTCGTGCCCGCGTAGGAGTCGCCGCCGACGAACGCCGTCCAGGCCGCGAACCGTCCGCTGGGCGAGACCCTGGCCCGGGACGGGATCCCCGGCACGTCGTAGCGGGCCCTCTCGTGCAGCGTGGCGTCCAGGATCACCGCCCGGTAGGTGTCCTGGACCGTGCCGTGCTTCGCCTGGAGGCACACGCCCGTGCCCGAAGCCGCGTAGAAGCGCAGGCACTTGACCTTCGACGCGATCCGCGGGGCCGACGGGTCCGACGCCGGGACGGAGGTCAGTTCGTCGCGGTGCGGACCCCATGCCATATTGCGGAACACCAGCCGCCGGGAGTCGGTCAGGGACACCGGCCCGGCGCTGATCCGCGGGCCCCCGGGCCGGGCCTGGTTCCTGCGGTCCGCGCGCGCCGAGGCGTGCAGCACCGAGGCCACCGCGACGCCCGCGAGGACGACCAGGGCACACGCCAGGACCAGGATGCGGTTGCGCAGCGTCATACGAGGCCTTCCGAGGGGACGGAGGGGCGGATGGGGCGGAGGCCGAGCGCGAGGACGGCGCACAGGGCGAGCAGCACGGCCGACGCCGTCAGCGCCGTACGGTCGCCCCACGCCGTCCACGCCGCGCCGAACCCGAGCGAGCAGGCGAAACGGGCCAGGGCCTGGCCCGTCTGGACGAGCGCGAGCCCGGAGGCGCGCAGCCCGCTCGGCACGCTGTCCGAGGCGGCGGCCATCAGGACGCCGTCGGTCGCCGCGTAGAAGCCGCCGTGCAGCAGCAGGACGGCACAGGCGGCCGCCGTGCCCTGCCAGGAACCGAGCAGCAGGGCGTACGCGAGGAGCAGGGCGCCGTGCCCACCGACGAACACCCGCCACCGGCCGGTCCGGTCCGCGAGCCGGCCGAGCGGGACCGCGAGAAGGAGGAAGGCGGCGGCAGTGCCGAGGGGCAGCAGCGCGAACCAGCGGTCCGGTACTCCGAGACGCCGCTGGAGGAGCAGGAACACGAACGAGTCGCTCACCGTGGCGAGCCCGAGCAGCAGCGCGCAGACCGCGATGCGCCGCAGCTCCGGGCGGTGGAGGAGGGCCAGCGCGGCGCGCAGGGTGGGACGGGGTGCGGTGGCCGGACCGGCCGGGGCACCGGTGCCGGTCGCGCATACGAGACCGGCCGCCCCGGACGCGGCTCCAGCCCCGGCCCCGGCCCCGGTCTCGGCCCCGGTCTCGGCCCCGGTCTCGGCCCCGGTCCCGGTCTCGGCCCCGGTCCCGGTCCCGGACCAGGCCCCAGCCGCGGACCCGGACCCTGCCTCGGCCTTGGCCCCCGCCCCGACCCCGGCCCCGGCCTCGGCCCCGGCCCCGGCCCCGGCCCCGGCCCCGGCCCCGGTCCCGGTCCCGGTCCCGGTCTCTGGTTCGGACCCGGAGCCGAATTTTGACTCGGTCCCGCGCTCAGGCCGGGCCCCAGACTCGGACCCGGAGTCGAAAGCGGGCCCCGACACCGCCCCCGACCCGGCGCAGGCCCCCATGTCGGGTGGCCGCACGGCACAGACCCCTGTGCCGGAAAGCCGCACGGCACAGACCCCCGTGCCGGAAGGCCGCACGGCGCCGGCCCCCGTGTCGGAAACCCGCGCTGCGGCGGCCCGCGTCGCCGTGCCCCCCGGTACGAAGAGCACCAGCACCAGGACACCCACCACCGCCACGCAGAAGCTCACCATGAACACGGCGTCGTATCCGTCGACGGTGGCGCGCAGGATCAGGAAGGCGACGAGCGGGCCGAGCAGGGCGCCCGCCGTGTCCATCGCGCGGTGCACGCCGAAGGCCCGGCCGCGGTTCTCCGGGGTGCTGGACAGGGAGATCAGGGCGTCGCGCGGAGCGGTGCGCAGCCCCTTGCCGGTGCGGTCGGCCGCGAGGACCAGGCCGATGGGGGTGAGTGTCTGCGCCACCAGGAGCAGCGGTTTGCAGGCCGCCGAGAGCGCGTAGCCGGCACCCGCCACCCACTTGTGGCGGCCGCCTCCCCGGTCGGCCAGATGGCCGCCGACGAGCCGGACCAGGGCCGAGAAGCCGTTGTAGATCCCGTCGAGGAGCCCGAAGCCCAGCGGTGACAGGCCGAGGCCCGCCACCAGGTAGAGGGGCAGCACCGCCGTCACCATCTCGGAGGAGACGTCGGTGATCAGGCTGACCGTGCCGAGGGCAAGCACCGTGGGCGCGACCGCGGCACGGCGCCGCCTGGCTCGGGGCCGGGCGGCGCTGTCCGCGGACGGGGTCGTCGCCGGCGCCTCCGGAGCGACGGCGCGGCTGTCCGCTACATACATGTCAGGACGTCCAGATGCCCGTGATGTCCTTGGCGGAGGCGGCGTTGCCGGCGTGCGTGAGGCCGTGCATGTCCTCCAGCGTGCGCAGCAGGTCGTAGTGGTTGTAGGTGGTGGCTGAGGAGGAGCCCGGGGTCACCTGCTGGCCGTAGAGCACGGTCGGGATCTTGTTGCCGGCCAGGCGGTTGTCCTCGTCGAAGGTGACGACGAGGAGGCTGTTGTGGGTCTTGGCCCAGGTGGCGTACGCGCCGAGCTTGTTCTTCAGCCAGGTGTCACCGGTGGACACCGAGCAGTCGTGCATGTCGCTGCACAGGTTCGGGACGACGAAGGAGACCTGGGGGAGTGTCGTGTAGTCCGTGGGGAACTGCGCGAACGTCCTGGCGCTGGACGTGGGCACGTTGCTGAAACCGAACCAGGGGTTGTGCTTGCGGGCGTAGTCGCCGCTGCTGCAGGTCGTCGAACCCTGGCTGGGCAGCGTCTCGTTGTAGCTGCCCCAGGTCTTGCCCTTGGCGATCAGCTCGGAGGCGAGGTTCGGGGCGGAGGAGAAGCCGGGTGTGTAGCAGCTGTCGTCCGTGATCCCCTGCGTGGAGCCGGAGAACAGGGCGAAGTAGTTGGGCTGGCTCGGGTGCGTCTCGGCGTACGACTGGGAGAGGTTGGCCCCGCCGGTCTTCAGCGAGTTGATGTAGGGGGCGCTGGAGGAGCCGATCACCTGGCTGTACGCGTGGTTCTCGAAGACCACGACCACGACGTGGTCCGGGGTGGGGACGGCCGCCGCGGCGTGCGCGGGGGCCGAGCCGGCGAAGCCGGTCCAGATCCCGGCCGCTGCCGCGGTGAAGGCGAGAGCGGATGCCACGACGGCACGACTGCGGCGGTACACGTTTCTGCCGGGCACTGCAGACCTCCGGTGAGTGGGGGGCGACGACGGTGGCGGTGCGGACAGAGCATGCACACGCCAACATTCCCGGGGCCCACGTCTCTCAACCGGCGGAGTGAAGAGCGGATGAACGGCTGCCGTCGCGGCCCTCCCGGCGGCCGGGAATGCTGCCGCCACGCCCCCGGGCAGCCGGAGCCGTCACGCCTCCCGGCGACCGGGGGAGGCCGCCGTCACGCCCCCCCCGGCGGCCGGGGACGTCCGGCGTCGGAGCCCGCTGCCGTCAGCCCTCGCGGGCGAGTTGGCCGAGTACCTGGTGGAGCGGCTCCGTCGCCCGCTTCCGGTACTCCTGGATCGCCCACCCGTTGCCGTCCGGGTCCTTGAAGTACATGAAGGTGGCACCGTCCTGCGGCGCGAACGCCACCGGCTCGCTCACCTCCAGGCCGCGCGCGGTCAGTTCCTCGTACGCCGCCGCCGCGTCCCGCACGCACAGCTGCATGCCGTGGTACGTCCCCGGCCGCGGTGTTCCGGTCGGGATCCGGAGGCCGTCGACGAGGGCGATCGAGCATCCGGACCCGGGCGGCGTCATCTGCACGATCCGGACCCCCTCCATCACCTCGCCGTCCAGATCGACGTGGAAGCCGACCTTGTCCCGGTAGAACTCCTTGGCCCGGTCCACGTCCGAGACGGGCAGAACGATCACTTCGAGGGTCATGTCCACGGTTCGACTCCCTTGTCCCACGGCACACGGCTCCGTCCACACAAGCCCAGACCGGCGCGGGGCGCCACCCCGCCGACCGGGGTTAGGCTCGCTTCGCACGACCTTGATCCGAAAGCGGTGCGGGGTCCGATCCGACGGGAGGCCGGGATGACGGCGCCGGGGCGCAGGAGCAGCACCTTCTCACGGCTGCTGCGGCACGGTTTCACCGATCCCTCGGCGGCCGAGCGTCTGCTGGAGGGCCCCGAACTCGCGCCCATAAGAGTCGACCCGGTCCTCCTGGACGCCCTCGGCGCGACGGCCGATCCCGACCTGGCGCTCCTCGGACTCGTCCGGCTGGTCGAGGCGCAGGACGGGGACCCCGCCCGGCGGGAGCTCCTCGACACCCTGATCGCCGCCAAGCCGCTGCGGGACCGGCTCCTCGGTGTCCTCGGCGCCTCCGAGGCACTCGGCGACCACCTCGCCCGGCACCCCCGGGACTGGCAGGCCCTCGTCACCTACGAGGCGCAGGACCTGCACCCCGGCGTCGCGGAGTTCGAGGCGGGACTCGCCGACGCCGACGACCCCGTCGCCCTGCGCGTCGCCTACCGCCGCTGCCTGCTCTCCATCGCCGCGCGCGACGTGTGCGGCACCACCGACCTCGCGCAGACCGCCGCCGAGCTCGCCGACCTCGCCACCGCGACCCTGCGTGCCGCGCTCACCATCGCCCGGGCCGCCGCGCCCGACGACGCGGCGCTGTGCCGGCTCGCGGTGATCGCGATGGGCAAGACCGGGGGACACGAGCTGAACTACGTGTCCGACGTCGACGTCATCTTCGTGGGGGAGCAGGCCGAGGGCACGGACGGCGCGGACGAGTCCAAGGCCGTGCAGGCCGCGACCCGGCTCGCCTCCCACATGATGCGCATCTGCTCCGAGACCACGGTCGAGGGCAGCATCTGGCCGGTCGACGCCAATCTCCGCCCCGAGGGGCGCAACGGCCCGCTGGTGCGCACGCTCAGCAGCCACCTCGCCTACTACCAGCGCTGGGCGAAGACCTGGGAGTTCCAGGCCCTCCTCAAGGCCCGGCCGGTCGCCGGAGACCTGGAGCTGGGCGAGGACTACGTGGCCACGCTGGCCCCGCTGGTGTGGCACGCCGCCGAGCGGGACAACTTCGTCGCCGACGTGCAGAAGATGCGGCGCCGGGTCGTCGAGAACATCCCGGCCGCCGAGATCGAACGCGAGCTGAAGCTCGGACCCGGTGGCCTGCGGGACGTCGAATTCGCCGTGCAGCTCCTCCAGTTGGTGCACGGCAGGGTCGACACGTCACTGCGCAGCGGCACCACCCTGGACGCCCTGAAGGCACTCGCCACCGGCGGCTACGTGGGCCGCGCCGACGCCGTGCAGCTCGACGACGCCTACCGCTTCCTGCGCTCGATGGAGCACCGCATACAGCTCTTCCGGCTGCGGCGCACCCATCTGGTGCCGGAGGACGACGCCGACCTGCGGCGCATCGGGCGGTCGCTCGGTCTGCGCGTCGACCCCGTCAAGGAGCTGAACCGCGAGTGGAAACGGCACGCCTCCGTGGTGCGCCGGCTGCACGAGAAGCTCTTCTACCGGCCGCTGCTCGACGCCGTCGCCCAACTCGCGCCGGGAGAGACCAGGCTGAGCCCCGGCGCGGCCCGGGAGCGGCTCGTCGCCCTCGGCTACGCCGACCCGGCCGCGGCGCTGCGTCACCTGGAGGCCCTGGCGTCCGGGGTCTCCCGCAAGGCCGCCATCCAGCGCACCCTGCTGCCGGTCCTGTTGGGCTGGTTCGCGGACTCGGCCGACCCCGACGCCGGTCTCCTCAACTTCCGCAAGGTGTCGGACGCGCTCGGCAAGACCCCCTGGTACCTGCGGCTGTTGAGGGACGAGGGAGCCGCCGCCGAGAACCTCGCCCGGGTGCTCTCGGCGGGACGGCTCGCCCCCGACCTGCTGCTGCGCGCGCCGGAGGCGGTCGCGCTGCTCGGCGACGGCGAGGGCGGCGGCCTGGAACCGCGCAACCGTGCCCACCTGGAGCAGGAGATCCTCGCCGCGGTACGCCGGGCCGACGGCGGCGAGCAGGCCGTGACCGCGGCGCGCGGGGTGCGCCGGCGGGAACTGTTCCGCACGGCCGCCACGGACATCGTCGCCTCCTACGGCACCGAGGAGACCCCGGCCGTCGCCGACCAGGGCGCCCTGGTCGACCTCGTCGGCGGCGCGATCTCCGACCTGACGGCGGCGACGCTCGCCGGGACACTGCGGGCCGTAGTGCGCGACGGCTGGGGCGACACCCTGCCCACCCGGTTCGCGGTGATCGGCATGGGTCGTTTCGGCGGCCACGAACTGGGCTACGGCTCCGACGCGGACGTCCTCTTCGTGCACGAACCCCGCGAGGGTGTCGACGAGCAGGAGGCCTCGAAGGCCGCGAACCGCGTGGTGTCCGAGATGCGGCGGCTGCTGCAGATCTCCAGCGCGGATCCGCCCCTGCTGATCGACGCGGACCTGCGACCCGAGGGCAAGTCCGGACCGCTGGTGCGGACGCTGAAGTCGTACGAGGCGTACTACCGGCGCTGGTCCCTCGTCTGGGAGTCCCAGGCCCTGCTGCGGGCGGAGGTCGTCGCCGGCGACGTGGACCTGGGGGGCAGGTTCATCGAGCTGATCGATCCGCTGCGGTATCCGGCGGAGGGCCTGGGCGAGGAGGCCGTACGGGAGATCCGGCGGCTGAAGGCCCGGATGGAGTCGGAGCGGATGCCGCGCGGCGCCGACCCGACGCTGCACAGCAAGCTCGGGCGCGGCGGCCTGTCGGACGTGGAGTGGACGGTGCAGCTCATCCAGCTCCGGCACGGCTGGGCCGAGCCGGGCCTCAGGACCACCCGGACGAGGGAGGCGCTGGCCGCCGCGTGTGCCGCGGAGCTGTTGTCCGCCGAGGACGCGGCCACGCTGGACGAGGCGTGGGTCCTCGCCACCCGCGTACGGAACGCGGTGATGCTCGTACGGGGCCGGGCCGGCGACACCTTCCCCTCCGACGGCCGGGAGCTGGCCGCCGTGGGCCGCTACCTGGGCTACGGTCCCGGCCACGTCGGGGACATGCTCGACGACTACCGCAGGACCACCCGCCGGGCGAGGGCCGTCGTGGACGAACTGTTCTACGGAGCGTGACGCCCGGGCCTCAGGTCTTCGCCGGCAGATTCTGTCCGGCGCCGGTGCCCGGGACCCGCTGCGGCAGCCGGTAGGGCAGCGCGCCGTACCAGAGGCGGGCCACCAGGAAGCCGAAGGCCAGGCACAGCATGCCGCCCACCGCGTCCAGCCAGAAGTGGTTGGCCGTCGCGACGATCACCATGAGGGTGGCCGCCGGGTAGAGGAGGCCCAGGATGCGGGCCCAGGGCGCCGAGGCCAGGGCGAAGACGGTCAGGCCGCACCACAGGGACCAGCCGATGTGCATGGACGGCATCGCGGCGTACTGGTTCGACATGTGCTTCAGGTCGCCGGAGGCCATCGATCCCCAGGTCTGGTGGACCGTGACGGTGTCGACGAAGGTCCCGCCGGTCATCAGACGGGGTGGCGCGAGAGGGAAGAAGTAGTACCCGAGCAGGGCCACCGCCGTGGTCGCGAAGAGCGCGAGCCGGGCCGCCCCGTACCGGCCGGGGTGGCGACGGTACAGCCACACGAGAACACCCAGCGTCACCACGAAGTGCAGCGTCGCGTAGTAGTAGTTCATCCCGATGATCAGCCATGTCGCCGAGTTCACGGTGTGGTTGACCGACTCCTCCACGGCGATGCCGAGGTGGTGCTCCAGCCGCCAGATCCAGTCCGCGTTGCGCAACGCCTCGTGCCTCTGCTCCGGCACGGCGTTGCGGATCAGTGAATAGGTCCAGTAACTGACGGCGATGAGCAGGATTTCGAACCAGAGGCGGGGGCGACGCGGGGCCCGCATACGACGCAGGAGGTTGTGACCCGCCTTCTCCTCCGCGACGGGTTGTGGAGTGGCCTCATTCCGGCCTTCCAGTGTCGTCACGGTCGTCTCACCCATAGGCGCAGAGTCTGCCAGAAAAGCCTTCGACCACCGATCATCCACCGGATGGGTTCGAGTCGCACTTTCTACGCCCGGAGCGGGCCGTAAACCCGCAGATCATCCTACTCAGGGACGATTGCGGTCCCCCGGCGCCGAAGCCGTCGAGCCACGCACCACCAGCTCCGGCATGAACACGAACTCGCTGTGCGGCGCGGGCGTCCCGCCGATCTCCTCCAGGAGCGTGCGCACCGCCGCCTGTCCCATGGCCGGCACCGGCTTGCGGATCGTGGTGAGCGGCGGGTCGGTGAACGCGATGAGCGGCGAGTCGTCGAATCCGACGACCGAGACGTCGGTGGGAACCTCCAGGCCGCGCTGGCGCGCCGCGCGTATCGCGCCGAGCGCCATCATGTCGCTGGCGCAGACGATCGCCGTGCAGCCGCGGTCCATGAGTGCGCTCGCGGCGGCCTGGCCGCCCTCCAGTGTGTACAGCGAGTGCTGGACCAGTCGCTCCTCGACGTCGGCGGGCAGGAGACCCAGCTGCTCCTGCATCGTGCGCAGGAAGCCCTCGATCTTGCGCTGCACCGGCACGAACCGCTTGGGGCCGAGCGCGAGTCCGATGCCCGTGTGCCCGAGGGAGGCGAGGTGGGTGACGGCCAGGGCCATCGCCGCGCGGTCGTCCGGGGAGATGAACGGTGCCTGCACCTTGGGCGAGAAGCCGTCGACGAGGACGAAGGGGACACCCTGGCCGCGCAGTTGTTCGTAACGCTGCATGTCGGCGGAGGTGTCGGCGTGCAGTCCGGAGACGAAGATGATGCCCGCGACCCCGCGGTCGACCAGCATCTCGGTCAGCTCGTCCTCGGTGGAGCCGCCCGGGGTCTGCGTCGCGAGGACGGGGGTGTAGCCCTGGCGTGTCAGGGCCTGCCCGATGACCTGCGCGAGCGCGGGGAATATCGGGTTCTCCAGCTCGGGGGTTATGAGGCCCACCAGGCCCTCGCTGCGCTGCCGCAGACGGACGGGACGCTCGTAGCCCAGTACGTCGAGCGCGGCCAGGACGGACTGGCGGGTGGTCGCGGCGACGCCCGGCTTCCCGTTCAGGACGCGGCTGACAGTCGCTTCACTGACCCCCGCCTGGGCTGCGATGTCGGCAAGCCGTGTGGTCACAGGATTGGACTGTACCGGTCGTGTCCCGCCCTGCCCACCAACCGGACGCCGTGTGCGGGCGGTTGTACGGCCCGCTGCGGGCTGCTGCGTCATCGCGCTCCCTCGTGTTCCGGTCGGATCGGCGTCCCGGGCGTGCGCCGCGGGAAAGGGTGGCTCCTGCAAGGCGCTGACGGCCCGATGATCCCCGTGCGCGACATCGATGGCAAGAGCTTGCAGAGTCTTGCACAGCGGCCCCGAACTCCGCTGAGCGGCCTCGCACAAGGGTTTCGGGGTGATGCAGGGGAGGTCACGGCGCCGTAACTCTCGGCAGCTCTTGCACTTTTTTGCTGCAAGGTCTTTCGCGCCGCTTACAACGCTGTTACGTTCACGTCGCCCGGCGGACGCAACGGCGCAGTCGGCAAGTCGGCAAGGGGATCGGGCGGGACCGCATCCCCACCTACTCGGGCTTTCACCCTCAAGGAGATCTCATGCGGCGTGGCATAGCGGCCACTGCGCTGGTGGCGTCCCTCGCCCTCGCGGCGACGGCCTGCGGCGGCAGTGACAGCGGCAGCGACAAGTCGGACGGCCCCACCACCATCACCTGGTGGGACACCTCCAACGCCACCAATGAGGCGCCGACGTACAAGGCCCTGGCCCAGCAGTTCGAGAAGGCCAACCCCGGTATCAAGGTCAAGTACGTCAACGTGCCCTTCGACCAGGCGCAGAACAAGTTCGACACGGCCGCCGGCTCCAAGGGCGCCCCGGACATCCTGCGCTCCGAGGTCGGCTGGACCCCCGCCTTCGCCAAGAAGGGCTTCTTCCTGCCGCTCGACGGCACCGCGGCCCTCGCCGACCAGGCCAAGTTCCAGCCCAGCCTGATCGAGCAGGCCAAGTACGACGGCAAGACGTACGGTGTCCCGCTGGTCACCGACACCCTCGCCCTCGTCTACAACAAGGCGCTCTTCAAGAAGGCCGGCATCACCGAGGCCCCGAAGACCTGGGCCGACCTGAAGACCGACGCCGCGAAGATCAAGTCGAAGACCGACGTCGACGGCTACTGGGGCTCGACCCAGGCCTACTACGCGCAGTCCTTCCTCTACGGCGAGGGCACCGACACGGTCGACGCCACCGCGAAGAAGATCACCGTGAACTCGGCCGCCGCGCAGAAGGCGTACGGCACCTGGCAGGGTCTGTTCTCCGGCAAGGGCCTGCACAAGGCCGACACCACCGCCGACGCGTACGCCCACATCCAGGACGCGTTCGTCAACGGCAAGGTCGCCGCGATCGTCCAGGGCCCCTGGGAGATCACGAACTTCTACAAGGGCTCGGCCTTCACGGACAAGTCGAACCTCGGTATCGCCACCGTCCCGGCCGGCTCCAGCGGCAAGGCGGGCGCCCCGACCGGCGGCCACAACCTCTCCGTGTACGCGGGTTCGGACAAGGCCCACCAGGAGGCCTCGCTCAAGTTCGTGAAGTTCATGACCTCCGCGAAGTCGCAGGCGACGATCGCGCTCAAGAACTCCACGCTGCCGACGCGTGACGACGCCTACACCTCCGAGGTCAAGGCCGACCCGGGCATCGCCGGCTACCAGACGGTGCTCTCCGCCGCCCAGCCGCGCCCGGCGCTGCCCGAGTACAGCTCGCTGTGGGGCCCGCTCGACACCGAGCTGCCGAAGATCGCGGGTGGCAAGGAGTCCCTGGACAAGGGTCTGAGCAACGCCGAGCTGGCGATCGCCAAGCTGGTCCCGGACTTCAGCAAGTGAGCCCGTGTGGCCGCCGGTTCCGCACCCCCGCCGGACGGGGGAACGGTTCCGGCGGCCACCGGCCGTGTGCGCCCAACTCCTGATCTTGCAGAAGGTGTCGAACCATGACAGTCGCCATCGACCGAGCGACCGGCAAGCGCCGCGGTGACCGAGCACCGCGCCCCGGCCGGATGCAGCGTCTGAAGCACTCGTACCAGAAGTACTGGTACGCGTACGCGATGATCGCCCCGGTCGTCGTCGTACTCGGCGGATTGGTGCTCTATCCCCTGGTGCGGGGCCTCTACCTGACGCTCACGGACGCCAACAGCCTCAACTCGGCCCGCACGA
Source organism: Streptomyces sp. M41(2017) (assembly GCF_002078175.1). Taxonomy (GTDB): domain Bacteria; phylum Actinomycetota; class Actinomycetes; order Streptomycetales; family Streptomycetaceae; genus Streptomyces. Next base: position 273,786 of record NZ_MWFK01000001.1, on the reverse strand, counting down.
TCGGCGTCAACCACATCGACGCCACCTACAAGTTCATCGGCCTCGACAACTACGAGGACATCCTCTGGGGGCCGACGTCGTACGACCGCTTCTGGTCGCACTTCATCTGGACCATCGCCTGGACCGTCCTGTGCGTCGCGCTGCACTACTGCATCGGCCTCGGCCTCGCGCTGCTGCTCAACCAGAAGCTGCGCGGCCGCACCGTCTACCGGCTGATCCTCGTGCTGCCGTGGGCCGTGCCGACGTTCGTCACCGTCTTCGGCTGGCGGTTCATGCTCGCCGACGGGGGCATCATCAACGCCATGCTCGACGCCGTGCACCTGCCCTCGCCGGCGTGGCTGGAGGACACCTTCTGGCAGCGGTTCGCCGCGATCATGGTCAACACCTGGTGCGGTGTGCCGTTCATGATGGTCTCGCTGCTCGGCGGTCTCCAGTCCATCGACTCCACGCTGTACGAGGCCGCCGAGATGGACGGCGCAGGCGCCTGGCAGCAGTTCCGGTACGTCACCCTGCCGGGCCTCAGGTCGGTCAGCTCCACCGTGGTGCTCCTCGGGGTGATCTGGACCTTCAACCAGTTCGCGGTGATCTTCCTGCTGTTCGGCAACACCGCCCCGGACGCGCAGATCCTCGTCACCTGGGCCTACTACCTCGGCTTCGGACAGCAGCCGCGCGACTTCGCGCAGTCGGCCGCCTACGGCATGCTGCTGCTGGCCATCCTCGTCGTCTTCACCTCCTTCTACCGCCGCTGGCTGAACCGCAATGACCAGCAGCTCGCGATCTGAGGCGGGAGTCTCCATGAGCACCACCACCCTGCGGACGCCGCCGGCCGAAGAGGCCCCCGTCCCCGACGCGTCGCCGCGTCCGGCCCGGAAGCGCGGCGAGCGAAGCCGCGCCGGCGCGCTCGCCTCCCACGGCATCCTGACCGTCGCGAGCCTGATCGCGCTGTTCCCGATCGCCTGGCTGGTCTTCCTGTCGCTCGGCCCGGACAAGGACGACTACCTGCACCCCGGACGCATCTGGGACACGATGACGTTCGACAACTACTCCTTCGTGCTCCAGCACACGAACTTCTTCGACTGGATGAAGAGTTCGCTCATCGTGTCGCTGGGCACCACGGTGATCGGCGTGATGGTCGCGGCCACCACGGGCTACGCGGTCTCGCGCATGCGCTTCCCCGGCTACCGGAAGTTCATGTGGGTCCTGCTGGTCACCCAGATGTTCCCGATCGCCGTGCTGATCGTGCCGATGTACCAGATCCTCTCGGACCTGCAGCTCATCGACTCCTACCTCGGCCTGATCCTCGTCTACTGCTCGACGGCCGTCCCCTACAGCGCCTGGCTGCTCAAGGGGTACTTCGACACCATCCCGTTCGAGATCGACGAGGCCGGACGCGTCGACGGGCTGAGCCCCTTCGGCACCTTCTTCCGGCTGATCCTGCCGCTCGCCAAGCCCGGCCTCGCGGTGGCCGCGTTCTACAACTTCATCACCGCGTTCGGCGAGGTCGCCTTCGCGTCGACGTTCATGCTGGACGACTCGAAGTACACCTTCGCCGTCGGACTCCAGAGCTTCGTCAGTGAGCACGACGCCCAGCGCAACCTGATGGCCGCGACCGCGGTCCTGGTCGCGATACCCGTGTCCGCGTTCTTCTACCTCGTGCAGAAGAACCTGGTGACCGGACTGACCGCGGGCGGCACGAAGGGCTGACCCGCGCGGGACGCCCCAGAACGCCCGCCACCGAAAGACTCCCGCGCGCCCCTGGCGCGCGGGTGGCGGCCGCGGTGCCCATCCGACCCCGCCGGTACCGCGGCCGCCTCATCTCCCCATCCTCCGCACCGACTTCGTCATCGCCCACACCGACTTCGTCGGCCCCGATCTCCACCGCCCGTGCTCCGCGAACCGCGCGAGCAGGGGCCGCCCCCACCGAACTCCTCCCCGCGGCCGGCCGCGCCGGGGCGCGGGGAACCCATCGCATCAAGGACGCCATGAGCCAGCACTCCGCCGACCAGGCCCCGAACTCCGTTCTCGCCACCGTCGCCGCGCACCGCGACTGGTGGCGCGACGCGGTGATCTACCAGGTCTATCCGCGCAGCTTCGCCGACAGCAACGGCGACGGCATGGGCGACCTGGAGGGCGTACGCTCCCGACTCCCGTACCTGCGCGACCTCGGGGTGGACGCCGTGTGGCTCAGCCCCTTCTACGCCTCGCCGCAGGCCGACGCCGGCTACGACGTGGCGGACTACCGGGCCGTCGACCCCATGTTCGGCAACCTCCTGGACGCCGACGCGCTCATCCGCGACGCCCACGGGCTCGGCCTGCGGATCATCGTCGACCTGGTGCCCAACCACTCCTCGGACCAGCACGAGTGGTTCAAGCGCGCCCTGCGCGAGGGGCCCGGCTCCGACCTGCGCGACCGCTACCACTTCCGTCCCGGCAAGGGCGCGGACGGCGAACTGCCGCCCAACGACTGGGAGTCCATCTTCGGCGGCCCGGCCTGGACCCGCGTCACCGAGCCGGACGGCACCCCCGGCGAGTGGTACCTGCACCTCTTCGCGCCCGAGCAGCCCGACTTCAACTGGGAACACCCCGCCGTCGGTGACGAGTTCCGCTCCATCCTGCGGTTCTGGCTCGACATGGGCGTCGACGGCTTCCGCATCGACGTCGCGCACGGCCTGGTCAAGGCCGAGGGCCTGCCGGACCTCGGCGACCACGACCAGCTGAAGCTGCTGGGCAACGATGTCATGCCGTTCTTCGACCAGGACGGCGTGCACGAGGTCTACCGGCAGTGGCGCACCATCCTCGACGAGTACTCCGGCGAGCGCATCTTCGTCGCCGAGGCGTGGACGCCGACCATCGAGCGCACCGCGAACTACGTGCGCCCCGACGAGCTGCACCAGGCCTTCAACTTCCAGTACCTGGGCACGCACTGGGACGCGGCCGAGCTGCGTTCGGTGATCGACCGCACCCTCGACGCGATGCGCCCGGTCGGCGCCCCCTCCACCTGGGTGCTGTCGAACCACGACGTGACCCGGCACGCCACCCGCTTCGCCAACGAGCCGGGCCTCGGGACCCAGATCCGCACCGCCGGGGACCGGGAGCTCGGCCTGCGCCGCGCCCGCGCGGCGAGCCTGCTGATGCTGGCGCTGCCCGGCTCCGCCTACCTCTACCAGGGCGAGGAACTCGGCCTGCCCGACGTCGTCGACCTGCCCGACGAGGTGCGCCAGGACCCCGCCTACTTCCGGGGCGCGGGACAGGACGGCTTCCGTGACGGCTGCCGGGTGCCGATCCCGTGGACCCGCGCCGGCACCTCGTACGGCTTCGGAGACGGCGGCAGCTGGCTGCCGCAGCCCGCCGCGTGGGCGGAGCTGAGCATCGAGGCGCAGACCGGCGTGGCGGGCTCGACCCTGGAGCTGTACCGCGACGCGCTGGCGGTGCGCCGCGAGCGTTCGGACCTCGGCGCCGGTGACTCCGTCGAGTGGCTGGACGCGCCCGACGGCGTCCTCGCCTTCCGGCGCGGCGAGGTCGTCTGCACCGCGAACACGGGCGCCGAGGCCGTGACCGTGCCGGTATACGGCAGGGTGCTCGTCGCGAGCGGCGAGGTGACCGTGTCGAAGGGCGGCGAGGCGAAGCTGCCCGCCGACACGACCGTGTGGTGGGCAGCCTGACCCTGCCCCGCCACGGCTGAGCGGTGCCCCGGTCCTCCTGGACCGGGGCACCGCTTTTTCACGCCCTGAAATCTCTTACGACATCTTGCTGAAACTTGTTGGCAAGAGATACGTTCCGGCACACGCCCGATTGATTTACCGGGCAACTTCCTTCCAGGGCCCCCCACTTGCACCCCGGAGCCCCGGTCACCCGCACACCCCCACCGCACAACGACGTGCAGGAGATGACATGGCCAAGAGAACTCTTGCCACCGCGCTCGCGCTGGCCGCCGGCATGGCCGCCTCGGTGGTCCTCCCCGCCGGTACCGCCGCGGCCACTCCGCCCGGTACCAAGGACGTCACCGCCGTCCTCTTCGAGTGGAAATTCGACTCGGTCGCCAAGGAGTGCACCACCACGCTGGGCCCCGCCGGATACGGCTACGTCCAGGTGTCCCCGCCCGCCGAGCACATACAGGGCTCGCAGTGGTGGACCTCGTACCAGCCCGTCAGTTACAGGATCGCCGGGCGGCTCGGAGACGCGACCGCCTTCAAGAACATGGTCAGCACCTGCCACGCGGCCGGTGTGAAGGTCGTGACGGACACCGTGATCAACCACATGTCCGCCGGCTCGGGCACCGGAACCGGCGGCTCCTCGTACACGAAGTACAACTACCCCGGTCTGTACTCCTCGTACGACATGGACGACTGCACCGCCAGCATCAGCGACTACACCAACCGCTCCAACGTCCAGAACTGCGAACTCGTCGGCCTCGCCGACCTGGACACCGGCGAGGAGTACGTCCGGTCCACGATCGCCGGATACCTGAACACCCTGCTCGGCTACGGTGTGGACGGCTTCCGCGTCGACGCGGCCAAGCACATCCCGGCGGGCGACCTCGCCAACATCAAGTCCCGGCTGAGCAACCCGTCGGCGTACTGGAAGCAGGAGGTCATCTACGGCGCCGGAGAGGCCGTCCAGCCCACCGAGTACACCGGCAACGGAGACGTCCAGGAGTTCCGCTACGCCTACGACCTCAAGCGTGTCTTCAACAACGAGAACCTCGCCTACCTGAAGAACTACGGCGAGGGCTGGGGATACATGAACAGCTCCGTGGCCGCCGTCTTCGTCGACAACCACGACACCGAGCGCAACGGCTCCACCCTCACCTACAAGGACGGCGCGAACTACACCCTCGCCAACGTCTTCATGCTCGCCTACCCGTACGGCGCCCCCGACATCAACTCCGGCTACGAGTGGTCGAACGCGGACGCCGGACCGCCCAACGGCGGCACCGTCAACGCCTGCTGGCAGGACGGCTGGAAGTGCCAGCACGCCTGGCCGGAGATCAAGTCGATGGTCGCCTTCCGCAACACCACGCGCGGGCAGGCGCTGAGCAACTGGTGGGACAACGGCAACGACGCCATCGCCTTCGGCCGCGGCAGCAAGGGCTTCGTCGCCATCAACCACGAGACCTCGTCGCTGAGCCGGACGTACACGACCTCCCTCGCGGCGGGCACGTACTGCAACGTGCAGAACAACACGCAGGTCACCGTGAACAGTTCGGGGCAGTTCACGGCAACCCTGGGCGCCAACACGGCACTCGCGATCTACGCGGGCAAGTCCAGCTGCTGAAAAGCCTTTCCGCATGTTGCAATACTCTTGCTGTAAACCTTGCGTGAGCGATACGGTCACGCGGGCGTTCGGCACCGAAGCCGGAACGCAGCGCGGGGTCGGACCCGAGTACGCCGTCATCGCTAGGAGTTCACTGCTGTGGACCTGATACCGAGAGGGTCGGCGCGCCGCTTCGGCCGCCCCCGGCTGCGCGCAGCCGTCCTCGCCGCCGCACTGGCCGTATCGCTCGCGCAACCCCTCGCGGCGCGGGCCGAGACCCCACCCGCACCCCCGTCCGACGCGAAGCTCGCGGCCGAGCCCGCGCGGCACGACGCCACCCGCGACCAGTTCTACTTCGTGATGCCGGACCGCTTCGCCAACGGCGACAAGGCCAACGACGAGGGCGGACTGACCGGTTCGCGGCTGTCGACCGGCTACGACCCCACCGACAAGGGCTTCTACCAGGGCGGCGACCTCAAGGGGCTGACGAAGCGGCTCGACTACATCAAGGGCCTCGGCACCACCGCCATCTGGATGGCGCCGATCTTCAAGAACCAGCCCGTGCAGGGCACCGGCAAGGACGCCTCGGCCGGTTACCACGGCTACTGGATCACCGACTTCACCCAGGTCGACCCGCACTTCGGCACCAACAAGGACCTGGAGAAGCTGATCTCCGCGGCCCACGCCAAGGGCATGAAGGTCTTCTTCGACGTCATCACCAACCACACGGCCGACGTCGTCGACTACCAGGAGAAGTCCTACGACTACCTCTCCAAGGGCGCCTTCCCCTACCTGACCAAGGACGGCCGGCCCTTCGACGACGCCGACTACGCCGACGGCGGCCACGGCTTCCCGTCCGTGGACACCGGCTCCTTCCCGCGCACGCCTACCGTGCCCGCCGCGAAGAAGAACGCCAAGGTCCCCTCCTGGCTCAACGACCCGACCATGTACAGCAACCGGGGCGACTCCACCTACGCGGGCGAGTCCACCACCTACGGCGACTTCTCCGGCCTCGACGACCTGTGGACCGAGCGTCCCGAGGTGGTCAGCGGCATGGAGAAGATCTACGAGCGCTGGGTGAAGGACTTCGGCATCGACGGCTTCCGGATCGACACCGTGAAGCACGTGAACATGGAGTTCTGGACGCAGTGGGCGACCGCCCTCGACGCGTACGCCGCCCGGCACGGCCGCAAGGACTTCTTCATGTTCGGCGAGGTCTACTCCGCCGACACCTCGGTCACCGCTCCGTACGTCACCGAGGGCCGGCTCGACGCCACCCTCGACTTCCCCTTCCAGGACGCGGCCCGTTCGTACGCGTCCCAGGGCGGCAGCGCGAAGAAGCTGGCGTCGGTGTTCGGGGACGACTACAAGTACACGACCGACAAGGCCAACGCCTACGAGCAGGTCACCTTCCTCGGCAACCACGACATGGGCCGCATCGGGTACTTCCTGGACCAGGACAACCCGAAGGCGACCGACGCCGAACTGCTGAAGAAGGACCGGCTCGCCAACGAGCTGATGTTCCTCAGCCGCGGGAACCCCGTCGTCTACTACGGCGACGAGCAGGGCTTCACGGGCTCCGGCGGCGACAAGGACGCCCGGCAGACGATGTTCGCCTCGAAGGTCGCCGACTACCTCGACGACGACGAGATCGGCACCGACCGCACCCACGCGAGCGACGCCTACGACACGAATGCCCCGCTCTACCGGCAGATCAGCGACCTCTCCCGGCTCCGCAGGGCCAACCCGGCCCTCACCGACGGCGTCCAGACGGAGCGCTACGCGGCGGACGGGGCCGGTGTCTACGCCTTCTCCCGCACGGACGCGAAGTCCGGCACCGAGTACGTCGTCGCCGTGAACAACGCGGACGAGGCCAAGTCGGCGACGTTCGCGACGGGTTCGGCGGGCATGGACTTCCGTGGCATCCACGGCACCTCCGCCTCCGTGCGCAGTGACGCCGACAAGAAGATCACCGTCTCCGTGCCGGCCGGTTCGGCGATCGTCCTCAAGGCCGCGGGCCGGCTCGCCGCCCCCGCGACGAAGCCGTCCCTGACCCTCGAGGCCCCCGACGCCGGCGCCACCGGCACCGTCGAGCTCGCCGCCGACGTCACCGGCGGGCAGCTCGACCGGGTCGTCTTCGCCGCCCAGGTCGGAACCGGCGCGTGGCGCACCCTCGGCTCCGCCGACCACGCCCCCTACAAGGTCACCCAGGCCATCGGCAAGGACGTACCGGCAGGAACACCCCTGCGCTACAAGGCCGTCGTCGTCGACTCCGCGGGACGCACCGCGAGCGCGACGGCCGCCTCGGTCAGCGGCACCCCGCTCGCGGCGGAGATCCCGACGGCCTCCTCCCGCGACTACGCGATCGTCCACTACAAGCGCACCGACGACGACTACACCGACTGGCGGCTGTACGCCTGGGGCGACCTCGCCGACGGCGAGGCGACGACCTGGCCCGCCGGCCACGACTTCGTGGGACGCGACGCCTACGGCGCCTTCGCCTACGTCAAGCTGAAGCCCGGCGCCTCCACGCTCGGCTTCCTCGTCATCGACAAGGACGGCAACAAGGACGTCGCCGCCGACCGCTCCATCGACGTCACGAAGACCGGAGAGGTCTGGCTGGAGCAGGGCAAGGAGCCGGTCCTCACCGAACGGCCCTCCTACCCGGCCCAGGACAAGACCAAGGCCGTGCTCCACTACCACCGCGCCGACGGCGACTACACCGGCTGGGGCCTGCACGTGTGGACCGGGGCCGCGACGCCCACGGACTGGACCAAGCCCCTGGAGCCGGTGCGCACCGACGCCTACGGAGCCGTCTACGAGGTGCCGCTCGCCGAGGGCGCGACCAGCCTCAGCTACATCCTCCACAAGGGCGACGAGAAGGACCTGCCCAGCGACCAGTCCCTCGACCTGACCGCGAACGGCCACGAGGTGTGGATGCTGGGAGGCCAGGAGAAGTACCTGCTCCCGCAGCCCGCCGGCAGCGCGGCCGCCCTCGACCTCAGCACCTCCAAGGCCGTCTGGATCGACCGGGACACGGTCGCCTGGAACGGCTCCGAGGCCGCCGTCTCCACCCAGCTGCTGTCCTCCCGCGACGGCTCGATCGCCGTCAAGGACGGGACGCTGACCAGCGACGACGAGCGCTGGCTGCGGCTGGAGAAGACCACCCTGACCGACGCCCAGAAGGCCGCTTTCCCGCACCTGAAGACGTACACCGCCTGGTCGGTCGACCCACGCGACCGGGACCGTGTCCGGGCCTCGCTCGGCGGCCAGCTCGTCGCCTCGCAGCGCGCGGCGAACGGCGCGGTGCTCGCGGCGACCGGCGTCCAGACCGCCGGCGTCCTGGACGACCTGTACGACGCGCGGACGGCACACCTCGGACCGGTCTTCCGCGACGGCGTCCCCACCCTGTCGGTGTGGGCCCCCACCGCCCAGTCGGTGAGCCTCGACCTCGACGGCTCCACCGTCGCGATGCGACGCGACGACTCCACCGGCGTGTGGTCGGTGCGGGGCCGGCACTCCTGGACGGGCAAGCCCTACCGGTACGTCGTGAAGGTGTGGGCGCCCACCGTGGGCAAGCTCGTCACCAACAAGGTCACCGACCCGTACTCCGTCGCCCTCACCACCGACTCCGAGCGCAGCCTGGTCGTCGACCTGGACGCCGGGAACCTCGCCCCGTCCGGCTGGTCCGCGCTGAAGAAGCCCAAGGCCGTGCCGCTGCGGGACGCGCAGATCCAGGAACTCCACATCCGGGACTTCTCGGTGGCGGACACGACCGTCCCCGCGAAGGACAAGGGCACCTACCTGGCGTTCACCGACAAGAACAGCGACGGCTCGAAGCACCTGCGGAAGCTGGCCGCGTCCGGCACCTCGTACGTGCACCTGCTGCCGGCCTTCGACCTCGCGACCGTTCCCGAGAAGAAGACGGACCTGGCGACGCCGGACTGCGACCTCGCCTCCTTCCCGGCCGATTCCGAGAAGCAGCAGGAGTGCGTCGCGAAGAGCGCCGCGAAGGACCCCTACAACTGGGGCTACGACCCGTACCACTACACGGTCCCCGAGGGCTCCTACGCCACCGACCCGGACGGCACCGAGCGCACGGTCGAGTTCCGGAAGATGGTCAAGTCGCTGAACGAGGACGGCCTGCGGGTCGTCATGGACGTCGTCTACAACCACACCGCCGCGAGCGGCCAGGCCGACACCAGCGTTCTCGACCGGATCGTCCCCGGCTACTACCAGCGGCTCATGGCCGACGGCAGCGTGGCCACCTCCACCTGCTGCGCGGGCACGGCCCCCGAGAACGCCATGATGGGCAAGCTCGTCGTCGACTCGATCGTCACCTGGGCCAAGGAGTACAAGGTCGACGGCTTCCGCTTCGACCTCATGGGACACCACCCCAAGGCCAACATCCTGGCGGTCCGCAAGGCCCTCGACGCGCTCACCCTCGCGAAGGACGGCGTCGACGGCAAGAAGATCGTCCTGTACGGCGAGGGCTGGAACTTCGGCGAGGTCGCCGACGACGCCCGCTTCGTCCAGGCCACCCAGAAGAACATGGCCGGAACCGGGATCGCGACCTTCTCCGACCGCGCCCGCGACGCCGTCCGCGGCGGGGGCCCCTTCGACGAGGACCCCGGTGTCCAGGGCTTCGCGTCCGGCCTCTACACCGACCCCAACTCCTCGTCCGCCAACGGCACACCGGCCGAGCAGAAGGCCCGGCTGCTGCACTACCAGGACCTCATCAAGGTCGGTCTGACCGGCAACCTGGCCGCGTACCGGTTCACCGACTCCGCGGGCAAGGAGGTCACGGGCTCCGAGGTCGACTACAACGGCCAGCCGGCCGGCTACGCCGAGGCACCGGGCGACGCGCTCGCCTACGCCGACGCACACGACAACGAGTCCCTGTACGACGCGCTGACGTACAAGCTGCCCGCGACGACCGGCGCCGCCGACCGGGCCCGCATGCAGGTCCTGGCGATGGCGACGGCCACCCTCTCGCAGGGACCGTCCCTCTCCCAGGCCGGATCGGACCTGCTGCGCTCCAAGTCCCTGGACCGCAACTCCTTCGACAGCGGCGACTGGTTCAACGCCATCCACTGGAACTGCCAGGACGGCAACGGGTTCGGCCGCGGGCTGCCGCCGGCCGCGGACAACGCGGCGAAGTGGCCCTACGCCAAGCCGCTGCTGACGACCGTCTCGGTCGGCTGCGCCCAGATCGGCGGCACCTCCGCCGCCTACCAGGACCTGCAGCGCATCCGTACCGGCGAGGACGTGTTCTCGCTCTCCACGGCCGCGCAGGTGCAGGCGAAGCTCTCCTTCCCGCTGTCCGGCGAGGACGAGACCCCCGGAGTGATCACCGCGCGCCTCGGCGACCTCGTGATCGTCTTCAACGCCACTCCGGAGAAGCAGGAACAGAAGGTCGGTTCCCTCGCCGGGACGGCGTACGCGCTGCACCCGGTGCAGGCCAAGGGCGCGGACCCCGTCGTCAAGTCCTCGTCCTACGCGCGGACGTCGGGCACCTTCACGGTCCCGGCCCGGACGGTGGCGGTGTTCACCCGGACCCCGTAGCCGGGGCCGTACCGACCCCGGCGCTCCGGGACCTCACCCGCCCCGCCCGGCCCTCGTGGCCGGGCGGGGCGCGGCTAGGGTGTCCGGGACCTTCCCGCCCGGAACAGGAGCGCCCCATGCCGCAGATCACCGTCGACTACTCCGCGTCGCTCGACGACGCCTTCGACCGGCAGGGTTTCGCCCTGGCGCTGCACGAGGAGGTGGTCGTGACGGCCGCGGCGAAGATCGGTGCCTGCAAGACGCAGTTCCGCCGCACCGAGGACACCGTGGTCGGCGCGGACACCGCCGGGCACGCCGTCGTGCACGTCACCCTCGGGCTGCTCGCCGGGCGGACCGAGGAGGTCAGGACGAAGCTCGCCGAGGCGACGCTGGACCTGCTGCGCACCCATGTGAAGCCGGCCGGGGGAGTGGAGCTGCACGCCTCCGCCGAGGTCCGCGACCTCGACCCCTCGTACCGCAAGTTCGAGGCGTAGCCCCGAACCCTCGCACCCCGCTAGGACGCGGGCGGGGTGGCCAGCGAGATGAGCCGGACGGCGAGGTCGGTGAACGGGCCGTCGCCCGGCTCGCCCTCCAGCCCCCTGCGCAGCAGAGCGGCCACCTCGTCGTCGTAGGCCGCGCTGACCGCGGCCAGCGCCGCGAAGTCGTGCACGAGCTGGACCTCCAGCTCACCGCGCGGGATGCGCCGGCCGTCCAGCCAGATCAGCGCGGTCGACTCCACCAGGGAGATCCAGGAGCGGACGACCAGTTCCAGCCGGGCCGGGGGGTTCTTCACGTTCAGATGCGACAGGACCTGGAGGTACGCGGCCTGCCGGACGGAGTCGACCAGGGCGTTGGTGGTGGAGGAGCCGACGGCCGGGCCGCCCCGCATCAGCGCGGCGAAACCGGGCCCGTGATCGTCCACGAAGTCGAAGAAGCGGCGCATCACCCGCAGCAGCCGTGCCCCGAGCGGTCCCTCGTGCGCCTCCACGAAACGGCCCGCGAGATCGTCCGCGGCCCGCTGCAACGCGGCCTCGTACAGGCTGAGTTTGCCCGGGAAGTAGTGGTACACGAGCGGACGCGAGATGCCCGCGGCGGAGGCTATCTCGTCGATGGAGACCTCGTCGGGCGAGCGTCGGCTGAACAGGTCGAGGGCGACGCCGATCAGCTGCTGCCGTCGTTCCTCGACACCCATCCTGCGGCGTACCCCGGTTGTCATGCGAACACCTTACCGATCGGAACCGGCCCGGAACGGGCCGGTCCGGGCCGCCGGCGCTCACATGTCCAGCACGATGCGCTCCCCCCGCGCGCGGGAGACACAGATCAGCATCGAGTCGTCACGCTCCGCGTCCGTCAGCAGTTCGTCCCGGTGGTCGATCTCGCCCTCCAGGACGCGCTGTTGGCAGGTCCCGCAGAACCCCTGCTCGCACGAGTACAGGGTGTCGGGGAACTCCGCGCGGACGGCGGCGAGGACCGAGGAGTCCGCGGGCACGGTCACCGTACGTCCGCTGCGCCGCAGTTCCACCTCGAAGGAGCTGTCGCCGGACCCGGGCGCCCGGGCCGTGAACCGCTCCAGGTGCAGCGTGCGGCCCTCGGGGACGCGGGCCTCCACCGCGGCCGTCAGCCCGTCGGGACCGCAGCAGTAGACGGCCGTGCCCTCGGGAAGGTCGGCGAACAGGCCGTCCAGGTCGGGCAGTCCGTCCTCGTCCTCGGCGACCACGGTGACCCGCGCGCGGTCGAGCTTCTCGATCTCCTCCAGGAAGGGCATCGACGCGCGCGTCCGGCCGCCGTACAGCAGCCGCCAGTCGGCGCCCTCCCCGAGGGAGCGCAGCATCGGCAGGACGGGGGTGATGCCGATCCCGCCCGCGACGAACACGTGGGCCGGGGCGTCCACCAGCGGGAAGCGGTTGCGCGGCCCGCGCACCTCGACCTCCGTGCCCTCCTGGAGCTGCTCGTGCACCTCCCGCGATCCGCCCCGCCCGTCCTCGACCAGGCGGGTCGCCACGGTGTACGAGGAGCTGTCCTCCGGGTCCCCGCAGAGCGAGTACTGCCGGACGAGCCCCGAGGGCAGCACCAGGTCGAGATGGGCACCGGGCTCCCAGGACGGCAGGTCCGTTCCCTCCAGGCGCAGTTGGACGACACCGTCGGCGACCCGCTCGTGCCGGGTGACCAGGAGCCGCAGCGCACGGGAGCGGGGCCGGCCCGAGACCGGTTCCTCCAGGGCGGGCAGCGGCCACAGCGGTGACGCCCCGATCCGGCGCCGCAGCGCCCGCCGGACCAGCAGGGCCGTACCGGCGACCGCGACGACGGTCCGCAGCCTGGGCATCACGCGGCACCAGCACCCTTCTCGGCGAGGGAGGCCGCCACGGCGGCCGGGGAGGAGGCCAGATAGGCGACGGCCTGTTCGGTGGAGCCCTCCTGGGAGGGGTGGTAGGTGCGGCTCAGATAGCGCGGGATCGACCGGAGCATCGCCCCGGTGGAGGGCAGCACGCCGCGCCTGCCGCTGACGTAGAAGTCCTTGAAGGTCGCGCGGCCGTCCGCCAGCGTCGGGTCGTTCTCCATGAAGAACCGGGATCCGCGCTGCCACAGGAACACGAGCGCGGTGAAGGCGGTCGCCCAGGTCCGCGCCCGCCGCCGGTAGCTTCCGTCGACGTGCTGGAACAGCTCGAACGCCACCGAGCGGTGCTCGACCTCCTCGGCGCCGTGCCAGCGCAGCAGGTCCAGCATGGTCGGGTCGGCGCCGCGCCGGTCCAGCTCCTTCGCGTTCAGCACCCAGTCGCCGAGGAAGGCCGTGTAGTGCTCGATCGCCGCGATGAGGGCGACCCGCTCCAGCAGCCACCACCTGCGGGCCCTGCCCGGCGGCAGGGTCCGGTCGCCGAGCAGCTTCTCGAAGAGCCAGTCGACCTGCGCGGTGTACGGCGTCGGGTCGAGGCCCAGCTCCTTGAGGTGCGGCAGCACCTCGTCGTGCGCCTGCGAGTGCATCGCCTCCTGGCCGATGAACCCGATGACGTCCGCGCGCAGACGCTCGTCGTGGATGAGCGGCAGGACCTGCCGGTAGACGTGCACGAACCACCGCTCACCGGCGGGCAGCAGCAGATGCAGCACGTTGATGGTGTGGGTGGCGAACGGATCGTCCGGCACCCAGTGCAGCGGTGTGTCCTCCCAGGAGAACGACACCTTGCGCGCCTTGAGCGCCGTCCACTCGGACTCGACCGGCAGGGGCAGCCGGGCCTGCGTGTTAGACATGGCGTCAATGTACTGACGGGTAGGCGCGTGGAGAACCCCTGTGGGCCGACTTATTTACGTACACGTCAGCAACCAGTGGCCGAAACGACGCTGTCGGCCACCCCGCCCGAGGTGGCCGACAGCGTCGAGACGTCCGGTTCAGCGCAGTCCGCTGATGCCCCGGCCGTCCTCCAGGGTCCCCTTCAGCTGGGCCTGCGCCCCCTGCTTCGTCCGTACGGCGAGCAGCGGTCCCTCGGCCGCACCGCGCACCCCGCCGCTCGCCGTGACCGACGCCGTGTCCTTGGTCCCCGCGGCGAGCAGGTACCAGGACCCGGCGCCCGACTTCCACAGGACGCCGGCCAGCACGTGCGGGTCGCGGGAGCCGCACGCGGGGGAGTTCTCGGCCTTCGCCGCCACCGCCCCGTACGTCCCGCCGGGCGTGCGGAACTGGGCCAGCACCCGGGTTCCGCCACCCCGCCAGGTGTCGGCGCGGGTGCACACCCAGGTCGCCGAGCCGCTCGCGTCGGGCAGCGACTGCTGCGCGAACTGCCAGGCGTTCACCGAGCGCACGCCCTGGGAGCGCACCGAGGCGAGGGAGCACGCGAAGGGCGCCCAGCCCCGCAGGTTCGCGGCGCCCGTCGCCTCCCGCGGGGCGGCGGGCCGGCCCGAGGTGAGGTGGGCCGGGATCAGCTCACCGAGGTCGCTGAGCAGCCGGGAACCCGAACCGTCGTCGACCTGGAGCACGTTCCACGACGTGCACGCCCCGGTCTGCGGCGGGCCCGCCAGCGGCGAGGTGGAGCCGTCGGCGGACAGGGTGAGATCCATCGTGCCGGTGTTCGGCTTCAACAGATCGCGCTCGGCGGCCTTCTTGACCCAGGGCGCCGTCAGATAGCGCACGTTGCCGTCGGCGCGACTCAGTACCACCGCGCTGGCCTCCGCCCCGCGCGCCCCGTCCACCCGGGCGAAGTCGAGGGCCGCGCCGCTCGTGCCGTCCTTCGGCTCGGCGTAACGGGCGATGCGCAGACCGTCGTACAGGAGCACCACCCGGGCCTGGTCGACGGTGCCCGCGTAGAGCAGCTGGGGCGGTCCGGGCGGGGCGCCCGACGGGGTGCCGGGTGTCGCCGACACCTGGACGGACTCCCCGGGCCTCGCCCACACCGCGAGCGCGCGGCGCAGCAGCCCGCTGTCCTTGACGAGGTCGCCGCGCGCGGGCCACACCGAGAAGTCGGTGCGCGCGGACGACTCCCAGGCGGCGGGCGCCACCCGCTGCAGCCGGGCCGGGTTCAACGCGGCCTCGGCGGCCGGGTTCTGCGCGTACGAGGGGGCCGCGGCACCGTCCGGGCCCCAGCCGTCGCCCGGCAGGCCGAGCAGCGCGCCGCACACGGTCAGCGCGGCGGCGGCCGCGAGGGCGGCCCGCAGGTGCTGCCTGCGCCGCATCAGGTCGGTGGGCCGGGCGTGCAGCGAACAGGGGTCGAACTCCGGGGAGGCGAGCAGCGCGTCCCGCGCCTCGACGCCGGCCGCCTCCGTGAGCGCCGCCGTCGGGTCCGCCACGCCCGCGGCCGCCAGCATCCTGCGCAGCTGCGGATCGGGCAGCTTCTCCAGACCGCGCAGCACGTACGCGGCGCGCGCGGGGCCGGAGAGCGTGGACAGCAGCTGGTCCAGGGCGAGTTCGTCGGCGCCGCCCGACCGAGGGAACAGCCGCAGGCCCCACACCTGGGGGAGCAGCGGCGGCAGCTGGGACCGCTTCGGCCAGGCGCGCCGCTTCAGCGGCAGCCCGGCCTCCAGCGCCGAGCGCACCACCTGGAGGCGGACGAAGGCGTAGCCCGGGTCGCCGTCGCGGCCGCCGCCGCTCTGCTGGGCGGGAATGACCGACGCGTCGCCGGACGCCCGGCCGCGGGGCAGCGCGCGCTGGGTGAGGGCGTGCGCCGTCAGGACCCGCCGGTTGCGGCCGAGGCTCGGCGGCAGCACCAGATACGCGAGCCGGACCAGCCGCGGGTAGTGCTCGACGAGTGCCGCCTCGGCCTGCTCGACGTCGACGACCGTTCCGGAGGAGGCTGCGGGGCGTTTGGCTACATCCTGTGACTGCACGTTCAGCAAAACGAGCGAACGGGTGGATGGTCACCGGCCCCGTCGCGGGCTCAGGAGCCGGACTCCTCCGGCTCCACCAGCAGACGGGCGTAGTTCGCCATCGACCGCTGATAGCGCGGCAGATGAGGGGCCAGAGCGCCGATCACCAGGGCCAGGCCCTCGCGTTCGCGGCCGAGGTCGGCGAGGCAGAGCGCGAGGCAGGCGCGTACCGCGTCGTCCAACTCGTCGGACGGCGCGACCAGTTCGGGGGTGAGGAGCTTGACACCCTCGTCCGCCTGTCCGATGTTGCGCAGTGAACTGGAGAGCTGGATCTTGGCGCGCCGCCCTTTGTAGCCGCTCAGGCCGCGGGCCAGGGCCTCGCGGTACAGCGGCACGGCCCGGTCGGAGTGGCCCGTGGAATCCCAGGCGCAGGCCTGTTCGAAGGGGCCGAGGGGGCTGTCGGCCGGCAGTTCGGCGACCAGGGCGTCGATCACCGCCCGGAAGTCCGCCGCCCGCTCCTCCTCGTAGGTGTCGAAAGTGGCCCAGGCGGCCGCCGTACGCTCTTCCCAGTCTTCGTTCACGAGGGACACCCTCGCACAGCTGTACCACCAGCGGTATCGGGTTCCCCCGCGGAAACGGCGTCCCGTTGAGCACAGGACCGCCCGGAGCCGTAATCGAGGACAGAGCCCTTGCCGGGGCTCGCTTCGGCGTGAGCGCCGACAGGTACCGGAGGAACGTATGAGGGTGACACGCGAGAGGCTTCTGGCCGGGGCGGCCGTGGCCGTCCTGCTGACGCTGACCGGCTGCGGCGGCGGATCGGACGACAAGGCGTCCACCGCCCGGGAGACCGTGCCGGCCACGGCGACCGGCAGCCTGGAGGACCTGGCGGCCGAGGTGAAGTGCCGTCCCGACATCCAGACCGACGCGGACGAGATCCGTCAGGGGGTCTGCAAGGTCGACGCCGGCAAGTTCATCCTGGCGACCTTCGCCACCGACCGCGGTCAGCGCGAGTGGCTCAACGGGGCGAAGGACTACGGCGGTTCGTACCTCGTCGGCGCCAAATGGGTGGCCGTCGGCGACCAGAAGACGGTCACCTCCCTGCGCGGCCGGCTCGGCGGAACCCTGGAGGAAGGCACCTCGCACGGAGGGCACTCCGGTCATGAGCACAGCGGCTGACGGAGCGGAGTCTCCCCGGCCCGACGGGCCGGGGACGTGAGGACACAAGAAAGCCGGTGGCGGGAGAATCCCGCCACCGGCTTCCTCATGGGGGTCACTTACAACGCTGGCCCTTGTTGATGCAGTTGACCATCTTGTTCATCAGGTTGTCGTCGAAGACGTTGATGAAGTCGTCGTGGTCGGTGGCCGCCTTGTGCAGCTGCTCGGGGAATCCGTCCACCGCATAGGCGTTCTTGATCTGCCCGTTCTGCAGGGTCGGAGCACGGAAGCCGTAGACGAGGCGCATCGTCAGCTGCGGAATGGCCTTGAAGCCGTTGCCGCAGTTGCCCTGGGCGTCCGCGAAGGCCACGTGCGTGCGGTGGTTCGCGCTGTCGATGTTCACCCCGTCCCAGCAGCTCTGGAAGGCGAAGGTGCGTACCACGGTGCTGCCGCGCGGGCAGATCGGGTACTGCTGCGTGAGCTGCACCTTGTTCTCGAAGCCGGTGCAGGACCAGTGGGCGTTGGCGTTCGCGAGACCGTTGGTCGTGGTCTTCGCGTCACCCGTGATGATGCGCAGGAACTTCGGCATCGCGACGACCTTGCTCTTCGCGCTGCCGACGAACTTGATCTGCGCCTGCTTGACCTGCTGGATCTGGCCGACGTTTCCTTCCTTGCCACCGCCGTCGTTGTTCTGGTCGAAGTCCTGCGTACCGTTCTGGATACGCACGACCGGCCAGTAGTACGTCGACTTGTCACCCTGGTTGGCGCAGGTGGTCTTGGCCGCGGCGAACGTGTCGTTGTTGGCGAACGCGTCGTTCGACTGGTTGCCGACGTAGTCGTGCAGGTGGTGCGCGCCGTTGCTGACGCCGGGCGCCACGATGACGTTGTCGGTGTTGAACTTCTTGTTCGCGTTCACGCCGCAGGACGTGGTGAACGTGCCCGTCGAACCGCCGGCCCGGGTCCGTGCCTTGCGGGGCACGTTCGCCTGGACCTTCGTGATGTCGACGAAGTCCGCGGCGAGCGGCCCGTTGCCGGCCTGACCGCCGTTGCCCGTCTGCTGTCCGCCGCCCTGCTGGCCGCCGGCGCTCGCGCTGGCCGAGGGCGAGGGGGCCGGGCTGGCCGTCCCGCCGTTGTTCTGGCCACCGTTGTTCTGACCGCCGTTGCCCCAGCCGGCGTTGGTCTGGGTGGCGGGCGTCCCCGTGCAGGAGGACAGGCCGTCGAGCGAGGACGGTGCGCTGCCGCCGACCCGGCTGATCTCCAGCTTGATCCGGTCGATGATCACCGAGCGGTTGTTCTTCAGCGGTCCGAGGATGGAGTTCTGGACGAAGCTCGCGTCCCTCGTCTGCGCGTCACGGGTGGTGGCGAGCCGCTGGTAGGCGGCCGTGATCTGCTGGTCCAGCGTGGCGAGTTCGCCGTCGACCTCACCGCGGGCCTTGTTCGGCACGTTGGTCAGCTTCTGACCGACGTCCGGACAGCTGATGGTGGCCACCTGAGCGGTGGCGGCCTTCGTGGTGTTGGGAGAAGAGTTCTCCTCGTGCGCCGAGGCGTAGAAGTTCGCCCAGACCAGTCCACCCCCGCCGATGGCGAGCGCTGCCGACGCGGCGATGGCCCGAACGGCCAGCGGCGAACGGCGTTTTCGTATGTTGCGTCCCATGGAACTCCTCTGACTTCCTTGCGGGGCATCGAGGGCGCCCGACAGGAGTGAAGCGGCTCCATTCCATACGCACGGGGCGGGTGGGGTGTTCAGAAACCCCAGAAAATCTTAGAAGTTCGTGAGACCAATTCGGGCACAATGGGCTCAGAAGCATCCGAATTCACGGGAGTTGATGTCGCTCAAAAGGTTTGAGGGCGCTTTTTGACTGAAATTCAGCGGGCGTCCCGGTCCAAATAGGCGAGTACCGCGAGGACGCGTCGATTGTCGTCGTCCGACACCTCCAGGCCCAGCTTGGCGAAGATGTTGGAGGTGTGTTTGGCGATCGCCCTTTCGGTCACGACGAGCTGAGCAGCGATCGCCGCGTTGGAACGCCCCTGCGCCATCAGGTCCAGCACCTCCCGCTCCCGCGGGGTGAGGCGCCCGACCGGCTGGTCCCCGACCGTCCGCCGGGCCAGCAGCTGCTGGATCACCTGCGGGTCCATGGCCGTGCCGCCCGCCGCCACCCGCCGTACGGCGTCGATGAACTGTTCCGCGTCGAACACCCGGTCCTTCAGCAGATAGCCGACCCCGCCGGTGCCGTCGGCGAGCAGCTCGCGCGCGTACAGCTGCTCGACGTGCTGCGACAGGACGAGCACCGGCAGCCCGGGCCGCTCGCGCCGGGCCCGCAGCGCGCACTGCAGCCCCTCGTCGGTGTGCGAGGGAGGCAGCCGTACGTCCACCACCGCCACGTCCGGCCGCAACTCCGCCAGTGCCCTGGCGAGTTCGGGTCCGCTCTCGACCGCCGCGGCGATCTCGAAGTCGTAGGCCTCCAGCATCCGGACCAGGCCGTCGCGCAGCAGGAAGAGGTCTTCGGCTAGGACAACACGCAAGGGATCTCCAGGGTGACCCGGGTGGGACCGCCCGCGGGGCTGCTGACGGCGAGGACGCCGTCGAATGTACCGAGCCGCCGCTCGATCCCGCCGAGTCCGGATCCGGCGCCGACGCGGGCGCCGCCCCGCCCGTTGTCCGTGACGGTGATCCGGAGCGTGCCGTCCCGGTGGTGCACGTCGATCCAGAGCCGGTCCGCGCCGGAGTGCTTGACCGCGTTGGCCAGCACCTCGCTCACCGCGAAGTACGCGGCCGACTCGACCGGCGCCTCCACCCGCCCGGCCAGGTCCACGTCCACCTCGCTCACCGGGGGCAGGCTCAGCGCCAACGCCCTGATCGCGTCGCCGAGTCCACGTTCGGCGAGCACCGGCGGGTGGATGCCCCGGACGAGGTCGCGCAGCTCGGTCAGCGCCTCGGCCGACGACCGCCGTGCCTGCGCCAGCAGGTGTTTCGCCCGCGCGGGGTCCTTCTCGATGAGCGCCTCGACCGTTCCCAGGTCCATGCCCACGGCGACGAGACGGGCCTGCGCGCCGTCGTGCAGGTCCCGCTCGATGCGGCGCAGTTCCGCGGCGGAGGTGTCCACGGCTTCGCGCCGCGTCTCGGTCAGTACCCTTACCCGCTCGGCGAGTTCACCCTCGCCGGAGGCCAGGACGGCACGGGTGACGCGGAAGTGGAGCCGCAGGAGGAGCGGCGAGAGGTACAGCGAGGCGGCCAGGAGCACGGCGCCGAGGGCCCCCGCCGCCAGGGCCGACGCCTGACCCGAGATCGGGACGAACCCGTACCACCAGCCGACATGGGTGCCGTCCGTGAACACCCGCCACAGGCCGAGCGCGAGCGCGAAGCCCTCCAGCGGGTACAGGACCAGCACGGCCGGCAGCAGCGCGGTGACCCATCCCGCGGTCATGTCGAACAGCAGCCAGCGCACGTCCCGCCAGGTGGCCGGGTCCCGGAGCATCCCGGAACAGCGCGCCCAGGGGTTGGCCCCTTCGGGCAGCGGCCGGTAGACGGGCCGGATCCGTACCCCGCACCACCGGGCCGCGACCAGCCGCCGTGCGTCGGCGAAGGCACGGACGGCGGTCAGCACCCGCGGTGTCGTGACGATCCCGACCCCGACGGGCACCAGCAGGAGGGACACGACGGTCAGGACGAACAGCCCGATCGACCCGGCCAGTCCCGTCACGGCGACCAACAGCCCTCGTGCGCCGGCCACCAGGGCCTCCCGCCCGCGGGCCCGGGCCTCGAACCTCTGCGACTCCATGCCCCGAGTCTCGCCGACCGACGCGGCCACGTCACTGGGCCGGACCCCCTGCCCGGGGGTGGTGCCAGCAGCACCCCCCGGGGCGGAGAGGGAAGGAAAGAGGACGTGGGCCCGACCGGCCGCCGCCCCGTCGCGAGCGGGGCTGTGGGGGCTCAGACCCCGAGGACCTTCGCCTCCACCGCGGGGTCGAGACCCACCGGCGGCCGGTCGGGCCGCAGTGGCGCCGTCCCGCCGCGTGACCGGAGCCACTCCCAGGTGTCGGCGACGGTCTCCCGCACGGGCCGGCAGCGGAGCCCGGCCGCGACCGCCCGGGAGACGTCCGCCGAGTGCAGGGCCCCGTGCAGCTCGCTCGCCGGCGGCACCCACACCGGCAACTGGGTCCACGGCTCGATCCCCGCGGCCAGAACGGTCTCCGGGTCGGTCCAGCGCAGCTCCGCGTGCCCGCCCGTGACCTCGGCGCACGCGTCGAGCAGCGCCCCCATCGTGCTGTGACCCTGCGGACTCACCAGGTTGTACGCGCCGCCGAGCCCCGACTCCGCCGCCGTCAGCGTCCACTGGGCGAGGTCCCGCACGTCGACGTACTGGAGCGGCAGTTCACGCGGGCCGGGCGCGAGGACGGGACCGCCCGCCGCGATCCGGTGCAGCCACCACGGCAGCCGCCCGATGTTCTCGTACGGCCCGAGGATCAGCCCGCACCGCACGAGCAGGGAGCCGTCCGCGCCGAAGGCGTCGAGCGCCGCCAGTTCGCCGCCCCGCTTGTCCCGCGCGTAGTCGGTCGCCTCCGCGTCCGGCGACGCCCCGTCCACGACCGGCGCGTCCTCGCCGTACCCGGCCTTGGGCGCCCACGCGTACACGGAACAGCTCGACACGTACACGTACCGGGAGACCCGCCCGGCCAGCAGGCGTGCGCTGTCCCGCACCACCCGCGGCGCCCCCGACCAGGTGTCGACGACGAGATTCCACGTCTCGGAGGTACCGGCGAGGGCGGCCAGTCCGTCCGGGGCGGTGCGGTCGCCCAGCAACGACCGCACGCCGGGGAGCGGTTCGTGCCGGCCGCGGTGGAAGACGGTGACCTCCCATCCCCGGCCCAGCGCCGCCTCCACGACGGCGCGCCCCACGAACTCCGTCCCGCCCAGCACCAGAAGTCTCCGTGTCATACGGACGACTCTGCCCGCCGCGCCCGGCCGGCGGAACACGAATCTGCTGACAGAAGATCCGGCCGGGGCGGCGGTGAACCGGTCACGGGCGCGCCGGTCGACCCGCGATCAGGTCAACGGCCCGTCGGCGGGGCGAACTTGTAGCCGACGCGACGCACCGTCTGGATGGACTGCCGGTGCTGCGCCCCGAGCTTGCGGCGCAGTCGCGCGACATGGACGTCGACGGTCCGTCCGTCCCCCACGTGCCCGTACCCCCACACCGTGGAGACCAGCTGGTCGCGGGTGTGCACCCGGTGCGGGTGCTGCACGAGGTGCGCGAGCAGCTCGAACTCCAGATAGGTGAGGTCCAGGATCCGTCCGTCGACCTCGGCGGTGCGCTGCACGGTGTCGATGCGCACCAGCGGGTCACCGGCGTCCGTGCCGGTGAGCGACGGCCCGTCGCCGTCCGGCGCCGTCCGGTCCGGTACGGCCACGGGCAGCAGGGGCTGCTGGTCGGCCGGCACGAGGACCAGGTAGCCGATCATCGGCGGCTGCCCCGGCAGAACGGGCAGGGTGTGCGGGGGAGCGGGCAGCCAGGTGGCGCCCGGCGGGAGGAAACCGGCGACGTCGACCACCTCGTCCCGGTCGACGGCACGCAGTCGGTGCCGTCCCGGGGAGGTCGAGGGGGTGGGAGCCGTCGCTACGGAGGAGAAGGAACGAGTGGTCGCCATGAGAGGTCAGCTCTTTCGCGCGAGAAGTCCGTCGGGTGGTCGACGACCGCGAGTCGGTGACCGGGTCGTCGAGGACGTACGTCGTGCGCGCTGGCCGAAGGCCGGGGTGTACGGCTTTAGAGGGCCGGCGCGTTCGTCGCGCGGCAACACACCCGGTCGAAGTCGTGGTGCTGACGGGAAGGCCAGAAGGGCTCGAGGTCGTGGCGACCTGTCGCGACGCACTTCTGATGGCTGGCCATGCCCCCATTGAAGCAGAAGGCGGAGCGCGGCAGCAGAGCCCTTCCACGGACCGGACGCATCCTTGGCGTGAACGTGACGCAGGGAGCCCCTATCCGACCAGGCGCTTGTGCCACGTCAGACCGGTGACATGGACGGCGCTGTCCGGGGAGCCGTCCCACTGGGCGGACAGGCCCGCCGCGTCCAGTGCCGCGACGACCTCGCGGCCGACGGACGCCGTGGTCGCGGCCGAGCCGTCGAACCCGCCGTACAGCAGCATCAGTCCGTGGCCCGCCGCGGCGCCCTCCGTGCACTGGGAGTGGAAGAAGACGAAGCCGCGCGAGCCCTCACCGCGCTCGGCCCCTATCTCGGTGGTGCCGCAGGTGCGGCAACAGGTGAAGTTCTCCCGGGCGGTGATGCCGCTCGCGTCGAGCGCCTCGAAGACCTCGGTGAGGCGCTCCGGGTCCGTCACCCCTTCCCAGAGCTCCTGCTCGGCGAGCCGTTCCGTCCACAGCCGGTCGACCAGTTCGCGGGCCTGGGCACGGGAGACCGGCCGGTGGTCGCCGTCCACCAGATACTCCTCGGCGTTCTCGGTGAGCCGGGCCCGGTCGTCGTACCCGCAGCGCAGCAGTTCCCTGATCCGTGGCTCGATCTCGCCGCGTACGTCCGCCGGCAGTTCCGGGACGTCCCGCGGGGCGTCGTGACCGAGCGGTTCCCACGTGAGGCCCGCGTCCCAGCCGTCCTCGCCCCGGGCCCAGCCCACCAGGGCGTCGGCCACCCGGTCGGCCGCGCCCGCGTCCAGCGTCGTGCCGAAGAAGCGGGCGCGGCTCTCGCGGTGCTCCAGGCGGAAGTCACCGTCCCCGTCCCGCTCGTGCCACACCTGCGCGAAGACGTCCGGCAGGTCCGGTATCCGGTTCAGGACCAGGAAGCGGTCGCCCGCGCCGCCGATCCCGCGCACCAGCGCCCGCAACGTGTCCGCCGGAATCCGCTGGTGGCTCCGCCCGTTCTCCGTCTTGACCTTGACGGCGAGCTGTTCGTCGTTCCCCATGGGCCAACTCTGGCACGTCCCACCGACAACGCCCCGCCCGGTCCGGGGAACACCGAAGGGGCGCCCGCCGGTCCGGCGGGCGCCCCTCACGGGTGTGCGGTGGATCAGACCTGTCCGGCCTTCTCCAGGGCGCTGCAGCAGGTGTCGACGATCAGGCGCGTCACGACGTACGGGTCGACGTTGGCGTTGGGGCGGCGGTCCTCGATGTAGCCCTTGCCGTCCTTCTCGACCTGCCACGGGATGCGGACCGAGGCGCCGCGGTTGGAGACACCGTAGGAGTACTCGTTCCACGGGGCGGTCTCGTGCAGGCCCGTCAGGCGGTCGTCGATGCCGGCGCCGTAGTTCTTGACGTGGTCCATGGGCTTCGAGCCCTCGCCCAGCGACTCGCACGCGGTGATGATCGCGTCGTAGCCCTCGCGCATCGCCTTCGTGGAGAAGTTGGTGTGCGCGCCCGCGCCGTTCCAGTCGCCCTTCACCGGCTTCGGGTCGAGCGTCGCGGAGACACCGAAGTCCTCGGCGGTGCGGTACAGCAGCCAACGGGCCACCCACAGCTGGTCCGAGACCTCCAGCGGCGCCAGCGGGCCGACCTGGAACTCCCACTGGCCGGGCATGACCTCGGCGTTGATGCCGGAGATGCCGAGACCCGCCTTCAGACAGTTCTCCAGGTGCGCCTCGACGACGTCACGGCCGAAGATCTCGTCCGAGCCGACGCCGCAGTAGTAGCCGCCCTGCGCGGCCGGGAAGCCGCCCTCGGGGAAGCCGAGCGGGCGCGTGCCCTTGAAGAACGTGTACTCCTGCTCGATGCCGAAGATCGACTCCTGGGCGGCGAACTTCTCGGAGACCTCGGTGAGCGCGGCACGGGTGTTGGACTCGTGCGGCGTCATGTCGATGTTCAGGACCTCGCACATGACGAGGACGTCGTCGCCGCCGCGGATCGG
This sequence comes from Streptomyces sp. M41(2017), assembly GCF_002078175.1. Taxonomy (GTDB): domain Bacteria; phylum Actinomycetota; class Actinomycetes; order Streptomycetales; family Streptomycetaceae; genus Streptomyces. The sequence goes on along the minus strand of NZ_MWFK01000001.1, from coordinate 248,697 downwards.
GTCCGGGTAGGTGGCCACCGGCTTGAGTACGCGGTCGGAGGCGTGGCCCTCGGCCTGGTTCGTGGAGGAACCGTCGAAGCCCCAGATCGGCAGCTCCGCGCCCTTGGCGTCGTCGCCCAGGATCTTCGTCTTGGAACGGAGCTTGGCCGTCGGCTCGGTGCCGTCGATCCAGATGTACTCAGCCTTGAAGGTCACGGGCCACATCCTTCGGGGTGTGTCTTGAGGCGCACTTGCGGGTGCTGCGGCGCTGCGGCACCGGGACGCCGCTGGGATGCCCGGCAGCCTGCCAACCGGCGATTTCCCGGTCGTTGCCCGAAGGTGAACCCCGTGTTACCCGGCCTGTGTGTGCCCCGTCTCACGCGGGCCGCCCCACCGCCCGTGTCCGCGCGACGGCGTTCGCGACCGTGATCCGCCGGCCCGCCGCCGGGCCCGGTCCGGCGCGCCCCGGTCCACGGCCGGCTCGTATGCGATGGGCGTGAAGTCGAGACGGGCGATGTGATGCGGTTGCGCCCCGGTTGCCCGAGCGTGCGAAGGCCCTGTTCCCGCCGGTCCGGAGGAACCGGCGGGAACAGGGCCTCGATCCGTTGCGTCCGCCACCCGGGCGGCTGCTAGCCCACCTTCTCGATGCGGGCCTTGCGGATCAGGAACTTGCCGGGTTCCCTGACCTGTTCGAAGGCCGCGTTGTTCAGCAGCACACAGCTTCCGGAGACCGAGGTGACCTCCACGGTCGTGGACTTGTTGTTGTCCAGGTTGGTGACCTTCAGCTTCGTCCCTGCCGGGAACTGGTTGCTGGACGCGGCCGGTGCGCCGCCCTCGCCGGAGAGCGTGACCGTCGAACCGGTGCAGACCTGCTGCCCGGTGGCGGCGCCCGCTCCCGCGTCGTCCGCGGGCGCGGTCTGCGCCGGGTCCGCCTGCGCCGGAGCGGAGGGGGCGGGCGCGGCCTCGGCCGGCGCGGACCCGCCCGGCTGCGGTGCGGTCTGGGAGTCCTGAGCCGACTCCCCGACCTCACAGCCGGACGCTTCCTGCTGAACCTTGATCTGCGCGATGACGGCCTCGCGGTTGGCGATCCTGGCCTCCGACTGCGCGTCGGGGGCGGCCCGCTGGTCCGCGATGAACTTCTGGTTGTTGCCGAGCGCGGTGGCGAGACCCTTGCAGACCGTCGAGGTCTGCGCGTTCTGCACCGACGCGGCGTTCGAGGTGGCGGCGAGGGCGAACGCCCCGCCCCCGGCCACGAGCGCCGCGCCGGTCAGCAGAGCGATCTTCTTCTTGGTGCCGAGCGTTCTCCTACGCGACATGCGCGCCTCCAGTGCGGGGGGAGCGTTACGCCGCTATGTACGGGATACCGAACGGAGTTGCTCAACGGTGACAGCAGCCTCGTAAGTAACGTGGATCACAGGGGAGTTGGGAGAGGTGTCGGGCGACAGGGGTCGAACACCGGCTCGACATCGCTCCGTTGGGCGGTTCGCCTCGGGTTCGCTCACGGCGGTCGCCTCCGGTCCGCCGCGACGGTCGCCTCCGGTCCGCACGCGACGGTCGCCTCCGGTCCGCTCATGGCTGTCGCCGGGACAGCGCCTCCCGTACCGCCTCGTCCGTGCGGGCCACCACGGCCGTCCCGTCGTCCGCCGTGATGATCGGCCGCTGGATCAGCTCCGGATGCTCACGGAGCGCGGTGATCCACCGGTCCCGCGAACCGGCGTCCCGCGCCCACCCATCGAGTCCCAGCTCCTTGGCCGCGGCCTCCTGGGTCCGCGTGATGTCCCACGGCTCGAGTCCGAGACGGGCGAGCACGTCGCGGATCTCGTCCTCGCCCGGCACGTCCTCCAGGTAGCGGCGGACGGTGTAGTCGGCGCCTTCCGCGTCGAGCAGGGCGACGGCGCCGCGGCACTTCGAACAGGCCGGGTTGATCCAGATCTCCATACGACACACGCTACCCGGTGTTCGATTTTCTGCCACCTCACACGTCACTCCCGGATCGGAGGTGGATCGGCGTCAATTCCCTTTCTCACCTGGTGCTTTAGTGTCCGTCCGGGCTCCCTGATTGTCAGTGCGGCGCAGTAGACTGGTAGCAGTGTTCGAGGATCCCGCCGGGCGGTCCGACGGGGTCCTGACGCGACAGGAGGATGCTCGTGCCCGCTGCCGCACTGAAGCCGTTGCCCACCCAGTCCACCGCGAAGAGGCCCGTCCAGCTGGACCTGCCATACGAGCCCGTGGAGAAGCGCCCGCTCCCGCCGGGCCGCCCCCGCGACTGGTACGTCACGCACAACCGCCGGCTCAAGGCGATGCGCCTGGCCATCGCCCTGCTCGACTCCGGTGTGTACGTGCCGAACCAGGCACGCAACGAGACGATCCACGGCGCCGCCCGGCTCATCGGTGTCCACCCGCCGTCGGACACCACGTGCCACATGGTCCGCGCGCTGATGAGGTACGCGCGCTGACGGGTCCCACCCGCTGAGGGGCCGGGCACGCCGTGCAAGGACCGCCGGGCGCCCCCGTCGCACGACGAGGGCGCCCGGCACCGGTCGGCCCGCACCGGTTTGGTCCGGCACCGGTCCCCGGTGCGGGGGCCGCCCGGTGGTGCCGCCCCGCTCCTCAGCCCGCCGCCAACTCCTTCTCCAGGGGCGTCCGGAAGCGCGGGGTGACGCGGGTCGCGCCTACCCATCGTCGGAGCCGTTCGGCCTCCGCGGTGATCGCGGTCAGGGCCTCGCGGCCCACGCCTTTCGGCGCGAGCAGCCGCCAGACGATCTCGCCGTCGGGTCGCTGTGCCCAGCCGCCGACCACCCGGCCGTCCCACCACACCGTCGGCCCGACGTTGCCGCTGCCGTCGAACAGGGCGGCCCGCAGGGACGGGTCGAGATACCAGTCGCGCTCCTGGCGGCTCATCGGCGTCGGGTCGAGGCCGGGCAGCAGCGCGGCCCACGGTTCGGCGGGCCCCTCGACCGGCTCCTCGTCCCCGGCCGCCACATAGGCGGTGACCCCGTCGTCGAGCGAGACGGCGACCGCCCCGATCGCGGCCAGCGTCCGCCGTACGTCCGTGACCTTCCAGCCCGTCCACCACTTCAGGTCGGCCTCCGTGGCGGGCCCGCACGCGGTGAGCCAGCGGCCCAGCAGCTCGGATCTGGCCTCGGCGGGCGGGAGTTCGGGGTGCGGCGGCGCCACCGCCCAGCGGAACTGGCTCGACGTCCAGGAACCCAGCGGACGCCCCCGCACCACCCGGCCCTCGACGCCCAGCACCCGCATCAGCCGGGACGACACGGTCTGCGGAGTCTCGTAGCTCTTGCCGGCTCCGTAGACGAACTGCTCCTTCAACCGCGGCTCGTCCCGGGTGAGTTCGTTCACCGTGGCCTGGCCGCGGCGGGCCAGCGCCGCGAGCGCCGACTCCTCGACCAGGGTGAGCCACTCCTCGGTCAGCCGCCCGTCGCTGCCGGTGGCCATGTCCTTGACGAGCCCGGCCCGCGCCTTCACCGCGATGTCCAGCCCGGTCGAGGCGTGCACCACGGCCGCGAGAGCGGTGGGGAACACGAACACCGTGTGCCGCATGCCGTGCATCCGGACGAGCGACCGGTCCTCGTACAGCGCCCGGTCGACCTCGGCGACCGTCACCCCGGCGTCCACGAGCCGCGCGCCGACGGCCAGGTACACCGTCGACGGATCGGTCCCGTGCAGCGCGACCAGCGCGTCCGCGACCTCCTCGGGCCGCGCCGCCCGCGCGGACGGCGCGAGCCGATGCCGCAGCCCCAGCCGTGCCCGCCGCTCCGCCACCCCGATGTGCCGTGGTTTCCCCGTCACGCCGCCTCCGTTCCCGACCCCTGGCCCTCGTGGCGTTCATCCTCCCGGACGGCCGCCCGGTACGGGACGCGGCTCACCCGTTCGTCCCACCCGGGCATGCGGTCGTCCCGCCCGCGGCCTTGACTGGGGCCACCGCCAGGAGCGGAGCCCGGAGGAGAGCCAGGACCACAACAGGAGACGCGATGCAGAGCAACGGCGCACGAGGACCGGTCCGGCTGATCCTGGCCGTGGCCGCGGTGGTGTCGCTGGCCGCGTCGCTGACCGCCTGCTCCGACGACAGCAGCCCCTCCGACGCGGCCTCCAAGGCCGCTTCCGCGGCGTCCCGGGCCGCGTCCGCCGCCACCCGGGCCGGTGACTCGCTCGCCTCCGCGACCGCCGAGGCCGGCCGGAAGTTCGACGAGTTCAAGAACGGCGCGGACGCCAAGGACGAGGTGAGGACCGACGGCTCCGTGAGCCCCGACTCGGACGGTCGCGCCACCGTGAAGGTGACCGCGTCCAACCCGACCTCCTCGGCACGGTCCTACGTCGTCCAGGTCGACTTCCGCGACACCAGCGGCAACCTCCTCGACACCACCGTCGTGACCGTCGACGACGTCGCGGCGAACGGGTCCAAGGACGCGACCGTGCGCAGCAACCGCGCTCTCACCGGTGACGTGGACGCCACCGTCGCCCGCGCCGTGCGGCACTGACGGCCGTGCTCCGCGACGGTGTCACGGCCACCTCGGCCGACCGGGCCGCGCGCGGACGGGCGGCCCGCAAGCGCGTCTCCCGCTCCGCGCACGGCAGCTGGATCCCCGCCGCCGACCGCCCCGATCCCGTCGGCGTCCTGCAACGGCAGGGCAGGGACCGGCTCCAGGAACTGCTCCCCATCCGGTACGGGCGGATGGCCGCGTCACCGTTCGCGTTCCTGCGCGGAGCCGCCGCCGTCATGGCCGCCGACCTGGCCGCCCAGCCGCACACCGCGCTCACCGTCCAACTGTGCGGCGACGCCCACCTGCTGAACTTCGGCCTCTACGCCTCCCCGGAACGCTCGCTGCTCTTCGACCTCAACGACTTCGACGAGACGTTCCCCGGCCCCTTCGAGTGGGACGTCAAGCGGCTCGCGGCCAGCGTCGCCGTCGCCGCCCGCGAGAACGGGCACAAGGAGGAGCACGTCTTCGCCGCGGCACGGGCCGCCGCAGGGCACTACCGCGAGACGATGCGGCGGCTCGCCCGGCAGGGCGAACTGACCGTCTGGTACCAGCACATCGACGCCGACCTGCTGCTGCCGCTGGTCCGCTCCGGACGCCGACGCCGGCGCGCCGAGGCCACCCTCACCCGGGCCCGCCGCCGCACCAGCCTGCACGCCCTCGGCAAACTCACCGAGACCGTCGACGGACGCCCCCGCATCGTCCACGACCCGCCCCTGCTGGAACCGGCCGGCACCCTCGACCTGGCCACGCTCCGCAAGATCTTCAGCGACTACCGGTCCACGCTCACCGAGGAGCGCCGCCTCCTCCTCGACCGGTACCGCTTCGTGGACGCCGCCCGCAAGGTGGTCGGCGTGGGCAGTGTCGGCACCCGCTGCTTCATCGTGCTGCTCGCCGGCCGCGACGCCGACGACCCGCTGTTCCTGCAGATCAAGCAGGCCGGACGCTCCGTACTGGAAGAGCATCTGCCGACCGGCCCGTACCTCCACCCCGGGCGCCGCGTCGTCGCCGGGCAGCGGCTGATGCAGGCCGCCGGCGACATCTTCCTCGGCTGGACGACCGGACCCGAGGGGCGGGCGTTCTACTGGCGCCAGCTGCGCGACATGAAGGGCTCCGCGGACATCGCCGGCATGGACCCCGGTGAGCTGCGCGGATACGCCGGACTGTGCGGCACGGCGCTGGCCCGCGCGCACGCCCGCTCGGGCGACCGCATCGCCATCGCCGCCTACCTCGGCGGCGCCGACACCTTCGACCGCTCTCTCGCGCACTTCGCGCTGCGGTACGCCGACCGCACCATCGCCGATCACGCGGCACTCGGCGCCGCGGTGACGGCGGGCGTCGTCCCGGCGACCCCCGGTGTGTGACAGCGGGGGGCGAAAGCCGGCAGCACGATCCCGGAGCGCTCTCCGCCTTCCGTGATTCCCCGCCTGCGTGACGCGCCGTCGGGAGCCGCTGTCCTTGGACGCGGGCCTGACCGTCGGCATCACCCGTGCATCCGCGCGACGCCCGCTCCGGCCGGAGGGCCGAGCGCTGTTCGCCACGCGCCCGCAGGAGCACGCTCGTCGCCCACACCGGGCCGCGGACTGCTCCGCAGGTACGGGCCGCACCATTCCCCACGGCGGACTCCGATCGCCTCCGCCGTCGTGGTGCGCGACGAATGGCAAGCCGGTGCGCGAAGAGCCGTCCGGATTCTGCCAACCTGAGACCCGAACTCAGCTGCGTGGCGCAACGGCAGATCCGAGAGGTGGTACGAACCCATGAGCACGTCCGTGTCCCAGCAGCGGCTGGCCCACGCCTTCGTCGAGTTGGCTGGGCACGGGGTGACCGAGCCCGACGATCCGTCCGGGCTGCTCGCCACACTCGCCGCGCTCGGTCCACGGCTCCTCGGCAGCCACGGCGCCACCGTCATACACGTCCCGGACGACCATCTGCCGGTCCAGCTCGCCGGCACGGATCCCGACCTGGTGGACCTGGAATGGGAGGCGGTGGAGTGGGGTGAGGGGCCCGGGTACGACGCCCGGCGGACCGGCCGTCCCGTGCCGGACAGCGCCCTCGACACCCTGCCCGCCCAGGAGGCCTGGCCGCGGTACGCCCCGCGCGCCGTGGAACTCGGCTGCCGGCGGGCCGTCGCCCTCCCGCTCTCCGCGGGCCCCGGCAGGGGCCTGACCCTCGGGGCGCTGGTCCTGCTCTACACCGGGCCCGACCCGCTGTCAGCCGACGTCCTCGCCCTCGCCCAGTCGTTCGCCGACGCGGCGGGCTACACCCTGGCGCGCGACCGCGAGATCCGCCAGAGCCGTGCCCTCGCCGACCAGCTCGGGCACGCCCTGAAGAGCCGGGTCGTCATCGAGCAGGCCAAGGGTGTGCTCGCGGCCCGCCGGAAGGTGTCGGTCGACGACGCCTTCGCCGTCCTGCGCGCGTACGCCCGGTCGCAGCAGCGGCGACTGGCCGAGGTGGCCCGCGACGTGGTCGACGGACAGCTGGACCTGGGGACCGACTGAGCCGTCCGATCCCGGCGGTGCACACGCCTCCGCCCGGTCCCCGACGGGACCGGGCGGAGAAGGCGGGGCGAGCCGGGGCCCGCGGCGCTTCAGGAGGAGACCGTCGCGCCCGGCGCGTCCGACGTGGGCGGGACGGGAGGCGTGGGCTTCGGCGGACCGGGCTTCGGGGGCGCCGGCTTGGGAGGCGTCGCCCCCGTGCCGGGTCCCGACATGACGGTGCCGGTCCTCGACGGCCCGGCACTGCCGCCGGACGCGGACGTACCGCCGGTGGCCGTTCCCGGGGCCGCCGAGGTGCTCGCCGGCGGGGCCGGGGCCGGGGCCGGGGCGGTGCCCGCCGAGTGCGACCGGGCCGCCGCGACCGCGTCGCGCAGCGCGTCCTCCTGCTCCTGGCTCAGCGAGGTCTGCACCAACTGGCCGCCGAACGCGGCGATCTGGGGGATCACCTTGTCCCCGGCCGCCTGCTTCACCAGGACGAACAGCGCGGCGGCGCCGGGCCGCAGGTTCTGGCTCACGTCCTTCATGAAGCGGTCGTCGACCCCGGTGTCCGTGATCGCGCCGCCGGCCGCGCCGGCCGCCGCTCCCACCGCCGCGCCCAGCAGGGGCGCCAGGAACAGCAGCCCGATCACACCGCCCCACAGGGCGCCGCCCGCCGCCCCCACGGCCGTGTGACTGACCGCCTGATGCAGCTTGATCCGGCCGTCCTCGTGCCGTTCGACGACGACGGCGTCCTCCAACTCGACGAGATGCTGCTTCGACAGCTCGAACAGCTTGTCGCGCACCTGGTTGGCGGTGGCCACGTCGTCGTAGGCGACGACGAACAGATTGCTCATGACGGGCACCCCTTATGTCGATTTCGTTTGACTTTATAGCGATATCGCACAAGGTGCAGTCGGGAGAAATCCAGATGTGTTCCGACGTCCGGGCTCCTCGCGCCGACGGTGCGTTCGCGTACGACACGGCACCGCTTTCCGCCGCACAGGCATCAGTTCACGGACACGGGGCTACTCTCTACGCACCGACGGACGGCTGCCTCCCCCAGCGCCCCGCCGGACCATCCAGAAAGCCGTCAAGGCCCTTCATCCACGCATCCAAGGAGTCCCGTCATGGGCACCTTGATCTTTTCCGCGACCGCGATCCTGGTCGTCATGGGTTTCTCCAACCACACGCTCTGGCTCGCGGCGGTGGCCGTCCTCTTCCTGTACGTCCGCTACGGCCGCACCGGGGGAAGCACGTCCGCCGCGTCCTCCCCGGGCGCTCCCGGTGCTCCGGGCCCCGCGGCCGGGGGCTCCGGTGCCCGGCCCGACTCCAGCTACCGCGCGTACCGCGACCGGCGTGACCGTCAGGCCAGGTGGGAGCGCCGCTACCGGCGCGAACGTCCCCTGGAGTCGCGTCGCCAGGAACGCAAGTAGCTCCGCCCTCGCCCACGGGCCGTGCGGGCCCGGGGTGTCACAGCCCCGGCGCACCCCAGATCGGGAACCAGCGGCCGAGATCCTCCTCGACCCGCAGGTCGTCCGCGAGCACCGCCTTGATCTGGAGCTCCAACGCGTTGTCGCGCCGCTCGCCCGCTCCGGCGAGCGGCGCGAAGGGATAGAAGGTCCCGCGCTTGTACAGGTAGACGAGGCCGAGGTGGCGCTGCCGGCTGTCCTGGAACGTCACCACGGAGCAGAGCAGCTGGGGTCCGAAGCCGGTGCCCTCCAGAGCGCTGTTGACCGCGTGCAGATCACTCACCAGCGCGGGGAGGTCGTCGGGACCCCGGCGGGAGACCAGCCACGCGTATCCGTACTCGTCCCGGCTGACCTCCACCGGTGGTCCCGACCGCTCGGCGTCCGCGTCGAGCAGGGCCTGCGCCTCCTGGTGGGCCTCGGCGAAGGCCGCGCCCTCCACGGAGGCGCAGCACACCGCGCCGGTGCCGGTCGGGGTGAAACCGGCCGCCGCCTCCAGGGTCACCGCCGCCGACGGCAGCCCGAAGAGGCGGTCGAGGTCCGGAGCGACGGGCTTGCTGCGGCCGAGCAGGATGTCCAGGAACCCCATGCGGTCAGAGAGCCTCTCCGGGAGTCGGGGCGATCGGGTCCGGCACCGCGGGCTCGCCCAGCTCGACGGAGATACGGGCCAGTTGTTCGAGCCGTTGTTCGAGGCTCGGGTGGGTGGAGAAGAGGTTGGCGATGCCGGGCTCCCGGCCGAACGCGGGGGTGAAGTAGAAGGCGTTGAAGGCCTGGGCGGTCCGCAGGTCCTTCGTGGGGATGCGGCCGATGTCCCCGGTGACCTTGGTCAGGGCCGAGGCGAGCGCCGACGGGCGGCCGGTGAGCAGGGCCGCGGCCCGGTCGGCGGCCAGCTCGCGGTACCGGGAGAGCGCCCGGATCAGCAGGAAGCTGAGGGCGTACACGGCCGCGGACACCGCCATCACCGCCATGAAGATCGCGACGGTGTTCTGGTCCTTGCGGCCCCGCCCGCCGAAGAGCTGCGAGTAGAACGCGAACCGCACGATCAGACCGGCCAGCACACCGAGGAACGACGCCACGGTGATCACGGCGACGTCCTTGTGCGCCACGTGCGACAGCTCGTGCGCGAGGACGCCCTCCAGCTCGTCGGGCTCCAGCCGCCGCAGCAGCCCCGTGGTCACGCAGAGCACCGCGTGGTCGGCGTTGCGGCCGGTCGCGAACGCGTTCGGCATGTCGATGTCCGACACGGCGACCAGCGGCTTGGGCATGTCGGCCACCGCGCACAGCCGGTCGACGACGCCGTGCAGCTGCGGATACTCCTCGCGCTCCACGATCCGCCCGTGCATCGCGTACAGCGCGATCCGGTCCGAGAACCAGTACTGGGCGATCAGCACCCCGGCCGCGATCACCACGACCAGCACCCACGACTTCAGCAGCACGATCAGCGCGGCGACGAACGCCACGTACAGCAGTCCGAGCAGGAACAGCGTGACCGTCATGCGCACGGTCAGCCGCCGATCGTTCCGGAACCGGCTCTGCATCTCGCATCACCCCGCAGCTCAGGCACTCGCCCCGCTGTCCATTGTGCGCCCGGCACCCCCCATGAACAGGTGCCGGTACCCCCCGCGGTGGGCAAAGAACTTCCCTGTCAAAAGCCACTTATTTACGCCGCTCCGACACCGGCGGCCGGTGCCGGGCAGCACGACGGCCGTGCCCCTCCAGAGGAAGGACACGGCCGGTGGTGTGGCGGTGGGGCGGGGTTTACACGTCGAAGTAGAGCTCGAACTCGTGCGGGTGCGGACGCAGCTGCAGCGGGGCGATCTCGTTGGTGCGCTTGTAGTCGATCCACGTCTCGATCAGGTCGGACGTGAAGACGTCGCCGGCGAGCAGGAACTCGTGGTCGGCCTCGAGGCGGTCGAGGACGGCCGGGAGCGAGGTCGGCACCTGGGCGACGCCCGCGTGCTCCTCGGGAGCCAGCTCGTACAGGTCCTTGTCGATCGGCTCGGCCGGCTCGATCTTGTTCTTGACGCCGTCCAGGCCGGCCATCAGCAGGGCCGAGAACGCGAGGTACGGGTTGCCGGAGGAGTCGGGCGCGCGGAACTCGACGCGCTTGGCCTTCGGGTTGGAGCCCGTGATCGGGATACGCATGGCCGCGGAGCGGTTGCGCTGCGAGTACACCAGGTTCACCGGGGCCTCGAAGCCGGGGACCAGGCGGTGGTACGAGTTCACCGTCGGGTTGGTGAAGGCCAGCAGCGACGGGGCGTGCTTGAGGATGCCGCCGATGTAGTAGCGGGCGGTGTCCGACAGGCCCGCGTAGCCCGCCTCGTCGTAGAACAGCGGCGAACCGTTGGTCCACAGCGACTGGTGGACGTGCATGCCCGAGCCGTTGTCACCGAAGATCGGCTTCGGCATGAAGGTCGCGGTCTTGCCGTTGCGCCAGGCGACGTTCTTCACGATGTACTTGAAGAGCATCAGGTCGTCGGCCGCGGCGAGCAGCGTGTTGAACTTGTAGTTGATCTCCGCCTGGCCGGCGGTGCCGACCTCGTGGTGCTGGCGCTCGACCTGGAGGCCGGAGTTGGCCAGCTCCAGGGAGATCTCGGCGCGCAGGTCGGCGAAGTGGTCGACCGGCGGGGTCGGGAAGTAACCGCCCTTGTAGCGGACCTTGTAACCGCGGTTGTCCTCGATCGCACCGGTGTTCCAGGCGCCCGCCTCGGAGTCGATGTGGTAGAAGGACTCGTTCGCGGAGGTCTGGAACCGCACGCTGTCGAAGACGTAGAACTCGGCCTCGGGACCGAAGTACGCCGTGTCGGCGATACCGGTCGAGGCGAGGTAGGCCTCGGCCTTCTTGGCCACGTTGCGCGGGTCACGGGAGTACTGCTCGCCCGTGATCGGGTCGTGGATGAAGAAGTTGATGTTGACCGTCTTGTCGCGGCGGAAGGGGTCGACGCGCGCGGTGGACAGGTCGGCGCGGAGCGCCATGTCGGACTCGTGGATGGCCTGGAAGCCGCGGATGGAGGACCCGTCGAACGCGAGCTCCTCGGCCGGGTCGAAGGCCTCGGCCGGGATCGTGAAGTGCTGCATCACACCCGGCAGGTCGCAGAAGCGGACGTCGACGAACTTGACGTCCTCGTCCGCGATGAACTTCTTGGCCTCGTCGGCGTTCTGGAACATCCAGCTCCTCCTACTCCCGCCCACTGTGGACCGGGGTGGTAGTTCGTTCGTGCGGCCAGTGCGGTGGCACACGCTGGAGCCGACCATAGGGACGGGGGATTTCTCAAGCGTGACCCATTTGTTTCGCCCAAGTTAACCGACCTGGGTCCGTACGGCCCCTCCTGTCCACAGGTCAAAACGGGCACAGTACCGTGGACGCGTGGACAACAGGCAAGCAATCGGATCGTGGCTCTCCGGACCCCGCGCGGCCGCCGAGGACGCCGGTGTCGACTTCGGATACCGCGGCGAACAGCTCGGTCTGCCGGAGCAGGGACCGGGCTCGATCGCCCGCCCCGGGCGCCGGCTCGGCGCCCTCGTCGTCGACTGGGGCCTGTGCCTCCTGATCGCATACGGGCTGCTCACCCATGGCTACGACCAGGCCACGGGCAACTGGGCCCTCCTCGTCTTCTTCGTTCTCGGCCTGCTCACGGTCGGTACCGTCGGCTTCACGCCGGGCAAGCGGCTGTTCGGTCTGCGCGTCGTCCCCGAGGGCGGCGGCCGGCTGAACCCCCTGCGCGTCCTGCTGCGCACCGCGCTGCTGTGCGTGGCCGTCCCGGCGCTGATCTGGGACCGCGACGGCCGCGGCCTGCACGACCGGCTGGCCCGCACGATCGAGGTCCGCGCCTGACCCGCACGGTCGGAGCGACCGCCCGCGGCCACTCGGTGAACCCGGCCACTCGGTGAACCCGGCCGGCGTGGCCGCCGAGGAGCGGTTGCTCCGTGGGTCCGGCGGCCGGTGACCGGCCGGCAGGTGCCGATCCGTCGGTCCGCCAGTCGCGGCTCCCGACGAGTGGGCCGCCTCCCCGCCGCGCGGCCGACAACGGCATCCCGAAGTGCGGCCCGCAGCACGCCCCGCACGCTTTGCGGAACGCCGATGGGGCGCCCGGAGATTCTCCGGGCGCCCCATCGGCGTTCTGGTCCTGGGTGCGTCAGCGGCCCTTGCCGCCGCGCGGCATCCGCATGCCCTTGGGCATCGGGCCCTTCGGCAGCGGCATGTTGCTCATGAGGTCGCCCATCGCGCGCAGCCGGTCGTTGGTCGCGGTGACCTGCGGGCCGGTGAGGACGCGCGGCAGCTTGAGCATCGTCGTGCGGAGCTTCTTCAGCTCCACCGTGTTCTCGCCCGTGCCCACGAGGATGTCGTGCACCGGAACGTCCGAGACGATCCGCGCCATCTTCTTCTTCTCGGCGGCCAGCAGGCTCTTCACCCGGTTCGGGTTGCCCTCGGCGACCAGCACGATGCCGGCCTTGCCGACCGCGCGGTGCACCACGTCCTGGCTGCGGTTCATCGCCACCGCCGGAGTCGTGGTCCAGCCCCGGCCGATGTTGTCGAGCACCGCCGCCGCTGCGCCGGGCTGCCCCTCCATCTGCCCGAAGGCGGCCCGCTCGGCCCTGCGCCCGAAGACGATCGCCGTCGCGAGGAAGGCGAGCAGGAGCCCGAGGATGCCGAGATAGACCGGGTGGCCGATCAAGAAGCCGATCGCGAGGATGACACCGAAGGTGACAATTCCGACAGCCGCGAGTACAAGACCGATCAACTTGTCGGCCCTGCGGGTCATCTTGTACGTCTGGACGATCTGCTTGAGTCGCCCGGGGTTCGCAGCGTCCGCTGCGGGTTCCTTCCTCGCCATGCCAGGAAGTCTACGTGGCCCGGGAAGCGCCTTCGACGGCAGTACCGGGCGAGCGGGGCCGCGGAGGCGCGACGCCGGGGGTCAGGGACGCGTCAGAACGGATTCGAGGACGAGCTGCGCCTCGACCCGGTCCTTCGCGCGGCGGCGGTCCTCCAGGACGGAGGTCCACGCGTTGCGGCGGGCGGTGCGCTGCCCACTGCTCATCAGCAGCGACTCGACGGCACGGAGTGCATCGGTGAACGACGGGATCGCGGTGGCGCGAACGGGCGCGGCCTGCATGGCGGAGGTCCCCCCTCGGGATGGGTGGCTCGTGCGGGGCGGTACGGGCTGTAGGACAAGGGTCACTGATTGGTGTTACCAGGGCGTGACCGACCGGTCAAACACCAATGAAACCTTGACGCCGTGGGTCGTATTTCCGACGCCTCCGCGGTGGCGTCGCCAACTGCGCGGATGGCCGCGACGGCCGTGAACGGGCCGGTGTGAACGGCGAGTTGGCTGTGCGCGGACTCACACGAAGGCGGTGGCACTCAGTGCCACCGCCGTCGTTTCGCAAAATCTCGCGAGCGCTTCCCGTTCGGCGTAATCAGACCGCCTGGGAGGCGACGTAGGCGCCGCGCTTCTCGACGGCCATCTGGTAGAGCCGGCCGGCCCGGTACGAGGAACGGACCAGCGGACCCGACATGACGCCGGAGAAGCCGATCTCCTCGGCCTCCTCCTTCAGCTCCACGAACTCGTGCGGCTTGACCCAGCGTTCCACGGGGTGGTGGCGCACGCTGGGCCGCAGGTACTGCGTGATCGTGATGAGCTCGCAGCCCGCGTCGTGCAGCTGCTGGAGCGCCTCGCTGACCTCCTCGCGGGTCTCGCCCATGCCGAGGATCAGGTTCGACTTCGTGACCAGACCGTAGTCACGGGCCTCGGTGATGACCTTGAGCGAGCGCTCGTAGCGGAAGCCGGGGCGGATGCGCTTGAAGATCCGCGGCACGGTCTCGACGTTGTGCGCGAAGACCTCGGGGCGCGAGGAGAAGACCTCGGCGAGCTGCTCGGGCTCGGCGTTGAAGTCCGGGGCCAGCAGCTCGACCTTGGTGCGGCCGGTCTCGCGGCCCGCCGTCTGGGCGTGGATCTGGCGGACCGTCTCGGCGTACAGCCAGGCGCCGCCGTCCTCCAGGTCGTCGCGGGCGACGCCGGTGATGGTGGCGTAGTTCAGGTCCATGGTGACGACGGACTCACCGACACGGCGCGGCTCGTCACGGTCCAGCGCCTCGGGCTTGCCCGTGTCGATCTGGCAGAAGTCGCAGCGCCGCGTGCACTGGTCACCGCCGATGAGGAACGTGGCCTCGCGGTCTTCCCAGCACTCGTAGATGTTGGGGCAGCCCGCCTCCTGGCAGACGGTGTGCAGACCCTCGCTCTTCACGAGCGCCTGCATCTTCGTGTACTCGGGGCCCATTTTCGCCCGGGTCTTGATCCACTCGGGCTTGCGCTCGATGGGGGTCTGGCTGTTCCGGACCTCCAGGCGCAGCATCTTGCGTCCGTCGGGTGCGACTGCGGACACATCGGCTCCCTGTAGCTTCGATTCTTCGGCGTACACCAGGGTACGCCCGTGCGGTTCTCGGCCCCCGAGGTGGGCAACCTTCGGGAACAGGGGTCCATTCCCGTACGGCCGCCCCGTCCGGGGACGGGTTTCTATGCCGGCGTCCGTTCCACGACCCGCGGCTGCAGCTCCGCGTTCTCCAGGACGTCCCGAAGATGCCGCTCGGCCACCGGCAGGACCTCGGCGATGGTCACGTCGCGGCCGAGTTCGCCCGCCAGCGAGGCGACGCCCGCGTCGCGGATGCCGCACGGGATGATCCGGTCGAACCAGGCGTTGTCCGGGTTCACGTTCAGCGCGAAGCCGTGCATGGTGACGCCCTTGGCGACGCGGATGCCGATCGCGGCGATCTTGCGGTCCTCGCGGCGCTGGCCGGCGTTGGAGGGCGCGTACTCCGGGCCGTCGAGCCGCGGGTCGAACTCCTCGTCCTGGAGCCTCGGGTCGAAGTCCAGGGAGAGTCCGCCGAGCGCCGGGAGCTGTTCGGCGGGGTCCTTGGCGTCGCCGAGGACCCACACGCCGCTGCGGCCCTCGACCCGGCTGGTCTCCAGGCCGAACTCCGCGCACGTGCGGATGAGCGCCTCTTCCAGGCGGCGCACGTGTGCCACGACGTCCACCGGGCGGGGGAGCTTCTGGATCGGGTAGCCGACGAGCTGTCCCGGGCCGTGCCAGGTGATCTTGCCGCCGCGGTCCACGTCGATGACCGGCGTGCCGTCCAGGGGCCGCTCGTTGTCCGCCGTGCGCCGGCCGGCCGTGTAGACCGGCGGGTGCTCCAGGAGCAGACAGGTGTCGGGGACCTCGTCGAGGAACCGGGCGGCGTGCACGCGGCGCTGCTCGTCCCACGCCTCCTGGTACTCGACGGCCTCCGCACCGAATCCCATGCGGACGAACCGCAACTCACTCACGGCAAGCGCCTCCCTCGAAGCTTCCTGGGGCGGTGGTGGCCCCGTGCGCGGCACGTGGAAGAACCTTTCGTCAGGTCCGTCGCGCGCCCACGCCACTGTACGTCCGGCCATCACGCGTCAGCTCGACGGTCAATCCTCACACGATCGGATGAATGAATGTCGAAGTGTGCGATGACGTGCTCACGCTCCGCTACATTCGCGCCGTTCACGAGGCCATAAGGGCTGCTCACAGGCAATCCGGGCACCAGGCGGCCTCGGGGCGGTCCGAGCACGCTCCACGCCGCCCCGAGGCCGCTTGCTGACCCGAAAGGCAGGAGACCGCACCGCAGATGACGGAACGACCCGCGCAGCGCACTCCCAACCGCCAGCTCGCCGCGCTCATCGCAGAAGCGGGGTTCTCCAACGCAGGTCTCGCCCGTCGCGTGGACCAGCTCGGTCTGGAACACGGACTCGACCTCAGATACGACAAGACGTCGGTGACGCGGTGGCTGCGGGGGCAGCAGCCCCGCGGCACCACGCCCGCGCTCATCGCCGAGGTCTTCACCCGCCGCCTCGGCCGGCGCCTGACCGCGCAGGACCTCGGACTCGACGCCTGCGCACCCGTCTACGCCGGGCTGGAGTTCGCGGCCACCCCGGAGGAGGCCGTCGACATCGTCAGCGGCCTGTGGCGCAAGGACTCCGGCAGCCACGCCGAACTCCGCAAGATCGCCTTCACCCCGGCCGGACTCGTCGTCCCCAGCCGGGACTGGCTGATCGGCCGCGCCGACGACCGCGTCGCGCACGGGGACCAGCCCTCCCGGGTGCCTCCCCAGGGGCGTCCGGCGGCCCCCCGGCTCACCGCCCCGCCGGAACCGGGCGTCCCGCCCGCCCGGCGGACCCGTACCGAGCGCGGTCCGGGCCAGCGGGTCACCGGAGGGGACATCGCCGCCCTCCGGTCGGTCGGCGAACTCTTCCGCGCCCTCGACCACGCCTACGGCGGCGGCCACGCCCGGCAGGCACTGGTGCGCTACCTGGAGCACGAGGCCGAGCCCATGCTGCGCGGCGCGTACGGCGAACAGACCGGCCGGCACCTGTTCGCCGCCGCCTCCGACCTCACCCGGCTCGCCGGCTGGACCTCGTACGACATCGGCGCGCACGGGCTCGCCCAGCGGTACTTCGTCCAGGCGCTGCGGCTCGCGCAGGCCGCGGGGGACCGGGTGTACGGGGCGTACGTGCTCATCACGATGAGCCGGCAGGCCGTCTACCTCGGACACGGGCGGGAGGCCGTACAGCTCGCCCGGGTCGCCCAGCAGGGACTCGGGTCGTCGGGACCGCACCTGGTCCAGGCGTTGCTGCACGCCGTCGAGGCGCGGGGACACGGTGTGCTCGGCGAGGTGCGGGCCTGCACGGCCTCGCTGGTCCGGGCCGAACGGGCGCTGGAGGCGTCCCGGTCCGGTGACGAGGTCCCGCACTGGGCCCGGTTCTTCGACGAGGCCCAGCTCGCCGACGAGTTCGGGCACTGCCACCGGGACCTCCAGCAGTTCAGGGCCGCCGCGCAGCACGCCGAGCGCTCACTGCAACTGCGCGCGCCCGGCTACGCCCGCAGCCGGCTGTTCTGCCGGGTGGTGCTCGCCTCCGCCCGGCTCGGGCTCGGCGAGCTCGACCAGGCCTGCCTGCTGGGCGCGGAGGCGGCCGGGCAGGCGGCGGAGATGCGATCGGCCCGGGCCGTCGAGTACGTACGGGACTTCGAGAAGCGGCTCGAACCGTACAAGGACGCGGCGCCCGTGCGCGGATACCGGGACAAGGTGTCCACGCTGGGCTGAGCCAGGGGGACCGCGGCGGTCGACCCGTCCCCGGTCTCCGGCCTGGGGTGCCGGAGACCGGGAAGTCGGCGGTGCCCGCCGGGCGCGCCGGGGACCGTCAGGCGGCCGCGGACTCCAGCCGCTGCGCCGACGGGACCCGGCGGACGCCCAGGTCCCGCAGGAGGGCGTGGACGGCCCGTCGGGCGGAGTGCAGCGCGCCCTGGACGGTGCTGGTGTCCCGGTGGTCGCCGCACACGTACAGGCCCGCCAGCAGCCGTACCGGGCGCCGCGCGTCGTGCGGCGGCGGCATCGCCGGGACCGCCTCGGGTTCGTGATGGACCGCCAGCAGTTCCCACCGGGACGTCGACGTCCCGTAGAGGCGGGCCAGTTGGGCGCGGACCGTCGCGTCCAGGTGGGCCGCGCCGGGCGGGGTGCCGAGCACGGTCGAGGAGACCAGGGCGCGGCCCGCCGGTGCCCGCGTCGGGTCGACCTGGCTGACGACCGCGGTGTGGGCCACCGGGCCGCCCCGGTCGGCGTCCAGGAGGAGGGCCGGGTCGGTGAGCGGGGGCTCGTCCATGGTGTGGTGCAGGACGGTCACCGGATGGAAGGCCGGGACGTGCAGCCCGGGCAGGAAGTCCGCGGCCGCGCGCGCCCCCGTCGCCAGCAGGACGGACCGGCAGCGGATCTCTCCGTGGTCCCGCGTCGCGACCCTGGTCGTGGAGATGGCGGTGACCTCCACGTTCGTGTGCACGGTGCCCGGCGGCAGGCCGGCCGCGAGCAGCTCCGGGAGCGCGTCCGCGCCGCCCTCCGGCAGACACAGCCGGCCCGTGGCGAAGGAGTGCAGGGCGAGATCCGCGCACCGGCTCGACGTCCCGAGCTCCGGGTCGCAGAGCAGGGCGGCCAGCAGGGGGCGCAGAAAGCCGTCGACCGTACGGGGCGGCAGGCCCCGGGCCGTCAGCGAACGGGCCGCTGTGAGTTCGGGGCGCGCGAGGAGCCGCTCCGGCTCGGTGGCGGCGAGCCGGCCGAGGGCCATCGCCAGACGGGACTGGTCCAGGGGGCCGCCGAGCGGTCCGGGCCGGGAGGTGCCGCGCGCCGGGCGGGCCAGCGGCAGTCGAGGGGCGCTCGCGAGGGCGCGTGCGGTGCTGAGTGCGCCCCTTGCGCTCCGGGGAATGCCGGGTGCGGCGGCCCGGTGGTGCCGGCCGTCGCTGTGCAGCAGCACGCCGGGCGAGAACGGCCGCAGGGTCAGGCCGTCCAGGCCCGGGGTGTGGCGCAGTTCCGGGTACGAGGTGGACAGGAGCCGGCCGAGCCGGTCCAGCCGGAAGCCGTCGACCTTCTCCGTGGACATCCGGCCGCCCACCTGCGGGCCGGCCTCCAGGACGACGGTCCTCAGCCCCGCCCCGGTCAGATGTCGTGCGGCCGCGAGGCCGGCGACACCGGCTCCCACCACCACGACGTCGACTTCCGCTGCGTACTCCGCGATCGCCGCCCTGTGCGCGGCTTGGCGTGCGGGCTCTAGCACGTGCCCCTCCTCGAGGTTGCGCGGCCGGTGGGGACGTCATGCCCCCAACAGGCGTCAGGAATACCCGAGTTCGGATCGAGGGTGCGAGGCCCGCGCCGTGGGCGGAAGCCGCGCGGCAGCCGTGCACGGGGGCACGGGGGGGTGCATGTGCCCGCCGGGGGAGGCCGGGAGGCCCGCGGAGCGGCCGGGCGGGGGCGCGCCCGGCGTGCGCGCTCCCCCTTCCCGGCCTCGGCCCGGAGCGGCCCCTTCCCGGCCTCGGCCCGGAGCGGCCCGTTCCCGGCCTCAGTCGAGAGCGGCCCGCAGCGTCCCGTCGATCGACGGGAACGCGAAGGTGAAGCCGGACTCCAGGAGACGGGTCGGGAGCACGCGCTGGCTGCCCAGGATCTCCCCGGACATCTCGCCCAGGGCCAGGCGCATGAGCGGAGCGGGCGTGGCCAGCAGGGTCGGGCGGCGCAGGACCCGGCCCATGGCCTCGGTGATCTCCCGGTTGGTGAGCGGGTCGGGGGCCGTCAGGTTCACCGGCCCGGACACCGACTCCGTGTCCATGAGGTGCCGGATCGCGGCCACCTCGTCGTGGAGGGCGATGAAGCTCCAGTACTGGCGGCCGTCGCCCAGCCGGCCGCCGAGGCCCGCCTTGAACAGCGGGAACAGCTTCGCCCACGCCCCGCCCGCCCGGGACACCACGAGCCCGGTCCGGGGCAGCACCGTGCGTACCCCGGCCTCCTGCGCGGGCGCCGTCGCCTCCTCCCACTCCACGCACACCGAGGACAGGAACCCGTCGCCGGGCGGCGCCGACTCGTCCACCGCGCGGCTGCCCGTGTCGCCGTAGAAGCCGATCGCGCTGCCGTTCACGAAGACCCGCGGCGGCTCGTCGAGCGAGGCCACCGCCTCGGCGAGCGTCGCCGTCCCGAGCACCCGGCTGTCCCGGATCTGCTTCTTGTAGGACTCGGTCCACGGACGCGAGGCGACCCCGGCCCCGGCGAGGTTGACCACGGCGGCGCACCCGAGGAGCCCGGCCGCGTCGATCCGCTGCCGCTGCGGGTCCCAGCGCACCTCGTCCCGCGAACGGGGGGCGTGCCGCACGAGCCGCACCACCTCGTGTCCGTCAGCCCGCAGGGAGCGCGCGAGTTGGGAGCCGATGAGGCCGGACGCGCCGGCGATCGCGATACGGGAACCCGGGGGGAGGGAGGAGTCGCTCATGGATCCATCCTGCCCGCAGGACGGCGGAAATCCCGGAACGGACGTCCGTACGGCCGCCGTACAGTGATCGGCATGGCAGCCGCACCGCACATACGTACCGCCACCCTCGACGACGAGGACGCGCTCGGCAGGCTCGACCGCGACACCTGGTCCACGCTGCACGCCGTCATGCCGCGGCCCCAGCCGCCCTACGAGCCGTTCTACAGCGAGCGGTTCGGCCCCCGCGACCACCTCGTCGCCGAACTCGACGGCCGGGTCGTCGGGTACATCCGGCTGGGCTTCCCGACCCCGCTCGCCTGCAACGCGCACGTCCGGCAGATCCTCGGACTCGCCGTCGCCGACGAGGCGCGCGGCGCCGGGGTGGGCCGGGCGCTGCTGCGGGCCGTGTGCGAGGAGGCCCGTGGCCAGGGGGCCCGGCGCATCACGCTGCGGGTGCTCGGCCACAACGCCCCGGCGCGCGGGCTCTACGCCTCCGAGGGCTTCGCCGTCGAGGGCGTCCTGCGCGAGGAGTTCCTGCTCGACGGGGTCTACGTGGACGACGTCCTCATGGGCCGCTCCCTCTGACCGGAGCGCGTCAGGGGCCGCTCCCGGCGACCGTGGCGCGTTCCCCCGCGCCACCCGCCCGTGCCGCCCGGCCCCGTTCGCGCCCGGGCGCGCGGCCGATCCCGCGGGCGGGCGTCAGTTCTCGTCCGCACTGAGTGACGGGCGCATCCCGCCCAGGAGATGACGCAGGCAGCGGACCGCCAGCTCGGCGGGGGAGCCCGGACCGTCGGCTGCCGCGTCCGTGGCCGCCCAGGTCTCCAGCGCGATCCTGATCGCGTCGGTGGCCGCCGCGGCGGCCAGCCGGACCTCCAGCGGGTCCGCGTCGGCGCCCGCGAGCCGCGCCACCACCGGGACCAGCCGTTCCTCCGACTCCTGGTTCACCCGGTACCAGACCGCCCGCAGCGCCGGATCGCCGACCGCCGCGCGCAGCAGCGCCCGCGTCTGGTCCAGTCCGTCCACCGCGCGCGCGTCCGGTGCGGACAGCGCCTCGACGGTCGCCCGCTCCAGGGCCTCGGGCAGTGCCGTGCCCGGTCCGGTCGCCGCGAGCACCGCGCGCCAGCGGTCGCCGCCCGACGCGAGCAACGGGCCCACGGCGTCCTGCTTGTTGCGGAAGTAGCGGTAGAAGGTGCGCAGGGCCACGCCGGCCCGGCGGGCGATGTCCTCGGCCGTGGTGCCGTCCGGACCGAACTCCGTGAAGAGCTCCGCCGCCGCGCGGGCGATGTCGAGCTGGGTCGCGGCCTTGCGGCGCTCGGTCAGCGAGAGGGCGGGGGGTTCGGGGGCCGGGGGCGGCTGGCTGCTCACGGGGAAAGCGTACGCCGCGGGCGCGAGGAGGGGCACGGTTCGCCGTGATGGCAAAACGTGCCATGTAGACGTACTGTGCAGTGCGTAACGCCGTATCACCGCACTGCCGCGGCCGGTGCCGGGAGAACCGGCGGCGGCCCGAGGACCGGGAGGACCACCACCATGAACCGATACGAAGGACGCCGGGCGCTCGTCACCGGAGGCGGCTCCGGCATAGGCCAGGCCACCGTGGAGCGGATGCTGGCCGAGGGCGGGCACGTCGTCGCCGCCGACGTGAGCGACGCGGGCCTGGCCGACACCGCGGCGCGGGCGGGCGCCCACGCCGGGCGGCTGACCACCGTCGTCGTGGACGTCGCCGACGAGGCGTCCGTCCGCGGGGCCGTCGCCGAGGCCGTACGCGTCCTCGGCGGTCTGGACGTGCTCGTCAACGCCGCCGGCATCCTGCGCTCCGCGCACACCCACACGATGCCGCTCGCCGACTTCCACCAGGTCATCGCCGTCAACCTGACCGGCACGTTCCTGATGATCCGGGAGGCGCTGCCCCACCTGCTCGCCGGACGGGAGTCCGCCGTCGTCAACTTCAGCTCGACCTCGGCGGCGTTCGCCCACCCCTACATGGCGGCGTACGCGGCCTCCAAGGGCGGCATCCAGTCCATGACGCACGCCCTGGCGAGCGAGTACGGCAAGCAGGGCGTGCGCTTCACCGCCGTACAGCCCGGATCCATCTCCTCGGGCATGACCGACGGCTCGGGCGCCAGCAGGCGGAGTGTCGGTCCCGGACTGCCCGCGGACGCCGACCGGAGCCTGTTCGCCAAGCTGGCGCCCGCCCTCGGCGAGGGCTTCGCCGGTCCCGAGGCGGTCGCCGGAGTCGTGGCCATGCTCGCCTCGGAGGACGGACGCTTCATCACCGGCACCGAGGTGCGCATCGACGGCGGCACCCACTTCTGAGCGGCCGGCTGCTCCGCACCGGGGAGCGTCGGAACCGGGCCGGGGGCCTGAACCCGGGCTCGGGACAGGGCCCGCCCCGGGTCAGGACGTGACCAGGTCGCCCGTGTCGACGCGGGCCGTGGCGTGCGTCGCCTTGCGTGCGTCGCCCGCCACCTCGTGCGCGGTCAGCACATACCCCGTCTCGCTGTCCGAGGTCGACCGGGCGAAGACCACGCCGTACACCTTGCCGTCGGTGGTCAGCAGGGGGCCGCCGGAGTTGCCCGGGCGGACCGTCGAGCGGATCGAGTAGATCTCGCGGGTCACCGTGCCGGAGTTGTAGATGTTCTGGCCCGTCGCGTTGATCCGGCTCGCCACCGTGGCCGCCTGGAGGTCGAGGCCGCCGTCCTGGGGATAGCCCGCGACCACCGCGGAGTCGCCGCGCGAGGCGACCCCGTCGAAGGGCAGCACGGGGGCCCGCAGGCCCGGCACGTACAGCACGGCGACGTCCTTCTGCGGGTCGAACAGCACCACGCGCGCCGGATACGGCCGGCTGACCCCGCCCACCCGGACGGTCGGCCGGTCGATGCCCGCCACCACGTGGGCGTTGGTCATCACGCGCTGCGCGGAGTAGACGAAACCGCTGCCCTCGCGGCCCTGGTTGCCCGACACGCCCTCGACCTTCACCGTGCTCAGCTTCGCGGCGTTCGTCGCGGACGGGGTGACGCTGTCGCCGGAGGGCCGCGCGACGCCCGCCGTCGGTTCGTTCTCGAAGGGGTTGAAGACCTGCGGGAAGCCCGCCTCCGTGAGCGCGGAGGTGGCGCGCGAGAACCAGGTCGGCGTGGTCTCGGGCATCGTCTTCTGCACGGCACCCAGCAGCGCCGAGTTGCGGATCGACTGCGTGACCACCGGTGACGAGGAGGCGCCCAGCACGCTCGCGGCCACCCAGGCCACCAGCAGCACCGCCAGGGTGTTCGCCGCCGCCCCGCCGATCCCGTCCGCGACCCGCAGCGGGCCCTGGTCCAGCTCCCGGCGCAGCTTCATGGCCAGCCGTCCGGCCAGCTCGTGACCCACCACTCCGGGCACCAGCACCGTGAGCACCGCCGTGACCGTCGCCGCCGCGGTGCCCGCCGTGACCAGCTCCATCATCCAGGGCAGCACCCACACGCCGATCACGGCGCCACCCACGAAACCTGCCAACGAGACACAGCCGGCCACCAGGCCACGGCGGTACCCGGACGCCGCGTAGGCCAGGATGACCAGCATCAGCAGGAGGTCGAGCACGTCCACGGAGCCGCCTTTCTCTGGGGCCCCTTAGTACGCGCCGGGCGGGCCCATTGATCAGTCACGCGCGTGTGGTGCCGCGGAAACGACCACACACGCGTGGACCTGTAAAAACGTCCCGGACACACCTGATGGTTCCACCGGGTGGCACACCACACATCGCGGCCCGCGCGGATCCGGGTCAGGGTGGGTCCATGCGTGTCTTCGGGAAGACTCGGGGGCCTCGAATACGGAACGGGCGGCGAGAACCCCGCCCCGTACGCCACGGACGCCCGGAACCCCGGGCGGACGGGGCCCGCACACGATCGGGGCGCGAGCCCCGGCCCCCCGGACCGTGGAGTCCGCGCCGCCCCTGGGCGGCGCTGCCGAAACCGGCCCTCGTCCTGCTGGCCTGCGTGCCGGGCCTCCTCGCCGTCGCCGCGCTCGTGACCTGCGCGGCGGGCGTGGACCGTACCGTCACGCGCGCGGCCGTCGCGCCCCGGGTGACGGCGCGGGCGGCGGCGGAACGCCCCGTCGAACGGCCGCCCATCGTGCCGCGGTCGACGTGGCTCCGTTCCGCGGACCCGCACCGGCAGCCGCCGCCCCGCTACGACGACCGCGTCGTCGCGGTCTTCGTCCACCACACCGACTCGCCGAACGGCTACGACTGCGCCGACGTGCCCCGCATCATCGCCGACCTCTACGCGGGCCAGACCGGCGCCAAGCAGTGGGACGACATCGGCTACAACTTCCTCGTCGACCGCTGC
Source organism: Streptomyces sp. M41(2017) (assembly GCF_002078175.1). Taxonomy (GTDB): domain Bacteria; phylum Actinomycetota; class Actinomycetes; order Streptomycetales; family Streptomycetaceae; genus Streptomyces. Next base: position 224,162 of record NZ_MWFK01000001.1, on the reverse strand, counting down.
GGCACCATCTACGAGGGCCGCGCCGGCGGTGTCGCCCGGCCCGTCACCGGAGCCCACGCCCAGGGCTTCAACCACCGCACCGCCGGGATCGCCGCGATCGGCACCTTCACGACGGGCGTGCCGGTGCCGAAGGCCATGACCGACGCCATCGCCCGCCTCGCCGCCTGGAAGCTGGGTCTCGGCGGCGTCGACCCCCGGGCCACCGTCCGCCTCGTCTCCAGCAACAGCCTCAGCCGCTACCCCAAGGGCAGCACAGCCGTCCTGCCCACCATCGCCGGGCACGACGACGGCTTCATGACGAGCTGCCCCGGCGCCGCCCTCGCCGCCCGCCTCCCGGAGATCCGCGCCGAGGCGGCCCGCTACCAGGGCCGCTGACCACCCTCCCGAGTCGCCCAGCTCCCCGACCCGGCTCCCGTCCCGGATCCCGTCCCTGTCGAGCCCGCACGACCGGTCACAGCCGCGCCGCAGGCCGCCCACAGCCTCCGCAGAGCCGAGCCGCCCAGCATCGGGCGTACACACGGACCGGAGGTGGGGATGATGAAGATCAGCCGGCGGGAGAACGCGGGACACCCGGAGCGGGCGGGCGGCTGGGCGAGCGGAGTCCGGGGCCCCTGGGTGGTGGTCTGCGCGGTGGCGACGGTCGTCCTCGGTCCGGCGGCGGCCACGGCCTCCGCGCTGGGACAGGCCAATGCGGCGCCCCTGCGCCACACCGTGCGGGTCGAGCAGCCGCAGGCACGCCTCCCCGCGGATCTCACCCGGCGCAGAACGACGGCCTGAGCGCGCCGCCGACGGTCCGCGCGGCGCAAGCGCCCGGCGCCGGGCTCCCGGGCAGGTGCTCCGGACCCGTGCGGGCAGGTGCTCCGGACCCGCGCCGGGCGCCCCGGGCGGGGCCCTCCGTGCTCCGTGCCGGGCAGGGCCGAGGTCAGCTCTCCCGGAACCGCTCCCACAGCTTCGGGTAGCGCTCCGCGACGAGGGACTCGTTCTCGAAGTCCAGCGGGGTACCGGCCGGCTCGGAGGCCGCGCCCGGAATGCCGAGGTCAGGCGCCACGGCGCCGGTCAGCTGCTCGTAGGCCTCGTCCGCCGCGTACCCGAGCTCCTCGCCGTCGCCGTCGATCTCCTCGTCGAAGTCGTCCAGCAGCTCGGCGAGCGTGTCGGGGTCGTGCATCGCGCCCTCGAAGACCTCCCGGCCCTGGCCGATCAGCCAGCACCGGAAGAAGTCGAAGGCGTCGTCGCTGGCCCCGTCCAGCAGGACCCAGGCGGCGCCCCACAGGTCCCAGCGGTAGGCACGGTTGTAGCGGGACTCGAAGTGCCGGGCGAAGTCCAGGACCGAGTCAGGGTCCAACTGGACGAGCCGCTCGACCAGCAGGTCGGCCTGTTCCTCGGGGTCGCCCTCGGCAGCCTCGCGGGTCGAATCCACCAGCTGCCAGAACTCCGTCTCGTCCATCACGGGTCAAGCATCGGGCCTGCGCGGGAGGGACGCACGCGGAGTGGCGCAGATTGTTATGCGTGCACATGCCGAAGGTAAAACCGCCGGGTTCGTACGGATTTCAAGCGGCGTGCGTCCGCGGCCCTCCACGGAACGCGATCAGCGGTAGAGCGCGGCCGACCGGACGGCGTCCTCGGCGCAGCGCTCCCGCAACGACGCCGGAGCCAGCACCTCCACCTCCGGTCCGAGTCCGCGCAGCTGGGCGCGGGCGACCTCCTCCGACTCCATGAGCAGCGTGAGGCCCACCCAGCCCTGCCCGTCGGGCACACCGGACGTCCCCAGCGCCTCCTTCGCGGACGCCGGATCCAGCACGTACGGCAGCCGGCGCATGCCGTCCGGGGACAGCCGGACGGTGATCTCGGCCCGCAGGACGGACCGGGCGAACTCCTCGGCCCGCTCCGCCCAGAACCCCGGCAGGTCGAACCCGTCCTCCCGCCGGAAGCGCTCCGCGCCGGGCTCGACGGCGGTGAACCGGTCGATCCGGTACACCCGGAAGGCCTCTGTACCGGACACACGTGCGCAGAGGTACCACAGGCCCGCCTTGAGGACGAGGCCGTACGGTTCGAGCGTCCGCTCCACCTCCGAGGCGTCCCGCCGGTACCGCGCGAGGATCGGCCGGTCGTCCCAGACCGCGTCCGCGACCGACGGGAGCAGCTCGGGCGTCTGCGGCTCGCTGAACCAGGCGGGCGCGTCCAGATGGAATCGCTGCGCCGCCGTCCGCGAGGCGTCCCGCACCGAGGGCTGCAGTGCCGCCGACACCTTCAGCCGGGCCGCCGACGCCGTGTCCTCCAGGCCCATCTCGCGCAGCGCCCCCGGCACCCCGCTCAGGAACAGCGCCTCGGCCTCGCCGCGCGCCAGACCCGTGAGTCCCGTCCGGTAGCCCCCGACCAGGCGGTAGCCGCCGGCCCGGCCCCGGTCCGCGTACACCGGGACCCCCGCCTCGGAGAGTGCCTGCGCGTCCCGCGTGATGGTGCGCTCGGACACCTCCAGCTCCCGCGCCAGCTCGGCGGCGGTCATCGACGTCCGGGTCTGGAGCAGCAGCACCATCTTGATCAGACGAGCAGCGCGCATGCGTTCATGATGCCGGGCCCCACTGACAACGAGGAGACGGGCCGCTGACACCCGGGTCACGGCGGGAACGCCGATGAGGGGCACGGCGTGCGCCGTGCCCCTCACCGGATGTCCCTCTTACCGCCGTCCTCGCGACCGCTGTCGCCGCCGGGGCCTACAGGCCGTAGCGCTCCCGGGCCTCCTTGACCGCGGACGCCTTGACCTCACCGCGGCGGGCGAGCTGCGCGAGCGCCGCGACGACGATCGACTCGGCGTCCACACCGAAGTGGCGGCGGGCCGCCGCGCGGGTGTCGGAGAGACCGAAGCCGTCGGCACCGAGCGAGGACCAGTCCTGCTCGACCCACTGCGCGATCTGGTCCGGGACCTGGCGCATGTAGTCGGAGACCGCGAGGACCGGGCCCTCGGCACCCTGCAGCGCCTGGCGGACGAACGGCACCCGCTCCTCGCCGCGCAGCAGGGCCGCGTCGGCCTCCAGCGCGTCACGGCGCAGCTCGGTCCAGGAGGTCGCGGACCACACGTCGGCGGCCACACCCCACTCCTCGGCGAGCAGTTTCTGGGCGGCGAGCGTCCAGTGGATCGCCGTGCCGGAGCCGAGCAGCTGGATCCGCGGGGCGTTCGCCGCGGCCACGTTCACGCCCGCCGACTCCGCCGTGTTGAAGCGGTACAGGCCCTTGAGGATGCCCTCGTCGACACCCGCGGGCTTCGCGGGCTGCTGCATCGGCTCGTTGTAGACGGTCAGGTAGTAGAAGACGTTCTGGTCCTCGCCCGGGGCCGCCTCGCCGTACATCCGGCGCAGACCGTCCTTGACGATCGCCGCGATCTCGTAGGCGAACGCGGGGTCGTAGGACAGCGCGGCCGGGTTGGTCGCCGCGATGACCGGGGAGTGGCCGTCGGCGTGCTGCAGGCCCTCACCGGTCAGCGTCGTCCGGCCCGCGGTGGCACCGACCAGGAAGCCGCGGCCGAGCTGGTCGCCGAGCTGCCACATCTGGTCGGCCGTGCGCTGCCAGCCGAACATCGAGTAGAAGATGTAGAACGGGATCATCGCTTCGCCGTGCGTGGCGTACGCGGTGGACGCGGCGATGAAGTCGGCCATCGAACCGGCCTCGGTGATCCCCTCGTTGAGGATCTGGCCGTTCTTGGCCTCCTTGTAGTACATCAGCTGGTCGCGGTCGACCGGCTCGTACGTCTGGCCCTTGGGCGAGTAGATGCCGAGCGACGGGAAGAGCGACTCCATACCGAAGGTACGGGCCTCGTCCGGGACGATCGGCACCCAGCGCCTGCCGGTCTCCTTGTCGCGGACCAGGTCCTTGACGAGGCGGACGAACGCCATGGTCGTCGCCACGTTCTGCGAGCCGGAGCCCTTGTCGAACGACGCGAACGCCTTGTCGGCGGCGGCGGGCAGCGGGGCCAGCGGGTGCGTGCGGCGGGCCGGGGCCGGACCGCCGAGGGCGGCGCGCCGCTCCTGGAGGTAGCGGACCTCGGGGGAGTCGGCGCCCGGGTGGCCGTAGGGCACCACGCCGTCGACGAACTGGCTGTCGGAGATGGGCAGTTCGAGCAGGTCACGCATCTGCTTGAACTCGTCCGTCGACAGCTTCTTCATCTGGTGGTTGGCGTTCTTCGACGCGAAGCCCTCGCCGAGGGTGTGGCCCTTGACCGTCTGGGCCAGGATCACGGTCGGCGCGCCCTTGTGCTCGACGGCGGCCCGGTACGCGGCGTAGACCTTGCGCGCCTCGTGGCCACCGCGCGAGAGGTGGAAGCACTCCAGGATCTTGTCGTCGCTCAGCAGCTTCGCCATCTCGACGAGCGCCGGGTCGGCGCCGAAGAAGTCCTGGCGGATGTAGGCGGCGTCGCGGGTCTGGTACGTCTGCACCTGCGCGTCGGGTACCTGGCGCAGGCGGCGGACGAGCGCGCCCGTGGTGTCGAGCTGGAACAGCTCGTCCCACGCGTTGCCCCACAGCGACTTCACGACGTTCCAGCCGGCGCCGCGGAACTGGGCCTCCAGCTCCTGCACGATCTTGAAGTTCGCGCGCACCGGGCCGTCGAGGCGCTGGAGGTTGCAGTTGATGACGAAGGTCAGGTTGTCCAGGCCCTCGCGGGAAGCCAGTGCGAGTGCCGCGGTCGACTCCGGCTCGTCCATCTCGCCGTCACCGAGGAACGCCCACACGTGGGACGCCGAGACGTCCTTGATGCCGCGGTTGGTGAGGTAGCGGTTGAAGCGTGCCTGGTAGATCGCCGACAGCGGGCCGAGACCCATGGAGACGGTCGGGAACTCCCACAGCCAGGGCAGCCGGCGCGGGTGCGGGTACGACGGGAGGCCGTTGCCGCCCGACTCCTGGCGGAAGTTGTCCAGGTGCTGCTCGTCCAGGCGCCCGTCGAGGAACGCGCGGGCGTAGATGCCGGGGGAGGCGTGGCCCTGGATGTAGAGCTGGTCGCCGGACCCGTCGGCCTCCTTGCCCTTGAAGAAGTGGTTGAAGCCCGTCTCGTAGAGCCAGGCCGCGGAGGCGAAGGTGGCGATGTGGCCGCCCACGCCGTGCTTCGCGCCGCGGGTGACCATCGCGGCCGCGTTCCAGCGGTTCCACGCGGTGATCCGGGACTCCATCGCCTCGTCACCGTCCACGGTGGGCTCGGCGGAGGTCGGGATGGAGTTGACGTAGTCGGTCTCGAGCAGCTTGGGCAGCGCGAGACCGTTGCCCTCGGCGCGCTCCAGCGTGCGGCGCATCAGGTACGCGGCACGGTGCGGCCCGGCCGCCTGGGTGACGGCGTCCAGGGAGGCCTGCCATTCGGCGGTCTCCTCGGGGTCGCGGTCCGGGAGCTGGTCGAGCTCGCTCGGCTGGATTGCGGTGGGGTCGGTCATTGCGCCGCCTTCCGGATGCGGAGGGGGGTTCCCTCTTCGGCAAGGGGTTTTCGGGGGTGCCCTTGGTCTTTGGCAGGACAGGGCGGGAGGCTCGGGTGGGAGCCCGTCGGTGACTGTAACTCCCTGATCGATGATCGATCAAAGGGTTCCGGGAGAAAACCTCTTCAGATCGGAAAAGTCGGCACGGCGTGCCGTGCCCTCAGGCACGGGGTGCCTCGAAAATCGGGATTCCCGCAGGTGAGGGCACGCTTGAGCGCGGGTGTGCTCCACTGTGCCCGCAGGGCGCGGCCCGCCGGGAGTCACCGGGGTCGGGTGCCGGGTCGAACGTCCCGGCGCACGGCCGCCACGCACGCCTCACGGACGCGGTGCGCACCCGAGGACATGGGCCTTGACCAGGTCGGCGATCAGCGGATCGCGGCGCCGGAAGGCGTCCACGAGGGCCTCGTGCTCCTCCGCGTACGACTGCTGCACCGTCCCCAGCCACCTTATGGACAGGGCCGTGAAGACCTCGATGCCCAGGCCCTCCCAGGTGTGCAGGAGGACGGAGTTCCCGGCCGCCCGCACCAGCTCCCGGTGGAAGCCCACGGTGTGCCGGACCTGGCCGGTGCCGTCGGACAGCCGGTCGGCCTCGTACAGGGCGCTCACGTGCGGTTCCAGGGCCGAGCAGTCGTCGGCGAGACGGTCGGCCGCCAGCTCCGCCGCGATGGCCTCCAGGCCGGCGCGTACGGGGTAGCTCTCCTCCAGGTCGGCGGCGGTCAGGTTCCGCACCCGCACGCCCTTGTTCGGCGCTGACTCGATCAGTCGCAGCGACTCCAGCTCGCGCAGTGCCTCCCGCACCGGGGTCTGGCTGACCTCCAGCTCGGTGGCGATCCGCCGCTCCACGATCCGCTCGCCCGGCTTCCAGCGACCGCTGACGATCCCCTCCACGATGTGCTCGCGGATCTGTTCGCGCAGCGAGTGGACGACGGGCGCGGTCATGAAGGCTCCTTTGGGAGGAGTGCGGGACCCCGAGGGCGTTTGACGTTTAGACAATAAGGCCGTGCCCGCGCCGGGGAGGGGCGCATGGGGGCGCTTTACCGCAGGTGAGACGAGACTTACACGTTGTCGAAGCGATCCCGCCCGTAAAGACCCGTACCGGACGGTGTCCGGACGCGTCACGTCCGTGTCACCCCGGGAACCCCACCGCACCGTACGCGGTGGTCACGGACGAGGAGGGCGCGCCGACGGTGTGCCCCGGTCCGCCCCAGGGGGAGACATGAACGGTCGGGCACGCGTCAGGGGAGTCCGCGCGGCGGTCGCGGTGGCGGCGGTCGCGCTGGTGGCGGCCGGGCTGGCCGGCTGCCGGCCGATGGAGACCCGCGCGGCGGACCCGGGGTCCGGACGGGCACCGGCGGCCGTCTCCCGGACGGTGGACGGTCCCGCGGCCCCGAGGGAGTGAGGTCTCGCCCGCGGGACGGTGGACGACACCGCGCCCCCGTCCGGAACTCCGGACGGGGGCGCGGTGACGGTGCGGTGGCTGCCGCTGCCCTGACTACAGGCCGAGCTCGACCTCGAACTCGCCGGCCTCCAGGATCGCCTTGACCGCGGTCAGGTAACGGGCCGCGTCGGCGCCGTCCACCAGACGGTGGTCGTAGGAGAGCGTCAGGTAGGTCATGTCGCGGACGCCGATGACGGTGCCCTCTTCCGTCTCGATGACGGCCGGACGCTTGACCGTGGCGCCGATGCCGAGGATCGCGACCTGGTTCGGGGGCACGATGATCGTGTCGAAGAGCGCGCCGCGCGAACCGGTGTTGGAGATGGTGAAGGTCGCGCCGGACAGCTCGTCCGGAGTGATCTTGTTCGCCCGGACCTTGCCCGCCAGGTCGGCGGTGGCCTTGGCGATGCCGGCGATGTTCAGGTCGCCAGCGCGCTTGATGACCGGGGTCATCAGGCCCTTCTCCGAGTCCACCGCGATACCGATGTTCTCGGTGTCGAAGTAGGTGATCGTGCCCTCGTCCACGTTGATCCGGGCGTTGACGGCCGGGTGGGCCTTCAGGGCCTGGGCCGCCGCCTTCACGAAGAACGGCATCGGGGAGAGCTTGACGCCCTCGCGGGCCGCGAAGGAGTCCTTCGCCTGCGCGCGGAGCTTCATCAGCCGGGTGATGTCGACCTCGACGACCGAGGACAGCTGGGCCTGCTCGTGCAGGGCCTTCACCATGTTGTCGCCGATGACCTTGCGGATGCGCGGCATCTTGACGGTCTGACCGCGCAGCGGGGAGACCTCCAGGGCCGGCGCCTTCTTGGCGGAGGCGGCCGGAGCGGAGGCGGCCGGAGCCGGAGCCGCGGCGGCGGCCTTCGCGGCCTCGGCGGCGGCGATGACGTCCTGCTTGCGGATACGACCGCCGACGCCGGTGCCCTTGACGGCCGCGAGGTCGACGCCGTTCTCGGCGGCGAGCTTGCGGACCAGCGGGGTCACGTACGCGCCGTCGTCACCGGAGGTCGCGGCGGGCGCCGGGGCCGGGGTGACGGGGGCGGGCGCGGCCTGCGCGGGAGCCGGAGCAGCCGGGGCCTGCGGCTGTGCGGGGGCCGGAGCGGCAGGTGCCTGCGGCTGGGCCTGGGCCGGAGCCGGGGTGGCGGGTGCCGCCGGGGCCTGCGGCTGGGCCGGAGCCGGAGCGGGCTTCTCGGCGGGGGCGGCGGGAGCGGCCGGAGCGGCCGGAGCCGCGGCGGCCGGAGCGGCACCGGGAGCTCCGATGACGGCGAGCTTGGCGCCGACCTCGGCGGTCTCGTCCTCGCCGACCACGATCTCCAGCAGCACACCGGCGGTGGGCGAGGGGATCTCGGTGTCGACCTTGTCCGTCGACACCTCCAGCAGCGGCTCGTCCTCGGCGACCTCGTCGCCGACTTCCTTCAGCCAGCGGGTGACGGTGCCCTCGGTGACGGACTCGCCGAGCGCGGGCAGGACGACGTCAGTGCCCTCGGCGGAACCGCCGCCGGACGCGGCCTCGGCGGTCGGGGCCGGCGCGGGGGCCTCGGCCTCGGTGGACGGGGCGGCCTGCGGGGCGGGCTCCGGCTCGGCGGCCGGGGCCTCCTCGGCGGCGGGGGCCGGGGCGTCGGCGGGCGCGCCCGTGCCGTCGTCGATGACGGCCAGCTCGGCGCCGACCTCGACGGTCTCGTCCTCGGCGACCTTGATGGACGCGAGGATGCCCGCGGCGGGCGAGGGGATCTCGGTGTCGACCTTGTCGGTCGACACCTCCAGCAGCGGCTCGTCGGCCTCGACGCGCTCGCCCTCGGCCTTCAGCCAGCGGGTGACGGTGCCCTCGGTGACGCTCTCACCGAGCGCCGGAAGGGTTACGGAAACCGGCATGGTTTCTGTTGCTCCTTACGAATGGTGCGGAAGTCTGTGGTCGTCGCGCCCTGCTCGACGCGGGTGACTGGGAACAGCCCGGAGGCTGATCAGTCGTGCGAGTGCAGCGGCTTGCCCGCGAGGGCGAGGTGGGCCTCGCCGAGCGCCTCGCTCTGCGTCGGGTGGGCGTGGATGAGCTGGGCGACCTCGGCCGGCAGCGCTTCCCAGTTGTAGATCAGCTGGGCTTCGCCGACCTGCTCGCCCATGCGGTCGCCGACCATGTGGACGCCGACCACGGCACCGTCCTTCACCTGGACGAGCTTGATCTCGCCCGAGGTGTTGAGGATCTTGCTCTTGCCGTTGCCCGCCAGGTTGTACTTCAGAGCGACGACCTTGTCCGCGCCGTAGATCTCCTTGGCCTTGGCCTCGGTGATACCCACGGAGGCGACCTCGGGGTGGCAGTACGTCACCCGCGGGACACCGTCGTAGTCGATCGGAACGGTCTTCAGACCGGCCAGACGCTCCGCCACCAGGATGCCCTCGGCGAAGCCGACGTGCGCGAGCTGAAGCGTCGGGACCAGGTCACCGACGGCGGAGACGGTCGGGACGTTCGTGCGCATGTACTCGTCGACCAGCACGTAGCCGCGGTCCATCGCGACGCCCTGCTCCTCGTAGCCGAGGCCGGCCGAGACCGGGCCGCGGCCGACGGCGACGAGCAGCACCTCGGCCTCGAACTCCTTGCCGTCGGCGAGGGTGACCTTGACGCCGTTCTGGGTGTATTCGGCCTTCGAGAAGAACGTGCCCAGGTTGAACTTGATGCCGCGCTTGCGGAACGCGCGCTCAAGAAGCTTGGAGGAGTTCTCGTCCTCTAGGGGCGCGAGGTGCTTGAGACCCTCGATGATCGTGACCTCGGAGCCGAAGGACTTCCACGCGGAGGCGAACTCCACGCCGATGACCCCGCCGCCCAGGATGATCGCGGACTGCGGCACGCGGTCCAGGACGAGGGCGTGGTCCGAGGAGATGATGCGGTTGCCGTCGATCTCCAGGCCCGGCAGCGACTTCGGCACGGAGCCGGTCGCGAGCAGCACGTGGCGGCCCTGGACACGCTGGCCGTTCACGTCGACCGAGGTCGGGGACGACAGGCGGCCCTCACCCTCGATGTACGTCACCTTGCGGGACGCGATCAGACCCTGCAGACCCTTGTACAGACCGGAGATGACTCCGTCCTTGTACTTGTGGACCGCGGGTACGTCGATGCCCTCGAAGGTGGCCTTGACGCCGAACTGCTCGCTCTCGCGGGCCTGGTCGGCGATCTCGCCCGCGTGCAGCAGGGCCTTGGTGGGGATGCACCCACGGTGCAGGCAGGTACCGCCGACCTTGTCCTTCTCGATCAGGGCGACGTCCAGACCCAGCTGCGCTCCACGCAGCGCCGCGGCGTAACCGCCGCTACCACCGCCGAGGATCACTAGGTCGAAAACGGTGCTGGCGTCGTTCGCCACGTCACGTCCTCCATGCATGTGCGCCACGCCGGTCTCCAGTGACCGGTCGGCGGCTGGTGTCCGGCCGCTCTTCTTCGGCCCTGTGGTGGGGGCCCTGTCCTGCCGAGAACCCATCTTCGCACTTGTCGAGGGCGAGCGAGACGCCGGGCCGGTCTGTGGGACGTCTGATCCATCACGTCGACAGGGTGCGGGGCAGGGCGAACCTGCGGATTTCGTCGAAGACGAAACCGTCCTACGGCCAGACGAACGGCCCCGGGTGTGGGAACACCCGGGGCCGTTCGTCGCCCGGAGGCTCAGCCCAGGTCGCCGGCCGCCGTCAGTTCGGCGAGACGGACCAGGGTGCGGACCGCGGAGCCGGTGCCGCCCTTGGGGGTGTAGCCGAAGGGACCGGCCTCGTTGAACGCCGGGCCCGCGATGTCCACGTGGGCCCAGGTGATGCCCTCGCCGACGAACTCGCGCAGGAACAGACCGGCGACCAGGCCGCCGCCCATCCGCTCGCCCATGTTCGCGATGTCCGCGGTGGGGGAGTCCATGCCCTTGCGCAGGTGCTCGGGCAGCGGCATCGGCCAGGACTCCTCGCCGACCTCCTCGGCGGCGTCGACGATCGAGGCGCGGAACGCGTCGTCGTTGGCCATCACGCCGAAGGTGCGGTTGCCGAGCGCGAGGACCATCGCGCCGGTCAGCGTCGCCACGTCGACGATCGCGTCCGGCTTCTCCTCGGAGGCCTTCCACAGCGCGTCGGCGAGGACCAGCCGGCCCTCGGCGTCGGTGTTGAGGACCTCGACGGTCTTGCCGCTGTACATGCGCAGCACGTCACCCGGGCGGGTGGCGGAGCCCGACGGCATGTTCTCGGCGAGCGCGAGCCAGCCGGTGACGTTGACGTCCAGGCCGAGACGCGCGGCGGTGACGACGGCGGCGAAGACCGCGGCGGCGCCGGCCATGTCGCACTTCATCGTCTCGTTGTGCCCGGCCGGCTTCAGCGAGATGCCGCCCGAGTCGTAGGTGATGCCCTTGCCCACGAAGGCGAGGTGCTTCTTCGCCTTCGAGGAGGTGTACGACAGCTTCACCAGGCGCGGACCGGCGGCCGAGCCGGCGCCGACGCCGAGGATGCCGCCGAAGCCGCCCTTGACGAGCGCCTTCTCGTCGAACACCTGGACCTTGATGCCGTGCTCCTTGCCGGCCGCGGTGGCGACGGCGGCGAAGGACTCCGGGTTGAGGTCGTTCGGCGGGGTGTTGACGAGGTCGCGGGCGCGGTTCAGCTCGTCGGTCAGGGCGGTGGCGCGTGCGACGGCAGCCTTGTACGCGGCGTCCCGGGGCTTGCCGCCGAGCAGCGTGACCTCGCCGAGCGGGCCCTTGCCGTTCTTCGCGGAGTCGCCGGAGCGGCCGCTGTCCTTGTACGCGTCGAACGAGTACGCGCCGAGCAGCGCGCCCTCGGCGACGGCACCGGCGTCGGCCGCGTCCGTCACGGGCAGCGCGAACGCGGCCTTCTTGGCACCGGCGAGCGCACGGGCGGCGACACCGGCGGCGCGGCGCAGCGCCTCGGCGCCGAAGCTGTCGTCCTCCTCCGGAGCGGCTCCCAGGCCCACGGCCAGCACGACGGGGGCCTTGAATCCGGAGGGTGCGGGCAGCTTGGTCACCTCGCCCTCGGAGCCGGAGGCGCCGAGGGTCTCCAGGATTCCGGCGAGCCCGCCGTCGTACGCCTTGTCCACGGCCTCGGCGCCCGGCGCGACGACCGGGCCCTTGGGGCCCTTCGCGACGCCGACGACGATCGCGTCGGCCCGCAGACCGGACGCTGCGGCGGTGCTGAGAGTGAGAGCAGTCACGGTGGTGAGATCTCCGCTTCCTTGAAAGTTCTTCTGGCCGAGAGAGGTGGGTCGACCGGGCCCGACGGCTGACCCTAGATCCGTCCTCGGGGGCGGTCCTTGCCGGGGCCCCTGCCAGGAGCCGGGCGAGTACCCGGGACGAGCCTACGCTCGGGCGCGCGTTTCGCTCATTCCTGCGGGCGTTCACCTGGAGGTGGTGCCCTTGTCCTGTTCCCGCCCCTCACTCGTGGTGACCTGAGCAACACTCGTCGTGTTCCAGCGGGCACGGCGCCCGCTGCTTTGCATGATTTCCACAGATCCCTCTCGGTTTCCACCGAAAAGAGGGATCTTCGAGGGGGAGACGTCGACATGGCACCGAACACGCACCGAAAGAGAGCGACGGCCGCCGCCGTGGCGGCCGCCGGACTCCTCGCGCTGGGAGTGGGGGCACCCGGCGCGACCGCGGCGACCACGCCGAGGATCGATCTCAAGGTCCTGGTCGTCGACAACGGCGCGGGCCAGGTGGCCGCGATCACCGCCGAGCTGAAGAACAGCGGCATCCCGTACACCACGCTCGACCTGACCGACACGGGCCGCCCGAAGATCGACGCCGCGTTCCTGAGCGACACCGTGAACGGCGTCCCGCGCGCCAGGTATCAGGGCGTCGTCCTCCCGAACGAGGCGCCGTTCGGCCCGGGTTCGGCCGAGCAGACCGCCCTGGAGACCTACGAGAAGACCTTCGCCATCCCGCAGGTCGACGCCTACACGTGGGCGCACCCGGAGGTCGGGCTCGACTACACCGACCAGAACGGCGGTTGGTCCGGCGTCCTCGACGGCCTCCGTACGCAGGTGACCGCCGCGGGCACCGCAGGACCGTTCCGCTACCTCGACGGACCGCTCACCTTCGAGGACAACGACCCCGCGGTGGACGAGAGTTACGGCTACGCGGCGCACCCGAGGGAGGGGTTCACCAGCTATCTGAACGCCCCCACCGGCGGCACGCTGCTCGGGCAGTACGCGCACGACGGCCGCCGCGAACTCGTGGTGACGTTCGCGTACAACCAGAACCAGAAGCAGTTCAAGGTCCTCGCCCGCGGCATCGTCGAGTGGCTCACGCAGGGCGTGCACCTCGGGCAGAGCAGGAACTACTTCTCCGTCCACGTCGACGACGTCTTCGCGCCCGACGCCCGCTGGGACTCCCAGCGCAACTGCACGCCCGGCGACATCGACTGCGCGGGCGGAAACGGCGAGGACAGCACCACGCCGATCCGGATGACCGCCGACGACGCCGCCTACGCGGCCCAGTGGCAGGCCGCCCACGGCTTCACCCTCGACATGGTCTTCAACGCGGGCGCGGGCGAGGAGTGGAGGAGCGAGAACGGCGGCACCGACGCCCTCGCCACCAGGCTGCTCGCGGACCGGGCCAAGTACCGCTGGGTGAACCACACCTACACGCACCTGTTCCTCGGCTGCGTCCAGGACACCACCACCGTGCCGTGGAGCTGCTCGAAGAACGCCGACGGCACGACCAAGTACATGAGCCGGGCCGACATCTCCGCCGAGATCTCGCAGAACAACAGCTGGGCCTCCTCGCACGGTCTGTCCACGGACCGCACCGAGCTGGTCACCGGCGAGCACTCGGGCCTGCGGACGCTGCCCCAGCAGCCCGACGACAACCCGAACCTGGCGGGCGCCCTGTCCGCGAACGGCGTCAAATGGACCGGCTCCGACAACTCCCGTGAGCCCGCTCAGCGTTCGGTCGGCAGCGCCCTGACCGTGCCGCGCTACCCGATGAACGTGTACTACAACGCGGGCCGGGCCGCGGAGATGGCCGACGAGTACAACTGGATCTACACCTCGAAGGCCGACGGCGGCAGCGGCCTCTGCGAGAACAACGCGACGTCGACCTGTCTGCCGGCCCCGCTGGACACGGCCACCGGCTACGCCGACCACATCGTCCCGCAGGAGGCGCGCACCGCGCTCGGACACGCCATCGGCAACGACCCGCGTCCGCACTACGTCCACCAGTCCAACCTGGCCGAGGACCGCATCCTCTACCCGGTCCTGGACAAGGTGCTCGCCGACTACCGGGCCATCTACGCCGACAACGCCCCGCTGCAGAACCCCCGGCAGAGCGCCATCGGCACCGAACTGCAGCGCCGCACCGCCTGGCAGGCGGCCCTGGCGGGCGGCAAGGTCACGGCCTACCGCGTCGGCAGCACCGTCACCGTCACCGCCCCGTCCGGCACGCAGATCCCGGTGACCGTGCCCGAGGGGACCAAGAAGCAACTCCTGCTCGGCACGGCCGTGTTCGGCACCGCGTACGCCGGGCAGCGCAACGACTGGACCACCCCGGAGCTCCTCCAGTCCGCTCTGAAGCTCAACCTGCCCGGCTAGAGGAGCAGCCTCGCGGCACGACGCGCACCCCGGTCCGACCGGCCGGGGTGCGCGTCCGAGCCGTGCAACCGGGGGGCCGGGGGCGCCCTCCGGACGGAACCGTCCCAGGGGGGAACCGCGCATGATGCGCACCGGCCGTCATGTCACCATGCTCACCGAAGGCACCTACCCGCACGTCCACGGCGGGGTCAGCACCTGGTGCGACCAGCTCGTCAGGGGTATGCCCGAGGTCGACTTCCACGTCGTCTCGCTCACCGGCAGCGGCCGCGAACCCGTGACGTGGGACCTGCCGCCCAACGTCTACCGGCACACCCCGGTGCCCACCTGGGGCCCGCGGCCCGGCCGCGCCCGGGCACCACGGGGCCGTGCCCGCCGCCGCTTCACCGACACCTACGAGCGGTTCCTGCTCGCCTTCCTCGACCCGGACCCGGACCGGCCCGGGGACTTCGGCGACGCCCTGTACGAACTGGCCGTCCTCGCCCGCGACGGACGCCTCTCCGCCGCCCTGCGCGGCGAGGCCGCCCTGCGCTCCCTGATGTGGATCTGGACCCTGCCGCACCTGCCGACGGCAGCCGCCGCGCCCACCGTGCACGACGCGCTCACGGCGACGGACCTGCTGGAACACGCACTGCGCCCGCTCGGCGTCCGCGTGCCCGAGGACTCCGTCGCCCACGCCGTCAGCAGCGGCCTCGCCACGCTGCCGGCCCTCGCGGCGCACCACCTCGACGGCGTCCCGTTCCTGCTCACCGAGCACGGCATCTACCTGCGCGAGCGCTACCTGGGCTATCGCGCCGCCGAACAGCGCTGGCCCGTCAAGGCGTTCATGCTCGGCTTCTACCGCGAACTCAACTCCCTCGGCTACCGCGCCGCCGACCTCATCACGCCCTGCAACCAGTACAACCGGCGCTGGGAGGAGCGCGGAGGCGCCGACGGCGACCGGATCCGCACGGTCTACAACGGCGTCGACCCGCACGCCTTCCCGCACGCGGGCCCCGAACCCGCCGTGCCCACCCTCACCTGGTGCGGCCGCGTCGACCCCATCAAGGACCTGGAGACCCTGCTGCGCGCCTACGGCATGGTGCGCGCCGAACTCCCCGACGCCCGGCTGCGGTTGTTCGGCCCCGTACCACCCGGTGGGGAGGCGTACCGGACCCGCCTGGAGAAGCTCGCCGCCGAACTGGGCGTCACCGACGGGCTGACCTTCGAGGGCCGCATCAGCGAGGTGTGGCGGGCCTACGCGGCCGGACACGTCGTCATGCTGTCGTCCATCTCCGAGGGCTTCCCCTTCTCCATCATCGAGGCGATGTCGTGCGGCCGGACGACGGTCTCCACGGACGTCGGCGGGGTCCGCGAGGCGGTCGGGGACACCGGCCTCGTCGTCCCGCCGCGCGAACCGGAGAAGATGGCGGCCGCCGCCCTCACCCTGCTCCGCGACGACGAACGGCGCGCGGAACTCGGCGAGTCGGCCCGGCAGCGGGTCATCGACCGGTTCACGCTGCGCCGTTCCGTCGACGCCTTCCGGACGATCTACCAGGAGCTCGCCGGACGGCCCGCGGTCTACGAGCCCACCGTCGAGACCGTCGCCGACTGGACCGTCGAACTCCGCGACCCCTGGTACCAGGCCGTCGCCGCGGACGGGACCGGCCGGTGAGCGACACCCTGCGCCCGCCCGGCGCCTTCGAGGACGTCGAGGACACCCTTGCCGCGCTGCCCGCCCAGCGCCGTTCCCCGAGCTGGGCGCGCCCCGATCCGATCGACGAACTCGCCGACAGGATGGCCGAGTTCGTCGCGGCCGCAGTCCACCCCGACGAGGTCGCCGCGGCTCTGGAGTCCGACGGCATGTCCGACGGCCAGATACGCGAACGCTACGGCGTCCGGAACTCCTTCGCGCTGGCCGAGGAGTTGTACGGCCGGGTCGCGCGGAACCACCCCGAACCGGCGGAGCCGCCCCACGACCCCTGGCGGATCGGTCTCCTCGGCTGCCTCCTCCGGGGCATCGTCTTCGCCCTCCCCGGCCTCGGCCACGTCCTCGCCGCACCGCTCCTCGCCGGCCCCAGGGACGGATTCGGGCTGCCGTCCGGAACCGTCCCGATGCTCGCGGGCGCGCTGTGCGGCTGGACCTGGAACCAGGGGCTCGCGCACCGCGCGTACACCTGGCTCGGGCTCGGCGACCGGGCGGCCGCGCGCCGCGTGCTGCTGGTGGGAACCCCGGCCGGTGCGCTGCTCGGGTCCCTGGTGGCCCTCGCGGTGGCGGGCCCCGCCCGTCCGGGCGCCGTGGTCTTCGCGGCCGGGCAGTCCGCCTACCTGGGCGCCGCCACCGTGCTGCTGGTGATGGGCCGGGAACGGCTCCTGCTCGCCGCCCTGGCACCCGTGACGGCGGGCGCGGTCGTCGCCGTCCTGCACCCGGTCCCCGACCTCGCGCGCACGGCCCTCCTGCTGGTCTCGCTCGCCGCCGTCGCCCTGCTCGGCCTGCGCGAAGTCGCGCCCGCCGCACGGGAGTCGGGCGAGGGCGGCCGGCGATCCGTGCTCGCCGCCCTGCTGCCGTACGGATCCCGGCGGCACGGCGCGGAGATCACCGGCCGTACCGGAGTGCCCCGCCCGGCCTCCGTGGGCCTGTCGGCGGGCGGGAAGCGGACCGCGGCTCCCCGTCGTCGCGGTGCCGCGGGCCGGATCGGTGTCCGCCGGGCCGCCGGCAGCCCGCCGCACACGCCGCCGACGCGCGGAGCGGGGACCTCCGGGCGGACCGGAGTGCCCCGCCCCGCATCCGCGGGCCGGCCCGCGAGGGGGAAGCGGCCCTCTCCTCCCGGCCGGATCGGTGTCGCCGGACGGCTCCGCGCCCGCCGGTCCACCCCGCGGCGGACGGCGGGAACCCTCCCGTACGCGCTCTTCGGACTCGGCAGCGGTGTCCTGGTGCTGCACGCGGCCCTCGGCGACGTCCTCGCGGGAGCCGGTACGACGGTCGCCGCACCGGCCGCCGTCGCACTGACCCTCAGCATGGGGCCGGCCGAATGGCTGCTGTACCGCTTCCGCAGCGGGAGCCTCGCCGGACTGCGGGCGGGAGGTTCGGCACGGGCCTTCCGGCGGGTCACCGGAGGCGTCCTCGTCCGCTGCCTCGCCGCCTACCTCACCGCGCTGCTCGCCCTCACCGTCGGTACCTCCGCGCTGTGGCCGCACGCGACCGCGTCCACGGACGCCGTCCGGCTCGCCGGGCTGCTCCTGCTGGGCGCGGTCCTGTGGACCGGGCTGCTGCTCCAGTCCTTCGGTGCCGTCACCGGCACGGCCGTCGTCGTCTGCGCCGCCGCCCTCGTCCAGACCGAGGCCCTGGTCACCCGCGTGGGCGACCCGAGCCGGGTGGCCCTGCTCGTCCACGGCACCGCGGCCGTCGCCCAGACCGTCCTGGTCTGCACGCGGCTGCGCAGGGCCACCGCCCACCGATGAACCGCCCCCGACCCCGGCACCCGGAAGAGAGCCCGCCCATGCGCACCCCCGACCTCGGGCCGTCCAGGGGATCCGAAGGCCCGGTCGCCTCCCGTACGGACCGTTCCCTCCTCGTCCCCTACTACGAGCACCCGGCCGTCCGCCCCGCCGAGTGGGAGGCGCTCCTGGCGGCGGCACCACGGCTGTACGGAGTGGTGCTGAACCCGGCCAGCGGACCCGGCGAGGACCCCGACCCGGATTTCGCGGAGGTCGCCGCCCGGCTGCGCGTCGCTGACGTCCGGGTCCTCGGCTACGTCGACACCGACTACGGGCGACGGCCCCTCGCCGACGTCCTGCGCGACGTGTCGCGGCACCGCTCCTGGTACGGCACCGACGGCACGTTCCTCGACCAGGCCGCCGCCTCGGAATCGGGCGTGGCCTACTACCGGCGGCTCGCTGCGGCCTGCCGGGGCACGCTCGTCCTCAACCACGGGACGACCCCGCACCCCGTGTACGCCGGCGTCGCCGATGTCCTCGTCACCTTCGAGGGCACCTGGGCCGGCTACCGCAGGAAGGGCCCGCCGCCGTGGACCGGTACCGGGGCGGACCTGTGCCATCTCGTCCACGGCGTACCGCCCGGCGCCGATGCCGCGGCCCTGGCCCGGGAGCGGGGAGCCGGCCTGTACTGCGCGGTCCCCGGCGCCGGCGACCACCCCTGGGGCACGCTTCCCTGCGGCCTGGAGCCCGCCGCGTGAACCGCCCCGGCCCGCGGCGCGGGGCCGTCAGCCGAGGGCCAGCACCACGAGCGCCGTCGTGGCGGCCGTCTCGGCGAGGCCGCCGAACACGTCGCCGGTGACACCCCCGAAGCGGCGCGTGCAGTGCCGCAGCAGCAGTTCGGCGGCCAGACAGGCGGCGGCCACCGCCACCACGGCGCGCACCAGGTCGTCCACCCCGACGAGCGCACCCCCGCCGGCCGCGGCGACCGTCACGGCAGCCGCCACGAGCAGGGCCGAGCGGGCCGGCACGGTGCCCGCGACCGCCGCGCCCAGGCCCTCGGGGCGGGCCGGCGGCACTCCCGCGCGGGCGGCGAGCGTCAGCGCGAGGCGGGCCACGACCGCCGAGAGGACGGCGGCCAGGACGCCTCGGGACCACGAGCTCCCGTAGGCCTCGGCCAGTGCGGCCACTTGGGCCAGCAGCACGAACAGAAGGGTGATCACCCCGAACGGGCCGATGTCCGACTGTTTCATGATCCGCAGCGCGTCCTCGGCGGGCTTGCCGCTGCCCAGCCCGTCCGCGGTGTCCGCGAGGCCGTCGAGGTGCAGCCCCCGGGTCAGAACCGCGGGGACGGCCGCCGTCGCCACGGCCGCGAGCAGCGGCCCCGCCCCCATGGCCAGCAGGGCCACACCCACCAGGGCCGCGCCCGCCCCCACCACGAGACCGGCCAGCGGAGCGCACAGCATGCCGCCGCGGGCGGCTTCCCGGTCCCAGCGGGTCACGGTCACGGGGAGCACGGTGAGGGTGCCGAAGGCGAAACGGAGGCCGTCGGCGCGTGAGGAGGCGGAAGGGGTCGTGGACACCGGCGCAGGCTATCCGGCCGTCCGGAGGGCGGACACGGCGCCGGTGGATAAAGTTCGCATATGGGTCATTGGTTGCAGCGGAACATCGTCGAGCCGGGCAAGCTCCCCATGCTGCTCGCCCTGGCCTCGTTCGTCGTGACCTTCGTCGTCACCCGCGTCATCGTGCGCATGATCCGGGCCGGTAAGGGCCCCTTCGGCAACGTCAAGGCCGGCGACCTGCACATCCACCACGTGGTCCCCGGCATCGTGCTCACGGTGGTCGGCGGATTCGGCGCGGTGGCCAGCGGCCGGTACGGCTTCGGGGCCTCCGCGTTCGCCGTGGTGTTCGGCATCGGCGCCGGCCTCGTGCTCGACGAGTTCGCGCTCATCCTGCACCTCGACGACGTCTACTGGACCGAGGACGGCCGCAAGAGCGTCGAGGTCGTGGTGCTCACGGCGGCCCTCGTCGGCCTGGTGCTCAGCGGCTTCTCGCCGTTCGGCGTCAACGACGTCAACGACCAGGAACTCCAGGACCGCACGAGCGCGATCGTCACCATCGCCCTCAACTTCTGCTTCGCGCTGCTCGCCCTCAGCAAGGGCAAGGCGCGCACGGCCATCTTCGGGGTCATCGTCCCCTTCGTCGCGCTCATCGGCATGATCCGGCTGGCCAAGCCCGGCTCGCCCTGGGCCAAGCGCTTCTATCGGCGTCGGCCGCGCGCCCGCGCCCGGTCCCGGCTGCGCGCCTACCGGCACGACCGCCGCTGGGCGGGTCCCAGCCGCAGGGTTCAGGACTGGATCGGCGGCAAACCCGACCCGGAGCCCGCCCGCGCCCTGCCCGAGCGCCGGTGACGCACGGCCGAGACGCCGCACATCACCAGCACCGCCGCGATGGCCGCCAGATGTTCCTTGCCGGCCAGGTTGTCCTTGAACAGCACCTCGACCACCATCGCCGCGATCACCAGTCCCGCCGTGACATACGCCCGGTAGCGCCAGCCGAGGAACACCGCGAGGCCCACCACGGCCGCCGACGGGCCGGTGTCCACGATCTGCGCGTCGGCGCCGGGCAGGCCCAGCGGATGGTGCGGGCCGAGGGCGATGCCGACCCGCGCGTACAGGGTCCCGGCCAGCGTGGCCACGTACGCGACGAGAAGCGTGCGCCACCAGCCCAGGCAGATCTCGGCGATCCCGAAGACGAGCAGGATCTGCGCGAGCGCGCCCCACACCGGAAGGTCCAGCGCCGGTACGAACAGGGAGAGCGGGGTGCGCAGCAGGGCGAGCCACAGCGGGTCCTCCGCCCGCACCGAGCCGAGGTCCTGCACCGCCTGGAAGCCCCACGACCGGTTCTGCACGAACTGCAGCACCGCCGTCAGGCACACCGCGCCGAGCGTCACCGGGACCGCCCGCCACCGCCGCCGCGCGAGGCCCCGGCTCACGGCGAGGTACAGCGGACCCCACTCGGCGCGGGCCCGGCGGGCGAGCCGGTTCATCCGCGGGTTCCCGCGGCTCGCCCCGCGCCGGTTCCCGTCCGTCTCATCTGTGCGACTCCAAATGCTTGCGGTGCAGCCACTTCGGCAGGCCCGGCGCCTCCAGGAAGCCCTCGGCCCGCGCGGACGCGACACCGATGCGCAGCAGGTCCGCGCTCTTCTCGAAGAGCAGGAACCTCGGCTCCCAGATGGGCCGGTACTTGGCGTTGGCGCGGTACAGCGACTCGATCTGCCACCAGCGGGAGAAGAAGCTGAGCAGCGAGCGCCACAGCCGCAGCACCGGCCCGGCGCCGAGGCGCGCGCCCCGTTCGAAGACCGACCGGAACATGGCGAAGTTCAGCGAGACCTGAGTGATCCCGATCTCCCGGGCGCGCCGCAGGAGTTCGATCACCATGAACTCCATCAGCCCGTTCTCGGAGCCGCGGTCGCGCCGCATCAGGTCCAGGGACAACCCGTTCGGCCCCCACGGGACGAAGGACAGCACCGCCCGCAACACGCCCTCGCCGTCGGTGCATTCGAGCATCACGCAGCGCCCGTCGTCCGGATCGCCGAGCCGGCCGAGCGCCATGCTGAAGCCGCGCTCGGTGGCCCCGTCGCGCCAGTCGTCCGCGCGCCGCAGCAGATACGCCATCTCGTCGGCCGGGATCTCCTCGTGCCGCCGGATGCGCACCCGGTACCCGGCCCGCCTGACCCGGTTGTACGCCTGCCGCACGGTGCGCATCGCACGTCCTTCGAGCGTGAACTCGGCGGTCTCGACCAGGGCTTCGTCCCCCAGTTCCAGCGCGTCGAGGCCGTGCCGGGCGTAGATCGTGCCGGCCTCCTCGCTCGCGCCCATCACCGCCGGGATCCAGCCGTGCTCCCGGGCCTCGGCGAGCCAGGGCTCGATGGCGCCCGGCCAGGCCTCGGGGTCGCCGAGCGGGTCGCCGCTGGCCAGCGAGACCCCGCCCACCACGCGGTACGCCACCGCCGCCTTGCCGGTCGGCGACCAGACCACGCTCTTCTCCCGGCGCAGCGCGAAGTAGCCGAGGGAGTCCCGGTCGCCGTTGCGTTCGAGCAGGACCCGCAGGTGCTTCTCGTCCTCCTCCGTGAACGGGTCGACGGCGCGCCGGGAGCGGAACGCGGCGTAGAGGACGGCGAGGACCAGCAGGGTGCTGAGGACGTTGACGGTGACGTTGACCCAGTTGGGCGGCGCGATGCCGGGATAGTGGGAGTCGTCCGCGGCGACCGACACGAGCCGCAGGGTGCCGTAGCGCCAGCGGTCCAGGAAGGTCGAACGCCGCGCGTCCCCCGCGGTGTTGGTGACCGTGACCAGCAGCGCCGCGAGGAGCGAGGTGACCAGCAGGCCGCCCACCCCGACGACCGCGGCGAGCCTCGGGTTCGACCGGTCGCCCTTGGCGTAGAACTCCCGGCGGCCGACGGCCAGCGCGCCCACGAAGCCCGCCGTCAACGCGAGGGAGACCCAGTTCTGCGCGTACTGGCGGATCTCCGGGAAGGCCATCGCGACCGAGAAGAGCAGCAGGAACAGGCCGCTGAGCACGGAGTTGAGGATCCACGCGGCCCGCTTGCGGCGCCGCATCGTGATGGCCAGGAACATGGTGAACACGCCGGACGCGAAACCCGCGGTCAGCAGGTAGGGCGTGAAGTAGTTCTCCGTGTTGTGCCGTCGTACGTCCTGACCGAGCGAGACCCACGCGGCGCTCAGAAAGTTGATGAACGTGACCGCGCGCAGATACCAGACGGCGAAGGACGCGGCCCGCCGCGAGGCGGCCGTGGACCGCCGGTCCCCGTCGCTCCGGCGGGCCGACGCCCGTTCCTGATCTACGACAATTCGGGCATCTCCCATGAAGCGCGATGATATGGCGCGAGGTCGCCGGTACGGGGGAGGGACGGGACGCGCGATGCGCCGTGGACCCGCGTGGCGAACGAGGACCGGCCCCCGGCGACGGGCTCGTCGTCAGGGGCCGGTGGGGTCCGTGGGGTCCTGGGTCAGGAGTCGGTGCCCGGTCCGGGGGCCGGCTCGGAGGCGGGGCCCGACTGCGACTGCGGCTCCGCATCCGACTCGGGGTCGGGCTTGGTCCCGGATTCCGCCTCGGCCGTGGGGGAGGGGGCCTCCGGAAGGTCCGCCGCGAGCCCCGCCGCGGCCTGCACCAGCGGCAGTGCCAGCAGCGCGCCCGCACCCTCGCCCACCGTCACCCCGTGGTCGAGCAGCGGTTCGAGGGCCATCCGGTCCAGCGCCTTCGCCTGTGCCGGCTCCCCGCTGTTCTGCCCGGCCAGCCACCAGTCGGGGGCGCGGAACGCGACCCGCTGTCCGACCAGCGCGCACGCGGCCGACACGACCCCGTCGAGGATGACCGGCATCTTCCGTGCCGCGCTCTGCAGCAGGAACCCGGTCATCGCCGCCAGGTCGGCACCGCCCACGGTCGCGAGCAGCTGCAGCTGGTCGCCGAGCACCGGCCGGGCGCGCCGCAGCGCGTCCCGTACGGCGGCGCACTTGCGCATCCACGTCAGGTCGTCGATGGCCTCGCCGCCCCGGCCGGTCACGACCGACGCGTCCGTTCCGCACAGCGCCGCGACCAGCACGGCCGCCGCGGTGGTCCCGCCGACGCTGATGTCCCCGAGCACCACCAGGTCCGTACCGGAGTCCGCCTCCTCGTCCGCGAGGGCGACCCCGGCACGGAAGGCGGCCTCGGCCTCCTCCAGGGTCATCGCGTCCTCGACGTCGATCCGGCCCGAGCCGCTGCGGATCCGGTGCCGCACGACCTCGGCGGGCAGCCCCTCGGGGTCGCCCTCCAGTGCCATGTCGATCACCCGCACGGGCACGCCGAGCCGACGGGCCAGCACCGCGGCGGGGCTCGCGCCCTCCAGGACCGACCGGACCAGCGCGGAGGCGGTGCCCGCGGGGCGTGCCGACACGCCCAGGGCGGCGATCCCGTGGTCACCCGCGAACAGCACGACACGCGGATGCTCGATCGGCCGCACCGGCACCGCGGACTGCGCGGCCGCCAGCCACTCACCCAGGTCGTCGAGGCGGCCCAGGGCGCCGGGCGGGACGATCTGCCGCTCCCGCCGCGCCTCGGCGTCACGGCGTACGCCTCCGTCGGGGCGCTCGATCAGATCGGTGAAGTCGTCGAGATTAAGCGAGCTCATTCGCCGAACAGTACCGGCCTCGATCGAACACGTCCGCGCCACGTCGTTGCGCTCCGGATCGCGCTCGCATACGTACCGTTTGTGTCGGATTGTCGTACGGCTCGTCCCCGACAGGAGCGCCCATGCCCCCCACCTCGTTGCCGACCGCCGAACGCCGGGCCGCCTACGCCGCCGAACTCGCCCAGGGCACCGAGCGGTTCCACGAAGCGCGGCGCGCCGACTGCCCCTGGTGCGGCTCGCGGCGCCTGCGCACCCGGCTGCGGACGCCCGACCTGCGGCAGCGCAAGCCGGGGACGTTCGTCGTCGACGAATGCGGGGACTGCGCCCACGCCTTCCAGAATCCCCGGCTCAGCGCCGAGGGGCTCGCCTTCTACCGCCGGGACGGCCGGGAGGAGGCGCACGAGGGCCTCGCCGACCGGTTGCTCGGCGCCCGCGGCGGCACCCGGCGCCACCGCGCCGCCGCCCGCGCCATGCTGCCCTTCCCCGAGCCGGAGAGCTGGCTCGACGTCGGCACCGGGCTCGGACACTTCCCGGAGGCGGCCCGGGAGGTCCTGCCGTACACCGCCTTCGACGGGCTCGACGCGTCACGGCGCGTCGAGCAGGCGCGCGCCGCCGGGCGGGTGGAGGAGGCCCACGTCGGCCGGCTCACCGACCCGCGGATCGCCGAGCGGCTGCGCGGCCGGTACGACGTCGTGAGCATGTTCCACCATCTGGAGCACACCCCCGACCCCCGCGAGGAACTGCGCGCCGCCCTGGAGGTGCTCCGCCCCGGCGGTCACCTCCTCGTCGAGGTCCCCGACCCGGACAGCGCGTTCGGCCCGCTGCTCGGCAAGTGGTGGGTCGCGTACGGCCAGCCGCGCCATCTCCACCTCATGCCGCTGCCCAACCTGCTCGGCGAACTGGAGTCCCTCGGCTGCGCGATCGTCGTGACGGACCGCCGGGAGCCGCACGTCCCCTACGACCTCGCCGGCGCCGTCGCGCTCGCCCTCGGCCGCGCCCTGCCCGGCCTCGACGCCCCCTGGTGCCCCGCGCCCCCGACACCCCTCCAGCGCAGGCTCCGGACGGGCCTGACCCGGGCGTCCGCCCCGCTCCTCGCCTCCACCGCGGCGCTCGACCGTCTGATGGCCCCCCTCCTGCGCCGCACCCGCTTCTCGAACGCGTACCGCGTCGTCGCCCGCCGGGAGCCCTGAGACGCGAGCCCTGAGACGCGAGCTCTGAGACGCGGGCGGTGCGGCGAGAGCCACGCACCCTCCGCCTCAGCCCCGCAGCCGCACCGCCTGCCCCGCCACCAGCAGCAGGACGTGCTCGCACTCGTCGGCGAACTGCGCGTTCAGGCGCCCCAGTTCGTCGCGGTAGCGGCGCCCGGACGCGGTGGCCGGGACGATGCCCGAGCCGACCTCGTTCGAGACGGCGACGAGCGTGCGGCGGGTGGCGCGGACCGCGGCGACCAGTTCCCGCGTGCGGGCACGCAGGGCGCGTTCGCCGCCGCCGGACCACTCGGCGTCGTCCCACGCGTTCACCTCGTCCATGGCGTCGGTCAGCCACAGGGAGAGGCAGTCGACGAGCAGCGGCGGGCCGTCCTCCGCGAGGAGCGGGACCAGGTCGCAGGTCTCGACGGTCCGCCAGGAGCCGGGCCGCCGCTCACGGTGGGCGCTGACGCGCGACGCCCACTCGGAGTCCCCGCCGCGGGTGCCCCCGGTGGCGACGTACAGCACGCCCGGGAACGCCTCCAGGCGCCGCTCCGCCTCCAGCGACTTGCCCGACCGGGCGCCGCCGAGCACCAGCGTCCTGCGCGGCACGTCCGGCACGTCCTCGTAGACGCCCACGTCGAGCGTCGTCCCGTCGGGCACCGCCCGCGCGCCCGCCGCCGCGAGCCGCCGCCGCAGTTCGGGCCCGGGCGGCACGTCGTGGTCGAGGTGCACCGCGATCACGTCCGTGGTCGGGCCGACCGCGCCGGCCGCGCGCAGCTTCGCCAGCGCGTCCGGCCGGCCCACCACGTCGGCGAGCACCATCGCGTACGTGTCGCCGTTCTCGTCCAGGCCCGCCGGCGCTCCGCCCGGCGGCAGGTACAGCAGCCGCAGCCCGTCCGGCCCCGTCACCGCGTAGCCCGTGCCCGGCGCGTCCATCGGCACCGCCCGCACCCGGTGGCCGGTCAGCAGCGCCAACTCCCGCCCGTCCGGCACCCGGCCGGGCTGCGGCAGCCCGGCCGGCACCTCCACGGCGGGTCCGTCGTGCGGATGCGAGAGCAGCACCTGCCGGACGCCTCCCAGCGACCGTCCGGCGCGCGCCGCCGCGAACGCGGCGCCGGGCGTCAGGTCGAGCAGCAGCGTCCCGTCGACGAGCAGCGCGGTCGCCGCCCGCGCCCTCTCACCGAGCGCGGACGCGCAGGCCGCGCAGGGACAGTCGGGGCGGGGCAGGCCCGCGGGGGCACCGGTGCCGAGCAGAGTCAGTTCCACGCCGATGATTTTTCCGTGTCCCCGCAGGTCTTGCGCGTCCGGCTAGGCTTCGGACGGGAGCCGGATCTTGTCCGGCTCGCGCTGTGCAGTGTGCTCACACCCTGGAGGCGTACATGGCGGCATGGACGTGGCGGTTCGAGAAGTCCGACGGGACAGAGGTCCAACCCGCGGTGCAGCCCGAGGAGTTCACCACGCAGGGCGACGCCGAGTCCTGGATCGGCGAGGTGTGGAAGGACCTGCTGGCGGGCGGCGCGGACCAGGTGTTCCTCTTCGAGGACAGCACGAAGATCTACGGTCCGATGAGTCTGCACGCAGAACCGGAGTAGGCCGGCCGGGGTTGCCGGGGCCCCGCCCCGGCAACCCGCGCGCCCGCCGGGGCCACGTCCCGGAGACCGCCCGCCCGGGCCACCTCCCGGGGGCCGCCGGACGGCCACCTCGCTAGATCTCACCCAGCGTCACCTCCACCGTCCTGCGGTTCCCGCCGCGGGTGAACGTCACCTTGGCCCTGTCGCCCGGCTT
Organism: Streptomyces sp. M41(2017); assembly: GCF_002078175.1. GTDB lineage: Bacteria > Actinomycetota > Actinomycetes > Streptomycetales > Streptomycetaceae > Streptomyces. The sequence goes on along the minus strand of NZ_MWFK01000001.1, from coordinate 197,152 downwards.
CTCCGCGGCGAGCGCCTCGGAGAGCGAGGTGATGCTCGTGACCGCCGTGTCGTCGAGGCCCACGATGACGTCACCCGGTTCGATCCCGGCCTTGTCGGCCGCGCCCCCGCTCTTCACCTGCGCCACGGCGACGCCCGCGGGCTGCGAGGAGGCGTCCACCACGGTCCGCCCGGTGATGCCGAGCGCGGCCCGCCCCGAGTCGGTGACACGGCCGTCCTTGATGATCTGGTCCGCGACCGTCTTCACCATGGACGCGGGGATCGCGAAGCCGATCCCGGGCGCCGCGCTGTTGCCGAGGTCGGGGTCGGTGGCGGCGAGGGTCGGGATGCCGATGACCTGGCCGTCGAGGTTCACCAGCGCGCCCCCGCTGTTGCCGGGGTTGATCGCCGCCGAGGTCTGCACCATGTTGGCGATCGTCGCGCCCGTACCGCCCCCGGAACCGCTCTCGCTGACGGTGCGTCCGGTCGCCGACACGATGCCCTGGGTCACGCTGGACGACAGCCCGAGCGGGGACCCCATCGCGAGCACGATGTGCCCGACCTGCACCTTCGAGGAGTCCCCGAAGACCGCGGCCCTCAGTCCCCGCGGAGGCTTGTCCAGCTTGATGACCGCGAGATCCTGCTCCGGGTACGCGTAGACCAGGCTCGCCGTCAGCTCGCCCTCGTCGCTGGCCGTCGTGACCTTGAACTTCTTCTCGTCCCCGACCACGTGCGCGTTGGTGACGATGCGCCCCGAGTCGTCGTACACGACGCCCGAGCCGAGCGCGCCGCTCGCCTGGATCTGCACCACCGACGGCAGAACGTTCTTGATCACCTTCAGGTAGTCGTCCTGGAGGTCGTCGGCCGCCGCGGGCACCGCCGCCCGGGTGGTGGTCGCGGCCTCCTCTCGGCCGGAGCCGGAAGCCGCGCCGTCGGCCGAGCAGCCGGACACCAGCACGGCCGCGCCGGCCAGCAGGGCCAGGGACGCCCGCAGGCGCAGGGGATGAACACGGGCGCGGGCGAGGGCACGGGAGGCATCCATGCCCGAAGTGTCGCTTTCCGTCGGGCGGCACTGCCTCCGGTGCTCACCCGAACGGGTCGACGGCCCCCGCGGTCCCCGCAACCGGCCGGACGGTCAGCCCCGCACGCCGCAGAGGTGCAGCAGCGCCGCCACGCGGCGGTAGGGATCGGTGCGCCCGGCCCGCTCCTCGGCGGCCAGCAGCGTCTCCACGTCCGGGGGAACGGCCGCGCCGTCGGCCGCGGTGTCCGTGAAGACCCGCACCCCGTACCAGGCGTGCAGCGGTGCCCCGATCCCGGCGAGCGTGCCGGTCAGCGTCGAGAGCCGGTCGGCGCGGACGTCGAGCCCGAGCCGGTTCGTGTAGGCCGTCGTGTCGAAGGCGGACAGCGTCGCCGCCCAGTCGCCGTGCAGACCGGGCCGCATGGCCAGCGCGTCCGCGTTGCGCACCAGCAGCGAGAGCAGCCCGCCCGGGGCCAGCATCCGCGCGAGACCCGCGAGGAGCGCGTCCGGCTCCTGGACGTACATCAGGACGCCGTGGCAGAGCACCACGTCGAAACTGCCCGGCAGGAAGTGCACCCCATTCTCGCGCCCGTCGCCCTCGACGAGCCGCACCCGGCTCCGGATGCCCTCGGGCTCGGCGGCGAGCGCCTCCCGGGCCACGGACAGCATCGTCGCGTCCTGTTCGAGGCCGGTCACCTGGTGGCCGGCCCGGGCGAGCCGCAGGGCCTGCGTGCCCTGGCCCATCCCGACGTCCAGCACCCGAAGCCGCTGCCCCACCGGGTAGCGCCCGGCTATCTGCTCGTCGAGCTGCCGGGCCACCAGCTCCTGCCGTACGACATCACGCAGACCGCCCAGCTTGCTCAGCCAGGCATCCGCCGCGCCCCCGGAGAAGGATGTCGCGCTCAGGGCCGCTCTCCGCGCTTGACCTGCGGCTTCGGCAGCCGGAGTCGACGCATCTGGAGGGTGCGCATCAGCGCGTAGCGGACCGCGCCCTTGGTGGGCTGGCCGGGGAAGCGCTGGGCGAGCTGCTTGCGCATGCGGATCGCGATGCCGATCGAGTCGAGCACGATCAGGACGATGACGACCAGCCACAGCAGCAGGGCGATGTTCTGCAGCGCGCCGACGCGCAGCATGCTCATGACGAGGATGACCACGGCCATGGGCAGGAAGAACTCGGCGACACAGAACCGCGAGTCCACGAAGTCACGCGCGAAGCGGCGCACTGGGCCCTTGTCGCGCACGGGGAGGTAGCGCTCGTCGCCGCTCGCCAGCGCCTGGCGCTGGCGCTCCATCTGGGTGCGACGGTCGTCGCGCTGGCGCTTGGCCGCCTCCTTGCGCGTCGTCGGCGTCGTGGCGACGCTGCGGCGCTGGGTCTGGGCCTCACTGCGCTTCGGAGTGGGGCGGCCCTTGGGGGCCTGCGGGTCACGGGTCACTTTGGAGTCGGCCTGCGCCTTGGCGGCGGGGGCCTTCTCTTCCTTCGCACGGCTTCGGAACACAAAACCCAAGGGTACGGGGTTCGCGGGCATGGACGTCGTGCGAGTGGGGAACGATCCGGCAACACCGTGCGTCTGTAGTGGGGCAGAGGGGACGTTGCGCCCGGGCGGACCCCGGGGTTCACCTACTCCCTACGCCGGAGTGGTGCCGATCGCAGTCGTCCTTGGGGATGAGCGCATCCGTCCCCGAACAGTGCGGTAATGGATGCAGGGCCCGTACTGTGGGTTCTGTTGCAGTACCTGGAGCTGGAGTCCGTCAGAAGGGGGCGCGCGAAGCCCATGAGCGGTGTCATGAAGCGTATGGGGATGATCTTCCGCGCGAAGGCGAACAAGGCCCTTGACCGGGCCGAGGACCCGCGCGAAACCCTCGATTACTCGTACCAGAAGCAGCTGGAGCTGCTCCAGAAGGTGCGCCGCGGTGTCGCCGACGTGGCGACCAGCCGCAAGCGCCTGGAACTGCAGCTGAACCAGCTCCAGGGCCAGTCCACCAAGCTGGAGGACCAGGGCCGCAAGGCGCTCGCGCTCGGCCGCGAGGACCTGGCCCGTGAGGCCCTGTCCCGCCGTGCCGCGCTGCAGCAGCAGGTCACCGACCTGGAGACGCAGCACCAGACGCTGCAGGGCGAGGAGGAGAAACTCACCCTCGCGGCCCAGCGCCTCCAGGCCAAGGTCGATGCCTTCCGTACGAAGAAGGAGACGATCAAGGCCACGTACACGGCGGCCCAGGCGCAGACCCGGATCGGCGAGGCCTTCTCCGGCATCTCCGAGGAGATGGGCGACGTCGGCATGGCCATCCAGCGGGCCGAGGACAAGACCGCGCAGCTCCAGGCACGGGCCGGAGCGATCGACGAGTTGCTCGCCTCCGGTGCCCTGGACGACCAGTCGGGTCTGGCCAAGGACGACATCCAGAGCGAGCTGGACCGGCTCTCCGGTGGTACGGATGTGGAGCTGGAACTGCAGCGCATGAAGGCGGAGCTGGCCGGCGGTTCCTCGTCGTCGCAGCAGGCGATCGAGGGCGGTCCGGGTCAGTCCCAGCCGTCGTCGCAGCCCCAGGACACACCCCGTTTCGACAAGCAGTGACCATCCGGGCCCACGCCTGAGGAGGGCGACATGATCGTACGGATCATGGGGGAGGGGCAGGTGAGGCTGGACGATGCCCGCCTCACCGAGCTGAACAGGCTGGACGACGAGTTGCTCGCCGAGATGCAGCGGGGCGACGACTCCGGCTTCCGCCGCACCCTGGGGGCGCTCCTGGACGCGGTCCGCACGGCCGGGTCCCCGCTTCCCGACGACTCCCTGGAGCCGTCGGAACTCATCCTCCCGTCCCCGGACGCCACCCTCGAAGAGGTCCGGGAGATGCTCAGCGACGACGGCCTGATCCCGGGCTGAGCCCGCCCGGCGCGGACCGGGGCCCGCCCAATCCCGGTGCTGCCGTCCGGCGCCCCGTCATGGCATCCGGATGTGGCGGGCGGCACCCGCACCACCCGGTTCCGGGGGCCGCGAAGCACCGTACCGTGGGCGGGTGAGCACCCTGGAGCGTACGAGGGACTGGCTGCGCGCCCACCCCCTCGCCCTGGACGCCGCCCTCGCCACCGGCGTCCTCGCCTGTATGGCGGCCGGCTCCTTCGTCGACCCGCACGGCGAGAACGGCACGACCTGGAGCGCCCGCACCCCCGACGCCCTCAGCCTCGTCCTCATGGTGCTCGGCGCCGGCGCGCTCGTCTTCCGCCGCCGGGCCCCGATGAAGGTCCTCGCGGCGACCGGCGCCTTCTCCCTGGCCGAGCTGGTCACCGGCGACCCCAGGGCGCCGGTGGTGATGTCCGCCGTCGTCGCGCTCTACACCGTGGCCTCGACGACCGACCGTCCCACGACCTGGCGGGTCGGCCTGGTCACCATGACCGTCCTGACCGCCGTCGCGATGCTCGCCGGACCGCTGCCCTGGTACGCGCAGGAGAACCTCGGCATCTTCGCCTGGACCGGCATGGCCGCCGCCGCGGGCGACGCCGTCCGCAGCCGGCGTGCCTTCGTGCACGCCATCCGCGAGCGCGCCGAACGCGCCGAACGCACCCGCGAGGAGGAGGCGCGCCGCCGCGTCGCCGAGGAACGGCTGCGCATCGCCCGGGACCTGCACGACGTCGTCGCCCACCACATCGCGCTCGTCAACGTGCAGGCGGGCGTCGCCTCCCACGTCATGGACAAGCGGCCCGACCAGGCCAAGGAGGCCCTCGCCCACGTACGCGAGGCCAGCCGGTCCGCGCTGAACGAGCTGCGCGCCACCGTCGGCCTGCTGCGGCAGACCGGCGACCCCGAGGCCCCCACCGAGCCCGCCCCCGGACTGGCCCGGCTCGACCAACTCGCGGACACCTTCCGCAACGCGGGTCTGCCCGTCGAGGTGGCCCGCTCCGACCAGGGCCCCACACTGCCCGCCGCCGTCGACCTCGCCGCGTACCGCGTGATCCAGGAGGCGCTCACCAACGTCCGCAAGCACGCGGGCCCGCAGGCGAAGGCCGAGGTCAGCGTCGTCCGCGTCGGGGACAACGTGGAGGTGACCGTCCTCGACAACGGGCCGGGCCAGAACATCGGCCCGCAGGAGGGCGGCGGCCACGGACTGCTCGGCATGCGGGAGCGGGCCACCGCGATCGGCGGGAGCTGCACGGCCGGTCCCCGCTACGGAGGCGGCTTCCGCGTCCATGCGATCCTTCCGGTCAAGAACCGCGCGCCTGCCCTGGGGGACCCCGTATGACCATCCGTGTCGTGCTCGCCGACGACCAGGCACTGCTGCGCAGCGCGTTCCGTGTGCTCGTCGACTCCGAGCCCGACATGGAGGTCGTGGGGGAGGCGTCCGAGGGCGCCGAGGCGGTCGCGCTGACCCGCAGCGAGCGGGCCGACGTCGTGCTCATGGACATCCGCATGCCCGGTACGGACGGCCTCGCCGCCACCCGCCTCATCACCGCCGACCCCGGCCTCGCCCACGTCCGGGTCGTGATGCTGACGACCTTCGAGGTCGACGAGTACGTCGTGCAGTCGCTGCGGGCCGGCGCCTCCGGGTTCCTCGGCAAGGGCGCCGAACCCGACGAACTGCTCGCCGCCATCCGGATCGCCGCCGGCGGCGAGGCCCTGCTGTCGCCCGCGGCCACCAAGGGCCTGATCGCCAAGTTCCTCGCCCAGGGCGACGGCGACGAGGACGGGCCCGGCCCGGCCGGCGCCGGCCGGCTCTCCGCGCTCACCGGGCGCGAGCGCGAGGTCCTCGTCCAGGTCGCCGGAGGGCACTCCAACGACGAGATCGCCGAGCGCCTCGAAGTCAGCCCGCTCACGGTGAAGACGCACGTCAACCGGGCCATGGCCAAGCTCGGCGCCCGCGACCGGGCGCAACTGGTCGTGATCGCGTACGAGTCCGGCCTGGTACGTCCACGGGTGGACTGAGGTTCACCTGGGCGTACTGCGCCTGGAGTAGGTTCCGCGTAAGGAAATGGACCCAGGGGCTACGGATCGTCGCCCGTCCATGGCCCAGGGTGTGACGTGGGGTGCCCACGCTCCCCGCCTTCCGCTCGAACCACAGAAGAGAGACCCACCACCCATGTCCTGGCTGTCCAGATTCAGCCTCGCGCAGCGGGCCCTCATCGGGCTGATGTCGATCATCGCGCTCGCCTTCGGGGCGATAGCGATCCCCCAGCTCAAGCAGCAGCTGCTGCCCACCATCGAACTGCCCATGGTGTCCGTGCTCGCGCCGTACCAGGGTGCCTCTCCGGATGTGGTCGAGAAGCAGGTCGTCGAGCCCATCGAGGACAACCTCGAAGGCGTCGACGGCATCACGGGTGTCACCTCCACCGCCGCCGAGGGCAACGCCGTGATCATGGCGTCCTTCGACTACGGCAACGACACCAAGCAGCTCGTCGCCGACGTCCAGCAGGCCGTGAACCGGGCCCGCGCCCAACTCCCGGACAGCGTGGACCCGCAGGTCATCGCGGGTTCGACGGACGACATGCCGACCGTCGTCCTCGCCGTCACCTCCGACAAGGACCAGCAGGCGCTCTCCGACCAGCTCGACCGGACCGTCGTCCCGTCCCTGGAGGACATCGACGGCGTCGGCCGGGTCACCGTGGCCGGTGTGCGGGACCTCCAGGTCACCGTCACGCCCGACGACGGGAAGATGGCGAAGGCCGGACTCACCTCCGCCGCCCTCGGCCAGGCCCTCCAGGCGGGCGGGGCGACCGTCCCGGCCGGCTCCTTCGACGAGGACGGCAGCAACCGCACCGTCCAGGTCGGCGGCGGCTTCACCTCGCTCGGCCAGATCAAGGACCTGATGGTCGCCGGCGGCCCCGGCAAGAAGCCCGTGCGCCTCGGCGCCGTCGCCACCGTCCGGCAGGAGCAGGCCCCGGCCGACTCCATCACGCGCACCGACGGCCGCCCGAGCCTCGCCGTGAGCGTCACCATGGACCACGACGGCAGCGCGGTCGCCATCTCCGACGCCGTCAAGGACAAGCTCTCCGGTCTGCGCAAGGACCTCGGCGCCGGCTCGACGATCACCGTCGTCAGCGACCAGGGCCCCGCCGTCTCCAAGTCCATCCACGGCCTGACCACCGAGGGCGCCCTGGGCCTCCTCTTCGCGGTCCTGGTCATCCTGCTGTTCCTCGCGTCCGTCCGCTCGACACTGGTCACCGCCGTGTCCATCCCGCTCTCCGTGGTGCTGGCCCTGGTCGTGCTGTGGACCCGCGACCTGTCGCTCAACATGCTGACGCTCGGCGCACTCACCATCGCGATCGGCCGGGTCGTCGACGACTCGATCGTCGTCCTGGAGAACATCAAGCGGCACCTCGGCTACGGCGAGGAGCGCGAGCAGGCGATCCTCGCGGCGGTCCGCGAGGTGGCCGGGGCGGTCACGTCCTCGACCCTCACCACGGTGGCCGTCTTCCTGCCGATCGGTCTGACCGGCGGCATGGTGGGCGAACTGTTCGGCTCCTTCAGCATCACGGTCACGGCGGCGCTCCTCGCCTCCCTGCTCGTCTCGCTGACGGTCGTCCCGGTGCTCTCCTACTGGTTCCTGCGCGCCCCCAAGGGCACGCCGGCGGACGCGGAGGAGGCCCGGCGCAAGGCCGAGGAGAAGGAGGAGCGCAGCCGTCTGCAGCGCTTCTACGTCCCCGTCCTGCGCTTCGCCACGCGGCGCCGGCTCACCAGTGTGCTGATCGCGGTCGCCGTCCTCGTCGGCACGTTCGGCATGGCGCCGCTGCTGAAGACGAACTTCTTCGACCAGGGCGAGCAGGAAGTCCTCACCGTCAAGCAGGAGTTGAAGCCCGGCACCAGCCTGGCCGCGACCGACGCGCAGGCGAAGAAGGTCGAGAAGCTCCTCGGCGGCATCAAGGGCGTCAAGAACTACCAGGTCACCATCGGCTCCTCCGGCTTCATGGCGGCCTTCGGCGGCGGCACGGACACGAACCAGGCGTCCTACCAGGTCATGCTGGACGACGCCGCTTCGTCCGAGGACGTCCAGGACCGCATCGAGAAGGGGCTCGGCGGGCTCTCCGGCGTCGGCACCACCACGGTGTCCGCCGGTGACGGCTTCGGCAGCCAGGACCTCAGCGTCGTCGTGAAGGCGGCCGACGGGGACGTGCTGCGCGAGGCCGCGGGCAGGGTCCGTGACGAGGTGGCGAAGCTCGACGACGTCACCGACGTTACGAGCGACCTCGCGCAGAGCGTGCCGCGCATCTCGGTCAAGGCCAACTCCAAGGCGGCGGCGGCCGGTTTCAACGACGCCACACTCGGCGCGGCCGTCGGCGAGGCGGTCCGAGGAACCACCAGCGGCAAGGCGATCCTGGACGACTCCGAGCGGGACGTCGTCATCCGGTCCGCCGAGCCGGCCACCACCCTCGCGGAGCTGCGCGGGCTGCGGCTCGGCGCGGTGAAGCTCGGTGACATCGCGGACGTGAAGCTCGTCGACGGGCCGGTCTCGATGACCCGGATCGACGGCCAGCGCGCGGCCACGATCTCGGCCAAGCCGACCGGCGACAACACGGGTGCCGTCAGCGCGGACCTCACCGCGAAGCTCGACAAGCTGAAGCTGCCCGCGGGCGCCACCGCGTCGATCGGCGGCGTCTCGTCGGACCAGGACGACGCGTTCGCGTCGCTGGGCCTCGCGATGCTGGCGGCGATCGCGATCGTCTTCATGCTGCTCGTGGCGACGTTCCGCTCGCTGATCCAGCCGCTGATCCTGCTCGTGTCGATCCCGTTCGCCTCGACCGGCGCGATCGGCCTGCTCGTCCTCACCGGCACCCCGATGGGCGTCCCGGCGATGATCGGCATGCTGATGCTCATCGGCATCGTGGTGACCAACGCGATCGTGCTGATCGACCTGATCAACCAGTACCGCAAGCAGGGGTACGGCGTGGTCGAGGCCGTCGTCGAGGGCGGCCGGCACCGGCTCCGTCCGATCCTGATGACGGCACTGGCGACGATCTTCGCCCTGCTGCCCATGGCGCTGGGTGTGACCGGCGAGGGCGGCTTCATCGCGCAGCCGCTCGCGGTGGTCGTGATCGGCGGTCTCATCACCTCGACGCTGCTCACCCTGCTGCTCGTCCCGACGCTCTACGCGATGGTCGAACTCCGCAAGGAGCGCCGCGCGAAGAAGAAGGCGGCGAAGCGGGCGGCGAAGTCCGGTGCGGACACCGCCGGCCACGGGGACGCCGACGCCGAGGACAGCGAGAAGAAGGACAAGGACGGGGACAAGTCCCCGGAGCCGGCCGGAGTCTGACCGGTTCACCACACGGGCCCCCGTCCCGGCGTTCACACGCCGGGACGGGGGCCCGTGTACGTACTGCTCGGTGCCGGTGCCGGTGCCGGTGCCGGTGCCGGTGCCGGTGCGGCTACGGCAGCGCCAGCATCCGCTCCAGCGCCAGCTTCGCGAACGCCTCGGTCTCCTTGTCGACCTCGATCCGGTTGACGAGGTTGCCCTCGGCGAGGGATTCCAGGGTCCACACCAGGTGCGGCAGGTCGATGCGGTTCATGGTCGAGCAGAAGCAGACCGTCTTGTCGAGGAAGACGATCTCCTTGCCCTCGGGCGCGAACCGCTTCGCGAGACGCCGCACGAGGTTCAGCTCCGTGCCGATCGCCCACTTCGAGCCGGCCGGGGCCGCCTCCAGGGCCTTGATGATGTACTCCGTGGAGCCGACGTAGTCGGCCGCCGCGACGACCTCGTGACGGCACTCGGGGTGCACGAGGACGTTGACGCCCGGGATGCGCTCGCGGACGTCGTTCACCGAGTCCAGGCTGAAGCGTCCGTGCACCGAGCAGTGGCCGCGCCACAGGATCATCTTCGCGTCGCGCAGCTGCTCCTGGGTCAGGCCGCCGTTCGGCTTGTGCGGGTTGTAGAGCACACAGTCGTCCAGGGACAGGCCCATGTCGCGGACGGCGGTGTTGCGGCCGAGGTGCTGGTCGGGCAGGAAGAGCACCTTCGAACCCTGCTCGAAGGCCCACTCCAGGGCCCGCTCGGCGTTCGACGACGTGCAGATCGTGCCGCCGTGCTTACCGGTGAACGCCTTGATGTCGGCGGAGGAGTTCATGTACGAGACGGGCACGACCTGCTCGGCTATGCCGGCGTCGGTCAGCACGTCCCAGCACTCGGCGACCTGCTCGGCGGTGGCCATGTCGGCCATCGAGCAGCCCGCGGCGAGGTCGGGGAGGACGACCTTCTGGTCGTCGCCGGTGAGGATGTCCGCGGACTCGGCCATGAAGTGCACGCCGCAGAACACGATGTACTCGGCCTCCGGGCGGGCCGCGGCGTCCCGGGCCAGCTTGAAGGAGTCACCGGTCACGTCCGCGAACTGGATGACCTCGTCGCGCTGGTAGTGGTGGCCGAGCACGAAGACCTTGTCGCCGAGCTTCTCCTTGGCCGCGCGGGCGCGCTCGACCAGGTCCGGGTCGGACGGAGAGGGCAGGTCGCCGGGGCACTCGACGCCGCGCTCGCTCCTCGGGTCGGCCTCGCGGCCGAGCAGCAGCAGGGCGAGGGGCGTCGGCTGTACGTCGAGATCCTGGGTCTGGGCGGTGGTCACGACACGCACCCTTTCTGTTCTGCGGCTCGCCGGGCCCGTAGGGGAGCGGCCCGGCGGAACGATGCCTTTTCGTCGAATTGACGTTATCTATCATAACCGCTTCACGTCATGTTGACGATGTCCATAGCGTCCATGTGACGTGAATCCTGGTCGCCGCTCCGGCGGGGTGCGCCCCGCCGCCCGTGGGGTTGTCCACAGAGCCGTGGCCCGTGCGAGGGCGGGTGTGCGAGCATGAACGGAGAAGGCAAAGACACGCACACGGCCCGGAATGAATCCGCGGCCCCGCCGGTTGCAACCGTCGGCAAGCAGTCTCCGTACAACCCGGGAGAGAAGCAGATGTCCGTATCGGACGAGACCACCACCGTGAGCGACGGCATCATCCTGTCCGACGCCGCCGCGGGCAAGGTCAAGGCCCTGCTCGACCAGGAAGGCCGCGAGGACCTGGCGCTGCGCGTCGCCGTTCAGCCCGGCGGCTGCTCGGGTCTGCGGTATCAGCTGTTCTTCGACGAGCGCTCCCTCGACGGCGACGTCGTGAAGGACTTCGGCGGCGTCAAGGTCGTCACCGACCGCATGAGCGCCCCGTACCTCGGCGGCGCCTCGATCGACTTCGTGGACACCATCGAGAAGCAGGGCTTCACGATCGACAACCCGAACGCGACCGGCTCCTGCGCCTGCGGCGACTCCTTCAGCTAGGACGGCACGGCCCGGCCGGGCCCGGCACCGACCGGGCCCGGGTTCGCCGGTGCCGACTGCCACTGAGCCGAGCCCGCGGCTCACGGCTCCGGCCGAACACGTGCGCACGCCGAGTACGACGAAGGCGGCGTCCCCCTCCGACGGGGACGCCGCCTTCGTGTGTCCGGAACCCGCCGGGCCGCCGCAGCCGACCCCGCCTCCGGCCGCGACCGCCGGTACTACCGCGGTCCCGCGCCGGTGGTTCCGGACGCTCCCGGCTCGGTGACCCGCCCCTGGTGGATCGCCCGGCCGTCGCTCCCGACGACGCTCCGGCCGTCCAGGGGCCCGTCCAGGCGCACCGTCCTCTGGTAGATCTTGGCGATCAGGATGCAGACCTTGCCCTTGTCCGGCTTCTCCGTCACCGTGACGGTCACCCGGTCCCCGCTCTCCTTCGCCGCGACCGTGTAGGTGGAGCACACCCCGCCCGTGAAGGAGACGGTCAGCTCGCCGCCGTCCGCGGTGTAGCCCTGGACGTGCACATCCCGCGGGCTCGCCGAGGGCTCGTCCCCCGGCGACGTGGGAGCCGGGGTCGGCTGCCCCGGGGCCTCGGGCGCGGTCAGGAACCTGGGGTCGATCGCCGGATGCGTCACGGTGTAGGTGTCTCCGGCACCGGGCGCGCGCACCTCGAACAGCCACGACGGCACCAGCGCCTGCCGCCCGTCCGCCCGGTGCGCCGCCAGTCCGAAGGTCGCCTTCTCCACGGTCACCGACTGCGCCGTGCCCCCCGTGGTCGGGTGCTCGCACGGCTGCTCGTCGCGGTCCTTCAGCGGTACGGGGCTGGCGCAGCCGCCGATCCCCATGCGCCCGCCGCCCGACGGCGAGGCTCCCGACGAGGACCCGTTCATCAGGTCCAGCGTCCGCCGCGCTCCGACGACCGGGTAGGTGTCGCCCTTCACCGGCGTCTTCAACTGGCCGCTGCCGCCGATGACATGACCCTCACCGTCGATCCGCAGCCCGGTCGTCCACCCGTAGGTCGGCAGACCGCCCACCACCGGGTCGGCGTTCACCACCCGCACCCGGTCCATGAGTTGGGTGGCGTCGAGCTTCGCGTCGTCCTGACCGACGGCCTTGAGCACGGGAGCCGCGGCCCTCTTCGCCGCGGCCTCACCGACGGGACCGGGGCCCACCCCCGACAGACCGCCGGCACCCCCCGCCCCGCCCGTGCCGCCGGGCCGGCACGGCTTGCCCCGGGGGCAGTTGTCGGTCCCGGGGATCGTGTAGCTGAACGTCCAGGTCCCCGGAGCGTCCGCGTTCACCCGCAGATTGGGCTCCGAACCGTCCTTCACCGCCCCGACCGTCCAGGCGTCCCCGACCAGCCGGGGCGTGCCCGCCAGGTCCAGTGCCTTCGCGAGCCGCTCCACCTCCGCCCGCGTCACGCTGCCCTCGGCCCAGTGGACCGGGGCGGACTCGGGTCCTTCCGGCAGCTTGCCGTCGGCTCGGTAGGTCGTGCCGTAGGGGTCGGGCTCGCCGGGCGCGATGCCGTTCGGGCCGCCGGTGGGTCCGGTGCTCGTGGTCGTCCCGGAGTAGCCGTCCAGCACGAGCGGCGGGGGAGTGCCGTCACCGGCGGGCGTCCCCGGGGAGCTGCTGCCGCCGGCCGCGCCGGTGGCGACGTACGCGCCGCCGCCTCCGACGAGCAGCACCGCCGCGGCGACCGCGACGATCACGGCGGTGGGCCGCCGGCGCGGCACGGCGGGACCGTCGTCCGCGTCGCGCTCCCCGGAAGGACCCGCGGCACGCACGCCGGCGGAGTCCCCGGAGTCCCCGGAGTCCCCGGAGTCCCCGGAGTTCCCGGAGTCCCCGGAGTTCCCGGAGGAGCGTCCTTCACGTGCCTCGGTGTCCTTCTCCGCGGGTTCCGCGACGGCTTCCTCCGCGGCGTCCTCGACAGGACCCCTGGCGTCACCCTCGACGGGATCGGTCGCGTCGTCGTCGGGTCGCTCGCTGCTCACCGCATCGCTCCTTCGGCTCCACTGCTGTTCCCCTGCCGGGCCCCGTCGAAGACGGGCCCCGCGAGGTCGTACACCGCGTCCCCTTTACGGGGGACGGCGATGGGACGCAGCGGGGGAGCGCACGGTTCCCCGCGGGCGCTCCGCGCGTTTCACCCGAACGGCGCCGCCGGGCTCTCACCCGGACGGCGGCACCGCTCAGGCGGCGCGCTCAGTCGCCGTAGTCGGACATCCCGTCGAGCATCCGCGCCGAGGTGGACGGAACGGTCACCCCGTGGATGAGGGAGGGGGAGACGGGGAGGGCGGAGGCGGCCGCGGGGGCCGCCCAGTTCCCGGCCATCCGGGCGCAGTCGCCGCGCAGCGTCGCGAGATCGCCGTCCAGGTCGCCGGCCGGGCCGAGCGGAGGGGTGCCTGGGACCTTGAGGTTCGTCATACCGGAACCGTATGCACGCCTGCCGTCACGAAGAAAGATCTACTATCGGGTAGTTTTGCCCGCTTCAGAGGTCCCGTGCCGAACCGGTAGCGTTAACTGTCAATCCCCTCCCCTCGCAGGAGCGTGTCCTAGCCGTGCGTATCGCAGTCACCGGCTCCATCGCCACCGACCACCTCATGACCTTTCCCGGCCGATTCGCCGACCAGTTGGTCGCGGACCAGCTGCACACGGTCTCCCTGTCCTTCCTGGTCGACAACCTCGACGTCCGCCGGGGCGGGGTCGGCGCGAACATCGCGTTCGGCATGGGCCAGCTCGGTACCCGGCCGATCCTCGTCGGTGCGGCCGGCTCCGACTTCGCGGAGTACCGCGCCTGGCTGGACCGGCACGGCGTCGACACCGACTCCGTCCGCATCTCCGAGGTGCTGCACACCGCGCGCTTCGTGTGCACGACGGACGCCGACCACAACCAGATCGGCTCCTTCTACACGGGGGCGATGAGCGAGGCCCGTCTCATCGAGCTGAAGTCCGTCGCCGACCGGGTCGGCGGTCTCGACCTCGTCCTGATCGGCGCGGACGACCCCGAGGGGATGCTCCGCCACACCGAGGAGTGCCGCTCCCGCGCGATCCCCTTCGCCGCCGACTTCTCGCAGCAGATCGCGCGCATGAACGGCGACGAGATCCGGATACTGCTGGACGGCGCGACGTACCTCTTCTCCAACGAGTACGAGAAGGGCCTCATCGAGTCCAAGACCGGCTGGACCGACGAGGAGATCCTCTCCAAGGTCGGCCACCGGGTCACCACCCTCGGCGCGCGCGGTGTCCGCATCGAGCGCGCCGGCGAGGACCCGATCGAGGTCGGCTGCCCGGAGGAGGAGCTCAAGGCGGACCCGACCGGGGTCGGCGACGCGTTCCGCGCCGGTTTCCTCTCCGGTCTGGCCTGGGGCGTCTCCCACGAGCGCGCCGCCCAGGTCGGCTGCATGCTCGCCACCCTCGTCATCGAGACGGTCGGCACGCAGGAGTACCAGCTGCGCCGCGGCCACTTCATGGACCGCTTCACCAAGGCGTACGGTCACGAGGCCGCCGCCGAGGTCCAGACGCATCTCTCCTAGCAGGACCGGCGGAACCCCGGGGCCTTCCCGCTCCGGGCCCGCCGTGACCGACTAGGACAGCCGGCGGACCACATAGGCCGAGCCGTGGTCCGCCGGTTCCTCACCGACGTACTCCTGCCCCCGCATCTCGCACCACGCCGGGATGTCGAGCCGGGCCGCCTCGTCGTCGGCGAGGACCCGTACCGTCCCGCCGACCGGTACGTCCCCGATGACTTTGGCCAGCTCGATGACGGGGATCGGGCAGCGCCTGCCCAGCGCGTCGACCACCAGGGAGTCGACCGGGGCGGCGGCCTCCTCCGCCACCGGCCGCGACGTCGGCGCGCCGAGCTTCTCGCGCACCGCCGCGACGGTGCCCGGCAGTGCCGCGAGGAACCGTTCGACCTCGTCCTCCGGGGTGCCCGGCGGCAGTGACACCCGGACGTTGCCCTCGCTCAGCACGCCCATGGCCTTGAGGACGTGGCTGGGGGTGAGGGTGCTGCTCGTGCACGACGAGCCCGAGGAGACGGAGAAGCCCACCCGGTCCAGCTCGTGCAGCAGTGTCTCTCCGTCGACATAGAGACAGGAGAAGGTCACGATCCCCGGCAGTCGCCGGACGGGGTCGCCGACCACCTCGACGTCCGGGACCAGACCGGGCACCCGTAGCCGGATCCGCTCCGTCAGCTCCCGCAGCCGTGCCGCCTCCCGCGCGGCCTCCGCGTGGACGGCGCGCAACGAGGCTGCCGCCGCCACGATCGCCGGGATGTTCTCGAAACCGGCAGCCCGCCCCGACTCCCGCTCGTCCGCGGGCCCTTGGGGAGCGAACCGGGTTCCCTTGCGTACGACGAGCAGTCCGACCCCCGAAGGGCCGCCCCACTTGTGGGCACTCGCCGTCAGCAGGGACCAGTCGCCCTCCACCCGGCCCCAGCCCAGCGACTGCGCCGCGTCCACCAGGAGCGGCACACCCGCCCCCCGGCACACCTGTGCCACCTCGGCCACCGGCTGTTCGGTCCCCACCTCGTGGTTGGCCGACTGCAGGCAGGCCAGCGCGGTGTCGGCGCGCAGGGCCTCCGCGTACGCCGAAGGAGACACCCGGCCGGTCCGGTCGACCGGGATCCGTGTCGCCGTGCCGCCCGACACCTCGTGCAACTCCGCCGAATGGAGCACCGACGAGTGTTCGACGGCTGACACGATCAGGTGGCCTCCGACGCGCCGCCGGCCCGCCAGGGCGCCCGCGATCCCGGAGTGCACCGCGCGGGTTCCGGAGGTGGTGAAGGTCAGCTCGTCGGGGCGGCAGCCCACCGCGTCGGCCGCCGCCTCGCGCGCGGCGTCCAGCAGCAGCCGGGCCCGCCGTCCCTCCCGGTACAGGCGGGCGGGGTCGGCCCACCCCTCGTCGAGCGAGGCCTGCAGGGCCTGTCGGGCGACGGGGTGCAGCGGAGCCGCGGACGCGGCGTCGAAGTAGGACACGCCACCACGCTAGTCCGTCGCCCCAAAGGCCCGTCAGAAGGCATCCGGAGTGGGGCATTCCAGGGCGTGGAAGAGGGCCCCGCAGGCGAAACAGCACTCCTTCGGGGAGTCGGGCGGCGCGTTGGGCACCCTCCCCGCGCGACCCCAAATAGCGTCCAGTAGGGTTTGGTCCGCATAAACATCCAAACCCCTGCCCGACGCAGGGCGGCGACCGACCAGCGAGAAGGCCGCAGCCAACAGCGCGGGCGAGACTCTCGGGAAGGCGCTACGTGAGTCCCAACGGCTCCGACCTCCCCCACGCCCTGGGGGGCGCGGGCGGTACCCCCACGCCGCGGCGCCCGATGCGGCGGAAGCTGCTGCAGGCAATGACTGCGGGCCTGGTCCTGGCGACAGCCACTGGTTGCTCGTACAACTGGGAAGACTTCCCCCGCCTTGGTATGCCCACCCCGGTGACGGATGAGGCTCCGCGGATCCTCTCCCTCTGGCAGGGCTCGTGGGCGGCCGCGCTCGCCACGGGCGTGCTGGTCTGGGGCCTGATCCTGTGGAGCGTCGTCTTCCATCGGCGCAGCCGGACCAAGGTCGAAGTTCCTCAGCAGACCCGGTACAACATGCCCATCGAGGCGTTGTACACCGTGGTCCCGCTCATCATCGTCTCGGTGCTGTTCTACTTCACCGCCCGCGACGAGACGAAGCTCCTCAGCCTCGACAAGAAGCCCGACGTCACGGTCAACGTGGTGGGCTTCCAGTGGAGCTGGGGCTTCAACTACGTCGCGGACGTTCCCGGCTCCACCGGGAACGCCAAGACCGACCCGAACCTGGCGGCCATTCCGGACCGGTTCAAGAAGCAGTTCCCGGCGAACGCCGGCGGTGTCTACGACGTCGGCACGCCCGGCACGAAGAACCCGCAGACGGGCAACCCGGGTCCGACCCTCTGGCTCCCCAAGGGCAAGACGGTCCGCTTCGTCCTCACTTCGCGTGACGTCATCCACTCCTTCTGGGTGGTGCCGTTCCTCATGAAGCAGGACGTCATCCCGGGGCACACCAACTCCTTCCAGGTGACGCCCAACCATGAGGGCACCTTCCTGGGCAAGTGTGCCGAGCTGTGCGGCGTCGACCACTCCCGGATGCTCTTCAACGTGAAGGTCGTCTCCCCCGAGCGCTACGAGGCCCACCTCAAGGAGCTCGCGGCGAAGGGACAGACCGGTTACGTCCCGGCCGGCATTGAGCAGACGGGCCACGAGAAGAACCGGGAGACGAACAACCTGTGAGCATCCTCAACGAACCCCAGGGTGCCGACGCAGCCGAAGACTCGTACGAGAGCGAGCTGCCGGTTCGGCGCAAGCAGCCCGGCAGTGTTGTGATCAAGTGGCTCACCACCACGGACCACAAGACGATCGGCACGTTGTATCTGGTCACGTCGTTCGCGTTCTTCTGCATCGGCGGCGTCATGGCGCTGCTCATGCGCGCCGAACTGGCGCGCCCCGGACTGCAGATCATGTCGAACGAGCAGTTCAACCAGGCGTTCACGATGCACGGCACGATCATGCTGCTGATGTTCGCGACGCCGCTGTTCGCCGGTTTCACGAACTGGATCATGCCGCTGCAGATCGGCGCGCCCGACGTGGCGTTCCCGCGGCTGAACATGTTCGCCTACTGGCTCTACCTGTTCGGCTCGACGATCGCGGTCGGTGGCTTCCTCACCCCGCAGGGCGCGGCCGACTTCGGCTGGTTCGCCTACAGCCCGCTGTCCGACGCGGTCCGCTCGCCGGGCATCGGCGCCGACATGTGGATCATGGGTCTGGCCTTCTCCGGCTTCGGCACCATCCTCGGCGCGGTCAACTTCATCACCACGATCATCTGCATGCGCGCTCCCGGCATGACGATGTTCCGCATGCCGATCTTCGTCTGGAACGTGCTGCTCACCGCCGTGCTGGTGCTGCTCGCCTTCCCCGTTCTCGCGGCGGCCCTGTTCGCCCTGGAGGCGGATCGAAAATTCGGGGCACATGTCTTCGATGCGGCCAACGGCGGAGCGCTGCTCTGGCAACACCTCTTCTGGTTCTTCGGCCATCCAGAGGTGTACATCATCGCGCTGCCGTTCTTCGGCATCATCTCCGAAGTCATCCCGGTGTTCTCCCGCAAGCCGATGTTCGGCTACATGGGCCTCATCGGCGCGA
Organism: Streptomyces sp. M41(2017); assembly: GCF_002078175.1. GTDB lineage: Bacteria > Actinomycetota > Actinomycetes > Streptomycetales > Streptomycetaceae > Streptomyces. The sequence continues at coordinate 178,790 of NZ_MWFK01000001.1, read as the reverse complement.
CCATCGCGATCGCCGGTCTGTCCGTGACCGTGTGGGCCCACCACATGTACGTCACCGGTGGCGTACTGCTCCCGTTCTTCTCCTTCATGACGTTCCTCATCGCCGTACCGACGGGCGTGAAGTTCTTCAACTGGATCGGAACGATGTGGAAGGGCTCGTTGTCCTTCGAGACACCGATGCTCTGGGCCGTCGGCTTCCTGATCACCTTCACCTTCGGTGGTCTGACTGGCGTCATCCTGGCCTCGCCGCCGATGGACTTCCACGTCTCGGACTCGTACTTCGTGGTGGCGCACTTCCACTACGTGGTGTTCGGCACCGTGGTGTTCGCGATGTTCTCCGGCTTCCACTTCTGGTGGCCGAAGATGACGGGCAAGATGCTCGACGAGCGGCTCGGCAAGATCACCTTCTGGACGCTGTTCGTGGGCTTCCACGGCACGTTCCTGGTGCAGCACTGGCTGGGTGCCGAGGGCATGCCGCGTCGCTACGCGGACTACCTCGCGGCCGACGGCTTCACCGCGCTGAACACGATCTCGACGATCAGCTCGTTCCTGCTCGGCCTGTCGATCCTGCCGTTCCTCTACAACGTGTGGAAGACGGCCAAGTACGGCAAGAAGGTCGAGGTCGACGACCCGTGGGGCTACGGCCGCTCGCTGGAGTGGGCCACCTCGTGCCCGCCGCCGCGGCACAACTTCCTCACCCTGCCGCGGATCCGCAGTGAATCCCCGGCGTTCGACCTGCACCACCCCGAGATCGCCGCGCTCGACCAGCTCGAGCACGCCGGTTCCGGTTCGTCGGCTCTCGCTGGTGGCAAGGAGGCCGGCAAGTGAAGGTCCAAGGCAAGATGTTCCTCTGGCTCGCCGCGTTCATCCTCGTCATGGGGATCGTGTACGGCGTGTGGTCCAAGGAGCCGGCCGGCACCACGGCCCTCTTCATGGGCTTCGGCCTGAGCGTGATGATCGGCTACTACCTGGCCTTCACGGCCCGGCGGGTCGACCAGCTGGCGCAGGACAACAAGGAGGCCGACGTCGCGGACGAGGCCGGCGAGGTGGGCTTCTTCAGCCCGCACAGCTGGCAGCCGCTCGCGCTGGGCGTCGGTGGCGCCCTGGCCTTCATGGGCGTCGTCTTCGGCTGGTGGCTGCTCTACTTCTCGGCCCCGATCATCGTGATCGGCCTGTGGGGCTGGGTCTTCGAGTACTACCACGGTGAGAACCGCACCCAGTAGCACGCGCTGAACCCCGGGGAGCCCGGACACTCCGTCAGGAGAGTCCGGGCTCCCCCGTTTGCCACGACTTCCGTCCCTCGGTCGGCCCACCCGGCGCGCCGTCCTTGACGGGCGTTCATAGCGTGAGCTCATGAACCACTCACCGCGAATCCGCACGGTCGTCAGCTGCACCGCGCTGGTGGTCGCCCTCGGAGCGGGCGCCACCGCCTGCGGCTCCGACGGCCACCCGCTCTCGGCGAAGCCGTACGACGCGGCGGGACAGATCTCGTTCAACGGCCCCGTCGGAGAGAGCAAGAAGCCCGGCAAGGTCGACCCCGACAAGCCGCTCGAAATCACCTCCGAGGATGACGACGGGCGCATCACCGACGTGACGGCCACCGACGCGTCAGGACGCTATGTGGCGGGCGAACTGTCCGCCGACGGCAGTCGCTGGCACAGCACCTCCCCGCTGGCCGCAGGAGCCCACTACACGGTCCGGGTGAGCACCGAGGACGAGGACGGCGCCCCCGGGCGCAAGGTCCTCGGCTTCGACACCAGCACACCCAAGACCAAGAAGACGCTCGACGTCGAGTTCGGCCCCAAGGCCGGCAAGTACGGGGTCGGTCAGCCCGTCACCGCCGAACTGAGCGCCCCCGTCAAGGACAAGGCGGCCCGCGCCGTCGTCGAGCGCGCTCTCAAGGTCGACTCCACGCCCGCCGTGGACGGCGCCTGGCACTGGGTGGACGACAAGACGCTCCACTACCGCCCCAAGGAGTACTGGCCCACCCACGCCACGATCACGGCGCACAGCAACCTCGCCGGCATCAAGATCGGTGAGCGGCTGTGGGGCGGCAACGCCAAGACCCTGAAGCTCACCACGGGCGACCGGCTCGTCGCCGTCACCGACGCCGCCTCCCACGAGATGACGGTCTACCGCAACGGCGAGCAGATCAACGAGATCCCCGTCACCACCGGCAAGCCCGGCTTCGAGACCCGCAACGGCGTCAAGGTCGTGCTGGGCAAGGAGTACTACGTACAAATGCGCGGTACCAGCATCGGTATCGCCGAGGGCAGTTCGGACTCCTACGACCTGCCCGTGTACTACGCCACACGGGTGACCTGGAGCGGTGAGTACGTGCACGCCGCGCCGTGGTCGACCGGCTCCCAGGGGTCCGCCAACGTCAGCCACGGCTGCACCGGCATGAGCACCAGCAACGCCGAGTGGTTCTTCGACACCTTCAACGAGGGTGACGTCGTCAAGGTCGTCAACTCGAACGGCGACATGATGGACGCGTTCGGCAACGGCTTCGGCGACTGGAACCTCGACTGGAAGAACTGGCGTGAGGGCAGCGCGCTGGTGGGCGGATCCCCGGACGCCCCGACTCCTGCCGAGCGCGCGAGGCTGCGCCCCGAGAGTGTGTGAGACCGCGCCCCTCACGGGGCGCGGGTCCTCAGACGCTCTGCAGGTTCTTGCGGCGCAGCAGGGTGGCCAGGGAGGCGGCGAACTCCACCGGGTCGACCGGAAGGGTGACCGCGGCGTCCGCACGGCTCCAGGTGGCCAGCCAGGCGTCCTGCGGGCGCCCGATGAGGACGAGCGCGGGCGGGCAGTCGAAGACCTCGTCCTTGATCTGCCGGCAGACGCCCATGCCGCCGAGCGGAACCGCCTCGCCGTCCAGCACGCACACGTCGATGCCGCCCTTGTCGAGCTCCATGACGACGGCGGCCGGCGTCGCGCATTCGACGAACTCCACGAGGGGAACGTCCGGAGCGGGCCTGCGCCCGGTGGCGAGCCGCACCTGTGCGCGGGTGTTGGAGTCGTCGCTGTAGACCAGCACCGTGGCGGTCGGCTGCATTCTTCCTCCGGGACGTCGGCGTCGTACGGACATGAAGCGGCCGGGCCGGCCGGAGCCTGCCCGATGCGCGGATGCTACTCCCTTGAACACCTCGTCAACACCGGTTCGGACAGGGCTTCGATGGGCCATACGGGCTGGACACACCCCGTCAACACTCCGAACGGCACCCCCCGGGGTGAGGGCGGGATAAGCGACCGACATAATGTCGGTCGTGGCGACAGCAACGACAGTAGAAACCGGGCACGCGCACCCGTCGGTCAATCGGCCGAACCTCACCAGCGTCGGAACGATCATCTGGCTGAGTTCCGAGCTGATGTTCTTCGCGGCCCTCTTCGCGATGTACTTCACCCTGCGATCGGTGACCGGGCCGGATCACTGGAAGGAAATGGCGTCCAGCCTGAACCTTCCGTTCTCGGCGACGAACACCACGATCCTGGTGCTCTCCTCCCTGACCTGTCAGCTCGGCGTCTTCGCCGCCGAGCGCGGGGACGTGAAGAAGCTCAGGATGTGGTTCACCGTCACCTTCATCATGGGTGCGATCTTCATCGGCGGTCAGGTCTTCGAGTACACCGAACTGGTCAAGAAGGACGGGCTCTCGCTCTCCTCCGACCCGTACGGCTCGGTGTTCTACCTGACCACCGGCTTCCACGGACTGCATGTGACGGGCGGACTCATCGCCTTCCTGCTGGTCCTTGGTCGCACCTATGCGGCTCGGCGGTTCACTCACGAGCAGGCAACCGCCGCCATCGTCGTGTCCTACTACTGGCACTTCGTCGATGTCGTCTGGATCGGCCTCTTCGCCACGATCTACCTGATCAAGTAATCGGGCCCGGAGCCCGAAACATCCAGAAGCACCGACGCAGAAGATCCTGACACCGGGGTAATCCGTGAAAAAGCTCTCCGCACGACGACGCCATCCGCTGGCGGCGGTCGTCGTCCTACTCCTCGCGCTGGCGGCCACCGGGGGGCTGTACGCCGCGTTCGCACCCGCGGGCAAGGCGCAGGCCGATGAAACCGCCCAGTCCCTCGCCATCACCGAGGGCAAGAAGCTGTACGCCGTGGGCTGCGCAAGCTGCCACGGAACCGGCGGTCAGGGCACCTCCGACGGGCCGAGCCTGGTGGGAGTGGGCGCCGCGGCGGTCGACTTCCAGGTCGGCACCGGACGTATGCCGGCCCAGCAGCCCGGCGCGCAGATCCCGAAGAAGAAGGTCATCTACTCGCAGGCCGAGATCGACCAGCTCGCGGCGTTCATCGCCTCGCTCGGTGCCGGTCCTTCGGTCCCGACGAAGAGCCAGGTCAGTCCCGAGGGCGCGGACATCGCCAAGGGTGGCGAACTGTTCCGCACCAACTGCGCCCAGTGCCACAACTTCACCGGCAAGGGCGGCGCGCTGACCCACGGCAAGTTCGCGCCGAGCCTTGAGGGTGTCGACCCGAAGCACATCTACGAGGCCATGCAGACGGGCCCGCAGAACATGCCGTCCTTCCCCGACACCACGCTGACGGAGAAGAACAAGAAGGACATCATCGCGTACCTCGACGCGGTCAACGGTGACAACACCGAGAGCCCCGGCGGTCTCGAACTGGGCGGTCTCGGACCGGTCAGCGAGGGCCTGTTCGGCTGGATCTTCGGACTTGGCACCCTGGTCGCCGTCGCCGTCTGGGTCGCCGCTCGGACCGCAAAGGCCAAGAAGTCATGAGTAGCCAAGACATTCCAGAAGAGAACGTGCCCGCTGAGCGGGCCACCGACGACCACGCCGGTCACGGTCACGCCTCGGTCGCCGTCGCGGACGAGCAGAACCCGTTCGCGGACCCGGGGCTGCCGCCCCACGAGCACCGCATCCAGGACATCGACGAGCGGGCCGCGAAGCGGTCCGAGCGACTGGTCGCCCTGCTGTTCGTGCTGTCGATGCTGGCGACCGTCGCCTTCATCGTCGCGTACGTGGCGATCCCCAACGACAAGTCGATCTACGTCTTCCCGATCGGTCACATCAGCGCGCTGAACTTCACGCTGGGTCTGACGCTCGGTGTGGCGCTGTTCTCGATCGGCGCGGGCGCGGTCCACTGGGCCCGCACCCTGATGTCCGACGTGGAGATCGCCGACGAGCGTCACGCGATCGAGGCGGAGCCCGAGGTCAAGGCCAAGGTCCTGGCCGACTTCAAGCAGGGTGCCAAGGAGTCCGCGCTCGGCCGTCGCAAGCTGATCCGCAACACGATGTTCGGCGCGCTGGCCCTGTTCCCGCTCTCCGGCGTCATGCTGCTGCGCGATCTCGGTCCGCTGCCCGGCACGAAGCTCCGCCACACCCTGTGGTCCAAGGGCAAGCTCCTCGTCAACATGAACACCAACGAGCCGCTCCGTCCCTCGGACGTGGCCGTCGGTTCTCTGACCTTCGTCAAGCCCGAGGGCCTGGAGGAGCACGACGAGGACTTCCAGAAGGAGATCGCCAAGGCGGCCCTGATGATCATCCGGCTGCAGCCGGACAACATCAAGGACAAGCAGGAACTCGAGTGGTCCTACCAGGGCATCGTGGCGTACTCGAAGATCTGCACCCACGTCGGCTGCCCGATCTCCCTGTACGAGCAGCAGACGCACCACGCGCTGTGCCCGTGCCACCAGTCCACCTTCGACCTCTCCGACGGTGCCCGAGTCATCTTCGGCCCGGCCGGTCACCCGCTGCCGCAGCTGCGCATCGGTGTGAACGATGAGGGTTACCTCGAAGCGCTCGGCGACTTCGAAGTGCCCGTCGGTCCTGCATTCTGGGAGCGCGGATGAGCACTACGACCACCTCCGACTCGCGCTCGCGCGAGAAGGCGCCCGCCGGTGAGCGGGTAGCCGACTGGGCCGACGGCCGCCTCGGGATCTACTCCCTGGCCAAGGCCAACATGCGCAAGATCTTCCCCGACCACTGGTCGTTCATGCTGGGTGAGATCTGCCTCTACAGCTTCATCATCATCATCCTCACGGGTGTGTACCTGACGCTGTTCTTCCACCCGTCGATGAACGAGGTGGAGTACCACGGCAGCTACGTCCCGCTGCAGGGACAGCTGATGTCCGAGGCGTTCAACTCGACCATGCACATCTCCTTCGATGTGCGCGGTGGTCTGCTGATCCGTCAGATCCACCACTGGGCCGCGCTGATCTTCCTCGCCGGCATGTTCGTGCACATGATGCGCGTGTTCTTCACGGGTGCGTTCCGCAAGCCCCGTGAGGTCAACTGGGTCTTCGGATTCCTGCTGTTCGTCCTCGGCATGTTCACCGGCTTCACCGGTTACTCGCTCCCGGACGACCTGCTCTCCGGCACCGGTGTCCGCTTCATGGAGGGCGCGGTCCTGTCCGTGCCGATCGTCGGCACGTACCTGTCGTTCTTCCTCTTCGGCGGCGAGTTCCCGGGCGGCGACTTCGTGGCCCGCTTCTACTCGGTGCACGTGCTGCTGCTGCCGGGCATCATGCTCGGCCTGGTCGTCGGCCACCTGATCCTGGTCTTCTACCACAAGCACACCCAGTTCGCGGGTCCCGGCAAGACGAACAACAACGTCGTCGGCATGCCGCTGCTGCCCGTCTACATGGCGAAGGCCGGAGGTTTCTTCTTCCTGGTCTTCGGTGTCATCGCGGCCATCGCGGCGATCGCCTCGATCAACCCGATCTGGTCGATGGGTCCCTACCGTCCGGACCAGGTGTCCACGGGCGCCCAGCCGGACTGGTACATGGGCTTCTCCGAAGGCCTGATCCGTGTCATGCCGGGCTGGGAGATCAACCTCTGGGGTCACACGCTCGTCCTGGGCGTGTTCATCCCGCTGGTCATCTTCCCGCTGGTCCTGGTCGCGATCGCGGTCTACCCGTTCATCGAGTCCTGGGTCACCGGCGACAAGCGCGAGCACCACATCCTGGACCGCCCGCGCAACGTCCCGACCCGGACCGCGTTCGGTGCCGCCTGGATCAGCTGGTACTTCGTGCTCCTCGTCGGCGGTGGCAACGACATCTGGGCCACGCACTTCCACCTGGCGATCAACTCGATCACCTGGTTCGTGCGCATCGCCTTCTTCGTCGTGCCGGTGCTCACCTTCCTCGCCACCAAGCGGATCTGCCTCGGCCTCCAGCGCCGGGACCGGGACAAGGTGCTGCACGGCCGCGAGTCGGGCATCATCAAGCGCCTGCCGCACGGTGAGTTCATCGAGGTGCACGAGCCGCTCAGCCAGGACGCGCTGCACACGCTCACCGCGCACGAGCAGTACAAGCCGGCCGAGATCGGCCCGGCGGTCGACGAGAACGGTGTCGAGCGCAAGGTCAACAGCGCCCAGAAGCTGCGCGCCAAGATGAGCAAGGGCTTCTACGGGGACGACAACCAGATCCCCAAGCCCACCGTCGAGGAGTACAAGGAGATCACGAGCGGCCACGGCCACCACTGATCCCCGCGACACCCCCGGTTCGCCACGGCAGGAGCCCCGTCCACGGACGGGGCTCTTCGCCGTCTCCGGGGCTGGATAGGGTGGACTCACCCCCGTGCTGCGGGGCGAACCCACTCGCGTGACCCATGAACCCAGGAGCGACCATGAGCGCTGTGAACCCCGCTGGAGGCGACACCGCGGCGGGCCGTTCCTGGCCCGAGGTACTGAACGGCCTTCTCGAAGGCCGCGACCAGAGCGCGGACGACACGGCCTGGGCGATGGACCGCATCATGCGCGGCGAGGCGACCGACGCGCAGATCGCCGGCTTCGTGGTGGCCCTGCGGGCCAAGGGCGAGACCGTCCAGGAGATCTCCGGCCTGGTCCGGGCGATGTACGAGCACGCCAACGTGATCGAGGTGCCCGGGCAGACCGTCGACATCGTCGGCACCGGCGGCGACGGCGCGAAGACGGTCAACATCTCCACGATGTCCGCGATCGTGGTGGCCGGCACCGGAGCCAAGGTCGTCAAGCACGGCAACCGCGCCGCGTCCTCGGCGTCCGGCGCCTCGGACGTCCTGGAGAAGCTCGGCGTCAACCTCCAGCTCACGGTCAAACGGGTGGCGGAGGTGGCCGAGGAGGCCGGCATCACCTTCTGCTTCGCGGTGAAGTTCCACCCGGCGCTGCGCCACGCGGCGGCGGCCCGGGGGCAGCTCGGCATCCGTACGACCTTCAACGTGCTCGGCCCGCTCACCAACCCGGCCCGGGTCAAGGCCCAGGCGGTCGGGGTCGCCGACCCCCGGATGGCGCCCATCGTGGCGGGCGTCTTCGCCGAGCGCGGCAACTCCTCGCTCGTCTTCCGCGGCGACGACGGCCTCGACGAGCTGACCACCACCGCGGGCTCCCGGGTCTGGGTGGTCCGCGACGGGAAGGTCACCGAGGAGCGCTTCCACCCCCGCGACGTAGGCCTCGACGTCGTCCCGGTGGAGGCCCTGCGCGGCGCCGACGCCGCGTTCAACGCGGAGGTCGCCCGGCGGCTGCTGGACGGCGAGACCGGGCCGGTGCGCGACGCCGTGCTGCTGAACTCGGCGGCCGCCCTGGTGGCCCTGTCGCCGGCCGACGCGCCCCTCGCGGACCAGCTCCGGGCCGGTATGGCGAAGGCGGCGGAGGCGATCGACTCCGGGGCCGCGAAGGGCACCCTCGACCGGTGGGTGGCGGCCAGCAACGCCTGAGCGACGCCGGCGTGACGCGGGGGCGCGGTCCACAATTCGGACCGCGCCTTGCGCGTCGAAGATCTTCTGGCAAGATGCTGTACCAGGTCATGAGCGACAGCCATCAGGCCCCGGCCGGCTGTCCGGCAACCCTCCGTCCGTGGCGGGGTGCCCCGGGTGAAGACCAGGCCGTAGGCAGCGAGGTCTACGGCAAGCGCGGACCCCTCCCACTCTTTCGAGTGGACGTAACCAGGGGTCCTGGTCGTTCGAGGGAGCCTTCTGTGAGCAAGCGAATGCGATAGGGCGCCGAGCCCCGCCTCCGCACACCCTTTTTTCCCCTTCCTGCGCCGAGCGCTGCCTCCGGGCGGCCGGCTCGCGCGGCGATCCCGCCTGCCTCACAGGAGCCCGCCATGTCTGTCACCACCACCGCCGCCGACACCTCCGTCTGTGCCCCGCTGCCCGTCCTCGGCCGCGACGTCACCGTTCCGCTCGTCACCGGCGGCGAGGTCAGCTACGCCGCTCTCGACTACGCCGCCAGCGCCCCCGCCCTCCAGCGGGTGTGGGACGACGTCGCCGCGTACGCCCCGTACTACGGCAGTGTCCACCGCGGCGCCGGGTACCTCTCGCAGCTGTCCACCGACCTCTTCGAGAACGCCCGCAGGACCGTCGCGGAGTTCCTCGACTGCCGGGCCGACGACCAGGTCGTCTTCACCCGCTCCACCACGGACTCGCTCAACCTGCTCGCCGCCGCGCTCCCGGCCGGCTGCCAGGTCTTCGTCTTCGAGACCGAGCACCACGCCTCGCTGCTGCCCTGGCGCGACGCCCGGGTGACGTACCTGAACGCCCCGCGCACCCCCGGCGAGGCCGTCGCGACCCTGGAGCACGCCCTCGCGGCCCGTGACCCCCACGGACCGGCCCTCGTCTGCGTCACCGGCGCCTCGAACGTCACCGGGGAGCTGTGGCCGGTGCGGGAGCTCGCCGCCGCCGCGCACGCGCACGGCGCCCGGATCGTCCTCGACGCCGCCCAGCTCGCCCCGCACCACCCGGTGTCCGTCCAGGACCTCGACGTCGACTGGGTCGCCTTCTCCGGCCACAAGCTGTACGCGCCGTTCGGCTCCGGTGTCCTCGCGGGCCGCTCCGACTGGCTCCGCGAGGCCGACCCGTACCTCGCGGGTGGTGGCGCCAGCCGCAAGGTCGCCCGGCGCGCGGACGGCGGCGTGGACGTCGAGTGGCACGACAGCGCGGCCCGCCACGAGGCCGGCTCGCCGAACGTGATCGGCGCCTACTCCATCGCGTCGGCCTGCAAGGCGCTCACCGAAGAGGGCTTCGACAACCTTCTGGCCCGGGAGCAGCACCTGATCGGCACCGTCCGTGCCGGCCTCGCCGAGGTCCCCGAGGTCCGGATCCTCTCCCTGTTCGGTGACGACGCCCCGCGCGTCGGCGTCCTCTCCTTCGTCGTCGAGGGCTGGAACAGCTCGCACTTCGCGGCCGCGCTGTCCGCCGAGTACGGCATCGGCGTCCGCGACGGCCTCTTCTGCGCCCACCCGCTGGTGCGCACGCTGCTCGGCAGCGACCCCGAGACCCAGGGGGAGTGCGGCGCCCCCGAGGCGGCGCCCGGCGAGAAGTCCCTCAACGCCATCCGCGTCAGCTTCGGCGCCGGGACGCCCGACGAGCACGTCGAGCGGTTCGTCCGCGCGGTGCGCGAGCTGGTGCGGGACGGCGCACGGTGGCAGTACCGCACCCAGGACGGCCGCTGCGTGCCGGCGGTCTAGGAACCCACGACGACATGCCGCGAGGCGGCGGGCGCACCGGTCAGGAGTCGAGACCGATCGCGAACGCCGCCTCCAGGTCGTGCTGGGAGTACGTGCGGAACGCCACGTGCGTGTCCGTCGCCTCGACACCCGGGATCTTGCTGATGCTGCCGGGGATGACGTCCGCGAGGTCGTCGTGGGCCCTGACCCGGACCATGGCGATCAGGTCGTAGGTGCCGGTGACGGAGAAGACCTCGCTGACGCTCTCCAGCGACGCGATCGACTCGGCGATCTCGGGGATCCGGTCCACGCTGGTCTTGATGAGGACGATCGCGGTGATCACGGCTGGTTCTCTCCCTCGGGGGCCACTGCTGGGGATCTCACCCTACTCGCGCTCCACCTGGCCCCGTCCGTCCGGCGGCGCACCGACCGGACCCCCCGCGGCTGGCACGACGGGCACGGCGGTGCCGCGGCGCCCGAACCGCGCCCACGCGTAGACGAAGCCCAGCGAGAAACCCACCAGGTGCGCCAGATAGGCGACGCCGGGGCCCGACTCGCTCTGCCCCGCCGCCAGCCACTGCAGCGTGAACCAGAACGGCAGCACCACCCAGGCCGGGAAGCGCAGCGGCAGGAAGAACAGGAACGGGAAGAGACTGGTGACCCTGGCCTTGGGGAACAGGTACAGGAACGCGCCGAGCACCGCGGAGATCGCCCCGGACGCCCCGACCAGGGACTGTTCCGAGGAAGCGTTGGCGGCCGCGTAGCCGAGCAGGGCCAGGTAACCGCACCCGAGGTAGAACAGCGCGAACTCCACATGGCCCATGCGTTCCTCGGTCAGCAGCCCGAAGACGTAGAAGAAGAGCATGTTGCCCAGGAGATGGAGCCAGCTGCCGTGGATGAACAGGGCCGTGGCCGGGGTGAGCAGCTCGCGGGGCGGCCCGCCGAACAGATCGGCCGGCACCACGCCCCAGCGCCGGAAGTACGCCCGTTGGACGGCCAGCAGCTCGTCCCCGGTGCCGTACCCGGGACTGAGGCCCGAGGCGGGACCGATGACGAAGATCAGACAGCACAGGACGATCAGCCCGTACGTCACCGGTGCCGACTGGGACCGCACCGCTCTGCCGATTGCCGTACTCCAATTGCCGATCATGGTGCAGAGCATGACGTACCGGACGGATCGGCACAGACAGCCTCGCCGCCGTGGACGGCCGAGCGTCGACTACCCGCCAGGCCGTAGGGTTACGAGCCACATGTACCGGGAGACCGGTGCCGGACGGACACTAGAAGGAAGCGACTGCCCTATGACGGTTCCCCTGCCGGACGCCAAGACGCGCTGGCGCTGCTCGCTCTGCGGCAACCTCACGCGCTTCGACGTCACCCGCTCCTCGAAGGTCGTCGAGTACGTGCACCTCGACCTCGCCGGTGAGCCGAAGGTCGAGGAGCGTGAGGTGGTCAGTGAGACCATCGAGTCGGTGCGGTGTCGCTGGTGCAACGCGGTGGATCAGGTCGAACTCGTGGACAGGCCGGGCGCCGGCTCCTGAGGGAGCGGGCCCCGCACGGATAATGGGGTGACGGATGATGGAGACCACAGGCGGGGAGCCGGACGACGGCACCGCCGAGGTGCTCGATCGTCCGCTGCCCGACGGTGTGCGCCGACGGGTCGTGCAGATCGTCTCGGACGGTTTCGGCGGCCTGACGCTGGCCGAACTGCCCACGCAGCTACGGCAGTACGCCCGCTTCACACCGAGCCGGCGGGCCAAGTTCGCCGGCAACGCCATGGCGGCGGCGCTGGAGACGGACCCGCTGTTCAGACAGCGCATCGCCGAGAAGCTGAGAGAGACGCAGCCCGAGCTGACCGCGGCGCTCGACTCGGCCGCGCCGCCTCCGGCCGCGGATCCGCTGGATGTGGCGGCCGCGGCCTATGTTCTGCGCCCGGCGGGCTGGGTGAAGCTGGTGACCGCCGCCGGTGAGGAGGCCCTGCGGGCGGACGCCGAGCGCGCCGACGAGGAGAACCGGGCCGAGCTGGAGCGGCTGCGCGAGGAACTCGCGGCGGCGCGCGGCCAGATCAGGACCGAGACCGATCGGCTGCGCACGGAACTGGACACGGCCCGCAAGGAAGCGGAATCGCTTCACCGCAAGCTGCGCGGGGCCCTCAGTGACGTGAAGCGCGGCGAGGCCGCGCTGCGCAAGCTCCAGGCCGAGACCGACGGGGCGCGCGCCGAGAGCCAGGCCCAGGTGTCCGCGGCCGAGAGCGAGAGCCGGCGGCTCAAGGCACGCCTCGCCGAGGCCGAGGCGGCCCTGGAGGCCGGCCGCAAGGCCGCGCGCGAGGGGCGCAGCGTCGAGGACATGCGGCTGCGGCTGCTCCTCGACACGGTGCTGGACGCGGCTCAGGGCCTGCGCCGCGAGCTCGCGCTGCCGCCCGTCTCGGTGCGGCCCGCGGAGACGGTGGAGGCGGTCGAGCCCGGGCGGATGACGCCCAAGGACATCGCGACCCGCGCCCTGTCGGAGAACGACCCCGCGATCCTGGACCAGCTGCTCGCCCTGCCCCAGGCGCATCTGGTCGTCGACGGCTACAACGTCACGAAGACCGGCTATCCGCAGATGCCGCTGGAGAAGCAGCGGCTCAGGCTGCTCGGACAGCTCTCGCAGCTGGCCGCGCAGACCGGCGCGGAGGTCACCTGCGTCTTCGACGGGGCCGAGCTGGCCGCACCGGTGCTGCTCGCGCCGCCGCGCGGGGTCCGGGTGCTGTTCTCCAAGCCGGGGGTCACCGCGGACGAGGTGATCCGCCAGCTGGTGCGCGCCGAGCCGCCGGGACGGCCCGTCATCGTCGCCTCCACGGACCGTGAGGTGGCCGACGGCATCGCCAAGGCGGGCGCCCGCCCGGTTGCCTCGGCGGTCCTCCTCAAGCGCTTCACGCGCGGCTGAGACGGCGCCCCGCCGATCTGGGGTGTACGTCGCAAGAGCAACCTACGCACCATGCGTAACCTCTGGGCTTCATGCCCGAATTGGCCCGGTGTTCACACGACGTAGTGTCAAGCGGACATCACTGCACGTGAGTTGAATGCAAAGAATGCGCTCCGTGACAAAGAATTTTCAGGTTTGGATTTGAACTGATCACAAGAAGGTCACTAGGGTCATGCCTCGAACCTCCAACTAGGGTGATCACTCATCAGGAGTGACGGTGGAGGGGCACCGCCCGTCGGCGTGACGCGGCAGGCGGCTCGAGGAAGAAGGAGCTCGCCTTCGTGGCGTCCCACCGTCGACCCAAGCAGCCGAGCCGCACCCGTGTGACCGTGCTCACCACCGCAGCCGCCGCCGCCGTTGCCCTCAGTGCCAACGTCGCCAATGCCGCGCCGTCCGAGAAGCCCAGCAAGGACGAGGTCAAGGCCAAGGTCGACAAGCTCTACGAAGAGGCCGAGAAGGCCACGGAGAAGCTCGACGGCGCCAAGGAGAAGCAGGAGAAGCTCCAGAAGGAGATCAGCTCCCTCCAGGACAACGTCGCCCGCGGCCAGGAAGACCTCAACACCCTGCGCGACGGCCTCGGTTCGATGGCCAGCGCCCAGTACCGCACCGGCGGCATCGACCCGTCCGTGGCGCTCTTCCTCTCCTCCGACCCGGACAGCTACCTGGACAAGGCCTCGGCCATGGACCAGTTGAGCGCCCAGCAGGTCGAGTCGCTCAAGAAGGTCCAGGAGAAGCAGCGTTCGCTCGCCCAGCAGCGGTCCGAGGCCTCCGAGAAGCTCAAGGACCTCGCCGACACCCGCACCGAGCTCGCGAAGAAGAAGAAGGAAGTCCAGGGCAAGCTGGGCGAGGCCCAGAAGCTCCTGAACTCGCTGACGGCCAAGGAGAAGGCCGCGCTCGCCGCGAAGGAGCAGGAGCGCGCCACCCGCGCCACCGAGCGTGTGAACCTCGGCAGCAGCAAGGGCTCCGGCCGGGCCGGCGCCGCGTTCGCCGCCGCGCAGGGCGCCATCGGATCGCCGTACGTCTACGGCGCCTCAGGACCCAGCTCCTTCGACTGCTCCGGCCTCACCTCCTGGGCCTACGCCCAGGCCGGCGTCTCCATACCGCGCACCTCCGAGGCCCAGGCCAACGCCGGCACCCGGATCTACTCGCAGAGCGCCCTCCAGGTCGGTGACCTGGTCATCTTCTATGGCGACTTCCACCACGTCGGTCTCTACGCGGGCAACGGCCAGGTGCTGCACGCCCCGCACACCGGCGCGGTCGTCCGCTACGAGGCGATCGGCAACATGCCCTTCCAGTTCGGCGTCCGGATCTGATCCGGACGGGCGGTCCGGAGCCTGCCTCCGCCGCCTGAAGGGACCCGTCGCCACGCCGCCCAAACGGGCGAATTGCGACAACTCCCGCTGACCCCACGCCCCGTCGGTGACCTGCGTCTCCGGCGGGGCGTCACTGTGCGTGCCCGCGGAGGTCTTTGGCCGGTGCCTGGTCGCACGGCTACTGTCTGGCGCGTTTCCCCCCGACGGCGGGGGACCGTCAGCGGAAGGGAGCGCGGCCACTCGTGGGGTTCCATCGCCGCCTTGCACCGACCGGCTTCGACCGGGGCGCCGGCGCCTTCGGCATCGCCGCCTGCGTGATGTCCGCGGCGGCAGCCGCACTCGGTACCCTGCCCGCCTCCGCGGCACCGCAGGACGACACCCGCGCCGAGGTGGACCGCCTGTACACCCAGGCGGAGAAGGCCACCGAGGCGTTCAACAAGGCCGACGAACGCGCCGACACCCTGCGCCGGCAGATCGGCACCGCACAGGACGAGATCGCCCGGCAGCAGGACCGCATCAACACCATGCGGGAGGCGCTCGGTTCGCTCGCCGGCGCCCAGTACCGCTCCGGCGGCATCGACCCCTCCCTCGCCCTGCTCTTCTCCGACGACCCGGCCGACTACCTCGACAAGGCCGCCGCCCTGGACCGCATCACCTCGCACCAGGCGGGCGAACTCCGCGACCTCCAGACCGCGATGCGCGACCTCTCCCAGAAACGCGAGGAGGCCGGCGGGAAACTCGCCGAGCTGGAGAGCAGCCGCAAGGCCGTCGCCCAGAACAAGCGCACCGTCGAGCGGAAACTCGCCAAGGCCCGCCGCCTGCTCAACTCGCTGCCCGACGCCGACCGCGCCGCCTACGACCGCGCCTCGCGCTCGACCCGCGCGGACCTGCCCGGCTTCGGGAGCGACGCTCCGTCCTCCGGACGCGCCGCCGCCGCCGTCGCCGCCGCCCGCTCGGCCCTCGGCCGCCCGTACGTCTGGGGCGCGAACGGGCCGGGCGGCTTCGACTGTTCGGGCCTCATGCAGTGGTCCTACGCGCGGGCCGGTGTCGGCCTGCCGCGCACCTCGCAGGCCCAGCGGTACGCCGGACGCCAGGTGCCGCTGTCCCAGGCGCGGCCCGGCGACCTCGTCACCTACCGGTCCGACGCCAGTCATGTCGGGATGTACGTGGGCAACGGCCAGGTGATCCACGCGCCGTACCCGGGCGCCCCGGTGCGCTACGACCCGGTCGGCATGATGCCGATCTCGTCCGTCACCCGGCCGTGACGGACGCTCGGCCGGACCGGCGCCCGTAGCTCGGACCGGGTCCCGGGTCACGGCCCGTGCCGAACGGCGTGCGCACCGTACGATCGTCGACGTGGCTGGTCGAAGGCGTGTGTCGCGAGCGGGGCTCTCCCTGGTGCTGCTGCTCGCCGTGCTCGTCGGCTGCTCCGGCGGGCCGTCCGCCGACACCGCCTCGTCGGCCGCCGTGCAGCGCGTCCTCGACCGGCGGGCCGCCGCCGTCCTGGACCGGGACGTGTCCGCGTACCGTGCCACGGGCGACCCGTCGGCCGCCTCCGACGAGTTCGCCAACCTGCGCGAGGTGCCCCTCGCGGCCTGGTCCTACCACCTGGACCGGCTGAACGTCTCCGGCGACCGGGCCACGGCCCGCGTCCAGCTCCGCTACCGCATCGAGGGCTACGACACGGCACCGGTGACCGCCGGCCGCACCCTGGGTCTGACCCGCACCGCGGGGACCTGGCACGTCGACTCGGACGAGCCCACGGGCGGGAGCGGCCGCCAGCTCTGGGAGCAGGGGGCCGTGGCGGTCGCACGCGGGAAGCACAGCCTCGTGCTCGGGGTGGGGCAGTCCGGTGAGCGGCTGCGTTCCTTCGCCGCTCTCGCGGACCACGCGGTGCCCGCCGTGTCGCGGGCGTGGGGCCCCGACTGGGCCGGGCACGTCGTCGTCCTCGTACCGAAGTCGCTGGAGGGGATGGCGGGGCTGCTCGGGGCCCCGGCGGCCGGGTACCGGGGGATCGCGGCGGTCACCACCGGTGAGGTGGGAGGTTCCGCGCGGGCGCCCGCGGACCGGATCATCGTCAACCCGGACGCGTACGGCGTCCTCGGCGACTTCGGCAAGCAGGTCGTGCTCACCCACGAGAGCACCCATGTCGCGACCCGCGCCCACACCACCGCCGCCACCCCGCTGTGGCTCTCCGAGGGGTACGCGGACTGGGTCGGCTACCGGGGGAGCGGGCGGACCCCCGGGCAGGTCGCCTCCGAACTGCAACGGGCCGTCGCGGACGGGCAGGTGCCGGCCGCCCTGCCCGACGACAAGGCCTTCGGGTTCAGCGGTGACGCGACCGCGCTGGCGCAGGCCTACGAGGGGGGCTGGATGGCCTGCCGGCTGATCGCCGGCCACTGGGGCGAGGACAGCCTGAACGCGTTCTACCGGGCCGTGGGCGACCACCACAAGCGCCCGGGCGCCGTCGAGGACGCGCTGCGAGACGTGCTGCACACGACGCCCGAGCGGTTCACGCAGCAGTGGCGGGACTACCTCCGGGACCAACTGGGCTGACACCGCCTCGCGCTGTCCCCGCGTGTACCGTGCGCAGCCCTGCCGTCGCGGACGCGGGCCGTCGCGGAAGGGCCCTCAGGAGGAGGCCAGGGTCTCCCTGGCGAGGGACGGCTGAGCGGGGAGGTCCGGCGCGGGCTCGGAGACCGTGCCGCGCCACAGCGACCGGGCCGCGAGCAGCGAGGCGGCGACCAGCAGCCCGTTGCGGACGACCAGCAGGGTGATGCCGAGCGTGTCGCTGGCCACGACGTCCGCGAAGTAGACCGGGAACTCCAGCACCGTCACGAAGCACGCGATCAGCACCAGGGCCGCGGGCAGCGCCATCCGGCTCGCGCGAAAGCACAGGCAGACCGCGGCGAGCCCGACCAGCCACACCATGTACTGCGGGCTGATGACCCGGCTGGTCGCGGTGAACATCAGCACGGCCACGAACGCCGCGTCCGCGAGCGTGTGCGGCAGGAACCGCCTGGCACTCAGCCGCCACAGCAGCAGCCAGCCGAACGCGAGCGCCGTCAGCACCAGGGCCGCCGTGCTCACCAGGTCGACGTGCGGGCCGAGGAACTCCACCGAGCCGTAGTTCAGCAGCACCTGGCCGTTCCAGCCGTGGTGCCGGGCCACATGGAAGACGAGGGAGCCGAGCGACTCCACCTCGGTGCCGCGGTCGCGCTGGAAGGTCAGGAAGGCGAAGGCACCCGGCATCGTGATCCAGAACACCGCCGCGATCACGGCAGCCGTCACCGCGGCCGACGCCCAGGCGCGCCGCCGCACGGCCCCGACCAGCAGCAGCACCGGCCACACCTTCACCATCGCGCCGAACGCGACGAGCGCCCCCATCACCCGCGGATGACGCACCCCGGCCAGCAGCGCCGCGACCGCGACGGCCGTCACCATCAGGTCGTAGCGGGCGTACACGGTCGGGCCGAGCAGCGGCACACCGATCACCCACACCCACGTGCCCCGCCGTGTGCTGCCGGAGCGCGAACCCGCGTACAGGAGCAGCCCGAACACCACCAGGTCGGCGACGAAGGCCAGCACGAAGAAGGCGTGCGGATAGTCCAGGAACGGCAGCAGACCGGGGGAGAGGATGGCGAGGGCGGCGGCCGGGGGGTACTGCCAGGTGACGTCCTGCCGGGGGAACGAACCGTGCCGCAGCACGTCGTACCAGCCCTGGTAGATCACCGACACGTCACTTGTGACGTCCGGGCCGGGGAAGACGTAGACCTTGGTGACGAAGAGCAGCAGCAGCACCCTGGTCAGCGCCCAGATGCCGAGCAGCGCGGTGATCCCCGACGCCACCCTCGCGCGACTGGCGCCCGTCATGCCCACCTGGCCCTCTTCTTCCGGATTCCGTGTGCGTCGCCGCCGTGCTTCGAGGAGTCAGGGTGACGCGCCGGCCTGTGTGCGAGCCGCCGAGCGCGGCCGTGCCGACCTGTGAGTATAGGTTCGATAGTGTCGAACACGATGCACAAGACCCTGATCGTGACGAACGACTTCCCGCCCCGTCCGGGTGGTATCCAGGCCTTCCTGCACAACATGGCGCTGCGCCTGGACCCCGAACAACTCGTCGTCTACGCCTCCACGTGGAAGCGCGGCCACGAAGGTGCCGAGGCGACCGCGGCGTTCGACGCCGAACAGCCCTTCACCGTCGTACGGGACCGCACGACGATGCTGCTCCCGACGCCGGGCGTCACCCGCCGCGCCGTCGGCCTGCTGCGCGAACACGGCTGTACGTCGGTGTGGTTCGGGGCGGCCGCCCCGCTCGGCCTGATGGCACCGGCGCTGCGCCGGGCGGGCGCCCGCCGCATCGTGGCGACCACGCACGGGCACGAGGCCGGCTGGGCCCAGCTGCCCGCCGCACGCACCCTGCTCCGCCGCATCGGCGAGTCCACCGACACGATCACCTACCTCGGCGAGTACACGCGCTCCCGCATCGCCGCCGCCCTGACGCCCGAGGCCGCCGCGCGCATGGTCCAGCTGCCGCCGGGCGTCGACGAGGGGACCTTCCACCCGGGGTCCGGCGGCGCGGAGGTCCGCGCCCGGCTCGGCCTCACCGACCGGCCGGTCGTCGTCTGCGTCTCCCGCCTGGTCCCGCGCAAGGGCCAGGACACCCTCGTCCGCGCGATGCCCCGCGTCCTGGCCGAGCACCCGGACGCAGTGCTGCTGATCGTCGGCGGCGGGCCCTACGAGAAGGACCTGCGTGCCCTCGTCCGCGACACCGGGGTGACGGAGTCGGTCCGGTTCACCGGGGCGGTGCCCTGGTCGGAACTGCCCGCCCACTACGGCGCCGGAGACGTCTTCGCGATGCCGTGCCGTACCCGCCGGGGCGGCCTCGACGTCGAGGGGCTCGGCATCGTCTACCTGGAGGCGTCGGCGACGGGCCTGCCGGTGGTGGCCGGCGACTCGGGCGGCGCGCCCGACGCCGTGCTCGACGGTGAGACGGGCTGGGTCGTCCATGGCGGCTCCGCCGAGGAGACCGCCGACCGCGTCACCACCCTGCTCGCCGACCCCGAACTCCGCCGCCGCATGGGGGAGCGGGGCCGCGCCTGGGTCGAGGAGAAGTGGCGCTGGGACCTGCTGGCCAAACGGCTGCGCGAACTGCTCTGAAGCCGCCCGCCGGGCCCCGGGCCGCCCCATCAGGGGCGCGGGGAACCGGGCGAGCGGTCACGACGGGCCGGTCGCCCGGGAGGGACCTCCGCCCCTACGGCGGATCCCGGCGGACGGCCGGCCCGTCGTGGCGCCGCCGGGAAGGGGCCGGGGCCGCGACCCCGGCGCTCGGGCATCAGCCCCGAGGCAGCGCCTCAGCCCCGGTAAAGTGCCTCGATCTCGCTTGCGTAGTCCTTCGCGACGACATTCCGCTTCAGCTTCAGCGACGGCGTCAGGTGCCCCGACTCCTCGGTGAACTGGTGCGCCAGGATGCGGAACTTACGGACCGACTCGGCCTTGGACACCGCCGCGTTGCCGTCGTCGATCGCGTCCTGGATGGCGGCGAGCAGGTCCGGGTCCTCGCGCAGCGTCGCCGCGGTCGAACTGACCGGCTTGCCGTGCTCCTCGGCCCACCGGACCAGGAACTCCTCGTCGACGGTGACGAGGGCGCCCACGAACGGACGTCCGTCGCCGACCACCATGCACTCGGCGACCAGTGCGTGCGCGCGGATGCGGTCCTCGATCACGGCCGGGGCGACGTTCTTGCCGCCGGCGGTGACGATGATCTCCTTCTTCCGGCCGGTGATGCGGAGATAGCCGTCCTCGTCGAGGGTGCCGATGTCACCGGTGTGGAACCAGCCGTCGGCCAGCGCCTCGGCGGTGGCGCCCTCGTTGTTCCAGTACTCCTTGAACAGGTGCTCACCGTGCAGCAGCACCTCGCCGTCGTCGGCGATGCGGATGACGGAGCCGGGCAGCGGCTGGCCGACCGTGCCGATCTTCGTGCGGTCCCACGGGTTGAAGGCCGTGGCCGCGCAGGACTCGGTGAGACCGTAGCCCTCCAGGACCGTGAAGCCGATGCCGCGGAAGAAGTGGCCGAGCCGCTCGCCGAGCGGGGCGCCGCCCGAGATCGCGTACTCGCCGCGTCCGCCGAGGACCGCGCGCAGCTTGCTGTAGACCAGCTTGTCGAACGTCTTGTACTTGATCTTCAGGCCGAGCGACGGGCCCGAGGGGGTGTCCAGCGCCCGGCTGTACGCGATGGCCGTGTCCGCGGCCTTGTCGAAGATCTTGCCCTTGCCGTCCGCCTGGGCCTTGGCGCGCGCCGAGTTGTAGACCTTCTCGAAGACGCGCGGCACACCGAGGATCAGCGTCGGCCGGAACGAGGCCAGCTCGTCCGTGAGGTTCTTGATGTCCGGGACGCAGCCCAGCTTGATCGGCGCCATCATCGGCGCGACCTGCACGAGCCGTCCGAAGACGTGGGCGAGCGGGAGGAACAGCAGCACGGAGCACTCGCCCGTACGGAACAGCGGACGCAGCCGCTCCACGATGTTGCCGCACTCGGCGAAGAAGGCACGGTGGGTGAGGACACAGCCCTTGGGGCGGCCCGTCGTCCCGGACGTGTAGACGATGGTCGCCGGATCGTCCGCCTTGGCGAGCGAACTGCGCTCCTCGACCGCGGCGTCACTGACGTCGTGACCGAGACGCCCCAGCTCCTCGACGCCGCCGGCCTCGATCTGCCAGACGTGCTTGAGGGCGGGCAGGTGGTCGCGCACCGACTCGACGGAGGCCGCGTGGTTGGCCAGCTCGACGATGCAGGCGGTCGCGCCCGAGTCACCGAGGATCCACTGCACCTGCTCGGCCGAGCTGGTCTCGTACACCGGGACGGTGACCGCGCCGGCGCTCCAGATCGCGAAGTCGAGCAGCGTCCACTCGTAGCGGGTACGCGACATCAGGGCCACCCGGTCCCCGGGCTGTACGCCCGAGGCGATCAGGCCCTTGGCCGCGGCGCGCACCTCGGCGAGGAACGTCGTGGCGCTCACGTCCGTCCACGTGCCGCCGACCTTGCGCGCGATGACGGCGACGTCGGGATGCTGCGCGGCGTTTCTGCGGACGATGTCGGTGAGATTTCCGTCAGCGGGGACCTCGTACAAAGCCGGAAGGCTGAACTCGCGCAAGACTGCTGCTCCTCATAGGGCGCCGACGCCACGACTCTGTGTGATGCGACGGTGCGGTCCAAGGCTCGGGCAGGTACTCGGAAGATCACTGGTTGAAATCCTGAGTACGACTGGACTGGCCGGACGTTACCCGCCGGTATGGCTTCTTCGACAGGGGGGTCGAGCGAGATGTTCCATGCGTCACACGTGTTGGCGTTCCTTCGCGCAGAGTAGTCCACGCCTTTCCCGGCCAGCCAGTAATCGCAGGTCCGGCCGCCTCTGTTCACGTTTGCCGCACACGCCTACGCTTGATCGTCATGGCACCCACACCGGTCGGAAACCCGAGGACGCGCGTTCACGTGGTCAGTGACGTGCATGGCAACGTCCGGGACCTGGCCCGGGCCGGCGACGGCGCGGACGCCCTGGTCTGCCTCGGTGACCTGGTCCTCTTCCTGGACTACGCGGACCACTCCCGCGGCATCTTCCCCGAGCTCTTCGGCGTGGAGAACGCCGACCGCATCGTCGAGCTGCGCACCGCCCGCCGCTTCGAGGAGGCCCGCGCGTTCGGGGCCCGGCTGTGGGCCGGCATCGGCACCGAGCGGGCCGCCGCCATCGAGAAGGCCGTACGCAAGCAGTACGCCGAGATGTTCGCCGCGTTCCCCACTCCGACGTACGCCACCTACGGCAATGTCGACATGCCGAACCTGTGGCCGGAGTACGCCGGACCCGGTACCACCGTCCTCGACGGCGAGCGGGTGGAGATCGGCGGTCGCGTGTTCGGCTTCGTCGGCGGCGGACTGCGGACACCGATGCGCACCCCGTACGAGATCAGCGACGAGGAGTACGCGGCCAAGATCGAGGCGGTCGGCGAGGTCGACGTGCTCTGCACGCACATCCCGCCGGAGGTTCCGGAGCTGGTCTACGACACCGTGGCGCGCCGCTTCGAGCGGGGATCCCGTGCCCTGCTGGACGCGATCCGGCGCACGCGCCCGCGGTACGCGCTCTTCGGCCACGTCCACCAGCCCCTCGTCCGCCGGATGCGCGTCGGGGCGACGGAATGCGTGAATGTGGGGCACTTCGCGGGGTCGGGCCGGCCCTGGGTGCTGGAGTGGTGAGCCGCCGGGGTGGTGAACGCCGGGCGGGGTGACGGTGGCCGTGGCTGTGCGCGGTAGCCTTCACGCTGCACAGACGTGCGCACCACCCTCCCTCACCGGACCGCATCTGGAGGAGCCACCGCGATGGCGGAACACACCAGTTCGAGCATCACGATCGAGGCGGCACCGGAGGAGGTCATGGCGGTGATCGCCGACTTCGCCCGCTACCCGGACTGGACGGGTGAGGTGAAGGAGGCCGAGGTGCTGAAGACGGACGCGCAGGGCCGCGCGGAACAGGTCCGCCTCGTCATGGACGCCGGCGCCATCAAGGACGACCAGACCCTCGGCTACACCTGGACCGGGGACCACGAGGTCTCCTGGACCCTGGTCAAGTCCCAGATGCTGCGCTCGCTCGACGGCTCGTACCTGCTCGCGGCCGTCGGTGCCGGGGCGACCGAGGTGACCTACCGGCTCACCGTCGACGTCAAGATCCCCATGCTCGGGATGATCAAGCGCAAGGCCGAGAAGGTCATCATCGACCGGGCGCTGGCGGGCCTGAAGAAGCGCGTCGAAGAAACGGCCTAGCCACCCAGGGGTGCCCGCTCTCCCGGCCCGCGCACTCACCCCGGTGACCCCGGTGACCCCGGTGAACACGGTGAGCCGCGCCCGTCAGGGCCGCCCCCTTTTCCTCGCCCCCTCCGCCCCTACCCGTCCCGCCCCGGGGCTCCGCCCCCGACCCCGCTCCTCAAGCGCCGGAGGGGCTGAATTTTCCCCGCTCGAAGCGCTGAAGGATCTGCCCGCACCCGGGATCCGGCGGAAGGGGCGAGTGCCGGCCACGCACGGCCCGCGGTCGGCGTCCGGCGGGAGGGGCCGTGCCGGTACATCAGATGCCCGTCGCTTACGTCCGGATCGAGCAGCCGGGCGTTGATGACCGACGTCTGATTCAGCGGCGACGGGCGGATGTACCGGCACGGCCCCGCCCCACCACCGGACCGCACCCGAGACCGGCACAGGCCCCCGGCCCGGTATCCGCACAGGCCCCCGGCCCTCTATCCGCACCGGCCCCCGGCCCGGTACCGGTAAAGGCCCCCGGCCCGCGACCGGCAAAGGCTCCCGGCCCGGTACCGGTAGCGTTCACCCCCATGCGCACCATCCTGATCACCGGCCAGGGCGGCACCGGCCGTACCACCGTCGCCGCGGCCACCGCGCTGAAGGCGGCCCGCGAGGGCACCCGCACCCTGGTGCTCACCGCCGACCGCACCGACACCCTCGGCGCCGTCCTCGGCGTTCCCACCGGCCCGGACCCCGTCGAGGCCGCCCCTCACCTCTCCGCCTGGCGCCCCGACGCGGCCGCCCGCTTCCGCGACGACCTCACCGCGTTCCAGCAGCGCGCCACCACCGCCCTCGACCTGCTCGGCGCCTCCCGCCTGGACGCCGAGGAGGTCACGCCGCTGCCCGGCGCCGAGGAGCTCGCCCTGCTCAGGGCCCTGCGCGACGCCGCTCTGTCGGACGCGTACGACTTCCTCGTCGTGGACCTGCCGCCCGCTCCGCAGGCCCTCGCCCTCCTCGCCCTGCCCGAGGAACTCCGCCGCTACCTGCGCCGCCTGCTCCCGCCCGAGCGTCAGGCCGCCCGCGCCCTGCGCCCCGTCCTCGGGCGGCTCGCGGGCGTCCCGATGCCCGCCGAGTGGCTGTACGAGACGGCCGCCCGCTGGGACGTCGAGCTGGCCGCCGTGCAGGCCGTCGTCGAGGACCGCGCCACGACCGTGCGCCTGGTCGCCGAGCCGGGCCCCGCCGGTGCCGACGCCGTCCGCACCGCGGCCACCGCCCTGGCCCTGCGCGGCCTGCCCGTCGACACCCTGGTGGCCAACCGGGTACTGCCGGGCGCCACCAACGACACCTGGCTCGCGGCCCTCGCCGCCCAGCAGCGCAAGGCCCTGGACGAGTGGCAGGACGCGTACGACCTCCACGAGGTCCCGCACGCGGGCCACGACCCCCGCGGCCCGCACGACCTCGCCGCGCTGCCCGTACCGGCCGTCAACACCGCGCCCACCCCCGTCGAGTGGCCCGTCGTCGACCGTCTCGCCGACGACGGCGTCCTCGTCTGGAACATCCCGCTGCCCGGCGCGATACGCGACGAACTCGACCTCATCCGCCGCGGCGACGAGCTCGTCGTCACCGTCGGCCCCTTCCGCCGGATCGTGCCGCTGCCGTCCGCGCTGCGCCGCTGCACCGTGGCGGGCGCGGCCCTGCGCGAGGGAGAGCTGCGCATCCGCTTCGCGCCGGACCCCGGCCTGTGGCCGCGCGGCACCTGAGCGGGCCAGCGGTCGGCGACGTGGCCGAAGGACGTGCCCCGGTCGTGATCGGGGCCGTCGCGACGGTGAACGGTGTACCGCCGTTCGGGTAACGTCGAAGGCACGCACCCGTAGGCAGGAGTCCGCCATGAGCGAAGAGCGCCCCCCATCCGACGCCGCTCAGGAGGAGACGGCCGACGAGGTGCGCGTCGATGAGGCGCACGCGACGGACGCCGACGCCTGGGCGACGGCGTGCGCCGAGGACCTCGCGGAGGAGCAGGCCCGCCGCCGCGCCCAGCACGGCCCGCCCCCCGGCTCCGCCGCCGAGGAACTGCGCAAGCTCGTCGACGCCGTCGCCGACAAGCTCTCCGGGATCCAGTCGCCGCTGTTCGGCGCGGTCGCCTCGGGCACCGCCCAGCAGATGGTCAACCAGGTCGTCCAGCAGGCCAGGGCCGCCGTCGAACCGGTGATCGAGCGCAACCCGGACGTCTTCGACCATCTCGCCGCCGCGGGCACCGAACTGCTCGCCGCCTACCGCTCGGCCGTCGAGACGCAGGAGCGGCGCTGGACCACCCGGGACACCGGATCTCGTGACGAGGAGCCCGGTCCAGGGGAACACATCGACCTGGACTAAAGGTCGCTCGGGTACGGTTGCCCGTAGCGGGGCTCGACCGAAACTGAGGGATTCATGGGACTCACCATCGGCGTCGATATCGGCGGCACGAAGATCGCGGCCGGTGTGGTCGACGAGGAAGGCAACATCCTCTCGACGCACAAGGTGCCGACTCCCAGCACGCCGCAGGCCATCGTGGACGCCATCGCCTCGGCCGTGGAGGGCGCACGGGCCGGTCACGACATCGTGGGCGTCGGCATCGGTGCCGCCGGATACGTGAACCGCCAGCGCTCGACGGTGTACTTCGCGCCGAACATCGACTGGCGCCAGGAGCCGCTCAAGGCCGAGGTCGAGCAGCGCGTGGGCCTGCCGGTCGTCGTGGAGAACGACGCGAACGCGGCCGCGTGGGGGGAGTACAAGTTCGGTGCGGGCAAGGGGCACCGCAACGTCATCTGCATCACCCTGGGCACCGGCCTCGGCGGCGGCATCATCATCGGCAACAAGCTGCGCCGGGGGCACTTCGGCGTGGCCGCCGAGTTCGGCCACATCCGGATGGTCCCGGACGGCCTGCTGTGCGGCTGCGGCTCGCAGGGGTGCTGGGAGCAGTACGCCTCCGGGCGCGCCCTCGTCCGCTACGCCAAGCAGCGGGCGAACGCCACCCCGGAGGCCGCGGAGGTCCTGCTGGGCCTCGGCGACGGTTCCCCCGACGGCATCGAGGGCAAGCACATCTCGATGGCCGCCCGGCAGGGCGACCCGGTGGCGGTGGACTCCTACCGTGAGCTGGCCCGCTGGGCCGGCGCGGGTCTCGCCGACCTCGCCTCGCTGTTCGACCCGTCCGCCTTCATCGTCGGCGGCGGCCTCTCGGACGAGGGCGAGCTGGTTCTCGACCCGATCCGCAAGTCGTACAAGCGCTGGCTGGTGGGGGGCAACTGGCGCCCGGTCGCCGATGTGATCGCCGCCCAGCTGGGCAACAAGGCGGGGCTGGTCGGCGCGGCCGACCTGGCCCGGGAGCCCGACCCGATCATGTAGCGCGACTCTTCTGCCGCACAGCGGAGCCCGCCGAGCCCCACGGGGCCGGCGGGCTCCGTCGTTCCCGGCTCGCGCCCGCCCCGTCGCCCGGCCGGGCTGCCGGGGCGGATCGAGGCCGGGGCGAGGGCGATCGCGGCCGAGTGCGACGGCCGGTACCGATGAGCCCGGACCCGCGTCGCGCTTCGAGCGTTCCGCCCTTCCGCCTTTCGGCCCGTCCGGCACGGCCGCAACGCGTATCTTGATCGCCATGCCGACCAGCCCCACCGCCAGTCCGCTGCCCGCCTCCCGCACCGAACCCGACGGTTCGGCCGTGATCCGGGTGCTCAGCTACAACATCCGCTCGATGCGTGACGACACCGATGCGCTCGCCCGTGTGATCACCGCCTGCGCGCCGGACCTCGTGCTGATCCAGGAGGCGCCGCGCTTCTTCCGGTGGCGCAAGAAGCTCGCACGGCTGGCCGCCGCCTCCGGCCAGGTGATGCTCGCCGGCGGCGCCACCACCTCGGGGCCCGCGCTGCTGTGCTCCCTGCGGGCCACCGTCGAACGCACCGAGGACGTGCTGCTCCCGCGGATGCCCGGACGGCACCGGCGCGGTTTCGCCACCGCCGTGGTCCGCTTCGGGGGAGCCCGGATCGGCGTGCTGAGCTGTCACCTGTCGCTGCACAAGGACGAGCGCGCGGCGCACGGCGGCCTGCTGCTCGACCGACTGGCCGACCTCGGAACGCCGTACGCCGTCGCGGGCGGCGACCTCAACGAACGCCCGAGCGGGCCGACGTTCCGCCGTATCGCCGGTGCGCTCCAGGACGGCTGGGTGACCCGCCCCTGGGGCGGGGAGAACACCTGGACGCGTACGGAACCGGAGCGCCGCATCGACGCGATCTTCGCGACGCCCGGGGTGGAGGTCCTGGGCTGCGGCGTCCCGCTCGGCCTGCCCGGCGTCACGGAGGCGGACCTGAGGGCGGCCACGGACCATCTGCCCGTGCTGGCCGCGCTCAGAGTGCCCGCGTCCTGACGTCTGTCGTAGCTCGTCGCCCGTCCGGTGCCGCGCTCTGCGAGGTTCGGACGGTGCGGGGTCTCAGACCACCGCGCCGCGGCCCGGGTCGTCCAGATCGTCGTCGTCGGTCTGCATACGGGTCACCAGGGTGGCGAAGCCGCCGAGGAAACCGCCGATGCCGAGGGTGCTGAGCCACCACGTCATGTCCCAGCCGAGCAGCACGGCGAGCAGCAGCAGGGTGGGTCCGCCGAGCACGCCGAGCCAGGCGAACTTCGCGGTCGTGTCCGCGGCCGGCAGCGGGGGCGGCTCGGGCGGCACGAAGTGACCCTCGTCGTCCTCGTCGAAGTCGCCCTCCGCCGGCTCGGGCGCGGTGTGGTCACGCGGGCCCCCGCCGCCGCCCACACCGGGTGTGAAGGCGACCGAGCTGCCGAGGGCCTTGGCGGCCGGGGGCTTCTCGCCGGCCGAGGTGTCCGACGGGGAAGCGGCACCGGTGGCGTCCTCCGCCCCGTTCCCGTCTCCGTCGTCCTCGGCTGTCCCGGCGCGCTTGCCGGACCTGCCGCCGCCGTCGGGGCCGTCGTTCGTCTCGGGGTCCAGCAGTGCCAGGTCCTCCACGGACTTGAACGGCTTCGCGCCGGGCGGGTCCGGCGGCTCCTCGCCGTAGCCCTCGACGATCGACTGCCAGGCGGCCTCCTCGTCGAACGGCACGCCCTGTCCGTCGCCCGGCGACTCCCCGCCCGCGTCACCCGGGGCCTGCGCGCGGGTGTCACCGAGGGGCTCCGCCAGCGGTTCTCCGAGCGGCTCGGCGCGCGACTCCCCGATCCCCTCGCCGAGAGCCCCGTCCAGGGGCTCGCCGACGGGAACACCCTTCTCCTCGGAATCGCCGCGGTCCGCGTCCTGCTCAGCCACCGGCTGCCGTCCCTTCCTGCTGACCCACCTGACCCGGGCCGGACTCCTTGTCCGCCCCGGGAGCGAGCCGGGTGACGAAGGCGTAGCTCTCCTCGAAGATCCGGTCCGCATCGTGGTCCAACGTCGCGACGTGGTAGCTCTGTTCCAGGACGGACTCCGTCACGTCCGTGGACGACACCCGGCCGAGGATGCGGGCCGCGTCGGCGGGGGAGACGACATGGTCCTGGAGGCTGTGCAGCAGCAGGAGCGGCTGCGTGACCTGCGGCAGCTCCGCGTCGACGACGGCGCAGAGCTTCCGCATCGAGTGCGCGGCGTGCAGCGGCACGCGTGTGTAGCCGAGCTCCTCGGAGCCCTCCTTCGCGATGTCGCTCGCGATGCCCTTCGTGGAGGGGACGAGGTGCCGGACGACCGGCAGGGCGTAGGCCGCGAGGCCGTGCACCTTGTTCAGCGGGTTGACGACCACGATGCCGCTGATCTCGTCGCCGTGCCGGGCGGCGAGCCGCAGGGCCAGCGCGCCGCCCATGGAGAGACCGAACACGAAGACCCGCGAGCACCTCTCGCGCAGGGAGCGCAGCTCGCGGTCGACCTCCGCGTACCAGTCCTGCCATCCGGTGAGCTGCATGTCCTCCCAGCGGGTGCCGTGCCCGGGCAGCAGGGGGAGCGCGACGGTGAGGCCCCGCTCGGACAGGTACTCCGCCCAGGGGCGCAGTGACTGCGGGGAGCCGGTGAAACCGTGGCAGAGGAGGACTCCGACCTCTCCGCCCTCGTGGCGGAACGGCTCGGCTCCAGGAAGGACCGGCACCTCGGTCTCCTGTTCGTGAGAAGGACGGGAACGACCCCAGGGTCTGCTTCACCGTACGCGACGGTACGGACACCGACCAGGGTCGTCGGGGCCTTTGACAGTGCTCCGGGTTAAGGTCTGATCCACGACTCAGGAGGCACTCGGGTGATCTACGGCGCAATGAAGTTTTCCATCGGGGGGTCACTGAAGCTCGCCTTCAGGCCCTGGGTGGAAGGCCTCGAGAACATCCCTGCCGAGGGGGCCGCCATCCTGGCGAGCAATCACCTGTCGTTCTCGGACTCGTTCTTCCTTCCCGCGGTCCTCGACCGCAAGGTCACCTTCATCGCCAAGGCGGAGTACTTCACGACGCCCGGTCTCAAGGGCCGGATGACCGCCGCCTTCTTCAAGGGCGTCGGCCAGCTCCCGGTGGACCGTTCCGGCGCCCGCGGTGCGGGTGAGGCGGCCGTCAAGAGCGGGATAGACGTGATCGAGCGCGGCGAGCTGTTCGGCATCTACCCGGAGGGCACCCGCTCGCCCGACGGGCGGCTGTACCGCGGCAAGCCGGGCGGCCTCGCGCGCGTGGCGCTGGCCACCGGCGCACCCGTCATCCCCGTCGCGATGATCGACACCGAGAAGATCCAGCCGCCGGGGAAGGTAATGCCCAAGCTGATGCGTCCGGGCATCCGCATCGGCAAGCCGCTGGACTTCAGCCGGTACAACGGCATGGAGCACGACCGTTTCGTGCTCCGCGCGGTGACCGACGAGGTCATGTACGAGATCATGAAGCTCTCCGGCCAGGAGTACGTCGACATCTACGCGACGGCCGCCAAGCGGCAGATCGCGGAGGCGGCCAAGGCCGAGAAGGAAGAGGAGAAGGCCGAGAAGGCGGCGCTCGCGCAGGCCGAGAAGCTGGCGGCGGCGGAAGCGGCCGAACAGCGGGCCGCCGAGCGGAGGCGCTCCGAGCTGAAGCTCGTCGAGGACGAGGGCGGCGCGGCGAAGAACGCCGAGGGCGACGGGAACGCCGAGGGCGACGGGAACGGCGCGGCGAAGGACAGCGGGCACAAGGACGCCTAGCGGGGGAGCGGCGGTCCGGAGACCCCGGGCGGGCCGCGGGCCGACCGGCGCGGGGGAAGCCGGACCGGCGCGGACGGGAACGGTCCGGCCGCCGGGAGCGTCCGTCAGGACGTCGGCAGTGTGGGGTGGGGGAGACATGGCCAAGCGCGAGAGAGTCATGAGGATGTCGGTCGAGCAGCCGCTGTGGCGTGCCCTGACCGCGTACCGGGTGCTGACCATGTTCTACGCGGTCGGACTGTTCGCCACCGCCTACGACCACTTCACCCGCCCCTGGGTGGCCGTCACCTACTTCGCCGTGCTGTTCGTCTGGACCCTGGCCACCCTGCCCAGGGTCGCCGGCGCGGTCCACTGCACCAAGCCGTTCCTCGCCGCCGACCTCACCGTCGCGCTGACCGGAATCCTGCTCACCCGGGTCGCCGACGCGGGCTCGCGCATCGACGGGGGAGGGCCGACGCTGCCGTCGATATGGACGGCAGGCGCCGTCCTGGCGTTCGCGATCAAGGGCGGCTGGCGGTGGGCGGCGTTCGCCTCCACCCTCGTCGCGGCGGCCAACCTCGTCGAGCGGGGCGCCCCGACCCGCGACACCGTGCACAACGTGATCCTCGTCTGGGTCGCCTCCATCGCGATCGGTTACGTCGTCGAGGTGGCCCGCGCCTCGGAGCGCACCCTCGCCCGCGCCCTGGAGATCGAGGCCGCCACCCGTGAGCGCGAGCGGCTCGCCCGGGACATCCACGACGGCGTGCTCCAGGTCCTCGCGATGGTGCAGCGGCGGGGCAGCGCGCTCGGCGGCGAGGCCGCCGACCTCGGCCGGATGGCCGGCGAGCAGGAGGTCGCGCTGCGCACGCTGGTGTCGGGCGGGATGGTGCCCCTCTCCCGGGTGTCGGAGGACGCCGCGCTCGGCGCGCTCGTGCGGGCGGTCGACGAACCGGACGACGAGGACGACCCCGTGGGCCCCGTCGACCTGCGCTCCCTGCTCGCCCCGTACGCCACCGCGCGCGTGACCTTCTCCGAGCCCGGCGCTCCCGTACCGCTCACCCCGGCCGCCGCGCGGGAGCTGGCGGCGGCCGTCGGGGCAGCCCTGGACAACGTCCGCAGGCATGTCGGCGCGGACGCCCGCGCCTGGATCCTGGTCGAGGACGAACCGGACGCGGTCGTGGTGACCGTGCGCGACGACGGCCCCGGCATCCCGGAGGGCCGGCTCGCGCAGGCCGAGGGTGAGGGCCGCCTCGGGGTGGCGCTGTCCATCCGCGGCCGGCTGCGCGACCTGGGCGGCACGGCGGAGCTGGTCTCGGTCCCCGGGCAGGGCACGGAGGTCGAGCTGAAGGTACCGAAGGTCTCACGGGGAAGGGCGAGCACACGATGACGGACACGAGGGGACGGCGATGACGGACGGCACGGCGGAGGAGCGGCGGACGGGCGAGGGTCCCGTGCGGGTCATGGTGGTGGACGATCACCCGATGTGGCGGGACGCCGTGGCCCGTGACCTGGAGGCGGCCGGCTTCGACGTGGTGGCCACGGCGGGCGACGGCGAGCAGGCCGTGCGCCGCGCGCTGGCCGTCACCCCCGACGTCCTCGTCCTCGACCTGAACCTGCCCGCCAAACCCGGTGTCCAGGTCTGCAAGGAACTGGTCGGCGCGGATCCTGCTCTGCGGGTCCTCGTCCTGTCGGCCAGCGGCGAGCACGCCGACGTGCTGGAGGCGGTGAAGTCCGGGGCGACCGGCTACCTCCTCAAGTCCGCGTCCACCGAGGAGCTGACCGACGCCGTACGGCGGACGGCCGTCGGGGATCCGGTGTTCACCCCCGGCCTCGCCGGGCTGGTCCTCGGCGAGTACCGCCGACTGGCCTCGGAGCCCGTCACGGCGGCGGGCGCCGACGAGCCGCGGGCGCCGCAGCTGACCGACCGCGAGACCGAGGTGCTGCGTCTGGTCGCCAAGGGCCTGAGCTACAAGCAGATCGCCGAGCGTCTGGTCATCTCGCACCGCACGGTCCAGAACCACGTGCAGAACACCCTGGGCAAGCTCCAGCTCCACAACCGTGTCGAGCTGGTCCGCTACGCCATCGAGCGCGGCCTGGACGACGAGTAAACCGCCCGATAACCACCCAAGGCCCCCCTTCGGGTGATCTCTGGTGATCAACTACGCGACAATGTACCGGAATTGACCATCCGCACCATCCCGAAGTGACGTGGGTCACCTCTAGCGTGAGTCCATCAGCCACTCGGCGAAGGGACTTTCCATGCGGGTCGGAGTACTGACCGGAGGCGGCGACTGCCCCGGACTCAACGCCGTCATCCGGGGCATCGTCCGCAAGGGCGTACAGGAGTACGGCTACGAGTTCGTCGGCTTCCGGGACGGCTGGCGGGGGCCGTTGGAGGACGACACGGTCCGGCTGGACATCCCCGCCGTCCGGGGCATCCTGCCGCGCGGCGGCACCATCCTCGGGTCCTCGCGCACCAATCCCCTCAAGCAGGAGAACGGCATCCGCCGGATCAAGGAGACCCTCGTCAAGCAGGACGTCGACGCGCTCATCGCGATCGGCGGCGAGGACACCCTGGGCGTCGCCGCGCGACTCGGCGACGAGTACGGCATCGACATCGTCGGCGTGCCGAAGACGATAGACAACGACCTGTCCGCGACCGACTACACCTTCGGCTTCGACACGGCGGTCGGCATCGCGACCGAGGCCATCGACCGCCTCCACACCACCGCCGAGTCGCACATGCGCGTCCTCGTCTGCGAGGTGATGGGCCGCCACGCGGGCTGGATCGCGATCCACTCGGGCCTGGCCGGCGGCGCGAACGTCATCCTCATCCCCGAGCAGCGCTTCGACGTCGAGCAGGTCTGCGCCTGGGTGACCTCACGCTTCAAGGCGTCGTACGCGCCGATCGTCGTCGTCGCCGAGGGCGCGATGCCCAAGGACGGCGACATGGTCCTCAAGGACGGCACGCTGGACTCGTTCGGGCACGTCAGGCTCTCCGGTGTCGGCGAGTGGCTGGCCAAGGAGATCGAACGGCGCACCGGCAAGGAGGCGCGCACCACCGTCCTCGGGCACGTCCAGCGCGGCGGGACGCCCAGCGCCTTCGACCGCTGGCTCGCCACCCGGTTCGGGCTGCACGCCATCGAGGCCGTCCGGGACGGTGACTTCGGCAAGATGGTCGCCCTGCGGGGCACGGACATCGTCCGCGTCCCCATCGCCGAGGCGACCGCCCGCCTGAAGACCGTCGACCCGGCACTGTACGAGGAGGTCGGCGTCTTCTTCGGCTGACGGCGACGCCGCTCCGCGATCTCCACCGCGCCTCCGTTCGCCCCTGCGATCTGAGGGGACGGGCCGTATATTCGGCATCCGGCCCATAACCCTCCAGAACGGGAGCAGCCGGTGGAGATCCTGGCGTTCGGCGTCCAGTCCGACGAGAAGCCCCTGATCGAGAAGGCCTTCGCCGGACGCCACGAGGTCCACTGTCTCGACGTCTTCCTCACCGAGGACACCGCGCCCATCGCGGCGGGCCACGAGGCGATCTCCACCAGCGTCAACTGCGGCCTGGGAAACCGGGTCCTGCAGACCCTGGCCGCCGGCGGCACCCAGCTCGTCGCCCAGCGCTCCACCGGCTTCAACAACATCGACCTGGACGTCGCCGAGCGCCTCGGCATGACCGTCGCCCGGGTCTCGTACTACTCGCCCCACTCCGTGGCCGAGTTCGCCTGGACTCTCGGGATGGCCGTCAACCGCCGGGTCGTGCGCGCCGCCAACCGAACCCGCGACTTCGACTTCCGGCTCGACGGACTGATGGGCCGCGACATGCACGGACGCACCGCGGGCGTCCTCGGCACCGGGAAGATCGGCGAGGCGTTCACCCGGATCGCCCACGGCTTCGGCATGAAGCTGCTCGGCTGGGACATCGCCGAGAATCCGGCCTGCGTCGAACTCGGCATGGAGTACGTCCCCAAGGAGCGTCTCCTCGCCGAGTCCGACCTCATCTCCCTGCACGTGCCGTTGATGCCGCAGACCCAGCACCTGATCGACGCCGACGCCCTGCGCACGATGAAGGACGACGCCGTCCTGGTGAACTCCAGCCGCGGCGGCCTCATCGACAGCCGGGCCCTCGTCGTCCAGTTGCGCGAGGGCCGCTTCACGGGGGTCGGCCTCGACGTGTACGAGGCGGAGGCCGGGCTGTTCTTCCTCGACAAGTCCCTCGAAGCCGTCGAGGACGACACCCTGGCCCGCCTCGTCACCTTCCCGAACGTCCTGGTCACCTCGCACCAGGCGTACTACACCGCCGACGCCGTCGGCCAGATCGTCGACGCCACGGTCCGCAACGTCGTGGACTACGCGGAGGGCCGCCGCTCGGAGAACGTGCTGGTGCCGCGCAGCTGACCGACCAGTTCCCGGACGACCGCCGCGCCGTTCAGGCTCAGCACCGACTCCGGGTGGAACTGCACGCCGGCGAACCCCGGTCCCCGCAGCGCGTGCACCTCGCCGTTCACCGCGCGGCTGACCTCGACGCCGTGCGCCGACAGCTCCACCAGCGCCTCCTCGTCGCACCGGGCCGTGAAGCTGTTGTAGAAACCGACGGTCTCCTGCCGCCCGAACAGGTCGATCACGGTCTGCGCGCCCTGGTACGGCACGTCCTTGCGGACGATGTCGAGGCCCAGCTCGGCCGCGATCAGCTCGTGCCCGAGGCAGACACCGAGAACGCCGTCCCGGTGCTCCCGGATCACCTCGGCGGTGAGCGCCCGCAGAAGGCGCATCTTCGGGTCCGCGAGGTCGCGGGGGTCACCGGGGCCGGGGCCGAGGACGACCGGTCCCCGGTGCGTGAGGACGGCCTCCCGCAGTCCCGGCTCGTCGTAGCGGCGCACCGTCACGTCGAGCCCCGACGACCGCAGCACGTGCGCGAGCATCGCCGTGAAGGTGTCCTCGGCGTCCACGACCAGGGCGTGCCCGGACAGTTCCGGGGACCGCTCCTGCATCCGCAGCCAGAACGGCGCGAGCGAGGCCCGCCGGCCGTCCAGCGACGCCCGGACCCGCGGATCGTCGCCCAGCCGGGGCCGAGCGCCGTCCGGGCGCGGGCGGCCGGGCAGCACCCCGAGGGCCGCCAGCACCCCGGCCGCCTTCGCGTGCGTCTCGGCCACCTCGCCCGCCGGGTCCGATCCGCGGACGAGCGTGGCGCCGACCGGCACCCGCAGCCGGCCGTCCGCGCCGATGTCGGCGGTCCGGATGAGGATCGGGGAGTCGAGCGTCTGCGCGCCGCCGGCGCCGTCCGGTCCGTCTCCCCGGTCCCGTCCGAGCAGGGCCAGCGCGCCCGCGTAGTACCCGCGCCCCCCGACCTCGTGCCGCTCGATGACCCGGCACGCGTTCTGCACGGGCGAGCCGGTGACCGTCGCCGCGAACAGGGTCTCCCGCAGCACCTCCCGCACGTCCAGCGAGGACCGGCCGCGCAACTCGTACTCGGTGTGCGCGAGATGGGCCATCTCCTTGAGCCGCGGCCCGACCACCACCCCGCCCATGTCGCCGACGGTGCACATCATCTTCAGTTCCTCGTCGACGACCATCGAGAGCTCCTCGATCTCCTTGCCGTCGGAGAGGAAGGCGAGCAGGTCCTCGGGCGTCGGACCGCCGGCCGGGTAGCGGTAGGTCCCGCTGATCGGGTTCATCACCACGGTCCCGCCGGACATCCGCACGTGCACCTCCGGGCTCGCCCCGACCAGCGTCCGCTCCCCGGTGTGCACGACGAACGTCCAGTACGCGCCGCGCTCGCCCTCCAGCAGCCTGCGGAACAGGGCCAGCGCGTCCGCCCGCCCGAACCCCGGGATCCGCCCCTCGTACGTCCGCCGGATCACGAAGTTCGCGCCCTCGCCGCTGCCGATCTCCTCGCGCAGCACCCGCCCGACGATCCGGGAGTACTCCTCGTCGCCGACGTCGAAGGCGCCGCCCTCGACCCGCACGTCGCGCGCGGGCAACTGCTCCAGCACCTGCCCGAGCGGCAGTTCGTGGCGCTCCTCGGGGACCAGCACGGCGAGCGGGGTGCCGTCGTCGCGGACGTCGAATCCGCGCTCCCGGATCTGCCGGAACGGGATCAGCGCGAGGCACTCGTCGGGGAGGGAGGCGAGGTGCTCCACCTCGCGCACCGGCCCCAGCAGCAGCTCCACGACGTCGTGGTCGTGGCCCGGGGTGCGGCGGCGCAGCAGGGCGAACGGGCGGGGATCGTCCAGCAGCTCGTGCAGGTTCATGCGTGCGGTCCTTCTCTCGGATCGTGCATCTCGGAGAGGAACGACCCGGGTCCGCAAACACCGAAGGCCGCCCCTCGGGCGGCCTTCGCGAAGTGGTGCGTACGCGCAGTCAGTGGGCCGCCGGATGAGCGGTCCACCACCAGTTCTGGTTCGTCGGCGCGTACATGCGCCGCACTGTACCCGACGCCCCGGAGCGGGCAACAGCGTGAACCGCTTCCGCGCGGCGTTCCGAGAAGGCGGTCACCGGCCATGGATGGCCAGACAGAAGAACCGACCGAGGAGCGCCCGCCATGCCCCCTGCCCGCTCGCCACAGTCCCGCCGGACCGGAGCCCGCACGCTGACCGTGCTGCTCGCGGCCGCCGCCCTCGCCGCCGGGCCGCTCGGCGCCGCGCGGTCGGCCCCGCGCCCGACCGACTCCGAGGACGTCACCCAGGTCTCCTACCGCGGTCACGCCTTCACCGTCCCCGCCTCCTGGCAGATCGTGGACCTGGAGAAACATCCCGACGCCTGCGTCCGCTTCGACCGTCACGCCGTCTACCTCGGCACCCCGGGCGCCAACCAGAAGTGTCCGGCCCGGGCCAGCGGCCGGACCGAGGCGCTGCTCGTCCAGCCCGCCCGGGCCGCGGAGCGCGCCGTCAGCGAGAACCCCACCGCCCGCACCTACCGGGCCACCGCCGACCGCATCACCGTGACCGCCGCCTACGGCTACGACCGCACCCGCATCCAGGACGTCCTGCGCAGCGCCGGGCTGCCCGTCACCGCGACCCCCGGCGCCCCCGCCGCGCTGCCCGCCGTCGCCGCGCTGCCCGCCGACGCGACCTCCTTCCGCGGCGAGGGCTTCGACGCCTGCACCGCCCCGAGCCAGTCCGCGATGGACGCCTGGCGCGACAACTCCGGCTACGGCGCCATCGGCGTCTACATCGGCGGCCTCAACCGCGCCTGCGCCCAGCAGCACCTCACGGCCGACTGGGTGCGCACCCAGTACACGCGCGGCTGGCGGTTCTTCCCGCTCTACGTCGGCCGCCAGCCCTCCTCGGACGGCGGCAGCTGCGGGGGCGGCTGCGCGGCCATCACCAGCCCGGTCGCGCAGGGCACCGCCGCCGCCGACGACGCCGCGGCCCAGGCGGCGGCGCTCGGCTTCGGCAAGGGCACGGTGCTCTACAACGACCTGGAGCACTACGAGCCCGGCAAGACGGTCACCGCCCAGGTGCTCGGCTACATCGACGCCTACACCGAGCGCCTGCACGCGCTGGGCTACCGCTCGGGCGCGTACGGCAACACCTCGTCCCTCGTCGCCGACCTGATCGCCAACCGGGCGGACGTCACCCTGCCCGACGTGATCCACTTCGCCCGCTGGAACGGCACGTCGACCACCTCCGACGCGTCGATCCCCTCGACCCTGTGGGCCAAGCACCAGCGCATCCACCAGTACGTCGGCGACACCACGGAGACCCACGGCGGCGTGACGATCTCCATCGACCGCGACCGCCTCGACGTCGACTAGCCCTCCCGTCGGACCGGCTCCGGGGGGCCGCCGCGAGGCGCGTACGGCCACCCGGAGCCGCTCCGATCGAGCGGGGTTCGTCTCAATTGATGAGCATGTGAAGGGACGCCCGACACGACCCCGTAATGTTGTCGGGGTGACCGTGAACGCTAAGTCCAGCGCGAGCGCTGGCAACACCTGGCGAGACCTTCCCGCGGCGCAGCAGCCTGAGTACCCCGATGCCGAGGCTCTGCGCGATGTGATCGCGGACCTCGAGTCGTATCCGCCGCTCGTCTTCGCGGGCGAGTGCGACCAGCTGCGCGCCCGGTTGGCGTCCGTCGCCAAGGGAGAGGCGTTCCTTCTCCAGGGCGGCGACTGCGCCGAGGCCTTCGACGCCGTGTCGGCCGACCAGATCCGCAACAAGCTCAAGACGCTGCTCCAGATGGGCGCCGTCCTCACGTACGCCGCCTCCGTGCCGGTCGTGAAGGTCGGCCGGATCGCCGGCCAGTACTCGAAGCCGCGCTCCAAGGGCACCGAGACCCGTGACGGAGTGACCCTGCCGACCTACCGGGGCGACTCGGTCAACGGCTTCGACTTCAACGAGAAGGCCCGCATCCCGGACCCCGAGCGCCTGAAGCGGATGTACAACGCGTCCGCCTCCACGCTCAACCTCGTGCGCGCCTTCGCCACCGGTGGCTACGCGGACCTGCGCCAGGTGCACGCCTGGAACCAGGACTTCGTGAAGTCGTCCCCCTCGGGCCAGCGCTACGAGCAGCTGGCGCGCGAGATCGACAACGCGATGAACTTCATGCGGGCCTGCGGCACCGACCCGGAGGAGTTCAAGACCGTCGAGTTCTACGCCTCCCACGAGGCGCTGCTGCTCGACTACGAGTCGGCGCTGACCCGTGTCGACTCGCGTACGGGCCGCCTGTACGACGTGTCGGGCCACATGGTGTGGATCGGTGAGCGCACCCGTCAGCTGGACGGCGCGCACATCGAGTTCGCCTCGAAGATCCGCAACCCGATCGGCATCAAGCTGGGTCCGACGACGACGGCCGAGGAGGCGCTCCAGTACATCGAGCGTCTCGACCCCGACCGTGAGCCGGGCCGGCTGACCTTCATCGTCCGCATGGGCGCCGACAAGGTCCGGGACAAGCTGCCGGAGCTGGTCGAGAAGGTCACCGCCTCCGGCGCGACCGTGGCCTGGGTGACCGACCCGATGCACGGCAACACCTTCGAGGCGGCCTCGGGCCACAAGACCCGCCGCTTCGACGACGTGCTCGACGAGGTGAAGGGCTTCTTCGAGGTCCACAAGGGACTCGGCACGCACCCGGGCGGCATCCACGTCGAGCTCACCGGTGACGACGTCACCGAGTGCGTGGGCGGCGGCGACGAGATCTTCGTCGACGACCTGCACCAGCGCTACGAGACGGCCTGCGACCCCCGCCTGAACCGCAGCCAGTCCCTGGACCTGGCCTTCCTCGTCGCCGAGATGTACCGCGACCAGTAAGAGACCGGCCTGGTTCGGGCCTGTCACCGGCGCACAGGGTGGGGCGCGGATCACATACGATCCGCGCCCCACCCCACTTTTGTGGCTCTGGCATGCCGGGTAAGGTTAGGTTAGCCTCACCGATTATCGGGACGGCAGTGCCCCATCCATTCGGCGGGAGGTGAACCGCGTGTACGTCTGCAGTTGCTTCGGGATCACCGAACAGCAGGTGAAGAAGCACGCGGAGGACGGCGCCTGCACTCCTCGCCAGATAGCGTCCGCCTCCAAGGCCGGCACGGACTGCGGGTCCTGCGTCCGCCAGATCCAGGCGCTGCTCGGCAGGGGCTCCTGCCCGCGCCGTCAGCTCGCCGACCAGGGCATGCCGGTCCTCGCCGAGGTGCGCGGTGCGGTCGAGGCCGCTCAGCACGAAGCCGTCCTGCAGGAGACCGCGCTGCACGACACCGCCGGGCGCGAGGCCGCCTAGCCCCGTCCGGGCCCGGGCCGTGTCCGGCCTAGCTCTCCGGCTGCTCGATGAGCTGCGCGATGTAGAGCGCCTCGCCGAGCTTCTCGACCAGTTCCAGCTGGGTGTCGAGATAGTCGATGTGGTGCTCCTCGTCCTCCAGGATCGACTCGAAGATGTTCGCGGACGTGATGTCGCCCTTGGCCCGCATCACCTCGATCCCGCGCCGCAGCCGGTCGATCGCCTCGACCTCCACCTGACGGTCGGCCTGGAACATCTCCGTGACCGTCTGCCCCACCCGCACGTGGAAGAGCCGCTGGTAGTTCGGCAGTCCGTCCAGGAAGAGGATGCGGTCGGTGAGGACCTCCGCGTGCTTCATCTCGTCGAACGACTCGTGCCGCGTGTACTTGGCGAGCTTCGTCCAGCCGAAGTTCTCCTGCATCTTCGCGTGCAGGAAGTACTGGTTGATCGCTGTCAGCTCGCCGGTCAGCTGCTCATTGAGGAATTCGATGACCTCGGGGTCGCCCTGCATCGCAGAGGCTCCTTCCAAGCGGGGGGAGGGGCAAGGTTGCGCCGCATCTTTGCACCGGCCACGGAAAACCGTCCAGTAAGTGCACGCTTAGTAGTAGTTGCCCGAATCGACGACCCGCTGGTCATGGGCACGGCCCCCGGTCTGTCAGGATGGAGACATGGGTCAGCCGGCAAAGCGGGAAACAGGAGAATCGGCACTGTCGGAGCTACCGCCGGGACAGCGACTCCAGCGCGGATGGCCGGTCAC
This sequence comes from Streptomyces sp. M41(2017), assembly GCF_002078175.1. Lineage (GTDB taxonomy): Bacteria > Actinomycetota > Actinomycetes > Streptomycetales > Streptomycetaceae > Streptomyces. Next base: position 137,773 of record NZ_MWFK01000001.1, on the reverse strand, counting down.
CCACTACGGACCCGTCCCCAAGTTCCGCCCCGAACGCTGGGAGTTCCGCGTCTTCGGGGCCACCGCCGACGGTGACAAGCGCTGCTGGACCCACGAGGAGTTCGCCGCCCTGCCGTACGCCTCCGTCGTCGCCGACCTGCACTGCGTCACGAAGTTCAGCATGCTCGGGGCCGAATGGGGTGGTGTGCCCGCCCGCACCATCCTGGAGATCGCCCCGCCCGCGCCCACCGTCACCCACGTGATGGTCTGGGCCGAGTACGGCTTCAGCTCGAACCTGCGCCTCGCGGACTTCGCCTCCGAGCGCACCATGTTCGCCACCCACAAGGACGGGGAACTCCTGACGGCGGAGCACGGTTTCCCGCTGCGCCTGGTGGTCCCGCAGCTGTACGCGTGGAAGGGCCCCAAGTGGGTCCGGGGCGTCGAGTACATGACGGCCGACCGACGCGGTTTCTGGGAGGAGCGGGGCTACCACAACGTCGGCGACCCCTGGCGCGAGCAGCGCTACTCGTACCAGGAGGAGCCCGGGGACGGCCCCGAACTCTGAGGTCCGGCGCCGCCTCCTCCGGCTGGGTCAGTGGTAGGCGTGCACCACGGCGTGGCCCTTGCCGCGGCCGATCATCCACTTGTTCACGGGCGTGGTGACCACGAAGGCGATCGCCAGCGAGACCGCCAGTGACACCCAGAACAGGGCGTCGGCCAGTTCCGTGTCCATCGCGGCCGGCCACAGCGCGATCACCCCGTTGTCGATCAGCTCCATCACCGCGATCGACAGGGTGTCCGCGGCCAGCGCCACCCGGAACGCCGTCCGGAAGGCGACGCCCGCCCTCAGGATGCCGCGCAGGGTGAGCGCGTAGCCGAAGAAGAAGGCCAGCACGATCGCGAGGACCGTGGTCGGCAGATTGCCCCAGCCGAACGCGGTACCGATCACCATGCCGAGCACCTCGCCGATGGCGCAGCCCGTGAGGCAGTGCAGCGTGGCCTGGGCGGCCGTCTGCCAGCTCGCCCCTGTGTGCGTGTGCGGTCCGTGATCCATGAGGGCCCCCGACGTCCGGTAGCGGTTCCTGTACCTCACCGGAACCGTATACCCCCCAGGGGTATTCCCTTCCGCGTGTCTCAGCCGTCGCGCAGCTTCTTCAGCCGTTCGACGTCCGCCGCGTGCCCCTCCTTGCCTCCCGGCGTCTCGATGATCAGCGGGACGCCCTCGGTGGCGGGGTGGGTCATCAGGGCGCGGAAGGGGTCCTCGCCGATGTGCCCGGAGCCGATGTTCTCGTGCCGGTCCTTGTGCGCTCCGACGACGTCCTTGGAGTCGTTGGCGTGGATCAGCTTCAGCCGGCCCTCGCCGACGGTGTCGACCAGCAGGTCGAGGGTCTGGTGCATACCGCTCGGGCCGGTCAGGTCGTGGCCGGCCGCGAAGATGTGGCAGGTGTCCAGGCAGACGCCCAGCTTCGGGTGGGCGTCGAGGGCCTCGAAGTACGGTCCGAAGTCCCAGGTGCGCGAGCAGAGGGAGGCGCCCTGGCCCGCGGTCGACTCCAGCAGGAGGAACGGGTCGTCGTCGTGGGTCAGTTCGTCGAGCAGCGGCAGCAGACGGGACCGTACCTGCCGGAGGGCGACGGACCGTTCCCGGCCGCCGGTGGCGCTCCCGGTGTGCACGACGACGCCGAGCGCGCCGATCTCCCGGCCGCGGCGCAGCGAGTGCCGCAGCGACTCCACCGACTTCTCGACCGTGGCCTCGGTGTGCGAACCGAAGTTGATCAGGTACGGCGCGTGGACGTAGGCGGGGATCGACCCGGCGGCGCAGGCGGCGCGGAACTCCTCGTCCTGCTTCGGGTTCCCGGCGGGGGTCGCCCAGCCGCGCGGGTTGGCGACGAAGACCTGAACGGTCTCGGCCGCGAGGTCGCGGGCGTAGGACAGGCCGACGGAGCTGAGGCCGCCGGCCACCGGGACATGGCCGCCGACGGGGTTGCGGAGCTGCTTGCTGGTCACACCCGTCAGGGTGTCACGCGCCGTCGGCCGTCCCGCGGGCGGTCCTCGGGCACCCCCGGGGGCCGCCGGTCCGTGAACCGCGGGCGCTCGTGGCTCAGCGGATCTGGATCGTGACGGTCGAGCCCTTGGGCGCGGTGTCGCCGCCGTCCACCGACTGCTTCTTGACCGTGTCGCCGAAGAGGCCGAGGAGGCCGCGGTCCTCGTGGACCTCGAATCCGGCGTCCTTCAGCTTCTGCGTCGCGTCGTTCACACTGTCGCCCACGACGTCGGGGACCTCGATCATCTCGGGCCCCTTGGAGACCGTCAGCGTCACCGTGTCGCCGGTGGCGGCCTCTTGCTCCGGCTTCGGCGACTGCTGGGCGACCTGGCCCTTGTCGAACTCGGAGTTGACCTGCTGCGTGGCGATCTTCACCTTCAGGCCGGCGTCCTCCAGCTCCGCCCTGGCATCCTCCACGGACGAGCCGGTGACGTCGGGCACCTCCACCGGGCTGCCCTTGCTGACCACGAGCGCGATCGCCGAGCCGGCGTGCCGCGAGGTGCCCGCGTCCGGGTCCGTGCCGACCACGGAACCCCGGGGGACGTCCTCACTGAACTCCCGGGTGACCATGCCCGCGGCGAGCCCGGCGTCCTTCAGCTCCGCCTTCGCCTTCCCGAGGGCGACGCCCGACAGATCGGGGACCTTCACCGTCTTCGGCCCGTCCGACACGGTCAGCGTCACCGCGTCGTTGTCCCGGATCCGCTCGCCGACCCCAGGGTCGGTGCTGATGACACTGCCCCGCTTCACCGTGTCGCTGTAGGCGTGCTCGACCCGCTTGACGTCCAGCCCGGCGTCCTTGAGATGGTCCCTGGCCTGCCCCTCGGTCTGCGTCAGGACCGGCGGGACCTTCGTGAACTGGCCGGAGTTGATGTACCAGACACCGGCGCCCAGGCCGAGCACCAGCACGAGCGCGGCGACGACGAACAGCATGCCCCGCCGCGGACGCGTGCGAGCAGGCCGCGAGGGTGACTCGGGCGGGGCCTGGAGGTACCCGGTGCTCTCGAACCGGCTGGTCCGGTTGACGCCGTGGCCCTCGTCCTCGTTCACCGGCAACGGGCGCTGCATGGACAGCGAGCGCGGGATCACGCTCGTACGGTCGTGGGCGTTGTCGTGGCCCACGGCGAGCGCGCCCGGCGGTACGGCGTCGAGCTGGTCGGCGGTGAGGGCGGCGCGAGCTTCGAGGACCCGCCCGAGCAGCGCCACGGCGTCGGCGGGGCGCACCTCCGGATTGCGGGCGGTGGAGGTGGTGACCAGCTCGTCCAGCTCGTACGCCATCCCCGGCACCCGGGCCGACGGCGGCGGCACGTCCGCGTTGAGGTGCTGGTAGAAGACCTGGGCGGGGGAGTCCCCGGTGTGCGGCTTGGCGCCGGTGAGCATCTCGTGGAGGACGATCCCGCAGGCGTAGACGTCGACGCGGGGGTCGGCGGTGCCGTGCTCGATCTGCTCCGGCGCCAGGTACGAGACGGTGCCGAGGACGGCGCCCGTCGTGCTCGTCACCGTGTCGACCCCGCGCACCAGACCGAAGTCCGCGACCTTGACCCGGCCGTCGTCCCCTATCAGGACGTTCTCCGGCTTCATGTCGCGGTGCACGAACCCGGCGCGGTGCGCGGCGCCGAGCGCGGCGAGCACCGGTTCCAGGATGTCGAGCGCCGCCCTCGGCTGGAGCGCGCCGCGGTCGCGGAGCACGTCACGCAGGGTGCAGCCGGCGATGTACTCCATCGCCAGGTAGACGTACGACCCGTCCGTCCCCTGGTCGAAGACCTGCACCACGTTGGGGTGCGCCAGCCGGGCCACCGACTTGGCCTCGCGGATGAAACGGTCGACGAACGAACCGTCCATGGCCAGCGCCGGGTGCATCACCTTGAGCGCGACCACGCGGTCGAGGCGGATGTCCAGGGCCCGGTAGACCGTGGCCATCCCGCCGACCGCGATGCGCGCGTCGACGCGGTAGCGGCCGTCGAGCACGTGTCCGACAAGGGGGTCCTGAAGGGTCGTATCCACGCAGGTGAGTCTACGAGCCACCACCGGCGGACCGCCCCGTTCGGCCGATACCGGGGCATGACTGCGACCGACCTGTGACGCGCACCGCGCGCACCGGGACCCCGCTCTCGCACAGGCGTCCGGCCCGCTCGGGTCCGCTCCGGCGGGCCCGTGACGCGCCGGCCGCCGTCCCGTCGGGGCACCGCAGGGCCACCCGGCGGCCGGCGCTTCGCAGGGGGTGCGACCCCCGCGCCGAGGCACACATCACACGGTACGCACCTGTCCTTGAGGTCAGAACGCGGGACGCTCCGGGTCCAGGGCCGCCATGCCGTCGGTGGGGGAGGACGCCGAGGCGAAGTGCCGGCGCGGGATGCGGCCGGCCCGCCGTGCGAGGCGTCCGCCCTCCACCGCGTGCCGCATGGCCTCGGCCATCAGCACCGGCTCCTGCGCGCGGGTCACCGCCGAGGCGAGCATCACCCCCGCGCAGCCCAGCTCCATCGCGAGCGCCGCGTCCGACGCCGTACCGGCCCCGGCGTCCAGGATCACCGGCACGCGCGCGTGCTCGACGATCAGCTGGAAGTTGTGCGGGTTGCGGATGCCGAGCCCCGACCCGATGGGCGAGCCGAGCGGCATGACCGCGGCGCAGCCGACGTCCTCCAGTTTGCGCGCGAGGACCGGGTCGTCGTTCGTGTACGGCAGCACGGTGAAGCCGTCGTCGACCAGCGTCTCCGCCGCGTCCAGCAGTTCCACCGGATCGGGCAGCAGGGTGCGCTCGTCGGCGATGACCTCCAGCTTGACCAGGTCGGTGCCGAGCGCCTCGCGCGCGAGGCGGGCCGTCAGGACGGCCTCGCCCGCGGTGTAGCAGCCGGCCGTGTTCGGCAGGACCCGGATGCCGAGGCGGTCGAGCACCGACAGGACCGAGCCGTGCACGGACGCGTCCACGCGCCGCATGGCGACCGTCGTCAGCTCCGTGCCGGACGCCACGAGGGAACGCTCCAGGACGTCGAGGCTGGGCGCCCCGCCGGTGCCCATGATCAGCCGGGAGGCGTAGGTCGTCCCCCCGAGGACGAAGGGGTCGTCGGCCATGGTTCAGCCTCCTTGTACGGCGGTGAGGACCTCGACGCGGTCGCCCTCGGCCAGTGCGGTGGACGACCACCGCCCGCGCGGGACGACGGTCTCGTTCAGGGCTGCCGCCACCCCCGACGGTGCCGGGGTGAGCGTCGCGACGAGGGTGTCGAGAGCGGTTCCGGCGGCGATCCGCCGCCGCTCTCCGTTGACGACGATGTTCATGCGGGCTGCTCCGTGAAGGCGGTGGCGGCGAAGCGCCGCGGGCTGAAGGGGCGGGCTTCGTCGGGGAGTTCGCCGGAGGTCAGGACGTGCGCCATGGCGTCACCGGTGACCGGCGTGAGGAGCACCCCGTTGCGGAAGTGCCCGGTGGCCAGCAGCAGTCCGTCCAGCGCGGTCGGGCCGAGCAGCGGCGCGTTGTCGGGGGAGCCGGGGCGCAGTCCCGCCCGGGTCTCGGTGAGCGGCAGCTCGGTGATCCCGGGTACCAGCTCGTGGGCGTCGCGCAGCAGCTCGTACACGCCGCCCGCCGTCACCGTGGTGTCCCAGCCGAGCTCCTCGCTGGTCGCGCCCACGACGAGTTCGCCGTTCTCGCGCGGTACCAGGTAAAGGTGGCCGCCGCGCACGACGGCCCGTACGGTGCGGTTCAGGAACGGCGCGTACCGCTGCGGCACGGTCAGCCGCAGCACCTGCCCCTTCACCGGGCGCACCGGCGGCAGGACGTCGTCGGGGACACCGGCCAGCTGCCCGCTGAGACTGCCCCCGGCCAGCACCACCTGGCCGGCGCCGCGTTCGGTGCCGTCCGAGGTGACCACTCCGGCGGCCCGGTCACGGACGACCGTCAGGCGCTCCGCCCAGGTCCGGTGGATGCTCACCCCGGCCCGCTCGCAGGCCGTGACCAGGGCCGCCGCGAGGCGTCGCGGGTCGATCTGGTGGTCGCCGTCGACCCGCAGGCCGCCGCGCACCCCGGGGGCGAGCATCGGTTCGAGGCGACGGCACTCCCGGCCGGTCAGCCACTGCGAGTCGAGCCCCGAACGGCTCTGCAACGCGTGCAGTTCCCGCAGGTGGGCGCGGTCGTCGGCGTCCAGCGCGACGGCCAGCGTGCCGCACCGGCGGTAGCCCAGGTCCTGGCCGGTCGCCTCGGTGAGTTCGGCGGCGAAGTCCGGATAGCGGCGCGCGGAGGCGAGGTTGAGGCCGAGCAGGGTCTCCTCGCCGTAGTGCAGCTCGGTGACGGCCGCGAGCATCCCCGCCGCGACCTGAGCGGCCCCGCCACCCGGCTCGGGGTCGACGAGCGCGGTGGTGAACCCGCGCTGCGCGGCCCGCCAGGCCGTGACCAGACCGATGATCCCGCCCCCGATGACGAGGACGTCGGACGAACGTGCAGGCGACATGGGCGTCCAGCCCCTCCCTTCGCCGGCATGACCCGGATCAGGTTCGTACGGTCGGAGGCCGCCCAGCCTCCCTCTCAGCCCGTTGCGTACGGGCTCCCGCGAGTGCTTTACCGTGGCCACCCTAGCCCGCCCTCCCCCGACTCGGTAAGGGAGCCTCCGCCCATGGCACGCTCGCTCGACGGCCTCGTCCTCGCCCCGGTCGCCGACCAGGCACCGGGTCAGGTGGGCACCCGCACCCGCTTCGCCTACCGGGAGCAGGACGGCACGGTCTGGGCCGACTACACGGGCGGCGACGTCGTCCACGGACACCTCGTCGGGACCCGCGAGGGCGACCGTCTCGACTTCCGCTACGTCCAGCTCAGGGCCGACGGCACCACCTCGTCCGGGCACTGCGTGTCGCTGGTGACCGAACTGTCCGACGGCCGGGTGCGGCTGGTGGAGACCTGGGCCTGGGAGTCACAGGCCGGGTCGGGCACCAGCGTCGTCGAGGAGGTCCCGAAGACGGTCGCTGTGCAGCAGATCACCGAGCACGTCCGCTGACTGACGAATTGTCAGGTGTCTATGGTGATCAGGTGATCGAGCAGACGCAGGCGAAGGCGCAGGGGTCCCCCGCACGGCGGGTCGTCGTGGTGGGCGCGGGCATGGCCGGGGTGCAGACGGCGGTCGCCCTGCGCGAGCAGGGCTTCACGGGAACCGTCACGCTGATCGGCGCGGAACCCCATCAGCCGTACGACCGGCCACCTCTGTCCAAGGCCGTCCTGCTCGGCAAGGCCGAGGGCTCCGCCTTCGACGTCGACTTCGAGGCCCTCGACATCGACCTGCGGCTCGGCCTGGAGGCCCTCGGCGTGCGTGCCGGGGACCACGAACTCGACACGGCCGGCGGACCCGTCCCGTACGACGTCCTGGTCGTCGCCACCGGCGCCGAGCCGATCCGGCTTCCCGGCGCCGAGGGCGTGCCGGGGGTGCATCTGCTGCGCACGCTGGACGACGCCGACCGGCTGCGGCCGGTCCTGCTCCAGCAGCACGACATCGTGGTCGTCGGCGCCGGCTGGATCGGCGCCGAGTTCGCCACCGCCGCCCGCGAGGCCGGCTGCGCGGTCACGGTCGTCGAGGCCGCCGACCGGCCGCTCGCCGCCGTGCTGCCCGCCGAGGTGGCCGGGCCGATGGCCGCCTGGTACGCGGACAGCGGCGCCACGCTGCGCACGCACACGCGCGTGGAGCGCGTCGAGCCCGGTGCCGTGGTCCTGGACGACGGCACCCGGGTGCCCGCCGGTGCCGTCGTCGTCGGCATCGGGGCGCGGCCCGCGACGGGGTGGATCGCCGCCTCCGGCATCACACTCGGCGCCGACCGGGAGATCCTCGCCGACGACCACCTGCGCACCTCGCTGCCGGACGTCTACGCCGTCGGGGACTGCGCCTCCTTCCCTTCGGGGCGCTACGAGGACCGCCTCCTCGTCCACCACTGGGACAACGCGCTCCAGGGACCCCGAACCGTCGCCGCGAACATCGTCGGCGAGACGCCCGCCGCCTACGACCCGGTGCCGTACTTCTGGTCCGAGCAGTTCGGCCGCTTCGTGCAGTACGTCGGCCACCACACGCCCGACGACACCCTGGTGTGGCGCGGCGACCCCGCGGGCACCGCCTGGTCGGTGTGCTGGCTCCGCGAGACACGCCTGGTCGCCCTCCTGGCGGTGGGCCGCCCGAGGGATCTCGCGCAGGGCCGCCGGCTCATCGAGGCGGGTGCGCGCATGGATCCGCTGCTGCTCGCGGACCCGTCGAGGCCGCTGAAGACCGCCACGGTCTAGGGCCGGGAGGCGGGGCGTCGCCCCAGGTCGGACGCCCTCGGCTTCCGACTGTCGGTCCGGGATGGCAGGCTTGTCCCGTGACCGAGATTGACGCAAAGATCGATGCTCTCGTCCCCGCCTGGCTCACCCTCCCCGACATCGCCGAACAGTTCGGCGTCGAGGTGACCCGCGTCCGGCAGCTGGTCAAGGACGGCCAGCTGATCGCCGTACGCCGTGGTGAGAACCGCGCGCTGCACGTCCCCGCCGCCTTCATCGACGTGGACGAGCAGAAGGTCGTCAAGGGCCTGTCCGGCACCCTGACGCTCCTGAGGGACGACGGCTTCTCCGACGAAGAGGCCCTCGAATGGCTCTTCACCCCCGACGCGACCCTGCCCGGTACCCCCGCGCAGGCTCTGAGCGAGAATCGCGGCACGGAGGTGAAGCGCCGCGCCCAGGCGCTCGCCGTCTGACCTGAATCGAGACAGTCCGGCGCGGGGAGAGCGCGGCGGCCCGGGACGAACCGGCCGTCGTGCCTCCCCGCGCACCGACCCCGGGGGGACCCACGCATGCCCGCAGCAGCCGCCACTTCCGCCCGCGCCCGGCTCGCCGACGCCCGCGTCTACCTCTGCACCGACGCCCGCAGGCGCCAGGGGGACCTCGCCGACTTCCTCGACACGGTCCTCGCGAGCGGGGTCGACATCGTGCAGCTGCGCGACAAGGGCATGGAGGCCGCGGAGGAGCTGGAGCACCTCCGGATCTTCGCGGACGCGTGTGCCCGCCACGGCAAGCTCCTCGCGGTCAACGACCGGGCCGACGTGGCACACGCCGTCGGCGCCGACGTGCTGCACCTGGGCCAGGGCGACCTGCCGGTCCCCGCGGCCCGCGCCATCCTCGGCGACGAGGTGCTGATCGGCCGTTCGACGCACGCGGGCCCGGAGGCCGAGGCCGCCGCCGCCCAGGACGGTGTGGACTACTTCTGCACCGGGCCCTGCTGGCCCACCCCCACCAAGCCCGGCCGGCACGCACCCGGCCTCGACCTGGTCCGGCACACCGCCGCCCTCGACACCGACCGTCCCTGGTTCGCGATCGGCGGCATCGACCTCGGCCGCCTCGACGAGGTGCTCGAAGCGGGCGCCCGCCGTGTCGTCGTCGTCCGCGCGATCACCGAGGCGGACGACCCGGGTGCCGCCGCGTCCGAGTTCGCGAAGCGGCTGCGCGAGGCATGACCCCGAGGGGCGAGGCCCCGGCGGCCCCGGGGTCGTCGCGGCCGAGAACGGACGACCCCGCAGGCCGAGACCTGCCCCCTTGTCCGAGGGGTGGACAAGAAACCGGCAGATGGGACAAATCGCAGCGGTTCGGTTGGGGGAGAGGCACCCTCTGACTAACCTGCGAGTATGGCCCTCGGATCTGCTTCCACCAGGACTGATCGCGCACGCACCGTGCGCGACATGCTCGCGACCGGCAAACAGACGTGCTCGTTCGAGTTCTCCGCGCCCAAGACCCCGAAGGGTGAGCGGAACCTGTGGAACGCCCTGCGACGGGTCGAGGCCGTGGCGCCCGACTTCGTCTCGGTGACCTACGGGGCCGGCGGCTCCACCCGGGCCGGCACGGTCAAGGAGACCGAGCAGATCGTGCTCGACACGACGCTCACCCCGGTCGCCCACCTGACCGCCGTCAACCACTCGGTCGCGGAACTGCGCAACATCATCGGCCAGTACGCGGACGCCGGCATCCGCAACATGCTGGCCGTGCGCGGTGACCCGCCGGGCGACCCCATGGGCGACTGGGTGCCGCACCCCAAGGGCCTGACCTACGCCGCCGAACTGGTGCGCCTCATCAAGGAGTCGGGCGATTTCTGCGTCGGGGTGGCGGCCTTCCCCGAGATGCACCCGCGGTCCACGGAATGGGACCTGGACGTCTCGCACTTCGTCGACAAGTGCCGCGCCGGCGCCGACTACGCGATCACCCAGATGTTCTTCCAGCCCGAGTCCTACCTGCGGCTGCGCGACCGCGTGGCCGAGGCCGGCTGCGACACCCCGGTCATCCCCGAGATCATGCCGGTGACGAGTGTGCGGATGCTGGAGCGGCTGCCGCAGCTCTCGAACGCCTCGCTCCCGGACGCCCTGAAAGAGCGCATCCTCACAGTCAAAGACGATCCGGCGGCTGTACGCTCCATTGGCATCGAGTTCGCGACGGAGTTCTGTGCGAGGCTGTTGGCCGAGGGAGTCCCCGGACTGCACTTCATCACGCTGAACAACTCCACGGCGACACTGGAGATCTACGAGAATCTGGGCCTGCACCACCCACAGCAGGCCTAGACCGGTCGCACCCGCGTACGACAGACTGCGTGCGGCCACTGGGAGAGGGGCGTACATGGGCTTGACGGTCCTCTATCTTGCATTCGGCATCGTCGCGCTGTGGCTGCTCGGCGAGGTGCTGTTGCAGTACAAGGCGCGCCTGCGGTTCCGGCTGCTCGCCTTCGTCGGCTTCCTCGGTGTCGTCCTCGGCGTCCTGATGCACTCCGTCGTGGTCATCGGTCTGGGCGCGATCGCGTTCACCGTCGGCCAGACGTACGTGACGCTCTCCTTCCGCAAGGGCTTCGCCCAGGGCTGGGCCATCAACGGCCGCTCCGCGCAGGAGAAGCCCGCCAAGCCCAGCAAGCGTCGCCGCGGCGAACCGGACCTCGCGGACCCGCCGCCGGAGGTCTCCGACCTCGAATCGACCGGCGGGCGGTCCTACGCCCACGAGGACCCGTATCCCGGCGACGACGACGTCTTCACGCCCGCGCAGTCCGACCGGTTCATGCCCCCGGGCGCCGAGCCCGCGGCCGCCGAGTCCACCGCTGTCTACGAGCCGCAGCCCCTGCCCGAGGACACCGGCTCCTACGGCGTGTACGACGCCAACGCCTACGCGGCCGCCGCCGACCAGTCCTACAGCGGTGCCGCTCAGGACCAGCAGGCGTACGCGCCGACGGCCCAGTCCCCGGACCAGCAGGCCTACGCGTACGACGGCTACACCGGCTACGACCAGCAGCAGTACGGCTACGACAACGGCCAGCAGCAGTACGCCGCCTACTCCGACCCGTACATCGGCACCCAGACGTACTCCGGCGCCTCGTACGACACCACGGGCTACGGCGACCAGCAGCAGTACCCGCAGCAGGGCTACGGCCAGGACCAGTACGGCAACGGCACGTACGGCGGTGAGACCCCGGCCGGTGGTGTCTGGGTCCCGCAGCAGCGCAACACCGACGAGTCCTACGGCGGCGAACTCCCGCCCGAGCAGCAGCAGTACCCCTACCAGGGGAACGGCGGCGGCAACGGCAACACCGGGTACGACGAGCAGTACCGGTACTGACCGGCCCACCACGCGCGAAGGCCCGTAGGGGCGCCGGCCGGGGTCCCGGCGGCTCCGGTCACTGCGAGCCCCGGAAGTCCGGTCCCTCCACGATCAGTCCCGCCACCAGGGCGCCCGACATGCCCGCGTGCGGCAGGCCGCCGCCGGGATGCGCCCACCCTCCTGCCGTGAACAGCCCCGGCAGCCGCGTGCTGTTCGACGGGTGCAGGAGTAGCCCGTCCGCCGCGGCGAGGGCCGGGGCGGGAACCGCGCCCCCCGCGGCACCGGTCGCCCGGGCCACATCGGCGGGCGTCCGGACCTCGTGCCACAACAGCCGGTCCCGCAGGCCCGGCAGGGCGCGCCCGGCGGTGTCGAGGACCCGCTCCACGTCCGCCTCGCGGACCGGAGCGCCTGAAGGCACCGTGACGGTCAGCGTGACCGCCTCATGGCCGCTGTCGGGCACCAGCGCCGGATCGTCGGGCCGCGAGACCACGACGGTCGGCGCCACCGGGGGACCCGGGCGCTCGCCGAAGATCCCTTCCAACTCCCCGTCCCTGTCGGCCGTGTGGACCACCGTCCGGTGCGCCGTCCCCGCGGGACGAGCGCCACGCAGCGCCAGCAGGACGGTCAGCCGGCTCGCACCCCCGGATCGCTCCGGCACGTCGTCGCCGCTCCGGATCACCGTGCCGTGCAGCAGACCTTCGAGGACCCCGGGGGCCACACCGGCGACCACGAAGTCCGCCTCCTCGAACGGGCCCGTGCCCGGGCCGGAAGCACCGGCGCCGTCCGGGGACACCTCCACGCCGACGGCCCGGCCGTCCTTCTCGACGATCCGCCCGACCGGCGTCCCGAACCGGAACTCGACCCTGCGGGCCACGCACCGCTCGTACACCGCGCGCGCCAACTCCCGGACACCGCCGCGCACATACCAGGTGCCGAAGGCGTGTTCCATGTACGGCAGCACCGCGGCGCTCGCGGGCGTGACGCGCGGGTCGAGCCCGTACGCCAGGGCGTGGCTCTCCAGGAGGGCCGCCAGACGGGTGTCGCGCAGCTCCCAGGCGGCGACCTCGGCGAGCGTGCCGGCCCGGCGGGTGCGCAGCAGCTTCTTGTGCGGCACCGACGGATACGGGTCGCGCTCGGCCAGCACCGGCCAGTTGGGCCACAGGGGCTCCTCCAGGAGCGGTCTGCGCGCGCGGTCCCACGCCTCGCGGGCCCGCACCAGGAAGTCGCCCCACCGCGCGCCGGCGCCCGCGCCGAGCGCTTCGTCCAGCGCGGAGAGCACCCCCGCGCGCGAGGCGTTCGGCAGGGACACCCGGGTGCCGTCGGCGAAGACGTGGTGCGCCGACGGATCGACCTGCACCAGGCCGACGGACTCCTCCAACGGCTGCCGGCCCGTCTTGACGAACAGATCGCGGTAGACCGCGGGCAGCGTCAGCAGGCCGGGGCCCGTGTCGAAGGCGAAGCCGTCGCGCTCGAAGCGGCCCACGGAACCCCCGTAGGTCTCCGCCCGCTCGTACACCACCACCCGGTGGCCCGCGACGGCCAGCCGGGCGGCGGCCGCCATCGCGCCCATCCCGGCGCCGATCACCGCAATCCGTCCCATGCCGGCGACTTTATCGGCCGCCACCGACAGCCCCCTCCGGGAGGTCAGTCCCGGTGGACGGGCCCGGTCCTGTCGGGTGGCTGTCCGACCCGTTCCGCGAGCCGTCTCTCCTCCCGGCGCTGTGCCCTGCGGCGCATGAACCGCCGGATGCGCGAGACGAGGAAGTAGACCACCACGAGGCCGCTGAACAGCAGAACGGCGGCGATGATCGCCGCCGCCTCCGGATGGAACATGGCGAACGTGAGGATGCCCGCGACCCCGAGATCCTCGGCGGTGCTCATCACGAAGTTGCTGAACGGCTCGGGTGAGGTGTTGATCGCCATCCGGGTCCCGGCCTTGACCGTGTGGCTCGCCAGCGCCGTGGAACCGCCGAGCACCCCCGCCCACAGGTCGGAGACGGAACCGCTCTGTCCGGCGAGCAGCGCCCCGACCCAGGCGCCCGCGGCGGGCCGGACCACGGTGTGCACGGAGTCCCAGACCGAGTCGACGTACGGGATCTTGTCCGCGACCGCCTCGAAGAGGAACAGCACGCCGACGGTGATCAGGATCTCGGGGCGCTGGAGCGTCTCCGGGACCTCGTCGGTCAGCCCGGTCGCGCCGAAGATGCCGAGGAGCAGCACCACCGCGTACGCGTTGATGCCGCTGGCCCAGCCGCTGGTGAAGACCAGGGGGAGTACGGACACGGACGCGATCGTAGCCACTCGGCGGGCGCACGTCCTGGGCATCCGTGCGCAGGCCTGAGTATCCGTACCCAGACGCCGAGATGAGTAGGCGTACGGATGGGTTCCGACCTGCGGGAACGAGAGAGTGGAGGCACGGAGGGGGCGCGGCTCCGGTACCGCCGACACGGGGCGGCGGAACGGAACACGCGCCCTTGGCCGCTCCTTCCGCCGGCAGGCTCGGCGGGAGTGAGGCACGGGGGAGCCCGGAGGACGACCGAACGGGGTCTCGTCGGGGAACGCACGGGGGAGCACGACGGAGCGCCGGTTCGCAGGGCCCGCGGGGGACGCGGCCACTGCGGACCGGCGCTTTGGTGTGCTCGTCGGCGGCGGCCGTCCGTCCCGGAGGGGTCAGCCCCGGCCGCTGACGCGTCCCTGGAGGAGCCGGGAGAGCGCCGCGTGGACGTCGTCCAGGGAGCGCTCCGGCTGGAACGCCTGCCAGTCCAGGGCCGCCACCAGGACCATCCCGACCAGCGCCGCCGCGGTCAGCGGGATGTCGATCTCGTCGCTCAGCTCGCCCTCGGCGACCGCGTCGCGCAGCACGCCCTCCACGACGGCGACCGCCTGCTGCCGCACCACCATCAGCGTGGACTGCCACGCGCGGTTGGTGCGCCACAGCTCGGCCACGTACAGCTGGGTGAAGGCCGGGTAGCGGTCGATGAAGACGAGACCGGCGCGGATCATCGCGTCCAGCGCGTCGACCTTGCTGCCGCCGTCCCGCGCGGTGCCCTCCGCCGCCTCCCGCAGCGAGGCGGTGAGGAGTCCCACCCCGTGCCGCAGCAGCTCCTCGAAGAGGACGGACTTGCTCGCGAAGTTGTAGTAGACCGTGCCCTTCGCGACCCCGGCACGCTCCGCGATCTCGTCCACCGTGGTGGCGGAGAAGCCCTGCTCGGCGATGAGGGTGACGGCCGCCTCGTAGAGCTTCTGCCGGGTGGCCTCGCGGCGGCCGCCGCCGGCCGCCGTGGTGCTGCTGCTTTCCATGGTCCCGATTCTCACAGGAGCGCCCGCGTGCCGGGTCACAGGCTCAGCTCCGGGTGCAGCCGGTCGAGGGTCCACACCTGTTTGCGCCGGGCCGACAGGGCGGTCAGGGCGAGGGCGCCCGCGGTGAAGGCGGTCAGGACGGCGCAGGCCGGCCAGACGGGTCCCAGGCCGCCGCCGGTGATGAGCCGGCGCAGCGCCTCGACCACGTAACTCATCGGCAGGAAGGGGTGGATCGCGTTGAAGAAGCCCGGACTGGTCTGGACGGGGTAGGTGCCGCCCGCGGACGTCAGCTGGAGCATCAGGAGGGCGAGGACGAGGATCCGTCCGGCCGGTCCGAAGCGGGCGTTCAGCCACTGCACGATCGCTGCGAAGCAGGCCGCGACGAGGAACAGGAACCCGACCGTTCCGGCGGCCCGCACCATCTGGAGGCCGATCCCCCAGTGCAGCACCGCCATCAGGGCGGCGGTCTGGAGGACGCCGACGGCGACGACCGGGAGCCAGCCGGCCAGCGCGATGCGCCAGGCCGAGGCCCCCGCGGCGAGCGCGCGGCGGTTCAGCGGCTGGATCAGCATGTACGCCACCATCGCGCCCACCCACAGCGACAACGGAATGAAGTACGGGGCGAATCCGGTGCCGTAGTTGGGTGCCTTGTGCAGGTCCCTGGAGGCCAGTTGGACCGGGTCGGCCATGACCTGCGTCCGCCGGTCGCGGTCGTCCTTGTCGTAGTCGGGGATCTTCTTGGCGCCGTCGTGCAGTCCGCCGGCCAGTTTGTCGGAACCGCCGACGAGTTTGTACAGGCCGCCGTCGAGCGTGGTCGCGCCCGTCTTCAGGCGGCCCAGGCCGTCGTCGAGGTCGGCGGCGCCGGTCTCGGCGGTGCCGAGCCCGGAGTGCAGCCGCTTCGCCCCCTTGGCGACCTTCGCTGCACCGTCGTTCAGCTTGTTGATCTTGGAGACGGCGTCGTCGAGGTCCTCGGAGAGATGCGGGGAGCGGTCGGCGAGTGCCTGGGCCTGCTTCCCCAGCGTCTTCAGGTTCTTGTCCATCGCGGCGAGGTCGCCGTCCTGGTCGTCGATCAGCGTGTTGAGGTCGTCGGCGACCTTCACGACGTCGGAGGCCGCCTCCTTCGCCTTCTTCAGCTCGGGACACGCCGGGTCGGGGAGGGGCAGGGCCGCGCACCGTGCGCGGTAGACGCCGTCCAGCGCGTCGGACGCCGCGTGGGCGCCCTTGGCCGCGAGCGGGGCCGTGGTCACCAGGGTGTCCAGGTTGTGCCGGATCCCCGAGGTCGAGTCGGCGACGAGCTGCGCGGTGTCCCCGATCGACTTCTCGTTGTCCTTCAGGAACGGCCCCACCTTGTCCGCGACCCCGTTGACCTTGTCCGCCAACTGCTGGGTTCCGTCAGCGACCTGGCGCGAACCGTCCTCCAGGTCGCCCGCGCCCGTGGTGAGCTTCTTCAGGCCGCCGGAGAGCTTCCCGCTGCCCTTCTTGGCCTCCTTCAGGCCGTCGGCCAGGTCCTTGGAGCCCTTCTTCGCCTTGCCCAGGCCGCCGTTGAGCTCGTCGGCCCCCTCGGCCGCCTGCACGGTCTTCCCGTGGATGTCCGAGAACGAGATGAAGATCTTGTCCAGGAACGAGCGCGAGGTCTTCGTGGACGCCGCCGTGCGGACCTCGCCGAACACCGTCCGGGAGATCTGCCCGACGATGTAGTTGTTCGCGTCGTTGGTCCGCACCTGGAGAGCGCTCGTCTCAGGCGAGCTGCCGGAGCTGGACGCGATCCGCTCGCTGAAGTCGCCCGGCATCGTGAGCGACAGGTAGTACGTGCCGTCCTCGACGCCCCGCCGCGCCTCGGCCGAACTCACCTCGTGCCACTCGAAGGTCTCGCTGTCGTGCAGCCCCTCGGTGATGTCGTCGCCGACCTCGATCTTCCGGCCGGCGGCCGTCGCGCCCTTGTCGTCGTTCACCAACGCCACGGGTATGCGGTCGAGTCGGCCGTACGGGTCCCAGAACGACCACAGGTAGAGGGCGCCGTACAGCAGGGGCAGCAGCAGGAGAGCGACCAGCGCGGCACGGGGGAGCTTGCCCCGCCCGAAGCGGCGGAGCTCAAGAGCGGCCAGTCTCGGCGAGCGCATCGGCCGACTCCTTGTCGTTGTTGTCGTCGCTGTCGCTGTCGCTGTCGCTGTCGCTGTCGCTGTCGCCGGTGACCGGGGTGTGGGCGTCGACCGGGACGTCGGTGTCCGCCGGCGTGGTGGTGGACACGGCCGGGACCCCTTCGGGAGCCTCGCTGCACACGGCGAACACCGTGACACCGGACGCGGCGAGCGAGGACAGCAGGGCCCACGCGTCGGCCCGTTCGGCATCCGAGAGCTTGAGGTCGGTGTCGTCGACGCCGAGCAGCAGGGGACGTCCGATCAGGGCCAGCGCGATCTCCAGCCGCAAGGCTTCGAGGCGCTCCAGATCCCGTACGGCGGTCCTGGCCCCCTTGGGAAGCGCCTCCGGGTCGAGCCCGGCGGCGGTCAGGGCGGCCTCGATCCGCAGCGCGGCCTCGCGCGCCCGCTCGCCGCGCGGGCGCAGCAGGGACCGCAGAGAGCCGCCGAACCTTCGCTGCAGCAGGGCCCGTTCACGCAGGTGTTCCCCGACGGTCAGCGCCGGGTCGAGGTCCGTGACCCCGGGCACGTGCGCGACGGCGCTCACCCGGCGCACCGCGCCCAGTTGCTTCGGCAGCCTCGACGGACCGACGGCCGCCGTCCCCTCGGTGGCCTTCATCCGTCCCGTGAGCGCGAGCAGCAGGCAGGTGCGGCCCGATCCGGACGGTCCCTCGATCGCGACGAGCGATCCAGGCTCCACGTCGAACCGGACCCCTCGGAACGCCCAGCCGCGGGGTCCCCTGAGCCCGAACTCCTCGGCCGTGACGCCCAGTCCGTGCGGACCGTCCACAGCTTCCCCATCCCCTGGAACATCGAACTGATTTTAAACTGACTGGTCAGTGCAAAAACTACTCCGAACCTTCGATCGAAGCAAAATCCCAGGTCAGAACGGATTGTCAGTGCCATACCGCACGATGGGCACATACGGCCACAGTGCCGTCACACGACGACAGGAGGTTCGTCATGGCCAGCTCGTCCGCAGCCGCCGCCCGCCGGCGCCGCGCCACCGGCCCTGCCCCCTCACTGACCGGCCCCGCCGGCGACGTGCATCCCGTGCTCCGCCGGGCCACCGCGCCACCCGCCGCTCTCGACCTGCTCGCCCAGGCCCGCGCCGGCCTCGACGAGGCGACAGCGCTGGAGACGTCGAACGAGCGCTACGCGACTGCCCACTTGGCGGCGCTTCGAACAGCCGCCGCCGTACTCGCCGCCCGCGGCCGTCCGGAGCCCACGTCCCGCCGCAGGGCCCGCATCCGCAGCGCCTGGGAGGTCCTCCCGGAGATCGCACCCGAACTGACCGAGTGGAGCGCGCTGTTCGCCTCGGGGGCGACCCGCCGCGCCCGCGCCGAGGCGGGCATACGGGGAGCGGCCACGACGCGCGACGCCGACGACCTGATACGCGACGTCGCCGTGTTCCTGCGTCTCGTCGAGCGCATGCTCGTCCTGCAACCCGTGCTGCCCCAGCCCCGGCAGGACCAGGAGGCCGAGCCGGGGGAGGGGCGCGAGTGGGGGAACCGGAGGAGCCGCGGGGATCAGGTCGGCACCTGATCGGCGTCCTGTCCGCGTCCGATCCGCGTCCGATCCGCACCCGATCCGCCTCCGACCGGTGTCCGATCCGCACCCGACGGGCGCCCCCACGGGCACGGGATCGGCACCCGGCCGGCACGTGGTCCGGCGCGCGTGAGACGGGGGATCGGCCACGGCGGCGGAGGCAATAGGGTGGAGGCGCCTGCTGCCTCCCGCCGGGGGGCCCGAAGATCGCTCCGCCGTTCACGAGGCGGTGCCGCGCCGAGGAGTCAACTGCCGTGTCGGACCCGATGCGCCCCCGCGCTTCTCTCCGTACCGCCGTGGTCTGGGAGGTCCTCAAGGACGCCCTCGACCGCCGGGTCAAGGCCACCGGGCGGGAGTCGCTCGACGTCCTGGACACCGGAGGCGGCAGCGGCAACTTCGCCGTGCCGGTCGCCCGCCTCGGACACCGGGTCACCGTCGTCGACCCCAGCCCGAACGCGCTCTTCGCACTGGAGCGCCGCGCCGCCGAGGCCGGCGTGGACGACCGCGTGCAGGGCGTCCAGGGCGACGCGCACGGACTCTTCGACGTGGTCGACCGCGGCGGCTACGACGCGGTGCTGTGCCACGGCGTCCTGGAGTACGTGGACAGCTCGGCCGAAGGCGTCCGCAACGTGGTGGACGCCCTGCGGCCCGAGGGCGTCCTCAGCCTCCTCGCCGCGGGACTGGGCGGCGCCGTGCTCTCCCGTGCCCTCGCCGGTCACTTCAAGGAGGCGCGACACGCCCTGGACGACCCGGACGGACGCTGGGGTGAGAGTGATCCTGTTCCGCACCGTTTCACCGCCGAACAGCTCACCGCTCTGGTCACCGGCGCGGGCCTGCACGTGGCCGCCGTGCACGGGGTCCGGGTCTTCGCGGACCTGGTCCCGGGAGTCCTGGTGGACACCGAGCCGGGCGCGCTGGAGGCGCTTCTGAAGCTGGAGGCCGCGGCGGCCGAGCTCGCCGCCTTCCACTCCGTGGCCACACAGCTCCATGTGCTCGGTGAGGCCCGCGGGGCCGTCGAGGGCTGAGTGCCTCCCGTGGTGCGCCGCTGATCAGGGGCTCGGCGTCAGATGGAGTACGCCACAGACCACCCGATCGTGTGCTCGGCGCCGTATGATCGAGGGAGACCGTCCGGCATGACGGACCGTTCGCTGGGGAATGCACGCCTCAGTGGATCGGGGTGCCATGGCGGGTTCCGGTTGGCGGATTGGCGTAGAGGGGCGGGTTTCACGGGGGCGATTCCCTGCCTATCCTGAAGGGGACCCCCGGTCGCCCCGGCGACTGCACGATGAGGAGGACTCCGTGCCGCTCTCGGAGCACGAGCAGCGAATGCTCGAGCAGATGGAGCGAGCGCTGTACGCCGAAGATCCCAAGTTCGCGACAGCGCTTGAGGGAAGCGGGCTGCGTACGTACACCCGGCGACGGGTCTACCAGGCGGTCGCGGGCTTCCTGGTGGGTATCGCGCTCCTCATGGCTGGAATGGTCGCAGTTCAGATCTGGCTGAGCGTGGTGGGCTTCCTCGTCATGCTGGGCTGCGCGGTGCTCGCCGTCACCGGCTGGCGCAAAGCTCCCAAGCCGGGTGAACAGCCGACCGCTGCGGGTTCGCCCGCCGCTCGCCGTCAGGGCCGGCAACGCCGGTCCGTGATGGATCGGATCGAACAGCGCTGGCAGCGTCGTCGCGACGAACAACAGGGCGGTCAGTAGACCTCCGGTGTCGTAGCCGAAGACCTTGTACGTGAGGGGGCGTCCACCCGATCGGGTGGACGCCCCCTCAGGCATGCGTTCAGGCACCTTCCACGCCCCGCGGTGCGGACTCACGCGGGCGTTCTCCGGGCCTGGGCCGGGCATCGCGGTAACCGCCCACGCCGGGCCCTTGACGTCTGCGCCCGATGATCGACGGCCCGTGCGGCCTGCCGCCGGGCGGTGCCCCGGCCCGAGGGCCCACGGGCCACCGCCGTGGGAGGCGCGACAGACCGGAGCCCGGCCGCGGATCGTGCGAGATCTGCGGCCGGGCTCCGTGTCGCTCAGGGATTCTGGCCCGACGGGCGGGGGCGACGGAGGACGGCGTCCAGACGGGCCGACAGGCGCGTTCTGAACGTGGTCCAGGCTGCCGCCGTGGACCAGGCCACCCGGACGGCCGAACGCGGGGCGAGAAGAGCACGCAGTCGTGCGGGACGGCTCGCGGAGGCTCTCAAGGCCCCCTCGATCCGGCGCGCGTCCTCCGCGAGACCCGTCACCGGGCGGGGACGCGGAGCGTAGAGCACCTGCTCCACGGCCGCGGCCAGCCGGTGCACCGAGGCCGAGGCCTCCGGCCCGAACTCGCCCAGCCGGGCGATCCGCTCGGCTGCCTTTCTCGGGGTCTGCGACTCCTCCGGCGCGATCCCGTGGTCCCACGCCGTGTCCGTCACCTCCAGCCAGGCCGCCAGCGTGTACGCCGGGACATCGGCCTCGGTGCGGCCGTGGCCGCCGAGCCGCACGGCACGGACCCTCATCCGCCAGAGCATCGGCAGCAGCGGCAGACCCAGGACGAGAAGGCCGGCCAGGGTGAGCGCGAGGATCTTGAACCAGGGCCAGTCGTCGTCGGACGGGCCGATCGCCGCCGCCGAGGACTCGCTCGGGCAGGCCTGCAGCTTCCGCAACTGCGTCGAGCAGCTCTCGCTGGCCGACGGGGCCGTGGAGGGCGCCGAGGACGCCGAGTCGGACGGCCTCGGCACCACCGGCAGGTCATTGCCCGGGGTGTCCGACTGCGTGTACGCCGGCACCGTGCCCCGGCTGGGGGTCGGCTCGAAGCGGGTCCAGCCCACCCCCTCGAAGTACAGCTCGGGCCAGGCGTGCGCGTCCCGCAGCCCCACCGACATCGATCCGTCGGCCTGCGGGGTGCCCGGAGTGAAACCGACCGCCACGCGGGCCGGGATCCCCAGCGTCCGTGCCATCGCCGCCATCGCGAAGGAGAAGTGGACGCAGAAGCCCTCCTTCTCCTTCAGGAACCGGGCGATCGCGGCGGAGCCGCTGCCGGCCTGCACCTGGGTGTCGTACCGGAAATTGCCGCTGACGGCGAAGTAGTCCTGGAGTTTGACCGCCTGCTCGTACTGGTTGGCCGAGCCACGGGTGACCTTGCGGGCCGTGTTCGCGACGACCGCGGGCAACGACTCCGGCACCTTCGTGAACTCCCGCTTCAGGGAGGCCGGAGGGGGCGGAGCGTCCGCCAGCTGCTGCGCCGTCGGCTGCACCATCAGGCTCGTCACCTGGTACTGCACACCACGGGTGTTCTGGCCGTGGTCGCCGACGAGGGTGCGCCCCACGGGCTCGTACCGCCAGGAGCCGCTGATGTCGACCTTGCTGGCCGGATAGGGCATCGGGAGCCAGTCCTGCCCGTACCACTCGGCCGCCGAGATGCGGGTCTGGATCGCGGACCGCCGGACGTCACCGCCGAGACCGATCGGCGCCGGGAACGTCTTCGGCACCTCCTGGATGTGCCGCTGGGCCGGCTTCCAGGCCGTGCCGTCGAAGTCGTCCAGCGAGACGATCCGCAGATACAGGTCCTGCGTCTCGTTCGTGTTGGTGCGATAGGTCATGACCGTGCGGTCCTCGTCCACGTTCAGACTGTCGCGGAGCGAGACCAGCGGGTTCACGGCGGAGATGGTGCCGCCGCCTCCGGGGCCGTTCCCCACGCCCCGCCCCGTGCCGTCCAGCAGACCGCCCTCCAGGGAGGGCAGGGCGAGCGGCACGACCAGGGCGATACCCAGCGCGACGGCGCCGATCCGCCGCCCCGTCCTGACGGGCGCGACGGCGCCGGTGGCGAGGTCCGGGCCGGGCGCGCGCGGGGCGCCGCCGAAGACACGGCCCCACTGCGAGAGCCGGTCGCGGCCCTCGGCCAGCAGAAGCATCAGATAGCCGGCCGCGGCGAGCAGGAACCACAGCCAGGCCGCGCCGCCACCGGCGAGACCGGCGGCGACCGAGTACAGCGCGAGCAGCGGCAGTCCGGCGGGGGCGGCGCTGCGATAGGTCACCGCGAGGGCGTCCACCGCGAGCCCGATCACCAGGACACCGCCGACCAGCATCAGCCGGATGCCGTCGGACAGCGGGGCCGGGATCGAGTACCTGCCGACGTCGTCGGTGCCCGCCTGGAGGAGGGTTCCCAGGTGCTGGAACGCCTCCGGGCCGGGCACGATCAGGGCGACGGCCTGCCGACGGGCGAAGACCAGGGTCAGCATCATCAGCGTCACCAGCGCCTGCACGGCCACGGTCAGCGGCCGGGCCAGCGGCACCCGCCGCGTCAGGGCGCCCACACCGCTCTGGACGGCCAGCAGGAACGCGGCCTGGAAGAGCCAGGTCGCCGGGTCCACCAGCGGCAGCAGCGCGCAGGAGGCCATCAGTGTGGCCGCGGTCGCGCACACGGCCAGTCGGGCCCGCCCGCTCATATGCCACCCCCCGTGGTCGTCCCCGTCGACGCCATGTGCGTGCGCAGGCGGTCCGCCTCCCGCCACAGCTCGGCGAGGGGCACCCCCCGCGGCACCGTGACGGCGGTCCAGCCCGCCTCACGCAACATGCGCAAGCGGTCCTCGCTCCTGTCCAACGGGCCGGACACGTCGGAGGGTTCCCGCACCCAGGACTCACTGTCCAGCAGGAACGCGACGGCCCCGCCGCTGCGTTGGCGCATCTTGCCCAGCACCGAGGCCTGTTCCTCGTCGAGGTCCCCGAGAAAGGCGATCAGCAGCCCCTCGTTCCCGCCGCGCAGCACGTCGTACGCGGGGGACAGGCCCGTACCGTCCGAGTGGTCGATCACGGCGAGCGTGTCCATCATCATTCCGGCGGCGTCCGCGGACTCCTGGCTGGCGCCCGTGAAACCCTCGGCGCCCTCGCCGGGGACCGAGCTGCCGGTGTCCGTCAACAGCCGCACGGAGAAGCCCCGTTCGAGCATGTGCACCAGCGTCGACGCAGCGCCCGCGACGGCCCACTCGAAGGCCGAGTCGGGGCCCGCGCCCCGGAAGGCGACGCCCCGGGTGTCGAGCAGCACCGTGCAGCGGGAGCGCTGGGGCTGCTCCTCGCGACGGACCATCAGCTCGCCGTAGCGCGCGGTGAGCCGCCAGTGCACGCGGCGCAGGTCGTCGCCGTAGCGGTACCCGCGCGGGATGATGTCGTCCTCGCCGGCGAGCGCCAGCGACCGCTGCCGTCCGTCCCCGTACCCCTTGGCCTCGCCGGCCAGCCGCACCGGCGGCAGCGCCTCCACGCGGGGGATGACCGTCAGGGTGTCGTACGTCGAGAAGGAACGGGTCAGCTCGCACATCCCGAACGGGTCCGTCAGGCGCAGCTGCAGCGGGCCCAGGGGGTACCGGCCGCGCAGGTCCGAGCGCACCCGGTAGGACACCTCGCGGCGTCCGCCCGCCTCCACCCGGTCCAGCACGAACCGGGGACGCGGACCGAGCACGTACGGCACGCGGTCCTGGAGCATCAGCAGTCCCGTGGAGAGCCGCGAGACGTTCTCCATGCGCAGGTGGACGCGGGCCTCCGAGCCGGCGGGCACGCGCCCGGGGGAGAGCCTGCGGCTGCCGGCGACCCGGTAGCGGGTGCGGTACAGCACGGTGGCGCAGACCAGCGGCAGCACGGCGAGGAGCAGGCCGACCCGGAGCAGGTCGCTCTGCCCGAGGACGTAGGCGCAGATCGCGGCGGCCACGCCGGCGGCCAGAAAGGACCGCCCGCGTGTGGTGAGCCCGGCGAGCGCGGTGCGCAGCCCGCCCTTGTCCTCCTCGGCGGTGTGCTCCGGGCCCCCGTGGCTCATCAGAGCCTCCGGGGCGGCTGCTGGCCGAACGTGGGTGCCCCCCGGCCCATCGTGAGACCGGACTGCTGCTGGGGTGCGGCGGGGATGGCGGTGTGCTGGAGGATCTCCAGGACGACCTGCTCGGCCGTTCGCCGGTTCAGCTGTGCCTGGGCCGTGGGCAGCAGGCGGTGCGCCAGGACCGCGACGGCGAGCGCCTGCACGTCGTCCGGCAGGGCGTAGTCACGGCCGCTGAGGGCGGCGGACGCCTTGGCGGCGCGCAGCAGGTGCAGCGTCGCACGCGGCGAGGCGCCGAGTCTGAGGTCCGGATGGGTGCGGGTGGCGGCCACCAGGTCCACCGCGTACCGGCGGACGGGGTCGGCGACGTGGACCGTGCGGACCGCGTCGATCAGCTTGACGATGTCGTGCGCGTGGGCGACGGGCTGGAGGTCGTCCAGCGGGTTCACCCCGCCGTGCACGTCCAGCATCTGCAGTTCGGCCTCGGCGCTCGGGTAGCCGATGGAGACGCGGGCCATGAAGCGGTCCCGCTGGGCCTCCGGGAGGGGGTAGGTGCCCTCCATCTCGACCGGGTTCTGGGTGGCGACCACCATGAACGGGCTGGGCAGTTCGTAGGTCTGCCCGTCGATGGTGACCTGCCGCTCCTCCATCGACTCCAGGAGCGCGGACTGCGTCTTGGGCGAGGCGCGGTTGATCTCGTCGCCGATCACGATCTGCGCGAAGATTGCACCCGGCTTGAACTCGAAGTCACGCCGCTGCTGGTCCCAGATGGAGACACCGGTGATGTCCGACGGCAACAGGTCGGGTGTGAACTGGATACGCCGCACCGAGCAGTCGATGGACCGCGCCAGTGCCTTGGCCAGCATGGTCTTGCCGACGCCGGGGACATCCTCGATCAGGAGATGTCCCTCGGCGAGCAGCACGGTCAGCGAAAGCCGTACGACCTCAGGCTTGCCTTCGATCACTCCTTCCACCGAACTGCGGACACGCTCCGCAGTGGCGGTCAGATCAGTGAGGCTCGCTCGATCGTCATAGGTCGTCACCCGGCCCTCCTCGGCCCTTTCACGGGCCGACGCCCTGTGCGGACCGGCCCACCCCGAAACACGGACACCACGCGCGAACAGTTCCGCGTGACGCCACACCCGCATTCTTGTTGCCGTTACCGGTTCGTGTCACTCGCCTGTGGACAACTGGCCGCGATATGTCAGCTCTTACGGTCCTTTGGGCACCGTGAGGCCGGGGTTTTTCGTGAAGAGAGGGTCCCACGCGGTGACGACCGCGGCGACCTGGGGCTTCGCGGGCCGAGGGTCAGGCGGGGTCGATCTCGCGGAGCAGACCCGTGGTGACGTCGAAGACGAAGCCGCGCACGTCGTCGGTGTGCACCAGGAACGGGGAGGTGCGCACGCGCTGCATCGACTGGCGTACGTCCTGCTCGACGTCCCGGAAGGCCTCGACTGCCCACGCGGGGCGCTGGCCGACCTCCATCTCCAGGTCGTGGCGGAACTCCTCGGTGAGGGATTCCAGGCCGCAGCCGGTGTGGTGGATGAGGACCACGCTGCGGGTGCCGAGCGCCCGCTGGCTGATGGTGAGGGAACGGATCACGTCGTCGGTGACCACGCCGCCCGCGTTGCGGATGGTGTGGCAGTCGCCGAGTTCCAGGCCGAGCGCGGCGTGCAGGTCCAGCCGGGCGTCCATGCACGCGACCACGGCGACGTGCAGCACCGGGCGGGCGTCCATCCCCGGGTCGGTGAACGCGGAGGCGTACTGCCCGTTCGCGTCGACGAGCCGGTCCGTGACGGTGCGGTCCGCGGCTATGGCGCCTTCGGGTTCGGTGGGAACGGATGCAGAGGTCGTCATAGCCACGACGTTACTGGTCACGTGCGGAGTAGTCCTGCTGTGAGAGGGGACAAAGAACGCCATCGCGGCTTGTTGTGAGCTAATCCACACGGGCGGTGACGGTCAGCCCGTACGGGTGATTCATGCCGATATGCGGCTTCGTTCCGAGTGGTGCCCGCGACGCGCAGGCCGGTTGATTGACCGCGCGACACCGTGGACTAAAGTGACGCGAAGCGGGAGGCGAGGCTCTCCCCGCTGGACTGACTTCCCTGGAGACCCGGCGACTTTCCGGCGTCTCCCCACGTGCGCGGCGCGTACGTACGGCTCGGCCTCCTCCCGCTCCCGGTCGGCTGACGCCTCTCATCCGGCGCCAGCAGGCCTCCCCTTCCCGAGCGGGTGGGGACCCGGCGGTGCGTATCGCCGCGCCGGACCTGAGAGGGCCCGGAATGCAAGGGCGCGAAGCGCTTCCGACCGAGGACGGCAGCGGGCGACCGGAGGGACAGCGGCACGTCCCGGTCATGCTCCGGCGGTGCCTGGACATGCTCGCCCCGGCCCTCACCGAGCCCGGAGCCGTGGTCGTCGACTGCACGCTGGGCCTCGGCGGTCACAGCGAGGCACTCCTCACCCGGTTCCCCGACGTACGGCTCGTCGCCCTGGACCGCGACAAGGAGGCGCTGCGCCTCTCCGGGGAACGCCTCGCACCCTTCGGCGACCGGGCCTCCCTGGTGCACGCCGTCTACGACGAACTCCCCGACGTGCTGGACCGCCTGGACATCCCGCGCGTCCAGGGCATCCTGTTCGACCTCGGCGTCTCCTCCATGCAGCTCGACGAGGCCGACCGCGGGTTCGCGTACGCGCAGGACGCGCCGCTCGACATGCGCATGGACCAGACGACCGGCATGAGCGCCGCCGAGGTCCTCAACACCTACCCGCCCGGCGAACTCGTGCGGATCCTGCGCGCGTACGGCGAGGAGAAGCAGGCCAAGCGGATCGTCTCCGCCGTCGTGCGCGAGCGCGACAAGGAGCCGTTCACCAACAGCGCCCGCCTCGTCGAGCTGATCCGCGACGCGCTGCCCCAGGCGGCCAAGCGCACCGGCGGCAACCCGGCCAAGCGGACGTTCCAGGCGCTGCGCATCGAGGTCAACGGCGAACTCAGCGTCCTGGAGCGGGCCGTCCCCGCGGCGGTGAAGACGCTGGCCGTCGGCGGACGCGTCGCCGTGCTGTCGTACCACTCGCTGGAGGACCGGCTCGTCAAGCAGGTGTTCGCGGCCGGCGCCGCCAACACCGCGCCGCCCGGACTGCCCGTCGTCCCCGAGCGGTACCAGCCCCGGCTCAAGCTCCTCACCCGCGGTGCCGAACTTCCCACCGAGGAAGAGGTCGCCGAGAACCGGCGAGCGGCACCCGCCCGGCTGCGGGGAGCGCAACGCATCCGTGAGGACGCCGCCGAGTGAGGCGCGGGGAGAAGGAGGGCGAGTGAGCGGAAAACCCGAACTCAGGGGGAGGGCCGCCCGGCTCGCACGGCTTCTGCCGGCCGGCGCCGGACAGGCCGCCCGCACCCCCTTCGTCCTGCTGGTCGTCCTCCTGCTCGGCGGCGGCCTCATCGGACTCCTGGTCCTGAACTCGGCGCTCAGCGAGGGCGCGTTCCGCCTCGACGACCTGCAGAAGGACACCAAGAGCCTGACCGACGAGGAACAGGCACTGCAGCGCGACGTGGACGCCTACTCCGCGCCCGACGCCCTCCAGCGCCGCGCCCGCGAGCTCGGCATGGTCCCCGGCGGCGACCCGGCCTTCCTCAACCCCGACGGCTCGATCCTGGGCGTCCCCGGATCCGCCGCCCGGCAGTCCGCCGCGCGGACGCCGGTGACCCCGCCGCCCGAGGTCCTCGCCCCGGTCACGGCCGCACCGGCGAGCCCCGCGGCCCCGCCCGCCCCTGGGCAGTCCTCCCCGGGCCCGCTCACCACCCGGGCCCCCGCCCCGTCCACACAGCCCTCCACGATCCCCGGCAGGTGACGGAAGTGTCCGACAGGGAACCGCCCCGCCGCCGTGTGCCCGGCCCCGCCCGGCCCGTGCCCCCCGGCGGCCGGCGCCGACCGGGTCCCGGCGGCCGGCCCGTACGCCGGCCGGTCTCGCGCCGCCCCGCAGGACCGCGCGTCATCCGGCTCGGCAGCCCGCGCCCCCGGCTGCGCATGGTGAGCCTCGCGCTGACGCTGGTGATGATCGCCTTCGTCGTACGGCTCCTCCAGGTCCAGGCCGTGGACGCGAGCACCTACGCGGCGAAGGCCGAACAGAACCGGTACGTCGGGCGCACGCTGGCCGCCGTGCGCGGCGGGATCACCGACCGCGACGGCATCGAACTGGCCACGAGCGTCGACGCGTACGACATCACCGCGGACCCGACGATGTTCACGCAAGCGGCCACCAAGGTGACGGACGCGCCCGAGCAGGCCGCGGCGCTGCTCGGTCCGATCATCGGCCAGGACACCGACACCGTCGCGAAGAAGCTGCGTGCGAAGAACACCCGCTACACGCTCCTCGCGCACCGGCGCACCCCGCAGGTCTGGCAGCAGATCAAGGACCTGAAGAGCACGCTCGCGACCAAGGCGGAGACCGACAAGGGCACCGTCAACGTCCTCGCGGGCGTCCTCGCGGTGCCAGCCAGCAAGCGCGTGTACCCGAACGGCGCTCTCGCCGCCGGGATACTGGGCTGGGTCAACGCCGACGGCAAGGGCGGCGGCGGCGTCGAGCAGCAGCTCGACAAGGAGCTGTCCGGCAAGGACGGCAAGATCCGCTACGCCCAGTCCGGCGGCCGTCAGGTGCCGACCGTGGGCTCCACCGAGACGCCCGCCGTGGCCGGTTCCGACGTCGAGCTGACCATCGACCGGGACATCCAGTGGGCCGCGCAGGACGCCATCACCGAGCAGGTGAAGAAGTCCAGGGCGGACCGCGGCTACGTGATAGTGCAGGACACCCGCACCGGCCAGGTCCTCGCCATGGCCAACTCGCCCGGCTTCGACCCCAACGACCTCACCCAGGCCAACGCGGCGGCCATGGGCAACGCGGCCCTCCAGGACGCGTACGAACCCGGCTCCACCGCCAAGCTGATGTCGATGGCCGCCGTCCTGGAGGAGAACGCGGCGACGCCGACCACGCATGTCGTGGTGCCCAACAGGCTGCACCGCGGCGACCGGCTCTTCCAGGACGACATCGACCACGCCACCTGGTACCTGACGCTCAACGGCGTCCTCGCCAAGTCCAGCAACATCGGCACCATCCTGGCGACCGGCCAGCTCGGCAAGACGCAGAAGCAGGCCAACCGGGTCCTCTACTCGTACCTGCGCAAGTTCGGCATCGGCAGCCACACCGGGCTCGGATTCCCCGGTGAGACGGCGGGCATCCTCGCGCCCCCGGACACCTGGTCGACCTCGCAGCAGTACACGATCCCCTTCGGCCAGGGCGTCTCCATCAACGCGATGCAGGCCGCGTCCGTCTACTCGACGATCGCCAACGGCGGCGTCCGGATCGAGCCGACGCTGGTACGCGGGGCGAAGGGGCCCGACGGGCGCTTCACCCCCGCCGCCGAGCCCAAGAAGACGAGGGTCGTCAGCGAGAAGACGGCGAAGACCCTCGCCCAGATGCTGGAGTCCGTGGTGGACGACGAGCAGGGCACCGGCATCAAGGCGCGCATCCCCGGGTACCGGGTCGCGGGCAAGACGGGTACGGCCAACCGCGTGGATCCCGCCACCGGCAAGTACCACGGCTACACCTCGTCGTTCGCCGGGTTCGCCCCCGCGGACAAGCCCCGTATCACCGTGTACTGCGCGATCCAGAACGCCACCAAGGGCAGCTACTTCGGCGGTCAGATCTGCGGGCCCGTCTACAAGCAGGTCATGGAGTTCGCGCTGAAGACCCTCCAGGTCCCGCCCACCGGCGCCCAGGCCGCCCGACTGCCCGTCACCTACACGCCGTGACCACCCCCGACCGCTCACCCTGATCAGCCCCCACGCACAACGGACCAGGAACCACTCGTGACAACGATCACCCCGGACCCCGGGAACCGCTCCTCGGCGCAGGACCCGCCTCCGCCCTCGCTTCGCCCCGGCGGGGGTGCGCCCGGTACGCTCACCGCCGTGCCAACCGCTGATCAGTCCCAAACCACCCAGAAGGGCGTTCCTGTGACATATCCGGGGCCGCCGCGACCGGTTCACGTCTCCGCCACACATCTCGGAGAACTGGCCGATCAGCTGGGCGCCGAGAAGCCGGGGAGCGACGCGGAGGTCACGGGCATCACCCATGACTCCCGCGCGGTGCGCCCCGGTGACGTGTACGCCGCCCTGCCCGGCGCGCGTCTGCACGGCGCCGACTTCGTGACCCAGGCGGCCGGACTCGGTGCCGTCGCCGTCCTCACCGACCCGACCGGCGCCGAGCGTGCCGCGGCCACCGGTCTGCCGGTCCTCGTCGTCGACGACCCGCGCGGATCGATGGGGGAGCTGGCGGCCACCATCTACGGCCACCCGGGGCGCGATCTCCTGCAGATCGGCATCACGGGCACCTCCGGCAAGACCACGACCGCCTACCTGGTCGAGGGCGGTCTGAAGACCGTCCGCTCCACCGGGCTCATCGGCACGGTCGAGATGCGCATCGGCGACGAGCGCATCAAGTCGGAGCGCACCACCCCCGAAGCCACCGACCTCCAGGCCCTGTTCGCCGTCATGCGCGAGCGCGGGGTCGACTCGGTCGCGATGGAGGTCTCCAGCCACGCGCTGGTCCTCGGCCGCGTCGACGGCTGCGTCTTCGACATCGCCGTCTTCAACAACCTGAGCCCGGAACACATGGAGTTCCACTCCGGCATGGAGGACTACTTCCAGGCCAAGGCCCAGTTGTTCACTCCGGAGCGCAGCAGGCTCGGCGTGGTCAACCTCGACGACGAGTACGGCCGCCGGCTCACCGTGGAGGCCGGTGTCCCCGTCGTCACCTTCTCCGCCGAGGGCCACCCGGACGCCGACTGGCGCGCCGAGGACGTCGAAGTCGGCCCGATGGACTCGACGTTCACCGCGGTCGGCCCCAAGGGCGAGCGGATCACCGCGCGCTCGCCGCTCGCCGGCCCGTTCAACGTGGCGAACACCCTCGCCGCGATCGTCGCCCTCGCCGTCGCGGGGATCGACCCGCAGACCGCCGCGGACGGCGTCGCCGCCGTACCGGGCGTCCCGGGCCGCCTGGAGCGGATCGACGAGGGCCAGCCGTACCTCGCCGTCGTCGACTACGCCCACAAGACGGACGCCGTCGAGTCGGTCCTGCGCGCCCTGCGCAAGGTGACCGAGGGTGAGCTGCACGTGGTGCTCGGCTGCGGCGGCGACCGGGACAGGACCAAGCGGATGCCGATGGGCGCGGCCGTGGCCCGGCTCGCCGACACCGCCGTCCTCACCTCCGACAACCCCCGCTCCGAGGACCCCCTGGCCATCCTCGCCGCGATGCTCGCGGGTGCCGCCGAGGTGCCGGCCCACGAGCGCGGCGAGGTCCAGGTCTTCGAGGACCGGGCCGCCGCCATCGCCGCGGCCGTCGCGCGAGCAAAGCCGGGCGACACCGTGCTGATCGCCGGCAAGGGACACGAGCAGGGCCAGGACATCGCCGGGGTGGTGCGTCCCTTCGACGACCGCCAGGTGCTTCGCGAAGCTATCCAGCAGACCCAGGGATGAACTTGTGATCGCCCTCTCTCTCGCCGAGATCGCAGCAGTCGTCGGCGGGCAGACGTACGACATACCGGATCCGGCGGTACAGGTCACCGGACCGGTCGTCCGGGACTCCCGTGAAGTGGAGCCCGGCAGCCTCTTCGTCGCCTTCGTCGGCGAACGCGCGGACGGCCACGACTTCGCCGAGGCGGTGGTCGGAGCCGGCGCGGTCGCCCTCCTGGCGTCCCGCCCCGTCGGCGTGCCCGCCATCGTGGTCGACGACGTGCAGGCCGCTCTCGGCGCCCTCGCCCGCCACGTCGTGGAGCGCCTCGGCGCGACCCTCGTCGCGCTCACCGGCTCCGCGGGCAAGACCAGCACCAAGGACCTCATCGCGCAGGTGCTGCGGATCAAGGCGCCGACGGTCTTCACGCCCGGCTCCCTCAACAACGAGATCGGACTGCCCCTCACCGCGCTCAGCGCCACCGCGGAAACCCGGTTCCTCGTCCTGGAGATGGGCGCCCGCGGCATCGGGCACATCCGCTACCTCACCGGACTCACCCCGCCGAAGATCGGTCTCGTCCTCAACGTCGGCACCGCCCACATCGGCGAGTTCGGCGGCCGCGAACAGATCGCGCAAGCAAAGGGCGAGATGGTCGAGGGCCTTCCCGAGGAAGGCGCCGCGATCCTCAACGCGGACGATCCCCTCGTCCGCGCGATGGCCTCCCGTACGAAGGCGCGCGTGATCCTCTTCGGAGAGTCCGACGAAGCGGACGTACGGGCCGAGAACGTCCGCCTCACGGAGAACGGACAGCCCGCCTTCAGCCTTCGCACACCCTCCGGGTGCAGTGATGTGACCATGCGCCTGTACGGTGAGCACCACGTGTCGAACGCGCTCGCCGCGGCCGCCGTCGCCCATGAGCTGGGCATGTCCGCAGACGAGATCGCCCGTGCGCTCTCCGAGGCGGGCTCCCTCTCCCGCTGGCGGATGGAGGTCACCGAGCGTCCGGACGGCGTGACGGTCGTCAACGACGCCTACAACGCGAACCCCGAGTCCATGCGAGCCGCCCTGCGCGCGCTCGCGTCGATGGGCAAGGGGAGGCGGACCTGGGCGGTGCTCGGTCAGATGGCCGAGCTCGGGGACGAGGCGCTCGCCGAGCACGACGCGGTCGGACGGCTTGCCGTCCGGCTCAATGTCGGCAAGCTCGTCGCGGTCGGGGGCAGGGAAGCGTCCTGGCTGCAACTGGGCGCATATAACGAGGGTTCGTGGGGTGAGGAGTCGGTGCACGTGTCCGACGCACAGGCGGCTGTCGACCTGTTGCGCAGCGAGCTGCGCCCGGGAGACGTCGTACTCGTGAAGGCGTCCAGGTCCGTCGGGCTGGAACGGGTGGCGCTGGCGCTGCTCTCCGACGGTGCCGAGGGTGAGGTTTCCGCCCGATGATGAAGCAGATCCTGTTCGCGGGAGTCATTGGCCTGTTCCTGACTCTGGTCGGCACTCCGCTGCTGATCAAGCTGCTGGCCCGCAAGGGCTACGGCCAGTACATCCGCGACGACGGCCCGCGCGAGCACGCCAGCAAGCGCGGTACGCCGACCATGGGTGGTATCGCCTTCATCCTCGCGACGATCATCGCGTACTTCCTGTCGAAGGTGATCACGGGTTACACGCCCACGTTCTCCGGCCTGCTGGTGCTCGGCCTGATGGCGGGCATGGGCCTGGTCG
This sequence comes from Streptomyces sp. M41(2017), assembly GCF_002078175.1. Classification (GTDB taxonomy): domain Bacteria; phylum Actinomycetota; class Actinomycetes; order Streptomycetales; family Streptomycetaceae; genus Streptomyces. The sequence goes on along the minus strand of NZ_MWFK01000001.1, from coordinate 104,225 downwards.
GGTTCCTGGACGACTACATCAAGATCATCAAGCGGCGTTCGCTGGGCCTGCGGGCCAAGGCGAAGATGGCCGGACAGCTGATCGTCGGCATCAGCTTCGCGGTGCTGGCGCTGATGTTCGCCGACAACCGCGGCAACACCCCGGCCTCCACGAAGCTCTCGTTCGTCCAGGACTTCGGCTGGTCCATCGGCCCGGTGCTGTTCGTGGTCTGGGCCCTGTTCATGATTCTCGCCATGTCGAACGGCGTGAACCTGACGGACGGTCTGGACGGTCTCGCCACCGGCGCCGCGACGATGGTCTTCGGTGCCTACACCTTCATCGGCGTCTGGCAGTTCCAGGAGTCCTGCGCCAACGCGGCGACCCTGACCAACCCGGGCGCCTGCTACGAGGTACGCGACCCACTCGACCTCGCGGTCGTCGCCTCCGCCCTCATGGGCGCCTGCTTCGGCTTCCTGTGGTGGAACACCTCGCCCGCCAAGATCTTCATGGGCGACACCGGTTCGCTGGCCCTCGGCGGCGCGCTCGCCGGTCTCGCGATCTGCTCCCGCACGGAGATCCTGGTCGCCCTGCTCGGCGGCCTCTTCGTCCTCATCACCATGTCGGTGGTCATCCAGGTCGGCTCCTTCAAGCTGACCGGGAAGCGCGTCTTCCGCATGGCACCACTGCAACACCACTTCGAACTCAAGGGGTGGTCCGAAGTCCTTGTCGTGGTCCGCTTCTGGATCATCCAGGGCATGTGCGTCATCGTCGGACTCGGCCTCTTCTACGCAGGATGGGCAGCCAAGAAGTGACCAACTGGCAGGGCAGGAACGTCACCGTCGCCGGACTCGGAGTCTCGGGCATCCCGGCGGCCAAGGTCCTGCACGGCCTCGGCGCGGTCGTCACCGTCGTCAACGACGGCGACGACGACCGGGCCCGGGCGCAGGCCGCGGAACTGGAGGCGCTCGGCGTCACCGTGCGCCTCGGTGACGGCGCGACCCTGCCCGAGGGCACCGACCTCGTCGTGACGGCCCCCGGCTGGCAGCCCGGCAAGCCGCTGTTCGCCGCAGCCGAGGCGGCGGGCGTCCCCGTCTGGGGCGACGTCGAACTGGCCTGGCGGCTGAGGGACCTGGACGGCCGGGAGCCCGCTCCCTGGCTCGCCGTCACCGGCACCAACGGCAAGACCACCACCGTCCAGATGCTCGCCTCCATCCTGAAGGCGGCGGGCCTGCGCACGGCCGCGGTCGGCAACATCGGTGTCTCCCTGCTCGACGCGGTCCTCGGCGAGGAGAAGTACGACGTCCTCGCCGTCGAACTCTCCAGCTACCAGCTGCACTGGGCGCCCTCGCTGCGCGCCCACTCCGCCGTGGTGCTCAACCTCGCGCCGGACCACCTCGACTGGCACGGCTCCATGGAGGCGTACGCCGCCGACAAGGGCCGCGTGTACGAGGGCAATCGGGTCGCCTGCGTCTACAACGTGGCCGACAAGGCCACCGAGGACCTGGTGCGCGCTGCGGACGTCGAGGAGGGCTGCCGGGCGATCGGCTTCACCCTCGGCGCTCCCGGGCCCTCCCAACTCGGCGTCGTCGACGGCATCCTGGTCGACCGCGCCTTCGTCGAGAACCGGCAGAAGAACGCCCAGGAGCTGGCCGAGGTCTCCGACGTCCGGCCGCCCGCCCCGCACAACATCGCCAACGCCCTTGCCGCGGCGGCCCTGGCACGCGCCTACGGGGTGCCCGCCCGGGCCGTACGGGACGGGCTGCGGGACTTCACCCCCGACGCCCACCGCATCGCGCACGTCGCCGACGTGGACGAGGTCGCCTACGTCGACGACTCCAAGGCGACCAACACGCATGCCGCGGAAGCCTCCTTGGCGGCCTACGAGTCGATCGTCTGGATCGCCGGCGGGCTCGCCAAGGGCGCGACCTTCGACGAGCTGGTCGCCAAGTCGGCGAAGCGGCTCCGCGGCGCCGTCCTGATCGGGGCGGACCGCGCGCTGATCCGCGAAGCCCTGGCGCGACACGCCCCGGAAGTACCCGTCGTCGACCTCGACCGGACCGACACTGGGGCGATGCTCGCGGCTGTCCAGGAGGCCAAGGGGCTCGCCGAGCCCGGGGACACGGTGCTGCTGGCGCCGGCCTGCGCGTCCATGGACATGTTCGCCAACTACAACAAGCGCGGTGACGCGTTCGCGGAGGCGGTTCGCGAACTCGGCGCCTGACCCGGCCGGCTCGCCGGGCGAACCTGGGAGGGACGGACGCGTGACTTCGCTGTGGCCCGGAGACGCCGATGCCGACTAGCCGTACCGGACGACCTCCCGTGCAGCGGGCGGCCCGGCGCCCCGCCCTCGCCCGCACCCCCCACGACAACCCCGCGGGCCGGTTCGTCACCCGCGCCCGCAGGGCCTGGGACCGGCCCCTGACGGCCTACTACCTGATCCTCGGCGGCAGCCTGCTGATCACCGTGCTGGGCCTCGTGATGGTCTATTCGGCCTCGCAGATCACCGCGCTCCAGCTGTCGTTGCCCGGCTCGTACTTCTTCCGCAAGCAGTTCCTGGCCGCCGTCATCGGCGGGGTGCTCATGCTGGTCGCCTCGCGGATGCCGGTGAAGCTGCACCGGGCCCTGGCCTACCCGATGCTGGCGGGCGCCGTCTTCCTGATGGCCCTGGTCCAGGTGCCCGGGATAGGGGTCGAGATCAACGGCAACCAGAACTGGATCTCCCTCGGCGGCTCCTTCCAGATCCAGCCCAGCGAGTTCGGCAAGCTCGCGCTCGTCCTGTGGGGCGCCGACCTGCTCGCCCGCAAACAGGACAAGCGGCTGCTGACCCAGTGGAAGCACATGCTGGTGCCGCTCGTACCCGCCGCCTTCATGCTGCTCGGCCTGATCATGCTCGGCGGCGACATGGGCACGGCGATCATCCTCACGGCCATCCTGTTCGGCCTGCTGTGGCTGGCCGGAGCCCCCACGCGGCTGTTCGTCGGTGTGCTCTCCGTCGCACTCGCCATCGGCTTCATCCTCATCAAGACGAGCCCCAACCGCATGTCCCGGCTGGCGTGCATCGGCGCCACCGAACCGGGCCCGCACGACACCTGCTGGCAGGCCGTGCACGGCATCTACGCCCTCGCCTCCGGCGGGTTCTTCGGCTCCGGCCTCGGAGCCAGCGTGGAGAAATGGGGCCAACTGCCCGAAGCGCACACCGACTTCATCTTCGCCATCACCGGGGAGGAACTGGGCCTCGCGGGGACGCTGTCGGTCCTCGCCCTCTTCGCGGCTCTAGGCTATGCGGGTATCCGCGTGGCCGGACGCACGGAGGACCCCTTCGTGAGGTATGCCGCGGGAGGCGTGACCACCTGGATCACGGCGCAGGCCGTGATCAACGTCGGTGCGGTGCTCGGTCTGCTGCCGATCGCCGGTGTCCCGCTCCCGCTGTTCTCCTACGGGGGTTCCGCCCTGCTGCCGACCATGTTCGCCGTCGGGCTCCTGATCGCCTTCGCGCGTGACGACCCCGCCGCGCGGGCGGCCCTCGCCATGCGGCAACCCCGCTTTGGCAGAAAGCGGGCTGCGGTGAGAGGCTCCGCGGGGGCCGCGGGGCCTCGGAGATGGAACACGATGCGACGGCGTGCCTCGGCGGCGCGTTCGTCCGGAGAGCGGTGAATTTCGGTGCATGTCGTACTCGCCGGCGGGGGGACCGCCGGCCACATCGAGCCCGCGCTCGCCCTCGCGGATGCCCTGCGGAGGCAGGACCCGACCGTGGGGATCACGGCCCTGGGCACGGAACGCGGACTTGAGACCCGACTCGTACCCGAGCGCGGCTACGAACTCGCGCTCATTCCCGCCGTACCGCTGCCGCGCAAGCCCACCCCCGAACTGATCACGGTGCCCGGACGGCTGCGCGGCACGATCAAGGCCGTCGAGCAGATCATGGAGCGGACCAAGGCGGACGCGGTCGTCGGCTTCGGCGGCTACGTGGCCCTGCCCGGCTACCTGGCGGCCAAGCGCCTCGGCGTGCCGATCATCATCCACGAGGCCAACGCGCGCCCCGGCCTGGCCAACAAGATCGGCTCGCGGTACGCGGCCCAGGTCGCCGTCTCCACGCCCGACAGCAAGCTCCGCGGCGCCAGGTACATCGGCATCCCGCTGCGCCGCTCCATCGCCACCCTCGACCGTGCCGCGGTACGGCCCGAGGCGCGCGCCGCGTTCGGGCTCGACCCGAACCTGCCGACGCTCCTCGTGTCGGGCGGCTCGCAGGGTGCCCGCCGCCTCAACGAGGTGGTGCAGCAGGCCGCTCCGTACCTCCAGCAGGCCGGAATCCAGATCCTGCACGCGGTCGGCCCGAAGAACGAACTGCCGCAGGTGCACCAGATGCCGGGGATGCCCCCGTACATCCCGGTACCGTACGTGGACCGGATGGATCTCGCGTACGCCGCGGCCGACATGATGCTCTGCCGCGCGGGCGCGATGACCGTCGCCGAACTCTCCGCCGTCGGGCTCCCCGCCGCCTACGTCCCGCTGCCCATCGGCAACGGCGAACAGCGGCTGAACGCCCAGCCGGTGGTCAAGGCCGGCGGCGGACTGCTGGTCGACGACGCGGAACTGACCCCGCAGTGGGTGCAGCAGAACGTGCTGCCCGTGCTCGCCGATCCGCACCGGCTGTACGAGATGTCCCGCGCCGCCAGCGAGTTCGGCCGCCGGGACGCCGACGACCTGCTCGTCGGCATGGTGTACGAGGCGATCGCCTCGCGCCACCGCTAGGACCGTATGAGGGAAGGCAGGGAGCGTGGCCGGACCGACGACCGCCGAGCGCGGTGAACGGCAGAAGCTGGAATCCGGCCCGCCCCGGCCGCCCTTCCTCGGGCGGCTCCGCCGCCCTCATAGGCTCATCATCCTTATCCTCGCCCTGGTGTTGGCCGGTGCCGCGACGCTGTGGGTTCTGTACGGTTCGCCCTGGTTGCGGCTGGAGCGTGTATCGGCCTCCGGCACAAAGGTCCTGACACCCGGACAGGTGCGGAACGCGGCCGACCTCCCGGTCGGTTCCCCGCTGATCTCCGTCGACACGGGCGCGATCGAGACGCGGTTGCGCCGGAAACTGCCACGGATCGACTCGGTCGACGTCGTCAGGTCCTGGCCGCACGGAATCAGCCTGAACGTCATCGAGCGGACTCCGGTCCTGCTGATCGAGAAAGGGCCAAACTTCATCGAAGTGGACGACGAAGGCGTGCGATTCGCCACCGTTTCCGACGCCCCGAAGAACGTGCCCTCGCTGGAATTGGCCGTGTCCCGCCCCGAGTCGCTGCGCCGTTTCCCCGCCGACCGGCTGGTGCGCGCGGCGGTCCGGATCGCCGGGGACATTCCGCCCCCCGTCGCCCGGGACACCCGCGCGGTCAAGGTCCGTTCCTACGACTCCGTGTCGCTGGAGCTGAAGGACGGCAGGACCGTGGAGTGGGGCAGCGGCGAGAAGGGCCCGGCGAAGGCCAGAACACTCACCGCTCTCATGAAAGCCGCTCCGAAGGCCCGGCACTTCGACGTGAGTGCTCCCACCGCCCCTGCCTCGTCGGGGAGTTGACGCACATCTGTGCAGGCCAGCACCCTGGTTGGGCAGTGACATGCCTGATCACATAGGGTGAAAAGAAAAACGGGAGGTTCGGCGTGTTCGTTGAACGTGCGCCACTTGTCGACTTAGTGTCCTGTTCGGAAGAGTCCAAGGAACAGACACACTGGTAACCCTAAACTTCAGCGTTAGGGTTCGGGTCGGCGTTCGGACCGTCCCATTCGGCATCAGTCGTCGGATCGCGAACACCGCGAGGCGACGACACGTAACTCGAGGCGAGAGGCCTTCGACGTGGCAGCACCGCAGAACTACCTCGCAGTCATCAAAGTCATCGGTGTCGGCGGCGGTGGTGTCAATGCCATCAACCGGATGATCGAGGTCGGTCTCAAGGGCGTCGAGTTCATCGCCATCAACACCGACGCACAGGCGCTGTTGATGAGCGACGCCGACGTCAAGCTCGACGTCGGCCGGGAACTCACGCGCGGCCTCGGGGCCGGAGCCAACCCGGCAGTCGGCCGCAAGGCCGCCGAGGATCACCGCGAGGAGATCGAGGAGGTCCTCAAGGGGGCCGACATGGTCTTCGTGACAGCCGGTGAAGGCGGTGGCACGGGCACCGGCGGCGCTCCGGTGGTGGCGAACATCGCCCGCTCGCTGGGCGCCCTCACCATCGGCGTGGTCACCCGCCCGTTCACCTTCGAGGGCCGGCGCCGCGCCAACCAGGCGGAGGACGGCATCGCCGAGCTCCGCGAAGAGGTCGACACCCTCATCGTCATCCCGAACGACCGGCTGCTGTCCATCTCGGACCGCCAGGTCTCGGTCCTCGACGCCTTCAAGTCGGCGGACCAGGTCCTGCTCTCCGGTGTTCAGGGCATCACCGACCTCATCACCACCCCCGGCCTGATCAACCTCGACTTCGCCGACGTCAAGTCCGTGATGTCCGAGGCGGGTTCGGCCCTCATGGGCATCGGCTCGGCCCGTGGCGACGACCGCGCGGTGGCCGCCGCGGAGATGGCGATCTCCTCGCCGCTCCTCGAGGCCTCCATCGACGGCGCCCGAGGCGTCCTGCTCTCCATCTCCGGTGGCTCCGACCTCGGCCTGTTCGAGATCAACGAAGCCGCCCAGCTGGTGAGCGAGGCCGCGCACCCCGAGGCCAACATCATCTTCGGCGCGGTCATCGACGACGCCCTCGGCGACGAGGTGCGGGTCACCGTCATCGCCGCCGGCTTCGACGGCGGTCAGCCGCCGGCCAAGCGGGACAACGTCCTCGGTTCGACCTCGGCCCGACGTGAGGAGCCCGCCCCGGCGCGCACCTCCGAGAGCCGCCCGTCCTTCGGGTCGCTCGGCAGCGTCACCCCGAAGGAGGCCGCGGCCCCGGAGCCCGCTCCGGAGCCGGTCAACGAACTCCCCGTCTCCCCGCCGGTCCCGCCGTCCCGTTCCTACTCGGACAGCGCGGCCGAGGAACTGGACGTGCCGGACTTCCTGAAGTGATAGGACAGCGCTCCGGAACGAGCGACGCGAGCGGCGCCCACTTCGCCTTCACCGACCGGTGGGGCGGGGTGAGCGCCGTTCCGTTCGAGGAGCTCAACCTCGGCGGAGCGGTGGGCGACGACCCCGGGGCGGTACGCGCCAACCGGGACCTGGCCGCCAAGGCGCTCGGGCTCGACCCGGCCGGGGTCGTCTGGATGAACCAGGTGCACGGTCCGGACGTCGCGGTGGTCGAGGGTCCGTGGGACTCCGCTGACATCCCGTCCGTCGACGCCCTCGTCACGACGCGGCGGGGACTGGCGCTCGCCGTCCTCACCGCCGACTGCACCCCCGTTCTGCTGGCCGACCCGGTCGCCGGGGTGGCGGCCGCCGCTCACGCGGGACGGCCGGGCATGGTCGCCGGCGTGGTACCGGCCGCCGTGCGGGCCATGGTGGAACTCGGCGCCGATCCGTCCCGGATCACCGCCCGCACCGGCCCCGCGGTCTGCGGCCGGTGCTACGAAGTACCGGACGCGATGCGCGCCGAGGTCGCCGCCGTCGAACCGGCGGCGTACTCCGAGACGAGCTGGGGAACTCCCGCGGTCGACGTGACCGCCGGGGTGCACGCGCAGTTGGAACGGCTCGGCGTGCGCGACCGGGAGCAGTCGCCGGTCTGCACGATCGAGTCGGGGGACCACTTCTCGTACCGACGGGACCGCACCACCGGGCGGCTCGCGGGCTATGTCTGGCTGGACTGATGGGGCATGACGGACCGTAAGGCTCAACTCGCCGAAAACCTGGCGAAAGTGGAAGACCGCATCGCGACGGCGTGCACGGCGGCCGGTCGCAAGCGGGAAGAGGTGACCCTCATCGTGGTCACCAAGACGTATCCGGCGAGCGATGTGCGGATTCTCTCGGAACTCGGCGTGCGGCACGTCGCCGAGAACCGGGACCAGGACGCGGCGCCCAAGGCGGCGGAATGCGCCGATCTGCCGCTCACCTGGCATTTCGTCGGGCAGCTGCAGACCAACAAGGTGCGTTCCGTGGTCGGTTACGCGGATCTCGTGCAGTCCGTCGACCGTGCCCGGCTCGTCACGGCCCTCTCGAAGGAGGCGGTGCGGACCGAGCGCCGGATCGGATGCCTGATCCAGGTGGCGCTGGACGCGCAGGAGAGCGGTCGCGGCGAACGCGGAGGCGTGGGGACCGGCGGGATCGAGGAGTTGGGCGAACTCGTCGCCGGGGCTCCCGGACTCCGGCTCGACGGACTGATGACCGTCGCCCCGCTCACCGGTGAGTACGCGGGCCGGCAACAGGCGGCGTTCGAGCGGCTGATGGATTTGTCGACTGTCCTGCGCCGGGCGCATCCGGCTGCGAACATGGTCTCGGCAGGGATGAGCTCGGACCTCGAACAGGCCGTGACAGCCGGAGCGACACATGTACGCGTCGGTACTGCGGTACTCGGAGTCCGACCCAGGCTCGGGTAACGTCGCCAAGAAGTCGGACCACAGCAGAAAATATGGTCATTTCCGCCGCAGGCGGGCATAACGACCTCGTGGATCGCAGGCACTTGGCAGTTCGTCAGCCGATCCACCACAGAGCGGAGGACTCAGAGCAATGGCCGGCGCGATGCGCAAGATGGCGGTCTACCTCGGCCTCGTGGAGGACGATGGGTACGACGGCAGGGGATTCGACCCCGACGACGACTTCGAGCCCGAGCTCGACCCGGAGCCCGAGCGGGACCGGCGACGGCACGAGCCGCCCCACCAGTCACATCAGGCGCACCAGTCCCAACGGGACGAATCGGTACGAGTGGTACAGCCCTCGGCTCCGCGCGATCCGGTGCCCCATTCCGCTTCGCTGGCCGCGGAGTCCGGGCGTCCGGCACGGATCGCCCCCGTGGCATCCATCACACAAGAACGTCAGCCCCTGGAGAAGAACGCCCCGGTGATCATGCCCAAGGTCGTGTCGGAACGAGAGCCTTACCGGATCACCACGCTGCACCCCCGGACCTACAACGAGGCCCGTACCATCGGGGAACACTTCCGTGAAGGCACCCCGGTGATCATGAATCTCACCGAGATGGATGACACGGATGCGAAGCGACTTGTCGACTTTGCGGCCGGTTTGGTGTTTGGTCTCCACGGCAGCATCGAGCGGGTGACGCAGAAGGTGTTCCTGTTGTCGCCTGCTAACGTCGATGTCACGGCGGAGGACAAGGCCCGCATCGCAGAGGGCGGGTTCTTCAACCAGAGCTGAGACGCAGGACCGGAACACCGCAGGGAAAACAGGGGAGAGGGAAGCACGGGATCATGAGCGTGGTCGGGCAGGTTCTCTACATCGCGCTGATGTGCTTCCTCATCGTGCTGATTTTCCGGTTGGTCATGGACTACGTCTTCCAGTTCGCCCGCTCATGGCAACCCGGCAAGGCGATGGTGGTCGTTCTGGAGGCCACCTACACTGTCACCGATCCACCGCTCAAGCTTCTGCGGCGGTTCATTCCGCCGCTGCGTCTCGGGGGCGTGGCGCTTGACCTGTCCTTCTTCGTACTGATGATCATCGTCTACATCCTGATCTCCGTCGTGAGCCGGCTGTGAACGATACGGTCTTGCCGAATGCCGACGACTACGTTGAGGTGAAGAGATGCCGTTGACCCCCGAGGACGTGCGGAACAAGCAGTTCACGACCGTCCGCCTCCGAGAAGGCTATGACGAGGACGAGGTCGATGCCTTCCTCGATGAGGTCGAAGCCGAACTGACGCGCCTGCTCCGCGAGAACGAGGACCTGCGCGCCAAGTTGGCCGCCGCCACGCGCGCGGCCGCGCAGAACCAGCAGCAGCAGGGGATGCGCAAGCCGCCCGAGCAGCAGGACCAGCAGCAGGGTCCCCCGCAGGGTATGCGCGGTGGCCCGGGTGCTCCCGTGCCCGCGGGCATATCGGGCCCGCCGCAGCAGCAGATGGGCGGCCCCATGGGTGGCCCGCCCCAGCTGCCCAGCGGTGCGCCGCAGCTTCCCGCCGGTCCCAGCGGCCAGGGTGGCCAGCAGGGGCAGGGCGGTCCCATGGGCCAGGGCCCCATGGGTCAGGGTCCGATGGGCCAGGGCCCCATGGGCCAGGGCGGTCCGATGGGTCAGGGCCCGATGGGCCAGGGTCCCGGCCAGATGCAGCAGATGCAGCAGATGGGCGGCCCGATGGGCGGTCCCATGGGTGGCCCCATGGGCGGCCACGGTCCGCAGATGCCGCAGCAGGGCCCCGGTGGCGACAGCGCCGCCCGTGTTCTCTCGCTGGCTCAGCAGACCGCCGACCAGGCGATCGCCGAGGCCCGTTCCGAGGCCAACAAGATCGTCGGTGAGGCCCGCAGCCGCGCCGAGGGTCTGGAGCGCGACGCCCGTGCCAAGGCCGACGCCCTGGAGCGGGACGCGCAGGAGAAGCACCGCGTCGCGATGGGCTCCCTGGAGTCCGCCCGCGCCACGCTGGAGCGCAAGGTCGAGGACCTGCGCGGCTTCGAGCGCGAGTACCGCACGCGTCTGAAGTCCTACCTGGAGTCGCAGCTGCGCCAGCTGGAGACGCAGGCGGACGACTCGCTCGCCCCGCCGCGCACCCCGGCCGCGGCCTCCCTGCCGTCGTCCTCCGCGCCCTCCATGGCTCCCGCGGGCGCCGGTGCCCCGTCCTACGGCGGCGGCAACCAGGGCATGGGTGGTCCGGCTCCGGCCGCGCCGTCCTACGGCGGACAGCAGCAGATGTCGCCGGCGATGACCCAGCCGATGGCTCCGGTGCGGCCCCAGGGCCCGTCGCCGATGCAGCAGGCGCCCTCGCCGATGCGCGGGTTCCTCATCGACGAGGACGACAACTGACGGCCTCGCGTACGCCTTAGGCGTCGGCAGCGTTCAGGGCGGAGCCCCCGGATCATCCGGGGGCTCCGCCCTTTTGTGCTGTCCGTGAGGCGCCGGCGGCGCGGCGGCTCCCGGGCGGGCGAGCGGGAGCCGGACGGCGGGGGCGTGTGCGGGGAAGTGCCGGGACGGGGGTGCCTGAGCGGCGGCGGTCGTCCGCGCTTCCTGAAGGGGCGTGCACGCGCGGGAGCTTGTCCGGGTGAAGCAATGCCGAAGGCCCGGGGCCGCCAGGAGATCCTGGCGGCCCCGGGCCTTCGGTCCGTACGGTCCCGGCGGGCCGGTGCCGGGGTGTTACGCCTTGCGGAGGCGGAACGTGAGGGACAGGCCCTCGTCCGTGAACGGCTCACCGTAGGCGCCGTCGGCCTCACCCTGCGCGAAGTCCGTGGCGAGCACCTCGTCGGAGATGAGCGTCGCGTGCTCGGCGAGGGCCGCGGTGACCGCCGGGTCCGTGGAGGACCAGCGGAGCGCGATGCGGTCGGCAACGTCCAGGCCGCTGTTCTTGCGGGCCTCCTGGATCAGCCGGATCGCGTCACGGGCGAGGCCCGCCTGGCGCAGCTCCTCGGTGATCTCCAGGTCGAGGGCGACCGTGGCGCCGGAGTCGGACGCGACCGACCAGCCCTCGCGCGGGGTCTCCGTGATGATGACCTCGTCCGGCGCCAGCGTCACGGCCTCGCCGTCCACCGTGACCGAGGCGTTGCCCTCGCGCAGGGCGAGCGACAGCGCGGCGGCGTCCGTCTCGGCGATGGCCTTGGCGACCGCCTGGACGCCCTTGCCGAACCGCTTGCCCAGCGCGCGGAAGTTCGCCTTGGCGGTCGTGTCGACCAGTGAGCCGCCGACCTCGGAGAGCGATGCGAGGGAGCTCACGTTCAGCTCCTCGGTGATCTGGGCGTGCAGCTCGCGGTCGAGCGTCTCGAAGCCGGTCGCGGCGACCAGCGCGCGGGAGAGCGGCTGACGCGTCTTGACGCCCGACTCCGCGCGCGTGGCCCGGCCGAGCTCCACGAGGCGGCGGACCAGGAGCATCTGGCGCGACAGCTCCGGGTCGATGGCGGACAGGTCCGCCTCCGGCCAGGACGACAGGTGGACCGACTCGGGGGCGTCCGGGGACACCGGGACGACCAGGTCCTGCCAGACCCGCTCGGTGATGAACGGGGTCAGCGGGGCCATCAGCCGCGTGACCGTCTCCACGACCTCGTGCAGGGTGCCCAGCGCGGCCTTGTCGCCCTGCCAGAAGCGGCGACGGGACCGGCGCACGTACCAGTTGGAGAGGTCGTCGACGAACGCCGAGAGGAGCTTGCCGGCGCGCTGCGTGTCGTAGGCCTCCAGTGCCTGCGTCACCTGGTCGGTGAGCGCGTGCAGCTCGGAGAGCAGCCAGCGGTCCAGGACCGGGCGGTCGGCGGGGGCCGGGTCGGCCTCGCTGGGGGCCCAGTCGGCGGTGCGGGCGTACAGCGCCTGGAAGGCGACGGTGTTCCAGTACGTGAGGAGCGTCTTGCGGACGACCTCCTGGATCGTGCCGTGGCCCACGCGGCGGGCCGCCCACGGGGAGCCGCCGGCCGCCATGAACCAGCGCACGGCGTCCGCGCCGTGCTGGTCCATCAGCGGAATCGGCTGCAGGATGTTGCCCAGGTGCTTGGACATCTTGCGGCCGTCCTCGGCGAGGATGTGGCCGAGGCACACGACGTTCTCGTACGAGGATTTGTCGAAGACCAGTGTGCCGACGGCCATCAGCGTGTAGAACCAGCCGCGCGTCTGGTCGATGGCCTCACTGATGAACTGCGCCGGGTAGCGGCTCTCGAACAGTTCCTTGTTCTTGTACGGGTAGCCCCACTGCGCGAACGGCATCGAACCCGAGTCGTACCAGGCGTCGATGACCTCCGGGACGCGGGTCGCCGTCAGACCGCAGCCGCCCTCCGGGCACGGGAAGGTGACCGCGTCGATGAACGGGCGGTGCGGGTCCAGGTCCGACTGGTCGGTGCCCGTCAGCTCGGTCAGCTCGGCGCGCGAGCCGACACAGGTGACGTGGCCCTCCTCGCAGCGCCACAGCGGGAGCGGTGTGCCCCAGTAGCGGCTGCGGGAAAGCGCCCAGTCGATGTTGTTGTTCAGCCAGTCGCCGAAGCGGCCGTGCTTGACGGACTCCGGGAACCAGTTGGTCCCCTCGTTCTCCTCCAGGAGACGGTCCTTGACGGCCGTGGTGCGGATGTACCAGGACGGCTGCGCGTAGTACAGGAGCGCGGTGTGGCAGCGCCAGCAGTGCGGGTAACTGTGCTCGTACGGAACGTGCTTGAAGAGCAGGCCGCGACTCTGGAGGTCCTCGGTGAGCTTCTCGTCCGCCTTCTTGAAGAAGACGCCGCCCACCAGGGGGACGCTCTCCTCGAAGGTGCCGTTCGGGCGGATCGGGTTCACCACGGGCAGGCCGTACGCGCGGCAGACCTTGAGGTCGTCCTCACCGAAGGCGGGGGACTGGTGGACCAGACCCGTACCGTCCTCGGTCGTCACGTACTCGGCGTTGACCACGAAGTGCGCGGCCTCGGGGAACTCGATGAGTTCGAACGGACGTTGGTACGTCCAGCGCTCCATCTCGGCGCCCGTGAAGGACTCGCCCGTGGTCTCCCAGCCCTCGCCGAGCGACTTCTCGACGAGCGGCTGCGCGACGACGAGCTGCTCCTCGCCGTTCGTCACGACGACATAGGTGACGTCCGGGTGCGCGGCGACGGCGGTGTTGGAGACCAGGGTCCACGGCGTGGTCGTCCACACCAGGAGCGCGGCACGGCCGGCCAGCGGTCCGGAGGTGAGCGGGAAACGGACGTAGACGGAAGGGTCGACGATCGTCTCGTAGCCCTGCGCCAGCTCGTGGTCCGACAGGCCCGTCTCGTCGCGCGGGCACCAGGGGGCCACGCGGTAGTCCTGGACCAGCAGGCCCTTGTTGAAGATCTCCTTCAGCGACCACCACACGGACTCGATGTACTCGGGGTCCATGGTCCGGTAGGCGTCGTCCAGGTCGACCCAGTAGCCCATGCGGTTCGTCAGCTCGGTGAACGCGTCGGTGTGACGGGTCACCGACTCACGGCACTGCGCGTTGAACTCGGCGATGCCGAACGCCTCGATGTCCTGCTTGCCGGTGAAGCCCAGCTCCTTCTCCACCGCCAGCTCCACGGGCAGGCCGTGGCAGTCCCAGCCGGCCTTGCGCCCCACGTGGTAGCCGCGCATGGTGCGGAAGCGCGGGAAGACGTCCTTGAAGACGCGCGCCTCGATGTGGTGGGCGCCCGGCATGCCGTTCGCGGTGGGCGGGCCCTCGTAGAACACCCACTCGGGGCGGCCCTCGGACTGGTCGAGGCTCTTGGCGAAGATCTTCTGCTCGCGCCAGAAGTCGAGCACGGCGTGCTCGAGGGCGGGCAGGTCGACCTGGGCGGGCACCTGGCGGTACGTCGGCGCTGTCATCGGCGAGCTTCCTCCAACGGACTTTCTGCCTTCCGTCGGAGGGACGAGAGCGTTGCTGCTGCGGACGCCGTGTTCGGCGCGCTCCCGCGGTACCACCCTCCTTGGCCCGCCCGTGCGCCGTTCGCACCGGTGAGCCCCCTCATTGGGGTCGCGATGCCGGGTCTACTGGCCCCTCAGGGGTGTTCTGCCGGCGGCTCCGGGGTGATCTTCACGTCGCGCTGGCCCCCGGGCTTCCACCGTCCCCGGGTCGCTCCTGGCCGCGTACGCCGCTACTCGTCCCCATCCACGCTTCTCGCTGCGCCCAGTGTACGGCGCCCCGGGGACCGGGGCCGACCGGATTTCCCGGGCACCGCCGTGGCCTGCGCGGTGACCCGAATGGCACGGGGCGCGCGTCCGGATCCCGGGACGGCGGTCCCGGCGGATTACCCGGCGGGGAGCTGGGCACAACGCATGCATGCCTGCCCCGCGGGTCCCGCGGGGCGGGCGATGCGCGGGCGTGCCCCGTTGCCGCGGGCCAGAAGTCGATTTATCGTCCCAGCACGACGCGCGAGCAAGATCACAAAATGTGAAGGGGCCGCGGCCATGGTGGCGAAGAAGACCGCCGTACAGCAGTCGGCGTCCGGCAGATCCACGGGTTCGGCGGCCAAGAATGTGGGTGGGAAGAAGAGCGCACAGGGGGCTTCCGCGACGAGCGAGGCGAAACCGGTGAAGACGACCTCCAGGACAGCGACCCCGGCCGCGACGGTGACCGCGAAGACGGTGACGGCCAAGACCGTCACCGCGAAGACGGCCGACGGGGCCGTCGCCGGGAAAGCCGCCGACAAGAAGACCACGGCCAGGAGGAGCACCTCCAAGGCGGCCGACAAGAAGGGCACCTCCAAGGCGGCGGACAGCGGGAAGGCCACCGACGCGGGTGCCCCCGCGACCGCCGCCAAGAAGGTGCCCGCCAAGAAGGCGGCCACGAAGGCCACCGCCAAGAAGGCCGCGGCGAAGAAGGTGCCCGCCAAGAGGGCGGCGGCCGCGGCGAAGAAGCAGGCGTCCGGAAAGGCCGCGGCGAAGAAGAGCGCGGGTACGGCGCGGAAGAGCACCAGCACGGCCAAGAAGACGGCCGCGTCCGCGGCCGAGGGCGCGGCGGAGGCCGCGGAGACGACGGGAGCCACGACGGTGGTTGCGAAGAAGACCCCTGGCACGGCCACGGCCGCCAAGAAGGCCACCGCGGTTCCCAAGGCGCGGCCCGCCGCGGCGGAGTCCGGCGAACTCGCGGTGCGCCCCGGCGAGGACCCCTGGACCCCGGAGGAGGTCGAGGAGGCACGTGCGGAGCTCCAGTCGGAGGCGCTGCGACTGAGCGCCGAGATCTCGACCTCCGAGGCCGCCCTCGCCGGCCTGATGCGGGACTCCGGTGACGGCGCGGGCGACGACGAGGCGGACACCGGCACGAAGAACATCACGCGCGAGCACGAGATGGCCCTGAACTCCAACGCGCGCGAGATGCTGGAGCAGACCGAGCGCGCCCTGCACCGCCTCGACGCCGGCACCTACGGGCTCTGCGAGAACTGCGGCAACGCCATCGGCAAGGCCCGGATGCAGGCCTTCCCGCGCGCCACGCTGTGCGTCGAGTGCAAGCAGAAGCAGGAGCGCCGGCACTGAACCGCCGGCCGGTCCTCCCGCGCACCGCGCCGCCGTACCCCTGACGCCCGGGGCGGACGGTCCCGGCGCCGCGCGGGAGGGCTCCGCCCGCGCGGCACGGGAGGCCTCCTGAGCACGGGGGCCCGCGGGGGTGTGCCGTACCCTCGTCCTCAGTCAGGAACCTAGGTCGAGGGACTCACTCACGTGGCAGAGGCGGAGCGCATCATCGGTACGCCGGGCATCCCAGGGGCGGCGTCTGCCGGGCCGGAGCAGTCCGACGGGACCTCCGACGGGAACACGGCGTCGGGAGACCGGTCCGGCGGCGACGGGCAGAGCCCGGCCGAGCGGCCCTCCGGGGACTCCGCCCCGGCGTCCGCGGCGGACGGGACGGGCGAGCGGCCGAGGGGCAGGCGCAAGATCGCCGTGCTCTTCACGGTGGCCGTTCTCGCGTACGCCCTCGACCTGATCAGCAAGATGATCGTCGTGGCGAAGCTGGAGCACCACGACTCGATCGAGATCGTCGGGGACTGGCTCAAGTTCGAGGCCATCCGCAACGCGGGAGCGGCCTTCGGCTTCGGCGAGGCGTTCACGATCATCTTCACGGTGATCGCCGCCGCGGTGATCGTCGTCATCGCCCGGCTCGCCCGCAAGCTGTACAGCGTGCCGTGGGCCATCGCCCTCGGGCTGCTGCTCGGCGGCGCGCTCGGCAACCTGACCGACCGGATCTTCCGCTCGCCGGGCGTCTTCGAGGGCGCGGTCGTGGACTTCATCGCCCCCAAGCACTTCGCCGTCTTCAACCTCGCCGACTCGGCGATCGTCTGCGGCGGCATCCTGATCGTCCTGCTGTCCTTCCGGGGTCTCGACCCGGACGGAACGGTCCACAAGGACTGACGCACGGCCCGACGGCGGGCCGGGGGAGCACCCCGGCCCCGCTCGTCGCGGGGGGTCGGGAACCACCGGCGAAACCGTCCTGAGGAATCGCTCCACCGGGGCTCCGGGGGTACGCGTGTTCGGGCCGTGGTCCGGGGGTGTCCGGGGCGTCCGGCATACTCGACGGGTGAGCACCATTCCCGAGATCCGCACCCTGCCCGTGCCCGACGGCCTGGAGGGCGAGCGTGTCGACGCCGCCATCTCCCGCATGTTCGGCTTCTCCCGTACGAAGGCCGCAGAGCTCGCCGCGGCGGGGAAGGTCTCGGTCGACGGCTCGGTGGTCGGCAAGTCCGAGCGGGTGCACGGCGGCGCCTGGATGGAGGTCGAGATGCCGCAGGCCCCCGCGCCCGTGCAGATCGTCGCCGAACCCGTCGAGGGCATGGAGATCGTCCACGACGACGACGACGTGGTCGTGATCGTCAAGCCCGTCGGCGTGGCCGCCCACCCCAGCCCCGGCTGGACCGGCCCGACCGTCATCGGCGGTCTCGCCGCCGCCGGCTACCGGATCTCCACCTCCGGCGCCGCCGAGCGCCAGGGCATCGTGCACCGCCTCGACGTGGGCACCTCGGGCCTGATGGTCGTCGCCAAGTCGGAGTACGCGTACACGTCGCTCAAGCGCCAGTTCAAGGAGCGCACGGTCGACAAGCGCTACCACGCACTCGTGCAGGGCCACCCGGACCCGACGAGCGGCACCATCGACGCGCCCATCGGACGCCACCCGAACCACGACTACAAGTGGGCGGTCACCGCCGAGGGCAAGCCCTCCGTCACGCACTACGACCTGATCGAGGCCTTCCGCGCCGCCTCCCTGCTCGACATCAAGCTGGAGACCGGGCGCACCCACCAGATCCGCGTCCACATGTCGGCCCACCGGCACCCCTGCGTCGGCGACCTGACCTACGGCGCGGACCCCACCCTCTCCAAGCGCCTCGGCCTCACCCGGCAGTGGCTGCACGCGAAGCGGCTCGGCTTCGAGCACCCCGGTGACGGGCAGTGGGTCGAGTTCGAGAGCGGCTACCCCGAGGACCTCCAGCGGGCCCTCGACAAGGTGCGTGAGGAGAGCTACGCGTGACGGGCGCGGACGGGACGGCGGCGGGTTCCGCGGCGACCCCGGGCACCTCGTACGTGGTGCGGGTCGCCGAGGAGGCGACCGACCGCGAGGCCTGCTTCAGGGTCCGCAAGGACGTCTTCGTCGGTGAGCAGGGCGTACCGGAGGACATCGAGTACGACGCGTACGACGCCGGCGCCCTGCATGTGCTGGCGGTCCGCGAGGACGGCGTACCGCTCGGCACCGGGCGGCTCCTGCACGGCGAGGCGGCCGCGGCGAAGACCGGCCGGGACCCGGCCGTGGGTTCCCTCGGACGGCTCGCCGTGACGCGTGAGGCGCGCGGGCTCGGCGTGGGCGCGGCGCTCGTCGGAGCCATCGAGCGGGCCGCACACGCGCGGGGCCTGGCCGCTGTCGACCTGCACGCCCAGACCCACGCCCTCGGCTTCTACGAACGGCTCGGATACGCGGCCTACGGCCCGGAGTTCCCCGACGCCGGAATCCCGCACCGCGCGATGCGCAAGGCCCTGTGAGCGGGGTTTGTCCTAGCGGCATGGCACGCTTGAGGTCCGGATCGACCATGATCGCCTAGACCCCGCCGGAGCGCTGACCGTGGATCAGTTGGCCCTGCTGTTCGTGCTGTTGCTCGGGGCCGTGATCAGCGTCCCGGTGGGAGACCGGCTCGGGCTGCCCTCCCCGGTCCTGATGACGCTGCTCGGCATCGCCCTGGCCCTGCCCGAGTTCGTCCCGAACGTGGACATCCCGCCGGAGCTGATCCTGCCCGCGCTGCTGCCGCCGCTGCTGTACGCGGCGGTGCGGCGGACCTCGTGGAGACAGTTCGCGGCCAACCTGCGGCCGATCTTCCTGCTCGCCGTGGCCCTGGTGTTCGTCACCACGCTCGTCGTGGCGGCCGTAGCCAGCTCCATCGTGCCCGGTCTGCCGATCGCCGCGGCCATCGCGCTCGGCGCGCTCGTGGCACCTCCCGACCCGGTCGCCGCGACCGCCGTCGCCGGCCAGCTCGGCCTGCCCCGCCGGCTGGTGTCGATCCTGGAGGGGGAGGGGCTCTTCAACGACGTGACGGCCATCGTGCTCTACCACGTCGCCATCGCCGCCGCGGTCAGCGGGACCTTCTCGCCCTGGCGGGCCGGCCTGGACCTGGTGCTGTCCGCCGTCGTCGCCGTCGTCATCGGCGTCGCGCTGGGCTGGGCGACGAACAAGCTGATGACCCTGCTCGACGACACCACGCTGCAGATCGGCCTGACCCTGCTGGTGCCGTTCGCCTCGTACGTGCTGGCCGAGGAACTGCACGGCTCCGGCGTGCTCGCCGTGCTCACCACCGCCCTGTTCCTGTCGGAGTACGCCACCGATGCCGACGACGTCATGACCCGGCTCGCCGGTTCGACCGTCTGGGACGTGGTCGACACGCTCGTCACCGGGGTCGCCTTCGGCCTCATCGGGCTCGAACTGCACAACGCGCTCCGCACGGCGGCCGGGCGGTGGGGCGAGATGCTCGGCTGGGCCGGTGCGATCGTGGCCGTGGTCGTGCTGGTCCGCCTCGCCTGGCTGCTCCCCGCGACCTGGCTGACCAAGCGGCTGCACGCCAAGCGGGACTACGACGAGGAGATCCCCACGTCCTGGCGGGAGACCGTGGTCATGTGGTGGGCCGGGATGCGGGGGGTGGCGTCCGTCGCCCTCGCCCTCGCCATCCCGCTGAAGATGGACGACGGGTCACCGTTCCCCGACCGCGACGAGATCGTCTTCATCGCCTTCGGGGTGATCATGGCCACGCTGCTGATCCAGGGGCTCACGCTGCCGTGGCTGGTCAGGAAGCTCGGGGTGCGGGCCGACGAGGACGTCGAGAAGGCGTTCGAGAAGGAGCTGGCGCTGCGGGCCGCGAAGGCGGCGAAGAAGCGGCTCCGGGAGATCGAGGACGCGGAGGAGCTCCCGGAGGAGGTCTCCGAGCAGCTGCTGCGCCGGGCCTTCGAGATCGGGGTGCGGATCAGCCCCGACCTGGGGGACGAGGAGCGGCGCGAGGGGCATGAGAAGCGCGTCCGGCGGATCAAGCGGATGCGGCGCATCCAGGGGGAGATGATGAGCGCGGCGCGGCACGAGGTGCTGTCCGCGCGCAGCGAGCCCGGAGCGGATCCGGAGATCGTGGACCGGGTCCTGCGGCATCTCGACGTCCGCAGCCTGCGCTGACCGGGCAGGACCCCGCACCGCCCTCTCCGGAGGGCTTCCCCGGAGGCTCGTGGACGGGTCCGTACCCCGTCTTTCCCGGACCGGCGCGGGCAGGCCCGGGCGGCCGGCTCCGGACGGGCGGGAACCGCGGCCCGAACAGGTCCGGGCCCGCCCGCGCGGTTCGGTGCGGGCAGGCCCGGACCGGGCTCGCGGAGCGGAGGGGGCGGCGACCCCGGGGGGTCACCCCCGGCCGGGACCCGTCCTGGGCGGCTCCTTGGAGTACGCGTTGGCGAACGAGTACGAGTAGCGGCTGCGGTGCAAGCGGGACGGCACGCCGTCCTCGCGGTCCCCGCCGTCCCGGTCGTCGTGCCCGGCGCGGCGTCCCTGACCGGGCGTGAGCACCGCCTCGGCGGTGTTGACCCGGGGCAGCGCGTAGGGGTGCTGTTCGGTCAGCCAGCGCATCATCTGCTCGCGGACCGTGACCCGTACCGTCCAGATGTCGTCCGCGTCCTTCGCGGTGACCAGGGCGCGGACCTGCAGGGTGTTGGGCGTCGTGTCGGTGACGGCGAGACCGTAGTCGCGGCCGTCCCAGGCCGGGCACTCGCGCAGGATGTCGCGCAGCTTCCCGCGCATCGCCTCCACCGGGGCGGAGTGGTCGAGATGCAGGAACACGATCCCGGTCATCTGCGGAGTGCCGCGGGACCAGTTCTCGAACGGCTTGGACGTGAAGTACGACACCGGCATGGTGATCCGGCGCTCGTCCCAGGTCCGCACCGTGAGGAAGGTGAGGGTGATCTCCTCGACGGTGCCCCACTCACCGTCGACGACCACGGTGTCGCCGAGCCGCACCATGTCGCCGAAGGCGATCTGCAGTCCGGCGAAGAGGTTCGACAGCGTGGACTGGGCGGCGACACCGGCGACGATGCCCAGGATTCCGGCCGAGGCCAGCAGCGAGGCGCCCGCCGCCCGCATCGCGGGGAAGGTCAGCAGCATCGCGGACACGGCGACCACGCCGACGACGGCGGTGACCACGCGCTGGATCAGCGCGACCTGGGTCCGGACCCGGCGCACCCGCGCCGGATCACGGTGCGCGTTCGCGTAACGCGAGTACGAGGTGTCCACGATCGCCGTCGTGATGCTCACGACCAGCCAGGCGGCGGCACCGATGAGGATCAGGGTCAGGGTTCTGCCGATGCCGACGCGGTGCTCCATCAGCAGCTTCGCCTGGTCGAAGGAGCCTCTGAGCAGGGCCGCGAACAGGACCAGCTGGAAGGGGATGCGGCCACGGCGGAGCAGACCCCACAGGGAGGTCTCTCTGTGCCGGTCGTCCACCCGACGCAACAGGAAGTCCACGGACCACCCGATGAGCAGTGCGAGCACGACCGAGCCGCCGACGACGATCACCGGGCGCAGTACGTTCTCCATGCCAAGGAACGTAACCGGCTCGCGGCGTTCATGAACATGTGATCTCCGGGCGAAACGGGGTAGGTCGCGACGGCGGCACCGCGTACGCCGCCTGATCAGCGGTGCCACGACGTCGATGTGACACGGGGCACGGCCTCCGTTCTGGGCTGTCGGTCCCGGCTGGCACCATGGAACCCATGGACATCATGCTTTTCCACTCGACGTACGGTCTGCGCCCCGCGGTGCGCGCGGCGGCGGACCGGCTGCGGGCCGCGGGACACGAGGTGTGGACGCCCGACCTCTTCGAGGGGCGCACCTTCGACACCGTGGAGGAGGGCATGGCCTTCAACGAGGAGATCGGCAAGGTCGAGCTGCTCAAGCGCGCCGTGCTGGCCGCCGCGCCCTACTCCGACCGGGGCCTGGTCTACGCGGGCTTCTCCCTCGGAGCCTCCGTCGCGCAGACGCTGGCCCTCGGCGACGAGAAGGCCCGCGGGCTGCTCCTGCTGCACGGCACGTCGGACATCGCGGAGACCGCTTCGGTGGACGACCTGCCCGTCCAGCTGCATGTAGCCGAGCCCGACCAGTTCGAGACCGACGACTGGCTGAGCGCCTGGTACCTCCAGATGCAGAGAGCCGGCGCCGACGTGGAGGTCTACCGCTACGCGGGCGCCGGCCACCTCTACACCGACCCCGACCTCCCCGACTACGACGCCGAGGCGGCCGAGGCCACCTGGAAGGTGGCACTCGGCTTCATCGACAGTCTGTAGCCGTAGCCGGAGGCGGAGGCGTAGGCGGAGGCGTAGGCAGGGGTCCGCGACCCGGTGCTACACCGGGTCGTAGGTGCGCTCCATCGTCTGGGTGCCGCTGCGGGTGCGGTACGAGCGGGCCCAGGACGAGGTCGCGTTCGGGTTCGTGCGGTCGGAGGTGACGTAGAAGTCCATCTGCGCGCGGGCGGTCGTGATGTCCAGGACGCCGTAGCCGTGGCGGTCGGTGTCGATCCAGTGGACGTGGCGGTTGGCCGCGCGGATGACCGGCGACGCGAGGGCGGAGACGCTGCCCTCCGGGACCTTGACGATGTCGTCGAGGTTGTCGGAGGTCATCGAGGTGACCACGAACTCGGTCGCCGCGGAGGCCGACAGCGGGTAGGTGCCGGCGTCCACCGGCACGTCGTTGGCCCAGGCCATGTGGATGTCGCCGGTCAGGAACACCGTGTTGCGGATCGCATTGAAGCGCAAGTGCGCGAGCAGCTCGCGGCGGTCGTCCGTGTAGCCGTCCCACTGGTCGGTGTTGAGGGCGATGCCCTCCTGCGGCAGTCCGAGCAGCTTGGCGAGCGGCTTGAGCAGATCGGCGGAGAGCGCCCCCACCGCGAACGGCGAGATCATCACGGAGTTGCCGACCAGCCGCCAGGTGGTGTCCGAGGCCTTGAGCCCGGTCTTCAGCCAGTCGAGCTGCGCGCGGCCGGTGATCGTACGGTCCGGGTCGTCGACCGAGCCGCTGGCCGTGGCCGCCTGCTGCGAGCGGAAGGAGCGCAGGTCGAGCAGGGAGAGGTCCGCGAGCTTGCCGAAGCGCAGCCGGCGGTAGGTGGTGCCGGCGATCGCCGGGCGGACCGGCATCCACTCGAAGTACGCCTGCTTGGCGGCGGACTGACGGGCCGACCAGGTGCCCTCGGCGCCCTCGGTGTGATTGACCGCGCCGCCCGACCAGGCGTTGTCGGCGAACTCGTGGTCGTCCCAGATCGCCACGACGGGCGCCTTGTGGTGCAGGGCCTGCAGGTCCGGGTCGGTCTTGTAACGGCCGTGCCGGGTGCGGTAGTCGGCGAGGGTGATGATCTCGTTGGCCGGGGCGTGCGGCCGGACGACCGTGCCCCGGGTGCCATACTCCCCGGACTTGTATTCGTAGATGTAGTCGCCCAGGTGCAGCCAGGCGTCCAGGTCGTTGCGGGCAGCCAGGTGGCGGTACGCCGAGAAGTAGCCCGCCTCCCAGTTGGCGCAGGAGACCACGCCGAAGCGCAGACCGGGGACCGCCGCGTCCGCCGCCGGCGCGGTGCGGGTACGCGCCGCCGGGGAGTCCGTGCCTCCGGAGGAGAACCGGAACCAGTAGTCGGTGGCGGGCCGCAGGCCGCGGATGTCCGCCTTGACGGTGTGGTCGGAGGCGGCCGTCGCGACGGTGGAGCCCTTGGCGACGACCGTGGTGAACGCCTTGTCCGTGGCGACGGTCCAGCTCACCTCGGTGTCCGCGCCGAGCCCGGAGCCCGGTACGGCACCGGACTCGGGGGTCACGCGGGTCCACAGGAGGACGCCGTCGGGCAACGGGTCACCGGAGGCGACGCCGTGCAGGAAGGCGGGGGCCCCGGTCGCGGCCCGCGCGGGCAGCGCGGCGGCGAGCGGAGCGGCGAGGACGGCGGTGGCGGCCGCGGCCTTGACGACCGAACGGCGGCTGGGGGCACGGGAGTCGAGGACGCCCGCGGAGTCGGATGATCTCTGTCGACTGGTCACGGCCGATCAGGTTACCGACCGGTACAGCCAAAAAGCGGGCGAACTTGTGAAAGTTCGCCCGCTCTTCGCCTGCCGGCCGCTCAGATCGCCTGGGTCGCCGGTGTACCTGCCGTCGGTCAGCCCTTGAGAGCCGCTTCCATCGCCTTGGTGTAGTCGGCGACGGACATCGGCGCGGCCTGGCCGTCCGCTCCGGTGAGCTTCTTGCCGTCCATCACCAGGCTCGGGGTGCCGTTCACGTCGTCCTTGTTCGTGTTGAACGTCTCGGACATGGCCAGGCCCCAGGCGTCGTACTTGCCGTCCTTGACGGCACTCTGGAACGCGGTGTTGTTCTTCAGTGCGGCGACCGTGTTCGCGACCTTGATCAAGTAGTCGTCGCTCTTGAACTTGTCGTCCGTCTCGTCGGGGTGGTACTTCGCCGAGTAGAGCGCGGTCTTGTACTCCAGGAAGGCCTCGGGGCTCACGTTCAGCGCGGCGCCCAGGGCGCTCATGGCGTTCTTGGAGCCCTCGCCGCGGGAACCGATCTGGATCTTGCCCTTGTCGTCGGTGTCGCCGTCGAGGAACGTGCCGCCGATGTACTGGATCTTGAACTTGCCGGCGTCGAAGTCCTTCTTCAGGGTCGGGCCGACGGTCTGCTCGAAGGAGGCGCAGATCGGGCAGCGCGGGTCCTCGTACAGCTTCAGGGTCTTCTTGGCGGTGCTCTTGCCGAGAACGACCGTGGTGCCGTTCGTGCCCGTGGTGTTGGCCGGGGCGACGACCTTGTCGCTCGCGACGGCCTCCCACTGGGACGGCTTGTTGTTCTGCACGACCGCGTAGCCGATGCCGCCGGCTATCGCGAGGACCGCGACCAGGGAGCCGGCCACGATCGCCTGGCGCTTGACCTTGTCGCGCTTGGCCTGACGCTCGCGTTCGACGCGCAGGCGCTCGCGGGCCGCCGTCTTCGCCGACTGGCTGTTCCGCTTGCTCATAGTGGTGATCTCCAAGGGGGACGCGCACGTGTCGTACGCGGAATACGTGAGGGGGACTGCCGGCGCCCGGGGGAGCCGTGGCGCGGGGCGGTTGCGGGGAGCCGTCGCTCGGGAGGCGTTCCTCGGGAGCGGTCGCTCAGGCGAGAGCGGCGGCGACGGGCGGTCCGCGTCGGCCCAGGGAGTGCACGAACGGGAGGGTGCGGGCGGCGGTCGTCCGGCGCGGGGCGCGCGGCAGCGGACGGGCCGGGGCGAGCCGGACGGTCACCGCGGCGACCGCGAGCAGCAGCGGCCGGAACGTCGAGGCGGCCACCGCGCGGAGGAGCTGGTCCAGGGCGCGCTCGCCGCGCCGCAGCCAGGCGGCCGCCAGCAAGCCGACGGCGAGGTGCGCGCCGAGCAGCAGCCAGGCGGCGGCCGGGTCGGCGTGCGCGAGCAGGACGCCGGCGTGGTCGGGCGCCCCGCCGGTCACCCGGGAGAGGGGCGTGCCCACGCTGCCGCCGCCGCACAGGACGTCCAGGCCCACGGCGCGCAGGGGACCGGCGACCGGGCCGCCCGCGCTGCCGTAGCAGACGTGCTGGCCCGTGGTGAAGACCGTGTCGGCGGCCAGCTCCAGCGGGATCAGCAGGGCCGCGATCCGGCCGAAGCCGCGCTCGCGGCCCGCCAGCGCGAAGGAGACGGCGAAGACGGCGGCGGCGATCGCGGCCACGGTCGTCAGCGGCAGCGGGGCCCGGGACAGCAGCACGTGCGACGCGGCGGACAGCGTCACGACGACAGCCGTGAACACCGCCGCGCGCACGGCTCTGAGCTGGATCCCGGATATGTCCATAGCGGAGGAGAGTCTCCCACGCGCTGCCGTAAGAGCCCCCTAAAGGGTGCCTGTGCGTTACGGGAGCGTTGTGCTGCGGAGACCCCGCGTGGCCCGCCGGGCTACAGGCCCGGGATCCGTCCGTTGCGGAACAGGTCCACGAAGATCTGGTGGTCGGTGCGCGCCCGGGAGCCGTAGCTGTGGGCGAAGTCGACCAGGAGACCGGCGAAGCCCTCCTCGTCACCGGCGATCGCGGCGTCGATGGCGCGCTCGGTGGAGAACGGGACCAGCTCCGAGTGGCCGCTGTCGTCGTCCGCCGCCGCGTGCATCGCCGCGGTGGCCCGGCCGAGGTCCGCGACGACCGAGGCGATCTCCTCGGGGTCGTCGAGGTCGCTCCAGTCGAGGTCCACCGCGTACGGCGAGACCTCGGCGACGAGCTGGCCCGCGCCGTCCAGCTCGGTCCAGCCGAGCCACGGGTCGGCGTGCGCCTGGAGGGCACGCTGCGAGATCACCGTGCGGTGGCCCTCGTGCTGGAAGTAGCCGCGCACCGCGGGGTCCGTGATGTGCCGGGAGACGGCCGGGGTCTGGGCCTGCTTGATGTAGATCACCACGTCGTTCTCCAGGGCGTCGCTGTTGCCCTCCAGGAGGATGTTGTACGACGGGAGGCCGGCCGAGCCGATGCCGATGCCGCGGCGGCCCACGACGTCCTTCACCCGGTAGGAGTCGGGGCGGGTGAGCGAGGACTCCGGGAGGGTCTCCAGATAGCCGTCGAAGGCGGCCAGGACCTTGTAGCGGGTGGCCGCGTCCAGCTCGATGGAGCCGCCGCCCGGGGCGAAGCGGCGCTCGAAGTCACGGATCTCGGTCATCGAGTCGAGCAGTCCGAAGCGGGTGAGGGAGCGGGCCACACGCAGCGCGCCCAGCAGCGGGCCGTCGGCGGTGTCCAGCGTGAAGGGGGGGACCTCGTCGTTCTTGGCGCCCGTCGCGAGGGCGTGGATGCGCTCGCGGTAGGCACCCGCGTAGATCCGGACCAGCTCGGTGATCTGGTCGTCGCTGAGCGCCTTCGCGTAGCTGATCAGGGCCACGGAGGCGGCGAAGCGCTTGAGGTCCCAGGTGAAGGGGCCGACGTAGGCCTCGTCGAAGTCGTTCACGTTGAAGATCAGGCGGCCCTGGGCGTCCATGTAGGTGCCGAAGTTCTCCGCGTGCAGGTCGCCGTGGATCCACACGCGCGAGGTGCGCTCGTCCAGGTACGGGCCGCCGCGCTTGTCCTGTTCGAGGTCGTGGTAGAACAGGCCGGCCGTGCCCCGGTAGAAGGCGAAGGCGGACGCTGCCATCTTGCGGAACTTCACGCGGAACGCGGCCGGGTCGGCGGCCAGGAGCTCGCCGAAGGCGGTGTCGAATACGGCGAGGATCTGCTCGCCGCGTTGCTCGTCGCTGAGCTGCGGGACCGACATCGCTGGGTGCCTCCTGGTGCAGGTGGTGCGGGACATGAGGGAGCGGACGCGCCGCACCCGGGACAAGGGTGTCCGTCCACTTCCAACGGACGAAGATACGCCGGAGTGCCCGGCCTCCGGCGGCGAACGCACACCCCCGGGCCCGGGGCCCCGCCTGAAGGTACGGGTGATGCTCCGCGGAGTGTCAGTCGGGCGTCATAGACTTCGACGCTGACCCCCCAGACTGTCCGCAGCCTGTCGCCGATCGTTCTTCTTGGAGGCCGCAACCGTGTCGAAGCCGCCGTTCACGCACCTGCACGTCCACACCCAGTACTCGCTGCTGGACGGTGCCGCGCGGCTCAAGGACATGTTCGACGCGTGCAACGACATGGGCATGACCCATATCGCGATGAGCGACCACGGCAACCTGCACGGGGCCTACGACTTCTTCCACACGGCCAAGAAGGCGGGCGTCACACCGATCATCGGCATCGAGGCGTACGTCGCGCCCGAGTCCCGGCGCAACAAGCGCAAGATCCAGTGGGGCCAGCCGCACCAGAAGCGCGACGACGTGTCCGGTTCGGGTGGTTACACGCACAAGACGATCTGGGCGGCGAACCGGACGGGCCTGCACAACCTCTTCAAGCTCTCCTCGGACGCGTACGCCGAGGGCTGGCTCCAGAAGTGGCCCCGGATGGACAAGGAGACGATCTCCCAGTGGTCCGAGGGACTCATCGCCTCCACCGGCTGCCCCTCCGGCGAGCTGCAGACCCGGCTGCGCCTCGGCCAGTTCGACGAGGCCCTGAAGTCGGCCGCCGAGTACCAGGACATCTTCGGCAAGGACCGCTACTTCCTGGAGCTGATGGACCACGGCATCGAGATCGAGCGCCGGGTCCGTGACGGGCTCCTGGAGATCGGCAGGAAGCTCGGCATCCCGCCCCTGGTGACGAACGACTCGCACTACACGTACGCGCACGAGGCGACCGCGCACGACGCCCTGCTGTGCATCCAGACCGGCAAGAACCTCTCCGACCCGGACCGCTTCCGCTTCGACGGCACCGGCTACTACCTGAAGTCGACGGACGAGATGTACGCCGTCGACTCCTCGGACGCCTGGCAGCAGGGCTGCGCCAACACCCTCCTGGTCGCCGAGCAGATCGACACGAGCGGCATGTTCGAGGCGAAGAACCTCATGCCGAAGTTCGACATCCCCGAGGGCTTCACCGAGATCACGTGGTTCAAGGAGGAAGTCCGGCTCGGCATGGAGCGGCGCTTCCCCGGCGGCGTCCCCGACGACCGCCAGAAGCAGGTCGAGTACGAGATGGACGTCATCATCCAGATGGGGTTCCCGGGGTACTTCCTCGTCGTCGCCGACTTCATCATGTGGGCCAAGAACCAGGGCATCGCGGTGGGCCCGGGCCGTGGCTCGGCGGCCGGTTCGATCGTCGCCTACGCCATGGGCATCACCGACCTCGACCCGATCCCGCACGGCCTGATCTTCGAGCGGTTCCTGAACCCCGAGCGCGTCTCCATGCCCGACGTCGACATCGACTTCGACGAACGTCGGCGCGTCGAGGTGATCCGGTACGTGACCGAGAAGTACGGCGCCGACAAGGTCGCCATGATCGGCACGTACGGCAAGATCAAGGCGAAGAACGCCATCAAGGACTCCGCGCGCGTGCTGGGCTACCCGTACGCGATGGGCGACCGGCTCACCAAGGCGATGCCCGCCGACGTCCTCGGCAAGGGCATCGACCTCAACGGCATCACCGACTCCTCGCACCCCCGGTACGGCGAGGCGGGCGAGATCCGCGCGATGTACGAGAACGAGCCGGACGTCAAGAAGGTCATCGACACCGCCAAGGGCGTCGAGGGCCTGGTCCGGCAGATGGGCGTGCACGCGGCCGGCGTGATCATGTCCAGCGAGCCCATCGTCGACCACGCCCCGATCTGGGTGCGGCACACCGACGGCGTGACCATCACGCAGTGGGACTACCCCCAGTGCGAGTCGCTGGGCCTGCTGAAGATGGACTTCCTCGGCCTGCGCAACCTCACGATCATGGACGACGCCATCAAGATGGTGAAGGCCAACAAGGGCATCGACCTGGAGATGCTCGCCCTGCCGCTGGACGATCCCAAGACCTTCGAACTGCTCTGCCGCGGTGACACCCTCGGTGTCTTCCAGTTCGACGGCGGTCCGATGCGCTCGCTGCTCCGCCAGATGCAGCCCGACAACTTCGAGGACATCTCCGCCGTCTCGGCCCTCTACCGGCCGGGCCCGATGGGCATGAACTCGCACATCAACTACGCGGAGCGCAAGAACGGCCGCCAGGAGATCACGCCGATCCACAAGGAGCTGGAGGAGCCGCTCCAGGAGGTCCTCGCGGTCACCTACGGCCTGATCGTCTACCAGGAGCAGGTCCAGAAGGCCGCCCAGATCATCGCCGGGTACTCGCTCGGCGAGGCCGACATCCTGCGCCGCGTGATGGGCAAGAAGAAGGCCGACGAGCTGGCGAAGAACTTCGTCCTCTTCCAGGCGGGCGCCCGCGAGAACAACTACAGCGACGAGGCGATCCAGGCCCTGTGGGACGTGCTGGTCCCCTTCGCCGGCTACGCCTTCAACAAGGCGCACTCCGCCGCGTACGGACTCGTCTCGTACTGGACCGGCTACCTGAAGGCGAACTACCCCGCCGAGTACATGGCGGCGCTGCTCACCTCGGTCAAGGACGACAAGGACAAGTCGGCCGTCTACCTCAACGAGTGCCGGCGCATGGGCATCAAGGTGCTGCCGCCCAACGTGAACGAGTCCGAGCAGAACTTCGCCGCCCAGGGCGACGACGTGATCCTCTTCGGCCTCTCCGCCGTCCGCAACGTCGGCACGAACGTGGTGGAGTCGATCATCCGCAGCCGCAAGGCCAAGGGGAAGTACGGCTCCTTCCCCGACTACCTCGACAAGGTCGAGGCCGTCGCCTGCAACAAGCGCACCACGGAGTCGCTGATCAAGGCGGGCGCCTTCGACACGATGGGGCACACCCGCAAGGGCCTCACCGCGCAGTTCGAGCCGATGATCGACAACGTGGTGGCGGTCAAGCGCAAGGAGGCCGAGGGCCAGTTCGACCTCTTCGGCGGCATGGGCGACGAGGCCACCAGTGAGCCCGGCTTCGGACTCGACGTCGAGTTCACCACCGACGAGTGGGACAAGGTCTATCTGCTCGCCCAGGAGCGGGAGATGCTCGGCCTGTACGTCTCCGACCACCCGCTCTTCGGCCTGGAGCACGTCCTGTCGGACAAGGCGGACGCCGGCATCTCGCAGCTGACCGGCGGCGAGCACGGGGACGGCGCGGTGGTGACCATCGGCGGCATCATCTCGGGCCTCCAGCGCAAGATGACCAAGCAGGGCAACGCGTGGGCGATCGCCACCGTCGAGGACCTCGCCGGTTCCATCGAGTGCATGTTCTTCCCCGCGACCTACCAGCTGGTCTCGACCCAACTCGTCGAGGACGCCGTGGTCTTCGTCAAGGGACGCCTCGACAAGCGCGAGGACGTGCCGCGCCTGGTCGCGATGGAACTCCAGGTCCCCGACCTGTCCAACGCCGGGACCAACGCGCCCGTGATCCTCACCATCCCCGCGCTGAAGGTCACTCCGCCCATGGTCAGCAGGCTCGGCGAGATCCTCAGCCACCACAAGGGCGAGAGCGAGGTCCGCATCAAGCTCCAGGGCCCGCGCAAGACCACGGTGCTGCGGCTCGACCGGCACCGGGTGAAGCCCGACCCGGCGCTCTTCGGCGACCTGAAGGTGCTGCTCGGCCCGTCCTGCCTGGCGGGCTGAGCGCCCACCGGCCCCCGCGGCGGCCGGACCAAGTGACCTGCGCGAGGGGCGCATCCGCATGCGGATGCGCCCCTCGGGTCATACCCGGGCTCGATCACCCGGTGGGTCTTGCCACGGACCCTGGACCTCAACGGCCCACGCAGCGACCTCAGTTGTGGCCGAAGCGCTTCTGATGCTTACGGGCGACATCGGCGGGGCTGCCCTGCGCCTGCGATATCGGCGACTGCGCTTCGGTCGACGACCGCTGCGCCTGCTCCTGCGCACGCTCGGCCTGCGAGGAGCGGTCCTGCTGCCCGCCCTGCTTGCGGTTCTTGTTCTTCGCCATGGTGATCAGCCTCCTGAGGGGGATGTAGGGGCCAGGGCCGCGACCAGATTCACATAGGCTGGCAAGTGGCGCATTTCGTAGAATTACCGTGCGTAATAAGCCCTGTCGGTACGTGCTCGCCCGATCCGCCACGCCGAAGATCGAGTTCCGGCCGTTAACCTCCGCACGGTCGGGCAGACTCCAAGGAAGCCCGAAGCAAACCTCCCGGAAAGAGGGTGGACCGCGTGGACCGCTGCATCGTCCTGGTGGACGCCGGGTATCTGCTCGGGGCTGCTGCCAGCCTTCTCGCCGGGGAGCCCTCGCGCTCCCGGATCACGGTCGACCACGCCGCCCTCATCCAGGGCCTGCGCGAGCGCGCCGAGTCCGACACCGAGCGGCCGTTGCTGCGCATCTACTGGTTCGACGGCGCCCCCGACCGCGTACCGCAGCCGGAGCACCGCAGATTGCGGGTGATGCCCAGGGTGACCGTGCGCCTGGGCGCGCTGACCCGCAGCGACGGACGCTGGGCGCAGAAGGGCGTGGACGCCGCGATGCACGCCGAACTGACCGAGCTGGCCCGCAACCGCGCCTGCTCCGACGTGGTCCTGGTGACCGGCGACGGGGATCTGCTGCCGGGCATGATGGCCGCCAAGGAGCACGGCGTCGCCGTACACCTGTGGGCCGTGCAGGCCGCTGACGGTGACTACAACCAGTCCGAGGACCTGGTGGCCGAGGCGGACGAGCGGCGGGTCCTCGACCGTGTGTGGATCACCAAGGCGGTCCGTGCGAAGGACTTCGGCGGAGTGTGCGCGCCGCCGCCGGTGCCGCGCCCGGAGATCGCCGCGATCCTCTCCGCGCCGCTCCCCGAGTCGGCCCTCGCGGCGGCGGCCGAGCACTCCGCGCCTGAGCCCGAGCACCATCAGGCCGCCGAATCGCAGAACGGCGTCCAGGAGCGCGTGCCCGCCCCCAAGGGCGTGCCGACCCCCAAGGACCTGGCCGCGCTGCGCGGACCGGGCACCCAGGCCGCCCAGCACCCCACGAACGCCACCCTGCGCTGGTCCTCGGACAAGGGCTGGGTCGACCGGCCCGGGGGAGTGGCGGAGCCGGCCGAGGCCGCCGCGCTGCCCACCCTCGCGCAGCTCACCTCGGCCGAGCAGCGCTGGGCGGACCGCGAGGAGGACATCACCACCGTCGGCGGCGATCCGTACGAGGTCGGTCAGGTCTTCGCCCGCCGCTGGATGGCGCGTCTCACCGACGCGGGCCATCTGCAGAAGCTGTCGGCGATGTACCCCCGCGTCCCGCACCGGGTCGACGGCGAACTGCTGCGTTACGCCGCCCGGTTCGGCCTGCTCGCGCACAAGGACGACCAGATCGACGAGCACGACCGGTACGCGATCCGGGCCGGCTTCTGGCGTGAGATCGACGTGCGCACGACCGCCGAGCACGCGCCCGCAGGGGAGTGATCGCAAGCCTTCGGAGAGGGCGCGCGAGGGCCCTCTCGGGGGTCCTGCAACGGCCCCGGGCGCATAACGGGGCATCGGACCCCGTACTCTCGTCCTTCGTGAGTACGCGCACGGCACAGGCGGTCCGGATGGGGCACAGGGGCGATGTCGTGTGCGCCGTGCGCGGTCTGACCAAGACCTACCCGGCCGTCCGCGGCCGTCGGGGCACCCCGGCGACGCCCGAGGTCAGGGCCACCGACGACGTACGCCTCGACATCCGCCGCGGTGAGATCTTCGGGCTCCTGGGACCGAACGGCGCCGGCAAGTCCACCCTGGTCCGCCAGCTGACCGGGCTGATGCGCCCCGACAGCGGCAGCGTCGAGATCCTCGGGCACGACATCGTGCGCCACCCTGAGCGGGCCGCTCGGATCCTCGCCTACCTCGGGCAGGAGTCCACCGCCCTCGACGAGCTGACCGTCTCCCTCGCCGCCGAGACCACCGGACGGCTGCGCGGACTCGACCTGCGCACGGCGCGGGCCGAGCGGGACGCCGTCCTCGACGAGCTGGGCCTGACCGCGCTCGCCTCCCGCCCCCTGAAGAAGCTGTCCGGCGGACAGCGCAGGCTTGCCTGCCTGGCCTCCGCGCTCGTCGGGCGGCGCCCGCTGCTCGTGCTCGACGAGCCCACCACCGGCATGGACCCTGTCGCCCGGCGCGCCGTCTGGGCCGCCGTCGACCGGCGCCGGGTGGACCAGGGCGCCACGGTCCTGCTCGTCACCCACAACGTCATCGAGGCCGAGACCGTCCTCGACCGGGTCGCCGTCATGGACGAGGGGCGGGTCATCGCTTGCGACACCCCGGCCGGGCTCAAGGAACGCGTCGCGGGCGAGGTGCGGGTGGAACTCGTCTGGCGTACGAGCGCCCCGCTGCATGTCCCCGAGGTCGCCGCCCTGCGCGACCGCGCGGTCGAGTCGGGCCGCCGCTGGACGCTGCGGCTCGCGCCGGAGGAGGCCCGCGCGGCCGTGGCCACGGTCACCGGAGGCGCCGCGTTCGCCGCCCTCGACGACTTCACCCTGGCCACACCGAGCCTGGAGGACGTCTATCTCGCCCTCGGCGGGCACGCGACGCAAGGACTGGTGAAGGCGTGAGTGCCCGGGGCGTGGAATCCGTACGGGAGGAGGGCGTCGTACGTGTGCCGAACAGGACGGCTGCCGGAGTGAAGGGAAGCAGCTCGACGTGAGTGTCGTACCCGCCGGAGTTCTGCCGGGCAGTGCGCTGCCGCTGGCAGCGGACACCGGTGCCGCGGAACTGGGGCCGCCCGCGCGGCTCTGGCCGTCGCTGGCCGCCGTGTACCGGGCGCAGCTCTCCCGGGCCCGTGTCGCGCGGATCCCGCTGCTGTTCGTGGCCACCTTCCAGTCCGTCGGCATCATGATCATGATGCGCGGAGTGGTGGACGGCGGCGCCGAGGCGCGGGCCGTGGTGGCCGGGTCGACCGTCCTGGTCGTCGCGTTCGTCGCCCTCAACCTGCTCGCGCAGTACTTCGGACAGCTCCGGGCGAGCGGCGGGCTCGACCACTACGCGACGCTGCCGGTGCCCCCGGCGGCCGTGGTGCTCGGGGCCGCGGGCGCGTACGCGTCCTTCACCGTGCCCGGCACCCTGGTCACCGCCGTCTTCGGCTGCGTGCTCTTCGGGCTGCCGCTCGCCCATCTGTGGGTGCTCGCCGCGGTCGTCCCCCTCGCGGGCGCCGCACTCGCCGGTCTCGGAGCCGCGTTCGGGCTGCTCGCCCCCCGTCCCGAGCTGGCCACCCTGCTCGGTCAGCTGGGCATGTCGGCCGCGCTGCTGCTGGGTGTGCTGCCCGCGGACCGGATGCCGACCGTGGTCCGGTACGCCCGCGATCTGCTGCCCTCGACCTACGGCGTCGAGGCCTTCGCCCGCACCTTCGGCGCCCATCCCGACTGGGCCGCCGTCCTCGGCGATCTGGCCGTCTGCGCCGGGGTCGGGGTCGTCTCGCTGGCCCTGGCGACCTGGGCCTACCGCCGGGCAGCCGTCCGGTGACGCGGGTGACAGCCGGGCCTGGCACGATGTCAGGGTGACCGCTCCGCTGACTCCACCTCCGCCGCCGCACGAACAGTCCCCCCAGGACCGGCAGCAACCGCACCATGCCTGGCAGGCCCCGCAGACGCACGGACCCGCGGCGCACCCCGCGTACCCGGCGGCGTACGAGGCCTCCTACGGACAGGACGGACCCGGGATGAAGACCGAACTGCGGGAGGCCGCCGTGATCACGGTGGCGGTGGCGCTCGCGGGGGCGCTCCTCGGAGTGCTCTGGTGGTGGCTGGCACCCCACGTGCCGCTGATCGCGGACGACACCACGGTGTACATCAAGGACACCGAGGGGGAGCAGGCCATCGGCGTCGATGGAACGTTCACTCTTCTCGCCCTGGGCTTCGGGGCCCTGAGCGCGCTGGTCGTGTTCCTGCTGCGCCGGCGCGGTGGTGTGCCGCTGGTGGCGGCGCTCGCCCTCGGCGGTCTGCTGGGCTCGCTGCTCGCCTGGCGCATCGGCGTCTGGCTCGGTCCGACGCAGAACGTGGTCGCGCACGCCAGGGCCGTCGGCAAGGGCGTCACGTTCTCCGCGCCGCTGAAGCTCGGCGCGAAGGGCGCGCTGCTCGCGTGGTCGCTGACCGCGCTGGTGGTCCATCTGGCCCTCACCGCCCTGTTCGGTCCCCGGGACCCCGATCCGTACCAGCAGAGCCCGTACCGATCGACGCCCTCAGGGCCCCCCGTCTAGTCCCACCGGTCCCGGGGCGGTGTGCACCGCCGGCCGGTCCCGGAGCCCCGTGGGGGAGACCGGTCCCGGCCGGCGGTGCCGTGCTGCGGAGCGTGGGTCATGCCGGACGGCGGCCGTGGTTCGGGCGGCCCTTTCTGGTGCGCCACTTGCGTTTGCGCGTTCTCTTCGACATGTCCCTCGTGCTTAACCGAGGACCGGACATCCGTCGAGGGCGCGTGCACGGCGCGTCCGCGGGGGCCTCGCCGAGCGGCACGCGCGCGTGGCCGTGACCGGGACGGCCGGGCCGGCGCGTGGCGGTGTCAGGCCGTCACGCGCGTCCGACGGGCGCGGACACCGCCTCCGTGAGCTGCGCCAGGTCGGCCGGGGACAGTTCGACCTCCAGGCCGCGACGGCCCGCCGAGACACAGATGGTGGCGTGGGCGGCCGCGGAGGCGTCCAGCACCGTGCGGAGCCTCTTGCGCTGGCCGAGCGGCGAGATGCCGCCCCGGACGTAGCCCGTCGTACGCTCCGCCGCCGCGGGGTCGGCCATCGCGGCCCGCTTGCCGCCCACGGCGATCGCGAGGGCCTTCAGGTCGAGCGAGCCCGCCACCGGGACCACCGCGACCACCAGCGCGCCGTCCACGTCCGCCACCAGGGTCTTGAAGACCCGCTCGGGGGAGACGCCCATGGCCTCGGCGGCCTCCTCGCCGTAGGACGGGTGGGAGGGGTCGTGCTCGTACGCGTGGACCGTGTACGGCACCCCCGCCTCGGTCAGCGCCACCGTCGCCGGGGTTCCTCCGGGCTGCTGCTTCTTCGACTTCTTCGCCATCGGCCTTCCCGCGCGCGTCAGTTCAGGCTCGTCGGGCCGCGCGTCAGTTCCGACGCGGGCAACGACGGCAGATTACGGATGATGGCCGTCTCCGTGCGCAGCAGTTTCAGCTCCTCGCGCAGCCGGGAGGCCGTGTCCGGGGCCTGGAGCAGGCTCTGCCGGGCCGGGACGTCCAGCATCACGGCGGCGGCGACGAGGTAGGACACCACGGCCGGTTCGTCCGGCAGGTCCGCCCCGGTCGACAGCGAACGCTCGCGCGCTCCGGCCAGCCGCTTCTGGTACTGGCGGAAGGCACGCAGCACGCCCTCGGCGAGCGCGCCCGCCTCCTCGCCCGGTTCCTCCGGCAGTTCCTCCAGCTCGGCCGTCA
Organism: Streptomyces sp. M41(2017); assembly: GCF_002078175.1. Taxonomy (GTDB): domain Bacteria; phylum Actinomycetota; class Actinomycetes; order Streptomycetales; family Streptomycetaceae; genus Streptomyces. Next base: position 67,507 of record NZ_MWFK01000001.1, on the reverse strand, counting down.
GATACGGCCCGGAGGCGTCCACCGAAAGGAGCCGGACGCGGGTCGTCCCGGTGGCCAGCACCTCGAAGCTGCCGTCGGCGCGCTCCCGGACGGTCGCCGCGTCCGCGATGCAGCCGACCGCGTGGAAGGCCTTCACCGGGTCGTCGCCGAAGCCGGCCGCGGGCCCGCGCTCGGGCACGGCGGTCTGGTCCGGCATGCCGGGAGCGGTGGGCGAGACCTCGTGGCCGTCGCGGATGGCGACGACCGCGAAGCGGCGCGGTTCGTCCTCGGCGATCTTGAGCAGATCGCGCATCATCGCGCGATAGCGCTCCTCGAACACGTTCAGAGGAAGCACGAGCCCGGGGAACAACACCGAGTTCAGGGGGAAGAGCGGGAGCCGGACGGTGGTCACGACGCGAAAGCCTAATGGTCGCCGGAGCGATCACGACCGTCGTGCCCACCGACTGGATGCCGATCAGGGCGCGGAGCCCGCAGCGGAAGCCCCGCCGCGACCTCCAGACGGACGCCGTCGCGCATCTCCAGGAACTGGCCGAGCGGGTCGTCGGAGACCCGGTCCCAGGGGAACGAGGTCGCGTACGGGCCGACGAGGCGCAGCTGTTCCAGGGCGTCCTGCCAGCGGTCGAGGCGGATGAGGACGTAGATCAGCAGGTTGCGCACCTCGGCGGGCCACGGGTCGGCGGCGGCGTAGGTGGCGGAGAGCTCGATCGCGAGGTCGGCGGCCGCGTCCAGTCGCTTCCGCGGGACGCCGGGACCGCCGCCCTCGGTGAGGTACGCGAAGGCGGCGCGGACCGGCAGCGCCTGGACGAGGGAGCCCGGCAGCGCGTCCGTGGCGGCGGGCTCGGCGAAGTCGAAGCACTCCTGGTGCGAGCCGTACCAGGCCGCCGACAGGTACTGGAGGGCGGCGACGTGACAGCCATAGTGGTGCGGTGAGCGCCGGACGGCCTCGCCCCACAGCCGCTCGAACGCGGTGTGCCCGAGGTTCGTGCCGCGCGCGTGGTCGAGCGCGATCCGCCACGGCACCGGGTCGCGCGGATCGCCCTCGGCGGCGGAGGTGATCAGCGGGCTCGCCTCACGCATAAGCTCGGCCCGCGCGGGCGACTCCCAGCCGCGTCGCACCGCCAGCTCCGCCCTGACGAGCAGCGCGTCCGGATCGTGCGGGTCGGCGGCCCGCCATTCCCGCAGCCACTGGTCGCGGGAGCGCGCGAAGGCCGCCAGGCGCAGGGCATACCGGTCGCGGCTCTCCCACTCGGCGGATTCACGGGTGGCGGCGAGCAGTTTCGCGGCGGGGGCGTACTCGCCTCGGCCCGCCGCGACGAGCGCGGGGCCGAGACGTTCGTCGGGCGCGTCGAGCAGCACCTCGTCGTCGGCGGGCAGCCCGACGGCGAGGCGGGAGGTGTTCCGTGCCATCCGGGCCGTACGGATGAGAGCGCGCAGCAGTGCCATGGTGTCGACCATTGAAAACCGCAGGTCGGGGCTGCACCAGAGGGAGGCGGTGACGCTTTCGTAACCGTCGATCGGTTGCTTCGGGACCGGTCAAGGACGGGCAAAGAGTGGCTCGTTCCGGTGCTCGGACTCCGCGTGGGGCCTGACCTGCTCCGGGACCGTCCAGGGCGCCCACGGCGAGGTGCGCGGACGGGGCGGCGGGAGCGGCCCCGGGCGGTACGGGCCGCCGCCTCAGCCGCGTCGCAGCAGCCGGGTCGCTCCGGCCGCCACCGTCGTCGCCAGGATCCAGCCGAGGAGGATCACCGCGGCGGACAGCCACTGCCAGCCGCCGCGCAGCTGCCAGGCCCCCACCTGGCCCAGGTCGATCACCGGCAGCAGCAGGTCCAGGGCGAAGAGCGAGGCGTTCCACTGGGGATGCGAGCCCGCGTCGACCGGCGGATGGTCGGCGTGCGCGAAGGCGACCGACGCCGCCGCCCACAGCACCGCCATCCACAGGGCGGCCCGGCCGGGCCGGTACCCGTAGGCGACCGTCCAGTCCTGCGCGTACCCCCAGAGTTTCGCGGCGAGGGGCAGGGTCTCGCGGCGGCGGCGCTGCTTGGCGAGGAGCACCTCGCGGGCGTCCTCGTCCTCGCCGGAGCCGCGCAGCACGGCGGCCAGCCGCTCGTACGGCTCCGGGTTGTACTCGGCGGTCGCCGCCGCCACCCACTCCAGGCGCCGGGTCAGGGGGAAGGCGCCCTGCGGCACGAGGCTCTCGTAGGCGAAGCCGCCCATGTGCAGCGCGCCGGGGGCGGGCCAGCTGGACGCCCGGTCGACCAGGGTGACGATCCGCGCGCCGGACAGCACGACCTTGCCGCGCTCCGGCGCCTCGCCGAGGAAACGCAGCTCGGGCGTCTGGACCCGGCGCAACGACAGCTCCTGGTCCTCGCCGAGGACGAAACGGGCCCGTTCCAGGTCGAGCGCGTCGCCGAACCGTCCGTCGTCCAGGCGGACGCCGCCCTGGCACTCGAACCGCTGCACCAGCGTGCCGCGCGCCGGGGTGGTGCCGCTGGTCAGCACCGGATTGCCCAGGCCCGCGGGGGTCATGTACACCGTGCGGTTGACGGTCAGCTGGGGGGCGTTGAGGGCGAGCCGGGAGTACGGGTTGCTGAGCCGGCTGCCGCGCAGGCTCAGCGAGACGCCGACGCTGGCGCCGCGCAGACTCAGCTCGCCGTGCGACTCCAGCATCTCCGCCTGGAGGTCCTGCCCGACGGTCATCCCGTCGCCCGTGATCGACCGCCCGCGCCGGTCCCGGTAGACCACGGCCTGGTTGAGCAGCAGGTCCGTACCGATGTGCGCGTCGGTCAGCCGGACACCGTTGTGGAAGCGGCATCGGGGCAGATGCAGATCGCCCTCGGTGTGCAGCCGGGCCGCCTCCAGACGCGGCACCGCGCAGTCCACCAGCCGTACGGTCGTGAAGCGGGACTCCGGCAGCAGGACCTCCTTCTCGAAGCGGCACCCCTTCAGCTCCACGTACGGCACCACCGTGCCGCCCGCGAGGTCGAGCACTCCGGTGATCAGCACGCCGGTCAGCTTCAGGGAGGCGACCCGGCCCTGCAGGGGCGGCGGCCCGTCGAGCAGCAGCCAGGCGACGATCCGCGCCCGCACACTCCGCTCGGGGCCCCAGGGATGGCCGCCGTGCGGATCGTCGGCGGTGCCGTCCCCGCACCGCAGGTCGTACACGCTGCCGTTGCGGAACGCCTGCCACATCCCGGCCTCGGCGGCGGTCAGTTCGTCCGGCAGGTCCCCGGTGCGGACGCCGGCACCCTCGGTCACGGCACGTCCCTTCCTCCCCGGCTGTTCGCGGGTTTCGTACATGCGTGCAATGCCCGCTCAGTGACCGCCCGAACGCTATCGGTGAAGGGGATCTTCCGGTGAACCCAAGGTGGCTTGTATCAGCCATTGATACAGGCGTCCGGCGTCTCCGTGCCGTCTGAGAGAATTGTCCCCGTGATCTCTCGAATCGATCTGCGCGGTGACGCCCTCCCCGAGGGCACCGCCCTGCGCGACCTGCTGCCCCGAGCCGACTTCGACGTCTCGGCCGCCCTGGAGAAGGTGCGTCCGATCTGCGAGGCCGTGCATCATCGGGGCGACGCGGCGCTGATCGACTTCGCGGAGAAGTTCGACGGGGTCCGGCTGGACTCCGTACGGGTCCCGGCCGAGGCGCTCACCGACGCGCTGGAGCAGCTCGACCCCGCCGTGCGCGCGGCCCTGGAGGAGTCCATCCGCCGCGCCCGCCTGGTCCACCGCGCACAGCGCCGGACGACGCACACCACCCAGGTCGTGCCCGGCGGCTCGGTCACCGAGAAGTGGGTGCCGGTCGACCGCGTCGGGCTGTACGCGCCCGGCGGCCGCTCGGTGTACCCCTCCTCCGTGATCATGAACGCGGTCCCGGCGCAGGAGGCCGGCGTCGGGTCCATCGCGCTCGCCTCCCCGGCCCAGTCCGCGTTCGGCGGCCTGCCGCACCCCACGATCCTCGCGGCCTGCGCCCTCCTCGGCGTCGACGAGGTCTACGCGGCGGGCGGCGCCACGGCCGTCGCGATGTTCGCGTACGGCACCGAGTCCTGCCCGTCCGTCGACATGGTGACCGGCCCCGGCAACATCTGGGTCGCCGCCGCCAAGCGCTACTTCACCGGCCGCATCGGCATCGACGCGGAGGCCGGCCCGACCGAGATCGCCGTCCTCGCGGACGACACCGCCGATCCCGTGCACGTCGCCTCGGACCTGATCAGCCAGGCCGAGCACGACCCGCTCGCCGCCGCCGTCCTGGTCACCGACTCCGTCTCCCTCGCGGACGCCGTGGAGAAGGAGCTGGAACCGCAGGTCGCGGCCACCAAGCACATCGAGGACCGCATCGTCCCGGCCCTGAACGGCCGGCAGTCCGCCATCGTCCTGGTCGACGGCGTCGACGAGGGCCTGCGCGTGGTGAACGCGTACGGCGCCGAGCACCTGGAGATCCAGACCGCGGACGCGGCGGCCGTCGCCGACCGGGTCAGGAACGCCGGGGCGATCTTCGTCGGCCCCTGGGCCCCCGTCTCGCTCGGCGACTACGCGGCGGGCTCCAACCACGTCCTGCCCACCGGCGGCTGCGCCTGCCACTCCTCGGGCCTGTCCGTCCAGTCCTTCCTGCGCGGCGTCCACATCGTCGACTACACGAAGGACGCCCTCGCCGACGTCGCCCACCACGTGGTGACGCTCGCGGAGGCGGAGGACCTGCCCGCGCACGGCGCGGCGGTCAAGGCGAGGTTCGGATGGAAGGTACCCGAGGGCAAGTGACCGGCATCGACGATCTCCCCGTCCGGGACGAGCTGCGCGGCAAGTCCCCCTACGGGGCGCCCCAACTGGACGTCCCCGTACGGCTGAACACCAACGAGAACCCCTACCCGCTGCCCGAACCGCTCGTCGAGCGGATCGCCGAGCGGGTCCGTGACGCGGCCCGCGGGCTCAACCGCTACCCCGACCGGGACGCGGTGGAGCTGCGCACCGAGCTGGCCGCCTATCTGACGAAGACCGGAGGGCACCCGGTCGGCATCGAGAACGTGTGGGCGGCCAACGGCTCGAACGAGGTCATCCAGCAGCTGCTCCAGACCTTCGGCGGGCCCGGCCGCAGCGCGATCGGCTTCGAGCCCTCGTACTCGATGCACGCGCTCATCGCGCGCGGCACGGGCACGGCCTGGATCCCGGGCCCGCGCAGCGCGGACTTCACCATCGACGTCGCCGCCGCCGAGCAGGCCGTCGCCGAGAACCGGCCCGACGTCGTCTTCATCACCACCCCCAACAACCCCACCGGTAACGCGGTCCCGCGCGAGACGGTCCTCGCGCTGTACGAGGCCGCGCAGCGGGCCAAGCCGTCGATGGTCGTCGTCGACGAGGCGTACGTCGAGTTCAGTCACGGCGACTCGCTGCTGCCGCTGCTCGAAGGACGGCCGAATCTCGTCGTCTCCCGCACGATGTCGAAGGCATTCGGCGCGGCGGGACTGCGCCTCGGCTACCTCGCCGCCCACCCGGCCGTGGTGGACGCCGTCCAGCTCGTCCGGCTGCCCTACCACCTGTCGGCCGTCACCCAGGCGACCGCGCTGGCCGCCCTGGAGCACACCGACGTCCTGCTCGGATACGTGGAGCAGCTGAAGGCCGAGCGGGACCGGCTGGTCACCGAACTGCGCGCCCTCGGCTTCGAGGTGACCGAGTCCGACGCCAACTTCGTGCAGTTCGGCCGGTTCGCCGACTCCCACGAGGCCTGGCGGCACATCCTCGACCGGGGCGTCCTGGTCCGGGACAACGGCGTACCGGCGTGGCTGCGGGTCTCCGCCGGAACCCCGGAGGAAAACGACGCGTTCCTCGACGCGGTACGTGACTTGAAGAAGGAGCAGAGCGCATGAACCGCGTAGGACGCGTGGAGCGGGTGACGAAGGAGACGTCCGTCCTCGTCGAGATCGACCTCGACGGATCGGGCAAGGTCGACGTGTCGACCGGCGTCGGCTTCTACGACCACATGCTCGACCAGCTCGGCCGGCACGGCCTGTTCGACCTCACGGTGAAGACCGAGGGCGACCTGCACATCGACTCCCACCACACCATCGAGGACACCGCCCTCGCGCTCGGCGCCGCCTTCAAGCAGGCGCTCGGCGACAAGGTGGGCATCTACCGCTTCGGCAACTGCACCGTCCCCTTGGACGAGTCCCTCGCCCAGGTGACCGTCGACCTGTCCGGCCGCCCCTACCTCGTGCACACCGAGCCCGAGAAGATGGCGCCGATGATCGGCGAGTACGACACGACGATGACCCGGCACATCCTGGAGTCCTTCGTGGCCCAGGCCCAGATCGCCCTGCACGTCCACGTGCCGTACGGGCGCAACGCGCACCACATCGTGGAGTGCCAGTTCAAGGCGCTGGCCCGGGCCCTGCGCTACGCCTCCGAGCGGGACCCCCGCGCCGAGGGCATTCTTCCTTCCACCAAGGGCGCACTGTGAGCGACGCACGCGCGGCCACCGGGCCGCAGACAACGACGATGGCCGCACCGCCGCGCCGTGCGGGCGGAGAAGCGAACGGGACAACACTGTGACCGGTCTTTCCAGCATTCTCATCGTCGTCGGTCTCTTCCTCCTCGGCGGTATCTACTCCTTCGTCAAGCAGCAGATGCCGAAGAGCCTCATCGTGCTGCTCTCCTTCGGTGCCGCGATGTGTCTCGTCGCGGGCGTGATGCGGCTGGCGGTGTGGGCGTGAGCGCGGCCGCCAAGAAGGTCGTCGTCTTCGACTACGGGTTCGGCAACGTGCGTTCCGCCGAGCGAGCCCTGGCCCGCGCCGGAGCCGAGGTGGAGATAACGCGCGACTTCGACACCGCGATGAACGCGGACGGACTGCTGGTGCCCGGCGTCGGCGCCTTCGCCGCCTGCATGCGGGGCCTCAAGGAGGCCCGCGGCGACTGGATCATCGGCCGCCGGCTGGCCGGCGGCCGCCCGGTGATGGGCATCTGCGTCGGCATGCAGATCCTCTTCACGCGGGGCATCGAGCACGGCGTGGAGACCGAGGGCCTCGACGAGTGGCCCGGCACGGTCGGACCGCTGGAGGCCGACGTCGTGCCCCACATGGGCTGGAACACCGTGGAGACCCCGCCCGGCTCGCGGCTCTTCGCGGGGCTCGACGCCGACGCGCGCTTCTACTTCGTCCACTCCTACGCCGTCCACGACTGGTCCCTTGAGGTCGGCAACCCGCTGATGCGCGCGCCCCTGGTGAGCTGGTCCACGCACGGCAAGCCGTTCGTGGCGGCCGTCGAGAACGGCGCCCTGTGGGCCACCCAGTTCCACCCCGAGAAGTCCGGCGACGCCGGAGCCCAGCTCCTCACCAACTGGATCGGAACACTGTGAGCAAGCTCGAACTCCTCCCCGCCGTCGACGTCCGCGACGGCCAGGCCGTCCGTCTCGTGCACGGCGAGTCCGGGACCGAGACCTCGTACGGCTCCCCGCTGGAGGCGGCACTCGCCTGGCAGAGCGCGGGCGCGGAGTGGCTGCACCTCGTCGACCTGGACGCCGCGTTCGGCACCGGCGACAACCGCGACCTCATCTCCGAGGTCACCCGCGCGATGGACATCAAGGTCGAGCTGTCCGGCGGCATCCGCGACGACGCCTCCCTGGCCGCCGCCCTCGCCACCGGTTGCACCCGCGTGAACCTCGGCACCGCCGCCCTGGAGACCCCCGAGTGGGTCGCCAAGGTCATCGCGGAGCACGGCGACAAGATCGCCGTCGGCCTCGACGTCCGCGGCACGACGCTGCGCGGCCGCGGCTGGACCCGCGACGGCGGGGACCTCTACGAGACGCTGGAGCGCCTCAACTCCGAGGGCTGCGCCCGCTACGTGGTGACGGACATCGCCAAGGACGGCACCCTCCAGGGCCCCAACCTGGACCTGCTGCGGACCGTGTGCGCCGCCACCGACCGTCCGGTGGTCGCCTCCGGCGGGGTGTCCTCGCTGGACGACCTGCGCGCCATCGCCGAGCTGGTGCCGCTGGGCGTCGAGGGCTCCATCGTGGGCAAGGCGCTGTACGCCAAGGCGTTCACCCTCGAAGAGGCCCTGGAAGCGGTGTCCGCGTGAGCGCCGTACGCCGGGTGAACACCGGGGCGCCCTGGGAGGACGCCTTCGGGTACTCCCGCGCGGTGGAGCTGCCGAACGGCCTGGTGCTGGTCTCCGGCTGCACCTCCGTGCTCGACGGCGAGATCACCGAGGGCGGCCCGTACGACCAGGCGATCACCTCCTTCAACGTGGCCTTCGCGGCGCTGGAGCAGCTCGGCCTCGGCCGGGAGGACGTCGTCCGTACGCGCATGTACATCACGCACGCCCGGGACGTGGAGGACGTCGGCCGCGCCCACAAGGAGCTGTTCGACGCCATCCGTCCCGCCTCGTCGATGATCATCGTGTCCGGGTTCGTGGACTCGCGCCTGGTCGTCGAGGTCGAGGTCGAGGCGTTCCGTCCGGGCGGCCCGGTGGACGAGGAGGCGTCGTGAGCCTGGCTGTTCGGGTCATCCCCTGCCTGGACGTGGACAACGGCCGGGTCGTCAAGGGCGTCAACTTCCAGAACCTGCGCGACGCGGGCGACCCGGTCGAGATGGCCAAGGTGTACGACGCCGAGGGCGCCGACGAGCTGACGTTCCTGGACATCACCGCGTCCTCGGGCAATCGCGAGACCACGTACGACGTGGTGCGCCGCACCGCCGAGCAGGTCTTCATCCCGCTGACGGTCGGCGGCGGTGTCCGCACCGCCGAGGACGTCGACAAGCTGCTCCGGGCCGGCGCCGACAAGGTGGGCGTCAACACGGCCGCGATCGCCCGGCCCGACCTGATCCGCGAGATCGCGGAGCGGTTCGGCCGCCAGGTGCTGGTGCTCTCCGTGGACGCGCGCAGGACCGAGAGCGGTTCGTTCGAGGTCACCACGCACGGCGGCCGGCAGGGCACCGGCATCGACGCCGTCGAGTGGGCGCACCGGGCGGCCGAGCTGGGCGCGGGCGAGATCCTGCTCAACTCGATGGACGCCGACGGCACGAAGGACGGCTACGACATCGAGATGATCGAGGCCGTACGCAAGCACGTCACCGTTCCGCTGATCGCCAGCGGCGGGGCGGGCCGGCTCGACCACTTCCCGCCCGCCGTCGGAGCGGGCGCCGACGCCGTACTGGCCGCGTCCGTCTTCCACTTCGGGGATCTGCGGATCGGCGAGGTCAAGGAGACCCTGCGGGAGGCCGGACACCCCGTCCGCTAGTCCCGCTCACCGGACACCGTACGACGTCAACGGCCCGCACCCGAGCAGCACTTGCTGCCGGGTGCGGGCCGTTCTCGTGCTGCGGCCGTGGGGCGCGGGGGCCCGGCCGTGACGTCGTCCGTGCGCGGGCCGATCCGGCCGTCCCCGGCGTGGACGGTGCCGGTTCCGGCCGGGGGGGAGGACACGGCGGGAGTCGCCGTCGCCCGGTCGGACGGGTGCGGCCGGGTGCAAGCCAAGGCCGGTGATTCTGCCGATGTGCGCGGGCGGTCGAGGGCCGGACAGTTGCCACCGCAACCACCGAGACGGACCCCGCCGTTCCACGGCGTGCGCCATCCGACACCCACGCCACGGCGGCGCCGTGACGCGGTGCGGGTCCGTCGTCCCTCACCGAGAGGATGCACCCACCGTGCAGCAGAACCGCGCACTCCCCGCCGCTCCCGGCGGCCCCGCCCCGTCCGGACACCGGCCGCACCGGCTCACGAGCCGTCTGGTGCGGGCCGGTCTCGCGGCGCTCCTGGCCGCCGGCGGACTCGTCGCCGCCCAGGCCACCGGAGCGCAGGCCGCCGCAGAGCCGGCCGTCGCTGCGCAGCTCGCCGCGAACCCCTACGAGCGCGGCCCCGCCCCCACGACGGCCAGCATCGAGGCGACCCGCGGGTCGTACGCCGTCTCGCAGACCAGCGTCTCCTCGCTGTCGGTGTCCGGCTTCGGCGGCGGCACCATCTACTACCCGACCTCGACGAGCGACGGGACCTTCGGCGCGGTCGCCATCTCCCCCGGATACACCGCGTACCAGTCGTCCATATCCTGGCTCGGGCCGCGGCTCGCCTCCCAGGGCTTCGTGGTCTTCACCATCGACACCCTGACCACCCTCGACCAACCCGACAGCCGTGGGCGGCAGTTGCTCGCCGCACTCGACTACCTGACCCAGCGCAGCTCCGTGCGGACCCGGATCGACAGCACCCGGCTCGGCGTGATGGGCCACTCCATGGGCGGTGGCGGCACGCTGGAGGCGGCGAAGAGCCGCCCGTCGCTCCAGGCGGCCATCCCGCTCACCGGCTGGAACCTCGACACCACCTGGCCGGAGATCAAGACGCCGACCCTGATCGTGGGCGCCGACGGTGACACGATCGCGCCGGTGGCCACGCACTCCGAGCCCTTCTACCGGAGCCTGCCGAGCACGCTCGACAAGGCCTACCTGGAGCTGCGGGGCGCCACCCACTTCACGCCCAACAGCTCGAACACCACGATCGCGAAGTACAGCATTTCGTGGCTGAAGCGGTTCATCGACGACGACACCCGCTACGAGCAGTTCCTGTGCCCGCTGCCGCAGGCGTCCCTGACGATCGCCGAGTACCGGGGCAACTGCCCGCACACCTCCTGACCCCGACCCGCACCGCCCGTGCGCGGGTGACGGCCACCGGAAGCGGTGGCCGTCACCCGCGTCCGCGCCCGGCCCCGGGAGGGGTGCGACCGCCGGGGGCCGGGGCGCGGCGGCACTTGTGCCGGTGCACAAGCCTTGCCCCCCGGGCCTGGGAGTCCGCCCAGCCGGCACCCCGTCGGCACCCTGTCCTTCCTGGTCACAGCGGGTTTCCGGGGTGAGTCGGGCAAGTGAACGCGGGTCTTCCGCCTTCGTTTACGCGGAAGTAACGTGACCGTCGTGACGGGAAACGCGACTGCGCGAAGTCCACTCCGGACAGCGGGCCGGAGCGCCTTGACGCCGCCCTCGCACGGGGCGGCACACGAACCGGGCCGGAGCCGCGACCCGGGCCGCCCGGCTCCTCCCGGGTGCCCGGCGGATCCCCCCGACCTGCCGGGCTCCACTCCACCCCGGGCCGCAGCGACCGCCCCCGAGCCGCTCGACCGCGCCGACGACGCCGGCACCGGACGGGCCGCACGTCGTCCCGGGAGCCCCCGGAGCCGGGACCCGCAGGACGGTGCCGAGCACCGGGGGCCGCCGGTCGACCCGCGTCGACCGACGGCCGTATACGACACCGGCCCGCGGGGCACCGCCCGGGCCGGTGGACGCTCGGGACCCGGAGGAGCGCCGGGGGTCGCTCCGGCCACCGGCGAACTCCCGGGCCCCGCAACGGAGTCCGCCACGCGGCCGGCCCGTCCCGGCGAACCGTCGGCCGTGCTTCGGGCCGACGACGGGCGTACCCGAGCCGCCGGACTTCCGGGTCCCGCACCGGGGCCCTGCGCCGGGCCCACCCGCCCGGGCGGACCGTCGACCGTCCCTCCGGGCAAGGACGGACGTACGGAATCCGCCGGACCCGCCCTCCCCGCCGGGGGAGCCGAAGCCGGACCGGCCGGCGGCGACGGGTTCGCGGGCGCGGATTCCGCCGGTCCCGCATCCGGGCTGCCCGGGTCCGGAACCGCCGACGCGACCGGACGCGCCCTCGGGCTCATCGACGCGGCCGAGCGGGCCCGTCTCGCCGGACGTCCGGCCCGGGCGCGGGAGCTGCTCGCGGGCGCCGGGTACGAGGGGGCGCCCGACGTGGTCCGCGGGGCGGCCCAGCTGGTGAACGGGCAGCTCGGCCTCCAGGACGGTCCCGTCGCCGACGCCCGCGAAGTACTGCTGCTGGCGGCCGAGTTGCTGGCCGAGGCCGAGCCCGCCCGCGCCCTGGCCGCCCGGCTCGCCGCGATGGAGGCCGCCTGGGCGATGGGCGACGCGGCGGCCTGCCTGGAAGCCCTCGGCCCCGGGCCCGGACGGCGCGGATCCGACGACGTGAACCCCGTTGCGGGGGCGGCGCGTTCCGGGGGACCGGACCACGTGGCCGGGCCGCCGGAGGGAGACGGCGGGGTCGCCGCGTACCGGGCCGGGATGTCGGCGGTCATGCGGGGCCGCCTGGACACCGGACGGACGCGGTTGCGGGAAGTGGTCGACGGGGCGGGGGCCGCCGGGATTCCCGACGGCCCCGAGTCCCTGCTGCTGGCCGGGGGCGCCGCGCTCGTGGCCGGGGACCTCGCCGCCGCCTGCCGGGCCAACGCCCGTGCGCTGGCCGTGGCCAGGGCGCGCGGACCGCGCATCCTGGTCGCCCAGGCACTGGAACGCCTTGCCTACGGGGAACTGCGTGCCGGCCGGCACGCGCGCGCCCGCGCCCACGCCGAGGACGGCCTGCGCACCGCGCTCGCGGCCGGGCAGAGCAACCTCGTGGCCCACCACCATGCGATCCTCGCGCTGGCGGCGTCCGTCGAGGGGTCGCAGGAGGCCGTCGCGGAGCACGCGTCCGCCGCCGAGCGCATCGCCGCCCCGCACGGTCTCGCGCAGGCCGCCACCCTGTCCCAATGGGCGCGGGCCCGTGCCGATCTGGCCCGCGGCCGGCTCCCGGAGGCCGCCGCGCGGCTCGGCCCGCTGATCGGGGCCGGGCCGCGGCACGGACACTTCGCCCTGCGGATGCTCGCCGTCCCCTGCTTCGTCGAGGCCGCCGCCCGCACCGGCCAGGCGGAGGCCGCCCGGTCGGCACTCGCCGAGTTCACGCACTGGGCCGCGCAGGGCGCCGATCCACAGGCCCCCGCGCAACTGGCTCGCTGCCGGGCGCTGTTGAGCGACGGGGACGGCTGCGAGCCGCTGTACGCCGCCGCGCTCGCCCATCACGAGGAGGCCGGCGGCGACTTCGAGCGCGGCCGTACCCAACTCCTCTACGGGGCCTGGCTGAGGCGGCGGCGCAGACCGGGGGAGGCCCGCGGGCGCCTTCGGGACGCGCTCGTGTCCTTCGAGCGGGGCGGCGCGCTGGGCTGGGCCGCGCAGACGAGAGCGGAACTGCGGGCCACCGGCGACGCGGGCCCCGCCGAACCGGTGGGTCCACTCGCCCTCCTGACGCCCCAACAGCTGCGGATCGCCCGCTGCGTGGCGGAGGGGGCGACCAACCGCGAGGTGGCGCTGCGCCTGTCGGTCAGCCCCCGCACGGTGGACCACCACCTGCGGAATGTCTTCGCCGCCCTGGGGGTCCGCTCCCGGGTGGAACTCTCCCGCTGGGTGGAGCGCGCGGAGAAGACCTCCGCACACCCCTAGGTACCGACTGGGCGGTATGTCATCCTGCGGGATCAGGAGGTCCGGAGCACCCGTGTGCCGCGCGTCGGCCGCCGGGACCGGCCGGACCGAGCCGACTCCGGTGGAGGACAGCGATGCAGCACCTCGTACCCGCCCACGGCCGGCCCCTGCCCGGACGGCGGCCCCTGGTACCGGCCGCGCGCTCCGCCGTCGACGCGGAGGCGCTCTCGGTCCTGCACCGCGCCGCCCGGGCGCTGATGGCGGGCCTGCCCGAACTGACCGAGCGTCTGATGACCCTGCTGAGGGAGCGTGAACCCGCCTACCGCACGGCCATGGAGGCCGACGCGGACGGCGTGCGCGACGAGGTGCAGCGGTCGTTGCGGCTCAACGTCGGCTCCCTGATCCGGCCCGGCGAACTGCGCGAGGACGCCCAGCGCTGCTCCTGGGCCATCGGCAGGGCGCGGGCCGAGCGCGGACTCCCGCTGGACGCCCTGCTGCGCGCCTTCCGTCTCGGCGGCGGCATGATCTGGCAGGAACTCGTCGACGAGACGACCCGCCGGCATCCCGCCGACGCCCGCCTGCTCGTCCACGTGGCCGCGGATGTCTGGAACTTCGTCGACGACCACTGCGCGGTGGTGGCCGACGCCTACCGGCAGACCGAGCGTGAGCTGATGTGGCGCCGCGAGAACAGGCTGCGTCTGATGACGGCCGCGCTGCTCGACGGCACCGCGCGGATCGCCGACCTGCCCGCCACCGCGGCCGCCCTCGGCCTCCCCGAACAGGGGAGGTACGCGGTCCTCCTGGCCCGCGTGCCCGCCGGCCGGGCGTTCGCCGACGCGCGGAGCCAGGTGCGCCTCTCGGGCCTGCGGGTCCTGTGGTACCGCGACCGTGAACGCGATGGCGCGGGCAGCTACGGCATCGTGCTGCTCGGGGGTCACCCCCACGACGGGGACGGACCCGGCCACGGCCACGACAGCGGACTCCTCGACACCGGCGCAGGACCGGAGTACGGCACGGAGGGGCGCCCCTCGGACGGCGGCGACGGCGGCGACGGACCCGACGAGGGGCGCCCATGGGCGTACGGACTCGACGTGGACGCCGGGGAGATCGCCCGCCGGCTGACCGCGCCGCCGGTGGCCCGGATCGGGGTCAGCCCGGTGGTGGAGGGACTCGCGGCGATCGGTGACGCCCGCCGGCTGGCCGACACCGCCCTGCGGGCCTGCCCGCGGTCCGGCGGCACCGTCGTGCTGGAGGAGCACCTGCCCGCGGCGCTCGTCGTCTCCGCGCCGGCCCTCGGTGCCGCGCTCGCCGAGCGGGTCCTCGGGCCGCTGCTGCGGCTGGACCTGTCCGACCGGGACATCATGCTGGACACCCTCACGGCCTGGCTCGCCTGCGACGGGTCCGCCCAGCGGGCCGCAGGGCGGCTCTACTGCCACCGCAACACGGTCCTCAACCGGCTGCGCCGCTGCGAGCAGCTCACCGGCCGCTCGCTGACCCGCCCGGCGGACGTGGTGGAGCTGTCCCTGGCGCTGGCCGCACACACACTGCTCGACCCCTGAGCGGCGCCCGGCGTCCTGCCGCGAGGGGAGCCGCGACCGCAGCGCGAAAGGAAAGTTGCGCAATTTTTATTGCGCAACTTTCCCTTCGTATCTACGCTGACGGCATGCCACGCAAGGAAGACCGGCGGATCAGCGACATGGGGACGCTCAAGGCGATCGCCCACCCGCTCCGCATGCAGCTGTACCGCGCCCTGCACGTCGCGGGTGCGGCCACCGCGTCCCAGCTCGGTGAGCAGGTCGACGAGGCACCCTCACTGGTCAGTTACCACCTGCGCAAACTCGCCGAGCACGGCCTGATCGAGGCGGCCGAGCCGCGCAGCGGAGACGGCCGTGAACGCTGGTGGCAGGCGGCCTCGGAGGGCGTGAGCGTCCACGACGAGGACTTCCGGAGCGCCCCCGAGACGGCCGCCGCCCACACCGCCTTCGCCCGGCTCGTCGTCGACCAGCGGGCCGCCCTCTACCGGCGCTTCCTGGACGAGCGGCACGCCTGGGGCACCGAATGGGGCGACGCCGCGTCCGACTCCGAGTCCAACCTGCGTCTGACACCGGCCGAACTGATCGCGCTCAACAAGGAGTTGCTCGACGTCATCCGGAAGTACGACGAGAAGGGCCGCGCGGACGAGGCGGCAGGCGACACCGAGGGGCGCGAGCACGTCGCCCTGCACACGTACGGTTTCCCGTTCCGCGCCTGACTCCGAGAGGACCCGGTCCATGACCACGACCGTGATACCGCCCGCCGTCCGGCCCCCCGCCGGACCCGCCCACCGCGACGGCAACGTACTGCGCTGGCTCGGTGCCTACACGGCCTCGATGATCGGCGACAACGTCTTCTACATCGCCCTGTCCTGGGCGGCCGTCCGGTCCGGCACGCCCTCGCAGGCGGGGCTCGTGATGGCTGTCAGTGCCGTGCCGCGGGCCCTGCTGATGCTGGGCGGGGGAGTGGTCGCCGACCGGTTCGGGCCGCGCCGGGTGGTCATCGGGAGCGACGCGGTGCGGTGCGCGGCCGTCCTGACCGTCGCCGCGCTGCTCTTCGTGGCCCGTCCCGGGCTGTGGCTGCTGGCGCTGCTGGCCGTGGTCTTCGGCATCGTCGACGCCGTGTTCATGCCGGCCGTGGGCGCCCTGCCCGCCCGGGTCACCGGCCGGGACCAGCTCGCCCGGGTCCAGGGCATGCGCGGCCTCGCCGTCCGGTTCGCCAACGTGGTGGGCGCGCCCCTCGGCGGACTCGGCGTGGCCCTCGGCGGCTCGGCGACGGCGTTCGCGCTCGCCGGCCTGCTCATCGCGGTCTCGGTGCCGCTGCTGATCTCCGTACGGATGGGGGAGACGCCGTCGGCCGACGACGCGAACACGGCGAACACGGCGCCCGCCGGTGCCGAGGCCGTCGGCCCGCCCGGGGACCCGGACGGCGCCCCCGCGCGCGGGGACGTGTCCGGCCCGCACGCACGCGTGTCCGGCGCCGAGGACGGTACGGCGGCGGTACCGGAGCGACCCGCCACCGCGTGGCGCGATCTGCGCGACGGACTGCGCTACATCCGCGGCCACCGGGTCCTCGCCCCGCTCATCGTCACCATCGCCCTCGGTGACCTCGGCTTCGTCGGCCCCCTGAACGTGGGACTGGCCCTATTGGCCGACCGGCGAGGGTGGGGCGCTTCCGGCATGGGCCTCGTGGTCGCCGCCTTCGGCGCCGGCGCGGGAGCCGCCGCGCTGCTGCTGGCCTGGCGCGGCACCCTGCCGCGCGCCGGGAGCGCCGGCGCCGCGGCACTCCTCGGCGGCTCGGTCGCCATCGGCGCCCTCGCGCAGGTGCCGGGCGTGGGCGCGGCCGTCGGTGTCGCCCTCGCCATCGGACTGCTCGCCGGACTCAGCGGGGCCCTGTGCGGAGCACTCCTGCAGACCCAGTCCGACCCCGTCTACCTGGGCCGGGTCACCGCCGTCGCCGGCATCGTCAGTCTCGGCCTCGCCCCGCTCAGCATGCCGCTGACCGCCGCCGCCATCGGCTGGTGGGGCACCGGACCGGTCTTCGCCGGCAGCGCGGTCGTGTGCGGCCTCGGCGGGGTCGTCGCGCTGGCCGTACGGGACCTGCGGCGGGCCGAGCTGCCCCGCTGACGGTGCGCGACCGAACGAGCCGGGTGCCCACGGCCGCCGGCCGGCGAACGACGACCGCCGCGGCGGGGGACTCCCGGCCCGGTGTCCTCAGATCCCCAGCTGCTTCCCTTCCTGAAGCCTGGTGATCGCCTCCTTGTCGCCGTCCAGCCCGACGTCCGCGACGGCCTGCCGGCCGAACGCGAACATCAGCAGCTCGGAGGGCTCGCCGGTCACCGTCACGACCGGCGTGTTCTTGTTCAGGACCGTCGTCTGGCCGTTCGGGCGCCGCAGCACCACGCCCGTCGGGGAGCCGCGCCCCATCAGCCGGGCCGTGCGCTCCAGACGCGACCAGAGGGCCTCCTGGAACACCGCGTCCAGCGGGCGCGGAGTCCAGCCGGGCTGCGCCCGCCGCACGTCCTCGGTGTGGACGTAGAACTCGACCACGTTCGACGCCTCGTCGATCTGCTTCAGCGAGAACGGCGAGAACCGCGGCGGGCCCGTACGGACCAGTTGGACCAGTTCCTCGTACGGCTTCGTGGCGAACTCCGCCATCACCCGGTCGAGGCGCGGGGCGAGCTGCTTGACGAGGAGGCCGCCGGCCGCGTCGGGGCGGCGCTCGCGGACCACCACATGGGCCGCGAGGTCCCGGGAGTTCCAGCCCTCGCAGAGGGTCGGGGCCTCCGGGCCCACGGCTTCCAACAGGTCGGCGAGAAGGAGTCGTTCACGCTTCGCATGGGTCGACATGCCAGCCAGCCTACGACCGGGTAGCCGGTCCGCCCAGTGGAGGACAGGGCGGATCCGGCCAGGGCCGCCCCGGGGACGGCCATCAGGTCCGGCCTGTGGACAACGGACGGGTCCGTCCGCCGGGCGCGGCACAATGGCACGCATGACCAGCACGCCTCCGCCCAGCAGCCTCGACCCCGAGATCGCCGCCCGCCTCAAGCGCGGCGCCGACGGACTCGTCCCCGCCATCGCCCAGCAGTACGACACCGGTGAGGTGCTGATGCTCGGCTGGATGGACGACGAGGCGCTGCATCGCACCCTCACCACGGGTCGCTGCACCTACTGGTCGCGCAGCCGCCAGGAGTACTGGGTGAAGGGCGACACCTCCGGCCACGTCCAGCACGTGAAGTCCGTGTCCCTGGACTGCGACGCGGACACCGTCCTGGTGCGTGTCGACCAGGTGGGTGCCGCCTGCCACACCGGCGACCGCACCTGCTTCGACGCCGACGTGCTGCTGAAGGACGCCGGGACCGCACCCGGGGGCGCCGATTCCGGTGCACCCGCGCGGAATCAGTAAGGTCAGCCGCCATGGACCTCGAGACGTTCCGCAAGCTGGCCACCGACCGCCGTGTCATCCCCGTCAGCCGCAAGCTGCTCGCGGACGGCGACACGCCGGTCGCGCTCTACCGCAAGCTGGCCGCCGAGCGCCCCGGCACGTTCCTGCTCGAATCCGCCGAGAACGGCCGCACCTCCCTGTCCTGGTCCCGCTACTCCTTCGTCGGCGTCCGCTCCGCCGCGACCCTCACGGAGCGGGACGGACAGGCGCACTGGCTCGGCACCCCGCCGGTCGGCGTGCCCGTGGACGGTGACCCGCTCGTCGCCCTGCGCGCCACCATCCAGGCGCTGCACACCCCGCACGGCGAGGGCCTGCCCCCGTTCACCGGCGGCATGGTCGGCTATCTGGGCTACGACATCGTGCGCCGCCTGGAGAAGATCGGCCCCGGCGAACGCGACGACCTGAAGCTGCCCGAGCTGACCATGCTGCTCACCAGCGACCTGGCCGTCCTCGACCACTGGGACGGCTCGGTCCAGCTCATCGCCAACGCGATCAACCACAACGACCTCGACACGGGTGTCGACGAGGCCTACGCCGACGCGGTCGCCCGCCTCGACGCCATGGAGGCCGACCTCTCGCGCGCGGTCTCCCAGCCGCCCGCCGCGCTCCCGCCCTCGGAACTGCCGGAGTACACCGCGCTCTGGGGCGGCCCCGACTTCCGGGCGGCCGTCGAGGACGTCAAGGAGCGCATCCGGGCCGGCGAAGCCTTCCAGGTCGTCCCCTCCCAGCGCTTCGAAACGCCCTGCACGGCCAGCGCGTTGGACGTCTACCGCGTGCTGCGGGCGACCAACCCGTCCCCGTACATGTACCTGTTCCGCTTCGACGGATTCGACGTCGTCGGATCCTCCCCGGAGGCCCTCGTCAAGGTCGAGGACGGGCAGACGATGGTGCACCCCATCGCGGGCACCCGGCCGCGCGGCGCCACCGTCCAGGAGGACCAGGCCCTCGCCGACGAGCTGATCGCCGATCCCAAGGAGCGCGCCGAGCACCTCATGCTCGTCGACCTCGGACGCAACGACCTGGGACGGGTCTGCGAGCCGGGCTCCGTCGAGGTCGTCGACTTCATGTCCATCGAGCGGTACTCGCACGTCATGCACATCGTGTCCACGGTGACCGGCCGCGTCGCCGCCGGCCGCACCGCGTTCGACGTGCTCACCGCCTGCTTCCCCGCCGGCACCCTCTCCGGCGCGCCCAAGCCGCGCGCGATGCAGATCATCGACGAACTGGAGCCCTCCCGGCGCGGGTTGTACGGCGGCTGTGTCGGCTACCTGGACTTCGCGGGCGACTCCGACACCGCCATCGCCATCCGCACGGCCCTGCTGCGCGACGGCACGGCGTACGTCCAGGCGGGCGCCGGCATCGTCGCCGACTCGGTCCCGGAGGCGGAGGACGAGGAGTGCCGCAACAAGGCGGCGGCGGTACTGAGGGCAGTCCACACGGCGAACCGCCTCGGCACCTGACCCCCGCGGCCGGGCTCAGCCCCCGGGGCCCGGAGGGCCGAGCCGAGGGCGTCACGCAGGCCGGGCGCCGCGGTCGTCACCCCCGGCGAACGGGGGGACGGGCCCACCCGGCGGTGCCCCTCGCGCGCCCGGACCGGCCCCCTGGAGCGGTCGGGCGGCGGGCAGTTGAAGGACGTCCGGCCGGGGGCGCGGCCGGGCCGGTGCGGGCAATAGGACGAGGGTCACGTGTGCCCCGGGTGACGGTTCGCCCGGGGTTCAGGCGATAGTGGAGTACGTGACTGCTGTACCTCACCCCCGATCCGAAGCCGCCGGACCCTCCCGGTCCGGCCGCCGCAGCCTTGGCGTGGCCCTGCTGAGCGGTGCGCTCGGCGCGGCCGTGGCCCTGCTGTCCACCCGGCAGAGCTGGGCGGAGGGGACCGCGACCGTGGCCGGCGGCGCCTTTCCGCTGACCGCCAAGGGCAGCGACGTCACGGGTGTGCCCGCGGCGCTCGCGATAGTCGGCCTCGCCGCGCTCGTCGCCGTCTTCGCCGTCCGCCGCTCCGGCCGCCTGCTGGTCTCCGTGCTGCTCGCCCTCTCCGGCGCGGGCACGGTCGTGGCGGCCGTCCTCGGCGCGGGCGACAGCTCGGCCCTCGACGAACAGGCCGCCGCCGCCTCCGGCAACACCGCCGCCACCGCGGTCGGACTCAGCCACACCGCCTGGCCGTACGTGGCCGCGGCGGGCGGCGCGCTGATCCTGCTGGCCGGCCTGCTCGCCGTGCGCTACGGCCGGCTGTGGCCCGCCATGTCCGGCCGCTACGAGCGCGACGGCGCCCCCCGGCCCCGCAGGACGAAGCCGGTGGACCCGGACCGCCCCGAGGACCTCTGGAAGGCCCTGGACCGCGGCGAGGACCCGACCGGCCCCGACCCCGCCGGGACCTGAGACCCGCCCCGGCAGGACCTGCGTCCCCGCCCCGCCGGGTCCCACGCCCCGGGCCGCACGTCCCGACCTGTCCGGACCGGCGCGCGAGCGGCCACCCCCGGCTCACGGCAGACCCGTCCGTACGGGACAATGGACGGTGAGCGTCCGACTCACACACGCACACAGCAACGAGGAGCAAGTCATGGCGGGCAGCAGCCACGGTCACACCCCGGCCGCCTGGACCGGTGTCATCATCGCCTTCATCGGTTTCTGCATCTCGGGTGCCTTCATGGTGATGGCCGACCCGCTGGGCTTCTGGGCCGGTCTGGTCGTCGTCGCCCTCGGTGGTGTCGTCGGCATGGTCATGCGGAGCATGGGCCTGGGCCAGCCGAAGACCTCCTCCCCGCAGGTCGCGCGCGCCCGGGAGACCGCGAGCGCCGACGCCTGATCCGCGAAGGTCTTCGCCGAAAGGCGGTCCCGGCACATCCGCCGGGGCCGCCTTTCGCGTACCGGGCGAGCGTCCGCCCCGCGCGCGGGGCAGAATGCGTCGGGTGAACGCCGAATCCCAGAGGGTGACGCAGACCGGGAGCCCCGCACCCCGGAGCACGTCCGGCACCAAGCCGCACACCGGTCCTGCCGCGCCGGCGCACACCGTCCCCGCTCCGGCCCCGGCGGCCCCCGCAGGCCCTTCGACGGGGGCGGGCACCGGCGCGGTCCTGCGGCGACTCGCCGTCCCGGCGGGGATGCTCGCGGCCGTCGTCGGCGCCTTCGCCTACGTCGGGGCCGTCGACCCCAACCAGCCGGGCCACTACCCGGTCTGCCCGCTGCTGCGCCTCACCGGCGTGTACTGCCCCGGCTGCGGCGGTCTGCGCAGCGCGCACGCCTTCGTCCACGGAGACATCGCCGCCGCGCTCACGGACAACGCGCTCGCCGTCGCCGGCTATGTCGTCTTCGCCGCCGTGTGGGCCTTCTGGGTGATCCGTGTCGTGCGCGGCCGGCCCACCCGGCTCGACCTCGGACCGGTCCACCTGTGGAGCGTGGGCGCGTTGGTGCTGGTCTTCACGGTTGTCCGGAACCTGCCCTTCGGCGGCTGGTTGCATCCTTGATCAAATGACAAATGTCCAGGTAGTGGGACCGGCGTCAACCGGATGCGAGGGCTACGCCTTCCTCCGGATACCATCGCAGTGACCCACTTTTCCGTCAGCGACGGTGAACCCGGGTCGACTGCTCCACCGCTTCAACCGTCCACCGCAGGGAAGGGGGCCGCTCGCGTGAGTGTGCTCGACGAGATCATCGACGGAGTCCGTGCCGACCTCGCGGAGCGGCAGGCGCGCGTCAGCCTCGACGAGCTCAAGGAGCGCGCGGCGAAGGCTCCCGCGGCCAAGGACGGCGTCGCCGCCCTGCGAGGTGACGGCGTCAAGGTCATCTGCGAGGTCAAGCGGTCCAGCCCCTCCAAGGGCGCGCTCGCCGCGATCGCCGACCCGGCGGCCCTGGCGGCCGACTACGAGGCGGGCGGCGCGGCCGTCATCTCCGTCCTCACCGAACAGCGCCGCTTCGGCGGTTCGCTCGCCGACCTGGAGGCCGTCCGCGCCCGCGTGGACGTCCCGGTCCTGCGCAAGGACTTCATCGTCACGTCGTACCAGCTCTGGGAGGCCCGCGCGTACGGCGCCGACCTGGCGCTGCTCATCGTCGCGGCCCTCGACCAGCCCGCCCTGGAGTCCCTCATCGAGCGCGCCGGGTCCATCGGGCTCACGCCGATCGTCGAGGTGCACGACGAGGACGAGGTCGAGCGGGCGGTGGACGCCGGAGCGAAGATCATCGGTGTCAACGCGCGCAACCTCAAGACGCTGAAGGTCGACCGCACCACCTTCGAGCGCGTCGCCCCCGAGATCCCGGACGACCTCGTCAAGATCGCCGAGTCCGGTGTCCGCGGCCCGCACGACCTCATCGCGTACGCCAACGCGGGCGCCGACGCCGTCCTCGTCGGCGAGTCCCTCGTCACCGGCCGCGACCCGAAGACCGCCGTCTCCGACCTCGTCGCCGCCGGTGCCCACCCGGCGCTGCGGCACGGACGGGACTGACCCGCCGGTGACCACCCCGACCCTCGCCGCCGCCGTACCCCGTCCGGGCTCCCGCCCCGACGGTGTACCGGCGCGCGCGGGGTCGGCCCTGCCGGACCGGTCCGGCGATCTCCTCCGGTCCCGCGCCGGATCGCCCCTACCGTGCACGGACGACGCGGACTCCGTCCCGTCCGCCGCGCCGGACGGGCCCCTCGACCTCGCCGGCCGCTCCCGGGCCGGGCGGCCCTTCGTGCCGTCCGGCGCGGCGCTCCCCGCCGCCTCCTCGGCCCGCGATCCCTACGCGCGGCTGGCCCGCGGCTGCCGTCCGCGCGGCTGCCGGGCCCCCGCCCGCCGCGTCCACGGACGCCGCGTCCGCTACGTCATCGGCGACGAGCCGGGTCAGGTCAACGGCATGCGATGGCCCGGGCGCGTACGCGCGCTCCCGTCCCGTCCGGCCGGCCCCACCTCACAGGCGGCCTGAACACGGTTCTTCCTCCGGGGGGACCGGCCGGTACCGCACCCCCCGTTCCCGTGACAGCACGTCCGTCGCGGTCCGGAGGGGCACGCGGCGGGGCGACGGTGTCACCGACGAGCACGTCGGTGACGGCGGAGCGCGGGTGCGTCCGGCTGCCGTGACCCCTGTCCGACCCGTAACCGGGGCTGTCGCCCCTGCGAGGTAACCGCATGCCCAGCGAGTTCTTCATTCCCGACCCCGAGGGTCAAGTCCCCACCGCCGAGGGCTACTTCGGCGCGTTCGGCGGCAAGTTCATCCCGGAGGCGCTGGTCGCCGCCGTGGACGAGGTCGCCGTCGAGTACGACAAGGCGAAGTCCGACCCCGAGTTCGCCCGCGAACTCGACGACCTGCTCGTCCACTACACCGGACGCCCCAGCTCCCTCACGGAGGTGCCGCGCTTCGCCGAACACGCGGGCGGCGCACGCGTCTTCCTCAAGCGCGAGGACCTCAACCACACCGGCTCGCACAAGATCAACAACGTGCTCGGCCAGGCCCTGCTCACCAAGCGCATGGGCAAGACCCGCGTCATCGCGGAGACCGGCGCCGGCCAGCACGGCGTCGCCACGGCCACCGCCTGCGCGCTGTTCGGCCTCGAATGCACCATCTACATGGGCGAGATCGACACCCAGCGCCAGGCGCTGAACGTGGCCCGGATGCGGATGCTCGGCGCCGAGGTCATCGCCGTGAAGTCCGGCTCGCGCACCCTCAAGGACGCCATCAACGAGGCGTTCCGCGACTGGGTCGCCAACGTCGACCGCACCCACTACCTCTTCGGCACGGTGGCGGGCCCGCACCCCTTCCCCGCCATGGTCCGCGACTTCCACCGCGTCATCGGCGTCGAGGCCCGCCGGCAGATCCTGGAGCGCGCCGGACGGCTGCCCGACGCCGCCGTCGCCTGTGTCGGCGGCGGCTCGAACGCCATCGGCCTCTTCCATGCCTTCATCCCCGACAGCGACGTCCGCCTGATCGGCTGCGAACCGGCCGGGCACGGCGTGGAGACCGGCGAGCACGCGGCGACGCTGACCGCCGGCGAGCCCGGCATCCTGCACGGATCGCGGTCGTACGTCCTCCAGGACGAGGAGGGCCAGATCACCGAGCCCTACTCGATCTCGGCCGGACTCGACTACCCCGGCATCGGCCCCGAGCACGCCCACCTCAAGGACAGCGGCCGCGGCGAGTACCGCGCGGTCACCGACGACGCGGCGATGCAGGCCCTGCGGCTGCTCTCCCGCACGGAGGGCATCATCCCGGCCATCGAGAGCGCCCACGCCCTCGCCGGGGCCCTGGAGGTCGGCAAGGAGCTGGGCAAGGACGGGCTGATCGTCGTCAACCTGTCCGGGCGCGGCGACAAGGACATGGACACGGCCGCCCGCTACTTCGGCCTGTACGAGACCGGGGCCGACGCCGTCGTCCCGGCGGACGCCGAGGGCGAGCACGCGGAGATCGAGGGGGACGCCAAGTGAGCGGCAACATCCAGCTGTTGAGCGACACGCTCGCCGCCGCGAAGGCTGAGGGCCGGTCCGCCCTCATCGCCTACCTGCCGGCCGGGTTCCCGACCGTCGACGGCGGGATCTCCGCCGTCAAGGCCGTCTTCGAGGGCGGCGCCGACATCGTCGAGGTCGGGCTGCCGCACAGCGACCCCGTCCTCGACGGGCCCGTCATCCAGACCGCCGACGACATCGCCCTGCGCGGCGGCCTCAAGATCGCGGACGTGATGCGGACGGTCCGGGAGGCCTTCGCGGCCACCGGCAGGCCGGTCCTCGTCATGACGTACTGGAACCCCATCGACCGCTACGGCGTCGAGCGGTTCACCGCCGAGCTCGCCGAGGCGGGCGGCGCGGGCTGCATCCTGCCCGACCTGCCCGTGCAGGAGTCGGCCCTGTGGAGGGAGCACGCCGAGAAGCACGGCCTCGCGACCGTCTTCGTCGTCGCGCCCAGCAGCAAGGACGCCCGGCTCGCCGAGATCACCGCGGCGGGCAGCGGCTTCGTCTACGCGGCCTCGCTGATGGGCGTCACCGGAACGCGCGCCTCGGTCGGGGCGCAGGCCCAGGAACTGGTCGCGCGCACCAAGGCGACCACCGACCTGCCCGTCTGCGTCGGCCTCGGCGTCTCGAACGCCACCCAGGCCGCCGAGGTGGCCGGCTTCGCCGACGGCGTGATCGTCGGCTCCGCGTTCGTGAAGCTGATGCTGGACGCCCCGGACGAGGCGGCCGGTCTCGACGCCGTCCGCGCGCTCGCGGGCGACCTCGCGAAGGGCGTGCGCGAAACGGCGTGACGCCGGAGAGCGTGTCCGTACGTAACGGACAATACGCTCACTCGAACGGGTGGACCTTGGACCGGGGAGGCGCGCTGCGCCTCCCCGGTTCGTTCTGCCGGATGTGAGCGAGAAGAACCGTGACGGAAAGCGCAGCGCCCGCGAGCGGATGGCGGCGGAGCGAGAGAAGCAGAAGACCTCGGAGAAGCGCCGGCGCGCGCTGATCGTGGGGGCCTCGGTGGTCTGCGTGCTGGGTCTGGCGGCCGTGATCGGCGTGGTCGCCGCCAACTCGGGCAAGGACAAGAAGAGCGACGCCGCGGGCCCGGTCGTGACGCCCTCGGGCGCCACCGGCAAGGACAGTCTCGCCATCCCCGTCGGCAAGGACGGCGCCAAGTCGACCCTCACGGTCTGGGAGGACTTCCGCTGCCCGGCCTGCCAGGCCTTCGAGACGACGTACCGCCCGACCATCCACGAGCTGGTCGACGCCGGTCAGCTCAAGGTGGAGTACCACCTCGTCACGCTGATCGACGGGAACATGGGAGGAAGCGGCTCCCGCCAGGCGGCGAACGCCGCGGCCTGCGCCCAGGACGCCGGAAAGTTCAGCGCGTACCACGACGTGCTCTACGAGAACCAGCCCCAGGAGACCGAGGACACCTTCGCCGACAACGCCAAGCTCATCGAGCTCGCCGGCAAGGTCGACGGCCTGGACACCCCCGCGTTCCAGAAGTGTGTGAACGACGGGACGCACGACAGCTGGGTCACGAAGTCGAACGCCGCGTTCCAGAGCAGCGGCTTCAACGGCACGCCGACGGTGCTCCTCGGCGGCAAGAACATCTACGCGGACCAGTCGATGACCCCTGCCAAGCTGAAGCAGATGGTCGAGGCCGAGAACAAGGGCTGAGCCGTCCCTCGGCCCAGGTGGCCCCGGCCTGTCGGACGGGCCGGGGCAGCACCGCCGGGGGCTCCTGGGTCACAGCACGTTATGGACCCGTTGCAGGGCTGCCCGCCGTCGGCGGCGTCCGGCACGGTAGCGTCGACCCTGCCATGGAACTTGCCTTCATCCCCAGCCCGTCGCGCGGTGTGCTGCACCTCGGCCCCATTCCGCTGCGCGGCTACGCGTTCTGCATCATCATCGGCGTCTTCCTCGCCGTCTGGCTCGGCAACCGGCGCTGGATCGCCCGGGGCGGGCGGACCGGCACGGTGGCGGACATCGCGGTCTGGGCCGTGCCGTTCGGCCTCGTCGGCGGGCGTCTCTACCACGTGATCACGGACTACGAGCTGTACTTCAGCGCCGGCCGTGACTGGGTGGACGCCTTCAAGATCTGGGAGGGCGGCCTCGGCATCTGGGGCGCGATCGCGCTCGGCGCGGTGGGCGCCTGGATCGGCTGTCGCCGCCGGGGCATCCCGCTGCCCGCGTGGGCCGACGCCGTCGCCCCCGGTATCGCCTTCGCGCAGGCGGCCGGGCGCTGGGGCAACTGGTTCAACCAGGAGCTGTACGGCCGGGCGACGGACCTCCCGTGGGCGCTGCACATCACGTCCTCCACGGACGGCCGCGTCCCCGGCTACTACCACCCGACGTTCCTGTACGAGTCGCTGTGGTGCATCGGCGTCGGCCTGCTGGTCATCTGGGCCGACCGCCGCTTCACGCTCGGCCACGGACGCGCCTTCGCGCTGTACGTCGCCGCGTACTGCGTGGGCCGGTTCTGGATCGAGTACATGCGCGTCGACGACGCCCACCACATCCTGGGCCTGCGTCTCAACGACTGGACCGCGATCGGCGTCTTCCTCCTCGCGGTGCTGTACATCGTGCTCTCGTCCCGGATGCGTCCGGGCCGCGAGGCGGTCGTGGAGCCCGGCGCCGGTCCGGACGCCCCCTCCGACGCCGACACGTCGACGCCCTCTGCCGGAGCGGACGGCGAGACCGGGACGGACGCGGAGAACGCCGAGAAGGCCGACGGCAAGGACGCGGACGACGCCCCGTCGGTCGGCCTCGACAAGCCCGCCGCCGAGGACTCCGCCGGTTCCGCGGAGCCCACCGACGCCGAGGCGTCCGCGGCTCGGAGGGAGCCCGACGAGGCGTCCGACGCCCCGTCCGCGTCGTCGGCCGCGTCCCGGGACGAGGCCGGGTCGGCCAAGAAGAGCTGAGTTCCGCCCGTACGCCGAAGGGGGCGCCGCGTTCCAGGACGCGGCGCCCCCTTCGCGTCGTTCAGACCGTGCGCCGGGCCAGGGCGAGGGTGCGGCGGGCCCCCGTGACCACCGCCGCGTCGATGAAGCGGCCGTCCGGCAGGGCCTGGGCGCCCGGTTCCGCGGCGGCCGCCGCGACGACCGCCTCGGCCGCGTCGATCTCGGCGGGAGTGGGGAGGTAGGCCCGCTCGATGACGGGGAGCTGGCGGGGGTGGATGGCCGCGCGGCCGAGGAAGCCGAGCGCGCGCCCGTGCGCGCAGGACGCGGCCAGGCCCTCCACGTCGCGGATGTCGGGGTAGACCGTCTGGACGGGCGGCGGCAGTCCGGCCGCACGGGCGGCCACGATCACCCGGGCCCGGGACCAGTCCAGGCCCGTCTCGTCGCGGATGCCGAGGTCGGCGCGCAGGTCCGCCTCACCGATCGCGATGCCCCGCAGCGCCGTGTGCGACGAGGCGATGTCGAAGGCCTGCTCGATGCCGAGGGCCGTCTCCAGCAGGGCGTACAGCGGGATCGCGCCGCCCTCCGCCGGGGTCGCGCTCTCCGCGACCCGGACGACGTCGGAGCGCGAGGTGACCTTCGGCAGCCGTAGACCGGACAGGCCGGGCAGCGGCGAGAGGGTCTTCAGATCGGTGTCGGCGAACGGGCCGTCGAGGGCGTTGACCCGCACGTGCACCGGGACGGGCGGCCGCTGCGCGAGGAGCTCGGCGGTGGCGGCACGGGCGTACCCCTTGCGGTCCGGGGCGACCGCGTCCTCCAGGTCGACGAGCACGACGTCCGCACCGGAGGCGAGGGCCTTGGCCACCACCTCGGGGCGGTCACCGGGCGCGTACAGGTAGGTCAGGGGCAGCAGCTCCGCCGTCACAGCGCGCCCTCCGCTCTGAGCGCCTCGATCTCCGGCCCGGTCAGACCGAGTTCGGTGAGCACGTCGTCGGTGTCCGCGCCGTGCGGGCGGCCGGCCCAGTGGATCGCGCCGGGCGTGGCCGAGAGCCGGAAGAGGACGTTCTGCATGCGCAGCGGGCCCAGCTCGGGATCGTCGACGGTGGTGACGGAGTCCAGGGCCTGGTACTGCGGGTCGGTCATGACGTCCCGGACGTCCTGGACGGGGGCCACCGCCGCCTCCGCCTTCTCGAACTCCGCGAGCACCTCGTCCCGGCTGTGCCGGGCGATCCAGGCGCCGACCGCCCCGTCGAGGACGTCCGCGTGCCGGGCCCGCTCCGCGCCGGTCGCGAACCACGGCTCGTCGATCACGTCCGGACGGCCGACGAGCCGCATCACCCGCTCGGCGACCGACTGCGCCGACGTCGAGACGGCGACCCAGGAGCCGTCGGCCGTGCGGTAGGTGTTGCGGGGCGCGTTGTTCGCCGAGCGGTTGCCGGTGCGGGCCTGTACGTGACCGAGCTGGTCGTACCAGATGGGCTGCGGGCCGAGCACGGTCAGGATCGGCTCGATGATCGCCATGTCGATGACCTGGCCCTCGCCGGTGCGGTCGCGCGCGTTGAGCGCGGTCAGCACGGCGTACGCGGTCGCCAGCCCGGCGATCGAGTCGGCCAGGCCGAACGGGGGCAGGGTCGGCGGCGCGTCCGGTTCACCGGTGATCGCCGCGAAGCCGCTCATCGCCTCCGCGAGCGTGCCGAAGCCGGGGCGGCGCGCGTAGGGGCCGAACTGGCCGAAGGCGGTGACCCGGGCGAGGATCAGCCGGGGGTTCGCCGCGGACAGCTCCTCCCAGCCGAGGTCCCACTTCTCCAGCGTGCCCGGACGGAAGTTCTCGACGATCACGTCGGCGTCCGCGGCGAGCCGGAGCAGGGTGGCCCGGCCGCCGGGTTTCGACAGGTCGAGCGTGATCGTGCGCTTGTTGCGGCCGAGGAGCTTCCACCACAGACCGATGCCGTCCTTGGAGGGGCCGT
This sequence comes from Streptomyces sp. M41(2017), assembly GCF_002078175.1. Taxonomy (GTDB): domain Bacteria; phylum Actinomycetota; class Actinomycetes; order Streptomycetales; family Streptomycetaceae; genus Streptomyces. The sequence goes on along the minus strand of NZ_MWFK01000001.1, from coordinate 38,039 downwards.
GGCCGCGGGAGGGGTCCGGCCTGCTCGGGTGCTCGACCTTGACGACCTCGGCGCCGAAGTCGCCGAGCAGGGTGGCGGCGAGCGGGCCCGCGAACAGGGTCGCGAGGTCCAGGACGCGCAGGCCGTCGAGGGAGCCACCCTCCGGTCGGGCGCTCATGAGCCGGACCGGACGGCGTCGATCTGCGAGCGGTACGGCATCGACGACGTCGCGCCGTGCCGCTGTACCGACAGGGCGGCGGCCGACGACGCCCAGGAGAGCGCCTCCGGCATCTCCCGGCCTTCGGCCAGTGCCACCGCGAGGGTGCCGACGAAGGTGTCGCCGGCGCCGGTGGAGTCCACGGCGGTCACCTCCGGGGCGGGCACGGTGAGGGGTTCGGCGCCCCGGGCCGCGTAGAGGCAGCCGGCCGCGCCCAGGGTGACGACGACCTCCGGGACCTGTTCGAGCAGGGCGGCGGCGGCTCCGGCCGGGTCGGTGAACCCGGTGAGGGCGGCGGCCTCGTGCTGGTTCGGGACCAACAGGTCGATGGAGGACAGCAGCCGGGGCGGCAGGAACTGGGCGGGTGCGGGGGTGAGGATGGTGCGCACGCCGTGCTGCCGGGCGGCCTCGGCGCCCGCGACGACGGCCTCCAGCGGGATCTCCAGCTGAAGGAGGAGCGCGTCGGCGCCGGCGATGAGACCCTCGTCGCCCGGCGCGAGGGCGGTGACGGTGCCGTTGGCGGCGGGGATGACGACGATCGCGTTGGCGCCCTCGTCGTCCACCACGATGTGGGCGGTTCCGGACGGGCCCTCGATGGTGCGCAGATGGTCGGTGTTCACGCCGAAGTGCTCCAGCGTGGAGCGGAGTTGGGTGCCGAAGGCGTCGGCGCCGACCGCGCCGATCAGCGAGACGTCGGCTCCCGCGTGGGCGGCCGCCACCGCCTGGTTCGCTCCCTTGCCGCCGGGGATCGTGCGGAACTCGCGGCCCGTCACCGTCTCTCCGCGCTGCGGGGCTTTGGCGACGTACGCGACGAGGTCCATGTTCGTGCTGCCGAGCACGGCGATGTGGGTCATGGGCGAACGGTCTCCCGTTGTGTGAGGTGGGCGAGGGCGTCGAAGCCGACGCCGTCGAAGTCGCCGATGGAGGTGGCGAGCCGGTTCTTGAGGGGGCTCGTCCACCGGTCGGGCAGGGCGGCGGGGTCACCGGCGAGCAGTCCCGCGACACTTCCGGCCGTCGCGCCGTTCGAGTCGGTGTCCAGGCCGCCGGAGACGGCGCGGCACACCGAGGCGCCGAAGTCGCCGTCCGCGTGGGTGAGGGCGGCGGCGATCAGTGCGGTGTTGGGCACGGCGTGCACCCAGTGGTAGCCGTGGTGGGTGGCGTGCAGTTCGTCGACGACGGCATCGAAGTCGGCCGCGGTGTGGGCCAGTCGGACGGCGTGCCGGACGGCCCGGGCGAGTCGGGAGGCGGGCGGGACGACGGTGAGTCCGGTGCGCAGGCAGGTGTGGACGTCGCTCGCGCCGTCGGCGGCCTCGGCGATGACGGCCGCGATGAACATGGCCGCGTAGACGCCGTTGGCGGTGTGGGTGAGGACGGCGTCACGGTGCGCCTGTCCGGCTGCCCCGGCCGGGTCGCCGGGGTTGGTCCAGCCGTGCACGTCGGCGCGGATCAGGGCGCCGATCCACTCCCGGAAGGGGTTGCGCCGGCGGGCGGTGTCCGGAGGTTCGACGCCGGCCAGCAGATTGCCGTAGGCGACGCGTTCGGCGGTGAAGGTGCGGCCGGCGGGGAGCTCGTCCAGCCAGAGCCGCGCCACGTCCGCCGTGCTGAAGTCCCTGCCGTGGCGCTGGAGCAACAGGACGTTCAGCAAGGGGTAGTTGAGGTCGTCGTCCTCCGGCATGCCGTCGATGTTCTCGGCGAGGGAGGTGGGGGCGGAGCGCCGGTTCCAGGGGTGCTCGTCCAGCAGGTCCCGTGGGACGCCCCGTGCGGTGAACCAGGAGTCGAGGGGCCAGTTGCCCGCGGCCCGGGCGAGGGCCCGGATGCCGTGGAGGGGGAGCTTCTCCACGGGTTTGCCGAGCAGACAGCCCACGGCCCGGCCCAGCCAGGCGGCCTCCAGCCGGGCCGGGTCGGGAGGGGGCGCGGGTGTGGACGGCGGGGCCGGCCAGTGCGGGCAGCGGGCCCTGATCAGGGGCAGTTCCGTCGGCTCGTCGTCGGCCGACGGGGCCGGCAGCGCGTCGAGTTCGTCGAGCAGGTCGAGGGCCAGCCGGCGCAGCGACGGCGATGCCGGGACCGCCGAGGCGCCCGCGCGCGGCGGGGCCTGTCCGCCGCCCGCGGCCCGCCAGCGAGCGGCGACGGAGGCGGCGTCGCGGCCGTCCTGGGCCGCCTGGTGGAGCTCGTGGCCGAGGAGGTCCTCGGGCTGCACCCAGGTCAGCCGGAGCACGGTGTTCCCGTCAGCGTCGCGTACGCCGTCTCGTGGGCCCGGCGGCGTTCGACGTCACGAGCGAAGATCTCCCGCGTCACCTCGGTGAGCGTGCGCGCCGGGGCGTCCAGGTCGAGACGGCTGGCCTCCGCGACCGTCTTCGCCCAGTCGTGCGGAACCGTGGAGCCCAGCGCTCCGGCGACGGCCCCGGCCATGGTGGCGATGGAGTCGCAGTCGCGCCCGTAGTTGACCGAACCGAGCACCGCGTGCCGGAAGTCGCCGCCGGAGACGATCAACATGCCGAGCGCGACGGGGAGTTCCTCGATGGAGTGCAGGCGGGAGGGCCGTCGCGCGCCGAGGGAGGGGGCCCGGTAGTCGGGGCCGACCGTGTCGTAGGGGGCCACCGCCCGGCGCAGCGGGACGAGCGCCGACTCGAAGTCCGTGTACCGGGAGGCCACTTCGCACACCGCCTCGACGGCGTCGCGGGTGCCGTCCTTGGCCAGGGACAGACACGCGGCGACGACCGAGCCGGGGGTCGCGCCGGGTGCGCAGGCGGCGGCGACGGCCGCCGCGAACACCCCCGCCGCCTCGCGTCCGTACGAGGACTGGTGGGCGCCGGCGACGTCCAGCGCCTCCGCGTACGCGCCCGCCGGGTTCGCCGCGTTGACCAGGCCGACGGGGGCCATGTACATCGCGGCACCGCAGTTGACGATGTTCCCCGAGCCGGCCTCGCGGGGGTCGACGTGGCCGTAGTGCAGCCGGGCCACCAGCCACTTCTCGGCGAGGAAGATCCGCTGGAGGGGGAGCGCCTCGGCCTCCAGCTCCGGGATCCAGCGCGGGGTCGTCATCAGGTCCGGGACCAGGTGGGTGGCGACGGAGTAGGCGTCGAGGTGGTCGCGGACGCCGGCGTAGACCCGGACCAGCGCGTGGGTCATGAGGGTGTCGTCGGTGACGTGTCCGTCGCCCTTGTGGTACGGGGCGATGGGGCGGGCGGTGGGCCAGTCGTCGCCGTTCCAGGGGCCCACGATGCCGTGCACGCGGCCGCCGTGGCGCTCGGCGATCTGGTCGGGGGAGTACCCCTCGACGGGACCGCCGAGCGCGTCGCCGACGGCGGCTCCGACGAGGGCTCCGGCGATCCGTTCGTCGAGGCTTCCGGTTCCTACTCCTTTGGGCGTCATGCCCGAATCATCCCTCTGGGGTGGCCAGTTCCGGGGAATCGAGCGGGTCGGCGCGTCCCGCCGCTTCGAGGAGTTCGGCGAGCCCGATCAGATCGGTGCCGGTCAGTCGCGGAAGGGCACAGCCGGAAAGGGTGCGGCAGGCGTCGCGCCAGGAGGCGGGGAGGGCCGCGCCCCCGCCGAGCGCCCCGCAGAGCGCCCCGGCGAGGGCCGGGGCCGAGTCGGCGACCCGGGACAGGCAGGCGGCGGCCGGTACCGCCTCGGCGATCCGGCCGCGTGAGGCGATCGCGAGGGCCAGCGCGACGGGGACGGTCTCGGCCGCCGCGATGCCGTAGCTGTAGACGTGGTCGACGATCTGGTGCTCCAGCAGGGGCACCAGGGCGAAGGCGTTCTCGCTGCCCTCGGCCAGGGCGAGGGCGTGCCGGGCGTTGCGGCCGATCTCCGTACCGGCCGGGAGTTCGGCGAGGGCGGCGTCCACGCAGGCTTCGACGCGATGCCCGGCGAGCGCGAGGGACAAGGCGGCCGCCATCGCGCGGGCTCCGTGCACCCCGTCGCCGTCCTGGGTGTAGCGGGCGTCGAACTCGGCGAGTTCCGCGGCGAGTCGGGGCTCTCCCGGATGGGCGACGGCGAGTACGCAGGCCCGTACGCAGGCGGCGTCGTCGAAGTAGTGCGGGTTGTCGTGACCGGTGGCGGGCGGGCGCAGCCCGGTGGCGAGGTTGCCGAGTCCCGCCCGTACCGAGATGCGGGCCCGCAGGGGGAGCAGGGCGGACTCGACCTCGGGGGCGCGGTCCGCCGCGGCGGCGACCTCGCTGGCCACGGCGTTCCAGGACAGGTCGATGGACGCGCGCATCCGGCGCTCGTGGCCGATGTCGCCGAGGGCCGCGGTCTCGCCGGCCCGCAGCACGGCCTCCGCCGCGAACGCCGCCCACTCGGCGTCGTCCGACGGGCCGAGCCGCAGCGGCTCCGGTGGCTGGTTCAGGGCGATCGGCACGGGCAGGGTCGTCGTGGCGTTCTGCTCCGCGAAGGTGTCCAGTTCGCGGGTCAGCCGCCGCGTCCACTCCGGCATCCGCGCGGCCCGGTGCCGGGCGGCGGGCCAGCCGGCGGCGTCACCGGCGGCCAGCCCGAGCAGCAGCCCCTCGATCCGCCGGAGCGGCTCACCGGGCGTGCCCGGGCCGGCCGGCGCGTCGCCGGTGAGCTCGTCCGGGCGAGTCACCCGGTTCCGGGCGTCGCCGGCGTTCGTCGGCGGCTCGGGAGCCCGCAGGGGGGACACCGTCTCCGCGGTGAATCCGACCGTCCCGGGCTCGGCACCCCCCGCCGGAGCCACCGTCGGAGGGTTCCCCGCGAGGAGGGTCGGCGTCTCCGCCTCGCCCGCCGCGACGGACGGCGACAGGAAGGCCGCGGCCCCCGCCGGCGCCGCTCCCTCGCCCGCGTGCTCCCCGGAGATGTCCCCGGCCGGGCGGGGGCTCACGACCGCACCTCGCCGTCGGAGGCCGCGTCAGGGGTGCGCACGCCGGCCCCGGTGCCGAGGAGAGGGACCCCCGGGGGAGCCGGGGGCGCGCAGGCGTCGGGTGGTCGGGCCACAGGAGGGTCGGCGGCCGGAGCGGCCCGCCACTTCTCCCCGGACTCCGGGGCCAGGAGTTCGGCCACGTCCAGGATGTGGTGGCCCTCCATGGAGGGGAGGCAGCTGCCGCGGGCCGGTCCGATGGCGGACGCCCAGGCTACCGGGATCGCCGACGCACCCCGGGTCGCGCCCGCCAGCGCCCCGGCGACCGCGGCGGTCGTGTCGGCGTCGCGGCCCATGTTCACCGCGGTGAGCACGGACTCGGTGAACTCGCCGTCCGCGGCCGCGTACGCCCCGAAGGCGAGGGCCACCGCCTCGGGCGCGAGGTCGGTCCAGGGGTAGCCGCCGATCACCACCGCGGAGCGCACCGCCCGTTCGCCGTGGTGGGCCACCGCCACCGCGCGGCGCAGCGAACGGGCCGTCCACGAGTCGTCCGGGATGACGGCCAGCGCGGAGGCGACGACCGAGATCGTGGGGGCGCCGGCCATCGCGGCGGCGACGCCCGCGGCCACGGCCTGGCCGCCGTAGATGCCCTCGCCCTCGTGGCTCACCGAGCCGTCGATCGCCACGAGCCGCGCGGCCTCGGCGGGCCGCCCGGCCGCGAAGACCCCGAAGGGGGCCGCGCGCATGGCCAGACCGTCGCTCCAGGCGTGCCGGTGCTGGGCGGAGATGGGTGCCGCGAGCCCCCGGCGGAGGTTCTCCAGCGTGCCGCGCTCGCTGAATCCGGCCCCGCGGAACGGGCCCTCGTCGAGGTCCGCGATCCACTGGTGCCAGGCGGACTCGACGTGCGCCACGGTGAGCGCCGACCCGTGCCGGGCCAGCAGCAGTCCCGAGAAGATCGCGTACTCGGTGTCGTCCGTGCCCGCCGGATGCTCGGCGACGTACCCGGTGATCCGGCCCCACCGGGCACGGATCTCCGACGGCTTCATGTTCTCGGCGGGGGCGCCCAGCGCATCCCCGACGGCGAGTCCGAGCAGCGCGCCGCGGGCCCGGTCGCGGAGACCGGCGGCGCTCCCGGGAACCGGGGCCGAGGGAATGCAGGCGATGGAAGCCATACGTGCCTCTCCTCTCAGGGCCCCTGCAGGTGCGCGGAGTGCGGGCGCGGAACCCTTTGCGGATCTGTCCCACCTTGGCGGTTGACAAGAGCCTCGCGCGCCCCACTGTCACCCGGTCGACATCTGTGCGTGTCATGCCACGGATGAGCGGAAAAGGGTAAAGCCCCAGGTTAGCGCAGCCTTTCCTTGCTGGCGGGATGGAATGGCACGGCGTACTTTTGGTGTTGTCGAAAAGTGGAAGACGTCCAATCAAGTTTTCAGGGGGACCACCGTGGCGATCATCGAGACCGAGGCGACGCTGCACGAGGCGCACCGCGACAACCACACCCACCGCGACGTCAACGGCGGATGGCTGCGCCCGGCCGTGTTCGGCGCGATGGACGGCCTCGTCTCCAACCTCGCGCTGATGACCGGCGTGGCCGGCGGGAACGTCTCGCACCAGACGATCGTCATCACCGGACTCGCCGGCCTCGCGGCAGGCGCCTTCTCCATGGCCGCCGGCGAGTACACCTCGGTCGCCTCGCAGCGCGAGCTGGTCCAGGCGGAGCTGGAGGTCGAGCGCCGGGAGCTGCGCAAGCACCCCAAGGACGAGGAGCGCGAGCTGGCGGCGCTGTACGAGGGCCGCGGCGTCGAGCCCGAGCTGGCCCGCGAGGTCGCCCGGCAGCTTTCCCGCGACCCCGAGCAGGCGCTGGAGATCCACGCGCGCGAGGAGCTCGGCATAGACCCGGGCGACCTGCCCTCCCCGACCGTCGCCGCCGTGTCCAGCTTCGGCTCGTTCGCCCTGGGCGCCCTGCTGCCCGTCCTGCCGTTCCTGCTCGGCGCGACCGCCCTGTGGCCCGCGCTGCTGCTCGCGATGATCGGCCTCTTCGGGTGCGGCGCCGTGGTCGCCAAGGTGACCGCCCGCAGCTGGTGGTTCAGCGGGCTGCGGCAGTTCGCTCTCGGTGGTGCCGCGGCCGGTGTGACGTACGCCCTGGGCAGCCTGTTCGGTACGGCCGTAGGATGACGCGACGAGCGCTTATGCAAGGGACTGCATAAGTAGTTGTTACTCAGCGGTTTCGATTACTTGACCACTGGGAATGAGCCGTAAGCACCGCAGGCAATGACGCCTGCGCAGCACTCCCGTGACAGGCCACGAAGCCTGCCGCGACCAGGTCCGACGAGCAACGATCTGTCCGTCGAGGCCCCATATCTTCCACCGCCGAGCGCGGTGCCGCCGCAACCCCCGCGGTGTCCGCATGCTGGAACGAAGTATCCGGTTCCCGAGAACCGCTCCATCATGTAACCTGCACGAAATTTTGCACCCAGCAGAGGGCCAACGTCGTCCCTCGGCATCAGTCATATGCCACGACGACGACGGGAGAGCCGATGCGTACACCGCGCCAGCCGTCCCAGCACTCCGTGAACGGCCAGAAGTGGTCCTTCATGGATGCTCGCCCTGCTGCCCAGGGTATGTACGACCCCCGCAACGAGCACGACGCCTGCGGCGTCGGCTTCGTGGCCACCCTCACCGGTGAGGCGAGCCACGCGCTGGTCGAGCAGGCGCTCACCGTTCTGCGCAACCTGGAACACCGCGGTGCCACCGGCTCCGAGCCCGACTCGGGCGACGGCGCGGGCATCCTGTCCCAGGTCCCGGACGCCTTCTTCCGCGAGGTGGCCGATTTCGAACTTCCCGCAGCCGGTGCGTACGCGGTCGGCATCGCCTTCCTGCCCGAGGACGGCACGGACGAGGCCGTCTCACGGATCGAGACGATCGCCGCCGAAGAGGGCCTCACCGTCCTCGGCTGGCGCGAGGTCCCGGTCGCCCCCGGACTCCTCGGCGCCACCGCCCGCTCGACGATGCCCGCCTTCCGCCAGATCTTCGTGAGCGACGACGCGAGCGAGGGCATCGCCCTCGACCGCACCGCGTTCGTGCTGCGCAAGCGCGCCGAACGCGAGGCCGGTGTCTACTTCCCGTCGCTGTCCGCGCGGACCATCGTCTACAAGGGCATGCTGACCACCGGCCAGCTGGAACCCTTCTTCCCGGACCTGTCCGACCGCCGCTTCGCCTCCGCGATCGCGCTCGTGCACTCCCGCTTCTCCACCAACACCTTCCCGAGCTGGCCGCTCGCCCACCCGTACCGCTTCGTCGCGCACAACGGCGAGATCAACACGGTCAAGGGCAACCGCAACTGGATGGTGGCCCGCGAGTCCCAGCTCGCCTCGGACCTGTTCGGCGACAAGGGCCTGGAGCGGATCTTCCCCGTCTGCACGCCGGACGCCTCCGACTCGGCCTCCTTCGACGAGGTGCTCGAACTCCTGCACCTCGGCGGCCGCTCGCTCCCGCACTCGGTGCTCATGATGATCCCGGAGGCGTGGGAGAACCACGACTCCATGGACCCGGCCCGCCGCGCCTTCTACCAGTTCCACGCCACGATGATGGAGCCCTGGGACGGCCCGGCCTGCGTCACCTTCACCGACGGCACCCAGGTCGGCGCGGTCCTCGACCGCAACGGTCTGCGCCCCGGCCGCTACTGGGTCACCGACGACGGCCTCGTCGTCCTCGGCTCCGAGGTCGGCGTCCTCGACATCGACCCCGCCAAGGTCGTCCGCAAGGGCCGCCTCCAGCCCGGCCGCATGTTCCTCGTGGACACCGCCGAGCACCGCATCATCGAGGACGACGAGATCAAGGCCGGCCTCGCGGACGACCTGCCCTACGCGGAGTGGCTGGAAGCCGGCGAGATCGAGCTCTCCGACCTGCCCGAGCGCGAGCACATCGTGCACACCCACGCCTCGGTCACCCGCCGCCAGCAGACCTTCGGCTACACCGAGGAAGAGCTGCGCATCATCCTCGCGCCGATGGCCAAGGCCGCCGCCGAGCCCATCGGCTCGATGGGCACCGACTCGCCGATCGCCGCGCTCTCGGCGCGCCCGCGCCTCCTCTTCGACTACTTCACCCAGCTGTTCGCGCAGGTCACCAACCCGCCGCTGGACGCGATCCGCGAAGAGCTGGTCACCTCCCTGCGCTCCTCCCTCGGGCCGCAGGGCAACATCCTCGAACCGACGGCCGCCTCCTGTCGCAGCGTCACCCTGCCCTTCCCGGTGATCGACAACGACGAGCTGGCCAAGCTCATCCACATCAACGCCGACGGCGACATGCCCGGCATGAAGGCCGCGACCCTCTCCGGCCTCTACCGCGTCTCCGGCGGCGGCGACTCGCTCGCCGCCCGGATCGAGGACATCTGCGTCGAGGTCGACGCCGCGATCGAGAACGGCGCGCGGCTGATCGTCCTGTCGGACCGCCACTCCGACGCCGAGCACGCGCCGATCCCCTCCCTGCTGCTCACCGCGGCCGTCCACCACCACCTCATCCGCACCAAGCAGCGCACCCAGGTGGGCCTGCTGGTCGAGGCCGGCGACGTCCGCGAGGTCCACCACGTCGCCCTGCTCATCGGCTTCGGCGCCGCGGCCGTCAACCCGTACCTCGCGATGGAGTCCGTCGAGGACCTCGTCCGCGCCGGCACCTTCCTCCAGGGCATCGAGGCCGAACAGGCCATCCGCAACCTGATCTACGCGCTCGGCAAGGGCGTCCTGAAGGTCATGTCCAAGATGGGCATCTCGACCGTCGCCTCCTACCGCGGCGCCCAGGTCTTCGAGGCCGTCGGCCTGGAGAAGGCCTTCGTCGAGAAGTACTTCAACGGCACGACCACCAAGATCGGCGGCGCCGGTCTCGACGTCATCGCCAAGGAGGTCGCCGCGCGGCACGCCAAGGCCTACCCGGCCTCCGGCATCGCGCCCGCGCACCGCGCCCTGGACATAGGGGGCGAGTACCAGTGGCGCCGCGAGGGCGAACCGCACCTGTTCGACCCCGAGACGGTCTTCCGCCTCCAGCACTCGACGCGCTCCGGCAGCTACGAGATCTTCAAGAAGTACACGGACCGGGTGAACGAGCAGTCCGAGCGCCTCATGACGCTGCGCGGCCTGTTCGGCTTCACCTCGGACCGCGCCTCGATCCCCCTCGACGAGGTCGAGCCCGTCTCCGAGATCGTCAAGCGCTTCTCCACCGGCGCCATGTCGTACGGCTCCATCTCCAAGGAGGCGCACGAGACCCTCGCCATCGCCATGAACCAGCTGGGCGGCAAGTCCAACACCGGTGAGGGCGGCGAGGACGCGGACCGGCTGTACGACCCGGCCCGCCGCTCCAGCATCAAGCAGGTGGCGTCCGGCCGCTTCGGCGTGACCAGCGAGTACCTCGTGAACGCCGACGACATCCAGATCAAGATGGCGCAGGGCGCCAAGCCCGGCGAGGGCGGCCAGCTGCCCGGCCACAAGGTCTACCCGTGGGTCGCCAAGACCCGTCACTCCACCCCGGGTGTCGGTCTGATCTCCCCGCCGCCGCACCACGACATCTACTCCATCGAGGACCTGGCTCAGCTGATCCACGACCTCAAGAACGCCAACCCGCAGGCCCGCATCCACGTGAAGCTGGTCTCCGAGGTCGGCGTCGGCACGGTCGCGGCCGGTGTCTCCAAGGCCCACGCGGACGTCGTCCTCATCTCCGGCCACGACGGCGGAACGGGCGCCTCGCCGCTCACCTCCCTCAAGCACGCGGGCGGCCCCTGGGAGCTCGGCCTCGCCGAGACCCAGCAGACCCTGCTGCTCAACGGCCTGCGCGACCGCATCGTCGTGCAGACCGACGGCCAGCTCAAGACCGGCCGCGACGTCGTCATCGCCGCGCTGCTCGGCGCCGAGGAGTTCGGTTTCGCGACCGCGCCGCTCGTCGTCTCCGGCTGCGTCATGATGCGCGTCTGCCACCTGGACACCTGCCCCGTCGGCATCGCCACGCAGAACCCGGTGCTGCGCGAGCGGTTCGCCGGCAAGGCCGAGTACATCGTCAACTTCTTCAAGTTCATCGCCGAAGAGGTCCGCGAGATCCTCGCCGAGCTGGGCTTCCGCACCATCGAGGAGGCCGTCGGCCACGCCGAGAACCTCGACGTGGAGCGCGCCGTCACCCACTGGAAGGCGCAGGGCCTGGACCTGTCCCCGCTCTTCTACGTGCCCGAACTGCCCGAGGGCGCGGCGCTGCACCAGGTCATCGAGCAGGACCACGGTCTGGAGAAGGCGCTCGACAACGAGCTGATCAAGCTGGCCGCCGACGCGCTCGCCGCGGACTCCGCGACCGACGCCCAGCCGGTCCGCGCCCAGGTCGCGATCCGCAACATCAACCGCACGGTCGGCACCATGCTCGGCCACGAGGTGACGAAGAAGTTCGGCGGCGCGGGCCTGCCCGAGGACACCGTCGACATCACCTTCACCGGCAGCGCGGGCCAGTCCTTCGGCGCCTTCCTGCCCCGCGGTGTCACGCTCCGCCTGGAGGGCGACGCCAACGACTACGTCGGCAAGGGCCTCTCCGGCGGCCGGGTGATCGTCCGTCCCGACCGGGGCGCCGACCACCTCGCCGAGTACTCGACCATCGCGGGCAACACCATCGCGTACGGCGCGACGGGCGGCGAGCTCTTCCTGCGCGGCCGCACCGGTGAGCGCTTCTGCGTCCGCAACTCCGGCGCGACGGTGGTCTCCGAGGGCGTGGGCGACCACGGCTGCGAGTACATGACCGGCGGTCACGCGGTCGTCCTCGGCGAGACGGGCCGCAACTTCGCGGCCGGCATGTCCGGCGGCGTCGCGTACGTGATCGACCTCGACCGCGACAACGTGAACGTCGGCAACGTGGACGCCGTCGAGGAACTCGACGACACCGACAGGCAGTGGCTGCACGACGTCGTGCGCCGCCACGCCGAGGAGACCGGCTCGACGGTCGCCGAGAAGCTGCTCGCCGAATGGCCCGTGGCCGTGGAGCGCTTCAGCAAGATCATCCCCAGCACGTACAAGGCAGTGCTCGCCGCCAAGGACGCCGCCGAGCGAGCCGGACTCGACGAGTCCGCGATCACCGAGAAGATGATGGAGGCGGCGACCAATGGCTGATCCCAAGGGCTTTCTGAACCACGGCCGTGAGGTCGCCACCTCCCGGCCGGTCGAGGAGCGCGTCAAGGACTGGAACGAGGTCTACGTTCCGGGCTCGCTGCTCCCGATCATCTCCCAGCAGGCATCGCGCTGCATGGACTGCGGCATCCCGTTCTGCCACAACGGCTGTCCGCTCGGGAACCTGATCCCCGAGTGGAACGACTACGCGTACCGCGAGGACTGGCAGGCCGCGTCCGAGCGGCTGCACGCCACGAACAACTTCCCGGAGTTCACGGGCCGCCTGTGCCCGGCCCCGTGCGAGTCGGCGTGCGTGCTCGGCATCAACCAGCCCGCCGTGACCATCAAGAACGTCGAGGTCTCGATCATCGACAAGGCGTGGGACAGCGGCAGTGTCGCGGCCCAGGCCCCGGAGCGCCTCTCCGGCAAGACGGTCGCCGTCATCGGGTCCGGCCCCGCCGGTCTCGCCGCCGCCCAGCAGCTCACCCGCGCCGGCCACACGGTCGCCGTGTACGAGCGTGCCGACCGCATCGGCGGCCTGCTGCGCTACGGCATTCCCGAGTTCAAGATGGAGAAGCGGCACATCAACCGCCGCATCGAGCAGATGCGCGCGGAGGGCACCCGCTTCCGTACGGGCGTCGAGATCGGCCGCGACCTCAAGGCGACGGACCTGCGCAAGCGGTACGACGCCGTGGTCATCGCCGCCGGTGCGACCACCGCCCGTGATCTGCCCGCCCCCGGGCGGGAGTTGAACGGCATCCACCAGGCCATGGAGTACCTCCCGCTGTCCAACAAGGTGCAGGAGGGCGACTTCGTGGCGCCCCCCATCACCGCCGAGGGCAAGCACGTCGTGGTCATCGGCGGCGGCGACACCGGCGCGGACTGCGTGGGCACCGCCCACCGCCAGGGCGCGGCCTCGGTCACGCAGCTGGAGATCATGCCGCAGCCGGGCGAGGAGCGGAACCCGGGCCAGCCCTGGCCCACGTTCCCGATGCTCTACAAGGTCACCTCCGCGCACGAGGAGGGCGGTGAGCGGGTCTACTCCGTCAACACCACCCACTTCGAGGGCGACGAGGACGGCAACGTCCAGTGGCTGCACCTCGTCGAGGTCGAGTTCGTCGCCGGGAAGCTGACCCAGAAGCCGGGCACGGAGCGCAAGATCCCCGCACAGCTCGTCACGCTGGCCATGGGCTTCACCGGCACCGACGTCGAGAACGGCGTGGTCTCCCAGTTCGGTCTGGAGCTCGACGAGCGCGGCAACATCGCCCGCGACGCCGACTTCGCGACCAACGTGCCCGGTGTGTTCGTCGCCGGTGACGCTGGCCGCGGCCAGTCCCTCATCGTCTGGGCCATCGCGGAGGGCCGCTCGGCCGCCCGCGGTGTCGACCGCTTCCTCACCGGAGCGAGCGACCTGCCCGCCCCGATCCGCCCGACGGACCGCTCACTGATGGTCTGACCCCGCGGATCGGTGACCCCGATCGCGTGACCCGACGGTCACTCAAGAACGTCCCGCACAAAGGCGTGCGGAACACGAGACGGCGCCTGCCTCCCTGTCCCCGACCGGACGACCTGGCAGGCGCCGCCGCATGCCCGCGCAACGGCGGTCCACGCGGCCGTGTTCGCGCGGGCGCCGCCGGACTACGGCACCCGGTACGTCTCGCCGTACACCTTCCACACCAGCGGCGTGTCCAGACCGAGGTTCCCCTCGCGCAGGAAGACGCGCTGGGCCGTGTCGATGCGGGTGGTGTCGCGGTGCGCGTCCCGGGACCGCATCGCCGCGCGGCGCACGTCCAGGAACGTGTCGAGGTACGCCTCCTCGTCGCCGCCCTTCGAGGGGGGATCCGCCTCGCGCAGCGCACGGTCGCGCAGGCCGTAGAAGCCGTAGTCGCCGGTGCCGGGGCCGTGCATGACCATCGCGTCGTAGTAGATGAACTGGCCGAGGGTGCCCAGCCCGTCGCGCCGCGCCTGCCGGACGGCGGGGTCGAAGTAGACCCGGTCGCGCTCGGCGTCCTGTGCCGCGCGGAACGCCGGCACCGTCGCCTCGTGGCGCCACGCCGCCGGGAAACCCGGGTCCAGGCCCTCGTGCGAGTCCGACCCGTCCACCCTGCGCAGCGCCGGGAGGTAGCGGGCGAGCCCGTTGTCCGGATGCTTCCTCGTGTACGACTCCACGAGCGTGAGCAGGTCGTGGGTGCCGGTGCAGAAGCCGATGACGCCCGCCGTGTACCCCTGGCCGTCACCGATGTCCTCGACATAGGCGTACGCCTCACGCCAGTCGAGTGTCGAGTTCTCGGCACTGGCCACCAGCTGCTGGGCCAGCTCCTTCTTGCCGGGGGCCGCGAGCCCCGCCGGCACGGCGGCGGCCCTCCTGTCGTCCGCGCCGCGCTCGGCCGTCGCTCCGGTCCGCCCGGTGGCCTGCCGGGACGCCGGTGCGGACGCCCCTGCATCGGCTCTGGCCGGGTGCTCGGGCAGCGCGCAGTACACCGCTGTCGTGACCAGGACCGGAACAACCGCCAATAACAGGAAACCCGCACGTTTCATGACGGACAGGGTACGCAGGGACGGTGCGTGCGGGGACGGCGTACGGGTGTGCCGCACCCGAAGTTCACGCGCGCACCCGCCCCGGTGGGCACCGTCCCGGCCCGGGGCGGTGCCGTAACCTCGGCGTACCGCAACCCTCGTACGACGGGAGCCCCCGCATGGCCGGAATCAGCCTGACCAAGGTCGAGGAGACCGCGCCCGCGCTGGTCGACCTGTACAAGAGCGCCGGGGTCTCCCTCACCAAGCACGGGCTGAGCGGGCAACGGGCCGCCGTCTACCTGGTCGTCGACTACTCCGGGTCGATGAAGCCGTACTACAAGGACGGCAGTGTGCAGGCCCTCGCCGACCGGGTGCTCGGGCTGTCCGCCCACCTCGACGACGACGGCACCGTCCCGGTCGTCTTCTTCTCCACCGACGTCGACGCCGTCACCGACATCGCCCTCGACAACCACGACGGACGGATCGAGCGGATCGTGGCCGGGCTGGGCCATATGGGCAAGACCAGCTACCACCTCGCCATGGACGCGGTCATCGACCACTACCTCGACAGCGGCTCCAAGGAGCCCGCTCTCGTCGTCTTCCAGACGGACGGCGGACCGATCAACAAGCTCGCCGCCGAACGCTACGTCTGCAAGGCGGCCCGGCTCCCGCTGTTCTGGCAGTTCATAGGGTTCGGTGACCCCGCCAGCAGGCAGTTCGAATTCCTGCGCAGGCTGGACGAGTTGGCCGTCCCGCAGAAACGGGCCGTCGACAACGCCGGTTTCTTCCACGCCGGTTCGGACCCGCGGAAGATGACCGACGGGGAGCTGTACGACCGGCTCGTCGCGGAGTTCCCGCAGTGGCTCGCCGCCGCCCGGGCCGAGGGGATCCTCACATGAGCGTCCAGCTCCTGCCCGCCGCCGGGCGGACCGCCGTGCCCTGGAAGAACGGCGGCGGAGTCACCCGGGAGATCCTCGTCCGTCCCGAGGGCGCGGACATGTCCGGCTTCGCGTGGCGGGTCAGCCTCGCCGACGTCCGCGCGGACGGGCCCTTCTCCGCCTTCGCCGGCGTGGACCGGATCCTCACCATGGTCGAGGGGGCCGGGATGGACCTGACGGTCGGGGACGCGCGCAGGCTCGTCGACACCCGGTACGTCCCGCAGGGCTTTCCCGGTGGCCTGCCCACCGGGTGCCGGCTGCTCGGAGGGCCCGTCGTGAACCTCAACGTCATGTGGAACCGGGGTGGTTCGGTGGCGCCGGGCGTCGAGGTCCTGCTCCCCGGCGACGGGGTGGCCGTCCCGGCGGGGCCGGCCGTACTGGTCGTGGCACTCGGTTCCTCCGCGGAGCTGGCGGGGCTGTCCCTGGGGTGCTACGACGCCGCCCTGCTGTCGGCGCAGCCGGCGACTCTCCGGGGGGCCGGGCCGGTCGCGGTGATCCGGGTGGACGCGTAGACGCTTCTTCGCCCCCTCCGCCCCTTCCCGTCCCGTTCCCGGGGGCGCTGCCCGCTCCTCAATCGCCGGAGGGGCTGTCGCTCGGCCCTTTCCGGTCGCATCAACTCCCCAGTGGCAAGGCACCGTTGGCTTGGCGGGGAGGGCGTGGCACCCTGGGGCCGAGGGGGCTGCGAATGAGTGTGCGCGAGGGGCGGCGTGTCGAGACGGCCAAGGGCGAGCGGCTGGCGGACTGGGCCGACGGCCGGCTCGGGATCTATTCGCTGGCCAAGGCCAACATGCGCAAGGTCTTCCCGGACCACTGGTCGTTCATGCTGGGCGAGGTCTGCCTCTACGGCTTCATCGTCCTGATCATCACGGGCGTCTACCTCACCCTGTTCTTCGAGCCCAGCGGGGTGGAGGTCGTCTACCACGGCTCGTACGAGCCGCTGAACGGCATCATCATGACCAGGGCCTACGAGTCCACCCTGGACATCAGCTTCGACGTGCGCGGCGGACTCCTGATCCGCCAGATCCACCACTGGTCGGCGCTGGTCTTCCTCGCCGGGATGCTCGTGCACATGATGCGGGTGTTCTTCACCGGCGCGTTCCGCAAGCCGCGCGAGGTCAACTGGTTGTTCGGCTGGACCCTGTTGATGCTCGGACTGCTCACCGGGCTGACCGGCTACTCGCTCCCGGACGACCTGCTCTCCGGCACCGGGGTCCGCTTCGCGCAGGGCGCGATCCTGTCCATCCCGGTCGTCGGGACGTACATCTCCTTCTTCCTGTTCGGCGGCGAGTTCCCGGGGCACGACATCATCCCGCGGTTCTTCCCCATCCACGTTCTGCTGCTGCCGGGCATCATGCTCGGGCTGGTCGTCGCCCATCTGATCCTGGTCTTCTACCACAAGCACACGCAGTACCCGGGGGCCGGAAAGAATCAGACGTCGGTCGTCGGCATGCCGTTCATGCCCGTCTACATGGCGAAGGCCGGCGGCTTCTTCTTCCTGGTCTTCGGCGTGCTGTCGATCATGGGTGCGATCGCCACCGTCAACCCGGTGTGGGCGTTCGGGCCCTACCGTCCCGACCTGGTCACCACAGGCGCCCAGCCCGACTGGTACCTCGGGTTCTCCGAGGGACTGATCCGGGTGATGCCGGGATGGGAGATCAACGCCTTCGGCCACACCCTCCAGCTGGGTGTCTTCATCCCGTTCTCGCTGTTCCCGCTCATCATGGCCGCCATCGCCGTCTACCCGTTCATCGAGGCGTGGATCACCGGCGACCGGCGCGAGCACCACATCCTGGACCGGCCGCGCAACGTCCCCACCCGCACCGCGCTCGGCGTCGCCTGGCTGACGCTGTACGCCATCCTGCTGGTCGGCGGTGGCAACGACCTGTGGGCCACCCACTTCCACCTCTCGATCAACGCGATCACCTGGTTCGTCCGCGTCGGCGTGTTCGTCGGACCCGCCCTGGCCTTCGTCGTCACGCGGCGCGTCTGCCTGGGGCTGCAACGCGCCGACCGGGACAAGGTGTTGCACGGACGGGAGTCCGGCACCATCAAGAGGCTCCCGCACGGCGAGTACGTCGAGGTCCACGAACCCCTGACCCCGGCACAGCGGTTCACCCTCACCCAGCACGAGCAGGCACCGCCCTTCGAGATCGGCAGGCTGGTCGACGCGAACGGCGTGGCCCGCCGGGCCGGCCCCACCCGGCGGCTGCGGGCCCGGCTGGCGCGCGGTCTCCAGGGACCCTCCGCCCGCGTCCCGAAGCCGACGGCCGAGGAGTACCGGGAGATCACGAGCGGGGGCGATCACCACTGAGACCGGCCAGCACCCGCGCCCGGCACTCGGCCGGGGTTCCCCACGCGGTGCGCAGGGCGCGCGCCTTGGTGAGCCAGAGCGACAGGTCGCACTCGGCGGTGTAGCCGATCGCGCCGTGCAGCTGCAACGCGGTCCGGGCCGTGGCGTACGCCGCCTCGACCGCCGTGACCTTGGCGGCGGCCACGTCCGCGGGCGTCATCGACAGGGCGGCTCCGAACAGCAGGGGGCGGGCGAACTCCAGGGCGATCTTCGCGTCCGCCAGCCGGTGCTTGACGGTCTGGAACGAGCCGACGGGCACACCGAACTGGGTGCGCTGCCCGACGTACGCGACGGTCCGGTCGAGGAGAGCGAGGCCGACGCCGAGCGCCTGGGCGGCCGTCGCGAGCCGGGCCCACGTCACCGCCTCCCGCACCGCGCCGGCGACCTGCGGCCCGCGCGCCAGGAGTTCACCGCCGGCCTCCGGCCGGGCCAGGCGCCGGGCACGGTCCACGGACACGCGCACCGGACCGTGACCGGACGCCCGGTACAGGCTCTCGCCCTCCACGGCGAGCAGCACGGTCGCCGCGTCGGCGTCGAGCGCGTACCCGCCGTCCATGGCGAGCGTGGCGACACTCCCGCCCGAGGCCAGTCCCGGCAGCAGCCGTTCGGCGGGCCCCGACTCGCCGCGCTCGCCCAGACCGCCCAGCAGGGCGGCCGCCGCCACCGTCTCCGCCACCGGCCCCGGAACCGCGTGGCGGCCCAACTCCACGTACGCCACGACCAGTTCGACAGGGAGGGGGCCGACACCTTCGTACTTCTCCGGTACCGCCAGCGCGAAGACCCCGGCTTCTGCGAGGCGCGACCACAGGACCGAGCCGGGCACGCGATCGCCCTCGGCCCAGGCCCGCACCGCCGACGAGGTGTCCGCGGCGGACAGCATCGCGTCCAGGGAGGCGGCGAAGGCACGCTGTTCGTCGTCGAGCAGGAAACGCATCAGCGGCGCCCCTTCGGAAGGCCGAGCAGCCGCTCGGCGACGATGTCGCGCTGGATCTCGTTCGTGCCCGCGTAGATCGGGCCGGCGAGCGAGAAGACGTACCCCTCGGACCACGCCGTGTCCGCCAACTCGCCGTCCTCGCCGAGCAGATCGAGGGCCGTCTCGTGCAGCGCGATGTCGAGCTCGGACCAGAACACCTTGTTCATGCTCGACTCCGGACCGACGCCCTCCCCGTCGAGGAACCGGGAGGCACCCGCGTACGTGAACAACCGGTAGGCGCGGGCGCCGATCACCGCGTTCGCCACCCGGTCGCGCAGCGCCGAGTCCGCCGGGTCGCCGACGTCGCGCCACAGCGCCACCAGCCGGTCGGCGGCCGCGAGGAAGCGGCCGGGTGAACGCAGCGTCAGGCCGCGTTCGTTGCCCGCCGTCGACATCGCGACCCGCCAGCCCTGCCCCGGCTCGCCGATCACGTCCTCGTCCGGGACGAACACGTCGTCCAGGAAGAGTTCCGCGAACGCCGGTTTCCCGTCGAGCCGGCCGATGGGGCGCACGGTGACGCCGGGCGCGCGCAGGTCGAACATCAGGTACGTCAGGCCCTGATGGGGTTTCGGCAGGCTGGGCTCGCTGCGGAACAGGCCGAACGCGCGGTCCGCGAACGCGGCCCGCGACGACCAGGTCTTCTGCCCGCTCAGCAGCCAGCCGCCGGCCACCCGCACCGCGCGCGACGCCAGCGAGGCCAGGTCGGAACCGGCCTCGGGCTCGGACCATGCCTGCGCCCAGACCACCTCGCCCGTCGCCATCGGCGGCAGCACCCGCGCCCGCTGCTCCGCGGTGCCGTGGTCGAAGAGGGTCGGCGCGAGCAGACTGATCCCGTTCTTCCCGACCCGGCCCGGCGCACCCGCCGCGTGGTACTCCTCCTCGAAGGCCAGCCAGCGCATCAGGTCCGCGTCCCGGCCGCCGTAGGCCGTGGGCCACGACACCACCGACCAACGGTCCGCCGCGAGTTCGGCCTCCCAGGCGCGGTGCGCGGCGAACCCCTCCTCGGTCTCCAGCGAGGGCGGCGGGACCGTCGGGACATGGGCGCCCAGCCAGGTCCGGGCCTCGGCGCGGAACGCCTCGTCGGCGGGGGAGGGGGTGAGATCCATCGGCTTCACCTCTCGGCTGCGGCAGCGACCGCGACTGCGACTGCGACGGGGACTCTGGCTGTGCCTGCGTCGGCGGGGTCACGGGGTCTCGCCGGGTGACGGGACGCTTCCCTAACAAGTGTTTGGTAGGTTAGCTTGGGGTCATGAGCGACGTCGAGAGTCCGGCGTACGTCCCCGGACACGGGCTGCTGCAGGGCCGCACCGCGGTCATCACCGCCGCGGCGGGGGCCGGCATCGGCGGCGCCACCGCACGCCGCTTCCTGGAGGAGGGCGCGCGCGTCCTGGTCAGTGACGCGCACGCCCGTCGGCTCAAGGAGACCGCCGCGGCCCTGGCCGGGGAGTTCGGCGCCGACCGGGTCGCCGCCCTGCCCTGCGACGTCACCGACGAGGACCAGGTCCAGGCCCTCTTCGACACCGCCGCCCGGCTGCACGGCCGCCTGGACGTCGTCGTCAACAACGCGGGCCTGGGCGGGACATCGGCCCTCGTCGACATGACCGACGAGCAGTGGTCCCGCGTCCTGGACGTGACACTGAACGGCACGTTCCGATGCACCCGGGCCGCGCTGCGCAGGCTCCGGGACCAGGGCGGGGGCGGGGCTGTCGTCAACAACGCGTCCGTCGTCGGCTGGCGGGCCCAGTCCGGGCAGGCCCACTACGCCGCCGCGAAGGCCGGCGTCATGGCGCTCACCCGGTGCGCGGCGATCGAGGCCGCCGCGTACGGGGTCCGGGTCAACGCGGTCTCGCCGAGCCTCGCCCTGCACCCCCACCTGGTGAAGGTCACCACGCCCGAACTGCTGGAGGAACTCACCGCCCGCGAGGCCTTCGGCCGGTACGCCGAGCCCTGGGAGATCGCCAACGTGATCGTGTTCCTCGCCTCCGGCTACTCCTCGTATCTCACCGGCGAGGTCGTGTCCGTGAGCAGCCAGCACGCATAGGACGACAATGACCGTGTGCCTACCAAGAAGAAGCCCCAGGTGACCGCCACTCCGGAGCGCCGCCGCGAACTGCTCGGCACCGCCGCCGAGGTCTTCGCCGAGCAGGGCTACAACGCCACCACCGTCCGCAAGATCGCGGACGAGGCCGGAATGCTCGCGGGCAGTCTCTACTACCACTTCGACTCCAAGGAATCGATGCTGGAGGAGATCCTGCGGACCTTCCTCGACGAGCTCTGGGACGGCTACGACACCGTCCTGGAGGCCGGGCTCGGCCCCCGCGAGACCCTGGAGGCCCTGGTCACCGAGTCCTTCCGGGAGATCGACCGGCACCGCGCGGCCGTCGCGATCTACCAGAAAGAAGCCCGCCACCTCGCCGTCCAGGAGCGCTTCGCGTTCCTCGCCGAGTCGCAGCGCAACTTCGAGAAGGCCTGGCTGAGCACGCTGGAACGCGGCGTCGACGCCGAGGTCTTCCGCGCCGACCTCGACATCCGGCTGACCTACCGCTTCGTCCGGGACACCGTGTGGGTCGCCGCGTCCTGGTACCGGCCCGGTGGTCAGCACAGTCCCGAGGAGATCGCCCGGCAGTACCTGTCGATGGTGCTCGACGGGATCTCCGTCCGCACGTAGCCGCACGCGAACCACTCATCCTCGCGAGGGAGTCGTCATGGCCGAGGCCTACATCGTCGAAGCGGTCCGCACACCCGTCGGGCGGCGCGGAGGAGGACTCGGCGCGGTCCACCCGGCCGACCTCGGCGCGCACGTGCTCACCGCGCTGGTCGAGCGGTCCGGGGTGGACCCGGCAGCCGTCGAGGACGTCGTCTTCGGCTGCCTGGACACGGTCGGGCCCCAGGCCGGCGACATCGCCCGCACCTGCTGGCTGGCCGCGGGACTGCCCGAGGAGGTGCCCGGCGTCACCGTGGACCGGCAGTGCGGATCTTCGCAGCAGGCCGTGCACTTCGCCGCCCAGGGCGTCCTGTCCGGCACCCAGGACCTCGTGGTCGCCGGCGGCGTACAGAACATGACCCAGATCCCCATCGCCTTCGCCTCGCGCCGGGCCGCCGAACCACTCGGCCTCACCGAGGGCCCCTTCGCGGGCAGCGAGGGCTGGCGGGCCCGCTACGGCGACCGCCCCGTCAACCAGTTCCACGGCGCCGAACTCATCGCCGCCAAGTGGGGCATCACCCGCCGCGACCAGGAGGAGTTCGCCCTCCGCTCGCATCGACGCGCGATCCGCGCCGCCGACGAGGGCCGCTTCGACCGCGAGACCGTGCCGTTCGGCGAGGTCGCCGTCGACGGGGGACCGCGCCGCGACACCTCGCTGGAGAAGATGGCGGCCCTGAAGCCGGTCGTCGAGGGCGGCACCATCACCGCCGCCTGCTCCTCCCAGGTCTCCGACGGCGCCGCCGCGATGCTGCTCGCCTCCGAGCGGGCGGTCCGCGAACACGGCCTCACCCCGCGGGCCCGGGTCCATCACCTCTCCGTACGGGGCGAGGACCCGATCCGGATGCTCTCGGCGCCCATCCCGGCCACGGCCCACGCCCTGAAGAAGACGGGCATGTCCATCGGCGACATCGACCTCGTGGAGATCAACGAGGCGTTCGCCCCGGTCGTCCTCGCGTGGCTGAAGGAGACCGGCGCGGACCCGGACCGCGTCAACGTCAACGGCGGCGCGATCGCCCTCGGCCACCCGCTCGGCGCGACCGGCGTCCGGCTGATGACCACCCTGCTCCACGAACTGGAGCGCACCGGCGGCCGGTTCGGCCTCCAGACGATGTGCGAGGGCGGCGGCCAGGCCAACGTGACGATCATCGAGCGGCTCTGACGACGGCCCCCGGGGACGGTCCGACGACGGCCTCTGACGATGACCTGGCGACGGCCTTCGTCGGCGGCCTGGCGACGGCCTCCGGCAACGGCCTTCGACGGCGGCTCCTGGGGGCGGCCGCCGAGCTCGGCCCGGTGAGGCCCCCGGACGCCTGACGTCCGGGCCCCGGGGCCACGGTCGTGCACGTCAGTCCGGTAGGGGGACCCTCGGGTCCGCGAGCCGGTCGAGGGTCTCCCGGGCTTCTCGCATCACCCTCGCGATCAACTCCTCGCACGACGGCAGGTCGTCGATCACACCGGCCACCTGGCCCGATGCCATCACCCCGAGGTCCGTGCGGCCGTCGACCATGGACGATCTGAGGAGCATCGGGGTGTTGGCGGCGAGCAGGACCTGGCTCCAGGTCAGGTCCCTGCCGTGCTTCATGGCGAGGCCGTCGCGGACCATCCGCGACCAGGTCAGGCCGGACAGGCGCCGGAAGCCCGCTGCCCGGCGCACGGCGCGGGCGAGGGTTCTCGTGCGCCCCGCCCGCTCCAGCGTTTCCACGAGCTCGGTGCGCAGCATGCGGTGCGGCATCCCGTCGACGGCCGTCGTCACCGTGACGTCCTTGACGGTCGCCGCGAGATAGCGCGCCTTCACCGCGTCCGGCACCGTCGAGTCGGAGGTCAGCAGGAACCGCGTGCCCATCGCGATGCCCGCCGCCCCGTAGGCCAGCGCCGCCACCAGCCCCCGCCCGTCGTGGAAGCCGCCCGCCGCGACCACCGGGATGTCCACGGCGTCGACCACTTGAGGCAGCAGCACGCTCGTCGCCACCTCGCCGGTGTGCCCGCCGCCCTCGCCACCCTGCACGATCACCGCGTCCGCGCCCCAGGCGGCCACCTTCTCGGCGTGCCGCCGTGCTCCGACGGACGGCACGACGACCACGCCCGCCTCCTTCAGCTCGGCGATCAGCTCGCGGGAGGGGGCGAGCGCGAACGACGCGACCCGCACCCCCTCCTCCACGATGATCCGCACCCGGTCGCCCGCGTCCCCGGCGTCGGCCCGCAGATTCACACCGAACGGCGCGTCGGTGCGGGACTTGACCTCCCGGACGGCCTCGCGGAGGTGGTCGAGGGTCATCGTGGCGGAGGCGAGGATGCCCAGCGCCCCCGCGTTCGCGGTCGCGGAGACCAGGCGGGGACCGGCCACCCAGCCCATGCCGGTCTGCACGACGGGATGCCGGACGCCGACGAGGGCGGTCAGGGCCGTCTCCATCAGCGGCCGTCCCCGCGCGCAGGGGGCCTGCTCCCTCGGGCCCGCTCGTCCCGGCCCCTGTCCCCCCGGCCCCTGTCGTCCCGCGCCCGGTCGGCGCGGCTTCCGTCGTCTCTCACCGGGGTGCTCGCCAGGTCCGGCACCTCCCGGTCCCGCAGCCCCTTCGGGTCGAGCACCGTCCTGATCAACTCCAGCTCCGCGTCGGTCGGTTCGCGGGTGAACGGCACGTCGTCCGGGATCGTCAGCCCGAACCCCGTGGCCGCGCGGACCTGCTCGACGGTGACGCCCGGGTGGACCGAGGCGAGCCGCATCGAGTGGTCGCGGGACGCGAAGTCGAGGACCGCGAGGTCGGTCACCACGCGGGGGAGGCGGTGGAAGCGGGTGGCGCTCGGGCCCGCGGCGGCCGCCCGGTCGTACCCCACCCCGCACACCACGTCGACCCGCTCCACGAAGACCCGCGGGGAGTGCTGGGGGATCCAGTAGCTCGTCGGGTTGTTCAAGGTGTTGACCGGGGCGCCGCGCATTCCGAGGAGCTGGCGCCGGGGCCGGGACCAGTCGCCGATGCAGGAGATGTTCTGGTTGCCGAAGCGGTCGAGCTGGCTCGCGCCCATCATCACGTGCCGCCGCCCGCCGGTGACCGTCGTCAGATGCCGCCGGTAGGGCAACCAGCCCTCCGTGCTGCCGTCCGGGCCGACGAGCAGCGCCTCGCCGTCGGTCAGCAGCAGGTCGGGCGCGAAGGTGTGCCGGGCCAGCCGGGCCCCGACGGACGGGACGAGGCCCATGGGGCTGGCGAGCACCTCGCCGTTGTCCCGCCAGGCCTCGGCGCAGGCGATCACGCAGTACTCGGCTCGGGTGACGCTCACTGGTCCCGCTCCTTCCGCCAGGCCTGGACGGCGCTCTGGTAGGCGTGCTCGTCACCGGAGAGGAAGCGCTCGGCGAACTCCTCGTACGGCGTGGTCGCGTACAGCTTCTGGAAGGCCTCGTCGCGTCCGTGGTCCGGGGCGCAGGACGTGAAGTGCGCGCCGTTCGGTGTCTCCACCACGCCCGTGACGGCCGACCGCTGGAGGAGCAGGGTCTGCGGCGCGGCTTCCTTGGTCAGCTCCGCCGTGTCGACGATCCGCTCGCACGAGACGTACGCGGCGTCGGCGGCCTCGCAGAACAGGTCGTCGAAGTACGGGTCCGGGCCGAGGTACTGGCCGTTGCCCGCGCGGTCGGCGCGGTTCATGTGGACCAGGGCCGCGTCCAGGCGCAGGGCGGGCATGGCGACGAGCTCCTCCCGCACTCCCGACGACGGATCGGGGTAGGGCGAAATGACCGTCCTGAGGCCCGGGTTGACGCGCATGACGTCGGAGCCGATGCCGGCCCGCACCGGGAGGAACGGCAGCCGGTTCGCGGCGGCGTGCAGGCCCCACATGAACATCGCCTCGTCGACCTCCGTCAGCTCGAACGCGCCACGCTCGCGGGCCGCGCGGTAGTGCGGTTCGAGCGGGATCGAGTCGAGCGTCGCGAAGGCGGTCACGAGCTTGCGGATCCGGCCGGCCGCCGCGAGCAGACCGACGTCCGGCCCGCCGTACGCGACGACCGTCAGGTCGGTGATGTCGGTACGGAGCAGCGCTCTGACCAGGGCCATCGGCTTGCGCCGCGAACCCCAGCCGCCGATGCCGAGCGTCATCCCGCTCTCCAGCCGGCCGACGACGTCCTGCGCCGACATGGTCTTGTCGCTCACCGGGGGGCCTCCTTGCCGAAGGTGTCGCGGACGCGGCCGGCCACTCCGCCGAAGCCGGCCTCGTAGGTGAAGCCCTGCTCGAAGCGGTAGCTGCGGCGCACGTCGACGGGGTCGATGCCATTGATGGCGGCCTTGGCGAGTCGGATCAGCCGCCCGTCCTTCGCGGCGATCTCCCGCGCCAGCTCCACCGCCGCCGAGCGGAGTTCCTCGCGCGGGACGACCTTCCAGACCGAGCCGTGCGCGTGCAGCTCGGCGGCGGTGGCCGTGCGCGAGGTGTAGTACAGGGCGCGCATCAGATGCTGGGGGACGAGCCGGGCCAGGTGGGTGGCCGCGCCGAGGGCGCCGCGGTCCAGCTCGGGCAGGCCGAAGGTGGCGTCCTCGCTCGCCACGATCACGTCCGCGTTCCCCACCAGGCCGATGCCGCCGCCCAGGCAGAAGCCCTGCACGGCCGCGACGACGGGCACCTGGCACTCGTACACCGCCGCGAAGGCCTCCGCGCAGCCCTGGTTGGCGCCGGTCAGCGCTTCGTGGCCGGTGGGGTCGCGCTGGATCTCCTTGATGTCGACCCCCGCGTTGAAACCGCGTCCCTCCGCCGCCAGGACGACACAGCGGACCCCGGGGTCGCGGCCCGTCGCGCGGACGGCGTCGGCCAGCTCGAACCAGCCGCGCACCGGCAGCGCGTTCACCGGCGGGTAGTCGGCCGTGATGACGGAAATCCCCTTTTCCGGGGACGAGGTGGAGACACCCATGGGCACATCAGCTACCTTTCCACCAAACGTTTGTTAGGTGTGATGCGAAGCTAGCAGCGATCGCGGCCGGGCGGGAGGCCCTGTGGACAACCTGGACACCACCGGCGGCGACGGCGCCGTCGCGGACCTCGACGGACGGACCGTCGTCGTCACCGGTGGCACCCGCGGCGTCGGCGCCGGGATCGCGCGGGCCTTCGCCCGGGCGGGTGCCCACGTCGTGGTCTGTGCGCGCAGACCCCCCGAAGTCCCCCTGGAGAAAGCCGACTTCGTGCCGGTCGACCTGCGGGACCCGGCCGCCGTGCGGGACTTCTTCGCCGCGCTGCCCCGGCTCGACGTCCTCGTGAACAACGCGGGCGGCGCCCCCTACCGGACGCTCGCCGGGGCGGACGCCGCACGGCACGCCCGGGTCATCGAGCTCAACCTCACCGCTCCGCTCACCGCGTCGCTCGCCGCGTACGACCACCTCAGGCGGGCCCGGGGGTCGATCGTGATGATCGGGAGCGTGAGCGGGTCCCGTCCCTCGCCCGGGTCGGCGGCCTACGGAGCGGCGAAGGCGGGGCTGGAGAACCTGGCCCGTTCGATGGCCGTCGAGTGGGCACCGGAGGTCAGGGTCAACACTCTGGTCGTCGGCATGGTCCGCACCGAACTGGCCCGTCTCCACTACGGCGGCGAGGACGGGGTGGAGGCCGTCGCCCGTACGGTCCCGCTGGGCCGTCTCGCCCGGCCCTCCGACGTCGGCGCGGCCGCCGTCTTCCTCGCCTCGGACGCGGCCGCCTACATCAGCGGAGCGTCGATCCTCGTCCACGGAGGCGGCGAGCGGCCCGCCTTCCTCGACGCCGCGACCGTCAACAAGGACCAGCTGGGAGAACCGTCATGAGCGCACCGTTGCTGTGCGAGGGACGTGTCGTGATCGTCACGGGCGCGGGCCGCGGACTCGGCAGGGCGCACGCCCTCGCCTACGCCGCCGAGGGCGCCCGGCTCGTCGTGAACGACCTCGGCGTCGGCCTCGACGGCGTCCCGGGTCCGGACAGCCCGGCCCGCCGGGTCGTCGAGGAGATCCGCGCGGCCGGCGGCGAGGCGGTGGCCCACGGCGGCGACATCGCGACCACCGACGGCGCGGCGTCCCTCGTCCGTACCGCCCTGGACACGTACGGCCGGCTCGACACCCTGGTCAACAACGCCGGCTTCCTGCGGGACCGGATGCTCGTCAACCTCGACGAGGAGGACTGGGACGCCGTCATGCGGGTCCATCTGAAGGGGCACTTCCTGCCGCTGCGGCACGCGGCCGCGCACTGGCGGGCGGAGGCCAAGGCGGGCCGCACACCGGAGGCCAGAGTCGTCAACACCAGCAGCGGAGCGGGCCTGTCGGGGTCGGTCGGGCAGGGCAACTACAGCGCGGCCAAGGCCGGCGTCGTCGGCCTGACCCTGGTCGCGGCCGCCGAGATGGGCCGCTACGGCGTGCAGGTCAACGCCATCGCCCCGGCCGCCCGTACCCGGATGACCGAGCGGACCTTCGCCGGGACGATGGCGGCGCCGGACGACGGTTTCGACGCCATGGCCCCCGAGAACGTCTCGCCGCTCGTGGTCTGGCTGGGGTCGGCCGCGAGCGCCGGGGTCACCGGCCGCGTCTTCGAGGCCGAGGGCGGCCGGATCACCGTGATGGAGGGCTGGCGCCCCGGCCCGAGCGCGGACGGGGGAGCGCGCCGGACCCCGGCCGAGGCGGGCGACGCGGCCCGGAAACTCCTGGCGGAGGCGGCGACACCGAGGCCGGTGTACGGCGCGCGGTAGGCGGCCGGGGCGGAGCAGGACGGAGCGGCCTGAGGGGATGTGAGGGGACGTGACGGGGAGGGGAGTGCGGGCACGGGGTGGCCGGGAGCCGCCGTCAGCGCCCGGGCCGTTTCGGGGCAGCCGTCAGCAGCGCGAGGATCGCGGCGTGCCCCGTCTGGAGTTCGTCGCCCGCGAAGGGACTCCCCTGGGCGTCCAGGAGTTCCACCTCGATGGTGACGTCCTCGGCGGATCCGTGGCGGCGGATGACCGAGCGGTGCCCGGTCCCGTGCGCGCGGGCCAGACCGGCCCGCAGTTCGGCCTCGACACCGACGGTGAGCAGACGGCGCGCCTCCGCGAGTGCCTCGGCCCGCGCTCCCGCCCCGTGCGCGAGCAGAGCCCGCACGCAGCCGACCGAACCCCGGCGGGCGGCCGTCACCAGCGGCGCCTCGCCCGACGGTCCCGGCCGGTCCGGGTCCGCCCCCGCCCCGAGGAGAAGTTCCGCGACCGTGGTGTGGCCGCACCGCAGTGCCCAGGTCAGCGCGGTGAAGCCGAACGCCTCCACCGTGTCCGGCCCCGCCCCGGCGCCGAGCAGGGCCCGCACCACCTCGACGTGCCCGCCGCAGGCCGCGCCGCACAGGGGGGCGTCCGTGCCCAGACTGAGCCGGTCGGGGTCGGCGCCGCCGGTCAGCAGGAGCCGCACGATCCCGGCCCGGTCGCTCACCGCCGCCGCGTACAACGCGCTCTGGCCGTCCTCGTCCACGCTCTCGGCGCTCACCCCGGCGCGCAGCAGCCGTACGACCGTGTCCTCGTCCCCCTCGTAGAGGGCGGTGAAGAGGGCGGCGGCCGGGTCGTCGGTGCTCATCCTCCGACCCTCGCTCGCCAAGGACGCGCGAGGCAAAGGCTTTTGGAGTGTCCTCTCTCACCCCTTGCCGCCGGGGCTCCGTCATGTCCGGGCTCGTCCGCCGACGGTCACCACCGGCGCGTGCGTCAGGTGTCGCACTCCAGCACCGTCCGGCACAGCCCGCAGCGCGCGCGGACCCGGCCGCGGACCGGCACCCTGATCCGCTGGTGGCAGGTCGGGCAGGGAAACGCCACGCGCAGCGGGCCACCGGCGTCGGGGACGAACGCGTAGGGAACGCCCGCGAGGTCGGGGGAGTGGTGCTCCTGGGCCTGTCTGCGGTCCTTGGCGTAGCGGCGGCGGCCCGCCCAGCCGGCCGCGGTCAGCGGGGGCTGCCGCTCGTCGCGGCGGGCCTGCGCCATGCCCTTGGTGTACGCGGTGTACGCCTGGGGGCTGGTGAACCACACGGACGGGTCCTCGCCGAACACCAGGGCCCGCTTGGCGAGGACGTACCCGAACTCCTCCGGGGTCAGGTAGCCGAGTTTCTGCGAGGAGGCGGCGTCCTCGCGGTAGGCGTCGAGGAGCAGCCAGCCGGCGCCGAGGTAGGCCGCGGCGGTGTCGGTGAGGATCTCGGTGTCGCGGGTGCCGGGGAAGGCGAGGCCGAGGCGGTGCAGGTAGACGTGCATCACCTCGTGGGCGAGGGCGGCGCCGATGTCCCTGCGGTGGGTCCGGAAGCGGTCGTTGAGCTCGATGAAGTACTCCGGCCCGGCCGCGAGTTCGACGTTCGCCGCATGCGTCATCTCGCGGAAGCCGATGATCATCCGGGCGTCCGGGAGCCGGTAGTGCCGCACCATCTCGCGGGCCACGCGCTGGGCGCCCAGGTGCAGGTCGTCCAGGTCGGCGAAGGCAACGTCGGCCGGGGCCACGCTGGCCGAGAAGGTGTGGACGGTGTCGTACGAGAGCCGTTTCCAGAGCGCGGTGATCGACGCCCGCACCGTGTCCAGGTGAGGGAAGCCGTGCTCGACGGGTCCGCCGTTCGCCACGTCAGCACCCCCTGAAAGCGCCGGAACTCCCCTCCACTGTAGGCGGGCTTCCGCCCGGCGGCCGGGGACGCGGTGAGGCCCTTGGCGTGTCTGGCCGGATCGCGTCTCTTGCCCGCACCCGGCGGTGGTCCCCATAATCCCCACCAGCTTGGCAGGAGCATGCCAGCAAGCGTTTCTGTGTCCCTGCCCGGCGGACAACCCCCCACGAAAGGAAACGCGTTGAAGTCTCCGAAGAAGTCCGCTCTCGTCCGAAGACTGCTCGCCGTCGCCGCGGTCGTGCTCGCCGCCGCCTCGCTCCAGCCGCTGACCGCGCAGGCCGCCCCCGCACCCGTCGTCGGCGGCACCCGCGCCGCACAGGGCGAGTTCCCGTTCATGGTCCGTCTCTCCATGGGCTGCGGCGGCGCCCTCTACACCAAGAGCATCGTCCTCACCGCCGCACACTGCGTGAACGGCTCCGGCAACAACACCTCCATCACCGCCACCGCCGGCGTCGTCGACCTGCAGAGCGGCAGCGCCGTCAAGGTCAAGTCCACGAAGGTCCTCCAGGCTCCCGGCTACAACGGCAAGGGCAAGGACTGGGCGCTCATCAAGCTCGCCAAGCCGATCGAACTGCCCACCCTGAAGATCGCCACCACCACCGCGTTCAACAACGGCAACTTCACCGTCGCCGGCTGGGGCGCGGCCCGCGAGGGCGGCGCGCAGCAGCGCTACCTCCTGAAGGCCACCGTCCCCTTCGTCGACGACGCCACCTGCAAGCAGGCGTACGGCAGCGATCTCGTCCCCGGTGACGAGATCTGCGCCGGATTCGTCGCGCAGGGCGGTGTCGACACCTGTCAGGGCGACTCCGGCGGCCCCATGTTCCGCAAGGACGACACGGGCGCCTACCTCCAGGTCGGCATCGTCAGCTGGGGCGAGGGCTGCGCCGAACCCGGCTACCCCGGCGTGTACAGCGAGGTCTCGACCTTCGCCGCCGACATAGCCAGGGCCGCGGCCGGGCTGTAACCACCGCCTCCGGTGCCGGGGTTCCACCGGCACCGGTACGCGTGGCGCCCGCGGTCCCCGGCCGCGGGCGCCGTCACGCGCGCCCCGGGGCGCCGCACCTCGGGCGCCCGCACGGCGTCAGCCGGCCAGCACCTTGTGGAAGTGAACGTCCTCGTGCCCGCCCGGGATGCCCTCCGTGCGGCCGGTCTCCCGGTACCCGTGCCCGCGGTAGAAGTCGGGGGCCTGGAAGGTGAAGGAGGAGACGATCACCTCGGTGCAGCCGCGCCGGGCGCCCTCCTCCTCGGCGGCCCGGAGCAGCTTGCCGCCCCAGCCCGCGTGCCGCTGGTCGGCCCGCACCCACAGCATGTCGACGGCGCAGCAACTGCCCCACACCCACGCGGTGAGCCCGCCGACGAGCGCCCCCTCGGCATCGGTCACCCGCACCGAGAGCGGCTCGGGCGCGCCCGCCCCGGTCGCCGCCGCGTTGAAGGCGGTGAGTTCGTCGTCGAGCCGCTGTTCCAGCTCGGCGTCCTTGGCCCCGATCCGCAACGAGGCGCTCACGGGCTGCTGGTGTGGACCGGTCATGCCGGCAGTATGCCAACGCCCTGACCGAGACCCGAACGGTTTTCTCCCGGCGGGCCGGCGCCCTCGCGGAGACCCGAACGGTTTTCTCCCGGCGGGCCGGGCCGGCGGCCGTTAGTCCAACTGCTGCCCCTCCTTTGTCCATGGGCACACCGGCCCCGCGCGGCGCAGTCTGGCGCCCCGGAACGTCGCCCCCCAGGAGGAGAGCCTTGCAGCCCTCAGACACGTTCACCCCCACCCGTCGCACCGTCGTCGCGGCCGGAGCTGCCGCCGGGATCGGTGCCGTGCTCGGCCTGCCCGCCGCGGCCTCGGCCGCCCCCGGCGACGACACCGTCACCCTCCGCTCCGCGCACCTCGACGTCCGCGTCGCCACCGCCTTCCCGCAGGTCGTCACCTACACCGACCGCGCCACCGGCGCCGTGCTGCACGCCCAGTCCGACCCGGTCGCCGCCGTCCTCGTCGACGGCACCGCGCACACCCCGACCGTCACCGTCACCGCGGGCGCCGCGTCGGCCGCCTACCGCCTGGCCTTCACCGGCGGCACCACCATCGACGTGGAGATCGCCGTCACGGACCGGCGCGTGACCTGGCGGGTCACCGCCGTCGACGACACGGACACCCTTCCCGTCGGCACCCTGGAGATCCCCGACCTCGCCCTGCTCGCCGTCCGCAGCGACCAGCCCGGCGCCCAGCTCCTCGCCGCCCGCGTCCAGCTCGACCAGGCCAAGAGCGGGGACACCCTGGTCACACCGACCGCGGACACCCCGGCGGAAGCGGCCACCGGATGCGCGTACGCCGTCGTCGCCCACCACGGCCTCGCGGGTGCCCTGGAGACCAACACCGTCTACGACAGGCCCGACTCCACCACCTCCTGGGAGAACGGCAGACTCTGGCGCCGCACCGTCCGCAAGGACGGCTTCACCGAGGCCCGCCTCGCCCCCGGCCAGTGGACCCACCGCGCCGCCGGCGCCACCGACACCGAACCGCTCCCGTACGCCACCGTCGTCGTCACCGGCGACCGCAACGGCGACGGGGTGATCGACTGGCAGGACGCGGCGATCGCCTTCCGCGACATCATGGTCACCCCGCTCGGCGCCGAGGACACCTGCCTACGGGTGGTGCCGCACATCCCCTTCAACTTCGCCTCGCAGGCCACCAACCCCTTCCTCACGACCCTCGACAACGTCAAGCGGATCTCCCTCGCGACCGACGGACTGCGGCAGTTCACGATCCTCAAGGGCTACCAGTCGGAGGGCCACGACTCCGCCCACCCCGACTACGCGGGCAACTACAACGAACGCGCCGGCGGCCTCGACGACCTCAACACCCTGGTCCGGGCCGGAAGGAAGTGGAACAGCGACTTCGCCGTCCACGTCAACGCCACCGAGTCCTACCCCGTCGCCCACGCCTTCTCCGAGACACTCGTCGACAAGAACGACCCGCAGTGGGACTGGCTCGACCAGAGCTACCGCATCGACGCCCGCCGCGACCTCGTCTCCGGCGACATCGTCCGCCGCTTCGCCGCCCTGCGCCGCGACGCCGACCCCGCCCTCAACTCGCTCTACATCGACGTCTTCCGCGAGTCCGGATGGAACTCCGACCGCCTCCAGCGCGCCCTGCGCGACCAGGGCTGGCACGTCACCTCCGAATGGGGCCACGGCCTGGAGCGCTCCACCCTGTGGTCGCACTGGGCGACCGAGACGGACTACGGCCCCGACACCTCCCGCGGTATCAACTCACGGCTCATCCGCTTCGTCCGCAACCACCAGAAGGACGTCTTCGCCGACAAGTGGCCCACCCTGCTGGGCGTTCCCCGCATGGGCAACTTCGAGGGCTGGACCGGCAAGACCGACTGGACCGCCTTCCACGACCTGATCTGGACGCACTCCCTGCCCGCCAAGTACCTCCAGGCGTATCCGATCCGCACCTGGGGCGAGCACGAGATCACCTTCGGCACGACCACCACCGTGACCGCCGTGTCCGACACCGGCGGCACCCGCCGCATCACGACCGACGGACGCCTCGTCTACGACGGCGGCACCTACCTGCTGCCCTGGGACCCCAGGAAGGCGACCAAGCTCTACCACTACAGCCCCGACGGGGGCAGCAGCAACTGGCGCCTCCCGAAGAGCTGGGAGAGCCTGTCGCGAGTCGCTCTGTACCGGCTCTCCGACCAGGGGCGGGCCTTCCAGGCGTACGTCCCGGTGCGCGCCGGCCGGATCACCCTCGACGCGACCGCCGGTCAGCCCTACGTCGTCCACCGCACCCGGGTCGCCGACGCCGCCGACCCCGACTGGGGCGAGGCCACCCCGCTCCACGACCCGGGATTCAACTCCGGCTCCCTCAAGGGCTGGACGGTCGCCGGACCCGCCTCCGTCGAGCTCAACGCCGTCGGCGACCATGAGCTGGTCGTCGCCGCCGGTTCCGCCGCCGCCGTCTCCCAGCGGCTGACCCGCCTCAAGCCGGGAACGTACGCGGCCTCCGTCCAGGTCGAGGTCGGCGTGAGCGCGGACGACCGCCGCGAGGCCTCGCTCCGGGTCCGTACCGCCGACGGTGTCACCGCCTCCAACACCACCAGCACGTCCACCGCCGGCAACTACGTCGCCGCCGACCGCAAGCACGACACCCGGTTCCAGCGGATGTTCACCCGCTTCACCGTCCCCGAGGGCGGTGGCCCCGTCCACCTCACGCTCGGGGCGGCGGCCGGACAGGCGCGCGTCCGGTTCGCCGACGTCCGCGTCGTGCCCGCCGTCCGCGCGGCCACCCCGCCCGGCACCCTCGTCCGCGAGGACTTCGAACACGTCCCGCAGGGCTGGGGCCCCTTCGTGAAGGGCGACGCGGGCGGCGTCACCGACCCGCGCACCCACATCGCCCAGCGGCACGCGCCGTTCACCGGACGCGGCTGGAACGGCAAGGTGATCGACGATGTCGTCGACGGCACCCAGTCCCTCAAGTCACGCGGCGAGAACGACGGTCTGGTCTACCGGACCGTGCCCCACACGGTCCGCTTCCAGCCCGGCAGGCACTACCGGGTGACCTTCCGCCACGAGAACGAGAAGGCCGGACAGTACGCCTGGATCACCGCCGTCGACGAGGGCACGGTGACCCGCGAACTCAGCCGCACCGACCTCCCCGTCGCGACCCGACCCGCCACCCACTCCTACGCGTTCACCGCACCCGCCACCGGCGAGGCCTGGGTCGGCCTGCGCAAGACGGGCGCCGACGGCACCGCCGAGTTCGCCCTCGACTCCTTCGAGGTGACCGAGACCGGCTGACCCGCCGCCTCCAGCTCCAGCACCCACACCTCGTTCACGCCCTCCCGCAGGACCGCACCGGGCACGTACAGCGCCCGCTGCGGTCCCGCGGACCAGTACCGGCCCAGCCCGAACCCGTTGACCCAGACGAACCCCCGCGTCCAGCCCGGGAGTTCGAGGAAGGCGTCCCCGGCCCCCGCCACCTCCGCGGTGCCGCGGTACAGGCCGGGGGAGCCGTCCGCGGGCACCTCCCCGAACGGCACCCGCCCCACATCACCGTCCAGCGCGTCCAGCCGCAGCGCCCGCGCCCGCACCCCGTGCAGATACTGCCGCTCGTGCAGCACACCCCCGGTGACGCCCTTCGGCTCCCCGCTGCGCGGACCGTAGTTGACCCGCCCCAGCGACTCCACCCACAGCTCCACCCGCGCCGGACCCGCCACCGGCTCCCTCAGCCGCGGCTCGTCCTCGGTGAGCACCCCGGCCCGCACCCCGTCCACCGACACCACCGCCAGATCCCGCAGCCCGCTCACCGACAGCGGATACGGCTGCCGCGGCCCCGGCACGTCCACCACGTACTTCACCAGACCCCGGTCCACGTCCAGTTCCTCGAACGTGGGCGGCACCGCGTACTCGGCCTCCGCGCCGCCCACCGCGTCCAGCACGGTGTCCAGCGACGCCCAGCCCCCGAACCCGGCCTCCACATCCGCGCCCAGCGCCTCGGGAGCGGGCGGCACCTCGGGCAGCGGCCCCTCCGCGTACGCGGCGAGGATCTCCCGGAAGAGCCAGAACTTCTCGGTCGGACGCCCCAGTTCGTCGATCGGCGCGTCGTAGTCGTACGACGTCACGTCCGGCTCCAAGGGACCCTCGTGCAGCTGACCGCCCCGGTTGGCGCCCGCCCAGCCCGCGAAGCTCGTCCCGCCGTGCGCCATGTACAGATTGACCGAAGCCCCGCACTCCAGGATCTCCCGCAACGCGTCCGCCGCGTCCCGCGGATCCCGCACGACATGCTCCGCACCCCAGTGGTCGAACCACCCGCACCAGAACTCCATGCACATCAGCGGCCCCGACGGCCGGTGCCGGCGCAGCGTCGCGAACGCCTCCCGCGCCCCCGACCCGAAGTTCGCCGTCGCCAGCACCCCCGGCACCGACCCGCCCGTCAGCATGTGGTCCTCGGGCCCGTCCGACGTGAACAGCGGCACCCGCACGCCCTCCGCCCGCAACAGGTCCGCCAGCCACCCCAGATACACCTGGTCCGAGCCGTAACTGCCGTACTCGTTCTCCACCTGCACCATCAGCACCGGACCGCCGCGGTCGACCTGCCGCGCCACGATCTCCGGCAGCAGCACCCGGAACCAGCGCTCCACCTGCCGCAGATACTCCGGATCCCGCGTCCGCGCCCGCCCCGTCAGCCAGTGCGGCAGCCCGCCGTTCTCCCACTCGGCGCAGATGTACGGCCCCGGCCGCACGATCGCCCACAGACCCGCCGCCCGGGCCGCGTCCAGGAAACGGCCCAACTGCCCGACGTCGCGCACCTCACCGGGACGCGGCTCGTGCAGATTCCACGGCACGTACGTCTCCACACAGTTCAGCCCCAGCGCCCGCAGCATCCCCAGCCGGTGCGCCCACTGCCCCTCGTGCACCCGGAAGTAGTGCAGCGCGCCCGACAGCAGCCGCACCGGGCGCCCGTCCAGCAGAAAATCGGTGTCCCCCACCGTGAACTCGCTCATGGCCACACGATCACCCCTGGCGGCGGCCGCGTCCATGGACAAAGATCAGCGCTGATTGGACGCAACGCAAAGGAACGACCGGGCGGGACGAAAACGGATGTACCACACCTGGATGCGCTATTTCACCCCCGGACCCGCGCACCTCCGGCTCGGCCTCGCCTGCCTCGGCGTCGGCCTCCAGCACGGCGAACTGCCTCCCGTCGGGCCCCGCACCCTCGACCACCACGTCGCCGTCGTCGTCAGCGCCGGCAGCGGCTGGTACCGCACCCCCGACGGCCGCCGCCACCCCGTCACCGCCCCCGCCCTCCTCTGGCTCACCCCCGGCACCCCCCACCACTACGGTCCCGACCCCGGCTGGGACGAGTGCTTCGTCGACTTCACCGGCCCCGCCACCAGCACGTACACCGAACTCGGCTACATCGAACCCGGCCGCCCCGTCGTCCCCCTCTCCGACGCCGCCGCCGCCCGCGCCGTCGTCGCCCGCATCGCCCGCGCCGCCCGCCGCGGCAACCCCCTCCTGGAGGTCGAGACCGGCGCCGCCGTCCACGAACTCCTCGTCACCCTGCGCCGCGCCCGCGCCGACCTCGCCCCCGACGGCGACGAGGTCCTCCAGGCCCTCGCCCGCGACGCCTTCCAGGCGATGTCCGTCGCCGACCACGCCGCCCGCCACGGCATGACCCCCGCCGCCCTGCGCACCGCCGTCCGCCGCGGCGCCGGCTGCAGCCCCAAGGACTACCTCCTCGGCATCCGACTCGGCCGCGCCAAGGAACTCCTCGCCGCCACCGACCTGCCCGTCGCCGCCGTCGCCCGCCGCGTCGGCTACGACGACCCCGCCTACTTCTCCCGCCTCTTCACCCGCCGCGTCGGCATCCCGCCCGTCCGCTTCCGCGAACAACAGGGCCGCACCGTCCCCGGCGGCTGGAGCAACCGCGTCCCCGACCCCGACGATCCACCCATGATCGAACCCCCGCCCGCCCCGTAGGGTTGGCTCACATGACCACCAGCAAGCCCCAGGAAACCGACCCCGCCGTCCGTGCGGAACTCGCCCGGCTGCGCGACAGCATCGACAACATCGACGCCGCCGTCGTCCACATGCTCGCCGAACGCTTCAAGTGCACCCAGCAGGTCGGCCACCTCAAGGCGGCCCACCAGCTGCCGCCCGCCGACCCCTCCCGCGAGGCCCACCAGATCGCCCGGCTCCGCCGCCTCGCCGAGAACGCCAAACTGGACCCGGCCTTCGCCGAGAAGCTCCTCACCTTCATCATCGCTGAAGTGATCAGACACCATGAGCGGATCGCCGATAACTCTTTGACCAGCGAAGGAGCGGCCAGTCAAGATCCTCAATGA